>CAWAAR010000001.1:0-1094979 GCA_963780135.1 uncultured Clostridiaceae bacterium
ATCCTTACTTTTTATCTATTTCTATGTGCATTCCATATCTTGACACGCCTGCTTAAGTTGACATATTAATTGCTGGCTTTTCTAAGACATCCTGCTTATATTAAGTCAAAATTATACATATATGTTATAATATCAAATGAACTAATTATATATTTAAAAATAGTAAATAACTTTTCAAGAAAGGGCAAGTATGGGGACTTTAAATAACATAGATAATAAACCTATCATAGAATCTAATATAAATTTTAAACCAATAGATACAAACTACAATGACAAATATACAATTGCCAATGATATTTTAAAAGCAAATGAAACAGGATTAATAGATGTCTTAGTAGATTCTAATTTAGCACTTAGACCTAAACTTCTTATAAATGATTATAGTAAAGGTAGTAAAGTTTTAAGTGACATTGCTGAAGAACTTATAAAATGCAATGAATTTATGATATCTGTAGCTTTTATTACAAGTAGTGGTGTGATTCCCCTTTTAGAAACCTTGAAGACTTTAGAAAAGAATGGGATTAAGGGCAGAATTCTAACCACGGACTATCTGAACTTTAGCGAACCAAAAGCATTAAAAAAGCTTTTAGAGTTTTCTAATATCCATATAAAAATGTATTGCAAAGATAATTTTCATACTAAAGGATACATTTTTAAACATAGTGATCATTATAAGCTTATTGTTGGTAGTTCTAATTTAACTCAAACGGCATTAACTAAAAATAAAGAATGGAATATAAAAGTATCTTCTTTAGAAGAAGGCTCTTTAACAGCATCAGTATTAAATGAATTTGAAGCAATGTGGGAGGAAGCTGATAATTTAACTTTAGAGTGGATTGAAACTTATGAGAAGATATATTTAAAACAAAGAGAGTCTTTTAGGAAAAGTAGTGTTCCAAGAATTTCTCAATATACATTAAAGCCAAATAAGATGCAAGTATCTGCAATTCAAGCTTTAGATAAGGTAAGAGAAAAAGGAGTTAGAAAGGCTTTGTTGATTTCAGCTACAGGTACGGGAAAAACTTATTTATCAGCTTTTGATATTAGAAATTTCAATCCAAATAGAGCATTATTTATTGTACATAGAGAACAAATTGCAAAACAAGCCTTAAATAGCTATAAAAATGTTTTTGGTGATACTAAAACCATGGGAATTCTTTCTGGTAACTCAAAAGACACGCATAAAGAATTTATCTTTTCAACAGTACAAACCTTATCAAAATATGAAGCATTATTAAGCTTTTGTAAAAGCGAATTTGACTATATTGTTATTGATGAAGTTCATAAAGCTGGTGCCATAAGCTATCAAAAAATTGTGGATTATTTTGAGCCTAAATTTTTATTAGGTATGACAGCTACTCCTGAAAGAACTGATGAATTTGATATTTTTAAAATGTTTGATTATAATGTAGCATATGAAATTCGCTTGCAACAGGCTTTAGAAGAAAACTTACTTTGTCCATTCCACTATTTTGGAATTACAGATATATCTATAGACGGTAATGAATTAGATGATAATACAGATTTTAAATATTTAGTAGGTGACCAAAGAGTTAATCATATTCTTAATAAGATTAATTTCTATGGATATTGTGGGGATAAAGTAAAAGGGCTAATATTTTGTAGTGATAAAAAGGAAGCTAAAGAATTATCTAATAAATTCAACGAACATGGCTTAAGAACTTTAGCATTAACAGGAGAAAATACTCAATCGGAACGTGAAGATGCCATTTTGCGCTTAGAGCAAGATGAAAATGTTAATTGCTTAGATTACATTTTTACTGTTGATATTTTTAATGAAGGCGTGGACATACCCGCAATTAATCAAGTTGTTATGTTAAGGGCTACTAAATCAGCTATAATTTTTGTACAGCAATTAGGACGTGGTCTTAGAACATATAATAATAAAGAATATGTTGTTATTATAGACTTTGTTGGAAATTATAATAATAACTTTTTAATTTCTATCGCACTTTCAGGCGATAAAACCTACAACAAAGATACTATTAGAAAATATGTTATGGAAGGAAATAGAATAATTCCTGGCTGCTCTACTGTGAATTTTGATGAAATTTCTAGGAAACGTATTTTTGAATCTATTGATAAAGCTAATTTTAATGATATTAAACTTATTAAGGAAAGCTATAATAGTTTAAAACAAAAGTTAGGTAGAATTCCTAACTTAAAAGACTTTGATCTATATGACTCCATTGATGCTATACGGATTTTTGACAATAAAAGCTTAGGTTCATATCATAAATTTTTAACAAAATATGAGAAAGAATATAGTATAAAGCTTAGCTCTGCGCAAGAATCTTTTATAGAATTTATTTGTAAAAAACTTGCTTCTGGAAAGCGAATCCATGAACTAGAAATGATTAGATGTGCAATAACTTATAAGTTTGATTTAATGTTTAAACTAAAATATATTCTAAAAGAACAATATGATATAAACTTTAAAGATAATACAGAGACTTCTATAGTTAATGTGCTTACAAATCAGTTTGCTAGCGGAGCCGCTAAGGAAACATATGAAGAATGTATTTTCTTAGAAAAACATAACTTAGACTATAAAATCTCAGATATTTTTGAGGAAAACTTAAAAGAACAAGAATTCAAAGAAATTGTTATAGAACTAATTGAGTTTGGTATAAATAGATATAAAAAGTTTTATAGTGATCGTTATATGGATACAAATTTTCAAGTTATATCAAAAATATACATATGAGGATGTGTGTAGATTATTGGACTGGGAAAAAGGTGAAGTAGCCCTTAATATTGGAGGTTACAAATTTGATAAGAAAACCAAAACCTATCCAGTATTTATTAATTATAATAAATCTGCAGATATTAGTGATTCTATAAATTATGAAGATAGATTTGAATCCTCTGCGCAATTAATTGCAATATCAAAATCAGGTAGAACAGAAAAATCCGCTGATGTTATACAAGCATATAACGCTGAAAAAGATGGTGTTGAAATGAGTTTATTTGTAAGAAAAAATAAGGATGATAAAATATCAAAAGAATTTTATTATCTAGGAAAAATTAAAGCTGTAGGAACTCCTAAACCAATTATTATGGAAAATACTAATAAGACTGCTGTGGAAATTAAGTATCAATTATATACACCTGTAAGAGAAGATATTTTTGATTACATTATTTCATAATCTATATGGTAAAAGTGATATTTAATCTTGATACATGCGCATTGAGCACTGTAAATTTAGAAAATATCACTTTTTCTTTTACAACTATTTAGGATTTCCTTATAAAAACTATATAAATTTTTTCACAAAATCAATAGGATACATAGTACGTAAAGCCGTTTCTTCCGCAGTGAATCCTTGACTTAAAAATCGCTTTATAACACTTTCCATACTTTCTCCAACCTCAATAATATGTTTGTCAGGGTCATAAAATCTAATAACTCTCTGTCCCCATGGATATTCTTTAACATCATGAACATATTCTATATTTTCAAAACCTCTTAACCTTTCTACAAATTCATTTAAATCTTCTTCTTCAAAATAAAGTTCAAAATTATTTGATTTGTTAATGACATCATTTCCATTTATATTAATAAGTTCTGCAAAACCCTTCTGTATTGCAAAATGGTTTTCAAAAGTAACGTTTGCTCCAAAATCCATTGTCACTTTTTGGTTAAGCACCTCTCCATAAAATTTTTTTGAAACTTCAATATCACTAACAGCTATAAGTGGGCATACAAATTTCATTTAAATCTCTCCTTTATATATGTAGTGTTTACCCTTTCACATTGGTTTATTTTACTGTTTAACCTATAAACTTAGTTTGTTATTTGGGGAAATCCCTTAACATTATTTATTATATCTTAATATTTAAAGGGTTCATTGTAAAAATCGGACATGTTTTTGAAAAATTTTTTAGGAGAAACTCCACATATTTGCTTAAAATCATGTACAAAATGTGATTGGTCAAAATAGCCTAGAATTTGAGCTGTATTTAAACAACTTTTATAATGGTCACTTTTTAACATATTTATTGAATTGTTCACTCTTGCTATTCTTAAGAACATTTTTGCACCTATTCCAACATACTGGTTAAATAGCCTATTCAAATGACGCTCACTTACATATTCACTTTGTGATAATTCCTTTATTGTTAATACTCCACTTTCAGCCTTAATTCTCTCCAAGGTAGAATTCACAACTGCATGCTGTTTATTGTTTTTCTCTATTGCTTTCAAAAAAATCATATTTGCCATGGAAATCATGTCATCTATATTATTTGAAATTTCCACAGCATGGATCAATGAATATGACAAACACTTGTCAACTTGATCTACCTGTATTTGAATATCACATAATTCTGATTGTTTTATACCAGTAATAGCATGCAACCCTCCAGGCACAAATTCAATGAAAAATCTTATCTTTTTTAAATTCACATCATTTTTTACTATAACTGTTTTTGTTGTTGCTCCCCACAAACTTGATGAAAGATTATTATTTTCATAAGTATATACAATACAACCACTTGAATCAGGTATTAAAATCAAATCACTAGTATTATCATTACACCTTGTGGCTTTACTTGCATTTGGAAATGATATAGTATAATGTGCAATATATTTTTTAAGTAATGGATGAGGTGCTATGTATATATAATTCGCTGTTTCTTTTATTTTCAAATGTTTCTTTACCGACATATCACAAAAAAACAATTCTATCCCCCCATGTAAAATATAAGATGCTTGTCTAATTATATTACATTTTTCTATAGCTATTTGTCCAATTTTTAAAAGGTTGCAAGTACCTTACAGATATCGGTAGTGAAAGAAATAATGGCTATTGATTTTTACATATTTTACAGTAGGGTCTGATACAATTGCGATGTAATTTTGATTGAGCTTGCTTTTAAGTTAACCTGGCTAGAGTTATTATCTAATAATTATATTTTCTCTCTGTAAATTGCATGACTGAGCAACATACCGAAGGCAATAAACACTATAATCATACTCACTATAACTGCATATGGTCTCCAAAGTCCCATGTCGAAATAAAATCCAGACACATCATGTATCACCTGTGATGATGCCATGGGAAATGCATTTAATATAAATTGAGAGAATTTCCATGGTACCTTTATGAATAAAGCTATGATGATGTAGAAAATATTTATTGCAATTCCTATTGTTGTAGTCAGACTTGTATTTGCTGCTTTGTAGGATATCCACCCCATAACAGTTGTTAAAGCCAGCACTCCTAAAAGTTCACTTACAAACATCAAAAGTATTCCATCTCCTAATGTAAAATTTCCTATAGAAAATAATGCAAATACCTTTAAACTACTCTCCAAAGTCTGAAATCCTGTAACCGAACCTAGAATTAACACTGTACTAAGTATTGCTACCAATGTTAATAATAGACCATATATCATAATTGGCAAAAGACGAAGAAACATCATTTTTTTTCCTAATTTTGTTGCATAAATAATTTCCATACTACCGTCTTCCATACTGTCAGAATAGGTGGCTGCTGCAAAAAATGTAACCATGAAGATAATTATTAGATAAGGAAACTTAAGATTATCAATTCCTAAATTCCAAAGATAACATCCAGGATACTTAACAAAAGGTGTTTTTACCTTGTTCAGTTCTTTAAGTGCCTTTTCCTGATCCCTTTGAGGAATTTTTTCTATAATTGCAATTGATTTTTTTCTCCAGCATCCATAAAAATTCTTGGCATAAGCATCAGGGTAATCTTGAATCTTTTTTTCACAGTACAGCATTCCAGGATAAACCTCCACTAAACCTTGTATAAAAGTTACAAGTGGTTGATATTTTACTTCGTCTGATTTTTGATCTCTCACATTTTTAAGTCCCAACCATAATTTATCTTCGGTCATTTCACCAGAATACACAGCCTCTTCTTTCATCACTTCAGGTAGATTTTTCTCTCCTCCTATCATTACTGCACTTAATCCAGCGGTCAAAAGAAGCATTCCTATTATTGAGAAAAGTACATACCTTGTAAAAAGTCGGCGCTTTAATTCTTGATATATCACATCTTTACCTCCTTCTATAGTTTAATGCAGTAAATACTGTACTAAGTAAGAATGTAATTCCGCTCACCATAAGTAAAATTGACGGCATCCAAAAAACTTTTCCCAAAATTGTTGTCATCGGAAATTTTGCTAATTCTACAAATTCTAAATATGAGAATACTACTCCTCCAGGTAACAATATCTTAATTACATTGATAAGGGGAGCGTTCATATTGATAAATATACCAGAAAGAAAAGCTCCTAATATTGTTAATATAGAAAACTCAATGGCTCTTGATGATTTTTTAGCTATAGACGAAATCCAAGTAGCAAAGCTTGCTATAGTTAAAATCCCTACTGCTCCGAAAATAAATAATTTTTTAAGTAATTCTCCTTCATTGTAGGGAAAAAAACTTTTGCCTGAAACCTGTATTGATGTATTTAAAGCATCATGAGGTAATGACTGATTAAGAAGTATAACATAAACACCTACTCCGCAAAGATAGATAATAGATGCCATAATCCAAGGTATAACAATCTTTGCTGCTGTAAGATTTTTTCTACCTTTCGTTGTGGCTTTTATAATTTCATCCATTCCATTTTCTTTATCCTTCGCTATAATGGAGCCTGCAAAAATCCCTACCATAACCATAAGCACAAATGAAAAAATCATCATGTGTCCAATTCCTTCATCCCATTGTTTAAACCCACTGTAATAAATATAAGGTTTTTTCGCCTTATGCCAGGTTGACAGAGCTAATGTCTTTTCACTTTGATTATGTGCATTTTTATCAATATAATTGCGATAATATAAGTCTTCATTTTCATAAAAATGCTCTCCTGCATCCTTTGGAATATGCAAAAGATCCTTTGTAGATTCTCCTCTCATATTTCTAAGTCTTAGCTCCTGCATAACCAAGATATCAGCATAAACAGCATGTTTCAATAAATCTTTAGTCATCACAATATCACTATCTTTCTCACCCTTTAATGAGTGAAGTAACGCATCACAGCCTCTTTGAAATTTATCTTCAGTCATTTCTCCTGTAGTAACGTTTCTATCCTTAGCTGCTACTTCTATTGCCGATTTACCTTTATAGCCTTTGTAACATCCTGTCTGCATAAAATCTTCAGTGGCTCCTCCTACAATAAACCACGCCCATAATCCTGCCAGCATAATTGAAATTAAAATGTATGTCAGCAGTCTTTTAAAGCTAAGCTGTCTTTTTAACTCTTGAAAAAACACATCCATTTTTATACCACCTTCACTTTTGAAAGATAAAAATCATTAAGAGAAGGTGAAACTAATTTACTATTTGGCAAAGGAACGTCTGCAATATAACGAATTGCAACCTGTCCCTTATCTTCATTTCGGAAATTCATAATCCTATATTCTTTTTCCACCTCTGCCATATCTCTTTCTGGAACAACTGTTTCAAATACATTGCCAGCAAGTGTTTCAATTAAAGAACCACTTTCTCCCTCTGCGATTACTTTACCTTTTTCCATGAGTACAAGATAATTAGCAATAAATTCAATGTCTGAAACAATATGTGTAGACAGAATAACAATTTTTTCTTTACTTATTGTGGTTAAATATTGACGAAACTTTCTTCTTTCTTCTATATCTAAACCAGCAGTAGGTTCATCTACTATTAAAATATCAGGATTATTTAACATAGCTTGACATATTCCAACTCTACGCTTCATACCTCCCGAAAGCTTATCCACCTTTTTCTTTCTAACTTCCAATAAATTAAATTGACTTAATAATTCACTGATTCTCTCATTTCTTAGCTTTTTATTAATCCCTTTTAAAACTCCAATGTAATTAAGAAAATCTTCCACTGACTGATTTTTATCATATCCAAATTGCTGAGGCAAATATCCTATTTTATCTAGATATGTACCATTAAGTTCATTAATATTTACATCATTAAGCATTATTTTTCCATTACTTGGCTTTATATTACCAACCAACATTCTCATTAATGTAGTTTTTCCTGCACCATTGGATCCTAAAAGTCCCCAAATCCCTGGAGTAAATTCAAGATTTATATTACAGGCAGCTTTTAAATCTTTAAACTCCTTAGAAACGTTATAAACAACTAACTTCATATATTCTTCCTCCTTAATTAAAGCAATAAAAAAACCTTTCTTTCATCCTAAGTATAACTAAGATAAAAGAAAGGTTTATTCATAAACTATTTAGCAATTATAAAGATTTTATTAAGAAGCTAGTAAAGTAATAATAAATACAGTATGTCCATCCTTACTTTCTGCATCTATTGATCCCTGATGTCTTTCTATAATTTCTCTTGCAATAGCAAGCCCCAGTCCTGCTCCAGCTGATTGACTTCTTGACTGATCTCTTCTATAAAACTTTTCAAATATAAGTTTTAATTCCTGCTCACTTATTACATCACCATCATTTTCTACAAATAACTGTGTACTACATTTGCCAACTTTGACCTTTATTTTTATGACAGAATCCTTATGACTATATGCTATAGCATTCTTTAATAAGTTATTAATCACCCTGGCAAATAGTGATCCATCAACGTAAAGCTTCATATTAGTAGGAAGATTTACATCAAATTTTAAGTTTTTGTCCCTTAGTAGAGGATAAAGTTCCTCTGTCAACTGTTCTAAGAGAAAATCTGCATCTAATAAACTTTTATTCAAAGGAATTTCTTGAAGATTAAATCGAGTAATATCAAAAAACTGATTCGTTAAATCTTCTAGTCTATAGGCTTTTTTCAAAATTTTTTTAATATAGTCCCTGCGCATCTCCTCCGGTATTTCAGATTCATCTAAAATTGTAAGATACCCAATAATGCTTGTAAGTGGAGTCTTTAAGTCATGTGCTAAATAGGTTACAAGGTCATTTTTTTTGCTCATCTCTAGTGAGATTTCCTGCTTTACAAGGTCATTCTCATGTATAAGATTACTTATTTCTGAATCAATGATTTTTAATTCCTGAACTTTTTGTGGAACTTCTGCCTTTATTAATAAAGATATACGTTGTTCTATTTCATCTATTGTCATTTTTCGCTCTTTATTCTTTGAATATTTTGATGTAAAATAAACAACTATTTCTAAAATAAAAAAACCAAAAACAGCTATAAATGTTAATATGCCTTTAAGTCGCGGCCAGTAGAAAGTACCTCTGGAACGATCCACTCCTAAAAACAATACCTTTGCTCTGTCAAATAATATTTGATTTTCAAAATATTCCGCCACTAACCCTTCAAATTTCAAATCAATGAGGAACATTAAAATTATAAATATAAAAAAAGCTAAAATATAATAATTCCATTTCCATTTTCTACTCTTCAATTATATATCCCACCCCCCAAACAGTTTTAATATATTGAGGATGTTCAAAAGAGTCCTCCATTTTTTCTCTTAAGTTTCGAATATGAACTGTTACTGTATTTGTAGATTTTGAATAATACTCATTTTCCCATAACAAATGAAGCAATTTTTCTCCACTTAGGACTTGTCCTTTATTTAACAATAATGTTTCAATAAGGTTAAATTCTGTAGGCGTTAGTTTTAGCTCCTTGTCATTTAAATTAACATGTCTACTTTTTCTATCTAAGATTAAACCTTTATAATATATAGTGCTATCTTCCTTTGTGTCTTCTCCATATTCCTTGTATCGTCTAAGCTGGGCTTTAACCCTTGCCATAACTTCCAGGGGATTAAAAGGCTTAGTGATATAATCATCCGCACCATAAGTAAGGCCTATTATTTTATCTTGATCTGCTGTTTTTGCAGTGAGCATTATTATAGGATACTTATATTTGGTGCGTATATTTTTACAAATGTTTAACCCACTTATATCTGGCAGCATTAAGTCCAAAATAACTAGATCCGGCTCTTTATCTTCAAGAACTTCAAAAGCTCTCTTACCATTTTCAGCTTCCCATATTTCAAAGCATTCAGCTTTTAAATAGATTTTTAATATATCTCGAATATCTTCATCATCTTCCACAATCAAAATTTTCTGCATTTAATTCCTCCATATGTTGATATTAAAAAACTTATAATATCCTTAATTCTATTTAAGTACAATTATAGCAAATAAAATTAGTATATTCATACTTATTTATCCGATGGCTACCTACTGTAGCACTCCCATAACACATGTTGAAGACAATTGGCACAAAATCATAGGTCTTGGATTTCTGCTTTTCTTTAAGGTGGAAGATATTAAGATTCATTGTATCAGAGGTAAAATAAAAATTACACATAACTTTCCACTATCAATTCTCAACTGTTTAAAAACATATTGATGTATCAATTCAAAGCCTTTAAAAAAGCATCAACAATTTTGGGGTCAAAATAGCTACCTGAATGATTTTTAATAAATTCTAAAGCCTCATTTTTGGAAACACGTTTTTCCTCATTAACCATCAAATCATAGGTATCTAAAATTGAAATGATACGTGAATTTAGTGGTATATTATTACCTTTAAGTCCTTGTGGATATCCGCTGCCATCCCAATTTTCATGGTGACTTAAAATATCACTTGCAATAGGTACTATATTTGATAAGGAATTAGCTATTCTATAACCTATTTCAGAATGACTTCTAAATATATTACCTTCTTCCAATGTAAGCTTTGTATTTTTGTCAATTAAATAATCAGGTACAGCAGTAAGACCTATATCATGAAGTACTGCCAAAAGCTTTAAATTATAAATCTGTTCAATAGTTAACCCTAGTTCTTTTCCAATTTCATTGCACAACTCCTTTAATCTTTTGCTGTGAGTTGCAATTTTAGGTGAACGCTCATGTAAAATATTAATTAGAGTAGCTATTATTGAGCTTCTAATACTCTTACTTTCTGTTAATTTATTATTGTACATTTTATCTTCAGCAATTTTATAAGCATTCATAATATTTTGATGTGTATTTTCTTTTACAGAATAACCAAAGGATATACTAGGTTTTATAGGATCTTCTTTTTCATTGTCACATTTAGACTTAATTCTATCTAAAATATTCTGAGCATCTATGCTATTTGTTTTTGGTAATACAATAAGGAACTCGTCGCCACCAATTCGAGCTACAATTTCATCTTTTCTACACACACTTTTTATTATATCTGCTATTTTTTTTAATAATTTGTCTCCTGCCTCATGACCAAATGCATCATTTGTAAGCTTTAATCCATTTACGTCTCCCATAATAAGAGAAATAGGAAGATTTCTCTCTGTATCTAACCTTCTCATTTCTTCCTCTGAATACCTTCTATTATATAAACCAGTTAATTTATCATGATAGCCTAAATAGATTATTTCCTCTTTTCTTTTCATAAGATCAATTGCATTTTTAACCTTTAAGGGTAATGATATTTTCATTGCTTCTTCACTTAAAGGCTTTGAAAAATAATCAAAAGCACCAAGACTTAAAGCTTTTTCAATAGCTTGTTTATTAGAAATACCTGTACAAACTATGATAGGTATATCCATCAAATTGCTATCTTCCTTAATTTCTTCTAATATTTCGAAACCGTCTTTTATTGGCATAATTATGTCAAGAATACATACATGTATGTTGTTTTTTAAAAGTTTTTCTTGAATATCTAGTCCACTTTCAGCTTCGAATATATTCACATCTTGAAGTCTTTTGGTGATAGCTTTGCCAATGATTTTTCTTTCTATAGGAGAATCATCAATAATCATTATATTTCCCATCATAAATCTATGTCTCCTTTCTGATTTTCTTTGCATAGGTTGTCTAATAACTTTTCTGTTTTATTTACTATTGAAATTAATAAATCAATATCAGCATTTTTTAATGCTTCTGCAGCTGTCAATGTACTTTTTTTCTATATCATTATATATTTCATTTAGTTATATTTCATAATATTTATTATAAATAAAGATTATTTTTTACCTTATATTATTAATTATACCAAATTCTAAAATGATATTACAATATTAATGCAGGTATGTTTTTGAATTTTCTGAATTTGTCGATATGACCATACTCTTTTGATGATAATTGTAATACTTTATTTGTTGAATTTTTATTAATATATTAACATTTGCAACTTTAAAAATTAATCTTTTTCTTTCTCATACATACATTTAAAACTAATCCTAGAGAGATAAAATTAGTTAAAATAGAACTTCCACCATAACTCATAAATGGAAGTGTAATCCCAGCTATTGGCATAAGTCCTATGGTCATACCTATATTTTGATATACAGAGAACATAAAAGCCGCTGCTGTTCCTGCACATATAAGTCTTCCAAAAATATCTTTAGATTCCTTAGCTGCTTTAATCATTCTATACAATAATATTCCATAAAGAATTAAAAGTACAATAGCTCCTATTAGTCCCCATTCTTCTCCAACCACAGCAAATATAAAATCTGTATGTACTTCAGGTATATACCCTCCTGAAACTTGTAAACCTTTTAAAAAACCAGTGCCAAATATACCTCCAGAACCTATTCCTGTAATTGACTGCATTAATTGGAATGCTGTATCTTGCTGATATAGATCTGGATTAAGGAAAGAAATTATCCTATCTTTTTGATAAGTTTTCATTAAACCACTAAACCATATGAGTAAACTTAATGGAATCATTGCCAAAAAACCATATATTATAACTTTCAAGTTTAAATTGCTTATAAAAAACATAGCTAATGTAATAAAAAAACATATTAGAGTCATTCCTAAATTAGGCTGTACTAAAATCAAAATCATTGGTATAGCTGCATAAAAGCAAAGGATAAAGAAATTTTTCTTATTATGAATGTCTCCCTCCATATCATCTATCTTCTTTGAAAGCATTAATATGAGTCCTATTTTTACAAATTCACCAGGCTCAATAGCCCTATTTCCTATTCTTATCCATGAAGAAGCACCCTTTACAGATCTACTTGTTACATCATTAAATAACAACAATGCTATTCCACTCCAGTATATAATTCCACAATATGAACTTATTGTTTTATAATCAAAAATTAATATTATATATACAGCAGCAAGCCCTATAAGTAACCAAAGGGACTGTAACTCAAAATAACTAAATCCATACTTACTATGAGTTGCACTAAAAACATTAGCTACACTAAAACATACAATAGCAATAGCTGAACCTAGCATTATATAATCTAATTCCTTTAAAAATCTCCTACCTATTAAAAATTTCATCATTTGTTTTCCTCCTAATAGCATAAGCTATGGATTTTACTCTCATATTATATGATACAATATTAATTTTTGTTGTATAGTTTCTCCACTGTGATTTAATAAGTATTGAAATTCAATATTTATCTTGTATATAAGTTTTAAAATTAATGAACATCCATAAAACTAAAACAACATTATCTTAAAACATAATTAAATATTAAAAAGCTTAGTAAATTTTAATGTAATTTAACCCTATCATATTCTATGTTATCTATATAGAATTAAAATTAGATTAAAAAAATCTTAGATTTTTCTTAGAAATTCTTTTATATAAGAACTATAAAGACGCAAACAATACTAAAAGACTTTAACCAAATGACATATATGATTAAATCTCTCCATATACCTTTGCTGGTAACAAGTGTTTTTCTATACATAAATTCACTTTGCAAAATCTAGTTAAATCGGTTAATCTATTTTATATAAAGTAAATTATACATCTCATAAAACAGAACATTAAAAGCTAAAAAACTTTACAAGCTCCTGAGTTACGTCCTAAAAATTGCACATGAATTTAGAGGAGGGGGAATACTCTATGCTAACTGAACTATTTATAAATTTATGTATTTTAATAACCTTTATAAGTGTCTCTCACAATTTTTTCATGGACAAAAACATAAGCAAAAATTCCTCACTACCTTTAAAGATTCTAACTGGAATATGTGCTGGTTTATTAGGGATTTTACTAATGTTATTTAGCATACGAATTACGCCTTCAATGATAACTGATTTTTGCACCTTACCAATTCTTTTATCTGCTCTTTATGAAGGATTTTTACCTGCAATTATAGCCACCGTAATAATGGCTTCCTTTCGTATTTTGCATTTTGGAATTTCCAACTCCTCTGTAATTTCAATAATAATTATTTTACTAATGGGAATTGGATTCAGTGTCATTAATTTAACTAAAGCAGGAGCAAAACTCAAATGGATTTATTCTGTTATATATTTATCAATAGTTAATTCTGTTGCAGCATTTATTCTTATTAAAGATCCAGTATTTTTATTTAAAGTTTTTATTATATACAGTATTAGCACATTAATTATGTCATATTTTATATTTAAATTTACAGAATATTTAAGCGAATCCTTTAAATCCTACAAAAAATTAAAAAATGAAGCCACTATAGATTTTTTAACTGGTCTAAATAATGTAAGACAGTTTAATAATATGTTTAATATTACATCACAGCAAACAATAAGGAATAAGGAACATTTATCCTTATTATTTTTAGATATTGACCATTTTAAAAAGATCAATGATACATTTGGACATAATTCTGGAGATATCATATTAAAAGATTTAGCTGATATTTTGCGAAGCACCTGTAGAATTTATGATATAATATCTCGTAATGGAGGCGAAGAATTTTCTATACTTTTATTAAATTGTCCAACCTCTCGTGCCTTGGAAGTCGCAGAAAGAATAAGGGAAACCGTAGAAACACACAAGTTTTATATTTCTGATAAAGTTAGTATTGATATAACAATTTCTATAGGAATTTCAACATATCCAAATATAACCAATGACATAGGTAATCTGCTTGAAGATGCTGATACTGCATTATATGAAGCTAAAAGGCTAGGTAGAAATAAAGTGGTTGTACATAACAAAAGGATATATTTAGCAAATGTAAAGTAGCTATATAAATTAATATATAGCTACTTTATGTATTTTATATAAAAAAAGCAAATAATCTACTTAAAAACTTTTTCCTTGACTTACTGATTTTAATACATCGGAAAAAGACACCCCATTTTCTATTTTTTTATGTTTCTTTTTATTATAGGGCTCATTTAACCTCTTATTTGCTTGTATTTCCTTTACGCTTGATACTTTTCTTAATTCCACACCCAGCACCACCTTTTTAATTTACTCGACATCCAAATTATACCATTTCCTTTATTTGTAAATCAATACTTTTTAATATATTTTTTCTGAATTATAATAATAATTATTTTACGTCATAATTTTTACACAATTATGGCAATATTGTTACACTATTGTTACATATATAATTATTTTTAATATTTTATTAAGGAACAACATATATATCCCTGCCAATAATTATGTATACTTTAGAAAACCTAAAAAATAATATCTTGAAATGCCTGTCTGCGTAATAATCTTGTAAATTGAATAAATTTAAGATATGATTTGATTGATATATTAATACTTATGACAAAAGGAGTGAAAACTATGGATAGTAAAAGTTTGAAAATTGTTGTATCAGGAGATATATGTATAAACTCTCTACAATGGATAACAGAACCTCAAAATAATAAAGGTTTGAATTGGGAATCCCAGCAAAATGTACATAGTATTTTAAAATCAGGAGAATCACTACTTCTAGCAAAACTTGTAGCTTTATCTACAGAAGCTTCTGTATGTTCTCCTAAGATAGATGATGTAGAAGCAAACTTATCAAAGGAGTTTCTTCGTTCCATAGTCGAATTAGATCTTTTTCCTCTATCAACTGAGGAAAAAAATAGTGGCAAGGTGTATAGAGTAAAACGCTTTTTAGGCTTTACTGGTCCTTCATCTGATACCCCAAAATTGCTGCCTATAGCTAATGATGATGTTAATGCTGATATAGTTATAATAGATGATGAAAATAACGGTTTTAATTCTAATGAAGAATTTTGGCCTTTAGCTTTAAAAACCCTTGAAAAGTCACCAATAGTTTTATATAAAATGAATAATCCTACTGGATCTAGTACTCTTTGGAAGCAGCTTGAAAAGTTTCATTTTGAAAAAACTATAGTTGTTATAAATGGTGATGATTTACGTTCAAAAGGAGTTAACATAAGTAAAAGTCTTTCCTGGGAAAGAACTGCTCAGGATTTTATATGGCAAATTAATAACAATCCAAATCTTGCTTTTCTTGCAAACTGCCATCATCTTATAGTGCCATTTGGTCTTGAAGGTGCCATATATTATAGAAATGGAGGTATAAACGAATCTTATTTATATTTTATTCCCTATGAATGTGAAGCAGGCGCTTTTAAAGAGACTCAAGGTAAAATGTATGGACTTACATCTTGTTTTGTTGCTGGACTTGCACGCAGCATTGTTTCAGAAAACAATACTGAAGAAGATCTATCTTTATCAATAGGCGAAGGCATACGCGAAGGAATTGTTGCTGCACAAAAATTTTTTGTTAATGGTTTTGGAAAAAATGTTGAAGAACTACTTTTCCCTAATGTTGAAATATTTAGTGAAGGGGAAGATGATTTTATCCACAAAGATTTAATTCAAGATGTAAAAATACCTAATGCAATTAATAAAGAAAATAATTCCTACTGGTATATTCTTAGAGATAAAAGTTCTTCCAGCTTAGCTGAAATAGCTTATGATATAGTAAAAAATGGAGTAAAAAACGTGCTTAAGTCTATACCTATAGCACAGTTCGGAAATTTACAAACTGTAGATAGAACTGAAATTGAAAGTTATAGAAGTGTTAAAAATCTTATGTGGGAGTATATTTCTACTAAAAACACAGTACGTCCACTTTGCATATCTGTATTTGGAACTCCAGGATCTGGAAAGTCTTTTGGTGTATCTGAAATAGCTGATAGTATTGCTCCAGAATTAGTTGAAAAGTTAAATTTTAATTTATCACAGTTTCGAACCCCACTAGATTTAATTAATGCATTTCATAAGGTAAGAGATTTTTCTCTAAGAGGAAAAATTCCATTAATATTTTTTGACGAATTCGACTCTGCTTTTGAAGGTAAACTAGGATGGCTTAAATACTTTTTAGCCCCTATGCAAGATGGTCTATTTAGAGATGGAGATTCTATTCACCCTATAGGAAAATCTATTTTTGTATTTGCCGGTGGGACAAATACTACTTTTAGGGAATTCCTTGGAGAAGATATAGCTGATGAAAATGAAAAAAAATTATTTTCAATAGAATTTAAAGGTGCTAAAGGTCCCGATTTTATAAGTAGATTAAGGGGTTATGTAAATATCTTAGGACCAAATCAAACTGATGAAAAAGATCAATTGTTCATAATTAGAAGAGCAATGTTGCTACGTTCATTATTAAAGCGTAAAGTGCCACATCTTATAAATGATAGTGGAGAAGTTCAAATTGATAACGGTGTATTAAGAGCTCTTCTTAAAATACGAAGATATAAACATGAATCAAGATCTATGGAAGCTATACTAGAGATGAGTATGCTAACAAATGCAAAAATTTGGCAGCAATCTGATTTGCCTTCTAAAGATCAGCTAAAATTACATGTAGATGAAGAACAATTCTTACGTCATCTAATGCATGATGCATTTTATAGCGAAAAAATTGAGAGCCTTGCAATGGCTATTCATGAAAAATATATAATGCTTAATAAAGATAATAAAAATGTGAATAAAAATTTTGTTATGCCTTGGGAAGACCTAAGTGAAGAACTTAAAAATTCTAATCGTGATCAAGCTAGAAATATTCCTAATTCCCTTCTTAAAATTAATTATGATATTATTTCTGTTAATAAAAGCCCTGTGTTTACAGAATTTACAGAAAGAGAACTGGATGTTTTAGCTGAAAATGAACATACCCGTTGGTATCGTAATAGGAAAAAGCATGGCTGGAAATATGGTGAAGTTAAGGATGATAATAAAAAAACTGATCCAGCACTTATATGCTGGATCAAATTATTAGATGAAAAGAAAATTAATGTATATCAAATGATTAAAGTTTGGCCAGAAATACTGGCAAAGTCAAACTTTAAGTTGGAACGATTAAAGCTCTTTGTGTAGTTATAAGATTACTAATTAATTCTGCTTTATATAAAATACCCTATAAATAGATTTTTTACGTTATCTGATCTATAGGGTATTTTTTAATTTTTTATATAATGTTATATTTTAATTTATATTGAAAGTACTTTTTATAGTGGCAAATCCCAAAGCAGTTCTTTGCTACTCTTTATAATCAAGTCATCTAATGGTGGTAAAAGAACTTCACTTGACACAGATTTTAATATTGCTAATTAATACAAATTCTTCTTGAGTGTCCATTAATATGCATGACTAATTTTAGTTTCTAACATTTTCTGAACATAATTAAAAAACAATATAATTCCCCAATATATTAATGCAACTGCTAAATAATTTTCAAAGAACTTATAGGTAGCTGCTGCAGACATTTGGGCTTGGGCTAAAATTTCTGCTACTCCAAGGGTAAATGCTAATGAAGAACTCTTAAGTAAATCTACAAAAACATTTCCTAGCGCTGGTATTGCTACCCTTGATGCTTGAGGAAGCACTATTCTTCTCATTCCCTGCCAATGAGTCATTCCCAGTGCAGTAGCTGCTTCCATTTGACCTTTATCTATAGAACTTATAGCTCCTCTTAAAATTTCTACCATATAAGCTGAACTATTCATACTTAATCCAATTATAGCCGCAGTATAAGCATTAAGATTTTTTAAAACAGGTATAATTTGAGGTAAACCATAATATAACAAGAAAAGCTGTACTAACAAAGGTGTTCCTCTAAAAAATGATATATATATTTTTGATATAGGACTTAATATCTTTATCTTATAGGTTAAAACACTTACTAATATTAAAGCTATAATTAATCCTACTATCATTGATATTACTCCAAGACTAACAGTTAAATATAAATATTTTAATAGTAATGGAAAAACTCCTATCATATAACCTACATCAAAATTCACTTTCATCCTTACCACCACCTAACCTTATTTTTTAGTTATGTCAATATTAACCCATTTTTGTGATATTTTTGTCAAAGTTCCATCTGACTTCATATCTGCAAGAGCTTTATTAACTTTTTCAACTACTTTTTTATTTTCATCATTCTTAACAAAGGGAAAAGCATTTTCTAAAGGTTGAACATCTTTACCTGCTAATTGAAGAGGAATCTTATTTTCTTGAACTACAGCTAATGCTGATACTTTGTCATCCATCATAGCATCAATTCTTCCTAGTGCAACATCTTGTCTCATTCCTCCATCATTATCATAAGTTACTACTTTAATTTCATTACTTTTATCATTGTCTTTTACTATCTGCTCATAATTACTTCCTAAACTTACACCTATTTTTTTTCCTTTTAAATCTGCTAATGTTTTTATTAAATCATTCCCCTTTTTAACCATAATCTGTGCACCTGAATATACATATGCATCAGGGAATAAATATTTTTCTTTTCTTTTGTCTGTTACAGTTATTTCATTTGCTATAGTGTCTATCTTACCTGCATCAAGCATTCCAAATAATCCGCTAAATGATGCAGTTACAAATTCAGGTTTATACCCTACCCTTTTTCCTATCTCTTTCCAAACATCTACTTCAAAACCATCAATATTGTTTTCTTTATTTTTAAAGGTATAAGGGTAATATCCTCCCGACATACCTATTTTTATAACTTTAGTTTGGTCATTTTTATCAGATTGTGTTGAAGCTTTTGATGAACATCCTGTAAATGCCATAATTGATAATAATCCTACTACTATAACCATTTTTATATTTTTTCTCATTTGTAACTTCCTCCATTAAATTCTAATATATATTTTTACTTTTCTAAATTACTATTTGTATTCTTAACTTAAAATTGTCAAATGGTAAAATCTTCGTTAATAAGTCACTTAATATAATGCCCTTGTTTTTTGGACTCCGGATTCCAAAAAACAAAAAACTCCCGCCTCTATTACAGAGGCAGAAGTATACTTCCGCGGTTCCACTCTGTTTAATATGTATAATTAAAATAACAATACATAAAAACTCTTAATTTTGGTACGATCATACCTCAACGCTTTAACGGGCGTACCCGCTGAAGTCTACTAAACTTCAATTCAGTGCTCCAAGATGCACTTCAGTTACTTTCAACCCAAAATCCCTTACACCCAAGGGGACTTCTCTCTTACAATCTCTAATAACTTACTCTTCTCTTCATTGCAATTCCTAGTATTTTACTATGATTTATTTTATGTACATTATATTACTACACAAATAAAATTTTAGCAAGTACTTTTTTTAATTTCAATATATCTTATTATATTTCAAAAGTCGAACACAATATTTCTTCAATAATGTCATTTATGCGGTATGTTGTTTCAAAAGCTCTAATACCATTATATTTTAGCAGGAGTAGAGCCATATATCCTATGTTTGTAATAAAAATATTCTTGCAATCAGATATTAAATTTACTAATTTTGCCATTAATTCAATAGCAAATTCACATTAAACTTAATTATCACTTGATACTTTTCTTGCCCATGAAGCTATAGATTGTATATCTTCAGGAGTTGTCCTACAACATCCTCCAATTAATCTAGCCCCTTCCTTATACCAACCTTTAGCACTACATCCATAAGCTTCACTAGAAGAATGACCATGCCAATTTTTTGTATTTGCATCATATTCCTCACCTGAATTTGGATAGACTACAATAGGTTTTTGTGAATTATTATGAATTCTATTAATCAATGATTCAATATATTCTGGCGCAGTACAATTTATTCCAAGTGCGGCTACTTGTTCACAATTATCCAACCATTTAGCACAATCATCAATTAAAGTTCCATCACTTATTTGCGAATCGTTTTTTGCGCTAAAACTTATCCAACAATACACTTTTGGAAATTCCTTAAGCAACTTTACAATTGCTTTAGCTTCCTTAAGACAAGGTATTGTCTCACAAGCAAGAATATCTGCTCCTGCTTCTACTAAAGCTTTCATTCTTTTTCTATGAAAATTTACCAATTCTTCCTCTGTGAGTTTATAATCTCCTTTATATTCAGAACCGTCTGCAAGATAAGCACCATAAGGTCCTACTGAAGCAGCTACCAGTGGATATGGTCTGTTCTTTCTATTTTCTGGTTTTTTCCAAAAATTATCTCTTGCTTTTTTAGCAATTTGCACAGATTTCTGAATAAGTGCCTTTGCTTCGCTTTCATTTAAGCCTTTTTTAGCAAAAGCTTCAAAAGTAGCTTGATAACTTGAGGTAATAGCACAATCTGCTCCTGATAAAAAATAATCATAATGTACTTGCTCAATTATATCTGGATTTTCTACCAGCACTTTAGCAGACCAGAGAGTGTCATTAATGTCGCACCCTCTTCTCTCAAGCTCAGTAGCTAATGCACCATCTAAAATTATTACGGAAAAATCCTTTAAAATATTTTCTATTGGATTCATAATAAGTAGCAAAAGTTATTAGTTTGTATGAAAAAACAATAACCATGCCTTCCCCCTTTCAATAAGTTATATAAAAATATTATATCAAATTTTAAAATATATTTTTACTATAAACATCTGCTTTTAAAAATTATTTTTACTGTTTACCACTTAA
This sequence comes from uncultured Clostridiaceae bacterium, assembly GCA_963780135.1. Taxonomy (GTDB): domain Bacteria; phylum Bacillota; class Clostridia; order Clostridiales; family Clostridiaceae; genus Clostridium_AM. The sequence continues at coordinate 21,575 of CAWAAR010000001.1, forward strand.
ATCCTCTAATCCTGTTTGAATTATATCCTGTAAAATTTGTGTTACATTTTTTTTCTCTTCTTCTGATAACTTGTCTACATATATAGGCTTGTGAATTGCAATTTTCACCAAATTCCCTCGTACCTTATTTCCAACTTCCAAAACTCTATAAGTTCCATCAACAGTAATTGGTACAATAGGAACATTTGACTTAAGCGCTAATTTCATGCTTCCTTTTTTAAAACTTCCCATTTCTGATTTTAAACTTCTTGTACCTTCCGGGAAAATAATCATTGAATAGCCCTTTTTAAGGTTTTCTACCCCCTCATTAATTGCTTTCATTCCTTCTCTAACATTTCTTCTATCAATATATACAGAATGCATTACATCTAACCAATTACTAATCAGTGGATATTTTTTTATTTCTTTTTTCGCAATAAATCCTGCTAATCTGTTTATATTTGAATATAAAAGAAAACAATCAAAAATTGCTTGATGGTTAGATACAAAAACACAAGGCCCTTCAGGAATATTTTCTTTTCCATACACTGAACTACTAGTTTTAGATACTCTTAAAACATGATCCGATATCTCTTTTGTCTTTTCAGACACGTATTTATCAATTATTTCTTGTGATTCTTTTTTCAAAAAAAATAGATTTATCTTAGCAGCAATACTTTTCAGCAAAAGATAAACTCCAAAATACCCATACCAAAATAACTTTGTCATTTAAAACTTCTCCTTATTTCATTAAATTAATTTCAGGTGATTTTAGAGAAACAACAAGTCAATTATGCCAGTATACTGATTTGTTACTTTTCTAAAAATGTCTTATATATCTTAATCAAGTCATTCCTAGTAGTTATTTTAACATAATTTTTGCTCTTTAAACTATAGATGTGTAAAAAATATTTGTATTTGTTTTTTTCACTTTTAGATTCCAAACTTAAATCTAAAAATTGCGCGAAACAATTGGTTCAAACACATATTATTCATTCATTTTTTTTATTAATTTGAATTTTAAATTTCTTTTTTAGATCCTCAATATTTTTATTTCTTTTCCACAAGTTATATTTTTTTAATGAGTTCTATTTATACAAAAATTTGAAATTGCTTGAGATATCTCGTCTTATGGATGTTATCTTTTTATTTTTTTAACACCATAAAGTTAATAAATCTTAATAATATGAAGCTTTATTGCTTAAATTCAATTTATTTTTTAAAAATAATAAAATATATGCTTTCATTTTTCTCAAAAATTTTATATAATGTAAATACTATTTATTGTCTTACTGTATACTATTAAACTGTATACTGCTAAATTATATATTTTCTTGGTAAACATTGACATAAAATAGTTTAATATTTAACTAAAATTCAATAAGGGGGCTTTTTTTATGAACATTTTTGAAAAAAAATCTTTAGAACAGTTGATGGATGGGGTACATAAGACTGCTTTAAAGAAAAATCTTAAAGCCAAGGACATAGCAGCCCTTGGTGTTGGGGCAGTTGTAGGCGTAGGAATATTTGTAGCAACAGGTGAGGGAGCTCACATAGCAGGTCCTGGAATTATTATTTCATTTATTTTAGCTGGTATTGTTGCAACTCTTTGCGGACTATGTTATATCGAACTTGCAACAATGTTTCCTGTGTCAGGTAGCACTTATTCATATGCTTATATTACTTTCGGTGAAATTATTGCAATGATAATTGGATGGTGTTTAACCGCCGAATATTTAGTTGCCGCCAGTGCTGTTGCCTCTGGTTGGTCCGGAACTTTTGTTGGTATATTAAAATCATTTAATATTTCATTGCCTCATACTTTTATTGCATCTCCAAGCAAAGGTGGAATAATAGATTTACCAGCTGTTTTAATACTTTTAGCCATAACTTATCTTTTATATTACGGAATGAAAGAAAGTGCAAGAATAAACAACATTATTGTTGGTGTTAAAATATGTATAATTCTTTTATTTTTAGCTTTAGGTGTAAAACACATAACTCCATCTAATTATGTTCCTCTTCTTCCTTTTGGATGGAAAGGAGTTGCTGCTGGAACAGCTACAATCTTCTTCTCTTACATAGGCTTTGATGCAATTTCAACTTCTGCTGAAGAAGCTGAAGATCCAAAAAAGACATACCAAGAGGTCTTATAGCCTGTTTAGCAGTAGTTAGTTTTCTTTATGTATCTGTTGCTTTTGTACTTACTGGAATGGTTCCATTTAGAGAAATAATTTCTGAAAATGCAGTACCAGGTGCATTAGCCAGAGTAGGTATAACTTGGGGTTCAGCTTTAGTAGGTGTGGGTGCTATACTTGGAATGATTTCTACAATTATAGCAGTTCTTTATGGACAAGTTAGAGTATTTATGGTTATGTCAAGAGATGGTTTATTACCTAAAATATTTTCAAAGGTACATTCAAAACATCAAACTCCATATATAGCTACTGTAATAACTGGAATTACAGCATCAGTAATAGCTGGCTTATTACCACTTGATATTATTGTACAGTTCTTAAGTATAGGAACTTTGATAAGCTTTATGAGTGTGTCTATTGCAATAATAGTTCTTAGAAAAACTATGCCTAATTTTGAAAGAAAATTCAAATGTCCAGGAGTACCTTTTACTCCTGTAGTAACTGTAATATCTTGTCTTTATTTATTAATTAATATGAAGGCAAAAACTTGGATAGGTTTTTGCATTTGGTTAGCACTAGGATTGATTGTTTACTTTACTTATGGAAGAAAACACAGTGTTCTTCAAAATAGTAAGGATGCAAACTCAGAAGTGGATGCTGTATAAAATTAAACATTAAATAAAAGAGCACAAATTAAGTTTCACTAACTTAATTTGTGCTCTTAACTTATCCAAAGCATTTTATAAGTTCCTTGAACAAGTATAAAGCTGCTAAACTGAGAACCTAATCCTCCTAAACAAACACTTAGACCTTGACCTAGAAAAATAATACCCATAAACTTTCCCACATATGTATCATTTTTTACTTTCATAAAATTTTGTCCTTCCTACATTTTTCAACTAATATTTGTAGTATATTTAAAGTGTAGAACATGTGTATGTTTCAAGCAATAATAAAATTTACTATGTGGGCTGTTACAGATATTAATAAAACCAATAAGTTAAATCCACTTTAATAGGAGGAATTTATTTTGACAAAATACGAAGCTATTATAAGTTATATAAAAAGTGAAATATCAAAAGGAACCATTAAATCAGGCGAAAAGCTACCTTCTATAAGGAATATTTGTGGACAATTTCAATGCAGCAAAGTAACTGTAGTTAAAGTTTATGATTTGCTAGAAAAAGAACATATAGTATATTCTGTACCTAAGAGTGGACATTATCTTATTAAAAATTATTCAAATTCAAATAATAATATAGTTAATGATAAAATAGATTTTTCTACAGCTGCACCAGATAGTTCTGTTTTACCCTATAAAGAGTTTCAACATTGTACAAATGTAGCAATGGATTTATATAAAGAAAGTCTCTTTTCTAACACCAGTCCTCGAGGCTTTGAAAATTTAATCTCTGCTATAATAAAACAGCTTCAAGATTACCAAATTTTCACTAACAAACAATGTGTTTTCATAACTACAGGTTCACAACAAGCCATTAACATATTAACAATGATGGAATTTCCAAATTGTAAAGAAAATGTACTTGTAGAACAACCTACCTATCACGGAATTATTAAATCCTTAGAGCTTAACAATGTAAATGCTGTTGGTATAAAGAGAAATTTTAATGGAATAGATTTTAATGAACTTGAAAAGATATTTAAATATTCTAATATAAAGTTTTTCTATGTTATTCCAAGATTTCATAATCCTACAGGTTTTTCGTATTCCAATGAAGAAAAAAAGCAAATACTTGCTCTTTGTGAAAAATATAATGTATATATAGTCGAGGATGACTATCTTGCTGATTTAGAGATCAATAAAAAATCTGATCCTATATATGCTTTAGATTCCTCTTCAAGGGTAATTTATTTGAAAAGTTATTCTAAAATACTTCTTCCAGGATTAAGAGTTTCAGCTGTTGTGCTTCCTCCATTATTATTAAATGCGTTTGAAAAATACAAGACTTGGGATGATTTAAATACCTCTATGCTGTCTCAAGGAGCTTTAGAAATTTATATTAAAAGCGGCATGTTTAGTTCTCATAAAGAAAAGCTTAAAAATGTATACTCTAAAAGGATGAACTATCTTAATAATTTAACAAAGAGTTTATATAATTCTAATGTAAAATGGTATGTTCCAAGTTCAGGTTTTTTTGCAAACTTTCAAATTACTAATGGTGCAAATATTACAGATATCATTAAAAAATTATATTTGAAAAATGTATTACTAGGAGATACAAAAGATTTTTTCTTAAAAAATTACAGGAATAACAACTTAGCTAGGTTAAGTATAAGCAATGTAAATCATGATGAAATTAAGAAAGGTATTTCACTTATTTTAAAAGAAATAGATACTTCTAATGATTCAAAATAGAAAATTCCTAAATATAAAAAGAGACCAATCTAAGCTTAACTAATGTAAGTTAAGCTTAGATTAGTCTCCAGTTTTTCTGATTAGCTAAAATCGTTCTCTATGAGGCAATATGTTATTAAAAAACAAGTATATCAACCGGAAAAGAGCTTGCTTTGAATCCAATGGACAAAGAAATACTTATATTTCCATATATTGTTTTATAAATGCTGCTTTGTGTAAACTTTTAGTTATATATATTGCCTGTTCCTGCTTTAAACATCTTATATGCTTCCAAAGCTTGAACAGCTTGCTCTGTAGCCATTGTATTATATCCAGTTTCCTTTGTATGACAAAATCCTCCATCTTTAACTTCAAACTCCAAAAGTGCATCTAATGGATTCTTACCATTTTTAACAAACTTATTACTTGTAGGATCAATTTTATTAGAACATAATCCTATTATAACTTGTGATGAACTTTCACTATTTGCTGTGTCCCAAGAAGAAAATCCTCCATTTTCATTTTGTATAGAAGAAAGTACATTTACTGCTTCTTCTATAGCACTTTTTACATCTTGTCTATCTCTATATGGTGAAAGCGCTGTAAGTGCCATACCTGTCATATCTGGGTCAGCTTTATATCCTGCATAATCCCATCCTTTGTCGCTTGTTCTAGAATCTAAAATAGTCTGTATTAATTTATCTCTTGTCCATATGGCATCATTAGGCACATTAAACTTACCAGAATCTAAAGCTATGAGTCCAAATATATAAGCATTTATTCCTTGGTTTGGAATATCATTATTGTTATATATTTTTTCTACTAAGTTATATCCTTGAAAACTTAAAGGATCTTTTCCAGCTGCTACTAAAGTTAAAACTGTTTTTTCATACTCAGTAGGCTGTGCTAAAATGCCATTAGAAGATTTTATTTTAGCATCTAAAGACTTCATATAATTATCAGGAACAGTTTGCCCATTTTTAGCTATTAGTATTGCCTGCCATTCATCTTGGACTCCATCAACATTTACAATTTTATTTATACCAAAATTTATTGAATTATCTACCTTTTCTTTATACTTATCATCTGTAGGTAGATTTCCTGAGTTATTCACTTTAAAATTAAATTTTATATCTTCTTTTAAATATTTGCTTTTTATTGAGTGAACTTTATTCTTTATATTTACAGTGTATGTTTCGCCTTCCTTATAGCCTTCCTTTGGTGCATCTACTGTTATAATTTTCCCATTACAGCTTAATGTAGTTTTAATAATGTTACCTTTGCTATCTGTTAAAATTATATTTGTTTTTGTTTCTTCATCAAAATTTACATCTTGATTAAATTGTATATTCCAAGTTTTATGAATATCTGTAGTTTCTTTATTAATATCATATGCCTTCACGGAAGGATTATGCATAAACATAATTACTGTTAAAACTAATAAAACACATATATTTCTTATTTTTGACATTTGAAATTCCTCCTTAAATTTGCACTCTTAAAAAACTATTTCCAATCGTCAGAATATCCATCATGAATTCCATCTGCTAGATATTTCCATACAACTAAGTCTCCTTTTTCGTATGTCCATTGACCACTTCCTATGTTTGGCTTATGAAATCTAGTGTCACCTTTCTTTTTCACATAATAGCACCAGCCTGAAAGAGGTCCTGCTTTTTTTTCCTCAAGTCCATTTATAGCAGCAAAATATATAGTAGATGAACTTCCAGTAGCCCTGTACTTTATTTTAGCTTCATCCAAAAGTTTGCAGGTTATATATCCTACATTTTCACCTTCCATATCTACATGTTTTTGAAGAATTACACTATTACCATTCACTGTATCAATAAATGTAAATGTAGGTTCCTCATTTGGTACTGGTGTCTTAGCAGTTTCACTAGACGTTGAAGCTTCTGATACCGCATTACTTTGAGAATTAGTTGCAGTTGCAGCTGAAGTACTAACTTCCGCTTTATCATTTTTTGTAGCTTCACTTTTATTTGATGAATTTTTTTCATCAGTCTTTTGCTCCCTTTTGTTATCTGATTTTTTTTCTTCTCCTTTTGTTTGTATTGATGCATCTTTAGAATTAGTAGTCTTACTTTGTGATGTTTTATTACTTATTTCTTGCTTTGTAACCTTATTAGCATAAATTTTCTGAGCTTTAATGGCAAAAACAAACATAATAAAACATACTATAAAAGCTCCAACAGCTATGACATATTTTTTCTTATTGTTCATAATGATTCCCCCCTTGTGTGAATAATCTAAGTAGTTCTAACTACTTTTCTGAACATCCTTAATATAACTTACAGTCAATCTCCTTTTATAACGTTTTAAAACTGGTAAAAAATTGTCATAAAATATTATGGAAAATATAAAGGAACCCCCTCCATGAAGAATGTCAAAAGTTAATCCAGCAATATATGCACCTATAATATTTTGAACAGTTATAGGTTTTATAAATCCTACTACATACCAAGCATCCATAATCCAATCAAACATAAATCCAAATAAAAAGCATACTATAGAGAATTTTAATGCAGAAACCTTTTTTCCTTTCTTTCCCCAAAAACCAGATATAACACCTACTAGTCCCCAGGAAAACATTTGCCATGGAGTCCAAGGTCCCTGTCCAAAAAATATATTGGATAAAAAAGCAGAAGTACTTCCAACTAAAAAGCCTTCATAAGGCCCAAATACAAAACCTGCAAGTGCTGTTAAAAATGTCACTGGTTTTGCATTAGGAATTGGAGCAAAGGCCACTCTTGATAGAGCTGTAAAAGCACTTAAAGTAGCTATAATAGCAATTTCCTTTGTGCCCATACTATTCTTTTCAAAATAGAAATAACTCATAAAAAGTATTGCAAATACACCCAGCGTAGAAATTAAAGAAAATCCTGTTTGAGTATCTCCATGTAAAGTTAAAACCATAAGCAGTATTATAACAATAGTAGTAAGAATAATTATAAGTTTTTTCATAATATACACATCCTTAATGCTTCTTGCAAAGTAAATATACTGCTGTCTTTATCTCTTAAAAGTTTATTTATAGAGGTTGTGTAAAATATTCCATCCTCTAATACTTCTTTCTTCCCACCATCTGCAACGATTTTCCCATTAAACATAAGTGCATATCTATTACAAAAACTACTTACAAAATCTATATCATGAGTTACCAATATAATAGAAGTACCTTGAAGATTAAATCTTTTTAAAATTTCTCCAAGCTTAAGCTTTAATTCACTTTCAAGACCTCTTGTAGGTTCATCTAAAATAATTATTTCAGGTTTTAAAACTAAAATAGACGCTATGGCTACTCTCTGTCTTTGTCCTCCGCTTAAGTCTCTAGGGTTTTTATCCTTAAATTCATATATTTCTAATTCTTTTAACACCTGTTCTATAATATTTTCATCTTTCAATCCATAGTTATCCATAGTAAACTTTACTTCTTCATATACACTGTCTTTAGATAAATAGTCATTGGGATTTTGAGATACATATCCTATGTGTCTCGCAATATCTCTTATGTTCATTTTCTTTATCTCTTTTTCATAAAGCTTTATATTTCCTTTATAGTCTTTAATACCCATAATAGTTTTCAATAATGTACTTTTACCAGCTCCATTTGCTCCCATAATACTCATAAAGTCACCTTTATTTACAGTAATATTTATATCTTTTAAAACTTCCTTTTTATCATACTTACAACTAACATTATTTAGTTTAAGCAATGGTTCAAAACTTTTTTTTATAATTTCCGTATTTTCTTTTTTAAAACTTATTTTAGACTTTAAAAGCTGGAGCCTTGCCATTTTAAAATTTTTAGGCATATCCTTAAAATTTATTTTCTTAAAGAATTTCAAATAGTCTGGCATAAACATAAACTGATTATCCTTACAGTTATTATAAAAATCTTCCTTATCTTTAAATAAATTAAGTTTTCCTTTGTTCATAGTTGCTATACAGTCCGCTGCATCAAACCATCTATTTACCCTTTGCTCTATTACTATAATTGTTATGCCCAGTTCTTCATTAATTTTTTTTACAAGGTTTAAGGTTTCTTCTGCTGATGAAGGATCTAATTGGGATGTTGGTTCATCTAAAATTATACATTTAGGCATATATGCAAGAGCTGAGGCTATGGCTACTTTTTGTTTTTCACCACCTGATAAAGATGTTATATCTCTTTCGGCAAGATTAAGTATTCCTGAAAATTGTAATGCTTCATATACCCTTCTTTTTATAACCTTTTCATTAATGCCTACATTCTCTAATCCAAAAGCTACTTCTCTATGAACTTTGTTCATCACAAGTTGTTTTTCTGGATCTTGAAATACCATTGTTATTTGTTCAGCTCTTTCTTTATGATCCATTTTTTCTAAAAGCTTTCCATCTATTTTTACTTCTCCACCTATAGTGCCGCCATAGAAATTAGGTACAGTTCCTGTAATAGCTCTTGCTAAAGTGGATTTTCCTGATCCAGACTTTCCTACAATTAAAAATGAGGTTCCTTTTTCTACAGATAAATTTATATCCTTTAGAACCATCTCTTTTTCCAAAGGGTAGCTAAAATTCAGATTTTTAATCTCTATATATGCCATACTTTTTCTCCTCACTGTTAAAAATAACAACTAATGTTATAACTACAATGAAAGTAAAAATTACAGCTATACCTATATTTATAAAATTCATAATAGTTACACCATCATATATATTAAATTGTATATATTTCTTAAATTCAGCTATGCAGTAAAATATTATAAGAACTATGCTTACTGCTATTGCTTCAAAATCTTTAAACTTGAATTTCTGCCTTTCATATATACTTCTTTTCCCACTTAAAAAGCCTCGTACATAAGCTGCTTCTCCTATATCAAAAGATCCTTCCATAGAATCTTCTAATAATATAGAAAGTACTGGAATATAGCTGGCAGTCTTTTCCTTACTATTTTTTTTATTAAATACTACTCCTCTAATTTCATATATTTCCTTCAAATTCTTAAATCTTTCTCCCATGCTTGGCAAAAGCTTTAAACTTATCATAAGCATAAGTGTAGATTTTGGCATTATAGAAGAGAAATAAGAAACTGCTTTATCTGAATCAATCATAAGTTCAAGTATCATAAAAAGATAAATAACTGCCAAAAATTTAAAAGCCATAACTACTGCATAAATCATAGATTCAAGAGTAAATCTTTTATGAAACAAATAAAAAAGTGTTTTACTTCCTGTGCTTGAAAAACACATGTTTATTACAACTATTAAAAATGCAATAGGTATAAAATATATAAATCCCTTTTTAAATTTATCCTTTTCCTTGCAGGAAACTATAAACGCTATAATAAAAACATATACAGAGCCTAATATTACAGGGTTGTCATTAGAAAAAATCATTATAAGCATAGTTATAAAAACAATAGTAGGAGTAAGTACATGATATCCTTTAAAATCTCTATAATATTTATTATTCTCTACCTTACTCAATCTTTCACTTCCTTAAAATCTTTAAAGAATGACTGCTTATACAGCCATTCTTTAAGTACAAGTTATTTAACCTCAAATTCACTTATCTCTATTTTGTCCATACTTGAACTTTTAACAAATCCATGGTACTTTCCTTGTTTAAACATTGTACTTAACTGCATTTTTCCATTAGATGATTGATTTATATATACCAAGTTTCCAAAATCATCATATAAAGTTACAGCTATATAATCATTATCCTTATTACTATCTGCATCTATATTTAAAGTACCAGTACTACTTTTAGTTATAGTAAAACTTATTGGACTTTTTATATCTACAAGCTTACTATCCTGTGGTACTGGCGGTGTTGGTGTTTTTTTTGTTTGAACATTAACACTTTTAGAAGCAATTCCGCCTTCTTTTTCCACTGATATACTGTGATTTCCTGCTGTATTTAATGTAATTATGGCATTTCCATCTATGTCTGTAGTTGCTACTTGTTGTCCATCCACTTTTACTACTGCACCATAAATTGCTTTATAAACACAAGTTGCCTTTATTGTTATAGAATCGCCCTCATATACATTAGATAAAGGAACTCCTGCAATTAATATAGGCATATTTCCCGTATATCCATCTGGCATCAAAGCATGCCAATCCCACTTATGATAATCAAAGTTTAAAATATCATCAGCCTTAGGATGCACTCCTGCAGAACCAGTTGATGTAATCTTTCCATTTAAATATATGAACCAATCTATTCCAATAGTTCCCTTCTTCACTTCTTCAATAGGCAAATCCTTTAGAATCACGTTTACTAGTCCATCTATTCCATTTATAAAGCCTGGCCCCTGAAGTTCTGCAACCTGTGATACCCCTTTTAAGTAATCCAATGCATTTTCATTTTCTTTATCTTTATTTAAGTCAATAGTTTCTTTTTTTAATGTTGTAGCTCCATTATCTTTTGTGATTAATAAAGTAAATGTACCTTTTGTTGGAGATTTCTGTTTAGTTACTGTTACAACACAAGATGCTGTTTTATTACCGTCTTCTGTTACTGCTGATATAGTTGCTATTCCCTCTTTTACAGCCGTTATTTTTCCACTTTCATCTACTGTTGCTACATCATTATTACTGCTTGACCAAATTACATTTTTATTTGTAGCATTACCTGGCTGTATTGTTGCATTTAACTGTAGTGTATCTCCTTCACCTAAACTTGTAGTCGTATTATTTAAGCTTATTTCTGATACTAAAATTGTTGCTTTTTCTTCTATCGGTATTGTTTTTATGTCTTTATTATCTTTATCTTTACATTCAACATTAATATCTTTTGCTTTTTCAATATCGCATATAGTTGATTTGTCATCATTAATCTTTATATTAATATTTGCATTAGTATCAATTTTTGATATCTCAGCATTATTAACCTCTATTGCTGCTTCTTTTTCGACATTGATATTTTTAAATTTTCCTTCAAGTGTTAACTGTACTTTTGAGTCAGGTACTACATTAACTTGTGGAATAGGATCATTAGTTTTTGCAGTTATTTTTGCATTACCTTTTACGTCTATATTATCTTTAAAATCTCCTCTTAATTCCAAGCTGTTAGTTCCTGCTGTATTATTATCTATAGTAACTACTCCAAATGAACTATCTGTTGGTTCAAGTATAGAGCTACTTGCCACTTCAGTCCTCTTTATCTGAGTTTCTTCCAGTGCTTCTACTCTTACATAACTATCACTATTTATTAAAAGAGAATCTGATTTTACATTTTTAAAATGTATACTATCCTCTGCTCCAGATTTTATAGTTATCTTAGCTGCAGTAACATTTTCAATATTACTGATTCCATTTTTCCCTGGATCTATTATAAGTTCATCAGAAATATTTACATTCTTAATTGAAACATTATTGGCAGATATTTTTACATTGTCAACATTTTTCTTGTTACTTGCAATATTTCCATCATAAGTTAAATTATCAGAATTCAGATTTAAATTTTCTTTAACATCAATGCCGCCTCCTTTAGAATTAACAGTTATAGTTTGTTCTTTACTTCCTCCATCTTTTTCTACTGATATCTTATGTGTTCCTATATCATTTATAGTTATTGTTGCCCATCCATCTATATCTGTAGATGCAACCTCTTTTCCATCCACTTTAACTTTTACATCATATATACCTCTATATACACAGGTTGCTCTTAGTTTTATAGAATCGCCAGCATTTATAGAAGATGGAACTTTTTCTAAATTTAAAATTATTGGGCCATTATAATTAGGTGACATTAATGCACGCCAATCCCATTCATGATAATCAAAATTTAAAGTATCCCCTGCCTTAGGATGCACTCCTGGTGCTCCTGTTTTAGTAAGTTCTCCATTTAAACGTATAAACCAATCAATTCCTAAAATTCCTTGTTTTCTTTTTTCAGTAGACAAATTTTCCAACTTTACATTTATCAATCCATCTATTCCATTTATAAATCCTGGTCCTTGAAGTTCTGCAACTTGAGATATACTTTTTAAATAATCCAAAGCATTTTTATTACCATCTAACTTAATTGTTTGAGTTTTTATGGTTGTTGAGCCGTTGTTTTTTGTAACTGTAAGAGTAAATGAGTCTTTACTGTTTGTAGGTGCTATTACAGTACTTCCTGGTACTGTATTCAACGGTGTTACAATATCTGTATTTGGAATTTTCCCATTAAATAAATCTATCAAAGCATTTAAAATTTCCTCAGGTACTACTGAGACTCCCCCTAAAGCTACAAGCTTTGAATCTTTTGTCATTTTTGTTTTTATAAAATCTGCAGTTTTACTATTTATAGTTTTATATATCAATACTATTGGTGAAGACTTCTGTGCAGCAAGCGATGACCCTGAAAGTGCATCTGCAAATTCAGATCCTGTTACGCCGTCACCTTCTGCTATAAATATTTTTTCAAAATTTAATTCATTTTGAAAATTTTCTAGTACCGCAAGATTAGTTTCAAATCTATCTTGTCCACTTAACCTTTTAGCATTAGGTAATTGACTTTGAATTTTATCACTTATAACTCCTGATCCACCAACTATGTAAGAATTCTTTATATTTTTATTTTTTATATAAGCCTTTATTCCATCTGTTAAATTATCTTCTTCTGATAACAAAATAGGCATACATTTTTGTGCAGCAACAGGTGCTATAGATAGACTATCTGCATATCCATGTGATGATACAACTACAATACTATCTACTGATCCTAAACTTTCAGCTACTTTTAAGGAAGTTTCATATCTATCCTTCCCCCATAGTCTCTCAGTATTTTTTATTCCTGCATTACTTAACTGATTTTCTACGTTTTCAGACAAAGCTCCTGATCCACCTATTATGAAAACCTTTTTAACTTTAAGTCTTTTTAATTCATTAATGGTTTCACTATTTAAAGCATTCTTTTCAGAAATTAATATGGGCGCATTATATTTTTTAGCAAGCGGCCCTGCACAAAGTGCGTCAGCATAATCATAGCCTTGTGTTACTATGGCTGTATCTGCTCCATCATTCCATCCATTTTCACTTATCTTTACTGAAGTTTGAATTCTATCATTTCCATAAATCCTATCTTTGACTTGATCTGCATGTACACTATTTGTTAATCCAAATAAAGCAATGCCAAATATAAACAAACTTAGCATTATTTTATTTATAATCTTTTTCATAGTATCCCCCCGTATATACATATACAATATAAATTGTAAATTTTATCTTAATACATTTTGTTGAAAAATAATTTTATGATACCCTTCAAACTGATTTTGAAAGCATACTAAGTAAATGAGTTTTTATATTTTTTCATAAAAAACAATCCCCCTTATACTTCAAAGGAGAATATTAAAATTCACATATAAAAAAGAACCCAATAAGGGTTCTTTTTTTATATAAATTAAATAAATATTATTTGCGATTAGTAAATAACATATTTTTTGTATATATCTTCCCCTCCGAAAGAATAACCAAACGTTAAGCATTAGGCAGGTTTCCTGGCTCAGATTCATTTTACTCCCTTGCCTTCCCAAATATACTTTCTATATTCAGTGACTTTATAAGGTTTCATCATCTTCACAGTAGCGGCGGGCTGCAGTGGCTTTTCCACTTTCCCTTTTAAATGCCATTTTTTAACTGATGGCATCACCTGATACTTAAAAATAATCATATTAAATTTTTACAATTTAAGTATATTATATACTTTTTATAAAGTCAATGTAATTTATATCATAATTTGTAATTCAGTTTATTAATGTTTTATAGTTCTTGTAATAAGGAGCCTAATCCTTATTACAGAACTACATCTATTGTGCACTGTTAGTGGATTGTAATTAATTAGGGTTAGGTTAGAGGGTTAGGGGCACCCAATTAATATCCACCGTAATGAGGGTGTAACGGCAGATATCTTACTCCATGAGTTCAACCAAAATTTAAATAAAGTTCAGACTAAACCTAAATCAAGTCTTACTTTATATCAAACTGAAATTTCTATACATATATCCACTAAAGGCAACAAAATAGAATGCAATATTACTCCTAATTTAATTTAAATAAAAAGAGAACCATGAGAGGTTCTCTTAAAATCAATAAAACATAATGTCTATTTTTAAATAAACACCTATTACTTTATAACTTCATTTATCTTCCCCCCCGAAAGAATTGACAAACAATATCAGGCAGGTTTCCTGGCTCAGATTCACTTTACTTCCTTGTCTTCCCAAATATACTTTCTATATTCAGTGACTTATAAGGTTTCATCATCTTCACAGTAGCGGCGGGCTGCAGTGGTTCTTCCACTTTCCCTTTTAACTTCTAAAACTTAATGTAGAAGCACCTAATATTAAATATTAAATTTTAAACTTTATCTTGTAGTTTTAGTATATTGTGTAATTTAATGAAAGTCAATAGACATTTTTAAGAAAATGTCTATTAAAATATATTGTTATTCCTTTAAAAATAAAGATCTCCAATATGAACATTAAATACTAAAATAATGAATATTTTTGGTTTTATTGACAATTGCATAAAATTGATATAACATCATGGTAGTGACAATTGTAAATTTAATAATATTTGGAGCAGGTTTCCTTAATGGGAATTAATAGGGAAAGTGGTTAAAAGCCACTGCAGCCCCCGCTGCTGTAAGGAAGATGAAACCTATGAAAAAGCCACTGAAGGTATGAACCTTTGGGAAGGTATAGGGAGTAAGATGATGCCGAGCCAGTAGACCTACCTGTTACTGATGGATATAGTTCTTTCGGTGGGAAAGATAAGTATCGAGCGATGTTGGCATCATTTTTTGTTGAGCAATGATAAATTCGTGTCGTATATTTAAGACCTTCGAAAGAGGGTCTTTTTGTTATGTTCTTTAAATGAATAGACAGGCTTTCTCTTATGGTAAATCATCCCACCTAAATTACTTCGTTCTGACTTTATTTTTATGAGGTCAAGAGCATAATTGTCATTATTATAAAGTTATAGGAGGTGCTACTTATAGGAAAAGCTGAAAAGCATATCATTAACTATTAAGATAATGACTAAAAAGATCAAAGTATCAAAACAGAAAAATAAATTTAAAGGAGTGTACAAAATGATTAAATCAATTAAAAACAAATTATTTGCCACTATATGTGTGACAGCATTAACTTTAGGAGTTGTAACAGCTACATCCACTTTCAATAGTGTACAAGCAGCTGACAAAACTGTTTATGTGGATGTGGAAAAGAATATTACAGGACAGGACCCTATTTTAGCACCAAAAGCAGTTACTATCGATGATACAAAAACAGTTTTAGATGCTACAAAACAAGCAGCAGGTTCTGATAACGTGGCTTCGGTTCCAAGTTATTATGGTAACTATGTATCAGCTTTTAAAGACAATACAGCTAATTTTGTGTATCCTTATGAAAATGCTGTTAAAACAGCAACCAACAGCGTTGTTTATAAAACAGATTTAACAGGACAACCTATTGTTACTGACTCAACTTGGTTAAGAGAAAAAGAATACACTGGAATTTCTGGCTGGATGTTTACAGTAAATAATGTAGGTACTTATAATGATACTAATAATGCTCAACAATACTATAAAGGTGACACAAAATTAGCTAACGTACCAGATGGTGCTGTAATTCGTTGGGAATTCTCAATGGCTAGTGGTGCCGACTTAGGTTTAGATAATGCTTATTTACCAACTGCAGTTACAACTAATGGATATTATGATTGGAACACTTCCGTATATTTTGCACCTCGCTTTACAAGAGCAAATAAAACAGAATTGATAAGCGCTATGGCTAAACATAGTAATAAAACAGATGAAGTTTATACAAATGCATTAGAAATTTTAGAGGACTTGACAAGTGCACAAAGTGATGTTAACGGAGCACTAACTGGTCTATAATTCAAGTGATAACAATACATTTGTGGAAATGATATATAACCATATACTAAAAAGCAAAACTATCCTATTATTTAAAAAATAGGATAGTTTTGCCAAAGTATGATAATGGGCTAACTATAATAATTAGCCCATTATTTTAGGTTATATTAGGAGGAGATATAAATGAAACAAAATTTTAAAATACTAAGTTTAGGAATGATATTAATATTTATTCTAACCATATTTACACCCTATTCTGCCAGAGCTGATGGGGTGCTGACACCATCCTTGAGCATGGATACCTCGAAAAATTACATAGTTGCCTCTGCAGCAGATTTGAATACATTGCGTAGTGATATTGATAAGGGTATAGACTATTCAGGTAAAGATATTGAATTAACTCAGGATATTGATATAAGCAAATCTCAAGTACCTTTGAATTCTTTTACAACAACAAAGACTTTTAATGGTATTTTTAATGGTAATTTTCATACCATTAGTGGTTATACAGATAACAAATCAGGTTTATTTAGTTTAATTGATAAAGACGGTGTTGTGGAAAATGTTAAAATTGATGCAAATGTAGAGATTAATGATAATAGTTCAGTAATTTCAAGCAATAATACAAATAACGCTTATGGATTAATCGCTAATGAAAGTGGAGGAGAAATCACTCGTTGTTCTGCCACAGGAACTATAACAAATAATAATTTTGCCATCATAGGAGGAATCGCCGGTTATAGTATACAACAAAGTACAAATACAAATGGAAAAATTACAAATTGTTATAGTAATACTGTTTTTAATAATCAGGCACCTACACCATCAGAGGTTTCTCCTCCATTGCTTTCAGGAATTTGCTACTATGCAGGAGACACTATACAATATTGCTATTTCTCTGGGAATTTTACAGGCAACAAATTGGATAAATCTTATACTCAGCCGATTAGAAATCAAGGAGGTAATGCTAACACTTGTTTATATGATAAAGAGGTGTTAGGGTTTTATCTAGCTGGTACTAGTAAGGGTATAAAACATACCTCTGCAGAAATGAAAAATAAAGATACCTACACTACTCTAAGCTTTGATTTTGACAAGACCTGGAAGATAGATTCTTCTGTCAATGATGGCTATCCTTATTTAAATTCTAAAAACCAAGATAAGGTAAGCATTACAGTTCCATTGGATATTCAAGTAACAGTTGAAGATAAAACCTATAATCCTAACCTCAGTGTAGATGAAAATCTTAAAGCAAAAGTAACTAATGTGCAAATAGCTGATACAACATCTGAAATTAAAGATTTAATAGCTAAATATAATGTTAAAGTAGATTATACTGTAAAAGATTCAAAATTACCTTCAACCATGGGAAAAGTACCTGTAACTGTTAACTTTGATAAACTTGAATTAACGTATACACCAAACGATGATTATAAATTTGTTATTAATAAAGTTTTACCTATAACCGGTAAATTTCTTGATGATGGACAACCTGGGCCTACAGATGATAAAAAAGCAGAAGAAATTAAAAAGGCTAAGGAAGCAGAAGATATAATTTATGGAAACCTAGAAAATATACTACCTTCGCAAGAAGGTTATGATAAATTTTCCTGGACTACAGTGCCTAAGTTTTCCTGGGTTGGAGCAAAAGCAAATAAGGCAGGAGAAGAAGGTACAATTCAATTTACCTCACCACTATGGGAGGTGTACTCCTCCGCTCGTTTTGGATATAAGGGCATGAAACAAGGCTATTATGATGACTGGTTTAAAAGTGTACAAGATGGTTTAAAAAAAATGAAAGAAGAAGGCATTGCTCCGTTAGATCTTAAAATGACAGAATGGGAAAAGCTAGTTTTAGCTATTACTGCCACTGGCTACGATCCAAGAGATATTGAAGCTTATGATTTAATAGATATTATCTCTAACAATGATTATTTATCTAAGTCAAAGCAATATTTTTCATTGCACTATGCTGTTCTTGCTTTAAATTCCTATAAGTACGCTATTCCAAAGGAAGGAAATCGCATCGATATAGAATCACTAATCCATATGTGGGCTGAAGGAGCAAAAAATGGTGCCCAGGCAAATCCGGATAGAGCTACAGATATGTCAATTATGGGATATCAACCAATTGCAGATTATTATGATGCTAATGCAAAACCGGGTGATAAATATTATGACGTGAGAGAGGCTATGGACGCAGTTTTTGACCAATATTCTAAGTCCCAAACTTATCAAGGCTTCTTCTATGGAGGTTATACTGATGACAATCCATGGAACAATGCACAAGTATACATGACACTAGGAATGACTAAACATGATATTTTTGATAATAAATTTATAAAAAATGGTAATGATATTTTTTCTGGTGCATTAACATCAACGTATTATGATTTTATAAATAAAACTGTGAAGTATGATATAAGTTATGACCCATGTCAGTTGAGTAGAGGATTGGATTCCCTTGTAAGATCATACGAAAGAAAAAACTCAATTTTTGATTGTACCGATGTTAAAGATTCCACAGTACTTGTAAACAATACTATTAAAGCTTTGCCAGCTACTATTACTTCTGCTAATAAAAAAGATGTTGATGCAGCTCAAGCTTTATATGATACTCTTAGTGCTAGTAAAAAAGCTTCAATCAAAGAAACTACAAAAGCAAAACTTGATGCAGCGCAAAAGGCTTTAACTAATCCTGATACAACTGTTACAACAGTTGCAGCTGGAATAACCAGTGTAACATCACCATTAAAAAATGTAACAAACTTAATTTTACCAATAGTACCATCTGGCTATACAATATCAATTAAATCATCAGACAAACCTGAAGTTATAGGAACAGATGGAAAAATAGCACCACCAGACAAAGATACCACAGTTGCTTTAGTATTTACAGTAACAAATACAGCAGATAATAGTATAGCAGATACTGCAAGTATAAATGTAACAGTGGCAGCTAAGGACGCTACTAATATTGATACAACATTAGAAATTAGCAATTTAACACAGGAAAAACAATTTAATTTAAGTAATGATGCTAAAATAACTATACAAGCTGCAAATAAGGGTACTGAAGCTAAAAAAGCTGCTCTTATAGTTGGTATATATGATAATAACGGATTTCTCCTAAGCTATGGTGCATCGGAACAAAATATAAATGCTTTAAGCAGTGTTAAACTAAATGTTACATTAAAACTACCAAGTCAAGGTAATTATACAGTTAAGGGATTTATATGGGATGGACTAGAAGAAATGACGCCTATTTCATATCCTATAGAAATACCTGTTGTAGACAAATAACAAATTCACCATAATATTGTAATGGGCTAATTGCATATTAATTAGCCCATTATTTAGATTATAATGGAAAATTAAAATAAGAAAAATTCCGAAAACACCAACTAAAATAACTGTGTCTGAAGATAACATATATTGAGAGTATGAGGTGAATTAACATGAAAAAGTTTAGAGTGAAAATTACATCTATGATAATGATTTTAACTATGATTATAAGTATTATTGGTGCCAATATAACTACTGCTTTTGCGGATGAAAATAGTAAGGATATAAATGTCAATATAGCAGTAGTAGGAATGTATAATGAAAATCTTTTTAGTCCTCAGCAAATTAAAGTAAGTGGAAATTCCACTGCTGAAGATGTATTGAAAGCCACAGGATTAAATTTAGAAGTTAAAGATACCGGAATGGTAGATAGTATAGCTGGACAAAAAAATGGCACTGATGATGGAACTTATGGGTCTCAAAGTGGATGGATGTATAAAGTTAATTATACAACACCTCAAGATTATCCTAAAGCTCAAAGTGTAAAAAATGGAGATTATCTATTATTTGTTTATGCTAAAAATTATAGCGATTTATTACCTAGCTATGATTCAAGTCAAAATGATTTTGTAAATATCACTGTAAAAAGTACACAAAAAGAGAATATCTTTAGTGAACAGGTTACTGTATTAAAGAATAATTCTATTAATGCTGCAATTATGGAAGCGTTAAAAAGTCATGGAGAGGATTTTGACAAAGCTTCTTTAACATCAGGAGCTTTAATGTCAAAAGATGATACTAAAATTTGGAGTTATACTTCAAATGATGATAACAGTACTTACAATGGAAAGGATAAACAACTAAAGGATGGAGATGTAATAACAACATTTAAAGATGACGGCGAAGGCATAAAGGAAGAAAAGACATGTAAAGTAAATGTTAGAGTAGAGGCAAATGACCACACTATAGTTCCTAAAACAGAATTAACCGTAAACAGTTTTGATTTGACTCCATATGGCAGCAAGGAAAAGAAGGATGACAAAGTGTTTGCAATTCATGCACTTATAAAGGCACTGGAGAGTAAGAATATAGATTGCAAAGACGTAAAACAGTTTGATTCAATCGGATGCACTTATATAAAAAATATTGCAGGAGTTAAAGAACGTTCTGTAGGAAGCAATGATGGTTGGATGTATTATGTGAATGATAAGTATGCCCCTGATTACATGAATAATGTTGAAATAAACGATGGGGATTCAATTGTTGTATTTTTTCAAGAAGATTATTTGAAAAATATATATACATGGTTTGAAAATAAAGATATAAATGTAAAAACCGGTGAAAACTTTAAAGTTAATTTAAAAGGAAGTAAAAATGATATTAGCAGCAACAAGGAAGTGACTGCTCCTATTGACAATGCAAAAATATTAGTTGATAATAAGGAACTTGTAGTTAATGGTCAGTATATAACTACTGATAAAAATGGAAATGCCCAATTAAAATTTGATACACCTGGAACCTACACTATATCAGCAGTTAGATTTGGTAAGGATGCAAAAACAAGAGATATTACAAGACCTTATTGTAAGGTAATAGTTGAGCAGGGTGAGGTAACTATAAATAAAGATACTCTTGAAAAATTTATAGATGAGGCACAAAATTTAGTAGATCATTCTACAGTAGGAACTGAAAATGGACAATACTCTAGGGAATCCGTGGATAAACTTTCAAAAGAATTAGAAAATGCTAAGAATTTAATAAATAAAAGCAATGTGTCTCAAACTGAAATAGATGATGAAGTTATAAAACTTCAAAATACAATATCTACATTTAAAAATTCAATAAATAACAATAAATCTGTTCAAAGTGTTATAGATGATGTTGTAGGTTATTATAATTCAATTTTAGATAATCAGTATAAACCCTTTGATTTTATAACAACATTGGCTTTAAGAAGATCAGGTATGGATACTGACAAACTAGTTCAAAAGATGAATATTTATGGAATGGATAATTTACATAACTATTCAAGAAATATAATGACTCTTATAGGAGCTAATAAAAATCCAAGAAATTATAAGGACAAGGATTATGTAAGTTATGTAGAAAAATATGATTATTCAAAGGAAAATAATTCTGAATATATTGCAAAGGCTATAATAGCTCTTGATATGGCAGAAGCTGATTATGATAAAACAAAACTTGTAAATCTTCTTTTAAGCAAGGCTCATGATGATGAAAATGGTAAAATTTCATTTGGAAATATAATACCTGGTGATGAAGATGAGTTTACAGGCGAAGAAACTGAAGACCAATATACTGAAAGTATTGAAGGCAGTATTTGGACTTTGATTGCATTATCAAATCATAAAGATATAGCTAATTGTAATAATGTAATTGAAGGTATTAAAAAATATATAAAGGGACAGCAGAAAGAAAACGGATTAATAGGCGATGATAGTTCTAATACATCATTACTAATTCAAGCCTTAATTGCACTTGGTGAAAATTCATATAATGATAATTGGAATGTAAATATTGATGGAAACAAGGTAACCTTGGTGGATGCCATACTAAAATGCAAAGTTGATAATAGGTTTGCCCTAAATCAAAAATCTTCAATGGCATCGGATATTGCTACCGCTAATGTGTTAGCAGCTTTAAGTGATTTAAAATCCAATATTTCAATGTTTAGAGAATTGCATTACAAAAATGTATCTATCCCAGTAAAAATATCAATTGATGTAGAAAAAGCAATTCAGATTTATAATGGACAAAGTAAACTTATTACTGCAAAAGCATATGATTATAATAATGTAGTTGTAAATAATACAGCAGTTTCATGGAAAAGTTCTGATGATAAAGTAGCTTCAGTAAAAGATGGAACTATCGTAGGTATAAAAGAAGGCGAAGCTGAGATTACTGCATATATTACAGGCAATGAAAGCGTAAAAGATACTATAAAAGTAAAAATAGTTGCACCACCTGTTATTGATTATAGCGACAAATTAAAAAATGAGATTGAATTTTTAAAAAACCATTATAAAGCATATGGAAGTTATGAATTTTTAGCTTCTCCTGCAGCAGTTGTGTCAGGATTAGATAAAAATGAAGTCTCCAATAATATATATAGATATTCTAAAAATAATACAGCACTTCAGAATGCAAAAACAATCATAGCTCTTTTAGGTTCAGGACTTAATCCTAAAAATGATGCAGTCCAGGGAAAGATAAATAACTATGTTGAGACGCTTGAAAAAGCTCAATCAGTTGATGGAAATAATAAAGGAAAGTTTATTGTAAATATTTCAATGGATCAAGATTCTATTGAATCACAAGCTTGTTGTATATTAGCACTTGATGCTGCAGGTGGAAAATACGATAAAGAAGCTGCAGTAAAAGCTCTTTTAACAATGATTAATGATCCAAATTATAAAAATTTAAATTCTTATAAAGCTATAAAAACAGAATCACTTACACTTGCTGCACTTGGAAAACATAAAGATCTTGAAGGGGCACAAACAAAGATTTATGAATTAGAAAATTACTTAAAAGAAAAACAAAATAATGACGGTGGCTTTGATATGGAAGCAGGCAGTACCTTTATAAACAGTCCAGTAGCAACTGCGTCTGTTATCATGGCACTTAACCTTAACGGAATTGATCCTCTTTCATTTCAATGGACTAAGAATGGAAAAACAGTTATTGATTCTATTGAAAAAGCTAAATTTAAAGGCAGCGATTCTTCAAAGTCAGGATATTGTCAAGGAGAAGGTTTAGATTTTGAAAATAGTGAAGCATCATACTATGCATTTGCAGCATATGTGGAACTACTTAATAAGAAATCTATATTTGATATGATAGATAAAATTAAAGATCCAGAGGATGACTCTAAATTAATAAAAATAACTAATGAAAGCTTTAATACATCAGTAAAATTAGGAAACGATGCAAAAATATCAATAAAAGCAGTAAATAATTCTGATAAGGAACAAGATGCTGTACTGGTAGTAGCATTATATGATGAAAGTGGTAATATTATTAAATGCGCAAGTGGAGAAGAGATTATTAAAAAAGGAGAGTATTCAGTTTTAAATGCAAAGATGAACATTCCATCAGAAGGAAAATATATATTAAAAGCTTTTGTATGCGATAGTTTAGAAAGCATAAATTCTATTTCTAATACTATAGAAATACCTGTTGTAAATAAATAGTGTACTAATTCCTTCCTTAAGAATTATAATAGGGGCTGTCGCATTAAGAATAAATACTACAATATATTGTGCTAATTTTAAATTTGCAAATCAATATATTGTATATAAATTTCTTAGTGCGACAGCCCCTTTAGATTTACGTGCATATATTGGTTATAGAGGGTTTTTTTACAAAATTTAAAACTTTATTTTGATACAAATATATTAATATAAATTTTTATATATAGTTAATATTTCTTCCCTGGACAAAGCAACGTAATTATTAACTAATAATCTTTGCTGTCCTTCTATAACACTGTCTGTAAAACTTTCAATTTCTTCTTCTTTCATTCCATATTCCCTAAGATTCTTTTTATTAATTAATTTTTCTAAAAGCTTACCTAATTCTTGATATACTTCTTCTACAGGTACTTCTAATATTTCTGATAATAGTTCATTTACTTTTTTAATTTTTCCTTGTGGATTTTTATGATTATAAAATTTAAATACTTCTATAAAGAACTCATAGTTTGCTTCTCCATGAGGCACATGATACTTTCCTCCTAAAGGATAAGATAGTGCATGAACTGCTCCAACTCCTGCATTTCCAAAGGCTATTCCTGCATAATTGCTGGCTATTAAAAAGTCCTCTATAATATGTTTTCTATGTTCCTCACCTTTTTCTATTATTTCCTTGTATCCTTTTATTATAGTTTTTATGGCTTCTATACTGAAAATTTCAGTGTAGTAATTAGCTTTTGGTGAGACTAAGGACTCAATAGCATGAATTAAAGCATCTATTGAGCTATATACAAAGAATTTATAAGGAAGTCCCTTAACAAGCTCTGGTATAAGTACCGCGTAATCTGCATATAGTTCCTCCGCTGCAAGTCCCATTTTTGTGTGTTTAGCTTTTATTTCAGTTATGGACACATTAGTAACTTCTGAACCTGTACCACAAGTTGTAGGTATTATAATAAGCTTTTTTTCTTTTACTATAGGTATTTGTTTTTGAAATAGTTTTTCAGTGCTTGTAACATTTTTAAGTGTTAAAATCTTTGAAATATCTATAATAGAGCCTCCACCTACAGCTATTATTTTTTTAATGTTTTTATTTTCCATATCTTTTATTATTTTGTCAATTATATCATCTGAAGGTTCTTTTAAATCATAATCTTCCTGAAATATATACACACATTTAAGTTTCAGTTCTTCAAAATAGGTTTTATATAAAAAATTGTTAGTAAATATTAAATCATTTTCATCCAGATTAAATTCATTAGCAAATTCTTTGAAATTATTATATTTATAAATTTTAGGACTAACTTCTAAAAGCTTCACAAAATTCACCCCTTCTAAAAAAATTATAGCTATACAAGGATACTATTAAGTCCATATTTCTTCATCTGTAGGGGCTTTTATGTCTTTATTAAAGAATCCTATTCTTGATACATTGATTAAATGTTTATAATCTAAGTTTTCAGATATACTATTATTTCCCCAAGAACCGCAACCCAAAGTAGTAGTAGGTGCAAAACCATTATTTAATCCTCCACCTGCTGAAGTTGAAGATGGTTGATTTACTACCAGTCTGCTTACAGGTAATACTTCACCTGCATATTTTATATTTTCCATAGTATTTGAGTGTATAGCGCAGGAATGACCTTTTCCTTCTAGATTTAAATTAGTTTCAGCTATATCTAAAGCATCTGCAAAAGTATGATATTTAAAGGACGTCATTACAGGGCACATTTTTTCTTTACATAATACTTCTTCATGTCCAGTGCCTCTTCCTTTTAATATAATAACCTTTGTATCCTTAGGTATCTCTACCTCTGCTAATTTAGCAATGAATTCAGTACTTTGTCCTACTATTTTTCCATTTATGCTTCCATCTGGGAATAATACTTTTGCAAATTTACCTACTGTTTCTTCATCTTCAACGTAATAAGCTCCATTAGCTTTAAATTCATTAATAATTTCGTCATAATTTTCTTCAGGAGCAATTATTGTTTGTTCTCCTGAACAAATGATTCCATTATCAAATTTTCTTCCTGCAATTATTTTTGGTACTACTTCCTTTATATTTACATCTCTATCTATAATGCATTGTACATTACCTGCTCCTACACCATAAGCTGGTTTTCCACTGCTGTAAGCTGATTTAACCATGCCCATGCCACCTGTAGCTACCACAACATCTACTGATTTCATAAGCTGTGTTGTCCTGTCTATTGAAGGCTCTTCAATGATTTGAATTAAATTTTTAGGTGCACCTAATTTTGTTATAGCTTCATTAAAAAGGTCTACTACGTATTTAGAACATTTTTTAGATCTTGGATGGGGTGCCACAATAAGTGCATTTCTACCTTTTAATGCAAACATAGCGTTACACATAGGTGTGACTATAGGATTAGTGCATGGTGTAACTGATGCAATTATTCCCTTTGGTTTAGCTACCAATAATAATGCCTTTTCCTTATCTTCACCTATAATTCCAACACTTTTTTTATCTTTTAAGTTGTTCCATATTAATTTTGACTTCCCTTTGTTTTTAGCAACTTTATCTTCATAAACTCCCATTCTTGTTTCTTCTACTGCCATTTTTGCTAACTCTTCTGCTCTATCATATACTATTTTTCCTATAGTTTTTACTATTTCATCTACCTGCTCTTGTGAAAAAGCTTCAAACTTCTTTTGAGCTTCTCTTCCCTTTTGAATTAATTCATTTGTGTATGTAGTAGTATCCATTTTTTATTCCTCCTTGTATAATGTGGTTATAACATTCAATAGAAAACTATCTTAACTTCTAGCGAACATTACAACTCAATTTTTTTATATTGTTAACTTCATGTCTAACCCGTTAGGGTGTGTTATTCTTATCCAATTAGTTTTCTATTATTCCTAAATTGGGAACCTAATTAGTAAATATTGTTGTATAATATCTCCTGAATAGAAGATAGATGTTTTCCTCCTGGGAGTGACTCTATCGAGTCATTTATACCCGTGAATTAGCGTATCATTCCATCAGTGAGAGTTCTATGTTTAGCTGGTTAGGTTTCCACCTTAGAATGGAATTACCTGTGTCACAAACAAGGTTATAGAATTACTGATAGAAATGGAATATCTATTCTATCTCAATAGCAAAGGAGATATTTATTATGAGCAAATATTATTTTAGACCAACAGTTGGAATTGATGTATCAGCAGACTTCTCAGTAGTTGCTATGTTAGCACCTACCGGTGATGTTTATAGAAAGCCTTTTAAGATTATGCATAATAGAAATGGTTTTGATTACCTAGTAGATCAAATAAAAAAAGCAGAAGAAGAGTTTGACATGAAAACGGCAATTTTCATGGAATCTACTGGTGTGTATCATCTTACTCTTTTCCACTTTCTTTGTGATAAATTTGAGACATTTATCTTAAATCCACTCATTACTAATTGTAACAAGAATGGTGACATAAGAAAAGTGAAAAATGATAAAAAAGATGCATTAACCATTGCTACAATAGGTAAATTTCAAAACGTTAAGTGTTCTTCTAACTTTGACGTTGAAATTTATACCTTAAAATCACTTTGTAGAGATTACTATAAATTAACTGATAGTAAGTCTCTTTATAAGAAAAAGCTTTCTACTGACTTAAGAGTTATTTTTCCTATTTATAACTCTGTTTTTTCAAACATTACTTGCAAAACATCAATAGCTATTTTAAAAAAATTTTCAAGCCCTGAAGCTATGTTAAATGCCGATAAAGACAAAGTTATTGAACTTATATCTAACAAATCAAGAAAAGGATTAGCTCATAGTGAGAAAATTTATAAAAAACTAATTGATGCTGCTGACGAAGCCCTCTATATAGGAATAAGCTCACCTAGTCTTTTCATAAAGCTTACAAATACAATCACTGTTATTGAAGCTTTTGAAAAGCAAATTGATAGTTTATTAACTGAAATTTATTCATTATTAGAGAGCGATAAAATTCCTACTCAATTTAAGAAAAATATAATGCTGATTTATTCAATACCTGGAGTTGGTAAATTCACTGCTATTACAATTATGAGTGAAATAGGCAATATTAATGGTTTTTTAAAGCCTAAGCATTTAGTCGCATTCTTTGGTATAGATCCTTCGGTAAGCCAATCTGGTAAATTTAATAGCGATAAAAACACTATGTCTAAACGTGGTACCAGAATTGGGCGACGAGCCCTATATGCTGTCGCATTGGCATCAGTAAGAACCAATAGAAACGGCGAACCCCTTAATAAAATTTTGCTTAATTATTATAAAGAAAATCTAAAAGGTAAAAGCAAAAAAGTTGGTTTAGTAGCAATAATGCATAAGCTTATTAACTACATTTTCTCAGTTCTAAAAAACCAAAAAGAATTTGAACTACGTGATCCTAAAATACACGTTAAAATGTATCTTGAAAATCAATCTAAATCAGCAGCCTAGCGGCTTAAAACTAGTGGATTAATTTTCCATCGTTCGTGTTTTACGATGGATTTTTTGTGATGCAATTTTTTGCTCATAAAATTTTTTATAAATTTTTATTGACTATTACTAGCTGGTCTAAAAGTATTAATTTAAAAATAATTTAGGTGTTTTCAGAGAAATATAGAATCAAAGATATGACGGATATTTTTCTGAAGATACCTTAATGCTTTTTTTATAATAATTGGGGGAAGTAAATTTTACTTCCACCTAAATTTTGATTTTTAAATATTAATAGACTAAAGCTCCTTCTACCATACTTATTCCTGCTTCAAAAGCACTTAAATTTTTAGCTATACTGGCTTTAGGAACATTTTTGCAAATAGCTTTTTCCATGGCATCATGACTTACTAATTTAGTTACAGCTTCTAAAATTCCAAGACAAAGCATATTTATTGCTTGAGGATTTTTAAGAACTTCTTGGGTGTATTTTATTATATTAAATTTTTTACAATTTTCTGAGCTATCTACCTTTAATGTTTCATCTGCTATAATAATAGTGTTTTCTTTTGAACATTCTTTAATTTTTTCATATCCTTTTTGACTTAATGCAAAAATTACATCAGCGTTGTCAACTCGTGGGTAATAAATATCACCATCTGCTATAATTACATCTGCTCTACAGCATCCTCCTCTTGATTCAGGTCCATAATTTTGAGTTTGGACAACACGTTTTCCACCTATAGCTGCAGCTTCAGCTAGTATAACTCCTGATTTAACAATTCCCTGTCCACCAAGTCCTGTAAAAATTATTTCTTGCTTTTTCATATTATTTATCCCCCTTAACAACATATTTTAAATATTCTTCTACATATTCACTTTCTTTTGTATTTTTCAATACTCCTATTTCAAACTTACTATCCAATTTATCAGTTACACTTTGTTTTAATAGTTCAATCATATTTGAAGGTTTTCCTAATTTATTTCTTCTTCCATACTGTACTGGACAAGGTGTTAAAGCTTCTACTAAAGAAAATCCTTTATTATCAAAAGCTCCTTTTATCATTTTTGCTAAATGTTTATAATGTCCTACTGTACTCCTTGCTATATAGGTGCCACCTGCTGCTGCTGATAGATTACATATATCAAAATCTCTCGAAGTATTTCCTTGTTCTGTAGTAGTAGTTCTTGCATTTACAGGGGTGGTAGGTGAGCATTGTCCTCCTGTCATTCCATATATGTTATTGTTAAACACTATTACATTTAAATCTATATTTCTTCTACATGCATGTATAAGATGATTTCCTCCTATAGCTGCACAATCTCCATCTCCACTTATAACTACAACCTTAAGCTCTGGATTAGCTAATTTTATACCTGTAGCAAAAGGAATAGCTCTTCCATGTAATGTATGTATTGTATCAAAATTCATATATTGAGCTGCTCTTGATGAACATCCTATTCCAGACACAACGCAAAGTTTGTCTTTATCTATATCTAAGGAATCTATTGCCTCTGCTAAAGCATTTAAAATTATTCCATTGCCACAACCAGCACACCAGATATGAGGAAGACGGTCTTTTCTCAAATACTTATCCATTAAAATTTCCTTCATTATACTTCCTCCTTAATTTTTGAAACAATTTCTTCCGGTTCAAATATCTCTCCACAATATTTATTAATTCCTATAACCTCACAGTCCTGTCTAGCTATCCTCTGCACTTCATAAATAAGCTGTCCAGCATTTAATTCTGGAACGAATATCTTTTTAACATTATTATTCTTAATTATTTTCATAAGTTCTTCATCAGGGAAGGGGCATATAGTATATGGAACAAATAAACCTGTATTTTTTAAAGTACCATCTGTAACTAATCCTTTGCACATACTTCCTACTGAACCAAAAGATACTATAAGATTTTTACAATTCTTTGTATTCACATCATCATATAGCACTATTTCTTTTCTGTTTTTATTTATTTTATTTAACAATCTATTTAAAAGCTTTTGTGCTTCTTCATTAGAATTAGAAGGATATCCTGTATCATCATGACTAAGACCAGTTACATGAAATTTATAACCTTCACCTATAGCTGCCATAGCAGGTATCATATCTTCTGTATATTCATAAGCTTTAAAATCTTTTTTAGTTTCTGGTTTTTTTCTAAGGACTACTTCTACGTCACCTTCTAGATCAACACTTTCTCTCATATGTGCTATAACCTCATCTAGTAAAAGAATCACTGGCACCCTATACTTTTCTGCGTAATTAAATGCTTTTATAGTTAGTTCATATATGCTAGTAACACTGATAGGTGCAATGACTATAATAGGATGATCTCCATGAGTTCCCCATATGCTTTGCATTAAATCGCCTTGAGATACAGATGTTGGAAGGCCAGTACTTGGACCGCCCCTCATAACATTAACTATTACGCAAGGGACTTCTACCATGGAAGCATACCCGATAACTTCTTGTTTAAGTGAAAATCCAGGACCACTAGTTGCAGTCATAGACTTCAATCCTGCAAGTGATCCACCAACTATTGCTGCAGCACTTGCAATTTCATCTTCCATTTGTATAAATTTGCCACCTACTTGCGGAAGCTTTACAGAGCATATTTCTGCTATTTCACTAGCAGGACTTATTGGGTATCCTGCGTAAAACTTCATACCAGCTTTTATAGCACCTTGCACACAGGCTTCATTTCCCTGCATCAATACTAAATTACTCATTGTCATCCCTCCTTAAGTGAATAGCAAAATCTGGACACATATCTTCGCATAAACCACATTTTATACAATCTTTTTCTCTAACAATTTCTACTTTTTCTAAGTTTTTTTCTAAAACTTTTTTAGGGCAAAAATCTACACAAATACCACAGCCCTTACAAAAGTTTTCATTTACATATAGCATTGAAAATCCTCCTATTTAATTTAGTAAATTATTTTTTAGTAATTAAAATCTCTCATTTAAAATTTAAAATAAAAGGTTTTATTCAAATTCAAAACCAATTTTAAATTTCATATTAACACGTCCTAAGAAATTTTTGATTTATTTATTGTTATATATAGCAAATCCTATGCCAACTTTGTGAAATTTTTAAAAATATTTTACATTTTTATATAACCCTTATATATCAACAGTTTGTTATTTATTATAAAAAAATTTTCATGAATTAAAAAGACTCATAATATACTAAACACTGATTGCAAAAATGCAGTGTTTTTATATACTATGAGTTCATGTCTTGTATTTACTGGTTTTATTCCTATATGGTAAAAATGCATACATTTTATTTTGCATATTACAAAATACAGATATATCTATTCAAAAGTCCCATGATTTTTACTCTTATTTCTTTTTCTTATGAGAGTTGATGCATCTATTCCTAATGCTTTTGCAGCCATTCTAACATTACCGTATCTTCCTATTGCATCATCTATAATTTCTTTTTCCATATTATTAACAATATCCTTTAAAGTAAATCCTTTTATAGCAAAATTATTTATAGCAAATTTAACTTCACGTTCTTTGCTTATACAGCTTATATATTTAGGCAAGTCTTCTTTTTCTATTAACAATTTATCACATATTATAATGCTTCTTTCTACAATGTTTCTAAGTTCTC
This sequence comes from uncultured Clostridiaceae bacterium, assembly GCA_963780135.1. Taxonomy (GTDB): domain Bacteria; phylum Bacillota; class Clostridia; order Clostridiales; family Clostridiaceae; genus Clostridium_AM. The sequence continues at coordinate 53,469 of CAWAAR010000001.1, forward strand.
TTATATTACCTTTCCACTGATAAGCATACAAACAATCTAAAGCATCTTCACTAAAGCTTCTATTTAAATTATATTTTTTATTTATATCATTACTAAAATGCTTGATTAAGGGAATTATATCGGCTTTTCTCTCTCTAAGTGGATGAATATTTATAGGCATTACACTTATTCTATAGTATAAGTCTTCTCTGAATAGCTTCTTTTCTATAAGCTCATTTAAATCCCTATTTGTAGCAGCTAAAACTCTAACATCTATATTCACAGTATTAACAGATCCTATTTTTTCTATTTTATGCTCCTGTAATACTCTTAAAAGTTTTACTTGAACTTCTAAAGGAAGCTCTCCAATTTCATCTAAAAATATAGTTCCTTTATTTGCCTTTTCAAACAATCCTATTTTTCCGGATTTGTTTGCACCTGTGAAAGCACCCCCTTCATATCCAAATAGTTCAGATTCTATTAGATTTTCTGGTATGGCTCCACAATTTATAATTACAAAGGGTTCTCGTTTTCTACTACTATTATAATGAATATATTTAGCAATGCCTTCCTTACCAACTCCAGTCTCTCCTAATATAAGCACAGTGGTATTGACCTTAGATACTTTATTTGCAAGCTTTAAAATTTCTACCATTTTCTTATCTTCTACTATCATATTGCTTATTTCAAAGAGTTTACTTTTCATATATCTTAAATCTGAATCTCCTTTACTGTCATAATCATTTTCTAATAAGCTGTTATTATACATAAAACCAATCCCCTTTAATTTTAAATTACTATAATCATGGATAAATTTAAACAACTTAAATTTAAATAGTTGAATTTATTCATCTTGCAAAAATAATCACTCAATGATTTTAAAAACGATATTGTTAGACCTAGTGTGAAGATTTCACAGAATACAAAAAACCTCTAAACTTAGTTGTTTAGAAGTATACAATGAAAACTGAATATAACTTATCTAACACTTATATTATTCAGCTTCAAACATACCCTATCACTCGTAGAGTTATTAGGTGTATTCAGAGAAATAACAAGTGAACTACATACTGGATATTTTTCTGAAGATACCTTAAGTTTGCAGATAAAGGTAGGTCTTCTGACTTTGGTTCATAAAAACTTCATACCTTCCCAACGAATAGTCAGTGGCTTTTATAAAATGAAGCTTTTCCCCTTTACAGCGGCGGGACCGTTCAGGATTTTCACCCGATTCCCTTTTAAACAAGAAATTTCACATATTCCTTGTGCCTTTATCTATTATTAAATTTTTACTTTAATTTTAGTATATTCCATAGCATAAACACTGTCAAATAATAAGATGCACTTGTTATTTATTATTTATTATTACCAATATGTCATGAAAAATATATTGTTACATATGCTTGATTTAAACGGTAACATGATCTATACTAGAATCAAACTTAATATGCAATCATAGGTAACTAAAGTGTAAATTGCTTTGGTTTAAAAGGGAAGTTAGGTGAAAATCCTGCGCGGTCCCGCCGCTGTAAAAGAAGAGTCCTTATAAAATACCACTGAGAAATCGGGAAGGTTATAAGGGCAATGATGCTTGAGTCAGAATACCTGCCTGTGATAATACACAATTAACTCTACGAGTGATAGGGGGAGTGTTATAATGATAGTTTTGTTAATTTTTTATGATTGAACAGGCTTTATTATATAATTTCCTTTTAACACTTTTGTTAAAAGGATTTTTTAGTTACAGAATAAGTATTCTGTGCCATATTGAAGGAGGATTTTTTATGAAGCGTTATTTTTACCAGACGCAATTTTCCGAGTATAAATCAGGATTGACCACTTATTTAAACAAAACAAATAAAGTGATAATAAAAAATAACAATCTCTATTTTTATGAATATTGCAAAAAAATAGTAGAGGCTTATAGAAAACTACAATATTATTATAATCTTTATTCTTTAAAAGTAAAAAAAATTGTAGAACAAGATGGAATAAATCTTGAAAATATTAATGAAATTCTAAAATTTGAAATGTATTTGTACAACATTGTCATTATATATCAAGATGATACTATATTTGAAGAATATATCGAAATAGAAGAAAATATAGAATTAGAAAAAAATATGGAAAATTGGATTCATTGTGTCGACAAAGATACTTTTTTGCCTACTTTGATACTAAATATGACTTAGATATTTTAAACAATAAAAAGATGTTCTTTAACTTTTTTTCAAAGAAATCTAGATTGAATAATTTATGTAAAACAAATTTGGGATCATAAAAGTACTATATTAACATAATTTCAAAATAAATATACATTTATTATTGTAAAACCAAATAATAAAGTGAGGAGATTATTATGTGTAAAATATTGATTGCTGATGACAATCATTTAGAAAGAGACGCTTTTAAGATAATTATACATAATGAAATAGAAAAAGCTGATATTGTTGGAGAAGCTTGTAATGGAAAAGAAGCTGTTCAATTAAATGATAAGTTAGATCCTGATATTATTCTTATGGATACAAAAATGCCCTTATTAGATGGATTAATGGCTGCAGAAATGATAAAAAGGAAGGATAGAAATAAAGTCATTATATTTGTAAGTGATTATGATGATTTTTATCTTGTACAAAAAGCAATAAAAATAGGAGCCAATGATTATATATTGAAATCTACTAAACCTGAAAAATTGGTAGAAATAATAAAGAAGCATATAAATTGTAATAAAGAATATCTTATGAATAAAGCTGAAATTTTATTATTAAAAAATATAAATCTTGGTAATTATAAAAAGTCACATGATGCAATTAAACAAATAATAGCTTATTTTCACGAATTTTATCATTATAATAATTTAAATAAGCTTAAAGATAGATTAAAATGCTTAATAGATAAAATGATAACTGTAGGAAATATAGATAAAACTTTTTTTAAAAAAAGTTTAGATTATAATGAAATTTTAAATTGTACTTTTAATATAGAACATATAGAAAATTGTGTATTAAATGTTTTAGATGAGATAGTTAATAAAATTATGCACAATAAAATGTTAACTAACAATAATGAATTAATATTTAAATTATATAGAAAAAATTTAAATATTAATATAAATGAAATAGTTTTTGACATAAGAGGAGACAATGAATGTGGTAAATTATGGAGTTGATTACAAGAAAAAAGGTATCGTTTTTAATATACAGCGCTTTTCTATAAATGATGGACCAGGTACAAGAAATATAGTACTTTTAAAGGGTTGTTCATTAGTCTGCAGAAGTTGCAGTAATCCGAAATCCGAAAATATCAATCATGAAGTTATGTTCAACAAAAATAATTGTACAAACTGCAGACGATGTAAAAATATTTGTGCTGTAGGAGCTATAGATTTTAGTTTGCCATGTAGAGTGAATAAAAACAAATGTTTAGGTTGCGGCAAATGTGTGGACACCTGCTATTCAGGAGCTCTTGTCATGACTGGTAAAGATATGACTATAGAAGAAGTAATGTGTGCACTAAAAAAAGAATCTGTACAATATAGAAGATCTGGTGGAGGTATTACACTATCAGGAGGAGACGCTTTAAATCAGCCAGATTTTTCTTTGGAAATTTTAAAGGCAAGTAAAAGCTGTGGGTGGTATACGGCTATAGAAACAACCGCTTATGCTAGCGAAGACATAATAGAAAAAGTAATGCCTTGGGTGGATGTAGTGCTCCTAGATATTAAAACTATGGATGAAAATAATCATATTAAATATACAGGAATAAGTAATGAAAGAATAATAAAAAATATAAAGAGAATAGCAAATTTAGATGTAGAAGTTATTGTAAGAGTTCCCGTTATTCCAAAGTTTAATTCAGATGAAAAAAGCATTTTTGATATAGCAAATTTCACTAAAAGTCTTAAAACAGTAAAAGAAATACAACTTTTACCTTATCATAAGCTTGGAGAAAATAAGTATAAATGTTTAGGCAGAAAATATGATGTTGGAGAAGAAATCCGGACTCCCGATGAAAAAACTATGTGTAAATTAAAAGAAGTGGTTGAACAATGTGGATTAAAGTGCACTATTGTAAGCTGATTTAAGACTTTAAGTGAGGTATGAAGAAAAATTAAAAAGTATGTCATTAATATTGTAAAAAAATACACTTACTAAGAAGCAAGTGTATAAATAATGAGTTAAATATATTTAAATTAGAACCATATAAAAAGGAGAAGGTTTATTAGAATGCCTTGTAATTATTAGTTATATTAAATTCATATATGCAAAATTAGTTTTTCACTTGATATATTCATCATAAATTATAGCTAAAAGCTCCTCTTTGCTATTAATCTCAGGATTTTCTAATACTTTGTCTAAAAGAAATTTGAGCATATCACCTATTTCTTTCCCTGGTTTAAGAGAAAATTCTTGAATTAAATCTCTGCCATCTACCGCAAGTTCTTTTATAGATAAAGGAACTTTAGATTCTAAAATGGATATTGCCTTTTCTTCTACTCTATCAATTTCTTTCAAACGCATTTTTGGAGAAAAAGAACCTAAAGCATCTGCTCTTTGTAATGCAAAAAGCTCACCTACTAAATCCTTACCAATCCTATTAATAAGGCGTTTTACAGAAGCATCTGTTGGTTTTTTTAATACATTCATATGTTCCTTTACCAAGATACTAATTTCACTTATACTTTGATTATCAAATTTAAGTTTTCTAAGTATATGTTCTGATAGTACAGCACTTTTTATATCATGACCATAAAAATGACCTATACCTTTCTCATCAACAGTAAAACATTCTGGCTTCCCTATGTCGTGTAGTAATGCTGCTAATCTTAAATTAAGTTTTGGTGGGCACTTTTCCACCACCGCTAAAATGTGTTCAAATACATCTTTATCATGGTGAGGATTTTGCTGGTTAAATCCTACCGATGCTTCAATTTCTGGTAGTATATGTTCTAACAATTTATTTTCTTCAAGTAATCTTAAACCTTTTCCTGGATTATTAGATATCATTATTTTACATAATTCATCCCTAATCCTTTCATTACTTACATTTAATATAAGCTCACAATTTGTTTTTATAGCCCCTAAAGTTTTTTGTTCTATATCAAAATCTAATTTAGCGGAAAAACGAATAGCTCTAAGCATTCTTAGTGCATCTTCTTGAAATCGCTTATTAGGTTCTCCTACAGCCCTAATTATTTTATTATCTAAATCTTCTATACCACCAAAATAATCTATGAGGCCATCTTCTTCATTAAAAGCTAAAGCATTTATGGTGAAATCCCTTCTAGCTAAGTCATCTTTTAGATTTGAAACGAAAGTAACATCATCTGGTCTTCTATTATCCAAGTATTCACCATCTATTCTGTAAGTTGTAACTTCATATCCTTCTCCATTTATCATAACAGTAACAGTTCCGTGTTCTATACCTGTAGGTATAGTTTTTTCAAAGAGTCTAATAATTTCTTCTGGCAAAGCATTAGTAGTTATATCATAGTCCTTAGGTGCAAATGTCCCAATTTTTAAATCACGTACACTTCCTCCCACTATGTAAGATTCATAACCATTAGTTTTTAAGGTATCTAAAATTATTTTTACATCATTTGGTATAAACATAAAACCTCCAAATATTATATTATGTTTAATTATTTGAGAACGTGCATAAATTTGATTTACAAATCTACACACGTTCTCAATTTTAATTTATTTTCTTATTTTGTTTACCCATAACTACTATTTTTTCCAGTAAAGCCATGCTACTTTAGCAGTTATTTTTTCTTCCACCATACCATCTACAGCTTTATTTTCTATATAATTTTTAATAAAAACTTTATCTTCTTCTGTTAAATTTTTTATTCTTCCAAAGTAAATCAAAGCTTCTTCATAAAATTTATCTACAGCTTTGCATTTCTCCCAGTTAGAATCTTTATAACTTATCTTTGGATAGTACCCCATACTCCATAATATGTTAAAAACACTATATATTTTGCTTCCATGAGGGTTATCATTATGAGAATTTAAAATTATCTTTGAAATTTCATCCTTTAAACTGTATCTTTTTTCTATAAATCCACTTAAAAAATATGATTTTCTCCCACAATTAATCATTTTTATAAGATTCTCATAGCTATTTATAGCTGGACTCATAGAGGCAAAAACTAAATCAAATTTTTCTTTCCACTTTAAATCTTCTAACTGTAATTCAGACCAAGACTTTTTTATAAAACCTATATTATTTCTATGCTTCGCCTTTGAGTTTTTCTCTGCATACGCCAACATATTTTGAGATATATCCATAGCTGTAACCTGCTCAGATATTTCAGAAAACTGTATAGAATAAAATCCTGTACCACATCCTATATCTAATACATTTTCGAATTTTTTATCTTGATCCATTTCCATAAATTCTAATATGCTTAAAAAATCTCCACTCTCTTTTTTTTGTATATCCTTACTATTAAATTCTTCAGCTCTTTCATCCCAAACCTTTTCTTCCATAGTATACTGGTTTGTTGAATCATTCCACAAATCAGAAAAATATTTTATATTCATATTAAAAACCTCTAGAATAATTTTTAAAGCAATCTAAACATACCTTTTTGCCATCCATTATTCTAATTTTATGTTCTGCAGTACTTTCTCCACAAACTTCACATGTTATGTTGTTAAACAACCTAGCTTTTTCTGGTACATTAAAATTTGGTTTTTTAAAATCAAATAATTCTTCACAGGGTACATCAAGCATATATTCCATATCCTTTTGTCTATCGCCTGTTTTATTCCTTGATTTTAAAACTATTCTTAAAGACTCACCATTTTTTCTATTAAAAAATGAAAAAGCCATTTTACCAGCATCTTTATATATTAAATTTCCTTTACCTATAGAACATCCTGTTAAAACTTGCACTGCATCAACACAACAAGCATCATTTTCAGCTACACAAACAATTTCTTCATCCTTTGAAAAAGATAATCCCATTTTCTCCCTAGCAGCCTCACTAACTTTATATCCTATTGCCAATCCTGGACACTCATGTCCGTGAAACTCCACACATTTTTTCCATAATTCCTTATTCATATTATTTCCCCCTAAGTTAAAATTTATAATTTTATTTTACTAGTCGTCAAATGCAACAATCTTAGCCTTGTCTATCCTCCCTAGGTTTGCTGCATAGTGCAACTAAAATAATATTCTTTGTCATTAATACCAAGTTTTTAGTTTTTTCTATATAATTGCTTATTATATAGAATTCTAAATTAATATCATTACATGTCTATATCTATTATACTATTACAATTAATATGTTTTAAATAAATATATAGAAATTTTTCACCATATATTTTTAATTCTTAACATATTTTATTATCCAATTTTATCATATTATATTGTCTTTTTAGAAATCTAAATACACATTTACCACATTATATGCAATGGAATAACTTGGTAAATCACCTTTATATTCATAAAAAACTATTCCTTATGAACACTTTTTTCACATAATAGCATTATATTTAACTTTTTAATTAAAACTATTGATTATTTGATCATAATATCGTAATATATAAATATAGTGATTTATCAAATATCTTTTGAGATAGAAAATTTTCTAGATTAATTATAAAAAACTTGGAGGTAACAAAATGGATTTTTTAAATTTATTCACACAAAAATCTTCTAATAAAATATCTGGCGAACAATTAAAAGAAATGATGGAAAGTTCAACTTCTCCACTTCTGATTGACGTTAGAACTCCACAAGAATACTCTGAAGGACATATATCAAAAAGCAAAAATGTTCCTGTTCAAAATTTTGAAGATATGATAAAAAAAATGAAATTGAAGTTAGATTCCCCTATTATAGTGTACTGTCAAAGTGGTATAAGATCTTCTCAAGCTTCTAACATATTAAACAAATTAGGTTTTAAGGAAGTTTATAACCTTGGTGGAATTGGTAATTGGAGCTATGGATTAAAACGTTAATCTTATCTATAAAAATAAACGTAGACTCATTAAAAATTCTGTTCCTGATTTTGAAGTAGAAAAAGCTAGAGAAACATTAAAATAGAACATTCATATATTTAAAAAGCAAATAATAAACCGAGAGTTATTTTTCTAAGCTCTCGGTTTTTAACATATAAAGCTTTTTATTCTACGTTGAACTTTCTCCATTGCACCATCGTCTACAAAATCCAGCTTTTTTGCTGCACATTACTTTTTGAGATCCGCAATTAGGACAAGTTAATTTATCATGCCCATAATTTATTTCATAAACTTCTCCGCAGTCCATACACTTAAACTTACAGTGATTTGTAGTATAATATCCGCCACTAATTCTTATAGCTTTTCCCTCTGTTAGTGCCATTGCAATTTTCTTTCTTGCACTATCAATTATATTTTGAAATGTTTGGCGAGATACTTTCATTTTTTCAGCACATTCTTCTTGATTTAATTCTTCTATATCCTTGAGCCTCATGGCTTCCAGTTCCTCTACCTTTAAAACTATTTCTTCAATTTCACATTTAGGCTTTCCCCATGGTACAAAATAATTATCCTCTGGAAAAAACTCAACTCTTCTAAATTTAGTTGGTCTTGGCATTTTCATCCTCCCTGCATTTATTACATAATCCAATTAACATTATATTAGCATCATATACAATTAAATTATTTTCCTTCTGAATTTTATTGTTTAATTTTAAATAATCTATCTCTAAAGATTGATTATCTATATCTATTATACTATCACATTTAACACATTTAAAATGTATATGCAGGGGTTTTCCACTAAATATTTTCATTTCATAATAATTTGTACCATTTATACCTATTTCTTTTATTATATTTAACTTACTAAATACTTTTAAACTTCTATAAACTGTTGAAATACCAACAGAATACTTTTTAACATTATTATATATTTCTTCAGCACTTAAATGAATAGTAGATTTAATTAAAGTTTTCAATATATATTCTTTTTGTCTTGTAAACATATATCCGTTATCTTTAATTATTTTTTTTAAATAAATTAAATCTTTCTCCATTTAATTCTCCTTAATATTAATCTTCACAATGACCTTCATGCTGATGTTCTCTGCAAACACTTCCTGTTGATTTTAACTCTCCTTGTACATACTTCTGTATTAAATCATCACAATTACCACTTGCTCCAACTACTACTTCTATTCCATTTTCCTTAAATAATTCTTGAGCTGCTTCTCCCATACCACCTGCAATAATAACATTTGTTCCTAAATCCTTTAAAAATACTGGTAAAAATCCTGGTTTATGTCCTGGACTCTGAACAAATTTTTTGTTTAAAGCTTTTCCTTCCTCAACTTCATAAGTAGTAAAACCTTCACAATGACCAAAATGTCCACTCACTAATTTTCCTTCACTTGCAATTGCTATTTTCATTTTATATTCCTCCTAAAATTTATTTATATTTTTATTTTACATATTCTTCTACAACTTTGTAGGCATACTCTATAATTTCATTACAGGATACACCTTGTTTTTTTAACTGTTTACATTCAAATGTTCCATACTTTTCACCAATTTTATTCATTACTTCTTTAGCAAGCTCCCTTGAATTGTTTTTTTCTTTACTTGTTTCTCTCCCCTTTACTGATCCTAAAACCATAAGTGCTCCTGAAATTGCCCCACAGGTACTTCCTATCATCATACCTGCTCCAAAAGGACTTGCTACTGAAACTGGTATATTTAATTTTTTCTCTTCATTTATAGCCTTTACTATTGACTCTGCACAATTATATCCTTCTTTATGAAATTCTAATACTTTACTCATTGAAATCTCCTTGATCAACATATTTTTAATAAATAATAGATTTTATATTATTCCACATATGATCTATAGCCTTTTTTGCCTCACTATGATTATAATGAGTTATAGGTTTTAATTCATTAATGGACTGCATAACCACATCATCATAAGGTATTTTTCCTACTACCTTAAAATCTTTTTCAGCACAAAAATTTTCAATTTCCTTTGCTATTTCTTCATTAATATCATATTTATTAATACACACTAATGTAGGAACTTCAAAATGCTGACAAAGAGACATTATTCTTATAAAATCCTCCATACCTGATTTTGTAGGTTCTGTAACTATTAAAGCAAAATCACAACCTGTTACTGATGAAATCACTGAACATCCTATGCCAGGGGACCCATCAGTTATAGTTAACTTTGGTTTCTTGTTAAATATGCCTTTAAAGTTATTTATTAATGAATTTTTACTGTCTATATCTTCTTTGTTAAATTTCTTACTGTTCTTTCTTAATATACTAATAAGCTTTCCTGATCCTTCACTTCCAATTTCCATTTTTGCTCTAGATAGCATTCCTTTTGATGTTTTTGTTATAAATACATCTGCACTTTTTTCATTTACTAGTTTAACAGCCTTTTCAGTACAAACAATAGTGCAAGCTCCACAGCCTTCACATTTATAAACATTTATTTCACTATTTTTTATAGCATCAAAATTACAATGATTTTCACATACTCCACACTGGGTACAAAGAGTTTTATCTATTTCAGCCTTTTTACCTCCATAAAAATCTTCCTGTTGTAAATCCTCTCCTTCATAAAACAAATAAAAGTTTGGAGCATCAACATCACAATCTACTCTTATAACATCTTTGGCAAGTTCTGATAAAGCAACAGCAACTGTAGTTTTTCCTGTTCCACCTTTTCCACTTAATACTACTAATTCCACACTGATGCCTCCTTTACACTTTTAGCAATGCTCTCAAAAAAATCTCTATACTCTTCATTTTCTATAAGCATTTTACCTGTTGAATATTGCTCTGCAATGTCTCTTTTATAGGGTAAATAACCTAATACAGTAATATTTTCTTTTTCACAATACTCAGTTATTATATTTTTATTGCTTGAACTCTTATTAATCACTATACCCATAGGTATATTAAATTTCCTAACAAGTTCCACTGCCATTTTTAAATCATGTAATCCAAATTCTGAAGGCTCAGTTACAAGTACAGCTAAATCGACATTTTGAATCGCATTAACTACATTACAAGAAGTTCCAGGTGAACAATCAAATATATTAATACCTTCGTTTAAATTCTTTAAAAGCTTCTTGATAATTGGAACTGCCATAGGTTCACCTACATTTAGTAATCCTCTTTTACATTGAATACCATCTGAATTTCCTTCTTCAATTATTCCAGTACTTCTCTTTTTATACTCTATTGCTCCATGTTTACATACGATTTTGCAAACTCCACAGCTGTGGCATAATTTTTCAAAGAGTATAATACATTCGTTAACTCTAGCTAAAGCATTAAATTCACAAGCATTAGAGCATTCTCCACAATGTGTACATTTAGCATAATCAATAAATGGATAATCAATTTGTACCTCTTTACTTATAATATTTAAAGGCTTTAGAAATATGAATCCGTTTGGTTCCTCTACATCACAATCAATATAATTTGCTTTTAGAATCAATGCAAGGTTAGTGGAAACTGTAGTTTTCCCTGTTCCTCCTTTTCCACTTAATACTGCAATATTCAAATTCTACTCCCCCTTGTGGATTATTGACCCATTCCATTATGGGCTGGACCTGCAAGCTTTATTTCATCTAGTTCATTATTCTTTAATTTTTCCAAAGCAGATTTTATAGTAATGTTTCCACACTTATACGTTTTTATTCCTGATTTTTCAATAATTGTAAAAGCATTAGGTCCAAGATTTCCTGTAATTATTACATCTATCTTTTCATCAATTAATTGCTGTGATGCTGCTATTCCTGCTGCTCCACTTGCGCTTTGCCCTTTATTTGGAATAACTTTAAGCTCTCCATTTTCGCTGTCATGAATTTGGAAAAAATCACATCTTCCAAACCTCATATCAAGTAAACTTTCAATATCTTTTCCTGTAGCAGAAACTGCAATTTTCATTTATTTTGTCTCCTTTAATTTTTTTAAAATATTTGTTACTATTGGATTAAATAAATTATGTAAACTTTCACTGGAATTTTCACATCCATGGCTTGATAAGTTACAGATTTCACTAATCATTGGCAATTCACCAAGAAGCTCTAAATTAGACTCTTTTAAAAATTTGTCTATACTCTCTCCATTAAATAGCTTTATCTTTTTATTACAATCTGGACAGGCTATATAACTCATATTTTCTACAACACCTAAAACTTTAATATCCATTTTTCTTGCCATATTTATAGCTTTAGAAACAATCATTGAAACTAAATCTTGCGGTACAGATACCATTACAACACCACTAATAGGAATAGACTGCATAACAGTTAATGCTACATCTCCTGTTCCTGGCGGCATATCAATTATTAAATAATCTAAATCTCCCCAAAGTACATCAGTCCAAAATTGCTTAACTGCTCCCGAAATCACTGGACCTCTCCATATTACTGGCTGACTTTCATCTTCAATTAGTAAATTTAATGACATAACTTTTATTTTATCTTCTGTTTCCACTGGAAATATAACTTCATCTTTGACTTCTGCATTTTTACCTATTAAGCCAAGTAATCTCGGTACACTTGGTCCTGTTATATCAGCATCTAAAATTCCTACTTTGTATCCTGACTTTCTTAATTGTTTGGCAATCATCACTGATATAGTAGATTTTCCAACTCCACCTTTACCACTCATAACACCTATAACATTTTTAATACTATTCATTGGATTATTTTCTATCATGCACTGATCTTTATCTTTACTGCATGAATCACTTGATGAACATGAATTACAACTTGACATAATTTCCACTCCCTATCTATTATCATTATTGGCATTTGCTAATTATATGTTACATCAGCTTTTTGTTGTTGTCAAATGCCAATAACTGTTTTAGAAAAATCAATATTTCCTTGATCATCAACTATTCTTCTATCAGAATGCACATATTCAATTTTACCAACAAACATTTCATGAGAACCTGTAACTATAGAATCTACTACCTTGCATTCTATATTTATAGGACAGTCTGCAAGTAAAGGTGCATTAACCTTTATCCCATCTTCAACTTTAATATTAAGTTTAGAAAATTTATCTTCATCTCTTCCGCTGTGACTGCCTAAATAATCGAACATTTCTTTTTGTTCTTTTGTAACAAGATTTACAACAAAAACACCCGTTTCCTTAATTATTTTGTAAGAATATCTTGAAGGAACAATTCCCACCATAACCATTGGTGGATCGTAACTGCAGTTACAGCAATATGCTACTGCTAACGCATTATTTTTACCATTATTGTCTCTACAAGAAATTAATACCTTTGGTAGTGGTTGAAGACATGATTTCATATTACCTTGAGTTTTTTCCATAATAATCCTCCTATTATTTACACACTTTACTTTTACAGTATCCATCAGAAAGATATAATTCTTTTTTATTTCTATTTTTTATTTTTCATTGCATGGGCAATTAAGAAAAGTTAATCATAGTTTTTCATTAATACTTCTGTATCCTTAAATAGTTCTGGTGCAATTTTATCCATATTCATATTTTTCCAAAATGACATTTTTTCATGGTCTGAAAAATATTTCATAGGAATTGGATGTGTTCCAACTACAACTGGTATCTTGTAATGAACCTCAATAAATTCTTTAAATTTTTCAATTCTCGGACATGGTGGATATCCAACTACAAGACCTGTTGCTAAATGTATTGCTTGGGCTCCATTCTTAATCATTTCAGCTGGAACATATTCTATGTTGCCACCTGGACATCCACCACAATATGAATATCCAGCCACTTCAACTTGTTCTTCTGCAGAATAAATTGAAAACCCGCCTACGCGTTCCCTTAAAGCTTTAAAACACTTTCCTCCACCACAGTTCTGATATCGTCCACAAATAATAATCCCTATTTTTTTCATCATGATTCCCCCCATAAATTTAAAAAGTATAGTAATTATTGGCATTTGCTAATTATATGTTACATCAGCTTTTTGTTATTGTCAAATGCCAATAACAAAAAAATTAAAATGCCTTTAGAATTTTTACATATCACGTAATTTTTCTAAAGGCATTTTACAAATAAACAATTATTATTTTATTTTACTTAATCCTTTTTATAATAATCCTCAATAGCATTTCTCAATGCCTTAACTCCAAGATTAGAACAATGCTTTTTATTTTTTTGCACTCCTCCTAATGCATCTACAATATACTCTTAAGTAATCTTTAATGCGTCTTCTACAGATTTTTCTTTCGCAATTTCTGTTAATATACTACTTGTAGCAATTGACACATGATATCCATAAACCATAAATAAGTTTCAATATATCTAAATTCAATTTCATGATCTACAGTCCTACTTTAAACTATTATATATTAATTCTAAATTATCCTTCATACTTTGAATATAGTCTTTATTATCTTCCTTACTTTCAATTGTATAAATCTTTTTCACTCTCGCTCCAACTTCTTTAGCAAGTGTCTCTGAAACCTTAGGACTTACCATGTCTTCTACAAATATAGTTTTTATTTTATTTTGCTTACAATAACTAATTAATTCTTCCATTTTCTTAGGTGTCGGCTCACCTTCTGCAAATACATCTTCTACACTATTTTGTTTTAATCCAAAATCTCTACAAAGATAAGCAAAGGCTGCATGACCTGTAACAAAATTTTTATTAGTTGCTATATCAAACTTTTTCTTGTAATCATCCTGTAAACTACTAAGTTGACTTGAAAAATCTTTATAGTTTTTCTCATAATAATCTTTATTAGATGGATCAACCTTTACTAAAGCTTCTTTTATATTTTTTGCTTCAAATTCTGCACCCTTTAAACTTATCCATGCATGTGGATCACTTTGTCCATGCTCCTTAATTTCATCTTCATCAGTATTCTTTATCGGCTCAAAACCCTTTGATGCTTCAACAACAACTAATTGTTTGTTATCTACTGCTTTTAGAGACTTGTCCACCCAAGACTCCATTCCAAGTCCATTATAAACAAATACTTTAGCTTTATTTAAATTTTCAAGATCCTTTGCTTTAGGCTCAAAATCATGGGGTTCAGTTCCATTTGGAATTATTGTTTTAACTTCTACCTTATCCTTACCTACTGCTTCAACAAATTCTCTCATAGCATTAAAAGAAACTACAACTTGTATTTTTGCTTGAGAATTCTTTTTATCAGCAGCCTTATTACTGCTGCTTACACCGTTACCACATGCTGAAAAAGTTACAAGAACACACATTAACATTAAAATTGAGGCTATTTTTCTATACATTTTTTTCACTCCTTAAAAAAGTTATTGCAAATCATTTGCATTTACATTTATAATATACATATATAACTAAACTGTCAATAGATTCCACATTAAACTTGGTATTTAATAAAATGCTTTAAAATTCTCTAATGGTTCGTAATTTAGTATTTAATATTAAGTCTTATTATTAATTATTTACACTTATAAACCATTAAAACTTATATTAGTAAAGGAGCTAAAATGGAAAAGGAGACTAAATTTTATACAAACAATAAAAAACTAGTTATAATTATAATGTCAATCATATCATTATTTTTTTTGATGAATATCTTAAGAAATATTTCTATAAGAAAGATAGATACTAATGCATTAAACAATTTTTGCACAATATTCATAAGCATGATACTAGAAGGACTGCCATTTATTATAATTGGATCACTAATTTCATCATTTATCCAAATCTTTATTTCAGAAGAAACTATATTAAAAATCATACCTAAAAATAGAATTATAGGTTTATTTTGTGCAGCATCAATAGGTCTAGTTTTCCCAGTATGCGATTGTGCAATAATACCTGTTACTAGAAGACTTATAAAGAAAGGAGTTCCTACAGGCATAGCCATTACTTTTATGATTTCTGTACCCATAATCAATCCTATAGTTCTATTTTCTACTTACTATGCATTTACCGGAAAACTATACATACTAATTGCAAGATCCATATTTGGATTTATAAGTGCAATTTTAATAGGATATCTCATAGATTTACTACATACAGGAAAGGTATTAAAAAATAGTATCCAAGTAAATAAATGCAGCTGCAATTGTAATGGACATCATAGTCATAATCACAATAATGTTAATCATAAACTTCATTTTTTATCTGATATAATTTATCATACTAGTTCTGAAACCTATCATACAGGTAAGTTATTTATTATAGGTGCCCTTATATCAGCCTTTGTTCAAACTTACATATCAAAAAAATATATACTTTCTATTGGCCAGGGTGAAATATACTCTATATTAATTATGTTTGTATTAGCTTATCTATTATGTATTTGCTCTCAAACAGATGCCTTTATTGCAAGAGCTTTTTTGGGGCAATTTACTGTAGGTTCTGTAATTGGATTCTTAATATTTGGACCTATGCTTGACATAAAAAATACACTTATGTTAATGGGAACATTTAATAAAAAATTTGTAATAAAGCTTATTTTTATTATAGTTTCTATATGCTTCATTATGGCTGTATCTGCAAATTACATAATTCCTATTAGCCTAAAGATTTTTGGAGGTATCTAAAAGTGAATACTAAAAAATTTAATTTTAATATAGGAGAATTCACCTGGTGTATACTACTTCTTGCACTTTCATTTTATTTTTATAAATTAGTTTCTTCAAGAGAAATTAATATGTTTATAAATCCTACTATGAGCAAATACGTTATGTTTGCTTCTATAGCTCTATTAGTTTTGGGAATTTTTCAAATACCTAAAATAATAAATACTCCAAATGATAAACCAGCGTTTGGTTACTTAATATTTGCGATTCCAATAATCATTGGGATTTTAGTTAATCCAGTTGGATTAAACCAAGAAATAGCAGATACAAAGGGAGTCAATGTAGTACAAAATACCACTCAAGCAAGCACAAAAATACTTAAAGAAAACTCTAATACGACTAAAAATGGAGAAATTGTTATAAATGAAAAAAACTTTTTTACTTTTCTTAATGAAATTAACGATGATCCAATCAAATTTAAAAATTATAAGATAACATTGACAGGTTTTGTTTACAAAAATGATAATATAAAAGCTAATCAATTTGTTATTGCAAGAATGCTTATGGTATGCTGTGCAGCTGATACACAGATCGTTGGATTTTTATGTGATTACAACCAACAAAATATAGACAAAGATACATGGGTGCAAATATCAGGAATTCTTGATACTACAAACTATATTGATAATAGTTCAAAACAAGCTTCTTTAATTCCGATAATAAAAATTCAAAGTATAAAAAAAGTAGATACACCTGCTTCCAAATATATTTATATCAATAGCACTGATTAAGCTTAAAAATAATTATTACCTTATCTTTCCTAGTTCAAAAATTATGCGAAGCAACCTTTTTAGAGGACAGTGAAGGAGGCTTTTTGACGACTCGTTTCGCTAAAGCGAAACATTGCTGACTTATACAAATTTAAAGATTCTTTTGCGTTAGCAAAAAATCAACATTCATTGTCCTCTGTCCTCTGTCAATTGTCCTCTCAAAAAAAATTGTGTCTCATCTTGCTTATTATATTAACTAAAAAAACACTGCTTATAATTAATGATGATTGCCACCACAACTATCTGTCCCATCATAACTTCTAATTAATTTTAATGATCTTTTCTCCATTAATTCAAGAACTTTTTCAATTGAATATCCAGCACCCAAAAACCTTGTTACACAAGCATCTGCCAAAATATCAAATGCTGTTTTTTCCATATTACCCGTAATCAATGCCTCACAATCATACTTTAATATCTCATTAGCAAGACTTTTTTCAGGTGAGCTTTCAAATGATTCATCATTTTTTATAACTGTAATACTTAAATCATCCATATTAACAATCAATAAATATAAGCATTCTTCAAACTTCTCAGATACTTTACTATTTAAATTTTTACCATCCGCTGCCAATGCAATATTCATTTTTTCCCCTCACTTTATATTTAATCTAAAAATAAATGTAAGATCTTATTATTATCCTTATTCTCTATTTTGAGCAAGAACAAAACCTTTCAAGCTTCATTAAAGCTGCAGCTCCTGCAAGGGTAGTTCCAAAAAATATAGTTGGTTTATCTAATAAAACGTTAGTTATTGTTTTATTAGCTACAGTACTACCTGTAGCAACTACAATGTCACTCCAATTTAACAAATTGTCAATTTCTTTGCTTCCATCCTCAACCATTACTCCATATTTAACTTTTCCTATATTATTAGCATCTAAATCAACAATTCTAATCTTATACTTTTCGCCTAAATTTTCTAACATGGCTGGTTGAAACCCTATTAATGCAATTTTAGGACTGCCATATTTATTTTTTATGTATTCTACTAACTCTAACGCACAGTTTTCTGGCTCTCCATCTTTACAATGTATTGTTTTATCTGTTATCCCTAGATACCTACATACAGCATTTAAAGTAGCAATATATACAGCCATATCAAAATTTGTTTTCAAAGGCATTTCAATTA
This sequence comes from uncultured Clostridiaceae bacterium, assembly GCA_963780135.1. GTDB lineage: Bacteria > Bacillota > Clostridia > Clostridiales > Clostridiaceae > Clostridium_AM. Next base: position 71,930 of record CAWAAR010000001.1, read on the forward strand.
TTTGTTTTAAACTTCCTTGAAAATTATTAGGCATATCTGTAAAGGCTTGCCCCTTAGCATCTCTAAAATCTGCTTCAAGCAATTTTTCTTTTCCTTTTATAATAGGAAAATCTTTTCTCTTAGTATTTCCTATAGCCTCTTCTGCTGTTAAAGCTCTTCCTGTTATTTTTACTTCCTCATTTAGCAATCCGTTATCTTCTACAAGTTTTCTAAACTTGTTAAATAAATCATTATAAAATTCATTTTTATTCATTTAAATCCCCTCCAAAAATATAGTTAACTCACCTTCACTGTCCTCTATCCTCTTAAAAATAATATGTCATATTATTTTTAGATTGCAAAAGTTGAATATTCAATAAACATCAGTTTTACAATATCCTGTATCCTATAAAATTAGCTACAAACTCTGATTTAGGATTTTTAAATATTTCCTCAGAAGTTCCTATTTCACAAACTTCACCATCTTTCATAATAGCTATTCTATCAGCTAAATATACCGCCTCATTAAAATCATGAGTTATATGAATAGTTGTAGTCTTTAGCTTTTTATGAATTCTTTTCAAGTTATGTTGAAAAACTTCTTTAGTATGTGGATCCAGCGCACTGCTTACTTCATCTAGCAATAATATCTTTGGTGAGGTTACAATAGCCCTTGCAAAAGCAACTCGCTGCTGCTCTCCTCCACTTAATGTCAAAGTATTTCTATTCAATAAGTGATCTATACTAAGCATTGTACTTATTTCATGTAGAACTTTATCCATACTATCTTTACTTGCCTTCCTTGCTTTCAAACCAAAAAGTATATTTTCTCTAACAGAAAGGTGAGGAAATAACAAGTAATCTTGATATACAAACCCTATATTTCTTTGTTCTGGTGGAAGATTATTTATGTTTAAGTTATTAATATATATACCACCACTATCTGGATTATATATACCAGCTATAGTTTCTAATATTATTGTTTTTCCTGTTCCTGTAGGCCCTAGTATTACAAAATATTCTCCTTCCATTACCTCAAAATTTATATCTTTAAGTCTAAAGTCACCAAGTTTTTTATTAATATGCTCCAATCTAAGCATACTTTTAACTCCTTTTCCATTAAATTATTTAAAATCTTTTGTCTTTTCTTTTCCCAAGCATTCAAATATAAATAAACAAACTATAGATATAATTATTAATATAGCAGCAGCAGCTAAAGCCTTATCTAAATTTCCACTGGATAAATTTAAAAATATTGCTGCTGGTAAAGTTTCTGTTTTCATTCGGATAGCACCTGCTAGCATAAGTGCGGTACCAAACTCGCCTAACGCATTTGTCCATGTTACTATAATTCCTGAAATCAACCCATTTCTTGCTAAAGGAAGTGTTACTTTAAAAAAAGCTCCCCAACTGCTGTATCCTAGTGTCCTAGCTACAAATTCAAGCTTAGGATTAATATCTTCAAAGGTTATTCTAAAAATTCTTATCATATAGGGAGTATTAATAAAAAAATGTGCTAATATAATTCCTTTAACAGAAAAAACAGGATCTATACCTAGATTACTTACAATACTCTCCATTTGTTTTGTACTAAATAACAATAGTAGTGCAATTCCTGATGCAATAGGTGGAATAGAATTTGGTATTTGTATTATAGAACTAATAATTCGTTTACCACAAAATTTAAATCTAGCTAGTCCATAAGCTATTGGTACAGAAAATATTAAACAAATTATAGTGGACACAGTTGATGTATACAAAGTCAATCTAATTGCAAATTGAATTTCTGTATCCAGAATAATTTCTTTAAGTATAAAAAAACATTTGCATAAAACTATACCTATAGTAAAAGCTATAAAGGTTATGAAACTCATTATAAATAGACATATAACTATCTTAAAACAAATATCTTTATAGTTTTTATTAAACATCATAGCTGCCTTTCAAATTATTATTTAATAGGTTTTAAATTGTATTTAACAAATATAGTCTTACTTTCATCCGAGGCAGTAAAATCTATAAATTTTTTGCATAACTCAGTATCTTTAGAACTTTTTAAAGCTGCTATAGGTACTACTTTAATTAAATTTTCTTTCTCAGGAATTTGTACTATATCTATATTTTCAGATGCATTTAAAGCATTATCTTCCCATATAATAGATGCATCTGCTTTTTTCGCAGAAAGGAATGTTACTATTTCATTTACTGTAGTAACTGTAGAAACAGTATTATTCTTAACCTGCTGCTCTATGCCGGCCTTTGCAAATAACTTAGATGCTAGCTTGCCTAAGGGTGATGTTTCAGAATCTCCTAAAATAATTTTAACTCCTGATTTAGAAAGATCTTTTATACTAGTTATACCAGCAGGATTACCTTTAGGCACTGCAATTACAGGTATATGATAAACCAAATCCTTCTTTTCTAAAGTAAGATTTTTTTTGTTAGCTGTGTTATAATCCTCATCAGATGGCAATACACAAAGATCACCTTTATGTGAAACTTCCATTTGACCTATAAGCTGTGAAGCATTAGCATAAGTATATTGAATTTTAACTCCATATTTTTTTTCAAAGCTTTTACCTATTTCCTCCATAGGTTTATTTAATCCTGCACCACAATAGATTAATAACTCCTTTTTATCCTGACTGCTGGTTTGGGTAGTACTCTCCTGCTTTTGGCCACATCCCATAAATGCAATAGAAGTTAGCAAAAAAACTAAAACTGAACTTATTAATTTTTTTGTTTTCATAACACTCATCTCCTTATTTTAAAATCAAATAATTATTTACTCTTCTATAAAAGTTACTATACCAAATCTACCTTCTCTACTAACTATGTAAGGTTTTCAATTATTTATATAACTTATTTTTATAGTATCCATCTGAAAGATATAAAGCACCTATAGGATTATGTGCAAGCACTCTATCCTTAACTGCAAAAACAGTTATTGGTGCATTAGAATATTTTATAAATAACGAGTCGTGTCCTACGCATAACCCTAGAAGAATATTTAAATCTGTTTTAGCATTATTTAGTAAAGTAGCTTGTCCTATAGGATTACACATTGCTTCATAACTGCCAGGCCTTACCTTTTCATTATCTTTAATCTTCAAAAATTCTTTTGGTATACTTCCGTTTTTGCACACCACTGAATTAACCTCAAATCCATTATGTCTTAATACTGTACACAACATTTTTGCTTCATTACTTAATCCTACACAAAAAGCTACTCCTAATTTTTTAAAGTTACATTTATTCGCAAAATCCATTGTCTCTTCAAGTCTTGTTTTTTTGCAATATCCTTCTGCTTCAACTAACGCTGAATTATGTGCTAATTTATAATTTTCATCTTCAGAATATAATTTTTTTATTTTCTCCTGCTCCTCTTCTTCATTACATGGACAATTAGAAGGCAATTTTTCAACCTCTCCTGATTTGCAATAATGTTCACTACACATAGCACAAGTATACATATTACCACCTTAACCTTTCTTCATTATATTTTAAAAATTAATCATAATTTTGATTATCATTTCTGTACCTTTAAATAATTTTGGTACAATTTTATTCATATTCTTTAAATAATATTAAGTTCTTAATGTAGCTTTAATTCTATCATGCTTTAATAGTAAATCTATGGCATCAATTGGGTTATTTACTACAATATCAGCTTCAAGTAGGGCTTTCGAAAAACACCCTTCTCTTCCAATAACTGCAATAGACATAACACTGTTTTTAAACATTTCTATATCATTTCTACCATTGCCAATTGTAACAGTCATGTTACAACCAAGTTTTTCAACTATTTTCTTTTTATCTTCTGATGCATTTTCCTTATTAAAAGTCTCTATTTTAACAGGTAACTCTTTGCATTGTTCACTTGCAGTACCATAAGTATCTGCCGTAAGGACAAAAATATTAACTTTTTCATTTTTCAATTTTTTTATCTTTTCTTTTATTTCATTAATTAAAATACCGTCTTCAGCAATAGTACCATTAAAATCAAATACAACATTTTTTATTTGAATATTTTTATAACCTGGTACATCAATGATTATCATCTATAATATCCTCCTTTATGAAAACCTTTCCAAAATAGTTTTCAGTAAGTTTTCTTAATTCTTTAACTCCAAAGTTATAACAACGTTTTCTATTTTCAAGCAACCCATCAATATCTTTTACTATCATTGTCTATTAGTTTTAATTACTGACTTCATACTCTATACGAGTACAATTATAGCATATGCTAATTATACATATCAATTTTTATTTTCTGTGTTTTATAGTTCTTAGCATTTTTTTCTGATTAAAAATGTAGTTATTGACATATGTCATTTATAAGTTTATTATAATATATAAAGAGCATATGACAATAACTTATAATATATTAAATAATTTAGAAGGAAGGTATTTATATATGAAAATTGCATTACCATCTCGTGGAAATCAAATTGACGATCATTTTGGACATTGTGAGTATTTCACTGTTTTTACAGTTGATACAGATGCTAAAAAAATAATTGATTCACAAGTTGTTCCATCACCAGCAGGCTGCGGCTGTAAATCAAACATTGCACAAACTCTTGCAGAAATGAGTGTTACACTTATGCTTGCAGGTAATATGGGAGACGGTGCTGTAAGAGTACTAAAGAACTCTGGCATTGATGTACTACGTGGATGTTCAGGTGATATAAAAGCCGTAGCTAATAATTGGCTTCAAGGCTCACTTGTAGATTCTGGTGACTGCTGCCACGAACATGAATGTCACAATTAACTTCTTTTTAACATAATGATTTAAAAGGGAATGCCTAGAATACATGCCTATGTATTTTGCGCATTCCCTTACTTTCCTATAATTTATACATCTTTATCTTCATTTTTCACAGAATTTTTATCATATCTGTGTCTGCAGCATATGCCACCACCACAAGATTTTTCAAAGCCATTACAAAGTTTATAATCTCCACCTTCAATTCTCAGTACCTTTCCATTCACTAAGGACTCTGCAAGTTTTTTTCTGGCATCATTGTATATACCCTGAACTGTTGTACGTGCAATATTCATTTGATTGGCACACTGTTCCTGAGTAAAACCTTCCAAATCAATTAGTCGTATTGTCTCATATTCATCAACAGTCATAGTTATAAGATAATCTTCATTGATGGGGACGTTAAGTGGTCCATATATATCCCTTTGCGGCAAACAACATACTTTTCTACATTTTCTTGGTCTGGGCATAAATCATTCACCTCATTTATAACAAGTCAACACTTTTTTAGTTATTGACATATGTCATTTTAATTTTATTGTACTCTATTTGCTGCACATGTCAATAATATTTAAAATATTATACATCCACTAAAGTTCCAGTGGAAATTCCACTTAAGATATCTTTGTCTTTATATTTCTCCAATATGTGAATCAAGCTCTTCATATTGTCATTAACAAATTTATTTTTGTAATATACCAAACTAAAAGATCTATCTAAAGCTTGTTCATTACTTTTTATCACATAAAGCAAACCTTTTTTTGCTTCCTCTTCAATTAATCTTGCAGATATAGCTGTAAGACAGTTGTTGGCAATCACTACCTTCTTCATCATATCTGGACAAGTTACTTCCCATTTAACCTTTATAATTACTCCACACTTGGAGATATAATTTTCAAAAAGCTCCCTAGTGCCACTTCCTTCTTCACGCATTACAAAATGTTCTTTTTCTAAATCTTTAACAGAAATATTACTACATCCTGAAAGTCTATGATTCTTACTGCATACAATCACAAGATAATCATTTATCACTGGAATAACAACTAAATCCTGATTTTTAATTTTACCCTCCACAATACCAATATCTAATTCGGATTTGAGTAATTTTTCTTCTATAGACTTAGTATTATTAATATAAGCAAAAGTTTCTACCTGAGGTTTTATTTTTTTATACTGATTTATAAGCTTAGGCATAATGCAAGCCCCTACAGTTATAGTAGCACCAATACGAAGTTTTTCTGAAAATCCCTTTAGCATATTATCTTCTAGCTCATCAAACTGATTTACTGCCATTCTAGCATAGGTAAGTAAGTTTTTTCCTGCTTCTGTAATATATAGCTTTTTAGAAATTCGTTCAAACAATAATACACCATAATGATCTTCTAATTCCCTAATTGATTGACTAACGGTTGGTTGTGAAATATAATATTGAGCTGCTGCAGCACTCATTTTACCTGTTTCTACTACAGCAATAAAGATTTTTAAATGTCGAATTGTCATATTGATTGTACCCTCTTTTCTGTCATACTATCTTATTATACTTATATTATTCAAATTTTTAATAGGTTTTACCTATCATTATTATAAAATAATACCATTTTTCTTATTTACTCACAAATGGTATTATGAAAGCAAGTAGTACTACTAACCATGCAAAATACAAAATTATATAAGTATTGATGAAAGAAGATGTTGTATTATGAAAATTTTAGTGATAGGCGGAGTAGCTGCTGGTACAAAAGCAGCTGCCAAGTTAAAACGTGAAAATAGAGATGATGAAGTTACCATATTAACAATGAGTAAAGATATTTCTTATGCAGGATGTGGACTTCCTTACTATATCGGCAATGTTATTAAAGACCGAGAGCAATTGATCGTAAATACACCAAAGAACTTTTCTATGCTTACAGGCGTTAATGTTTTAACAGAAACAGAAGTAATTGCAGTCCACAGTGACAAAAAAGCAGTAGAAGCTGTAAATTTAAACACAAAGGAGACTTCTACTTATTCATATGATAAACTTATCATATCAACAGGTGCAAAACCAATAAAACCTCCTTTTGAAGGAATAGGTTTAAATGGTGTATTTGTACTGCGTACGCCAGATGATGCCGCTATTGTAAGAGAATCTTTAGAAGCTGGTAATATAAAGCGTGCAGTTGTAGTGGGAGGCGGATTTATTGGTTTAGAAGTTGCTGAAAACCTTTCTAATCAAAATGTAAAGGTATCAATTATTGATATGGCAGAACATATTTTACCAGGTTTTGATCCTGAAATTGCAGATTATGTAGAAAATCATCTAGCAGACAAAGGAATTATGGCTTTTACCGGTACAAAGCTGGAAGCCATTATAGGAGAAGGAAAAGTCGAAAAGATTCAAACTGATAAGCGAAAAATGAAAGCAGATGCAGTTATTCTTTCTATTGGCATTAAACCAAATACTGGTTTTTTAAAAGATTCCGGCATTGAATTGATGCCAAATAAAACAATTCGAGTAAATGAATATCTTCAAACAAATGTAGAAGATATATTTGCCATTGGAGATTGTGCCTGTGTAACAAATAGAATAAGCAAATCAGAAGCATGGTCGCCAATGGGCTCCTCTGCAAATATGGAAGGTCGTATAACAGCTAAGAATATAAACAATAAAAAAATAGCTTATCCAGGTGTTCTTGGTACAGGGGTGGCAAAATTGCCAGAGCTTAATGTTGGAAAAACAGGATTTTCAGAAGAAGCTGCATCAAATCAAGGCTATGATCCTATAAGTGTCATAAGTGTTGTGGATGATAAAGCTCACTATTATCCAGGATCTTCTTTCTTCATCATAAAAATGATTGCAGACAGGGCTACACAAAAGTTTTTAGGTATCCAAGTGCTTGGCAAAGGTGCTGTTGATAAAATAGTGGACATTGCAGTAACAGCGCTTACTTTCAATGCTACCTTAGAGAACTTAGAAAATATGGATCTAGCCTATGCCCCACCTTTTTCAACTGCAATTCACCCTTTTACAAATGCTGTAAATATTTTGTTGAATAAAATAAATGGTGATTTTACAACAATTACACCTTCTGCCTATCTAAGAGGAGAGTGTTCTGATTATAAAATCATAGATGCTTCCATTCAACCTACAATCCAGTCAGCAGAATATGTTGATCTTACAAAAGTAAATGGAGAAGTTGAAGGTCTTAATAAGGAAGATAAACTGCTGCTTGTATGTGCAAAAGGTAAACGTGCTTATCTTTTACAGAACCGATTAAAATTTTATGGTTATACCAATACATTGGTTCTTGAAGGTGGTACAACCTTTAACCATATTGAATAAGTAAATTTAAAAACACAATATTTAATTGCAAAACATGTAAAAAATTTATAACTTACAAATAAAAACATTATTTAAGGAGGAGGCAAATATTATGGCTACGTTAACAGTTAATTCAGAAAATGAAAAAAAAGTAAAGGCTCTTGGCTTTTTAAGTAACAGGGGTACAGACAATTTTTCAGGAAGAGTAATTACCATAAATGGCAAAATTACAGCTGCTCAGGTAAAATGCATTGCAGAAGCAGCTGAATTATATGGTAATGGTATTGTTACTATGACTACACGTCTTACAATGGAATGTCAAGGTATTCCTTATGACAAAATTGAAGATTTCAGAAATTATATTGCAAAAGAAGGTCTGGTTACTGGCGGTACAGGCTCTAAAGTACGCCCGGTAGTAAGCTGTAAGGGAACAACCTGCCAATATGGTCTCATTGATACCTATGCTCTGTCAGAGGAAATTCATGAAAGATTTTATAAAGGATATGCAAAGGTTAAATTACCTCATAAATTTAAAATTGCGGTAGGTGGATGTCCAAATAACTGTGTAAAACCAGATTTGAATGATTTAGGAATTATAGGACAAAGAATACCTAATTTTGATGAAGACAGCTGCAATGGGTGCAAAAAATGTTCTGTAGAAGAAGCTTGTCCTATGAAAGCTGCTAAAGTAGTGGACGGTATATTGAAAATAGATACCAATACATGTAACAATTGTGGACGTTGCATCGGAAAGTGTCACTTTGATGCAATCGAAGACGGCATTACAGGTTATAAAATCTATATAGGAGGGCGTTGGGGTAAAGTTACAGTAAAAGGCAAAGCATTACATAAAATTTTCACAGATAAAGAAGAAGCATTAAGTATTATTGAAAAAGCACTTCTCTTATATAGAGAAAAAGGCAAAACTGGAGAACGTTTTGCTAAGACAATTGAAAAAATTGGATTTGAAAACATAGAAGCTCAATTATTATCAAATGAAATATTGAAAAGAAAAGGGGAAATATTAGAAGCAAAACTTCATTTAACTGGTGGGGCTACCTGTTAATAAATAATATACTGGAGCTTGTATTTAGCTAGGATGCAAGCTCCTATTACACTAATCTAATGAACATAAATACTAATTTGTATCTGTTGGTTAAAAATAAATAAGTGTTAATTTCTTGCAATCCATACGTTCTTATCCTCCAAAGTTTCAAAACTATTATTATTTTTTCATTTCCTTAAAATACTGACTTGGTGTCATTCCTACACTATTTTTAAAATGTTTAATCATATGGCTTTGATCAGCAAAACCTACTTCTAATGCTATATCCGTCATTTTCATTTTTCCATCTTTTAAAAGCTCTTTCACTTTTTTTATTCTGATATTATTCTGATAACAATGAGGAGCAAAGCCGTATTCATTAGAAAAAAGCCTAATTAAGTAGTAAGAACTTAAACCTGAAATTTCAGATAACTGGTTTATTGGAATATTTTCTTTATAATTATCTTCAATGTATTCTTTTAATAACTTTATAATTCTTTGTTCATTACCTATACTTTTTAAACTACATATACTATCTAAATAGTTCATATTTAATTGTTCTATAATTTTAAGAAACAAAGCCTTACTTTCTGAATCTATATTTTTATCTAAAATATTACAACAAAATTTATTTATTAATGTATATAGATGTGAATCATCGATTATATTATAAAAAAATAATTTTCTTGAATTTTTTTCTTCTGTATCCATCAAAACATCTTTAATGCAGCTTTTATCAAAACAAATGCACATATAATCATGTGTTTTCTTATTTGAAGATCTAAATGAATGAACTTCACCTGTATTAAGGGCAAATACTTTACCTTTATCAGCACATAATTGTCTTTTATCTATGGAGTATATTCTTGTCCCTCTATTTATAACTCCTAAACAAATACTGCTGTGTGAATGTTTAGGAAAAGCTCTTCTCACATTAATACCTTGAATTACATCAATATTATAAAAGTCATTTAAATGACGAAATTCAATTTTCTCCTTATCTATCAAGTATACTCCCCCATATTTCTATTGATTTAAAACAAAAACTTCCAATATAGTAATTATATCAGAAGCTTTACATATAATATAACTTTTTTCTATACCAGCGCAGGTATAAATTTAGCAAACAAATATAGGTCACCATTTACAGCTTTAACTTTATGTTGTATACCTTGTGGTATTACACTGAGTGTTCCAATAGAATAAATTATTTCTTTATCCTCTAAGAAGCATTTTCCTTCACCATCAATTACCTCATGCAGTTCCCAATTACCTTCATGGATATGTTGTCCAATTTCACATCCTGATTCAATCTTTACAATATGACAGCTAAACTTTCCAACTGTGTCCTCACCTTTAACAATATGCTTTAGATATACACCTTTATTAGGATTTTTGTTCCATTCTAACTTTTCAATATTAATTTCCTTGCTTTGATATACCACCTTAGCACCATTAAAAATTTTAACAATACTATCATTCATCATAATTAACCTCCTTGTATTCCTATAGAGTGCCTAATGTTTATTAAACCTTCATTCCTAGAAATTTTTTATATTTTTATAATAAATGAATTTTAGAACTTCGTATTGTACGTTATTGCTATTATCTTTAATGGTTGCTTATTCAAAATAATTTATCTTATATTCAACAATCTTTTTACATCTATTAATGCTTTTTCCGTTTCAGATGTCTTTATTCCAACCATGAATATCTCTGCGATCCAATCCTAAACATAAAATTTCACTAACCTTATTTAATTATTAACTTTTAAAAGCTTTGTATTTCCCAAAAGAATAAAATTCCTAAGTGATCCTGAGAAACAAAATCTAGAATATCTTAATACAATACCAAATCTTTTTGATTATTTTTACTAGAATAAAGCTTTTTCATTATGCCTTAAACTTTAATCCATAATGTTCATTACTAATACTTACTTCCTCTAAAAATGCAAAATTTAAAGGTTCAACTAAAATTTTCACTTCTTTTTTTGATACTCTTTCATTTACAGGTGGACCACTTTTCATATCTCTTTTATCCCAATCAATTATATAAGCATATCCTTCATTTTTTAGTACTCTTTTTACCTCAGTGAAAAATCTTACCTTATCCTCTATTTCATGAACAACATTGCATACAAAAACATAATCAATAGAACTATCTTCTACTGGAAAAAAATATTCTTCACTCTTTTTAAATTCTATATTTGATATATCTACTGCTTTTTCTCTTGCAATATCAAGAATTTCTGTAGCTATATCTACGCCAATTACATTTCCCTTAGTAATAATTTTTGCTGCTGGTATAGTAAAATAACCTATGCCGCAATCTATATCAAGTAGCGTACCTTTATCCCCAATTTTAAACTTTTTTAAAGTTTCTTCAGGCGGCATGCTCTCTCTTCTTTTTGGATTATCCAATTTTTCTAATTTTTTAACATCAAATTTATGCATTTTAATCACTCCTCATCTTTAAATTGTAGTGCCCCCATAGGGCAATAGTTTACGCATTTACCACACTTTACGCATCTTTCTTCAAGGACAGTAGGTGCATCAAATCCTATTTGTTTTAATGCATATACTGGGCAAACTTTCACTGATGGACATAGATGATTTTGCGGGCATCTATCCTTGTTTACTTTTAATATCATAATTAATCACCCCAACTTATCGTATTTTAATAATCTTATTATTAACTTACTTTGTCATATCCTATTGATTTTTTAGGACATGCGGTAACACATTTTCCACACTGTATACAATCAGGATGGCTTAGTAAATCACCTTTATATTCATAAGGAACTATTCCCAGTGAACACTTTTTTTCACATATTTTACAGGATACACAGTTAGAAGATACTTGTAATACTTTTTTATTTTTTCTAAACTTTGATATAAAAGATGCTATAGTTCCCATAGGACAAAAATGACACCAAGTTCTATGATTATAAAATAAAGATAAAACTATTCCTATTATAGTAGTCACAACAATCATTCTATAAAATACCATGCCAATACCATATAGATTTCCCCAATTTTTCTTAATTCCCAATGTAAACATTGATAGCATAAATATTACTACTACAATTCTAAAGTAATTAGACTTTAGAAATTTAGGTACTTTTCTTTTGCTACTAAATTTAGAAACTACATTATCATAAAAGTTGCCTCTTGGACATAGATTGCCGCACCAAAATCTTCCCCTAAATACGGATACAATTACAGGTGCTATCATACAAGCAACTGCTACTACTGCAAATCTTAAATCAATCAAACCTATTAATACAAAAGCTATTAGTAATATAAAAGAATACTTTTTCCATAAACTCAAAAACATATAATTAACCCCTTTCAATATCTACTATTTAAATCAATTAATATTATTATATCATAATATCGTAATATTGCAATATACAAATATATATTACAAACATATGCTATGAATTACACTATATATTCAAAAGTTCCAATTCCAAAATCCATCAGAATATTTTTTTATTTGCCAAGGAATATTTTATAATAAGTTGATGTTCCAAAAATTTACATATATTTATTAATTATAAAAAAGTCCATAGGAATTTTTTTCCTATAGACTTTTAAATCAAACTATTTAATTATCACTTTCATTAACAGAACAGTTTCCTCTACCATTATGTTTATTGCCTAACATTTTACCTTGTCCCATACCATTTCTATGCATCTGATCGCCATTACCAGTACAGTTACTTATGTTATTTTTTATATTTTCTTTTAAGGCCTCACCTTGTTCTTTTGTAATTGTTCCACTAGATACTTCTTTATCAATAGCTTTATTCTTCTCTTCAAGTAAAGCTGCTTTAAATTGATCTTCTGTCATCCCTTTTTCTTTTGCTAAATCATACATTGTTTTTCCTGAATTTAATGCATCAGTTATTTCCTTATCTGTCATTCCAAGTTTATCTTTTAATACAGAAGAAACATAATCATGACCTCTCATTGAAGTTATTTTTCCAAGCCCCAATCCATGATTTGCAGAATTAGTTGTTGTTTCTGCATAAACAGTTGCACTTGCTCCTACTACAAAAGTCACCGCTAACGCCACTAATAATTTTTTTGCTTTCATTTTTTACTCCTCCTCAATTTTTATTTCACATATATTTGCTATACTACAATAATAAATCAATTGTGATATATAAAAGTGTCCTAATTGTGTTATATTTATTAAAATTACTTTAAATATGTTTACAAGTAAATCACACTCTTAACAAATATAGTCCACATTTATTTCACAATTTTAATCTATGTTAATGCTATAATTTAGACAAGATAACGAGGTGATAAAAAATGAGTAAAAATATTTTGATTGCTGATGATAATATAGAAATCATTAAAATTCTAAAACCTTATATAGAAAAAGAAGGATTTACAATGATCTTTGCTCTTGATGGGGAAGAAGCTTTATTAAAATTTAGCCATTACAATCCTCAATTGATTTTACTTGATATTATGATGCCCTTAATGGATGGACTGGAAGTTTGCAGTAAAATCAGACAAAAATCAAACACTCCAATTATAATGATAACAGCGAAAACTGAAGATGCAGATAAGATTTTAGGTTTGAACTCAGGTGCTGATGATTATATTGTAAAGCCTTTTAGTCCTGGAGAAGTAGTGGCAAGAATAAATGCTGTGCTTAGAAGAATTACTCTACCTGAAAACAATAAATTATCTACAATTGAATATCCACCTCTTGAATTAGATATTGATAATTATTCAGTTAAATTGAATGCTGCAAATATTAACCTTACGAAAAAAGAAATTGAGGTTTTATGGATGCTTTCAAGTTCTCCTAATAAAATAATTTCAAGAGATAACTTACTTGACAATATATGGGGAATAGATTATTTTGGAGACCCAAGGACAGTTGATACTCATATAAAAAGAATAAGAGCAAAGCTTCAACTTAATGGACAGTATACCTGGGATATTAAAACTATTTGGGGCATGGGATATAAATTTGAGGTGAAAGATGTTTAAGAAAAACATTACTTTTAAACTTACTGTTGGCTTTCTAACAATTGTTATTATTTCAACACTTTTAATAGGTATTATTGCACTAAATATATTTAAAAATAATATCTATGAGGTCAAAAAAAATAACATGAAAAATCATGCTTTTGAAATTTCCAAAACCCTTAAGCCATATATGTCTAAAGGTCCTGAAGAAAAAGAATTTATACATATTATAAATTTAATAGATTCTATTGATAACGCAAAAATTTGGGTACTGGATTCCAATAAAAATATTATAACTGCATCAAATAGCAATGATTCTAATCTTACTCATATTAATGATATAGATGTAAAAAAAGCCTACAATTCTATTACAGAAAAAGTATTAGTTGGTATAGACGCATATGACGAAATATACAACCCTTATTACAAGGAATATATGATGACCACAGCAGTTCCAATAAAAAACAGCAAAAACATTATAATAGGTGCGGTAATTCTTAACTCATCTTCATACGATTTATCAAATTCTATGAACAAATTTTTTATATATATAATTTTAACTCTTCTAGGTGAAATATCTCTTGCTGGGTTAATGAGTTATTATTTTTCTAGAAATATATCTAAGCCAATAAAAAAAATAAATTCATCTGCACTTGAACTGGCACGCGGTCACTACGGAATAAAAACTAATATATATCAAAATGACGAAATTGGAGAATTATCAAATTCCTTTGATTTATTATCCCTAAAACTTGAGTATACCATAGGTAAACTTTTTGAAGAAAAAACCAAGTTAAGTAATGTAATAACAAGTATGAGCGAAGGCATTTTAGCAATAGATATAGACTGTAATATTATAAATATAAATCAGTCTGCTCTAAATCTACTATCAATAAAAGATATTGACTCAGATATAAATGTTAATGCAATATTGTCTAAATTAAGTATAATTGAAGAACTTAATTCTAATATAATTAATAATACAGAAAGCTCTTTAGTAAAAGAATATCTAAATAAAATATTAAATTTCTCTATATCTCCTATAAAGAACAATTTAAATGAAGTTATAGGTGGTGTAATTCTTATTCAAGATGTAAGTGAAAAAGAAAAGCTTGAACAAATGCGCAAAGACTTTATTTCAAATGTTTCTCACGAATTTCGAACTCCTTTAACAGTTATAAAAGGTAATTTAGAGTCTATTATAGATGGAATGACTAAGCCAGAATATATAACAGACACTTGCACTACACTCCTAAAAGAAACCAATAGACTTGAAAGGATGGTTAAAGACCTGTTGAATTTAAGCAAGTTAGAGTCTGGTAAATTAGACATTGATTTTAATGAACTGGATGTTAATATGCTTATTAATGATACCTTGCGAAGTCTTAATCCCTTAATAAAGAATAAAAATATAAATTTACAAATATCTTTGCAGGATAATTTACCTCCATTATTTAGTGATTACGATAAGTTAAAACAGCTCCTTATAATATTCTTAGATAATGGAATTAAGTTTTCAGAAAATAGAGGCAACCTAAAAATATCCACACATTTGTATAATAAAAACATTTGTATAACTATTGAGGACAATGGAATTGGTATACCTACAGATGAAATTCAATATTTAGGTGAAAAATTCTTCAAGGCTGATAAGGCACGAACTTCAAAAGCTGATGGAACTGGTCTTGGACTTTCAATAGCAAAAAGATTAGTAAAAGTTTTAAATGGATATTTTTCTATAGAAAGCGAATTATACAAAGGAACAAAGATAACAATTTCATTTCCAATATCGCAGAATTCAAATGAGGTGAAATTATGATGCGACATGGTCACCATATGGGATTAGGGTTTTATGGTTCTTATATTTTGATATTTCTTTTATTAATTATTTCAGTTTTGACATTTTTAATTTTAAAAAATCAATCTTCTACAAATCCCTTTGTAATAAAATTAATTAATATACTTAAAGAAGAGTATGCTTCTGGTCTGATTACTGTTGATGAATTTATAGAAAGAAAATCTATTATTGAAGCAAATGAATATTCAAATTCCTATACACCTATACTTCTTGAGAGGTATGCCAAATGCTTAATAACTACAAAAGAATTTTTAGCTATTAAACGTGAAATTGAAAGCAATACGAATGATGCTTTTATATGTGAGCAACTTGCAAAAGGAGATCTTTCCTACAATGAATTTAAATTAAAGTATAAAACTTAAAAAATTCTACAAATTAGCCTTCAAAATACATTTTTTTACTTAATTTAAAATTATTTTCATCACAGATTTCCTATTTTTACCTTGTATTTTTAAAAAGAAATTGCACATATTAATATCATAAGGGACATAGCAGTTGAGCGAAGACTTATATATGCTTAATAAAACGGGTGTATATGAGTCGACCAACGATTATATGGTGGTCATAAATGTGGCTGTTATATAGTCAGAGGGAAGATCTTATAGAGTGGAGAAAAGTTTTATTATAGTCGACATCGATCAATTGATTATAATGAGATTCCAATTTATTTTATTAGGTCGAGTTAAGATCACTCAGGGTATTGACGGTTTAAATAAAATAACAATTAGTTGTGGTCTTAACCATAACTTATGTAATTTTCACTTTATTCCTGTTGATTCTATACAGCCGAAAGGTTGTATAGGGTTGAGTAGGTATTCTGTTTGGTCGAACGAACCATGATTACAGGTTGTGATTTGCTTTATTATGGTGGCAACATGATAATAAGGTGATAAACTATCTAGAATTGTGCAAGGTAGATTGTTATATTCTTTATACTTTATGCTGAAATTTTAAAACGTATTCCAGCATAAATAAGAATCGTAATCAATAGGGTTATTTAACTATATTGGTTGCGATTCTTTTTAAGCATATGAAAGGAAATAACAAATTAAAAATTTCAGTATTTTTTTGAATATGCCTAATATATAATTTAGTTTTTATACATTAATTAACAATCATTTATTTAATATAAATCCATCTGCCATATTTGATATAATTTTTTTCATTTCACATTTTAAATCCATTTTTCCATCATAAAGACACCATTCATAAACCACTCCGCGTGCAACCATAAATAGTATACGAGTTATTTCAACTGAAGATTCATTTTTGGTAATTTCTTCACTTTCTTGACCTTGTTCAATAATTTTCTGCAGCACATTTTGCATAGAACGACCCTTTGTAATAAACATTTTGTTATCTGAAGTATACAGTTTTTTTACCATTTCAATTCCATCTATATAATTAAAATCAGCATATCTATCAAAAAACTCTATAATTTTTTCTTTAGAATCTTCTGCTTTTAATTTTTTCTCAACTTCTTCCAAAAAATAATCATCTGCTCTCTTAAAGATTTCACTAAAAAGATCAGATTTTGATTCAAAATAATAATAATATGTTCCAACAGAAACCCCTGCTTGTTTGGCAATTTGCTCCACTGTAACTTCGTCAAAACCGTGCTCTCTTATAAGATTCACTCCGCATTCATAAATTTTATTTTTTGTAGCCTCTGCTTGCTTGGCACGATTTGTCATTTTAGTCATATATAGTACTCCTCTTAATCATATTTATATTAATATCAAGAATTAGTTTTCCTTAAACTATGTTTTAACTTTAATAAGCTATGGTGTATTAATCCTCATAATTATACTAAATTCACTTTTGCATTTCAATGACCTGATTATTACCATAGTATAAAAAGCCTCTTAAAACTAAATGTAAATTCCAAACTTCACAATTAATTTTAAGCGGCTTATATATAGCTATTAAAGAAAGTTACTAAAACTATAGGTTAGCAGCAACTTCATAGGCATCCCATATAGCATACATTATACTTGAAACATTTCTAGCATCACCAATTAAGTAAATTTCATCAGTTTCAAATTTAAGTTCTTCATAAAGAGATTTTTCTCCATTGTATCCAACTGCTAAAACAACAGTATCTGCTAAAATTTCTTTTTCACTCCCATTTACATCTACTAATACACCTTTTTCAGTTGTTTTTATAACTTTAGAAGATGTTAGAACTTCAATTCCATTATATGGTATTAGTTTTTCAAGCATATCATAATTAGCATGACAAAGAGGTCCATTTACAGCCAATATCTTATTTTGTAATTCAACCATAGTAACTTTTTTGCCTTGACGAGCAAGCCAAAGAGCAAGTTCACATCCAACTAATCCTGCTCCAACAATAACAACATTGTCACCAGCTTTTACATCTCCCACTAACACATCTGCTGCTGGAAAAACTTTACTATTGTCGCCTAAATTAAATATTTTAGGTTTTGAACCCGTTGCAATAATTACAGCATCTGCATCACTATTTTTTACAATATCTGCAGTTACTTCTGCATTATATTTCACTTCAACATTTAATTGTTTTAGAGTGTGCTCATACCAAGCAACTAAAGCTAAATCATCTTCTTTAAAATCCGGTGCTCCACCAGGAATAAGATTTCCACCTAAGCGGCTGCTTTTTTCATAAATTACTGGTTTATGACCACGCAAAGCTAAAACTCTTGCAGCTTCACAGCCAGCAACTCCTCCACCTACAATAAATACCTTTTTGCTATTGAAGACTTTAACAAGTGCAGTTTCTTTCTCTCTACAAGCAGCTGGATTTACTGCACAATTTAGTGCTGAATATTCTTGAATACGTCCCATACAACCTTCATGACAAGATAAGCAAGGTCTAATATCAGCTATTTTGCTAGCACGAAGCTTATTTACATAGTCTGCATCAGCTAAAAGAGGTCTACCTAAACTTATCATGTCACAAGCACCATCTTCTAATGCACTTAATGCTAAATCAGGGTTGTCCATACGTCCTGCACAAATTACTGGAACATCTATAACTTCTTTTACTATCTTGGCATATGGAATATACAAACCTTTTTCTTGGTACATTGGCGGATGACTCCACCACCATGAATCATAAGATCCAACGTCTACATCCAATGCATCATATCCATAAGATACAAGTAATTTTGCTGCTTCAATACCTTCTGGAATATCTCTTCCTTTTTCTTCGAATACTTCCCCTGGTAACGCTCCATCACGTAATTCTTTTATAAAGCTCTTTGGGCTATATCTTAAAGTAACAGGAAAATCATTTCCACATCTTTTCTTAATTTCCTCTACAATTTCTCTAGCAAATCTTAATCTATTGTCTAGACATCCACCATACTCATCTGTACGTTTATTAAATAATTCAATTGCAAATTGATCTATTAAATAACCCTCATGAACTGCATGAATTTGAATACCATCAAAACCTGCACGTTTAGCATTATACGCTCCATCACCAAATTTTTTAACAATAGATTGAATTTCTTCTATAGTTAATTCTCTACAAGTTTTATCCAGCCAACGATGTTGAATTGGAGAAGGCGCTACTGGTGGAAACTCTCCTAAGTTTGTAGGAATAGTAACTCTTCCAAAACCTCCACTCATTTGAAGAAATACTTTAGAATCATAGGCATGTATTCTTTCTGTCATTTCTCTAGCTGTACGAATGAACTGAACAGGATTATGTGTAGAGCAAGGACAATTAGGCATTCCATGTTCTTCAACCACATTATCTACAAATGTAACACCTGTAATAATTAATCCAGTACCACCGCGAGCACGTGCTGTGTAATACTCTATACCTCTTTGATTAAAACCACCCTCAGCATCAGCTAAACCAAGAGGCCCCATTGGAGCCATTGCAAAACGGTTCTTTATTTCTAAAGATCCTATTTTTACTGGTTCAAATAATTTTTTGTATTTCTGTGTCATTGAAATTCCTCCTAACTTATCATTTAACAAAGTTAATTTCATTAAATGTATTCAGTGAATTCATTTAGTTAATTATATAACGATTTGAATTTTGCGTCAAGTATACGATTACTTACTTGGAGCTACAAGATTAAAGGTTTACTTATGCTAAGAGAATTGCTGGTACTACTGTTAATTTTAATTAAGAGTTAAATAATTTATAATTAATATTCAATAGTTAAGGATGATTTTTGCATGAAAAATTCTTCAAAATATTTTTCCTATTTTTACCTTGTATTTTTCAAAAGAAATTGCACATATTAATATCATAAGGGACATAACAGTTGAGCGAAGACTTATATATGCTCAATAAAACGGGTGTATATGAGTCGACCAACGATTATATGGTGGTCATAAATGTGGCTATTATATAGTCAGAGGGAAAATTTTATAGGGTGGAGAAAAGTTTTGTTATAGTCGACATCGATCAATTGATTATAATGAGGTTCCAATTTATTCTATAAGGTCGAGTTAAGATGATGCAGGGTGCTGATGGATTAAATAAAATAACAATTCATTATGGCTTTAACCATAATTTTGTAAATTTTATTCTATTCCTGTTGATTCTATACAGCCGAAAGGTTGTATAGGGTTGAGTAGGTATTCTGTTTGGTCGAACGAACCATGATTACAGGTTGTGATTTGCTTTATTATGGTGGCAACATGATAATGAGGTGATAAGCTATCTATAATTGTGCAAGGTAGATTGTTATATTCTTTATATGTAGTACTGGAATTTTAAAATGGGTTCCAGTTAAAAGGAGAAAAGGTCATCTTAATAGTAAATCTACTATTGATGATCTTTTCTTTTTCAGTATATAATCTAATCTATTGGTTTTGAATTAACAAATTCTTTAGCTATTTCATCTGGGTTCTCAACTTCTGCAAATATTGAAATTCTACAATAAAATCCATTTTCTTTCCAAACATACTCTTCTTCTTTTGTTTGTTTATTTGGTTCACTTTCAAAAGAATCTTCATATTTAAAAACTTCCTTATCATTAATTTTTAATGTCTGAGCTTTAAGTTGCTTTGATTTATTAGATACATCTTGCACTTCCACGTATCCATTTTTCTTTATATCATCATAAATTTTTGAGTTTTTCCCTTGTGTAAATGTTAATGAGACCTTTTTTAAATTGTAAAATGTATTCAGTTCATAATTAATCTTTTTATTTTCAATATCGGAATCTCCTGAAATTGCTACTGATGAACCTCTTATAGTTATATCTTTATTAATATTTAATGGTAGTTTAGGATCAAATCCTAAAAGTTATTTAGCCTTTTTTAAATCTTCCTTATCATAAATTGCAAATCTAGCAATTTCCGTTGAGACTTCTCTTTTTACAGAATAATTTACATTTTTTACATCTTCAACATATTTTATTGAGGATGCAACTTTTCCTACATCATCTGTAGAAACATCCATAAATTTTTTATAATTTTTGCTTCCTTGAATTCCTTGATTGTATTCTATGCTATACCACATTCCTTCATTTTGCCATACGAAAAATTTGCTTATTTCTTGATAATTCCCAGGCAATGTACTTTTTATAGTGATATTAGATTCATTTATTCCTGCCAAATTCATTGCTTCTTTGCTAGTTTCAACTTTTCCATCTTTTTGATTTTTTACTATACCTGGTATTTGTACATTTTGGTTCTTTTTATTTTCATTCTCTGCTTTTTGTTTCAAAAAAAATTCCTAGCTGTGGAGTTTTATAATTTTTTGAAAACAATTTCGAGAAATTAATAAGATTCATACCATATTCTATAGATCCTTCTTCTCCTAAAATTTCGAGTACATAAGCATCACAAGCATACTCTCTTTGAAGTTTCATTCTCTTTATTAAAAACCATGCTATAGGATTAAACCAATGTATCAAAAGAGCAGTGGTCCCAAGAAAGTTATAAAACAAATCTTTTCTTTTATAATGTATCAGTTCATGTAAAATTATATGTGACAACTGCTTATAATTTTTTGTAATGTATGCATATTTAGGGATATAAACCTTTGGATTTAAAATTCCAAATATACATGGACTTTTAAAATTATCACAAGCATAAATAGGAATATTTCTGTTTATACCTGCTTTCTTTTTACACTCTTCCAGTAAAACTGTAATATTTAAATCAGTAATCTGCTTTAAATTGGAGGTTTTTCTATTAAACTTCCATATAAGCAGTGAAAAAAACAGAGTTGTAATAAAAGCGCCCATTAGCCAAATGCAAGAAGCTATATTTAAAGCATAAGTAAATATATTTTCTTTTTTTACTTTTTCTTCATTATTACTTGCTTTTTCTAAAGATGATGTTTTTGATA
The DNA here is from genome assembly GCA_963780135.1 of uncultured Clostridiaceae bacterium. Taxonomy (GTDB): domain Bacteria; phylum Bacillota; class Clostridia; order Clostridiales; family Clostridiaceae; genus Clostridium_AM. The sequence continues at coordinate 94,179 of CAWAAR010000001.1, forward strand.
TTTTTGTTTATCATTCAAATAAACCTTTCCTTCTCTTAGAAAATCATAAGCAAGATTAGTATTACTTTCAACGTTTAATGTTTTATTTTCATATCCCCCCATTTTTTAACTAAAAAGACCTTACTTTCCTTCTTTCTTGTTTTTAAGAAGCTGTTCTAATTCTTCAATTTCTTTTTCAGATAAAGATTCTTCCTCTAAAAACTTTGTAAAGAGCATTCCTACAGCTCCATCATATACCTTTTGAAGAAAAGATTGATTTTCAGCTTTTATACATTCATTTTCAGATATTAGTGGATAATAATTATAGGTTCTACCTACCTTTTCAAAATCTATTGCTTCTTTTTTTAAAAGCCTAGTTATAAATGTTTTTACAGTTTGTTTTGACCAATCCATTTTACTTGTTAACGAATTAATTATCTTTTCAGATGTTAAAGGATTCTTTTTCCAAAGAAGTTTCATTACTTCCCACTCAGCTGCTGAGATTTTTGGCATATCTTTCATATTATATTCCTCCTTTAAAGTTTACATTTGTAGATCTACAATTACAGTCTACATTTGTAAACTATAATTGTCAAGTTAGAAAATACATTTTTTACTTCATTATAATTTCCTATTTTTACCTCGTATTTTTCAAAAGAAATTGCACATATTAATATCATAAGGGACATAACAGTTGAGCGAAGACTTATATATGCTCAATAAAACGGGTGTATATGGGTCGACCAACGATTATATAGTGGTCATAAATGTGGCTATTATATAGTCAGAGGGAAAATTTTATAGGGTGGAGAAAAGTTTTGTTATAGTCGACATCGGTCAATTGATTATATCAAGATTCCAATTTATTCTATAAGGTCGAGTTAAGATGATGCAGGGTGCTGATGGATCAAATAAAATAACAATTCATTATGGCTTTAACCATAATTTTGTAAATTTTATTCTAATCCTGTTGATTCTATACAGCCGAAAGGTTGTATAGAGTTGAGTAGGTATTATGTTTGGTCGAACGAACCATGATTATGGGTTGTGATTTGCTTTATTATGGTGGCAACATGATAATGAGGTAATAAGCTATCTATAATTGTGCAAGGTAGATTGTTATATTCTTTATATGTAGTACTGGAATTTTAAAATGGGTTCCAGTTAAAGAGAAAAGGTCATCTTAATAGTAAAACTACTATATCGATGACCTTTTCTTTTCTATTTTTCACCTATACAACATAACCAGTTTTTTTCTTCTTCTAATTCTATTTTTATATTATTATAACCTGCATTCTTCATAATTTCTTTTAACTCTTCTGGAGAATATATTTTCATGTTACTATTTTTTATTAATTCATCATTTCTTTCTTTAAATCTTTCATCATCATATATCTCATTTATTATGATTATTTTTCCTGAAGGCTTTAAAACTCTTTTTACTTCTACAAGATTAGAAACAAGATCTGGCCAAAAGTAAATAGTTTCTACTGCAGATACAACATCAAACTTTTCATCTTCAAAAGGAACCTTTTCTACACTAGCGTTAAAAATTTCTACTTGACCTTTATTTATTAATTCTTTGTTATATTCTTTTGACCAATTAACGCAATCTATGGAATAATCAATTCCAAAAACCTTTCCCTTTGTTGCTATAGTAGTTAACCTATTTACAGTCCTTCCACCACCACAACCTATATCTAAAATAGTGCTATCTTTATCTATATTTATTTTTCCAAGTCCCCATCCTGTTATTTCATAATGACGTTCATTCATATCATTTACAACAACTTTACCTAAATTTCCTTCAGGTTTTCTACATTGATTTAATCTTCTAGCAATTTCACTCATACAGATATCTCCTCCTCTAAATTTTATTTCACTTTTAAAGTATACAACAAATAATTATTTTAATTCAATTCTACTTACTTTATTATCTAAAAAATTATATATATATTTGTCTTGTATTCCTATAAGTTTACCATTATATTTTGTTTCTGCATTAGTTATTGCATTTTTAACAGAATTTTTGGACTGCTGATTTATATATACATTGCCCTCTTTAGCTATAATTATATCTTTTTTGTCTACTGCCTCTGTTAATTTCAAACTTTTCCACTGGTCTGTGGAATTTTTTAAATTTCCAAACAATATTTCACTTATTTTATCATTTTCACTAATTCCTACATATACTTTTTCTTCAATATCTGTACCTAATAAAACTTTTTTACTATTCCCATTAAAATCTAAACTAGAAATATTGGTGGATTTTTTTTCATCACCTTTTTTATTTTTAGTTACAGTTTGAGTTACATTTTTTATTTCATCTTCTTCTTTATCTTCATAGATTAGATCAGAAGCTAGGTTTAAAATCGAAATATTGCCTATTTCATTGTTAGGCGTTTTAATTTCTTCAGTTTGATTCATAACATTGCCTCTATATATATCACTTTTACCATTGCTATGTAAAATCTTTGTATACATTACATGGCTAGCTGTAGATAAAGCAATATTTTCTATTTTGTCATTTTTACTATTAACTTCAATTGTTAATGGTTTCATATCATGATCAGCTAATTGGTTTTTAGTATCTTTGCTAGGATTGTAATTATAAAAATTTATTTTATCCTTATTATCCTTTTCACAAATCAAAATCCAATTACTATCTGGCATCCATTTAGAATAACAAATAGAAGCATTATTATTGCCTTCTATGCTGTTAATTTTTCCATCCTCAGAACTAGCTATTTTTAACACATCATCTTCATAGTAAGATACATATTTTCCGTCATATGAAACTCCTATATTTTCTGCATTTGCAGGAATTTTAACATCACTATATACTTTTTTATCTGTCTTTGCAACACTTTTCACTTCTTTATAATCCGACATTGGCTTAGCATAAATTTTATCAAGATAAAAGAACATTCCAGATTCAATAGCTATTGCAATTAAACTCCAAATTAATAATTTTTTAAATAAATTCATCATATTACAACTCCCTATAATTATATACACTAGTATTTAAACTAATTTTTAACTTCATTACTACTTCACTGGTTCTACATATAAAGCAGTAGGAACTGTTCTTTCTCCATCCCATTCATTAGGACTATTAATTACGTCACCATCATAATACATCGTACTTGAGTATCCTCCATCTAATCTTCCTGCATTAACTGCACCATGATCAAATAGTATTTCCTGCAAATCATAAAGACTTGCGCCTAACTTAACTATATTTTTTCTTCCATCTGTAACCAAAAATAGTACTGTACCATCTTCTTTTTGACCTACTGCTGTCCTTGGATTAGCACCATCACATTGAGGATCTTCTATTTGTTTTTGACCGCTTATAATAAGTGTAGGTCCTGAGAAACATACGCCTTCATTTACATTAAGAGCTTTAAGTTCATTTATACTGTGATCACCCACTATTAATTTCCCATCTTTTGTAAAAGCCACTACATTTGATGGAGTATCTTCATCACAATCTTTATATATAACTTGTCCATTAGAAATAACAAAACCACCTGGAGTTGATCCTACTCCAGCATAATTTTTATCTACAAAGGATCCTCCATTAATGGCAGCAACAGCGTTTTTTTCTTTAGCCATTTCACTAGTTTTTTGACCCTTATCTGAATATTTAGTGTATGCAATTTTTATTCTAGTAGGGTCTTTTATCTCTAAAAGATATCCATCAAATTTTTTAGTATTTATATCATATTTAATTATTTCATTGTCATTCTTATGCTGGATGTTAACTTTATTAATATCTTCATCAACTTTTGAATTATTAACTTTTTCTTTTCCTGATATTGCTGCAATTGATTCTTCTGATAAAAACATTTGTACCAAATATTTATGTCTAGAACCGAGTACCATTCCTACTAGAGTTTTTTTTACATTATCAAAAGGCCCATATAGTACATAAAATGGTGAAGTAATTCCTATGAAAAAAATTACATAAACAATAAACGCTAAAAATTTTTTGAACGAAAAGGTCTTTTTTACCATTAAAATATTCCTCATTTCTTATTTTATTCTTATTTTTGTTTGATCAATGTTTTTTGAAAAACTATCGGGACCATTATTATAATTAAGCTGACTTATTACTAAATATAGTTCTTTTGAATGAGTAAAATAAGAACTTTGAAAATTCAGATTTAAACATTTGTCAGAATCTAATTCTTCTAAATCACTATCTGAAAACATATACTTATTTCCTTTTTCATCGATTAAATAGGGTAATTTGCTATTATCTATTTTTCCATTTTTTAAAATTTCTCTTCCTATAGAATAACACTGCTCTGAATCTAGTTTATTTCTTCCTAATTCTATTCTTGTTTCAATACGTGTAGGATATATCTTTACAAATTTCACATTAAAATCTGTATGATTTTCTGAAAACTTAATGTCATTATAGGTTTCAGGTTTTTTATATTTCAAATTTTGATAAGCATTTATATCAAAACTCCACTCACTACTTACACTCATTGGTTCTCTTTTAAATTTTGAGAGAAACTCCTCATATTTTTCTTTTGAATAACTCATTTTATAGCTTTCTGCTAAACTTAAAAACTTCAAATTAAGTTCCTGTGGTATTTTACTGCCATCACAGCTTGTTAACTCTATACATCCATAAGTTTCCTGATTTTGTGAATAATTTTTAATATTGTTTCCAAGAGAAGTTATTATGCAACTGTATTTTTTGTTAAATGTAAATAAAAAATCTCCATCTTTATTATCCAATTTTGCTGGAAGTTTAGAGTAATAATTGGACGTACTATCTAAAAGAACATTATCCTCCTCATCGCTTATTTTTAAATTTTGTAGTAGAAGGTTCTTCAAGCCTTCTTTGTTTGCTTTGCCATTTAAAGTGTAAAATATAAATAAATTTTTATCATCTGCAACTACATTATTTACAGTGATTTTTATATTTTTTTCTGTTTTAGAGTCATTTATATATTGAGATATTCCTTCTTTTACTGCATTCCCTATGTTTTTATCATAGTAAGACTGTAATTCGTAACTTATAGGTTGTCCAATAGTAACACTACTTATTGCCTGTGCAAAAACTGGTATAAATTTAACACTAGTCATAAATATAACTGCTATTGATGCTGCAGCCATACCATATTTCATTACCTTTGATCTAAATAATCTCTTTTTCTTATCCTTTTTTGCTTTGCTAATAGCTTTTTCTACTACGTCATCTAGCCTATCTGAAACTTTTATTTGTTCAAAACCATTTTGTGGCTTAAAGTTCATTTAAATAAATTCCTCCTTTAACTGAATTTTCAGCTTTTTTAAAGCTCTATGTATATAAACTTTTACAGTTCCTTCCGGCAATTCAAGCACTTTTGATATTTCAGAAATGGTCATATCCTGAAAATATTTTAAAATAATTATAGTTCTTGATTTTACATTTAAACTATCAATAGCATTGTAAAGGTCAATACATTTAGGTACATCTGTTCCTATATCTGAGCCATTATAATTTAAATTATCAATTTTTTCATATTCATCTACTAAAACAATTCTTTTATTCTTTTTTAATCTATTTATAGCATTATTTATAACTATTCTTGTAATCCAAGTATTAAAAAACTGTGGATTTTTTAATTTATCTATATCCATATAAACCTTGTATATTGTATCACTTACAATATCTAAAGCTTCTTCTTCATTTTTCAAATAAGCAAAAGCTACTTTATAAAGATTTTCTTTATGGTATTTTATTAATTCACTAAAAGCTATATCATCCCCCTTTTGAGCTTTAATAACTGTATCAACCTCATCCATTTTTTCACCTCTTTATTATAAATCCACTTATCATATAATTAGACAATCTTATTATATAAAAAGTTACATATTTAAATATATTTTTTAAATATATTTTTATTTTCGATAATGTCAGTATATCATATTGCTCTTGATTCAGTCCCAAACATATTTTACCTGAAAGATATTACCCCTTAGAAATTAAACTTGATTGCACAAATCAATTATGAAATTTTAAGATTTCATTAGCTATAAAGAGCTTTATTTCGATATAAAGTTTTAAATTACCTAAAACAAGTTTTTTTAAAGTTTGTTATAAGGTATGTAAAACTATATAATATGTTTATAGTTTTAAAACAAGAAATTAAAAATAAATTTAAAATATAATTTTAGGAGGATGTTTTTTATGGGAATATTTAAAAAGGTTAACAACATTTTTAGGGCAAAGGTTAATGGTGCTTTAGATGATATGGAAAATCCAATTGAACTTTTAGATCAAAAGGTAAGAGATATGGATGAGAGTTTAAACAAAGCAAAGCTTTCTTCTGCACAAATTTTAGGAAATGTTCATGAAATTGAAAAGAAAATGGAGAATGCTAAAAGAGATTCAGAAGAATTTGATGAAAAAGTAAAACTTGCTATGAGCAAAGGTAATGAAGATTTGGCTAAAAAAGCTCTAGCTAAAAAAATTGAAGCTGACAAAAGCTATGATTCATTAAAAGCAAGTTATGAGGATGCTTTTAAGAAAGGTGAAGCTATTAAAGTAAAATTAAAAGAGCTAGAAGAAGAAATACAAAAAACTAGAACTTATAGAGATGAAGCTGCTGCTAGATATAATAATGCAGAAGCTAGTAAAAAAGTTAATGAAATTTTATCTAATGTGGACGCAGGAAGTAATAAAATAAACTTAGATGATATTGAAAGAAAGGTTCAGAAAAAAGAAGCTCTTGCAGAAGGTTTAAATGATTTAAGAGAAGATAATTCTTTAGATAAGGAATTTGAAAAATTAAAAGAAGTTAATTTAGATGAAGAGTTAAAAAAATATAAACAAAATTAAACTATACACTAGTATTCACAATTAGATTTTTATATTGTAATATTATAGTAGTAACTATTGTTTTAGAGGAGGAATTTACATGTTTTTAAAAGAGCTTAATAAAAAAGAATCTATTGTTTTTGTCAATTTGGTTGAGCTTTTAGCACATGCCGATGAAGTATTTGCTAAAACCGAAAAAGATTTAATAGATGATTACATTAAAGAGCTTTCATTAGGGGATGAAACTATAGAAAATTTATCTTTTGAAGCATCTACTAAAGAATTAAAAACTTCTACAGTTAGAATAAAAAATATAATTTATTTTGAATTAATTGGACTTGCTTTAGCAGATGGTTCTTATGATGACAAGGAGTTAGCATTTTTAAACAATCTAGCCAGTGAATTCAATATAAGCAAGAAAAAGCAACAGGAATTTGTAAATTACTTTAAAACTGTTAAAGATACTTATGACTCTACATTTATTGACTATGAAAGCAAAATAAAATCGCTAGAAAAATCAGCTTTGAATTTATTATAATAAAAAATTACTGCTAAAATCTTTAGCAGTAATTTTTTTATAGCTTTTTTAATACACCTACTTTAAACCTTAAATTTAGATATAATTTCCTGTAACCTTTCAGCACTTGTTTTATTATCTTCAGCACTAGATTTTACACTATTCAATTTTTCATTTATACTGAATGCTTTACTAGCTATTTCAGTGACTCCCCTAGCACCATCGCTTACAGTATTTGCTACTTCCTCTATGGAGATAACTATTCCAGAAATAGATGAATCCAGTTCTTTAGACAAATTGCTAAAATCCAACATAAAATTGTTTACTGAATCTGCATCCTTGTTGTAATCTTTACCAGTTTCTATTAATTTACTATAATCCTTTAAAACAGTTTCATCAATAAATTGAAGAAGATTTGAGGAATTTTTTGATAAATCTTCTACAGAATCTACAACTTGTTTAACTACATTTTGAATATTGCCAGCAGTTGTTCCAGATTCTTCTGCTAATTTACGAACTTCATCTGCTACCACAGCAAAACCTTTCCCTGCCTCACCAGCTCTGGCTGCTTCTATGGATGCATTAAGTGCAAGTAAATTTGTTTGTTCTGTAATAGCAAGTATAGAAGATGCTAATGAATTTACTTTTTCAATAGATTTAGAATTTTCAATGGCTTTTTGCAGCTCACTTTTAACTGAAAGATATATTGAATTAGCCTTTGTATTAGACTCAATAGCAGAACTTTTTAATTTTTCTGCTCTTTCTGCAATATTATTAGCATCATTTAAACCATCCATAGCTTTTTTTGCCATAGAATTTACTGCATTACCCATTTCATCAGAAGAAGCTGAAACTTCCTCTACAGTAGCAGCATTTTCCTCCATACCTGCTGAAAGATTTTGACTTTCTGAAGCTGTTTCTTCTGCATAATTTTTTAATTCCACAGTTAAATTTTCAACTAATACCGCATTTGAGTTTATTGTATCTGAAGTTAACTTTAAATTTTCTACCATTTCTCTTAAAGTTTTTCTCATATTTACTATAGAACGAAACATCATTCCTGTTTCATCGTTATATTTATAAAGCTTTTCAAATTTTCCATCATGTTTCAAATCTAAATCTGAAGTTTTATTTACCAGTTTAGTTATTTCTGTAATAGGTTTTGTAATTTTTGATGAAAATAAATAACCAATAGCTATAGCTATTAAAGATAATATGATAGCTATAATTATTATATTATAAGTCATTCCTTTCACATCTTTCATTACTTCAGAACTATCAGCTGTTGTTACTACAATCCAATTTGTTTCAGGCACAATTTCATAGCCTGCTACTTTATCTACATTCTTAAAGTTATATTTAAGAACACTTCCTTTTATACTTTCACCTTTACCTATTTTATCAGCTAAAGCTTTTATTTCAGGTGTTTCTGTAGGCTTACCTATTTTTTCCTTAGTAGGATGGTAAATCATATTTCCTTTATAATCCATTAAAAAACTATAGCTAGATGAAAAATCTCTTATTTTTACTTTACTCAAATATTTGGAGAGACTACTTCCATATACTGCTGTTCCTACATAACCCAATATTTCATCATTCAACTTAACTGGATTTGTAAAAACTACTATAGGATTGTTAGTTACTTTTGACAAAACCACTTCACTTACAGATCCTTTACCTTCTAAACTAGGTTTATTATAAGATCTATCATTTAAATTTTTACCAATATAATTTTTGTCGCTGTCTGAAATTATATTTCCCTGTGTGTCTACTAAAAATATATGTTCCAGATTTTTAGTTTCCTTTACATAAGCTTGTAAAGTGGAGTTCATGTCCTGCTGTTGTTTATTAAAATCATCGCTACCATGAGAATCCTTATTTACCTTGAGTAAATTTCTAACCACATTCTTTTCTGAAAAAACTCTAACTCCTAATTTTTCTTTTTCAACTGTTGCACTTATAGTTTCTGCTGCACGCTCACTTATTTCCCCTATTTCACTATCTGTATTATTTTGTATTATTTTGCTAGAACGATTATCAATGAAAACTGTAGTTACAATCATTAAAACTGTAATTATTATTGCTATTAGCAATGGTATTTTCTTTTTTATAGACATAAAAGCATCTCCTCCTACTTATTAGCAATCTATTTTATTCTCGTAATTTTTTGTAAAATATTAAGGGTATATCAGTTTTTTCCTGAAATACTTACATTTATCATAATATTTCTTTATTTATAATATTTTCAAATATACACTAATATTACCATACTTTAAGTCCTTCAATTAACAAAGTCTTTATAATGATTATGAACTTTCATAGCTTTCACACTGTTTTCCAATGGATTGATAAACAATAACGCAGGGCATTTGTTTGGACTTTACTTTAAATAGCCTGCAACCATAAGGAAAATTCTTATCCCACGTAATATAATAATTTTTACACTTTCTGCAATCTATTCTTTTCATGCTCATATATTCCCATCTCCATAAATAATCTAATAATGAATAAATTCAAGTTAATTTTTTCCTTTTACTTTTAAATTTTTCATACATATGTTATATATATAATAACAAATTAAATAAAAAAAACATAATATATTATGGTTTTTTTACACAAAATATGATAATATGAATACTTGTTATTATATTTATTAAATTTACATATAATAATCTTCAATATTTCACTAAAACTTTGTATAATTATGTAATGATTATTACTGGTATTAAGACCAATATACACCAGTATATGAACCATATTATAAGTTTAAAATATTATTATCTCACTAAAAGGGGGAGGCTATAATGAAAACATTTCAAAGTCTCATTAATGAAACTTTAGAACTTGAAGACTTAGATGAATTAGAGGCAGCTGCAGATTTATTTCAATTTGGTATCGAAAAAGGATATTATAATAAACAACAAGCAGATGAATTTAATAATACTTATTGGAAAGTAAAAAACATTTGTTTAGGTTATGAAGTTGCCAAGGAAGTAAAAGGAAATAAACTAGATATTATTACTATAGTTTCCAATGCTCCAACTAATATTAAAAATAACAAAGGTAAACTTGTTAACTATGTAAATGACCGTCTAAAAGCACTTAAAGGCAAAATGAAAGGGTTTTAATATATATCTGTTATTTAATAACAGTAATTATGTTATAAAAGTGAAAGAAATCCTCAAATATAAGAGGACTTCTTTCACTTTTAATTTAATTTTAAACAGCTTATACTTTTAAGAATTTTTTAATTACTTCTTTCATCTCATTCTTTTCACAAGTGCATTTATGACGAACTTCTTTTTTATCTAATCCTTCTATACCCTTAGGTATTTTAATTTCAAATTTGTCTGATAAAGATTTCACCATTTCAAATTCTGAAGACGTGTTATCTGCAAAATTTAATGATTCATTTATACTTTTTGAGAATTTAAATGGACTTGCTGTAGATGCTATAATTGCAGCACTGTTATCTCCCGTATCTCTTTTATATTTTTCATAAACATTGTAAGCTACTGCCGTGTGAGTATCTATTACATAGTTAGAAGTTTCATAAACTTTCTTAACTGCTGTAATAGTTTCCTTTTCATCAGCATAATCTCCATATAAAACTTTCAATTTTTCCTTCATATCTTCCCTTATTTCATACTGTCCTTGTTTTTTAAGTTCTTCCATAAGCGTATTTATAGTTTCATCATCTCTACCACTTATTTCATATAAAAACCTTTCTAAATTACTTGATATTAAAATATCCATAGAAGGAGAATTTGTTACCATGAACTCTCTGTTTCTATTGTAAACCCCTGTATTTATGAAATCTGTAAGTACTTTATTTTCATTGGATGCACATATAAGTCGTCCTATACTCACTCCCATGGATTTTGCATAAAAAGCTGCTAATATATTTCCAAAATTCCCTGTAGGCACAACTATATTTATGTTCTCTCCATGTTTTATTTCTTTGTTCTTTATCAAATTTGCATAAGCATACACATAATAAACTATTTGTGGTACTAGCCTTCCTATATTTATAGAATTTGCGGAAGAAAACATGTACCCTTTTTCATTTAATAACTGTTTAAAATCTTCATCACCCAAAATCTCTTTAACTCCACTTTGAGCATCATCAAAATTTCCTTCTATACCAACTACAAAAGTATTTTCTCCTTCTTGAGTAATCATTTGTCTCCTTTGAATTTCACTTACTCCATGTTTTGGATAGAAAACTACAATTTTCGTTCCAGCAACATTATGAAATCCTTCTAGAGCTGCCTTTCCAGTATCTCCTGATGTGGCTGTAAGTATAACCACCTCTTTTGTTACACCTAATTTTTTTGCTGATGCTTTTAAAAGATGCGGAAGTATACTAAGTGCCATATCTTTAAAAGCTAATGTGTTTCCATGATAAAGTTCTAAGAAATAAGCCCCTGCTTTATGAATTAATGGTGCTATTTCAGGATTTTCAAATTTTTCATCATAAGCTTTATCTATACATTCTTTAAGCTCTTCCCTGGTAAAATCATCAAAAAATTTCTCCATAATGTAAAGAGCTAGTTCCTGATAGCTCATTTCCCCAAGTTCTTCAAAAGATTTTGTTATCTTGGGAAATTCCTCTGGTACATATAATCCCCCATCTTCAGCTATGCCCCTTATTATAGCAGTAGATGCTTTTACAAACTTTCCTTTTCCTCTAGTGCTTTTATACAACAATGTTCCAGCCCCCTCTTTATAGCTTTTTATTTTTAGGTATTAAAGTTATGCTATATATATTATACTGTTAGCTATTAAAAATCAACTGTTTTTACAGGGCGTACAAATTATATAAATTTAACATTATTCTTCAGTACGAAAACTAGATACTCCTATTATAATAACCTTTCAATAAACCCACTAATATACAGAGTAGCTTTTGCAATAATTAATTAGTATTCCAGCTCTTTTATACTAGATTTAAATTTTTTTACATATCTTTCTAATAAATTTCAATTTTCTTATTTACTTTATTAATTGTCATATTATAATATATTATGATGATTAACTTTTTGGAGGTATATAATGTTAAAAGAATTTCTCGATATAATTATTGGTAAGCCATTACCTAATGAACGAAATTCATCTGAAAAATACAATGTTTTCTTTGGTCTTGCAGTTATGGCTAGTGATGCTATCTCTTCTGTAGCCTATGCAGCTGAAGAAATTCTTTATGTGCTTATAGCCGTATTAGGATTAATGTCCTATAACTGGCTAGGATGGATTTCTTTAATGATTGTAGGATTATTATTTATACTTACAATTTCCTATGTTCAAATTATAAGAGCATATCCTCATGGCGGGGGTGCTTATATAGTAGCAAAAGAAAATATTGGAGTAAAATATGGTCTAATAGCAGCATCAGCCCTTTTAATTGACTACATACTTACAGTTGCTGTTAGTGCTAGTGCTGGTGTTGCTGCGATAATATCAGCCTTTCCTCAGATTGAGCACCATAAGGTTGCAATGGTTGTAGTTCTTATCGCTATTTTAACTATTTTAAACTTAAGAGGAGTAAGCGAATCCTCAAAAATTTTTAGTTTTCCAACTTATTTATTTATATTTAGTATGATTTTTATGATTGTTTATGGATTAATAAAATTTTATCTATATGGAGCTCCTGCACCTATGGTAAACCAGCAAATTAAAATGACTGGGGAGTTAAGTTTATTTTTAATTTTAAGAGCCTTTTCATCTGGATGTTCCGCTTTAACAGGACTTGAAGCTGTTAGTAATTCAGTACCAAACTTTAAAGAACCAAGCCAAAAAAACGCAAAGCTTGTTATGATTTTATTGTCTTCATTAATATTATTTATATTTGGTGGTACTTCTATTCTAGCAAGATTTTATCATGCAGTTCCTGTTGGAAATCCTACAGTAATTGCTCAGATTGCTTATGGTGTTTTTGGAAATACACTTATGTTTTATATTATACAATTTACTACAGCTATAATATTGATTATGGCTTGTAATACTGCATTTACAGGTTTTCCTATGCTTATGTATGTTGTGGGAAAAGATGGGTTTGCTCCAAGGCAATTTACTATAAAAGGTAAGAGATTAAGTTTTTCTACAGGAATTGTATCTCTATCCTTTGTTGCCTGTATACTAGTATTTATATTTAATGCTACTACACATAGACTTATTCCTCTTTATTCTGTAGGAGTTTTTCTATCATTTACATTGGCTCAGACAGGCATGGTAATTCATTGGAAACACAGTGGTGAAAATGGTTGGAAAAAACGTGCTATAATCAATGGATTTGGTGCTGGAATAACAATTATTACAACACTAATAATTATTTATGAAAAATTCAGCGAAGGAGCTTGGATAGTTATAATACTTATACCTATTATTGCAATTATGATGATGAAAGTTAAAAAACATTACAATCATGTTGCTGTTAACTTAAGAGCTGATCAAGACGATTTGCTTCATGCTGAATTAAATAAAGATTTTGTTCATATTATGATTGTTCCAATCGCAAGTTTAAACAAAGCTACATTAAATGCACTACAATATGCAAGAAGCTTAACACCTACGGTAATAGCTATAAATATTTCTACTGATAAGGAACTTCTAGAAAAGTTGCAAACCAGATGGAATACTTTGAACACAGATATATTACTTGTAGCTAAATATTCGCCTTACAGAGCTGTGGTAACTCCTCTTCTAAGTTATATAGCAGAGATAGTTAAATACTCTGGTGAAAATGAAAAGATAACTATTGTTCTACCACAATTTATAACTCATGAGTGGTGGGGACAATTACTTCATAATCACACCAGTTTCTTTTTAAGAGAAACTCTACTAAAAAATAAAAATGTTGTTATTTCATCATATCCTTATCATTTAAGCGAAGAAGAATAAATTTATCATATATAAAAAAGTCAGATATATTACTATCTGACTTTTTTATATATAATTATATTCTGCTTGATTACAAACCTTTTTCGTAAGATTCTACCATTTTCTTAACCATCTGTCCTCCGACTGAACCATTTTCCCTTGAAGTAAGATCTCCATTGTATCCTTGTTTTAAATTTACGCCTACTTCTTTAGCTGACTCCATTTTAAATCTGTTTAAACCTTCTTTAGCTTCTGGTATTAATGCTTTATTTCCTCTTGACATAGTATCGTCCTCCCTTTTATAAGATTTTTATTACTTTTTATGATTACAGTTTGTGCATTTTTAAAATTATTAATCTATTGAATTACATGCAAATTTGGTTATTTAATGTATATAATGCAGTAATATGGTTAGTATCTAATATGTATTTATTATTAGATACCTTCTTATAAAGTTCACACTTAAAAAAGCTGGTATTAAATTTACCAGCTTTTCCCCTATGAATAAAACACAATAAATAAGCTATTTTTTAAAAACCATAAGCTTAGTTAATGTTAAAATATACCTTTTATCAGCAATAAAAAACCAATTATAATTAACGGAATTCCAATTATGCTGCCTATTACAGTAAGAGTAGCAGCGATTCCTACTGCCATTATAATTAAACCTAATATTACTCCAATAAGTTTTCCAGTTAATGTGACAATTGATGAAATTAAACCTAAAACTATTTTAAAAGGCCATAAAACAATTTTCATTTTTGCATCTCCTCTTAACATACTTAAGGCTTATTCTATAATTTTTTGAACTCTTCCTACTTGACTATCTTCTAATCTTACTTTTATACCTCTTGGATGATTAGCTGAATTTGTAAGAATATTTTTAACTACACCTCGTGTTAATTTTCCTGTACGTTGATCACTTTTTAATACTATATCTACAACTCTACCTGGATATATATCTGCTCTTCTTTGTCCATTCATGTTTATCGACTCCCTTTTTTAGAAAATTCATTATAAAAACCTACTATAGTATAACATTTTTCATTATGTTTTATAGTAAACAGAATAAATTTTACTCTTCCAGTTTAATTTTCTGTTATTGACTTTATAACTATTATATATTAAATTGAAGGTATAAGGCATGTAAAAAAATTAGATCTGTATATTACTATACTTTTGGTCTATTATTTATTTTAGTATACCTAATATTATAAATAGTTGGTTGGTAATAAATCAAGCCTATTAAGTAATTCTTACAAACTTACTTATAGTGCTTTTTTATTTTTCTGAACCCATTAAAAGAGGTGCATTTATGTTTAAATTAATACCTATGGATATAAAACCAAAGGTAAATCTTAATGGCAAAATCAAGCCAAATTTTTATGTAATTAATTTTTCTTCAGATGAAGAAAGTCTTTGTAAAATGGAAATGAAGTATCTTTTCAAAAAAACTCCAAAGACAAAAGATTTCTTTTCTTATCATTATATTGATCCTTCTAGAAGTCCCTTCATAAAACACCGTATATCTATAATATATACTGGTAACACACTGGATGATATAATTCATAAAATTGTAACTGATAATTTTTTATGTGAAAAATTTAAAGTTTTTTATATAAATCATGGTGATGA
This sequence comes from uncultured Clostridiaceae bacterium, assembly GCA_963780135.1. Taxonomy (GTDB): domain Bacteria; phylum Bacillota; class Clostridia; order Clostridiales; family Clostridiaceae; genus Clostridium_AM. The sequence continues at coordinate 110,012 of CAWAAR010000001.1, forward strand.
AACTATTGGTCACGAAGAAAGACGTAAAATTGAATATGAAGTTGGACAAAATATAAAAGGTGAAGCTGAGATGAAATATCCAGAATTACTTTTGGGTATAACGAAAGTCAATGAAAAATGGATATTCGGTGAATATACAAAAAATGAACCAAAATGGAAAGATCATAATAGGAAACCATATTCATACTCTAATGCACTTAATTCAAGAGTTGCAAGAGCTATAGTAAACATTGCTGTATCTAATAATTTAAGCTGTCAAGTAGTAGATCCTTGCTGTGGAATTGGAACGGTTGTTATAGAAGCTTTGTCCCTTGGCTTTAATATTAAGGGCTGGGAAATAAACCCTATGATTGCTGCAAATGCAAAGATAAACCTTAAATATCTTTACTATAATAATGTAATTACCACTGGCAATATGCATGATATCCAAGATAAATTTGACGTGTCAATTATAGATTTACCTTATGGCTTATTTTCTTCAACTACCCTTAAAGAACAAGTAGATATAATGAAAACTGCTCGTAGAATATCAAATAAAATGATTATTGTTACTTTTGAAGACATGGATAAACATATTCTCTCATCTGGCTTTAACATTATTGATAGATGCTGTGTTTCTAAAGGTAAATTTAAAAGATATATAAGTATATGTGATTAGTTTTTAAAAAATGTATTTTTTAAAGGACTATATGTGGTATAATAAAAAGTATTGAAAAATTTTCGCATACATTATATGTGAATATAAGAAACGAAAGAGGTGTTTTATTATAAAAAATAAATGTGAAGCAAAAGCCAATGAATATGAAATAAAGGAAAACATTGCATATCTAAAACTAATGAAAAAAGACGGTTCAATTATTGACGCTAAAATAGATGCTGCTGATTTAAAAATGGTATTAGATAAAGGAACTTGGTTTGCTGAATGGAACAAGGAATTTAACAATTATTTAGTTCAAACTATTGTTTCTTCTACTAAAGATGGTAAAAACCGTAGTGAAAAACAAACTTTACCTTCATTTATTTTAGGTGCACATCCTAAAGCTCCTATTAGACATGCTAATGGAAATACATTAGATAATAGAAGATCTAATATATCCATATATGATCAAAACAATAGTGTTAATGATTATGAATTATTAGACTCAGAAACTGCTTCTATTATATTAAGAGATAAATATGGTAGAGAAAAATCAAGAACTATAATTGACAAAGAAGATCTTGCTAGAGTAGTGGGTCCTAAATATACTTGGGTTTATTTTAGAACTCAGGGAGAGCATTATGCTATAGCAAATTCTGCAGAAGGAAGAGTTTATTTGCACGATTTTATAATGGATACTACTGAAGATATGCTTACAAAACATGTAAGTCATAATACTTTGGATAACAGAAAATGTAATTTAAAAAGCACCTTATTAACTGAGTCTCCTGACGAAGAACAACAAGGAGAATAATTTCTTACTAAGTCACTTTATAAAAATTATGCCACATAAGCGGCAATGAAAATATGGTTTCCTGGCAGTTTGGGTTTTAACTTCTACTTCGTGATATATTCTAATGTATAAGTTAAAATCCAAACTAGTAACCATAAATGGACTAATCTATAGTTGAAATTTTTTTTGTATATACTTTCTATTAATATTCCGTATTACCTGATATGTCTATAAAGTAGAACTAACATAGTTATTACAATAAGTAAAAAACAATACCCTATCTTATGTTTATAAATAATGATTTCTCTTAGACCTAAATTAAGAAATATAAAAACGAGAAGTGTATAAGTTAACATATTGGTATATTTATTCGAGGATTGAGATATGAGTGCATACAAATTTATAAATATCACTATTAGTGCAGGTAAAAAAATCCCCATCCTATAACTTGCTAATTTTCTATTCTTAATATTGAACATAACTTACCTCCTTTAAAATTACTTTACTATAACTTACTATTGTAACTTAATTAAAATTTTTTAACTTGTACATCATTATTTCTACATATATCTTTAGTACTTTCATTTTTCACTCTCTTAATTCTAACCTTCTTTCTCTCATATTTTCAAGGATAAAAGTAGAGCTGAGCTTCTGCTCTCAGCTCTTATATTTTGTTTCATTTTTGTTCTGTGCATAATTCCACCCTCTATAGAGATTTTGTCATGGTTTAGTGGGAATTATCAGGATTTTTGGGTTGGATACAATTATGTCTATAAAACTTTTTATAATAAGTGCTGTAAATCCCCATATTACGTAGTCTTTGTATTTATAAAAGTACTCTGGAACTTTTCCAACTCTGAACTTGTAATCTTTTCCGTTTCTTATAAGTTCATAAGGAAATGAACTTTCTGGCACTGGCATTAAAGCAAGTTCATAAATTTCAGGAGGATTTTCAATAAAAAATTCTATGGGAACTTTAAAAATATGGTCCACTTCATCCTTATTAGGTTCTATGATATTAGTATTAAGCATTCCCACAAAAGGATACATTATAAAATTATAAGGAGTTACCACATAATCCATTTTTCCTAAAAATTCTATATCTTCCCTTATCAAATTAAGTTCTTCCATAGTTTCTCTTATTGAGGCTTCCATTGGTGACTCGTCTAATTCTAATTTCCCTCCTGGCAAACATATATCTCCTGGTTGATGCCTTAAATTAGAAGATCTTACTTCAAAAACTATATTGGTTTTACCACTTTCTTCTTGGAGCAAAATCATAACTGCATTTTTTTTATAATTTCCTATTATAGCTTCTTGCCTATGTTTAAATACTTCTCTTATATTATTTATCATATAATTTTGTAGTTAGAAAAACCTAATCAATTCTTCTACCTTTCTCCCTTCTCATTTTTATTTTTATGTGCAGTAATCTTGAAAAAATATACTTATTAAAAGCCATAGTAAAATTAAAAATATGAAAATTGTCAAATTCTTTTACAAGTGTTATACTAATGATTGTTATAATCTAATTATAATACTTTAATACATAATTTATATAAAATTATGTATTAATTAATTTTAAAGCTAGTAAAAATTATAGCACAAAATCTAGAAGTAAATGGAGAGATGAATTTTGAAAAATAAAAAATTACCTTTATTATTGTCATTTATTATTGCTTCTTCTTTAAATTTTAATGTATTAGCTGCTGGAACCTCTGCACCTAAAGAAGCAGAACCTCAAATTTATGGTAAAACAGCTATAACAATAGATATGAAAACTGGAGAAATAATCTACGCTAAAGATGTAGATAAACAAATGTATCCTGCGAGCACTACTAAAGTTCTCACAGCATTAATCCTAGCTGAAAATAAAAATAAAAATGATGTTTTTAAATATACAGAAAAAGCAAAAGCGCAACCTGCATCTTCACTTAATTTAGATATTCATCCTATATCTGTAGGTGAAACTATGTCCGCTGCAGATGCTATGGATGGATTGTTAATTTATTCTGGTAATGATATAGCCTATATGATAGCTGAAAATGTAGGAAAAGACGAATCTGATTTTATAAACAAAATGAATGAAAAAGTTAAACAACTAAACTTAAAAAACACTCACTTTGTTACTCCTAATGGATTACATGATCCTAATCATTATACTACAGCTTATGACCTTAGTAAAATTGCTAATACAGCTTTTTTAAATCCTTGGGTAAAAGAATCTATGGGTAAACCGAAAAACACTTTGAAAACTTCTAATGGTTCTGTTTTTAATATAGAAAATAGGAACAAGCTTTTAGGAAAAGATGGATGCATTGCTGGAAAAACAGGTTATACCTCTCAAGCAGGTAAATGCCTTGTTACTATCTATGAAAGAGATGGTAGAAAAATTTTAGGTGTAGTTATGAACTCCATATATGATGCAACAGACATGGCTGTTTTTAATGACATGGAAAAAATAATAAATTGGAGTTACTCCGCCAAACCTGTTACTCTTTATAAAGCAGGAGATGTTATTGCTACCAAAAGCATAAGTTATAAACCATTAGTTATAGTTGGTCCAGAAAAAACTATAAATGTACCTATATCTACAAAAGAGGATATAGTATATTATAATAACTACGTCAACAAAAATGAATTAAAGAAAGACTTAAAATTATCAAACATTAATAGCTCTAGCTTAAAAGGTGATAGTTCAATTGGAGATTTAACAGTTAAGGAAAGAGATGTATCAAATAATTATAAACTGTATTCAACTCTTCCTAAAAACGCTTTATTAAAAAATAACATTCCAATTTACGGAGCTGCAGCTGCTATAGTTTTATGTGCAATATGTATTATAGTGTTTGCTGTGAAAAAAGTTCTTGATATGAAAAGAAGGAAAAAAAGAGGTAAATACATTTAAAATTTATATATTAAAAGAAATGAGGGATTTATTTAGTTAATCTCTCATTTTTTTATAACTCAACTACTATAAATATAATTGAGATAATTATTTTTGTAGGAGTTGTGTTAAATTTATGAATAAAAATATTCCTGCCAAACAGCCTTCCAATCCGACTATTAATCAAAGACATATTTTATTAAAAAATGCCTTAGAGAAATCTTATAGGCCAGAAGATTATTCTAATATAATTAAACTCTTAGGTCCTCCTCCTGATATTCTGAATTTTGCCAATCCAGGAAGCCTTAAGAAAACTAAAATAGGTATTATTGGTGGTGGTCTTGCTGGAATGTCTGCAGCTTTTGAACTTAGAAAATTAGGCTGCAATATCACAATTTTTGATGCTTTAGAAAATCGTATTGGTGGAAGAGTCTATACTTATTATTTTGACAAGGATAAAAAACTTTATAGTGAATTAGGTGCCATGAGGATTCCTATTTCTCATGAATCTACCTGGCACTATATTGATCTTTTTAAACTTAATACTTATCCATTTATACAAAATAATCCTAATGGATTTGTATATGTTAATAACACAAGAGTTAGAAACACTCCTAAAAATATCAAAGAAAAACTTTATCCCAAATACAATTTAAATAGATGGGAAAGAAATACTCCTTGGACTGAACTCTATGATTATGCATTAAACTTTCCTATAAAAAATCTAAATCCTTCTATAAGAACTGAATTTTTAAATATACTTCCTAAATACAATCCTAAATATAATACATTGCTTAACATCAGCATTCGCCAAAACTTTGAAATGTTAGGACTTAGCCCTGATGCTATAAATTTAATATCAAGTGTTGATTCATTTACAGGTTCACTACTGGACATTTCTTACAATGAAGTACTACAGGAAAACTACCCAGTAAATTTTTCATATATGTATAGAATATCCGGCGGAAATTCAAATCTTCCTCTTGCATTTTTTAACTCTTTAAATTCTAAAGAACCTAAAGAATATGATATTATACCTAAAAATGATTTGGGAACAGTTTCATGGAAGGGTGGCACTTGGGTTACAGGAATTTATAAGAATGAAAATAAGAATCAAGTTTTTATAAGATATAAAAATAAAAATCTTTCTAAAAGCATCCTAGAACCTTTTGATTATGTTGTTTGTGCCATTCCTTTTTCAACACTTAGCGCGGTAGATATTAATCCATCTTTCAGTAATAAAAAAATGCAAGCTATAAGAGAATTGAATTACGTTAATGGTCAAAAAACCCTACTATTATGCAATAAACGTTTTTGGGAAGAGGATGAATCTTATGGAAGAATTTCAGGTGGTATATCCTACACTGATTTATCAATAACAAATATAATTTACCCTTCAGATCATGCCCTCAATAATAGCAGCCCTTATGAACCTGGTGTGCTTATGGGTTCATATAATTTAAATAAGTATTCTAATCATATAGGAAGTGATTCCTATTTAGTTTTTGAACTAGTTAAAAGACAAATTGAAAAAGTTCATGGACTTCCAGAAAAATACTTAGACTCTATAGCAACTGAATTTATGCACTTTAATTGGAATGCTCAACAATGGTTTAGAGGTGCTGTTTCTTTCTTAACTCCTGAACAAAAAAGAATTTTTTCATATAATATATTAAAACCCGAATATAATAATAGAGTATTTTTTGCAGGAGAACATACTTCCGCAACTCATGGATGGATGCAAGGAGCTTTGCACAGCGGCAAACTATCAGCTAATAAAATAGCTGCTGCTGCTAAATATAATTTTCAAAGCAAATATTTTGGATAGTTTATTTTTCAATAAATAATTTACCATAATCATAGTTGAAATATGACAAGATTTTCATATTTAGAAAATATATAATAAATTTTATTGTATATAATATTTAAAATTTTCTAATTATAGGGTATAATAACTATAACAACATCAGCAGATGATAAGGGGGGACTTTTAATGAAAATTGAATTTTATGGAGCAGCTGGTTGTGTTACCGGCTCAAGTCATTTTTTAAAAGTAAAAGATAAAAACATACTTTTAGATTGTGGTATGTATCAAGGAAAAGATGAAAGAGAACGAGGTAATGCAACCTTTAATTTTAATCCCAAAGATATAGACTATGTTATTTTATCCCACTCCCATATAGATCATAGCGGTAGAATACCTTTACTTTATAAACAAGGGTTTAAAGGTCAAGTTATATGCACAGAAGGTACTAAAGATTTATGTAATGCAATGCTTCCTGATAGTGGTCATATACAAGAATCAGAAGTTGAATGGAAAAATAGGAAAAGAGCTCGTCAGGGACTTCCTCCTCTAGAACCTTTGTACACTGAAAAAATAGCTAATGTATCTATGTACTTATTTAATGGATATCCCTACGACCAATGGATAGAATTATTTGATGGTTTTAAAATAAGATTTAGAGATGCTGGGCATCTTTTAGGTTCTGCTATAACAGAAATGCTTATTGAAGATAATAAAAAGCAAATTAAGCTAGTTTACACTGGTGATTTAGGTAATAAGCATATACCAATTTTAAAAGATCCTGAATTAATTGATTATGCAGATTATTTAATTATGGAAACTACCTATGGAAATAGACTTCATACTGCTCTATCATCGGAACTTACTGATTTTGCTAAAATTATAAAAGATACTTTTAAACGAGGTGGAAATGTAATAATACCATCCTTTGCAGTAGGAAGAACTCAAGAAGTCCTATATACATTAAATGAATATGTTGAAAATAATATATTAAAGGGTGTTTCTGTTTATGTAGATAGTCCTTTGGCTTCTGAATCTACATCTATATTTTCTAGATACCATAAATATTATGATGAGGAAGCTCAGAAAATTTTAGCTAAAGGTAGTGATCCTTTAAATTTCCCTGGCTTAACCTTTACTAGATCTCCTGAGGAATCTGCAAAACTTAACAAAATTCAAAGTGGTGCTATTATAATTTCAGCCAGTGGCATGTGTGAAGCTGGTAGAATAAAACATCATTTAAAACATAATTTATGGAGAAAAGAAAGTTCTATAGTATTTGTAGGCTATCAAGCAGAAGGTACTTTAGGAAGAAGCATAGTAGATGGTGCTAAAAGAGTAAAGCTATTTGGAGAAGAAGTTGTAGTAAATGCTAGAATACACAATTTACACGGCTTATCTGGTCATGCAGATAGAAACGGTCTTATGGAATGGCTTGAAGCTTTTAAAAGTAAACCTGAAAGAGTATTACTAGTTCATGGAGATGCTGAAGCACAAGAAAGTTTCAATGAATTACTTCAATCCAAAGGATATTCTACTTTAATAGCTAATCCTGGTGATACCTTTATACCTGAAGTAGCACCTGAAAAATTCAGTGCAGTTAGGAATAGAATACTTTCAATTATAAATTCTGTAGAAGATTTAGATTCAATGGACAAAGAACTACTTGTTGAAAAAATAAGAGAAGAAATAAAAGATATTAAAATTTAATATTAAAAAATGCATATATTTCAAAAGTAAAAAGCTATAAAATATTGCCATAAAAATAGGGTTTAACATTGAAGCTAATTTTATCTTCAGTGTTAAACCCTTGATTTTTATTTTACTTTTCCATGGTTTTTTCTAATTGTATAGCTTTATAAGCATCTACTAATCCATAGCCTGTAAACTTATCTTTTCCCTTTTGCATTATATCTACTGCTGATTTATCCAATATATCTTCCATTTCACTTGGCGTAATTGCTGGATTTTCTGCTTTAACCATTGCAGCCACTCCAGATACCACTGGTGCTGCCATACTAGTTCCATCCCAAGCTTCATACTTATTGCCAGGTACTGTACTTACTATTTTCATTCCTGGAGCAGCTATCTTCACAGAATTTCCATAATCTGAAAATGATGCTTTTTTATATTGAGAATCTATGGCTGCTACTGTATATGCTCCTGTATCTCCTGCAGGGCTACTATTATCACAATTTATATTATCATTTCCTGCAGCAGCTACTATAAATGCACCTTTATTTCTGGCATATTGTATTGCATTTTCTATATCTGTACTATCTTCATTACAACCAAAGCTTAAATTTATTATATCTGCTCCTTTATCAGCAGCATATTCTATACCTTTAGCTATAACATCTGATTCGCCTTCACCTTTAGAGTTTAAAACTTTTACTGGTATTATTTTAACATCTAAACTACCTGTTATACCTGCTACACCTTGTTTATTATTAGCTTCTGCAGCAATTATGCCAGCTACATGAGTGCCATGAGAATTATCATCCATAGCATCACTGGTGTTACTTATAAAATTGTATCCTAAATCCTTTAATACTCTATTCTTTAAATCTACATGATTATAATCCACACCTGTATCTACCACAGCTACTTTTATTTGCCTTTTTTGATTTACTAATGCCCAAGCCTTATTACTTTCAGTATATCCTATATCCCATTCATATTTATACCATTGATCATTAAGTACGGCTCCTTCACTAGTTTTTGTATTTGGTACATTAAAATTATTTTGCACTGGTGTTTTTTCTATAGGTTTTATTATACCAATGTTTTTGGGATTCTGTATTTTTTTAATTCCTTTAAATCTAGACAGTCTCTTTTGAAGTTCAGAATCACTTAAATTGCTAGAGATGATTATGTATGTCCCATCTTGCAACTTTATAACTTGTACACCTGATATAGAACTTTTTATACTGCTTATATCAAATTTATTAGAGACTTGTACAATTTTTTTCGATCCTTGAACTTTTGATGTTAATTTTTTGTTTGCTGCAGCATGCGCTGAGCTGCCTTCTAATACAAACACAAAAGAAAGCAGCACTGCACCTAATCTTTTTTTAAGTAAAGTATTCACAAATATCCCTCCCTCTCATAGCTATTTTTAATTAAATTTTCCTATAATTATATTGCAGAAACATTAAAATAAAATTAAATTTTAATTAATAAAAGTAAAACTTTTTATTAATTAATTTTATTTCAAAAATATATTTATTTTTACAAAATAGGCTATAATATATTTATATATGGTATATGAAGAAAAGGAGTGATTTTTGTGGAAACTACAATTATGGCATTATCTATTGACCCTAGAAATATTCATGCCCCAGAAGTTCAAAGTGTCTTAACCAAATATGGTTGTATAATAAAAACAAGGCTTGGACTTCATGAAGTTGCATCTGAGTCCTGCTCTCAAACTGGACTTATTCTGCTTCATATTTGTTCAGAACTAAATGAAGTAAAAAACTTAGAAAAAGACTTACTTGAAGTGGAAGGCGTTAGTGTAAAATATATGACCCTTTAATTAATACATAACTGAGGCCATTACAATAGCAATTTTTCAAACTACTTTGAATAGTCCCAGTTATAGATAAATCCACTTAAAAGAGCTGACACTCTAATTAGTTAGTGTGTCAGCTCCATTTTTATTGATTAATATTTAAATTTCTATTGCAGCTTCTGGACATCTAGTTAAGCAAAGTCCGCAGCCAAAGCATTTAGTTGTATTTATAACTGCTTTATCTTTTATATTTATAGCACTATATGCACAACTCTTAGCGCATTTACCGCAAGAAGTACATTTTTCTTTGTTGATTTTTGGAAATATAGGTTCTCTTATAACTTTTCTTTCCTTCATTTTTCTAGCAGTCAATCCTCTAATATCTTCTATGCTTTTAAACCCATGATTATCAAGCCACTGATTTAATTCATTAGATACTCTAGAATACACTTCATTTCCTTCTAGTATAGCTGCAGTGCACATTTGTACTGCTGACGCTCCTGCCATAATCATAGCAACTGCATCTTCTCCTGTAGATATACCTCCAACACCTATTACAGGTACCTTTACAGAATTAGCTATAGAATAAACATACCTTAAAGCTATAGGATTTAAAGATTTACCAGAAAGCCATCCATATCCTTTTTCATCTCCTAGATATGGTAGTCCTGTTTCAACATCTATATGAAGGCATGGTCCCATAGAATTTATTGCAACAAATCCTGCTGCACCTTCTTCTACAAGCCTTTTAACATACCAACCTAGCTTTGTTATACCTGGACTTATTTTTATATAAACTGGCTTATCACTTGTATTTGCGATTTTTAAAGAATCTACTACTGACTCTAAATCTTTTTCCATATAATGAGTTGATATTTCTATGACATCTGCATAAGGGGTTATAATAGGAAGAACTTTTTCAATTTCTTTTGCAGTATATCCTAAACTTACTATAAAAGGTACTCCATAACTTTTACATTTTGAATAACCTTTTTCTACCCATTGCTCTACAGAAAGTTCAGACCATAATTCACTATTTAAAAACGCACCATCTTTCGTTTCCTCCATACATGGTCTTGCAGTTCTAACAAACTTTTCAGATATTGTTTTAGTTACTAGTGCCCCAACACCTTGTTTTACACAATCTAACATACAGTCAGCATTTCTAACCTGTGGTCCAGAAGCTGGCATAACAGGGTTTTTTAATTTTATTCCATGAAGATCTACGCTTAAATCAGCCATAACATTACCCCCAATTATCTACATTTTAGTATTTTAACTTTTTTAAGTTATTTTTATTTTACTTATTTAATTCTACATTTATTCCTCTTTTCCTTCCTATAAAATCCGGAATTATCAATATAAAGGCTGTCAATTTGACAATTGACAGCCTTTATATTATTCATTATTTACTATTTATTAAACTACCATTCCCATATGGTATTCACATTGCTTCTGCATTTGCATTGCAGTATAATTTACTAAATCTACAGTTCTACAAGAATATCCCCATTCATTATCGTACCAGGAAACTACCTTTACCATGTTTCCTTCCATTACCATTGTAGAAAGACCATCTATTATAGAAGATCTCTCATCTCCTTTATAATCTATGGATACTAATGGTTCTTCTGAATAACCAAGTATACCTTTCATAGATCCTAAAGCTGCTTTCTTAAATGCATTATTAACTTCTGCAATAGTTACAGGTTTTGAAAGTTCACAAACTAAATCTGTAAGCGAAACTGTAGGTGTAGGTATTCTTACAGAAAAACCATTTAATTTTCCTTTGAGTTTTGGAAGAACTTTTCCCACAGCTTTTGCTGCTCCTGTAGTAGTTGGAATTATTGATTCCCCTGCTGCTCTTGCTCTTCTTAAATCTTTATGAGTTTTGTCCAATATTCTTTGGTCGTTAGTATATGAGTGTATAGTTGTCATAAGTCCTTTAACTATTCCAAAATTATCATCTAAAACTTTTGCAAAAGGTGCCAAGCAGTTTGTTGTGCAGGAAGCATTTGAAATCACAACATGTTTTTCAACGTCCAGCTTTTCTTCATTAACTCCCATAACTACAGTTATGTCTTCATCTTTTCCTGGAGCTGTTATTATAACCTTTTTAGCTCCTGCTTTTACATGCTTCATACATTTTTCTTTATCATTAAAAATCCCTGTAGATTCTACAACTATATCTATATCCATTTCTTTCCAAGGCAAATTTTCCGGATCATTTTCCCTTAATATTTTTATGCTTTTTCCATTTATTATAATTGAATTTTTTGTAGTTTCTACCTCTCCATTAAATTTTCCATAACAGGAATCATATTTGAAAAGATGAGCTAAAGTTTCACTATCAGCTCTAGCATTAACAGCTACTATTTCTACATCCTTATCCAATCTATCTTCTGCAATCCTGAGCACTGCTCTACCTATTCTTCCAAACCCATTAATAGCAATTTTTATAGACATATCTTTTCCTCCTATATTCTTAACGCTACACTATTTAAATATTATTGTAGCATATTCAGTTTATTTAATATTGATATATGTGTAATACTTCATATATGTGCTATATTATTTATACCAATAATACACGCTTATGTCAATTTTGCTCCCACTTAAATTATAGTATTTTATCTTTATTTTTCACTTTATAGCTCTTTTTTCTATTAGTATCTCTCAATATTAAAGAATCTTATGCAAATAAATTGCGTCAGATTTTTTAGAATTAACTGAATATATTTTACGCAATTTTAATTATTTAACCTTTATCCGATCGCTACCATTGCTAATACCCCCATCGCACTCTGTGAAAGCGACTATCACCAAATCATAGATTGGGGATATCTGCTTTTCTTCAAGTGGGGGATAAGCACTGCTACTCGCCTGGATAAGTTCTTCTAAGACTCAGATGGAGATAGGTATTCCTCACAGGCAAACTCCTCCTGAGTCTAAGAATCACTTGATCAATAATATACTTACTTTTTTATTAAAATTGCATTGAAAATTTTATCAATAGATAAAAACTATTAATAAAAGGGAAAGAATGTATTAGAATTATGGAAAATAAAGAATTATACTGTAAACGTAATACAATGAAAATGGCCATGGTATAATCTTTTGTTTATTCGCTCTGAATCTGAAGATGCTCTTTTTTATTATTGCAAGATTTAAAACCCATAAAAATTACTTTGGTTTTTATATGAAATTCTAGAAGAAGTAATGAAAAAGCACTTTTGGGAATTAAAATGAATAAAAGATCAGTATTACAATTTAAAATTGGGGGACATTATGAAGAGTATAAAATCAAAAATGATAATATTTTTAGGCTCGTTAATAGGTGCTATATGCATAGGGTTAGGTGCAGTTTCATTTATAAATTCATCAAAAGCACTAGAATCAAATTTAGGTAAGAATCTTCCTAAAATTGCAGAACAAACAGCCAATAATATTCAAGGCAGAATTGAAGGACATCTGGATTCATTAGAATCTATTGCAGCAAGATCCGAAATAAAAGATCCAATTAATTCATCAGAAAACAAAATGACCATTCTTTTAGAAGAAGGTAAAAGAATAGGAAGCATTAGGCTGGAGAATGTAGATAAAAATGGAAATATCAAAAAGCCAGATGGAACAACAGCTAATGTTAAAGAGAGACCATACTTTCAAAAGGCCTTATCCGGCAAAAGCAATGTATCTGATCCGTTAATAAGTAAAACTGGTGGAGATGTAGTAGTTGTATATGCAGTTCCTATTAAAAATAACAATGAAGTTGTAGGCGTACTAATTGAAACAAGGGACGGTAATAAATTAAGTGAATTAACTAACATGGTTAAAGTTGGAGCAACAGGTTATGCATTTATGATAAAAAAAGATGGGACAAACATTGCTAGCAATAATAAGGATTTAGTTACTAAAATGTATAATCCAATTGAAGAAGCAAAAAAAGATGCCAAATTACAGGGCATAGCAAATATCGAGAAGAAAATGGGTGCAGGAGAAACAGGAATAGGTGAGTATTACTTTGATGGAATATATAAATATATAGGGTATGCGCCGGTTAAAGGAACCGAATGGTCCATAGGAGTTATAGTAGTAAAAAGTGAAGTACTCTCAGAACTTAACAGTCTAAAAATTTCCGTTATGGTATCTTCCATATTATTTTTATTAATCGGATTTGCAATGGTTTACATTGTTGCTAATAATATATCTAAAGGAATAAAATCAACTTCAGACCATTTGGAATTATTAGCGGAGGGTAATCTATGTGAAGATGTTTCTCCTAAATATCTAAAACTAAAGGACGAAGTTGGAGATATGACTCATTCAATGAAGGTAATGCAGGAATCACTAAGAGAAATGATTAGACGAATAAAAGAAAATTCTTCAAATATTAATATGCAATCAGGAAACTTATCCTCTGCCGCAGGAGAAATATCTAGTTCATCACAAAATGTTACAGAAGCAATAAGTGAAATTGCACAAGGAACAAGTACACAATCTGAAGATTTAATAAATGTAGCAGACATCCTTAATGAATTTAGTAATAAGTTATCTGGAATGGTTAGTGAAATACAAATTGTAGATTCAAATTCTAGAGAAATTAGTTTAATGGCAAAAGAAAGTAGTAGTGAGATGAATAAATTAAATGAATCTGTTACAAAAGTTGGTAATTCATTCAAGACATTTAACGGTAAAATTGTTAACCTTGGAAAAGATGTAAATGGAATAAACGAGTTTACGAATATAATAAATAGTATTGCAGAACAAACAAATTTATTAGCATTGAATGCTGCTATTGAGGCAGCCAGAGCCGGAGAGGCAGGACGAGGATTTTCAGTGGTAGCAGATGAAATAAGAAAACTTGCTGAGCAGTCTCAAATATCATCAGAGAGCATTAGTAGATTAATTAATGAGATATCTAAAAATACTGATGTTATAGTTCAAGATTCTGTTGAAATGGATGCTGAATTAATAAACCAAGTTAAGATTATAAATAGTTCAATATTATCTTTTAAAAAAATCATAGAAGCTGTGAATGAAGTAATTCCTAAAATTCAAACAGTTAAAAATTCTGCTGAAAGTATAGATAAAGATAAAAATGATATTCTAGTTAGGGTAGATGGTGTATCTTCAGTTTCACTTGAAGTTTCAGCCTCTTCACAAGAAATTTCTGCATCGTCTGAAGAAATGAATGCTTCCACAGAAGAAGTAGCAGCCTCCTCACAAATACTTAGCACTATGACTAAAGAAATGCTTGAGGAAGTAAACAAGTTTAAAATTTAAAAACAAAAAAATAGAGCCTGAATTGATGAAATTGAATGGCTCTATTTGTTTTTTCGCCTTTATATCTTTTAATTTTTTTAAAAACCATCATTTATATGTAAGATATTTTCTATTTTTTTTAATATTAGTTACATCCTTTTCCCTGCTGTACCTTGACACCATTGGTTAGTTAATATATTATTATAGTTAGTAATATTATGTCAGTTTACCTTTCGTCACAGTGATGAGAGGTTTTTATTTTAATAAATACAGGAGTGATAAAAATGGCTAAAGTTAGAACAAGATTTGCCCCAAGTCCAACAGGTTACATGCATGTTGGTAATTTAAGAACAGCATTATATGCTTATTTAATAGCAAAACATGAAGATGGAGACTTTATACTTAGAATAGAAGACACCGACCAGGAAAGATTTGTAGATGGTGCTTTAGATATCATTTATAATACGCTAAAAGTTACTGGATTAAAACATGATGAAGGTCCTGATATAGAAGGCCCTGTAGGTCCCTATGTACAAAGTGATAGAACACACATATATATAGAATATGCTAAACAGCTAATAGAAAAAGGTGAAGCTTACTATTGTTTCTGTTCTAAGGAAAGAATGGATACTTTAAGAACAGCCGCTGAAGCTGAAAAAACAGCTGCTAAATATGATAAACACTGTCTTAGCTTATCAAAGGAAGAAGTAGAAGAAAAGTTGTCTTCTGGTATTCCTTATGTTATAAGACAAAATAATCCATCTACAGGTACTACAAGCTTTGAAGATGATATTTACGGAACTATAACTGTAGATAACTCTGAATTAGATGATATGATACTTATAAAATCAGATGGATTCCCTACATATAATTTTGCCAATGTAGTAGATGACCATTTAATGAGCATAACTCATGTAGTTCGTGGAAGTGAATACCTATCCTCTTCACCTAAATATAACAGATTATATGAAGCTTTTGGATGGGAAGTTCCAATATACGTTCACTGCCCTCCAATAATGAAAGATACTCAACATAAATTAAGTAAGAGAAATGGAGATGCTTCCTTCGAAGACTTAGTTGCAAAAGGGTACTTAAAAGATGCTATATTAAACTATATAGCACTACTTGGATGGAATCCTGGTGGAGAAGAAGAAATATTCTCTCTTGAAGGATTAGTAAAAATCTTTAATTATAAAAATATAAATAAATCACCAGCTATATTTGATGATGTAAAATTAAAATGGATGAATGGAGAGTATATAAAGAAGCTTCCATTAGAAGACTTCCACAAGCTAGCTCTTCCTTATTATAAACAAGTTATAACTAAAGATTTAGATTTAAGTAAAATAAGCCCACTTTTACATACAAGAGTAGAAGTACTAAATGAAATACCTGATATGGTAGACTTTTTTGAAGCTTTACCAGAACATTCAGCAGAACTTTATGTTCACAAGAAGATGAAAACAAATTTTGAAAATTCACTAGATGTTTTAGAAAAAATATTACCTAGATTTGAAGCTTTAGATCCATGGACTTTTGAAAATATAGAAAAAATATGCATGGATTTAGTAGCAGAAATGGGTGTTAAAAACGGTATAGTTTTATGGCCTGTAAGAACTGCTGTTTCAGGAAAGAAATCCACTCCAGGTGGCGCTTATGAAATAGCTGAAATAATAGGTAAAGAAGAAACTTTAAGAAGAATACAAGTAGGTATTGAAAAGTTAAAATCAGCACAATAATCACATTATATTTAAAGAGGTTGATCCCTAAAAAGGTCAACCTCTTTAAATTACTATGGTAACTTTACGAATTGTATTATAGTAAACAACTTACTTATCAAAACACTACTCTATTTTTACATTTATCCGATAGCTACCATCCGTAACACTACCATCACACACAGCGAAAGCGATTCGCACAAAATCATAGATTTTGGCTCTCTGCTTTTCTTTAAGGTTGGAGATAACGGCTGATACGCTCCTGGATAAGTTCTTCTAAGACTCATATTACGATCGTATTCCTCACAAGCAAACTCCACCTAAGTCTAAGAATCACTTGATTCTATATACACGTCTCCCTTTTTTGTTATAATTCTCAGACCTATATATAAAGAAATACTCCATATTATAATATTATAAATAAACACTCCAAATTGACCTTGATAAATAATAGGTATATCTACTTTATCTGCAGTAAAAATATAAATAGTCATAGGAAACATATAGTATACTGCTAAAATAGCAAAAGAAATTCCATCATTAAATTTGGTCCTCAATACTCCTAAAAGGTTTCCCCCACAAAGTGCAAACATAAAATATAAAAATTGATACAGCCACACTCCTAAAGGAGTAAATTTTGCTACTTCTATAACTTTTAATGTACCATAATCATCTGGTGCCATATTCTTTTGCAGAACATAATTATTAAATGTAAATACTTGAAAAGAAGAAAGTACTGCTGCTGTTAAAACAAATAAAACTAAAGTACCTAAGTAAAAACTTTTTCTTTTCCCTCCTATGCTAACCCAATAGTTAAAAGCAAACTTATATCCATAATAAGCATAAACAAACAAACTAATTTCTTGTAATACATACCAATTCTCTATATACATATGCTGTCCATAATTTTGGACCATAAAGTACACTGTTCCAAATAAAATAATAACTATTAAAGCTGCAATTTTTCTACTTAAAAAGTTAAGTTTTAAACTTGCTTTTAACTGTGTCATAACATCACACTCCTTTACTCTATATCTATTCTCATAAATATCCTCTTAGCTAAAACATATAACATTATAGAAATTATAGTATAAAATATCATAATAAGAGAAAAATTTTTATTTGTATCGAAAACTAAGTTTATGATTTTCCATATATATTGTTTTTTAATATAAACACATAATAAACTTGTTAAAAGAACAGCATTCACTATTACAGCAAATAATGTACTAGAAAAAGAAATTATACTTATAAAATTAGCAATAGCAAAAATTAATGTTAACATGATGAAACTTATTAGTAAAATTTTAAAGTATGAATGCAAATTTAAGCCCTTGAGATTGAATCCCATATATGGAATTCTAATATCATTTTCATATTTTCCTACACTCATAACATAAGATAAAAAAGTTACAGCTGTTGAAATGGTACTTAATATTATGTTAAATGCCATAATTCCAAAATAATATTTTTTTCTTGTATAACCTATATTTATAAAATAACACACTGTTTTTTTATAAACTGTTGTTAAACATGTGTTAGCCATAATTAACATTACTAATAAAGTTAAAAAAGCTGATGGTATCATACTATAATTCCTCTCTTTTAACTGAGATATCATTAATACATTACTAAATGCCAAATTTACACTAAATATTAAAGCCAAAAAAATTTGCCCTATACTTTGTTTTAAAATAACTAATAATTGAAATTTTAATTCATTCTTATTAAGTTCATTCATAAAATCACCTTCTCCCCTTCTACACTGAAGTTAAATAAACAAATAGCTTTTGAAGAGGTACATTCTTTATATTAAGGTTCATATTTTCGAGTTTCAATATTTCTTCCCTAGTAATGGTTTGAAATATAGCTGCATTTTCGGTGCTTCCTATAATCTCTTTATCTATTACATTTTTGTTTTTTAGAACTTCTTCCATTCTTTCTTTGTCCCCACTTATATAAAAAGCTTTAGTTCTTAAAGTGTCTGCTTCTTCTTCTAATATAACTTTGCCCTTATGAATTATTATTACATTTTCCAGTAATTTACTCACTTCATCTATAAGATGAGTAGAAAATATTATGGTTCTGGGGTGTTCACTATAATCTTCTAATAAAATATTATAAAATTTTTCTCTAGACACTGCATCAAGACCTGTATAAGCCTCATCATATATTGTAAGAGGTGCCCTACTTGCTAATCCTATTATTATGGAAACTATAGACTTCATTCCCTTTGAAAGATTCTTATATTGTTTATTTATGTCTACCTGAAATTCTTTAATTAGCCTTTTTTCAAATTCTTTATCCCAATGAGCACCAAAACTTCTAGCTGTACTAAATATTTCTCTTACCAAAAATGTTGGTATAAATTTAGGGTTATCACTTATAAAACAAATTTTATTAAGAGCTTTTTCATTTTCAAATGGCTCTTCACCAAAAACTTTTACTGTTCCAGAGTTTTGAATATATAAAGCTGAGATTATTTTTAAAAGCGTAGTTTTACCTGCTCCATTTCTTCCTAATAATCCATATATCTTATTCTGTTCTATATTCAAACTCAAATCATCCAAAGCTTTTGTTTTTAAAAATTTCTTATTTAAATTTTTTATTTCCACTGCTAAGTTCATTTTTCTCCCCCCTATTCTGTACTTTCACTTGATTCTTATTTGTTTTCCAAATTATTAATCATTTCTATTAACTCTTCACTTGTTATATCTAGCTTTTTAGCCTCTGAAATCATTTTAGCTACATATTCTTGAAGAAAGACATTTTTACGTTTCTTTTTAATATATTCTTTTGCCCCCACTTTAACAAACATACCTACACCTCTTTTTTTAAAAAGTATACCTTCATCTACCAGCATATTTATTCCCTTACCTGCTGTAGCTGGATTTATCCCATAAACAGAAGCAAACTGATTTGTAGACATAACTTGTTCCTCTTCATTTAGAATCCCATTCAACACATCATCCTCTATACCTTCTGCCACCTGGAGGTAAATTGGTTTACTATCATCAATTAAAATTTTCATATACTACCTCCCAACTTGATTAGTTAATTAGTTATGTAATTAACTATATAACAAATCAACACTTTATGTCAATATAAAAGCAAGTAGTTTTAATTTTTAAAACTACTTGCCAAATTCAAATTTTAAATTTAATTTTCTACTTTTACCTAAGTTATATTTGAAAAATGAGGTTGTTTTTATTTTAACCTGTTAATGATTAATAAAAAGACCACATTAGATTTCTCTAACATGGTCTTTTTATCCCATTATGAATTTTCAAAGGAAAATTCTATTTTCCCACCTTTTATTATAAGTCTTGCATTAAATTCATTACCTTTTTTTGATTTAAGTCCATTTATAATATCTGTTTTTCCTTCACTCATTAACTTTTTAACTTGTGTCTCAGATATTTTTTTTCCACAAATATCTCCTACAAAGAATTTGCACCCACTTTGCCAGTTATTGCAGCCATACCCTTTACTGTTTTTTACAATATCTCCAGTTTTACATATAGGGCATAAGCCAAGAGATTCTCTAGTTCCATTCTCATTTTTACTAGTCGATGAACTTTTTTTACCTTTAGATGAACCTTTGCTTTTTACTACGTTGTTATTTTTATCCTTAACTTCTTCAAAGAAACTGTTCATATCACCCATATTCATTTTATCCATAACTTTTTTCATGTTAAATTTAGTATAATCCTCTAGTTTTTTCATAAATATCTCTGAAGCTATTTCTTTGCTATATACCATTTTTAGTCCTTTTTCCCAACTAGCTGTAAGTGTAGGATTAAGCAGTGTAGGTATAGAATTTCTCACTACCTCATATATCATTTCTCCCTTTTGAGTTGGAAATATGACTTGAGTTTTCTTATCAGACATAATATAACCTATTTTTTCTAACTTTTTTAATATTTCAGCTCTAGTAGCAGAAGTTCCTATGCCTGCTCCCTTTATTTGCTCTCTAAGCTCCTCATCTTCAATTAATTTACCCGCATTTTCCATGGCAATAATTATAGATCCTGATGTATACCTTTTAGGAGGTGAAGTTTCCCCTTCCTTTACTTCCATATCAACTACATCTATTGTTTGATTCTTTTTAAGCTTACTTAAAAACTTTAAGTTCTTTTCCTCTTTATTTTTTTTATACTCTTTTAATACATTAAGATATCCTTCCTCTACACAGACTTTATCTGATGTAAAGAATCTTTCTCCACCTGCTTTAGTTGTAATAGAAACTTTGTTATATTTAGCTGGTGGATAAAATATAGCCAAAAATCTTCTAAGTACTAAATTGTATACCTTTTTTTCCAAATCTCCAAGAGCATTATAGCTTTGAAGACCTTCACCTGTAGGTATAATAGCATAATGGTCAGTTATCTTGCTGTCATTTACATATTTAGTTTTTTCTAAATTTGAATACCACTTATTACTTAATATATTTTCTACTATACCCTTTATTTCCTCATCACCATTATATTTCAAAAGTTTACTTATATTTTTATCTATTTCCTTAGCTACAGCCTTAGATAAAACCCTAGCATCTGTTCTTGGATATGTAAGTAATTTTTTTTCATATAAGGATTGTACTTTATTTAAAGTTTCTTCCGGGCTTATCTTGAATTTCTTTGAGCACTCATTTTGAAGTTCTGCTAAATTAAAAAGCAGTGGAGCATTTTTAACTTCAACAGTCTTTTTTATATCCTCTATAATCGGCTCTTCCTGAAAAATCTTATCTCCTATTTCTTCTATAAACTTTTCTGCATCTTCCCTTTTTTTAAAGCCACCTTCATTATACAAAAGAGGTGAGTCTTTATATTTAGAACCTTCTACAGATTTCCATTCACCTTCATAAACCATTTCTTCTTCATATTCTCCACTGGAATTACCATCAAAGCTTCCAAGTATTTTATAAAATGGTGTTTTTACAAAACTTCTGAATTCTCGTTCTCTATCTACAATCATTCCTAAAACACAGCTCATGACTCTACCTACTGCAATTACTACTAAATTATCTCCAGTCGCATTAGCTACAGTCTTTCCATACTTAAGAGTTAAAAGTCTAGAAAAATTTATCCCTAAAAGGTAATCTTCCTTTGCTCTTAAATATGCTGAGTCAGCTAGTGAATCATATTCTGAAATGTCTTTTGCTTCTTTTATGCCTCTACGTATTTCCTCTTCTGTTTGAGAATCAATCCATACTCTCTTTTTTTCTTTACCTTGTACTCCTACCATTTGGTCTACAAGTCTGTAAATATATTCTCCTTCTCTTCCTGAGTCGGTACATACATATATTTTATTTATATCTTCTCTCTTTAATAATCCTCTAACCACATTAAACTGCTTTGATACTGCGGAAATAATTTCATATTTATATTCCTTAGGTAAAAAAGGCAAAGTATCTAAAGACCATTTTTTAAGCTTGGGATCATAAGCTTCTGGATAACTCATAGTTACCATATGTCCTACGCACCAAGAAAATACAGCCTTATCTGATTCTATATATCCATCTCTTTTTATACCCTTTACATTTAAAAGTTTAACATATTCCATAGCCACTGATGGCTTTTCTGTAATAAACAAAGCTTTACTCATAAAAAACCTCTCTGTATCTTAATTCTAAAGTATTTCTTCTGACAAGTTACTTGTCCAATTATACACTAAATTAGCCAAATTTGAAAACTTGTTTTAAGAATCAACGTTATTTTAAATTATAAATATATAACTTCAAAATTAAATTTCACTATAAATTAAACTTTAACTTTGAGTAAAGTAAATAGTAAAATTTAATTATGATATTGTATGTCTATAGTTTCAAAATCAATTATATCATAATTTAGTTTTTCAAATAATATTATTGCCAAAGGTATGCTTTTTATCCATACTTTATATTAACTTTAAGTTTAGAATTTAGGCTCTGTTAAAGAATATGGTGTTCTTGTAGGGTTAGTAAAAGCTATTCTCTATTTTACTTTATCTTCAGATATTTTAACCCTCACTGCTCCATTATCAAAAAATCCATGTCTTCCACCTTCTCTAATCAAGTTCCATACCCTATTACGCTCTGTAACTACAGTACCTGCAAGCATATTAATTCCATACTTATATAAGCATTTAGTCATAGGTGTACTAGGTCCTACAATAGTAACATAGGCATTTTTACTAAGCTGAAGAAGCCTTGGTAATGTTTTATTTATTAAAGTAGTTCCTGTTATAAACACAAATTCCTGCTCAGGCAATAAATACTCACAAGATGGATCTGGAAAATCTCCCTCTTGTGGAATTCTTTCGAGTATAGAAATCTTACATATTTCAGCCAGAGGTTCCAAATCTGGAAAATGACCTATAACAGCTACCTTTTTACCTTTTATTCTATCTTTCATATATTCAAAATCATTAATTTTTTGTTGTTCATTCATATTAATGCCACTAAGCATTTCAATATTACAAGGCGTATTAATTACAGAATTAATAGCTGCTAATCCCAAAGCCGCCTCATAATTATCCCAAGATTTTATAAGTTTTGCTGCTTCATAGACTTTCATCCCAACCACATTACCTGCCACCTGCAAATAAGAATTTCCTTCTTTAGGCGTCATTGCCATACCCGTGCCAACAGATTCTACTAAAAACCAGTTTAATCCTGCTACGAAATCCTTTATAACTAAATCTTTAGGTATTAATTCTATTAACTCATCATAAATTTCCCACATAATTTTACACCCCTATAATTTATTTTGTATTAATAAGTTATATTATCTTCTTTAGGCTTTTTTATTGCTGTTTTTAGGAAAAATGTAAAACCCATTACTTCCACCTAAAATGCCATATCCAGAATAAAAACCTTCAGTACTATCAGAAAATAAATCTGGCTTTTTCATATAATTTCTAGCCACTGCCATTACTTTTGCCCATTTAAAAGGATTTGCTGGATTATCCTTCATCATGTGAGTATTGATAACTGGAGTAAATGGAAGTATAGATAGCGAATCTACATCCATGTTTTTCAGTATTTCTAGTCCCTCTCCAACATCTTCTTCTGTTTCCCCAAATCCCACTAAAAAACCGCTCCATGTTTTTAAACCAAATTCTTTAGCTGTTTTCAAAGCATATAGACGATCCTCTAAGGTATCTCCTCCAGGTCTAAATTTTTTATATATTTTTTCATTTGGAGATTCCAAGCTGCATATGTATCCGTCCATACCTGATTCTTTTAAGTTTTTAATACTTTCTTTATCAACAGCTCCAAAAAGTCCATACACTTCCATATTAGAATTTTCTTTAACTGCTTGTACATAATCATAGTAATAATGTGGTACCTTGTACCCCATCCAACCTGAAGCCATAAAAACCCTATCCACACCTGCTTCAACAAGCACTTTCGTACGTACTTTTATATCTTCCAAAGTCCTTTTTCCACAAAAATTAGCATGCATTGTTCTAAAACTTTGCCATTTACAATGTCTGCAAACTGGTGTTGTGGTACAAAAATTATTAATTAAATTTGGAGAGCAATAAATCTTCTTTTTAGTTTTAGCTATTTCCTGTGCTCTATTAAACAATTCATCATTTTCTAACTTAAATAACTCTTTTAAAACATCTTTCATTTTCAACTTCCCTTCTCTAATTTGAAAAACTTATATTTAACAATTTATTTCATAAATTCAAAGTCAATATTAAAATAAATTACAAATCGTTATACTATTGCAAGCATAACGATCTGCACTACTTTTGTTATTTTATTCTAAAGTCCCACCAAGTTTTGTATAAGTCGTTCCATAAAATTTTTGATAAAAATCATCTACTTCTTTTGTTATATTTGTATCTTTAAATGCTTCAGGATTTGTTTTTGTGCTTAACCACATTATTCCTAAAATTGTTTGTGGAGAAGGCATGTCCCAAGAACTCATTTTTGAAGGCATTAAATAAACTTTTTTATTTTTTATAGCATTTATATCTTTCAAGCTATCATTACTTAGTACATCTTGTGGATTTACTCCAGAATATTGTGTAAGAATTATTATATCAGGATTCCAGCTAATTAACTGTTCTGCGGATACTTCACTCCACTTAGCACTTCCACTTAAAGAACCTGCTACATTTATTCCTCCACTTAACTCAATCAACGAATTTTGAAACATATTTTTTCCTGGAGTTAAATACATGCTTCCACCTGCCATATACACTTTAGGCTTGTTTTTTTGATCTACAGCTTTAAGTTTATTATTAATAGAATCCAAATTTTTTGTGTAGTAATTCATAAATTCTTCTGATTCCTTTTCTTTACCAGTAACTATTCCTAAATTTTTCACAGTAGATTTTAATTCATCAAGGTTTTCTGCACTTACAACAAAAACTTTAATATTAGATTTTTCAAGGTTTTGTACTATTTGTTTACTTTTTTTAGATAAGATAACAAGATCCGGTTTAGCAGCTATTACTTGTTCAACATTTACCTCGTTACTAATAGCTGATTTACTTGCACCTGCTTTTGGTGAGGACGCTAATGGATTTTCCACAACCTTTCCATCTGCTCCTAAAATACCTTTTTGTTTTCCTATAGTACATAGTATTTGCGATGCTATAGGATAATTAGTTAATATCTTTTCAGCAGGCTTAGCCAACTCTACTTTTCTCCCTAATCCATCAGTAACAGTAATTTTTTTGTTACTATCTGCAGTAGCTGTACTTGTAGAAGTTGTGCTTTTTCCACAAGCCCCAAAAGTACATACTATTAACAATAGTATTAAAATTTTAGATATTTTTTTCATTTTTTGCTCCCCCTCATATAATTTTTAATATTTATGCTTTTAAATTTTTTATAATCAAATTAACTTTGAACTGTCAACGTTTTCTTCAACTTTACATTACTATTTTGTAAAATATGAAGAATTTTATCTTCCATAAAATCTCTATTATTTTCATCAATTCTAATTACTTGTACATCTTGCCGCTTAGCTATTTCCTGTACAAAATTTCCATTGCACTCCTTTAATACGCCTATAACAGGCTTGTCACTATTAAGTATTTTAAAAATGGTATCTTTGAATAGTGGAACACTTTCCTCCATAAATCCTAATTCATCAAGTACTATTAACTCTCTATTACATAAGCTTTTTAATAATATTTCCTCAGAAATAACATTAAAAATATTTGTATCTGTATATAATACATCTTTTTTTATGTCGTAAATTCCAACACTATAACTATCTTCCAAATTATAAAGTGAAATAACTTTAAAGTTTTTTGTTTCCTCTGTAAACTCTTTTTCTTGAATAAAGCCACCTATAGAACAATCTACATTTTTAATAATTTTTTTTAGTAATGTAGATTTTCCTATTCCTTTTTCACCAGTAAAAAAAATTTTTTTCATAATGTGACACTGTCCTTTCCTTTGCTAAAATCTTAATACCCTTGTATATTATTTCAACTCAATTGATCATAGGAATACAAGCTTTTACCTTGTCGCCATTGGAGTTGACTGTGCTTATTATTTTTACATTAATGCCATATGCTT
The DNA here is from genome assembly GCA_963780135.1 of uncultured Clostridiaceae bacterium. Classification (GTDB taxonomy): domain Bacteria; phylum Bacillota; class Clostridia; order Clostridiales; family Clostridiaceae; genus Clostridium_AM. Next base: position 136,153 of record CAWAAR010000001.1, read on the forward strand.
CTTTAAGATTATCTTCTGTCACAACCTCATCTACATTACCTACTGTAAATACATTATTTCTTTGCATAAAGGCTACTTTCGTAGAACATAGAAAAGCATGGTTGGGAAAATGTGAGGTCATTACAATTGCTAGTCCTTTTTCAGAAAGCTTATTTATCTGTTCTAACACTCTAATCTGATTTCCAAAATCCAAATTAGAAGTTGGTTCATCCATTATAAGTATTTTGGGTTGCTGAGCAAGAGCTCTAGCAATTAAAACCATTTGCCTTTCCCCACCACTTATTTCTGTATATATCTTATCCCTTAAATAGGATATTTTTAAGGTATCTATAGCTTCCTCTGCAATATCCGTATCCTCTTTAGTAGGCGAAGAAAACATTGAAAGATGAGCAGTTCTTCCCATCAATACCACATCAAAAACTTTAAAAGGAAAAGGGGGCGTATGCGACTGAGGTACATAGCCAATAGCTTTAGCTAATTGCTTTCTAGACCAATTATGTATATCTTGTCCATCTAAAAGTATTTGCCCACCTTTTAACTTTAAAAGTCCTAATATAGTCTTAAAAAAAGTTGTTTTACCTACACCATTAGGTCCAAGTAAACATAATATTTCTCCTGAACTTACATTCATAGATATATCTTTTACTATATCTTTTCTACCATACCCACAAACTGCATTTCTGACTTCTAGTTTCATATCCATCCTCTCCTTCCTTTAATTAGAAGATAAATGAAAAAAGGTGCTCCAATTAATGATGTTAAAATTCCTAAAGGAATTTCTATAGAAAATGCGCATCTAGCTATATCATCAACTAATAAAAGGAAAGTACCTCCAATAAGTAATGAGCTAGGCAATAATACTTTGAAATTGGGTCCCACTATCATTCTAGCTATATGAGGTATTACAAGTCCTACCCATCCAATCATTCCACTAATTGACACAGCTGCAGCTGTAATTAAAGTTGAGCAGAGTATAATAATCACTCTTAACCTTGAAGTATCAATACCTAAAGACTTAGCTTCTTCATCTCCAAATGAAAGAACATTAAACTTCCATCTTAATAAAATCAATGGTATAATTCCAATAATCATTGGTATCAATAACATTTTGATGTCTTTCATAGTAACAGAAGATAATCCTCCCATAAGATAAAAAGTTATAAGTGGAAGTTTTTCATATGGATCTGCCACATATTTTGTAATTGAAATAAAAGATGTAAACAAAGCTGCAACAACCATACCTGTAAGCACAAGTACTAATGTAGCATTATTGCCTCTGGTTATTATGCTGCTTATTGAATATGTTATTATTACTGCTGCAAGTCCAAATAAAAATGCTGAAATTTGTATTCCTAATCCATTAAAGGACAAAAGGATTCCAAATGCTGCACCAAATCCTGCACCAGCAGAAGCTCCAAGTATGTCTGGAGACACCATTGGGTTTTTAAATAGTCCCTGATATGTAGCTCCTGACACAGATAATGCCGCTCCAACCATTAAAGCCGATAGAATTCTAGGAGCCCTGACATTGAAAAGTACTGTTTCAATAGTATTAGATTGTGCTATATCATGTCTAAAAACCTTCGATGATACTACATCAAAAAATTGTGGCAAGGATATTGAATATCGTCCAATAGTTAATGAAATTAGAATAGCCACTATAGGCAAAATAGCTATAACAATCATGAGATAAGTTGTTTTTCTCTCTTCTAATTTTCTTTTATAATCTTCTGATTCTAAATTTTCTGAGGACTCAGTTAACGTTAATGGTTCTGCCATATGCTTTTCCTCCTTTTCAATTGTTTTTGTAATTCATTAAATAAAATGTAGATTTAACATAATACGTTATGTTATTATAAGTATAACGCATTATTATGCTATTGCAACCACAATTTTCTTACTATTGGGACATGTTCCATAAATCTTTTAAACACATGATCAATTTTTTTAAAAAGGATGTGTTAATTTATGAAAAAAAGCCTAAGATGTATGTTCATCACTATTTTTGCAGTTATTTTTTTATTGGTTGGCTGCAGTAGTAGTGAAACATCGAAAAAAACAGATGATAAAAATCAGCAAACAAAAACAATTACTGATGCTGCTGGAAAAAAAGTAACCATACCTTCAAACATTAAAAAAATAGGAGATTCTTGGCAAGCTCACAATGAAGTTTTATGTATTTTAGGTGGCGGAGATAAAATTGTTTCAACTATTCTTACAGCCAAAGGAAGACCGTGGTTGTACAAAGTAAATCCTCAAATGAACAATGCAGTTACATCATTTACTGCAGATTCTGTTAATTCAGAAGAACTTGTAAAAGCAAAACCTGATATCGTATTCATGCCTTTAAATGACAAAAGTGCAAATAAAGTATCCGACCTAGGCATTCCAGTTGTTCAATTGAATTTTACTGATTTTAAGAGTTTAAAAGAATGTGTTAAACTTACAGGTGATATTCTTGGAGAAGATGGAAAGAAAAAAGCAGATGCATACATATCATATTTAGATACTAAACTTAATAACATAACAAGTATAACTTCTAAAATACCCAAAGATCAGAGACCTAAAGTCCTTCATGTAACTTCACTTTCACCACTAACTGTAGATGGCAGCAATACAATAATTAGTGCCTGGATAGACACCGCTGGAGGAGTAAATGCTGCCGCAGAAGTAAAAGGAAACAATAAGCAGGTATCTATGGAACAGATATTAAAATGGAATCCAGATATTATAATATTAAGCAGTAATACGTTAATGAAATTAAATAACGGCAAAAAAAATATAGATAACTTATTAAATGATCCATCATGGCAAAAAGTAAATGCAGTTAAGACATCAAAAGTATATTTTAATCCAGATGGTGCTTTTTACTGGGATAGATATAGTGCAGAAGAGGCACTTCAGATACAATGGGCTGCAAAAACTATACATCCAGATAAATTCTCTAGTATAGATATAATTAAAGAAACTAGAAATTTCTATAAGACATTTTTAAATTATGACCTTTCAGAAGAAGAAGCTAATAAAATTATTAATGATGATCCACCTGCTAATTAAAGTATATGGAATGAAACTTTTTGAAGTTAATAAAAGCTGAAAGATTTAACCTTTCAGCTTTTAGTTTCATAATTATTATTGCTTATATTGAGGTTCCTGCTGCTGAATATATTCCTGTCTTCCTTTTAAAACATCAAGAGCAATGTCAAGATTTTCTGCTATTTGCTTAAAATCTTGTTTTGCACTTTCATCTTCAGTTTCTAAAGCAAAAGTTTTCATTGTAGCTGCTGCACTTTGCATTCCTGCAATTGCTTGCTGCATTTGAGTTCCTACTGTCATTTTATCACCCTTCCTCATTTAGTAACAAGAAATTAGAAATTTGTTACTTGTTTTTGTTTACTGATTAAATTAATTACCATCACCTCCTTAACAATATATCTTCTAGCCTTTAGGCTTAAATATCAATGCTCCCAAAAATCCAAATATAATTGCTGCAGAAATACCTGCACTAGTGATTTCAAAGGTTCCAGTAAGTACTCCAATTAATCCATCTCTTTCTGCTTCCATAATGGCACCCTTTACTAATGCATTTCCAAAGCTTATTATAGGCACAGAAGCACCTGCCCCTGCAAATTTAATTAATGGATCATATAATCCTAAACCTCCTAATATCGCTCCTACCACCACCAATGTAGTTGTAGTATGTGCGGGAGTAAGTTTAAGCACATCCATCATAAGTTGACCAATTACACATATACCACCACCCACTATAAATGCCCAAATAAACTTTTCCATATCATTCACCCTTCTTCTCACATCTCTATAGACACTGCATGTGCAACACTAGGTATGCTTTCTTTTTGTTGATAGGACATGGGGGACATAAGTGCTCCTGTTGCAACTATTAATACTCTCTTTAGTTCTCCTCTTAACATACGATTTAAAAAATGTCCATAAGTTACTACCGCAGAACATCCACAACCGCTTCCACCTGAAAAAACAGGCTGATCTTCTTTATATATCATTTTTCCACAATCAGTAAAAATACTTGGTGGAATTTCTAATCCATCTTTCTTTAATAAATCACTGGCAATTTTATGACCTAATTTTCCCAAATCACCAGTAGCAATGACATCATAATAGGAGGGCTTAATGTTAAAATCCCTAAAATGTGCTTCAATAGTATTAACTGCAGCTGGAGCCATAGCTGCTCCCATATTAAAGGGATCAGAAATACCCATATCAACTACCTTTCCTATAGTTGCAGCAGTAACTCTAGGTCCTGTACCTTGATGTCCAATCACTGCTGCACCTGCTCCAGTGACAGTCCACTGAGCTGTAGGTGGTTTTTGACTTCCATATTCAGTTGGATATCTAAATTGCTTTTCCGCTGATCCATTATGGCTAGATGTACCCGCCACTACATATTGTGCTGCCTTGCTTTCTACTATAAGAGAAGCTAATGCTAATCCTTCCATAGAGCTAGAGCAAGCACCAAAAACACCTAAATAAGGTATGCCTAGAGTACGGGCAGTAAAACTGCTGGTAGTTATTTGATTCATTAAATCTCCACTTACAAAAAACTGTATTGAATCTTTTTTAATTTTAGATTTACTAATTGCTAATTCACAAGCTTCCTCTAATAATTTTTTCTCTGCTTTTTCAAAACTATCCTGTCCTAGCCAAATATCCTCATGAAGAATATCAAAATCCTCGGCTAGAGCTCCATGGGCTTCAAAAGGTCCTCCTATAGCAGCTGAAGCTAATATAACTGGTTTAGATTTAAAAATCCATGATTGATGACCTTTAATCATTTATATCCCACCTAACCATTTAAGCGTAATTTTTATAATACTAATTACAAAGGCTGCAAAAACTCCAAAAGTGATTACTGGCCCTGCTATTTTAAACATGTTTCCGCCAACACCTAACACATAACCTTCACTCCTATGCTCAATAGCACTAGAGGCAATAGTATTAGCAAAACCTGTAACTGGAATAGCAGTTCCTGCTCCAGCCCATTGAGCAATATGATCATAAACTCCAAAGCCAGTAAGTAATACAGATATTATAATTAAAACTGCTGAAGTAGGATTTCCTGCAGTAGCTTCACTAAAATGCAAATACTTTATAAATATATACTGCAATATCTGACCAATTGTACATATAATTCCACCTGAGATAAATGCTCTAACTGAATTACGAAAAACACATCTTTTAGGTTCCACTGTCTTAGCAAAAGTTTGGTATTCTTTCTGTGCAGGTGTTAACTTTTTATCTTTCTTACTGGACACTTTCTTCACCTTCTAACGTAATAAATAAGGTTCTAGCTTTCCCATAATTTTTTCAAGTCTATTAGCATAGTTTAGATACATAGCCCTGGCTTTTTGGTTTTCCGTTTCCAAAGAAAAATTAGTTAAATCCGCTTGACTTTTTTCTAAATTTGCATAAATCAATTCTTTAACGTTGCATTGCGGCAATTTTACGCTATCATCAAAAATATCTATGTATAACTCACCACTACAATTTACTTGACCAATAAAGACATTTTCTAAAGATACGCCCATATTTTCAAGTTGTTCATTAAGCCATCCTTGATTTAACCCTAAATTGCTTAAAGATTCATTAATTATATTTCCATCTAAAATCACAGTTTGAGGTGCTGTTTGTGGAGAAACCTTAATTCCTAAATCATGAGCAGTAATAGGTTTTTTATCCGACTTTAAAATCACATTCATATCTCCTGTGGACTCCATTACAGCAAATTCAACATCTGCTAAGTTAAATACATTTTTTGAACGAAGCCCTCTTAACATATCTTCTGCTGAAAGTCTTAAATCTGTTAAATTTTCTTCCATAACTTTTCCATCTTTTATTAAAACTGTTTCTTTCCCATTGATTAAATCATATATGAATTTACTTTTCATAGATATATAATCTAATATGATGGGAAATAAAATCCAAACTGCCAAAGTTATGATTCCAAATACCCAATTTGAAATAGCATTTACTGAAACTAAAGAAATTAAAATAGCAATTACAGCATAATTTATGAGTTTAAATGGTGTGATTTTTGCTGAGTAATTTTTTGTCATAATTCTTACTATAATTAAAGTTAAAAAAAATAATCCTACAGATCTTAATAATACCAATATCCATGTACTCATGTATTTATTGCCTCCAACTTAATTACTTTTGTATTGAGGTTCTTCCAATTCTATGGCTTTCATTCTTTTTGCAAACCTTGAACGATTTCATCAATACTCTTTAATGCTTCTTTGTATACAGCTTTAACATTTTTATCCTGTGCTTGCAGTGAATAAATTCTTAAAGTTCCTTCTGTCCCTTTTAAACTACATATTGTCTGTTTTAATTTTGAAGCAACGGTCAATATGTTCTACCTCCTTTGTTGGATAAAAATTATTCTTGTTGTTATTTTTACAAATATTTTCGTTTTTATTCTTGAAACTTAGTTTTATTTTTAATATTTCTACACATAAAAAAATAAGCCAGAAGTATTTTTACTCCTAGCTTACTTTTTTTAATCTACTTATTCACAAACTTTACCTGGATTTAATATATTTTTAGGATCAAAGGCTAATTTAATATTTCTCATAAGTTCTATATAGTCATCTCCATATTGTTCAAACATATAGCTCTTTTTGGCAAAACCTATTCCGTGTTCTCCAGATACTAACCCATGTAATTCTACAGATTTTTTATACATGCATTCAAATACTTCTTTTAGTTTCTTTTCCCATTCTTCCTTAGATAAATCATCTTTTAATGCATATACATGTAAATTTCCATCTCCTGCATGTCCAAAACTTCTTATTCTTATATTAAACTCTTTTTGAAGTTCATCTGTATATTTTACAAACTCTGCTACTTTATTTCTTGGAACAACAACATCACATTCATCCATTTCTGTAGTAGATGCTTTAACTGCTTCAAGGAATGCTCCTCTTGCTGACCATACAGCTTCTTTTCTTTCATCTGTATCTGAAATATATACATCTAATGCGCCTTCTGCTAGACAAATATTTGCAACTTTTTCATAATCTTTTTCTATATCTTCATTACTATTTCCATCAAAACTTAAAAGCAAATATGCATCTGATGAATTATCAGGGAACTTCTTTCCTAAAAACTCTTCTGCTGCAAGGATAACTTCTCTTTGCATAAATTCTATAGCTGTTGGTATAGACTTTGATTTTATGATCTTTGGCACTGTATTTATTGCCATTTCAAATTAGGGAATGGTATAAGTAAGCTTATAACTTTTTTTGGCAAAGGAACTAATTTAAGTATAGCTTTTGTGATAATTCCTAACGTTCCTTCTGAACCGCAGATTAAATCTTTTATACTATATCCTGAACTATTCTTAACTACTTTTCCACCTACTTCTAATACTTTTCCATGTTGGAAGAACTACTTCCAAGTCCTCTTACATAATCTCTTGTAACCCCATATTTAACTGCTCTCATTCCACCAGCATTAGTGTTTATGTTTCCACCTATAGTTGCTGATTTTTCACCTGGATCTGGTGGGTAAAATAAATCATGTTCTTCTACATATTTAGCTATTTCCATTAAAAGCACTCCTGGCTCTAATGTAAGTGTTAAATTTTCTTCATCTATTTCAACTATTTTGTTCATTTTTGTTAAATTTATCATTATTCCGCCATAAATCGGAACAGATGCCCCAACTAAGACCAGTTCCTGATCCTCTAGCTACTACTGGAATATTATTTTCATAAGCATAATTCATTATTTTTGAAACTTCTTCTGTAGTTAAAACCTCTACTACAGTTTCAGGCATTTTGCTTATACCACCTAATTCATCATGGCTGAAATCTTCACTTATATCTTCTCCTATAAAAACTCTTTCTTCACCCAATAAATCTCTTAAAAACTTTATATCTTTTCCTTCTAATTTTTTATATTCTTTATTACATAAACATTCCATCTTAACTACCTCCAAATTCATTATTAATGAATAATTAATTCTTAACTATTAAAGCTTTACAATATATTTAAAGTTCAATTCTTAAACATTTCCTTCTTTTACGTCATTTATAAGCTTTGGTATTATTTCATAAATGTCTCCTACTATTCCATAATGAGCTACATTAAATATAGAAGCCTTTGGATCTTTGTTTATAGCAAATTATACAATCTGAATTATTCATTCCTGCTGCAAATTGTACTGCTCCAGAAATTCCTAAAGTAACTATAAGCTTTGGCTTAACAGTTCTTCCACTTAATCCTATTTGCTTTCTAGCATCTGCCCAACCTGCTTCTATAAGTGGTCTTGTTACTGCTATTTGTGCTCCAATTAAACTTGCAAATTCCTTTACCATTTCCATGTCTTTTTCTGCTTTTAATCCTCTTCCAACTGCTACTATTACCTCTGCATCAGATATGCTTTCTTCTATTTCCTTTCTTGTAACTTTTAGTACATTTATATTAGAAGATAATTCTTCCTTAGGTATATTACAGGCAACAATTTCTCCAGTTTTTTCTTCGCTTCGCTCTGGTGCATTCATAACCTTATATCTTACTGTAGCAAGTTGTGGTCTATGATTTGGATTTATTATTTGTGCCATTATATTTCCACCAAAAGCTGGTCTTATCTGTACTAAATCTGTATTCTCTTTCATATCAAGTATTGTACAATCTGCTGTAAGACCTGTTCTAAATCTAGCTGCTATTCTTGGTGCTAAGGATCTTCCTACTGTAGTTGCACCTACTAGCAAAGTTGAAGGTTTCATATTATTTATAAAATCTTCCATAGCCTTAGTATAAGGTTCTATTCTAAAATCCTTTAGCTCTTCATTATCATATACGAATACTTTGTCCACTCCATAATGTAGTATTTCTTCTGCCTTTTTTTTTATATCGTGTCCTACAAATACTGCATATACAGGATGGTTTATTTTTGCTGCTAATTCTTTAGCTTTTCCAATAAGTTCATAAGTTACTGGATGAATATCACCTTCTACATGATCCACATAAACAGCTACACCCTTCCAAAGACTTTTATCTATAGCTTCTACTTCCTCTTCCACAAATTCCATAACTCCTGCAGGTCCTTTTTTAACACAAAGCTTACACATTTTACAACCTGCATTTATTTCTACTTTCCCATCTTTTTCTTCTAAAGCTCCAAAGGGACATACATTTAATAATTCTTCTATGATTGAAGGAGTTAATTTCTCCTGATTTACTAATAATTTACCCATAACTTGTTCCTCCTTAATTTTACCTTAAAACAATTTATTTTTTGCTATATTAATTCTAATAATTATCTATTTAATATTGTAAAAATTATAGAAATTTCATTTTCTTAAGCTTTGATCCTAATTTAGCTGATAGTTCTTCTCCTGTACCTTTCCACATTTCTTTATCTGTATTTACTTCTGGTGGGAATATTCTTTCTACTTGAGTTGGTGAACCATTTAATCCATATTTATTTTCATTTTTATCTTCAAAATCTTTCAAACTTAACATTTTAACTTCTCTATCCTTAGTTTCTAATTTCTTTCTTATAAGATGGAAGCCTTGGTTGGAATATATCCTTTTCTACAGTTAAAAGACATGGGAATTTAACTTCTGCCACTTCTACAGTATTTGGCATATCCATTTCTACTACTATTGATTTTTCTTTAAGCTCTTCTATTTTTATTACATTAGCTATATGTGGCATTCCTAAGTATTCTGCCATTTCTGGTCCTACTTGGGCAGTATCTCCATCTGTAGTTTGTTTTCCGCAAAGTATTAAATCTACCTTTCCCATACTTTTAACACCTTGGGATATAGTGTAAGATGTAGCTAAAACATCTGCTCCAGCAAATTTTCTATCTGAAAGAAGAACTCCTTCATCTGCTCCCATCATATAAGCTTCTTTTATAACTTCTGCTGCTTGTGGTGGTCCCATGCTTATGACTTTTACAGTTCCACCTACTTTTGCCTTTATTTTTAATGCTGTTTCCAAAGCATATAAATCATATGGATTCATTTTCGAATCTACACCATCTCTTTTTAATACTCCTGTTACTGGATCTACTTCTACTTTTGAAGTACCTGGTACTTGTTTTATACATACTAATATTTCCATTTGAAATACCTCCATAAAATTTTATTATTTACCTCTTAATTAAAAATAAATTATCTAACTATAACTGACACTCCATCTGGTATTACTGCAACTTTTGCATCCTTTCCCTTTAATTCATAAGCCCTCGTAAGTGCTTCTTCAAAAGTATAGGCATGTTCCATATGCATGCTTTTTATCATTTCAGAATCACACATATCAGTAACTAATATAACAGTAAACTTATCAAGCATTCTAGCTAATATCTGAAACTCCCATTGATCTGGAGCCGTCTTATTTCTTGGTACCTTTTCTATTCTGTCTAAAAGTTCCCTAGGACTTTTAGCATGGGCTAAATTGTCATAAAAGGATTGTCCACCATGCCCATCATTACAGGCGGAAACCATAATTATTACTCCACCCTCCCTGCAAGTGGCTTCTGCTGCAGTCATGCCTTTTACTGATTGATATATATTCTGATCTAAAGGATATCCTCCATTAGTTGAAATTGCTATATCTGCATCTACTTTATCTACTTTAGAAAGGTCTAATACAAATTTACATCCTTCTTCATGAGCAAACTTGCTGTGACCTGCAAAAGCATTAATTACTTTCTTTTCACTATCTATAACCACATTTAATATAAAAGCTAATTTTGCCTTTTCAGCAGCATAAAGCATGTCTTTATGTATTGGATTACCATTAAGTATTCCTGTTCTAGCAAAATCACTGGATATAAACTCAGAACAATGATTTGCCATAACAGTTTCTGCTGATGCAATACCTGGAAGTACACTCTTTCTACCTCCAGAAAATCCTGCAAAGAAATGTGCTTCTATAAATCCTTCAGCTATTAAAAGTTCTGTTTCCATAGCTACTTTGTTTAATATAAGTTCTCCGCCTGAAGGTAAAGTTCCAACTTTAACTAAGCTATCTTTATTTGTGGATTCATGTATTACTATTTCTTCATTTTTAACTATTTCTTCACCAAATTTATTTATTAATTCTTCATTAGTAGTTGCTCTATGGAAGCCTGTAGCAATAAGTATTTTTATATTGATATTAGGATTTACTTTTCTAATCCTTCTTAAAAGTATAGGCATTGTAATCTTACTTGGCACTGGTCTTGTATGATCACTAGTTATAATAACCATATTGTTTTTGTTTTTAACTAATTCTTCTAGACTTTCACATTCTATAGGATTATTTAAAGCTTTTTCTACTATTTCCTCCTGTGATAAATCCGTTTTATAATCTGATGCCTTAGATTCTAAAATTCCAGCTAAATTTTTATCTTCTACTTCAATTTCTAACATTTGTCTGTGATAAGGTATTTTTATCTTTGCCATTATAGTATATCCTCCTTAATATTTTTGAATAATTTTGTCTAGCTGATACTATACATAAAATTCATCCATCTATCAATGAATCTTACTTAGTGGTCGTGTTAAATTAGGTAGCCATCAGACAAAATTTACTTGATATTATAATTTTACAACTTCATTTTTAAAAGCTAAATACAGCACCTCTAAAATAAGCTATAACTCCCAAAACGATTACATATACTATACAGAATTTAAATGTTGCATTTAGTATTTTGCCTTTTGCACCCATAAGCCTTGAGGCTACTGCTATACTTTGTGGTGAAATCATAAGTCAAAGTATTGCTATTAGTGCAATAAAAAATAGTAACTACCAATTCAATTTATCCACTCAAGAATAAATTGGTAATATGGTACTATGGTACGACCACTTAATAAGTAAACTTTACCACAATATTCTCAATATTTCTATAATTGTTATTTCATTAACACTGCCTACTCAAAGCATCAAGTTCATGTAAACGTTGTCCAGTTAATGATTTCATCAACATTTTTACATTAAAAATAATTAAATTATTTTTAATTATTTTCTAAAAAGCGAAAATAGAGTTATTTATTTAACGTTACTAATCAAACAATCTTCCTTCAATTTATCCTTAGCAAATTATAATTTTGAGGGAATTATCTATAGGATAAATTATATTTTTGTACCACACCTTTAACCATTGGTAGTATGGTATGACCAGTTATTGATCTAATATTACCACAATGTTTTATTCATTTCTATGATTGTTATTTAATTAACATTAAGTTTAAAATTTCCATTTATCCACTTAAACATTCATTTACTAGTGTTACTAATCCATATTAATATTTAAAAAAACTCTAAATTTTCTTTAATTCATTGATTTTTCAGAATTATAGTTATTATATTAACAATTAAAAAAATAGTCCCAAAAGCTATTTTTTTACTTCTGAGACTAACTTTTTCAAAAACACTTTATTTATTAATAATATATTCATTAGCAAAATCTAAATGTTTTTTCATTGCTGCTGCTGCTGCTAAAGAATCATGTTTTTTTAAAGCTTCATAAACATCTTCATGCTGTTTAGAAAGAATTTCCACATTTTTTTCATCTTTAAGTATTTCTTTTCTAGCATCTTTAATAAAAGAATCTATTAAAGATGATACTGCATTTAACATGCTTAACACTAAAAAATTCTTAGATGCTTTAGCAATTTCATAATGAAATCCTTTATCTATTTTCACACTTATATTTTCATCTTTAGAACCTTTTAATGCATTTACCAAATTTTTCATGTCCTCTAATTCTTCGTCACTTACTCTTTCTGCTGCTAGAGCTGCAGTTTCAACTTCCATAATTTTTCTTAATTCTATTATTTCTCTAGGATCACTTTCCTGAAGCATAAACATCATAGATAAAGGTTCGAATAAGCTATTTTCAAAGCTCTCTCTGATATAATTACCTTCTCCCTGTCTACATTCCACTAATCCTATAATTTGAAGTGCTCTCAATGCCTCTCTTATAGATGTTCTACTTACTTGAAGGTGCTCAACTAAATCTCTTTCAGAAGGCAGTTTATCTCCCTTTTTCAAAGTTCCATCTATAATCATATTTTTAATTTGTTCTATTACTTGTTCATAAACCTTTGTGTTTTTTATTGGGCTAAACATCAAATCAACCCTCCTTATCCGTTACATTAACTGTATTGCTAAAAGTTACTGAATTTTCATAATTTAATCAATTTAGAAGCAGATGTTGTTTAGCCTTCTAATAATTCGTTCTTTTTCATTACAGCATTCCAATTTACATAAATTTCAAACAAACTTACTACATCTTGTTCATTATACAAAAGTATTTTATCCTTTTTTTCTTCAGGCATTCTCTCTATATAATCATTATCTTTTACAATTTTACTAAAAGTTTTAGCTAAATTAGAACCACTTATAACTTCACTTTCTCGAATTATGCCAAATTCTTTTTCCAGTGCTTTAAGTCCAATACAAATTTTCTTTTCTTTTTCATACTGTTTTTGAAGATCAATATGTATAAAATGTTCTTCTATATTAAAATCTATATTATATTTTTCAAAAAGGTAATTTATCACTATAAAATCATTGTTACCTGAGAAAGTAACTAAATATTTTTTACCATGTTTTGAACTCATAGTATAAAAATAATCCCTTGCAAGGTTTAATATATCCTCTCCATCTTTTTTACTCTCTATCATATATTGTGTAACCTGCAATTTATTATTTATATTATCAAGATAGCAACATCCAAAAACTCCTATGCAGATAGGTTTCTTGTATATATAGTGTTCTAAATCAAAGAATAAAGCATCCTTAAATAAATGATTTTTTCCATCTATACTTAACAAATTCTCTTCTAATAATTTTTCAATTTCTATAACATTATGCCTTTCTATCACTTTACCACTCTTTTCTAATTAATTATGTAAAACACCTGTCGTAACATTATATCATTTTTTAACAATCAAGTGAACTTCAATTAAAAAGGCGGAGTATATTCTCCACCTGAATCTTAACTAAAATTATTAATATCATCTGGTTTTAATCTATATATTGTGTCTTTTCTTTCTACTACAATTTGTATTTTTTGCCTAACATCCTTGTCATTTAAAACCTTTTTGAGAATTTCTTTAGTTGGATTTACACAAACAGGATATTTTACTAGTTTAAACATAGAAAAATCTCCAGCAGTATCACCATAAGCATAACTATTACTTAAATCTATATTGTATTTTTTTACAAGTTCATCAATAGCTTTTTCTTTGCTTTCACTATCCCACATAGGAACAACTTCTCCAGTATATGTTTCATTACCATCTATTAAATATATTGCTCCCCTATAATCATCAAAACCATATTTTTTTGACATTTCTCTTACTAATTCTATAGGACTTCCTGAAACAGTTATTATTTTATGACCCTTTTCTTTATGCCATTTAATTTTATCTCTTGTAAATGTATAAACTCTATCTCCCTTTTGTGCTATTACATTACCAGCTATAAACTCTATTTGAGATTTATGAAGTCCTTTTATAGCTTCAATATATATTTCTGCCATTTTCAACAGATAGTTGTCATAATTTCCTTGTCTTTTATCCCATTTTTCATACTCCGGTTTTACTTCTTTATACCATCTTTCCGCTGGTATTATTTCGTACTTTACAAGTTTTTTAAAAACTTCTGTAATTAATCCTTCTCTATATAAAGTGCCATCAATATCAAAAAAAGCTGCTATATTCATTTTTATCCTCCCTTTATAAATTAATATATTTACTATATTACACTAATATCTATAAATTTTGCACCTTTAAATTAAAGATTATAATATAAATTGTATTTTTTCTAGATTTCCTTATTTATTATATTTTATGATTAATATTCTAATTAGCTTACATTAAATTATATTATTAATTTCTATACCCTAGCTTATCCCCCCTAATACCCCAATTTCAATCTCTAAAATCCATTAGCACCAAATCATAGGCTTTAGATATATGTTTATTTCATATTGACACTATCTATAAACCATGTTATTATTATAATATAATAAATGATAATGATTTTCATTACGAGGTGGTAATAATGAGCATTTGTGATTTAAAATTTGGAGAAACAGCTTTAATACACAGTATATGTGGAGATGAAAAATTGACCAAAAGACTTCTTGCTTTAGGATGTATTGAAGGAACAGAAGTAGCTTTAAAAGCTTCAGCTCCATTTGGTGATCCTATAATAATAAATTTAAGAGGTTTCAATTTGGCAATACGTAAAAAAGATGCACAAAATATATTTGTAAAATACGATTTACTAAAAGATGTAGTATAGGAGTAAAATATTATGATAACAGCAGCTTTACTTGGCAATCCAAATGTAGGCAAAACTTCTCTTTTTAACATACTAACTGGTTCCAATCAATATGTAGGTAATTGGGCAGGTGTAACTGTAGATAAAAAAGAGGGTTATTTAAATGATTCATTAAAAATTGTAGACTTACCAGGAATTTATGCTATGGATACTTATTCCAATGAAGAAAAGGTGTCAAGGGAATTTTTAATTAGTGGTAATGCAGATATAATAATAAATATAGTAGATGCTTCTAATTTAGATAGAAATTTATATCTTACAACTCAACTTAAAGCCTTTAATAAACCTATTGTTTTAGTTTTAAATATGATAGACGTGGCGGATTCTAAAGGAATGAAAATAGACTATTCTTTATTGTCAAAAGAATTAAATGTAATGGTAGTACCTATAGTTGCTTCCAAAGGCATAGGAATAGATGATTTAAAGCAAATGCTTCTTGGAAGCAATTTTTTAGCCCCTGTAACTGATAATGAATTTCAATTTCACGATGAAAAAGAAACTTATGACTATATTAATAAAATTTTAAGCAAGTGTTTTAGTTCTACAAGTAATAATTATATTTCACCTACAGAAAAAATTGATAAAATTGTACTTAATAAAGTTTTAGCCTATCCAATATTTTTTATTATTTTAGTGTTAATTTTCAAATTCACTTTCAGCTGGGTAGGACAACCTTTATCAGATGGACTTGATAGCCTTTTAAATTCAAATTTAATTCCATTTTTAGATAATCTTTTATCTAGCACTAGTCCTTGGTTTAAATCTTTATTACTAGGTGGTGTTTTAGGTGGTGTAGGTTCTGTTATAGTATTCTTACCTGTTATTATGGCACTTTTCCTTGGTATATCTATACTTGAAGATAGTGGTTATATGGCAAGAGCAGCCTTTATAATGGATAAATTAATGAGAAAGATGGGACTTTCCGGAAAAGCTTTTATACCTTTAGTAATGAGCTTTGGTTGTTCCGTTCCAGGCATTATGTCAGCTAGGACTTTAGAAAGTGAAAAAGATAGAAAACTTACTGCTCTATTAGTTCCTCTTATGTCTTGTAATGCTAGATTACCTATATATGCCATATTTACTGCAGCTTTTTTCCCTAGTAGAGCCGCAAGTATAATACTTTCTTTGTACCTTTTAGGCATTATTATATCCTTTTTAATAGGTATACTATTTAAAAATACTTTATTTAAAAAAGATGAGGAACCTTTTATAATAGAACTTCCTGATTATAAACTTCCTGAACTTAGAAATGTGGCGCTTCATACTTGGGATAAAGGTAAAGGATTTTTAAAGAAGGCTGGAACAGTAATTTTCTCTATGTCAGTACTGATTTGGTTTTTATCTAATTTTAATATTTATGGTATGACAGATATAAACAATAGCATACTATGTTCTATTGGAAAATTCATCAGCGTAATATTTAAGCCTTTGGGCTTTGGAGACTGGCAAAGTTCAGTTTCACTACTTACAGGCCTTATGGCTAAAGAAGCAGTAATAGGAACTATGGGGGTTATATACGGAGGTGATTTAAAGTTATCTTTACTTCATCATTTTACTCCAGTATCAGCTTATGCATTTTTAGTTTTTGTACTGTTATATACTCCATGTATATCTGCTGTAGCTGCTATGAAAAAGGAATATGGTAAAAACATGGCTATATTCTCTGTATTATATCAGTTCACTTTAGCTTGGTTTGTCTCTTTTATAGTTTTTAAAATAGGTTCTATGATAATGTAAATTTGGAGGTTAAAAATATGTTAATTGAAATTTTAATAGCAGGTATCTTAGTTGCCTCTGCATCATATATATTATATAAAAATATAAAGAAAAAGTCTTCTGGAGGCTGTGATTGTGGCTCTTGTTCTAGCCATTGTAGCCATTATAAAAAAAACAAATAATATTAAAAGCATGTCTTTAAATTTAAAGACATGCTTTTTTTACTAATCAAACTTTTTTATAATATAATCAACTATGTCTTCAATGGATACTATTCCTTCTAAAACGCCATCATCTACTATAGGAATAGCAATAATATCGTTTTCTCTAAGTCTAGCTGCTACTTTTTCAATTTTTTCATTTTTAGATGCTGTAATAACTTTTTTTGTCATTACCCAATCTACAGGGCAAGTTTCATAATGACCTTCTTCCATTAAAAATCTATATATATCAGCTTTAACAATTATACCAACTAATTTATCATCATCATCAACCACAGGTGCTCCATTTACTTTAGTTGCATTTATAGTTTCAAGTGCCTTTTTTAAGTTGTCTTCTGGTTTAAGCTTTACTATATCTGAGTGCATTATTTGTTCTACCATAAAATCTACCCCCTTTCCTATATTATACAATAACTTGTATAATAAGTCTAAATATTTTTAATGATATGAAATATTCGCTTGAAAAATACAATTCTAATAACTATTACTAATTATATCTTTTAATTCATTGCAATCTACGCAGCCTTTTAATATGTTGTCTATAGCTCTTGAAGCCGCCTTTTTTGATATTCTATCCAAATCCATATTTAAAACAATATTATTTTTCTTAAGAAGATTTTTTAAATATCTGCACTGCTTTTCTGTAATTACATCTTTTCTAACTAATTTATCATCATTTTCAATTTTAGAAATAAGTTCATGTATTTTAGGTAAGCTTAATAC
The DNA here is from genome assembly GCA_963780135.1 of uncultured Clostridiaceae bacterium. Taxonomy (GTDB): domain Bacteria; phylum Bacillota; class Clostridia; order Clostridiales; family Clostridiaceae; genus Clostridium_AM. The sequence goes on from CAWAAR010000001.1 coordinate 154,146, forward strand.
ATCTTCATAATTGTGTAACATAATTGTTTCTTTAAGTTTCTCATTAGAAGTTAACAAAAATTCCTCATATAAATCTACACTTATTCCTCCATCTATTTGATCTTCTCTTACTATATTTATGAATTTCTCTACAGTTTTAAGATTACATCGTTCCATACCCATTTGTTTATAATAAGGCCTTATAAGCCTATATAAATCTACATGATATTTTGGAGGCTCAAACATTATATTTTGTTTTTCCATTCTTTTCTTTATGAAAGGTTCATCAAAAGCCATCCCATTATAGGAACACCATTTTTTATATTCTAATATATCTTTTTTAAAATTATCTAATATTTCTTTTTCATCTTTCAAGCTTTCTGCAAAATACTGTTTTATACTAAAAATTTTATTATTTTCAAACGTTCCCATGGATATGAGTACTACACTATCTTCCTCTTTATCAAAACCTGTTGTTTCTATATCAAAATATACTACTTCATCCATATTATAATACTTAAATATCTCTTCATGTACACTTAATACCTCATTGTATTCTTTTATAAACATTATAAAGTCCTCCAACCTTTTGCTTCTCTAAAGCTACATTACTTATTATATAACAATATAAACAATTTGAAAATAACTACATAAAAGTGCTTTAGAACAACTTGTTCTAAAGCACTTTAAAAACTACATTTTTTCTACTGTTTGTATTCCTATTAAGTTTAGTGCATTCTTTAAGACCTGACAAGTGGCCTCTACTAATTTAATTCTTGCTATTTTTGTAGCTTCATCTTCTGCATTAATTATGCTGTGAGCATTATAGAATTTATTAAATCCTTTAGCTACTTCAATTGCGTATCTTGTAACTACATAAGGTTCTAATTTATCTATAGAATGTAATATAGATTTTTTAAAGCTTTCAAGAGTTTTTACAAGTTCAAATTCTTCTTTAGAACTTAATTTGCTATAGTCTACATTTCCTTTAACTTCTCCTGTTCTCCTAAGAATGCTCTTTCCCCTTGCATAACTATATTGAACATAAGGACCTGTTTCACCGTCGAAGCTTAAAATTTCTTTCCAGTCAAATATTATATCTTTTTCTCTGTTATTTTTTAAGTAAGCAAACACTACTGATCCTATACCTATTTTTTTTGCTGCTTCTTCTTTATTTTCTAAATCAGGATTTTTTTCATTTATTACTTCTAAAGTTTTTTCTACTGATTCATTTAACAAATCTTCTAGGAATATAACGTCACCTTTTCTTGTTGACAATTTCTTATCTGCAAATCTAACAAGACCAAAAGCTACATGTTTACAATCATCAGCCCAATCATGTCCCATAAGTTTTAGTGTAGTAAATAATTGTTTAAAATGAAGTGATTGAGCTTCTCCTACTACATATATATTCTTATAAAAGTCATAAGTTTTCTTTCTGTAAGTTGCTGCTGCTAAATCACGAGTGGCATAAATAGTTGCTCCATCTGATTTTTTTATAATACATGGAGGCATATTGTATTCATCAAGCATTACAACTTTAGCTCCATTACTATCTGCAAGCAGTCCTTTTTTATCTATTTCTTCAATTACAGCATCCATTTTATCGTTATAGAAACTTTCCCCTGCATAAGAGTCAAATTCCACACCAAGCATATTATAAACAACTTTAAATTCTTTCAAACTTAAATCTTTAAATCTCTGCCAAAGTTTAGTTTCCTCTTCAGATCCATCTTCTAATTTTTTAAAGTACAATCTTGCTTCATCCTCTAAAGATGGATCCTTTTCAGCTTCTTCATGGAATTTAACATATATTCTTAACAATTCATTTATTGGTTTCTTTTCTAACGCATCTTCATCACACCATCTTTTATAAGCTGATATAAGCTTTCCAAACTGAGTTCCCCAGTCTCCTAAATGATTGACACCTATACAGTTGAATCCTTCGAAAGATAAAATTTTATATAAAGCATTTCCTATAGCTGTAGTACTTAAATGTCCAACATGAAAAGGCTTTGCAATATTAGGTGAAGAATAATCTATGGTTATATTTTTTCCTTTTCCCAAATCTGAAGAACCATATTTATCTCCCTCTTCCAAAACTTTTTCTATAGCATTTTTTATAAAGAACTTTTTATCAACAAAAAAATTTAAGTATGGTCCTAAATTTTCAATTTTTTCAAAACCTTCTTTATTTAATTTCCCCTTTAACTCTTCTGCTATGGCATTTGGTGCTTTTCTTAAAGTTTTTGATAGTTGAAAACATGGAAAAGCATAATCCCCCATATCAGATTTTGGTGGTATTTCTATTAATTTTTCCATAGTTTCTAAATCTAATTCCACATGCTCTTTTATTCTTTCTGCTACTAGCTTTTTATAATCCATTATAAAACCTCCAAAAATATATTTTGAGAATTTATCCAATTGCCAAAGCCCTAAAACTCCACTTCTAAAAGCCACAAATTAGGGCTACTACCAGCTGAATAGTTTAACTAAACTTCAGAGGATATTCAAATATCCTCTGAATCAATTTTTACTTGATTTTCTAATTATTAGTTTAAAATATAAAAACCCCTGTCTCTTTATAAAAAAGAGACGGGGTTATATCCGCGGTACCACTCTAATTGATAGGTATCAATACCTTATCCACTCAAAACTTTAACGCAGTTAACGTCTTGTTTTTGATATTAAGCTTCCTTCCTATCAATAACAAGTGAAAATATAAAATTACCTTGTTATTTCTTTGAAGATGCCTTATGTTAAATCTTTTTAACAAGCTTCTCAGAGACTCTCTTTTAATTTAGATTTCTTACAGACTCTCACCATCTCTGCTCGCTTTTAAAAACATTCTAAAAAATACTTTTCTCTTCAAAGAATTTAATATATAATTTACAATCTATTATACTACCATTTATAACTTTTATCAATATTTTTATTTACATTTAAGTATTTTTACGCTTTCTTCCAGTTCTACTGCCATTTTGTTAAGCTTTTCTAAGTCTTCTGTAACACTTTGTATTACCGCTGTTTGTTCTTCAGTAGATGCTGCTACTTCTTCAGTATTTGCTGCTGTATTTGTTGTAACCTCATGTATTTTATCTACATTTCTATCCATTTTAACAATAGTCTCTTCAGAGTCTAATATCACTTCATTAACTTTCTCTAAATTATTTCTTGTTTCATCAAAGGATTTTAAAATTTCATTTAATGCATCTCCAACTATTTTTACTATAACTTCTCCTTTTTGTGTCTCTTTATTACCTTCTTCTATAGAAAGAAGTGCTTTATTAGTTTTTTGCTGTGTCTCATTAATTAAATTTTTAATATTACTTGAAGATGCCATAGATTCCTCTGCCAGCTTTCTAACTTCATCTGCTACCACGGCAAAGCCTTTTCCTGCTTCTCCTGCTCTAGCAGCTTCTATAGAAGCATTAAGTGCTAATAAATTGGTTTGATCTGATATTCCGTCTATTATTTCTACAATATTCCCTATTTCTTTTGAAGTTTGTTGAAGTTCACCTATTACCTCTGAGGAATAATTCACACTATTTTTTATAACGTTAATTTGTGTAACCATGTTGTCCATTTTTTCTCTTCCATCTTCTGCAAGTTTACTTACATTTTCAGAAAATTTCACTACATTTGTTACTTGTTCTTTTATATTAGATATATTTCCCACTACACTTTTCATACCATTTGATATTTCATCTGCAGCCATAACCTGCTTTTCTGATCCTTCAGCAACTTCCTGTGTAGAATTAGAAATTTCTTCTGACCCCTGTGAAACTTGTTTTACAGATACTAATAGTGTTTTTGCTGAAGTTCCTAAGTTTTGAGATACATTATTAATTTTACCCGCCATAGTTCTAAGATTTTCAATCATATTATTGAAACTTTCTCCAAGCTTACCTATTTCATCTTCAGTTTTTATCTCTATATTTTTTGTAAGATCACCATGAGAAACATTTTCTGCACCTTCAGCTAAATTGCCTAAAGGTTTTAAATTTTTGCCTATTAATGTCCTTAATATAAATGCACTTATTATGAAAGCAAAAAGAGATATTACTATAAAACTTACTATAACATTTACTAATGCTTCATGCTTATTCTTAAGTGAAATTCCTACATCCACAGCCTTAATTACTTTTCCATCACTACTTTTTACAGGTACTATAACATCATATACATCTTGTCCTTTATAATTATATACAGAACTAGATGCTTTTCCTTGTAATGCATTTTTACTACCTTCATCTGTTAATGAAATTCCCACTCTAGTTTTATCACTATGTGCTAAAGCTTTGGCATCAGGACTAATTGTTAGTGCATATACGATATTTGGTCTTTTTCCTAATCTAGTTACTAGATTTTCATCATTTACTGCTTCATTTAATTTAACAACTTGGTTAGCAATAACACCTACTTGCACAAGTCCACCATTTTTTGAAGCTACTGAACCATATTTATAATAATTTGTATCTGTTGAATTTGAACTTTTTCTTATAGACTCAATAATTTTGCTCTGTTTGCCCTTAAGAACAGGTTGTACTGGATGATCCTCTGGGTATTTATATCCTATATTAGCTGGCAAGTTAGAATAAATTATTTCACCTTGCGGGTTACATATATTTATTTCTTGTACATCAATATCCTTTGCTACTTGAATCAAATATTCGTTTGACATATTTGGATTTTGTCCAGCTAGATACGCTGTAGTATTAATTTTTTCTCCCAAAAGAGAATCTAATTGAGCTATTATTGCGTTGTTAGTTTGAATTTCTGAAACGATTTCTTCTACAAAATCATCTCCGTCCGTTTTTATCTGCACATCCAACCTTTTGTTAATTATAGTATACGATGCAATTGCAAGTACTATTGTAACTAAAAATACTACTACTAAAGAATTTACTGTTATTTTAAATTTTAAAGTTTTCCTACTGCTCTTCATAAAATTATCCTCCCATTGTGCATTTTAACTAAAATTTATTTTATATAACAATTAAATTCTACATTAACCTTGCATAAACTTCAATATTTTTTTATTGCTGAATAAATTAAACCAAATTAAACTTTATTTGAATATTTTTACATCATATAGGTTTTAGTTTAACCCATGCATATACTAACCCAAGCTTAATCAATGAAATCATCCTTAATATCTTGCTCCTTCATCAGTACGGGCTTCAATCTAATTTTCTATTTACAAGTTTACCTTAAAGTATATCTCAAAATAAATTTTAGTAAAAAACTTGAAATTTAACTTTCACAATTAGAAAAAAGCGCCATGAATTTCCATAAAATTCATAGTGCTTTTGCTACATTCAATAAAAATGATGGAGGTTGTTTTAAAAATTATACATCAATTTTGTATTTTAATTCATTCCCTTGTTTTTTAATTCATCTAAGTTAGTTATAGCTTTTTTACAAGAAAAATTTTCACATATGTAAATAGCTGCTTTGCCATTTACTTTTCCTTGACCTTTTATAAAAGCATTTATATTATCTAAAGCTTTGTTTTTATCATTTAAAATTATTATTAAAAATGGATTATATTCTTTATCTATTTCTTTTAAAGCTTCCTTAACAAATTTTTCTTCTTTATCTCCTGCTATTACTATTTCTTTTATGGAACTATTATGATACATAAATGCAGTACTAAAACATGTATATGCCATAGAATTTTTATTTACCATGTTTGCAAAAACTTGAAACTGATCTTTAGTAAAAGCTTCTAATTTCAAATCTCCCGTAATTTTTGAGAGCCGTAATAAATCTAAAGCTGCTATAGAATTTCCTGAAGGTATTGCCCCATCATATAATTCTTTAGGTTTCATTATAAGCTTTTCATTATCACTACCATAAAGATAAAAGCCTCCCTCTTCTGCGTCCCAGAAAAGTTTTATCATTTGATCTTTTAATGCCAAGGCTTCCTTTATATATTTTATTTCAAAACAGCTCTCATAAAGTTCTATAAGTGCCCATATAAAAAAAGCATAATCATCCAAAATCCCTAAATTAGCAGTTTCTCCTTTTCTATATCTGGCTAAAAGTCTACCATCTTCCCTTATGAGTTTTTTTAATATGAATTCAGTGGCTTCTTTTGCAGCATTTATATACTCTTGTTTTTCAAAAACTCTTCCACCATAAGCTAAAGAAGCTATAATAAGACCATTCCAGGAAGTTAGAATTTTATCATCCTTGAAGGGATGCTCTCTTTTTTCTCTATAATCATAAAGCTTATTTCTTAATGATTCTAATTCTCCCTTTAACTCTTTGTTTTCTTCTATGCTCTGTAAGGATGTATTTATTAAGTTAGGTATATTTTGCTCTCCAAAATTTCCATGCTCTGTAATATCATAGATATTTGTATATATCTTAGCTTTTTCATATCCTAAAACCTTTGTTATTTCCTCTAAACTCCATAAATAAAATTTTCCTTCTTCTCCTTCTGAATCTGCATCTTCTGCAGAATAAAAGGCTCCTTCTTTATCTCTCATATCTCTTAATATATAGGTGAAAATTTTTTCAGCTATATCTTTGTATAAAGAATCATCAGTAAGCTTATAGGTTTCAGCATATACCAGTGATAAAAGAGCATTATCATATAACATCTTTTCAAAATGGGGCACAAGCCATTTTTCATCTGTAGAATATCTAGAAAATCCATAGCCTACATGATCAAAAATACCACCTTTATACATAGCTTGAAGGGTTTTCTCTATAATATTTAAAATTTCTTTGTCTTTTTTCACAAAATAATACCTAAGTAAAAAATACAAGTTATGTGGAGTAGGAAATTTAGGAGCTTTACTGAATCCACCATAATCTTTTTGAAAGTGCATTTTTAAATTTTTGACTATATCTTCTATAATTTGGGGACTCAATTCTCCTTTATTGCTAATTTTTGTGTGACTTTTTATTTCTTTTATCATATCTTTACTGGATTTTATAAGCTTTTCCTTATCTTTAGTCCAAGCTTCATTAACAGAATATAAAATATCTTTTAACCCGGAAATGCCATGCCTACTTTCTCTTGGAAAATAAGTACCTGCAAAAAAAGGATTTTTATCTGGTGTTAAAATAACTGTAAGAGGCCACCCCCCATTACCAGCATATGCTTGACAAAAAGTCATATATATATTATCTATATCCGGCCTTTCTTCTCTATCCACTTTTATAGCTATAAAATACTCATTTAAAACCTTAGCCGTTTCTTCATCTTCAAAAGATTCTCTTTCCATTACATGACACCAATGACAACAAGCACTTATACCTAAGAATATCCAATCGAAAGAAATATAGGTTTATCCTCATTTTTAGCTTTTTCAAATGCTTCTGGTGTCCATGGGTACCAGTCAACGGGATTATAAGCATGTTGAAGTAGATAAGGAGACTTTTCATTAATCAACCGATTGGGTATTTTATTATTAGGCATAATACCACCACCTTTCATTATATTTATATGTATTATATCCTAAATAAAAAAGATTACTATAATTTAAATAGTAATCTCAGTATGAATTATTTCTGTGACAAGCATAACAATTAAATGCCCTTTAAACTGACAAATTACAGTTCAAAGGGCATTTCTTGATTTTATTTACATAGGTACATCTTTACTTGAATTTGATTTTTTAATATACATGTAAACAGGTAATCCTACTAATGTAACTCCAATTCCAAATAGTGCATTAGCAGTTCCTGTAATAAAGGTACTTACAACAACGTACATAGCTCCTAGTATACCTATCATAGGAACTATTGGGTATAACGGAACTTTATATGATCCTTCTACTATAAGTTCTTTATGATCTTTTCTTAACTTAAATACGCCAGCTATTCCAAGTATAAAAAATAACCAAATAGCGAATACGGCTAAGTCAGTTAAAGTATCAAAAGACCCAGATAAAGCATATATACATGCAAGTATACTTTGAAATATTAATGCATTATTAGGTGTAGCAGATTTTTTGCTCAATTTTCCAAAGAAATTTTTAAATGGAAATATATTGTCTACTGCCATAGCGTAAGGTATTCTTGCGCCAGTCAATGTAAATGCACTTAAACAACCTGTAATAGAAATTAAAATTCCTGCTGCAATTAATTTTTCTCCAACTGATCCAAATAATATAACTGCTGCATCAGAAGCTGGTTTTTTAGACGCAGCTATATCAGCCACTGACATAGTATTTAATATTGCTAAATTAACACCTAGATATGCTATAGTTATTATTGTTAGTCCAATTACTATAGCTTTAGGTAAGTCTTTAGCAGGGTTCTTCATTTCTTCTGCCATGTTAGCTACTGCAACCCATCCTTCATAAGCAAACAAAACACCTAAAAGTGCTGCTCCAAATCCTGCTCCGCTGCTAGACGATGTTGTCATTGGAGTAAATTCATGAACTTTTCCCATAGCAAAACCACAAATAATAATTACAGATATAGGTATAAGCTTTGCTATAGTAAATACTGATGCAAATTTAGCAGCAAATTTTGTGGAAATAAGATTTACAATACTAAGAAATATAATTATTCCTACAGCCATGACTTTCTGGCCTGTTGGTGATACATCCATAAAACTTGTACATTGAGTTGCAAATACCACTGCTAAAGCAGCGCTCATTCCTGGGTAATATATAAGAGTTTGCACCCAGCCAAGTAAAAATGCCCATTTTTCTCCATATAGTTCTTTTAAATATACGAATAATCCGCCTGCTTTAGGAATCGCTGCTGATATTTCTGCGATACTTAAAGCTCCAGCTACAGTTATTATACATCCAACTATCCAAGCGAGTATACCAAGCCCTGGTGCTCCTGCATTTCTAAATACTGCTGATGGTTTGAAGAATACTCCACTACCTATGACTATACCAACTACAAGCAATGTAGCTTGAAATAGGTTTATTTCCCTCTTTAAAGTAGGTGTACCGTTTTTTGTTTCCTGCATAACTCTTTCCTGCATAATTTTTTCCCCCTTATGTATTTGTTATTTAATGCTCTTTTCCTTTAGTATTTTTAATTTTAAATTCTTTCCCCCTTTCTTAAAACGCTTTTCCCTTTAACATATTTAATAGCAATTTATATGCCAACTTATTCGCATATGATATATAGCTAAAATCTATTCCTATATAAATTTTTACAAATAAAAAAGTGAAATTTTTTTCACTTTTTTGGCGAAAAAAATTTCACTTTATATCATACTCTGAAATCTTATTAAAAAGTTGTCTCTTGCTTATTTTAAGATGTATTGCTGATTTTGTTATGCTTCCATCACATTTTCTTAATACCTTAATAATATAATCTTTCTCAATAGATTTTCTAAATTCTTTTAAAGGTATTATTTCATCTAAATTACTAATTTCATTTAAACAATTCTTCCTCACCTCTGGCAAATCCTCAAATCTCACCTCACCATCCTCAGATAAAACTATAAGTCTTTCAATTATATTTCTAAGTTCTCTTATGTTTCCAGGATAACTGTATGAACGCAAAAAATCTATTACCCCTTGCTGCACACTATTTATTTTCTTTTTTGCTCTTTTTCACACTTTTTAAGAAAAAATTCTATAAGCATATCTAAATCTTCTCTTCTTTCTCTTAAAGATGGTACATCTAAAATTATGGTGTTAATTCTATAAAATAAATCTTTTCTGAAACTGCCCTTATCTATTGCTTTTTCTATATCCCTGTTTGTAGCAGATATAAGTCTTAAATCTACATTTATACTTTTATTACTTCCTATCATCTCAATAGTTCTTGTTTCTAATACTCTTAAAAGTTTTATTTGAACGTTTACAGGCATTTCCCCTATTTCATCTAAAAATAAAGTTCCCCCATTAGCTTGTTGAAACCTTCCTTCTCTTCTTTCTATAGCTCCAGTAAAGGATCCTTTTTCATGTCCAAAAAGTTCTGATTCCAGTAAATTTTCAGACAACGCTTGGCAATTTACAGCTACAAAATTCCCTTCTCTTCTATCACTAGTTTCATGTATATGCCTAGCTAACACTTCTTTACCAACACCTGATTCACCAGTAATAAGCATATTAATGTTACTTCGAGCTGCCTTTCTCAATATATTAAGGGTATTTTCATATTCATGATTATAAGTTTTTAGAATATACCCGCCGTTGTTTTGTTGATCTCTTAAAAATCTATTGTCATTTTTTAATGTCCAAAACTTCCTTATTTTTTCAATTTCAATTAACAATTCTTCAAAAGAGTTACTCCTAACAAAATAACTAAATGCCCCTTTTTTCATAGCCTCTACTGCGTTTTCAATTGATCCATATAGTGTTGCAATTATAACTTCTATGTCTGGAAAATCCTTTTTAATTCTCTCCATCAGTTGAATTCCATCCATTTTGGGCATCTTTAAACCGGTTATTACTAAATTGAAATTTTCCTCTTTTAGCTTTTTAAGAGCTTCCATTCCTGATATAGCTTTGTTTGAATTGTATCCTTTTTCATCTAATGAATCTTTCATTAAATTTAAATAATCTACTTCATCGTCTACAATTAATATTTTGAAGTTGTCTTTAGATTTCAAAGTTTCATCCCCTATCTGTCATGTTCATTCATTATATTAATTATGACATATTGTGCAAAAAAAATCATTGGTTTTTCCCGAATATTGTATTAATTAAAAAAATGTTTTCGGTAGTATATTTCAACGTATTGACTTCAATCATATAATAAAAGATTTCAACAGAAATTAAATATCCACACACTAATTGAGTTTAAGTATGCAGCTTGGAAAATGACAGCTTTTTTAAATAATGTCTATTTTTAATTGAGCTCACTTCAAATTACTATAATGCTACACTATAAATCAATACATGCCCCTAAAAATGCTACTGAATTTTTATTAGCCTTAGCCTTATATAACGCTTTATCCGCTAAATTTATAAAATCATTTATATCCATTTTATTTTCAATTGAAGTAATGCCTATACTGGCTGTAACTTTAAAAAGAATATTATTATAAAAAAAATTATAGCTGTGTATATCAATTCTAATTCTATCTGCAATATTCAATGCATCTTTCCTGTTAACCCCAGGAAGAGTTATAACAAATTCATCACCACCCCATCTAGTAGCTATATCATTAGTTCTAATATTACGTTTCAATATATTTGAAAACTGTTTTAGGATTTCATCCCCTGCAATATGACCATATGTATCATTAATATTTTTAAAGTTATCTAAATCTATTATTAGCAGAGAAACATATGACTGCTTTTTCTGCAGTTTTTCCATTACATCAGATATACTGTCATAAAAAAAGTCTCTGTTGTTCAATTGAGTTAAATTATCTATATACATAGATTTATGAATAGAACCTATTATTTTTCCAAGCTTGAGTATAAAAATAATATCAATACATCCTGATGCTATCCATATTGGCAACATTAAATAATTTGGTAAGTATAATGTAATTATAAATCCCAATATATGCAAAAACAGTATAAATACTGACGATATTATTGGAAAAAATTTAATAAAAAGTTTATTCATTAGTAACACCTCCATTAATATATACGCAGTCTGTGTTAAATATAGGGGAGTATAGAATTAAATTTGATAAAAATAATAATTCCATAATATTATCTTAATTAAGAGCAAAAGTATAAAAAATTTTGTTTTTTTCATGTATATCCTTATACACCCCCCTAAAAAGTAAAGTATATGTCGTAAATATATATAGAAAAACACAATAAACAATTTTGAGGAGGAATAGACATGAAAAAGATAGCATTATTTGTTACAGCTATAGCTGTATCTTTAAGTTTAGGAGGAAGAGTATTAGCGGACACTAATACTGCAACATTTGCAGGTAAGGCTGGCATTACGCCCGATAATACTATACTGTACCATATGGACAAAGCTATAGATAACTTGAAGATTAGCATAGCTTTTGGAGATGATAAAAAAGCTGAAGCTCTAGTAGCTATAGCAGAAGAAAGACTTGGAGAAAGTGAAGTAATGGCTGATAAAGAAAAGACTGCTCTTTCAAATCAAGCATTTACGGAATACACTGATAAAATGACTGAAGCCCAAGATAAAGTAGCTGATGCCATAGATAAAACATCTAGTGGTACTAGTGATAGCACTGCAAAATCAGATGAACTAGAAAAATTAGAAACAGCAATAGCTACTAGACAAATGAAATCTATAGAGGTTTTAAAAAATATAGAAAACAAAGCTTCTGGAACCTTCAAAGGAACTTTATCTCTAGTTATAGAAATGCAAACACGAAAGAAAGAAGCGATAATAGCAGTTGCTAAGGAAAGACAACTATTACTTCAATATAAAAAAGTAGTAAAAGAAGCTGAAAAGAATGTAGAACAAGCTAAAAAAGCTGGTGATGAGCAAGCAATAAAAACTGCTGAGGATACTTTAAGTCAAGCTCAGCAAACTCTAACTACTGAAAATGAAAAACTCAATCAAGTAGTTGCAGAAAAAAAAGAAGCAATGAAAGGTGGAATAGGTAAACTAAAGAAAGAAGCTGAAAAGGAGCAAGATGTAAAAACTAACGATGAAACAAGTCCCACTAATAATACTACTTCAGAAGATAAAAGTACATCAACCGGAACTGTACCAGCATCAAACAATGATGTTAATGCTACAAGTACTACTTCAACATCAACTACAGATACAACTACGGATACTAATACTTCTAATAATACTGATACTACTACTAATGATACTATTAACAACAATGCCACTGTTACAAATGACACTAAAACTGATGTAACAGTAAGTGAAAATAAAGGCCAAAAAATTAAAACTGATAAGAAAAACAATATAAAAGAAAATAATTCAGCAAACGAACATAAGGTTAAACACTAGAAAATATAATAAAATTTTTAGCTCAAAACAAATAAAAATTCCAATACCCTTAACTAAATAAAGTACACCCTTTGGCAAGGACATAAAAAATGGTCTGCCGCATTAAGGAATTTACATAAAATATATTGATTTGCAAATTTAAAATTAGCACAATATATTGTAGTGTTTATTCTCAATGCGACAGACCCTTCTTATTCTTCAATAAAACTCTTTTCTACTGATTTCTTTTTACCCCTTAATATCAAGAATTCTAGTATGTTCCATATAAAGAAGATGAAAATTTCTCACTCAGCTTTAACTCTCAATCAATATATATCAGAAAACTCAATTTTCGTTTTTTCTACACAATTGCTAATTGTGTCATTTAGCAACTTAGTTTTTTCTTCCACATTCTCATAATCCACTAGCTTTATTGGAAGCCTTATTACGAATTTAGTTCCTACTCCATATTCACTCTCTACAAAAATAGTACCCTCATGCATTTCTACTAGTGATTTAACTATGGATAAACCAATACCACTTCCTTCATTATTTCTTGTAAAGGACTTGTCTACTTGCCTGAATCTATCAAATATTATTGCTAATTTATCACTTGATATGCCAATACCAGTATCTTGTACAGTAATAGTTATATATTCTTCACCATCAATTACATTTACAAATATACTTCCCCCTGGTTCTGTAAACTTTACTGAATTGGATAGAAGATTAAGCATTATTCTTTGAATTTTATCTAAATCACAGGCAACTGCTTTTTCCTCTATATCAGTATCAAATGTAATAGTTAAAGTACTATCATTTATATATTCCACTACCGATTGAGTAATTTCTTCCACTAAATCAACAATATTATAATTCATCTTATTAAGTTCAATATCTTTTGAATCTATTTTAGTTAAATCAATTAGATTGTTTATTAGTCTTAACAATCTAAAGGAATTTTGTTTTTCAATATTTATATTGTTTATTATTTTTCCTTTATTGATGTAATTTTCTTCATCTTGAATCATCATTTCATTAATTTTTGTAGTACCTAAAATAATATTAAGCGGTGTCTTTAATTCATGAGATATGTTAGCAAAAAATTCAGTTTTTAACTTTTCTAATTCAAGGGTTTCATTAATAATTTTTTGATGTTCCATTTTTTCAGAAATATCATCATATACAACAACTATTTCTTCTGATGACAACTTATATATATAATAATTATCTCTCCATCCCTTTATTCTATTATCTTCATAAAATATGTTGCCTATATGATTAGGTATTCCTGTTTTCCATACTTGTTTCATTGTTTTCAGTAAATCACTCTGCGAAACTGCAGGAAAACACTCTTTAATGTCCTTACCTATAATATCAGCCTTATTGATTTTTTCAATTAATTCCGCAGCCTTGTTTAAATCCTTAAAAACAAACATTTTACCTTCATTTTTTACATTATAAATTATCACTGCACTTCCCATGTTATTAAATAATTCTCTATACATAGTTTCAGTTTCTATTAGTCTTTTCTCTGCTACTTTTCTACTTTTGAGCTCTTTTTTCAATCTTTTTTCTTCTAATGCTAATTGCAGATCTTTTTCAATGCTATCTTTTAAAAGTTCAATAAGTTTAATATGATGCTTGTTATAGTGGTTTTCTTTATTATCTAAAACACATATGGTTCCAAATATTTCACCATCTGGCCATATTATTGGAAGTCCCAAATAGGATATCATATTCAACTTGACATCAGGATTTCCTTCCCACAATGGATCCTTCAAAGCATTAGGTACAAGAAGACAGGCTTTGTTTCCAACAACAGTTTCACAATAAAGCCCAGAAAGCAATTCTGCCTTTTCACCTATTTTATATGGGTTAGCATTGGTATTGCTGCTAAGAAAAACAGCCATATGTTTTTCTTCAAGACGCATAATTAATGCTGAAGGCACATTTGCAGTTAATGAAAGCAAATCAATTATCCCCTGCCATTTTTTAGTCGTCAAATCAGATACCTTTGGCTTTTCATCTGAAGTTACCTTTACAGAAACAAAATGCTCTTTTGAAGAAACTTTAACATTTGAATACTTCATAGTTATACTTTCCTCCTTTTAGTTACATGTTTAGACATAACCTTTTCATTTCAAATTACTTTAACAATATTATATTGAAAATTTTATTACCAACATATATTTTATAACCTTATTTTACCTATTATAATATAATTTTCAAGGTTGTATTATAATTATATACAATTCAAGAAGATTTTTCTATATATTTTTTACATAATTACTTTTTTTATCATGATGAAAGGTTCTGATTTTAGCTTTTATCTCAAAGTAAACAAAATAAGCTTCTAGATTTTGAAAATTTAATATTTACAGTGTCACATAACTTTTTTCAGCTTTTTAATTTATAATGTTTGATAATAGATTTATGGTTTATTTTGGAATAATCGTTAAGTACATATGTAATTAGACGATAATTATACAAAATAAGGAACAAGGGGGTAAAAATTGTTTATGGATATTATTGGATATAAAGGAATTACCACCTCAAATTATACGACTAAAAACGATACAAAAAACAGGGATAATAAAAGTGATGGTACTATTGATACTTCAAAATCCCAAGGGATGACACAAAATTCAAAAACTGATACATTTGTTAAATCTACAGAAAAGGAATCAGAAAGTTCAAGCTACAAACCTGTAAAACAGAAACTTTCTACAGAAGAAGTTAAAGCTTTAAAAGAAGAACAGGAAAATTTAAAAACAGATCTTATAAAAAAATTCATAAGTGATACAATAAACACTCAAAATAAATTACTTGGAAAATCAACTGAAAGTGGAACTACTGGTATGTCAAAAGAGACTACAGATTTACTTACTAAAGTGTTTGGATCTATAGAAAATGCATACCCACCACTAGCAACAACTCCAGAAGGTGCACAGAAAGCAATATCAGAAGGGGGTGCATATTCTGTAAATGCAGTTGCCGATCGTATTATGACTATGGCAACTTCTATAGCAGGAGATGATCCAGCCAAATTACAGCAAATGAGGGCTGCAGTAGAAAAGGGTTTTTCACAAGCAGGATTAGATTTTAATAAGGCAACAAACAGTGATTTACCACAAATTTGTAAAGATACCTGTAGTGAAGTCATGAAGAGATTTGATGAATTGCAGAATAAAACTAGCACTACTACTGAGAAAGTTACAGATAACAACAAATAACTATGTTTATCAAAACTGTTTTATATGTGTTCCAAAATTTTTAGATGTGAATACTTATTACTTACTCAACTTTCGCAGTTTAAGCAAGATGCGACGCATTTTTTTGAGAGGACATAGGACAATTGTCCTCTCAAAAAAAGTTGCATCGCATTATTTTTATTATAAATTTATTATTAATTGCCAAAGAATCAAATTCCATTGTTTTCAAGAAAATCTCGCAGCAAATTCATACATACAGTCTTTCTGTATTCTGCAGAAATTCTACCTTTTACAGGAACAATTGCCTTATCATATGCTAAAAGATAATCTTCCTTCACAGTCTTTGCCTCTTCAATAGTTTTACCAATAAGCATTGCATCAATGTCAGCCTGCCTTATTATAGTGTCGCTAACTGCACCAAATGCTGTCATACAGCTAACTATCTTACCAAGTTTTACATTAAGAATAGCGGCAAAAGATACTCTAGAAATTGCCAATGCATTTCTTGCACCCACTTTCTTATAATAGTAGTTACTAATACCTGTTTTTTTCATAAGAATCTCAACAAGCAGTTCATCTTTGTGCAGTGAAGTCTTTTTTTTACCAAGATAGAACTCAGTAATAGGAATCACACGTTCTCCTCTGCTACTAACAATCCGAAGTTTAGAATCTGTGGCAAAAAAAATCAGTGCACTGTCCGCCTTAGCTGATCCGTTGCAAATATTTCCACCAACAGTGCCCAGGTTACGAATTGCTGGTGCTGCAATCTGTGATACTGCTTCCTTTAAAATAGCAGGAGTTAATTCATTTTCAATAATATCAGTAAAAGTGCATGCGGCCCCAATACGAATATATTCCTTATCTTCTATGATATTTTTCATCTCTGGTACTTTATTAAGGAATAAATAGGTAGCACTTTCATCTGCTTTAATCATCAAATCTGTACCTCCTGCATAAGGAGTAACAGCTTCCTTTGCAATGATGTCCAGTGCTTCCTTTAAAGATTTTGACCTACACCCGTTTACCATAACCCCTTCCCCTCCTTTGCTGCCATTAAAATAGCTTTAACTATGGCATTGTAGCCAGTACATCTGCAAAGATTACCAGAAATACCTTCACGAATCTCTGTTTCTGTAGGATTTGGATTCTTGGCAAGAATACATTCTGATGCAAGTATCATTCCTGGAATACAAAAACCACACTGTACAGCACTTACAAAAGCATATGCCTTATCAAGAACTGCAAAACGTTCAGTTTTACTATACCCTTCAATGGTCATAATAGTACTTCTCTCAATACTACCCATGGCTATCATACAAGAGTTAACTAATCTATCATTGAGAATGACAGAGCAGGCACCACATTCACCTTCTTTACAACCGCATTTTACGCCAGTTATATGAAATTCACTTCTAAGTACATCCAATAAACGCTCATTTGCCTTAGCAGTGGATGTAACCTTGTTACCGTTAAGAATAAATTCTATCATTACTTAAGCACCTCCTGTAAAACTCTCATAGCATCTTCTTGTGTGAATGGCACCTTATTTAAATTTACACAAAGTGCATTTTCCATGGCTTCAAGATAAGCTGGAGCCACACCAACAAGAGGAAGTTCACCTGCACCCTTTGCCCCATATGGACCATAAGTATATGGATTATTAATGATTTCAGTTACTAGATTGGGCACATCTACTGCTGTAGGAATGATGTAATCACTAAAGCTATTATTACGAATCATACCTTTATCATTGCAGTCCATCTGCTCCATAGAAGCATAACCAATACCTTGAAGTAAACCTCCCTGCATCTGACCCTGTATAATATTCATATCAATAGGAACACCAACATCAAAAATACCCCATGTTCCAAGAATCTTTGTAGTAGCAGTAAGTGTATCTACTTCCACTTCAATAGCATTAACAGACCAAGCATAAGTTGGATAAGCATCTCCCTTGAATTCTTTAAGACTAAAAGGAATTACAAAGTCAGGCTCAACAAAATGTTCTTCTACAACTTGTTGTTCTCCAGATTTCCATTCTTTCTTAAGCTTTTCTGATGCACTCTTAAGTAATCCTCCAACTGTCATTAAAGAACGACTTGCTACAGTAGGACCTGAATCAGGCACATAATCTGTATCTGGGTTACTTATAAATACTTCGTCATAAGAAATGCCAAGAGTATCTGCAACTATTTTGCAAAAAGTTGTTTTAATACCTTGACCTATATCGGAGTTGCTTGCTAGAATCTCTACCGTATCATCTTCATTTTTTTTAATCTTCACAACAGCTTTAATAATGTCGCGTTCTCCGCTGCCAGTAAAACCACATCCATGGAAGAACATAGACATACCAATTCCCCTACGGTATCGTCCCTTCTGATTCTTGTACAGTTTACGCTTCGCACGATAATCTGTAAGTTCATCAATCCGTGCAATCATTTCAGGCAGAGGTACATGGAAATGATACTTTCCACTTGTAGAAGTAGCATCCCCTTGTTTAACAATATATTTTTCCTTAAGTTCAAGTGAATCAATACCCATTTCCTTTGCAATATGATCCATAATCATTTCTACTGCAAAGACAGTCTGAGGAGCACCAAATCCACGATAGGCTCCGCAGGGTACAGTATTTGTCTTAACCGCACGTCCTGCAACACGAAGATTGTCTATACGATATACACCACTTGCACAAATCAATCCACGCTGCAAAACAACTGGAGAAAGCGTTGTATATGCACCACTATTGAATAAAACATCAATATCCATACCAGTAATTTCACCATTTTTAACAGCTACTTTATAGGTGCAGATAGATGGATGACGTTTTGAAGTAAACTCCATATCTTCTCTTCTATCAAATATGACCTTAACTGGTTTATTTGCTTTTTTGCTGCTACTGCAGTTTGACAAGCAAGTATAGAAGGAAATGCTTCCTTACCACCAAAGCCTCCACCAGTAACATCTTGGATAATTTGAACATCCTTCTTATCATAGCCCAAGGCTTTAGATACTGCATTATACACATAATACGGGCACTGCATAGATCCACGTACAGTCATTCGCCCGTCATGTGGATAAGCAATTATACCTTGGGTTTCAAGATAAGCCTGTTCCTGATAACCTGTCTGAAAAGTCTCAATAAAAACACGATCAGCTTCTTTAAGTGCCTTATCTATATCTCCTTTGGCATAATTGTAATTGAAAAAAGCAGTATCAGATTTTAACATATCAAGTACAGGAACTTGTTCTTCATATATCACAATGATTTCATTCAAAATTCTCAGGACTTCTTTAAGATTTGATCCAACAACCATCAAAATTGGCTCACCAACATACTCCACAGTGTCTTCTGCATAAACAGGTGTATCATCAAGTACAATTGAAACACGGTTTACACCTGTTACGTCGTTCTTGTCAACAATAAAATAATCTTCAGGCAATTTAGGAAGAATAATACTTTTTATGCATGCTTTTGCCTTTATAGAGTGCAGCAGCTTGCCATAAAACATACCATCTATTACAAGATCATCCACATAAAGAGCGTGACCAGTTATTTTTGATTCATGATCTTTTTTCTTTACAGATTTACTGATATTTTCCATATAATGCCTCCTATATATTTAATTTATTTTACACACTATTTATTTTTTGACTTTTTATAAAACGTATCTTTTAATGGCAACTGGGAGCGGAATTTACCATCTAATCTATAATAAGCGTGAGAACAAGCTGGAGCTGTGGGAATCAAACATAATTCTCCGCATCCTTTTGCTCCATATGTTTCAGGAATTTTTCCTTTCCCCTGTACGAGAATAACTTCAAGTTTAGGGACATCCTTTGATCTCATAAGTCCTAATGTACCTAACTTTGTCTTAGGATAACATCCTTCAATCTTAAACTCTTCTGTCATAGCATATCCCAGTCCCATAATAATACCGCCTTCAATCTGTCCTTCAACTGACTGGATATTAACAGGTGTTCCAACATCATATGCTGCTACTACTTTTTCAACTTTTCCTTCTTTATCAAGGATGACAACCTGCGCTCCATAACTATAGCTTACATGACTAATTGGATTTTCTTTTATAGACCCCATTGGATCTGTTTTTGTAGAATATTCTCCATAAAATTCTCTACCTTCCAAATCATCAAGCGTTAATCCTTTGTCTAATTCCATTTTCAATTTTTCAGACACTCGTCTTACAGCTTCACCAGTTACTACCGTCTGCCTAGAAGCCGTACTAGTTCCTGAATCGGGTGTTCGAACAGTATCGGCTCTTTCATGCACTATAAGATCTGGATTTAAACCTGTTGTCTCACAAAGCACAGTAACACACATCGTCCCAATCCCCTGGCCCATACATGCTGCGGAAGTTCGAATATGAACTTTACCCTCCTCAATGGATAAAATACAACGACCAATGTCCTTCTTCCCTACACCAGTTCCACTATTTTTGAATGCTATAGCAATACCTGAATATGGATTTGACTCATATACATCCTTAACAGCTTCCAAACATTCTGCCATGGCAACGCTTTCATCTGCTATCTGGCCATTAGGTAGCACCTGACCAGGACGGATTGCATTACGATAACGCATTTCCCATGGCGAAATCCCCACCATTTCTGCTAGTAAATTAATATTATTTTCAGTAGCAAAGCAGCTTTGAGTTACCCCAAAACCTCGAAACGCTCCACCAACAACATTATTGGTATAAACTGACATGCCAAAAATGTCAATATTCTGATAATTATAAGGTCCAGCCGCATGCGTACACGCTCTTTGTAATACAGGTCCACCAAGAGATGCATATGCACCTGTGTCAGCAATAATAACAGCTTTCATACCTGTCAAATAACCATTTTCATCACAAGCTGTTGTAAATTCCATTTCCATTGCATGGCGTTTAACATGATAATCCAAACTTTCCTGTCTTGAAAATTTTACTTTCACTGGTTTTTTTGTGTACCATGCCATGAGTGCTGCAAGATGTTGAACTGTCATATCTTCCTTGCCACCAAATCCTCCTCCAACAAGTTTAGTTTGGCAATGTACTTTTTCTTTTGGAATCTGAAGCATATTTGAAATTTCACGCTGCTCATCATATATGGATTGTGAACCAGAATACAACAAAATACCATCTTCTCCTTCAGGCATAGCAATTGCACATTCCGGTTCCATAAATCCATGTTCTTGAAATGGTGTCTTATATTTTCTTGTTACAACATATTTAGAATTCTTAATTGCCGTCTCTGCATCACCACGTTGTAAAATAGAACGGCTCATAATATTTCCATCTGCATGGATTAAAGGTGCATCTCCCTTTAAAGCATCTGTTGGACAAGTAACTGGCTCCAGCTCTGTGTATTCAACTTGAACTAACTGACATACTTCATCAAGTTTGTCTTTATGATAAGTTGATACTAATGCTAGTGAATCTCCTACATATCTTGTAGTTCCACCTTCAGCAATCATTACATCCCAATCTTGCTTTATATGCCCAATAACATTATTTGGAACATCCTTTGATAGCAAAATTTTCACACAATCCGGATGAGCTTCTGCTTTACTAATATCAATTTTGTTTATAATAGCTCTTGGATATTTGGAACGAACTGTTTTTGCATAAATCATTCCAGGTAATTCAATATCATCTACAAAAATACCTGTCCCATTTACTTTTTCCACTGCATCAACACGTTTAAATTTTTGTGCTACTTTCAATTTACTTGTAGGAACTGGTATTTCAAGATTGTCTCTGAAATATTTTGCTGCCATTAAAATAGCTTCTTCAATTTTCTTGTAACCTGTACAACGGCAAATATTTCCGTTGATTGCTTTCTTTACATCTATGTTAGTTGGATTAGGATTAACATCTATCAATGCTTTTGCACAAATTATCATTCCTGGAATGCAAAAACCGCACTGAACTGCACCTGCTTCTCCAAAACAATGTTCATAAACTTCTTTTTCTCTATGGCTTAATCCTTCAACAGTTAAAATCTGCTTTCCTAGGAATTTTGATACTTTTTGTAAACAAGCTTTTACCGCTTTTCCATCTACTAAAACAGTACATGTCCCACATGCTCCTTCACTACATCCATCTTTTGCAGAAGTAATTCTAAGTTCATCTCTTAAAAATGACAATAAAGGTTTGTCCGTTTGAGAAACTACATCTTTACCATTTATATTTAGAGTAAACATAAATACCCTCCCATTTTATAACATTTTAACATTTTATTGTTATAATCATTATAAAACGGAGGGTACTTTTTATCAAATTCTTTATGAAAAGAACTTGCTTCATATAAAATAATTTTTAGGGCACTTTTTAAAATAATCTATCAAATTCATCTTTTGCATACTGACGTACATTCTGCTCAAATTGTTGATATTTTTCCAAAAAATCAATACCTTCTTTTGTCAAATAAGTATTTCCACCCTTACTACCACCATGTTTTCTTTCAACTACTGCATATCCAAGCTCTTGCTCTAGCTGGTTTAACATATTCCACGCTTTACTATAAGAAAGTGCAATATGTCTGCATGCACTTCGTACAGAATGGGTATCTTGAATCAAAGTTAAAAGTAATTTTGTTCTTGAATTAAAAAATAGTGATTCTTTTTCAATGCTGATTCTAATAAAAGGATGTAGTATACGCTGATTATGTTTTTTTAAAAGTTGATCCAATATATCAATATCATCCATATCACTTATAATACCCTCATCATCTACATCCATACATTGAGCTTTAACCCCAACATCTTGAATAGCTCCCCTCATTCCCATATTTCCATCATATTCTAGAATTCTAGGAATTAATTCACAAGATATCAAAAGAGGATGACCAGATTTTCCATGATAAGATGGAGAAATTACTCTTGCACCAGATTCCATCATCCTTTGAAGTGTATCTGGTGTAAACATAGGAATATTCACTGGATTAAATATTACCTGATCACATTTATTCTGCAAAAAATCTATCCCTATTTTTGCAGAATCAAACATATCTGAGTTTTCATACTGTTGATTTCTCAAAAATATAATCCCATAATCAGACAAATGATGTTCAATTTCTTTAGCCTTATATCCAGTAATTATAACAATTGGCGAAATTCCAACCTTTTGAAAGGTTAATACAATTCTTTTTACTACAGTAATAGAACCTATTTTTAGTAATGGCTGTGATTCATTTTTTTCTGATGTTTTTCCTGCTGCAACAATTATTCCGCCTGTTATTTTCTTCTCCTTGTCTTTCATATTCCTACCTCTTACTCTATTTAGGCAGTGTCAAATATGGCACTCTGCCTTTTTATTACATTATAGCTTAATGAGTAATTAATATAAATAGGTTTATCTATTAATCAATTCAACAAAAGAAATACCATTACATAGCTTTTCTATGTAATGGTATTTCTTTTACTATTTCATATATTTCATTCCAATTAAACACTCTAATTATATTTTTATTTAAAGGCTTCCTATTATAATTGGTATCTATAAGTAGTACCTTAAAACCATTTTCCGACAACTGCACAGCATTTGTATAGGAGTCTTCTATAAATATATCACATTTAAGTTTTTTAGCCATATCTACCTTATAATGAGTTCCTAGAACAAAGACTTCATCGTAAGGAATTCTTTTTTTCTTTAAATAAGAATAAGTAAGAATTTTTAAATCTTTATCCCTTGCAGTAACAAAATATATATTATTTATGCTTATTAACTCTTCTATTATCTCTCTAGCATTTTCTCTTAACTTTACTTCTTCATTATGCATTTCAAACTTATTTTTGTTATAAAAATCATCGTATTCTTCCCTAGTTATTCCCATAACCTTATCAATTTCATACTCCGTTACTTTATCAATAGTTACACTTTTGTTAAAGTATTTATTAGTAATATTTAGCCAAAAGTACGGATCAGTAATTGTTCCATCAATATCAATACATATATTAAGATTTTTCATTTTTAACACCTACCTTTAATATTATTCTAATACATTGCTGTTAAGTAGATATTAAAAACACGTAAATATTATTTATTATAATATTTTAATTTAAAGAAACCATTTCCCACTTTCTTGAATATACAAAAACTAAACTATATCATTTAAAATCATAAGAATAGCTAATTTAGCCATATTAAAAATAGAATTTCTTTCCTCACTTATTACTATTTTTTCACTTATCATGCCACTGCCATCATTGCTTATAGTGAAAAGGGATGCTATATTTTTCTTTAAAGAATACTCTACTAAATTGTTTAGCATATCTTTAGCACTTTCTCTTTTATTCAATAATTCACATACATAATTTAATGTATTTTCGGCCTTTTGCATGTTTTTTTCTTTAAGTATTTGTTTTTCTTTAACTTTATCTAAAGCTAAAATTATAAGTTTTCCTATATTATCTTCCATTTTAAAATCTTCATTAACACATTTATTACATATAAACTCTACAGATTTATTTAACTGTTTAAAATATATGTCTATATCCTCATCACCCAAAATAAATGCCAATAAAACCATAGCTGTAGTTTCTACTTTGTCTTCTGTACTACTATCTTCATAGTCTACAAAAGCTCCTTCTGCAAATTGATTTTTAGCAATTATTCTTAAAAGCTTTTCTCTTGGGTATTTTTTATTAAGATATAAATTATCACCCTTAAGCTTTGAAATTTTTTCTTCAATTATTCCTTGATCATGTGTTTTATACAAAAATCCTGATTTATCTGATGTTTCTAAATTTTCCTCTTCAATTTCCTCTGACAAAGTAGTTTCCTGCACTCTAATAGGAATTATATTCTTAAGTCCTATACCTAGTACTGGCTCTTCTCTAAGTTCCATAAAAATAAATGTAGTTTCAGGGCTTATTAGTCCATTTTTTTTGGATACTTGGATAACTTTTTTCCTCATGGCTTCCTTTACTTCTCCACGTTGTGCCAGCATATTAAATTCAATAGATTTAATTCTTTTTCTTGCCCACACTTTTTTCAGTAAATTAGCATTATCCTCTGTGTTAAAGTTATCTAAATTTATTTTCTTTACATATTCCTTATCTCCAACTTTTCCACTTATAACTATTTCATCACTTACTTCTCCTATTACATAAGCAAAAATTGAAAAAGCCTCTCTATCATACATGTAATCTATAGTTCTTGGATAAGTGGATTGAACCTTCATGCCACCCCAATTTATTTGTATATCATCTACTTCTGGATTTTGAATTCTCTTAAACTGTTTTAATACTACATGTTCTATTCTTCGGCCTTTGTTTATAAACTCAGCTTTACCAAAGCTTTCATGAGCTAATTTGTTTAAGAAGTAATTATTGGTTTCTGAATCAAAACCAAAGGTAAATATTCTATTATCCCCTAAGTTTTCCTTTACATAACCTAATATTTCATCTTCTTCTTCAACCTCATCATCTGTGAAAATTAATATAGTATTATGTCCTCCCTCATTTTCAAGGCTGTATTTTATGGCTCCAAATATATCTGCATCATTTTCTGTAACCAAGTTTTCTATCCACTCTGATGCTTTTTTTAGGGTTTCAGAATTAAATTCAGCCATTCCTTCATCCCAAAAATATTTTAAAGTCTCTCCCATTGCAATAATATCAAAAGTATCTCCTTCTTCAAGGTTTCTTATACAAATTTGCAATGCGTTTTTAGCCTGTTCTAGTTTATCACCCTTCATAGTATCTGAAATATCTATAAGAAAAACATAACTCTCTTTCTGTTCTTCTTCAAAATAATCTAGTTTAGGAATCATCCTAATATAAACTATTCTTCTATCTTCATCATTTTCTTTGTACTCATAGATCATGCCGTCCGCTTCTAAAGATTCCTTTTCCTTCATGATAAGCACAAAATCTCTATCCATAGCTTCATAATCATCTTGTAAATTAATTTTAGCTACAGTATCTCCTTCTCTTTCTATTTTCAATTTATGATAAGGAGATTCAAAATCTAATTTACACAAAGATTCTACTATAATATTAGTTCTGAACTGAAATTCATTGTCATCTGATTTTTTCTTTACAATTTTATTTACCAAACTATTTCTTAAATTATTAAATTTTGAATTTGCATCTATTTTTGTTGGTTCATAAATTGCAGGAATTATAAGCTTAAACCTATTATCTTTATATTCAAGTTCATCTATATATGATAACTTTATTTTAACTGTTTCCCCAGCTATGATTTTTCCTATAGCTATTTTAAAATTATGAGGTTTAAGTTCTTCCAAGAAAACAGTATTCTCGCCTCTATTTTTTGCATTTTCATAAATCTTTAGTGCCTTTTCTTTTTCCTCTACTATAGTTTTTAAAGTTTTTCCTCCTATTTCTGCTTCAAAACCTGATATTATAGCTGTTTTAGGTATTGGAAAAACATATATTCCTTCTATATCACCTCTGCTTTTATTCTCATATACTTGATTTATGGATATTTCAGCATATTCTCCGCAAATGTTACCATTTATGGCTACTTCCTTTAATATCATTGCTTCAGTATTTCCTTTTATTTCTTTTATACTATAACCCATGGACAACTCTCCCTTTTATAAACTTTATATTTTAATTCATAGACATATACACCTTATTTTATTCCATAAAAAAAAATAATATCCTTCATAAAATTCGATTTTTTAAATAATATATTTTAAGTACTGTTGAAAAAAAACTTTTTTGCTAATATACTAAATAGTGTTATCAATGATTCTTAAGCTGAAATGGTAGCAATGGGATAAAAAACTAGAAAGGATAAGTGAATTAAATGAACTTAATATCTTTAGAAAATATATGCAAAAGCTACGGTGAAAAAAACATTTTAAATAATATATGCTTAGGTATAAATGAAGGAGAAAAAATAGGTCTTATCGGTATAAATGGTACAGGTAAATCTACATTACTGAAAATAATTGCTGGTGAGGAAAGTTATGCTAGTGGAAATATAATAACTGCTAATGGTCTAACAATTAATTGCCTTTCTCAAAACACTCATTTTCAGGAAGATGCTACAGTTATAGAACAATTATTTAAAGGTAATTCTCCTGTTATGAAGCTTTTAAGAGAATATGAAAGCGCTCTTAAATCTTTAGAAAAAAATCCTGAAAATGAAACAAATCAAAAAAAGCTTTCTGACTTAACAACTAAAATGGACGGACTAAATGCTTGGCAAATAGAAAGTGATGCTAAAACTATACTTACTAAACTTAATATTTTTGATTTTCATGCAAAAGTAGGTACCCTTTCAGGTGGACAAAAAAAGAGAATAGCTCTTGCAGGTGCATTAATAACTCCTGCAGATTTGTTAATTTTAGATGAGCCCACTAACCATATTGATAATGATACTGTGGATTGGCTTGAAAATTATCTAAACAATAGAAAAGGCTCTTTACTTATGATAACACATGACAGATATTTTTTAGACAGAGTAACCAATAGAATACTAGAGCTATATAATGGTAATCTTTACAGCTACTCTGGAAATTACAGTATTTTTATAGAAAAAAAATTAGAGAGAGAGGCATTAGAAAACGTCTTAGAAAGTAGACGTGAAAATCTTTTTCGTAGAGAATTATCCTGGATAAGAAGAGGAGCAAAAGCTAGAAGTACAAAACAAAAAGCTAGAATTCAGAGATTTGAAGAGCTTAAAGATACTAAAATAGATAAAACTCCTGATAAAGTTCAAATGTCTTCTGCAAGTACTAGGTTGGGCAAAAAAGTTATAGAATTAGAAAACATAAGTAAATCCTTTGAAAAGAAAAAACTCGTAAATAATTTCAGTTATATATTTTCACCAAATGATAGAGTTGGTATAATTGGTTTAAATGGCATTGGCAAGTCAACATTTTTAAATATATGTGCTGGAAAACTTAAACCAGATTCTGGAGAAATTTCTATAGGTGAAACAGTAAAAATAGGATATTTCTCTCAAGAAAGCAGTGAAATAAATGAAACTTTAAGAGTTATAGATTATATAAAAGAAGCTGGTGAATTTGTAAAAGCTTCCGATGGAGAAACTTTAAGTGCATCTGCAATGTTAGAAAGATTTCTATTTACACCAGAAATGCAATGGACCCCTATATCAAAGCTTTCTGGAGGTGAAAAGAGGAGACTTCAACTACTTAGGGTACTTATGGAAGCTCCTAATGTATTGATGCTGGATGAACCTACTAATGATTTGGATATAGAAACTTTAACTATATTAGAAGATTATTTAGATAGCTTTTCTGGCGCAGTGATATCTGTATCTCATGATAGATATTTTTTAGATAAGACTTGTGAAAAACTTTTAATTTTTCATGGAAATTGTACTATAGAACATTATACTGGAAACTATAGTGACTATATAGAAAAATCACAAATGGAAAAAAAGGAAGAAACTACAGCAGCCTCTGAAAAAAATCTTAAACCAAATTATAAAGAAGAAAAAAAGAAAAATAAAATCTTAAAATTTTCTTATAAAGAGCAAAAAGAATTTGAAGAAATAGATGGACTTATTGAAAATGTGGAAAGTGAGTTGAAAAGTATAGATTCACAAATAAATTCTACTGGCAGCGATTATGATCTTCTACAAAAACTTTTACCTTTGAAAAATGAATACAAGGAAAAACTTGATTATTTGTTAGAGCGATGGACTTATTTAAATGAGCTAGCAGAAAAAATAGAAAGTGCTAAATGTCTGGATTAACATCCTGACATTAGCACTTCCTTTTTTACTTATTCAACTTCTTGAATACTTATCTGTCTTATATGCTTAGTATGACTCCATTCCTTATTGTTTTTATCTAATATTCCTTGAATAGTTATTGGAATCCAAGTTAAAGTATATATTCCATATAATAAATACCATATAAAGATTTTTAATGAGTGTTTTCTATCTATTATGCCTATAAATACTACAAATAAAGCTATATACATAAGGCTGCCTAAAATCATTTCTTTAAATGTAGGTTGATTTCCAAAAACATATGAAATTGCAAATACATTTAAAGAGTATACTACAAATACACTTAACATTTTCTTAGATAGCTTTCTTTCTAGTACCAATATTAGTGGTGTAAATAAAAATTGAACTATACTGAATGTTTTCCACAAAGCAGGTGTGAATAGATAATTAATAACAAATATATTTAAACCATGTTCACTATTACTTTGCATTACAGTAAGTATTGCTGAAACACCTATAAACAATGTTACATAAGGCTGCATAGTATATAATGCGCAGTCTAGCACTGTAAAATTTCTTTCTAATACAGCTTTCTTAATAAGTTTAAAGAAAAATCTTGAGGATACATCAGCAAAACCCTGCATCCATCTTTTTCTTTGATTCCATGATTGTTTTAATGTTAAAGGCTTTTCATCATACACTATTGCATTATGAGCCCATCCTACTTTATGACCATTAAGTACAAGTTTACAAGTAAACTCCAAATCCTCTGTAAGACAAGTAGATCCCCATCCAAGTTTTTTTAAAGTTTCTGTTTCCATGCAGAATCCTGTACCACCTATTTGATTTGATAGTCCCAAATTTGATCTTCCTAATTGAAACAATCTGTTAGTTGACCAAAATGATATAGAATAAGACTGAGTTATCCAAGAATCATTAGGATTTTTGCTATCTATGTAACCCTGAACAACTTTATAGCCTTTACTCAATTTATAATTCATTTCATTAAGAAAGTTCTTTGAAACCAAATTATCTGCATCAAAAATAGCTATAGCATCATATTTAGTGTCCATTTTAAATATTCTATCAAACATCCACTCCAGAGCAAAACCTTTTCCTCTCTTATCTGGAACATTTCTTTCATATACCTTCCCGCCATGGTTTTGGGCAATTTCTACAGTTTTATCAGTACAATTGTCAGCAATGACAAAAATATCATATAAATCTTTAGGGTAATCTAGTTCCTTAAGGCTATCTACAATTTTGCCTACAACCATTTCTTCATCGTGTGCTGCAACTAGCAGAGCAAACTTTCTTTCTGGTTTATAGTTTTCTGCTTCTCTGTCATCTTTTTTGTAAATTCCAAACAAGGAAAGTATTAAGTAGTACATCGTAATTACGAACACCGATATTTGGAAAACAGCTGTGAAATTAAAAATAAACTCTTTCATTACAAAAATCCTTCCTTTTTTACATTATATTATCCTTTAGTTATTTACATATATAAAATACCGTATATCATGATACCACAAATTTCGCATACATAAGGTATATTTCGCAATTTTCTGATTGTTAATTTTTTATTACTTAACTATAATTTTTTCAAATAATTACGTTTTAAATCATTTGTAAAAACTATACTAATCAATATGTACTTATACTATAATTTATTTTAAAATAATGTTACTATATATATTGTGTTAACCAATTTTTTTTAAAATATACAATTATTTAATTTTCTTGAAAGGTGGCTCTTTAAAATGGCACATATAGTTGATTGTAAAGGATTAAAATGTCCTCAACCTGTTATTAATACCAAAAAGTTTTTTGACTCTGTAGAACAAGGTGAAGCTACTATTATAGTAGATAATGAAGTTTCTAAAAACAATGTTTCAAAATTTGCTGAAAATAATGGTTTTAAATATGAATCTGAAGAAAAAGAGGGTCTTTACTATATATCTATAACTAAAGCTTCTTGTATGTGTAAACCTATGAATTTTGATGAAAAGAAACTTGTTATAGTAGTTTCTACTGACAAACTTGGTCTTGGCGATGATAAATTAGGAACAGCTTTAATGAAAAGCTATTTATACGCTTTAAGTGAAAGTGATAACCTTCCTTCTGATATACTATTTTTAAATAGTGGTGTTAAACTTACTTGCCAAGACTCTGAATCTATTGAAAGTATTAAAGTTCTTAAAGAAAAAGGCGTATCCATATTAAACTGCGGAACTTGTCTTGATTTTTATGGATTAAAGGAAAAATTACTTATAGGTGAAATTACTAATATGTACACCATAGTTGAAAAAATGAATTCTTCAGACAACACAATTAAATTATAATTAAGCTAGTCTTTCAAACTTTAAAAATATTGCGAAGCAAAGCTTTGCTTCGCATTATGTCTATTATTCTAAGTTTATCATAAGTAACTACTCTTTATATTCTAACTTATACAAATCTGTTCTTCTATGTTTGAGCAAAGGTAAAGATTCTCTTATTTCGTCTATATAATCCAAATCTATACTTTGCATCAGTATACCTTCATTTTCATCTAGCCTATTTATTACTTTTCCCCATGGATCAACTACTAAAGAATTCCCATAAGCTACATAAGAATAATTGTTATTTCTAGCTGGAGATACTCCTACCATATAAAGCTGATTGTCTAACGCTCTGCTCTTAAATAAAGTTTCCCAATGTGAAGGGCCTGTGGTCATATTGAATGCAGCAGGTATAAACACTATTTTAGCTCCTTTAAGCGCCATAATTCTAGTAAGCTCTGGAAACCTTATATCGTAACAAATAGCTACCCCTATTTTACCCCATTTAGTATCTACAATTGTAACTTTATCTCCTGCTGTTAAAACCTCTGATTCCTTAAATTTAACACCATTTTTTATGTCTATATCAAACAAATGCATTTTTCTATGCTTCCCAATTAAATCTCCTTCATTATTAAATATAAAGGATGAATTGTATACTTTTCCTTCATGTAACTCTGGAATAGATCCACCTATTAAATATATTTTTTTTTCTTTAGAAATTTCTGAAAGCATACTTAAAGTTTCATCTTTCAAAGAACTTTCTGCGTATTCTCTAAAATGCTTGTTATTATATGGACAATTAAACATTTCTGGAAGAACTACAATCTCAGCTCCTAATTTTGCTGCTTTACATATCATGTTTTTTGCTTTTTCAACATTTAGTCCTTTCGAAGTTTTTTCCACCATCATTTGACATAAGCCTATTTTCACTTCATTCATAAACTTCCTCCGTTTTCTGATTGTTTTATATTATCAGTTAATTTTAATCGTGAAATTTTCCTTGAAAAACAATCTCCTCTAAAGGTTTTCTATCTCCTGGATCTTCTCTTTCCTTTAAACTTTCATCTAGATCCTCTTTATTTCCAATAATACCAACGGCTATTACTGCCATAATATCATACTCTTCTGGTATATTTAATAGTTTTCTTCCTTCTTCCTTTTTAAATCCTCCCATAGCATGAGTTATAAGTCCTCTTCTTTGGGCTTCTAAAGACAAATACGCCCAAGCAGTTCCTGCATCAAATTTATACCAATAATTATCTTTTCCATTCATGTCAAAAGTTTTTTTAGATATTATTGTAATAAGAACCGTTGCCTTATCTGCCCATATTCTATTACTATCCAAAAGGAGTTTTCTCATATTTTCAAGATCTTTTTCTTCTTCAGCCAAAATAAATTTCCAAGGTTGTTCATTAAAACAAGATGGTGCATATCTAGCTGCTTCTAAAATAGACCAAATATCTCTTTCCTTTACTTTTTTATCACTTATGGATCTAGGTGACCATCTCTCCTTAATTTCATCCATTATATTGTAATTAAAATCTCTACTCATTAATTTTTATCTCCCCTCAATGTTTACTTTTCCTATCAAGTGATTCTTAGGTTAATCTGGATTTTGCTTATGAGCATTGCTCTTACCTTATAAAAGCTTGTCAAATATTATTTAGTCATTTAACTCATATAAACCTTAGAAAAACTGATCATACTACATTACATTATTTGAAAGTTAAGTTATTTATAGAAATATTTTTATACTTTATTCTAATTATAGTTTATTCAATTCTGAAAATAAATGATATTTGAAAATTTACTATATTATTTCAATAAAAGTTTACAAATTTCTATGCTAAACTTTTGTAAGAACTTAATATAAAATGTACATACTTACCTTATTGACATTTATTCATAGTGTTATATACTATAATGCGTAAGCTCAAATTCCAATATTATAACTAAAGGAGATATATCTATGAAACAACATTCACTTTCAAGAACAGAACTATTAATAGGAAATACTTCCTTAGAAAAACTAAAAAACAGTACTGTGGTTATTTTAGGTTTGGGTGGAGTAGGAAGTTTTTCCTTTGAAGCTTTAGTAAGAGCTGGTGTGGGACATCTTATATTGGTGGATGATGACACTATTTGCTTAACTAATATAAATAGACAAATACATGCAAATTTTAATACTTTAGGTAAATCCAAAGTAGAAGTTTTAAAAGAAAGAGCTTTGCAAATAAACCCTAATTGCGAGGTAACACTTCATCAAACTTTCATAAAAGAAGATAATATAGAAACCATAATACCATTGAACGCAGACTATGTAATTGACGCTATTGATACAGTTTCTTCAAAATTGTCTTTAGTAGTATGGTGTAAAAATCATAACATAAATATAATAAGCTGTATGGGTACTGGTAATAAACTAGATCCTACTCAATTTAAAATATCTGACATATATGATACAAAAATATGCCCTCTAGCAAAAGTTATGAGACATGAACTTAGAAAAAGAGAAATTGAAAATTTAAAAGTTCTCTATTCAGAAGAAATGCCCTTAAAGCCCAAATCAGAAGATGTTATAACTTGTAAAGAAGGCTGTGTATGTTCTGGCGGCACTAAGAAATGTGCTATAAAGAGGCAAATACCTGGCAGTATTTCTTTTGTTCCACCAGTAGCAGGTATGATAATAGGTGGCGAGGTTATAAAAGATATATTAAATATAAATTCTAAAAAATAAAGAGTTTTCTACACTATGTAGAAAACTCTTTATTTTTTACATTTTCCTCAAAAATTTTATTAATAGCCTCTTTTTCAAAGTTTAAAACTATCCATTGTTTATTCACTACTTTATTTTTTTGTTGAACTTTAATAAAAAGTAAATTTTGTCTTTCAGGACACCACTTCCACTCTACTACTTTATTCCACTTTGTAAAATTATAGTATGAGTTACTATAAAAACTTTTCTGTCCTATTCCTTCAGAAGTTATAATTTTCATCTTACTAAAATCATATATACTCAAAAGAAAATAAATTACTATAAATATTCCTAATGTTGAAACATTATTTTTTATTGTTACATAAAAAGAATATCCAACTACGCCAGCAAGCAATATGGCTAAAAACCTTCTCTTATTTGCATCCATATTTAATTTGAATAATATTTTTCCATATTTTCCCTTTTTATTCCTTCCTTTGACAAAAGACAAATAAAATTGTATAATAGACGCAAAAATCAAGGCTATTTTTAATAAATCTTCAAATTTCAAATATACTCACCCAATCCTTTTATTTTTAATTTTATTGCTTAAATTTTCATTCAATATTTCCTTTCATATTAAACATTATAATATATCATTAAACTTTTTTCATTAAGTTTTTTAAACTAACCTTTAGATTATATGAGAGAATATCATAAACTTAACAATCTTTTTTCATACTAGTTTTATCAATTACAAAAAATTCTTTTAACTTTCCTTAGCAAAAACGATTTTATTGTCGTATTTTGTAATTAAATGCTAGATACATCCTCTTTTTTCTATTACTTGTATAACTTACTTTTCATATTGCATATATTTTTGCATATTTTTTTCAAAAAACTCTTTATTTTTTAAAAAAGTTTGATATAATTTAATCATACAGAAAAAAAGAAAAATATATACATCCAAAAGGAGGTACACTTTAGTGTGTTGTAATAATTTAGAAGAACAATACTTTAAAGAACTTGAACAATTTATCGATACCCTTGAGGAAAAAAAAGGTGCATTAATCTCAGTCCTCCACAAAGCTCAAAATATATTTGGATATCTTTCAAAGGACGTTCAAAAATTTGTAGCTAAAAAACTAGGCATACCTGTATCTAAAGTTAATGGAGTTGTTACTTTTTATTCATATTTTACTGAAGAACCAACTGGTAAATATGTTATAAATATATGCATGGGAACTGCTTGCTTTGTTAAAGGCTCAGGAGATGTCCTAGAAGAGTTTGAAAAGAAATTAAACATTAAAGTAGGTGAAACTACATCTGATGGTAAATTTACTATTCAAGTTCTAAGATGTGTAGGTGCTTGTGGTCTTGCTCCTGTAGTAACTGTTAATGACAAAGTTAATGATAAAGTTTATGGTCATTTTACAAAACAAATGGTAGACAAAATTTTAGATGAATATAAAGAATAGGGGGAACGGACATTGAACAAAATCAATTCTTATGAAGAACTCCAAAAATCATGTTTTGAATATTCGAAAAAATTAGAAATTAGAGAGCCAAGCTTGGAGGATGAACTTGCTGTTGAAAATAAAAGATGTAAACGTTATGTCACTGTTTGTGGCGGAACAGGATGCAAATCTGCAGAAGGGGATAAAATTGTATCTACCTTAAAATCCGAAGTAGAAAAAGCTGGCCTTTCAGATGAAGTTACTATAGAAATTACCGGATGCTTTGGTTTTTGCGAAAAAGGACCTATTGTTAAAGTAAGTCCAGATAATGTATTTTATATTCATGTTACTCCTGAGGATGCTTACGATATAGTTAATGAACATCTATTAAACGGAAGAGTTCTAGACAAACTTTTGTATGAGGAGCCTTCTATAAAACAAAAAGTAAAGAGACAAGACGAAATGTCTTTCTATAAAAAACAACATAGAATTGCTCTTAGAAACTGTGGTCTAATAAATCCAGAAGATATAACTGAAAGTATTGCAACACAAGGATACTTGGCCCTTGGAAAATGTCTTACAGAAATAAATTCTGATGATGTTATAAAATTAATTACAGATTCAGGTCTAAGAGGCAGAGGCGGCGGTGGTTTCCCTACAGGCAAAAAATGGTCTTTTGCCAAGGCAAACTCAGCTGATGAAAAATATATTATATGTAATGCTGACGAAGGAGACCCAGGTGCTTTCATGGATCGTTCCATATTAGAAGGCGACCCTCATAGTGTACTAGAAGCTATGGCTATTGCAGGATATGCTATTGGTGCTTCAAAAGGTGTTATATATATAAGAGCCGAATATCCTCTTGCTGTTAACAGACTTAGAATAGCTATAAAGCAAGCTCGTGAACTCGGTCTTTTTGGAAATAATATTTTAGGAACATCATTTAATTTTAATATAGATATAAAATATGGTGCTGGTGCATTTGTATGTGGTGAAGAAACAGCACTAATACACTCTGTAGAAGGCTGCCGTGGCGAACCTACAAACAAACCACCATTCCCTGCTGAAAGTGGTCTTTGGGACAAACCAACTTGTGTAAACAACGTTGAAACTTTAGCAAATATTCCAGCTATAATAAATAATGGTGCCAAATGGTATAGTTCTATAGGTACTGCAACTTCAAAAGGAACAAAGGTTTTTGCCTTAGCTGGTAAAATAAACAATGTAGGTCTTGTAGAAGTTCCTATGGGTACAACTCTTAGAGAAATAATCTTTGATATAGGTGGCGGTATTAAAAACGGTCGTAAATTTAAAGCAGTACAAACTGGAGGACCTTCAGGCGGATGTATACCAGCAGCAGATTTGGACATTCCTATAGATTATGAATCACTAACTTCCATAGGCTCCATGATGGGTTCTGGTGGAATGATAGTTATGGATGAAGATAATTGTATGGTTGACATAGCTAAATTCTACTTAGAATTTACTGTGGAAGAATCTTGCGGAAAATGTACTCCTTGTAGAGTTGGTAATAAACGTCTACTTGAAATACTGACAAGAATAACTAATGGACAAGGCACTGATCAAGACTTAGAAAAATTAAAAGAGTTGGCTCAAACTATAAAAGATACTTCTCTTTGTGGTCTTGGACAAACTGCACCTAATCCTATATTAAGTACAATGAAGTATTTTAAAGAAG
This sequence comes from uncultured Clostridiaceae bacterium, assembly GCA_963780135.1. Taxonomy (GTDB): domain Bacteria; phylum Bacillota; class Clostridia; order Clostridiales; family Clostridiaceae; genus Clostridium_AM. The sequence goes on from CAWAAR010000001.1 coordinate 191,023, forward strand.
AATATGAAGCTCATATAAAAGAAAAAACTTGTCCTGCTGGAGTCTGTAAAAGCTTACTTCGCTTTGAAATTACAGACAAATGTATTGGATGTACTAAATGTACAAGAAATTGTCCAGTATCATGTATAAGTGGTAAAGTTAAACAACTTCATGTTATAGATCAAAATAAATGTATTAAATGTGGTGCATGTTTCAGCGGATGCCCAGTGGATGCAATAATAAAAAAATAATTGTACAAAAATTTTAAGAAAGAGGTGGAGGTTTTGAGTTTAGTTACTCTTACTATAAATAATAAGCAAGTGCAGATAGAAAATGGTTCTACTATTTTAGAAGCTGCAAGGCTACTTGAAATAGATATACCAACATTATGTAATTTAAAGCTCCATAATGGATTTGAAAACAAACCTGGTTCCTGTAGAGTTTGTGTAGTAGAAGTAGAAGGCAGAAGAAATCTTGCCCCTGCCTGTACTACACCTGTAACTGAAGGAATGATTGTAAAAACTAATTCAATTAAAGCAATAAAGGCTCGTAGAAATGTGGTGGAACTCCTTCTTTCAGATCATCCGCAAAACTGTTTGCTTTGTGAAAAAAACACTAATTGCGAACTTCAAAGTTTAGCTGCTGATATGGGTATACGTGAAATTAGATATAAAGGTGAAATGTCTACTTATCCAAAGGATACTTCCAGTAATTCTATAGTTCGTGATTTGGATAAATGCATATTGTGTAGAAGATGTGAAACTGTATGTAATGAAGTTCAGACTGTTTCAGTATTATCTGCTGTAAATAGAGGCTTTGAGACTGTTATCTCTCCTGCTTTTGGTCTTCCAATGGCGGAAACCAATTGTACTTTCTGTGGTCAATGTGTATCTGTGTGCCCAACAGGTGCTTTAACAGAAGTCAATAATACTTCTAAAGTTTGGGACGTTTTAAACAATAAGGATAAGGTTGTTATTGTTCAAACAGCACCAGCAGTAAGAGCTGCATTGGGTGAAGAATTTGGCTTGGAAATTGGTAAAGCAGTTACAGGTAAAATGGTAGCAGCACTTCGATCCTTAGGCTTTAACAAAGTTTTTGATACAGACTTTGCTGCTGATTTGACTATAATGGAAGAAGCAACAGAGCTTATGAATAGAATCAATAATGGTGGTAGACTTCCAATGCTTACAAGTTGTTGTCCTGGCTGGATAACCTTCTTTGAGCACGAATTTACAGATTTATTAGATATTCCATCTAGTTGTAAATCGCCTCAACAAATGTTTGGTGCTATAGCTAAAACTTATTTTGCTGAAAAGATGAATATATCTCCTGAAAATATAGTAGTAGTTTCAGTTATGCCTTGTCTTGCTAAAAAATATGAAGCTGCAAGACCTGAAATGAATAATGATGTAGATATTGTTATAAGTACTAGAGAATTGGCAAAAATGATTAGAGAAGCTGGTATTAATTTCACTCATTTACAAGATGAGGACTTTGATAGTGTTCTTGGTGAATCTACTGGTGCAGGTGTTATATTTGGAGTAACTGGTGGAGTTATGGAAGCTGCTCTTCGTACAGCTTATGAATGGATAACTGGTGAAAAATTAGATGATGTAGAATTCAAAGTAATTCGTGGTTTAGATGGAATAAAAGAAGCTACAATAAAAATAAAAGATATGGAAGTTAAAGCTGCCATTGCCAGTGGTCTTGGAAATGCACGTAAATTGCTTAACAATATAAGAGATAGAAAAGCAGATTATCAAATAATTGAGATAATGGCCTGTCCTGGTGGATGTATTGATGGTGGAGGTCAACCATATATTCATGGTAAATATGAGATTTTAGAGAACAGAATGAATGCTTTATATGAAGAGGATAGAAGTAAACCTTTAAGAAAATCTCATGAAAACCCAGCTATAATTAAGCTATATGAGGAATTCCTTGGAAAACCTAATAGTGAAAAAGCTCATAAATTACTTCATACTAAATATACTAAAAAACAGTGCTAAAATTCTAAAATTGCAAGCCCTAAACCCTAAAGATTTATATATAAAAAGCAGGATACATTAAATCCCCTATTTAATGTATCCTTGCTTTTTTCTTTTCCAAGTCTTTATCACCACACTATAAAAGTATTTAATACTTTTAATACTTGGTACATTTCAATATATTTAATGTAAAAACAGTAAAAAAATAATTAATATCCTATATATTGTAATTTCTATTGACAAATTTCAGTATATAGAATATTATCTATGAAAGTGACAAATTTATATTAATTGCTTTATACCTAAGTTACTTTTGAATTAAACAAGAAATTAAATATAATTTTTCTAAATCGGAAAATGTTGAACTATATATTTACTTGGGCACTTTGTATATAGGGAGTTATTAGTGCAACCGGCCAGATATTAATTTGGCCGGTTTTTTATTATCTTAAAACTTAGTTAAATAAACAGTATATTAAAATTTTTTAGAAATAAAATCTATTTTATGGGGGAATTTTTTTATGATTTGTGCACTTATTATGGCTGGTGGAAAAGGTAATCGTTTTTGGCCTCTTTCTACAGAAAAAAAACCTAAGCAATTTTTGAAATTGTTAGGCGAAAAAACTATGCTTAGAATTACGTTTGAAAGAATACAGAACTTAATTCCAAACGAGAGAATCTTTATTGTTACTTCTAATCAATATACTAAATTAGTAAAAAATGAAATTCCTGAGCTACCTTCAAAGAATATAATAGTCGAACCATTAAGTAAAAATACAGCTCCCTGCATAACTCTTTCTGCACTTACAATTAAACAATATTATGAAGATTCTACATTAGTAGTTTTACCTTCAGATCATTTTATACAAAACACTGAAGAGTTTATAAGTACTTTGAAAGTAGCAGAAAAATTTATAGAAAAAAACGAAGATTCTGTTATTACTATTGGTGTTAAACCAAACAGACTAGAAACTGAATACGGATATATAAAGTGCAGTAATGACTATATTGATATAGATAACAAAAAAGTTCTAAAGGTTAACAAATTTATTGAAAAGCCAAATATAGATAAAGCTAAAAAATATTTAAAAAGCGATAAATATTTATGGAATTGTGGAATTTTTGTTTGGAAAATTAAAACTATATTAAAATTGGCTGAAAAATATACAAAGGACACTTTTGATAAATTAACTGAAATTGAAAATGATGCAAATAATAATGCAAATTCAATTTTAGAAAAAAATTATAAGGAAATAAAAAGTATATCCATTGATTATGCAATTATGGAAAATATAACAAATATTTACACTATACCCTGTGCTTTTCAATGGGATGATTTAGGGAACTGGACAAGTATCGAGAGGTATAGAAATAAAGATACTAAAGAAAATGTAACAAATGAAAATAGTATTATGTATAAATCTAAAAGAAACATTGTGCTAACTAAAAAGAGAGCCTTGCTTAATAATGTAGAAAATTTGATTGTAGTTGAAACAGAAGACTATATTCTTGTTTCTTCAAAAGAAAAAGAATGCGAAATAAAAATAGCAAAACAATTAATTAACCAAGGATTTATTTAAAAACTGAAAATAGTATTATTACAAACAACTACTTGTTATAAAGGATTATCTATTCTTTTTGTTTAAATATGCAATATTTAGGAGTTTTATATAATGAATGACATTCGAAATAATTTTAAAATTACATATGAATTTCCAGAACCAAGAAAAAAAGATGTTATTTCTATATTTTTAATTATATTTGTATGTGAATTAGTTTTAGGAATATATTTGGGATACTTTAAGGAAATAGTTTTGAATGATGCTTTAAGTAGAACTGCTAATTCTTTTTATGTTTTATTTGTTAAACCGAGAAGATTTGCTTCAATTGGACTTGTTTGGAATCCACTGCCAAGTATATTGCAATTACCATTAGTTGCATTATCAAGGTTTTGGAGACCTATAGTATCTAATGAAATAGCAGGGAGTATTATTACAGCGTTATTTGCAGCACTAAGTGGTAGTTATATATATAAAGTTTTTATCAGACTAAACATATCAAAACTTCATAGCATTATTTTAATAGTTTTGTATATAACAAATCCTTTTATATATTTTTATGGCTCCAATGGAATGAGTGAAATAATATTTTTCTTTACTATTATTTATATTGTTTTGTGTTTAACTTTATGGATTAAGGAAGGAACTGCAAATTATATTATCAAAATGGCTTTTGCACTAGCTATGGCATTTTTTTGTAGATATGAGTCAATACCTTTTGCATTGGCGTTGGGCATAAGCGTTATATTAATTATTTTTTTTACTAAGAGAGAAAAAAAATTTATTTATAACAATAGTCTTAAAGAAAAATATTTTTATGCAGAAAGTAGTATGGTAATTTTATACACCCCTCTTGTATATTCAATAATGCTATGGATATTATTTAGTTGGGTTATAAGTGGAAATCCTTTATATTTTTTAAATTCATCATATTCAAATACAGCACAAAGCCAATATGCAGTGTCTGTTACAAGTTTTGCTTATGCATTAAAATATGTTTTTGAAAAGTGTATACCATTTATCCCATTATTTATTGGAATTATAATAATAAGAATTAAAAACAAAAGGTTATTAAAAATTGATTTTTTAATATTAGCATTAATGGTGTCAACCATGATATTTTTTCATTTTGTAATGCTCATCAAAGGAAATTCTTATGGATGGTTAAGATTTTTTTCCTATTCTTTACCTATATGTTTTGCATGGGTACCTTATGAACTATCACAGATAAATATCAAGCATAGAAAGTTTGAATTTACTACATTGGTCGTTTCTTTATTGCTATCGTCAATTTTAACTGGAACAACCTTATCAAACCCTAATCTTTCAATAGAGGAACATAACTTAATTATATCAAATGAGAGTCATAGGATTGCCAACTATATAAATGATGAATTAAGTGATGAAATTATACTGACAGATTCTTTCCTAACATCAGGAATAATAGTAGACATAAAAAATATTAATAACATTGTAACAAGTAGCAGCTTGAATTTCAAAGAAGCTGTAAAAAATCCATGGAAATATGAAATTGGATACATATTAGTTCCAGACAAATCAGGCATTGGTAAGCTAGATGCTATTAATTCTGCATATCCTAATTTATACCAGAACGGCGAAGAATGGTGTACATTGATAGAAGAATTTGATGGGTACAAGCTATTTAAAGTGAATTATTAATGCTTTATTAAGAAAGATTAGGAGGTGAATTTAATGCTATCAGTAGTTGTTCCAGTATATAATGAGCAAAACAATATTGAAGAATTAGTCAGACGAATAGAAAAAGCTTTAATGAATATAGAATATGAAATTATATTTATAGATGACAGCATAGATAATACTCTTGAAATAATAAAAAGCATAGCAATTAAAGATGAGAAAGTGAAGTTTAAGCATAGAGAAAATAGAGAGGGACTTTCTTCAGCAGTAATTAAAGGTTTTGATATTGCAAGGGGTGACATAATTGCAGTAATGGATGGAGATTTACAACATCCACCAGAAATATTATATGAAATGATAGAAGTTATATATAAAGGCGCAGATATTGTAATTCCAAGTAGATTTATGCCTGGCGGAAATGATGGAGGATTAAATTTATTTAGAAGATTAATTTCAGCCGGAGCAAGATATATAGCAAAAATTTTATTAAAAAAAACAAGAAAATTTTCAGATCCTACAAGTGGAATTTTTATGCTTAAAAGAACAGTAATTAAAGATAAAAAGCTTTGTGCAATAGGATGGAAAATATTAATGGAAATATTGGTTATAGGTGAATATGAAAATTCAATTGAAATTCCTTATAAATTTTGCAATAGGAATTTTGGAAAATCAAAGATGTCATTAAAAGTTCAAATAGATTATATAATTCATTTGTTGAACTTAATAAATAGAAGCAAAGAAGATAAACGATTTTATTGTTTTTGTATAATTGGTTTGTTAGGAATTTTGGTTGATATGAGCGTATTTTCATTAATAGGTATTACATTTCCAATTATCACTGTGAAAATTGCTGCAATTATATCAGCATCAGTAGCAATTATATCAAATTATAGTTTAAACAACATAATTACATGGGGAGATAAAATTGAGAATGGAATAAAAATTCAAAAAAAGCTATTTGATTTAAAATTCATTAAATATGTACTAGTCTGTTTCGCAGGGATTTTTATAAAATTTATTTCTTTACTAATTTTTTATAACATATTTAAACTTAATAAATACACAGGAAATTTTATTGGGATTTTTTGTGCTAGTTTTTCTAATTATTATATGAGTAAATTTTATGTTTTTGAAGCCAATGAATATAAAAAAATAAAATACAAGGGATCAGTATAAAACTTATTTAATGCATAGAGAGTGAGTGTTTTATTAATATGGAAGATGGTACAAGCAGGATAGGTGAAAGTCTTTTAAAATTGGGATACATTTCTAAAAAGCAATTAGAAATTGCCTTAAAAATACAAGAAAAAAGCAATAAACTTATAGGAAATATATTAGTTGAAAATGGATTTATATCTGAGCAGCAACTAGCAGAATATATTACAAACAGACAATTTTCAAAAATCGGTGAATATCTAATTTATGTAAAAGCTATAACTTCCGAACAACTGAAAAAAGCTATAAAGTATCAAGAAATGAATGGTGGAAGACTAGGAAATATTTTAGTTTTGTTAGGCTTTACTACTCAAGATGTATTAGATAATTATTTGAATTCAAATTCTAAAAATAAACTTCCAATAGGAAAAATACTTGTAGAAAACAATGAAATAACAAATGAACAACTTGCGAAAGCACTTGATTTACAGAAAAAGAGTGGAGGAAGATTAGGTGATATATTATTATTTTTAGGATTTATAAAACCTGAAAGATTATATAGATATTTAGCAACACAAAATAATGTTGGTAGGGTTGGGAAAAATTTTGATGTGAATATTTCTAAAAGATTACCTTATGAGCTGGCGGTTAAATATAATGCTATAATAGTAACTTTAAGAAATGATTGTTATGTTATTGCTGTAAAAGAATTATTAAATGAGGAAGAGTTAAAAAAAATTGAAGGTTATCTAAATAAAGCAGTTGAGCAAGTATTAGCTACAATGCTAGAAATAGATAATTTTTGGAATATAGTTTATAGACAAAAGCAAAATGAAGAAAGTGTATTTAAATTATATGATGATCAACCAGAAAATTCAGCTATCGTAACATTTTCTAAATCTCAATTAATAGTATTAATAATAATTTGTATAGTTATATTATTATCTATGCTAATTAATTGTAAAGCAACATTCCTTTCAATAAATTTGTTTTTTCAAAGCATATATGCTTTTATGACAGTTTTAAAATTATATATAGTTTTAAAAGGTTCGTATAAAGATAAACAATTACATTTTACTGAAGAAGAAATAGAAGCCATAGATGAAAAAGAACTGCCTGTATATACTATATTAATACCTGTTTACAAAGAAAAAGAAGTAATTCAAACACTAATTAAAAATATACAAAATATTGATTATCCTCAGTATAAATTAGATGTTTGTATATTACTTGAAGAAGATGACGATGAAACTATAAATGCTATAAAAATAATGAACCTTCCAGAATACTATTCAATAATTATAGTACCTAAAAGTATTCCTAAAACAAAGCCTAAAGCCTGTAATTATGGACTTATTAGAGCAAGAGGAAAGTATGTAGTAATATATGATGCTGAAGATAGACCTGAATCAGATCAATTAAAAAAGGTTTACTTATCATTTAAAAATCTACCTAAAAATTATGTTTGTATTCAAAGTAAACTTAATTATTTTAATAGTAATCAAAATTTCTTAACACGGCTATTTACTCAAGAGTATAGTATGTGGTTTGAGCTTCTTTTAGTTGGGATAATGCAAATTAAAACTCCTATACCACTTGGAGGAACTTCAAATCATTTTAAAATTGAATTTTTAAAAGAAGTTGGTGCATGGGATCCCTTTAATGTTACTGAAGATGCCGATTTAGGGGTAAGATTATTTAAAAAGGGTTACAATACAGCTGTTGTAGATTCTCGTACATGGGAGGAAGCAAATTCAGATTTACCAAATTGGATAAGACAACGTTCGAGATGGATAAAAGGATATATGCAAACATGGTTTGTTCATATGAGGCATCCCATAAAATTATATAAATCATTAGGACTAAAAGGGTTCATAGGCTATCAGGCCATGATATTAGGAACACCATTACTTCCACTTATTAATCCTATATTTTGGTTAATGTTAATACTGTGGTATACAACTAAAGCTAGTTGGATAAGCTCCATGTTCCCAGATGCATTCTATTATATAGCAGCTTTTCAGTTATTTTTCGGAAATTTTATGTTTACATATACTAATGGGGTTGGAATGTATTGGGTTATAAGAGATTGTTCTCTAAAAAAAGGACAACCTTTTTCATATAGGTTAGTCAAATATGCACTACTATCGCCCATATACTGGATATTAATGAGTGTAGCAGCCTATAAGGCCTTAATACAGTTAATTGTTAAGCCATTTTATTGGGAAAAAACCAATCATGGTTTAACAGAAATAAGAGAAAAAAATTGTAGTTCTTTTGATATATAAATGTTCAATATCTTATATTGAGTAAATCAAAAATTTTATAACTGCATAGAAATTATGACTATAGATTTTTGGAGGTACAAGATGTATAAAAATTTTAAATTTAAAATTAAATTCATAATTATACTTTTAATAGTTATTTTAGCAATTCCATTTAGTAGTGTTTTCGCAGAAGAAAATAATAATTTAGGTGCAAGTTATGATATTCAAATATTTAAAGAAGATCAAAAATTGAGTCTGCCTAAAAATGTAGGTTCATATTGGTTTACAATACCTAAAGGCTTTGACATTGGAGATGATTGTTATGTTCAGCTGCATTTTACTTTTTCAAGCACTTTAATTAGCAGTCGTTCTAATATCGGCATACTTATTAATGACTATCCAGTTGAAACTCAGTGGACTTATGATATTCAAAAGGCCACATCAGGTTGGTGGAATGTAAAAATTCCAACTTCTAAATTAAAAATAGATAGCATTAATCAAATTAAGTTTCAAAGCAATCAAAGATCAATAGAAGGCGATTGTGCTGACATTGATAATTCAAGCAACTGGGTTGTTTTTCATAAGGATTCAAAATTACATGTAACAGTAAATAAATATCCTGATGCTATATTATCAAATTTTCACTTAATATACTATGATAATTTTTTAAAGAATAATGTATTATCTACTGATTTTATAGTACCTAAAACTATAGATAATAATTCTATAGCTGCATTATTAAAAGTATGTTCTTCCATTGGAAAGATGTCTAGAGATAAAGATAATATAGATTATGATGTGCTTAAGGAAGGTGATAAAGAAACTGAAAAAAACAAAGTATTTGTGGGGTTATACTCTGCTTTTACTAATATTAATAATTTACTTACTTTGAAAAATGATAAGTTATCAAAGGATGAAGGATATTTATCTGTATCCCAGAAAAATGGAAATATTTATAATACATTGTTAACTGGAGAAAGTAAAGCCGGATTAAATAAAGCAGTAGATTTCATGTCAGATGATAATCTTTTAAAACAAGCTGCATCCGATTCAATAGAAATTAACTCTAATTCAAAAAACAATACAAGTGTCAAACAGATTAATACAAATGGAGTATACAAATTTTCAGATTTTGGATATTCCGATGTTAATTTACAAGGTGCTTTTCATCAAAAATTAGATATGTCTTTTATTCAACCAAAAGGAATACAAAGTCAGAAAGGTTCTTATATTGAGTTAAAGTTTAAACATTCAAAAGTACTGGATTCAGATAGGTCTATTATAACAGTATATATAGATGGAATGGCAGTTAACAGTTCAAAATTAACAGTTGCTAATGCAGAAGATGGTACTTTAAAAATAACCATACCTGAGAATGCATTGAATTTACCAGAAATAAAAGTTTCTATAGAATGTTATAATTATTTAGGAAAGATTGATTGTTCTAAGGACTATTATGATAGTGCATGGACTGTTATAAATTCTGATTCTAAGTTATGCTTACTTTCTAAAGAAACAAGTATTCAACCTAATCTGCAAAAATTCCCTTTCTTTTATACAAATTACTCCAATAATGATAACCAGGTAGTTATAGGAATGTGGAATACTTCAAATTTATTTAATTTAAAAATAGCATCAATATTATCAACACGTATAGGTCAAAACACTGGTGAAGTATTTAATTGGGATGTACTCGAAAAAAATGGTGAGCTGACAGATAAGCAGAAAACTATGAATATGCTATTTTTAGGAACCTATGACGATGCAAAAATACCAGAAAATATAAAAAAACAATTAGCCATAGTACCTTTAAACAACGGAAGCTTAGATATAAAAAAAGGAATTGATTTAATCCCTGAAGTATTAAAAAACAAAGTGTTATTTCAGGTTATAAGATCACCATGGGATACTTCAAAACGTGTTTATGTTATATTATGTGATAATAATATTATTAGTCTTCAGTTATTAGAATCTGCACTTAATGATAGAAATATATTATCAAAATTAGATGGACAAGTTACAATAATGGATACTAACAAGAAGATTCAGACAATAAATGTTAAGGAAACTGAAAGTGTTAAAATCACTAAAACTTTATGGGAACAAATAAAGTACGCTGAATTTAAAACACATCTATCATGGTGGATATTGCTAATTATATCAATAGCTATTATGGCAGGTGTTGTAATTGTAATATATTTACACAAAAGTAAAAATGAATTTAAGAAAAAAGGTGAAAAACTAAAAAACGAAGGCGGTTTTTTAAACGAAGAAAATGAAGAAGAAGATAAGAAATAATACACTTGTGAACTTTCCATATCATACTCAGTTTTAAATAGCATATTGTAATTTTAAAAATTTATTAAAGGATTAGAAAATTTATTGTAATTAAACATTCTAATCCTTTAATGTCTCTATGCTGCTGTTGCTGCTGAACTGCAATATTGGTTATTTTTGCAACATCACTTTTTAATAGATTATCTGTTGGCTGCTTAAACTGTGAAAGTTAACTTAGTATATTACACATAATTTATATTTACCTTTTTCCCCAAAATCCTCATCTGATTATACAGTTCCCCTACTAATCTTAACTTTATACTTAAATCTGCAGGAAAATCAGGATTCTGGTGTGCTGGATTTATAGCTTTCCCTACCCATAAATTTAAATGAGTACAATCTTCCATAAGAATTTTAACTAAAGCAGACACTCCATCTTTTCCATCACAATCTATATATCCCCTATTCTCAGATGAAGGATCTAAATATTTTTTTATTCTTTCTATAGCCATACTTAAAGTTAAAACCCCCTCTGTTATTAAATCTATTCCATCCATACTAGCTGTAGGAGGAATATCTTTATTTAAAAAATCCAAATTAACTTTAAGCTTTCTATTAAGTTCTCTTTCTGCAATATTAGCAGCTGTTCCTCCACATATGATTTTTTTGCCTTGACTTTTCATAAAATCTTTTATCACAATACTATCCATTTCTTTATTTTGGGGAGGTCCAGTAAATATATTTACTGGAGACGGGTTTCTTATTTTAATAGAAACCACAGTAGTATCGTCACCAGGTTTACAGCAGTATAAATCCCAACAGGCCTCAAGCAAATCCTTAGCTATTATCTGTGCACTTAAATCATTAATAGTCCTTTTCTTAAGATAAGCTTCTACATCCTTCCACTGCCATCCTAAATTTAATATTTCTCCAATGCCAGCATGTATTACTCCATCACTTACTACAGTAATAACATCGCCTTCTTCTAAATTTAAATTACTTTCCCTTATAATTTTTCCATTTATAACAACTTCTTTTTTATTTATATTCATACTCTCACCATTTCTCATATTGAAAATAGGTGGATTGTCATATTCTGCAATGTATGCCTGTCCATCATTATAAATTTTAATTAAAGTAAAAGTAGAATATGCAATATTCCTAACTTTACATACTGGCAAAGTATTAGCTATAGTATCTACAGTTTCATATATATCCGCACCTTCTTTAAGCATAGTACCTGCAATTTTAGAAGTTAAAGTGGCAAGAATATTAGCTTTAACACCACTTCCAAGACCATCTGCTAGTACAATTATTGTACAGTCTTCTAGTCTTATGACATTTACCATATCCCCTGCCAGCTCTTCTCCATGTTTTATTAATGTACCGTGAGCTACTTCTGTAAAAAACTCCATTAACTATCACACCCTTTTTCTTCTTCCACTATCCTTTTTAATTTAGTCAATGTAATTTTGGTTTCTGCTGTGGTTTCTCCTAATAGACTTGCTATTTCCTGTGCCACGCGCATTTGCTTTTCTATTACTTCCTGTGCTGTGTTTATAGTATTTTCCTTAAGCTTCAAAAGCTTTTTCTTATTTCTTTCGTTCTCTGTAATATTTACTAATGCTATCATTACTATGTCTTGCTTAGGTAGATATACTACTGTTTCTATAAAATCAAGATTATATTTAGAAAAAGATATTTTCTTTCCTAATATATCTTTTCCTGTTTCTTTCACATATCTAAAATCTGCATCATCTATAATCAATGATATTGGCTTATTCACTATATTTTCAGCCTTAACCATAAATGTCTTTTCTGCAGCAGGATTGATATCTTTAACTTGCATCTTTCCATCTAAAAATATAATACAGTTAACAATGTTCTCAAATATAACATTTCTAACACTCTCAGCTCTGCTTCTCATATAGTGAAGACACATATTAGATTCTGCCATGCCTTCAAATATAGCTTGAGCTTTTTCCCTGCAGGTATTATAACCACAGACACCACAATTTAGTTCATCCTCAATACTATATTTACCCATTTCTGTCATTATTTTTTCTATTTCTTCCTGGGAAGCTATATCTTTTTCAATACTTTTATCAATAAATGACCTAGAAAAATCTATATCTTTGTCTATCTCCAACCTATGTTGTCCTAAAGAAGCATTACTATTTATATAACTTTTAACCTTTTGAACTCTCCTATAATAACCTTTCTCATTATTAATCATTCCTGGTCCACCAATACAACTGCCTTTACAAGCACTAACTTCAACAAAGGCATTGGTAACCTCTCCCTTTTGAATGCTCTTAAATATCTCTATACATTCTTCTGTACCACTTACAGATATAATTTCTAATCCCTTTTCTTTAAGAACACTTCCTACAGAATTTATTATGCCTCTAAACAATGGATAGTTTCTTCCATTTTTAAAAGAATCTCTATCAAATTCACTTTCCTCTAAACCTTCTACATCTATATCTAAATCATCTACCCAAGTTGGAATCTCTTCAAAACTTAACACTGCATCTAGTACATCTTTATTTATGAAACTCTCTGATTCTATTTTTTTACCCATACAAGGTCCTATAAATACAATAAAGCTATCTTCACCATAAATTTTCCTAAGCAATTTACCATGAGCAATCATAGGAGATACTGTGGGAATCATGTATTGGATTAAATCTGGAAAATACTTTTCAATTATATAGTTAGCTGAAGGACACGCTGTTGATATATAGTTGTCTATATTTTCATTTTTTATATACTCTCTATATAGCTCCGAAACTATATCTGCTCCTGCTGCAGTTTCTTCTACATGAGCAAAACCTATCTTTTTTAACAAACTTACAAATTTGCCAGCACTTATATCAAAAACTCCTGCAAAAGAAGGCGCTACCGTTGCTATTACTTTTTTTCCTGAACTTACAGCATTTCTAACTCTTTCTAAATCACTCACTATTTTTCTTGCTTTTTGAGGACATATGGCAAGACAGTGGCTACATGCAATACATCTATCTTCTACAATTTCCGCTTGTTCATTTTTAAACTTTATAGCTTTAACAGGGCATGAACGTAAACATTTATAGCAATTTTTACAATTAGCACTAGAAAAATTCATATACTTCATTGTTTTATCCTCCCAATAACTTCATGTTTAAAAAATTCTTCTACATTTTTTTCATTAACTGAATGTATTTTGTCTTCTTCGTCAATTTTCACCGAAACACCTTCTGTACAGTGTCCAAGACAAAAAGCTCCCTTTAACTCCACTAAAGCTTCTAATTTATAATCTGAAATTAATTTCTGAAAACTACTTATAACATTATAGGACCCTTTAAGATGACAAGCACTGCCTACACAAACACTAATAGTTACCATACTATCACTCTCCAAAAGTTTTTTTACATAATTGAATGTGAAAAAATATACAATCCATGGTTCAATTTTGACAATTCTATTTGCTATATAATATGATTTTACACCAAAAAACAAAGAATTCCTACATACAAATTTGTATATAGGACTCCAATATTTGTTAAGTTTTTAATTTAGATAATGTATATCCTAAAGATAGTTTACTTACATCTTAATTTTGTTTTATCTCTTCACATTACCTCTAACTTTCATAATTAAAATACACTAGTTATTTTCAATGAATAACTAGTGTATTTTAATATAGTATTTTAATTTTATCTCCTAAAAACTCTAATTAATTTTATTAACTTTTTCACCATCAGCTAATATACTTTGTCCTTCTGTAAGTATATCATCACTTTGTTTTACATTACCTGATACTTCTGTAAATTTATCATTTGAAATTCCAGTGGTCACTACTGCTTTTTTAATCTTACTATTTTCCACTAAATAAATGTAATTTACACCATTTTCTGTCTTAATTGCTTGATTAGGAACACTTAATACATTAGACTTACTCTCAGCTTCCAATGATACTTTAACAAACATACCTGCTTTCATATCACCATTTGCATTATCAATTTTAGCTTTCACAGTATAGGAATTGTCTTTAGAATTAGCAGCAGGGCTAACGGTATCTATAGTGGCTGTTATTTTTTTGCCATCCAATGCATTTATAGTCACTGGTACTGATTGTCCTACTTTAATTTTTCCAATCATTTTATCTGGAACAGTTATTTCTGCAGTTAGGGTAGTTGAATCTATAACAGTAACAGAACCTGATTGTGAACTAGCAATTTTTCCCACTTCAACATCTTTTGCCGATACAACTCCTGAAACAGGTGATGTAACTGTAGCATTGTTTATTTTTATTTGTGCAGAATTCACTCCTGCTTGTGCTTGTGTAACAGCAGTTGCTGCAGTTTTAGTATCTTGAGGTCCTATTTTACTCTGGAACAAATTTAAAGTTTCTTTTGATGAATCTAAATCTACTTTAGCAGAATTATAAGAATCTGTTTTTTGATCTAATTCATTTTTTGATACAGCACTTGCAGCATATAACTTTTGATAATTTTCATAATCTCTCAGCGCAGAATCATATTTTATTTGTTTATTAGCAACTTCTTGTTCATAACCGGTTAATTGTTTTGAAAAATTTGAGTCACCTGTTTGTTGCAACTTAACATTTGCGGAATCCAACGCTGCCTGCTGCTGCTGAAGATTAGCTGTAGCTTCTAAAGCATCTAATGTAAATAATGTTTGTCCCACCGTAACTTTATCTCCAACATTAACGTTAACACTTACAACCTTTCCTCCATCTTTAGGTAAAACAGCTACTTCTTTTGCAGGCTTTAAACTACCTGCATATTCCACATTAGTAGATATTGAACCTGCTGTTACCTTTTGTGTTTTTACAGTTTTAATTTCCTGTTTTGTTTCCACTTTTTTATTTTTTGCATGGTTACGAATTCCAATGGCTCCAACAACAATGACCACAATTAAAATTATAAATATTAGATTTTTCCTTGTAAAAAACTTCTTTATATCCAAATTTTTAAAATTCATATTTTTCTACCTCCTTTGCATCTTTGGCTCTCTTTTTTTGAAAAGGAAATTTGTTAAATCATCCATAAGTGTATAAATTACTGGTAGTACAATAGGTGTAGCTATAGTTGATATAATCATACCACCTATTATTACTATACCCATACTCTGTTTCATCTCACTTCCTTCACCTAATGATATAGCTACTGGAATCATAGCCACTATCATTGTAGCAGTTGTCATTATTATAGGCCTCAATCTAGTAACGCCTGATTCTATTAGGGCATCTCTCAAACTCATACCCCTTTTCATAAGTGTATTTGTATAATCTATAAGTAGTGTACCATTTTTGGATGATAACCCTTCAAGCATAATTATTCCAATACCTGACATTACATTTAGTGTTTGTCCTGTTAGAGCTAATGCAAGCAAAGCTCCCATTAAAGCAAAAGGTAATGCCACCATTCTTATGGCTGGTGTTAAGAAAGATTCGTAAAGTACCACAAGTATCATGTATATAAGAGCTATTGAAGCTAGTAATGCTAGTCCAAGAGAATTTGCTGCCTCTCCCATGCTTTTTGAGTTCCACCAGCAGTTATAGTATACCCTGAAGGCACTGTAAGAACTTTTATTTTAGCCTTAATGTCATTGTTAACCGATCCAACTACTCTTCCTTGAACATTAGCACTTACAGTAACTATGTCCTGTTTTGATTCTCTTGATATAGTTGGAGCAGTATCTGCTTTTTCAACACTTGCAATCTGACTTATTGGTATTTGTTGTCCAGAAGAATTTAATATTTTAATATTTTTAATATCTTCAACAGTTTTTACTTCTCCCTTTATAAATTTAAGCATTATATCATTTTCTTCATCATTTGATCTATAAACTCCCACTTGACTTCCAGATAATGCAACTCTTATAACACTACCTATATCTGTAGTATTAAGTCCATAGTTAGAAGCTGCTAAACTATCTACATTTATTTTTATTTCACTATTTGTTACTTTTGTTGAATTTGATATGTCTGTTGTTCCAGGAGTTGCTTTTAATAATTTTTCAACTTCATTTGATAATTCCTTTAAAGTGTCTTGATTTTTTCCCTTTATTTGAATAGATATTGGTTTACCACTTCCACCACCACTATCTGATTCTGAAACGTTAAAATCTATTCCTGGTATACTTTTACCAAACTTACGAACCTCTGCCACAACTTCACTTTGGCTCTTTTTACGTTGTTTCTTAGAAACTAAATTAACATAAAGTTGTCCTGTAGCTGAACCAGAATCTCCTTGTCCACCTGCTCCAACCATTGAAATATAGTTTTTTACTTCTTTAGTTTTATTTAAATAATTTTCTATTTGAGCTACCTTAGCATCTGTCTGCTTTAAAGTAGAACCTGAAGTAAGTTTTATATCTACAGAAAAGAAGCTTTGATCAGTTGTAGCCATAAATTCTGTACCTATTAATCCCATTGGAATAAGGGATATGCTGAATATTATACCTATTACAGAAGTAACCAAAACTTTCCATCTGTTATTTAATGACCATATAATAGTTTTTTTATAAAATTTTATAACTTTATTAAATAAACTTTTTTCATGTTTTTTATCTTTTTCTTCCTTTTCTTTCTTGCTAACTCTTTTAAGTGCCACAGATGAAAGCATTGGAGTAACTGTAAAAGAAACTATGAGAGAAAATATTGTAGCTATAGCTATTGTTATACCAAATTCTTTAAAAATTTGACCTATAGTGCCTGACATAAAGGCAATAGGTGCAAACATAACTACATCACAAAGACTTATGGCAATAGCAGCAAGCCCAATTTCTTTACGACCATTAATAGATGCATCTATAAGGTTTTCCCCCATATCTAAATGCCTTTGTATACTTTCTATTACTACAATGGAATCGTCCACCAAACTACCTATAACTAAAGACAATCCCATCATAGACATCATATTTAAAGTAAAATGGAATTCATACATTGCAAAAAAAGTTGCTATAAGTGATGTTGGTATAGCAACCAAAACCACCATTGAAGAACGAAGACTTCGGAAAAACAAATATAGCACTAGTGCAGTAGTTATAATTCCTTCTATAAGATTGTGTTTTATTTCAGTAAGTGCGGAAGTAATAAAGGTAGTATTGTCAAATGCAACCTCTACATTAGTTCCTTTAGTTATGGTTTTTTTAATTTCTTCTAATTGTTTCTTTACACCATTAGCTACTGTTACTATATTGGCATCACTCTGTTTTGTGATCATAATTCCTATAGTTTTCTTATTCTTATATCTTGCTAATGCCTCAGCTTCAGGAAGCTCCAAATCTATTTTAGCTACATCTGAAAGACGTATGCTTCCTCCCGCTGATGTTGATATTAATAAATTTTTTACTGTATCAATGTTTTTAAATTGACCAATGACTTTTACAGTTTCAGTCATGTTATCCTGTGTGATTTTTCCACCTGGTACATCTGCATTACTTGATTGAAGTTTTTGCGTTATGGTATTAGTACTTACACCATAATAATCCATAGCAGTTTTATCAAGTTTTATCATTAACTGTTTTGTGTTTCCACCCATAAGATTTACAGTTGCTACTCCTGTTACTTTTTCTAATTCTTCTTTTATTTTGTCAGCTTCGTTGTAAAGCTCAGAATCATTAGAACTTCCAGTTACTGCAAGGATTAAAATTGGCATAGCACTAGAGTCCCTTTTATCTATAGTAGGTGTATCTGCATTTTTGGGAAGCTTACCAGATGCATTTTGAACTGCTTTTTGAACATCTAAATAAGCTGTATTAGAATCTACTGTGCTTTTAAAGCTTATTGAAACCGTACCACTTCCTTCTGATGCACTAGAATTAACGGTATCAACTCCACTTATTCCAGACACTGCATCCTCAATAGGTTTTATAATACCTTCTTTGATATCTTCTGCACTAGCTCCATTATAACTAGTCCTTACTGATATATTAGTTGAATTCATAGATGGTAATAAATTTGCTCCCATACTTTTATATCCAATGATACCTAATGCAAGCATCAAAACTACTGCCATCCATATTGCGGTTGGCCTTTTTACTGATATCTCGGTTATACTCATGCTTGTCCTCCTTCTTAATTGTTCTTATGAAGATACTTGATATTACATTTTTTATCATTTACCAACAAAAAATTATTGATATTTAACACTATCCAAGTAACTTTTACATTAGCACTTAATAAAATCATATATATTGAATTGAAAATTAACTATATAATTATAATATTACTTAAAATAGAAATCAATGGATTACTTAACTTATACAAATTGTTCATAGTTGTAATTAATAATCTTTATTAGTTAATTAATTCAATATTTAGTATAATATTAGTAGTATATCAAAAATTTATTGCAGTAACATTAATATTACCTTAAATTTACGAATTGTTATAATTTTTTTAATAAAGATATACTTAACTGTAAAAAATTTCTTTTATTAAAAAATAACTAGTATGCTAACTAGTTATTTTTTGAAGATATCTTAGTTAAATTATATATCCATAATCTTAATTTCACTCTTAACCCATATTAATTTCATCTTAATTTTTCTTTAAAAATTTTATTTTCATGATTACACATACATTAGTTTCTATATATAAATAAATACTTTAACTACTATTTTATGATTGCAATGAGAAAGAAATACTTATCTGTATTTTTTCTCCTGTAATCACTGTTCTCTTTTGATTATTTTAAATTTAGTTTAGCTAGTGCATCTGCCAAAGCTGAATTCATGGGAGCTTCACTTTCTTTCTTCATCTTCTGCATGTAATTTGCTACATCTCTCTTGCTATTCTTACCTTCCTTATTATCAAATCTCTTATTAAAAGATACTGCTTTTTCTCTGAATGTACAAGTTGTACAAACATAAATTTGTCCTTCTCCCTGTCCTCTAAGCTCCAATTTTTTGTGACAGTTCGGACATCTTGCATTAGTTAACTTTGCTAAATTTTCTCTATGACCGCAGGCCCTATCCTGGCATACAAGCATTCTTCCATGCTTTCCATTTACCTCAAGCATATATTTACCACACTCAGGGCATTTAGCTCCTGATAAATTATCATGTCTAAATTTATCACTGCTGTCTTTTACATCTTTCACAAGTTTTACTGAGTAATTTCTCATATTATCTATAAAAGTTTTATCATTTAATTTTCCTTTGCTTATTAAATCCAACTCAGTTTCCCATTTTGCCGTTAATAATGGTGATTTTAAATCTTCTGGTACTAATTCTACAACCTGCTTTCCTTTAGAAGTTGGAATTAGTTCTTTACCTTTTTTCTCTACATAAAAAGTATTAAATAACTTTTCAATTATATCAGCTCTTGTAGCAACTGTTCCAAGTCCGCCTGTTTCTCCTAGAGTTTTTGCATATTCCTTATTCATAGTAATATACTTTTGAGGTTTTTCCATAGCAGATAAAAGTGTTCCTTCATTAAATCTTGCTGGTGGTTTTGTTTGTCCCTTATGGACTTTAACTGATGTAAGCTTTATATTGTCTCCCTTATTTAAATCCGGAAGTACTTGTTCCTTTAATTCATTGTCATGTACATGTTCATTATCATCAAACTCTTCATCTTTATCATATACAGCCTTCCATCCCTTTGATTTAATTACTTTACCGCTGGCTGCAAAGCTCTCTCCATTAACTTCTACTTTTACAGTTGTTTGTATATATTCGAATGCTGGAAGCATAACACTTAAAAATCTTTTTACTACCAAGTCATATACTTTTCTTTCTTCATTTCCTAGCTTTGAAAGATTAACTCTTTCTTCTGTTGGAATTATGGCATGATGATCTGAAACCTTACTATCATCTACAAATCCTTTATGGGCATTTATTCTCCCCTTAAGAATTTCCACAGTAAATTTACTATAATTCCCCACCGATATTGCTTTCAATCTATCAGGTAATGTAGCTACTATATCCTTTGAAATATATCTTGAGTCTGTTCTTGGATAAGTTAAAAACTTATAATTTTCATATAATCTTTGCATTATAGAAAGAGTTTGTTTTGCAGAATATCCAAATAATCTATTTGCATCCCTTTGTAGTTCTGTTAAATCATAAAGTGATGGAGCAAATTTTTTCTTTTCACTTTTTACTACATCTACTATTTTTCCACTTTCACCATTAACTTTTGATAATACCTTATTTGCAAAACTTTCATCAAAGGTATTAAAATGTCCATTAGCATTTTGCCACTGAAGCGTATATCCATTACAACTTCCAGTTATACTGTAATAATCCTTTGGTTTAAAGGTCTTAATTTCTTCTTCTCTTTGAACAATCATAGCAAGTGTTGGTGTCTGAACTCTTCCTGCTGAAAGCTGTGCATTATGCCTACAAGTTAATGCTCTTGTAACATTAAGACCTACAATCCAATCTGCTTCTGCTCTGCACTGTGCTGCTTTATACAAATTGTCATATTGTGATGAAGGTTTTAAATTTCTAAAGCCATCTGTAATTGCTTTATCTGTCTGAGAAGAAATCCAAAGTCTTTTTATAGGTTTATTTACTCTTGCCTTTTCAATTATCCATCTTGCTACTAACTCTCCTTCTCTTCCAGCATCTGTAGCAATGACAATTTCTGTTACATCTTTTCTATTTAATTGTTCTTTAACTGAATTAAACTGTTTACCACTTTGTTTTATAACTACAAGTTTTAAATACTTAGGCAGCATTGGTAAATCTTCTAATTTCCAACTTTTATATTTGTCATCATAAGCTTCTGGATCTGCCAAAGTTACTAAATGACCTAAAGCCCATGTTACAACATGTTTTTCTCCTTCTAAATATCCATTTCCTTTTTTACTACATCTTAACACTCTTGCTAATTCTCTTCCTACTGAAGGTTTTTCTGCTAATACTAAAATCTTTCCCATATATAAAAACATTCCTCTCTTACTATTATTTGTACTACTAAAAACTGTCGAATCCTCATATTTTAAGCATAATGCGAAGCATTGTTTTTAAATTATGAAAATCAGATAATTTAGTATATCTTTTTCAATATATCCAAGTCCTTAACGTAATTTAAATTAATAAACATTTCTAAATCCTTACTATAACTTCTTGTAATCTCTTCTGGAATATAATGAAGCCTTGAATTTTTTATTATATCATAAAGAAGCAGATTATTGCTATATATTCCTTTTTCAAAATCTTTTACTAAATCTTTAGAATAAAAAGCATACATTGGTTCAACCCATTTTCCATTCCTTGGAATGATGCAATCATAATCATTTTCTTTAGCTATTTTCATCATATACTCTATATATTCTATATTTACTATAGGCATATCACAAGCCATAAAAAATACATATTTCGATTCAGCATATTTTAATGCTGTATATATTCCCCCTGCTGGTCCATACTCTTTTTTTAAATCTTCTAATACCATATACTTTAATTTTCTAAATTTATCCTTTTTTTCAGCTACTAATACTACTTCATCAAATATAGTTTCTAATTTTTCTGCTGCTAATTCTATTAAATATTTGCCATCTACCTCTATTTTGCTTTTATCAAAACCCATTCTGCTGCTCTTACCCCCACAAAGTATAACCGCAGTTCCAACCTTTTTCATTAAAATTCCCCCTTAATGCAAAAGTTTCACATAAAAAACAGTAGCATATACTACTGTTTTTTAAAGCCTTTTTAAAGCTTTTCTCTTACAGCCTGTGATAAGAATTGACAAAATTTAGTGATTTCTTCTTTATTGTCAAAAGTTCCTTGAGCTCTTTTATCTTTTCCGCCGCCTTTTCCATTAAATGCTTTTATATGTTCTTTAAATAACTTTCCACAGCTTATATCTATATCTGTATTATTTAAAAACAATACTTTTTTATCCTCTAATGATGCTAAAATAACTATATAACCTTTATTTTCAAGTATAGAACCTATCAATTGTATATCTTCAAAATTTTTATCTTCAATAAGTATTGATATAAGTTTAGATTTTGCATTTTTAATTATGCTTTCTGCTTCAATTCCTGCTAGTATGCTTTTTAGTTTGCTGGATTCTTTTTTCAATTCTTCTATTTCTTCAAACTGTTTATTAATTCTTTCAAGTATACCACTTTCATCCACAGATAACACTTTATTTAACTTTGTTACAATATCATGCTTTACCTGAAAATCCTTAAGTGCTCTTTTACCACATTTAATATAAATTCTAGTCATTCCTTTATATCTTTCAGCTTTTAAAATCTTTACTATACCTACTTCACTAGTAGTTTTAACATGTGTACCACAGCAAGGGCAGCAATCCATATCTTTTGCTTCTACTATCCTTATATCTTCATCTACATTTATTTTTTTTCTTGCTGGAACTTTATCTACTTCATCTTTAGTAACTACATATGTATTAAAGTTTCTATTTTCATATATGTATTCATTCACTTCATCTTCTATGGTTTTAACCATATCCTCATTAAAAGGATCTATATCTATATCTACAGTTACATATTCTTCACCTAAATGGAATCCCTTATTATTTCCACCATAGAGCTTAAAAATAGCTCCAGAAAGCAAATGTTCTCCTGAATGTTGCTGCATATGGTCAAAACGCCTTTCAAAATCTATTAAGCATTTTACTTTCTTGTTTTCTGGTGCCCTTTCCATATGATGATATATTATTGGGCCCTTTTCTGAAACATGGTTTACCTTTATTCCATCTATTGTTCCAATATCTGAAGGCTGACCCCCTCCTTCTGGATAAAAAGGCGTTTTATCAAGTACAACTAATATATTTCCTTCTTTTTCTATTATATCTAAAACATTTGCTTCACATTCTGTTATATAAGCGTCTTTATAATATAGTTTCTCTGTCAAGCTAAACAGCTCCCTTCATAATTTAAACATTAATTATATTTTATCCTTTTTTACAAAATTTTTAAAGTTCTTTTTAACTTAGTTATCCACATTTACTCTTTTTTATTCCAAAATAAGCAAGATCCAAAACTTCCTATTATAAATACGCCAAATATGGTTTCAATCATAACAAGTACACGTACTAAAGTAGAATTAGGTAAAATATCTCCATATCCCAAAGTAGTAATAGTCACTGTACTAAAATACAAAAAATTCCACAGGGAATATTTAAATTTATCATTTACAATTTTCTTTAATACTATAGGACTATCATCTAAAAAAGAAATAGAGTTTTTAGTTAAATTAGTAAAATAAAAATTTAATGGATAAAAATAGTTCTCATTACTAAAAAACTCTTCATAAATTATAGGATAATTTTCTACCCACATTTCCACTGTATCTATCTTTTCAAATTTGTTACTATCAGTTTTATAAATTTCATAATTTCTATCTTCATCTTTATCATTAATCTTATATAAAGAAATTTTTAATATATAAGTTTTAAATTTATTAGTTACTTTATCTTCTTTAAAACTTTCTATTTTCATATGAGTAATTCCTTTTCCCTGAGCTACTAAATAATAATAACTAGCCCATATATCTCCTAGTGAATTATTAAAATCAAAATTATATAATTCCTTGTCATTTAAAATCTTTATAAGTGGTCTTTTATATTCTCCAGTTATTATTAAATCATTTATAACATTTTTCAAATCCTTATTATATGTATTTATACCCATTTGCTTTTTAAAAGCACTTATCTTAATATTCATATTTATGTCTTCTTGAAACACAAAAAATTCTCCTGAAGACAAGTTTGCTATTTTCCAATAAATCAATCCAAAAATTAATATTATACTTAAATAAAATGCTGCTATAAATATAAGCAAGTTGATCTTTTTTATACCTTTTAAAACTTTAAGCATTCTCATATTCATCCACCTTCTAAATATGTTTATACTTAAATTTTATTAATAATTGTATAAATATATAATAAAAACAGAAGCTTATTTTTAAACTTCTGTTTTTCTTTAAAACATTCGAATAATCATTTCATTAAATGCTTTTACAGTTCATTCATTATTTTTTTTGCAAGATAATCCGCATCCAAATCGCCATCTACCTCAATAGCTATAATTTGACTAAGTCCTGATGCCTCTCCAGTTACGTAAACTATTTCTCCTGAATTTTCATCCACTTTTCTTACTACCATAGCTTCATCACCTTTGGCTATTCTTACCTTTTTTCCTTTATTGGTTTCTATTATAGAATTGTTTGTGAATTCAATTTTTTGCCCTACTTTATATTTCATAATATTTTCCTCCTAAAAACTATACTAGTAACTGCATTTTTATTACTAAATTGGCTTTACTCTTCAACTTTTTTGTAAGCTTCAACTAAAGTATTTTCTGGGAAATAACAAGTCAAATATCTTATTAGTATACTGGTTAGTTATTTTTCTAAAAATTCCTTGTAATTAATATCTATAATAATTAAATCGTCGATATTTAAATTTTCTTAATATGTAAAAAGGTACACAGGAATAAACTACTCCTATGTACCTAATCTTATTTTGCTATTTAAAAGTTTTAAATAGATCATCATCATAATTTATATCTTTAGTAGGAAATATTTCATCACTTAATGATCTTTGAAACTAAATATATTTTTCTATTTTTTATCTACATCTAAAACTGTTTGTAATAATACATTTGCACCCTTCCAACAGTTTTCAACAGGTGTAAATTCAGGTTCACAGTGACTGTGTCCATCTTTGCTTGGAACGAATATCATAGTTGTAGGCAACATTTCAGCTGCATACTGAGCATCATGACCTGCTCCACTGTAAATACCCATATTTGAATATCCATATTCCTCTGCATTCTTTCTAACAAAGCCAACTAATTCTTTATCATAAGCAACGGTATTACGTGCCCACTGTAATTCATACTCAACTCTGCATTTATCAAATTCCTTAGGAATATTTTCAATAACTTTAACAACTTGTTTTATTACTTCAGGGTCCTGATGTCTTGCATCTAATGAAAAGTCAACAAGATCAGGAATAACAGTATGAACACATGGATGACAAGTTATTTCTCCTGTAGTGTAAACAAGATTGCTATCAAGTTTATCAAGTTCTTGATGTAAATATTTTAGAGCACTAGCTGATGCTAAAAGAGCATCTCTTCTATATTTCATTGGAGTAGTACCTGCATGATCAGACTGTCCATAAGTTCTGATTCTGTAGTTAACCATTCCAACAACGCCTTCTACAACACCAATATCTTTCTTTTCAGCTTCAAGTACAGGACCTTGCTCTATGTGTAATTCAAGCATAGCCATATAATCCTTAGGATTTAATCTATTTGCTTGATCTCCTACATATCCACTTTCATTTAAAGCTTCTCCAAAAGTTTTTCCTTTAGGACTTTTTGAAGCTAACATAGTAGCTTTATCAAATTTGCCACAAAGAATTCCTGATGACATCATAGCAGGTGGGTAAAGAGAACCTTCTTCA
Organism: uncultured Clostridiaceae bacterium; assembly: GCA_963780135.1. Lineage (GTDB taxonomy): Bacteria > Bacillota > Clostridia > Clostridiales > Clostridiaceae > Clostridium_AM. The sequence goes on from CAWAAR010000001.1 coordinate 217,319, forward strand.
TTTGTCCAAATCATAGCTGTAATAGGACGACGATGTGAAATTTTCTCTGAAGATATAGTTTCAACTACTTCCATTGCTGTAAGTACCCCTAAAATACCATCATAGTTTCCACCATTTCTAACTGAATCACAATGTGATGCCATTACTATGCCGGGAAGGTCTTCTGAACCTTTAAGTGTTGCATATAAATTAGCCATATCATCTGTTTTTATCTCTGCGCCAGCTGCTTTCATTCTTTTACAGAATTCTGCTCTAGCCATAAGAGCTTCTTTTGATAAAGAAAATCTTGTTATTCCGCCGTGTCCAGCATCACCGAACTTACTAAATGTAACTATCTTATCTTCTAATCTATCTTTATCACAAGTTATCATATTATTTCCCATTTTAATACACTTCCCTTTTTAATTTTCATTTTCTATTATTATATAAGTATTGGAGCTTTTCTCACTATAAATTTACCTGCTCCTTCTTTACCTACAAATTTACCATCTTTAGCAACTACAGTTCCCCTGCTTATTGTAGTTACTGGATATCCTTTTAATTTAAATCCTTCATAAGGTGTATAATCTACATTTTCATGAAGATTAGATTGTGTAACTGTAGTTTCAATGCTTGGATCAAATACTACTAAATCCGCATCACTACCTACTGCAATAGTTCCTTTTTCTGGATACATACCATATACCTTAGCAGCATTTGTTGATGTTACTTGTACAAATCTATTTAAATCAAGCTTTCCACCCATCACTCCATAAGTATAAATTAATGACATTCTAAGTTCTACTCCTGGTGCCCCATTTGGAATTTTATCAAAAGATTCTTTTCCCATTTCCTTTTGCTTCATAAAGAAAGGACAATGATCTGTTGCTACTAATTGAACAGTGTTATCTTTTAAGGCTTTCCATACAATAGGCCAGTTTTTCTTATCTCTAAGAGGTGGTGACATTACATATTTTGCTCCATTAAAGTTAGGTTCCCTGTAATTGTCTTCTGAAAGTAATAGATATTGAGGACAAGTTTCTCCCATTATTGGATATCCTTCAGCCCTTGCACGTTCTATTTCTGAAATAGAAGCTTCACAAGTATTATGAACTACAAAAAGAGGTGCATTAACCATTCTGGCAAGCTTTATAGCTCTTCCACAAGCTTCACCTTCTACTAAGTCTGGACGTGATAATGCATGATATATTGGTTCTGTTTTTCCTTCTGACAAAAGTCTCTTTTTATTATATTCTATAGCATGATGATTTTCTGCATGAACACAAGTTAAACCACCATTTTCACTTACTTTCCTTAAAGTTCTAAGTAAAGTACCATCATTTACTCTCATTCCTTCATAAGTCATAAATAACTTAACACTAGAATATCCTTTTTTAATCATCTCTGGTATTTCATTCATAACATCTTCAGTCATATCTGTTACATTCATATGAATACCATAATCTATAACTGCTTTACCATCTGATTTTTCACGCCATATTTTAGCAGTTTCCTTCAATGATTTTCCTTTTGGCTGAACAGCAAAATCTACAATCGTAGTAGTTCCACCGCAAGCTGCTGCTATAGTTCCAGTTTTAAAATTATCGCTAGAGAAAGTACCTCCAAAAGGCATATCCATATGAGTATGAGGATCTATGCCGCCTGGAAATACATACTTACCCTTTGCATCTATAATTTCAACTGCATCTTCATTTAAATCTACTGCCAATTCTACAATTTTGCCATCTTTTATACCAATATCTGCTTTATAAGTATCGGAAGCTGTTACAACAATCCCGTTTTTTACTATCATATCAAACTTTTTCATTTTGTACCCCCCTAAAAAGTACCATTATAACTTTATAAAATTTTATAAATGGCATATTTACTAATACCGTCCAGTAATTTGCCCTATTTTATAATATTAAATTTCACACTTATCCCATCATATATTGAAGAAACATTAATATTATCAGCCATGAGATAAATAATCTATGAAATTCATCCATATGCGATTAAAATATCTCATATGGATGAATAATTTATAGTATCTATTTTTATCCTTGTTTCTCTAATAATTCTTCTTTATCTTGCTTTTTGTTAGTTAACTGAAATAATAACGCTCCACCCGCATCTGAAAGTATACCTACTACAGAACCCATTAAAAGCGCTGCTATGGTAGCTAAATAACTTGAATGTAAAGCAAGCATTCCAAAAGTTGTTGAACATCCAATATATACACCTGGTACAAATGACAGATGTTTATTCTTAGCTTCTGCAACTATACCAAATGAAATAACTCCTGTCATAATAGCAACTATGTTAGGAACATGAAGAACTTTAGATACTTCTACACAAATTATGGCCCATAACACTCCTACCATATTTGCGACCATACCCTTTACCCAACCTTTTATAAACCGCTCTCCTGATGCATAATATGTTGTAGTTCCCATAAATCCAGCCCAACATGAAACTCCGATGGCTGTACTTAAATTGGCCCATATCCATGCTAGTATCCCCATACTAATAGCACCTGTCATTATTGCATCCATAAAAACTCCCCTTTACCATCTTTTTGTTAAAGAGATATTTCCCTCTTTACTCCAAAATCTTTAAATTCAATTTCACCTTTTGTTATGCAGCCTTCTATTGGACATACTAATCCACATAAATGACAGCCTACACAATTGTCTTTATTTAAAGAAGGTTTTCTATTTTCTTCATCCCATACTATTGCCTGATGTGCTCCATCATAACATGAAATATAGCATCTTCCACAGCCAATACATTTATCAGCATTAAAGCTTGGATATACTATGTAATCTCTATCTAATTTTTCAGCTGGTACCATATTTCCAATTGCTGCACCAACTAAATCTGAAAGTTTTTCAACGCCTTTTTCTTCCATATAATATTCTATTCCGCTAATTAAGTCTTCAACTATTCTGTATCCATACTGCATAATAGCTGTAGTAACTTGAAGATTTCCTGCTCCTAGCATTATAAATTCAAGCGCATCCTGCCAAGTTTCTATTCCTCCAATACCACTGATTGGAACATTTTTTAGCTTTGGTTCTTGAGCAAGTTGATTTATAAATCTTAAAGCTATTGGCTTAACAGCTTTTCCTGAATATCCTGATATGGATGATTTACCATTTACTATTGGAAGACCTACTTTTTTATCTAAGTCAACTCCAGTTATACATTTTATTGTATTAATAGCAGCAATACCTGTAGCTCCGCCTTCTATTGAAGCTATTGCTGGCACTTCCATATTTCCTATGTTTGGAGTCATTTTTGCAAGTACAGGAAGATTAGTTCCTCTTCTTACTGCTGCTGAATATTTTTTAACTAATTCAGGGTTTTGTCCAACATCTGAACCCATAGCATGACTTGTCATCTGTGGGCATGAGAAATTACATTCAATAATGTCTGCACCTATTTCTGTAACAAGTTGTGCAAGCTTAGTCCATTCTTCTTCATTTGAACCCATTATTGAAGCTATTAGTACTTTATTTGGGTAATTCTCTTTAAGTTTTTTCATATCTGCAAGATTCTCTTGTAATGAGTGTTCTGAAACTTGCTCCATATTTTTAAATCCTATAAAAGGAGTTCCTTCTTTTTTATTAGCATCAAAACGTGGTGAAACTTCTATCATTTTTTCCATTGCTGATGTTTTGAAAACTATTCCACCCCAGCCTGTTTCTAGTGCTTTTGCACACATTTCATAATTGTTTCCAACTGGTGATGATGCTAGGAAAAATGGATTTTCACATTTTACTCCACAAAATTCTATTGAAAGATTCTTTTTTCTCATTTAATCTACGCCTCCCTAATTCCTTGTGTATCCTATTTTATTCCTGCTAAATAAGAATCTATTGATTCTCCAGCCAATTTACCTAATGCAACAGCTTGTACAACTGTTTTATCGCCTTGAACTATATCACCTGCCGCAAATATATCTTCTATATTTGTTCTACAATTTTCTGTAGCAATTATTCCTTTTCCATCAACCTTTACGTCTGCAATAAGTTTTGCATCTTCTGCTTCCTGTCCTACTGCAAATATAACCATATCTGTTGTAAGTTCTAATGCAGCTGTATCAAACATACCTTCTGCTTTAAAGCTTGCAACTTTTCCTTGGTTTCCTACTATTTCTGATGGTTTAAATCCTGTAAATATAGGAATATTTAATGATTGGATGTATTCTCTTTCTTCTACATCCGCAGGCATTTTTTCTATAGTTCTTCTGTAAACTACTTTTACGTCTTCGCATCCAAGTAACTTAGCAGTTGATGCACAGTCCATAGCAACGTCTCCGCCACCTATAACGATTACATGGCTGCCGACTTTTACATCACCTTTATTAGTTTTAGCTTTTCCAAGAAAATCTATACCATTTACAACGCCTTCTAAATCAGCGCCTTTAACGTCTATAGCTTTTCCCTTTTGGATTCCACTGGAAATTAAGAATGCTTTAAATCCTTTTGATCTAAGATCATCTATTTTAACATCTTTTCCAACTTTGCAATTTGTTTTGAATTCTACACCTAAATCTTTTATGTAATTCATTTCATTTTCTACAACTTCTTGAGGCAATCTTTCTGGTGGTATTCCGTAACTTAACCATCCACCTAAAATGTCTTTTTCTTCAAATACAGTTACTTTATATCCTTTTAATGCAAGTGCTGCTGCTGCTGTAACACCACTTGGTCCCGCACCTATAACTGCTACTTTTTCTTTTGTAGCTTCTACTTTATCTAATACTTTCATATCTATGTTTTTTTCATAATCAGTTAGATATCTTTGTAATTCACCTATTTTTATAGGTTTATCTATGCCACATCTGCTGCAAGCTCCTTCACAATATTTATCGTAAGGACAGACTCTTGCACATATTCCACCTAGCACATTATTTGTTCTTATAGTTTCTACTGCTCCTTTGAGGTTTCTGAAACGAAGTGAACGAATGAATTTTGCTGGATTGGTTCCTGCAGGGCAAGCCTTGCTACAAGGTGCATCATGACATAAAAGACATCTTGCTGCCTCTTCCATTGCTAAAAGAGGTGTTAAAGGTTTGTTTGTTTCTTCTAAGTATTTTTTTGTTTCCATTTAGTATTTTTCCCCTTTCAAAATTTTATATATTTTATAAATATTTTTTAAGAAGGACCGTATATTTATATATATCTATTTCCTTCTTGTTAATATATTAACACCTATTTTGTAATATTTCTATAGCATATATTCTTCTTTTTACGACACATGCCGATTATTTTCATTGTTGAATTTTTTCATTTCATAAATTTGTTGACGTGAATATTATTATTGCATTTCAGAAAACCTTTTCATTCCAACTACTGCATCATAATTATCTTTAATATTTTTAAATAAATATACATATGCTTAATTGTCATTTTTCGACATTTATTTGAATTTTTCAATACAATAATTAAAAATAATTTGTTAAAAAATTTTAATTATTTTTTAACATTATAACAATTCAAACAAAAGAGTTCTGCTTGCTTATATCATTTAATTTTTTCTCTATTTAGTTATATACCTATTTTTTTATTAAAAGTTCTATTATTTTTACTTAGAAAAAGAAAATGTCTTATAACAAAAGAGAAAGTTAAAAATTCAACTTTCTCTTCCTTTATTATATCTTTATTCTTTTAACTTCCAACTAGTACCTTCTTTAGAATCTAAAATTTCAATATTCATAGAACTTAATTTGTCTCTAATTTCATCTGCTTTATGCCAATCTTTATCTTTTCTTGCAGCATTTCTTTCTTGTATAAGTTTGTTTATAAGTTCTTCATCCAAATTAACATTTAAATTTTCTTCTAATTTCAAATCTGTTAGGTTTAAGGATAGCACTTTGTCAAAATCTTCTATTAAAGCATACTTTTCCTTATTTGTAAGTTCTTGATCTTTAATAACCTCAGAAAGAACAGTAAAAGCATTGGGCATATTAAGATCATCACTAATTTGTTTTGCAAATTTCTCCTTATATCCCTTTATTTTTTCCGAGTCTAACCTGTCTTCTTCCTTAACTGCTTTTATTAAATTCATCACTTTGCTTTTTAGTTTCTTATATGCTATTTCTGAATCTTTCAATGCATCAAAGCTAAACATAAGTTGTTTTCTATATCTTGATTGAAGACAAAAATATCTATAAACTAGTGGATCAAACCCATTCTCTTCTAACTTATTTACAGTTAAAAAGTCTCCTTTAGATTTTGACATTTTTCCACCATCTAGCACAAGAAACTCTCCATGCATCCAATAGTTCACCCATTTGTGTCCAAGTGCTCCTTCTGACTGTGCAATTTCATTTGTATGATGTACAGGAATGTGATCTACTCCTCCACAATGTATATCTATTTTTTCACCTAAATATTTCATAGACATAGCTGAACATTCAACATGCCAACCAGGAAATCCTCTTCCCCAAGGTGAATCCCATTGCATAATTTGATTTTTAAATTTAGAATTCGTAAACCATAATACAAAATCTAATGGATCTTTTTTATTTGAATCTACTTCAACCCTATTACCAGCTTCCAACTCTTCCATACTTAAATTTGCTAGTTTATTATAATCCTGAAACTTGTGAATTTCATAATATACATTTCCATTGGATATATAAGTATAACCTTTTTCTTCTAATTTTTTTATTAAATTTATCATATCATCAATATGTTCTGTAGCTCTACATATTACGGTTGGAGTTTCTACATTTAGCTTTCTGCAATCATCTAAGAAAGCATTTTCATAAAACTTAGCTATTTCCCATACAGTTTTATTTTCACGCTTTGCTCCTAATTCCATTTTATCTTCACCTTCATCTGCATCTGATTGAAGATGTCCTACGTCTGTAATATTCATTACATGCTTTACTTCATAATCTAAATATCTTAAGGATTTTTTTAACACATCCTCAAATATATAAGTTCTTAAATTTCCAATATGTGCAAAGTTATAGACTGTAGGTCCACAGGTATACATGCCTACCTTTTCTTTATTTACAGGTACAAACTTTTCTTTTTTTCTTGACACGGTGTTATAAACGTAAAAATCCATATCTAGTCTCTCCCCTCAATTTCATTTTTCACAATTTTTGATTAAGTTAATTTTCGTTGAATTTATACCAAACTAACAACTCACTGCTTATTTAAGCATTAGTTTTAGTTCTTTTAGCAATTTAATTTTAGATATCAAAAAACCACAGTATAATAAAATTTACCTGCGGTTCTTATAGCTTTGTTTAAATTTTAAATTAAAAATAAGATTAAAATTCGCAGGTCGCACTATATTTAAAACAAAAACTTAAAAGACTTAAACAGCAACACATAACATACGACCTCCTTAAAATTTATTATATATAAATCTTAACACAATTATAAAATAATGCAATAATTTCATACTTTTATTGTATGTTTATTTTAAATCCCATAGGACATTTACTAGATCCTCATCATAATACAAATTCGCCATAGGATTATTAAAATATTTTCTGCCATCGCCATAATACATCAAGCATTCCTCTTCACTGCGAGGACCTTTTATTTGTATAGGAAAAAATAACCTAGTATACCTAAACTGTTTTGCACCATCACCTATAACATCCATTTCCTGTTCTTGACTATATATGAACTCTATAGACAATATATCATTTTTTGTTTTATCTATAAATTCTTCATTTACAGACTGATTTTTATTGGAAACTTTTGAATTCAGTCTTCTATTTGTAATTCTTGTAATTTCAACTGTCTTACTATCTGACTTCTTAATTACTTTTTCTTTACCAACACTATATATTATAATTTTATCAGGAACAGCTATACATTCTCTAGTTTTGCTGCATCCAATTAAACAAATTTCAAATATAAAAATGCATATCAGTATCATCACAACTTTGTTTTTCACAATAATTATCTCCTTTTAAATAACTTAACTTTCACATATTTCGCTTTAGTAAAAATTTTAGATATTTTCATATCAATAGCAAGTCAAGAAATTCAATTGTCATTATCTATATTTCTATTTTCCAAAATTATACCATTTCTTCTTTTCTATTACCACATATAAAAGTTCAATTTTTCTTCTATGCCTAACATTGTTTTGTAAAAAAAGTCCTTTTTATTGTATAATAAGGATATAGTAAGGAGAAGATTAGCATGATTAATTATAAAAGATGTTCAGAGGTAAATATAGACTCAATATTTGCTGCTTTCAAAGTAGGTTTTAGTGATTACATAATAAAAATAGATATATCTAAAGAAGTTTTTATAAACAGATTTTTTAAAACTGAGGGTAATTCTATAGAAAACTCCTTCATAGCTTTAGACTATAATACCCCTGTAGGAATTCTTTTAGGTGGAATGAAAGTCTATGAGGGACTTGCAACCATGCGATGCGGAAGTTTTGCAATACACCCCAATTACAGAGGTACAGGCTTAAGCTTAGAATTGTTCAAAATGCATAGAAAAAATGCTATAAAAAATGGATGCAGGCAACTATTTTTAGAAGTAATCAAAGATAACGCTAGAGCCATAAAATTTTACGAAAATATGGGTTATGAAAAAATATACAAGTTGAATTATTTCTCTACAAAAAATATAAAGCCCTTAATGCGAAATAATAATATAGAATTCGGAATCAAAAAAAGGGATATTACAGATATAAAATTAGTATTTAGAAATATAAAAGATTTTCATATAAATTGGCAAAACGATATTGATTATATAAAGAATATTAATAACACATATTTTTACAGTGCTTATAAAGATTATAGCCTTATAGGCGTCTTATGTGTGGAACTTAACGGAAGAATAAATTTTTTATGGGTAAACAAGCATTACAGATGTAATTCTATAGGTAAAACCTTATTAGGTGCTGCTTGTGACGATTTAGATTTATCAAAGCTTTCAATAGGATTTCCTAATAATAATCTTTTGCAAGGATTTATTAATCATATAGGATTTACAAGGAGTCCTATATCTCAGTATGAAATGTATTTAACCCTTTGATCAGAGACTACCTAAAAATACATTTTTAGCTGAACATTTTTTTAGGTTATTTCCAAACAAATAATATAATCAAATAAAAGCTATGAAATTAAGGTGTTATACCTATGTTTCATAGCTTCTATTCTTACTTCATATTCCTAAAATGGAATTTACATTTTATTAAATTCCATAATTGAACTTTTGAGACATCTCATCATTTATTCCATCATAGTTGCAAGTTTTTTATTAAGACTTAATAATATTAAGCCTATGGCTATGGATACAACTGCTAATCCCAAGAAAAGCTGTAATGGTCCATATGTTTCTATAAAGCCTGCTATAAAGCCGGCTAACTTATTTGCAAAGAAGGAACTCAAGAACCAACATCCCATAAGGAATGATGCTATCTTTTTAGGTGCTAGTGTACTTACCATAGAAAGTCCAATTGGTGATAAGCATAATTCTCCTACAGTATGTATAAAGTAAATCCCTACAATCCATAGCATACTTATTTTTGCAGCACTATTTCCTGCTATTGCAAGTGCTGGTAATGCTATAAATAGAAATCCACACCCTAAGAATATAAGTCCTAACGCCATTTTAGTAGGTATATTTAAATCTCCTTTTGCTCTCTTTGATAGCTTAATCCAAATTCCTGCTATTATTGGCGCAAGTATTATTATAAATACAGGATTAATTGATTGGAACCAAGATACTGGGCATTGAAATCCAAATATAGTTCTATTTACTGATTCTTCAGTAAATAACGTAAGTGAACTTCCTGCTTGTTCATAGCCTGTCCAGAAAAATATGTTAAATGCTACTAATATAAGTATAACTGCTGTTCTTCTTTTTTCTTGTTTTGTAAGAGGTTTTCTTGCATCTTCTTCTTTTACCTCAGCATCACTGCTCTTTTTAACATTGTTTTTTACTGGATATTTTCCTTCATCTCCAAGATATTTATTTCCTAAAAGATTGAACATAACTTGTCCAATTACCATTCCTATACCAGCTGCTAAGAAACCATATCTAAAACCATAATGTAGTATAGTTGCCCCTTGTTTTACAGCCATAGTTGATTCTGCTAAAGTACCACATATAAATGGAGCTATAAATGCACCAAGATTTATTCCCATATAAAATATCGTAAAGGCTGAATCTTTTCTTTTATCGCCTTCTGGATACAACTTTCCAACTATTGTAGAAATATTAGGTTTAAAGAAACCATTACCAACTATAAGTAATATAAGACCTATCCACAAGAAAGCTCTACTTTGGGTACTAAACAAAGCAAATTCTCCTATAGCCATGGTTATACCACCTATGGTTATAGACAATCTCTGTCCTAAAAATCTATCTGCTAAATATCCTCCAACTACTGGAGTAAGATATACTAATGCAGTATATGTTCCATAAAGTGCTACTGCATCTACCTTGCTATATCCTAGTCCGCCTCTAACCAGTTCTGTTGTTAAATATAATACTAATATGCCTCTCATTCCATAATAACTGAATCTTTCCCATGCCTCTGTGGCAAAAAGTAAATACAGTCCTGGTGGATGTTTCATTTTACCAGTTTTTACTTTTTTATTTTCTGTAATTTCCGCTTCCACATTATCACCCTCATTTTCATTATTTTTACAAACTTATCTTAACATTTTATTTACAATTTGACAAGTTTTAATTTTTTTAAATTGATATTTTGAATATTCTTATGTCATTTGTTTATACATAATATGAATATATATGCTCTTTTACATTCAAATCATTGTTATAATTTCATGATTTTGAGGATATTTTTATCTGTACACACTATATAAACAAGCCAAAATATAACATTCGAGTAAACATTTTCATCACTGCTATCTTCAGCAACAAGCTATTATCTGAGTTTGTACATAAATGTCTCTTTGTATTTTTAATATATACTTTTTTATAATTATGCACTTTTAATTTCATATAGCTTTCTGATTTTTCTATTTATTAATCATATTAAATTTAATATGTCATTTTTGAATCATATTTAAATAATATTTTATATACTATATGCGTTTTTTTAACACCTTTATACTTTTACTAATTATTCATTTTTAAAAATTGTTTTTCTAACATTTAGTAATAACTGTCTAAAAGATATATTAATTTTTTAAAAAATTATATGTTTTTTTGATTTGAAATACTTTATAGAAATATAAATTATAAAATTATTTTAATATTTATGTTTAATTATGCTCATGTAATCAATTATAAGCATAATTATTCATTTTCAAATTACAAGCTGACCATCACAATCCGCAATATTCTTATCACGCACAGTGAAAGCGACTATTACCAAATCAAAGATTTGGGATACATGCTTTTCTTTAGGCGAGATATATTAGAACTCTTGAAGTTCACAGCTATTCAGAGTTTTTATATTTTGCATAACTGATACACCCTATATAAGTTATGCAAGGACCCATATGAGTTAAATACCTAAATGCATTTAACCAGCTTCTGCTCTATGAAGCATATTCATAATAAGTAAACCCCAATTAAGTATAAGAATCACTTAATAAATTTACGCATAAAAAAAGATAACTTCGTCTACTTTTTTAGACAAAGTTATCTTTTAACCACTAATTTTTTTACTGATTACGCAGCGTTCTTAATAGATTCTACATATTCTTGTCCTTTTGCCGAATTATACTTTCCTTCCCACTTAGATACAACCACAACTGCTAAGGAATTACCAACTACATTTACAGCTGTTCTTGCCATATCAAGAATACGGTCAATTCCAGCAATAAATGCTAATCCTTCTAATGGTATACCTACAGATCCAAGTGTAGCTAAAAGTACAACAAATGATACTCCTGGTACTCCTGCTATACCTTTTGAAGTAAGCATTAGTACAACTACTAAATTAATTTGAGTTAATATTGGTAAATGAATTCCATATAATTGAGCAATAAACAGTGCTGCAATAGCCTGATACAAAGTGGAACCATCCAGATTAAAGGAATATCCTGTTGGAACAACGAATGTAGCAATGGATTTAGGACATCCGAACTTTTCCATTTTGTCCATGATTCTTGGTAAAACTGTTTCTGAACTTGCTGTACTGTAAGCAAGTATAAGTTCATCTTTTAATATCTTTATAATTGTAATAATACTTGTTCCTACAAATTTCGCTACGCATCCAAGTACAACTAAAACAAAGAACAACATAGCACCATAAGTAGTTATAGCTAACTTACCAAGAGGAATTAGGGATTTTACTCCAAATTTGGAAACGGTTACACCTATTAGAGCAAATACTCCAAATGGTGCTGTTTTCATAATTTGGTTGGTTACCCAGAACATTGTTTCAGCAATTCCCTGACATATTGTAAGAACAGGTTTTCCTTTTTCTCCTACAGCAGAAACTCCTAAACCAAACATAACAGAGAAGAATATAATTGGAAGCATGTCCCCTTTAGCAAGAGATTCAACAATGTTTGTAGGAACTATATTTATGAAAGTATCTGCAAAACTATGATGACCTACTGTTTGAGCTGTATTCATGTAACTTGAAATATTAGTTTTTACAAGTGCGTGCATGTTGATACCAGTTCCTGGATGAAATACATTACCTATTATTAATCCAAGTACAATAGCAACAGTAGTTACTATTTCAAAATAAAGTATAGTTTTTACACCTAATTTTCCAACTTGTTTAATATCTCCTCCTCCAGCTATACCAACAACAAGTGCTGAAAATACAATTGGAACTACTATCATTTTAATTAATCTTAAGAAAATATCACCTATTGGTTGTAAATATGTACTAACTGCCGGATTACCATAAAATACAGCACCAACTATAATACCCAGCACAAGCCCTATAAGAATTTGTGTTGCCAGCCCTAATTTGAATTTTTTCATTTTACCACCCTTCCCTCTTTTTAAATTTAAAATTTTAAAAGTTTAAACTTTAAGTTATTCATTTATTTTTTTATTTTGAAATCTTATACAACCAAATTTTATAACAAAGCCTATAGAAATCTACAAAATTAAACTTAAACCTACAAAACTATTTTTGTAATCTTTTTTCAAATGAATATTTGCACGGTTTTCATTCAAATTAATAGACAATTGCTTCAAATATGATAGTTAATTTGCAAATTCTATATAAGTCCTATTCTTGTATAAGATAACATTATTATTGCAGTTAAATATTCCCATAGACTGGCATATTTGTAGTTTTTCTGATATTCTTTTTTATAGAATGCTTAATTAATATTATATCCATGGCTAATATCTAAAACACTTGCTTCTACAATTAATGTGCAGCAGTGCTTATTTCTCACAATAATGGTAATGGATAAATTCAAAGGAGTGCTCGATATTTGAAAGAAGATTTATTTATTTTAGCTCTAATGGCTGTTACAGTGCCCTTAACAGGCGAATTGAAAATTTATCCTTTTCATGATACCTTTCGCATTAGTTTTGCGACTCCAATTTTTTTGTTTTTTTTACTATGGATACGAAAAATACCTTTGCTTATTCCTGGTTTCATAGTTGGATTTTGTGTTGTTGTATTTCGTTTAACTTTAGATTTTCTTATAAAGGGAAGTTTTCAATTAGTTCCAGATTTTATTTTTCAATTTTCTGCTTTTTTTTACTATGCAACTTACTCTACACTTTTTTATTTTGTGGGAGTAAACCATTTGCATCATAGACCTCTTTTGCTAGGTTCTTTATCTGCATTAGTAGATATAACGTCAAGTATTGTTGAATTAATTTTTAGATATTATTTTTTAGGCAATAAGTTTTCTTTATCTACTTTATGGCTTATTATTGTTATTGCAGTTATTAGAAGCTTTTTTGTACTTAGCTTTTTTAATATAATTAAGTTAAATGAAGTAAAATTAGCAGCAAAGCAGCAAAAGGAACAAAACAAGCATATGCTTTTGCTTATTTCTAGCTTATATGCGGAATCCATTCAATTAAAAAAATCTTTAAAAGATGCAGAAGATATAACTAGAGATTGCTATGATTTATATCAAGTTCTTCAAAATCCTGATTCTTCATTAAACGCAAAAGATTTAGCCCCAAAATTATTGGCTATTGCAGGACAAGTACATGAAATTAAAAAGGATAATCAAAGAATTCATGCTGGTCTTTCCAAAATGATTTCTGCTGAGAATTCCACAGATTATATGAATATGCATGAAATAGGAACTATTATTATACAAACCAATGAAAAATATGCTCGCTCTCTAAATAAAGACATTGAATTTGTTCTTAATATTAATGATTATTTCCCACATTTACATGTTTATACAATATTATCTCTTATTAATAATTTAGTATCAAATTCTGTAGAATCTATTAAGGATAAAGGTATTATAAAAATTTCTATTTGCAAAATTGAAGAACTAATTCATTTTGAAGTTTCTGACAATGGTGTTGGTATACCTGAAAAAAAAAGAGGTTTAATTTTTAAACCTGGTTATACTACAAAATATGATATACATGGTAAACCATCTACAGGTATGGGATTATCTTATATAGGAGAAGTAATTAAAAACTTAAAAGGTAGTGTCATGATAAAAGATAAATCCACTGAAGTCCAAAATGAAACAATTTTCATCATAAAACTTCCAATTAATAGTCTAGTAGAGAAGGGGTGGTAATATGCATTTTTTTATTGTTGATGATGATGAAGCAATTCGTTCTATGTTAGCTGAAATTATTGAAGATTATGACTTAGGAGAAGTTGTTGGGGAAGCTGACAACGGTTACTCTATAGATAGCCAATTACTGAATTCAAAGAAAGTTGATATTCTTATTATTGATTTACTAATGCCCATTCGTGACGGCCTTGAAACAGTTCGTGATTTAGGTAATGATTTTCTTGGAAAAACCATAATGCTTTCACAGGTAGAGGATAAAGAAATGATTGGCAAAGCCTATTCTTTTGGAATTGAATACTACATTACAAAGCCAATTAACAGATTAGAAGTAATAGGTATTATTCAAAAAGTAATGGAACACATGCAGTTACAAAAATCAATATATAGTATTCAAAAAGCATTAAACCTATTGCAATTTGGAAAGTCAAATGATGAAACAAATCATAACTTTGCAGACAAAACCATAGTAAATTCCGGACAATTTTTTCTAAGAGAATTAGGAATTATCGGCGAAAGTGGCAGCAAAGATTTGTTAAACATGATAGAATATTTATTTAAATACGAAAAAGAAAAGTCATTTGAACAGGAATTCCCTTCTCTTAAAAATATTTTTATTAACGTAGCTATGAAAAAACTAGGTTCTTTATGTGAATCAATTGATTTGAAAAAGGAAGTGAAAGCTTCTGAACAACGAGTTCGTAGATCAATATTTCAAGCATTAAATCACTTGGCTTCACTAGGATTAACCGACTACTCCAACCCCAAATTTGAAGACTATGCTGCTAATTTTTTTGATTTTACAGAAGTTCGCAAAAAAATGTTGGAATTACAAAATGGTATTGAATCTTCTATATCTACTACTCACATTAACACAAAAAAATTCGTTAAAGTTCTCTATATAGAATCCAAAAAAAGATTATAAATAAAATTATTCCTTTTATTTTTATTCGTATTAAAGGACTGTCTCAAAATAGATTTTTAATGAATCATTTTTAAGCTCATTGTAAAATAAATAACATATGCAAATAAAGGCTATGAATTTAAGGTATTAACCCTATATTTCATAGCTTTTTAAATTGAAAATAAAGTTTTTATGTTCTAACAAATTTAACAAATGTGACTTTTTAAACACCTCCTTATATAATGTAGTTGTAACATTTAATAGAAAACATCTTTATTTTCTAGCGAACATTAACAACTCACTTTTAAAAATCATTCTTATATTTTATTTAACCTGTCAGATAATTAATCACTTCATTTCATGCTTTCTATTAAGATACCTAACAGGAAACTTAACATTAAAATTAAATCATTGTATAATATCTCCTGAATAGAGGTTAGATGTATTCCTCCAGGGAATCTCGTAGAGATCATACCCGTAAATAAGCGTGTCATTCCATCAGTGAGATTTCTATGGTTTAGCTGGTTGGGTTTCCCGTAGGGTGTTACCTTAGGAATTACCCGTGTCACAAATAAGGTTATAGACTCATTGATAGAAGTGGATACTCTGTTCTATCTCAAACTAACTAAAGTAAAGGAGATATTAATTATGTCTAAATTTTTTTACAGCCCAACAGTAGGTATTGATGTTTCAGCAGACTTTTCTATAGTTGCTATTCTTACACCTAACGGTGATATTTACAGAAAGGCATTTAAGATTAATCATGATGTGGACGGCTTTAACCACTTAGTTAAAGAAATAAAGAAAGTGGAAAAAGAGTTTAACATGAAAACTGGCATTTTCATGGAGTCCACTGGCGTGTACCACTTATCTCTTTTCCACTTTCTTAAAACCAACAACTTAGAGGCTTATGTTATTAATCCTCTAGTTACTAATTCTAACAAAAATAAAGACATAAGAAAAGTGAAAAATGATAAAAAGGACGCCTTAGCTATAGCTAAAATAGGTAAATTTGAAGACATAAAAGCTTACAGTTATTTTGATGTTTCTATATTTACCTTAAAATCTCTATGCCGTGATTATTATAAACTTGTTGATACAAGATCAACATTTAAGAAAAAGTTATCTGCTGACTTACGTATAGTATTTCCAGGATACAACAATGTATTTTCTGATGTAACTGGAGTAACTTCAATTGCTATTCTTAAGTGTTATCAGACTCCTCATTCTATTCTTGATTCTTCTAAAGAAAATATTATAAAAATTCTTAAAGAGTCATCTAAAAAGAATTTGATTTGGTGTAACAACACTTACGATAAATTAATTAAAATGGCTTCTAATGCTGCATGCATTGGCATATCATCACTTGGATTGTCAATAAAAATAACTATTAATATTGGAACTATTGAAAATTTTAATAAACAGATAGAGCTAATATTAAAAGAAATAGAAAACGTCTTACATGGCAATGATGTTTCTTCAAAGTTTAAACAAAATATCCTGTTATTAATGTCCATACCTGGAGTTGGTTTTATTTCTGCTATAACTATACTAACTGAAATAGGCGATTTTGAAAGTTTCTTAAAACCTAAACAGTTAGTTGCATACTTTGGCATAGATCCTTCTGTTAACGAATCTGGTAAATTTAAAAGTGATAAAGACAAAATATCCAAAAGAGGTACTCGCTTTGGTCGTAGAGCTTTATACGCAGTAGCTTTAGCTTCTATAAGAACTAAGCGTACTGGTGAAGCCAATAATAAAATCTTACTAGATTACTACAAAAATAACCTAAACGGTAAAAAAAAGAAGGTAGCCTTAGTAGCTATTATGCATAAGCTTGTAAACTATATTTTTGCTGTCCTACGTAACCAAAAGGAATACGAGCAGCGTTTGCCAAAAATTCATCACAAAATGCATCTTGAAAATTCCAATAAACCAGCAGCCTAATCGGCCGCAAAAATTATTACCAATTTTTGCATTGTTCGCCTTTTAAGCAATGCCTTTTTGGCATGCAATTTTTTAAAAATAACTTTTTTAAACTTTTTTATTGACTTTTACTAGCTGGTCTTATATAAAAACTTATACTTTAATTTTTTATCAAGTAACTCTTAGGCTCAAGTGGAATTTCTTAATTGAAGCTTGCACTACTATAGCTCTTAGCTCTAAGATAGACTCTTTTTATTTTTTCTAAATTTTTCAAAACCACTAATTATTTCTGGTTTTCCCTGAAGAAAACTTATAAAGTCTTCTAAGTATTCTACAGTTTCATCGTTTATTGTATGTTCCACCTTCTCAGTTTGTTCAAGAACTCCATCAGATATTCCAAGCACTTTAAAAAAACCCTCTATAATATTATGTCTATTAAGTAAGTACCTTCCCATAATTTTGCCTTCTTCTGTTAAAATTATAATTCCATATTTCTCATACTTTACAAACTTTAATTCTGATAATTTTTGTACCATTTTAGTGGCTGAGGGAGGTTGTACATTTAAAGCTTTTGCTAATTCATGAATGCGCGTAAACCCTATTTTCTCAGATAATCTATAAACCATTTCCAAGTAATCTTCCATGGAAGCAGTTAATGTATCACATTCCTTTTTCATGTATTCTCTAAAAGTAAAAAAGTCTTCCTGACTCATTTTTACATCACCTACTTTTACAAAGTATCTCCATTTAAGTTTTATGATTTATATACTAAAAATATGAATAATACTTCTATTAAAAGTTATTTTCCTATGATAAAATTATATTATAAAATACTAGAGTTCAGTAATATAATTACTGAACTCTACCACATAGTTTTAATATTTCATATAATTTACACGCTATTTTCTTCCACAAGTATAATAACCTTCTTCACCGCTGTAAACTTTTTGATGAGTTTTTGTGTGCATATCACTACTCTGTATAGACTGTGTTTGGTTATTTTCTGGATTTTTTTGCTCTATATCCTTTGTTTTATCTGGTGCAGTTTTAGCCATTGATCTGTATGTCATAAAAACACCTCCTTGTTTATAGTTTTACTCAGAAGTGTTTTTTTATTATATATAATATTACTCTTCACAGCAAATTTCATCTAATTTATCTAAAATTTTTCTATATCCTGCTTTGATTATTTTATTATGATATAATTCTTTGTAGCTTATGGTATCTATATCAACTTTAATTATTTTTTCCAAGTTTTCTCCATAAAGCTTTTTCAAAAACATACTACAATCTATTTTTATTAAATTATAACTTTTATTATCATAATAATTAAATCCATTTGTATCCCTATTCAATTTTTCTATAATTCCATACAACTGATATATGTAACTTAATTCTTTCAAATCAAATTCATTTTTCAAATAAGCAACACCACTTGAATATTCATTATCCATTGGTATAGGGTACATATCGATATAATTTTTATCATTGAATGATTTTAAAAGCCTAATACTTTGAAAAAGAGCCGTACATAAGTCTAATCTTATTATGTTTGCATATTGACGGCTTCTTTTCAATCTTACACTCTCTTCATATTTTCTATTGTCTTCTACTATCTTATTTTGCACTTCTATATTTCTATCTGTAGATTTTTTAGTTGTAATCCAACCAAAAATCCCTCCAATTATTGCTCCAATTACTATTGATATAAAAGATATTAAAGGCGCTAAAAGATATTGTGGTAGGTTAGTTAACATTTTTTTCTCCTTACAGTTAATATAAAATAATTCAAATATTTTTCCTATTTAAAAATATTTTATACTTTCTATAATAATTTATACTATAATTGAGAACGTTAACTTTAATTACATATATTATTTTAATTATTTCTATTTCTCTTTTGAAAACTGCTTATACTATCTAAAAAATCATGCATAAAATTTGCTCCTCTAGATATAAGCACTCCTGTAAGTATCATTCCTATATACGGCGCTTTTATAGGCAGACCTACCGAATACATAAAATCTATATTAGAACCAATAGAAACAAGTTCTCCAAAAGCTAATGCACCAAGTCTGTCATAACTAAACTTACCATTTTGCCAAAACATTTTTGTTGTTTCCCACAAAGCTTCTACTATTAAAGCTGCCACTAAAAATTGCAGTAAATCCATTTATCCCCTTTACCCCCATTTTAAATTACTATGAGCGAAATTTTTAAGTTGAATTACTACAATTTATATATGCATGCTTTTTAAAAATTATGAAAAAAGCTATTGCAATAGCAATTTTTTAGATTATCTTTTCCTTATGAGATTTACAAATTCCAGTTAAATCTTCTATACTATCTATAATATAATCTGGTTTGTATTCCATAAGATCTTTCAAAGAAAGAGCTGTATATTTTACCAAACAAGTTTTGCATCCTGCATTTTTTCCACAAAGTATATCATTATGACTATCTCCTACCATTATAGCTTCCTCTGGTAAAATATTAAGCATTTCACACGCTTTTAACGCTGGATCACCTAGAGGCTTATGCTGTTCTGTATCTTCTGGAGATACCATAATATCTATATATTTATATGCATCTATAAGTTTAAGACCTCTAAGTGCCATTTTCTTTCTTTTTGAAGTAACTATAGCAATCTTTATTCCCATATCTTTTAAATTTTTAAGGCCTTCTTCCACACCTTTAAACTTTGAAGCTAATTCATCATGGTTGCTCTCATTAAAACTTCTAAAAATACTAAGAAGTAAATCTGCATTTTCCTTATCATACCTTTCCATAGCGTCTCTTAAAGGTTCTCCAAAAGTTTTCACTACTTCTTCTCTTGAAATATCTTTATTAAAATGTTTTTTAAAGGCATATTTAAAACTTTTTATAATAAGATCATTAGTATTTATAAGTGTTCCATCCAAATCAAATAAAATTGCCTTGATCATTAAATCTTCACCTCTCGATTCTAAATAATTCTACTACATAATAACACAGCAAAACATGGACAACAAGTTATAGCAATATTTTATTTTAACATTAGGCATATAAAAAATACCTACCATAAAAAAATATTTGATTTAATAAAACATTTGTGATATTATATTTATAGATAACAATTATTAATTAATATAAATTATATTTTAGGAGGATTTATTATGAAAATTAAATTCAAAGGAAATGAAGTTACTTTAGCAGGCAAAGAAATAAAAGTTGGTGATACAGCACCAGACTTTAAAGTTATAGATAATGATATGAAAGAATTAAATTTAAAGGATACAAAAGGAATTAGAATATTTTTGACTGTACCTTCTATTGATACTCCTGTATGTGATTTAGAAGTAAGAACCTTTAATGAAAAAGCATCTAAATTAAAAGATGTAACTGTTTATACTATTTCTATGGATTTACCTTTTGCACAGAAAAGATGGTGTGCAGCCCACGGAATTGAAAATGTGATAACTGCTTCAGATTATAAAGATAGATTATTTGGCAAAAACTTTGGGACATATATAGAAGAATTAGGACTTCTTACAAGAGCAGCTTTTGTAGTAAATGGTGATGGTAAAGTTACTTATGTAGAATATGTCCAGGAAGTTGCAAACCAACCTAATTTTGATTTAATACTAGAAAAGGCTAAATAAGAAAGTTTAAAAGCAAACCCTAAACCCTATTATATCTGGCATATATTGATTTAATTAATATTAAAACAATATATGCCAGTTTTCAAGTAGATTTATGTTTAAATTAACTTTCACAGCTCAAGTCGTAATATGCTTATTCTGCTAAATTTCATTATTTAAATAATCTCTGTCATACTAATAAACACTTTTTTATAAGATTGAAAGTAAAATAAACTGTACTTACTATTATCACATCAAAAGATAAACTTTTAAATTTTTCAAGGTCTATACCTTTTAACATCTTTTCACCACCTTAAATTTAAGTTAATGTTCCAATCATAAATCCACTTAAGAAAAAAATGCACCCTACTACTCTAAATAATACTCTATTTAAAATAAATTTCAATTTATTTATCTCCTTTGAAGCCTTTAATTAAATTATGATTTAATATATCATCAGAATATTGAAGTTCCTTTAAATATTGTTCCTTTTCAGCTTTCAAAGCTTCTGTTTCTTGTATTTGTGTACCTGTTTTTATATCATAATAGGTATTCGTCCATGATATATAAAATACTTTTCCATCTGTAAAAGAACCATTTCTAAAAATAACTTTACCACTACTACTGTTCAAAATATCTTTTCCTAGCATATATTGTTTAGGCAAATTTAATATGTTTGCCAGAGTAGGGTATAAATCCATTTGCCCTGAATAAGTATGATTTGTACCTTTATTCTCATCTCCAGGGAAATGAATGAACATTGGCACTTTCTGATATTCAGCCCAATTTAAGTCATTAGCATTACTTACTTTTTCAAATTTGTAAAATTCATCTGCATTGTCCTTAGGAATTGCAAAATGATCTCCATATAAAACCACAATGGAATTATCGGTTATTTTTTCTTTTTCTAATTTATCTAAAAATACACCTAGTTGTTGATCTGTATAATGTATCCCCTTTAAATAATTACCTAAAAGAGTATTCTCATATTCACCTACATTGAAGTCTCCATAACCTTTTGTATCATCATAAGGATAGTGGCTACTAAGAGTTATCAAAAATGAATAGTAGGGTTCTTTAAGAGTTTTTAATTTATCAAAGCTTTGGTTTAAAAAAGATTTATCACTTAAGCCTAAACCCACATTCTCATCTATATTAAAGCTGTGTTGTCCATAAAATTTATCAAAGCCTTGTGCAGGATACATTACATTTCTATTCCAAAAGCCCTCATTATTTGCATGAAAAGCCGCTGTATAATATTGTTTATCTTTAAGTTCATTTGCTAAAGACTTGTATGCATTACCACTGTAGCTGTAATAGGCTGAACCTGATTCTGCAGGATATAACGAATTATTAGACATAAACTCTGCATCAGAAGTGTTTCCTCCAGCTACTTGATAAAAATAATTATCAAAATACATACTTTTATTTATCCATCGATTTAAATTTGGTGTTATCTCTTGTCCATTTATCTTTTTGTTTATGACAAAGCTTTGCAGTGCTTCTACTTGTATCATTATAAGGTTTTTTCCTTCTCCTACCGCATTCAGATTAGTACCAGTACTTTTATTATTTTCTACTAAAAAATTCTTTATTTCATTTTGCCTTTCATTTGTAAGTTTAGTTGAATTTTTTATAGATGTACTTATAAAATTATATGCATCTACAGCATGAAAATTTAGATTTCCTATCATCTTTGTCAAATATATTCTGTTACTCATGGAACTTAAAAGTGTGGGCTGCTCTTTAGATACTGCATATACAGATTTAGTATCCACAATAAGTCCTATAAATAAGATTGCAGTAAACACATAACATTTTTTTAAAAAAGTTTTTTTGTCATTATTTACAGTCTTGAATTTTTTTATAATAGGTATTAAAAATATTATATCTATCAAATATAAAAAATCTTTAACATTTACTAATGTTTTTACGCTAGCAGATACTCCTGATAAAAGTTTTACATTTTTAAAAGCCGAAACTGTTATGACATCTTTAAAATATCTATAATACATTAAATCTGATACCAACATTAAACTAATTAAAATATCTAATATAAATAAAAATTTTATTCTCCCTCTCTGTTTAAATAATACAGAAAAACTAACCAATATTAAAACAGAAGCCATAACTGGACGAGCTACTTTAATATAAAAATATTCCGGAGATATTTGTTTTCCATATATCATAACTTTTATAAATATTATAGCTAAAAACAAAATTAAATCTAAATTTCTTTTAATCACATTGAAAATTATATTGTTTTTGTTAAATTTCACACAAGTTATATATTTCATGTACAGCCCTCCCGTTAACCTTATGTTATATTTTATACTTTTATGTTACACTTTTTAAATGACATATTGATGACAAGTTCATGAATAAATTGTTAATATGACCTATTGTAAAAGCTTACAGGATGACTATTTCGAGAACTATTAACACAAATTCAATATAAAGTAAAATCTAACACCTTCACTTACATTTTCTACACCACATTCATAGCCATGAAGCATAAGTATATTTTTCACTATAGCAAGCCCTACTCCTGTTCCCCCTAATTTTCTATTTCCTGATTTGTCTATCTTATAGAATTTATCCCATATTTTATTCATTTCTTCTTCTGCTATTTGTTTACCGCTATTTTCTACATAAATTAAAGCTTTATTATCCTCTAACTTTTCCATAGCTATTTTAATATGTCCCTGTTTTCCAGTATGCCTTATGGCATTAGTAATAAAATTAGTTAAAACTTGCTCCATTCTTCTCCAGTCTGCATATATTTTAATATCTTCTAGCAAGCTCATTTTAAAATCTATATTTTTTTCTTCTATTAATGTGAAAAATCTTTTAACAGTACATTCTATAAGTTTATCTACACAAAATTCTTCTTTAACCAATTTAAAGTTTCCAGATTCTAATTGAGACAAATCCAACATATCATAAACTAAATTTCCCATTCTTTTAGATTCATCTATTATTACGTCTACATAATAGTCCATATCATCGCCTTCAAATATACCATCTTTAATTCCTTCTGCATAGCCTTCTATTAAACTTATAGGAGTTTTCAATTCATGAGAAACTGCAGCTACAAATTCTTTTCTCATCTTTTCTAACGCTCTTTCTTTCTCTATATCCTTCTCCAGTTTAATGTTAGCTCCTTTTAATGAGGTTAATGCTTCATCTAAGTTTTCTGACAAAAAATTTAAAGTGTTAGATAAATTTCCTATTTCATCTTCTCTTTTCTCATGACATTTTTGCGAAAAATCCAGTGCTGCCATTTTTGATGCTGTTTCGTTGAGTTTTAGAAGAGGCTTAGATATCATATTAGAATATATAAATGATAATATGAAAATTAATATTACCGCTACTATATAAAAATAAAAATAGAATTCTTTTATCACTAAAGATGCCTCATTTACAGGCTGCAGGGAAGATATTGCAAATATTATGTCCCCTTTTCTATTATCAGAAGTAGCAGTTACTATGGTTCTTACTTCATTGCTTTTTTTAGAAGTTATCCTAGTTATTGTTTTGTCTTGCTTTTTCATACTTTCCATAATATCCGAACTCATTGTCCAAGACCTTATAACCTCATTAATAATTCTAATTCTTGCATTATCTGCCTTTTCATTACTGGACTTAACTATGAATTTCAAATTCCCATAGTTATCCAGTATAGCTATCTTCGCATTATTACTTTCTTCAAAATCTTTTATAAGTTCCATTACTTTTTCATTATCTTTAGTTTTGTCATAGCTTAATTTAAATCTTTCTATGCCACTTTTCAGACCTGTTTCTTTCTTACTTACATAAAATTTTTCAAAAAACAAGGATTGAACTAAAAGTGTAGTACTTATAAAAATTATAAAAACCACAGCAGTTACAATAAACAATTTCCAAGTTATACTTTTATTTATCTTATTTCTTATATTATTTTTCAAAAATTTTATGTTTAATTTCATATCAAATACCCTTAAGTATGTCCTTTCACTTCAAATTTGTATCCTGTTCCTCTTATAGTAGATATTAAATATGACTTTTCTCCAAGTTTTTCCCTAAGTCTCTTTATATGAGTATCTACAGTCCTTAAATCTCCATAATAATCTATACTCCATACGGAATCTAATATTTGTTCTCTACTAAGGACTATTCCCTTATTTTTAATAAAATAAATTAATAGTTCAAACTCCTTTGGTGACAGATATATATCTTTATCATAAATTTTAGATTCATGAGATTTTTCATTTATATAAAGTCCATCAAAAATATTATCAGTATTGTAAATTTCTTTATAAGTTCTTTTTAAAAGAGCTTTTATTTTAGCCACCAAAATTTTGGGACTAAAAGGCTTTGTAACATAGTTATCTATGCCTAATTCAAAGGCTACTAATTGATCTTCATCTTCTCCCTTTGCAGTAAGCATAATAACTGGAACTGAAGATATTTTTCTGATTTCTTTACAAGTTGTCCAACCATCCATAATAGGCATCATTATATCAAGTACCACTAATTCTATAGTGTTTTCTTTAAAAATTTTCAAAGCATCCTTTCCATTCTCTGCTTGAAATACATTAAAGCCTTCTTTTTTTAAATAAGCTTCTATCAAAAATCTCATTCTCTCTTCATCGTCTACAATTAATATAGTTTTACTCATATTCAATCTCCTAATTAATATGTTATTTGAAGTTGCAAATTATAACATAAAACAAGTAAAATTATAACATAAAACAAATAAAAAGTTTTACCTGTTATCTTTCCAAACTTTTATAATTAAATTTTACCTATTCACTGTTACAATTTGTTGTCATATTTATTAACAAATTTTAAACATATGCTTTTCCCTTTTATAAAAATATATTATAAGTTTCAAAATCATAATCACACATACCCAATTTAATCCAATAAACATTTACTATATCATAAAATAATTTTACATTTACTGAATGCATTTTTCAACGTTTGTATTTTAAATTAAAAATTGAATTTTCTTAAGGCATGTCCAACTACCAAATTGAACATGTCAGCTATGCTAGTACTACAAAGTACATATGTGCTATAATGAAATGTATTATTTACTACTGACTATAGGAGGTTTTTTATTGTGGACTCAAGAGAAAAAATACGAAATATATTTTTATATTTATTAAGTATAAAAAATATGGATAAAAAAATAATAAGAGATGTTACAAAATATATTAAAGTAATTTCTGAAGAGGATTTATATAATAAAAGAGGCTGTACAATTAACAAAAATGATGATGATAACTGGCTAAAAGTTGGAAAGGAATGTACAGATCTTTATAACTCCCTGTTTAAAATGTACTCTACTATAGAAAAAAATAGTGAAGATTTAGAAATCGTTTGGGGACATGGTCTTTTAAGCTTTGAGGTAAATGGCGAAAAAATAATGCATCCTATATTTAGCACTAAAATGGTGTTAAATTTTGATACTGAAAAAGCTATTTTTACTCTTGCTCCTTATAATAACATAACAAATTTTGAAACAGGTATATTAGAAGGTTTAGATTTACCTAATCTTGATAAAATATTAGATATAACTTTAGATGTAAAAAATCATGGCATAGATGGGAGAAATCTATCCGATATAGAGCCCATTTTAATAAATATTTTAAATTGTTTAAATGCAGAATCAGAAGAAAACACATTGAATAGAGATATTACTCCTTTGAGCTCCGTAAAAACTTTAACATATCCTGTTTTTTACAATGCTCCTTGCATTATTTTAAGAAATATAGATACAAGACTTTGGGATATAGAACTTAAGGATATCCTTACCTATATAGATGCTGGTAATCCTATTCCTAAAACTATAGAATCTTTGGTAAAAGAAACAAATTCTTTAAGTACTAATGACATTTATAATGAATGGGAAAGTATAGGCAAGGATATATTGTTTCCTCTTCCAGCTAATGAACAGCAAAAAGAAATAACCAGAAGACTCTCAAATAATTTTGGTGTAGTAGTCCAAGGTCCTCCCGGAACTGGCAAAAGCCATACTATATGTAATCTAATCTGCCATCTTATGGCTCATGGTAAAAGAGTTCTTGTTACAAGTCAAACAGATAAAGCTTTAAAGGTATTGTCTGAGAAAATACCTGAAGAAATAAGAGCTTTGTGTATAAGCCTTTTAGGTAATGATGCAAAAGCTTTAAAAGATTTAGATGAATCTGTAAGAAAAATTACTGAAAATCTATCTATTGATCCTAAAATTCTTTTAAAAGAGACTGAACCTTTAGAAAATCAGTTAAAAAAATGCAGAAAAAACATAGAAAATCTTATGGCTCAGTTGAAAGAAGCAGAATCCTTTGAAACTAAAACTATTACCTATAGAAATGAAACTTTTACACTTACATCGCTGTCAAAATGGATAAGAGTTAATAAAGATATTTATTCATGGATAGATGATAATATAGAAATTAAAACTAGATCTACTTTATCAGAGCAAGATTTCAATAAACTTATAAATCTTATGAAAGAAAATAAGAAAGATGATATAGATAAATTAAACAAAGTTAGAAATTTATTGTACAAGCTTCCTTCTTATGATGAAATAATAGAACTTTTAGATAAAATAAAGTCTTTAGAAAAAAATATAGATACTTATAAAAAAAATATAGCACTCTGTCATCTAGAAAACGATAATGATGAATTAGAAGAATTTTTAAAATTTATTACATTAGCTAAAGGAAAAATTGAAGTAGTGGAAAACAGCTGGCTTAAACCTATATTAAAATCCTATTACAGTAATACTGCATATAAAGATTTTTGGAAAGACATTGTTTTAAATTTAAATAACTATGTAAATAAAATAAGTATTATAAAACAAATAGTAAACTCCCATAATATAAAGTTTCCAGCTGCTATAGATTTAAATAAGCTTCAAATTGATTTTGAAATAGTTCATAATCATATTGCTACAAAAGGAAAACTAAGTTCCATATTTAAATTATTTCATAGCCAATGTAATTATATTTTGCAAGATTGCGAAGTAGATTACAGACCTTTAACTACTAAAGATCAATGTGATATATTCAGTAAAGCTATAGAAAAAGAAATTTTAGAAAGAAATCTTAAAACATTATGGAATAATACAGTAAAAGAGTATGGTGGCAAAGTAATAACTAATTCAGACAACAACCTTTTAAGTACTATTTCAGAAAACATAATACAAATAGAAACTATAATTAATTGGGAAAGCTCCTATGCAAAAATTATAAAAAAATTCTTAGTTAATTCAAAATTTCCTATTGAATTAAACTTATATAAAAAAGAAGACTATGATTACCTATTAAAAATATTTCAATCTGTAAAATATATAAGAGAATATGAAGGTTTAAACAACTCTTTACAAAATATTAGGAGACTATTTATAAAAAATGACTATTTAAGTGAAGCTGCAGAATGGCTATCAAATTATGATAAAGCTAAAATAAGAAGTTTATATGATGATTTATGGAAATTTAAAGAACTAAGAGATATAGCTGATGAACTAACTATGTATGTAAATAAATTAAATAGCACATGTCCTTTGTTTACTAAAAAACTTTTAAAAGAATGGGAAACTAACTCCTTTAAAGACATTTATAAAAATTGGGATAATGCCTGGAAATGGAAAGCTGGCAGTTCTCTTTTAAATGAAATATATAAATTAAAACCCGAACAACTAGAGCAGGACATAGAAACTGAAACTCTAAGAGAAACTATGCTAATAAAAGAAATCGTATCTAAAAAAACTTGGTATAGTCAAATTATGCGTACTACTGAATCTCAGAAAAGAAGCCTTTTCACTTGGATGGAGTCTATAAAAAGAATTGGAAAAGGCACAGGGAAACAAGCTGCAAAATATAGAAGGTTAGCACAAAAGGAAATGGAAAACTGTAAAGGTGTTATACCTGTTTGGATTATGCCCTTGAATAAAGTTATAGAAACTATAAAATTGCAGGATGATTTATTTGATGTGGTAATTGTAGATGAAAGCAGTCAAAGTGACATTTCCGCAATAAATGTATTACTTAGAGCTAAGAGAGCTGTTATTGTAGGTGATGAATGTCAGATAAGTCCTGAAGCTATAGGAAAAGATAATGAAATGGTAGAAAACTTAATTCATAGATATTTAAAAAATATACCACACAGTGAATGGTTTGACTTAAAAACCAGCCTTTATCACACGGCTTTAAGAGTATTTCCAAGCCGTTTAGTACTAAAAGAACATTTTAGATGTGCTCCAAATATTATAGGCTTTAGCAATGATTTGTGTTATTCTGGAGAAATTATACCTTTAAGATGCCCTGAAGCTTCTAATACATTTTCACCTACAGTCTCTGCCATTAAAGTGGAAAATGGATTTAAAGATTCTTCTAAAAATGTAAACGAAGAAGAAGCACTAGCTGCAGTAGATAAAATAGTTAAATGCTGTAATGATGAAAAATACAAAAATATGACTATGGGGGTTATATCTCTTTTAGGTGAAGCCCAAAGTGAACTTATAGAAAACATACTTAAAGAAAAATTAGGCATTGAAGAAATGATAAACAGAAGATTAATATGTGGAGATGCATATTCTTTTCAAGGTGATGAAAGAGATATTATGTTTCTCACCCTGGTTATTGCTAAAAATGCAAAATTTACAGCTTTAACTAAAGAATCTGATGTAAGAAGATTTAATGTAGCTGCTAGCCGTGCTAGAAATCAAATGTTCTTATTTCATAGTGTAGACCTAGAAGATTTAAACTCAAAATGTGTAAGATCTCATCTTTTAAGTTATTGCTTAAATAGCGAAAATAAGTCTTTACAATATGGAAGTGGCACTGATTTATTAGTTTCTGGTTTTAAAAATGATGTGTTTTTAGCTATAGAAAAAAGAGGTTATAAAGTTAAATCTGACGTGAAAATAGGAAAATATAAAATAGATTTTGTAGTAGAAAGCGTTTCAAACAGAATAGCTGTAGATTGTTGTGGGGAAGATACTGCATTTTGTTCAGATTGGGAAGAAAATCATCATAGACGGATGACACTTCAAAGAGTTGGTTGGAAGTTCTTTATACTACGTGAAAGCGAATTTTACTATAATCCTGACAAAACTATAGATAAAATATTGCATCATTTAGAGTTAAATAAAATTTAAATTATCTTAAGAAGAATAACTACTTCTATAAATCTGAAAGTGGCAGCTATGTGTAAAAGCTTACATATAGCTGCCACCTTATGTTTTTATATTCATTTAATTTTTATTAGGCACTTAATATTAATTCGTCTACCTTGCATCTTAAAACCTTCGCAAGGACAACTACTTTTTTAAAACTTGGATTCATCTTATCGCCTCTTTCCAATTCTTCTAAATAAGATTTTGAAATTGAAGTCTCATATTTCGGATTTTTCGTAAGATTTTGAATATCCAACGTAGTGTATCCTAAATCCAATCTTATGTCACGAATTTTTTCACCATCTAGCATAAAAAAACCCCCTATTTAATTATTAAGTTCCTAATCTAATTATAGCTTTTTTTTCATAAAAATTATAGTGCTTTTTTATTCATTTTTAACTATTTAATAACAAGTTAATATTAATTTAACACAATTTTAATGAATATTAGAAAAGTTCATTCTATTTTTGAATACATTTAAGCTATTAGGGAAAATTATATTTAAGTTTCAGCTGTTGATTATTTAAAATTGAATAAAGTAATTTAAATTATATTAATAATCAAATATAAAAAATAGAAAGGAAGATTATATATGGATAATAACAAAAATCATATAAAAACTGATGATAAGTCTAATGTTGAACTCAGAAGAATGTATCCTAAAGATGGTGCTAATATAGGCATAATTCATGGTGAAAAAATAGGTTCTCACTCTAATGGTAAAAAATTCACCAAGCGTTCTAAACTATCTCATAATATATAAGTTCACAAAAATATTAGCTGCAAAGTCTTTCTTTAAGAAATGTTATTCTTTCCCATAGAAAGACCTTGTTGCTTTTTTATTTTTTGTAGTATAATGTATACGACGATATAGGTGAGGTGAATTTAATGAAAGATAAAATTCTTCATTTGCTAAAAGAAAATCAGGGAAATTTCATATCCGGACAAGCAATTAGTGAAAGTTTAGGGGTAAGTCGTACTGCTATATGGAAATACATAAATGCCTTAAAAAAGGATGGTTATTGTATAGATTCCATATCAAAAAAAGGATATAATCTAATTTCTTCTCCCGATCTACTTTCTTTTGAAGAAATAAGTGAAAAACTAAATACTAAATATATAGGAAGAAATTTATTTTATTTTGATAGTTTAGATTCTACAAATATAAAGGCAAAAGAACTTGCTCTAAAAAATACTGCTGAAGGCACTATAATAATAAGCGAAGAACAAACTTCCGGTAAAGGTAGACTAGGACGAATTTGGGTATCCCCTAAATACAAGGGTATTTGGATATCTATAATCCTTAAACCAGATATTGAACCTTTAAGGGTTCCAAGAATCACTCAAATAGGTGCTGCTGCTGTTATAAAAACTTGTGAAGCTTTTAATATAAAGGCACAGGTCAAATGGCCTAATGATATAGTGTTAAACAGCAAAAAAATTTGTGGCATTTTAACTGAAATGAGTGGAGAATTAAATAAAGTTAACTATGTAGTTATGGGCATAGGTATAAATGCAAATATAGATAGAGAAGATTTTTCAGATGAATTAAAGAGCAAAGCTACTTCTATAAGCATAGAAACAGGAAATTATATAAGAAGAAAAGAATTTGTAAGTATTTTACTTAATAAATTTGAAGAATTATATGAAGAATTTGTAAAAGAGGATAGCATAAAGACTTCTGTATCTATATGTAGAGAAAACTCTATACTTATAGGAAAAGAAATTAAAATTATAAATAGAGATAAAGAAACCCTTGCAAAAGCTGTAGATTTAGATGAATCTGGTCAATTAATAGTTCAGTTTGAAAATGGAAGTACTCATAAAATTGTTTCTGGAGAAGTTTCAATTAGAGGTGTCTCTGGCAACTATACTCCTTAACATTTTATTTCTAGAAAAGTGATCCTGTGTTTTTTACAGGTTTGCTTTTTTCAATATCTATTAATAAGCTTATACCATTTACTTAACCATATTTTCATCTACTAATCTAGCTTTTTTTAACAAATTAAAAAAAAGATTCTTATAAATTTTATTTCATATCAAATATTTCACTAATTATTTTATCAACACATACATCAGATTCTTCTTCTAAATTTTTTATATAGCTTTCACCATTCATATTAGATTTTATATTTACATTTTTTAACGCTTTTTGTTTATTTTTAAGTTTTACCATTTCATTTATAATAATTGTTTCTCTATTCTTTATTATGGCACTATTACTTTCTTTATTCATAATTTTCACCTCCAATCTACACATTTATTTATAATAATATTAATATTATCTCTAATTCATAAAATAAAACTCTTTAATTATTTCTAAAACACTTTTTATTAGAGTTGTATATTACTATTTCAAATTTTTTACAAATTTAATTATCTTTTGTTGTTTTGTTCTTTATAATTTGAACCTTCTCTTATCCATCTTTGTCCACATTGCGTACACTTTAAAATTTCACTGTCTCTTGGAATATTAAATATTAAGGTTCTAAATTTATTACAACCACAATTACATTTGAATTTATTTAGCTTCAATATGAGTTATCTCCCTTCCTTATATAAAATTTAGCTTCCAATTTAATTATACCATGTTAACTGATTTTCTGCTAATTATACTAGAATTTGCTTTGACTATTTACATTTTTATCTTATATATTATTTAAGTAACAACAGACACCCCTTAAAGGTGTCTGCTTAGCTTAAATACATTTTAATTTTTAAACACAAAAATTAAAAAACCTGAAACTATCGTTCACAGGTTTTATGGTGACCCCTAGGAGACTCGAACTCCTGTTACCACCGTGAAAGGGTGGTGTCTTAACCGCTTGACCAAGGGGCCTCATGTTTTTTCTTTTGTTAATTTAAGTTTTTTTCTTTTGTTAATCTAATTTTTTTCTTTGGCTTTTTTCGACTACATTTATTATAATAGTCTATTTTTCTTCATTTGTCAATGTTTATTATTATTGTTTTTTTCCACAGTAAGGACAAAACTCAAAACTAGAATCTATACTTCTTCCACAACTGCTGCATTCTAACTGTCTATGTGACCCATTACTTGAATTTATAATTTTCAAATCCCAATAAGTAATAGCTGCTTCCTCTCCTTTTTCTGATCTTATACCCTTTTCTTTAGGTATTTCATAAACAACACTGCAATTATCACATATTAAAAAATATCTTTCATTCCATTTAAAAAGAGGTATAAAAAATATATGAAAAAAAGAATATTGTTTAATTAAAGTCATTCTATTTCCATTGCAGGTTTTACAAGATAAAATGCTTATTTTCTTTATTTCTTTCTGTTTATCTTCTACTCCAAATATTCCTATAAAAAACATATTAATCACTCCTAAAATATTGGATATTTTCAGCAAACTACCAATTTAAATATATCAGTATACTGACTGTTTATTTTTCCGAAAGTCCTTATATAAATCTACTTTATAATATTACAATAATAATTCTTGGTTTACAATGTAAACTAAATTTAAGTATAATATATTTTAACATCTAAGTATAAGATATATGGTTAAATACATAATAATAAAACAACTTAATTTAAGCATAATGCGAAGCATTATTTTAAAATTTTAACCTAAAATTGAAATGCTTCATTTAAAAGGAGATGTTTATTGTGCTATTAATAAAAAACATAGAAATTTATTCACCAAAATACTTAGGTAAAAATGATATTCTTATATGCTTTGATAAAATAGCTTATATATCTAAAAACATACAAATACCAGATAAAGATTTTCCCGAAATTCAAATAATTAATGGAGATGGATTAACATTAATACCTGGATTCATTGATCTTCACGTTCATATTATCGGTGGTGGTGGTGAAGGTGGCTTTACTACAAGAGCTCCTGAATTAAATCTTACAGATTTTACTCTGAGCGGTATTACTACCTGCGTTGGATTACTAGGAACAGATGGTACTACAAGAAGTATGGGAAGTCTAGTTGCAAAAGCAAGGAGTTTGGAAGAAGAGGGTATAAGCACTTACTGTTGGACTGGATGTTATGAAATGCCTACAAGAACAATAACTGATAGTGCTAGAGGGGATATTGTTTTAGTAGATAAAATAATAGGTGTAGGTGAAATTGCTGTATCAGATCATAGGAGCAGTAATCCTTCCTCTGAAGATTTAATTCATCTTGCGTCTGAAGCTAGAGTTGGCGGTATGTTGTCAGGCAAATGTGGTATTTTACACATACATGTAGGTGATGGAAAAAAAGGACTTACTCCTATATTTAATATAATAGAAGATTCCGAAATACCTTATGAAAACTTACTTCCTACACATGTAAATAGAAATCCATTAGTTTTTAAACATTCCTTAGAATATGCTAAAAATGGAGGATTCATTGATATAACTACAGGCATCAAACCTGAAGGTGATACTGCATTATTTGCTTTTGATGTTTATAAGAATATGCTTAAAGAAGGTATTTCTCCCTATCACATTACTATGAGTTCAGATTCAGGTGGAAGTATGCCTATATTTGATGAAAATGGCAAACTAATTTCTTTAAAAATAGGTCTTCCTTCAACAAATATGGAAACTGTAAGACAGTGTATAGAAAATGGGATATCTATGGAAGAATCTCTCATTCCTTTAACTTCTTCACCAGCTAAGCTTTTAAAATTAAAAAATAAGGGCAAGATTTCTGAAGGCTTTGATGCTGATTTATTAATATTAGATAAAGCTCTAAAGTTAAATACAGTTATATGTAAAGGTAAAGTCATGGTAAACAATTACAAACCTACAGTGTTTGGAACTTTTTCAAAGCAAATTTAATAGTTTACATTAAAAGCTTATTACGTTAAACTATTATTAGTATAACGTTAATTAAAAAATAAGCAAAAGTAGGTTGTTACAAATGATATTAAGTCCAATAATTATTTCTTTAAAAGTTTCTTTAGTTTCTACAATTTTTACATCAATAATAGGAATTGCTTTAGCTAGAATATTTACAAAATATGAGTTTAAAGGTAAAAATGTTTTGGAAGTTTTGATAATCTTACCTATGGTATTACCTCCTTCTGTCGTAGGATATGGCCTTTTAATAATATTAGGTAGATATGGGTTCATAGGTAAGCTTATTCTCCATGTTTTTAATAAAAGCTTAATTTTCACTTTAACCGCTGCTTGTATAGCTTCCTTTATAGTTTCTCTTCCCTTAATGTACCAAAGCTGTAAAGCAGCTTTTATAAACATGGACAAAGTTTGTGAAAATGCCGCAAGAACATTAGGAGCCAGTGAACTTAAAGTATTTTTTAAAATAACATTGCCAATGGCATTCCCAGGTATAATAAGTGGTTTAGTCTTATCTTTTGCTAGGGCTTTAGGTGAATTTGGTGCTACATTAATGATAGCTGGAAATATTCCAGGAAAGACACAAACCATTCCTACTGCTATATATTTTGCTGTGGAAAGTGGGGATACTAGAACTGCAAACATACTTGTCTTAATAGTTCTAATTTTTAGTTTTACTACTATATATAGCCTTAACGTATGGACAAAACGAAATTGTAAATGAATCTTGCTTAATGTAGTATTACGATAGATAACTATAGGACAAATAATATTTAAGGATGGATTTTATGCTTAATGTTAAAATATTTAAAAAGATGTACTGTTTTGATTTGGATGTGAATTTTTCCCTTAATAAGGAAGTACTTGTTATACAAGGACACTCAGGTTCTGGTAAAACTACAATTTTAGATTGTATATCTGGTATAAAGACTCCTGAATCTGGTGAAATCTCCACAGGAAGCCACGCTGTCTTTTCTTCTGAAAAAAATATAAATACGAAAATTAAAGATAGAAATATTGGCTATGTATTTCAAAATTATGCCCTTTTTCCTCATATGACTATAGAAAAAAACATATTATTTGGTTTGAACTGTAAAAACTTAAAGGATGTTAA
This sequence comes from uncultured Clostridiaceae bacterium, assembly GCA_963780135.1. Taxonomy (GTDB): domain Bacteria; phylum Bacillota; class Clostridia; order Clostridiales; family Clostridiaceae; genus Clostridium_AM. The sequence continues at coordinate 253,524 of CAWAAR010000001.1, forward strand.
CTACATTGAACATATTATGAAGATTTTTAATATTGATCATTTAAAAAAAAGATACCCAAAACAAATATCAGGCGGTGAAAAACAAAGAGTAGCCTTGGCTAGGGCATTATCTATAAAACCTGATGTCCTTCTTTTAGATGAACCCTTTTCAGCTTTAGATGTTGAAACTAAATCCATAGTGTATGATGAATTTTTACAGTTAAAAAAACTATATTCTATAGATATTATTTTAGTTACGCACAATTCTGAAGAAGCTCGTTTATTAGGAGATAAAATAATACATATAAGCTACGGAAAAATCAAAGAAGCTGAAAATGCTACAGCCTTAGCAGCCGATATTGCTATTGAATAGTTTAAAAAGCTATGAAACGTTGGGTTAAATACCTTAGTTTCATAGCTTTTACCATATACATCTTATCTACATAGATTTTAATTTACTTTCAATAAGTTCTTTTGTCACCTTAGGATTTGCCTGACTCTTTGAAGCCTTCATTACTTGACCCATTAAGAAACCAGCTGCCTGCTGCTTACCACTCTTATAATCTTCTATAGATTTAGGGTTAGCTTCTAAAACTTCATCTACTATCTTTTCAAGTACATCTGATGAACTTATTTGAGAAAGTCCTTTTTCCTTTACTACTTCTTCAGGATCTTTTCCTGATTCAAATATTTCATTAAATACTTCTTTTCCTGCTGTATTACTTATTTTTCCTTCTCCTATTAATTTTATAAGCTTATAAAGCATTTCTGGCTTTAAGTTCATGTCGCTGCATTCCATTTCTTTTTCCTTTAATATTCTAAGAACTTCAGCTAAAATCCAATTTGCAGCAGTTTTGGGATCTGCTCCAAGTCCTACAACATCCTCATAGAAATGACTTAATGCCTTATCAGAAACTAAAATTTCTACTTCCTTTTCTGTAAGCTTAAATTGCTCCATAAACCTAATCTTCTTTTGTGGTGCAAGCTCTGGAATAGATTTTTCTATATTTTCTATTTGACTGTCACTAATAACTATTGGTACTAAATCAGGATCTGGAAAATATCTATAATCATCCGCATCTTCCTTAGATCTCATAGGAATAGTTCTACCTTTTCCACTATCCCATCTTCTAGTTTCCTGTTTTATCTTATGACCTTCTCCATAGTTATAAAGTTCTTGTTGTCTTTTTTGTTCTTTTTCTAATGCTTTTTGAACTTCTTTAAATGAGTTTATATTTTTAATTTCTACCTTGGTATTTAATTTTTCCTGTCCCACTGGTCTCAAAGAAATGTTGGCATCACATCTTAAAGATCCCTGATCCATTCTACAGTCTGACACTTCTGCATATTCTAATAAAGATTTTAAAGTCTTAAGAAAAGCTACTGCTTCTTCTGGTGAGTGAATATCTGGCTCCGTAACTATTTCTGCTAGTGGCATTCCTGCACGATTATAGTCTATTAAAGAAAATGGTTCGTCTTCCAAGTGAATAAGTTTTGCTGGATCTTCCTCTATGTGTATTCTATTTAATCTTACTTTCTTCTTAACTCCATCTACTTCAAACTCAACATATCCTCCGCTGCAGATTGGTAAATCAAACTGAGAAATTTGATAAGCCTTTGTAAGATCTGGATAAAAGTAATTTTTTCTATCCATTTTATTTAATTTATTTATTTTACAATTTAAAGCTTTTCCTGCTTTAATAGCTAAATCAATAACTTCTTCATTTAACACAGGTAAAGTTCCTGGTAATCCTAAGCAAATTGGACATGTATTAATGTTAGGCTCAGCTCCAAACTTAGTGGAGCAGTTGCAAAATATTTTTGTCTTTGTATTTAATTCAGCGTGTATTTCCAAACCAATTATTGTTTCATAACTCATAATTTATAGCTCCCTTCCTGCTTATTTTATAGCTAAAGTATCAACTTTCAATTCTTTTTCTAGAGCATAAGCAGTTTTTAATATTTTCTTTTCTCCAAAATGAGGTCCTATAATTTGAATTCCTATTGGAAGACCTTCTTTGCTAAAACCACAAGGAAGAGATAATGCTGGAACTCCAGCTAAATTTATATTTACAGTGTATATATCTGCAAGATACATTTCCATAGGATTTTTACTCTTTTCTCCACTTAAAAATGGAAGTACAGGTGAAGTTGGACTCAATATCAAATCATATTTTTCAAAAGTTTCTTTAAACTGTCTACTTATTTCTTTTCGTAGCTTTTGCGCTCTATTATAGTAAGCATCATAGTAACCAGAAGATAATGCATACGTTCCAAGCATAATTCTTCTTTTAACTTCTTTTCCAAAGCCTTCTGTTCTTGTTTGTGACATTAAATCATCAACAGATTCATAATCCTTTGCTCTAAATCCATATCTTATTCCATCATATCTGTCTAAGTTTGAACTAGCTTCTGCTGAAGATATTATATAATAAGAAGAAAGGCCTTCTTCTGTTATAGGCATAGTAGTTTCTTCAACTATTGCACCCATTTCTTTAAGCTTTTCAATAACCGTTTCCAAGGAAGCTTTTATTTCTTCATTTAACCCTTTTCCAAAGAACTCCTTAGGTACTCCTATTTTTAGTCCTTTAACACTTCCATCTAATGCACTTAAATAATCTGTTTCAACCTTTTCTCTTGAGCTAGTGCTATCCATTTTATCGTGACCTGCTATAATTTCTAATGTCATTGCACAATCCTCAACAGTTTTTCCAAAAGGTCCTATTTGGTCAAGAGAAGATGCAAACGCTACAAGTCCAAATCTAGATATTAATCCATAAGTTGGTTTTAATCCAACTACTCCACAAAATGCTGCTGGTTGACGAATTGAACCACCTGTATCAGAACCTAATGATACTGGTGCAACTCCAGCTGCTACTACTGCAGCAGATCCACCTGAAGATCCACCAGGAACTCTCTTAAAGTCCCACGGATTTTTAGTTTTCATGAAAGCTGAATTTTCTGTGGAAGATCCCATAGCAAATTCATCCATATTAGTTTTTCCTATAATAACAGCATCTTCTTCTTTTAATTTTTTAATTACAGTAGCATCATAAGGAGAAATAAAATCTTCTAATATTTTTGATGCACAAGTAGTTTTTATTCCATCTACACATATATTATCTTTAATGGCAATAGGTACTCCTGCAAATTTTCCAAGCTTTTCTCCATTTTCAACTTTTTCATCCACTGCTTTAGCTGATTTTATAGCTTCTTCTTCACAAAGTGTAATATATGCTTCTATCTTTGGATCTACTTCTTTTATTCTTTCAAAAAGCTTTTTTACAATTTCTTCTGAAGTAAATTTCCCTTCCTCTATACCTTTTTTTATTTCAAAAGCTGTCATAGCTTGTATTTCCATATTTATAACCTCCTGATTTTAAATTAGAGTGAGAATTAAGATATTTTAATAATTTTAAACCACCTTAATTCTACTTTAATTATTCTATTATCTTTGGAACTTCAACATAAGTGTCTCTCATAGTCTTAACATTCTGAAATAGTTTTTTCTTATCTTCATAAACTTTCACTTCATCTTCTCTAACAAAAGATTTTAATCCTTCATCATATTTATTCAAATCTACACCGCTTAAATCAAACTTATCTATAGATTCAAAATGCCCTAATATCCCTTCAAACTCTTTAGCCATTTTTTCTGCTTCTTCATTAGTAACTTTAAGTTTTGCAAGCTTTGCAATATATTTAACTTCATCAATACTTATCATTTTAAAATCCTCCTATTTCTGAATTAAGATATTTTTCTAAAGATATCCTAAGGCTCTAATCTCTTTATATCCCTTGGAAGCAATGTAGTTTCTCTTATATTACTTAAGTTAAGAATTTTCATTGTAATTCTTTCAAGTCCTATAGCCAATCCGCCATGTGGTGGCATTCCATATCTAAAACTTTCTAAATAGAAACCATAATCATCTGGGTTAAATCCAAACTTTATTATATTTTCTTTTAGCATTTCATAATCATGTATTCTTTGACCTCCTGTAGTTATTTCAAGGCCTTTATATATAAGGTCAAAGCTCTTTGTCATCCCATTTTCATCTGGCATTGCATACATAGGCCTCTTTGCCACTGGATAAGCTGTTAAAAATACAAAATCACTTTCATACTTTTCTTTTATATATTTTGCAAAAAGTTCTTCTCCTTCTGCATCAATATTTCCAACTGGAGACTTTTTACCATACTTCTCTAAAAGTATTCTGTGCGCTTCTGCAAGCGGTATCCTTGGAATTTCTACTTTTTCTGGAATATTTACATCATACATTTGTAATTCCTTACTACAAGTCTTTCTTAAATGCTGAAACAAATGTCTCATGAAGCCTTCTTCTATATCCATAATTTCATTTTCATCTTTTATAAATCCCATTTCTAAATCAAGACTTATATATTCATTTAAATGTCTATAAGTGTTATGAAGTTCTGCTCTATATGCTGGAGCTATTTCAAATACTTTTTCAAAACCTGCTCCTACCATCATTTGCTTATAGAACTGCGGACTTTGAGCAAGAAATGCTCTTCTTTCAAAGTAATTTACAGTAAACATTTCGGAACCACCTTCAGTACCTGTACCTATAATCTTTGGTGTATGAATTTCTGAAAAGTTTTTTTGTAATAAATAATCTCTAAAAGCTGTAACTATTTCCTGTTGAACTTTAAAAGCTGCTCTAGTTTTTGGGTTTCTTAAACTTATATATCTATAATCTAACTCTGTTTCTAAATGAGCTTTTCTTTTATATTCATTGACTGGAATAGGAAGCATATCATAGTAAGTTTTTCCAAGCACATTTAAATTTTCAAGCTTTATCTCTATTCCGCCAGGAGCTTTTTGATTTAAAATCTTAGTTCCTACCACTTCTACACTCATTTCTAATCTTAAACCTTTTAGCTGTTCTTTTTCTAACACAAGTTGTATTATTCCTGTTTTATCTCTCAACTGTAGGAATCCAAATTTACCAAAATCACTTATTTTGTGTATCCATCCCCTTAATAAAACTTTATCTTCAACTGATGCTTTAACTTGCTCTACATATAATCTTTCCATTGATATTACCTCCTAAAAATATATTTTCAAATAATAAAAACCCCTGTATTTTAAAAATACAGGGGCGAATAATCTTCGCGGTGCCACCCTTATAACTTTAGCTTCTTCTGTATATTTAAAATTGTTTAAATATACAGATAAGAGTTTTTAGTTTAACTAAGGTTTTTCATGAAAATAAAACATTTTTAAATATAAAAAACCGCCTCTATACCTTTCGGTATAGGGACGGATAATTTCCGTGGTGCCACCCTAATTTAACTTTAAAGCTATCTCTTATCGGTACAGACAACAAAACTATGTTTTATCGATACCTAGTCTTTGTAACGTAAGACTTACGTCTAAGCCTACTCTTTATAAAAATTTCGGTTAGATACTCAAGGGTGTTCTTCCATATAATTATCATGTTCAGCTTACACCTTTCTGAACTCGCTTTAAATCTTAATTATATTTACTCTCCCTATCATCGTTTTTCAGAAAATTTTAATTTATGTTTATATTATAATTAGTATGTAAATACAAGTCAATAGTTTTTTGATATTTTTTTAAAGTTACATAGATATTTTTCTCATTTTATTTAAATAGCACCCTGTTTTTTAACAAACATCTAGCTAAATACTGCATTTTTTAACAACCTTTTAATAAAATATCATGATTTTCAACTTTTATATTATTCAAGAAAAAATCAGAATAAATTATATACTAAAAAAACCTGCACTTTAAAAAGTACAGGTTTTCTAAACACCGTAGAGAGTAAAAAACTCTCTTAAGAATTAATATCTTCTATCGTTGTTTCTTTGCTGTTTTCTTGCTTTTCTACAATTTGGACATCTTTGTGGTTCATTTTCGAATCCTTTTTCTTTGTAGAACTCTTGTTCACCTTCACTGAAAATAAATTCTGAATTACAATCTTTACATACTAATGTTTTATCTGCCATATCTATATACCTCCTAAATTAATTTTGGATTTAACTAATTTTTTGACTTATCTATCCATTATAATTAAGGAAGCGTTGTCTAAAAATAATTAACCCATATCATAATATAAATTGACTAATTAAGTTAATTATATCATCATACTATAATATTTGCAATATGAACTTTCATATTTACGTTTACATCAAAGCATATAGTTAAATTAACTTACTATTATTATACCCATGAAAGTGAATAATTATGCTTATAATTATCACGAGTTTTGCTAATATTATATAGTGAAAATATATAATATTAAAGATGGAGGGATTTATCATGGCTGTTAAATACATACCAGAACCTTTTAGAATTAAGATGGTTGAAACTATAAAAATGCTAACTCGCGAGGAAAGAGAGCAGAAGATTGCAGAAGCAAAGTATAACGTATTTAATCTTAAGGGAGAAGATTGTTACATTGATTTATTAACAGATAGTGGAACAAATGCAATGAGTCAAGAACAATGGGCAGGTGTTATAAGAGGTGATGAAGCCTATGCAGGTGCAACTAGTTATTTTAAACTTGTAGAAGCAGCACAAGATATTTTTGGTTACCAGTATATTCAACCAGTTCACCAAGGTCGTGCAGCTGAAAAAGTTCTTTTTGGTTTATTAATGGAAAAAGGTAAATTTTCAATTTCTAACATGCATTTTGACACAACAAGAGCACATGTAGAACTTGCTGGAGCGAGAGCTATTGATTGTGTTGTTCCTGAAGCTGGTGACCCTTCTGTTAGAATGCCGTTTAAAGGCAACATGGATCTAATAAAACTAGAAAAACTCATCAATGAACATGGTTCAGAAAACATTGCGCTTGTTATTATGACTATTACAAATAATTCTGCAGGCGGTCAACCTGTATCTGTTGAAAATGTAAGAGAAACCTCTAAAATTTGTAAAAAATATGGCATTAAATTCTGTATTGATGCAGCTCGTTATGCAGAAAATGCATACTTTGTAAAACAACGTGAAACTGGTTATGAAAATAAATCCATCAAAGAAATCATCAAAGAAATGTTTGGCTATGCTGATATGTTTACAATGAGTGCAAAAAGACACTATAGTAAATATGGGCGGTCTTATAGGTATCAAAGACAACTCCGAATTATATCAACTAGTTAAAGGACGTACCATTTCTTTTGAAGGCTTTATTACCTATGGTGGTTTATCAGGACGTGACCTTGAGGCTCTTTCAATTGGTCTTTATGAAGGCCTTGATGAAAATTACTTAAGATATCGTATTGGTCAAATGGAATATCTTGCAGGACGTTTAGATGATGCGGGAATTACCTACCAATCACCAGTTGGAGGACACGGTGTATTTGTTGATGCTAAAGCAATGTTACCTCATATTCCTTATTATGAATTTCCAGCACAAGCACTTGCTATTGAACTTTATAAAGAAGCTGGAATCCGTAGTTGTGACATTGGTTCTTACATGCTTGGTAATGACCCTGATACTGGAGAGCAACTTCATGCTGATTTTGAATTCACAAGACTGGCTATTCCAAGACGTGTTTACACACAAGCTCATATTGATGTAATGGCTGATGCACTTATTTCCATTAAAGAAAGAGCATCCAGTGTAAAAGGCTATAAAATTACTTGGGAGCCACCAATACTGCGTCACTTCCAAGCAAGTCTTGCACCTATTAATGAAAAATAAATTAATTATAAAAAATTAGATTTAAATACTAAATTAAACCCAATAGAATGAAGCCGCCGCTTTTTTAAATGATCATGCTTTCTTAAAGTGTGGTCATTTTTTTATACCATTTCTACCATTGGCTAACGCATCATTTTCTAAAATTAAACTTCACTCAATGCTATAAACAATATTAAATACCACTTAATGCATTATTTAATATTGTTATAAACATTACTTTTAACTTGACATAAGGTTAAATTTTATGTTATTATTTCATTAGAAACTTAATAGAAATTTATTAAAAGGGAGTAATTTTAATTATAAAGTCAACATTTAATTTTAGAATGAATCTAAATAAGACTTTATAAACCTATGTATTTTCATAAGACTTTTAAATTGATTTCAGTTTATTTACAAATCACATTAAAAGTCTTCTGCATTTATCCTGTGACTATCTTTCATAATACTTCCATGTTTTATGGATTGATAAATACAATCATCTTGGATAATCGAACTAAGTTTCACTTTATACATATAGGTCTCCATATATAAATTTAAGGAGGTATATTTTATGTCTACAAAAAAATCATTACAACATTTAGCATTTTGGGGTGGACTAGCTCTGTTATTCAATATTGGAATATACATTTTTATGGGACACGAAAAAGCCCTAGCCTTTTTAGGCGGTTATGTAATTGAACAAAGTCTCAGCTTAGATAATCTTTTTTTATTTTTACTTATATTTGAAAGCTTTGCAATAAAACCTCAATACCAAAAAAGAATTCTTACTTATGGTATAGCTGGAGCTGTAGTTTTAAGACTGATATTCATAGTTTTAGGGGTAAGCATTGTTAACAAATTTCATTGGATATTATACTTATTTGGAATAATACTTATGGTAAGTGGTTTTAAAATGATTTTCAAAAAAGAAGAAGTTGTTAGCTTTAAAGATAATAAAATGTTAAAGCTTTTACACAAGATAATACCTATTTCCGACAAATTAGAGGGTGAAAAATTCTTTACTAGAAAAAATAAAATTCTTTATGCCACCCCTCTTTTTGCAATACTTATACTTATAGAAGGTTCCGATATTCTATTTGCAATAGATTCAATACCTGCTGTATTTTCCATAACCACAGATCCTTTTATAGTTTATACTTCTAATATCTTTGCTATATTAGGACTTAGAAATATGTATTTTCTTCTAGAAAAAATTCATAATAAATTTGCCTATGTGAAATATGGTGTTGCTTGTATACTTATGTTCACAGGTATAAAACTTTCAGTTATGTTTTTCCATATAAATATTTCAGTACCTGTATCTTTAATTACCATATTTACAATACTTACTGTAAGCATTCTAGTTTCAATATTTGTTAGTAAAAAAGAAAAACCTATGCTTTCTTCTGAATCTTCTGACGAAATAGCTCAATAGAAAAAAACGCCGCTAAATCAAATTTAGCGACGTTTTAATATTGTAAACTTTAATTAAACTCTTATTTTACAAGTTCTTTATTTGATGGAAGAATTACTTCAACCTCTGAATGTGGACGTGGAATAACGTGAACTGATACTAGTTCTCCAACACGTTGTGCAGCAGCAGCACCAGCATCTGTAGCAGCTTTAACAGCTCCAACATCTCCTCTAACCATAACAGTTACAAGTCCGCCTCCAATATATTCTTTACCTATTAAATATACGTTTGCTGCCTTAACCATAGCGTCAGCTGCCTCTATTGATCCTACTAAACCTTTAGTTTCTATCATTCCTAATGCATCATATTTTACCATTTTAAAATCCTCCTAAATATCTTTTTTTTATTTTAATTTTTAATTATAAACTTTTATATTTTTATTAATTTTTTTATTTCACTATCGTTATTTTTGATTTTGAGTTAATGCCCATTGCATTAGCTTCTTCTATATCAAGATGACATTCAAGCTTTGAAGCATCATTGGCTCTAATAGCTACATTGCTATATATTCCACCTCTTAGGTCATCAAATTTTATTGATACTACATTTCCATCACAAACTCCTAAATTTTTAGCATCTTCAGGTGTCATGTGAATGTGTCTTTGAGCAACCACTAATCCTTCTTCAATTTGAACAGAACCTTTTGGTCCAACCAAAGTTATGGAAGGTGTTCTGCTTAAATCTCCTGATAGTCTTACATTTGGAACTGCTCCAAGTTTAATGCAATCTCCAGTTAATACTTCAACTTGAGTCTTACTTCTTAAAGGTCCAAGAATTCTAACTTTCTCAATAGCACCTTTTGCTCCACAAAGCGTTACAACTTCCTTGCAAGCATATTGTCCAGGTTGAGATAAACCTTTAAGTTCTGTAAGCTTATAATCTTTACCAAATAAACATTCTAAATCCTTTTGTGAAAGATGTACATGTCTATTGGAAATTCCTACTGGAATTTCAGATAAATTTTCTTGAACTGCAGTCTTTTTTCCATTGTCTTTAACTGCTTCTAGCAAAAGCTTTAATACTGATTCAAAATTATCCATTAGTTTGCCCCTTTCATAGCAGCAACTATTTGGTTAACTAAGTCTAAAAGCCCTTCATTTTTTGCACCTTCATTGCTAGCACAAGTGTTAGCAGTTGTTGTAGCACATTCACTAGCTTTGTTTAAAGCTGCTGCAGCTGCTGCAATTTGAGCTGGACTCATGTTCATAAATGCGTTTTGAACTTCATCACAACTTTCAGTAGTTTTTGCACAGTTGAAAGTTTTATCATCAGCTGCTAATGTTGTACAATCTTTTATACCATAAGCAACTCTCTTAATATTTATAAGGTGCTCTGGAGTAACATTCTCAGATACTGAGCTTCCTCCCCATGTACCGCATCCCAAAGTGAATGAAGGATTAAGTCCTGTGCTTGCGCCTGTTCCACCTTGAGTTCCACCAGTATTAACAAGTATACGTGAAGCTGGCTTTCTCGCAAACTTCATAACTATGTCTCTATCTTCAGTATGAAGACTCATTGTATGACCAATTCCGTTTTGAAGTAATTCAATACTTAATTCACATGCTTCATGCCAATCTTTTACTGTATAAAATCCAAGAACTGATGTAAGCTTTTCAAAGGACAATGGATTGCCTTCGCCTACTCCATTTTGTCTTCCTATAAGCACTTTTGTTCCTTCTGGAATTGCAATCCCTGCAGCACTAGCAATAACTTGTGGACTTCTTCCAACAAACTTAGCATTCATAGCATGTCCGTTTTTGAATAACAGTTTACAAACTTTATCAGTTTGCTCTGTTGTCATAAAATATCCACCTTGTTTTGTGAACTCTTCAACAACTTTATCATGATTGCATTCTTCACAGATTATTGATTGTTCTGAAGCACAGATTGTACCATAATCGAAAGTCTTACTTGCCATAATATTTTTAACAGCTTTTTCTACATCAGCAGTTCTTTCAATGTATGCTGGAGAGTTTCCTGCACCAACACCAATAGCTGGTGTTCCTGAGCTGTAAGCAGCTTTAACCATTCCTGGGCCACCTGTAGCTATTATTAAAGAAACTTCTTTGCACTTCATTAATTCATTTGTAGCTCCGATTGATGGAATAGTTACTGCACTTATAACATTCTCTGGAGCACCAGCTGCAATAGCAGCATCATACATTAATTGAACTGCTTTAATTGTACATTTTGCAGCAGCTGGATGTGGTGAGAATACTATAGCATTACGTGATTTAATTGCAATCATAGCTTTGAAAATTGCAGTAGATGTTGGATTTGTTGAAGGTACTATACCCATAACTAAACCAACTGGCTCAGCAATCTCTATAAGCTTATTTATAGGATCTTCTTTAATTACACCTATAGTCTTCATATCTTTTATTGAATTATATAGTATAGTAGCTGCCATGTGATTTTTGTAAGTTTTATCGCAAACTTTACCAAAACCTGTTTCTTCAACTGCCATCTGTGCTAAACAAGCAGCGTGTTCTTCTGCAACCCTAACCATATTGCATAAAATTTTATCGATTTGCTCCTCAGTATAGTCAGCTATTTTATTAGCTGCTACTTTTCCAAGCCTAGCAAGATTTCTAGCTTCTTGTATTGAGCGTAAATCTTTATCAAAATTTTCCATTGTTTTATACTTCCTTTCATAGCCTTAACAATAGCTATTTTTTGTCATAATATAACTTAAATTTAGTAATTAATAAATTTTTATCTGCCTTTGAAACTGCTCTACCTGTAATTACAAAATCCTTGTACTCACGAGCTAAATTTCTAAGCTTAACAACCTTTAAATTAGATAACATGGAAATGGTTTTGTCTATACCATTTTTAATTACTAACTTGTCTACATCATCTTTGCGTAGATTCTCTAAGTTTATCTTATGTGTTTTACCTGAGTCTAAAGTATCTTGATTTTTTTCAACATTTTCTTTAGCTTTTTCTACGTCTTTTGCTTCTTCTATAGTTTTTTCTACATCTTTTACTTCTTCTACAACTTCTAATTTTTCTGCATCCTCTACATTATCCATGTTATTTTCATTCTCTACTTCTTCATTAGACACTAGATCATCTTCAGGATTATTAGGTCCAATTATACTTTTCAATTCCTCATGAGGACGTGGAATTACATGCTGTGAAACTAAAAATTCTTCATCAAGTTTTTTAACAGCTGCTGCTCCAGCTTCTACAGATGCTTTTACTGCACCTACATCACCTGTAATTGAAATTGTAACAAGACCGCCACCTACATAAGTTTTTTCAATAATACTTACATCTGCTGATTTCACCATTGTATCGGCTGCCTCAATAGCTGCAAGTAATCCTTTTGTTTCTATTAAACCAAGTGCTTGCATAGGTTTATCCTCCTAGTCTTCTATAAAAGATCCGCCCAGTTTGCTGGATATGTTGTATAGAATATCCTAGCTTTGTCTGGTGAACCCCAAACTACTTTAGAACCTGATGGTACAAATAGCACATCGCCAGCATGAGCTGTATATGTTTTTCCATTGATTTCAACTGTTAAAGTTCCTTCAATAACATAGTCAAGCTCTTCGTAAGTTAATTCCCAATCAAATTTTGAATTTTCAATAACTAAAAATCCAGCACTCATTTTTGATTCTTCTTTACTTACTAACTCTTGGAAATAAACTTTGTTATCTGGATTACCAGTATCAAATACATCCATTTTTACTGAACTTCCTCTAACAACTTTAAGTCCACTAGAATCAATGTCAGCTTCGAATGGAAGATTCTTTGCTTTTAAACATTCAAGCATTTGTTGTAAAAGACCTTTGTCCATCATTGCTCTAAAAAAGTTAAGCATTTGTTCACTATCCATACCTTCTATATTTATAGGTTTTTTAGCTTCTAACTGCTGCACTTTAGGTTCAGGAGCCTTTGTAGTAAATACTATTCCATTATTTTTTGCAATATCTTGAGCTGATGGTGTAATTATTTCACTACCATCTGTATAAAATACTTTTTCTCCATTTAATATTAATGTCTCAAGATCTTTTGCACATATTAATCTTTTCACTTTATCACTTCCTTTCAAATAATGTTGAAATTCATAATTGTGTTTTAACCAAAATTGCAATCTTCATCAATTATTCCAATAACAACTGCATCTACAGGAATATTGTCATCACCTAACATTCTGCGAGCAGAGGACCCAGTGCTAACTATAACCCTATCACCAATACCTGCACTAATGTTATCTACAACAATGAATCTTCTTCCTTCATCTATTCCACCAATTTCCTCTGCAAGCATAAATTTAAGTCCATTAAGTGATTCTGCTTTTCTAGTTGCCCATACATTATCAATAAGTCTTGCTGCTATCATATTGCTTTTACCTCTTTCATTCTTGATTTAATCTCATTCAACGCAGCTTCAACGGATGCTGTGTCACCAAAAATTCCAATTAGGACCATATGCTGGGGACATGTTCCTCTAATGTCTTCAACAGTAACTCCAACAGCTTTCTCAGCAATATCTGCAGCATAAATCATATCAATAAGTTTACCTTGAACAAGTCCTATTGCATCACTACAATCTAAATCTGTTTTACAGTTTCCACCCATTCGTCTTCTTAAAATATCCTTAGTGCTTTGGGAGGGTGATTTTATTATTCTAAAATCCACTTTTAAACACTCTCCTCATTACTCTATAATATCTTGAGTGCAGCTTAACGCTATACCAAGCGGTGTGACAAACATAGGATTTTTAGGTTTATGGGTATGAATTCCAGTCTGCTTTTCAATAATTTCTTCAATTCCCGTCAAACAACAAGTACCACCTACTAAAGAAATTTCCTTCACATCATAGTTCTTGATATTATAATTAATAATTGATGCTACTTTTTCAACTACTGGCTTTAACACTGGTAAAATTTCTTTATGATTCTTGCTATCTCTTTTGAATTTATCTGCCTCTTTGAAAGGCATTCCATATGCACCTGAAATAACTAATGAAAAATGAGTACCGCCTGTAGGTTCATCAACAACATGAACAACTTTTCCATCTTTTAAAATTGATATACCTGTTGTTCCACCACCAACATCTACAACTGCACCATTTTCAATTTTAAGTACAGCATTAGCAGCAGTAGGCTCATCTAAAAGACATGTAAGTTCAAATCCTGCAGCTTGTACTACGTTTTTAATTGCTCCAGAATCTAAAGCGTCAGTTCCAGGTGGAATTGCAGCAGCTGCATAAAGAAGCTCAGTATTAAGTTTTTCCTCAATTTCCTGTTTAAGTTCTCTAACAATCCTTATTGCTCCAATATAGTCAACAACCATACCATCACGAACTACATCTGCATATCTGTAGCTACCCGCAACAGGCTCATAGTTTTCATCCAAAACAGCTACTACTACACATGCAGTACCTAAATCCACACCTGTATAATAAACAGAAGAATTATTAACAATTGGTTTTTCTATAACTTCTTCAAACTTTTGAACCATATCATCACAATAGTCAAAAGTTAGCTTTTTCTCTGACATTGTTTTCCTCCTACTGCTGAACAAATAAATTGAGATAGCGAATTAACTATTGAATTAAGATTCTTCATAATCCTATCTTTTAAATCGTCATCATCATTTTTATAAGTATCAATTATTTCAAAGTGTAACTCCCTTAAAGCACAACGGAGTACATGGATTTTTAATATTGCACTGCTTTTATCAAGTTGCATATGAAATTCTGTTATTTCAAAACAATCCTCAAGCTCAGTTGTGAAATTTAATGAATTCATGGCTGTACACTCTCTGCAATAAATAGGTTCAAGTGTACCTTTTCCTTCCACAACATTTCTTATATTTGATATTTTTCTACCCAAACTTATAATATTTTGTGCTAAAATAATATCTTCTCTTAATATTTCACTGCCAGTAACAAGAAATGTTGCCTCTATAGATTTCAATTTACAACAAAGCTTCTTCTTCAAATTTAAATCTAAATTCAAATTTGAATTACCATTTTCCTCTTGTTTTATGGTTTCTACCGGTTTTACAGCTTTTACCTGATTATTTTCATTTGCTTTTGAATCATCATTAATCATTTTTATTCTTTTATCAGATAAATATTGAGCTGCTCCAGGCGTGAGACGCTGCCCTTGTTGTAACTTGTAGGTATTAAAAGGTTCTTTTCTATATAAATCTCTTAAATACTCTTCGGTAATAAATTTGATCATCAACCTTTACTCCTTACCTTTTTCAAATAAATACTTCTTTAAGGCATCAATTCCTGTTCCCACTTTAAAATTAATATGAAAATATGGCTCCAATACTCCTATACTCTTTAGCTGCTGCAAACACTTTTTTTCATTTTCAGGCATCAAATCACATTTTGTTATGACTCCAATTACTGGACATCTAAAAGATTTTGCAAATCCATGGGAATATACTTCAGTGCAATTAGACTGATCAACTAATATAAGTACATAGGATGCATCTTGAGCTGCTGCAATTATATGTTTATACATCCATGTATTCTCTATATAGGATCCTGGAACATCAATGGTATTCTTACCATAAATTAAATCTGGTGTTCGCCTTAATGGGCCATCATAATCATTTAATGCGTTAACTACTGTAGTTTTACCGCACTTTGAAGGACCAATTACCATTATGCGTTTTTTTCTCATGTTCTTGTGATGGGAGCAGGAGTAAATCCAAGCATATCTTTCAGCGTGTCATTTACTGCACAAAGTGCTGTTTCAACACTTTGAACATCACCATTTATTACAACAGACCCTGTGAAACGATCAAGAAATCCAATTTCAACATTAGAAGCCTTTGTGGCAATGTCTGCTGCAATAATAGCAGTTTCATAGGGAGAAAGAGTTAAAATACCTATTGCTCCTCTTTCATCAATTCCAAGACGTTCATATATATCATGCATTGGCGATGCAATAATATGAGCTATAGTAACTTGCTTTCCTGGAACTGATTCCTGTATAACACGCTGTATATTTCTATCAGAAAAATCTCCCATAAATCTTACCTTCCATCTTAATTATCTATTTGAAAATTATTTAATGACGAATTACTTTTGCACACAAATCATATTGTTTAATCCATCCTTCTATTCTGTCTAAATCTTCATCTGTCAAACTCGGATCATTTTTTATAGGATATTCCATTCCCAATTGCTTATACTTATTTACACCCATTTTGTGATATGGAAGCAAATCTATCCCTTTGAAATTTCTGTAATCTTTATATGGCTTCAAAAATTCCATTACTTTTTCAATCTCTTCTTTATGATCATTTACGCCTTTAAGTAATGGCATACGAATTTTCACATTATATTTACGGTGAAGCAATTCTTTAAGGTTTTCTAAAATCTGTTCATTTCGCACACCTGTTAACTGAAAATGTGTGTCAGAATCAATATGCTTAATATCAAATAGGAATAAATCTGTGAACTCTGCAACCTTAAGTACTGATTCCAGTTTTGCATAACCACAAGTTTCAATTGCAGTATTTATCCCTGCATGCTTACATGCCATTAGTAGACTGCTTGCAGCTTCAGGCTGCATTAAGACTTCACCGCCTCCTAATGTAACTCCACCACCAGAAACTTCATAAAAAGTTCTATCTTCTTCTACGATTTCTAAAAGTTCAGAGATGGTTTTTACTTCTCCGACTATTGATATAGCAGATTTAAGGCAGGCATTCTTACACTTACCGCATCCAATACAATCAATATCATGATTAACCTCATGCTTTGAAGTTTCACTAGAGATAGTGTGTATGCCTGCAGGGCATACAGAAACACAAGCCCCGCAATCAACACATAAATCACTTTTTAACATAACTCTATTCTTTTTAATCATTCCTTCAGGATTTGCACACCACTTACATCTAAGAGGACATCCCTGAAAAAATATTAAAGTTCTTACTCCATCTCCATCATACATATTGTATTTTTGTATATTAAAAATCGTAGCTTTTCGTTCAATTATACCTAAATTTCCATTACTCATATTATTCATTCTCCAATTTTACTCACATTGATTTTTAATATATACCTTTTAATTAGAAATGTGTAAGCATAGTTCTACTGATAATTTCATCTTGAACATCTTTACATAACTCAACAAAGAATGCACTATATCCCGCAACACGAACTATTAAATCACGATACTGCTCTGGATGTTTTTGTGCTTCAAGTAAAGTATTGTTATCTAGATAGTTAAACTGCATTTCTCCAAGCTGAAGGGCACATGCACTACGTAATAGTGTAATGATTCCTTGTTCACCTTCTGGTGTATCAAGAAGACCAGCTATTAACTTAAAGTTATGAACCATACCTATATTCATATCTTCACAACTCATCTTAGAAACAGACTTAATTATAGCAGTAGGTCCTTTATAATCTGATCCTTGAGATGGACTTATACCATCTGATAAAGGAGTCCATGCTTTACGTCCGTTTGCTCCAGCTCCAGTTAATTGTCCAAATGGAGTATTGTTTGAGATTGATAAAGTACCGTGACTAAGCACTGAATATAATGTCTTATATTTACGATGCTCTCTTTCAGTAAAGTTGATTAAATCAGCAGCAATGTAATCTGCATAGTCATCATCATTACCATACTTAGGTGCTTCTAAACAATCTTTTCTTAATTTTTCATATCCAACGAAATCAGCTTTTAAAGCTTCATTCATTTCTTCTAATGTATATTTCTTATCTTCAAATACTAATTTCTTTATAGCTGCCATAGAATCTGTATAAGTAGCAAGACCGCTCCATACTACTCCAGGTCCGAAGTTATACATAGCTCCGCCTGCTTCTACTCCTCTACCATTTTCCATACAGCCTTCATACATCATAGACATAAGTGGTTTTGGTGCAAGATCTTTGTGAACACGCTGAGAAATTACTGTTGCAACACTTGTCCATTTAGTGATGTACTTAATTTGATCTTTAACAGCTGCTTCAAACTGTTCGTAAGTTTTAAACTTACTTAATTCTCCCATGTCTGGACATACTTTCTTACCATACCATAGTGGTACACCGTGGTTAAGAACAAGTTCTATACATATAGGCCATTGAGTATATCCTGTAGAAGTCCATTGATATAATCTTCCTGACTTCTGTGGCTCAACGCATCCCATTAAGCAGTAATCTCTTGCATCTTCTATAGAAACGCCTTTAGCTAACATTATCTTTATATGAACATCATCAAAGTGACATGCTGGGAATCCCATACCTGCACGGATAACTTCAACTATCTTCTTAAGATACTTCTGTGGTGATGATTTATGTATACGACATGCTAAAGATGGTTGATATATTTTAACATGACGAACTGCATCCATTAGAAGGTAAGTTAAATCATTTGTAGCATCACGTCCTTCTCTAGTAACACCACCCAAACACATATTAACAAACGGTTGATAACCTGCAAAGAATTTAGAACCACCTTCACTTGTTATCCACATCATTTCAGACATTTTTATAAGCATACAACCTGATAGTTCAAATGCATCAAAGTCAGTTATACGTCCAGCTTCAATATCCGCTTTATAGAATGGATACATGTATTGATCCACACGTCCTATAGACATACCTGTTTGATTTTCTTCAACTACAAGTAATGATTCTATAGTCCAAACTGATTGAATTGCTTCCCAGTAAGTACTTGGTTTATGTGCTGGAACCCTAGCATTTATTTCAGAAATCTTTTGAAGTTCTGCTTTACGCTTAGGATTAGTTTCCTTTGCAGCAAGCTCAGCTGCATAGTCTGACATACGTTTAGCATATATCATAACACCTTCAGCAGTATCAATTAATGATTTATAAAAATAGATTTTATCTATATCTTCTGGATTTTCATAATTAAGCTTAGCTAATTTTTCTTCTGATTCTCTCTTTATGTCAAGCATACCTTTTTTCATTAAAACAACGTCATATCCTGGATTAGAGTCTCCTCCACCATTTACTGCGTGATATGAACAATCTGAAACAAAGGATTCTCCTGAAAGTTCCCATACTCCAGCTTCACGATACTGATCTTCACAGTATTCATCAACTGATTTACCTTGCCAATATGGGAATAACTCCTCACGCATAACTCTCTTATCTTCATCTGAGATATAAAATGGGTCTTGTGCACGAGTTCCTATTGTATCAATTTCATCAAGCATCCATCTCCAAGCTATATCAGGAGAAAATGCTCCTGCACGAGGCTGTCCATTTGGTGCTCCAACAATAAGCTCATTGTCCTGAATTACAAGTGGTGCAGTTTCACAACAATGTTTAAAACACTTACCACGTAAAACTGATTTAGGTATACCAGGGTTTTCTTTAGCTATTTTAGTAATAGCTCTTGCACGATGAGTTGTTATAGTTGGAACATGCTTTAAATAAATTTCCTTTAATTTACTTAAACGCTCTGTTATTCCATTTGGAATTTGACCATTAGTATCACCTATAACATTTGTACAATTTGGTTCTTCTTTTGTTATTTCTTTAGAAACATTTGAAAACATCTTCATTAAGCCAGCACGTTCTTCATCAGACATGCCTTTAGTAGCTTCCATAAATTTATTTGAAAATTCACGAATATCCAATTTATATTACCTCGCATTCTTTAAGATATTTCATATTTTAAATATGATTTTTATTTTAAGTTTTCCATAACCTTCTTCAAAATACTCTCTAATAACTTAACGTTATCTATTTCATTTGAATTTAATTTATCTTCTGTATTTACTGTTTTAACAAGTTCATCTACACTTCGAACTCCATATCCAACTTTACGTAAGTATATTAAGTTCATAGGTGAAACGTTATCCGAAGTCATTCCATCACCTGCAGAACCGCTGCCGAGTGTCATTGATGGAAATAAATTTGTAGTTGCTCCCATACTTCCGAAAGTTCCTGGAGTGTTAACAAGCACTCTACCAACAGGTTTTTTTAGTGCAAATTGACGAATAACTTCCTCATCTTTTGAATGTATAACAAGCGTATGTCCTTGTCTTTCACTAAGCAATAATTCTATACATTTTTCACAAGCATGCATCCAATCGTCTTCTATATAAAAAGCTAACACAGGAAAAAGCTTTTCTCTGGAATAAGGGTTTTTGGGAGAAACAAACTTTTGCTTAGAGATAAGAACCTTTGCATTTTCAGGAACACTAAAACCAGCATTCTTAGCTAAAAATTGTGGCGATTTACCAACTATCTCTAAATTTTTGCTTCCATCCTTATTCAAGAATATGGATGTTAACTTTTCAGCTTCTTCTTCTGTCATAAAGTATGCACCATTTTTTTGAAGTTCTTCTTTTACTTCAGCTACAATACAACTATCAACAACAATTGATTGTTCAGCACTGGATACAATTCCATAATCAAAATTCTTACTAGCAATAATATCTTTAACAGCTTGTTTTATATCAGCTGTACGCTCTATAAAGGCTGGACCGTTCCCATTACCGCCATAAATTACTGGCTTACCAGATTTATAAGCTTCATCAAGCATCTCTGAAACTCCTGTATTCATTATAAGTGAAGTATCCCTATGATTCATAAGCTCTAAGGAACCACTTTTACTTACTGTGTGTAAATATGAAAGAGCACCTTCTGGAAGTCCTACACCTTCAGCAGCTCGAACCAAAATATCAATTGTTTTACAAATCGTATTTTTAGCTCTTTGATGAGGTGAGAATATAATTGCATTTCCTGATTTAACTGCAATCAATGCCTTATATATAGTTGTAGAAACAGGGCTGGTAGATGGACAAAAGGCTATAACAACACCCATTGGTACTCCAACATCCATTGTGTTTCTCACCTTATCTTCATTAATGATGCCTACACATTTCATTCCCTTAAGTCTATTTTTCAGATACTTACATACAAAGCGGTTTTTGATATATTTATCTTCCCACTTTCCATATTCAGTTTCTTCATTAGACATCTTGGCAAGTTCTGTTGAATGTTTTTCAATTTCTTCAACCATACGTTCAACTATCTCATCAAGTTTTTCTTGTGGGAAGGTTGCTAATTTTTTTTGTGCTTCACGAGCATTTTCAACAAGAATTCTTGCTTCTTGCATGGAGAGTAAATCATTATCAATAATATTCATTTTTCTCTCCCCCTTTTTTAGAAAAAATTTCACATTTTTATTCTGTTACAAGATTCGTAATAGCATAACGTTTTATTATTTTTTCAAGATCTTGATGTGGTCTTGGAATAACTATTGAGCTATAAAGGTTTCCACCTTCCATTTTGTTAACTGCTGCAACACCAGCTTCTACTGCTGTTTTACAAGCACCAACATCTCCTTGAACCAATACAGATATATATCCTGAAGCAACGTTTTCATATCCTATAAGTTCAACATTCGCTGCTTTACACATGGCATCTGCTGCTTCTAAAGCAAAAACTAGACCAAAAGTTTCAATTAATCCTAAAGCTTCATATCTTGTCATACGTGTATCACATTTCCTTTCTATATTTTATGCGTCAATATCGTGTACTGAAACAATATCTCCAACTTCTCTAATAGGACGTGGCATAACATTATGTGCTGTTAATTTTCCAATAGCTGCTGCTGCCTCTGCACCTGCTTCTACAGCAGATTTTACTGCACCTACATCACCTTTTACCATTATAGTTACAAGAGTTGATCCAACATTTTCATATGAAATAAGTTCCACATTAGCTGCCTTAAGCATTTTATCTGCAGCTTCAAGTGCAGGAACTAATCCTATTGTTTCTACAAGCCCTAAAGCCTCATTTCCATAATATCTCATTGATATTTCCTCCTTCCTATTTTGGGATAAATATATTTTAAATTAATTAAATAACTACACTGTACATTTTTGTTTCATGTAACTTTGTTTCTTAACTGTATGCTAATTATATCTCTTACCCTTTAGGGGAAAGTCAATATGTTCTTACAATAAAATCTTTAAATAATTTTTACTTTAAATTATGTTATTTAAAAGCAAAATTTACTCATATTATTAAGTAGATATTATTGTTCTGCTACAATTGCAAATATTTGTCTTCTATAAACATTACCCTATGGGCAATGTTAAAAATTAATCTTTGATATATTTATTAATTGTAGCAGCACCATCTTCATGAGCGTGATAATAAACAGCTAATTCACCATTTTCATCCAATTCAAATCTTGTTTCTTCAATAAGTCCATTTGCTTCTGCTGTCATTAAAGCATTGATTACATCTTTCTTGCGCAAAGCTTTAAAGTTTCCATATTCTCCTTTTAATGCTTCTATAACATTATCCGCAGAAGCTTCCTCAACTGTAGTAAAATATTTTAAAATAGCATAATTAAGCGGCTTCATCTTCAGAACCTCCCATATCATTTTTTCTTTTAAATAAATCAAGTGGATTCATAGATATTGTAAGAATACCAAACATCATTATTGCAGCTCCAATCCAAGCAACTGAAGGTAATGACCACCCAGACTTGCCTCCATATACTCCTAGAAGCAATAGACAAAATAGAGGTCCAAAGAATGAATATGTACCATTACATGCAGTACCAAGTCCAGCTCCACACATACTGTTTCCAGCATACCATGTCATAAATGTAATAACTGATAAAAGACCACTTAGTACAAACCAAATCATTGCAGGACCATTTGTAAATGCTTGCACTGCAAGATTAAAAGAAAGACCAACTTTACCAGCCATTATTGAGATAACTGGAACTAAAATGAATAGATTTGCTATACCTGATGTTACTTGACGAATACAAATACCAATTTCATAATCAATCATAGATGTACCATATCCAGCTACACAACCTTCAAATCCCCATCCAAGAGCTGCTACAATAGCTATACAAAAGCCAATAATAGTTTTTGTTGAAGCAGTGCCACTAAATCCTGTACTACCAATTAAGAAACTAGCACATACACATATTGCAATACCAAAAGCCATACGTTTATTTAATTTCTGCTTAAATAAAATTTTACCCAGTATTGCAGCAATAGCAGGACAAAGAGCTGATATTGGAACAACTATTGAGCCAGCCATTTGAAGAGCTATAACATAAGCTGTACCAGCTATAGGTCCTCCAATAAGAGCTGCTAATATCATAATACGTCCTGGTTTTGTGTTGATACACCTTAAGAAATCTCCAAATTTACCTTTTATTATTGAATATAAAATTGCCCAAACAGCACTACATGTGTCATTTATTGCATTACCAAGTGCTGCAAGTAAATATGCTACTGCAAATGCTGATAACCCTGCTGTGTTAGCACCATACCAGTCACCCCAAATTCCCTGAGTCATACCCATAGTTAAAAATGCTGTATACATACCATAGGTAAGTCCTGAAAATAAAGCTAGTGATATACCTTTTTTGAAGAAATTACTTATCAATTTCTTCTTTGCAGTTATTGCTTTAGCATTTACTGCTTTTGAAACTTCCTTCATAAAATAAAACTCCTTTCAATTAACCTCTTCTTACTAATATTAATTACTTTTATATATCAAAATTGCACATATTTTTAGTGTGCACGATAGTAAACCTTTACCATTCCACTTTTGTCTAATTGGAATCTTGTTTCTTCGATAACACCCATTGTCTTTGCTTTCATCAAAGCTGTTATTACAGCTTTCTTTTTTAAATTCTTAAAACTTCCAAACTCCGCTTTTAAAGCATCTGTAACATCATCAACGCAAGCTTCTTCAACTTTTGTGAAGTATCTTAATATCTCAAAATTAAGCGATATCATTTCCTGATGTCTCCTTTTTTCTAAACAAATCCATTGGATTCATAGCAATTATAAGGATACCAATCATCATTAACACTGCAGAAATCCAAGCGATTGGAGGCAATGCATATCCAGAAATACCACTTATTACTCCAAGAATTATCCAACAGCAAAATGGTCCCCAGAAAGAATATGTACCGTTACATGCCATACCAAGAGCAGCACCACACATACTGTTACCATTGTACCAGCTCATGTAGGATACAAAAGCACAAAGACCACTTAATACAAACCATATCATTGCAGGTCCACTTGTAAACGCCTGAATAGTTAAGTTAGTTGAGAATTTAATTCCATTACCAAGAAACAATCCAAACAAAGGTACTAATATTAGTAAATTTGAAAGTCCAGATATAGCTTGACGAATTGTAATACCAATTTCTGAGTCAATCATAGATGTACCATATCCAGCTACACAACCTTCAAATCCCCATCCAAGAGCTGCTATAAAAGCAATACAAATTCCAAGGAACATTCCCTTTGGTGCATCACCAGCAATACTAGTACTACCGATCATAAAACTAGACAAAACACAAATACCAATACCAAACATCATACGTTTGTTTAACTTTTGCTTAAATAATATTCTTCCTAAAATAGCACCAATAGCAGGGCAAAGGGCAGTGATTGGAATAACGATTGAGCCTGCCATTTGTAAAGCTACCACATAAGCTGTACTTGAAATAGGTCCTCCTATAAGAGCCGCTAATATCATTACAGCACCTGGCTTAGTTTTAAGACATTTAAAGAAATCTCCAAGTTTACCTTTACAAGTTGCATAAATCATTGCCCAAACAGCACTACAGGTGTCGTTTACAGCACTACCAAGAGCAGCTAATACATATGTTATAACAATTGTTGATAAACCTACTGTATTAGCACCATACCAGTCACCCCATACTCCTTTCTTCATTCCCAATGTTAAAAACGCTGAGTAAAACCCGTACATAAGACCTGAAAAAAGAGCTATTGAAATACCTTTTTTAAGAAAATTAGCTTTTAACTTATTCTTTGCAAGAATCGTTTCTGCGGTTATAGCCTTTGAACCTTTCTCCATAAAATAGAACCCCTTTCACCTATACAATTAATAACTTTTTTTATAATGTGCTCTTAGATAAAACATAATAATGGGAATGTTCTGAAATTGTTATCATTGGGGATATTTCATTGTTAAATCATTGAACAACTTTTCATTTATATCTCTTAGTTATTTTTCTTTCAAATAAATTATATCTCTTGCCCTATAGGGTAAGGTCAATATATATTTCACAAGAATATTCAAATAAAAACTAAAATTCTACATTTACCGCTATTTTTAGTGTTATATTGCAAACTTTTAATCGATTTCAAATCCTTTATTAGATATTTATATAGAATTTTCGAACGAAAATATCAGTATTTTTTTCACAATATTAATTATATTTTCTAAAATACTTTCCCCTAGGGTTAATGTTTTAGTATAATATATTATATTTAGAAAACATAAGCGGTAAATAATCATTATTCAATGTGATTATTTACCGCTTATACTTATTATCTCTTAATTTTAATCATAATCTCTGTTACAAATCTATCAGTATTTTTAGTAGTCCAATAATCTGTTACATATCTTTCATAGCATTCCTCAGCGCATATATACCCATGGTCTTTAGTCCAATCTTCTATCTTTTTATATGTTTCATCGATGTTTTCGTGTGCTCCTATATGGTAACAAGATGCCGCCATCCAACCACCATATTCAACACTTTCTTCCTCTTTACACTTTAAGATTACCTGCTGCATTATTTTCATTTTATCGCATTTTCCATTCATTTTGTCCTTATAAGATGGATAACTTATAATCACAGGACCTGTTACTGCATTATCTATAATGTCTATATAATTATTAAAATCTATATTAATTATAGAATCCATATAATCATATTGAAAATCTTGATTCAAAAATATTAATTTTCTGTTGTCTATATATTTTATAGCCACATCACAAACATTATTTTCAATTACCATCTGTGCCTCAACTATAAGGTCACGCCAATCTTTCACTGATCTTATTTTTAAATTTATCGCTCTATCAAGTTCTTCTAATTCATCAATCTTTTTTCTAAAGCTTTTATCAATGAAGTCATAAGTTGTCCCTTCTAAAAAAGCCTTCATTTCCTCTAATTTAAACCCACTTTGCTTATAATATCTTATAACAGGCACAGTTAATAAATTTTTCTTACTGTAATATCTATATCCATTTTCATTACATACTTTATCAGGTGATAGTATGTTCATTCTGTCATAATATCTTAGTGCTTTTTTTGTTATTTTACATATTTCTTCAACTTTCCCTATCGAATACAACTCATTACCCATATCTATTCTCCTTTTTTAGCTATATTTTTAATTATATTTTATTTTAAACATTTTCTCAACATTTTTTTGTATCACAAAAAACCACTCATTAATGAGTGGTTTAAAATGCAATATTTTATTCCAAAACTTTATCTAAAACACTTAACAAGTCTTCACTTGTTGCTTCTCTAGGGTTTGCTGTTGTGCATATATCCTTGCACGCAGCACTAACAATTTCTTCTCTATATGATTTAGCCAATTCCATATCAACGCCCTGTTCCTTTAATGTTGCTGGAATCATCAATGTTTTTTGAAGCTCTATAACACTTTTAATTAAATTATTAACTCCAATACTTACATTTGGCGCATGTAACTTTAGTAGTTTTGCAAGTCTTTGATATTTCTTAGCTGCTACTCCATATTCAACATTGAAAGTACCTTTATTTAAATTAGCATTATATTCAATTACATAAGGAAGTATAATAGCATTGCTTCTGCCATGAGAAACGTGTAATTTACCACCTACAGCATGAGCTAAACTATGAGTAATTCCAAGCCCAGCTGCGTTAAAAGCTATGCCAGCAATACAAGATGCATTGTGAAGTTTTTCTCTTGCTAACAAATCATTTCCATCAGCATAAGCTTGTGGTAAAAATCTAAACGCCAAAGTAAAAGCTTTTTCTGCAAGAGCATCTGAAAAATCAGTAGCATTCTTTGAAACATAAGCTTCCATAGCATGTGTTATTACATCCATTCCTGTATCAGCAGTTATAGCCTTAGGAACGGATTTTACTAATTCCGGATCAAGAATAGCAACTGTTGGCAGAAGAGATTTATCTGCAAGAGCATATTTTAATTCTTCCTGTTTATTTGTAATTACCGCATATTCTGTTACTTCAGAGCCTGTACCACTTGTAGTCGGTATAGCATAAAACTCTTCTATAGAAGAAATTCCTCCAGTAACCTTTTTTGCATATTCTCTTATTGCCTTAGCTCCATCAATTGATGAACCTCCACCAAGAGCTATAATAATTTCAGCATTACAATCTTGTAACTTTTGAATACCACTGGCAATAACTTCTACAGAAGGATCAGGTACAATATCACTATATATAGCTACTTCGCAATCAACAAGCTTTCCTTGCACTTTTGCAGCCATACCTGAAGTTTCCATAAATTTATCACATACAATTAATATTCTTTTATTTCTAATTTCGCTTAGTCTGTCTAAAGAGCCTTCTCCAAAATAAACTTTTGTGTTAATACTAAATTCTTTCATATACATAATCTCCTATTTTTAAAAATATTTAAGATATGAATGAATTAGCTGCTCTTTAACTCAAAAATAAAATTAACCCCAAATTATAACAATCAAAGCAAGTTTATTATAAACTTTACTTAGTGTATTATATCAAGATTGTATTAATAATACAATGTTTTTCAACATGATGCTATTGTAAAGTTAAAAATTTAATGTCTATTTTATTGTAATAACAGGAGTTCAAAACAAAATATTCTGCAGATTATATCACTCATAAAAAACTATAATAACTAAACACACAAATATATTATATAGAAAACCAGGTACTTTCATTATGTTTTATTAAAAAAGATAAAATTACTGATTTGAAATTTTTAAGAATTTTTTGTTATTTTTTACTTTTTTTACTTTACAAAATTTTAGAAAGGTTATATACTTAAAATAGACTTCAATAAAAGGTGTTTTTATGATTTCAAACCTTATATTACCATTACTATTTTGAAGTTGATATAATTTTAAAATTCACTCAATTAAAATTATATTTATATAATCTCATATTTATTTGAGATTGTATAACTATATACTATAACATCGCTTTAATTTCAATATCATTTTCCTTAGAAAGATCAATATAATTAGCACCAACACTTACTACAGGTTTAGTAATATCATGTGGTGGTACATATAAAATTTCTCCAATATCACCATTGTTCAATAAAACCTTCGAACCTACATAGCAAGCGGCTATATTTCCTAAAAAAGTATTCATTATATGTATATCAAAACGTTCTATACTATTATTCTTAAGTATCTCAAAGGCTTTAAATGGAGTTTGTCTTTTTTTATATACTCTTTCTGATGTAATGGCATCATAAGCATCTACAATAGCAATTATTTTAGAATATATGCTTAATTCATCCCCACTTTTTCCTAAAGGATACCCCGATTTATCCATTCTTTCATGATGCATCAAAATCACTTCTTTTACAACATCTGAAACCATACTGTTTTTCAACATGTTATAGCCATAAACAGGATGCTTTTTTATTTCGTCAAATTCCTTTATATCTACCTTACCTCTTTTTCCTAAAATTTCTACAGGAACCCTTATTTGTCCTATGTCATGAATCAATCCAGCTTCAACTATTTGATTTATATCTTTTTTAGTTAGACATAACCATTTGCCTAAAAGCATTCCATAAAAAGATACATTTACACTGTGATTATATAAATACTGATCTGCCGCTCTTAATTCACCAAGACATTTAACAATGTAATATTCTTCGTTTAAGGAGTTGTAAACAGAATTGGCTATTTTATCAACTTTTTCTACATCTAATTTTTTTCCTTTTGATAAATCATTTACTACTTCATTAATTTCTACAACAGTCTTTTTATAATCTTTTTTTAAATTAGAAAAACTAGCATTGATAAATTTAGGTTTATCTTCCTTAGATGCACCATATATCCAAACATATTCTATTTCAAATGCAACAAGTTTTTTTCTTATGTAATCGTTTATAACGGTATTTTCCACAGCAACAGTTGCTCCATATTTGCTTATTATCTTTTGAGCAATTATATCCCCTATTTCACAATCTGAAACTAATATACATTTTTTCCCCATGTTTATCTCCTCAAAAAAATATAAAAATTGTTATTTTTCAATGCTATAAATTTAATTAAAATTAATTTTAATTATTAATAATAATTATTATAACATTTGAGCATATTTTAAACAAATTCTACAAAAATTTTTTTGGGTGTTTTCATAAAAAATGCTAAGTCAAATATACTAGCATACCAGCTAATTATTTCCTAAAGATAACTATACAAAAGCTCTCCTTCTCTAGCTTTACAGCTAGAGAAGGAGAGCTTTAATACTTTAGTATCACTATACTATATTTAATAGCAATATTATTTTTACAAAATTAATCTATTTTTTAATTTTAAACGAGCTTTTTAATGATACTATTCTATTAAATACTGGCTTATCTAGAGTTGAATATTTAGTGTCTACATTAAAGTATCCTACTCTTATGAACTGGAATTTATCCTGAGGATTTACACCTTTCATATTTTCTTCTACAAAGCCTTGTAATATTTCTAGTGAATTCGGATTAACTTTATCTAAGAAATCCTTACTATCATCCTCTTCTTCTTCGTCATCTAATATTAAAGGTTCAAACAATCTAAATTCTGCTGGAAGAGCATGACTTGCTTCTATCCAATGAATAGTCCCTTTTACCTTTCTTCCTGTAAAACCAGTTCCACATTTTGTTTCTGGATCATAAGTACAATGAATCTCTAATATATTTCCATCTTCATCTTTTATAACTTCATTGCACTTTATAAAATAAGCATTTTTAAATCTTACTTCATTTCCTGGAAATAGTCTGAAATATTTCTTAGGAGGATTTTCCATAAAATCTTCTGCATCAATATATAGTTCTCTTGAGAATGGAATTTGACGCACTCCTAGTGCTTCATTTTCTGAATTATTTTCAGCTTCCAATATTTCTACTTTGCCTTCTGGATAATTTGTTATAATAACCTTTATTGGTCTTAAAACAGCCATGGTAGCTGGAACCTTTGTTTTTAAGTCTTCTCTTAAGAAGTGTTCTAACATTTGTTCATCTACTAAACTGCTGGCTTTTGCTACTCCAATTTCCCTGCAGAAATTACGAACAGATTCAGGAGTATATCCCCTTCTTCTAATACCTGCAATAGTTGGCATACGTGGATCATCCCATCCATCTACAAAATTTTCATCTACTAATTTTTTTAATTTTCTCTTACTTGTAACTGTATTTGTAACATTTAATCTTGCAAATTCAATTTGTCTAGGCTGAGATTCCATTTCGCATTCTCTTATTACCCAATCATATAAAGGACGATGATCTTCAAATTCTAGAGTACAAATTGAATGTGTAACACCTTCGATAGCATCTTCAATAGGATGTGCAAAGTCATACATAGGATATATGCACCATTTATCTCCTGTGTTGTGATGAGTAGAATGAGCTATACGATAAAGCACTGGATCTCTCATATTTATGTTAGGTGAAGCCATATCAATTTTAGCTCTTAAAACTTTTTCTCCGTCTTTAAACTCACCTTTTTGCATGCGTTTAAATAAATCCAAGTTTTCTTCTATTGTTCTGTTTCTGTAAGGGCTTTCTTTTCCTGGCTTTGTTAAAGTTCCTCTATGTTCTCTCATTTCTTCTGCTGTTAAATCACAGACAAATGCCTTGCCTTTTTCAATCAATATTAAAGCTCGCTTATACATTTCTTCAAAATAATTAGAAGCAAAATATAATTCATCCCAATCAAAACCCAGCCACTTAACATCTTCTTTTATGGATTCAACATATTCTGTATCTTCTTTTACTGGATTTGTATCATCAAAACGCAAATGAGTTTTACCTTTAAATTCATCTGCTAATTCAAAATTTAATGTTATAGATTTAGCATGACCTATGTGCAAATATCCATTTGGCTCTGGTGGAAAACGAGTAACTATTTCTTTATGTTTTCCTGTTTCTAAGTCTTCTATAATAATATTTCTAATAAAATTTGATTTAACATTTTTTTCTTCCATATTTTACCACTTCTCTTTCTATTAACTTTAACTATATTTTTCAATTCCAATGAAATAAATATATCACAAAACCACAGTTTTTTCTATAAGTCCCATAGAAATTCATTATTTTCAAGTTTATCATACTAAAATTGTTTTATCCTATCACTAGTATTGCTAACACCCCCATATTTTATGAAAGCAATCAATAAGTAAATTAAACTTAATCTAAGAATCACTCCATTTGCCTTAAAATTCTAATGTTTTTTAACTAAAATCTATGGACATTTAATTTTTTATAAGTATAATATTAATTATAGAATATTGTAAAAATTGAATTTATTTATTCGATTTTTCTTTATTCTTATATATGCTTTTTTAGTTTTTTATTGGAGGTGTTTTTATGAATTATTCGCTCACTGAAATCGAAGAGTATTTAAATTGCACCTATGGAATGCATTTAGGTCACAATGAAACCTTAAATAAAAAACTTATGAAACAATTAAACAGAAAAAATCTTGTTGCAAGGAACACTAGATGCGTTTATTTAGTGGACAACCTAATAATAAAAACATCTTCTGATTGCACTGTAGGAAGCTTGCCTTTTGGTGCTGAACAATGTATTAACGAATTTAATTTGTATCATTCTGAAGATATTATAGTAAGTAATTTCAAAAATATATTATGTCCAGTTTATGCTATATATAAAAGTAAGTTTATATATTTAACTATACACAAACCTCTTATACCTCTAGCAAAAAATGATGATTCCCCTGAAACTATATATTCTTATGTTAAAGAAGATAAAACTTTTAACAACATCTATAAATTTTTATCATTACTTGATAGTTTCAAGGAAAAATTAGTACATCCCTCTGCTGCTGTTCAATATGAATTTTCAAAACTCAGCACTTTTGGCTATGATGAAAACAAAGAACTTCATATATTAGATTATGGCATATATTAGTAATTTAAAAACAGTAAAATTATAAAATAGGAGGTAAAGTAAACTTTACCTTTCTTTAATAATTTCTGCTTTCAGCTCACCCAGACATTCAAATACCTCTTTTGAACACTGATCCATATTATCTAATGCCCTTTCCGCAGTTTTTATATCATCTCTTTCATAGGCTATAACTGCCTCTTTTGCAATTTCGTGGAGTTTTATATGTGGTTCCTCTAATTTAACAAATGCTTTGTGTTTTTTTAATTTTTCACAATTTAATCCATAATACCATTGACCTAACTTACATTTTTTGTAATCGCCCACTATGTTTTTATCAATTTTTTCATATCCAAGCAACATGTTGTATACACGCCATCTCCATAATAGATGATCAGTTTTATAAATTTCTATCATATCTATTTCATTAAGGCAATTTTCATTTTTTAATATATCTTTTCTAATTTTATCAATATCCTTGCTAATTTTAAAAATTGATCTACCAGTATTATGACAACTTTCTGATAAATCATCTGCATGTTTTGAGATTTTCATAACTCCCTCTGTAAAAGTCTCAGTGGCTACAGTTTGTTCTTCTGTACTTGAAGCCACTTGAGTTATTGTTTCATTAACATTAGCTATGGATACACTTATTTCGTTAATTGAAGTCACAGCTCCATTTACAAGTTCTGTACCAGAATTTAGGCCCTTAGAAGTGTTATTAATTTTAGTCACTGAACTTTCTAGTGCATCCTCCAACTCAGCTATATTTTTTTGAATATCTAAAACTGAATTTTTAGTATGTTCAGCAAGTTTTCTTACTTCATCAGCAACAACACTAAAGCCTTTTCCTTGTTCACCAGCTCTTGCTGCCTCTATAGCAGCATTAAGTGCTAGCAAATCAGTTTGATCCGAAATTCCTTTTACAATATCTATAATTTTATTTATAGTTTCAGTTTTCTCCTTAACCTTTTCCATTTGCTCATTTAAATTTGAAATATCATTAAAAGCTTCTCTAACAAATTTCACTGAATTAGATACATTTTTAACTCCTTTTTTAGAAATTTGTTGTACTTTATCAGCATTTGATGACACTTGTTGGGCAATACTAGATACTTCCTGAATGGATGCTGTTAACTCTTCACTACTTGCAGACATAGAATGAAGAGACTCTGTTTGACTATTAACAGTACTTACCATGTTTTTTACTGAATCCATTCTAGTTACAGTCTCCATTAAGCTATTAACTTCTAGCAATATATTCTTTTTATCACTATTTAAAAAATCTATCATTTCATTCCATTTTTTAGTTACTTCACTAGAACCTAATCTACCGTCTTCTATGTATGTTGTATTTCCTTCCATTAAATTTGATATTGCCTTCAATAAGCTTTCCTTGCTTATATAATTTTGAAAATTTTCTTTAACATTTTCCGATTTAGGAAAAAAGTTCTTAAACATAATTTTCCTCCCTTTAAAATAATTTATTGCAAATTACACTAATTATACTAAATTTAATTTTGACCAAATAAAAACACCTAACTTATGTCAGGTGTTTTGGCGGAAAGATAGGGATTCGAACCCTAGGTACGGTCACCCGTACGCCGGTTTTCAAGACCGGTGCCTTAAACCAACTCGACCATCTTTCCATGCAACGATTATAATTATATTAACTTTTTTGCTATATGTCAACTTTTTTTTAATTAAAGCAAGAACTTTATCTACTCTATATCAATTTAACAACTATCAAATTCAACAAATCAATCATTTTGTAATACAACAATAAATTTAAAAGTAAATTTCAACTGTATATATAAACTAAAATACAATGAAAATTTACTTTTACTATTATCTTAAATTGTTGTTTTACAATCTTTTAAAGCTTCTTCATACTCTTTTCTCAGTATATTTTTATCATCCTCTGAAGCAAAAGAAGCCTCTATTCCATTCTTTACTACTTTTTTTATATCCTCTAAAGTAAAATCCTGCTCTTTCATCAAATGATTAAACTCATCATTTATGGACACATTAGAAACTGTCATATTATCTGTATTTACCGTTATAATTAATCCTTCATCCAAATATTTTTTTATAGGATGAGTTTTATAGGATTCCACTGCTTTGGTACCAACATTGCTTGTTATACACATTTCTAAAGGTATTTGTTTATCTTTTAAGTACTTAACTACTTTTTCATCCTTAAAGGCAAACACTCCATGCCCTATTCTCTCTGCATGTAAAATTTCAATGGATTTTATTATATTTTCTTCTATCCCTGTTTCTCCTGCATGTATGGTACAGTGGAAACCATATTTTTCAGCTAAATCAAAAGCTTCCTTGTGAATCTCTGGCGGAAAATCTTGTTCATTACCAGCCAAATCTACTGCTACTACTCCATTTTTCAAGTATTCTTTACCTATTTCAAATAAAAGCTTGCTATTTTCTACAGATTCATGCCTCATAGCACACAAAATCAAATTAGACATAACACCATATTTTTTTCTTCCATATTTCATAGCTTTAAGTACAGCTTCTATTACTTCTTCTGCTTTAAGTCCTTTTTCCATATGATTAAAAGGTGCAAACCTTATTTCTATATATTTTACATTATCTTTTGAAACATCTTCTAAAAGTTCAGTGGTTATTCTATATATATCTTCTTCCTTTTGCATAACTTTAATTGGCAGTTCAAATTTATCTAAATACTTTTTTAAAGAATTACATTCTCCAAAAACTTTTACACTCTTTTCAAATTCTTTTAATTCTCTACTAGGAATAGCTATATTCTCCTTTATGGCTATATCAATTATAGTTTGTGGTCTTACGCTTCCATCTAAATGACAATGAAGATCCACCTTAGGAAAATCTCTAATTATTTTACTATAATCCATTTTACTTCACCTCTTCATAATTATGATAACATTTATAATAAAGTAATTCCATAAAAAAACACCTAACTATAAGTTAGGTGTTTTTTTGGCGGAAAGATAGGGATTCGAACCCTAGGTACGGTCACCCGTACGCCGGTTTTCAAGACCGGTGCCTTAAACCAACTCGACCATCTTTCCATGCGACATTTATGATTATATCAACTATAGTCATAAATGTCAATACCTTTTATTAATGTATTTTCACAAATTTCTATACTATTTTCATAGCTGAAGACATAATAGCTGCTCCAAAAACTTTTGTACTCAAAACTTTCTTTATATTATTTTCATTTATTCCACCTATAGCTATGACAGGTATATTAACCCTTTCGCATATTTCTTGTATGAATTCTATGCCTCGTCCTTTTAGTCCTAATTTGCAATCTGTTTCAAATACATGTCCTGCCATTAAATAACTGGCTCCAAGTTTCTCCGCCTCTATGGCTTCTTCTACCTTATGCACAGATACTCCTATAGCAATACTTCTAACGTTGTTTCTAAATTCCTTCCCATTTTTAAAACTTTGAAATCCTGTATGAAATCCACTGGCATTTATATCTAAAGCTACATTTAAATTACCATTTACAATTAAATGAATTTTATACTTATCCGTTATAATTTTTACATTTTGAGCCAAATTTTTTAAATCTTTGTAGTCCAGGTCTTTTTCTCTTAATATAACTCCATCTGCCCCACTAGCTGCGCATTTTTCTATTACCTCGCACAGATTTCCCCGCTCTATTAATTTCCTGTTTGTAACCACATATATCTTTTTATTTTCTTTTAAATGAAACAAAAATAATTTCACCACTTTTCAATAAAACTATTGCCAATACTTTAAAATTGAATTATATTATTTGGATTTTATAAAAAAAATCACAAATTCATAGAGAATTTGTGATAAAAATCTATACATTTTCTCCCTACATTGGCATAACACAGCGTCAATTTACCATATATTAAAATTAAAGTCAACATAATTTTAATGTCACTTTACACATTATTAAGTTAAATGAAAAACAGGTTTTATTTCTCCAACATTTTCTTTTATATTATTTAAATTTTTCATTAATTTAAATTTACTTAATGCTCTCTTTTCATCTTCATCTAACACATTTAAATCTTCAAGACATTGTATAACTGTTGGATACAATGCTCTATTACTGTTTCCATCTTCTATTTTAATAGCTATGCCTAAATCCATTCCTTTTATTCCAATACAATAAACTGCTTCTGCTCCAAATTTACCTATAAGCTTACCATGTGTATTTTTTATGAGTTCTGTGCAAAAGCCATTGGTACCCGCTACCATTTCTGGAGCACTATTCATAGCCTTAAATACTTTATTTGCAGCATTTTTATAGTCTGTAGATAATTCATCTGGATTTGCAAGCTTTGCAAATCCTAATGCCATATTATATAATGGCATACCATAAACAGGAACTGTACATCCATCTATTCCTATAAATATTTTATCTTCAGATATATTACACATTTCAGCCACTACTTTTTTTATTTCCTTTTGAATAATATGATTCTCTAAATTATAATCCTTTATGTCATATCCTTTATAAATACATACTGAAAGCATACCTGCATGTTTACCTGAACAATCGGTATTAGTAGGCTTGAGTTTTACATGATTCCATATAAGTTCGTTTTTATATTCCTCACTTAAAGATAACATAGATCCACATAAAAGATCACTTGTAGATAATCCTATTTTTTTCATTATGCCTTCTACTACTATTCTATGGAACTCTTCACCATAATGGGAAGCACACATTATAGAGATTTCTTCATCAGTAAACTTAAATTTATCTGCTGCGCCACTTAAAATTACATTTAAAGTTTGAATTGGCTTTGCTGCAGAACGCATATAACTAACTTTATAAGGATCTCCAATAGAGTGTACAAGTTTTCCTTTACTATTAACCACAGCTATGTCTCCTCTATGCAAGCTTTCAACCAAAGGACCTCTATTTACATTCACAAGTATTTCTGACATACCCATCTCTCCCAACTTTATTTGATTCTTTAATATTCTTCACAACATATCATATTCCTTTAAATTTCAGAATTTTTCACATATTATCAATAATATTCCTTATACTCTCTTAATAGTGTTTAAGAAAAAGTATTTTCTATATCAAAATAACAACAAAAAAATTGTCCAAATACTTTTTATATTGACTTTTCTAATTCATATGTTATGTTCTCAAATATTAAGCATTCATAACTTAAATATTATAGGGAACAATACATGTTATATTTTAAATATTTATTATGTAAAGGTGATATTTATGCTTATACATAGAGTTAAACTCTCTTCTCCTTCTGCTGAACATGTAATAGCTAATATATTGATAAATAATAACTTAATGACTAAAGATACAGCTATAATATGTTTAGGAACAAATGATTGTATAGAAGATTTAGTTGGTCCTCTTACAGGCACTCTTATTGAAGAAAATAGAAAAAATTTAAATATTAGAGTGTATGGAACATTAGATTTTCCACTTAATTCTTTAAATATTAAAAGCAAACTTCCTCATATAGAAAAGAAAGAAACGCATCTTTTAGCTGTGGATTCCATTTTATCACTTAAAGAGGATGTTGGAATGATATTATTAAAAAACCGTGGTATAATCCCAGGTGCTGCCATAGGTAATACCCTGCCTTCAATAGGAAATAGCAGCATTATGTGCAGTGTATCAGAGAAACTTCAATATCTATTACTTAATAAAAAAGTAAGCTTTAATGATGTTTACAAATTTTCTAAAATTGTCTGTAATTCTATAATTAAAGCAAAAAGATCATTATAATATAAATGGTCTGCGCTTGAAATACATTAAAAGCGCAAACCATTTGAAGTTTTGATATATTTTTCACCTTATCCTTATCATCGCTAGTTTAAATTTATAACCTACCCAATCTTATAAAAAAATTCCACTTGAATCTAGGAATCACTTAATGCTTCATGTCTTAAAAGACCATAAAGATACAAGTCATATCTTTTTCCATCTCTATGTATAAATTCTCTATAAACCCCTTCCTTCTTAAATCCAAGTTTTTCATAAAGAGCAATGGCAGGCTTATTATAAGATAAAACATCCAATTGAATTCTATGTAAATTCAGCTCTTGAAATCCAAAGTTTAACACCATTTGCATAGCTTCCTTTCCATATCCTTTTCCTCTACTCTCCTCATCCCCAAGTCCTACAAAAACCACTGCTGTACCATTATTCCATAGTATATTTTCAAAACCTGCAACACCTACAAATTTGTCTTCTTCTAAAGTTCTTATAGCAAAAATATAACTGTTATTAGATTTTCTTTTTTCATTTAACATCTCATACAATTGAGCTGAGGATTTTGGAAAAGCCATAGTCATATCATATAGCCTTAGAAAATCTAAATTATTGTACCACTCTTCCATAGACGGTATATCTCTTTCATTTAGTGCTGTTAGTCTTAATCTTTCTGCTTTAAGTAAACTTTTTAAATTTATGTCCATAATTAAAATCTCCTTATATTAAACTGTTTTTCTAAGTTTTATATTTATATTCATATTTTGATTTTAATTAATACTTATATTTATGTCAATTTTATATATAAATTGAGGGAAATAATATTAATTTCCCTCAACGATACTTAACAGCAACGATTTCTTCTTACTTTTTTAGGACATCTTTTCTTTTTTTCTTTACAAGGTTTATTTTTCTTTTTCTCACAACATTTATTTTTCTTTTCATCACAACAGCTAATAGTTATATGAACTTTGCTACAGCATCTATGATGTTTGTGATGTCTATGGCATTTACTCATTTCACACATGTTAAAATCCTCCTTATCATCTTAAGCATTGTAAATCTCTAAAAAATCAATATATGACTTTTTAATTGTAAAAATTAAATAGATTAATTTTCTATTTATCTTGTGTTTGGTACCATACTATTCTTTTATATTAAAAATGTTACTTTAATATAAAAAACCTCTTGACCATTACCTTATTTAATATATTTTAACAATTTTGGTATTTCTAAGAATTCTAAAAAAAGACTATTTAGTTCTTTCTTATAACTCTTCTATATTTTATTTTTTGACATATTTTTGAAGACAAAATCATAACTACAATTTAATTTTTAAGTTGTAATTCCTATATAAGTAATATATAGTGGAGTTATTTGCTTAGCCAGCACTTCAATTTTATAAGCATCTCCTGTCTGAACATCAACTAAAGTACTCGAAATATGGCCTATTGTATTCATTTGCAAATTTTCATCTTTATTTATAATTATTGGTATATTTAAGTTTGAATTACATATTAGGTTTTAATTTCAATTCATGACCTTATATTGCTATTTCTGCAACTTTACATATTTTTAAAATAAATGTAATATATTGCTTGTAAGTAAGTATTAACAAAATTAATTACAAAGGAGATTGATCTTATGAACAAAAAAATCAAGCTTTTAACTTCCACTTTATGTGGTGTAATATTAGCTTCTAGTTTAAGTTTCATGAATGTACAAGCAGCACCTGCACAAAATAATGCAAAAGCTGGTGTTGCTAGTCTTTCAAGTAATTCAATTGTTCCATTGTCACCAGCTCTTAGTAAAACTGGAATGCTTTACTGGACTCCTCAAGAAAAAGCTGTAAATTATTCTTACCAAATATATTATCAAACAGCTCCATACATGAATTCACATATGGGTGGTGGTGATACTGGTGGAGATTCTTATATAAATTTATGTTACAATTTTGATAATAGTAGTGTTTGGACACACAAAAATTCTGATTATAAACTTATACTAAAAGCATTAGATAGTAATAATAATGTAATTAATACTGCTACTATTTATTTTTATTATGATGGAACTACGTTTACACAAAAGTAATTAAATTAACAAAAATAATTAATTTAATATTTTCAAGGACAAGCATTATTTAGGTAATCTTGTCCTTTTATATTTTTATTTTTCAAAGTTGCACCACAGCTATTACTAATTCTTTTCTCTATCTATTTGCCTTACATACTATTCTTATGACTTTGCTATTTATCTTTTGTAATTCATCTATGGTCAATGGTTATTCTATGTCTTTCTTTAAAATCAGATATATTGTTCTCAAAGCTCTTTATTAATGTTTCTTCATGACTTATATCTTTTTCAATTCTTTATTTTCTTTAATTACATTAGCTACTCTAACAAATTTTTGACAAACATCATGCAACCTTTTATATATAAATATAAAAAAACCTCTTGCCCATTACCTTACGTAATGTGTTAAAATAATTTAAGTAGAGGTGATAACATGTGCCAACACGAAAATAACTTATTTACTATTGGTGAGTTTTCAAAGAAAGCAGGGGTCACTTTAAGAACTTTAAGATATTATGATAAGATAGGATTACTTACACCAAGTTATCATAATAACTTAGGTCATAGATTATACAGCAAGCAGGACTTTGGAAGGTTACAGAAAATACTAACCCTAAAATTTATAGGACTTTCTTTAGATGATATATCCAATATAATAAAATATGACACTAATGATCAAGATTTTAAAAAGCCTCTTGAAATACAAAAAACCATAATGGAAGCAAAAATACAACATATACAAATGGTTATAAAAGCCATTGATGAAGCAGTACATATGCTAGACAATAACAATGTATTAAACTGGGATAAATTTGTAAATATAATAAATGTAATAAATACCGATAAGAATTGGATTGATCAGTATGAAAATGCTTCCAATCTTAGATCAAGAATTAGAATTCATGAACTTTTTAGTACAAACAAACAAGGATGGATGAATTGGTTTTTCAATAACCTTTATGTTCCTTGTAATGGCTCTATACTTGAAATTGGTTGTGGTGACGGAAGCCTCTGGGAAAAAAATTTTTCGCAAATTTCACCCAATTGGAATTTAACTTTAACGGATTTTTCTAATGGAATGCTTAAAGATGCTAAAAAAAATTTAGGAAACAAAGCATCCCGATTTAAATTTAAAATAGCAGATGTACAAAATTTGCCCTTTGAAGATGCTTCTTTTGATGTAGTTATCGCCAACAACATGTTATATCATGTAACTGATAGAGAAAAGGCTTTTTCAGAAATAAAAAGAGTTTTAAAATATAATGGTTTATTCTATGCCTCTACAGTTGGTAAAAATCACATGAAAGAAATGCGAGAAATTGTAGCAAAGTTCAATTCTGAAAACATAACCACTAAAAGCTGGGATCTAACAGAAAATTTTCAGTTAGAAAATGGTTTTAACCAGGTTTCAAAATGGTTCAAAGAGGCAAAACTAAAAAGATACGACGATAGTTTAATTGTAACAAATCCTATTCCTCTTGTGGATTACATATTTTCTATGCCTGGGAATACAAGAGATATTTTTACTGAAGATAAACTTCAAAGTCTTATAAAGTTTTTACAGGAAGAAATAAAAAAAACAGGAGGAATTTACATAACAAAAGACACAGGATTTTTTCAAGGAATCAAATAATTTAATTATAAGAAAGGATTGATATTTTATGAATAAAAAAATACCATTTTCACCACCAGATGTAGGAGAAGCTGAAATAAATGCCGTAACTGAAGTTTTAAGGTCAGGATGGATTACTTCAGGACCTAAAACTGCTGAATTTGAAACAAAACTAGCAGATTATTTAGAAACCAATAAAGCAGTAGCTTTAAATAGTGCTACTGCTGGGTTAGAGCTTGTTTTAAAAGTTTTTGATATAAAAGAGGGAGATGAAGTTATAACTACTCCTTACACTTATACAGCTACTGCTAGTGTATCTATTCATAGAGGTATTAAACCAACATTTGTAGATGTAGAAAAAGATAGTTTCTTAATAGATATAAATAAAATCGCTGATGCCATTACACCTAAAACAAAAGCTATTTATACTGTAGACATTGGAGGAGTTCCTGTAGATTATGATGCAGTTCGTGCAATGTTAAAGGCCAAGAATCGTGAAGATATAATTTTTGTTTCAGACTCTTCTCATGCTTTTGGAGCAAAATATAAAGGTAAAAGAGTTGGCGGTCAAGCTGATTTTCACATATTCTCTTTCCATGCAGTAAAAAACTTTACTACTGCTGAAGGTGGTGCTTTAACTTTTGGAAATAACACTTTTAAAGGTAGAGAAGACCTTTATAAAGAATTTAAATTAGCATCTTTACATGGTCAATCCAAAGATGCTCTTTCAAAAATGAAAGCTGGAG
The DNA here is from genome assembly GCA_963780135.1 of uncultured Clostridiaceae bacterium. Taxonomy (GTDB): domain Bacteria; phylum Bacillota; class Clostridia; order Clostridiales; family Clostridiaceae; genus Clostridium_AM. The sequence continues at coordinate 295,722 of CAWAAR010000001.1, forward strand.
CTTGGCAATATGATATAGTAACAGATGGATTTAAATGTAATCTTACAGATATAGGCTCAGCTATTGGTCTTGTACAATTAACAAGATATGAAGAAATGCTTAAAAAACGTAAAGCTATATTTGATGTTTACACTAAACATTTAAGCGAAAAAGATTGGGCTATAGTTCCTTTTGAAAGAGAAGGAGATACTGTAACTTCTTATCATTTATATACTTTGCGTATTAAAGGCTTTAATGAAGCTCAAAGAGCTGAAGTTATAAGCATTTTAGCTGAGAAAGATATAGCAACTAATGTCCATTTTACGCCGCTTCCTATGTTTACACTTTATAAAAACCTTGGATATAAAATGGAAGATTATCCAAATGCTTATGCTCAATATGCAAATGAAATTTCTGTTCCACTTTATTCTCTTCTTACATTAGAAGATGCAGAATATGTTGTTAAAGAACTTATTAAAGCTGTAGAAAAAGTTATTAAATAAAAGTAAAGTTAAGAAAGGATTTTTAATATGAAAGTTAATTTTTATACTTCTCTAAGAGAATATTCGGAGAAAAAAGATGAATTTAATAAAGCTATATTTGATGTTGTAGAAAGTGGAAGCTTTATATTAGGACCTAAAGTTACAGAGTTAGAAGAAGCCATAAAAAAATATACTGGAGCTAAACATGCTATTGGTGTTGCTTCTGGTACTGATGCATTAGTAATGACTTCTCATATACTTGGATTTGAAAATGGTAAAGAAGTTATAACTTCACCTTTTACTTTTCTTGCATCTACATCTTGCATAGCTAAGCATAATGCAAAACCTGTATTTGTTGATATTGATGAAGAAAGTTTTGATATAGATGCAAATAAAATAGAAGAAAAAATAACTGCAAATACTGCTGGTATTATACCTATTCATCTTTTCTCTCAAATGGCAAATATGGATAAGATTATGGAACTAGCTGATAAACACAACTTGCGCGTTTTAGAAGATGCTGCAGAAGCTTTTGGTATGAAATGGAAAGGCAATGGTCAAGAATATAAACATTCTGGAACTATAGGAGATTTTGGTATATTTTCTTTCTTCCCAACTAAAACTTTAGGTGCTTATGGCGATGCTGGTATGATTATAACTAACAATGATGAATTAGCAAATAGAGCTAAAATGTTTAGAGTTCATGGTGCATCTAAGAAATATCATTATGATTATATAGGTTATAATTCAAGACTTGATTCAATTCAAGCATCTATACTTTTAGTTAAATTAAAACATATAGATGAATCTATAAAGAAAAGAGAAACTGTGGCAAATTGGTATAAAGAAAAACTTTCTGGCTGTGAATATATAAAAATTCCTAGTGTACGTGGAAATCAAAAGCCCGTTTACTATGTATTTAATATACTAGCAGAAAAGAGAGATGAACTTGCTAGCTATTTAAAGGAAAATGAAATAGGCTCAAGTATTTACTATCCAATACCACTTCATCTTCAAAAATGTTTTAGTTACTTAGGACATAAAAAAGGTGATTTCCCGGTTGCTGAAAAAATTTCAGAAAAAATACTTGCTCTTCCTATTTATCCTGAAATAAAGGAAGAAGAAGTAGACTTTGTATGTGAAACTATAAAAAAATTCTATAGTAAATAAAACTCTCTAAAGAAAAAAGAACAGATAATGATAATTTTCTTCCTACGATCAGAAAATATTAAGATTATATATTTCCTGAGGTACGAAGGTAATCATCATTATATGTTCTTTATTATCTAAACTTTTTCTCTATCTTCTTTCCATTAACATTTCTTTAAATTTTTCAAACTCTTCATTACCATCTGTTTTAAACCATAATTTCAGTTCCTTTGTTTTTCCATGAAAAGTGTTAGGAAAATTCAACTTTTTATTTAATGGAATAAGCAAATATCCTTGAATAAACATGGATCTTGCTGGTGAGTATTCTACATGGTTTAAATCTATATCTTCAAGCATGACATCATCATAGATTTCAGTTAATTCTTTTGAAAATCCTTGGCTTTTTTCTATTCTTATTTTATCCTCTAATAAAATAGCTGTCATATAAAGTCCCTTTGCAATTTTAGTTTCTTCCATAAGTATCACTCCTTTTTCAAATTAAGTTTTTACTCAACTCCAGTTCTTATATTATTTATACAGCTTAAATGTATGCCTTTTTTCTCCATAGCCACTGCTGTTTTTTCATAATTATATTGAAATTCTATAAATTCTACATTTAAAATTTCATTTTGTATATCTAGAACAATGTAAGTACCATTAGGTCTCCCTATTTTAGGTTTGCCTATACTTCCATCATTTAATAAAATCTTATTGCCATAATGTTTCTCATAAGGCATATGTGTGTGTGCGCATACCAATACATCTCCAACAAATTCTTCTATAGCTTCTTCTGCTTCCCTTGAATTTTCCTTTAAATATTCATTTATATTTCTGTTACTTCCATGAACAAAAACTATTTTTTTGCCTTCAAATTCTACAGTAATTTGTTTTGGAAGAGACTTTAAATATTCTTTATTTTCTCCACTTAACTCACTGGCTGCCCAGGGCATACAAAATTTATTAACCTCAGTATCTCTTATATAATTAAATTTTTCTTCTATTACTGCTGCGTCGTAATTTCCTAATATATTTATTATTCTCTTTTCCCTTATAAAATCTATAACTTCATTTGGATATGGCCCATACCCAGTTAAATCTCCTAAACAAATTATAGTATCTGCATTCCTTTCTTGTATATCTAAAAATGCTGTTTTTAACGCCTCAAAATTACCATGAATGTCTGATATAACTGCTATTCTCATCTTTTCCTCCTGTGTTAAAGCTTATTTTAATTAATATAATACTAGAATATAACAAAATCTATATGGTTTCAATGTAGAAATTTTATTTGATATATTTCTCATATTTAAGAGGCTTCCCTTGTTGCCAAGGTTTATAGGTATTAGCAAACTTCACTCTTTCTTCAAAGGTCGGATGATCATAGTTCCACAATTTATATATTATACCTGGAGTAGGAAGTACCAAACTAGTTTCATGAAGTTTTATCATGGAAGATGCTGCTGCTTCATTATCCTTTGTAAGCTCTAATTCAAATCTATCTGCTTCTGTTTCTGTATATCTAGTATAAGTATTAACTGCTGGAGTTAATATAAACATAAACATATTTAGTAATAATATTAAAAGCGGAAGAGATGCTATATCATATAGCTTTGTAAACCCAAAAATTCCTCCTGATTTATCTATAACCCATAATGAACTTCTATCTATAAGATAAAAAACAAATATACTTAAAACTCCTCCTAATACTATAGATTTCCATACATGCCCCATTAAATAATGTCCCATCTCATGAGCCAATATGCTAAGAGTCTCTCTTTGTGTTAAATTTTTAATAGTAGTATCCCATAAAACAATTCTTTTGGTATTAAATACTCCTGTCATATACGCGTTCATTTCCTTGGTATCCACACTTTTATTAACCTGAAATACCTGGCAGTTTTTTATAGAGGCTTTATCCAATTCCTCATATATTTTAGCTTCTAACCTGGTATCTTGAATTTTTTCATATTTATTAAAAATAGGATCAATATACATAGGACTTATAAAAGTTATAAATGCAATTACAGGAATGAAAAGTATTCCTAAATTAAACCACCAATATGATGGAAACTTTTTTATAAATAAATAAGGTATAAATATGAATATTGCTCCCACTAAAGTAGATATAGCAAAACTTTTTGAAAAATCCATAATCCATTTACTAAAACTTTGACTAGAAAGTCCATAAATATGTTTTAATGTAAAACTACTGTAATAATCTAAAGGAAGGCTTATAATGGCAGTAATTATAGAATATATAATAAAATACAAGAAAAAAACTATAAACAAATTTTTACTTTTACTTAAACAACAATCCCTAATAAATGAAGATAAGCCTGAAAATAAAAACACTATGGGAACCAATAAACTTATTACTATTCCTATAATCCAAAGATTGACTCTCGTATTATGATATTCCATAGCTTTTTGCGTAGGTGGTGCAATTGCCGTACTAACATTTCCTACAGCTTTAGTAGAGTATGTATATTCTTGAACTAATCTTTTGTTATTTTGATCCTCTGTAATCTTTACAGCAGTTGAAAATACTGCCATTAAAATTGTGATAATTACTAATGATAAAACTAATTTTTTTTGCATACTATCCCCTCACCTTTATATTTTAATAGGGTTAATTACTTTATTATACTTTATAACTTATGATAAATAATGGTTTATTATTAATTTAAATCTCATACTTTAAGAATAAAATATAAGATATAGTCTTTGTATATTTATATAAAATTTCAAATACAAAAACAGCATAGGATTCCATGTTTTTAGTTTGGAACTCTATGCTTTATACACAAAAATCTATGATATTCCTGTCATGTTTTAATTTTATCTTTTAAATATTATTTTTGTTGACATCTATTATATTTATAGCTAGATTACCATTTACCACTACCACTTCTCCATAAGCAATAACTTTTCCATTAACATGTAACTCTACTGGTTGAGCTGCCAATTGGTTTAACTCAAGCAAAGTTCCATTGCTAAAATTCATAATTTCCTTCACACTACGCTGGGCATTTCCCAAAACAACTTGTATATTCAATGGCACATCAAATATAGAACTAGTATTTTTAGATAAATTATCAAAATCGCCAAATTGTTTATACTCAACTTTTTGTAATTTACAATCAGAAACTTCATTATCCAATGAATAATCATTTGCTGTTTTTTCTTCTAGTTTTGATTCTGATTTATTTGTATTTACAGCTTGTTCTTTCATCTTTTCCACAGCATCCTGATTACTTTCAATTACAACATTAGTAAGCTCTACATTATTGTCATCTTGTATATCATTAGCAGCTTCTGAAACAACTTCCGTACCCATCATTATAGATATTATTTTTTGTGCGGTTTCTGCTGACAGTACCTGCATAATAACACTATCTACTAAATCCTCAATATTCAATTTAAATGCCACTTGGATAATCTCTTCCTCATCCTTAATATCTTCTGACATATTGGAAGTCATCGAATCCCAAATTTTCGATTTTGGTGGAGAAATATCTACTTTTCTTGCAAACATAGTTGCCATTGATGTAGCTGCTGAACCTATCATTAAATTCATAGCTTCTGAAACAGCACTTTCTTCTATTTCTGACAATGTTGTAGTTTCAACTTGTCCATTACCACCCATCATTAAATTAGCAACTATTGCTGCATCAGAGACTTTCATAAGCAAAACATTCTTTCCTGAAACTCCAGTGATATACTTTATTTCTAAAGCAATATTAGGTATTTCAAAACTATCTCTCATCTTCTTTAGTGTTGTAACAGAAATAATAGGAGTAGTTATATTCACCTTTTTACCTATCATATTTGATAATGCTGTAGCAGAAGAACCCATTGATATGTTACCCACTTCACCTAATAAATCCTTTTCAATATCCGTTAGAACAATAGTGTTTGTCTCTAACTGTTTATCATCAACATCCTTTTTAGTTGAGGTTCTTTTTCTCTTCTTTTTTGGTTTTTCTGATACTTCTTCACTACTAGAACTACCTTCTAGCAAAGCATTTATTTCCTCTTGAGAAAGTCCATTACTCATAATTACACATCCTTATCTAAGCAATCTATTATTTTAACTGCCTTACGATTACGTATTAAACCTACTTCGCCATTAAAACAATGTTTTTCTTCTACTAATATGCTTACCTTATTTTTATATATTTTCTTAGTATTTAAAATCGTTCCTTTTTCTAAATTCATAAGTTCCCCTAAAGATAATTGTATATTATCTAGTATTACTTTTATATTTAAATTTGCATTACTAAAATTGTCATTTAATTGCAATTCTGAATTTGTATGTTTTATCTCTAATTCTGCCAAGTATTTTTCTATGCTTGAATAAGGAATACATATATTAAAAATAGAAACTTCCTTACCTATACTTATTGAAAATGATACTAAAGCAACTGATTCGTTATTAGAAAATATTTTAGTTTTAGCTGGATCAAATTCTAAATATTCAACTTCAGACTTAACCTTTAAAACTTCACTCCATGCTTTTTCTAAATATTTTATAAAATCCCTAGATATTTGCATTGAAACATTTTTATCGCTTTCTGAAAGTTCTACTAGTTCTAACTTTTTACTTTCTTCTTTACCTAAAAGAATATCTTGAATCTGAAATACCAAACTAGGGCTTGTTTCAAATATCAAATATCCATCAAGTGGTTTTAACTTAAATACAGCTAAAACAGTAGGACATGGAATAGAACGCATAAATTCTTCATAACGTATTTCTTGTATAAATTCTAAAGCTACTTTTATATTTGAATTTTTTAAAGCAGCAAAAATAATATTAGTATATTCCTTGTGAATATATTCCAACATATGTATATCTTTGTCAGTAAATTTTGAGCTTTCCTCTAATACTTTAGAAAGAACATCATTTTCATTAGCAGAATCATTATTATTACTATCTTCTCCAATTACTTCACCAGCTGCCATAGCCGCTAGTAGCGCATCTATTTCACTTTGTGATAAAACCTCTGCCATATTAAATCCTCATTTCATTATTTTTAAAAAAATTTCCTCCATTACTTATCACTACTTTTATTATATCAAAACAATATGGAATCAAATAGTTATATTTAGAAAAAATAATCCAATTTAATATTTTAATTATTAGTGCCAATATTGTTTATTTAAAGCCAATTCATAATTTTAAAAAAATATTGACAATTATCCAAAAAATATGTATTATTTAGCCATATATATACTCACTGTTTAACCTGATAACTAACTTAATAATAATTCAATAATTAATAAAATATGGTAAAATTATTATTTATAGTCTATAATACTTTATAAGGAGATTGCTTAATTATGTTAAATTTAGACATAAATTCTTACGAAACATATTTATTCAATAATGGACATAACTTCAAAACTTACAAGTTCCTAGGAAGTAGATTTATAAAATTAAAAGAAGCTTCTGGAACCATATTCAGAGTTTGGGCACCTAATGCTGTAAAGGTTAGTGTTGTTGGTGATTTTAACAATTGGAAAGGTGAAAATCACGTTATGAAAAAACAATCTGATACTGGATTTTGGAATATTTTTATAACAGATGTTAAGGAAGGAACTTTATACAAATATGAAATTTTAATGTCTGATGGTAAATCCGTTTTAAAATCAGACCCCTATGCTTTCTATTCAGAACTTAGACCTAATACGGCTTCAATTGTTACAAACATTAAAGACAATTATGAATGGAATGATAAAGCATGGTTGGAATGCAAAAGCAATCAAAACACATTTTCTTCTCCATTAAATATATATGAAATACACTTAGGTTCATGGAAACTAAGTGAAAAAAACAATTTCTACTCTTATAGAGAAATTGCTGATTTACTCCTTCCTTACGTAATAGATATGGGTTACACCCATATAGAATTACTTCCCATTGCAGAGCACCCGTTTGATGGTTCCTGGGGATATCAAACAACTGGATATTATTCTATAACCAGCCGCTTTGGAACCCCCTCTGATTTTAAATATTTTATAGACAAATTTCATCAAAATGGAATAGGTGTTATCATGGATTGGGTTCCTGGACATTTTTGCAAAGATGAACATGGCTTGTATAAGTTTGATGGCTCATATCTTTATGAATACAATAATATTGATTTAAGAGAAAATTACGGATGGGGAACTGCTAACTTTGATTTAGGTAAAGTGCAGGTGCAAAATTTTTTAATATCCAATGCTGTTTTTTGGTTTGAAATGTATCATATAGATGGCATAAGAGTAGATGCAGTGGCAAACATGCTTTATCTAAATTATGGAAAAGAAGAAAATCCAAATTTAAGAAATAAAAATGGTGGAATTGAAAATCTTGAAGCAATTGATTTTTTAAGAAACCTTAATAAAGCTATATTCAAGTGTTTCCCAAATGCTCTTGTTATTGCAGAAGAATCAACATCCTGGCCTATGGTTACAGGTCCAGATTATAATGGCGGCTTAGGTTTTAATTATAAATGGAACATGGGTTGGATGAATGATATTTTGAAATATATGGAATTAGATGTAAACCAAAGAAAATTTCATCATAATTTAATTACATTCCCAATAATGTATGCATATTCAGAAAATTTTATATTGCCCATTTCTCATGACGAAATCGTACACGGTAAAAAATCTATTTTAAATAAAATGCCTGGTAGCTATGAAGATAAATTTTCAGGATTAAGATCTTTTTATGGATATATGATTAGTCATCCAGGTAAAAAATTAACTTTCATGGGAAATGAATTTGCACAGTTTGACGAATGGAAATTCAACTCTGAGCTAGATTGGAATTTACTACTTTATCCAATGCATTCAAAAATGCAGGAATATGTTAAAGACTTAAATCATTTATATAAAAATGAAAGTTGCCTATGGGAGCAAGATCATAATTTTCATGGATTTAACTGGATAGATCCTTCAAACAACAATCAAAGTATAATTTCTTTTATAAGAAAGGGATTTGATAGTAATAATTTTATTATTGTTATATGCAATTTTACTAAAGCTTCATATGAAGACTACAAAGTTGGGGTTCCGAGATTTACTACCTATAAAGAGATTTTTAATAGTGATAATGGTGGTTATGGTGGCTCAAATAAATTAAACAGTAAAATTATAAATCCAATTATGGAAAAATGGAATGGAAAACCTTTTTGCATAAGACTAAAAATACCAGCTTTATCAACAATTTTTATTAAACCAATATTTAAAAATATTACAAGTCCAAAAAAATTATTACAAACTAAAAGCTCTATAAACCTAAACAAAGTACATCTACATCTTAGAGCAAAAGGCTATTAGGAGGGGTTTTTAATGATAAAAAAAGAAATTATTGCAATGATACTAGCAGGTGGACAAGGTACTAGATTAAAAGATTTAACAAAATATAATGCAAAACCAGCTGTACCCTTTGGAGGGAAATATAGAATAATTGATTTTACTCTAAGCAATTGTACGCATTCTGGTATTGATACAGTTGGTATATTAACTCAATACCAACCTTTAATTTTAAGCAACCATATCGGCATCGGAAGTCCCTGGGATCTTGACACAATGAATGGAGGCGTAACAATTCTTCCTCCTCATGTAAAACAGTCAGGAATGAACTGGTACAGCGGTACAGCTGATGCTATTTATCAAAATATCAGTTTTGTAGACTATTACGATCCAGAATATATAATTGTTTTATCTGGTGATCATATATATAAAATGGATTACTCAGATATGCTAAATTACCACAAACAAAAAAATGCAGATGCAACTATAGCAGTTATACAAGTACCCTTTGAAGAAGCAAGTCGATTCGGAATCATGAATACCAATGAAGACAATTGCATAATTGAATTTGAAGAAAAACCTAAGGAGCCTAAAAATAATATGGCTTCCATGGGAGTATATATCTTTAATTGGAAAGTAATAAAGGAATTTTTAAAAGAAGATAAAAACACTTTAGAATCTAGTAATGATTTTGGAAAAGATATAATACCTGCTTTACTTAGAAGAGAAAAGAAATTATTCGCATATCCATTCCAAGGATATTGGAAGGATGTTGGTACAATTGAAAGCTATTGGGAAGCTAATATGGATTTATTAAAAGAAAATAATCAGCTTAATTTATATGAAAAAAGTTGGAAAATTTATTCTAATAATTCTACTCTGCCACCTCAATATATAGGCAGCGATGTTAAAGTAGAAAATTCTTTAGTTTCTGATGGCTGTGTAATACTAGGAGATGTATTAAATTCTATTTTGTTTCCTGGTGTTCATGTTGGCAAAAATTCAAGGATAATTAACTCTGTAATTTTACCTAATGTAGTAATTGAAAGTAATGTAATAATAGATAGAGCAATAATAGGAAATAATAGTATTATAAGAAAAAATAATATAGTAGCAAATTCAAAAGAAATTGTTCTTATTGGTGAAGAAAAAGAAATAGGACTAAATTTATAACTATATGAGGTGATAACATGATAAAAAACTCATACATGGCAATGTTAATGTTAAATGAAAATGAGGAAGATATTAGAAGCTTAACTAAAAATAGACCTCTTGCTTCAATTCCAATCTATGGAAGATATCGTATTGTTGATTTTATTCTTTCAAATATAGTTAACTGTGGTATAAGAAATGTAGGTATTTTTTCACCCAATAATTCTCGTTCTTTAATTGATCATCTTGGTACAGGACGATCTTGGGATTTAAGTAGAAATGTAGATGGCCTATTTTTATTTAGTTCTTATTCCAAATATCGCTACCAACAAAGTGAAGGCTTGTTAAAAAACTTTATAGAATATCTTTCCATAAGCAAACAAAATAACGTGATTCTAGCTCAATCACATATGATATTCAATATTGATATTTCTAAAGTTATAGAGAATCACGAGAAATCTAAAAGTGATATTACAGTGGTTTACAAGAGCGTAGAAAATGCAGATAAGTACATGCACGGCTGTAATATTGTAAACATAAATGACGAAAACAAAATAATAAGTATACAAAAAAATATTGGATTTCATAAAGAAGCCAATATTTGTATGGATATAATATTAATTAAAAAGGAATTATTAATAAATTTTTTATATGAACTTGTTAAATCAGATATATATGATACCCTGTATGAATGTATATACATGAATATAAATAAATCCAATGTAAATCTTTATAAATTCCAAGGCTATTTGAGATCTATTAATTCAATAAATCAATATTATCATGCTAATATGGATATGCTTAATCCAGAAGTACTTCATGAACTTTTTTATGAACATGGCTCCATATACACTAAAACTAAAAACGAACCTTCCACAAAATACGTAAAAAATTCCTTTGTATCCAACTCTTTAATTGCTAATGGCTGCATTATAGAAGGCTCTGTAGAAAATAGTATTATTTCAAGGCAAGTACATATAGCCAAAGGAGCTGTAGTAAAAAATTCTATAATATTTCAAAACTGCAAAATAGAAGAAGGTGCTTATTTAAATAATGTAATACTGGATAAAGATGTTTTAATTGATAAAAATATAAAAATTCAAGGAACATCAGAATTTCCGTTAGTTGTAGAAAAAAATAGTATTTTAAATTCTCATTAAATACTATGAATCTATTTTAAATTGGGGAGGTAAAATATATGATAAAAATTTTGTTTGCAGCATCAGAGGCTCATCCTTTTATAAAAACAGGTGGTCTTGGCGATGTAGCTTATTCACTGCCTAAAGCGCTTAGAAAATTAGGAATTGATGCTAGAGTTATACTTCCTAAATACTCACATATATCTTCAAATTTCAAGTCAAAAATGAATCATATAGCTAGCTTCATTGTACCTGTTGGTTGGAGGAACAATTATTGTGGATTAGAATATTATGATTTCAACGGTGTTCCCTTTTATTTTGTAGATAATGAATATTATTTTAAAAGAGATAAAATTTATGGTTTTTATGATGATGGTGAAAGATTTTCATATTTTTCTAGAGCTGTTTTAGAAGCTATGAAATATATGGACGATTTTGTTCCAGATATAATACATTGTAATGATTGGCATACTGGAATGATTCCAGTTCTGCTAAATGAACACTATAAAAAGAAAAATGAATTTATTAATACTAAAACTATTTTTTCAATTCACAATTTAAAATATCAAGGAATTTTCGCTAAGGAAGTTTTAGGTGAATTGCTTTCTCTTGGAGATGAATATTTTAATGAAGATGCACTTAAATACTATGATGGAGTTTCCTTTATGAAAGCAGGTATTAACTTTTCAGATGTAATAACTACTGTAAGTGAATCTTATGCAGATGAAATAAAAACTCATTTCTATGGCGAAAACTTAGATGGTTTATTACGTTCTAAAAGTGATAAACTTCATGGTATTATAAATGGAATTGATTATGAAATTTTTAATCCCTGCACAGATGAACACATATGTTATACCTATGATTCATTAACTATTTCTAAAAAAGCAAAAAATAAATTACATCTTCAAAAAATATTAAATCTTCCTGAAGATGAAAACATTCCAGTGGTGGCACTAATATCAAGACTTGTTAAACAAAAGGGATTAGATTTAGTTGCGTCAGTTATTGAAGAGCTTTTGGCTATGGATGTACAATTAGTAATTTTAGGCACTGGAGATGAAGATTTTCAGGATGTATTCCAATATTTTTCTCATATATACCCTGCAAAATTTTCATGCAATATAAAATTTGACAATTCTCTAGCTCAGGAAATATATGCAGGTTGTGATATGTTCCTTATGCCTTCTCTTTCGAACCTTGCGGAATTAGCCAATTAATTTCTTTAAGGTATGGTTCAATTCCAATAGTAAGAGAAACAGGTGGTCTTAAAGATACTATAACTCCTTATAATGAATATACTGAAGAAGGAAATGGTTTTTCATTTTCCAATTATGATGCTCATGAAATGCTAAGTTCAATAAAATATGCTATTGAAATATATAGTAACAAAGAAGCTTGGAACAAACTGATAAAAAAAGTTATGCTTGAAAATAACAGTTGGGAAAATTCCGCAAAGATTTATATAGATTTGTATAAATCTTTAGTATAGTATTTTACGGGGTGATTAAACATGTTCTTAGATAAAGATTTCATAAAATATGCATTTAAACAAAAAATAATGAGTTTGTTTGCAGAAGACATAAGTGAACTTAATAAATATCATTATTTCGAAGCACTAGGTACTTTAACTAAAGAGTACATTTCAGAAGGTTTGATGAAAACAAATAAGTATTATTTAAATAATAAACAAAAGCAAGTTTATTATTTTTCTATGGAATTTCTTATAGGAAGACTTCTTGAAAGTAATCTAATTAATCTTGGTATAAGAGATTTATGCGAAGAAGCTTTAAAAGAACTTGGAATAGATTTTGATGAGGTCTTATCTGTTGAAATGGATGCTGGTCTTGGTAATGGAGGCCTTGGAAGGCTCGCTGCCTGTTTTCTAGACTCAATGGCATCTATAGGAATTTCAGGTCATGGCTGTGGCATTAGGTATAAATATGGACTTTTTGAACAAAAAATTGTAGATGGTTATCAAATTGAAGTACCTGACAACTGGCTTAAAGAAGGTTATGTATGGGAAACAAGAAAAGCACATAAGTCTATTATAGTTAAATTTGGAGGAAATGTAGAGCTTTCTTCTGATGGTGGTAAACTTAATGTAATATATAAAAATTATGAACCTATTCTTGCTGTACCTTATGATATACCTATAGTTGGCTATGATAATAGTATCGTAAATAATTTAAGACTTTGGAGTGCAGAAACCATTGGCAAGGATTTTGACTTTTCTTCTTTTAGTAATGGAGATTATTTAAAAGCTGTAGAATATAAATATTCTGTTGAGTCCATTACACAAGTACTATATCCTGATGATTCAAATGAGAAAGGAAGAATTCTAAGATTAAAGCAGCAGTACTTTTTTGTAAGTGCAGGAATACAAAGTATAATAAGAAGATATGAAAAAATGCACATTCCTTTAAATAAATTAGATGAATATATAGCCATACACATAAATGATACTCACCCTTCTGTAGCCATTGCAGAATTAATGAGAATACTAGTAGATGAAAAGTCTATGTCCTGGGAAGATGCTTGGAAGATTACTACTAATGTTATGGCTTACACAAATCACACTATTTTAGCTGAAGCTTTAGAAAAATGGCCTGTAGATATTTTCAAAAAACTTCTTCCAAGGATTTATATGATTATAGAAGAAATAAACAAAAGATTTTCTGCAGAAGTTTTTGATAGGTATAATGGAAATTGGGACAAGGTAAATGAAATGTCCATAATATCTAATAACAATATAAGAATGGCATACCTTGCCATCGTAGGTAGTCATTCTGTAAATGGTGTAGCAAAACTTCATACAGAAATACTGAAAAATCAGGAGCTAAAAAACTTTTATGATTTTTATCCTGAAAAATTCAACAATAAAACTAATGGAATAACACATAGAAGATGGCTTATTCAAGCAAATCCTAAACTTACTGATTTAATTAATGAAACTATAGGAACTGATTGGATTAAACACCCTTTAGAGTTGAAAAAATTGGAAGGCTTCGCTTCTGATAGTTCAGCTCAAGATAAGTTTTCAAACATTAAAAAGTATAATAAAATAAATTTGTCTAATTATATTAAAGATATCTATAATGTAAATGTTAACCCCGACTCTATATTTGACGTTCAAGCCAAAAGACTTCATGGTTATAAAAGACAAATTTTAAATATACTAAATATTTTAGATTTATACAATAGATTAAAAGAAAATCCAAATTTAGATATTGTTCCAAGAACATTTATCTTTGCTGCAAAAGCTTCACCAGGATACCATTTAGCAAAACAAATTATAAAATTAATAAATAGTGTAGCAGGAAAAATAAATAATGATACTGATATAAAAGATAAAATCAAGGTAGTTTTTCTTGAAAATTACAGCGTTACCTTGGCGCAAGATCTTATTCCTTGCACAGATGTAAGTGAACAAATTTCAACAGCTTCAAAAGAAGCTTCTGGTACAGGAAATATGAAATTTATGATGAATGGTGCAATTACCATAGCCACTTTAGATGGGGCTAATGTGGAAATGCATGAAGCTGTTGGCGATGATAATATTGTACTATTTGGCTTAAATGCCAACGAAGTAATTGAGCTTTATAAAAATCAAAGCTATCATTCCAGAGATATTTTTAATAATGATACCAGAGTTAATAAAATTCTAACTCAACTGACAAATGGCTTTTTAAATGTATCCAACTATGAATTTAATGATATATATGATAGTCTCCTATCTAAAAATGATGAATATTTTGTTTTAAAAGACTTTGATGCTTATGTAAATGCTCAAAATAAAATAAATCATCTATATATGGATAAAGATAAGTGGCAAAAAATGAGCATAGTTAATATAGCTAATTCTGGAGTTTTCTCCAGTGACAATACTGTAGCAAAATATGCTGAAGAAATATGGCATATTAAAAAAATACTTTTGAAAAGCCATTCTTAATCCATCAAAATATTAGGAGGAGGAGATTAAATGGATTCAATTTCAATTTTGCACAATTCTTGGGATACTTTTTTTAGATCTCCTTTTGGTGCAGTTGAATGTGAAAATGATACACTTATTAGAATTGAAATAAATACAAAGTTTAATATTAATGCTGTTAAATTAGTATTATTTGATGATAGCAATAAGAACTATTATCCCATGAATTATGAATTTAAAGATAATGATAAAACTGTTTTTAATTATAATTTAAAAACACCAACAAATCCAACCTTGCTTTTCTACTATTTTGAAATATGGGTACATGATAAAGCCATTTATTATGGAAATAATCATTTGTTAACAGGTGGAATTGGTGATCTTTATGAAAGTTCTCCTTTTCCCTATCAAATTACAGTTTTTGAAAAAGGATATACTACCCCTGATTGGTTTAAAAATTCAGTAATTTATCAAATATTTGTGGATAGATTTTTTAATGGCAACGATGATAACTCCATATTAAACCCTAAAAAAAATACTTTTATATATGGCAATTGGTATGATAAACCTATGTATGTAAGAAATCATGAAACTAATGAAATATTAAGGTGGGATTTTTATGGAGGAAACTTAAATGGTGTTCTTAAAAAACTTGACTATTTAAAAGATTTAGGAATAAGCACTATTTATTTTAATCCTATATTTGAAGCACGTAGTAATCATAAATATGATACCGCAAATTACAAAAAAATAGACAGTATGTTTGGAGATGAAGAGCTATTTAAACTTCTTGTAAAAGAAGCTGATTTAAGAGGTATAAGTATAATTATTGATGGGGTCTTCAGTCATACAGGTTCGGATAGTATATATTTTAATAAATATAACACTTATACTTCTTTAGGCGCATACCAGTCAAAAGATTCTAAATTTTACTCTTGGTACAATTTTAATACTTATCCAAACAAGTATGACTGTTGGTGGGGAGTTTTGGATTTACCTAATGTTAATGAACTAAATGAAAGCTATCTAAACTACATTATAAAAGATGAGGACAGTGTTATAACCCATTGGATGAAAGCTGGAATAAAAGGCTGGAGATTGGATGTGGCAGATGAGCTTCCTGACGAATTTATAAAGGAATTAAAGAAAACCTGTATTAAAACAGATTCAGATTCTATAGTTTTAGGTGAAGTTTGGGAAGATGCTTCAAACAAGATAAGTTATGATAAAAGAAGACAATACTTTTGGGGAAAAGAACTAGATTCTGTCACCAATTATTTAATGCGAGATAACCTTTTAAACTTTCTAAGAAATAAAACAAATTCTGGAAACCTTTATAATAAATTTATGAGTCTATATGAAAATTATCCACGCCACAATTTTTATTCTATGGTTAATCTTATAGGAAGCCATGATGTTGAAAGAATTCATACACTACTTAAAGAAATTGCGAGTAACAATTATATGGTCAATACTTACGATAATTTAGAATATATATGCTTTAAATTATTAAAAATGATAACATTAATTCAATTTACATTTCCTGGTGTTCCCCTTTTGTATTATGGAGACGAAGCCGGTGTTGAAGGACTTAAAGATCCTTATAATAGAGCTACTTATCCTTGGGGATTAGAGAATAAGGAAATTTTAAATTGGTACAAAAGTTTAATTCATATAAGAAATAGTAATAAAGCTTTAAGAACAGGAAAATGGAAACAAATATGCTTTGGTGACAATGTATATGGTTATCTTCGCTATATAGATAACGGCAGAGATGAATTTAATGTTCCTTCTGAAAATGCTTTATATATTATACTAATAAATAAAAGTCCTACTGAAAGCTATAATGTTAAAATAAAAATAGATACCCATAATTCCAATAGCTTAAGCAATTTTCTAGATAAATCAGATACAGTGAAAATTATAAATGATGAATTAGACGTTTATATTAAACCTTTAGAAGGAAAACTCTATATTAACAATTAAGGTAGCACACTTTCTTAAGTACTTTAATAAAATATATAGTAATGAATTTTTAAGGAGCTTTAAATTGTTTAAATTAGAACCTATGGTCTTTAATTTTTCCACTGTAAAAGGCATTACTGAAAATCAATTAAAGCAGCATTACAAATTATATTCTGGCTATGTAAAGAAACTAAATGAACTATGGAATTTTCCTGTAGAAGCTGAAGCTTATGGTGAAGGTAATTCAACCTTTAGTAATATGAGAAGTCTAAAACTAGGAGAAACCTATGCTTTAGATGGAGTTACACTTCACCAGCTATATTTTGAAAATATATGCAATAATTTCAAAAATCCCTATGGTGAAATACTTAATTTAATAAAAAGAGACTTTATAAGTTTTGAAAACTTCAAGGAATACTTAACAAATGTAGGACTTTCTATGAGAGGTTGGGCTATTTTAGTCATAGATCCAATAGATAATAAACTCCATATTACAGGCTCTGATGCTCATGATGTTGGAGCACTCTGGAATTGCTGTCCTTTGATGGTTATGGATGTGTATGAACATGCTTATTTCATAGATTTTGAAACAGATAGAAAAAAATATATTCAGGTGTTTATAGAAAATATAAACTGGAAAGTAGTGAATGAACGTATTCAAAAATACTATTTAACTAAATCTGCACTGGATAGTTTTAAGTGTATTGGAGATAACTCTATATACCCTAGGTGGTGTATTTAAAAGAAAGTGGCACGTTTATGTACCACTTTCTTTTTAACTTTATTAGTAAATATTTTTATTTACATCTTCATATTTGACATATTACTTATTATTTCAGGATTTACCATACCAAATATCATTGCCACATGAGCAACCACCAAAAATCCGCTTACTAAGATAAAATGAATTTTCATTTTTTCTTCTATGGTTTTACCTCTAAATAAAATTCCAAGTTCCATAAGTGCTATTGGAAGAAGGAAGATAACTCCACTTAGGTAAAAAACCACAGCTACAACATCTACCCATGTATGCCATCCTGATCTTTGAGTTAATGGTATTACAGCATTTATAAATAAATATATGAAAATGCCAGTGAAATAAAACCCATCAAAAATACCTACCACCTTATTTAAAGTTCTAATTCCACCACTTTTCAATCTGTTAAACACAATAAAAAATTCTGTAATTGTAAGAGTTTCAGCCATTATAACTGGTATAGCCATAAATATTATAAGATTCCAAGGCTGATTATCTGATAAAAGAGACATATAATGTGTCATCCCCATAATTTAATTACCTCCTAATTATTATTTGAGATAATACTAACATTTTTTTATGAAGATATTATAAAGAAATATTATAGCTGTAAAAAACATTTACCTTATGGCTACATATGTTACATGATCGAATCTGTCTTCTATATTATTGTATATATAATTTTAAGTATTGATTACAATAGAATTTTAAATTATATTAATTATGTATATTTATTTAATATAGCCTTATTACTATATACATATTTATTTATTGAACCAATTAACGGAGCTAAGGTATGGATAAAACTTGGCAATGTATCAATTTAGCCTGGTGAATTTGCTAAATTCAGTTATATCTTCATTTTCTAGTACCATCATAACAAGTTGTTTAATATGAATCAATTGGTCAAAAATGTCTAAAAACAATTAAGATGATTCTTTAGATTTAGTGATAAGTTTCATTCGTGTTTATCAATAAGAGGTGAACTTGAAAGCTATCAGTATATAATACTATCATTTACATCAGTAATAATATACTTACATCTAAAATTATATTATAATGAAAATTGTAATGTTACTGACCCATTTCAAAAATTAGAAATGAGATTTTCAATTTTTATTGCTTATCGTAATCGGGTTAGATTTACGCTAATGAATCTATTATTTTAACATATGACTTTACTGTTAAGAAGTAATATACAGTATAAATTAAAACATAAAACATTATAGTAACTACTGCTGGCAACACTACGTCCATTCCAGTTAATACGCTGCCAAGAAAGGCAAAAGCTACTAAGCTGTGAAACATTCCTATAAATAATGGTGAAGCAAAAGCTGTAAACACCTGTTTGCGGATGGATTTTTTTATTTCACCATTTCCTATACCTATTTTTTTAAGCACCTCATACCTTTTCTTATCATCATTAGCTTCTGTAAGCTGCTTAAAGTATATTATGCTTCCTGTAGCACATAAAAATATTAGTCCTACAAAGATTCCTATAAAGGATATCATAGAGGTAAAGATTAGTATATTTAAATTTGCTGATTCATAGTTGAATTTTACATCATCAGGAATAATTCTTACAATATCTTTTGTTAAAGCTTTGCTGTTCCTTTGATTTTCTACTGTATAACCTTTAATTCTAACAATATTATCCTTATTATAGTATTTGTTATACACTTCATCTTGTACCATTAAAACTAATGTTTTGTCATAGAAAGCATTCAAAGGATCAAACTCTTTTCTAGCTACTATTTTAATAGGTGTATTTAATCCTGTATATGATGGGGTTATAGTTTTACCTTTAAGAAGGTTATATTCTGAAATATCTCCATATTTTAATATCATTCCGTCTGCTGGAGAAGAAAGCTTTAAGCTATCTTTTATACCTCTAAATTTAGCAAGGTCCTCAGCTTTACTTTGTGATATTAAATAAACACTGTTTTCATTGTTTTTATTTTTTGAAATTTCTGATATATTGGCATTTACTTTAATAAGCTCTACTTCTTTTGAAGATACAAGAGCATTTTCTGGATGCTTTCTCATTAATGCTTCAATTTTCTTATCTAAAGATAAGTCATTACTTACATAACAATATGAAAAAGGTGTTGATACTTTATCTATTTTTTCAAAGCTATAATAGAAACTATATCCATAACCTATAGATGTTATAGTAACTGCATTAAGTAAAGCTATTATTGATAGGCTTCTACTATTAGACTTTATTCTAAATAGGATATGAGATATGCTTATTAAGTTACTCCCTTTGTAGTATATACTTTTTTTATTTTTTAAAGTTTTTATAACAAATATCAAAAATGATCTAAAGAAAAGGAAAGTTCCAGCTATAGAACATATGAAAATAATAGGAGTATTTCTCATAAATGTAGGAGAATCTTTAACAGTCATAGCTGCATAGATTTCTATTATTAATAAGGCCATGGAAAGTACTGCTAAAATTACTGATGATTTTTGTTCTTTTTCTCCTTTATTTTCAGCTTTAAAGAGTTCTATAAGTTTAAATCTATAAATTATAGTATAGGCATTTATGGAAACTAATAAAAATAGCACTCCAAAAACTATTATAGTATTTAAAAGAGCATTCATGCTTATAGAAAAACTTATTGCTATATTTATTCCAATAAATTTAATTAAAATCATCATAAATAGTTTGGAAAGTAAACTTCCAAGCAATATTCCTACAATTAGTGCAAGGCTTCCTGTAATTATATTTTCATAAAACAAAAGCGCCCCTACCTGTCTCTTTTTTAATCCTAACAAGGAATAAAGACCTACTTCTTTTTTTCTTTTATTTATAAAGAAAGAGCTTGAATATAACATGAATACCGCTGAAAATATAGCAATTATTACAGAAGCACCTTTAAAAGCCAAAAGAATTCTAGGGTCACCTTCTAAAAATGATTGAATTTGTTTGTTAAACCTTATACTTTCAAAAGTAAAATATATTAATACATTAAATACTATTGAAGCAAAGTATATAAAATAATTTTCAAAGTTATTCTTTACATTTTTCTTAGCTATTGAAAATAACATTTTTTCCTCCTAAAGTTTTTTATTTTTATTTAATAAGCGATTTATATTACTTTGTATCTTTCATACTTATTACCGTTTTTATAGCACCTTGTGAACAGGCGGATTTACATTCACCGCATCTTATACATTCAAGACTATTGGGTTTTTTATAAACCTTTATATCCATTTTGCACTTTTTAGCACAAGCACCACAACTTGTACATTTATCTTTATCTACTTTTAATCTATAAATACTTATAGGATTAAAAAGGGAATATATAGCTCCAAGGGGACATATAAATCTGCAAAATGGTCTAAAGATTATTATAGATAGGATTATTGTAATTATAAGCAGGGTTACTTTCCAGGCAAACAAAAATCCTACAGCGGACCTTAAAGAGATATCTAGTAAAGTAAGGGGGATTCCTCCTTCAAGAGTTCCAGCAGAGCATATATATTTACAAAAAGTTGGACTGCCCATACCTACATCATTTACCCAAAACATAGGAAGTAAAATTACAAATACTAAAAGTATTATATACTTTAAGTATTTTAGTTTTTCAAACTTTTTACTAACCTTAAATTTAGGTGAAGGTATTTTATTTAGTAACTCTTGAAAAAGTCCAAAAGGGCACAACCACCCGCATATAAATCTTCCCATAGTTACTCCCATAAGCGTTAAAAATCCAACTATGTAAAATGAAAACTTATACTTTATGTCAGATATAACTGCCTGAAGAGATCCTATAGGACAAGCTCCAAAGGCTCCAGGGCAGGAATAACAATTAAGCCCTGGGACACATATGTTTTTTAATTTTCCACTATAAATACTTCTATCTAAAAATCCCTTAACATATCCATTAGTACTTATAAGTGTTATCATTTGAACTAATTTTCTCTTTATCTTATCCAATTCCTATGCACTCCAAACAAATATTTATAGCTTTTACTAATACCTTCTGAACTTCGCCTCTATATATTCCAGCACCTATAAACAGTATACTTCCTGTAAATAATAGAGCTCTTATCCTGCACTTCATACTCCACACCTATTTAACTTGCTGAAGATTTCTTTCAATTATTTTCTTGTATTCCTCTTTACTCTTTGAACCTACAACAGTTTCTAGGATTTCGCCCTTATTGTTTACCAATACTGAAACTGGAACAGCCTTGGTTTTGCTAACGAAATCATTTTTGAATTTTTCATCTGGTATTAAATTTACAAAGTCTGCTTTCGTCTTTTTTAATATTTGCAATGCTTGCACTTCGTTTGTATCTCCATCAGCAACAACACCTACTAAATTAAAACCTTTTGATTGGTACTCATTATATAGGTTCTGAAGCACTGGCATCTCTTCTACGCAGGGACCACAAAAAGTTCCCCATATGTTTATCATAGTAACCTTTTTATCTTTAAATATATCATTTGTGACTTCTTTGTCATTTATATCCTTAACTTTAAATTGGGGTATAACCTTTAAATCTGCAAAGGTACCTTTTTGAGATTTTTCAACTTGAACTGTATTGCCTCCACTTGAAGGCTTGTTATCCTTTGAAGCACAAGCTGTTAAACCTAAACTCATAACTACTATTATTGTAGAAATAATTATTTTTTTCATTAATACATACCTCCATATGAACTTATTTACGATATCTTGAATTAAAATAACAAATTAAAATGCAGCTAATATATCTATAATATATCGTTATTTTTACCACCGATAGCAGCTAATACATCTAATATTTTGGTAAAGAATTCTTTACGTGAATTATTTCCTTTTATAAGTTCAGCAAAAATTTTACCATCTTTTATAAATAGTATTCTTTGACAATAGCTTGCTGCAAAGGCATCATGAGTTACCATCATTATAGTGGCCTTATTATTTTTATTTAAATCTGTAAGACATTGAAGCAGTTCCCCAGAAGATTTTGAATCTAAAGCTCCTGTAGGTTCATCTGCCAATACTAATGTAGGTTCTGTTATTATAGCTCTAGCAGCAGCTGCTCTCTGTTTTTGCCCACCAGATACTTCATGAGGATATTTATTTAATATTTCTGCTATACCAAGAATTTCTGCTATTTCATTTACTTTTTTATCTATTAAAACAGGCTTTACCTTTGAAAGAGTTAAAGGAAGTATTATGTTTTCCTTTAAATTTAAAGTATCTAACAGATTAAAATCCTGAAATATGAAACCAAGTTTATTTCTTCTAAATGAAGATAACTTATCTTCATTCATAGCAATTATATTTTCTCCTCCCACAGTAATAGTTCCTGAAGTAGGTTTGTCTATAGTTGCTATTACATTTAGAAGAGTGGTTTTTCCTGCACCAGAAGGCCCCATTATACCTACAAATTCTCCCTCCTTAATCTGTAAATCTATACTATCAAGTGCAGTATATACATTTCCTTTTGATCCATATATTTTGCTAAGAGCTTTAACATCTAAAACTGTGTTCATTTTATTGCCTCCTAATATTTTTATATTCAAATTCATATGTAAAAAAATAAGGTTAAACCTTATTTAACTAAGTCTTTAACCTTATTTTATATAAAAATAGAGTCCATATCCATTCTTTTAACTTACAAAATAACCGTAGAAGCTTACATTTTTGTAACGTTGAAATAATCCATAAGTTTAGGAAAATGAATTTTAACTTTAGTGTACTTTCCATATATGGATTCTATGGTTATATCATGTCCTAGCTTTACAGCCAATTTTTTAGCCAAATACAGTCCCATACCTGTTGATTTATATTCTTTTCTGCCATTATATCCAGTAAATCCATTATTGAAAACTCTACTCAAATCCTCTTCTTTTATGCCTATACCATTATCTTCCATAACCAATATAGTTTCTTTATCGTTTTCTTCCACAATTATTTTTATTTTTCCTCTTTCATTAGTATATTTTAAAGCATTCGATAAGATTTGATCTATTATAAACAGTATCCACTTCTTATCAGTACATAGGTTAACATCTAAGTTTAACAGTTCTATACTAATCTTTTTATTTATGAAAGTTTTAGCATTCTTTTTAACCAATTCCTTTACTACTTTTTCAATACTAATTTCATTTACAAAATAATCTTTTGAAAAATCATCTATTTTCGAATAGTAAAGAGCCTGCTCTATATAACTATCTATTTTATCTATTTCTTCCTCTATGCTGTTTAATATTTCATTTTTGGATTTATTATGGCTGTTTTCAATTATAAGTCTGCTCACTGCAATAGGAGTCTTTACTTCATGCACCCAAGAGTTTACAAACTCTGTATTCTCTTTTTTTCCCTCATACAAATTATTAAGTTTTTGCTGATGTTCTGTGTAAACATTTGTTAAAATTTCACTCCACAAAGCCTGCTCATTATTTTTAGCTTTAGGAATGCTAGTTATAATCTCTTTTCTGTTATTTTTCGATATATATGTTATGACACTGTAATATTTCTTCATAGAAAAGTAATCAAATAAAAGGTATAGCAAGAAAAAAGTTAGTCCCGAAAAATTGATATATACTATATTTTCAAGCCTTATTTTTACTAATCCATCTAAATAAACCACAGAAGATATAAAACTCATGAGCACTACATAAAAAATAATAAACCCTGTTTTATCCTTTAAGTAATCCTTTAAACTCATTGTATTATATATCCTTGTCCTTTCTTAGTTTGAATAAAATCTGTAAGTCCTGTATCTATTATTTTTTTCCTCAGCCTATTTATATTTACAGTTAAGGTATTATCATCTACAAAGCTTTCATCTTCCCAAAGAGCTTTCATTATCTTATCCCTGCTAACTACTTCATTATTATTTTTCATAAGTATATATAATATTTTAAATTCATTTTTGGTAAGGTCCATTTTTTTATTATTATACATAAAGTTACAATCCTTTAAATTAAGTATAACTCCATTATATTCTAAAACATTTGACTCTACATTAGAATAAGAATATGTTCTTCTTAAGATAGCAGTTATCTTAGCTATCAACACATCTAATGAAAATGGTTTTTGAATGAAGTCATCTGCTCCCATATTTATTGCCATTATTATGTCCATATTAGCAGTTCTTGAGGATATAAATATTATAGGCACTCTTGAAACTTCCCTTATTTTATTGCACCAATAAAATCCATCAAAACAAGGAAGATTTATATCCATTAGCACTAGATCTGGTTTACATTTTATAAAATTATGTAATACCTCATTGAAATCTTCTACTTGTATACACTCAAAATTCCACTTTTTTATATTTTCCATCATTATTTCTCTTATCTTATGGTCATCTTCTACTATCATAATCTTGAACATATTATCACCTCTGCTTTAGTTTCACTAAATTACTTTTAAACTGTAAAGCTTACTAAATGATCATTTTAACTTTCCATCTTTTATATTTCTATTATAACATCTTCATATATCATTAACCCTATAAACAGACATTAAAATAAAAATTACTACAAGAAAGTTAACTCTCTCCTGTAGCAATTTTTTAATTAATGTTAATCTTATCTATTAAATTTTATATAGAACTATGTGTATTCTCTTTTATATGAATAAATTCACATTAGAATCTTCTGCTTCTCCCAAATAATAACCTACTCCTCCTATTTTCACTCCATCTATAAGTTCTTCCTTTTTTATACCCATAACATCCATTGACATTTGGCATGCTACTATTTCTATACCTGAATTTACAGCTGATTGTATTAACTCTTCAAGAGAGTTTACATTTTTATCTTTCATTACTTTTCTAATCATCTTTGCTCCCATTCCACACATGTTCATTTTGGAAAGTTTCAATTTTTCACTTCCTCTTGGCATCATCATGCCAAACATTTTGTCCATAAAACTTTTATCAGCTTTAACTTTTTCAGGTTTTCTAAGTATATTAAGTCCCCAGAAGGTAAAGAACATAGTAACTTTTTTACCCATGGAAGCTGCACCATTAGCTATTATAAAAGATGCTATAGCTTTATCTAACTCTCCACTAAAAACTACCATGGTTTTATTATCTCTTTGTGGTATTTCATTACTAAAACTACTATCACTAGCCATTGTTAGTTTTTTTTTACCTTTTTTTATAAATGCCTCTACATTTCCCTTATCCTTTTTTCTAATTAATAATTCATTATTTGTGCTTTTACACCAAGATTTTATATCTTCATAAAATCCAGGATCTGATGCAGTAACTTTTAAAACTTCCCCTTCTTTCATATCTTCAATGCTGGTATTAACCTGCATTAATGGTCCTGGACAACATAATCCACAAGCATCTAAAGTTTTATTGAAATTTTCTTCTTTTTGTTCGTTATACTCATTAGTATCACTTTCTATACTTACTTCTTCTAAAACATTTCCTTTAAAATCTATGGAATCACCTTCAATGTTTTTATTCATTACAACATCTTTAGGTTTAAATTTACTCATAGAATAAGTTTTATATCCTCCAGTTAAATTTTTTACATTAAATCCATGAGCAGTTAAAATTCTAGCTGCAATGTATCCTCTAAGACCTACCTGGCAGTATATTAGTATCTCTTTGTTCTTATCTAATTTATTTTTTAATTCTCTTAAATCATCTACAGGTAAGTTTAAAGCACCTTCTATATGTCCATTATTAAACTCTAAATCTGTTCTTACATCTATAAGCATGCTGCTTTCTTTATCTCTACTTTCTATATCTTCTGGAACTATTACATTTACTCTTCCTGTTAGTACATTTTCAGCTACAAACCCTGCCATGTTTACAGGATCTTTTGCTGAAGAATAAGGTGGAGCATAAGAAAGTTCTAATTCTTCTAAATCATAAATAGTTCCGCCAAGCCTCATAGTAACAGCTATATCGTCAATTCTTTTATCAACTCCAGCATATCCAAAAGCTTGAGCTCCAAATATTTTTCCTTCTTCATTAAATATAAGCTTTATAGACATAGGTGAAGCTCCTGGATAATAAGCGGCACTAGATTGTGGATGAATGTATATAACTTTATATGATATATTTTTACTTTTCAAAGTTCTTTCATTATTCCCTGTGCTTGCGCCTGTAATTCCAAATACTTTTATAATGGCAGTTCCCATAGTGCCCTTGTATTTTGAATTTAAACCACACACGTTATCCGCAGCAATTCTTCCCTGTTTATTTGCAGGACCAGCTAATGCTATAGCAGTTTTACTTCCATTTACAAAATCTACTACTTCTACAGCATCTCCCACTGCATATATATTTTCTAAATTTGTTTCCATACTGCTATTTACTACCATATGCCCTTTTGGTCCAAACTCTATTCCTGAATCCTTTAAAAATCCAGTATCAGGCTTTACACCAATGGCGAGTATAACAATATCTGCCTGTAAACATTTACCACTATTTAACATTACATTTATTCCATTACTTTCTTCCTTAAAAGCCTTAACTCCATCATTTAATAGGATTCCAACACCATTATCTTCTAATTCCTTTTCTGCGAAAGTAACCATGTCAGAATCAAAAGGAGCTAATATATGTGGTGCAGCTTCAACTAGAGCTACATTTAATCCTCTTTCCTTAAGGTTTTCAGCCATCTCAACACCTATATAGCCTCCACCTATAACCACTGCATTTTTGACATTTTTATTATCTACATATGCTTTTATTTTATCTGTGTCCGGCACAGTTCTTAGTGTGAATATTTTATTACTATCTATACCTTCTATAGGTGGTTTTAAAGGCGCTGATCCTGGTGATAAAATTAAATAATCATAGCTTTCATTATATTCACCTTTTTCTTTATTATATACTGCTACTTTTTTATTTTTATAATCTATAGAAACTACTTTACTATTTACCCTAACATCTATGTTAAATCTTTCTTTCATAGCTTCTGGAGTTTGAACCAAAAGTTTTTCTCTTTCCTTTATACTTTCTCCTATATAATAAGGAAGTCCACAGTTTGCAAATGAAATATATTGTCCTTTTTCAAACATTACTATGTCTATATTTTCATCCAGTCTTCTAAGCCTAGCAGCAGCTGAAGCACCTCCAGCTACTCCTCCAACTATTAATACTTTTTTATTCATACAAATTCCCCCCTATATTTTAATTGTTAAATAATTCTCTTATTATTCTAATAACTTTTTCATTAGAAACACTATAATAAATCTCAAGACCATTTCTCTTTCCTTCCACAATTCCTGCTGTTCTAAGTTTTTGTAGATGCTGTGATATAGTGGATTGAGGTACCTCTAAACAATCTTGCATATGGCTAACATTACACTTACCATTTTCTAATAGACCTCTAACTATACATAACCTAACCGGATGTGCTAACACTTTCAATAATTCTGCTGGTTCATTATATTTTAAAAAATCTTTATCCATATATTTTTACCTCCATTATTAACTTCAATTATCATCTGCTATTGCATTTATTCATTCCTATATTTATATATTACGATATAATAATATTAATGTCAATATTATTATATTCTTAAATTACATATAAGTTCTTGTCAATCTATTGTAAGCTACCTATAATCTTACAATATCAAGATACTCAATATTATATATACTTTATTTAAACAAATGAGCTTTTTATAATACTAATAATGTTTTATAAAGCCTTTACTATGATTTTGTTTTTAGACTACTACGTAATATAATTAAATCAACAAATAACAACAGTTGGAGGGGAAATTATGAAAGGATATATAATTACATTCATATTGTTTATTTCCATGTTTGCTTTAATATTTCACAATAGCAATTCTAATTTTGATTTCTATGCTGGAACATATACATGTCAAAATAATCCTAATAAAACGTTAGTCTTAAACTGTAACAATTCCTTTGTAATATACAGCACTTTAGGCAAAAACGAAACTAGCATTACAGGAAAATATACTATTTCTAATAATCATATAAATTTACTATTTAATAATAAAAATTTAAACCCCATAGCTTTTAATCCTTCATCGGGACAAATATATGGCTCTGTTATAATTTTCTCCGAGCCTAATAGTTATTCATCTATAAGATTTAAAAAATTATAGTACCACAAATAAGGCATTTTCAAAAATAACTAATCAATGTGCTAATATTTTACATAACACTTTGACCTATTCTTATCTGAAAATGCCCTTATAAATTTATTTGCAGCTATAACTAAAAATCACGAAAACATTACAAATTAATTTTCTTAGATAAATTATCACATTATCGTTTAGGGTCTGCTACTACTAATATGTCAACATACTTACTTCCCCTCATTATCTTTCTTACAATAGATCCTTTTATAATTTCATGAAACCTGGTGCGAGCAGACTGTCCTATTATTATTTGTGTAATATTATAATCTTTTGCATATTTAATAATAGTCATGGCAACATTTTTAGATTCTTTAATTTTAAAATCAGAGTCTAGTTTACCACATAAACTCTCTATTTTTCTTAACTTTTGTTCTTTTTCTTCTTCATATTTATGTTTTTCATTTATATATAAAACATAAAGTTTAGCTTTCTGTATTTTTGCTATTCTATATCCCCTTCGTATGAGATATTCAGCATTAAAATTAAGACTAACACACACTAAAATCTTTTCATTAGCGCCTACTAATCCATCTACTTTTTTTTCATTTTTATAAATTGTAAGCCGCTCATCCACTTCATTTGCTACTTCCCTAAGAGCAAGTTCCCTAAGAGCAGTCAAATTGCCTAATCTAAAAAAGTTATGAAGTGAAGTTTCAATCTTGTCTTTTGTATATATTTTTCCACCTTTTAATCTATCTCTTAAAGCATCTGGTGAAATATCTATAACTTCTATTTCATCAGCAATATCTAAAATTTTATCTGGTATTGTCTCTCTAACCTTTACTCCTGTCATCCTAGTTACATGGTCGTTCAAACTTTCTATATGTTGAATATTGACAGCTGTCATTACATTTATTCCATTAGTTAATATTTCAAGTACATCTTCATAACGTTTCTGATTTTTACAGGTAGGTATGTTAGTATGTGCTAATTCATCAACAATAACAAGGTCAGGTTTTCTATTTATTATTTCTTCTAAATCAAGTTCTTTTAATATTACACTTTTATATTGGATTTCCTTTAAGGGAATTATAGGCAAATTACCAATTTGTTCAATAGTTCCCTTTCTTCCATAGGTCTCAACTAATCCAATTACAACATCTGTATTATTTATTCGTAGTTCATTGGCATCTCTAAGCATTTGATAGGTTTTACCTACCCCAGGCGCTGCACCTATATATATTTTAAGCCTTCCTTTTTTTGTTTTCTTAATTTCATCCAAAACTTTATTAGGAGGTTTATTTTTCATATTACCACCCTCTCCTACCTATTTCTCTTTTTAAAAAAGTTCAGATATATTGTAAAATCTCTCCGCTTCTTTTTTATTATTAATGTTTTCATTAACTTTACCAATTAAAAAATAAATATCTTTATTATAAGGATTAATTGACAATGCTTTTTTCAAACTATTTTCAGCTTCAATAAAGCTACCTTTTTCAATTAATACTTTTGCTTTTTCAACTAAAACATCTTCATCTTTATTTTCTATAGAATATCTTTCTTCATTTATATTAAATATTTCATCTAAAACTGAATTTACTCTCTCTGGAGAAAATGGCTTTTGAAGATAAGCAACAGATCCAAGTTTAGTACAGTCTATTGCATTCTTTACTGTAGCAAAAGCAGTCATAATAATAACAGGATATTCCATTCCCATATTTCTAATATTCTTCAGCACTTCAGTACCATTCATTTCTGGCATCCTAATATCTAAAAAAATCAAATCAATATTATTTTTTTGGTTTTTTATAATACTTAAAGCTTCATTGCCGTTATCTGCAGTAATCACTTCATACCCTCTTAACTCAAGACAAGTAGTTAAAAGTACTCTTATATTTTTTGTATCATCTACGATTAAAACTTTTTTCATGTTCATACCCCCATTAAATTAGCCTATTATTCTGCTTCAATTGGTAGTGTAAAAGTAAAGGTACTCCCTTTGCCTATTTTGCTATCACACCAAATAGTTCCTTTGTGTGCCTCCACTATTCCTTTTGCTATATAAAGACCCAACCCTGTACTTTCTAGTTCTGAAACATATCTATTAGACTTTACAAATTTCTCAAATATCTTTTTTGTATATTCTTCTGGTATTCCTTTACCTGTATCCCTAACATATATCTTCATTATTTTGTCCTCTATACAAGCACCTACAGTTATTTCATCTCCTGCACTTGTATACTTTAATGCATTTGACAGCAGATTATTCAATACCCAAGTTATTTTTTCTCCATCTACATTTACTTTTGGCAAATTTTCATGTTCATCATTACAAAGCTTAACTTTACAATTTTCTGCTTGCTCATAAAAATTACTCATACTGTTATTTATAATTTCACTTATAAAAGAGGGCTTTATATCAAATACAGCCCTATCAGATTGAATTCTTGACAATTTAAGAAGATTGCCAACAAGGTCTGTAAGTTTCTGAACTTCTTCTTTTATAGTATCCAAAAGTTTTTTCTGTTTATCATTTAATACTCCAATATTTTTATCAAGCAAAAGACCCGTTCCCATCATAATTGAAGTAAGGGGTGTTTTTAATTCATGAGATATGGTAGCAATAAAATCTGTTCTTATATTTTCAAGATTTTTAAATTCAGTAATATTTTTCAAGAGTACTACCACACTATTTATTTTTCCTGATTTGTTCTTTACTGCAGTTACTATAGTATTAAAATAATAAATTTTATCCTTTATATTAATGCTTATTACCTTTTCATTATCCAATGCATTGTTATTAATAACATAAAAAATGTAATCATATAACTCTCCATTTCTTATAGATTCTAAAAAATGTTTATTACAAACACTTTCTTCTTTTATGCCGAAAAAATCTTCACAACAGTGATTTATTAACGTAATTTTATAATTTTCGTCCAATACTATTAATGGATCAGATATGCTTTTTACTATTGCCACCGATTTATATTTTTCTGTTAACAAATTTCCTTTTGTGCTTTGTTCAAATTCATGAAGCCTTTTAGTCATATCATTAAATTCTCTAGACAACATACCAATTTCATCTTCATAAATAATAGGAGCTTGTTTATATAGTTCTCCTTCTTTAACAGATTTTATAGTTTCAGTTAAAAGATATATAGGCTTTAATGATTTATTAGTATATATCATTGCTACAATTAATCCAATAATAGCTGCTCCTGCTGATATTATTAAAATAATATATAAAGAAATTTCAGCATTAATTTTTACTTTATTTTTACCATTGAACATGGCTTTTTCATTAAGTATTGACAAGTCCTTCAAATCTTTTTCCAACTTGTTAATTTTTGAAGTAACAGTTGTATTATAGAATTCTGTAGTTTCACTGCTATTATGGCTGCTTTGATAATCCTGAAGATCAGAAAATACTTTTACAAAATCAATATAATCAACATTAATCTTCCCAACAATTTCTTTTTCTCCAGCTTCAGTTATATTATTTTTTTCTATATTAAAACAGTTGTAAAATTCATCATTGCTTTTATAAAACAAATCTACAGCACTCTTTTTTTGAAATTGAATATATTTTAATATTGCTTTATCTTGTAATTGTATAGACTGATTCATATTATTAGCAGCAGCTATACTTTTGTAGTTATCTGTCATCAAACCTTCAATTGATTTTTCTAACTTATATACATTAAAACTAGAAATAGTACCTACCATAGCTATGATAAATATCAAGAAACAGTATATATAAGTCATTTTGCTTTTCAATGTTTTTATAAAAAACACCCCCATAAAATACAAACAAAAGTCGGTTTAGTTTACAAACCAACTTTTATTCTTATTGATTATAATTTTCCATTTTGTTTAAGAATATTAGCAATTTCCAGATTAGCTAAAAGTACATTTACTCTAGGCTCTCCAAATATTCCTAGTGATCTTCCTTTAGTATATTTTACTATTATTTTCTCTAAATCACTAGCTGGTATATTAGTAGCTTTTGAAATGGACGCAATTTGTATTCTTGCTGATTCTGGAGATATATTCGGATCTAATCCTGAACCTGAACTAGTGATTAAATCTACTGGTATATCTTCTTTTTTAACTGTTGGATTAGCTTTCAAAAAATCTTCTATATCTCTTTTCACTCTGTCTTCCAAAGCTTTATTAGAAGGTGCTAAATTTTGTGATCCTGAACCTACTCCACTATAATTAACTTTTCCATCTTTATCTGGTTTTGTGTCTGCTTCAGTATAGGTATTATAATTTACTGAAGATACTCTTCCTCTAAAAAATCTTGGATCTGTAAAATTTTGTCCTATAAGTTCTGATCCTACCTCTTTACCATTAACAACCATCATACTTCCATTAGCTTTTTTGCTAAAAACCACTTGACTTATTCCTGTCATAGCTAATGGATATATAATTCCACATAATATCATTAAAACTATTGTAAGCATTACTGATCTTTTTAACATTTTCATTTCTTTATTCCCCTTTACTAAATGAAGTCATTAACCCAAACTTAATATTTGCAAAATCGGAGTTATAATTAAATCTATAGCTTTTATGCCTATAAAAGGAACTGCTATGCCTCCAAGTCCAAATATTAACATATTTCTAAGTAGGAGCATTTCTGATTTCATAGGCTTATATTTTACACCTTTCATAGCTATAGGAATTAATATCGGTATTATAATAGCATTAAATATTAATGCTGAAAGTATAGCACTAGATGATGTGGATAACCTCATAATATTCATAACCTGCATTTCTGGAATTGCAGCGGTAAATATAGCAGGAATTATAGCAAAATACTTAGCAACATCATTGGCTATACTAAAAGTAGTTAAAGCTCCTCTAGTAATAAGTAATTGCTTACCAATCTCAACAACTTCAAGTATTTTTGTTGGATCTGAATCTAAGTCTACCATGTTTGCTGCTTCCTTTGCCGCAGTAGTTCCACTATTCATAGCTAAACCTACATCTGCCTTGGCAAGAGCTGGGGCATCATTTGTACCATCTCCAGTCATTGCTACTAGTTTTCCTTCTTCTTGTTCCTTTCTAATCACTTCTATTTTATCTTCTGGTTTGCATTCAGCTACAAAGTCATCAACACCTGCCTCCTTTGCAATAGTTGCTGCAGTAAGAGGATTGTCTCCTGTACACATTATAGTCTTTATTCCTATTTCTCTAAGTCTTGCAAATCTTTCCACCATTCCAGGTTTTACAGTATCTTTAAGGTATATAACTCCATATATTTTATTATCTACACATACTACTAATGGAGTACCGCCTTCTTTTGACACTCTAGTTAGGCTTTCATCTAAATTCTCTGGAATTTTTCCACCTGCATCAAGTACAAATTTCTTTATAGCATCTTGAGCGCCTTTTCTTATTTTTCTTCCATCTTTAAGATTAACTCCACTCATTCTTGTTTGTGCAGTAAATTCTATAAATTCTAAGTCCTTATATTCTTCAATGTTTACTGCAGATCCTAACTTTCCACCTAAATCAACTACAGATTTTCCTTCTGGAGTATCATCTTTTAAAGAACATATTACAGAATAATCTACTAATTCCTTTTCTTCAGCACCTTTAACTTTAATAAATTCAGCTGCTAATCTATTACCATAAGTTATAGTACCAGTTTTATCAAGTATCATTGTATTAATGTCACCACAAGCTTCAACCGCTTTACCTGACATTGCTATAACATTAAATCTAGTAACTCTATCCATCCCAGCTATTCCAATGGCAGATAACAATCCTCCTATAGTAGTAGGTATAAGGCATACTAGTAATGCAATCAATGTTGAAATTCTTATTGTTACCCCTGAATAAGCTGCTATAGGGTATAATGTAACAATAACTATCAAAAATATTAATGTTAAACTTACAAGTACTGTATTTAAAGCTATTTCATTGGGTGTTTTTTGTCTTGATGCTCCTTCAACCAAAGCAATCATTTTATCAAGAAAAGATTGTCCCTGCGTAACTGTTATTTCTATTTTAAGCCAATCACTAACTACTTTAGTTCCACCTGTAACAGATGCAAAATCTCCGCCTGACTCTTTTACAACTGGCGCTGACTCACCAGTTATAGCTGATTCATCTACAGACGCTATTCCTTCTATAACTTCACCATCATTAGGAATTAAATCTCCCGTTTCAACAAGAACAATATCTCCCTTTTTTAATTCACTAGCACTTACTATTTTGACATTCCCATTTCTATCTAATATCTTTGCTGATGTATCTTTACGGGTTTTCTTTAAACTTTCTGCTTGAGCTTTACCTCTTCCTTCTGCTACTGCTTCTGCAAAATTAGCAAATAGAACTGTTATAAATAAAATTACAGATACAATTAAATTATACGTTCTTAATCCAACACCTTTGTCCCCAAATGCATTAGGAAATATGGTAAGAAATAAGGATATAACAAAACCTATTTCAACTATAAACATAACAGGGTTTTTAATCATATATTTAGGATTTAATTTTATAAAAGAATCTAATACAGCTTGATTCATTATCTCTTTGGTAATAAGTTTATTTTTTCTTTCCTTACTCATACAAAATGCTCCTTTTTAGTTTTCTTTATTTTGATTTATGCTTAAGCTAATATTTTCTATTTAAATAACGTCAAATGTTCAGCAATAGGTCCCAGTGCAATGGCTGGAAAGAAAGTTAAAGCACCTATTATTAAAACTATAGAAACTAACGTGATTGTAAACATTGCATTATCTGTTTTAAAGGTTCCATAAGTTACTGGTACAGCCTTTTTAGAAGCTAATGAACCTGCTACTGCAAGTAATATTATAATTGACAAATATCTACCTAAAAACATTACTATGCCTGTAGTTGTATTCCAAAATATAGTGTTATCTGCCATACCTTCAAAGCCTGACCCATTATTAGCAGCAGAAGAAGTAAATTGATAAATTATCTGAGTTAACCCATGAAAACCCTGATTTGATATACCAGCTATCCCCTGCGGCAAAATTAATGCTAATGCTGAAAACATTAATATCAAAAGTGGATGTATTATAATTGCCAGTGCTATTAATTTAATTTCTTTTCCTTCTAACTTTTTTGTTAAAAATTCTGGTGTTCTACCAACCATTAACCCACATAAGAAAACAGTAAGCATTGCATACATAATCATATTCATGAAACCTACACCTTTTCCACCAAATACTACGTTAAGCATCATATTAACTAATGGCACTGCACCACCTAATGGCATTAAAGAATCATGCATATTGTTTACAGAACCTGTAGTGAATGCTGTTGTTACCGTAGTAAATAGCGCAGATCCTGAAATTCCAAATCTAATTTCTTTTCCCTCCATATTTCCCATTATGTTATTTAGTCCTAAATGAGCAAATATAGGATTTCCACTTTTCTCTGCTAAATAACAAATTGGTAATCCAATAAGAAAAAGTATACTCATAGCAGAAAATATTGACCATGCTTGTTTTTTATTTTTTAACATTAAACCAAAGCTGTAAACAAGTGCACCTGGTAATATCATCATTGATAACATTTCAATTAGATTTGACATAGGTGTTGGATTTTCAAATGGGTGCGCAGAATTTGCTCCAAAGAATCCTCCTCCGTTGGTACCTATATGCTTTATAGCTTCTAATGAGGCTACTGGTCCTAATGCTATATCTTGAAATTTTCCTTCTATAGTAGCTACTGTATGGTTACCTGAAAATGTTTGTGGTACACCTTGTGAAACTAGAAGTATTGTAACAATAATGGAGAATGGAAGTAATACTCTTGTAGTAACTCTTACTAAATCCACAAAGAAATTTCCCATTGTTTTTTTCTTTCCAATTATTCCTCTCATGAATGCTAAAGCTGCTGAAAAACCAGTAGCTGCGGAAGTAAACATAAAAAATGTTATTACAGTCATCTGACTTAAATAACTTAGCCCTGATTCGCCACTATAATCTTGAAGATTAGTATTTGTTATAAAGCTTATAACAGTATTAAATGTAAGAGATTGTTCCATATTTCCTATTTTGTTAGGATTTAAAAAAAGGAAAGATTGAGTTCTTAATACTAAAAAAGCTATAAAAGTCATAACTCCATTTACTATAACTAATGTTAGTACATATTTTTTCCAACTCATCTCCTCTTCTTTGTTTATTCCACATATTTTAAATATGAAATTATCTATTGGATTAAAAAATCTATCTCCAACTGATTTTTCACCTGTACCTACATAATATAAATACTTACCAATAGGAATTATAAGTAATATAAATATAATTAAAGGTATTATTATTTGCAAAATATCCATTTTATAGTTTCCTCCTAAAGCCAATAAATTTAAAATTTTTCTGGATTAAAAAGTGCATAACACAAATAAACAAAAAGTAGAACTATTATTATAATTAATGCCCACATAACCGCATTCCTCCCACGACTCTTTTTTATCAGGTTATATCAAAGCCCACCTGATACTAAAATTTCTGTTTATTTTCAATTTGTTTTTCACATAATTTTATAAATAGCACTAATATTACCATTAAACTAAAAAGTGATCCCAAAAATATTACGTCTAACATTTGCTTTCCCCCTTATCAATATGCTATAAAACACCTTCAGAAAAATATCAATTGTACTTTTTGACTTGTTATTTATCTGAAAATACTTAAATCAACATTCATCCCTTCTTTTCAAATATGATAGATAAATTATATATCCATGATATAAAAAACAGAAATCCTGCATACTTGCATGAAAAAATTTCTTGCTACCTTGGGAGGTTGTCTATATAAATTAATATCATTTTTCATAGCATAATCTCTATTTTTTCCTATTTTATGAGCTTATGAAAAATAATTTAGTTTATCAAAAAAGTAAGATAATATCATAGAAGAGATTTTTTAACCTTATTATTGCTATGACTTCCTAAAAATGGGTGATATTCTTAATATATTATCCTTTTTATTGGTTTTATTCGAATTTATTACATCTACATTTATAAGGCAGCATTTGACATTTATAAATTGTTATTTTTATAACACTTGCAATAAATCAAATTACTTGTTACACTAATATTTGTCTTACAAAATGTTAGGAGGTATTTTATGTTTGAATCTTACGATCAAAACGTTGGTAATTTCACGAGTTTAGTCAATAAGAAACTTATCTATTACTTAAATTCTCAGTTATCACCTTTTGATATAACAGCTGATCAATGGCAGGTATTACTTAAACTATCTAAACAAAATAAGGTAAATCAAAAAGTCCTGTCACAAATGGTAAATAAAGACCAACCTACTTTAACAAGGATGCTTGATATACTAGAGAGAAAAGCTTTAGTTGAAAGACATATTGGCAAAGAAGATAGGCGTTCATTTTCTATCCATATAACAGAAAAGGGCTTAAATTTAACAGAAAAGCTTATACCATATATAGAAGATATCTTCGGAAAAATTTTAAATGGTGTATCAGAAAAAAACTTGAACATTTATCTAGATGTTCTTGTTCAAATAGATAAAAATATTACTAATTTAGACGTCTTATAAAAAATAATAGGCTTTATTTATCTATTATTCCTATAAGAACATTATGCTGGGAGGATTTCAATTTTGGATTTACAATTAAAAAACACTACTCACAATAAATTATGGAGTAAAAGTTATGTATTCATGTTACTTTCAAATTTATTTATTTATTTGGGCTTTTATATGTTGGTTCCAACATTACCAGCCTATGCGAAACAAACTGGTGGAAGCAATTTGGAGGCAAGCTTAGTTGTAAGTTTATTTTCAATTACCTCTCTACTTTTTAGATTATTAATGGGAACAATGCTTGATAATATTGATATTAAGCCCTTACTAATAATTGGTTCAATAATACTAGGCGCTAGTACATTATCTTACATATGGTTACCATTAACCGCAATAATATTAGTTCGTATAATTCAAGGAATAGGTTGGGGAATTGTATCCACTGCCACCGCCGCAATTTTTACTAATATTGTACCTGAAAAAAGACGAGGAGAAGGAATGGGATACTATTCCCTATCAATGATAATATCCATGTCTTTAGCTCCAATTGTTGCTATTACAATTATGAATTTATACAGTTTTAAATACATTTCAATTATTTCATTACTTTTAGTTATAATTGGTACTTTATTAATTAAATCTGTACGAATACATAAAAAAAGTTCTAATGATTATAAAATCAAAAGAAGCTTTTCATTCCTAAATTTATTTGAAAAAAAAGCATTATTACCTTCTTTTCTTTGCTTTTTACTTACAGTTACCTTATGTGGTATTATGAGTTATATAATGTTATATGGTAAAGAAGTTAAAATATCAAATATTTGGGTATATTTCATTGGACATGTTGCAATGATATTAATAACCAGACCTTTCGTTGGAAAAATATTTGATAAAAAAGGTCATACTGTAATAGTATTACCTGGTGCTGTATCCATGATAATAGGTTTGATTATATTATCTTATGCCCATACTATTACAATTTTAATAATAGCTTCTTTCTTTTATGGCTTGGGTTATGGTGCTGTTCAACCTTCACTTCAAGTTTGGGCGGTAAATCGTTCTCCAGAGCATCGCAAAGGAGCTGCAAATGGAACTTTTCTATCTTCTATGGACCTAGCTTTTACACTTGGTTCCATTCTATTAAGCTTTATAGCTGAAAGTAAAAGTTACGCCTTTATGTACAGATTTTCCGCTATATTTGTTGTAATACTATTAGTTGTATATGGAGTTTCGTTATTTGCAAATTCAAAACAAGATAAAGAATTTGATTTAGAAGAACAAGTAAAAGCTTCTTAATTCTTTTTTTAGTAAAGGGTCCCCAACATTTTCATAATGCTAGGGACCCTTTACTAAATCTTTACTACTTATATACTTAGAATGAATAGAGTAGAAGTTAATTTATCACAAACAACATCAATATCAATGATTTTATTACCTTCTATACTTTAAATTTATCAGTATATTGTTTTAATTTCATAGATAAACTATTTAAATTTACAGCTATATTAGCTAATTCCTCTGAATTATCCATGTTAAAATACCTTATGAAACTTGGTCAAATTGCATGTTATACAATGAAGCATATAATCCATCTTTATTAAGCAACTGCTCATGAGTTCCTGATTCTTCTATTCCTTCTTCTGTAAGGACTAGTATTTCATCTGCATTTTTTATAGTACTTAGTCTATGAGCTATTACTATAGTTGTTCTGTTTTTTGAAAGTTCATTTAAAGATTTTTGTATAAAATATTCACTTTCATTATCTAGTGCAGAAGTTGCCTCATCTAAAATAAGTATAGGCGGATTCTTTAAAAAAGCTCTTGCTATAGATATTCTCTGTTTTTGTCCTCCTGAAAGTTTTACTCCTCTTTCTCCAACAAAAGTATCATATCCATCTTCTAAATTCATTATAAAGTCATGAGCATTAGCTCTTTTAGCTGCTTCTATTATTTCCTCAAAAGAAGCCTCAGGCTTTCCATAAGCTATATTTTCTTTTATAGCACCTGCAAACATGTATACGTCTTGCTGCACTATGCCTATGACATTTCTTAAAGATTTTAGTTTTACATCTTTAATATTTACACCATCTATATTTATACTCCCTTGACTAGCTTCATAAAATCTAGGTATAAGGCTGCAAAATGTAGTTTTTCCTCCCCCAGAAGGACCTACTAATGCTATGTTTTTGCCTGCTTTTATATTTATATTTATATTGCTTAAAATATCACTACCATCATTATATCCAAAAGATACATCGTTAAATTCTATTTCTCCCTTTGGATTCTCAAGCTCTAAAGCTGTAGGTTTATCTTGTATATCTGGCTGTGTATTCATTACTTCTAAAAATCTTTCAAAACCTGTAATTCCTCTTTGAAACTGTTCGGTAAAGTTTACAAGCTTGTCTATAGGATTTAAGAACACATTTATATAAAGTATATAAACAACTAAATCTGAAACATTTAAAACTCCTTTACTTATAAATACCCCTCCAGACAATATTACAGCTAAATATAATATTCCCTGAAAAAAACCATTTCCACTAAAGAATTTTCCCATTATAAAATATCCTGCTTCTTTAGTTTCTAAAAATTCCATGTTACCTTTTTGAAATTTAGATTTTTCTATTCCTTCATTTGAGAAAGATTTTACTACTCTTATACCTGAAAGACTATCCTGAATTTGAGCATTTACATTGGCAATTTTTTCTCTATTCTTTTTAAATATATATTTCATTTTCTTATTATAGAAATAGGAGAAATAAATCATTACTAAAGTTATAAAAAATAATATTCCAGTTATTTTGACATTAATACTTAATAATACTATAAATGATCCTAGTATTTTTAAAATAGATATAAATACATCTTCTGGACCATGATGTGCTAACTCTGATATATCAAACAAGTCTGTAATGATTCTTGACATTAACTTTCCTGTGTTTGTATTATCATAATATGAAAAAGAAAGCTTTTGCAAATGATTAAATATATCACTTCTCATGTTTGCTTCCATTTTAGCTCCCATTATATGCCCCCAAGAGGTTATATAATATTGGCAAAAATATCTTATTACATAAGTTAAAAATAAGCCTACACCTATATACATTACATAATGAAGTAACCGTGTACTATCTTTTAAAGTATATACATCATTTAAAAGATACCTTACTATAAGTGGAAAAGCTAAATCTATAGCTGACAAAATAAGGGCACAAAACATGTCCATGAAAAACATGCCTTTGTAGGGCTTATAATAATTAATAAATTTTTTTAGAATATCCATGTTTACCTCCATTTTCTTTACAATAAAAATAATATATAATTTAAATCTATTACCTATTTAAAATAAATATGTAAATTTAAAACATAATAGCTTTATTAATTTTTTGCTATGAATTTTTTTTAATTAAAAGTTTAATTATCCTTTTGCCACTGCATTTATTTACTACAAAATCATAATCTTCATATGTAATTTTATTACCAACTTTCGGAGGTATTTCAATTTTTGAATATAGCCATCCACCAATAGTGTCAATATTTTCTGTTTCCATTGGAATATCTAAAAGTTCTCCAATATCCTCTAAAATAACTTTACCATCTACAATATAATTTCCATCATTAAGTATCTCAATTTCCTCGGACAACCCATCATCAAATTCATCTCCAATTTCTCCAACAATTTCTTCTAAAATATCCTCAATAGTTATTAAACCTGAAGTTCCACCATATTCATCAATTATTATTGCCATATGTTCACTTTCTTTTTGAAATTTTTTAAATAAAACACTAATAGACATAGATTCAGGTACTGATAATATATCTCTAGTAATTTTTTCTATTCCCTGTTCATTTCCTTCAATTTTCTGCTTATATAAATCTTTTATATGTATAAATCCTATAACTTCATCCTTGCTATTTTCGCAAACTGGATATCTAGTTAATTGTTCTTTCATTGCTATTTGCAAAATATCATCAAATGGATCTTCTT
The DNA here is from genome assembly GCA_963780135.1 of uncultured Clostridiaceae bacterium. Classification (GTDB taxonomy): domain Bacteria; phylum Bacillota; class Clostridia; order Clostridiales; family Clostridiaceae; genus Clostridium_AM. Next base: position 338,146 of record CAWAAR010000001.1, read on the forward strand.
TAAAAATACATATCATGTCAGTTCTTGGTATCATTATATCTTTTACAGTTTTTTCAGAGAAATCAAAAATATTATCTACAAATGTTCGTTCTGTTTTATCTATTAATCCATGTTTATAACTTTCTTCTACTAATAGCTTAATTTCTTCATCAGTATGTGCTGCTTCATGTTCTTCAGTAAGTGATATTCCAAATATACCCAATATAAAATTGGTGCTGTGATTAAACACCCATATTATAGGATAAGTTATTCTATAAAAAAATATAAGAGGTGCCGCAGTAAATAATGCTATTTTTTCAGTATTTATAATTGCTAAAGATTTAGGTGCAAGTTCTCCAAGTACAATGTGGAATGCTGTTATTATTGTAAAAGCTATTATAAAAGATATTGAATGCATAGTAACCTCTGACAAAGTAAACAACTTAAATAACGGCATAATCATTTTAGAAATAGCAGGTTCTCCTACCCAGCCTAATCCTAAAGATGCTAAAGTTATTCCTAATTGACAAGCTGATAAATAGGAATTTAAATTGTTAACAATTTTTTTAGCATATTTAGCTCCTGCATTTCCTTGTATTAATAAAGTTTCTATTCTAGATTTCCTAACTTTCACCATAGAAAATTCTGCTGCCACAAAGAATCCATTCATAAACACAAGAAAAAACACAATGAAAATATTAAGTAACATTATCATTCAGTAATTTCCCCTTCCTTTATTTTAATACTATTTTTAACCTATTTTTTATTTTCTATTTATTATTAGTAAGTAAATGTATTATATCATAATTTTAGTATACACGAACACACTTGTATAATCTCTAATTGCAGAATTACAAAATTGTTTAGGATTTCTTACATTACAACTTAAATATCATTACAATTATTCAAAAAGAGTGGATAATGAGAATCATCCACTTCTCCTTATCCACTCTTTCTATTTTTAGACGCTTATGGTAATCATCATATTCTATTTACTTTGCCCATGCTGGTCGATGGTATGTATAACCATTAAGATTATTGAACATTGTACATTCCTTTACTTTCCATATACTTAAATATAGCTTCTCCGTGTTTTTGTTCTTCCTTTTGTATATGATTTAATACATCACGAGCTCCAGTATCTCTAAATTCAAAAATTGTAGTATCATAAGCTCCTGAAACATATTTTTCTGTCATTAATAAATCTGTACACATATCAGCATCAGATAAATTAACTCCACTTGGTTGTGTATTATTCATATTTGGTGCTGAACCTTGATTTTGTTGTTGATTCATTTGAGGAACTTTACCACTTAACAATTGATTAATGCTATCAAGATGCGTTCTTTCTGCTTGCCCATTCGCATTAAATATTTGTTTCAATTGGTTGTCTTTCGTTTGATTTGAATAATTTGTATACTTTTCTATACAAATTTGTTCGTGGCTTTTTTGATCTTCCAGTAACATTCTTTCTTTTTGTGATAACGTTATTTCCATATTACTAACACCTCCAATTTTATTTTGTGTAGACCTTATAATTTTATACTTACTAAATATTTAACTTGTACATTGAATTTAGTAATCACTACATGCTTTAAAATTCATCTTCTGCCTTATTGAGTGATTGATTTTTAGGTAAATCCTCTAAAAAATTTATTTTCTTGCATAATAAAAACACCTCTTATGATGTTTCTTTTTTCAAACATTACATTTTTAAAATTAAGCTGCATCATATATTTCTTATTGTAACTTAACTAGCTTTTTTAAATAACTAAACAAACTGCCTGGCTTTTCATCTCCATAATAATAATAAGATAGTGCATCATCAAGCCATATAATTATTATACTTAACAAATACCAGTAAATACAATTTTTCAAACATATTTGTCCTAGAAAATTAAATCTATCGTAGGAATAATCCCATAAATTCAGATGTAAATATAAGTTAAAAAATATCCCCAAAAGTAATTCTACTGCTGTAATTAAAGAACCTCCAATTAATCCCATCCATAAAGAAGTCCACCCTGCCAAGCTCCACTTACTTATTCCATTAAACCCTATAAGTGCAGCATGATAAGCTCTATCATGTAGTTCTACGTTTAGATATACCATATAAAAAAATATAAAGTGTATTATTTTATTTTTTCCATATTTCAAGTAAAACACCTCTTATGATGTAGTATTGCCTGTTGATATTTGCGTATTCTTGAACCTTTGATACTTATCACATAACTTTTTACTGTGTTCATATTTATAACTCAAATTTACCAGAATAATAATCTTAATTCTGCGCATTCTATTATTGTAAAGATTATAATCATTGGATTCATGTCCCCTGATAATGTTTGCTGTCTATAATCAGTTTTAAATGTTGTTATGATATTGATACAATTGATATTTTCTTTATGCCAGGGATTTTTACCCCTGGTTTTTTATTGTTAAATTTAAATAAGCATTAGTGCTATCCACTAATGCTTATTTTAAACAAAATATATCTATAATAAGGGGGTGCTTATTATATTTCTTATTTTTCCGCTAAGGTTTATTTCCTTAGGACAATTATTATTATACATAGTAATTGTCACATCTTTGTGTAATATTTGTTACTTGTTCGTGTATATTTTTTAAACATTCTATTAATAAAACATCTGCCGTTAACTACATGCTATTTAATTTTCTATTTAGCTACTTTATTAATTTGAAACACACTATCTAAAACCTTCCAATTTTGAGGGAAAGGCTTTGCGATTACCCAGTAGCTTACACCTTTAAGCCCATACTTATTGACTAATTTAAATTTTGCTTCAACACTTCTAGCATCTTCAAACCAAACCACATGTTCAATACCTTTTTCATCTTTGTAATTATAAAAGGGTGATTGAGACTTTTGATCATATTTTATTATTGCCCCATGTTTTCCTGCTCTATCTACTGCCTCTTTATTTCCTAAGCTTTCAGCAAATTCTCCTCCTGGAGTATAAGGAAGAGACCAATCATAACCATATAAAGCCATGCCCATCATTATCTTCTTAGGTGGTATAATAGATGCAGCATAACGAATTACTTTTTCAACTTCGTTTATTGGAGCTACTGCCATAGGTGGACCTCCAGACCATCCCCACTCATAAGTCATAATTATTACAAAATCTACTATTTCACCATGAGCTTTGTAATCATGAGCTCCATGCCATGCTCCAGCTTTAACATCATAGGTTTTAGGTGCCAGTGCCGTAGCTACAATATAATTTTTAGCGTGCAGTGCAGTTGTTAATTTTTTTAAGAAATTATTGTATAATTCTCTATTTTGTGGAGAAATCCTTTCAAAATCTATTATTACTCCATAATATCCTTTAGATTTTAAAGTTTGAATTATATTATTTATTAAGTTTTCTTGGGCACCATTGCTATTTAAAATATCATTAATAAGACTAGTATCAAAATTACTTTCAGATAAATTCGTAACAGAAAGCATAGGTGCAACTTTATTAGCTTTAGCTGTTTTCAATATATCCTCATCATCTATACTTTTTAAACTTCCATTAGCCTGTACATGGTAACTAAAAGGTGTAATATAAGTTAAGTACTTACCTACTTCATTTACTCTCTGAGTATCTTTTTCTGTAGTAGAAGGTTGTATAAAAGCATTAACTTCTACAGGTCTATAATTTTTTTCTTGCATAGGAATTCTTATTATAAGTCCTGGATAAATTGCGTAAGGACCCAAAATATTATTCAATTTTACAATACTTTGTACAGAAACTCTGAATTTTCTTCCTATGGACCATATATTGTCTCCTACTTGAACCCTATATACTTTTTCTGATGTTGGAATTACTAATGTTTCACCTATGACCAATTTCTCTGATTGTTCTAAAGAATTTGCATCAATAATATCTTTTGGTTTTACTCCATAAATCCTAGCTATAGACCATATAGAATCTCCTGGTCTCACTACATATATTTTCAATATATCTCCCTCTGTATTTAATTGCTCTAATAATTAATATATTCTATGCTTTTATTTAAGTTCTTATTTTTCTAGGTATTTGCATAGAGTATTTTTCACTAAAACATTCTACAGATCAAAAATTTTAAAAATACAAAAACAAGCTAAATATATAAAATCCTTGTAGCATAGAAATTTTTAAGATTAGTGCTATGAAATATTATTATGCCCTACAATAAATAGAGCTAGATAGTAAATGACCTATCTAGCTTTTAATCTATATTTTATAATCCTTTTTCATAGGCTTCAACCATTTTTTTAACCATGTTTCCACCTATAGATCCAGCTTCTCTTGAAGTTAAATCTCCATTATAACCATCCTTTAAATTTACACCTACTTCTGCAGCTGATTCCATTTTAAATTTGTTTAATCCTTCTCTAGCTTCTGGTACTAAATTTTTATTTGACATAAGTAATTCCTCCTTTTAATATAAAATTTGTACTATACTTTTATGATTGTAGTTTGTGTTTTTTTTAAGGAATTACTCTAAGGAATTGGTGGATAACTTACAAATAGTTTCTAAAAAAAGTTTTTGAAGTTTTAAAATATACATTTTTCCAGCTAGAGCCTAACTATTTTAAAATCTTATTCCAATCCTTTTCTCTAACAACTCCATCTGCTCCTTGTTCACTCCATATTCCAGCCTGCACTTGCCATTTTTTAACTTTTTCAGTGGTACTTGCATCCCATAGCTCATTTTTAGGTGTTATACCTATATACCATTTCAAAAACTTAGTAGCCATAGGATTAGAATTCCACCCTGCTCCTATAGTTGGTTTTTTAGTTATTACATTTAGAGCAGATATAAGAGCATCATCTATATTACTGCCGCTAGGCAAGTCTACAATATATCTAAATTGATTTATAGCAGCTTTAGTTTTATCATCTATTACTCCCGTTGCATTTACTTCTCCACTTTCAAGGCAGCTAACTCTTTGCAAATCATGCTGCACAGATTTAATGAAATCAGCACTATAATTATTTTCATCTACTGTTTTTCCTGTAAGTCCTTGAACTATTGCTGTACTTATAGCTTCCGTTCCAAATTGATTATATAAATCTGCATCTGACTTAGTATCTACAAAACATACTTCTATTAGAATTGCAGTAGGAACACTGTGCCTTATTACATATAATCCACTACCATCTTTTACGCCTCGATTTGTAAAGCCCAAAGCTACCAAACTTTTTACTACATTAGAAGCTAAAATATTACCTTCAGTGCTCATAGAAAATACTTCTGAACCTTTTCCACCACCTGCATTAAGATGAATAGAAACTAAATAATCTGCACTAACCGCACTATCACATCTTTTCTGCAAACTATCTTCAACGCTAGAAGAACTAGAAGGTCTTGCATTCCATGCTGTATGACCTAAGGATTGGAGTTTGTATATAACTTTATTGGCTATATCTAATGCACAATTTTCTTCATTTAAATATCCTTCTGCTCCCGTATCTGGATAACATCCATGTCCTGGATCTATTGCATATTTACTCATAAAAATCTACCCCTGTTTAATATATGCTTTTAAATTTAAAATGTTAGCCTCTATTATTAGGTTTTTAAAATTTTATAAAACCAATAAGCATATGGAATTAACCAAATGCTTATCTTATATTGCTCTTTTTTATTTCACTTCATTTTATCAATGAATCTTACTTATTGGGAGTTTGTTTCTCCCACTAAGTTTAGATGAATTATCTAGGGGCGTAACTACTGTTATCACCAACTTTGATAGAAGTGGGGGTGTTACAGTAGGTAGCCATCAGATAAAGCAATTAACTTCATTTAATCATCATTTCTTAAAATATTTATATCCTTTCCTTCCATAATTTTGTTCATATTTCTAACTGCACACATTTTTCCACACATAGTGCACGTATGTTCATCTTCTGGTTTTGACTCTTCTCTATATCTTTTTGCTTTTTCCGGATCTATAGCTAAACTAAACATCTTTTCCCAATTAATTTCTTTTCTAGCTTCACTCATAGCATTATCCCAATCTCTTGCTCCCTTTATCCCCTTGGCAATATCTCCTGCATGAGCTGCAATTTTAGTAGCTATAATTCCTTCCTTCATATCCTCTAAAGTTGGAAGTCTTAAATGCTCTGCTGGAGTTACATAACATAAAAAGTCTGCTCCTGAAGCTGAAGCTATAGCTCCTCCTATAGCTGATGTAATATGGTCATAGCCTGGTGCTATGTCTGTAACTATAGGTCCTAATACATAAAATGGTGCATTATGACATAGTTTCTTTTCTAGCTGCATATTTGTTTTTATTTCATCTAAACTCATATGTCCAGGTCCTTCTATCATAACCTGAACGTTTCTTTTCCAAGCTCTTTTTGCAAGTTCTCCTAAAGTCATAAGTTCTTTAATTTGGCATGCATCTGTAGAATCTTTTATAGATCCTGGTCTACAAGCATCTCCAAGACTTACTGTTACATCATACTTTTCACATATATCTAAAATTTTATCAAAATGCTCATAAAAAGGGTTTTCTTTTCCATTTAACTCCATCCATGCATATATTAACGCTCCACCTCTAGATACAATATTTGTAAGTCTTTCATTTCTCTTAAAAACTGCTGCTGTTTCTCTATTTATGCCTGAATGAATAGTCATGAAATCCACACCATTTTGTGCATGTTTTTCGATTACATCTAAAAGTTCATCTTCAGTTATATCTTTTAATTCTTTGTCATAAAATCCTACTGCATCATACATAGGCACTGTACCTATCATAGCCGGTGACATTTCTATTACCTTAGTTCTAAATTCTTCAGTTTTTCCAAAACAACTTAAATCCATTATAGCTTCTGCCTTCATTTCCAAAGCTACCTTAACTTTCTCTAGTTCATTATCTATGCAATTGCAATCCTTTGAAATTCCTAAATTTACATTTATTTTAGTTTTAAGTCCCTGTCCTACACCTTCTGGATCTAGAGCTTTATGATTTTTATTGGCTGGTATTGCAACTGTTCCCTTTGCTACTAATTCCATTAGATAGGATACTTCCATATTTTCCTTAGCAGCCACCCTTTCCATTTCTTTTGTAATTATACCTTTTTTAGCAGCATCCATTTGTGTTGTGTAATTCATTTTATCCATCTCCCTTAATATATTTTATAAACAGCCTATCACTGTCCTCTGTCAATTGCCCTCTGTCCTCTCAAAAAAATGTTTCGCATTACGCTTATATTAAGTCAAAATTTTGTATGTGCGGAAGTTGATTAAATTATTAATAGCTGATATTGTACCAAAAAAAGAGGAAGATCTTTAATCTCCCTCATAATTATCCTTTTACAATAAAAAATACAACCTCATAAAGTTGTATTCTAAAACTATATAAAGCACTTCCCTCCGCTGGAATTATCCAGATCAGGTATGAGGGTCAGAACTAACAGTTCTATCTCAGCCTATACTACAGGCCCCCCTAGTATTATTAAATTTTAACTACTTTTAAAGTATATCACACTTAATTATATTCCTCAACTCTAAGTTATATATACATTTTTACCACTTACTACTTTTATTTAGAATATTTTTTATATGAAAATCATAGATTATACACTATAACACTATTGAATTTTGTAGAATTACAGTATAAAATGAAGTGAAACAAATTTTTTGTCAAAAAAATTAAATTTATGAGGAATGTAATTATGAAAAATTTTACAATCATCACAGATTCTTGCTGTGATTTGCCACTAAGCTATATTGAAGATTTAAAAATACCTTATGTTAGCTTAACTTGTAACTACAGAGGCACAGAGATGTTGGATGATTTTGGTACAAGTTATCCTTTTAAAGACTTCTATGAAGATATGCGAAAGGGTGAAATACCTAAAACTTCTCAACCCAGCAGTGATTCTTTTTATAGTTCTTTTGAAAAAATTCTAGAACATGAAAACGATATCCTTTATATTGGTGTTTCCAGTGGTTTAAGTGGTACTACTAATAGTGCTCATGTAGCTAAACATATGTTAGAAGAAAAATATCCTAATTCAAAAATTCATATAGTTGATATTTTAACAGCTTCATTAGGACAAGGTATCATGGTTTTACAAGCTTACGAAATGCAAAATTCAGGCAAATCTTTAAGTGAGATTATGCACTACTTAGAAAACGTTAAACAACAGTTAAACACTTACATTATAGTAGATGATATTAATCACTTAAAAAGAGGTGGAAGAATATCTGCTGCTACTGCTTTTGTGGGTATGCTGTTAAACATTAAACCATTTTTAACTATAAGTAATTTAGGTAAAGTATTGCCTATAGGTAAAATACGTGGTAGGAAAAAAGCTTTAAATACTCTTTTTGAAAAATTTATTGAAAAAATAGAAAATCCTGAGGAACAGATTATAGCAATTTCTCATGGAGATTGCATAGAAGACGCTTTAGCTTTAAAAAAACTTATATTGAATACAGTTAAAATTAAAGATATAGTTATAAATTATGTTGGTCCTGTAGTTGGCGCTTATGGTGGTCCAGGGGCCTTAGCTTTGTTCTTTTTAGGTAAAGAAAGAGAAATTCATATAACTTAAAAAACACAGTAAAAAGTGCAGGTATAAAATTACCTGTACCTTTTATTATATTATGTATTTTTCATACAACTACTCACCTATTAACATTTTCCCCTATTGATACACAACACTATCTCTTCATGTACTAAATTTTTCTATTAGTATTTTAGCATACGCTTTGTATAATTCTTATTAAACTTTAATTGGTAAATTGCTATTTATGTATCAATATGGATAATAATCCTCTATATTTATTAGTTGCCATAAATTTAGCATAGATGTATTATGAAACCTCTGTTAAAATAAAACTCGAACTATGCCGAATCTCTAACTGAGTACGGGGGATACATTATTTGGGGTGAATCTTCTTTAAGAAGTAGGGTAACTCTCAACCCGAACCCGTCAACTAACCTCGGAGGCAAAATGGAGGGATAAATTTTATGATTAATTCTAAAAAAATTAGAAACTTATTAACCACCTTATCTTTATCATTAATGATATGTTATCCGGTACAAGCTGCTAGTTATACTGTAGTTTCTGGAGACTCACTTTACACCATAGGAAAACTTTTCAATACTACTTCCAGTACTATTATAAAAAACAACAATTTAACAAGTACAACAATATATCCTGGCAAAGTACTTAATGTACCAAGTACTGTCTATACAGTAAATAATGGAGACAGCCTATATTTAATATCAAAGAAATATGGTATATCTATTACTTCTTTAAGACAAGCTAATAATAAATGGGACGATTATCTATCTGTTGGTGATAAACTTACTTTACCTGGAATAAATTCAATAAATACACCTGCTGCGCCAGCATCTACGACAATTGCCGCCTCCTATACAGCAAATGATCTAGACCTTTTGTCAAGGCTTATAATGGCCGAAGCTCAGGATCAACCTTATAATGCAAAGGTTGCTATAGGTGCCGTAGTGTTAAACAGATTGAAAGATTCTCGTTTTCCTAAAACTATAAGTTCTGTAATATACGAAAAAAATGGAATTTATTATCAGTTCACTCCAGTTCTTAATGGATGGATTAATAAATCTGCATCAGCAGAATGTGTACAAGCTGCCAAAGATGCGCTTACAGGTAGTGACCCATCTAAGGGCGCTGTTTACTATTTTGACGATAGCACCACAAATCAGTGGCTTTGGTCTAAACCATTAGCTATTAAAATAGGTAAAATGGTATTTGTATATTAAAACCTAAAAGCTTCAGGCACAGCCTGAAGCTTTTATTTATAAAAACAATATATGTGAAAATTTTATTTTTTCAGGTTATATTCAACATTATTTAGCAGCATTGCAGACTATATGAACTGCATCCCATACACCTGCAAAAGGAGGTGCATAACATAAATCAGTCATACCTAATTCCATGGTAGTCATATTATTATGAATTGCTATAGCAAACATATCTATTCTAAGAACTACACCTTTTTTTCCAATAGATTGTGCTCCAAGAATTCTATTGGTTCTACTTTCATAAATGAGCTTAATCCAAATAGGGGTTGAATTCGGATAATATGATGGATGGTCATAAGCTTTTACAAATATAGTTTTATAATCAAATGCTAAAGCTTTAGCTTCACTCTCAGATAATCCTGTTCTAGCTAGTTCATAATCCAAAACTTTAATCGCTGCACTTCCTAAAGTTCCAACATATTTTTTGTGTTTTCCCATTATATTTTCTCCAACTAGTTTTCCACCCTTATTAGCATTAGTTCCTAAAGGTATAAATGAATTCTCTTGTTTAATTTTATTGTAAACTTCAGCACAATCACCAGCTGAATATATATCCTGTATATTAGTTCTCATTTCTCTATCAATTACAACAGCTCCATTTTTTGATAAAGCTATAGGTGAATCTTTTAAAAATTCTGTAGCTGGCTTTACTCCAATGGAAAGTATAACTAAGTCAGCTTCATAATTTTTAGCATTAGTCTTTACACCTTTAACTTCTTCTTCTCCAAGAATTTCTTCAACTTTTTCATTTAAATTAAGTTGGATTCCCTTTTCAAGCATATGATTAGTAATCATTTCAGTTATTTCATTGTCAAAAGGTTGTAGTATCCTTGAAGCTAATTCAACAATTCTTACATTCTTACCTACACTACTTAAGGTCTCTGCTACTTCTATGCCTATGTAACCTCCACCAACAATTAATATATTTTTCACTTTTGGATTTTCTATTGCCTTTTTTAGTATTAATCCATGTTCTAAAGTTTTTAATACATATACCCCTTTTAAGTTCTTTCCTTTTAAAGGAGGTATTATTGGTACAACTCCTGTTGAAATAATAAGTTTATCATAAGAATCTGTAAATAATCTATTATTCTCTAAATCCTTCACTAAAATTTGTTTATCTTCAGGCATAACTTTTACAACTTCCTGTCTAATATTAATTTTCATGCCTGACTTTTCGAATTCCTCCTTAGTTCTTGCTATCATTTTACTATAATCCTCATTAATACCAGCTATATAATAAGGAAGTCCACAAGCTCCATAGGATAAAATTGAACCTTTTTCATAAACTGAAACTTCAGTATTTCTGTCTATCCTTTTTATTTTTGCAGCAGCAGACATACCCGCAGCTACTCCACCTATAACAATAACCTTCATAATCAATCCTCCCATTTTTTAATGTTTTCACCCTTCAAAATAGTTTAAAAATCTTCAGATATATGCTTTAAAAAACATTTTTTAAATATATATTACCATTATCAGTTAATTTTTCAACAATATTTTTCATTACTTTACTCTTCTCTTTAAAAACATTTAGCACTTCAAAACACATAACATATTAGTAAGTGTAAATTGAAATTCATTTTTCCTATTACTGGAACAAAGCAGAGGTTAAAATTACACCTCTGCTTCTTACTTATCAAATCATATTGATGTTTTTTTCTTGTACTTTTGTTAACTTAATCTCCCATTCATCACTTCACATCTCTTGCTTAATTTTATTATATGAATAAAATTATAAGTTGCTACAGAAATTTTTGATTCATTTTTTTATTATACTTGCAAATTTTCATTTAATATTCTAAGTTATTAAAGTAACAATGCCATTTACATTTCTTTAGTTTAGTTATATCATATACTTGTAAACGTTTCTTGATGGAAAATATTTTAAATTGTAAATAGTTAGAAAATACTTTAAATTGAAAAGAGGTATCTTTTATGGATTTAAATTCGATAGCTTTTATGGATTTACACAATCATACTCTCTGGTCAGATGGAATACATACGCCAGAAAAGATAATTGAAAATGCTATAGCACATAAATTAACTGCAGTAGGTATATCCGACCACTTTCAAACTGCTAAATGTTCCTCTGTATCTTGTGAAAACCTAAAACTATATATAGAAAATTTAGAGAAATTAAAGTATAAATATAAAGATAAAATACAAGTATATTCAGGTATTGAATTATGTATGAATAAGGATTTGTGTGATTTGGATCACCTGCCCTATGAAGAGTTAAATAAATTGGATTATGTTCTTCTAGAGTATATAGATTATTACAAAAGCAGTGTAAAACTTGATGAATTAGATAAATACACAAAAAACTTAAAATGCAGTATTGGTCTAGCCCACACTGATTTATTATACTTATATAAAAATTACGGTTTAAAATTTTTAATAAATAAACTTAAAGAAAATAATCTATTTTGGGAGTTAAATGTAAACGAAGGCTATGAATACTTTCAGCAAGTTGTAGATTCTATAGATACTTGGACAACTAAAAGATTGCTTAAGCATTTAAAAAAGAATGATATAAAAATATCTGTTGGTTCAGATACCCATTGCCTTGATTATTATAATATAGAAAAACTTCAAATAGGAAATATGTTATCTAAACATAAATCTATTAGGATTTTAAAATATGATTTTTCTGTTTCCAGAGCTATGGGTTTCAGTAACATTCTAACAGGTCATTAAAATATGTAAAACATCAAGTATGGAAAATTATTTATTATAAAAAGTTAATATGTTTTTATAATAAATAATTTTCTATGTTTTGAAGCTTAGAAACTTTTTCTAAGCTTTTTTATCGTCCTTTTTTTTATAAAGAAAATGTGATATTATTAGTGTACTTATAAAATGAAATATTAAATTACGTATAATTTAATATTTTGATTATTAAAAATTATTTATTAAATGAATATTTATTTTTATTTAGGAGGATACTTTTTTGGAATATATATTTGGCAAAAAAAAGAATCATGAAGAAATTTTAACATATAGTGATGAAAAAGCAGAAATATTTCTAAATACTTATAATATGAAAATTGGTCGAAACAAAAGATTAAATAATAAATTATTGAATCAGTTAAATAAAGAAAATTTAATTTCAAGATCAATGAGGTGTGTGTATCTTGTTGATGATTTTATAATAAAGACTTCATCAGATGCTACTAGTCCGCGTCTTCCCATAGGTGCAGATCAATGCATCAACGAATTTAATATATTTCATTCAAATGATATTCGCCTTAAAGCCTTTAAAAATATACTTTGCCCTGTGTATGCTATATATGAAAGTAATTTTCTATACCTTACAGTTCATAAACGTTTGACGCCTTTATCTATAAATAATGATTCAGATGAAACTATATATAGTTATATTAAAAAAGGAAATAGCTTTATAAATGAAACTAAATTTTTCCCCATTCTTGAAGAATTCAAAAAAACTTGGGTAACAAGTTCAGTTGAATTACAAAATGAATATTGCAAACTAAGCACTTTTGGATACGATGAAAATAGAAATCTACTGGTACTAGACTATGGAATGTTGTAAAATTATATTATAAAAATTAGCTTTAAGTGTTTTTACAATGAATTTTTATATTTTCTATATGTATTTACTTGTATTGGCTTAAATTAGTTGTTTTTAGTACTATATCACATATTTTTTACTCTTAAAACTGCACTAAAAAATTGAAAATATGATATTATATAATATAAGCCTACTATTACCATTATACTATGAGCACTTACAAAGGAAATTGTCCTTTGAAAATAGTAAACTTAAACTCTCTGCTCTTAAAAATAGAATGGTATACCTATTTTACATATTATAACTTAAGAATTTTTCTGTATTATAGAGTTAATCTTATTATATAGTTTAGTACATCTAATATTTAGGATGGGGGGAAAAATATCTTGAAAAAAGATATTATTAAAACATGGACAAGGAGCTAGAGCGATTAATGAATAGCTATGGAGATGATGTACTAAGAATTGCTTACATATATCTTAAGGACAAGTATTTGGCAGAAGATGTTTTTCAAGAAGTATTTATAAAAATTTATAAGAATTTTTCTAAATTCGGGAAAAAGAGCAGTGAAAAAACGTGGATTATGAGTATCACTATGAATGCCTGCAGGGATATATTGAGAAATTCTTGGTTTAAAAAAGTCTTCATGTTAAATGACACCGATAGTACTTCATTAGTAGATAGCTATATGAACATAGATGATAAAGTTGTTGATAAAATTCAATGCGAGAAACTTTTAAATGAAGTTATGAATTTACCTCATAAATACAAAGAGCCTATATTACTCTACTATTATGAGGAATTATCTACTGCTGATATAAGTAAAATTCTAAAAGTACCAGAAGGGACTATTCGAAATCGGCTTTTTCGTGCTAGAAAAATATTGAAATTTAATATAGATGGGAAGATTGAATATGAAGGATAGTATAAAAGATTTTAGAGATACCTCAAATTTGATTCTTAAAGATATTTATGCTACTGATGAATTAAAGAAAATGACTTTGGAAAAATGCAAAAATCAAAAAAAGAACAAAATAAAGCCTATACTTGCCACAGCAGCTTCTGTAGCTTTTTTAATAGTCGGATTTTCATATAATTACTTATATAATAAATCAACTCTTGTTCGTAATTATATAAATGAAGCTAAACAACAGGAGTATAAGAATCTTGAAAATAATGAAACTATTAAAGAATCTTTAAAAACAAAAGACGATAAAGCTTTAGCTAAATCCACAAATTCTTCTTCAAATAGCAAAAATGCAAATAAAAATGAAACTGAGATCTTAGAAAACAATAAATCCGGCACTAATACATCAAATGCCAATACTAACAATGGAACTTCCAGCAATACCTCAACAAATAGTAATGCTGAGTCTACAAAGAATGTTAATAGTGTCTCTTCAAGTGAAAACACCACAGAAAATAATTTAGTTGCAAATGACAATGAAACTAATAGAGAAACATCTACTGGTTTTCAAGGTTTATCTGCACTGCAAAAAAATTTAAATATATCAACTGCTGAAAAATACTTTGAAAGTAAAATTTTGACCCCAACTTATATTCCAAAGGGATTTAACCTTACAGACATATCAATTCCAGATACAAAATTAAAATGCATTAAATTAAAATATAGTTCAGGTGATTCATACTTTCAAATATATGAAAGCAAAAATTTGTCTGCCTTAGAAGGTACTAGTGTTATATCTATACAAAATAATAAAGCTTATGTTAGTTATATTAAAGATAATAAGTCTACTACCACAACACAAATCACCTGGATAATGAACAATATACAGTATTCTTTATCTAGTACTTTACCTGAAAATTCTTTAGTAGATATAGCTAAATCTATTAATTAAAAAAAATTTTAAAATTTTTGAAGCATTTTATGTTTTAGCTACGTCTAATTTAATATACGGAGGAAGTTCTATTTATTTAACTATTTTAACCCAGGGTATAACGTTATTTATACCCAGTTAAAATAGTTCTGGTTAATTTTATACTAAATATAAAATTAACCAGAACTATTTTTTACTTTATTTGTAACTCTAACATAATAGTTATAAATATTTAATTTGTAAACTTAAGTTTGTTTCAAATTTTTGAAACATAATTATAGATTTTTACGTCCAGTTTAATTAAATCATTATATTTAGGGAGGACTCATTTATGAGAAAAAAACTTTTAATATCCATGTGTATAACCTTAGCTATAGGACTAATATATACACCACTTAAAGCGAAAGCTCAAGTTATATCTAAATGTACAGATTCTTTTTCAGCAAACAATAAGTCTATAGCTTACAATAAAGTTAACTTTAATTTTATATCTCAGGACAATGCTCCTGAAACTTTAATTAAAAAAATAGAGCTTTATAAAGATAAGGAAGGTTTTGTTTCTTATAGTGACAGTAGTTCTGGTAAATCATATATAGCCATTATGAGAGGCGAAAAACCTACTACTGGTTATGGAATCACAGTGAATTCTATAGAAGATTCAGAAGGAAACGTAAATATATTAATTCAAGAAACAGATCCTGACGAAAGCACTATGTTACCTCAAATTATAACTTATCCTTACATTATAATAGAAACAAGCTCTCCATTACCTAGTATAAATGTTAAAAATTCTAATAATAAGAATTATAGTTACTATGATATACAGAAAAACCTTACACCTATAATCGGTGTATCTTGGACTTCAGGTAACTTAAAAAATATATATAAAGAAGATAGTTTTATATTTTTAGAATTAGAAAATACTAACGGGGTTTCTCAATTTTTTTATGTTAATGACAATGAAGATGGAGAAAATAAAATCAAAAACTTAAATTTAAATACTAGTATCACTGTAAAATATGCCTTAGGAACGCCTCAAAAATATAAAGATAATTCTTCATTCCCATTAACTGAAATAATATTGCCTGTTGACACGTCCTCTTTTACAGATGCAAACTGGGAGGATTTAGAATCTTGTAAAAATGTAGATAAAAATAGACAATGGCTATTATCCTATGATAAAGAACTTATGAATGAAAATGTAAATAGTTCAAACATATATGTGGCAGATAAAAATGGCTTTATAATTCCTACTGAAGCTTCTTTAACAGAAGATAAAAAATCTATAAAAATTGTTCCTTCCAAGCCTTATAATCTTGGAGAAAACTATTATTTATTTATAACAAAAAATGTAACCTCTAATATCAAACCTTCAGTAAAAGGCTTTAGACTTAAATTTCAAATATCTAGTGAAATTTCTGCTGACTAAAAAAATGAGTACTTATGATATTATAAGTACTCATTTTTGACTTACACCTAATGTTTTTTAAGTTCTTAGCTAACTCGTCCTTATCCTAAAACCATAAACAAACTAAAATTTAGCTGGTATTCAAACTCCAACTAATTATTTAGTTCCTGTTGATCCAAAACCACCTTCAGCTCTTTCACTTTCTGATAATTCTTTCACTTCTACTAACTTAACTTTAAATACAGGTTTAATAACCATTTGTGCTATTTTCATAGCCTTTTCAACGTTAAAAGGCACCTTACCATGATTAATAAGTATTATGCATATTTCCCCTCTATATCCTTCATCTATAGTACCTGGTGTATTCAAAACTGTTATAGAGTGTTTCAGTGCCAATCCACTTCTTGGTCTAATCTGTGCTTCAGTATTTTTAGGAAGCTCTATTTTTATTCCTGTGCGAATAAGCGCTGTTTCTGTTGGTTCTATAGTAACTTCTTCTATAGAAAACAAATCCATACCTGCATCTCCATCATGAGCATATTGTGGTAGTTTTGCTATTTCATCAATTTTTGTAATTTTTACTTGTATCCAATTTTCATTCATTATATTATCTCCTTTTAATAATGCTTATTTTTTAATCTACTTTGAAATTCAGAAAATTTAATTATAATATGTTTTGATGCCCATAATAAATAAAACTGATATTTTTCTAAGGACAGTTTAAATATTAAATCTTTTTCTATACCCACATTTTCTACACAACTCTTCAACTACTTTTCTTCCTGAAAAACCATCAAAAAGTTTATTAGCTCTTTCACTCTCTATTATTTCAGAAAAATGAGCTTTGTGTATATTTCCTAAATTGATTATTCCTTCTCCGTCAAGACAGCAAGGTATTACAGTTCCATCCACTAATATTCCAACTTGGTTTCTTAGTCCATAACAGAAACTGCTGCTATTATCTTCTTCTTCTTTTAAGTCAGGCCATTGAAATTTATAATCTTGATTTAAATATAACCTATTAGAAATTTTAATCCCCCTGCCTGGAATAATTTTTTCTTCAATTTTATATGGTAAATCAAATGCTTCCTCTATGCTTTGAAGTATATACCTATTTTTTCGAATCTTTTTATCATCATTTTTTTCTAAATTCCATAGTCTAAGTGATATTAACATTTCTGTACTGCATATAGCTTCTTTAACAAATGAAATAATATGGTTAATGTACTCATCTTTATTACTAGTTATTTCATTTCCATCAAAACTATGCAATGAAAAATTAACCTGTCTTATAGCAGGCTTCATAAGTATTTTTTCTTTAACTTCATTTATGAGAGTTCCATTGGTAGTTATATTTACCTTAAATCCTTTTTCATAGCTCAAATCCAAAAAATCGGCTATTTCTGGATGCAAAAAAGGTTCTCCTTTTACATGGAAATATATATAATCTGTATGCATCTTTATTTGATCTAATATTTTACTAAAAGTTTCTATTTTCATAAATTCAGGTGAACGCCGTGTTTGAGGACAAAAATCACAAGAAAGGTTACATACATTTGTAATTTCAATATAAAATTTTTTAAATTTTTTCATTAGTTTAAACTCCACTTCTATACATATTTATCTAATAACCATTTAATTTTTTGTATCACACATTATAATACATGTAAAGCAGAAAAATTTCAATGAACTTCTTGTTTAATAATAAAAAAATCCACGCTAATTGATAGATTGTAGCGTGAATTTCAAATAATATTTTTTCTAATAATTGTAACTTTTTTGTAAGACAATGAACTCTATCTATTTTTCATTATGAACTTCCAAATCCACATCTTTTAATTCAATCACCTTTGTATTATGTTTCATTTTATATCCTATCCATAATGCAAAGAATAGTGGTAATCCTATATATGAGGAAATTACTCCATTCCAGTCTATTTTATCTGCTTCAAAATAGGTAACACCCTGTCCTAAAATAACTATTATACATAATACTAAAGCTATTATTGGTCCTAATGGAAATAACTTTGCTGTGTACTTTAATTTTTTCAAATCACGTCCTTGAGCAACATAAGCCTTTCGGAAACGATAGTGACATAATGCTATACCTACCCATGCCACAAAACCTGCAAGTCCTGAAGCTGCTACAAGCCATACATAAACTGTAGTCTCTGCATAAAGCCCTGTTAAGAAACAAAGAGACGCTACTACTGTAGTTAGTATTAATGCATTTGTAGGAACCCCTCTTGAATTAAGTTTACCAAGAGACGCAGGAGCTTTTCCATCCTTAGCCATAGCATATAACATTCTACTTGAAGCATACATTCCTGAGTTTCCAGCTGATAATACTGAAGTTAAAATAACTGCATTCATTAATGATGCCGCTGCTGCAATACCAGCTTTTTGGAACACTAATGTAAATGGACTTGTATCAACTCCAGCTTCCATATAAGGAATTATTGCACCTACAATAAATATTGTTCCTAAATAAAACAGTAAAATTCTCCAAAATATTGTATTAATTGCTTTTGGTATGTTTTTCTCAGGTTCTTCACTTTCTCCAGCAGCTATACCAACAAGCTCTGTTCCTTGAAATGAAAATCCTGCAATCAAAAATACCAAGAAAATTGATTTAACTCCACCAACAAATGGTGCTTCACCAACTGTAAAATTTTTAAAGCCTATAGAATGTCCCCCTAGTATTCCCATTATAGTTGCAATACCTACTATTAAAAATATAATAACAGTAACTACTTTAATACCTGCAAACCAAAACTCTGCTTCTCCATATGCCCTTGCTGATAAAAAGTTAAGTGCAACTATTAATGAGAGAAATAAAACACTCCATATAACAGCTGGGACTCCTGGAAACCAATATTTCATAAGCAAAGCTCCTGCAACCATTTCTGCTGCAACAGTAATCGCCCAGTTATACCAGTAATTCCAACCCATGGCAAACCCGAATGCTGGATCTACAAATTTTGATGCATATATTCCAAAAGAACCTGAATCTGGCATGAACGTTGCCATTTCACCTAAACTAGTCATTAAAAAATATACCATAACACCTATACAACCATATGCAACTAAAGCACCCCCTGGACCTGCTTGTTTAATTGTAGCTCCCAGAGCTAAAAATATACCTGTTCCAATGGCACCTCCCATTGCAATCATATTAAGATGTCTTGCTGTTAAACTTCTTTTTAATTCATTTGAATTTCCATTTTTTTCTTCATTATTCTGCTGCATTTTTTTCCTCCTTATCGGTTATATTTTTTCCGACAAATGAAATAACTAAGATAAAAAATGCCTTGAGCATACACTCAAGGCATTAAAACATGCACTTAATCCAAAAATACACGTTAATTTCACAATGAATGATAGCTCTCCACAAATTTAAATTTGTGACAGTCCTGTATATGTTTTATACAAGGCCCAACTATATAGCATTAAAGCATTTGCTATAAGCTTCGGCGAAATTTCCTTTCAAACTACTTCTCAGTGCTTACCTCCACAGTCTTACTTTTAAACTTCGCGCCTCTATCCAAGTTATTCACTTACAATTCATTATTATACACTAAAATTTATAATTAGTAAATAAACTTATATGCCTTTTCAATGAAAACCATTTTCATATATATCCTTTTATTGTTATTCATTCAAACTATAAGTATTTTACCTAGATCTAAGAATTACCTGATTAATGATTAATCATCATAAAAAAACTTGTCCTTAAATAAAGAAATAAACTTTGCACTATCTATCTCTTTACAAAATATATTATTTTTTAGGTCCTAATATCATAATCATATTATTGCCTTCTAATTTAGGCGATCTTTCAACTACTGCTATATCACCTATTTTAGAAATGAACACATCAAATACTTTATTTCCTACATGAGTATAATTATTTTCTCTTCCTCTAAATCTAATAGATACTTTAACTTTATTCTCATTAGATAAAAATTTTCTAGCATTATTTGCTTTAATTTCTATGTCATGTTCTTCGATATTAGGTCTTAATCTTATTTCTTTAAGATCAACAATCTTCTGGTTTTTTCTTGATTCTTTGTCTTTTTTAGATTGTTCATAAAGGAATTTATTATAGTCCATTATTTTGCATACAGGTGGTTTAGCATTTGGAGAAATCATTACCAAATCTAATCCTCTCTCTATTGCAAGATTCAAAGCCTCATCAGTTTTAATAATCTGACTTTCTCCTTCCTCTGATAATCTAATTTCCTTTTCCCTAATGCCTTCATTTAAATTTAAATTTTTATTAATAATACAACACCTCCAAAATTTTTAATTAATTGTTCTATATTAAATATAGTTTATTACTTTCCATTTTGCAATATTTCTATTCTTCTAAAATTTCATAACCTCATTCTAATTATATCCTTATATAGTAATGTTTGTACATACTTTTTTTATAAGCTTCTAACATTGCTAATTATTTAGTAAATTTTTATGTTAGAATGTATATTGTGCATTACTATTATTAGATTTGTATTCTAATTAAGTTTGGTGTACAAAAGGAGTTGTTAGATATTGCAAAAACTTTGCTTCGAAAATCCATATGAAAAAATTTTTACTGCTGAAATTATAAATGTAATTGAAAAGGATGATAAATACCATATTGAACTTGATAAAACTTACTTTTGTCCATATAATGGGAGAAATTTTAGTGATTATGGGTGGATAAACTCTGCTCCAGTAATATATGTATACGAAAAAGATGAAAAGATATATCATGTAGTAGAATTAAAGCCTTTAAAAATTCACAAGGTTAAATGCATAATAGACTGGGAACAAAGATATAATTATATGCAGAAACACCTTGGGCAGCATATAATTTCTGCTTGTTTTTCAGAATTATTTAATGCAAATACAATTAATTTTAATATTGAAAATGAATTTTCCTACATTGATATTGATAAAACTATTGAAGATATTGAAATTAAAACTGCTCAGCAAAAGGCTAATAAAATAATTTCAGATAACATTTCTGTAGAAACACTATATTTAAATAAAAATGAATTAAAAAAATTACCCATAAAAAAAGTTACTGTACGGGGAAATGAAAAAGTTAAGATAATTAAAATTGGAGACTTTCATATGCAATGTGATGAAATGCATGCTAAGTCCACCATTGAAGTTCAGTTACTTAAAATTATTAAGTCTGAAAAACATAAGGATACCATGAGAATAAGTTTTATATGTGGTTCAGTGGCGATTTCTGACTATTTTTCAAAAAACCAACTAATAGAAAAAGTATCTAAACTTTTACACTGCAGTGATACAAAACTTTTAAATAAAGTAGAAACAATTGCAGATGAGCTTAACAAAGCTATTTCTCATAAAGAAGCCTTAAAATCAAAAGTTCTTCAATATGAAATACAGGATATCTTGAATTCTACTGAAAATTTAGAGAACATTAAAATCATTAAACATATATATGATAATGCTGATTTAAAATATATTAATCTTTTAGCGTCAAAATTAACGGAGCTTCCAAATGTTATAGTCTTATTTGGAATAAAATTTGATGATAAATCACAACTTATATTTATGTGTTCAAAATGTTTAAGCATTATTAGTATGAATCTTCTTTTGAAAGACGCTATAACTTTAATTGATGGAAAAGGTGGTGGAAGTAGCTTTTCTGCACAAGGTGCTGGAAAAAGTAATAATAATTTAGATTCCTCCATAGAATATGCCTACAGCAAAGTTAAAGATTGCATAATACCTAAAGATTAAATATTTAAATGACTACTATAAACTTAACTATAGCAGTCATTATCTTATTCATATGAAAGAGATTAACAAGTCAAATAGTTAGTATATCTTTGTTCTATCAAAGGGTTATGCTGAAGCAATATGACGCAAAATAGACTAACATAATGACTAGTTATTTTTTGAATATGACTTACCTCATTAAATTAAGAAAACTTCCTTGTTGTGCTGCACTTTGCATAATAGCATAAGTATTATTGTATCCCACATTTGTAACAGCTGACACAACAATGCTTGGATTTAATTCCGCTGCTTTAGCAGCACTAGTGATTTTTTTACCAATTCCTGTATATCCAGAAAATATATTTTTTACTTTATCCTCATTTTTTTCAATAGCATCATTAAGTACTTTATTGTCTATAGATAAACTATTATCTTTATTAATAGTTATTCCTATATCTTTTAATCTAGCTTCATTTCTTTTTAGTGCACTTGTTGATGATTTCAATATAGTGGCATCCAAATCATTGCTCTGTATATCGCCAGAAAATTTATTATAGCTAGTCACAAAATTTTCAATGCCTTTTCTTATTTTGTAATTGTCATTTTTAATTGCTACTTTAATTGGTCCTTCAGTACTTTCCTTAAGATTCAAATTAACCTTTCCATTATCCACGGTTACATCATTAGTTTTTGAAGTATATCCTATCCCATTAACACTATAATTCGCATCTTTAGCTTCTGCAGTTTTATTTTGAACTCCAGATGCAGCTACTGCATTACCTGTTTTATCTTTAATTTCAAAAGAGTTATCTTTTCCAGTTTCTTTAGCATCAATTTTCATATACATTGCATTAGTTTTAGAATCTTTAACTACTGAAGCTTTAACCCCAGTATCAGAATTGTTTATAGCACTTACCATACTACTTATAGCCTTTTCATTGCTATCTCCTTCTTCTACTTTAAAAGACACATCCTTGCTTTTTCCTGCATAACTTATTGTAAAAGTATTATCTCCCTTACTAAAAGTTGATTTTTCAACTGCATTAACTTCAGTGCTTTTATTGCTTTGATAGGCTGCTGTATTTTTGACTTCTATACTATAGTCTTTATTAGCAGCTCCAGCAGTTGCTACAGCAGTAACTTTTTTATCATCACTTGAAGTTGCTGTCTTTGACTGGAACACTCCGTTTTTACTCTCATCTATTAAATTCTTACCTTTAACAAGCAAGTCCGAAGCGTCTTTTCTTACTGTAGATATTGAATATGTTTTGCTTAAAGAATCTTTAGCATTATAGTAATTATTATTGACATTGGATTTTATACTACTGTAGGCTGCATAAAGATCTTCTAAATTATTATATTTTTTGATACTTTTTGTATTGTCTATTAAAGGGATACTTTGATAATTTGAATTTACTCCATTAATCAATATGATTCGCCTCCTTAATATAATATTTTTTCTTATAATAAATATATCATTGTTAAAAAATATATCGTATTTAAAAAATAATTCTTGATATTGCTTAGCTAGTACAAAACATTGAATTAAAGTTGTCCTTATTTACATTATTACATATTTCAAAGAAAATTTATACAATTTTGTTTTTTCTCCATATAATAAAAACCCATTGAAAAGTCAATAGGTTTTTTTATGAAAAACTTTATTAATTAGTATAATAACTATTTTAGCAAGGGATATAATTCTTCATCCTCCTTATGAATTCTTTTTTCCAAATTTAAAGCCACATCTTTAGATTCTTTTATAAATCCCTGTTGATTGTTCATAATTTTACTTTTAGTATTAAATTTATTTTTATATTCAATAAAAGCATCAGAAAGATTTCCCATTTCGTTAATGTAGAAATTGGCAATGGTTTTTATAGAAATATTATCACTGCTTAGTAAAGAAGGATACAGATATTTATCCTCAGAACCTAGATGAACTTTTAGTTTTCCCGCTAATAAACTAATATGTTTTGCTATGTCCATTGCATTCTTTTCTAAATCATCTAAATTTATAGATTGTTTAATATATAATATTTCTTCTTTTATATCTAAATGTTGTCTTTCTAAATTTTCTATATTCGACACTTAACATCTCTCCTTTGTTATCTCTTTACAAGTATAGTATCACTTTTTTTTAATATATACCGTAACTTTAGTTACCAAAGAAAATATATTTAAATATCAATAGGTATACTCTAAATTTTCTTTTATATTAATGTATATGGAGGAGCATCAAATTCAAAGCTTTATTTATGAGCTACCAATACTTAAAATCACCTTATATATTTTTAATTAATAAAAACTTCATTATCCTTAACATCTATAACTATTGTTTTTTCTCTATTTACATCTCCAAATAATACTCTATCAACAAAGTAAGGTTTTATTTGCTGTGATACGATTCTTATTATTTCCCTTGCACCATATTCTAAAGATAACCCTTTACTTGCTAACCACTTATAACACTTTTCTGTAACCTGTATTTTTATATTTTTGGTTTTCAACTTTTCTTCAAATTCTCTTATAACCTTTTTAGCTACCAAAAGTGCCATATCCTCATTCATTTTATTAAACACTATGATATTATCTAACCTATTTCTAAACTCTGGAGAGAAAAATTTTTCTATTTCTTTATCTATATTTTCATTTTCTACAGTTCTTCCTCCAAATCCCATAAGAGGTTTTCCGATAGATCTAGCTCCTGCATTAGAAGTCATTATAAGTATTACATTTCTAAAATCAACTTTTTTTCCAGTACTATCTGTAAGAGTTGCATAATCCATTAACTGTAGTAATACATTTAGAACATCCTGATGAACTTTTTCAATTTCATCTAGCAACAATACACAATAAGGATTTTTTCTTACTGCATCTGTAAGTAGTCCTCCTTCTTCATAGCCTACATATCCTGGAGGCGCTCCAATAAGCCTTGCTACTGTATGCTTTTCTTGATATTCACTCATATCAAATCTTACAAGTGGAATGTTTAATGCTTTTGAAATTTGCTTACATATTTCCGTTTTTCCTACACCTGTAGGTCCTACAAATAAAAGATTAGCTACAGTTTTATTTTCATCATTAAAACCTGCACGAGATTTTTTTATAGCAGTTACTATACATTCTATTGCCTTTTCTTGGCCAAATATTTCTTTTTTTATTGTTTCATCAAGATTTTTAAGTATAGAAGCTTCATCTACTGACACAGTTTTTTCAGGTATTTTAGCTATAGATGCTACTATTTTCTCTATATCCTTAGCATGTATTTCTACATTTTTTTCGTCTTTTGAATGAAGTTTCACATAAGCCCCTGCTTCATCCATAACATCAATAGCCTTATCTGGAAGATATCTATCTGTAATATATTTTGATGAAAGCTCTACAGCCGCTCTTAAAGCCTCTTCTGTATATTTTACCTTATGAAAATCTTCATAACTTTCTTTAAGACCTTCTAATATATTAAAGGTATCATCTATAGAAGGCTCTGATACTTCAACTTTTTGAAATCTTCTTGCTAGTGCCTTGTCTTTTTCAAAAACCTTCTTATATTCATCATAGGTAGTAGACCCTATGAATTTAATACTGCTTCTAGATAAAAAAGGCTTTAAGATATTTGATGCATCTACAGAACCTCCTGAAACAGCTCCAGCTCCTATTACTGTATGAATTTCATCTATATATACAATAGCTTTATCTTCCTTTTCTAAATCTCTAAGTACCTTTTTTATTCTATTTTCAAAATCACCTCTATACTTAGTTCCTGCTAAAAGTGTTCCCATATCTAAGGAATATATTTTACTTCCTTGAAGGGACTTTGGCACCTTGTTTTCTATAATCATTTTAGCAAGCCCTTCTGTAATAGCAGTTTTACCTACCCCTGGTTCTCCTACGTGAATAGGGTTGTTTTTAAGCCTTCTAGATAATACCTGTATAGTTCTATCCAATATGTCTTCTCTTCCAATAAGAGGGTCTATTTGTCCATTTTTAGCTCTCTCAGTAAGGTCTATAGTATATTGATGAAGTGCATTCTCTTCTTTTCTTTCATTATATTCTTCAAATGTATCTTCTTCTATTTCTTCTGTTTCTTCTAAATTAAATTCTGAAATACCATGAGTTATATAATTTAATATTTCTATTCTTTTTATTCCCTGCTTTTTTAAAAAATAGCTGGCAAAACTCTCTTCTTCATCATACATAGCTACAAATATATCACCTAAATTTATAGCTTCTTTTTCTGCTGATAATACATGTTCCCCTGCTGAAACAATTATATTTTCTACTCCTATAGTTTCTGTAGGATCTCCTTTTTCTATTAAACTCATGTTATCTTTAAAATGTTTAATTAAATCTTCTTTTATCTCTTCTACATTACCACCACAATTTTCTATTATTTTTTTTCCTTCCTCAAAAAATAAAGAAGAATATAAAATATGTTCTGGCGTAAAATATTCGTGCTTTGAATATTTTGCTTCATTGTAAGCAGCTGTAATAATTTCATTTACTATTGTATCTAATTTCATCTCTACTCCTACTCCTCTTCCATACTAAATTTTAGTGGAAAGCCACTTTCTTCTGCTTCATTCATGGCTTGCACTGTTTTAGTAGCAGCTATATCATAAGAATATATACCTGCAATTCCTATACCACTCCTATGTACATCATACATAATTTTTGTAGCCTCTATTGGAGTCTTCTTAAAAATTCCCATTAAAATTTTCACCACAAATTCCATAGTAGTATAATCATCATTGTAAATAATTACTTTATACATTTTTGGTTTTCTTATTTTTATTTTTGTATCATGCTTTTCAATAGTTTTTTGATCCATATATAAACAACTCCAAAGTTAAAATTATTATACCATTTGGCATAAATTAGATTTAATCTACATTTGTTTAATTATTCCCACTGCTACTCCTATAATACTTGCTCCCTCATCACTAATGCGAATAGGTTCATATTTATTATTTTCAGGCATAAGATATATGCCTTCTTTTTTATTCACAAATCTTTTTAGAGTAGCATCTCCGTCTAAATTAACTGCTACAATCTCCTTATTTTGAGCTGTATATTGTTTTTTGATTATTACATAATCTCCATTATATATATCAGCACCTATCATACTGTCCCCTTTAACTTTTAGTATAAAGCAATCCTTAATGCCTTTAAGCCAATAATTTGGAACATAAAAGACATCTTCAATTTCTGGATTCATAAGTATTGGTTCTCCTGCTGCTATATCGCTATATACAGGTAACTTTTTTAATTCCTCTTCAGTATATTTATATTGCAAATCTAAATCTTTTACTATTATTTCAGAAATATTATTTATATCTCTAGATAATTCATAATCTCTTCCATGCTTTATGTCACAATACTTAAATGATTCCATAGAATAATCAATCCTTTTCTTTTCTACATTCTCTTCATATCTTTTAGTAAATATGTGTCCTTTTACTTTTGACGGTAATCCTAAACTACTAACCTTACGTGATTTTATTAACCATCCATTTGAATTTTTGCAGTTATCTTTACTAACTACATAAGTAGTGCTAGAATAAGCCTCCTTGCTATTTAGCTCTTTTATCAATTCCAATTGCACTCTGGTTAGGTTTTGACTTTCATCTACTATAACATGAGTATATCTTTTATCAATAATATTTTTGCATTGCTGCAATGCTATTAACGACATATCTTCTAAATCAATTAAATTTCTTTCTTCAAGTTTTTCATTATATAAAGTCATAATTTTAAAAATGGCTTCTCTTATATCAGAATTTTTCATCAACCTTCTAGGCCCTTGTATTTTGCTATTACTTCTTCCTATTCTAACAGCATCTTGATACTTCTCAAGCGTAGTATAATTACAACTTTTAATCCAACTTATTTCATCTATAATAAATTCTATATAATCATTATTTAATACCTTCATTTTGTTATATGACTTTTTAACCTCTTTTACGCAATGAACTAATATTGATTCCTTTTTTTCTTTATTTTCTATTAAATTGTAATTACTATATTTTTTGTCATAATGAAAATATTTATACACAATATCCTCTATACTATGTATACATAACTTATCATCTAATTTTGAAAACAAGGTTATATAATTAAATTTAGTATTTTCTTTTGCTTTATCATACATTCTTTTTATATATTCAATTTGTGTACTATCTCCAGCAATCATCAAAATTCTATCTTTATCATATAAACAATAGCAGTTTTCTAAATACACGCTTCTGTACACTGCTGTTGTAGTTTTTCCCGAGCCTGTTACTCCCTTTAGTAAATTATATCCTAGTGATTTATTTTCAACTAATTTTATCTGTGCCGCATTTAGTTTCATAACCACACCCCCTTATATAGGAATAACCTTTAATTTAAGTATATTATAACTTAAATTACTGTGTTATGTTATAAATATTTTATTAAAAATAAAGTAACTGCTTCCGGCTAAAGCTCTAGATTATATTATCTTTTTATAAAAAAACAAAAATACCAACATATACATAATATTTTTTCATTAAATGTATGTTGGTTTTCGTTGATTACTTGTTTAGATTCAACTTTAACACTAATTATATTTCGCAGGATAAACCCTATTTACTCTCTACCCCTAAAGTATATAGACAGCTCTTTAGGATCTCTGATTAATATTTTTTTACCTCTAAATTTAAGTATACCACTTTTTTCAAAACCCTTCATACACCTAGATATAGTTTCTCTTGTGCTTCCTAGCATATCTGCTAAATAAGTAATGCTTATATTCATATCAATTAGTGTTCCTCCTTCTACCTCAACTCCATAATCTTTACATAGCTTCCACAGCTTTGCTGAAAGCTTTTTATCCATTTTTATGGGTACAGTATTTTTGAGTTGCCTATAAAGTCTTCTAATTTTTCTTGCCATAGAATTTATTATAATTTTTGTCAATTTAAAATTTCCTGACATAATTTTCAATAAATCTTTTTTACAAAAACATAAGATACAGCATTCTTCAAAAGCCTCGCAATTTATAGACGCAGGCAAATCATCAAATATTACTTCATTGACAAAATCTCCATCACCTAAAATATAAACTACTCTTTTTTGTCCCTCTTCTGAATTTCTATACATGGTTACTCTTCCATGTAAAATTAAATATATTTTATCAACCTTTTGCTTTTCATAAAACAAAAGTTCTCCTTTTTTAAGCTTCACTTTAAAAGCTTTAGATTTTAACAATTCTAAAGTACTTTCATCTATACTATTAAAAATTGATATTTGATTAAAATCTTGTTCTGTGGCTTTAATCATTATTATTTCAACCCCATATTTTAAATTTATTTAAATCAAATTATCTTTTCATACTTTTATTTTAACAATTTTATATTAATTTGTCAGTAACTTTTGTTACAAAAATACGCTTAAAAGAACGGACATAAATGTCCGTTCTTTTACCAATAAATATTATCCTGTATCTCTACTTTATCTCCTAATTTTACGTCTTTTAGTACCCATTTCTTATACTCTTGATATCCAGTCCTATCTATAATGTATCCAATATGTTCCTTACCTAATGGTGCATCTTTATCAATATATTCTTCTATAAATTCATAAGTATTTAATACAATTTTTATTATACTTTCTTCATCTATCCATTTAGCAAAATCTTTAGCAAGTCTTGGATTTTTCTTGCCTGTTCTTCCCATTATAACTAACTTAAAATATTTTTCATCACTTCTTGTCCATGCACCTGTTGGGCATTTACCGACACATTCCCCACAGCCAATGCACTTATCATGATCTCTTACAACCTTAAAGTTTTCGAAACTTAATGCTCCTACTGACCTTTTTTTACAATTCTTAACACAAGCTTGACACCCTATACATCTGTAGCTGTCATATTGTGGTTCAGTCATTCCTATAATTCCAAAATCCTGCATCCTAGCTTTTACACAATCGTTAGCACATCCTGTAAATGCAATTTTTACATGACGATCATTAGGAAAAATTGCTTTTTCCATCTTCTTTGCAAACTCAGATGTATTATAATTACCAAAAGGACAGACATTGTTTCCTATACAAGCAGATACATTCCTTGTACCAGATGAAGCATAACCTGTATTTGAATCCACCTGGTTTATTTCTAAACCTTCTATTACAGGTTGAATCAATTCATTTATTTTTGGAATATTTCTCATATCTATCTCAGGTATTTCAAATCCTTGTCTAATAGTTATATGAACAGTTCCATTACCATATTCTTCAGCAATTTTTTGTAATATTTCAAAATGCTTTGCTTCCATATGTCCACCTGGAACCCTTATTCTTACCGCAGTCTTTCCTCTTTCCTTTGTAACTCTAAATGCATTCTTTTTTAGACGTTTTGTATTAATATCTATAGACATAATTCTCCCCCCTTTAATCCATTAAATGTTTAGCTTTAGTATAGTTAAACACTGGTCCTTCTAAACAGATATAAGTATCATCCATTTTACAGTGTCCACACTTACCTAGACCGCAGCACATCTTTCTTTCATAAGAAACCCATATATTTTCTTCTTTGATTCCTCTTTTAAGAAACTCAGCTATAGTAAACTTTATCATTATTGGAGGTCCAACAGCCACCACTTGTGCTTCTTCTATATTTTCGATTTTTAAATCTTTAATATAAGTAGTAATCAAGCCAACATTACCATAGTATCCTTCTTCAGCTTTATCTACAGTTACTGTAACATTTACACTTTCGCCCCATTTTTTTAGGGATTCTCTGAATAGTATATCGTCTGGTGATTTAAATCCAACTAAAAGATCTAAGTTCTTAACTTCATCTCTGTGTGCTGAAAAATAATCTACAATTCCTTTAACCGGAGCTAGTCCAGTCCCACCTGCAGCTACAATAACTTCTTTTCCCTTATATATATTTACATCAAATCCATTTCCATAAGGTCCTCTCATGAAAAGTGTATCTCCTGGGAAGAAAGTATGAATAACATCTGTAACTACTCCCACACGTCTGATTGTTAAATCTATATATCCTTCTCCTATTTCACAGACAGAAATTGGAGCTTCTCCGTATTTAGGTATAGAAACCTCAAAGAATTGGCCAGGCTTTACATCACCTGCAAATTCCATTCTGAAAGTATAATCAATATCTGTATGTGGAGTAATACTAATTATCTTACTAGCTTTTGGTAAATATATATTCTCCATTTACTTCACCTCTTCTATAGCGTTGTTTAATTTATTTATACAATTGGAAATTGAGATATACTCTGGACAGGCATCATCACATCTTCCACAGCCTACACACATGTGATAACCAAATCTCTTTTTAAAGTCATAAATCTTATGCATAACTTTAAATCTCATTCTTTCACCTTGATCTTTTCTAAAGCTATGTCCGCCAGCCATATCTGTAAAGCCATCTACTTGGCAAGGAGACCAGACTCTTCTTCTTTCTCCAGTCTTTTCATTATCCTTGTAGAATATATCCTGCATTGTAAAACAAGCACAAGTTCCACAAACTGTATTACATCTGCCACAGGCTATACATCTTTGTGAATACTCTTTCCATCCACTCCAACCAAATACACTTGTATCTATGTTTTCTGGAACTTTTACTTCCTTCTCATTAGATTCTACGAATTTTGGACTTACCTCAGACTGTTCAGACGCCTCAAAATATCCTTTAAAGCTTTCATCTTTACATTCAACAAAAACTTGTCCATCTACTACTTTTACAAATAGATCATATTCTTCCGTTTTGTTACTTCCCATACTTACACAGAAGCAGTTTTCAAAGCTATTTTCACATTCCATAAGTACAAATTTAACTTTTTCTCTTAATCTCTTGTAATATGGATCTTCAGCACCATTCTTTAAATATATTTGATCTAATCTCTTAACAGCATGTATATCACAGCTTCTTAAGAATATTAACGCTTTCTTATCTTCTACTTTAGGTTCTGTTACACTATCTTCTGTAAAGTAAAATATAGTTTGTGTAATTGGAAGAATAACTTCCTTTGGTGAGAAATTAGATTTCTTATTAAATTCTATTTCCTCAACTTTACTAACTTCACCATACCTAACAGTATCTGTATCTGAAAATGTACCTTTACCTTTTAAAAGTATAGGAGCATAAACCTTATATTCATCCCCTATTGCTGTTAAAAAATCATTAAACTTTTCTGAGTTTAATTTATATCCCATATTAATCCTCCTTATGCTACTTTATTTTAATTATCTAAATTCCTCAGGATTTTTTGTTAGATATATACCAATAAGCTATGCCAACAAAAATCATTCCACCAACAATATTACCTAAGGTCACTGCTGATAGGTTATACATAAATCCATTGATGGATACTGTTGCTTTGTGTGGAATCATTAAAGCTATTGAAATCAATGTCATATTTGCTACACTATGTTCAAAACCTGAAGTTATAAATGCAAACAAACACCAAAATACCATGATAAGCTTTGCAGCTTCATCCTTTAATTTGAAAAAGCACCATACTGCTAAACACACTAAAATATTACATAAAACCCCTCTTACAAATAGCTCCATATATGGTGCTGTCATTTTTGCAGTTGATGTTTTTAAAATAAATTCAGCTGTAGTACCTTTCCAAAGTCCTGATTGTACAAATAGTGCTGCTAACACTACGGAACCTAAAACGTTTCCAATATAACTAAAAATCCATGTTCCCCAAACTGAACTCCATGGAACCTTTTTCTCCAGGGCACCTATTGGCATAATCATGTTATTACCTGTAAATAATTCTGAACCAGCGGCTAATACTAAACTTAATGCGATTCCAAAAGAAACTCCCATTGCAATTTTAGTAGCTGGCGCATTTACAGAGGACAGCAGTCCCCCTACCGTAAATATAAGTATAATTCCAAAACCTACAAACATACCTGCTAACGCCGATGCAATCAAATACCTGCTCTTACTTTCCTTTAAAAATGATGCCTTTTTTACTGCAGCTCCACTAAGTTTGTTAATTTCTTCGCTAAACAAATTTACCACCCTTTCAAATTTTTTATACTGTATTACATATCAACATAATTAATTTGTATAAATTGAGGGCTTACTTCAAACTGCTGCTTAGACTCACAAAGTATAATTTACAGTTTTGCATTCTTATAGTGGGGCAAAATCATCTTGGTGTATGTTATTTCCCATCCCCCACTATATGATAAATATATCACAACTTCTTTTTAAACTCTGTGACGTCCATCACGTTTGTTAATTTTTTAAGCTTTGCTAGTAACTGGAGAATTCTTTGCACCCATTTTAAAAATTGCTAAAATTAGTAATGATACTATAGCTAATGCTGAAAATACTAAAAATCCTTTAGAAAATCCACTTAAATTTGCACCAGTTTTATCTATAAAGGATGCCATTACAGGTGGTATAACAAATCCTCCAAAAGCACCTATTCCTCCAACCCATCCTGAAGCTCCTCCTATTGCATGTGGAACTTCTTTTGGAAGTATTTTAAATACAGCTGCATTAGTTACTCCCATTCCAACTGCTAAAAATAAAATTCCTATTATAGCTATTGGCAATGAATTAGCAATAACCATACAAACAGTTCCTATAAACATTATGCAAAGGGACACAGTAGAAATTCTTTCTCCTCCTAGTCTATCAGCTATCTTTCCACCATATATTCTGACAACAGAAGTAGTAATTGAGTAAAGTGCAGTTAATGCACCAGCCATTTTTATATTTAGTTTAAAGAAACTCATCCAATAAGTAGGAAGCCAGCTTGTTAGAGCTAAAAATCCTCCAAAAGTTGTAAAATATATTAAAACCAATGCCCAAGTCTTCCAAGTCCTTGCAGAAATCATTAAACTTTCACTTACTTTGTCATTTGGAAATAATTCTTGTCCATACTCTGCTGCTGCTATTCGTTTTGCTTCACTTTTTTCTACCCCAGCATCAATTAATTGAAAATACCATGCATTTTTACTTATAATACAATATGCTATAGTTCCTACTATTAAAAATATTAGCCAAGCTAAGTAAGAGCCTGATAATCCCAACAATGGCAATGCAACATTAGGTAGTAATAATGTAAATATTCCTGGTGCTAAATTTCCAACACCCCCATATATTCCTAAAGCTGCTCCTTGTTTATTCTGAGGAAACCAGTAAGATGCTTGACTAACTCCAACAGAAAATGTAGCTATACCACAACCAGACAGCGCTCCAAAGATTAACAAAAAAGAATAGTACTGACTTAAATTTTGTCTAAAAAATGCCATAATTATGTACAAACCAGTCATACCAATTATTGAAAGTGCAAGTAATGTGATAAAAGGTTTTCTTCCACCATTGGTATCCACCCAAGCTGCAAATGGAACTCTAAGTAATGAACCTGATAAGTTTGGTATTGCAATAAGCAATGCTAGTAGAATAGGATTAAGAGTTGAAAAGCTTTGTTTAAAAACAGCAATTGTAGCCCCATAAAGTGCTACTGCAGCAAACCCTACAAAAAAACCAGTGGTTGCTCCTGTTAGTCCTTGTTTTGAATTTCCCTTTAATTTTATGGAATTCATTATTTTTCCCCCTTTATTATACTTATTTGAAAAAATTGTTAATTATTTAACTGCATTTTCTAAATGAACTCTATTTATTATTAGGCTAAGTATATCACCATGTATTTTTTCGTTCCGTGATTTATATCACGTTTTATGAATTTATATTAAATTTTTATATGATGAAATCATTAATTATGTCCAAACATCCTACATTAAGAAAAAAGGTAATGATATGCTAATTTAACAAAACATATCATTACCTTTTCTTACTGCTTGACCTCTTTCAAGTGCTTTTTCACTATATCCGCCTGCAAATGTACAATCTATAACCTTCAATTTTAACAATGTCTTTTTTCTCTAATTTATTAATAGTATTACAGCATTTGATCATTTACAACACCCAGTTAACTAATATGTAAATTCAAAATTCTCCTTAATATTAAAGAAATCTGAGTAATCTATCTTGAATATTGGCTTTTTAACCTTTGAAATATCAATTTTAGCTCTAACTAATTGAGTCAAAATGCCAGCATAAGATAAATCTCCTTGAAGAATAGCTCCATAAATCCTGCCATCCTTATGTATTACCTTTTTATAATTTCCATTATCATCATTTTCAATTTCAACTGTATAAGTTTCATCTTCAGGCTCATTAATTCCAAGGGACATTGTAGGAATTCCTAAAAAGTTCATTGTTGATTTGCTGGCAAAAAAATCAGTCATTTCACTTTTTACTCCTGCCATATTGCTTGCTGCAATAATTCCTTCCTTAACAGCTGTAGGCCAAATAGGATTTCTTCCTGTAACATCTCCTGCACCATAAATATCTCCACAACTTGTTTTTCCAAAGGCATCAATAATAAGTCCAAACTTATCAGTTTCAATACCTGAACCTTCTAAAAAACCAACATTAGCACGAACACCAGCTGCAACTACTAATAAATCACATGGGATTTTTTCTCCACTTGTTAACAATATATCTGTAATCTTTCCTTCTTCATCAACAATTAATTCTTTAATTCCTTTTTCATAATACTGCTTGACACCTTTACTCTCAAAACCTTTTTCATAAGCGGTCGCTGCTCTTTTATCAAGCTGAATTGAAAGCATATGATCCTTCATTTCAACAAGAGCAATATTTTTACCAGTATGCAGTAACCCCGAAATAACATCTATTCCTATAAGTCCAGCGCCCATAATTACTATATTGTCACATCTTTTTGATAGCTCCATTACCTTTTCACAATCATCAAAATTACGAAATCCAATAGCATTAGGTGCAGTTCTTAAATTTGGTATAGGTGGGAAGAATGTGTTAGCCCCTGTTGCTATAAGCAATTTATCAAATTTCACTATTTCCCCATCTAAAAGCACAACTTCCTTTGAACCCACATCAATTTTAGTAGCTTCATTGCCTATAATCCATTCAATATTATTCTTATTTATAAAATTATCTTCAACAAACTCAAGTCTTTTAACATCACGAATGCCTTCCATATAATGATGAAGTATGCATCTAGAATAAATTTTATCGTCCTTTGATATTAATATAATTTCAGCTTCTTTATCTAAATTTCTAAGCTGACGAACTCCATTAATTCCTGATGCCGAAGCACCCAAAACAACATATTTCATAAAACTCCCCCCTTAATCATTACGCTTCTTCTAATGTTATTGCACCCATTGGGCATTTTTCTACACACATAGGTTTGGGTTCATTATTTTCCATGCGATGAACACACATATTACATTTCATAATTTCTTTGTTTTCAATTCGGTCACTTTTCAATACACCATAAGGGCATGCCATTATACACATATAACAGCTTGCACATTGTTCTTTATCATATTTAACCAATCCAGTTTCTGTATCTTTAGACATAGCACCAGTCATACATGTATAAACACACTCTGGTTTATCACAATGACGGCAGAAAATAGGTGCAAGTTTCGTTTTACTATCTATAGTTACACGATTTCTTGCATCACTACTTTCATGGCTAACAATACAGGCAGTAACACAAGTTAAACATCCTATACATTTACTTCTATCAATTTTTATTCTTTTCATAATTTAGATTCCTCCCATTTTAATCTTTGAAATATTAATTGGAGTAGTCTTATATGAAGGTTCTTTAGAGTAAGAATCATATAAAGATGGTGTTAAATTATTACATTCTAAATAATGCAAAGGAGCATAAAGTTCATCATATCTAACAGTGTCTGTAATCTTAACCATGAAATCTGAAGAATTTCCATTTATAGAAGAAACTTTGATCATTTCATTTTCTTTAATGTCAATTTCTTTAGCAAGCTTAGTATTAATATAAATATATGCATCTTTAACACTGACATCTTCAACAAATGCAACTTCTCTTGTACGTGTTTGTGTATGCCATTGTCCAACACTTCCTCTACCTGTATTCAGTGTATATGGAAAATTTTTTGTAGTTACTAATGGATTTTCACGTACTTTTTCAAATATAAATTTAGCTTTCTTTGAAGGTGTATAATATATATTGTCTTCAAATAAACGCCTTTGGTCATCTGTAAGAACTTCACCTTCTCTAAAAGGCCATTGTATTCCATTTGAGTTTACCAATTCATCATAGCTAACTCCAGTCATATCACAAGGCATATTTCTTGAACATTCCTTCATTAAATTAAAAGCATCTTTTGGCGTTTTCCATTTATCAAGCAAACTTCCCATACCTAATGCTTTTCCAATACCATATATAATTTCATAGTCACTTCTCTCATCTTCTGATTTGTTAAGAACTGGTCTCATAGCAGAAATACGTCTTTCTGTATTAATTAAAGTTCCTTCCTTCTTTATACCTGGAACAGCTGGAAGATACACATTACAATCCTGAGAACTATCAGTATTACCATAAATATCTTGTACTACAAATAACTCCAATTTTTTCATTGCTTCTTTAAAAGTACTGTTATTTGTCCATGAATGGCGAGGATTTGTACATACAATCCATAAAGCTTTTATTTCTCCAGAAATTATTTTTTCAATAATGACATTATAAGTTAATGTTGGTTTATCTGCCAGTAAATCCTCATTAACTCCAAGTGCTTCTGCTACTTGCTTGCGTCTAAACATATTATCAAAATCTCCACCAGCATAAAGCATTGTAGTATTGCTATATGCACGAGAACCCATTGCATTACACTGTCCTGTAATAGAATTAGCTCCAGTACCCGGTTTTCCAATATTACCTGTCATTAAAGCTAAATTAATAATAGCTTGAGCTGTTCTAACTGCTTCATATCCTTGATTAACTCCCATAGTCCACCAAAATGAAACCCTTTTACCATTATGGATTAATTCTACCAATTCTAAAATAGAAGCTTCAGTAAGTCCTGTTGCTTCAGCTGCTTTTGATACAGTATATACTTTAACAAATTCCCTAAAATCTTCAAAACCTTCTGTATAGTTGTTTATATATTCATTATCTATATATTCTTTTTCTATAAGTTTATTAGCTACAGCATAAAGCAATATTAAGTCTGTTTTTCCTTTAATATCATACCAATAATCAGCATTCTGTGCTGTTTCTGATTTTCTTGGATCTATAACTATTAATTTTTTATTTTTATTTTCTCTTATTCTACCCCATAATATAGGATGTGCCAAAACTGGATTAGCTCCAACTAATATTATTGTATCTGAAAGCTCTGCATCCTTTAATGTATATGGTGGTGCATCAAATCCAAAACTCTGCTTATGAGCAACTACTGATGTTGCCATACATAGTCTAGTATTACCATCAACATTGGTCTTTAAATAATTTCTCATAACATGGCCAAATAATGCAAATTCTTCTAATGCCAACTGACCAGTACCAAGACCTGCAATGCTTTCTCTCCCATACTTTTCTTGTAATTCTAACAGCTTGTCTGCAACTAACTTATATGCATCATCCCAAGGAATTCTCTTAAAAGAACCATCTTTTTGTCTAAGTCTAGGTAAAGTTGATTCCCTTACTATTGTTTGTTGCTTATCCAATGAAATTCCTTTGATACACGAAAAACCATTGTTTACTGGATAACCTTTTGTTGGTATTACTTTAACTATCTTATTGTCTTCAACATAAAAGTCTAAATTACAATCTAGGGCACAATAATTGCACGTTGATTGAATCTTTTCCATAATTACCCCTCTTTTCTAAATTTGCTATTAATAATTTAATTATTCACTAAATTTCTATTGCTTAAATAAAAAAATAATAGTTTTTTCCTTTAGATTTCATTTGACTTTTATAATACTGCTATTTTATATCATTAATTATTTGAAAAAATTGTTAATTATTTAACTTGAAATTTTTAAAGAAGAATTCTTTTTCCTATTAATAATTGTAAGTATATCATTGTATTTTTTTTTATTCCGTGATTTATATCACACTTTATATGCTCCTAGGAAATAATATCTAAAATCATTCTGATAACCATTTCATAAATTTTACAAATAAAAAAAGCCTACTCAAAAGTAGACTTTTTTAACATTAAATTTTATCCAACATACTGTTTTATCTTTTTAATATATTTTCTATCATCGCTTATTCTTAAGATACTTTCTATAAAATATTTACTGTGACTTTTAGGCATTTGCTTTTTTTCCACTAATTTAATCATTACCATGCATATATTATACTTTTTCACATGAGTATGTCCATATTTAAAATCTTTATGCCTATTGTGAACTATATAACCATCACCAGTTTTATAAACTTTGAAATCTGGACTTTGATATATTTGTGTGCTCACTAACATCACCTCATAATTATAGTATCATTCTATTGTTATAAAAATATTAAATTCAACTATATATTATGCCTATATCTCTATTTATGTAAAAACTAGTATACACTATATTTTATAGTATATACTAGCTTTTGTTACAATTGTGAAATATATCTGTGAGCCTAATAAGACTTAATTTCCATTAAATTTTTTTAATTTCATTCTACACGTTTATTTCCGCTTCTTCTCCTAGTAAATCTTTGTTTCCTTCCAATACAGGTTTTATTTGTTCTTCTATAAAATCTACTACCTGGCCTGGTGCTCTTCCTACAAATTTCACAGGATCTATTAATGATAATATTTCCTCTCCAGTCATGTTAAAGAAGGAATCATTTATTATTCTTTCTATAAGATCATTTTCTTTTCCTTCAACCTTTACCATTCTTGCAGCTTCCATAGAATGTATCCTTATTCTTTCATGAAGTTCTTGTCTGTCTCCGCCTTTCTTTACAGCTTCCATAATTATATTTTCCGTAGCCATAAAAGGAAGTTCCTTTTTTACATGCGCTTCTATAACTTTAGGATACACTACCATATTAGAAGATACATTCATATAAAGATTTAACACTCCATCTAATGCTAAGAAAGCTTCTGCTACAGCTATTCTTTTGTTTGCTGAATCATCTAATGTTCTTTCAAACCATTGAGTAGCTGCTGTTATAGCTGGATTTAAAGAGTCAACTATTATGTATCTTGCAAGTGCTCCAATTCTTTCTGATCTCATAGGATTTCTTTTATATGCCATAGCTGATGAACCTATCTGATTTTTTTCAAAAGGCTCTTCCATTTCCTTCATATTTTGAAGTAATCTTAAATCATTACTGAATTTATATGCACTTTGAGCAACTTCAGAAAGAGTATTAAGTATAGTTGAATCTAACTTTCTTGTATATGTTTGGCCTGTTACCATAAATTCATTTTTGAAACCCATTTTTTTAGTAACCATTTTATCTAATGTTTTTACTTTATCTTCGTCTCCATTAAAAAGTTCCATAAAACTTGCTTGAGTACCTGTAGTTCCCTTTACTCCTCTAAATCTCATGTGATCTATTAAGAATTCTATATTTTCTAGGTCTAAATAAAGGTCTTGAATCCAAAGTGAAGCTCTTTTCCCAACAGTAGTTAACTGTGCAGGTTGAAGATGAGTAAATCCAAGAGTAGGTAAATCTTTATATTCTAAAGCAAATTTAGTTAAATAATTTATTGTATTAATCATTTTTTTCTTTATTATAAATAGAGCTTTTCTCATTACTATTAAATCAGTATTGTCTCCTACATAGCAACTGGTAGCACCTAAATGTATTATTCCTTTTGCTTTAGGGCATTGTACTCCATATGCATATACGTGACTCATAACATCATGGCGTACTTCTTTTTCTCTTTGTTCAGCTACTTCATAATTTACATTATCAACATTTTCTTTAAGTTCTTTTATTTGTTCTTCACTTATATTTAAACCTAGTTCTTTTTCCGACTGGGCTAAAGCTACCCATAATTTTCTCCAGGTTTTAAATTTCATCTCATCAGAAAATAAATAGCTCATTTCCTTAGATGCATATCTAGTATTCAAAGGGGTGTTATATATATCTCTTCTTTTCATAATAAAATTGCCTCCAATACGTATATAATTTATAATTGTGCTTTTTTAATTCATATTATAACATATGTTTAAATGAATTCATATATATTA
Source organism: uncultured Clostridiaceae bacterium (assembly GCA_963780135.1). Classification (GTDB taxonomy): domain Bacteria; phylum Bacillota; class Clostridia; order Clostridiales; family Clostridiaceae; genus Clostridium_AM. Next base: position 379,489 of record CAWAAR010000001.1, read on the forward strand.
TGTTCGTATTTTTATTTTTTATTATTTAAAATTTATATATTGTTCTATTTTATTTATTAATTAATATAATTTATTATATATTAGATTTATGGAATTTGGAGGTATTAAAATATTTATGTATAAGTTTAGCATTCTGGATAAAATTTCTCTTGTCTTAGTAATCATAGGTGCTGTTAACTGGGGTCTTATAGGTTTATTCAATGTTAATTTAATTGGACTTTTTTTAGGAGAACCCGCTGATTTGATAGGTAGACTCATTTATATACTAGTAGGAGTGGCAGGTCTTAACATATTGCTTATTCTTTTTAAAATGAGAAAAGCTTGTAAATCTTAACTAAATAAATAAAAGGCTCAAAAGAGCCTTTTATCCACAAATTTCAATATTATTCATCTAATGAATCTATTAATTTAGTAACTTCTTCTACAGCTAACCCTTCATCATCACCTGATGCAGTAACTTTAACAGTTGCATTTTTAGTAACTCCTAAAGATAAAACTCCTATTAAGCTTTTTACGTTAGCTTTTTTTCCATCAAATTCTATAGTTATGTCTGATTTAAAAGAAGATGCTTTCTTTACTAACAATGTAGCTGGTCTAGCATGTAAACCTGTTGCACTTTTAACTATGACTTCTTTAGATATCATTTAATTCACCTCTATTTAAAAATTTTTACATTTTACTCACTTTCTCTATTAATTATATCATTTTTCACAAAGGTTTCAACAATTATTTTTATTGCAGTTCCTTTACAAATTTCTCTATTCTATCTAATCCTTTTTTGATGCTTTCCATTGATGTAGCATAAGACAGTCTTACATACTTATCCATACCAAATCCTATACCTGGTATAACTGCTACTCTTTCTTTCTCCAACAATACTTGTGAAAAAGTTAAAGAATCCTTAATTTCCGAACCATTAGATTTTTTACCAAACACCTTTGATATGTTCATCATTACATAAAAAGCTCCGTCAGGGTTAATGCAAGATAAATTTTCTATTTCGTTTATCTTTTTCACCATATAATCTCTTCTATTCTTAAATTCTTTTACCATGTTTTCAATAGTTGCTATATCACCTTTTAAGGCCGCTACAGATGCGTATTGTGCAATAGAATTAGGATTAGCTGTAGTATGGCTTTGAAGGCTTGACATTAATTTTATTATTTCTTCACTAGCCGCTGCATATCCTATTCTCCAACCAGTCATAGAGTACGTTTTAGAAACTCCATTTATAGTTATGGTTCTTTTATAAGCATCTTCTGAAAGACTAGCCATACTTATGTGTTTTTGATCTCCATATATTAGCTTTTCATATATTTCATCAGATAATATCAATATATCATTCTTCTTAGCTAATTCTGCTATAGCTATTAATTCTTCCTTTGAATAAACAGTTCCAGTAGGATTATTAGGACTGTTTACAAGTATAATTTTTGTTTTATCTGTTATTGCTTTTTCTAAGTCTTCTATATTATATTTAAAGTTATTATCTTCACTGGTTTCTACAAACACAGGTACTCCATCTGCTAATTTAACCAACTCAGGATAACTTACCCAATAAGGTATGGGTATTATAACTTCATCTCCAGGGTTTAATGTTGCTGAGAATGCATTAGCTAAACACTGTTTTGCTCCTGTAGAAATTATAATCTGCGAAGTATTGTATTTTACACCATTATCATTATAAAACTTGTCTACTATAGCTTCCTTTAGTTCCATAATTCCAGATGCCGCTGTATACTTTGTAAAGCCTTGTTTTATAGCCTGAATAGCTGCATCTTGTATGTTTTCTGGAGTATTAAAATCTGGTTCACCCGCTCCAAATCCAATTACATCAATTCCTTCTGATTTCATTTTTTTTGCCTTAGCTGTTATGGCTAAGGTAATAGATGGTTGTATTTGTTGTGCTTTTTTTGATAGTATCATTTTCAGTTCCTCCATGTACAGTAAATTTTAATAATTATTCTTATAGTTATAATTTTACACCATATTATTTTTATAATCTATTTTCAAAATATATTTATTTATAATATACTATTATTTTATTATGTTTACAATTGAACATTTCTAACTCCTGGCTACCAATACTACACCTATTATAATACATATAACTCCTGCTATTCTTATCATTGATATATTTTCTTTAAATAAAAAATATGAAAAAAACATAATTAACACATATCCTATACTAACCATAGGGTATGCATAACTTAATTCTACTTTGCTTAATACTTTTATCCACAGGAGAAAACTTATTCCATAGGATAGAATACCACACATCACTGGTAAATTTTTCAAAATACTTAAAATGCTTGGTAATAAGTATGCTCCAGAAAAATTAAGTTGCAAATTAACTGCTCCATATTTAACTAAAACCTGTCCAATAGCTCCTAAAAAAACTGAAATTAAAATCAATCCTATCATAATCGCAACTCCTTACATGCATTTACTGAAACTTTAATAAAGTGATAAAAACCATATATCATTATAACTATTTCTGGAAAAGCGTACCGTCCTTGACCCTCTGTTGTAAAATAAACTGCAGTAAACATAAAAAATAATACAACTAAATATAAATCAAATTTATTTAATAATTGAGTTTCCGCTTTTAATATTTTTTTTAGAATAAATAAACTATAAAATAATATATATACTGTACCTAAAACAAAAACTATGTTTCTTATATTATTAGTTATTTTAAAAATCATTGTCTTTGTGTAGTCATTTAAAGAACTTCCATAGGTGCTATATGAAATATCATCCCCTACAAAATATGTATTAAATAGTCTTTTAAATCCTAATTCTACAAACTGTATTGGGTGGCTTTTAATCCATTTCTTCGCTGCAGCACTCAACATCTTATTTTTTTCAGTCATATTAGCTCTTTTATATATATCTGTTTCTACTAAAGAGTTTTCTACCTTTTCTGCTGCCATCCACCTGCCTAATTTGTTTTGAGAATTATTGTTTATATATAAAACTATTCCTCCGTTATTAGATACATAGGTAAATTGACCTACCAGCTTTGTATTTCTATAAATCCATGGTGAAATTACTAATGCAGAAATTAAAAGAACTATTAAAGAATTTATAAGAGATTTTATGAATCTTCTTTCTTTAAGTAAGTCCACCAAGAATATTGCAAAGAAAAATATTATAAAAAAAGGTTTTATCATAGTATTTAATCCAGTCAAAACACCTATCCATAAATATTTAAATTTCCCTTTTCCAAAATATATATTAGTTGTTAATAGTAAAATTGTAGTAAATATCACTTCTGTTGCAAGTATACTATTATAAAATATATTATTAGGCATAAATACAAATAAAGCAAATATTATTTTCTTTTCTCTTTCTTTTATATTCAATTTATCTAATATTGATATAAAACATACATTACTTACAAAAGTAAGCAGTATATTAAATATTTTTGCCTTAAGTACACTTGCCCCAAGCAATTTAAATATACCACCTAATACTACACAATAACCTACAGAGGTATATGTATCTCCCCAAGGCTTACCATTAGCTATATCAACTGATAAATTATAATAATAGTCAAAATCTGAAAAAGGCTTTGTATCCACAAAAGCTACCCATAATGTAGCTGCTATAAGTCCAAGGGCTAGTATAATTCTATAGTATCTATTTTCTTTTAAACTTTTTGTTTCCATGTATAAAAATCCTTTCTGCAATTATAAGTTTTATTTTTAAACATTAACTACAATTTTAGATATATTATAGTTAGAACTGATACTCCCCAAAGAACTATATTTATTAAAAAAGGTTTATCCTTTCCAAATACGTCTTCTGGCTTTCCTCCTATATTTTCTTTGTCCATTAAGTATTGATATCTAAAAATACCATATAATATAAATGGAATAGTGAATATCATTGTTTTACTTTGCACAGAACTAAAAGTATATAGGCAATATGCCATAAGTATTGATGGTGTTACTATAGTTAACATTTTATCCAACATATCTACTGAATAATCTTCAAGTATTTTTCTATGAGATCCACTTTTGTCTTTTAGTGTTATAATTTCACTTTTCCTTTTATTAAGCGCTAAAAATAATGATAGTAGAATAGTACATAAAAATAGCCAAGAAGATACTTGTACTCCTGTAGATAAACTTCCACTTTCTACTCTTAAAACGAATCCAAAAGTTATTATCATAACATCTATAATTACTACATTTTTTAATTTGAAGCAATATGCTACGTTTATCAACATATACGTTACAAGTATAGCCATTACCTTCATACTTAAATATGTATATGAAAAATATAATACACCTATTACCATAAAAAAGTATAGAGTTATTGCTGCCTTTTTTGACACCCTTCCACTTGGTAATGGTCTATTTTTTTTCTCTGGGTGACATCTGTCTTTCTCTATATCTACTAGATCATTTAGTACATATATAGATGATGATGTTAAACAAAATAAAATAAAAGTAAAAATATTTGCATATAGTATATTTCTATTTAAGAAGTTCCCTGAAAAAACTATAGCTGCAAATATAAAAAAGTTCTTAATCCATTGTTTTGGTCTCAATAATTTTACTAACGCTTTAATATCCATTTTTACCTCCTTGTATAATGTGGTTATAACATTCAATAGAAAACTATCTTAACTTCTAGCGAACATTACAACTCAATTTTTTTATATTGTTAACTTCATGTCTAACCCGTTAGGGTGTGTTATTCTTATCCAATTAGTTTTCTATTATTCCTAAATTGGGAACCTAATTAGTAAATATTGTTGTATAATATCTCCTGAATAGAAGATAGATGTTTTCCTCCTGGGAGTGACTCTATCGAGTCATTTATACCCGTGAATTAGCGTATCATTCCATCAGTGAGAGTTCTATGTTTAGCTGGTTAGGTTTCCACCTTAGAATGGAATTACCTGTGTCACAAACAAGGTTATAGAATTACTGATAGAAATGGAATATCTATTCTATCTCAATAGCAAAGGAGATATTTATTATGAGCAAATATTATTTTAGACCAACAGTTGGAATTGATGTATCAGCAGACTTCTCAGTAGTTGCTATGTTAGCACCTACCGGTGATGTTTATAGAAAGCCTTTTAAGATTATGCATAATAGAAATGGTTTTGATTACCTAGTAGATCAAATAAAAAAAGCAGAAGAAGAGTTTGACATGAAAACGGCAATTTTCATGGAATCTACTGGTGTGTATCATCTTACTCTTTTCCACTTTCTTTGTGATAAATTTGAGACATTTATCTTAAATCCACTCATTACTAATTGTAACAAGAATGGTGACATAAGAAAAGTGAAAAATGATAAAAAAGATGCATTAACCATTGCTACAATAGGTAAATTTCAAAACGTTAAGTGTTCTTCTAACTTTGACGTTGAAATTTATACCTTAAAATCACTTTGTAGAGATTACTATAAATTAACTGATAGTAAGTCTCTTTATAAGAAAAAGCTTTCTACTGACTTAAGAGTTATTTTTCCTATTTATAACTCTGTTTTTTCAAACATTACTTGCAAAACATCAATAGCTATTTTAAAAAAATTTTCAAGCCCTGAAGCTATGTTAAATGCCGATAAAGACAAAGTTATTGAACTTATATCTAACAAATCAAGAAAAGGATTAGCTCATAGTGAGAAAATTTATAAAAAACTAATTGATGCTGCTGACGAAGCCCTCTATATAGGAATAAGCTCACCTAGTCTTTTCATAAAGCTTACAAATACAATCACTGTTATTGAAGCTTTTGAAAAGCAAATTGATAGTTTATTAACTGAAATTTATTCATTATTAGAGAGCGATAAAATTCCTACTCAATTTAAGAAAAATATAATGCTGATTTATTCAATACCTGGAGTTGGTAAATTCACTGCTATTACAATTATGAGTGAAATAGGCAATATTAATGGTTTTTTAAAGCCTAAGCATTTAGTCGCATTCTTTGGTATAGATCCTTCGGTAAGCCAATCTGGTAAATTTAATAGCGATAAAAACACTATGTCTAAACGTGGTACCAGAATTGGGCGACGAGCCCTATATGCTGTCGCATTGGCATCAGTAAGAACCAATAGAAACGGCGAACCCCTTAATAAAATTTTGCTTAATTATTATAAAGAAAATCTAAAAGGTAAAAGCAAAAAAGTTGGTTTAGTAGCAATAATGCATAAGCTTATTAACTACATTTTCTCAGTTCTAAAAAACCAAAAAGAATTTGAACTACGTGATCCTAAAATACACGTTAAAATGTATCTTGAAAATCAATCTAAATCAGCAGCCTAGCGGCTTAAAACTAGTGGATTAATTTTCCATCGTTCGTGTTTTACGATGGATTTTTTGTGATGCAATTTTTTGCTCATAAAATTTTTTATAAATTTTTATTGACTATTACTAGCTGGTCTAATCATTAAGGTTGTATTATATACCTTTTACATTTTAACACAGCTTGTAATATAGTCAATATCATTTAATTTAACATATAGCATTATAGGTCATCTTAAAACAAATAAATTAAAGGATTTGAATTATGATGCTTAATTCAAATCCTTTTCATAAATTTTATTATTTTTTATCTTGGTTGTACAATTAATTTTATGGCAGTTCTTTCTTCTCCATCTATTTCAATGTCAGTAAATGCCGGAATACAGATTAGGTCTATTCCACTCGGTGCTACGAAACCTCTTGCTATAGCAACAGCTTTTACAGCTTGATTTAATGCTCCTGCTCCTATTGCTTGTATTTCTGCAGCTCCTCGTTCTCTTAAAACTCCTGCTAGAGCTCCTGCAACTGAATTTGGACTTGATTTTGCTGAAACTTTTAATACTTCCATAATAAACCTCCTATATGTTATATTAACTTAATTAGTTATTGTTACTACCTTATAATATTCTACAAAAAGTTAAAAATTCCTTCTAAATTTTGTAAAACTTTAAATCTCACAAAATTTAAAAGGAATAATTATACTCTTAATTATTTAGCATATTCAATGGCACGAGTTTCTCTTATAACATTTACTTTTATCTGACCAGGATATTCTAGTTCACTTTCTATTCTCTTAACTATATTCCTTGCCATTTCAACAGAACCCGCATCGTCAATCTCTTCTGGTTTAATCATAATTCTAATTTCTCTACCTGCTTGAATGGCATATGACTTTTCTACACCTTCACATGTGTTTGCTATTTCTTCTAATTTCTCTAATCGTTTAATATAAGCTTCTAAAGTTTCTCTTCTTGCTCCTGGTCTTGCAGCTGATATCGCATCTGCAGCCTGAACAAGTACAGCTTCTAAAGATATAGATTCTACATCTCCATGATGAGCTGCAATGGCATTAACTATTACAGCAGATTCATGATATTTTTTCGCAACTTCTGACCCAATAATAGCATGAGGACCTTCTACTTCATGATCTACGGCTTTACCGATATCATGTAGTAATCCTGCTCTTTTAGCTATAGTTGGATCCATTCCTAGTTCTGAAGCCATAAGTCCGGCTAAATACGCCACTTCTATAGAATGTTTTAAAACATTTTGACCATAACTAGTTCTATATTTTAATCTTCCTAATAACTTTATTAATTCTAAATGAAGACCATGTACTCCTGTTTCAAAAGTTGCTTGTTCGCCTTCTTCTTTGATATCATTTTCTACTTCTTTTTTAGCTTTTTCAACCATTTCTTCAATTCTTGCTGGATGAATTCTTCCATCAATAATTAGTTTTTCTAATGCTATTCTCGCTACTTCTCTTCTTATTGGATCAAATCCTGAAAGAATTACTGCTTCAGGTGTATCATCAATTATCAAATCTACACCTGTTAAGAGTTTCAAGGGTTCTTATATTTCTACCTTCTCTACCAATTATTCTACCTTTCATTTCATCATTAGGAAGAGTAACAACATAAACAGTCGTTTCTGCTACATGATCTGCTGCACATCTTTGAATAGCACAAGTTATAATTTCTCTTGCTCTCTTATCCGCTTCTTCTTTAGCTTTTAGTTCTACTTCTTTAATCATTATTGCAGATTCATGCTTTATCTCTTTACTAATTTCTTCTAATAAAATTTCTTTAGCTTCTTCAGATGTTAAACCTGAAAGTTTTTCTAATTCTTCTCTTTCTTTCTGATATAGTTCCTCTACATTTGCTTGAATTTCATTAATTTCTTGCTGTTTTTTACTTATACCTTCTTCTTTTTTTTCTAGCATATCGCCTTTTTTATCAAGTAGTTCTTCTCTTTGGATCAATCTTCTTTCAAGCCTTTGGATTTCATTTCTTCTATCTCTTGATTCTTTTTCCAAATCAGATCTTAGTTTATGAACTTCCTCTTTGGCTTCAAGTATAGCTTCTTTCTTTTTTGATTCAGCATTTTTTTCTGCTTCCTCTTTCAATCTATTAGACTCAACTAGAGCCTGTGATTTTATAGCATGCGCTTTATTTTTCACAACATAAAACTCAACTAATAAACCAATAGCTATTATTACACCAGCAATAATTATATCTATAATAGGATTCACATGAACACCTCCTTTGCTTTTTTTGTGCATCTATCTTTTAGTTAAATATTCAAGCATAGAAAAGGTGACATATTTATTCAATTGGTAATTTATTTAATACATGATAAACCAGAATTTGTCTTAATTTTATATTATATTTTCCCTATTGTCAAGTTTTATGTGCATTATTTAATTAATGTTTCTTATGCTTATCATTTTAATGAGTTATCTCTATAATCCTTCAAATAAAATCGCAAGTTCTATATAACTTGCGATAAATTAAAGTTTACTTATTTTCAACAGTTGTTTCTTGTTTTGATTTGTTTTCTGCTTTAACATCAGCTTTATTAACACTAGGTTTTGCAATAGGTAATTCATATTTTTCTCTTATTTTATTTTCAATTTCATATAGTATGTTTGAGTTTTCCTTTAGAAATTGTTTTGCATTTTCTCTTCCTTGTCCAAGTCTATTTTCATTGTAAGCAAACCATGCTCCACTTTTCTGAACAATTTCTTCTCTTACTCCTACATCTAATACATTTCCTTCTCTTGATATTCCTTCATTATACATTATATCAAATTCAGCTTGTTTAAATGGTGGTGCAACTTTATTTTTAGTAACTTTTACTCTTGTTCTATTACCAACAATTGCATCTCCCTGTTTTATAGAATCTATTCTTCTTATATCCATTCTTACTGAAGCATAAAATTTCAAAGCTCTTCCACCTGGAGTAGTTTCAGGATTTCCAAACATAATCCCAACTTTTTCTCTTAATTGATTTATAAATACAATCACACATTTTGATTTATTTATAGATCCAGTAAGTTTTCTCAATGCTTGAGACATAAGTCTTGCTTGTAATCCTACATGAGAATCTCCCATTTCTCCTTCTATTTCAGCCTTAGGTACTAATGCTGCAACAGAATCCACAACTATTACATCTATTGCTCCAGATCTTACTAAAGCTTCAGCTATTTCTAATGCTTGTTCTCCTGTATCTGGTTGGGATACTATTAAATTCTCTATATCTACCCCTAAAGCCTTTGCATAAACTGGATCTAAAGCATGTTCTGCATCTATAAATGCAGCTGCTCCCCCTGACTTTTGAGCTTCAGCTACTATATGCAGTGCAACAGTAGTTTTACCTGAAGATTCAGGTCCAAATATTTCTACTACTCTTCCTCTAGGAACACCACCTATTCCTAGTGCTATGTCAAGGTCTAAACATCCTGTAGATATAGCCTCTATATCTAAACTACTGTGCTCTCCAAGTTTCATTATAGATCCTTTTCCAAATTGTTTTTCTATCTGTCCCAAAGCAGCTTCTAAAGCTTTTAGCTTTTCACCATTAATATTTCCCAAAAGGGTCACTTCCTCTCTTAAACTACAATTATACAATATTTAAAAATTTATTTATAACAAATTCGAACATTTGTTCTAATCTAATTATATAATATATTATATTGTTGGTCAACTAAATAACTATAATAAAAAAAATAACTTTATATATAATTATTGACAATGTTACATGTATTTAACCTTAAAAATTTTAAATTATAAGATAATAAGTTATTTTACAAGAAATAACAATTCAACCAATCTATTGTAACCACTAGTTATTTTTCCGAAGATACCTAGTAAATTCTCGAAAAATAAGCATAGTGCTTTGCAATATGCTTATTTTTCTAAATCTCAATTATTATTTATCTGCTCTCATAACTTCTTTGTTCTTTGTGAAATAATCCACTCCTGAAATTATAGTAATAATTACCGCTAATCCCATTGCTACATCAGTAGTTATATTTAAAAACTTATGTGGGTATGTAATAAATTTTTTAATAATTCCTAAAGATACACGGTTATAGGTTAAATTTAATAATGCTAATACAATTGCTATTATTTGGGTTACTGTTTTAGCTTTTCCCCATTTACTAGCAGCTATAATTATACCTTCTGCTGCAGCTACTGTTCTTAATCCTGTTACTGCAAATTCTCTAGCAATAATTATAGTAGCTACCCAGTTTGGTATTATACGATACTCAACTAAGGATATTAATGCTGCAGTAACTAATAATTTATCTGCTAAAGGGTCCATAAACTTACCAAATCTAGTTATTTGATTTCTACTTCTTGCTATATACCCATCCAATTTATCTGTTATAGATGCTATTACAAATATAACAATAGCAATAAGCTTACCATAAGGCATTCCTTTTATAGTTATAAATATTAGAAAAAATGGAATTAATATAATTCTTAACATTGTAAGTTTATTTGCAAGATTCATCGCATACAACTCCTATTAAATCATATTCCAGACTATGAGTAATTTTCACATTTACTATAGATCCCAATTTTAAGTCCCTATCACAGTTAAAATAAATTAACCCATCTATTTCTGGTGTCATTTCATAATTTCTACCATACCAGTCTTCTTCTTTTCCTTCTACTATAACCTGATATACTTTGCCAATTTTATTACTATTAACCTCTTTAGATACAACCTGTTGGATGCTCATTAATTCTTCTTCTCGGCTTTCCTTTACTACTTCATCAATCTGATTTTCCATTAAAGCTGCTGGTGTACCTTCTTCCTTAGAATATTTAAATACACCTAATTTATCTAACTTTGCTTCTTTAATAAAATTTTTCAATTCCTGAAAATCTTCTTCAGTTTCTCCTGGAAATCCTACTATAATAGATGTTCTAAGCGCAACATTTTTAACTTTTTCTCTAAGTTTATTTATATTATTTACTATTTCTTCTTTAGTTCCTCTTCTTCCCATAGTTTTTAAAACATTATTACTTATATGCTGCAATGGAATATCTAAGTATTTGCATACTTTACTATTACTTGCTATTTCTTCTATAAGTTCATCTGTAAGTTCTTCTGGATAGCAATAAAGTATTCTTATCCAATGGATACCTTCTATTTTAGAAATCTTATTTATAAGCTCATTAAGAACTTTTTTTCCGTATATATCTATTCCATACCTAGTAGTGTCTTGTGCCACAAGTATTATTTCTTTAACTCCTTGATTTATCAGATTTTGAGCTTCTTCTAAAATATTTTCCATTTTTCTACTTCTATACTTTCCCCTTATTTTGGGAATTATGCAATATGTACAAAAATTATCACAACCTTCTCCTATTCTTATATAAGCAGTATGAGATGGCGTGGTTAAAATTCTTGTTCCTTCATTTATTCCTACATCTTTATATTCACAATTGTATACTTTTTCTTTACTATTTTTAATACATTTATCTATGCTTTCATTTAATTTGTCATAATTGTTTACACCAAGCATTATATCTATTTCTGGCATAAGTTCAATAAGATCTTTGCCATATCTTTGGGTTAGACAGCCCGTTACAACTAATAATTTACAACTGTACTGATTTTTATACTTAGCCATTTCTAATATAGTATCTATAGATTCTTGTTTTGATGATTCTATAAATCCACAAGTATTTACAATTATTATATCTGCTTCTTTTGCGTCATTTACTATTTTATGCTTTGCTTTGATATTGCTGAGAATAATTTCAGAATCTATCCTATTTTTATCACAGCCCAAACTTATTAGTCCAACTTTTAAATTATCCACTATTTTTCCTCCTGAGTATGTAAAGTTATAAAATGAAAATACACACTTTATTTTAAATCTACTTTTTATATTTTACAAGTAAGTTTTTTAATATAATTACAAATCTTCTCTATTTATAAGTACCTGTCGTGGTTTACTTCCATCTCTGCTAGAAATAACTCCTCTTTCCTCCATTTGATCTATTATTCTAGCCGCTCTATTATATCCTATCCTTAGTCTTCTTTGTAAGAGTGAAGTAGATGCTTGACCTATATCCACAACAATCCTAATGGCTTCCTTTAATAATTCATCATCTTCTGTATCATTTACTGTTGCATTACTATCTATTTGGTCTATTATTTCATCCTTATATTGAGGTTCTCCTTGCTGATCTTTAATGAAATTAACTACATTCTCTACTTCATTTTCTGAAATAAATGCACCTTGAATTCTTATAGGTTTAGATTCTCCTAGAGGATAAAAAAGCATATCTCCTTTACCTAACAGTTTTTCTGCTCCAGCAGTATCTAATATAGTTCTAGAATCAATCTGGCTGGATACTGCGAAGGATATTCTAGATGGAATATTTGCCTTTATAACTCCCGTAATAACATCTACAGAAGGTCTTTGTGTTGCAATAACTAAATGCATACCTGCAGCTCTTGCCATTTGTGCTAAACGTCCTATATAGTCTTCAATATCATTTGGGCACACCATCATTAAATCTGCTAACTCGTCAATAATTATTACTACAAAAGGAAGCTTGCTTTCAATTTTACCATTTTTAAGCAATTCGTTATATCCCTCAATATTTCTTACTCAGTTTTCTGCAAAAAGTTTATATCTTCTAGTCATTTCTTGAACAGCCCAATTTAAAGCACCTGCAGCTTTTTTAGGATCTGTAACTACAGGTATTAAAAGATGTGGTATCCCATTATATACACTTAGTTCAACCACTTTAGGGTCTATCATTAAAAGTTTAACATTGTCTGGGGAATATTTATAAAGTAAACTTATTATAAGTGTATTTATACATACACTCTTACCTGAACCAGTTGCTCCTGCTATAAGCATATGAGGCATTTTACTAAGGTCCGATGCAACACAATTTCCGCCTATATCTTTTCCCAAGCAATATGCTAAATTTTTATTAGAATTTACAAATTCAGGTGATTCTATAACTTCTCTTAAGTAAACAGGCATGAGTTCCCTGTTTGGTACTTCTATTCCTATAGCAGACTTTCCTGGTATAGGCGCTTCTATTCTAACTCCTGAAGCTGCCAATCCTAACGCTATATCATCAGATAAATTGACAATTTTGCTTACCTTTACTCCTGGACTCGGTTGCAATTCAAACCTTGTAACTGAAGGACCTTTGCTAACTTGGTTAACTTTAGCTTCAACACCAAAACTAGCTAAAGTTTCTTCTAATTTGCTAGCATTTCCAATTAGTTCCCTCTTATCTTCTTTATTTAGTTTAGATTGAACATTAGGTTTTAGTAAATCTATGGGCGGAATTTTATATTCAATACTTGGAACGTTATGACCTAACTTTATTTGTTTATCTAATTCTTCGTTTATAGAATCATCTACAATTTTATCTGAAGCACATTGAATTTCTATTTTGGGAGCCTTGTCCTTTAAATTTTCATCTTTTTTATTCTCTATATTGTTTATTTCTTCATCACTTTTCTTATCTCCAGCTTTCATAAAATCTAATATTTTTATTCTATTATTTATATTTTTTATGAAACTTTGCTTATCCTCACTACTTTCTAATGAAGCCCCTTTAGAAATTTGTTTTTCTTCAATAATTTCATCTTCATCTACATTATTATTTTTTAATGCATATTTAATACTATGTAGTATGTCATATATACTAACTCTACTCATTAATATAAAACATATTATGTATAAAGAAATAAAAATCACATAAGAACCTGCTGTTCCAAATAATTTTAATAAAGGAATATCAATTAAAAAGCTTATAATTCCTCCGTGTAATATCTTATCTGATTCATATATCTTTTTTATACCTAAATTTATATCATTATTTATATAATAACTAGGCATTGTTGTCATCTGTATAAACAATAGCGTATTTATTATAAAAACTAATATTCCATAGAACTTTTTACTGAAATTTATTTTATTTTTTTTAGCTATGGAGCAAAAACCTATAAAAATTATTAGAATAGGAAACACAAAGGCTCCAAGTCCTGCAATGGCTATTAATATTTTTTTTATAAATTTGCCCAAAATACCTGAAGATTCAGAAGAAAAAACACTAATTACCATAAGTACCCCCATAGTAACTAGTAAAATACCTCTTATATCATTATTTAATTCATATTTTTGTTTTTTTCTAGCCATGTAGCTTATCACCTCCAGTTACTAATTCTACATTTAATAAAAATTTCCTTTTAAGTTTTCCATAAATATAAATTACCATAGGAAATACCCTATGGCGATTTTCATTTTAAATTTTTTTTTCTTCTATAAGTTCATTCAATTTCTTTATAGCATTACTTATACCGCCTACTTCATCTATAAGCCCCTCATCTACTGCACTTTTTCCTATTAATATAGTACCCATATCATTTAAGAGTTCATCTGTTTGAACCATAAGTTTTTGCAGTTCTTCTCTTTTGGTATTAGATGTTCTTACTATAAAATCTGTTATTCTCTCTTGCATTTTATTAAAATATTCAAATGTTTGAGGAACTCCTATAATCAGTCCATTCATCCTTATAGGATGGATAATCATAGTCGCTGAAGGTGATATAAAAGAGTAGTCAGCTGCAGTTGCAAGTGGTACTCCTATAGAGTGACCTCCACCAATAACTAAAGAAACTGTAGGTTTGCTTAGGCTTCTTATCATTTCAGCTATAGCAAGTCCGGCTTCAACATCTCCACCTACAGTATTTAAAACAACCAGTAATCCTTCTATATTTTCATCATTTTCGATGTTTATCAATTGTGGTATAACATGTTCATACTTGGTACTCTTACTTTGAGGCGGTAAAATCATGTGTCCCTCAATTTGCCCTATTATAGGCAGCATCTGGATTTTATCCTTTCCTTTTGGAGCATCCATAATGCCTAATTCTTTTATATCTTCTAATTTTTCATTTTCTTTTTCTTCTGACATAACAATCCCCTCCTTGCATAGGTTTATCTTATGCATTAAAGGGGACTGATATTCATTTTAGTATTTATTCTTTACCTAATTTAAACTCACTATGAAGTGCATTTATAGCTTTCTCTGTATACTTATTTTCCATAAGACACCATATAGTTGTATGAGAATCAGCAGTCTGAAGGACTTCTATATTATGCTTTGACAGTGCTTTTAATATTTTTGCCATAACACCTGGTATTCCTTTCATCCTACTTCCAATTACAGCTATTTTTGTACAATTCTCCACAAAAGAATACTTTAGTCCTAGATTTTCCATAGTTATTTTAAAATTTTCCATATCATTTTCATCAATAGTAAAGATTTTTTGTTTTGGAAAAACATTGATTAAATCTATGCTTATCATATTATTAGCTAACTCATCCAATAATATAGAATAATTTTCGTTATCCTCATTTTCACACAATTCAACTGTAATCTGAACTCTACTGCCCATAGAAGTTATTCCTGTTATAATATTACTTGAATTAGTTATTATGCTATTACTTATTACAGTACCCTTGCATTCACTAAGAGTATTCTTAATAACAAGTGGTATGTTTCCTTTCATAGCCACTTCCACAGCACGAGGATGTATTACTTTTGCACCTTGATCTGCAAATTGAAAAACTTCATTGTATCCTATTTTTTCAATTAATAAAGCATCTGAAACTATTCTCGGATCTGCAGTCATTATACCATCAACATCTGTATATATTTGCACTTCGTTAGCCTTTAGAGCTACTCCTAAAAGAGAAGCTGTAACATCACTGCCACCTCTTCCTAAAGTAGTTACAAATCCATTTTCACTTTGTCCTTGAAAACCTGCTACTACTGGAATCTTTCCTTCTTTTATTATATTCATTATATTATCTGTATTAACTCTTAAAACCGAAGCATCATTATAATTGTGGCTAGTTATTATCCCTGCTTGTCCTCCAGTTAATGGAATTGACTGTATATTGTTTTTATTCAATTCTTCACTCATAACTACAGTGCTTATAATTTCTCCGCAGCTCATCAATAAGTCTACAGCCAATTTATTGCTATTTTTAAACTCTTCATCCACTAATGAAAGAAGCGTATCTGTTGCATAAGGCTGACCTTTTCTCCCCATGGCAGATACTACTACTACTGGTGAAAACCCTTCTTCTTTAGCTTTTAATATTTTATCAACTACCATTAATCTTCTTTCGTGAGTAGAAACAGAGGTCCCTCCAAATTTTTGTACTAATATCTTCATTTTTTCCTCCATAACAATTACTATTAATATTATATTAAGGAGACCTCTTATATGTTAACGAGATCTCTTTATCATTTTTTCTTCCGCATCTATTATTATGGTTTTAGAACCAATTTTTTTTACACATTCCCAAGGCACTTCTATAAATTCTGATTTTCCAAATAAACCAATCTTAGATCTACTATTATTTAGTATTAATAATTTCAGATTTCCTTCGTCATCAACTATCACATCATTATTGCCCAAAGAATTAAATTTATCTCCATCATTTACATTTATTATTTCGTATTTTTCCATGTCACTATATGATTTTATGTTATCACTCATCTAAACTACCCCCTAATATAATTTATAGTTAATTTCACACTTTAATAATTATGCTTATTATATGAAATTTTAATTATTTACTTTAAATACTATGAATTATATTAAGGATTTATTACTTTGTATTATACCTGTTTACTTTTTTCACTTTTGAAAGGTACAATATCTTTTTCTATTATATCAGTTAAAAGAGGCAAATCTACATTTTCACCTACAAAAGCTGAATTTAATATGCCCTTTTCAAATGTTCTTTTCATAACACAATCTATTTTTTCTTGATTTATATTATTAATTTTTTCAATGATATCTTCCGGTGTATTGATTCTATTTAAAAACAACATTGATTTACCATTGTTAAACATCCTGCTGCTAGTGCTTTCTAATCCTAAAATGTAACTTCCCTTGAGTTGTTCTTTAGCCTTTATTAATTTCTCTTGACTTACACCATTTTTTGTAAATTTTTGTATTTCTTCTTTTATAGTGCAGAGTACATCTGCCGAATATTTGGAGTTCAAGCTAGTATATATGTTTATTACTCCTGTATTATTGAAAGATGAAATATATGAGTAAATTGAGTAACAGAAGCCCTTTTCTTCTCTTATTTTTTGAAATAATATAGAAGAGGCACCTCCACCAAATATATTACTTAAAAGCAATAGTGTATAAATATCTTCATTTCCAGTTTCAATTCCTGGTAAACCTAAACTTAGATGAAGCTGTTCTATGCTTTTCTTTTTAAAAAGGTGATTAAATTGTATTTCTGGTTTTGAATATACAGTAATTTTTTTACTGCTGCTATTCCAATGTCCAAAATACTTTTCTACAAGTTTTTCTATACTTCCCATGTCAAACTTACCTGCAATAGATATAATTGAGTTTTCAGGTATATAGTATGAAGAAATATATTTTTGAATTTGCTCTTTTGTAAAAGACTTTACTGTATCTATAGTTCCTAATATAGGAAGCGATATAGGGTCTTTTCCCCATATAGCTTCACTGTGAAGATCTGACAGTACATCCTCTGGTGAATCCTCACTCATGTTTATTTCCTCTACTATTACACTTTTTTCTTTTTCTATATCTTCACTCAAAAAATTACTATTAAACAGCATATCAGAAATTACATCTAGAGTTAACTCTAGATGTGAATCTAATGCTTTTATATAAAAGCAAGTAGCTTCTTTTCCTGTAAAGGCATTTATTTGTCCGCCAACGTCTTCTATACATTCAGCTAGTTGAAGCGCAGTTCTCTTTTTTGTGCCTTTAAAAAACATATGTTCTATAAAATGCGAAATTCCATTATTAGTTTTATCTTCATTTCTTGAACCGTTTTCCACCCATAAACCTACACTTACAGAGTTGACATAGTCTATATTTTCTACAACTACTCTTAGCCCATTACCTAACTTAAATAAATTATACATTAGCTCCTCCTAAATAATTACATATTTTTTTGAAGATGCCTTATACATATACAAAAATAAAAAGGCACTATAATGCCCTTCCATTTTTATTCCTCTACTGGTGACTCTTTTTCTTCTGAATCTTTTATAGCATCTTTTCTTGATAGATTAATTCTACCTTGATTATCAATATCTGTTACTTTAACAAGTATTTCATCTCCAACAGATACTATATCTTCAACTTTATTTACTCTAGCAAAATCTAATTTAGATATGTGAACCAATCCTTCTTTGCCAGGAAGTATTTCCACAAAGGCTCCAAAAGTTGTTATTTTTGTAACCTTTCCTAAATAAATTTCTCCTGATTTTACTTCTCTAGTTAAATCATCTATAATTTTTAAAGCTCTTTTTGCACATGTACTATCATCACACATTACAAATATTTTTCCATCTTCTTTTATATCAATTTTAACACCAGTTTCAGCAATAATTTTATTTATTACTTTTCCACCAGGTCCTATTACATCTCTTATCTTATCAGGATCAATATTCATTGTATAAGTTTTTGGAGCATATTTTGATAATTCTTCTCTTGGTGCGCCTATACACTCATTAATTTTTTCTAATATAAATAATCTAGCTTTTCTAGCTTTAGTTAAAGTTTCCTTTATACAATCATTAGATAAGCCATGAATCTTTGTATCAAATTGTATAGCAGTAATTCCAACATCTGTTCCTGCTACTTTAAAGTCCATATCACCAAAGAAGTCCTCTATACCTTGTATATCAGTTATAACTTCTTCTTTAGATAAATCTTCACTAGTTATAAGTCCCATAGCTATACCAGCTGCTGGTCTTTTTATTGGAACACCGGCATCAAGAAGTGCTAAAGTACTACCACATACACTGGCTTGAGAAGTTGATCCATTAGAACTTAAAACTTCTGATACAAGTCTTATAGTATATGGAAACTCATCTTCATTTGGTATAAGTGGTTCTAAAGCTTTTTCTGCTAAAGCTCCATGACCTATTTCTCTTCTTCCTGGTCCTCTTAATGGTCTAACTTCTCCTACACTATAAGATGGAAAATTATAGTGATGCATATATCTCTTAGAACTTTCTGAACCAATTCCATCTAAAATTTGTACATCTCCTAATGCTCCTAAAGTAGCTACAGTCATTACTTGAGTTAATCCTCTTGTAAATAAACCTGTACCATGAGTTCTTGGGAATAAACCTACTTCACAGTTTATATTTCTTATTTGTTCAAAGTCTCTTCCATCAGGTCTTCTATGTTCATTTAAAAGCATGTTTCTTACTGTTTCTTTTTGAAGTTTATATATAACTTCAGCTATATCAGCACCACTATCTGGATATTTTTCTTCAAATTCAGCATTAATTTTTTCTTTCGCAGAATCAATTGCTGCATTTCTTTCGTCCTTATCCATTATGTACATAGCTTCTTTTATAATTTGGGATGAAAAATCTCTAACTTTATTTTCTAACTCTTCTTCTACTTTATATAAAACAGGTTCAACCTTTTTCTTTCCTAGTTTAGCTACAGCTTCTTCTTGGAAAGCTACTATTTTTTTACATTCTTCAAATCCAAACATGATGGCATCATACATAACATCTTCTGGTATTTCAGATCCTCCAGCTTCAACCATCATAACTCTTTCTTTAGTTGCACATACTGTTAAATTCAATATACTTTCTTTTCTTTGTTCTAATGTTGGATTTATTATAAATTCATCATTTACTAATCCTACAGATACGGCACCTAAAGGTGTGCTAAAAGGAATACTTGAAAGGCTCAAAGCTATTGATGCACCATTTATAGCTAATATATCTGGGGCATTATCTTGTTCCACTGATACAACAGTACATACTACCTGTACGTCGTTTCTATATCCCTTTGGAAATAAAGGTCTTAAAGGTCTATCTATAGCTCTAGCATGAAGGATTGATTTTTCTGAAGGTTTTCCCTCCCTTTTAATAAATCCTCCTGGTATTTTACCTACAGCATATAATCTTTCTTCATATTCTATACTTAAAGGGAAGAAATCAACCCCCTGTCTTGGTTTTTCTGAAGCATTTGCATTAACAAGAACTACTGTTTCTCCATAACTCACAAGTAAAGCACAATTTGAAAGCATTCCAACTTTACCAGAATCAATTTTAAGAGTTCTTCCTGCAACAGTAGTTTCTAATATTTGACTCATAAATAAATTAACCTCCTTTCAAGGTTTCAATATTATTATTATCATTATTTATTAACTTTATTATACAATTATTAAACTAATTTAATTATTAATTTTTAACATAGTTCAAAGTTATTATTTAAAATAATAGAGCGGTTTTGAGCCGCTCTAAAACTATTTTCTTAAATTTAACTGTCCAATAATAGTACGATATCTTTGAATATCTTCTTTCATCAAGTAGTTCAAAAGACCTCTTCTCTTACCAACCATCATTAAAAGACCTCTTCTTGAATGATGATCTTTCTTATGAACCTTTAAGTGATCATTTAAATGATTAATTCTTTGAGTAAGTAGTGCTATTTGCACTTCTGAAGACCCTGTGTCTCCTTCATGTCTCGCGTATTTTTGCATTAATTCTTCTTTCATTGCCTTTTCCATTAATCTGCACCTCCAAATGTTAATCCCCTATATTCCAAGAAAAACGTCGGCAAGTCGAGTTTCTTAGCATAAGGATCACAAACGTATTATAACAAATCTAAATTCACTTGTAAATTAATTTTTGAAATTAATTTCTAATTTCTGTTTTTTTGCGTATATTTTGTCCTTTTTTAACTGATCTGCCAAAAATTCAATGGAATTGAATTTTTTTTCATCCCTTATTCTATCAATAAAATATATTTTTATATGCTTATTATATATATTTTTATCAAAATCCAATATATGTGTTTCTATGCCTAATTTATTATCATCTACTGTTGGATTGTATCCAACATTAGTTATGCCTCTAAATATTTCACCTTCATAATCAACCATGGTATAATAAACGCCACCTCTTGGAAGTAGGAATTTTTTATCATAGTCTAAGTTTACAGTAGGAAATCCTAATGTTCTACCTAATTGTTTCCCTTTAATAACATTTCCTTGGAGCATAAAAGGTCTTGCAAGCATTTTTGCCGCCTTCTTTACGTCACCTTCATCTGATACACTACTCCTTATAATAGAACTGCTAACTATCTGTCCTTTGTACTTCACTGGATCTACCACACAAAGATCAAATCCATATTTCTTACTTATTTTCTTCAGAAGCTCTACATCCCCTAAGTTTTTATATCCAAACCTATTATTAAATCCTACTACCAATCCTTTTGCTTTGTAATGATTTACCAAATTTAATATAAAATCTTCTGGAGATAGTTTCATAAGTTCATTATCGAAATTCGCCATATTTATTATATCCAAACCAAAGGTTTCTAAAACCTTCATTTTGCTAAAATTGTCCATAATAAGTTTAGGTGCTAATTCTTTATTTATAATGCTAAGTGGATGATTTTTAAAAGTAAATATCATACTTTTAGCTCCATTTTTTTTTGCAAGTTTTATTGTTTTATTCACTAAACTTAAATGTCCTATATGTATACCATCAAAACTTCCTAGGGCAATATATGTATTATATTGTAAATACTTTTTAAAATTATCTTCCATTATAATCATTTTAAATTACCTCTGAATTAATAGCTTTGTCATTTTAAATCCAAAACTTTGTTTCATACCTATACCAATAAATTCTTCTTTTCCGATATAAACTCTATATAATATATCTTTTTTCATATTTTCAATTATCATAGGGTCCTTTAATGTAACGCCATTAAATAATAATTTTTCATATTCTTCATTTATATAAACCGTTGGATAGCTTTCTAAAGCTTTGTCCATTGAAATTAAGTATTCATTAATATTTTCTGTATTTAATTCTTCTAAACTCACTGAATTTTTTATATTAAAACTTCCTGTTTCTGTTCTTTCTAGGTTCCACATAGTGCCACCACATTGAAGTTTTTCTCCAATATCATAGCATAAGCTTCTTATGTATGTTCCTTTAGAACATTTAACTTCAAATTCTACTTTTGGAAGCTTAATATCTATTATATTTATGTTATATATTTTTATATCCCTAGGTTTTCTTTCTATTTCTATTCCTTGCCTAGCTAAAGAATATAGTCTTTGTCCATTGACTTTTAAAGCAGAATACATAGGTGGAACTTGAGCTATGTTACCTTCAAAACTTTTAATGGCATTTAAAACCTCTTCAACCTTTAAATTCACTGGAGAATTTTTAATTACCTTTCCTTCTCTATCATAGGTATCTGTCGTAACTCCTAGCATTAATTCCACTTTATATACTTTGTACTCACTCATTATATAATCCACAAGTTTAGTAGCACGTCCTATACATATAGGAAGTACTCCTGAGGCTTCTGGATCCAATGTACCTGTATGCCCTACCTTTTTAGTCTTAGCAATAGACTTTACCTTTCGTACTACATCAAAAGAACTCATTCCTAAAGGTTTATTAATATTTAATATTCCATCCATATCATCAACTCTTTTTCTGTTTATAGTGAATTTTCTATTTCTTTAAGTATTAAAGCTTTAGCTTCTTCCATACTTTTATCTTTTATAGCAAGACCAGCAGCTTTTATGTGTCCACCGCCTCCAAAAACTTCTGCGATTTTCCTAACATCTACTTTTGATTTAGATCTAAGACTTGCTTTTATACCAGTTTCTGTTTCTTTTATAAGCAAACCTACTTCTACAGTATCTATTTGCATAGCAAATGCTATAATATCTGATGTATCTGTATCCTTTTTAGTTCCATTCTGCACTAGCATATCTTTTGTTATAGTAACTACACAAATTTCATCTCTAACTAACTCCATTTTTTCAATAGCTTCTCCATAAAATTTTATTCTTTGGAATTTCTTGTTTTCAAATACAATTCTATGGATTTCGCTAAAATCAATGCCTGTATTAATTAAATCACCTGCTATGGTATGTGTAACTGAAGTAGTTGATGAATATCTAAAGGATCCCGTGTCTGTAATTAATGATGTGTATAAGCATACAGCCATAGCCTTATCAATTTCTACGCCCAAAATTCTAAGCATTTGATAAACAATTTCACTTACTGCTGCAGCATTAGGATCTACATAATTTAAATCTGCATATAATTCATTTGATAAATGATGATCTATGTTAACTAACGTATAGTCTCTATTTTCAAAATTTAAATTTGCATTAATTCTTTTTACATCACCACAATCTAAAACTATCACACATTCAGTTCCAGAAATAGCTTCACAATTTAACCCTTCTATTTCTTCTGAATAAGGTAGAAACATAAAAGTTTCTGGCACTCTTTCCTTAGAAAGTATATAAACTTCTTTACCAATTTTTCTAAGCCCCTGCATTAATGCAAGAGAAGATCCTAAAGAATCCCCATCAGGAGATTCATGGAAAGTAATAGCAATCCTATTACTTTCCCTTATTTTTTCCAAAATATTATTCATTATCATGATGCTCTTTCTCCTTTATCTTGTGCAAAAGTGCATCTATATGCATACCCTGTTCTATAGTATTATCTAGCTCTATGAGTATTTCTGGAGTATATCTTAAGTTTATTCTATGACCAACTTCTCTTCTTATAAATCCTGCAGAACTCTTTAATGCCTCAAATGTAGTATTCTTAGCTTCTTCATTTCCAAAAATGCTTACATACACTTTAGCATATCTTAAATCTTTTGTTACATCCACTTTAGTAACACTTATCATAGCGCTCAATCTAGGGTCTCTTATATCATTCTGAATTATACTGCTTATTTCTTTTCTCATTTCTTCATTTATTCTACCACTTCTATATTTAGCCATATAATATCACCTCATTTTTATATAGTCTATATGACATAACTATCTCTAATTCTCAATAACAAATTTATTAGCATTAATATCTATTTGAAATTAAAGTTTATCTTTTTTAATTTCTTCCATAGTATAAGATTCTATTTCATCGCCTTCTTTTATATCGTTGAATTTTTCAACAGAAAGACCACATTCATATCCTGATGCTACTTCTTTAGCATCATCCTTAAATCTCTTTAAAGATGCAAGTTCTGATTCAAATATTACTATACCATCTCTTATAACTCTTACACTACTATTTCTTACAATCTTTCCATCTGTTACATAACAGCCTGCAATAGTTCCTATATTAGATATTTTATATACCTGTCTTACTTGAACTTTTCCAAGTATCACTTCTTTATAATCTGGTTCAAGCATTCCAATCATAGCTGCTTTTATATCGTCTATAGCATTGTATATAACTCTATAAGTTTTTATATCTACAGCTTCTTTCTCTGCTATTGCTGATGCATTATTATCAGGTCTTACATTAAATCCTATAACTATAGCATTAGATGCAGAAGCAAGAGTAACATCGGTTTCTGTTATTGCACCAACTGCTCCATGTATGACTCTAACTTTTATTTCATCATTAGATAATTTTTGAAGTGACTGTTTTAAAGCTTCAATAGAACCTTGAACATCTGCTTTAACTATTACATTTAATTCTTTAACTTTTCCTTCTTGTATCTGATTATATAAATCTTCAAGAGAAACTTTATGTGTTGATTGTAAATACTCAACTCTTAATTTTTCTTTTCTCTTGTCAGCCATTTCTCTTGCAGTTTTTTCATCTTTTACTTGATGGAATCTATCACCTGCTGCTGGTACTTCTGATAATCCAAGTATTTCTACTGGTATAGAAGGTCCTGCAGATTTAATTTTCTTACCCTTGTCATCAAACATTGCTCTTATTCTTCCATAAGTGGAACCTACAATTATAGAATCCCCTACACGTATTGTTCCATTTTGAACTAATAATGTAGCTACAGCTCCTCTTCCTTTATCTAGCTTAGACTCTACTACTGTTCCTTTACCATTTCTTGCAGAATTTGCTTTTAACTCTTGCATTTCAGCTGTTAAAAGAACCATTTCAAGCAATGTATCTATTCCTTCTTTTGTGTGTGCAGATACAGGTACACAGATTATATCTCCGCCCCAATCTTCTGCTACTAGTCCGTGCTCAGTTAATTCTTGCTTAACCTTATCTGGATTAGCACCTGGTCTATCCATTTTATTTATAGCAACTACCATTGGAACATTAGCTGCCTTACAGTGATTTATAGCTTCCACAGTTTGAGGCATTATTCCATCATCTGCTGCTACTACTAGTATAACTATATCCGTAATTTGAGCACCTCTTGCTCTCATAGAAGTAAATGCTTCATGTCCTGGTGTATCAAGGAATGTTATTTTTTCTCCATTTATAGTTACTGTATATGCACCAATATGTTGAGTAATTCCACCTGCTTCTGTAGATGTAACTTTTGCTTTTCTTATAGCATCTAATAAAGATGTCTTACCATGGTCAACATGACCCATAACTGTTACAATTGGAGGTCTTTTTTGTAAGTCATTCTCATCATCTTCTTCATCTTCTTGCTCAACAGATTCCTTATCTATATCCTTTTGTTTTTTAGCTACTAAAACCTCAAATTTTTCTGCTAATTTTTCTGCAGTATTAAAATCTATCTCTTGATTTATTGCTGCCATTACGCCCATAAAAATAAGTTCTCTAATAACTTCTGTAATAGGTTTCTCAAGTTTTTCTGACAGTTCCTTTACTGTTATAGTATCCTCTATTTCTATAACTTTTTCAACGATTTTGTTTTCACTATCTTCATTTAAATTATCTTGCATTTTTACCTCTTTATTCTTATTTTTAATTTTAGTTATCTTTATACTTTTTTTAAGATTCTCTTCAGCCAAATCTTCATATTTTTCTTCTACAACTTCATTTAAATTTGGTTTTTTTTCATCTTCTTTTTCTGCAAAAAGCACTTTAATTAATTCTGCATCTTCATCTTCAATAACGCTCATATGATTTTTGACTTCTACGCCAAATTGATCTAAAAGAATACTAATTAATTCTTTACTTGTTATACCCAATTCTTTTGCTAATTCATAAACTCTTATTTTTGACAAAGTGTTCACCCCCGAAACTAAATTTTCTCAAGCTCTCTCCATAAAACAAGTAACCTCTCACTCATTTTTTTGTCTGACACACCTAAAATTTTTATTTCCTCCATACCTAAAGCATTGCCTAAATCTTCTTTACTATATCCTTGTAAAACAGGAATTTTATACTTAGAACCATAATTTACAAATTTGCTTACTGTATTTTGTGACGCATCTTCCGATATTATTACTAGATGTATCTTTCTTCTTTTTAAAGCATCTTCACACTTATTATATCCCTCTAATGTTTTTCCTGCACGTTTTGTTAGTCCTAGAAATTGAAAAAATTTATTTTTCATTCTCTATCTCACCCTTTAGTTTATTGTAAATCTCTTCACTTATCCTAGTTTCAAGATTTTTCTCGAGTTTCCTACTTTTAAAAGCTTTTTCTAAACATTCAATGCTTTTACATATGTAAGCTCCTCTTCCATTTTTTTTGCCCGTTAAATCTACTGATACTTCTTCTTCTTTACTTTTTACCACTCTTATAAGCTCTTTTTTAGGCTTCATTTCCATACATCCTGTGCACATTCTCTGTGGTATTTTTTTAATTTGCATAATTTAAACACCTCACCTGAAATTTAGATATTTTCTTCCTCAGAAACAACTTCTACCTGGGATTTGCTTTTAATATCTATTTTCCATCCTGTAAGCTTTGCTGCCAATCTTACATTTTGACCTTCTTTTCCTATGGCTAATGAAAGTTGATTATCATCAACTACAATCTGAGCAAATTTATTTTCTTCATCTAAAGTAACATCTATTACTTTTGCAGGACTTAAAGCATTGGCTATATATTCCTCTGGTAGTTTGCTCCATTTAATAATATCTATTTTTTCATTTTTAAGTTCATTTACTATATTTTGAACCCTTATTCCTTTTGGTCCAACACATGCACCCATTGGATCTACATTTTCGTCATTTGAACTTACAGATATTTTTGTTCTAGATCCAGCTTCTCTTGCAATAGATTTAATTTCAACTGTACCATCAAATATTTCAGGAACTTCAAGCTCAAATAGTCTTTTCACAAGACCTGGATGTGTTCTTGATATTACGATTTGCGCACCTTTTGTAGTATTTTTAACTTCTACAATATATAATTTTATTTTATCATTAAAATTATACTTTTCCCCGTGCATTTGTTCATTTGGACCAAGAACTGCTTCTGTTTTTCCTAAATCTATAAGCACATTATTTTTGTCTTTTCTAATAACTGCACCAGTTATTATGTCATCTTCTTTTTCTATAAAGTCATTAAATACAATTCTTCTTTCTTCTTCTTTTATTCTTTGTATAACAACTTGTTTAGCTGCTTGAGCTGCTACTCTTCCAAATTTTTTAGGTGTTACTTCTATACTAACTACATCATCTATATCATAATTTGGATTTATTTCTCTAGCTTCCTCCAAAGAAATTTCATTTACTTCATCAAAAACTTCATCAATTACATTTTTTTGTGAATAAACATGGATTTCTCCGTTCTCTCTATTCATTGTAACCTTAACATTTTGATTACTTCCACCCAGACTTGCATAATTTTTTTTGTATGCAGCAACTAGAGCATCCTCTATAGTTGTAAATAATAAATCTTCGCTAATCCCTTTTTCTTTCACTATTTCTTTTAAGGCTTCAATAAATTCCTGATTCATTTTTCAATATACCCTCCTTAAAACTGGCCTTTTAAACTAACATTCGAAATTTTTTCCCTAGGAATAGATAATTCCTCTTCATTATCATCTTTAATGTTTATCTCATCATTGTTGAAATTCACTAGCTGTCCTTCATAATTTTTCTTTCCATTTAATAGTCCAGATATTTTAACCATTACATTCTGTCCTATATGTTTTTTAAGGTGCTCATCTGTATGCAAGATTCTCTCTATTCCTGGCGAAGAAACTTCTAAACAATATCCTTCTTGAATAGGGTCTTCTACATCTAACATATCACTAACTGCTCTACTTACTTTTTCGCAATCTTGCAAAGATATTTCACCATTTTCTTTATCTATATATATTCTTAAGTAATTATCTCTTCCTTCTCTTACTAATTCCAAATGATATAGATCATAATTTAATTCCATTACTATAGGTTTTACTAAAGTTATAACTTTATCTATCAACATATTTTTATTCATCATAATACCTCCTTACCTGTATGTTATGGAATTTTTCATAAAAAATGAATTTTATAAAAAACACTTAACAAAATTTGCTCTAATTTAAAAACGCAACTAACGCTGCGTTTTTTACAAATAGAAAGAGCGGGCTGTAACCCACTCTATACTCTCAATAATCTTCTGTAGATTTCCTAAGCCTATTTTAACACACTGTATTGGTTATTTCAAGAAAAAGTTAAAAGGTATACCAAACTACAAATTAAATAAGGACAATTTATTAGTTTCTAAAAGAGCCTTCAAACCTCCATGATTTTGCAACATTTTTTACAACAAATTTTAAAGTTTTTGTCTTTATTTTTAAATCCTCTTTTGAGTAATATTATTACCAATTACATAAACTTCATCCATTTTTCTTTTCATAAGCTCTTGATTTTTTACTATTCCTTTTATAACCATAAACATACTACTTCCTACTGTATTATGTTATTACATACTTTCAATCTCTTTTAAAAGTTCTTCTACCAAATCCTTTTCCTTTACTTTTTTTATAATTGAACCTTTTTTAAATATTAGTCCTTCTCCATTTCCTCCAGCTATACCTATATCTGCTTCTCTAGCTTCTCCTGGTCCATTAACTACGCATCCCATTACAGCTACTTTTATATTCTTGTCCAGATTACCTATTCTTTTTTCCACTTCTTCTGCTATTTTTATCAAATCTATTCTTGTTCTTCCACAAGTAGGACATGAAATAAACTCTACTCCTTGATTTAAATATCCTAAAGATTTTAATATTTCTCTTCCAACTCTTACTTCTTCCACAGGGTTTCCAGTTAGAGATACTCTTATAGTATCTCCTATTCCTTCAGTTAAAAGAGAACCTATACCAATACTAGATTTAATTGTCCCTCTCCAAAGAGTTCCTGCTTCAGTAACTCCAAGATGTAATGGGTAATTTACCTTCTTTGATACCATTTTATAACTTTCTACCATCTGAATTACATTGGAAGATTTTATAGATATAACTATATCATCATAATTTACATTTTCTAAAATATTAACATGTTCAAGTGCACTTTCCACTAATGCTTCTGCACAAACCTTTCCGTATTTATCTAATATTTCTTTTTGTAGAGAACCAGAATTCACGCCAATTCTTATAGGTACATTTTTTTCTTTAGCAGCTTTTGCTACTTCTTTCACCTTATCTATATTTCCAATATTCCCAGGATTTATTCTAAGTCCAGCTACTCCATTTTCTATACTCTTTAAAGCTAATCTATAGTCAAAATGAATATCTGCTACTAATGGGATTTCTATTTCTTTAACTATCTTTTTAACAGCTTCACTAGCTTCTATATCTGGCACAGCACATCTTATTATGTCACACCCAGCTTTTTGAAGTTCTTTTATTTGATTTACTGTTTTTTCTACATTTCTAGTATCGGTATTAGTCATAGATTGAACTGTTATTTTTGAATCTCCACCAATAGATACATTTCCAACTTTAACCATTTTAGTTTTAATTCTATTCATATACTCAACTCCTATCAAAACTCATAATGAAGAATTTAAAATTGAGAATGAAGATATTCTCCATTCCCAATGCTAACTTCTAATTTAAAATATCTTATATACCTATAAGTTTTACTAAAACTTAATAGGATAAAGTATATCTTTTATAGTAACTAAAACCATTAATCCCATAAGCAGTGCAAAACCTACATAATTTATAGCTCCAACTTTATTTTGATCTACTTTTTTACCTGTAATTAATTCAAATAGGAATAAAAATATGTATCCCCCGTCTAATGCTGGGATAGGTAACAAATTAAATATTCCAAGTTGTATACTTATATATGCTCCAAAACCAGCAAGCGTTAAAGCTCCTGCTTTAGCTGCTGCTCCAGAAAGTTTTATTATTGTTAAAGGTCCACCAAAATCATTTTTATTAGCCTTTCCTGTAACAGCAGTTTTAAGGAAAGTAGCTGTTTGCTTTAACAATGAATTAGTTTCAATAAAACCATATGCCATTGATTGACCTAATGTTGGCTTTTTAATTTCTTTAGAAGAAATTCCAACCATAAACCTATTTTCTTTAGCATCTTTTACTGGAGTAACTTTTACATTTTTTGTTTCACCATTTCTAACGAATGTTATATCCATAGCCTTTCCATTAGAAACATATACTCCAGTTACAAAATCTTCCCAAGTTGAAATTTTGGAATCATTAACTTTTATTATTTTATCTCCAGATTTTATTCCCATTACATCTGCTGGCTGATTTGGAACTACTTTATCTACTACGTTGGATAAATATCCTTTACCTAAAGCTATAATAGCAAAAAGCATTATGCCCAATATAAAATTCATCACAGGTCCTGCTGCAACAACACTAAGCTTACGTAATGGACTTTTATTATTAAAGGCCCTTGGATCTGTAGATTCACCTTCGTCTCCCAACATTTTTACATATCCACCTATAGGAAGTATCCTTATAGAGTAAATTGTTTCTTTGCCATTTATTTTAAATATTTGTGGTCCCATTCCTATAGCAAACTCTTCTACCTTTATTCCATTTAATTTAGCCAAAGTGAAATGACCAAGTTCATGAATTATAATTAAAATACCAAAAGTTATAATGGCAGCTATAATATACAAATATATTCCTCCTTTTATAGATTAAATTCATCTATAAATTTAATTATTTTTTATTAATATATTCTACTTTAGTATTTACATATTCTTTTACTTTAGAATCTATTTCTAGTATATCCTCTAAAAAATAGTTTCCAGTTGACTCAAATTTATTCATGCATTCTTCTAATAGGTTTCCTATATCTAAGAATCTAATTCTCTTGTTTAAAAAAAGTTCTACTGCGGCTTCATTGGCAGCATTTAATATAGCTGGCATTGTTCCTCCTATCTTCCCTGCTTCATATGCAAGTTTTAAAGGTTTAAAGGTTTCTAAGTCTGGTTTTTCAAAACTTAATTTTTTCAAATTATAGAAGTCTAACTTTTTTATTACTGACTGTTCCCTTGTGGGGTAATTTAATGCATATTGTATTGGTAATTTCATATCAGCATTGGCAAGCTGTGCTATAACACTTCCATCTATATATTCCACCATAGAATGTACTATACTTTCAGGATGAACTATCACTTGAATATTATCATAATCCAAATCAAATAGCCAATGAGCTTCTATAACTTCTAATCCTTTATTCATAAGCGTAGCTGAATCAATGGATATTTTTTTACCCATTTTCCATTTTGGGTGTTTTAGTGCACCATCCACGGTAACTTCTAAAAGTTCTTCTTTTGTTTTACCTCTAAATGGTCCTCCTGAAGCAGTAAGTAATATCTTACTTACTGCTTCTTTACTGTTGCCCTGCATACATTGAAAAATAGCCCCATGCTCTGAATCCACAGGAAGTATTTTCACTTTGTATTTTTGTGCTTCTGACATAACCAATTTACCTGCCACTACCAATGTTTCTTTATTAGCTAATGCTATATCTTTGCCAGCTTTAATAGCTTCTAAAGTTGGGACGAGCCCTACCATGCCAACCACAGATGTAACAACTATATCTACTTCTGGCATTGTGCTTATTATATTTAATCCTTCTATTCCAAATAATATCTCTGTGGTGATTTTTTTATTCTTACAATATTCTTTAACTTCTTTAAAAGCTTTTTCTTCCATTAGTACTGCATAAACAGGATTAAACTCCTCAATAATATCTATTACCTTGTTTGAACTAATATTAGCCGAAATAGCTAATAATTTGAATTTTTCTTTTTGTTCTCTTATGACTTGTATAGTTTGTGTACCTATAGAACCTGTTGCTCCAAGTATCGTTATATTTTTCATGTTAACCTCTCCCTATATATATGTCGAAATCCCATTGAAACTAAGTTTTATATTTTATACAAAGGACTCATAAAAAATCCAGTTAATAAAATATTTCTAACTTGTCTTCAGATGTGCAATTTTTCTTTTGTCATATAATTTTTAACACGATTAACTATACCATATTTATTCCTCAAAATAAAGTAAGCATAAGTATTGTCTACAAAATATTAAAATATAACAAAATATAAAAGCATACCAAAGTGCAATTTTATATAACCTAGCAAAAATTCACACCATAGTACGCTTGCATTTCTTTATATAATTTTTGATATTTTAAATAAGAATTTTTAATCTTTACATAGACTTTTTCACTTTAAGTAAAAACTCTTTTATATTCCAATTATAAATGTTAAGTAGTAATATACAACAACAGATGAAAATAATATACTATCAAATCTATCTAGTATTCCGCCATGTCCAGGAATTAAATTGCTATAATCTTTTACTCCTACATATCTTTTTATTGATGAAGCTGTAAGATCTCCAAATTGACAAACACTTCCACAAAGTGCACCTATAATAAAAAAGTTATATATAGGTATATTAATTCCCCTTAAATTAAGTATAAATCCAAATATCCCACAAGCTGCTGTACTTCCAAGCATTCCTCCTATGGAACCTTCTATAGTTTTTTTAGGACTTACTTTAGGACATAACTTTCTTTTACCAAAAGCTTTACCAGTATAATAAGCAAACGTATCACATAACCAAGAAGAAACAAATATTAACCACACTAAATATTCCCCATAAACTTTATTGTCCACCAATACAATAAAGCTAAAAAATACAGCTACATATAAAAATGTAAGCATAGTAATTGATACATCTATAAAATTATATTTTAAGCTTATTACAGGTATACACATTAAAATAACAATTGCTATTATAATCATAAAAAAGGTAAGTTTCAAATTAATATCTCTATTTAAGCTTACATAATAAACTATGCACAATAAATACCCTATTGCACTTATAGCATTAATACTTTTTTCTTTTACTACTTTGTAAAATTCATACATTCCCAGTAAAGATAAAAGCATAACTGCATATTTTAAATATAATCCTCCTAAAAATAAGAATATAAGAAAAGGTGCTAATATCACTGCTCCAACATATCTATTATTCATGTCATCATCTCCTAAGCTATAATTTTGATCCATTATCTACTAAAAGTATAAGTTAACCTTGTTTATACACATTAGGAGAATTTTGTCACTATATATTTTTCTCCTTCATTTCTTTTTAGAATGTTTCATTTAACTGCTCCAAATCTTCTATCTCTATTTTGATAATCATATATAGCTTTGTGTAAATCTTCTTTTTTAAAATCAGGCCACTTTATATTTGAATACCAAAATTCTGAATAAGCACACTGCCATAACAAAAAATTACTAAGTCTTTGTTCTCCACTTGGTCTTATTATTAAATCTGGATCAGGCATATCTGCAGTATACATATACTTTGATATAATAGCTTCATCTATGTATTCTTTCTTCAACTTGTCAGACTTTATATCATCACACATAAGTTTAAATGCACGAACTATCTCATCTCTTCCACCATAATTTAGAGCTAAATTCAAAGTTAGACCAGTATTATTTTTTGTATTTTATATGCATCAATTAATTCATCTTCACAAGCTGGTGGCAATTTTGATATGTCACCTATATGATTTATAACAACATTATTCATATTTAATTCTTTAAATTCTTTTCTTAAATATTGAATAAGTAATTTCATCAAAGCATTAACTTCATCAGAAGGCCTCTTCCAATTTTCTGTAGAAAAAGCATAGAGAGTTAAATACTTAATTCCCAAAGTATTGCATTCCTTTACAATCTCTCTTATAGTTTCCACGCCTGCCTTATGCCCCATAGTTCTTGGAAGTTTTTTTTCTTTAGCCCATCTTCCATTACCATCCATTATTATAGCTATATGCTTTGGTATATTACTCATATCAAGCTCTACCTCTTCATTTTTACTACCATTATCTTTTTTACTATTAAAAAAATTCAACATAAGCTACGCTCCATTCATAAGTATAATAATTAAACTTCATATGTTAACAAAAACCTGCGAATCCGCAGGTTTAAATAATTATACTGACATGATTTCCTTTTCTTTTGCTTCTACAAGTTTATCTATTTCTTTAATAAAGGCATCAGTCTTCTTCTGAATTTCATCTTCAGCTTTCTTAATTTCATCTTCTGATAAATCACTATCTTTTTTTAATGATTTTATCTTATCATTACAATCTCTTCTTATAGCTCTAACAGCAACTTTTGAATCTTCACCATCTTTTTTTACATTTTTAACAATATTCTTTCTTGTTTCCTCTGTAAGTTCTGGAACAATAAGTCTAATTAGTTCTCCATCACTAGATGGATTAATTCCTAAATCTGATTTTAATATAGATTTTTCAATGGCTTTAAATGATCTTTTATCCCAAGGTTGTATTGCAATTACTCTTGGTTCTGGAATTGATATGTTTGCAAGCTGATTTATTGGAGTCATGGTTCCATAATATTCTGCTTCTAATCTATCAACATAGCAGGATTAGCTCTTCCTGCTTTCATAGAAGCCAATTCTCTTTTTAAAGCTTCAATAGTCTTATTCATTTTTTCATCTGCTTTGTTCTATAATGTCTTTAATCATAGAAAAATACCTCCTTGTTTTTTATTATTTGCAAACTAGTGTACCAATTTCTTCTCCCATTATGGCTTTTCTTATATTTCCTGGATTATCTAATCCAAATACTAAAATAGGAATATTGTTATCCATACACAATGATGTTGCAGTAGAATCCATAACTTGTAACCCTTTTTCTAATACTTCTATGTAACTTAGTTTATCAAACTTTACAGCATCTTGATATTTATGAGGATCTTTGTCATAAACTCCATCTACTTTTTTAGCAAGAAGTATAACATCTGCTTCAATTTCAGCTGCTCTTAGTGCTGCAGCAGTATCTGTTGAAAAATATGGATTTCCTGTACCAGCTCCAAAAATCACTACTCTGTTTTTTTCTAAATGTCTCATAGCTCTTCTTCTTATAAATGGTTCTGCTACTTCTCTCATTTCTATCGCAGTCTGAACTCTTGTGTTAACTCCAATATTTTCAAGAGAATCTTGAAGTGCTAATGCATTTATACACGTAGCAAGCATTCCCATATAATCAGCAGTGGTTCTATCCATTCCTTCCCCACTTCTTCCTCTCCATATGTTGCCACCGCCTACAACTGCACCTACTTCTACGCCCATATCTATTAATTCTTTTATCTCTTTAGCTATTTCATTAGTAACATCAAAGTCTATCCCATAGCCTTTTTCTGCTGCTAAAGCCTCTCCTGAAAGTTTCAACATTACTCTCTTATATTTAGCACTACACATATATTATACCTCCAAAATGTAAAAAATTACATACCATATTGATTTTTAAGTTTTACTTAATAAAATATAACTCACTTTAATCATACCTTAAAAAAAGAGAACACGCAGTGTTCTCTTTTCAATTACTATTTACCCTGCATCTGCTTCTGAACTTCTTCAGCAAAGTTTTCTTCTTTCTTTTCTATACCTTCACCTTTTTCAAATCTTACAAAATCAGCTACTGTTATTGCAGCGCCAACTTCTTTTGATTTTGTTTGAAGATATTTTTCAATAGTAAGGTCTGCATCTTTTACCCAAACCTGTTCTACTAAACAATTTTCTTTATAATATTTTTGAATTCTTCCCATAACCATTTTTTCAACGATCTTTTCTGGTTTTCCTTCATTTAATGCTTGAACTCTATATATTTCTTTTTCTTTTTCTAATGCTTCATTATCTACTGAATCTTTGTTTAAGAATAGAGGATTTGTTGCAGCAACTTGCATAGCTATATCTTTTGCAACTTCTTGTAAAACTTCACTAGCTTTTTCACATTGAAGTTTTACAAGAACACCTATTCTACCGCCGCCATGTATATAACTTGCAATAGCTCCATTTTCAACAGTAAATTTTTTAAATCTTCTTACTGCCATATTTTCTCCAAGTTTTGCTATTAAATCAGTTACGGCTCCTTGAATTGATTTACCTTCTTGTGCTATGTATTCTTCTTCTAAGAAATCTTCAAAAGCATTAGCATTTGTGTTAGCTGCCTGCTTTGCAACATTTTCAGTAAATCCTACAAAATCATCATTAACTGCAACGAAATCAGTTTCACAGTTAACTTCTACTATTGAAGCAGTTTTTCCATCTTCTGAAATATAAGTTTTAACTATTCCTTCTGATGCTATTCTTCCAGCTTTTTTAGCTGCTGCTGCTAAACCTTTTTCTCTTAATATTTCAACAGCTTTTTCTGCATCTCCGTTACACTCATTTAAAGCCTTTTTGCAGTCCATCATGCCTGCTCCAGTTCTTTCTCTTAATTCCTTAACCATCTGCGCAGTTATCATTGTAAATTCCTCCTAATTCGAATTCAATTCAAAAGATAAATGAAGAAAATTTCTTTCTTCATCTATCTTAAATAAATTATTCAGCTAATTGCTCTCCCTGTCTTCCTTCTATAATAGCATCTGCCATTTTAGCTGTTATTAACTTTACAGCTCTTATTGCATCATCATTTCCAGGTATTACATAATCAACTTCATCTGGATCACAGTTTGTATCAACTATAGCTACTACTGGAATTCCAAGAATTTTAGCTTCTGATATAGCATTCTTTTCTTTTCTTGGATCAACAACAAACAATGCTCCTACATTTCCAGATTCATTTCTTTAATTCCGCCTAAATTTCTTTCTAGTTTCTCTTTTTCATTTTTAAGCTTTATAACTTCTTTTTTAGGAAGAACTTCAAAAGTTCCATCTTCTTCCATTTTTTCTAATTCTTCTAATCTTCCAATTCTGTTTTTGATTGTTTTAAAGTTAGTCATCATTCCACCAAGCCATCTATTGTTTACAAAGTGCATTCCTGATCTCTTTGCTTCTTCTTGAATAGCTTCTTGTGCTTGTTTCTTTGTTCCAACAAATAGAACATCTTTTCCTTCTTCTGAAACGCTTCTTATGAAATTATAAGCTTCTTCAACTTTTTTTACTGTTTTCTGTAAGTCTATAATGTATATTCCGTTTCTTTCTGTGAATATGTATGGAGCCATTTTAGGGTTCCATCTTCTTGTTTGATGTCCAAAGTGAACACCTGCTTCTAATAATTGTTTCATTGAAATAACTGACATAATTTTTTCCCTCCTAGGTTTTACCTCCACTGCCTTCATATTTATAAAATACCTTAGTAAAGGCACCATTCTATAAATTGGGCAATGTGTGTATTTTCTTACTTTAGTAGTATATCATAAGCATTAATGCTATTCAACAACAAATTTCAATTTATTTAATTATTTCATTAAATTTTTTCAAATAATGAAATTACAAACCCGTATGATTAACTCACACGGGTTTATAATTGGTTTAATTAATTATTTTATTTTCTTTAACTCATCTAATAATTTTTCATTAAGTATTCTTATATGAGTTCCTTTCATACCTAATGATCTAGATTCAATAACTCCTGCACTTTCAAATTTTCTAAGTGCATTTACTATTACAGATCTTGTAATACCTACTTTGTCTGCTATTTTAGAAGCAACAAGTAATCCTTCACTACCATCTAATTCATTAAATATATGCTCTACAGCTTCTAATTCTGAATAAGAAAGAGTTCCTATTGCAAGTTGTACTACTGCCTTTTTTCTTGCTTCTTCTTCTATTTCATCATGCTTAGCTCTTAATACTTCAAGACCTATAATTGTAGCACTATATTCAGATAATATTAAATCTTCATCTGTGAAATCTTCATCAAATCTTGCAAGCAGTAATGTTCCTAATCTTTCTCTATTGCCATTTATAGGTACTATTGTTGTTATTTTATTTTTAACTCCACAATCAGTTACTTCATCAAATACACAAATACCATTATTCGTTAAGTTTGAAAGTGTTTCATGAACGTTAAGCAATTTATTATTATAATTTTCTGGGAATCTCATTTCGCTTATAACTTTTTCTTTAACTGTTTCACATTCAAAGCCTGTAGAAAAATTATAACCCAACACTTTTCCTTTTCTGCTTATAATGTAAACATTACATGATAATACTTCACTTAACAAATTACATATATCATCAAAAACCACAGGTTCTGTTCCTGACTTTTGCAATATTTTATTTAACATTCTTGTTCTGTTTAATAGTGATGCCATTTGTATTCCTCCTTTTTATTTTTTATATCAGCCCCAACCATTATTACTTATACATTTATCTGTGCTTTATTTAGTTATTTGAATTTTTTTCTTCAACTATTTTTTACTTAAACAAATATAAGTTATTGTATTAATAATTTAGACTTTTTAAAATATTTAGAATTATTGTCCATTCCTTAATCATGATAACATAATACTTATTACATTTCAACATCAATTTTGTAAATTTCGACATTTTAATTAATATCTCTTAACATTTTTATTTGTTTTCATTAACATTACTACTATCAATGATATCTTCTATGTTCTTGCATTCAGCGTTTGAACATTGTAAATAATCACCTTTACTTTTGTTATGTTTTTTAACCATATAATTTCCACAAACAGAACATTTCTGTGCAACTGGTTCAAGCCAACTTACAAAATCGCACTCTGGATAATTACTACATCCATAGAATCTTCTTCCTTTTTTGCTTCGTTTAACTAAAATATTTCCGCCACATTTAGGACACTTTACATCTAATTCTTCAACTATGGCTTTAGTATTTTTACAATCTGGATATCCAGGACAAGCAAGAAAGTCTCCAAATCTACCATGTTTTATAACCATGAATTTCCCACATTTATCACACTTTATATCTGTAACTTTATCTTCTATTGTAATCTTAGCTACTTCTTTTTCTGCAATCTCTATAGCTTCTTTTAACGGAGTAAAAAAGTCATTTACTACTGTTTTCCAAATTTCTTTTCCTTCTTCTACATAATCTAGCTTTTCTTCCATCTCCGCAGTAAACTCTGCATCTACTATTTGCTTAAAATATTCACTAACTATATTATTTACTATATATCCAAGCTCCGTTGGTTTTAATGTTTTTTTCTCACGTTCCACATATTTTCTATCTAATAATGTAGATATAATTGGTGCATACGTACTAGGTCTTCCTATTCCATTTTCCTCTAAGGTCTTTACAATAGTGGCTTCTGAATATCTAGCTTGAGGTTGAGTAAAATGTTGTTTGCCCTCTGTAAGTTTTTCTTGTAATTTTTCTCCTTCTTCTAATGAAGGCAAGTTTATATCCTCTTTTTCTTCTTCTGTGGCATATTCATATATTTTCATGAATCCATCAAACTTTACTATAGATCCACTTGCTTTTAAACCATATGATCCATTTTTTATATCTGCAGATGTAACATCCATTATACATGAAGCCATCTGACTTGCTACAAATCTATTCCATATTAATGTGTACAATTTGTATTGATCATCCTTTAAGTTTCCCTTAGCAATTTGAGGCGTTATTTCTATATTGGTCGGTCTTACAGCCTCATGTGCATCCTGTGCAT
The DNA here is from genome assembly GCA_963780135.1 of uncultured Clostridiaceae bacterium. GTDB lineage: Bacteria > Bacillota > Clostridia > Clostridiales > Clostridiaceae > Clostridium_AM. The sequence continues at coordinate 419,451 of CAWAAR010000001.1, forward strand.
TTTTCTTTCCTTTAAAAACTCTAGGCTCCTTTGGAATATAATTTTCTCCAAAGCTTTCATTAATAAAATTTTTGCAAGCTTCCTGTGCTTCAGCAGCTATTCTTACTGAATCCGTTCTCATATATGTTATAAGACCTACTGTGCCATATCCTTTTACATCAACACCTTCATATAACTGCTGTGCTATAGACATAGTTCTTTTTGTTGCAAAATTCATTTTCTTATATGCATCTTGTTGAAGAGTACTTGTTGTAAATGGAGGTAATGGATTTTTATTTTTTGATGTTTTTTTAATAGTTTTTACTATAAATTCTCCATTATTAAGTTCATCTATAATTTTATCTACTTCTTCTTTTGTCCCTATTTCTAGTTTCTTTCTATTAAAAGTATTAAGTCTAACTTTAAAAGACTTTTTAATTTTATTTTTGGTTAATTCACATTCTACAGTCCAGTATTCTTTTGGTACAAAGTTTTCTATTTCCTTTTCTCTATCACATATCATTTTTAAAGTAACAGACTGAACTCTTCCTGCACTTAATCCCCATTTTACTTTTCTCCATAGGATTGGACTTATTTTGTAACCAACTAGTCTATCCAAAACTCTTCTTGCTTGTTGCGCATTAACCAAATCCACATTTATTTTCCTTGGTTCCTTAATAGCGTTTTTAATAGCGTTTTTTGTTATTTCATGGAATTCAATTCTACATTTTTCATTTTCATCTAATTTAAGTACATGCGATAAATGCCACGAAATAGCTTCTCCTTCCCTATCAGGGTCGGTTGCGAGATATATCTTTTCACTTTTTTTTGCTTCTTTTTTTAATTTATCTAATAATTCCCCTTTACCTCTTATAGTTATATATTTAGGATTATAGTCATTATCTATATCAACTCCTAATTGACTTTTAGGAAGATCTCTTACATGTCCCATTGATGCTTCTACTATATAATTTTTACCTAAATACTTCCCTATAGTTTTAGCCTTTGCTGGTGATTCTACTATAACTAATTTTTGTCCCATCTTGTGCTCCGATGAATTGTTTTGCATCAGAGTTTTCACACCCCCTCATTTTGAACTATGTTTATATTGTTTATTTTCTATACATTTACTAAATACTATTCCCTATCTAAATAAATATACCTTGTTTTATTAGATTAGTCGTTCTATATTGCTTTATTCACCTTAACATAATAGTTTCCCGAAATGCATATTATTTCATCTTTAAGCTGCAATTCAAATAATACCTCATATAATTGTTTTATGTCAATATTAGTTCTTTCAAATATATCGTCTATATGTACAGGTGTATCACTTATAGTATCATAAATTTTTTTTTCGATATCTGTCATTTTTTTCGTTTTTTGCAAATTTCCACACAAATATTCCATATTCAATATTTCAAATAAATCTTTAAAATCAGTGAATATATATGCGCCATCTCTAATTAATTTATTAGTACCTTTGCTTTCACTAGAAAAAATTGTTCCTGGCACCGCTACTATATCTTTACCTTGTTCTAACGCTAATCCTGCAGTTATAAGTGAGCCACTTTTTTCTCCAGCTTCAATTACAATTAAAAGATCACTCAAACCACTTATTATTCTATTCCTCGCTGGAAAATTCCGCGAAAGTGGTTTTGTTCCTGGAAAAAATTCCGATAGTACACACCCGTTTTCTGAAATTATATCGTATATTTTTTTATTTTCTTTAGGATAAACTACATCTATTCCTGAGCCTAATACAGCACAAGTATAGCCATTTTGCCTCAAACAAGCTTTATGTGCATAACTATCAATTCCTCTAGCCATGCCACTTATTATATTTACATTATTTTTTGAAAGTTCTTCGCCTATTATTCCAGTAACATTTTCACCATAAATGCTACAGTTTCTTGAACCTACAATTCCTACTGAAACCTTTTCATCCAGCTTTTTTATGTTTCCCCTATAAAATATTATTGCTGGAGCATCTGTTATATTTTTCAAATTATTAGGATACGTATCCTCATTAAAAACTACAGTTTCAACCCCTTTATTTAAAATATTTCTATATAACACTTCTAACTGAATTTTATCCCAAGCTTCTTTTAAATAAAATCTAACCTTTTCATTAATAATTATATTATCTCTTACATAGAAAGTATAATTCCACAATTCTTCTGTGTTAATCACATTTTTTAATAAATAAAGTTTTATTTTATTAGACATTTTTATAGAACTAAACCACAAATCATAAATATTCATTTTTATCTCCTTACCTGAAAACATAAATTAATATGTAAAATTCTTGTCATAATTCTCCTTTTTTATTCACAATAAAATATATAAGCATGTTTTTATTCATATTTTCCTATTTCTGTGTTATATTATTATTTGTTTGAAAGTATTCTTAGTAAAATTTTCAAATGTGAAGGGAGATTTTAATTTTGGAAAAATTAACTATACTAGGTACTGGTTCCGCTATGGTTACAAAATGTTATAATACATGTTTCACCCTTTCAAATGGTGAAGAGCATTTTCTTGTAGATACTGGTGGCGGAAATACTATCCTATCTAATTTAGAGAATACTAATATATCCATTAATAATATTCATCATATTTTTATATCCCACAGTCATAATGATCATATTACAGGTATTATTTGGATTGTAAGGGCTGTGGCTCAACAAATTATAAATGGAAATTATAAAGAAAATTTATACATATATGCACATAAAGATGTATTAAAAATAGTAAGAACTATTTGTAATTTGCTCCTTCAAAAAAAGTTTACAGCCTATATAGACTATAGAATTTTATTTAAAGAAATAGAAGATAATACTTATTTTAAAATCCTTCATTGGAATGTGCTTTTTTTTGATATTAAAAGTAATAAGCATCTTCAATTTGGCTTCAATTTAAATTTAAATAATGGTAAACTTTTAACTTTTTTAGGTGACGAACCTTATAAAGATTTATTATTTAAATATGCTTATAGAGCTGATTACTTATTACATGAAGCTTTTTGTTTATATTCTCAAAAAGACATATTTAAGCCTTATGAAAAATTTCATTCAACAGTAAAAGATGCTTGTAAAAATGCTTCTAACTTGGACGTAAAAAACGTAATTTTATATCATTCTGAGGACAAAAATCTTCAGAACAAAAAAGCACTTTACTCAGAGGAAGGTAAGAATTTTTTCACCGGAAATATACTAGTCCCTAAAGACTTAGAAATAATAAATCTTTAGGGATTCATAAATATATTTTATCATATAGATTATTTAAAAATTTTAATGCTAAAAGCTCTATTGCATGTGAGGTTCTGCTTAATTAAAATACACTCTTTTACTTAAACAGATATATAATAATTTACAAAACGAGCATAGTTCAATGTGGTTTTTTAAGCTTTACATCATACTATGCTTGTTTTGTTCTCTAAATTATTCTTTTGTTTAAAAATCTCCTGTATTGTAATGCTTCTATAATATGAATTTCTTGAATAAATTCATTTTCACTTAAATCTGCTATAGTTCTAGCTACCTTTAAAATTCTAGTATAAGCTCTGGTACTTAAATTGTATTTATTATAAACTTTTTCTATTAATTTATTGGACTTATTATCTAATTTACAATACTTTCTTATTAACTTACTATCCATCTGAGAATTACAAAATATATTTTCGTCTTTAAACCTATTTTGTTGAATTTTTCTGCATTTCTCAATCCTATCTCTTATGATTTCAGAAGATTCGCCTTTAGGCTTCTTTTGTATTTCTTCATAAGATAATGACTTCACAAAAGTAAATAAATCCATCCTGTCTAACATAGGTCCAGATAGTTTATTCATATATCTCTTTCTTTCATATTCACTACAAACACATTGTTTATCAGATCCATAAAATCCGCATGGACATGGATTCATGGAAAATACCGTCATGCAATTACAGGGGTATGCTACAGTTCCAGAAACCCTACAAATTCTTACCGATCTAGCTTCAAGCGGCTGTCTTAAAACTTCCAAAACACGTTTTTTAAATTCTAGTACTTCATCTAAAAATAAAACTCCATTGTGTGCAAGCGAAACTTCTCCTGGCATAAGGTTGTTTCCACCACCCACTAAAGCAGTACATGTAGTTGTATGATGTGGATTTCTAAAAGGCCTTTCTTTTATTAGTCCCTTGGTATCTTTTAGATTTCCAGAAACACTATAAATTTTAGTTACTTCTAAGGACTCTTCATAACTTAAAGAAGGGAGTATACTTGGTATTCTTTGTGCAATCATGGTTTTTCCAGAACCTGGTGGACCTATCATAAGTATATTGTGGTTTCCCGCTGCTGCCACTTCTACTGCTCTTCTACAACTTTCTTGTCCTAATATATCTTCAAAGTTTAATAAACTTTTATTTTTGCAATCTTTATTTTTATAGCTATAGGGTAATAAATCTCTATATTCAACATACCCTACAACTTCCTTTAAAGTATTAAAGGCATATACTTTACTTTTACTAATTACTGAACATTCTTCTGCATTTTCAAGAGGCAAAATAAAATTGTAAATATTGTTATTCAACCCCTCAATAGTAATTGGTAGTATCCCCTTAACTTTTTTTAATTCTCCTGAAAGAGACAATTCTCCCATTATTAAAAACTTCTCAGAATCTTTAAAACTTATTTGTTCTGTAGCCACTAAAATACCTATAGCTATAGGCAAGTCAAATAAAGCTCCTTCTTTTTTAATATCTGCAGGAGCTAAATTAACTGTTATCCTGTTTATTGGAAATTCAAAGCCTGAATTTACTATTGCAGCTCTTACCCTATCCTTAGATTCTTTCACAGAAGTATCTGCAAGTCCAACCATATTAAAACAAGGAATGCCTCTTGCAATATCTACCTCTACAGACACTATCACGCCTTGTATTCCAGTAAATGTAGCAGTATTAATCTTAACTGTCATGGTATCACCTCATCTTAATTATTGACATCAGTTTCCATTTGTATTCGCTTTTAAATATACATATTTTTCCTCAAAAACATCTATGATATTTACAAAACCAATCAACATTGCTAAAATTAATACATATTAATGTTTTATTGAACATGCTTTATACTCTATACTAATTTATCAAGTGACTCTTATATTCATGTTAAGTTTGCTTGTAACTACTTAATCAAATTACTAACACCAACAAATACACCTGTTAAATGGATTTAGAAACTTAACATCTCTTCATTAATAATTTTTGTTTCCCCATGGTTTTTTATGTGTTTATTGGTTAAAATAAACAATGTAGTATATTGTTTTGAAAGGAGCGAATTTATGCATTCTTTTAACAAGGAAATAGGTTCCCTGGGCGAAGATATTGCTGACAGTTATTTAAGACAAATTGGTTACACTATATTAGATAGGAATTTCAGATGTAAAATAGGTGAAATAGACATAGTAGGCCGTGATGGCGATTATATTTGTTTCATAGAAGTGAAAACTCGATATGGTTCCCTTTATGGCAGTCCCTGTGAATCTGTAACTTACTCCAAACGTCAAAAAATATATAGAACTGCAGAAGTTTATATAATGAAGAAAAAACTTTTTAAATTTAATTTTAGATTTGATGTTATAGAGATTATTTTAAATAATTCTAATAACATTCCTTCTATAAGGCTTATTAAAGATGCTTTTCAAATATAAAGCCAGCGGAGACTATCTAAGCACACAAAATTTATGCACGATTTTTAAACTAACCTTCACAATTTCTATTAAATATAGCAAAAGCACTGTGAATATTATGGAAATTCATAGTGCTTTGTTCTAATTATGAAATTGAAATCTTTCACTAAAACTCATTTTGAGACAGCCCTTTTTTATAAATGATTTCTCAATTTTGATATGCATAATACGTCTTCTTCTCAAATTGATTAATGTATATTTACAATTCGCTGAATAAATTTAACTAGTATCTGCTTGCTAAAATATTTTTCAAAAAACTTCTTCTATGTATTTTACAAATACCATATTTTTTTATTGCTGCAATATGTTCTTCCGTACCATAACCAGAATTTTTTTCAAATCCATATTCAGGATACATTTTAGCATATTCCTTCATTAAATTATCTCTGTAAACTTTTGCTATTATAGATGCACATGCTATACTTGCACTTTTAGCATCTCCTTTAATTATAAATTCATTTTCTATATTCAAATTTTTTACAGAATAACCATCTGAAAGTACTAAGTCTGGTAAAACCTTCAGTCCAGAAGCTGCTCTTCTAAGTACCTCATTGTTGCACCAAGCTATACCTCTTTCATCTATTTCTGCATTGTTTATAACTGCAATATTATAGCTTATTGCTTTAGCCTTTATGATTTTTGATAGTTTTTCTCTATTTTGAGCTGAAAGTTTTTTTGAATCTTTAATACCAAATAATAGATCTTTACAATCTTTACACTTCAAATCTAATACTACTGAACCAGCAGCTATTGGCCCTGCTAAAGGCCCTCTTCCTACTTCATCCACACCTGCTACATATATATAATTCCCAAAATTTTTATCAAAGTTGTACATAGATTTAACCCTATTCAATTCTTCATCTTGTTTTACTAAAAACTTATTCAAACTTTGAGCTAACATCTGTACATTTTTTCTGCTGTCATTATTCAAGTACTCTATTACTCTATTTAATTTTTCTTTTTCTATATTAAAATAGTTTTCTCTTAAATAATCAGTGTATGATTTAATAATTTTAGTGTTTAATTTGCTATCTTCTCTAAATAATTTTTCTTCTACTCCAGAAACATCATATTCTTCACTTAAGCCACTTATATCCATTGTTGAAATATCTCCATTTCATAAAAACTATTCTTCACTTTTAATAGTTTCACTAGTTATTGATTCTTCTGGTCTTTCTAGAGAGATATGTCCCAATTTACCACCTCTGAACTCATCTAAAAGCATTACTGCTACTCTATTATAGTCTATTTCACCTCTAGCTATAACAGCTCCTCTTTTCTTGCCTATATTATCCATATTATCTAATGGGTTTTCACAAAGCTCTTTAAGTTTGTATCTTTCCATTAATCTTTGTGGATATTTATTTTGAAGTGTTTCTATAAGTTTTAATGCTAATTCTTCAATATCCATTACTTCATCTTTTATTGCTCCTGTAAATGCAAGATTCAATTGAGTTTCTTCACTTTCAAGTCTAGGCCATAAAATTCCTGGAGTATCCATAAGTTCAATGCCTATTTTAGTTTTTATCCACTGTCTACTTCTAGTAACACCAGGCCTATCTCCAGTTTTAGCTATACTACTTTTAGCAACTTTGTTTATAAAAGATGACTTCCCCACATTCGGTATTCCAACTACCATAACCCTATCTGTTATATTAACAATACCTTTAGCTTTCATTCTTTCATGTTTTTCCTTTAAGAGTTCATTTAAAACACCCTTAATTCCTTTTAATCCTTCACCTGTAATACAATTTACAGTTAACACCCTTATATTATCTTTAGAAAGAGTTTTTATCCATTCCTTAGTAACTTTTTCTTCACTTAAATCACTTTTATTCAATAGTATTATTCTAGGTTTATTGCCACATATATCATCTACATCTGGATTTTTGCTAGACCTTACTATTCTTGCATCTCTAATCTCTATTATGGCATCTACTAATTTTAAATTTTCTTTTATTTCTCTTCTAGTTTTTGCCATGTGACCTGGAAACCAATTTATAGCCATATTATCTTATCCTTTCTTACATTGAAACTTACCTATTTTCATTTAGATAAACTCAAACTTCCGAATTTACTAAATGGATAAATTCTCAATGCAGCCCTTCCTACTACCATATTGTATTTTAGAAATCCCACATCTGAATATCTACTATCTCTACTATTATTTCTGTTATCACCTAATACAAATATGGTGTTATCCGGAACTGTTACCTCACTAAAATCACGCATATTTTGCTCAAGTATATAGGATTCATCCTTAGGTTTATCATTTATATACAATTTACTATTCTCAATTTTTATTTTATCTCCAGCCACTCCTATAACTCTCTTTATAAACTTTTCTTTTGGATCTGCTGGATACTTTATTACAACTATATCTCCTGCTTTAGGTGTCCTAAAGTAGTAGCTTACCTTTTCTACTATAAGTCTGTCTTTATTACCTAAAGTTGGATCCATAGAATGACCATCAACACTTACAGTTTCAAATACAAATGTTATAATTAAAAATGCTGCTATTATAGCTATAATTACAGATTTGCCAAGTTCTATTAATTCTTTAACCAAAATTTTCACACCACCTTAATATGCAAAAAAGGGACTCTTTTAAGCCCCATTTTCAACATAGTATTTCTCTTATCTTATTTCTTTTACTTTTGCAGCTTTACCAACTCTATCTCTTAAGTAGAATAACTTAGCTCTTCTTACTTTACCTCTTCTTACTACTTCTATCTTCTCAATAATAGGAGCATTAACAGGGAATGTTCTTTCAACTCCAACATTGTAAGCTACTCTTCTTACTGTAAAAGTTTCTCTTAATCCACCATTTTGTCTCTTAAGAACTGTTCCTTCAAAAACCTGTACTCTTTCTCTGTTACCTTCTTTGATTTTTACATGAACCTTTACTGTATCTCCTACATTAAATACTGGTAAATCAGTTCTTATTTGTTCTGCTTCTATTTGTTTTATTATATCTAACATTGTGCATTACCTCCTAAAGTTTATTCGACGTTCATGCCCAGCTATATAGCAGACAGCGGATCGCCTGTGTAGCACAAAATTCATTTTATCATATGTATGAAAATTTTTCAATATAGAATTTAATTTTTTACACATGTTTTAATCTAAATCTTTTTTGAGAAGTTTTTTATCTTCTAATGATAAATTTAATTTTTCAAATAAATCCATCCTCTTATCCCTAGTTATTTTTAAAGATTGAAGTCTTCTCCATTTTCGTATATTCTCATGATGACCAGAAATCAAAACTTCAGGCACTCTTTCATTTTCAAAACATTCTGGTCTAGTATATTGTGGATATTCCAATACACCATTGTAAAAAGATTCATCAGTATAACTTTCACTAGTTTTTAAAACTCCTGGAATCATTCTACATATACTATCTATAATAGGTACACAGGCCATTTCTCCACCTGTTAATACAAAGTCTCCAAGAGATATTTCCATATCTATATACTTATATGCTCTTTCATCTATACCTTCATAATGACCACATAAAAAAATTAGTTCTTGTTCCTTAGAAAGTTTTTTTGCAATTTCCTGATCAAAAGTCTTTCCTCTAGGACCTAAAAATATAACTTTTCCCTTATTGTTTTCTTTTACATTTTTAATTGAATCCACTATGGGTTGTGCAGCCATAACCATGCCAGCACCACCACCATAAGGATAGTCATCAACCTTTTTATGTTTATCTATAGTATAATCTCTTATATTAAATGTATTTATATTTATAATATTTTTTTCTTTAGCTTTTCCTATTATACTATGATTAAATATATCGAACATTTCAGGAAAAAGCGTCAAAATATCTATTTTTACTGCCATGTTTCCACCGGCTTTATTATAACCTTTTTATTTTCTATATCCATATTAATAACAATATTTTTTAGCGCTGGAATTAAAAGTTCTTTTCCTTCTTTTATCCAGTAAACATCATTACTACCTGTTTTGATTACATCTGCTATCTTACCATATTCAGTGCCATTCTCATCTACTACAACGCACCCAATTATATCTGCAACAAAGTAACTACCCTCTGGTAATTTAATTGCATCTTCTCTAGATACTTGTAAATACTTTTCTTTATACTTTATGGCTTCTTCTATAGAATCAATACCTTCAATTTTCAATATAACTTTATCTGCTTGAAGCTTACACCATGTTATATTTTTTTCTATACCATCTATATAAATTTTGTGAAGTTTTCTAAATCTTCTTAAGTCATCCGTTAAAGGATATATTTTTAATTCTCCTTTAATACCATGAGTGTTTATTATTTGTCCTACAGTCATGAACTGCTCCATAGAATAAAATCCTCCCAATTTTTTAAATTAATTTATCCAATCCCTAATAAAATAGCATTTTCTATAAATTTAATTATATAATAAAAGAGTTAGGTGCACCTAACTCTTAAATTATTTCAACAACAACTCTTTTATTTTCTTTTATAGCTGCTGCTTTTACAACAGTTCTTATAGCCTTAGCTATTCTTCCCTGTTTTCCTATTACTTTTCCCATATCATCTGGTGCAACTTTTAATTCAAGAATGATAGATTGCTCACCTGCAACTTCATTAACTTGAACCATATCTGGGTTATCAACTAATGATTTAGCTATAATTTCAACTAATTCTTTCATTTATTACACCCCCCAGTAACTATTTTGCAAGCTTTTCATTTAATCCAGTTTTTGCAAAAAGTCTTTTAACAACATCTGTTGGTTGAGCACCATTTTTTATCCATTGGATAGCTTTTTCTTCATTAAATTTTATAGTAGCTGGTTCAGTTAATGGATTGTAATAACCTAATTCTTCTATAAATCTACCATCTCTTGGACATCTTGAGTCTGCTACAACTATTCTGTAAAACGGAGCTTTTTTAGCACCCATTCTTCTTAATCTTATTTTTACTGCCATTAGTAATCACCTCCTTCACAAAAATATATACATTAATTTACTTTAGTTTTAAATTTATTTTAACCTTTTAAAAAGGTAACTTACCCATTAGTCCTTTTTTACCAAATGATTTCTGCATTCCCTTCATTTGTTTCATCATTTTCTTCATGTTTTCAAAGTCTTTAAGAATTTTATTAACTTGTTGTACTGTAGCACCTGATCCTTGAGCAATTCTTTTTTTTCTAGATGGAGACCCACTTACTAATGTAGGATTCCTTCTTTCCTTTAATGTCATAGAGCTTATAATAGCTTCTATCTTCATCATTTCTTTTTCACTACCACTTAAATCTATACCTTGAAGCTCTTTGTTATTCATTCCAGGAACCATTTCTAATAATTTACTTATTGGTCCCATTTTTTTCATTTGCTTCATAGATGCTAAGAAGTCCTCAAAATTAAATTCTTGACTCATCATACGGCTTCCTATTTTTTTGGCCTCTTCTTCATCTATAGATTGTTTAGCCTTTTCAATTAAAGAAAGTACATCTCCCATACCTAATATTCTTGAAGCCATTCTATCAGGATGAAACACTTCAAAATCGCTCATTTTTTCTCCAAAACCTACAAACTTTATAGGTTTATTAGTCATAGCCTTTATGGATAAAGCTGCTCCACCTCTTGTATCACCATCAAGTTTTGTAAGAATTACTCCACTTATATCTAGTTGATCATTAAAACTATTGGCCACATTTACTGCATCTTGACCTGTCATAGCATCTACAACCAACAAAATTTCATCTGGTTTTACATTTTCTTTTACATCTTTGAGCTCATTCATAAGCTCTTCATCTATATGAAGTCTACCTGCAGTATCTATTATAACTACATTTAAGCCATTATTTTTAGCATATTCTATAGCTCCCTTTGATATATCTACAGGACTAACTTTATCACCCATAGCAAATACAGGAACATCTATTTGTTTTCCAACTACTTGAAGCTGTTTTATAGCTGCAGGTCTATATATATCACAAGCTGCAAGGAGTGGTTTTTTATTTTTCTTTCTAAGCTGGAGAGCAAGCTTGCCAGCCATAGTAGTTTTTCCTGCACCTTGTAGTCCCACTAACATTATAATTGTTAGACCACTAGATGAAAATTGTATTCCACTTTCAGTATTCCCCATTAAACTTGTTAACTCTTCATTAACTATTTTAACAACCTGCTGTCCTGGAGTTAAACTTTGGAGAACTTCTCCACCAAGGCACTTTTCACTAACACTCTTTACAAAATCTTTTACAACTTTATAATTAACATCTGCCTCTAAAAGTGCAAGTTTTACTTCTCGCATAGCATCTTTTATATCTTTTTCAGAAAGTTTACCCTTACCTCTAAGCTTTTTTAAGGTCTCCTGAAGCTTAGAAGCTAATCCTTCAAAAGCCATGAGCTACTCCTCCTAAATATTATCTATTATATATTTTTTCATTTCTTCTAATTTTTCTAAATTACACTTACCTTCAACCGACAAATCAGTTATCTTATCTAAAAGGTAATTTCTAGTCTGCTTCATTTTGAATTTTTCATCCATTAAACTTAATTTTTCTTCATAGTGAACTAAAAGTTTATGGCATCTTTTTATAATATCATGAACTGCCTGTCTGCTAGTACTTGTAATTTCAGATATTTCTCCTAAAGATAAATCATCATTATAGTAAAGCTCCATAACATCTTTTTGTTTTTCTGTTAAAAGGTCTCCGTACAAATCTAATAATATAGAAAGCTTAATTCTTTCTTCCATGAGATATACTGCAATTTATAATTGCATATTCACTCCCTTGATTTATTATTGACTCAACGATGTATATATTATCAAAAATTAAGTGCTCTGTCAAGTATTTTTACTTAACAGGTCAATTAATTTTTTTTTGATATATATTCTACCTATTTTGAGAAAATTGAGTGTATGATAAATATGCTTGTAACCTATTAATTTCTAAAATAGTGCTTCTACAAATTCTTTTGGATTAAATTCCTGTAAATCTTCTATAGCTTCACCTACACCAATAAGTTTTACTGGTATATTTAAACTATGTTTTATAGAAATAACTATTCCACCTTTAGCCGTTCCATCAAGTTTAGTTAAAATAATCCCATCTATAGGACAAACCTCCATAAATTGTTTTGCTTGCTGTACTGCATTTTGACCTGTGGTAGAATCTAAAACTAAAAGTGTTTGTCTTTGTGCTTCCTTAAATTCTCTATCTATAACTCTATTAATTTTTCCAAGCTCATCCATTAAATTTTTCTTATTATGAAATCTTCCAGCAGTATCACATATAAGAACATCAGTTTTTCTTGCCTTGGCAGCTTGCACTGCATCAAATACTACTGCAGCAGGATCTGAGCCTTCTTGATGTTTTATAATATCTACTGCTGCTCTATTGCTCCATACTTCAAGTTGATCTATAGCTGCTGCTCTAAATGTATCTGCAGCTGCCATTAATACCTTATATCCATTATTTTTTAATTTAGCGGATATTTTCCCTATAGATGTAGTTTTACCTACTCCGTTTACACCTATAACCAATATTACCTGTGGAGTTTTTTCAGGATGTATAGTAGCATTTTCTTCACCAAGTATGTCTACTATAACTTCCTTTAAACAATCTATAACTAATTTAGGATCCTTTATCTTTTTTTCTCTTATTTTTTCTTTTAACTTTTCTATTATGTATAATGTGCTATCCACGCCTATATCTGCTGTTATTAATATTTCTTCTAATTCTTCATATAAATCATCATCTATAGTCATAGCACCACTTAGCATATCTGTTATTTTTTCAGTAAAATTATCTTTAGTCTTTGTAAGACCTTTCTTTAGTTTATCAAAAAATCCTCCAAACATTTGTATACCTCCATATTATTAAATTATCAAGTGTTTTCTTCAGTAGAATTTACTTATACTACTAATAGGAATTGAATTAATTTTAAATTATTTTAAGATGCCTCTTTTTCTAGATCCACAGAAACCACCTTGGAAATTCCCTTTTCTTCCATAGTAACTCCATATAATGCATCACTGGCTTCCATAGTTCCTTTTCTATGAGTTATAACAATAAATTGAGTGCTTTTTGAAAATTTCTTCAAAAACTCAGCATACCTAGATACATTTGCATCGTCTAAAGCTGCTTCTATTTCGTCTAGTATACAAAAAGGTGTTGGTTTCATCTTTAAAATGGCAAAAAGCAATGCTATAGCAGATAATCCTTTTTCTCCTCCAGACATAAGATTTATATTTTGAAGTTTTTTACCTGGAGGTTGAACTGTTATTTCTATATTTCCTGTAAGCTCATCTCCATTTGCTAAAATCAAATCTGCATTTCCACCTTTAAAAAGTTCTGTAAAAGTTTCATTAAAATTATGTCTTAATTTATTAAAGTTTTCATTAAATACTATTTTCATTTTATCTATCATTTCATTTATTACGCTTATTAATTCTTCTTTTGCATTTATCAAATCGTTTCTTTGAGTAGTCATAAAGTCTACTTTTTTAGTTAATTCTTTAAATTCCTCTATAGCACCTAAATTAACTATTCCTAAAGAACTTATACTATTTTTTAAACTTAAAATGTCTTTTCTATATACATCTATATCTTTTATTTCCATCTTATAATCTAAAGCTTCTGCATATGTAATTTCGAGTTCTTCATTAAGTTTTTTATATAATGCTTCTTTTTCTGCAGTAAATTTTGCTAAAGAAAGCTCAATTCTATGCAATTCATCTTCCTTTTTATTAATTAGTAAATTAATGCTCTCCATTTTTTCATTATATATTTTTACTTTTTCCTTTGTTTTGATTAATTCAACATCTAAATTTTTAATATTTTCTTCCTTCTCTAATATATAACTATTAATTCTATCTATTTCTTCTTGATTAAAATGAATTTTTGTTTTACATTCAGCTATATTTTCTTCCGAAACTTTATTTTCTCTCTCCATATGTATCTTCTTGTCATTTAATTCTTTTATATCGTCACGTAATTTTTCTAAAACAACCATTTTATTAGAAACATTTTCATCAACACGAGCTTTTTTTATTTTAAGCTGAACAAGTTTTTCTTTAGTAAATTCAACTTCTTTATTTTTATTCTTAAGTTTTTCCTCTATTTCAATAATAGAAGCATCATTTTTCAACTGATTTTCAGATACTATTTTTAAATTTTCTTCTTTTTCCTCAAGTTCCTTTATTACATTCTTTAATTTTTGTTCCAATAACTCTACTTCTTTACTTGATATTTTTAGATTTTCTTTCATTTTAATACTTTCATCATCTATAGCATTTATTTTCCCTTTTATCTTAGTTATTTCAATATTTTCATGATAAATTGAATCTTTTAAATTTAAGTTCTCGTCATCTAAATGCTTTAGATTATTTCTTAATGTTTGTATTTCCTCATTTAGAATTTTTATTTTTTCCTCACAGTTTTGTATTTCTGTTTTAGTTTCCTCTATCTCTCTTTTTCTCCCCATAATGTTTGTGCCTTTATGATAAATGCTTCCTCCTGTAAGTGATCCTCCTGGATTAACTACTTCACCTGCAAGCGTAACTATCTTAAAACTATAATTACTCTCTCTTGCAATGTTAAGGGCACTATCCATATCTTCACAAATTATAGTTCTAGCAAGTATATATCCTATAGCATTAGTGAAAACTTCATCATATTTCACAAGTTCACTAGCTATTCCTATATACCCTTGTATTTTAGCCATTTTGTTTTGTGATGCTATATTTTTACCTTTAACTATATTCAAAGGTAAAAATGTAGCTCGACCTATATTATTATCTTTTAAATACTTTATAAGTTTCTTAGCAACCTGATCATTTTTAGTTATAATGTTAGAAATAGCTCCTCCTAGAGCTATTTCTATAGCTGTTTCAAATTCTTTTTCCACATCTATTACTTCCCCTAATACAAAACAACTATTCTTTTCAACATCTACTTTACCTTTAAGCACATCTCCAATAAGTGTCTTGACAGCCCTATTATAACCTTCATACTGCTTTTCTAAATTAATAAGCATGTGACAATTTGCTTCCAGTTTATTATGTAAAACATTAAAATCTTTAAATTCTTTTTCTTTATTATGTAAAGAACTATTAATTCCAGTAATTTTGCCTTTATTAACTTTAATATCATCTTCAAAATGGTTTATTTTACTTTTCACCAACTCTATTTTAGATATTAACATATTTTTTGTACTAGAATTTATAGTAAGTGAATGTGAATAGCTTCCGCAAGAATTTTTTAATTCATCTATTTTTTCATTTGTTTCTTTTATTTCTTTTGTTATCATAATTAAATTGTTTTTTGAATTAGCAATACTACTTAGATATTCTATTTGGTCATCTTTTAATTTTTTAATTAAATCATTTCTATCATAAATAGCTGAGTTTACTTTTTCTATAGATTCTTCGTAAGTATCTATTTCAACATTCAAGTTTCCTTGTTCCTCTTGCAAATCTTCTAGCTCTTTAATCTCTTTAGTTTCTATTTTATCCATATCCCCAATTTTATTTTGCATATTTTTAAGCTCCTGGAAATTTTTTTCTATGTGTGTAGATAAATTCTCCAGTCTTTCATGAAACAAAGAAATTTGGGATTCTGTATTTTGTTTTTTAGACTTGCTATTATAATATTCTTTTGTGCAATTTTCATTTTTGGAATTTATATTTTCAATTTGATCATTCCAATTTTTTATATGATTTTTTGTTTCAACAAAGCTATTATTTAATTCCTCATTATTTACATTCATATTATTCATAGTCTTTTCTATTTCATTCAATTTACTTTGAACTTTTTCAATAGATTGAATAACTATGTTTATTTCTTTATTTTTGAGTTCTTCAGATAATTTTATAAATTGTTTTGCCTTTTGATTTTCAATACTTAATGGTTCTAACCTTTCCTTATAAGTTTCTAAAATATCATCTATCCTTATAAGGTTAACTTCAGTATTTTCTAATTTTTTTTGAGCTTCATCTTTTCTCCATTTAAATTTTACTATACCAGCTGCTTCCTCAAGTAGGCTTCTTCTCTCTTCTGGTTTACCACTTAATACTGCATCAATTTTGCCTTGACCTATTATAGAATATCCTTCTTTTCCTATTCCAGTATCCATAAACAGTTGTTGTATATCTTTCAATCTACATTGAGTATTATTAATATAATATTCACTTTCTCCTGAACGATACAACCTTCTGGATATGGTAATGTATGTGTACTCCAAAGGAAGCTTCTTATCTTCATTATCTAAAGTTAATGACACCTGACACAGTCCTACAGGTTTTCTAAATTGAGTGCCAGCAAAAATAACATCTTCCATTTTACCGCCTCTTAAGCTTTTTACACTTTGTTCTCCTAATACCCATCTTACCGCGTCAGAGATATTACTCTTGCCACTACCATTAGGCCCTACTATACCCATAATTCCATTTTTAAACACTAATTCTGTTTTATCCGCAAAAGACTTAAAGCCTCTGATCTCAATAGATTTTAAAAACATAAAGTTTCTCCCTATCTACCAAAGAACATTGGGATTAAAGTAACTATAAATATAATTACTACGAAAAATACCAATCCTTTTGTCATTTTATCTCTGTTTTTTTTCTTCATAATAAAACACCTCTCTTAATTTCAAATACAAGATATAGTTTATATTATATGAATTAAAATATCAATGCAAAAATAAAGGCCCTGCATACACAGGGCTTTTTATTAATTAAATTATCTTTGTTCAACAATAAATTTTATGGCAGTTCTTTCTTCTCCGTCTATTTTTATTTCTGAAAAGGCTGGAACAACTATTAAATCAATGCCATTTGGTGCTACAAATCCCCGCGTAATTGCAATAGCCTTTATAGCTTGATTTACCGCTCCGGCTCCAACTGCCTGCACTTCTGCCGAAATGTTTCCTCTAAGCACTGCTGCTAGTGCCCCTGCTACAGATTTTGGTTTAGATTGAGCTGATACTTTTAATACTTCCATGTCTAATTCCTCCCTACAAATATGCTTATATTCATAAGTTATAATTCTATAAAATGCTTTATTTTCCTTCTTTATACTTATCCTTCATATAATCAAAAACTGATACATTTTTACTTTTTTCGTCTTGTATTAAAAATAAATTTCCTTTTTCTACCGTATTGTCCTGTTTTACTTCAATGTTTGTTGTAATTAATTGTTGCTTAATGTCATTAAAAAATTTCTTTTTATTTGCATATAACTTTGATATGTCCCTACTATTCACTTTAATTATAGTATCCTTTGCTTTAATTCCATTTAATTCTTCTAATATACACTGATTATAAATACTACTTTCTACCAATTCTCTAAATGCAGGATGAAAAGGACCTGCTAAAATTTCTTTTCCTTCATTTATTTCTTGGGTAGGTTGAAGTCCAATTCTTATAACATTTATATTATTATAAGAAAGCATACAATATAGTATTTTTGATATTTCCACAGCTTCATCTAAATCATATGGCTTATATGTTCCTAATTCATACATTTTCTCCATAGGTGTATTTTTAATAACAAGTGCTGGATATATTCTATATATATCTGGCTTCATAAGTATAGACTTTCTAGTAGTTTCTATGTCCTTTTCAAACGTATCTCCTGGAAGTCCTAACATAATCTGATGACCTAACACAAATCCATATTCTTTAATAAGTTTTGATGCTTTATCTACATCTTCTACAGAATGTCCTCTTCCAGACTTCAAAAGTACTTCTTCATCTAAAGACTGAACTCCTAGCTCTATTACGTCTACAGAATAATTTTTAAGATTTGTAAGTATCTCATCATCTATATAATCAGGTCTTGTAGATAAATGTATAAAATCTACATATCCCTTTTCTTTATACTCTTTTGCTACAGCTAAAAATTCTTTTTGTTTTTCTATATTTATAGCTGTAAAAGTACCTCCAAAGAAAGAAATTTCAACTATTGAATTCTTTCTTTTTATAGTATTTAAATATTCTTCTATAGTGTTTCTAGTAAATTTAGCATCTATTTTTTCATTACTTCCTGTTATAGCATTTTGATTACAAAACACACAATTATGCGGACACCCTTCATGAGGTACAAATATAGGTATTATATAGTGATTTTTACCCATGTTTTTTCTCCAATCCTCTTAATGCTTCTTGTGCCGCACTTTGCTCTGATTCTTTTTTGCTATATCCTATACCATCACCCAAAACTTTATTATTTACAGATACCTGTGTATAAAATTTTCTTCTATGAGGCGGTCCTTCATACTTTGTTAAATTGTATTGTATGCTAACATCCCCGTTTCTTTGCATTACTTCCTGAAGCTTTGTTTTATAATCTAATATTATTTTATTTTTTATTGCCTTATCTATAGTGTCTTTAAAATTACTTATAACAAACTGTTTTGCTATTTCAAAGCTGCTATCAATATAGACAGCTGCTATTATGGCTTCTACGCAGTCTGCTAGTATAGATACTCTTTCTCTTCCACCTGTAAGTTCTTCTCCTTTGCTCATTCTTATATACTTACCTATATCCCAATTCTTAGCTATTTCGTAAAGAGAGTTTTCACATACAATTAGTGCTCTTCTTTTAGTTAGCTCACCTTCAGTTTTTTTAGAGTAATTTAAAAACAAATATTCAGATATAGAAAGCTGCAATACAGAGTCTCCTAAAAATTCTAATCTTTCATTAAATTTAACATTTTTCTTTCCATTTGCATAAGAACTATGTGTTAGTGCTGTTTTCAATAATTCCTTATTTTCGAAACATAGATGTAAATTTTTTTCTAAATCCCCAAACATGTTATTTTCATTTGTTATCTCTTCATTTACAAGCATCATTTTAACTCCTTCTGAAGTTTATTCTTCAGTTTGCTGTGATAAAGCAAATTCAAGAATAAACTACCATTTTACAAATTTAAAGTCCCGTATGTAACGGGACTTCATTTTTTATTCTTCTGTATGAGCTTTTATGTATTCAACTACATCATTAACTGTAGCTATCTTTTCAGCATCTTCGTCAGGTATTTCTAAATCAAACTCTGTTTCCAAAGCCATTATTAATTCAACAACATCAAGTGAATCAGCACCTAAATCATCAATAAAAGATGCCTCCATAGTTATTTCGCCTGCATCTATACCAAGCTGCTCAGAAATTAAATTTTGAATTTTTTCGAACATAAATTGTCACCTCCTAAAAGCTTTATACATAAATAATATTACATAACTACCTTACCGTCAATATAAATACTATTAAAATTTATTATGCTAGATTATTTAATATTAATTCATTAAACTGTTAATGTTATAAAAAAAAACTATATTACTTATTTTTTTCTGTTAATTTTTCTAATTCAATTCTTATTTTATCTATAATTTTATTTTCATAACAATTATAAGCTTGCTTTATTGCATTTTTAAAAGCTCTGCTATCTGAGCTCCCATGAGCTTTTATGCAAATTGACTTAGACCCTAAAAATGCTGAACCACCATATTCTGCGTAATCTAATTTTTTCTTTAAATCCTTAAATACAGGTTTTAATAATGCCGCTCCAACTTTTGTTACAAAGGATTTTATTACTTCTTCCTTAATCATGCCTAATAAATTCATAGACACACCTTCATACATCTTAAGTATAGTATTGCCTACAAATCCATCACAAACTAAAATATTTACATCCCCACTAGTTACTTCCCGTGGTTCTATATTTCCTAAAAAATTAAAGTCAGTTAATTTTAACATTTGGTAAGTATTCTTAGTCAGTTCATTTCCTTTTTCTTCTTCTGTACCTATATTTATTAATCCTATGCTTGGATTATTAACTTTTAGAACATTTTCAAAATATATTTTTCCCATTAATGCAAACTGAATTAAATACTCAGGCTTACAATCCACATTTGCACCTGCATCTGTTACCATAAAAGCTCCATTTTTCCCTGGCATTATAGGTGCTAATGTTACTCTATCTATTCCCTTAATTCTTCCTGCTATAAGAGTAGCTCCTGTCATCAATGCCCCCGTGCTTCCAGCAGAAACAACACCTTGAGCTTTTCCTTCCTTAACTAGTTGAAAGGCTCTTACAATACTAGAATCTTTCTTTTTTCTTACAGCCATAACAGGATGCTCATTAGTGCTTATTATTTCTTCAGCATTAAATATTTCTATTTTATCTTTATCATATTCATGTTTATCTAATTCTTTTTGTATAAGTTCTTTTTTGCCCGTAATAATTATATTTACATTACATTCCTTTATAGCTTGAACACATCCATCTACTACAGCTGCTGGCGCTAAATCTCCACCCATACCATCTACTGCTATAATCATATTCTCACTCCCTTTTTTATGAATTAATACTCATAGTTTCCAAGAATTATTATTCAAAAAAAAGAAAGTCATATGACTTTCTTTTTTGTTATTTTTCAATTGAAACAACTTCTTTGCCATTATAATATCCACAGCTCTTGCACACTCTATGAGCAAGCTTCATTTCATGACACTGAGGACATTCAACTATTCCTGGTAAACTTAATTTGAAAGTTTGTGCTCTTCTTCGATCTCTTCTTCCTTTTGAAAATCTTCTCGCTGGATTTCCCACAGTAAAACACCTCCTTAATCAGTCGAAAACATGTCTTTCAATTTTGCCAATCTTGGATCAATATCATTGTTTTCACATTGACATGTAGATAAATTTAAGTTAATGCCACATTTGCAACATAAACCCTTACAACTATCACTACAAAGCCTTTGAATTGGCAACGTTACTATTATATTGTTTTCTATTACTTCTGTGATATCTATTGTATCACTATTAATAAAGATGATATCATCACCTCTATCTGCTCCATCACTATTTGTAAATTGTTCTTCAATGGTCATATCTATAGCATAGTTAAATTTTTCAAGACATCTTGAACAATTTAACTGTAATAAGGTGCTTATAGTGCCATTTAAAGTAAGCATATCACCTATTATGCTAAGTTCTCCATCCAATTTAATTGGCTGTAGTACCTTTATAGTTTCACTACCATCATAGAAGCTTTCTTTATGAATTTCAAGATGGAGCTCCTTTTCGGCCTTTTCTTTTCTTAATAAATCTGACACATCTAATTTCACAATGCTCACCTCTACATATTAGCCACAATTTATTATATAAAGATGAGCATTAAAAGTCAAGAATTATTTATTTCTTAAAATCTAATAATAGTTTTTTCTTATTTAGCAGATGTTGTTATTTCCTTTGTATCTCTAGCTATCATAAGTTCTTCATCTGTTGGAATAACAAATACTTTAACTTTTGAATTCGGAGTACTTATTTCCATAGGCTCTCCTCTTAAAGCATTCTTTTTTGCGTCAAGCTCAATTCCCAAATAAGTTAATCCCTTGCAAATTTCAGCTCTATTTATTCCTGAATTTTCACCTAGTCCTGCTGTAAATACTATAGCATCTACTCCGTTTAATGCTGCTACATAAGAACCTATAGCTGTTCTTACTTTATAGTTATATACTTCTAAAGCAAGTTCTGCTCTCTTATTTCCTTCTTTAGCTGCATTTTCTATGTCTCTAAAGTCACTACTTACTCCTGAAATACCTAGTACACCTGATTTTTTATTTATTAAATCGTTGATGTCATCTGGGCTCATATTCAACTCTTTCATTAAGAAAGGTAATATAGCAGGATCTATATCTCCGCATCTAGTTCCCATAACAACTCCTGCAAGAGGAGTAAATCCCATAGTTGTATCTATTGCTTTTCCGCCATCTACTGCACAAAGACTAGCACCATTTCCTAAATGACAAGTTACGATTTTTAAATCTTTAGCATCTTTGCCCATCATTTTTGCAGTTTCTGCAGAAACATATCTATGAGAAGTTCCGTGGAATCCATATTTTCTTACACCATTTTCAGTGTAAAGTTCATATGGAAGTGCATATGTAAATGCATAGTCTGGTAAAGTTTGATGGAATGCTGTATCAAATACTGCAACCATAGGAGTACTTGGCATTAATTCTCTGCAAGCATTTATACCTATTATGTTTGGAGGGTTGTGAAGCGGTGCTAATTTAACACAATCTTCTAAAGTTTTCATAACTTTTTCATCAATAAGTACTGAATTAGCATACTTTTCTCCGCCATGAACAACTCTATGTCCTACTGATGATATTTCTGACATGTCACTAATTACACCATGTTCTTTATTGATCAAAGCATCTAAAACTAATTTTATTGCTACTTTATGATCTTTCATTGGTTGTTCAATAATATACTTTTCTCCATTAGCTTTTTGAGTTAATATAGAACCTTCTATTCCTATTCTTTCAACTAATCCCTTTGCTAAAACCTTCTCATCCTCCATGCTTATTAACTGATATTTTAAAGATGAACTTCCACAATTTATTACTAATACTTTCATTTTTTAATCTCCCCTCAAGTATGTTTAGATTTTAATTATTATTATTAACTTAATTAAATGAAAACTTGCTTCAGGTTGCTTTCACTTTAACTAATTTGCTTAATTATTTGCTTTCTTGTGCTTGTGCTTGAACTGCAGTTAAAGCAACAACATTAACTATATCATCATCGCTACAACCTCTTGATAAATCATTGATTGGTTTAGCAAATCCTTGACAAACTGGTCCTATAGCTTCTGCTTTTGCAAATCTTTGAACTAGTTTGTATCCTATGTTTCCAGCTTGAAGATCTGGGAATACTAATACATTTGCTTTTCCTGCTGTTTTGCTGTTTGGTGCTTTTAAGTCAGCTACCTTTTGTACTATAGCAGCATCAAGCTGTAATTCTCCATCAATATCTAAGTCTGGTCTCATTGATTTTGCAAGTTCAGTAGCTTTTGTTACTTTATCAACTAATTCATGGCTAGCACTTCCCATAGTTGAGAATGATAGCATTGCAACCTTAGGCTCCATTCCACAAAGATTTTTTGCAGTTTCAGCTGTGCTTATAGCAATTGAAGCTAATTCTTCTGCAGTTGGACATGGATTTACAGCACAATCTGCAAAAAGAAGCATTCCATCTTTTCCATATTCACAATTTGGAACACTCATAATAAATGTACTTGAAACTACTGATATTCCAGGTGCAGTTTTAATTATCTGAAGACCTGGTCTTAAAAGATCACCGGTAGTATGTATAGCTCCAGAAACCATTCCGTCTCCATCACCTAATTTTACCATCATTGTTGCATAATATAATGGATCTCTTACTATTTTGTCTGCTTTTTCTAAAGTCATCCCTTTTTTCTTTCTTAGTTCACAAAACTCATTAGCATATTTAGCAGTATTTTCTGAAGTCTCAGGATCTATTATTTTAGCTCCACTTAAGTTAACTCCAAGACTTGCTGCTTTCTCTTTTATTGTTTTTTCATTTCCTACAAGCACTATGTTAGCAAGCCCGTATTCCATTACTTTCCCACATGCTTTAAGGTTTCTTTCTTCTTCACCTTCTGGTAAAACAATTGTTTTTTTATTAGATTTTGCTTTTTTCCAAATTTCATCCATTAATTTCATATTAATTTCTCCCTTCGAAATAGAACTAAAATAAAATTGCATTCACTATATAATATAATCCTTTTTTTATATGTTTTTCAATAAAAAATTATCATATTTTGAATTTTTCTTTTTATAACATTCTTTTTATAGAAAATTTTATAAACTTTTTACAATTTTATCCATTAATTCAGACATATGATAAATATTCACCAGTCAAACATGCAACTGAATAACTGATTATCTTTTGAATATGAGTTATTTTAACATTATAATTAAGTTATGTATATAATACATATAATTTAATTGAAACTATTAATATTTAATTCTACATAGGTTATAATAAAGTAAAACTTTTTATTAAACAAAAATTTGGAGGACAAAACATGAAGGTTACAGGAATTATAGTAGAATATAATCCTTTTCATAAAGGTCATTTGCATCATATAAAAAAATCAAAAGCTTTAACTGGTTCTGATGCCATTGTAGCAGTAATGAGTGGCAATTTTGTTCAAAGAGGACTTCCTGCTATAATAGATAAATGGAATAGAACAAAAATGGCTTTAATGAATGGAGTTGATTTAGTAATAGAACTTCCCTTGCTCTACAGCCTATCTTCTGCTGAATTTTTTGCTAGTGGATCCATAAGTCTTTTAAATAGCTTAGGTATAATAGACAATGTATGTTTTGGAAGTGAATGTGGAGATATTGATATATTATTTTATATAGCTAAAATACTAATTGAAGAGCCTATGAATTTTAAAATTTTTCTTAAAGAAGAACTTAATCAAGGTTTTTCTTACCCTTCTGCAAGAAGTAACGCCTTGTTAAAATTTTTAAATTTTTCTAACAACATTGAATTTTCCTGTGAAAGTATAAAAGAAACATTAAATTCACCTAATAATATTTTAGGTTTAGAATACTGCAAAAAATTAATAAAACTGAATAGCAACATTGAAGCTTTTACTATAAAAAGAGAAGGTGGAGACTACAATAGCACCTTTTTAAGCGAAAAATTTTCTAGTGCCTCATCTATAAGAAATTATATTAAAGAAAATGGTAATGTTCATGATTTAAAAAATCATATTCCAGAAAATGTGCACAATTTATTGTTGAGTTTAAACAAAAAAAATTATAATTTTACTTTTGAAGACGAGATGCTGCCTTATCTAAAATATAAATATATCTTATATAAGAATTCTATTGAAAAACTTCCTGACGTATCTGAGGGTATTCACAATCGAATATACAAAGGTTTAGAAAACTCTCAAACTTTTAATGATATAACAAATTATGCTAAAACCAAAAGATATACTTATACACGTATAAATAGAATATTAACTCAATTTCTTATAGGTTTTGAAAATTGGGATACTGTAAATTTAAGAAAAAATCCCTGCCCTTATGCTAGAGTATTAGGGTTTAATCATACAGGTTCAAAGATTTTAAAAGAAGCAAAACAAAATTCTACTATACCCATATATACTAAACTTCCTAAAAATCCAATTCCAATTTTAAACTTGGATATTCATGGTACTAGAGTCTATAGCTTGTTAAACAAGAGTATACGAGCCAATGAAGACTATCTAACAAGTCCAATAATCATTGACTGAACTTTACAAAGTTAAGAACCTATTTATTATATAAATTTAGAATAAGTAATGTAACTTGCAAATATAATTATATAGCAAGCGAAACTTAGTAAGTTGTATAAAGTTTTAACATACTGGATTTATATAAGGTGGGTGAGCAAAACTTGAAAATTATATTATACATAATATTAATAATTATAATTTTATTACTGGCTTTTTTGCTAAAAAACAAAAATTTTTTTGTAACTATAATCTGTTCCTTACTTATAATGCAAATCATATCTTCTCCTAAATTATGTATAGATGGGGTAGTATCAGGAGCTTTGCTCTTTTTTTACAAAGTATTTCCTTCACTATTCTCATTTCTTATAGTATCAAATATAATAATTGCTTACGATGGCATATATATATACTCTAAAATTCTTGGTAGTGCCTTATGTAGACCTTTAAAACTGCCCAAAAATTGCAGTTTTGTATTGATAATAAGTTTACTATGTGGTTATCCTTTAGGAGCAAAATATGCCTGCGATTTATATGAAAAAAATATGATAGATTTAAAAACTTGTGAAAGATTACTAAACATAGCTTCTAATGCAAGTCCTTTATTCGTACTAGGTTCTGTGGGTATATCCATGCTTAAAGACTCTAATATAGGCTATATACTATTAATATCAAATATACTTTCGTGCATTGCTATGGGTTTTTTTCTACCTTCTCATATTTATGTACAAAAAAATGATCTTAAAGGAACTCATGCTTATTCAGATTCAAACATTGGTAATGTTCTTAAATCTAGCATTGAAAGTTCCATTAAAACCTGTGTCTCTATAGGTGGATTTGTTACTCTTTTTTCTGTAGTAAACAATATACTTAAAAATAATTATTTGTTTAATAATCTTGTGTACAAAATTTCTTTATTACTTAATGTATCTAAAGATATGTTACAAGGGTTTTTTTTAGGAATAATAGAAATGACCAATGGATGCAATTTAGTTTCATCATCAAACTCATCCATGGTATTAAAAATAGCTTTAGTAAGTTTCCTTTTCACCTTTAGCGGTTTGTCTATTATTTCTCAAGTTTACTCTTTTACTTATAAATTTAATATTTCCATGAAAAAATATGCCCTAAGGAAAATACTGCAAGGCATAAGTTGTTCTATAATAAGCGTTGCCTTTTATAATTTTTTTTATTTAAACACATCTAAGCAAAGCTTTAATATGAGTCACAAAGAAATACCTTGGCTTCAGCATAAATTTTTATTAGTGTTTATGTGTTTAATAATATTACCTTGGTTTGTTTTTAAAATAAAAAAATTATTTCATATCTCTTAGTTCCTTAATATTTTTCCTTATTGTATCAGAATTCAAGTTAATATTTGATTCCAAATCCAGTATAAATTCCTGTAATTGTTTTTTTAATTCTAAAAGCATACGTTTGCTTTTGTCAGATATTTCGTTATCCAGTTGATTTAAAATTTCATCTGCATAATCTCTTGCTCCTAATCTTATAGCTTTAGCACTTCTTTCAGCAGAAACTATTATAGCTTCTGCTTTTGAAGTTGCTTGTCTTGTTATATCGTGATTTTCTATCTGACTTTTTATAAAATTTATATTTTCCTTTTTTAAATCTTCTGCTTCCTCAATAGCTTCACTTAATATTCTTTCTTTTTCCTCTACTATCCATTGAGCTTTCTTTAATTCATCTGGGAGATAGTTAATTACTTTTTCAATTATCTCTAAAGTTTCTTTTTTATGTACTATTACTTTCCCTGTCATAGGAACTTTTGCAGATGTTTCTATAATTTCATTAAGATATTCTAGTAATTTAATAACATCCATAACATCTTTTCCCCCTAAAGGTTTTTAATTTTATTAGTAATATCTGGTATTATACTATCTGGAACCAGATCTCTAATACATCCGCCAAACATAGCTACTTGTTTAACTGATGAGGAACTTAAAAAAGAATTTCCTGCACTAGCCATCATAAAAACTGTTTCTATATCAGGATCTAATTTACTATTCATAAGCGACATTTGAAACTCATACTCAAAATCTGAAACTGCTCTAAGCCCTTTTATTATTACTTTACTTTTCTTTTTGCCCATGAAATTAATTAGTAAACCACTGAAACTTTCAACTTTTACATTTGGTATATTTTTAACCACATTTTCAATCAATTTTACTCTTTCTTCTATGTCAAAAAGCCCCTTTTTTTGCGGGTTTATTAATACAGCAACTATTATTTCATCAAAAACTTTGGATGATCTCTTTATTATATCTAAATGTCCATTAGTTATAGGATCGAAGCTTCCTGGATATACAGCTATCCTCATAATAACTAGTCCTCCTTATACTTATAGAAACACACTGTGGTATTACCATATTTTCTATGATTAGAAAGAATTATGTTATCTGTTCCTTCGTACAATTTTTCTTTGCTGTCAATTTTAGTTATTATGAGCCCTTCCTTATGTAATAATCCTTCCCTTTCTATAATTTCCACTGCTGGTGGAATCATATCCTTCATGTAGGGTGGATCAATAAAAATCAAATCAAAAACTATTTTTTTTCTGCCAAGTTCCTCCAAAGCTTTATATGAATCCATATTCATACATTTACAAATTTGTTCAAACTTTAAATTTTCTACATTCTTAACTAGAAAAGAATAGGTTTCAGGACTTCTGTCAACTAAGTAACATTGTTTAGCCCCTCTACTAGCAGTTTCTAATCCTAAACTTCCTGTTCCAGAAAATACATCTAAAGCTACTGAATCATAAATTCTGTTTTGAATCATACTAAACATAGATTCTTTTACTCTATCTAAAGTAGGTCTCGTAGTTCCCATACCAATTGGAGACATAATTTTTCTTCCTTTGGCAAGACCTGCAATAATTCTCATAATTTTTCCTCCTTGTATTAACACGATGTTTAAAAATTATAGTTATTTTTCTATAATATTTTAACATATATATTTTCATTATACAAAATTTATTTCACCTTTAAAAATGAAAATTTAAAATATATTTTTCTATATTAATAGAGCAAATTTAGTTAAAACAAATGTATTTTGTACTTTGCTCAATTTTATTATAAATTTCATTTTTAATGATTATATCATTCTCATTTTGACTTTCTATAAGTCTTTTAGCTTCCATATTAGCAAATTTTAATAACTGTATATCTTCTACTACATCCGACAATATAAGCCCATTTTCACCATGCTGCCTAAATCCAAATATTTCTCCTGCTCCTCTAATTTTCAAATCCTGTTCAGCAATAAAAAATCCATCATTGCTACTTTTCATAATCTCCATTCTTTTTCTTATAATATCATTTTTAATATCTGCTATCAGCATACAGTAAGATTTATGTTGGCCTCTTCCTACTCTTCCTCTTAATTGATGAAGTTGTGCAAGTCCAAATCTTTCTGCATTTTCTATTATCATAAGCGTTGCATTAGGCACATTAATTCCAACTTCTATAACTGTAGTAGAAACTATAATTTTTGTTTCCCCTGATTTAAATCCATTCATTATTTTATCTTTAACCTTTGGAGACATTTTCCCATATAGTATTTCTATAGTTATATCTTTAAAGTATTTTTCTTTTAGTTCACTGTATAAACTTTCCACAGAACTTAATTTCAATTCTTCATTTTCTTCAACTAGAGGACAAACTATATATACTTGACGTCCCTTTTTTATTTCTTCTAAAGCAAAACTATACGCTTTATGTTTAGAACTTTGATTCATGTAATGAGTTTCTATTTTTTGACGTCCTGGAGGTAATTCATCAATAATGGATACATCTAAATCGCCATAAAGATAAAGACTTAAAGTTCTAGGTATTGGAGTAGCCGTCATAACAATAGTATCTACATTTAATCCTTTATTTGTTAATCTACTTCTTTGAGTTACTCCAAATCTATGTTGTTCATCTGTTACCACCATTCCCAAATTTTTAAATTCTACATCCTCCTCTATTAAAGCATGAGTACCTATTATCAAGTCTATTTCTCCTTGTTTTAATTCATTTTTTATCTCATCCTTGTTTTTTTGAGAAGTACTTCCACAAAGTAACTTTATATTTATATTAAAATTTTGGAACAATTTTGATGCTTCAGCATAATGTTGCGTGGCTAATATTTCTGTAGGAGCCATCATTACAGCTTGATATCCATTTTTTACTACATTAAATATGGATATTAATGCCACAATAGTTTTACCGCTTCCCACATCACCTTGAACTAATCTATTCATTGGATATAACTTTTTTTCATCTAATAATATTTCTCTTATTACTTTATTTTGAGCTTTAGTTAAATTGTAAGGTAAATTTTCCTTTAGTATTGTAAGTTCTTTAGCTATGTTAAACTCTATACCTTTTCTGCTTTCACTAAAATAATTTTTTAGCATTAATATTTTTAATGAATATGTAAATAGTTCTTGAAACTTAAGCCTTTTTGTAGCTTCATTTAATTCATGTAAATTTACAGGGTTATGTATAACTCTTATAGCCTTATCCAAGGTACATAATTTATATTTATCTATTATGTAAGTTGGAAGATTTTCAATTATACTCACATCTTCTAATACTATATTAACTAATTTAATTATTAGATTATTATTTATTCCTGATTTCAAAGGATACTTTGGTAATATTTTTTCTTTTCTTTCTTCAATAATCTGATTATCTTTTACCAAAATAGGATTAGTAATAAACATTTCTCCTCTAAATTCTTCTATTTTTCCCATCAATGTATATGTATTATTCATTCTAAAATTATTTTTTACATAAGGCTGATTAAACCATTTTCCTTTTAAAATATTGTTTCCATCATGGAAAACTATAGTTGTTATTGTTTTTCCTGTTTTTGTTTTTATGTCTCTTTCAATTCTGATACTTTTACAACTTACTATTACTTTACTATTGTTTTTTTCTCCTTTTAAACTGCCACAAGATGATATACTTTCATAATCTCTTGGAAAATACAAAAGTAAATCCATAATATTAAAAATGCTGCATTTTCTTAAATTATCTGCTGTTTTAGGTCCAACTCCCTTAATGGTGCTTATATCACTGTGTACATCCATAAAATCACCTACTTTTTAAATTTATACCTATGTAAATTTAATTATGAAATTACTTATATCATACTTTAATAGATATAGTATGTTAGCAAATATAGCAACTAGATAGTCTTAAATTTTACTGGAACTTTAAAATCATTAGTCATAAAATAAATAAAAAAAGCCTAAAGGCTTTTTTTATTTATAAGGCTTTTATTCAACAGATGCAATAAAATAATACAGTGGCTGCTGTCCATTATAAAATTGTATATCCACATCCTTATATTTTTTTTCAAGCTTACCTAAAAATTCTTCTACTTTTTTTTCTTCACAATCTTTCCCATAAAACACAGTTATAAGTTCACTATCTTCTTTCACCATACAAGAAATAATTTTTTCACAAGTGTCAAATATATCATTTCCTGTTTCTTCTATCTTTCCCTCTATAAGTCCTAAAATATCTCCCTCTTTAATAGCTTTACCATCTATTTCAGTATCCCTTACAGCATAAGTTACAGAACCAGTAATTACTTTACTTATGCTTTCCTCCATAGCTTTTATGTTTTCTTCAAACTCTAATTCGCTATTAAAAGATGTTACAGCTGTAATTCCCTGTGGTATAGTTCTGGTAGCTATTACTTTTACATTCTTATCAGAAAGTTCTGCAGCTTGATTTGCTGCCATAATTATGTTTTTATTGTTTGGAAGCACAAAAATCTGTTCTGCTTTTATTTTATTTATACATTCTAATATATCTTGAGTACTTGGATTCATAGTTTGGCCGCCTTCTATAACAAAATCCACACCTAAATCCTCAAATATATTTTTTATTCCTTCTCCCATAGCTACTGAAATAAAGGCATATTTTTT
Source organism: uncultured Clostridiaceae bacterium (assembly GCA_963780135.1). Taxonomy (GTDB): domain Bacteria; phylum Bacillota; class Clostridia; order Clostridiales; family Clostridiaceae; genus Clostridium_AM. The sequence continues at coordinate 451,164 of CAWAAR010000001.1, forward strand.
TAATTCAACACTTTCATCTGCATCCTCAGTTTTTTCTTCAAAAGAAACTTCATTATGTATATCCAATATATTTCTGTGCTGTTCTCTCATATTATCAATTTTGATTTTAGAAAGTTCTCCAAGTTTAATAGCCTGTGATAATATCCATCCTGGGTCATTTGTATGAATATGAACTTTTACTATATCTTCATCATTAACTAATACCATGGAATCACCCATAGTTTCTATCTCATTTCTAAAGCTATCTATTTCTATATTTTTTGCATGTATAAAAAATTCAGTACAGTAACCAAATTTTATATCTTGTTCTCCTAAGTTTTGAACTACTGATTGAACTGTTGATTCTTTAATAGATTTAATTGACACTGATTGCATATCATTCTTTAGTACTTCGTACATTCCTTGAAGTATTATAAGAAGTCCCATGCCACCAGCATCTACCACTTTAGCTTTTTTAAGTACTGGAAGCATTTCTGGAGTTTTATTTAGCATAAATTTGCTATATTCACAAACTTCTTCTAACATCACTGTTATATCATTACTTTCACATTTAACTGCACTTTCTCCTGCTGCTCTTATAATAGTAAGTATAGTACCTTCTGTTGGTCTCATAACTGCTTTATAAGCAGCTCTTGAGCCTTCCATTAAACTATCTGCAAGCTCTTTACAGCTAACGTATTCTTTTTCCTCTAATGCTTTTGATATTCCTCTAAATATCTGTGAAAGTATTACTCCCGAATTCCCTCTTGCACCCATAAGAGCACCTTTAGCTAACTTTTTTACAATTTCACCTACCGGTTCATTTTGCATGCCTTGTATTTCTGATACAGCTGTTCTAAAAGTCATAGCCATATTAGTTCCTGTATCTCCATCTGGAACTGGGAATACATTTAAAGAGTTTACATACTCTTTTTCTTCTTCCAAGGAATTACTCCCATTTACAACCATATTATAAAAGCATTGCCCATCTATCTTTAAGTGTTCCATTTATGAATTCCTCCCTAGACTCTGACACCTTGCACATTTACAGTAATGCTTGACACTTTAAGCCCTGTATAATTTTCTAAATTATATCTTATCTTTTGAATTACATTATTTGCTATAACAGATATTTTTGTTCCATATTCAACCATTATATATAACTCTATAAATAACTCGTTATCTTTCGAACGAACTTTTACACCCTTACTTAAGTTTTCACCTTTTATTAATTTCCAAAGTCCATCTTTAGCATTCCTTGATGCCATACCTATAACACCATAGCATTCCATAGTTGAAACGCCAACTATATTGGCAACAACTTCCTCTGAATAATTAATATAACCATTTTCACTGGTGATATTACCTATCATAATAAAACCCTCCTTACTTTAAACATCATATAACATATTTTATATTAAATAATAGATTTATTCAAGGAAATCTGTAATTTTAGATAATACTTTTACTATTAAATTTTATTATCTACTTGCATAAGTAGCCTATTGTATGATAGAATAATAAATGTTTGAATTGAGAGGATTGTTTCTTCACAATTTTTTAAGGAGGTGTTTTTAATGTCAAGAAAGTGCGAAATATGCGACAAAGGTGTTGTATTTGGTGTTCAATACAGCCACTCACACCGTCAATCTAAGAGATCATGGGCTCCAAACATAAGAAAAGTTAAGGCTATCGTTAACGGAACTCCTAAAACTTTACATGTTTGTACAAGATGCCTACGTTCAGGAAAGGTTCAACGTGCTATATAATAAATAAAAAATGCAGTTGTTTTTACAATTGCATTTTTATTTATTTTCTATGAATTACTTCTTTTTTTTAAAGATTTTTATAATTGCAGATATACACTTTGGAAGCTTTACAGTAATAATTTTCATAATATATTCCTCCTCAAAATTAATGAAAATCTATCAAATTAAATCCCAAGTAAATAAGTGCAGCTCCTACAACTATCATAAATCCCCAAAATGGGATAATAACAGTAATTATAATTCCCAACCCAATAGATGCCAAAGCAATTCCAACTTTTTTTTTGAGATTTTTCTTGCACACTTTTTTAGACACATTATTATCCCCCCAAAATTATTCTATACTATTATATGAAATGTCATAATATAATGTTACAAAAAATAGTTAAAAAATCTTATTTATTAAAAATACAAAGCCAACATGAAATTTTTCACATGTAAAAAAAACCCACAAAATTGTGAGTTTTTTCTCAAATGCAAATTAATATTTTTTTGAATATATCTTAGGTATATTTTAGTAAAATAAGCTATTGTATTACATAATTATCTTTCTCAAAATATCTAGGTCTCTTTTAATCTCTACTATAGAAGATAATAAGATTTCCACTAGTAAAACTTATTTCCACTTCTCCATCTAAAAACTCATTAGATACTGTTCTAGGGTCACCTATAGTTAAAAAGTAATTATTAAGCTCATACCTAGCTCCTTTGATATTTAAATTTTCTACTTTGTCTCCATAACATTGGAGTGAAAATGTTTCACCTTTTTTACCTTTTATTTTTATAGGCTTATCTACTATTTGAATATAATTATTATTGTCCTTTATATATGCATTTACATTTAATTTTAAACATCTCAAAAGCATGCCCATATTCCCCATCAAATGATCTATTCTTGTTCCAGTACAACCTAGTAAGGAAATCTCAGTTGCACCAAGCTCTAATGCTTTATTTAAAACTAATTCTGTATCAGTAAAATCTTTATCTTTAGGATAAGCTTCTATACTACATTCTTTAGATTTTCCAAAGAATTCTAAAGCATTTCTATTTATAGAATCGAAATCTCCCATTAAATAGTTAGGCACTATTTTATATTCATATAAACAATTTCCACCACTGTCTGCACAGATCAAAAAAGAACTATTTTTTAATTCTTTTCTAATTAGTTCATAGGATGGTGCTTCTCCGCCTGATACAATTACTACTTTCATTTACCTATCCCCTTTTAAATCCTTTATGTTTTCTTCAATTTTTCCATCTTTAAACACTGCAGAACCAGCCACTATTACATTAGCGCCACTTTCTATTACTTTCTTTATATTATCTTTCCCAATTCCACCATCTACTTCTATAAGTAAATCTTTATTAAGCTTATTGCTTAATTCTTTTAACTCTTTGATTTTCTCTGAAGAGTAATTTATATATTTTTGTCCACCAAATCCTGGATTTACAGACATTATAAGTACCATATCTAAATTAGGTATTAAATATTTTATATTTTCTACGGGAGTTGCTGGATTCAAAGCTATTCCTACTTTTGCACCTAAACTCTTTATATAATTTATTGTTCTATCTATATGTCTGTCAGTTTCATAATGTATAGTTATAATATCTGCTCCAGCCTTTATAAAATCTTCTACAAATCTAGATGGTTCTTCAATCATCAAATGAACATCAAAAGTAAGTGATGTAATTTTTCTTATGCTTTTAATTACAGGTATACCAAAGGATATATTAGGAACAAACATTCCATCCATTACATCTATATGTATCCAATCCGCTCCATAAGTTTCTAAAGCTTTAACATCTTCACCTAATTTAGAAAAATCTGCTGACAATATCGAAGGTGCTAATTTTATCATTTTGTTTTCCCCCTTAATGCAGTAGCTAAAATAGCTACCATTGTTTATTTTTTCTATTAATAATTTCTTCTAGTGTTTTTATATAAAATTCATATCTTTTATTATTTATTTTTCCCTGCTGGGCAGCCTGTTTTATAGCACAACTAGGTTCTTTATAGTGAAAACATCCTGTGAATTTGCACTCACCAATATATGAATCAAACTCTGGAAAACATCTCTGTAATTCTTCCTTAGCTATAAATTCTATTTCTAACGAAGAAAATCCAGGTGTATCCACCAAAAATCCATTTCCAATATCAATAAGTTCACTATGTCTTGTAGTATGTTTACCACGCCTAAGTCTTTCACTTATTTCCCCAGTAGGCATAATTTCTTTTCCCATTATAGCGTTTAATATTGTAGATTTTCCAACTCCAGAAGGTCCACATAAAACCGTAACATTGTCTTTTAACTTTTCTGTTATTATATCAATTCCATACCCTTCTTTAGCTTTTAAAAACATTGTTTCATATCCTGCACTTTTAACCATTTCTATAATTTCATTTGTTTCTTCTGATAGATCTAAATCTAATTTGTTAAAACACACTATTGCCTTTAAATTATTGTATTCGCAGCTAAGTAAGAATTTATTTAACAATCCTTCATTTATCTCAGGATTTTTTAATGCAAAAACCACTAACGCTTGGGTTACATTTGCTACAGAAGGCCTTATAAGTTGATTTGTCCTAGAGTAGATTTTATCTATAACACCTTTTCCATTTTTAACTTCAATTTCTACTTTATCTCCAACCATAGGAGTAAGTTCATTATGTCTGAACTTTCCCCTTGCTTTACACTCAATTATATCGTTATGTGTCTTTATATAATAAAATCCTGCTATTCCTTTTACTATAGTTCCTTCCATAAATCCTCCTATTAAATTAAGATTTACTGATTTTTATTAGTACTTTTACTAGAATCTGATTTATCATTTGTTTTATTTTTTCCTGCATCCCCAGTATTCACCGTTCCATCCTTTTTATCATTTACCGGATTTGTTCCATCTGCATCCTTCTTTATATCTTTATTAGGATCGTTCTGAATAGCCTCTGGTTCTTTGTACTTATAATAAGTTAAGTTGATAGTACTTCCTGCTTTTGCTTGATCTCCTGCTGCTACAGACTGACTTATTACTTTTCCATCCTGTGTCTTGTCTGACGTTGTTACTTCTGATTTCGTTACTTTAAATCCCGAATTAGATATTATGCCTGAAGCTTCATCAATTCCTTTATTATTTACATCTGGAACACTTATATTCTTAATTTCTTGTCCTCTACTTATTACAAGGTTTATTTTAGTGTCTGTTGTTGCATTTGAATCCGGTTCTGGATCTTGCCTTATTACATTTCCTTCTCCTACATTATCACTGTATTCACGACTTACTTTCCCAATTTTTAATCCACTTTTGCTTATAACATCTTTTGCAGAATCTAAGTCCATACCTAACAAGCTAGGTACTGCCAATTTATCTGGCCCGCCACTTATACTAACTCTAACTTCTGAATTTATATTTACACTTGTTCCTGGATCTGGATAAGTTCTAAGCACAGTTCCTTCTGGCTTATCACTTTTTTCTTTTCCTATAGATACAAACTTTAATTTGCTAGCCTCAACAGCTTTTCTTGCATCATCCTGTTTCATACCAACTATTTTAGGCACTGTTGTTTGTTTCGCAGCTCCTTTACTCAATGCAAAATATCCTGAAATTCCACCTATAACTAGAACTAATATAGCTGCAGTAATAAACATTAGTATTTTTCTTTTTTTAGGATCTATACCTCTTCCTCTTTTTGAATCATACTCATCCTCATCATATTCATCTTCATTTTTCTTATAGTTATTATATTTATTCTTGTCATCTACTACCACCGCATCCATTACTCTAGTCATGTCTTCATCAAAATCACTAGTTGAAATATTAAATTCTTGATTATTTTCTATTTTTCTAAGATCAACTAACATATCTTTTATTGTTTGATATCTTTTAATGGGTTCTTTTTCTACAGATTTCAATATAAGTTTATTTAAATTATCAGGTATATTTTCATTTAACTGCTTTGGTGGAACTACTGGTTCTTGTATATGCTTCAATGCTACAGATACTGGACTTTCAGCATCGTACGGCACTCTTCCTGTACTCATTTCATAAATAACTATACCTAAGGAATATATATCTGTTCTACAATCCACGAAGCTTCCCTTTGCCTGTTCTGGAGAAAAGTAATGAGCTGATCCCATAACTTTACTGGAATTAGTTATTGTAACTGAATTGGATGCTTTGGCTATACCAAAGTCTGTTACCTTTACCAATCCCTCATTAGTAACTAATATATTTTGCGGCTTTATATCCCTATGTATAATATTATTTCTGTGTGCACAATCTAAAGCTCTAGCTATTTGAATAGCTAGATTTGCAGTCTTTGCTGTAGAAATTTTACCTTGTTCACGAATTATTTGCTTTAAAGTTTTACCATTAATGTATTCCATTACTATATAATTTATATCATCTTGTGTACCTACATCATAAATGTTTACTATATTGTTATCTGAAAGACTTGCTACTGCTGTTGCTTCTCTTTTAAATTTTTCTACAAATTCTTTATCATCAGAATACTCATCTTTTAATATTTTCACTGCTACATAACGATTTAGTAGATGACATTTAGCTTTATAAACTAATGCCATACCACCTTCTCCTACTTTCTCTAACAATTCATATCTATTACCTAGCATAGTTCCTATCATCTTCACACTCTCCTTCAAATACAATAGCTGATATGTTATCTCTTCCACCCTTTAACTTACTAAGCTCTATTAACTGTCGTACATGCATTCTGATTATTATTATTCATTATTATATCATACATTTCACCTGATTTTACTCCGTTAGATAATCCATCAGTACACAAAATTATTTTTATTACATCAGATAACTTTACTTTAAAAATATCTATATCTACATGCATATTTGTGCCTAATGCCCTTGTTATTATATTTTTATTAGGGTGACTTATTGCTTCTTCTTCAGTAATGCTTCCCTCATCAACTAATTGTTGTACCAGGGAATGATCTTTAGTTATTTTAACTATGCCATCATGTCTTATAATATAACAGCTGCTATCTCCAACATTAGCTACCATCATTTCATTTTCTTTTACTAAGCAAGCAGTTATAGTTGTCCCCATTCCATTAAGGCCATCACTATTTTGAGATAAATGGAAAATTTTTTCGTTAGCTAATTTTATACCTGCCACTAAAGTTTCTTCCATATTTTTTATATTAATAAGCGATTTTACATAATCAATAGTAGTGTCTACTGCCAATTTACTAGCAACCTCTCCAGCATTATGCCCTCCCATTCCGTCAGCAATAACATAAATATCAAAACCTTCACTTTGGTAAAAGCCTACTGAATCTTCATTAATTTTTCTAACATTACCTACATCTGACAACATCCCCACCATTTTTTACACCCCTTTTAAATAATTTTTAGACTTCAAATAGCTTCTTCTTAATTGTCCGCAAGCAGCATTAATATCCGAACCCATTTCTCTTCTAATAGTAGTTTCTATGCCTTTTTGTATTAAAATGTTAGAGAAGTTTTTTATGTCATTTATAGACGATTTTTCAAAGCTATTCTCACTTACTTTATTTATAGGTATAAGATTTACGTGACACAAAATACCTTTTAAAAGATTAACTAACTCTTCTGCACATTCTACACTATCATTAACACCTTTTACTAAAGCATATTCAAAGGTAATCCTTCTATTCGTTTTATCTACATAATATTTACAAACTTCTATAAGCTCACTTATAGAATATTTATTAGCTATTGGCATCATAGTGTTTCTAAGCTTATCATTAGCAGCATGAAGTGATATTGCTAGTGTTATTTGATAATTTATATCAGCTAATTCTTTAATTTTAGGAACTATACCACAAGTTGAAAGAGTTATATGTCTTTGCCCTATATTAAGAGAATACTCAGCATTTACTATACTTAAGAACTTTATTACATTTTCATAGTTATCTAGCGGTTCTCCACTTCCCATTAAAACTATGTTGGATATTCTTTCTCCTATTTGCTCTTGTGCTCTTAAAATTTGTCCTAATATTTCTCCACTACTTAAATTTCTTACCATACCATCTACAGTAGAAGCACAAAATTTACATCCCATTCTGCAGCCTACTTGAGTAGAAACGCATATAGAATTTCCATGTTTGTATTTCATTACTACTGTTTCAATTATGTTCCCATCCTTATATTCATAAAGAAATTTGTATGTATCATCAGCTTTAGACTTAAACATTTCTATAACCTGTGGTATATCTATGGAAAAAGACTTAATAAGTTTTTCTCTTATATTTTTAGGTAAATTATTCATATTTTCAAAATCCCACTGATTATTTTTATATATCCAGTCAAATACCTGCTTCGCCCTAAATTCACTTTCACCATTATCCTTCATCCATTGTTTTAGATTATCAAGGCTTAAATCTAAAATATTGTTCACAAACCACACCTACCCACGTCTTATCATTTTGGCAATAAAGAATCCATCCATATACTTATTAGGTAATATAGTCATATACCCTTCCTTATGGTATATTATATTATCTAATTTTCCATAATATATTGGCTCTATCTGAAAATCTGGTCTTTTTTTCATAAACCATTTTATATTTTCTTCATTTTCTTCTTTATTTAGAGTACAAGTAGCATAAATAAGTTTTCCATTCTTTTTAACATATTTAGCTGCATTAAGCATAATTGTCCTTTGAACTTTTATAAGGCTTTCTATTGAAGCTTTATCCTTAGTCCATTTAATTTCTGGTTTTTTTCTTATAATTCCAAGTCCTGAACAAGGTACATCAATAAGTACTCTATCACCTTTCTCTTCATATATATCAATATACTTAGCAGCATCCAAATTGCCAAATTGCATATTTGTTATACCAAGTCTCTTAGCATTATCCTTTATTAAAGGCAGTTTATTTTCGTGGATATCAAAAGCAAGTATTTTTCCTTCATTATTCATAAGCTCTGAAATATGACAAGCTTTTCCTCCTGGTGCACTACACAAATCTAAAACAGTCATATTTTCTTTTAGTTCCATAGAAGGAGCTACCATCATTGCACTTTCATCCTGAACTGTAATTAGGCCTTCTTTAAAAAGAGGATTGTTTTCTATATTTCTACCTTTATTTATTATAATTGCTTCTGGACATACTTTTCCTTCTTCTATATCATAATCATTTTTTAGAAGTTCTTCCCAAGCTTCTTCATAATTAGTTTTTAGATTGTTAACTCTAACTGTAACTGTTGGAACTTCATTTAGTCCCTTCAATATTTTTTGAGTTTCTTCTTTTCCATATTGACCAATGAATAAATTAACTAACCACTTAGGAAATGAATATTCAAAGCATAATTTTTCTACTTCATTACCTTTATTATAATACTGTATATTGCTGCTTCTAAGATAACTTCTTAATACTCCATTTACAAGTCTTGCAGTTTTTACCGCTTTTCTTTTAGCTAATTCAACGGCCTCATTAACCACAGCAAACTCTGGTATTTTATCCAAATACTTTATTTGATAAATAGATATCCTAAGTATGTTTAGAATATCTATATCTAACTTTTGAAGTCCACTTTTTATATAATAACTCAATATAATATCTATAGTATCCTTGTATTTTAAAGTTCCATATACTATTTCTGTTACTAAAGCTTTATCTTTATCATTTATATCACATTCATTTAGTTCTTTTCCCAAAACTACATTTGAGTACGAATTTTTATAAAATACTTCTTTAAGTATTTTAACTGCTGTTTTTCTAGCACTATCCATTATTTTACCTCTATTTCAATTATTTTTAGTCTTCTCTTCTACTTATAAGTATTAATCTTATTAAATTTGCTATAGCTGTTATGGCCGCAGCTACATAAGTCATTGCAGCTGCACTTAATACAGATTTAGCACCTTTTAATTCCTCATTATATAATATGTTTTTTCTTTCCAATATATTTAGAGCTCTATTAGAAGCATCAAATTCTACAGGTAGTGTTATAAGTTGAAAAATAACTACCGCTGTAAATAGCAATATTCCTATGTTAACTAATCCTTTTAATCCAAGGGCAAAACCTGCAAAAAATAATATCCAAGAAACGCTTGAGCTAAAATTTACTACAGGCACTATAGAATTTCTAATTACTAACGGTGCATAACGTTCTTTATGCTGTAAAGCATGACCTGTTTCATGAGCAGCTACTCCAATAGAAGCCACGGAGTTACCATGAAAAACTTCTTCTGAAAGCCTCATGATTCTTCTAGTTGGATCATAATGATCTGTAAGTTTTCCTGGTGTAATTTCTACTGGTACATCATACAACCCATTGTTATCAAGCAACATCCTTGCAACTTGTGATCCTGTATATCCATTGCGATTTCCAACTTTTGAATACTTATCAAAAGTGGAAGAAACTTTAAATTGAGCTATAGCTGCTATTATTAATGCTGGAATTAATATAATAAAACTACTATCAAAATACATATCTATTACACTCCTTTTAAGTACTCAAGCTTAGATGGCGCAAGAGTTTCTTTACATGCAATTTTATTTTCCTAATATAACATCTTTATTTAATTCATGCCCTTTTATATATTCACTAACCTTCATAGGTTTTCCGCCTGAAAATTGTATAGTTTTTAAAAGTATAAATCCTTCTTTGCACGCAACCTTTATCCCTTCATTAGACACATCTACTACATATCCAGGCTCATAGCTATTATTTTCACTTAATATATTTCCTTCATAAATCTTCATACTCTGTCCTTCATACTGAGTATATGCAACAGGCCAAGGATTTAAACCTCTAATTAAATTGTTTATATCTTTATTACTTAAATTCCAATCTATTTTAGCCATATCCTTATTTAACATTGCTGCATAGCCAGTTGTTGAATCTCCCTGTTTTTCCCTTTTTATCGTCTTGTTTACAATGCCTTCTAACGTCCTCACTAAAAGTCCTGCACCATCTTCCATTAAAATGTCATGAAGATTTCCTGCTGTCATATTTTCTGTAATTTCCACATTACTTTTTAATAACATATCACCAGTATCTAAACCCACATCCATAAACATGGTAGTATTTCCACTTTCTTTTTCTCCATTCATTATGGCCCAATTTAGGGGAGCAGCACCTCTATATTTAGGAAGCAATGAAGCATGTAAATTTATACATCCTTCTTTAGGTATTTCTAACACTTCTTTTGTGAGTATTTGTCCATACGCTACTACAACTATAAAATCTGGATTCATGTTTTTTAAACTTTTTAATGCTTCACCGTCATTTCTTAACTTTTCTGGTTGATATACAGGTATATCATGCTGCATTGCTATTTCTTTTATAGGCGAAATGCCCAGTTTTTTTCCTCTTCCCTTTGGTCTATCTGGCTGAGTAAAAACAGCTACTACATTAAATTCTTCTATAAGTTTTTTTAATGCTGGAACAGCAAATTCCGGTGTTCCCATAAAAACTATATCCATAATTTTAATTTCCTCCCTCTGTTTTTACAACTTTATCAATAAACAATATGCCATCTAAATGATCTATTTCATGACATAATGCTCTTGCAAGTAGTTCTTCTCCTTCTACTATAATTTCCTCTCCTTTTTCATTTAACGCTTTTACTTTTACTTTATATGGTCTTTCAACTTTCCCCTGTTCACCAGGTAAACTTAAACATCCTTCTTCATCAGTAAAACTACCTTCTGTATATATAATTTCAGGATTTATAAGTTTTAATATTCCTTCTCCCACATCTATTACTACAACTCTTTTAAGTATACCTACTTGTGGAGCTGCAAGACCTACTCCATCTTCATCGTACATAGTTTCTTCCATATCTTTTAATAAAGTTAAAACTCTTTCATTTATAACTTCTACCTCTTTACTTTTTTTTCTCAGTAACTCGTCACCATATTTTCTAATATTTCTTAAAGCCATAATTCTTACCTCCTAAATTTCAATGCAAACTATATTTATTTAATTAACTATAATAAACTATTAGGGTTTACATCCATACTTACCCTTATATCATTATAAACATCTTTTAACAAATCATAAACTGTTTTTCTTATTTTTTTGCTGAATTCCTTTTCTATATTTCCTTTTAATATTATTTGCCATCTGTAAAATTCTTTAATTTTAGAAATTCCACAAGGACAAGGTCCTAACATCTTAATTGTATCATTCTTTTCTAATATATTTTTTAAAAATATAGCAACATTTTGTATCTTTTTTATTAATATATTTTCATCTTTACTACTCATATTAATAACAAATAAATCTGTAAAAGGTGGATAATCCATAATTTCTCTTAAATTTATTTCTTCTTTATAGAAATTTTTATAGTCATTATTAGCTGCATATATTATGCTGTAGTTTTCTGAATTATAAGTTTGAACAACTACTTCTCCCTCTTTTTCACCTCTACCAGCTCTTCCTGAAACCTGTGTAATAAGTTGAAAAGTTCTTTCAGCAGACCTAAAGTCAGGTAAATTTAAAGATAAATCTGCTGCAATTATACCTACTAATGTAACATTTTTAAAATCCAATCCTTTAGCTACCATTTGAGTTCCTATTAATATATCTGCCCTTTCTTCTTTAAAGGTATTATATATTTCCTCATAGGAATTTTTACCCCTTGTAGTATCAAAATCCATTCTCAAAGTTTTAGCATTTGGAAAATTTTTCTTTATTTCCTCTTCTATTTTTTCAGTCCCAACTCCAAAGTATTTTACATACTTACTTCCACATTTAGGACATGTATTAGGTAACCTTTCACTACTACCACAATAATGGCACACTAACTTTTTTTCTTCATTATGATAGGTAAGAGCTATATCACAATTATTACATTTAAACACATATCCACATTTTCTACAAGAAACAAAAGTTGAAAATCCTCTTCTATTTAAAAATAGTATTATTTGTTCTTTTTTATTTAATCTTTCTTCTATAGCTTCATAAAGTTTTTTGCTAAAAATAGATTTATTATTATTCATTAATTCTTGTCTCATATCTACAATTTCAATTTTAGGCATAATAGCATTATCAGCCCTGTTTTTTATAGTTATAAGTTCTATTTCTTGATTTTTACATCTATAATAGGTTTCTATACCCGGTGTGGCTGACCCTAAAATTAATTTACAATTATTTATTCTGCACTTCATTTCTCCAATTTCTCTTGCATTATATTTAGGACTACTGTCCGACTTATAGCTTCCTTCATGTTCTTCATCTATAATTATAATTCCTAAATTGCTGAAAGGAAGAAATATTGCAGATCTAGCTCCAATAGCTACCTTAACTTTTCCTTCTTTCACCCTAAGCCACTCATCATATCTTTCTCCTGGTGATAACTTGCTGTGAAAAACGCTTATATTCTTTCCAAACCTACCTTTAAATCTTTCTACCATTTGAGGTGTAAGTGCAATTTCAGGCACCAGTATTATAGATTCTTTATTTTGCTCTATCATACTATTTACTAAGTGCATATATATTTCAGTTTTACCGCTGCCTGTAACTCCATGTATTAAAAATTCACTTTTTTTAGAGTTCAATATAGTATCCACAGCTTTTTGCTGCTCCATATTCAAACTTTTTTTAGAATAATTTCCATACTGTCTTACATTATATCTATTTATTACATTTTCCTTTTGAGAGAGAAAGCCATTCTTTATCATGGTATTTATTGATGATAGGGAAACATTGAATTCTCTTGACAATGCATTTTTATTGTAAATACCTTCATTATTTTTAACTATAGAATATATACTTAAATAAGGTTCCTTTGAAAATTTTCCTTTTAAATCTTCACCTATATATATATGTATTTCTGTTTTATTTTTCATCCCCTTAGAAATTCCTGTTGGAATAAAAACTTTTATGCATTCTAAATATGTAGATAAATATTTATTTTTCATTTCTTTAATAAGAATTACATCATTGTTTGTAAATAAAGTAAAGCTGTCACATATTTCATCTATTTCTTTAATCTTACCCTTACCGGTGTATTCATTATAAAGTTCTATTACAAATCCATCTATTTTTTTATTTCCCATTCCAAAGGGAACTTTTACTCTAAGACCAATAGCTATTTTATTACTTAATATTTCCGGAATTTTATACGTATATATTCTATCCACCTGTATGGAACTATTGTTAACCACTATACCTGCATAACTGTACACTTAATCACCCTTTTGTTTACAATACTAAATAGGAGAGGCCTTTTCTTACGATAAATCGTAAATTTTAGCCCCTCCGCAAAACTTATTTTTCGTTTATTAAATCAAATAATTTCTTTGCAACTTGCCTTTTAGACATTTTTTCTAAATCAATTTTTCTTCCATCTTTACATAAAATAGTTACTTTATTACTGTCTGAAGCAAACCCAGTATCCGAAGCTGTAATATCATTTGCAACAATATAGTCTAAATTTTTAACTTGTAGTTTTTTTTGGGCATTTTTCATTAAATCATTACTTTCTGCTGCAAAACCTACAAGTACTTGTTTTTGCTTTAAAGTCCCTAATTTTTTAAGTATGTCACTATCTTTAATAAGTGTTAAATCAAATTCATCTTCAGATTTTTTTATTTTCTTATCTGAATAATTCTTTGGTTTATAATCTGCTACAGCTGCAGCCTTTATAACAATATGCTGTTTTTCAAAATTATTTATAACTTGATTCAACATTTCTTCATTAGTTTTAACATGAATAACATTTACTCCAGCAGGCGCATTAATATGAGTATCTCCACATATTAGAGTTACATCTGCTCCCCTGTCTCTTGCTTCTTCTGCTATAGCATAACCCATTTTTCCTGAAGATCTATTAGTAATATATCTAACTGGATCCATAGATGCTATAGTAGGTCCTGCTGTTACTAAAACTTTTTTACCTTCTAGATCTTTTATGTCATATAACATACTTTGCACAAACTCTGATATAAGTTCTGTATCTGCAAGTTTTCCTTCGCCTTCATCTCCGCAAGCCAGTCTTCCACTATCTGGATATATGAATTTATATCCAAATTTAATGAGTTTCCCCATATTGTCCTGTACTATAGGATTATTATACATATTTGTATTCATAGCAGGCGCTAAAACTACTGGTGCTTTAGTAGCCATAATAGTAGTTGTTAGCAAATCATCTGCTATGCCGCTAGCAACTTTTCCTATTATATTTGCTGTAGCAGGAACTACAATCAGCAAATCTGCTTTTTTCGCAAGAGAAATATGTTGTATTTCCCAAGCTTTTGGTTCAGAAAACATATCTACATTAACTACATTTTGACTTAACGCTTGAAAGCTTAGAGGAGTCACAAACTCCGAAGCTGCCTTAGTCATAATTACATTTATATCAAAATCTTTTTTCTTTAGTTTACTTATTACATCTAACGCTTTGTAAGCTGCAATACCACCCGTTACCCCCACAATTATAGTTTTCTTTTTATTCATTATTACTTAATGCCATCCCTAACTGTTGTATACGTAATTGCTCCTTGGCTAACTTCATTTATTGATATGGTAACAGGTTTTGTTGAAGTAATTCTTACTAAAGGCTCTTCACCTTCAATTATCTGTCTTGCCCTTTTAGCTGTTATAGTAACTAATGTGTATCTATTTTCTACCTTTTTTAATAAATCTACTATTGATGGATTAATCATAGAGTTGCTCATGAATAATACCCTCCTTTGAATCTAATATATTTTCTTTTACTCTGTCTACTCTACATCTTTCTGCTGCAATTATATTTTCTATTTTTCCTACTGCTATTTCCACAGTATCATTAACTACAGCATAATTATATTTGGACACATAATTTATTTCTTTGTATGCAGCTTTAAACCTTGTCATTAAAGATTCTTTAGTTTCGCTTCCTCTATTTATTATTCTTTTCTTTAGTTCTGACATAGATGGAGGAAGTATAAAAATGAAAACTCCTTCAGGATAAGTTTCTTTAACCTTCAAAGCTCCTTGAATGTCTATTTCTAGCACTACATCTTTACCATTATCTATAGCTGATAAGACATTATCTTTAGGGGTACCATAGTAGTTCCCATAAACTTCTGCATATTCAAGGAATCCTTGTTTTTCTATTCTTTTTTCAAATTCTTTTTTATTTAAAAAGTAATAGTTTATACCATCCACTTCTCCTGATCTTGGATCTCTAGTTGTTGCGGAAACTGACAGCCAAAAATCATTCTTTTCTAGCAACGCCTTACATATAGTTCCCTTACCAGCTCCTGATGGTCCTGAGATTACTACTAATAGCCCTTTTTCCTTCATTATTCCTCTACCTCATTAACTCCATCATCCCCATCTTCTTTTGAAGCTAATCTATGTGCTACAGTTTCTGGTTGGACTGCTGAAAGTATTACATGATCACTATCTGTAATTATAACGGCTCTCGTTCTTCTTCCATATGTAGCATCTATAAGCATGCCCCTATCTCTAGCTTCTTGTATTATTCTTTTTATAGGTGCAGACTCTGGACTAACTATAGCTACTAGTCTATTTGCTGAAACTATATTTCCAAAACCTATATTAATCAATTTTATACTCATATGTTTCCTCCTAATTTTTACTCTATGTTTTGAATTTGTTCTCTGATTTTTTCAATTTCATTTTTTATATTTAAGACATAATTAGTTATATCTAAATTATTTGACTTTGATGCAATAGTATTAGCTTCTCTATTCATTTCTTGAACAATAAAATCTAATTTTCTTCCTATAGGTTCATTTAAATTCAAAGTATCTTTCATTTGAATTAAATGGCTGTTTAACCTCACAATTTCTTCATCTAAGCAAGCCTTATCTGCAAACAAAGCAATTTCCATGGCAAGTCTGTTTTCATCCACTGCACAATCCTGCATTAATTCACTTAGTCTAGCATTAAGTTTTTGCTTATATTCTACTACTACTCCTGGTGATCTTTTTTCTATTTTGTCCAATAGAGATTTAATGTAATCACACTTAACAAATATATTTTGCTGTAACTTTGTTCCCTCTTTTTCTCTCATAAAAACAAGCATATTCACTGCATCTTCTAGAGACTTTTTAAGATGTTCCCATAATATTTCCAAATCTTCTTCTTCCTGCTTTAGAACTATTATCTCTGGGAACTTTGCAATAAGTGACACAGATAAGTTTTCTTTTATACCATATCTTTCTCTTATTTTATTTAAACAGTCTACATAGCTATCTGCCAGTGTCTCGTTTAATACAGCATTTACCCCTTGCTTTTCATAATTATTTTGTGTAATAAAAACATCAATTTTACCTCTATTAACCTTTTGTTGAATAAGTTTTCTCATTCTGTCTTCAAGAGCTACAAAGGCCTTTGGCATCTTAATATTCAAATCAAAATACCTATGATTAACGGTTTTTATTTCTACTGTAAATCTTCCACCTTCTTGGTCTGCACTTCCCCTTCCAAAACCAGTCATGCTTTTTATCATATTTTTCATCCTTCCGTCTTTACCTTGTCAATTCATACTAATTATACATAAACATTAATAATAATTTCAAGATAAATTTACAATTACTAATTTTATGAAAAGTTTTAAACTACATTTAATAAAAATTATACCATAAAACATAAGGTATAAACATATTTAATGAAATATTGAAAATATATTTTAAATTAATGCAAGTTCAATATTTTACTATCAATAGCCTTTATGCAAGGATTTCTCAAAATTTATATTAAATGCAGAGCTTTTTTCAAAAATTGCTCTTGTTTTTCTTTATCTATATATTTTTCTTATATGGTTATTTTTTATAGAAATCCTCCTTAGGTGCTTATTATTCTATTATAATCTAATATATGACACTTTACATGATTTTTATTAAAAATTTTTTTCATTAAAAAATTCATATTTTTCTATATTTTAAAACCTGTGAATTTAAATCCACAGGCTCATTTAAATAAAACCATATATTAATATATCAGCTTTTATAATATAATGCAAATTAATCCACCATTGCCCTCGTTTATAATTTTCTGAAGAGTTTTTTGTATTTTAATTTGCACATCTTCCGGCATTTTGTACAGTTTATTTTGAAGACCTTCTTTTACTAATATCTCCAAAGATTTACCAAACATATTGCTTTGCCATATCTTTGATGGATCACTTTCAAATTGTTCTAACAATGATTTAATCATTTGTTCGCTTTCTCTTTCTGTTCCCATTATAGGAGAAACTTCCGTTTCAATATCTGCCCTTATAAAATGAAGCGAAGGCGCACTAGCCTTTAATTTAATTCCTGATTTATTTCCCTGCTTAACTATTTCAGGTTCTTCTAGTTTCATTTCTGAAAGCTGTGGAGCAACTAATCCATACCCTGTTTCCCTAACATCTCTAAGTGCATCTGCTATTTTATCATACTCAATTTTTGCTTCATGCATTTCCTGCACTGATGCTAAAAGGTCACTTTCTCCTGTTATTTCGTTATCACATACTTCACTTAATATTCTATAAAACAAGTCTTCTTTAGGATTGATATTTACCCTTGAAGTACCTTCTCCCATATTAATTTCATTTATATCAGACCTTCCTATAAATTCTACATCTTTTAAACTATCAATAGACTTATTTATATCCCTGACTTTATATATGTTCTTACACATATCCTTTACAACATTAATAAAATCTACCTTAAGCCAGTGATCAGCCTGAAGCTTTTCAATCCATTCAGGCATATCAATATTTATTTCTTTAATAGGAAATTCTTTTAATATCCTCTGGAATATGTTAGTTATATCTTCCTGTTTCATATTAAGTACATCCATAGTTTGGACAGGTACATCATATTTTTCTTCTAAGCTTTTTTTAAGAGTTATTGTTCCTGGATCATATGGCTGCTGTGAATTAAGTACCACTATAAAAGGTTTGTTTATGGACTTAAGTTCATTTACTACTCTTTCTTCTGCTTCCAGATAATCATCTCTGTTTATATCTGTAATTGATCCATCTGTTGTAATCAATAGACCTATAGTTGAATGTTCATTTATAACTTTTTTAGTACCTATTTCAGCTGCTTCTTCAAAAGGTATTTCATAATCATACCAAGGTGTAGTAACCATTTTCGCTTCTTCACCTTCCATATATCCCAATGCACTTTTTACAATATATCCAACACAATCTACCATTCTAACCTTAAACTTAGTATTTTCATCTAAATTTATTTCTACTGCTTCATTAGGTACAAACTTTGGTTCTGTAGTATGAATAGATTTCCCTGATGAACTTTGAGGTAATTCATCTTTAGCTCTTTGTTTTTTATAGGAGTTTTCTATGTTAGGAAGCACCATAAGTTCCATAAATCTTTTTATAAACGTGGATTTTCCCGTTCTTACAGGACCTACTACCCCTACATATATATCCCCCTGAGTTCTTTCTGCTATATCTTTGTATATATCAAAATTTTCCAAAATATACGCCTCCATTATTCTAATATTAACAATATATATATATTAAAATACTAGAGGAGTTATTACTAAATATAAAAATAATGTGAGGCTTTCCCCATTGGTAAAACCTCGCAACATACTTATTATACAAATACTAATTTCATTAATAAACTTCATCTTTTTTATCTCTAGTCATCAATTCATAAACACCATATTTAACATCTTTATCTTCAAAAAGAACCTTATATAAAACATCTGTTATAGGCATAGATACTCCTAATTTTTCTTTTAAATGATAAAATGCTCTACAAGCTTTTATACCTTCTACTACCATACCTATTTCTTCTGTAGCTGCTTCTACATTAGCTCCTTTGCCTATAAGCATGCCAGCTCTTCTATTTCTACTATGCATACTAGTACAAGTAACTATAAGGTCACCTATACCAGTAAGCCCTGAAAATGTTTCTTTTTTGCCGCCTAAAGCTAGACCAATTCTTGTTATTTCACTCATACCCCTAGTCATAAGAGCTGCTTTTGTGTTATCTCCATATCCAACACCATCAGATATTCCTGCTGCAAGTGCTATAATGTTTTTAACTGCGCCACCTATTTCAACTCCAATTAAATCCTCATTTGTGTAAACTCTAAATTTATTTGTCATAAATAAATCCTGTACATTTTCTGCAAATTTTATATTTTCTGAAGAAGCCACTACAGTAGTTGGTATATCCTGTGCTACTTCCTCAGCATGACTTGGCCCAGATAAAACAACTACTGGATTTAATGGTAATTCCTCTTTTATAACCTCTGAAAGTCTTTTGCCACTCTCTTCTTCAATACCTTTGGCTATACTTATTAATATTTGGTTATTACTAATAATTTTTGATACTTGCTTGCACATAGTTCTTATTACATGAGATGGAACTGAAATAATTATATATTCACTATCTTTTATTACTTCTTCCATATTTTGCGAAGCTTCTACTCCAACCGGTATAACTGCACCATGCAAATATCTTATATTTTCTTTTTTAACATTAATATCATCTATTACACTTTTACTTCTATCCCAAATTTTAACTTTTATCCCTTTCTTGGCTAGCATTATGGATAAAGCGGTTCCAAAACTCCCTCCGCCTAAAAAGGCAACTTTAGAACTCATAATTATTCCTTCCTTTCTCTAAACTCCAATTTTATACCTGTACCTGTAAAATCAAAATTAGCTCTCAACTGATTTTCAAGATATCTTTGATAAGAAAAATGAATACATTGAGGATCATTTACAAAGAATACAAAAGTAGGTGCTTTTGTTCCTATTTGAGTAACATAATATATTTTTAATCTTTTTGTTCCGATTACAGGAGGTTCTTTCATCATAACAGCTTTACTTATTATATCATTTAATACTCCTGTTTTAATTCTCTTAGAATAATTAGCATAACATTCTTTCACCATTTCTAATACCTTCTGAACCCTCTGTCCAGTTTTTGCAGATATAAATAAATATGGTGCATAGGACATAAATGAAAGATTTACACTTATTTGATTTTTGAAAGCATTCATAGTATTGGTATCCTTTTCTACTAGATCCCACTTATTTACTATAACCATTATGGCTTTATTCATTTCATGAGCATAACCTATTATCTTTTCATCCTGATCTGTTATACCATGAGTAGCATCTAGCATTAATATACAAACATCAGCTCTTTCAATAGCTGTATAAGTTCTTATTACACTATATCTTTCAATTTCTTCTTTTACTTTGCTTTTTCTTCTAAGCCCTGCAGTATCTATAAGTGTAAACTTACCCTGATCAATATCCAAATAACTATCAATAGCATCTCTTGTAGTTCCTGGTATCTCACTTACTATAACTCTATCTTCACCTAATAACTTATTAATAAGAGAAGATTTTCCTACATTAGGCTTTCCTACAAAAGCTATTTTTATGTATTCATCTTCTTCATCCTCTAACTTATCATCGTCAAAATACGATACAACTCTATCTAACATGTCACCAAGTCCTAAGCCTTGTGAAGAAGATATTGCAATAGGTTCTCCTATTCCTAAATTATAAAATTCATATGCATTATCTTCATCCTTTAAACTATCTATTTTATTAACTACAAGCACTACAGGTTTTTTACTTTTTCTAAGCATTTGAGCTACTTCTCTATCTGCACCTGTAAGTCCTTCCTTACCATCTACTATAAACACTATAACAGTTGCAGTTTCCACAGCCATTGTAGCCTGCCTTCTCATTTGAGAAATTATTATATCACTGTTTTCAGGCTCTATACCACCTGTATCGATTATAGTAAAATTATATTTAAGCCAATCCGCCTCTGCATATATTCTGTCTCTAGTAACTCCTGGCGTATCCTGTACTATGGATATCCTTTTTCCTGCTAATTTATTGAATAATGTAGATTTTCCTACATTAGGTCTTCCTACTATTGCCACTATCGGTTTTCCCATTTTTTTTATTCCTCCCTACAACAATGTTCATTTATTATATTTATTATATCTTCTCCTGAAAAGTCACATACAATAATTTTTCTATTTAATTTTTTGCTTAACCCTTCTATTGTAATATCATCCAAAAATATCTTTTCATCATCAGAAGCCAACTCATATCCTTTTCTAAGCATAACATCAGGAATTATAACATAATCTCCTAACTCATCTTCTTCTAGCTGTTGGATTATATCAGTACCAGTTACAAGTCCTGCTACAGTTATAGTATGGCCAAAAAAATTATTAATTATCTTTTTTACATTTATATCAATTTTACTATTTTGTCTACTTATTTTTTTAGCTCCCTTCAATATTTCATTATAAGCTGAAACTCCTGTCACCATAGTAAATGATCCTTTTACATCCATCCTTAAGTCTTTTATTGACTTTTCTATAGAATTTCTAAATACCCTTATAATTCCTACACCATCTTCTAGCTGCTCAAATCCATTATAAAAATCTGATGATGGCACATCTCTTTCTGCTAAAACATAAAATTCATCTGACAATCTAACAAAAGGATTATGAATTTGACTCATGTACTTACTTTGGAGTCTATTTACTCTATCCAGTTGTTTTCCTGCAGTATTTTTATCATATAATTTAAGATCATATAATCCTTCTCTATACTTTGTAACACCTACAGGCACCACTGCCAAATTTTCTACCTGAGGATATAGCTTATATAAATCTTCTATAGTCTTTTCTAGTTCTTCTTCATCATTTATTCCTGGGCATAAAACTATTTGACAATTTAACTTTATACCTGCAGCAGATAGTCTTTTTAATCTATCATAGACATTTCCTGCAAATCTATTATTGATCATTTTAATTCTAAGTTCTGGATTAGTTGTATGCACAGATATATTTATAGGGCTAATTTTATATTTAATTACCCTATCTATATCTTCTTCATTCATATTAGTTAATGTAACAAAATTGCCTTGAAGAAAAGCGAGTCTTGAATCATCATCCTTAAAATAAAGAGTTTTTCTCATACCTTTAGGTAACTGATCAATGAAACAAAATATGCATTTATTATGACAGCTTTTAGGTTCATCCATAATAGCATCTCTAAATTGAACACCTAATTTCTCATCATATTCTTTTTCTATTTCAAGTTCCCATATTTCGCCATTAATTTTTTTAATTTCCACCTCTACATATTCATCACATATGAGAAATCTATAATCTATAATGTCTTTAACAGTTTCGCCATTAATGCTTAACAAACAATCTCCTACTTCTATTTCCATCTCTTCTGCAATACTTCCTGGCTCTACTACTGCAATTTGGTTTTTCATATATACAACTCCTTTTTAATCCATAGACACCAGCATTAAAGCCCTGCTATTTAAAAAAATGTTCATTTAGTAATATTACCTTAATATGCTTATTTAGTCAACGCATTAGTGTTTATTTTTAAACAGAACAAAAAAACCCTTCATTAAATTAAAGAAGGGTAAATCACATTTTAAAATAATTTTATCAAAAACATTGCTAAAGCTGCAATTGAAGCACTAGCTGGTATAGTAATTACCCAAGCAGTTACTATATTTTTTGCCACAACCCACTTTACTGCTGAAAATCTTTTAGATGCACCAACACCCATTATAGATCCAGTAATTATATGAGTTGTACTTACTGGAGCTTTCAACATTGTTGCAGTAAACATTACTGCAGATGCACTCATTTCAGCTGAAAAGCCATTAATAGGAGCAAGTTTAGCCATGCCTGAACCCATTGTTTTAATAATCTTTTTTCCACCAAGACTCGTACCTAAAGCCATAGCCACTGCACAACAAATTTTAACCCAAGTAGGTATTTCAAATTGTGTTATGTATCTTCCGCTAATAAGTGCCATTGTTATAATTCCCATAGATTTTTGAGAATCATTACATCCATGATTAAAGGCTATAAGCATACCTGAACATATTTGAGCCTTAGAAAAAATTTTACTAACCGATGAAGGTTTTGCTTCTATAATTCTTAAAACAGTATTTATAGCAGTCATAAATATAAATCCTATTATAAAACCTATTACAGGCGATAAAAAAATCCATATTATAACTTTCCAAAATAAATTTGACCAATTAACTATACCTAAAGACCATTGAAAAACCATAGCGGAACCAACTAATCCTCCTATAAGAGCATGGGAAGAACTACTAGGAATTCCAAAATACCAAGTTATTATATTCCATACTATTGCTCCAACTAAGGCAGCTACAATTACAGTTTGTGATATGTGGTCCGGATTTACAATTCCACTTCCTATAGTTTTAGCAACTTCCTCATTCACAAAAGCTCCTATAAAATTTAGAACTGCAGCCATTACCACTGCCTGTTCCAATGTTAAAACCCTAGTGGATACAGAACATGCTATAGCATTAGCACTGTCATGAAAACCATTAATAAAATCAAAAATCAAAGCAGCAATAACTATAATAGATGTTAAAATAAAAGCACTACTAAGCATTTTTCATTACTACCCCTTCAATTACATTGGCTATATCCTCGCAAGCATCTAAAGTATCTTCTAGATACTGATAGATTTCTCTCCATTTAATAACTTCAATAGCTTCAACATTTGATCTAAAGAGATCCATAATAGCTCTTCTTGAAACTCTGTCACCATCTTCTTCAATTCTATTAATTTCTATGATTTTTTTTGACAAATATTTACTAGTTTTCATATTTTTCAATTCTTCCATTAAAGTAATGATTTCTTTACAACATGCCACAATCATATCACTTAATATTATTGATTCTTTTGTAGCATAAGTAACATTTAGCATAACAAATCTACTTGCAGTGGATTCTATATAGTCTATAATATCATCCATATCTTTTGCTATAACGTAAATGTCTTCTCTGTCAAAGGGTGTTATAAATGTCTTATTAAGCTGTTCTAGTATTTCGTGTTGTTTCCTATCTCCTTCGTGCTCCACCTCTTTAAGTTTTTTCAGATTTTCCTCTGAATTACCAAGATCTTTTAAAAATTCTACTAACATATTAGAAGCTTTATAGGCTATATTAGCAGTTTCAACGAAAAATTCAAAAAATTTGTCTTCTTTTGGAGTCAAACTAAACATTTTATCCCTCCTGATGTAAAAGTATAAACTTTCGACCTCATAAAGTATAACATAAATTTTACAAAAATAAAATATAAAATTAACATATATTTTGGTCAGTAAACGTTTTACATTGGGATTTGTGTGAATTTACTTGAAATATTTATTCTACATATTATTACATTAATATACTTTTTTCTTATATGTCTTTATAATCTGCATTTATTAATTTCAAGTATTTTCATTTTTTCAAAAAAATGTCTATATATAAAAAAATTGTAATTTAATGTTAATTTTAATTATCAAAAATACTAGTACATTATTTTACATACTAGTATTTGTATTTACTAACACATTCATTACAATATTCTCATATTTAACAATGAAATACAAACTTCAAATGAATTAAATTTCATTTAGTCTATTCGTTTAAGTCTTTTAGCTCTCCTGTAACTAAGTATATAGTCCATTCACATATATTGGTTACATGATCTCCAACTCTTTCCAAATATTTACACACAAATAGAAGTTGAGTTATTTGATTTATATTTTCTTTGTTGTTTGACATTATAGTTAGCATTTCAGTAAAAACACTTTTATATAAGCTATCTATTTCATCATCCATTTTACACACTTCATAAGCACTATCTACATCTGCTGCCACATAAGCATCCAAACCACGTCTTATCATTTTCTTAACTATCTGTGCCATCTTAGGAATATCTATAAGCTTTTTAATATATTTTTCCTTCTTTAGCCTTTTTGTTATTTTAGCTATATCTACTGCATAATCTGCCATTCTTTCTAGATCTGTTACTAATTTAGTAGCAGTAAAAATGGTTCTTAAATCTATAGCTAACGGCTGTTCCTTAGCTATAAGCCTTATACATTTATTTTCTATTTCCTTTTGAAGATTATCTACCAAGTCATCATTTTTTATTATATTATCTGCTAACTCATCATCTTGATTAACTAAGGATTCTATACATTGATATATTTGTTTCTCCACTATACTTCCCATTCTTAACAAATCATTATGGAGTTCTCCTAGAGCAAGGTCAAATCCAGTCCTTGTCATTTATTTTCACCTCTATTTAAAATAGTTTTGTATGAATTTTCTCACACTTCTAGTTATTTTACAAGTAGTTTTTAACCAAATCTTCCTGTTATATAATCTTCCGTTCTCTTATCTTGAGGTTTATAAAATATATTTTCAGTTTTTCCATTTTCAATTATTTCTCCATTTAGAAAAAATGATGTATAATCTGATATTCTACCTGCCTGCTGCATATTATGTGTAACTATAATTATAGTATACTTTTTCTTTAATTGATCCATAAGTTCTTCTATTTTCAATGTAGATATAGGGTCTAGCGCAGACGTTGGCTCATCCATAAGTATAACTTCCGGTTCCACAGCTAATGTTCTTGCAATACATAATCTCTGCTGTTGACCACCTGAAAGTCCTAATGCACTTCTATTCAATCTATCTTTTACTTCATCCCAAAGTACAGCATCTTTTAAACTGCTCTCCACTAATTCATCCAACTTATTTTTATCATTTACTCCATGTATTTTAGGACCGTATACTATATTATCATATATAGACATAGGAAATGGATTGGGCTTTTGAAATACCATTCCCACTCTTTTTCTAAGATCTATTACATCATATTCCTTATATATATTTTGATTTTCAAATAGAACTTCTCCTTCTATTTTTACATATTCTATTAAATCGTTCATTCTATTTAAAGTTCTTAAAAAAGTTGATTTGCCGCAACCTGACGGACCTATTAATGCTGTAACTGCATTTTTTTCTACATCTAAATTTATGTTTTTCAGTGCTTGAGTATTTCCATAGTACAAGTTTAGGTCTTTAGTCTGTATTATACCCATTTAGCTTCCTCCTTATTTTTTACCAGCATAAGATTCATATATCTTTTTCCCTAATATCCTAGCAATAATATTAAATAATAAAACCATTATTATAAGTACAGCTGATGCTTTATTTGCTATGGCTGCTGCATCTGGTACCATTCCTTCAGAATTTAACTTCCAAATATATACTGACAATGTTTCTGCTGGCCGCATAACACTAAAGGGGGATGCTTTTCCAACTAAACTAAAATTGCTAAATGGAAGCACTGGTGCACTCATGCCTGCAGTATATAAAAGTGCTGCTGCCTCACCAAATATTCTTCCTGATGCTAATATTATTCCTGTTAAAATTTGAGGAATAGCAGAGGGCAGTATAACTCTTTGTATAGTTTGCCATCTGGTTGCTCCAAGCCCTAAACTTGCCTCTTTTACAGGTTTAGCTGCTGCTATTATGGCATTTTCGCTAACTCTTGTTAATGAAGGTAAGTTTAATATTGCTATAGCTACTGCTCCAGATAAAAGAGTAAAGCCCCAATTGGTCATCCCAACAAACACTAGAAGTCCAAAAAGACCTACTACTATAGATGGTAATGAAGCAATGGTTTCAATACATAGTCGCATAATATTTAATAAAATCCCTTCTTTTGCATATTCAGCTAAATATATACCAGCTCCTACCCCAAAAGGTACTGTTATTATTAATGAAACGATCAACATATAAAATGAGTTAAATAATTGAGGTCCAATTCCCCCTCCCGCTTCTCCTATTTTAGGTTTTCCAAATAAGAAAGAAGGATTTAAAGAATTTCCTCCTTTAAATAGTATATATCCTATTAATGCCATTAGAAGTAATATTACAAATGTAGATGTAGCATATAAAACTCCAGTCCATATTTTGTCTTTTAATTTAGCATTCATTTATTTAAGTTCACCTCTTTTTCCAAGGAATCTTACTATCAAAATAAATAAAAATGATATCACTAGAAGAAGTAGTGCAAGAGACCATAATGCATCATTCCAAGCAGTTCCTGATATTGTATTTCCCATGTCCATAGTTAAAATACTTGTTAACGTAGCTGTTGGACTTAATAAATCTTTAGGAAACTTTATTGAATTACCTATAACCATCTGTACAGCTAAAGCTTCTCCAAAAGCTCTTGCTAGACCTAATACTATTGCAGTTAATATACCGCCCCTTGCTGCTGGTAATATAACTTTGCTTATGGTTTGCCATCTAGTAGCTCCAAGTCCATAGGAGGCCTCTAAATAATTTTTAGGAACAATTTTAACAGCATCTGCTGATATACTAGCTATAGTAGGAAGTATCATAATACTTAAAACTATAATGCCAGCAATCAAACTAAATCCAATACCCCCAAATTCTCTTTTAATAAGAGGTAATAAAACACTAAATCCAATCCAGCCATAAACAACTGAAGGTATTCCTACAAACAATTCTAACGCAGGCTGAACTATTTTTTTTCCTAGTTTAGGTGAAATAAAGTGAATAAAAATTGCTAATGCAATACTCACAGGGGCGCTTAAGCATACAGCTCCTACAGAAACCAAAGTAGAACCAGCTATAAATATAAGAGCTCCTAATTTAGGTTTATCACTATCTGGACTCCATCTTGAAGTAAATAAAAATTCATTTAATGAATATCCATGTTTTATAAAAGTGCTTAATCCTTTTACAGTTACAAATCCTATTATACTAAAGGTTAAAATTATTATTAAAACTCCACAAAATATAGCAAAACTCTTACCTAAATATTCAGTTTTTAACTTTTGCCATAAGCTTCTTTTTTTTATACCATTCTCCATACTTTTTACCTCAATATTAATTCAATAGCTGGCTGCTTAATCAGCCAGCATTATCAAATAACTATTTATTCTTTATTTCACTCATTGGAATATATCCTAATTTTTTAACCAATTCTTCATTTTCACTACTTACCATATAATCAATAAATGATTTTGTTAAATCTTTAGCTTCTCCTTTTGTGTACATATGTTCATAAGACCAAAAATTGTATTTTCCTGCAACTATATTTTCTTCATTTCCATCTATTCCATCTATTTTTAATGGTTTCACACTTTCTTTAACTTTTTCTGTTAAATATGATAAAGCTAAATAACTTATAGAACCCTTTGTAGATTGTATTCCTTTTTCAACATTTCCATTTGAATCTTGTGTAGTTCCTAAACCTTCTTTTTCATCTTTCCCACCCATTACAGTATCTTTAAAGGTTGCTCTGGTACCAGAAGATTTTGCTCTATTTATTACATTTATGGCCATATCATCTCCACCAACTTGATTCCAGTTAGTAATTTCTCCAGTAAATATTTTTTGTATTTGATCTTTTGTTAAAGAATCAACCTTTACTTCTTTATTTACAACTACTGCAAAACCAATGGCACATACTTTATGATCAACTAATTCTTTTGCTTTTTGTGCATCTAACTTGGCTGTTTCTGCTGTTATATCCGAATTTCCTATATCAGCAGTACCTTCAGATACTAATTTTATTCCAGTACCACTTCCACCACCTTGAACGTTAATAGTAGCTTTAGCATTTTTTTCGCTGAATTTCTTTCCTGCCTGATCAGCTAATGGTTGAAGTGCTGTAGAACCCGCTAGTGTTAATGATCCTGAAATTTCTTTTTTATTATCTCCTGAAGATGATTCCTGTTTTGATCCACATCCTGCAAATGCACCTGCTACAAATGTAACAGCTAGTGCAGCTATTATAATTTTTAAGCTCTTTTTCTTCATAAAATGAATCCTCCTAAAATTTTAAATATTTGTTAAGTTAAAATTATTTGTTAATTTCAAATTATTCCTTATGAATACTATAATAACTTCCTAAAGTTAACCTGTTATTATACATAAGTTAATTAAAGTTAACATAATTAATTTATTTATTTTCCCCATTCCCAGTAAAAATATAATAAAAGAATCCTTAAATACACTGTATTCAAGGATTCTTTTCATAATTTTTAATAAAATTATCCAAATTTATTTACTTAACAAACACTTAACATAAGCTTAATTTATTTACTTATTAGCTACATTTGATAGTCTTATTATTGACTCTAATTAAGGTTGTTATTTAATATGGGTATTGCTAAAATAAACTTACTACCTTTACCCACTTCACTTTCAACACTAATGTTACCATTAAGAGATATTACGATATGCTTTACAATAGCTAATCCTAATCCTGTACCGCCTTGGACTCTTGACCTAGCTTTATCAACTCTATAAAATCTTTCAAAAATTCTATTTATGTGCTCTTTTGATATACCAACACCTGTATCTTCTACCCATATTATACAATTGCCGTTTTCTATCTTTGTTCCAACCTTTACAATTCCATTATTATCAGAGTACTTTATAGCATTATCTACCAAGTTTATGAGCATCTGCTTAAATCTGTCACTGTCTCCTTTTAAATCTGGAACTTTCTCTCCCAATATAACAATGTTAATATTTTTCTTTTCTGCTGAGTTTTTAACTAAACAACACACATCCTTTATAATAAGGTTAACTTTGATTTCTTCCACTTTCTGTTCTATACTATTCTCAATATGTGAAAGTGTTAAAATGTCATTAATCAACCTAGTTAATCTATCAGCTTCATCATTTATGATATTTAAAAACTTTTCTCTATTTTGTGAGTCTTCTACATACTTTAAAGTTTCTGCAAAACCTTTTATTGAAGTAAGTGGTGTTTTAAGTTCATGAGACACATTAGCTACAAACTGTGATCTCATATTTTCTAATCTCTTTATATCTGTAATATCTTGAACTACTGCAACTGTTCCAATTTTTTCTTTAATGTTTATTATATCTGCAGTCCTTATTCTTAAATTTCTTTCTTTAGGCCATAATATCTTTATTTCCTTATACTCCTCTTTAGTGTTTTTAAATATATCTTCAAATTCGAAATCTCTTATATTGTCCATAAGGTTTTCACCTATAATATCTTTATTTATACCAAATATTTTTTTTGCATAAGGATTTATCATAATAATTTTATAACTTGTATCCACCGCTATAACTCCACTGTCCATACTTATTAATATAGCTTCTAACTTATTTTGTTTATCCAAAACGTCATTTAAAGTATTACTAAGCTTATCTGCCATATTATTAAAAGTTATTGCCAATTGTCCTATTTCATCCTTAGAAATTATTTTTACTCTTCTTTCTAATTCTCCAGCAGCAATTCTTGAAGTAGTAAATTCTAAATCTTTAATAGGTTTAACAATAGTGTAAGAAAGCTTTGATGAAAATATGATGGAAATAGCTATAGAGAATATTATTGCAATTAAATAGTACTTAAAATACCTCATTTCTATACCTTTAATAATTTGCATAGCTATAGCACTTCTTACTACATATCCATTATCTGCTGATGTAGCAAAATATAAGGTATTTTTGCCTAGCGTATCACTGTATCTGGTACTATATCCAGTACCATTTTTTCGTGCATCTTTAACTTCTTTTCTTTCATTATGGTTATCCATAGTTTCTGCATCTGCTATTGTATCACTTAAAACTTTTCCACTTTTATCTATTAATGTTTCTCTAATAACATCATTTTTAAAATTGTCTTTAAAAGAACTTTTTTCTTTTTGCAAATTTCTATTTCTTAATACATTTACTATTATTTCATTATTTATCTTTAAATTTTCCTTTGTATTCTCTATATACTGGTAGTTTTCAATAAATACAAATAGCGTAGTAACTATAGAAAAAGTGAAAATCAATGTACTCAACATAGTTATCATTAATTTTTTTTTCATTTTATCCACCAATTATTCCTCTGAACTAAATCTATATCCTATTCCTCGAATAGTTTCTATATACTTAGGACTTTTATCATCTTCCTCTATTTTTTGTCTTAAATGTCTTATATGAACATCTACAGTTCTTGTTTCGCCTATGTATTCATACCCCCACACTTTATCCAACAAAAAATCTCTTGTCATCACTCTTCCTTTATTTTTTATTAAAAGTTCTAATACCTCAAACTCCTTTAACGTAAGTTCTATTTTAAGTCCTTCCTTTAGAATCTCATGTTTTTCAAAATTTATATTTATTTTTCCAAAATTATATGATTTATCTACAGATTTAATAGTTGTTCTTCTAAGGATTGCTTTTACTCTAGCCAGCAGTTCTCTTATAGAAAATGGTTTAGTAATATAATCATCTGCTCCCAATTCAAGACCTAATACTTTATCAAATTCTTCACCCTTTGCAGTTATCATCATTATTGGTGTTGAACATATAGAGTTATCTTTTCTAACTTCTTTGCATACATCATATCCATCCATTCCAGGTAGCATAACATCTAATAATATTAAGTCTGGATTTTCTTCTTTAGCCAGTTTTAATGCATCTAATCCATTATCAGCACAAATTGTTTTATATCCATTATTCTCTAAATTAAATTTAATTAATTCTGTTATATGTTCCTCATCATCAACTATAAGTACTTTTTCTTCTGACATAATTTTACCTCCCATTGTTCGGAAATCATTTGGAATAAATAAATGAAAATAGTCTTCCCCCATTTTTGTCTCTTCTGTAAGAGTGAGTTTTATAGTCTTTATTACAAAATGTACAAATACTTAAATCTTTTATATTATCTTTAAATACATTTTTTAAATTTAACTGATGCAATATGCATTTTTTCAAACTTAAATATCTTCCATTTGATATATCTATATCTTTATATATTTCTAAACTTTTAAATTTATCTATAAGATCCATTCCTACTTCATAACAGCATTGGTGTATGTGTGGCCCTATAGAAACTATTAAGTCTTTAGCTTCTGTTCCATACTGATTCTCCATTTTTTCAATAGTCTTTAGCACTATGCAATTAAAAGTTCCTTTCCATCCACTATGTATTGCTGCTATTACTGACTTATTTTTATCATATAGAAGAACCGGAACGCAATCTGCAGTAAAAACACCTATAGCTAAATTCTTTTTATGTGTTATTAAAGCATCTCCTTCTTCTGTCTTTCCATCATAATCAAGTATAGTATCACTATGTATTTGTTCCAGAAAACCAACTTCTCTTACTCCAAACCATTTTTTAATGTTTTCTAAATTTTTCTTTCCACTAGGAAAATTTTTATTAAAGTCTAATCCGCTTTCAGCAGTTGAAAAAAACATCTCTGCTCCTTCTAAAGATATTTTTATAAATTTATATCCTTCAATAAATACTTCTTTCATTTTATTCCTCCATTTAGATTTTACTTATATTTTAACATTATTTCTTTTACATAATTAAACGAAACTTAAAAATTAACTGTTTTAACCTAAATTTAACATATTATAAATCTATTGAAAAGTATAAAATTATAATAAATAAATGGCATACTTATAAAGCATACCATTTACTTATCACTAATCAGGTTTTTAATTTCTTCCATAAAAGTATTTATATCCTTAAACTGTCTATATACTGAGGCAAATCTAACATAAGAAACTTCATCTATATTTTTAAGACTTTCCATTATCATTTCTCCAATATATTCAGAATTTACTTCTGTTAGCATTTGGTTACTGATTTTTTTTTCAATTTCATCAGCTATGCTTTCTATTTGTTGTCTAGATATAGGTCTTTTTTGACAAGCCTTTATTAATCCATTTATTATTTTTGTTCTATCAAAATACTCTCTATTCATGTTTTTCTTTATTACTAGTATAGGTACATTTTCAACCTTTTCATAGGTTGTATATCTTTTGCTACATTTCAAGCATTCTCTTCTTCTTCTAATAGACATATTGTCCTCTGTTGATCTTGAGTCTACTACTTTACTCTCTACATAGCCACAATAAGGGCATTTCACATCTATTCACGTCCTTCTAATGTAATTTTATCCAATAATACATCCATATCTTCACATTTACAAGATCAGCAAGTATTAACTGCTGAGCACTGGATAATTCCAACTAAGTTTCAGGTTATACCCAATACCACTTGAATCAGTTTATCTTTATTTTTTTATTTAAGATTATTTAGTCCATTATATACATATAATACACTTTTTTCAACAAAATTCTACTATCATTCTTTTTCCATGAATTCATCACTATCTACTAAAACTACATCTACACCTATCTTTTTAATATTATGCCATGGAATTTCTATATCATCACTTTTGCCAAACCAAGACATTTTTCCAGAAGGCAAAACAATAGATATAATTTTACATTCATCACAATCTACTTTTAAATCTTTTATAAACCCTAATTTGGCTCCAGTATTTATTTCTATGATTTCCATAGCTCTCAAATTACCTATAGAATATAATCCTTTTTCATTTTCCATTTTTATCCCCCTCTTTTATCCTTTTTACTAATATATGAATTTTAAATATTATTAATTACTATAAAAAATGCTGAAAATATAAAATTAATTATACTTTCAGCATTTTGTACTACATATTTATAAACAATATAATTACTAATGTTTAAACATACTTTCTCATGTGCCTTAGCGCAGTTTTTTCCAGCCTAGATACTTGTGCTTGTGATATACCTATTTCATCTGCTACCTCCATTTGAGTTCTTCCATCAAAGAATCTTAAATTAAGTATGAGTTTTTCTCTGTCATTTAGTTTTTTCATAGCTTCTTTTATAGCTATATTTTCAAGCCAACTATCATCCTTATTTTTGCTATCACTAATTTGATCCATTACATAAATTGCATCCCCTCCATCATGATAAATTGGCTCAGATAGAGACACTGGATCTTGAATAGCATCTAAAGCAAATACCACTTCCTCCCTAGGAACTTTTAATTCCTTTGCTATTTGTGCTACTGTGGGTTCTTTATTATTTTCACCTATAAGTTTATCTCTGACCTGTAGTGCTCTGTAAGCAATATCCCTAAGTGATCTACTTACTCTTATGGAATTATTATCTCTCAAATACCTTCTTATTTCTCCAATAATCATTGGTACAGCATATGTAGAAAATTTTACATTTTGGCTTAAATCAAAATTGTCGATAGACTTAATCAACCCTATACAACCCACTTGAAATAAATCGTCTACATTTTCTCCTCTGTTATTGAATCTTTGGATCACACTGAGCACTAATCTTAAATTACCTTTTATAAACTTTTCCCTACAGCTTATGTCTCCATTTCTCATCCTTAATAATAGTTCTTTCATCTCTTTTTCTTTTAAAACTGGTAGTTTTGCTGTGTTTACACCACAGATTTCAACTTTATTAATTATCATAAAGTTATCAACCCCTTCAGAATATATCGCATTTTAATTGTTTCCTAAGGAGCTAAATTTTATACTAAAGACAACCTTATAACATTTTATTTATTTCTTTCTTTAATCTTTTTATTATTCTTTTTTCCAATCTAGAAATATATGATTGAGATATACCTAGCATATCAGCTACTTCTTTTTGAGTTTTCTCACCTTGTCCATTTAAACCAAATCTTAAATTAACTATTTCTTTTTCTCTATCATTAAGTTTTTTCATAGCTACCATAAGTAATTGTTTATCTACTTCATCTTCTATTAAATTATAAACTACATCATTATCTGTGCCTAAAATATCCGATAAAAGCAACTCATTTCCATCCCAATCTATGTTTAGAGGTTCATAAAAAGATATTTCTGCTTTTACCTTGCTATTTCTCCTCAAATACATGAGTATTTCATTTTCAATACACCTAGAAGCATATGTAGCCAATTTTATTTTTTTTTCTGGGTCAAAAGTGTTAACAGCTTTAATAAGTCCTATAGTTCCCACAGAAACTAAATCTTCTACATTTACACCTGTATTTTCAAATTTTCTAGCTATATACACTACAAGTCTTAAATTACGCTCTATTAGAGTTGATCTAATTTTTTCTTCTCCTTTACCAAGTTTTGATACTAAATCGTCTTCCTCTTTTTTAGTAAGCGGAGGCGGCAATACATCACTTCCACCTATATAATAAATTTTTTTAGCAAAAATTTTAATTTTGATTAGTATTCTATTTAACAATACTTTCAGTTTCATCATAGTTAACCTCCAAAAAATTAATATTAAAATTGTTTTAACATTACATAACACCTCTAGATAGAAGGGCATGATATTCATTAAAGTCACTCAATTTTCCTTCGCAAAAAGCAACTATAACTTCTCTTACTAACTCTTCTTTTATCCCATGTATTTTTACACATTCAGGCCTAAATCCTTTCAAGTTTCCAATGTTACCGTTAACAACTTTATAAGGAATATAAAATTTATCATAAGTATTTAAATCTACATCTCTAAAAATAGATTTTTCAACTATTATTACTGGTAAATTTGTAGCAGGTTCTCTTAATTCATTACCTGTATCTAAAAAAGCTTCCACAGTCTTTTTAGAATTTTTCATTACAATATCTATATTGTATATTAGACAATTTAAATCTTTTCTATCTTTTATATAAATTATTATTCTATAAATTAGCATATATATTATCATAAGTGAAATCATAAGTTTCTTATAAGAAAAATTTATAATTTTAAAATAATCACTATAAGTACTGCAATTACTGTATTCTATGAATATGCATGTGCCTGCAAGCACCATAGAATACAGAATAAATATTGATAGTGCTTTCATAAAAAATGTAAATTTCCGCCTTCCGAAAGCTATTAATATCATAATTCCAGCCGCTAAAATTTTAAATGGCAAATATGAAAAAATATTTAGTTTAGGATAAATCAAAGTTATAACATATATACTTCCTATAAAAGATGATAAAAACATGTATAATAACTTACTCTTTATTCTTAATGTTTGAGCTGTTACATGTAAAAGAAATAGATTTACTATTAAATTTTCTAAAATCAATATATCTAAGTAAACAATCAAATAACGTTTCACCTCCACCCAATTATTTCCAAATATCTATTTTTATTATATAACTATTTTTTTTAAAATTTTGTCACTTTTTAATAAAAATTAATATTTTTATTTCCTATATTACGCCAACAAATACAATTTTATTCCACCATTGCCATTACTAACACTCTCGTCTCTATTTATGAAATAACTAGAATCCTTATACTGTGCATAAGCACTGCCACGCGCCTAAATAATGATAATAAAAAAACCACATATAACTTTATTTGTTATACGTGGTTTTTTTATTATCATTATCTTTTTTGTCTCCTTAAAAAAGCAGGAATTTCAAGGTTATTTTCATCATATCCTTGATATTCTACATTTGAAGTCGCAACTTCTTCTTTGCTAGTAAAATTGCTTACACTGCTATTATGTTTAGTTTGTTCTATATTGACCTTCGGACTAACTTCCTGTTTACTTTTTTCTCTTCCTGATTCAAAACCTGTAGCAATTACAGTAATTCTTATTTCATCTTTTATATTTTCATCTATTACTGCACCAAATATAATGTTTGCATCTGGATCTGCTGCTTCTTGAACTATTTCTGCTGCTTCATTTATTTCTAATAAACCTAAATCTGGTCCTCCTGTTATGTTTAATAGAACCCCTGTAGCTCCTACAATTGAAGTTTCAAGTAATGGACTTGATATAGCCTGTTTAGCAGCTTCTTGAGCTCTATTATCCCCTGTGCCTCTGCCTACGCCCATATGAGCAAGTCCTTTATCTATCATAATGGTTCTAACATCTGCAAAATCTAAATTAACAAGTCCAGGTATAGTAATAAGATCAGATATACCTTGAACACCTTGTCTTAAAACATCATCTGCAAATTTAAACGACTCCATTAAAGTGGTCTTCTTATCTACAATACTAAGTAATCTCTCATTTGGTATTGTAACCAAGGTATCCACCGTTTCCTTTAAACCTTTTATTCCTAATTCTGCATGAAGCATTCTTTTCCTGCCCTCAAAAGGAAATGGTTTTGTAACTACTCCT
Source organism: uncultured Clostridiaceae bacterium (assembly GCA_963780135.1). Lineage (GTDB taxonomy): Bacteria > Bacillota > Clostridia > Clostridiales > Clostridiaceae > Clostridium_AM. The sequence continues at coordinate 488,703 of CAWAAR010000001.1, forward strand.
ACCGTAAGTATTCCCATGGATTTAGCTATTTCAGCAATAACAGGCGCCGCACCTGTACCTGTTCCTCCACCCATTCCTGCTGTTATAAAAACCATATCCGCACCTTTTATAGCTTGGGATATTTCTTCTTTACTTTCTTCAGCAGCTTTTTGTCCAATTTCAGGATTAGCACCTGCTCCTAACCCTTTAGTAAGTTTATCTCCTATTTGTATTTTTTGTGATGCCTGTGAAAGCATCAACGCTTGTTTATCTGTGTTTATAGCTATAAACTCAACATTTTTAAGGCCTTCTTTTATCATTCTATTGACAGCATTATTTCCTCCGCCACCACATCCTATTACCTTTATTTGAGCAAATTGTTGAACATCAACATCAAAATCTAGCACAATACTACCTCCTCATTAGAAAAAATCTGTAAAAAATTCTTTTATTTTCAGTACAATTCCATTATTATTTTCATTACTAATTTCTTTTTTGTCTTTACTTTTATTCCATTCTTTATGTGTACTTTCTGATTGGTTTTCAGTCTTACTTAAAAAATTATTATCTTTTACTGTGTAGGATATATCTTTTACTATTCCCACTGTGCATGCGTACAAAGGACTAGCTGCACCAACATACCCTGGAGTTCCTATTCTAATTGGTTTTTTAATTATATTTTTACTAAAGTCTTCAATTCCTTTAATTAAACCTAATCCTCCACCAACTATAACTATACCTGATACTTTTTCATAATATTCACTGCTTTTTAGTTTTTCTTCTATAATGCATAACAATTCTTCAACTCTAGCTTCTACTATTTGTTTCAACATGTAATTATCTACTTGAACTTTATTGTTATAATCTGCATTAATTTCTATTTTAATATTATAATTAACATTGTCTTCACCTACGCTAGCATGTTTTATCTTTAAATTTTCAGCTTCTAAAAAAGGTATTTTTAAACATACAGAAATATCGTTGGTTATAATATTGCCTCCTAATGCTGCGGTTCCAATACTAGCTAAATTTCCTCCTTCGTAAACATAAATATTTGTACATTCAGCCCCCATATCTACCACAGCTACACCTCTTTGAATTTCATCATCTTTAAGTACCGCCTGTGATATAGCTAAGGGTTGAAACACTACACCTAAAACTTTAACTTCAGCTTTAATTACACTTTTAAAAAGATTATTTACCACAGTCGTTTCAGCTAAAATTATTTGTGCATCAACTTCTAACCTCAAACCACTCATACCTATAGGATCTTTTATTTTATCATAACCATCTATTATGTATTGCTCAGGTATAACACCTATAATTTCTTTATCGGATGGAATGGTAACAATTTTAGATGCTTTTAAAACTCTTTTTACATCACTTTCCTTTATTTCCCTATCTTCTGAAGATACAGCTACTACACCTTTATTCCATAAAAGTTCACTTATACCACCTGGTAAAGATATATATGCTTCTTTAATTTTTATATCTACCATTCTCTCTAACGCTGTGATACACTCTTTTACAGCCTCTGAAGTATTATCTATATCAATCACAATTCCTTTTTTTACTCCACTGCACTTCGCTGATGTAATTCCCATAATTTGCATTTTACCGTGCTTGTCTACTTTTCCAGCAGCTGCACGAACTTTCGATGACCCAATATCTATTCCAATTATATATTCATCCATGAAGCATTTTTCCCCCCTTAGAGAATCATCCAAAATTATATATTCAACAAAAATTCTATTTTTCCTCTTATATTTTATCACATTTCAATAAAATCTCAAATACAGTTAAATAATTCAGGTTTTAAATGGAGATATAATTAAAATAAGGAAAGATTTTGAAGCCTTTCCATATTTGTATTTGACAAAAATTCTATTTTCCCTTTTATATTTTATCACACTTCAATAAATTCTGAAATAGAGTTGAAAAATATAAATTAAAATAAGGAAAGACTTTAGAGCCTTTCCATCTTAGTTTGCCTTGTCCAAGTCATTTATTTTTACGCTTCTGGTATGTGTAGTATGACTCCACTCTTTCTTATTTCTATCTAAAATTCCTTGAATAGAAATAGGAAACCATGTAATAGCATATATAGGGTATATTATGTAATACCAAAATATTTTTTTGTTTAATTTTTTTTCTAATATTAATATGAATGGAGTATATATAAACTGCATTATTGAAAATAATATTACTGCAATGGTAAGTAAATTAAAATTAACAGAATATATAACTGCATTAAAATTATTTATTAGATTAAGACCTTTCATACAGTATTGAATTATACCTGTTACTGCAGAAATACCTATTAAAATAGCTACTATGGGTTGTATGCTGTACAATGCACAATCTAATGCTGTAAAGCTAAAACCAGTTATAGCTTTCTTTAATAATTTGAAAAAATATCTACTAGAAACATCTGAAAATCCTTGCATCCATCTCTTTCTTTGCCACCAGGATTGAGAAAGTGTTAAAGGCTTTTCATCATATATTATTGCATCATGAGCCCAACCTACTTTATAACCAGACAATACAATTTTACATGTGAATTCTAAATCTTCTGTTAAACAAGTGGCACCCCAACCCAATTCTTTTAGTACTTCTACATCAATACAAAAACCTGTTCCGCCTAACTGACTAGATAATCCTACATTACTTCTAGATAATTGAAACATTCTATTGTTTGACCAAAAAGATATAGAATAACTTCCTGTAATCCATGTATCTTCTGGATTTTTACTATCTAAATATCCTTGAACAACTTTAAATCCATCACACAACTTTTTATTCATTTCTTTCAAAAAATTTTTGTGTGCTAAATTATCAGCATCAAATATGGCAACAGCATCATACTTTTTATCTAATTTAAATATTTTATCAAATATCCACTCTAAAGCATAACCTTTCCCTCTTTTTTCCTTATTTTCTCTTTCGTATACAATTGCATCCTTTTCCCTTGCCTTTATAGCAGTTTTATCTGTACAGTTGTCCGCAACAACAAAAATGTCATAAAGTTCTTTAGGGTAATTAAGCCTTTTTAAACTTTCTACAATATCACCTATGACAATTTCTTCATTGTGAGCGGCTACAATCAAAGCAAAACTTTTTTTAGGTTTTATCTCTCTTTCGTCCTTCTTCCTCCATATACCAAAAAATGATATACATAAATAGTATATCGTTATAATATATACTATGTAGGTTAAAATACGAGAGGTGGCATGAATTATATCTTTAAAAATGCTCATCACTTATCCCCCCTAATTCAAAGTTATTTTAGCATAAATAAAAATTAATTACTATATAATTTCTAATAAATGCAAAAATATTTTATATATTTATTTGCAAAAACGATTAAAAATGAGCTATTCATAGAAAAAATGTATATAGAACCATTTAATTAATAATATTAAATTTTTTTAAGCTTTAAATTATTCTATTGCTGTATATCAGGTTTGTTATTAGTTTAACACTGTGTTATTATATAAACATAACAAACAAATTTTGCTGTTGTAGTACAGTATTTGAAAAGGGGGTAGAGCCTTATGAGGCGCTACGAACTGATCTTTTATGTTGATTTGCGAAGGCTTCATAAAAAAGACGAATCCTTTGGATAAGTCCTCTTCCAAAATTTAAAGTAACACTTTTAAATTTGAGGAGGGTTATTTATGAATACCACACTTGAAAAAATTAACACTACAGGCACTATGGCTATAAGCTCTAGTGAAGAGGAAAACACTAAAAAATCAGAAAAAGTTTTTTCTTCTCAATTGGATAAAATTTCTTTAAAAATGTTTGATTATTTTATATTCTAATAAATAAAAATAGGACTTAAGTCCTATTTTTATTTTTTTAATTATAATGACATTATCTTACTTAACATATCTCTATCTACAGCATAACTTAATGCACATTCATAAGATATCATTCCCTTTTTATAGAGTTCTGCTAAAGACATATCCATAGTTTTCATACCATGTTTAACACCAGTTTGTATAGAAGATTCTATTTGGTGAGTTTTTCCTTCTCTTATCATATTTTGAATGGCCGTAGTAGCCTTCATTATTTCTAAACTTGCTACTCTCCCATTACCATCAACTTTAGGTAAAAGTTGCTGTGATATAATCCCCTTAATAACTCCTGCTAATTGTATTTTCACTTGCTGTTGTTGATATGGAGGAAATACATCAACAATCCTATCAATAGTTTTAGCCGCACCTATAGTATGTAATGTAGAAAATACTAAATGTCCTGTTTCAGCTGCTGTAAGAGCTATCGAAATAGTTTCTAAGTCTCTCATCTCACCTACAAGAATAACGTCAGGATCTTCCCTTAATACCGCTTTTAAAGCATTCTTATAACTTAAACTATCTTTTCCTATTTCCCTTTGATTTATTATAGACTTATTATGTTTATGTAGATATTCAATTGGATCTTCAAGAGTAATAATATGCGCTGCTCTAGTAGCATTAATTTCATTTATCATAGCTGCTAATGTAGTACTCTTCCCTGAACCTGTTGGGCCTGTAACTAGTACAAGTCCTCTCTTATTACTTATAAGCTCTTTTACCACTATAGGAAATTGCAAATCATTTATTGTAGGTATCTTTAATCCTACAACCCTTATAGCTACCGAACAACTTCCTCTTTGCTTAAATAAGTTAACTCTAAACCTTCCTAATCCAGCTATAGAAAAAGATGTATCAATTTCACCTTTTACAATATATTCATCATAACGTTCACCTAAAATCTCCCTGCTATACTTTTCAGTATCTGTTGGCTGCAACTTATCACTACTAACTGTTGACAATTCCCCATTTATTCTTATTGTTGGTGGAACTCCTACAGTTAAATGTAAATCTGATGCATTTTGCTTAATAGTTATTTCCAATAATTCTTTTAATGACATCACTTTAAGTTCTCCTTTCGTCAATCCTTGCTATAAATATATTTTTACAAATTTAAGAGATTATCTAGATTAAATTTCTTTCAATGAATTATTTCAAAGTTATTAACCTAACTAATTATTTAAAGTTTTTCAATTTAAATATTTTTAAGATTACCAATATAATAAACGGTAATATTTTCACCATTTTTTACTTAACATCAAATTATAATCATCTAAATTTTGCTTATCTTACTTAGTATTCTACAAATTTTTTTAAATTCCTTTTACAAAATATAAATTTGTAAGTAAAAAAATAAAAATCAATGACTAAGAATATATAAAAAACTTAATCATTAATTTTTATTTTTTATTTTCTCCCATAATTTAATTCTTTATATAATTTTTTTAATGCTCTTTTTTCTATCCTTGACACATAAGATCTTGATATACCAAGAATTTTAGCTATTTCTCTTTGAGTTTTAGGTTTACCCTCTAACAATCCATAACGCATTTCTACTACACCTTTTTCTCTTTGTGACAAACAAGTATTCATTTTAGAGTACAATTTTTTTACTTGTATTTTACTTTCTACAATCTCTATTATAGAATCTTCATCGCTACTAAGCACATCTAATAGAGATATTTCATTTCCTTCTTTATCAACTCCAATGGGATCTTGAAGATATATTTCACCTTTAGTCTTTTTATTATTCCTTATAAGCATAAGTATTTCATTTTCTATGCATTTTGCAGCATAAGTAGCAAGTCTAGTTCCTTTAGAAATATCAAAAGAATCTATAGCCTTTATTAATCCCACAGTGCCAATAGATATCAAGTCGTCTACTTCTTTTCCCGGATATGAGTATTTCTTTACAACATGAGCTACTAATCTTAAATTCCTTTCAACTAAAATATTCTTGGCTAATAAATCACCCTCCTTAAGCTTTTTTAAATAATACTCTTCTTCTTTATCATTTAAAGGCTGTGGAAAGGAGCTGTTATTTGTAATATAGGCAGTAAGGAATATCATGCTGCCTGCAAGATCTAATAAGCAGTTGGTTAAAAACACAGGATGCTCCTCCTAATAGTGCTTATTAATATAATATGAGTCTTTAATGAAAAAAGTGCATGTACAAATAATTTTTTCATGTAAAAGTTTACTATAGTCATTAAACTATTCTATAGGCTTAATATTAACTCTATTTTAGAATTGCAAGCATATTATAATTCTATGTTTTAGTGGACAGTATGACAGTTTTGCTTAAATAATCAAAACTATCATACCACTGGCTATTTCTTTTAAAATATATTAATTAGGTAGATATGTTTTTATTCCATTAACTACATCTTTAAAAACTGGAGCAGCTGTAATTCCTCCACTCTCCTTATCCTTATCTATATCCTTTACAAAAACAACCATTGAGTAATACTTTCCTTTAAATTTAAAAAATCCTGTAAACCAACCATCAGAATGTTCTTCTGCTTTAACTGATGATTTTGATACTTCTACCCTTTGCGTTGATCCAGTTTTTCCTCCAATTTCCATACCATCTATGAATGCTTCCTGACCAGTTCCCTGTTTTACTACTTCCATCATTTGATTTTTCAGAGCACTAGCTGTAGATTTTTCTATAACAGGATGACTATTAGAATTTAATTTCTCTATTTCTTTGTTATTGTCATCAACGTAAGCATCTAAAATCTTAGGTTTCACATAAGTACCTCCGTTAACTACTGTGTTAGCTATGCTTATAGCTTCTATTGGAGTTATTCTTATATTCTGACCGAAAGCTGCTGATGCTAAACTACCATCGCTATACTTAGGATTTTTAACTTCAAAAGCGCCTTCTTTTTCACAATCTAATCCTAATGATTTTTCTAACAATCCCTGAGATTTAGCATTATCATAAAAGTTATTAAACCCTATTTTATTCCCTATTTGACCAAATACATCATTACAAGATACTATTAGCGCTTGTTCTGGAGTTAATGTTCCATGCTTCTCTTTTTCGTTCTCATACAATCCTCTGCATGTAAATTTGTCATTTAAACTTAATGTTTTTCGGTCTAATCCAGCTTCTTCTACTATTATCTTAAATATTGAGCCGGGAAAAAATCCATGGTTAGTTGCTGCTCCTAAATTTATATTAGGTTGGTTATCATTTTTTTGAACCATAGCTTTTATATTTCCCGTACTAGCCTCCATTAATACTACTCCTATTTGACTAAAATTCTTATACTTATCATCATTTAAAGTTTCTTTAATTTTGTCTTCTAAATTTTTATCTACAGTAAGTCTTACATTCAAATTTTGTTTAGGTAATTCTGTTTTTTGACTTACTATATTTCCATTTACATCTCTATCTATTACAATTGCAGGTTTTTTATTATTTTTAGTTTTATTAGCAATCTGCATTTCTAATGAATTTGCACTCTTTAACTTATTACTGTCAGTACTTTTATTACTTGTTAACAGGTTTTCTATTTTCCAAGTACCTTCCTTATTTACTGCAGAATAGGTATAAGTATAAAATCCTTTTACTCCTTTTACATTTTTCAGCTTATTATATGTATTTTCATCTATTTCATAATACAATTTTTGACTACTACTTAAATTTTTTGTGTTAGATAAATCATATTGATTATTATAATTTCTTAATATATACACTAAGGTTAAAATTTCATCTGAGTTCGCATCCACATTGTCTTTAACAAATATGTCTGGTGAAATAACTACATAGTATTTTTTCTTATAATCAAGTAATTGTTTTCCTGTTGAGTCAAAAAGCATATAATTCGCATCTGTAATATCTTCTTTGTAGGAGTACTGTGAATTAGCCATAACACTCAATCTATTTGAGCTAAAATACTGAAAATGAACTATTCTAACATAAATGACTATTATAAATATAATAAAAATGCTAAAAATTATATATTGCCTTTTTTTCATTACTGTTCTACTTAACTTTATTATCATAAAAAAACACCTCATCTCAAACTAAAATTTTGTCCAAAATGAGGTTTTTTATTCAATAATTTAATCTTCTCTTTGTAAAAATTGTTTTATATTAGCTACTATAATATCTATAGCCACTTTATTATGGCCACCTTCTGGTATTATAATATCTGCATATCTTTTAGTTGGTTCTATAAATTGCATATGCATTGGCCTTACTACATTCAAATACTGATTTATAACAGAATCTACAGTCCTTGCTCTTTCATTAATATCTCTAAGCAATCTTCTTATTATTCTTACATCTGCATCGGTATCTACATACAATTTTATATCTAAAAGGTTTCTTATTTCCTCTTCTTCAAGTACAAGTATGCCTTCTACTATTACAATTTCTCTAGCTTCAACCCTTATAGTATCCTTTTTTCTATTATGAGATTCAAAATCATAAATAGGTTTATCTATAGCTTCTTTTTTTAAAAGAGTTTTTAAATGTTCTATTAGAAGTGGTGTATCAAAAGCATTAGGATGATCATAATTTGTTTTTGTTCTTTCTTCCATAGAAAGATGACTTTGATCTTTATAATAAGAATCCTGTTCTATCATAGCTATACAATCTTCGCCAAACTTATTATATATCTCTTTTGCAATTGTGCTTTTTCCTGAGCCAGTTCCTCCAGTAATGCCTATTAAAATTGGACGTCTCATGAATATCCCCCTCAACTTTATTATACTAATTTTTACTTTTTATAAGCATATCGTCTTTCTGTAATTCTATTGATGTACTTACTGTATATATCATTTGAGCTGAAGGTGCTACTTCTATTTTCTCACCTTTGCCATTTTTCATATCCTTTAAGCATATTTCAAAACTATCGCCTTCAGGTCTTAGTACCTCTACTATGTCATCTTGAAATACTCTATTTTTTTGTTCTATAGTAGCAATCCCTGTGGACTTATCATAGTTTCTAACTATACCTACAATGTCATAGTCCCTTATATAAGCAGAAGATTCACAATTTTGTTTGTTAGGATCTCCAAAATAAAATCCTGTATGATATACTCTATGGCTTGCCTTCGTAAGCTCATCCATCCATTTTTTTTGAAATTTATATTCTTTAGGATTTTCAAAATATGTATCTATTGCCTGTCTATATGACTTAACTATACTTGCAACATAATAAGAACTCTTCATTCTGCCTTCAATTTTAAGAGAATTTATGCCTGCCTCAATAAGTTCTGGTATGTATTCTATCATACATAAATCCTTCGAATTTAGTATGTATGTTCCTCTTTCATCTTCAATCACTGGGAAATATTCACCAGGTCTCTTTTCTTCCATTAAATAGTACTTATATCTGCAAGGTTGTGCACACTGGCCTCTATTTGAGTCTCTACCTGTCATATAATTTGAAATTACACATCTACCAGAGTATGACATGCACATAGATCCATGTATAAATGCTTCTATTTCACAATCTTCTGGCAACTTATTTCTCATTTCTTTAATTTCATCCAAAGATAATTCTCTAGCTAAAACAATTCTCTTTACTCCTTGATTATGCCAAAATTTAGCAGATTTCCAATTAACATTATTTGCTTGTGTGCTTAAATGAACTTCTAAATCCGGTACGGTTTCTCTAGCAGTCATAATAATTCCAGGATCTGATACAAGTACAGCATCTACCTTTAAATCATATAATTTTCTCAAATATTCTTCTAAACCAATCAAATCTTCGTTGTGGGGAAAAACATTTATGGTAACAAATACTTTTTTCCCTCTTTCATGAGCATATTTTAGTCCTTCTTTTAATTCTTCATCTGTGAAATTATCTGCAAAAGCTCTTAAATTAAGTTTGCTGCCTCCAAGATAAACAGCATCTGCTCCAAAATTTATAGCCATCTTTAACTTTTCTAAATTTCCTGCTGGTGCTAATAATTCAGGTTTTTTCAAATTAATCCCTCCTAGTTGTAACTGCAATTCCATCACCCATAGGTATAACTGAGGTTATGAATTCTTTATTATCCGATACAAGCCTTAAATATTCTCTCATTCTTTTCACTATTGTTATTTTTCTTCTTTCGACTAATTCTTTAGACGCAACCATTCCTCTAAATAATGCATTATCTGCTATTATTATTCCATCTTTATTTAGTAGTCGAATACAATGAGGCAGAAAATGATTATAATGACCTTTTCCAGCATCCATAAATATTAAATCATATCTGTCCTTAAGTTCTTCTAGAACTTCCATACAGTCACCTTGAATGATTTTAATTCTATCTTTAAACCCATATTTTTCGATATTTTTCGTAGCTAATACTATCATTTTTTCGTCTCTTTCAATAGTAGTTATTTCACTATTGCCATTAGAGCTTATATTCATAAGAATAGCAGAATACCCTATGGCAGTACCAAGTTCTAATATTTTCAAAGGCTTTTTTATGTTTATCATTAGCTCTAAAAACCTAGCAACTTCTTTATGTACTATAGGAACATTGTTTTGATGTGCATAGTCTTCTAATTCTTTTAAAGCACCATCATGATCCTCAATAAGAGATCTTATATATTGTTCCATATAATCGTATGTAATACCCTTCATTATTTCCTCCAAAACATTCAATTAAAATTTACTATTTATCATTTTAAATTACATTATTTACCCTGATTAATTTTTTTAATTTGTTGTAATTTTTTATCACCATTTGTAAAATCAAGCAATTACATTGATTTTTAGAATTAAAATTCAAATATTAAAAACTTTCAGGGTTTATATCTGATGAAATACATTTTCTTGGACAACATATAGTCCTTCTTGATACCTTAACAATATTAGTGTTATAAGAAGAATTAACTTTTTAGTTATTACAGTATTCACGTCCTACTATTTCTGTTTTAATACTATTAATTATTTCATATAAATCCACTTTACTATTATATCTATAATTTCTTTTCCAGAAACTTTTTTATCAAACCATTCTAAAGTTACAGTGTCTGGAAACAGTAATTTTCTAAATTATACTTTCTTTTAAAATCATTTTTATAAAATTTTTCAGAAGTATATTCTTTCAAAAAGAATATACTTCTGATTTTATTGATATACTAATATTATTTTTTTCTTGCTGCTCTTTTTCTCTCTTCAGCATTTAATGATTTCTTTCTCATTCTTATACTCTTAGGTGTAATCTCTACAAGTTCATCAGAATCTATAAACTCAAGACTTTGTTCTAAACTCATTTGTGTTACTGGTACTAATTTTAATGAATCATCTGCACCTGATGATCTAGTATTAGACAAATGTTTCTTTTTGCATACATTAACTTCTATATCTTCTGCTCTTGAACATTCTCCTGCTATCATTCCATCATATACTTCTGTACCTGGTTCTATAAATAATGTTCCTCTTTCTTGTGCATTGTATAATCCGTAACCAATAGATGTACCTGTTTCAAATACAACTAATGATCCTCTAGTTCTTTCAGGAATTTCTCCTTTATATGGTTCATAGCCATTTAATACATGGTTCATTATACCATTACCCTTTGTATCAGTCATAAATTCATTTCTGAATCCTATAAGTCCTCTTGCAGGAATTTTAAATTCAAGTCTTGTGTATCCATTAATAGCAGATGTCATGTTTACCATCTCACCTTTTCTAGGTCCTAACTTTTCCATAACAACTCCCATAAACTCTTCTGGTACATCTATTGTAAGATATTCAATAGGCTCACATTTCTTGCCATTTTCTTCTTTAAATATAACTGATGGCTTAGAAACCTGGAATTCATATCCTTGTCTTCTCATAGTTTCAATTAAAACTGAAAGATGAAGTTCTCCTCTTCCACTTACTTTAAAACACTCTGCAGCTTCTGTTTCTTCTACTCTTAAAGATACATTTGTTTCTAATTCTTTCATAAGTCTATCTCTTAAGTGTCTTGATGTAACAAAATCTCCTTCACGTCCTGCAAATGGTGAGTCATTTACCATGAAATTCATACTTAATGTAGGTTCATCTATCTCAACAAAAGGAAGACCTTCTGGCTCATTAGCATCAGCTAATGTTTCTCCTATGTTTATATCTGGAATACCTGAAACAGCTACTATATCTCCAATTGTAGCTTCTTCTGTTTCTTCTCTTTTAAGTCCAATATACGTATAAAGACTAGAAACTTTTACATTGTCTATTTTTCCATCTACTCTTACTAAAGCTGCCTGCTGATTCTTTTTTAAGCTTCCTCTTTCTATTTTTCCTATACCTATTTTACCTACATATTCATTATAATCTATAGTACTAACCAACATTTGAAGTGGCATGTCCACGTACCCCTGCGGTGCTGGAACATTTTTTACTATAACATCAAACATTGGATCCATATTATCTGATTCATCTTCCAATTCTTTTTTTGCAAAACCAGCTCTAGCTGAACAATATACTACTGGAAAATCAAGTTGTTCATCATTAGCACCAAGTTCTACAAACAAGTCAAATACTTCATCTAGAACTTCTGCTGGTCTTGCATCTGCTCTGTCTATTTTATTTATAACTACTATAGGTCTTAATTTTAATTCTAAAGCTTTTTTTAATACAAACTTAGTCTGAGGCATTGGTCCTTCATAAGCATCTACTACAAGAAGAACACTATCTACCATTTTAAGTACACGTTCAACTTCTCCTCCAAAATCGGCATGTCCTGGAGTATCTATAATATTTATTTTTATGCCATCATGCATAACTGCTGTATTTTTAGAAAGGATAGTAATTCCTCTCTCTTTTTCAAGGTCATTTGAATCCATTACTCTTTCTTGAACTTTTTCATTTTCTCTAAACACATGACTTTGTCTAAGTAATGCATCCACCAATGTAGTCTTACCATGGTCTACGTGTGCGATTATTGCCACATTCCTTATATCGTTTCTTGTAAATAATTCCATTATTATTCCTCCAATTTTTGTTTAAGTCACCAACTGTAACTTTACATCATATAGGCACTCAAAAAAATTGGATACTTTAAAGTACCCAATTTATGCTTACCCTATCTATTTTAGTATCATATTTTTAAAAAGTCAACGTTTGTAGTATTTTATTTATTCATTCCAAAGGTAAAATCTATACCTATAGCATCATTTAAAATTTTTAATACGTCTTCCCATACAACGCTAAATCTTTGCTCTGCCTGAATGTAATCACTTACAGAAGGATTGGTAGATATAACTGGTCCTAAATTTTTAAGTTTTTCTGTTATTTCACTAGATATCTTACCAGTTTGCATTTGCTGAGAATAAGCTTCTATTTGTAACTTTCTAAAATCATCCAACATTTTTTTATTTTTCTCATTACCATCTATTTTTTTACTAGCTTCTCTAAGTTGAGTAACTTCTGGACAATTTTTTAGCTCTTTTGCAAATTCATGTGCCTTATCATGGATATTCATAAATAAATTCCTCCTTATATCATAATTAAAATTTTCTCACTGGAATAAATCTCCTAAATAGAGTTTTATTCCATAACTATATTTCCATAATTATAGGAAGTATCATTGGTTTTCTCTTTGTTTTTTCATAAAGGAACATCCTAAGAACTTCCTTTATATTTGATTTTATGCTTGCCCATTCTGTTATATGCTTTTCTTCACATTTTCGCAAAGCATCTTTCACTATTTCTCTTGCTTCTTCCATTAAATCTTCAGATTCCCTTACATAAACAAATCCTCTTGAAATAATATCTGGCCCTGCAATTACACTTCCGCTTTCTTTTTCAATAGTAACTACTACTGTAAGTATACCATCCTGTGAAAGGTGTTTTCTGTCTCTTAGTACTATATTTCCAACATCACCAACACCAAGTCCATCTACAAATACTTGACCAGACATAACAGTTCCATTTTTTCTTATAGAATCTCTTGTCACTTCTATTACTTCACCATTATCTGCAATTATTACATTATTTGATGGAAGTCCTAGTTTTACAGCTAAGTTCTGCATGCTGCTTCAAATGCCTATATTCACCATGTACAGGTATAAAAAATTTAGGTTTTACAAGTGTATGCATAAGCTTTAATTCTTCTTGGCATGCATGACCAGAAACATGGACATCTGCTAATGCTTCATAAATTACATCTGCCCCTTTTTTAAATAGCTGATTTATCACTCTAGATACTAATTTTTCATTCCCTGGTATAGGACTAGCAGATATTATAACTCTATCTCCTGGAACTATATTTACTTTTTTATGTTCAGAAGCTGCCATCCTTGAAAGAGCCGACATAGGTTCTCCTTGGCTTCCTGTAGTAATAATAGTTATTCTGTTATCCGGATATTTATTTATACTATCAATATTAATAAATACATCCTTATTAGCATCTATATAACCTAATTCCATGGCTACTTCCATTATATTTTCCATACTTCTTCCAGACACAGCTACTTTTCTATTATATTTCACTGATTCTGAAATTATTTGTTGTATTCTATGAATATTTGAAGCAAAAGTTGCTACAATTATTCTTCCTTTAGCATTTGTAAAAATCTGCCTAAATGTTTCTCCTACAGTGCTTTCTGACATAGTATATCCTGGTCTTTCCACATTAGTGCTATCTGCCAGCATAGCTACTACCCCTCTTTTTCCTAGTTCTGCAAATCTTGCCAAATCAGCTACACATCCATCAATAGGCGTATAATCGATTTTAAAATCTCCTGTATGAAGAACTACTCCAATAGGCGTATGAATAGCAATAGCTACTGAATCTGCTATACTATGACTGGTTCTTATAAACTCTACAGACATATTTTCTAATTTAATTATATCCTTTGGTTTAACACATTTTAAATCTACTACACTTAGTAAATTATGTTCTTTTAACTTTGTTTCAACAATGCCTAGTGTTAGTTTTGTTCCATATACAGGAACATTCATCTCTTTTAACACATATGGTAACGCTCCAATATGATCTTCATGTCCATGAGTTAAAAATATACCTTTAACTTTTTCTATGTTTTTTTGAAGATACCCTACGTCTGGTATTACTAAATCTATTCCAAGCATCTCATCATCTGGAAATTTCAGTCCACAGTCTATTACTACTATATCATTTTTGTACTCTATCACTGTAAGATTTTTTCCTATTTCATTTAATCCGCCTAATGGAATAATTCTTATCTTTTCTTTTTCTTTCCGCAAAAAAACTTCCCTCCTTTTTTATAATTTTTAATATATTATTATTTATTTATACAATCACTACATATTCCATAAAATTTCACACTATGATTAGTGATTTTAAAATTATATTTTTCTTGAATTTCATATTCTAAATCATCTAATAAATCAGTTTGAACTTCAATTACAGCTCCACAATTAGTACATATTAGATGATGATGCTGATGATTTTCTTCTTCGTGAATTAACTCATATCTACTACATCCATCATTAAGTTCCAATTTACATATAACGCCTAGTTCCTCCAATAATTGCACCGTTCTATATACTGTAGCCAATCCTATTTCCGGACATTCTTTTTTAACTAGATCATATAATTCTTCTGTTGTAAGATGGCTACCTTCATTTCTTATTATTATATCTACAATAGCTCTTCTTTGAGGCGTAAGTTTATAGCCTTTTTCCTTTAAATTATTTTTAAGTTTTTCTGTTTCTTCAGGTGAAAGCTTTGACATTATACAACCCCGTTTCAATAATTATTTTCAAATTCTAGTTTAATACGTATTTAATGCATTGTCAATTGAAAGTCAATTATAATGGTAAAACCTGGTTTCAACTTAACTCTAATATAAAATTATAAAAGCTATGAATATCATAGCTTTTGCATTAAACATTAATTAAGTTCATTTTCACTAAACAAAGTTTCATAAGCTTCTGCTACTATTTCAAATTCTTCTTCATCTTCCACTGTAGCTAATACTTCCTTACCATCTTCGTCTGTATCTATCCTTAATGCTATAGCTTCATCTTCATTTTCTTCATCTTTAGGCACAACTATCAAATATTCTTTATCTTGTATATCCATTTTAGTTACTACATCGAATTCTACTTCATTACCATCCTCATCATTCAACATGATAGTTGTTATATCATTATCCATTATTTACACCTCTTTTATTCTATTTATTTGAGATACTATCTAAATATCCTTGAAGTATGTATATCGCAGCAATTTTATCAACTATTTTTTTTCTCTTGTTGCGAGATAAATCTCCTTCTATCATAGCTTTATGTGCTGCCACAGTTGTTAATCTTTCATCCCACATTTTAATTGGAACATCCATATTTTCCTTTATTAATTCACAAAACTTTAATACTTTTTCACTCTGAGGTCCTAAAGTTCCATTCATATTTTTAGGAAGTCCTGATACAATAGTGTCTACATTGTATTCATCACAAATGGTTTTAAGTTCCTTTATGTCTATTTCCTCATTTTTTCTTCTTATAGTAGTTATACCCTGTGCTGTAATTCCAAGTGGATCACTTACTGCAACACCAATAGTTCTATCTCCTATATCCAAGCCTAGTATTCTCATTTATATTCTCCTAATTTTATTATTTTACCCTATAACCAGCTATTACCAATTCAAAATTTTGAAAAATTTGAAAATATAAGGCATACTTAAATCTTTTTATTAATACAAACTGTTTAAAATGGGCTCAAAAGCCCATTTTAAACAAGTCTTATTTTATTCCTAAATATGCTTTCAATACTTCCTCTAATATTTCATCTCTTTCTAACTTTCTAACTAAAGATCTAGCTCCGTTATAATTTGTAATATACGTAGGATCCCCTGAAATTAAATAACCAACTAATTGATTTACAGGGTTATATCCTTTTTTAATCAGCGAATCATAGACTTCTGTTAATATTTCTTTAGTTAAATCTTCCTTATCTTTAGGAATATTAAACTGAATAGTATTATCGTTACCCATTTATATCACCCCGTTTAGTAATTCTACTAATTCTATTATAGACCATATTTATTGAAATGTATACTATTTAACTAGTTTTTCCATCACGGACATACAGCTGTTTATTGCCTCTTCTAATTTTTCAGGAAGCTTTCCACCAGCTTGAGCCATATCTGGTCTTCCGCCACCGCCACCGCCAGCTATAGCTGCTATTTCCTTTATAATTTTTCCACAATGTACACCTTTTGCAATAGCATCTCTAGTAGTCATAGCAACAAATTGAACCTTTCCTTCAACTACGCTTCCAAGAACAACTACACATTCTTCACCTTTATTTCTAATCTTATCTGCTAAATCCCTAAGTGCATTTCCATCCACATCTTTTAGTACACCAGTGAAAAGCTTAATTCCCTTTATTTCTTGTACACTATTTAATATTTCCTCTTCTGCACTACCTGCAAGTTTAGATTTTAGTTCCATAATTTCTTTATCTTTTTCTTTCATCTCAGCTGTCTGCAAGTCTAATTTATGAACTATTTCTTTTTCTGAACATCTTAGTTTATTTCCAATTTCTTTAAGAAGATCGTTTTTAGATTCTACATAGGCAATAGCTTTAATACCAGTAACTGCCTCTATTCTTCTTACACCTGCTGCTACTCCTGTCTCAGATATTATTTTAAATAAACCTATTTCGCCAGAGTTTGCTACATGAGTTCCTCCACATAATTCCTTACTAAAGTCTCCTACACGAACAACTCTAACTTCATCCTTATATTTATTATCAAATAATGCAATAGCTCCTGTTTCTTTTGCTTTCTCCAAGCTCATAACCTGAGTTTCAACATTTAGTATCTTTATTACTTCCTCATTAACTAAAGTTTCTACTTTCCTCATTTCTTCAGAACTTGGTGCTTCAAAATGATTAAAATCAAATCTTAATCTTTCATCATCTACATAAGAACCAGATTGATGAACATGTTCTCCCAAAACTTTTCTAAGTGATTCATTTAATATGTGAGTTGCAGTGTGATTTCTCTTTATATTATTTCTTCGATTTTCATCTACACTTAAATTTATCTCTTCATCTATACTTACAGTTCCATTTATTACTTTTACAAAATGAAGTATTTTTCCTGCAACATTTTTTTTACAATCAATAACTTCTGCCTTAAAGGAGTCTGTAAACATTATACCTTTATCTCCTACTTGGCCTCCCATTTCTGCATAAAAAGGAGTACTTTCTGTAACTACTACACCTTTATCTCCTGCTACTAGGGAAGAAATAACTTCTTCATTTTTCACTAAAAATTTAACTTTTGAAACAGTTTTTAGTCTATCATATCCCTTAAATTCTGTTTCTATTTCTAAAGGTATTTTATTTAATATAGTATCCTCTGCACCCATATAATTTGTTTCTTCTCTTGCAGATCTTGCTCTTTGTCTTTGGTTTTGCATTTCTTTATTGAAACTTTCCAAGTCCACTGACATAGATCTTTCTTCAAGTATTTCTTCAGTAAGCTCTATAGGGAATCCATAGGTATCATACAATTTAAATGCTTTTTCTCCTGATAACATAGTTTCTTTTTGAATTTTTAAGTCTTCTATAAATTCATTTAAAATTTGCATGCCACTGTCTATAGTTTCATCAAATCTTTCTTCTTCTAATTTCACGACCTTTTTTATGTATTCTCTTTTTTCTGCAAGTTCACCATAGTTTTCACAGGAATTATCTATAACTATATCTGTTAGTTTATATAAAAATGCATTATTTATACCTAAAGATTTTCCATGTTTAGCAGCTCTTCTAAGTAATCTTCTAAGAACATATCCTCTTCCCTCATTTGAAGGTAATATTTCATCGCTTATCATAAAACTGACACTTCTAATGTGGTCTGTTATTACCCTCATAGATATATCACTTTGTTCATCTTTTCCATATTCAACATCTGCTGTTTTACTAACTTCATCTAAAATAGCTCTTATAGTATCAACTTCAAAAATGCTATTTTTTTTCTGCATTATTGTAGCTATTCTTTCAAGACCCATACCTGTATCTATATTTGGATTTTGAAGTTTATTATAGTTTCCAGCTTCATCTTTATCAAATTGCGTAAATACAAGATTCCAAAATTCAACCACTCTGTCTTCATCTGCTGCTTTTAAAAATTCTTCAGCTGAACTTACTTTTCCTTCTCCCCTGTCAAAATGAATTTCAGAACAAGGTCCACAAGGTCCTACTCCATGTTCCCAAAAATTATCATCTTTTCCTAACCTAAATATTCTAGAAGGATCTATATCTGTTTTTTTAGACCAAATATCATAGGCTTCATCATCATCTAAATAAATAGTTACAT
This sequence comes from uncultured Clostridiaceae bacterium, assembly GCA_963780135.1. GTDB lineage: Bacteria > Bacillota > Clostridia > Clostridiales > Clostridiaceae > Clostridium_AM. The sequence goes on from CAWAAR010000001.1 coordinate 507,798, forward strand.
AAAGTTTATCCTTTGGAAGCTTTAACACTTCTGTAGTAAACTCCCATGCCCATGGAATAATTTCTTCTTTGAAATAATCACCAAAAGAAAAATTTCCTAGCATTTCAAAAAAAGTACCATGTCTTGAAGTTCTGCCTACATTTTCAACATCACCAGTTCTTATACATTTCTGACAAGTTGTAATTCTTGTTTTAGGAGGCACTTGTAATCCTGTAAAATATGGCTTTAAAGGTGCCATTCCTGCATTTATAAGTAATAAACTTTTATCATTTTTAGGAACAAGTGAAAAACTTGGCAATCTTAAATGTTCTTTACCTTCAAAAAAATTTAAATACATTTCTCTTATTTCATTTAAACCTAACTTTTTCATAAAATTATCTCTCCTTTATCACTAATATTTTGTTCCATGACTTTCAGCTCTATTACTAACAACGTTTATAGTTTAAATAGAAAAGCTTTTCGTCTATGGATAATTTCTCCTAATCTTAAGTTTTCCAAACTATTTTCCATAATTAACTGTTATCTAAAACTAAAAATTAATTGATAATAAAAAAACTCTCATCCCAAAAGGGACGAAAGCTATTTCCGTGGTACCACCCTAATTACACAGCTTAAAAATTTAAATTTACAAGTATACAAAATTAATACTTAATTACAATGAATTTTTTACATAAAGCTGTGTCACTTTAAAATATATGGCTCCTGGACTGCTTCAATATACACTACAAGAAGTTTTCACCTGCCACTTCCTCTCTTTATATAGAAATATAATTACTACTTCCAATCATTGCCTTCATATCTAATTATGATACAAATTATAAATAAAAACAGATCATATGTCAATGTTATTAATTTTCAACTATTAATTGTCTTAAGTGGCATTTTGCTCAAAACAGATAATAATTTAAATCTTCATATATTACTTTTACTATAACTCCTATTGGAATAGCTAATATCATTCCTAAAAAACCTGCAACCTTACCTCCTGCTATAAGTAATATTATAACTATGAGAGGGTGCATATTTACACTGTCTCCAGTAATCTTAGGTGATAGTATGTTACCTTCTATTTGTTGCAGCACATATAGCCATACAGTTAGCCATATAGCTTTTTCTGGTGACTTCACAAAAGCTATAAAAATTGCAGGTAAAGCTCCAAAAATTGGTCCAAAATAAGGTACTATATTAAAAAAAGCATTTAATATAGATAAAATTATAGGAAAGTCTATATGAAGAATTATTAATATTATAAAAGTTATAACTCCAATAAATGCACATAATAGCAATTGACTAACTATATATCTACCCAATATTTTATCTATATCTCCACCTATCTTTTTTATCATATTCCTGCTTTTTATAGGAAAAAAATTCAATAATTTATTTCCTATATTATCTCCATCAGCGAGAAAATAGTAAGATATTATAGGTACAACTGCTATGGATACTATGTTTTGGCCTATATTTAAAATCCAATCAAATATCTTCGAAAATAAAATAACCATTTGATTATTTATTTTTCCATACAAGTTATTTAGTATCCTGTACATAGTTTTATTATTGTTAATAGGCTTTAGCTTTAGATAAAGATTGTCTATAATCTTTTGTATATTATCTATTGTAGAATTTATATTTAAACTTTCTTTAAAAACAGAAGGTATAACTAATAAAAGAATTGCCGTTATCATTATAATAAGAGCACATATAAGAAGTATAGCGGCAATTTTCTTTTTCACACCCTTTTGCTCCATTATTTTTTGTATAGGCTTTAAAGTATATGCAATTGTAAAAGAAATAAATAATAAATATATTATTTCTCTAAACACAGAAATTTTTAAGCATAAAAATAATACAAAAAATATTGCAATAAAAATTAATATATATTTATGTGATTTCTTCATTTTTATTTTTTTCATTTAAATCATCTTCCATAAATAATTTATGCGGTAAACTGCAAAAATCAAAGTTTTCATTTTTACCATAATATAACACGCTTTCTTCTCCTACTAAAATGTCCTTAACTAATATTACTTTCTTCCCGGATAAAAAATCAGTTATAAATCCTGTTGATACTAATATTCCACTTATACCAAAATCGATTTCATCGAATATTATATCTTCTACCATACCTAGTATATTGCCTCTCCCATCTCTTACATCCATACCCTTAATGTTTTTGAATTCTAAAAAACTTCCTGTACTAGTCCTTGTAACAACCATCACTGAATTAAAGCTTAATACATCTTCTATATATACATTTAAAGTTTTTTTCAAGAAACTATATGAAGCGATACTAAAGCCTATTAATTTTCTACAATTAAAATCTATAAGTAAATCGTTTATAAACCCCAATTTTTTACCATTTACATTTACAACATCCATGAGACTAAAATCTTTTGTTCTATGCAATTTTATATCACCTCTGCTATATAACTTCCTATTATGCATTTTGCCCTATAACCTAAAAAATATAACCCCAAAATGGGGTTATATTTTTTAGGTTATATTTTATTCAATAACTAAGCATCATATAGAATTAAATCTACAACTGATACCAATAGCTTTCTTTATTGTCCATGTACTTCTTCATGTATATGTTCTGAATGACTTTTCATTGCCAAAGGTTCTAATCCTTGAGATTCTCTATAATTATTTATAGCTTTATGAATAGCTTCTTCTGCAAGAACTGAGCAATGCATTTTTACTGGTGGAAGCCCATCTAGTGCTTCAGCTACTGCTTTATTTGTTAGTTCCCAAGCTTCATCCAACTTTTTTCCTTTTATAAGTTCTGTAGCCATACTTGAAGATGCTATAGCTGAACCACATCCGAAAGTTTTAAACTTTACATCTTCAATTATATCATTTTCAACTTTAATATATATTTTCATTATATCTCCACATTGTGGATTTCCAACTTCTCCAATACCATTAGCGTCTGGAATTTCACCTACATTTCTAGGATTTCTAAAATGATCCATAACTGTTTCGCTGTACATCATATCTATCTACCTTCCTTTTTTGCATTTTCTTTTTTCATGAAGTCTTCCCAAAGTGGTGACATTTCTCTTCTTCTTTGAACTACTTTAGGTATTACTTCTAATACATAATCTACTTCTTCTTCAGTAGTACCTGCCCCTAAACTTAGTCTTAAAGATCCATGAGCTATTTCATGTTTCAATCCCAAAGCTAAAAGCACATGAGATGGATCTAGTGATCCTGACGCACAGGCACTTCCTGTAGAAGCAAATATACCTGCATCATCTAAATCTAGTAATAAAGTTTCTCCCTCTATTCCAATAAAACTTACGTTAACATTTCCAGGCATTCTCTTTTCACCTATTGGTCCATTTATCTTAACATAAGGAATTTTTTCTACAAACCCTTTTAAAAGCTTATCTCTAAGTTTAGTTAATCTTTTAGCTTCTGGTTCTAATTCTTCTATAGCAAGCTCTATTGCTTTACCAAGTCCTACTATTCCAGGTACATTTTCAGTAGTAGCTCTCTTTCCTTTTTCTTGTCCGCCACCATGAATTAAATTTTCTATTTTTGTTCCTTTTCTTAAATACAATGCTCCAGCACCTTTAGGTCCATAAAATTTATGACCTGCTAAAGATAAAGCATCTATATTCATAGACTGCACATCTATATTTACATGACCAATTGCTTGCACTGCATCTGTATGAAAATAGATTTTCTTTTCTTTGCAAATTTTTCCTATTTCCGTTATAGGTTGAATAGATCCTACTTCATTATTAGCAAACATTACTGAAACAAGTATAGTTTTATCTGTAATTGCATTCTTTAAATCTTCTATACTTATAAGTCCATACTCATCTACTGGTAAATAAGTTACATCAAAACCACTTTTCTCTAAAAATTTACCTGTATGTAATATGGCATGATGTTCTATTTTTGTAGTTATTATATGATTTCCTTTATTTTTATTTGCAAAAGCTATGCCTTTTAATATCCAATTATCACCCTCTGATCCTCCTGCAGTAAAGAATATTTCATCTTTAGAAGCATTTATAGCTTTAGCTACTCTTTCTCTTGCTGTGTTTATAGCTTTTTTAGGAGCATCTGACATTGAATACAATGAGGATGGATTTCCGAAGTATTCTGTAAAATATGGAAGCATTTCCTTTAATACCTCAGGTTTTGTAAAAGTAGTAGCTGAATAGTCCATATAAACATTTTTATTCATTAAATATTATCCCCTTTCGTCTTGTTAATTTTCATTTTTTTATAATCTTCTAACATATCTTCAAGAGTAGTAGATTGCATAACGCTGTCTATACTTTCCTTTATTCTTGACCATAAAAGTCTTGTAGCACAGCAATCCATATTACCACATGACTTCTCATTATTTTCATCTATGCAATCTGATATTTCCACTGGTCCCTCTAAAACTTCCATTATTTGAAGCACAGTTATATCTTTAGGGTCTCTGCTTAACATATACCCACCTTGAGCTCCTCTTACGCTTTTTATCAAATCAGATTTTCTAAGAGAAGAAAATAGTTGTTCTAGATAGTATTCAGAAATATTTTGTCTTTCTGCTATGTTTTTTATGGATGATGGTTGTTTACCATAGTGAATGGCCAAATCAACCATAGCCTTTACACCATATCGTCCTTTAGTTGATAGCTTCACTTAACCACTTCCTTTAATGTTGACTTATTTACTATGTTTTATATTATTATAATATCAAATCCGAGTAAAGTTGTCAACAATAAAACTAAGTTTATTTTTGCCACTCCATAAGTATTTCTTTCATAGCATCCTTACCATAAGTAGGATCTGCTTTTTCTGCTTTTACATTAGATAATCTTTTTACTTCACCATAAGAATTCTTTAAAGACAACTTTTCACCTTTTCCCGTAATAACCCAAAGTGTTTTATAATTTATAGGTACACGCTTTAGCTCCTCTTCTCCTACCCCATCTGTGAAATATATAAGAAGATGATTTCTCATTCTGTGATTATGAATATATTCAAATACAGGGGAATATAATGTTCCACCTTTAGTTTCTAACTTTCTTCTTATATTTTCTTTGTTCTTCACCTTGTAAACCCTTCTTATTTCATTATCACATTCTATAATAGTTACTTCTGAAGGATAACTTTTTACAATATTAAAAACCTCTGTCATTATTTGATCTATTTCTTCATTTGATATACTTCCACTTATATCTATAGCTATAATTATCTGAGCTATATGATTATTAAGCTTTCCCCTTAGATCTAATCTGTATGGCTGCCTTCTATCTTTTCTTGTGCTAATTTTCCTATGTCCTACAGGCAGCGTACCTATAACTTTTTTTAAATAATCCTTCCAGGATATTTCACTTGTTTTATTCAAATCATTAATTACTTGTTGAAGTTCTGTAGGTATTTTTCCTTTACTGGCATTACTAGCTACCTTTTTAGTAAGCTCTTTCAATTGTTCCAAATTAAGATCATCTTGTGAATCCCACCACAAATCATGTGCATGAACACTATCATGTTTCTTTTTTATTAAAGTACTGTTTTTATCATCTCTATCTTCAATGATTTTTTTACCCTTGTCTGATTTTAATCTATCTATGCCCTCTTGAATTTCTTTAGCGTACCATTCCATGCTTTCATCAGCTTTTAAATTTATATTATAACTAAGACTTACATTTTCTAAGTTATGAGACCACGGTGGAAGTTTTTCTATATATTGATTAATTGACACATCCATAGCCTTACTTATAGCTATAGAACTATACTTTCCTATTAAGCTTCTAGCTCTTTTTAAGTGGTTATACATAATATGATAAACTTCATGCTTTATTAAAGCCTTCATCTCCTCTATAGAACATTCTAAAAATATAAAGGGATTAAAGTATATATTAAAATGTGCTAAGGATGCTGTATTCCCCACTGCTGTAGGCAAATCTAATTTTATTTCCCTCTTCATCTGAATTGTAAAGAAAGCAAAAAAATTATCCTTATCCTGCATCATTGAAAATGTGCAAAGTTCTACTAGTTTTAAAAAACTCTTTTTAAATTCATCTGTTATTTTAGTTTTATCATCCCATTGAAGCACTTCATTTAAAAGTCTAATTCTTAAATCTTCAAAATTATTATTTCCGTTCATTTAAATCACCCTTTATTCAAATTCCTACAGATTCATCATTTCGTACATACTAAAATATCCTTCTACAAAAGAAGGTTCCTGTAAAAATTCTTTATATAAATTATTTTCATAAATCCATTTTATCTCCTGCATCAGCCCCATTTTTAAATCTGTAGGATAACATTGCAAGAAATCTGACACTAACCTTATTTCTCTTTCTCCATGCTCCACATTATTTAAATAATTCAACACGTTTTTAGCAGTAAGATATAATCTAGAATGACTTTCACCTTCTACTTTTTCTTTTAATGTATCAAGTATAGTATCCCCTTTTATAATGTCTTCTGGTTTTATAAGAGGATTTTTATTATTATCTAAATAATTATAAAAATCTTGAGCAATGCTTGTACCTAAGTTTCCTTTTACCACATTATAGAATATTCTAGAAGGTATTTTATTTTCGCTTTTTAAATAAACTTCATAGGCTTTAGATACCCTTTCCCAACTTCTTGGTGTAGCTTTTATATATTCTTTTGAATTTGGAGTATTCAAATATTCAGGAAAATTTGCTATAAACTCTAAAACATCTTCATGTATATTAGCTTCTTCATTTTCTATATTTTTTTCCATTCCCCATTGAATCCATGATTTAACATCTGCATCCATTTCAATCCAAACAAATCTATCTTCTTGTGCAGGATCCATATCTACTACCTGATAATCTGCATTTGCAAAGGTATCATATTTATTAGATGGATTCATAGCTGCTATAACCTTCACATTGTTCTCTAATACATACCCGTTTATTTCTCTATTTAATATTATATTCATAAGTTCTTGCTGTACACTGTGCTCACATCTATTTATTTCATCAATAAACAATAATATTTTCTTATTTGGATCTTTTTCTAAAACCTTATGTATTTCTAAAAGTTTTGTATGTACTGCATATACAGTCTTTTTTCTAATCTCAGTTTTTCCATTTATACTTACATTATATTCTTCTACTGTTGGTAATCCACCAATTTCCCCTTCTTTAAGCATATTACCATCTATACCTATACTATAATAATCATACATTTTAGCAAACTTTTTAACTAATGCAGTTTTTCCTATACCACTTTCTCCTACAATTAAAGGTACTGAGCCACTTTTAATAACCAATTCCATTGTTAATAATGCATCTGTAAAATTCATTTTTATTTCTCCTCTTATTTTAATTTATTTTCTGTCCACATAATGAAACTCCACATGAACCTAAGAATCGCTTTATATTGAAAGCTTATAATCCAAAAGTATAGTTTTAGCCTTCATACTTCCATATTCATATATGAATTTCACTTTATCAATTTTCAAAGTATTATTTTTTATAAAATCTATAATATATTCCTTACTAGTATTTTCTTTCTCAAGCTTTTCCTTAATAATCTCCTTGATCTCATCTTCAGTAATTTTATTCTCCAAATATTTTAAAACTCTAACATTGTCTCTAATAAAAATCTTCCATCCTTCTTCTGTTATATTGTCAATAAATCTTACAGCTTCCTCATTTTTAGCTACCGCTATTTTTTGAACCTCTATAGATGGTTTTTTTATATACTTTATGGCATTCCACTCCATCTTTACTGCTTTAAGTTTGACTTTTTCTGTGGGATCTTTTATATACTTAATAGAATCCCAATCTTTTTCCACTGCCATAAGTTGAACCTCCTCTGGAGGATTTTCATAAAATTGAATAGCCCATCCTTTTTGTTCTATAGCTTTAATTATAATTTCCTTACTTGGATTTTTAATATATTTAAGTGCATTCCACGCTTGTTTTACTACAAAGCTGCACATTTCTTCTGTAGGTTCTTTTATATATTCAACAACCCATTTATTGGACTTTAAAGCTTCCCACTCCACCTTAGCAGTAGGTTTTTCTATATAATTTAAAAGCATAGCATCTTTTTTTACAGCTACCATCTGCATATCTTCTGTAGGATTCTTAATAGATTTTATATAATACGGATTATTTATAAGCACCTTTAAAATATCTTTTTCCTCATCATTCATATCTAACTTACCACCATTCTATATAATTTATTTATTTTCTTTGATTTTTTCCCAGTATGTTTTACTTATTTGCTCCATTTTATTATTACCAAAGTTATAATATTGTTTTGTTTTTATGTTATCTGGAAGATACTGCTGCTCCACATAGCTATTTTTATAGTCATGGGGATATTTATAATTTTGCATTCTTCCTAAAGCTTTTGCTCCTTCATAATGACCATCTTTAAGGTATAAAGGTATTTCTCCAATGTCTAATGTATCCAAATCTTTAAGTACTGCATCAATAGCTGAAATAGCTGAATTAGATTTAGGTGCTGTAGCTAAAAGTATAACTGCTTCTGAAAGTGGTATTCTAGCTTCCGGAAATCCTAATTGTAATGCTGAATCAGTACAAGCTTTTACTATGCCTATAGCTTGAGGATAAGCAAGCCCTACATCCTCTGAAGCAATAACTAGAAGTCTTCTACATATAGAAGTTAAATCTCCTGCTTTTATAAGCATTCCAAGATACAATATTGCTGCACTGGCATCACTACCTCTTATAGATTTCTGAAATGCGCTTAAGATGTCATAATGACTATCACCATCTCTATCATAATTTAATATTTTCTTTTGTGAAAATTTTTCTACAGAATCTAGCGTAATACATATTTTATCTTCTTTTATAGAACTAGAATATAATATTAACTCCAATACATTTAAAGCTCTTCTCACATCTCCATCACATAGTTCCCCCATGTACTCTAATGCATCTTCATCATAACTTATAGTTTTTCCTGGGAAATCCTCTATACTAAGTTTTAATGCTCTTTTCAATCCTTGTACTATATCTTCTTTAGTAAGTTTTTTAAATTCCAATACTATAGATCTACTTAAAATAGCTTTAAATATATAAAAATATGGATTTTCTGTAGTACTTCCTATTAAAATTATTTGACCATTTTCAATAAATTCTAACAAACTTTGCTGGATTCTTTTTGTAAAATGATGAATTTCATCTATATAAAGAATCACCCCATTATATCCCATTATAGTATTTAGATCCTTTATAATATCTTTAATATCCTTTAAAGAATCTGTAGTAGCATTTAATTTGTAAAATCTTTTTCCTGTAACAGAAGCTATTATATTAGCTACTGTCGTTTTTCCTGTACCTGGAGGACCGTAAAAAATCATATTCATTAAATGACCCGAGCTTATCATATCTTGAAGAATTTTTCCTTCTCCTAACAAGTGCTTTTGTCCTATTACTTCATCTAATTTTTTAGGTCTAATTTTATTAGCTAAAGGATTCATATATGTTTCTCTCCTTTAATTTTTACTGTTTTTTTTAGTATCAATTTATCCACTGCAAAGTCTATGATTCTCTCACTGGTTTTAGTTAATTTCTTACTTTGTTTACACAGCATATGTGACGTACCTCTTACACTAGCTAATATAAGATTTTTTTTATAATTTTCTTTAAACTTTTCTATTTCCTTTTTGAAGCACCTAATTTTATAGCTTGGTTAATAGCCCGTTCATAAGTCCACTTGTTTTTATCCATACTATCCTCTATAGTCCCTCCTATAAACTCCATACTCAAATCTACTGCACTTCCAATCATATCCCAAGGTGCCTTTATTCCATTTATAATTAAAAAAGCTTTTTTGTGAAACTTTATAGTCTCAGCTAAATTTAACCAAGCATAAATATCTCTTGGAAATTCCTTTACCAGCTTTTGTGCTTTTTCAATATCAGATACCCCTGAAACTAAATCATCTATTGCCGTAGTTATTGGAAGTTCTGCAAATTCCTTTTTTACCTTTTGAATAGTACTAAAATCTTTAACTGCTTCTTTTCTTTTTCTCTTTGAGAGTTCAATCTGACTTTTTAAATCTACTACAATTTTTTTTCTTCTTTTACTCTCATTTATTTTCTCTTCATCTATTTTTTTTTGCATATTTTCTTTTTTTATTATTAAATGAGCTCCTTTTTTATCATCCATATTTTCAAGTTTCTTATTTAAGTTTTTAACATTTCTTTCTAAATACTGACACTTAATTTTCTCTTTAGTTGAACTCACTACAATAGTACCTATTTGAGTTATTTTATTTACAATTCCCATACCATCACTCCTAAATAAATAATAATATTATCATTTATTTTTAACAAGTTAAAATTTACTATTACTAACTTTTATCATTAACATTCAATTTTAAATTTAGAAATTTTTAACTACACCTAAAAAATAAAATGGGGCTGTCGCACTAAGAAATTTATATACAATATATTGATTTGCAAATTTAAAATTAGCACAATATATTGTAGTATTCATTCTTAATGCGACAGCCCCATTTTATACAATTACTATTCAGCTTTATAACAATTTACAATTTCTCCATAGTATATAGTATGATAATTCTCTCCATTGTAAATTTCCTTATCTGTATTCTTATCCATTAAGTTAGCATCTATATGGTTTTTATATAAAATTTTACATTCATATTGCATTCCTAAACATTTTATAACTGGAGTAAAAACACTTTTACCTTCTTCTGTTTGTAAATTACACTGTTTAAATTTATCTATATCTCTTCCTGACTTTGAACCACAAATAGCTAAAGCTTCTTTCATGGCATCATTTAGTGGAATTGTTACTGTAAATTCTCCTGATTTTTCTATAAGTTCACGAGTATACCTGGACTCTCTAACCATTACTGTAAATACTGGTTTTTTCCATATAAAACCAATACTTCCCCAACTTATAGTCATGGTATTTAACTTATCCTCATTTTTACAAGTTAGAAATGCCCCACCTTTATGTAAACATTCCATAGCTCTCTCTAAATTATTTGTAAAATCCATCTTATATTCCTCCCTGTGCAATGTAGTTATTTAACCATTCACCCTTAATTTTTTTCATACTCTTTTTTCCTATTTTTAAAATACACTATCTTCAAATCGCATAACTGAGCAATTTCTTTTGCCACCTCAAAATTATTTCCAATAGCTAGTGGATTATGAGCATCTGAACCTACTGTTATATCTTTTCCTCCGAGTTCTCTAAATCTTTTATAAATAGGTATTATATTCTTTGCTGCATTTTCATCATTAAGTCTTCTAGTATTGAGCTCTATACATTTGTCTGTGCTTATTAAAGTTTTTAATATTTCATCAATGATATCTGAATGCTCTTCATAATATATTTCTTTGTCTTCATATTTAGCATACCTTGAAATATAATCTATGTGTCCCATGCTATCTATAAAATTGTAAGCTTTTATAGATTCTAACATGGATATAAAATATTTTTCATAAGCTTCTCTCTTACTTTTATCTTTATAATATTCTTCATAATAAACATCTAAATTATTCACTAAATGTACAGATCCTATAACATAATCAAATGGATTATTTTTTGAAACCCTTTGACTTTCTTTTATACAATCTTCTTTCATTCCAATTTCAACACCAAGTAAAAGGTCATCTCCTCTATACTTAGAATACTCTTTAAAATATTCTTCTACATCAAAACAAAACATTCCTTCTTTAGGAAATTTTAAATCCATGTGTTCAGTTATTATCATAGATACATTCTTATTTTTGGCATATTTTATAGCATCTTCTATTTTCATTTGAGAATCCGAAGAAAATCTTGTGTGTATATGAGTATCAAACATTTTAACTACCTCCCTTTTTATTATAAAAACATAACTACAACAGGTATTGTAATCATTGATATGATAGTGGTAATAAAAACACTTCTAGAAGCTAATGCAGTATCAGCTCCATACTTTTCTGCAAATACAGAAGCTAGAACTGCAGCTGGCATAGCTTCAATTACCACACTTATTTGTAATAACAAATGATCTGCCTTTAGAAATTTTAATATTAAAAAAGTTAAAAAAGGCACTATTATAAGTCTTATAACTGACCCATAGTATACTAAAAAACCTGAAAAAATATCCTTTATCTTGACCTCTGCTAACATTATTCCTACAATTATCATAGATAATGGTGTAGTAATAGACCCTACACTACTTAACGCTTTATATAATGTACTGGGAATTTTAATTGAAAAAGCAAACATACAAAATCCAATAACAGTGGCTATTATACCTGGATGAACTAAAACACTTTTTAAAGTTTTTAAATCCTTTTTTCCTGTATATATCATTACTCCTGCACTTAACATAAATATGTTAAAAGGTATGTTGAAAACTGCACCATAAAAAATACCTATTTTACCAAATAAACCTTCCAAAACAGGATATCCCATAAAACCGCAATTTGAAAATATGGTAACAAATCTTAATACTTTTTGAGATTTTTCTGGAAATCTCAATACAAAAATTTTACTTATAAGTATTAAAAATATATGTATAATTAATGAGTAAATAAATATAGTTCTTGCTTTTATTAACATATCAGGAGAATAGCTATAATTAAAAGATGATACAAGAAGACAAGGCAGTGTTATATTAAGCAGTAAACTTGAAAAACTACTGCTAGCCTCTTTTGTTATTATATTTTTTCTTTTTGCATATACTCCTACCAACATTATAAGTGATAAAATAATCACCTGATCTATAACATAGTTGGTCATGGTTGTCCTCCTAAATTTAAACTTTAATTAAATTTTACACTTTTGCACAGAAAAAATAAAGTGAACTAATATGAAATATTTAGCCAGTGGATTCATTTTTATATTTCCACTGGCTAAAATTCAAAATAAAATCTTAATTGATTTTAAAGTTTTTAACTGCAGTATCTAATTCTTCTGTCAAATTACTTAATTTCTCTGCAGATGTTAAAACTTCATTAAGTCCACTTGCTTGCTGCTGGGATGATGCACTGACTTCTTCTGTAGCTGCTGCAGTGTCTTCAGCAATTCTTGCTAAATCTAAAAATGCTCGTACTATATTTTCTTTGTCCTTACCTACACCTTGTAGTTCTGTACTCACTTTTTCTATACTGCTCTGAAGTATTTTAGAGTCATTCTCTATGTCTCTAAATGATTCACTAGTTTCATTTACACTTTTTGCTGTTTCCTTACTTATTTCTGTGGAATAATTAATTTTACTTAGAACAGCTTTTACACTATTTTCAATCTTATTTACTATAATATTAATTTCTTCTGCTGATTCCCCTGATTGCTCTGCTAAATTTCTTACTTCTTCTGCAACCACTGCAAACCCTTTTCCTGCTTCACCAGCCCTAGCTGCTTCTATGCTGGCATTTAGTGCAAGTAAATTAGTTTGTTCTGTAATTTGTTTTATAGTTTCTGTTATTTCATTAACCTTTTGTGAATTTTCAGCAAGTACATTTACTTCTTTCAAAACTTCTATATCAGATTTAGTTGTTTTATCAAAACTAGTTACTAACTTATTTATATTACCTAGTCCCTTCTCTGTAGAAGATTTAACCCTATTAGAAGCTTCAATCATATGGCTTGAATCCTGCAAGCATCCATTTACCTTATCACCCAAAAGTTCAGCTAAATTAGAACTATCCTCCACATTTTGTGCTTGACTTGAAGCTCCATTAGCAATGCCTTGTATTGATTTGGCTATTTCCTCTCCTGCACCAGTAGATTGTTTACAAATTTCAACCATAGCTTCTGTAGACTCTTTTATGTGTTTTGAACTTCCAACAGTTTCTTTAAGTATTTCTACTACTTCATCTATCATTAAATTTAGAGATTTTGTTATGGAATGTATTTCTAAACTTCCCTTTGCATTTTCATCTATTTTCTCCGTAAAATCTCCTTTGCTTAGTTTAACTAAACTTCCTTCAATATTCTCTATAGGTTTAGTAATAGATTTAGAGAATAAGTTGCCAATTACTGCTGCTAAAATAAGTATTATCACCGATAGAATAATTATCATTTTTATAATACCATTTATTTTAGAATTAAACTCGCTTTGTGGTATAAAACCAATTATGCTCCATCCTGTTTCAGCATTTTTCAAACTATATGTAACATAATTTGTACCATTTATATTTTCAAATACTCCTATTTTTCCCGAATTAACAACATTATTTATCCACTTTTCATCCTTTGAAGTTTTTCCAATAAGCTCAGCATTTTTATGTGCTATTATTGTTCCATTTCCATCGAGTACTGCTACATAACCTGAATCTCCTATTTTTGCATTAGATACTTGCTGAGCAATTTGTGTAAGTTTTATATCTATTCCTGCTACACCTATTATTTGTCCACTTCCACTATCTTTAACTGCTTTTTCATAACTTACTACAAATTGACCTTTATTAAAGGCATCTTCATAAGGATCTGTAAGAAATACTTCTCCATTTTTAGATACTGCTTGTGGATACCAAGGTCTTTTTCTTGGGTCATAACCATCTGGCAAATCTTGTTTAGGCTGAACAAGCATTCTTCCATCACTTACCCCTAAATAAGCACAACTTACTTCTTTATGACTTTGTGCATAAGTATTTACAAAATCAAGAATTGAAGTGGCAGCATTAGTATCTTTAAGAACATTTTGATTATTAGGATTTTTAGATATCATATCAACAGATTGTCTACTACTTTTATCCACTGATTTTATAGTTTCATCTATTTTACTAAGAGTAGTATATAGATAGTCATTAAACGTGCTATTAAAGTTTTTCTTAACATAGTAGTAATTAAAAAAAGCTATAATACATTGAGGTATTAATGCCATAAAAATCAATATTACTATAATTTGTGTATGAAGCTTCCTTTTTCCTTTCATAAGCTCTATCCCCCTCATAATTTTAACTTGCTAAAATATTTGAAATTTAAATAATATTTAGTATTTAATTCTATGTAAAATTTCAAATTCCTTCATTTTTATAGAATTTTATATTTTTTTTTCATTTTATTTAGTTTAAATTAAAAATTTTCCAGTAAAACCTGTATCAAATTTTTTAGATACAGACCTATTTTTTATTCATTATTCAAATCTATGTACATGCATATGTCAGCAAAATTTGAAACTAAATCAGCAATTTTTTGTACAGTTTCTTTGGTATCATCTTTCAACAAACTTTCTGCTACTTCTTCATTGTTTGCTATGAATTGATATATATTTAAAGTTATATAGTCTCTAAGTTTAAAATACAAATAATCTTCCTCTAAAGCAATAATTTTTTGTGTTAATTCTGGAATTGAAGTGTATCTTTCTATAAATGTTAAATTATTTTTGTCTAACCCTTTGCCATTTTTAAACACTATTTTTTCATTTTCTACAAAAGTTGCAGATTGTTCTTCCATATAAGCAATAATATTATTTATCTCTTCTGCTTCAGGAATTTTCCCTTCTTTGCCCCATGCATATATTACATCAAGTTCATTATTCCAAAGACTTCTAAAATAAATAAGTTCTGCTTCTAAATAAACTGCATACTCTTTTTCACTATTAGCATTTTCTTTTTTATCTTTTAATGTATTGTAAATACTTTCATGCCAATAATTCTTAGCTGTTAATATTGGGCTGGCAGACAACTCCACTAATTCTGACACTAATTTATTTTTGTCTTTATTTTCAAATTTTTTTTCCATTTATAACTCCTCCTACATTGCATTAAATCTATTGCAATTTTCTTTCTATTACTATATTTACATAATATCATATTTTTTGTAATATGGGAGGCTTATTTTCTTTTATTCCTAAATAACTTCGATAATCTAAAATTTCTATATTTTAATCTTAGAAACATAGAAAAAATATCCAGTCATATATACTAAAATACTGACTAGATATTTTTCTGAGTGTGACTTTAGATTATCAAAGTTCAATTTTAATGAATACCTTCTACTTCTTTTCTTTCTGGTTTTTTGTTGCATATTTTTTGCCTTCTCTTCTCAAGTTCCTTCGTTATATCTTCTACCTTAATGCCCTGTTGTACCATTAAAACAAGTACATGGTACATTAAATCGCTTATTTCACAAACCGTTTCTTCTTTGCTGTTATTTTTAGCTCCTATTATAACTTCAGATGTTTCTTCCCCTACCTTTTTTAGAATCTTATCTACGCCTTCTTTAAAAAGATAGCTTGTATAAGACCCTTCTATTGGATTATCTCTTCTACCCTCTATAACTTCATAAAGCTGTTCTATTATATTTTTTAATTCCATTTTCTTTTCCTCCTTTTAAATTATAAATATTTTTTTATATTGAAATATTTCTATAAAAACAGGTTCTGTTGCCAGTATGACAAGCAGCTCCTATTTGATCTACTTTTATAAGAAGAGTATCTTCATCACAATCTATATAAATAGCTTTTACATATTGATAATGCCCTGATGTTGCTCCTTTATTCCAAAATTCATTTCTAGACCGACTCCAAAACCAAGTTGTTCCTGTTTCAATAGTTCTTCTTAAAGACTCTTCATTCATATAAGCCATCATAAGCACTTCATTATTCTTAAAATCTTGAACTATTGTAGGAATTAATCCATTACTAAAATTTAATTTTGTAAGACTTTCTTTATCTATGTTCTCTAACTGTTGCATAATATTACCTCTTTGCTATAATGCATATTTTAGCTCTTATTTTTCTAGATACCTAATTACGATTTTATTAGTTAATCTCTTATTTCTATACTTTTTTCTTTTAAATATTCTTTAACTTGTTTTATACTTAATTCCCTATAGTGAAAAAGTGATGCTGCCAGTGCTGCATCTGCTCCTGAATTTGCAAAAACTTCGTAAAAATGTTCTAAAGTACCACACCCACCTGATGCTATTACAGGAATATTTACTGCTTCTGTTATAGCTTTAGTAAGTTTTATATCATAGCCCGCCTTTGTTCCATCTGTATTCATACTTGTTAAGAGTATTTCCCCTGCTCCAAGATTTTCTGCCTTTTTAGACCATTCTACAGCATCTAAACCTGTATCTATTCTTCCCCCATTTATAACAACATTCCATCCTGTTTTATCTTCTCTCATTTTAGCATCTATAGCTACTACTACACATTGACTTCCAAACTTATCTGCAGCATTTTTTATAAGCTCTGGATTTCTTATGGCTGCTGAATTAACTGATACTTTATCTGCACCTGCTCTTAATATATTTTTAAAATCTTCTAAGTCTTTTATTCCACCACCTACAGTAAGTGGGATAAATACCTTTTCTGCTGTTTTTTTAACCACATCTATCATAGTCTTTCTTCCCTCATGAGTAGCTGTTATATCAAGAAATACAAGCTCATCTGCACCTTCCTTATTATATGCTTCAGCTATATCTACAGGATCTCCTACATCTTTTAAATTTACAAAGTTAACTCCTTTTACCACTCTCCCCATATTTACATCTAAACATGGTACTATTCTTTTTGTAAGCAAAGTTCACACCTCTTTCCACAAATTTCAAATCCCTATTTCATCTATAATTTCTTGTAATTTTTGAACAAGAAAATCCATTTCATTATCTAATCCTATACTTATTCTTAAATAATTACTTATCCTATGCTTATTAAAATACCTTACTAATATACCTTTTTCTCTTAACTTAAGAAACAATTCATTAGCATCATAATTTGGATGTGATACAAAAATAAAATTAGCTTTAGAAGGTACCACCTTAAATCCTAATGATTCTAATTTTTCTACAACCTTTTCTCTTGTACTTATTACTTTTGATACACATTCGTTAAAATAGTTTTCATCTTTCATTGCTGCAACTGCTGCTAATGCTGCTACTCTGTCTACTGTATAAGAATTGAAAGAATTTTTAACTCTATTTAATCCTTCTATGAGTTCTTCTCCTCCAAGTGCAAAACCTAAGCGAATTCCTGCTAGGGAACGTGATTTAGATAGTGTTTGTATTACTAAAAGATTAGGATAATCTTTTATAAGCCCTACTACTGAAGTCCCACCAAAATCTATATATGCCTCATCAACTATAACTACCTTATGAAGATTATAATCTAAAATTCTCTTTATTGAGTCTATATCAAGACATCTTCCTGTAGGTGCATTAGGATTAGGAATAACTACTCCTCCATTTTTGCCTATAAATTCATTAATTGGTATGGAAAAGTCATCTTCTAATTTTGCTGTCTTGTAATTTAAGTTATAAAGTCCTGCATACACTGGATAAAAACTATAGCTAATATCAGGGAAAATGATAGTTTCATTAGTGTTAAAAAAAGCTAAAAATGAAAGAGCTAAAACTTCATCTGACCCATTTCCTATAAAAATTTCATCCTTACTTAAATCATAATGTTTTGCAATAACTTCTCTAAGTTCATCACAATCAGGATCAGGATATAGTCTTAAATCACCATTTGCTGCATTTTTTATTGCATCTAACACTTTAGGTGATGGTGGATATGGATTTTCATTTGTATTCAATTTAATATACTTCTTATCCTTAGGCTGCTCCCCGCAAACATAAGGTTCTATATTTTTTGTAATTTCGCTCCAGTACTTACTCATTATTAAAACACCTTCTATCTATAATCTTTTTTCAATCCATATATCAAATTGCTATTTACAAACCTTTATAGCTTCTTTCAAATCTATATTTCCAGAGTATATAGCTTTACCTGTAATGGCTCCATAAATACCCATTTCACTTATAGTTTTTAAATCTTCTATATTTTTAATTCCACCAGAAGCTATTATATTGCAATTTACACTTTTTTGTAGCTTGCTAAGCTGTTCTAAATTAGGTCCTTGCAGTGTTCCATCTTTGCTTATATCCGTAAATATAATAGTTTTAACTCCTATTTTCTCCATCTCTTTTGCGAATTCTATGTAATCTACACTGCTTACATTCATCCATCCATCTACAGCAACCTTTTCATTCTTTGCATCTATTCCTACAGCTATTTTTTCTCCATACTTTTTCACTGCTTCTTTTACCAAGCTAGGATCATTTAAAGCTGCAGTACCTAATATAACTCTATCTACTCCTTTATCTATAAGATAATCTACCTTTTCTATGTTTCTTATTCCTCCACCAACTTCTATAGATAAACCTACTTTATTTATTACATCTAAAATTTTATCTATGTTCTGCATAGAGCCTTTAACTGCTCCATCCAAATCTACCATATGAATATATTCTGCTTTGCAAGCTTTAAATTCTAATGCTGTTTCCAAAGCATCCTTAGCCACTACTTCAGAAGAATCCATTTTTCCTTGATATAGTCTTACACATTTTCCATCTTTTAAATCTATAGCTGGAAGTATTAACATTAAAAGCACCTCTTTCTAAATTAAGCTAGCAAAATTTTTAAGAATTTTTATACCTACATCTCCACTTTTTTCTGGATGAAATTGTGTTCCAAATAAATTGCCCTTACTTATAACTGCTGGTACATCTATTCCATATTTACTTGTAGCATTAACTAAATCATTGTTTTCTATTTCTGCATAAAACGAGTGAACAAAATACACATAACTTCCCTCATCTATTCCTTGTAAAAGCTTACTACTCTTTTCCATTTTAAGACTATTCCATCCCATATGAGGTATTTTTATATTTCCATACATTTTTTTTATTGTTCCTTTAAAAAATCCTAAACCATCACATTTTTTTACTTCTTCGCCTTTTGTAAATAAAAGTTGCATTCCAAGACAAATTCCGAGCGTAGGTATTCCTCTAGCTACAGCTTCTTTTAAAGCTTTATCCAATGCTTTTTCTTTTAAATTTTCTATAGCATCTGGAAAAGCTCCTACCCCTGGAAGAATAATACCATTACTATTTAATATCTTTTCTCTATCTGAAGTTATTACAGCTTCCTCGCCTATATATTCTAAAGCCTTTTGAACACTTCTTAAATTTCCCATTCCATAATCTATAATTGAAATCAATACCTTCACCCCTTTTAAAAATTATAGGCTGCCTTTAGTAGACATAACACCTTTTATTCTTTCATCTTTTGTAACTGCTTCTTTTAGGGCTTTTCCAAAGGCTTTAAATAAAGCTTCTACCATATGATGGCTATTTTTTCCGTAAAGCACTTTACTGTGAAGAGTTATCCCTGCATTAAATGCCACTGCCCTAAAAAATTCTTCCACTAGTTCTGTATCCATTTCTCCAACCTTTTGTGAATTAAATTCAGCATCAAATACTATATAAGGTCTACCACTTATATCCATAGAAACCATAACTAAAACTTCATCCATAGGTAGAAATACTGTTCCATACCTTTTTATACCACCTTTATCTCCTAAAGCTTTTTCTATACATTTTCCAAGAGTTATACCTATATCTTCCACAGTGTGATGAGCATCCACATAAAGATCTCCTTTTGCCTTTATCTTAACATCCATTAAACCATGCTTTGACATAAGGCATAACATATGATCAAAGAATCCTATGCCTGTATCTATTTCATACTTTCCACTTCCATCTAAGTTTATATCTATAGATATATCTGTTTCTAAAGTTTTTCTATCTATCTGTGCTTTTCTCATACTATCACCTTCCATAACTCTTAACTTATTCAAATCATTTACTACTAATTTCACATTTTCACTTATATCAATCTTCCATTCTTACCTTTATAGCATTTGCATGAGCTGTTAACCCTTCAGTTTCTGCTAACTTTATAATCTTATCTCCCACATCTAACAAAGCTTCTTTAGAATAACGTATGAAACTACATTTTTTTACAAAATCATCTACTGAGAGAGGTGAAAAAAATCTTGCAGTGCCGCTAGTTGGAAGTACATGGTTAGGTCCAGCTATATAATCTCCTAAAGGTTCTGGTGCAAAATATCCAAGAAATATGGAACCTGCATTTTTTATATCGCCTAAAGTTAAAAATGGATCTTTTACACATAGCTCCAAATGTTCTGGCGCTATAGTATTTGATATATTAACAGCTTCTTCTATACTATTCACTATTATTATTGCCCCATGATTTTTAAGAGAATCTAATATTATATCCTTACGGCTTAAATTTTCAACTTGCATTTTAAGCTGTTCTTTTACTTTTTCTCCTAACTTTTTTGAAGTTGTTATTAATATGGATGATGCCAACTTATCATGTTCTGCTTGAGACATTAAATCTGCTGCTATATATTTTTCATCAGCACCTTCATCTGCTATAATTAAAATTTCACTTGGTCCGGCTATCATATCTATATCTACACATCCATAAACACTTTTCTTAGCCATAGCTACGTATATGTTTCCTGGACCCACTATTTTATCTACTTTCTCTATAGTTTCTGTACCATAAGCTAAAGCTGCAACAGCCTGTGCTCCTCCTGCTTTATAAATTCTATTTACTCCAGCTATATCTGCTGCTACTAGTATGTTAGGATTAATGCTTCCATCTTTTAATGGAGGTGTTACCATAGTTATATTCTTAACTCCAGCTACCTTAGCTGGAATTGTATTCATAAGTACTGATGAAGGATAAGCTGCTGTACCTCCTGGTACATATATTCCTACCTTTTCTAAGGCTCTCACCTGTTGTCCTAGTATAATTTCCTTTTCCTTTGTAATCATCCATGAATTTCTTTTTTGTTTTTCATGAAAAAATTTTATATTTTCTACAGCTAAATTTACAGCCTCTATAAATTCTTTTTCTACCTTTTCATAAGCTTCACTTATTTCTTCTTTAGTTACACATAGGTTTTTTACATTTATATTTTCACTATCAAACTGATTTGTATAAGAAATTAATGCCTTGTCTCCTTTTTCTTTTACAGCTTGAAGAATAATTTCAACTTTTTCAGTTACTTCTGCATGTACAGATTCCTCTCTATTTTTTAAATTTTCTAGAAATTTCTCTCCTTCTTTTGTATTTCCATATATAGTATTTATGATATTCATATTTATTACCTCCTACGCTCCTATCTCAATTTCCTTGGATTCCATTGTAGTTTGAACTAGTTCTACTAATTCTTCTATTTCATCCTTTTTCATTTTCATACTAGCTATATTTACTATTAATCTAGCACTAATACTACATATGTCTTCATATACAACTAAACCATTTTCCTTTAAAGTATTACCAGTTTCTACTATATCCACTATGGCATCTGCTAAACCCAATATAGGTGCTAGTTCTACAGAACCATCTATCTTTATAATTTCTACATCCTGTCCTATCTTTCTAAAATAATTTCTAGCCACATTAGGATATTTGGTAGCTATTTTTTTTCTATTATAACCTTGATAAAATTCTGAATTTTTAGGTCCTGCCACTGCAAACTTACATTTCCCAAATTTTAAATCTAAAACTTCATAAAAATTTTTATTCTCTTCAAGTAAAGTATCTCTTCCTACAATACCAATATCTACAACTCCATGTTCTACATAGGTTAATACGTCTGCTGCCTTTGCTAAAACAAAATCTATATTAAACTTTTCATTATGAAATATTAATTTTCTTCCTTTATTCATTAATTCACTGCAATCTACTCCTGATTTATTGAATATGTCCACAGCATTTTTTTCAATTCTGCCCTTTGTTAAAGCTATTTTTACTGTTTTTCTATTTTGCATACTAAAACTCCCCATTCTTTATAATTATTATCTATACTTTAAAAAATTCCATTCCTTTTTCATCAGAATATCTTTCTGCTTCTTTTTCATCATCAAAGAAACTTAATTCTGCAACAATACCATTCTTTCTTAATTCTAAGGCCTTATCATAAGCCCTTTTAAACTCTTCATTTTTATAATAAATTAGAACTTTTCTTAATTTATTTTCTGCAATTTGTCCATTATTTTCTAAAGCTTTTATAATGCTATCCACATATATTGCGAATCCTGTAGCTTCTTGATTGTCACCAAATTCTCCTATTAAATTATCATATCTGCCTCCACTTAATATGTTTCCTCCAACCCCGTCTGCATATCCTCTGAAAATTATTCCTGTATAATAGTTAAGATGATGTACCATACCTAAGTCCACAGATATATATTTATCCAAGTTCGCATCTTTTACTATTTTATATACAGCTTTTATACTATCTATAGCATCTAATGCCTTTTTATTATTAGTAAACGTGTGTACCTTATCTAATATGTCCATATTTCCAAATAGCTTCGGTAATTCTCTTAAAAAATTTAATCTATTCTCATCTATCTTATTTTTATTTTTATTCAATAATTCACTTAGTGCTGTAAAATTTTTATTTTCTATATATATTCTAAGTTTTTCTTTTTCTTCATCATCTATATTGACCTCATCTATTAGAGCTTTAAAAAATTCAGCATGGCCAATTTCTATTTTAAAATCTCTCAAACCACAATTTATCAATGCTGTTATTCCTGTTATTATTGCTTCTCCATCAGCCTTTAAACTTTTAACTCCAATAATTTCAATGCCTGACTGCGTAATTTCACTATTTTTTCCATTTAAACTTTCATTTACTCTATACACATTTGATGTATAACATAATCTTAATGGTCTAATGGCTTCTTTTAATTTTGTAGCTACTATTCTAGCTATGGGTGTAGTCATATCAGATCTAAGCACTAATATTCTTCCATGATTATCAAATAGCTTATACATTTTTTCTTGAGACAATGTAGAATTTTCTCCATTAAAAACATCATAAAACTCTAAAGTAGGAGATTTAATTTCTAAAAATCCACTATATCTATATGTTTTTCTAAGTATATTTTCTATTTCAATTTTCCTTGTACATTCTTCAAATAATGTATCTTTTGTACCTTCTGGAATGTATCTTTTCCAACTTGTCATACATTTCACTTCCTTGTTTTATTGCGTTATCGATTTATCATGCTAAAGCATTAAAATGACATAATCCTATTTTAACAACTTATATAGAAAAAATCAATACCTAAAAAAAAATAATAAATAAATTTTCATAAAACAAGCAAGATGCGACGCAAATTTTTTATTATATAGACATTCTGATATCCTACTGTTCAACTTTTTCCATATACTTGTCATGAATTTTAGAAAACATGAATACAGCTATTGTTGCCCCTGTTAATGCCCAAAACATATCCCATTGTGTATCCCATACATCTCCTTGCGTTCCTAAAAAAGCATCCGCTGCAGTTCCTGTTAACTCAGCTACTAACCATTCTATTAATTCATATGATGCACTTATTGCTAAACAAACACATATAACTATAAAAGATAACATCTTTCCTTTCTTCACGTAAGATTTTCTAATTAATATTTCTCTAGTAACTAAAGCTGGTATAAAGCCTTGAGCAAAATGTCCTAATCTATCATAGTAATTTCTACTTAAATGAAAGCTGTCCCTTATCCAATTAAATAAAGGCATTTCTGCATAAGTATAATGTCCTCCTACTAGCAGTATAGCTATATGAATTAAAATTAATCCATAAACAAAAGTAGTAAATCTAAATTTTTTATATGTTGATATAATAACTATAATTCCTATAACTGCTGGAAAAACTTCTAAAAACCAAGTAAAAAGATCCTTTGGTTTAATTGCTGACCAAATAAATATTATAAAAAATATTAATAAAAATATGCTTTGAATTTTACTTATTCCAAAAATTTTTTTTATTTTTTTCATATATTAGCGCCTCCCCAATTTGATTTTTACATAAAAACTTCAGTTAAACAAAATTCTAGTTGTTCTACATTATGAATATCAAATCAAAATCTCCTCTAAGCAATTACTTTCTCTTTACTTCTAATTACAACTTATATTTCTTATATAAACTTTTCAAAGCAAAAATCCATAGCATAATTACATTATGTATTATAAATAAAATAGTGCATATAATAAAAATCATAAAAACTTTATTAAAATTGGAGGTTTTCACAATGTTAACAGGTATAGTAAAATGGTTTAATGATGAAAAAGGATTTGGTTTTATATCTGGAGAAAATGGTACAGATGTATTTGTTCATTATTCTGCTATAAAGGAAGAAGGAAAAAGAAAAGATTTAAGTGAGGGACAGGAAGTTAAATATGATGTAATAGAAACACCTAAGGGATTACAAGCTTCAAATGTTCAAAAAATGTAACTAGTACATTTTAATGGAGTAGGAGGTAGATAATTATTTTATCTACCGACCTCTCATACTACCTATTTTTCATTTTCTTTATTTCTTGTATAATTTGTTCAACAGCTTTAATTATGTTTTCTTTTGAAGTGGCAATATTCATTCTCACATAGTTATTAAAACGTTCTCCTCCAAACCAATCTCCAAAATCCAAAGCCAATTTGCATTTTTCTTTAATAAAGCTCTGCATTTCTTCTCCCTTTACATAGGCACCTAAATTAATCCAAAGCAAATATGTTCCCTCTAAAGGTGACAGTTCAACAAGTGGTAATTCTTTACTAAATATTTCTTGGATATATAAATAATTTTCTTTGATTTGCTGTAATATTTCTTTTAACCAAGGTCTTCCTTTTTCATAAGCACTTTGTACTGCAATATATCCAAAAGTATTTCCACCTGGAATTCGGATACACGTTACAAAATCATCAAAAGCTTTTCGAATTTCACAATCCGCTACAATAACAAAAGAATTTTTGCATGAGGCAAGATTAAAGGTTTTTGTTCCTGCTGTAAGTGTAACAATCATAGAATCATAATCACCCACAGTAGCAGTTGGAATATGCTCATTTTTACCTATTACAATATCTTGATGAATCTCATCTGAAATTACTTTTACACCATGTCTTTTACAAATATCCATAAGATTTTGAAGCTCATCCTTTTTCCAAACTCTCCCTACAGGATTGTGTGGTGAGCAAAGAATAAATAACTTCACATCATTCTCCACAATTTTGCTTTCAAAATCTTTAAAATTAATGGTATAATTCCCCTTTTCATTAATCAAATCACTTTCTATGAGATTTCTGCCATTATTTTTTACAGCATCTAAGAAGGGATAATACACAGGTGTTAAAACAATAACAGCATCATTTCTTTCTGTCAGTATCTGTATAAACCAATTAATAGCTGGAACAACCCCTGGAGAATAACGAATCCATTCTTCATTAACTTTATAATTATGATATGTTTGCTCCCAATTGATAAAAGACTGCTTATATCCTTCTGACTCTTTGTAATATCCCAAAACACCAAGTTCTAAATACTCTTTAAGTTTTTCAAGCACAGAATCACACACTTTAAAATCCATATCTGCCACCCATAAAGGCAGTAAATCTGTTGCTCCAAACATAGATTCCAATCCATCCCATTTTGAACTATCTGTTTGTTTTCTTTCAATATACTTTAACAATTAATTCACCCCCACATTATCTTTTATTTTAGTATATCATAATTTTGTTTATCTTATAAAAACAGAACAAGTCTGCGTAAAACATATTGCCGACTTGTCCTATTTTCTCGTTACAAAGAATTAATTAGCTATTTTTGCATCTTTTGGCTTTTCACTAAAGTCCATCCCATACCATTTTTGATAAATCTTTGTAAGTGTTCCATCCTTCTTCATGTCTTGGATAGCTTTCGTAACAGTTTTATTTAATTTTTCTGAATTAGCATTGCCTTTTACAAATGGATATGCTTTTGCTCCAACTGTAACATCTTCTTCAACCATTCTTGCATCAAGAATACCATTTTTAATTTTATATGCTGTTTCACCAGCTGAGAAAAGCATAACATCAACTTTTCCTTGCTTGAAAGCTTGCGTTAACAACTCAGCACTATCATATGTAACTAACTTAATATCCATCCCCTGTTCTTTGGCAATTTGTTTAAATAAATTACCACCATTTGAACCAGCTGTAAATCCACAGGTCATGCCAGCCACATCTTTCAATTTTTTAATATCAGTTCTATTTGAATGTACAACTAGTTTTTCTGGAATATATGCGTATGGTTCTGAGAAATCATATTTAGCCTGTCGTTTAGCATTAATTGTAATAGTATTTCCTACTGTATCTGCTTTACTAGAATCTAAATATCCAAATAAAGTATCAAAGTCACCAGTTATAAATTGAACCTTAAGACCAGTTTTTGCAGAAATAGCATTCCAAATATCTACCTCATGTCCTTTTTGTACTCCATTTTCCACATATGAATTAGGTACTGAAGATGCACCCGATGCTACAATAATTTTAGTAGGTGTGTCCGATTTCACTTCCTTCTGTGCTTCATTCTTTTTACTTCCACATGCAGTCATACCCAAAATTATACAAGTAAATAGTGCAAATGAAAGTGCTTTTTTAATATTTTTCATATTTTTCCCCCTCATCTTTTTAATGTAATTTATATAAATTAAAAATTTATATTTTAGCAGAACTTTTGAATTTTTTTTTCTAATAATTTTTGAATTTTTTCTACAAAAATTACAATTACTAAATAAATTAGTGTTACACACAGGTATGCTTCAAAGAAACGAAGACTTAATGCAGCCTCTATTTTTGCTTTTGCCATTATATCAGCAAGCCCTACTGTAAATCCTAATGCTGATCCCTTAATAATACCAATAAACTGATTTCCAAGAGATGGTAGTGCCACAACAAATGCTTGTGGTAAAACAACACGTATCATTGTCTGATACTTGGTCATTCCCATTGAATAGCAAGCTTCAAGTTGTCCTACATCCACAGATTCTAAAGCTGCTCTCAATGTTTCCGTCATGAAAGAAGCTGTATTTAATGTAAGAGCAATTACAGTTGCTTGAAATGCTGTCATAGATTTTAGTGCTGGAATTACACAAGGCAGACCAAAATACAATATAAATAGCTGTGCTACAAGTGGTGTTGCTCTAAAAAATGTAATATATACACCAAAGAATTGAGATACTGCCCTTATTTTATAATATCTAACAATTGATATTATAACAGATAATAATAATGTAAATACCAAAGATACCAAGGATATTTCAATTGTTAGCCATAGTGCTGGTAAAACAATTGGAAATAAATTAATAAACCATTGAAAATCAAAATTCATTTATTTGTCCTCCATATTATTTGCAGTTACTGTATTTACAAATTTTCTAATTCGTTCATTTGTACAATTTTCAAATATTTCTTTAGGAGTTCCCATACCTGCAATATAGCCATCTTCTAAGAAAATCATTTTATCTGCAACTTGTTTTGCAAACTTCATTTCATGAGTTACAATCAACATTGTTTTATTATGTTCTGATGCCAACTGCTTAATTACAGCTAACACCTCTTCAACTAATTCAGGGTCTAAGGAAGATGTAGGTTCATCAAATAAAATCACATTTGCATTTACAGCCATTGCTCTTGCAATCCCTATTCTTTGTTGCTGACCTCCTGACATTTCTCTTGGATATGCATCTCTTTTTTCTAAGAGGCCTACTTTCCCAAGCAAATCAATGGCTATTTCTTCAGCTTCTTTTTTACTTTTCTTTTGTACTGTTATCATAGGTTCCATAATATTTTGGATAGCAGTTTTATTTTTAAGTAAATTGTAATTTTGGAAAACCATAGATGTTTTCTGTCTTAATTTATGAATATCTTTCTTTGATGCTGTCTTAGCATCTACAGTAAGACCATCAATTGTGATTTTACCTTCTGTAGGTTTGACCAAAAAATTAAGACAACGAAGAAATGTAGACTTCCCTGTTCCTGAAGGACCAATTAAAGCTACAACCTCGCCTTTACCTATTTCAATACTAATATCTTTTAAAATAACAAATTCGTCGAATTGCATTTTTAAATGTTCAATCTTAATCATTTTACTATATCACCTAACTTTCTATTTAAAACTAAAGTATGTTTATAAACAGCATAATTTTACTATTAATCAAAATGCTTACAAACAAATACTTTATGATATTGGATACGATTTCAATATTATTAATAAATTTCACACTATTATTTTTCCATCTTCTCCATTGTTCGACAATTATTTTCCAAGTATCATTATATCATTAATAACACCACTGGATTATCGTATTATTAAATACTTCACCCTTCAAGTATAAACATTGTTTATATTTAACTTAAATATTCCTATATTGCCTTGCCAGTTTAGAACAAATTATAGTCAAATGATTCTTATGTTCAGGTAGAATTTTCTCATAAAACTGTGAAAATTGCTGATTGATAATACTTAATTATACCAGCCAACTATCATTTAAATGTATACCTTTGTAACTTCTTTCTATATTGAAAAATAAGTATAAGTTCCATATACTATACTTAAGACATATATAACAAATTTTGGAGGTGTATGAATATGGGCAATAATATTGAATGGGTACTAGAACAAAAAATCAAAAGAACTATGGAAGCCTTAGAAAAAAACAATATGGAAGCTTATTTTGTAAAAGATGAAAAAGCTCTAATAGGAAAAATAAATGAATTTGTTAAAGATGGAGAAACTGTATCTGTGGGAGGATCTATGACCCTTTTTGAAACAGGAGTTATTGATTTTTTAAGATGTGGTAGATTTAATTTTCTTGATAGATATAAAGAAAATTTAACACCAGAAGATACTAAAAATATTTTCAGAAAAAGCTTTATGTCAGATGCTTACTTTGTCAGTAGTAATGCTGTTACTGAGCAAGGTGAATTATATAATGTAGATGGAACTGGTAATAGAACAGCTGCTATGCTTTACGGACCAGATAAAGTAATAGTGATTATTGGCGTAAATAAAATTGTCAGTAATTTAGAGGAAGCTATAGGTCGTAATAAAAATTCTTCAGCTCCAGCCAATGCAAAACGATTAAATAGAAACACACCTTGTACTAAAGTAGGCTATTGTATGAATTGTACTAGTAATGAAAGAATATGCAATGATTATGTATTAATTAGAAGACAAGGTCAGAAAGGAAGAATAAAAGTTATAGTAGTTGGTAAAAACTTAGGATATTAAAAATGGGAACACTTTATTCCCATTTTCACTAAAAAAGACTATTTTCAAGAAGAGTTAAATCCAATATTTTAATTTTATTTTTTTCAAAATCTAATATTCCCTCTTCCTTCATATGAACTAACTCTCTAGATAATGAAGGACGAGGTATTCCCAGTTGTTCAGACATTTCCTTTCGTGAATACTTTAAATTTAAAGTTAGACTTTTTTGTTTAAAATGTTCTTCTAAAATTAAATTGGATATTTTTTGTCTTATAGTTTGAAATGAAACATTTTTTAATTTTCT
This sequence comes from uncultured Clostridiaceae bacterium, assembly GCA_963780135.1. Lineage (GTDB taxonomy): Bacteria > Bacillota > Clostridia > Clostridiales > Clostridiaceae > Clostridium_AM. Next base: position 537,976 of record CAWAAR010000001.1, read on the forward strand.
ATTTAGCATTAGTACCTTATTAGATAAAAGAGCCATAAAATTATTTAGAAACATGAAATTTAAGTTACAGAGCTTTAAGAAATTTTCTTTAGATATAAATAAAATTTTAGTTTTTGATGAAGACACAATAGTTGAAGGATATTCATTTTGATTTGAAAATATTATAACTTCTCCAAAAATATTAGCTTCTTCTAATTTAGCAATTGTAACAGTTTTACCAGATTCGTAAATTTTTTGTACCTCTACGCTTCCAGCTATTACAATTCCTATGCTAGAACAATCTGAGCCTTCCATAGCTACTACTTCACCTTTATTGAAAGATTTTATTCTATAGTTTATGCTGTTTATCATGTTTTCTATATTTTCTGTAGAAAAACCTTTGAAAAGTATACATTTATTCAACATTTTAAAAACATCATCCATATTATTCTCCTTAGAAAAAAATTATTTCGTAACACAAGTTACGGACTATTTAACTTAATTTTAATATAATAAGATCATGAAATCAAGATAATAGATATTTAGGAGGAAACAATAATGAAAAGAAAAATAATTAGTATAGATGAAAATAAATGCAATGGCTGCGGATTATGTGCTGAGGGTTGTCATGAAGGTGCTATTGAAATGATAAATGGTAAGGCTAAATTAATAAGTGATGAATATTGTGATGGACTTGGTGACTGTCTACCTCAATGTCCCACAGGCGCAATAGAGATTATTGAAAGAGAAAGTAAAGAATATGATGAAGAGGCCGTTAAAATAAGAATGTCTCAAAGGGAGAAAGAAAAATCATCATCACAAAAGCTTCCTTGTGGATGTCCAGGAACTATGGCTAAAAAAATAGAAAGAAAAACTTTAACTGTCCCTAATAATGCATCTAACAAATTACAAGAAAAACATTGTGAAACACCTATGGAATCAGAATTATCACAGTGGCCTGTTCAGTTAAAATTAGTAAATCCTAATGCTAAATATTTTAAAGATGCAAATTTACTAGTTGCTGCAGATTGTACTGCTTACGCTTATGCAAACTTTCATAAAGACTTTATTAAGGATCATATCACAGTAATTGGATGTCCAAAACTTGATGATAATGAACTCTACAAAGAAAAATTAGCAGAAATTATAAAAAGTAACAATATAAAAAGCATAACTGTAGTAAGAATGGAAGTACCTTGTTGCAGCGGTATTGTAAATGCTGTAAAGGCTGCAATGCTTCAAGCTGAAACCATTGTGCCTTATAAAGAAGTTACAATCTCGACAGATGGAAAAGTGATCTAATTTATTTTAGATATTAGTGGAATATGAATAAATGACCTTGTGTTATAATGTATTTGTATATTATAGTACAAGGTCATTTTTATAATTAAAGATTTTTTTAATACACTTAAGTATTAATTAGAGGAGGAGTTAGAATTGAAAAAAATATTACATATAATAGCTCAAAGACCAGAAAAAACAGGTAGTGGTACATATCTTCGAGCTTTAATAGAACAAGGTGAAAAAAGAGGTTATATTCAAGCTGTCATAGCAGGTATCCCTGCAAACGAACCTGTAATACAGTTCAAAGAAAATATTAAATTTTACCCTGTTCTATTTGAAACCCAAAAACTTCCTTTTCCTGTAGTTGGTATGACAGATATAATGCCTTATAAGAGCACAATGTATAGAAAATTAGATGATGATATGTTTCAAAAATGGAAATGTGCTTTTAATGAAATACTTACAAAATCAATAAAAGAATTTAAACCTGATGTAATAATAACTCACCATCTTTGGATAATTTCAGCAATGATTAAAGAACTATTTCCACTTATACCAACCATAGCAGTATGTCATGGTACTGATTTGAGACAAATGGATTTAGCCTCACAATTTGATGGCTATGTGTCCAGCCATTGTAGAAATATAGAAAATATAGCTGCACTTCATGAAGATCAAAAAAATCAAATTATAAAAAAATATAAAATAGATAAAAATAAAATTAATGTAGTTGGTGTTGGCTTTAATCCGAACATATTTTACATGGATGATACTAGAAAAAATATAGATAAAATAAAACTTGTGTATGCTGGAAAATTGAACTTCGCAAAGGGCGTTCCTTCTCTTATTAAGGCTTATAACAAGCTAAATATAGATAAAAATTATATAGAACTTATTTTAGCTGGTTCTGGTACAGGTGATGAATTTGAAGCTATCAAAGAAATGGTTAAAGAAAGTAGATTAAAAATAGTTTTAAAAGGTGCTGTTCCTCAAAAAGAATTATCAAAACTTTTTAGAGAAAGCCATTTATTTGTATTCCCATCTTTTTTTGAAGGACTTCCTTTAGTTTTAGTTGAAGCTCTTGCTTCTGGTATGAGAATAGTTACTTCAGAATTACCAGGAGTTAAAGATTTTCTTGGAGATTACATCAATGCAAAAGGGTTAATAGACTATGTTAAAATGCCTGCTCTTAAAAGTATAGATGAACCTTTTGAAAAAGATCTACCTGATTTTGAAAAAATGTTCTCAATGGCTATAGAAAATCAAATAGAAAAAATTAAAACTGAAAATCTCAAAGAAGATTTAAAATTCAAAAAAATTATAAATAGTATGTCTTGGGATGGCGTGTTTAATAAAATAGAAAATTTATTTAATCCTTCTAACGCTTAAACTTATTAAGCTCACTGTTTTTAAATTAGTTTTCTAATAATTAATTAAAATATAGTGAGCTTTTGATTTACCTATCTTAATTAAACATAAATTTGCATAAATCATATAAATTTAACGATATAGGTATTCCACTCATATCTAAATAATCCATAGCATACTCTCCGTCCCAGGGATAAATAGAAATAAATTTTTCATTATAAATATTAACTACTATCTTATCTTTATTAAATGTAAAAAACATCTTATATGCAGGTTTATCAGGTAAATCTTTAGGCTTTTCTATAAAGTTTTTTTTACTAAGTGCTTTAATCATATTTTTGATAATAAGCTTATTGTCATTTTCTAAATTCTTTTCTTTGCATAAGTTTGTATCTAAAACTACACATTTATATGAAACTTGAAGCTTTAAATTTTTAGCTAATAAGTTTGTATAATAAAAATTGTTTGGTTTGTTTTTATTAAACATAACATTACCTAAATTATAATTGCATCCCATAAACAAAATGGCTATAATAAATGAAGTACCCAGGCAAAACCATATTTTTTTCAATGTTATCACCTCTAAAATTAAATTATGTTAAAAATGGATTAATTATTACTATAATTATTAATTTAAAATAAATTTAAAATTCACATAAATAAATTATATTAGGAGGCAAGTAATTTGGACATAAAATATAAATTAATAGCAGTGGATATGGATGGAACTTTGTTAAATGACGATAAAAATATATCAACCTATAATTTAGCTATGATAGATAAAGCTATTTCTCTTGGTGTTAAATTCGTAATAGCTTCTGGAAGAGTTCCTGCAAGTTTAAAATTTTATGAAGAAATTATAGGTGAAAATCAACCTATGATTTGTGCTAATGGAGCTATAGTACTTGACCATAATAAAAATGTAATTTATTCAAATCCTATTTTCAAAAATGACCTTATACAAATTATAGATATTTTAAAAAAAGAAAAAGATACCTATTATCATTTTTATGATGGAGATGTTTTCTGCAGTGAACAATTTGATTATGCAGCAAAACAATTTTATAATTTTAATAGAAAAGTTAATAAAAAATATAGAATGGAAATAAGACTTATAAAAGATTCTAAGGATTATATAATAAAAAGCAATTCGAATATAGACAAAATAGTAGTCATGGATAATGACATAGAATATTTAGATTCTTTAAGATGCAAAATAAACAATTTATGTAAAATTGAAACTACGAAATCAGAAATAAATAACATAGAAATACTATCTAAGGGAACATCTAAAGGTAATGCATTAAGGCTTTTAGCTAAATACTATGAAATACCTATAGAACAATGTATTGCCATAGGAAATGATGAAAATGATATAAGTATGATAAATTCAGCTGGTGTTGGCATATCTATGGTCAATGGAGAAAATTGTATAAAGCAATGTGCAGATTATATAACAGAAAAAGATAATAATAATGGTGGAATTGGTGAAATTATAAAAAAATTTATACTAAACATTTAAAGTAAATTAGGAGTGGTAAATTTATGGAAGGAAAAAAAGTAGTAACAAAAAAAGATATCCAAACTAGACTTAGAAGAATAGAAGGCCAAATCAAAGGTATTGAAAAAATGGTTGAAAGTGATTCTTGTTGTAAAGACATACTTATCCAAATCGCAGCAGTAAGAGCTGCAACAAATAAAGTAGGTGGAATAATTTTAGAAAATTACGCTAAAACTTGTTTTTTAAATTCAGATACTGAAAAATCTGACTCTGAAAAAATAGAAGATCTTGTTTCAACCTTAACTATGTTTTTAAAATAACATTAATTGCATGCTTCTTTAATTGAAAATAGGGCTATCACACTAAGGAATTTACATACAATATATTGTAGTATTTATTCTTAATGTGACACCCCCATTTAAAAAAAATGTATCCTTTTGCAACTAATATCTGTTATTTTTGAAACTTAGATATATTTTTTTTATTAAACAATACTAATATTTTTGCTGTAGATGATACAAAAAACACTCCTACTGCTATAGTTCCAGCAATATACAAAGTTTGAAGTCCTAAAGCTAAAGATCGATTTATATTTCCTTGAACAGACTCAAACATAGTATTATACATACCACTTCCAGGTACAAGAGGTATAATTGCACATATGATAAAAGTTGTTACTGGGGTTTTTAGAACTCGAGCCATAATTTCACAATAAGTAGCAGCAATTACTGCAGCTATGAAAAATGAAAAAATATTAGAAATGTGTAAATAAGAAGAGTTTATTAAATAAAAAAACCAACTTAATCCGCCACCTATAGAGGCAAAAATCAAATTTTTCCCCCTTATATTAGCTAAAACTCCAAAACACAAAGTAGCTATTAAAGTATATAACGTATTTAATAACAATCTACACACCTCCAAAATAGTTAAACCATAGTTTAAGAACAACTCCTGTGCCAGATGCTATAGCAACAGCAATTAAAAAAGCTTCTATCCCTCTTGAAATCCCTGCTATTAAATCCCCCGCTATAGTATCCCTAATAGCGTTAGTTATAGCAAGTCCCGGAACTAATAACATAATAGATCCTATCATAATCTTATCTGAGTTAGATGCAATTCCAAAATGAGCAGTAGATAAAGCTATTAATGCAGTTAACGCTCCACTTAAAATATTTATGAAAAACTCATTAGTCTCTAATTCATTAAATTTCACAGATGTTACCCTAATTAAACATCCTATTATAAAAGATACACAGAAATCTCTCATATTTCCACCAAAAACTAAAGTAAAAAATGCTGCTACCATACCGGAAAATAATATATTTATTTTATTATTATAAGGTTTAGTAGCATCTATTTTTTTCAATTCATTTTCCATAAATTCTAAAGTATATGCTTTATTTTTTATATTTCTAGATATGTCATTTACTCTAGATATTTTCTCCAAATTTAGGGTTCTTTTTTTAATTCTTTTTATAATTGATACAGTCTGTCCATATTCATTTGAAGCAGAAACCATTATAACTGTAATGGTTACAAAGGTATCTACTTCCTGTATATTGTATGCTCTACATATTCTTAAAATAGTTTCTTCTACTCTATAGATTTCTGCTCCATTTTCTAGTATTATCTTACCAGCATAAGCTGCTACATTTACAATTCTATTAATATCCATACATTGCTCTCCTTGATACAAATATTAAATTAATTCGCTTTACTACGTTACATAGGATATTATATCACAAAAATAAACATATAGAGTTAAGAGTTCTTATAAAACATTTACAAAAAATTAACTAAATAATGTGTTGCCAAAAGCAAGAAATCAATTTATAATCTCCATAATGGGTTTATTGAAATTTTATTAAAATATGGGGTTGTTTATTAACTAATTTTCAATAAATATTATTAAAAATTACAATTAAACATTTGAAGGGGGCAAACACATGAATTTCAAAGAATTAGAAAAAACAGACAAGGCAGTTTTTGATGTTATTCAAAAAGAAGAAGATAGACAAGAAAGAGGCATAGAACTTATAGCTTCTGAAAACTTTACCAGTAAATCTGTAATGGAAGCCATGGGATCCTTTTTAACAAATAAATACGCAGAAGGATTACCTGGAAAAAGATATTACGGAGGTTGTCATGTTGTTGACATAGTAGAAGATTTAGCAAGAGATAGAATTAAAAAGCTATTTAATGCAGAATATGCTAATGTTCAACCACATTCAGGTTCTCAAGCTAATATGGCTGTTTATATGAGTGTATTACAGCCAGGAGATACAGTACTTGGTATGGATTTAAATCATGGAGGACATTTAACTCATGGTAGTAAGGCTAGTTTTTCAGGTAAGCTTTACAATTTTATATCTTATGGAGTAAACAAAGAAACTGAAAGAATAGATTATGATGAGCTTAGAAACTTAGCATTAAAGCATAAACCTAAAATGATAGTTTCTGGTGCCAGTGCATATCCAAGAGAAATAGACTTTAAGAAAATAAAAGATATATGTGATGAAGTAGACGCCTATATGATGGTTGATATGGCACATATAGCTGGACTTATAGCTGCAGGAAAGCATGTTTCACCAGTACCCTATGCAGACTTTGTAACAACTACTACACATAAAACTTTGAGAGGACCAAGGGGAGGCGCTATACTTTGTAAAGAAAAACATGCAAAAGCTATAGATAAAACAGTATTCCCAGGAGTACAAAGTGGACCTTTAATGCATATAATTGCTGGTAAAGCAGTATGTTTTGGAGAAGCTCTTAAAGATGATTACAAGGTATATATAGATCAAGTAATAAAAAATTGTAAAGTTCTTGGTGATGAACTTTTAAAATATGGATTTAGATTGGTTACTGGTGGTACAGACAACCATTTAATATTGATAGATTTAACAAGTAAAAATATAACAGGAAAAGATGCAGAAAAGCTTTTAGATGATGCAGGAATTACAGTTAACAAAAACACTATACCTTTTGAAACTTTAAGTCCATTTGTAACTAGTGGATTAAGACTGGGAACACCAGCTGTAACTACAAGAGGATTTAAAGAAGAAGAAATGAAAAAAATTGCTTACTTTATAAATTATGTAATAGAAAATAGAGATAAAGACTTAACAGACATTAAAAAACAAGTAAATGATTTATGTTCTCAATTCCCTATTTATAAGTAAAATTTACAATTAGAGATTCAACTAATTAAAATCATTTACAATTTTAGTTTTAAGTTAAAAATAAAAAAATAGCAGTATTACTTAATTATTTTAAGTAGTGCTGCTATTTTTTCTATAAAAACATGCAATAATTTAAATTTATATCACATATAATTTATTAACTAAAGACTATGTAGTTGATATATTATAAAGGAGGAATCCCTGTGATAAAAAAAGGTAGTTTAGTGGAAGTTGAAAAAATAGGTTTTAATGATAAATATTCAGACATTAAAGTTTTTATAAGAGGGAATTGTTTAAGTAACTGTGATGTAGGAGAGTTTGTAAACATAAAAACTATTACAGGCCATGTTATAAATGGTGTTGTTTCAAATCATAAATTTTTTTATTACCGAAGTAAAAAGTATTTTGAAGAAATATTGTCAATTAAAAAAAGTATCTAATACTAGTTCTTATTCATTAGTAATTATAACCTTAATCTTTATTACTGCCTCTGAGTTAATTGATTTTAAATTTTTTCTAACCAAATTTAACCTTTTAATTACAACTTTTGTATTCCCATTATATTTTCAAGCATTTCTTAAAAATTTTTGTACTATAAAATGCTATCTAATTTTTAATAATATTTTCTGATTAATTCTGAAAGCTTTTTTACCCCTAGTTCAAATAGAGAAAAGGCATTCCTTATAAGCAAACTTCACATAATTTTACATTATAAAATTATTATAATTATAAGTGTATCCAACTAAAAATAAAACTGACACCGTATAAAAAACGATATCAGTTTTATTAACTTAAAAATATTCTATAATAATACTTTCTATTCTACGTACATCTCATTAGATTTAGTTCGCTTATTTAGATTACTTTAAAATAATGAATAATATTTGCTACCACTGATATCCATTATATCCACCTTTTTTATCATTTGTTTTGTCAAACCATGAATCAAGTAGTTCAAACCAATTCCCCACTTTATTTATCTTAGTATCTTGTCCATCCTTACACCAACTTAATTTTCCATATAAATAACCTGGCTCAAGAGTGGTTGTATCTATAGAATTATACCATCTTTGCGCTTGCCAATCTGAAAAACTTGTACCTGAATATTGATCTTTACGTAATTTGTTTCCATCTGGCAAAAAAATGCTAAGACCACTCTTCCCTTGTATAAATCCATTGAAACTATCTCCGCCATAGGAATAAACCACCATATCATCTACTGATGTCATTACCTTTTTAGCTAAATCTTTGATATTACTGCTAAAAGATTGCCCTATACTTATTTTTGAACATAAATCATATAAATCAAAATAAGGATAGTTAATCCATTCTGATTTATCAGCTGCATTAAAATAATGAATTAGAGATGTATTTCTACCTGTCCCTCTTAATTTTTCTATATCGGCTTTCTTATTTTCATTAGATAATGCTACTGATAAATTATCAACTGCATTCTTAACACTTTGTGCTTTTGAAAGATCATAAGTAGATAATACTTGATCTTTAACATTAGCATCTTCTACTGAATTTCTTTGTGCTTCCACCATTATGGCACCTAATTGCAAATCTGTAACTGTGGATGGATCAAAATACTTTTGTTTTCCACCTAAAGTTAAATCTTCTTGTCCATTGTCTCCTCCACCAGCTTTAAGACGGTTAAATATTCGTTGGTAGTCATACCCATCTCCCCAAACCACAGGTGCTGAAGCAACCATTACATTAGCTTGAAAGCTTCCATTTTCCGGTCTATATTGATATGCAACTTCTGAAGTACCCATCAAACAAGCATCATAAGCAAGTACATCAACTGATTCTTGTTTTGTCAGCACATCAGATACTTCTCCTGTATATAAGCAATCTCCGTCATTTGTATCATCCCAGCATACAGCCCTTGGATCTTTGGGCTTTTCTGGCATTTTTCCATCTCTAGCACCACCGCCATGATTAGCCATAATTAACACATATTTATCCGCAGTATAATTGGCTTTGCAAGAATCAATAAATTTCTTTAATGTATGTGCATCTCCCATATTAGCTTCATAATTACTGCTAGTAGTTATTTCTGGAAACTGTTTTCCTCCTCCTATCCTTACTGCTTTGTGATTCTGTATCTGAAATAAACGTGTATCTGAAAAATTTTCTCCTAAAATTTCAGAATCATCCGAAAAATCAGGACTTCTATCCACCATAACAATTAAATTTAAATTAGGATTATCAACATACCCATCTTTCATCTGTTGGATGTCCCCCAATAGGTCACCCTCCAAATTATTGTCTGCATCGCTATAAACCATTACTGTAAGTTTCTTTCCAGAATTATTTTTATCTTTTGTAAAACTATCATTTAAATTTTGAACTTGTTCTGTGATATTATTAGATGAAATGCCCTGTGCCTTAACTGTTGAATAACTCCATAATGACATAGATAAAGCTGCTAAAGCTGTAATTAAAGTAATTTTTCTGTTAATCATAAAAATCCCCCTCTAAATATATTAAACATAATTAATTACATTTAATGTAATAATATCATTTTTAATCAATAAAATCAATAAAATGTAATATATTATATTTTATTTTATTGATTAATAAAGTTGATTTTATAATATAAAATTTGTTTTTTTATGTATAAAAAACTCCAATGATACTACTTCATTGGAGCTATACTTTTTATAAATATGTTTTTTTAAATTGAACATAACCATTTTTTCTTAACTTACAAGCTGGACATTCTCCACAACCGTTGCCTTTAATACCATTGTAACAAGTTAGGGTTTCCTCTTTAACTGTGTCAAGTACTCCTAAATCATAAGCCATTTTCCATGTTTCTGCCTTATTAATCCACATTAAAGGAGTATAAATTTCAAACTGATAATCCATAGCTAAATTTAAAGTTACACTTAGCGATTTTATGAATACATCTCTACAATCTGGATATCCACTGAAATCACTTTGAGATACCCCTGTTATAATATTATTTATACCCCTTTGTTTTGCAAATACAGCTACAAAAGTTAAAAACAACATATTTCTTCCATCTACGAAGGAATTAGGAACTTCTCCTTGAGCCGCTTCTTTATCCACTTTTATATCCTGTCTGGTTAACGAATTTGGTGCTAATTGATTTAATAACTTTAAATCTAAAATGTGATGCTCTACATTATGTTTTTTACAAATATTTTTTGCACATTCTAATTCTAATTTATGTTTTTGATTATAGTCAAAAGATACTGCTATAACCTCTTTAAATTTCTTCTTAGCCCAAAACAAACAAGTGGTACTGTCTTGTCCCCCACTAAATACTACTACTGCTTTTTCTTTATTCATAACATAAATTCCTCCTAAATGATTTTTTTATTTTAATAATCTAAACCCCTCTTTTATTTGGGTCCCATATGATTTTGTGAAGCTGAACTTGAAGGTTAACTCCATTCATTTTGTTATGCTGCATAAACTCCACAATTTTTTCCATAGAAATTTCTCCAAAGACAGGACTAATATATACCCTAGTTCTTTTTACTAATTCACATTTATCTATTATGTTTTTTGCTTTCTCCAAGTCTTCAATACTTCCTGATACAAACTTAACTGTATCTTTCTTTGTCAAACATTTAAAATTATTCATGTTCATATTATGTTCCATGTTGCTTGATGGAAGTTTATAATCCAGAGTAAAACTTGGAGGGTTTTTAATTGTGGCAAACTTATTTATATCTATACTGCCATTGGTTTCTATTTCCACATATAAATCCTTATCTCTAGACAATACTCTTAATAATTCCATAATGCCCTGCTGAATTGAGGGTTCTCCACCAGTTAATGTTACATTTTTAATGTTTGTACTTTTTATGTACTCGTATATTTCTTCAACATTAAGCATTTCATACGGTGCATCTTTTTCATTAGCCCAAAGAGTATCACAATAGCTGCATCTTAAATTGCAACCTGCAAATCTTACAAATACTGCCAACTGCCCTGATAAAGGTCCTTCTCCATTAATACTTATAAATTTTTCAACTACTTTAAATTCCATACTTTCACCTCATTTATTCATAAGCTGCGCTATTGTTAGGAGTTTCATATACTACTGCTCTTTTTACGTCATATGCTTTTTCTTTCATACTATCAAAAAAGAATTTAGCAAAATTTTCTGCTGTAGGTCTAAATTTAACTTGAATTATTCTAAATTCATCCTGTATTAAACACTTTAAAGTTTCTTTTCTCATAGTTCCTTCTTCTATAATCAATGAATGGTCATAAAAATCTATCATTTCTTTAGCATCCTTTTTTAAATCTCCGAAATCTACTACCATTCCATCCATTTGTCCTCCTTCTATTAATTTTTCTGATTTAACTTCAATTTCAACTCTCCATCTATGTCCATGAATATTGCCGCACTTTCCTTTATATCCAGCAAGAAAATGTGCACTATCAAAGCTATGTTCTACTTTTAAAATATACAATTAAATTCCTCCAAATCCTATTTTAAAAATTTACTTCCATAATAACAGCATCCTATTGATCCATTAAATTGCGGTTTTTCAATATATGCTATTTCTTCATAATCCTTTTTCAAATAATGCCTTATAGATTCATTATTAGCGACACCACCCGTTAAGACTAATTTTCTGCCTTTAAACTTACTTAAAAGAGGCTTTAATCTTTTATACAAAGAATAGTTAACACCTGCACATAATCTATCCATACTTACACCTTCTGCTATTTTTCCAATTAGCTCTGATTCTGAAAATACTGCACAAGTTGAATTTAATTCCACAGGATTACAATAATATTTGCTCATTTCATCAACAGATATTTCAAGTACACTTGCCATATTTTCTAAATATCGTCCACAAGAAGCAGCACATTTTTCATTAAGTTCTAAATCTGTAGTTATTCCCTTCTCAACTCTAACTACCTTAACATCCTGTCCACCTACATCTAAAAGTATAAAGTTCTTCAATTTTGTTTGATAAAAAGCTCCATAAACATGAGCTTTAATCTCATTTATAGCTGTAAATGTATTAAGATTAGTGTTATTTCTCCCATATCCTGTGGAAACTGCTCTATCTATTTTTCCTATATTGAGTTTATTTAAATCTACTTTGATTTTTCCATCATAGCTGCAGTAATCTCTATAAAAACACATAGTGCTTATTTTTTTATTTTCTACTATTTTATCTTCTTCCATTAAAGAGATCTTTACTTCCCTACTTCCAAGGTCTATACCTAAGATTTTCATTTCTTTTCCTCCTTTAAATCTAACATCATATCAAGAAAAGCTTCTATCCTAAGTTTAGTTCTAGCATCCAATTCATTTAATTTATCCCCTTCAATATTTAATATGGGAGTATTAAGCTCTTCTTTTAAAACTATATGTTCAACAGCCCTATAGCAAAAAGCTTGAGTATAATGAATTATGCCATCTAACTTTCTTTCTTTAATTTGCTTTTTTAATTCAGAAATTCTAAAATTCAAATCATAAGGATAAGTATAATCATAATATTGTTCATATATATTTAAAGCTTTATTTCCTCTTGGAAATGCAAACTCTCTTTGAACCTCATTATATACAAAATGTGCATTAAATTTTTCTACAAATCCATATATATCAGTAGTCATAGGAGGAACGCCTATATATCCTAATTTAAGTTTTTTATTAATTGGATTTCTAGTTTTTATATCCAAAATAACTTTTTTAAGTTCGTTTTCAAAACCATCAATATCAGAATTAAAATCACTTAAACTTACTTGATATAAATGATTTTCAAAACCACTAGCTTTGTTATCAATATACGTTAACTCATCTATAGATTTTGCCAAACTTCTAACTTCATTTAACCTTTCTCTAATTTTCTCAACTTCTTCTATCTCAACTTTAAAAATATCCATAAGTCTTTTTATTGCTTCTTTTATATCTTCCTTCTTATGACTGTGCGGAAAGGAAAAAGGATATACCTTAATTCCTTTTGATTTTAATACCTCTATGAGTGCCTTTGTATTGGAACAATCACCTTCCAAAACTCCAACTATTTCTTTAATTCCACTATCTAAACAAGCTCCATATATCCCCTTAATCCAAGTACATAAACTTCTTGGAAAGCCATCTCTCTCTGCAATATCTATGTATTTTGTATAATCTTTCGAAACCACAAAAATGTTATTTAAATCTACTGGAGTATATCCTGCTGCTAAAAGAACTTCTATTGGTACTGTAGTAGTCAATCCTATTTTTTTCACAATTTATCCTCCTCCTACTAAGTAATTCTTAGCTCACATTTATTTTGTCTATCAGTTTAATAATTTTTAAGCTGAAGCTTAGAATAACTTATACCGTATTTATCATCAACCTGTAAAAAAGGACAACAAAAAAGGGCATAACTGCCCTACAAACAAAAACCTACCTAAAATGGTAGATTGGTCCTAGTTTTGTTTATAGACAGGATGGTTACGAACTGTCTCTATTGCTTTATTTAATTCTAGTTCATTTTAATATATATTAGTAAGTAAGTCAATTCACTGATTTATTTTTTTTAAGTAAATTTTATAATAGGTATACGATGTGAATTTTGTAACCACTAAACAAGGTAAAGTTGGAAAAAATATATTATTCATAAAAAAATCAAGCATCATTATAAAGAGAGGCATTTACCTCTCTTTATAATGATGCTTAATTAAGCAAAACATCTAATTTATAATTCCAAAATACCGTTACCCTAATTTTGACACCTATCCTTACGATAGGTGGGTGCTTTCACAAATGCTTCTCTGAATTTGCCAACTTTAGTTGGACTTATATCTCAAATCTGCATCTAAATATTAAGCTCCCGTTCAAATGCTGTAGGTTCAAAATTAAAGCCTACAAATATTCCAGAAAAATTAGCTTTATGAAAACCTTTTAATTGTTTATTTACTATTATTATATCAGATAATAATAGAAATGCAATATCTCCTTTTATATAAAAAAATAAATATTTTAGTAAAGTCAACTTTACATTTTTTAAAACTAAGTATATACTAAATGTAAAGTCAGCTTTACACAAATGATAAATTAACTAAAATTAATTTATTAAACTCTCTTTATTATAACTTAAATAACGCAAAAGGTTAAAGTATATAGTTCATGTAAAGTATGCTTTACTCGGAGGTGATAATATTTGAAAAATAAAATTAAAGAACTAAGAGAAAACTTCAACTTTACTCAACAAGATTTAGCTGAAAAGGTCGACGTATCTAGACAGACAATTATTTCTTTAGAAAATGGTAAGTACAATCCTTCCATTTTACTTGCTTACAAAATAGCTAAAACTTTTAATTTATCCATTGAAGAAATATTTATATTTGAAGAGGAGGAATTTTAAATGAATGTTAATAAACAAATAAAAAAGAGTATATTACATTCCGGTATTATGGCTACTATAGGTTTTATAGCTTTATTTGTAGGCTATGTTTTAGATTTTCAACCACATGTAATGAGTGGAATAGCTATTGGTTTTATTCCAACAGGCTTGGTGTGTATGTTAATTTATATTTTGAGTAGAAATAAACCTAGTATGATTAAAAGTGTCAAAGCAGAAAACGAAGAAAGAAATATTTTTATACGTAACAAGACAGGCTATAGAGCTTTTTGGATAACTTATTGGTATGTTTTTGCTGCTACTATGGGTAGTAACTTTTTAAATATATCTGCAAGTACTTTATCTATGTTCACCTTAATTTTTATGCCTGTTGTATACTTTATTACTATGATTATATACCATTATAGATACTAAGTTACTGCACCTTTACAAAATAAGCATTGAACGAAACCGTTATTAAGCGGTTTCGTTCAATTTTTATTTTGTGGAGTTAAGTTATTTTCGCTTTCTGATTTTACAGAATATTCTAAAATATCTCCAGGTTGACAATTCAGTTCTTTACATATAGCTTCCAAAGTTGAAAATCTCACAGCTTTTGCTTTATTATTTTTTAATATGGATAAATTTGCATTTGTAATGCCAACTCTTTCAGCTAGTTCTGACAAAGAAATTTTTCTTTTAGCCATCATTACATCTAAGTTAACTATAATTGGCATGTTTACCTCCTATACAGTAAGATCATTTTCTTCTTTTATTTTAATGACTCCTTTAAACATTTCAGCTAAAATGATCATAAAAATACCCATAATAATAAATATTAAAAAATCCATATCACAATAAGGTCCATATTGATCAGAATGAAAAGCAAAAAAGCCCTGATATCCAAATTTAAGTCTATCCTTTATAAAAATATACAGTCCTATTATAAAAATGTTTAAAGCTATATTTCTCATACTTTTCACATTGTTTATTACAAATGGATTTTTTTCAATTAAAGTTTTATTTATTTTTATAATCTCATTAGTAATTATAATACAGTTTATAAATGCTATAAAAAATAAAATAGTCATAATTATATTAGTTTGTGTAACTTTAGGGCTGAAAATAAAAGTACACCACAATGCAGGAAATATAATACAGATTATAACCTCAAGATAAAATAATACGTTTAAAAACACATTAACAAACTGAAATTTCTTTTCATCTTCCATATAATTTCTCATCATATTGACCCTCCTAATTTTTTATCATATTTAAATTATAGCAATATATTTATTTAAAATCAATATTATTTTATTGAAAAACAATAAATAATTATTGTTTAATGCTATAATCGCACAAATTTTCAGTATATCTGTATACAGTACGGTTTTTATATATTAGCTTTAAATTTAAACTATGAAAAATCAATAAATAAACTTATGCTACAGAAGCAAAATAATATTTATATCAACAACTTAAATTTGGCACATTATCAAAATAAACTGCATTTTGATAATGTGCCAAATTTAATTAAATACTTATAATGGCATACTTAAAATGAAGGTTATTACTCTACTTTTATAATCAGCAGTTAAGTTTCCATTATGAAGTTCGGCTATAGTTTTACTAATAGCTAGTCCTAATCCAGAACTATTTTGATTTTCAAAGCGAGCTTTATCTGCCATATAAAATCTTTCAAATAAATTATTTACATCTTCTCCTTCTAAATTATCACAATTGTTGCTTATAGATATAACCACTCTTTTCTCTTCTTTTACAACTTTTAAGTTTACATCCGAAGGCTTTACACTGTATTTTATAGCATTGGTAAAAAGATTATCAAAAACTCTAGCAAGCTTGTCAGGATCTCCATCAACTATCATTTCCTCACTAGTTAAATCATCCTTAAACTTAAGGCTATTACTTTCAAACAAATCTATATATTCATCTATAAGTTGTTGAATTAACTCATTTATGCTAAATTTACTAATATTTAATTTTACGCTTCCTGATGATAATTTTGTATACATAAACAAATCGTTAGTTAACTTTTTTAAGCCATTAGCTTTACTTGAAATTATATCTATGTATTTTAATAACTGATGCTCATCTTTATAATTTCCTTCTTTTATAATTTCTATATATCCTATAATATTAGTTAAAGGAGTTCTTAAATCATGTGCTGCATTAGTTATTAAATCTTGTTTAGACTGTTCTATCCTTCTTTCGTTTTCTATCTTTTCTTCTAATTCTTCTGCCATTTTATTAATATTAACTGATATTAATTGAAGTTCATCTTTTCCTTTTTCCCCTATTCTACACTTTAAATTTCCCAAAGACATTTCATTTAAACCACTGCAAATTTTCTTTATATATTTCAATTTTGGTCTAGTAAGAAAACTTACAATAACTATAAAAATAATAATCATTAATAAAAATCCTATGTCTCCTCTGTTCCTGTGAATACGATCATGTGAATCCATAGGATTTGTACTTCCTTTTACTAGTACATTAAGTATTTCATTATTAACTTTTACTGCTGAAATTTTGGAATAATCAACTCCTCCTTTATTTCCATCATATCTTATCTCATCCTCCAGAGTAATTTGTTCATCTATAAATGGCTGTAAATCTATAAACTTTTCACTACTATTTGCTCCATGATATAAAACATTCCCCTTATTATTTACTATATATATTTTAATATTGTTTTTCTTATATTTTTCTTCATACTTTTCTATAACTTTATCTATTTCATTACCTTTATTTGTTACCTTTTCTAAGTCTTTAATAAATTTAATATTTAAGTAACTAATATTACGTGTGTAATCTGCAGATTCTTGTACAAGTGAATCCATTATAACGTTAGAAGCAAACATTGATATAAATGCACATATAAAGAACATAATTATCATTTTAAATCTCAATCCAAATCTAACTTTCAATTTTATATCCAACTCCCCATACAGTTTTTATATAATTACATTCTCTTCCAATTTTTTCTCTTATTCTCCTTATATGAACTGTAACAGTTCTATCTGAACTCACATAATCTTCTCCCCATACACTTTCATAGATGGAAGCTATACTAAAAACCTTTCCGGGATTTTCAGCAAGCAGTACTAATATTTTAAATTCATAAGGTGTTAACTTAATCTGCTTGTCCTTTAAAAACATTTCATGAGTTGATATATTTATAGAAAGTTCATCAATTTGTATTACTTCTTGGTGAGCTTCCTTAAAATTATTGTTTAATTGTTTATATCTTCTAAGCTGAGATTTTATCCTTGCTAAAAGTTCTAATGGATTAAAAGGCTTACCAATATAATCATCTGCTCCAATAGTAAGCCCTAATATTTTATCAGCATCATCAATTTTAGCAGACAAAATTATTATAGGAACATTAAGCTTTTCTCTTATTTTCATGCATGCTTTCATTCCATCCATTTTAGGCATCATAACATCTAATACAATTAAATCAACTTTAATTTTTTCTAATATATCTAAAGCTTCCATACCATTGCCTGCCGTATATACATTCATATCTTGATTAATCAAATATATATTAATCATATCTCTTATATCTTTATCATCATCTACAACTAAAATAGTGCTCTTTTCCATATAAATCCCTCCCTGCCTCCATTAATTATATACTTAACTTTCTCACATTCAAAATTTCGACTTAATATAAGCACAATGCAACATCTTTATACTAATATATCTTTTTTATTAAAAACAACTTTACTTATTATAATACTTGCTATAATCCAAATAATTAGTATTAAAGTTGCCTTATAAACATCCATATAACAAGCACCTGTCTTCATAATAAACTGTCTATCTATAATTTGAGACGCATCTCCATAGGAGAAAAATATAGGAACAATAGAACTTCCTGCACTTCTTAGATTAGTAAGTATTATAAACATAACTTGCAATATAATACATGCACCTACTGCAGCAGAATTATTTTTTAATATAGTTGAAATCATTAAACAAACACATACCGATGCAGCTATAAATATAATTTGAAACATTATTACTTCAAGTATAAATTTGTACTGAGGCATAATATATCCTGTATTTAAAATAGGACTTATATACTTATCTATGCTGGACAAAACAACATCGCTGTAATTAAATTTAGGATATATAGTTACTGGTTCCTTATATCCTGAAAAGCCATATACAAATCCTAAAACTGCGAAAATTGTAATTTCTATAATACTAATAGCTAAAAAGCTAGAAATTGTAGCTGCTAATCCTTTTGACAATATTATATTAAATTTGCTTACAGGTCTACTCAGTATTGATTTAATATAAGCTGGTGAAAATTCACTAGATACTATATCTGCTGTAAATATAACAGATACTAAAAATATAACAAATATTCCAAATACTCCTAAATAAACAATAAACACTTCTCCTGATCCTGTATTGATAGCTGATGAAGGTTTAATATTGTTATCAAGTAAATATTGTTTACTTAATATATCTAACTTCATTTTTTCTTTTTCTAAACTTTGTATGCTTGTATCATTAGACTTTAAACTTTGTTTATCTTTATAAATGTCTTCTTTTGCTTTTTGTTTCCAATAGGCATTAGGATTTTTTAAATCTTCATGGTAATAATTTATATGTGACTGTGAATCTTCTATTCTTTTTTGAAGCTCCTTTTTTTCACTTGAAGAAGCTAATTTTTCTCGTTTTTGTAACTCCACAATATTCGATTGTACTTTTTTTACCTTCCTATCACCACTATCATTATTGATTAATATGAATATTCCTATAGTTACTATAAGTAATGTCATAATTGCTATTAAAAACTTCTTTCTATACCATAACTTTATTATTTCATTTTTCACTAATCCTATCATAAAACTTTTTCTCCTTTTCTATTTATGCTATAACTACCTGATCTAACACTTCATCTTCTTCAAGAGTGGATAAATAATTGATTCCGAACCTCTACCTGAATCAAGTTTCTCTTGAACTGGTGACTAATATAATAATGCTACTTGTTAAATTGTACGTTGTGGGCTGCTTTACCCATAAATAACTCTTCTTATGAAGATAGCTTGACTTCATTTACCACATCCATATACATTTCTTCAACAGTTTCATATTTTTTATAAATTTCACTTATCTCTACACTTTCAGCACAAAGCTTACTAATTATCTTTGGTGTTGAATTTTCATCTGTTAGTACTACTAACTTTCCGTCTTTATAAGAAACGTTATGAATACATTCCATAGTTTTAAGTACTTTTTTACATCTTTCTTTATCATTACTAACAATGATAACTCTATCTTCTTTTTTATCATTATCGATATTTAGTGTGCGCATTAACTTTGTTTGCCCTTGTTCCATAAATACAACTCTATGGCATATAAGCTGAACTTCACTTAAAATATGAGAAGATATTAATATAGATATTTTTCTTTCCTTTGCTAAATTTTTAAGTATATTTCTAAGCTCTATAATTCCTGTAGGATCTAATCCATTAGTAGGTTCATCTAATATTATAAGTTTAGGATTTGACATTATAGCCTGCGCTAATCCTAATCTTTGTTTCATACCTAAAGAATAATTTTTTACCTTATCATTTATTCTTTTAGTAAGTCCAACTATATTTACAGCTTCTTCTATGTCACTCTTCTTTATTCTTTTATCCATTCTAGCTATTTGCTTTAAATTTTGCATACCGCTTAAATATGGATACATTTCTGGATTTTCTACAATAGCTGTTAAATTTTTAAGTGCTTCTACTCTATTTTTTTCAATATCTTTTCCCATTATCAAAATGCTACCCTCATCAGCATTTAAAAACCCTACTATCATTTTTATAACAGTTGTCTTTCCTATGCCATTGGGTCCTAAAAGACCAAATATCTCACCTTCTTCTATAAAAAAGTCCACTCCCCTTATAATTTCCTTTTTCCCTAGCTTCTTATGTAAACCAGCTACTTCTAATACCTTCATTACTACTTCCTCCACTATTAATTATTTAATATTAATTAATACATCCATTAAAAGTTTCCTTAACCTTTTTACCACTCCTCTACTAATTAATTTAAATAATCTTAATCTCATTTATTCTCACTAACCCTATTCTAATAAAAAAATATTACAAAGTTGCTAACAAAAATACTAAGTTTTTGTTACAAATTATTAAGATTTTATTACAATTCTTATGTATTAAATTATATATATAATCTTTTATACAAAATAAAGTGCGTTATCTAAGAAAGTCTAATTTTCTTAGATAACGCATTTTATTTTAATACTATGACTATCTGCTACAAAGCTATGTTTATTACATTGATATACTTAATAATTATAGTGCAGCTTTAAATATGTTTAATACATCTTTTTCATCTAAAGGTTTAATTACACCAATTTCGCCTTTACTTACAGCCTTCTTTGCCATTTCTTCTAATCTATCTTCTCCTATACCAACTTCTTTTAAAGTTGTAGGCAACCCTAATGAAACAAAATATTCCTTAGTTTTTTCAATAGCTTTGTTTGCTATAGTTAACTTGTCCTCGTTTTTATCAATTCCCCAAACATTTACTCCATACTCAACAAAGTTATTTACAGTACTCTCATCTAAAACATACTTCATCCAATAAGGTGTTAATATTGCAAGCCCTACACCATGAGTAATATCATATATTGCACTTAATTCATGTTCCATTGGATGAGCCGCCCAATTTCGAGGTTTTCCATAAGCTATTAATCCATTTATCGCCAAACTTGAAGCCCACATTAAGTTAGCTCTTGCTTCATAATTTTCAGGATCTTCTACTGCTTTTATGCCATATTCTATACAAGTCTTAAGAATAGCTTCTGCCATTCTATTTTGCAAAAATGTTTCTTTTGTATTAGTAAAATAAGATTCAAAGGTATGACTCATTATATCTGCTGTTCCTGCTGCTGTTTGGTTTGCAGGAACTGAAAAAGTATATTCAGGATCTAAAATTGAAAACTTAGGTGCCATATCTGGATGAGCTGTGCCTATTTTTTCATTAGTTTCTAAATTTGAAATTACAGCAAATACATCCATTTCTGAACCCGTTGCAGCTAATGTCAATATTGAGGCAATAGGAAGAACTTTTTTTATTTTTCCTGGATTAATTACAATATCCCATGGATTCCCTTCATGATAGTATCCTGCTGCTATTACCTTAGCACAATCAATGGAACTTCCTCCACCTACTGCAAGTATAAAATCTATTCCATTATCTTTACATAATTTAATGCCTTTTTCCACTGTTGTTATTCTTGGGTTTGGCTCTACACCAGAAAGTTCACAAAAATCAATACCACTATCTTTTAAAATACTAACTATTTTATCATATATACCATTTCTTTTTATGCTTCCGCCTCCATAAACAATAAGAACCTTAGATCCATACTTTTTTACATTACTTCCAAGTTCTTTTATTTGACCTTTCCCAAAAAATATTTTTGTTGGGATTGAATAATTAAAATTTTCCATAAAATATTACCCCTCTCTAACAATAATCCATGTTTTTAGATAAAATTCTTCTTAGTTAAATTTGTTCAGGAATACAATTGATTTGAGTTAATAACTTTTCCCCTTAACTAAAATAATATCATTTTTTTTCATTTTCTACTACACTTCACTTTATACACTATATACAAACATAAAAATGCACTTTACATGCATTTTAAATTATTATATATTTTTTATTATTATGGCATTAAACTCTTATATTATCTTTCTCTAATTCTGCACTTTCATAAATATTTCCTAGTATTACTACATTTTCATTTAACATTTGAATATATAAATATTCATTTTCAACATAAAACCCATATAATTCAGTGGAATCACTAAGTTCTCCACACTCTCCAATATATTTCGAAAAACCATATTTCCCAAACTTAACTGGAAGCTTCAAAGAAATTTTCTCATTATTAATAGCAACTATGTCACCTTCATAAATTTCTTTACCACTTTTATCTCTAAGTCCTATATACTGCAATATTTCGCCCTTTATAGTTATGTTTTCACTAATTATATTATGTATAGAAAAGGCCTTGCTCATAACTAAGCCATTCCAGATTTTAAATTTAAATTCCTTCACTTTAATCCCCCATTCTTTAGCTTTTTCATTTAATTATACCATTGACTTTTTCTTTTGCGAATAATAGAAATAAGCACTAGTAATCTAGTGCTTATTTTCAAACGCTGTATATATAATAAAGGGGGACTTTATTATTTTTCTTTTTCCGCTAAGCTCTAATAACTTAGGACAATTATTATTATATAGGTTAATTGTTACAATATTGTGTCATAATCGTTACGTAATTATTTATAATGTAAAAACATTTTGTGAACAACCCTATTTTTTTCATTTCACTAATTATGCACCTGAAAAGAAGTAACAAGTCAAAGGTTTTTTTATCAAATATTCCTTCAAAATATCTCTTATTTTATTTAAAAATCAATAATTGTAGATTATATTGTAGTAAGTTTTAAAATTCTTAATTTCAACTTGAAACCTATCTTCTTTTATATGTTAAAATTGTAGTATAGCTACTATTTTATTAATAATTTGCTACTACATAAAAGGAAAGTGATATTTATGAAAAATTATTTAAGACTAGAAATAATATCAAAGGACCGAATAGGAATGGTTTTAGATATTCTAAAAAAGCTTTATGAAAATAATATAAGCATTAACTCTCTTGAAGTTTTTCCAAGTAAAGTATGTATAAAAGCTGAAAATTTAAAAGAAGAAAAAAAACTAAATCTAATTCAAAATGTACTTACTATAAACGGTGTTATAAATGTACAAGAAGTTGAATTGCTCTCTTATGAAAAAAACGAAAGAAGTCTCATTGCTATTATCGATGCTGTCCAAGATGGTATACTAGCTATAAATCATAACGAAGAAATTGAAATTTTCAATAAATATTGCGAAAACATATTTCATAGAAAAAAAGAAGATATAGTTGGAAAAGATATAAAAGATCTTTTAGGTTTTGATGGTCCTATTATAACTCTTTTAAAAACTGGTAAAAACTACGATAACATAGAAGTACTTATAAAAAACACTAAAAGCAACTTTCACTACATCACCTCTGGACGACCTGTAAAAGATGATCAAGGAAGAACTATAGGTGCTGTTGCATCCCTTAAAGGTATGGATGAAGCCATAGAAATGTCCAATGTTATCGCTTCAAAGGAAGACTTTGCTTTTAAAGACATCATAGGCAATAGCTCTTCTATTTTAAAAATAAAAGAAATATGTGTATCTGTAGCCAAAAGTAACTCAACTATACTTCTTCGTGGTGAAAGTGGTACAGGAAAAGAACTATTTGCAAATGCCATACATAAACTAAGTTCAAGAGTGAATAAAAATTTTCTTACCATAAATTGTGCTGCTCTACCTGACAATCTTATAGAAAGCGAGCTTTTTGGATACGAAAAAGGAAGTTTTACTGGTGCAATATCTAATGGAAAAGATGGTCTATTTAAAGCAGCAAAAAACGGTACTATTTTTTTAGATGAAATAGGAGAACTTTCCCTTCCACTTCAAGCAAAACTTTTAAGAGTTCTTCAGGAAGGAACTATAAGAAAAATAGGCAGTATTGTGGAAGAAAAAATAGATGTACGAATAATTGCAGCTACCAATAGGAATCTAGAAGATATGATTAAAAAGGGTACCTTTAGAGAAGATTTATATTATAGATTAAATGTAATACCTATATATATCCCTTGCCTTAAAAATAGAATTTCAGATATACCTATGTTAGTTAACTTTTTTATAAGAAAATTAAATAATCGTCTAGGAAAAAATATAAATGGTGCTGAAATGGACTTTATGGACAAACTTGTGAAAAAAGATTGGCCTGGCAATATTCGAGAATTGCAAAATGTTGTAGAAAGAGCTATGAATCTATGTCAAGGCAGCCTTCTTAAAAAAGAAAATTTAATTATGGATTTTGAAAAAAATACAAATCATATAAATACTATTTCTGAAGATTACACTTTTGACTTTAAACTGAAAGATGTAGTAGAATCTGCGGAAAAAAAAGCCTTGCTTTCTGCTATGAAAAAGTATAAAAGCTGTAGAAAGGCTGCCAAAGCTCTTGGAGTATCTCATACCACCATAATAAATAAATTAAATAAATATGGAATAAACTTTCACACTTATCCAATAGAATCTACCTATGAATCTTAATTTAAGTGTAAACTTTATTTTACATTGTAAAATAAAGTTTACACTTATTAATAAAAAACGGTTGAAAACATTTACACCGACTTTCTAGTTCCCATGCCTTCATATTGGCATAGTACTTGCTTCTATATCTTATATATTAATGATACATATTTAAATAAATATTTTAGGAGGACATTTATTATGGAAGATATAAAAAAAATGGGATTTAACACAATAGCAGTGCACGGAGGTCATGTTCGTGATAAACAATTTGGATCTTTAGCTACTCCAATATACCAAACATCAACTTTTATATTTGATACAGCAGAGCAAGGTGGAAATAGGTTTGCTGGCAAAGAAGACGGTTACATATATTCAAGACTTGGAAACCCAACATGTACAGAAGTAGAAGAAAAATTAGCTTTATTAGAAGGTGCTGAAGCAGCTGTATCTACTGCATCTGGCATGGGAGCAATTTCTGCTGCACTTTGGACTGCACTGAAAGCTGGAGATCACATAGTTGCATCAGATACTTTATATGGATGCACTTTTGCTCTTTTAAACCATGGTCTTACAAGATTTGGTGTTGATGTAACATTTGTTGATGCAACAAATATTGAAGATATAAAAAATGCCTTAAAACCAAATACAAAAGTTGTTTATCTTGAAACTCCAGCAAATCCAACTTTAAAAATTAACGATATTAAAAAAATATCTGATGTGGCTCATAAAAATAATAAAGATTGTCTTGTATTTGTAGATAATACCTTCTGTACTCCTTATCTTCAAAGACCTTTAGAACTTGGTGCTGATGTTGTTGTTCACTCTGCAACAAAGTACTTAAATGGACATGGAGATGTTATAGCTGGATTTGCAGCTGGTAAAAAAGAATTTATAGATCAAGTTAAACTTTTTGGATTAAAGGATATGACTGGTGCAGTGCTTAGTCCATTCAATGCATATCTTATTATAAGAGGTATGAAAACTTTACCTATAAGAATGGAAAGACACTGCGAAAATGCTATGAAAGTTGCTAACTTTTTAGAATCACATGCTGCTGTTTCTAAAGTATACTATCCTGGACTTAAGAGCTTTGAATATTATGATCTTGCAAAAACTCAAATGAGTCTTCCTGGTGCTATGATTTCCTTTGAATTAAAAGGCGGTGTAGAAGAAGGTGCAATGGTTATGAATAACTTGAAATTAGCTGCTCTTGCAGTAAGTTTAGGAGATGCTGAAACTCTTATTGAACATCCTGCTTCCATGACACATTCACCATATTCACCAGAAGAAAGACATGCTGCTGGTATAAGTGATGGTCTTGTAAGATTATCTGTTGGTTTAGAAAATGTGGAAGATATAATAAATGACTTAAAACAAGCTCTTGATTTAATAATAAAATAATGACTAATAAAGGGAATGAATATTTTAAAAATCCATTCCCTTTTTTTCATTATAAATTAGATATTATATCATCCATTTCATAAGCAGCTTTTTCTATTGCTGCATCCTTGCCAACTGATGGCAGGTCAACTCCCTCAACCATGATTTTTTCAAATTTACTTATTCCTAAGAATTTAAATATATCATGAACATAATTTACTCCATGATTAATCTTACCTGAAAAAATCTTAGGATATACTCCACCTGATGATTGAATATATACCATTTTTCTTTCTTTATCTTGAAGAAGGCCCTTAACTTCATCAGTATCTATTTTAATAACTTTATTATTAAGCACAATACAATCAATATAAGCTTTAAGTCTAGCTGGAAACATTACACTCCACATAGGTGCCGCAATTACATAAACATCCGCACTTACGAATTGATCACTTAGTTGATTTATTCTATCTACAGCTAGTTTATCATTTTCAGATAATGAATCATATTCTGCACCTGAAACAAGTTCAGCTCTAGATTTAAAATACTTATAATTTATTTCTGGAATGTATTCATTACAAACATCAATTTCCATAAATTCATGATCAGGATATTGTTCTAAAAATCTATTAACAAACTCTCTTCCCACAGTTTTACTGGTGGACATTTCTTCAGGTTTTGTATTTACAGTAATATATAACAATTTTTTCAATTAATTCACCTCCTTAAGTTTACATTTATTTTTTACTTAAGGTTTGAATTTATACATCTACTTTAGTCATATAAAAGAAAATAACTAGTCAAATAGACTAGCTAATTTCCTGGTTATTTTTTTAAATACATTCTACACAAATTCAGAATATATATCAGCAAATTCAATATTAATTCTTTCTATATTTGTTTCATACATAGAACTTTCCTGCAACTGTTCTTCTTCCTTTATTGTTACAGGAATTTTAATAACAAATTCGCTTCCCTCTCCTAATTTACTTTTAACTTCTATTGTTCCTCCATGCATTTCTACAAAAGATTTAACAAGACATAATCCTATACCTGTTCCTTCGCTATTTCTTTTTAAAGTTTTATCTACTTGTCCAAATCTTTCAAATATCATTTGTGCTTTATCTTCTGGTATTCCCACTCCTGTATCTTTTATAGAAATAATAACATTATCCTTCATATCCATCATGTTTACATATATTTTTCCACCAGAATTAGTGAATTTAATAGAATTTGATAGTAAATTAAGAATAATCCTTTCGATTTTATCTGCATCAAAAGCCATTATTTTTTCTTCCACATCAGTATCAAATATAAGCGTTACTCCTTTGCTTTCTGCATAGGATATAACAGATAAACTAATATCTTCAACTACACTTATAATATTATATTTTTTCACATGCAATTTAAGAAAGCCTGAATCCAGCCTAGTCATATCCAGTAAATTATTAATTAACCTTAAAAGCCTATAGCAATTTTGCTTAATTACCTTAAGATATTTATCTTCTTTTTCTATAGAATCTTCTTCCTCTTGTTTATTGTATATATTTAACACCTGTACTGCTGCAAATATAACATTTAAAGGAGTTTTTAATTCATGAGATATATTTGAAAAGAATTCTGTAATCATTTTATTACATTCACGAGTTTCATTTAGTAATTCTATATTTTTTTCTACATCCTTTTGAAGTTTTTCTACTTGTTTTTCTGAAGTTATATCACTTAAAATAGTTAATATAGTTTGTTTTCCTTCATATATAAAATAAGTGGATGTATTTTTTACAATAATCACATTTCCATCATTTCTTAATATTTTTTCTTCAAAGTCTAATTTAGTTGTTTTTTTATCGTATATTTGTTTAAATTTTTCTTTTACACTATCTTTTTCATCATCAGTGCTAAAATCTAAAATTTCTCTTTTACTTATGTCCTCCGCTTTGGTGAAACCAACTAGCTTTGCAGCACTTTCATTTGTAAAAATCACCTTATCATCTCGATGCACAAAAATAGCATCTCTAGAATTTCCAATAAGCAAATTATAACAAATTTCGTTATTTAAAAGCATTTCTTCTATGTATTTACGCTGCTCCTCCTGCTTGCTTAATTTACGATTTAGCATCTGTAGTTCTAAATTTTTTTGTTTTAAATTTTCATTTTCAATTTTAACATAATGTCCTAAAGGCCAAGCTGTTAAAATGAAAACTCCAACTAAAATTAAATCATTTTCAAAGTATGAGTTAACTCCATTATTAGGTGCATACATTAAATCTATGATTAATATAATTGCAGATGAAATTAACGCTATACCCATTCCGTATTTCATGCCTGATTGCAAAGTTGATGTGATAATTATAAACAAAAATAAAAACTTACATTGACTGTTGTAAGTGTTAGATATAAGAACTAAACCAGAAAAAATACTGATGAAAACAATATTTTCTATGATTTGAATTGTTTTGATATATTTTAATTTAAATATTCTTAAGGAAAAAATCAACCAAAGCCAATAAACTAACATTATTACACAAGTTACTACGCCAACTATACTTACATTAAAATAACTATTTTCTCCATTAGACATAATTTTACTTTTTATAAAAAATTGGTTGTAAAATAAAATTGCACAAAAAAATAATGATGCTAATTTAACAATAGATATAATGTTGTTTATGTTTTTTTGTCTATTTTCTTCAATATTATCCATTTTTATCACATCCACACATTTATTTATATCAAACATTAACATAAGGATCAAAAACTTGATCCCTATGTTAAAAATTATTTTTCTCTAAGGCATTTTGGCTCTTTAGGTTGATATAATCCTGCACAACATGCTGACGCTGATGTTGAAACAGCAAGAGTTTTAAGTACTTTAGCACTTAACCTTACAGCAGCTTCTTTAAAACCATTTTTCATATTTCTCACTTCCTTACAAAATTTTTTTTAAAATACTATCTACTTTAGTTAGTATTTTATGACCTTTATATGTAAGTGTAAATGACTGCCAAACAGTACCTACACATATGCAGGCAATGCTGTTTAATAAAAATTTTATATTATATTTAATATAAAAAAACAATATTATAAATACAATTACAGATAAAATGTTAATCACTGTTATAGAATTTTTTTTGAAGCAACTCCTAGTTTCCATTTTAACAATTGGTTTAGCTGGACTATCCACAGGTGCCAATTTGTAAACTATATAATATGAAAATATCCCACTTAATACTGCTAAAAAAAGTATCAAATATATGTTAAACATTTTATACCAACTATGAATAATTAAAGCAAGTCCTACCACTATTGTGGTTCCAATAGTAGTGCACCTACCAGGAGAGCTAGCATGCACACCTCCTGAATACTTTCTTAATAAAATAATGGCACAATAAATAATAAGTACTTCCATTAATATATTAAAAGCCATTCCAAATACTACGACCCATAAAGTTGACCACAAAAGCTGTAGTAAATTAAAGGCTCCATAAATCATAATTTCTTCTTGATCCTTATCCAATTTTAAAGTTCCTGCAATTTTATAGCCTATTTTATTTGATAAATTTTCAATTAAAAACATTTTCCGAATTCCCTTTTTTAGTTTTGTTTGTTAATAAATAAAATAACCAAATTATACATGAAAACAATATCAAAGAAGGCATAAAATACAAGGTTTTTATCAACGGCTTATTCAATAGCATCTGAACATTAATTTTCAAACAATCATTTAAAACAAACAAATTTATCCATTCACAAACTAACAATATTATCATTCCACTTAATATAGAAGATATGGCTTTATTAATAGGTATATCATTAATAAAAACAATTATTACAATATAAATTATCATGATAATAATTGTGTGAACTCCAAAATGTATAGGAAGCTGCCTTACTGAGTAAGAAGCTATTGAAAAAAGTGAGCCTGATATAAAATAGGGTTTTTTATTAATCTTCTTTCTAGCAAATAAATAACTTGCAAAAATCAACAAAAACGATTCAGGAATAGCTCTTAACAAAAATTCCAATGGAGATAATTGTAACATAATGTTATTAATCCTCCTTATGTATAGAATTTACCATTATTATAACATTTTTCACACACAAAAGGAACAATTTATTTAAAATATTAATATTATGGTTTTTAATGGAATACTTAATAATTTTTTAATAAATCAAAAATCTATAAGCTTTTACTTCTCTTAGTTGTCATTATTAGCCTTAAAACACTAACGATTTTACAGACTATTTAATTTCATAAGCTTGCAACTTTAAACATTTTTTTGACATTTTTTCACTTTTGTATACAAATATATAAAGTATCAGGTCAATAACTCCAAATAATAATAAAGAAGGCATAAAACACCAAGTTTTCATTAATGGATTTTTTTGTAAAAATTCCATATTAAATTTTAACCATTTATCTAAAACAAACAAATTTATTAATTCACACATGGTCAGCACTATCATTCCAATTAATATAGAAGATATAACATTATTAATAGGTATTCTATTTATTGAAACAATTATTATAATATAAATCATCATCAGCATCATTGTGTGAACCCCAAAATGTATAGGAAGTAATCTTACTAAATAAACAGTTATTGAATAAACTATAGTTGATATTAAACAAAGTTTTTTATCAACTTTTTTATGAGCAAACAAATAACTCATAAAAATTAATAAAAATGATTCAGGAATACCTCTAAATAAAAATTCTAATGAGGACATTTGTAACATAATGTTATTATTCCTCCTTTTTATATATAATTCACCATAATTATAACATTTATATACATAAAAGGAAAACTTATTTTTTAAATCATATTATAATTTTTAATTTCATAATCCATATATTTTGTAAATAAAGGCTCTTCAATTACTGAAGAACCTTTAAAATTTCTAATTATTATAAATAAAATTTCTTCTAATATTTTCTTCAGATAAATTGTACATTTGCTCAATAATTTTTAAATTATACACATTTAGCAAATATATCAGTTGATATTTTTACAACTTTTTTATTTTAATACTTATAAAGTATTTTACTACATAATTATACATTTTACAATTAATCTTTTAAAATATTAATATTTACTTCTTTAAAAACTTTAAATAGTTGTCTCAAAATACAAAATCTATACATATTTTTTAAAACAATTTTCATCATTTGTATATATTAAACATAGCAAAAGCACTATGAATTTCATGGAAATTCATAGTGCTTTTTTCTAATTATGAAAGTTTAAATCTTTCACTAAAGTTCATTTTGAGGCATCTGCCTAAAACAAATTGCTTCTATTTACTTAAATATTCATGAATAGCACTAGCAGCTTTCTTTCCTGCTCCCATTGCAAGTATTACTGTTGCAGCTCCTGTTACCGCATCTCCACCAGCATACACTCCTTTTCTTGAAGTTAATCCAGTTTCCTCTTCTGCTACTATACATTTTCTCTTGTTGATCTCTAATCCCTTTGTAGTTGAAGATATTAATGGATTTGGTGATGTTCCAAGAGACATTATCATAGTGTCTATTTCCATTTCAAACTCTGAGCCCTTAATTTCTATAGGTTTTCTTCTTCCTGATGCATCAGGTTCTCCCAGCTCCATTTTTACACATTTCATGCCCTTAACCCAGCCTTTTTCATCTCCTACCACTTCTACTGGATTTGTAAGAAGATCAAAAATTATTCCTTCTTCTTTTGCATGATGTACTTCTTCTGCTCTAGCTGGCAGTTCAGATTCTGATCTTCTGTACACTATGTGTACTTCTGCTCCTAATCTAAGTGCTGTTCTTGCAGCATCCATAGCAACGTTTCCTCCACCTACTACAGCAACCTTTTTGCCTGGTCTTATAGGTGTTTCATAATCCTCTTTAAATGCCTTCATTAAGTTATTTCTTGTTAAGAATTCATTTGCTGAGAATACTCCATTTAAATTTTCTCCTGGTATTCCCATGAATTTTGGTAGTCCTGCGCCTGATCCTATAAATACAGCATCAAAACCTTCTTCATTTACAAGTTCATCTATAGTCACAGTTCTTCCTATAATTACATTAGTTTCTATCTTAACACCAAGTTTCTTCACATTTTCTACTTCGTGTTTAACTACAGTTTCCTTTGGAAGTCTGAATTCTGGAATTCCATAAACTAAAACTCCACCAGCTTCATGTAATGCTTCAAATATAGTTACATCATGACCTAACTTAGCTAAGTCTCCTGCACAAGTAAGTCCTGCAGGACCACTGCCTATAACTGCAATCTTCTTACCAGTACTAGGCTTTTTATCTGATAAATCCACATTATTTTCTCTTGAATAGTCAGCTACAAATCTTTCAAGCTTACCTATAGATACTGCTTCTCCTTTTATTCCAAGTACACATTTTCCTTCACATTGGCTTTCTTGTGGACATACTCTTCCACATACTGCTGGAAGTGCACTGGATTTAGCTATAACTTTAGCAGCTTCTTCAAATTCTCTCTTTTTAACATGCTCTATAAAACCTGGTATATCTATAGATACTGGACACTGTGATACGCACATAGGTTTCTTACAATTTAAACATCTTGAAGCTTCTTTTACAGCTTCTTCCTCATTATATCCTAAACAGACTTCTTCAAAGTTAGTAGCTCTAACCTTAGGATCCTGTTCTCTTACTGGCACTTTTTTCATTCTTTCATTAGTATCTTTTTTACAGCTACAAGTATGTCCTTCTTCTTTTTCCTTTGCTATAAGTTTTCTACCTTCTTCACTCTTATAAAGAGTTTGTCTTCTCATAGCTTCATCAAAATCAACTAAATGTCCATCGAATTCTGGACCATCTACACAAGTAAACTTAGTGTCTTCTCCTACACTAACTCTACAAGCTCCACACATACCTGTTCCATCTACCATTAACATATTTAAACTTACTATAGTTTTAATACCATATTCAGCTGTAAGCTTGGCTACAAATTTCATCATTATCATAGGTCCTATAGCAACTACTACATCATATTTATTTCCATCATCTATAAGTTCTTTTAAAAGATTTGTTACAAGTCCTTTGTATCCTGCTGAGCCGTCATCTGTGCAAATATGTACATTAGCTCCCATAGCTTTCATTTCTTCTGTTAGAAGAAGGTAATTCTCTGATTTTCCTCCTACTATTACATCTACGTCAACACCTTGCTCCCTCAACCATTTAACTTGAGGATATACTGGTGCTGAACCTACTCCACCAGCTACAAACATAATTTTCTTTTTCTTTAAACTTTCTAAGTTTTCATGAATAAGCTCTGATGGTTGACCTAGTGGGCCTGCAAAATCAGCTACATAATCTCCTGCATTAAGATTAAACATCTTGTTAGTTGAACTTCCTACTGATTGAATAACTATAGTAACAGTACCCTTTTCTGCATTATAGTCACAAACTGTTAGCGGAATTCTTTCACCCTTTTCATCGATTTTAACTATAACGAATTGTCCTGGTTTGGCAGATTTTGCAACTCTTGGCGCTTCTATTTCCATAAGGAAAATACTTGGTGCTAATTCTTTTCTTTCAACAATCTTATACATTTTTTACCCCCATAATTCATAATTCCATTTTATACTATAATATTAATGATACAATAACATGCTATACTTAAAAACAACATATTTCAATATATTTATTAAAAAATCTCAAAAATGAAATAATATTATTTCATTTTTGAGCTTTAATCCGTTTTTTCGGACTAAATTTACTTATTTTTTACTATATTTATAGCTAAAAGTTAACTTTTTCTCCATTAAATGTACACTGGAATAATTTCTTCATTTCTTCTTCAGTTATAGGTCTTGGATTAGATCCAGTGCATGCATCTAAAATTGCATTATGTGCTATAAAATCTATATTTGCTTTGAAATCTTCTTCTGTTACACCATATTCTTTTAATGTTAGTGGTATATCCATCTTTTTATTCATTTCCTGTATCATAGAAGTTAATGAATCTACTAATTCATCTTCAGTATTTCCTGATAATCCTAAAGTTTTAGCTATAATTGCATATCTATCTTTACATGCTTTCTTATTAAAATCTATTACATAAGGAAGGAATATAGCATTTGCACATCCATGAGGAATGTGGAATACTGCACCTGTCTTATGTGCCATACTATGAGTTATTCCAAGCAATGCATTAGAGAATGCCATTCCAGCCAAACATTGAGCTATATGCATTTCATCCCTTGCTTCTTTATCTCCTTCATATGATTTTAGTAAATTATCTTTTGTCATAACTATAGCTTGTATTGCAAGAGGATCTGAAAAATATGATCTTAATCCTGCTACATAAGCTTCTATAGCATGAGTTAACGCATCCATACCTGTATGTGCTGTTAATTTTGCTGGCATTGTTTGTGCAAGAGCTGGATCTATTATAGCTATATCAGGTGTTAAGTTAAAATCAGCTAAAGGATATTTTATTTTAGCTTTGTAATCAGTTATTACTGAAAATGCAGTAACCTCTGTAGCTGTTCCACTTGTAGATGGTATAGCTACAAATCTAGCTTTTTGTCTTAAATCTGGTATTCCAAAAGGAATTACTGCCTTTTCAAAAGTAAAATCAGGGTATTCATAGAATATCCACATAGCTTTAGCAGCATCTATTGGTGATCCTCCACCTATGGATACTATCCAATCAGGTTCAAATTCTCTCATAGTCTCTGCACCCTTCATAACCGTTTCAACAGATGGGTCTGGTTCAACTCCTTCTATTAACTTAACTTCTAATCCTGCTTCTTTTAAGTATTCTTCAACTTTTTGAAGGAAGCCAAATTTTTTCATTGAACCTCCACCAACAACAACTATAGCTTTTTTACCTTTTAAAGTTTTTAAATTTTCTAAAGAATTTTCTCCGAAATAAATATCTCTTGGTAGTGTAAATCTTGACATTTTTATTCCTCCTAAAATATAGTTTATTTAAAAATTTTAATATTTCTGATTTAACTCTGAACACTAATTATTATAAGCAAAATGCATGCCAACACTTAAAATGTCATTTTACAACATTTTAAAACAAAAAAATCTCAAAACGAGATTTTTTCCTATCTCATTTTGAGATTTTAGTTATATTTTTCACAATTTGAGAGGAATAATTTTACATTCTATTTTATAGAATATTTTTTAACCTTCCTGTATATAGTAGCTCTACTTATATTAAGCATGTGTGCTGCCTTTACTAAGTCGCCATTTGCCTGTTTTATAGCATTTTTTATATTTTCTACTTCCATATGTTCCATAGACATAATTTGTTTTTTTTCATCGAAAATTATAGTTTTTGTTTTAACAATATGATTATATAAGAGTTCTTCAGTTATATTGTCAGTTTCACACAAATAATAAGATCGTTCTACCACATTTCTAAGCTCCCTAACATTTCCTGGCCACTCATAATTTTTAATACAATTTAAATATTCTTTGCTTAGAGTTTTAAAAGCATTGTTGTTTTTTAAATTTAACCTGTAGACAAAATATTTTGCCAGGGTTTCTATATCTTCCAACCGTTCCTTCAAAGCTGTGGTTTTAATATTCATTACATTTAATCTATAATATAAATCTTCTCTAAAATTCTTATTTTTTATTTCTTCTTCCAATTTTCTATTAGTTGCTGCTATAACTCTTACATTTAATATTTTTTCATAGGTTCCACCTAATCTTGTAATTTTATTATTGTCAAGAACCCTCAAAAGTTTTGACTGCATATCTAATGGCAATTCACCAATTTCATCTAAAAATATAGTTCCTCCATTAGCTAATTCAAATTTTCCTGGATGTCCCTCTTTAGTTGCTCCTGTAAATGCGCCTTTTTCATATCCAAAAAGTTCACTTTCCATAAGTTCCTTGGGAAGCGATGCACAATTAACTGCTACAAAAGGTCCACTACTTCTATCACTATAGTTATGAATAGATTGTGCAAAAATTTCTTTTCCTGTTCCACTGGGACCTTCTATTAAAACATTGCAACTAGTTAATGCTGTTCTTTTAGAAAAATCTATAGTTCTCTTCATTTCCTCGTTTTTAGTTATTATATCTTCAAACTTGTAAGATGCATTAAATCCTGCCATAGTATTCACTACTTTATGCATATATCCTTCACCATTAAATGTTATTACAGTACACTGTACTTTTTCATTTATAATAACAGGAAAAGCATTTACACTGCATTTTACCCTTCTGTTTTTCACATAGAAATTATAATCTAAATTATGATAAATTTTTTCTACATTTAATGTATCTCTAATAAAATCTATATTTTTTAATAAAGAGTCTATACTTATATTAAGTATTTCATCTGTAGAAATACCCAATATTTTTGAAGCCATTCTATTAGCACTTTTAATTTTTAATTCTTCATCCAAAACCAACATACCTTCAGACATAGAATCAAAAATTACATTTAAAAGTTTGTTCGATTTTATTAGAGCAAGTTGGTTTTCTATAGAATAAGCTCCTGACACTACAATAGCTGTAGTATGAGAATTAGCTTTATAATGATTTCCAGACATGTTTATGCTGCCTATAACTTCTCCTTCTTCATTATGTATAGGTGCTGCAGAACATGTTAGAAAATGATTTTTTTCATAATAATGTTCTGCCCCTATTATTTGAATAGGTTTGTTAAGGTAAATAGCTGTTCCTATTGCATTTGTCCCTATAGATTCTTCAGTCCAAAAAGTACCAATAACAAAATTTAAATCTTCACTTTTAATAAGTTTTTCATCACCTATTATATCAATAATACAACCTTCCTTATCTGATAATATTATTACAAAACCAGATCCTTCAATTATATTACACAAATTTTCCATTATAGGATGTGATACAGATATAAGCTCTTTATTTTCTTTTAATTTTATGCTTAATTCATCTTTTGAGGCTATTTTTATGTTTCCATTTATATGATTTACTCCACCCTTTTTGCATCTTATCCAAGACTCCCTTACAATAGGATTTAAATTTTTATTGTATTTTTCAGTTTTCATAAATTCTTCCCAATATTTTTTTACATATCCTATGCTAATTTCCATAAAATCACCTCAAAATCTAACGTTACTTTATCTTTCTTTTCCTATAAAAGCAAGTGCTAGCATTCCTCTACCACAATGAGCAGCCATTCCAAGACCTAACTCACTTATAATAATATTTTTCCAATTAAGTTCCGTCTCTATAGTTTTTTTTAAAGACTCTGCATCCTGTAAACAATGTCCATGGGCTATACCTATTAATTGTTCTTGTGGATTTAAACATCTTTCTCTTAATCTTTCCATCAGATATTTAGTAGCTCTTTTTCTTCCCCTTATATTATTTACATTTTTAAGGCTTCCATCTTCCATTATATAAATTATAGGCTTTATATCTAGCAAAGTTCCTATAGTAGCTTTTGACCCAGATATTCTTCCACCTTTTTTTAAATGGTTTAAATCTTCTACAATAAACCAGTGGTTAACTTTCATCTTATTATTTTCAATCCAATTTATAATATCTTCTTTTGAAAAATTTTCATTAAGCATCCTATAGGCATTATATACTAAAATTCCTAGTCCAATAGATGAGCATTTTGTATCTATTACAGTTATATCTGCATTTTTATATTCTTCTATAACAGTTTCTCTTGCTAGTTTTGCACTATTAAATGTTCCACTTAATCCAGATGACATACCTATATATATTATAGGTCTTTTTTCTTCTAGTAACAATTTGAATTTTTTTACAAATCTAAATTCATTTACTTGAGATGTAGAAGGTATTTCTCCTTGTTCTAAACCTTTATAGAATTCTTCTCTATTTAATGATTTTCCAAAATCATCTTCATAATCTTTTCCTTTAAAATGGCATACAAGTCCAAGAAATGGTATTTTGTTCTCTTCAATAAATTCTGGTGGCAAATCACAGCTAGCATCTGTCATTATTATAGGTTTCATTTTTTATCCTCCATCCTAAATTAACTAAGATTTTATTTTAATCTATTATTAATTTATGTGATACTAATAGTTATGATATCAAGAATTTTTCTAAATATCAACGTAATAAAAAGTATGAAAAGTTAAAATACTCTTCATACTTTTTAAAACAACTTTAACTATAGGATTTTAAAACCTTATCTAAAATTTCCATAGCTTCATCTATATCATTATTTTCTATATTAAGAGGAGGAAGCAATCTTATAACATCTTTACCTGCAGTAACTGCCAAAAGTTTATGATCAAAACATCTTTTACTAAATTCTTTCACATCTACTTTTAGCTTTATTCCAATTAAAAGCCCCATTCCCTTTATTTCTTCTATTATGGAATACTTTTCTTTAAAGTTCTTTAATTTGGATATTAAATACTGGCTTTTTCCACTTACTTTCTCTATTACTCCTCCATCTACTAATTCTTTTAAAACTGTTAAACTAACCGCTGATGCTAAAGGATTTCCTCCAAAGGTACTACCATGATCTCCTTTTTCAAGTACAGAAGCTTTTTCATTAACCATAGCAGCACCTATAGGAAATCCACCTCCAAGAGCCTTTGCCATACATACAACATCTGGAACTACCTCAAATTTTTCATATGCAAATAAACTTCCAAGTCTTCCTATTCCACATTGTACTTCGTCAAATATAAGCAGTGCATCATTTTCTTCACATAACTTTTTTACACCTTTAAGATATTCTACAGAAGCTAAATTTATTCCACCTTCACCTTGAATGGGCTCAATTATAACAGCACAAACATTTTTGTCCATTTTATCTTCTAAATCTTTTATATCATTAAATTTAGCACTTTTTGTGCCTCCTATTAATGGTTTAAAATCATTTTGGTACTTTTCCTGTCCCGTTATAGATAGTGCACCCATGGTTCTTCCATGGAAAGAATGTTCCATATATATGATTACATTTTTGCTAGAGCCGCCATTAACTTTACCATATTTTCTAGCAACCTTTACACCTACTTCCATAGCTTCAGTACCACTATTACAAAAGAAAACTGAACTATGCTGACTTAAGGAGCATAACTTTTCTGCAAGCTCTATAGATTTACTATTCCAATAATAATTAGATACATGCATTACATTTTTACTTTGTTCTTCAATTGCTTTTATTATACTTGGATGACTGTGTCCAAGACAATTTACAGCTACTCCTGAAACAAAATCCATATATTCTGTTCCATTACTATCATATAACTTACATCCAATTCCTTTTTCAAAACTTATATCAAATCTACCATAAGTATTCATTATATTACTTTCTGACATTGATTTATTCCTCCTTCTAAGGTAATTTTAGTTCCTTCGCCTGATATTATATCTAAGATTAATCCATGATCTTTTCTTCCATCTACAAGATGCACACTTTTTGTGCCTTTTTCAATTGCTTCTATGCAACATTCCATTTTAGGAATCATTCCTCCATTTATAATACCTTGATCTATATAATTTTTTATCTCTTCAGTTTTTATGTCTTTTAAGACATTACTTTTATCATTTATATCTATATATACGCCTTCTACATCTGTAAGTATAATAAGTTTTTCTGCTTTAAGCGATGAACTTATAGAAGATGCTGCATAATCTGCGTTTATATTATATTTATTTCCATAAGAATCACATCCAATAGGTGCTATAACAGGTAATCTGCCTTTTTCAAGTATATTACTCAAGAAATTTTTATTTACACTTACCACTTGACCTACAAATCCTATATCTAATTTTTTTCCATTGCTATCATATGTGTATTTCTTTTTTGTTTTTATTAAATTACTATCTCTACCACTTAATCCTAGGGCACTAATTCCATAGTTACTTAAATTAGCTGATATGTCTTTATTTATATGTCCAGATAATACCATCTCCACTACATCCATAACATCTTCGTCTGTAATTCTAAGTCCATTTACAAATTTACTTTCTATACCTGTCATATGAAGCCATTTTGATATTTCCGGACCACCACCATGAACAATAACTATATTTATACCTAAAAGCTTCATATAAACTATATCTTCTATAAATGCTTTAGCTGCACTTTTATTTTTCATTATACTTCCACCATATTTTATTACAAAAGTTTTCCCCACAAACTTTTTCATGTATGGTAACGGATCTGCATCTAAGGACATAAGATTTTCTACGTTTACCATTTGCTCCACCAACCTTCAGATTTTATATGCATAATTATACTATGCTTTTTATTATTATTCAATGTTTTATTTTGTTTTTATTGAATATTTGTTTTATTTTATGTATAATTGTTTTATTCTAATCTATTATAAAAGGAGTGATATAAATGATTAAAGCAGGCATAATAGGAGCTACGGGGTATGCAGGTCAACAGCTAGTCTGGCTAGCGCAAAAACATCCTGCCATGGAAATAGTTTTTCTATGTTCTCATAGCCATGAAAATTTATCCTATAGCGATGTTTATAAAAACCTTTATGGGTTTATTGATAATATTTGTATAAATATGCAGGACGTAGATGATAAATTAAATTGTATAGATATACTTTTTTTAGCTCTCCCCCATGGTAAATCCTTTGATATAGCAAAAAAGGCTTTAAATAAAGGGATAAAAGTAATTGATCTAGGCGCAGATTTTAGAATTGCTTCAAAAGATATTTATGAAGAGTGGTATAAGGTAGAACATACTTGTTCTGAGCTTTTAAAAGATTCTGTTTATGGCCTTACAGAATTATATAGAAGCAAAATTAAAAAAGCTTCTTTGATTGCAAACCCTGGTTGTTATCCTACAGCTAGTATATTAGCTTTAGCTCCACTTCTAAGTTCACATATAATTGATGAGAAATCTATTATTATAGATGCTAAATCAGGAGTATCTGGAGCTGGTAGAAGTGCATCAATCGGAAATATTTTTACTGAGTGTAATGAATCTATTAAAGCCTACTCAGTAGGTGAGCATAGACATACTCCAGAAATAGAACAAGAACTTCAAAACATATGTGGAAATAAATTAACTTTAACCTTTACTCCTCACTTAGTACCTATGAATAGAGGAATTTTATCTGTATGTTACAGCAACTTAATTTGTGAAAAATCACAAGAGGATCTTTATGAATTATATAAAAACTTTTATAAAGATGAATTCTTTGTAAAAGTTACAGATACTATGCCAGAAACCAAATGGGTTAAAGGATCTAATCTATGTCATATAGGAATACGCTTAGACAAACGAACTGGAAGAGTTATTGTAGCTTCCTGCATAGATAATCTTATGAAAGGAGCTGCAGGGCAAGCTATTCAAAATATGAATTTAATGTTTAATTTAGATGAGAAAACAGGCCTTGATTTTCCTGCAATGATGCCATAAATTTTAGGAAGGCTCCACTATACTAACTTAATTTTTACATTATAGAAATAATACGACGCAACTTTTTTAGTGAAGAGTGTAGAATTGAGAGTTGAGAGTGAAGGTTGATTTTTAGCTATCGCAAAAAATCTTTAAATTTATATAAGTCAGCAATGTTTCGTTTTAGCGAAACGAGCCATGAAAAATTTAATCAAAGATTTTTTGTAGTGTAACGGAAAAAAATCCACATTAACTCTCCACTCTCAATTATCAACTCTCAACTAGCAAAGCGAAGCGTCGCATCTTGCTTATTGTGTTACTCTGCCATTAATAATTACTTAAATTTTATTCATAACTTATCTTTTTATTTTCATCGCAAATAATTTTTATACGTTTTCCGTCCATAGTAGTCTCTAACCTTACTTTATGTTTCCATAAGTCTACAACGTATTTAACTGTTTCTAATGCATACTTGAGTTGAAGTTCTCTTCCATCAAAAACATGCTCAAGGGTTAACGTTTTATCTAATTTTGATATATTTGTAACTCTTATATACGGAATTGAACCCATACCACAAGAATTACTTAATGTATCTCTTATTTTCTTCCATCCCTTTTCATCAGATATTTCATCAATAACATAATTTTTTTCTTTTTTAGCATATTGAAACAAATTTAATTTACTGCAAAGCTCTTTAGTTAGATACCTTCTAAGAAAAGATTCATCTCTTTCAATAAGTCTTGTTTCAAATATTTTTTTAATTCCATGTTTTTCTACTAAATCCTTATAAATTTCAAATCCAAGAAAATAAGGATTTACACTTCCTTGGAAAGGAACCACTACATCATTATGTCTTTTTATAAATTCCATATATAAATTTTGAGGCAAGTCTAAGTTCTTTAAAATGTTATAATGCCAAAAACTTGCCCAGCCTTCATTCATGATTTTCGTTTCCATTTGAGGTATAAAATATTTTGTTTCAGCTCTTACTATCTCTATAATGTTTCTTTGCCACTCCACAAGATCTCCATATTTTGATATAAAACCTAATATATCTTCTGTAGGTTCTTGAGGTATCTTGTCTACATCAGGAGGTTCTTCTTTTACTCTTGGTACTATAATGCTGTCACTTATCTCCATATTTTTATAATTTTCTATTTTTCTTTTTCTTATTTCTTCATCATCTAAATACTTAACTCCTGTAGATCTATTGCTTTGAAATTTTAAAGCATGTGCTGCATTAAGCATATTTTCTACTTCTACATATCCTATACTAGGGTCATTTATATATGCTCTTATAATATCCCCATGATTTTTAAACATTTCTACTGTATACTCAGCACTAGTGGCTTCTTTAAATAATCTATTGTTTTTAAAAAAGTCGTTATGACCATATACATGAGCTATAGTTAATATTTGTAATAACAATGTATTATCTTTCATTAAATATGCAATACACGGATTAGAGTTTATTACCATTTCATAAGGCAGCCCTGTAAGATTATAATTATATAAAGTTTTTAACTTTTCATAGGCTTTTCCAAAGCTCCAGTGAGGATACATAGATGGCATTCCTATATAGACCTCATAAGAAAGCATATCATTATAATTTATAATCTCGAATTCTTGAGGATAATAATCTAAACCTACTTCTTGAGCCTTTTCCTCTATAATATCATTCCACCGCTCTAAATCTGTTATAGTATACTCCAAAATTTCACCTCCTTATTCGTAGTCATTTTTTATGTCTACACTAAGCATTTCTCTGAATAGCATCCCACATATCCTCTTTTTTCTTCATAGCTACAGATACAAAATTTTTTCTATTAATTTCAACAGAATACCTTTTTTTGATAGCACTAGTATATCCATAGGCCATAATTTCTGCATATCCAAATAAATTACATACATCACATAATTCATCTACTGCCTTTACAGCTCTATCGTTATCTTCACTCCAATTATCTCCATCACTAACATGGAAAGAATATATATTCCATATATCAGGGTTATATTTTTCTAATA
The DNA here is from genome assembly GCA_963780135.1 of uncultured Clostridiaceae bacterium. Classification (GTDB taxonomy): domain Bacteria; phylum Bacillota; class Clostridia; order Clostridiales; family Clostridiaceae; genus Clostridium_AM. The sequence continues at coordinate 581,546 of CAWAAR010000001.1, forward strand.
TAATATCTAGTGCTTTGTTATAGCCACTGGATATATAAGTTCCTCCTGATTCTACCTTATGGAAAAATTCTTCCTCAGTAACTACTTTTGCAGAGGTAGAATGGGCTATAAATACCACTTCTACATTAGAATATTTCATCTTTACAAACTGATATAGCATGAAAAAGAAGGAACGTGCTAAATACTTTTTATTTTGATCCATAGACGCAGATGTGTCCATTATACACATAACTACTGCATTATATTCTTTTTTCTTTGTAGGTTTAACTTTGTAGTATCTTAAATCATTTTCTTTAAACGGAAATCTTCCTACAAGTTCATCATTTTCCACCTTAAATTCCTTGCTTAATTCTTCATTTATTTCATCTTTCTTGGAGTTTTCTGACAAAGCTCTTTTCATTCCCTGTTTTCTTTTAAGCTTTTCAACCACAGTTCTTTTTTTTGCAAGCCTTGGAGGAATTCCACTTTTTTGATAACCACACTTTTTCCTGGAACCTTCTGATATTATTTCAGAAACCTTTTTTTTGTTTAGATTAGGCAATTTTAAATCTTGAAAAATATATTCCATTATCTCTTCAATAGTTATCTCTGTTTCATATATGTCTTCTCCCTCATCATTACCTGCACCTTTAGTTCCATTTCCTTTGCCGATCTTTTCTTTTCCTATAACTTCTCCCCTTTTTTCGCTGCCATCGCCACTTCCAACACCAGGTACATTTTTACCATATATAAATTGATATTCTTTAAGTCCTTTTATTGGTATTTTAATCTTTTTATTCTTAGTCTCTCCTATAATACTTTCTTCAGATAATATATCCACCAAATTTTTCTTTATAGAGTCTTCTACCAACTCTCTATGTCTTCTTTTATCTTCTGCAGCTCTATCATGTCCTATCGGATTAAACTCTCTAAATATGCCCATAATACCTCAATCCTTCCATAGATTATTAGCAGCATATTTTAGTATTACATTACAACAATGATCACAATATCCATTCTTTTTCATTTCTTCTACCATTGAATTATATTTTTTATCTTGTTCTTTATCTCTAACCTTTGATTTTGTAACAATACGTGACATTTCCCTAACAGAAGAAGTTAGTTTCTTTTCTATAGCTTCTTTTAAAGGTTCATAAGAAGTATAATCTATTTTTCCTCCTTTTCTTATCATATAGAACATATATGAAGTTACATCAGATCTGAAACCTTTAGCAGAACCTTCTGATATACCTATTTGTTCTTCAATTGATCTCATAAATTTTTCATCTAGCTTCTAGTTGTTCTCCTGTAGATCTATCCTTAATCTTGGTTTTGTTTACATAAGCTTCTGCATGATCTAAATAATTATTAAACAAACTTTCTGCCTGTTCTCTAAAGCTTTGAATAAATGCTTTGGTTATTTCTTTTTCAAGTACCTTATTGTACTCTTTTCTTATAGTATCTTGAATAAATGCTAAATATTTTTTTCTTATAATCATCAGCTACATCTAAATCTTTTACTGATTTCATTATATTTTCCATAACACTTAAAGGATTTATGCAATCACATTCAGAATCTGAAAGTGCATTATCTATTGCTTTAATTATAAATCTTGTAGATATACCCTCCATACCTTCTCCAAGACCAGCTTCTTCTCTAAGCTCGGTAATATCTATTTTTTTAGTAGTACCTTTTTCAACTATTTCTTCACCATTATATATTTTTAATTTTGTAAAGGCATCCACTTTGTTAGATGGCATAAGTCTTGTAAGTATAGCAAACATAGCTGCTACTTCAATAGTATGTGGAGCTATATGAGCTTTAAAATCACTCTTTTTAAGTATCTTTTCATATATTTTTATTTCTTCACTTAATTCCATACAATATGGAACTTCTACTTTTACAATTCTATCTAATATAGCTTCATTAGTATGATCTGATTTAAATTTATTCCATTCTGCTTCATTAGAATGTGCAATAATTACTCCATCAAAATATATCATAGATCCTTTTCCTGGTGATGGTATAGATTTTTCTTGAGTAGCTGTTATTATAGTATGAAGATATTCCACATCATTTTTAAACACTTCTATGAATTCAACCATGCCCCTATTTCCTACATCAAAAGCACCATTTAGTGAAAATATTCTAGGATCATCTTCTGGATATAAATCCATTTTTGATATGTCTACAGAACCTACTAATACTGAAGTATCTTGATTATTAGGATCAACAGGCGGTACTACTCCTACACCTTTTCTAGATCTTATAGAAAACCCTGTTTTAATCACTGGAAATCTTTCATATTCACCCTTAAACTCTTCTTTTAGTCTATATCTACATACTGGACACAAATCTCCTTCTATTTTTACACCTAATACATCTTCAAATTTTTTTCTTAAGTGTTTAGGAATAAGATGCAGAGGCTCTTCTCTCATAGGACATCCTTTTAAAGCATATATAGGTTCACTTGCCTCTATTGCTTTTTTAAATGAATCCACTATAGAAGATTTTCCTGATCCAACAGGACCTACTAAATAAAGCACTTGTCTTGATTCTTCACCTTCCATAGCTGCTGAATAAAAATAGCTAGCTATTTTCATTAATGTTTTATCTATACCAAAAAATTCATTTTTGAAAAAGCCATAACTTTTAATAGTTTCATTTCCATATATTTTTCTTATTCTCAAATTTTCTTCTGGTTTTAAAACATCCACTCCAAGTTTATTTATAATATGATGTATTCTTTTATGCGCAAGCTTAGCTGTATCTGGATTTTCCTTTAGAACTTCAAGATAATCAAGAAAAGTTCCTTGAAAAGTGTCCTTTGTCCTTTTCTCTCGATCATTCTCTATTAACTCTTTAAAATTCATTCCAAAACCTCCCTAAAAAAAGTAATATCAACTATAAAATTATATGTCTCTAAGGAAATATCTTTGTAGTATTTATATTAGTTTTTTGAAGGTTTTAGAACAAGGCTATCTACTTTTACACATTCTCATTGTAAAAACTCATACTAAAATCAAACTTTATTTATATAAAAAAAAGAACTAGTATTAATTTTTAAAATACTAGTTCTAGTTATTGTAAATATGAGTAAAAAGTTTACTTTCTTATTATTGCCTTTTATAAAAAAAATATACTTTTTTTATTTTATATATTTCAGTTATATTTCTACTACCTTTCCTATACCTCTTTCTAATGCCTTTTTATATATTTTATATGCAGTAACTACATCCTGAACTGATATTCCTACTGTTTTAAATAACGTTATCTCATCGTTATTTTCTCTACCTTTTGCTTTTCCAAATATGACTTCCCCTAGCTCTGCATTTATTCTTTTGCATCTATGATTCCTTTTTCCATTGGTTTTATAAAATCTCCTGATTCAGCTAAAACTGCTTCTTTTGAATCTACAAAAACTTTATCTGCATTTTTTACTATATATTCATCCAATTCCTGCATGTCTCTTGTGTAAGATCCAACTCCGTTTATATGAGCACCTTTTTTAACTAAATTTCCTGGAAACACTGGCTTTGTTGCTGTAGTAACTACAGTAATTATATCTGCATCTTTAATAGCTTCTTCTGGATTTTTAGCACTTACTATCTCCACTCCATAATTTTCTAACTCTAAATTAGCCTGCTTTACAAAATCTTCAAGTTTATGTACATCTCTAGAATAAACCTTTACCTTTTTAAGTTTTCTAACCGAGAGTAATGCTTCTAATTGGCAAATAGCCTGACCTCCAGCTCCAAATAACGCAGCTGTTTCAGCATCCTTTACAGCTAATACATCTGAAGCTGCTCCTGATGCTGCTCCTGTTCTAAGTTGAGTTAAATATGTTCCATCCATTATGCAGCAGACTTCCCCTGTAGTACCATCCAAAAGCAGCATTTGCGCAGGCACTACAGGTTTACCCTTTTCAGCATTTTTAGGAAAAACAGAAACTATTTTTATTCCAATACTATCTAAATCTTCTACATATCCTGGCATAAACAAACTTTGACCACCCTGTTTAGGCACATCAATATTAACTCTAAGAGGAACTACACTTTTCCCCTCTGAATAAACTGAAAACGCTTCCTTTACAGAATCTACTGCATCCTTCATAGTAAATACTTTCTTAATATCATCTTTAGATAAAATAAGCATACTTTTTACCTCCCCAACAAACTTTGTTATTAGATATTTTACATACATTATAACAAATAAAAATAAAGTTTCATAACTTAAAAAAGTTGTGTCGCATCTTGCTTATACTGTGTCATATAAAAAATAAACACCCAGAATCATATTCTGGATGTCTATTCTTATACATACGTCAATTATTTAAAGTACTGTACTCCTGCTTCAAATAATTTTTGATCCTTGCTACCTGGTATGTTTTTAAATATATTGTCTCCTTTTCTTTCTGAGTGACCCATTTTACCAAGCACTCTTCCATCAGGACTTGTTATACCTTCCACAGCGTATACTGAACCATTCTGGTTAAATCTTATATCATAAGTAGCATTTCCTTCATAATCTACATATTGCGTAGCTACTTGACCTTTTTCTATAAGTGCCTTTAACATTTTTTCATCAGCAACAAATCTTCCTTCACCATGTGAAACTGCAATTGAATGTACATCTCCCACTTTAACATTGCTGAACCATGGTGATACATTTGATACTACCTTAGTATTTACTATGTGAGATACGTGACGTCCTATTTTGTTATAAGTAAGTGTTGGGCAACTTTCATCTATATCTCTTATCTCACCGAAAGGTACTAAGCCTAACTTTATTAAAGCTTGGAATCCATTGCATATTCCTAGCATTAATCCATCTCTATTATTTAAAAGTTCCATAACAGCTTCCTTTATTTTAGGATTTCTAAATGCTGTTGCTATAAATTTACCTGAACCATCTGGTTCGTCTCCTGCACTAAATCCTCCTGGAAGCATTACTATTTGAGAAGCTTTTATAACTTGCTCCATATAGTCTATAGATTTTTCTACATCTTTTGCTGTTAAGTTTTTAAGTACCATAACTTCTACATCGGCACCAGCTTTTTTAAATGCTCTAGCTGAATCATATTCACAATTTGTTCCAGGGAATACTGGTATAAACACTTTTGGTTTTGCTATCTTTATTACTGGTGTTTTTACTTTTTCAGCTTTAAATTCTACATTCTTTATATCAGCATCTATATTTTTTGTTTTTGTTGGGAATATATTTTCTAAAGTGCCTTCCCAAGCTTTATAAATTTCTTCTATATCTAATTTCAAACCATTTGTATATATTGAAGCTTCTTCTATTGTTTCTCCAATTACTCTGTATTCAATTCCTGCTAATTCTTTATCTAAATCTATATCATTAGAAACTTCTATTATTATAGAGCCGTACATTGGTGCAAACAATTCTTTTTCTGTAACCTGACTTAATTTAACACCTATTCTATTTCCAAAGCTCATTTTACTTACCGCTTCACATATACCGCCTTTTCTAACTGTCATAGCAGCAAGTATTTCTTCTTTTTCAGTCATAGAAGTTACAGCTTTTAAATTTTTCTTTAATACTTCAAAATTTGGAAGATCATACTCATCTCTAGTCATAGGAATTATAACTATCTTACTTCCTGATTTTTTAAATTCTGATGAAATTACTTTATCTGTATCTACTACGTTAACTGCAAAGGACACTAGTGTTGGTGGTACATCCATATCTTTAAAGCTTCCTGACATACTGTCTTTACCACCTATAGCTGCAATGCCTAATTCTCTTTGAGCATATAATGCTCCCATTAATGCTGAAAATGGTTTCCCCCATCTTGAAGCATCTTTTCCTAATCTTTCAAAATATTCTTGGAAAGTAAGTCTTATTTTTGATGCATCTCCACCACAAGCTACTATCTTTGCTACTGATTCTACTACAGCATATACTGCACCATGGAATGGACTCCATGTAGAAATTTCAGCATTATATCCAAAAGTCATAATAGTTCCTGTTTTAGTTTCTCTATCTAGTACTGGAAGTTTCGCTGCCATACCTTCTGCTGGAGTATCTTGATATTTTCCTCCAAAAGGCATAAGTACTGTACCAGCACCAATAGTACTATCAAATCTCTCTATTAAACCCTTTTGACTGCATACATTTAAATCTTTTAATGTATCAATCCAATGATTTTTTAAATTAGTTACATCCTTATTTACATTAAAATAATTTTTATCTTCTTTAGGTGCTTTTACTGAAACTTCTACCTGCTGTCTTATACCATTAGTATTTAGGAAATCTCTACTCATATCTACTATGGCAGTTCCTTTCCAGTAAAGCTTTAATCGTTTGTCTGAAGTTACATCTGCTACTTTTATAGCTTCTAAATTTTCTTCTTCAGCATATTTTATAAATTTATCTCCATCTTCTTTTGAAACCACTACTGCCATACGTTCTTGAGATTCTGATATAGCAAGCTCTGTTCCATCCAAACCTTCATATTTTTTAGGTACTAGATCTAAATTTATATTTAATCCATCTGTAAGTTCACCTATAGCAACTGATACTCCACCAGCACCAAAGTCGTTACATCTTTTTATCATGGTGCTTACTTCTTCTTTTCTAAATAATCTTTGAATTTTTCTCTCTGTTGGAGCATTTCCCTTTTGAACTTCAGAACCACAAGTTAAAATGGAGTTTTCTGTATGTTTTTTAGAAGAACCTGTTGCGCCACCACAACCATCTCTTCCTGTTCTTCCTCCAACTAAAATAACCACATCTCCAGCCTTTGGTTCTTCTCTTTTAACATTTTTCATTGGAGCTGCTCCAATAACTGCACCTATTTCCATTCTTTTTGCCACATAGCCTTCATCATATATTTCAGCTACCTGACCTGTAGCAAGACCTATTTGATTTCCATAAGAACTATATCCATGAGCTGCTGATCTTGTTATTTTCTTTTGAGGAAGTTTTCCTTGAAGCGTATCTTCTATTTTAGTTCTTGGATCTCCACTTCCAGTAACTCTCATAGCTTGATATACGTATGATCTACCTGAAAGTGGATCTCTTATAGCGCCACCAAGACAAGTTGCAGCTCCTCCAAAAGGTTCAATTTCTGTAGGATGGTTATGAGTTTCATTTTTAAACATCACAAGCCATTTTTCTTTTTTTCCATCTATATCTGCATCTACTACTATACTACAAGCATTTATTTCTTCAGATTGATCTAAATCATCTAAAAGTCCCTTTTTTCTAAGTTCTTTCATGCCTATAATAGCTATATCCATAAGACAAACTGGTTTGTCTTTATCACCATATAAATCTTTTCTATTAGATAAATATTCTTCATAAACTTTTTTTATAGGAGCAGTTAAATGAGCTTCTTCTATATTAACTTTAGTGAGTTCTGTCATAAAGGTAGTATGTCTACAGTGATCTGACCAGTATGTATCTATAACCTTTATTTCAGTAATGGTTGGATTTCTCTTTTCAGTATCTCTAAAATACTTTTGACAAAATTTTAGGTCCTCAGAACTCATTGCTAGACCTTTTTCTCCTACAAAAGCGTTAACTTGCTCATCATTCATTTCTATAAAGCCTTCTAGTATTTCAACAGAATCTGGAACCATAACTTCCATTTCTAAAGTTTTAGGTTTTTCTAAAGAAGCTTCTCTTGAGTCTACATTATTTATGCAATATTTTTTTATTTTATTAAATTCTTCTTCAGATACATTCCCACTTACTACATATACTTTTGCTGACAGAATAGTTGGCTTTTCACTTTGAGTAAGTATTTGAACACATTGAGAAGCTGAATCAGCTCTTTGATCATATTGACCTGGTAGATATTCAACAGCAAAAATCTTATCTTTTTCATCAACTTTTATTTCTTCTTCATAAACTGCATCTACAGTTCTTTCTGAAAAAATAGTATGCTTGGATTTCTCATATTCTTCTTCTGATATTCCCTCTATATCATAACGGTTAATCAGTCTAATATTTTCTAACCCATTAAGACCAAGACTTTCTCTCAAATCCTGTAATATATTCTGAGCTTCTACATCAAATCCAGCTTTTTTTTCTACAAATATTCTTTTAACACAGTTTGCCATTTTTATCCCCCTTATATAAATAAGTTTTACGAACATTTTATATTAATTTTAAATTATCATTCGCTTAAATTATAACATAAATATGTGATAATACAAATATTAAATGAAAATTTTCCTTAAAAATTTCTATGTATCCGAATTATATACTTGTTTTTATGTTGTATTGTTCGCGTTATCATCCTATGTTTATAATTATTGCTCTATCTATTCTTTAAATTAAAAATCCTAATGCTATTATAATATAGACAGCAATAAGCTGTATTCCTTCTAACCAATTAGATTCTCCATCGCTAGCTACTCTATTCGCTATAATTACAGACACTATAAGTGCAACTAATTCAAATTCATTAAATATTATACTCATAGGCTTAAATAAAAGACTTAAAAATACAAGTACAGGTGCTACAAATAATATTATTTGTAAACTAGAACCTATAGCTATTTCTACAGCTACATCCATCTTATTTTTCATTGCCATAACTATGGCAGTACTATGTTCTGCTGCATTTCCTATTATTGGAATTACAATTATACCTATAAAGAACTTACTTAATGATAAATTTTCTGTCATTGGTTCTACAGCTCCAACTAAAAATTCACTTTCTAAAGCAATTGCCAAAGTACATACCACTAAAATTAATATAGATTTTTTTAAACTCCATCTTGATTTTCCAATTTCTTCATGCTCTGATCCATACAAATCTTTATGCGTATAAAATGAAAAATACAATCCTAATAGATATATTACAAACATAGCTAAGGCAACTGAAATACTTAGCCATTCATATTTTAAAGTAATCAATTCTTTATTTACTGTATGAGTAAAAATAGCTGGTATACTAAGCCCTATAACTGCAAACAGCAACATACTTGAGGAAACCTCTACTACTTTTTTATTGAACTTCTGTATTTTATACTTCAATCCACCAAAAAGCATACTTGCTCCAAGTACTAATAATATATTTCCTATAACAGAACCTGCAATAGAAGCCTTAACTACATCAAAAAGCCCTGCTTTTAAAGCAAAAAAGGATATTATAAGCTCTGTAGCATTTCCAAAAGTAGCATTTAAAAACCCTCCTATTCTAGGTCCTGAGTATATAGATATTTCCTCTGTAGCTTCCCCCATAATACCTGCTAAAGGTATTATGGAAAGAGATGCAAATATAAAAATCCATACAGGATTTAATTTCATAAATTCCCCCACTATACTAATAGGAATAAAAATTAAAAAAACTTTCAAAAATTTCATGTCCATACACCCCTTATAAATATTTAATGTAAATATTCACAATTTATTTTTCACTATCTTACTAATTTTTATGTATAACTATAATTTTCTAATTTTCACCTTTGGCATTGTAAACAGGTTTATATTATAGTAAAATTTGATAGTAACGACTATAACAAGTGAATTTACTTATATACATATTATAATTTAGGAGGTCTATATGCAAGAAGAACATACAAAAATAAATGAGCTTGCTTGGAACCAAATGGCATATGACGCATGGGTTTACCGTTTTGGAAGTCCCTTAGAAGCTTCAAAAAAAATATTAGCAAATCCTATTTCCCGTTTAGGTTTACTAAGTGAACACTTTGTAAATGTTAAGGATAAAAAAATAGCAAACTTATTAGGTTCACACGGAACTAAAGCTATCTCTTTAGCTTTAATGGGAGCAAATGTTACAGTGATAGATTTTTCTTATGAAAATTCAAGATATGCTTTAGATTTAGCTAGAGCGTGTGATACAAATATAAAATATATAGTTTCAGATGTATTAAATATCCCAGATAATGAATTTACAGGTGATTATGACATAGTTTTTTGTGAGCTTGGAATTCTTCACTATTTCACAGACTTAAATCCATTTTTTCATGTTGCCTCAAAGCTTTTAAAAAAAGGTGGAATTTTTATGATTGAAGATTTTCATCCTATATCTACAAAACTTATTACTACTAAGGGAAAAAAACACAAAGTTACTGGTGACTACTTTAACACAGCTATAGAAGAAACTGATGTCGCTTACATGAAATTTGTACCTGGTATGGAGAATCTTACAGCAGATGAAAAAAGTGGTTTTCAAAAAGCTCATTTAAGGAAATGGACTATAGGTGAAATTATAACTTCTATTGCTAACAACAACTTGTATATAAAAACATTTCAAGAAAATGAAGGTCCTAAACCAGAGGATAAAGGTATACCTAAGTTATTTACCATAGTTGCTGAAAAAATATAACATGATTCTTAGGCTAATTTAGAATTGACTTATGACTGATTAGGCAAAATTAAAAATTGTGGTATTAGAATGGTAAAGATTGAATAAAAGGAGCATGGAAATGAAAAAAGGAGATAAAATAGCTGCAGTATTAATATTAGGTTTAATTGTAATAAGTGCAATTTCAGTTTTTTTATATAAGCAGCATATTAAAAGCTCTCATCATATAGCAGTTATAAAACAGGACGGCAAAATAATTAAAACTATAGATTTAAATGCTATAAAAGAAAAGCAAGAAATAAAAATACCTTATGATGGTGATCATTTTAATCTTGTAGAAGTGATTCCTGGTAAAATAAGAATTAAAGATGCAGATTGTCCTGATAAAATTTGTGTTAAAACAGGTTGGATATCTGAACCTGGTCAAAGCTCTGTATGTCTTCCTCACAAGCTAATGATCAATATAGAAGGCAAAAATGCTAAATTTGATCAAATATCGAGTTAATGAAGGTGTAATAATGAAAAAAACAAAAAAGATGGTGTTTTTAAGTTTTTTAGTAAGTATTGCCATGGTAATATATATAGTAGAAGCTCAAATACCAGTACTTTTTCCTGGCATAAAGTTGGGCCTTGCCAACATTATATCCCTTGCTGCATTAATATTAATGGGATGGAAAGAAGCCCTGCTTATAATGTTTTTAAGAACTCTTTTAGGATCTATGTTTGGAGGATCTATGTCTGCCTTTATGTTCAGTATAGCTGGGGGAATATTAAGTAATGTGGTAATGATTATTTTATATAAATATTTTAAGGATTCCATCAGCTTATGGACAATAAGTATATGTGGTGCTGTATTTCACAATATAGGTCAGTTATTTGTAGCTTCCCTAGTTGTAAAAGATTTTAGAATATACATATACCTTCCAGTGCTTTTAGTGTCTGCAGTAGTAACAGGATATTTTATAGGACTTTGTACCAAACTTTTAACCAGACATATAAATAAAATTCCTATGTTTAAAAACATCTGAATTATTAATGAACATAATAAGCAAAATGCGACGCTTCGCTTTGCTAGTTGAGAGTTGATAATTGAGAGTGGAAAGTTAATGTGGATTTTTTTCCATTGCACTACAAAAAATCTTTGATTAAATTTTTCATGGCTCGTTTCGCTAAAGCGAAACATTGCTGACTTATATAAATTAAAAGATTTTTTGCGATAGCTAAAAATCAACCTTCACTATCAACTCTCAATTCTCCACTCTCCACTAAAAAAAGTTGCATCGCAATATTTTTATAATTTCCCTTAAATATAAAATTCAGCACCTGTTTTTATGTATTGAATTTTATCACCTAAGGCCTTCTTTAGTTTTTTATATGCTTTTTCTCCTGTGCAGTGTCCTGTGTATACCTTTCCTACATTTGAATCAATAATCTTTTTCACAAGCACATCAATTTGCTCTTTGGAAGCAGTTACTGATTTTATTATAGGAATTTTAACTAAATGAAAACCACCTATAACAGCTTTAATATTCGAACCTTTAAAATTGCTCCTAGCCGTTTCTATCATATTGGCAGTACCATTATGAGAACAACCTGTAAATATACATATATCTGCCTGTTCTTTTACAACCATAATTAGCTCATGTTGAAATTTATCCCTAACTAACTTACTTCCTTCCCTAACAAATAAGTATTTATTTCCTTCAGGAGTTTTGTAATACTTATGTATATCTGTAATAATATAAATATCTTTCATTATCTCTGTAAAATTTTTTACATACTCAATTCTATCAGCGTAATCTTCAAACAATTTTTTACTAACACTAACATTTTTATTAAAGAACATACAATGAAAATAGTGATCCTTGGAAGCTCCCATTTTCATATATACTTTTGCTTTGCCATTTATTTTTAGAAAGGGTATCAAACCACCTGCATGGTCACCATGTCCATGTGAAAGTATCACTGCATCAACCTGTTCTAAATCAATTCCTAATTTTTCTGCATTATAAATAAACCGATTTGTTCTTCCTGTATCAAAAAGTATACGTTTATTGTCTTTTTCTATATAAAGACATAAACCCTTTTCATTAATTAAATCTTTTGAATCATCTTTAATATTTTCTATAAGTGTAGTTATTTTCATAAAGTTACTCCTTCTAAATATTTATGATTCATCTATATTTTTCTTATACAAAACACACTATTTTTTCCCTAATGCATATATCACTGAAACATTAAAGTGAATACCGTCTTCTTTTTTATGCTTTTCTAGACCTTCATATATATCTATTTTAATTTCCTCCAATTTATTAAAACCAAGTTCTTCTACTTGTTCTAGTAGTCCTATAAACTCGCTGGCCCACATTTCTTCCCACCATTGTTCTTTATCCTTATATACAAGGTCTGTATATTCTTCATAAACTTCAACATTTCTAAATCCTGCATCTTCTAATATCTTTCTCATATCCTCTATGGTATTAAATTTTGGAACATCTATTTTTAAATTATTCTTTTCATCAAATAAGCTGCTATTTAGATATTTAGCAAATATTTTCATTATCCATTCTTTATATGGTAGTATACCCCATATACTAAAGGATGCTTGCCCTCCTTTTTTTAATACCCTTAACACTTCTCTTAACTTAACATCATCAAATAAAATATACCCTATACTAAATCCAGCAGTTACATTATCAAAGCAACTATCCTCGAACTCTAATTTTTCTGAATCCATATGCAATACTTTAGCATTTTTTATGTTTTGTTTTAAGACATCTTTTTGAGTTTCTTTCACCATAATTTCTGAAATATCTATACCTATAACTTTCCCCAGTTCTCCTACTTTTTTTATTGCTGGGAATAGTACTGATCCTCTTCCAGTCCCAATATCTATTATTGAATCACCTTTATTAATTTCGGAAATTTCAACTAATCTATTTCCGAACGCTTTCCAATATCCATGCCCTGCAGTACCCAATGCAACTGCTGCCTTATCCCATATTTCAATGTTCTTTTGTTTAATTTTTTGTTTTTCTTTATCCACTTTAACTCCCCCTCCAAGTAACTCCAATGCAGTAACAAATATAAACATATTAATACCTCTACAAGAATATTTCAAGATTACTTTCTACTTTTTCAAATAAAAGTGGTGCTACAAAAATAGTAATTAAAGTTATTATTAATCCTGTTATCATACTTAATCCTCATTAAATATCTCATGCAGATTCTACTACACAGATTTAACTATTTATATTTTAAAATAAGCTCTTATATTTAAATTAACTTGTTCAACAGCCAAATAAACGTACAAAAAGGGTGAAAAACTCAATGAAGAGTTTCCCACCCTAGAAACCAAAATTATCTTGGAATGAACTTATAAGTTCATTTCAACCGAATAAATCAATATTAAATATTATGTTGTAAGTATATCATTTGATATTATCAAAGTCAATGTACTTGCAATTCTAATTTGCTGACTTATCCTTGTCATTAGCACTAGTATTTGAATTTTCAGTGTTTGCTGCAATTTCTTGTTTAGTCTGAACTTCAGGCTTCACATCTCCAACTTTAGATATAATAGCCTTTGTTGGACACTTAGCTATACATGTTGGATTATCACATTTTTCCATACAAATATGAGTATTTACTATAGCCAAATTGTTTTCTACTACAATAGCCTCATGTGGACAATTTCTCTTACAAAGACCACATCCAAGACATCCAACAGTGCAGACTTTACGAACTACTGCGCCCTTATCATTTGAGTTACAGTTAACACATACATGAGTGTCAGTTGGAAGCATTTCAATAACTTTTTTAGGACAAACAGATGCACATTTACCACAGCCTGTACATTTCTTTTTGTCAACTATTGGCAATCCATTTTTTCCCATAGTCATAGCGCCAAATGGGCAATTACCAACACAAGTTCCGAATCCAAGACATCCATTTTTACAAGCCTTAGGACCTCCTTGTAATAAACTAGCAGCTACACAGTCATGTACTCCTTCATAATTATAGCTTTTAACAGCTTTATCAATCGAACCTGAACATTTTATATGAGCAATTACTGGTTCCATTTCCTCAGCAGCTTTACCAGTTAATTCTGCCACTGCTTTAGCAACAGGCTCTTTACCTGGAGTACAAAGATTAGGTGGTACATCTGGATTGCTAACTACTGCTTCAGCATAAGCTTTACAACCAGCATATCCACAAGAACCACATTGTCCTTTTGGAAGTATATCCTCAACTAATTCTATAAGTGGATTTACTTCCATCGCAAATTTTTTATTAGCAAAGGCTAATACTAAACCGAATATTAAACCAACAATGGTCATTACAACCAAGACTATAATTGCAGTTTCCATAATTATTCCCAGCTCCCTTCTATAAAGTAATCATGCCAGAAAAACCAAGGAATGACAATGCTAGCATACCAGCTAAAATAAACGCAATGCCAAGACCTTCTAGCGGTTTAGGTACATCTGCCAATCTTAATTTTTCTCTTAAACTAGCCATTAAAATTATCGCTAACGCAAAACCAATACCTGAACCAATAGCATTTACTACACTTTTTAAGAATGAAAAACTTGATTCTGCATTCATTATTGGAACAGCAAGTACTATACAGTTTGTAGCAATAAGTAACAAGTAAATTCCCCACATGTTATATAGTGCAGGCGCATGTTTCTTTATAATCATTTCCAAAAGTTGTACAAAGCTTGCAATTAAAAGTACAAAGACAACTGTTGTTAGGAATGTTAAACCAAATGGTGCAAGTACAAAATGATAAACTAACCATGCAAGTATTGAGCTTAATGTCATAACTGAAGTAACTGCCATTCCCATTCCTATGGAAGCATCAAGGCTTTTAGAAACACCAAAGAAAATACATAATCCTAAAAATCTTGTTAAAACAAAGTTATTTACAAGTACAGCACTTATAAAAAGAGTTAAATATTCCATTATGCTTCACCCCTTTCAGCTCGACGTTCAGCCATTTTCGCATTATAAATCTTAAAGAAACCAACTAAATAACCAATTAATATAAACGCTCCTGGTGGTAGAATCATTACTAAAATAGGATTATACCAAGAACCTAAAATATGGAATCCAAATATACTTCCCATTCCAAAGAATTCACGGATTACAGCAATTAAAAGCATTGCAAATGTAAAACCTACTCCCATACCCAATCCATCACACATTGAAGGAATAACAGGGTTTTTTGAAGCAAATACTTCTGCACGAGCTAAAATAATTGCAAAAACTACTACCAAGGCTAAGTAAATACCAAGTGCTTTATATAGCATTGGAGCATAGGCTTGTAATACTAATTGAACTACTGTAACAATAGTTGCTATAGATGTAATATAAACTGGTACACGTACTTTAGGATTAACAAGCTTCCTAGTTAAAGATACCACTCCATTATTAGCTGTTATAACAAATAGAACAGATAATCCCATAGTTAAAGCATTTGTTGTGGTACTAGTTACTGCTAATGATGGACATAAACTAAGAGCAAGAACAAATATAGGATTTTCTAAAACTACACCCTTTTTAAATATCTTCCATAAATCACCCACTACTATTTACCTCCTTCCAGCTTCTTAACTTCATCCACAGCTTCCTTAACACCTTTAGTTACTGCTCTTGAAGAAATAGTTGCACCTGTCATAGCTTGGATATTTTTAGTATTTGAAGGATCTTTTACTACTTCTAAGTCTTCTGAACCTTTATCTTTAAATTGTTTTCTAAAAGGTTCCTTAGATGCATTATCTCCAAGTCCTGGTGTTTCATTATGTGCTTGTATATTATAATCAATTACTTTTCCATCTTTTGTTACAGCTACAAGCATTTTAATTGTTCCACCATAACCTTTTGTTTCAGATGGAACTATATAAGCAATAGTTTTTCCACCCTTTTGAGCTGCATACCAATTTGCCTTATTTGGAATTTTTTCAAAGTTATCTGCATCTTGAACTAATGTTTTCATTGATTGAATTTCAAGTGTCTTACTCTTCTCTACTGCTATAGGATGAGTGAAAAAATATACACCTGCTATAATTAACCCTGATATAAAACAGGCAGCTGTCAAATTCATAGCAACTTGAAAAATAGTATACTCTTTTTCTACATGTTCTGTATGTTGTTCTGCCATATCAAATTACCTCCTTGCTCCAAATTTTTTTGGAGGGCATAAACGATCAATTAAAGGACTTACGCAGTTCATAAGTAACAATGAATAACAAACTCCCTCTGGATATCCACCTTTTAATCTAATTAATGTAGTAATAAGTCCTGCTCCTAATGCAAAAATGATTTGACCTTTACGTGTGATTGGAGTAGTAACCATATCTGTTGCCATGAAAAATGCTCCTATTATTAATCCTCCAGCCATCATATGGAATATTGGATCACCTGTAAACATACCTGCAGGTCCAAATACCCAAGTTAAAATTCCAACTGTAGCAATCATTACAATTGGCACTTCCCAATTAACATATTTCTTATAAATTAGGTATACTCCTCCAAGAATTAATAAAATTGTAGAAGTTTCACCAATACATCCATTACGAGTACCTAAAAATAATGACTTATAAAGATTTCCTTGTCCTCCAAAGGTTTCAACTAATTTTGAATACCCTTGTAATTTTAAAATACCTAAAGGTGTAGCACTAGTTACAGTATCAACACCAGCCGCTTGAAGTTTTGACCAACTAGTCATAAACACTGGCCATGAAGCCATCATAGCTGCTCTTCCTATGTGAGCTGGGTTAAATATGTTATAACCTAATCCTCCCATAGAATGTTTAGCTACAACTATAGCAACAAATGAACCAAATATCACCATATAAAACGGAACTTTTGGTGAAACACACATTGCTATAAGTAATCCTGTTAAAACAGCACTACCATCGTTTATAGTTATAGGTTTGTTTCTTATTTTCTCTACAGCATATTCGAAGACTACCGCAGATACAATACCTGCTATAATTGAAATTAATGCATTTATGCCAAAATTCCAAACTCCAAAAATAGCTGCTGGTGCTAAAGTTGCATTAACAGTCCACATAATTTTAGAAATAGATTCTTCTGAACGAATATGTGGTGATGCAGAAACAGTAAAAAGCTTGTCTTTTAATTCTACTTCAGCCATTTATAATTTCCCCCTTACTTCTTTGCATTTTGAGTCGCATTTTGTGCCTTGCAATATTTTATATATTGAACAATATTACGCTTAGCAGGACACACATAAACACAACTTCCGCATTCTACACAATCTAAAAGATTTTCTTCTTCCTTAGCTTCTTGATATAAGCCACGTTGTCCAAGTACACTAAGTTGACTTGGATTTAAATGCATCGGACATGCCTCTACACATCTTCCACAACTAATACATGCTGATTCTTTTCCAGAATTAACATCTTTTTTGCTCAAAGCTAAAATTCCAGATACACCTTTAATTATAGGTAAATCGATAGTTGATTGAGCCATACCCATCATGGGACCACCTGAAAGCAATTTTTCTGGTGTTTCTGAAAATCCACCACAATATTCTATTGCATCTGTAAATGAAGTACCAACTCTTACTAAAATATTTTTAGGTTCTTTTATAGCTCCTCCACTAATAGTAGTTACCCTTTCTATTAGAGGAATTCCTTTTAATACTGCATCACTAATAGCTGCAACAGTACCAACGTTTTGAACTACAACTCCTACATCTGCTGGCAATCCACCTGAAGGTACTTCTTTGTCTGATAAAACTTTAATTAACATTTTTTCAGCACCTTGAGGGTATTTAGTTGGAAGACCAATAACTTGCACATTGGTTCCAGCAAAAGCTTTTTTCATAGTTTCTATTGCATCTGGTTTATTTTCTTCAATTCCTACATAACCTTTATCAATACCAAGTACTTTCATTGTTATTTTTACTCCAGAAACAATACGATCACTTTCTTCAAGCATCATTCTATGGTCAGCAGTTAAATAAGGTTCACATTCAGCTGCATTTAAAATGAAAGTGTCCACTTTCTTATCTGGTGGTGGAGAAAGCTTAACATGTGTAGGAAAAGTTGCGCCTCCCATTCCAACAATACCAGCTTCTCTAATAATATTTAGTAATTCTTTTTGTCTAAACTCTCCCAGTCATTTCTTTCCATAGGTATTCCTTCTACCCATTCATCTTTTCCATCATTTTCAATGACAATTGATAGACATTTGCCAAATACAGGATGATTGTAATCACCAACATCTGTAACTTTACCTGATATTGATGCATGAATATTAGCAGAAACAAAAGCATCAGTTTTAGCAATGACCTGTCCCTTTTTTACTTCATCACCCTTTTTTACTAATGGTGAACAAGGCGCGCCAATATGTTGTCTTACAGGAATAGTAACCTTACTTGGTAGTGGTACTATTTCTATGGCTTTACCTGAAGTATAACTTTTTCTGTCATTGGGATGTACCCCGCCTCGGAAACTTTTAAACATCTTTAAACACCTCTTTTACATAATTTTAATGCTTTATTTTTTTATAAAGAAAATTTATAGAAATTTAACTTTAAGCAAATTTTAAAAATATCTTTGAACTTTAAGGTAAAATGCGTGTAATTGTAGGTTTCATTTTTTCATCCTTATTGGCAGCTTTATCAAAAAACTTTATATATATAATGGATAAAACAAAAGCAACTATTCCACCAATAATTTGAAAAGGTATATTCCATTGTCCAATTTTTTCAGCTATTAACCCTCCAACTAATGCTCCTATAAAAACTGCTACAAGAGGTAAAATATAAACCACAAAAGCGGCTTTTAACATGTTTACTTCTTTAATTTCAAAAGCAACATGTTGTCCTGGTTTAGCTCCAAGAGGATTTATTGCATCTACTACCATAGCATTATCGCCTGGACAAGCACCGCAATTTTTGCAATCTCCATGCCTATTAGCTTTAACTTTAGCTATATTTCCAGTTGTTTGAATAACAACCCCTTCTGTTTCCTTTTTCATATTTCTCGCCTCCTAAAAGCTTGTTCAAAGCAAAAGAATAATTTTTCTAAATTATGTTAATATTTTAATTATACATCCAATATGAATATTTTTTAGTTTTAATCTACTTAGTTTTACATTAATTCCAAGCCTGTACTAGTTAACTATTAAATTCTGTACTACTGTAAAATTTTATCTGTTATACTCGTATAAAAACTTTTTATCACTATTTAAATTTTATATTTACATAAAATTATTTGAAATAATATCTGCAATTTCAGTGTTATTTTTTTACAAATTAATCACATAAAATTAATTTGTTTATTAACTGTCTTACAAAATTTATTCCTTATTTTTAATTATACATGTTAAAAATTTAATTACAATATGCTTTTGCAAACGCTTACCAAAAAAAAACATATAAATTTAAAATTAATTATATATATATTAAACGTTTTCCAACTTTTAACAAAATTTTCTATTATTTTAAAATATATTGCAATTTTTATAAAATCCAAGTGTTTATTCATAGTGTTATTTCTATTTTATCATTATTTTTACAACTTTTTCAATGTTATAAATTCCATTTAAGTAAATATATGTATTCGTTGTGTGTTTCTTAACTTGTTAAACTTTAGTCAAGTTTCGTTTGTTTTATAATTTCTTTCTATATATTTTCAATTAATATTTTTCTGCAACAAATGTCAATAAAATGAATGCAAAATTGAAAAATATATTTCATTATGAAATATATTTTTCATCACCATTCATTTGTACTCACTTTTATTGGTAAATTAATCAAATTTATTTATTCTAATTTTATTGTTATACTTTTTGTAATGCACTCTATATTATTTAAACAATATAGAAATTTTATAGTATTATATAACATACACTCTTCTTGTTATAGTGTTTTTAAATTTTTATGCAAATTTATTAATTCTATTAAAACAACATTTTTTCTATACTAAAAATTCATTTTTAGTATAGAAGCTATAAATTTTTCATTATTTTCAATTAATTAATTTTTATTTAAAATAGCAATCTTTTTACATTCAAATGAAATTTGTATGTTATAAAATTTACAATATTTATAACAAAATTTAATTAAAATATATTTTTCATATATTAATTAGTATGATTTTATTGTTAAAATTATATCTCCATAATTCACGATTTAATTTATTAACTTTTTGTTAATTTTATATACTAACCTGCGATTTACCAAATAAATTCCATTTTAACCACTTTAACCAACAATAATAATTGATATTTTTTTCAAAATGTTGGATTAGCACTTATAAATTCTTCTAATATTCATATGAAGAGAGACTTTCTAATAGGCAAGATCCACTTGAACCTACAAATTATTTGATTTTACTCAATTTTTACTTGATTCTTCTTATAATACTTGCCGAAAAAGTCTTTTATTTTATTTGCCTTATACTCATTTGATGCAATAAGATTTTCTTTGTAAATTACATTTTCATCTCCATATATATAAATACTTCCTACTTTATCTCCCTTTCTTATAGAACCTTCTATCCTGTCAGGTTTTATAATTTTAATAGTATAATTAACTTTATTTTTCATTGGTATAATAATGTCATTCTGATATTCAAGATTTAAAATATTTTTGTATAAGTTTACTTGTGCAGCATTTTGACCTTTCAAAAACATTTTTTTAAATTCATAATTTTTTTCTATATAATCATAAATTTTTTTTGTTTCTCTCCATCTTTCTCTACAATTTAAAACCACCACAATAACATCATTTCCTTGTACTTTACTTGAAGTCACTAAACATTTTCCTGCCTTACCTGTATATCCCGTCTTTACACCATTAGCTTCAGGTAACTGCCATAAAATTTTATTTATATTATGATAACTTCTTGTGAAGCCATAACTTTTTCCATCTATATCTTTAGAACTTACTATTTGATTAAATAAGTTTATCTCTTTAGCTTTAGCAGTAACAAGTGCTAAATCATAAGCCGTTGTATAATGATCATCATAATCTAATCCATGTGGAGAATGAAAATGAGTATTTAAAACTCCTATTTCACTGGCGTATTCATTCATAAGTTGCACAAAGTCCTCTACATTCCCACTTACACCTTCCGCTATAGCTATTGCTGCATCATTTCCTGACCTAAGCATTAATCCATATAAAAGTTCTTTTAGTGCTATCTTCTCTCCTTTTTTAAAACCTACAGTTGATCCTCTTATACCAGCTGACTTTCCAGATATTTCTACTTTCCTTTCTAAATTTCCATATTTTATAGCTACTAATGTAGTCATTATTTTAGTCGTACTTGCCATAGGTACTAAAGTATATGCATTTTTTCCATAAAGTACAACTTTTGACTTACTATCTAAAGCAATAGCATATCCGGCATCTACTACTATGTCTTTGTTTTCTTTCTCCTTACTCATAGCATTATTTTCTAAAGCATGCACATTCACAGGTATACTTAAAACTGATGCTACAAACACTATCAAAATTAGAATACTAAAGTAACTAAATTTATTTTTCACAGATACTATTCCTCCTTTTAACTATAGAAATGCAATTTTAACTCAACCATCATATTTTAAGCATATTACCAACTAAAAATAGCATATATTATTTTTTCTACTTATAAAGTTGAGTATATTATTATTTTCTCATTTAATATTTAAATTAACCCATAAATTTTTTACATATAGTTATATAAACTCCTTTAATGGGTATAATTATTAATAAAAATTGGAGGAAACCTTGTGCTAAATATTTTTATTATTATAATTTTAATTATTCTAGTCCCAATACCAATTAAATTTAAGCTTAAATATGCAGATAAAAAATTGGCTATGTACATATATAACATAGATTTAATTTCAAAAATTAAATCTACACAAAAAAATGCTAAATCGAAAAATAAAAAAAATTTTGATTTACAAAACTTTAAATTCCTTTTATCTTCACTAAGTAGAAATAAATTAAAACCTACTCTTAGGTTTAGATTGAATTTACAATATGGCTTAGATGATGCTGCTTATACAGCAATATTCTATGGATTAGTTTCAGCCCTATCTCCTTTAATAATAAAAGTATTAAATTATTTTTTTAAAATAAAAAAACAATCTATTTCTATAACACCTAAT
This sequence comes from uncultured Clostridiaceae bacterium, assembly GCA_963780135.1. Lineage (GTDB taxonomy): Bacteria > Bacillota > Clostridia > Clostridiales > Clostridiaceae > Clostridium_AM. Next base: position 603,979 of record CAWAAR010000001.1, read on the forward strand.
TTAAATAAATTTATTTTAAAATTAGAATTAGAAAGTATAATTTTTGTTAATTTGGTTAAAGTTATTTATATATCATATATAATATATAAAACTCGAGTAATAAATAAAAAAATAAGTCTTAATAAAATTTAACTAAATGGAGGAATTTATTATGGATAATCATCCTATAGAAAACTTAATGAAAAGTACTATGGAAAATATTAAAGACATGATAGATGTTAATACCATAGTAGGTGATGCTGTAGAAGCTAAAGATGGTACATTAATCATTCCAATATCTAAAGTTTCTTTTGGTTTCGCATCTGGCGGAAGTGAATTTGATAATAAAAATTCAGGAGGCACAGGGTCCTCTTATCCTTTTGGTGGAGGTTCTGGTGCTGGTGTAACTGTAAAACCAGTAGCTTTTTTAGTTACAAAAAAAGATTCTGTACGACTTCTATCTCTAGATCAACAAAATACTTATGACAAAATAATTGATTCAGTTCCACAAATAATGGATTTCGTTAAGAATATTGTAAAAGAAAAATGCACGAAAAATCAAGAAAAGAATACAGAAAAGCCACAAGGAGATGCCCACAAAGAGAAGGGAACACAAGAGGATACAAAAAAAGAAGATACAAAGCAAGAAGATACAAAGCAAGAAAGAGAAAAAAATAATACTGAAGATTAATTGCTTTTTTATAATCCATATGAAAGAAAATAACAAGTCAAATATGTTAACATACTGACTAGTTATTTTTTTGATTATGTTTAAGCCAATTAATCTTCAAATAACTTAGTCCTCAATTATTTCTTCATCCACATTAAAATTGCCAACTAATTCATCTAAATTTGGAATATCATCGATATTACCCAATCCAAAATATTTCAAGAATTCTTCAGTAGTTCCATATAATATTGGTCTACCTGGCATATCTAGTCTTCCTGATTCCTTAATCAAACCTTTTTCCATAAGAGTTGTTAAAGCTCTATCACTTTTTACACCTCTTATTTCATCTATATCAACCCTTGTTATCGGCTGTTTATATGCAATAATCGCCAAAGTTTCTAGAGCTGCTTGAGATAAAGATTGCCTTGAGTTTGTCCCTAAAAGTTTTTCTACATATTCGCTATTTTCAGATTTTGTAACTAGTCCATATTTTTCGTTTGAATTTATTATTTTTATTCCTCTGGAGTCTTGTTCATAGTGATTCATCATTTCCTTAAGCAATTCCTTCGTAAACTTAGTACTGCACTCTATTATTGATGCTATTTGTTTTATTTCTAAAGGCTCACCTGACACAAAGAGTAAAGATTCTATTATAGAAAAATACACATTTTTAGCTGATGCTTCTTCTATTTCTATCTGATTAATACTAATATTTTTCATTGTCATCTATCCTCTCCACATAAATTTCTTTAAAATTATTTTCTTGAACTACTCTTACAACTCTTAACTTTATAAGTTCTAAAAGAGCAAGAAATGTAACTACTACCTCTATTTTAGCAGAACAATGCTTTACTATATTTGAAAACATAACTTTTTCATCACTTACTATAATTTCCTTAAGATAATTAATTTTATCTTCTATTTTGAACTTATCTAAAGGAATTTCCCTATTAATTACACTATTAGTATTTATTTTATTTCTATAAATATTTATAAGTTTGTTATAAACTTCAAATAGCTGAAGCATAGTAATTCCTCTAAGTAAACTTTCTGTATCTATAGTTTTCTTTTTTTCCTCTATTATTTCTGGTTTCTTACTAAACATTCTTCCTGTCCCTTGTTCTCTATTTCTAAAAAATCTAGCTCCTTCCTTAAATTTTTTGTATTCAATAAGCTTATTTATTAATTCTTTTCTAGGATCTTGCTCTTCATTATCTACTGCACTTTCTTCAATTTTAGGTTTTGGTAAAAGCATTTTTGATTTTATCTCTATTAATGTAGCTGCTATTACTATGAACTCTGAGGTTATTTCAAGGTCCATCTCTTTCATAACTTTTATATATTCTAAATACTGACTTGTAATGTCATATATCTTTATATCATATATCTCCATTTTGTTTTTTTTAATCAAATGAAGTAACAAATCAAAAGGTCCTTCAAAATTTTCTATTTTAATATTTAAAGACATTCTATAATCTCTCCTAGCATAATAACTTTTGCAGTTTGCTTATTTTATAAAAATTCAACATTTAATATCTCTAATAATTATCTATAGTATTCATATTTAAGTCAAGCAATTTATTTTAATCATCTTGCTATCATAGACAAAATAAAATTTTCAATGGTTATAAACCATTGAAAATTTATATTTACACTCCTCTATCTAGTATCTTTATAAAATTATTTTTCAGATTTCCAATAATACCAGATTTTTTTACATCTCTATCACTATAAAGTTTAACTTTTCCTGCTAACTCGTCATTTACATAAACCTCACAATACCCTATAATTTCATGAGCCTTATATTCTTTCTTATTTTTATCTATAACAAGTTTTTTAGTTATTTTAGACTCCTTTCCTCTTTCCACAACTATAGTTAAATCCTCCTCAGATTTTGCTACAAAAAATCTATCTCCTTTTTTATCTAATTTTACTTTTTCTACATCTGCTTCCTTATTTATAATTTTTTTGTTTTCATATTTGGAAAATCCATAGTTCAAAAGCATACTTGCATCTTTATTTCTAACTTTGTATGTAGGAGAGCCCATTATTACAGTTAACATTCTAACTCCATCTCTTGTAGCAGTTGCAGATATACAATATTTTGCTTCATCAGTAAATCCTGTTTTTAAACCATCACAACCTTTAAAAAATCTTACAAGTTTATTATGATTCACCAAACCTATAGGGCTTTTTCTTCCTTCGGATATAGTTTCCATATATGTGCCTGTATATTTTAATATATCTTTATGTTTCAATAGTTCTCTAGACATAATAGATATATCATAAGCTGTAGTTATATGTCCTGATGCACTCAGCCCTGTACAGTTCTTAAAACTAGTATCTTTCATTCCAAGCTTAGAAGCTCTTTCATTCATAAGTTTAACAAAAGCTTCTTCGCTACCACCTAAATATTCCCCCATAGCAACAGCTGCATCATTACCAGAAGCTATACCTATTCCCTTTATTAATTCCTCTACAGTTCTAACTTCTCCTGTATCAAGCAGCATAGAACTTCCACCCATTTTCTTTGCATTTTCACTTATTGTAACTTTATCAGACATTTTTACTTTACCTGAATCTACTGCTTCCATAGTTAAAAGCATAGTCATAACCTTTGTAACGGAAGCAGGTGCTAATTTTTCATGAGAATTCTTTTCATAAATTATTTTACCACTTGTTGGTTCCATAAGTAAGGCTGATCTACCATCCACATTTAATCCTTTATCCTCTATTTTAGGTTCGGCCTTAACTCCCTTTGCAAAAATACCTAAAACAAAAATTGAAATTAGTAAAAAACTTAATAACGATTTTTTTTTCATTTTTATTTCCTCCTTTCTTCAACATGTATTTTTTCCCGAAACTAATAATATTATGAGGAAATAAAAAATATTGCTTAACAAATTTAAAATGATTAGTTATTAGTCAATAAAACAGAAGACCAAAGAAGAAATTTATATATAAATTTCTTCTTTGGTCTTTTCTTATTTTAAAACATCTTAGTTCCTATTATAATAAAAATTCGCCTTTAAACTTATTTTACTATATCATAAACTAATGGTATACAATTTTTGTAGTTATCATCTATAACATAATTATTTATTATGTCCTGTACAGCTTTTTTGCCTTTTTGTTCATCATTAGCATGTACATATGCTATAGTATCTCCTTTATTGACTTTGTCTCCTCTTTTTTTATTTAAAACTATTCCCACAGCTAAATCAATAACACTTTCCTTTGTAGCTCTTCCTGCTCCAAGTTCCATAGCTATAAGTCCTATTTTTTCAGCATTTATTTTACTTACATATCCATTTTTCTGAATTTCAACTGGTAAAATGTACTTAGCTCTAGGAAATTTTTTAGTATCCTCTATACAAGAAGCATCTCCTCCTTGAGCTGTTACAAATTCTTTTAACTTATCCAAAGCTTTTCCATTTTCTATAGTTTCCATAAGCTTCTTTTTAGCTTCTTCTAAAGTATTAGCTTTTTTAGCAAGAAGTATCATATTTGCTCCAAGAGCCAAACATAAGTTTAACAAGTCTTCAGGACCTTTCCCTTTTAGAGTGTTTATAGCTTCTTCTACTTCTAAAGCATTTCCAACTGCAAATCCTAAGGGTTGATCCATATCTGATATTACAGCCACAGTTTTTCGCCCTACATTTTTACCTATATCAACCATTTCTTCGGCTAATTCTCTAGCAGCTTCAGGAGTTTTCATAAAAGCTCCATCTCCTACTTTAACGTCCAACACAATACAATCCGCTCCTGAAGCTATTTTTTTGCTCATTATACTTGATGCTATTAAGGATACATTATCCACTGTAGCTGTAACATCTCTTAATGCATAAAGTTTTTTATCTGCAGGGGCTAAGTCTCCGGTTTGAGCACCTACAGCCATTTTTATATTGTTTACATTACTTATAAATTTTTCTTCTGGCATTTCTACTGAAAAACCTTTAAAAGATTCTAGTTTATCAATAGTACCACCAGTATGCCCCAGTCCTCTTCCTGACATTTTAGCTACTGGAATTCCTAAGGCTGCCACCATTGGAGCTAAAACCAAGGTAGTAGTATCTCCTACTCCTCCTGTACTATGTTTATCTACCTTTACCCCTTCAATACCTGAAAGGTCCAATATATCTCCTGAATTAACCATAGCCATAGTTAAATCTGCAGTTTCTCTTTTATTCATTTTTTGAAAATATATTGCCATGGTAAAAGCTGCTGCCTGATAGTCAGGTATATTATTCTTAGTGTAGTTTTTTACAAAATAATCTATCTCTTCTTTGGTGAGTTCTCCACCATTTCTCTTTTTTAGAATTAAATCATACATTCTCATATTTCTAAGTACCTCCTCAATAAAACCTATATTCTCATCCTGTGATTACGTCCATGGATAACATTTCAATAAGTTTCTCATAGTATCAAAAAAACAGGAACTATTTCCATTACACATTTTTTATTAGTAATTCAAATTTAGTTATTAATTTTTCTCTATATTATTTTTCATCTATTTTTCAATTAATATTTCCTTTGCAAAACTTTCACCATATAAAGAATTTTTTACATTTAGCAAATCTAACACAGTTTTACCTATATCACAATAGCACTTTCTAATACCAATATCCACAGCATTTTTTACAGGTTTTCCATATGCTAATACTGGTATATATTCTCTAGAATGATCTGTACTAGCAGTAGTTGGATCACATCCATGATCTGCAGTTATAATTAAAATATCATCATCCTTCATTGCAGATACAATTTCAGGCATTCTATTATCGAAATCTACTAAAGCTTTAGCATATCCTTCTGGATTGTTTCTGTGACCATAAAGCATATCAAAATCAACTAAGTTAGTAAAAATAATTCCTGGCTTGTTTTCTTTCATATATTCTAGAGTCTTATCCACTCCATCCATATTATTTTTTATATGAACAGCTTGTGTTACTCCTTTTTTATTATATATATCTTCAATTTTACCTACAGCCATTACATTTAAATTATTTTCTTTTATATAATCTAATGCAGTTTTCTCAAAAGGATCTAGAGCAAAGTCATGTCTATTAGATGTCCTTGTAAAATCACCATTCTTTCCTATAAAAGGTCTAGCTATTATTCTTCCTACAATTCTGTCCCCAACCAACATTTCTCTCGCTATTCTACACATACTATATAATTCTTCAAGATTAATTACTTCTTCATGCGCTGCTATCTGGAAAACACTATCTGCAGAAGTATAGACTATAGGATATCCTGTTCTTATATGTTCCTCACCCAATTCCTTTATTATTTCAGTACCAGATGCTACCTTATTTCCAATTACTTTTCTCCCTATTTTTTCTTCAAACTCTTTTATAATATCCTTTGAAAATCCATTAGGATATGTGTTAAGAGGTTTTCTTAATACAACTCCTGCAATTTCCCAATGCCCTGTTACTGTGTCTTTACCTTTAGATAGTTCTGCACATTTTCCAAAAGCTCCCGTAGGATTTTTTTCTTTTTCTATATTTTTTATACCAACTATATTTCCAATTCCTATTTTTTCCATATTAGGCAATCTTAAACCTCCAATTGCCTTTGATATATTTCCTAAAGTGTCACTTCCTACATCTCCATAATCTGATGCATCCGGTAACTCACCTACACCTACACTATCAAGAACAATTAATATTACTCTTCTTTCCATGTTTATCTTCCTTTCTTTTGTAATATTATAACTACTATATATTAGTATCATATACCTATCACTTAAATAAAGTATATAATAAATTCAACAAATTAATTATGAGTACATTTAACTTCATAAAGCCAGAGAATATAAACTCTGGCTAATTATACTATTTATGCTCTAGGATGTGCTTTTTTATACACTTCTGCAATCTTGTTTTTTCTAGAAATAGACGAATATATTTGAGTCGCTGATAAATCCTTATGTCCTAATAACTCTTGCACAGATTTTATATCAGCTCCATTTTGAAGCAAATGAACTGCAAAGGAATGTCTTAAAGTAAAAGCATTTATTGGTTTATCTATTCTTGCTAACTCCGCATAATATTTAACTATCTTCCAAAATCCCTGCCTAGTCATTTGGATACCTCTTAAATTTAGAAAAAGTAAATCTAAATTATAAACATTAATTTCGGATCGTATTTTTAAGTAATCTTCCAAACATCTTACTGCCACAGAGCCTATCGGTATAATTCTTTCATTCTTTCTTGATCCTTTACATTTAACATAGGCAAGTTTCAAGTTTATATCATATATAGTAACGTTTAAAAGTTCTGTAACCTTCATACCCGTAGCATAAACTACTTCCAACATAGCTTTATCTCTTATACCTTTGTTCGTGCTTAAATCTGGTGCTGAAAGAAACTTGTCTACTTCTTCTACTGTTAAAATTTTAGGTATATTATGTTTTATTTTAGGTATTTCATAATTAATCACAGGGTTTTCGTTTATAAAACCTTTGTTAACAAGATATTTATAAAAATTTCTAAGTGAAACTATATTTCTTACAATAGAAGAAACAGCCCTCTTCTCTTTTTGAAGTTGCTGTACATATGCCATTACAGAAACTGTTTCTATGTCTAATATATTTTCATTTCTATCTCTTATAAAATTGTAAAATTTGCTTATATCTCTAACATAAGCATCCATAGTATTTTTACTTACATTTTTCTTTTCTAAATTTTTAACGTATTTTAATAAAACTTTATCCATATCTTTTTCCCTACCTTTTAGAACGATTTACCACAGCCCTAAAAACGAGTTAAAAACAACAATATAATTATGAAGAATATCAATATTTTTATAAACTAAATTATTTACAAATATGCTATTGTCATATATATTCGGTTTATTTATAAAATTATAGAAAACATAGTCTAAAAATTTGGGTAAAAATGAGCCTAAAAACATCAATATGAAAAAGCATTCTAGTAGTATTATTATAAAATCATATATTCTTTTATCTATACTCATATTATAACTCTCCCAATATCTACTACAATAAATTTAACCATATTAGGGCTAACATAGGATTCCATAAAAAAACCTATAAACATAACTCCAGCTACTAGTAAAAATGATAAAGAATAAGAAGTAACCCTAACCCATATATTAGATGTCCATTGCTTATTAGCTTTATCTTTTAATATAGCCATAGAAAAATCCATAGCAATTACTGAAGCTAATATAAAACATGGAATATAAATTATATTTTGTGGCAACACTCCCAGAAGTGAAAACCACATGCCTTTTATTCCCATACCATTTATCATAAAACTTATAGTAAATCCTATAGTGAATCCCTTTATAATGTCTATAATTAATATAATGGGAACTCCTATCATAGTAAGACCAAGAAACCACATTACAAATAAAATAGGTATATTGCTTTTCAATGTTTCTGAAAATATAGATTTATAGCTTATATTCCCTGAATTAATAGTAGTATTAAAATTTTTAATGTAGCTTAAAAGATCACTTTTTTCAAAACTTCCCATGTAGCGCACACTGTACATTCCTAACACTATTCCTGTACATAAACATAAAAGACTTATAATATACAACCAAAAATTATTTTGTATGTGCTTATTTAAAAGGACCAATACTTTGTTTTCTGTCATAGTTTCATCCCCCTTTTGTTAATCACCTTTTTTAATATTTATGAAAAACAAAAGAGTTATATTACTCCATCATAAAAGCACTTATGGTTTTTGCATCTACTATTTCACCTTTTTTAATCATTTCTTTAACTTTATCTACTTTTAATTCCTTTACATTTATAAATTCATCTTCATCTTCTAATCCCATATTTCCCTTATATAATTCCTCAGCTTTATATATATATATGTATTCATCACAAAATCCAGGACTTGTAACTATTTTACCTAAATATTTAAACTTATTTGCTTTATATCCTGTTTCCTCTTCAAGTTCTCTTATACCACAAATCTCTATCTCTTCACCCTTTTCAATCTTTCCTGCTGGTAGTTCTAGTAATTTCTTCTCTACAGGTTTTCTAAACTGTTCTACTAGAAGTATAGTATCTTTATCTTTATATGCAAGTATAGCCACTCCACCTGGATGATTTACAATTTCTCTTGTTGATGTTTTTCCATTTGGAAGTTGAACCGTTTTCAAGTTAACATCAATAATTTTACCTATATATATGTTTTTATTATCTAAAGTTTTTTCCGTTAAATCCATTTTATATTACCTCCAAGCATTAAATTTAAGTAGTCTATATTATATTTTCTCCTAGAATCACTTGATATTCATTTTATACTTTCTATATATACTTGTCAATTAAAGGAATATCCTTAATTTCTTCTATTAATTTTAAGGAATTATTACTCTGATTTCAAATATAATTATAGACTACATTACCCCCTAGGCATTATTAAAATATTGCTATCTAGGGGGTAATGTTCTTTGTGTTTTCATTTTTTATATTTGGCCTTCAATTTTCTTTACAATCTTCTTATAATCTCTTATAATCTCTTTTACTTCCTCTTCTTTATCTTGATCATCTGCTATTTTGTCTCTAAGATCATTAATCCTACTTACTAATAGTGCTTGTATATTTTTAATTTCCTCTAACTCTAAATCTAACTTCATACTATCACCTTCCTTTTGTTAAAATATTATGTCCTAAATTGATTTTTTAGAATCTTTTATTTTTTCAATCTTTTTATGGAGCTATATAATTACTGAAAAAGATTTTTTTATTCCAATTTATAAATAAAAAAACCTTTTATCTAATTTTACACAATTTATTTTTAAAGCCTAGTTTATCATACTTATATGTTACACTTATTTAAAAACTTATTCAATATATAGATGTAAAATTTTGTACAATAACTCCATAAATTTAAACAAGAAGATGCTGAAATATGTCTTTATACAATGATTATAATTTATAGTAACTACTATTTTTCATAATCAAATTTTATATATTTGCTTTCAATTTTCTTTAATATACCTTCTTTAGATAGGTTTTTTAACTCTTCATTAAATATTTCTGTCAATTTTTCAGTGTTTTTCCCCTTTGATAACCCTAATCTTGCATCAAAGTTTTCATTTGCATTTAAAACATATTTAGAAATATTAACTTTACTTTCGAGCTTATTATAATTTATATAATATTTTCCTATATAGTCATTTAACAAAACACCATCAATTTGATTTTTTAGAAGTTTACAAAATAACGTATCAAGTTTATAATTTTCATCCTTAATAATGTTTTTATCCTTCAAAAAATTAGATGGGTAAGTATACATGCTAACAATACCAATCTTACAGTCTTTCATATCATCATAACAATTAAATGTCTTATTAGCTTGTTTACTTGTAATTAATATAAATTTGCTTTCATTTCTATAAGAATTGGTGAAATTTATACACTTATTTCGTTCTTCAGTGTAAGACAATGTGGGAATCATATGTACTACTCCCTCCTTTACCAATTCAAAGGAAAGATCAAAAGGCGCAAAAAACATTTTGAAATTAATATTATTCTTACGGCAAATTTCTCTTATTATATCAATATCTATACCTTGATTATTAATATCTTCACTTTCTATAACAAAGGGAGGATATTCCTCAGTAACTGCTACTATTGTGTTTTTCTCTTCTGCTAAAAGATTAAATAAATTTTTGCTTAAATACTTAAAATCACTAGTACTTTTAACTAATTTTTGAATACAACTATCTTCACTCTTAAGAGAATTATCTATTTCTTTTATTGTAGTCATATCGTTTCCAATTGAATCTAAAACAACGGAAGCTGTAGAGTTTACATTTGTACATGTATCACTTGATTGGATGTTTTTATCTGTTAACGTTTCAACATTATTTAGTGTTTTTACAACCATTTGAACTATTTGATCTATAGAATTTACAGTTTCTTCAAGCATAGAAGCTTGTGAATCTAATATATTTATTGTTTTTTCAATATCACCTTGTGTTGTCAATGCACTATTAGTAATGTTATTCAAAACTTTAGATATATCATTAGTTGCCTCATTAGTTTCATTAGAAAGTTTTTTTACTTCATCTGCTACAACAGAAAAACCTTTTCCATATTCCCCAGCTCTAGATGCTTCAATAGATGCATTAAGTGCCAACATACTTATTTGTTTTGAAATTGCATTTATAGTATTTATAGTTCCTTGCACTTTTATAGTATAGTTAACTAAATTATCTATTGATTCCTTAGATAATTTTATGTTATCCTGAACAATTTTGTATTGATTTATTCCATCTATAACTCTTTTTGTCGTTCTACTACATTATCATTTACTGTTTTAAATGTATCCTTAATGTTTTCAGATATTTTCGAATTATTGCTTAACAACTTGTGCATGTCCTTTATTTGAGTTTGAGTTTTTTCTAAATCAACAATATGCAATTGAGAATTATCTGTTAATATTGTACTTTGTGCACTTATGTCTTTCATATTTAAAGATAAGTACTCACTATATTTAATTATATCATTTATAAATTTTAGAAACAGTGCAATACAATCGTCTATCTGCTTTGATGATTTATCCATGCTACTTTTTTCACTATAATTGATATCTTGTGTATCTGTTTTCTTTGAAGTTTTATAAATTTTGTATACTAGTATTAAATTAATTAATACTGAAATCACAGTAAATGTATATATTATTTCTACCATAATTGTTATTCCCCCCATCTAGACTATATACTATATAATGAAATTTTTTCATCAACCACCTAAGTGGTTCACAAAACAATTCGATTATATATTTATAAATATTTTTTGTCAAATTGCCATATCTCACGCATTTCTAATTTTATTACATATAATATATAGTCAATCTTATATTCACTCCTCTATTGTACATTTAATTTATAAAATTAATAAAACATGTAAATAGTATGGATAAAAATTCTTTCATTAATAAAAAAATATATTAGTTTAAACCTTTGAACACGAATTCGTAAATTAAAACTAATATATTTTTTATTTCTTTTAGATTTAGCATAAATTACAGAAAAAAATTTTTTTTTTTTTGCATATTTATAGAAAATTAACACTGTTACTAAAATTGCAAGTGGAGCAAATTGAAAACAATATCATTATTACAATTTATATTATATCAGTACACTGAATATTTATTCTTTAGAGATAAATATATCAAAAAATAAATAATTGACAAAGTATATTTATCTATATATAATCGAAATATGGGTATTAACCACCGAGGTGGTTAATAAATTTGAAAATGTAAGGGAGAAATGAATAAATGGCATTTAATTTAAGAAATAGACACTTTTTAACACTAATGGATTTCACACCAAAGGAAATTCAGTACATGCTAGATTTAGCAAGAGACTTAAAAAGAGCTAAATATACAGGAACAGAAAAACAAACACTTAAAGGAAAAAATATAGTTTTACTATTTGAAAAGGATTCTACTAGAACAAGATGTTCATTTGAAGTAGGAGCACTTGATCAAGGAGCTCATGTTACATATTTAGGACCTACAGGAAGTCAAATGGGTAAAAAGGAATCAATAGCTGATACTGCAAGAGTACTTGGAAGAATGTATGATGCTATAGAATATAGAGGATATGATCAATCAGTAGTAGAAACTTTAGCACAATATGCTGGAGTTCCAGTATGGAATGGTTTAACAACTCAAGATCACCCAACACAAATATTAGCAGACTTCTTAACAATAGAAGAACATGTTGAAAAGCCACTAAACAAAATAGTATTTGTATATGCTGGAGACGGAAGAAACAACATGGCAAATGCTTTAATGATTGGTGCAGCAAAAATGGGAATGGACTTTAGAATAGTAGCACCAAAAGAATTATTCCCAGAAGAAGCTTTAGTTAAAGAATGTAGAGAAGTAGCTAAAGAAACTGGAGCAAAAATAACTATTACTGCTGATGTAGCAGAAGGTGTTAAAAATGCTGATGTTCTTTATACAGACGTTTGGGTATCTATGGGAGAAGCAGACGAAGTATGGGAAAAGAGAATAAACTTATTAAGACCATATCAAGTAAATATGGAAATGGTTAAGTTAACAGGAAACGATAAAGTAATATTTGAACATTGTCTTCCTGCATTCCATGATTTAAACACTAAGGTTGGAAGAGATGTTTTCGAAAAATTCGGATTAAAAGAATTAGAAGTTTCAGATGAAGTATTTGAAGGTAAACATTCAGTAGTATTTGATGAAGCTGAAAACAGAATGCATACTATAAAAGCTATTATGGTTGCAACATTAGGAGAATAATTAATTAATTTAAAATTTGGAGGTATTAGTAATGAGAATAGTAGTAGCTTTAGGCGGAAATGCTTTGCAAGCTGAAGGAAAACCAGCAACTGCGGAATCACAATTAGAAGTTATTAAAGAAACATCTGTATATTTGGCAGATATGATTGAAAATGGTAATGAACTTATTATAGCTCATGGTAATGGTCCTCAAGTTGGAAGACTTGTTATACAAAATGAATATGCTAACAAAGTAACACCTGCTATGCCATTTGATGTTTGTGGAGCTATGAGTCAAGGAATGATTGGATATCATATTCAACAAGCTTTAAAAGATGAGCTAAGAACAAGAAGTATCAACAAACCAGTATCTTCAATAGTTACACAAGTTGTTGTTGATAAAAATGATAAAGGGTTTCAAAACCCAACAAAACCAATTGGACCTTTTTATAATGCGGATGAAGCTAAAGAACTAGAAAAAGAAAAAGGTTATGTAATGGTAGAAGATTCAGGTAGAGGCTATAGAAGAGTTGTAGCATCTCCAGTTCCTGAAAAAATAGTTGAACTTTCTACTATAAAAACATTAGTAGATGCAGGTCAGATAGTTATAACTGTTGGTGGCGGCGGTATCCCTGTAATAGAAGATAGCAAAGGTTCTCTTCAAGGAGTAGCAGCAGTTATAGATAAAGATTTTGCTTCAGAAAAGCTTGCTGAAGATTTAGATGCTGATATGCTATTAATTTTAACAGCAGTAGACAGAGTAGCTATAAACTTTGGTAAACCAAACCAAGAAAATCTTCCAATGATGCATATAAAAGATGCTGAAAAGCACATAACTGATGGTCAATTTGCTGCAGGAAGTATGCTTCCTAAGGTAAAAGCAGCTATTAAATTTGCTGGATCAAAATCAGGAAGAAAAACTTTAATTGCTTCTCTTGACAAGGCAAAAGCTGCATTATCAGGTGAAAGCGGAACAATAATAGTACAATAAGATTTCATTCATAGTCTCATATTAATAAATAAAAAATTTCCCTTTAGAGGAATATTCTCATCTAAAAAGAGATGAAGAATATTCCTCATCTCTTTTTAATTCATAATTAAATTTTAAAATTAATTCTAGCCTATTGGTAATTTCTTTCTTAGATTTTCTAAATTAGGCCCAAACTCCTTATCCAACATCTCTTTATGATTTAAATATATTTCTGATATAAATATATCATGTGTTATAAAGCATTCTGTAACAAGCATAAAAGATTTATTTTGTGTCCATACACCGCTACTCTCTCCATCTTTTGATATTGAAAATAAACTTTCAGAATAGTCTGTTACCAGGCATAACCATTTTCCATTTAAATTAGCATCCTCTTCCATGCCATGCATCTGATGGTAATATACTTTTCCTATCTTGTTTTCTATATTACCATAAACAACAGAAACTATCTCTACGCCTCTTTCCTGTGCTTTTAACAAATCTTTGTACAATAATTTGTAATCATCAGCCCACACATCTAGATAAATGCTTTTTTTTGCATTTTCAATCATCCCTCTAACTTTATCATTAGATTGGTTTTCTCCTTGAAAATGCCACATATAATCAACATACTTAGTATTATTAATATTCTTTATATTTTCTTTTAAATAATTCATAGTATGCTCTGTTTCTTTCTTATATCTATTTAAGAACTCTTCTAAGGGAACAGCTACATATTTAACTGGATCAGATCCATTTAATATTACCATACACTTATTAGCAAGCTCCTTAACTGTATCGTATATTTTAGATTGCGGTACTCCTGATCTTTTACCAATTTCATAAGCAGTAATTTCTGGATTCCTCAATAAAGCTATATACACTTTAGCTTCATATTTATTCAGTCCAAGTTTAGTAAGTTCATTAACTACATCAGATTCTACGTCTTTCATTAACCTTTGACCCCCAATTTTATAGTATAAATTAAACAGTAATATTCTATCGAATAATTACACAACATAACGGTATTATTTCATCTTTATTCAACATTCCTATACTAAAAGTGCACAGTATATTTAAGTAACTGGAAGTCGCAATTTAAAGCATTAAAGTCAAATATAGAAATTTTAATTTTAACTTAACCTATTATACCACCTTAGAAGAAAATTGACTAACTTCATCTGAAAATACTAAGGAATTAGTTAACTTTAAATCTTATCTATTAATTTTAATGTTTTATAATTCAAGTTATTTATAAAGTGTTTTAATCTATTGTTAATGCATATATATTCGCATTATACATTAAAATAAAACTGTGCAAAATTTAATATATGGATTAGTACGCCATATGTTAAATTTGCACAGCTTGTTTTACATTTAAAAGTAAGATATTATTATTTAGCCCAATTTACCGTTAGCCATCATCACTAAAGCTGCAATACCTGCAACTAAAATTACTGCTGCTAATACTTTCTCATATGATAAGAATACATTTTCACCCTTTTCTTTCTTAGCTTTAATAAAGAATGGTATTCCTACTGCATATACTATTATAATCATTATACTTTGTGTTCCTGCTGCATATACAAGCCAAGCAGCATAAACACTTGATACTACAGCTATTGCAATATCTTTAGTTCTTCCAGCTGGATTTTCATTATAAGTTTCACCAGAAGCTGATAATTTCCATCCGTATAATCCACTAAACAAGTATGGAATTAATATAGCTGCACTTGCAATAGTGTATAACATTTGATATGTACCATTAGAGAATAAAGTAAGTATCAATGAAATTTGAACTACTATATTAGTAAGTGTTAAAGAATTCATTGGTGCAGCATTTTTATTTTGCTTAGAAAATATTTTTGGGAAAACACCATCTTTAGCAGCTACATATGGAATTTCTGCTGCTAGAAGAGACCATCCTAATATAGCTCCAAGTAATGAAACTACTAATCCTAAGTTTATTACAACTGCTCCCCATTTTCCAACAATACCTTCAAGTACATATGCCATTGAAGGAGTATCTAATTTAGATAATGATGCTTGATTCATTACTCCTAAACACAATACTGAAATTAAAATGTATATTATAAGAGTTCCAATTAATGCCATTACTGTAGCTTTTCCTACATCGCTTTTATTTTTAGCTCTTCCTGAAACAACAACTGCTCCTTCTATACCAATAAATACCCATAAAGTTACAAGCATAGTGCTTTTTACTTGTTGCACAACACTACCTAAACTTGGGTTTGATTTCCCCCAAAAATCTAGAGCAAATACATTAACTTTAAAAGATATAATAATTACGATTAAGAATAAAAATATAGGTACTAATTTACCTATAGTAGTTACCACATTTATAAGAGCTGCTCCTTGTACTCCTTTTGATATTAGTCCTTGAATGCCCCATACAAGAATTGATGCACAAACTATGGAAAGTATATTATTTCCTTTTCCAAAAGCGGGTATAAAATATCCTATAGCTCCAAATAGCATTACTAAATAGGATACGTTTCCAATTAACGCACTTAGCCAATAACCCCATGCAGAGTTAAATCCCATGTAATCTCCAAATCCAGCTTTAGCATAACTATAAACTCCTCCAGTTAAGTCTGGTTTTCTAGTAGCTAAATTCTGGTATACAAATGCAAGAGCTATCATTCCAACTCCAGTAATAACCCATCCTATAATAATAGCTCCAGTACTAGCTCCTTTTGACATATCAGCTGGTAAACTAAAAGCTCCTCCGCCAATCATTGAACCAATAACTAAAGCAATAAGTGAAAATAATCCTAGTTTATTTTCCTTTTCCAAATTTAAACTCCCCTTTTTTTTATTTTAAACTATGTTACCAGTTTTACCTGATAACATAGTTTAAAATTTATATTATTCTCCTAATGTTGCAACCATAATAGCTTTTATAGTATGCATTCTGTTTTCAGCTTCATCAAATACTACTGAATGTTTACCTTCAAATACTTCATCTGAAACTTCTAATTCTTTTAATCCGAATTTTTCGAAAACATCTCTTCCAACCTTAGTGTTTAAATCATGGAATGCAGGAAGACAATGTTCAAATATTACTTTATCGTTTCCTGTTAACTTAACCATTTCCATATTTACTTGATATGGTCTTAATAAGTTTATTCTCTTTTCCCATACTTCGTCTGCTTCTCCCATAGATACCCAAACGTCTGTATAAAGAACATCAGCATTTTTAACACCTTCTGCTACATCAGCAGTAATAGTTATTTTTGCTCCAGTTTCTTTAGCTACTTCTCTACATTCTTTAACTAAAGCTTCTTCTGGGAATAATTCTTTTGGTGCTACTATTCTAAAGTCCATTCCCATTTTTGCTGCACCAATCATTAAAGCATTTGCCATGTTGTTTCTTCCGTCTCCAGCATATACAAATACTATTTTGTTTAGTGGCTTTTCAACATGTTCTTCTATTGTTAAGAAGTCTGCTAATATTTGTGTTGGGTGATCTTGAGTTGTTAAACCATTCCATACTGGAACTCCAGCATATTGTGCTAAAGTTTCTACTACTGATTGATCATATCCTCTATATTCTATAGCATCATACATTCTTCCAAGTACTCTTGCAGTATCAGCTATTGATTCCTTTTTACCCATTTGACTTCCTGTAGGTCCTAAATATGTAACATGAGCTCCTTGATCAAGTGCTCCTACTTCAAATGAACATCTTGTTCTAGTAGAATCTTTTTCAAATAGTAAAACTATATTTTTTCCTTTAAGTGTTTGCTTTTCTGTTCCTGTATATTTAGCTCTTTTTAAGTCTCTTGCTAAATCTAGCATGTACTGAATTTCCTTTGGTGTGAAATCCATTAGTGTTAAAAAGTGTCTATTTCTTAAATTAAATCCCATCTTTTCATTTCTCCCTTACATTCTATATTTATTAAAGGTTTTCTCTATAAAGAGGCATACTCATACATCTTGGGCCACCTCTTCCTCTTGATAATTCTGAGGAAGGAATAACATGAAGTTTAATTCCGTAACTTTCTAAAATTTTGTTTGTTACATGGTTTCTTGAATATACAACAACTTCACCTGGTGCAATAGCTAAAGTATTTGAACCATCATTCCATTGTTCTCTTGCAGCATGGATTTTATCTCCGCCACCACATCTTATAAGTGTAACTTTTCTTCCTAAATGTTTTCCTAATATAGCTTCTAATTCCATAGTCTGTTTTTCAACTTTTAAACCAGTTGAAGATTTTTCATCTCTAGTTATTTCATATACTGTTAATGGTCCTTCTATTTCAGGATGTATAGTAAATTTGTCATAATCAACCATTGTAAATACAGTATCTAAATGCATAAATGCTCTAGATGCTGGAATATGGAAAGCTAATACTGTTTCAAACTTTGTATTCATTTTGAATAATCTTTTACAAACTTTTTCTATAGAAGCTGAGTCTGTTCTTTGTGAAATACCTATAGCTAAAACTTTTTCACTTAAGATTAATTCATCTCCACCTTCGATTGATGTTGTTTCATCTCTATTAAACCATAGTGGAAGGTTTGCACCCTTAAATCTTGGATGACTTTCAAATATGTATTTTGCAAATATAGTTTCTCTATTTCTTGTTTCAGTTCTCATGTGATTTAAAGTGATTCCATTAGCAATTGTTGCAAATGGGTCTCTTGTAAAATATAAGTTTGGCATTGGATCACATATGAAAGGATAAAAATCGTTTACTTGGTCATAAAGTGAATTTCTATTGTAATCTTCTAATTCTTCTTTTCTTATTCCTGCCATCATCTTGTCAACAAGATCTTTGTTTGAGAAAGTGTAGAAATAATCTGTTAAAGCCTTTTTTAAACCTTCGCTTTCAACAGCTGCTTCATCTATAAATTGACTTATAAATTTAGCTTTGACATCTTTATCTTCAATAGCTTCTGCAGCAAGCTCTTCAAGGTAAAGAACTTCTACTCCATTATCTCTTAAAGTTTTAGCAAAAGCATCATGTTCTTCTCTTGCTACTTTTAAATATGGAATATCATCAAATAATAATCTTTCTAAAAGTTCTGGAGTTAAGTTTTCTACTTCTTGTCCTGGTCTGTGTAATAAAACTGTTTTTAGTCTTCCTATTTCAGATGTAACATTTAAAACGCTATTTCCTTCATTTTCATTTTTAACTTTTTCTTTTGAAACAATAGTTTTCAAAATTACCCCTCCCAATTTTAGATAAATATAAATATAAATTTAATATTTAACAATTTAATTTTTAATAACCACCAAAGTGGTTACTAACCTTATGAATTTATTATAAATTAAAAAAAAAACGTTGTCAATGCCTGATTTTCAGGTATTCTTCCGTGAAAAGAATAAATATTCAACATGTTATATTATTATACTAATCAAAAAAACATCTATCCCCTACCCTTCATAATTTCATTTATTTTTGAAAAGCATATCTTTATAAATATACATAAAAAATTTTTTTAAAACTTTGTCAAAAAAATAACTCTTTAGTATAATCTTAGTACTAAAAAAATAAAGACCTTTAATATTCCTTACTTGAAATATTAAAGATCTTTGTTTTAATTTCTTAATTACATATTTATTTCTTATTTCAATTTTACTAGCTTAGCTAACCTTATTTTTCAATCTTAACTTATCAGCTACCATTGCAATGAATTCTGAATTTGTTGGCTTGCCTTTGTCATTGTGTATAGTATATCCAAATATCTTATTTATAGTTTCTACTTGTCCTCTAGACCATGCAACCTCAATAGCATGTCTTATGGCCCTTTCCACTCTACTAGCAGTAGTATTATACATCTTAGCTATGGAAGGATATAGTTCTTTTGTTACTGCAGATAAAAGTTCCATATTATTTACTACCATAGTTATAGCTTCTCTCAAATACATATATCCTTTTATATGTGCAGGAACTCCTATTTCATGTATTATATTTGTTATTTCCTGTTCAAGATTAGTAGGTTCATTTTTAGTAAATCTAATTTCAGTATTATCAGTTAAAGAAATTGTTTTTTTAGGCTCATCTCCACTACTTATTGTGTTATTAAACATTTGTCTTATTCTTTTAGTAAAAACATCCATATCAAATGGTTTTACTACATAATAGTCTGCACCTAATGTAATTGCTCTTTGAGTTATTTTATCTTGACCCACTGCTGAAAGAACAATTATTCTTGGCATAGGATTTATATCCATACTATTTAATCTTTCTAAAACTCCAAGCCCATCAAGATGCGGCATGATTATATCTAGAACTACTAAATCTGGATGCTTTTCTTCTATAAGTTTTAATGCTTCTAATCCGTCTTTGGCAATACCAGTTACTACAATATCTCTTTGGTTTAGAAGGTAATCGTTGAGAATATTACAAAACTCTTTATTATCATCTGCAATAATCACGCTTATTTTTGATTGTTCCATATTCTTTACTCCCCTTTTCCATTTTAATTCCCATATCTTAACAAATTAATTAATTCGACAAAACTATTTCAAATCCTTCTTACAGATAAAAAAATTTATTAAAATTTAAAAGATAGCATAATTTATGCTATCTAATTTTATTTTATCATACTTTGCCTTATTATTTTAACTTTTAATTATATTTTTCTATTTTTTCTATTTTTTCTATTTTTTATTATCAAAGTCCCATTTATTTTGATAAAATATTAGCATCTTTAAGCATCCATTCTATATATATACCATAACCTGTATCTGGTTTATTTATAAGCACATGAGTTACTGCACCTATTATTTTACCACCTTGTATAATAGGACTTCCACTCATCCCTTGCACAATCCCTCCAGTTTTTTCCAAAAGTTCAGGATCTGTTATTTTAATAACCATACTTTTGGGTCCTGGAGAATCTTGAGCTAACAATTTTTCTATTTGTATATTATAAAGCTTAGGTTCTTTTCCATCTACAGTTGTTAAAATTTCAGCCGAACCTTCTTTTATCTCATTTCTCAAAGCAATTTTCATGGGCTTAACATTTTTGTTTACTAATTCAGTGTTTCCATTTCCAAAAATGCCACATTGCGTATTTTTTTGTATTTTTCCTAACACTTTATCTTCGTCTGTAAATATTCCTTTTAACTCACCTGGGTTACCTTTTAAGCCTCTTTTTACTGATACAATACTAGATGGAACTATTTCTCCTGAACTTATATTTAAAATGGTTCCAGTATCTATATCAGTAATAGGATGACCTAAAGCTGCAAAAGTTCCTGTTTTTTCATCATAAAAAGTTAAAGTTCCTACGCCTGCAGTGCAATCTCTAACCCATAATCCTATTTTAAAATCGTCATCTTCCATATTTTTAACAGGTTTAATAACTTTTTCTAACTCTTCTCCCTTTCTTTCTATTGTTACGTTTAAACTTTTTCCTTTTGAATTATTTATTTGTTTTTGCACATCTTCTGAATTTTTAATAGAAAATTTATTTATTTTTGTAATATTATCACCTATTTGTATTCCTGCTAAAGCTGATGGACTAGTTATTTTATCATTTTCTGTTTTTATGTCAGATAAAGCTACTACTAAAACTCCTTTTGTATTTAATTTTACTCCTATTGGTTGACCTCCTGGATATAAAACTATTGAATTACTTACAGATTTTAGTGAAACCAATTTTACAGGTAATATTCCTAGTAAATTTACACTTACTTTTTTATCTTTTAAGTCTGTATTTTCCATTTTATTTTCTTCTCTAAGCTTTACAAAATTATCAGATTTTAAAGTTTCACCTTCCCTTATAAATATAGTAGTTGGTATATTTTGTACTTCATAATAAGAAACTATTATCATAAACAGGATAGGAATTAAACTACAGCATAATATTTTTCTCATTTTTTTATCCATGCTTTTACCTCCTGTCTTTAATTTATCTAATTTTAAGTTTCCCTTTAAAAGATTTTATTATGCTATTATATACTTGCTTTTAAAGTTAGCTTTTTATTTTTAAACTAAATTTTTCAGTAAAAATTTATAATTTTCATATACAGTGTATAAATTGAAAATATAAAAAAAACTGCAATTACTTGCAGTTTTTAATTTTTTGATTTTATCTCTTTTTTTCTAAAATTAGCCATTTTTATAAGTTCCTTAGCATGTTCTAAAGTTAGCTTTGTAACTTCAGAACCTCCTATCATTCTAGCTATTTCATATTCTTTTTCTTCTTTATTCATTTTTCTTATTCTAGTATAAGTTTTTTCATTTTTAACTTCTTTAGAAACCCAATAGTGTATATCTGATATACATGCAATTTGCGGAAGATGAGTTACACAAAAAACTTGATGACTTTTAGATATAGTATACATTTTTTCTGCTACACATTGTGCAATTCTTCCACTTATTCCAGTGTCGATTTCATCAAATATTACAGAAGGTATTTGGTCTTTATCTACAAACACAGTTTTTAATGCTAACATCATTCTAGAAAGTTCTCCACCTGATACTATTTTTTCTAAAGGCTTTAAAGGTTCTCCTGGATTTGTAGAAATATAGAATTGAACCTTATCCATACCATTTAAGTAAAATTTAGTTTCTAAATCTACCTTTATTTTAAAAATACTTTTTTCCAATCCTACAAAATCCAATTCATTTTTTATTTTTATTTGCAAGTCTTCAGCTATTTCACATCTCTCTTTATGTAGTTTTTCTCCATATATTCTTAACTCTTTTATTAAATCATCTTTTTCTTTTTTTAATTTCTGTATAATTTCACTACTATTTATCATTTCATCATACTGAGACTTTATTTTATCTCTGTATTCCAAAATTTTTTCTATACTATTTCCATATTTCTTTTTAAAACCATCTATTTGGTATATTCTACTATTTATATATTCTAATTCTTTTTCATCATAGGAAATGTTATCTTTTATGCTTCTTATTTGCTCTATACTACCTTCAATATTATAATAAGCATCTTTTAAACCATCATTTATTTCTTTTATCTTAGGTAAATTTTCTTGTACTAAAGCAAGTTCTTTTATAACCATCCCTAAATTGTCGTAAATAGAAATAGCTTCTTCATTCCCTGTGTAAAGGCAAGAATAAGAATTATTTAAAGTAGTATTTATTTTTTCTGCATTTGAAAGCACTTTATATTTTTTTTCTAGCTGTTCGTCTTCATTTTCTTTCAAGTTAGATGAACTTATCTCGTCTATTTGATATTTTAAAAAATCTATAAGTTTATCTCTTTCTCCATCTCTACCCATAAGTTCATTAATTTTATTCTCTATTTTACTAAGTTCATTATATTTTTCTCTATAGTCTAATAATAATTCTCTTGATTTTTCTTTTCCATAAGAATCTACATATT
The DNA here is from genome assembly GCA_963780135.1 of uncultured Clostridiaceae bacterium. Taxonomy (GTDB): domain Bacteria; phylum Bacillota; class Clostridia; order Clostridiales; family Clostridiaceae; genus Clostridium_AM. The sequence goes on from CAWAAR010000001.1 coordinate 627,194, forward strand.
CAATATGATTTTCTGCTGATAATAGATTTTGATTTTCATGTTGGCCATGAATGTCTAACAAAGTGCTACTTATTAATTTAAGAGTAGCTAACAATATGGATTTACCATTAATTTTTGTAATACTTTTTCCTGATTGAAAAGTTTCTCTACTTATTATAATTAAATCATCAATATCTATATCGTTTTCTTTTAACATTTCTAATGTTTTAGGATTGGATAAAGTAAAAATAGCTTCTACAAAAGTCTTATTTTCTCCTGTTCTTATCAAATCCTTATTAAATTTACTACCCAATACATAATTTATTGCATCTATAAGTATAGATTTACCTGCTCCAGTTTCTCCAGAAAGCACGTTAAATCCATTATCAAAAGATATAGTTAAATTTTCAATTAAAGCAAAATTTTTTATATTTAATTGAAGAAGCATAATCTTAGATGCCTCCCTACTTAAGAAATCATTTTTTTCATTTTTTGAGTTATTATCTCTGCCTTTTCGGCATTTCTAGCTAAAACAAAAATTGTATTATCCCCTGCAACACTTCCTGCTATCCCCTCAAAATTCAATGTATCTATGGCTTCAGCTGCAGCTGCAGCTGATCCTGTCATAGTTTTTATTATTACAAACTTATCTATGTTCTCAACACTAATTACAGTTTGTGAAAAAATATTTATAAGCTTATTTGATAAAAAGCTTTCTGTATGTACTATGGTGGCATATTTATAATTACCATCATCAGCTAAAACCTTAATTAATTTTAATTCCTTTATGTCCCTTGAAACAGTAGCTTGTGTAACATTCATTCCACTCTTTTTTAGTTCTTCAGCTAAATCTTCCTGTGTTTCAACATCTCTTGAATTTATAATTTCAAGTATTTTTGCATGTCTTGTTATCTTCATAACCTTCACCTTCTCATTCCTTTGCCATAAAATAATTTTTTTCTTAATTATAAAAATGAACATTACTATATTCTTTACATAACCTACTTTAGAAAAGTTTAAAAAATCCTACTTTTCCAATTCAACTGTAAGTTCTAAATTCTAATCCTACACTAATCACAAATCATCTTTTTCATATCTTGTGTTATTAGTTGAGCCTTATTAACATCCCTTGTCAATATAAAAATTGTGTTATTTCCTGCAAGAGTACCAGCTATACCATCAAAACCTAATGAATCAATAGCTTCTGCTGCAGCATTAGCCGCACCTGCTAAGGTTTTTATAACTACAAATTCGTCTATATTTTCAACGTTAACTACAGTTTGTGAAAAAATATTTATAAGCTTATTTGATAAAAAACTTTCCGTATGTAATATAGTAGCATATTTATAATTACCCCCATCAGCTAAAACTTTAATTAATTTTAATTCCTTTATATCTCTTGAAACAGTAGCTTGTGCAACATTCATTCCGCTCTTTTTTAATTCTTCTGCCAAATCTTCCTGCGTTTCAATCTCTTTTGAATTTATAATCTCAAGTATTTTAGCATGTCTGGTTACCTTCATAAATTTCACCTTCACATTCCTTTGCACTAAATGTAATTTTTTTTCTCAACGTATCAAAATAATCATTGCTATTTAATTTAACTAACCTACATTTGTTCTCTGAAGCACAAACATCTACTGTTTCTGCCTTATCTACTTCTATCCATTCTTGACCATCTATAGACAAAAATATGTTTTGATCATTTTTAGGAAATTTTACGGATATATTACTTTTTCCATCTAATACTATAGTCCTTGCTCCAAGAGTTTGTGAATACATAGGTGTTAAAAGAAAAGCATCTAAAGTTGGATAAATTATAGGTCCTCCTGCGGATAAAGAATAAGCTGTTGAACCCGTAGATGTACATATTATTATTCCATCTGCCGCAAAAGTATTATAATATCTATTGTCAATATTAACTTTATATTTTACTATTCTAGCTAAAACTCCCTTTGATAACACAACATCATTTAAGCCAATATGAGTCTTTGTTACTCCATCTTGTTCATAACTGCACTTAAGCATTGTTCTTTCTTCAACAACATAATCCCCTTTTAAAAGGCTCTTAATAGCAATATTTATTTGAGAACTTTCTACTTGAGCTAAAAAGCCTAAATGTCCTATATTAATTCCAAAAATAGGCACGTTATACTTAGCTATATGCCTTGCAGTATTTAATATAGTTCCATCTCCACCTAAAACTACAATCATATCAAGCTTATAGCTTTCAGCATGGTCTAATCCTATACAATCTTCATACACAGTTACATTAACATCTTTACATTCATTAATAATAGTTTTTTGTATGAATTTTAACATTTTTCTTTCTTTATCTTTTGTTGTATTTACATTAATCCCTATGTTTTTCATAATGCCTCCCCATTAAGATTAGCATGTGCTGAATTTACTATATCCATAATGTATTCTTCATCGCAAGTTTGAATATAACTTTCTTCTTTAGTGAAATAAATTAAATATTCTATATTACCTTCTGGCCCCTTTATTGGTGAAAAGTCTAATGCAATTATTTTTGCACCTTGCTTTTCCACAAATTCTGCAATACCTTTAACAACCTCTTCATGGGTTGATTTTTCTCTTACTACGCCTTTTTTTCCTACTTTTTCTCTTCCTGCTTCAAATTGAGGTTTTATTAAAGCCATTATTTTTCCATTTTCATTAAGTAAATTTAAAACTGTAGGAACTACTTTTTTTAAAGATATAAAAGATACATCTATACTAGCAAAATCTGCAAGTTCTCCTATATCTTCTGGTTTTACATACCTTACATTAGTTCTTTCCATACATACTACTCTTGGATCTATTCTAAGCTTCCAAGCAAATTGACCATATCCTACATCTACAGAAAAAACCTTTTTAGCTCCACTTTGAAGCATACAATCTGTAAATCCTCCAGTTGATGCACCTATATCCATGCATGTTTTATCCTTTAAATCTATATTGAAATTTTTAACAGCTTTTTGGAGTTTTAGTCCTCCTCTACTTACAAAAGGGAGCTGTTCTCCTTTAAATTCAATACTAGAAGACTTTTTAATCTTTTCTCCACATTTATCAACTCTCTGTCCATCTATAAATATTTCTCCAGCCATTATACTAGCTTTAGCCCTTTCTCTAGAAGAGAAAATTCCTTTTTCCACTAACAATATATCAAGTCTTTCTTTTGTTTCTGACATATTAAACTCCTTTATTCCTATACTATTTTCAATACACTTTTTACAATTCCTTCAGTATCTAATCCATATAATTTATATAACAAGTCTGGTTTTCCATGAGGTATAAATTCATCTTTAAATCCAAGATTTATGACTTTTACTTTTTTATCTAGAGTATTTATGTATTGAAGTACATAAGATCCTAGACCACCACTTACAACATTATCCTCTACGGTTACAATACTAAATCCTTCCTGGACTAAACTTTCTAATAAATCTTTATCTATTGGTTTTATAAAGCAAGCATTTATAACGCTTACATTAATACCTAATTCTTTTAATCTCTCTTTTGCTAAAATTGAGTGCTGAATCATTTTTCCTTGAGCAATTAATGCTATTTTTCCTTCTTTATTTATTACTTCCCATTTTCCTGGAATAAAGTCTTCTAGAGGTTCCATTGAAACTTTCATATTATCTCCACCCCTAGGATACCTTATAGCTATAGGATATTTTTGACCTACAGCCCATTTAAGCATATTCCTGAGTTCTAGAGTACATTTAGGTGACATTACTGTTATATTAGGCATATGCGTTAAAAATGATAAATCGAATACGCCTTGGTGAGTTTCACCATCCTGTCCTACAATTCCAGCTCTATCAATAGCCAATATAACAGGAAGGTTCTGTAAACACACATCATGTAGTATTTGATCATAGGCTCTTTGAAGAAATGTAGAATAAACAGCAAAAACAGGTTTAAGTCCCCTTCTAGCCATACCTGCTGCCATAGTTACTGCATGTTGTTCTGCAATACCCACATCAAAAAATCTGTTTGGAAAAGTTGTTGAAAACTTACCAAGTCCTGTGCCATCTCGCATAGCTGCAGTTATTGCTACTAAGTCATTATTTTGTTTTCCAATTTCAACCATTTCTTCTCCAAAGGCTTTAGAATAACTAACACTTGAATCTGAACTCATTTCTCCACTATCACAATTAAACGGTCCTACGCTATGAAATTTTCCAGGATTTTTTTCTGCAAATTCATATCCTTTTCCTTTTTTCGTTATCACATGTATAATAACAGGTTCTTTAATATTTTTAGCCTTTGATAATACTTCTGTAAGTTCTTTTAAATTATGCCCATCAATAGGTCCTAGATATTTAATTCCCATATCTTCAAAAAACATTCCTGGGACTAACATTTGCTTTATTCCATTTTTTATTTTTTCTAGATATTTAGCCATGCCTTTGCCTATATTAGGTATTTTTTTCAGTGTACTTTCTACTTCTTCTTTAAATTTATTATACTTTGGATCAACTCTTAATTTATTTAGATATTTTGATACTCCACCTACATTTTTTCCTATAGACATTTGGTTATCATTTAATATCACTATTAACTTAGTCTTTCTATATCCAGCATCATTTAATGCTTCCAGTGCCATACCTCCAGTAAGAGCCCCATCACCTATTACAGCCACTACCTCATGTTTTTCTTTTTTTAAATCTCTTGCCCTTGCCATACCTAAAGCTGCTGATATGGAAGTACTGCTGTGTCCTGTTTCAAAAAAATCGTAAATACTTTCTGACGTTTTAGGAAACCCACTAAGTCCTCCAAATTGTCTAATAGTATTAAACTTGTCTTTTCTTCCTGTAAGTAATTTATGTACATAGGCTTGATGTCCTACATCCCATATAAGTTTATCTTTATCTAAGTCTAACACATTAAATAAACTTAATGTTAATTCAACTACTCCTAAATTAGAGGCAAGATGACCTCCTGTTTTAGAAACTTTATCTATTAAAAATTCTCTTATTTCCTGAGATAATTGCTCTTGTTGTTTTAATGACATATATTTTATTTCTTTTATATTTTTATAATTTTCTAGTATATTTGACATTTTTATCTATCCTTTTTTAAAAAAATATATTATTTTGCAAACCTTAAATAATATTTCATTGCTTCTATTTATAGCTATACTTTTTCCTAATGACTTTCCACCTATAGTAAAAGCTCCTATCATAACTCCTATTATTATACTCACAATAGATACATTATAAGAAAAAAGCACATGAATTTTATTAACTATTAATATACCCATAGAACCACTTACAATTCCACATACATCACCTATTACATCATTGCATATACTAGAAGCTTTATCAGCATTTTTTATCAATTTTATAGCTATTTTAGCTCCTTTTATTTTTTTAGATGCCATGGCATGAAATGGTGTTTCATTAGCTGCAGTAACTGCTACTCCTATAATATCAAATACTATTCCTGTGAATATAATAAAAATTAGTATAATAAAAGCTACTAAGATATTAACTTTTTTTAGTAGCACATCAGATAAAAGAGAAATACTTCCACAAATTATTATAGACAAGAAAACGATTTTAAAAAGCCATTTAGTATTGCTCTTTTTACTATTAGCTTTAGACCTACTTCCCAAAAATTTATTCCTCCAAAATTATGTACAAGTAAGTTTTACAATTTTAGAACTTACTCTTTATTTAAAATATATAATGGTGGTAATATACCAGGTAAACTTTGCGGCTTAGGTCTAGTAGGATTTCCCATAGAATAATCTAAATGTCGCCATTTAGACGGTTTCCCTTTAATACTCTATCTATATTGTCACCATATATAGAACTAGATCACCACTTAGTCCGCACTGCAATCCCTAGTATACTTTTTTTAATAAAACAGTCTAGGAGATTTCCTCAACAGTTAGGTGCTCTTCTAGCCTCTTTTGCAGAATAGGTTTCCTTAAGCAATAGCCTGAATCCTTCGGCCAAGTCTTCAGATTTAAACTTACCTCTACCTAAACCACTCAAGGCAGGCTACACTGCACATAGCTTTTACACCACATTGCAGGTTTAATCCATTTACGTACACTAGGCATCTCGCCTAGCACACAAACAATGGTCTCCACGGTGGTAGGGTCAGTTGCGCATGCCATTGCGGCCGCCCCATCCTCCTTACTCCCAGCACCAACCCATGACTGGGCGTCATAAGCCAGCACAAGGAACTTCATCGATGTGCCCTTTGACGGATTTTTAGCCCCGCCCTCAAAAAGCACTTTCCTGACTAGAATACTGCACCACCTCTTTATAGTTCACAGTAAAACATTATATCACAGCTTTTTTGTATATTCAAAGTATGTTTAAATCCAAATTGACCATAATACTGCAAATATAATATTATTTTTGTCTATCTAATAAAAATAATGTTAAATCTTTAAGTGCAGAGGTATCTCCAGATACCTTATCTAATACTTCTACACACTCTCCTGTAATTGAATTGCACATTTCGATGCACTTTTTCAATCCGTAAACTGTAATAAAGTTAGTTTTATTATTATCTGAATCACTTTTAGCTTTTTTACCTAGAATTTCTGTGTCTCCTACTATATCTAAAATATCATCTTTTATTTGAAAAGCAAGCCCTAACTTTTGTCCATAGTACTCTAAATTATCTATATCGGAAGCTGAAGCCTCACCTAACATCGCTCCTGCTAGTATAGATGATTTTATAATAGCTCCTGTCTTTTTACTATGCATATAATACAATTGGTCAATTGGTATTTTAGTATTTTCACTTATTATATCCACAGTTTGACCACCTACCATGCCTTCAGCACCTGCACTTTGGACAATCACATTACATGCCTTTATAACATTTTTATTCTTGTTTATGCAATTCTTAAACATTATACTCATAGCTTCATTTAAAAGGCCATCTCCTGCAAGCACTGCTACTGCCTCTCCAAATACTTTATGATTTGTAGGCTTTCCTCTCCTTAAATCATCATTGTCCATACATGGAAGATCATCATGAATTAGTGAATAGGTATGAATCATTTCTACAGCTGAAGCTATAGGTAATACTTCTTCGAAATCATTTTTGTAAAGCATATAAGTAAGTAATAATAACAATGGCCTTATTCTTTTTCCTCCAGCATTTAAGCTGTAGTCCATTGCTTCATAAACTTTTTTGTTATAGCTCCCCTTATTTTTAAAATATTCTCCAAGCCAACTGTCAATACTACTTTTCAAATGTTCTATTGATGTTTCCTTATCCATATCACATTTCTCCAATCTAAATTGTTAGTAAACTTTAACTTTCTATTTTAAAATCCTTTTCTCCTTCTTCTGTAAGTAGCTTTATTTTTCCTTCTGCATCATTTAAAGTTTTGTAAAGCTTATTAGTAAGTTTTATACCTTCTTCATACTTTTTCATACTTTCTTCTAATGATAAGTTTCCTATATCCATATCTTTAACTATTTCTTCCAGTCTTTCCGCCATAGTTTCATAGGACTCATTTTTTCTAGGCATAAATTCACCTTCACTTTCAAATTTTCATATTCAATGTTCAACCTTTAATTTGAATTCTTCACTTCCATCTTTTAACGTTATTTTAACTCTATCTAAGTTTTTAAGATTTTCTATTGTATTTACAATATTACTATCTCTATCTTCAACAATAGAATATCCTTTACTAAGTATATTCAATGGATTATGTGCAGAAAGTAAAGAATTAGCCTTGATAAGCTTTTCTTTTTCTTTTTCTAATTTTGCTTTTATCCTTATATTCATTAATTCCTTTAATCTATCAATATTATTATATTCGTTTACTATATATAAATAGGGACTGTTAGAATTTAAATTTGCTGCAAGTGATTCCAATATGTTTTTTTTATCCTTCAATACAGAATTCATTAAAGCATCCAATGTACTTTTGTATGAAATAATTCTATTCTGTAATTCTTGCAAATTAAATACTGCTAACTCTGCAGCTGCTGAAGGTGTAGGTGCCCTTCTATCACTAACAAGATCTACTATAGTATAATCAGTTTCATGACCTACTCCCGTTATTATGGGTTTTTTTGAACTATAAATAGAATATGCTAATTTTTCATCATTAAAGCACCATAACTCTTCTATGGAACCTCCACCTCTTGCTACTATAATAATATCTATATCTTGGATTTCATTAAAATATTCTATACCTTTTATTATGCTTTTACTAGCGTTTATTCCTTGAACTACAGCAGGATATATATAAAGTTCTACAGTGTTATTTCTTCTTTTACTCACATTTATTATATCTCTTACAGCTGCACCTGTAGGCGAAGTTATTACTCCAATTTTTTTAGCATAGCAAGGTATGTTTTTTTTATGAGTATCCTCAAATAAACCCTCACCTTGAAGTTTGTTCTTCATTTTCTCGAAAGCCATATAAAGTTCTCCCATGCCATCTGGTTCTATTTCATTGCAGTATATTTGATATGCTCCATCTCTTTCATAAACAGAAACTCTTCCTTTAACTACAACCTTCATTCCATTTTCAGGCATAAACTTTAAATTTTTTACTGAACTTCTGAACATAACACAATTTATTTTACTCTGCTCATCTTTTATAGAAAAATATAAATGTCCACTACTATGGAGTTTAAAATTAGATATCTCACCCTTTACATAAGAATTTCCTAATATAAAATCGCTATCTACTAATTTTTTTATATAGCCGTTTAATTCTGACACAGTTAAAGTTTTAATATACATTTTATTCACCTTTACAAATTAGACATTGAAAAATTATATTTCAATGTCTAATCATTATTATTTTTCCTTGATCATACTACCTAATACTCCATTTATAAAAGGTGCTGATTTATCTGCAGAATATCTTTTAGCTAATTCAATAGCTTCATTTATAGATACATTTTCAGGAATTTCTTTTTCATATAAGAATTCATAAGTACATACTCTTAATATAGCTATATCTATTTTAGATAATCTACTAAACTTCCAGTTTATAAGATGATTTTCAATCTCATTATCTATAACTTCTCTATTTTCTTGTACCCCTTTAAGAATTCTTATTACATACTCCATGTCTATATCTTTTAAATCGATACTTTCAGGATCTAACTCATCATTAGTCCCAATACCTGTAATTTGCAGTTCTTTGTTATCTAGTTCTATGTTTTCCTTTAAATTTGATATGACATCTTTAAAATCTTCCTTATTTATAGTCATTTGAAACAATAGTTTCATAACTAATTCCCTTGACTTTCTTCTGTTCATTTCTTCCTCCTAATTTGGCCAAATATTCTTCTATAATTAATTATTGTCAGTTTAGATATAATTATACTTAAAGTATTGGTGTAGTTCAAGTACACTAGCATAAATATTAATAAAACATGGAAACACCCTCTGAATTCAGAGGGTGTGAATACTATTCTTCCATATCTTCAATAGAATCTTCTATCTTTGGTATTAAAACATTTTGTACATGTATACTTACTGCTGAAACATTAAGTCCAGTCATAGATTCAACAGCTTTTTTTACATTTTCCTGTACTTCCAAAGCGACATCAGGTATCCTTATACCATATTCTACCACCACATATAAATCAATAGCTGCACTATTTTCTCCAACACTTACTTTAACACCTTTTGAAAGGTTTTTCTTTCCACTTAATATTTGAGTAATTCCACCTACAAGGCTAGCACTCATTCCAACTATTCCTTTTACTTCTGTCGTTGCTAAGCCTGCAATTACACCAACTACTTCATCAGATATTTTTACAATACCCACATCAATTTCATTTTTCATATTTTCTTCCATTTGCAGTACCCCCTAGTTCTTGACATACGTCAAAGACTTTATTTATATTATATCAAATAGATTTATCTTTTACAAACACATAAATTTCACATCATAAATATCTTTAAAGTTTGTAAATTAGTAAAAAATAGAGAATTAAGAATTATTCATTCTTCATTCTCTAAATTACTTTTTATGTTACTTAGTTTCAATTTCTACATCTGATATTTTTGCTATTTGCATAACTACATTTTTCATATCTCTTGTATCTTTATCTGTTAGTTTGTCCTTTACTTTTACTACTAATCTAACTTTGTTGTTTTCTATAGAACAAATCACATCTTCATATCCTTTGCTTTTAAGAGTAGTTTCTATTTTAGATTCATAGTTAGTATTCATAGCTAAATCCGTATATTTTTTAGAAGCATCAGCTACGTTTTCTTTAGTTGCATTTTTGTCATCAATGAAAGTCTTTAAGGTTTGTAATGTTTCAGCATTTTTATGGTCACGAGTTAATTTTGCCTCTTCAAAGAATTCAGACTTATTATTTTTTGCATCATTACTATTGAAAGATACTGTACTTTTTCCACTGCCGTTATCTCCTCCATTTACATATAAAGGATTATTAATCTTTGTGGCAAGAACCCCTGCACATACAATAAGTGCTAGAAGCGCAACAATAATTACAGCTTGTTTTTTATTCATTCTCAATTCCCCCCATCTACCTTTCTAAAAAATTATATGCTTGTAAAAAATTATATATACTACTTTTTCATAGGATAAACATTAACTTTATCTTCAGATATACTAAATAAGTTTACTACTGCTTTTGTTATTCTTAGTTCAGTAAGCTTATTTTCAGCTCCTTCTGCTACAACACAAACTCCTGAAACTTTTGGTTTGTATTTTTTTACTATAAGTGGTTCAGACTTACTGCCATCATTAGTAATTACTACAGTACTTCCATTGTTTTTTTGTGTTGAATTTCTTGTTCCTCCCTCGGTGTCTTTTTCCTGTGTAGTATTGGTAGCATCATTTACATTAACAGCTGGAACCTGCTCTTCTCCGCTTTCAAAATTAACCATAACTTCTACATTACCTACACCTTCAATTTTTTGTAAAGTACTTTTAAGTTTGTCTTGAACTATACTTTCGTATTTTTCTGAATTAGTATCTTCATCTTGAGATTTCTGTTGCTCTTTACTTACACTTTTATTATTATTTGTAACTTGAGCATTTGTCTGAGCGTTTGAAGTTTTAAAAAAACTAATAGTTATAAGAATTAATACTCCTATTAAAAAAACTATCAATAAATTAGCTCTGTTTTTTTTATCATTAAGATAACTATTATCTTCTTTGCCATTGCTTTCTTTGCTATTGTGTTTTTCAAATAGTTTTTTTAGACTCTTTAAATCCATATTTTTCCTCCTTATTTTTACTTTTAATCTAATCTTAGAGTTTGTATACCTTAATTATATCTTTAGAAATATTTAACTCACTGCTTAAGTATTTTGTAATATCTACGCTTTTTTTATCATTTTCAGCATCTAAATTATTTACGAATTTACTACTTGATCCTATTTTAACTGTTTTAATTTTTTCCACAGCTCCATCTTTTACTCCTACTTTAACATCCTTTATTTCTATTTTTTCTTTATCTTTGTCGTAAGTTGCATCCACTTGTACCTTGTAATTACTATCTGGATATTTTTCTTTCAACTTTTTTTCACAGCTATCTTTTAAATTTAATTTAAACATTTCTACAGTATTGTTTATACTTTTTTCTTTATATTGCTTAAAGTCACTATTTGATTTTTTATTATCAATAACTTGAATTGCATTATTTGTATACGTATTTATATCAAAATTTCTATCGAATAATTTTATTATGGGGCTCATAAAAACTGTAATTAAAATTAATCCCAGTACGAATTTAGCATATTTTTTCAAATCATTGTCTGGTAGAATAATCTCTACTGCCGTAATAAAAAACACTGCTGTACAAATAGTTGTAATCCATGTTTTTAATGATTGAATCACGTTTCTATCACCTTCTTCTAATGTTTTTAATTCTATGCTCCTATCATTACCTTGCCTGCTGATGCAATAATAGCTACCATAATAAAAAACATAACCGATACACTTATAAGACAAGAAGCTATAAGTATCAAAGAATCTCCTGCTGAAGTTATGCAGTTTACAAGCCTTGAATCACTTATTGGCTCTATTAAAGCCCCTGTAAGCTTATACATAAGTGCCATAATTAAAAGCTTTATTATAGGAAATAGCATTATTACAATAAGTACAATTAAACCTAAACTACTTAAAGCATTTTTTAACAGTATAGAGTAACCAGCCACTGTTGATATAGCATCCGAAAGGCTTTTTCCAACAATTGGCACAAAGTTATCCACCGCAAACTTTGCTGTCCTTGCTGTGACTTCATCAATGGTTTTAGACGTAATACCTCTTATAGTAATTATTCCTATAAAAATAGTCATTATAATCCCCTGGCACCATAAAGTTATTTGATTTAACAATGTAGTAAGTTTGTCTATCTTATACTCATTAGACATATTGTTAACAAATTGAAGTACAAAAGTCATGCATATTATAGGAATTATTATGTCCATAAATATTTTTGCACTTATTGTTATTGTTCCTATTATTACAGGGTCCATTACTGCAGCTTCTACAAAACCTCCCACACTAGCAACAAGCATTATTAATATAGGAATAAGAGCCGTCATAAAATCTGTCATTTCCTTTATAGTTCCCCTTGCAATATCCACTCCTATATAAAAGCTCTTTGCCATTACTATTATTAAAAGAGAGTAGCAAGCAAAATAAGCTATATTTGATAAATCTTCACTGCTAAATGTCCTTTGAAGATTTGTAAGTAATGAACAAATTAACGCTATTGCAACTAAAACAGCAAGTAATTTTAAAGATTCAATTATTTCTCTAACTAGGTAACTTCCCACTGCATTTAAAAGCTTTTTTGTGGATACTTTTCCATCTCCTGTTTTTATAAAATCTTTTACATAATCTTTAACATCAATATCCTTTAACAATTCATATTTAGTTTTCATATTAGATATATAATTATATAATTGTTCTACTTCTTGGCTTTGGCTTTGGCTTTGCCCTGTTAAATTTTGTGACAGACTGTTTGTTTCAACTGCTTGTACCTTAAAACTCACAGTAAAAATTATAAATAAAATACATATAATTTTTTTCATAATAACACCTACATAATCTTTAAAATTGACTGTAATACAGCCATAAGTATAGGGATTGCTAGTACTAAGATTAAAATTTTACCAGCAAATTCAACTTTTGTGCCTATATTTCCTTGCCCTGCATCTTTGCATATCTCACTACAAAAAGAAGCAAGATAAGCAATTCCAAGTATTTTAAATACAGTAGTTAAATATATAAAATCTATATTAGCCTTAGCTGATAACTCTTGAATAAACTGCAATATAGAAGTGATTTTCGTTATCATAAATAAAAAAATTAGTATTCCCACTGCTATGCTTACATAGATTGCTAAATCTTTCCTTGTATTTTCAAAAATCATTACTATAAAAAGCGACATAAATGCAAAGGCGACTATTTTTATTATTTCCATAGTTTCCTCCTAAAGTTGAAACATTGTTCTCACTGTAGTAAATAGCTTATTAACCAAATTTATTACCATCATTAATACTATTAAAATGCCTGCTAAATTTGCTACTACAGCATAATCTGACTTTCCACTTGATTCCAGTACTTTGTCTATGATTATTACCACTATTCCTACTCCTGCAATTTTAAATATTAAGCTGATATCCATCATTTAAAAACCTCCTTTTTAAGTGAAGAATATTATCTTTAAACTAAATTAGCATTATAGCTACCATAGTTCCTAATGAAAATCCAAGATATCTATACATTTTTACATTATTGTTCATTGAAAGTTCTGAATTTTCAACTTGTTTTTTTAAACTATTTAAAGTTAAGGAAAATATTCTCTTTTCACCTTCTATGTCACATTCTCCAATAGTTTTGGCTAAATCAAGTATTACATTTATATCTTCTTGCTTTAAACTTATAATTTCCTTTTTATTAGTTACTACTTTGCAAAATGCTTCATATACACTATCAACAGTATTAGAAAATAGTAAGTTTGAAACTTCCTCAAATATATTTTTAATAGGGTATATACTTTTTTGAGCTATATTTAAAATTGCTTCTGGTAAAGGTGTACGAGTATAAATCATATCATTTTGAAGTTGATTAACACACCTTTGAAGCTCATTAAGCTGCTTTGTTCTCTTCTTAAAACTCTCTGCATAATTAAAGCCTATAGCTGTAGATGATGCTATTATCATAATACATGCTAATATTTTCAACATATTATCGCTCCCATATTACAGATTTGTTTGTAAAGTCATATATACAGTCCACAGTACCTGCTCCATTCTTGCAGCTTAATACTATTGCCCTTTGGAATACTTTATTTTCTATGATTTCTTTAAAAACTGGTCTGCTATATAAGTCCTCTACTCCGTACCCATGTATTGTAGTAATAAGATTTACTCCTGAATTTAGTGCAAATAATATACTATCCATATCTTTATAAGTTCCAATTTCATCACATACAATAACATCTGGCGACATGCTTCTAATTGCCATCATTATCCCTTCACTCTTAGGGCAACTATCTAAAATGTCAGTTCTTAATCCTATTTTTAATTGTGGCACTCCATTATAACAAGCTCCTATTTCGCTTCTTTCATCAATTATGCAAACCTTCTTGCCTAAAAAAGCTTCTTTATTCATGCCATCAGAAATATTTCTTACCATATCCCTTATTAGAGTCGTTTTCCCACATTTAGGTGGTGAAATTATTATTGTATTTATTACAGTATTATTTTTCAAAATGAATTTCATTAATGAGTCTGAACATCCTATAACTTCTCTACATATTCTTATATTAAGAGATGCTATGTTTTTTATTGTTTTTACTTCATCCCTTTCTATAACACACCTTCCACATATTCCTATTCTATGTCCACCTTTTATGGTTATATATCCTTTTTTTATTTCTTCTTCGAAGGCGTATATAGAATAATTACTTATCCTTTGTACAATAATTTTCAAATCTTCCTTACTGGGTATGTATTCGCATACCCTTTCTTTCTTTCCTATTTGTACTATTAAAGGCTTGTCTGCTCTTATTCTTATTTCTTGAAGTTGATTTTCTTGTATAATTTCTCCAAGATGGGTTTTAATATTTTCTGGTAAAATGTTTAAGATTTCTTTTGTATCTATTTTTCTCATCTCCTTTCTTTGGGCACATAAACGAAAATAATAAGTTAAAATACACTATCATACTGACTAATTATTTTTTTGAATATGCCTTATATTAACTTCTATTTTGTTTTCCTTAAATTTATTCCACATTAAACTAAAATAATTTAATTTTAATGGAATAAAGCATCCATTGAACAACAAAAAAAACCATAGGAATGTTTAATACATTCATATGGTTTTTTTGCTTATTTTATTCATCATAATTATCGAAGAATTCTATTTTATTGTTAAGAATCACTTGATGTTGGCATTATGCCATGGCAATTAGGACATGTTATTTTCTCTTTTTGTTTTATTATATCTTTGTCAACATACACATCGTCGCCACAGTTAGAACATTTTAATTGAATGAAATTGTTACCTTCATCTTCAAATAGTTCATAATCATTATCATATACATCATCCTGTAAACTAGATAAATCTTCATCCATGGCATCAATATAGTCTTCCATATCTTTTTGTGACCCAGATATTTCATCAACTTCTTCAGCCATAGCTTTTAGTACATTGACTATCTCAGTTAATACTTTTCCTTCTTTAGTAGTAGTATTAATTTCTAATCCATCTACTAATCCACTTAAATAAGATACCTTTGATATAATGTCACTCACTTAACCACATCCTTAAATTTATTTTGCCATTAGTATTCCTTAAACTCTTTCCATATATTCTCCACTTCTAGTATCTACTCTTATCATTTCGCCTTCATTTACAAATATAGGCACATGAACTATTGCTCCTGTTTCAAGAGTAGCAGGTTTTAATGTGTTAGTTGCAGTGTTTCCTTTAACGCCAGGATCTGTTTGAGTTATTTGTAATTCAACAAAGTTTGGAGCTTCTACTGAAAAAGCGTCTTCTTTATAGAATTTTATTACAGCAAACATATTTTCCTTCAAGAATTTTATAGCATCTTCAACTTTTTCATAGTTCAAAGGAATTTGTTCAAAAGTTTCTTGATCCATGAAGTAATATAATTCTCCATCAGAATATAAATACTGCATTTCTTTTCTTTCTATTACAGCTTCTTGAAGTTTTGTTGTTGGGTTGAATGTTGTATCAGTAACTCCTCCTGTTTTAACATTTCTAAGTTTTGTTCTAACAAAGGCTGCACCTTTTCCTGGTTTTACATGAAGGAAGTCTATTACAGTATACACTTGTCCATCTTGTTCAAAAGTAGTTCCTTTTCTTATATCTCCTGCTGATATCATTTATGTATCCCTCCAAAATTTATTAATCATTTATATTATAACCCTTTCAGGCAATCATATACACTTAACCTATACATATAAGTTGTTTTGGTGATTTTGACAATACTTCTGATCCACTTTCAGTAATTACTAAAAGATCTTCCACTCTTACACCACCAAATCCTGGTATGTATATTCCTGGTTCATCTGTAACTACCATTCCTGGTTTTAGTTCTTCCGTGCTTCTATATCCCACAGAAGGTGCCTCATGAATTTCTCTTCCAACTCCATGACCAAGCCCATGCCCAAAGTAATCTCCATAACCTTTTTCTCTTATATAACCTCTTGCAGTTTCATCTACATCAATAGCACATGCTCCTGGTTTATAAGCTTTTAAAGCTTTTTCTTGTGCTTCAAGTACTGTATTATATACTTCTTTCATCTTTTCTGAAGGTTCTCCAATAACAACAGTTCTTGTCATATCAGAACAATATCCTTCATAGACACATCCATAATCAAGTGTTAAGAATTCACCTTTATTAACTACCTTATCTGTAGCTTCTCCATGAGGTAAACTTGATCTGACTCCAGACGCAACAATGGAAGGAAATGATAAATCTGTAGCTCCTAATTTTTTCATATAAAATTCAAGCTCAAGACCTATTTCTCTTTCTGTCATACCTGCTTTTATGAACTTAACCATATGCTCAAAAGCCTTATCTGCAATTTCTGCTGCTTTTCTTATTAGTTTTAATTCAGATTCATCTTTCAGAATTCTTATCTTTTCAACCATTCCTTCCATAGGAAGCATTTCACATTGAATTTTAGATTTATAAAGATTATAAGTACCAACTGAAATTATATCTTCTTCAAATCCAAGTTTTTTTATGCCATTTTCTTTAACTAAATTACCTAAAAATTCTTGGAAAGAAGTATTTTTGTTATACTGTACTACTTCATAATCTTTAACTTGATCTTTGGCTTGTTCTGTGAATCTTGAATCTGTAATAAAAAACGCTTTATTCTGAGTTATAACTGAAAAACTTTCATTTCCAGTAAATCCACTTAAGTAGTTTCTATTGTAGTCTCCTACTAGAAGTACTGCATCTATTCCTTTTCGTTCATTAATCCCCTTAATTTTTCTATTCTGTTTTTAAACATATTATCTCCCCCTATAATTGAGTTTAAATATAATATATTTCCAATTAAGCTAATTTTCATCATAATTATTCATTTGTTTTTTCACAATTTAAATTAAAATTTGTTATAGTGCCATAGGCTTAGTGGACAATGTTATTTTATCAAAACTTGTGATTATTTGCAAATACTATTAATGCTTTTATTATTACCTTTTAAATACTATTTAAACTTTGAAATATTAAAGTTCTGTGGCAGTTTGAATTTTAACTTATACTTCGTGATATATGATAAGCGTTTTGTCACGTTAAATGTTATTTATTGACTCAAAAAACAAGAAAGTCAAATAGCTGTGCCTAATAAAATTAATAATGATTCTGTAAGCTGGCAATGCTTACAGGAAAATCACACTCCTTTTCTTAGAGCTTTCAATCCAAACTATAAAGATATTCCAATGACTCCAAGCCATAGACTTATAAATGTATTACTGTTGAAACAGCTTTGAGTTAGTGGTTGGATGATAAAGAAATGATTAATTTTATAGAACTGTTTTCTAAATGGAGTAAATTTAAAGAGTGTCAGGCAAATTATTTTTATTGCCTGACACTAAAAACAACAAATGTTTAAAAAATTATTTAACTATTGAATAATAAGCAAAGACAAAAAAATTCATTAAACTTATTCAATCATATACTTATTTAACTAAGGTATATTCCAAGAAGAATCAATGGATTTTAGAAACTTATCAATTGTATTAGCATTTAATTTACCTTTTATAACGTCGTAGTAATTATTGTTGTTTGTTTCTAATGGATTACCAAAGGTTATATCCATTACTTTTTTGTTATTGATGTAAAATTCAGCGTGGTGTGCCCATCCCGATGGAGGATTTGGATTTTTTATCTTCTTTATACTATAAACATCTAGATACTTGGTGAATTCCTTAATTTTTTGTTTATCTTCAATTGTTAACGGCTTGTTTAGTCCACCTCTACCATCATAAAACACTATCTTAGTTATATCATCAAGTTTTACATTATTAACATCACTTATCTTTTTTTCTTCATAATCAATATTAGAAGATCCTAATCCGTCAATAGCCATTTTTGATACTGTCCCTCCTAGTGCTATAATATTATAATTAGTTATCGAATTTTTATCTAAATAGTCTTTCTGTAATAATGAATTTTCTCCAACTAAAAATATAGGATTACAATTTGAACCTGCTAAAGCAGAACCAGAAAGTCCATCAGCAAAGCTATAACATGTAGTTAAGTATATAGCATCTAGATCCATTTCACTTTTAAATTTATCAATAATGGCTAGGTTCCTCTTGTATTTGTCTTCTCCATTTATTTGTTCAACATTAGGGACTTCATTTACTAATGATTCATCTAGAGAAGAACCTACACCAACAATATAGATTTTCGCTATTTTATGCAACTTTATATACTCCTTTACTCTATCAGGTATATGATTGTGTTGAACTAATATAATTGGCATATTGCGTTTAGCAGCTATGGGAGATATAGATAAAGCATCAGCAAAATCATCTCCAGTTACAATTGCGATTTCACTAACATTATCTAGTTTATATGAAGAATTATTATCTAGTTGATATGAAACATTTATATTTGTTTCGTATCTATCTTTTCCGCTTATTCTATTAGTCTCAATACCTAATGAAGCCAATTGATTTTCTACCGACAACGAAATTACACCAGTACCACCAATGATAATAATATTGTGAATATTTAATTTTTGTATTGCCATTAAAGTATCTGCTGGTAAGGAATTTTTTTCAGTCAGAAGTATAGGTGCATTATATTTTTTAGCTAAAGGTGTTGAACTTAAAGCATCTGGAAAGTTGTCACCTGAAACCAATATGGCATAATCTGATCGTTCCCACCCATCTAGTGCAATTGCTTCTGAAGTACCATACCTATCAATTCCTGATAGCTTTTTTGTAGCTGCTTGTACGCTAGTTGAAGTAGAAAACAACAAAATTCCTATTAATAAAATCAGCGAGATATATTTTCTATTAAACATCTAACCCCTTCTTTCTTTGATTAAAATAGTTTTATTAGAACTAAAGCGATATATAAATACTATATAAAATTATTATACTTCAAAATGTTTACATTTAGATTAAATATAAACATTTTTGATTGTTTTACATATATTATACATAGTCCTGTAATATTCAATATATTAAAAAGAATAGCTTAAATGTCATTAATCCAATATAAAACTACAGGTTTGTATGCTGGGCAATTGATATATTAAGAAAGAAGTCAACTAAAGAAGGATATAAAGTTGCATCAATTAATAAAAGTAGAAATTTTGTTGTTAATAACAGTAGTGGCTCTTTATATGTAAGAATTTATTTATTCAAACAAAAATTGAACCTATACTTTTTGAGCTCTAAGAACGTCAAATAAATGCAGTTAATAAAATCCTCGATACTCTTGATTTTTCAACTAAATTTTAAGTACTCATTTTTTTTTCATTGGTGAGCCCATCCCTCAGCCAGTAATAATTTTTCTTTAATATTTTCCCATTTTGATTTAGCCAATAGAGCTCACCTCTTTTTGTTAAAAATATTTAAAGGCGCCTAAGTCATAAGACCTAAACGCCAGTTAAAATATGGTTTGTATTTAACACTCTTTAATTATATCACTTATTTTGTATATTCATCTACCTCATAAGAAGATATTTTATCAAATACTAAATACTCAGTTTTCTTAGTAAAAGGTTGTAAGTTATCTGTCTTGTCAAATGTGTAATAAGCTTTTCCACTGCTTCCACTTACTCTATTATCATACCAACTTATAAAGTCATTTACCTTAGTCATAGGTACTGTATATGATTTCACATTACCATTAGTCATAGTTATCGTTAATATTGCATTTCCTGTAGCATTAGGTTCTTCTGTCTTAGGAATTATTGCTGAAGCCTCACTTGATTGAGTACCTTCACTTCCATTAACTATAGGTTCAACTACATAATAATAAGTAGTTCCTGCTTGGACAGTTGTGTCATTATAACTTGTACCTGTTATATTTGAAGTTATTGTAGTGTACGCAGTTCCCTGAGTAGTTGACCTTTTAACATTATATCCTGTAGCTCCATCAACCTTATTCCAGTTTAATGTTATAGTTGAATTTGCATTGCTTAATGTAGCTGTTAAATTTGTATAATCACATGGCAATAATTTTCCTGTTGAATCTATATCTATTGCATCTAATCCCAAAGCATGTTTATTATTAATAAATCCTTCTTTATTGTATACAATGACTTCATGCACTCCTAAATTTAAGTTAAGTTTCTGAAAAGTTAAATATTGATAAATCAAATCCGAATTATATGAATTATACGAATATTCCACACCATCAATACTTACATATGTATCAACTCGATCACTGTTTTTAGATTCAATTAATCTTAAAGCTGTTCCATAAAACTTAAATTTAATTTGATTTGATTTGATAAAACAAAATCTTTCTGTAGTACCATTTAATCCATTGCTTTGGTTAGTATAGTCTACCCATCCTGTTCCAATATATGAAATTTTAGAATCAACACTATCTATTCTTTGCCAAGCGCTTTCAGGTGACACTAATTTATCTCCTATGTTTGCCGCAGAAACATTACTACTTCCTAAAACTCCAAACACCAATACCATACAAAACACTAGTGCAATTTTATTTATAAAACTTTTAAAGTTTTTCATAAATCAATTCCCCTATCTATAATTATTTAACTAAAATTTATAATTTGGATTAGCAAGCATGTATTCACCAATTTTAGTTAAGTCATCATTATCTATAGCTTTGTTTACAACAATATCAGTATTATATTGAATAAGTGTTGTTGGATCTTCACTATAATGTCTTCCATCAATAGCTAAATCTAAAAGTGTAAATTCTCCACTATTATTTACATCTGTAAGTACACTATCTTCTATAGTTATTGTAGCCTGTCCACATTGTTCGTCTGTTAAATCCTTCTCCATTTCAATACCATCTGAAACCCTACCTTTAGTTACATTAACTAAAGCATCACCTGCAGCTATTCCTTTAAAGTTTAGCTTTAACAGTGTCTTTTTAACATTAACTACATTAGCTGCACCTTTACTTGCAACTATAGCTCTTAATTCTCCAGGTTGAGTATCACTCTTTACTAATTTTATTCCATCTACTTCATCCATACTTAAAAATTGTAATTTAGTACTATCATATTTTATTCTTATATCCTCTGCTGCTATATCTTTTATGTTATCAATTGTCAAACTGGTAGATACCGTTTCATTTAATTTAATTTTACTTTTTTCTGGTTCTACATTCAAAACAACGCCTTGTGTTACTGGTGATGTTTGTGATGTTACATTTACAGCACATGAAGCACTAATATTACTTCCATCCTGGGTACTTGCTGTTATTGTTGTTGTACCTTCTTTAATAGCTGAAACTTTACCTGATGAATCTACAGTTACTATTGAATTATCACTACTTTTCCATATTACAGTTTTGCTTGTTGTATTATTTGGTGTTATTGTTGCTGTTAACGTATCAGTTTGCCCTACTTGTAGATTGTATGTTGACTTATTTAAAGTCATTGACACTGGAAGTATATTTGAATTATCATATGCTAAAAATCCCTCTGGCGGAGTATATTTAAATGGTGTTGCACCAAAATTTACTGTTGATGTAGATTTATCATAAAAACTTGCTGCAATATAATAAGTATCATGTGAAATACTATGATTATTTTGAAGGACATTATTTTTATAATAGCTAATCAGATTGTTATCTAAATCCAATGTAATTCCTATTGTATCATTTGCTGTAAAATTAGCAGCCCCTTTAGTAATTGTTTTGGGTAAAGCCGCATATACCCATCCGTTATCACTTTCATATCCTTCACCATATCCTGTTGTGTTAAATCCCATTTCTTGTGTAGTTTGAAAATCGGAATTTGCTATTCCAAAATGATTATATACTCCATTTATTGGGGTAAATTCACAATACCATTTTCCAGAGTTTTTGCTAACAGTTGATCTTACTGATTGCCATCCTATTCCACTTGCTGTTAAATTATTATTTGTTAAAACAACATTTGACCCTTTATCGTTTGGATTCCAAGTAACTCCTTCAGCTAAAACATTATTACTTAAGCATCCTAATATAATAGCAAAAGCCATACAAAATCCTATTACAATTTTACCTATTAAACTTTTTAATTTTTTAATTTTCATATGTATATTCCCCCATTTAAAATAATTTTTAACAATTTATGAACATGCCCAAAAACCATTTTAAACCACAAACACTAGAGATATCAAGTAAAACCATAATACAAATTATACTAAAAACAAACAAATAATTAAATTTTTGTAAATTTTACAGACTAAATTTATAATTCCCTTCAAATTCCTAATTTTCCATACATATGTCTTACATTTATTAGGCTTTCATTATTTCTGCCTTATAGCTCCTCTATGTCTTTCATATCTGTCATGTTTCATTAAATTTAAAACATCAGAAAAAGAGAGGTGTTCTTCTTTACCTCTCCTTTATTCCTTTTATTATTCCATTTTTAGATTTTTATGCACACCTGGTTGATGGGACTTTAATATCTTTTTTACCTTCATACCTCTCTTTTCCTTCTATAACTTTTATATTATTATCCTTTGTAGCTATATATAAATAACATGGATTCTGTACACAAAATATGTGTGCTATTCCTCTAGCTGCATACTTAACTATTCCATATAAGCCTTTCCATTCATTGTTATCTTGTATTTGTACTATATTACCAACTTCCATAGTTTACACTTCCTTTTTTACTTATTTTTTCCTCTGTGTTTTATTTTCTTAGTATAATTATATGCAGTAATTGTTACACCTTTGTGTAATATTTATTACTTGTTCATATATATTTTAAAAACATTCTATGTATAAAGCACCTAAAATTAACCAAGTATTCTACCCTGTATGTGTTTTACCCTTTCTTTATTAGCCTTTCCAACTCTGTCGAAAGCTTTGATTACACCTACTTGATTCCCAATTTGTATTGACTTACTTAATGATATATTTTCCATGGCTTTTATTTGCCTCTAAAATCAATTGATTCTTAGATTCAGGTGGAGTTTGCTTATAAGGAATATCGATCGTAATCTGAACCTTAGAAGAACTTATCCAGACACGTAGCAGTGCTTATCTCCCACTTTGAAGAAAATGGGGGTGTTAGCAATGGTAGTGATCGGGTAAACTTTGATTTTTTTAGTTTTTTTTGTAAAATAGAAGGATTTTTTAATATATTGTAGAAGTTATAAAACAATACATTTTTTAGCAAAATAAATTTTTTAAGGAGTGAATGTAAAATGATTTCTTTTAAGAAAAAATTATCAAAACAACTAATGAAAGCCTTAGGCTCTGCAGCTTTATTTTTGGGAGCACTAGCAATCATGCCTACATCCTTTGCTAGTTCACAACAACCTAAATGCCCTGACGAATTTTTGAAATAACAAACTTTTTTTCATAATTATTGTGGATGAAAATTTTCATCCACAATACAAAATATTAATTTTCAACTATATTGTTTATGAAAAATCCTAAAAATGTAAGGAGATGACATATGGATGCTATAAAAGAAATATTACTAGATTGTATAGAAGCTTTGATTTTTTTAGGAGTTTTTGAAGTATTATGCACTAAAAGAAGATTTATGATACAAAATAAAATTAAAACAGGATTATTTTGTATATTTTATATTTTAGCAACCTATTGGAGTACCTTCTATATTCCCAAGGTTTACCATACACTCTTTCTTTCAGTATTTTGTATTTTATTACTTACCTATATTACCAAAATAAAGTTATTTAATTCTGTAGTTACATTTTTTTTATTTTCTATAATAATTTTTATTACAGAAAATTTTACTCAAATCATTGAAATGTTTATATTTAGAGTTAATTTAGATGAAATTTTTTCAAATCCTCTGCATTTGTGGATATTTGTAATAATTGCTAAAATCTTGCAAGTATTTACTGTGCTGACGCTTTTTAAATTCAACTCATATTTTTCTAAGCTTAAATTATTTGAAAAAGAAGGAGCTCTTTTTTCTAACTTAATACTTCAAGTAGGGATTTTTAGTTTATTTATATTTAGTGCTAATTTTAGTGTCTTTGATAATAATAATATTAAAACATATAATGCTCTTATATTTATTATGTATTTTTTGTTTTTAGCACTAGAATTTAAAGATTTAAAAGAAAAAGAAAAAATTGTAAATATTAGCATTAATTACAAAATTAAAAAACATCAAATTGAAAACTTGGAAGAAATAATTAATATAATTAGACAAGAAAAGCATGATTTTGCTAATCACATTAATGTTATACAAGGTTTATGTTTGTTAAACAAGCCAAATACTGTTGAACGAATAAATAATTATGTATTAAAAATTTCAGATACAATACATTCATCATTTAGATACCTAGATACAGGAAATGATTACATAGATGGACTATTATCTATAAAAAACAATTATGCAATGAACAATAATATAGATTTTAAAGTAATAATTAATGAACCTTTTAATTTAATAAAAATTAGACAAGATGAATTAATAAGCATTATTAGTAATCTTGTAGATAATGCATTTGAGGCATTTCAACTTAAATCAAATATTGAAAATAAGGAAATACATATTGCTACTTTTAAGGACGGCAGAAACTTTTGTATTGAAATAACGGACAATGGAGATGCTATTCCTGAGGATGTAGCTCAAAAAATTTTTAATAAAGGCTTTTCTACAAAAATTAAAAAAAATGATAATCATGGATTTGGATTATATATTACTAAACAACTAGTTGAAAAAAATAATGGGATCATATCTTTAAATAGTGTTGCAGAAAAAACTACATTCTTAGTTAAATTCGAAATAAATGAATGAATTTATAAGTTGTTTAGTAAAAAAAATTTCCAAAACAAATCCTGAATTTTCAAGTTTAGAACTAAAAAAAATGGAATACGGATTGGTATGTATTTTTTCTGAAATCACTAAAATCATTCCATACTTTATCATATTTTGGTTTTTTTCTCTTCAAGAATACTATATTGTTGCTATTTTGTTTTTTTGTCCCATTAGGTTATTTTCCGGTGGTTATCATGCAAAAACTTACTGGGGATGTTTCTTTATTAGCTTTGCTATATTTGCAGCCATAATTATTCTTGGCAAATATGGTTCATTTAATATCATTATATTAGTATTATCATTGATTATTTCATTTATACTTATTTGTATTTTTGCTCCTGTAGATAATATTAATAAGAGAATAAAAAGCAAAGAACGAAGATTGAAACTTAAATATTCTTCTATAGTAATTACTTTTTTCTTAATTGTATTATGTTATTTTCTACCACATAGGTTTTTAATCACTGCTGTAATTTCTATTGTTAGTGCAACAATAGAAATGATGATTGGTAAAATAAATAATGAAAGTGATGATACAAGAAAAGCCTGACAAAACCATAAGTTTTATCAGACTTTTTTGTTTCCAACTTATACTATTAGTTTATCCGATCGCTACCATTGCTAACACCCCATCTTCTTCAAAGTGGAGGATAAGCACTGCTACGCGCCTGGATAAGTTCTTCTAAGGTTCAGATGGAGAAAAGTATTCCTTATAAGCAAACTCCACCTGAACCTAAGAATCACTTGATAATATATCTATACATAAACTCCAAATATGTTCTTTTCTTTAACGTTGATTCTTTCCTCTTTAAATTCTTTATTTTTATTAAAATTAAATATAACTAGATATCCTTTATCTAAAGAATGAATATTTAAATAATCACAAAGCTGATTAATTCCTTCTTCATGATATTTAGGCCCTCTCCATATTTTCATTTCAATTATATATTTAAAATTGTTATAAGTTATAACAACATCTAATCTTTTCTCTTCTGAAACTTGAACTTCTTTAAAATCAAAACCTACTCCATTTATTATAGGTTTAATGAATGATAAAAATAATAATCTTCCATGATGTTCTATAAATCCTTGATCACGTGAAGAATATTGTTCCTTCATAAATTGCATAAATCTTTGAAGGATTTTTTCTATATTAAGACCTCCATTGGATTCTATAAAATTTGATTTAAAGTTATATAAACTCATATTTTTAGTTGATGTTCTTATTTTTGACAACATATAATTATAAAGAATTTCTTCAAATATTTTATTACTTATTTGAACCGTATTTTCTTTATTTTTAAATATACCAAAAGTTATTCCTATGTTAATTAGTGGATCTAATAAATTAAATATAATATCTTCTCCATCTATTAAAACTCTCTTTATTAAATCATAAAGTTCTTCATTGTTTTCTATGTTTTTAACTAAGCTTTGAAATAAAGTATTATTCTCCCCATTTAAAATCTTAACAGCTTTATATACATCTTCTTTATTCCAAGATTGCTTCTCTGATTCATAAAGCATCTCATCAATAATTTGACACACCCTGCTAACTAAAAATGGATACCCCTGTGTAAAAAAATATATTTCTTCACTAAGTTTATTTACATCCATTAAAATATGATTTTCTTCGCAGTAGCCTTTTAGCATTGTGGAAATTTCTACTGGTGAAAAACTCATATCTACATTAAAATCAGCTGCTATATTCCATAGAGAATTATATTTAGCCTCATCCTCAGTTCTAAGTTTTAGCTTTAAGCTTTTCACATCATAAACACCTGCTAGAATTACTGACTTAAATGTATAATCTTCCTCTTGTTCTCTAGCCAAATATTTATTTCTAAGCATTCCTATAAAACTTAAAAACAACTGATTATTTGAGCTCTTATCAACTTCATCTAATAACAACACTACTTCTTTATTTGATGTTTCTATAAATCTTGTTATGATATCTGATAATTCATCTAAATCTTCAACTTCAGTACTTAATAAATCTAATATGCTACTATCTTTTTTTATAGACAACCTTATGGATTTAGATATAAGCCACAAAAACTTATTTGCAAACTTCTTTTCGTCTTTAAAAACTAAGTCTCCAATTCCCTCGAAACTAATATTTGAAACTAAATACTTTTCACTTAGTATCTTTTTCAGTTGACTCAAAGTGGTAGTCTTTCCATATTGCCTTGGTCTATTTATAGTAAAATAAAACTCATTGTCTATAAGTTTTTTTATCTGTTCAATCTTATTGCTTATATCAACCATATAATGCTTTCTACTAACACATACTCCTGTAGAGTTAAATCTTTTTTTCATAAATAAATTTTCACCACCTAATTCCCATATACATATTTCCATTATAAATCATTATAACATAAGCCAATAATACATTTAATATCATTGGCTTATTTGTATTCAAAGTAACATTATAAAAAAATGCATCGCATCTTGCTTATTATGTTCAAATTTAATTTTTATTTTCAATTTCCATATTTATTTTAGTACTTATTTTGTTTTCTTTGTCTTTTTCTATGCTTAATTTATTTGTATGAGCAAGTTTTTTCTTGTTTTCAACATCCTTTAGCATGTCTGCAGTTTTTGCTACATCCCAATTATTTTCTACCTGAACTTCTGTTTTGTTATCTTTCTTTTCATTAAGCCTTATTACATTTATTCCTTCTTCTACCTTTAAAAGATTTATAATATCACTGTGTTTTGTACTTTTAAAAGCTGATTTTTTATTTTTTGATATTTGCTCTAAATTACTTAATTTTGTATTATATTTCACCTTTTCCTTAATTAAAAAATAATTTTTAATTATCAATGCAACAGAAAGAATGATACATGCAAATAGTGTACATTTATACACTTTTTCCTTATTCATAAAATTTTAATTCTCCTATTATCATTTTAACTGTAATCCTATTTTTGCTAAACTGTTCCCATCATCATATGGAACATAAACATCGCTTATATTAAACTTATTTGTACTTTCAATTTTTTTTATTAACATTACAAAATCCACTGAGTGTACATCAAATTTAATATCTATATCTTTGTTTTCTATATAAATACCTTGTAAATCAATATTATTGCAGATGTTTTCCTCAAATATTAGAAATGTATCTAAAGTTTTAGTATTTTTCTTATGTAATTTATTTTTTTCATCATAATCCTTTGTTATTGAAATACTTTTTTCATTAATTTCATCCTTTAGTATGTTTAACTTATTTCTATTTAAAACCATTGCATCTATAAGCATTAAATCTATAGTAAAAAATACAATCATGCATATCTTTAAAACCTTTATTTTTTTTGCTGCCATTTTTTCTAAATACCAGTTAGGTAAAAAGTGTAGACATTTCACTTATATTCCCTCCAGCTCATCTTTAGATAATTTTCCTAGATCACTACAATCATATTTTTGAGAAAGTTCTTCTATTATGTCTTCATAAGGAATATTTAATAAAAAAACTTTTTTTATTCCATTCATCACATCGATGGTTTCACATTTTTCCTTAAATTTATCTATGTTTTCCTCAAAATTTTCTTTCTTTAAATCTCTAATTACGCTATTTGCTAGCACTTTCCCATCTACACAAGCTAAGAGGTAAAGTTTATATTCATCTAAAAAAGCAAATATATACTTATGTTCCTTAATACTTTTTTTATAATTGTTTAAAACATAAAATTGTATAGGGTATATTCCTTTTATATTAGCCCCTTTTTCTACACACTTTTCTATAATATTTTCTTTAGTCCAATTTAAACAAAAAACAATCACTTCTAAGCTTTTTCCATTATCTTTAAATACATCATATGTAAACATTATATTATCTATATTTTTAAAATGATATTTAAGTTCGTTTTTTATAACAAAATGAATTTTCCTTTTATTAACTTTTGGGATTTCTATAAGTTTTACGTATACTTGTTCTCCCTGTAAAACAATAAAAATATTTTTATTCTTGAAATCAATTTTTATATCTTCAATATCTTTACCTCTAATTTTAAGCCTTTCTTTCCATTTGTCTCCTTTTATTTTATCTATTAAATTCTTACTTAAACTATCTTTATATATTAAACCTTCTTCATTAATCTCCAATATGCCATTTCTAATCATTTTTTAATTCAACTCCTTCCTTAAAAGAATAATCTATACAAGTATAAAAAATAGAATTATTTTCAACTCTATATTGATATAATTCTTCCTTTGAAAATTTACCATCTTTATAGTAAACAACTAAAAGGCAGTTTTGTGATTTATTATATTCTATATGAGAATCTTCATATTGAACTATGGTTCCTGACAATGAATCTAAATAAGCTTTTATCCCATCAGATGTTAAGTTTGTAACATTTTTGTATAGAAATTCATCTAACTGGGTAAAAATATATTCTTTTGTTTTTTGTTCATATTCAACTTTTAATATATTTTTTTGCATTTTTAAATTATTTTCTCTTTTTAAAACTTCTAATTTGAAACAATTTAAAGCTATAAAAATACATAAAGTAACTATAAATACTACATATATTAATATGAAACCTCTTGTACTTTCTCTCTTTCTAATGGAAAACATCTCCTATATACATTGCCTTTCTTAGTTTCTATAGACACATAAAGTATCTGTCCATCTTTTTCAACTTTAAAATCTTTAATATTCTTTAATATATTATTAGATGTGGAGACATACTCTGAACCATAACTTATTATTATGTCTGAATCCTTGTCTTTTTTTATATAGTCAAATCTTTCTTTGTAAGATCTTATTACAATTACATTATTATTTTTTATTTTTATATATTTTCCATCGTCTATTTCATGCTGAATTATAATAAAAGCTTCATTTATATAAAAAGATTCTCTGCTAGAATTTATTTCTTGTCTGTGAATTTTCATATATCTACCCATAATAACTATTTGAATAGATGTTATCATACCTATTATTGAAACTACCAACATAAGTTCTATTAATGTAAATCCTTTTTTCACATTCATTTTATCTTTTATAATTTCCCTTATAGAACTCACACTCCATAACCTTCTCTTTTTTAAGTATTTTCACATAAAATTTCAGATTAACTTTATATACTTTATCCCCTTCTATAGTCATAGCTAGGTATGACTTATTTTCAGGTTTGTTTTTTGTAAATAAGTTCATTAAGTTTTTTCCTTTGAAATTGTCCAAATTAATGTTCTCTATTAAGCCATAATATTTACCTTGTGCTTTTAAACTTTCTATATCTTTATAGCTAAAGTTATAAATCATATTATTTTTTATGTGCTCCATACAAAGTGAATATTTCATTATGCTTTCATTGTATTTTTTTAATGTTACAGTATTCAATTGTATACTTACACAGGTAATGAACAAAATTGAAAACAGTGTAATAGTGCACAATACTTCAATAAGAGTAAATCCTTTTTTCTTCCTTGAAATCCACATACGCAGTTCCTACACATATAGTTACATAGTGTATCTTTCCTTTCCTATCTTTAAAAATAATACTGCAAGCATCTTCAGTCATCCCTTTGTTATCTATCTTGATTTTTTTTCCTGATCTTCCTATGTTTAAGGTAAACTTACTTGGTAACGATAATTTTCGAATTTCATCTAGTCCACAATTTAAAGTTAATGCTTCTCTATCCTTATCTAAATATATATATCCTCCTATTTTCTCATCTCTGCAGTATTCTCTTGAATTATTAATAAAATTCACCATTACATTTCCAAAAGTTTCAGCTTCTATATTATCTTGTAATTTATTTAAACCTCCTAAATTTACAAAACTATAACTTAATAATATTGAAATTATAGTAAATACTAACATTAATTCTATCAGTGTAAAGCCCTTGGATTTCAATTTCTTTTTAATCATTTGAAGCTAATCCCTTACACTTTAAGTTTTAGTATCTTGTTTTTTAGATGCTTTACTTGGAAATATTTCTTTACTATCACATTTCACTATATATGTATTGTCTTTTGCATT
This sequence comes from uncultured Clostridiaceae bacterium, assembly GCA_963780135.1. GTDB lineage: Bacteria > Bacillota > Clostridia > Clostridiales > Clostridiaceae > Clostridium_AM. The sequence continues at coordinate 658,625 of CAWAAR010000001.1, forward strand.
TATTTCCACAGAACACTGTTTTCCATCACTCATATAATTAATATTTATGCTCTCATTACTATTGTTTGCAGCATCTACACTAACACTTTCTGCAGAAGTAAGTTCTTTTACAGTATTATTTACGTCTTCCGTGTCAAATTTACTATCGTTATTACCATAGCTAGTCATAACCGCTGTCTCTATTTGTTTAGCAGTGTTTATAGCTTTAGTATTTCTAGCTTTCTGTTGATATGCTGAAACTTTTGGTATTAAAAACCCCATCAATATTAAAATAATTGTTATCACTAACATAAGTTCTATTAATGTAAATCCTTTATGACTATACGAATTATTCATTTTGTATTCCTCCCTGCATCTTCCTGAATTTAACCTATTGAATCCATAATATTGAATATTGGAAGAAGTGCTCCTACCACAAATATTCCTATAAAAATAGCCAAAACTAATATTGTTATGGGTTCTATAAAATTCACTGCCTTCTTCAAGCTATCTTCAACTTCATATTCAAAAATATTTGATATTTTAAATAACATGGCTTCTAATGTGCCACACTCCTCTCCTATTCGCACTAGATTTAGAAAAGTTCCATTTCCTAGCTTCTGTTTTTTAAAAGAAATGTATATGCTCTCGCCTTTTTTTATATTTTCAATAGCATCATGAAGCTTTTCTTCTAAGACTTTGTTTTGCATTATACTTAAACATATATCCAATGCCTTTATTATAGAAATACCCGCTGAAATAAGTATTGCTAGAGATTTGGTAAATTCAGCAAATAAAAATTTATTGTACATTTCACCAAATATAGGCAAGTTTAATTTTAATTTGTGAAAATAGATTTTTCCTCTATATGTTCTGCTAAATTTATATAAAACAAATATAAATATACTTAATGTTAAATTTATAAAGAAAAGTTTTTCTTTGAAAAACGTGAAAAAACATAAAATTGTAGATGTTATAGTTGGAATACTTCCTCCAGTATTTGAAAGAGTATTTATAAATTCTGGAATTATTTTTGTCATTAAAAACATAACTACAAATATTGAAGTAATTAAAACCATTAACGGATATGATATTGCACATTTTATTTTATTAGATAATTTCTGTTTTTTATCATAATATTCTGACAAATATTTAAATATCATTTCTAATTTTCCAGATACTTCTCCTATTTTAATCATTTGTATCATAAACAAAGGATATATATGAGAAAATTTTTTTATACTTTCATATATTGTCTCACCTCTTTCTATGCTCCTTTCTACTTTACACATGCTTTCTGTTATTATTCCTTTTTTATTTTCAGTTCCTATTATATTAAAAATCTCATGCATAGGTAGTCCCGATGCTGTCATCTGGCTTAAATTATTGCATAATATGCTTATATCTTTTAAGTTTGCTTTTCTATGAAACATTATATCTACAAACTTTTTTTCCAATTTATATTTTATTAAAAAGTAACCTTTTTCTCTAAGCATATCATTTAAATCTTTAACATTTTCAGTTCTATATTTTCCTTTAACTTTATCTCCCTTTATGTTTATAGCTTTATAAATAATAAATATAACATTTCTCCTTTCTCCTTTTAAAGATTTATTCTTATAAATTCTTCATAAGTTGTTATCCCTTTTTTTACGAGTTCTATGCAATTATCCTTTATTGGTGTAATGTATTTATTTAAATTGTAATTGTTAATACATTCAGTATATTTTTTATTTATAACATTACTGTTCTTCAAAGTCTTAATATCTACTATTTCATAAACTACTGTTCTCCCCTTATAGCCTGTTCCTCTACATTTATAGCATCCAATACCCTTGTAAAGATTTTCACTAGAACTTAATTTCAAATGCTTTTTTTCGGACTCTGATGGATTATAATTTTTTTTGCAATATGGGCATATTTTTCTCACTAACCTTTGTGCTATAACTCCGACTAAAGCATCTTCTATAAAGTACTCAGGGACTCCCATGTCTAATAGTCTAAGTGCTGATTCTAAAGCACTATTAGTATGCAATGTACTTAAAACCAAATGTCCTGTTATAGCTGCTCTTATAGCTATATGTGCAGTTTCTTCATCTCTTATTTCTCCCACCATTATTACATCAGGATCTTGTCTCAGTATACTTTTAAGTCCTTGTGCAAAAGTATATCCTATTTTATTATTTACTTTAACTTGATTTATATTATCTATAATGCATTCTACAGGATCTTCTATACTTGTAATATTCTTTTCTTTTTTATTTAAAGTATTAAGCATAGAATACAATGTTGTAGTTTTGCCACTTCCAGTAGGTCCTGTTACAAGAATAATACCATGTGAATTTCTAATCATAGTTTTTATAGCTTCAACATCTTTTTCAAAAAATCCCAAAGAATCTAAAACTTTTATATCCTCAGATTTATATAATATTCTTATAACTATTTTTTCACCTAATACTGTAGGAAGAATAGATACTCTAAAATCATAATTTTTATTTTCATAAGTATGTTTGATTTTACCATCTTGAGGTATTCTTTTTTCTGAGATGTCTAAATAAGCCATTACTTTAAGTCTTGTACAAATAGCAGGATATATGTCTTTGGGGATTTTTTTAAAATACTTTATAATACCATCTACTCTAAATCTAACTAAAGCATATTTTTGGAAAGGTTCTAAATGAATGTCACTAGCCCTTTCCGAAATAGCTACATTTATTATGGAATTAATAATTTTAACTATTGGTGCTTCTTTTAAATTTTCATCATTTGTAGATTCATAACTATTTTTTGTGAAATTTAGTTCTTTTTCTGTTTCAATACTCTCTATAGCCTTATCCACACTGCATTTACAGTAATAAGCATTTATCGCATTTATTATCTTATGTTTATCTTCACAAAAAAAATTTATTTCTCTATTACTTATAAATTTCAACTCATCTTTTAATGAAATATCTGGCTCTCTGCTAATTGCAACATCTAAACACTTATCGTATTCTTTAAAAGCTATTAAACAATTTGCTCTAGCAATATTTTCCGGTATTTTTTTCACTATTTCATCTTCAATATCTATAGTTTCTAAATTGATATATTCTAAGTTTTTATTTTCCATAATTAAATTTATAAATACTCCTTTACTTATATTGGTATTTCAAATTATATCCAACTCATTTGCTTTTAAACACAAATAAGACATATGATTAACTCATACGTCTTATTTGTATTAAATTATCCGTCACATACACTAACTAGTTACTTGTTTTAAGATGGTTTATATCACTATAAAGGCTATAATCACCCTGTTCTGTAGATATTATATTTACGGAGTTCTCTTTTCTATTATACATAAATATATCTTTTTTATTATTTACTTCTACATTTTCCATACCACAAAAATATACATTTCCTTCACTGTCCATAGCTAAACCTGAGGATATATCTAAATTTTTAGGGAAATCATAAGTAATCCTTTTTAAATTAAAGTCTTTATATGAAAACATGTAAAGTGCTTTTGTATCTCCACCTTCACTACCAAAAAAGAAGATTTCTTCATCCTTATAATTTACAATTGACTTATATATTTCCGTTATATTAGTACTTATATCTTTAGTAGTTTTACTTCCTATATCATTAGAATATAGAAGCTGCTTATCTCCCCCACTACTTAAAATTAAAGTACTGTTTTTCATAGGAACAAAATACACACAATTTCCTCTTATATCATTTAAATAGATATCTTCTTTGTCCTTTTGAAAATCATACACATATATTTTTTTTGAATTTTTTTGTCCTTCTATACTTCCATAATAAATTATTCTATTTTCATCTATCCATTCATACAATTTTCCTGAAACTAGAACTTTTGATTTTAACTTTAAATATTTATTATTTTTTATATCATATACTTTCATTCCTTCTGCACTTGCTAAAGAAGCATCTTTAAATGTTCTAAAGGCTAATTTATCTCCACTATAATTCAATTTTAAATCTACTGCTGAAAAAAAATCCTTTAACGAATTCTTTTTCCCTGCTGCATTTATATCTATAATGTTTTTAGCAACATCTTCTCTCTTTGATAGCCTTATAGAATATACATAAACTGAATTTCTAATATTATATACCATATCTAAAATATCATCTGTATTACCAATAGAATATAGTTCTTTGTTTTGGATTTTAAAAACATTGAACTCCTCATTATTGTTTTCAAGTACAGTAACATCTGAATACTTAGGTGCATTCTCTATTTCTACTTTTTGATCTTTTTTTGTAGTGCATGAAGTAAAACTTAAACTTACCAAAAATGTAGTTATTAAAACTATAGCTTTTAAAAAAACGTTCATTTACAATTCATATTCCCCTTTAAAAGAAACTACTGCAGGACCAGTCATAAAAATCCCATTTTCCTTTATTTCTATAAACAATTTCCCACCTGGCACTTGAACTTCTACGTTTTTATCTGTAAAGCCTAATTTATTTGCAGCTATTACAGAAGCACAGCTTCCTGTTCCACATGCTAAAGTAGGACCTGCTCCTCTTTCCCAGGTTTTCACTTTAACTTCTTTAGTATTTATTACTTCACAAAAGTTAACATTTGTTCCTTCCGGGAAAATTTCATATTTTTCTATAGCTCTTCCTTCCTCTACATTGTAATCTTGAAGTTTTCCAAATATGATTGTATGAGGAACACCCATCAGCATAGTTGTTATATTATATTCCTTACTGTCTACTTTTATTCTTTTATCTATAATCTCTTCATTAAACTTTGCGGGTATTTCCTCTATTTTAAAAGATGGTGTACCCATATTAATAGTTACATTTTTTATATTATCATTTTCTAAGTGTAAAATAGCTTCTTTTATACCATCACCAGTTTCTATAGTTATAACTTCACCTTTTACTATGTTTTCATCCCACAGAAATTTAGCAAAACATCTTATACCATTTCCACACATAGAAGCATAAGAACCATCAGCATTCATTATAATCATTTTTATTTGTGCAATTTCACTTTTTCTAACTATTAATATTCCATCTGCGCCTATGGCAAAATTTCTATTACAAAGTTTTTTTGAAAGTTCTCCCTCTTTATTTAAAAATTTACTTTCTCTATCATCTATTAATATGAAATCATTACCTGTTCCTTGCATTTTAGTAAATTTCACTATAATTATCCACCCTTCTTATTACAAAATTATGTTTTATTTATATGTATTTATACCAAATTAACAAAACTTCAAAATAAGTTTACTACTACAAACTAAATTTGGCAATAATTTATTAAAAACTTATTTAATCCATATTTTATATTATTTATGGGCTATTGAATTTTCATAATTTACTTAGGATATGAAATTTAAATAACTACTTAAAAACACACAAATTATATGTAAACTTTATTTTAAAATTTCAAAATGATATAATACTATAGATACAAGGATGCATTAAAAATTAATCATTTTAACTTGTAGAGAGGATGATGATATGTATGGCTTTAGATGGCATTTTTATACATAGTATAATAGATGAATTAAAAGAACATTTATTAAATGGTAGAGTGGAAAAAGTAAATCAACCTGAAAAAGATGAAATAATTTTATCTATAAAGAATCAGAGAAAAAATTACAAACTTTTAATAAGCGCAAGTCCTGTATATCCTAAAATACACCTTAGTACATTAACTAAGAAAAATCCTATGCAGCCGCCACTATTTTGTATGGTTTTAAGAAAACATATAAGTACGGGCAGATTAGTAAACATAAGACAGTTAGATACAGATAGGGTTATTCTTTTAGATTTCGAAAGCACAGATGAATTAGGATTTAATAGTATTTATACTTTAGCCGTAGAAATCATGGGAAGACACAGCAATATAACATTGGTTCGTCACAGAGATTCCTTAATTATGGATAGTATAAAACATATTACACCAGAGATAAACACTATAAGATTTTTATATCCTGGCATCAAATATGTGTTTCCTCCTGATTCACCTAAACTAAATCCATTTGACTATACTATAGAAACATTTAAAAACTTTATTCAAGAAAATAATATAAAGTATGAAAAAAACTTTTTTTCACAAACTTTCACAGGTGTAAGTTCTCAATTCTCTAATGAAATTTTTTATGAATTTGTTAGTGAAAAGAAAGATTTCTCAGAAGTGAATTTAATTTATATATATGAATTAACTCAAAAAATTTTCACTAATATAAAAGATGGAAATTATCACTTTGCATCTTATTCACTAAATGGATCTATGAAGGATTTTTACTGTGAGAAACTAAACTATCTTAAAGAATATAATGAAGAAACTTATTCTTCACCCTCAGAACTTTTAGAACAATTTTATTTTTCAAAGGATAAACATGATAGACTAAACAATAAAAGCTCTGATTTACAAAAACTTATAAATGTGAATTTAGAAAGATGTTATAAAAAAATAGATATATTAGAAAATAACCTTAAAGAATGTGATGGTAAAGATAAATATAAAATATATGGCGAACTTTTAACTGCTAATATTTATAGCCTTAAAAAAGGTGATTCTAATGCTAAACTTCAAAACTATTATACTGAAAACATGGATTATATAGATATTAAATTAGATGTAAATAAAACTCCTTCTCAAAATATTCAACGTTACTTCAAAAAATACAATAAACTAAAGAAAACTGAAGAAGCTGCTAAAATACAATTAGATCTTACAAACAAAGATGTAGAATACCTTCAATCAGTACTAACTAATATAAAAAACTCAGATGACTATGAAAGTATAGATGAAATTAAAAGAGAGTTAATGGAAACTGGATACATTAGATTTAAAAAATCTTCTAATAATAAAAAAATAAAGGCTTTAAAACCTTTGAAATTTCTATCCAGTGATGGTACTGAAATATATGTAGGTAAAAATAATTTTCAAAATGATTACTTAACCTTAAAATTTGCAGATAAAAGAGATATATGGATGCATACCAAAAATATACCTGGTTCTCACGTAATAATAAAAAATTTTGGAAACTTAACAGATAAGACCTTAGAAGAAGCTGCTAAGTTAGCTGCTTTTTATAGTAAATCTAAGGATTCTACAAAGGTAGCTGTAGATTATACTGAAGTTAAAAATGTGCATAAACCTAATGGTTCTAAACCTGGAATGGTAATTTATTATACCAATAAAACCATTTTTATAGATCCTGAAAAACCACCTATAGAGCAACTACAATAAATTTACAAAACAAGCAAGATGCGACGCTTCGCTTTGCTAGTTGAGAGTTGATAATTGAGAGTGGAGAGTTAATGTGGATTTTTTTCCGTTACACTACAAAAAATCTTTGATTAAATTTTTCATGGCTCGTTTCGCTAAAGCGAAACATTGCTGACTTATATAAATTTAAAGATTTTTTGTGATAGCTAAAAATCAACCTTCACTCTCAACTCTCAATTCTCCACTCTCCACTAAAAAAGTTGCGTCGCATTTTTTTTATTTTGTTGTATCAAATTTTTTTTGATCATCTGGTTTTGGTCCAAAATACTGATAATAATAACATTTTATTCTTCCATTATAAAGCTTTCTATTTTTATCAGATTTCAATCCAAAATGTTTTTCAAATTCTGAATGAGAAGTTATTACAAAACATGACCAATCCTTTAAACTTTGAAACACATTGCCTATTTCCTTATAAAGCTTTTCTACTTCCCTTTCCTCTCCTAATCTTTCACCATAAGGCGGGTTGCATATTATAAATCCGTATCTTTTTTTGAGCTAAACTCCTTAACTGGAATTTTTTGAAAAGCTATGCATTCTGATACTCCAGCTTTTTCAGCATTTTCTTTCGCAATTTTAATTACACTTCCATCTATATCTGAAGCTAATATTTTAACATCCTTATTATTTATAGCATTTTTAGCAAATTTTCTATTCTCTTCCCATAAGTTTTTAGGTATTATGTTCCATTTCTCAGCAGCAAAACCTCTGTTTAATCCAGGTGCTATATTTTTACCTATAAGGGCAGCTTCAATAGCTATAGTACCAGATCCACACATAGGGTCTGCAAGAACTCTAGAAGAGTCCCATTTGCTTAAAAGCACCAAAGCTGCTGCTAGTGTTTCCTTCATAGGAGCTCCACCTGCAAGTGCCCTGTATCCTCTCTTATGAAGCCCTGGACCTGACGTATCCACTGTCAGTGTAACTATATCTTTAAGAATTCCAACTTCTATTTTATACTCAGCACCATCTTCACTAAACCAGTCTGTACTGTATTCCTTTTTCATAGCTTCTACTACTGCTTTTTTCACTATAGATTGACAATCTGGTACACTGAATAATGTGGATTTTATGGACTTACCAACTATATGCATAAAAGCATCTACTGGCATAAATTTTCCCCACTCTACTTTTAAAGTACCTTGAAATAGATCTTCAAAACTTTCTGCTTTAAATTCTCCCATTTTTATTAATATTCTATCTGCAGTTCTAAGCCACATATTACAAGTTACTATGTCTCTTTCATCACCTTCAAAAGTTACTTTTCCATTTTCAACTTTTAAATCATAGTATCCAAGTTCTTTTAATTCATTTGCTACCACAGCTTCCAGTCCAAAAGTTGCTGTAGCAATTAATGTATAATTCATATTATTCCTCCAAATATTTTTATAGTATTCTAGACAGTTAAATTTAATTTTTAATTACAAATTTTTATCGTCCTAGGACAGTGATTTCACCGCATACCTTCTGTAAGTATTTTTCACTTCTTAATTTCAATTTAGGCATGTAAAACAACATAACTTAATACACTGACTAGTTGTTTTTCGAATATGCCTTATATAAAAATAGTAATATAACAAACTAATTATACTAGTAATTAATAAATTTTAAAAGCTTTATCAAAGTTCTACCTACACAAATTTTCTTTGCTTAATACCATTTTTAACATCCTATCCTAATTGCAAAACTTCTTTTCAATGTATATTTACTTTATTTAACTGCTGCTTCAATGCCATGAGATAATCCTTGTGCTAATTTGTTTTGGTAATCCTCTGAACACAATAGCTTATCTTCTTCAGCGTTAGATAAAAAACCCATTTCTACTAGAACTACAGGTACTTTTGACCAATTAAAACCTGTCATATCATTTCTTTGTACTACTTCTCTATTGTTCATACCAACTTCACTTACTAAAGTATTTAGAATTGTTTTTCCATAATTCATACTCTTTTCACTTATAGCTTTAGTGTTTTCATTTATAGGTTCAGGCACAAGCATTGATGCTCCCCTAGTACTGCTGCTATCACTTGAATCAGCATGTATCCTTATAACTAAATCTGCATTTTCTTTATTTCCTATTTCTGCTCTTTCTACATTACCTAGACTTTGAGAATTCTCTGTTTTAGTCATCTTCACTGTATACCCATCTTTTTCAAGCAAAGCTTGCAATTTCTTTGATACACTCATATTTATACTGTATTCTGGAGTTTTAGTAACTACACCTTCAGCACCGCCTCCATCTTTTATCTTCATCTCTGATGAACCAGGCGCTATAGGTTCCTTCTCCAAATTTGATTTGTCCGCATGACCTGCATCAATTACTATTAATTTTTTTCCTTTAGTTGCAGCCTTATTAGCATTTTCAGTATCAATTTTTGCCTTCTCTGTAATGCTATTATCTTTTTTTGTAACAGCATTGTTACTATTCACCTTAACATCCTTACTTTTTACTTTACTGTCTGATTGTTCTTTTACAATTGCTGTTTTAATTTTTGAACTATAAATTTTAAATGCAAATATTGAAATAACAATAACCAGTATTAACCCTATTGAAAAACTTATCTTTTTTTTCATTATTTTACTTACTCCTTTTAAAACATTAATTTAATGACCACCTAAAATTACTTAATGCCAGGTATCTGTAAAACATACAGTTACCTGGCATCTATTATACAGCTTTATCTAATTTAGATTCTGCATCAATCTTTAAATCATTTCCTTCCGTTGCACTTTTATCTGGTAATACTAAGTTTAATATAATTCCTACTAAAGTAGCTAGTGCAACTCCTGCTATTTCTACATCTGCTCCATTGAATTTAAATTTAACTGCTGCTCCACCTACTCCTATTACTATTATAACTGAAGACAATATTAAATTTTTCTTTTTACCAAAATCAATTTTATCTTCTACAAATATTCTAAATCCTGATGAAGCTATTATTCCAAAAAGCAGTATACTTACTCCACCCATAACTGGAAGTGGCATATTTTCAATTACAGCAGCTACAGGTCCTATAAATGAAAGTACTATTGCTATTATTCCAGCTCCGGCTATTACCCAAACACTATATACTCTTGTTATAGCCATAACTCCTATGTTTTCTCCATAAGTTGTGTTTGGAGGACCTCCAACAAGTCCTGCAAATATAGTAGCTACACCATCACCTAGAATTGATCTGTGAAGACCTGGATCCTTAGTAAAATCTCTTCCTACTACATTATTTGTAACATATACATGACCTATATGTTCTGCTAAAGTTACAAAAGATACTGGTGCCATAAGCATCATAGCATTTAAATTAAACTTAGGTGTTACAAAAGGCGGAAGTCTAAACAATTTTGCACTAGCTATAGCTTCTATTGCTTTGTGAGGAATAACTCCTAAAACATACTGCTGCTACATATCCTGCTATCATTGCTATAAGTATAGGTATTACTCCTAAAAATCCTTTAAAATACATACTTCCAATTACACCTACACCTAATGTAATCATTGATACTGTAATCCATGCCCATCTTGGCACAGCATTGAAGTGATGCATCTGTGTAAGTTGAATTTAAGCCTGCCCAATTTATAGCAGTTCCTGCAAGCCCTAAACCTATAACTATAACTATAGATCCAACTACTACTGGAGGTAATGCTTTATTTAACCACTCAATTCCACAAAATCTTATTATAACTGCATACTATAATATAAACCATACCTGCAGCTAATAACTCCTGATAAGCATAGCTTCTGGTCCATAATTTTTTGAAGCCACAATCATAGGTCCTATAAATGCAAAGGATGATCCTATATATGCTGGAAGTTTTGCTTTAGTACATAATATATAAAGAAGTGTACCTATTCCACTACAGAAAAGTGCAATAGATGGACTCATTCCCGTAATAATAGGCACCAATATTGTGGCTCCTACCATAGCAAATAAGATGCTGAAAACTAAAAGGAATAGTAACACTATAGGTAATTTTTCTTCTACATCTACAAAATTTTTCATTTAATTTCCTCCTTTTTAGCCTCTCTGGACTAATTTAAAGTTGTATTTAATTTTTATACTTCATAAATTTTTACGAATATCCTTCCATCTATTTCTAAAACCTCTACAGATACCATTTCATTTCTTGAAGTAGGAATATTTTTTCCAACATAATCTGCTCTTATTGGAAGTTCTCTATGCCCCCTATCTATTAACACTGCAAGTTGTATCAATTTAGGTCTTCCAGCATGTATAATTGCATCAATAGCAGCTCTAGCTGTTCTTCCTGTATATATTACATCATCTACTAATATTACTTGTTTTGTCTTTTACATCAATTAAATCTACATTTTTTATTATTGGTTGATCATATAATTTACTTAAATCATCTCTATAAAGTGTAATATCCACACTTTCTACTGGAACTTTTATTCCCTCAATTTGTTCTATTATATCTGCAATTCTCTTAGCTATAGGATACCCTCTTCTTTTAATTCCTACAAGAACAATATCTTCTACTCCTTTATTTTTTTCTATTATTTCATGAGATATTCTAGTTAAAGTTCTTTTTATGCCTTTTTCATCTAAAACAACTGCTTTAGTATTCATACCATTATCCCCCCACAATATAATAAAAAACTCATGACCAGTGATCATGAGTATGCTTATCCACATTTAGCTTTCGCCTTATGACCTCACTGGATCACTTTAAAGGTGCTATATTTTATATACCTAAGATATGATAACACATTATTTTTTCTATTTCAACTCATTTTTCAAAATACTTAGTATTTTTTTAAAATAATCTGGCAAATCCGATTCAAACTGAATATATTCATTAGTACTAGGATGTATAAAACCCAGTTTTTGAGCATGAAGCATTTGTCCATTTAAATTAAATCTTTGTTTCTTATAACCATAAACAGGATCTCCAACTAGTGGATGCCCTATATAAGCCATATGCACTCTTATTTGATGAGTTCTTCCTGTTTCTAATACACATTCTACAAGAGTATTATTTTTAAATCTTTCTAATACTTTGTAATGAGTTACTGCTCTTCTTCCATCCTTTAATACTGATATTTTTATTCTCTCCACTGGATGTCTTCCTAAGGCTGCATCTATAGTTCCTTCATCTTTTTTTAATATTCCTTCTACTAAAGCCATATAAGATCTCTGTCATAGAATGATCTTTAAACTGTTCTGCTAACTTATTATGAGCTCTATCATTTTTAGCAACTACTAATACCCCTGAAGTATCCTTATCTATTCTATGTACTATTCCTGGTCTTGTTACTCCATTTATTCCTGATAAATCTTTGCAATGTTTTAAAAGAGCATTAACTAAAGTTCCTGTATAAATACCTGAGGCTGGATGAACTACCATACCCTGTGGCTTATTCACTACAATAACATCACTGTCCTCATAAACTATGTCTAAGGGTATATCCTCAGACTCTATATTTAATCCCACAGGATCTGGTACAATAATATATACTTTGTCCTTTATTTTTAATTTATAGTTGCTCTTTTTTACCATTCCGTTTACTTTCACATTGGATTTTTCTATAAGACCTTGTATATAAGATCTAGATTTATCTTCCATCTGCTGTGACAAAAACAAATCTAATCTAATATTTTCTAAATTTTCATCTACAATAAATTCTCTAGTTTCCATCTTTATCTTCCTTTATTAAATAAATTGCTAATAACATAGTTCCTGTAACCACTAAAACATCCGCTATATTAAAAGTAGGGAAATAATATATATCCTTGTAATGTATAGTTATAAAATCTACTACATACTTGTAAAACATTCTATCTATTAAATTTCCTATAGCTCCACTTATTATAAGAGCTAAACTAATCCTAAGTATCTTAGAAGTTGGTTTATATTTAACAAGATAATAAATGATGCCTAGCATTACAATAAAAGTAATTATACTTAAAAAAACTACCTTGTTTTGTAGAATACCAAAGGCAGCTCCTCTATTTTCCAAATAAAAAAATCCAAAAAAGTTTTTTATTACAACTATTCCAGAAATTTTTGATAACTCATTAAGAGCCCATAATTTCGTGATTCTATCTAATATCAATCCCAAAATTATTATTAAAAATTCCATTTACATCCCCCTTTAAAATTCAGTAAAAGTTAACAGGGGCTTTTCAAATCTCCTGCCAACTTTCCCTACTAAAGCCATTATGGTAATTGGTTTTTATACTGTTCATTACTTATTTTTTCTATTTGATCTACATAATCCTCATCTTCATCAGTATATATATCTATTACATTTTTTATTCTATTAAATCTTCCTACTGCTTGATAACTGTCTTCTGCATCAAAACCTACTTCATCTCTACGATCATTATATCCATAGCCAAAAGGATATCCAAGAGCCTGTTTTTCTATAGGTGTACCTCTATTTTCATCTGAATAGGAATCACTAATTTGTTTTTGACATTCTATACAGTGATCTGTATAAGGAATAAATTCTAATCTTTCTTCTTTTATATCCTTTCCACATATACTGCACTTTCCATAAGTTCCTTTATCTATGTTTGAAAGTGAATTATCTATTTTTTTAATAATAGATAATTCATTACCCTTAAATGCCAATCCCTTTGCTTTATCAGAAATTTCAGTAGCAATATCTGAAGGATGATTATCATAAAAAGATAACTCTGAAGATAATTCAGCGTTAGAATTAATAGTTTCATTCTCCTCCATTTGCTTTAACAATTTATATACTCTCTTTTTCTCTAAATGCAATTTTTTTCTGAAATGATCCAATTTTTTACTATCCATAATTACAGAACTCCTTTCTTAAAATATGTAGTAAAAACAAACTATTTTACCCACTAAATAATTCCATAGATAAAATTTTCTAAGCTTTATATAAAATCAAAATACAATTTAAAGCCAAGAACTCTGTTTATATTTTAACTAAAAATATTTTATTTATTCTGTAATTAGGTATTTGAAAGGAAATATTAATTGTAGAAATCACATTACATATTCATAAGCATGTTTTTTAAAATATTTGTGGAATTCTTTATAGCTATTGGTGCAAACTTTTCATAATCCATGTGGGCTCCATTATTGGCATTATCAGATATGGACCTTATAACTACAAAAGGTATCTTATTTAAATAACATACCTGTGCAATACTTCCACCTTCCATTTCACAAGCCAATGAGTCAAATTTTTCATTCAGCCATTTTATTTTTTGTGTGTCAGAAATAAACTGATCTCCTGTTACTATTCTTCCTACAAAGTTATTCTGATTTTTAATATCTTTACAAGCTGCTTTAGCTTTGTCCACAAGATCACTATCACATTTAAAATCGAAGGTATTCAATCTTGGAATTTGTCCAATAGCATCTCCAAAAGCAGATGCATCCATGTCATGCTGAACAAGATTATCAGCAATAACTATATCTCCTGGATATACATCTTTGCCTATTCCACCTGCTATACCTACATTTATTACTTTATCCACATTAAAATCATCTATTAAAATTTGAGTACATATAGCAGCATTTACTTTACCAATACCGCTTCTTACCACTACTACTTCTTGATTATGAATTTTTCCTGAATTAAAAAGCATATTAGCTTTCACTTGTTTCCTGCCTAAACTCATTTCTCCTAACAAAATTTCAAGTTCCTCATCCATAGCTCCAATTATACCTATTATCATTTTTTTACCCCCTACTTATACTTTCTTTTAACGCTTTATTAATTTCTTCTGCGCTAACTTCTACATTTATTTTACACTTTCCTATATTCTCTAACAGCACAAATCTTATTTTATCACTGTTTTTTTTATTACGATTAATAGCATACATAAATGAATAATAATTGTCAACTTTATATTTTACAGGCAATTCTAATCTTTTTAATATACTCTCTACTTTTATATATATGTCTGAAGATATATCAAACTTCTTTTCAGATAATTTTATAGCAGTTAATATTCCAAGCCCTATAGCTTCCCTATGTGGCAATTTAAAATCAGATGATATTTCTATACCTTTACCTATTGTATAACCAAAATTCAATATATTCCTTAAACCTTTGTTTCTATAATCTTCAAGTATAATTTCTGATTTTATTCTTAAACATTCTCTTACTATATGAACTAATTTATCATTTTCTCTTTCTAATATATATTTACAATTTAAATTTATAAAGTTCAACAAAACTTCGTCTTTAATTACTCCATATTTAATAACCTCTACTAAACCATCTTTAAATTGCTCATCACTTAAAGTGTTTAAAAAACTAGTACATACATATACGAATGTAGGATTATAAAAATTACTTATTAAGTTTTTAACTCCTCTGTAGTTAAATGCTACTTTACCATCTATACAGCTGCTAATCTGCGATACAAGTGTAGTCGGTACATTTACAAACTTTATTCCTGTCATATATGTAGATGCAACAAAACCCACTAAGTCTCCAATAACATTTCCACCTAAAGCTATAATAGTACTATTAATATTAGCATTGTTTTCTAATAGGAAATCATATAAAATTTGCACCGTGTTTATATTTTTACCACTTTCTTTTTCATTAACACATAAAACTTCACAATTATTTTCCATTCTAATATGTTCTATTACATCTTTGTATAATTCGTATACTAATTTATCTGTAACAATAAAAATTTTTTCACTAATTTTCACTTTGTTTTTTTCAAATAATGTATGAAATTTATTCATGTTATTATCTATATAAATCCTATAATTTTTTTCTCCTGTGTCAACAATTATTTCTCGCATTTAACTCACCACCTTTATATATAACTTAACAAAACATATCTATATTATACCATATACAAAGTATTTCTATTTATACAGCTGAAAAGAAATAAAAAAAATCTCACTCTGTTGAGTGGGATTTTTTTATTTAACAAAAAAGTTTTTAATTTCTTCTAATTCAGATTCATTCTTAAAAATTTCTGACTTTGAATCTTCATCTGAAGCTTTTCCATATAAAGAATTACTTGAATTTTCTTCTGAAATAATTTCTATTTCTTTTTCTCTAATTTCTTCATGATTAACTTCACTACTTATATTTTCGTTAGTTTCATAACCTATATTATAATTTTTAACAAATTCTTTTTCCATATCGTCAAACATTTCTAATTGAGATTCCATAAAACTTCTAAACTTTGTTCTAAATTTGCAAAACTCCTGTTTCATTCTTTCAAACTCATCAGTAATTTGAATTACATCGCTATGTGCCTTATCAATTATTTTTTGAGCTGTTTCATTGGCGTTTTTTAGCATTAATTCGCTTTCTTTTTTGCATTTTCCCTTGCTTGTTCAGAAGCATTTTGTGCTAAAAGCAAAGTATTTTGTATAGTATTTTCCATTTTATTATAATGATCTATTTTTTCTTGCACAGTTGAAAGTTTTTCCTTTTGGTTTGAATTTTCTTTGTAAAGAGCTTCATAATCTTCAGATATCTTATCTAAAAACTCATCCACCTCTTCTGAACTATATCCTCTTAAAACCTTCTTAAATTCTTTTTCTGTTATCTCCATTGATGTTATTCTCATTGTGAGCACCTCAAATCAACTAAATTTTTTTACAAGGATTTTTATTTTACCACTATTTGTCCATCCAATTTCTTCTACAATTTTAAATTTTCCATATCCTCTTACAGTTATTGTTGAGTCACATTTTAAAACTTTATTTTTTTTAAAATCCTGTGAATAGTCTACTAGCACCTTGTTTTGTCTTATCAATTCTTCAGCTTTATTTCTTGCTAAATTACATAAAGTGCTTACTACACAATCAATTCTAAAAGAAGAAACATTCACAATAATTTTTTCAAAATTATACTTAGGAATTTCACAATGATGTATATCTAAGACATCTATAGTACAGTTAGACTTACCTATACTTGTTAAATTCATTTTTATGTAATCAACTATTTCTTGCTGTACTGCTACATAGCATTCATCATTATTAAGTATTAAATCTCCAAACTTTTCTCTTTTAATACCTAATGCCATTATTGCCCCTAAATAGTCCTTATGTTTAAGATTGTTAAATTTTGATTTTCCTTTAACTTTAATAAGACTTACAGGATAATTTAACATAGTGTTATCCGCAAAAGCCATAATCTTTCTTTCTGCATCTTCAAAAATACCATAAGAGTAAACATCTATACCTATATCTTCACTTAAGTTCTCTAATGCTTTCCAAATTTTAGCCGTATAAAACTCTCCTGTATACACGGTTCTATTGGTTTTTTTTGCTAAAATCATTTTATCATAAATATTAGAAGCTACATTACCATCTAAGAAACCTACTTTTTTCAAAAAATCTTTTTTATCCATAACTACAACAATACAGTAAATATGATTTTTCTTAATATATCTAATATTAAGAACGCCACTATAGGTGAAAAATCTATCATTAAACCAGGCATAAGTTTCTCTTGAATTTTTCTCCCAGGAATCATAAATGGATCTGTAAACACATGAAGTAAATCTAAAAAAGCATTGCTTCTTCCAGGCATAACCCAAGATAGAATCACATCTAATAATATAGCACCTTCAAGAAACCTAAATAGTAAGGCTATCGCATATACCAAAGTACCACTTATCATTTTATCCTCCGCTTAACTACTTATTCCAGCCAAAAATTCCTTTACTCGATAATTCACTTTTAAAGTCATTGCTAACTTCTACTGTTGCTGGTGACAGTAAGTAAACACCTCTTTCTACTTCCTCTAAGTCTCCACCTAAAGCATAACTTGCTCCACCCATAAAATCTAAAAGCCTTTGAGCAATTCTTGGTTCTAGTCCTGTAGTATTTATAACTATTATTTTTCTATTTTTTAATTCGTCACAAATATCTGCTGCTTCTTCATAAGTGCTAGGCTTTACTATTTTTACCTTAGCAGCAATAGTAGTATGTATGCTTACCACCTTATTTTGTCTTTTTGAATTAGATATAAACGGTTCTACTGGAGTTGAATCATTAACTGCCCTCTCCTGTCTTTTCTCTTCTGTTTCTTCTATTTCTTCTTCCAAATCATCCTCTAGGCCCAAAAAACCCATAACCTTGTTTATAACCTTACCTGCCATTTAATTTGCCTCCTTATTATTATAATTTCTTTTTCCAAATATGCCTTCACCTATTCGTATCATATTTGAACCTTCTCTCATAGCCATTAAATAATCGCCACTCATACCCATGGATAAAATATCCATTTGTATGTTTTTTAAATTTTTCTTCTTTAGGTCTTCAAAAATACTTTTCACTTTATTGAAATAGCACTTACAGCTCTCTTCTGTGCCCTTCGGTATAATTGCCATAAGTCCTTTAACCTTTACATTATTACAACTTTCACATATCTGTAGCAATTCTTCTAACTCTTCTAGTAAAATACCTGTTTTACTTTCTTCTCTGCCTATATTTATCTGAATTAAAACTCTAGCTATTTCTTCCTTAGCAGCATATTGTTTCTCTATTTCTTGTAAAAGCCTTATACTATCTAGTGATTGAATAAGGTAAACCTTTCCTACTATGTATTTCACTTTATTACGCTGAAGATGACCTATTAAATGCCATTTTATGTCTTTAGGAAGTTTATCATATTTATCTATAATTTCCTGAACTTTGTTTTCTCCAAAGTCTCTAATTCCTATATCGTATACTTTTTCTATTTCTTCAATAGGCCTAGTCTTTGAAACTGCTATTAAAGTAACTTTTTTTTCTATAATGCTTTTTATATTTTCCACATTTTCTTCAATTGACAATTTTATCTTCTCCTTTTTACTGCCTAATTGAACCTACAATTTACACAGTTCTTAACATCATAGAATATATTTATAAATATATTCTTCTAATATCCTTTAAATATATTCTTCATAAAAATTAAAAATCCTTCAATAATTAATTAATATTTAAATTTAATTTTAATTAATTACAATATGCCATTAAAAAGTTTAAATTATGGAATGAATAATGCTATTTACTTTCACTTATAAAATCTTTTTTTTGTTTTCCAGTATAAGCTGGAATATTCAAACTATCATTCTGCTGAATATCTACTATTATTTTTCTTGTGATTAAAGTTTTTAGATGATTTTCGTTTGATAGCATATAATTATACAAGACTTCCTTGTTTCCAATAGCATAGATAGTAAATGGAACCATGATTTTAACACCATTTATCCTTATAAAAGCACCACTGCAATATATTTCAGTTTTATCTATTACTCTTTGACCATTTATACTTATAGCTTCTGCTCCTGAATTTCTTAAGTCATTTATAACTTGCATAATATCCATATCATGAACAAGCCTTAATTCTTTTTCACGTTCAAAAGAATTTTCTATATCTTTGGCACTAGCATCACTTAAACTTATTTTTATTCCTTGCCCAGTTACTGGAACTTTCCCTAGTATTATATTATTTTCATTTAGTTCTTCATTTATACTGGCAGCAACCTGTTCTTCATTTTCTTCATTGCTTTTATACTTTAGGAGTTTAGAATTAAACTTTTCATATTGTTGTTTTAGTCCTGATATATCACTATAAAGTTTATTCCTATAGTTATAGGAATCTTGATATTGTTTTGCGCTTAAAAAAACTCTATCTGTAGTTCTTGTAAAACTAATGTTCATAGATATTAATATACCTATAATTATAGAGGCTATAAAAACAAAAGTATTGGCTTCATTGTTTTTCATTTATCTCACCTCATTGACGATTCCTTGCCTTTTCTATTAATAATCTTCTTATAATTGCAAAGTTATCAAAAATTCTTCCACCAAATACTATTACTGCTGCAAGATATATAGGTACTCCCATTTTATCTCCCAAATATGCAAGCCCTGCTGCTAACACTGCATTTCCAAAAAAACCTGAAATAAATATATCTGGTTGGAAATTTTTTGACAAACTTCCTCTTATTGCACCAAACACAGAATCTAGACAAGCTAGTATTGCCACAGACATATATGGAGAAAATTGATCAGGAATATTTATTTTCCAAATAATTCCAACAATTATTCCTATAATAAGTCCTATAAAACCAACCACTTTACACCACGCTCCCATATCTTATATACTTAATGCAATTGTTCTTAACTTGTTAAAAACAACTTCCTTAACTAACCACTATCTACTAAAAATATTGTGTCATATTATGCTTACTGTTGTACAGGTTTTGCATATTCACTTTTATAAGTCTTATTATATTTTTTTATGGTAATTTCATCTGATTTCTCAAATTTCACATCACACAAACCTTTAAAATCATTAAAAACTTCTGGAAAGCTCATATCACCATATAATAAGTTTTTGTCTCCTATAGCTTGAATAACAATCCTTCTAGATGGAGATATTTTTTCATCGTTTATTAGAATATAATTTCCTGCAGTTCTTATGCCTGTCCTTGAAACTATTCTTATATCATTTATTGATATAGCTTCTGCTCCTGCAAATTTCAGCTCATTCACTAAATATACTAAATGTTTATCAGTTATATGATCATCCATATTAGCTCCAAAAAGTTTAGCATCTGGCGTAAGATAAATTGTTATACCAGGGCCTTTTACATCTGTAGTACCTGTGAATATTCTAGTGTCTTCTAATTCATTTAAAAGATTTTTAGTAGCATCACTTTTTCCTGCTGCTGCATTTTCATAATTTTTAACTTGATTTTGAAGTTCGTTTACTTTATTATCTAGCTCTTGTTTTTGCTTTTTATATTGCTCAATTTCCACAGTAACATCTGTACCATTTTTATTATTTAAATTTAAAGTCTTATCCTGCTTCATAAGCATTTTAAATTGATATGCAAGCATAAATCCTAATATGGCGCATACTACAGCAACACTAATTTGAGAGTTAACCTTACGCATGTTTTTACATCCCCCTACTTTTCAATAAAGAATACAGGATTACCATCAAAACTTACATCTATGTATCCTTTAGCTCCTTTTAATTCTTTACTATCTAGTATATTTAAAGCTTTATTAATCTTTTTATCTAAATTATCATTTCTACCCAATTTAACACACATATTACCAAAATACACCTTTATATCTATAGTACTGTTTAAATCTATAGAAGTAATTCCAACTGCATTTTTATTATTTAAAATAACATCTCCTAAATCAGTTACTGTATCTATTTTTGATTTATCATCATTTTTTAATATTTTTCCAACTTCACTTTTATCATAATCAAATCCGTCTAATTTAACTAATTTCATTCCTTTTACATCGTCTCTTTTTTGAAGAAGCACTCCATTTTTATCTACTATAAAATATTTATTATCCTTGGCATTATAAAACAAAGCTTCCCTTTCTTTTACATTTATCTGCACCACAGCAGGTAATTTTCTTTTTATTTGCACTGTGGCAATATATGGGTTGCTGAGTATATTGTTTTCACCATTTTTAATATTTATATAAAATATGTTATTGCCTTTATATATATTGGATAATTCAATGATTTCTTTGGATGAAATGTTTCTATTTCCTGTTACTACCATAGTTTTCACATTGAAATAAGGATGCTTCAAACACAATGTAATAAATATTGACATTAATAAAATAAACAGCATAAATATTTTTTTTATTTTTCTTCTCTTTCTTCTTTTTAAAATTAATTTATTATCTGTTTTTGGGGAAGTTAAACTCATAGTATATCAACCTGCCTCAATTTTTTAAGATATATATATAATAACACTTCAGTAAGTTAATTTCATTAAATTTTATATTAAATTTTATATTATTACATAAATTGTAGCATTGCTTAGTTGCAATGCTACAATTTATCAATATTCCTTTTGTCTGGATATATTTAAAAGTATACCCATAGCCATTAAATTAATTGCTAAAGAGGACCCTCCATAGCTTATAAAAGGAAGAGGTACTCCAGTTACAGGCATAGATCCTGTAACAACAGCTATATTTATTATTGCTTGTATTGCAATAACAGATGTAATTCCTGTGGCAAGCAAAGTCCCGTAAGTATCTTTTGCCCTTACAGCTGCTACTACTCCTCTCCATATAAGAATGATAAACAATATTACAATAATTGTACAACCTATAAGTCCTAGCTCTTCTCCAATTATAGAAAATATAAAGTCATTATGAGGTTCAGGTATGTAATAACATTTTTGTCTAGACCTTCCAAGCCCCATGCCCCATATTCCACCAGATCCTAATGCTAGAAGGGATTGTATTATCTGATACCCTGTATCCTTTGGATCTTTCCATGGATTCATAAAACTAGTAACCCTCTCCATTCTATAAGGTTCGAAAATTATTCCTGCCACACCACATAAACCTACTAGACCTATTACTCCAGTCATATGAGATGTCTTAGCCCCGGCCACATAAAGCACTATCAATGTAACTATCATTATTACTGCTGCTATACTTAAATTCTTCTCTGCTAGTACCATCCCTGCATAAAAACCAGATGTTATAAGATATGGTACAACACCATATAAAAAACTCTTTATTTTTTCTCCTTTAATTTCTATGCTTTTAGCCATATAAAGTACTACAATATATTTTGCTATCTCTGAAGGTTGAAGTGATGGTAACCCACCTATTTGTATCCATCTTCTAGCTCCATTTACAGGTTTAAACGCAAAAACTGCTACTAAAAGTATTACAGTCCCTATCATAATTATTTTTGTATACTTTTTTATCTTATGATAATCAATCCTTATGGTTATAAACATAAAAAAGATTCCTATTAACGCTGCTGCACCCTGCTTTTTCAAGTAAAAAGTACTATCTTTTATGTGTGGATTGAAATACGCACTGTAGGAACTGGCACTATAGACCATAACAACACCAATGGCTACCAAAAGCATTATAGTTGAAAATAACACAAAATCGATAGGCCCCATTTTATTACCGGGTTTACTCATTCCCATATCCTCCCACATGATTACTTTTATCAGACTAGATTTTCTTGCTTATTTATAAGGACAAAAATGCAAATAAACATAATATTACTGTAACAATACAAAATACAGAAACTACTTTAGTTTCATGCCAGCCTGATAACTCAAAATGATGATGTATTGGACTCATTTTAAATATTCTTTTTCCTGTAAGTTTAAAAGATGCTACTTGAAGAATTACAGATAATGCTTCCATTACATATATTCCACCTACTATTATAACCAATAATGGTAATTTTAATATCAATGCTACTGCTGCTACTGCTCCACCTAAAGCTAAAGAACCTGTATCTCCCATAAAAACTCCAGCAGGGAAAGCATTATATCTTAAAAATCCTAAAAGTGCACCAGCAACTACAGCACAAAATATTGCTAAAGTATAGTGACCCATAGCAAAACTTACTAGTGCAAAGAAAGTCATAACTAGTAATGTAATAGATGTTGCTAAACCATCTAGTCCATCTGTTAAATTAACAGAATTAGTAACTGCTGTGAAATAAATAATTATAAAAGGAATATAAAACCATCCCAAATTCACAGTTCTATGTGCAAAAGGTATTATTATGGAGGTACCTATATCTGGATTTTTAGCAGCATAATATGCAAACCACCCTGATACCCCTAAAAGTAATATCATTTTTTGATAAGCCCTAAGTCCTAAATTTTTCTTATGTATAATTTTGAGTCCATCATCTAAGGCACCTATTATTCCAAAAGCTACAAAAGCATATAAAGCAATCATTGCTTCATCACCTGGCTTTTTTACTACAAGAGCCATAGTTATAAAAGAAGATAGTATAAATATTATTCCTCCCATAGTAGGCGTTCCTGTCTTTTTTTGATGACTCTTAGGTCCGTCTTCTCTTATGCTCTGTCCAAATTTAAGCTTGTGCAATATTGGAATTATAATAGGACCTTCTAATATTGATATAAAAAATGCAACTAATACTGAATAAATTAATCTATCCACCTTATAACCCCCTAGTTATTTTTCTTAAGTTCATCTATTATTTTTTCAAATTTCATAGACCTTGAAGCTTTAACCAAAACTGTATCTCCTGTTTTTAAATATTCATCTGTTAAATATTTTATACCTTCACTATAATCATCAAAAGCTTTATATTCAGCTCCAATACTCAATTTAAAACCTTCTTCAAAAGCCTTATTATATTCTCCAAAAGTTAGAAGTAAATCTACACCATGTGCAGCTGCATACTCACCTATTTCTTTGTGTGACTTGTAAGATTCCTCTCCAAGCTCTCCCATAGTTCCAAGCACAGCTACTCTTCTATTT
The DNA here is from genome assembly GCA_963780135.1 of uncultured Clostridiaceae bacterium. Lineage (GTDB taxonomy): Bacteria > Bacillota > Clostridia > Clostridiales > Clostridiaceae > Clostridium_AM. Next base: position 683,101 of record CAWAAR010000001.1, read on the forward strand.
GAATCTATATTTTTTAGCACATCTATAGCTACCTTCATTGAATCTGGATTGGCATTGTAACAATCATTTAATATATTAAATTTTTTGCCTTTAATAAGATCCATTCTCATAGCAGTAGTTTGAAGATTTTTCAAGCCTTCTTTTATATCTTCATATTCCATTCCTAATATCTTTCCACAAGCTATAGCTAGTAGGGAATTTGAAACTGTGTGTTTACCTGGTATTCCTACATGAAATGTTTCTTTAATATTTTTTCTATTTTCTTCTATATTAAACTTTACAGAATTTTCTTTAAGTTCAATATTACGTGCTTCAAAATTATCATCATTTTCTATGCCTGTAGTATATATAGAAAACTTGTCACTTTTTACTTTTGAAAGAAGATCATTATCTCCATTTAGAATTAAAATATTCTTTTCATTAAAAAAATCAGTTATTTCCATTTTAGCCTTTAATATATTCTCTCTTGTTCCAAGATTGCCTATATGACTTACCCCTACATTAGTAATTAAAGCTATGTCAGGTTTTGCAGCCTCAGCCATTCTATGAATTTCATTTAAGTTATTCATTCCCATTTCAAGTACTGCTATATCATATCTATTATCTAACTTAAATATCATTAAAGGAAGTCCTATTTCATTGTTAAAATTTCCTTCAGTCTTAAATACTTTAAACTTGTAGCCTAAAACTGCTGCCAATAAATCCTTTGTGGAAGTTTTGCCATTTGATCCTGTTATTCCTACTACTTTTAAATTCAGTTTACTTCTATAGAATTTAGCTAAATTAAGCAATGCCTTTTTTGTATCTTCAACTTTTATTATAGTGGTTTCTTTTCCTATTTTCTCTTCTCTATATCTAATTTCATCCACAATACATATTGCTGCTCCTTTAAGACTAGCAGCTTCTATATACTCATTCCCATTAAAGTTTTCTCCCTTTAAAGCTATAAATATATTGTTTTTTTCTATCTTTCTTGTGTCTGTACTTATTTCATTAAAGTCGCAATAGTTACCCTTCAGTACAACTTCACCTTGCACTGCATTAACTATTTCATTAAAGGTCATATGTTCCAATTATAAACACCCCTTCTATATAGGCATCTTTGAGTTATTATTTGCCTTAAGATACCTTATTCAATTCCTCTATAATTTCTGCAATTACTTCTCTTTCATCAAAATGAATAGTTTTATCCTTTAATATTTGATAATCCTCATGTCCTTTTCCAGCTACAACTATGACATCACCTTTTTGAGCCATCTCCATAGCCTTTTTTATAGCTTCCCTTCTATTTTCTACCACAACATAATTATCTTTTTCTACACCTGCTATGACTTCTTTTATTATAGACATAGGATCTTCACTTCTAGGATTATCTGAAGTAATAACTGCTTTATCACTTAATTCTGTACCTATTTTACCCATAATAGGTCTTTTAGTGTTATCCCTGTCTCCACCGCATCCAAAAACACTTATAAGATTTCCTTTAGTAAACTCTCTTGCTGTTTTAAGTATATTTTCAAGTCCATCTGGAGTATGTGCATAATCAACTATAACCTCATAACCTAAGTTGTAATTTTTAGTTACTATTTCACATCTTCCTGGTACACATAGCATACTTTCCAAACCTTTTTTTACAGTTTTAAGGCTCATACCTTCACCTAAACAAGCAGCTGCGCTACCAAGGGCATTCATAACATTATACTTTCCTGGTATATTTAAATTTATATGCTCAGTTTCATTTTTGTATGTTATTTCAAACTCTACTCCTCTAGAGTGCATATGTAGACAACTAGCTTTAACATTTGCATTTTTATCTATAGCATAAGAAATCTTCTTTCCCTCTGAATCTTTATATACTCTTTCACCATATTCATCATCTATATTTACAACTGAATTTAAAGTATTCTTAAACAGCATAAGTTTTGCATTATAATAATTTTCGAAAGTCTTGTGAAAATCTAAATGATCTCTTGTTAAATTGGTAAATATTGCTTCACAAAATTTCACTCCATATACTCTATTTAAATATAATGAATGAGATGATACTTCCATAATGCAATAATTAACTCCTTCTTCCACCATTTCTTTGAATAATTTTTGAAGTTCTAAAGATTCTGGTGTAGTTCTATGAGCTGGTACTTTCCTATCTCCAATATAGTTAGCTATAGTTCCAAGTAGCCCAACTTTATAACCTTCAGCTTCTAAAATAGATTTCATCATAAATGTTGAAGTAGTTTTTCCATTTGTACCTGTTATACCTATTACCTTCAATTTATCTGAAGGATTATTATAATAATTTGCTGCAGCCAGTGCCAAAGCTTTTCTAGTGTCTTCTGTTTTTATAACTGTACAGTCAGGCAAATTTTCCACAGTCTTGCTACAAATAATCACTGTAGCTCCACTACTTACCGCATTACTTACATATTTATGTCCATCAGTATTATATCCCTCAATACACACAAATAAATCTCCACTTTTAACTTTCCTTGAATCGTATTGAATTTCTCTTATTTTAAGATCTAAACTTCCCCTTACTAGTTCATACTTTATTCCTTTTAAGATTTCTTCTAAGTTCATAAAAACACCCCTTTTTAATTCTTTTACATAGCATTGGCATGCAACACATATATTTTTTCTATGTATTACATGCCTAATATTTTAATCTCCTAGTATGTCAGTGTCAAGTTTTACCACCGTTCCTTTTTGCACTTCATTTCCTGGTTCAATGCTTTGATCCGATACTGCACCTTCTCCTTTAAAATCTGCCTTTAAGCCTACACTATTAAATACAGTTGCAGCTTTTTCATGGCTTAGTCCTTTAACATCAGGAACAGCTACTACTTTATTATAGTTTGGTGTGTTTCCTGTGTAAAGTATAATTTTACTACCTTCTTTCACTGTATATCCTGGTTTCGGATTCATATCTACAATATAATCTCCGTTTGAGTCTAATTCATCATTTAAATTTTGTTCCTTTAACACTTTTTCTGCATCAGATTTTTTCATTCCTCTTACATCAGGAACTATCACATCTTTTAACATACTATTTTTCACATCTTCATTACTAGCATCATTTCCTATAGCTAAATAATTGAATATGTCGCTAAAAACTTGTTTTGCTACTGGAGCTGATATTTGACCTGCATAATAATTAGATGGATCCGGTTCGTCTATAGATACAAAAACTGTTATTTTAGGATCATTAGCTGGTGCCATTCCCGCAAAAGATGCTATATATTTTCCAGGTTGGTATCCCCCAACTCCAGCTTTTTGTGCAGTTCCTGTTTTTCCAGCTATATGGTATCCTTCTATGAAAGCTTTTTTACCTCCACCTTCTGCAATTACTTTTTCAAGATATCCTCTAAGCTCCGCTACTTTATCCGAGTCCAATATCTTTCTACTATTCTCACCTGACACATCAAATTTTTTATCTGTTACTTCTTTATTATTAACTTCATCATAGTGAAATTTACTCTGCATTACATGCGGCGTCACTAGAGTTCCTCCATTAGCCACTGCATTGAAAGCTGTAAGATACTGAACTGCCGATACTGTATTAGCCTGTCCAAAGGATATAGTAGCTAAATCAATATCACTTATATTTCCTGTCTTTTTGATAATTCCTTTTGCCTCTCCTGGTAAATCTACACCCGTTTTTTCTCCAAACCCGAATTTTTTTATATACTTATTTAAATTTTCCTTACCTATCATTTTTCCAAGTTGAGCAAAACCCACATTACAAGAGTTTTTTAATATATCAATAAATTGCTGGTCACCATGACCTGATCTCTTCCAGCAATGAATAATTCTTTTTCCTATAGTTACACTTCCTGAACATGAAAATTTATCACTTTCTTTAACAACACCTTCTTCTAAAGCAGCGGTTGCTGTTACCACCTTAAATATAGATCCTGGCTCAAAAGTATCACTAACTGCCCTATTTCTCCAGAGTTTTTGAAGTTCATCATAAGATTTGCCTTTAGTCCAAGGTTCATTAGGATTATAATCTGGTTTATTCACCATAGCAAGTATTTCACCGTTTTTAGGATCCATAACCAATATAGTAACTGCTTTTGCTTTATTGTCGCTTAATGCCTGCTCTGCAGATTTCTCGCAAAAACCCTGTATGGTTTCATCTATAGTTAACCCTATGTCTTCTCCATCTACAGGTTTAGTATATTCTGATATAGTATATGGAAGCTCTTTGCTTTTCTTATCTGTTTCCGATATTCTCACACCTGGAGTACCAGAAAGTTCTTTATTATAATAAAGTTCTACTCCTGTAAGTCCATTTCCATCAGAATTTGTATGCCCTAGTACATGAGAAAGAAAATTATTATTAGGGTAATACCTTTTAGTATCTGCAGACACTAAAATTCCTCTTAAATTTAAACTTCTAATATTATCCGCTTCTGTTTTTTCAACTCTTCTTTTTAATGTGGCAGATCCAAGAGGAAGTCCTCCTGGTAAAGTTTTGCTAAGTACTTTATTCACTTCATTTTTATCCATAGATAAAGCTTCAGATAACTTATTTGTCATATCTTCCTTAGACAAATTTTTTTCTTTCATTGTGTCCCTTAAAGTGTTCATATCTAGGTCTATTCTATAAACATTAGCACTTATAGCTAACTCATGGCCTGATCTATCAAGAATTTTTCCTCTCTTTGCATCGATTTTTACTTCACTTGTCCATTGATCAATAGCAAGAGCTTTATATTTAGAAGATTCATAAGCCATTACATAAAACATTCTTCCAAACAATAGAAAGAATGTTATAAAAAGAAAACTAAAAATAACTATCATTCTTTTTCTGATGATAACTTTATCCCTATATTCCTTTTTATTCAATAATTTTACCCCCGTAAAAATTGCTTCCTTATAAAGACCGCTTTAAACTTAACTTTTCATGTGTTTTATTAAAATAACATTTTAGCTACTTTGTTCCACAAATCTTTAGGCACTTGACCCTCTGATTTTTTGTCTCCTTGTTTTATAATTTCTTTATCTAAATCTTTATGTACTGCTGTACCTTTGTCTGGAGGTATCATGTGTAATTTATTAACTGCAGCATCTTCTATATATTGAACATTGTTATACTTTACTAAATCTACCTTTAAATTTTCATTATCTTTACTTAATTCATTTATGTTAGTACTTACAGAATTTAGCTGTCTCTGCATATTATAAATTATACAATATCTACCTACAAGTATTACGCCTACTGTAAATGCTAAGGTAATATTTCTTATTATCTTAATTTTGCTCTTTAACCTTTTCTGTTTTAATTTTTTATTTTTTGCTTTTCTTTTTGACTCTTCTTTTTCCCAGTCTTTTTCTTCGTAAGGTACATATTCAGGTTGGAGAACAGTATTACCGGATATAATATTATCTTCATTTACCACTATCACTTTATTCACCTCACAAATTTTTTAGAACTATATTTTTTCAGCAACTCTAAGTTTTGCACTCTTACTTCTTGAATTAACCTCTATTTCTTCTTCTGAAGGCCCTATAGGTTTTTTACTTATAAGTTTTACTGTAGGCTTTTTTCCACATGCACATATTGGAAAATCCGAAGGACATATACAAGGATTTTCTAATTGCTTAAGTTTGACTTTTATTTTTCTATCTTCTAAGGAATGAAAAGTTATAATTGCTAATCGTCCACCACTGTTCAAATTGTTTATACTATCTTCCACAGCCTTATCTAGAATTTGTAATTCTTTATTTACTTCTATTCTTATAGCTTGAAAAGTTCTTTTAGCAGGATGACCATCTTTTTGAAATCTTGCAGGTATTGCTGCTTTTATTATGCTTACTAGCTCTAATGTAGTTTTTATGGTATCATTTTCTCTCCTTTCTACTATAAATTTTGCTATCCTTTTAGCAAACCTATCTTCACCATATTCTTTTATTAGTTTATAGATCTGATCTTCGCTATAAAAATTTACTACGTCATAAGCTGAAGTGCTGTTATCTCTATCCATTCTCATATCTAAAGGTGCATCTTTCATATAGCTAAAACCTCTTTCAGCTTCATCTAATTGATAAGACGACACTCCAAGGTCCATCATAATACCATCTACTTTTTCTATATTCAATTCCTTCAAAATTTCATCTATGTTATAAAAATTATTATGTACATATGTTACATTTTTAAAATCTTTTAATCTTTCACCTGCTGCTTTTAGCGCAGAAGTATCTTGATCTATACCTATAAGTCTACCTTTATCGGACAACCTTTTAACTACTTCATAGGAATGTCCTCCGCCTCCTAAAGTACAATCTACATATATTCCATCTTCTTTTATATTTAATGCTTCTATAGTTTCTTCTAATAATACTGATACGTGTTTAAAATCCATTTATTCCTATACCTCCAGATTATATTGTATATATTTTTAATATATAATATCCATTTTTAATATCTATGTAAACATTTAACACTTTAACTTTGTTAATTTGCACACTTTTCTCTAATAAATTACTATTCTATATTAACATAAAAATTCCTTCTTTTGAAAACTTTTTTTAATTTTTTTTTTAAATGAATTCAAATTATTATTTCGCTTTATTAAAGACACCTTTCCTAGCTTGAAATACCCTCCTTTCTAAGGTATACTTTAATAGAAAAATTTAAGTTTTTTATTAAATATAATTAATGAAAGGAATGTACATAAATGAAACTTGGAATCGTAGGGTTACCTAATGTAGGTAAAAGTACTTTATTTAATGCCATAACTAAAGCTGGGGCTGAATCTGCTAATTACCCTTTCTGTACTATAGAACCTAATGTAGGAGTAGTTAGTGTTCCTGATAAAAGATTAGACGTGCTTGAAAAAATTTATACTTCTAAGAAAAAAATATACACAGCTATAGAATTTTATGATATAGCAGGATTAGTCAAAGGCGCAAGTAAAGGTGAAGGCCTTGGAAACAAATTCTTAGCACATATAAGAGAAGTTGAATCTATAGTTCATGTAGTAAGATGTTTTGATGATCCTAATATAGTTCATGTAGATGGCTGCATAGATCCTATTCGTGATATTGAAACTATTAACCTAGAGCTTATATTTTCAGACATAGAAGTAATGGACAGGAGAATTGAAAAAATTGTTAAGCTTGCTAAAAGTGGAAGCAATAAAGATGCAAAATTTGAATATGAATTAATGCTGAAAGTAAAAAAACAGCTTGAAGATGGAAACCCAGTTAGAACTTTAGAATTAACTGAAAATGAAGATGAAATTGTTAAAGGATATTTTCTTCTTACAACCAAACCAGTATTGTATGTATCAAATATCTCAGAAGATGATTTAGTTTCTGGAAATTTAGAAAATGAATATGTAAAAAAAGTTAAAGATTATGCTTCTAAAGAAGATTCAGAAGTAATAGTTATTTCAGCTAAAATAGAAGAAGAACTTTCTACTCTTGATGATGATGAAAAGAAAGAAATGCTTCAAGAGTACGGACTTGATGAAGCTGGACTTGATAAATTAATACATTCAAGTTACAAACTTTTAGGTCTTATGAGTTTCTTAACTGCTGGTGTGCAAGAAGTTAGAGCTTGGACTATACAAAAAGGAACAAAGGCACCTCAAGCTGCTGGAAAAATTCATACAGATATAGAAAGAGGCTTTATAAGAGCTGAAATTGTATCTTATGATAAACTTGTAGAATGCGGCTCTGAATCTGCTGCAAAAGAAAAAGGATTCTTTAGACTTGAAGGAAAAGAATATATTATGAAAGATGGAGATATTGTTAACTTTAGGTTTAATGTTTAAAATATAAAAAAATGCGACGCAACTTTTTTTGAGAGGACAATTGACAGAGGACAGAGGACAGTGAAGGTTGATTTTTTGCTAACGCAAAAGAATCTTTAAATTTATATAAGTCAGCAATGTTTCGCCTTAGCGAAACGAGTCATCAAAAATCCTCCTTCACTGTCCTCTCAAAAAATGCGTCGCAATTTGCTTAAACTATAAAAATTTGGTAATTCGGGGATAATGCGAATAAATTACTTTTTTCTGTGCCTTCCTTCATACTTTTTCAATTCTTTACTTAATTCGTCCATAATTTCATTATATCCAAAATTTTCTCCTCCCATTAGAACTTCTACAGCATCTTTAATGCAACTCATAGAATATATATGAAAGTTTCCATTTTTAATTTCTTCTTCTACTTCTTTATTCAGTACAAGACTATCCAAATTGGATTCTGGAATTAATACTCCTTTACCTTTTATTTCATCTTTTATTTTACATATTTTGAAAAAGCCTTCTATTTTATCATTTACTCCTCCTATAGGCTGTACTTTTCCAAATTGATTTATAGATCCTGTAACTGCTATATTTTGTTTTATCCCTATTTTACTTAAAGATGATATTATAGCTATTACTTCTGCCACAGATGCACTATCTCCATCTATCTTTCCATATAATTGTTCAAAACTTAAGTGGAAATCTACAGGTACTTTTTCATAGCCTCCTAGTAGATTACTTATATACCCCTTTAAAATACTTATAGCTTTGTTGTGTATATTACCACTTAAATTGCTTTCTTTTTGTACATCTATTATGTTTCCATCACCTTTATAACAGCAACAAGTTATTCTTATAGGTTTTCCAAGGCTAAAATAGCCTGTATCTATTACTGATAAACCATTTATCTCACCTATTAACTTACCTTTTACATTTATAAATATTTTATTTTCTTTATAGTTTTCAGCTATTTCTTTCTCTATTAATTCTTCGGTATAAACTGTGTGTATTATATCTTCTTTTTCTATTTCATTTCTCTTATCACCTTCTGCCCTGTTGTTAGAAATGATAAGAACTCTATTTAACTCACAATCATCTATATAAAATTTATTTCTATTTTCAGCCTTTCTAGATAAAAATTTAGCTAGTTCTGCCACTCCATCTTCTGACAATGGATTAAGATTATTGTCCTTGCATATATTGGATATCTTTGTAAAAAAATACTTTTTTGTTTCTTCATCAATTTCTAATACAGATTTACATTCAGCTCTCACTCTAAAAATTTTTTTAAAATCTTCATCATAATTGTATAGAAGATCATAGGTATTATAATCACCTATAATCAATATTTTTTCATTAAATTTAACAGGCTCAGGTTTTAATCCATTTAAAGATAATAATTCTAAATATCCTCTGTTATAATCTAAATCTATTTTTCCACTTATAATAGACTTTATCAAATAATAATAAGATGAACTATTGTTCAAAAGACTATTTGCTCTAAGTATAAGGCATCCACCATTAGCTTTCAAAAGAGCTCCTGGTTTTATCAAACTTACATCTGTAAAATATACTCCATTTTTATTTTCATACTCTATGCTTCCAAGTAAATTATTAATACTAGGATCTTCTTCAAATATTACAGGCGGTATATCATTTAAAGTATTATCTACCAATACATTTACTACATATTTATAGATTAAATCATTTATCTCCTCTTCATCATCTTCATAGCTTATTGAATATACTTCCTTTATATTAGTTTCTATATCAGAGCAAACATTGTTTAAAAACTCTATGGTATCTTTATTTTCCTTAAACTCTTCTAGATATTCTTTTTTAATATCTTTAGTTTTTATATTAAAGTATTCATCCATAAGTACTCTTATTTTTTTTATTCCAGCCAATTCCATATTCTTTAATTCTTTTAAAACCTTTTGTGCGTTGTTCTTCAGAGTGATAACTTTATTTAGTATCTGCTCCTTCTTTTCTCCTTCTAGTTTTTCATAATCCTTTTCATTCATCATCTCTTCTTTATCTTTCATAGGAATAAATGTAAAACCGTTTTGGGTAGCTTTCATTGTAAAGCCTTCATCTTCAGATATTTTTAGAAGTTTACTTATTAAATCTGATTTCTTATTCTGAATATTATCTATTATTTCCTCCTTCTCCTTATTGGATGAATCAGTATAAAATTCAGAGATAATATCCGAATAGATTTTTTGTATTTTTTCTAACATGTCTTTTAGAATCTTCCCTTTACCACCACACAAAAATAGTACTTTAGGGTATTTTTCTTCTTCTTGTATTACGTAGCATATATCCATTGGTTTTTCTTTATGCTTTAAATTTTCCTTTACAAACTTTATGATTTCTTCTAATTTGTCCTTTGAAAAATCATCTATAAGATAAACATTGTATCCTTCCTTATCTATTTCTAAAGCTGTTTTTAATTTCTTATATACTTCATTATATTCAGGCATATCACAGCTAGCTTCTCTATCGTTCAAGTTTTTAAATTGAAATTTATATATGATGTCTTCGGCTGTCAATTCTCTATGCATATACAATCCCCCTTTCATCGTTTACTATAATAATATTCTTAAAATTATTATTTAGGCACAAAAAATAAAAAAAACTGATAAGCAGTTTTTTGCTCATCAGTTTTTTAATTAAATAATACTTCACTATAAAATATATACTTACTTTTCGGCTTGTTCACAAATTGCAATGGAAGCTGAAGCACCTATTCTTGTTGCACCAGCTTCTACTAATGCTTTTGTTTCCTGTAAATTATGAATTCCACCAGAAGCTTTAACTCCCATAGATTGTCCAACTGTTTCTCTCATAAGTTTAACATCATAAACTTTTGCACCATAAGTAGAAAATCCTGTAGAAGTTTTTACAAAATCTGCTCCTACTTCTTTTGACAATTTACATGCTATAACTTTCTCTTCATCTGTTAGAAGACATGTTTCTATTATGACTTTTGTCAAAGCTTTTCCTTTTGCCGAATTTATTACCGCTTTTATATCTTCTCTTACATAATCATAATCTTTATCTTTAAGTTTTCCTATATTTATAACCATATCCACTTCTTCTGCACCATTTTTTATAGCATCTTCTGTTTCAAATGATTTTACCTTTGAAGTTGACGCTCCTAAAGGAAAACCTATTACAGTACAAACTTTAACATTACTGTCCTTTAAAATTTCTGCTGCTAAAGCTACATTACATGGATTAACACATACAGATGCAAAATTATTTTCTAAAGCCTCATTACAAAGGTGTTTTAATTTTTCTGTAGATGCCTCTGGCTTTAGTATAGTATGATCTATAATTTTTGCTATTTCTTCCCTTTTCATGTTTCCCTCCTAATTTTGCTATAAATGATTTTCTTATCTTAGTTTATTTTATAATAATAGTGAAAAACTTACAAGTCACATGATTAAAGTTTTCACTGAATCTATTATTTCTAACTGGGAAAGCTATTTAATATTAAATGACTTACCTTTCATGTTTTGTTTATAAGCTTATAAATTATTTTTGACAACACAGACATTTATTTAGTATACTAAATTACGTGTGTACATAATATTAACTATATTTTAAAAAATTCAATACTATGTTATAATATACATCAAGTGAAAATTGTATAGAATAAATCAGCTGATGACTCAGCATTCTATAAAAATTAAACATAAAGGAGTTATTACTATGAATTTCAAAGAAAAAATTGCTCAATATTACACAAAATCTTATTTGAAAAAATATGGCGACAGACTTACTCAGGTACAAGGAACTGTAGTATCTGTTAAAATTACTGAAAAGACTATATTATGGATATTTCACAAATTAAATGTAACCCTTTTAGTAAGACCCGAAAGAAGTAAAACTGTGACAAAGTGTTCTTATGTAAGAAATAAATGGTTTAAAAAGCCCGAATTTATAGCTTTATCCCAAGGAAATTTGGTTTTAGTTCAAGGTCTTAAAGGTAAAAAAGGTAAGGAAAATAGAGAACAAATTGAGCTTATTAACATAAGAAACATTACAACAAAAAAAGACTTAGTTCCTATGGACGGAAAGCCACAAAGAGCACAAAAATTTCAAAGAATGAAATAAAAAAATAGAATTGCCCAGGCAATTCTATTTTTTTATTCATTATACACCCTTATCTTTTAAAATAATTCATTAACATCTGTCATAATTTAGATAAAGTTTTACTAAACTATTTAAAATATAAATATAGACTGTTAACTAGTGCAATTATACCTGAAAAAAATATAACAATTATCCACTGTACTATATTTAAAGCTGCCGTATGGAATATCACTTGCATAAATGGTATATAAAGTACACATATAAGCATAGCTATTGATGTACCTACTGCACCCAGTAAATATACATTGGTAAATAAATTTATTTGGAATATAGAATGTTTTTCTGATCGACATTCAAATACATGAATTAATTGAGATATTATCAATGTGCATAAGGCTAAGGTTCTACAGGTTTTTAAATTGTATCCGTAAAACTTTCCTACTATAAAAGCTAATATTGTACATACACCAATTAAGGACCCTCTAAGTATTATTTTTTCACTTAATCCTCTAGCAAATATGCTTTCATTTTTAGGTCTAGGCTTTTCATTCATTATGTCTCCATTTGGAGGATCTACTCCCAGTGCTATAGCTGGAAGTCCATCTGTAGCTAAATTTACTAATAAAATTTGTATAGGCAAAAGTGGTGTATCTAAATAAAAAAGTGAGGATAGGAACATTGTAAGTACTTCTCCTAAATTACAAGAAAGTAAATATCTTATAAATTTTCTTATGTTATAATAAATAACTCGACCCTCTTCTACTGTAGCTACAATAGTTGTAAAATTATCATCTAAAAGTATCATAGAAGAGGCTTCTTTAGTTACATCTGTACCTGATATCCCCATAGATATACCTATATCAGCTTCTTTAACTGCTGGTGCATCATTTACACCATCCCCAGTCATAGCTACAATCTTATTCTTTGATTTAAAGGCTTTTACAATCCTTAATTTATGATTAGGACTTACCCTAGCAAATACAGATACTTTATCTACTAAATCAGACAATTTTCTATCACTTATTTTGTCTAGCTCTTCTCCCGTTATAACTTGTGACTGATCCTTACATATATCAAGCTGCTTTCCTATGGCAAAAGCTGTGTTCTTATGGTCTCCTGTTATCATTACAGCTCTTATGCCTGCCATTTTACATTTTAATACTGCATCTTTAGCTTCCTTTCTAGGTGGATCTATAATACCTGCTACACCTAAAAATATAAGATTATCCTCTAATGTTTTTCCTTTTGTAATGCCTTCCTCTTTATAAGCTCCTGCTATACATCTAAGCGCGTCAAAGGACATACTTTCCACGGATTTTGTTACCATTTCCTTGTAACTTGAAGTAAATAATCTTACTTCTCCCTTATCTAAAATATACTTACATCTTCCTATTATTCTTTCTGGTGCTCCTTTCACATAACAAGTTTCCTTTGTACCTTCCTTCATTATTACGGACATCATTTTTCTGTCAGAGTCAAAGGGAATATCATATATTCTTTTAGCCTTATCTAAAAAAGTTTTTAATTCCTTGCTATCTTCAAAAAAAACTTTTATTAAAGCTGTTTCCGTAGGATCTCCAAACAAGCTTTTTGAAACACTCTTTTCCTTAAAATCAAAATTACAATCATTACAATATGTAAAAGTTTTTTTCAACAGTTGATTTTCAGGAATAGACTCTTTACCTGGCTTATATACTTTACCATTAAAATATAAAGCTTTTACAGTCATTTTGTTCTCAGTTAATGTTCCTGTCTTGTCACTACAAATAATGGAGGTACATCCCAGTGTTTCTACTGCTGGAAGTTTTCTAACTAGTGCATTTCTTTTAAGCATTCTTGAAACACCAAGAGCTAAAGCTACTGTAACTATAGCTGGAAGGCCCTCTGGAATAGCTGCTACAGCTAAACTTACACCTAAGAGAAACATTTCATACTTATCTTGTCCTCTCCAAATGCCTGTAAGAGTTACAATTACACATATAGCAATGCAAATTATTACTAAAACTTTTCCAAGTGAAGCCAATTTCTCTTTAAGAGGTGACCTTTCATTTTCTATATTCTCAAGCATACCCGCTATTTTTCCCATTTCAGTTTTCATACCAGTTTGCAAAACTCTAGCTTTTCCTTTTCCCTTTAAAACTATAGTTCCCATAAATATTGAGTTTTCTTTAGTTCCACAACTTTTTTCTACTCCTAAAGATTCCCCTGTTAAAAGAGATTCATCCATTAAAATATTGCTTTCTTCTACTAACATACAGTCTGCTGGTACTCTGTCTCCACTTTCTAGCAGCACTAAATCTCCAACCACCAATTCTTCTGCATTAATTACAGTTAAAGTCCTTGACCTTATTACTTTGGCTGTAGGAGCTGCTAGTTCCTTTAAAGCTTCTAAAGACTTTTCTGTTTTATATTCCTGTAAAAATCCAAGTAAAGCATTCATTACAATAATTATAAGTATAGTAATACCATCCGCTTTTTCTCCCATAAAAACTGATATAATTGTAGCTGCTGTAAGCACCCAAACCATAAAATCATTGAACTGCTGAAGAAATATTTTAACTGCAGATATTTTTTTCTTTTTTTCTAATCTATTGGGGCCATACTTTTTTAACCTTCTTTTAGCTTCTTCTTGTGTTAGTCCATTTTGTAATTCTCTTTCATTAATCAAATTCATCCCTCCTCTTTTTTTAGTTGAAAATTTATAATTAATAATTATTAACTAAACTTTCTCATTATAAAAACATTGCGAAGCAATATTTTTAATTAATAGTTAAGAATGAAGAATTAATAGTTAATGTGGATTTTTTTCCGTTACACTACAAAAAATCTTTAATTAAATTTTTGGTGGCTCGTTTTGCTGACTCATGTAAGTTTAAAGATTTTTTGCGGTAGCTAAAAATCAACCTTTACTATTAATTATTAATTATTAATTTTTAACTAGCGAAGCTTTGCTTCGTAATTTGCTTATTTTGAGTCCTAAAGTTAAATTAATAATAAATATTTAAAGGTGCCTTATAAGTTCACTTTAAATATATGCCTTTAATTACTACTATTATGAAAAATAATAAAAAATAACTAATGTGCAAAAGTAAATACTTCAAATTTTATGTAGATATTGTATAAAATATTACTATTGTATATAATAATATGTAGCAATCATTAGAATTTGATATAAATTTAGGAGGATTTGAAAAATGAATGATGTAGTATACATAACAGGGCATAGGAATCCAGATACAGATTCTATTTGTTCTGCCATATCTTATGCTGAATTTAAAAATAAAGTTGGTGTAAATGCCATTCCCATAAGACTTGGAGAAGTAAGTAGAGAAACTGAATTTGTGCTAAATTACTTTGGAGTTAAACCACCGAAACTAGTGGATACAGTTAAAGCTCAAATAGGAGATTTGAATTTTGATAGCGTAGCTCCAATTTGTCCAGACACATCCTTAAAAACTGCTTGGTCAATGATAAGAAAAAACAATGTAAAAACCCTTCCTGTAGTTGATGATGAAGATAGGTTAATAGGCCTTGCTTCTCAATCAAATATAACTTCTAGTTATATGGATATATGGGATAACAATATAATACAAAAGAGTGGAACAAACCTTGAAAACATATTGGACACTCTTTCAGGAAAATGTATATATGCTGTGGAAGGCGAACCTAAATTTGCAGGTAAAGTAGTAGTTGCTGCAATGCAACCTGAAAGTGCTCAAGAATTTATAGAAGAAGGAGACATAGTAATCTGTGGAGATAGAGAAGATGCTCAAAACGTATTACTAGATTGCAAAGCTTCTCTTATGATTATAGCAGGCAACCATGATCTAAACCCTGATGTATTAAAAAAGGCTAAGAGCATAGGATGTTCAGTAATTATAACTCCTCATGATACATTTACTGCCTCAAGATTAATAAACCAGAGTGTACCTGTAAGCTATGTAATGGCTAAGGAAAATCTTATTGTCTTCAAAACTGATGATTTTATTGAAGAAGTTAGAGAAGTTATGCTTGAAACTAGATATAGAGGTTACCCTGTAGTAAATTCAGAAAATAAAATTGTAGGAAATGTTTCTAGATATCATTTAATATCTCAAAAAAAGAAAAAAGTAATTCTTGTAGATCATAATGAAAAATCTCAATCTGTCCCAGGACTTGATGATGCTGAAGTACTTGAGATAATAGATCACCATAGAATTGCTGCTATACAAACAGGATCTCCTATATACTTTAGAAATGAACCTGTAGGATGTACTGCCACAATAGTTGCTTCTATATTCTTTGAGAATGGTATAAGACCTTCTAAAAAAATAGCAGGCCTTCTATGTGCAGCTATTATTTCAGACACTTTACTATTTAAATCCCCTACTGCAACTAACGCTGATAAGCATGCATTAAAAAGACTGGCAAACTTAGCTAATATAGATCCTGAAGCATTTGCAAAACAAATGTTTAAAGCTGGTTCTTCCCTTGAAGGCAAAACACCTAATGAGATACTAAATCAAGATTTTAAAGCATTTACTATAGGTGGAGTTAACGTTGGTATAGGTCAAGTATCAACTATGGATACCGAAGGATTTAATCCAGTAAGAAAAGATATGATGGCCTTAATGGAAGGCAAATGTAAAAATGAAGGTTTTGGTTTAATTTTACTTATGTTAACAAATATCCTTGAAGGTGGATCTGAGTTAATTGCAATTGGTGAACATACCGATGCCGTTTCTAAAGCCTTTGGTGTTGTATTAAAAAATAATTGTGCATATGCACCTGGAGTTCTTTCAAGAAAGAAACAGGTTATACCACCATTAACAGCAGCAATGACAAAATAATTTGCTTTAACTTTCACATATTAATAACAAGAAACTAGTAATTATTTACTAGTTTCTTGTTATTTGTTACTATATTAGTCTTCTATATCAGTCATTTCTACAGCCTTCATTTTTATGTTATTCATACCTTGAGATGATTTACCCATCATAGGATTAGGCATATTTCCTTGCATCATTGGATTCATCATATCTGGCACCATAGGCCCTGAGTTCATCATTGGATTTGTCATTCCCATCATAGGATTCATCATTCCCATCATTGGGCACATACAATTCATCATTGGACACATATATTTTTTCATTGGACAATGATGACCTTCCATTTTACTTCCTTCTTCCTTGTTACAACCTTTGTCATTCATCTTTTCCACTAAAAATCCTCCTAAATAACATTACATCCTTATATTATATGTATGTGAATCCTGTTTCTTGCCAAAATACTGTAATAAATAAACAAAAGCACTGAATTAAATTTTTCAGTGCTTTTGTATCATACTTATATTCATACCAACTTTCTAATTTTGGTTCTCTGCTTATCTACCCTTCATACTATTTACAAGTCCCCACATCTCATCTCCAGTTTTCATTGCTTTAATATTTAAATCAAAGGCTCGTTGTGCTATTATCATATCCGTCATTTCCTTAGCAGCATCCACATTTGATTCTTCTAATTTTCCCTGAAGTATATTAGTTTTTTGTGTAACATTAATCTGCGCTCCTGGATTTGCCACATATAAATTGTCTCCTATAGACCTCAGCGCTTCCTGACCAACTGGATTATAAGTATTAATCTTACCATAATATACGCTATCGTTATCAACATTTACATAAACTTCTCCATTTTCTTTAACTGAAAAGTTATCTTGAGTAAATGCAGTTCCTGAGTTAAATAAATCCGAGCCTTCTTGAGTAAATTCCATATCTAATCTATTACCACTTTTATCTACAATGTCGCCATTATTATCTATATTAAAACTTCCTGATCTCTCATAAGCTTTAGTTCCATTAGCTTGTGTAACTCTAAAATATCCCTCACCATCTATAGCAAAATCTGTTTTAACATCTGTTTGCCTTAAAGGTCCTTGCGTATTATCTCTAATCCATTTAGTAGACTTAATACCTGTACCATTTATAGGTTCTTTAGGGGTATTGCCGTTATTTGGATAACCAGTCCTATTTAAAGTTTCAGAAACTAGATCTTGAAAACTTACATCTTCTCTTTTATATCCTACGGTGCTTTCATTAGCAATATTATTAGAAATACTATCTAGCTTATCTTGTTGTGCACTCATAGCACTTCTACTGCTCCACATAATTCTTAACACAAAATATCACGCTCCTATTTATTTCACAGCTCCTAATTCATTGGCTGCTTTTGATAAGGTTTCATCAAGTGCTTGTACAACCTTTTGGTTTGTTTCAAAAATTCTCATTGTAGTCATCATACTAGACATTTCATTCATTACATTTATATTAGATTTTTCTAAGTATTTTTGCCTAACTACAGCTGTATTTTCTGTAGGATTTGTACCTTGATAAAGATTATCTCCCACTTTTTTTAAATTATTGTAATCATTAAAATCCGCTGTATATAGTTTGTACATTTTTGTATTGTTAATACTTATATTTCCACTAGCATCACAACTTAACTCTCCATTTCCCACATTTATAGGGCCTAATGAATTATTTTGCAAATTTCTGCCTAATACAGTATCTCCAGAATCATTAACAAGCATTCCACCAATATTTACATGAAAGTGCCCATCTCTTGTATAGTACTGACCATTATCTGCTCCATTATTTCTCTGTACAGAAAAGAACCCTTTTCCCTCTATAGCAAAATCTGTAGTCTTATCTGTAGATTGTATAGATCCTTGAGTAAAGTCAGTATTTACAGCATCAATTTTACTTCCAAGACTTATGGACCCTATAACATTTCTAACATTTTTATTTCCAACTACTTTATCATAATTTTGAAGCAGTACATCATCAAATCTTTTAATAGCTAAATTGTCACTTTTAAACCCCACCGTAGTTGCATTTGCTAAATTATTAGTTATTATATCCTGCTTCGCTTCTTGAGTTATCATTCCTGAAACAGCAGTATAGAGACTTCTTATCATTTGCCCACTCCCTTATCATTAATCACTTTAACTTCGTCTGGATATATCATTCCCATAGATCTTGCTTTGTCTTCCACTTTAACTTTACTCATTTCATAATTGACTTTAACTCCAGTCATAATAACTGTAGATATGATAATACCAATTCCTATTCCTATTAATAATTTTCTATCACTTAAAAAATCTATTAAAGTTTTTATTTTATGTATAATTCTTTTATTAATAGTACTTCCCCCTTACCAATACCTAAATCTTCAGCTATTTCATCTACAGATAATCCTTCATTTAACATTTGATTTATTTTATCTATTTTCACACCATTGTTCCCTACTTTAATATTTTCGGATACTTTTGGTACATTATTTACTATATTTTTATTATCTTCTTTTTTTATTTCTATTTCATCTTCCTTTTCCTTTTCCATTTCTGTTTCAATTCCTATTTCGACCTGTTTATCTATAACTTTTTTATGAGTTTGATTTTTTTGTTTATAAATAACATATTGTTCTAAATTTATTTTGTCCTTCAAATCTTCTATTTCTTTTTGTAATTCTAGTATAGTTTCGGAAAATTCTTTCTTAACTTTACCAATTTCCACTTCATAATCTGTTAAATCTTCTTTTTTGTTATTTAATACATTCATAAAAGCTTTTTTTTCTTTTTTAACCGCATTAAAATTTAATACTATTAACAATATTCCTGTTGTAATTAGCAGAATTATAATTACAATCATATATTTCCCCATTTCTAATTTAAAATTTCTACTGTATATATTTAAGTTTTTGCATAACCTTCCTTAAATGTACAATAGCTCTGCTGTGAAGTTGACAAACTCTAGATTCTGATACACTTAACACTTTTCCTATTTCTTTTAACGTAAAACCTTCATAATAATATAAAGTTAAAACTGTCTTATCTTTTTCATTGAGCATATCTAATGATTTTGCTAGGTATTCTAACTCTTCTTTTTCTTCTAGGCTTTTTTCTGGGCTTGGACTTTTATTATCTTGTATAGTACCAATTAAAGGAATATCATCATCCTCTGAAAATATTAAATCTTCTAAAGAAACAATCGATATATAATTTATATAATTTTCTATTTCTATCATTTCTTTTAATGTTATTTTAAGTTCATGAGCTATTTCTTTATCAGAAGGTTCTCTCCCCAAACTCTTCTGAAGTCTTTCTACTGCAGAATTATACCTATTAAGCTTGTCCATGGCACCTTTGGAAATAGGACTATTTTTTCTTATCTCATCTATCATAGCACCCTTTATTCTTATAGAGGAATACGTAGAAAATTTCATTCCTCTAGTATCATCAAATTTACCTATAGCATCCATAAGTCCAAGCATACCGTAGCTAACTAAATCTTCATATTCTATATATTTAGTTTTGCCTATTATAACTCTAGATGCAATATATTTAACTAATGGTATATATTTTTTCACTAATTCTTCTTTCATGTCTAAGCCCTTAGCCAATGCCATAGTTTTATTCCCCCTTTACTCCATTTTTCATCTGATCTCTCATAATGTGAAAAACCAGCCTTATTATAGTTTCACGAGCATATTTATCTAGTTCTATAAAATTAGTTCCATATATAATTTTTGGGTTCTTTCTATCCTTTTCTATTCTTACTACTTTGGCTTTTATAGTAAGGTTTTCTGTTTGTAAAGGGATTGTCAACATTAAAATATCACCATAGTGCACTTTTTCTCCCAATTCTTTATTAACAGCTAATCTTATACCACCACCACTTATATCCAGTGAGTATGCATCAAAGAATTCTATTTGATTGTTATTTATATTTTCTATACTCTTTTCCATTGGTATTTGTGCACAATACACATTCATCATAAACGGAACTCTTACAAAATTTCTTCTTTGTATTTTTGTAAACACATCTGGTTTTCTAATCATTATAATAAGTATTTTATCTACTTTTCTTCCTAAAACATCCGTTTGAAAGCCATATATTTCTTTGTCATAATAATATACCCCAGTAATTTTTTCTTTTCTCCCTAAAGGTAGATATTTGCCATTACTTACCGGTATACTTATTCCTACATATTCATCTGTAATATCTTGGATATTACTTTTATAGTCCCCATCTGCCATCTGAATTTCTATTTTACCGTTAATTAAAAACTCTACCTTCTCACTCATATAACTACTCCTTATGAAAAAATATTGAATATTTTCTTGAATAAATCTTGTATATTTTTTCCACTTTTCTCGTTTTCAAAACCCACTAGTTTTTTTGCTATATAATCTACATCTTTAGATACACTTGAGTTAGGATAACTAACTAGAAAAGGTTCCTGACTCCTTACAGCTCTAATAAGTTTTTTATCTTCACTCATATTACCTAAATATTGCAATTTTATATTCAAAAATTTATTTACTACATTATTAAATTTATCATACGTAGCCTCTCCTTCTACATCATCTATAGTTTTGTTAACTAAAAGCTTAGCAGAATCCTTCAACTTAAAATGATTAACAGTTTTTAAAAGACTATAGGCATCTGTAAGCGAAGTAGGTTCTGGAGTGGTAATAAGTATTAATTCCTCACAGCAAGCAATAAATCCCAGTACACTTCTATTTACACCTGCACCAGTATCAATGATAATGTAATCAATATCATCTAGTTCTGACAATTTATTTATAAAAGCTTCTCTTTGAACTTCTGTTACTTCTTCAAATTTTGAAATACCAGTTCCTCCTGGAAGTAGTTTCACTCCAAAGGTTCCTTCAATTACCACTTCTTCTATAGATTTATTATCAAATATTATATCATACACATTAAATTTAGGTAAAAATCCCATAAGTACATCATCATTACCCATACCTATATCTGCATCAAATATAAGTACTTTTTTCCCCATTTTTTGCAATGCAATAGATACATTTACCACAAAATTACTTTTACCTACTCCTCCTTTACCAGAGGTTACAGTAATAATTCTAGGTTTAGATAAATTTAATTTGCTTTCTTTTTTCACTGTTTTTTCTTTTTGTACTAGATTTCTTAATTTTTCAGCTTGATCTATCATACACTATCCTCTCCTAGTACGAGATTAGTTATTTCCTTTGAAGTCATTGTTTTTATATCATCTGGTACATTTTGACCTGTAGTAACAAAACTTATAGGCTTCCTTGCACCTTCGCATATATTAAGTATAGAACCATAGGTGGAAGTTTCATCTAATTTTGTAATTATTATATTTTTGTAATTTAAAGGTTTATAACCATTAAGTATTACATTTATATCCTTATTTTTTGTAGTACAACTTATTACAAGATTAATATTATCTGTGTTTACCTTTTCTATAAAAGCCCTAAGTTCTGATATTTGCATAGCATTTTTGCTGCTTCTTCCTGTGGTGTCTATTAAAACAGCATCGCAGTCTTTCATACTTTCTACAGCTGCTTCAATTTCCTTTATGGTTAAAACTACTTTAAAGGGTATGTTCATAATATCTGCATAAGTTTTAAGTTGTTCTACAGCTCCTATTCTATAGGTATCTATAGTTATAAGTCCTACCTTTTTATTCTCCAAAAGTGCCATTTTTCCTGCTAATTTTGCAATTGTAGTAGTTTTACCAACTCCTGTTGGTCCAACTAATACTATTATATTACTTTCATCCATAGGTTTTACAGTTATAATATCTTCCATTATTTTTCTTATTTTTTCTTTTTCATTTATACCATCTGGCATTCTCTTCATTTCGTTTATTATAATTTCAATAACTCTATTTTCTATATCAATTTTTTCTAAATATAATTGCATTTTTCCTTTTCCAATAGCTGGATTTGATTCTTTCATCATTTCTCCCAGCATATTTTTCATTTCTTTTACTTCATTCATAAGGCTCTCATTAGTTTTATCTAACAAAGATTTATAATTCTCATCAAAAATCACTTCATTTCGCATTCCACTAGGAACGTTTGCTTTTGTATTATTTGTTCCATTATATTTCTTATCTGTATTTAGCTTTTTATCCATTATTTTTTTTATAGCCTGTATGCTTTCCTCCATATTTTGTGAAGTATCCTCTTTTTTAGCACCAGCTTTACTATTATCTATGGCTGCTGTAACTTCTAAAACTTTCTTAGAAAAAAATCCCAAAAATCCTTTTTTTCTTACTCTTCTCTGGCTTATTATAACAGCATCTTTTCCTAGTTCATATCTTATTCTAGTAACTGCTTCATTCATGCTATTAACTATATACCTTTTAATTATCATTATATTGAAACCATCCCTTCAGTTTTTATCTCTATATCATTAGGTATTTCATTAAGCGATAAAACATTTACTGCTGGAAAAACCATTTCTATAAGTTTTCTAAAAGCAGGTCTTATTTTAGGAGATACTAATACCACTGGTTGATTTTCATAAAAATACACAGAATCTAAAGTATTTTTTAGAGAGTTCAATATTTTTCCTGTAGTATCTGGATCTATAGCTGGAAACGATCCCTGCATAGATTTTTGTATATTATTTCCTATTAAGTCTTCTATTTGAGGATCAAGTGTAACCACAGTTACAGCACTGCTTTCATCTACTAATGGATTACATATACTTCTTCCTAGTGAAAATCTTACATATTCAGTTAACACTTCTATATCTTTTGTAGTTCTTGAATTATCTGCTAAAGATTCCATTATAGTTACCATATCCTTCACTGGTACTCTTTCCTTTAATAGGTTTTGAAGTACCTTTTGAAGCTCTCCTATAGTAAGTAAGTCTGGTATAAGTTCTTCTACTACAGCACTATATTTTTCCTTTACAGAATCCACTACAAACTTAACTTCCTGTCTACCAAGTAACTCATAGGAGTGGTTCTTTATAGTTTCTGTTAGATGAGTAACCATAACCGTAGTAGGATCTACCACTGTATACCCTTTTATTTCTGCCTCTTCTCTTTGATCCTTATTTATCCAAACTGCTGGAATTCCAAAAGATGGTTCTACTGTTGCAATACCCTGAATTTCCGTTTCACTATTAGAAGGATCCATACATAAAAGCATATTAGGCATAAGTTCTCCCTTTGCTACTATAGTTCCTCTTATTTTTATTACATATTCATTGGTTTTCAATTGAAGATTGTCTCTTATTCTAATGGGTTGTACTACTATACCCATTTCTATGGCACATTGACTTCTTACAGATGTTACTCTTTGAAGTAAATCTCCTCCTGAGCTTTCATCTGCCATAGGAATAAGACCATACCCTATCTCTACTTCCATAGGTTCCACAGAAATTAAACTCATTACATTTTCTGGTTCTTTGCTTTCTGTTTCTGTTATTTCCTGCTGTTCTACTTCCATCTGCTGAACAATTTGTTCCTTTTCATCTTTAAAAAGAAGATAAGCTGCTATACCGCAAGCCGCTGCTAAAACTAAAAATGCAAAATGTGGAAGTCCAGGTATTATAGCAAGAAATAAAAGCACTACTGATGCTATAGCGATAACCTTTGGAAACCCAGTTAACTGTTTTACAAGAAGACTACCAAAGTTTTGGTCACTACCAGATCTAGTAACTAATATACCTGATGCTGTAGATATTAAAAGCGCTGGTATTTGTGTTACAAGTCCATCACCTATAGTAAGTTTTGTATAAGTTTGTGCTGCAGTGGATATATCCATACCCAGCATTACAGCACCTATTATGATACCACCTATTATATTTATTACTGTAATTATAAGTCCTGCTATGGCATCTCCTTTTATAAATTTAGAAGCACCATCCATTGCTCCATAAAAATCTGCTTCATGCTGTAGGTTTTCTCTTCTTTGTTTAGCACCACTTTCATCAATAAGTCCTGCATTCAAATCTGCATCTATACTCATTTGTTTTCCAGGCATAGCATCCAAGGTAAATCTTGCTGAAACCTCTGATACTCTACCTGCACCAGCAGTTATTACTATAAATTGTATAATTACTATAATAAGAAATATAATTATTCCTACCACATAGTTACCACCTACAACAAAAGTTCCAAAAGCGGTAATTACTTCTCCTGCATAACCATCTCTAAGTATTAATCTAGTTGATGATATATTAAGGGCTAATCTAAACAAAGTAGTTATTAATAGTAAAGTTGGAAATACTGAAAATTGTAAAACCTCTGTAGTAAACATAGTTAAAAGTATAATTACTACAGATACAGTAATATTAAATGCTATGAGTATATCTAATATAGTTGCGGGCAATGGTATTATAATCATTAGTACCACTGATATAACTACAAAAGCCATTATTATATCTACATTATCTTTTATACTGAACTTTCTTTTTCTATTTTCCAAAATAACACCCCTGTTTTATTTCTTTTTCTTGATTTTATATACTAATGCCAATATTTCTGCTACTGCTTCATACATATCCATAGGAATTTCTTCATTTAACTCAATTTCGCTATACATAAGCCTTGCAAGGGGCTTATTTTCAATTATAGGTACGTCACTTTCCTTAGCTACTTCTTTTATTTTTAATGCTATTCTATCTAAACCCTTTGCAACTACTACTGGAGCACTGGTTCCTTCTTCATATTTAAGTGCTACAGCTACATGAGTAGGATTAGTTACAACCACAGTAGCTTTAGGAACTTCTTGCATCATTCTGCCCATTGCCATTTCTCTTTGCTTTTGCTTTATTTTACTTTTAAGCTGAGGATCACCCTCATCCTGTTTATACTCTTCCTTTACTTCCTGTTTAGACATTCTAAGATCCTTGTTAAATTGAAATCTTTGATAAATATAATCAATTAATGCAATAGTAATCATTAGTATAGTTACTCTAGAAAATATACTTACTATAAGTTTACCCACTGCCGCTGCTACTGCTGCTGCATTAAGATTTCCAAAAGTAAGTATATATGCATAATTGTCTTTTACAAATTTATAACATACATAACCTACTACTGATATCATTGCCAAATCTTTAAAAAGTTCCACAACTGTTTTCATAGAAAACATTCTTTTAAATCCATTTATAGGATTCAGTTTTGATAAATCAGGTTTCAATGGCTCTGATGTAACAAGCGCTCCCGTTTGAAAGAAATTTGCTAATATTCCCATGCACATAATAGGAAGCACTATTGGTAAAAATAATATTCCTATTCTCCAAACAACTACAAAAGCTATTTTCTGTGCACTACCATAATCTAGTGACATAGTTAAATAATTATTTAAAAAAAGAATTAAAGTATCTTTAAGCCCATTTCCAACATATCCACTTAACGCCATAATAACTATAGTGGAAGCAAGTAAAGTAAGAGCCAGTGCTATTTCCTTACTCTTAGCTATTTGTCCTTTTTTTCTTGCATCACTCTTTTTCTTAGGTGTAGCCTCTTCAGTTTTGTCATCAGATGCGAATATTATAAGTAGAGGTATGGTTTTGTAAAATCCATTTATAGCATCCTGTATTCCATAAAAAGAGTTTTCTATTATTTTTAAAAATATAGGAAGAGCAAAACAAAAAGCTCCAAGTCCTACAAGTATTTTTACTGGCATTCCAAGTATCATTATATTTAACTGTGGAACTGTCCTTGCCATAAGTCCCATAGTTATGTCCGTTATAAGAATTATCAATACTATAGGTATTGCTATTTTCAACGCTATTTCAAAATATTCAATAAATATTCTTATTATCATATTTATTGACTTTTGAGTTAACCAAAAGTTTCCTAGCTTTATTACATTAAAGCTACTCATTAAAGCTTTTATAAGCATATGGTGTCCATCTACTATGAAAAAAACCACCATACTAAACCAATATAACAGATGTTCTATAAATGTAGTATTACTCTTTGCTGTTGGGTCAAACATTGACATCATTGAAAATCCAACTTGCATATCCATAAGACTACCTGCAAATCGCACAGTATCAAAACATAAATTTGTTATATAACCTAAAGTAAATCCTGCCACTGCTTCATTCATGCAGTTCATAAAAAAAGGCAAATTATTATTTATATTATTAACTCCTGTATAATCAATGCCAGGTATCAATATATATGCCATAACTAATGTTAGGCCTATCTTAACTGCATTTGGAGTTCCCGTTGGGAAAAAAATAGGAACTACCACAAAAAAACAAAATATTCTAATTGTTATAAGTATTAATGCTGTAAAATATAAAATATCTACCAAAATCCCCTCCCAAACTTATAATTGATCTTTTACAGCTAGTTTTAATTTTTATTGCGTAATATGGGCTATATATGTAAACATTCTTTCTGTGAAGTTTACCAGTTGATGAAGCATCCAACTTCCAGTGATAAGACCTACTACAGCTATGGCTATAAGTTTTGGTACAAAAGTTAACGTCTGCTCCTGTATTTGGGTTGTTGCTTGGAATATACTTATAATAAGTCCTACTAATATTGAAATTATTAAAATAGGTGCTGCTATTATAAGTCCTGTCTGAATTGCATCCTTTATAATACCCATTACCATATTTTCACTCATTTAGCTCACCTCACGAAAAACTTGTAACTAAAGATTTTACTAATAAATACCATCCATCTACCATTACAAATAATAACAACTTAAAAGGCAGTGATACCATAGCCGGTGGAAGCATAAACATACCCATTGACATAAGCACACTAGCTACTACTAAATCTAGTATCATAAATGGTATATATATCATAAATCCTATTTCAAAAGCAGTTTTAAGTTCACTTATCATATAAGCAGGTACTACTACATAAAGTGGTGCGTTATCCTTTGTAACTTTATAGTTTACTTTTGCTGTATCTATAAATAGTTGAAAATCCTTTTTATAAGTGTATTTAAGCATAAACTCCCTTAAGGGCTTTGCTCCTGCATCAATAGCCTGTTCTTGAGTTATTTTATTTTGCATATATGGTTGAATGCAATTAGTATTAATTTTACTATAAACTGGCTGCATAATAAACACAGTTAAAAATAGTGCCAATCCAATTAAAACTTGATTTGGCGGGGACTGTTGTGTTCCCATAGCACCTCTTAAAAATCCAAAAACCACTACAATTCTTACAAAACTCGTCATCATCATAACAAAAGAAGGTAAAATAGTCAGAATTGTAAGCATTATAAGTAGTTTTAAATTTCCAACATACTGTTGAGGAGTATTTGCATTATCTACCGATATGTCTATTTTAGGTATAGGAAAAGCTTCTGGAGCTGCATGAGCTTTTGATGCATAAAATATTACAAATATAAATACTAAAACTAAAGCATTTTTTATAAACTTACTCTTGTTTTTATTCATCTCTATCTTCCTTTTTAAATTTAAGTTTGCTGTAAAAATCTTTTAAATTAGCATACTGAGGTATAATTTTTGAATCTTCTAGTTTTAAAACTTCATCTTTTTCTAGTTCAGAAATTATATGTACTTTACCTGTAGTAGAAGCTAATACATATCCCTTTTCTCCTAGTTTAACTACCAAAAGGCTGTTTTCTTTTGATATAGATGTTCTCTCTAAAATTTTTATATATTTTCCATTTTGAATATTTTGAAGTTTGTTTCCTCCAAATTTTGCAGATATATATATAAGTAAAAGTATAAAGGGTAAACTTATTAGTATCTTCAAAAGCATTAACCAAAACTGCCAATCCATATAAATTCTCCCTTCTCTCTGCTTTTATAAAAATTTACTGAACCAAAATATCACTAAAGTAAACATTATTAATCTGACCTTTTTTAAGCAAAGGATTTATTCTTTGAATAAGTTCCATTTTTATGGCATCCATTCCCTTTGGGGTTATTTCAGCTGCTTTTTTGTTTCTAAGTACAGTTATAACTGCATCTCTTATTAATGGTTTTTTTTCAGTTAACTCTTCCTCTAATTTTGAGTTTTTATCATATCCTACAAAAACTTTTGCTTTCAAGTATCTTTTTCCATCCTCGTCAGCTAAATTAATCAAACATTCATCTAGTCCAAAATTTTTTTCTGAAACTATTTGCTGCAAATAAGTTTGATTTTGAGCTGTTTGTTGAACCTGTGTATGAGCTGTTTCAGCTGTTTTTGCTGTTGCTGTTGTTGCAACTTTTTCTGTTCCTTTATCTTTTATAAACTTAGTATATCCAAAATATGATCCTGCACCTACTATTAGTAATGCCACTAAACCTATTATTATAAACTTTATCTTTTTTCCACCTTTTTTTTCTTTTTTATTTTCCATGTTACTTTCTCCTTTTCGTTATATATTAGTTAATTTGTTGATTTTTAAATATTAACCAATAAATATCAAGTGAGGTTATTTTAATTTATCTATATTAACTAAACTTTGTTTTCAAAAGATTGTTTGATATCGCCTAAAAATATTTTTCTTTTATATTCAATAACTTTTCTAATAATTTCATCATTGGACTCTTTTACCAAATACTTTTTACCATTAACTAAAGTTATGACACTTTCTGGTATTTCCTCTAATTTCTCTATTTGTTCTGCATTAATAACAAATTCCTTCTTATCAAGTCCTACAATTTTTATCATAACAACCCTCCCTTTTTTTAGTGGAGAGTTGAAAGTGGATAGTGAATAGTTAAATATTTTCAGATAAAACAAGAAAAATCATCTTCAACTCTCCACTCTCAACTTTCCACTCTCAATTAAATTAACTATCTCTTTAAGTTAACTAAATCCTGTAATATTTCATCTCCAGTACTTATTATCTTTCCATTAGCAGCAAAAGCTCTATTAGCTATTATCATGTTAGTAAATTCTTCTGCTAGATCTACATTAGACATTTCAAGTGCTCCTTGAATCATATCTCCATAGCCTTTGCTATTGTCATTAGCTGTATCTCCTAATGCATTTCTTACAGCAGGTGACCCAGAGTTTGGTGATGTCTGATAGGTATTTTTGCCCATTTTTGTAAGACCTGCATCATTTTTAAAGGAAGCCATAGCTATTTGACCAAGAACTGCTGTACCACCAGTATCTAATGTAGCTGTAATTACGCCATCTTTTCCTATCGAAAATGATTGTATTCTATTAACAGCACCACCATCCTCAGTTAGAGACTCTGGTATAACTAATGGTACTAATTCTGCGTTAGCAGTAGCAATATCTGTGTCCGCACCTCCTGTAGCATTTTTAGTATAAGTAGCAGTAAACGGAACCTTAGGATCAAGTTTTCCTGCTGCATAGTCTATTTTAACATTAGCATTAGCATATCCGTAAACTCTTAATCCATCTGATGTTACTAAACTTCCTTGAGTATCTGCTGTAAATGAGCCATCTCTCGTAAAACTGGTTGTAACACCATTACCTGCCATAGTATGTTGATCAGCAACAACGTCAATTTGACCAGCTTCACCTGTAACATCGCTAGCACTTGGTGGAGCACCTGAGCCTACAATGAAATATCCTGGTCCATCTATCATGGCATCATAATTTCTAGAAGTTGGCTGCATACTTCCTGTATTAGTAGTAGTATCTATACCTGCTACCTGAACTCCAAGACCAACTTGCCTAGCATTGGTACCTCCTAAATTTGCACTAGCTCCTGTAGCTGTTGCCATACTTTGACTTATCATATCTTGAAATCTCACCCTTTGACTTTTAAAAGCTGTTGTACTGGAATTGGATATATTATTACCTATTACATCTAATTTTCTCTGATTAACTTTAAGTCCACTAATACCTGAAAACATGGATGGTAACATAAATTTATACCTCCTAATTTATTTTTTTACTTTGCTTCAATCAGTCCACAAAGTCTGGCATCCGATTTCGGTCCTGCCACTATAATATAACGACACTATCGATATTTGTAAAAACATTGTTTTTGTTATTTTCCTTAGCCACTGCTGTAATTATAGTCCTATTTTTTATTGAAGTTATAAGCGCTGTATCTTTATAAAGAATTAGAGTTTCTTTGCTACCTTTTTGTTCCGCTTTATTAATACCTTCATTTATATTTTTCATATCTTTTTCATTAAAATTTATATTTCTTTCCTTAAGTCGTTCTGCTGCATGATTGGATATAACAAAGCTTTCCTTATCATTAATTTGCTTTTCTAATACGTCCTTAAAAGAAGCATTACTATTTTCCTTAGTTTTTTTATTACTGCTACTGTAATTTTGGAAATCTCCAATTAA
Organism: uncultured Clostridiaceae bacterium; assembly: GCA_963780135.1. Lineage (GTDB taxonomy): Bacteria > Bacillota > Clostridia > Clostridiales > Clostridiaceae > Clostridium_AM. The sequence continues at coordinate 714,018 of CAWAAR010000001.1, forward strand.
ATGAAGTTTACCATTAATAACTCTATATCCCATAATATCACTCTTCCTACAAATCCACTTTATTTTATGGCATTAATGTTATTATATAGAAAATCTTTAGTTTGATTATTTCCAATATCCACTGTTACTTTTACACCATCAGTAGTTTTTGATACTCCTTTTACTACTCCAGTGTAATTTTTATTATTAGCATCTTTTTCATCTAATTCTACTGTTTTACCCATTAAGGCTGATGCATTTAAAAATTCAGTAGTACCCTCTACATTATTAACAGAATTATTTAAACTCGTTAAATCATCTATTTTGCTTACATCTTCCATATCAAATTTTTGAACATCAGAAACCATATTTCCACTTTCATCTTTCTTTTGCCCTACTACTACATTTAACTGTATATTACTACCACTTTTAGCTACATTGCTTACAAATCCAGTATAAAATTTACCACTTTGATCAAGTTTATTTAAGGTTACAGTTTTTCCTATTAGTCCACTAGCTGCTGTAAATTTCATATTGCTATTTAAATTAACCATTTGCTGTAAGGCTGAAAATTGTGCCATTTGTGATACATACTCAGTTCCATCTTTAGCATTTGTAGGATCTTGATTTGATAGCTCTGCAGCTAAAATTTTGAAAAATGCATTTTCGTCCATATCTTGACCCTTTTTTACTATTCTAGTTCCCCTTGAAGTTTTAGTCGCATTGGCATCATCTGCTTTTTTAGCAGTGCTGCTAGTGTCAGTAGTACTGTTTATAGCCATACTTTTACCTCCTACCTTATAAATTTAAATTTTTATTACGCTAAAATATTTAAATTACTGTCTATTTCACTTGCATTATCTATTTCATTTGTAGTTTCTCCTACAATATCTATAGCTTTAGCTTTTTTATGCTTTTTACTATTCTCATTGCTTCCATTGTTAGATCCATCTTTAAAGAAAGTAGTATCTTCATTATAAATATTTAATGAAAGGCTGTTAACTTTTGTATCATTATTTTGGATTTTACTTGTCATATCTGACAAATTAGAGTTTAGTAAATTAAAAGCTTCTTTATTGGAAGTGCCAATAGATGCTTTCATAACTCCACCTTCCATAGTAAGCTTTATAATAACTTCTCCTAATTCTTTTGGTGCAATTTTTACTGTTAAATTCTTTATATTGTTAGTTTCCATATATTTTATAGTTTTTATTACATCATTACCTATGGTAGTTTTATTTATTACTATATCTCCTACATTTTCTACTGTAACGTTTTTGTTCACGTTATTAAATTGAGTCATAAAATTTGAAGCTTTTGAAATTTTATCATCCTTACTTCCATCACCAGTAAGAGATTTCAAAAAATTATCGTCCTTTGAAGTTTCTTTCTTTGAGGAAGAATTTTTATCAGAACTTTGTTCCTTACTTGTAACAGCTACTTCAAAAGTATTTTTATTATTTAAAATTTCACCCTGCATTTCTTTTGAATCCAAGTTATTATTTTTACTATTTTTGTTTACATTTGTATCCTTTAAACTTTCATTTAAAGCACCCTTTAATTCTTGTTGTATTTTGCTCATAAGGTCTTGTGAACTTACAGATGAATTAGCTTTACTTAAACTTTCAGTTATTTGTGGTAGTATTTCTTTTTCTACCTTAGTCATTACCTCTTTTGTTAAAAGTGATCTAACTAATGGGTCTTCTACCTTAGATAAATTTTCATTTAAAATTTCCTTAAACTTATCTCCAGCAGAAGTTATTGTTTGTGAAAGTTTTTCTCCAGTAATATTCTTGCCTTCATTACTTACTTCTTTAACTAAAGAGTTTAAAGTATCTTTTAGCTGAGATATAGTATTCTCTTTTAAATTTTGTAAATTCTTAGTATCCATATTTAGAAACGATGCCAAAACCAAAAGCAATTTACTCATATCTACTTTGCCATCTGAATCCTTATTTAGTATTTTTTCTGCTATAACGTTTTTTAAATCATCTGGAGATTTAATATTTTCTATTTCCTTATCAGATAGACCTGCATCTTTTAAAGCACTTTTAGTTTCATCTGAAATTTCAAATTTGCTATCTTTAGTGTTCTTTGAATTATCGCTTTTGTTTAAAGGTTCAGAGTTTTGTTTTACTGTACTCACATTAGCTAATACATCACCAAATACATTATTGTCTTTTGAAGTTTTTACATCACTTTTATAATTAGAACTAGTACCTACACTTATTGCATTTAAAATATTCGTATTCATTTTTTTCACCTCCCTTCAAGGTTTCTTATAAATCCATATAATGCAAACTCATCATTGTTTCTTTGCTCTATAAGAGCTTGCTCTTTTATAAATGCTGATTCTTCTTTTTCTTTAAGTGTTTCTACAGTTTTTCTATCAATCTGCTTTTGCTTTAAGTCACACCTTTTATCTTCTAGCATTTTTTCTTTAAGTACAAGTTCTTCTGTAGTTTCATTTATACTATAATTTATTGAATTTAAATATCTGTAAGTTATTTTACGATTTATAGCTGATTCATCGCCTTGCACATTTCTATATTTTTTGTAATTTTCCTTAAGTTCCTGCAGCTTATTTTCAACTTCTAGCTTTTCACTTTGAGCTTCTTTAAAATTTCTTTTACTTTCTTCTTCTTTATCTAATCTAATGTCTAAAAGCTTTTGTAATCTAAAATTGTATTTATCCATAAAATCCCCCCTCAATTATTATTGAAAAATACTTTTTAAATTTGCTACACTTTCAGGAAATGTGGTATGATCTTTCATACCTTGCTTTAAATAGTTTACTATTTCATCATTGTACTGTATTGAAAGATCTATATTTTTATTACTGCCTTTTACATAAGCGCCTATATTTATCAAGTCTTCTGAGTTTTTGTAAGTTGCAAGAAGATCTCTAGCAAAAGATGCTGCTTTTTTATGATCTCCTTCAGCTACTTCAGACATAAGTCTGCTTATGCTGCTCAATATGTCTATGGCTGGATAATGATTTTTAGCAGCTAACGCACGGGATAATACAATATGTCCATCTAATATACCTCTCACTGCATCTGCTATAGGTTCATTAAAATCATCACCATCTACAAGCACAGTATAAAAAGCAGTAATAGATCCTTTTTCAGACATTCCTGCTCTTTCCATAAGTCTAGGCAACTTTGCAAAAACAGAGGGAGTATAACCTTTAGTTGCTGGCGGTTCTCCTATAGCAAGACCTATTTCTCTTTGAGCCATAGCAAATCTTGTTACAGAATCCATCATAAGTATTACTTTATTTCCTCTATCCCTAAAATATTCTGCAATAGCTGTAGCTGTAAAAGCTCCCTTAAGTCTTACTAAAGCAGGCTTGTCCGAAGTTGCACACACAATTATAGATTTTTTAAGACCATCTTCACCTAAATCCTTTTCTATAAAGTCTCTAACTTCTCTTCCTCTTTCACCTATAAGAGCAATTACATTAACATCTGCTTCTGCAAACTTAGCAATCATACCAAGGGTTGTACTTTTACCTACACCACTACCTGCAAAAATACCAATTCTTTGACCTTCTCCACAGGTTATAAAACCATCAATGGCACGAATTCCTGTAGGTATAACGTCTGTTATTCTTCTTCGCTTTAATGGATCAGGAGGTTCAGCCTCTAGCGGATATACAGTATTTATACCTAGTTCTTCTCCATCTAGTGGATTTCCAAGACCATCTAAAACTTTTCCAAACAATTCATCTGAACATTTTACACTTAAAGGTATCCCTTCTGGTACAACTCTACAGCCTGGTGCAATGCCTATTAATTCTCCTAGTGGCATTAATATAACATTTTTCTCTCTAAAACCTACTACTTCACAGGTAATAGGTTGATTTTTCTCATTGTATATAGTACACACTTCACCAACAAAAGACTTTATTCCTTCTACTTCTACAGTAAGTCCTATAACTTTACTTACCATTCCTTCTGAATAGTTAAAATCCATTTCTTCTACTTTTTTATTCAAAGAATTAAAGTTTATACTAATCATTAAAACACCTGCCTACACATCATTAAGCACTATCTCTTTTATCTTTTCCATAGCCATATCCACACTTATTACAATTTTACCATTTTCTCTTTCAATGACGGACTTTCCAATTTCTACATCATTGTCAGATATTATGAAAATGTCGCCTCTAAATGGTAATTGTTCTTTCCATAATTCTACTTTATTTTTTAACTCTTCACAATAGATTTCATTACTTTTAATTATAAAAGTTTTAGTATTTCGCACCTTGGATAAAGCTTCAAATATAACATCATTTAATGCATCCTTATTCTTAATTTCTCTCTTTAAAACACACTCCACACAATTTATTATTAAGCTTTTTATTTCTTCTTGTTTTTCATTTAAATATCTTTCTTTTTCATCCATAGCAGACTTTAATACGTTATCTGCATTATTTTTTATTGCTTCTCCTTCTCTTGTGGATTTTTCCATGTTTTTTTTATATCCCTCTTCATAGGACTTATTAAATCCATCGTCATAACCTCTTTGAGTTCCTTCACTATATCCTTTTTCATAAGCTTCTTTTTCTAACTTTTCTGCTTCTGCAAAAGCTTTTGAAAGCAAATCTTCACTTTGCTTCCTAGCATTTTCTAACATAGTCTTAGCCAAATCTTCATAACTATCTATAAACGTCCTAGCATTAGTTTCTGCCCACTCTTGTTGCTGTATCTTTTGTTGCATTTTTTGTTGCATTTCTTCTTTTTTTTCAAAATCTGTTACTATTTCTTTTAAACCCTCTTGAGTTACGCTGGTATTTTTAATAACTTTATACGATGATTGCATCTTCTCCACCTCTTGATATTACTATCTCTCCAGCTTCGTCTAACCTTCTTATAATACCTACAATTCTTTGCTGTGCTTTTTCTACATCCATAAGTCTTACAGGTCCTAAGAACTCTATGTCTTCCTTCAATGCAGCAGCTGCTCTCTTAGATTGATTTCTGAAGATAGCATTTGCCACTTCCTCAGAGCATCCTTTAAGTGCCAAACCAAGTTCCTTACTTTCAACTTCTCTAAGAACTCTTTGAATTGCAACATCATCAAGAGTAATAACATCTTCGAATACAAACATGGACTCTTTAACTTTTTCTGCCAATTCTGCATCTTCTTTTTCAAGACCTTCTGTAATATTTTTCTCTGTAGTCCTATCAACTTGATTAAGAATATCTACTATAGTTTGAACTCCACCAATTACTTTCATATCTGATTTAACTACAGAAGACAATTTACCATCTAAAACTTTTTCAATTTCTTTTACCACCATTGGTGATGTGCTATTCATAGTAGCTATCCTATAAGCTACTTCTGCTTGAACATCTTCTGGAAGCGCAGATAATATTTGTCCTGACTTATCTGATTGAAGATAACACAATATAAGTGCAATAGTTTGTGGATGTTCATTAGTTATTATATTTAACAATTGATGAGCATCCGCTTTTCTAGCTATAGCAAACGGCCTAAATTGCTGAGTTGCTTCTGTAACCTTGTCTAATATCTCCATAGCTCTTTGATTTCCTAATGCTTTAGCTAAAAGATTTTTGGCATAATCCATACCGCCTTCTGTTAAATAATCTTTAGCTTTATTCATTTCTATAAACTCTTCAAGAATTATCTGCTTCTGATCAGACTTAACTGATGATATATTAGCTATTTCATAAGTTATTTTTTGTATCTCTGATTCTGGTAGCTTTTTAATTATTCCTGCTGAAGCCTCAGGTCCAAGAGTTATAAACAATATGGCTGCTTTTTGAACACCTGTTAACTTTTCATTATCTTTAGCCAAATTCTATCACCTCTCATCTTCTGCTAGCCATGATTTCACAACATCTGCAACTTGTTCCGGCTTTTCTTTTGCGTAATTCTTTATTTCGTTTTCTACATGAGATTGCTCATTTTCACTTTCAAGATCTGCAGATTTAAATTTAAATTGTTGTTTTGTAGGTTCAATTTCATCACCTACAATTACATCAATGCCATTAACTTCATCTTCAAATAACTCTTCCTCTTCTACTCTTCTCTTTCTTCTCCACAAGAATAATGCTAGCATTGCTCCAAGAACTACTGCTGCTGCAATACCAATTATAGTATAGGTCTTAGCTTTTTTAGCTTGATCAGCGGCTTTAGTCATAGCATCTAAGTCTTTTTTAGCTTTATCCTTCAAAGTAGTATCAAATGGAATTCCCTCTACACTTATAGTATCTCCTCTTTTAGCATCATAACCTATAGCTGATACTGCCAGGTTATTTATAGAAGTTTTAGTAGCAGGATCAACATTTCCATCTAAAGCTACAGAAGCTGTTAATCTTTTAACTGCACCTGCAGCTTTTATAGTTTTTTGTTCTACTTTTGATACATCATAATTCTTAGTACTTTCATCATGAGTTGATGCCCCATTTCCATTGTTAGTTGTAGTAGTATTGGTCATATTATTGTCTACTGGACTATTAGAGGCTGTAGTTCCTTGGCCTGTAGACGTATCTTTTATATTATGCTCACTTACCACTACACTTTTGGGATCATATGTGGTCGAATCCTGTTGTACAGCATCAAAATCCAAATCTACATTAATTTTAACTTTAACTTTATCCTTTCCATAAATAGCCTCCAGCATATTTAAAAGCTTTTTCTCCAAATCCTTTTGGTAATCTTGTGTTAGCTGCTGCTGTTTTTCCGCTGGCGTGGTGGAATCACTTATATTATTTTTATCATTAAAAATATCTTTTGAAAGTAAAGTTAACTTATCGTCAATTACTTCTACATTTTCCTTAGGTACATTCTTAACACTTCCTGATATTAGTGATACTAAAGCCTTTACTTGATCTGAATTTAATTTTTGGCCTTCCTTCATTTGCAGAGTTACAGAAGCACTGCCTGGCTGAGTATCTTTAACAAATTGCGTATCATCTGGTAGCACAAGACTTACCCTTGCATTTTTTATTCCTGGAATACTTTTTATCGTTCTTTCTAGTTCTCCTTGAAGGGCTCTTTGATAATTTATTTTCATTTCAGCATCAGTCGATCCTAATTTGGTTTTATCTAAAAGTTCAAAGCCTTGACTTCCATTAGTCATACTAACTTCTGACAACATTTGCATTCTCAATTTATCTATTTGATCTTTAGGTACTAATATAGAATTTCCTTGAACTTTTGCGTCAACTTTATCAGTTTGAAGTTGTTTATAAACTGCCGCAGAATCTGCTGCATCCATATTAGAAAACAAAACATCATACTTTGTAGAACCAAAAAATATTCCTAAATATACTAAGGATCCTATAATTGCTGTAAAAATTATTCCAAAAGCTATCTTCTTCTTTTTGCTTAAGCCTTTCCATTTCTCTATTAAATTTTTAAACCATTGTGATAGCTTACCCATTAATTTAGCACTCCTTACTTACTATAACTGTGTCCTATTTAATTCCTGATAGGCTTCCACAAACTTATTTCTAATTTGAACTGCAAGATCTATTGACATTTTAGCTTCCTCAGTATCCAGCATAACTTTATGTATATCTGTTTCATCACCTTTAATGAAACTTTCAGTAGTGTCATCTGCCTTTAATTGCTGAGCATTTACTTCATCTAATTTTCCCTTTAAAAAATCCCCAAATCCAACAGATTCCGTTTCTGTATTTTTCGTTTTATCACTATTATTAATTCCAATTCCCTGAAAAACTCTACTATCAGGAACAAATTCATTTATTTTCATAATAAACCTCCTTATCTTCCAATTTCTAAAGCCTTTGAAAACATGGTTTTTTCAGAATTAATAGCATCTATATTAGCTTCATAAGCTCTTGTAGCCACCATCATATCTGCCATTTCATTTAAAATATTTACATTTGGCATAGAAACATATCCTTGATTATCTGCATCCGGATTAGATGGGTCATAAACTCTTCTAAAAGCAGACTGGTCATTTTTAATACCTATAGCTTTTACTCCTTGAGACGTTTCTTCATATTGCCCAGTTTCTTTATTCAACTGTGAATTTAAATTTTCTTGAAAAACTGCAATTTTTCTTCTATAAGGTTGTCCATCAGCGCCTCTAGTAGTGTCTACATTGGCTATATTTGAAGCTATGGTATCCATTCTAAGTCTTTCCGCTGAAAGTCCACTAGCACTTATTCTTAAATTATTAAATGCTTTAATCATAAGACATTCCCCTTTCTAATAAAAAATTATCTACCATTAATAACGTATTTTTCCGAAGTTAGCCTGCTATTAGCTTGGCCTATTAATGCCATATACATAAGCGCATTAGCTGCCTGATTAGTTTTTTCATTCTCTATGTCTACATTATTTCCATCTTCTCGCATACTAGTAGAGTTATCTGTATTCGTTTTTATTTCGCCATAATTTCCTTGTAATTTAATATGTTTATCATCTGTAGTTTTCAATTCTATATTTTCCATATTATTTTCCAATGATTCTTCAAAAGTTACATATTTCCTTTTATACCCTTTGGTATTTACATTTGCAATATTGCTTCCTATTGCTTTACTTCTCTCTGTAGAAGCGGTTAGCCCTTTTTTTATCAAATTATAGACTTCCTGATCTTTAGATATGCTTCCCATATTCAACTTGCAATCCCCCATTATAAATATTTTTTCTATTGCCAGTAATTTTAATATAATTTTAGTTTATATTAAAACACGATTAATATAAACTATTTTATCATAAAACATAAAGAAAATGTTAAGTTTTAAAAAAAATGTTGTTATTTTTATATTATTTTTATAACAAAGTTTTAATTCCATTTAAAAATACGTTAATGTTTATTTTTGTCTAAATTTAATTTTGCAAATCTAGTTTAAATATTATCATTTTGTCCTTATTATTATACAATATTAAGGTATGTTTTACTACCTAATTTTAAATGTGATTCCAACTTTAATTTAACTTTTATAACATTTTATACTAGAAAAATCAATATTTTCTTTGACAAAACAAAAACAGTGTCAAATTAGCCTTAGCCAAAATTTGACACTGTGATTTTTAATTATTTACTTTTTACATTTTGAAGTACTTGCAATGCATCCTGTGGTAATTTATTTGTTTGAACCATCATCGCATTTCCAGCTTGAACAAGAATATTTGATCTAGTATAGTTAGCCATTTCCTCTGCTATATCTGCATCTCGAATTTCACTATCTGCTGAATCCATCCTATCAGACATTTCTTCTGTATTATTAACATTTTCTTGAAATCTATTTTCTAATGCACCATATTGACTCCTTATAGAAACTATGGTGCTTAAAGATTGATCCACAATATTTAAAGCATTGTCAATATTATTAACATCAGTTATGCTATATAATTTATTAGATTTTAATTCTATCAAAGAACTTTTACCATCTGAAGTTTTTAGATTTTCAGCAGTTACATTTTTTTGGGATATAACTATACTTTCCCCTGCATTTGCTCCAATAGGCATTTCCAAATCTTTTTCTTGACTCAATAACTTAACTCCGTTAAATTCAGTGTTTTTAGCCATAGTATCCATTCCATCTATCATTTGATCAATTTCATTTTGTATGGTTTGTTTATCTTCTAGAGTGTTTACTGTTCCTGATTGTACTACAAGCTGTCTTACCCTTTGAATCATTCCAGTCATTCCATCTAATCCGCCTTCGGCAGTTTGAAGCATACTCACACCATCTTGCGAATTTCTAGATGCCATTTGAAGTCCTCTTATTTGCATTCTCATTCTTTCACTTTCAGCAATACCATTAGGACTATCTTTAGCATTATTTACTTTATACCCAGAAGATATCTTTGCTGATGCAACACTTTGACTCTGCAAAGATTTTGAATAAGCCCTATACACATTCGATGATGCTAAATTATGATTTAATCTCATAACATCCACTCCAAATCATATAAATTAATTTCTGTATTTAATTTGCTAAGGTTATTTTCATGCTAATATTACTTTTTGTAGCACTTACATCCAATGTAGAATCCCCAAGTAAATTTCCTTTATCATCATAAAAAGAAACTTTTGCTGTGCCTTGTAACACAAGTAAAACAGCATTACTACCAATATCAAATAGCTTATCATTGCCTTCTATTTTATATTTAGAAGCAGAGGGCAAATTTGTAGATACAGTTATTTGTTTTAACGTAGGAATAACTGGAACAACTACTACGACATTTGCTGAAGCATTATAACTATTATTATCCTTAGAAGTTAAATTAAACTTTAATACGGCAGATTTTGGTAAACTTTTTCCTTTTTTAGACTTAATACTTTTATCTATAGTTAACTTATAATTATGTGACATTTTGTATCCTCCAGAAGGCGGATTAACTTTTGCTGAATTTTCATCATCCCCTGCTGAAACACTTACACTAACAGCACTTCCATCCGTAAGATCTTGAATGCTAACAGTATTATTTAAAGAATTAACATCTACTGGTGTTCTAAACTTCAATGTCCAAACTTTGTTCACATCACTTATAGCTCTAGTCCCCATATCATTAAAATCTTCTGCTGCTGAAACCTTTAACGAACCATAAGAAACGCAACAAATCATTACAAATGTCAAAATTAAGACAGCTCTTTTTATAGCTTTTTTCAATTTTTCTTCCTCCTTTTAAGTATTACCTACTAAACTTTCGCACATACAATATTTTTAATTAATAGTTAAGAATGAAGAATTAATAGTTAATGTGGATTTTTTTCCGTTACACTACAAAAAATCTTTAATTAAATTTTTGATAGCTCGTTTTGCTAAAGCAAAACATTGCTGATATATATAGATTTAAAGGTTTTTTGCGGTAGCTAAAAATCAACCTTTACTATTAATTCTTAATTATTAATTCTTAACTAGCGAAGCTTTGCTTCTCATTTTGCTTAAACTACGAAAATTGATTCACTTATATATTATCGTTAATACATAGTTATTTCTTTATGGTTTTAAATTATCTTGTAAAACTTTTAACTTTCACAAAATAAGCAAATTACTTCCTTCACTGTCAATTGTCCACTGTCAACTCTCAACTAAAAAACATTGTCTTGTTTTATTGATTTAAGGAGGAAGGTTCCCCTCCCTCCTCTTTAGCTTTTGTATTGTTTTAACTTTTTTCGTAGCTTGTCACTAAAAATTTTTATACCACTAAGGTCTTTAGCTTTCTACTTATCAGCACCTAAATCAACCCAAGCTGATTTATTTCCGGCCGTATCTACAGCACGTACCCATATATGATCAGTTGCGATATTAGGTATTACTATGTCACCAAATATCGTTGTATTTGCTCCTACTATTGTAGTAACTGTAGTAGAGCCATCTGCAGTAGCACTTGCACCTGGATCTGTTGCTGATACTTTATATTCTAAAGTAATATTTTCGCTTAATGCGGATCCTGTTGATCCAACAACAACATTATCTTTATCACCATTTGTTCCATTATTTACACTTCCTGCAGTTAAAGTAAATCCATTTGTTGCATTACTTACAGGAATTGATGGTGGAGTTGTATCTGTTACTGTTGGTACAGTAAATGTTATTGGAGCTCCTGGTGTATTTCCAGCTTGATCCACTACATTTGCTGCAGTTATGGTTATAACATCATTAGCTGCTACAGTTACTCCCGCTGTTCCTAAGGTTATATTAAATGTATTATCATAATCTGCACCTGGTGTATTCGGAAGTACAGTTGCTCCTGTAGATCCAAAACTGTGACTATTTGATAGAGTTAACGTACTAGTTACATTATTAGATTTAACTTTTTCACTGAATTTAATTGTTATAGTGTTTCCAGTACTTAATCCATTTGCAGTTATTGAACCCGTTGTAGCTGCTGTTGGTGCTGTTGTATCTATAACTATGTTTTTAGCACCTGCTAGAGTATTTGGAAGTTCAGCAGGTTTAGTAGGATCTGGTAATGTAATACTAGCATTTGATGTAAGACTTCCTACTGCAGATGTTATAGTTCCTCCATTTAGATTTATTGAATTTACATCTAAATCTGGTGAAATTTCTCCACTTCCAACTGTATAATTAAATGTTAAAGCGCTTGTGCCAGAACCACTTGTATAATTCACATAGAGATCAGCTCCACCTGCTCCAGAATTTATTTTTAATCTTGGAGTTCCTGTAACTGTAACATTTCCGTTAAAGTTAACAGTTATAGGTATAACTTTTCCTACATTATAGCTTGCATCATTTGCTGACGTAGTTATAGATGATATAGCTGCATATACAGGTTGAACAATTGTGGCATCATTATATCCTGTTGAAGATATTGTTAAACTGTGCACACCAGCTGTCTTAAATGTACCCGCTGGTATTGTTATCTTTCCTGACTGTGCACCAGCACCAGTTGGTATAATGCAACTAGCTTTTATATCAGTGTTAGTAGCTGCATCCTTTATAGCAGTTATATTTGATTTCCAGTTATCATCATTTGTAAATGTAATTACAATATCATCTGCTGTAGTTTTTCCTGATGCCGCTGTTAAGTCTGGTGGGTTAACTCCCACTACACCATTTGTAACTGTCTGATTGAATGTATCTGCTAAATTTCCTGCTAAGTCTTTTATATTATTTGTTCCCGTTTTATTATATTTCACGCTTACACTATTTCCATAAGGTATATCTTTATCTAAAGCTATAGTAACAACTGATCCGCTAACTGTAACTCCAGTAATATTAGTACTTGCCGGAGCACCAAAAATTTCAAAATTCTTAGGATCAGTATTTACAACAGGCTCAGTACTTATTGCTGTAATATTCAAAGCCTCATTATAAGTAAGCACTATATTATTTTTTGCTGCATTATTAATTACAGCACTTTGTAATACTGGCTTAGTTGAATCAATCTTAAATGAACCTGCACTTTGTACTTGTACATTACTATTACTATCTATAAACACTACCTTGTAATCTCCAGTTTGTTTTGGCAGAGCCTTTGCAGTAGTAAGATCTGTAAATTGTACACCATTATCAGTAGTCATGTACTGCTTAATTTGAGCTTCTGTAGAATAATTCCACGAAGCAGGTATTACATAAGCACCACCACTTGGTAATGAAGAAGTAACAGCAATATCAATAATATCTTGAAGAGCATTTAATGCGCCTCCCTGTAATGGATTCAAGCCTGTCTTTATTACAGGTGCCGTTATAGCTGTTGAAATAGCACCTGGATTTATTAATTTTCCATTAAACAATACAGGATTTGATACATTGTTATTTCCATTTAACAAGTCTGATGTAGGTGTAACATTGTTATTTGTAACAATACCACCAGATGTCAATACTGATGTAACACAATTATCAAAATTATTTGCCTGCAACAATCCTGTTCCTCCAATTCTAGAAGTTCCTCCTGTTACAGCCACAGCGCTATCAGCTCTTCCAATTTGAGGTACTATTTCACTAGAAGTTACATAATGATTATAATTTCTAAAGCTATTACCTGTAATTTGTAATGTTCCATTAGATTGATAAATCGCATCTTGATATCCATTTACTGTACTTGAATTTGCATAAAAATTACTACTAGTAATTTTATTCTCAGTGCTAGTACTATTAGAATTAAAATTGATAACTTTATTCATTGAATTTGTAGCATCAAATGTTGAGTTTTTAACAGTTAGAGCATTACTTGTTTGATTAATGCCAATAGATGTTCCATTATCATTTTTAATATTAGTAAATGATACTCCATCTAAATATAAGCTATTGGCTGAGTTAATAACACTTGATACATTTTGTGTATTTCCGTCTATAACCAAATTCTTAAGCATCAACGAGCTGCTACTTGATGTAATAAAGGAACCAGTGCTATTTAAATTATTTGCTTTAATCTGAGACATATTTCCAGTTCCTTCTATAATTAAAGGTCTGTTCACATCAAAATTATTCATAGTATATACTCTAGACAATAATTTAATATCTCCTACAGTAATATCTGCTAAAGCAGCTGCAAGTTGTGTATCATTAGAAACAGTTATAGAACTTTGAGCACCTATAGTAATTATTACATAACCTTGAATACCTGTCCCATCTTTCGCTGTAGCCCAAACTTTTACTCTTCCATTTTCTAATCCCTTCAAAGTCGCCTTTGTTGGTGTACTATCATCTGAAGTAATAGTAGCTTTAGTAGTTGGTGTTCCATTTATAGCATCTTCATCAGATACTGACCAAGTAACAGGCGTAGTTGAATTAAGCTCTAATGTATTAATACCTGCAGATACTGAATACTGTTTATTAGGATTTGTAATCTTTATCTGTACTGCTTCAATAGTTGGTAATGCCGATATAGTAGATTTCTTTCTAACCTTTATAGGCGTATCCGGATCAACATTATCAATTACAGTAGTTCCTAAAGTAGCTGTTATCCAATTAGTTCCATCCAAAGAGTATTCCATACTTGTTGTAGTTCCTGATATTGTTTCCTTGTTCTTAGTTGCATCACTTATACTTGTCTGTTCATCAAATCTAATTCCAGAAGGAGCTGCTCCTCTTGGTGAAATTACAATGGCAGTAGTAGGAGCACTAGCAGGTGTAGTTCCTGAAGCCTTTGTTCTAAACTGTATCTGAGCTCCTCCTTTACCTATAGCTAAACTATCATTAATAACCCCAGTAGAAACTACATCTTTCCAATCAGACTCTCCTACTGTTGCTGTTTTTCCTGTTACATCTATGGCAGCACTTCTATATTGAAGACTTCCTATAGAAACAGAACTTGTAGATGATTTAACTAGAAGATTGTTAATAATTACATCAGTAGTTGTATCTCCTGCTTGTGTTTTAACTGAAGACAAATCTATTGATACACCTGATGGAGCTGTTGGCAATTCCACTCCATAAGTTACTGCTGTCCTTCTACTTTCTGATTGAGTTCCTCTAGTTACACTTACATATAAAACTCCACCATTCTTAGCTAAATCTAAGCCTGCTATTGATACCTTTCCATTACTATCTGCTTTTTGTTGAGCTAATGGCTTAGTAGAAGTTAATGAATCATAAACCTTTATCATATCTCCACTAGATAATTTAGCACCATCTAAAGTAACTAAAGTATCATTTTTACCTATGTTGTTTGTAACTTCAATATAATTAGAATTAATTCCCAAGGACGCTAAAGTTAAACTTAAGGTTATGTTTTTACCATAGCCAACTATACTACCAGTAAAAGTACATATTCCACTTTTATTTGTGAAATTAGTTTTATCCCAGTTAACAACTAATTGTCTAACATAATTATCACTCATAGTTGCCGGAACTCTGTCCTGAAGATATTTATCTAAATCTAAATCCTTAACTTCTTTACCTACATCACTATCATCAACTGAAATATTTATATTAGATACACTTTTAATTGTAACTGTAGATTTAGGTTTAGTTACAGCTGCTGTTTGAAGTGTATATGTGGTATTTCCACTTTTATCCACATTAGTAACAGGGTCTAAAACCTTGTACAACTTTCCACCTGACTGAGTAAAATAAACAATGTCTTTTCTATTATTTACATCATCAGCATTTTGTACATATATATTAATGGCTTCTGCTGCAAGATCAGTGACTTTTTCTGATACTCCACCATTAGTTCCTACTTTATATATTTTATTACCATCTGATAAACTTCTATAATATATATTAGAACCAGACACATTAATATTCGTTGCTGTATCATCTATAGGCACACTACTATTTCCGTTTTTATCTTTAGTTACTAACTTTATAGATATAGGATATAAATCTCCTCTCTTGTACACTTTTCCTTCATCAGTACAATAATATACACTTGCAGAATCAGAAGCATTAATATATTTCATATTTCCTTGAGTGTTAGAAGTAGGTAAGTTGTAAGTTCCATCCAAACCTATACTATATAACTTTCTTCCATCAGAAGCATTGCTATAGAGTATAGTATTTCCACCAGATATACTTATATAATCAGCTCGATTATTACAAAGAGGAGTAGAGTTCCCCATAGAATCTAATACATACAGCTTTCCACCATCAGAAGCATTGCTATAATAGACTTTGTCTCCAACCGCATTTAAAAAAGTTCCAACATTGTCACTTACTTTCTGTCTTTTTGTACCATCTGTTTTTACTTTATATATTTTTCCACCATCGGTCTTACTGTAATTACTATAATATATCCATCCTCCTACTACCGTAATATACTTAGCATTATCATCACAAATTATATAATTATCCAACCCACTAGGACTCATTTTGTATATTTTCCCATTGTCTGCTGAATTGGAATAATAAATATAATTATCATCAGCAGCTACAAAACCTGTATTAGACATATTACCTTGTCCTAAATTGCCCCTTGAGGTTGTAGGATTAGTAGTGATGTATGATGTCAATGGGACATTGATTGTAGCAGTTGCAGAATTTCCAGCGGTAATAGTAGGTAAGGTAAAATTACCTGTAGCTATAAAACTACTTGTATCATCTGGGTATATTTGTATAGGTATTGAACCTGTACTTTGAACAGAAGTCATTATACTATCATTCATACCTTTAAGTCCACTTTCATATACCTTATAATAAGCAGCTCCTGGAACTCCATTGATACCAGTAATTTTAGTAGTTAGTACAGATAAACTGCCAACAACTTTTGTTACAGTAACTTGTACAGTTGCGAAACAAGAGCTAGTTACCTGATTATAAATTCCATCACTTCCTGCAATATAGGTAGTAGTCGTTCCATTCTTATAATAATATATAGTATTACCAGTTAGTATATTTAACTGAGATTCTGGCACTGTATTATTTGTAAAAATATCTACTATCTTAGTTCCATCACCATAATAAATTTTAGATGGATTATTAAATATTTGGCTGTTTATTTCTGTAGCTTTTATAGATATATCATTATAATAGTACGCTTTATTTCCAACAATTAACATTGGATCTTGAGGTAATGCAGCTTTAACATGATGTTGGAATGCCATCAAGCTTGCAGCAGTGGCTACCAAAAATCTTACCTTTTTCATATAAATCCTCCTTATTTCTTATTATATAATTTTTTCAAAAAATCTTATCCAAACTAAATTTTCGAAAGATTTCATTGTTAACTTTAAATACTATTTATACTTAAATTTATCGTAAATTACCATATAAAATTAAGTATTATTACAAATATTAAAATATATATAATTTACTAATTCTCTTAAATTAAAATTATAATCTATTATGCAGAAATTAAATTTTAAACTTTAAGCAAAAATATTTCTTCACTTAAAGCTTAAGATTTAAGTTTAATCTGCAAAACTTACTTTACTTGAAGTGTTACATTTATAGGTAAATTATTATTGTAATGATTTATAGTTGCTCTTGCATTATATATATTAGAATCTGCAGTACTTATAGTAGCTGGGTCCCATAATAATACATTAACTGACTTACCTTTTGGAGTACCATCTGGAAGAATTATCAGAGCTTTTAACCTGTTAGACAAATCTTTTTCTGCATTTACCCCACTTGGATACTTACTTCTATCTATTGTTATTGTTAAGGTACTTGGTACAGTTGTATTAGTATCTGTAGTAATTCCTATAATTTTAGGAATTATTCCAACATTAGCCCTTACCTTTGTTGTAGTTCCTTTTATTACTCCCTCTAAAGTTATCTGAGAAACCCTGCAATCATCAATATAATCTGCCTCATGGAAGGTTGCATCTATACTAACAGTCTTAGTCCAAGTAATTTGCATCTGCTTACTAGTTGTCTTATTTGTAACTGAGGTAGGGAATACATCACCTTGCATTATAGCTGGTAAAGTTCCTAAATCAGTTACATCAGTATCAACTGGAGTATCAGGATAATTTGGATCATTAGGATCTACTCCTCCTTCTCCTGTAACTATAAGCATAAGACTAACTTTTCCATTATATCCGCTTACTGTTCCCTCATAAGTATATACTCCAGTACTTTGTTTAGTTTCATTACCCCAGGTTACTGCCACACTTTGTGTTGAATTATCAGTCATTATGGCTGTTATTGTAGTTGGTAATGTGTAACTAGACTTAGTAGTCACTGTAGTTTTTATATTATTTATAGTCTTTATAGTTTTTGTGGTTGTACCAGTATCAGTAACTGTTAAAGTGAGTTTAACCTTCTTAGTATAATTAGCAACAGTACCATTGAATATATAAACACCTGGTTTATTTCCACTTTGAGTTCCATAATCCCAGGTAACAGGTACTTGACTTTTACTTCCATCAGTCATTTGAGCTTCTATTGTAGTTGGAACAGTAAAGAAAACCCTACTATTTGCCGTTTTTACTAAGTCATCAATCTTGTAAGGTATTGGTTTAACCATAAGGGTAGTAAAAACTGTTTTGTCCGTGCCATGAATCGTTCCTGTTAAAGTAAATATTCCTGGTTTAGAAGTATTTATTTTAGTAAGATTCCAATCTACATTTACTTCCTTTTTAGTTCCATCACTAGCAGTTATAACCATAGTTGGTCTTGGTATATATTTTTCATTTTGAATTATAGTGTCTGTAATATTTTGAGTACTAGCTACTCCCTGTGGTAAGCTTTTAGCAATTTGTTCTGCTTCATAACTAACTGCTCCCGGTCCTCCTAAAACTTTTATGTTATTAACTATATGAGATTTTAATAATCTTTCTGTATCATAGGACATAGGAGAATCTACAAATACAATTGGTGATGATGTTCTTGGTGCAAGAGCTGCTGCTCCTAAAGAATCAGGAAAATCTTTAGCTGATGAAATATATATAGTATCTGTCTTTATCTCACCTAAAAAAGCTTCTATTACACCTACATTAGAACTATAAATATCTCCAGTACCTATTCTCTTCACATTAGGAAGCCCTGCTATTACAGAATCACTTATTTTATCTTGTCCGCCTACTACATATATCTGATCAGCTTTTTTATATCCTTGAAGATATTTACTTACTGATGCTGGCATACTATAATTATCTACAGGAATTATGGGCATACCTTTATCTGCTGCTATGGAAGCAATAGACATTCCATCTCTAAAATCATTACTGTTTATAAGTACAACCTCATTAGATTTACCAACTTTTCCAGCTATCTGTATTGCAGTATCATACCTATCAACACCACCTAACCTAGTAACTTTAATTCCTCTTTTCTTTAAAGAATCTTCTACTCCTTGAGATATAACTCCCCTGCCTCCAATTATGAAAGCAGTTTTTACTGCTAATCTATTTATTTCCACAGAAGTATAAGGATTTAATTCATCTGTGGATGTGAGTAAAATAGGAGCATCAAGTTTTTTTGCCAGCGGAGCTGCAGATAAAGCATCGGGGAAATTTTCTCCATTTGCTATAACTACATTATCAGAATTATTTTTCCAACCATCCTGACAAACTTTAGCTGCAGTTTCATATCTATCTATTCCATTATACCTAGTTGTTACAATCTCTGCTTTAACCTTAAAAGCTGAAAAAGATAGACTTGCTGCTACCATTGCTACAATAAATATAATTTTTCTACTTTTCACTATTAGTACTCCTTTCTAGCTTTCTTCTAAAACTGCATTTACAGCATTAAAGAAATCTTTATAACTTTCATACATACTTATTTTTTGTGAAGCAAAGTCACTATCTTTTTGAATTTCATTTAATTTGTACTGAAGGTACTTTATATTTTTATTACTTTCATAATTTGGAGTTTCATCTGCTGCTTCTTGAAGCTGCTCTTTAACATTCTCAATGTCACTACTATATTTTTGTACTAAGTTTCTATAATAATCATATCTATAATCTGAATAAGCATAATTTATTTTTCCTATTAGCTTTTCTTTTTCTCTTGGTTTAGATATAGATGAAAGTTCTACCTCCAAATCCTTGACTTTCCTGTTCATATTTTCTTTTCTGCTTATTTCTTCTACATTGTACGTAACATTTTCTAAATCACTCTTAAGATTATCTATATAGTTTTGACTTATACCTCCTGATGATATTTTATAGTTAATCCAATCTCTACTATTTTGAAGATTCTTTAATTGGCTATCATAAGAACCTAAATCATAAGCGTGGTAAAGTTTTCTATATCTAAGTTTAGTATAATCTCCATATCCATACATACTTTGAAAATTTGAAATTTCATCCTTAATCTGAGCATCTATTGTACTATCTTTATCATAAGAAGCCGTTCCTATAACTGACAATACATCAAAATCTTTATAATATAAGGATTTCTCAATGGGTAATATTGGAGTATAGTCTTTTATAGGGTTGTCCTCTATATAAAGAGTAGTTAAATTAGTAAGATTACTAATTGAAGATACATTATCTATTCTATCATTACTAACATTTAAATATTTGAGCCCAGTTAAATTTTGCAAAGGTTTTAAATCCTCACTATCGATGGATCTATTGTAACTTATATCTAAATAAGTTATACCAGTTAAATTTTTTATAAAATCTAAATCCGATATATCGGCATCACTTAATTTTAATGTATTTAAATTAGTTAAATCTTTCAAATTATCCAAACCACTTACATCATTACCATTTAAATTTAAAGATACTAGACTTAACATATCCTTAAGATTACTAAGACCAGTTATTCTATTTCTATTGCTAGAATAGTCATCTAAGAGACTGTTACTTATATCTAAAGAAATAATATGATTTAACTTTTTAAAAACATTATCACTGATTTTATCATATTCTGTTTCATTTGTATCTTTATACATTTTTCTTGAGTAATCAAGATCATCTATAATATTATCACTTAAATTAAGTTCTTTAAGATTTACTAAGTTTGAAATATAAGATACATCTTCTATATTATTGTGACTTAAATTAAGATTTTCAATTTCATCAAGTCTTACAATAGGACTTAAATCCTTTATTGCATTATAACTTAAATCTAAACTTTTAAGATGCGGGAAATTTTCAAGCCCTGATATATTGCCTATATTTCTATTACTAAGCTCAAGAGACGTTATACCCTTAACATCTGAAAAATGTATATCTCTATCATGAATATTTATTTTATCTCTTATAGCATTTTCAAAAGCTTTATCTTTAAAAGTAACTGTACTTGAATCATTAAAATGTATTGTATTATCAAAAGCTGCATTTCCAAATATTTCGCTGACTTTAGTTCCAGGCATTACTCCCTCTCCCCCTAGTACTGTAAGATACTCAGGGGTTACACTATAATAACCCGAATTGGGAACCTTTCCTAACATAAAATCCTTTACTAAAGTTGAATTAGAAGAACCAGAAAGTATTATAGGTGATTTGCTCTTTGCTGCAAGAGCTGCTCCAGACAAAGCATCTGCAAAACCTTCACCAGAAGCCAAATACAAATTATTAAAACTTAGAACATCTCCCTTAACAAAATATTGACTTTTGGATTCTTCATTATCACTATTACTATTACTACTACTTGTGTTTTGCGTACTTGTACCATTAGATTTTTGCATAAATCTAGCTATAGCATTTATGTTTCTATAATATTTATCTTGTCCTAAAATTCTTTCAACATCATTTCCTTCAAATTCCCCTATTACATTATCACTTATTATACTGCTGTCTCCCATTACAAAAACTTTATAGTTTCTGTAAGTGTTTGTACTTGTACTGGTACTACTAGTAGTATTGTTGCTATATTCGCTGTTTTTTATCACATTTAGATTTCTTATATAATTTTTTGTAACTTCAGGCACATAATTCTTAGGAACCAAAACCACAGGTACGCCCATAGCAGCTGCTGCAGGTCCTATAGACAACGCATCTGCATAATCTTCTCCTGTAGCCACTGTAACTGCTTCTGTTTTTCCAAACTTTTCAGCTACTTTTATAGAAGTTTCATATCTATCAGCTCCTGCTAATCTTTCAGTTTGTATTCCCTGATTTTGTAATTGTGTTTCTATTGAGCTACTTATAGATGCTTGTCCTCCTATTAAAAATACCTTACCCACATGAAGCTGTTTTATTTCATCCATAACATTTGATGGCATTGAATTATTGTAAGTTAAAAGTATTGGTGCATCATATTTTTTAGCAAGAGGAACTGAGCTTAAAGCATCTGGATAATCTTCCCCACAAGCAATTACTGCATAATAAGAAGATGACCATCCATCTTGTGCCACTTTTACACAAGTATCATATCTGTCATTTCCACCTAATCTCTTTATGGTAGGAAAAGATGCCTGTGCTTTATGTGTAAAGGCAGTACTTAAAATAACTGACAGTATTAAAATAATTATATTTTTTCTCTTCTTAATCACTTTTTCCCTCCAATTTAATTAAAATTTATCTTATATGTTATTATCGAACAATACTAAATTATCCTTAATCATTATTCAAAGGATAATTGTACCACATATTACAAAATGTATCAAAAAAATCTAGGAATATGCATAGCATTTTTCCTAGATTTCCATTTTTCATTTAATACATTTTAGTATCATAAGGTTCTATTTTAACATACATTTCAAACATTTCTAAAGCTTGCTTTTGATCTATCTGACCATTAACCAATTTTCTATGTAATATATATAAATTAGCATTCATATCTGGATCAGTAGTTTTTGTTTCCCTCATTTTTTGTAATATTCTTTCTTCTAGTGATAAGCTAGCTATACTTATTTGTTCATTTAAAAAATCAAATAGCTTTGTAGCCTCTTTTACTATATCTTTTTCTTTGCTTGTTAATTTTATAGTGTTTAAACCTGCCCTTAGCTTGGCTATACTTTCTTTATCTAAAGATATACTTTTTTCATTACTCAAATTTCATTACCACCTTTATATTCATAACTTAATATAACTTATATGATTTTATTAACTTTATTTTAACAATTTATTTACCTACCTGTCAATTGAATAACGTAAATTATATTTAAATTTTCATTAAAAAAAATTCATTTAATACAAATTTTTCAGCATCTTAAATCATTCTATAAAAAATAGGTTTCTAAATTTCATTCAATATGATTAATATCACCTCATTTGGATATAATTTTCTATAAGAAAATTAATGAGGAGGTTAATATATTGAATAAAGTAATGCTCATAGGAAGACTTACAAAGGATGCTAGACTGATGAAACTACCAAATAGCACAAGAGGTGCTGTAAAATTCACACTAGCTGTAAATAGAGATTTTTCTAAAAACAAAGAAAAAAAAGCAGACTTCATTGAAATAGCTTATTGGAGTGATTCTCCAGATAAATTATATAGCTACCTTACTAAAGGAAAATTGCTAGGTATAAGTGGAAAAATTATCACTGGAAATTATGTTGATAATAACAATATAAAAAAATACTTTACCATGGTTCAAGCAGATACTATTAAATTTTTAGAACGAAAAAGGAAGAAGCTATATAAAACAATTACTTTTTAATTAAGAATTGAGAGTGACTAATGAAGAGTTTCTGGATGATTTTCTTCCGATAACTCTTCATTCTAAATTATTAATTCTATTAACTATAAGATGTTTTCCTTTTCATAAGCACTAACTTAAACTTCCATTCAGCATCTTCCACTAAATTTTGAAAAGCCTCTCTTGAGCTCTCATAATCAAATTCATAGTCATAAACTATTTTTCCAGAAGAATTAAATCCTTTTTCTCTTATATTTCTAAAAAGCTGTTTCCCTTTTACTTTCTTTTTCACCGAACTTCCATTAAATTCAATTCCAGAAACCCCTTCTTTTAAAAGTTCCCAATAGTAAACAGTCTTTTCCTCCTGACTTAAAAGCATTCTAGCTGTAAATAAAGTTTTTTTCTTATCTGTGCACCATTCTTTATTTGAAGCTTCATTAGTAATTACAATATCTGTATCTTCACCAATTTCTATTTGAAACGGTGCTTTTTCATTTAAATTAAGAATATTTTCCAGAAGTTCTTCTTTTTTTAAACACCCCATATTAAAAACCCCTTTATATATTTTTTAAATTTTAAACAATACTACTTATTACTAAGTTTATACTTTTCACTAGGTTTATTTCATAAGTTTCTATATCTTTTTTGGTTTCGCTGTCATAAATAATTCTAATTACAGGTCTGTCTGGAAAATTTTCATTTTGCCTTACTACATATCCTTCAACCCCATTAGACAATCTCACACAACATCCAAGAGGATACACTGAAAAGGCTTTCTTAAATACTTTTACTACAACTTCATCAAAAATAGTGCCACTACCTGCTAATATCAACTCATAAGCATCATTAGGCGTAAATGTTTTCTTATACTCCATACTGTTTGTTATAGTATCATAAACATCACTTACACATATTATACGAGCAAATTTCGATATAGATTTTCCTTCCATTCCATAAGGATATCCTTTACCATCCATTCTCTCATGGTGTTGTTGGACAGCTTTTATTACAGCATCTGATATTCTTAAATTCTTCTTAAGAATAACTGCTCCCAAATAAGGGTGTTCTTTAAATTGCTTTACTTCTTCCTCTGTAAGCTTTCCTTGCTTGTTTACTATATTTTGTGGTAGTACAATTTTGCCCACATCATGAAGAATAGCTGCAACACCTAATTCCTTAATAGAATTTGAATCCAATTTCATAGCATTTCCTATAAATGTAGACATAATGCATACATCTATGCTGTGTACATAAGTAAAATTACTGTAGGTCTGAATATCATACAAGCTTTTGTTTATGTCTGCATCTCTTTGTATATAACTTATAAGATTTTCTACAACTTTTATATAATCATTCATTGCCTTTTTATCAGATACCATAGACGTATTTTTCATTATTTTGGACATGTTTTCTAATGTTGTTTGTTTTAAAAGACTTACATTTTCATCTTCGACTTTAACATCTAAAAGCCTTTCATCTTCAACATATACGTAGAAAATACCCATTTCCATCATTTTTCTTACATAGCTAGGATTTAATTTTGTGCCTGCCTTAAGCAATATTTTGCCGTCATTTGTGAATATATTTTTCCCTAATGTTTCATCACCATTTAATCTATTAATAAGTTGTAGCTTCATTAAACACACCTCTAAATTCAAATTATAAGCAAGTTAATAATATAATAACTATTCTAAACTTTGAATTTTTTAATGTTATTTTTAACTTACAGTACACAATTGTAAAATATTATAAAATAACTTCCTTGCTAATTTAGCTTAATAACTATATTATATACAATTTATATATAAATTTCATCTATATCTAAAATTTTCCCAAGTTACAGTTATCCTATGTTAGCAGTAAACTTCCACAACCTTTTTTTCATTAACATTAACTTCTTCTACTTTTCCTGTTTCACACTTAAGTTTTCTAAAATCAAATATTAAAAGGTATCCATTTTCTAATCCATACTGATCTAAATATTCTCCAAGTTGAAGAAGTCCTTTTTTATGATACTCTTCTCCATGCCATATTTTAAGCTCTACTATATACATTTTCTTATTATAAGTTATAACTATATCAAATCTTTTTTCTTCTCCTCCCTGCACCTCTTTAAAAGCAAATCCTGTTCCATTTATTATGGGACTTATAAAAGCTAAAAATAATAGCCTTCCATCAGCTTCTAAAAAAGCTTCTCTTTTTTCTGAATACTCATGCTTCATAAACTTCTGAAATTTTATAAGTATTTTTTTTATATCCAAATTTCCATCTTCTTTTATAAAATTGGATTTTTCATTATAAAAGCTTACATCAGTTGATGTTTCTATTATAGAACTCATATAATTGTATATTCTTTGTTCATATATTCTATTATGAATTTTTAATTCTCCTTGTTTATTTTTGAAAATTCCATAAGTTATCCCCATCATTATAATAAGATTATCCTCATTATATACAATTTTACTTCCATCTATAATTAAATTTTTTACCATTTCTTTTAATTTACTATTGTTTTCAATATTTTTAATTAAGCTTTCAAAATTTGTATTACTTTCTCTTAAAATTTTTTTTACCGCTATCATCCATATATTCTTTATTCCACTTTAAATCATTTTCAATCATTATTTTTTCATCTATTATCTTACAGAGCTTACTTACTAGAAAAGGATAACCTGAAGTATAAAAATATAGTCTTTCTGAAAAGTATTCCTTATCTAATTTTACTTCCTTATTCTCTATGTAATCATCAAGCATAGTACCTATTTCTTCTTTTGAAAAACTCATATCCACATCAAAATCTGAAGCTATATTCCAAGGACTGTTATATTTATGCTCTTCATCAGGTCTTATCTTCAATTTTAAACTTTTAACATCATGTACTCCTGCAAGTATTACACTGCTAAATGTTTTATCTTTCCCTGCATTTCTAAGCAAATACTTGTTTCTAAGCATTCCTAAAAAACTTAAAAACAACTGGTTATTACTGCTTTTATCAACCTCATCTATCATAAGTATTACTTTCCTATTAACTTTTTTTATAAATTTAGTTATAACATAAGATAAGTCATCCATGGTCTCAACTTTAAATTTTTCACCTTCAATATACTCTGCTAATTCTTCATTTTCTAATAAAATACTTCTTCCAATTAAATTTAAAAATCCTTTAGTAAATCTCTGTTCTTCTTCAAATATTAAATCTCCAACTCCTTCAAAGCTTATAGAAATAACTAAATACTCCTCATTTTTATTTAAAGCTCTTTCAATCATATACAAAGTTGTAGTCTTTCCATATTGTCTTGGTCTATTTATAACAAAATACTCTTCATTTTCTATAAAACTCATTATCTTTTTTACTTTTTCAGAGGTATCTACTATATAATGTTTATCTGGTATACAGGTTCCTGTAACATTAAATTTCTTTTTCATAACTCTCACGCCCCTTATTATATATATTTTACCACATCCTCTTTTCTTTAGACACAAAAATGAGCACTAGCAGTTACAATTTCAACTACTGATGCTCATCCATTCTTTATTACTTTTTAGATAACTATGAAAATCATCATAATTTCTTACAGCAAGCTGCTTATCTATATTGTTTTCTGGATTTATTCCAGCATGAGTGAAAACAAATTTAAAAATTTCTTCTTCACTACCTATTTGCTCTGTGTGAGAATATTTTAACTCCCTAAAGAACTCTAAATATTTATTTTCTATTTCAAAGTCACTCCACTTAATATTTTCTTCTTCTCTGAGGATAAAATTTTTCATATATATTTTCTTTATTCTTGATAATGACAATATAGTTTCCTCTGCACCATTATCTTTAAACCATATATTTCCATAAATTTTGAATAAATCACTTTCATTTACATATTGTAATAATAAATCTTCATGATTCCCTGATAAAAAAACAACATCAAATTCTTCTTTAAGCTTCATCAACAAATCAATTACTTCTTTTGATGATTCACCATGATCTATATAGTCACCTAAGAATATTATTTTTGCATTCTTTGTATTTTCACTAGAATAAATATCCATCTTAATTCTATTCACTAACACTTTTAAGGGATCAAACATTCCATGTATATCTCCTACAACCCAAATCATTTATATCCTTCCTCACTTTATTACTAATTTTCATATTGCCTTTAAAATTAACTTTTAGTTATAAGTTTTTGTTTGTGTTAACAATACTATAGAAATAGACTATTCTTCCATAGTCATATTTCTCCTATTCTTTACTTAACGCACCTCTTTTAACTAATTCCAATGCTATTTCTAAACAATTATGTAATATCTGAATTTGAGTTTCATCTAATTTTTTATTGTTCTCTTTTACTTTTCCATTGACAACCATATTATTCATCATATCTATTATGTCCTGTAATTCAATGCAATCTGAGTTATCGCCTAAATTATATACTCCACTGATTTCTTTTAAAATATAACCGTCATTACATAACAAATAATCTAAAGATGTCTTAAAATAATCTACAAAATTCATAATAGCAGTTATTTCCGGTGTTCTTTTATTATTTTCATACTGACTTATAGTTGCCTTGGTGAAAGAATATCCATATTTCTCATTAAACTCTTCGGCTAATTGCTCTTGCGTTAAGCTTCTTGATAACCTTAATTTTTTAAACCTATCACCAAAAGTACTCAATTAATACCTCCATAATTATATACTTACATATAATTATAACCCTAATTGAGTATTTTTCAAACATTATAAAGCTCTTATTCAAATACATATTAACGTACAAATAAACTTTTGCCAATAATATATTTACACGTTAACTATATATTACAAGTCACACTTACCTTTAAAAAAGTAGAATTGAATTTTACTATATTTAAAATTATTATTTACGTAAAACCTTAGTCTTTATTCATATCTGTTTTCCTAATCTAATGCATTGACTTGAAATTCAAGATGTTTTATTTTTCTATTTAACTTTATTCTTTCATTTATATCTATCTCATTTGAAGCATCCTCAGCAATTTTATTCAAGCATTGCTAAAGAAGGAAGAATGACTGAGCTTACTACAAAAGCTCAGCTCTATAATTTCCATATAATATAACAATTTTCAACCCAACTAGCAATAAACTTCTACCACATTCTTTTCCTTATCTCCTACCTTAACACTAACTTCATCAACCTTTCCTGCTTCTCTCTTAAGTTTTCTAAAGTCAAATATTAAAAGATATCCCTTATCTAACCCATACTGTTCTAAATACTCTCCCAGCTGCATAAGTCCTTTTTTATGGTATTCTTCACCGCGCCATATTTTTAGCTCTAATATATACATTTTCTTGTTATAAGTTATAACTATATCAAATCTTTTTTCTTCTCCACCTTGGACCTCTTTAAAAGCAAAACCTATACCATTTATTATTGGACTTATAAATGCTAAAAATAGTAATCTTCCGTCATGTTCCAGAAAAGCTTTTCTATTTTCCGAATACTCATGCTTCATAAACTCCTGAAATTTTATAAGTATTTTTTTTACATCTAAACTTCCATCTTCTTTTATAAAATTTGATTTATAATTATACTCAGACATTCTAGAATTCTTATCTTTTCTTATTAGCTTCAGCATCATATGATTATAAATAAGTTGCTCATAAACTTTATTATTTATTTTGCAGTTTCCGTTTTCTTCTTTTAAAATACCATATATGCTCGCCATATTTATTAAGTTATCTGTTTTCATATAACTTATATTTTCATCCTCTAAAACTATTTTCTCTATGAAATCATATAACTCCTCATTATTTTCTAAATTTTTAATTAAGCTTTGAAAGTTTGTGTTATCTTCCTTTAAAAGCTCCTTTACTGCCATATCCATATATTCTTTGTTCCAATTTAAATCATTTTCAATCATTATTTTTTCATCTATTATCTTACAGAGTTTACTTACAAGGAAAGGATAACCTGAAGTATAAAAATATAGTTTTTCTGAAAAGTATTCCTTATCTAATTTTACTTCCTTATTCTCTATGTAATCATCAAGCATAGTACCTATTTCTTCTTTTGAAAAACTCATATCCACATCAAAATCTGAAGCTATATTCCAAGGACTGTTATATTTATGCTCTTCATCAGGTCTTATCTTCAATTTTAAACTTTTAACATCATGTACTCCTGCAAGTATTACACTGCTAAATGTTTTATCTTTCCCTGCATTTCTAAGCAAATACTTGTTTCTAAGCATTCCTAAAAAACTTAAAAACAACTGGTTATTACTGCTTTTATCAACCTCATCTATCATAAGTATTACTTTCCTATTAACTTTTTTTATAAATTTAGTTATAACATAAGATAAGTCATCCATGGTTTCAACTTTAAATTTTTCACCTTCAATATACTCTGCTAATTCTTCATTTTCTAATAAAATACTTCTTCCAATTAAATTTAAAAATCCTTTAGTAAATCTCTGTTCTTCTTCAAATATTAAATCTCCAACTCCTTCAAAGCTTATAGAAATAACTAAATACTCCTCATTTTTATTTAAAGCTCTTTCAATCATATACAAAGTTGTAGTCTTTCCATATTGTCTTGGTCTATTTATAACAAAATACTCTTCATTTTCTATAAAATTCATTATCTTTTTTATTTTTTCAGAGGTATCTACTATATAATGTTTATCTGGTATACAGGTTCCTGTAACATTAAATTTCTTTTTCATAACTCTCACGCCCCTTGTTATATATATTTTACCACATCCTCTTTTCTTTAGACATAAAAGAAACTAACAATATATATGAAATAAACGAATACAAAAGCAAGCATCAATAGCTAATACCTCAGCCACTGATGCTCATTCAACTACTCTATCTATGATTTTCAGTTTTTCTGCTTTCTAAACAATACAGTTTTCTTTAAATTTTTCCAAGTCACAGCTGCCTTATGAAGATTTTAATAATTCTAAAACTCGTTCTGAACCATGATCAGCTTGTGCAAGCATTGCCTGTGATGCTTGAGAAAGGATATTGTATCTTGAATAATTCGCAATTTCTTTTGCCATATCAGCATCTTCAATTCTTGATAGTGCAGAAGCTACGTTATTTGTTGTATTCTCAAACCTATCTATCCTATACTCTAATGCTTTTTGTAATCCTCCTAACCCTGCTCTAAAAGAAGATACTTTTCCTATAGCTTCACCATATATTTTAATGGCAGCACTAGCATTTTTAGCGTCCGAAACATCTAATGCGTACTCTACAATTTTACTATCATTTCCATTAGTAACACCATTATCTTTATCATTTACATCAACCTTTGCAAATTGTGCTGTGACCTTTCCATCCTTTGACGTTATTTTTCCATCTGAATCTCCACTTATATTCAACGCTTTTGCTCTCATATCATTTACCTGAAATTCGCTGTGTTGTCCTGAATTAGTTTCATTTTTAATTACAAGCTGAGAAGTAATTTCCCAATTCTTTTTTTCATCAGAGCTTAAAAGCTTTATAGTATTAAATTCAGTATTATTTCCTATACTGTTAACTTCGGAGGTTAACTGATTAATCTCACACTGTATGTTTTTTCTATCCTGATCTTTTAATGTTCCATTGGCAGCTTCAGTTGCTAGCTGCTTCATTCTTTTAAGTATTGAAGTAGTTTCGCCTAATGCTCCATCTGCAACCTGTATGGCTGAAATATCATCTTGAGCATTTCTTGATGATTGTTCTAAGCCTATAATTTGTGACTGCATATTTTTTGAAACTACTAAACCTGACGGGTTATCTGAAGCTCTATTTATAGCTAATCCAGAAGAAAGTCTTTCAGCAGTTTTTGCCAGCATGGACTTGTTTATTGACATGTGCCTCCATGCATTTATTGCATCTGTATTATGATTGATTATCATATGATTTCCCCCTTTCAATCTCCTTTTATTACATATTTTATCATAAATCATTATATTTTCAAAATTAAACTAAAAATTCCTCACAGCAATTAGTTTAATTTCAATATTTAACAACAAAAAAATAAGCACCAATAGCTACTAGTACAGCCACTGATGCTTATTCAAACAATTGCTCATTTTTAATTTTTCTACTTTCTATCTGCTGCAGTTTTCTTTGATTTTTTTCAAGCCAAGGTCACCTTTGAGATTCTTCATCCAGTGCATTAACCTGTGATCCTAGATTGTTCAGCTTAGCATTTAACGCTTCAAGTTCATCTTTGCTCTTATTACCATCTTTAACACTCTGTGCTATTTCTCTCATTTTAACTAGTTTTTCATCAATTAAATCTAGCATCTTCATTCTGTACTTTACCCACTGCAATTCCTGTTCTAATTTTTGCTTTAGTCCTTCTTCTTCGTCCATTAAATCAACTCATTTTTTTATTATTTTCCCCTAGTCATAGTTACCTTTGTTATGCACTTACATCCAAATGACTGCCTAGATTAGGGTCTACTGCAACATTAGTCATCATTTGTGTCATTTGAGTAGCATTTTCCTTACCAGTATCCATTGCCATCTTCATTACTGCCATACCAGCTGCTGTCTGTGCTTTTGATTGACTCATTACCATTGATAGTGCTGCTATATCCATAGGAAATCCTCCTTTAACTTATTTTTTAATTAGACTCTTATTATTAATATCGTTAACTATCTACTAATATAAAGATGCTTTTATATAATTTATATTTGCAAATAGCTGTTTAACTTTATCATTTATGTAGCATTTTCATTGTTACCATTTAACAATAAATTTCTACTATATTCTTTTTCATACTACCTACCTTAACATTAACTTCCTCAACTTTTCCTGTTTCACCCTTAAGTTTTCTGAAATCGAATATTAAAAGGTAGCCTTTATCTAATTCATACTGATCCAAATATTCTCCCAGTTGAATCAGTCCTTTCTTATGTTCCTCTTCACCACGCCATATTTTTAACTCTAATATATACATTTTCTTATTATAAGTTATAACTATATCAAATCTTTTTTCTTCTCCACCTTGTACTTCTTTAAAAGCAAAACCTGTACCATTTATTATTGGACTTATAAAGGCTAAAAATAGTAATCTTCCGTCATGTTCCAGAAAAACTTCTCTTTTTTCTGAATACTCATGCTTCATAAACTCCTGAAATTTCACAAGTATTCTCTTTACATCTAAATTACCATCTTCTTTTATAAAATTTGATTTATAATTATACTCAGACATTCTAGAATTTTTATCTTTTCTTATTAGCTTCAGCATCATATGATTATAAATAAGCTGCTCATAAACTTTATTACTTATTTTGCAGTTTCCGTTTTCTTCTTTTAAAATACCATATATGCTCGCCATATTTATTAAGTTATCTGTTTTCATATAACTTATATTTTCATCCTCTAAAACTATTTTCTCTATAAAATCATATAGTTCCTCATTATTTTCTAAATTTTTAATTAAGCTTTGAAAGTTTGTGTTATCTTCCTTTAAAAGCTCCTTTACTGCCATATCCATATATTCTTTGTTCCACTGTAAATCGTTATCCATCATTATTTTTTCATCTATTATCTTACAGAGCTTACTCACTAGAAAAGGATAACCTGAAGTATAAAAATATAGTCTTTCTGAAAAGTATTCCTTATCTAATTTCACTTCCTTATTCTCTATGTAATCATCAAGCATAGTACCTATTTCTTCTTTTGAAAAACTCATATCTACATCAAAATCTGAAGCTATATTCCATGGGCTGTTATATTTATGCTCTTCATCAGGTCTTATCTTTAATTTTAAACTTTTTACATCATGTACTCCTGCTAAGGCTACACTATGAAAAGTTTTATCTTTCCCTGCATTTCTAAGTAAATACTTATTTCTAAGCATTCCTAAAAAGCTTAAAAATAACTGGTTATTGCTGCTTTTATCTACTTCGTCTATCATAAGTACTACTTTTTTATTAACTTTTATAATAAATCTAGTTATAAGCCTTGATAAATCATTAAAAGTTTTCACCTTTTCTTTTTCTTCTTCTAAAAATTCAGATAGATCTTCATAGTTTAAATATAAACTATCAGCTATTATTTCTAAAAATGCTTTTAAAAATCTCTGCTCTTCTTCAAATATTGAATCTCCAATTCCTTCAAAGCTTATAGAAATAACTAAATACTCCTCATTTTTATTTAAAGCTCTTTCAAGCATATACAACGTTGTAGTCTTTCCATATTGTCTTGGTCTATTTATTACAAAATACTCTTCATTTTCTATAAAATTCATTATCTTTTTTATTTTTTCAGAGGTATCTACTATATAATGTTTATCTGGTATACAGGTTCCTGTAACATTAAATTTCTTTTTCATAACTCTCACGCCCCTTGTTATATATATTTTACCATATTCTCTTTTCTTTAAACACAAAAATGAGCATTAGCAGTTACAGTTACAATTTCAACTACTGATGCTCATTATAATATTTTTCCATATTCTACTTTCTTCATTTAGTGGCTCTAAGGCAGCCAACTTTCCATCAATAATTTTTAGGTAAATTTGAAAATCTTTTTCATCTCTAGAAATGTTAATGCTATGATTGCCTTTTCTGTTACATTTACCACTCAATTTCATTATTCAAAATTCCGGTAAATTTTTCAGCACCTTTTCCATTTAAATGTCCATAATCCCAAAAATCATTATCTTCAAATAAATCTGAATTGAAGTAATCTATTACTTGAAAATCATATGATTTCTCAAATTTTTCTATGATTTTATAAAATTTATTTTTTTGGTATCCATTTTCAAAATATTTATAATAATATTTGCTTGTTGGACAAATAACTATTATAGGCTTTATATTGTAATCCCTTAATGTTTTTAAATACTTTTCAAATATTAAGATGTTCTCCTTTCTACTCAACTTGTAATCCATACAAGAATTCTTTTTGAAACATATTCCTGTTCATTATTATTGGTTTCCAACACCATATTTTCTTTCATATCATTTATTTTTTGGTAATCTTCCATGTTTAATCTCTTCTCATAGAAAGATTTAGTTATATCAATACCTATCTTATCATTATTATTATGAGTATCTTCTATATAATCCAAATATCTATGTGTTCTATATTTAGCAATTGATTTACTAATATCATAATCAAAAGAATAATAGGATAACCCCATAATTAAATACTTAATGCTGTTTTTAATTTCACTATAATTCAAAAGATATCTAGCTATTTTATAGTCATAAAATAAATCTTGAGATGAAAGTGCAAAATTTATAGATTGTTTCTTTAACAATTTGGACTTAATACCAACCTCTGCATAAGATAAACCTGTTATAATTAATTCTATACTTTTCTTACTAATCAATTCCTTAATTTTATAATCAAAACCTTCTATGACGGCAAACACCTTCAAAGTGCTATATAAGTAAATATTTTTAGCATTATTTTTTAATAAATTTCTTATAACCGCATCTTCATTGTCCTCATTTAATATCAGTATAAAGTCATAATCATAATCTTTAATTCTTTCAATTGAAATTATTGGATATATCTTATCTTGATTTTCTTCATCAACATATCCAACAATATTCCATTCTTTCGTTTCGATTTGAAATTTTTTACATAATTCAATATTTCCACAAAGTATAACTTTATAAGTATAATTTTTTTTACTAAGCATCGCAATTTTTTCTTGTATCTGCTTCTTAAAAAGGTCCTTATTACATATTTTATTAGCTATTATATACGCTGCTTTTGCTTCTACGTTTCTCCCCATATTCTCATATACATAAGCTAAATTATATAACAAATCAAAATTATTATTTAGTTCTAATCCATTTTTAATTATTTTCTCAGCTTCATCAAGTCGCCCTTCCATAATAGCAACTACAGCATCCATGGAATAAATCTCCATATCATCTGGTTGAATTTTTTTGTACTGCTCTAGTAACTCCTTAGATGCTCCTATATTCCCAGCATCAATTAAAACCTGTATATTTTCTTTTATTTTAACTTTTATATTATCTTTCAACTTGTCACCTTCTTTGAAACAGATTGATACAAAATTAGTTTTTCCTTTACCTCAATTATACTACTCCATTTAATTATTTAAGTAATTTAACTATCAGCTTTGACTAACTTGATAAATTGTAATGTTCTTACTACTTTTTCGAAACCATAGTCACCTTATAAATTCAACACTTTTCTACAATAAAAATCCATTCTTCCCATACCTTCCATAGAATCAATAATGGTAATCACTTCAAAGCCAGCACTCTTTAGATATTTTCTTAATACATCTTTTGTAAAATAGGATAAGTGTGCTACAACATTCCAAAATACGTTTTCTTCTTTTGCTAACTTAGCATATTCACTATCTAATATAGGAGTTGCAATAACAAAAATACCGCCCATTTTAACTAATTTATTAATTCTTTTTAAATCCTTTAAAGGTGTTCTCATATGTTCAATAACTTCAAACATCGTTACTATATCATATTGCTCTGTTTCGGTAAATGAATAAAAGTTTCTTTGCATTAAATCTAAACCATAATGCCTTTTTGCATATTCACAATCTTCTGGAGTCAACTCTAATCCATTAGCATCGAAGCCTCTATTTAATGCAGATTTAACAAAAAAACCAATTCCTGTTCCAATATCCAACAATGTTTTTTTATCAGTTAACCTACTGATGTTATTTAACCTAACGTCAGACATTTCAAATAAAAAGCTTTCTTTTTCCTTTATATTACCATATATTCCTCCGAATTTTTCTTTTGCTATAATTGAATAGTATTTATTAAGGCTATTTTCTGATGCTGATGGGTTTCCGTATACTAGATTACACTTTTTGCACTTTACCCAAATTCTAATAGGATTTATAATGCCTTTATTACTCTCTGCAATAGATTGATTCGAAACATTTACTACATTATACTCTGAATGACCGCACCCTACACAGTTTTCTATCCTTTCATCAAATGCTAAATTACGAATTACATTATTTGAGTCAGCAATATTCCTTAAATATGGTTCTACTTTTATTGCAATAGTATGATATTTTATTGCATCTTGAAACCTTTTTAAACCATTACAAGCATATCCTATAAAATAATACATTTCTCCTATAGAAGATTTACTATTTTTTAAATAATACTTAAATATCTCAACTATTTCTATGTAATTTCTATTTTTCAGCAATTTATCAACATTTTTCTTAACATTATTATTATTTTCAGTATCTATTTCTTTTATGATGTATTCATATTTTTTAAGTATATCTTTATCTATGTTAGGATCAATATTGTTTTTAATATGAAAAATTTTATCTTCTATTTCATTTTTCAAATCATTAGTATACAAAAACTTTAGAGTTTTCTTATAAAATTCAAGTTCTAATTCAACTTCTTTCTTAATATTATATAAATAAGCTAAATTATATAACAAATCAAAATTAGAGTTATTTGTAACCAATCCATTGTACATAATATTTTCAGCATCATCAAGTCGTCCTTCCATAATAGCAACTATAGCCTCCATAGAATTCATCTCTATATCATCGGGTACATTTTTTTTGTACTGCTTTATTAACTCCTTAGCTAATCCTATATTCCCGACATCAATTAAAATCTGTATATTTTCTTTTATTTTAACTTTTATATTATCTTTCAACTTGTCACCTTCTTTAAAACAGCTTAATTACATTTTTAAACTACTATCATAATTATTTGAGTTAATCTTTAATTCCTGTGTTGCTATTTGAGATTTAAATAAAATTATCTCTAAATCTCCTGGAACAATTTGTTCATACTCATTAATTAATTGTTTTGCATC
Source organism: uncultured Clostridiaceae bacterium (assembly GCA_963780135.1). Taxonomy (GTDB): domain Bacteria; phylum Bacillota; class Clostridia; order Clostridiales; family Clostridiaceae; genus Clostridium_AM. The sequence goes on from CAWAAR010000001.1 coordinate 751,140, forward strand.
TTCCATACATTCTACAGCAATTAAATTTTTAATTTTTTCTTTCAACTGCAATTTAAGCCTTTCCATCTCTGGATTTATGATAACTTTTTCTTTTGTATTTTCTATTTCATCTATGACCATTTCTACCCCTTTTATCATGTCAGGATAAAAAGTTGCTGCAAATTTTAAAAGATTTTTATGCTCTTTTTTATTTTGCTTTTTTTCTTCTGCCCAATATACTGATACTAAAAAAGCATCACTTGGAGAAAGTGTTTCTATATCTACATATCCATTATCTACAGCCTCTTTATTATAAATAGTAGTAATATACTTTATTCCACTCTGTATATACATTTTGAAAACACTTTCAAAAACGTCTTCAGGTATTTTTTCCACCTTTGATGCTAATTCTGAGAGAATTTTATTTATTTTAACCAATTTAAAAGATGATTCTTCAATATTAGATATTAAATATTCATATATTATTTCTCCTAAATTTGAATACCTGCCATATAGATAATTCAAAAATTTATAAAGATTTACTTCATGCATAAAATACATAATATCTGTAAGAGATTCTTGTAATGTCATTAGATAATATATTATATCACCATAAAAGTCTGGTAACTCTTCAAATTTATTGGTATCCATAAATTCAATGCACATATTATAGAGATTTTCACTTTTTTCATAATATGCAATTCTTATCTTATTTAAATTAGAATAAATATCCTCATTTTTACTAAATAATTTAACTAAATCTATCTGTTTTTCTTCTTCTTTTATGGAGTTTTTCTTCATTTCAAAATATTTTTGAAATAATTTAACTAACTCTTCATCATTGTGCAACAAAAATTCATTATAATAAGATGCTATCTTTTCGAAATCCTCATTACTGTTTGCAGTAATATTCATTATTTGTATAGATTCTTTAATGGCATCTTTATTTTTTAATTTTTTAACACAATTTAAAGCTTTGTCAAAATCCCCTGTTTTAAAGTAACTTTTTGAAAGAATATTATAAACAAGTTCTGTATATTTCAAGCTTGCATTTTTTATAGAGTTATCTGATCTTATGGCCAATTTTTCAAAATTATCCACAAGCCACAAATACTTTTCTAAACTTACAATAGCTTCTTCGTACCTATCTGTCTTAAATTGTGCTACACCAATCCCATACCATAAGTCAATATATTCTTCTTCTACTTCCAGTCCTTCTTTACATACTCTAATTATATCTTTAAATTTATTGAAGTTTAAATAGTTATAAACTACTTCTCCATATATATACTTATATATTTTTTTATCCAGGTTCTTCTCTAATAATAAATTATAGGCTTTTTCAATTAACTGAAGCGACTTTTTCAAATCCTTATGCATATTATAGCTTACTGATAATTGAAAAATGTAATATATATTTTCAGGATCTTTTTCAAGTTCGTTTTCTAAAAGTGCTTTTGTTCTTAAAAACTTTTTTTCCATTAATTCTTTATCATTTGATATATATCCGTAATGATTCAAAACAGCATCTATATTTACAACAGGCTCAAAATATACTGCTTCATTGTGAACTGAGCCTTTATACATAAATCTACCATCATTTTTAAAAAATCTTGGTGATGAAATTAATAATATCTTGTCTTCTCTTTCTGTATCTAAAACATTATTAACATAGATATTAATTGTATTCATTTTATTTCTATCTTTACATCTAAAAAATGAAACTAGTTTACTGCAATCTACAAGTTCCTCATCTGCATCAATAATAAATATCCATTGGCCTTTAGCGTAGTTTATACTTATGTTTCTCATATCTGAAAAATTGTTATTCCATTTGTGAAAATAAACCTTCTCTGTATATTTTTTTGCTATATCAACAGTTTTATCTGTGGACCCTGTATCTACAATAATTAACTCTGAAGGGATAGCCTCCATTAAAGGAACTAAGCTTTCTAAGCATCTTTTCATGTTCTTTTCTTCATCTTTTACAATCATACAAATACTTAAGATCATTTTCAAATCCTCCATTAAGATTTATATTTACAACAATCAATTTAGTAAAGCTATACTTTCTTATATATAAATACTAACATAATATTTATATATAAGAAAGCCAGAGAGATAACTCCCTCTGGCCTCCTAATTTTAAAACTATCTTAATAACTGAAGAACCTGTGATGGCTGTTGGTTAGCTTGTGCAAGCATAGCCTGAGCAGCCTGAGAAAGAATATTGTTTTTTGAGAATGTTGACATTTCTTTTGCCATATCAACGTCTCTTATTCTTGATTCAGCTGTTGTTAAGTTTTCTGAAGCAGTTCCTAAGTTATTTATTGTGTGCTCTAATCTATTCTGATAAGCACCAAGTTTAGCTCTTTGAGTTGAAACTGCATTTATAGCATCATCAAGCACACTTATTGCTGCAGTTGCTTTCTCATTTGCTGTAGTTCCTCCGTCATTTGTAGATATATCTAATGAGAACTCTACATTAGTATTAGAAGTTCCATCAGTTACATTTGAAGTTTTAACATAACTTGCAATCTTTCCATTTTTAGCAGCTACTGTACTAGCAGAACCATCTCCGCTAATTGCAAGAGCAGCAGATCTCATATCTGAAATAGATATAGTCATGCTTTGATCAGTATTTGCACCTACTTGCATTGTTGCGCTAAAATCACCTTTTGTTGAACTAACTGTTTGTACAGTTGGTGCAGTAGATGACTCTTTATAATCTTTTTGAGTTAATACTAGATTGCCATTATTTGCATCTACTGAAGCAGTATATTTCGCACTTAAGTTTGCATTCTTGTTTATTGCATCCGCTAATGCTGATGTTTGAGCTGCATCTGTTTCTCCAGCTTTTACTGCTGTTCCATTTGTATATCCAACATTTGTTGTCTTTCCTGAAACATTTATTTTTTCGCCATCTACTACAAATGCTGCTCCATCTACAGCTGCTCCAACTTTAACACCATATTGTCCTTTAGTACCAAGAGCTGAAACACTTAAATCAGTAGCTTTTATATCAGTGCCACTAGCTGTTTTTTCAGTCAACTGAATTTTGTTTCCAGTTATTCCTACAGTGTAGTTACTAAATTCTGAATTATTTGCTATAGCTTCTCTTAAATCAGCGACTTGATTTGTTAAAGTGCCATCTTTAATACTAAATTGACCTTTTGATGGGTCCGCAGTACCCTCTACTGCTGTGAATTTTTGTCCTTTAATGATTACAGTATCTCCTTTAGCAAAAGGATTAGTAGCAGTAAATGAATAATCACCATTTACAGCTTCAGTTCCTCCTCCTAATATAGCATTCTGTGCAACCATTGAATTTCCTGTAGTACTTGTATTCCAACTACCTTGTGCAGTGAAACTCAACTTAGAAAAATCAACTCCATTTTGATATGAAGTAGTTGAATTCATATTTTGAACTAATGCTTGTATTTTTGCATCTGTGTTTTTATTTGGAGTGGCATCTGCTAAGTATATTGTAAGATCTCCATTATTTTGAGAAACTGCTAGTTCATCCTTACTAGTTGCTATAGTACCAGTAACGGCTCCTGTTCCTGTTCCTCCAAAAGTTGTAGAGAGACCATTTAATAAAGCTCCAGTTGCATTTGTTGCAGTACCAGCATTTGTTATTGCATTAACATTAGTTGCATTAAATCCTGCTGCTATCAATCCAGATTTAACAGTTGCAAGTGCATCAGCACCTGTTGAATCTAATTTACCAGTTACTGTCAATGTTTTGTTTGTTGCATCCCATTCAGCCTTAGTTGTTGAATCAGCTGCACCTGTAGATGTATTAGAGAATTTTATTGTTACACCATTTAATTCAGTTCCTGTTGAACCTGCTAAAAATTGTACGTCAGTTGAAATTGTACTTGATTTAGCAGCTGCTGCTATCTGATCTGTAGATTGAACTATCTTAACTTTATTAAAATTCTTTCCCTCTGTATTTGTAATAAGAAGCTTATCATCTGTACCACTTCCAGCTACAACTGCATTTGAAAGTGTAGTTCCAACAGCTTTTCCTGTATTTTCTGTTAAAGTAATTGTTGAATTTGTTGTTGTTGCTGTAAATCTTCCTGCAGTTCCAAGTGTAGTATCAGCATTAATTGCTGCTGCTAAACTAGCTGCTTGATTCGTTTTCTGACTTGCAAAATTTCCACTATCTAACCCCAATGCTCTCTGCAATGCAGGAGTATCAGCACCAGTACCAGAAGCATCTGTAACAGTCATTTTCACTTCAGAAGTTTTACCACTAGTTTTATCTGTTATTACTAATTTTTGACCATTCCAAGATACATCAGCTACAGAAGATAAAGCAGTAGATGTCCCAGCAATAGTTGCTGCCGCAACTGCCGTTTTGATTTGAGTTGTAGTAGCTGAACCTTTGAATAAACCAGTAATTGCAGCTGTTGACAACACATAGTTTTTTCCGTCTACTTCAAATGTAGCTTTAGTTCCAGCAGTAATTGCTGATTTACCTTGTGTTACCTGAGCAGCACCAGATTTAGCGATTGCTACATCACCAGTAACGGTAATTGACAAATCATTATATTTATCAGTATTTGCTGATGTTGTAAATTGCAATAAACTTGTAGTACCTGCACTAATTGTAAAATCAGATAGTGGAGACCCACTTAAAGCTTTTACGCTAGCAAGCGCTGTTTTTATCTGATCCATCTGAAGCGTAGCACTAGCAGCTGCCTGATCCAAAACTATAGCAATATGATTTGCAGTAGCTGTACCATAAGAACTTGTTGCTGCTGTACTTATACTAACAGTAACTCCATTAAATGATAATGAACCAACTTTTCCTGCTCCCAGCTTAGTAAAGCTACCAGTATCAATAACTCCTGCTGATCCTACATTGGCAATATTTGCAGTTTTAAAACGGTCATTTGTTCCAGTTAAAGCAACTGAAGTATTTCCTACATTAAACTCTCCATTCGCAGCAACTGCACCACTTGTTTTTGATGTAAATGTTTTTCCACCTACAGTAACTGTATCGCCAGATTCTTCGAAATCATCAGTAACATCAAGAGAATATTTTCCTGCAACTTCATCTACACCACCAGCAAAAGCAACTGGAGTTGCTGTTTCAACACTGCCACTAATTGCTGTCCCACCATTAGTAGGTGCAGTTACAGCTATTTTACCTTTAATATTTGTATCTGTACTGTTATTAATAGCATCATTTATTTCTGAATACAAAGTATCTTTTGTTATTGCTAAAGATGCACCATTAGATGCATTTGTACCAATTGTAAAAGTATATTTACCTGTAGAAGAATTGTAAGCTGAAGTTGTTTTTACATCAGTGCCTGTAGCTTGCTTTATTTCTATTGTTTTGCCATTCAAAGATGTTCCTAAGTCTACTGATGAAAATTGTATACCATTTGGCACTGTAGCAGTTGATTTACTACCTTTTACACTCGTGACAGTTTCTGTAGTACCAGAAACTTTACCAGTTGCTACACTGCTTGAAGCTTGTACAGATCCTGTTGAATTCACTAACTTAACACTGTTTGCATTTGTAGTTAAATCTGAAATAACTCCTTGTACAGCACCAGCTTTACCTGCAGTAGTTGTAGCTATATCAGTTGTTGCAGTAACTGCTGCTTTGTTTGTTCCTTTTAATAGTGCCTGAGTATTAAATTCTGTTGTATTTCCTATTCTGTTAATTTCTGAAGTCAATTGATTCATTTCTGTTTGTATCTGAGTTCTATCATCACCTACGTTAGTATCGTTGGCTGATTGAGTTGCCAATTGTTTCATTCTTTGAAGAATTGAAGTTGTTTCATTTAATGCACCTTCACCAGTCTGTATCATTGAGATACCATCCTGAGCATTAGATGAAGCTTGATCAAGTCCATTGATTTGGCCTCTCATTTTTTCAGATATAGCTAGTCCTGCTGCATCATCTGATGCACTGTTAATTCTAAGACCTGAAGAAAGTTTTTGCATTGACTTACCAGCATTACCTGAGTTGATGTTCATATTTCTGATTGCATTGTTTGCCATTAAATTGTGATTAATTATCATAATATTTCCCTCCCTGATTTTGTTTATTAGTGCACTTCCTTGTGCACCATTTTTTATTTATTTTTAAAAGTCAGTAATGACTATTAAAACTTAATTAATAATTAATAATGAAGAATTAATAGTTATGGAGGATTTTCTTCCGCTGTGCTTCAGAAAATCTTTTAATATGTTATCTTACTCTTCATCATTTTTTAAACTTTGCTTTGTAGTTTTTACTATAGAAACTAATATTTTACTTAACTCTTCGCATTCAATTATTATCGTTTTTGATAAATTAGCATCTATATAATCAGTTGCTACTAAAAGTTCTAGCCAATACATAGTTTCTGAAGATTCTTTAAGTGCTATGTTCATTTTTGACAAAAAATCTTTTTTACTTTGAGCAAATAAACCTTCTTTAACATTAGCACCTATGCTTGTACCAGAACGTAATACTTGTTTAGAAAGAACAAATTCTTTCTTTTCCTTACATAAATGTTTGTGTAAATTAACTATCCTTATAGCAAATTTAAATGCCTTGCTATAAATCAAACTATCTTTCAACTTTTCAACCTCCTAAATTCAATAACATATCTAGATTCTAGACATAGTAATTAGGATTTAATCAATTAAAAAGTTTAATTAATAGTTATGGATATAATGAAGAAAAACTTTCCTTCACTCTTAATTCTTAATTCTTAACTAAAAAAGGAGCCAACCATCTCCATATCATCAGCATCCTGCTGAATTATGAAGATAATTGACTCCTCCTGAGTTCTTTATTAAATTGTAGTTTTTTTACAATTTTTGTTATTTATTATTTATCCTTTGTTAATTTATTTAGCTTGTCTTAGTTTCTGTTGCTGCTCCCACACTTCACCTCTGGTGATTTCTACATCTTTGGGAGCGTCTATGGCAAGTCTTAAGTCTCCATTATCACTTTTTACGACTTTAACTTTTATGTTATCTCCAATTACCACATATTCTCCCGGCTTCCTGCCTAATACTAGCATTTGTTTTCCCTCCTTGGATTTTAAGAATAAAAAAATGACAACTAATACACCTACTCACTTCTGCATCCTGCAGAGTATAATAGGTTTACTAGTCATCCTGACTTTTTTCTTTATAAACTTTTATATTAATTTATTCGGTATATTTATAGGAAACTTTATAACAATTTACGATATTTTTTTCTTGTATTTCCTTATGTTTCTACTTATTTAAATTTTCGTTTTAAATTTCAGAAACTTTATATAAAAAATAAAAATTTTTTATATAAATAACTTAACTTCCGCACATGGAAAATTTTAACTTAATAAACAAAATACAACACTTTGCTAGCTTAGAGTATAATTTTAGTAGGCAAAGATAGTAGTAATTACTGCTTAAATAATAAAGGGAGATACAAAAAGTACCTCCCATATACATAAAAAATCCATTATAATGTAAGTTAAGAAGACTATACAAGAATGGGTGAGATTATGTACGATTTAAGTTTAACCAATAGTGAGATAACTTTCAATAGTTTAGAGAAAAAAATATATAAATGCGTATGTGATGAAGCATGCAGATTTATAACAGAGGTGCTAACGCACTTGGACCGAAGGTTGATGGAGGAAAGAGATACTAATGTTTATAGAAGCAAAGGTTTAAGAAGTACATGTATAAAAACAATAATGGGAAATGTAGAGTTTAAGAGACGTCTGTATGAATTGAAAACAGAAGATGGCAAGAAAGTTTATAAATTTTTATTAGATGAATATTTACAAATGGACACAATCGGTCATATTTCGAGTACTTTAGTTGAAAAAATAGTGGACAATGTAACCAATGTTTCTTATAGAAACACTTCAAGTAATATCAAAGAGTTAACAAACCAAGAAATCAGCCATACGGCAGTATGGAATGTAGTACAAAAATTAGGTTCTAAAATAGAAGAAAAAGAAGAAAGAAAAATATTGTTAAATAAAAAAGGACAGTTAAATGGGTCAAAGGAAGTTAAAGTTTTATTTCAAGAAATGGATGGAATTTGGTTAAGTATTCAAGGAAAAGATAAGCCTAAAAGATAAGCCTAAAAGAGGAAAGTCTAAGAAGAAAGAACTTAAACTTGGAATAACTTATGAAGGATGGAAGAAAAGAAAAGGAAGTAAAGATGCTTATGTAGTTGAAAACAAAATAGCTTGTGCTAGCTTTAGTAATAATAAAAAATTCAAAGAATTAAGTGATGCTGCTATTGCAGAAACTTATAATACAGATGAAATAGAAACGAGAATTTTAAATGGAGATGGGGCATCTTGGATAAAACAAAATGCAGAAGAAGAAGGTGTGTATTTTCAACTAGATCCATTTCATAAGAGCCAGGCTGTATTAAGAGCGATTCGGGACAAAAGAGAAGCCCATAAACTAATAAAAATGTTGAGTGAAGGAAAAGTAGAAGAAAGTTTGAAATATGTAACAAATCTAATGATTAAGTATACTGAAGATGAAAATAAGTTTAAAAAATTAGAAAAACTATATACATATCTTTTTGATAATAAAATAGGATTAAGGCCATATCACTTAAGGAAAGAAACAAAGATGCCGGAGGCTCCAGAAGGATTAGAATACAGAAATTTAGGTACAATGGAGCATAATATATGCGATATACTAGCTCAAAGAATGAAAGGGAGAAAAATGAGTTGATCCATTAGTGGTGCAAATAATTTAGCTAAAATATTAGCTGAAAAAGCAAGCAAAAGAATATATAAGTTAATAAATGAAGTGTGTTCTGGAGTTATTTCAGAGGATAAGCAAGAAATAATAACAGAGATGATTACATTAACAGCAGCTGACGTAAACAAGAAAATAAAGAAAGGCAAATATTATCCTGTACAACAAGCAAGAATACCATTTACAGGCTGCGCCATGACTAATGGTAGAAAAGCAATACAAAGCTTTTTTAAGCAGAGAAATTTTAGTGAACTTATTTATAGATAATTTAAAAATTGAAAGTAAAAAATCAATGGGAAAAGTGCGCCCTTTCGGGCTGAGGGCAAAGCCCTATTAAGAGAAAAATTTCAACTGAATTTATAATGGAAATTTTTAAAAAAGAAATTGCCCACTAGAACTTGACACAAACCTTTGCTAGTTGAGAGTTGATAATTGAGAGTGAAGAGTTAATGTGGATTTTTTTCCGTTACACTACAAAAAATCTTTGATTAAATTTTTCATGGCTCGTTTCGCTAAAGCGAAACATTGCTGACTTATATAACTTTAAAGATTTTTTGCTATAGCTAAAAATCAACCTTTACTCTCAACTCTCATGTATATTTTACCAAATGCATTTATTTTTAAACACAAAAAAGAAACTGCAAGATTTTAACCTTACAACTTCTTAATTCTTATTTTTAACAATAATTTTGTATTTCTTTTATACTAGGTATCAATTTTGTATCTATATTGAGTATTATTTTTTCAACATCTCTTTGTTCATAAGCTGAAACAACCAATTCTAAATACTTGTTTATTTTATCCTTTATATTTTCCTTTTCATGTTCAGTTATATTCATTATATTTGATACCCCACTTAGAATTGTACTAATTCCAATAATCATTTCGTTAAAGATTTCTGTACTATTATTAAATTCACCAGTTGTAAGTTGACTATTTACATAATTTAAACCTTCTATTACAGTATCAATTAAATTTTTATATTTTACTAGTTCCTCTGAATTTTTCGTATCCTGTTCTTTCTTTATACGATTTTTTTCTATTTCTCCATTAATAAAGTCATAATCATAACCATTAAATTTACCACGCTTTAACAATATTTCTTTTAATAATTTAGGATTATTCTTTACATTAATCCATTTATCTGTTTTGTAGTCACAAATTTTTATAATTTTCCCTGGAGTTCCTGCAACTAAGCAATGGTCAGGTACATCTTTGACAAGGACTGTGTTAGCACCAATAACACTGCCAAAACCAATAGTAACATTGCCAATTATTTTACTACCTGCTCCAATCCAAGCTCCATCTTTAATTATTATCTTATTTGAATTTTGTAAATATCCTTGCAGCATTGCAGGTGCTTTAAAGTATTGATATTCATGATCTTTATCTGATATGTACACTTGAGGTCCAACCATAACATATTTCCCTATAATAATCTCATTAAAAGTCTCTATACACACATATCTATTAAAAAAAGAATTATCATCTATTTTTAAATTACATTCTATATCTTTATTAAAATACTTTAAATTTATTGCTATTTCACAACCTTGTTTGATTATGAGATTATTTCCAAGATGTATTTTATCAACACCTTGAAGAACTATATTTTCTGCTAAATCAACATTTTCACCAAAATGATAAAAACTACTCTCAAATTCAATATTTTTACTAATCATCTTTTTCCTCACATTACATATAATTTTTATTATTTTGTGTGTAATACTCTTACTAATATTCCACACCATATTTTTATATTATGTACTATTTATATAAAACTATTAATAATGTTTTCAGACAGTTGAGAATTGAAAGTGATGAAAATTTTTTCTCTAGGAAAAATAAGACTAAAAAAACTGTCAACTGTCCATTGTCAATTGTCAACTGCTTAAAAACGTGTATGTGTTAAAAGGGCCGAGACACTAATTAATCAGTGTCTCAGCCCCTTCTATATAAGATTTTAAAATTATCTTAATAACTGAAGAACTTGTTGTGGCTGTTGGTTTGCTTGTGCAAGCATAGCCTGAGCAGCCTGAGATAAAATATTGTTCTTTGAGAAATTTGACATTTCTTTTGCCATATCAACGTCTCTAATTCTTGACTCAGCAGAAGTTAAGTTTTCTGATGAAGTTCCCAAGTTATTTATTGTGTGCTCTAATCTATTTTGATAAGCACCAAGTTGTGCTCTCTGTGTTGATACTGCATTGATAGCATTATCTATAACTTTAATTGCAGCACTAGCACTATCATGTGTTGAAATATCAAGAGAAGATTCAACACTTACATTATCAGTTCCATTTGATACTGATTTAGTTGATGTAAACTTAGCTCCATCAACAACACCTTGTGCAGCTCCTGCAGTTGTTCCTGCTATTCCAAGAGCTTGTGATCTCATGTCTTTAACATCCATTTGGAAGCTTTGTCCTTGGTTTGCACCTATTTGGAATTTAGCTGTAAATGTTCCACCAACTGTTTCATTTTTTACACCTGCTGCACTTGTATTAAATGTAAATGTTGTACTGCTACCAGTAGATAATGATGAATCAATATCTCCAACATTTATTACAGCTTCACCTACTCCATCTTGAGCTGTTATTCTAACATTTTGTTGACCTGAAGCAACATTTACTGCATTACCTATTGTTCCATCTTTTTCAGTTAATTGTGCTTCATAATGGTTTTGAGATACCTGGAATGTAACAGCATCTGTACCAACAGCTGATGCTGTAAAATCTGCTGCAGTACCTGTAAATGTTAAATCTCCTGCTGTTTGAGCAGAACCTGATACTGTGATATCTGAATATCCTGATACTGTTGACCAAGTTGTTCCATCCGAACCCAATTTTTGTAATTGTGCATGACCTGCAACAGCACCAGCAGCATTAGTTAATCTATAACTTCCTGAATCCAAGCTTGTTGTAGCACTAATAGATAACCCAACTAAATCAGCAGCTACAGTTGCAGCACCTGTTTCCGCACTACTAGCAGTACTTACACTTGCAGCTTTATTTGTGATAGTTACTGTTTGTTGTCCATCTTTAAGTCCTTTAGAAGAAACTACACTCTCATTAGTAAGCTTATCACTTCCAACAAAATTCGATACAGCTACAGTTGAATTATCTGAAAGTGTATATGCATTTCCTGCTATTCCAGTTGTCTTTGCAGTAATTTGTAATTTTGTTCCATCCGTCTTACTTACATATTCATTTGGTAAATAAGAATCGCCTGCATTAACAGCATTACCAAATTTCTGAACTGCTGCACCAGTTCCATTATATAAAGCAGAAACTACTTTATCAACTATTGCTTCAGCATTTCCAGCTCCCTTTAAATCAACTGCAAAATCTGCATATCCACTATAAGCTCCATCAGTACTATCATATAGATCTACTTTCTTGCCATCAATTACAAATCCTGTACCTTTTAAATCAGCTACAGTTTTACCAGTAAAATCTATTGTAGCACTTGCATTAGCGCCAGCTCCAGCAGCTGTAACAACTTCAGCTACAGTTGCACTAGCTAAGGCTGAACTTGAACTATAAGTTGCAGAGCCATTAATACCTGAATCAGTACCTGTTAATTTTCCATTACTGAAAGATAAGGCTTTAGCAACTACAACTACATCAGCATCTGAAGCTGCAGTAAGTTGATATTTGCTAGATAAATCGGCATCAGCCGCAATTGCAAGTCCTAAAGCTTTTTCCACTGCATCTGCAGAGTTAGTAGCAGTTGCTGTATCGCTAATACCTATTTGTGTTGCAGTTGAATTTGCGCCTGAAATATTCTTGTTTAAAGTAAATGTTAAATCTTTTCCGCCTAGATTAAAAGTTATTGTTTTTCCATCATCAGCACTTGTAAAATTATTAGTGATTGTAAAAGTCTTAGTTAATTGTGTTGCACCAACTTGACCACCTTCAAGTTGTGAAGGTACAGTAAGCGCACCTGCTTTTGAAGCAAGTTTAGGATCAACTCCACCGCCATTAAGTAGTTTTTGGGTATTGAATTCAGTAGTATTACCTACTCTATTTATTTCTGAAGTTAATTGGTTCATTTCTGCTTGAATTTGAGTTCTATCATCGCCTACATTAGTATCATTGGCTGATTGAGTTGCTAACTGTTTCATTCTCTGAAGAATTGAAGTTGTTTCATTTAATGCACCTTCAGCAGTCTGTATCATTGAAATACCATCCTGAGCATTAGATGAAGCTTGATCAAGTCCGTTGATTTGTCCTCTCATTTTTTCTGATATTGCTAGTCCTGCTGCATCATCTGCTGCACCATTAATTCTTAAGCCTGAAGAAAGTTTCTGCATTGCCTTACTTGCATTACCAGAGTTAACATTCATGTTTCTTATTGCATTATTTCCTGCCAAATTGTGATTAATTATCATAATAAAATTCCTCCTTGAATTTTAATTGGGCGTCCTTGCCCTGTTTTTTATTTATAGTTAAGCCTTCATTAATTGACAATTGACAATTGACATTTGACAATTATTAATTATCCATTGATTTCAAGCTTACTAGCGAATTATTTAATTCTTAATTCTTTTATCGTTTCTTTCTGTTCTTACTTTACAAGTTTTTTGATTTTTTTTAATTTCTTTTAAGTTTTATGTGAATTTGTGTTAATCCTTGTAATAAATATATCGAAACTTTAAAAAAATACTTTATACAATATTTTTAATTATTCAGAAAATAAATTTAATACTGCTTTACCTTTAAAATATTGTTTAAATTTGTAAATAGTTACTTGATTTCTACATAATAATCATATTGCAAAGCAAATCTTTTTGAGTTGACAGTTGATAGTGGACAATTGACAGTGAAGGTTGATTTTTAGCTATCGAAAAAAATCTTTAAATTTATATAAATCAGCAATGTTTCGCTTTAGCGAAACGAGCCTACAAAAATTTAATTAAAGATTTTTCGTAGTGTAGCGAAGAAAAATCCTCCTTCACTGTCCTCTGTCAATTGTCCTCTGTCCTCTAAAAAACGCTTCGCATTTTGCTTATTTTCAGTTAAACTAAAAAAATCCGATAGATTTTTATTCTATCAGATTTTTAAGCTACAGCTTCTTGCTGAATATTTTAGCACCACCATAGTTTCTTTTATTGTACATCATATTTGCCTGCTTACTCTTAGATATTTTCTGCATTTCGTCTCGTATTATTTCAAGTTTTCTTGACATTAAAACATTTAATTCATCTTGAAGTTCCTTTATCCCAAGTTCTTCATATATTTTTTTGCTTTCTTCTTTTTCATGTTTAATACTTAATGCTTTATCTAGTAAACATTGTCTTTCTTTTATTAATTCTTCAAGAGAATCTAAGTTATCATCTTCTATAACCTTTATGATTTGCAGCGTATATTCTTTATACCTAACTAGAATATCCTTAAAATTCTCATCCATTTTTAAACTCTCCTAAATTCAATTACATAATTATCCATTTAAGTTTCTATATTAGCTTCCAAGCATAGAAGATAATTGTGACTGCTGGGCATTTAGCGTAGTCATAAGAGATTCAAGTTTGGAGAATTTTTGGTAATATTGTTCCTGCTTAGTACTCATTTTCGTTGTAATATCTTTTATCTTAAGTTGTTGTTCATATATTTTGTCTGGAAGTGTATTTTTTCCTCCAGTTCCTGTAGTGGTATAATCATATTGTTTGTTTGCATAAGAAGTCAATACCGCAGTATTCAAAGTTGTATTTGTATATCCTACATTTTTTTCTAATATCTTTTTAACTCTAGTAAAAATACCATCTTCCTTATACTGTGTAAGACTACTATCATATTGTACCGTACCATCTTTTGCTACAGTATTTGCAACACTAGATGCATTTGTGAACATTTTTGATATTTGATCACTTTTAGTTAATATTACCTGTTTTAATTGTGTTGGATCAACTATATCAATATGCGCAGGTTTGGCCCAGTCATCAGATGTATCTATTCCTATATTATTGCTTCCATAACGACCTAATGAAAATCCAGCATTACTTACAGATGTGGTAAATGCAGTTCTCAAATCATTAAGCATGTTTTCAAGATTATCGTCATTTTTAAGAATACCTACTTTGGCCTTAGTTTCCCAAGCTGTAATTTGCGAAGTAGTCATAGAAGCCTTTTGGGTATCTGTTAAAGGTTTATAGTCAGAACTCTTTTTTTCAGTAATTTTCGTTTGAATATCATCTACTATAGAATTATATTTGTCAATAAATCCTTTAATTTTATCATATACCTTATCAGTGTCTGAACCAACATTTATTTCAGCAGTACCCACACTAGATAGTGCATAACTCATTCCATCTATAGTAAAATTGTTGCCTGTCTTTGCATTACCATTTGCATCATTTAGAGGAACAGCGTTGCCTCCTGGTGCTGTTATTGTAAGATCTGCATTATTACCGTTTTTTTGAATTGCCCCATCTGCATTAGTTATCCCATCAATTGCACTTCCAAATGCATCATTTCCAATTCCATTTCCAAATACACTAGAAAGTGCTGCTGTACTTCCTGTTTTTATTGTTAAACTTGTATCTTTACCAGTACTGCTACTACTTAATTTAAATTGACCTGTTAGCTCACTATAGGTTGCCTTTACAGACCCTGAACCTTGGTTGTTTATAGCATTAATTAAATCGCCTAACGTAGCTTTACCATTTGTGTTATCTAAAGTAACATTTACATCACTAGCACTGCCTGCATTTAACACTAATTTAATAGTACCATTTAGTGATGTGCCTCCTATGTCAGTCAATGATGTAGAAAGAGCTTTGCCACTTAATGTGTTACTTATGCCTGCACCTGCTGCTAATTTATTGACTGTCACGGAATATTTTCCTGTCTGTGCTCCCACCATTGGCTTAAAAGTTGCTATTGATGTATCTACTGTAGATGCACCACTCGCAGCAGTTACAGTATAAGGTGCAAAATTTGTTGAGGATAAGATATTTTTATCTGAACTACCTGAATCCAAAAACGAACTTTGTAAATCCTTTATATTCTTAATAACATCCTGATATATATCTTGTTTCCACTGATCAGTCTGTTGATCCTGCTTTGCCTTATCAAGCTTTGTCTGTTCTGCGGTCATCATTTTTTTTACTACTGCATCTACATCAAGACCTGAAGCCATACCAGTTAATCTAATCTTATTACCTCCACCAGCTCCCGTTGTACCAGATGCTACTGAACTTACATCACTCATATTTATAACCTCCCCTTTTTTAATTAAGAGTTAATAGTTAAGAATTAAGAATTTTCAACTATTAATTTTAAACTATTAATTATTAATTTATTTACTTGCCTTAGAAACCTTATATGCTTCTTCCCAAGTATCTCTTATATCTTCAATAAGTGGAATTACTTCATTCATAATATCCACATCTTTCTTTAAATTAGCATCGGTAAGCCTTCTTGCTATAAACTCATATAAACTCATAAGCTGCATTCCCCATTCTGGAGCCTTACTTACATCCAGCGTTGCCATTAGTTCATAAAAAATATTCTGTGTTTTAACTAAATTTTCATGGGCCTTTTTAACATCCTTATCTAAAATAGCTTGTCTACCTATTTTAGCAAACTTAACTGCTCCTTCTACTAGCATAAGCAATATTTGTTCCTTGGAAGCAAAGTTTACACTATTATTTTTATAGGTACCATAAGCATTTGTTTTATACATATATATAAACACTCCTTTTTTTAAATTAAGAATTAATAGTGAAGATTTAATAATGAAGGATGCTTTTTCTATGAAAAATCTTTTAAAATATTTTAGACTTTATGCAGGGTTAGAGAAAAAAGTCATTCTTAATTCTTAATTAACTTTTACTTTCTCACATCCAAAATATGCCCTTTTACTTCATCTTTATTGGAATCTTCCACTTCTTCTTTATAAGCTGATATCTCCACTTCATCTACTTTTACTGCATCTACGGCAAATTTATTTTTGTTCTTATTTTTATTTTTTTCTTCTTCCAATTTTGAACTAAAATCATTTCCGTTTTTTCTATTTTTGTTATCATTATTTATACTTATACCAGACTTTGTATGAACTTTACCTGTTCTTGTAGTTTCATTAACCCTTTGCCTTACTTCTGGATCAATTTTATTTAATTTATATTCCATAAAATCACACCCTTTACTTAATTGAGAGTTGAAAGTTGAGAGTTGAAAGTTTTTTAGATTTGCTTAAAAACTAACTCTCATTGTTAATTTTGCATTTTCAATTTTCAATTAAATTAAGCTTTTTCGTCTACCATAATTCCTGCCATTTCACATAACTTATCTATCATTTCTATGATTTTTCTAGGTGGAATCTCTTTTACAACTTCTTTTGTTTTATCGTCTATTATTTTTACGCTCATAATTCTTGACTTTCCTATAAAATCATATTGCAAATGGGTGTCTGTACCTTCAAAAAGTTTATTAAGCTTATCTGTAGCAGTTTTAATCTCCTTTTCTGTAATCTTTCTCTGCTGAGAATTATTTTTATCATAAGTATCCTTCGAATTGTTTTTATTTTCCAAATCAACATCACTTGTGTTATTGTTACTTTGTATAACGTTTTGTGAATCAGTACTTGAATTATTTGTACTATAACTCAAGTCGAAAGCGTTTTGTCCTCCCTGACCTAATGCCTTAACATCCATGCTCAACACTCCTTAATTTAAATTAATAAATTTTATTTTTTTATACTTTTTAGAAGGCTTATATTTAAATCTGCAGCATTTTTATTTTCTTGTTCTACTTCTTTATAGAGTTCTTTTCTTAATATAGTTACATTTTTAGGTGCAGATATGGAGAGTTTTACTGAACTATCATCTATTTTCACTATGGTTATTTCTATATCTTCGCCTATAAAAAGGGATTCACCTTTCTTTCTGCTTATAACTAGCATTAAACTCCCCCCTTAGATAGTGGGTACTTTATTAAATATTTAGGGTTATCTAATATTATTTGTTCCCCTAATTTCATTTTTATATTTATTACTATGGGAGCTTTTAAATTTACTGTTATATTTTCTACTGTAGAACTTAATGTTACTGTATTTAATACTATTACATTTTCATGACTTTCAATCTGAATCTCTTTTGTTTTTTCTTCATCTAATTTAAACTCATAATCTTTTACTATATTAAATGGAGATGTAACTACAAGTCCTATATTTTTATCTTCTATAGATTGTAATATACTAAATACCTCATTATCTTCTACAGGAAATAATATAAATTTCTTTAAATCCTCAAAACCTGGCATTCCTTTTTTAAAAGTTATTATATCTTTTTCTTCATATTCTATTTCTCCATGATATTTGGTATCTATTTTCATACAAATCCCCCTTTAGAAACAAACGACAGGTATCTTGTTTCTATCTCATGTAGTCCATAAGTGTTGGCTGCAATACTTTTGCGCTAGTTTGTAGTGCTGCTAAATATACAGTTTGCATTGTAGCAAATTCCATGGTTTTTTCTGTTATATCTATATCTTCTGTTTTTGAAAGTATGTCAGTCATATCAGCCTTTCCTTGAACATTTTGTTCCTTGGCACTATCCATTCTATTTTCCTTTGCACCTACTTCCGAACGAACTTTCAAAGCTTGTTTAATTGCTTTATCCAAATCCGTCAAATCCTTATTAGTTAAAGCTTTTGTAGCTTCTGTCTCATTACTAACCCCTGTATTATCCTTTCCATCTAGGTGATTTACAATTCTTGAAAGTAAGCTTCTTAAATCGTCATCATCTCCCTCACCATACTTTATTACATCAGAAGCTGACACATTGTAATCAACTAAAACTCCCTGAGATATTTCTGTTTGTCTTTTTGTGGATATCATATCAAACTGAATATAAGAAAGTTGTTTTCCAACTGCACCTACAAGTTCTTGGTTGCCAACAGTAGTATCTGTAACACTTACTATGTCACTACTATTTATTGTACTAAATTTAATTTTTCCATCCGTAGTCTTCCCTACATCAATTTTTCCTTTCAGGAGAGAAACAGGCGGATTACTCATTGTTTGATAACTGTTGATTTTATTGTTTATATTTGTTATTAAATCGTCTATAGTAGGTGGAGGTGTAGCAGAAATTGAATCTAACGTTATTTTTGCTTCTGTTCCATTTATATTAAAAGTTATATCTTTTGAAGACCAATTACTTACTATATTAGCACTATCAATCTCTGCAGATTCAACATCTGAAAATGACTTTAACTCTTCTCCTTTATCACTCGTATATATCAATTTATTGTTTTTTACAAGTGAAAAATTATAAGTATCGTTATCTTTAGTATTTAAGTTTGTATCTAATTTTATATTTAATCCATCAACTGTAAAGTTATTAGGCGAGCCTGCTACTGGAACTGCTGTTGATGCTGGTGTTGACCAAGTTGCTCCTCCATCAGTGCTAGTTGAATATTGCATACCTGTAAAATTCCCTTTTTGGTCTGATCCAGTAACAGTTATTTTGTAATTTGTATTTGCTAACTTTGTGGCAGTTCCTGATATAGAGATATCTCCACCTTGAGAATTGGACTTGTTTACAATATAATTATTTACTGTATCCATTGGTTTAGAAGCACCTTTTGTACCACCAAAAATGTATTCACCAGCAAAATTAGTATTTAATATTTGACTTACCTGACTTACTCTTTGGTTTATTTCATCTTTTATTTTGGTTCTTTCATCAGAATTATAAGCTGCATTTCCTGCTGATACAAGACTTGTTCTTATATTTTGAAATACATTTCCCAGCTGCCCCAGTGCAGTATCTGTGGTATCCATCCAATTTATAGTATTAGTTATATTTGCATTATATTGAGTATTTGCATCTATAGCTGAATGCATTTGCATAGCTCTAGCTACATTAAAAGGATCATCAGAAGGTTTTGTAAAATTTTTTCCTGATGACATTTGTTGCTGAATTGTTTTTAAATTATTTAAATTCGAATTCATATCGGTTAAATAATTATTTGCAAGCATTTTATTAGTAACTCTCACTAAATATCACCCTCCTATAATTGACAATTGATAGTTTTCTCAATTCTTAATTCTTAACTATTAATTACTTCTTAAGTCCATTTATTACTACATCTAAAAGTTGATCTACTGTAGATATAAGTTTAGCATTGGCTTGATAACAGTGCTGAAATTGAACTAAATTTGCCATTTCTTCGTCTAAAGATACTCCTGATACAGAATCTCTTGATTGTGTAAAGCCTGCTAAAAGAGTAGCTTGGTTTGTTACAGTTTTTTTAGCTTGTTGCTCTTGAATTCCAAGTCTGTCTACGGTATCTTTAAAATAACTATCTAAAGTCATTCCACTAGTTTTATTACTTATTACATTTAATCCTGTTTTGTCATCTACAGTAAATATATCACTGAGAAAATCTGATTTTTTAGTTTTAGCAGCATTGTTAGGATCTATATTTTGAACAGTCATAAGACTATCTCTTAATTTTTCCACTGCCACAGCTCTGCTTCCATCACTTTCACCTGATATAGGTCTGTTATTACCATCATATTTTGCTGCAGTTTTTATTTTCATAGGATCATTCATTATAGCATCGCTTACAGTTATATTTCCTGCTGTAATTTCACTCTCTGCATTAACTATTTTATCTAAATCTGTACCACTATATACTCCATTTTTTTGAGCATCCGCATTTACAAAAAAGTTGTTTATTTCAGCCGATGTATCTGCAATTGTATCTTTACTTTGACTTACTATACCATTAACTGAAAAAGCCAGTGCTTTTGCAAATTTATTTAATTGACCTTCATAAGTATCTATATCTTTTTGAACAGATATATATCCTTTAACTTCTCCTGAAGGAGGCTGGAACAATTTTAAATTTTCAAAATTCACCGAACTATCTGCCGGAAGATTACCTGTCACTGTTCCTTGAGACTTGCTTGAAGTATCTACATTAAGAGCCACTCCCTTATTATCTGCCCACAAAACTCTGCATTGACTTAATTGTTTAAACTTGTCACTAGCACTTACATAATTTGCATCTCCTACCTTACCCGTATCCTCTATCTTAACATTTATAGTTACTGCATTATCACTTGTAGTACTATCTCCGTTTTTATAATAAGTTACAGTATAATCTCCCGCATCGCCATCTTTACCAGTTGTTTGTCCACTTGCTGGAGTTTTTAATTTTATACTAGATATAAAAGAAAACCTGCAGGCCTGATCTGGGAACTGAGCTTGTACAAGATTAACATTATTTCCACTGGCATCTACAGGAGGTCTTCCATCATCTCCAGCTTCTTTAGCTTTTGACTCATCAGATGTGGTTACATTATTTCCCTCAAACTGTTTTCTGTCAACATTTATTCCAAATTTTTCACTTAAATTATCTAAGAGTAAATCTCGTCTATCCATTAAATCATTAGGACTATTTCCTGCTACCTTGACTTGCATTATTTCTTGATTTAGTTTGTTTATTTGATCTAATTTGCTATTTATATCAAAAACATCATCTTTTATAACTGTCTGCGTATTTTCCTTTAATTTTTCCAATTCACCATACGAATGATTTAAATCAGTAACAAGTGTTAATGAATTTTGTGCAACTATAGATCTTGCATTAGATTCCTTAGCACTTGTACCCAAAGTATTCCAGGAATCAAAGAAGTTGCCTATGTCCTTAGATATACCCGTATCTGAAGGTTCATTCATTATATTTTCTATTTGACTTAAAAATTTATCTCTACCTTTGTATTGTCCGTCCACTCCCTTTTCTACTCTTATTTGATAGTCAAGAAAGCTGTCTCTTATTCTATCTACTGTAGTTACAGTAACACCCGTTCCCATTTGTCCTGGTCCTACTGCGTTATTCATACTAGGCATTGGGAAAGGTCTTGTAGTTTCTAATTCAGCCCTCTGTCTTGAATATCCATCTGTATTGGCATTTGCTATATTATGTGATGTTACATCTATACATCTTTGTTGTGTAAACATTCCGCTTTTGGATATGTTTAACGTTCCAAATAAACCGGACATTATTTTTCCTCCTTATCTTCTTTTTCCATAGGAATTATAAGTTTTAGGTGCTTTATCAGGATTTAAAAAATTAAGCATTTGCGTTGTAAAACCTAGCTGTTGCTTAATTAGCACCTCATTTGTATCCTTTTGAAGAACTATGGCACTTAATAATTTTTTTATATTTCTATAATTTTTTTCTAATTCTTCATCTTTAAGCTCATGAACCACTTTACTCATATCTTCACCATTAGTTAGAGTTCTCCTTTTCATTTCAAGTGAAGCTACTTTTTTACTGCTTAGTTCTATTTTATTTCTTACAGCATCTAGTGCAAATACTTCCCTTTTAGTCAAATATTGAAACTGTTCATCTAAAGAAGCTAATAATCCTTGAAGTGCTTTTAATTCTTCAACTATTACTAAATTTAATTCAGATGTGCTCATAATATACCTCCATTTTTCATTTCTACTTTTGCATTTCCTGAATCATCTTTGCTGCAACTAACTTTGAATCCACGTTATAAGTACCATTATTTATTTCATTAGTTATTCTTTCTATTTTTTCCTTTGAATTTATAAATTTATCATCTAATGAGTAGGAGCTCAAACTTTTGCCTAAAGAGGATATTTGAACCGTATCATTTTTTTTAACTTGTTCGTTTTTCTCTATGCTTTTCTTATGGTCTGAATAAAAATTTATAATTTTACTAGGATTAATTCCGCTAATTTTCATAATATACACCCCTAACATTTATAAGCGACTTCTTTATCTTTATCTCTATATCATTATTAGTATTATCGAGTATAAAAATCCAAGGTTTATACCTGAAAATAAAAGAGAACTTCTTATTTTTATTCCAAAATCCCCTTTTTTAGCTACTTTAATAGAAACATAAATTTTATTAAAATTTTTTATTTAAAATTTATTAATTATAAATAAAAAACAGCCTTTTTAGGGCTGCTTAATTACCGTAAAGATTTAATTCTATCTTCACTGCTTACAATACTTGTAATTCTAACTCCAAAATTTTCATCTACTACAACTACTTCTCCATAAGCTACCTTTTTACCATTTACAAGTATTTCCACTGGCTCCTCTGCTAATTTATCTAGTTCTATTAAGGAACCCGTTCCAAAATTCAATATATCCTTTATATTCTTTTTTGTTCTTCCAAGTACTACAGAAATTTCTAAAGGTACATCCAATATTAAATCTATATTTTTAGGCATTTCTGTACCTGAAGCTACTGAACCCAAAGGTTGAAATGAAGCCTGCTTAACTTCTACTTTTGGAACATTAGGATTTTCTATAGGCTTCTCATATATAGTTTGTTGCGCTGGAGCCTGATATTGTGGCTGCTGTGGTGCAATATTTTGTTGTACTTGTGGCTCCATTTTTGGCGGTGCTGGTGCTTCCTTCGGCTGCTCTACTGGTGGTTCTTCTTTAGGTTCTTGCCCCATCATTATAGCTACTATTTTTTGTGCAGTAGCTATAGGTAATAATTGCATTATATTACTATCTACTAAATTACCTATATCTAAAGAAAATGATACCTTAACTACCGGTTCATCATCTGATATACCTTTTGCTACAGGTGCTGTTAAGTCATTCCATATTGTAGATAAAGGTGGTGATATATTTACTTCCCTCATAAACATAGTAGCCATAGATGTAGCTGCAGAACCTATCATTTGGTTCATAGCCTCTGCTACAGCACTAAGTTCTATTTCAGATAAAGTTTTAACCCCTTCTTCTACACTTCCATCTCCGCCCATCATGAGATTTGCAATTACAGCTGCATCTGTAATTTTCATTACAAGAAGGTTTTCTCCAACTATACCACTAGTGTATTTAACTTCTAGTGCAACATTTGGTACTTCAAATTCATCTTTTAAATCTTTTAATCTAGTTATACTCACTATTGGAGTCGTTATATTTACCTGCTGATTGATTATTGTAGAAAGTGCTGTGGATGCAGAACCCATAGATATATTACCAATTTCGCCTAGTAAATCTTTTTCTATATCTGTTAGCACAGGCAATTCTATTTCATCTGACGTTTCTGCCATTTGTGGGGTTTCTGGCGTTTCTCCTGGAGTTTCTGATTCTTCTGGTGGTTTAGGTTTTGTGTCGTCTCCCCCATTTAAAAGTGCATCTATTTCTTCCTGTGAAAGAAACCCATTACTCATAATTTTCCACATCCTTATCTATAATATCTAATATCTGAACACCCATATTTTTTCCTAGTACTCCTGGCTTTCCATAGCAATATGGTTCATCTTCCACCATTAATTTAATAGGCATATTTGTTTTATTATTTAAAGTCAACACATCTCCTATACCTAACCTTAAGAAATCATCTACAGTAATATTTACAGTACCTAGTACTGCAGTAAGGTTCATATCTACTATATTCAATCTATCCCTTAATTTTCCTCTAGATTCTTCTAATATTCCTTCATTAGTATCTTCAAACCAATATTGTACTACAAGTTTATCTAATACTTTTTCTATGCTTAAGTAAGGTATACATATATTAATAAAAGTACTACTCTTACCCATTTCCACAGAAAAAGTTATTAAAGCCACTGGTTCATTTGGTGCTAAAGTTTGATTTAATGCAGGATTAGTTTCTAAGCCTTCTATTTCAGTATGAACTTCCAAAACATCATCCCAGGCCAATTTTAAATTAGATATAAGTCCTGTATTTATAACCCTCATAATATTTTTGTCAATGTCTGTAAACTCTCTTGTTTTGTATTTTCCCGTTCCTTTTCCACCTAAAAGCACATCTATTACTTCAAAAACAAATTGAGGATTTGTTTCAAATAACACAGAACCATTTAAAGGCGGCATTTTAAAAATAGTGAGGATTGTCGGATTTGGTACAGAGTGAATAAACTCTTCATAAGTTATTTGCTGCACAGACTCTATCTTGACTTTTACATTACTCCTTACCTGTGCAGTCAAATAATTTGAAATTATTCTGGCATAGTTATCATGAATAAGTTCAAGAGTCCTTATATGATCCTTTGAGAACTTTTGTGGACTTCTAAAATCATAAGGTTTAACCTTTTGTTTTTCTTCTTCTTTTGGTACTTCATCTGGGGTCAGTTCTCCAGCGGATAAGGCAGCTAAAAGGGCATCTATCTCACTCTGTGATAATACATCTGCCATTATTTTCCCTCATTTCCTATTAAAAAATTTCTAATTTGAAAGAAGTTTATCTATATCTATAAGCGTTACTATTCTATCTTTAAAATTTATAACCCCTTCAATATAAGCTTTTTTTCCATCGTTAATTTTTTCTATGAAATCTTCTTCCACTTCTAAAACTTCATCTACTTGATCCACATTTATTCCTACTAATTCATCTTCCATTTCTAATATAATTATATTATTTTGCTTTTCTTCTGATTTTGATACATCTAATAAAAGATTTATATCTAAAAGTGATATCACATTTCCTCTTAAATTTATAAGCCCTTTTATATGAGCTGGTGCCTTTGGAACTTTTGTTATTTCCATAGCATCATTTATGCTTTGCACTTTTGCAGTTTCCACTGCAAATTGTTCGTTATTTAACTTAAATATAACAACCTGCATCACTTAACACCTCCAATGTTAATTTGCTGCATAATATTACTTAAACTGCAGCATTTTTAACCTTCCTATATTTTAAATTACAAGCAATTTAATATAGAATGGAAAATTTAAAATGGAGAATTTTTGAAAACTTTAATATAAATTTTAATATCACTAAATAAATTTTCGTCTAAATTTGTAATACCTTTAGGTTTTATAAATAAATTTCGTAGAAATTCTCAATTTTCAATTTTCCATTCTATAAGTGACAGATAACTTTGTTTGTCATCTGTCACTATAATTTTCACTTATTGTCCTATTACTTTTTTAATAGCTTCAAGTACTCTATCAGGCTGGAATGGTTTTACAATAAAATCTTTTGCACCTGCTTTTATTGCATCCATAACCATAGTTTGCTGTCCCATAGCTGAACACATTATTATTCTTGCTGTTGGATCCATAGCTTTTATAGCTTTTACAGCTTCTATTCCATCCATATCTGGCATAGTTATATCCATAGTTACTACATCTGGTCTTTCCTTTTTATACAATTCTACGGCTTTTAATCCATTATTTCCTTCTCCTATTACCTCAAACCCATTTTTTTCTAATATATCCTTTATCATCATTCTCATAAAAGCAGCATCATCAACAATTAATACTTTTGACATTTTATTCCCTCCAAATCTATTTACTCATGTTGTTATTATTTATACTCCTAATGCACTTAACATTTTTTCAAGTGAACCAGGCATTGGTACATAATAAAAGTGTCCACTTACTTCTGAATTATCCTGGACAAATATAGTTTCTATATCAAGCACATAGTCGTCAAACTGTCCTGATTCTATAAATGTTGTAGAAAGTATTGCTCCTAACATATCATAAGTTGCTGCAGGAACTGAAGGCATTATAGCGAGTCCAGTAAACCTAGATATAGCATTCATATATGAACTAGATATTATATTTCCTATTTCGCATATTACAGAATTACCCATTTCGCTTAAATATTCTTCCTTTTCACCGGTTAAGGCTTCTACTAAATTTAATGCAGTTTTCTTTTCAAACACAAATAATATGTTACCTGGTGCTTCTCCTAAAACTCTTACTATAACTCCTACAACTATTTCATCTCCACCTATACTTGAAAAAATATCATCAAAAGATACAATATTTATATCAGGAACTGTCATGTCCACTTTTCTGTTTATAAGTTGCGACAGTGCCGTGGCTGCATTTCCTGTACCTATATTTCCTACTTCTCTTAGTGCATCAAGTTGTAATGGAGTAAGGTCTTGATAGCTCATATACCATTTACCTCCCTACACTAAAGCAGCAACGTCTAGTATCAATGTTACTAACCCGTCTCCAAGTATAGTTGCTCCTATATATTCCTTTAAACCTTGAAGTGTTTTTCCAAGAGGTTTTATAACTATTTCCTTTTGTCCAAACAATCCATCTACCATAAGACCTACAGTTTTTTCTCCAACTTTTACTATTACTATATAATTCTTAATGCTATTTTCTTTATTTAAATTAAGTCTATTGCTTAATCTTATAAGTGGTGTTACATTTCCATTGTGTATTATAACTTCTTTATTATTGGTCATTTTAACTAGGTCATCACTATAGTCTATAACCCTGTCTATATATCCTAAAGATATGGCCATAGTTTCATTTCCAACTTTAACTAGTAAAGCTTGAATTATTTGAAGAGTCAAAGGTAATCTTATTATAAAAGATGATCCCTTATCTTTTTCACTTATTACATCTACAGTACCACCAAGAGCGGATATCTTTGTCTTTACAACATCCATACCAACGCCTCTACCAGAAACGTCTGTAACTTCTTCATTAGTACTGAAACCTTGCATAAAAATCAAGTTTCTTATGTCATTATCAGACATTCCTTCTGTACTTATACCTGATCTTTCTGCTTTAGCTTTTACTTTATCTACAGGTATTCCAGAACCATCATCTTCTACTTTTATTACAGCTTTAGTTCCTTCTTGGTAGGCTACAAGTCTTATTTTTCCAACTTCATCCTTACCCTTAGCAATTCTTTCTTCTTTTGGTTCTACTCCATGATCTGCTGCATTTCTTAATAAATGAATTAAAGGTTCCCCTATTTCATCTATTACAGTTCTGTCTAATTCAGTTTCTGAACCTTGAATAATAAGTTCCATTTCCTTTCCTAATTCTACAGAAAGGTCTCTTATCATTCTTGGGAATCTATTAAACACAGTGTCTACTGGAAGCATTCTAATCTTCATAACTAAATCTTGAAGGTCTGATGTAGTTCTAGCCACTTGCTCTAAAGTTTCATTTAAATCATTTAATTTGTAATTACTACTTATTTGCTCTAGCCTTGTTCTATGAATAACAAGCTCTGACACCATATTCATAAACTTATCCAATCTTTCAAGATCTACTCTTACAGATTGATGTGCTTTTTTATGTGGCTCTTTATGAGGTGCTTTATTGCCATTTTCCACAACATTTTTGCTTGTTGTAGTTTTAGTTGTTACATTTGTTACTGCTGGCTTTGGCTTTATATCAGTTTTCTGCTCCTTAGCTTTAACTTTTATGTCCTCATCTTTAGATTTTTCTTCTATTTTTTTTATCTTTTCTTGTTTCAAATCTACATCACTAACAATAACCTTATCTACTTCTGATATATTCATTAAACTGCTATGGATATCATCTTTTTCCTTAGTAGATAAAAGTATCAAGTCTATTTCAAAATCAAAATTTTCGTTTTCTATATCTTCTGCACTTGGCACAGACTTTATTATTTCGCCATATTCTTCAAGGCTTTTAAATATTAGAAAAGCTCTAGCAGATTTTAAAAGTGTATTTTCACTTAAAAATATTTTTAAACCATAAGATTTAAAGCCCCTATCTTCAGCCTGCTTTACCACATTAATATCATATTCATTTAATTCTATGGTATTACTTTTATTTACTTCGTCTACAGGCTTATCGTGATTATTTTCTGGTTCTTTACTTTCATCTGTGCTTTCTTTAATAGTTTCAAGTTCATCCATTATGTTAGTAATTGAAATCTCTTCTTCAACTCCATCAGATATATTGTTTACCATCTGTTCCAAAGTGTCAAGACATTTGAATAACACAGTTACAACTTTTTGAGTAACTTTAAGCTTTCCATCTCTAAATTCAGATAATACATCTTCCATTTTGTGAGTTAATTCTGCCATTTCATTAAATCCCATAGTAGCAGCCATACCTTTTATTGTATGAGCCACTCTAAATATTTCATTTAGCTTATCTATGTTGTCTGGTTCCTGTTCAAGCTGAAGTAGTGACTCATTCAATGTTTGTAAGTTGTCCATAGATTCTTCAAGAAACATTGACATATATTGTGAAGTGTCCATTGTATTCCCTCCTTACATCTTCCTGTATATGAATGTAGACGCCTTTTCAAATCCATAATCTCTATAATTATATATACTCTCAGTTGCTCCTACAAATAGCAAGCCGCCTTTTTTTAATGACTGGCTAAATTTTTTATAAATTTGATCTTTTACATCTTGATTAAAATATATTACCACATTTCTGCATACAATCAAATCAAAATCTTTGTCATAGCTTTCAAGTATTAAATCATGTTTTTTAAAGGTTACTATATTTTTTATTTTAGGGCTCATGATATACTTATCGCCCTTTTCATCAAAATATTTATCTAAATATTCTTTTTTTATGTTTTTTATTTCCGAAGCTACATATTCACCCATTCTAGCCCTGTCAAGTATGGTATTATCTATATCTGTTGCTATTATTTTGTGTTTACCCATAGGTGAAAGTTCATCTAGATACATTGCTATAGAATAAGGTTCTGCACCTATAGAACATGCTGCACTCCATATTTTAAGAGATGAACTGTTTTTTAAAAGTTCATTTTTAAGCTTGTCCTTAAGTTCCGAAAATATTTCAGGGTTTCTAAAAAATTCCGAAACATTTATAGTTATGAAGTCTAAAAACTTTTGTTTTTGTACTGGATCTTTTTTTAGAAGCCCTATATATTCTTCTATAGAATTTGCTCCTACTCTTGACATTAAACTGTTTATTCTTCTATGAAGTTG
The DNA here is from genome assembly GCA_963780135.1 of uncultured Clostridiaceae bacterium. Classification (GTDB taxonomy): domain Bacteria; phylum Bacillota; class Clostridia; order Clostridiales; family Clostridiaceae; genus Clostridium_AM. Next base: position 780,541 of record CAWAAR010000001.1, read on the forward strand.
GTTTGATTTATAGGCAGATAGGTTTATATTAAATTCTTTAAGCACCCACTGCTCAAAATAGTCCATATCCATAAAATCTACCTCCCGTCTCTAGATACTGCTTTGATTATTTCATGTGCTACATTATTTATTGGTAATACTATATCTACCATTCCGGTTTCATAAGCCGCTTTAGGCATACCGTATATAGTACAGGTGGACTTATCCTCCGCTATAGTTATACCTCCTTTTCTCTTAATTTCTACAGTTCCATCAGCACCATCTTTTCCCATTCCTGTAAGTACTACACTTACAATTTGAGCACCATATACTTTTGATGCAGATATAAATAATTTATCTACAGCCGGACGTACTCCCCATATAGGAGGTTCTGTGTTTAAATGCATCTTATTATCTACTCCTACCTCCATATGAAAGCCTCCTGGTGCTACATATACTGTATCTCGCCTTATATCCATACCTTCTGCTGCTTCTACTACATGTATTTTGCTATTAGAATCAAGTCTCTCTGAAAAAGCTTTTGTAAAACCTACAGGCATATGTTGTACTACAAACACAGGCACTCCAAGCTTTTCTGGCAAAGCTGTAATTACTGTATATATAGCCTTTGGTCCACCAGTAGATGCCCCTATAACTATTGCTTCCACTTTCCCTGATCTACTGATATTTCTAGTTTTATTTTCTACTTTAAATTCAATTTTATTTTCTAACTGCACATTCTTTTCAACCATTTTATTTTGTGATAACCCCTTTTCATATGCTAGTCTTATTTTTTGAACTAATTCATCTTTAATTTTATTTATGTCAAGGGATATAGGTCCAGAAGGTTTTGCTAAAAAATCAAAGGCTCCTGCTGCAAGACAATCCATAGTAAGTTCAGGCCCCCTTTTTGAAACACTACTTAAAACTATTACTGGCACATTAATATTCCTTTTTCTTAATTCCTTTAATGCAGTAATTCCGTCTATTTTAGGCATCTCTACATCTAATGTTATAACATCTGGTATGCTTTGAGGTAATTTATTTAGTAATTCTTCCCCATTTCTTGCAATATCTATAGTTTCCATGTCAGGTTCTCCATTTATCATATCAGATATAATTTTTCTCATTAAAGCGGAATCATCTACTACTAAAACTTTAATCTTATTCAAATTATTCTCACTCCATTTTTATTCAAGTTTATGATATCTTTCCCCTAACCGTATTAAAGATCCTTTATTCCCATCCCCACAGTCTTTATTTTTACTGTTCCATCACTGTTATCAAGTATCATAGTTCTGCCCTTGTTTCCTCCAATATCTTCTCCAATTAAAGGTATAGCATATTCTTTTAAAGCATTTTTTACTGCTATGCCATTTCTGTTTCCGATATCCATTATCATACTTTTATCTGAAAAATTAAACATGGAGGCCCCACCAGCTATTTTGGCTATAAGGTTTCTTTTTGATGCGCCTAACCTCTCTAGTTTTTCTATTAATATAGGAACTGCTAAATCAGCAAATTTCAGCGGATTTGTTACATTATTAAACTGAGTGCTATCAGGAAGCATAATATGAGCAAGTCCACCTAAAGACTTTGTTTTATCATATATGGCTATTCCTATGCAAGAACCCAACCCCACAGTTATTATTCTGTCAGGAGAAAAAGCTGTATTTAAATCTGCAATTCCTACTTTTATCTCTTTTATCTCCATAAATATGCACCTTTCATTTTATAAATTAAATAAGCTTTTTTTCATCTTCAGTCAATATATTTCCAAAATTTAAGAATATAATTATTTTTCCGTCTATTTTTACCAATCCTTTTATATATCTCTTAGAAATTCCTGCTGCTATTTCAGGTGGAGCTTCTATATTTTTTGCATTTATATCTTTAACTTCTGATACTACATCAACCAATATTCCTAATTTATTTTCTTGTTGTTTTGCTACTATTATCTTAGCATCATCTTTTTTCTCTTCTCCTTGTAAATTAAATCTTTTAGTTAAAGATATTACAGGTAATATGTTTCCTTCATAATTTATTACTCCTTCTACAAATATAGGAGAATCAGGAAGTTTGGTCGGTTCTTCATATCCTAAAATTCTTTCAACTTCCATAATATCTGTAGCATAGCTTTCTCCATTTATGCTAAATATTAATATTTTAGCTTCTTTATTGTCCACTTTATAACTCCTCCTCATTTTACTAGATGCAGTCCAAAATCTTTTGAGATATTATTTGTTTTTTAATAAAGTTCTAAGATCTAGTTATAATATTAAAATAAGTACTAATTTAATATTATTTATTAAGTTTAAGTTTGTCTACAACTATGTCTCCACTAGTGTCCAAATATGCATGTACACTTCTACTTGGCGTGTCTAAGATATACTCCCTATTTCCTACTAAAAGTACAGTATTTTGATAAGCTTCATCTAGCCATATATGTCCATTTTTTTCAACTTTTAACTTTGTGGCTACTCCTGCTATACTTCCAACTACTCTACATTTAATTTCATCTTTAGCATTTAAAGTTCCACCTCTAGCTACACTTCTTTCTTGTATAAAATATATATTTCCATTAGCTGTAATATTGGATATATACTCTCCTTTTCCAGATATAACCACATCTCCTGAACTCTGTACATTTGAATCTTGACAATAGGATACTCTCACGTTTACAGGTATAGATAAGATATCTTTTAAAAGCATTAACTTCTCTTCTATAGCTTCTGTTATTTTGTATAGTATTGAATGATGCTCTATGCTAATAGGAGATATTCCTATTAGTTTTGATCTTATAAGTGATACTAAATTTTCTTCCTCATAATCATTTCTTTGTACATTTAAATCAGCCACAACATTTATACATAATCTTGAGAATGACTTAAATTTATTTTCTATGAGAATTTTTATTATTTCTCCATCTTTCTTATCCGGTCCTAAAAGATTATATCTCTTTATTTCCTCTACTGCTGCTATTAAATTAGTTAATGTTTCCTTAAGACTTTCTAAATCCTGTATAGTTTTAAGTTTTTCAACATCTGTGCCACCAGCAGATATTTTTCCAGCAATGACATTTCCCTTTACATTTATATCACCCTTTGATTTTATATCAGCTCTTTCTACATCCTTTTCTATGACCAGCGAATTTCCACATTCTACTTCCATTCCTTCTTTTACGCTTCCATATATAGTTATATCTCCTGTGAATTTTATATTTCCTGTTTTTAAATCCACATCACTTCTAATTTCATGGTTTTGATAAACATAAAAAGCATTATTCTTAGCACAAGGCTTTCCTGATATAGCTGCAAATATTACGGCATCATCTTTTATGACACAACCTTCTCCTGCTTTTAATTTCAGTTTTTTACCTGGTTTATGTTTTTTTATCTTTCCAGTAATGTCACAACCGTCTTTACCTTCATCTCCACAGTGCTTTTCTGCTATTTCATCGCCCTTATTCACTGCTTCTACAGAACCTATGCTTTTAAAATCTATATTTCCGATTTTGTCTTCTTTTAGCTTTTTTAAATCTGTATCTGTCTTAAATTTTATTTCTACAAAGTCATCTTTTCCATTTACTACCTGCTGGCCTTTAGCGACTAGAGAATTTTTACAACTATTTTCTACACATAACTTTAAATTTTCTTCTATTATACCATATACCACATTATTATTGGTTAACTCTTGTTTAAGTTCTTGAATGTTATATTTAGGCGGGCAATTTTGCTTTATTACTTCAGGTTTTAAGACTTCCATTCTAGTTTCTTCCGCATCCTTCAACTTACATATATTTTCAGGTTTATATATAATAGTTGCATAAGCTTCCATTAAATCATCAGATAAGTTAATTTTCAATTCCCTATATGCTTTACTTTCTGGAAAAAAAACCTCTATGTTGTTTTCATTAAAAACTTCTTTTTTACCTTTTACTTCATTACCATCTACCAATACTTTAATGTCACTGCTTACTGTTATAACAGCAGGACTACCTTCTTCTTTTGGATTTTTTACTATTATTTTGCCATTTACTATTTTTATAGTACCATCTTTTTCATTTATTTCTAATTTTTCTTCATCTTCTTGAACATTTTCGCCTTTTTCGTTCTTTTCATCATCAGGGATCTCTATTTCTGTAATTACTTTTTTTCTAAAAAAATGTTTCTTTTCCTCTAAAACTTTATACTGCAATTGTTCTTTACAAATACCAAATTCATCACAAGCTTTTTCAATACATTTTTCCAATGAAGATTCTTCATATAATTTTTTCATAAAATTCCCCCCTATCTTTGATAAAGTCCATCTTTCCTTAATTACAAGCATTCTTAATATTATCGTTTTCTTTTTCATTGTCTTTATTTAATATTTATCCTCTGTAAATCTTATTATTACAAAAACTCCCTATAGTTTTATTATAACATGTGTAAACAGTGGTATAAAATACCTATTGTACATTTTGTTACAAAATGTTAAAATAAATTTTAGTTTGTATTTCTGAAAGTTGTATTATAGTATGTAACAATTCAATGCTACTATAGATGTTTTGTGTATAAATTAAGCTTAAAAGCATAAGTTATCCTTTACTTTTAAGCTATTACTTCACATCTAACAAAATTTACTATGCTTTTTTCTACTTCAGCTCCTTTAATTTAAAATATCTTTTCTTACAATAATATCATAAGCCTTCATTATTTTAATCACTATTTCATTTTGTGTAGAATTAAAATTTATGTTATCTACAGATTTTATTGGTAAAACTTTTGGTGAAGTACCAGATATAAATAGCGCATCTAAATTTTTTAAATTTCTATAATCTATGTTTTTTTCATAAATATTTATATCTAATTTTTTACATAAATTCATTATAACATCTCTAGTAACTCCTGGTAGAACACCTTGGAGAGGTGCTGTTATAAGATTACCATCTTTAATCATAAATATATTGGATTTGCTGCCTTCTGTTATATAATTATTTCTATCTATTAGTATAGCCTCAAATGCATTTTTATTTATTATTTCTTTATCCACTTTAGCTCTAAAACTCATATTTATTATTTTTGCATTAGGATTCTTTCTTTCACCATGATAAAGTATTGTATGCACTCCTTTTTGGTAATCATCCATGCCTGGATAGTGATGCTTTACAAAATAGCATATAAAAGTTCTATTTTGTCCTTCTTTCAACAAGTTCTCTTCGAAATTAAATAAAAACTTTATATTTCCCAAATTAATGCAACTTACTTTTATTAATTGCATTATTTTTTGCTTTATTTCTTCTTTATCCATCCATAACTTTAATTTAGAAACCTTTGAAGAATTCTCCATTCTTTCTAAATGTTTATTTAAAAACAAGGGTTTCCCATCTATTATTCTTATGACTTCGTATAAAGACTTTCCTTTATCTAATATACTTTCGTCAAAATCTTCACATTTTTTTATTTCTGAATTGTATATAAAATACTTATTAAAGCATTCACTCATATACTATCGCCTTCTTTTCTCTATTATTTCATATATTATACCATAGAAATCTAGGTAATGAATACTCTCAAATTAATAATAGTTTTTAATGAGTTATTATTATCTCATATTTCGCTGAATGCTAGATTATTCAGCGATAATTTTTTGTTTGAGATTTTCAAGTGGAATAATAACACCTGAAATGAAGATTATTCCATTTAAAATATGTATATAGTTTCTCAATCAATATTAGCATTAAAAAAAATTATTCAAACATTATATCAAAGAAAGCTACCTGTAAATATTGCTTCATCCAATCCCAAATATCTAATTATTTTTGATTGGCTATCATTTAACGGATTCATCAATATCCTTCTTTTCATACCGTTTTCCTTGATAACAAATATTGCAACATTATGAAATATTGAAACTATAGACTTCAATGTAGGTTTTATCATTTTTATTTTTCCAGGGCCAATTACGATTTCATTTTCTTCTTTTAATTCTCTCCTTACTACATGCTCAACTACTGATAAAATCATCATTGTCATCAATAACATATATGTTAATGCTTCAACTCTTTCAGGTGTTTTTATATACAAAGAATTAATAAAGTCTGGAGACTTTAACTGTTGAAATTTTTTCTCTACGCTACTTTGTGTTTTATATTCTATTAAAAGCCCTTCACCTGAAATCTCTAAATCATTGCTAGCAAGAAGAAATGTACATGCCTCTTCAAGTGCATCTTGGATTTTTACAGTATCCTTGCAAATATCAAATCTAAGAGCATATTCATACTTCTTTTCATATTCCTTTTGTGAAGGTCTACCTACTTTCTTTATGGCTTCTGCCTCAATATAACAGTCTAATGTGTGGTATTTGAATTTTTTTACTTTGAATTTTTGAATTTCATCAATTTCTTTTTTAGCATCAGCTTCACAGGCAAAGCTACGTTTCACATACTGTTTTATATATTTCTTTAATTCTTCTTCCTCTTTCTTTAAATGTCTTGAAATAGTTTTGCTCTTAATATCTTCTAAGCCATATGAATACGACACTGCAAATTTACATTTAGTGCCGTTGTATTCTCCATCATATTCAGAAATCAAGTATTCGACCTCTTTTTTTGAGCATTCTTAAATACAACTGTTTTAGCATTAAACCTCTCTTTAAGTGCCTTTCTTATTAATTCTTTTGATAAATTTGTTGTTTCAGGAACTCTAGTTATAAATTTAATATTTTTACTTTCTGCTTTCAATATATTGGTCTCTGTAAAAAAAGAACTGTCCGCAATATAATAAAAATCTTTTTTATCAGTATGAGTTCTTTCAAGAACTGCGTCTACATCATCTAAATTTTCGTTATTGTAAGTCTTATCATCTACATTCCCCGATAATACTTTTGCATCAACTATTATTCCATTAGCCACTCCTATACCCATTTTTATTTGTTTTTTATCCCCACGTTTTTGTTTACTATGACCGAAGGTGATGGATATCTCGCCTGCTTTACCTTCAATACTTTCATACTCTCCCCACATTACTTTTGAAGTTGTATCATAATTAATGTTTTTTATAGTAAGCCCATAAGTGGCGAAAGCCTGTGTACTAATCTCAGAGAATACCTTCCTTGGGCCTGCGGCATACAATTGATCGAGATAGTTTCCAAATCTATCATCATTAAGTTGCTCAATATCAATTTCAGTATTAAAAATGCCTTCTAAGTCCTTCTGTTCATAGTATTCCTGTATTAAATATAACGGTTTGTGGCTGTCACATAAATTTACTATCATCATTTCAGCCAAAGTCCCATATGAAATATCGGGCTTCCGCCCATTGGATTTTGAAAGAGATTTTTCAATTATTTCAGAGACTTTTAGTTTTTCACAGATACCAGCTACAAAATTCATTTTTCCATGAAAATATGTCCTTACATTTTCAAGTATATTTTCCATTGTCTAAATCCCTCCTATGATACTTTATAATGAAATCATAGACAAAACACAACTAAAAATATACAGAAAATTAATTGGTTAGTTGGAAAATTTAGTTATGCGAGATATGAGTTATTATTGTTATTTTACTTCCATTTAAGTATTTCTATTTTATCATGTGATTTCTTATAATTAATTAAAAATGGTTTTCCAACTAAATCAAAAAGAGGCATATCTGATAATGAATCAGAAAACATATATGAGTTTTTAAAGTCTACCTCTAAGTTTTCTTTTTTTAAAACTTCCATAAGTCTTCTTACTTTTTCTTTACCTTTACAGTTTTCTCCTATGATTTTTTTTCTGTATTTTCCATTTTCACAGGTGAATTTTGTACCTATAACCATATCTACTTCTTTTATATTATATAGTTGATGTAAATAAAATTCTGCCGATGCTGATATTAAATATATTTTATATCCTTCAGCTTTTAATTTTTTCACAGTATCTATCGCGTCCTTATAAAATATTTTACTTAATCTATTTTTATAAAATTCTTCTACTATTTCCTTCATTTTGGTTTCTTCTATTCCATCTATAAATGCTATAAAATTTTCTTTTGCTTTTCCTGCATCTAATACTTTAAATACATAAAAGAATACAGATACAAGGCTTCTAGGCATATGTCTTATTAGTCTGAAATTCTTTTTCAACATAAATAAATAAAATTCCATAAGAGTTTCTTTTTTAGTTAAAGTATAATCTACGTCGAAAATTGCTAATTTTTCCAAAATAACACTCCTTTTTTATTTAATGTATTTATAAAAATATCTAATAAAGAAAGCCGAAGCATTGCTGCAACGACTTTCTTATAATCTAAACTTTATTCTTGTACTTGTTCAGCATCTTCCTTTGCTACCATCTCTTCATAGTAAGCTGATACTTCTTCAAATTCCTTATCTTCAGGAATTATAAGTTCTCCTTCGTCTCCCTCACCTACTACTTTGAATAGATATACTGATCCATTCTCTGGATGCTGTACTATAGCATATTCGCTGTCTTTATATTCAAATCCATCAACTAATTCACATGGAACTATATTTCCATTTTCATCCTCTAAATCAATTATTAAATTTTCTTGTTCTCCACAGCCACAACCACATTCATGATCATGTTCTTCACAACCGCAACCACAGTCATGACTATGTTCGTTTTCCTCATTGCAGCCACAGCCACATTCATGTAAATTTTCTTTATCCATAATATACTCCCGGTATGTTTTTAGCAATTAATTTATAATCAAATAACCTAGGATGCTTTCCCTATGGCTTCTAAAACACATTCCAGGATTTTCACCTCCTTACTTGTTATGTTATAATTGTACCCTTAATCAATCAATATTAAAAGCATTTTTTTTATTTATCACATAAATATTTTTAATTCTTAATTCTTAACTAAAAAAAGAAGTGCCTAAGCACTTCTTTTTTTATATATTATTCTGCTGCAAGCTTCTTATAACCTGCAAGTCTTTCTGTAGCATCTCTTTGAGTTTTCTCAAATAATGCATCTGCTGCTTCTGGGAATTGTTTAGCAAGTGAAGAATATCTTACTTCGCCCATTAAGAATTCCTTGAAATCTCCAGTTGGTTCTTTTGAATCTAACATGAATGGGTTTTTGCCTTCTTCTTTTAATGTTGGGTTATATCTATATAGTCCCCAATATCCACATTCAACAGCTTTTTTAGATTCTAATTGGCTCTTACCCATGCTAGCTTTTAAGCCGTGGTTGATACATGGTGAGTAACCGATTATTAATGATGGTCCTTTATATGCTTCTGCTTCAGCTAGAGCTTTTACTAATTGGTTCTTATCAGCTCCCATAGAAACTTGTGCTACATATACATAACCATAGCTCATAGCCATCATACCAAGATCTTTTTTCTTAGTCTTCTTACCACTAGCTGCAAATTTAGCTATAGCAGCAGCTGGAGTTGCTTTTGAAGATTGTCCACCTGTATTTGAGTAAACTTCTGTATCAAATACAAATACATTTACATCTTCTCCTGATGCTAGAACGTGGTCTAATCCGCCGTATCCGATATCATAAGACCATCCATCTCCACCGAATATCCAATGTGATCTCTTAACTAAGAAATCTTCATTTTCGTGTATTTCTTTTAATAAACTGCAGTCGCAATTTTCAGCTTTGATTGCAGCTATTACTTTATCAGCTCTTTCTCTTGAACCTTCTCCAACATTCATGTTGTCTAACCAATCTTGAAGAGCTGCTTTTAAGTTTGCACTTGCGTTTCCGCCTAATACTTCTTTTACAGTCATAGCTAATTTATCTCTTAATTGTTCAACTCCAAGGAACATTCCAAGACCAAATTGAGCATTATCTTCAAATAATGAGTTAGCCCATGATGGACCATGTCCTCTGTGGTTAGTAGTATATGGAGTTGCTGGTGCTGATGCTCCCCAGATTGATGAACATCCAGTAGCATTAGCTATCATCATTCTGTCACCAAATAATTGAGTTACAACTTTAGCGTATGAAGTTTCCATACATCCTGCACATGAACCTGAGAACTCAAGTAAAGGTTTTTCAAACTGACTTCCTTTTACATTGAATTTGTTCATTGGATTTGCTTTAGGTGCTACTGAAATAGCATACTCCCATGAAGCAGTCTTTTCTAATTGAGTATCAAGTGGCTTCATAACTAAAGCTTTTTCTTTAGCTGGACATATGTCAGCACAGTTTCCACATCCTAAACAGTCAAGTGGTGATACTGTTATATGGAATTTAAGACCCTTAGCTCCTGATGCATCCTTAGCTGCAAATCCTGCTGGTGCCTTAGCTACTTCTTCTTCAGTTAATAATACTGGTCTTATTGCAGCATGTGGACATACGAATGAACACTGGTTACATTGTATACACTTGTCCATTTGCCATTCTGGAACACTTATAGCTACGCCTCTCTTTTCATACGCAGAAGTTCCTTGTGGGAATGTACCATCTTCCATTCCTAGGAATGCACTTACAGGAAGTTTGTCTCCCTCTTGTCTATTCATTGGATTAACAATTTTTTTGATGAATTCTGGAATTTCAGTAGTTTCAGAAGCTTCTTCTACGATACTAGCCCATGAAGCTGGAACTTCTATTTTAACTATTGATTCAACACCCTTATCGATAGCAGCATTGTTCATATCAACAACTTTTTGTCCCTTCTTACCATAAGAAGTTACAACTGCATCTTTTAAGTATTTGATAGCGTCATCAACTGGAATAACGTTAGAAAGCTTAAAGAATGCTGATTGCATTATCATGTTGATTCTTCCGCCAAGACCAATTTCTTGAGCTATTTTAACAGCATTTAATGTATAGAATTCAATATTATTTTCAGCTATGAATTTCTTATATGAAGCTGGTAAATGTGCTTCTACTTCTTCTGGAGTCCAGATACTATTTAATAAGAACTTACCGCCCTTTTTCAATCCTTCTAATACATTATATTTATAAACATATGATTGATTATGACAAGCTACGAAATCAGCTTTATTTATTAAGTATGGTGACTTGATTGGAGTCTTACCAAATCTTAAGTGTGAAACTGTTATTCCACCTGATTTCTTTGAGTCATAGAAGAAATATCCTTGAGCATACATGTCTGTTTTGTCTCCGATAATCTTTATAGCACTCTTGTTTGCTCCAACAGTACCATCTGATCCAAGACCCCAGAACTTACAAGCTTTAGTTCCTGCTGGTGTTGCATCTATATCTTCTCCAACTGGTAATGAAGTATTAGTTACATCATCAACTATACCAATTGTAAATCCATTCTTTGGATTTTCTAATTTTAAGTTTTCAAATATTGGAAGTATGTGAGCTGGTACAGGATCTTTTGAACCTAATCCATATCTACCTCCAACTATTACTGGTTCTTCTTCTTTTCCGTAGAACGCATTCTTAACATCTAAGAATAATGGTTCTCCTATTGAGCCTGGTTCTTTAGTTCTATCAAGAACTGCTATTTTCTTTGCAGTCTTTGGTATATATTTAAAGAAGTGATCTAATGAGAATGGTCTATATAAATGAACTGTTAATAAACCAACTTTTTCTCCCTTAGCTGTTAAGTAATCTATTGTTTCTTCTATAGTATCACATACTGAACCCATAGCTATTATTATTCTATCAGCATCTGGAGCTCCATAATAATTGAATAAGTGATATTCTCTTCCTGTTAATTTAGTCATTTCAGCCATGTAGCCTTCAACCATTTCAGGAATTGCTTCATAATATTTATTTGAAACTTCTCTTTCTTGGAAGTATATATCTGCATTTTGAGCAGTACCACGAGTTACTGGGTGATCTGGGTTTAATGCTCTTCTTCTAAATGCACTTACAGCATCCATGTCAACTAAATTTTTTAATTCATCATATTCTAAAACTTCAATTTTTTGTACTTCATGTGAAGTTCTAAATCCATCAAAGAAATTTAAAAAAGGAACTCTTCCTTTTATTGCTGTTAAATGAGCAACTGCTGAAAGATCCATAACTTGTTGTACTGAACTTTCTGCAAGCATTGCAAAACCAGTTTGTCTACAAGCCATAACATCTTGATGATCTCCAAATATGTTAAGTGAATTTGTAGCAAGTGCTCTTGCTGATACGTGGAATACTCCTGGTAAAAGTTCTCCAGCTATTTTATACATGTTAGGTATCATAAGTAAAAGGCCTTGTGATGCAGTATATGTAGATGTTAATGCACCTGCTTGTAATGAACCGTGAACAGCACCTGCTGCGCCACCTTCTGATTGCATTTCCATAACCTTTACAGTTTGTCCAAAAATATTTTTTCTTCCTTGTGCTACCCATTCATCAACGTGTTCAGCCATTGGTGATGATGGTGTTATAGGGAATATTGCTGCTACATCAATAAATGCATATGAAATATGAGCTGCAGCTGTGTTTCCATCCATAGTCTTCATTTTTCTCATAAAAAATTTCCCTTCTTTCTCTTAATATTTAAATCTATAAAAAGATTATGCAGATAATGTCTGCATATTGATTATAGTCTTAATAATATATATAATTATGCTGTTTACTATGTTTTTTACATATATACTTACGCAAATTACATTTATACGTTTAACTATATTAAAATTTTTCTATTAAACCTATATTTTTACTATACAACAAATTTATTTTATTGTAAAACTCCATTTAAATAGCTTTTTAATATATTATCAATCCCTTATTTCATATTACTATATAAATGTGCTTTTATTCAAGTATTAATTTAATTTTTTTTTTACTGTTAAACTTTTTTTGTTTTACTGTACTAGTGGTTCTATCATTTGAGACTATTGACTTAACAAAAAATTCAACAAACTGTTTTTTAATATTTCATCAACTGTTTGTTGAATTTTATCAACTTTTTCATATTTCATTAAACTTTTTATATTTCATTGATTTTTTTCTTTTTTATAATTTTCTATATATAAGTTTTCTACATAAGTTTTCATATTCCTTCTTAAAATTCATAATATTAATACTTTTTTAACAAAGCACCATGAAAACACCTATATAATTTTCATTTATAGACAGTTATTAATTTTTAAGAGGACAGTGAAGGTTGATTTTTTGCTAGCGCAAAAAAATCTTTAAATTTATATAAGTCAGCAATGTTTCGCTTTAGCGAAACGAGTCATCAAAAACTTAATTAAAGATTTTTCGTAGTGTAGCGGAGAAAAATCCTCCTTCACTGTCCTCTGTCAATTGTCAATTGTCCTCTGTCCTCTCAAAAAAAATGCGTAGCATCTTGCTTATTATATGAAAATTAACTAGCTATTTTTTTGGTGCAAATTATACTTTTGAGTATTTTTGTATAATAGATATAATTTCTTTAACAGCATCTTTTATAAGGCTTTTGTCCATATTTTTTATATATTGATCCTTATTTTCATAAATTTCATCTATTTTATTAAGCAATATTTCTCCATTTAACTCTTCTTCTTGAATTACAATACTATATCCACTTTTTTCAAAAGAACCTGCATTTAAAATTTGATCCCCTCTACTAGACTTTCTTGAAAGAGGAATTAAAATATTAGGTTTTTTTAAAGCCAATAGTTCAAATATAGCATTAGCTCCTGCTCTTGATAAAACTATATCTGCTGCATTCATAATATGAGGAAGTTCCTCATTTATGTACTCAAATTGTTTATATCCTTTTTTTTCTGTTAGGTTTTTATCCAAATTTCCTTTTCCACATATGTGAATAACATTGTATTTCTCTATTAAGTTCTTTATATTGTCTCTTATAATATCATTAATAAATTTAGAACCGAGACTTCCTCCTATTATTAAAAGTATAGGTTTATCCTGTTCAAATCCACAGATTTTACGTCCTAGTATTCTACTTCCTTTTAGTAATTCTTCTCTTATAGGAGTACCTGTAAGCACTGCTTTGTTATCTTTTACTTTTTTTATAGATTCAGGAAAAGTTACACACACCTTTGTACAATAAGGTATTGAGATTTTATTAGCAAGTCCTGGAGTCATATCTGATTCATGTGCAATAACTGGAATCTTATTAAGATGTGCTGCTATGACTACTGGTACAGCTACAAAACCTCCTTTTGAAAACACTATATTAGGTTTTTCCTTTTTCATTATTAACATTGCTTGAAGTATGCCCTTTAAAACTTTAAAAGGATCTGTAAAATTCTTTATATCAAAATATCTTCTAAGTTTTCCACTAGATATTTCATAATACTTTATTTTTTCTTTTTTAATTATTTTTTTCTCTATTCCATTTTTAGTCCCTATATATTCTATTTGGTATCCTAATTCCTTTAATTTAGGTACTAAAGCAAGGTTTGGTGTAACATGTCCCGCAGATCCACCACCAGTCATTATTATTTTTTTCAACCTTTTTCCTCCCAACATTGTTTCAAATAATATATAAGTATAATTCCATATTGTCAGTTTATATAATACTACATTCCTATGTTTTAGTCTACAGTCGTGGAATTCATACTGTACACTTTTGGGGTCATTATTAAATTGTCTCGTAATTATTTTTATTTTACCTATTATTTTAAGTAGAACTTCATTTTACTTAATTTATATCTGAAAACTCTATGTTTATTCTATCATTTATATTTTCTGTTAAAATAGCATAATTATTTATACAATTTGTTTTAAAACTAACCTTCTTAAATTTAACTATAAATTCTGTACCTTTTTCTAATTCACTTACTACTTTAATTTCAGCATCCATAAGTTCTATAATCTTTTTAACTAAAGCTAGTCCAATTCCAGTTCCTTCTGCTCTACGAGAAAGCGAGCTATTCAATTGTGAGAATCTATCGAATATATTATTTATTTTATCTTCTGGTATGCCTACCCCAAAATCTTTTACACTTAAATAAAAATATTCACTTTCACTTTTTAATGATACTACAATTTGTTTTCCTTCTGGCGTAAATTTTATAGCATTAGAAAGTAGATTTAACAAAATTTTTTCATATTTATCTTTATCTAATCTTACATTAATTTCTTCTTCATTTGTATCAAAAATCAAATCTATTTCTTTGCTTACAGCATAGGAGTTAGAAGAATTTATAATAGTTTCACTTACATCTACTACATTAAATTCTGTATTATTCACACTTAAAAACCCAGCTTCTGCTTTAGATATATCTAATATATTGTTAATGAGTTTCAAAAGTCTGCTACTATTTTGGTTTATTCTAGAAAGAGTCTTATCCATATTTGGAGTTATCTCTTTGCTGTAAACGCCATAAGCTAATTGTAAAGATGAATAAATTATAGTTAATGGGGTTCTTAGTTCATGAGAAATTATAGTAAAAAATTCGTCTTTTAATTTAGTTACTTTTTCAAGCTCAATGTTATGATTTATTTCTTCTGTAATATCAGAACCATGAATATGTATTCTTGTATTATTCTCCTTATTTTTATAAGGCACGAATTTTATTTTATAAAATCTCCCTTCTCCTTTATCATCATCTACTTTGTAAGGACTTATAGTATACGGTCTCCGTTTTTCCCCTACATTAACCAATATCTTATATAAATCATGATTTACATATTTAGGACCTTCATCTTCAATAGCCATAGCTTTTTCATCTGATGTTGCATAATTATTATATCCCATTATCTCTTCATATTTTTTGTTTGTGAGCCTATATGTTATTCCAGGATAATCTACCACTGCTATAGGTACATCCACAGTATTTACTACATCTTTTACAAAGGCAGCTTGTTCTTCCGAATTTATCTGATGAAGTTCAGCTTCTGTAACATCTTTTATTGTCAATATAGTATATATTAGATCATCATTTTTATTTAATATAGGTGATATACTTAATTCTATATATTTTATTTCAAAAGAAATTCTATCTTTAATTTTAAACACTATATTTTTCATACTTTTCTTTACCTTAATGTAATCATAAAATGTCTTTTCATGAACTTGACCCTCATCATCAATATAAGTTGCTTCAAATTTCTCCGAAAATGTATTTTCATTTACTAATTCCATAGCCTTTAAATCTAATATCTTAAAAACTGATTTATTGCACAAACTTAACTTTCCATTAGTATCAAAAACCATAATTCCTTCTGAAATATTATTTATAACATCTTTTAAATGCATTAAATGTTCTTTTTCTCTACTTCTTAATATTTCTATAATATCGCATTTTGTTTTTAATTCAGTGGATAGTTCTAAAAACTTTTCCCTCTCTTTTTTTATCTTTATGCTATATAAATAATCATCTATTGAATTTATTAATATCAAAACTGCCCCTACTGCCTTATTTTCTTTAATTATAGGAAAGCACGAAACTGATATATGTTTAATTTTAGAATTAAATTCAATTTTAAATATTTTGTTTTTCGTTTCTTCTGCTTTATCTATAGCTCTATATAAAGGATGATCCTGATTTTCCAATTCGCAGTCGTCTTCAGTTAAAATTTTACAATCATTAAAAAAGCCACAAAAATTTTTATAATGCTTTAATCCATATTTATTTAAAGTTTTTATACCTTTTTCATTAATATAGCTTATATCTCCTTTTTCATCCGTTACACATACGAAATAAGGTAATGCTTCTATTATTTTCTCTGTTAAATTACTACTTTTAAATATACCGTTTATAGAGTTATCCATCTATAACTTTCCCCCATCACAAATTCATATTAACTTAGTTAATTTTTTTATTTAACATAATATCCCTTCTATTTCTATTTTTAGTATAATTCATTTTTAAATAACATTAAACTCTATATTTGTTTTATTACAGAGTTTAATGCAAATAGAAGCTTTTTAATATTTAATCTATTTAGATAGTCTAAAATCTTTTACCACCAATTGCAATGATTTGTTCCCATTAAATTCATTTATTTCTGGTGAAAATATAAAATCCATTTTTAAATTAACTGTATTACTTCGTAAAATTTCCATAAGTCTTTTTTCACCATAATTTTCTTCTATGATTTCTTTAAATTTCTCTCCTCCATCAAAACATATAGCATCTAACTTTTGAAAATTATTTTCATCTCTACAAAAGAACTTTACTATATTTTTTTCCTTTCCTATAAAATAAACTCTAAATATATTTATGTTTTTTTCTGCAAAATATGGATGTGAGTTACTTTTTCCAAAGGGTTCTAGTCCTTCTATTTCCTTTATTAAGTCGAAATTCACTTGACTCAATTTAATTTGTTTGTCTATTCGTATTTTTGGTATTATATCTTCTTCTGTAAGATGGCAATTATCATTTAGAACTTGTCTAAATTCATCTATATTTTCCTCTTCTATGGACAAACCTGCTGCTAGCGGATGTCCACCAAACTTTTGTAACATTTTCTTACACTTTATCAATTCTTCAAACATATTATACTCTTCAATGGACCTCCCTGATCCTTTTGGAGTCTTTTCGCCTTTTGTTATTACAATAGAAGGAACATTGTATTTTTCTTTAAGTCTTCCGGCTACAATACCTGCTATACTTTCATGAACATCCTTTTTATAAACAACTAGAACTTTATGATTTTTCATATTTGAATTCTCTATAGTTTCTATAATTTGGTTAAGACTATCCATTGTCATGTTTTGTCTTTCCACATTTAATTCATGAAGTTTTTTTGCAAGATCTTCAGCTTCCTTTTCATCATCACATAGAAGTAGCTTTAAAGCTACTGTAGCACTATCCAGTCTTCCTGTAGCGTTTATGCATGGCCCTATAACAAAGCCTATGTGATAGGAATTTATCCTTTTTTCTTCTAAGGAAGTTTCTTTTATAAGAGCTCTCATACCTATATTTTTTGTTTCATTTAACATTTCTAAACCATTTTTAACAATAATCCTATTTTCTTCTAATAAATCTACCACATCACATACAGTTCCTATAGCTACATATTCTATAAACTTATATGCTTCTTTTTCTTCTATATCCATTTTTTTATAAAGCACTTGGATAAATTTTAAAGCTACTCCTGCACCACATAATGACTTAAATGGGTATTTACAATCTTTTTGCTTTGGATTTATTATTGCATCTGCTTTAGGTATAACAAATTCTTTTTTTCCATTACCTTCATCTACAAAAGGTATATCATGATGGTCTGTTATTACTACAGTCATATTAAGTTCTTTTGCAAGACTTATCTGCTCTAATGCAGATATACCATTATCACAAGTTATTACCACATCATATCCCTGTTCCTTAAGTGATCTTATACTTTCACTATTTATACCATAACCTTCTGTAATCCTATTTGGTATATGATATTTTGCTTTAGCACCACACTTCAAAAGAGCTGAATATAAAATATATGTACTTACAATTCCATCTACATCATAATCGCCATACACTACTATTTTCTTTTTTTCGAGTATTGCATTCTTTATGATATCTGTTCCTTTATCCATATCCTTCATAAGTAGAGGATTATGCAAATATTCCAAAGATGGATTCATAAACCTCTTTATTTTATCTTCTGTTTCTATACCTCTATTTATTAAAATGCATGCTAGGGTTTCACTTATCTTTAAATTTTTAGCTACAGCCTTTATATCTCCCTTGCATCTTTTTAACATCCATTTTCCTTTCAAACCCCTCACCTCTTTCTCTATTATATTATAATATATTTTAAAATAAAAAGTTAAAAGCTATATTATATCCTATAATATATTTTAAGCTTAAATTTTATAGAATATTTAAAGTTAAGACTTTAATTTGTTATATAATTGATTAAAATGTACAAAATGTATATTATAATCAAAATTGAAAGAGAGGACTTAAAATGAAAAAGAAATTAACAATTGATGGAATGAGTTGTATGCATTGTGTAAAACATGTTCATGATGCCTTAATGAATATTTCCGGGGTAATTTCTGTAGATATAGACTTAAAAACTCAAATTGCATTTCTAGAAAGTAAAGAAATTATTGGTAATGATAAAATTAAATCATCTGTTTCTGATGTTGGATATAAAGTTACGGAAATAGAAAAAATCTACATATAATTGGGGCTGTCGCACTAAGGAATTTACATACAATATATTGCTTTGAAAATTTAAAATTAGCACAATATATTGTAATATTTATTCTTAATGCGACAGCCCTAATCTTCTTTAATTAAACACCTTAATATAAAAAATAATAAAATTTTATTTTCCTTATTATTCTATCTTACCAACAGCAGCTAAGTAAATTGTAAATTCTTCATTTCCATCTACATTTATAAGTTTATCCATTTTATCTTGATCATAAGCAGCTAAAGCACATACGCCTGAATTTATACATTCTGCTGATAGATATAAATTTTCGCACACATGTCCTGCATCTAAGGCTATGAGTTTAGGAGCAGCTATATCATATCTCCATTGCATTCTATAAGGAATAGTAGTCCAAATAAATGTTACTGCGCTGTTTCCTACAAATTTCTGGTTAAATGTAGCTTCATTAAGTTTACCCTCTAAATCTTTAATTGGAAGAGTAAAAGCTAATTTATGTTCAAGTGGAAGATATCTATAAATTCCTCTTTCTAAACCTTCTACCTTAAAAACTGCAATATATGTTTCAAAGGAATGTCTAGCTCCAGCTGAAGGAACTGTTCTTAAAGTAGCATAACCTTTATTAACTATTTTTTTAACTCCTTGAACACTCCAAAGTAAAAATGATAATTCTTCTAAAGACAAAGGTTCATCAGAAAAGATTCTCCTTGTTTTTCTATGTTTCAGTACTTCTAAAACACTGCTTTCTCCTAAACTTATATTTTGAATAGGCACTAGATCAATTAAAGTCTCAGAAGCTAAACAACTTTTTTGAACTGCTGGTTGAACTAATTCCTTTTCTTGATCTGTTTCAATATTATCTAATTCTTTTAACACATCAGACTTTAAAAAGTTTTTTAATTCCTCTTTATTCATAGTAAACCATCTGCCTTTCTAAAAATTTTCTTAAAATTCAAATATATAATTATTATAACATAAAAAATAAATAGAAAGCTCAATTTAAAGAATATATAATTTTTGTTATTTACTAGTTACGATTTGAATACTTGGCTTTTTTAATACTTTATTTATAACTTTAAGTATCTTTTCTTCAGAAATGTTTTTTAGTTCTTCAACTTCCTTATAAAGTTTTTCTGCATCACCATACATTATCTCATAAGTACTCAACTCTTTGCATAGTTGAATAGCTCTCTCTAGTTTCAATTGCCTTTTTAGTTTTATGTTTTTGCTTAAAATTTTTATTTTATCATCATTAAAGCAGTTCTTTTTATTTATTATTTCTTTAATTTTTTCATCAGTTAACTTTATAACTCTATCCACATTTTCTGCAGAAGTTCCCATGCTTATGATAAAACTTTTTATTCCTCTTTCGTTTTTAATATAACTTCCCACATCATAGGCAAGCCCATTTTTAGTTCTTATTTTATCAAAAATCATACTATTACTGCCTTCTCCAAACGCAGCATTAAATAAAGTTAATGCTTTAACTTCTGCTTCATTTAATTCATCTATAGAAAAAAGATATTGTATCTTTGCTCCTTTTATATCTGTAAGCTTTTCTACAAATACTCCAGCTTTATTTTTTTCATTATTACTATTTGCAATTTCACATTTTTTTCTATCCCATTGTTTGAAAAATTTATTTACTACATTTAATACATATTCAAAATCAAAAGAAGAGCATATTGCTATAGTACAGTTTTCTGGATTGTAATAAAAATTATAAAATTCTTTTATTTCATCTAATGTAATAGCTTTTATATCTTCTTCAGTCCCTATTATCGGTTGTTTTATTCTTTTACTAGAAAAAGCGTTATACATTAGAGCATCTTCGCAGTACTGATGTATATCGTCTTTCCATTCTTTAAGTTCTTCTAAAATAATATTCATTTCTTCTTTAAATCCTTTTTCAGGAAATGTAGGATTTAAAATTATATCAGAATAAACCTCTAATCCTTTTTCAAAATCTTCAGAAAGGCAAGTTCCATAATAGATTACATAAGGAAAATTAGTCATAGCATTTTCAAATCCAAATATTTCACTACACGCTCTATTTATTTCACTTTCATTTCTAAATTTAGTACCCTTTGATATCATATGTTCAACTGCATGAGCAGTTCCAAATTTGAAGCCATTTTCTTCTTCTAAGGCTCCTCCATTAAGAGCAATACAAAAGGATGACAAATCTCCTTGTCTGTGCTCATATATTAGTTTCAATCCATTTTCTAGTGTTAATTTTCTCATATTACACACATCCTTTTCAATTTTTTGTCACTATAATTATTTATTCTGCTTTGGCATAATAAGCAAATTACGAAGCAAAGCTTCGCTAGTTAAGAATTAATAATTAAGAATTAATAGTAAAGGTTGATTTTTAGCTACCGCAAAAAATCTTTAAATTTACATGAGTCAGCAATGTTTCGCTTCATCAAAACGAGCCATCAAAAATTTAATTAAAGATTTTTTATAGTGTAACGGAAAAAAATCCACATTAACTATTAATTCTTCATTCTTAACTATTAATTAAAAATATTGCTTCGCAATTTGCTTATAATCTTACTTTATCTTTATAAAAATAAAAAGAGAGTATCACTCTCTTTTTATTTTACTACTCTTCAATTATATATGGCACTGTTATCATCGCTATATTTCTTCTTTTTAAAAGCATAGTTTTTATAAATAATGCTGTTTGATTATGGAGTATATTTCCCCACCATTTTCCAACAACAAATTGAGGCATTATTACAGTTACTGTATCCTTTGAACCTGCTGCATATTCTTCAGATTCTATAAACTTAACTAATGGCGTTACTATATTTCTGTAAGGTGATTTTTTTATAATAATAGGAATACCTACATTATATTCTTCCCACCTTTTAATAAGTTTCGCAGTAGTAGCATCATCTACAGATACATGAAAAACTATTATTTCATCAGATATAGTTCTTGCATAATTTAGAGCCTTTAAAAAAGCTTTATTTAAAGTATCAATTGGCAAAACAACATATCTTTTTTGTTCCGCAAAATTTATTTCTTTTGGTCTTTGATCTACGTTCAATTTTAATTGTTTTGCAACTATTGTATAGTGGTGTTTTATTTTCACCATTAAAAGCACAAGAGCTGGTACTATAATACATACTATCCATGCGCCATGCTTAAATTTAGTTGCACCAATTATTAATACTGTTGCAAATGAAACTACAACTCCTAAGCCATTTATAAAAGCTTTATGTCTCCATGCACCTTCCTTACTCCTTATCCACTTAACAAACATCCCTGACTGAGATAAGGTAAATGATATAAATACACCTACAGCATATAAAGGCAGTAATAAGTTAGTATCTCCTTTAAATGCTATAACGAGAATACAGGCAAATATGGCTATCAATATTATACCATTAGAGAAACCTAATCTTTTTCCCCTTTTTGTAAATTGTCTTGGTACAAATCCATCTTTTGCCATAAGGGCTAGTAATAATGGTAGTCCACTATATGCAGTATTAGCAGCCATAATCAATATGATTGCTGTAGTTACTTGAATTAAGTAAAAGAAAAAGCTTTTTCCAAAAACCTGAGTAGCTATTTGCGCAATTACAGTAACATCATTTTTAGGTACTGCGTGGTACAATGTAGCTAAGTAAGATAACCCTCCAAATACTATTAAAATAATTAATGCAAGTAATTGAAGTACTTTCTTCGCATTTTTTTGCGAAGGTTCCTTGAAATTAGGAATTCCATTACTAACTGCTTCTATGCCTGTTAAGGCTGTACACCCTGATGCAAAAGCAGTTAAGAATAACCATAAAGTCATATTACCATTGCCTTTTGGAATTGCATAGCTGGCAACTGGAGTATATCCAAGCACTTTAACTTTGATTATTCCATAAATTATCATACCTATAACTGCAAATATAAATATATAGGTAGGTATTCCAAAAATCCTTGAAGATTCTCTTATTCCTCTAAGATTTCCTATAGTCATAATTATTATAAGTGCTATTGTTATTGCAATCTTATGCGGAATTAGTGAAGGTAATGCTGAAGTTATCGCTGCAGTTCCTGCACAAGTACTAACTGCAACAGTAAGTACATAATCAATAGATAACGCTGAACCTGCTACAAGTCCTGGTATAGTTCCAAGATTATCTTTGGCAACTATATAAGATCCTCCACCATCTGGATAACTATCTATAGTTTGTTTATAGGAAAATACAAGTATAAACATTAAAATTACTATACACAAAGTTGCATAAAACATATATTTATATGATGCAGCTCCCATAGTGGTTATTAGAATAAGCAAAATTGCCTCTCCAGCATAAGCTACAGATGATATAGCATCACTAGAAAGAATAGGTAGTCCCCAAAATACATTAAACTTTTCATTTTTTAATTCATCTGTTTTTAGAGTTTTACCTATAAGTAATTTACCTAATTTAAGCTCCATTTTTTACACCTCTAAAAGTTATATTTTAATAATTTTTTAAATATGGAATGATTATATATCATTCTACATTTTTCTCATAACTCCTATTCTTATATTTTAGCTTCATTTTATTGTAAATTTAGCAGTTTATTGCTGCAAAATTCGTATTATGTTTGTTTTATTCCTAGTTTCGAAGGATACATTCAATATGCGCATATTCTGAATTGGCTTAATATTCATAATTGATATTTTTTTAAGTGTTAATTTATTATCTTTGTCCTTTAATTGTTTTATCATTTTAAAATTCAAAAAAACATTGTATGGAGTATCCCATTTTTAAAGGGATTAAAGTAAATTCTTGCATTTCACTTTCTGCATCAAAAAATCGAAACTACATTTATATGAATAAATTCACTAAATGTAGTTTCATTTTTTCTAAATCATTATATTTTCTTTCTTTCATGTCAATATTTTAATTTATTAATTTTTTTTGAATTTAATAAATTACATTTCATACATAATTTTCATTAAACTCTATTAGAGGAGTTTTATCTTTTCATAATCTCGTTTTCTACAAAATTTAAAAGCATATCTTCTTTTAGTTTTTCCACTATTTTAATATCCTCTAAGTTTTCAAGTATCTTAAATGCAAAATACATAGCTGTAGCTGGTCCTCTACTTGTTATAATATTTTCATCCTGTACAACTATATCTTCACTACATAAATTGGTTCCTAACTGCTGTTCAAAGCCTGGATAGCATGTAGCCCTTTTACCTTTAAGCACTCCTGCCTTTCCAAGAACAATAGGTCCTGCACATATGGCAGCTATAATCTTATTTTCTTCATTGAATTTTTTTACAAGTTCTATAACTTTTTCATTATCTCTAAGGTTAGAAGCCCCTGGCATCCCTCCCGGAATAACTACCGCATCATATTTATCTACATCTACTTTTTCAAGCAAATTATTAGCTTTTATATGTATGCTATGGCTTCCTAATACCTCTTCTTCATCTATAGAACAAGTAATACAGTGTACACCTCCTCTTCTTAAAACATCCACTACTGTTAATGCTTCCACTTCCTCAAATCCTTTTGCTAATAAAACTATTGCTTTTTTCATAAATTCATCAATCCCTTCTAACTAATGTATAACTCAATTTTCAATACTTCCCTTATAACATTATAGTTAATATCTCTCCTATTTTCAGTATTTCATCTAAAATAAAAAACCTACCAAGGCCTATTAAAGGAACCTCAGTAGGTTTTTTATCTTAAAGGCTGTTATTTAGCCCATCCCATGGATCTTTTTACAGCTTCATGCCATCCACTTAATAATTTTTCTTTTTTATCCTCTTCTATATTAGGTTCAAAGCTTCTTGATAACGCCCAATTTTTAACTACGTCTTCTCTATTTTTCCAATATCCCACAGCAATACCAGCAAGGTAAGCTGCCCCAAGTGCTGTAGTTTCAATTACTTCTGGTCTATCAACTTGTACCCCTAATATATCTGATTGGAATTGCATTAAGAAATTATTTGCACATGCTCCTCCATCTACCTTTAAGGCTTTAAGTTCAATACCTGAATCTTCTTGCATAGCTTTAAGTACATCATAAGTCTGATATGCTAAAGATTCTACTGTAGCTCTTACAAAATGTTCTTTTTTAGTACCTCTAGTTAATCCAACTATTGTTCCCCTAGCATATTGATCCCAATATGGCGCACCAATCCCAACAAAAGCAGGAACTAAATACACTCCATTAGTATCTTCTACTGCTGTACAATATTTTTCTGATTCTGGCGCTGATTTTAGCATTCTAAGTTCATCTCTAAGCCACTGTATAGCAGCTCCACCTATGAATATACTTCCTTCTAAAGCATATTCAACCTTTCCATCTATACCAACTGCTATAGTTGTTAATAATCCATTTTTAGATTCAACAGCTTTTTCTCCTGTGTTCATAAGTAAGAAACATCCTGTACCGTAAGTATTTTTAGCTGTTCCTGGCTTAAAACATGTCTGTCCAAATAAAGCAGCCTGTTGATCTCCTGCATCTCCTGCTATCTTAATTGGTGACCCAAATAGTTTTTCATCAGTTTCTCCATATAAACAACTAGATGGTTTTACTTGTGGAAGCATGGATTCTGGTATATCTAAAATTTCTAATAATTCTTTGTCCCATTTTAACTCATGTATGTTAAACATCATAGTTCTTGATGCATTTGTATAATCAGTTACATGTACTTTACCTTTTGTCAAATTCCAAATAAGCCAAGTATCTATATTACCAAAAGCCAAATTTCCTTTTTCTGCTTCTTTTCTAGCGCCTGGTACATTATCAAGTATCCACTTTACTTTTGTTCCTGAAAAATATGCATCTAATATTAGTCCAGTTTTCTCTTTAATAACTTTATCTAAGCCTTTAGCCTTTAATTCATCACAATATGCTGCAGTTCTTCTGCACTGCCAAACTATGGCATTATATATAGGTAATCCTGTTCTCTTATCCCATACTACTGTAGTTTCTCTTTGATTTGTAATACCTATAGCTGCTACATCTTTTGCATCTATGTTAGCTTTTAATAAGGCTTCTGTTGCTACCCCAAATTGAGTGGCCCATATTTCCATTGGGTCATGTTCTACCCAACCTGCTTCTGGATACATTTGCTTAAACTCCTTTTGTGATGAGCTTACAACTAATCCTTTTTCATTAAATAATATGCATCTTGAACTTGTAGTTCCTTGGTCTAATGCCATTACATACTTTGCCATAATCCATTCCTCCTCAAATTTGTATAAGATACTACCTTTTTCTTAAATTTTTTTATTTAATATATAGGAAGTTTAAGATTTTAAGATATTATAAATTCCATAGCTGTGCTGCAGTAGTAGATATAGCTACAGCACCTGCTGATAAAGATTCTATAACATCTTTTTTAGTTTTTATAAGTCCACCTGCTATTATGCAGCCATTGGTTTCTTTTTCTATAACACTTATTATTTTACTGGCAACTCCAGGCATAACCTCTACTGCGTTGGGTTTGTTTTCATGAATATTTTTTATACCTGTTTTTATAGAAAGTGAGTCCATTATAAACACTCTCAGTATAGTATACAAGCCTAGTTGGTTGCCATACTTTATATTTGACGTTTTTGTACTTATAATTCCTTGGGGATTAGAATTTTCCTTTATGTATCTTATACCAGCTGCATCTCCTCTAAGCCCTTCAATTAAATCTACATGTACAAAAACCATCTTATTTTTCTCTTTTAATTTTGAACATATATTAGATATATTTAGAATGTCACCATATAGTACAAATACAATTGAAGCCTTACTTAATAATGCCTTTTCCAAGTCATCATTGTTTCTTATTGCTGCTATAATTGGATTTTCTACCAACATTTCTTTTAATTTCATATCACCTTAGGACTCCTTTGCTATTTTCTATTTTTTGTATATTTTAATTTTATCACTTTTAAATTTTGTTGCAAGTTGGAAATTTAAAAGAGTCCAAAGCTTTTAATTTTTAAAATACAGCAATAAATAATAACGCTCCTGCAATTGCACCCACTACAGGTCCTAAAACTGGTACCCAAGAATAAGACCAATCTGAATCGCCCTTACCTGCTATAGGAAGTATAGCATGAGCTATTCTTGGTGCTAAATCCCTGGCTGGGTTCATAGCATATCCTGTAGGTCCACCTAAAGAAAGTCCTAAAACAAATATCAATCCGCCTACAACTAGTGGTGACAATCCATCTGCTGCTTTTTGAGCACCTATACCCAAAATACCAAATACTAATGTAGCTGTAGCAAGAAACTCAGTTAAAAAGTTTGCTTTTAAATCTCTTATAGCTGGTGCTGTACAAAATATTCCAAGCTTAGCAGCTTTGTCTTCTGTTTCTTTCCAATGTGGAAGGTAAGTTAGCCATACTAGTGCGGCTCCTACTATACCACCTAACATTTGTGCAACTATATATCCTGGAACTTCTCCAGCTGGGAACTTACCTATAACAGCTAGTCCTATAGTAAGAGCTGGATTTAAATGAGCTCCACTAATTCCTCCAAATATATATGCAGGAATCCCAACTGCTAAAGCCCATGCTGTCGCTATAACTATCCATCCCCCATTTTGACCTTTACTTTTGGTTAATGTACAGTTAGCACAAACTCCATCTCCTAAATACACCAAGATCATGGTTCCTAAAAATTCAGCCATTAACTTTGACATAAAATTTTACCCCCTTGAATTAATTTTTTTGATTAATTTGTAACCGGTTACAAATTAATCGAAGTAAAAAGCTGTTTTTATAAAATCGAAAGCAACATAAATTATTTCGCAACAAAAAGCCGACTTTAAACGGAGTCTAATATAGACTTCTTTTAAAGCGGCTCTCTCAATCTCTGCCACAATTATTATTTATAAAATAGCTTATGATAATGATATCATATATCTTTAAATATATCAATATTTTTTTAAAATTTGGAACTAACTTAATTTATATACTTATTGATAATATTTTCACATCTTTTCTACATATTACATTATTTTATGTGTATTCTTTTTAAAACTTTAACTTAATCTACATATTTCTACTGAATTTTGGCTTCTTTTATATAATCTTCTATTACCATTATCATAACACACTTTCCTCTGCCTGCTCGATTTTGAAGTTTAATGTCTTCAATATTTATAGTCTTTGTAATGCCTTCTAAAGATTTTAATATAATTTTCTTATTTAAACTTTCTTTGAAACTTACAATCTCAGAATAAATAATTTCATCATCTTCTTTTAAACTTATACCTGTAACACCAGAAGCTAGTTTTCCCATTAAATTCACACTATTGCCCTCAAATCTTATACACATAGCTTTTTTGGTTATCATTATTATTTCTTCTTTATCTTCTGTAGATAATTGGACATTCACCAAAACATCCTTATCACTTTTAAATTTATAAGATACCACAGAAAGAAAATTACCTTCAAACTCTTTTAAAGAAGTTTTCTTTACCATACCTTTTTTAGTAAAAAAGTATATATCTCCATTTTCAAAATTATTTACAGATATGATACCTATAATTTTATCTTTATCTATACCATCCCATATATGTTCTATGTTCATTTCATTTTCTCCAATGTTTTGAAGCATTAAAGCTGGTATAGAAAATACCTTACCATCTTCAGAGAAAATTAAAATTTTACTATTTGAATCTGTATTTACTTTTAGTGATTTATTCTTTTTTAAAGCATTATTTGTTTTGTTTTTTTCACTAGCCTTAATACTTCCAAACTTATTTATATTTAAACTAAAACTTTTAAAGATAAACTCTGTAGTAAAATCTATATTTGATACTTTATCTTTTAAAGATAAAGTAAATAATTGAGTACTTATTATATTTCTATCAGAATCTTCTATTATAGGTTCATTAATAATAAATTTAAGACCTTTTTCTGTTTGTACATTTATAAAGCTTTCTTTTCTATTCTTTGGTACCATATGTATTTTTATAATTTTTTCTTCATTTTTTAATTTTAAAGCCATAATTTTGGTATAATTAGTGTTAAATTTATCTATACCAGTCTTTTTTATTGCTCCTCTATTAGTAAAGAATATAAAATCCTTTGTGTCCATAAAATTATCTACAGAGTAAAAGGCTATAATATTTTCTTCTCCAATATCCAATGTTTTTATAATGCTTTCTATTCTTTCACCTTTGTCCTTCCATTTAAATTCCGGAATATTTATACCCTTAGTTTGGTACATATTCCCCTTATCTGTAAAGAACATTAAAGTACTTTTAGTATTTGAGTTTATTAGAAATTTATTAAAATCTCCTTCTCTATATTCTATATCGTTTGAATCAGCATTACATCGGTTATAAGTTTTTAAAGAAGTTCTTTTTATAAATCCTTCATTAGACATGGTTATTACTATGTCTTCTTCCACTATAAGTTCTTCTATATTTATTTTAGCTTCTTCATCATTTTCAACTATTGTAGTTTTTCTATCGTCACCATATTTTTCTTTTACTTCTAAAAGTTCTTTTTTTACAATTTTTAAAAGTTCATTTTCACTAGAAAGTATTTTATTTAATTTTTTTATTTCTTTTTCAAGTTCCTTATGTTCCTTTTCAAAAGCTACAATTTCAAGTCCTGTAAGTCTATATAGCATAAGTTCTAATATAGCTTCTGTTTGAATTTCTGTAAATCCAAAGCTTTCTATCAAATTCTTTCCTGCATCCTTTTTTGATTTAGATGCCCTTATAATAGCTATAATTTTATCCATTATAGCTATGGCCTTTATAAAGCCTTCAACTATATGAAATCTTTTAGCTGCTATTTCCATTTCTCTTTCAGTTCTTCTTTTTACTACATCCTTTTGATGCTCTATATAGTGATAGAGTATTGTTCTTAATCCCATAGTTTGAGGTTTACCATTTGCTAAGGCTACCATATTAAAAGAAATATTACACTGCATATCTGTTTTCTTAAAAAGATATTTTAATACCTTATCCACAGTTTCTTCATCTGAAGATTTTTTAAATTCTATTACAGACCTAACTCCTGTTCTGTCTGATTCATCTCTTATATCAAAAATAGCTTCTAGTGCTTTTGCATGCTTTTTATCTGCTGTCATTTCAGATATAGTTTGAAGTAACTTTGCTTTATTTCTTCTGTATGGAAATTCCGTTATAACAATACCTAATTTTCCATTTTCCAATCTTTCTATAGATGTCTTAGCTCTCAATGTAACTCTTCCTTCACCTGTTTCATAGGCAGACAAAAGAGAATTCTTTCCTATTATGATTCCACCTGTAGGAAGATCCGGTCCTTTTATGTATTCCATAAGCTCTTTGGTATCTATATCTGATTTATCAATAAACGCAATAGTTGCATCTATTACTTCTCTTAAATTGTGTGGTGGTATATTAGTAGCAAGACCTACAGCTATTCCAAATGCTCCGTTTACCAAGAAGATTTGGATATCTAGCTGGAAGTACTTCTGGTTCCTTTTCAGAAGCAGAATAATTATCTACCATATCTACTACATCTTTATCTATGTCTCTTATCATTTCCAAAGCAATAGGGGTAAGTCTTGCTTCAGTATAACGCATAGCTGCTGCACTGTCTCCATCTTGACTTCCCCAATTTCCATGACCATCTATTAAAGGTTTTCTTGTTGTGAAACTTTGTGCTAATATTACCATAGCTTCATACACAGATGTATCTCCATGTGGATGATATTTACCAAGTATATCTCCTACTATTCTAGCCGATTTATAATAAGGCTTATCTGGAAATGCCCTAAGCATATATGCTCCATATAATATTCTTCTATGTACAGGTTTAAGTCCATCACGCACATCTGGAAGAGCCCTTTCCTTAGCCACTTCTACTGCATAAGGAAGATAGTTTTCAGGCATAGCTTCTTCTATAGACACTTTTATTATATTATTATCTATTGGAATTGTTGTTTTTTTAGACATTAATTGCCTCCTACTCTGTTTTTACTACAGCTTTACTCATTAAATACAGCATACTTATACATATAATTTTTCCTAGGTGCTACTACATCTCCCATAAGTAAGGAAACCATTTTTTCAGCCTTTGCAGCATCTTCTATAGTTATCTGTTGAAGAGTTCTTGTTTCAGGATTTAATGTAGTTTCCCAAAGCTGATCTGGATTCATTTCTCCAAGTCCTTTATATCTCTGTATTAAAGCACCTTTTCCTATTTCCTTTTTTGCTTTTTGCAATTGCTCATCACTATAAGCATATTTAACCATCTCTTTATTTTTATTCTGTTTATAGACTTTATAAAGAGGTGGTAGTGCTATATAAAGATGACCATTAGTTATAATTTGTCTCATATATCTATATATATATGTCATCCATAAAGTTCTTATATGATATCCATCTACATCCGCATCTGACATTATTATTATTTTGTGGTATCTTAAGATCTTCTTCTTTATAGTTTTCTAAAACCCCTGTACCTATAGCAGTATTGAATATCTTAAGTTCTTCACTACCTAATACATTTTCTAATTTTTGTTTTTCAGTGTTCATTATTTTGCCTTTAGAAGGCATTATAGTTTGAAATCTTCTATCTCTTGCTTGCTTTGCAGATCCTCCTGCCGAGTCACCCTCTACCACTATAAATTCACAAAATGATGGATCTTTCAATGTACAAACTGCTATTTTTCCAGCTAAAGGTGCAGCTCCCTTTCCTACTTTTCTTTTTTCTGCTTCATTTATCTTTTTTATTTTTTCACGTCTAGCAGCTGCATCTATAGCATTATTTATAATAATAGACGGCAGTTTCTTTATTATCTTCTATCCATTCACAAAATCTAGTATAAACTAAATCATTCATCATAGTATAAGCTTCTGTATTACCAAGCTTTGTTTTTGTCTGACCTTCAAATATAGGGTTAGTGATTTTTATTCTAACTATAGCAGTCATTCCTTCTCTTAAATCATCACCCTCAAATTCTTTATCTTTTTCTTTTAGTAAATTTAACTTTTTAGCCCATTCCTTAAAAGCTCTTGTCATTCCCGTTTTAAATCCACTTTCATGGGTTCCTGATTCTGTAGTTGGAATGTTATTTACATAACTTGCTATATATTCTGTTGTAGAATCTGTAAACTGAACACAAACTTCCCCATACATATTTAAATCATTTACTTCTCTTTCTCCTTCAAAAAGTATTGGAGAATTATGAAGTACAGTCTTACTTTCATTTAAGTATTCTATAAAATCCAAAAGTCCTTTTTCTGAATGATATTCCTTTTCTATTTCCTCTTCTTCTCTTTTATCAATAATTTTTAAGGTTATACCTTTGTTTTGAAAAGCTAATTCTTGAAGTCTTTCATCTATCACATCAAATTTAAACTCTGTAGTTGAAAATACATCTTTATCAGGCATAAAAGTTACTTTTGTTCCTGTTTCTTTTGTATTTCCTGATATCTTTAATGTACCTACTGCAGTACCCGGCATTTCTCTTCTTAAAGACTTATCATAACCATATTCAAACCTTTGAGTATAAATATGCCCATTCTGTTTTACTTCTACCTCCAACCATTTTGAAAGTGCATTAACTACTGCAGCACCTACTCCATGAAGACCTCCAGAAGTTTTATAAATATCATTATTAAATTTACCACCAGTGTGAAGTTCTGTAAAAACCATCTCTACACCAGATTTTTTCTTTAACGGATGTATTCCTGTAGGTATACCTCTACCATTATCTATAATAGTTACACTTTTATCTTTATTTAAAATTATAATAGCTTTATTTCCAAATCCATTAGATATTTCGTCTATAGAATTGTCTAAAATTTCCCATATACAATGATGAAGCCCTTTACTTCCTGTTGATCCTATATACATACCAGGCCTTACTCTAACTGGCTCTAGTTTTTCTAGAGAAGTCAATGCAGTAACATCATAAATCTGTACTTTTTCCTCTCTTTGTTCCATATGTGTCCTCCATAATTTTATTCTTACAAGTATCTATTTTATCAAAAACTTAATATAAAAACAAATGTTCTCATGTATTATTATGAAACTTATATATTGACTTATTATACAACAGCATTTTTATTTTAACAACACATTTCAATACATTTTTTACCATAATTTACATAATACTTATAACCCTTTTTATTGTATAATTTATTTTTGCATAAATAAAGGATACCTTCCATATGGAAAGTATCCGACTCATTATAACCTTAATGCAGAAATTGTGCAATTATTTATTTGTTTTGATTTTATAAGGTATCTAAAGAGACAGTCCTTTTGCAAATGCTTGTTTTACAGTTAATATTATTACTTTATCCTGT
Source organism: uncultured Clostridiaceae bacterium (assembly GCA_963780135.1). Taxonomy (GTDB): domain Bacteria; phylum Bacillota; class Clostridia; order Clostridiales; family Clostridiaceae; genus Clostridium_AM. The sequence continues at coordinate 813,747 of CAWAAR010000001.1, forward strand.
TCTTTCATTTGAACTTGTCCTTTATTTTTTTTCAAAAGTTCATTTAAAAACATAGCTATTATTAAAATAAAGCCAGAATTTTCTTCATTTTTATCTCTATAATTTAAAAGTATTTTGGTTTCTAATAAAATTTCATCATTTTCTTCTACTTCTTTGGACTGTATTACTATATTTAATTCATTGGAATAAACATATAAAGCTTTTTCCAATATAGTAGTAAGTATCAATTCCATTAATTTGTATCTTCCTTTTAACAAACTAGTACTTTCATTATTTATAGCTAATTTTATATTTCCATCTTTTTTTAACATAGTATTATCTTGAATTTCTGAAAATAGTTTTTCGCAAGTAAAACTTGTATTGTTTTCAAAAATAACTGACAAATAATTTCTATAAAATTCCTCTGTCATGTTTATATAACTTACCACAATATCATTGGTAATTGAATTTTTGGGAGCTTTAAGTATTTTTTTTATATTATTTAAAACATATTCATTTATGCTAAGGAAATTATCCATCTCTTTTTTTATTTGAGCCAAACTTTTATCTGAAGATTTTAATAAGTTTTGATATAGTATATTTTTCTTTTCTAAAGCAACTTTTAAATTTTCACTTTCCTTTTGAAGTTGATAATATTTAATAGCTTCATTTATTGCAGGCAAAAAATCTTCCTCTATTTTCCAAGGTTTTAATATAAATTTAAATATACCTGCTTTATTTATGGTAGTTACAATTTGAGATATCTGCGCGTAACCTGATAAAACCATTCTTATAGTATTCGGGTACTTCTCCTTAACTATTTTTAGAAGCTCTAATCCATTCATTTCAGGCATTCTCATATCTGAAACTATAACTGCTATTTCATTTTCCTCCATTATTTCAAGTGCCTTTTTTCCATTAGTAGCAAAAAATCCTTTAAAGTCTTCTCCTATTATCCCTCTTTGTATAGAATTTAATATCATTACTTCATCATCTACAAATAAAACCTTTGCTTTTTCCATATATCTACTGCACTTATAATAATATACTTATAAATACAGTCTTCACCTCCTTAAGTTTTCTAATTCTGTGCATTCATAAGAATATCTTCACATTGTTCTTCTGTTAAATTTAAATACTTCAATACATTTTCATCTAATTCTATAATTGACTCCTGTGTCATAGATCTCCATGAATAATATTCTGCTATATGAAGAGCTGATAAAAGTTTCTTATTTTTCACTCTAGGATTTAAAGGCTCATGATGAAACATAATTGCTTCCACTATTTCTTCTGGAAAACCAAATCTAGATAACAAATATGAACCTATTTCTGAATGGGAATTTTTAAAAAAGTTTTTTTCTTGTTCTATTGTTAGCTTTACTCTATTATATTCTTTTCCATCATTGTTATAATCACTATCATAATATATTACTATAACTCCTTTTCCTATATCATGTAGAAGTCCTATAGCAATAAATTCATCTGAAATATTTTCTTTAAGAAGATATTTATAGACTTTAATTAGTAAGTCATTGGTTGATAATAAATGATTCCATAATATATTTAGTTCTTTTGAAAACTTACTATTTTCCAAACTAATCATACAACTTACTAATACTAAATTTTTTACATTATTTAGTCCTAAATAATTTATAGCTTGTTTTATTGAACCTGTTTTCAAACCATAAAAAGCTGAATTTACTATACTAAGTACTTTTAGAGTTATGCTAGGGTCTTCTTCAATAATGGATGATATAATATCTACATTAGAATTTTCATCAATAGCTGTACAAAGTTTATTATAAACATCTAATGAATAAGGCAACTTTTCTATATCATTTAATGTTTGTATTAAATTTTTATCTAAAATGATATGTTCATAATTAAACATATTACTTATAATTTTAACGAGTTCTTCATTTTTCCAGGGTTTCAAAGAATATGACAAACATAAATTATTTTCAATTACATCTAACATTTGTTTTTCATCAGAATAACCGCTTAAAATCATTCTCAGCATATGAGGATATTTTTTCTTTACTATTTTCAAAAGCTCTCTTCCGTCCATACCAGGCATTCTCATGTCAGAAACTATAAGATCTATATTATTGTTTTCTAAAATAGTTAAGGCTTCTTGTCCACTTAAAGCAAAATGCATTTTGTAGTCCTTATCCATAAAAACTCTTCTTAAAGAGTTTAATATTTGTTTTTCATCATCTACAAATAATATACTATTTTTCATAATAATAACTCCCTTACTCTACCTTATTTAAAGGTAATAATATAGTAAAAGTAGTACCTTTATCCTGGCTGCTTTCTACACTTAAATCACCTTTATGCTTATTAACTATGATGTCATAACACACATTAAGTCCTAATCCAGTACCTTTTCCTATAGCCTTTGTGGTAAAAAAAGGATCAAATATCTTATCAATTATTTTACTATCTATACTACTTCCATCATTGTATATAGCACATTTTATATAATCACCTTCAACAAAAGTATTTATTTTCATATTTCCTTTATCTTCTCTATTTTGTTCAGTTATAGCCTCTACAGCGTTTATTACTATATTGTAAATAACTTCACCTATCTGTACCTCATCACAAAAAATTTCCTGTAAATCTTCTAATTGAAAGTTTATATTTACTAATTCCTGAAACTTTTTTTCAATTGGTTTTACAGTAGTTACTAATATTTTATTAAAATCATTAAGTTCAAACCTATCTCTTCCATCTACTCGTGCAAAATTCATTAAACTTTTTACTATATCTCTTATTTTTATTATTCCTTCAGAGGAATCATCTATAAGCTGTATTATATCTTCGTCTATAAAATCAAAATTTGTATTTTCTTCTATTTCCTTTATAACATTAATCTTATTTATTACAGCATCATTTTCTGTATGCATATCTTCAAAAATAAAACTCAACTCTTTATAATTCTTTACTAATTCTTTATAACAATTGCAATATTTTTTCATAACCTCATTATTACTAGATACATATCCTAGTGGATTATTTATTTGATGAGCGATACCTGCTGCAAATTGACCTATGGCTGATAACTTTTCACTTTTTATTAATTGTGATTGAGTTCTTTTGAGTTCTGAAGTTGTTTTTTCTAGTTTACTATTTTTTTCCTTTAAAACGTACATTAAATCATATAAATCCATTTGACTTTTCTTTAAATTTATAGCATTCTTTATTCTGGAAAGAAATTCTATCTCATTTATAGGCTTGTTTATATAATCATTAGCTCCAAGTTCAAAGCTCTTTTTTAAATATTCTTTATCCGTAAGAGAAGTAAACATAATAACAATTAAATTTTTATGTTTACTATTATTTTTAATTTCTTTTAACACATCAAGCCCTGTCATACCAGGCATTATAATATCTAAAATAACTATGTCAATATTCTTTTCTTCTATTGACTTTAATGCTTCTTCTCCAGAGCTAGCTGTAAATATTTCGCATTTAATATCACTATCTTTTATAGTATCTATTGCATGAACTAAGTTAAATCTAGAATCATCTACAAATAGTAAATTCATATTAAAACTCCTTTTCATGTAAATTTTGGGCTATAGGGAGCTTTATTGTAAATTTAGTTCCTTTACCTAAAATACTTTCAACACATATATCTCCTTCATGTTGATTTTTTATTAAATTATAAGATATAGATAGCCCTAAACCAGTTCCTGTGCCCTGTGGTTTTGTTGTGAAAAATGATTTAAATATCTTATTCATATTTTCTTGTGCTATACCTGTTCCTGTATCTTCTATATGACAATATACATATTTATCATCAAATTCAGTGGTTATTTTTATTTTACCTAATTTTTTCTCCTCTTTTTCCTTAATAGCATGTACTGCATTTACTACTATATTTAATATCACTTGATTTATTTGGCCTGAAATCGCCTGTATTAATGGTATATCATTTAATTCTAACTCTACATTTGCATAATACTTTATTTCATTTTTTGCTATAGTTAAAGTGTTGTTTATCCCTTTGTTTAAATCATATTCCTCAAATTTGTCCTGTGCTGCTTCATAAGAAAAATTTCTAAGTCCTTTCACTATATCTTTTACTCTATATAATCCATCATCACATTCCTGCATAAGTACATCTATATCTTCTACTATAAAATCTATATTATTGTCTTCTTTTAAATTTTTAATAGCTTTCAGTAAACCTTTGAAATCATCTAAATTATAGTTTTCCATATCATGAAGTTTATAATATTCATTTAAAGTGTTCACTAATACTTTTATATATTTTCTTAAAGACTCAAAATTACTATGTATAAAACCCAGTGGATTATTTATTTCATGAGCTACTCCTGCGGCTAAATATCCTATACTAGCCATTTTATCCTGTTTTATAAGCTGAACCTCCATAGATTCAAGCTTTTTTAATGTTATATCAAGTTCTAAATTTTTTTCTTTTAGTTCAAATTCTATATTATCTTTTTTTGTTATATTATCTCTTGATTCCATATAATCATCTCCTCTTCATTATAATGAAACAAGTATTTTGTTTTTATTTAGTATTTAATTTCTATGAATTTTGACCATTTCCCTTCTTATTTGGAGAATTTTCTGAAAATTTTTCTTTCAAGTCTAATATCATTAGATTTATTATACTACACAATAGGAATTATTGTATTATATTTCTATTTATTTAAATAATTACTGGTAAATTTTTAGTTTATTTTCAATGCAAAACAAATAAGCATCTTCTTACAATTTGTTTAAGAAAGATGCTATTAAAATATACTCTATGAAAATTTTTAAATTATTAAACTAACTCCTATAACCAATTCATAATTTGTTATATTTCTATATTATATTTTTTAATTTTACTATATAAGGTATTCCTTCTTATTCCTAAAGCTTCTGCTGAATGAGTAATATTACCTTTAAATTTTTTTAGCACTTTAATTAAGTGTTCTTTTTCTACAGAATCTAATTTTAAACAATCTTCACTAATATCTATTAACAACTCACTATCACAACTTTCTTCTGAAAAATAATTTGTAGGTATAGATTCTGTATTTATAATTAACTCAACAACATTTTCTAATTCTCTTATGTTACCAGGCCAACTATAGTTAAAAATTTTTTTCAAGTATTCCTCTGGTATCGTAATCTCTTTTTTATTAAGCTTTCTTGATATACGTTTGATAAAATATTCTATAATAAGAATTATATCTCCTTTTCTTTCTCTTAGAGGAGGTAAGTATATTGGCAATACATTCAGTCTATAATACAAATCCTTTCTAAATCTTCCAAGTTCTACTTCTTTTTTTAAATCTTTATTGGTAGCAGCTATAATCCTTACATCTACAGGTATAGATTTTGAGCTTCCAATTTTCGTTATTACGCCTTCTTGTACAACTCTTAAAAGTTTTGTCTGCATATCAATAGGCATTTCTCCTATTTCATCCAGCATTATTGTTCCCCCATCTGCCAATTCAAACTTTCCAAGGTTACCACCTTTTTTAGCTCCTGTAAAAGCTCCTTCTTCATATCCAAAAAGCTCTGATTCTATAAGTTGTTTTGGAATAGCTCCACAATTTAAAGCTATAAAAGGTCCATCTACCCTTCTGCTGTAATTATGAATAGATTGTGCAAATACCTCTTTTCCTGTACCACTTTCTCCCATTATAAGTATAGTTGATTTACTATCAGAAATCTTCTTTGCATATTCCAATATTTTCATAAAATTTTCATCTTGTCCAATTATTTTATCAAAGGTATAATAAGCCTGGCCATTATTTTTTTTCTTTGGTTTTTTTATCTCTTCAAAAACATGCACTATTTCAATATTATCCTCTTCACAGTTATATATTGAACTCGTAGTTAAATGACATTGGAACTTATTTCTCAAGGTTATTATGTTTACTTCTTTTGATATGCTTTCACCTAAATATATGGATGCTTTTTCCTTATCCCAGTTTTCTATAATTTCTGTCATTTCATCTTTCTTTAATTTATTACCTTCACTTCCAAACATCTGTAGAGCCTTTTTATTACAAACTTTTACTTTACCATTTATATCAGAAGTTATTATAGCAACTGGAATAGAATTAAATATGTTTTTTATATGCTTGTTATTTATATTTTGAATTTTATTATACTCCTTTACCTTCAGCATTTCCTCTATAGCATTTGATGCAGCTATAACCATGCCTAGTGTATGGGAATGTACAAATTCAATGTACCCAGTAAGGTTTAAAACACCTATAAGTTTTCCACGGTTATCTTTTATAGGAGCTCCACAACACGTCCACTTGTGATAAGCTTTTATGAAATGATCTTCTCCAGAAATTTGAACTGGAACTTTGTTTTTTATAACCATGCTCATAGCATTAGTTCCTATATTTTCTTCATTCATAAATGCACCTGGTACCATTTTTAATGAAAATGCTTTTGAAAGTATTTTTTCGTCACCTATGGCATTTAATATACATCCTTCTCCATCCGTAAGTAACACAAAAAAATTGAATCCCTTTACAAAATTAATTAATTGCTCCATATATGGTGCTGCAGTTAATATTAAATTTCTGTTAGCTGCAAATCTTTTTTGTAATTCTGCATCACATATGATTTTTTTGCTAAAAATTTGCTTTGAATCAATGCTGAATTTTTCACATCTTTCATGAGAAAGTTCTACATCTGATTTGCAAGTAACTCCATTCATTTTACTACCTCCATTATAATAATTTCCACTGCCATTTTTCATCTTCCTTATTCAGCGACAACTCATTTATACATCCATAGGGTTGCTTTATTTTAAATATATCTTTCAGTGGCATTGATAAAATACTGCTTAATATTACTCTATTTACTCCTGCATGAGCAATTATAAGTATATTTCCATTAGTATTTTTTATAATAGATTGAAAAATAGGATTAACTCTTTCTCTAAGCTGATTAAAGCTTTCTCCACCTTGTGGTATAAAACTATCTATGTTTTCTCCCCTTTCTTTAAATTGTTCTGGTAAAACGCTTTTTATATATTTAAAAGTTTTTCCATCCCACTCACCCATATTTATTTCCATTAGCTCTTTTACTAAAAAATTTTCTACATTTCTATTTTCTAAAATTATATTTGTTGTTTGAACACATCTTGTTAGAGGACTCAAATATGCTTTTTCTATATCTATAGAAGCAAAAAATTCTTTAAGTCTCTTTGCTTGTAAAATTCCTTCTATACTTAATGGTATATCTGTAATTCCCACATAACATTTTTCATTACCTATATCTATTTTACCATGTCTTATTAAATAAATCTTTCTATTCATAACTGAAATTTTTCCCAACTATATTTTCTATTTTTCTTTCAATTTTCTCAGCTTCATTAAATCTCTTTTGTATTTTATTTAAAGCTTGAAAATTATCATGAAATTTTAATGAATATTCAGAAAGTCTTTTCTGAAGTTGTACAAATTTATCTTCCTTTATAACCTTATCTGCTAAATACAATATTTCATTTTCTGTAATATCCTCTGTTTCATCTACTTCTATATCCATATGAGTTGATATTATATTTCCTATTTGTTCATATCCCAAATTTTTTAATATTTTCGCCCCAACTTCTGCATGACTTTTTTCCATTCTAGCTAAATCATGTAATAATGCTGCAGCTTGCATAACATTTTTATTAAAATTGTATCCTTTTTCATTTAATTCATTTAAAATATTCAAAGTTATCCTTGATACTTCACTGCAATGTTTTATTATATTATTAGGCACATTGTATAAATTTAGAATACAATAACATTCTTCTATGCTAAGTGCTTGTAAATTAAAATATTGAATTAATTCTTCATAATCTTCTTTAGTATCCATATCCATTAATATACTCTTATCAAAAACTGGAACCTTTATAGAATCTTCCTTAAATTTTTCCAATATATTTTTTAATCCACCTTCATCATTACCTTCATTTATTATGGCCTTATACTTACAATCTATAAGAGGAGGATGGCCCAATTTCCCATTAAAGCTAGGATATATAATGCCTTTATTTTTTTTCAAGTATTGTTCCTTTAATATTTCTATTGTACTTTTTTTAATAAGAGGTATATCCACAGGAATCATAAAAAAACCTTGATTTTCTTCTTCTAGTAGATCTAATCCCTTTATTACTGATGTATACATACCCTTTGAATAACTTTCATTTTCTATCCATTTAACTTTTAAATTCTTTAATCTCTCTACTATTTCATTTCCCCTATGTCCTACTACTACTATAATATTGTCAATTCCTGAAGCTTTAAAAGTATTAATAAGCATTTCTATAGCAGTATATTCTCCAAATTTTAAAAGGGGTTTAAAATCACCCATTCTTGAAGAATATCCTGCCGCCACAATTATAGCTGCAAAACTATTTTTTTTCATTAAGATTCTCTCTTTTAACTTTAATTAGCTCTGCTACAATACTTACTGCTATTTCTTCAGGAGTTTGTGCAAATATAGAAATTCCTATAGGACTATATACTCTTTCTAGTTCCTCTAAAGTATATCCTTCATCTAGAAGAGATTTATAAACAAATTCTTTCTTCTTCTTGCTTCCTATCATACCTATATATTTTGCATTAGTTTTTAACATTTGACCTAATACGTCCTTATCATAAGCATGTCCTCTTGTAACTATTACAATATAGCTATTACTGTCTACTTTTATATATTTAAGTATATTTTCAAAAGAAGGAATTATTTTTATCTCTTCCGCATTTTTAAATCTTTGGACATTAGCAAATTCTTCTCTATCATCTATAACTATAGTTTTAAAATCTAACATTTTAGTTATTTCAGCAATTTTTTGTGATACATGTCCTGCTCCTATTATATATAAAGTTTCATAATTTAAAATAGGTTCTACTAAATATTGATTTCCTGATAAATTAATATTTTCCATAGTTACATTCTTAAAATTTTCTCTTATTTTTCTAAATATGCATTGAACTGTATCATTTTCTTCTCCATAAAATGCTTCTTCACTGCAAATCCATTTATCTGTTCCCTTTATCATTTTTTCTTCTTTAGGTATTTTTGTTACAACAACAAAGTTACAAGCTTTTCTTTTTAATTCTGCTGCTTTTGCATATATATTTACCATTTCCTTATTATTAAAATCTATATATTCCAAAAGCAATTTAACTTCTCCACCACAAACCATACCTAAAGATGAAGCACTCTCATTAGATAATCCAAACTTTTCAACCTTAAATTCTCCTGTTTCAAAAACCTTTGCTGAAAGCTTAATAGCCATAGCTTCAAAAATACCGCCACCTATGGTACCTACTATTGAAAAATCTCTTTTTATAATCATCTTTGTGCCTTCTTCTCTAGGTGCTGATCCATATTTCTCCAAAATAGTAGCTAATACAAAATCTTCCTTGTTATCTAACAACTCATAGATTGTTTCATATATATCTGTCATAATTACGCCCTCCCTCTATAATCATGTATTTTTCGTTTTATCATGCTATTTTGTATTTCAATAGGTTTTTTTAAGTACCTTATTACAATTTCTAAATTATTTTTAATTAATTCTTTATTTATTGGTGGTACTTTTTCTATACTACACTTAATTTCTTTTTCTATTTTATTAAAATCTTCTTCTTTTCTCGTAATAATATCTATGAAGATCTTGTTTTCATTTTCAATATATGCCTTATAATTTATTACCTCTTCAAAAGATAAGATTATTTCATCTAAATCTTTCATATGGATAAATTCATTTTTACTTATTTTAATTTTATTTTCTATTCTTCCAACCACTCTACTCATAGTTTTTAAAAAAGTGCCACATAGACAAGGCTCTAAATTAAAACATGCTGTATCACCAGTTCTATACCTTATTAAGGGCATTCCTTCCCTATGAAGGGTTGTAAATACTATTTCTCCATATTGTCCATTTTCTACTGTCTTCCCTGTAAGTGGATTTATTATCTCAAAATACAAATCATTGTCTCTCATATGATAGCCATTTAAAGCTTCGCATTCTACACCACCACCATATCCCATTTCCGTCATTCCATAATGAGTAAAAACCTTACATCCAAACTTATCTGTAATTTCTTTTATTAAAGTTTCTGGCACATAATCTGCACTTAGAAGAATTTTTTTTATTTTATTTTTAAATACTTCACTCTCCAATCTAGAAAAATAAAGCACCTGTATAGGAATTCCTACAATACAATTTATACTTTTATCTTTTATAAACTCAGAAGTAGCTTTTACATCTACAAGCATTCCTTGTACATAACATTCTACATTTATTTCTTTTAATGCTTTTTTTAATAAATCACCTATACTTCCATAGCTGTTACCTGGCAAAAGTACTAATACCCTATCATTTTTATTTATCAAGCAGCTCATACCATATTTAAAAAATTCTATGGTAAGCCTTAAATCTTTTTCTGTAAAGTATATTCTTTTTTCTCCTCCACTAGTTCCCGAGCTCCTTAATGTTACTATTCTAGAAATATGTTTCTGAGATACACATAAAAATTCTTTAGAATTTTCCTTTACATATTCAGATGAAGTAAAAGGTATTTTTTTAAAATCTCTGAAGGATTTTATTTTTTTTTCATCAATATCCTTTAAATATTCACCATAGAATTTACTATATTTTTTGGCATATTCTATAGTTTTTTTTATCTTATTTAATTGATATTTTTCTAAGCTTTCTCTATCTTTGTTCTCTATCTCTGTTTTATCTACTATCCAGTTTTCAAGAGGTGTTAAATTCATCTTATGCTCTCTCCATTTCAACTTTGCAATTTCTATAAATATGATTTCCTTCTGCATCTGTAATGTTATACATACAAAATGGTATAAGATTTCCCTCGGTGCTTACTACATGAATACAGCAATCTTTGATTCTCTCTAAATCTACATTCCATACATCTTGGAATGCCATAGCAGATATACTAAAAGAATAATTTTTTATATTATACAATATTTCATCCCAGCTGCTATCTTTACTATCTTTTAATTTTGCATTAAAACCATCTGCTTTTCTAAAGGACCAATTTTTTGAAACAAATTGCTTTGCTTTTTTTGCTCCTTCTTCTGCTTTTTCACTTTTACAGCAGCAGCTACTTGAATTATTTGTGATACTTATTAATTCTTTTTTTCCCTTATATATATAATTGCCATGAAAAGAACATAAAGCATTTTCACATCCTGGTGGCTTCATGCTTTCTACTTTAATTTTTCCCTCTGTTTGCTCTTCAATATTATCCATAATTTCTGGTAAAGTAATTCTCTGTTCCTCATTTGGAATACAGGGTACTCTTCCAAAATAACTTACAGGTTGAAAATGCACTCCTCTTACTGTAGGTATATTACTTAGAGCATAATCTATAATTTTGCCTATATTATCTACATTTACCTCTGGAACTATAGTTGGAACTAAAACTACTCCTATGTCATGCTTTTTGCAGTTTTCTATGGCTTTTATCTTAAGATTCAACAATTCCATTCCTCTTAATTTTTTATATATTAAATCATCTGTGCCATCAAATTGTAAAAAGATTGAGCTGAGACCTGACTTTTTTAGTTTTTTAACATATTCTTCATCCTGTGCTATCCTAATACCATTAGTGTTAATTTGTATGAATTCAAATCCTAATTCTATTCCTAATTTTATTATAGAAGGTAAGTCGTCTCTTAATGTAGGTTCTCCCCCTGACAACTGCACATTACATATACCAGAAGATTTTAATACCCTTTCATACATAAACTTTATTTTTTCCATAGAAATATCTTGTTCTTTACCTGCATAGGAATCTGCAAAACAAAATTTGCATTTTAAATTGCACCTTTGAGTTACTTCTATTAGTGCTGTACAAGTGTGCTGTCTATGCTCACTGCAAAGGCCACAATCAAAAGGACATCCCTTAAGAGGATTAGTAAGCGGATTTTTTATATAAGCTCTTTCCTTATTTCTAACCCATTTTTCCATGGAAATACTTCCTTTCCATAGGATAGTTTTAAATTCTCCATGCTCCTTACAATACTTTTTCATATAAACTTTATTATCCTGTGAGACCTTTTCTGCTTCTATTTTTTTTAAACAAATGGGACATAAACTCTGTGTTTTAGAAATTACATTTTCAGTGCTCAAATCTCATCCCTATCGCCAAACTCATAGCCATATTTAAATATTATTTGCTGGACTTTCTCATAACCTTTTAATAATACGTCCCCACATTTCACAGGATAACTTATATTTCCATTGTCATCAGTTATTTTTTGTATTCCTACTATTTCTCTACATTCTGTGCTTTCAAATTCCTCTTCGAACCAATTTATATATTCACTTAACATAGATTGGAAATTTTCACTATAGTACTCTGTTGCCTCTCCTTTTCCAGCATACAGGCCTATAATAGCTATTGCTCCAGTTAAAACACCGCAGGTTTTTTTATCCGCTCCTATTCCCCCACAAAAACCATTTAAAGCTTTTATTAAATCTACATTTTCTTTTTCTTCATCTTCCAATGCCAACTTAAGCATTATTTGAGTACAACAAAATCCCGATGAAGCTAGTTTATATATTCTGAAAGCAGTATCATTCATTAAATTTGCCTCCTTTTCTCGCTATCATTATAAAATATCCAGGTTTACAGTTCTTTAATAGACTTTGAAATTTTTCTCCATTTATAGAACACTTTGCAGCCTTATTCCAGAAAGCACTCATAGAACCATAGGAAAATATTGTTTTAACCATAAGTGCTTTTAACATATCACTGCAATCCTCTAAAAGCATTATTTCAAACCCTATTTTCATCATTGTTTTTCTAAGTGATTCTAAATCATTAAGACTTCTCATACAACTGTTAACTGAAATACCATTAAGTTCACTAATAAATTCAGGTTTTTTAGCATACACATCTGTAACAATAAAGAAGCCTTCATTTTTTATTACTCTAAACACTTCTTCTATAACAGAATTCAAATTTTCCATAAGAGATAGTGTACACTCTGCAAATACCCCGTTAAAACTTTCATTTTCAAAAGGGATTTCTTCACCTCTGCCCTTAACAAAGTTAGCATATTCATAATTTTTTCTTCCTACTTCTATTAACTTTTCAGAAGGATCTATTCCTACCGCTTCTATACTATATTTTTCATGAAGGTAATTTAATGTAGCTCCCATACCACAGCCTAAATCCAGTATTGAATCCTCCCGTGAGAATTCACAAAATTCTACTGCTTTATCTGTTAGTACAAATCCTCCTGGTCTTAAAGTTTCACCTGTAATATTCTTCATATGTTCACTTTCATAAGCATTGCAGCATTTCATTATTTATCCTCCAGCCCTTTTTCTACCTCAATCATTTTTCCTAAAGCTAAGTTTTCGTCTATAATTACCATTTTACACTCAGGACACTGCATAAGCTCCACTTCAAAACTTCCTCCAAGATAACGAACCTTTACTTTTCTAAGTTCCAATTCCTTATTACATTTATCACAAATCCATGGAGTTTTTTCTTCTTTATTAATATTCATAATTACTCCTCCACTACTTCCATTCTGTGACTATATACACTATGAACTAATATTTCATCTTTCTTATTTTCATATTCCACCCAATAAGTTACATTATCTATTCTTAATTTACATAAATAATGTGAGTTTTGTGCATTGAAAAATCTTTCTTTATTTTTCTCCGCATTATTTATTACCTTTTCCATATCTTCAAGCAAAATCAACCTATCTTCCATCTGCTTTTCTACATTATTAGGTATTATTATCTTTAATTCACTATTTTTTTTCAAATCATTTACTTCATCATTCCATAATTCTTTTAAAAGATTAATTTTAAGAAGCGTTCTATTTTCATGTCTATGTGATAAAGTGGGTATTTTTCTCAAAGCAACTTTTTTTAAATCATCACCATATATTAAATCTAATATATGAAAGGTTTTCTTTCCTTCCTCTATAAACAAATCTTTACACATTGAACAATAAACTAAATAGTCTAAGTTACTTTCTTCTATTCTATCTTTTACAAATTCTTTTGATTGATCCTTATTTGCAAAATATACAAGTCCTCCATAACCACAACATTTAGTTTTTTCCTTTGAAAACTTAAGTTCTTCTATTTTATGACCTAATGTAATTGCTATATTTCTTATGCTTTCATGAATTTTTTTGTTATATCTAGTGGTGCATGCATCATGTACATTTAACACTAATTTTTCTTTCATTTTATTATTAGTTGGAACTCCATATTTATCCATAATTTCCCAAAGAGATATAAAATTTATCTCTGGCATGTATTTTTCAAATATACTACAACAGCTAGAACAAGCTAAAATGAAAGTTGGTTTCCCACCTTTATTCCATTTATCTTTTATATTATCTATATTCTTTTCCATTAAATCTTTTCTACCTGCCCAATCTGCTGGTGCACCACAGCAGCCTAGCATTATTCCAACTCCTGTTTCAATGTTTTTCATAAGATATTTATACGTTTCACTAATATATTCTGGAGATGAAGCTGACAGCTGACAACCTGGATAAAACATATATTTTACACTTTCATAACCTGGTTGGTTTTTTACCATGGAAAAATAATTACTATTACTAAATTCCATATCTTTTAAGGCAAAATCATGAGCAGACACAGGCATTTTATTTCTCTCCACCATGCTTTCACGAGTTTCCTGTATTATATCCTTTACATTTAAACTAGAAGGACAAACTTCACCACAAAGACCACAAAGTGTACAAGAATTAATCATTTTATTTGCATAGTGATCTCCAAGTATTATAGTTTCATTATGATTTATTTGTCTTATATATTTTTTAGGACTGATATTATATTTTTTTAGATGTACACAAGCTTTTACACACTGAGTGCATTGACACTTTAAACACCTTTTAGCTTCTCTTATTGCTTCTTCTTCATTGTATTCTAATGAAGCTTTTTTAACCTTTTCTACTTTTTCTATATCATCTATTTTAACTTTTAAACTTGTTTCATAAGCCCCTTCATTTTCCCTTGCTACTGTAATAGAAATTTTTTGAATATATCTATCAATAGATACTGCGGCTCTTCTACCTGAACTTAAAGAAAATATAATGGATTCATTTTTATTTACAAGAGTACCCCCTGCAAATAATGATGTATTTTCTACTTGAAAAGTTTCCAAATTAATTGTTAAATCTTCTTCCCATATACCTGTACCTATATACACTGCCTCATAATCTTTAGATATTATCTCCATTTCTTCTTTATCTATAATTTTATTTAATTTTACTTCTATATCTCCATTATTAAATATTTGTAATTCTTCCTCTATAATTTCCTTTGTAAGACTTTCACCTTGAAATCCCCAAATTCTTCCTCCTAGCTTTTCTTCTTTTTCATATATGGTAACAGAATATCCTTTTCTATCTAAATCTAAAGCAGCTGTAATACCGCTTATTCCACCTCCTATTATTGCCACTTTCTTATTATTTTTAGGAATTGGTATTACTCTCTTTTTAGAAGAATATCCAAGCTTAACTACACTTCTTTCAAGTTCCGATATGCTTATACTTTCATCTAATTCTTTTCTAGCACAGGCATTTTCACAAGGATGATCACATATTCTAGATATTATTCCTGTAAACGGGATCTTTTTAGCCATAATTTTATAAGCTTTTTTAAAATCTCCTTTTTCTATTTCCTCTACAAAAGACTTTACATCCATATGTAAAGGACAAGCTGTTATACAAGCTGATGGTGTATCAGTAATACACAAATTTTCTTTTTTTAATAACTTATTTAAATCCATAAATTTCCTCCTTCCTCCTATTATAGGCTTTCAATCCTATAACCTACCTTATATGCTATAGTTTACTGATACTATTTTAATTTTAAATGACTACTTTTTAATTAAGAATTAAGAATGAATAATTAAGAGTTATGAATGACTTTTTTCAGCTAGTGCCGTATAAAATATATTAAAAGATTTTTCATAAAAAAAAGGAACCGGAAACATTTTAAAATTACTCAGGTATATTATGGTTTCCGATTCCTATAAAAATACACTTTAACATAAAATTAAATGTAAAATTTTTAGAGTTATGAATATTTTTCTATTTTTCCAAAGCTTTAAGTGCTGCTAATACTTTTTCAGGACGTGCAGGTAATTTTGTTATCTGCGCTCCAGTAGCATCGTAAATAGCATTAATTATAGAAGCATGAGGTGCTGAAAGTGGCATTTCACCTGCACCTGAAGCACCATATGGTCCAAGTGGCCTTGGAGTTTCTTGGTAAATTATTTCTATATCATCAGGTACATCTTTAATTTGTGGTATTCCACAGCCTGTAAGTGTAGTATGTTTCTTTAAGTCTTCAAAGTCCTCAGTTAAAGCAAGTCCTATGCCTTGAGCTAATGCACCATACATTTGACCATCAACTACTAATTTATTTACTATAGTTCCTATATCAGATATTAAAGTCATTTTTTCTATTTTAACTTTTCCTGTAGTAGTATCTACTTCTACTTCTGACATAATAACACCATACATATAAGTTGGGAATGGGTTTCCTTGACCAGTTGCTGGATCAGGAGCTGTGCAAGGTGCTGTCCATTTTCCATCATATTTTAACTCTTTACCTGCAGCTACCATTTCATCATAAGTCATGTAAGTACCATCAGCTTTTTTCATAGCTGCTAATAAGTTTTCACAAGCAACTCTAGTAGCATTTCCTGTTAAAACATTAGAACGACTTCCACCTGAAGGCCCACTGTCTGGAGTAAATTCCATATCATTCATAATTAATTTAATTTGTTCTGGAGTTATTCCTATTGGTCTTAAAGTTTCATGTGCTAAAGTTAAAGTTCCCATGTCAGCTCCTTGACCATGATCTTGCCAAGAGTTTCCTATAGTAACTCCTTCTTTAGTTAATTCTGCCCATGCATTTGAAGTATCTGGACCATCAAGACCGCAGCCATAAATTAATAAGGAAGTTCCTACTCCATATTTCATATTTCCGCCCTTAGCATTTTTATCTTTAACTTTTTCCTTAGCAGTCTTATATAGTGGACGTAATGTATCAATCATACTTGGTAAACAGATTACATCTGGATCACAACCAGTAGGCGTCTTATCTCCTTCTCTATAAACGTTCTTGTATCTTAATTCAAGAGGATCTACGCCCATTTTCTTAGCTAATTTATCAACTAAAACTTCTGAAGCAAATAAACTTTGTGGTGAACCGTATCCTCTGAATGCTGAACCCCAAGCATGGTTTGTAGCAACAGTTCTTCCTTCTCCTCTTATATTTGGAATGTTATATCCTGCACCCATAAATTGTGAACCCCTTGTAGTTACAAGGTCACCAAATTCACAATATGGACCATGGTCACAAGACCAATCTGTTTCTAATGCAGTAAACTTACCATCCTTATCAGCACCTAATTTAAGATGCATAAAGAAAGGTGATCTCTTTCCAGTATAAGTTATTTGTTGGTACATGCTGAATTCTAAATATACAGGTCTCTTTGTTACTAATGCAGCTACTCCAAGGAATCCTTCCATAGTCGGACTAAACTTATATCCGAAAGTACCTCCAGTAGGATTTTGAACTATCTTTAAATCATCTAGTTTAACACCTATGCCATCTGCTACCATTGCAGCGTGAAGGTGTAAACCTATACTCTTTGAATGTACAATTAATTTTCCATCTTCATTAATATATGCGAATCCAACGTCTGGTTCTAGTGGAAGATGTGGTTGTCTTCCTACATATGAATCATCTTCAACAACATATTCCAATGAATCCATTAAAGGTTTTGTATCTTCGCCTTTTATAGTGCCACATTCAAAATAAATATTTGGTGTTCCAGGGTGGATTTCCATTGCATCTTCAGCCATAGCTGCTGGTGCGCTCATATATGCTGGAAGTTCTTCTAACTCAACCTTTACTTTTGCTGCTGCTGCTTCTGCTTGACATGGTGTATCTGCAAGTACCATAGCTATTGCATCACCAAATTGGAAAACCTTTTTATCACATAATATAGGTCTTTCTAATCCATCACCTTTATTTGTAGGGAAAGCTAATCCATTTATTCTATTTGTACCAGGTACATCTTTATATGTTAAAACTTTGAAAACTCCAGGCATTTTTTCTGCTTCTGAAGTATCTATAGATAGTATATTTGCATGAGATACTGTAGCTTGAACTAGCTTAATGTGTAATGTATCTTCTGGAAGTTTTAATCCTAAATCTGCTCCAAAGTCCCAAGTACCTGTTACTTTTGCAAGAGCAGAAGGACGTATAGCTTTTGAACCTAATAAACTTTCTCCCTTTGGAAGCTTATACCATAATTCTTCTTTTGTTACTTCACCACGCATTAGTTTTGCTGCTTCCATAACTGCGTCAACTAATGGAACATATCCTGTACATCTACATACATTTCTATTTTTTTGGAACCAAGCTCTAACATCTTCTCTTGTTGGATTACTATTATGTTCAAGTAATACTTTAGCTGAAATTATAAATCCTGGTGTACAATAACCACATTGAGCTGCACCATGTATCATCCATGCTAATTGAAGTGGATGAAGATGTTCTTGGTCTCCAACTCCCTCTATGGTTATAATTTCTGCTTCATCAGGAACTCTTTTAATTTTGGTTATACAAGCTCTCACAACCTTACCATCTAAAATTACAGAACAAGCACCACATTCTCCTTTTCTACATCCAACTTTAGTTCCAGTAAGAAAAGCCTGTTTTCTTAAAACATCTGCCAAAGATGTTTCTGGATCAGCTATAATAGTCTTTTTAACCCCATTAACAATTAAATATTTCTTTATCATAACGTAACCTCCTTGATTATTATAAACAAAAATGCTTTTACTTAAATACTAAGCAATATGTATGCCAAAATTTCAGAAGCCTGAATTAATTGACTTTTCAATTAATTTATTATACTTTGTTCGTTTTTTACGCAAAATCACTCAAAATACATGTTCGTTTTTTGAACACAGTTCGTTTTTTGAACATTTTTTTGTATAATCCATTTTATTTACATTAGTTATGCAATTTAAATTAAGTAAAAAAAGAAACAAGACTTATTCAATTATTATATTGATCATCCTTGTTTCTTTAAATTTACGCATGTAAAATAGTAGACTAGTGTGACACAAGTAGTTACTTCAAATTTCAATTTCATATAACATGCTAACTAGTTATTTTTTTGAATGTGACTTAAGATACCTATTTAATTTTTTAGTTCTCCACTTTCCATTATAGCAAGAGAAACAGCCCCTATAACACCTGCATCAATTCCTAAAGCTGCTGGTACTATTTTAGTACTTTCACTCATAACCTTAAAGCACCTATTATTAACTACTTCCTTTACTTTATCAAAGACTATGTCTCCTCCTTTTGAAACCCCTCCACCAATTATAACCATTTCAGGATCAAAAGAAGCAATAACATTAGCAACACATATCCCTAAATAATTTAACGCTTTATCAATCACATTTTGCGCTACATTATCTCCTTTTTCAGCTTCTTTAAATACTTCATAAGCCGTTACTTTTTCATATGTAGAAAGTGAAGTCTTTTCTCCTTTTTCTATTGCTGCCCGTGCTGATTTTCCTATAGCAGTACCTGATGCTAATACTTCTGCACAACCATAGTTGCCACAATTGCATCGCGGACCGTTTTTCTCTATAGTAGAATGTCCTATTTCTAAGGCATTACAAGTATTCCCTCTATATATTTTCCCATTTAATATAGCACCTCCACCTATGCCCGTGGAAACTGTTATGAATACCATATTATTTGTTCCTCTTCCTGCCCCAAAAACATATTCGCCTATAGCTGCTGCGTTAGCATCGTTATCTAAATAAACCGGAATATTAAATTTATCTCTTATGGGATTAACTATGTTAAAATTTTTAAAAGGAAGATTAGGCGTTGTTATAATTGTACCTTTTTTAGCATCTAAAGGTCCTGGAGAACCTATACCTATAGCTGAAATTTCATCTTTATTCACCTTAGATTCTTCTATTACTTTTTCTATAACTACCATTATTCTTTCTAATACAACTTCTTCTCCTCCATCTGCTTTTGTAGGAATGATGTATTTTGAAATAATTTCTCCTTTTAAATTTGCAACAGCTCCAGATATTTTTGTTCCACCTAAATCAATTCCTATAACATATTTACTTTCCACTAATATCCCTCCACTTATGTTATTTATATATTAAAATCCAAAGTATTTACCGAAACTTTTCTTAATTTAACAAAAAAGGTTAGAAACAATATTCCAACCTTTTTTTACATATTAGTAAAATTCCAACAATAATCACACTAATTTATATTAAATTGTTACTTTTAAAATTAAACTTATTCTGAAAATGCTTTATTTACCAAAGCAATCAATTCATCTTTAATTAAATCTTTTTTCAAAAAGTGAGTTGCTCCAAGTGCTTCACATACCCCTAACTCATTTGAAAAATGGTCTTTTCCTCCATCTGAAAGAACAATTATCTTTATGTCTTTATATTCTTTCGTTAGTTCTATTACAACTTCTAGTCCACTTTTTCTTGGCATATATATATCCGTAATTACTAAATCGATATTATTGGATTTTTTATATAACTCGCTTCCCTCTTGGCCATCACATGCTTCCCATACTTTGTAATTTGCTTCTTCCAGCATAAGTCTTATAAAACTTCTAATAGTTGCAGAATCATCAATTACTAATATATTTTTTTGCCCCTCATTCATTATTTTCAGCCTCCCTTTTTTAAACTTACGAATAGGTATTTAACATAATAAATCAATAAAACATAAACGTAAATGTAAATGTAAATATGAAATAAACTATCGTTCATTATAAGAAAAACATAATATATTGTAAATTAAAGCAATACTATGTTTTTAATATTATTCAATTTAGCTAAGAATCATTTAATAAGTTTTAAAACTGATACTTAAAATACAGAAGTTCTTTTTTAAAACAATTCTAACTGAAGTAAATGTGAATTGGCAAGTTACTTTCAATAGAATTTCACTCCATTGAATTTTAATTTTATTTGTCATCATGTGTATCTCAATTTTCTATTGCCTTACCGATAAATCAGAATATGTCTTTTATTTATCAATATATACAATTTCCGGTGAATTCTTCATCATACATAAATTTATCCGCACCTTTTCTAATTAGTACGGATTCTTTTTTATTATAATACAACTATAACACTACTAATTGTAAATTTCAATATTTTTATACATATTCCTCCAAGGCTATAGTATTTTTTAACAAACAGACATTATAATACTTAATTATTTAACTTACTATCATTTTCACACTATATAGTATTTAATTATTATACCATAAATATATCTATCAAAACAAACCCTTATATAACTCTTAAACAAAGAAAATCACTAAAATGTAGGTTGAAAAATTTACACTATACTTTTTTACCAAAAATATATCAATCTTAAAAAGTTTGATATATAATAATCTTGTAAAGGTGATTATATTTCAGCTTAAATTTATATAGCTAATAACTCCTGCAAACAGTGTAAATATGCTATTTGTAGGAGTCTTTTAATTAGTATCACCAACTAATACTATTTGATTTTAGATATCTTCATAAATAAGGGAGGTTATACTCATGAAAAAATATATACTTATAGCTTTAGGAGGAATGCTTGGAGCTTTATTAAGATATAAAATAGAACATATTCATATTTATCATTATAGAGAAGTTATCCCTATAAACACATTATTAATTAATATTTCTGGAAGCTTTCTCTTAGCACTTATACTAACTATAGCTTTTGAAATTTGGCAATTTAGTTCCGATGTAAGATTAGGAATAGCTACAGGTTTTCTTGGCGCATATACAACCTTTTCAACCTTGTGCAAAGAAACTGTAAATCTTATGAATCAAGGCTACTATTATTCTTCTATATCTTATATATGTTTTTCTACTATGTTAGGACTTGCTGCTGCATATTTTGGAGTAGTATTAGCAAGAGAAATTGTTGTGAAATTAGTAAATGGAAGTAATAATTATAGTAACTCAAATTTAGAAGAAGTATCAACAGATAAAGAAGGTGATTAAATGACATACTTATTAATTGGAATTGGTGGTGCAGCAGGAAGTTTATTTCGATACAGTCTTGGTAAAATTATAAGTGAAAAATCCAGTACCACTTTTCCAATAGGAACTTTTATAATAAATATTACAGGTGCAATATTACTTGGCATTGTAAGCACCACTGCCATAAGCAGTAACATGATGCTACTGCTTGCAGATGGTTTTTTAGGTGCATACACCACTTTTTCTACTTTCATGTATGAAGGATTTAATTTATTTCAAGAAAAGGAAAAAATCAATGCTTTTATATACATTTTAGGCACTTTATTATTGGGTACTTTAGGATTTGCTTTAGGAACCCAAATAGCAAATATATAGAAGGAGAGGATGAATGATGGAACTAAGTAGTAACTACAAAATCTTAAAAATCTATGTAAGTGAGGATTCTAAATATAAAGGACGCAATCTATATCATGCATTAGTCATAAAGCTAAAGGAAATTGGCATGGCAGGAGTAACTGTTACAAGAGGATTAGTTGGATACGGTGAATCCAAAACAATTCACAATGCTAAAATACTTGATTTAAGCTCAAGTCTTCCTATTATTATAGAAGTAATTGATGAAGCTGAAAAAATTGAGAAAGCTATACCAATAGTAAAAGAAATAGTAGATAAGGGATTAGTTATGACTTTTGATGTTAATATTATAAAATATGGTAAAAACAACATAGGTTAATGATAACTCAATACTTATCCTATCGCTACCATTGCTAACACTCCAATGTCAATCTGTGAAAATGACTATCACCAAATCATATATTGGGTATATCTGATTTTCTTCAAAGTGGAGTCTACGCAACTGCTACGCGCTTGGATAAGTTCTTCCCTTAAAGGATAACGTATTCTAAGTGCTAAAGGCACTAAGAATACTAAAACTCTCTAAATCTTATTGTAAATATAGCTCCTTTACCTACTTCACTTTCAACATCAATAGAAGCTGAATGTAGCGTTAAAATATCCTTTACTATGGTTAATCCTATTCCGCTTCCTTCAATTTTTTTTCTACTCTTGTCCCCTCTATAAAGTCTTTCAAATATGAAAGGTAAATCTTCTTTACTAATTCCAGCTCCATTATCTCTTATACTAACAATAATATTCTCTTTATTTTTAGTTAAGTTCACCCAAACTTTTCCTCCGTAATTAGAGAATTTTACTGCATTGGATAAAATATTGATAAACACCTGTTTTAATTTATCTATATCCCCAATTATACTATAGTCTTTATTTTCTCTAATATTATAAATTAAATCTATATTCTTATCTTTTAATGCAATTGAAAAGTCATCACATACTGATGCTAAAAGTCCATCTAATAAAATCTTATCTTTATTAATGATAACTGTTTCTGATTCAAACTCTTTTAAAGTATTTAGGTTATTTAAAAGTTTTCCAAACCTAATAACCTCATCATTTAAACCTATTAGTTGTTCTGTATTTACTGGAAAAATCCCATCAATCATAGCTTCTAAGTTATTTTCAAGAATGTTAAGTGGAGTTCTTATTTCATGAGATATATCAGAAACTAACCTTTTTCTTAATAAGTCCTGTTGATTAAGTTTCTCTCCTAAGGAATTTATACTACTCTTAAGTTTTTCAATCTCTAATATGTCTGTATTTACATTAGTTCTAGCTTTATAATTCCCATTAGATAGTTTTACTGATACACTTGACACTTCTCTAATAGGTACTGAAAACTGCTTTGAAATATACAAGCTTATAATTATTATAATAAGAAGACTTAAAAAAATACTAGCAATAATTCCTTTGTTAATAGATAACTTAAAATTCACATCATCAGCAGATAATAATACTGAAGAATATTGACCTATCTGTACATATCCAACAACACCATCATTATATTTAATCGGGAAACTATTTGTACTAAAAACCCCATTTTTACCACCTAAGGCCTTAAAATGTTCTTTTTCTTTAATATCATTTGGATCCATCATCCAAACTAACCTTTTATTTGAATCTAAAAGAGTTATACAATAGTTGCTCATATATGCCTCATGTTTCATTTCACTTCCTGAATCCACTGTCCACTTTTTATCTCTTTTATAAACTTCCTGGAAATACTGTACTATTCTATCATTTCTTTTATTCTGGGTATTCACCATATATTCACTAAATTTATTGCTTATTGTAATATTTACAAAAATAGCAATTAAAAATGCAGCTGATATAGAACAAACTAAAATTATAATACTTAGCTTTTTCCTAATACTATACATTAACTTTCACCACCAAATTTATATCCTAGCCTTGTAACTGTCAAAATGTACTTAGGATTTTTGCTGTCTTCTTCTATTTTTTTTCTTATATTTTTTATATGAACATCCACTGTTCTGTCAAATCCCTCAAAGTCCATGCCAAAAACCCTATCAATTAATTGTTCTCTAGTAAGAACCTTTCCTTTATTTACTGCAAGAGCATATAAAATATCAAATTCATTAGGGGTAAGCAGTCTTTCTTCTCCCTTAACTTTTACAATTCTACTATCTTTGTCAATTTGGAGATTTCCATTATCCAAAGATAAAATCGAACTATTATTTAATTCTAATCTTCTAAATAAAGCATTAACCCTTGCAACCAGTTCTCTTGGACTAAAAGGTTTAACTAAATACTCGTCTGCACCTGTATTAAGACCTTCTATTTTATCTTCTAATGCAGATTTAGCAGTAACCATAAATATGTGTATATCAGATTTAGCTCTTATAATTTTGCATATTTCCTCTCCTTGAATATCTGGCAGCATTAGATCAAGTATTACCAAACTAAATTCAATTGAATCAAATAACTCTAACCCTCTCAGTCCAGTAGTTGAAGTATGTACCTCATAACCTTCCTTTTCTAAATATGCCTTTTGCACATTAGATATCTTTTCCTCATCTTCTATTATTAAAATTTTATTCATGCTATTCACCTCAATTTTATATTGTAGAAAACCAAGAAATTTTTGAGCTTATTTTTATATTATATCTTAACTTTGTAAATATTTTATGTAGATTGTAGAATTATGTTAAAACATATAATAGTCCTTTATTTAGATATGCTATCATTACCAAGACCTTATAATTTCCCCTCTTATTTTATCCTTATAACTTCCATTATTTTAATATAAAAACATTATATAACACCCTTAATATTTTATTAAGATACCTAGATGGTAAACATTTTTCAATAAAAAAATCTATCTAGAACAAACTTGCAATAGATAGACTTTATTTTTTAATTATAATATTTTAGTATTTATCAATCTGAACAATTGCTATAATCACTAATATTTTTTAGCAAAAGTGTGTTTATTTATAGCCTACAAATAAACACACTTTTTGTTGATTCATGATTATAGAATCATTCACTAACTATTATTCAGTGGTTTTCTGCTGAATAATAGTTTTTATTTCTTCTTGTGTCAAACCACTAGCATTAATAACAGGAACTTTTGTGGAAGTATCACTAAATCCCATCATATCTGTATTATAGTCTGTCGTAACAATTGCATCTAAGTTTTCATACTTTGAACCATTATTATCAATATCTCCGTTCAAAGTTTGCACTGAATACCCTTCTGAACTTAAATAGTCTGCAATCATAGATAAACCTTTTTCTACGCCAATTTTTTGCATATGTTATCACCTCATTTGTATTTTTCCCACTCTTAGTTATCAATATGCATGCTTCTTTTGATAATTACTTAAATTCTTAACATGAAAAAAGATCTAAAAATTTTTATCTTAGATGTTTTCCTATAATTAACTTTGCAATTTTTCAATTAAATTTAATAATTGACTTGTATAATCTTTTCCTTCAATTACAAGAGTTGTATCTCTTTTCAAATGCTCATACTTTTCTTCCATGCTAAAATAAGAATCTAATTCATTATATACAGTAATGGGAACTCCAGTGAAATAGGATACTATATTTTGTGCTTTTAAAATTTCTGGTATACAATATCTTATCCCATCTTTCCCTGTTTCATTGTCCTCTATATACGTTGCAGAAATTAATTCAAGAATTCTTGCCTTAAATGTGCCATTTTCATCATTTAATACAGTTGTCTTATTTGTGCTATAAATAACAGTATTATTATATTTAAAATATATATCAATATCTTCAAATGTGTATCCATATACTTTCTTTAGATAAAATTCTCTACTCACTAAAATATTCTCCTTCTTATATTTATTACTTCTTAAAGTTAAGCATCTATAATTTCCCTCTATATAAAAATCATATTCTTGTAAACACCTGGTAACACACAATCCTTAATTTTTCTACTTAATCTAAATTTAAGATGTAGATTTATTATATCATAATGCTCCCTATTACTGCCATCTTAATATCTTTTTCTCCTATATCCATTTCGTTTCTCTAATTTTAAGTTAATATTGTTACTTTATTATAATTTTTTTTAAGAAATTGTGACTAAATAACCTTTTAATTTTAATTAAAAACGAAAAAAATGTTGCAATTTTATTAAATATGTATTAGTATATAAATTAAAATTTAATAGTTCAGATGAAGATAGTGGGAGAGTTATGGCTATGGCCATTCACCGAAGAAGTAAATCTTTCAGGTACCTATTTAATTAGAGATGACCGCTATTGGATGAACCCTTGGAGAGACTCTTAATAAGAGCACCGAAGGAGCAAGCCGCAAGGTCAAACTCTCAGGTAAAAGGACAGGGGACAGGTAACATATCTTACAAAAGTAATATATAATAAACATCAATTACTTCGTTTAGATCTTATCTATTCCCATTTGTATCTCCAATCACAAAATACTTATATAGGAAAAGACATTTTTTATTACATGTCTTTTGACTAAGATGGAGGGATAAAATGGATCAATCAACGTCAAAAAATCAAAATTTATCAAGGGGACTAAAAAATCGGCATGTTCAATTACTTGCAATTGGTGGTGCAATTGGCACTGGATTATTTCTTGGTTCAGGCAGGTCTATTCACCTGGCTGGCCCATCTATTTTATTTGCGTATATGATAACAGGAACAATTTTATTTTTTGTTATGCGTGCCCTTGGGGAGTTATTACTTTCCAATTTAAACTATCATTCTTTTGTAGAATTTGTGTATGATTATCTAGGAGAAGGAGCAGCCTTTATTACTGGATGGACATACTGGTTTTGCTGGATTTCACTTGCTATGGCTGATGTAGCTGCCACTGGACTTTATATACAATACTGGTTTCCAAATGTATCCAGGTGGGTTCCAAGCCTTATAGTTCTTGTAATTTTACTAATTATGAACCTTACCGCAGTAAAGTTATTTGGTGAAATGGAATTCTGGTTTGCACTAATTAAAGTTGTTGCAATTTTAGCATTAATTATAGTTGGTACATTTATGATTATTAAGGGGTTCTCTACAAATGCTGGTGCATCTAGCTTTACAAACCTTTGGAGTCATGGCGGTTGGTTTCCAAATGGAGTAAGTGGTTTTATACTTTCTTTCCAGATGGTTGTATTTGCTTTCACCGGAATTGAATTAGTAGGACTCACCGCTGGTGAAACTGAAAACCCAGAACGTGTTATTCCAAAAGCTATTAACAATATTCCAATTAGAATTATTATTTTCTATGTGGGAGCACTTACTGTTATTATGGGTATATACCCATGGAATTCGATTAATCCAGCTAAAAGCCCATTTGTACAGGTATTTGCTTCAGTTGGAATCGCAGCAGCAGCAAGCATTGTAAATTTTGTTGTACTAACGTCAGCTGCATCTGCTTGTAACAGCGGTATTTTTAGTACAAGCCGTATGATTTACTCTCTTGCTAAAGAAAATAATGCACCTGAATCAATGAAAAAATTAACTTCTAATCATATACCCTGTAATGCTACAATATTCTCTGCAACTATTATTTTGATTTCAGTTATTCTGAACTATATTATGCCAGAAGGCGTATTTGTACTCATTACAAGTATATCAACATTTTGCTATATCTTCATCTGGGCAATTATAATTATCTGTCATCTAAGATATCGCAAAACTAAGCCTGAACTTGCTTCTAAGAGCAAATTCAAAATGCCACTTTATCCAATAATAAACTATATAATTTTGGCATTCTTTGTTTTTGTTTTAGTTACATTGGTACTTAATAATGAAACTCGTGTAGCCTTATTTGTAACACCTGTATGGTTTATAATGCTTGGAGTGATTTACAAGATACTTAAATCAAAAAAGAAAAATGAAGAAGATGTAAAAGGAAATTTAGCGTAGGCTAATACTGAAAATGAAATGTAGCTATCACATTAAGAAATTTACATACAATATATTCCTTTACAAATAAATGACAAACACAATATGTTGTAATGTTTATTCTTAGTGTGATAGCTACATTTTCATCTATATAATTTTTAATTGTACTTTCTCTTTCATTATCAGTAATGTTATATCTATCATCTATGGTAGTTGCTGTTTTGTGAGCATCACATAAAATATCTTTGTCTAATATGTTTACCTTCTTTTTTTGTGTTCGATGATATTAATTCTAAAAGTGGTGATTTAAGTTTTTAGGTCTGACGCTGTTATTTGGTATATTTAAGAAAACCATTTTCCATAATTAACTTAAGCTTTTTTATTTCATATAAATAATCCACATAAGATTTTAACATTCTTTCTATAAAGTAATACTTAAACGTATCTTTTATATGGATGTCAAACTTTTTAATGACAGCCTTCATAATATCTTCCATTGTCATAGATCCATCTATTACTTCATATATTCTCATTGCTCTACTTTCATAAAAATCGATATTATCATCTATTAATTTTTTAATATCGTCATACATTCCTTTATGTGCCACCACATATTTACTACAATTTAAGTCATAAATCTTCGCCTTGCTCTTCATGTCTTCACTTAATATATATGCATAGGGCATCTTCGCCCCCTCCATTACTTCATAACTTATGAGAGTATCCCCCATATATGCAACATCATCAGGTGTTACACTACATATATTGGCAGGACTGTGCCCTGGTGTGTGAATAATCTTAAAATTAACCCCACATAGTGATACCTCATCTTGATCTTCATCTATGCTAATATCTGTTTTACAAACCATATGTCCATAGTGTTTCTTTATCTCCGTTAATGTTTGCCTTCCGTAATAAACCTTAAGATTAATCTCAGAACTACAAATAATGGCTTCATAAGCAGACATAGCAATTATAGAGTTATATTTATTTTTTAAATGTGCATTGTTCCCAATATGATCTATATGAGCATGACTGTTTAAAATAGCTTTAACTTTAAAATTATTGCTTTCCAAAACTTCATCTATACCCTCACGCTCTCCTTTTTTCCAACCTGTATCCAACATAATAATTTCTTCATTATTAATTTTATAAAAGGGTATGTACGTCATTCCAGTATCAATGCAATACGTATTTCCCTTAACTTTTAATATATCCAATTAAATTTCTCCTTCCTCACAAGTAACATTATAAGTACAATTTTTCTCTATTGTTTTGTTTGCTTTATATTTAAGTTTTAATTACCATAATACTAATCGCATCCACTTTAATCACCTCAAATTTTATTTTGTATTTTAATACTTTATATATTATTGTAATAAGTTAATATTTATATAGTATTATGATTATATTAAATATAAATTAAACAACAACAAAACATGGCAAAACAATGTAATTTAAGTCGTCTAAACTTACGACTGTGTCATGACTCTCAAAATAATATTTAATTTTCAATTCTGCAATCATCTAACATTAGCACATTAATTATTAACAAAATATTTTATAAAACATATATAAGTATTGTGTTTTACTTTGCCGATACTAGTTATTTAAATTGAATAGGCCTGTTACACTAAGTAATTTATATAATATATGTTGTTTAAGAATTACAAATTAAGACAACATATAGTACCCGTTTGAAATAGATTCCGTGCTAGGATTATTACTATCCTTTTGATTGCTCCTATCAGTTGAATACTTATTTGGTGCTAAGTTATTTAGAAACTATGCTCTTATTTATAAATTAATATTTAATTTTTTCCTTATATTTTTCCCCCCACGCCCACATGGAATCAAGTACAGACTTTAAACTTATCCCGTCTTCTGTAAGTGAATATTCAACTCTTGGAGGAATTTCAGCATAAGCTTTTCGAAGAACTAAACCATCTTCTTCCATTTCTCTTAACTGCTGGGTTAGCATTTTTTGGCTTATAGAACCTATTGATTTCTTTAGCTCACCAAAACGTTTAGTCCCTTCAATAAGATCTCTTAATATTAACACCTTCCATTTCTCTCCTATCAGTAGAAGAGTAGTTTCGACTGGGCAAGCTGGTAATTCTTTTTTCATAAATTCCACTTCCTTTTTTAATATTTAACAGCTATACTTTCTTACTGCTGTTAACAAATTATGCGCTAAAGCATTGCAAATACTAAATAGTTACCTATGGGTACTTATACAACTTCAAAGTGCTTACTTGCAAAAGTATACTGTAAAATATATTATATAATTGCAGCTGACAAAAATCAAACAAATTTAGGAGAGATAATAAAATGAATTTAAAATTAGTAACATTAATAACAGTAATTGCTATAAGCGTAACTGCAGTGGGTTGTACTACCAAAGATGTTAAGCAAGAAACTAAACAAAAAACTAAGCAAGAGACTAATGCAAAACAAACATATAATAAGGATAAGGTAGTTGTTCTATTAAAAAGTATTGAAACCGGAGCCTCTGAGCCAGTTGGATATATTAATTCAAAGAAATACATTCAGCACAATTTATCAGCTGAAGATGGACTTGCTGGATTTAGCAAGCTATTACAGTCACTTCCAAAGAATTCTGCAAAAGTAAATACAGTTAGATCCTTTGAAGATGGAAATTATGTAGTTGCTCAAACTGAATATAATTTCTTTGGTCCTAAAGCTGGTTTTGATATCTTCAGATTTGAAGATGGTAAAATTGTAGAGCACTGGGATAACCTTCAGACTATAGCTGGTCCAAATCCAAGCGGGCATACAATGTTTGATGGTTCAACTGAAATAAAAGATTTGAATAAAACTGAAGCTAATAAAACATTGGTTAAAAGTTTTGTACAAGACGTTTTAATGGGACAACATCCAGATAAGTTAACATCCTATTTTGATGGTGATAACTATATTCAACACAATCCTAGCATTGCTGATGGCTTATCTGGATTAGGTAAATCATTAGATTCTATGGCTAAACAAGGTATTGTGATGAAATATGATAAGATTCATATGGTACTTGGACAAGGAAACTTTGTATTAGTTGTTAGTGAAGGAAACTTTGGTGGAAAACAAACATCATACTATGATTTATTTAGAGTTGAAAATAATAAAATTGCAGAACACTGGGATGTAATGGAAACTATTTCACCTAAAGATCAGTGGAAAAATCAAAACGGAAAATACTAATTTTATTAGATTTATATAAAATATTAATATATTTGTTACCTACAGGTAAGTATAAAACTTTGAAGTGCTTACTTGTAAATATATACTATCAAAATTATTATAAGACTGTAATCAAAATAATTTAATTAAGAGGAGATATTAATTATGAATGAAGTAGTAAAATTTTTAACTAAAAACCCAGTGCAGTATTTAGCAACTGTTGGCCGTGATGGAAAAGCAAAGTGTCGCCCTTTCATGTTCTGCTTTGAGAAGGATGGTAAACTTTGGTTCTGCACTAATAACACTAAAGATGTTTATAAAGATATGAATGAAAATCCTTATGTTGAAGTTTCTGTTTCCAGCCCTACCTACGCATGGATTCGTTTAAATGGTAAAGTTGTATTTGAAAACAATATGGCTGTAAAAGAAGCATGTATGGACAATCCTATTGTAAAAGGTCAATATAATACTGCTGATAATCCGATATTTGAGATATTTTATCTTGCAGATGCTAAGGCTGTTATAGCTGATTTTTCTGGTAACCCACCTGCCGAATACACTCTTTAATTTGGTAAATTAATTTATATCGTAGTTATGATATAATGTAATGCCCCAGTTATGATTTGTAATACTGGGGCACCCAACTTAACTAATAAATCAATATTTTAAAGAGACATTAAAAATGTTAGAACTTAATCCAAACAGAGATATATTAGCAAAAATAATAATATTCTCTTCATGCTAAAGAGGTGTAAAAGTTTGATGTTCATTATAAATAGACATTATGTGGAATAGAATTGATTAAACATACATTCTTTGGATCTTTACCTTATGTTCCGGATAAGCTGATAAAAAATATTTACAATTACTAAAAAATAATCACCAAAAAACTATATAAAGGAGAAAATAATCAATGGATACAAAGAATTATCTTCAAATACTTCAAAAGGAAATACATTCCACGGCCTTTGCGACTTTAGATGACAAAGGCCTACCTCAAGTACGTATTATAGATATTATGCTGGTGGATAATAAAAGTCTTTACTTTTTAACTGCAAGGGGAAAGGAATTTTTTAAACAACTTGAAGACCAAAAGTTCGTTGCAATTACAGGTATGACTGGTGGCAACGGAGATTCCCTTACTAAAAAAGCCATTTCTATCAGAGGAAAAGTAAGAAATATTGGGCAAGATTTATTAGATAAAATTTTTGAAGAAAATCCATATATGAAAGAAATTTATCCTGTAAATGCACGGCATGCTCTAGAGGTATTTCAACTTTATGAAGGACAAGGCGAGTATTTCGACCTTTCCTCAAAACCAATCTTCAGAGACACCTTTACTTTAGGCCATAAAAAAGCCGAGGAAGCTAAATATATTATATCTGAAAAATGTATAGGTTGTGGCAAATGTGCACAAATTTGCCCCCAGCAGTGTGTGGATAAGGGAGCTCCTTATTTTATAAAGGACTCAAACTGCTTACATTGTAGTCTTTGCCTAGAAAATTGCCCTGTAAAAGCTATCAAATACGTAAAAAATGAGATTTAATGCAATTTAGGAATAAATCTCCAGATGAATAACTGGTTTCTATTGTATCCAGTCATTTCATTATTAGAATTTGTATAAAGAGAGGATTTAGTATGAAAAAAGAAGAGCTTTTAAATAATCTGCTAGATTATTTTATAAATGAAAATAAAGAAATAAAAATACAAAACATTCCCACTAATTATATAGGAAAACGAAAACTTCTAAGGGCATTGATGAATGTTAGAGGCCCATGGCCTATAAATGACCCTATGCTGAAAATTCAAGATGAACTTTTATTAGAAGAAAGAAAAGAGAATGAAATTATTGATCCATATAATTTAACTATTGTTAATGAGGATTTTAAAAGGACTAAAACACTCTTTTCTGATAAACTTGTTCTTTGGCAAGGAGATATAACCTGCATTAGCGCAGATGTTATAGTTAACGCAGCTAACTCAAAAATGCTTGGCTGTTTTGTTCCTATGCATAAATGTATAGATAATGCCATACATTCTGCATCTGGTATACAATTGAGGATTGAATGTAATAATATTATGGAAAGACAAAGCTTTGATGAACCAACTGGTACTGCAAAAATCACAAAAGCTTATAATCTTCCAAGCAAATATATACTTCATACTGTTGGCCCTATTATATATGATAACCTTTCAGAAGATGATTGCAAATTGTTAGCAGACTGCTACATCTCCTGTCTTAATATAGCAAAGGAATATGATGATATTAAAACAATTGCCTTCTGCTGCATTTCTACTGGTGAGTTCAGATTTCCAAAGGATATAGCTTCAAAAATCGCAGTAGAAACAGTAGCTAATTGGCTTAAATCAAATCCAAATAAATTAGATAGAATTATTTTTAATGTATTTACTAGAGAGGATTATAATGAATATGCAAAATTATTTAGATAATATAACTAAAGCAGCTGATCTCATAAAATCAGCAGATTATATACTTATAGGTGCTGGTTCTGGCCTATCCGCAGCAGGAGGACTAAATTATAATGATAGTAAAATATTTAAGGAATGGTTTCCAAAGCTTTCGGAACTTGGCCTTGAAACTATAGGAGATGCCCTTTCTCTATATTGGCAAGTGAACGATTCGAATAGAAGAAACTTTTGGGCTTACTGGACCAATCATATTAATAGAATCCGTTATGAAGCACCTGCTCTAAAACCCTACCTAGATTTGTTTGATATAGTAAAAGATAAAAATCACTTTATTATAACAACAAACGTCGATGGTCAATTCATTAAAGCTGGATTTAGTAAGGAAAAAATATTTGCTCCACAAGGCGATTATGGACTTTTTCAATGTGATAAACCCTGCTGTGATGAACTTTATGATAACAAGATATTTATTGATAAAATGATATCTAATATGAATAAGGACGAACTTACAGTACAAGAATCAGATATTCCACGTTGTCCTAAGTGTGGCTCATATTTGTCAAAAAACCTTCGTGTAGATGATACCTTTGTTGAATCACCACATATGAAAAAACAAAAAGACTATATTGATTTTGTTAATAACTCAACAGATGGCAAATTAGTTCTTTTAGAATTGGGTGTTGGATTTAATACACCAGTTATAATTCGATGGCCTTTTGATAAGATTACCTCTAAACATCCTAGTGCATCACTAATCCGCATGAATATGGAGTTTTCAAAAGTTCCTGAAGAAATAGCATGTAAATGCTTATCTTTCAATAATGATATTACAGAAGTACTTACAGATATAATAACTACGTAATTTAGAATATAATTAATAACTTAAGGTCATATTCATATTAAGTATGATTCTAAGTAAAACAATTAAAAAGCCTTCCATTTGCACCATTATGAAGCCACCCAAAATAACAAACGTTTCTTCAAAACCTAATTTTACAATTATCCGTAATATTAGTATTTATATCCGAACAAGTTATAAATATAAAACTAAATGAGATTAATTTTTAAATTAATTCAGCATTTAATCCATTAAATAAAATAACTCATTTTATCACCATATACAAAAATATTAATTTAGTAAATTAAGACAGGATAGCGTAGATATATTAGAATCTGTTATTTCTAATATAAAATAATTTGCCACTCGCAGAAAAAAAGCGGTGGCAAATGGGTGGCAAATAGCCAATTCTTCATATTTAATTTACGTAAAACTGTTGATTTTACTTACTTAGTTTAACCACAGTTTCCACATGTGGTGTGTGAGGAAACATATCCATAATCTTAACCTTCTCAACCTTATAACCGGCTTCCATAATCACCTTTAAGTCCGTAACCAAGGTTTTAGGATTACATGATACATAAATTATATCAGGAGCATTAAATTTTATAACATAATCTAATGCCACAGGATGAACCCCTGGTCTTGGTGGATCTAATATTATTACATCTGGTTTTTCAGTTACAGTCTTTATAACCTTAGCCACATCACCAGCTATAAATTCACAATTATTCAAACCATTTAGTTTAGAATTTTCATTTGCAGCCTTAACAGCCTCTTCTATAAGCTCAATTCCTAAAACCTTTTTTGCATTAGGTGCTACTATTTGACCAATAGTACCAGTCCCACAATAAAGATCAAAAACTACTTTTGAAGAAGCATCTCCTAAAAATTCTTTAACTATACTATACAATTTTTCCGCACCCTTTGAATTGGTTTGGAAAAATGATTCAGGTGCTATTTTAAACTTAAGACCTAATAGTTCTTCAATTATATAATCTTCCCCATAAAGTATCTCCACTTTATCTGCTTGAACTACATCTGAAAAGCTATCATTTATAGTATGTAGTATTCCTTTTAATTCTGCTTCATATGTTAATTTTTTAAGGATTTCACTAAGTTCATCTAAATTAAACTCCAACTTGGATGTTGTTACTATATTTATTAATAACTCACCTGTATTCTTAGCTTTTCTTATAACCAAGTTTCTTAGGTAACCTTCTCTTCTCATCACTCTATAATAAGGTAATTGTTTTTCTCTAAAATAATTTACCACAGTATCCAGTACTACTCTAAAATCTCCATCTACTATTTTGCAATTATCTACGTTAACTATTCCAAAACTTTTTCCTTTTATATGCATTCCAAGAGTAAGTTCTCCACCCTTTTCCTCATCTCCAAAAGAAAATTCCATTTTGTTTCTATATTCAAATTCTTCAGGACTTCTCTCTATACCTAAAAATTCGTAATTCTCAATACCTGCATTATGAAAAAGTTCAAGCACCTGCTCGGTTTTCAATTCTAATTGTTTTTCATAAGGCAGAAATTGAGTTGTACATCCACCACACAAATTAAAATGAGGGCATAAAGGTTCTATTGCATAATCTATATTTTCTATGATTTCCAGTATTTTTGCTTCTGCTGAATCTCTTCTCTTTTTGTAACCCTTGCTAATACTTTTTGTCCTGGTACTCCATTTTTAATTCGTACTTTTATTCCATCCTGATTTGCTATGCCAGTTCCTGGGAATTGGGTTTTTTCTATATAAAATTCATATTCTTTGCCTTTTTTCAATTCCTATTCGTTCCTTTCTTGAACTTCTGCTTTATTAAATTTTTGTCCTAGTGTTTTTTTAAATTTTGTATTTTCCATTACTAGTGGGTATAAAATCAATACTATTAATAAGAATATTATATAAAAACCTTTGTAATCTACAACATAATATCCAAATAAAAGTCTTAATATAAGAT
The DNA here is from genome assembly GCA_963780135.1 of uncultured Clostridiaceae bacterium. Lineage (GTDB taxonomy): Bacteria > Bacillota > Clostridia > Clostridiales > Clostridiaceae > Clostridium_AM. Next base: position 850,541 of record CAWAAR010000001.1, read on the forward strand.
CTAGTAGTCCTACTCCTGCCAACGAAACAACAGCCCCTACTGCTGTGTCAATAACAGTTGCTTTTATAGTATTGCCACTAAATTTTCTATGAACCTTATTCTCGTTATTTGTTACAAGTTTTGTATCTTCAGTAACAGTTATATCTGTTTCTTCTGATTTATATGCTACCATTTTCGCTTCTTCTAATGCCTTAGCTTCTGCTTCTGCTTTTGCTTCTTCTGCAGCTTTAGCTTCTGCTGCTATTCTAGCTTCTTCTGCTATCTTAGCTTCTTCAATTTCTTGTAACTTTTCCTGTTCTTCTTTATTTTTATTTTTAAGTTCTTTTAAAAATTGTTTTTTAGCTTCTTCTTCATCTATTAATATTTCTTCTTTAATCTCTTCTTTAATCTCATCCATTTTCTATTCCTCCTAAAAATTTTCGTTTCTATAACAAGTATATTATGCTATACTATTCTCTTTATGTAAATAGCTATTTTATGAAATGTAAAATATAGAACTTACTGTTTCAATAGATATTTCTTGGGGTTTTAAAACATTAAACCAGCTATGAATTTATAATTATTAATTTTTTTGAAACAATTTGTTAACACATTATTTGATAATTGTAAACTAATGTGTGTATAATTATTTATGATGGGACTTTTATGATTTGGAGGATACATAATGAAAAAACTAAAGGTGCTTATTTGCACCTATATAGATGTAGTATTATTTATACTTTTGGTATGTACAAAAGTACTTATATATGGCAGACAGATGGAATCTGGATACTTTTCATATATTTCATTATTTTCACCTGTACTTGCCTCTATTTTAATTATTGTTGCTTTATCTTTTATTTTTAATGATAATGTTCGTAGAAAATTTCTATACATATGCAATTTTATTATAACTATTTTTATAATAAGTGATTTAACTTATTTTAGATACTTTAAAGATGTAATTTCTATCCCTGTACTTATAAATGGATTTCAACTTGGCGCTGTAAAATCTAGTGTAAGCAATCTAATAAAGTTTACTGACTTTCTTTATGCATTAGATCTTATATTCATACTTCCAAAGATTAAAATGTATACACCTAAAGAAAATGTTAAAAGAAATAAACTTTTAACAATCTCAGTTTTTTTTGGATTACTAGTTATTAGTGCAATTATCAACACTTATGATTTTTATTGTTTATCCAAAGATCAACCAGGACTTATAAGTACTATGTATAATAAAGTATATATAGTAAAAAAATTAGGGACTATTAACTATCATTATTTAGATTTCTACAATTCTCTGTATTCAAGTATAAGTAGAAAAACTCCTATATCTAAATCAGAAGAAGCAGAAATAAAAACTTTTTTTAAAACCAATTCATCTTATACAAATAATTTAAGGGGAGTATCAAATGGCAAAAACTTAATTATGATTCAAGTAGAAGCTCTCCAGGAATTTACTATTAATAGTAAGATAGATAATAAAGAAATTACTCCAAATTTAAACAAATGGGTAAATCGTAGCGAATATTTTAATAATTTTTATTATCAAATAGCTGCTGGTGGAACTTCAGATGCTGAATTTATGTCTAATAATTCTTTATATCCTGCTTCATCTGGTGCAGCCTACTTTTTATACTGTGGTAATGAATTTAATGCTATGCCTCAAAATTTTAAAGATTCTGGTTACAGTACCTCTGCATTTCATGGCTTTAGAGAAAGTTTTTGGAACAGAAATGTAATGTATAAGAGACTTGGCTTTGATAATTTCTATGGAGAGAAGGATTTCAAAATAGATGAAACTATTGGTTTAGGATTAAGTGACAAATCTTTTTTGAACCAATCTGTAGATAAAATAAAAAATTTAAATAAACCCTTTTATTCCTTTTTAATAACTTTAAGTAGTCATTTTCCTTATGATGATGTTAAAAATTATGGTAACTTTAATGTAGGTTCTTACGAAAACACCTTTTTAGGCGATTACTTAAAATCTATACACTATACAGATGAGCAACTTGGAATGTTTTTTGACAAATTAGAAAAGGAAGGTGTTTTAAAAGACTCCGTGGTGGTATTATATGGAGATCATTATGCTATTCCTAAAGAACATGAACAAGAACTATGCAAATTTTTAGGTAAAGATTCTTCCTCTGATGTAGAATGGTTAAAACTTCAAAAAGTACCTATGATAATTCATTTTCCTGATGAATCTATTAAAGGAGTAAATAATATATGTAGTGGTCAAATGGATATATACCCTACAATTTGTAACCTTTTTAATTTACCTAACAAAACTATTATGGGAAAAGATCTTTTTAATTCTTCACAAGGTAAAGTAATATTTAGAGATGGTTCCTTTATAGATGGGAACTACTATTACCTAAGCCAAAAAAATATTTACTATAATATATCTACCGAAAAAAAAATTGATGAAAATAGTATGTTGAAAAGTGAAAAAGTCAATGCTTTAAGCCAACTTCGATACTCAGATGAAATATTAAAGCATAACTTACTTAAAAAATTTCACAACGAAAAATGAACAATTAAGTATAGGCGGTGTTTTTATGACAATGAACTTAGTTTTTTTATGTATAGCTGGTTTTTTTGCAGCTTTTGTTGATTCCATAGCAGGTGGTGGAGGTATTATAAGCGTTCCTGCCTTTTTAATGGCGGGAATTCCTCCTCATATAACCCTTGGTACAAACAAATTTTCTTCTACTTGTGCATCCTTTACTAGCTCTCTTAAATTTATGCAATCTGGAAAAGTGGATTTAAAAATTTTAAAGTTTTTGATACCTTTTACACTAGTAGGTGCCGTTTTAGGTGTAAATACCGTACTTAGTATAGATGCAAAATATCTCAATATGATAGTTTTAACTCTATTGTTATTTGTAGGAGTATATAGCTTGTTTTCAAGAAATATTGGTAGAGAAGATAAATTCGAAAACCTAACTAAAAAAAATTTATTTTTAGGCATATTACTTGCTTTGTCTTTAGGATTTTATGATGGATTCTTCGGACCTGGTACAGGCTCTTTTTTAATATTCGGACTTATTGGTATATACAAATTTGATTTTGTACGCTCTGCTGGAAATGGGAAAGTATTGAATTTCGGGAGCAACATTGCATCTCTAATAATGTTTGCCTTTAGAGGTCAAATTAATTACAAAGTAGGGATACCTGTAGCTATTTTTATGATAATAGGTGCTAAATTTGGTACTAAAGTAGCTCTTAAAAATGGTTCTAGAATTATAAAACCACTTTTTGTAACTATGTCTTTATGCGTAGCTTTAAAAGTACTTTATGGAGCTATTAAGTAATTCTTAAGTTCAATTATAGTTTAGGCTTATATGCTTAAGCAAATATGATAGGTTAAATCCCTTTTGGCCATTTAACCTATCATATCTTTACCATGCCTCTGCCATAGAAAAAACATCTTCAATAAATTTCAATTCATTGTCTTACTTAAACTTTTTATCAATATTGTTTACTATTCTAGCACAACCTAATCCTAGAACTGCTCCAAAAATAACATCTGAAGGATAATGCACAAATAAATATAACCTTGAAAAACCAATTAAGATTGCTAATAATATGGCATAGGGTGCATATCTTTTTAAATTACTAGCTATTATTCCTGCTGCTGCAAAGCTAGCAGCAGTATGTCCTGATGGAAATGAATATGATACAGGTCTTTTTATAAGCATTTTCATTGTGGGCATATCTACACAAGGTCTTGTCCTACGGACAAGATGTTTTATTATTCCCTCTCCTAATATAGTAACTAGTATTAAACTTGCTATCATCATCAATCCTATTTTTCTATATTCTCTACTTATTAAAAGCATCATAGCAATAATTAACCATATCAGTCCTCCATTTCCTAAAGAAGTCATTATAATCATTACTTTATTCATCAATATTGTGTGCATTTTTTCTTGTATAAGAATTAACAAATTCATGTCTATACTTTGTATTGAATTCATATTTAAAATATTCCTTTCCCCTTTAAATTTATAACAATATAATAAATTCATATTTATATGTATCTAAGAACAAGTATGTTATACATTATACTATACATATATTGCACAAACAAAACTTAAATTAAGTATCTATAATTTTTCCTATTTGGGCAAGTTTTTATTTTCTAGTTATTAAAAAAGGATTTTTAGACATTTATATAGAATTTCATTATTAGTATATTTATTATTGAAAAGGGGGAGATTATTATTTTACAAAGAATTAAATTAAATTTAGAATTGATGGAAGGTATGTTATATTATTGGCAAGCTACTGCAGATAAGGAAAAGGTTTCAGAACAATACCTCAATGATATATCTTCTATGCCCGGTCTTACTCTTATATATGATAACGAATTCAATGCTGAATCTGTTCGTAAAGTATTAAGTGCTATTACAAATAGAGAACCTTTCTCACCAAGTAATAAAAAAGAGGGGAGATTTTGGAACAACAATATGTGGATGTTAGAGGATTTAGGCTACACTGATATGATGCTTAAACCTTTAAAGAAACTTAATTTAGATAGCCTTTTAGAAAGCTTTCAAAGCTTAGTTGAAGATAAATACGAGGAATTAGAAATTATAATTTGTCCAATGCATTTAGATGATTATAAAATAATAGATAACAAATTAGTTATAAATTTTTTCAGAGTAAAGCCAAGTGATATAGATGACTCTGTATCTATAGATGGAACTGAAATAAAATCGTACATAGAAGAAAAACTAAAAGAATTACTGGCATAACCTAAAAAACTATGTCGTAGTTCTTTTAGTTAAGAATTAAGAGTTATGGTAATTGAAAAAACACCTTAACTCTTAAAAATATTACTATATAATTTTTTTATTGTATACTATTTTAATTCTTTAATAAGGTTACCCATTTCTATAGCAGACATAGCACCATCCCAACCTTTGTTGCCAGCTTTAGTTCCAGCTCTCTCTATAGCCTGCTCTATACTGTCTGTAGTAAGCACACTAAATATTACAGGTATTTCTGATTCTAAAGATACATGAGCTACTCCTTTTGATACTTCGCTAGATACATAATCAAAATGCGGTGTAGATCCTTTAATTACAGCACCTAAGCATATAACCGCATCATATTTTTTCATAGCTACCATTTTTTTTGCTATTAGTGGAATTTCAAAAGCTCCTGGAACCCAAGTTATTTCTATATTGTCTTCCTCTGCTCCATGTCTTTTAAGACAATCCAATGCTCCTGACAAAAGCTTTGATCCTATAAATTCATTAAACCTTCCAACTACTATACCAAATTTTAATTTTTCTGCACTTAATTTTCCTTCATAAATTTTCATTATTTATACCTCCAAATTTTAATAGTTTATAATTAATCTTTAATATTTTCTTATCTTATAATTTGATCATATGTCCTAATTTTTCTTTTTTAGTTTTCATATATTCATGATTTTCCTTTGTATATTCCATTTCTATTGGCACTCTTTCTACCACTTCTACTCCATATTGAGAAAGTCCAGATATTTTCTTAGGATTATTAGTAATAAGCCTTACTTTATCTATTCCTAAATCTTTAAGAATTTCAGCTGCTATACCATAATCTCTTAAATCAGCTGGAAATCCTAAAGCAATATTAGCCTCTACTGTGTCCATTCCTTTTTCTTGAAGTGCATAAGCTTTAAGTTTATTTAAAAGTCCTATGCCTCTTCCCTCTTGTCTCATATATAAAAGGACTCCTCTTCCTTCCTTTTCTATTTGAGTTAATGCTGCTGCTAGTTGATCTCCACAATCACATCTTAAAGAATGGAATGCATCTCCTGTAAGACATTCTGAATGAACCCTTACTAGTACTGGTTCTTCTTCAAAATTTTCACCTTTCACGAAAGCTACATGATGTTCTCCGTTTAAAGTGTTTTTATATCCTACTGCCCTAAAATCACCAAACTTTGTTGGTATATGTGCTTCGGCCGCAGCCTCTACAAACTTCTCTGTCTTTTTTCTATAAATTATTAAGTCTGCTATAGTTATAATTTTAAGATTATGTTCTTTTACAAACTCCATAAGCTGTGGAGTTCTTGCCATAGTACCATCTTCACTCATTATTTCACAAATCACTCCTGCTGGATAAAGTCCTGCTAGTCTTGACATATCAACAGCAGCTTCTGTATGTCCATTTCTTACAAGTACTCCTCCCTCCTTAGCTTCAAGTGGAAAAATATGTCCTGGTCTTTTAAATTCACTTCCATTAAACTTAGAGTCTACAAGCTTTTGTACTGTTAGTGCTCTATCATAAGCTGATATACCTGTAGTAGTTCCTTCAGCATCTACCGATACAGTAAATGCTGTTGAAAAGTTGTCACTATTTTCACTTACCATATGATTAATATTAAGTTCATTAAGTCTTTCTTTTATCATTGGTACACATATAAGACCTCTTCCAAACTTGGCCATAAAATTTATAGCTTCTGGCGTAACTTTTTCTGCAGACATAAGAAGATCCCCCTCATTTTCACGATTCTCATCGTCTACTACTACTACCATTTTTCCTTCTTTTATATCCATTAAAGCTTCTTCTATACTATTAAATTTATATTCCATTTTTATCTCTCCTCTAATGTTTAATCACAAATATTTATTATTTAGTGTAATTTTGTAACCTTCATATATATTTTTCTAAAAATTAAATTCACTACATAAATCCTGCTTCTCTTAGCATATCTTCTGTTATTCTAGATTCTTTCTTTTCATCTTTTTTTCTATAAAAAACTAATCTTTCTACATATTTTCCTATCAAATCACATTCAATGTTTATTTCTTCCCCTAATTTCTTTTCAGGAAGAGTAGTTTCACCTTTAGTATGAGGTATAAGAGAAACACTGAAAGATTTTTCATTTAATGATGCCACAGTAAGACTTATACCATCTAATGTTACGGAACCTTTTAACACAACATATTTTAAAATATCATCATCTGCTTCTATATTAATCCATGTAGCTATATCTTCATCTTTTATACTAACTACTTTTCCCACACCATCTATGTGACCACTGACTATATGACCACCTAATCTTTCACCTAAAGCCAAAGCTCTTTCTAAATTTACTGAACTTCCTTTTTTCAAACTTCTCAAATTACTCTTTCTTATGGTTTCAGGCATAACATCTACAGTAAACTTATTCTGCATAAAGTTTGTTACCGTTAGACAAACTCCATTTACTGCAATACTATCTCCGAGTTTAACGTCTTTTAGAACCTTTTCAGCTACTATGGTAATTTCAGCTGAATTTGTCCCTTTAGATATATTTATTATCTTTCCAATCTCTTCTATAATACCGGTAAACAACAAATCACCTCCTCTAAGTAATCTTAGAATATGCCTAAATAATATATAAATATTAATTTTTCAAATATCCTTCAACAAGAAAATCTTCTCCAATGTTTATGCATTTGGTTTTATTAAGTACTACAGCATTTTTTAAAATTTCAATGCCCTTACCTTCCACTGGAGTTTTAGCTAAAGCTCCACCTATAATTTTAGGTGCTATAAAACATAAAACTTTATCTATTATTTCAGAATTTATAGCAGAAAAATTAAGTTCTCCTCCACCTTCTAAAAGGATACTATCTATACCTTCTTTACCTAGTTGATCCATTAAATATTTTAAATTTACTCTATTATCTTCATTTTTAGGCGTAATTATTATTTTTATTCCTTTTTTCACTAAAATATCTTTCTTTTCAATATCACACTCTTCAGTACATGCTATTATAATTTTTCTTTGCTCTAAAGTTGTAAAGATTTTAGCTTCTAAAGGTATTGTAAGTTTAGAATCTATAATTATAGCTATAGGACTTCTACCCCCATCTATAAATCTAGTAGTAAGTAGCGGATCATCTTTTTTAACAGTTCCTATACCAACCATTATTCCCATTACCTTGTTTCTAATATTATGTACATATTTTCTTGATTTTTCACCAGTTATCCACTTTGATTCTCCAGTTGTAGTGGCTATTTTTCCATCTAAAGTCATAGCTGTTTTTAGTATTGTAAAAGGAACTTTTTCTGTAATGTATTTTATAAATATTTCATTTATTATTTTTGATTCTTCTTCTAAAACTCCAACAATTACTTCTACTCCATTTTTTCTCAAAAGCTCAATTCCTTTTCCTGCTACTAATGGATTTGGATCCTTCATAGCTATAATTACTTTTTTAATGCCAGCCTTTAAAATAGCTTCTGCACAGGGAGGTGTTTTCCCGTAGTGCGAACATGGTTCCAAAGACACATATATATCTGCTCCTTTTGCAAATTCTCCTGCTTCCTTTAAAGCATACACTTCTGCATGAGGCCCGCCATAAAACTTATGATATCCTTGTCCAACTACAGTTCCATTATTAACAACCACTGCCCCTACTAAAGGATTAGGATTTACCTTTCCTTCTCCTTTTAATGCTAAATCTAAAGCTATTTTCATATAATATTCATCTGGAATTTTTTCTCCACTTTTCAAAGCCTTACCCTCCTTGAAATGTATTTTTCAATTTAATTACTTATTTTTAAAATTTTTGAAGTACTTAATTATAACTCACCTTGAATCATATTTACCTTACTATCTACAAAAGCTTATTAAAAACTAAAACCCCTGAAGAAACCTTCAGGGGTTATTATATGCAAAATATTTAATAGCATACTTAATTGCTAAATTGCATTATCCTTTCTTGCATCCAGACTTTACTGTCGGTACTGGAATCTAACCAGTTCATACTGAATTATCAGCTCGCGGACTTTACCGCCGGTCGGGAATCTAACCCTGCCCTGAAAGTTTATATATTAAATTTTATTACGGTTTTAATATATACTATTTTAAGAATTTTGTCAATTGTTAATTTAATTAACTAAAAAATATTATTATTAATATCTCAATTTAAACATTTTATAAATTAAAATAATCAATGTTATATAGTGTTTACTAAAATGAAATTTAAGTTAATAATTTTACATTATAGTGTATAATTATATTTGTATGTATTATACTAATTTGTGGAGGTATGTAAATTGGAAGTAATATTAGATTTTGATTTTAAATTAGACAAAAACCAAGTTACTAACACTTTAAAGTCATATGGTGAAAATGTAACTGATGAAGAAATAGCTTCTTTATACGATAAATTACTACCTGATTTATATGAATGTGTACAACCTGCTGCTATATTTTCTATAGAAGAAAAATCTAAAGACTTTATTTTTGAAACAATAAATGATTGCAAATTTATTATTTACTGTATGGTCACTATTGGTGATAAAATTACTGAAAAAGTAAATCATTTTTTTTCATATGCCAATATGAAAGAAGGTATGGTTTTGGATGCTATGGCTACTTCTTATTTATTTGAAATAAGCTCTCAATTATTCAATCATATACATAAGAAAGCTGAAGAGATGAATTTGGGTCTTAGCTACAGAATATCCCCTGGAGATGGAGAAATCCCTCTATGGTATCAAAAAAACATTTTAGATAAGCTCGATTCTGAAAATTTCTTTGGAATATATGTAAACGAAGACTTTATGCTTACCTCTCTACGTTCTATGTCCTATATTTATGGGGCAGATACAAATAAACCTTTGAGTAATATAGACCATGACTGCAATAGGTGTACAAATAAAGATCAGTGTAGTATGAGAAAAAAATAATAGATTTCATAAGTAGGAGTTGATAAATATAATGAAAACCTTAATTAATGGATGTATTATATTAGACAATTTAAACTTTAACATAAATTATACAAAACTATATAGTGAACTAAATATGACTACTGACCAAGAATCTATCATACTTAAAAATCTTATATCAGAAGCAAAAGGAATTGCTAAGCCTAAAGCTTTATTTAAAAAATGTACTATAGTTGAAAAATATGATGATTCTACTATAATTGATAGTGAAATTTTTTTTAGCAGAGTCATAAGTGTAAATCTACAGAAAGAAATTCTAGCTTTTCCTTATATAATAACTTCTGGTATAGAACTTCAAGAATGGTGTGAATCCAAGCAAAATATAGATGTAAAAAAAATAGCTGATTACATTAATCAATGTATTTTAGTACAAGTTCACAAAGAACTTCAAAAATATATAGAGAACGAATTTAATATAAGCACATTGGCTAGAGTAAATCCAGGTTCCACTGTAGATTGGCCAATGGAGGAATTGAAAAAAATATTTAATATTTTAGACAATCCACTAAATCTTATAGGAGTATCTCTTAATGATAATTTTTTTATGACACCAAATAAAAGCTACTCAGGCATTTATTTTCACAATGAAGATAGTTATAAAAATTGTCTTATGTGTCCTGGAGAATGTCCTTTAAGAGAGGTACCTTATAATAAGGATTATTATAATTCTAAGTATAAAACAGCACAATCAAAAATAACTAGTTAATTTTCTTTTATACGCCTAAAAATTTAAAAATAAATATTTAATTTCAAGTCAAATTTTTAAATAATTTTCATGTTTATACTAAAAATTAATGCTGTTGATAAAATAACTCATCAACAGCATTTAATTAAATCTAATTTTTCTTTAATAATTTTCTTCTTCTTATTTTTTTGTAAACCATATCAGATGTTATGGCAAGTAACAAAAATGCTGAAAGCAGAATGTTTAATTTCTCTCCTAAGGCAGGTTTGAAATAAGATGCTATTTGAATCATTAATAAAACTGTTCCAGTTATTATCAAAAAATTTATTTTTAAATTAATATACTTTTTATCTACACCCTTTGCATCTAACATAAGCTTTTTTCTGACGGATTTGCTATACTTCATACTTAGTCCTTGAATAATGCCTGTAAAAGCAAGGAGTGTCATCAAGCTAGTCATTGTAGAATCCATATTTATACCTCCAAATAAGTAAATATCTAAATAGAATTATAATACTTTCTTATAGATTATAGCATGTATATGCTCAAAATTCAAAATTTTTCGTATTTTTCTTATGTGCAATTTTTTCCTTGTACAATTTAAATTTATTTATATATATGATATTATTGTAAATATCAAGCGATTCTTAGTTTCATGCGAAATACCTTATATAATTATTTGAGGAAGTGATTTTATGTCTCTAGATAAAATTAAAGGAAATACTTATTATATAAATTCAGTAACTAACTCTGGAATTTTTACATTTAAAAATAAAAACTGCCTTATCATAGATACAGGTTCAAGTAATACTGATGCTAAAAAAATAGATGATATATTGGTAGAAAACAATCTTCATCCAAAATACATAATAAATACACATAATCATTTAGACCATTGTGGCGGAAATGTTTATTTTCAAAAAAATTACCCTGGCTGCTTAGTATACACTTCATTGAAAGAAAAATTATTAATGGAAAATCAGGAGATTCAAGGTTCTATACTTTCATCATCCATTCCTATTAAAGGAATAGACATTAGTAGTAAACCTTTATCAGTGGACTTTATACTTCAATATGGTACAAATAAAATTAATGATGAAAAATTTGAAATAGTACCACTTAAAGGCCATTCTATAGAACAAATAGGTATAATAACTCCAGAAAAAGTATGTTTTTTAGGGGATTCTGTATTTAGTTTAGAAATAATGGAAAAATATTCTTTTCCCTATCTATATGATATAGAAGAAAGTATAAATACTTTAAATAGAATAAAAACAATAGATGCAGATTATTTTGTTATAAGTCATTCAGAAAAAGTATTAATCAAAGATGATATTATAGAACTATGCAATACCAATTTAGAAAATATAGAAAATTATAAGAACCAAATCCTTGAGCTGTTAGAACAGCCTTTAACCCGTGAGGATATTTTAGAAAATTTAACTATTTTAAATGACTTGTCTTTTAATTTTTATCAATATCACCTTGATTTTGGTGGGGTTTCTGCTTTTATAACTTATCTTTATTCCAAGTCATTAATAGAATATTCTATAGAATGTGGTAAACTTTATTACTTCAAAAAATCTTAATATGAATTTTAAATGTACTAAAATTCATCAAAACTTAACTTAATTTCAATATATTTTTACCAATACATATGTTAACATAAATTATGTTGTAAAAAAGTTTTCTAAAATAAGAATATCCCTATGTACAATTAGTGGTTGTACATAGGGATTTATGATCACTGTATTATTTTTTTAAATTTGCTAACATTATTTTTAGGAAGCTTTTTTACCTTCACTCATAATACTATGACTTCTACTGTAGCTAAAATATATTACAAAACCTATGCAAAGCCATATTAAAAATACCATTTTAGTAAAGTTCGGTAATTTAAAAATTAAGAATATACAGAAAACTACTGATATAAATGGAGTAACTGGAACTCCTGGACATTTAAACTCTCTTTTAATATCAGGTCTTTTCTTTCTAAGAACTACAACTGAAAGTGAAACTATAGCAAATGCTGTAAGAGTTCCTATATTTGTCATTTCTGCAAGTCTTCCTATTTGCAAGAATCCTGAAAGTATCATTGTTAAAACACCAATTAATATAGTACTCTTTACTGGAGTTCCATATTTTGGGTGAACTGCCGAGAAAACTTGAGGTAACAATCCATCTCTTGATAGTGAGAATAATATACGAGTTGCTCCAAATGTCATAACAAGCAAGACAGATGTAATACCTGCTACAGCACCAACTGAAACCAACGCCGAACCCCAACTTATTCCTATTTGCGAAAGAGCATATGCAACTGGAGCTGCATTATTATGATAATTTTGATAAGGAACAACTCCTGTTAAAATTGCTGAAACTATTATATAAAGTAATGTGCAAACTAAAAGTGATGCTACAATACCTATTGGCAAATCTTTTTGAGGATTTTTAACCTCTTCTGCTGCTGTCGCAACTGCATCAAATCCTACGTAAGCAAAGAATATTATAGCTGCTCCTTTAAATACACCATTAACTCCATATGGGAAAAATGGATTCCAGTTAGCAGGTTTAATATGCCCTACTGCAACAACTATAAATAATATAACTACAGCCAACTTCACAATAACAAGTATGTTATTTAATTTAGCACTTTCACTAACACCTTTTATAAGAAATGCTGTAACTATTGCTAATATAATTATAGATGGAAGATTTACAATTCCTCCATTTTGTCCTGGTGGATTGCATAATGCTGCAGGTACACGAATACCAGCTGCCGATAAAAGCTCTACTATATAACCTGACCATCCAACTGCAACTGCTGCAACTGCAACAGTATATTCAAGTATTAAATCCCAGCCTATAATCCAGGCCCAAATTTCACCTAATCCGACGTAACCATATGTATAAGCACTACCAGCAATAGGTATCATAGCCGCCAACTCTGCATAGCACAAAGCTGCAAATGTACACGTTATGCCAGAAACTACAAATGAAAGAATAAGTGCAGGTCCTGCATAATCTGCTGCTGCAACTCCTGTAAGTACAAATATTCCTGTACCTATTATTGCACCAATACCAAGCATTGTTAATTCAAATGCTCCAAGTACTTTTTTAAGTGCTCCTTTTCCTGATGCTTGGGCTAGAAGCTCTTCAATGGGTTTTGTCCTAAAAATCGAGTTTGATTTTGACATTTACGCCACTCCTTCCAAATTTTAAAAACCTAAAACAAAAATTGAGAAAATTAAGAATTTAATAAATTTTGATTGAATTGAACTACTTTTATAATAATAGCATACTTTTCATCTTAACCTTTAAAAGTTTTATTATTTTTTATTTTAATAATTTTCAGATTATTTTATGTATAAATTGAATAACTTTAGTCATATCAAAGTTTAACCAATATTATTTTCTTGTAAAAATGTATAATTTATATTATATATATTTTTTAGAGCATTAATATTTTTTAACATTTTTTTGTATTTCTATTCTTTATTGGCTTGCTAATTACACCCTAATTTCTTATATCTCAATAATTTATATTTTCTAAATATTACCTACTAATTGTAAAAGTTTTCATTTTACCTTAAAATTTGTAGAATTTATTATTTTATCACATTAACTTTTATCACACGATAAAAAAAAAGGACACTTCTGCAGTTCTGCTGCAAAAATGTCCTTTTAAATCATGTTTTAATATAAACTATTACTATTTTCCTTCTTCAGTGTTCATCACACTATGATTCTTACCATATAAGAAGTATATTACAAATCCAATTGCCAACCAAATTACAAATACCATCTTTGTAAAGTTTGGTAACTGAGTTATTAAGTATAAACAAAATACAATTGCAATTGATGGAGTAATAGGAGTTCCTGGACAACTAAACGGTCTAACAACATCTGGTCTTTTCTTTCTAAGAACTATAACTGAAGCTGCAACTACACAGAATGCTGCAAGTGTTCCTATATTTGTCATTTCTGCAAGTCTTCCTATTTGTAGGAATCCTGAAAGCAACATTGTCAATACACAAACTAACAAAGTACTCTTTATAGGTGTTCCAAACTTAGGATGTACTTCTGCAAATACTGTTGGAAGCAATCCATCTCTTGATAGTGAGAATAATATACGAGTTGAACCAAATGTCATAACAAGTAAAACTGAAGATATACCGCAAACTGCACCTACTGATACTAATGCTGAACCCCAATTAATACCTACTTGTGCAAGAGCATAAGCAACTGGAGCTGCATTATTATGGTATTGTGCATAAGGAACCATACCTGTTAATAAAGCTGAAACTATAATATAAAGTACTGTACAAACTAGTAATGAAGCTACTATACCTATTGGTAAATCTCTTTGAGGATTTTTAACTTCTTCTGCTGCTGTTGCAACTGCATCAAATCCTACATAAGCAAAGAATATGATTGCTGCACCCTTGAATACACCACTTACACCATATGGGAAAAATGGGTTCCAATTAGCAGGATTAACATGACCTATTCCAACGATTATAAATAATATAACTACGCCTAATTTAATTATAACAAGTATATTATTTAATTTAGCACTTTCACTAACACCTTTAATTAACAATAACATTATAACAAATAAAATTATCATTGCTGGAAGATTTACTATACCGCCATTTTGTCCTGGTGGATTACATAATGCTGCTGGTACATTTATACCAACCGATTTGAGTAATGACACTATATATCCTGACCATCCAACTGCAACCGCTGCAACTGCAACTACATATTCCAAGATAAGATCCCAACCTATAATCCAGGCCCAAATTTCACCTAACCCGACATATCCGAAAGTATAAGCACTACCGGCCACCGGTATCATAGCTGCAAGTTCTGCATAACATAAAGCTGCAAATGTACATGCTATTCCTGAAAATACGAATGATAACACAAGCGCTGGTCCAGCATAATCTGCTGCTGCAACACCTGTCAATACAAATATACCTGTACCTATGATTGCACCAATGCCAAGCATTGTAAGTTCGAATGCTCCCAGCACCTTTTTAAGACCTTTACCTGATGCCTGGGACAGCATTGCTTCAATGGACTTTGTTCTAAAAATAGATTTGTTACTAGCCATTTTCTAAACACCCCTTTCAACTAAGTAAAATAATATAATATAATGAATTTTTCAACTAGTGTAATTATAGCACACATTTTATTAAGACTTGTATTTTTCGCAATATTTTGAATATTCAAAATAGTTTCAAAAACTTCCTTGTCAACCACAGTAATACCAACGTTTGAGCCGTTTTAAGTAAACATTTACATTCTTACATTTTCAAAAAAAATATTATTTTTTTTCATGTATAAAAATCATTTGCATAATTATTGGTTCATTTTGCTAACTATTATGCTAAGTTTTAAATTATATTTATTTTCTAATTATTTAAATTATTCTTCTTTTGCCTTTTTATTGATCAATTTCTCTCAAAAAATAAAAAGATGTGCAAATAATTCTATAAATGCACATCTTTTTTTATTAAAATAAAGTTCCTAAAATTTTACCATTATCTTTAGATACTATACCTAAATTATATATTCCCACTAAAGTCCCTTTATATTTTATTTCATTTCCTGTGGAAAGCTCTGTGACCAAATTTTTTGAAGGACTATCCACATATACCTTTCCATCTCTTGTAATATAAATATTATTTTTATCTGTAGCCTCAGACAAGGATATTTTTTTATTTTCTGATAATTTTTTTAAATTTATAACAAATATTTTTTTAATTTTTTGATTTTCACCATTACCAATGTATATTCTATCTTCCCCATCTATATTAAGCAAGTAATGAATTCCATTTTCACCTGTAGCTATAGGATCTTTTGAACCAATAGCTCTTATCCTATTACTTGTAGTATCTTCATAAATTAACTTATCTTCTTTGTTCTCAACAGATATTTTACCAAGTTTACAATTAGGATATTTGGTTTCTTCTACATTTGCCATTAGATTTATATAATAAATCCTACTTTTTGAACCATCTTTTGAAACTTTCACATAAGTTACATTAGCAGCAGAAGATAAAGCCATATCTGTAACTTCATACTTACTATCTGGCAAAGATATTTTTAGTTCTTTGTTTTTTTCATTACTTAATACACTTTTTTCGCCTTTTTTTGCATTATATGATTGAAATTTCAAAAAATCCGTTCCATCGTCATCTTCATATTTTTCTGCTATAAGCATAATATCCTTATCTGCTAGCCACTTGCATGAAGATAATTTTGCACCATTTTCAAATTTTATTTCGTTTTTCTTATTATTTGATGCATCTACTACAGTAATTACTCCATCTGAATAATAAGAAACATAATTTCCATTTTGTGAAACACCTATATATTTGGCATCATCTGGTACTTTCACATTGATCTTAGTAGGTTCTTTTTTAGCCGAATCTATTTTTTTTGCATTAAAAGTAGTTTCATCATTTAAATAAAAATTGTCTACAAATAAAAAACCTACAATTTCTAGGACTATAGGAATCATTGTCCAAATCAGTATTTTTTTAAATCCCTTCATCAATTATACTCCTCTCTACTGTTTTACATATACTGCTGTAGCTACAGTTCTTTCACCATTCCAATCACAAGGATTGTTAATAACCTCTCCATTAAAATACATAGTGGAGGAAGAACCACCATCAAGGCTGCTTGCATTTTCAGCTCCTTGCTGGAGTAGCATGTTCTGCATCTCTTTTAAAGAAGCACCTGCTTTTAAACTTTTTCTACCATCTACAACTAGCATTATAATAGTACCATCTAATTTCTGGCCTATAGCAGTTCTAGGATTTAAACCTTCTTCACTTAAAGCAACAGGTTTTCCATTTATAATAAGACTATTTCTAAAAGATATAGCCTCAACTACATTTTCCTTCAATAATTCACTTACTGTATGATCTCCTACTATTAATTTGCCATCTTTTGTGAACGCTGTAACATTTACACTTTCATTATTTTTAACATCACTATACTTCACTTCTCCACCAGATATAACTATACCTTGAGGATAAGCTCCTGTTCCAGTCCAAAGCTTTCCATTAGAAGATTTATCAGTAAAACCTCCCCCATTAACAGCAGCTACAGCTCCGTTTAGTTCTGCTATTTCGCTGGTTTTTTGTCCTACTTCTTTCAATTTACTAGTAACTCCTATCTTCATTCTTGTAGGATTTTTAACTTCCAGAATATATGCATCAAATTTACTATTATGTATTTCATATCTATCTATTCCACTATCATTGGAATGATTTACATTTACTTTATTTAAATTTTCAGATTCACTACTTGAGACCCCATCGCTGCGGCTATCCTTTAATATTTGGTCTATTTTATCCTTAGATAGAAATGTTGTAGCAAAATATTGATGAGTAAAAGTAGCCATAGCCGTACCTACAAATTTAGTCTTAACGTTATTAAAAGGTCCATAGAATATTAAAAGTGGTGTTGTAATAATTGCTACTATTAACTCATAAATTATAAAGCACATGAGCATTTTAAAGGATGATTTCTTCTTTTTTCCTTTTTTTCTTACTTTCCTATTTCGTTCCATATTTACCTCCAAACAATTTAAGTATTTGAATTTTCATATCATAGACAAATACATATCACATTTTACTATTAAATCAAAATTATTTCTACCACTTTATTACTATATAATTTAACTTTTTCACTTTGTTTACAGTGTACTGCAAACTGATCAATTAAATTACACAATACTTAAAATGCTAAAATTTAATATATGTTTTTATTCTATTTTCTTTTTTAATTATAACCACACATGTTTTTATTATAAAATATATTTGTGTCTAAAGTATAAACAAAAAAATCAAGGTAAGTTTCATATAGAAACTTACCTTTAAATTTTAAAATTACCTAAATATAAGCAAGATGCGACACAACTTTTTAGAGGACAGTGGATGTAAACTTTTCTACTTACTTTGCTCTTCCTATGTCATTTCTATAATACATACCATCAAATTCTATATTGTTTAAATCCTCGTAAGCGCTCTTTATAGCATCATCTAGTGTATCTCCTAATGATTGAGTACATAAAACTCTTCCACCACTTGTTTTAAGCTTGCTATCTTCATATTTCACCCCAGCAGCAAAAACTCTTTTAGCTTTATCTATTCCCTTAATTGCAAAACCAGTTTCATACTTACCAGGATAACCTTTAGAAACAGCCGCTACACAACAAGATGCTCCTTTGTGCCATTTAACATTAAACTTTGAAAGCTTTTTATCTAAAGCTGCTTCAATAAGTTCTAATAAATCACTTTCCATTAAGGGTAATACTGCCTGAGTTTCAGGATCTCCTAGTCTTACATTATATTCCAAAAGATAAGGTCCCTTTTTAGTTACCATTATTCCAAAAAATATTATACCTGTGTAATCCAATTTTTCTTGTTGTATACCCTTTAAAGTAGCTGCCATTATTTCTTTTTCAAAAATTGATGATACT
This sequence comes from uncultured Clostridiaceae bacterium, assembly GCA_963780135.1. Taxonomy (GTDB): domain Bacteria; phylum Bacillota; class Clostridia; order Clostridiales; family Clostridiaceae; genus Clostridium_AM. The sequence goes on from CAWAAR010000001.1 coordinate 869,437, forward strand.
TCCTCTGTACAATATGGATTTGGGCTTATTGCTCCCATACCACCAGTATTAGGCCCTTTTCCACCATCATATATTTGTTTGTGATCTTTAGCAGATATAAAAGGAATTATAGTTTCTCCGTCAGTTATAGAAAGTATTGATACTTCAGGTCCTTCTAAAAATTCTTCTATTACTACCTTTTTACCAGAACCCTCAAAAATATCTTTAACCATAAAATCTTCTATAGTTTTTCCTGCCATTTCATAGTTTTCACAAATAACTACGCCTTTTCCAGCCGCTAAACCATCTGCTTTTATAACTATTGGATATGAACATCTTTTTAAATACTCAAGAGATTCTTCCCTATTCTCAAAAACTTCATACTCAGCAGTCTTAACTCCATACTTTTTCATAAACTCTTTTGAGAAAGCTTTACTGCCTTCAAGTTTTGCAGCTTCTTTAGAAGGTCCAAATATTTTTAAGCCTTCGTTCTTAAATAAATCTACAATACCTTCTGTAAGAGGAACCTCTGGCCCTACTATAGTAACTTCTATATTATTATCCTTAGCAAACTTAGCTAAGTCTTTAATATCACTTAAGTTTACATTTTCACACTTATGTTCTACCATAGTGCCACCATTACCAGGTGCACAATAAATTTTTTCTACTCTAGGATTTTGAGCAATCTTCCATGCAATAGCATGTTCACGACCACCTGAACCAACTAATAATATATTCAAAATTTATCCCTCCAATAATTCACTACATAATTTAGTACTACTTAAACTTTCGCAAAACAGCCTTAATTAATGTTTAAAATGTCTTATTCCTGTAAATACCATAGATATGCCATTTTTATTACATCCATCAATAGATTCCTGATCCTTCATAGAACCACCTGGTTGGATTATAGCTTTTATTCCACGCTTTGCAGCTTCCTCAACTATATCTCCAAACGGGAAGAATGCGTCTGATGCAAGTATTACTCCATCCCCTGCTCTATTTAAGGCATCACAAGCTGGCCATATTCTATTAACCTGTCCTCCGCCTATGCCTTTTGCCATTCCATCTTTAACTACCACTATGGCATTTGATTTAACATATTTACATACTTTCATTCCAAATATTAAATCCTGCATTTCTTTTTCAGTTGGAGTCTTTTCTGTTACTACCTTTACTTCATTTACTAATTTATCATCAGATGATTGAACTAAAATTCCTCCATCTACCTTTGCAAATTCAACTTTACTTTGAGGTTTTACATCACACTTTATAACTCTTAAATTTTTCTTGCTTTTTAAAACTTCTAGGGCATCACAATCAAAGTCAGGAGCTATAACTATTTCAAGAAATATTTTAACAAGTTCTTCTGCAGTTTTCTTATCTACAGCTCTATTAAATGCTACAATCCCTCCAAATATTGAAGTCTTATCACATTCAAACGTTTTTAAATAAGTGTTATATACATTATCTCCTATAGCTGCTCCACATGGAGTATTATGTTTTACTGCGCAACATGCTATTTCCTCAAGCTCATTTACTACCTTCCATGCTGTATCCATATCTTTTATATTATTATAAGATAATTCTTTACCATTTAACTGAACAAAATCTTTCATAGAACCTTTTTCTACAGTAGAAGTGTAATATGCTGCACTTTGATGTGGATTTTCTCCGTATCTTAAACCCATAGACTTTTTATAAGATATTGTTAAATATTCTGGATACTCTTCTTCTAATAAGAAGCCGCTTATTGCAGCATCATAAGCCGAAGTGAGATTAAATACTTTTCCTGCTAACATTTTTCTTGTATTAAAATTTACATCTCCACTTTCTTTTATCTGTGTCATTACTTCACTGTAATCATTTGTATCTGTTAAAACTATAACATCTTGAAAGTTCTTTGCAGCAGATCTTATCATAGTAGGTCCACCAATATCTATAAATTCAACTTTTTCTTGGAAATCTAAATCTGCATTTACTTTTTCAAAGAAAGGATATAAATTAACTACAACCATATCTATTGGCTTTATATTTTTTCTTTCTATAGTTTCCATGTGTTTTTCATTACCTCTTATAGCAAGAATTCCTCCATGGATAACAGGGTGTAATGTTTTTACTCTACCATCTAATATTTCTTCAAAACCTGTTACATCTGAAACTTCTGTGACAGGTATGTTATTTTCCTTTAAATGCTTATATGTACCACCAGTAGAAAGTATTTCAACTTTCATATCTATTAAGAATTTTGCTAGATCTAATATACCATCTTTATTAAAAACACTTATTAAAGCACGTTTTAACATTTTATACGCCTCCATATTTTAACTATTCTTTATGATAACTTTTCTTCCATCTACCCTAACTTTACCTTCTGAGATAAGCTTTATAGCTTCTGGCAATGCACTATGCTCTTCTTCCAATACTCTTTTTTGTAAACTTTCTGCACTATCTTCTCCATATACAGGTACAGTTTTTTGCAAAATTATTGGACCACTATCTGTTCCACTATCTACAAAGTGTACAGTACATCCTGATACTTTCACTCCATGATCTACTGCAGACTGATGCACCTTTAATCCATACATTCCATCCCCACAAAAACATGGTATTAAAGAGGGATGTATATTTATTATTCTATTTTGAAACTTTTCTATAAGTTCACCTTTAAGGATAGAAAGCCATCCAGCGCAAACTATTAAATCTACTTTTCCATAAAGCAAATCAAGTATTTCCTTAGAAATATTATCCTTATATATTTTTCTTTCAAATACATAAGTATTTATATTGTTACTTTTAGCTCTTTCTAATGCATATATATCTTTTCTATCACTTATAACTGCTTCAATGCTACAATCTTTTAAGTATCCACTATTTACAGCATCTATAATAGCTTGAAGATCAGTACCTCCACCTGATGCAAGTACTCCTATTTTAAACATACTTCCTTATCTCCCTTTTTAACAAATCCAATTTTGTATGCTTTTTCGCCCATTCCATCTAATTCTTTAATGATTTCTTCTACCTTTTCATTTTTAACACATAAAACAAAACCAATTCCCATATTATAAGTATTGAACATATGATCTTCATCTACTCCAAGACTTATTATATGCTTAAATATTTCAGGTACATCAAAACTGTTTTTATCTATAACTGCTGTAAAATCCTCTTTGAACATTCTTGGTATGTTTTCATAAAAACCACCACCTGTAATATGTGCCATTCCACTTATATCAAACTTTTCCATAAGCTTTAATATAGGTTTAACATATATTTTAGTAGGTGTTAGAAGAACATCTCCTATTTTTTGTCCATTAAAATCTTCATTATATTCCTTTATAAGTTTTCTTATTAATGAATACCCATTACTGTGAGGTCCACTAGATGCTATACCTATTAAAGCATCTCCATCTTCTATTTTACTTCCATCTATTATGTTATCTTTTTCCACTAAACCCACTGCAAATCCTGCCATATCATATTCTCCATCTGGATAAAAACCTGGCATTTCTGCAGTTTCTCCGCCTATTAGAGCACAGCCAGCTTGAATACATCCATCAGATATACCTTTAACTAAATCCGCAGCCACATTTGCCTCTAATTTTCCACATGCAATATAGTCAAGAAAAAATACAGGTTTTGCTCCATGACATAATATGTCATTTACACACATAGCTACACAATCTATTCCCACAGTGTCATATTTCTTACTTTTAAAAGCTAATTCAAGTTTTGTTCCAACACCATCTGTTCCAGAAACCAAAACCGGATTTTTATAATTGCCCATTTCAAACATACCAGCAAAACTTCCAAGATTATTTAATACACCAGGTATAAAGGTTTTTGCTGCATGATCCTTAATAAGTTTAACTGATTGATATCCTTCTTCTATATTAACGCCTGAATCTTTATATGTTATCATAATTTACACCCCTCAAAACTTTATTTAATCCAAGAATGGGGCTGTCGCATTAAGAATAAATACTACAATATATTGTGCTAATTTTAAATTTGCAAATCAATATATTGTATATAAATTTCTTAGTGCGACAGCCCCCCTTCTTTATTCTAAGTGATTTTTAGGTTTTTCCATTGGAGCTGATACAGGATAAACTCCACTAAAGCATCCAAGACAAAACTTCTTTTCTTCTCCAAGTGATTTTAAAAGTCCTTCCATACTTATATAGCCTAAGCTATCAGCACCTATTTCTTGTCTTATTTCTTCTACAGTAGCATGAGCACCTATAAGTTCGCTCCTGTATGGAGTATCTATACCAAAATAACAAGGATATTTTACTATAGGTGATGAAACTCTAAAATGTATTTCTTTTGCTCCAGCCTTTTTTAAAGATTCTACAAGTCTTCTACTAGTAGTACCTCTTACTATAGAATCATCTATCATTACTACTCTCTTGCCTTCTACATTTACTTTCAAAGGATTAAGCTTTACCGAAACTGCTCTTTCCCTCATTTCTTGTGAAGGTGTTATAAATGTTCTTCCTACATATTTGTTTTTTATAAATCCTATACCATAAGGTATTCCAGATGCAGCTGCATATCCTACTGCTGCTGCAATTCCAGAGTCTGGAACTCCTATAACAACATCTGCATCTACAGGACTTTCTTCAAATAATTTCTTTCCTGCTCTTAATCTTGATTCATAAACATTAATACCATCTATAGTACTATCTGGTCTTGCAAAATAAATATATTCAAAAGAACAAGTTTCACATTTTATTTTTTCTGTGAAATTTATACTTCTTATACCTTCTTTATCTATAATTACAATTTCACCTGGTTCTACATCTCTTACAAATTCAGCTCCTACAGCATCAAGAGCACAACTTTCTGAAGATAATATATAGCTTTCATTTACTTTTCCTATACAAAGAGGTCTTATACCATTAGGATCTCGTACACCTATAAGTTTATCTTGAGTAAGAAGCACAATAGCATAAGAACCTTTTACCGCTTGTATTGCATCTACTACAGCTTTTTCTATACCCTTTTTAGCACCTCTTGCAATAAGATTTAAAATTACTTCTGAATCAATAGATGTCTGAAATACACATCCACCATCTTCTAAGAGTTCTCTTATTACATCTGCATTTACTAAGTTACCATTGTGTGCAATGGAAATAGAACCAAGTTTATATTTTCCAAGCAAAGGTTGGGCATTATTAGCATTACTAGATCCTGTAGTAGAATATCTTACATGTCCTATAGCACATATTCCATTTAAATCTTTTATTATTTTTTCATTAAATACATCTGATACAAGGCCCATATCTTTATAACACTTTAATTCTTCTCCATCAGCTACAACTATACCTGCACTTTCCTGACCTCTATGTTGAAGAGCATATAACCCATAATATGTTATAGATGCTACGTCTAAATTATCAGGTGAAAAAATACCAAAAACACCACATTCATCTTTAAATTTATCCTCTTCCATGTCTAATGATATCTGCGTATTTAACTCTTTATTTAAGTTGCACATAATACCCTTTCCTTTCATAATTATCAATTAATTTTTACTTTCCACTTATTCTATTTAATATTTCAATATAAGCTTCTTTTACATTACCAAGATCTCTTCTAAATCTATCTTTATCTAGCTTTTCATTAGTTGTTGCATCCCAAAATCTACATGTATCTGGTGATATTTCATCTGCTAAAATTATTTCTCCATTAAATCTTCCAAATTCTAGTTTGAAATCTATTAATTTTATATTTTGTTTTAAGAAGAATTCCTTTAAAACTTCATTAACCTTTGATGCCATAGCATATATAACTTTTAATTCATCAAAATTAGTAATCCCCATAGCAACTGCGTGGTAATCATTAATAAGAGGATCTCCTAAATCATCATTTTTATAGCTTAATTCTAAAACTGTAGTTTTAAGTTCAAAGCCTTCTTGCAAACCATATCTTTTAGCCATACTTCCAGCTGCTACATTTCTAACTATAACTTCAAGAGGAACTATTTCTACCTTTTTACAAAGTTGTTCTCTTTCAGTTAATTTCTTTTCAAAATGAGTTTTCACTCCACTTTTTTCTAAAAGTTCAAATAACGCTGAAGTAATTGCATTATTCATAACTCCCTTATCTTCTATTTGACCCTTTTTTTCACCATTAAAAGCTGTAGCATCATCTTTATAATAAACAACTACTTTATCCTTATCATCTGTAGCATATACCTTTTTAGCTTTTCCTTCATATAACATTTCTCTTTTTTCCATTTTATAATTCCACTCCTTCTTCATTATCTTTTATGAATTTTTCTTTCATGTCTTTTCTATATTTTTTAAGATTTTCTTTAATTTCTGGATACTTTAATGATAGCATTTGAACTGCAAGCATTCCAGCATTATAACTATTATTAATACCCACTGTAGCAACTGGAATTGATTTTGGCATTTGAACTATAGCTAAAAGTGAATCCATCCCGCCTATTGCTGCATTAATAGGAACTCCTACTAACAGGAAGAATTGTATGCGATGCTATAACTCCTGGTAGATGAGCAGCAAGACCTGCTCCTGCTATTATGCATTCATAACCTTCATTCTCTATATTTTCAATTGTTTCCATAAGTTTTTCTGGAACTCTATGTGCTGATAGTATAAAAGCTTTATACTGAATTCCAAATTCTTTTAATGCATTAGCTGCCCCTTTCATTTTTTCTGTATCAGATTTACTTCCAAAAATAATAGCAACTTTCATTAAAGTTCCTCCTCAATATTTTTTTATATGTAATAAATAATAAAACAAAAGTTCCACTACCAATTCATAGGGAATCTGGCAGTGGAACTTAAAAACACTTTTAATAAATAAAAGTTTAAAATATCTGTTCCTCAGATCCACCCATAGAAAGGAAATTAATGGTTTCCTCGTAGAGACTCCTAAACCTTATTATCAGGATTATATGGATGACTTATTCGTCTTATGTAACTATGGTAGCACAATATTTTTTAAAAATCAATATGTTTTACTGATTTTTAATAATATTATTCGTATTTTGATAGCACCTTATATGTATTATATTATTTATAGTTCGTTCCATTCCGAACTATAGATTATATTATGATATTTGATTTTTGAATATTAAATTTAGCAATAGAATTATAATTTTGTTATAATATAACTACAAAAATAAAATTAAAGAAAGGTATGGTAAAATGATTGGCTTACTTTTTATAGCTTTTATAATGATATTAACTGTTGCAGTATGTAAAAATAACTTTAAAAAAAGGACAGAAGAATTAACGAGCAATTTAAAAAGCTTTAATGAAGATATAAAGAAAGTTTTCTATTCTATTCCTGAAGTTCATCAAGAAAAACTTTTAAATTTGCTAAATAAAGAAAATCAGGCAAATTTAAAGAACGTTTTAAGTAACAATTTCATTTATGGTTCTAATGCTTGGTCTATTCAACAGCAAATTTTAAAACAACAAGAACTTGTTATGGAGATAAATAATTTAAAAAGAAAGGATTTATTTATATGAAAATAGTATGTATAGGTGATAGTCTTACTTTTGGCTATGGCGTTTTCAAAAATGAATGTTGGTTGAATTTAATTAAGAACAATTACAATTTAGATATTGTAAACAAAGGGGTTAATGGAGATACCACTGCTGGAATGTTATCTAGGTCCTATGTTGATGTAATTCAGCTTAAACCTACTCATGTAATGATTATGGCTGGCTGCAATGATTTTATGTGTGGCCGTAAATTAGATTCAGTAAAAAACAACTTAGCAGAATTAATTAAAGAAGCTTTAAATTACAATATTATACCAGTAATAGGTATAGAACCTCCTATTGAGCCTACTTTGGCTGAAAGAAAATGGAGTGGGGATGTAGATTACAATGTAGTAAACAATATTGAAGAAACCTACAGGGATTGGATAATAAGTCTTTGTATTAACTTAAAAATAAATTTTGTAGACTTTTATAAATGTTTTAAGGAAGCTTTAGAAATCAAAAATCCAAGAGATTTATATGTAGATGGTATTCATCCCACTTCTCTTGGACATAAATTAATGTCTAAATATGTTATTGATGTTTTTCAAGCCATGAAACTACTTCCTGAATAAGTGATATTCTCTTATCTGAAAAAGCATGATCTGAATTCAATATAATTTCTTCTAGGTCCTGAGCATTTTTCTCTCTCAGAGCATTTACTAATGGGATATGGTGAATATTTATTGGTGCATCATTATCCCTGCTTCCTCCAATTAAAAGCAATGGAACTTTAGATAACTTATCTGAATAATTTATAATGTTATAGTTATGAATATTGCTTAAAGCTTCGTTAACCAACTTTTTAGCACATGTTCCACTTAAAGGATATATGTTTTCTATCCATTCTGCTATTGATTTATTTGTTTTTTGTTCATTTTCATAGATACTTTCAGCAAAAGCACCTAAATTAAATCCTGATATTGACACTGCAGCTTTTATTTGAGAATTTTTAGCAGCAGTCATTAGGGAAGCAAATCCTCCCATACTATGTCCTATAAGAATTATTTTATTCTTATCTACTCTATATTTATTTAATGCTTCTTCCGAGTTTAAAAACTCCATTGATACTTGTACATCTTCAAGTACATCACTAAATGAATAATTACCTTGATTTCCCCAAGAGCCCCTATAATGAAATATAAGTACATTATATCCAACGCGTCTCAAAACCTGTGCCAAATCTACATTTTGTTCATATCCAGGAAATCCATGAAGCAAATTTACTGTAGGATGTGGTCCTTTTCCCTGCGCTATGTACATTGAACCTAAACATCTTTTTTCTTTGCTTTTCAAAACCACTGTTTTCAAACAAGCTGGATTTTCTGTATCAACTTCAAGTTCATCTTTAAAAATTAAATCGTATCTCAAATAAAAAACCTCCCGTTCAAAATTATATATGTATTAAAATTTTTATCTATTTTACATTATTTCTAATAATACTATATCTAATTACGATACTTTACATTTTATTATACTTTAACTATTCACAAAAATAAATTCATTTTTTTAATTTAATTGTGTTATACTTTATTGATTTATTTTCAATAAAGTGCTATCCTTATATTGTAATATCAAATATATATTACACATTTTACTTTATATATGAATATAATATAGCATAAATAACTACTATAAAAATGTATTTATGTCAATTAATTTTTAAAGGAGGATTTATTAATATGAATACTACTTTTTGTACTTCCAAAATTCCTGAGGATATTAAATTACAATTAAGAGAATTAATATCTAAATCTGGTATGCCTACAGAGGATTTTATAAGATCCTTAGCTAATTCGTACAATGTCAAAAAAGTTGAATCAAATATATCTACTGTAGTATTAGATTACACTAATTACTGGAATAGCTTCGTTGATTAAAACTTATATATATATTTAAAAGAGACTATTTTTCACAATAGCCTCTTTTTATATACCTGAAGTTATAATAACTTTTTTAATTGCTCAGGATCATACTCTTTTAAAACTTTATCATTGGATTCATTTTTTACTAGAATATTTACCTTCCCATCTTTAATTTTAAGAACCTTACCTTTTATTTTAGTTCCAATAACATTTACAGGAGCCTTAATTGTAAGTTGTTTCAAATTGTCACTTTTACAATAATCACATACCTTGTCATTTTCTATTACTCTCTTGCATTCCTTGCAGTAATAAACTCTGTCCATAAGTACTACCTCCTAATTTGTTTTTTTATTAGTTAAAACTTTAAATATAAATATTTACACATTCTATATATTCTATATTTTCTAACATTTTCCTTTTTATTTAAAATATTTTAACATAAGTTTTTACCAGGTAATACTTTATTAGGGCTGGAATTTCTCTTATATATCCAATAATTTCATCTGATTTATAAGGTTTTACAAACACGCCCGAATAACTAGCTTGTATCCCTTGATCTTTAGCCATTAAAGAGGCTCTCTTTAAATGATACTTATTCGACACTATAATTGCTGTTTTAAATTCTCTTTTTTCCATTGCATTTTTTGAATTTATTAAATTAGCCATAGTAGATGCTGAATTGTCTTCTATAATTATCTTAGAAGAATCCATACCTTTAGAAATCAAATATCTTTTCATAGCCTCTGCTTCAGATATACTTTCTCCCTGACCTTTTCCTCCAGATACTATTATATATTTTGCATATCCTTCATTAAACAATTTAAGTCCTTGCTCTGTTCTCCATATGAGAAAAGGGCTAGCAGTACTTCCATAAACTCTACAACCTAAAATAATTATACAATCTGATTTTTTAGGTTTTTCCGTTTCACCAAAGTAAACAACTTGAAAAGCAGAAATTATAATAGAAACTACCAATAAGAATATTCCACATAAAATAATTTTTCTAGTCTTGGTCATAAAATCACCTTTTAACTTTCACCTATCATTAATAATAATGATAATTGATTTTACATGTCAATTCAAGGAAATTTAATACATTTAATACTTTTTTAACATAAAAAAATAAGCAAACTGTTGAACAGTTTGCTTATTTATAAAATCTTACCAATTAATTAATTTACAATTTAATGAGGAAGCAAAGTAAATCTTAATATAAATAGTAGTGCAAGTATATATACTATAGGATGTACTTCCTTATGTTTACCTGTTGCTACTTTTACTATAGGATAAAATATTATTCCTGCTGCTATACCATTTGCTATACTGTAACTAAATGGCATAATTGCTATGGTGAAAAATGCTGGCAGTGCTTCTGTAAAATCATCAAAATCTATCTTTTTTACAGCTCCCATCATAAGAACTCCAACTATAACAAGTGCTGGTGCTGTTGCTTCTCCTGGAACTATTCCTACAAGTCCGCCAAAGAATAATGCTAGTATAAATAATACACCAGTTGTGAAAGCTGTTAATCCTGTTCTGCCGCCTTCTGATACACCAGATGTTGACTCAACATAAGTTACTACAGTACTTGTTCCAAGCATAGATCCCACTGTAGTTGCTAAAGCATCTGATAAAAGAGCTTTAGGCATATTTTTAACTCTTCCGTCTTTATCTAACATTTTAGCTTTTTCTGCTGTTCCAACTAGAGTTCCAATAGTATCAAATAAATCTACCAAACTAAAAGTTATAACAACCATAATTAAGCTTGTAAATGCTCCAACTGCACCAGCTTTACCCAATCCTAAAAGCCCTTTAAAATCAAAAGCAAATAATGTTGGTGCTAAAGATGGAGGTGCACTTATTATTTTTATTCCTGCAAGGTGAGTAATTCCAAATGGAATTCCAACTATAGTTGTAAGTATTATTCCTATTAACATAGAACCTTTTACGCCTCTTGCCATCAAAATACCTGTAATGGCTATACCTATAACTGTTACTAAAGCATGAGGATCTGTAAAACTTCCAAAAGTTACCAAAGTAGATGGACTTCCTACTATTATTCCTCCACCTTTCAAACCTACAAGGGCTATAAACAATCCTATACCACCCGAAATAGCAAGTTTCAAATTATGTGGCAGTGCATCAACTATTTTTTCTCTTATAGATGTTACTGTAATTATTATGAAAAGTACTCCTGATATAAATACTGCTGCTAAAGCTTGCTGCCAAGTGTATCCTAAAGTTAAACATACACTATAAGTGAAAAATGCATTAAGTCCCATTCCTGGAGCTTGTGCAAAAGGAAGATTTGCATAAAGTGCCATTACAAAAGTTCCTACAGCTGCTGCTATACATGTAGCACCAAATACTGAAGCTACTACAGGATCATTAATAGCTGATAATCCAGCTTTTACTGCAGCATCACCCATAAGTCCTTTTGAATTCATGCCTGCTTGCATAAGTATTGAAGGATTTACAAATATTATATACGCCATAGTTATAAACGTAGTAATTCCTGCTAATATCTCTGTTTTAACATTAGTATTGTTTTCTGATAACTTAAAAAATGAATTTAAAAATGATTTCTGTTGTTCTTGTTTAGATTTTTCCATATACTGTTTTCCTCCCTAATAAAAAAAGTTTCTGTTTCGGATTATGAGTAAATCCGAAACAGAAACTTAGGTTTCTTAATATCAAATCACGGATTCACCCATAGTCAGAGATTTAAGGTACTCTGGTAGAAACTCTTGAACCATATTTTCAAGATTATACGGATGATTAATTATCTGTCTTATGTTTTATATATTAACATTTTGAAATAGCAAAGTCAATATGCTTTTCTATTTTTTGTTCTTAATGTTCTATACATTATTTACTATCTGGTATGATTTTGCAAATAACATTCGTCATATGTCGAACGTTCGAAATATATCCCTTTCACTTTTTGCTAAATATATCTTTCAAATTATCTTAAAGCCAGTATTTCATTTCTATATTTATCTTCTATTCCATATAACTCAAAAATCTCTTTATCTAATTCATCCTGAATCTTTTCATATAAATTATATTGATTATTAATTTTGTCTACTAATTTTTCTATTTTACTTTGGCTTTCTGCATCACAAAATTTTATGGGTATTTGATTTAAGCTATACTTTTTAATTTGAGGAGTTGAATTTAAATTTGTTATAAGAAAATTCAAATAATACCAGTGTATTAATTTAGAATTCAATACACCCAATACATATTTATAAGAAAATTTGGATTCCAAATTAATTATGCCATAGAGAGATTGTTCTATAATTATTCCCTCTTTATCTAACGCTGCAATTATTTTGCTTCCAGTTTTTCTTACTATTATTTTAGGAGAACAAGCTAATTTTTTAATATCCTTTGTTCCGCCTTTTATATTCTGCTTTTCAAATTCATAATAGCACTTATTTAAAATTCTAAAATTAGTTATATTTTGCCCTTTTAATATATTTATCTGTTTATTGTTTACTCTGTACTTTTTTATTTCTTTAGTATTTCCTATAAATCCTGTAAAAGTTGTACTTATATCTCCAAGGAATTTACTGTTTTTTTCTATTTTATTTTTAATATCTCTATTAAAGCTGTTACTATCATATGAAAACTCAAAATTTTCATTTTCTAAGTACTGACTTTGATAAATACTATAGTTTCTTTTCTTATATACTTCCAAATTAATTTTATTATTTTTATTATGAACTTTTTCTAATATAAATATCATAGTATCTGTATTTATATTAGGAAATTTTATTTCAAAAGCTAAGTTTTTTATATTATAATTTAAAATTATCATTTCTCTAAAGCTTTTATATTGAAGATTTTTTGCAAACCTATCAGGTACTACAAATCCAATCCTTCCACCTATTTTTAAGAGTTCCAAAGATCTTTTAATAAAATATTCATATAAATTAGGTAAATAAATATTTCCTTTATACTGTTTCATATAGTAGCTAATAAGTTGTTCATCTTTATCTTGCTTGTGCTTTCTATTTAAAGAAACCCATGGTGGATTTCCTATTATGTAATCATACTTTTTATTCCAAAATTCTATTAACAAATCATACTTCTTTGTTTTACACTTATTTTGCTCTTCCCATTTAATCAAACTATCACAACAAACTATATTTAAATTAAATTCACTACTATTTCCATATTTAGATTTAATATTTTCTTTACATAATTCCACAGCATTAAAATCTATATCCGCTCCATAAATGCAATTAGTTATTATATGATAAGTTAAATTTTCTACTTTCCAATAATCTCTTCCTTTTATTTTTCTTTCTCCGTTTATAACATATTCCTCTTCAGCATATATTTTTGCCAAAGTGGAAATGTTTTTACTAAATTCGTATATTAAAAATTCTAACACTTTAATAAAAAAATATCCTACCCCACAAGAAGGATCAAGAACTTTTACAAATGGATTTTTAACTACATCTATATTATTAAAAGCATTTTTTATAATATAATCTATAATATACTCTGGTGTATAAAAGCACCCATAGTTTTTCCTTTGTTTTTTTTCCATAAGTACATCATAATCTTTTTCTAATTTAGCTTCTTTATACATAGCAACCCTTCTTATTTATTAAATTATTTAACTTTTATCAAATAAGCATTCTGCCAAAACTAATTTAAATATATATTATATGTTATCACATTTCTTCAAATAGTATAAATAATTTTTTTAAGGTTACTCTATTAATATTGAAAGGGGGTATTTTCATGCATCGAGAAAGTAAAAAAGAAACAAAAATGCAAAACAAAAAATTCTCTAAACCCGATATAACTAGGGAAGAAGAAATGGAAAAAAAGCCTTCTCATAGTACTTTGGATGTAAGTATACATAAAGCTCCTTAAATAAGGGAGCTTTCTTTGTATTATTCAGTAAATTCTAGTGCCATTTCAGCTTCTTTATTTTTAGATTCTTCACGATTAATTTTATTAATTTCCTTAAATATGAATATAAAAGTTAATATTGTAGACATTAAGTCAGAAATAGGCGCTGCCATCCATACTCCATTTAAATTAAATATATGAGGTAATATAATAAGCATTGGTATTAACACTATTACTTGTCTAGAAAGGGCCAATACCATGGATATTTTCGCTCTTCCTATAGCCTGAAAAAAGTTGGAACTAACAATTTGTAAACCTACAACAAAAAACATACTCATATATATTCTTATTCCGTGTACTGTAATATTTAATAAATTTAAGTCAGACTTATTGAATAATTGTACAAAGAATTTAGGACAAGTTTCTATAAGCAAACCTCCTAACGCAGAAATACAAACTCCTGAAATACAAGCTAATTTTAACACTCTTTTCACTCTATCATATTTCTTAGCACCATAATTAAACCCTGCAATTGGCTGTAGTCCTTGAGTTATTCCTAATATGGGCATAAAAAATATAGTAGCTATACTATTTATTATTCCCATAGCACCTACAGCTAGATCTCCACCATAACTAACTAATCTTATATTTATAATTACATTAACAGCACTAGCTGCAAGCTGCATAGCAAATGGAGACATTCCTATAGAGAATATACTTAATACTATTTCCTTTTGCAATTTCAAATTTTTTCTTCTAAGTTTTAGCAGACTTTCATTTCCTTTAAAATATCTAAGCACCCATATAGTGTTAATTCCTTGGGAAATAAATGTGGCAAATGCTGCTCCCCTTATACCAAAATGCATAATAAATACAAATATTACATCTAGTATTATGTTACATATTCCACCTATAAGCATTGTGGTCATAGCCTTTTTAGGATTACCTTCTGCACGTATAACATTATTTAGCCCTAATCCTAGATTTTGAAGAACTGTACCAAATAATAATATGGTTATAAATTCTTTAGCATAACTTATAGTATTATTACTAGCACCAAAGGATTTTAAAATTGGGTTAATAAAAGCTAATCCTAAAACTGTAACTATTAATGATGTAATTACAATTAAAGTAAAGGCATTACCAAATATTTTTTCAGCTTCATCCTTTTTATTCTTACCCAAACTTATAGATATGCAAGAAGCAGCTCCTATACCAACCAACATACCAAATGCCATTATTATAATACTTATAGGAAATGTTAAACTAACTCCTGATATTGCTTCTGCTCCCACAACGTTACCTATAAACATTCTATCTATTACTGTATACAATGAATTAACCATCATTCCAACAATACCAGGAATAGAAAATTGCAGTAATAACTTTCCTACATCTTGTTCTGCTAATTTTTTTGAATTGTCCATAAGACTATCTCCTTAATCCTTAAAATTAATATACAACATCTTAAATCATTGAAATATTATACTTTAAAAAACATTAGCTAACTAAACTTTATTTTATTCTTATATTATTTATCGTACAAGTATTATTTAATAAAATGTGACCATAATATTTATTATAGCATTGCACTTATTTTATGTGTAATTCTCATTTAACAATCTATAATATCTTTTTGAAATTTCTCCATTTAACTTAATTAGGGTCCTAAGTAATTTCTTTTTTTCATATTATAGCATACAAATTTATCTGTCAATTACATTTAGAGTGAATATTTAACAATTGGTATACAAAAAGGTTATATTGTGTTAACATTTTTGCCACAAAAATGTCACAAAATAATTCTATTATAGAAACATATAATAATACGAAACAGGGAGGTTCATAATTATGGATAACTTAAATAATGAAAATTATGAAATTCAAGCAACTAATAATACTATTGAAGGAAAAGATTTTAATAACAATAATAATAATTTTCAAAATAAATATCAAAACAATAACAATGGTAAAAAAATAAAAAGAGGACTTATGTCCTATGTAATAGTTGGTTTAATTTGTAGCGTTGTAGGAGGAACAGTATCTACTGCAACTTCTTTATACTATCTTCCTAAATCAAATTTTTTCAAGAATACACCTTTATATCAAAGTATTAAGCCACAGAGTACAAATTCATCAAATTTCATAAATGCATCACCAGTATCTTCAAATAGTTCTTTAACTGTAGCTCAAATAGCTAAAAAAGTCGGTCCTGCTGTTGTAGGTGTTTCTACTAAGAGTGTTGCTCAAAATGATTATGGTTTTTCACAAAATCAAGAAGGTATGGGCTCAGGGATTATAATAAATGACCAAGGATATATTTTAACAAATAATCATGTTATAAATGGAGCTCAAGAAGTAAAGGTAATATTCAATGATAAAAAAGAAGTGTCTGCAAAAATAATAAATTATGATTCAAATATGGACTTAGCTATAATAAAAGTTACTGACAGTGTAAAAATGCCTGCGGTAGCAGAGCTTGGAAGTTCTGATTCCCTACAAGTTGGTGACCCTGTAGTTGCTATAGGAAATCCTATGGGTAAAGAATTATTAGGCTCTGTAACCACTGGAATTATAAGTGCTAAAAATAGAGAAATCCAGGAAAGCAATGGAAGTGCTTCAAAACAAACTTTTCTACAAACAGATGCTGCTATAAACCCAGGTAACAGTGGTGGCGCTTTAGTAAATTCTCTTGGTCAAGTAATAGGTATAAACACTGCTAAAGTTGGCGGAAATGGAGTTGAAGGTTTAGGATTTGCAATTCCTATGGATTCAATTAAGCCTAAAATAGATAGTCTTTTAAAGCCTCTATTAAAAATAGGAATTTCTGGTAAAGACATTACTTCAGATTTAGCTAAACAAAATAATATTCCTGAAGGAGTTTATGTAGCACAAGTACAAGAATTTAGTGCTGCTGAAAAATCTGGTCTTCAAATAGGTGATATAATCACAAAATTTGATGATAAATCAATAAAATCAATAAATGAAATAAATACTATAAAGGCTACTCACAAATCTGGTGATGAAATAAAAGTAGAAATCTTTAGAGATAATAAAAATAAAGTTCTAAAATTAAAACTTTCTGAGTAGCATTTAAATAAATACTTATCTGATGACCAAAAGTATTGCAAGTAAATTCCATTTAAAGCTGTAAATTTTTTAATATTATAGCTAAACAAGAAATTATACAATAAATATTAAATATTGTTGAATATTTTACTTTATTAATCTATATGATTAATGGTATAATTTACTTATAAGTAATTTTTACATCATTAAAATTTGAGTGTAATTATTACATTAAAGACAAATACTCAATAGTTCTATCCTCCGTTAGATACCTTAGTAATTTTTGTTAAGTATGTACACTTATAATAAAAATGCTAAGGTATCTTTTTTAATTTCTTTTACTGGAACACATCTCCTAAATCAAGTTTTGTTAAATTATTTTACTGTTGCATTTTCTATTAAATCTATTTCTTTTTCTTCTAGTCCATAGTATTTATATAATATTAAATTATTTTTTTTGATACATCTATCTAATTTTACTTGTAACATATGTTTAGAATTTTCTTTTCCATTGAATTCTAAATTCTTTATATTTTCTTTAGTTTTAATTATATCCTTTATTATCTCCATGTATTTATTGTTGTATAAAATATCAAAGTTAATGGGAAGTCTTTTTACGTCATAATGTTGTATATATGGATAAGCATTAGGATTGGTTACTAATGTTTTTGTAAAATAAAAATCACATAATTTTGATTGAATTTGACCAAGTATGTTATACACTTTATCCAGACTAAAGGGTATAATCATATAAATAGATTGTTCTGAAATTATGCCCTTCTTGTCTATACTTGCAATTAAGTGTTTTCCTGTTTTTCTTAGCAATATCTTAGGACTCAAAAAATGTTTTTCTATGTTCTTTGTTCCTCCAAATATATTTATATTCTCTAAACAACAATATCTATCTTCATTTTCTACAATGTATCTTCCTAAGTCTCTTCCTACAACAATTTTATTTTTTTCATCTTTAAATCTTGAATATCTAAAATGTTCATCTTTATCTTTTATCATCATACCTACATGTACATTACAAAATGTTTTCAGTTCTTGTGATTTACTTTCTATTTTTTTGATTATATTAGTATATTCTTTTTTAGTAAGAATATTTATAACATACTTTTTATCTTTATCTATGTTTATATAATTTTGATCTATATTTACAGAATCAAATTTATTTTCATTTACATAATCTAATTTCAAACTTATTTTGTGTTCATCTTTTAATCCAGTTTTTTGTACAATATAAATTGCAGTTCCTACAATAGCTTCCTTAAAGATTTTACCAGATAACTGAGTGATACTAATAACTTTAGTATTTTGTAATAAATTTTTTCTTGATTCTATATAACTATTAGATAGAAAATATCTATCTGGTATTATAAACCCGTGGAATCCTTGCCTTTTTAATTTTTCTAAAGCTCTCTCCATAAATAAACAAAACTTGTTTTTTTTATATCCCATAGTTTTATAGTTATTTATTATATAATTCCAATATTTTTCATCAATCTTAGATTTCAGCAATACCCCATAAGGTGGATTTCCTATTATATAATCAAATTCCCTACTCCAAAACTTTTTTAATTTTTGATAATCTCCTTTTATATATTCTTTTGGAATATTATCTTCCTCCCATTTAATTAAACTATCACATTGTAATATATTTATATCTTCATTTGATATTTTATTACAAAGGGTTGAAATTTTTTTTGTTGCTATTTTTACAGCTATGGGGTCTATATCCACTCCATATAAACAATTCTTTATAATGTGGTAAGGTATATTTTCTCTGCACCAATAGTTTTTATCATTATATTTTTTTTTAAGAAATTCTATATTTTTCTCAAACTTATATTTTAAAATCTCATATGCCTTAATTAGAAAATATCCAGCTCCACAACTAGGATCAAGTATATTTACATATGGATTTGCTAATACATCAATTTCTTCTACAGTATATTTCAATATATAATCTATTACAAAATCCGGAGTATAAAACATTCCTATAGACTTTCTAGTAGTTTTATCTGTAAGTTTTTCATGTAAATCGCCAAAATTTCTTTTACATTTTACATTATCATGAACAATCATAATATTCATCCTCCACAGCATACTATCAATATATAAGCAGTTTAAAATATTGCGGCATAATATTATATTTCAATCATATCTATTTACCTTATTTTATCATAAAAGTTTAATTTATTCATTTTTATTTAATAATTAACTGTACTTTTATAAATCACTATATTTAAGAAGTTTAGCTGCATAGTAAAAAGTTTGAGATAAAAATATAACTATTTTTATCTCAAACTTTTTACTATGCTATTCTTTTGGTTTATTTTTTCCTAATTTCTTAGCTTCCTTTGAAAATCCTATGTCACTAGAAATCTCCATTTTCATAGTTTGAATTTCTTCTTTAGTTTTTTCTCCAGCTTTTTTATTATCTTTGCTATTTTTATCATTTTTATGGGACATTATTTATTTACCTCCTAATTTTTTAAATATGTTAAATTACATCTTAGTAAAACTTGATATAAGCTTCACTTCATAATCTAACCAATATGAAAAAATATATTAGGAATTCTATAAAGATTTTTTTCTATATATAAACAATAAAAATATAATGCTAAAAAGCATACCTGCTATACTTACTGATTGAGCCATTCTCATGCCGTAAAACATTAAACTATCTGTTCTTAAACCTTCTATAAAAAATCTTCCTAGAGAATATAATCCTACATAAGCCAAAATTACAGTTCCCTTCCTCATGACTTTTCGTAATAAGTAAATAAGTATTAGGCATACACATATATTCCAAATTGATTCATATAAAAAAGTAGGTTGATAGTAGCTGCCATCTATATACATTCCTTTCTGTATAAATAAAGGAAATTTCTGTATAAACTCATAGGATACAGCACCTCCATGAGCTTCTCCATTAAAAAAGTTTCCCCATCTTCCTATAGCTTGCCCTAAAATTATAGAAGGAGCCGCCATATCTACCAACTCAAAGAAATCTATCTTTTTAAACCTTGTATAAATAAAAGCCGCGGTTAAACCAAATATTATGCCACCATGGATAGCTAATCCACCTTGCCTTATATTGAACATATTTATAATATTATGCTTATATTGATCAAATTCGAAAAATACATAATAAGCTCTTGCTCCAATTACAGCGAATGGGAAAGAAATTAAAAACACATCAATAATATTATCAAAACTGTAATTTCTAATTTTACAATTTATACTTCCTAAAAAAAGTGCAGCTACAACTCCAATACCTATAATTATTCCATACCATCTTACATCAAATCCATTAATCGAAAAAGCTATAGGATTCATAAAATCACATCCTTCTTTTTAATTTTAAACATTACCATTATACATTAAGTCATAAATAATATAAATACTAAAAGACTTCCAGTATTTACATTATACTGAAAGTCCTATTAAATTCAATTGATTATTTAAACTTCTAATTCATGTTTTCCTCTTGAAGACTTAAACATAACAAATGATGTATATATTATTACACAAACTACTACCCATTTTAAAACATTTAAAGGTAATGACTTTACAATATATGCAGCTATAAGTACACCTATTGTACCTAAAATAGCTATGCCAATTGAAGCTTTACTTGAATATGCTCCACTCTTTATAAATTGATAGGATGAAAATGGCATTAATACTGCACATGAACCCATCATTATAGGAAACGCTACCTTTGGTCCCATTCCTAGTGCAAAAACCAAAGCCATACATGGTGCATAAAGACCTACTCCTACAGTCATAAGTGCTCCAAAAATAAAATTTCCTATGATTCCAATTACCAGCTTTATGCCACTTAGTCCTAAAGCATCTCCACCTACTGGGAAAAGATTTAATTGACCAGCTATCATAAGTAAAGCTACTATTAACAGTGATACACACATAGAAATTTGAATAGTTTTTTCTTTAAGTTTAGAAACAATCTTAGCTCCTACAGTGGCTCCTGCTACTGCAGCTGCTAACATGCTGAAAAGAGTTACTGCATCTACTTTTATAACAGTCATAAATATAAGTGCTTCTACCATAGTAGGTATAGTGTTAGCTACATTTAAAGTACCTGGGAGTTTTTTGTCTTCTACCATTTTCAAATTTTTAAAAAAGGATGTTTCTATAGCAAAACTTCCTATTCCTAAAGTATCAAAAAAATTAGCCAACATACCAATAAGTCCAAATTTTATAGAACTTCCATCTTCCAAAGTACCTTCCTTTTTTTTCTTAATATAATCTTTAATAAGTAACATGAGGAAACACAAAGCGGTTACACTAATAAATCCTAGTACAATTTTTAACATAAATTTCACCTATCCTTTGTAATTTTCTATTTTTTTATGTTTTATACCTATTTTTTTATGTGATACTATGATTATTTTATAACATTATACATATTTTTTCAATATAATTAAACAGCACAAAGTACTTTTATACTAATTTTTATGAATAATTTAAAGCTTAGAAACATTACAAACTCAATGGAATAGGTATTATTTAAATTAATTACATATTAAATAAAATTTTCACAAAAATAGCTCAAAAAATAAAAAACACCAAGCATAAATGCTAGTGTTTTAAACATGTGACTAAGTCTATAAGCCGAGTTCTGTTTTAGACAATCATCTATCTAGACCCATTGTTACCAATAGGTTCCAGCGATACTACCCGGAAGCGGGACGGACCACCCCTTAATGCTTCTCTATTCGATCTTGCTCCAGATGGGGTTTACATAGCCGCAAAGTCGCCAATGCGCTGGTGAGCTCTTACCTCGCCTTTCCACCCTTACCACAATGTGGCGGTATATCTCTGTTGCACTTTCCTTCAAGTTGCCCTGACTGGGTATTACCCAGCACCCTGTCCTATGGAGCTCGGACTTTCCTCTCCTGTGTTTCCACAGCAGCGATTGTCTGGCTTACTCACAAATATTATAATAGCATACATAAATTAAAATTACAAATAAAATTTTATCCATATCTTAAATATTTTTCTTTTCACCACAATAAATTATTCTGCCGCAATTATCACAATACACTATTTTCTCTTCTCTATTTACACTATCTGTAGTCATAGAAGAAACTTTAACTTTACATCCTGAACATATACCATTTTTTAATTCTGCTGCTCCCATGCCTTTAAAACTGCATATATCATTAAAACTTTTTAAAATATCTACTGGAATAGTCTTTTCTATTTCTTTAATATTCTTTTCTGCTTTTTCTAATTCTTTTTTTCCTTCAACTATTTTTTTATTTTCTTTCTCTTTATATTCATAAAAATTCTTTTTTAACTGAGACAATTTTAACCTTAAATTTTCTTTTTCTACACACAGCTTTTCTTCTTTTTCCAATAACCCTAAACTTTCACCATCTAATACTTTTATAGCTTCTTGTTTAGTTTGTATTTTCTTCTGTAGTGAATCTATTAATTTCAAATCACTTCCTGCGTTATTATAAAGCTCAAATTTGATTTCTTCTAACTCTTTTTTATTGCTATTTATATTATTATTTACAATTTGATATTTTTCTCTAGTTTTTACTATTTCATTATCTTTATTTTTGAATTTCTCTTTTTCAAAATTAAATTCTTCCTTAGCTTTTTTTAAAGTATGAGTATATTCACTAGTCTTAGTTATGTTATTACACACCTCAACAACTTTTTTATTTTCTTGAATTTCTATAAGTAACTTTAACACATTCATTTTTTTATCCTCCTTATAGTAAATTTTTCTATAAACATTTGCTTGGATTTTTTTTAAAAAAATAGAAATGAGTACTTTTCACTACCCACTTCTATTTGTATTTATACGTATTCTTATTAGACTCTGATATAAAAACAGAATTTTTGTAACCCTTATGTTCTATTACATTGCTTAACCATTTAGCTAAAATTTCTACAGCAGGCCATTCTGTTCCAAAATGTCCAGCATCGATAACAGCTATTCCCTCTTCTTCTAAGTCACTAACATAATGATATGTAGTATCTCCTGTTATTATACAATCTGCACCTAATTTTTTAGCAACATTAAAGTAACTCTGTCCACTACCATTTATAACCGCAACTTTTTTCGCTTTTTTATTTCCATTACCTGAATACCTTAAGAAAGGAATATTTAAACACTGTTTTACTTTGTCACATATATCATTGACTGTAATAGCTTCCTTAAGTTCTGTAATTCTTCCTATTCCAGAAAACTGATCTTTATCATCTCTTTTTTCTGAAGGTTCTATAGTTCTGTAATTTTCAAAACCTAAAAGTTCCATTATAATATCGTTAATGCCTCCTTTTACAGAGTCAAGATTGGTATGGCTTGAATAAACATTTGTATCGTTTTTTATAATCTCTATTATTTTCTTTCCCAGTAAAGTATTCTTAGTTATGTTTGCTGGTTTTTTAAAGAGCAACGGATGATGTGTTAATATAAAGTTACATTTCTTTTCTTTTGCCTCATTTATAACTTCTATAGTACAATCTAATGCTACAAGTATAGATGTTATTTCACTCTCCATATCTCCTACCATAAGGCCTACATTATCATAATCCTCTTTAAATTTTGATGGTGCGTGTTCTTCCATTATTTTATCAATATCCCTTACTTTTAAAGGCATGTTAGCAACTCCTCTAGTTTTTGGATTTTGACTTTAATATCGACTTTTCTTTTTTTGCTGATTCTGTATCATCTTTTATATTGTTTAATATTTTATTATAAGTTGTAATTTTAAACCTTATAAATTCAGGTACAAGAATATGTTTTTTATCTATCAAAGACTTTCCTACTTCATAAAAAATACTATCAATCTTTTTAACTTCATTATTGTATTGTATTTTTATTATCTCATAAAATTTATTTTCGTCAATACATAACTCTTCATCAAGAATATTATAACCTTTTTTGTATATGTATTCTCTAAGAACTTCTGGATTTTGTACTGGTTGAAGTACTGCAAAATTAGATTTTTTAAAAACATCTAATCCTTGCTCTATAATATCTCTAATTAAGTTTCCCCCCATACCAGCAATAATAATGCCTTGAGCTTCCCCCACTTTTACAGTGGTTAAACCAGCTCCTAATCTAGGGTCTATTTTTCCCTGTAGATCTTCAAGTGTTATATTCATACTAGCTTTTCTTACTGGACCCTTGTTTATATCTGAAGCAATTGCTTTAATACAAATATTATTTTTTATTAGTTCAATAGGTATATATCCATGGTCTGTACCAATATCAGCAACACAATTACATTTATCTACCATACTGGCAATAGTTTTAAGTCTTATACTAAGTTCCATTTATATACGCTCCATTCTATTATATCCTATAAATATTTACTTCTAATTTTTAGTTTAGTTGAAACTTTACTTGAATAAAATTTTCTTTTAGCCATATTAAAGAAAATGATAAGTTAAATGTGCTATTTTATACTTTTTTGAATCTGCTTTATCTAAATGTAAATAAAATTCTAACCTGCATAATTAAAAAAATGGATGACAAAATCAAAGGTATATAAATGAATTTATATGCAGATTTTTTATCATATCTAGCACAAAGATAGGCTGCATTATACATACAAAATAGTACTGCCATATTAAGCAATCCATAAACCATATGCTTAAATGCAAACTGCTTGGCTGTACCAAATTTTATAGCTACAAATTGTGAATCAAAACTCAGAGGCATCATAGAAGGAAGTTTATTTAAAAAATATAATATTATTGGGTTTAAAGTTAAAATAAGTATCACTAGTGTTACTATAATAAATGGAACAAAAAATTTTTTATCTCTGTATAAGTTAACATTTTTATTCACTTTATATTCCCAATCTATGGGATTTATGTTTTTATTATTTAACTTTTTTTCAAACTCTTGAAAATTTTCAGGTGATAATCCATAGTTCATATCTTCTGTTTTTAGATAAATTATATTTTTAGTTGATGTAATAAACATATACGTACTGCCTATTTTTTCAATTATAGCTCTTCCAATAGCAAAACAGTTTTTTCCATATCCTGAAAGCTTTACTCCCCTTATGTGTCCTGATGTTTTTTTATATCCCTGTACAGTACTAAACGGTATTTTTATATTTTTAATTCCTAATGCACTTATTATATATACATTATCATCATCCACAAAATATTTTAATGAGCTATATATTAATATGTAATATATCTGGTAAATATTAAAGACCAAAATAGCAATTTTTAACATAGTCGATATTTCATAGGAATCAACTAGAAATACCAATGCTACTAGCAAAATATTATACAGTACACTTATACCCAAAATAAAAAGCGCTCCTGATCCTTTAACTGATTTATAAACTTGCACTCAATCACCTTCCTTTATACATTATAACATAGTTTATTAAGTATATTGAAAGTTTTATGCATGACAAAAGCACCTATAATAGGGTGCTTTAATCTAAATAATCCTTTAATTTTTTGCTTCTACTTGGATGCCTTAATTTTCTTAAAGCTTTTGCTTCTATTTGTCTTATTCTTTCTCTTGTTACATTAAATTCTTTTCCAACTTCTTCAAGTGTTCTAGCTCTTCCATCATCCAAACCAAATCTAAGTCTTAAAACTTTTTCTTCTCTTGGTGTTAAAGTATCCAAAACATTTATAAGCTGCTCTTTAAGCATAGTGAATGCTGCTGCTTCTGCTGGTGCTGGTGCTTCATCATCAGGTATAAAATCGCCAAGATGACTATCTTCTTCTTCACCTATTGGAGTTTCTAAAGATACTGGTTCCTGTGCTATTTTCATTATTTCTCTTACTTTATCTACAGGCATTTCCATAATTTTAGCTATTTCTTCTGGTTGAGGTTCTCTTCCTAGTTCTTGAAGCAATTGTCTTGAAACCCTTATTAGTTTATTGATAGTTTCAACCATATGCACAGGTATTCTTATTGTTCTTGCTTGATCTGCTATAGCTCTTGTAATTGCCTGTCTTATCCACCAAGTCGCATAAGTACTGAATTTATAACCTTTTCTATAATCAAATTTTTCTACAGCTTTTATAAGACCAAGGTTACCTTCTTGTATTAAATCAAGGAAAAGCATTCCTCTTCCTACATATCTTTTAGCAATACTAACAACAAGTCTTAAATTAGCTTCTGCCAATTTCTTTTTTGCTGCTTGATCTCCTGCTTCTATTCTTTGTGCTAAATTTATTTCTTGCTCTGGTGAAAGTAATGGTACTTTACCTATTTCTTTTAAGTACATTCTTACTGGGTCATCTATGGATATACCTTCTGGAATAGATAAATCTAAATCTTTTTCATCTACCTCAGCTTCTTGTATGTCACCTATAACCTCAATACCCATAGATTCAAGTACTTCATATATTTTTTCTATTTGTTCAGGACTTAAATCTATTTCATCTAACTCATCCATTATCTCTTTATAAGTCAACGTGCCATTTTTCTTGCCTTTTTCTATAAGTTTCTTAACTATTTGCATCTTTGCACTTTTGTCTTTAGTTTTTTTTACTCCCTCAGTCATTACTACATCCCACCAATCTTTTTTTGTATTTGCATAAGTTCTTGAGCTAGCTTTAATGATTCTTCAAACTTTCCATCTATCTCATATTGCTTTATTTTATTCATAACTTGTCTTTTAGACTCCTCTAGTTTAAATTTTTTAATACCTTTTATATAATCATTTACTATGTTTTTATAATCATAATTATCATACACAAGTTCTGTGCTTATAATACTTACCCATTCCTTCGAAGTCTCTATATCATCACATTTCAATTCTATGCGTTTTTCTCTTTCTGATTCTTCATACTGCATACTTTTAACAATATAATCATATATTTTTCTATGGCTTTCTAGTATTAATTCATCTTTTTGTATATTTTCTATTACATATTTAAGTGCTTCTACATCTTTAGACATGACTTTTAAAAGTCCTTTTTCAGCCTTTAAATATGCTGGTTCTAAATATAATTTTTGTCCAAAATCACTATCTATATTCATATTTTCTGATTTTTTTACATTTTTTTGTATTTTACTATTTATCATGTCATATAAAGCCTGATCTCTTATATTTGTTTCTTCTGATAGTCTTTTTATATATACTTCTCTTTCTATGGCATCCAAATCCGATATAATCTCAAGAGTTTTTTCTGCATACTTAATAATACTTTCTGAATCATTAAAATCAAAACTTTCTTTGATTTTTTTTATCCTATAATCTACTAATGGAAGGGCTTCTTCTATAAGCTTTATAAAAGCTTCTTTTCCATTATTCCTTATAAATTCATCTGGATCCTTCCCCTCAGGAACTGTTAATACTCTAACATCAAGCCCAGCCTTTTTTAATATTTCAAGACCTCTCATTGTAGCCATTTGTCCTGCACTATCAGCATCATAAGCTATTATAGCCCTGTCTGCATGCTTTTTTATAAGTTTAGCTTGATTTATAGTTAACGCTGTTCCTAAAGAAGCTACTACATTAGTTATTCCATATTGATGAAGAGATATACAATCCATATATCCTTCCACTACAATCAACATTTTTTTAATATTATTTTTTATAGCAAAATTTAATCCATAAAGATTTACACCTTTTTTAAATAGAGGAGTCTCTGGTGAATTTAAATATTTGGGCTTTGAATCATCCATAACTCTGCCCCCAAAACCAATAACTTTACCTCTATAATCAAAAACAGGAAATATGATTCTATTTCTAAATCTATCATAATAAGATCCTTTTGGCTCTTTATTATGAGTCCATCTGAAATCATATCTAATTCGCTAAAGCCTTTATTTTTTAAGTGCTTTAACAATCCATTCCAGCCATCAATTGAATATCCAAGTCCAAAACTTCTTATAGTACTTTCTGTTATACCTCTATTCAGCAAATATTGTTTTGCACTAATATTTTCCCTTAAGCAATTAAAAAAATATCTTGCTGAATCCACATTAAGTTTATATAATTTTTGAAAAGTATCTTTATGTACATTATTTTCATCAGTTTCTATGTTTATATTTACCCTATTTGCTAATAATCTTACTGCTTCAGGAAATTCAAGATTTTTTGTTTTCATAACAAAAGTTATTACATTTCCTGCTTCTCCACATCCAAAGCATTTATATATTTGCTTATCTACAGACACACTAAAGGATGGGGTTTTTTCATGATGAAAAGGACATAATCCTGAATAGTTTCTACCTGCCCTTTTTAATTTTACACTTTCAGATATAACATCCACTATATCATTTTCTTCTTTTACTCTTTGAATGACATCTTCCGATATCAATAAATCCTACCACCCATCTTATTTTATTATGTGGAACTTCTACTTTTCAATTACAGAAGTACCAACTGATTAATAGACTACCAGCTATTTAGAGATTTTGAATATATGCTGTAAGAATAAATATATTCGACATAAATTACTACATTCCTTCTATAAAATTAAATATTTTTGCTTTTATATGTTTTAGATAATATATATATTCTTTATAAAAATTAAATTTCCTTCAAAAACAACAATTAATTTAAATTAATTGATTACTTTATCCTTACTAAATCTCAATTGTTATTTTACCCATTTAATACTAAAAATTATTCCTTAATAAACAACAATTTTAGGTACATATATACTATTAAAAGCTAACAAGCAATAGTCATCACTCATTCCAGCTATATAATCTGCTACCCCTCTAAATAATCCTTCATTTTCTACAATACTTGTATAAAATGCCGGCATCTTGTTTGGATTTTTTAAAAAATAATTAAAAACCTGTTCTAATACAAATTTTGCTTTATCTCTTTCTGTTTTAAGTACAGACCCCTTGTAAATTTTTTCAAACATAAATTCCCTGAGTCTAGCTAAAGATTTTCCTATTTCATCACTTAACCCTACTTCTATTAGATTATTATTTATATTATTTATAGTAGTATAAATACAATCTTTAACCAAGGTATCTATTCTTTTACTATGAGTTTTCCCTAATATATTTATTAAATCCTTTGGCAGATCATCTTCTTTTAACAAACCTGCTCTTATAGAATCATCTATATCATGATTCACATACGCTATTTTATCACTAAACTTTACAACCTGACCTTCTAAAGTAAATGCCTTTGAACTTGAATTTGAAAATCCGCTGTGCTTGAGTATACCATTTAATACTTCTTTAGTAAGATTTAACCCTCTTCCTTGATTTTCTATCATAGTTAGTACTCTAACACTATGTTCATTATGCCTAAAACCTCCTGGAAGTAACTTATCTAAAACTTCTTCTCCATTATGTGCAAAAGCCACATGTCCTATATCATGTCCCATAGCAATAGCTTCAATTAAATCTTCATTAAGTCCTATACCTTTACCTATAGTTTTAGCTACTTGTGACACTTCTAAAGTATGAGTAAGCCTTGTCCTATAATGGTCCCCCCAAGTTTTTATATAAACTTGAGTTTTATGTTTAAGCCTTCTAAAGGACTTACTATTAACTATCCTGTCTCTATCTACCATAAAACAAGTTCTTATTTCATCTCCATTTTCATCAATTTTTCTTCCTTTAGAATTTGATGAAAATGTTGCTTCTTTTATTAAAATTAATTTCTCAGTTTTTTGAATTTTTTCTCTTACAATCATATAAATCACCTTATAACATAATTCTATATTTATATTGAAACTCCTTTTTTTAATGTAAATGTATATTGTAAAAAGTTTTTTAATATTATTATAAGGAGATAGCTTTTTAAGGAGTGTTATTAATGCCTTATCCTACTAAACAACTAGATATAAACTTATTATCGGAAGAAAATGTTCAAAAATATGTACTTCCACAATACGGACTTGAGCATGCACAGGTAGAAAGAGTTAAATTTAAAAATACAGATAAGCAAAGAGCTGTTTATAAAGTAATTGATTTAGACACAAATTATTGTTTAAAAAAAGTTTATTTTTCAAAAGGAGATTTACTATTTGTTTACTCTGCTGTGGAATGGCTTTTTAGAAATGATATAAATGTTCCAAGAATACTTCCTACAAATAGTAATGGAAGATTTGTAGATTATAATAATATGTTGTTTATACTAACTCCATGGATAGAAGGCGATAAATGTAATTATGATACTAAAGAACATGTGTTATCTTCTATATATAATTTATCCTTAATGCATAAAAAAGGAAGAAATTTTATACCTATAGACGGAAGTGTTTTTAAAAAAAATTTAGACAATTTCCCTTACTCCATAAATAAACATTTTCAACAAATTTTAAACTGTTCTAATTTGACTTTTAAATATGGAGATAAATTTTCAAAATTATTCTCTCAACACTTTAACAACAATTTCTTGTTAGCTGAAATTTCCATGAAAGTATCTTCAACTATTGCTAACGAAAATCTTACTACTTCATTATGTCATTTAGATTACGTAAACAAAAACATAATTTTTGATAAATGCAATAACATATGGATTATTGATTTTGATAAATGCTGCATAGATTATTCTTGTCATGACATTTGTTACTTTTTTAGAAGATTACTTAGAAGAAGCAATACTAATTGGGATTTAGATCTTACCATAGAATGTCTAAACTTATATGAGGAGATTTATCCATTAAACATAGATGATTATAAATATATACTTTCTTATTTAAGCTTTCCACAAAAATTTTGGAAACTATCTAGAGACTATTATAATAACATAGATAAGTGCAACCATAGTTCTTTTTTTTATCTACTAAAAAACTCTTTAGAATATGATTCTATACAACTAAACTTTATAATTAAACTTGGTAAATATATTGAAAATAAATTTAAAATTAAACTGACATAACAAAAACTGCTGACTTAGAAGTCAGCAGTTTAATTTATTAATTTCTTGAGTTTTTAATCTAAACTTGTGCTGCAGTTATTCAAAAATGCCAATTACTACTTTTACTATTATGGAACATTTTTTGTAACCATTGATACTAAAGATTATTTATCGGCATTCTTTTGAATATTAAGCAACATACCGTTTTTGATACATATTATATTTAACGGCTTGCTTCGTACTGTTTTAAAAGTTCAACAAACAACTCAGGAACCTTCATCATGTTTTCAGGAGTTTCTACAAATGCAATACGGAATTGAGTACTTCCTGGATTATTCTCACTTGCTGGAATATCATAGAATCCCTTCAAAGGTGCTACTAGAAGAGTTGTTTCAACTCCTTTATAGTTCACGGATCCTTTCTGTGCGCAGTAAAGAACAAAATTTATTGCATCAAATCCTGGTTTTACAACGTTTCTAACGTCAATTACTGTATATATAGATGCATCAGGACTGGAAACAATTAAAGCTGGTTCTTGTTCCTTCAAAGCATCGTGTACTTTGAATATAATGTCTTTATAGTATTCACGAATGTTCTTACACCATCCAACGATGCTTTCCTTACTTTCATGTGCTAATGCTCCGAATATGTACTGACCAATTACGTTAGCGCAAAGATTTGCAGTATATTCAGCTACTGAACGATCATTGTATTCTGGATTGTCAGTAATTATAGCACCGATTCTTAAACCGCAGGCATTCCATACTTTTGATGTTGTCTCTATGCTTATTCTTCTTCCTTCTATGCCAGGTACATCTGCATCAGTAAGTCCCCATATGCTTACTAAGCTGTCATCTCCTGTATAGTATAGCTCACGGTAAGCTTCATCACTAACCATCCACATATTGTATTTTACGCATAATGCAGCAAGTCCTTTAAGTGTTTCATGGTCATAAAGCTGTCCTGTAGGATTGTCATAAGGTATAACAAGAAGCGCTCCTGGATTTTTCT
Source organism: uncultured Clostridiaceae bacterium (assembly GCA_963780135.1). Taxonomy (GTDB): domain Bacteria; phylum Bacillota; class Clostridia; order Clostridiales; family Clostridiaceae; genus Clostridium_AM. The sequence goes on from CAWAAR010000001.1 coordinate 901,577, forward strand.
TTTTAATAGTTTCTTCAATTTCGTCAAGCTTTGGAAGGCTGAACTTGCCATCTTCACTTAAACTACGTTTTACTGTAACAGTTTTACGTCCTAATCTTTCTGCAAAAGAAATATAGTTTGTATATGCTGGATCTATCATCATAAGAGGCTTCTCATCAGTACCTGCAGGTCCGCAAACGCCAATTAATAACATTTCCATACCTGTTGATCCACCGTCTGTTATCTGAACTAATAATTTGCTAGTATCAAAGCCTTCACATGCAAGAATGTTTTTAAACGCATTCTGACACTCTTCAAAGCCGGCAGTTCCTGAATATCTTACAACACCTTTTGCAAATGGACTTTCAGGTGCGTTAAGTTCAAACATCCTTTTCTGCATAGCAGGATTTGTGGGAAGTGAAACGTTTCCAATAGCTACATTAATCACAGCCTCAGGTTTAACTTTACGTTCTGCATATTTCATCTGTGCCACTCTGACATCTGATGGTGTCCTTGATTGGAAATGAGCTGATAAAACTGGTTTATTCATAAAATCCCCTCCTAAAAATATAAATATAATTATATAACATATAATTTATGTTAACATTTTAATCACATTATTGCAATGTTCTACTGCAATTTTAATTCACAATATTCACTTTATATATCAAATATCCAAAGTTTCTGTATAAATATCAGACCTTGAAATGCTCTAAAACCTAATTGCTTTGTTGAAAAATTTTTTATTTAGTTTCAAGTCACAAATTGCAGTACTATTTAAACACAAATAGGGTATTTCATTTAAAATCAATAGTGATTTTAAATTATAACACCCTATATTTTTGTAGTATGAATAGCATCAAGTACCTACTGTATAAGACTTTTCAATCTATTCTTACATTATTTTATTATTTACTTGATCGTGGATTTTTAATCTGAGCTTGTGCTGCAGCAAGTCTTGCTACCGGAACTCTAAATGGTGAACATGATACATAATCAAGTCCAACTTCATGGCAGAATTCAACAGAAGATGGATCTCCACCATGTTCTCCACATATTCCAAGATGAATATCTTTTCGTGTGGATCTTCCAAGTTCTACAGCCATTTTAACAAGTTTTCCAACTCCATTTTGATCTAATTTCTGGAATGGATCAAATTCATATACTTTATTATCATAATAATCTCTCAAGAATTTTCCTGCATCATCCCTTGAAAATCCAAAAGTCATCTGAGTTAAATCGTTTGTTCCAAAGGAGAAGAATTCAGCTTCTTTAGCTATTTCATCAGCTGTGATAGCTGCTCTTGGTATCTCAATCATAGTACCAACCAAATATTTCATATCTATACCTGATTTAGCTATTATCTCATCAGCAACCTTTACAACTACATCCTTTACAAATTTTAATTCTTTAACCTCTCCAACAAGTGGAATCATTATTTCAGGAACTATATCATATTTCTTTCTCTTTTTAACATCTATAGCCGCTTCTATTATTGCTCTCGTTTGCATTTCTGCTATTTCTGGATAAGACACTGTAAGTCTGCAACCTCTGTGTCCCATCATTGGATTAAATTCATGCAAGGATTCAATAGTTGACTTTAAATCTTCAAAAGTTAATTCCATTTCCTTAGCTAAATCCCTAATGTCCTCTTCATCAGAAGGTAAAAATTCATGTAGTGGTGGATCCAGAAATCTTATAGTTACTGGTTTACCTTCCATTGCTTCATAGATTCCTATAAAGTCTTCTCTTTGCATTGGCAATAATTTTACAAGAGCTTTTCTTCTTTGATCTTCAGTTTTTGAAACTATCATTTCTCTTACTGCTGGTATTCTATCTTCATCAAAGAACATATGCTCTGTTCTACAAAGACCTATGCCTTCTGCTCCAAACTTAACTGCATGGATTGAATCTCTTGGAGTATCTGCATTAGTTCTAACCTTTAACACTCTTATTTCATCTGCCCATGCCATAAAGATTCCAAAATACCCACTTATTTCTGGCTCTACTGTCTTAATAGCCTGACCATACACATTTCCAGTACTACCATCTAGTGATATGTAATCACCTTTATGATACACATTTCCATTAGCTTCAAAAGTCTCAGCTTTTCCATTTATTCTTATATCACCACAGCCAGCTACGCAGCAAGTACCCATTCCTCTAGCAACTACTGCTGCATGTGATGTCATGCCGCCTCTAGCTGTAAGTATTCCCTCTGCTGCTGCCATTCCTTCTATATCTTCAGGTGAAGTCTCTAGTCTTACAAGTATTACTTTTTCTCCCTGATCATGATGCTCTTTAGCTTCTTCTGCCGTAAAATAAATTTTACCACAAGCAGCACCTGGTGATGCTGGAAGTCCTTTAGCTATCACTTGAGCATTTTTTATTTCTGTCTGATCAAAGTTTGGGTGTAAAAGCGCATCAAGCTGCTTAGGATCAACTTTAAGCACAGCCTGTTCTTTGGTTATTAGCCCTTCATTAACCATGTCCACAGCTACTTTCAATGCAGCTTGAGCTGTTCTTTTACCATTTCTTGTTTGTAAAAAGTATAATTTGCCTTGTTCTATAGTAAACTCCATATCTTGCATGTCTTTATAATGATTTTCTAGTCTTTGTGCTATACTCATAAACTCATCATAACAGCTTGGTAAATCTTCTTTTAATTTATTAATTGGCTGAGGTGTTCTTATACCCGCAACAACATCCTCACCTTGTGCATTAATTAAATATTCACCAAATATAAGTTTTTCGCCAGTAGCTGGATTTCTTGTAAATGCAACACCAGTTCCTGATGTTTCTCCCATGTTACCAAACACCATAGATTGAACATTTACAGCAGTTCCCCAGCTTCCTGGTATGTCATTTAATCTTCTATATACTATAGCTCTTGGATTATCCCAAGATCTAAACACTGCGGTTATGGATTCAATTAATTGTTCTTTAGGATCTTGTGGAAATGATTTTCCCATTTCTTTCTGATATATAGACTTGAATTTTTTAACTACATCTTTTAAATCTGAAGCACTTAAATCTGTATCAAACTTAACTCCCTTATCTTCTTTAGCACCATCTAATACATCTTCAAACTTTCTTTTTTCAATTCCCATAACTACATCTGAAAACATTTGTATAAATCTTCTATAAGAATCATAAGCAAATCTTTCGTTACCTGTCAATTTACTCAACGCTTCTACAGTTTCATCATTTAATCCTAAATTTAATATTGTATCCATCATTCCAGGCATAGAAACTCTAGCTCCTGATCTTACTGAAACTAATAAAGGATTTTCTACATTTCCAAACTTCTTACCTGCTTTTTCTTCAATAGTATTCAATGCTTCATAAACCTGTTTAACTATGCTGTCATTTAATATTCTTCCGTCATCATAATATTTAGTACAAGCTTCAGTAGATACTGTAAACCCTTGCGGAACAGGTATTCCTAAATTCGTCATTTCTGCAAGATTAGCACCTTTTCCACCTAATAGGTTTTTCATAGTGGCATTACCTTCATTAAAAAGATATACGTATTTTTTGCTTTCCATAAGTAACATCCCCTTTGATTGTTTTTTTGCTATATTTTGTATATGTCAACGGATATTTATCCGTTTACTAACTTATAATTTAGCCATTTTCCCCCATTTTTACAAACAATCTTGTTATATTAGTTTTAGAAACTTTACCAACAATTCTAAGTACTTCTTTTGTACCATTAAAGGATTTTTCTACTACAGGTAAACTATCTACCTCATGTTCCATTATCTTATGTGCAGATAAATATGCATTATCACTTTTTTCAACGAATACAATATTAGGCATCCTTGTCATTATTATACCTACAGGTACCTTATGCATGTCTGTACCCCCCATAGCTATCTTAAGAAAATCTTTTCTTGAAACTGCTCCAGTAAGCATTCCATTGTTTTCTATAAATAATGTTCCTACATCATTTAAGAATAAATGTACAATGGCATCATATACTGTTGTATTTTCATCCACCACTACAGGTTTTGACATTATATCCTGTACCTTGATATTTCTTATATAATCATATACCAAGCTATAAGAAGGCTTTTGTGAATATATATACCCCACCTTTGGCTTTGCCTCTAATATATTTGTCATAGTTAGTACAGCCAAATCTGGTCTTAGCGCAGCCCTTGTAACACTTAGTTTAGATGCCAATTGTTCACTTGTTATAGGCTCATGCTCTTTTACTAATTTTATGATTTGTTCCTGCCTTGGTGATAACTTGATAATGTTCACCCTCCCTCTATATTCTTAACTTTTAAATAAATGTTTTAGTTAAAAATCTGTATTTAGCTTTAGTTTATTATTTCTATTTATTGTTATTATATCATTATACATCAATAAGTAATATATAACTTTTATTTTTTAACTTTGAATTAATTAAATATTCTCTATTAATTAGATTTTACTCCTAATTTCATTAATTATCTTTAAATTTTATTTATAAACATTTAATACAAATTATGTATTTATTTTATATTGCAATAAAAAGTCAGCAAATAAAATCTTATCGCTGACTCCTCAAGTATTTTTCAGCTTTACTTATCCTTATCCTTATCCTCATTTTCTATATCTTCAAATTTCACAGTATACTTATAAATATTTTCTTCTTCTTTGTTTTCACTTTTATGTGAAAATTTTTCTTTCATTGTGTTTGCTGCATCAAACATTTTATCTTTTACATCTTGTACTGTATCTTTTACATTGGTTTTTATGATTTTATTTACTATTTCCACAGATCCATCATCTTTAGTAATTTCTATAGTTACTTTAGTAACTACTGCTGTTAACATACCTATCGCAATAAGTGGTGGCCATATTAGTGCTGTTAAAGTAGCTGCAATACCTGCATTAACAGGAATATCAACAATTATTTTATCATCTTTTTTCATTCTTATTCTATTTATATTTCCTTTTCTAACTAAATCTTTTATCCAATCCAAAAATTCATCTTTTGTGGTATATATGTTGTTCATAGTTGATTTTTCATTTTGTTCAATATATATTAATGCATCAACTACATTTCCATCACAGGATTCTAAAGCTTCTTTAGCATCTGTATAGCTAACCCCTGTTCTTTCTCTTACAATATCAATTTTTTCTAATGTGATTTCACTCATTTATTTCACTCCTTTTTTAATAGTTTATCATTACATAGTTTAAATTCCACTGTGATTAAATTCTGTTAATGAAGTAAGTAAATCTAGGCTTTTAGGTCTTCTAAAGTAACTTTGATTAATAAATTGAGATAATACTTTGTAAATTTCCTGCTTTGTCTCTTTTGCTAGGTTGATTCTATATACATTTTCCAGAGGAATTTTAGATAAATATTTAATAGCATTATAAGCTGCATAACTTATATTAAATCCATTAACTTTTGAACATTCATTGCAAACTCCTCCTGAATATTGAAAACTAATGTAATTAGAAGAACTTATTTTTTTCCTGCATATACAACAGTTCTCTAAATTAAAACCATATCCTGTAGCTTGTAGCAGTTTTATTTCAAAGGCTCTAGCCAAAATTTCTATATCAACAGCATTATTTTTCATAAGATAAAAAGCTGTAATTAATAACTTAAAAAGCTCTCTATTGCTTTCTTCGTCTTGCATAGATATATCTATCATTTCACAAAAATAAGACGCATAGGTTAATGTGTCTAAATCATTAAGTAACTGTTGAAACGATTCTATAACGGAACTTTCATTAATTACATAGAGACTTTTTCCTTTAAAGACTACATAATCTCCGTAGCAAAATTGTAATGTATTAGTAAATAATTTATTACTACTTTTCTTTGAGCCTTTTGCAATAGTTGATATTTTTCCCAATTTTTCACTGAATAACCAAACAAGCTTATCTGACTCTTTAATATCTTGAGTTTTTATAACTACAGCTCTGGTTTTAAATATGGACAGAAAACCACCCCCATAAGCAATTAATAATCGTCAACTATATTATGTCCATAGTGTTTATAATTTATTTATATCCAAGTTCCTTTAAAAGACTTGAGCTATCTCTCCATTCTTTTTTTACCTTAACCCAAAGTTTTAGATTAACCTTAGTTCCTAAAAACTTTTCTATATCCTGTCTAGCATAAGTTGATATTTTTTTTAACATAGCTCCATTTTTACCTATTATTATACCTTTATGTGAATCTTTTTCACATAATATAGTAGCATCTATTTGATAAATATCTTTTTTGTCCTTTTTCATAGAAATAATTTCTACAGCTGTTCCATGCGGAACTTCTTGAGAAAGCAATCTTAATGCTTTTTCTCTTATAGTTTCTGCCACAACAAACCTTTCTTGTTGATCTGTAATCATGTCCTCTGGATAGTATTTAGGACCTTCTGGCATGTATTTTACCATAAGCTCTTTAAGAGCATCTACATTTTTTCCCTTTAGTGCTGATATAGGAATAATTTCTTTAAAATCCAATACTTGCGAATAATTATTTAAAGATTTTGCAACTCTTTCCTGCGTATTTTCATCAATTTTATTTAGAACTAAAAATACTGGTACATTATATTGTTTTAATTGTTCAAGTATAAACATATCTCCTTTTCCAATTTCATCATCTGGATTTGTAAGAAACAATATTAAATCTACTTCTTTTACTGAATCTTGAGCAATTTTAACCATGTATTCACCAAGTTTATGTTTAGGTTTGTGAATACCAGGAGTATCAACAAATATAAGTTGAAAATCTTTTTCCGTAAGTATAGTTTGTATATTATTTCTTGTTGTTTGTGGCTTACAAGAAACAATAGATAATTTTTCTCCCATTATTGAATTTAATAATGTTGACTTTCCTACATTGGGTCTTCCTATTATTGTTATAAATCCTGATTTAAACATTCATTCTCTCCTTATTTTTCCAAATCTTTTTTAGTAAAAGCTCCTGGTAAAATTTCTTCTAAAGTTTTCACTATATATTCATTTTGATTTTTTCCAATTATTACTTTTGTATCTTTTGTAGAAAATTCTGCAATTACCTGTCTGCAAATACCACATGGATATGTGTATTCATTTTCTGCACCAATTACAGCAATAGCTTTTATACCTTTATGTCCTTCTGATATCGCTTTAAATATAGCAGTTCTTTCTGCACAATTAGTTGCACCATATGATGCATTTTCTATATTACAGCCTGTATATATGCTGTCATCTTCAGCAATCACAGCTGCTCCAACTCTAAAGTTAGAATAAGGCGCATATGCATTCTTCCTTGCTTCAATAGCATCAGCAAGCAATTCTTTGTAATCCATAGCCATTCCTCCAAACATATTTTTCACTTTTATAAAACATTTACAAAATAATCAAATTATTGTAAATCAAAGTTTTTACATTTATTATAATTAAGTTGTAAATAAATTATAGCATTATCTTCATTCATTGCAATATTTTTATTTTATCCAAATATTCTAAATAATAATACAGTGACCAAAATTCCAAAAATTCCCCCTACAACAACCTCTATTATAGAATGTACTTCAGAATCTACTCTGCTCTGTGCAACTATAAATGCCAATATGTAGCTTAAAGCTACTACTGATAATTGTCCAGTTATAAGAGCTATGGTGGTTGCTATAGAAAATGCTATGGCACTATGACCACTTGGCATTCCACCTTTAAGTGGAGTACCTTCTCCAAAAATGGCTTTTATTACTAAAGTAGTAATACTTACAATAGCAAGTATTATAAAAATAACATAAGGGCTGGTGCTTTTTACCTTCATTATAAGTATAAAGTTTATATACTTTAATTTATCCCAAAATATTATATATCCTACAACTACAGCATTTATAGCTGTTACTAAAACTCCACCAGCTGCTGCATTTTTAGCTAATTTAGCTAGAGGGTGGTAATAATTTGTAGTAGCATCCACTGCAAACTCTATAGCTGTATTCATAAGTTCAGCCATAATTACCATAGTAATAGTTATTGTTATAGCTAAAAGTTCTATTTTACTTAAATCATAAAAAAAGCAGGCAGTCAGAACTATCAGAGCTGAAAGCATATGTATCTTCATATTTCTCTGTGTTCTAACTGCATATATAATCCCTTCTATGGCATAATTAAAGCTGTCCAGCAGTTTTTTAACTTCTTTCATAACTTTCCTACCTTCTTTATATGTAATTGCTATCTTGTTAAGTTGAATTTTTCAAGTATTTCTTCTTCTCTTCTTCTCATAATTGTTTTTTCTTCTTCCTGCATATGATCATATCCTAGCAAATGGAGTATTGAATGTATTGTAAGATAAACTACCTCTCTTATAAAAGAATGTTGAAATTCTACGCTTTGCTGTTTTGCTTTTTCAAGAGAAAGAGCTATATCTCCTAGAACTAAGCTTCCATCATCTAAATCAGTATCTGGAAAAGTAAAATTTTCATAAGTATTTTTAAATACCTTCCCTTTATCATAATCTAACATAGGAAAAGAAAGCACATCTGTAACTTTATCAATATTTCTGCTTTCCATATTTATTTCTTTTATTTTTTCATTATCAACAAACACAACACTAACTTCACAAGGGATATTAACTTTCTCTTCCCTTAATGCGTATTCAATAATATTCACTATATTTTTTTCTATTTCTTCTGTAATTTCTACTTTGTTTTGTCTATTATCTATAAAAATCATATTTACACCCCTTATTTGTTTTTCCATTTATCTTCAGGATATTCTATTCTTTGATGATATATTCCTGTAAGTACTTTTAAAAATGATTTTCTTATTTTATTTATATCTTTTAGTGTAAGATTACAATTATCAAGCTGTCCTTCATTTAATCTAGCTTTTATAATATTGTTTACCATTTCCTCAATTTTACCTTTAGTAGGTTCACTTATAGACCTTACTGCAGCTTCTACAGCATCAGCTAACATTATTATAGCACCTTCTTTGGTATCTGGTATAGGCCCTGGATATCTAAAATCTTCTTCCTTAACATCTTCAGGTCTTTCACTAGAATTTTTCAAGGTAATATAAAAGTATTTTACAAGAGATGTTCCATGGTGCTGCTCTATTATATCTCTTATTGCTTTAGGTACTTTATACTGTTTTGCTAATTCCACTCCATCCTTCACATGAGAAGTAATTATAAGTGTACTTAAATTAGGAGTAATTTTATTATGAGGATTATCATTTCCTAATTGATTTTCCTTAAAAAAATAAGGTCTCTTTATTTTTCCCACATCATGGTAATAAGCTGAAACCCTTGCAAGAACTGGATTTCCTCCTACTTCTTCTGCTGCTACCTCTGCAAGATTTCCTACTAAAATACTATGATGATAACTTCCAGGTGCTTCTATCAGTAATCTTTTAAGTAAAGGATGATTAGGATTTGATATTTCCAGTAACTTTATAGTAGTTATAATATCAAACGTACTCTCAAAAAATGGAAGAAGCCCAATAGTAAGAATACCAGATAATATACTTCCAATGCAAGCAAATAGAGCTTTTTGGGTTACATCTGCAATACTATTACTTAATAAAAATCCTACCGAAAATGTTAAAATTACATTCATAACAGCAATATATATAGACGAATATAAAATATCATTTCTTTGCTGCATTTTTTTTAATATCACAGAACCAATCACTACATTTACTAATGCTAATATAGTTATTTCTGTATTAAATTCTACAGCTCCACTTATTAAAACACAGTTTAATACACTTATAGCTAGTGAAACTTTATAGTTTAATAAAAGTGTGAAAATCATGGGAATGCAGGCCAAAGGTATCAAAAATGGTGAAATCACAGATAGGCTTCTAGCTAAAAGTATAGCTATACAATTTAGTATATTTACCATTATAAGCCTATTAGTATCTATATAAATATCATTATGATATTTATATAAATAAAACCACTCTAAAAACATTATTAATAATATTAATATACTTAAGCAAATATATATGTACCATTCAAAATGATAATTACTATTTAATAGTCCTAAGTTTTTTAATGTTTCTATTTGATATTTTGCAATTGGTTCTCCTTCTTTTACTATTATCTGATCCTTTTTTATCATAACAGGAACAACTTTTTTTATAGCATCTTTCTTTAACTGTTCAGTTTTATCTTTATCATAGAAGAAATTAGGCGTAATCAAAGAATATCCTAAGGTAGCTGCTATATCTTTTAAAGATTTAGGTATTTTTGATCCATTTACTTTAAGTTGTATGCTTTCTTGTGCTTTTTTAATATCCTCCTGATTATCCTTTTGACTATTATCACTTATGTTATTATTATCATATATATCAGTCATTGTTTTATTTGTAAAATCTTCAACAATTTTTAAATCTTCTTTAGTTAATCTTATTAATGTTAAATAATCATCATCCGACAAGCTTATTTCCACATTAGCCTTTAACTTTTGCAACTTATCTTTTTCATCACCTGGCGCATCTTTTATCTGCATTAATTTAGAGAAAAAAGAATTTATTTTATTTATACTTTCTGTCTTCACTTCTGTTTTTTTATTATATTGTATAGGTACAGAGTTTATGGATTGCTGCACTCTTGCTTCCGTAGATAGCTCATCTTTAACTTCTCTTGGAGCTTTTATGTCTACTCTAGCGATATCTCCCTCTTTCAAACTATACTTTTTTGTTACTACTGAAGTTACTAATACTGAATAAATAAATATAAATGTTAAAATAAAAGTAATTATTCTATTAGTTTTTTCTTTTTCAAAAAATTTCTTTAGTGATACTTTTTTCATTTTAACCACCTTTTTTGATCATCTGTTTTTATATTTTATCTCATAGTTGCTGTCGCTAATATACTCTGCTTTTTCACTTAATAAATTAGAATTTCGTGTTATGCATAATTGGCGACAGATCTATGGATAAGTTTGAACTAAGCTTCACTTGATATCATATTAATCTTAGTTTCAATCAAGTTTATGTGAATTTGGGTATATTATGTTCACTTATTGTATTGGCTGTTGTATGGCCACATTTTCTTCTGCAACTACAAGCACCCTTATTCTATAATAATTTCCCTGCTCATAGTTTACTATTTTATCTACAATTTTAACAGACTTATCTAAGTTTGCACATATCTTTAAATAAAGTTCATCATAGGTATCATTAACTACTTTTTTTGGATCTCTATGAATAGTTGTTTCTTTTACTTCATAATAATCTTCAATATTAACAAAAAACTTTCTATCTTCTATTTTATCATATTTATCAAATTTATTTGTTGATTTCTTTAAATATAGATTTTTACCATTAATTTTTAAATATATGTTTTGTACTTTTTTCCCTGTACGCTCTCTTTTTAAAGTATCAATTTTTACATCCTTAATTTCTTCATAAAAAGTTCTACATATTACATTTCCTATAGAATGAACATCATAGGTTGAATCTTCATTTCCTTGCTGTCCCTTTACTATAATTTGATCTTTTTTAACCATGTCTCCTTTTTTAACTACCGCAGTACCTGCTTTAGTATATACTCTTATTACTTCACCATCTTTTTTAGCAACTAAATTGCTAGGTTTATCATCTGAAACTATATTAGGCGGTGACTGCCTCTCCATTGCGGAAACTTTAAGTTTAGCACCTTCTATTCTAGCTTTTACCCACATTATACTATCATTATTTTTCATAAGATTTTCTTCTATTTCATAAACATTTATCTTCTTTTTACTAATTCCTGGTTTTATACCATAGGATTTTAATTGTTGTCTTATTTCATAAGGAGTTAAATTATGATCTACAATTATATCCACATTCCATATAAATGTAGATAAATAATAAATTATACCTATGAATAATATTATACCCAGTAATAAAGCACTTCGCCTTTTTATTTTAATTAAAAAAAATGCAAATCCTTTTCTTCTAACTATTTTCACTTTAGTCTTTGTTCTTTTTGCCATACTTTTTATTTTAGTATAATCCTTTAAACTTACATCTATATTCACTGTAGTAATGTCTTTTTTTATGACATTTCTTATGTTAATATTATTTTTCCACAGGAGATTGATAAATCTTTCAGGTATAAGAGATTGAGCTTCTATAGTAATTATACCACTTTTATATTTCTGGAAATTAAACTTACTCATTTGCCTCATAAATTATAGACTTAAACTTTCCTCCTATTGTTATGGTGCTCCCACCCATAAACAATATTTCAAAGTTAATCCCATATATAGCTATCAATCCTATACCTGAATTTATCTTTACTTCATTCTCATTAAACACTACTACTCCTTTGTGGTTTTCTATTATTATTTCATTATGTCCTGTCACCGTAATTTTAGGTACATTTAAAATTATATCTCTAGGTAAATCTAATTTGTCTGCAATACCTTGTTTAGTTTTATTAAGTTTGTCTTCCACTTTATCACCTCTAAAAATACTTCCATACTAATTTATGAAGAAGAATTTTAATAAATGACAAAATAAAAAAGGTTGAGATTAACTCAACCTTTTATTTATTTAAATATTGCTCTACAATCTGACTTACAAGTTTACCGTCTGCTTTACCTTTTGTTTTAGGCATGATAAAAGTCATAACTTTTCCCATATCCTTCATGCTATTGGCACCTACTTCATCAACTGCTTGACGAACAATTTCGGAAATTTCCTCTTCGCTTAACTGCTGAGGAAGGTAACCTAACAAGATTTCTATTTCCTCATTTGCCTTATCAACTAAATCCTGCCTATTTCCTTTTTCAAACTCCAGTATAGCCTCTCGTCTTTGCTTAACTTCTCTCGCTAAGACTTCAATGATTTGTTCATCATCAAGCTTACTTCTATCAGTTTTTTCAACCAACAAAACAGCTACTCTTGCCATACTTATAGTTTAGGTTCTAAGCTTTTCTTTTGATTTTAAAGCTTGCTTCCAATCTTCTTGTAGTCTTTCTTTAAGAGACATTAACTAGTACCTTCTTTCAAAAAAGTTCTATTTAAACTTTCTCTTTCTTGCAGCTTCAGATTTCTTTTTTTTCTTTACACTTGGTTTTTCGTAATGTTCTCTCTTTCTAACTTCTGAAAGAACACCAGCTCTAGCGCATTTTCTTTTAAATCTTCTTAACGCACTTTCTATAGTTTCATTTTCTCCAACTCTTATTTCTGACATATTTTATCCCTCCCTCCGCTAGCTCAATTTAATTTAAAAAAATTAAACACAGCCAATGTAGGTTACATAGCACATTGTCTATTATACAACATTTATTTACAAGCTGTCAACAATTTCATTTAAGATTTTTAACCTGGAGGCCACTGAAGTGTTCTTCCTCCTAGCACATGAAAATGAATATGTTCTACTGTCTGTCCTCCCTCTTCTCCACAATTGCTAACTATTCTATATCCTGTTTCATTTATACCTAATTTCTTAACTATTTCTTTTAACACAATAAATACATGCGCTATTATTTTTGAATCTTCATCTGTTACTTCATTTAAACTACTTATATGCTTTTTAGGTATTATTAATACATGAGATGGTGCACCAGGGCTTATATCTTTAAAACTTAGTACTATATCGTCTTCGTAAATTTTCTCACAAGGTATTTCTCCCTTTATGATTTTACAAAAAATACAATCTTCCACGATTTCACCTCCTTTAAAATTGCCCATAAAATTTTAATATATAGGACTCTACTCAAATTAAGTTGTACTTGATAATATTCAATATTTATCCAAAATATCCTGCTAAAAAATAAATTTTTATTTTTTAAATTTACTTTTACTTCCCTATAAAAAGAATTATAATTACAACAATTTACCCCATAAAATTTCTTTTTTAATTTCGACAATATGTGTATTTATAATATCTCCAGATATATCTTTTGATGCTTCTGACACTACTTTTATATAGTTAGGAGTATATCCTTCATACAAGTTTTCTAAACCGCTATGTTTTTGTTCATATAAAATCCCCATATCTCTTCCTGTGAACTTTGACATAAACTCATTTTCCATAACTTTATCTAGATTTATAAGTTTGCTGCTTCTTTCATCCTTAATTTTGCTATCTACTACATTTTTTATTTCTGCAGCTTTTGTTCCTTTTCTAGGACTATATTTAAAAATATGCATTTTGGACAATTTTATTTTCTTTAAAAATTCATAAGTAATATTAAATTCTTCTTCTGTTTCTTCTGGAAAACCGACAATAACATCTGTAGTTATTGATACATCTTTAATATTATCTCTTAAATCTTCTACAATTTTTTCATATTCTTCAGTAGTATATCTTCTATTCATTCTTTTTAAAGTTTCATTGCAACCACTTTGAAGAGAAAGATGAAAATGAGGACATAGTTTTTTAAGAGAACTAATTTTTTCTATTACTCCCTGCGTGAAGAATTGAGGATCAATAGATCCTATTCTTATTCTTTCTACACCTTCAATCCTGTCTATTTCTTCTAATATGGAAACCAAATTCCATTCACCTTTTAAATCAACTCCATAAGAAGCAATATGTATTCCTGATAGAATTATTTCTTTGAATCCATGCGCAGCAAGTTCTTTTACTTCACTTATTACTTTTTCTGGTTCCTTACTGCACACTGCACCTCTAGCAAAAGGAATTAAACAATAAGAACAAAATCTATTACATCCATCCTGTATTTTTAAAAATGCTCTAGTTTTATTTTGATAACTTTCTATATTTAGTTCATCAAAAACTTTATTTCTCATCACATCTTGTACTTCTATTACTTGTTTTCTTTCTTCTCTTGCTCTGTTTACCCAATAAACTATTTCACTCTTATTTCTAGTTCCAAGTACAACATCTACACCTTGAATTTTTGACACTTCTTCTGGTGCAATTTGAGAATAACACCCTACAACAGCTATAACCGCATCTTCATTTTCTCTTCTAGCTCTATTGATCATCTGTCTAGATTTTTTATCTCCCATATTAGTTACAGTACATGTATTTATAACATATACATCAGCATATTCTTCAAAAGGCACAGAGTTATAGCCTTCTTTTATAAATTTTTCTACCATAGCTTCTGTTTCATATTGATTAACTCTACAGCCTAAAGTAGCAAAAGCAACTTTCATTAAAATATTCCTCCTTTAGTCGGAACACTGAGCAATTAAGATTACTCGCTCCCACTCGCTAATTGCTCGTTAAAGCCCATTTAGGGCTTTAACCTCCTAAATCTCCAAGCTCATACATAAGCAAAGATACACATACAAAGCCAGCAGTTTCTGTTCTAAGTATTCTAGGTCCTAAGGTAACTATATGCGCTCCTAGTTCCTTTAAAGTTTCTATCTCATCTTCTTCAAATCCACCTTCTGGACCTATTATTACTGCCAATTTTTTTATACTGCCTTTATTTATATTATTTACAACTTTCTTTATTCCATAACCTTCTGCATTTTCATAAGGTACTATAATTAAATCCATTTGTTTTAAAAATTCTAGAAGCTTGTTAAACTCTATAGGTATATTAATCCTTGGTATTAAGCTTCTTTTGCTTTGCTTGCAAGCCTCTAATGCAATCCTACACCATCTATCTACTTTTTTAAATTCTCCCAATTCGTTTTTAACTACAACTCTTTCTGTAATTACAGGAGTTATCTCTTTTACACCAAGCTCTGTAGCTTTTTGAACAATCAAATCCATCTTGCTGGATTTTGGTAATCCTTGAAATAAATAAATCTCCATATCACTTTCATTATTGAGAGGAAGTTTTTCTATAAATTTTACAATAACTTGTTTTTTATTTATTTCTTCTATTTCTCCTAAAAATTCTTCGCCTTCACAATTATTTATATTAACCTTATCTCCAATTTGAAGTCTTAAAACTTTATATATATGTTTTACATCATCACCATCAATAACAACAGTATTATCACTTATACTACTCTTATTAACAAAGAATTTATGCATAATACACCACCTTTTAAAATTGAAACTAATCTACTTTTTTAAATATTCTATTAAAGTTTTGCAACTATGCATACCCATTCTCCATCAATATTTACTTCTTCTATATTAAAGCCGCAACTTTCTAGTTTACTTATAACATCATCTTTTCTTTCTTTTATTATACCTGAGGATATAAATCTTCCTCCTGGAACTATAAAATCTTTCACGCCTTCTGTAAGGAATATTATTATATCTGCAATAATATTAGCTATAACTATATCTGCTTTTCCCTTAACTACTTCCATAAGGTTTCCCTCAAGTATCTTTATATTAGAAATATCATTATATTTAACATTTTCTGATGCAGACTTTACTGCAACAGGATCTAAATCTACGCCTATAACCTCTTTTGCTTTAAGCTTTGCTGCAGATATAGCAAGTATACCCGATCCAGTTCCTATATCAAACACTTTAGATTCAGGTTTAACATA
This sequence comes from uncultured Clostridiaceae bacterium, assembly GCA_963780135.1. Taxonomy (GTDB): domain Bacteria; phylum Bacillota; class Clostridia; order Clostridiales; family Clostridiaceae; genus Clostridium_AM. Next base: position 917,936 of record CAWAAR010000001.1, read on the forward strand.
CTTTTCTAATGCTTTTATACACATTCTTGTAGTTTCATGAGTACCAGTACCAAAAGCCATACCTGGATCAAGCTCTACAACTATTTCTTCATCCTTTGTTAAATAATCTTCCCATATAGGCTTTACCACTATTTTTTCACCTATTTTAGTTGGTTTGTAATATTTTTTCCAGTTGTTTTCCCAATCCTCTTCATTAACTTTGCATACTGTTATTAAGCCTTTTCCTTTATCTATTCCAAATTGTTCTAGATTGTTGATACTATCTTTTATATATCTTAAATATTCATCAAATTTATCATTTTGCTTATAATAACCTTTAATTATTGCGCCTTCTTTAACTGTTAAAAGTGATTCATCAAAGTAATCCCAGTCTCCAGGATGCTTTTTTTTGAATTCTATATCTTCAGGATCTTCTATCGAAACTCCTTTAACTTCAGTATTATATAATATACCAGACACAGCTTCTACTGCTTCACTACTTGTAACTATTGCAACCTCTATCCAATCTTTATCCATAAGTTAACCTCCATAAAATTTAAATACTTAGTAATTGTTGTTAATGTTTATCACATCTACTTTATAATTATAGACTTAATATGTCAACTATAAAAATTATATATATTTTCTCTACATAAGTCATCTTTCAAGAACTAAATAATCGATAATTAAATTTAGATAAAAGAACTTTGTCCCCCTTGATTTGGGAACAAAGTTCTTTTATTTAAAACTATCTTTTATTTTATCCATAAAAGATTTTTTATTACTTTCACCTTCTGGCATTTCTCCACTAGCTTCCATATACATTAATAGAGCTTCCTTTTCCTTCTGATTTAGATTCTTAGGAATATCTACTATAACATTAACATATTGATCGCCTCTTCCATGTCCGTTAACTCTAGGCACCCCTTTACCCTTTAATCTAAATACAGTTCCTGGTTGAGTTCCTGCTGGAACTTCATACTTAACATCTCCATCTACAGTTTCAACTGTAAGCTCTATACCTAAAGTAGCCTTTACAAAGCTTATATGAGTATCTATATAAATGTCGAATCCTTTTCTCTTAAATTTCTCATGAGGCATTACTCTTATATTTACATATAAATCTCCTGCTGGTCCTCCATTGTTTCCATGTTCACCTTGGCCTCTTATAGGCATTACGTTACCTGTATCTACTCCAGCTGGTACATTTATTTTTATTTTTCTTTGTTTTCTTACTTTTCCTTTTCCTTTACACTCTGGACAAGGATCTGTTATTATTTTTCCTTTACCTCCACACTTATCACAAGTGTTCATGCTTACAAAGCTGCCTAATGGAGTATTTCTTTGAACCCTCATTTGACCAGTTCCACCACATTTATCACAAGTATGTGCATGAGTTCCTGATTTAGCTCCTGTTCCATCACACTTTTCACAATTTTCACTTCTTGTTATAGTCACTTGCTTTTCAACACCAAAAACAGCTTCCTCAAAAGTTAAGTTTAAATTGTATTCAAGATCAGCTCCCTTTTGAGGACCATTTCTTCTTTTTCCATTTCCACCAAATCCTCCACCAAAGAAGGAATCAAATATATCTCCAAATCCTCCAAGATCTGAGAAATCAAAGCCTCCAAATCCTCCTTCAAATCCACCAGCTCCATTGAAATCAGTAGTTCCAAATTGATCATACTGTGTTTTCTTCTGAGGATCTGAAAGTACTTGATAAGCTTCATTTAACTCTTTAAACTTTTCTTCTGCTTCCTTATCACCAGGATTTCTATCTGGATGGTATTTCAGTGCTGATTTTCTAAATGCTTTTTTTATTTCTTCTTCACTTGCGCTTTTTTCAAGTCCAAGTAGTTCATAATAGTCTTTTTTTGCCATCCTTGTTTTCACCACCTAATATAAAATTAAAATTTTATCTAATGGCTTTGTTCAAATAAATTTTTTTATTTAAAAAAGCCTTACTTTATAATTATCTCATTTACTCAAATTAAGGGAGGAGTATAACTCTTCCCTTAATTATCACAATTATATATTATACACTATATCTATCTAATTAGTGAACTTTTTTAATTTTATTTATCATCTTCAACTTTAAAATCTGCATCTACTACATTGTCATCTTGCTTTGTTCCTGCATTATTTGCTCCTGCACCCATGTTATTTGGATCAAATCCTGCACCTTGTGCTCCTGCTGCTCCTTCTGGATTTGCTGCTTGATATATCTTTGATGATACTGCATAGAAAGCTTGAGTTAAATCTTCAGTAGCTTTCTTTATAGCTTCTAAATCTTCTCCCTCTTTTACTGCATTAACAGCTTTAACTTTCTCCTCTATATCAGCTTTATCTTCTGCTGATACTTTATCTCCAAGATCCTTTAATGTCTTCTCTGTTTGATAAACAGACTGTTCAGCATTATTTTTTATTTCTATAGATTCTTTTCTCTTTTTATCTTCTTCTGCAAATTTTTCTGCATCCTTAACTGCATTATCTATTTCATCATCACTTAAGTTAGTTGAAGCTGTAATTGTAATATTTGCTTCTTTTCCTGTTCCTTTATCCTTTGCAGATACATTAACTATACCATTAGCATCTATATCAAATGTAACTTCTATTTGAGGAACTCCTCTTTGAGCTGGAGCTATACCTGAAAGTGTAAATCTTCCAAGAGTTTTATTATCACCAGCCATTTGTCTTTCACCTTGAACAACATGTATTTCAACAGAAGTCTGTCCGTCTGCTGCTGTTGAGAACACCTGACTCTTCTTTGTTGGTATAGTAGTATTTCTTGTAATTAATGAAGTAGCAACTCCTCCTAAAGTTTCAATACCAAGTGTTAATGGTGTAACATCAAGAAGTAATACATCTTTAACATCTCCAGTTAAAACTCCTGCTTGAATAGCTGCTCCTACAGCAACACATTCATCTGGATTAACTCCCTTTGAAGGCTCTTTTCCAGTAAATTCTTTAACTGCATCTTGAACTGCTGGTATTCTTGTAGAACCACCAACAAGAATAACCTTATCTACCTCATTCATTGTAAGTCCAGCATCATGTAGTGCCTTTCTCATTGGTTCTATTGTTCTTTGAACTAAATCATGAGTTAATTCATTAAATTTAGCTCTTGTTAAATTCATATCTATGTGTTTTGGACCTGTTGCATCTGCTGTTATAAATGGAAGATTTATGTTTGTCTGCATAGAAGATGATAATTCGATTTTAGCTTTTTCAGCTGCTTCTTTTAGTCTTTGAAGAGCCATTTTGTCATTTCTTAAATCTATTCCATTTTCAGATTTAAATGTATCTGCTATATAGTTCATTACTTTTTCATCAAAGTCATCTCCACCAAGCTTTGTATCTCCATTTGTTGACTTAACTTCAAATACACCATCACCAAGTTCTAGTATTGATACATCAAAAGTACCGCCACCTAAGTCATATACAAATATTTTCTGATTTGTATCCATTTTATCCATACCATACGCAAGTGATGCTGCTGTTGGTTCATTTATTATTCTTAATACTTCAAGTCCTGCTATTTTTCCAGCATCTTTTGTAGCCTGTCTTTGACTATCATTAAAATAAGCTGGAACTGTTATAACAGCCTGATTAACTGTTTCTCCAAGATAAGCTTCTGCATCAGCCTTTATTTTTTGAAGTACCATTGCTGATATTTCCTGTGGAGTATATACTTTTTCATCTATGTTTATTTTATGATTTGTTCCCATATGTCTCTTTATTGATATTATTGTTTTATCAGGATTTGTTATTGCCTGTCTTTTTGCTACCTGACCTACTAATCTTTCACCATTTCCTTGGAATGAAACTACAGATGGAGTTGTTCTAGCTCCTTCTGAGTTTGTTATAACTACAGGTTCTCCACCTTCCATAACTGCTACACATGAATTTGTTGTTCCTAAGTCAATACCTATTACTTTTGACATAATTAATTACCTCCTAAAATATTAAATGAATTAATTTTTTATTTATACTTATTTTTTATAATAAATTTAATTTGCAACTTTAACTACACTGTACCTTAAAACTTTATCTCCTCTTTTGTATCCACTTTGGAATACTTCCACTACTTCATTTTTACCATATTGTTCATCATCTACATGCATTACCGCATTATGCATATGGGGATCAAATTCTCCATTTGCTTCAATTTCTTCTACATCTAGTTTTTCTAAAGCGTCATTAAATTGCTTTATAGTCATTTCTATTCCCTTTTTTAAATCTTCTATATTACCTTCTACAGTTATAGCCCTTTTAAGGTTATCTAATACTGGTAATGTTTCCTTTAATATATCTTCACAAGCATTTGTGTATATACTTTCTTTTTCTTTTGATGTTCTCTTTCTAAAGTTCTCATACTCTGCTACTGTTCTTGATAGTCTATCTTTTAAAGTTTCATTTTCACTATTTATTTTGCTGTTTTCTTCAGCTAATTTTGCATTTTCGCTTTTTAATCCATTAATTAAAGCTTCTACTAATTTTGAAGCATCTTCTTCTACTTCTTCATTTACTACTTCCTCATTTGCTTCTACTTCTTCATTTACTTTCTCTTCACCTTTTTCTTCTTCTTTTACATTTTCATCAATAAATTCACTCTGATCTTCAACTTTATTTTGTTTCTCTTTTGACATTAACTAACTCCTCCAATCTAGTATTTTCTAAACCCACAGTTATCCGTCTTGAGGATACATGTGAGTTAAAATGTAATTTAGCTCTTTTACCACATTTCCCATTAAAGATATTATTTTTGAATATGGCATTCTAGTTGGTCCAATTACTCCTATTTCGCCTACTGGCTTTTCATTTATACTATAAATTGCTGAAATTACACTACATTGTTCTGCACCTTCTATAAAATTTTCTGTACCTATTTTTACAGAGATACTAGTATTGCTATCTAAAAGTCCACTTACCTTATCTTTATTGTCTAATAAAGATAAAAACTCACGAGCTCTTTCTATATCCTTATACTCAGGATAGTTAAATATATTAGTTGAACCTTCTGTATAAATTTCAGATTTATTAACTATATTTAAACTTTCGTATAGTACTGGAATTATAGCATTAAATATATCATCATATCCTTCTAAATCGCGTTTAAGATTATTTATAACTTCTAAATTTATTTGATCACAATTTAAATTTTTTAATCTAGCATTCAATATATTGCTTAATTTCACCAAAATGTTTAAATCAACATTTTTGCCAACACTTATTACATTATTTTTTATAATGCCATTATCTGTCATTATTAATAATAGTATATTATTATAATCTATATTTAAAAGCTGCACATATTTTATAGAACTTTTTCCTACAGAAGGAGCTTTTACCACACATGCCATTTTAGTTAATTCAGATAGTATAGAAGTAGCTTGTTTTAATATTCTATCTACTTCAAACAATGCTGTGTTTAAAATGTGTGTTTTTATCATATGCTCTTCTTCAGGTGTAACATTAGATATTTGCATAAGTTTATCTACATAAAGTCTATATCCTTTGTCTGAAGGTTTTCTTCCAGAAGAACTATGAAGTTGTTCAAGGTATCCCATTTCTTCAAGATCTGCCATTTCATTTCTTATAGTAGCAGAACTTATACCTAAATCATATTTTTTTGCTATGGTTCTGGATCCTACAGGCTCAGCTGTATTTATATAATCATTTATTATAGCCTGAAGTATTTTAATTTTTCTTCCATCCATTTCCATATTTTCACCTCTTTATTAGCACTCGACTCTGTTGAGTGCTAATTACTATGATTAAAAAATAGCACTGATGATTTTATTTGTCAATACCATATAATTAACTTTATTTGGACAAATAAACTCATAGGCAAATTTAAAATGCCTAAATATTAAAATTTCTCTGTTTTTCTAGCCAAACCTATTAAAGCCTTTAAATTATCCTATTATAAAGTCACACATTACGCTGTTAGACACTTCTATGCCTCTGTTGCTTAAAAATAATCTATCACCTTGATTTATAATCATATTATTATTTATATATTTATTTATAACATTTCCATATATATTATAAATGTCTTTTCCAAATCTTTTATTAAATTCTATTATAGATATTCCTGATATTTTTCTAAGTCCCATAAACATAAATTCTTCCATATCATCTTCTATAGAATTTTTATGTTCGTCAAGTTTTAAAAAGTTCTTTTCTTCTACACTACTAATATATTTTTCTATGTTTTCATCATTTCTATACCTTAAATTATCTATGTAAGAATGAGCACCCGATCCACATCCTATGTACTCACCTAACTCCCAATAAACCAAGTTATGTTTACATTCCATTCTTTTTTTGAAAAATTAGATATTTCATACTGTTCATAGCCTTTATTTTTCAAAAAATCTACTCCATACCTGTACATTTCTCTTTCAAGTTCTTCTTCTGGTAAAATTATCATACCTTTTTCATACATATTGTAAAAAGGAGTTTTTTCCTCCACTATAAGACTATAACAAGATATATGCTCCGGATTCATTTTAACTACTTTTTCTAAAGTTTCTTTCCAATCATCCATATTTTGATTTGGAAGTCCAAACATCAAATCTACATTTATGTTTTTAAATCCTATATTTCTTGCCATTTGATAACTTATAACAAAGTCTTTAACAGTGTGAATTCTTCCTATTTCTTTAAGAATGTCATTTTGAAAGCATTGAAGCCCTATGCTTAGTCTATTAACACCCATTTCTTTTAAAAATCTTAGGTTTTCTTCTGTGAAAGTGCCTGGATTACCTTCTACTGTAAATTCTAAATTTTCACATTTATTTAATTTATGAATTGAATCTTTAATATACTTCCATGCTTCTAAACATAAATATGTGGGAGTCCCTCCTCCTATAAATATAGTTTTTATTTTTCTTTTAGACACTGTTTCTATATCTTTTGCCAATGCTTTCGAAAAATCAAGCATAAGATTCTCTTTTCCAGCAAAAGATGGAAAGTCACAATATAGACATTTTTGTTTGCAAAATGGGATATGTATATATAAAGCTATTCCTTCATCTTCATTATTGCACTTAATTTTTTCATCCATAAAAACACCTCAAAAAATTAAATTGAAAATGAGAAACAGAGTACTTCTCTATTCCCCATCTCAAATTTCTAATTATTCCCCTGTTTTAAGCACTGCCATAAATGCTTCTTGTGGTACTTCTACGCTTCCCACTTGTCGCATTCTCTTCTTTCCTTCTTTTTGTTTTTCAAGAAGTTTTTTCTTTCTAGATATGTCTCCACCATAACATTTTGCCAAAACATCTTTTCTCATAGCTTTAATGGTTTCCCTTGCTATAACCTTAGCACCAACCGCAGCTTGAACTGGTATTTCAAACATTTGTCTTGGTATTACTTCTTTTAATTTTTCTGTTATAGCTCTTCCCTTAGCATAAGCTGTTTCTTCTGGGACTATCATAGATAAGGCATCCACTATTTCAGTATTTAAAAGTATATCAAGTTTAACTAATTTAGCTTCTCTATATCCTGATAGTTCATAATCTAAAGATGCATACCCTCTACTTTTTGATTTTAAAACATCAAAAAAGTCATATATTATCTCATTTAACGGAATTTCGTAGTTTAAACGCACTCTCGTAGTTTCTATATACTGCATATCTTTAAATATTCCTCTTCTATTTTGAGATAACTCCATAATTGGACCTACATACTCAGATGGTGTTATGATAGAAGCTTTTACTATAGGCTCTTCCATGTACTTTATTTCTGTATAATCTGGAAGGTTTGTAGGGTTTGTAAGTTCTATAAGTTCATCATCAGTTTTCATTATTTTATATATAACTGATGGTGCTGTTGTTATAATGTCTAAATTAAATTCTCTTTCGATTCTTTCTTGTATTACATCCAAATGAAGGAGTCCCAAAAATCCACATCTAAATCCAAAGCCTAATGCTATAGATGTCTCTGGTTCAAATGCAAGAGCTGCATCATTTAGTTGAAGTTTTTCAAGTGCTTCTCTTAATTCTCCATACTTAGCCCCATCCACTGGATAAATACCACTATATACCATCGGAACTGCTGGTGTATATCCAATAAGAGCTTCTGCTGCTGGTCTTTCCTCTTCTGTTACTGTATCTCCAACTCTAGCATCTCTTACATTCTTAATTGATGCTGTAAAGTATCCAACATCTCCTGCACTTAGTTTAGGCACAGATAAATATTTAGGCACAAATACTCCCGTTTCAACTACTTCGTATACTTTTCCAGTAGCCATTAGTTTTATTTTCATACCAGGTTCTATAGTCCCTTCCTTAATCCTTAAATGACATACTACACCTCTGTAGGTGTCATAAGAAGAGTCAAATATAAGCGCTCTTAGCGGAGCATTTTCATCACCTTCTGGTGCTGGAACTTTTTTTACTATAGCTTCTAGTACATCTTCTATATTAATACCAGTTTTTGCTGATACTAAAGGTGCATCTAATGCTTCTATGCCTATTACATCTTCTATTTCTTGCTTAACTTCCTCTGGTCTTGCACTAGGCAAATCTATTTTATTTATTACAGGCACAATTTCTAAATCACTGTCTAAGGCTAGATAGCAATTTGCTAGAGTTTGAGCTTGTATTCCCTGTGTAGCATCTACTACAAGTATAGCACCTTCACAGGCTGCTAAACTTCTAGAAACCTCATAATTAAAATCCACATGACCTGGAGTATCTATAAGATTTAAAATATATTCCTTCCCTTCAGGGTTTTTATACACAAGTCTCACAGCCTGTGATTTTATTGTTATACCTCTTTCCTTTTCAAGCTCCATACTGTCAAGTATTTGTTCATCCATTTCCCTTTTGGTAAGCGTTCCTGTTTTTTCTATTAATCTATCTGCAAGTGTAGATTTACCATGATCTATATGAGCAACTATAGAAAAATTTCTTATATATTTTTGTCTTTCGCTCTGCATAATATTTTACCCTCCATATACTAATTACAATTTAAAAGATTTGCACTTTATTGCAAATCTTATACTATACTATTAATATAAATAATCATAGTAAATTATAACACAACAGCAATACAGTTAAAAGTAGATTAATATACATTCTATCTAACTTTGCGTTGTATACTATTGTTTATTTTATCATAAAAATATTTAAATTCATTTGAAGTTTTATTTATTAAACTAGAAGTATCTGTACAAATTTTCTTTTCTACATCCATTACAACTTTGCTTGAACTACTTTTTATATTTGTAACAACCTTTGAATTTATATATAAAGAATATTCTCCCACATCAAATCTAAAATCAAAGGGTTTTAGAGAATAATTTATTTTAAAAGCTGTTCTATCTTTTATAAATTTAGGTAAATTGCCACTAATAACAATAACACCATAAAGCACTATGATAAAACATACCATTGAAATAAAAATAATATTCTTATTATTTCTTTTCATAACAGAAAAAACACCCCCAAATAAAATTGAGAATTTGAAATTATAAAGATAACTAATTGCCTTTATAACTTTCATCCGCTCTATTACTTAAGGATGTACTTTTTTTTCATTTTTATTCAATGCTGAAACATGTTACTTTAATTTTTATTAAGGCATTCTGCAATTATTCTAGCAAGATATTTAGCTGAAGCTTTAGATTCATCTGTAGTATTTATATCTGCTCCTATTTCTATCAAAACTGCATTATCACTTTTGTCTTGATTAAAATACCTTGTTCCATAGTTGTAATAGCATACCCCTTTACAAAACCCTGGAAATAACTTATCCGAAGTTTGTATTATTTTATTTGCTAAAGCCATATTTTTATCAAAATGAGGATTTTTTCTAGCCATAACAATCATGAACTTAGCTACATTTTCTCCATTCATCTTAATTGTAACAGCATTTTTGTCCTCCACAGAATCTCTATGCAAATCTATTACCAATTTAAAGTCCTTATATTGTTTTAAGTATTTGTCTACTGTTACCGATGATCTTTCATAACTTTGAGTATATGCTTCTGCATCATGTACAGTCTTATCATTTATGCCAGAGATTCCATAGTTTTTTTGTAGTTCATCTATTAAAGCATCTCCTACTGCACAAACATTTTGTGATGTATCAAAATTTATGGCATTACCTGGTTTATAACTTTCTGTAGTATGTGTATGATATATAAACACCTCTGGTTTATTAGTATTTAAAGTCTTTTTAAGTTTTGGATCATATAAATTTACTGTACTATTATTCAAATTTTCATTAGAGTTATCCTTTGATTTTGTAGTATCTTTTGACACTTGTTTTTCATCTAGCTTAAATTGATTAAAATTTACATTTCCATCATTCTTTGAACTATCATTATTTAAACCAACATAAGATATTTCTTTTGACAAAACTGACATAGGATTATTTAATTTTAATCCTACTGCTTGTAATGCTGCTTCGCTTAGTGAAAATCCATTTTCCGCCATATCATCTTCATTAAAAGAAGTAGCTTTTACTGCTGGCATAGTAAAATTTAATATGTGAACATAAAACAAATTCCTTTTTACACTGCTACTGTAAGAATTAGCTTTCACTACACAGGGCACAATAATAATAATAAATACAATCATCATTACTATATATAGCTTCAAAGCTAAATTTTTTTTCACAGTATCTTTTCTATAATTCACTAATACACCACTATGAAAATATTCAAAGCGGTTCCCCCCCCTCTTATAAATATAAACACAATCACATATTAAATTTATATGGTAAATTATTTAATTTATAACTAATTCAAAAATTTATTTATATCTTCTAATTCTAATGCTGGCTGAAGAGCTATATTTATACCACTAGCTATTACTTTAGAAACAGAATCTATAACTAAATCTACTTCCTTGGGAGTTACCATCAAGTTTCCTACATATGGATATAAAAGTTCTTCTATCATTTTTTGTTTTTCATTTTTGTCTAAAGATTTTAACATATTATAAAACTCTCCACCTTTTTTAGACTGATTTATCATTTGATCCAATACCATATCTATAGTATCATTGGCCATAGTAGCTGCATCTACCACTGTAGGCACTCCTATAGCTATAACTGGTACTCCTAAAGTATTTTCGCTTATTTCCATTCTTTTGTTCCCTACTCCTGATCCTGGCGATATTCCTGTATTTCCTATTTGAATTGTTGAATTTACCCTATCCATTTTTCTTGAAGCTAATGCATCTATGCATATTATTAAATTTGGTTTTATTTTATCTACCACTCCTTTTATAATTTCCCCTGTTTCTATACCTGTAAGTCCTAAAACCCCTGGTGCTATACCGCATACAGGCCTTATACCTTCATCTATCTGGTCTGGTATTAATTGTTTCAAGTGTCTTGTAATCATTAACTTAGATATTACCTTTGGCCCTAGAGCATCTGGAGTTATATTCCAATTACCTAATCCTACTACCAAAGCAGTCATACTATTGTCAATATTTACCACCTCGGATAAGGTTTTGCCAAGAACTTCACTAACCTTATCCATAGTCTCTCCATCATAATGAGTAAGCTTTGGCATATCTATAGTTATATATGTGCCTTTAGGCTTTCCCATCATCTTTTCTCCTACATCACTTACCACTTTAACTACAGTTGTTTTTATATCCCCTTCATTATTTTCTTCTACCTCTACCCCTGGTACTTCACCATTGTTCTGACTTTTGTAAATTTCTTTAGCTTCAACAGCCAAATCAGTCCTTATATTAAACATAATTTCACATCCTTCAATAGTTAACATTAATTTTTTATTAGGTTTTCCTTAAGTTCACATACATATTCTTTTTTTAATTGACTAAAATTTTACATATCAAGGGTCTCATAGCAAAAAAAGCTTGAAGTACTTAAAATTTAATGATATAATATCATTTGTTGAATAAACGAAACTCACTAGCAAATTTCCCCAGAGCTGTTGAGGCCCTATAAAAATACAAGGGGGTGAAAGTATGGCAAATATAAAATCTGCAAAGAAGAGAATAAAAGTTATAGAAACTAAAACTCTTAGAAACAAAATGATTAAATCAGCATTAAAAACTGTTATAAAGAAGTTTGAAGTTGCTATGACTAGCGGAAATGCTGAAGAAGCAAAAGCTACTTTTGTTGGTGCTGTTAAAGCATTAGACATGGCTGCTTCAAAAGGAGTAGTACATAAGAACAAAGCAGCTAGAAGCAAATCTAGATTATCAGCAAAATTAAAAACTTTAAATGCTTAATAAATAAACCGGTTCTTTAAACCGGTTTTTTATTTTATCCTGTAATTGTTTTTATTATAAGTAATTCCATTTCAGTTTTTTCATTTACAGTAGAACTTTTCATTTTTTGTTCTGCATTTAGACATAATTGAAGGGCATGTTCTAATTGTCTTAATGTAAATTTTTTGCTTTGTCCTATAATCATATCACAAGCATATTCAGATCTTATGTTAAGTTCTTTCATAATATCCTGTTTGCTTCTCTTGTTCTCTAATGCTAATTTTACTCTAAATAAACGATTAAATTGTCTCTCTACCATATTTAATATATAAGGTATCTTTTCACCCTTGTATATGAGCTGATTTAATACCTCAACAGCTTCTTTAACTTTCTTTTGAGATATAGGATTTACTAAATCAAAAATATCGTCATCGTCATTATTTTTTAAAAACAACTCTTTTATATCTTCTTTTGATATGGATTTATCATAAGTATAGCAACATAATTTTTCAACTTCATTTTCAATAATACTTAAATTATTTTCATCCATAAGATTAGAAAAAATTTTAAGTTCAATTCTTCCTATTTGTTTTCCTCTAGCTTCAAAAAAACTTTTTATTTTTGTCTCAAGTTGTTGTCCCTTCATTTTATCAGCTTTAACTATGCATATTTGTTTATCTAGTTTATATATTCTTTTGCCTGGTTTATCTCTTTTACTTTTGAACACATCATAGAATATAAGTATGCAATAATCTGGCAATTTAGCTATGTAATTACAAATTTCACCAAAATTATTATCGCTGGAAATCTTATTATTATCACCTTTATCGTCCTGAAAAAACGAGGCTCTATATACTACTACTATTTTTTTATCACTCATGAAAGGCAGCGTTTCACAAGCATTAATAACAGGTTCAAAGCTTTCTAATGAATTTCCATCAAACTTAACATAATTTAGATCTATAAAATTTTTGTCCAAAACTTTGTTTATTATAGAGTTTATTCCCTCTTTCATAAGTTGTTCATCTACTCCACAAAACAAATAGCAATTACTAAAAATACTTTTTTTAACATTTTCTTTTAAAGTAAATATATCAATCAAAACTTTTACACCCCATTCTCTTCTATCTCTATACTACTTTATCAATAACTCAACATTCTCACTTTAAACATATACACCATTATATCCAACTGATTTAACGAAACCTATATTTAATCTATTATATATATTCCGTTAAATATTATAGCATATAAAGTGCAATTTTCCATATAACTATAATTAGAATAATTCTCATTATAATTTTTAAAATAACTAGGCAAAATTTTTACTTTACTATAAGATTTAAAAATAATCTTATCTTTTTTTTCAAAATTATTGCTTAAAAGAGCAAATTTATATTTTCCTTTAGAAATACATAAATTTATGTCTCCATTTTTGTAGCAAGGTATTGTTTTTATATACAAATTATTATTTAATTTTATGAAATGACTTCCTTCTGTATTATTGATAACTTTATCTACCTTCATTTGTTCCTTTAAATCAATAATGTTTTTAGCAGAACTTTGATCATAATTGCATATCATTGTGCTCTCTCTTCTATATTTTATGACCATTGCCTGGGCATTTTCAAAACTAATATAATAAACTTTTGGAATAAAATCATAGTTTTGAAAAGCCATAGGAATAAGCATTAAAAAAGGCATGTATTTATATTTGCTATGTCCATGTTTATATAATAAACAACTTACAAATATTAATGTTAAAACTGCACCATCTACATAAGTTAAATTACTTACCGAAGGACATATTTTTAAAATCAAATGATCTGCTCCATCTATAGCAGTCATTATAAGAATAAGAATATTACACAAAAATTTAAAGACTTTTTCAAATCCACTTAGCAAAAGAGCTACATTGCCAAAAATTACTACAATAGAATACATTGGCAATAAAAATAAATTTCCTATTATAAAACCTGAACTAAAATTTTGGATAGTAAATGCTATATATGGAACAGAAAATATTTGAGAACTTAAAGTTATGCTTAAACTTTCATTTAATTTCTGTGGTATTTTATATAAAATCCTAGAAATTTTTTTATAATATAAAAGTATACCTAGTGTAGCTAAAAAAGATAACATAAAACCTATGTCTGTTATATAGTAAGGTTTAAGTAGGAGTAAAATTAAAGCTGCTAAACTCAAAGAAGATATGCTATCATAATTTCTAAATAACATTTTCGATAGTTTAAATACTAATATCATAATAAACGCTCTTATAGTTGCGGATTGTAATCCTGTAAAAACCATATATATAAAAGAAACCACTATTGCTAGTCTTAATCCTATAATTTTTTCCAGAACTTCATATATAATTGCCATATGAAATCCTGATACACTAACTGCATGAAGCACGCCTAATTTTTGAAATTTATTTTTATCCTCTTTAGAAAGATATTGTGTGTCTCCATAACAAAGAGACATTATTACTGAAGCTCTCTCTTCTCCCATACTCTGTTTAAATTGAAAATAAATATTTCGTTTTATTTGGTATAAATAAAAAATGGCATCCTTTTTTAAGTTTTTATGTTTTTTTACTTTATACACTCCTACTATACCTTTTTCTAAGTTCATTTCCTTTTGGAACTCACCATTAACCCTTACTTTTTCTCCCTCTTGGAGTTTAGCTATATTCCCTTTCAATATCAACTTTCTTCCTTTGTAATTAGCTAGATAATAATACCCTTTTTTTTCAGTTATTCTTATGTTTACATTTTGCGGAACTTTTATATGAAAATATAACATAAAACTAAATATTCCAATAAAGAAAAAGCATATGTTTATATAAAAAAATTTTCTATCTATATTGAAGAAAAGTATGGCAAAAAGGGATGCAGAAATAACTGCACCCCATATAGTACTCTTAAATAATAGCATAGCCGAAAGACATCCTATAAACAAAGAAATGGCATAGTATACTAAAGGTTTCTTCATTTTTTATCTCCTCCTGCTATTTATTTTATCCAAGCAGTAGAAGATTTAATCATATATCTCTTCCCTATCAAATTTTCTAAACATGCATATTATAAACCAAGCACCTATAAACATACCTATATTGATATAATAGTTAAAATTCAAAAAGACGCTTTTTCCTGCCATAAAATATATGATAATCAATTGTATAATAAAGTTTATAAATATAATAAAATTCGTAAGCTTGTTTTTAAAAAATAACTTATTTGAAAAACTATATATAAATAATATAGAATTTAAGTTTAATACTCCAAATGCAGAAGCTGCTGCAAATGTCATTCCCTTAGTATATCCTAATTGAAACGATAAAAATGCTGCTGCTCCCATTAAAACAGAACTAACTATTATAAAAGACATATTATCCTTTATAACACTTTTATCTATTGCAAATACATCACATTCATTCTTCTCATTTTTGTATTGATATGTAATAGCTATACAAGATAATAAAACCACTACAGTATTAAATACAAATCCTTCTTCTACTATGAAAGGTATATCTTTTTTATACAAATAAGCAAGACAAACAAATAAAAACATAGCTATACTGTTACTAAAAACATATATAATTATTTTTTTTATAAGATTCACTATCTTTCTACAATCTTCAATAGAATTTAATATTTGCAAAAAATTAATATTATTCACTAATATGTCTGATAATTTTCTTACTATATTACTACTTGATGTAGTGATTCCTACATCTGAAACCCTTATAGCCGGCAAGTCTGTTAACTTTGCTCCTGTAATGGCTGTAACATGTCCACATTCCTTTAAATCTTTAATTATTTTCACTTTATGTTTTGAGTCTATTCTTGAAAAAATATTTATTTTATCTCCAGTTCGTTTAAATTCTTCTTCAGACATATTATCAATTTCAACACCAGATAAAATTTGTTGTAATTTAGATATTGTACCTAATTTTTTTCCTAAAGCAAAAGCTGTAAGTTTATTATCTTCAGTTATTATAATAGGTTTAACATTCAACAATTCACTCTTTTGTATTCCCTCTAAAGCATCTTCCCTTATAGCATTTTCAAATCCAATTAATCCAGCAAAAACCAAATGGCTTTCTAAATTTTCCTTTAAACTTGGCTCATAAATAAAATTTCTGTAAGCTGTAGCAATAACAGATAAACCTTCGTTAGACATATATATATCTGCATTCTTTATTTCTTCTATATCTTCTTCTGTTATTTCTACCTCTAATCCATTTTTCATAATATAAGTACATCTGGCCAATATAGAATCTACAGCACCTTTAATATTAGCTCTATAATTTTCATCTACAACATTTATAGTTGTCATCATTCTTCTTTCTGTATCAAAAGATATTTGTCTAACTCTTTTATGTTGTCTTTCTAGACTTCTTTTGTCTAACCCATTCTCTCCACCAAATTTGACTAAAGCTATTTCCATTAAATCATCTTTAGTGTTTTCTAACTTTCCACCATTATTCTTAGTATCATTACACAATAAACTTATATTAACCGTTCTATATATATTTACATCCTTATCTTCTGCTATACCACCTTTTAACTCTTCTCCTACCGCATCAATTAGAACTTCATTAGAATATATTTTTGTTACTTTCATTTTATTACTAGAAAAAGCCCCTACTTTATCTGTGCAAATAACAGAAACATGTGCTAATTTTTCCACAACAGATAGATTTCTAAATGCCATAGATTGTTTTTTTATTATCTTGAGTAAAATCATTGATGTAAAAGCAATAATAATTATGATAGACTGTGGTATGGAATTTAAGAATATAATTGAGAAAACATTAATTACGTATTTTATAGTTTCCTTTTGAATTAGACCAATTCCAGAAATCACAACAGAAACTATTAATGTAAACAACGTGAACAAATTCAACATATTATTAATTCTTTCATTAAAAGGTTTATTGTTTTCTTTTTCTTTAAGAAATAACTTAATTATATTAGATATTTGAGTATTCATACCTGTTGATATTACTATTCCTGTACCACTTCCATTAGTTGCAAAAGAAGATTTAAAAAGTATATTTTTCATATCTGATAATTTTAATTCTTTATCTTCTATTTTAGTTTCGTATTTATCTGCTATAAAACTTTTTCCAGTTACAGAACTTTCATTAACTTTTAAATCGTCACTTTCGATAACTCTTAAATCTGCTGGTATAGATTCTCCTTTTCCTACTATTACGATATCACCAACTACTAACTTTTCTGCTGGTATTTTGAGTGTTCTTCCTTCTCTAACTACCCTAGCAGTTCCCATATTTAATCTTTGCAATTCTTTTAAATTTTTTCCTTCGTTATATTCGCTTAGCACAACACATAAAAAGTTAATTAAAATTATAAAAAAACCTATAAGTGCGGAAATATATTGACCTAAATAAATAAAAGCTGCAGAAACTGCAATTAAAGCTATTATCCAAAAATTCTTAATTTGTTTTTTAATTATTTTACTTATCCGAGGCGGCCTTGGTACTAGTATCTTGTTATTTCCATATTTATCTCTATGAGGCTTTATTTGTTCTTCATCTAATCCAGCATATATATTGCTTCCAAAAGTTTTAACAACTTCACTCCAAGGTTTATCATACCATTCAATCATATATTTTCACCTTTCTACAAACTAAATAAAATTGCATTTATTTCTATTCTCGTTTCTTAAGTAAAAGACTTTAATATATAGGTAAAATTAAAGACTTTAATTTATAATAAAAAACCAGCAACTAGTTTCTTATCACTGGTTACTGGTTTCTTATTTGCATCATATTATGCTTATTTTATTTATTAATTAAACTTTTAGCTGCTTGTTTTATATCGTTTTGATCAAGTATAGCAGATATTACAGAAATTCCATTAGTTCCTGTAGATAAGACTTCTCTAAAATTTGTTTCATTTATTCCACCAATAGCTACTGAAGGTATTTTTATACTATTGCATACTTCCTTAAGCCCCTCAATTCCAATAGGTGTTTTTATATCTTTTTTAGTTCCAGTATAAAATATGGTTCCTATTCCTAAATAATCTGCTCCATCTTCCTCTGCATCTATTGCTTCTTTTACATTTCCAGCAGAAATACCTATAACTTTGTCACGTCCTAATATTTTTCTTGCAAGTTTTATAGGCATATCACTCTGTCCTAAGTGCACACCGTCTGCATCTATAGCTTGAGCTATGTCTATTCTGTCATTTATTAATATTGGTACTTTATAATAACTTGTAATTTCTTTTACTTCTAAGGCTACATTATAAAATTCTCTAGTAGAAATATTTTTTTCTCTTACTTGTACTAAGGTAACTCCTCCTAAAATTGCTTGCTCCACAGCTGTCTTTAAACTTTTACCTTTTAAAAAACTTCTATCTGTTATAAGATATAAACTATAATCTATTTCCATATAACTTTTCCTTCTTTCTTTAATTTTTCTTCTGATAAGCAATAAATATAATCTATAAGTTTAACTTTAAAACTTCCAGGTGCCTTAGCTTCTGTATAGGCTTCCTCTCCTGCTATGTTCATAGATAATACTGCTGCCATAGCAGCTACAAATTTGTCTTCTTCACATCCCGCTGCAGCACCACAAAGTGCTCCTAACATACATCCTGCTCCAGTTACTTTTGTAAGCATTTCTGTGCCATTTTGAATAATTGCACTTCTTTTTCCATCCGTAATGAAATCCTCTTTTCCAGTAGCTGCGATTACGCAATTATATTTATTTGCAAGGTTTATACAACACTCTAATGCGCCTTCAGAAGTTTCAATAGAATCTACTCCTCTTACTTTTGAAGCCTGACCTGATAAAAATTTAATTTCGCCAATATTACCTTTTATAATATCTACACGACCTACTTCAAATATTCTGTTTATTACAGAAAGTTTTCTTGGTATAGCACCGCAAGCTACTGGATCTAATACTACAGGAATATTATTTATTTTTGCAGATATGCTTGCTAGTATTGCTGCTTGTTCCTGTTCTTTTGTCAGAGTTCCAACATTAATATATAAAGCTGAAGATAATTTTACAAAATCGAAAACTTCATCATAAGCTTCACACATAGCTGGTGAAGCACCAAAGGATAAAAGTATATTTGCACAATCATTTATTGTTACATAATTTGTTATGCAATGTACTAATGGAACTTTACCTCTAATTTCCGTTATATTTTTAGATACTTTGTCCATAATGTTTAAATTATTCATTCCCCATTCCCCCTAAATTAAAAATTTCACGGTAAACATGTATATAAAAAGATAATCATGGATGAATTTCTTATTCTATTCAAACTTTATGTCTGCCTTTTTATAAAGCTCAATAAAATGTCCTACAGGTCCTACTCCATGTCCTATGGAAAAAGAATTTTCTATAGCCTCGGTTATGTATTTTTTTGAAAGCGATACTGATTTCTTAACACTATATCCTTTAGCTAAATAGGATGCTATTGAAGAAGATAGTGTACATCCTGTTCCATGGGTGTTTTTAGTATTAATTCTGTGTCCTTCTAAATTTACAAAACCTTCATCACATAACAATATATCATTAGCATCATTACACCTGTGTCCACCCTTTATTAAAACATTCTTAGCACCTAAACCTTTTATTTTTATTGCTGCACTTCTCATGTCTTCTGCATTTTCTATTTTTATATTTGTTAATACTTCTGCTTCTGGAATGTTTGGAGTTACTAAATCTGCAATTGATATAAGATCTTTTATAGCTTCCTGCGCTTCCTGTTTTAAAAGAAAATATCCACTTTTAGAAACCATAACTGGATCTAATACTATGTTTTTTGCTTTAAATTTTAATAATAATTTTTTTATTATTTCTATAGTTTTACTATTTGACACCATACCAATTTTTACACTATCTACATCTATATCACTAAATATAGATGTTATTTGTGCTTCTATAAGTTCATCTGTAACATCCATTACATTTTGAACTCCTACAGTATTTTGAGCTGTTATTGCTGTTATAACACTCATGCCATAAACCCCTAATGCACTCATGGCCTTTAAATCTGCCTGAATTCCTGCTCCTCCACAGCTGTCTGATCCTGCAATAGTTAATACTTTTTTCACTTTAACCACTCCCATATGCTTGTGTGGATGATACGCTAAACCATTTTAAGCAAAACAAAAGTGTATTGCAGAAAAGCAATACACTTAAAAATACACTAATTCATATTATAAATTACTTGCTTCCCTACGCCAGTTTTACCTAGATCAGGTTCAAAGGGTTAGATTTCTCTTCTCAGCCTTACAGCACCCCCACAACAGATTTATTAATTTTTTTACTTATTATATTTACATTCTACATATATTTATAAATATTTGCAACCTTAAAATTTGATCCCATCACTTACAACTACTAATCTCTCTACTTATTTAAAGTAGATATAATGAATACTTCACTATGTCCCTTACCAAATTAAATTAAAGTTCTAATATATCATCATTATAAAATAAATATAAATATTTATTTTTTACATTTTTACCGGTTAACCTTTGAAGCGCATCTTTATAATATTCAATTTGAACTGAATATTTTTCTTTAACTTTATTTAAATCATCTATATAATCCGTTTTGTAATCTAAAAGCACTAATTCATCATCTTCTTCAAAGTAACAATCTATTACTCCTTGTAGAAGTATTTTTTCATTTCTATATACATCCTTAGGTAAATTTTTATAGAGTTCCGTGCTATTAACACTTATAATAAAAGGAACTTCTCTAAAAACTTTTTTTGATTTTTTCATTCTTTGCCCTAAAGTGGAACTAAAAAACTTCAATATTTTATTTATATCAATCGAACTAGCTTCTTCTACCCTTATAAATTCTTTACTTACCAATTCTTTTATTTGCTTACTTATTTCTTCATAAGAAGAAACTCTTTTTAAATCTACATGCTGCATAACCATATGCATTAATGTTCCTCTTTCTGATGGTGATAATTTTTTTGTTTTTTGAAGAAATACAGGTTTATTTAATGTGTTAGAAGTAATTAAATATGAACTTTCCTCATCTGCTCCTATTAAATCAAATTTTCTTTTTATCTCTGATACTGAAAGTTTAGCAGGTATATTGCAATCTTCTTTATACATGTATTCCCAATTAAGCCTTCTATCAACTTCTTCTTCATATTCACTATGGTTATTCCTTGAGCTTTCATTTTTTATTGCTTCAATTATGTCTTCTTGTTCTTCTTCAGAGGATAAGCTATTTTTAAATTCTTCCTTTTTCCAAAGTTTTATACTCCAACTAAATTTATTTTCTACTAAATTTTCAAAATCATATGAACCAGTTATTTCTCTTATAACTTTTCCTGAATTATGTTTAGCTGCAGCTGCTGCTATCCAATCCAAATAATTTTTAGCATTTATTACAAAATATTCAGGTATTTTATCACCTTTATACTTTAAAGCCTCACACCATTTTTCTGAATTTTTTTCTAAATCCTTAACAGCACCTGTTATTATAAGCTTTTCCTTTGCTCTTGTAAGTGCTACATATAATATTCTCATTTCTTCAGATAAAGTTTCCATTTTTATTTTCTTTTTAATTACCTGCTTTGCAATAGTTGGATAACTTATTCTTCTTTCAATATTTACGTATTCTGGTCCCAATCCTAATTCTCCATGGAAAAGTACACTTCTATTCATATCCATTAAATTGAAGTTTTTGCCCGTCCCTGAAAGTATAACTATCGGAAACTCCAAACCCTTACTCTTGTGTATACTCATAATTCTTACAACATCTTCATTTTCACCAAGAGTTTTAGCACTTCCCATATCTCCACTGCTATTTTTTAATTTGTTTATAAAGTTTATAAAGTTAAATAAACCTTTATAACTAGTACTTTCATATTGCTTAGCTCTTTGAAATAAAATTCTCAAATTAGCTTGTCTTTGCTTTCCTCCAGTCATAGCCCCTGTAAATCCATAATACCCTGTGTCGGCATAAATATACCATATAAATTCATCTAAGGACATATATAAAGATTTTTTTCTCCATTTATTAAGTTTATGAATAAAATTCTTAACTTTAGTTTTAAGGTCTTCACTTATATGTATAAGCCTACCATCTACAGCTTCCTCTTCTGCTATTATTTTTAATATATTATAAAAAGCTATATTTTTATCTACCATTCTTATATCTATAATTTCTTCTGCTGAAAAACCTTCTATAGGGGATCTTAATACTGCTAAAATCGGTATATCCTGAATAGGATTATCAATTATTTGAAGCAAAGACATTATAGTCCTTATTTCTATAGTGTCAAAATATCCTGTATTAGTATCAGCAAATACAGGTATACCAAGGTTTTTAAGTTCCTCAACGAAAGTAGAACTCCAATTAGATGTAGTTCTTAATAAAATCACTATATCTTTATATGTTGCATTTCTATAACCATTAGTTTTTTTATCATAAACTTGAAATTTTTCATTACTTACTAAATCTATTATTTTTTTTCCTACTAATCTTCCTTCTATCTGTATATTATCTGGAGTTTCTTCCTTTAGACTTTCCCCTAAATCACTTTCTAAATACTGTTCATTTTCTTCATAACTATTATTATCTTTTTTATCTATTAAATGAAGTTCTACACTTCTTTTATTCTCTTCCTCATCAAATTCTGTTTTTGGAAATTCAGCTCCGCTTTTAAGTATTTCGCCTTCATCATATTCTAATTCACCTATATTTGCAGACATTATATGATTAAAAATGTAGTTTACTGCTGAAATTATTTCATGTCTGCTTCTGAAATTTTTAAAAAGTTTTATTTTTCTTTCAGTACTACCTTTATGCTCAGAATAATTATTATATTTATATAAAAACAATTCTGGCTTAGCCTGCCTAAACCTATATATACTTTGCTTTACATCTCCAACCATAAACATATTGGGTATATCATTTTTCTTAGCAATAGCATTCATAATTACTTCTTGTACTTCATTACTATCTTGATACTCGTCTATAAGCACTTCTTCAAATTTTTGTTTATATTCTAAAGCTATCTTTGAAGGTAAAATTTCTCCGTTCTCTTTTTTAATTGTAAGTATTTCCAAGCAAAAATGTTCAATGTCATTAAAATCTATTAATGCTCTTTCTCTCTTTTTAATTCCGTATTTTTCGTTAAATTCCATTGCAAGATTCCCTAAACACATCATTTTTGGATACATTTCTTTTAAGTTTTCAGCAATGTTATTAGCACCTTGAAAAATATCTTCAAATATTTCAGTAAGTTTTTTCTTTACATCATCTCTTATTTTTTTAGACTTTTCTTTTGATTCCTTATCTGCATCTTTATTTCTTTTAACTGGAAACTTTTCAAACTGCAAATTATTAAATTCTTTTTTTAATTCTTCCCAATTAGAACAGCTCATTATGTTATTTATATTTTCTAAATCCACTTTTAGAGGTTCTAAATAATATTCTATTCCTTCTGCATTTAACACTATTTCTATTGCTTTTTCTATCTTGTTTTTACACCCCTGTACTTCGATTTTAATATAATCTAAAATCACATTAGCCCAAGGAGATTTTTCAAAAGCAAAATTTTCTCTTACATTAAATCTTTCTACCATAGTTGAAATCCATTTTTCAGGCCATGGATTGCTTTTAGCAAACTCATATAGCTCTAATACCATATTTTCAACTTTAAGATCATTTTTGCCACCATAGCATTTCACAAATTCTATAAATTCTTGATTATTTTCTTCATATTTAGATTCAAAAATTTCATCAATACTTTCCTGTTTTAAAAGTATAGCTTCAGTTTCATCACAAACTCTAAAATTAGAATCTAAGTCTATAATATGAAAATTGTTTTTAATAACTTGAAGGCAGAAAGAATGTATAGTCATTATATTTGCTTTATTTAATAAAGTAAGCTGTCTTTGAAGATTTTTTGACTCTGGCTTTATTTCTAATTCTTTTGAAATAGCATCTCCAATTCTTTCTCTCATTTCAGAAGCAGCCGCATTAGTAAATGTAACAACTAAAAGTCTGTCTATATCTATATCTTCCTTATCATCTATTATTTTTTGTATTATTCTCTCTACAAGTACTGCTGTTTTACCCGCTCCTGCTCCTGCTGCTACTAATAGATTACAATTTTTTGTAAAAATTACTTCTTGCTGTTCTTGTGTCCATTTTATATTCATATTTATCACCCAATCCTAAGTTTTACCTATATAAAAAGCATAATACTTTTAACTTAAAACTACCTTGTTCTTTCCTGAATTTTTGGCTTTATATAAATTTAAATCTGCTATTTCTATAAGTTTCTCTAAGGATAATCCTTCTTTATTCGAAACTCCTATGCCTATAGAAACAGTAATATTATATTTAATATCTTTGTATGATATTATACTTTTTTCTATAATTTTTCTTATATATTCCATTCTTAGGTATACATCTTCTATGTTTTTCATATCACACATATACACTATTATCTCTTCCCCGCCATATCTAGCTATAATATCATCTTTTCGTAAATTTTCCTTTATTACTTTTCCCATTTCTTTTAAAACATAGTCTCCATATTGATGTCCCCAAGTATCATTACAACTTTTGAAATCATCTATATCTATCATTATTATAGCAAATTTTTCTTCAGAGTTTTTAACCTTCTTTTTCATAATAGAAAAAAAGTAACTTCTATTGTATAAACCGGTTAAACCATCTACTTGAGAATTTTCTTTTATTTTATTATAGAGATTATTATTTTCTAAACATATAGCTATCTGATTACTGAGTGCAGTTAGAAGTTTTATATGTTCTTCGGTCAAGTAATTATAAATATTATGTTCTACTACAATAGCTCCTAAAATGTTATCTTTTAAATATATAGGCATGAATATAGATGAATGTATTTCCATACTTTTATTTGTACATATATTTGCACATGTGTTTATTAGAGACGTACTTAATTTAAAATTCTTTTTATTGAAATCTTTAATTATACAGTGATGTTCAGTATCTTTTAAATTAGAAACTTTCAATTTTAATTTTCTATTTTTCACTAAATAAACGCTAGAATATGTAACTCCTAAAATACCTATCATAATGTCATTTATTATAGAAACAATTTCACTGCTACCTAAGTATTTATTTATATACTCACTAATCTCTACTATAAGTGACATCATATCTAACTTTTTATCTAACTCAACTATTTTTGTACTTTGTTTTTGCATTGTTTCTTCAGCCATCTTTTGATAGCTTTCATAATCACTTTTTAACTGATCATATTTATCTTGTATCGATAACATACAATTCTCCTTTATTCTTTCTACAGAAATGTTTTCCATTAATTGTAAAATATTTCTATAAATAGAATACCATAAATTATTATAAAATTCCTTATAAAATAATATAAAAATAGGATAGCTTTTCAAATAATTTAAGAATAACTCTTAAATTCTCAATGAAAAGCTAATATAAATGCTAGTCTTATTTATTAAAATGTTGAAAACAGAAATACTTTTTGAAAGGAAATATAATGCAATTTCAAAATATTGTCTAATAAACAAGAGATTCTATAGTTGCATTAAAAGTTATTAACAAATCAATTTCATAGCTAGGTATTTTTTCTTTTGTAATATAATCATATTTAACTCTTATAACAGGCCTATCTGGAAAACATTTGTTTTGTTTCACCACATATCCTTCTATACCATTGGAAAGCTTTACACAACATCCTAATGGATAAATAGAAAAATTTTCTTTAAACTTCTCTACTATTTTACTATCAAACATAATATTTGAATTAGATATTATATATTCATAAGCTTCATTTGGATTAAATCTTTCTCTGTAAGCCCTATTTGCACTCAAAGCTGTAAACACATCACAAACACTAATAATCTTTGCATAAGTACAAATTTTACTTTTATCTATACCTAATGGATATCCTTTCCCATCTATTCTCTCATGATGCTCCACTACTGCTGATAAAATATTTTTATTACTTATTCCAGCTTCTTTTAAAATTCTATATCCATATACAGGATGTTTTTTTATTTCTTCGAATTCCATTTCAGTAAGAGTGTCTTTTTTATTTATAATTTCATTTGGGATTTTTATTTTACCTATGTCATGTAATATTGCTGATACGCCTAATTCTGTCAATTCTTCTATTTTCAAATCTAAAGAACGTCCTAAGAATATGGACATAATTCCTGTATCTACACAATGAATATATGTATAATTATCATGTTTATTAATTTCATATAAATTGGTATTTACATCTCCTTCTTCAGCAATATAAGTAGCTAAGTCTTCTATCATCTTAAAAGATTCTTTAACAGTATTTCCATCTCCTTGCATTAGGCTGGTAAACATACCAGGAAGTCTTTCAATAGTTGATTGTTTTAATTCATCAATTTTTTTATCTTCTTTTATGTCATCTAGTTCTTTATCTTCTATATAAATGTAGTAAAACCCACTTTGTTTTATTCTATTTATATATGAAATATTTAACTTTGTGCCTGAAGGTAAAAGCACTTTTCCATATCCATCAAATAATGTTTTTCCTAATATTTCATCACCCTTTAAATTTCTTACCAATTCAAATCTCATAAATATATCCCCGCTTCCCCAAATGAATAGTATGAAATAAAAATTAAAGTTATGTTAACATTTTAATTCATATTTAATAAATATTCAACTTCATCAAAAAAATTATTTTTGTGCTGGAACTTTTCTATTACTTATATTTATAAAAAGCGCTACCGAAGAAACATATATTAAATTAAATGTTACATATACAGGTATAATCTTACTAGCAAAATCACCCCTTATTATAGTATTCTCATATTTAGTGGATAAATAAAAAATCAACGGATACATAAGAAAAATAAATTGCTTTCTGCTTACTTTTTTAATTATTTCACTTAATCCAAAAGTAAATGAATAATAATAATTTGACAAAATTTTTATCATTATTAAAGTCCATAATACTATAAATATATATCTAAAATTATTTATAACAGGTATTATTATAGCTTCAGTTACAGTGACTAAAGGCCATA
The DNA here is from genome assembly GCA_963780135.1 of uncultured Clostridiaceae bacterium. GTDB lineage: Bacteria > Bacillota > Clostridia > Clostridiales > Clostridiaceae > Clostridium_AM. The sequence goes on from CAWAAR010000001.1 coordinate 945,193, forward strand.
TAAATTTAGGTATAATATCAATTCCTAAATAATATATAGTAATAAAAACAAACCAAGTATAAATAATTCCAGTGATTAATATACTCTTTAAAATGCATTTTTTAAAATTTTTATTATCTTGTAAAAAAGGATAAATCAAAAACAAAATTTCCATACCCGAGTAAGCAAGAGCAGTTTCTTTTGTAGCCTTTATTATATTCACCACACCTGAACTAAATACCGGCATTATATTTATAAACATGCCCTCTTCTAGAGCTCCTATGGGAATAATAAATGCAAGAAATGTTAAATAAAAAATAACTTCGTTGACTTTTCCAAGAGATTTAATGCCTTTATATGCAATAAAAGCTACTGGTAAGAATATTGTTATTAAAATTTTATTTTTATCCAGAAAAAATACTGTATATATTTTGATTAAATTAACTATTCCCGAAGCTGCTTCTGTTAATATTAATAAAAAGAATAACACAAATATAAAATTTAAAATATTTCCTACAATTTTCCCAAAATATTTTTTACTTAAAATTAATATATTTTCTTTAGGAAACTTTTTATACATATAATTTGCTATAAAAAACATATACATAGGATATATTAAACCTAATATACAAGCTATCCATCCATCTTGCTTAGCATCTTTTATAACATCAATAGGTAAAGTTAGCACTGAACTTCCAATCATACTTCCAACTAGTATATAAGTCAGTTGATTTTCACTTAAAAGACTATCTTGATTTTTATTCATTTATTCTTCTCCTAAACTTATATCTAAATTTTACTTTTAATTCTTATCCAATCACTACTAAGAATAACATTCCTTGATTTAATAATCTCCTCTACCTTCAGTATTCACTTTAACTTTTACATTTACATATATATCAGATTCGCTTACTATCTTATTCCAATCAACACCAGTATGCCTTCCATATTTAGCAGCAGCATATTTCCCTAAACCTAAAAAATCCACTTTATATTCAGATTTAGTTTTATTAATAAAATCTTCACATTCTTTCTCTATTAAATTTTCCATATCTTCAGTAAATTTTTTTAGTACTTTTGGATCTTTATTAATGTTTATATATAATTCATTTAAAGCGATGCTGCCATTTAAATTTAGATCTATAAAAAATTTATATTTTTCACCTTCTTTATAACATTTAACTTTTCGTTTAACCTTTGTTTCATAATTTATGTATTCCTTAGGTCCTTTTTTTATGGTAACTATTCCACTTACATTACCCTTTTTTAGTAAATTCATAATTTTAGCTTGTTTTAAATCTAATTTTGCTATCATTATATCTCCTTTAAATATAGCAACGCCTGTAATTTCAGGAACATTTTCTTTCAATTCTATATAAGGCAATACAAGATTTCTTCCTTCTGCATCAACTCTTACTATTGCATTCATAAAATCGTAGTCACCAGTAAAAAAATTATAGTATTTAGAATTTTTTATTAGTCCATCAATATATTCTGCAGAATTTGAATATCCTTTAACTTTAAACTTTAAAACATCCTCAGCTTTTCCTTTACATACCACCATAAGTGCTTTATCATTTACACTGGTATTATTAATTAATATATCCAAAATATTGTTAATACCATATTCAGCACTACTTTCACTTATTATAATCACTTTTTCTAAACCTAATAAAAATTTTTTTTCAGATTTCAATTGTCTGTTATCTCTAGTTTTCCCTATATTTTTAGCTTGCCCTGTAATAACCTCACTTATTACCTCACCTGAAGTATCAACTATATATGTGGCAATAGGAATTCTATAATATATATCCCCTTCATTTTTTTTTACTGTATCATATCCTATGCCTATAGGAATAGCTAAATCTTCTACTAATTGACCCTTACTTCCTATAAAACTCCATGTAAAAATTATTATTAAAATTATTATAATAACTTTATTCTTAATACTTTTTTTTGTATATTTAATCATCTTTTCACCTTTTACCAACTATTAAAAATTTAATATTCTCCTCTACCTTCAGTATCAACTTTAACTTTTACATTTACTTCTATGTCAGACTCGCAAAAAACCTTATTCCAATCTACTCCTGATTCCCTTCCATATTTAGCTGCTGCTACTCTTCCTAAATCTAAAAAATCTACCTTATATTCACATTTAGATTTATTAATAAAATCTTCACAACTTTTTTTTATTGAGTTTTCCATTTCCTTTGTAAATTCTTTTAATACTTTAGGATCTTTATTAAAATTCTTATATAATTCATTTGATGCTATAGTACCTTTTAAATTCAAGTTTATTACAAACTTAAATTTTCCTCCTTCTTTATAGCATTTAACCTTCCTTCTAGATTCTGCATAATAATTTATATATTCTTTTGGACCCTTTTGTATATCTAACATGCCTTGTACTTTGTTTTCTTTAAGTAAATTTACTATTTTTGCTTGTTCAATATCTAATTTAGCCATCATTTTGTCCTGCTTAAAGATAGCAATACCTGTAATTTCAAGTCCATTTTCTTTTATCTCTATATAAGGTAATACGGTATTTCTTCCTTCTGCATCCATTCTAACTATTAAATCCATCATAGTATATTGTGGTGCAAAAAAATTAAAATATTTAGAGTTCTTAATCATTCCTTCTATAAATTCTGTTGAATTAGCATACCCTGGCATTTTATATTTTAAAATATCCTCAGATTTCCCTTTACATACTGCCATGAATGCCCTATCATTAATTTGTGGGTTATGCACTAATATATCTATCATTTCATGGAATCCGTCTCTAGCAAAATCCTCACTTATTATGTATACTTTTTCTAACCCTAATAAATATCTTTTATTATTTTTCACCTGCCTGTCTTCCCTTGTTTCTCCAATAGTATTAGCCTCTCCAGTAATAATACTGCTTGTTATGTTACCTGATGGTTCAAAAACATATAAAGCAAAAGGAAGCTTATACACCCGATCTTTTCCTATGGTTTTATTTATATCTACTCCCAATCCTATAGGCACAGATAAATTCTCTACTAATTCACCCTTTGAACCTATAAAACTCCACAATAAAATTGAAATTAACATTAAAATAATAAACTTATTAAAAATTTTTTTCATATTACTCACCTTTTTTTATAGTTAATAATAAAGCTACTGTAGAAACATATATTAAATTAAAAGATACATATAAAGGAACTATTTTACCTAAAAAATTTCTTCTTATAGTAGGATTCCCATATTTTGTACTCAAATAAAAAGCTATTGGATACATTAAAAGAGCAAATTGTTTCCTACTTATGTGTTTAGTTAACTGACTTAAACCATAAACCATTGCATAGTACTCATCAGACATAGTTCTAAATATTATAAGAGTCCATAATACCATAAATATGTATCTAAAACTATTTATTACAGGTATTATTACGGATTCTGTTATCGTTACAACAGACCATAAAAACTTAGGAATAGTTTCAATTCCCAAATAAAATATAGTAATAAAAGTGAACCAGGTATAAATAATTGCAGTAAAAACCACACTGTATACACTATACTTTTTCATCTTTTTATTATCTTGTAAAAATGGATATATTAAAAATAAAACTTCTATACCTGAATAAGCAAAAGCTGTTTCTTTAGAGGCCTTTATTATATTCACTATTCCTGATTTAAATACAGGCATAATATTTAAAAAACTACCTTGATTTAAAGCTGCTATAGGAATAAAAAGCATAGGTAAAGTAATATAAAAAATTACTTCTCCCATTTTCCCAAGTGTTTTAATGCCTTTATAAGAAATAAAAACTGGTATTAAAAATATAGTTGCTATAATTTTCTTTCTACTTAGGAAATTAACCATATATATCAAAAGTACATTACATGCTCCTCCAGCTACTTCCGTTACTAAAAGCAAAAAAAACATTATAAATATAAAGTTTAAAATTCCACCTAAAACTTTACCAAAACATTTTTTACTTAATGCTAATATGTTTTCCTTAGGAAATTTGTTACACATATAGTTTCCTAAAAAAATCATATATAAAGGATATATTGAACCTATTATGCATGACATCCATCCATCTTGTTTTGTAATTTTAACCACATCATTAGGCAAAGTTAGTATTCCAATTCCAAGCATACTTCCCATTAATATAATAGTAAATTGACCTATACTTAACAGGTTATCTGTATCCTTAGCCATTTTTCCCCCTCCTAAATTTCCATCTGAAATTTTTTTGCCTTACAGGGTTATTGTTAGGTATAGCTTCCGGTCTTTTATTCATTTTCCATATAGGTGCTCTTATAAGGATATCTTTTAAATCGCCCTTATGAAAAGAAAAATAAGGAACTCCATAACTGTCTAAAGAGCAAAGATAAGCTATTAAAAAAAACCATCCTATAGCTACTCCCAGTGATCCTAACCAATTAGCCAATATTATCATAGGGTAATTTAACATTCTTATGGAAAGAGCCATTTCATAGTTAGGTATTAAAAAAGAAGCGACAGTTGTAATACCGACTACGAGCAATGTGAGTGAACTCACAACTTTAGCTTTAAGTGCTGCATCACCTATAATAATTCCTCCTACTACACTTATAGTTTGACCTACCTTGCCTGGAAGTCTAAGTCCTCCTTCTCTTAAAAATTCTATAACTAAGTTCATAGATAATATAGACATAAATGGAGTTAATGCTATACCTTTTCTTGACTCAATAATAGATTGTATAAAAGTTAAAGGTATCAGTTCTGAATTGAACTTTATCAAAGTTATATAAACAGCTGAAAGAGTAATTACCATAAAAGCAGCTGTATATTTTATTAACCTTACAAAGGATGCTACTAGTGTTCTGTGATAATAGTCCTCTACTGTTTGAAAAAAATCTGTAAATAAGCTTGGAACGGTTGTAGCAAAAGGTGTTCCGTCCATTAATATAGCTATTTTTCCTTCTAATAAATTTGATTGCACTATATCTGGCCTTTCTGTAACAAAAGACTGTGGAAAAATGCTATAGGTATGTTCTTCTATACATTGTTCAATAATAGAGTTTGATGTAGCACTATCTATATCTATAACTGTTATCCTATCTATTATTTTTTTTAATAAATTTTTATCTACTATATCATCTATATACATAATTGCTATATCAGTTTGAGATCTGGCACCTACAACAACCTTTTCTGTCTTTAAATTTCTATCTTTTAATCTTCTTCTTAAAGTGCTTAAATTTGTTTCCAAGTTTTCTATAAAAGAATCTCTAGGGCCTCTTACTGAAGTTTCATTCAACGGATCGCTTATTGATCTAAAATTTCCACCTGCAGTATCTATTGTAATAAAGTCTCCATATCCTTCAATTAACACTGCGGTTTTACCTCTCTTTACGCCATCTACAACCTTGTTTATATCTGTTTCAACGCCGCTATTACTCATAGGTATATATTTTTTGCATATATATTCTCCTATTTGTGCTATATTAATTAGATCCTCTTCTACATGAAGCATTAATGGATTTAAAATATCTCTATCTATCATATCCTTATTAGCTAAACCATTTACGTAAATTATAGATGCTTCAATGGAAGTCTTTTTTCCTATAATAAAGTTCTTTGTTATTAACTCATTACCATTCCCCATTAAATTTTTAATATTGGCTATATTTTCTTGCAGACTAACTTGTTTAGTATTCATTTACCTCACCTCGCTAAGTAGCTAATAAATAATATAGTAAACTTCCTTTTTAGTATGCTTTTAATTTCAAAAAAATATTAGATAAATGCTTTGTTAACTTAAGGTATTATGTTGTTAAAAATGGATATTTTCTATAAATTTACCCTGAATAAAATAAAATAAGGTTTAGATGAAGTTTTGCTTCATCTAAACCTTATTTTATTTGATAAGTATACTGTACTTGAAATATTAATGTAAGTTTTAAGTTGTAACAACTTAATTATGCTGCCTTATCTGAAATGCTTTTGTCTTTTTTCATAGAACTTATTATTTTAAATAATATTAAAATTAACGCTACCCCAGCTACTGCTGAAAGGATATATCCTATTTTCTCAGGCATACCACTAGGAGCATAATCTGGTGCTATTGCATTAAAGCTAAATCCATTTTGAAATGCTTTAGGTACATACCCAACTAACCCTTTTACTCCTTCTGCATCCCATTCCCCCCAAGCAGTTCCACTAGCTAAAAGCCCTATTGGGGATAAAACTATCAACGCAACAAGAAGTCCATATAAAGATTTTTTATTTGTTGTCTTTCCTTCATATATAATACCTGGTGACATTTTCTTAACATAAGCATAAACTCCCGCTGTTACTGCTCCCTCTATTACACCTACAAGCAAATGCGGCAAAACCATAGCTGGTATGGAAACACTTAATGTATAAGGACAATAAATTGCTGCTCCTGCTGCATCTTTAAACAAAAGTGGTTGTATACCAAATTCAATGGAGGCACAAAAGGCTGCTGCAATTATTCCAACATATCCACCTAAAAAGGTTGCTATGTATTCACCCTTTTCACTATTAACTTTACTTTTTACAAATTTATAAATAAAATAACCTACAAAAGGCATTACGAAAGTCATATTAAAACAGTTTGCACCAAAAGCTAATATTCCTCCATCTCCAAAGAATAAAGCTTGTATTAGTAATGCTATAGTTACAGATATACAGGCTGCATAAGGACCTACTAGAATAGCAATTAAAGTTGCTCCTACTGCATGTGCTGTAGTACCTCCTGGAACAGGCACATTAAACATCATTATAAGAAATGAAACTGCTGCACAAACGCCCAGTATAGGCATTTTTCTCTTACTTACTTCTTTTTTCACTTTCTTTACGGATCTTGTCCACACTGGTAGCATTATAACCCCCATTGCTGCACAAGTTGATGGACTCAAGTAGTTATCTGGAATATGCATAATAATACCCCCTAAATTTGTAAACATAAGTTTACTGATTTTATCTATATCTAAAAATTAAATTTCTCTTTTATTTTAAAAAGCAATTTTTATGCCATCAGCTTTAAAGGGTAAAAACAGCAAAAAATTCTCAAAATGATAAATTCCTAGTACCATTTTGAGAATTTTTTCATTATGATAAACAGATTTCTTAGTATTAGAGCAGATATTCATGAGACATAATTAAGAATTAAATACTTGCTCTGCATGATAAGAACTTCTAACTAATGGTGAAGAAAAAACATGTTTAAATCCCATATCTAAAGCTATTTTTTCGTATTTTTTAAATACATCTGGATGTATATACTCTATTACTTCATGATGCTTTGAAGAAGGTGCTAAATATTGACCAATAGTTACAATTTCACAATTAATACTTTTTAGATCTCTAAGTATTCCTATTACATCTTCTTCGTTCTCTCCAAGACCTACCATAAATCCAGATTTAGTCATTATAGAATTGTCCATTGTTTTTACATGTTTTAAAAGTTCCAATGATCTATTATATACCGCCATAGGCCTTACTTCTTTATAAAGCCTAGGTGTTGTTTCAACATTATGATTTATTATATCTGGTTTAGCATTTACTACTTTTTTTAAAGCTTCTTTACTTCCTTTAAAGTCTGGTATAAGTACTTCTATAGTAATATTTTTATTTAACTTTCTTATTTCTTCTATAACTTTTGCAAAATGTTCGGCCCCACCATCTTCAATATCATCTCTTGTTACAGAAGTTATAACGGTATGTTTAAGATTTAACTTGTTGATTGCTTTTGCTACATTGTGAGGCTCCTGTAAGTCCACAGCTTCTGGTTTTTCTTTTGTTACGTTACAAAAAGTGCAATTACGAGTACAATTTTTTCCAAGTATCATAAAAGTAGCTGTTCTTTTGTTAAAACACTCCATTCTATTTGGGCAATTTGCTTCCCTACAAACTGTGTTTAATGAATATTCCTTTAATATTTCTTGAACATTTCCAGAAACTTCTCCTCCTCTTATTTTTACTCTTAGCCATTCTGGTTTCCTTTGATGCATTATGTTATCCCCCTTTGAAAAACAATTTATATATTAGCCATATTTAACTTGTTATTTTCTTTCATATGGCTCAATTAAACATTACTTGTATTAAATTATCTTCATTAATGTTACTCATATATTTTTCAATAGACATATTTTTTAACGTATCTCTTATATCTTTTTCTTTATATCTTAAGCCAATTAAAGTTTTTTCTAATTCAATAATATCGCTTTCACTAAAGAAATCCCCATACAATTTAATATTACTTATTAGGCCTTTTTCCACATTTATATTAGCTTGTACTATTCCACCTGTAAACTTCTTTTCATTAAAATAATTAAATTTAGGTGACTTGCCATAATTCCATTCCCACGTAGAGTATTTCTCATCAGAAATCTTTTTTATATGAATCCAATCTTCTTTAGTTAACTCATAAATCTTTGATTCTTCTTGCTGGATCATAATAGAATCAGCAAGAAAATCCTTAAATTCATCTAAATTCATTGGAGCTTTTAAATGCTCACTTACATTAGTAACTCTACTTCCCACAGATTTAACTGCTTTGTCCTCAAATTTTATATTCTTTACTTTTAATGCAGCTGTTAAATTACTCATGTTAGCTGAAAATAAAATACTACCATGATGGAGAATTTTATTTTTATAATTGTATTGTGCATTACCTGAAAATTTTTTCCCATTTATAGTTAAATCATTTCTTCCTGATAACTCCGCATTTACACCAACTTTCTTCATAGCATTTATAATGGGGCATGTAAATTTAGAAAAGTCTGCAAAACGGTTTTTCTCATTGTTGGAGATAAAAGTAAAATGCAAATTTCCAAGATCATTAAAAATTGCTCCTCCTCCAGACATTCTTCTTACAACTGGCAAATTGTGTTTTTTAACATAGTCTATATTTATTTCTGAAATAGTATTTTGATTTTTTCCTATGAGTATGCACGGTTCATTTCTCCAAAGCATAAAACAATCTTCTTCAAACTTTTTTAATATATATTCTTCAATAGCATGGTTAAGATATGGATTAGTATTATCATTCTTAATAAAAAGCATAACAACCTCCACTAGCTAAAAATTATTTTAAATGTAAAACTTCATTATCTAGTTTTGTAGGTGAAGATAACATCTTCTCCTGCAGACACGTTAATTCCAGTATTTAAATCTATACTCTTAACTCTGTCTGTATTAGCAATTAAAACAGGAGTGATTAAAGAATATCCTTTCTCTTCCATGACTTTTCTATCAACTTTTATTATAGGATCTCCAGCCTTAATTCTACTACCTTCTTCTGCTATTCTTTGGAATCCTTCACCATCTACTTGTATTGTATCTATTCCTATATGAACTAAAATTTCTACTCCATTATCAAGGGTTATAGCAAACGCATGATTTGTTTTAAATATTATACTAAGTACTCCATCTGCTGGTGACACTATTATGTCTTCAGAACAATCAATAGCAACACCATCTCCAGCCAACTTATTAGCAAAAACTTCATCTGGTACCTCTGATAATTCTAGTACTTTACCAGATACAGGTGCCACTACAGAATAATCTTTTTTTAAAAAATCAAACATGTCTTACTCCTCCTAAATTTATATTTAATTGTATACATCACTTTCAATTTCTATTCCAGCCATTTTCATAAGATAAAGAGCATTTCTGGTTTTTGATATTCCTCTTTGCAATTTATAATCAAAATAAATTTTATCACCTTTGTAATACTCTCTAAAGTGATAATTTTTTATTTTGTTACCACTTTCCTCTTCTAAATCTCCTAGTTCTAAATCGTGAGTTGATACTAATCCTAAAGTTTTTTCTTTACTTAAGCTATTTATTAAAACCTTGGCACCTATATGCCTATCTAAGGAATTAGTTCCTTTAAAGATTTCATCTAATAAGAAAAATATTTCTCTTTTTTCTTTAGAAGCTTTAACAATATTTTTAATTTTTAGAAGTTCTGCATAAAAAGATGATATATTTTTTTCCAAATTGTCACTTACTCTCATGCATGTATATATGTCCATTATAGAACAACAAAAACTTTCAGCACATACCTTAGCTCCAGAATAAGCTAGCACCAAATTAATTCCTGAAGTCCTAAGTAATGTACTTTTACCAGACATATTAGAACCTGTAATAAGTCCTATGGTCGATGGTTTTTCAATTTTCAAATTATTACTTACGCCTTCACCCATAAGTAGTGGATGCCCCATAACTTTAGCTCTGAATACTAACTCCTGTTTAGTAATTTCAGGAGTTATCCACTTAGGATAGTCATAATTTATAACTGATAAACTACATAAACTTTCAAATTCAGCAACAGTATTAATCCACTTTTCTAAATTTACTCCATATTTCTCTTTCCATATCTCTAATGCAAAAACATATTGATAATCTAGTAAAAATAGTATATTTATAACAATATACATAGAGTTTCCGCGTTGAGAAACTGACTCGCATATTTTTACTAGCTTTTTTATTTGTTCTGATGCTTTGATTTCCTTATCATTTATAAAATTTATTTTTAGTTTTTCTAAATATTTAGAATTAAATTTTTCTTTTTCAATAAGTTTTATCATTTTATCATAAACTATTATACTATTTTTAAATTTATAAACTGTTCCTAAAACTTTAAATCTCTCTCCTGCCTTTGGTATAAGTAAAAAGATTTGAAGAGCTATAAAAGACAGAGGAATTGACCTTGATACTCTACCTGTTACCAAATATAATATACTCATAATTATTGTGACTATAGGCAGCATTTTAAATATAAAAATCAGATATACATTTGTGTAAAAAGGCTTCTTATCTTTAGCAATCTTAACTAAAGGTTCCGGGTCATTTATTTTGTCAGATATCACTTTTCCTTCAGCCTCAAATCTCTGCCTCCATTTAAGTTTTTTAGATAGCTCTTCTATGGCTTCTTGTCTTTTATTTATTTCTTCTATATTTTTTGAGCATGCTGAAAGACTATCTTTTAATTTTTTTCTTCCTAAATAAGTATTAGCAGTACTAATCCATTGAAAAAGAGATCCTTTCCCAAAGATATCTAAATCTGAGGAATAATTATGGTTTTGATCTACAAATTCTTCTCCTTGATCAACAAAATTTTTCCACTCCCCATTAAATCGTTTTATGCAATTATTATTTATTTCACTAAGAGCAAGAGAATAATTTCTATTCTTCTTAATCTTTCTATGTAACATAACTATAAAAATAAATAACACTAAAAAAGCTAAAAAAGCGCTTGTGCTTAAATAATTATATTTCTTTATATATAAAAAGCTGGTTAAAGCAACTCCAGCAAAAAAAATAATAAGTCTTATAGTACTGATAAAACTCATGGCTTTTTCTTGTTTTTTTATTAAATTTTCATAACGAGTTTTTCTTCTTTTATACAATTTTTCTCCAATTATCACTAATTAATTTCCTCCTTAGGAAAACCAGCGCGTTTTGCACTGGTTTTGTAAATTTTTACATTAAGATGAGAATCCTTTTATTATTTTCATTAAAATACGACTATTACTTAAATTCATTTTTGTAGCTTCATTTATTTTTTTTATATTTTTTTCCAGCATCTTATAAATCTCTAATACATGTTTTGCATTTACAGTTGCTGATGGTGCTGCTCCTGTTAATGCTGACCCACCAACTAAACCTGCAGTAAATATTGCAAATAATGTAGATGCTCCTAATTCTATACTTTCTTTATTTAATTCAGTGCTCAACCTCTTAATCGCATTGTTAAAATCAGCTTCATACTTTTTTTGTCTTCAGCCTTATTATATTGAGTTATGACCAAATCTGGGTTAAATAATAATTCTTTCACTTCTGCCATATTCATAACTTTTTCTTCGGATTTACTCATAATTCTCACTCCTTTTTTACCATTATATGTTTTTCATATAAGTGTATTATATTTCTATTATATTCTATTTCCATAATTAAATTTCCTTTATTCTCACATATCTTTCATTACATTATAAGTTTAGTAACATTTGTTACTGATTTATAACATAAACTTGCATATAATAAAAACATCAAATTAGATTTAGTATAACAAATAGGAGGTTAATTATGAGTTTATTTTTAGGAAAAATTCATTATTGGTTGTTTGATAAAATTCAATGGTTTGAGGGTTTAGAAGGTGAAATAGTAAACTTTGCTGAAAGTAGCAATCTACCTACAGATAGATGGAAAGAAGAAATATATAAAGATTTTGGATATCCTGTTGAAAATAAGCCTTTAGAAGATATAATAGACACATCAAATATACACGGTTGGCTTCAAGATAGAATTTCAAAAGCAGAAGCAAGGCAAGCAGCATGGGTTACTAAAATATTAAGCTGTTCTGAAGAATATAAAAAAGATTTAATAGATATATTTAAAAAACAAGGGACTAACTTGGGAACTGAATATAGGAAAAAATCTATTCCAACCACACCAAAAGAGAGCTATGATATTATAAATGACTTTATTCTTGAAGGTATGCCTTGTGATAGGGTTATAGAAGAACTTGAAAATAATTCCGAGGTTTATATATGGAAAACTAATTTTTGCCTTCATAGTAAATACTGGGACAGCATTCAAGGTGATGTAAATAATTTTTATATTCTTCGTGACACATGGATTAGATCATTTTTAAAAGCTTTAAATGATGACTTTTCATATAATGTAGCTATAGTTAATGATAAAAGAATTCAAGAAATTAGAAAAATTGCTTAAAAAGGAGTGATTATATGACTGCTCTAGAATTAATGGTTTCCGAACATACAAACATTAAAAGGATGCTTAAAATAATAAGAAAATATTGTTTTAAGGTATTAAAAAATGAAGATTTAGACTATAATGATTTTTATAAAATAATAGATTTTGTTAGAAATTATGCAGATAAGCACCACCACAGCAAAGAAGAAAATATCTTATTTGACCTTTTAAGTAAACAACTTGGAGATAAAATCAAAAATGGACCTATAATGGGAATGCTAGTAGAACATGATTTAGGCAGATTATACATGTCAAACTTAGAAAATGCATTGAAGCGTTTAGAAGATGGCTTGGAAGATGCAAAATTAGATATAATTGCAAATTCAGTTTCCTACGCAGATTTATTAACCCGCCATATAGATCGTGAAGATACAGCCTTGTATAAATTTGCAGAACGTTCCCTATCAGAAGAAAATAAAAAAATTTTAAATCAAAAATCAGAAGAGGTAGAAAAAAATGCTTCTTTAAATGGCACACAAGATAAATATTTAAAACTTATTGATGAATTAGAATCCAAATTTAATTAAAAATCAACTGAAGCTTAGCTTCAGTTGATTTTTAATTATCTTATTTACTTATATACCTGCTGGCAATTTAGTTTGTCCTCCAAGTAGTATTAGAATACTATTTGAATTAATCTTATTATTCATATAATCTACCGCTACCTGTGGACCATCTTTATAGACTAGCATTATTGGGGAAGAGCTCTGAGCTGCTAATGCGGAACCTGATAATCCATCTGCAAATTCAGTACCAGTTTCACCATCTCCTAATGCTACTAGCATTTTATCAAATTTTAAATCATTCTGAAATTCTTTAAGTACTGCTACATTTGTTGCGAATCTATCATCGCCACCAATTCTTACCACATTGTTTGATAAAACTTTATCTAAAGAAGATTCTACTGATTTATCAACTGCACCTTCTAATCCAATTATATAAAAATTCTTTGTCTTGTTTTCATTAACATATGAAGCTACACTATCTGGAAGTTTGTTACCTTCTGTTAAAAGTATTGGCATTCCCTTTGATGCAGCCACTGATGATACTGATAAAGCATCTGGATAATTATACCCATTAACGAAAATAGCTTTATCTGTAATTCCTACTTCTTTTGCAATATTTACAGAAGTTTCAAATCTATCTTTTCCATATATTCTCTTAACCTCTGGTTTAACTTTCAAAGTACTTTGTATATTGCTTTCTATTTCCTTAGATACAGATCCTTCACCACCAATAATTATTACATGTTTTACATTTAATCTTTCTAGTTCAGCTTTTGAAGCATCTGGTAATTTATTTGATTCTGTTAAAATTATTGGAGCATTATATTTTTTAGCCATTGGAGCTGCACAAAGAGCATCTGCAAAAGCTTCTCCACTAGCAACTATTGCATAATCAGATCCTTTTTCCCATCCACTTCTAGAAATATCAGCTGCTGTTTCATATCTATCAGCACCCTTTATTGTTTGCACTGTACATGGATATATTGGAGTAGTACTTAATTTCCAATTATTAGCTAAATCTGGTGTAATAGTCTTATTATCTTGAATATATTTAGTCATCATATTTCTGACTTGACCATCATCGCCCAAAGTTTTAGCTGAATCGTACATTGCTATAGATGTATCTCCAGGTTTTAATCCTGCTGCAGCCATAAAACCTCCGCCTCCATTAAACCTATAGTTGTTTATAGCTACTGTAAATTCATCTGTGGCTTTTACAGGCACACCTTTGAATTTTAAATTTTTAATTCTATTCCCTGACTTAACTATTCCTGTGGCAGTATCCACAGTACATGCTGGCTGGGTTAGATCAATATCATAAGTTGCTCCATATAACTGATCTAAATTGTAATCTGGAACATTTAAAATTTCATCTTTAGTCACATTGTCTGTTGAATTGCCTACCTGTTTATAATATCTTGTAGAAAATTCCATCCACTTTTTAAGTTGATCTCCATTCATTTTTATACCATACAAGAAATTTTCAAATACATATACTCCCATCATATTTTGAATTGTTATGTCCCCTTTTGGTATATATGCACTCTCACTTAAAGGTGCTGCTATAGACAATTGAGTGCCTGCTCCTTTTGCTTGTACTTTGTTTATTAAGTCCATAAGAGCTGTTGGCTCAGTTGTTTGACCCTTACCTGAAAATTCTCCTGTTGATTTTCCAATTACTGTTGCCATATATTTTAAAGTTGCATCTTCATAAGGCTGTGCTAATTTAGTTATAGCTGCATCTGCTGCAATTTTATCATCCATAGCTACTGTTTTAGCAACAATGGTTCCCATAGTTCCATCTGTATTTATGTTTATATCTAATTGTGAAACATATTGTCCTGATTTTGCTGGCTCAGTTACAGGAACAACCTTCCCAGAAGGGTTCTTTAATGTGACATCACTAGAAATATTTTTATGAGCATGTCCGCATATTATAGCATCTATGCCATCTACACTTGTTGCCAAAGCTTTTACCTGATTTTCAGGTATTGTATCTGTGGCTGTTTCTTCCCCACTGTGTATAGTAACTACTAATATATTTACTTTCTCATCATTCCTTAATATTGGAACCCACTTTTTAGCTTCTTCCACTGGGTCGTTGAATTTTAGTCCACTGTAGTTAGATTGATTTTCCCAATTAGGAATGCATTTAGTGGTTAATCCTAATATACCGACTTTAACATCTTTTCCATTTACATTAAGAGTTTTTGTAGTATAAGGTTTTACAAAATTAGAATTATCTGAAGTTTTATAAGTATTTGCTGATAGTACATTTATATTTTCTTTTTGCCCATCTTTTATTACTCTATTTAAAACATCTAGTCCATAATTGAATTCATGATTACCAAGGGTCCATGAATCATATTTCATAGCTCCCATAACCTTCATCATTGGATACTCTGTTTTTGTATCTATCTTGTCATAATAGTATGATAATGGAGTTCCTTGAATGGTATCTCCTGAATCTACAAGCATTACATTTGGATTTGCATTTCTTAAATTATTTACATAAGTTGAAACTTTAGCTAATCCTAAATTTGCAGCTTTTCCTGTACTGTAATCTATAGGATATATACTTCCATGAATATCTGAAGTTCCTACTATAGATATTTGAGAAGCTCCGTTAGTTGCCATTCTTTTATCCATAGAAGTTACTATTCCTTTATTTGATTTTATGTTTTCAATTAAAGAATCCCTTACAAGTATGTGAGTGTCATTATACGTTTCTTTAACTGAAGGTTCATTAAATACAGTAAAACCATCTCCACCTGTTCCTACGAAATCATTAGTAGCAACTTTTAAAACCTCTGTATCAGAAATAGATTTTCCATCCGCTCTTGTTATATCTAACACTCTGCTTCCTGATGGTTTTGTATAATCATAGGTAACTTTAAGTCCTGACATTTGAATTCCATTTCCATTGTCTATGAAAGCTTCTTCAAATGCCTTAGTTAATTGAGCCTTATTCATATTTACTGTAGCAACTACATTATCAAAAGGCATTAAATAAAATATTGTTCCAACAGTTATGTCCCCTATTGGTACATCAACTCTTATACCACCATTATTTTGTAATCCTACATCTGCATTTCCCTTAGCTTTTATAATATCTGCTGTCCAATTTCCTAAATAAGATTCTCCAAAAGGAGTTACATCTTGTTTTCTTGTTAAATCTGTGGTTGTTTTTCCTATTACCTCGTTAAAAGTAGGTCCTACCTGCTTTTTAGCATCTGATACTATGGATAAAGCATTAGAATCTGTAATTGGATTTTGTGCTTTATAACCATTAGCTTTATTATTGTCTAAAGCTATATAGCTTGCAGTAGGATTGATAAATGATACTTTTCCTGAAGCTTCTACAGACATCTTTAAATCTATAAAACCTTTCCCTTGTGCTTTACCTATTACAACTGGTATACCTGTCTTGCTTAAAGCTTGTACCGCAGTATGTGAATGTCCTCCAAGTACTGCATCTACGTTGGAAAGATTGTCAGCTATATCAAAAACTTTACCTGTTTTACAATCTTGGTTACTACCCTCATGCATAAGTGCTACAACTACATCAGCTTTTTTATTATCTTTAATATCCTTTGCTAAAGTATTTATTTCACTTAAAGGTTCTGTGAACTTATAATCTGCAACATTACCTGGAAGAACTATTCCTGGAGTTTCTGTGGTTATTGCACCTATAACAGCAATTTTAACCCCATCTTTAGTTATAACTTTGTATGGCTCGAAAACTCTTTTATCAGTATTTTTTTTGTAAAGGTTTGCACATATAATTGAATATTTAGCATCTTTCATTGTCGTATTTATAATTTTATCTAGTCCCCAATCAAATTCATGATTGCCAAGTGCTGTTACTTCCATTCCTATACTGCTCATTAGTTTTTGTACAGGAGTTCCAAATAAAACATTTGACATTGGTGAACCCTGATATAGATCCCCTCCGCCAAGAATTAACGTTCTGTCTGGGTTTGTACTTTTAATAGTATTAATATTTTTTGCAAGCACTGATCCAACAGGTAGTGGTGGAGTACTTGCATCCTCCAAAGCTCCATGAAAATCTGTAATTTCAATTAAATCGAACATTTTTCCTGTTTCACTTGCTTTAACTTTTACAAATGTTCCTGGTGCCAAAAGTGAAAATACCATTACTACTGTCATTATCAAAGATGTCATCTTTTTGTTTTTAAAAGATTTGAACAAAGTTATCATCTACCTTTCTAAAGAATTTATACTATATTGGAAATATATTCATTTATAACGATTATATAACAATGTTAATTTTTTGTAAATTGATAATTACTTATTTATCAAAAAATAAAAACTAGAACTATGCATTTGAATTTTATGTTGATTGAACTATGTAGATGTAATATACTGTAAATAAATCATTTTTAATATTTATAAAAATGATTATGTAAAACATTTTTAATTTAAGAAAGAGGTGATTCTTAAAAGTAGATTTTATTATCTACGGAACTTTCTTTAATACGTAGAATTTAAATTGTCTATTTTTGAGACTTAATTATGAAACATTTATTTGAAACTAATGAAGATTTTAAAAAACATTTTAAATTTTTATCAAACATTTCTGTACCTTTTATATCAATAGATAAAAATAATATGGTAAAAGAATTTAATTCTCCAACCATTGATATGTTCCATACTATTTACATGGATGAAAGCATAGAAATTTCAAATGCTAAATTCGACAATATTTTTTGGTTTATAAAGAATGATTTTTCCAACTTTAAGACAAGTATCAATGAGGATAAAGAATTTGTTAAAGAAATTAAAATAAATAATATTATATGGAAATTCAATGGTGAATTTATAAAACACAAGGATTTTATATTTTTAATTATAAATTATCATTTAGAAAAAGATGAGTATACCAAAAAAGCTTTACAACTAGCATCTATAGCTGATGCATCTGAAGATGCTGTACTAGGCAAAACTTTAGATGGCAAAATAATAAGTTGTAATAAAGCAGCTGAAAGAATTTTTGGATACAGTGAAAATGAACTTTTAGGTAAAAATTTTCTCTTACTAGATGACTATAAAAATGCTTATGGAAGTGATAGAACTTCAGATAGTTCAAAAGTCAAGAAGGAAATTAGAAATTATACAATTAAAAAGGTCAATAATAATGGTGATGTTATGTATTTATCTATAAACATATCTCCCGTTAGAAATTATAATGGAGACATTATAGGTGACTCTGTTATTGCTAGAGATATAACTGAAAATAAAAAGCTTCATGAAGAATTATATAATAGTGAAAAAAAATTTAGAAGTATATATGAACAATCTCCTATTGGTATAGAACTTTTTGATGCCGATGGTGAAGTTATATCTTCAAATAAATCTTTTTGTGAAATGTTTAAACTAGATAATATAAAAGAGTTTAAGTACTCTAACTTTTTTAATAGTCCTCATATCTATGAAAGTGTAAAAACTAGAATTAAAAATAAACAAACTTCTCGTGTTACTTGTAAGTACAAATTAAATCAGCGTGTTGATTTTAGAACTAATAAAAATAGAATCTACTATTTTGATATTGTAACCTCTCCCATATTAAATGAAAAGAAAGATTTAACTTCAATTTTGCTTCAAGTACAAGATATTACTAAAATTAAGACTGTAGAAAAAAAAGTACAAAATTTCACCAATTTATCTGATGATATATTTTCCATATTTGATTATGATGGTAACTTTCTTCAAGTAAGTGCTGGAATGAGCAAGATTTTAGAATGGACTCAAAAGGATGTTTTATATAAAAATTTTAAGGACTTTGTCCATAGTGACGATATAGATTTTTCTATGAATGATTTTTCTTATCTGTTAAAATACGGTAGACATATTTTTAAAAATAGATATATCTGCAAAAATGGTAGCTACAAATGGATTGAATGGAATTCCTTTGTGGTTAAAGAATATAGTCTCATTTATTCTATTGGAAGAGATATAACCAAAAGAATGGAAAGTGAAGAAGAACTTAAAAAAGCTAAAATCGCAGCTGAAGAGGCTAGTATTGAAAAAAGTAGATTTCTAGCCAATATGAGCCATGAAATAAGAACCCCTATAAATGGAATAATGGGTATGACAGATTTAACCTTAATGACAGATTTAACAGATGAGCAAAGAGAATATTTAAATATGGTAAAAACTTCTTCTAAGCATTTATTAGATATAATAAATGACATTTTGGATATATCTAAAATTGAATCTGGCAAATTTAAGCTTGACTTAGTACCTTTTAATCTAGAAGAGAGAATGGATAAAATAGTTAAAAATTTTTCAGTACTTGCCTATAAAAAATTTATCCAGGTCATGCATTTTGTTGATCCGAACATTTCCAAAGAAAATTTAATAGGAGATCCTTTAAAATTAAGCCAAATATTAATGAACCTTTTAAGTAATGCTATTAAATTTACAGAAAGAGGAAATATATTGGTTTGTGCAAAAAAAATTGAAGGTCCTAAAGGTAGAATTAAAGTTCAATTTTCTGTTAGTGATACTGGAATTGGTATTCCAGAGGACAAAATGGATAAACTTTTTAAAACCTTTAGTCAAGTAGACGATTCTTATACCAAAAAATATGGTGGAACCGGATTAGGTCTTTCCATATCAAAGCACCTTGTAAATATGATGAATGGAGATATATGGGTAACAAGCAAATACAATGAAGGAAGTTGTTTTTATTTCACTGCAGAGTTTTTTCCTGAAGAAGGATTATCTGAATATTTTTCAGATAATCCTCCTAAATTATGTATAAATGATAATTCATTAAAGTCCAATAATACATTCTGTTTAAATACTAAAGACAATAATAAATCTAAAAGCATTTTAATTGTAGATGATAATGAGATAAATCAAAGATTCATTTCAACTTTGCTAGGTAAAAAGGGCTACACTTATTTTATTGCTTTTGATGGAAATGAAGCTTTAAATATATTAAAAAAAATCAAGAAAATAGATTTGATTTTTATGGATATACAAATGCCAAATTTAAATGGACTAAATACTACTAAAGCTATTAGAGCTATGGAGAATTTAAAATTTCCACATATCCCTATCATAGCAATGACTGCATATACTATGGTTGGCGATAAAGAAAAATTTTTAAATGCGGGAATGGATGACTATATATCAAAACCTATTGATTATAATATACTATATAAATTAACAGAAAAATTTTTAGATAATTAAATTTATATAACTGTAAAAAATTAACAATGATGTAATTAAATTTTACTTTATGCAAACTTAATTACATCATTATTAATTCTTTTAAAGCTTAAACTTTTCTACCATACCATTAAGTTTGGAGGAACTTTTATCAAGGTGTTCTAAACTTTTAGATATTTTTTCAACAGTTTTATACTGTTCTGTCATAGAAGCTGCTACTTCTTGTGTCGATGCTGCTGATTGCTGTACTAAAACTGATATGCTTTGCACAGCACTTATAGCAACTTCTTTATTTTCATCAACTTTTTTGATGCTTAGTGCTTGGTACTCTACTTGTTTCATTGTATTTTTCACTGCTTTCTCAATAGCAGCAAATGCCTTTTCAGCTTCCTTCATAGCAATGTTCGCTTCCACAATTGCTTTATTATCGTCATCCATATTTATTTTAGCATCTTCTATTTCACCCTGTATATCTTTTACTATTTCTTCTATTTCTTTGGCTGAATTCGTTGTTTTTTCTGATAATTTTCTTATTTCATCTGCAACTACAGCAAATCCTTTTCCAGCTTCTCCTGCTCTTGCTGCTTCTATAGCTGCATTAAGCGATAATAAATTAGTTTGACTTGCAATAGCTTCTATTGCACTTACAATTTCACCAATATGCCCTGATTTATTAGATAAATACTCCACATTATTTCCTACTTTTCTTATATTCTTATTATTTGCTTCAAATTTATCTATAAGTTTTTTCATAGCCTCCATACCTTTTAGGTTAATTTTCTGAGTAGCATTAGATAATTTTCTAACCCTATTAGATCCTTCTACTGCTATTTTTATTTCTTCTGCTAAATTCACAAGTTTTTCAGTACCATTTTGAGAATCTTTAGCTTCTTCTAATGCTTTTTTAGCTAATTCTTCCACAGTGTCAGTTACACTTTCAATTGAAGATACTGCATTTTTAGTTGCTGCATAAATGCCACTGGAATACTGTGTAACCTCTTCAGAATTTTCTTTTATAATTTTTAATATGCTTCTAAGCTTCTCTCTCAAATTATGAATAGATCTTCCCATAACACTAATTTCAATTTTTGAATTTAAAAGTTTTTGCGCCTCGGTGCTTTTTTCTTGAGCTGTTAAATTTAACTCAGCCGTCATATCTATAATTTTTGTTGCTATTTTTATTGGCTTTACAAGCTTATTATAAACCAATATTAAAATTATACATTGAATCAAAAGAAACACAAAAACCACTACAAATATTCCCATTTTACCATCTCCCTTATAACCCTAGTAACCAAATTAATAATACCACATCTACTATGAAATTTCATAGCTTTTATGTATTTTTTTTACATATATAGTTTTAATATCTATCAGATTAAATCCTATATAGATTGATAAGTCAATCTTAAGCATTAAGACTAAACATATAAAAAAAATAAAAATCATTATATTTGGAAAACTACTTTTATAATGGAGATTATTTTATTCTAACTAAAGTTGCCTTTAGACTTCATATCAGATCCAATAGTAAAATTACCTACCAAAGTAGTTATTCCACTGTTCATATAAATCAGGTCTTTCCTCCTTTAAAATGCTATAAAAATTGTTTATTACACCTAACTTTTTTAAATCTCTAATCATAAGTTCAGGGTATTTTACTGTCTTTATAACTTGCATAGAGGGATCTATAACCATTACCTTTTCTTCTTTGGTTACATATATATGAACTCCTCTCATATCTAACCTTTTAAATCCAAGTCTTTTGAATTCCTCAATCATTCCTATTAAATTTAGTGCTAATTTTTTGCTTAATCCATGTTCTTTTATATAGGTGTTTAAGTCACACCCGTCAACATATTCCCTTATCATTATTTTTCCTTTTCTTTCATAAACTTTTGGAAAATAAGTACTTCCCTTCGCCATTTCCAGTACTTGATATTCCTCTAAACATCTATCTTCTCTTTTACATATCTTTATTGCTTTTCCATCAGGCATTAAATACACTCTACCATTTTTCCCCTTCCCCAAGTATTTATATTTACTAACATCTACATGTACCATTAATATTACCTCCTCTCTTTATCCGATGGCTACCATCCATAACATTCTCCTCCACTTTAAGTGAGAGATATTACTTATAAGTAAGCTCCACTAGAATCTAAGAATCACTTGATTGTATTTAAGTGACTAAAAGGAAATGAAATTTTTCACATATTCCTTATTAATATATTAATTTCACATAAAAAACGTACATATTGTATTATAATAAAATTCACAATAAATCTTATAAAAAATGTAACCTTTAACGTTCAAATGAATAAACTATTATTGTAGTGAAAATAAACGAGGTGAATAGCATATGGCTTACTCTGATAGAGAATTATTAGCAAGAATAATTAGATGCGAATCTGGCGGAGAAGGCGAAAACGGCATGAAAGCTGTTGCTACCTCTATTATGAATAGAGTAAGGGTTCCCTATGGTGAATATCACAAAATTGGTCAAGGAGATATTAGAAAAATAATTTATCAAAAGGGTCAATACGATTGCATGCGTTCAGTTTTAGGTGGCGTAGCTAATCCTCAAACAATTTGGGCCAGTCCACCAGAACAAATACATTATGATATTGCAGATTGGGCATTAGCAGGAAATAGATTGTTCCCTATAGGTTATTCGTTATGGTATTTTAATCCTTTTGCCCCTTGTCCTTATACCTTCCCATACAACGGATCAGGTAGTTTTCAAATAAAAATTTTAAAACACTGCTTTTATAATCCAACTGAGCTTTACGCTAAAACTTAAAATCAAGTTATATATTTATGCTAAATTTTGATTATAAATGATCAAATAAAATAGTTTTATACAAGGAGGTATATTTATGTTTCCTCAATGTTGTTTCAATTGCTTTAATCCTTATTATAAAGAAGCTATGATGGACTATAATTCATCTGATGCTTCTGACTTTGAATATCCAAAATCTCGTCAGCAACCACCAACTAATACGCAAGAAACTCAACCTCAAAACTTTGAGCAAGCTCCAGGTTCACCAGTTTCTCAAGACATTCTATATACGCAAGGATACTTAAGAACACAAATAGGCAAGAGAGTTAAGATATTTTTCTTAATTGGTACGGCTATAGTACAGGATAGAGAGGGAATTTTATTGGATGTTGGAATTAGTTACGTTATTTTAAAAGAAATAGAAACAAACTATAAAATATTATGTGATATATATTCAATTAAATTTGTAACTATATATCCTTAAAATACACAATAAAAATACATAGACTTTAAATACAATTCTAATATTGCATTTAAAGTCTAATGTAATGTTGTTATTAAATTTATCTTGTTACCTTAGCTTTTACCAAGTCATTCATACTTTTAATAAAAATTATTGTTCCTTGTTTTGAATATTTCAAGTCTACTAAGGCTAGTCCCATATTTCTTTTCTTTTTAGGGGAAAAACGATCAGCAGTCACTATACCTATTTTTTCACCATTTAAAATAACATTAGAACCAGAAATTTCACTATCATAGTTGTCTCCAGTTTCAAATTTTACAATTTTTCGTTTTATTCCATTTTCATTTTCTTTTTGTAATGCATTTTTTCCAATAAAACTATCTTTTCTTAAATTAACATAAGTTTTTAGTCCAGCTTCAAAAGGAGTTGTATCTTCCAAAAGTTCATTTCCAAAAGGGGGTAAGTTAGCATCTAATCTAAGTGCATCCCTTACAGATGAACCTGCTGGTTTAATACCTTCTTCTCTTCCTGATTTCAATATATTATCCCATATTAACTGTAAATTTTTTGGTAAAATGTAGATTTCAAATCCGTCTTCTCCAGTATATCCAGTTCTAGACAGCAAACATTTTATTCCACAAATGTACACATCTCTTTTGAAACTCAAATATTTAATTTCGCTAAGGTCTGTATCTGTTAACCTTTGCAGTATAAACTCTGATTTTGGTCCTTGTATTGCAAGTTGAGAAATTGCACTTGAAATATTAATTATATTTACTTCATGCTTCTTTTTTCTATTTATAAGCCATTTGAAAATTCTTTCTACATTACCTGAATTAATAGTTAATAAGTAATCATCTTCACTAAATTTATACAATAAAACCACTTCAATAACTGCTCCATAGGGGTAGCACATAAGGGTATATATTGCTGTATTTTCTTTCAAATCTTTAATGTCATTAGTTACTAAATTTTGAATAAATTCAAAAGAATCTTTACCCTTTATTTCAATTTTTCCTATATGTGAAACATCAAATAATCCTGCTTTTTTTCTTACAGCTTTATATTCTTCTGTTACTCCTTCAAATTGCGTTGGTAGAGCCCACCCTGCAACTTTGCCTATTTTACCACCATATTGTTCATAAATATTATATAGTGAATTTTTCTTTAATGCTTCCATAATGTTACCTCCTATATTTTTATAATAATAAAAGGATCATGAAGGCATACCATAAACTGCCCACATGATCCTCTGTTATTCCCGTTGAAAATAGATTTCCAGAGTTTCGTCCCATAACGCTACTTTTACCTGATAGTTTCTACTAAAACCGTGGTGTTTTAATATTGCCTCTTCGGTTAACAAATGTTATCTCACGTTATTTTCATCCGAACCATACATTTTTTTTATTATTTAACTTTATTATAACACTTTTTGAAATTATTTTCACGAATAAAATATAAATTTAATTATTTAATTTTATATTTTATGCCTAACAGCAAAATATTAAACAAAACTTTTGCCAAATAAATAATGTTACAATTTAATAACTAGTAAAACCTTTATAATTTTTCATTTATAATCAAGATAATATTATATAAAAATAAAGCATGCACTTTATAATATTTTAATTATAAACCACATGCTTTCTATTAATTACTCTTAAAATTATAATTTAAATCCAGATGTCATTTCACTTAATTTCTTTGACATTTCTGACAAATCTTTTGTGGTTTTTTCTATTTCAGTCATAGTACTAAGTTGTTCTTGTATACTAGCACTTATATTCTCCGTTCCACCAGCTATTTCACTAGAACTATCAGCTATAGTAGTAATAGCCATTTCTATTTCCTTAGTACTCTTTGCTTGCTGCTCATTGGCATTATCTATTTCTTCTATTTGACTTACTATATCCTGTATGTTTTCAATTATATTTTGTATACTCTCTCCAACTTCAGATGCTTTAGTAACCCCATGTGAAACTTTTCCTTCAACTTGACTTACTGAATTTACAGCTGAGGCTGATTTTAACTGATTTTCTTTAACTAACTCGGATATTTGTGTTGCTGCATTATTACTTTCATCTGCCAATTTTCTAATTTCATCCGCTACTACACTAAATCCCTTACCAGCTTCTCCTGCACGAGCAGCTTCTATAGCCGCATTTAAAGCTAACATGTTTGTTTGAGCTGATATTCCTGTTATTATTTGAATAATGTCTCCTATTTTTTTCGAAGATGTATCAAGGTCATTTATCATCAGTGACACTTCTTTTGAAGAAGATGCTATATCTGTTATAGAAGAAACAATCTCAGATATTTTATCTGCGCCCTCTTCTGCTATCTCTTTTGCCTTTTTACTGTTTAGAGAAGTATTTTTTGTTGCCATAGACGTTGATTCAGAAAATTTAGCTACATCTGCAAGGCTTGCTGAAGTTTCTTCTGAAACAGCCGCCCCATCTGATGTACTAGAAGCTATCTCTGTAACAGTACCTGATATAGCATCTAATGACTGTGTTGTAACCTCTGTTGCTCCATTTAAATTCTTGCTTAAAGATGTTATAGTTTCCGCTGAAACCGATACCTCCTTAATAATTGTATGAAGCTTATCCATAAACAAATCAAAACTTCTACTTAAATCTCCCATTTCGTCTTTACTCTCATAACCTATTCTTTGAGTTAAATCACCATTACTTTCTGAAATTTCTTTCAACTTCTTAGTAACCTTTTTAATTGGGTCAACAGTTTCTTTTATTATAATTACAGATAAAATCACTGTTATAATTAAACATATTAATGCAAGTGATACTATTTCAATCAATGTAGTAGAAAAAATCTTTTTACTTTGATTGTAAGTATTATTTGCTGCTGCAACATGTTTATTTATAACTTCATCAAAAGATGCAGTTAATGCAATTTTGGCTTTATCAAAACTAGCAGCATCATTAGGCCCCGAACTACCATTAGCTCCTTGTTGACCAGCAGTTTTCATAAATTCATCCTTAGCTGCTATAAACTTATCATAATTACTTAATAATGTTTTGTAATCGGCATCACTTTTATATTCTGATAAATTTTTATCAATAGATGCTACCTTACTTGCAACATCACTTTTTATTGTATTTTTTGTATTTTCATCACTTGCATCCATTAATGAACTACTTTTAGTTCGAATGTATTCTACATTTGATTTCATGTTTTCTAATTTAACAATTGGACCCATTCTTGATTCACTTAGTTCCTTAATTCCGATATTAACCAGAGACAGCTGTGCTACTGAAGCACCACCCATTATTAAAAGAAAAACAAGAAAACTAATTGAAAGTAAACTAATTTTTTGTGCAATTTTTAAGTTTCTAAAAAATTTTGTAAAAAAATTCATGCAATTACCCTCCTAATGTATTTTATTGCCTTTGATATTTTATTACTTACTACATTTTGACATTAAAATATAAACATTAAATTTATATTTATATTTTAATATTAAATTGTTACAGTTAGGTTACAACTTAAACATAATTTTACCATGTTTCGACACTTTGTAGAATATACTTGATTAAAAAACTTTAAATATTTGTTTTATAAAAAAACGGAGCTGTCGCATTAAGAATAAATACTACAATATATTGTGCCAATTTTAAATTTGCAAATCAATATATTGTATATAAATTTCTTAGTGCGACAGCTCCATTTTTTATTTAAGTATTCTAAAATATTTATTCAAATCTTAAAGCCTCAATAGGACTTAATTTAGATGCTTTATTAGCCGGATACACTCCAAAAACTATGCCTACAATAATGGAGAATAAAAACGATCCTAAAACCACATTACTAGATATTACAACAGATGTATTAAAAAAAGTTTTCATAATATAAGCTGCTGCATATCCTCCTAAGACTCCTAAAATTCCCCCGAAGGTGCTTATACTAGCTGATTCTAATAAAAATTGCAGTAGTATAGTTATTCTCTTTGCCCCAATGGCTTTTCTTATACCTATTTCCTTTGTTCTTTCAATTACTGACACAAGCATAATGTTCATAATTCCTATTCCACCAACTAATAGGGATATAGCTGCTACTCCTGAAAGCATAGTACTCATACTATCACTTGTTGAAGTGGCTGTTTCCAAAAGACTAGATTGATCCATTATTCTATAATTAGTACTTTCTGAAGAAGAACTACTAAATTTATTATTTAAAAATAATTGAAGATATCCCTTAGCTTCTGATACTGAATTCTGACTTTCTGCTTCAACGTAAAAAGTTTTTATCTCTGAAATTTTGAACAATCTTTGAACAACACTTAAAGGTACTATTATTTTATCATCTGGTGAATCTTGTCCACTTCCTCCTTGAGTGGCAAGCACACCTACTATAGAAAATATACTTCCATTTATATTAACTTCCTCTCCAACAACATCTGTACTTCCAAACAAAGTATCTGCTGCATCTGTGCCAATTACTGCAACTCTGTACCTGCTATCTACATCATCTTGAGTTATGAATCTGCCACTACTTACACTTAACTTTCTTATGGTAGCAGAACTTGGAACACATCCCTCAATAGAAGTTGTAGTACTCTTAGAACTTGATTCGGATTTTACTGTGGCATTTTGCTGTGACGCTGAAGGCGCTATATCTTTTATCCCTGGTTTCTTTTTAAGTTCATTTAATTCACTAGTTGTTACTGTTATACTTCTTCTTCCCATAATATTTACAGTTATAAGGTTAGTTCCTAAACTTGAAATTTGAGAAGCTACATCCTGTTTGGTACCTTGGCCCATGCCTACTAAAGCTATAACTGAACTAATTCCTATTATTATTCCAAGCATAGTAAGGAAAGATCTCATTTTATTAGCTAAAATCGACGAAAGTGCCATTTTTACAAGCTTACTAAATTTCATTTAAATCACCTTACTATATTCAAAATTTAATTCATCTGATTCAATAGATCCATCTTTTACAGTTATTATTCTTCTTGCCTCATGTGCGATTTCACGATCATGAGTTATAAGCACGATTGTATTTCCTTCTTTATTTAAATCTTTGAGCATTTGAATAACTTCTCTTCCTGTTTTGCTATCTAATGCTCCTGTAGGTTCATCTGCAAGTAGTAATTCTGGCTCTGTGGCAAGTGCCCTTGCAATGGCAACTCTTTGTTTTTGTCCTCCAGAAAGTTCTGCTGGCTTATGCTTAATATGAGATGTCAATCCAACTCTTTCTAAAGATTTTAAAGCTTTTTCCTTCATTTCTTTATTACTCAATCCTTGATATATTAAGGGTAGTTCTACATTATCTAGTATATTCATTTTTGGTAGAAGATTATAGTTTTGAAATATGAAACCTATTTTTCTGTTACGAATTTCAGATAATTTATTATCACTACAATTTGTGTCTTCTCCATCAAGAATATATTGTCCAGAACTTGCCACATCTAAACAGCCTATTATATTCATTAAAGTGGATTTACCTGCACCAGAAGGTCCTACTATTGACACAAATTCACCTTTTTTTATATTTAAATTAACATCGCTTAAAGCCTTATATTCACTGTCTCCCATTTTATAGATTTTATTAATATCTTTCATTTCTATAACAAGATTCATACTATACCTCCCATTTAAACTGTATATTTTTTAGTTTGGTGGCATCCCACCACCTGACATTCCGCCACCTTGCATTCCACTTTGTTGACTACTTTTGCTTTTATTTGACTTAGTACTTGTGCTTGTGCTTTGAGTAAGTTCTGTCATAACAACCTGATTTTCAGTAACACCACTTGTTATTTCAATCAAAGTCTTATTTTTAAGCCCTGTCTTTACTTCTACAAGTTTTCCTGCTTTTACATTATTAGAAGCTTTTTTGCTCGCTGAAGTTGATTTCGTTGTTTCCTCAGAAACCATAACATACTTCTTACCATTTTTTTCTGTAATAGCTTCTACTGGAACTGTTAGTATATTTGCTTTACTTTGTACTGCAATGGTAACATTTGCATTCATTCCTATTTTCACATTCTTTGGATTATCTATAGTTACAACTACACTGTAAGTTGTAACATTATTAGTAGTTGTACCACTTTGTGAAATAGACTCAACACTGCCTTTAAAGTTTTCACCTTGAATATCATCTAATTTTATGGTAGCTGTTTGTCCAATTTTTACTTGATTAATATCTAATTCATCTACAGCAAGTGTTACTCTCATTTTAGATGTGTCGGCTATAGTAGCCATAAGTTTTTCATTTGTTACTATTTCACCATTTTTAACATTTAATACTGTTACTATCCCGCTTATAGGAGTAGCTATTGTAGATTTAGATAAATCTTCTTCCTTATCGCTTAGATTTTTTTCTGCCAACTTAATGTCATTTTCTTTTTGAGCAATGTTATTATTTAAAGTTTTAGCATCAAGTCTAAATAATACATCACCTTTCTTAACATTTTGACCAGCTGATACACAAACTTCTGATACTTTTCCACTAGAAGGGAATGGAACAGCTGTTTCATAAGAATTATCAGTACCTACATTTATCATTGCCATTCCTCCATAAGTGGACTTTATGGAACTGACCTCATCTCCCATACCTGCATATACTGCTCTTACCTTTCCATCTATAGGAGCCTTTACCACAAGATCATCTAACTGATTTTTTAATGCCTGCAACTCTAAATAACTATGTTGCAATGAAATTTTTGCATTTTCCACCGCTTGCTGAGTTGTACTATCATCAATTTTACAGAATAAGTCACCTTTATTAACAGTAGCACCTACCTTTGCAGCCATTCCATCTACAGTCCCTGTATTAGATGAAAAAACATTTACTTCATCTTTTCCTGTAACAGCACCTGTAGCTTCTACAGTAATATCCAAATTAGTTTTTGTTGCCTTTGATAAAGAATACTTAGTAGATGACACCGCACTTTTAGATGCATTTTTTTTATATGCATAATAGCCTCCTGAACCAACTACAAGTATCAAAATTATTATGGCTAATACCTTTGAAACCTTTTTTCTCATGCTTAAAAACCTCCAAGTTTACTTTTTTATCTTATTTCTTTCAATAAATGCATCTCCAGTTTTCCTAGCTTAAATTCCCCTTCACAATAAATTATCATATATCTTACTTGTGTTAAGGCATCTTTATCCATGATTCAATTTTACTCTAACTCATATATATAAATCTCCGTAAGACTGTGGCAAAATTGCGGCAATTTAAGGCAAAAATCATTTTTCAATGATATTGCAATCTTCTTATGTTAAAATTGATTAAGAGGTGAATTAAATGGATAAAAAGTTGATATATATTGCTGATGATGAGATTAACATTTGTAACATCATAAAATCTTTTCTTATTAAAGAAGGTTTTGAAGTTGAACTATTTAACGATGGAATTTCGGTTCTTGAAGCTTTCAATACTAGACAAGCTGACATGTTAATTATAGACATCATGATGCCAGAAATGGATGGATTCTCTCTTTGTTCATTAATACGTCAAAAAAGCTGCGTTCCAATAATAATTGTATCTGCTAAAGATACAGAACCTGATAAAATAGCAGGGCTAACCCTAGGATGTGACGATTATCTTACAAAGCCTTTTAGCCCTATGGAACTTATCGCTAGAATTAAGAGTATTTTTCGCAGAATTCAATTAGATAAAAAACATATGGGAAATGACCAAGTTATTAATATTGTTGATATTTCAATAGATACTGATGTAAAAGAAGTCCAATTTCATAATAGAAGCATAGGTCTTACAGGAATGGAATTTTCATTACTATATTACCTTATAATAAATAAAAATAAAGCTGTTAGCCGTAGTGAACTTCTAGACAAAGTATGGGGCTTTGAAAATGATGTAGAAACTCGAGCTACTGATGATATGATAAAAAGAATCCGAAAAAAGCTTTTAAGTGCTGGTTCAACTTTAAAAATTGATACCGTATGGGGATTTGGTTTTAAAATACAAGCTAAGGATTGATGTTATGAAAAGAAATACAATTAAATGGAGTATTCTTAAATATAATATTATTGTAATTGTTATGCTAATTACATTAACTACAATAACATTTAATATTGCTATTCGTATATATTTTGAAAAAGATATGTTTATGCAATTGAATAAAATTGCATCTATAACTGAACATACCGCATTAGAACACGGACCTGACTTTTTCCTACAAGAAAATAGACCATTGCCTCCTCCTGTCTCAGAAGATAATAATTCCCTTATAAAATATTATTTTATGTTGGATCGTTCATTAAAGGAATCTCTTACTGTTTTAAATGCAGATTATATTCTACTTGATAAATCCAGAAATATAATAACTAACTTTCCTAAAGAATCTCTTATAAGTTCTACTGATATAATGAAACAGATAAATATAGAAACCAGTAAATCAAAAAAAATTAGTAATGAAACATATTTAAGTTTTTATTTATCCAATACTAAATACATTGCAACAATTAAACCTGTATCTTCTAAAAATTCTTTTGGTCTAGGTTGGATAATAATATATTCTAGCCTGGAAAAAATAAATCAACTTCAAATTGGAATAAATATTATACTTTTAGTTATTTTAATTTTGTCTGCTTTAATTATTGTAATATTTTCTTCTATTCTTTCTAAAAAAATATCTGCTCCATTTTCTGCCCTTAGCAATCATATAAGTAACATTGCAGAAAGAAATTTTCATAATAAAATTGATATGGCTGTAGATGATGAACTGCACGATTTTGTTAATAATATCAATATTATGTCAGAAAAACTTGAAACCTATGATAAAGCTCAAAAAATTTTTCTTCAGAACGTGTCTCATGAATTTCGAACTCCACTTATGTCCATTCAAAGTTATGCTGAAGGTATAAAATATTATGTTGTGGACAGTAAAAGTGCTTCTAATATTATAATTGACGAAACTAAACGATTGACTCATTTGGTAGAAGATTTACTTTATTTGTCACGACTTGATGCAATAGAAGACAATTATCACTATAATAACTTAGATTTTAATGATTTAATAAATAGCTGTATTCAGCGCATGAATGTTATTGCTGCAAAAAATAATATAAAGATTGTCTTCAATAATGTAGCTGAAAACATTGAAATAGTTGCAGATGAAGAAAAATTTTCTCGTGCTATTACAAATATAATAAGCAATTGCATACGATATGCAAATAAACTTATTATGATAACAGTTAAAACAGTTTACAATAATAAAATAATAATTACTATATTAGATGATGGTCCAGGTTTTGAAAAAGATGAACTCAAAAATATATTTACAAGATTCTATAAAGGTAAAAAAGGTAATTTTGGTCTTGGATTATCTATTAGTAAAAATGTTATTGAAAAGCATAATGGAAGGATTTCTGCTGAAAATTCAACTTCAGGTGCTTTATTTATAATTGAACTGCCATTAACTAAAATTGTTTGAACTTATAGAATCAAATTACGAAGCAAATCTTCGCTAGTTAAAAATTAATAATTAAGAATTAATAGTGAATGTTTATTTTTAGCTACCGCAAAAATCTTTGAATTTATATAAGTCAGCAATGTTTCGCTTTAGCAAAACGAGCCATAAAAAACTTAATTAAAGATTTTTTGTAGTGTAATGAAAAAAATCCACATTAACTATTAATTCTCTGTTAGTTAGTAGATGTTTGTCCAGTACTTTGAGAACTTTGTCCATTATCTTTAGGTTTAAAATTTTCTTTCATCTTTGCCATAACAGCATCTGATTGAGCTTGAGTAATAACACCATCAGTTACTAATTTGCTTAAAGGACTAATTTTAGTTTTACTGTCATCACTAGTTTGCTTGCTATCATCCTTATTACTTTCTGGTTTCTTGTCTCCATCTTTGTTATCTGCAGGTTTTGTTGTAAGAGCTGCTACAATTTTATCTGATTGTGCCTGTGTTATAGTTCCTGCTGTTACAAGCGTTTTCATACTTTCTTGTGTTTGTTTCTTCATTTCGTCTGCATTAGGTTTTTTGTTATTACTTTGTGAAGTTTCTGTAGATGTTTGTTTTGCAGTACTGCTAGCAGTCTTGCTTTGGCAGCCTGCAAATAAAGCTGCTGACATACTAATTGCAATCAAACACATAACTGCTTTACTAAAAAAATTATGTTTTTTCATTACTATACCTTCCTTTTCTTCTAATACTTAATTTAACTTTATTAACTAATTTTAATATTTATTTGTGACAGTTTTGTAACAATTTTATAACAACTTTACAACAATTTATTTTTTAAGATTTTTAAATATATTTTTAAATAAGTTACCGTCTGAATCTTCAAGTTAATATTTTCCTTCAAGATTAATTATTTCATGATATCTATTAATGTCTTTACAAATGTCATTGCAAACTTATATGTATCATGCAATAATTACTATATACAATTCTTTATATTGAGGTGAATGTTAATGGATGATATATTTGTAGCTAGACAGCCTATCTTTGACAAAGAAAATAAAGTCATAGCTTATGAATTGCTCTTTAGAAATAGTTATGATAATAAATACATGAATCAAAACGGTGACAATGCTACCTTAGATGTGATAAACAACTTATATACTTTAGGAATCGATAATGTAACAAACGGGAAAATTGCATTCATTAACTTTACGGAAAATCTATTAAATGAGGACTTTATTGCACTATTGCCTCCTGATATCGTTACAATAGAAATATTGGAGACTGTTGATCCAAGTGATAAAATTATCATGGAATGTAAAAAGCTTAAAAAGCAAGGATATACTATTGCTCTTGACGATTTTGTATTTGATGAAAAATATATAAATCTTGTAAAGTTTGCTGATATTATTAAAGTGGATTTTTCCATTACTAAAGGATTTGAAAGGAAAGCTATTATAGAAAAAATAAACTCAAACAACATTAAATTTCTTGCTGAGAAAGTTGAAACCATAGATGAATTTAATGAGGCAAAAGCATTAGGATATTCATATTTCCAAGGGTACTATTTCAGTAAACCCACAATCCTTTCTGGAAAAAATATTCCACAAGATAAATTTATTAACTTTAAAATTTTAAAAGAATTAAATAACAAGGACTTGAGTATTGAAGGCTTGCACAAACTTATATTGTTAGATGTTTCCATTTCCTTTAAATTATTAAAGTTAATAAATTCAACAGCATTTTCATTGAAAAACCGAGTTAACTCAATAATACAGGCAATTTCATTACTTGGGGAAAGGGAAATAAAAAAGTGGATATATGTAGTTTTAATACGTTCTCTTGGTGAAAATAAACCCAATGAATTAATAAACTATACACTAATTAGAGCCAAATTTGCAGAATTACTATCAATTAAAATGGGTCTAAAATCTAAAAGTTATGATTCTTATATTACAGGTTTGCTTTCATTTATTGATGTTATATTAGATCAACCTATTGAAATAATAGTAAATGATTTGTATTTATCAGATGAAGTTAAAGACGCTCTGTTGAATAAACAAAATACTTTAAGCTCCATAATTAAATTAATAGCCTTTTATGAAAAAGGACTTTGGAATAATGTTGATTTTTATTCAAATAAATTAAACATTACTAAACATGATTTATCAAGTTGCTATTTTGAGTCTTTAAATTGGCTAAAACAATTTAATGGCTATAGAGCTCCCACCCTATAGCCATATTGCTACTTTAATGTTTTTTTAATCTTACTTAACCACCTATCTGATACATCGCTTTTAAGCTCTGACTTTTATTATCACATTCTAAATTGTGTTGTGATGGCTTATTATATATAATCTCTCTTAAAATTGATGTTAGTAAAACTTCATTATCTAAATATTCCTTTATATTTATCTCCTTGGCCGAATGAAGACATGGCTTAATTGTTCCCATAGAAGTAAGTCTTATTCTATTACAATTGCTGCAAAACTTACAACTAAGAGGACTTATAAATCCTATTTTACCTTTTGAATTCTTAAGCTTGTACATAGAAGCAGTACTGCTTTTACTAGATTCTAAAGGCATAAGCTGTGGAAATTCAGATAAAACATCATCTGAAGACATAAATCCACTTTTATAAAGTTTTTCACCTTGTCCTATAGGCATAAGTTCTATAAATCTTATTTCTACAGGCATTTCTCTAGTAAGATCTATAAAATTCTTTATTTCATCATCATTTATACCTTTTATAAGCACTGTATTAATTTTCACTTTAGAAAGTCCTATACTTATGCATTTTTCTATGGCTTTTAATACTTTATTTAAATCTCCACCCCTAGTTATATCTTTAAACTTATCTTCTTTTAATGTATCTAAACTTATGTTTACTCTATTAAGTCCTGCTTCTTTTAACTCTTCTGCTAAATCATATAAAAGTATTCCATTAGTAGTTATGGCTATGTCTTTAATCTGTTGCATCTTAGAGGTTTCATTTATTAATGAACTTATATCTTTTAATATTAAAGGTTCTCCTCCTGTATATCTTATTTTTTTGATTCCAAGAAGAACTGCAGATTTTATGATTTTTAAAACTTCCTCAAATCTAATTACATCCTCATGAGGTTTTTTTATTATTCCTTGTTCAGGCATGCAATATATGCACCTTAAATTACATCTGTCTGTAAGTGAAACTCTTAGATAGTCTATATTTCTTCCATAACAATCAATCATTTTACCCACACCTCCAATTACAATTACTATAGATTTTCTATTTAATCATTTGAAACAAATATCAACTGATATTTTTCGTGTTACTTATTATCATATAACGCTTTTGATTATTATTCAACATATTTATAATTTTCCAGCAATTCTGTCATTGTTCATTGTGAAAAACACATTAATTTTTATACAATTTTGGTTATTATTTCATAATATAATTTATTACAAATATATTTTAATTTACTTTAGCATTTTTCTTTATAATGTTATACTTATTTTAAAATTATAATTATTTTAAGAGGTGATACAATGAATTCTGTATATTTTGATAATGCTGCAACAAGTTTTCCTAAAGCTCCCGGCACAGCTGAAAGCATGATAAATTATATAACCAATATAGGTTGCAATGTAAATAGAGGCGCTTATGCTAATGCTCTTCAAGCTCAACGAGTACTTTTTGATACTCGTGATTTAATTTGTTCATTCTTTAATTTTAGTAATCCTGAAAATGTTATTTTCACAAAAAACATTACTGAAAGTTTAAATGTTTTAATTAAAGGACTACTAAAATCTGGAGATCATGTGCTAGTATCTTCTATGGAACACAATGCTGTTATGCGTCCCCTTACATCCATGGAAAAACTATCTGTAGAATTTTCAAGAGTGCCTTGTAATATTGATGGAACTCTTGATGTAGAAAATCTTAATAAATACTTAAAACCAAATACAAAAGCTGTAATTATGACTCATGCATCTAATGTTTGTGGAACTATTTTACCTCTTGAAAAAGTAGGTAAATTTTGCAAAGAAAATAATTTGTATTTTATAATCGACAGTGCTCAAACTGCTGGTTTCTTAGATATGGATTTTAAAGCTTTAAATGCAGATGCTATAGCCTTTACAGGTCATAAAGCACTTCTTGGGCCTCAAGGTATGGGTGGTTTTGTAATTGATAATAATCTTGTTCCTCTAGTAGATACATTTATAGAAGGTGGTACTGGAAGTCTTTCTTCTTCAGAAAAGCAACCGGACTATATGCCTGATAAATTTGAATCTGGTACTATGAACATACCTGGCGTATTTGGTTTAAATGCTTCTTTAAATTATCTAAAGAATGTAGGAATTAATACTATAAGAGAAAAAGAACTTTATCTTACAGATATTTTTATAAATAAAGTAAAGAATATGAATAATGTAAGATTATTAGGATTGGATGGAATAGATAATAGAACCGCTGTAGTATCTCTTGATTTTACAAATGATGACAATGCAGAAGTTTCTTTTAAGCTATCAAGTGATTACTTAATAATGAACAGATGTGGTCTTCATTGTGCACCATCAGCTCATAAGACGCTTAATACTTATCCTCAAGGAACTGTTCGTTTTAGTTTTAGTCATAATAATACAGTAGAAGAAATTAATTATGCAATAGATTGCATTCACAAGTGTATAAAATAAGCAAGATGCGACGCTTCGCTTTGCTAGTTGAGAGTTGATAATTGAGAGTGGAGAGTTAATGTGGATTTTTTTCCGTTACACTACAAAAAATCTTTGATTAAATTTTTTATGGCTCGTTTCGCTAAAGCGAAACATTGCTGACTTATATAAATTTAAAGATTTTTTGCGATAGCTAAAATCAACCTTCACTCTCAATTCTCCACTCTCCACTAAATAAAGTTGCGTCGCATAATTTTTAATTTATTCATTAAACATTTTATTTACTTCTTCAAGTAACTTAAAATTCGTTAAATCATAATGAAGTGGTGTTAACGTAGCATAACCTTGTTTTATGAAATACACATCTGTGTCAACATTGTGTGAATTGTTTGTTTCACCCTTTAACTTAAAACCTTTGTTACCATCTTCAGAATTTACTTCTTCAAAATAACTATTGTAAGATCGTCCTCCGATTTTACAAACTTTAATTCCTTTTATCTCTTCCATTGGTATTAAAGGTATATTTAAATTAAGTACAATATCGCCTTTCATAAATCTATGTTCAGCTTTTTCTAACACCTCTGCTGCATATTTTGCTGCAACTTCATAATCTTCTTGTATTCCTCTCTTAATTTCCAAAGATACTGCCATAGACGGAATTTTATTAATAACTGCCTCAATAGCTGCAGAAACTGTTCCTGAATATAATACGTCCGTTCCTGCATTCAACCCATTATTTATTCCAGATAAAACCATATCTATTTTTCCATCTATAAGTTTATCTATTGCAACTTTTACACAATCTGCAGGTGTTCCACTAACACTATAAGCTTTTGATTTTATTCCTTTTAGTTGCACTTGTTTAACAATTAAGGGCTCTCTAATAGTTATAGAATGACTACAAGCACTTCTTTCAATATTTGGTGCTGCAATAATCACTTCATGATTTTTCTCCAATTCTTTAGCCAAAGTATATATTCCTTTTGCATTAACTCCATCATCGTTAGTCAATAGTAATCTCATAAATCAACCTCCATATTATATTTGTAAATTTATTATAACATATATAAATTTGATTAATTTTAAACAGATAATTTAAAAACCTGTATCTATAGATACAGGCTTTACTATCTTTGTTTGATATCTTACAAATCATTGAAATATGCTACATATCCACAAGATTTGCATTTAGCTTTAATACGTTTAGCAGGTATATAATTTTGATCCTTATTAATGGAAAATCTAGCATCACTTCCTAGTGCTGCATCTAATTCTCTAGCATAACTCCATTCATTTGATTTACAATATGGACAGCTGCAACTTTCAATCTTTTCCTCAATTTTTTTGTAAGATGAAACATTGTCCCTACCAGAGATTTTATTTTTCATTTCTATCACAGGCATTATATCCCTCCTTTTATAGTATATTCTACAATAAATGGGAAATACCTTCTTATTTTTGAACTTTTTATTTAAAAATTAATGAAATTTAATATTAAAATATATTATCTTTTTCAACTCTTCAATATATATTTTTTTATTTAATTCACACAAATTTATATTTTTCATATACTAGTAATATAGATTAATTTATCCCCCCACATAATTTTTATAAACAAGTTCTAAGTTTCATTATACAATTTAAACTTAGAGCTTGTTATTAAAATTATACTTTGTACTTACTATTTATTTCTTTCCATACTTCTTCATCACTTTTATCATTCATTAACCTATATTTACTTCCCTTTATATTTGTATCAAACTGGCATATAGCTGAATAAACACAATACTCGCAAGCATTTCCATTTTTACTTTTGTAAGGACTTACACCTATATTTCCTTCTAATATTTCCTCACATAATGAAGCTATAGTGTCTTTTACATATTTCCTTAAAAGATTAAATTGTTCTACTGTAGCAACTGAAGAGTAAGCTTTAGATAAAGTACCATCTTTTTTAATGGAAGCTGGTATAATATCTGAATTTTTTTCTAATTCATTATCCATTTTTTTTATAATATCAGGATCGTCTAATAGAAGTCCATTCATTTTTAAGGCTTTCTTTATTCTCTCTTCTATTTCACTATCAGTCATATTTCCTTTTGCCTTTATTATTGGATCATCCAATCTAAAATAAAGAATTCCTCCTGGAAGAGCATCTTTATCCATTTTTTCTTCTAGCTCTGTAAGTATAGCATCTAAATATATTAAAAGCTGCATTTGAAGACCATAATATACATCTGAAAGTTTAAATTCCTTTGTTCCCGATTTATAATCTACTATTCTTAAATAAGTATTTTCTTCACCATTCATACTATCTACTCTATCAACTCTTCCTATAAGACTTACAATTTCTCCTGAGTGAAGTTCTAAAGAAATAGGTGGAAAATCTCCTGAATTACCAAAAGATAACTCATAACCCGACGGCTTAAATCCTCCTCTTTTCATGTGCTCAGTTATAAGCCAAACTGATCTACTAAGAATTCTCTTTACATTATCAGTCATATATTTGTATCTTTCAGAACTATTAAATACAGAACTCGGCATCTTTTTCAAAACTTCATCTACAATATTTGAAACTTCATCTTCACACCACTCACTCTTAAGTTCATTCCAACTTAAATTTTTCTCTTTAAGGTTGTTTGAAAATATTTGAATAACATTATGCATAAAGCTTCCTAAATCTGGTGAACTTAATTTGTATACCTTTCTTTCTTTTGCTTTAAGTCCATATTGGATAAAATATGAAAATGGACAATTTACAAACTTTTCAAGTCTTGACACACTTATGTTTAGATTTCTGCCATAAAGTTTTCTAACTCTACTGGTATCTGCAATTTCTGCTTCATTACTATAGCTAAAACCATTAAACATATTTTCAAGTTTTTCATTCCACTTTTGGTCTTTCCTGTACCACCTATATACATCAAGCCATACAGGGGTTGCATATCCATTAGAACTTTTTCTAATATTAGATATGAGTTTATTAAAAGTAGACTTAGGTCCTGTAACAAATTTTAGATTTTCTTCATCAGCTTCTATTTCTATTAAATTACTTTCTTCCTGAATACTACTAAATATCTTTTTAATTTTTGATATTATCATAGAAGGTCGTTTTGTTTTTCCAGCTTCATCTGCCACAGAATAACTTAATCTCAAATACTTACTTACAGTTGTTAATGTAGTGTATATTAAAAATTGTTCTTCAAAAGCTTTGCTCCTAGTATCCTTTGCAACTTCCATGCCTCTTTCTTTTAAAATCTCTCTATCGCTATCTGTTAGAATACCTTCTTTTGAAATAACAGAAGGGAAAATTCCATCATTAACTCCAACTATATATAAAGCAGATACATCATGACTTTTTAACCTTGTAACACTTCCAACTAAAACTTGATCTAAAGCTGGTGGAATTACTCCTATTTCATATTCATCAAATCCTGTAGATAAAATTTGAGAAAAAGCAGCCATACTTAAGGTTTCTTCTCCCATAACTTCTACTACTTGGTCTAAAACCTCTATTACAATGTTCCATATCTGGCTATATTCATTAGCTTTATCTAATTCTTGATTTTTCTCAAAATATTCTATCCAGTTTTCCACTTTTTTGTCTGCTTCCACATAACAAATAAAATTATAAAGACCTTCACAAATCTGAGCTCCTTTTTTTCTTCCTTTTATATCCTTAGAAAGTTTAATAATGGGTTCTCTTATTTTGTTTCTAATTAAATTTATTCTTTCCAAAAGTTCTTTTTCATAATCCGATATTTCCTTTTCTTCAAAGTTATAGCTTAAACTAAAGTCCCATGAATCTTCTTTAATCCATGCACTTCCCTTGATTCCATTACTAAGCACATAATTTTCTATTAAATCTATATCTTCGTTGCTTAAGTCTAAAAGCCCTGTTTTTAAATATCTAAATACAGATTCATAGCTCCAATTTTTAGACAATATCTCTACTGCCGACATTATTAACATTATAATAGGATTATCATTAATTTTTCTTTTTTTATCTATAAAATAAGGTATATCATATTCTGCAAAAATTGCACTAACCAAACTTTCATATCCATCTAAGTCACCACTCACTACTGCAATATCCTTAAATCTAAATCCATTATCTCTGCACATTCTAATTATGTCCCTTGCAGTATCTTCTATCTCCGTATATTTATTTAGTGCCTTAAAGATACTTAAATCGCAATTATTTTCCTTATAAGTTTTATATGGATAGGAAAATATATATTTCTCCACATGTTGAAGTTCTTTGCTATCCTTAAATCTATAGCAAGGACTACAGTTTAAAGCAATTGGTTTATCATATCTTATATTGCTTTCTCCAATAATTTTTAAAACCTTTTCCTCTGTATTTTTACTAGGTAAAAATAAATCTACATCATCCAAATTTGAGCTTCCCATTAAGCTGTCTGTACACAAACTTATATTAACGCGCTTAGCTTTATCCATAAGCTTTTCTAAAATTTTATACTCTTGTGGAGTAAAACTTGAAAATTCATCTATCCATATTTCTGCTTCATCAAACAGATGTGATTTTGATAATTTTTCTGACAACATAGTTAAGTCATCCTCTGAATCAATATATTTTTTATGAAGTCTTTCCTCAAACTGTGAAAAAATTAAGGTTATATCCTGCATTTTGTTTTTTAAATTTTCATTTTCTATTCTATCTAAAGTACTATTTAAGATCTCTGAGGTAATATCATATTTTTTAAATTCTGTTATAATATCTGAAATTGTAGTAACAAATCCCTGTCTCTTTACTGCTTTTTTAAAAACTTTAAGTTTGTTGCTATTTTCTTCCATTATTTTATAGATGAGCATACTTTTCCCTGAAGCATTTATATGTTTTCTTGTAAGTCCTCCTACTTCATTTAATACTTTATATGCCATTCTTCTAAAGCTTAAAACCTGCGCTTTAAGCATTCCTGCCTCACCAATAGTTTCTATAAGATTCTTTTCTGCTTGAAATGAAAATTGTTCTGGTACTAAAAGTATTAAGGGATTTAAATCTCCTTCATCTATTCTTTTCTTTATATCATTTAAGCAAAAATGACTTTTGCCGCTACCTGCTCTTCCATATATAAACCTCAAACTCATAGTTCATTCTCCTTCAATATGTAATGTCTATTCAACTTTTCAATATTAATTCTTAACTCAACTTTCGCAGTTTAAGAATATTGCAAAGCAACTTCTTTTCAGAGGACAGAGGACAATTGTCCTCTTAAAAAAATGTGCGAAAGTTGAATTAATTATTTCTTCCTTAATATTATATCATTTACTCATATTTAATATTTTAAAATAATAAAAAAGCTTTAGCTAAACTAAATTCAACTAAAACTTTTTTATTTATCACAAATTTATTTTAATGTGTCAAAACTATATCCTTTTGATTTTAGATATTCTATAACCTGTGGGAGAGCTTGTACTGTTGTAGCCTTAGCTCCAGCATCATGCATTAAAATTACCACAGTATCTGAATTTGTATATTTTTTAAGCTCACTAAGTAAACTATCAACTGGAACATTGTTATGTTCAGCATCACCTGTTAAGTCATTCCAATCTACATAATGATATCCAGCCTTTGTAACAGCCTCCCTAAAAGGTGCTAACCTATTTCCAAAGGATCCACCAGGAAATCTTATA
Source organism: uncultured Clostridiaceae bacterium (assembly GCA_963780135.1). Lineage (GTDB taxonomy): Bacteria > Bacillota > Clostridia > Clostridiales > Clostridiaceae > Clostridium_AM. The sequence goes on from CAWAAR010000001.1 coordinate 988,620, forward strand.
AGCTTTGAATCATATTTATCTCCTATTACAGATTTTATTGCAGCATTACCCTTATCTAAATCCTCTACAAACTTTTCTGGACCTTCCTTATAATTTAACTGATGACTATATGTATGATTTCCTACTGCATTTCCTTCCGCTATTTCCTTTTTTACGAGCTCAGGATTGTTTTCAGCATTTTTTCCAATTAAGAAAAAAGTAGCTTTTATATTATTTTTATTCAATATTTCTAATATTTTAATTGTATTTGGTGATGGTCCATCATCAAAAGTTAAATAAGCAACTTTTTTCCCATCAGTTCTTTTTACCGACCAAGGTTTATATTCTCCTGCAGCTTGATTGTTGTCTATTTGATTTTTTTTATCTTTAGGAACTTGGTTTTCTCTTTTATTTGTAGAATCTTCTTTTAAATTTTTCTTTGCATTTGCAGCATTTACAACTGCATTTTTCTTATATGACATTCTGCTTACTGCAAAAAATGCAATACCTAAAACACAGAGTGCACAAATTCCTACAATTATTCTGTTTCTTCTTATAATTTTACTTTTTTTAGTCATTTCATCATGATCTTTCATGAAAATCATCTCCTATGTTTTTGTTTAATTAGAAAGTTTAAATTGGCTATTATAAAGTTTTGCATAAAAGCCTCTCTTACTAATAAGTTCTCTATGGTTGCCATTTTCAATAATTTCTCCATTATTCATAACTAAAATCAAATCAGCACCTCGAATAGTGGAAAGCCTATGTGCTATTATAAAGCTTGTACGTCCTTTCATCATGGATAAAAAAGCCTTTTGTATATTAACCTCAGTTCTAGTATCAATACTGCTGGTTGCTTCATCCAGTATAAGCATTGGCGGATCTATTAACATTACCCTTGCTATAGTTAAAAGTTGTCTTTGTCCTTGAGATAAATTTCCTCCTCCCTCAGTAATAATAGTATAATATCCTTTAGGTAATCTTTTAATAAAACTGTGAATGTGAGAAGCTTTTGCTGCATTTTCAATTTCTGAAATGCTTGCTTCTGGATTCCCATAGGCTACATTTTCTATAACAGTACATTTTTTCTATAAGAAAAGAATACACTATTAAAACTTATATTTCCATTGCATTTTTTTAATATAGCTGCATTTTCTTTCTCCTCAGCCTCTGGTACTTCATCTAAAATAGAAAAAACTCTTTTAACATTATAACAATAAGAAATCCATATTAAAAATACTTAATACATATCGAATCCATATAAAATTCATATGTATTTAGATAAGCTAAAAACTCTGTTTATATTTTGTTTATATTTAGTTTATGAAAAATCAAGATGCTTGTTTTAATATAGAATTAAAGAAAGATTTCCCTATGTAAAATTAAAAGGAGATGTTATTAAAGTGAAAATCAAGAAAAAAACAGCAATCATTTTAAGTTTTGTTGTAGGTACTCTGATGTTTGCCAGTACTGCTATGGCAGAAGTTGTATCTAAAAGTGGTTATGATGAGTTGAAAGATTCTTTGAAGTATACAGCTGATAGCTTCAGTAGTAAACTTTCAAGCTACACTGTTGATATGTCATTTGTTATCAAAGATAACAATAATATTGTTTCTTCTAATAATGAACTAATAAAATTTGATTTATCTAAAGGTGCTAGAGAACAAACATCAAAATCTACTAGCACTTTAGAAACTAATGGTACAAGAGAAAGCTACTACTACACTGATAAAAGTTCTTCTATTTCACATAACAATAATCAAGATTTTTATTGTGTAACTGAATTAAAAGATTCTAAAGATAGAAAAATTTTTGAAAATCCTTTTCAAGAAAAGCAAGCAGCAGATCTTGAAAAAATATCAGATGCTCTTGTAGGTAATTTAAAAGATTCTGTTGTAGTTACTCAAAATGCTGACGGAAGTAAAAAATTATCTGGTTCTCTAACTGAATCACAAATTCCTGCACTTGTAAATGCAGTAGCATCCTTTCAGTTTAAAAACCAATTTAGAATCTATAATTCAGATGAAGCTAATAGTAATAACACGAAAATGTCTAAAATCACAAAAGACATATTTGTAAAAGAAATCAAAGGAACTATGGATGTAAATAAAGCTGGATTAGCACAAAATGTTCTTTTCACAGGGACACTTTCTGGTAAAGATGAACAAGGTACAGAACATACATTAACCTTTGAGATCTTAGGAAAAGTAACTAATATTAACTCAACTATAGTTAATAAACCTGATCTTTCTGGTAAAAAGGTTGAAAAACAAATTCAAAGAGATGATAATAAATTATCCAATGCTAAAAGCTATATTGGGAAATACAAAACTGATATTGCAATAGATAAAGATGGTAAATTTATAAAAATAGGAGAAAAAATTATAACTATTTCTAACTTAGATGATACTAGTGTTTCTGGAAATTATCACGAAGAATATACAAAAGGCTATGAAAACTATGCTAGTAATAAAGATGATTTTAACTTCGATGGAAAGTTTAATAAACAATCTCACCTTGATGCAAGTTTTAACTATACTAATTCCTCAGGTAAAACTGGAAAAGGACATATATTTATTAATTCCCATTCTTCCTGTGTAAATTTTAATATAGATGGAGAAAGGTCAAATAGCACTATACTATCTAATGATAACTACAGTAGAGTATTTGACTAACCATTATAAGGTAACTTGTTCATACAATGTATGGCAGGTTATCTTTATCCTGTTTTTAATAGTTACGAATTTTCAACTATTAATTCTTCATTATTAATTAATGAAGCTTTACTTATATTAAATCAAAATTTTGTATGTGTGAAAGTGAGTATGTTAAGTTTAATTAAGCCTAAGGAGGTATGTAAATGAAAAAAATTATAGAAATTAATAACCTTACCAAAATGTATAAAAATGGAAGAGGTATAAAAGATATTAACCTTGAAATATGTCAAGGTGATATTTTTGGTTTTTTGGGCCCTAATGGAGCTGGCAAAACTACTGCTATGAAAATAATGACCGGACTTGTAAAACCAGATAGTGGTGATGTTAAAATTTTAGGCTACAGCGTTTTAGATGACTTTGAAAAAGCTATGGAAAAGGTAGGCTGCATTATAGAAAATGCTAAATCCTATGATTATTTAACTGCCTTTGAAAATCTAAAACAATTCTCAAGATACTACAAAAATGTAGACAACAAAAGAATTGAAGAAGTTTTAGAACTTACAGGCATTTTAAAATATAAAGATGAAAAACCAAGGAAATTTTCTCTTGGAATGAAGCAAAGATTAGGAATTGCCGCTGCACTTTTATCAAAGCCTGAAGTTATTATTCTAGACGAGCCTTTGAATGGTCTAGATGTCGAAGGAATGATAACTATAAGAAATATCATAAAAACTTTAGCTGAAACAGAAAAAACAACATTTTTTATATCAAGCCATCTTATTCATGACATCGAACTTACTTGTAATCGTATTGGTGTATTATATGATGGAAAAATTCTTAATGTGGATACAACTAAAAATATTTTGAATAACTATGCTTCACTTGAAAATTATTTTATTAGCGAGGTGGAACGAAATGGTAGGATTTAAAGCAGCTTTAATTAATGAAATAGAAAAGCTATACAAAAAGAAGAAGGTTTTAGTAGCAGTAATAATATCCCTTATTTTTATTGTACTTGGACAAGTATCTATTATTGCTTTAAGGAATGGTTTTGGGTTACGTGGAGTTTCCAGCATGGATTTTCCTATACTTGTGCTCTCTGTAGTTGTTAATACAATTCTACCTTTATTTACTGCACTTGTTACTATAGATAGTTTTTCTGGAGAATTTTCTCACAATACCATGAAAATTGCACTTACCAGACCGATTACTAGACTAAAATTTTTCGTTTCAAAACTAACTGCCATAATGTTGTTTGTACTTGCAAATCTTCTGTTTGTAATGATTTTTTCTATTATAGCAGGTTTTCTATTTAATTCAAATTCTTTTACCTTAAATGGTATTGTTAGAATATTATCTTCTTATATTGTCACATTAATGCCTATGATGGTTTTATCACTAATAATCGTACTTTTTACAAATATAATCAAAAGCAGTGTAGGTGTATTTTTTCTATCTATTTTTGTTTTTATTATTTTTAAGACACTAGAAATTGTTTTTTATAGATATTCTGGTCTATTTTTTACATCCATGCTTAACTGGTATACCCTATGGATTATGAATACTATTCCATTTTTAAAAATTCTTCGACAGTTTATACTAATGTTAAGTTATGATATACTTTTATTTACAGGAAGTTACTATTTATTCGATAAAAAAGATTTTTAAGGTGGAAAAATGGATATAAAAAAGCGTCTGTTAACATTTAACACTATAACTATTATAATTCCATTCATTATTACAATTATAGTTTCTTATATCTTTATTTTTGTTTCTTCAACATTTCTAAATAAAGATATAAGTTATGATAATTTCAAAAAACTTATAACCATAAAATCCGAACTATTAGATTTAAACACAAACATATCAAAACAAGCTTCTTCAGATATTGAAGAAGTGAAACTTCAACAATATTTATCTAAAAAGCTTCTAAGTATAAATGGAGAATTTATACTTACTAAAAACAATAATATTATATTCTCATCAAAGAATATAAATAAAATTGATATAGAAAAATGTTTAGAAGAAGTAAAAAATAATTCGCTACAAAAACCAATTAAAATCAATAATATTTCTTATATTGTTGAAGTAGTTCCTCTGAAATTCAAAGATGAAATTTCTGGAAATATAGTATTATTAGCTCCAGATGGACAAGTATCTCAACATATTGAAAAATTTTTTATAATAATTTTTACAGTATTTTTTATTTGTTTTATATTAGTTAATATAGCTATGTCATATTTATTTTCAAAGAGAATATTACATCCAATTTCACTTTTAAAAAACGCTACAGCACAAATTAGCAAAGGTGACTTAAATTGTGAAATTATTGAAACTGGTGATGAGGAAATCAAAGAACTATGTAGTGATTTTGAACATATGAGGATCCAACTTAAAAATTCTGTTCATATGAAAATGAAATACGATGATAATAGAAAAATGTTAGTTTCTAGTATATCTCATGATTTAAAAACACCCATAACTTCCATAAAAGGTTATGCTACTGGTATTTTAGATGGTGTGGCAAATACTCCTGAAAAAGTAGAACATTATTTAAAAACTATTCATTCAAAAGCCGAATTAATTGATATTATGATTGATGATTTGCTTTTATACTCAAAACTAGATTTAAACCAAATTCCTTTTAAATATGAAAAAACAAACATTATTGAGTATTTTAACTATTGTGTTTGTGAAAGTGCACCTGAACTTGAAAAATATAATATAAAAATTCATTTAGAAAATGATTTGAGCCATTCAGAATATGTTATGATTGATAGAGACAGATTGAGAAGAGTAATAATAAATATTATTGATAATTCTCGTAAATATATGAATAAAAACAACGGTAAAATTGCCATTATGCTTAGAGAAACCAATTCCAGCATTATTATTGAAATAAGAGATAATGGACATGGCATTGATAAAAATGATATAAGCAAAATATTTAACAGGTTTTACAGAGGTGATTCTTCAAGAAGTGGTGCAAGTGGTAGTGGCCTAGGACTTGCCATTGCAAAACAAATTGTAGAAGGCCATAACGGTAAAATATGGGCTGTAAGTCATGAAAATGATGGTACAAGCATATTAATATCATTAGCTAAAATACCAGAAGAATAGAGAGGATATTATGAAAAAAATTTTAATAGCTGAAGACGATTTAAGTATTGCTGAACTTCAAAGAGATTATTTAGAACTAGCCGGCTTTGAAGTTACGATATGTGTAGATGGTGTAAAAGCTTTAAATTCTATAAAAGAGAATAAATTTGATCTATTAATTATTGATATTATGCTTCCTAAAATTGATGGTTTTAGTATTCTACGAAGCATACAAGATAATAAAGATATTCCAGTTTTAATTGTTTCTTCAAAGAAAGAAGAAATTGATAAAATAAAAGGATTTAGCCTTGGAGCTGACGACTATATTACTAAACCCTTCAATCCTGCAGAACTTGTTGCTAGAGTTAAGTCTCATATTAAAAATTATGAAAGAATAAAAAATAAATTTTCTAACAAAGAAAAAACTGACACTATCATTATAAGAGGGTTAGAAATAAGAAAAGCATCCAGACAGGTATTTATAAACTGTAATGAAATAACTTTAGCTCAAAAAGAATTTGATTTACTTCTTCATATGGCTGAAAACCCAAATACAGTATTTAGCAGAGATTACTTATTTGAGAAAGTTTGGGGTCTTGATGCTATTGGAGACACATCCACTGTTACGGTGCATATTGGAAGATTAAGGGAAAAGATAGAAACCTCTTCTTCTAATCCTCAATATATTGAAACTGTTTGGGGTGCTGGATACAGGATCAAAGTTTAGTACCATCTCCACCTGTTTCCACTGAATAACGTATAAAAGGCAGATAATTACTTACCTGCCTTTAAAACTTTTATTCTAATGTTATGGCTTCAATTCTCTTTAGCAATTCATCTGTAAGCTTTTTTAGTTCGCCTGAATCTTTAGACTCTGCATAAACCCTACAAAGAGGTTCATCAGCATCTGGAAGTACTAGTGCCCACCCATCATTAAAGTTAAGCTTAACCCCTTCTATTAAATCCACAGATTTCGAATGATTTTCCTCTATAAGATTTCTCATTACCTTTCCTTTTAAATTCCAAGGACATTTCACTTCTTCTTTAGCTGTATAGTATCTTGGAATTTTAGCTACTATGTTAGAAAGAGGTAAATTACTTACAGACATAAAATTAATAGTTAACATTGCTACGCTTATGGCATCTAGTGTCATTAAATAAGAACTTATAACCTCTCTTCTAGTAATCCTATTTTCATTTTTCAAATAAGCTTCTAGTATAAATTTTTGTGAGGTTTTTGTTCTTACAAATTTACATCCACACATATTAGCAATTTCCTGCATAGTAGAAGAAGCTGTCACGGGAACTACTAATGTACTTATGTTTGTTGATTTCAACATAACAAAAGCGTTTATTGCATCATAAGATTCATCTCTTATGATATTTCCCTTTTCATCTATAAAAACTGCTTCTTCACATTCATCATCAATTCTAATGCCCAAATTTGAACTGGTTTCTATTACTTCTTTCTTTAATCCTAAAATATTATTGAATTCATTATAAAGTTTAACGTTTATTTTAAGCTCCTGGAATATACCTTCAATTATACTTAATACCATAGGGCTTTTAACACTTAAAACTACCTTATATTTTTGCTTTCTTATATTATGAACTCCTAATTCATTTACAAGCTGTCTTATATAATATTCTGTAGAATTATATATATGATTTATCTGTTTAAAACTATCTGTTTTAACTCTTCTGAAGTCTTCTCTTATGAAGCTATTCTCTATCTTTCGCTCTATGTTTTTATCTATATCAAGACCATTTTCATCCATAAATACTATATTAACTTTTTGAGAATCGTCATTGTCTATAGAAACATGAATGCTTCCCTGTACTCCAAAAAACATAGTAGCCTGTCTTACTGATGGTCTTGGCATTCTATGCAAATCTAACACTTCAATTCCCATAGAGAGAAGTCCTGTAGCAAGGGAATATTTAAACATTTGAGCAGCACCATTATCACTGCAAGCTATGGCAACTTTTGAATCTGACTTTAAAAGTGATCCGTAGGCAGCACCAAGCTTTGACACAAATTCTGGTGTTATATCTACATTAACTTCACCACTTATACCTTGTTTACCAAATAATGCTTTTGAGAATTTTCCTCCCCAAATTACATTTGATTTTACTACAGTACTTGCTTCAATAACCTTGTTAGGCCATATTTTAATACTTGGTTTTACAATTGCTCTTTCTCTTATAAGAGTGTCATCTCCTACAGCTGCTTCTTCAAATACAGAAGCTCTTGGTTCTAATTGAACTTTTTTGCACAGTACAGCTCCTCTTACTTGAGCTTTATCACCTATATAACAATTATCAAAGATTATACTTCTTTTTATAGTAGCATTATTTGATATTATATTGTTTTTCCCTAGAATAGTATAAGGTCCAATTTCTGCACCATCATATATCTTGGTTCCACTGCCTATATAAACTGGAGCAGCTATCAACGCATTTTCACTTATTTTGCAGTTTTCTCCAGTCCATATACCATCTTTATATTTTTCACCTTTAATATCCACTTTTACTAAACCTTTTAGTATGTCAAAATGACATCTTATATATTGTTCAATATTTCCAATATCACACCAGTATCCTTCAGCTACATATCCAAACATAGGTCTCTTATCATTTAAAAGTATTGGAAATAAGTCATTGCTAAAATCAAATTTTTGATTTTTTTCAAAATAAGAGAATATTTCTGGTTCCAATATATATATTCCTGTATTAACTTTATCGCTAAAAACCTCACTCCAACTTGGTTTTTCTAAAAATCCTGTTACTTTTCCATTATCATCTGTTACTACAACTCCAAATTCTAATGGAACAGCAACTTCTTTTAGAACCAAAGTAGATATGGATTGATTTTTTTTATGATAAGCAATTGCCTTAGACAAATCTATATCAGTTAAAGCATCTCCACTTATAACTATAAAAGTATCATCAAGAAAGCCTTCTGCATTTTTAACACTACCCGCTGTACCTAATGGTGATTCTTCTGTAAAATATCGCATATTAACGCCAAACTCTTTTCCATCTCCAAAATAGCTGATAATTTCATCTGGCAGATATTGAAGTGTAACTCCTATATCAGTTATTCCATTTTTCTTTAAAAGTTCTATAGCATATTGCATAACAGGCTTATCCATTATAGGCATCATTGGCTTTGGTATATTGCATGTTAATGGTCTTAATCTAGTTCCTTCTCCCCCGGCCATTATTATAGCTTTCATTAACCTCATCCCCTTTTTTTCTTTTGGATATCTTTTTTTCAACTTTTATATTTGAATTTTTTAACCCCTCTACAGCCTCTATAGTTTTGGCCGTTATTTTATCCTTCATATCTATGGCATCCTCTACTACATCTTTTGTTTTATCACTAATTTTATTTTTAAATTTTTCTATTAAGTTTTTCTCTACCTTTTCTTTCAATTCTTCTTCCAGCTTTTTTTCTACTTTATCCTTTAACTCAAATTTTAGTTTTTCTTTAACTTTATCTCTAAGTTCCTCAGTTAGTTTTTTTATAATATCATTTTTAATTTTATCTTCACTTTTTACTTCCCATTCACTATCTTTTGTCTCTTTTTTAACCTGACTATACATGTTTATGGTTAAGTCAGCTATTTTATCCCAAGTATATTTTTCATAAACTGTTTTTAAACCATTTTGTTTTACATAGTCTGATAATCCATCATCTAAAAGTAGTCTACTTATATTAATTGCTAAGCTCTCAGAAGAAGCACTTATAGCTTTTAACCCATTTACCTCATGTTGCACTATTTCTCCTAAACCTCCAGTTTCTGAAACTACAACTGGACATCCTGCTGCCATAGCTTCTAACGCCACAATACCAAAAGGTTCATATAAAGAAGGAAAAACTGCTGCACTAGCTACTCTATAAAGTTTATCTCTATCATCATCACTCATGTATCCTGTAAATACTACTTTTGATTCTATTCCCATTTCCCTTACTCTATTCTTTAATTCCTCTGTCATAGGTCCAGTACCACCAATAACAATTTTTGTATCATTGTAATCACTTAATACTTTAGGAGCTGCTTCTACTAACAAATGTATGCCTTTTTCAAATACATGCCTTCCCACATAGAGTACAATTTTCTCATTATCATTAGCAAACCTTCTTCTAAAATTAATCCAATCAAATTCAAATTTAAACTTTTCTGTATCCACACCATTAGGTATTACCCAAATTTTATCCCAAGGTGATACAAATAATTTGCTTACTTGCTGTCTCATATAATCACTACAAACAACTATTTTCCAAGCTTCATAACTTAACAACCATTCTGTAGAAGATATATACCTTTGCATATCAGTCTTTATGCCTGCATTCCTGCCATATTCTGTAGCATGAATAGTACATACCATAGGAATTTTAAATGACCATTTTAAATTTTTTGCACTAAATGCTGAAAGCCAGTCATGAGCATGTATCAAATCAAATTTCCCAAAATTTACAATAAGCCTTGTGGCTTCTTCTACTATTGCAAAATTTAACTGCATAACCCATTTTGCAAAATCATCTGTATCTATTTTATAAGGTGAAACTCTATGTACAAAAACTCCATTGTCATTTTCTTCTATAGGAGATGTACCTTCCTCACAAGTTATTACATGTATTTCATGTCCTTTTTTACTTAATGCCTGTGATAAATAATAAACATGGTTTGATAACCCTCCTACATTTTTAGGTGGGTACTCCCAAGAAATCATTAAAATTTTCATTTCAAACTCCCCCAATTTTAAGTAATATCAAAAGTATCTATTTTATAAAATTAATTGTTTTAAGGAACATGTTTATGAATTGTTAATAAGATTTGACTTATAAGATCATATATTAATTGAATATTATTAGCTTTAATCCTCCTGCCCAAATCTCCTGCTGCTATTTCAAAATCATATTCATAGATTTCAAAATCAGAATTTGCTTGAAATTTCCAAGGAAAATATGCAATCATAGGATCATTTTTCTGCATTATTACAACATCTCCTTTTATACTGTGCTACATAAATTCTCTGTTATTTATTTTTAACTATATAAATAATTATAAGTATTTTCAGGAAAAAATCAACTGTTTTTATATTATTTTTTCTTAAATTAAGCAAAAATAGTTCATTACATAGAAATAAACTCTTTTAAACTTTAAAAGCTTCATTTATCTCTAAATTGCTTTCTTTTATCTTTACAATATGTGACTATTTTCTACAGTATTTTATGTTTTTTACTGATACATATCGGTATATTTTGGAATATACTGCTGTGTAAACGTAGTCTTAAAATACAGTTAATTAAATTACATATTTATTTTTAATTCATTTATCAGAAAATGCTTTCATCATATATTACAATTGTTTATATTATAACTAAATAATATTTTTTTCGACTTAAATTATTCACTTAATAGCCACTTTATATATATTCAAAATAAATTATATATATAAAATTTATTCATTATAATTAAAATTATTTAAATAAAAAGAGACAAATTCAAATTATTGAATTTGTCTCTTTTTATTTATTTTAAATTAATAGTTTCCTTGTGCATGCATTGCATCAGCAACTTTTACAAAGCCTGCAACGTTAGCTCCAGCAACTAAGTTGTATCCAAAGCCATAAGCTTCAGATGCATTTTTACAATTGTTGTATATGTTAATCATTATTTGATGAAGTTTTGCATCAACTTCTTCTGCTGTCCATGATAATCTTTCACTGTTTTGTGACATTTCAAGAGCTGAAGTAGCAACTCCACCAGCATTAGCAGCTTTAGCAGGTCCTACTACAACACCATTCTTTTGGAAGTATTCAACAGCTTCATTTGTACAAGGCATATTAGCAACTTCACAAACCATTTTAATTCCGTTTGCAACTATTTGTTTAGCATGCTCTAAATGTATATCATTTTGAGTAGCACTTGGCATTATGATATCAGCTTTAACTCCCCATGGTTTTTCACCTTTGAAGAATTTGCATCCAAATTTATCAGCATAATCTTGTACTTTATCTCTTCCTGATGAACGCATTTCAAGTAAGTAGTCGATTTTCTCACCTACTACTCCTTCTGGATCATAAATATATCCATCTGGTCCTGAAAGTGTTACAACTTTACCACCTAATTCTGAAACTTTTAAACATACTCCCCAAGATACATTACCAAATCCTGATATTGCAACTGTTTTGCCTTTGAAATCTGTTCCTTCATGTTTAAGCATTTCTGCACAGTAATAAGTTGCTCCAAAACCTGTAGCTTCTGGTCTTACTAAACTTCCGCCATAAGACATTCCTTTTCCTGTAAGAACTCCGTTTTCAAATGCTCCTCTAATTCTTCTATATTGACCATAAAGATATCCTATTTCTCTTCCACCAACACCTATATCTCCTGCTGGTACGTCAACATCTGGTCCTATGTGTCTGTATAGTTCAGTCATAAAGCTTTGACAGAATCTCATAACTTCATTATCTGACTTTCCTCTTGGATCAAAGTCAGAACCACCTTTACCGCCTCCTATTGGAAGACCTGTTAATGAATTCTTTAATATTTGTTCAAAGCCTAAGAATTTAATTATTCCTATATAAACTGATGGATGGAATCTTAAACCACCTTTGTAAGGTCCTATGCATCCATTAAATTGAACTCTGAATCCACGGTTAACTTGTAATTTGCCTGCATCATCAACCCATGGAACTCTGAACATAATTTGTCTTTCTGGTTCACAGAATCTTTCTAAAAGATTCTCTTCAATGTATTCTGGATGTTTTTCAAATACTGGTCCTAAAGAAGCTAACACCTCTTCAACTGTTTGTAAAAATTCTGGTTCGTTACTGTTTCTCTTTTTTACCTTTTCAAGTACCTCAGTGATATAAGTTTGAACATTTTCTTTTGTCATTATAATACCCTCCCCGTGATATGTAATTTTGTTATTTATTATTTACAATTCTTATGATATCATTCATATTATATTTTAGCAAAACCTATGCCAAAATGAAGTCCAGATAAGATGTATATCCTTTTATATTACATAACTGTATTAATTCATTTTTGAATAAAATGTAAATGTTTTAATTGATATTGCAAGTATATCCGCTATTATTCACTTACAACTTTCTATATTCACTTATGAATAGTTACACATCAACTTTTTCCTATTTAAAAAAATAAATAGTCCTATTCTTCTATCCTAATTTTGTAATGAAATCATAAATTCACTGCAAATTATACTTTTCAAATCTTATGTTGTTACTAGTTAAACTGATCTGTACTTTTAATTAAAATTTAAATAAACTTCAAGTTCCACTTAGATAACCTTTTATTTGATTTTTGGCATAAATTTTGCTTTCTATAAACTAAAAATACATTAGATATTTTTAAATTTTTAAGAATACTAAAAAATATGAAAGAGGTGAGTATCTTGGAAAATGTAGTTATAGAAGTTATAGAATCTAAATGTGGTCATTACAAAGTAGGTGATAAAATATACATAAAAGATGCACTAATAGATATGAATAAAACTTCAAATGTATGTGTTATGGCCATGCAGTCATTTTTTCCATTTATTTTTGCTATGCGAAAAGGAGTAACTCCTGACAAAATGGGTTTTGGTGAAAAGTTAGTAGTTCAATGTCCTGATTATTGTGAGCCAGTTGTTTTTCAAATTAAAAAAACATCTTAATTAAACTTATAATATGCATGAAAATTATCAATTTAAAATAGGGCTGTTACACTAATTAATGTGCCAGCCCTTTTAACACGTATATATTTCTTTAAGCAGTTGATAATTGGCAGTAGAAATTTAAAAACTGCTTCTAAAGATATTGATTAATTATCTTTAAAAACAGTCCTAATTTCCATACTTTCTAAATTAGAATTAAATAATATTTGAGCCCTTTAATATTAAAATAAAACTAGAATTTGCTGTCACCTTTACACTCCCATTTCCGGTGGCAATTCTCTGAAGAATTTAGTCTTATATATTAAATAAATTAATCCAATTATTAGCCAGATTACACCAAACATCATTGCTTTAAAGTCAACCTTTGACCAAATTGCAAGGTTTATACTTGCTCCAATAATCGGCATAATTAAATATTTTATTACATCCACTCCACTTCTCTTTTTCTGTTTAACAAAGTACCAAGCAATAACTGATAAATTAACCATTACAAATGCAAGCAACGCGCCAAAATTTAATATACCATTAGCAGTTGCTAAAGGAACAACTGTTGCTAACAATCCAATTACACTAATGATTATAATACTATAAGTTGGAGTTTTATATTTTGCGTGCAATTTTCCAAATATTGCATGAGGTAGAATTCCATCTCTACCCATTCCATAAAGCACTCTTGAAGCAGAAGTAACTCCTGCGAGTGATGATGCTAAAAGCCCTGCACCAAAGGCAGCCGTAAAGAAAACTTGTAACCATGGAGCACTGCAAATTCTCTTTAGTGCTTCAACTGATGCTGAATCAGGATTAGCTATTTGAGCAAAGGCCTGTGGCCAACAAAGTGTCAAGAAATAAGTTATAACCACAAATCCCGTTCCTGCACCGAGACAAGCAATTAAAATAGCTTTTCCAACATTTTTTTCAGGATTAATTGCCTCTTCACTCAATGTAGATATAGCATCAAATCCAAGGTAAGAAAGTGCTAAAATTGATGCACCTGTTAATATAGCTGAGAAACCAACTCCTGGTTTATGAAATTCTACTGCATTAAAATACGCAGTAGAATCAACTAATGTACCAGCTCCGCCGCCACCTGTGACATACTTAAATATAAGTACTAATAATACAATCAAAAATATGAATTGTAACCAAACTATAGTATTGTTTACAACTGCTGCAAGTTCAATACCAAAATGATTAACTAGTGCAATAGCTATTACAGCTATTATAATAAATACATTTGCTGGGACCTTTGGAATTAATGCATTAAAATAAATTCCCATTACAACATAATTTAACAGAGGTAACATAATATATCCAAGTAAAATTACCCAACCTGTAAAAAAACCAATAAAAGGATTCATAGATTTAGTTACATAGGAATAAGCTGCTCCTGCTACAGGAAATGATTTAACCATTCTTGAATAGCTAAATGCTGTAAATCCCATTGCTATAGTTGCAACTGTATATGTTAATGGAATCATTCCATGAGTAGCCACTGAAGCAAGGCCATAAGTCGTAAAAATTGTTAGAGGTATCATAAATGCTAGTCCATAAAAAATTAAAGAACTAAGAGGTAATACACGTTTTAAGTGAGATTCAGAATTTGTGTTTACATTTATTTCAGTCATTTCCATTGCTCCTTTCAAATTTTCTTATAATTTCCATTAGAATGTTTTAAATATTGCGAATATTCGAATTGCAATAAATGACTTTTGTTGATTAACATAACTCGAACCTACACTCAGCCTGTAAAATATTTATTTCACTTTAACTATGTAAGGATTCACTTAAAATTATGGTTCATTTAATATTTTTCCTTACTTTCCAAAATAACCTGCTGAATGTAGGTTCTAATATTAAAATTAATACACAAAAATCAATTTATTATTTATTTGTTGTATTTAAGAATAATGTTTTTAAGGATATCGAGACCAACTTTTAATTGTTCATCAGTAATTACTACTAGATTTAATAGTCTTCCATTTTATTTTACAGCCAAGTTCTTTACAATAGCTTTTTCAAATATTTCAAGTCCTGCTTCAGTCTGTTTGTCTGTCATGCAAAGTGGAGCCAATAATCTAATAACATTTCCGCAGTTACCTGCATTCTCCATTATTAATCCCATTTGAGCTGCATCACTAATTATTGCACTAACTATTGCTGGATTTGGTGTCTTAGATTTCTTGTCAGTTACGAATTCTATACCAATCATTGAACCGACACCTCTTACATCACCAACTACATCGTATTTTTCTTTCCATTCGTTGTATCTTCCTGATATTTTAGCACCAATTTTACGTGCTTTTCCTGGAAAATCTTCTCTTTCCATGATTTCAATAACTTTCAATGCTGATGCACAACCAAGTGGGTTTCCACCATAAGTACCCCCTATTGTACCTGCTGGTACTCCATCAAATATTTCTTTTCTAGCTGTAATTGCACTAAGTGGTACTCCGCATGCTATTGATTTAGCCGTTGTAACGATATCTGGCGGACATCCTGCTTCTGCCCAATATTCCGTAGCAAACATTCTTCCTGATCTAGCAAAACCACTTTGAACTTCATCAGCTACAAGCATTATGCCATTTTCATCACATATCTTTCTAACTGCTTTAACCCATTCAATAGGAGCTGGAACAAATCCGCCTTCACCTTGTATTGGTTCAAGAACTATAGCAGCACAATATTCAGCTGGAGTTGATTCTACAAATGCGTTTTTCAATTTAACTATGTAGTAATCGATAGCTTCTGCTTCTGTCATTCCTTCTGGTCTTCTATACAAATATGGGAATTCTACTCTGTAGATACCATCTGGGAAAGGTCCTTGAGCGATAGCGTATCCTTTCTTACCAGTCATAGCCATTGTATAATTTGTTCTTCCGTGGAAAGCACCTGAGAAAACGATTATATTTGGTCTCTTTGTAAAACCTTTAGCAATTTTTGCAGCATTTTCATTGGCTTCTGATCCACTGTTAATGAACATAGTATTTCTAACATCGCCTTTTACTGGAACGATTTTGTTTAATTTTTCTGCAAGTTCAACATATCCTTCATGTGTAGTGATGTTGAACATTGCGTGACAGAACTTGTCAGCTTGTTCTTTAATAGCCGCAATAACTTCTGGGTTACTGTATCCTAGATTAGTTACACCTACACCACCTACCCAATCAAGGAATACGTTTCCATCTGGATCTTGAAACATTGCACCTTCTGCCTTAACCATAACAGCTGGATAACCACATCTAATTGCAGTTGCACATGCAGCCGATCTTCTATCTATAATAGCCTGTCCTTTAGGCCCTGGAACTGTTTCAGTAATAATTTTTGGTAATTCATTTCCTAATGTCATTTTTAAATCCTCCTAAAATTTATATATTTTTTATAATCCAATGGAAACTTAATATAATTCATAAATAAATCCAAAGCTAGTATATTAAACAATGTATATCTGTTTTGTAAATACCTTTAACTTAACCTTTTTACTGAATTTAAAATAAGATATTTTGAATGCATTCGTAAGTTTATATTAGCAAAACTTGTGCCAAAAAAATAAATGCCTTAAATTATAAGGCATTTTGCAATAATTAGTATTACTTTAATTCAATTTTGAATAGTTTTTTTTGGTTATAGTTAATTATTGTACATATATAGTAATTATTCATTTATAACTCCTGCTATTCATTTATGAATAATTACGTATATATTTTTTTATCTTTCTTACTGCTGTAGCTTGACTTATTCCTAAAGCTTTACCAACTCCCACAGTAGTTTTGTACTTTTCAAAAGCTTTTAACACAATATTTTTTTCATAATTATCAAGATCTTCTTGAAGTGTATTTCTTTGTTGAGCATTCATTTCTTTATGTAATTCTTTAATATTATCTGGTAAAAATTCTTCCGTAATAATATCCTCTTCTGAAATCAATAAAGTTCTTTCAATCACATTTTCTAGTTCTCTTATATTTCCAATCCAATCATAGTTGATTAAATTATTTATTACAGAATCAGATAGACTTTTATTCAAGTTATATTTTTCATTGAAGTTTCCCATAAAATATAAAATTAGATTTATTATATCTTCTTTTCTTTCCCTAAGTGGCGGAATATTAATACTTACCACATTCAATCTATAAAATAAATCTTCTCTAAATTTTTTCTGTTTAATTAAATCTTTTAAATCCCTATTGGTTGCTGTAACAAGGCGAAAATTTATTTTAATAGGTTTTGTTCCTCCAATTCTATTAAATGTCTTATCCTGAATTACTTTAAGAAGTTTAACCTGTAAATTTAAAGGTATTTCACCAATTTCATCTAGAAAAAGTGTTCCATTTTGAGCCAATTCTATTAATCCTGCTTTTCCTTCTTTTTTAGCTCCAGTAAACGAACCACCTTCATATCCAAATAATTCTGATTCTAAAAGATTTTCTGGTATAGCACCACAATTCACTTCTATAAAAGACTCTTTATGCCTTTTACTAATGTTGTGAATTAACTTAGCAAAATAGCTCTTTCCCACACCAGATTCTCCAGTAATAATAACATTCACATCAAAATCTGCTACTTTGGTAAGAAGTTTAAATATTTTTTGCATTTCTTTGCTTTTTCCCACAACATTAGGAAATTTTATTTCTTCACTTTCTAAACATTTTAAATTTTTAATATATATTTCAGCATTTTTTTCTAAAACTCCAATTTGCTTCTTAATTTTAAACAAATCTGTAATATCATAGGAAAAACAAACAACTCTAAAAACGTCTTGCTTATTATCTTTAATAGGCAGAGCTGTTACCAAAATTTCATGATTTAACTTATTTTTTTGAAGCATGGTAATTCTCTGTCCAGTTTTCAAAACTCTACAAGTTGCAGATGGATAGAATACACCTGAGTTTTCCAATTCAAAAACACTTTTTCCTAATAGTTCTTCACTATTTACATTGTAAAATTTCTCAAAAAAGGACTGATATTTAAAATAATGCCCTTTTCATCAGTTACAATAATATCTGTATCGTTGTTTTTGACATGATCTAGTACTATATTATTACTTTTATCTTTTATCGTTTGAACCAAAGACATACTTATATCTTGTATAATTACAATTTGATATTCATAAGAATCATCAAATTTCAAACAATAAAAAGATATTAAATTCTCATTTTCCCCAATTATATAAATATCTTGTAAGCATTCTACAGAATCTTTTTTTGAAACATATTTAAGCATGTTTTCTAAGTTCTTTTGAATAGAAATATTATTTTTCAATATTTCATAGGCTTTTTCATTAGGAATTATAAGCTGTTCTGTAGTTTTATAAAGTATAGCTGGAATAGAAATTGATTTTATTAAATCATTCAATTTAAACGCCCCTCATTTCATAATTTTATTTTTGCAGGGGCTAAATTGTAAAGGATGCTTGCTTTTATGAAAAAAGTCATCACTAAAAAATTAAGTTAGTTTAATAACTTTGCCATAGCTAATAGATGTTGGACAAAAAAATTAATGTTTTTACTTGAAATTTTTCAAAAATATCACAATCAAAATGCACAGGAATAATTATTACAATATTTAAGATTCAACACAAAAATTTTTTTTCCTTCTTATAATAATTGTTTTTTTTTAATAATCTTAAAATTTTCTATTGTTGTAAAGTAAAAATTTTTCCATCTATTCAGAAGTGAATACTTGTTTTATTTATGAATAGTAGGTAATAATCTAAGATTTTAATTTCATTATCAGCTAATAGAGTGACTTAATGAATATAAGAAATATATTCAAAACTGAATTACTAAAACTTAGAAGCCTTTAAATACTATATATTTTTTTGGCAAGTAACTTGCTTATACTATTAATGTATACGATTAAAATGTATTTAAAAATATAAATAAATTGGAGAGTGTTATACTATGAAACTACTTGAAATAAAACCACAAATTCACAAATTCAATAATTGTAAAGACTTTGCAGAATTTTTTAACATAGGAGAGGGAGATTTTATATTAACTAATGACTTTATATATACCCCATTTATGGGATCTTTTGATCTTAAGGCAGATGTTGTATTTCAAGAAAAATATGGTTCAGGAGAACCTTCAGATGTAATGATTAATTCCATTATGGAAACTATGAAAGGTAAGAATTATAAAAGAATTATTGCTATAGGCGGTGGCACAGTTATAGATATATGTAAATTGCTTGCTTTAAAAAATGCCAAAAATGCTTTAGACTTATTTGAAAAGAAAGTTCCTCTAGTTAAAGACAAAGAATTTATAATCGTCCCTACAACTTGTGGGACAGGCTCTGAAGTTACTAATGTATCCATAGCTGAAATAAAAGAGAAACATACAAAGATGGGACTTGCAGTAGATCAATTATATGCTGATTATGCTGTATTAATTCCTGAACTAGTAAAAGGACTTCCTTATAAATTCTTCTTAACAAGTTCCATAGATGCATTAATTCATGCTATAGAATCTTATGTTTCACCTAAAGCAAATGTTTATACAGAATTGTACAGTATAAAAGCTATCGAATTAATTCTAAAAGGATATCTACAGATACTTCAGAAAGGTGAAAACTATAGAACTGAAATTCTTGAGGATTTTGTTATAGGAAGCAATTATGCTGGTATAGCTTTTGGAAATGCTGGCGTGGGAGCTGTACATGCTCTGTCTTATCCACTAGGAGGAGGTTATCATGTTCCTCATGGTGAAGCAAACTATCAAATGTTTATTGAAGTGTTTAAAACCTATTATAAAAAGAATCCTCAAGGAAAAATTAAAAGAATAAATAAATTACTAGCTGATGTATTAGATTGTAATGTTTCAAATGTATATGAAGTTCTATCAAGTGTTTTAGATAAATTACTCCCTAGAAAACCATTAAAAGAATATGGCATGAAGGAAGAAGAAATCGAAAGTTTCACAGACAGTGTAATATCAGGTCAGCAAAGATTGTTAGTTAACAATTATGTTCCTCTTTCAAGAGAAGAAATATTAAATATTTACAAAAATTTATATTAATTAATTTTGCCAGATTCATTTTATCATAAATATTCTCATTTAGTACGTACATAGATTTTAAAAATCTATGTACGTTCTATTAAATAAATGCAAAAAAACCAAATTTGTACTAGTTACTTTTATAAGATTAGCAATTAAAAATTTTTATATAAACTCTTAATAAACTTATAGATATAACTAGTACAAATTATTTAAAACTAAGATATACAAATGGAATTAAGCACTTTTTTCTTGTTCAAAAATATTAATATCATACTCTTTCTTATTTCCAAGCAATATTAACAAACATAATACTACACCTACTCCAAGTCCCCAAGCTGCTCCTCTTGCTATAATTACAGCTGCCATAATTCCTGCAATCCCTAAATCATTAATAGTACGTGCTTTTAATACACCTATTCTAACTGAAACATACCCTTGTATTAACATTGTTAAAGCTAGTGCTATGCTAAGTATAGGGGTTACAAGCGTAACTATTGGCAAAAGGAAATATCCAGTTAGAGTACCAAAACGAAAGGACCCTGCTCCTCCATTTATAGAATCCATGGCTTTTCTTCCATGCTTATATCTATCACAGACAACTACCTGCATAGCTGCCCAAAGTGGCCCACACATTGTAATGTCTGGCCCTATAACTGACATCAACATATTACGTAATCCAAATATTAAATGAGATCTATTAGGATTGTAATCTATAAGTTCATCTGGACGGGATTTTGCTGCATCTTCTAACAATGCTTGTGCTTGAATCATCTCACCAAATAATATTATATAAGCTGAGAAAACCATAGGAAGAGCATTTATAAACATACTTATAGGCGGAAAGCCTATGGACCAAAATGTCCAATTACTCCATAGTTCACCGAATGCTGGATGTGAAAATCCCCATTGGATATGAGGCAATACAGTTTCACCTACTATGGGTCCTACAAATACAGCGAATAGCATAACCGGAAGAATACCTAAATTGGAAATTATTTGAAGTATCTTATTTTTATTTCTTATGCTTTTAAACTGGTTTGAAAACAAGAGATAGAATCCTAACCCTATACAGATTACAATAGTGTAAGGAAATTTTTCAAATTGTCCACCTTTACCAAATACAGTATTTACAGCTGCTAGACCAGCTCCCATTATAATACCTGCTTGCATAGCATTTGGAACTAGTAAAATTACTTTTTTTCCAAGTCCAGTAACCCCTAAAAAAGCAGCTAATATACCTAAACTCATTTCAAAAGCAATTAAAGCTTGTACTCTTTGTGGTCCCATTGGATAAGTACCAACATATAATATTAAGAGTGGTATAGCTGGCGTAACCCATCCTGGTACAACAGGATCACCTAATAGCACATGTGTGCAATAAAGTATCCCATTAAGTGTAACAATAGCTAAAGCAACATTAAAAGGCATTCCTAAGTACTGTTGAAGCATAGGAATTGCACCAAGACATACCGCACACATTAAAAGTCCTTGAATATAATCTGCTATTTCAAATTTATAATGAATTCCTGGGATACGAACTTTAAATGGTCCTGCTGATATATATGCTTGTTCTTTTCCATCTTCTCTCTTAAAAGCCATGTAAAATTCTCCTTTACTAATTTATTTTTATAGTAAATCATAATATTTGTAAAATTATATTGACATTAAAGTTCCAATTAATTAATATATGTTGTATATACTTATTAAATAAAAATATTTTTAACTGTGCTAGTGTTTTATAATTTAATTGCAAGTTTAAAACTATAAAACTTACTAGCACAATTCTTAAAATTAAAAGTCTATAAATTAAGCATTTTTTAAATAAATTTAAAAAATATTAATTTTTAAAATTTACACTTAAATCTAGCTTCATATTCTTTTATTAATTCTTCTCTAAAGCTTGGATGTGCAATATTTATTAAAGCTTTAGCTCTCTCCTTTAAAGTTTTACCTTTAAGCCTAGCAACACCATATTCTGTAACAATGTAATCTACATCATTTCTTGAGGTTGTAACTGCTGCACCTTCATCTAATAATGGAACTATTCTAGAAACTTTTCCTTTAGCTGCAGTCGATGGTATAGCAATTATTGATTTTCCGTCTTCAGCCATACTAGCCCCTCTTATGAAATCAATCTGTCCACCCACTCCGCTTATTTGTTTCATGCCTATACTTTCAGAACATACTTGTCCCATTAAATCTACCTGAACACATGAATTTATTGAAACCATCTTATAATTTTTCATTATAACTGTAGGATCATTTACATAACTTACAGGATAAGTTTCTACCATAGGATTATCGTTTACAAAATCATATAACCTCTTAGTACCCATTAAGAAAGTTACAACTATTTTTCCTGGATGCAAAGTCTTTTTCTTATTAGTAATCACTCCTGCTTCTACTAATTCAACTACACCATCTGATATCATCTCAGAGTGTATACCTAAATCTTTCTTATCTTTTAAAAATAAAAGTACCGCATCAGGAATAGCTCCTATTCCCAGCTGAAGTGTAGAACCATCCTCAACCAATGAAGCACAGTGTTTTCCTATAGCCTTTTCTATTTCACCTATTTTGGGCGGTTTTAATTCTATTATTGTATGTGAAGCCTTTACTATATAATCAATATCTTCTACATTTATAAAAGAATCTCCCATTGTTCTAGGCATATTTTCATTTACTTCTGCTATTACTATTTTGGCACAATCTGCTGCTGGTTTAGTATAGTCATTGGATACTCCAAAACTACAGTATCCATGTTCATCTGGCTCACTTACTTGAATTAAAGCAACATCTACAGGCATATATCCCTGCTTGAATAATTTAGGTACTTCATAAAAAAAGCATGGAGTAAAATCTCCTCTACCAGAGTTAACAGCATCTCTAGTGCTGCCACCTACAAATATAGCATTGTGCTTGAAATGCTTTTCCATGCCTTCTTTTACATATTCACCTTTGCCCATAGCCACCATATGCACTATCTCTACATTTTCATAATTTTCTTTATTTTCAACCAAGGCATCAATAAGCTCTAAGGGTTCTCCAACAGCATGACCAACAACTATTCTGCTATTAGATTGTATTTTGGAAACAGCTTCTTTAGCACTGACTAATTTACTTTCATATACCTCTTTCCAACTCATGAAAATCATCCTTCCTATATATTTGAGTATTTATATAAAGTCTTTTTAACCATGTAATAATCATCCTTGCATGTGACTAATATTTTTTCAAATTTAAATTTAAGTTCACTATGATTTGCACAACAACTTGTGCAACCACATAAAACTATAATTACATCATAAGTTTTATCCATTTTAGCTATTTCAAAATTATAGTTAAAATCTTTTTCTAACAACAATAGAAATTCTTTTCTATCATATTTGGCATTGCATCCTCCACAATATTTAACTCCTACCTTCAAATCGTATCACCTTATATGTTTTTTACCTAATATTTTTTTAGCCATATTTAAAGTTTCTTCACTCAAACAGTCTATAAGTTCCACTTTTTTAAATTCCGGAATTTCTTCTTTTAACGAAGCTTCCACTAAATCTTCAATAGTATATTTGGCAGAAATACATCCCTTACATTGACCTAATAGCTTAATTTTGACTATTCCATCTTTTATTTCTAAAATTTCAATATCCCCGCTATGTTCATTTAAATAAGGTCTCACTTTTTCATCAATTACTTTTAGTACTTTTTCCTTCATAACTACATCACCTCATCTTTGTGGGAGGGATGCAAATATCATCCCTCTTTTTTATTCAATTCTAGCTATAGCTTTTGCCAAGGCTTTCTTTTTGCCTAAATTTCCTTGTCTTGATATCATTATTCTTTGGGCTTGTGGTGAGCCTGCACCATGCATTGATTCAGTTCTATAACCTACTGCAGCTGTACCCAAACACATATTTTCTAATAATCTTAATATTTTCATTCTATCCTCAGTAGATACAGCCTCAATACCTTTAAAGTATTTTTCTACATATTTTCCAACAGTAGGATTCTTAAAATCTTTTTCTGAAGGCAATGTTACCATTACTCCACCAGCTATGTCTTCTGCTAATCTTACTATTTCATATGGGAATCTTGTTACATTTTGTTTACACACATTAGCTAACAATAAATCTATTTGATAATTTCCTGCTTTTGTTGCATATCCTTCAGCTGAACAAGCAATTCCACAGGCATAAAGTGTTTCATTTAAATGCATCATTTCTATTAGTTTGTCCTTTATATGTGATGCTTTATGAGCTCCATTATAATCTGCTGCAAGTGCTGCTGCTCCTATTAAGACATCACCTACACCAACTTTACATCCACCATAACTTTGTCTATGG
Organism: uncultured Clostridiaceae bacterium; assembly: GCA_963780135.1. Lineage (GTDB taxonomy): Bacteria > Bacillota > Clostridia > Clostridiales > Clostridiaceae > Clostridium_AM. Next base: position 1,013,391 of record CAWAAR010000001.1, read on the forward strand.
TAACCAGCAAATCTTTCAACTAGCATTCCTGCAAATTCAGTTTCACCATTTAAGAATATCCTATCATTTGGAACAAATACATCTTCAAATACTGTTAATGCTTCTACCCCTCCAAAATTCTTATTTCCAACATCTAAATCTGCATCTTTTTCAATCTTCCTAGTATCACATGACTGTCTACCAACTATCATAGTTATTCCCTTTGTATCTGTTGGTATTGAAAATGCTACTGCATAATCTTTATCTTCAGGTCTCATTGCAATAGTTGGCATTACCAAAACTTCATGAGAGTTACAGATACCTGTTTGATGTGCTTTTGCACCTCTTACAACAATACCGTCTGGTCTTCTTTCAACAACTCTCAGATATAAATCTGGATCAACTTGTTTGCTTGGTGATAAACCTCTATCACCTTTAGGATCTGTCATAGCTCCATCTACAGTTAAATCGTTTTCTTGAACATACTTTAAAAACTTTCTAAAGTTTTCATGATATTTGGTATTATGTTCTTTATCTATTTCATAAGTAGTACTAAATGTTGCATTAAAAGCATCCATACCAACGCATCTTTGAAAACATGCAGCAGTTTTTTGTCCACATAATCTTTGCATTTTTACTTTCTTTACTAGATCTGCTGAACTTTGATGTAAATGAGTGAATCTATTTATCTTTTCTCCTGTAATACTTGATTTTGTAGTCATTAAGTCTTCATATTCAGGCATTTGAGCTAAATCATAAGTCATTTTTACTGAATTAAGAGATGGACGAAGTATTGGATTGTCTACTGGATTGTCTATTTTTTCTCCTAACAAATAAACATCTAACTTTAATTTTCTTAAACTTTCTACATATTCTTCCCCTGTCATTAAAGCCATTTAAAATCATTCCCTTCACAAAATATATTTTTGTTTTCTTAGTTAAATATTTAGCAAATATAATGCCAACTATTTAATATGTTTGAAAAAAAAAGATTTTTTATAGCAATTAAATGATTATAAAATTTCCAACGAAATATTCTTTAGCTTGTTATTTTATTACAAAACAAATAATACAATCAAATAAAAAGCTATGAAACATAGGTATTATCTATATTTCATAGCTTTTTATTTTTAAAACAAAATTTATATTTCATTAAATTTTTCAAATTTGATTTTTAGGCATCTTTTAAAATTAATTTTTTTATCCATATCAATCATTACAAATAACTTATAAATTTTCTATGATTAATATAAATTACATTTACTATTGTTGTGCTTTTGCATCAATGCTTATATTCACATTGTAATTAATGGCTATTTTAAAGGATATGTGTATAATTGCATCTAATTTCACTTTCGCAACATTGATTTATTGTTGTACTTTTTCCTTTTCCTCACAAATGTAGATGCATCTATTCCTAGGTCCTTAGCAGCGTCTCTAACATTTCCATGTTTTTCAAAAGCATTTTTTATAAGTGTTTCTTCTATATTTTCAACTGCTTCTTTTAATGTGCGCTTTTTATTTATAATATCAAGTCCTAATTCATTATTATTTCTATCATTTTTAACAGATAAATCATCGCTGAATATTTTATCTTCTGTAGCCATGATTACAGCTCTTTCTATTATGTTTTTCAGTTCCCTTACATTACCTGGCCAACTATATTTTTTTAGATGTTCCATAGCTCCTGAAGAGATATTTTTGTTGAAACTATATTTTTTATTAAATATATGTAAAAAATGCATTATTAATGGTTCAATATCCTTTTTTCTTTCTCTTAGAGGTATGATTGTAATAGGTATTACATTTAGTCTATAGTATAAATCTTCTCTGAAAGTTTTTTTACTTACCATATCTTCTAGATTTCTATTAGTAGCAGCAATAATCCTTACATCAACTTTAATTGTTTTTATTCCACCTACTCTTTTAATTTCATCTTCTTGAAGCACTCTAAGTAATTTTACTTGCATATCTAATGGCAATTCTCCTACTTCATCTAAAAAAATGGTGCCACAATCAGCCAATTCAAAAAGACCAATTTTTCCTTCCTTATTAGCTCCTGTAAAAGCTCCTCCTTCATATCCAAAAAGCTCTGATTCTATAAGATTTTCAGGTATAGCTCCACAATTTATCTTTATAAAACTTTTATTGTATCTTTTACTATTTTTATGCACATATTTAGCTATTTCTTCTTTTCCAACACCCGTTTCTCCAAGTAAAAGTACTGTAGTATCAACTTTGGCCACCTTTTTTGCCATTTCTAAAATTTTCAGCATGTTTTCATCTTGAGCAATAATGTCCGAGAAATCTAAAAGATGTCTCCTCATTGCTTCTACTTGAGAATAGTATTTTTCAGCAAGCTTTTCTTTTTTTTCTAATTGTTCCTTTAACTCATACAAATCTGTAACATCTCTTACGTTGGTAACCACCATAATTATGTTACCATCTTCATCAAAAATGGGATTACTTGAAACCAATACATTTTTACCTGTTTTAAATTTTTGTTCAATTGTTATACTTTTTTTACTATTTAGCACTAAAAGTGTAGCTGACTTTGATATACAATTATTTTTTTCAAGATATTTCATATTGTTTCCCAACATTTCTTTTTTTTTCATTCCTGTGATTTTTTCATAAGCTTTGTTTAAAAATATGGTATTTGCTTCTCCATCTGTTATATATATACCATCATACGAGCATTCAATGATATTATATAAATTCTTTATTTTTAATTTTAAGATTTCTTTATCTCCATTTAACAATTCACTAAAATTTAACAAATCCTTATTTTCCATAGAACTACCCCCTTCCTATTTTGTTAAAAAAACTACGATTAACAATATCCCCTTAAATAAAATTATACTATATTTTTGCTTCAAATATTAAAATGGAATAACATTTAATGAAAACGTTGTTTTTTTGATTTTTAATATGTTCCTAGTAATCCACAAAAACAATAAACCATGTACAATTGAAGATAAAATCACCTTCACTTATACATGGTTTATCATACTAATTTAACCATTTTAATCCACATTTACTACACACCATCTCACAAGCTCATTTATTATAAAATATCCGTCCCAGGGGTAATCATATATATTCATCAATCCTACATTTACAATTCTATCTACTCCAAGAGCAGTTGTAAGCTCAGCAAATTGTAGAATTCTATTTTCATCTTTACATGCTATTCCTATTGTTTGTATCCTATTGGTAATCAAATTTTTTATATCAAATATACTTTCTATTTCCTTTAAAAATAGGCATCTGCCACCTACAGGTTTCTCTAAGGTTACTTCATTATTGATTAAAATTGTATAGTTAAGACCCCTGCTACAATACAAATCTTTGTTTAAATCAAGACTGTATTCTCCTCTTTTATTTATAATCTTTGCAGCAGTGCTTTCATTTAAAATGTTTTTATATCTTCTATCTAATTTTTCAAAGCTTTTAGATAACTTCTTTACAGTTTCATTTAAAGATATTTTACTTTTCTCTATAAATAATACTTGAGGAGATGAACATGCCTTTTGATCAAAAATAGCTACATCTCTAACAAATTTATCCATATACGTTTCACATTCAGAACTTTCTACAACATCTTTATCAAAAACACCAAAAGAATATTTTGGACCAAAGACAATATCTTTACATGTAGTTTTCTTAGGCAGTATACTAATATCTTTTACAGCCTGTTCCCCTCCCCATATAATCCTTGTATCAGCTACAATTGACATATTTTCATTTAATGATTTATCACTACTATCAAAGTATATTAAGGAAATGCTCTTTAATATATCCTTTGAAAAATAGCTTTTATTATTATAAACTACTTCAATATCATCTAGTGGTTCCAATAATTTTAAAACTAAATCAATGTTATGTTTAGGAACTCTTATAATATTTAAACTTTTAGCTATTACTCCTTGAAAAAAGGAATAAAACATAAGTGTAGGTACATTTCCAGCTATCCAATGACAAGCTATTCCACGACCTTGTGCCTTTAGAAATTTTCCATTCCCTTTATGAACAAATTTATTTAAGTAACACTTATCTCCTAAACTGTTATCTATTAATTTCTCCACATTATTTTTTTTAAAGTATAAGGAAAGAAAGGGAACTCCTTCTACTTTTAAAATATCCTTATTTAAAGATATTTTTTTACTATATTTATCTAATATAAGAATGATAGCTTCTACGGGTATAGAGTTCAGAAAGTTCAAATTGTCTTTTAAAGAAGAACATATAGTGTCTAAACTACTAAAGTTTATTCCCTTACTATATATCTTCCCATCCAATGAATAACAAGTTATCATTTAACATTCTCCCTTTCCGCAAAAGTGTCTCCACATCCTCTAATTTCAGCCTTTTCTACTCTAGATTTAAATTTGAAATATTTGCCTTTCCTTCCACACCTACAGTTGTCTATTCCTACTAATTCTCCTATATCTTCTGTTAAAATAGCTTGAGATGGGTAACTAGATCCTAAAATACTCATAACCTCTATGATTCCCTGTTTACCAGGCTTAACTTCCTCTAAACTATTAATGTCCCTTATTATAATATCAGCAAAATCAGGAACATGCTTATATCCACATTCACAATCTATAAAAACAACTCCTACTTGCTCTACCATTCCATAAAAATCTATTATATTTTCTGGATTAGTACCAAACACTCTAGCTGTTCTTTTTTTAAATTCTTCTTTTTCAACCTTTTCAGAATTAAGTTTTTTCCAACCGCCACTATGCAAGAGTTTCATTTTAGGCATGGACAAAGTAATTCTTTTTTCCTCTAAAACCCTTACAAACTTAGACCATATTATATACGTAAATCCATATACTAAAACTTCTCTATCATTATAGGTATTTTCAAACTCTTTAAGTTTATCTATATTTAATTTTAAGCTATCTTCATCTTTTTCCATTACATAAGCAATCTTACTTGCAAAAGTACTTACACCTCTTATTGCTGCACCTCTAGCAGTCAAAACAGAACTTTGTCCATTTACGTCCTTACTATCTATGATCAGCATTGGTCTTCTTTTAGTGCCTAAAAAACTTATTAAAGTAGATATTAATCCTTGTGATTGGCGCAATGAGGTAGCTTTATCCAAATATATTTTACTAGGCTTTCCAGTGGTGGTGGCACTAGAATTTAATATTCTTATTATCTGTTCTTCTTCACAAATTGAAAGATCAAATTCTTTAAACATATTAACAGGTATAAATGGAACTTCATCCATTTTAGAAATTTTGGAAACATCTACTCCCAATTTCCTATACATAGCCTTTAAATTAGGATTTATATTAAAATTCTTTAATTGTTCTTTTACGATTTTCAACAATTTTTCTTCTTTTTCACTTTGAGGCGTTTTAAATTGATCATCTAATATAATACTTTCCATTAAATCTTTATTATTCATAATATATTTCACCTGTTTTTTTCTCTATCTTTTAAGGATTTTAATAATACTTTCCCAGAAGAATTTTTAGGCAATGTATCTAAAAATTCTATATATTTCGGAACTTTATGTTTAGGTAATCTTTCACGGCAATAGCTAATTATATATTTATAATCTATATCGCTGTCTTTTGCCCTTAGCACTACAAAAGCCTTTACTGCTTCTCCTAAAACATTGTCGTCTACTCCTATAACAGCACATTCTAATATTTCTGGTATTTGGACTATTACATTTTCAATTTCTTTGGGACTTATTCTGTTTCCACCACTTTTTATTATATTTTTTTCCCTTGAAACTATATATATATATCCATCTTCATCTATAGTAGCTAAATCTCCTGTATAAAGTAATCCGGACTTTATAATTTTTTCAGTTTCTTCTATATCATTAAAGTATCCTTTCATTACATTTCCACCCTTAGCTACTACTTCTCCTACTTCACCTGGCTTAATCTGATGACCCTGTTTATTTAAAACCTTAAGTTCTACTCCAGGAATACCTTTACCTATAGATCCCAACTTACTTTTAATTTGTGATGGTGGAAGATAGGATAATCTTGCTGTAGCTTCAGTTTGTCCATACATAATATATATATCCACATTGTTTAGTGCATTACTTAATTCGTTTATAAAAACCTCTGGCAATCTTCCTCCAGCTTGTGTTATATATCTTAGTGATGGAAACTTAGCCTCTTTAAAATTTGTCATCCTAAGTAGTATTTGATAAGTGCTTGGAACACCAGCAAAACCTGTACATTTATAGTCATTTATGTGTTCTACCACACTTTGTGGAAACATAAATTTATTGTTTATTACTATACTTCCTCCAGATCTGAAATGTGTGTTAAGTAAAGAGGTTCCATAACAATAATAAAAAGGAAGTACAACTTCTATTCTGTCTTTCTCTGTTAAACTTAAATATTCTATTATGGAATTAGTGTTATATATCAAATTGTAATGTGTAAGCATTACTCCTTTTGGCTTGTCTGTAGATCCTGATGTAAACATAATTAATGCTGTATCTTCTTTTACTTTGATATCATTATTCACCTTTAAAGTTTGGGAAAATTCCAATGTTTCTAAATCCTTTTCAGTACAAAGTTTAACTTCCTCATTAACTATATTTTCTATTTTAGCTTTATACTTTTCTTGTACAAACACTAATTTTATTTTTAATATTCTAATAATATAATCTAAATCTCCCTTAGAAGTTAGTGGATTTATTGGCACACAAATACTTCCACTTTTAATAATTCCAAAATAAGTTTTAATAAAAAATATAGAATTATCAGCTACTATAAGCACACTATCCTTTTTAGTGTATTCTCTTTCTACTAATAAATTTGTTATGCAATTTATGTTTTTATATATTTCTTTATAACTTGTTTCTTTTCCACCTATTACAGCTATTTTTTCTAAATTGTAGGATCTTTCAAAGATATAATCTGTGAAAGTCATATTTCAACACCATATTTTTTCAGTATTTTTTTAACATCACCTATAGTGTACATTTTGGACATATCCATTACTTCAAAGCTGATTGTAAACTCTTCTTCTAACCCGTTTACAAGTTCTACATGAGCTAAAGAATCCCAGTCTTCTATTTCATCAGGACCCATTTCATCATTTATCTTTTCTATATTTTTTATATTTAAAGTATCAGAAATTACCTTGTTAAATTTTTTTAAATTATCCATAAAAATTACCTCCAAAAATATGTTTATTTATATTTTATAGAGCAATTCCTATGCCACTTTATATTTACAGTATATATTCACTGTTTAACAAGATAATCTTTATAATTTCAAACTACTTTTATTGCATTTTTGCAACATTATATTTTTATTTTTATTTTCAAACATTTTTTTATAGAATAATTATCAAAACTAAATGATTTTTCAAATTATTTTATATTAATATTGACTTTCTAATTAAGACATCAAGCATTTTAATCATATTTACAAGACTTGTTGCTAATATGCATCACGTTTCTATTTTGCAATGTGAATTTATATAATTTCACTATTTATTAACTTCAATCACAAAAAAGCTATTATTAATTATCTATATTGATGCTAAATAATTTAATATAGCTTTTTAAATGAAACTATTAATTTTTTTCAATATTTTTTTTATATACATTATATTAAAATAGACTTTAGCTTTTCTGGATAGTCTGTAATAACACCATCTACTCCCATTTCTATGAATTTTTTCATATCCTTTACATTATCCACTGTCCATACATGAATTTTTTTATTATTTTTATGGATTTTATCTACTAATTCTTTATTAACTTTAGAATTGTATATGCTATAAAAATCCACACAATTTAAACTCAAAATATCATCATTATTAAAACTAGTTATATATCCTGTTTGAATTTTAGGATTTAATTTTTTCACTTTTTCTAAAATTTTATAATCAAATGAGCATATTATTGAACTATCCGTAGCATTATTGTCTTCAATAATTTTAACTACTTTTTCTGGTAAGTTAATATTATTTCCATAAGATTTTATTTCTATATCTAACTTTATTTTTCCCTTAGCTTTTTTTATCACTTCATCTAAAGTTGGAATTTTTTCTCCTTTAAACTTCTGAGAATAAATCCCTGAAACATCCAATAACTTAATTTCACTATAATCAACTTCTTCAATGTTTTTGTTTACTTTAGCAACTCTTCTTAAATCTTTATCATGCATAAGTACAACTACACCATCTTTGGTTTGTTGAACATCAAACTCTGCATAATCAGCTTTATCTTCTACTGAAGTCATAATAGAACTTACTGTATTTTCAGGAGCACGTTTACTGCTTCCTCTATGAGCTATAATCTTAGTCGGCTTGTACTCTATAGAAATTGCACTAACTTTGCTCTTATTTGGCGAAGCTAATTTAAATCCTGCTATTAAAGATAAAAAAAATACAATTAATATAGTTAAAATCATTACTATGGTACTCTTGCTTTTTACTTCCATATAATTTAGTCCCCTCTAAATTCTTAATATAAAATTTACACTTTTAACATATTAACTACATCATACTCCTAATATCTTATATTCATCTTACATAAATCTTAAGAATATCTTAATTTTTTCTTTTTTACTTCAACTTTTAAAAATTTTCAGATAAAATATATTACAAAAAAGCACCTACAAATTACTGTAGATGCTTTACAATTATTCTTTTTCTACTTTAACTGCAGTACCATAACATAAAACTTCTGTTATTCCTTGAGCCACTTCATTTGCATCATATCGAACTCCTATTATGGCATTCCCCCCCATTTCTTCAGCATGTTTTATCATTAATTCAAAAGACTCTTCTCTTGTTTGTTCACAAAGATCTGTATATAATGATATATTTCCTCCTACAAGACTTTGCAAGCCTGCTCCTATATTTCCTACAATACTCCTTGAACGAACAATTATGCCTCTTACCAATCCGTAATTTTCTGTTACTTTGTATCCTGCAATATCAAATGCTGTTGTTACCATTGCTTTATCCATTTCTTATTTTCCTCCCTCTATAACATTTATTTCATTTATAATCTAGCTATTTTTTAATTTATGTATAAAATATCCTTCGATACTTTATACTGTTTTTTTAATATCAACTTACTTTCATCTTAGTCCTTATTATATAGTAATAATTCCCTTATAAACCTTAAATCTAACTTAAATATTATATTTTTAATGTTATAACAAATTTACATCCTTTCCCACTATCGCTTTCAATCTCAATGTTTCCTCCATGTTTTTTTATTATAGCTTTAGTTATAGAAAGTCCTAGTCCTGTTCCGCCGCTTTGCGAATTTCTTGCTGAATCAACTCTAACAAAAGGTTCAAATATATCCTTTGAAAGTTCTTTTGTAATACCTATTCCATCATCTTCTATAATTATTTTCACTAAATCCTTCTGTTCCTTAAGACATATTTTAAAATTAGTGCCTTCTTTATTGTATTGTATGCTATTTAATATAAGATTACTTATAGCTCTATCCATTTGATTATTATCAATGTCCATAAAAATATTTTTTTTGGGTATATCAAAATTATAATTAACATGTTTTTCTTCCATATCAGGAATATATGATGCAATAACTCCCCTTAAAAATTCACATATATCTTCACTTTTATAATTCATTTTAAAGTCTATATTTTCTAATTTTGAAAGCTCCAATAAATCCATAATTAAATTATTGGCTCTTTGGCTATTTTTTTCTATAACTCTTAAGTATTTATTTCCATCTTCTCTATTTATGTTTTCATTTTTTATAAGCAAATCTGCATACCCAATAACACTAGCAAGAGGATTCTTTAAATCATGAGATATGTCCATTATAAGTTTTCTTCTAATCTCTTCTGACTTTTCCTTTAACTTTGTTTCTTCTTCTATTTTTTGAACCATTAAATTAAAAGCGTCCCTAAGTTCTCCAAATTCGTTTTCTGATTTCAATTTAATCCTAGTTGAATAATCTCCTGCAGTTATTCCTTTAACACCTTCCATAAGTTTCTTTAAAGAACTTGTAAAAGTCTTAGAAGTAAGCTTAGCATAAATAATCATGCTTAATATAAATGTGACTACATAAAATAGTAATGTTAAATAAAAAAATATTTTAGGCCTAAGCTTAGAATCTTTTACGAATGTTCCAAAAAAGTTTCTATATGGAACTGCTGTTATTAAAACAAAGTCACCATCTTTACTATAAGCAAAACTGTGCATATAATTACTATTTTCTTCACTATTACTATCCAATAACTTATAATACTTTTCTTTTGTATACTTATTTTCTTTATTGGGATCATTACCTTTTCTATATAAGACATTGCAATTATTGTCTATTACTTCAATCCATCCATTTAATTTCAACACTTCTGAATGATTTATATTTTTATAATCATTTGTTATTAAATTCTTTGCCTCAAAACTTAAATTATTAATATTTTTAAAAGTATTCAACTTCACATAAGCATAAATTCCTATAGATATAGTAATAAAAATTAAAAAAGTAAAGATAATTGTCATTAATAAGTACATTGTTATATAGTTTTTCAAAAGTAAATTAGATAATTTTTTTCTCTTCATATTTATAATTTCTCCATTTTGTAGCCTATACCTCTTACCGTTTTTAAGTACTTAATACTCTTAGGATTTTCTTCAATCTTATCTCTTATATGACTTATATGCACCATTATTGTGTTATCATCTCCATAATATGAATCTTGCCAAACAGCCTCATAAAGCTGTTTTTTTGTATATACTTTACCGCAATTCTCCATGAGTAATTCTACTATTTTATACTCTTTTGCATTTAAATCTACTTTTTCTACTCCTCTGTACACTGTACAGCTTTCTCTGTTTAGTTTTAAATCTCCAATAGATATATTTTCACTTTTTTCATTCTTACCACTGTATTTATAATATCTCCTTAAATGTGCTCCTATTCTTGCTATAACCTCTAGAGGATTAAAAGGCTTGACTATGTAGTCATCTGCTCCTAATCCTAAGCCTAATATTTTATCAGTATCTTCTGATCTAGCGGTTAGAAATATTACTGGTATTTCACTATTTTCTCTTATTTTCTTCAATACTTTAAATCCATCTATGCCCGGCATCATAACATCTAATAATGCTAAATCTATAGAATTATTTTGAAATATATATAAAGCTTCAAATCCATTTTCTGCTTGAAATACATTAAAACCTTCTTTAATTAAATGAAGTTCTAAAAGTTCTCTTATATCTTTTTCATCTTCTGCTATAAGAATATTCAAACTATCATCCTCCTATTTTTTGTTGTAAATAATTATATTATATAATTATTGTTTATTTGTATATATTCGTAAGAAAACTTATTATCTTAAGTTATAGTAATAATTAAACTTATTTTTTATTTATTTCTATTTTTTTAGAATTTTTTCAAATTAAAAATGAAACAAGGGAATTAGAATGTTTTATTCTAATTCCCTTGTTTTCTTCGCTTGATCCAATTGGACATTAAGCATATGCATCTATTATATTATTGCTATTTGTATTTGATTGATTACTCATACTTTGTACTGATTCTGCTTGATCATTATTTGATGTTTGAGATGTTTTATTTACTTGTTTAGCCTGCTGAGCTTGCTGTGCCTGTTGAATCTGAGCCTCAATCTCTTGCAACTCTGCTTGTAATGCTTGAATTTTTTGTTGTTTTATCTCTGAGCTATCATTACTTGAATTTTCTTGACTTATTTCTTGTTGAATGGTAGACCTTTGTTGTTCAAGACTGCTTACACTATCGCTGCTACTTGAACTACTGCTTGCACTGCTACTACTACTTGAACTACTGCTGCTACTGCTTTTTTTGATGATAACTGTGATATTGATGAGTTTGATAATGCTGATGAAATTGCTGTAATACCCATACTATATTCCCCCCATTTTAATTTTTATTATTAAAGCATCTTCAGAAAAATATTGATTGAAGCATATTACACTAGCTAATTACTTCACTGAATTTTCCTAAATACTCTAGTGTGACTTATGTTACTAAACTATTATCCTCCTTTTTATCTGTTTCAAACCAAAAGCTTACTCCATCTTGAACATTTTCTACACCATAATCATTCTTATGAAGCTCTTGAATAGCTTTCACTATAGAAAGTCCTAGTCCATATCCTCCATAAGCTCTTGTTCTTGCCTTATCAACTTTATAAAAGCTAGTCCATAACTTTCCAAGTGATTCTTCTGGTATATGCTTTCCAGTATTAAATACATTTACTTTTATTTTATTGCTATTAATATTGCTAGTTACTTTCACAATTCTATTTTCATCTACATGATTAATAGCATTATTTATATAATTTGTAAGTACCTGTTCAATTCTTACCACATCTCCATAAGCAGTACAGCTTTCTCCAAGCTCCATTTGTATTTTAATATTCTTTTCTGTAAAAATGGATTTGTATTTATTAAGCACATATTCTATTAAACCTGTTATATCAAACTCGCTTTTTTCAATTTGAAAATAACCTGATTCAATTTGAGATAAGTTCAATAAATCTCTTACTAATTTATTCATTTTATCTGTTTCTTTCATAATAACGTCACAATAAAAATTTTTATCCTCTTCACTTTCAGTAACGTTGCTAATAAGACCTTCTGCATATCCTTGTATTACTGCTAACGGTGTTCTCAATTCATGAGAAACACTAGATATAAACTCTTTTCTCATTTCATCTATTTTTCTTTCTTTTTCAATATCTTCCTCAAGCTTTTGATTTTTTATATTTAATTCTGTAATTGCTGTATCTAGCTCTCCTGAAAGATAGTTAATACTCTGCCCTAGCTGTCCAATTTCATCCCTGCCACTTATACTACATTTTTGACTAAAATCAAATTTAGCCATATTTCGTGCAATATTGTTTACTTCTAATATTGGTTTTGTAAATTTCTTTGAAAATAAGTAAGCCCATATGCTTCCAAAAAATATTATTATAAGACCTATTATTATAACAAACCTATTTGCAATATCCACACTTTCTTTTATAGAAACCAATGGTACTCTTATAGCCATTATGTCTCCGTTTCTAAGCTTTGTTACAAGTGTAAGAAAATCTATTTTCATTTGAACATCTGTTCTGTTTTCAAAGTTAATTTCACCTACTGGATACTCTTTTGCTTTAGTATCATAATCATCCAGATTATGTGGTTTATCTGGTGGAGGTTTTACTTGAACACCATTATTTATATTTTTTTCCTCTGGTGGCCTTCTTGCAGACATATAAATTATCTTTCCATCTTTATCACGTATATCAATATTACTTCCAGTTATATTAGCTGTTCTATCTAATTCATTTTGTATATCAATTATATTTCCCTTATACATACTTATTAAAGTATTAGCATTTTGCTTAAGTATATTTTTCTTCTTATTTATATAGTATTTTTCTAGATAAATGCTATTCAATATCCACAAAAGAGAAATAAAACATATGAGTAATAAAGTTATAGCCATAAACAGTTTTGCTCTTATAGACTTAATCATTTTTCTACCTCAAACCTATAGCCATACCCACGCACCGTTTGCACATAATTGCTTTTTAAATCTAATTTTATCCTTAATCTATTTATATGGGTATCTACTGTTCTTAAATCTCCATAATAGTCATATCCCCATACTTTATCTAATATCTGTTCTCTACTTACAGCTTTACCATAGTTCTCAGTAAGGTAAATTAGTAAGTCATATTCTTTTGGACTTAAATCAATTGCATAACCATCAATATTTACTTGATGAGCACTGTTATCTATAGCTAATCCATTATACTCTTTAATTGTACTATCTACAGGTATTGTTCTTCTTAACACAGCGTTTACTCTAGCTATTAATATATTAGGACTAAAAGGTTTTGCAATATATTCATCTACTCCTATATCAAATCCAAATAGCTCGTCAAACTCTTCTCCCCTAGCAGTTAACATTATAATAGGAGTCCTTGATTTTTTTCTTATTTCTCGGCATACAGTCCACCCATCATATTCAGGTAACATAACATCAAGAATTATTAAATCTATATCTTTTTCAGTTGAAAACAAATCTAAGGCTTTTCTTCCGTCCTCTGCCTCAATAGTAGTATATCCTTCTCTTTTTAAAAAATCTGTTACAAGTTTTCTTATTAACGGTTCATCATCAACTACCAATATTTTTTTGTTATTCATAATATTCCTCCATGAAAAAACTACTTAGTTTATTATAAAACACTTTTGTTACAGTTTTGTCACAACTTTACTTATTATTGGATAAATTTTATTATCTAAAAAATGACCAGTATTATTTATACTGGCCATTTAACAATATTTTTATTTAGCCAGCGCCATTTTTCTTGCTGCTAAATTGTAATAAAGTTCTTCCTTTATTTTAAAATTATTTTCATTCTTTAAACTTAAAAGATATGAAAGAAGATTTTCTTTTAAATCATCTCTTTTTAGCGCATATTCTATATTAGCTTTTAAGAAACCTAATTTATCTCCAACATCATACCTTTTGCCTTCAAAAGAATAAGCATATATAGACTCTTGTTTAGACAATTCTTTTAGTGCATCAGTAAGTTGTATTTCACCACCTTTTCCCGGCTTAGTCCTTTCAAGTATTTCAAATATTTCAGGTGTTATAATATATCTTCCAAGGATAGCAATATTAGAAGGTGCTTCTTCAATCTTAGGTTTTTCTATCATGCTATTAACCTTGTAAACTTTATTTTCAATTTCTAAGCCCTTTATAATACCATACTTGAAAACCTCTGATTTATCAACTGCTTGAACTCCTAAAATTGAAGTTTTAAATTTATTATAACAGTTTATAAGTTGTTTGAGACATGGTACCTTACTATCTACTATATCATCACCTAGCATTACTGCAAAAGGTTCATTGCCTACAAAATTTTTAGCACGACTTATTGCATGTCCTAATCCTTTAGGTTCTTTCTGCCTTATATAATAAATATCTGCCATATTACTTATATCTTTAACTACCTTAAGCAATTCCTGTTTGCTGTTATGCTCTAATTCATCTTCAAGTTCAATAGATTTATCAAAATGATCTTCTATGGCTCTTTTATTTCTTCCCGTTATTATTAATATTTCCTCAATACCTGAAGCAACAGCTTCTTCAACTATATACTGAATAGCAGGTTTATCTACTATTGGCATCATTTCCTTAGGTTGAGCTTTAGTTGCTGGCAAAAATCTTGTTCCTAGTCCCGCAGCTGGAATTATTGCTTTTCTTACCTTCATATTAATTCATCCCTTTCACTAAATCTATATTTAAAAATAAATTAAACTTTATTTGACACTACCTTTTAAATCATATAACTGTTCAGAATTCATTTCTCCAGGTCCTTGATCTACTGAATTTTTAGACTTACTATCACTATTTTTGTTTGTTGTTTGCTTATTTGTTGTGCTAGAATTTTTCCATTCACTTTCTGATACAACTTTGCCGTTCGCTTTAACCCATGTCATAATGTCGTTACTTGAGTTTCCTCCACCCATGCCTCCTGCCATTACATATCTAACTTCACCTTTACTAACTAACTGCTTAAATTGATCTAAAGTAATTACCTTGTCTGTTCCAAAGAATCCTCCAAGTGCCATAACTGATTCACCTGTTTCTACTATTATGTCTGAAGCATAACCATTAGTAGATGATGTTACAAGGATGTATTTTTCACCTGATTTATGAGCTTTTAAGAATTCTATAAGCTTTGTATTACTGCTATTGGAACTACCTATATTGGGTCCACCCGTTGTTTTTTGTGACATTAAGGATAATCCTGCAGCTGGGAATGTTCCATTTACTTTATAAAACATTGTAGTGGAAGAACAAACTGTTGGTGCCACTAAAAGTCCTACTAAAGCTGCACTTAGTAACATTTTCTTAAGTTTTATATTTTTATTTTTCATTAAATTTAGAATGATAAGTATAACTGAAGATACAAAACATAACACTGACACTATTATCATTACAATTTTAGAAGCATTTAATGTATTGTAATAATATAACAGTAATATTTGGGCTAATCCATCTAGAATAAGTGATATTGGTAATATCCAAGATTTCCATCCACCTTCTTTGTAAAGCTGCCACATAGATACAATTCCAATTCCGGTTAATGCTGCAATTGGTGCTGCAAGCATTGTTAAGTAATACGGATGAAATAATCCTGTTGTAAAACTAAAGTATATAAATTCAGGCACTAGCCATGTAAACCATAATATTAATGACAATTTTCTCTTATTATCAAATGAACTTTTCAATTTTTCTTTTATTGCTGCTGCTACAAATCCCAGCATAGCAAGAGGTAAAAACCAACTTATTTGATCTGATAAACTATTATTAGAAAATAATCTTGTAATGCTAGATTTCTCGCTGCCACCGAAGGTTCCGCCACCGCCACCTTTGCTACCATTACCTCCTGGACCACCTTGACCTTGCTTATCACCTGATGGTGGTGCCATATTTCCTTGAGCATTATTTTGATCTGTTCCTTGTTTACTGCTACTTGAACTTTGGTTCTGCTGATTAGGTGGTGCCTGCATTTGCCCACTATCATTTTTGGATTGTGTTGGCTTTTGACCTCCACCTGAAGTACTTGAGCTACTAAGTCCAAGTCTCTCTAATCCATTATGACCAATTATAAGTTCCATTTCTGTATTATTTGTACTGCTTCCTACATATGGCCTATTTGCTGATGGTATTAAATCTACAGCAAAAGCCCAAGAAAATGAAACTGATAGAAGTACAACTGTAGCTAAAATAAGATGTACTACTCTCTTCTTTAAAGAAACTGCATTAGAAAGTAAATACGTTAAATATATAGCTGGTACTACCATATATGCTTGAAGCATCTTTATATTAAAACCAACACCTACCAATGCTAAACTTATTAAAAGATATTTTAGTTTTCCTTTTTCAGCAGCTTTAGAAAGAACCAAGCAAGCTAAAAGTAATACTAAAACAAGTAAGTTATCACAAGTATTATTCCTACTTACAGCTACAAAAACTGGTGTTACTGCAAGACATAATGCTGAAATTAAACCTGCTGTACTTCCAAATGATCTTTTCACAATATAATATATTATTGCAACTGAGATTACGCCTGCTAATGCTTGTGGAAAAATTATACTCCATCCACTGAATCCAAATATTTTAGCAGATATAGCTTGAATCCAAAAACCTAAAGGTGGTTTGTCAATTGTTACAAAGGAGGATGGATCAAATGATACAAAGAAAAAGTTTTTAAAACTCATAGTCATACTCTTTACACCTGCAGCATAATATTGATTTGCATATCCCTCTATACTTAAATTAGTAAAATTCAATACTGCAGACAATATTAAAATTATTGACAATACTAAAGTTTCTCTTGTAAATTTTATTTTTTTATTCATTTTCTATATCCTCCTTAGATGAACAACCTCAGTTTGTATGCAATACACTTTGTTACTTAATCTATAAATGTTGCAATTATTTTTGCCATATATACATTGAAAAATGTGATTTGATATATTAACTAGTAATCTCATATCTCTTATCAACTCTCTTATAATTTATTGTGCTTTGGATTATATATATAGGTCTTCCCTTGCTTTCATCAAAAATTCTTCCAATATATTGACCCATTATACCTATACACCCAAGTGTTAAACCAAACATAGTTATATTTATTGCTAAAATTAACGGTAAGCTTATCATTCCTGTTCCATTAATTAATTGTCTTGTAATAACAGCAATAGTTGAAATTATTCCAGCTATAAAAGTTAACCCACCCAAGTATCCAGAAATAACTAGTGGTTTGTACGACAAAGATGTTATACCATCCAAAGCCAATTTAATCATTTTTTTCAAAGGATACTTAGTTTCTCCCGCAAATCTCTCCTGTCTTACAAATTCTACACAAGTTTGCTTATAGCCTACCCAACTAACCAATCCTCTTACATATCTATTCTTTTCTGGAAGTGATATCAAAGCATCACACACTTTTCTGTCTATAAGTCTAAAATCTCCTGTGTCCACTGGAATATCTACACTTGTCATACTTCTTAACAATCTATAAAATGTCTTTGCTGTAAATTTCTTAAAAAATGTTTCGCCTTCTCTTTTAGCTCTTTTTCCATAAACAACTTCATATCCTTCTTTCCATTTCTTAATCATTTCTAAAATAACTTCTGGAGGATCTTGAAGATCTGCATCTATTACAACAATTGCTTCTCCTAAAGCCATATCCATTCCTGCTGTTATAGCAGCTTGATGACCAAAATTTCGTGAAAAATTAATAAGTTTTATTTTTTCATCATTTCTACACATGTTCTCTACTAAATCTCTTGTTTTATCCTTACTTCCATCATTTACAAACACAATTTCATAATTTTCTTTAGTAGTGTCCATAACTGCTTTTAATCTTCTATAAGTTTCTTGAATTACAAGTTCCTCATTATACAATGGTACTATAATAGAATAACTTATTTTATTAATCATTTAATTCACCTTCCTATATAATTTTTAATATTCTCAACTATTAACTATTAATTTTTAACTATTAAAACCTCCACTTAAAGGCATCTTTTAATATTTAATTTATATGTTTATTTTACCCTTAAATTATGACAGTTTAGTTACAACTTAGATACAATTATATAAATTTTAAAATACCTAATATTGCAAAAATTAAAACACAATTTTAATATAATATAGAAAACACTTCATATTTTGCATCTATTTTAGTAGAGTAATAATTCTAAAACTGTACAAACTTTTAATAGAATCCAAAACAAAAACAAATATTATAAGGATTCAAGAAGGAGGAATTTATTATGGCAAGTAAAGGAAATAGATCATTAGTTCCAGAAGCAAAGGATGGATTAAACAAATTTAAAATGGAATCCGCTAATGAAGTAGGTGTTAACTTAAAAGAAGGATATAATGGTGATTTAACTTCAAGAGAAGCTGGATCAGTAGGCGGAAACATGGTTAAAAAAATGGTTGAATCTTACGAAAAAGGTTTATAGTAGAACATATATTAAAAGTGGGGCTGTTGTACTAATTAATTAGTACAACAGCCCTTTTAAGTCATGTAAAAAAAATAACAAACCAAATATACTAAAATAATGACTAGTTATTTCTTAATACATCTAATATAGTTTGACAATTTATATTTTCTAAATGATAATTGTATTGGATAAGTTTAGTTCTATTGTAAATACTATATAAGGAAAGGAATGATAACATGTCAACTAATAACTTTATAAAAGTTGCAGCTGCTTGTCCTGTAACTAACATAGCTGATATAGAATTCAATTTAGAAAATATAAAGAAATGTATAGACGATGCTACTCATCAAGGTTCAAAACTTGTAGTTTTTCCTGAACTTTGTATAACTTCTTACACTTGTGCTGATCTTTTTGCACAACAACTTTTACTTAATAAAGCTAATGATGCAATAGCATCTCTATGCACCTACTCTAAGGATAAAGATATACTAATAGCTGTAGGTTCAACACTTACATATAATAATTGCTTATATAACTGTGCTTATGTGATTTTTGCTGGGAAAGTACTTGGAATCATACCTAAAAGCTACATTCCAAATTACACAGAATTTTATGAAAAAAGATGGTTTACAGAAGGTATAGGTATTGTAAATAAGAAGATTGATTTATTTTTTCAAAAAGAAGTTCCTTTTGGAACTAACATAATATTTGCTTGTGGTGATTTTAAATTTGGATTTGAAATTTGTGAAGATCTTTGGGTCACTATTCCTCCAAGCAGCTATCTAAGTTTAATGGGAGCAAACATAATAGGCAATCTTTCAGCTTCCAACGAAATTGTAAGCAAAGCCGATTATAGAAAAGACTTAGTAAAATCTCAGAGTGCTAGGTGCATTTCATCATATATATATGCATCTTCAGGTGTATTTGAGTCTACTACAGATCTAGTTTTTAGTGGAGACTTACTTATAAGTGAAAATGGTAGTCTTTTAAAACATAATGATAGATTCCAAAGAAAAAATGAGATAATAACATCAATTATAGATGTAAACAAATTAAATGCTGAGCGATTAAAAAATATAAGCTTTAGAGATACAGTAAAATTTCTTCCCACAGAAGTTTTACAAATAGATTTTCAATTTGAAAACTTAGATTATAAAATTTTTGACAGATACATAGATAAACATCCTTTTGTGCCTTCAGATAAGAAGCAAAGGGATGTTCGCTGTAGTGAAATATTTAATATACAAACTTCTGCCTTAGCCAAAAGAATAACTCATACAGGTTTAAAAAAAGCTGTAATTGGTATATCCGGAGGCCTGGATTCTACACTAGCTCTCTTGGTTATAGTAAAGACCTTTCGCATGTTAAATATTCCAAGTGAAAACATAATAACTGTAACAATGCCTGGTTTTGGAACTACTGATAGAACTTATAATAATGCAGTAAGTCTTTGCAAACATCTAGGAACAGAATTCAGAGAAATAAATATAGTTCCTGCCTGCTTACAACACTTTAAAGATATAAATCATGATGTAAAAACTCTTGATGTTACTTATGAAAATGTTCAAGCTAGAGAACGAACTCAAATTCTTATGGATATAGCCAACAAAGAAGCTGGACTTTTAATAGGTACCGGAGATTTATCAGAACTTGCTTTAGGTTGGTGCACATATAATGGAGATCATATGTCTATGTACGGCGTGAATTGTTCTATCCCTAAAACATTAGTTAGATACTTAGTTAAGTATGTAGCTCAAACAGAAGTAACTGGAGAAATTTCTGATTTATTAATGGATATATTAGATACACCTGTAAGTCCAGAACTTCTTCCTAAAGATAAAAACGGAAAAATTGCACAAAAAACTGAAGATATAGTAGGACCTTATGAACTTCATGATTTTTTCCTATATCATTTTGTAAGACAGGGTGCTGAGCCAGAAAAAATATTGTTTTTAGCTAATGAATCTTTTAAAAATGAATATACTAAAGAAACCATAGAAAAATGGTTTCAAATATTTATAAAAAGATTTTTCACCCAACAATTTAAACGTTCTGCCATACCAGATGGACCTAAAGTTGGTACTGTAAGCCTTTCTCCAAGAGGAGACTTTCGAATGCCTTCTGATGCAAGTTATAATCTTTGGAAATAACCTATAAAATAGAGCCTAAATAAGGTTCTATTTTTTTGCTTAAAAAACTACTTAATCCTTGGTAATTTATTCAAAATAATTCTTAAACTTAAACTTGTTTTTATGAAATATTTTACAATTTTTGTTCCATACATTTCCATACACTTGAGTTTTTGTATGTTTTAATGATATAATATAAAACATTAACAAGTTTAAACTAAAAATAACTTGATAATTATCTTTAAGGAGGAAATGATATTGAATAAAAGATTATCTGTTATTATGATGTTAGTATTAACTCTAATGACAAATAGCATTGCTTTTGCCGCTCCAAGTGCTGGCACCTCAGATGAATTAAAGCAAGCTCAAGAAAATAAGAAAGCCTTACAAGGAAAAGTTAGTGACCTCGATAAGGAAATTGACGAAGTAATAAAAAAGATTGATAGCAATAAAAAAGATATGAATAAAGTTGCAGATGATATTAAAAATACACAAATTAAACTAGATACAGCAGAAAAAAACTCAAAAGACCAAAATGACTTATTTAAGAAAAGAATAAGAGCTATGTATATAAATGATAAAAATAGCTATCTTGACGTAATTTTATCATCAGATAATTTAGGTGATTTCATATCAAAGATGGACATGATTTCAAAAGTAATAAGTTTTGATAATAAGATTATTGCTAAATTAAAACAAGAAAAACAAACTATATCAGATCAAAAAGAAGCTTTAAATTCTAAAAATGCTAAATTAGAAAATTTAAAGACAAGCAATGAAACTGCTTTGTCAAACTTGGGTAAAGATATAAAAGCTCAAAAAGAACTTCTTAGCAAAGCAACCGAAAAAGAAAAACAATTATTAGCTGCTGAAACTACTAAAACTTACAGTGTTAGTAGTAGCGTTTCTCAAAGTGGTACCTTGTCTCGTGGTATGTCAAAATCTGTTTCATATTCAAAAGTGTTGAACATGCAAGCAACTGCATATTCCGGTGATGCGGTCACAGCATCCGGTTCTGCAACAGTACGAGATGGTGGTGGTTATAGTACTATAGCTGTAGATCCTAGAGTTATACCACTTGGTTCTAGAGTTTATGTAGAAGGCTATGGATATGCTGTAGCAGAAGATACTGGCGGTGCTATTAAGGGAAATATAATAGATTTATTTTTTCCAACAGAAGGTGAGTGCGAAAGCTGGGGAAGAAGATCTGTTACTGTTTATATACTTAATTAAACAATATATTTGTCTATAAAATATTCTTAAAACACAAATTTATAAAATGCTGTGTTAAACATATTTCTTAATATAATTTTAGTACAACCTTTCCTTAGTTTTAACATACATTTCTTAACACTATTCATAAGTTATTAGCTTAAATTCATGCTCATATAGCAAGTCACAAACTTTATTTAACTCAATATAATAAAAGCGGTAAATATAAGCCGCTTTTATTGTATACTTATCTATTATTTTTCAGATATCTTACTTATAAATATCTACCATTAACCCTGTAATATCATCAATAGTAGCTGCTACATTTAAATTATCTTTTTGTTCACTCATAAGCATTTGAGTAAGTTCCTCTAATTTGCTATCTATAGTTTCTACCGTTATAAAGTACTGTGTTTGCCAAAAACTTATATCCTTTTTCACTTTGTACATATAATTTAATATAGAACTAAGATATTCTTTTATCATCTTCTTATAAAGTCTAACATCTGAATAACATTTTGTTATTGCAAGTCTATTTCCTTTTTTCTTTATACTATCAAACATTTCTTTAAGCTGTTCTTCTGATCTTTTTTCCGTTTGAGAATCAAAGCTTTGAGAAAAGTCTTTCTTAACTGTTACATTTTTCTTTTCACTAGTAATTGTAGAAGGCCGGCTTACTCTAGATATTTCCACAAAATCACCTCCAATAAAATTTAAATTAATTTATCGCTTTAAATTCCTAATTTATATTTATTATATCGTAGTTTTTATGAAAGAACAAAGCATTATTAAATAACATTCTAAAGAATCTTATAATGGTATCAATGGAATAAAAAGTTCAAAGTTAAGTATTACCTTATCTTTGAACTTCTTAATTTCTAATTATTTAATTCTTATATTTAAATCTAACTTAGACATCTTTAAAATTCCATTTTTAATCACTATATTACCTTGTAAGTCTGTTCTTAATACTATACTACCTGTTTCATTTATTCTATTCATTACTTTTACCTCTGGACTTTCTATACCATTACAAGTAATGATAGCAACTTTGGGAGAAACTTTTTTTAGTAAACTTTCAGTACTGCTAGTATTTAAACCATGATGAGGTACTTTTAAAATATCACAGCACTTTATATTATTCACTTTTATCATATTCTCCTCTTCCTCTTTTTCACAATCCGCAGCAAAAAAATAACTTATTCCATCTATTTCTCCTTGTAGTACTATAGAATTATTATTTTCTATTTTTTTATCTTCTTTAAATGGTGCTATAGCTTTTAAATTCATTCTTCCTTCCTTTAAAATATAATTATTGCTTATGCATTTTACATCTACACCTCTATTAGCTAATTCTTTATATAAACTATATTTCACTTTATCATTATGCATTGGTAAAAATACTTTATTTATCTTTATACTATCTGCTATTTTTATTAAACCGCCATAATGGTCATCATGATAATGAGTCAAAATTAATGTATCTACTTTATCAATTCCATTTGATTTTAAGTATTTTAAAATCTTGTCAGAATAATACTCTGCTCCTGTATCTATTAAGTAATTTTTAATATCTGTTTTTATTAATATACAATCACTTTGTCCTGTATCTAAAAAATGTACTTCATACTTATTTTGTTTTGCAAATCCATTGCTTGTAACAAAAATTACGATTATTAACAATACAATTATCCTTTTTTTCACTTAAAATCAGCTCCAATTTGTATTTTTCAGTTATTTTTTGTGATTTTACATTGAATATACCCATGAAAATCTTCAAAAAACACAAAAAAGCACCAAAGGTGCTTTTTTATACCAAGCCTATTTTTTTAAGTTATTATGAAAGATTACTTAAGCCTAGTTCCATTCTCATCTTGTTCTATGATTCCTTGCTTCATAAGTCCACCTAAAGCATTTTTAAAGTAATTTTTACTTTCTTGAAATACTCTTCTTATATCCTCTGGAGAACTTTTATCATTTAATGTCATAGTTCCATTATGCTTTTTAAGATATTGTATTATTTTTTCTTGTAACTCTGTTCTTTCATCAACAGCCTTTTTCCTTGGAGTAAGACCTAATTTTCCTTCTTCATATATCTTTTTAACTCTAAGCTTTAATTCATATCCTTCTTTAATATCTACAAAATACTCATTTTTAAGTATTACTCCCCTGTAAATCTTATCTACAGCTATCATAGCACTGCCATTAGTTTGAAAGCCATAAACAATGCCTACAACTTCATCCCCTACTCTATAATTGCTCTTTAGTATTTCCTCTGGTTCTTCAGTATCTAAATTTTCTAGATATCTGTCTATATTAGTAGTAGCTGCAATTCTATTTGTTTTATCTAAATATATATAGAACAAATAAAAATTACCTATTTCTAATGTATAAACTTGTTCTTTCATTGGAACAAAAATATCTCTCTCCATACCAAAATCTATAAAGCTTCCAATTTTGGTTTTAGATACTACTTTAAGATATGCCATTTCACCAACTACAGCCAAAGGCTCCTTTAATGTAGCTATAATTCTATCCTTTGAATCCCTGTATATAAAAGCTTTAACTTCATCACCTATAGAAAGTTCTTTTTCTAATGCACTTTTAGTAGGTAGAAGTATGTCATCACTAGTTCTTCCTGTCTCTGCGTCTAAATAATAACCAAAGTCTGCTTTTCTAACAATTTTTAAAATATTAAATTCTCCTATGTTTATCACGTATCTTCAACTCCCTGTAATTGTATGGATATAATGCTTTAACCTAATTTATTATATCCTATTAGTGGCTTAGTTACTAGATTTTAATTAAGAATTTTTCTTAATTATTTTTTCTTCTATTTTTATTCCAATTTCATTTAATTTATCTTTAACTAGTATTTTTTCTCTCCATCTTTCTGGAACATCATTGATTCCATAATAAACTCCAGCCATTCCTCCTGTTATTGCACCAATAGTATCTGGATCTCCATAAAGATTTACTGCTTCGCATATTGCCTCCTCTGCACTACTAGTATTTATAAAGCACCATAAAGCGCATTGTAGCGTATCAACTACATATCCAGAAGGATTTAATTCTATCTTTGTTGTGGACATTATATCTTCATAATCTTGATATTTTATAATTTCTTCTTCAATAACCTTTATTTTTTCCTCGCCTTTTAAATATCTATAAATTATAGTATTATACAATTCACAAGCTTCTGCTGCTTTTTCGTCAGAGTGTGTAAGTAATGATTGCTCTCTACTTATTTTCATTACTTTGTTCAAGTCATCATAATAGAGTGCTACCGGAATACATCTCATAAGAGTTCCATTGCCTCCAGTGCTACCATTTAATTGTTTATGTGCATAGGTTGCTGCCTTTTTCCAGCTATTATACTTTTTATACCCTTCCATTGCGAATTTTACGGTATTACCTACATCTTTTGGATTGCCATCATACCAACTAATAAAGTTTTTTCCTATAAATTTTAAAGGATCTTTGGGATTTTCTAATATACCTTCAGCCACTGCAATAGTCATCATAGTATCATCTGTAACTTCTCCAGGCTTTAAATTCCAAACGCCTCCTCCTACTATTTCTTTTAAATATTCATACTCTTCTTTTCCTTCTTTTTTAGAAAGAAACTCCAATGTTCCACCTAAAGCATCTCCACAAGCTACTCCAAATAGTCCTCCTAATATTCTCTGTGACTTTTTCATAACTATCGACCCCCTTTTCAATTTTCTAAATATATGCTAAATATTCTAAATTATCACTCTTTAGATTTTATTATAGTTCTTTTGCTTTCTTCTTTGCAATACTTTGTTTTTTGATTGTAGTTAGCATGTTAGACTATTGGTTTCTAATCAAGTGAAAAAGGAGTATAGATTTAAAAATCTACTCTCCTTTTTTATAATTTTTTGCTTCCTCTATATAAGATAGTGCAGAAGCTCTAACATATTCTCTTTCTTTTTCTGTAAGTTCACGTATAACTTTAGCTGGTGATCCCATACACAAAACTCCTGAAGGTATTTTTTTACCTGAAGTTACCAAACTTCCTGCACCTATAATTACTCCTTCTCCTATTTCTGCATCATTTAAAATAGTTGATCCCATACCAATTAAAGAATTATTGCCAATTTTACAACCATGTATAATAGTGTTATGTCCAACTGTTACATATTCTCCTATTTCCGCTACACTATTTTGCCCCACATGTACAGTACAATTATCTTGAATATTGCTGCCTTTTCCTACATGAATAGAATTACAATCTCCTCTAAGTACAGCTCCAAACCAAATGCTTGTATCTTCCTCTAAATTTACTTTTCCTATAATATCTGCACTACCAGCTACAAAAGCACTTTCCGCTATTTTAGGATTTAAATTTTTATATTCAATTATCATTTTAAATTCTCCTCTACTTATTTATTTTCAGAAAAACGTCAATAAAAACTTTATCTACAATTTATTGTATTTTGAATTTATTAATAATGCTTTCTAATTTCTCCACTACACCACTAAGTTTTTTAGCAGTTTCTTCGATGTTAGTCATGTTCAATGTATGCTCTTGTATTGTAACAGATATTTCTTCTGTAGCTGCAGCTGACTCTTCTGAAATCGCTGTTATATTTTGAATGGAGTCTATAACACCTTCTTTATCATTATCAACTTTACTAATATTTAAAATCAAACTTCTTAATTGCTCAAAAGTACTATTTACTGCTTCTTCTATAGACTTAAATGCCTTATTAGAATCCATTACTGCATTATTAGCTTCTTTTAATGCAAATTTACCAGTATCCATATTTCCTTTTGCAGCACTTATTTCTACTTGTATATGGTTTACTATACTGCTTATTTCCTTTGTAGAATTTGAAGTTTCCTCTGCTAACTTTCTTATTTCATCTGCAACTACTGCAAAACCTTTTCCAGCTTCGCCAGCACGTGAAGCTTCAATAGCTGCATTTAATGCTAAAAGATTTGTCTGCTCTGATATATTTTCTATGGAGTTTATAATTTCCCCAATTACTCCAGATTTATTGGCTAAAGTTTCTATGTTGACTGCCACTCTTTCTGTAACTTCATTATTGGCATTGAATTTCTCTTTAAGTTTTTCTATAGATTTAAGCCCTAAATCATTCATCAACTTTACATTTTTAGAAATTTCCTCTACTTGACTACAACTATCTACTGACATCTTTATTTCATCTGCAAGACTTGTAAGTTGTTCCGTACCATTTTGAGCATCACTGGCTTGTACTTGAGATCCTTTAGCTAGTTCCTCAACAGTTTTTGATACTTGATTAATAGATTCTGTAGTTTCATCTGTAGTTTTTAAAAGCTCTTGTGAAAAACTTATTAATTCATCTGCATTTCCCTTTAAAACTTTTAGTATGTCAATTAACTCCTCTCTTAAATTTAAAATAGCTTTTGCCATAACTCCTGTTTCATCTTTACTATTTACTATATTATTGTTTTTTTCTTCCTCATCATAAGTTAAATTTAAATTGGCTACCTTATTTATTATATTTGTAGAATATGTAATTGGCTTAGTTATTTTTTTTGATATGTACATTGCTATAATAGAAGCTATTCCAACTCCTAAAATAATAATTCCTACCAATAAAATTTCTAAGTTATTTAATTGTTTAAAAACATCTTTTTCTGCTACTTGTATTAGTAAAACCCATCCATTAGAAAGGTGAGCATAACTCATTATACTTTTTCCTGCAGAACTTTTGAATGTCTCAATTCCCAATTGATTGTTATGAATTTTATCACCAATAAATTTATAACTTCCATTATCTACCTTGTTTAGATTGTCTGTGGATTTAAGTGTTTTATGTACAATATAGTCATATTTATTGTTAAGCAAACATGCATATCCTGTGTCATACATTTTTATATTATTTATACTATCCCTATAATTTTTAAAATTTATATCTATTCCCACTAAACCTATTAATACATCATCTTTAAATATAGGCTTGGTAAATGATATCATTTCAGTTTTTAATTCATTATTAAGATATGGGTCGCTCCATATTCCTTTTTTCTGTTTTATAGGTTCATAATACCATGATAGGTTAGTATTTCCTTGTTTAAATTCACTTTTATCTGTTAACTTATGTTCTACATATTGTCCATTATTAAGCATATCCACATACCAAGTTCCATGTACCTCGCCAGTTATTTCTGGATTTAAAATAATATACATTCCCATTATATTTTTTTGGGAACTTGCTAAGTTTTTAACCATTGGTTTCAGCGAATTTTCATAATCTAAAGAATTAGTCCTTAATTTATCTTTATCAATTAATGTACCAACTATTGTTGTTAAATTTTCACTTGTATTTTGAACACTTAATATAGTTTTATCCAGTTCCTTAGCTTTTGAATCCGCCATTGAAATCGTTTTCTCAGAAACTTCATTTTTTATTAAAGAACTACTTTTAATTATTGATATACTTCCTATTAGTAAAGATAAAATTGTACAACATGCTATAATTCCTAATAAAATTTTTGTGCTTATTTTTTTCATATAAATATCCCCTTCTAAGTACTTTTCTTAATATTGCTAAGCGCATAATTAGTTTTACATATCTTTCTATATTTATGCATACAATTAACATACTTACATATTACTACACATTTAGATAAATGTTAACGATTACTATAATATATGCAAAATTCAGACTTTTCTCTTTTAATAACTATTTTTATTACAAGCTAATAAATGTTTGTCAAAAATATTTATTCTTGAATTAAACATCAATCTACTTTATAATAGATATGTTGCTACATATAGTACCCATTTTTTCACATTATACTATATGTAGTGTAATTTTCACAATACAAGGAGGATATTTATTTTGAAATCCATAAATGATTTATTTAAAAGATATTATACAAAAGGTTTAGAAAGCGATTCAGACAAAACTGTATATGATTTATTCAAGTGGAAAAAAACAGATGTATTTTTAAAAGATCACAAAAGTGGTCAAGTACTAATTGATATGAAGGATTTAGAATTCCCTGAACACTACTCTCAAACTGCTTGTGATATAATAGCTTCTAAATATTTTAAAAAAGCAGGTATTCCAAATGAAACTGGTTATGAAAATAGTATGAAAGCTGTAGCTCACAGAATGGTTAATTTTTGGTGTGAAGCTTTGAAAAATGAAAATATTATAAAAAGTGAAGAAGAATCCTGTATTTTTTATGATGAAAGTGTTTACGCTTTATTAAATCAAATGTATGCACCTAATTCTCCACAATGGTTTAATACAGGTCTTGCTCTTTCTTATAATATAAAAGGCAGCAAACAAGGTCATTACTATTTTGATGAAAAACAAGGTAAAGTTATTGAAGCCTCTGATAATTACTCTAGAACTCAAGCTTCAGCTTGCTTTATACTATCTATAGAAGATAAACTTTTAGGACCACATTCTATATCAGATCAATATGTTGCAGAAACAAAACTTTTTAAGGGTGGTTCTGGTACAGGTACTAACTTTTCTTCTATAAGAGCAAAAAACGAAAAACTTTCTGGTGGTGGTTTTTCATCTGGCTTAATGAGTTTCTTAAAAGGATTAGATAGAAATGCTGGAGCTATAAAATCTGGTGGCACTACAAGGCGGGCTGCAAAAATGGTTTGTTTAGATGTAGATCATCCTGAAATTATGGATTTTATAACTTGGAAAGCTAAAGAAGAAAATAAAGTAAGAGCTCTTGGTAAAATGGGCTACGATATGGATATTGACGGCGAAGCTTATGAAACAGTTTCTGGTCAAAACAGCAATAATTCAGTTAGATTTTCAGACTATTTTATGAATAAAGTTGATAACTTAAATAATAATATTGAAGAAACTGTAGAGCTTAAAGGTAGAGTTGATTCTAAGCTAGACAAAATTATTAATGTATCAGACCTTTGGGAAGCTTTTAATTCCTCCGCATGGCAGTGTGCAGACCCAGCTCCTCAATTCAGTGATACCTTTAATGCTTGGCATACTTGTCCTGCTGGCGAAGATGGTGTTTTAAATGCTCCTTATAATAAAATAAATTCCACAAATCCTTGTGGTGAATATGCTTTTTTAGATGATTCCTCTTGTAATTTAGCTTCTATAAATGTATACAAATTTTACGATAATGCTACTCATAAATTTGACATAGATGGGTATCTACACGTAATAGGTTTACTTCAATTAATGCTTGAAGCCTCTATACATTGGGGCCAGTATCCTACAGAAGACATTGCAAGAAAAAGTTATTTATTTAGACCTACAGGTCTTGGTATATCAAATATAGCTTCACTTTTTATGGTAATTGGCTATGCATATAATTCTGATGAAGCTCGAAATTTAGCATCTTCATTAATAGGTATACTTACAGGTTATTCCTACTATATATCCTCTTTAATGTCTAAAGAAATTGGTTCTTTTAAAAAATTTGAAATAAATAAGCCTTATATGATGAGAGTTATACGAAATCATGCAAGAATTGCTGGAATTCAAATTGGAGATATTTCTAAAAATAGTGAAATTAAATGTAGTGATGACTTTGAAGGTTTAAATTATACACCAATAAAAGTAAATCATGACATTTTAAATAAAGAAGGTTTTAAATACATAAGTTTATGTCTTAAAAATTGTTGGAGTAAAGCTTTAAGTTATGGTGAAAAATATGGCTATAGAAACGCTCAAGTTTCCGTAATAGCACCTACAGGCACTATATCTTTTGCTATGGATTGTGGTGCCACATCCATTGAACCATTTTTTAGTCATATAGTCTATAAAAAACTTTCAGGTGGCGGTTTTTTAACTATGCTAAACCCTGTTATGACTACAGCTCTAAAAAACTTAGGATATTCAAAGGATAATATAGATGACATTTTAGAATATGTGCTAGAGAAAGAAACAGTAACAGAAAATGATTTTACTTATGAAAAAATTTTAGATGGTAAAATTGAAGGTGCTCCTCATTTAAAAGAAGAACACTTGCCAATTTTTGATACTGCTAACAAATGTGGAAGTGGTGAAAGATATATAGACCCTATGGGACACGTACTTATGGTTGCTTCTATAACACCACTTATATCTGGAGCAGTATCCAAAACCGTAAATTTACCTAAAACTGCTACTATAGATGATTTTAAAAATGTAATACTATGCTCTTGGAAACTTGGCATAAAAGGAATAGCCTTGTACAGAGATTCTTCCAAAGCAGCTCAGCCTTTAAATACTGGACTTACAGATAATGTGGATTTAAAGCTTGAAAATTTAACCTATAAACAGCTTTTACAAAAAGCTAAGGATTTACAAAAAGGAGTAAAACATACGAAGCGCGATAAACCTGTAGGTATAAGACAAGGCACTACTCACCCAGCACAAATTGATGATGTTAAAATATATACTACTGTTAATAGACGTCAAAATGGTGAAATATCAGAAATATATATAACTACAGATAGAGAAGGTACTATAATTACAGGACTTTTAAACTCACTATCTAAAGCTGTTTCTGTAATGCTTCAGCATCACGTTTCTCCTCAAGACATTGCAAGGATGTTAAGAGGGCAAAAATATGAGCCTTATGGCTTTGTACAAAAACATCCTTATATAAAATATGTAAGTTCTATATCTGATTTAATAAGCAAAGTTATTGACATAGAACTAGGTGATTTCTCAAGGTGTCAGGTTAAACCTGAAAACTATGATAAGGATATTTTAAACATAGGTACAGAAAACTTAGTGGCTTCATCAAATATTCCAGAAAATAAATCTAAGATTAAAAAAGTTGATGGTGAAAATCTTTATGGAGTTACTTGTCCTAATTGTGCTAGCACTCGAATGGTAAGGAATGGTACTTGTATGGTTTGTTTAGACTGTGGTTCCACTACTGGATGTAGTTAGAAATGAACTTTCATCAAAGTTATAAAGTAAAAGTGCAACTTTTGCCTTAACTGATACAACTTTGAGCTTTACTAAAAAGCGAATATTTATTCATCAATATTCAAATAGAAATAAGCTTTAGGTACTTTGAATAAGTACTTAAAGTTTATTTTTTCTGCTAAAATAAATCTTGCTATAAATAACAATTCGCTGTTAACTTTACTTGCTGTTATATATTCCTTTTTAGTTTATTAAACATTCTTTTTTTAGTTATTACATATTCAACTGTTACACTTATAAATTTATTTTAACCTTTTTATATTTTCTTGAATCCACAACTTGTATAAGCTTACAGCTGCATTTTAGATCCTTTAAAGAATGTCCTTTTAGTGTCCATAGTGGATAGTAGATCCCTGCTCTATCTACCAGTCCTTCTATAATCATCCTACCTTGCTCACTCATTCTTTTTGTTTTATTCATTATAAATTCACTTATTTCTCTGCTTGATATATCATTTTTAATCATAGTTCTTATGTATTCCAAATATTTCAAAGTAAGGTCTGATGATTTAAAATGTCTCTTTAATACAACATAAATTTCTTTTTCAATACAATGCAAATTCCTATTGTCCATATTTTTAAGCTGACTTTTATCATAGTATTTATAATTTATATCTGATTTTGTTGATAGTTTTTCATTAAGATACTTCATGTCAATAATTTTTGTATTGCAATAGTTTAATTTATAATCATTATAATACAAATTATATCTGTTATTGTATCTCCACAAATTTTTAATTGCTTCATGCACTTTGTATTCCTTTTTAAAATCTTTAACAACATAATCTAATAATAAATCTTGTGGTATTAATCCATATATATCCAATAGAATTTCAAACAATTCTATAAGTTCTTGATTTTCTTTTGAATGTTCAATAACCTCAACTTTAGAAAGTCTTAATTTTATTATTTCTCTTATTTCAAATGGAATTGATACCTTTCTCTCATTAAAATCATAATATGAATATATTATTCCTAGATATTCCAAGGATTTTTTGACATCTTCCTTTATATTATGATTTCCATCTAATGATATTGTATAATTATTGTCGCATATTTCTTTTATAAAAGTATATTCTTCATATGTAATAAAATTACCCATTATTACTGAAATATTATTTTTAATATAAAATGATATTGTTTCTACAAAATCTTCTTTTCTCTTTCCGCTTACATGTATTTCAAAAATTTTAGTCAATTCCTTTAAGTGGCTTAATTTCATTAAAGATGTAACATTTTTAATTGATTGCTTTTCACCATTACTTTTAATTTTATCATCTGCTTTCTTTATACTATTGATGTCAATATATCTAATTTTACTTGCAAACTGCATAAATACTATTAATTAATTATTTGTACATATAATCCCTAGTCCACGGTAAATCATTATTTACACCTTTATTAAACAAAAATTGATGAATGCTTATATTACCACAATTAAAGGATGCCGCACAAGCATTTAAATACAATCTCCACATTCTTATAAAAGTCTCATCCTTAGTTTTTCTTATCTCAGGCAATACATTTTCAAAATTCTTTGCCCAATGCTCTAAGGTTCTTCCATAATGAAGCCTTAAATTTTCTGCATCAATTAAATTAAATTTTTCATCTGTCATACAGTAAATTAATTCTTTAACTGCTGGTACATACCCACCTGGGAAAATATACTTATTAATCCACGTATTGTTTCCTCCAATTTCTGTAGCTGTTATGCAATGAAGCAACGATACACCATTATCGTTTAATAAATTGTTCACAGCTGAAAAATACTCTGCAAGATGATCTTGTCCTACATGTTCAAGCATACCGACACTAACTATTTTATCAAAAGTTCTATTCTTTAATTTTCTGTAATCCATAAGTTGAACTTCAACTAAACCTTCTAATCCTTCTTTTTTTATTCTTTCCTTAACTTTAGCTAATTGTTCAGAACTTAAAGTTATGCCCATAGCCTTTACATTATACTTTTTTGCTGCAGAAGTAATAAGTTCACCCCAACCACAGCCTATATCAAGTAAAGTCTCTCCTTTTTTTAAATTTAGTTTCTTAAGAATATGCTCTACTTTATTGTTTTGTGCCTGGATTAAAGAATCATCTTTAGATTTAAAATACCCACAAGAATATGTCATAGTATCATCCAGCCACAATTTATAGAAATCATTTCCAATATCATAATGAAATTCAATATTCTTTTTGCTATTTTTAATATTATTTGTAGCCATCTTTAGTAAGCTTGAATATTTATCACTATTTCTTAAAAAGCTTTCTTTATTGTTGTATAAAGACTCAATAACCTTTTGAACACTTCCTTCAATATCTATCTTCTTGGTCATATAAGCTTCACCAAAAGTTAAAGAAGGATCTTTAATAATGTCTGATTTAGAAATAGGTTCATTGAAAATTATTTTAAATTGAACTTCTCCTTCTCCGTAAATTTCTGAGCTGCCATCCCAAAGTTTGAGTTCAAAAGTATCTGAAAATAAGCTTTTGAATAGTGTTTTGTAAAATACTTTGTCAATTATCATGACATTCATCCCCTTGTTATATATTTAAATTTTATTATTCTTAAATTAATGATAATGCTTAAGTAGGATCTTATAATTCCAGATGTTTTCTTACAGCAGCAGCTACTACAGCAGCATTGTGAATTTCTAGAGCTCTGCATATTTCTTCATGATGAATTTTAACTAACTCTTTATTAAAAGTATGAGCTTTTGAATTCTCAATATATTTCTCAATTAAAGATGATATAGAAAACATTACAGTTGAAATCAGATGATTACCAGAAGCTTGCGCTATTTTGTAGTGAAATTTTTTATCTAATGAAGCACAAGTTTCAATATCTGAGGTATTATTTAATTCATTTGCTATTTCCCTTAACTCTTTAAGCTGCTCCTTTGTTATGTTTCTTGCTGCAAGTGCTGCTGTTTCTGGTTCAATTATTTTTCTAAGTTCAAGAACATCACTGCTTTTACTTCCAAGAAGCAGAAAAACAATAGATAAAGGTTCAAGTAAATTATTTTCAAAATTACTATTAATAAAATTTCCATCACCATGCCTAGTTTCAATAAGACCAAGTATTTGCAAGGTTTTTAAAGCTTCTCTAATAGATGATCTGCTAACCTCAAGTTTCTCAGATAAATACCTTTCAGGAGGCAGCTTGTCTCCACTTTTTACTTCACCTTTTTTAACAATATCTTTTATTTGTTCCATCACCATTTCATATATTTTTGTGCTCTTCACAGGGCTTAACATTCATATTCTCCTCTCAAAAGTTTACATCTTTGCTTTTTGATAAATAATTAAGTAATTCATTATAATTTTTTTCAGCTAATGGTTCTTTATTTTTTGAACTCTCTATTTTATTGTTGTGTATCTCAATGTTATTCTTGAAATTTTCTAAAGTTTTCATAATAGCAATTTTAAAAAGTGGAATAGTATCAATTATTCTTTTTATTCCATAGACATATTCATTATCACTAATAGTGAAGCATTGAAATAATCCTGAAGTTAATCTTCCATCAGAAAATATGTAAATATATCTATCACTCATTTCATCAGATAAGTCAACTTCAATTTTATGTTTATATAATCTAAAAACACTGTTACCTTCCTTCACAAATATAGGAAATATACTATAGAAAAGTCTTTCTCTATTGTTTTCTTCATCAATTAAACCTGAAAAATCATTTTCATTAAGTTTGTCCACAATTTCATCAGTAAATATACTGCTTTTTATTTCTTTACCTAATTTTAATTTTAATTTCTGTTCCCTTTCTTCAATTAATAAATTATCAATAGAGTTAAATAACTTGTTAAATGTCCCCCTACTTTTCTTTGAATTGTTTTTATTATCAATCATAATAAAACCTCCATAGATATTTTAATTAAGCAATATTGGAAATAAACTTTATAGCAATTTCCATAGCTACTTTTATCATTTATATTTAATGTTTTATACAAAAATGGTCCAATAATAGAACCTAATAAACTAGTAATTATACTGGTAACTACAGTTATAACAGAAAATGATAAATTACCTCTTTTACAGAAGAATTATTGGTATATTGGTCTTATGGTATGCTGGTCGTACCAATTACTGATAATATATCACATATTTTTTAATAATACAACCTTTGACATAATTCTACTACATTTCTTTTAGCACCAGACATTACCTCTCCTTACTTCAGACTACTGATATTTGGGGCCAATCTATTAATATCTATGAAAAAAAAACTCCCACCATACTTAGTATATTGGAAGTTGTACTTTTTACATTTATTATGCTACGAACACAAATAGTTATTCTACTATTTTTCTATCTTACCAACCATCCACCGTCAACAGCCAAAATATGGCCATTTACATAATCTGACGCCCTACTTGCAAGGAACACTACTGCTCCCATTAAATCAGATGTTTTTCCCCATCTAGCTGCTGGTATTCTCGATAATATTTCATTATTTCTATTTTTATCAAATCTTATTGCTTCTGTGTTCGCTGTTTCTATATACCCTGGTGCTAATGCATTTGTTTGTATATTATGACAAGCTAATTCATTAGCAAATGCTTTTGTAATCCCTGCTACACCATGCTTACTTGCTGTATATGGTGGAACAAACTTTCCTCCTTGGAATGAAAGCATTGATGCTATATTAATTATTTTCCCTGAACTTTGTTTTACCATAATATTTGCAACATCTTTGCTTAAATAGTAAAGAGCATTTAAATTTATATCCATAACTGCTTTCCAATCTTCATCTTTGTACTCAAGCAATGGAGTTCTTCTTATGGTCCCTGCATTATTTACAAGTATATCTATCTTTCCATAAACCTCCATACACTTTTCCACTACTTTGCATCTATCTTCTTTTTTTGTTAAATCAGCTTGAACGAACTCTACTTTTCTTCCTGCTGCTTCAACCAATTCTCTTGTTTCTTCCCAATTCACACCATGAGTTGATACAAGCAAATCTGCTCCAGCCTTAGCTAAAGCTACTGCATACCCTTGTCCAAGTCCTGTATTACCGCCTGTAACAATTGCTACTTTACCATCTAATTTAAAAAAGTCTAAAGAAAAATCTGATAACGACATAAATCCTTCCTCCTAAAAATTTTTATTCAATATCTTTAATTTCAATATTATCCATATCATCAAATTCTTGATTTTCTCCACACATTCCCCATATGAACGTATAGTTGCTTGTTCCTACTCCAGCATGTATAGACCAACTTGGAGAGATTACAGCTTGCTCATTTGCCATTACAATATGTCTTGTTTCCTGTGGCTCACCCATTAAGTGGAATACTCTTTGTTCTTGAGGTAGATCAAAGTAAAAATACACTTCCATTCTACGTTCATGAGTATGACAAGGCATACTGTTCCAACTGTTTCCTTCCTTTAACATAGTTAATCCCATGGATAGTTGACAGCTTTTGCAAACTTGTGGATGTATAAACTTATATATAGTTCTTACATTCATATTAGCTTGATTACCTAAATCAGAAGTGATAGCTTTGCTTCTATCTATTTTAACTATTGGATAACTCCTATGAGCTGGTGCAGAATTTATGTAGAATTTTGCAGGATTATTCTTATCTTCTGAAATAAAACTTATATTTTTTGTCCCCATTCCTATATATAATCCTTCATACTTATCCAATTCATACTTAACAGCATCTAAAACAACTGTTCCTTTTCCACCTACATTTATTGCACCCATTTCTCTTCTTTGAAGAAAGTAATCAGCTCTTAATTCATCGGCTGCCTGTAAAGTAACTTTCCTATCTACCGGCATTACTCCACCAAATATTATTCTATCTACATGACTATAAGTTAAAGAAAGCTCATCCTTTACAAATATTTTTTCTTGTAAATAATGAGCTCTTAATTTTGTAGTATCATATTTTTTTGAATCAGTTGGATGATTCGCATATCTTATATCCATTTTTTTACCCCTCCTGTTGTTTCGTATTATGAAACCATGTTTCATAAACTCTATATTTAAATTATATAGTTTTCAAAACACTTTTGTCAATAAGAAGTACTCATTTTCGCTATGTGCTTTTTAATGCAAATAAGATATCAAAAGAACTTGATTACATTTAAGCTCTGTAACCAAGTTCTTTTGATATCTTATTTGCATATTCTAAAATCATTTTAGAAAAACCTTCTATTTTGTCTTCTGTAAAAGTTATAATTGAACTAGATAAACTAATGGCTCCACATACATTGTTTTTGTGATCTCTTACTACAGTTCCTATACACCTTATTCCAATTTCAACTTCTTGATCATCTATAGCATAGTTTTTTTCTTTACTTTCCTTTAAATTTTCCTTTAATTTGCAAAAATCAATTATAGTATTTTGGGTAAGTTTCTTTATATCGCTAGCATTCCAAATTTCTTGTATTTCTTCTTCTGTCATCTGTGACAGCATAGCCTTTCCCATTGCTGTGCAATACATAGGTTTTCTCATACCTATTCTCGTATACATTTTCATAGATTTTTGAGGTTCCACTTTAGAAAGGTACATAATTTCAATTCCTTCCTTTACTACCAAATGAACTACCTCATTAGTTTTTTCCATCAATTCCTTTAAATAAGGCTGCGCAATGGTGACAAAGTCCATTTTTTCTACTTTTTTATTTCCAAGTTCAAATAGCTTTAAGGTTAATCCATATTTATTGGTGCTTTTATTCTGTTTTATATAGCCTTTACATACTAATGTATTTAAAAGTCTATGTACTGTGCTTTTATGTAAATCTACTTTTTCACCTATTTCAGTTATTCCTAACCCATCTTCATAATCAGATAATAATTCTAAAATACAAAGTGATCTATCTACTGATTGAACTATATCCTGCATTTGCACTATTTCTCCTTTTTAATTAGGTACCTTCATAAAACATATTTTTCAAATACATCTTACCATATATTTTAAAATAATAGAATATTATTATGCATAAAAAAAAGCCTACATGGGGGAGCATGTGGCTTAATAGGGGATATTATTTAATAAAAAGTTTCATCTATCAATAAAAATTAATTTGTCCACGATAACAGTTTTATTGATAAATTTCGACTTATTTTATGAATTAATAATAACATTTAAAATATGATTAGTCAATATATTTTATAAAAAATATCGTTTTTCGACTTTTTTTTCGAAATCGTCTGTAAAATTTAAGGATTTTTGATATAATATCAAAAATCCTTCTTGTTTTTTACTGATTCTTTTTTTCTTTATTACTGCTTTCTTTACTTTTGTTTACTCTATTAGGTTTTGCTTTAGGTTTTATCACTACATCTTTCCCCTTAGCATTATTGTTTCTGCCTGGTATCTTATATATAGCTCCACTTCTCAAATCTACAAACCATAAGAAAAACACTATAAATATTGTAGATTGTACATATTGCCATACTGTCCCATTTAAATCATATTTAAAATAATTTGCTACTATAGTAGGTATGAAAAATGATACTACCGCTATTCCTAAAATAATCCATTTATTAGGATGAAATTTTGACAATACATGAATTTTTAATTGATTATAAACCACTACAAATATTAATACAAAGAATAAAACTTGTAGGACTAATTTTGACCATAAAGGCATCTGTCATTTCCTCCTTCACTTTTGTGTCCATTATTTATATTATCATATACTTTTTCTTTTATATCAATACCTTTTTAAAATTAAGTATTATAAAATCAACATTTTTCCATTTACTATAATATATTTTCATATTTTATGATATTTATTCTTTAAAAATAATTATTATTATGATATAATATTATCATGATATAATATTATAAAAAAATGGGGGTACAAAATATATGGTTAACTATGAACAACTTATGAAAGATGTACTTGATAAAAAAGTTAAAACTGAACTTATGCTTGATAGGGCAATAAAAATCGGTTCTCAAAGCATTACTAATGAAAGCGGTTTCGTAGAAGTATACCAATCAAGCGACTCCGAAAACTATAGAGCTATATTAACTAGAGGTGAAGATATCTATTATGCTGTAACCGAACTCTGTGCAGATATGCAGCAGAATGGTTCTTGTACTTATAGATATGAACAAATTTATAAAATTATATTAAATGACAATTGTAACTGTGAATGTTCCTGTGAAAAATAAAATAATACCGCCCTAAATTAATTTTTAGGGCAGTATCTTTTTTTTTAATGTGTATTATTATATTTCTATTTTAACTTTGTTTTCTACTGCTTTTAAAAGTTCTCCATTTATTAAAAGTTCTTCACATTTATCTATTTCTTTATACATAACTTTATCTTCTTCTATAAAGCTTACCTTTTCTCTTATAGCCTTATATGCTTCACTAGTACCTTTTCCTAATTTAAGTCCATCTCTAAAGTCTATAGCTTGGCAAGCAGCCATAATTTCTGTTGCAAGTACTCTTCTTACATTATTCACTATTTCTAAGCTTTTTCTAGCAGCAATAGTTCCCATACTTACGTGATCTTCTTGATTAGCTGATGAAGGAATTGAATCTACTGATGCTGGATGTGCAAGTACTTTATTTTCTGATACTAAAGCAGCTGCTGCATATTGTGTAATCATAAATCCAGAATTAAGTCCACCTTTTTTCACTAAGAAAGCAGGTAAATCATTTAGCTGATAATTTACTAACCTTTCTAATCTTCTTTCTGATATGTTAGCAATTTCTGCTGCTGCAATACCAAGGAAATCAAAGCTTAACGCCATAGGTTGTCCGTGGAAATTTCCACCTGATATTACATCTCCATTTTCAAATACAATAGGATTATCTGTAACAGAGTTTATTTCTATTTCTACCCTTTCTTTAACATAGTTTACAGCATCTTTACTAGCGCCATGAACTTGTGGTACACATCTTAAACTATATGCATCCTGTACTCTTATTTCTCCTTGATTAGTTACAAAAGAACTATCTTCTAGTAACGCAAGTATATTTTTAGCTGTTTGAATTTGTCCTTTATGAGGTCTTACTATATGAGCTCTTGGATCAAATGCATCCCTTATTCCTCTTAAAGCTTCTATAGTAAGTGATGCTGCAATGTCACTAAGTTTTAAAAGATTTATAGCATTATGTAAAGCTAATGATCCTACTGCAGTCATTACTTGAGTTCCATTTATAAGAGCCAAGCCTTCTTTAGCTACAAGTTCTACTAAAGGTATTCCTGCCTTTTCCATAGCTTCTTTTCCTGACACAATTTCACCTTGGAATTCAGCTTCTCCTT
This sequence comes from uncultured Clostridiaceae bacterium, assembly GCA_963780135.1. Lineage (GTDB taxonomy): Bacteria > Bacillota > Clostridia > Clostridiales > Clostridiaceae > Clostridium_AM. The sequence continues at coordinate 1,054,904 of CAWAAR010000001.1, forward strand.
CACCAAGCATAGGTAACACCATATGTGCAAGAGGTGCTAAATCTCCAGAAGCTCCTAAAGAACCTTTTTCAGGTATGGAAGGGTGAACTCCTTTATTAATCATATCTATAAGAGTTTCTAAAACACTTAATCTTATTCCTGAATATCCTTTAGCTAGATTGTTTGCTCTTAATAGCATTATTGTTCTTACTATTTCTGTTGGAAATTTTTCTCCAGCGCCACAAGCATGAGATATTATTAAATTTCTTTGAAGTGTTTTACACTGCTCTCCTGTTATAGTTACATCTGAAAATTTTCCAAATCCTGTAGTAATACCATATACTATTTTATTATTATCAACTATATCATCTACTATTGCTCTTGATTTTTTTACCTTTTCTTTAGCTTCCTCAGTAAGACAAACTTTATAACCATTATGTGCAACATTTACAATATCCTCTAAAGTAAGATCTTCACCTTTTAAATTAACAACATTCATTTTTTTCTCCTCCTTGATTAAACCCCATATTCTACATTAGTTTTTCTTCTATTATCCCCATAATTTCTTGTTTTCTGTTTTTGCTTTTTTCTAATAATTCATTACACTTATTCTTTAATTCTTCTTTATATGCTTCGTCTTTTAACCCCATAATGTTTATCTTTACATTTAATATTGCACCTTCTAACGCAGTTGCTGTTAACGAAGCTGCCACACCAGCATCTGATACTGCATTTTTATTGCCATATTTTACTGCTATAAATATGTAATCATAAAGCTCATATGCTTTATTTGCTACTTCTAAAGGAATTTCTAAAGCTTCTTTGTTACCTTGTGCTATTTTTTCTTTTCTTTCTTTAATTTCTTCCTCTGTATTTTTAGGCATCTTAAATGCATCCATTAAAGATAAGAAAGCATTAGTATCTCTTTCCATAAGTTCTAAGAATTCTTCTTTGCACATGTTAACTTTTTCTGATGCTTCATCAATGTTTTCCTTTAGAGATTTCTCATATTCCATATATTCTTTCTTTCCTATAGTAAGATTGAATACCATACTAGCAAGTGAACTAGCTAGTGAGGCTGAGAGAGCAGCTACGCTCCCTCCACCTGGTGCTGGTGACTTAGACCCTAATTCATCTATAAAACCTTTTACAGTCAAATTTTGCAGCATTTTTATAGCACCTCATTCCTTATTTATTAGATTAATATGCAACTTTACCATCTTGGACTACAACATCCCCATTTTTAACTACTATATCTATTGCATTTACTCCAAAATGATACATTAAATAATTTAAATTTTTAGCATTAAATATAGCTATATCAGCTTTTTTACCTTTTTCAATGCTCCCAATTTCCTTTTCACGTCCTACTGCACAAGCTGCATTTATGGTCATTGCATTTATTATTTCTTCTGGCATCATTTTAAGTCCAAAGCTTGCAAAAGTCATAGTGCTCTGAAGCGATTCTGTAGGAGATGTACCTGGATTACAATCTGTAGCTAAAGCTACAGGAACACCTTCTTCTATCATTTTTCTTGCTCTTGCAAATTTATTTAACATTAAATAGAATGATGTAGTTGGTAAAAGCACTGCAACCACGTTATTTTCTGCCATAGCTTTTATTCCTTCATCTGAAGCAGCTACTAAATGTTCAGCAGATACAGCTTTTATCTCTCCTGCTAATTCTGCTCCTCCTATGGACTCTATTTCATCTACATGAATTTTAGCTTTAAGGCCTAACTTCTGACCAGCTTTTAAAATTTTTCTACTCTCTTCTATAGTAAATACGCCTTTTTCGCAGAAACAATCAACAAAATCTGCTAAATTATGTTCCTTTATATAAGGAATCATCTTCTCAATTATAAGATCAATGTAACCTTCCCTATTTTCTTTAAACTCTTTAGGTACTGCATGGGCTCCAAGATAAGTTGAAACTATATCTATAGGATGTTTTTCATTTAGATTACTATTTACCTTTAACATTTTTATTTCATTTTCAACATCTAATGCATATCCTGATTTGCTCTCTATTGTAGTAGTACCATGAGCAAGCATTAAATCTAATCTCTGCTTAGTACCTTGTTCTAATTCTTCTATAGAAGCTTCTCTTGTGTTCTTTACAGTACTTAAAATTCCGCCTCCAGCATTAAGTATATCTATATATTTCATATTTTGAAGTTTTAAAGGCAATTCGAATTCTCTAGAACCTGCATAAACTACGTGAGTATGGCTATCTACAAGTCCAGGTGTTACAGTTTTACCTTGTGCATCTATTACTGTTTCATTATCTTTTAAATACTTGTGATACCCATCTCCGCTGCCTACTTCTAATATCTTTTCATCTTCAATTATTATATAACCATTTTCAATTACCCCTGCATCCTTTAATTTATCCTTTGTTTTAGCATAGGATCCAGCACAGGTTACTAAACAACCTATATTTTTAATTATCATTTAATTACCTCCACACTGAATTAGAAATATTATCTATACCCTTTTTTATCAATTCATCTTCTGCTAAGTATGGAAGTGTTACATGATCTGTACCTTCATGAGTTTTATTAAACTCTATTACTGTTTCAATAGAGTGTTCATTTCTCGCCCAAGAACGTCTTGAAACACCACCCATAACATCCCAGCTAAGTGCTGATTTGATTATTTCATCTACTCTATAACTTCCATCTAATACGAGTCCAAAGCCTCCATTTATGGATTTTCCTATACCAACACCACCACCATTATGAAGAGCTATAAGACTCATACCTCTAGCTGCATTTCCTGCATAACATTGAACAGCCATATCTGCCATTACATTACTTCCATCTTTAATGTTTGAAGTTTCTCTAAAAGGAGAATCTGTTCCACTAACATCATGATGATCTCTTCCCATCATTACAGGTCCTATTTCACCTTTTCTTACCATTTCATTAAATTTAAGTGCTATATTTATTCTTCCAGTAGCATCTTGATATAGTATTCTTGCTTGAGTTCCTACAACTAATTCATTCTTTTCAGCATCTTTTATCCAATTATAGTTATCTCTATCTTGGTATCTTCTATTTGGATCTATGCATTCCATAGCAGCTTTATCTGTTTTAAATAAGTCTTCTTCTTTTCCACTTAAGCAAACCCATCTAAATGGTCCATAACCATAATCAAATAATTGAGGTCCCATTATATCTTCTACATAAGAAGGGAATATGAAGCCATCTTTATCATCTATTCCATTCTTAGATATTTCTTTAACTCCTGCATCATATACAGCTTTCATAAAGGCATTTCCATAATCAAAGAAATATGTTCCTCTATCTACTAAAGTCTTTATTAATTCAAAATGTCTTCTCAAGCTCTTATCCACTAGTTTGTCAAACTTTTCTCTGTCTTCTGCTAGAAGCTTTGTTCTTTCTTCAAAACTAACTCCCTGAGGGCAGTATCCACCTTCATATACAGCATGACATGATGTTTGATCTGATAAAAGTTCTAACTTTATGTTATTTTTAACCATGTACTCTAATAAATCTACTATATTTCCATGATAAGCAATTGACATAGCTTCTTTTTTCTCTAAATACTCATTTGCAATTTTAAAGATTTTATCTAGATCAGAAGAGCTTTCTTTAACCCATCCTTGTTTAAGTCTTGTATCTATTCTAGATTGATCTACTTCCGCTACTATACCTACTCCATTTGCTATTTCTATAGCCTTTGGTTGAGCTCCACTCATTCCGCCTAAACCAGAAGTTATAAACAAATGTCCTCTTAAGTCTCCATCATTTGGAATACCAAGTTTCATTCTTCCTGCATTAAGAAGTGTATTGAAGGTACCATGAACTATTCCCTGTGGTCCTATATACATCCATCCACCTGCAGTCATTTGTCCATAATTTGCTACTCCCATTTCTTCTGCTACTTCCCAATCCTTTTGATTATCAAACATACCAATCATCATAGCATTAGTTATTATTACTCTTGGTGCATTAGGATTGGATTTAAATAAACCTAATGGATGTCCTGATTCAAGTACTAAAGTTTGATCTTGAGTCATAACTTCCAAGTATTTTTTTATAAGTCTATATTGCATCCAGTTTTGACATACACTTCCTGTTTCCCCATAAGTAACTAGTTCATAAGGATAAAGTGCTACTTCAAAATCTAAATTGTTTTCTATCATAACTTGAAAAGCTTTACCTTCAATGCAATTTCCCTTGTATTCGTCTATAGGTTTTCCATGTATTCTTCCTTCTGGACGAAATCTATATCCATAAATTCTTCCTCTTGTAGTTAACTCTTCTAAAAACTCTGGTATCAACTGTTCATGATATTTAGATGGAATATATCTTAACGCATTTCTTAAAGCAATTTCTGTTTGTGCTTTAGTTAAATGAAATCCTCTATCTGGTGCTCTTCTTATACCTTCTATAAACTTAGGCATATCAGGCAATGTATCATCCAATTTTATAGTCATGGCTTCTTTAATATCCATATTATTAATCATAGTATTTCCTCCCATGTCCCTTTTATTAATTAACATTCTTAATTATAAGCAAATTGCTTCGCAATTTGCTTATAATATAAAATTTCAGCTATTCACTTAAATTTGCTTCTAAAACTTGACTTACATCAAAATTTTCAATTTGAAGATAATATTCAGCACAATCAATTAAAGCTTTCATAGGTATTAGTCCAATAACTTCAGCTCCAACTACTGGAACACCATATCTTTTTGCTTCCATTTTAACCATTTCTTGAATAGTGTATACAGATGTTTTTTCATAGTTAACCATATTTATTGAAACTTGAGCTATATTTCTTTCAGTTAACATTACTCCAACAGCCTTAGCATACCTTAAGCCTCCACTTATATGTCTTATCTTTTTAGCTATAGCATTAGCTATTTCTATATTGTCTGTTCCTAAATTTACGTTATATGCTATTAGTGGGAATCTTGCTCCGATAACAGTAGCTCCACTTTTTTTATTCATTTCACATGGACCAAAGTCTGGCTTCCATTCAGGTTTTTTTATTTTTTCAAAGAAACCTTCATATTGACCTTTTCTTACGTTTGCTAAATTTTGTCTTTCTGGTGCTGTGGCAGCATCTTCATATAAATAAACAGGTATTTCTAATTCTTCTCCAACTTTTTCACCTAATTTTTTAGCAATTTGAACACATTCTTCAGTAGTTATATCTTTAATAGGAATGAATGGAACTACATCTGTAGCACCCATTCTTGGATGTGCTCCTGAATGTTTGCTCATATCTATAAGCTCTGAAGCTTTTTTAATAAGTTTAAATGCGGCTTCCTTTACTTCTTCTGGTCCACCTATAAAAGTTACAACTGATCTATTATGGTCTTTATCTGAACAATAGTCTAAAAGTTTTACTCCTTCTGTTTTTCTAACTTCATCTACAATTTTTTCTATTACTTCTTTATCTCTACCTTCACTAAAATTAGGTACACATTCTACTAATTTTGCCATATGTACTTCCCCCTTAGTTTCTTTTATTTGTTTTTATTATATCGTTTACACATCTGTAAAACGTCTATAAATTAATATTTTTTCGAATTTTCTCTTAAATCCCATATATTTTTTTGTAGACGCTAAAAAAACAAGCCTATGAGTCTCCTCATAGGCTTATAAAACCATTAAATATTTTGACTGTTTTAGTTATTCTTCTAAAGATTGTCTATGTTCTACATGTTCAAAATCACATTCTGTAAGAGGAACTATTTTTGTATTCTTTGCCTTCTTAAATCCAAAGTAAACAAAAATAAATATAGGAATAATTCCATAGTTAGTTATAAAGTCAAACCAGCTGAATTTTTCAGCTTGGAATATCCATATGTTAGCACCAAATATAACAATAGTACATAGTATCATAGCAAATATAGGTCCAAGTGGATACCATAATGCTTTATACTTTAAATCTTCCAATTTCTTACCTTGAGCCACATAAGCTTTTCTGAATCTATAGTGACATATCGCTATACCTAACCATGAGAAGAAAGTTGTAATTCCAGACAAACTGTAAAGTATATAGTATATCTTACCATCACCAACAAGCGATGCAAAGAAAGCTGTTGATGCAACAAGTGCTGTAAGAATAAGTGAATTTACTGGAACTCCTCTCTTATTTACCTTTGCAAATAATTTTGGAGCCTTTCCTTCTTTAGCCATAGCATATATCATACGAGATCCTGCATAAAGTCCAGAGTTACCGCAAGAAAGAACAGAAGTTAATATTACTGCATTCATTATGGAAGCAGCAGCTGCCATACCAGCTCTTTTGAATACAATGGTAAACGGACTAAAAGCTATATCTGCTATACCATTTTTCAAAAGATTTGGGTCAGTAAAAGGAATAATACAACCAATAACAATAATTGTTCCAATATAAAATATAAGTATTCTCCAGAAAACTGTATTTATTGCTCTAGGCACATCTTTTTCAGGGTTTTCTGATTCACCTGCTGCAAGTCCAACTACCTCTGTACCTGCAAAAGAAAATCCTGCTGTTAAAAATCCTGTTAATATTGCTAGTCCTCCACCTACAAATGGTGCGGCATGACCTTTTCCATCATTAAGCACCCAGTTACTGAAACCAGTTGCTTTTCCACCCATGATTCCAAGTATAATAAGCACACCAACAACAAGAAATATAAGGATAGTTATAACTTTTATACTTGCAAACCAGTATTCACCTTCACCATATGCTCTTGCAGACATAAGATTTAGACATAATAAAATAATCATGAATGCTACGCTCCAAAGAGTCGTTTTAGTATTAGGTAGCCAAAACTTTACTATAAGTCCGCCAGCAACTAATTCTGCTGCAACAGTAATAGCCCAGTTAAACCAATAGTTCCATCCTAACGCAAAACCCAATGCCGGATCAACAAATCTTGATGCATAAGTTTCAAAAGAACCTGCACTTGGAATTAATGTTGCCATTTCTCCTAGGGATGTCATTAAAAAATATACAAGTATGCCCATGATTCCATATGCTACCAGAGCACCACCAGGACCTGAAGAACTTATGGCATTACCACTGGCAAAGAATAGACCTGTTCCTATTGCTCCTCCTATAGCAATCATGTTCATATGTCTTGGTTTTAAACTTCTATGTAATTCACTTTGATTTTTTGTTTCCGAATTTTTTGTCATAAAATTTCCCCCTCATTTTATTCATAGTGAATTTTAGATTGTCTTATGCATCGATAACGCTTTCACATTAATGAAAAATAAAACAATATTTTTTAACAAGATCATTGGTAACTTAGTTCTTAGCTTTACTATTTATATTTAATATTAGTTTTAAACTCCGCTATAGCTTCTGTTAATTATATCGTTTACACATCTTCACAACGTCTACAAAATACCAAATTATTAAAATTTTCTTTTTTGTCAGACTATTTTTTATTGACGCGCAAAACAGAATTATAATTTTTATGGGTTAATTAAATATTAATTTGTTTAAATCATCAATTTGATGCTGATCTCTAGCTTCTTTCAAATAAATTATACCTTGTCTAACATATTCCTCATAATCTTGATTTAAGTATTTTTTAAATATATGGTCAAAATATACATTATCTTTTACATTTAAGCTTATCTCTGCCTTAGCTCTAAAAACTGTACCTATCTCTTTAGGATTTTTTAAAATCTTTGAATTCACATCAGAACTTTTTAGATATTTCAAAGACTCTTCAAAATTTCCTTCTCTCATTAAAATTATTGACATAAAAGCTTCTGCTATGGATTTACCCCATATAAGATCAAATTTTTTATAAATGTTCAAAGCTTTTTTAAAGTATTTGTTTGATAAACTATAGTCCCCAGTATAAAATGCCGTTTCTCCTGCGTTAGTATAAAATAGTGCAAGACTAGTTAATACATTCTTTTGTTCACATATTTCAATAGCTTTATTATAATAATCTAGTGCCTCTAAAAAATTTTCTTTTTTCTTTCTTATGTCTCCCATATAATTATAACAAGCTGCTATATTTAAAGCATACTTATCCGAAGTATGTTTAGTACCACTTAATGTATTTATGGACTCCTGCATTAATGTTTGTGCTTCTTCATATTCCCCAACCATTTTTTTATAAAGAGCCTTGAGTCTTAATACTATTCCTACCTCTTCATAAAAATTATATTTAACAGCTAAATCAAGACCATAATTTATATACTTTATCATATCCTCTGTTCTATTTGTTTGAATGCAATAATAAATCATCTGTTTATATCCTTCTATAGCATAATCAGTGCATTCAATTTCATTGGCCTTATCTATCATATCGCCAATATTTTTTATTCCTTCTTCATATTCACCTTTTCTTATTAAATACCTTCCTCTTATATGTAATACACTTACTTCGAGTTTTAACACTTCAATTGAGTTTCCCTCTTCATTCTTTAGTTTTTCTAAAAGATACTCAATTTCCTTAAGGCTTTTTATAGTTTCACTATCATTAAAATATAACTTATCATAAGACTTATCGCTATAGTAGATTACTGGGAAAAGTTCATGGCTAAAATTAAGATAAATATTTAGACTTTTAATTCTATACTTAAGAGCCTCTATGTAATTATTTGCATTTTCAAAGTGATATATTAATTTGTAATAAACATTAATGTCACCTATATTATTTTTCAGTGTTTTTTCCAGTATTTCGCCTATTTTATTATGAAGTATCTTTTTCTTGGCTAGGGATAAGTTCATGTACTGAAACTCCCTTAATTTTTGATGTGTAAACTTAAAACATATATTTGTTTCATTTATTGATTCTTTTAAAATGAATCTACCTTCTAATTTCTCTATTATATCCATAATTTCAAGCTCATCTTTCTGCGTCAAATGTTTTAAAACAAACATAGGTACTTCATCGTGAAATAGAGATGCTATCTCAACTATCTTCTTTTCATCTTCAGATATATCTATAAATCTGCTTTTTAAAACATCTTGCATTTTAGATGTCATTATATTTATATTACTTTTTGACTTTATAATGTTAAGATACTCTTTAAGAAAAAAGGTATTGCCTTCCGTTTCTATATATATTTTATTTATAACTTCTTTTGATAAACTATGTTTTGGAAGAGCTTTACTAATAAAATTTTCTACTTCAGAAGTACTAAATCTATTAAGTTCTATAGTGTGAATTCTTTCATATTTTTTTGTAGAAGCAAAAAATCTATCCATATGTTGATTAAATTCATTTCTACAAGTAAACAAAAACATTATGTTATTTTCTTCACATTGAGCTATAACACTTGCAAGCAATGAAATACTAACTGAATCCATCCATTGAATATCTTCAAATATAAATAAAATCTTTTTATTTATAGATATTTTTCTAATTATGTAAGTTATTATATTTCCTACTACATCATGTTTTAAAAGTTCTATAGTATCTTCTAATTTAATATTTTCTGAATAACTACTATTGTTTACTTCAGTTACACGTTCCTTTATTATATTTTCTAATATAATAGGAGTTTTAATTTTATCATCACTTATAGTACATGCTAGACTTGAAATAATGTTCCTCCAAGGCTTTAAAGCGTATTCATTTTCAAATTGATAGCAATTTGTTTCAAAAATATATACTTCATCTCTATCTATTGATTCAACAAATCTATCTTTAAGACTTGTTTTTCCTATACCCATTTCACCTTTTATTAATATAGATTTTGCATTTTTACCTTTAATAAAATTCTGATAATTATTCTCCATAAGCCTTAATTCATTAAGCCTTCCATAAAAATAATTTTCATGATTTTCTTTTTTATGTCTTTCATTCATTGAGTCCAGCATTTCTTTAAAAATCTTTGTTGTTTTAACATCAGGTGTTATACTCAACTCTTTATTTAATATATCGGAAAGCTTATTATAAAGTTCAATAGCACTATTAAACTTACCCTGATCTTTATAACATAGAATTAAATTTCTATAAGCTTCTTCATTAAATTCATCCATCTTTATAATCAATTTAGAATATTGTTCAACCTTATCATAATTTTTATTGTTTTCTTCTAATTCTATTTGCTCTTTAAGTCTTTTTATATATATCCCTTGAAGATACTCTCTTGTTTCAAAAATCCACTTTTCAAAGTTTTCAGCATCCTTAGGCATATACCCCTTCAGAAATTCTCCTTTATATATATCTATTTCATCCTTATTACTAATAAATTTATCAACATCCGTGTCTATAATTATATTTTCACTAAATATAATTGTAGACTTATTTAAAAAGTCTATCACTTCTTCTTTTCCAAAAACTCTTTTTAATTTATATATTGCATTTCTTAAATTTTTTCTTGCAACACTTTCCTCCATATCTGGCCATAAAAGTCCTGATAATTCCTCTCTTGTTGTTTGTTTTTTTATTACTAGATAGCAAAACAAAGCTTGAACTTTACTATATGGGAAGGCTATATTTTTCTCATTAAAAGTTGCAATAAAGTTACCAAGTAGTTTTACACGGATATGCCCCATTTAATCACCTCCTAAACTACATTTTTTATCTATAATTTTTAGATAGTAATTTATAATTAATTATAAATATTGTAGAATTTTTTGTCAATTTTCCATGAAGATTTATCAACAACTTATTATGTTTACATGGATTTTGATGAGAGAAAAATGATTTCGCAAATTAAAATATTCATATAATATTTTAATATAAAAAATCACTGGTAATACTAATGTTTTACCAGTGATTTTTCTATTAATAATATCAATTTCTTACTTATTTAAGCCCCTTTTTTTATTTATGCACTGAAATATTATTATACTTTCAACTCCAAATCCTACCTATGATATTTTTTGAAGCTATCCCCAATTGAGCTAAATTCCTGTTAACTATATAAATTAACTAAATTATTTTAAATGTACATATAATCTTTTCTTTAGTAATATAATAATACTTTATGCTATTAATTGCAATATTATTAAATAAATTTAATAATATTTATTAAATTATCATTTAAATAAGATGTCTATGAAGCTTTAATCAAATTTGCTTTATTGATATCGTTTAAATTTATCAAATTAATAATTTTTTTTGGTATAATGTTAGTAAGTTAATATTTTTATTCTAAACCTAATAGTTAATTTCCATTTACTATTCATATAAATTCAGTTTTGTTTGACAAATTTAAAAAAACATAATACTTTTAAAGTAAGGAGTGATATAAATGAATTTAAAGGTTAACGGACTAGATGATTTAGACCTTCAAATACTACATATTCTTATAAAGGATTCTAGAACTCCATTTCTAGAAATAGCTAGACAATGTCATGTAAGTGGAGGAACCATTCATGTTAGAATGAAAAAAATGGAGGACATTGGAATAATAAAAGGTACTAAGATGATTATAGATAACTCAAAGCTTGGTTACGATGTTTGTTGCTTTATCGGAATTTATTTAGATAGAGCTAAAACTTTTAATGACGCATTGGAACAATTAAAACTTATAAAAGAAATTGTTGAACTTCATTATACTACAGGTCAATACTCTATATTTATAAAAGTAATTTGCAGAAACATAGCAGATCTTCAAAATTTATTAATGAACAAAATTCAAGCAGTTGATGGAATTCAAAGAACAGATACTTTTATCTCTTTAGTTCAACCTATAGATAGAAATATAGAATTAGATATTTTAAATAGAGAAGACTAAAATTAACCCTCTATATGAAAACTCATTTAGGGGGTAATTTTTTTTATTTATTTCATCCCTTATAATTTTTAGAAATATGCAAATAATAATTTTATACGAAATTATAAAGGAGATGTAATTATGAGATTTTTAGATGGTCTTGCCCTAATATTAGTTGTTATAGGTGCTGTAAATTGGGGATTAATTGGTTTCTTCGGTTTTGATTTAGTTGCTATTTTATTTGGCACAATGTCTAGCCTTACTAAAATTATTTATGCTCTCGTTGGTATAGCTGGATTATATTCTCTTTCTTTCTTCGGTAGAGATAGAGATTATCATAGAGACAGAAGAGATATCAAATAATTTTCCAAAAATAATAGAACATTTCTAAGTTAGAAATGTTCTATTATTTTTGTATATATATATGAATTATTTTAATTCTGTTTTAATTCCTCTATTTAAGGTGTTTTTATAATCTATAAATTCATAAACATCCTTTTCAAATATATCCGTAAAAGTTTTTAATTCTTCTAAAGAAATATCTTCTATAGCTTTATCTTTTTCCTCACAGTAAAGTACTATTTCCCCTATTACTTTATGAGCATCTCTAAAAGCCATCCCCTTGTTTACAAGATAATCTGCTGCTTCTGTAGCATTTAAAAATCCTTTTTTTACTGCCTTTAGAGTATTTTCTTTTTTAATTTTTAATGAGGAGAGCATACCACTCATTATTTTTAAACAGCTTAATATTGTATCTAAGGAGTTAAAAAACTGTTCTTTGTCTTCCTGCATATCCTTATTATAGGCAAGGGGAATGCCCTTCATAGTGGTAAGCAGTGCCATGAGCGCACCGTATACTCTCCCTGTTTTGCCTCTTATCAATTCTGCAGCATCTGGATTTTTCTTTTGAGGCATGATACTGCTTCCTGTTGAAAACTCATCATCTATCAAAATAAAGTCAAACTCTTTACTACTCCATAGAATTAGTTCTTCGCTTAAACGACTTAAGTGCATCATCATTATAGAAAAACAAGACAAAAGCTCTATAACATAATCTCTATCACTTACTCCATCTAAGAAATTATCCACTGGCTTTTTAAAACCTAGTTCTTTAGCTGTAAAATCTCTGTCTATATTATATGTGGTTCCAGCTAATGCACAGCATCCAAGTGGACTTTCATCTAAAATTTCTATGGCATTTTCTACTCTTTTTTTATCCCTACATAACATATTATGATAAGCCATAATATGATGTTTAAAGGTTATTACCTGGGCTCTTTGAAGATGTGTATATCCTGGCATTAAGCAAACATTTTCTTCTCCAAGCTTTACTATTACATCTTTAAGTGCATCTATATTTTCTATAACTTCAAAAGCCTTTTTCTTTGCATAAAGTCTTAAATCCACAGCCACCTGATCATTTCTGCTTCTTGAAGTATGAAGTTTTTTACCAACTTGACCTATTCTTTCTATTAAATTTGTCTCTACAAAACTGTGAATATCTTCATAATCGCCTTCTATTTGAAGTACGTTATTTTCTATATCTGAAAGTATGGAGTTTAATCCTTCTGTTATAATTTCGCATTCTTCTTTTGTTAAAATGCCACACTTAGTAAGCATTTTAACATGTGCCTTGCTGCCTTGAATATCTTCATAATAAAGCGTTTTATCAAAACTTAGTGAACTATTAAAGTCTTCCATTAGCTTATTTTCAGCTTTTTTAAATCTTCCACCCCAAAGTTTCATAATTATTTTTCCTTCTTCTTGTTAATCATAGATTGTATTTTACTTGGAAGTCCAAATAAGTTTATAAAACCTTCTGCATCCTTATGACTATATAATTCACTTGCACCAAAGGAAGATATACTTTCATCATAAAGGGCATAAGGTGCATCTACACCAGCTACCATTATATTGCCTTTATATAACTTTAATTTTACTGAACCAGTTACATTTTTCTGTGTAACATCCACAAAAGCATCTAAAGCTTCTTTTAAAGGGCTAAACCATAATCCATCATATACTAATTCACCATACTTTTGTGAAACCAGTTGTTTGTAATGGAATGTATTTTTATCAAGAGTTAATCTTTCAAGCTCTTTATGTGCTGAATAAAGAATTGTTCCACCTGGTGTTTCATATATTCCTCTTGATTTCATTCCTACTAATCTATTCTCTACTATGTCTATTACTCCTATTCCATTTTCTCCACCTATTTCATTTAATGTTTCTATTAATGCAACTGGAGCTATATCTTTTCCATTTAATTTTTTAGCTATTCCCTGTTCAAAATATAATTCTATATAAGTAACTTCATCTTTTGCCTTTTCTGCTGGAGTTGTCATAAGATACATTTCTTGGTTATGCTCATTTTTAGGATCTTCTAATTCTCCGCCTTCATGACTTAAATGCCATAGGTTTTTGTCTCTTGAATATATTTTTTCTTTAGTTACTGGTACATCTACATCTTTAGAATTAGCATAATCTATTGCATCTTCTCTTGATTTTATATCCCATATTCTCCATGGTGCTATTACTTTTATTGTAGGATCAAAAGCTGCTATACCAATTTCAAAACGAACCTGATCATTTCCTTTTCCAGTACATCCATGAGCTATATATTTTGCTCCTTCAGCATGTGCTATTTCTACCAATCTTTTTGCCATTAACGGTCTTGCAAAAGAAGTTCCAAGCATATACTTTTCTTCATATAAAGCTCCTGCTTTTATACCCTTAAATAAATAATCTGTTACAAATTCTTCTATTACATCTTCAATATATACCTTTGAAGCCCCTGTTCTTATAGCCTTTGCTTCAACTTCCTTCATATCATCACCCTGGCCAACGTTTATGCATGCTGCAATAACATCCAAATCATAATTTTCTTTAAGCCAAGGAATTATTATTGATGTGTCCAGTCCACCCGAATACGCTAGTACTACTTTATCTTTCATAATTAATTTCCTCCGTCTTTTCAATCGAGAATTTATAATATTATTTTTAGTCCCAATCTTTTCTATGTTTTTATTTTTCAAACATTTAAATTTACAAATAAATGTCAACTTCATTTTTGTAGTTGACATTTATTTTATACTTTCAACCTTAATTTATTTATAATTATAATTTTAATTTCTTTACTTAAAGTACTTTTTCCAAGAATGCTTTCGTTCTTTCTTCCTTTGGGTGAGAAAATATCTCATTTGGAGGCCCCTGTTCAACAATTTTTCCACCATCCATAAATATAACTCTATCTGCAACTTCTTTTGCAAAACCCATTTCGTGAGTTACAACTACCATAGTCATTCCTTCTTTTGCAAGATCCTTCATTACATTTAAAACTTCTCCAACTAGTTCAGGGTCTAATGCAGATGTAGGCTCATCAAAAAGCATTATATCTGGATTCATAGCAAGTGCTCTTGCTATAGCAACCCTTTGCTTCTGTCCGCCAGAAAGTTTTGATGGATAATAATCCATTTTGTCTGAAAGACCAACCTTCTCAAAAAGCTTTTTTGCTCTTTCTAAAACATCATTTTTATTTTCTTTCTTCACCATAATTGGTGCTTCCATTACATTTTGCATAGCTGTCATATGAGGAAATAAATTAAAATTCTGAAAAACCATGCCCATCTTTGTAGTTATTTTTCTTATAAGCTTTTTATCTTTTGGGTTTAATTCTTCACCTTCTATAATTATTTTCCCGCCATTTATCTCTTCAAGATGGTTAAGGCATCTTAGAAACGTGCTTTTTCCTGATCCTGAAGGCCCTATAACAACTAAAACTTCTCCTTTTCTTACCTTAACATCTAAGTTTTCAAATACAACAAGGTCATTGAATTTTTTAGTTAGATTTGTAGCTTCTATCATAAGGTTTTTCGGATTAAAATCTATACAATTGTTTTCAATTACATTCTCCATAAAAAATTCCTCCTTTTATTAAATTGCTTAATATCTAATTACTATTAATAAACAGAAAGCTTCTTTTCAAATATTGCAAATACTCCTGTAAATATAGTAGTTAGTAGAAGATATAATACACCTGCTGTAAAAAATACTTCTATTGGTCTAAACGTACTTGCATATATCTGCTGTGCAGATCTCATAAGTTCTACCATAGCAATAGTTGATACTAACGATGTATCTTTTAACATTGCTATAAATTCGTTTCCTACAGGTGGTATTATAACTTTAAAAGTTTGTGGCAATATTATCTTTTTCATAGTATCCCCATAACTAAATCCTAAAGCTTTCGCTGCTTCAAACTGACCTTTATCTATAGACTGAATTCCACCTCTTATTATTTCTCCCATATAAGCACCACAATTTAAACTTAGTCCTATTGCAGCTGCTTGAAAAGGTGTTAGTTCAATTTTCATAAAAGGCAACCCATAGTAGAAGAAAAATAACTGCAAAAGTAAAGGTGTCCCTCTAAATATCCATGTATAAAAACTTGATATCATTCTAAATACTACATTTTTAGAAAGCTTTAAAAGTGCTAAAAATATTCCAAGCATGGTTCCTACAACTAATGCAATAACAGTAAGTTCTATTGTCATTACACTTCCTTTTAAAAGGATAGGCAATACTTTTATGATAATTCCTGTATCCAATGCTTTCACTCCTATTCAACTTTTTAAGTTTAGGACAATGAGAAACGTATCTCATTGTCCTTTAATTTCAATACGACCAAATTTTATTTGTTTTTATATATATCAGTTCCAAACCATTTTATTGAAAGCTTAGAAAAAGTTCCATCTTTCTTCAATTCATCTATTGCTTTTTGAACAGCTTCTTTTAACTCTTTATCTTCATTTTTAAATCCTATCCCCATTGGTTCTTTACTAAGTTTTTCATCTAAAACTAAGTATTTATCTTTTTTGTCACTGTCTGATATATAGTATCTGCCTACTGGTTCATCTACTATAACAGCATCAATTCTTCCTATCAATAAATCTTGAAGTTCTTCTGTAGTTTTATCATATTTTTTAACTTCTTTTAATCCTTGCAATTTAGTTGCAACAGTTTCACTTGTTGTTCCAAGACCAACTCCTATAGTTTTACCCTTTAAGTCATTAGCAGCTTTTATATTAGTGTTCCCATTTTTAACAACTATAATTTGTGAATTCATTACATATGGATCAGAAAATGATATTTCTTTTTTTCTTTCATCTGTAATACTTAGTCCAGAAATTATAGTATCAAATTTTCCTGATTTAAGTGCAAGAATTATTCCATTAAAATCAGTACATACAAATTCTGTTTTTACCCCTAATTTTTTTCCTATTTCATTTGCCATATCTATATCAAAGCCTTTTAATTCATTCTGTTTATCTCTAAATTCCATTGGAGGAAATGAATCCTCTAGTCCTACTTTTAATACCCCTGCTTTTTTCACTTTATCTAGTGAATTACTCCCTTGAGCTTGGCTTTGATTTCCACTTGTATTTCCACAACCAGCAAACAATGCAGCAGTGAAAATTACTGATAGTGTAATTACTAATGCTTTTTTTAACTTTTTCATACTTTTCTCCCCTTTTCCATAAACTAAACTTTTTTGACTCCTTAGATCAATATCATAATTATACATCCAAAATTATAATTATGCAACTTTTTTTAAGTGTTTTTTTTATTTTATATATATTTTTATTATTATATAATTTTTATCACCAATTCCATAATTCTCTTGTTTTTCAGCGCTTTGTAGATGTTTACATATGGATATTTTCTATACTTTTAAACATATTAGTCCGATAATACAACCATCACTTTGTATCATTTATTTTGTATAAATTATGCATAAATGAATATCACTATTTATAATATTCTTAAAATTTTCTTGCATAACTCACCGGTAAATAATGTATTAATAAAATATAAAAGGGACTGTTGCAATAGCAATCTTTTAAATTGCTTTCAACAGTCCCTTTTACATTAATATATATACTTATGGGCATTTTTTATTTAAAATATCTACCTAATAATCCTTTAAATGCCATACCATGTCTAGCTTCATCTTTACACATTTCATGTACAGTGTCATGAATTGCATCATAATTTAATTTCTTAGCTAAAGTTGCTAAATCTTTTTTACCTTGACATGCACCATGCTCTGCTTCTACTCTCATTTCTAAGTTTTTCTTTGTATCAGAAGTTACAACTTCACCTAATAACTCTGCAAATTTTGCTGCATGCTCAGCTTCTTCAAAAGCTATTCTCTTATAAGCCTCAGCTACTTCTGGGAAACCTTCTCTATCTGCTTGACGGCTCATTGCTAAATACATTCCTACTTCAGTACATTCTCCAGTAAAGTTAGCTCTAAGACCTTCTATAACTTCAGGATCTACATCTTTTGCTATACCTATTTTGTGCTCATCAGCCCAAGACATTTCTCCTTCTACTTTTTCAACAAATTTATCTTTTTTAGCTTTACACTGAGGACATACCTCTGGTGCAACCTCTCCTTCATAAACGTATCCACAGACTGAACAAATAAATTTTTTCATTATGTAATCCTCCAATTCAATTTTTTTTATATTCATTTAATTTTTTATTTTTGCTTACCTTATATTTGATATTATATAATAATTATTATTATTTTGCAAGTGTTTTTTTAAAATTTTTTACAAAAAAATAAAATAGTCTTTATCTACGCTATTTATTTTACTTAATAAATACATAATTTCTTCGGAAACTCTATAATAAAAAATGTATCGATACATTTTACTACTATGGATTTTTATTTTATTATACTATTATGATCATGGTAATTATTAATAAGGCCTTTTTAATGTATTACATATTTTTATAAAATTTGGAGGGTTTTCTTATGGAAAAATATGAATTAAATAAAAATTTAGCTCAAATGTTAAAGGGCGGCGTAATTATGGATGTTGTAAATCCTAAAGAAGCTGAAATAGCAGAAAAAGCTGGAGCTTGTGCTGTAATGGCACTGGAAAGAGTTCCTTCAGATATAAGAAAAGAAGGCGGAGTTGCTAGAATGTCTGACCCTAAAATGATTAAAGAAATACAAGCAGCCGTTTCAATTCCTGTTATGGCAAAGGTTAGAATAGGTCATTTTATGGAAGCACAAATACTTGAAGCACTTAAAGTAGATTATATTGATGAAAGTGAAGTATTAACTCCTGCTGATGAAGCTTATCATATCAATAAATGGGATTTTAAAATACCTTTTGTGTGTGGTGCCAAGAATCTTGGTGAGGCCTTAAGAAGAATAGGTGAAGGTGCTTCCATGATTAGAACTAAGGGTGAAGCAGGTACTGGAAATGTTGTGGAAGCTGTCCGCCATATGAGATGCATGGTAAATGAAATAAATAAAGTTAAGAATTCATCTGAGCAAGAGCTTATGACAATTGCTAAAGAATTATCTGCTCCTTATGACCTTATAAAATATGTTTGGAAAGAAGGTAAACTTCCAGTAGTAAATTTTGCAGCTGGTGGAATTGCCACTCCTGCAGATGCTGCTCTTATGATGCAGCTTGGTTCTGAAGGTGTATTTGTAGGCTCTGGTATATTTAAATCTTCTAATCCAGAAAAAAGAGCAAAAGCTATTGTACTTGCAACTACTTATTATAATGATCCTAAAATACTTGCTGAAGTTTCAAGTGATTTAGGAGACCCAATTAGAGGTCTTGATTTAAGAGATTTGGACAATAGATATGCCGAAAGGGGCTGGTAGCCTATGAGAATTGGAGTTTTATCTCTTCAAGGTGCTGTAATTGAACATATAAACCATTTAAAGTCTCTAGGCTGTGATACTGTAGAAATTAAAAACATATCCGATCTAGAAAACATTAGTGGGCTAATTATTCCTGGAGGAGAAAGCACTGTAATTGGTAAACTTTTAAGAGAAACGAACTTACTTATTCCATTAAGAGAAAATATATTAAAAGGTTTACCTGTATGGGGAACTTGTGCTGGTATGATATTACTTGCAAAAGAAATTGAAAATGATAAAAATACTTATCTTTCCGTCATGAATATAAGCGTTAAAAGAAATGCCTATGGAAAACAAATAGATAGCTTTAAAACTCAAACTTCAATTAAAGAAATTTCTAAAAACCCAATACCTCTTGTTTTTATAAGAGCTCCTTATATTAATAGTTGTGATAGCACTGTAAAAGTTATCTGTGAAATCAATGGAAATATTGTAGCCGCTAAGGAAAATAACATTCTTGCTACATCATTTCATCCTGAACTTACTGAAAATCTAGAGTTTCATAAATACTTTTTATCAATGTGTAGTCAATAAACTCTTAGCTTAACTTATCCAACATGTATTAGAAGTTATAATCTTAGCTTTAGTTGTTAAGTTAGCATGCTAAATAAACCCTTGTAACCTTGCACAGGGGTTTATTTTTTATATAATTAACCTTACTATTTAGTAGTATCCACAGCCATTTTTCTATACTTTTCCATTGTCACTGCAAATAATTCTGATGTAGTTGGAGGAGTATATGAAATAGCATTGGCACCTGCTTCAATAGTTTCTTTTATACTTTCTTCATTTTTGCCTCCAGTAGCTATTATGGGTAATTCAGGATATTTTTTTCTTACCTGTCTAACAACTTCACTGGTTCTCTTACCTGCTGATACATTTATTATAGTAGTTCCTGATTCTATTCTTTTTTCTATATCATCATTTTCTGACACTACTGTAACTACAATAGGAATATCTATAGTATCTCTCATTGCTTTAATAACATCATTGGATGTAGGACTGTTTACCACTACTCCCATAGCTCCTTTAAATTCTGCATCTAGCGCTAAGTTAACCACTCTTTTTCCCATAGTAAGTCCACCTCCAACGCCGCAAAACACTGGTACATCTGAAGCTGTTACTAGTACCTCTGTTATTACTGGTTGAGGTGTAAATGGATATACTGCCATTATGGCATCTGCATTAGTGTTTTTTATAACTGCAATATCCGTAGTAAACAGAAAAGATTTTAATCTTTTTCCAAATATTTTTATTCCGCTAGCTGTTCTTATTATTTCAGGAACATTTATCATATGACTTCTGAGTGTTCCTTTTATCTCTGGTACATATTTAACACTTTTTATACTGCCATTATTTATATCGCTCATATTTATCCTGTCCTCCTGTTTTATTACAATCTACCACTAATATATATTTTATCCTATTACACAAAAATATTCTACATGATAAATTTTATTCCTTTCGCCATACAAAAAAACACCTATCTTTTTATCATTTAAAGATAGATGTATCTTGCTTTAAAAAATTTAATCATTTTTGATTGTCTTTATTCATGTGTTGTCTTATTTTGCAAAAATTTTCTCTGAAATTCTTACTGATTCCCTAGCATCCTTAGCATAAAAATCTGCTCCTATCATTTCTGCATATTCTTCATTTAGAACAGCACCACCAACAAAAACTTTACAATCTAACTTATTTTCTCTTAAAGCTTCTATGGTCTTTTTCATATTAACAACAGTAGTTGTCATAAGAGCACTTAATCCTACCAATTTAATATTATTTTCTTTTACTGCGTCAACTATCCTTTCAATATCTACATCTTTTCCTAAATCTATAACTTCAAACCCATAGTTTTGAAGAAGAATCTTTACAATATTCTTTCCTATATCATGTATATCTCCTTTTACAGTAGCTAAAACTATTTTACCTTTTTCTATTTTTTCTCCACCATCTTCTGATATTTTTTTCTTTATAACTTCAAAAGATTTTTTTACAGTTTCTGCTGACTGTATAAGTTGAGGCAGAAATATTTCTTTCTCTTCATATTGTTCACCTACATAATCTAATGCAGGAATAATATAAGAATTAACAATATCTAAAGGTTCTTTGAATTTTAAAAGGGATTCAGTGGTATTAATAGCATCTTCTTCTATTCCATCTACAATTATCTGTTTTAAATCTTTTACAAGATTTATATTTTCATTTTTTGCTGATACTACTTCTTTTTTATTTACTAACTTTCCTCCAAATTTATCTATATAACATTTACCCTCTTTATCCATATTAGATAAAACTTCAAAAGCAGCAATAGTTTCTTTCATACCTTCATCTGAAGTATTTATAATTGGTAGATCTAACCCTGCATAAAGTGCCATAGACAAAAATGTTCTATTTAATATCTTTCTCTCAGGAAGTCCAAAGGATACATTACTTACTCCAAGCAATGTCTTAACTCCTAACTTTTCTTTAACCATCTTTATAGCTTTTACCGTTTCTAATACCTCTTTCTGCTGAGCCGAAGCAGTTAAAGCAAGACAATCTATTATTATATTTTTTTTGTGTATACCATACTCCTTTGCAGTGTTAACTATTTTTTCTGCTATACTTAGTCTGCCTTCTGCTGTAGATGGAATACCTTCTTCATCTATAGTTAAACCTATTACACATCCTCCATACTTTTTAACTATTGGAAAAACTTTTTTCATTATTTCTTCTTTTCCATTTACAGAATTTATACTAGGTTTACCATTATAAACTCTAGCTCCTGCTTCCAACACTTCAGCGTTAGGACTATCAATATTTATTGGTAACTGAACTACTTTTTGTATAGACTTTATAGCTTTAACCATCATTTCTTTTTCATCAATTTCTGGGAGTCCAACATTTAAGCCTAGTATATGTGCTCCTTCTTCCTTTTGTTTTACAGCTTCTGTCTGAATGTAATTAACACTTTTTTCTCTTAATTCTTCTTTATACTTTGATTTTCCTGTAGGATTAATCCTTTCTCCAACTATTGTTACTTTTCCATCTACAAAAACAGTTTCTGTAGAAGAACATATCACTGTAAAATCTTTTTCCTTAGTTTTTAACGGACTAATATCCTTTAATTGTTCACATACAGTTTTTATGAATTCTGGACTAGTACCACAGCAACCACCAAAAATCCTTACTCCTTTTTCAGCCATAACCTTTATATACTTTCCAAATTCCACTGGAGTTATATCATATACGGTTTTTTCACCATCATATCTTGGAAGTCCAGCATTAGGTTGAACCATAACAGGTATAGATGTATATTCTAATATTTCTTCCACTATAGGCATAAGCTCTTTAGGTCCTAATGAACAATTTACTCCAAGAGCATCTACTCCTAATCCTTCTAAAACAAACACCATGGTTTTAGCATCTGTGCCCATTAAAGTCCTTCCATTATCTTGAAATGTCATGGTGCAAAATACTGGCAGATCACTATTTTCTTTTGCAGCAAGCACTGCTGCTTTAGTTTCGTAAAGATCAGACATAGTTTCTATTAAAATTAAATCTGCACCTGCTCTTTTTCCTGCTATAACTTGCTTTTTAAATAAATCATATGCTGCTTCAAAGCTTAAATTCCCTGTAGGTTCCATGATTTTCCCAATAGAGCTTATATCTAAAGCAACTAACTTATCTTGTGCTGCTTCTCTTGCAATTTTTACTCCTGCTTCAATTACTTGATCCACAGAATACTTAGATGAACTATATTTTAGTTCATTTGCTCCAAAAGTATTTGTAATTATTACATCTGCTCCTGCATCAATATACTGTTTATGAATGCTTCTTATAATATCAGGATTTGTTATATTTAAGGTTTCAGGTAAATCCCCTACTTTAAGTCCTGATTTTTGAAGCATAGTACCCATTGCACCATCAAATATAATAAATTTATCTTTAAACTTTTCTAAAATCAAATCATTTATTTTCAAAATTAAACTCCCCCTGTTAGTTTTAATATTTTCATTCATAGGTTTTTCTACTTTAAGTAAATTGCACAGCTTTACCCATTAACAATTAATATTGATTAAAAAGATACATTATTTAGTATGCTTTTAACAATATCATGTTTATTCATAGTATAAAGATGTACTCCTTCAACTTTGTTTTTCAGCAATTCTTCTATTTGATAGCTAGCATATTCTACTGCAGCTTTCTTGAGATCATCTTCATTTCGTTCATACTTACTCACAAATTTCTTAACTTTATCCGGAATAATAACTCCAGATAACTTTTGTATTTTTTCAATTAGTTGTCTATTTACAGCAGGCATTATTCCTGCAACTACTGGAATTTCTATATTATATTTATATAATTTTTCTTTAAACTCCAAAAAATTATTATTGTCAAAAAACAATTGAGTAATTAAAAAATCTGAACCTGCATCAACTTTTTCTTTTAAATATTTTACATTGGTTTCTATGTCTTTACATTCATTATTGCCTTCTGGATAAGCTGCTGCAGCTACACATAATTTATCATTATTCGTCTTTAATTTATGTATTAAATCTTTAGCATATCTATAATGATGCCCTTCACCAAGTGTAAATTCTTCTGGCACATCTCCTCTTAGTGCTAATATATTTTCTATCTTATTTTCTGCCAACTTTTTAGTTACTTCTAATATCTCTTCTTCTGTAGATGTTATGCATGTCAAATGAGCCATCGCTTCTATTTCATATTTATTTTTTATTGCTGAAGCTATTTCTACAGTTTTATTTTTACTACTTCCTCCCGCTCCATAAGTTACACTTATAAAATCTGGATTAAACTTTTTTAACTGCTCAATAGTACTGAATATACCGTCTAAATTTTTATCATTTTTAGGCGGAAATATTTCAAAGGATAAAGTAGTTTGTTTTTTTAAAAATGCATCTTTTATAAACATGTATTTATCTCCTTTATCAGTAGTAAATTTTAAAAAATCAGTTCACCTGATTAAATTTTCCTTAGTTAATGATTATAATAAACAATGCTCCTCACCAGTATTAAACAAAGGTTTATTTGCTATTTTACTTTGAAATCCATATAAATTTGAAAAGCTGCTTTTCACAGAAAAGCAGCTTTAAAATTTTTAATTTTAAACTTCTTTTCTTATCTATCAGAATAAAAACTTATTCTGCAGGAATTGACACCGATACATTTAATTTTAATGCCGGTTGTCGGGTTTCACAGGGCCAGTCCCTCCACCACTCTCGATAAGATTTTGAATTCAATTATGTTTATTATTACTAATAGTATATCTGTTTATTTATGTTGTCAATAGTTTTTCTAATTAAAGGAATGAATAAAAAAAATTTTCACTAAATTTAAATTTTTTTATTTATTTTAAAATGATGTTATTTCAACATTCCTAACATATTTTCAAAATGAAAATTTTATTTTTCTATTTTTGAGGTATTGACAACTTAAATAAATGTCTGTTATGATTTATTCAATCGAATACGGAACTTCTTATCAAGAGAGGCAGAGGGACTGGCCCTATGACGCCCAGCAACCTGAATAATATATTTATTCAACGGTGCTAATTCCAGCAGGTTAAATCCTGAAAGATGAGAAGCTAGGAGAAAAATCTTCTTGTAGCTTTTCTGCAAGAAGATTTTTTTATTTAAAAATTTCCTAAGCAATTATAAAATAGAAGTTTCGTTCATATATTAAAATTTTTAATAATATTTAGGAGGAATCTAAAATGGAAAAAAATTTATCATTTGACACTCTTCAAGTACATGCAGGGCAGGTAGTTGATTCTGAAACAAAATCAAGAGCTCTACCTATATATCAGACAACTTCTTATGTTTTTGATGATGCTCAGGAAGCTGCTGACTTATTTGGATTAAAGAAACCTGGTAACATATATAGTCGTTTAGGAAATCCTACTGTAGATGTTCTTGAGAAAAGAGTTGCCGCTTTAGAGGGTGGTGTTGCCGCTGTAGCTACTGCATCAGGAATGGCAGCAATAACTTATGCAATATTAAACATTGCTAATGCTGGTGATGAAATAGTTGCTGCTTCTACTTTATATGGTGGCACTTATACGTTATTCAACCACACTTTTAAAAATTTAGGAATTAAAGTTACTCTTGTAGATCCTGATAAAATAGAGAACTTTGAAAAAGCTATAACTGAAAAAACAAAAGCTGTATATATAGAAACTATAGGAAATCCTGGCATAAATATTGTTGACATTGAGGCGGTGGCAACTGTTGCTCACAATCATGAAATTCCATTAATTATAGATAACACCTTTGCATCACCTTATTTATGCAAACCTATTGAATTTGGTGCAGACATTGTAGTTCATTCTGTTACAAAATTTTTAGGTGGTCATGGAACATCCATAGGAGGTATCGTAGTTGATTCAGGAAAATTCAACTGGGATAACGGTAAATTTCCTCAATTAGTTGAGCCTGATGAAAGTTACCATGGTCTTAAATTTTGGGAAACCTTTAAAGAATCTGCTTATGCTGTAAAATTAAGAGTTAGTCTTTTAAGAGATTTAGGTGCTGCTCTATCCCCTTTTAATGCATTTTTATTAACACTTGGAGTTGAAACACTTTCTTTAAGATTACAAAAACATGTAGATAATTCTAAAAAAGTTGCAGAATTTTTAAACTCTCATCCTAAAGTTGAATGGGTAAACTACCCTGGGCTAGAAGGAAACAAATATAATGATTTAGCTGAAAAGTATCTTCCAAAAGGAGCAGGTTCCATATTTACCTTTGGAGTAAAAGGTGGAGCTGATGCAGGCAAAAAAGTAATAAGTTTGCTTAAAATATTCTCTCATCTTGCTAACGTAGGAGATGCTAAATCTTTAATTATTCATCCAGCTTCTACTACTCACGCACAGCTTGATGAAAATCAGTTATTACAAGCAGGTGTTAAACCTGAACTTATAAGAATTTCTATTGGCATAGAAGATGCTGATGATTTAATTAATGATCTTGATAGTGCATTAGATCAGATATAATAATATTTACACTAACACCTCTGAGGTATTTATTTTAAAAATCTTATACTAATAAATACTTTCTACTGTCTTTAAACACTTTTGGAGGAAGCAGTGCTTCTAATGAGTTCTGCTTCCATCAAATGATTCTAATAGAATATAAAAAAACTGAAAATTGCTAAAATTAATGCAAAAATACTAAGGGGGCATTTTAAATGGTATCTATCGCAATACTAGGTTACGGTGTAGTTGGAACCGGTACAGCTGATCTAATAAATAAAAACAAAGAAAGATTTAAAAAAATTACTGGTGAAGAGCTTAATATATCAAATATACTTGTTAGAAATATTGAAAAATACAAGGGGAAAAGTAATTTTAATATTGTAACAAATAATTTTAATCACATTTTAGAAAATACTGTGGATATAGTTGTAGAAGTTATGGGAGGGATTAACCCTGCATATGAATATATAAAGAAAGCTTTAACTTTAAAAAAGCATGTAGTAACAGCTAATAAAGATTTAATGGCAGAACACGGAAAAGAACTTTTAGATTTAGCCTGTAAAAATGGGGTTACATTAAACTTTGAAGCCAGTGTAGGAGGAGGTATTCCTATACTAAAACCTCTTATAGAATGTCTTACTGGTAATGAAATTGTAAGTATTAAGGCTATATTAAATGGCACTACAAACTTTATACTTTCTAAAATGTATAATGATAATATGAACTATGAAGAAGCTTTAAAACTTGCACAAGATTTAGGTTTTGCTGAAGCTAATCCTGAGTCCGATGTTTTAGGCTATGACGCTGCAAGAAAATTATCTATACTTTCTACCATTGCTTATGATCAAAAAGTTAATTGGAAAGATATAAGTACACAAGGAATTACTAATATAGATACAGAAGATTTTAAATATGCAAAAGCAAATGGTTATAATATAAAGCTTTTAGCACTTAGTAAAAAAGAAGAAGATGGTATTTTTGCTTCTATAAGACCTGTAATGATAAATGAAAGTTCAGAACTAAGCAAAATTGATAATGAGTTAAATGCTATTATAATAGAAGGAGACGCTGTAGGCAATGTAGTATTTTCAGGTAAAGGTGCTGGAATGCTTCCTACCGCTAGTGCAGTCTTTGGTGATATAACTGATATAATACAAAATAGAAACAAAAAAAATATTACATTTAATAATAAGAATGCTATTGTAGAAAAACTATGGAACTATAAATCCAGTTGGTTTTTAAGAATAAAAACTAATGATAGGCTAAATGTTATTTGTGGTTTAACTAATAACTTTAAGAATTGTCATATTTTCAAAAATGATTTATCCTCAAGTAATGAAGTTACTGCCATTATTAAAGATAAAAGTGAGAATGAAGTAAATTTAAAATTAGAAAATCTTCTAACTTTACCTCATGTACACTCTATAAAAAAATTTTTGCAGATAAATTAAAAAAGTTTAAGATTAAAACCTTAAACTTTTTTATAATTATTTCATATTGTTAATTATAGCTTCAGTAAACTCTGTAGTATTTGAATTTCCACCCAAGTCCGCTGTTACATGTTTTCCTTCCTTTATTACATCTTCTATAGCTTTTTCTATTTTAGAAGCTGCTTCAAATTCGCCTATATGTTTTAACATCATAACGCCTGAAAGTACTGCTGCTACTGGATTTGACATATTTTTACCTGCAATGTCTGGTGCTGAACCGTGTGCAGGTTCAAATACAGCAGCATCATCTCCTATATTTGCACCTGGAACTAAACCAAGACCACCAACTAAACCTGATGCCATATCTGAAAGTATATCACCATAAAGATTAGGCATTACAAGCACATCATATTTTTCTGGATTTAATACAAGTTTCATACTCATAGCATCTACTATTACATCTTCAAATTCTATATCTTTATATTCTTCTGCTATAGTTCTTGCACATTTTAAGAAAAGCCCATCAGACATCTTCATTATATTTGCTTTGTGTACTGCTGTAACTTTTTTTCTATTATTTTTTCTTGCATATTCAAAAGCAGCTATTACTATTCTATCACTAGCTTTTTTAGATATAATTTTTATGCTTTCTGCAATATCCTCACTTACCATATGCTCTATACCAGCATATAAATCTTCTGTATTCTCTCTAAAAATCACTAAATCTACATTATCATATCTTGATTGTACTCCTTGGTAAGTCTTTATAGGTCTTACATTAGAATATAAATTTAAAGTTTGTCTTAAAGTAACATTTACACTTCTAAATCCTTTACCTACAGGTGTTGTAACCGGTCCCTTTAACGCTATCTTATTTTTCTTTATACTTTCCAAAACGTACTCAGGAAGTGGAGTCTTGTATTCTTCAATTACTGCCGCTCCAGCCTCTACTATATCCCATTCTATTTTAACACCACTAGCATCTATAATTTTTCTTGCTGCTGAAGTAACTTCCGGACCTATTCCATCTCCAGGAATAAGAGTTATTTTGTGTATCATAAAATCGCCTCCAAAGCTTTATTAAGTATTATCTAACTCACTAATCTTCAAAACCCTTTACTTACAAAAATTTCAAGGATTCTATCTATTAAATAAGGAATGGAAAGATCTCCATTCCTTAAATTACATTCTACTACTTTTTAAATTTAAAAGTAAAATTTATTTATAATGAAATTTAATTCACTTTTACTAAATTTAAAAGTCCACCTAATTTTATCATTTTCTTTTGTCTATCTGTAATATCTAAAGACATTTTGTATTCTTGATTTTTAGTTTTGTTTTTAACTATAACTATGCTAGTCTCTATTTGTTCTATAGCATTATCTATAACTAAATCATCCATAGCATCTATTTTATCATAGTCTTCCATATCAACAAATACTAAAGGCATTATTCCATTATTTATAAGATTAGCCATATGAATTCTTGCAAATGATTTAGCAAATACAGCTTTTATACCTAAATAAAGAGGAGCTAGTGCTGCATGTTCTCTACTAGAACCTTGACCATAATTTGTACCTCCAACTATAAATCCTCCACCATTTTCCTTAGCTTTCTTTGGAAAATCCTTGTCACAAGGTGTTAGACAGTATTCTGAAAGATAAGGAATATTTGATCTATAAGGAAGTAACTTAGCATTTGAAGGCATTATATGATCTGTAGTTATGTTATCTGAAACCTTTGTTAAAACTTTTCCTTCTACTACCTCTGCTAACGGTTTTGCTTTAGGGAATGGTTTTATGTTAGGTCCTCTAACTACTTCTATATCATTACTTTCTGGTGCTGGTGGCACTATAAGATTATCATTTATAAGGAACTTTTCAGGAGTTTCAACTTCAAAAGCTTCTCCTAAATCTCTTGGATCTGTAATATATCCTGTTAAAGCTGAAGCTGCTGCAACCTCTGGACTTACAATGTATACTTTAGCTGAAACAGTACCTGATCTTCCTTCAAAGTTTCTGTTAAAAGTTCTAAGTGATACTGCCTCTGTAGAAGGTGATTGACCCATTCCTATACATGGACCACAAGCGCATTCTAAAACTCTAGCTCCAGATGCAACAATGTTTGCTAAAGCTCCATTTTTAGCAAGCATATTTAAAACTTGCTTTGATCCTGGTGCAATAACTAGTGATACATTTTCATTTACTGTTTTTCCTTCTAATATTTTAGCAACCTTCATCATATCTGCATAAGAAGAATTTGTACAACTTCCTATACATACTTGATTAACTTTTACATTCTTTAAGTTAGTAATATCATCTACATTATCTGGACTATGTGGACACGCTGCTAAAGGTTTTAATGTATCTAAATCTATTTCAACTTCTTCATCATATACTGCATCGCTATCTGCTTTTAATTCTATGAAATCTTTTTCTCTTCCCTGTGCTTTTAAAAACTCATAAGTTATTTCATCGCTTGGAAATAAAGATGTGGTAGCACCAAGTTCTGCTCCCATATTTGTAATAGTAGCTCTTTGAGGTACTGATAATGTTTTTACACCATCACCTGAATATTCAAATATCCTACCTACTCCACCTTTAACTGTTAGTCTTTTTAAAACTTCTAAAATAATATCTTTTGCAGAAACCCAAGGCTTTAATTTTCCTTTTAAATTCACCTTAACAATGCTTGGCATGTTTATATAATATTCTCCACCACCCATAGCTACAGCTACATCTAATCCGCCTGCACCTATGGCAAGCATTCCTATACCACCACCTGTAGGAGTATGGCTATCAGAACCTAAAATTGTATCTCCAGGCACACCAAATCTTTCTAAATTTACTTGATGACATATACCATTACCTGGTTTTGAAAAATATATTCCATGCTTTTTTGCTACAGTTTGAATATACAAATGATCATCTGCATTTTCTGGACCTGACTGAAGTATATTGTGGTCTATATATGCTACAGATCTTTTAGTTTTAACTCTATCTATACCTAAAGCTTCAAATTGCAAATAAGCCATTGTTCCTGTAGAATCCTGAGTTAAGGTTTGATCTATTTTTATAGAAATTTCACATCCCGGAATCATTTCACCCTTTATAATATGATTTTTAATTATTTTCTGCGCAACATTTAATCCCATGTAATTACCTCCTGTTTTATCTTATAATAGATTTCAGAGTATATAGTACAGCCTTTATCTATTTTTGAAAAACAAAAATTTGATAATCTGTTCTGTATACTCTATCCTATCTTCTAGCTTGCTCTTGTTTGTGACTTTTCTAGAACTTCTGGAATATACTTTTCCACCATAAGTTCTAATTCATTATTGCCAATGATTGTGGTTCTACCATCTGTGTACTGTTCTTCAACCCACTCTCTTATTATGTCAATCCTTGAATCCTTTTTATCTATTTTTTCATCGTCTTTAAGTTTATAGTAAGTATTAATCCAAGCTGCAATTCCAGCTAAACCTGAATACTGATTTACTGCAACCACAATAGGTCTGTCTAATATTTTATCAGTATCAAATATATTATATATTTCTTCATCTTTTAGTATACCATCTGCATGTATACCAGCTCTTGTTACATTAAATTGACTTCCAATAAAAGGAGTTCTTTCTGGTATATCATATCTCATTTCATTTTTAAAATACTCAGATATCTCAGTTATAGTTTGCAAATTCATATTTTTTGTAGTGCCTTTTATTTGTGCATATTCAAACACCATAGCTTCTAATGGACAGTTTCCAGTTCTTTCTCCAATTCCTAGAAGAGATGTATTTATTGCAGATGCACCATACAACCACGCTGTACTAGAGTTACTTACTACAGCATAAAAGTCGTTATGACCATGCCATTCTATCATCTCTGAAGGAACACCACAATTACTTCTAAGTCCATGAATTAATCCTTGTACACTTCTTGGAAGTGACGCACCATTATAAGGAACGCCTAACCCTAAAGTATCACAGGCTCTTATTTTAATAGGTATGTTAGCTTCCTTTGAAAGTTCCATAAGTTTGTTTACAAAAGGTACCACAAATCCGTAAAAATCTGCTCTAGTTATATCCTCTAAATGACATCTTGGACGTATACCATTTTTCAACGCTTCTTCTACAACAGACAAATACATATCCATAGCCTGCTGTCTTGTCTTATTTAACTTTTTAAATATATGATAATCTGAACAAGACATGAGCATTCCTGTTTCTTTTATGCCCATTTCTTTAACCAGCTTAAAATCTTCTTTATTTGCCCTTATCCATGATGTAACTTCTGGAAATTTATAACCTCTTTCCATACAAACTTGTGCTGCTTTTCTATCTTTTTCTGTATATAAAAAGAATTCTGTTTGACGGATTATCCCTGAATTATTATCCAATTGGTTAAGGTAATCAAAAATCCTTATAATTTGCTCTGCAGTATATGGTGGCATTGATTGCTGTCCGTCTCTAAATGTAGTGTCTGTAATCCATATATTTTCTGGCAAATCCATTGGAACCTGGATTTGATTAAAATTCACTTTTGGAACCTCTGAATAAGGAAATATATCCTTATATAGATTTGGCGCTCCCACATTTTGTAAACAGTGTTCATATGAAGATTTTCTTACAGTTTTCATTTTGCCCTCCTTATATATTCATGAAATATTGGCCCTTACGTTTTTAACTTATTTTTGAATGCCATCCTATAATTAATTGCAAGTATGCAATTTATACCGTTTTTACTATTTCTAATTTTTATACCGTTTTAATGAATATTTATTAATAAATTCCTTATATAATCTATGCATTAAGTATATTTATGCTTATATTGTAACATTTATATTTTAGATTAGCAAATAGAAATTTTCGTATTTTTGTAATTTAGATTCAATTTTTCTTCATTTTTAATGTTTTTCTTCATAAATAGGACTTTTAAATCAATAATTGGTACTTTCTTTTTTTTGTGATTCAATATATAAAAAAAGAACTTAGTCTGTAATTGCACAGATTAAGTTCTTTTACTTTTACAAAGTAATATTATTTTCTATTATAGTTTTTATATATTCTGACAGATTTGTTTTTTCCATTTTGTCCAATTGATCTACATATATAGGCTTACATATGGTAACTGTCACACTAGCTGATTTTATAGCACTTCTTTTGTTTCCCTCTCGAAGCTTATACGTTCCATTTATAGCTATAGGTATTATAGGCACTCCAGATTTTAAAGCTAACTTCATACTTCCTTTCTTAAATTCTCCCACTTTAGGTCCTTTGCTTCTTGTGCCCTCTGGGAAAATAACCATACTATACCCATTTTTTAAATTATCAACACCTTCATTTATAGCTTTCATAGACTCTCTTATATTGCTTCTATTAATAAATATACAGTGAATTTTTCTCATCCAATAACTTATCATTTTAAATTTTAATATTTCCTTTTTAGCGATAAATCCAGCAGGTTTATCTAAAGTTGAAATTAATACAGGTATATCAAAAAAACCTTGATGATTTGCTACATAAACACAGGTATTGCCTGTAATATTTTCTTTACCCTTTACTTCTACTTTAGCTCCAATATTATTTAACACATGTAAAGACCACTTTTTAACACATTCATCTATAGAATTTTCAGCTTGCTGAAAATCACCTTGCTTTTCTAATTTTTCAACTTTGTTCTTTTCAAATATAGTCATAAACATATAAACAAAAAAATCTAAATAAAATAAAATAGTTTTCATTTTCTTACTTCCTCTCTTTTACGTCACTAGTGTCTGCTAATAAAAATTTTAGCTGCATGAAAAATTAATCTAGAAAATAATCTCTGTTGACATTATACCATATTTGAAATTACTAAAAAAACACTTTAATGTATATTAGTTAACATATATATTATATAGGATTATAATCTAAAATTAGCTTTACTTATTTATAAAAAATGCTAAACTTATGTTTGTATTGAAATTTAAATTATCTAGGAGGTAAAAAAATGAAAGCTTATAAAAAAATATTTAGAATTATCATCCCCTTGTTTATACTCATGTTAACTTTTTCTGCATGCAGTAAATCTAAAAATGTAGAAAACACTTCGGTTCCAGATAGCAAAAATATTATAAAGGTAAATTATATTGATGTAGGACAAGGAGATAGTGAGTTAATACAAGTTAATGACAAAAATATTCTCATAGATGCAGGTCCAAATGAAAGCATAGATAAACTTATGAATTATTTAAGCAAACAGAATATAAAGAAACTAGATTATGTTATTGCAACTCACCCTGATGAAGACCATATAGGTGGCATGAGTTCTGTAATAAAGAAATATGATATAGGTGAGTTTTATGCTCCAAAAAAATTAGCAACAACTCAAACCTTTGAAAACATGGTAAAAGCTTTGAAAACTAAAAACATTAAAATAAACCCTGGAAAATCTGGTATGAGCTTAGATTTAGGAAAAAGTGTAGTGTGTGAAATGTTAGCACCTAATAATGATAAATATACAGATACTAATAATTATTCAATTGTTGTAAAAATCACTTATGGTCAATCAAAGTTCTTGTTTACAGGTGATGCAGAAAAAATTAGTGAAAAAGAAATGCTAGCCAAAAACCTTGATTTATCTGCTGATGTATTAAAAGTTGGACATCATGGAAGTTCTTCCTCATCTTCTAAAGAGTTTTTAGATAAAGTTAATCCTAAAATAGCAATTATAAGCTGTGGTAAAAATAATAAATATGGACATCCTCATAGTGAGACAATAAAACAACTTAAAAATAGAAAAGTACAAATTTATAGAACTGATGTAGATGGAAGTATCGTTCTAATTAGTGATGGTAAAAAAATAGCTAAACAATAAAACAAGTGATTTTTTTATTTAATTGTAATGTGCTTCATATAATAAGCAAATTGCGAAGCAAAGCTTCGTTAGTTAAGAATTAAGAATGAAGAATTAATAGTAAAGGTTGATTTTTAGCTACCGCAAAAAATCTTTGAATTTATATAAGTCAGCAATGTTTTGCTTTAGCAAAATGAGCCATCAAAAATTTAATCTAAGATTTTTTGTAGTGTAACGGAAAAAATCCACATTAACTATTAATTCTTCATTCTTAACTATTAATTAAAAATAAGTTTTTCTATTTATCCTAAACGTAAAAAAAGACTGTAAGTATACAGTCTTTCATAATTCATATAAAATTGGCTCCGCGAAAAGGATTCGAACCTTCAACCTATCGGTTAACAGCCGAGTGCTCCACCGTTGAGCTATCGCGGAACGCTTTACCTGGCGACGACCTACTCTTCCACAGAGCTGCCCCTGCAGTACCATCGGCACTATAAAGCTTAACCATCGTGTTCGAAATGGGAACGGGTGTTGCCTTTATGTCATAACCACCAGATCATTACTTGCTACTTTAAACATTATAAATGGTATCAAGTAAAATGTCAATATCTTTTTACATTTTGTCCTCTGAAAATTGCACAGTGAATTTATTTGGTCAAGCCCTCGACCTATTAGTATCAGTCAGCTGAACATGTTACCATGCTTACACCTCTGACCTATCAACCTTGTGTTCTTCAAGGGGTCTTACTAGCTTACGCTATGGGAAATCTAATCTTGAGGTGGGTTTCACGCTTAGATGCTTTCAGCGTTTATCCCGTCCCGACATAGCTACCCAGCCATGCTCCTGGCGGAACAACTGGTACACCAGAGGTCAGTCCATCCCGGTCCTCTCGTACTAAGGACAGCTCCTCTCAAATTTCCTACGCCCGCGACGGATAGGGACCGAACTGTCTCACGACGTTCTGAACCCAGCTCGCGTGCCGCTTTAATGGGCGAACAGCCCAACCCTTGGGACCTACTTCAGCCCCAGGATGCGACGAGCCGACATCGAGGTGCCAAACCTCCCCGTCGATGTGGACTCTTGGGGGAGATCAGCCTGTTATCCCCGAGGTAGCTTTTATCCGTTGAGCGATGGCCCTCCCACGAGGTACCACCGGATCACTAAGCCCGACTTTCGTCCCTGCTCCACTTGTTTGTGTCGCAGTCAGGCTCCCTTCTGCCTTTGCACTCTTCGAACGATTTCCAACCGTTCTGAGGGAACCTTTGGGCGCCTCCGTTACTTTTTTGGAGGCGACCGCCCCAGTCAAACTGCCCACCTAACAATGTCCCGTGACCAGTTTCATGGCCACCGGTTAGAATCCCAATACTGTCAGGGTGGTATCCCAAGGATGACTCCACAGAAGCTGACGCCCCTGTTTCGCAGTCTCCCACCTATCCTGTACAGACAATATCGAAACTCAATGCTAAGCTGCAGTAAAGCTCTACGGGGTCTTTCCGTCCAATCGCGGGTAGCAAGCATCTTCACTTGCACTACAATTTCGCCGGATTTGTTGTCGAGACAGTGCCCAAGTCATTACGCCATTCGTGCGGGTCGGAACTTACCCGACAAGGAATTTCGCTACCTTAGGACCGTTATAGTTACGGCCGCCGTTTACTGGGGCTTAAGTTCACACCTTCGCTTACGCTAAGTATTCCCCTTAACCTTCCAGCACCGGGCAGGCGTCAGCCCCTATACTTCAGCTTTCGCTTTAGCAGAGACCTGTGTTTTTGCTAAACAGTTGCTTGGGCCTATTCTCTGCGACCTACTTTCGTAGGCACCCCTTCTCCCGAAGTTACGGGGTCAATTTGCCGAGTTCCTTGACAACAATTCTTCCGATGGTCTTAGGATTCTCTCCTCACCTACCTGTGTCGGTTTGCGGTACGGGCGCCAACATCCTCCATAGAGACTTTTCTTGGCAGCGTGGAATCAGATACTTCGCGACATAAAGTCACTCCCCATCACACCTCAACATTAACCAGACGGATTTGCCTGTCTGATCTGTCTAGATGCTTAGACACACATCCAATAGTGTGCACATCCTATCCTCCTGCGTCATCCCATTTGTAATAACGTCAATTGGCGGTATCGGAATATCAACCGATTGTCCATCACCTACGCCTTTCGGCCTCGGCTTAGGTCCCGACTAACCCTGAGCGGACGAGCCTTCCTCAGGAAACCTTAGGTTTTCGACCAATAAGATTCTCACTTATTTCTCGCTACTTATGCCAGCATACTCACTCCTGTACAGTCCACCGCTCCTTTCGGTACGACTTCAATCCATACAGGAAGCTCCTCTACCGCTCTTTCGAGCCCATAGCTTCGGTGGTAAGTTTTAGCCCCGGACATCTTCGGCGCAGGATCTCTCGACTAGTGAGCTATTACGCACTCTTTGAATGAGTGGCTGCTTCTGAGCCAACATCCTAGTTGTCTTAGAAATCCCACATCCTTTTCCACTTAACTTACACTTTGGGACCTTAGCTGATGATCTGGGCTGTTTCCCTTTTGACCACGGATCTTATCATTCGTAGTCTGACTGCTGAGATACAAGTATATGGCATTCGGAGTTTGATAGGGTTCAGTAACTGTTGTCAGCCCCTAGCCCATTCAGTGCTCTACCTCCACTACTCAATCTCAACGCTAGCCCTAAAGCTATTTCGAGGAGAACCAGCTATCTCCGAGTTCGATTGGAATTTCTCCGCTATCCACAGCTCATCCCATGGTTTTTCAACACCAACGTGGTTCGGACCTCCACGGAATTTTACTTCCGCTTCATCCTGGCCATGGATAGGTCACTCGGTTTCGGGTCTACGACACGCAACTTTTCGCCCTATTCAGACTCGGTTTCCCTTCGGCTCCATACCTTAAGTACTTAACCTTGCTACATATCGTAACTCGCTGGCTCGTTCTACAAAAAGCACGTCGTCGCACGTAAAAGTGCTTCGACCGGTTGTGGACACACGGTTTCAGGTTCTATTTCACTCCCCTTCCGGGGTTCTTTTCACCTTTCCCTCACGGTACTGCTTCACTATCGGTCACCAGTTAGTATTTAGCCTTGGGAGGTGGTCCTCCCTGCTTCCCACAAGGTTTCACGTGTCTCGTGGTACTCTGGATTAGACCTGACTGCTATTTCTTTTCACTTACAGGGCTGTTACCTTCTATGGCGGAGCCTTCCAGCTCTCTTCAATTAAAAAATCACAGTATTTATGGTCTATCCTCAACCCCAGGAACAAGTTCCTGGTTTGGGCTCTTTCCCTTTCGCTCGCCGCTACTTAGAAAATCGATGTTTCTTTCTCTT
Organism: uncultured Clostridiaceae bacterium; assembly: GCA_963780135.1. Lineage (GTDB taxonomy): Bacteria > Bacillota > Clostridia > Clostridiales > Clostridiaceae > Clostridium_AM. The sequence continues at coordinate 1,092,867 of CAWAAR010000001.1, forward strand.
CCTCCGGGTACTTAGATGTTTCAGTTCCCCGGGTTTACCCCCATAAACCTATGTATTCAGTTTACAGTACAATACGTTAGTATTGTGGGTTTCCCCATTCGGAAATCTCTGGATCACAGGCTATTTGCGCCTACCCAAAGCTTATCGCAGCTTATCGCGTCCTTCATCGGCTACTGGTGCCAAGGCATTCACCATGCGCCCTTTGTAGCTTGACCATTTTCTTACTCTAAAGATTAATCTTTAGAGTTTTATTCTACAAAGGTATTTAATTACCTTTAGCTTTACTTTTATTAAAAGTTATATTCACTGTGCAATTTTCAAAGGACAACTGAAGAATTAGATTCTTCAAAATTAAACAGAGCTATTAAATAAAACCTTCGAAGTAGAATTACCTACTTCGTCGACTCCTTAGAAAGGAGGTGATCCAGCCGCAGGTTCTCCTACGGCTACCTTGTTACGACTTCACCCCAATCACTAACCCCACCTTCGGCCGCTGGCTCCTTACGGTTACCTCACGGACTTCGGGTGTTGCCAGCTCTCATGGTGTGACGGGCGGTGTGTACAAGGCCCGGGAACGTATTCACCGCGACATGCTGATTCGCGATTACTAGCAACTCCAGCTTCATGTAGGCGAGTTTCAGCCTACAATCCGAACTGAGATGAGTTTTAAAAGTTTGGCTCCACCTCACGGTCTTGCATCTTTCTGTACTCACCATTGTAGCACGTGTGTAGCCCTAGACATAAGGGGCATGATGATTTGACGTCATCCCCACCTTCCTCCCGGTTAACCCGGGCAGTCTCACTAGAGTGCTCAACTAAATGGTAGCAACTAATGATAAGGGTTGCGCTCGTTGCAGGACTTAACCTAACATCTCACGACACGAGCTGACGACAACCATGCACCACCTGTCTCCCTGTCCCGAAGGACTTCCTTTGTTACAAGTAATTCAGGGGATGTCAAGTCTAGGTAAGGTTCTTCGCGTTGCTTCGAATTAAACCACATGCTCCGCTGCTTGTGCGGGCCCCCGTCAATTCCTTTGAGTTTTAATCTTGCGATCGTACTTCCCAGGCGGAATACTTATTGCGTTAGCTGCGGCACAGAAGGAGTCGATACCTCCTACACCTAGTATTCATCGTTTACGGCGTGGACTACCAGGGTATCTAATCCTGTTTGCTACCCACGCTTTCGTGCCTCAGCGTCAGTTACGGTCCAGAGAGTCGCCTTCGCCACTGGTGTTCTTCCTAATCTCTACGCATTTCACCGCTACACTAGGAATTCCACTCTCCTCTCCCGCACTCTAGATATCCAGTTTCAAATGCAGCACCCAAGTTGAGCTCGGGTATTTCACATCTGACTTAAAAATCCGCCTACGCATCCTTTACGCCCAGTAAATCCGGACAACGCTTGCCACCTACGTATTACCGCGGCTGCTGGCACGTAGTTAGCCGTGGCTTCCTCCTTGGGTACCGTCATTATCGTCCCCAAAGACAGAGCTTTACAACCCGAAGGCCTTCATCACTCACGCGGCGTTGCTGCATCAGGCTTTCGCCCATTGTGCAATATTCCCCACTGCTGCCTCCCGTAGGAGTCTGGACCGTGTCTCAGTTCCAATGTGGCCGATCACCCTCTCAGGTCGGCTACGCATCGTTGCCTTGGTGAGCCGTTACCTCACCAACTAGCTAATGCGCCGCGGGTCCATCTCAAAGCGAATAAATCCTTTAATTAGCTTTCCATGCGAAAAACTAATGTTATGCGGTATTAATCTCCCTTTCGGGAGGCTATCCCCCACTTTGAGGTAGGTTACCCACGTGTTACTCACCCGTCCGCCGCTAATCCATCCCCGAAGGGATTTCATCGCTCGACTTGCATGTGTTAAGCACGCCGCCAGCGTTCGTCCTGAGCCAGGATCAAACTCTCAATTTTAAAGTTTAATCTGTACTCAAATTATTGACGTTAAACATTTGTTTAACTATACTGGCTTATTTAAAATAAGAATGTCTTCTTACTTTCACTCTGTTTAATTTTCAAGGATCTTGCCGCATCTCAGCGACTTTTATATCTTACCATGTTTGCTTAATCTTGTCAAGAACTTTTTTCAAATTCTTTTCTGTT
>CAWAAR010000002.1:0-386294 GCA_963780135.1 uncultured Clostridiaceae bacterium
AAAGTCGCTGAGATGCGGCAAGATCCTTGAAAATTAAACAGAGTGAAAGTAAGAAGACATTCTTATTTTAAATAAGCCAGTATAGTTAAACAAATGTTTAACGTCAATAATTTGAGTACAGATTAAACTTTAAAATTGAGAGTTTGATCCTGGCTCAGGACGAACGCTGGCGGCGTGCTTAACACATGCAAGTCGAGCGATGAAATCCCTTCGGGGATGGATTAGCGGCGGACGGGTGAGTAACACGTGGGCAACCTACCTCAAAGTGGGGGATAGCCTCCCGAAAGGGAGATTAATACCGCATAACATTAGTTTTTCACATGGAAAACTAATTAAAGGATTTATTCGCTTTGAGATGGGCCCGCGGCGCATTAGCTAGTTGGTGAGGTAACGGCTCACCAAGGCAACGATGCGTAGCCGACCTGAGAGGGTGATCGGCCACATTGGAACTGAGACACGGTCCAGACTCCTACGGGAGGCAGCAGTGGGGAATATTGCACAATGGGCGAAAGCCTGATGCAGCAACGCCGCGTGAGTGATGAAGGCCTTCGGGTTGTAAAGCTCTGTCTTTGGGGACGATAATGACGGTACCCAAGGAGGAAGCCACGGCTAACTACGTGCCAGCAGCCGCGGTAATACGTAGGTGGCAAGCGTTGTCCGGATTTACTGGGCGTAAAGGATGCGTAGGCGGATTTTTAAGTCAGATGTGAAATACCCGAGCTCAACTTGGGTGCTGCATTTGAAACTGGATATCTAGAGTGCGGGAGAGGAGAGTGGAATTCCTAGTGTAGCGGTGAAATGCGTAGAGATTAGGAAGAACACCAGTGGCGAAGGCGACTCTCTGGACCGTAACTGACGCTGAGGCATGAAAGCGTGGGTAGCAAACAGGATTAGATACCCTGGTAGTCCACGCCGTAAACGATGAATACTAGGTGTAGGAGGTATCGACTCCTTCTGTGCCGCAGCTAACGCAATAAGTATTCCGCCTGGGAAGTACGATCGCAAGATTAAAACTCAAAGGAATTGACGGGGGCCCGCACAAGCAGCGGAGCATGTGGTTTAATTCGAAGCAACGCGAAGAACCTTACCTAGACTTGACATCCCCTGAATTACTTGTAACAAAGGAAGTCCTTCGGGACAGGGAGACAGGTGGTGCATGGTTGTCGTCAGCTCGTGTCGTGAGATGTTAGGTTAAGTCCTGCAACGAGCGCAACCCTTATCATTAGTTGCTACCATTTAGTTGAGCACTCTAGTGAGACTGCCCGGGTTAACCGGGAGGAAGGTGGGGATGACGTCAAATCATCATGCCCCTTATGTCTAGGGCTACACACGTGCTACAATGGTGAGTACAGAAAGATGCAAGACCGTGAGGTGGAGCCAAACTTTTAAAACTCATCTCAGTTCGGATTGTAGGCTGAAACTCGCCTACATGAAGCTGGAGTTGCTAGTAATCGCGAATCAGCATGTCGCGGTGAATACGTTCCCGGGCCTTGTACACACCGCCCGTCACACCATGAGAGCTGGCAACACCCGAAGTCCGTGAGGTAACCGTAAGGAGCCAGCGGCCGAAGGTGGGGTTAGTGATTGGGGTGAAGTCGTAACAAGGTAGCCGTAGGAGAACCTGCGGCTGGATCACCTCCTTTCTAAGGAGTCGACGAAGTAGGTAATTCTACTTCGAAGGTTTTATTTAATAGCTCTGTTTAATTTTGAAGAATCTAATTCTTCAGTTGTCCTTTGAAAATTGCACAGTGAATATAACTTTTAATAAAAGTAAAGCTAAAGGTAATTAAATACCTTTGTAGAATAAAACTCTAAAGATTAATCTTAAGAGTAAGAAAATGGTCAAGCTACAAAGGGCGCATGGTGAATGCCTTGGCACCAGTAGCCGATGAAGGACGCGATAAGCTGCGATAAGCTTTGGGTAGGCGCAAATAGCCTGTGATCCAGAGATTTCCGAATGGGGAAACCCACAATACTAACGTATTGTACTGTAAACTGAATACATAGGTTTATGGGGGTAAACCCGGGGAACTGAAACATCTAAGTACCCGGAGGAAGAGAAAGAAACATCGATTTTCTAAGTAGCGGCGAGCGAAAGGGAAAGAGCCCAAACCAGGAACTTGTTCCTGGGGTTGAGGATAGACCATAAATACTGTGATTTTTTAATTGAAGAGAGCTGGAAGGCTCCGCCATAGAAGGTAACAGCCCTGTAAGTGAAAAGAAATAGCAGTCAGGTCTAATCCAGAGTACCACGAGACACGTGAAACCTTGTGGGAAGCAGGGAGGACCACCTCCCAAGGCTAAATACTAACTGGTGACCGATAGTGAAGCAGTACCGTGAGGGAAAGGTGAAAAGAACCCCGGAAGGGGAGTGAAATAGAACCTGAAACCGTGTGTCCACAACCGGTCGAAGCACTTTTACGTGCGACGACGTGCTTTTTGTAGAACGAGCCAGCGAGTTACGATATGTAGCAAGGTTAAGTACTTAAGGTATGGAGCCGAAGGGAAACCGAGTCTGAATAGGGCGAAAAGTTGCGTGTCGTAGACCCGAAACCGAGTGACCTATCCATGGCCAGGATGAAGCGGAAGTAAAATTCCGTGGAGGTCCGAACCACGTTGGTGTTGAAAAACCATGGGATGAGCTGTGGATAGCGGAGAAATTCCAATCGAACTCGGAGATAGCTGGTTCTCCTCGAAATAGCTTTAGGGCTAGCGTTGAGATTGAGTAGTGGAGGTAGAGCACTGAATGGGCTAGGGGCTGACAACAGTTACTGAACCCTATCAAACTCCGAATGCCATATACTTGTATCTCAGCAGTCAGACTACGAATGATAAGATCCGTGGTCAAAAGGGAAACAGCCCAGATCATCAGCTAAGGTCCCAAAGTGTAAGTTAAGTGGAAAAGGATGTGGGATTTCTAAGACAACTAGGATGTTGGCTCAGAAGCAGCCACTCATTCAAAGAGTGCGTAATAGCTCACTAGTCGAGAGATCCTGCGCCGAAGATGTCCGGGGCTAAAACTTACCACCGAAGCTATGGGCTCGAAAGAGCGGTAGAGGAGCTTCCTGTATGGATTGAAGTCGTACCGAAAGGAGCGGTGGACTGTACAGGAGTGAGTATGCTGGCATAAGTAGCGAGAAATAAGTGAGAATCTTATTGGTCGAAAACCTAAGGTTTCCTGAGGAAGGCTCGTCCGCTCAGGGTTAGTCGGGACCTAAGCCGAGGCCGAAAGGCGTAGGTGATGGACAATCGGTTGATATTCCGATACCGCCAATTGACGTTATTACAAATGGGATGACGCAGGAGGATAGGATGTGCACACTATTGGATGTGTGTCTAAGCATCTAGACAGATCAGACAGGCAAATCCGTCTGATTAATGTTGAGGTGTGATGGGGAGTGACTTTATGTCGCGAAGTATCTGATTCCACGCTGCCAAGAAAAGTCTCTATGGAGGATGTTGGCGCCCGTACCGCAAACCGACACAGGTAGGTGAGGAGAGAATCCTAAGACCATCGGAAGAATTGTTGTCAAGGAACTCGGCAAATTGACCCCGTAACTTCGGGAGAAGGGGTGCCTACGAAAGTAGGTCGCAGAGAATAGGCCCAAGCAACTGTTTAGCAAAAACACAGGTCTCTGCTAAAGCGAAAGCTGAAGTATAGGGGCTGACGCCTGCCCGGTGCTGGAAGGTTAAGGGGAATACTTAGCGTAAGCGAAGGTGTGAACTTAAGCCCCAGTAAACGGCGGCCGTAACTATAACGGTCCTAAGGTAGCGAAATTCCTTGTCGGGTAAGTTCCGACCCGCACGAATGGCGTAATGACTTGGGCACTGTCTCGACAACAAATCCGGCGAAATTGTAGTGCAAGTGAAGATGCTTGCTACCCGCGATTGGACGGAAAGACCCCGTAGAGCTTTACTGCAGCTTAGCATTGAGTTTCGATATTGTCTGTACAGGATAGGTGGGAGACTGCGAAACAGGGGCGTCAGCTTCTGTGGAGTCATCCTTGGGATACCACCCTGACAGTATTGGGATTCTAACCGGTGGCCATGAAACTGGTCACGGGACATTGTTAGGTGGGCAGTTTGACTGGGGCGGTCGCCTCCAAAAAAGTAACGGAGGCGCCCAAAGGTTCCCTCAGAACGGTTGGAAATCGTTCGAAGAGTGCAAAGGCAGAAGGGAGCCTGACTGCGACACAAACAAGTGGAGCAGGGACGAAAGTCGGGCTTAGTGATCCGGTGGTACCTCGTGGGAGGGCCATCGCTCAACGGATAAAAGCTACCTCGGGGATAACAGGCTGATCTCCCCCAAGAGTCCACATCGACGGGGAGGTTTGGCACCTCGATGTCGGCTCGTCGCATCCTGGGGCTGAAGTAGGTCCCAAGGGTTGGGCTGTTCGCCCATTAAAGCGGCACGCGAGCTGGGTTCAGAACGTCGTGAGACAGTTCGGTCCCTATCCGTCGCGGGCGTAGGAAATTTGAGAGGAGCTGTCCTTAGTACGAGAGGACCGGGATGGACTGACCTCTGGTGTACCAGTTGTTCCGCCAGGAGCATGGCTGGGTAGCTATGTCGGGACGGGATAAACGCTGAAAGCATCTAAGCGTGAAACCCACCTCAAGATTAGATTTCCCATAGCGTAAGCTAGTAAGACCCCTTGAAGAACACAAGGTTGATAGGTCAGAGGTGTAAGCATGGTAACATGTTCAGCTGACTGATACTAATAGGTCGAGGGCTTGACCAAATAAATTCACTGTGCAATTTTCAGAGGACAAAATGTAAAAAAGATATTGACATTTTGCTTGATACCATTTATAATATTTAAAGTAGCAAGTAATAATCTGGTGATTATGACATAAAGGCAACACCCGTTCCCATTTCGAACACGATGGTTAAGCTTTATAGTGCCGATGGTACTGCAGGGGCAGCTCTGTGGAAGAGTAGGTCGTCGCCAGGTGAGTTAAAAAGTATTAAGTTATTACTTAATACTTTTTATTTTATTTAAAATTGTTATTGATTAGGTATTAAGTAGCAGAGTAACTACTGCTTAATATCTAATCAATTTTTTATAAAGTAAAAAGTTAAACTATATTGCTTAAAACCTTACCTATACTATCATGTATAACTATAGTTGCTTTATTGTCATAAGGTGTAGATGATTTATTAATTAAAATTAGATTATTTCCTCTAAAATAATCTATAAGCCCTGCAGCAGGATAAACCACAAGGGAACTACCAGCAACTATGAGAAGGTCCGCAGCACTTATATGTTTAATAGAGTTGTTTATAACATCCATATTTAAGCTTTCTTCATATAGAACTACATCTGGTTTTATAACATTTCCACAAACATCACATTTGGGAACAGCTGTTTTACTATCTATTATATAGTTTAAATCAAATGATTTTTTACACTTAGCACAAAAGTTTCTGTGAATTGATCCGTGAAGTTCTAACACATTTTTAGAACCAGCCATTTGATGTAATCCATCAATATTTTGAGTTATAACAGCAGATAATTTATGCTTTTTTTCTAATTCTGCTAAAGCATAATGAGCAGGATTGGGTTTTGCATCTTTGTAAATCATTTTTGTCCTGTAAAAATCGAAAAAATCTTCAGTATGAGACATGAAAAAGCTATGACTTAGCATAACTTCAGGTGTATAGGAATAATTATTTTTTGTTTTGTATAATCCAGCTTCAGATCTAAAGTCAGGTATATTTGATTCTGTGGAGACACCTGCTCCACCAAAAAATACAATATTGTTACTGTGGTCTATTATAGATTTTAGTTCTAAATAATCCATGGTATCACCTCTTAATTAGTATTATATCATATCTGTTAGTAGTATTAAGTGTATATTAAGAAAGGTACTATCTAAATTTAATAGTAAAAATCTATAAAAAACTATATTGACAATTGGTACTTTAAGTGATATTATAAAGAAGCCTTAAAAAATAAAAAAATTATGGCGCTATAGCCAAGTGGTAAGGCAGAGGTCTGCAAAACCTCTATTCCCCAGTTCAAATCTGGGTGGCGCCTCCAAAAAAAACCTCACAATGATTTGTGAGGTTTTTTAATTTAATATAACGCCTTCTAATACTTGTATTATACCATTTTTGAAGTCTAATTTAATTTGTGATCCAATGGGAAGCGTAAGTTTTGGATATGAGTGACCTGATTGAAGGTTAAGCATAGTAGGTTTATTTAATGACAAAATTTTATCTTTAATTACTTGATTCAAAGTAAGACTTCTTTCATAATGAGGAAGAGAACAGTTTGTAAATTGTCCTAAAATAATTCCTTTGCACTGTTGAAGCTTACCAGACAAAGTTAATTGAGTTAACATTCTATCTATCTTATAAGGTTCTTCGCCTACATCTTCTATAAATAGGACCTTGTCTTTAGTGTCTATTTCATATGGTGTACCTAAAGTACCACATATTAAAGATAAATTACCACCTAAAAGTTGACCTTCAATAGAATTTACTTTAGAAAAGCATTCAGTATTGAAACCCTTTGGATTTTTTATAGCATATGGATTATAAGCATCCATAATAGTATATAAAAAATTTTTTAATGTGATTTTATCTGAAAAATTAGAGTTACACATTGGAGAATGAAAAGTTATTAAATTACATTTAGCAGATATAGTATTTAGTAGAGTAGTTATATCACTAAAACCTGCGAATATTTTAGGATTCTCTTTTATAAGATTGAAGTCTATAAGAGGAAGAATTCGCATAGCTCCATAACCACCTCGTACACATAGTACCATATCTACATCTTTATCTAAAAACATGTTCATAAAGTCATTTGCTCTATTCTCATCGGTACCAGCAAGATAACCATATCTATCATATATATGATTGCCTTCTTTTATATTAAATCCTAAGTTTTTAAAGAATTCAATACTTTTTCTTATGTTATCAGGATTATCGGCTCCTGAAGGAGCTACCAGTCCTATAGTATCTCCAAATTTCAATCTTTTAGCTATCAATTTATCACACTCCTAAACTTAAAATAATCCTTTTCTACGAAGAGTAATTATAGCAATTAAGCACAATATAGCAGCTATACCATAAGTAATCCAAAATGCATGGGGGTTACCATTAAAAGGTATGCCAGTTAAGTTCATACCAAAAGAGCTGAAAATTATATTTGGTATAGCCATAACTATAGTTATAGAAGCCAGTAGCTTCATTACCATATTTAAGTTGTTAGATATTACAGATGCGAAAGCATCCATAGTTCCACTTAATATATTACTATAGATGTTAGCCATTTCTATAGCTTGTTTATTTTCTATAATAACATCTTCAAGTATATTTTGATCTTCAGGATATTTTTGAAGAAGTTCAAGCTTTAACATTTTTTCTAATGTAATTTCATTAGATTTTAAAGAAGTCGAAAAATAAACTAAAGATTTTTCTAAAGATAATAATTGAATTAATTCTTTATTTTTCATTGATTTATGAAGTTTTTGTTCAATCATTAAGCTCTTTTTATCTATTTGTCTTAAATATATTAGGTAGTAACTTGCTATTCTATAAAGTATTTGTAGAATAAATCGTGAGCGTTTAAATGTAAAAAATGATTTGATTTTTTTATCTATAAAATCAGTAAGAATTTTACTGTTTTTTAAACATACTGTTATTATAGCGGATTCAGTATGGATAATTGCTAATGGATATGAGTCATAGGTTAACGAATTATCTTCCATTTCAGTAAAAGGTATATCTACAATAACTAGAAGATTATTATCTTCTATGTCAATACGAGAAGTTTCTTCTTCATCTAGTGCAGCTTTTAAAAAGTCTAATGATACACCCGCTTTTTTTGATACGATAAGTAAGTCTTCCTCGGAAGGAGCGACTATATTAACCCAACAACCGGGTTCTATAGTTTCCATAGATTGTAATGTTCCTGATTCATCTAAAGTTTTATAAATTGAAATCATAGGTTCCTCCTATATAAAATTAGTTTTAGAATAATACATTTATATTATAACGTATATAAAATATTTATGTATATAAGTATTTAAATATATAACAAATCATAAAAAACTTAAAAAATTTCAAAAAAAAGAGACTAGCTAAGTAGTCTCGTCTGCTTTTTTGTGGAAAAATTCTTTTTTAATTTGATTAAGCAAAGAATTTTTTTCTATTAAGTCTAAACCAGTTAAAGCTAGTGCTGCAGCTACTTTTATAATTTTCTCCTGCGCATAATAGGATACAGTAGCTGCAGAAAATTCAGATGAAGAATATTCTACATTTTTATCTTCGCATATACATATGTATGGATGAATACAAGGGACAACATGGCTTACAGTACCTAAGCTTAAACTAGAATTGGTATTCTTAGGTGATTCTATATCTATTATACCGCTTTCTTTTAAATTATGACTAAATACTCGAGATAGATTTTTATTTGATACTAATTCATCATAAGGTAACTCATATAAGCATACAGTACAATCTATATTCATTAAGTAACTTGTAGTTTTCACTAATTCTCTTACTTTTTTTTCTATATCACAAGCCATGCTCATTTTAGGGCATCTAATATAAAATTTTGCTTCTATTTCAGAAGGTAAAAGATAAGGTGAATCACCACCTTTTAATATGACTCCATCAATAGTACAATTTTCTTGAAATCCTTTTGAAAGTAAACTTAAAGTATTAAAATTAAAAAGACACGCATCTAATGCTGTATAAGTGGAAGATTGCCTGTATGCAAATCCAGGTTTGCTTTTGTAGCTTATTTTAATTGGTATTATAGCCATGGAAGAACCACTTTCAGCAGTAATTAGATCTGGATGAGCCATAAGGACAACATCGATATCATTAAAAGTTCCCTGTTTAGTCATAGTAACTTTAGAACTACCTAAAAATTCACCAGGACACCCAATAACTACAACACTACCTCCTACTTTAGGTATGACTTTACTTAATGATAAAGAAGCAGCTACAGACATAGCAGATATTAAGTTATGACCAACTACATGGCCTAAGTCTTTAACAGCATCGTATTCACAAATATAACATATTTTAGGATGACCTGTACCATATTGAGCATAAAAGGCGGTTGGTATATCAAGGTAATGATCTATAACATTAAAATTATTATTTTTTAATATATTTACTATATAACTATATGCTTTATATTCATGAAAGCTGTCTTCTGGGTTTTCATGAATATATTTTGATAAATTTAATATGTCATCTTTTATAGTACTTAAGTAAGTTACTATTTCTTGCTTCATAAAAATACCTCCTAAGTTTTACATAAATATATGGTAAAAAATAATTATGTAGTTGTAAATTCTCCTCAAATTATTTAAAATTAAATATATAAATAAAATATAGTTATTTGTTATTTTAAGTTTTATAATGCTAAATAAATTTGAGGGAGAGTGGTTTTTATAAATTACAAATTAATATTAAAGAGTGCATTGAAAATTTTATTTATGACTTTAATTAGTATTAGCATAACATCAGAAGTTTATGCTCAAGGAAATTATCAGAGATTTGGTGGAGCGGACAGGTATGAAACTTCTATGAAGATTTCGCAAAAATTTGCTACAAAGTCAGGATATGCTATAATTGCCTCTGGAGAGAATTTCCCTGATGCTCTTTGTGCATGTCCTCTTTCTAAAAAGTATGATGCACCAATAATACTTACTCCAGAAAATAAACTTGATAGCAAGGCAGAAGAAGAACTTAAAAATTGTGAAGTAAAAAAAGTTTTTATAATAGGCAATTCTATATCAAAAGATGTAGAGGCTAGTATTAATAGTATGGGAATAACTTGTGAGAGAATAGGTGGCTCAGATAGATATGAGACTGCTATGATGGTTGCAAACTATGTTGGTATAAAAGATAGAATTATAGTAGTGTCAGGTGATAACTATCCTGATGCACTCTCTATAGCACCTATTGCAGCCAATATTGACGTACCTATAATACTTATAGGTAAAGATTCAGTACCTGATGTAGTGAAAAATGCTTTAAAGGATAAAGCTGTTACGAACACATATGTTATAGGATCAGAAGGATCTATAAGTAATAGTACAAAAGATGAGTTTAAAAATCCGGAACGAATAAGCGGTACAGATAGGTATAGTACTAATCTAGCTATAATTAATAGGTTTAGAGATAATTTAGATTTAAACAGTGTATACTTAGCTTCAGGCTCAAATTTTCCAGATTCACTTTCAGGATCTGCATTAGCCCAAAAAACTAAATCACCTTTAATACTAGTGAGTGAAGATATAAGTGAAAGTGAGAAGAATGATATTAAACAGATATTAGCATCAGCTAAAGATATTTCTGTATTAGGACTAGAAGGAGCAGTTTCATTAAAAACATTGTATTTAATAGGTCTTGAAAAAGAACCACCGAAACCAGTACAGCCACAAGGAGTGCAACCTCCTACATGGACAAGCTCCTTTAATGTTATGAATGCTGAAGAAACTACTAGAGTTTATATAAAAAGTGAACCTAGTGCATCATCATCAAATGTAGGAGCAACTTATGGAAGTCTTCCAGAAGTTAAAATTTTAAGCAGTAGTGATGGATATTACTATGTAGAAGTATTAGATTATGACACTTTAAACTATATAAAAGGATATGTGTCTACGAGTATGGTAAAATCAGTAACACCTTCAGGACCGTATAATATACTTGTAGATAAGTCAAAACAGAGAGTATATATATTTAATGGAGAAAGTATAGTTAAAGAATTTATATGTTCTACAGGAAAAGATGAAACGCCAACACCAGCAGGTAGATTTTTAGTTGGTTCTAAAGGGCCTAGTTTTTCTGCATCTGATACTACAGAATGTTATTTTTGGACAAGACTTGATAACAATTATTTGTTTCATAGTGCTATATATGATTTAAATGGATATGCAGTACAATCAGAATATGATAAGCTTGGATCTAAGGCATCTCATGGATGTGTGAGGCTTCCTTACAGTGATGCAAAATGGATTCAAGATAACGTTCCATATGGTACTCTTGTGACAATAAAAGATTAAAAATTTATATACTATTTTAGAAATAAACCCAATATAATTCAAATAAATTATATTGAGTTTATTTTATTTATGTGGACAAAATAAATTTCAATGTGAGTGTGAATATATATATAGGAAGAGGTAATAATTTAAGATATAAAAAATAACCAAAGGGGGATATTAAATGAGAAAACAAGTTTGTATTATATGTGGTAAGCCTCTAAATGATGGTATAATAATATACGGTAAAGGAATTTGTCCTTGCTGTGAACAAAGGCTAATGAGTATAGAAAGAAATACAGATTTTTATAATTATTATAAAAACTGCATAAGAAAAAATATAGCTGGATTAGTTATAAGAAGAGAGGAATCAAGTTGTCAAAATTACCGCTTTTAGAAGGCATTTTAAAATATGTAAAAAAGAATAATATACGATTTTGCACACCAGGTCACAAAGGAGGAAGAGGATTTTTAAGTACTCCTATTGGTAAGGAGTTTATACAAAACTTTTCAGCATGTGATATTACGGAAGTGGAAGGTACAGATAATCTTCATAATCCTCAAGGGATAATAAAAGAATCTATAGAACTTTTAACAAAATTTTATGGAAGTGAGAAGTCTTATTTTTTAGTTAATGGAAGTACATCAGGAAATTTAATTATGATGTTTAGTAGTTTTAATGAAGGAGACAAGGTATTAATAGAAAGGAATTGTCATAGATCTATTTTTAATGCCATAATAATGAGGAAGCTTAAGCCTATATATGTGAATAATAGAGTAAGTGATAAGTTAAATGCTCCAGTTTGTATAGATTTGGAGCATTTTTTAAAGGTTTTAAATGAAAACAAGGATGCTAAAGGCATAGTTGTTACATATCCTAATTATTATGGTATGTGTTGCAATTTAGAATACATAATAAAAAAATGTAAAGAATGCAATATGAAAATACTTGTGGATGCAGCCCATGGGGCACATTTTGGAGTGCATAAGGATTTACCTGAAAGTGCAGTGAAATTAAATGCAGACATGGTAGTTACTAGTACACATAAAACACTTCCTAGTTTAACTCAAACATCGTATCTTCATATAAATAATAAGAAAGATGTAGAAAGGGTAGATTTTTATGCAAGTGCTTTTTTAAGTACAAGCCCTTCTTACTTATTCTTATGTTCTATGGATTATGCGAGATATTATTTAGAAACCTTTGGGGAAGAACAGTATGAAAAGTTATTAAATATGTTGAATTTTTATAGGGATAAGATAAATTCAATAAAGGGTATGAATGTAATTAGTGAAAGTGATGTTAAACAAAGTGGTATTCATGATATTGATAGCACTAGATATGTAATAAACTTAGAAAGTGGATACAGTGGATATTTATTAGGTGATTATTTAAGAAAAAATAATATTGATGTAGAAATGAGTGATCATTCCAATGTGGTTCTAATTTTTTCTCCATTTAGTGAAAGGTGGGAACTTGAGAAGTTATACAATGTGCTTAAGGAATGTAATTTAAGTAAAATGAAGATAGAAAATTTTGATTTATTAAATTATGATATACCTGTAATGGCTTATATACCTTTTGAAGTTATGGACAAAAAAAAGGAATATGTAAATATAAAAGATTCTTTAGGAAGGATTAGCGCTGTGAATATAGTGCCATATCCGCCAGGAATACCTATAATAAATATGGGAGAAATAATAGATGAAAAAATTTTAAGGGCTATTTCTTATTATAAAGATAAAAAAGTAGATATTTTAGGATTAGAAGGTAATGAGATAGAGGTAGTTGATTAATTTTGTGGAGGCAAATAAAATGAATAAGGGCATAGTAATAGTAATAGAAGGTTGTGATGGTAGTGGAAAAGCTACACAAACCGAAAAATTATATAAAAAACTTTTAAGTGAAAATTATAAAGTAAAAAAAGTAGAATATCCAAATTATAAAAGTGATTCTTCTGCGCTAGTTAAGATGTATCTAAAAGGTGATTTTGGAAGTAATCCAGAAGATGTTAACCCATATGTATCATCTACTTTTTATGCAGTAGATAGATTTGCATCTTATAAAACTGAATGGAAAGATTTTTATGAAAATGGAGGAATTATATTGGCAGATAGATATACTACTGCTAATATGATACATCAAGCATCAAAAATTAGAAATTTAGAAGAACAAAACAAATTTTTAGATTGGCTTTGGGATTTTGAATTTAGAACTTTTGAACTACCTATTCCAGACTGTGTTGTATTTCTTGACATGCCGCCAGAATATAGTAAAAAGCTTATGAAAGAAAGGGCTAATAAAATCACGGGAGATAAACTTAAAGATATACATGAAAAGGACTATGAATATTTAGCTCATTCATATGATAATTCTTGTAATATAGTAGAAAAATATAAATGGCATAGAGTAAAATGTGTAGAAAGCGAAGAGGTAAAAGATATTGAACTAATAAGTGAAGAAGTATTTAATATAGTAAAAGAAAAAATTAATCAGTTACACATATAAAATTATGTTAAAATTAATTTAAACAAAATTCATAAATTATAGTATTTAATGTTTATATAAATAAAGTAAAATAAAAAGGGAGATGATTTATATGAAGTTAATAATAGCAATCGTTCAGGATGATGATTCAGGAGATCTAGTTGAAGTTTTAACAGAATCAGGGTTTAGAGTAACGAAACTTGCTACTACAGGAGGTTTTTTAAAAGCAGGAAATACTACACTTATGATTGGAGTAGAAGAAGAAAAGGTAAATGATGTTATAGCACAGGTAGAAGAAATATGCAAAACAAGGCAACAAATTGTAGCAACACCTTCACCTGTAGCAGGTTCTACTGGTGTATATGTACCTTATCCTGTAGAAGTTGAAGTAGGTGGAGCAACTTTATTTGTAGTAGATGTAGATAAATTTGTTAAAATTTAATTGGAGGGATTTTTATTGAACTTTAATATGATAATAGGGCATGAAAATGTAAAATCTCAAATTATTAATTCTATAAAGCAGGAAAGGTTTTCTCATGCACATATTATTGTAGGTGAAGATGGCATAGGAAAAAGTGCTATTGCTAGAGAAACTGCTATTAGAATTTTGGATAAATTAGAAAATAAACAATATGCTGATATAATGGAATTTAAATTACTAAAAGGAAAAAAATCTATAGGTATAGATGAAATAAAAAAGATAATAGAGGAAACTACAAAAAAGCCTTATGAGGGTGATAAAAAAGTAATTATAGTTTATGATGCTGATAAAATGACAGAAACGGCTCAGAATGCATTTTTAAAAACAATTGAGGAGCCACCTAGAGGTATTTTTATAATACTATTATGTGAAAAGTTAGAATCTATATTAGATACTATAAAGTCAAGATGTCAGACATATAAGCTTAATCGATTAAGTGAAAAGGAAATGGCTGAATTTGTAGATATTAAATTTAGTTCTTTATCAGAAGAAGAGTTAAAATCTGTTATTGCATTTAGTGATGGTATACCGGGAAGGGCTGAAAAGTTTATTAATGATAGCTCATTAAAGGAAATTAGGGATAGTACTATGGATGTACTAAAGAAAATAAATGAAAGTAATTTGGAAGAAATTTTAACTAATGAAAGTTTTTTTGTAAAGTATAAAAATGAGTGGCAAGAAGTTTTAACTTATATGCTTGCTTATATAAGAGATGTCTTTATATATAAAGAAACGTCAAATAAAAATTTAATAATAAATATAGATAAAATTGAAGATATAAAAGATATGTCTGAAATGTTTTCATTTAATAAGTTAAATGGTATTATTAATATTATAAAAGAGACTAGAATAAAAATGGAGAAAAACGTAAACTCAATATTAGTTTTTGATTCTATGTTGCTTAAAATGCAGGAGGTATAGTATGGTAAAGGTTGTAGGAGTGCGTTTTAAAAAAGCTGGTAAAATATATTATTTTTCACCAGACGATTTACATATAAAAAAGGATGACAAAGTAATAGTAGAGACAGCTAGAGGAATAGAATTTGGAGAATGCGTAATTGGTTGTAAAGAAGTAGAGGAATCTGAAATAGTAGCACCTTTGAAAAGCGTTATAAGAGCGGCTACAGAGGAAGATATAAGAAAACATACTGAAAATAAAGAAAAAGAAGTAGAGGCTTTTGAAACATGTCTAGAAAAAATTCAAAAGCATGAATTAAAAATGAAACTTATAGACGTGGAATATACTTTTGATAATAATAAAGTTATATTTTATTTTACTGCAGATGGAAGAGTCGATTTTAGAGAGCTTGTAAAAGATTTAGCAGCTATTTTCAGAACTAGAATAGAATTAAGACAAATAGGTGTACGTGATGAAGCCAAGATGATAGGTGGACTTGGACCTTGTGGAAGAACTATGTGTTGTTCTACATTTTTAGGAGATTTTGCTCCAGTATCAATAAAAATGGCAAAAGAACAAAATTTATCGTTAAACCCTACTAAAATATCAGGTATATGTGGAAGACTTATGTGCTGTTTAAATTATGAACAAGAAACCTATGAACAAATCAGAAAAAAATTACCTAAGACAGAATCTATTGTAGAAACCCCTTATGGAAAAGGAGATGTAATTTCAAATTCTGTAGTAAAGGAAAGTGTGAAAGTTAAGATAAAATCCCAGGATGGAGAAGAAGAATTAATTGAAGTGCCAATAGATAAAATAAAATTAATATCTGGTGGATTTGAGGGAAATATCAACGAAGATGAAATTAAAATAGATGTAGAAGAAGCAGAAGATGCAGATATAATTAAAGAACTATTTAAGGATAATTAAGGAGGAAAAATATGAAGTCTGTATTAAAGATTTGCAATATGAATACAGCTGATGATATTAATAAGATAAGAAAAGCTCTTTCAGATAACCAAGGTGTTGTAGCTTGTCAGATAAATAAAGATAAAGGTGAGGTAAGCATTGTATATGATGATTATTTTGTAAGTAATGATCATTTAATTCAATCTATAGAGGATTTAGGTTATGCAGTATTTTAAAATTAACTTTAAAAATGAATGAAAACGTGGTAAAATATAAAATAGATGTTAAACATCTAAACTTATAAGGAGGTGTTACATATGGCTTACAAAATTACAGATTCATGCGTAAGTTGTGGAGCATGTGCTTCAGAATGTCCAGTTAACGCTATAAGTCAAGGAGATTCTCTATTCGTTATAGATGAGAGTACTTGTATTGATTGTGGTAATTGTGCTAATGTTTGTCCAGTAGGAGCACCAGTTCAAGAATAATATTAAAAAAAAAGGCTGCTTTATGCAGTCTTTTTATTTTCCAGGAAATATTGTTTAGAATACAGTAGGTATAATTTATTGAAAGGTACTTTATTCTCTTCTATTCGATATAAATCTTTAATTTATATAAAGATTGAATTTATTTGTTCGAATATTTATTATATAAAACAAAATTATTGGATGGGGGATAAAAATGGACATATCTGTTATTATTTTTATTATAATCGGCTTTGGATCTATTGTAGCAGGATTTTTAATAGAAAAGGGAGTATTAACTGCACTTTTCTTACTTGCACCAGCGGTAATAGTATTTGGTGGAACAGCTGGAGCAGTTGGACTTACTTTTCCAGCAGAAGTTTTAAAAAGATTGCCTAAAATAATGAAAGTTATTATAAATCCTAAGAAAATTGATATGCCTGCACTTGTAGCGTATTTTAAAGATGTATCATATAAAACTAGAAAAAATGGATTGTTAAGTCTTGAAGGAGAAATATCTAGTGATCCTAATTTAGATCCTTTTATTAAAAAAGGACTTCAACTGGTAGTAGATGGTGTAGATCCTCAGGCAGTTAGAGGTATTTTAGAGTTGGAACTAGAATCTACTTCGGACAGACATAGAAAAGGGGCAGCTATTTTTGAACAAGCAGGTGGATATTCACCTACATTAGGTATTATAGGTACAGTAATGGGGTTGGTTCATATTTTAGCTGATTTATCAGATCCAACTACTTTAGGTGCTAAAATTGCTTCAGGATTTTTAGCTACGTTATATGGTCTTGCATCTGCAAATCTTCTCTTTTTACCATTAGGTAATAGACTAAAATCATTAGATGAAAAAGAGTTTGGAGAAAAATCTCTTATAGTTGAAGGTATATTATATGTGCAAGAAGGAATAAATCCTAATACCATAGCAGAAAAATTAAAAGGATTCTTAAGTAAAGAAGAAGTTGCCAAATTTGAAGGAATGGATGGTAAATCAGAGGTATGAAGAAAAAAAAGCATGAAGAACATGGAAATGCTGAAAGATGGCTACTTAGTTATTCAGATTTTATGACATTACTTATGATACTTTTTGTTGTAATGTATGCTATGAGTAATGTAGATAAAGCAAAATTTACCCAACTTTCTCAATCTATGAGTGTAGCTATGGGTGGCGGAAAAATTATGGAAGGTAGTGGGGGAAGTTCAGTAAATATAGATACCTACAAGTGCTGAAGCTAAAGCCCAAGCAGAAGAATCTAAAATTAAGGACTTAAAAGAGAAGGTTGATAAATATCTAGAAAAGAATGGAATGAAGGGGAGTACTAGTACTGAGATTGATGAAAGAGGTCTTGTAGTAAGTTTAAATGACACCTTGTTCTTTGACACGGGAAGAGCAGAAGTAAGAGCAGATTCACAAGGTAAACTTATAGAAATTGCAAAAATATTAAATCAAGTGGGAAACAACATGAGAATAGAGGGTCATACAGATAATGTGCCTATTAAGAATGAACAATTTGCTTCTAATTGGCAGTTATCATGTGCTAGGGCAGCTAATGTTACTCAATTGCTTATAGATAACAGCGGTATAGATCCACAAAAACTTTCAGCAGTTGGATATGGACAATATAAACCAGTGCTAGACAACTCTACAGAAGAAGGCAGAGCAAGAAATAGAAGAGTTGATATAATTATAGTAAATAGTAAATTTAATAAAATGGAAAATAATTCAATAGGGAGTAATCCAGTTGGAGACAAACAAATAGGTGATAAGCCAATAGGTGATAAACCAATAGGAGATAATCCTTTGAATATTCCAAATGCACAGTAAAAGCCTTAAGATTAAAACATATCTTAAGGCTTAATTTTATAGAAAATTAAGTATTAAGATAAGATAAATTTGACAACTAAATTTATATAAATGATAATTATTAATATAATAATAGTAACTTATAATGCAAGAATGGTTATTTCGTATAGAAATGAGGAGAAAATTATGGATGAAAAATTTTTGAAAGATGACGAGACTTTAGACGATTTACAATTAAAAGGAATTTGTGTCATACAAAAAAAGGATGCTTTCAGATTTGGAGTAGATGCAGTATTACTTGCTAATTTTGCTAATATAAAAAGAAATGCAAAAGTTTTAGATTTATGCGGTGGAAATGGAATAATTCCATTTATATTAGCAGGAAAAACAGAAGCTTCTCATATAAGTGCAATAGAAATACAAGAAGAAATGGTTGAGATGGCTAATAGATCTGCTGTCTTCAATAAATTAGAAGATAAAATAACATTTATTAATAAAGACTTGAAGGATTTGGAGTGTCTAAAGAATTTATCAAAAGTAGATGTGGTGACAGTAAATCCACCATATAAGTTAAAAAATTCAGGAATTATTAATCTTCATGACAAGAATGCAATTGCAAGACATGAAATATGTTGTACTTTAGAAGATGTAATAAAGGCTTGTAAGATTGTTTTAAAAGATAATGGCAGAGTTTATATGATACATAGACCAGATAGGCTTGCAGATATTATATGTCTTATGAGAAAATATAAAATTGAACCAAAACTTATACAAATGGTTCAACCTAATATTAAAAAAGCTCCTAATATGGTATTAGTTGAAGGTCAAAATAATGGAGGAAGTTTTTTGAAATGGGAGGCACCACTTTATGTACATAATTTAGATGGAAGTTATACTAATGAAATTAATGAAATATACAGCAGAGATAAAAAATAAATATTAGAACTTGAGTTGACTTAGAAAACAAGATTTAAATTGGAGGAATATGTATGAATACTGGAAAACTATATTTAGTACCTACACCTATAGGTAATTTAAAAGATATAACCTTAAGAGCCTTAGAAGTATTAAAACAAGTAGATTTAATAGCGGCAGAAGATACAAGACAAAGTTTAAAGCTTTTAAATCACTTTAATATAAAAAAGCCACTAATAAGTTACCATCAACACAATGAATATGGTAAAAGTGAAAATCTAATAGATAAGTTGAAAGAAGGAAAGAACATAGCATTAGTAAGTGATGCAGGAACTCCAGGAATATCAGATCCTGGTGCTGTAATAGTATCAAAATGTATAGAAGAAAATATAAATTTCGAAGTTTTAACAGGAGCTACAGCTGTAACTACTGCATTAGTATACTCAGGAATGGATACAACTAAATTCATATTTAGAGGATTTATACCAAGAGATAACAAGGAAAGAAAGATTATAATGGAAGAATTAAATTGTAGAAAAGAAACTTTAATATTTTATGAGGCTCCACATAGACTTAAGAGTACTTTAGAGTTTTTAAAAGATAATTTGGGTAATAGAAAAATAGCTATATGTAGGGAACTTACAAAATTGCATGAAGAAATAATTAGATTAAAATTAGATGAAGCTATAAAATATTATGAAAATAAAGATGTTAAGGGTGAATTAGTACTTGTAGTGCAAGGGAAAGATGAAAAAGAAATATTTGAAGAAGAAAAGGCACAATGGGAAAATTTAAGCATTGATGAACACATAAAAAAGTATATTGATGAAGGTGTAAGTAAAAAAGAGGCTATAAAAAAAGTAGCTAAAGACAGAAAATTACCTAAATCTTACATATATAAACACTCTATTGAGTTGTAAAAAAATTCGATATATTAAAAATATTATATATATATATAAATATTAAAATAGAAATCTTTAATTTATTGACAAATTAAAGATTTTTATAGCTTAATATTAACAATTTTAAAAAAATACCATTGTAACATTGAGATTTGATATAAATTAATGCTATAATGTAAATATGCGATTTGTGAATGCAAGCTTATTAAAAAATAGTTTAATTATTTAACAAGAATAACTTAGGTCAGTATAAGCGTTTTCATAAACATGGATACATTAAGCAATTGCATTATAAGCTATTTTAGCGAATATTCTATATATACTTAAAATTGAAACTAGAAAACAATAGAAAATCTTTTTAACTAAGGAGGTTAAAGAATTGAATAAAAAAACTTTATCTGTTGTTATTGCATTAACATTAGCAATAACAATGAATGGGGCTGTTTTGGCTGCACCAGGAGCTAGTAACCCAGAAATAAAGCAAATTCAGACACAAAAACAGGAATTAGAAACAAAAGTAGAAAAATTGGACAACCAAATAACGGATGCAATAAAGGAAATAGATACTAATAAGAAAAGTATTGAAAAAACAACAGCAGATATAAAATCAACTCAGGTAGAATTAACTAATGCGGAAAGTAATATAAAAGCACAACAAGAAGTATTTAACAAAAGAGTTAGAGCTATGTACATAAATGGAGCAGATAGTTATTTAGGTGTTATATTAGAATCTGATAATTTAAGTGATTTTATATCAAGAGTGGATACTGTAAAGAAAATAGTAGGATTTGATGAAAAAGTAATAAATGACTTAAAGGATAAAAAGAATATAATAACAAAGAAAAAAGAAGACTTAAACAATGAAAATAACAAACTTTTAGCATTGAAGGCTGACAATGAAAAGAAATTAGCTAGCTTTAATAGCACTAAAAGTGAGCAGAAAAACTTAATTGCAAGCTTAGATGCTAAGGAAAAGACTCTTGAAGCTGCAGATGCTGAAACAAATAATTTAGTAGCTTCAGCAGAAGGCCAAGTTGAAAAAGCTAGTGCAGCAGCGCCAAGATTATCAAGAGGATCATCTAGTGCAACTGATACATCATCAAATTCAATAGTTGCATATGCAGCAAATTTTAAAGGAACACCTTATGCTTGGGGTGGAAATGGTCCAAGCTCTTTTGATTGTTCTGGCTTTACTTGTTACGTTTTTGCGCATTTTGGAATAGACTTACCAAGAATAGCTTCAGAACAACAAGGGGTAGGAACTAGTGTATCAAGAGATGAACTTCAACCAGGAGATTTGGTTTTCTTTGGATCACCAGCTCACCATGTTGGAATATATGTAGGTGATGGATGTATGATTCATGCACCACATACTGGAGATGTAGTTAGGATTTCACCATTACATTCTGATTTTAGTGGTGGAAGAAGAGTTAGATAATATAAATGTTTATAATAAAGAATATGAAAAAAGTCTTACAAATTGCTTTTTATTTGTAAGACTTTTTTCACGTATTATTAGGTAAATTTTAGTTGAAGATATTCATCACATAAAAATTTTGATTGCTGAAGTGTAAGGTGAGAATTTCTATGGATGCTAGTTATTTTTTATAAATAAAAAGCCCACATAATAATATGTGGGTAAAAGGATTATTTATCGCCTTTTAATTCTTTTAAACAATTTTTACAAATGTTTTTTCCTTTGTAGTTAACAACATCTCTTGCATCACCACAGAAAATACATGCAGGCTCATATTTTTTTAATATAATTTGTTCACCGTCAACATATATTTCTAAAGCATCTTTTTCTGCTATGTCCAAAGTTCTTCTTAGTTCTATAGGGATAACTATTCTTCCTAACTCGTCTACTCTTCTTACAACACCAGTTGATTTCATTTAAAATTCCTCCTCTAACTCCATGATTCGACATATTGATAATTAAATAATAGCAAATATGACATTAAAAGTCAATATAATTTTAGAATTAATTTTACAAATTTCTTATTCACTTCCATCTATAGTTAATATACTACCAAAATATACAAATGTCAATATGTTTTTATTACAAAATACATTTTTTTACTGTATTATAGAATGCTGATAAATCAATGCATGTACAAAAAAAAAAATAAAAATGTATCCTAAATTACTGGAAATTGCAGTGTAAATATTAGATTAAAATAAAATAGTAATTATATGGATAATAAAAATTTAAATGTCGAAAGTTATTCTATAATTAATCAAGGCATTAAATAGTGCTTTTATTAAATAGGAGATTTGTATTAAAATTGAAGATAACAACCTATAGATACTAAATAAATGGAGGTATGTGTATGAGTTATGCTAAATATAACATAAGATTGCATATTAAATTTTTATTAATGTAAAAAACAAGGAAAATTTTAATTGCAATATATTTATGCATATATGATAAAATAATGAGGAGTAGGTGATAAGGAATGAATAGTGTAAACGAATTTATAAAAGCACTTAAAAAAATTTTAAATGAAGTAGGTGGTGAAGCATATTTAGTAGGAGGATTTGTAAGAGATAAACTTATAAATTTTAAAAATGAACCTAAAGATTTAGAGGTCGTATATGATGGAGAGATAAATAAATTGTTGGTAACTTTAGAAGGGCAAGGTTATAAATTTCTACCTTTAAAAGGGAATAAAGAAGTGTATATGTATGATGATAAAAATGCAATAGTTCATATAGAAAAAATGAAGGATAAAAGTATTCAAGAATATCTAAATAATAGGGATTTTTCTATAAATGCAATTTGTATTAAACTTATAGAAAACAAGATAATAGATCCTTTTAAGGGAAGAAGAGCTATAGAATGCAGGATAATTCAGCATGTAAATGATAACAGTATAGAAGAAGATCCAGTGAGGATATTAACAGGCATTAGATTATATATACAATATGGCATGCATTTTAATTCAGAAACAGAAAAAAAAATAGTAGAAACAGCACACCAGCTTAAAGATTGTGATAAAGAAAGAGTCTTTAATGAATTTATGAAGTTAATAGAAATAGATGTTGAAGGTAAAGCTTTTGAAATTTTAGATAATTATGATGTGTTAAAAAATATGTTCCCATATATGGAGGAGTTAAAAACTGTTGGAAAGTGTAAATACCATGTAGAAGATGCATTTACTCATATGAACTTAACTTATGAGGCATTTAAAGATATAATTAAAGGAAGAATAGAAATAGAAGGATTTAATTTAGAATCCTTAGAAAATTATATAAACAATTTTAAGATAAAAGAATATGTAAGTGTCGCATGTTTTCTGCATGATATAGGAAAATTTAAATGTTTTAAGGAAAAAGAAGATAATGTAAGCTTTTTAGGACATGAAGAAGAAGGCGCGAAAATAGCTAATGATATATGTAAATGTATGAAATTTCCTAAAGAAGCAGCAGAACTTATAGAAAAACTTGTAGAGGCACATATGTGCTCATTAGAAATTTTTAAAGCAGAACAAAGAGAAAAAGGAAAGGTATCTCATAAATTTTTTGAAAAGTATAATGAATATGTTCCTTTTATATTAGTTCTTTCATTTTGTGATAACTATTCGACATATGATTTTTTATATGAAGATAATAAAAAACAGCAATTTAAGAAATTTATTGAGGATATGATAGTTGAGTATAAAGCCTATAAGATATCTAAAAAGAAATAACAAATTAAATATATAACATAGTAGAAAGCAAAATAGACTAGCATAGCTACTTAGTATTTCTTTGTTTAAGGATGAAGCTAAATTTATAAAATAAATAGTAAAAATATACAATTAATTATTTAAAAAATATGCTATAATTAAAAGATAATTAATATTCAGGAGGTATGACATATGAAAATATTTATTGATACTGCTAATGTTGAAGAAATAAAGAAAGTAGCAAAGTGGGGGATATTAGATGGAGTAACTACTAATCCTTCATTAATTGCTAAGGAAGGTAGAAATTTAAAAGATGTTATTGAAGAAATTTGCGCTATTGTAGATGGTCCTATAAGTGCAGAAGTTATAAGTTTAGAATCAAGTAAGATGATAGAAGAAGGCAGAGAGCTTTCAAAACTACATAAAAACATAGTTGTAAAAATTCCTATGTGTGAAGAAGGGCTTAAGGCAGTAGCAGTTTTATCTAAGGAAGGAATAAAAACTAATGTTACTTTAATATTTTCAGCACAGCAGGCATTATTAGCAGCTAAAGCAGGAGCAAGCTTTGTAAGTCCATTTATGGGTAGATTAGATGATATAGGTAATGCAGGAATTACAGTTATAGAAGACATAGCTGAAATATTTAATTTTTATGGTATAGATACAGAAATAATAGCAGCAAGCATAAGAACACCTATGCATGTTTTAGATTGTGCTAAAGCAGGATCAGATATATCAACAATACCATACAAAGTTTTAATGCAAATGCTTAAACATCCATTAACAGATTCAGGTATAGACAAATTTATGGAAGATTATAATAAATCACAAAAATAATATTAACATTGCAAGGCGACGTCTTAAAAGTCAACTTTGTAACATTTAATATAAACTTTATTTTTAATTTAGAAAGCTATGAAATTAAGATTCAATACCTTAATTTCATAGCTTTTATTTTCATATATTATTGATTTTAGGATGAGCTTAAAAGATTTTTTATTAAAAATCTATTTTGAGACAGCTCCTCGTTTTTATATAACTAAAAAAATTACAATATCATAATATATGACAGTTACTGAACAAAATTAGACAAAAAAACAAAGTTATCAACAAATGAAGTTATCAACACTGTGAATAAAAATCTATAAGCATAGTGCAAAGTGAATTATATCAAAGCATAGGACTTATCCACAAATTCTGTGCATAAATTTACGAAATCTGTGGATAAGTCCTTTGACATATGGATAAGTTTAAATTTATACTAATAAAACAAGCAAAAATGGCTTGTAAAATTTAAATTTCATCTATGCTTTGAAAACTTGATACAACAAAATCAAATTCTTCAGGGTCTGTGATTTCACCATAAGTATCCTCAGATATTCCAGGATAATAATGTAGTATAAATTTTTCTTTACTTACTATGTTTTGAATTATTATATATTTGCTATCTAGCTCTACATCTTGAAGGGTTGATAAAACAAAATACTTATCGTCTCCACCTGTTCGATTATTAGTTAAATTTAGAGTGAAGTTATCATGTTTTGTAACATTTATTTTTTTATGATCACAAGAAACAATATTTGAATTATCTTTACAACCTAAACAACTATCAAATTTGCAATTGGCAGTACAATTTAGGCATTGACACTTGCTACATTTTTCTAGCTGATTTAAAGAATCTAAATTATCATTTTTATAATCCTTAATCAAGTCAATATGTTTATCATTTTTAAAAAGACCTAAGAAACCACCCTTATTTGATTCTAATTCTGCAGCATTAATAACATCTATATATTTTTTTAGCACATGAATTTTAGCCACATATTTTCTGCATTTCAGTGTATTTTCATCTAAAAATGGTGATATATTATTAATAGCATAAGTTAAATCAACATAAACTTTACCATACTTGTCTTTTTCCATATTTAAAAATTCTTCGGATTTACCCATAATGAACCCACCTTAACTTTGTTTATATTTTTTCAATTCTTCATCAAGATCAGTTTCTTTTAATTTTTCAAATTCTTTATCTAAAGAATTGTCTTCTCTCAAGTCGCCTAAGCCTTCTGCTAATGCTTCTTTTCTTTGAATTTTTCTTTCGATATCATCTAGATTTATTTTATTACTACCAGTATCTACATTTGATAAAATTTCGTTAACTTTTTTACTAGCTTCTGCATTGTTAAATCTTGCAGCAGCTTCATCTCTATAGGATCTAGTTTTTTCTATTTCATTTTGTAGTTCTCTAAGTTTTGTTTTTAGTGATTCAGCTTTTTGACTGGCATCTTCATAGCTAGTTTTTAAAGAGCTGTAAGTTTTATCACACTCCAATTTCTTAGCAAGAGCTTTTTTAGCTAAATCTTCATTACCTTTACTCATAGCAAGTTTAACTTTTTCATCAAATTCTTCTGAGTCCCTTTTAGCATTAGTCATTTTCTTTTCAATTTCATGAACGTTACCTAAAATCTGAGCAGAAGATAGCTTTGCCTTGTTTAAACTTTCTTCCATATCTCTTATCTTTTGATCTAAAAGTTCAATTGGATTTTCCACTTCATCCAAAGCATTGTTAACCTTAGCCTTAAACATATTAGACATTCTTGAAAAAACTCCCATAATAAAATCCTCCTTAATTATCTTCTTTTATTTTTTATGAATCTAATAATAAATAATATTATTATTACAAAAATTATAAACTTAAACATACTTCCTAAAAAACTCCCACTACCACCGTAACTAGAACTGTGTCCCCAAGGAATAGGTATTGGAATAGGCAAAAATGACCGCTTAGTTCCAGTATCATAACTCTTAGATGTTCCAGTGCTACTGCTATTATTACTGGTTGAAGTTTGTGATTTATTATCTTCCGAAGAAGATTTAGGTGAATTTGAAAAACTACCAGATTTAAAATCTCCATTTGAAGATTTAGAGCTTCCAGAAGATGATTTAGATGAAGAAGAACTTCCGGAACTACTAGAAGATTTAGGTGAAGAAAAGCTTCCCGATTTAAAGCTTCCACCTGAGCTTTTAGAGCTTCCCCCTCCTTTAGCATAGACTACAGAATAATTATTGGATATAGCTAAAGAACTTGCTAATTCAGTACTGAAAACATCTACAGATACAAATAAAAAAGCAAGAAGCAAGCAAATAAAAAACCTCTTTTTATTTATTTTGTTCACCCCCCAATAAAACAACATTGATTTTAATTATATGTTAGCATATTATAGCTCATTATTGGATAGAAATAATAATAAATTTGTAATTAGAATATGAATTTATTATACGGTATATGATACTGTATAACAATATTTAAAATAACGCATTTAATGGGGATTTTAAATGTTTACCTAATTTGTCGAAAGTAAATACAGGTATATCTCAATATATCTCCATATTTCAATGGAATATGTAATTATATTTTATAATATCTAACTTGTAAAGGGGTTATATGTACCGTATAATATAAATATAAGGTTATATGTATAGAATATAAGTTATTATAAAACATGTTAACATACATAATTATATTCAAATATAATTACAAAAAGAAAGGTGGTGAAAACTTGATTTCTATTTTATAGCTAAATGTGATTTAGAAATCAGGTATGCAAATGGAAGATGTTAAATTTGGTATAGAGTATATAAATAAGGTTGCCAGTGACATATCTAAAAATACTATAGTATCATATGAAGATTTACCTAGATATGATTTGTTTCTATCTCAAGTTATAGATTACCTTAATGATAAATTTTCGGATGAAAAATACACTAATAATATAGTACAAAATTATATTAAAAATGAAGTTATATCAAAACCAGAAGATGGAAAGAAAAGAGGATATACTAAAGTTCATTTAGCTCAACTAGTGCTTCTTAGCTATATGAGACCCATATTAACTACTGAAGAAATAAAAAAGGTTTTTAGTTTAGCTTTTAATGAGATAAATGATAACAATGATGATATTATATCATGGGAAAAAGCTTATAAAATTTTTTCAGATATACAAAAAGATAGTTTTGAAGAATTCATATCAAAACAACACTTTAATGAAGAAAAAATTGAAAGTATAGTAAAAAATATGGACTTAAAAAAAGGAGAAGAAGAAAGAATAAAAGTTTTCTTTGTAGTAATGACTTTAATTTGTCAAGCTAGTGCTATAAAGAAATTAGTTCAGGATATAGTAGACAATTATAATGATAATATTTAAACGTAGCAAATAATAAAATATTTAGTATGTAATTTTTAATTAAGTATATAATAGATATATATTCAAAATCACTAGGCATATTTGTCTAGTGATTTTTGTATTTACATAAGAAAATAGAGGATTTAAATTAAAATATACTAGAATTTTTTAAGAATATACTATATAATGTATGTATAAATATACAATAATAAGTATAAATATTATATATTTAAGATAATATAATAAAGAAGCAGGGGGCTATAAAAATGTTCAATTTAAAAAATAGAAGTTTTTTAACTTTAATGGATTTCTCACCTAAAGAAATAAATTTTTTTCTATATTTAGCAAAGGAATTAAAAAGTGCAAAAAATATAGGAACAGAAAAGAAGATGTTAAAGGGAAAAAATATAGTATTGCTATTTGAAAAGGACTCTACAAGAACTAGATGTGCTTTTGAGGTTGGTGCAATGGATCAAGGTGCAAATGTTACATATATTGGATCGACAGGAAGCCAAATGGGAAAAAAAGAATCTATAATAGATACTGCAAGGGTTTTAGGAAGAATGTATGATGGTATAGAATACAGAGGATACAGTCAAAAAATTGTAGAAGCACTAGCAGAGTATTCAGGTGTACCAGTATGGAATGGCTTAACAGATGAGGATCATCCAACACAGGTTTTAGCAGATTTTTTAACCATAGAGGAGAATTTAAAAAAACCTTTAAACCAAATAAAATTTACTTATGTAGGTGATGGCAGAAATAATATGGCTAATGCGCTTATGATTGGTGCAGCAAAAATGGGTATGGATTTTAGGATAGTAGCTCCTAAAGAATTATTTCCTAATTCAGATATATTGAAAAAGTGTAATGAGGTTGCTTCAGAAAATGGAGGAAGTATAACTATTACAGCTGATATAAATGAAGGAGTAAAATATACAGATATAATATATACAGACGTTTGGTTATCCATGGGTGAATCAGAAGAAGTATGGCAAGAGCGCATAGAAATTTTAAAGCCATATCAAGTAAATATGAATATGATAAAGAATACTTTAAATGAAAATGTTAAATTTCTTCACTGTTTACCAGCATTTCATGATACAAGTACTAAAGTTGGAAAGCAAATATATGAGAAATACGGTTTAGATTCCATGGAAGTTACTGATGAAGTGTTTGAAAGTAAGTATTCTTTAGTATTTGATGAGGCTGAAAATAGAATGCATACAATAAAAGCAGTTATGGTAGCCACATTAGGAAATTAAGAGAAATAAACATTAAGATCAAATAAGAATCTTTTTACTGCCAAAGATACAGAAAAGATTTGGTAAGTAGCAGATAAAACCCCGTGTAAATGTATTATTTTACACAGGGTTTTATAATTGTTAAAAAACAGAAAAATATTTATTGTTATTATATGAAATAAAAAGGATATGTTGACGTATAATATTATTAAAAGTAAAATTAAATAAAGGTATTTTATAATATATATATGGAGTTGATAGCAGGTGAATTTTCTTAGAGAGTTGTTGAAAAAAGAAATAACTAAGGAAATATCAGCCTTGATGTTTATAATAATATTTGTTTATGCATTAAAAAATATTATTAATTTATTCTTGTTAACGTTTTTATTTACATACTTAATTTATAGTTTAGAAAAAGTCATTATAGTTAATCTAAAGAAGTACATAAAATTAAAAGAAATATTTGTAACTGCAATCTTATATTCTGCTATTTTTGTATTTTTAACATATTTCATATATAAGTATGTACCTATAATAATAAACCAAAGTATAACAATAATGAATGGGCTGATTGGAGAAAAGTCTCAATCTAATATAAACAAAATAGAAAAATACTTATATCCTTTATTAGGTAAAATAGATATAAGGAGCTATGTAAAAAATGAGGTAAGTACTATATTTCAATTAGTTGCAAATATAGGCAAATGGGGTATGAATATAATTTTGGCCTTAATATTAAGCTTATTTTTTATGACTGAAAGGATAGCTATTAGAAAGTTTTTATGTAAATTTAAGACTAGTAGAATCTCAGTAATATACAAATATGCAGTGGTGTTTGGAAAAGAATTTTTGAATTCTTTTGGCAAAATTATACAAGCTCAAATATTAATTGCAGTTACTAATAGTATGCTTTCACTAATTGCATTAAGTATTATGGATTTTCCACAAATTATTGCATTAACTTTTATGATATTCATATTTAGTTTAATTCCAATGGTGGGAAGTATTATTTCTTTAATTCCACTTTCTATAATTGCTTTTAATGTAGGTGGTGTAGTTAAAGTTATGTACATATTATCAATGGTGATGCTTTTATATGCAGTAGAAAGTTACGTATTAACACCTCAATTTATGTCTACAAAAACTCAAATACCTGTATTCTTTATTTTTATAGTATTAATATTATCACAATATTTTATAGGTATATGGGGGCTTTTGATTGGAATACCTTTATTTATGTTTATTTTACGTATGATTGGCATAAATCTTAATGAAAACTAATAAATGAAAGAGTCTTTATTGAAGCTCTTTCATTTATTAGTTTTCAGATTAAATTTTTGTGACTAAACATACACTATGAGCAGATATTCCTTCTTCACTACCTGTAAACCCTAATCCTTCTTCAGTGGTTGCTTTAACGCTTACTCTATCTATATCTATACCTAAGGCTTTAGATATATTACTTATCATATTCTCAATAAAAGGTGACATTTTAGGAGCTTGAGCAATTATAGTAGAATCTATATTTTCAATTACAAATCCTTTTAATGATATAAGTTCTCCTACTTTTCTTAGTAAGGTTAAGCTAGAAATATTTTTATAAGAGGAATCTGTATCAGGGAAATGTTTGCCTATATCCCCTAAAGCTAATGAACCAAGTAAACTGTCCATTATAGCGTGTATAAGTACATCCGCATCAGAATGGCCTAATAACCCTTTAACATAGGGTATTTTTACTCCACCAAGAATAAGAGGCCTATCTTCAACAAGTTTATGTACATCATATCCTATTCCTATTCGCATGTTAAAACCTCCAAGTTTTTAGTTATATTTTAGCATAGAAAGGAAAAAAAGGTGCTAAAATATTGCACCTTAAGAAATATCTCTGTTATAACGTATTACTTTTTTTGTATCATTTGGGTCAGATGGATTACTACTTGTAGAGCTAAATATTTTTCTGAATAGATTTTTTAACTTAGAAAAAATAGTCTCCTTTTTATTTTTAACCTTTGTTTTAGTAAAATCCACAAAAATAACTTTATCTCTCATAATATCCCCACCTTTCATAAAAATATATACTATAGTAAAATAATATCATAAAAGAATACAAATGTTAAGAAAATTCAAACAAATAATATTAAAAATATATTAAAAATTTATATTTTATAAATATAGGATAAACTTAATTATATAGAAATATACATTAAGTTTAGTAAAATATATGATAAAGTAAAATATTAAGTTAGCATAAATACAGATGTTAATTAAGTTTTCACATAATAAATTTTATTTAAACTAAAAGTGAAAGAGATCATCTGCGGCAAAGTGAAGGGATTCACTACATGAAAAATAAGAAGTTTAATATAAAAAATTAATTTTTTATAGACATAATTAGCAATTAAACTTTCACATAGTGAATTCCATCACTTTTAATTAGCAGTGATATTTAATCATTCTCTTTTTAATAAGAGAAGATTTAGTTTTTTGCTGTGTGGTAAATTTAAAAGTATTCACTTTGCCTATTTCATTACAGATCACGCAAAGCGTTAATTAACTCTAAATTTTAATTATTAGAGTTTTAAGGATAGTTAGTTTAAAAGAGAAAAAAGATAAATAAATAGGCTTTGCATAATACAATATATGATTTATGGAGTAAATATGTTAAAGTAAATGTGAAAAAATAATTTTAGAATATGTAAAGTTATCCACAAGTTGTCCACATAACTGTGTATAATGTGCATAACTAATACTGAAAATTCTGCTAAATAAATGGAGTTATCAATTTTTTTAGTAATTTAATGCAAATTTCACAAGTTATAAACAAGCTATATGTGGATAATGTGTATAAGTGCATAAAATATACAGCTTATAAAACTTTATAACTTGTACAGGTAATTTGTTATAAGGTGATATTTAATAAAAGAAAACATCAACAAATGATGATGTTATATGTAATAATATAGGGGGAAAAAAGATAAAATATAAATAATTGTTATTAAGTAAGACTAACAAGTTATCAACATATAAAATGTTAATAATGTGGATAAATATAACAACTAAAATTTGCATATTTATAGTACAAATTAAAGAGGGTTTATATTATAATAAAAACTACCCAATTAAAGATAAGAGTGCTAGAAACAGCAGTAATGGAATAAAGTAAAATTAAAAAATAGGAAAGAAGTGAAAAGATGAACAAAAAATATAAAAAAATAACGTTATTAATGATTATTGTTCTTATGATAGGTTTGCTTGGATACAATTTTGTTAATGGAAAGAAAGCTAAGTCTCAAAACGAAAAAGTAGTAAAACAGGAAACTAGCAAGGATAAAGAAAATGACAAATTAAAGAATCAAAGTAAACCTGCAATAAATACTGAAAATGAAAAAGCAAGGGAATTCAAAGAAGGAAACCTCAAATATAATGACAAATCTATACCTGTAATTATGTATCACTCTATTGATTATGAAGAAGGAAATGAATTAAGGGTACCTAAAGAAAAATTTAGAGAGCAGATGAAGTATCTAAAAGATAGTGGTTATACAACTTTAACTATGGATGAAGTGTATGGTTTTATGAAAAACAATAAGCCTGTTCCTGAAAAATCTATAGTTTTAACTTTTGATGATGGATATAAAGATAATTATGAAAATGCTTATCCTATATTAAAAGAATTTGGATTTAAAGGAACAGTATTTATTATTACCAACTGTATAGATACAGATAAGGGATTTTTAACTTCAAAAGAATTAAAAGAAATGGATAAAGGTGGTATGGATATAGAAAGTCATACACTTAATCATGATAAATTAGATGAGCTGTCTTATAATAAACAAGTTGAAACACTAAAAGGGTCAAAAGAAGTTTTGGAAAAACTTCTTAACAAAAAAGTAAAATATATAGGATATCCTTATGGAAAGTATAATAAGGATACTATGAAAGCAGCTGAAGATGCAGGATATAACGTTGCTTTTACGACTGAGAGTGGGTGGTCTGATAAGCAGCAAGGAATATATAAACTACATAGAGTATATATATCAGCTAATCACGATATTAAGGAATTTGAAAGAAGAATAAGCAAATCTGACTATGATATTGATGATTCTAGTAAAAAGGCAAAAGAATAAATAAGGGCTTCTTTATCCGAAAAATTAATCATCGGATAAGGAAGCTTCCTCTGTTTTTATAGAATTTGTAATTAATTTATTTATGATATTAAGTTCATTTGAAGTTATATATCTCCATTTACCTGCAGGGATATCTTTTAAAGTTACATTCATTATTCTAACTCTTTTTAGTTTTAGGACATTATAACCTAACGTTTCACACATTCTTCTAATTTGTCTATTTAAACCTTGAGTTAAAATTATTCTAAATACACGAGAATCCTCTTTGGTTACCTTACACGGTTTTGTAGTGGTATTTAATATACTTACACCACATGACATTTGTGTTAAAAATGCATTTGTAATAGGTTTATCTACAGTAACAATATATTCTTTTTCATGATTGTTACCAGCTCTCAAAATCTTATTTACAATATCTCCGTCATTAGTTAAAAATATTAGTCCTTCTGAATCTTTATCTAATCTCCCGATATGAAATATCCTTTTAGGATAGTTTACAAAGTCAACTATATTGTTTTTTACTTTTCTTTCAGTAGTACAAATGATACCAGGTGGTTTGTTTAGAGCAATGTATACTCTATCATCTTTTTCACTAAGAGGTTTACCATCTAACATAACTTCATCTGTAAGCATGACTCTAGAACCTAATTCTGCTACAATACCATTTATAGTAACTCTCTTTTCTTGGATGATACTATCAGCCTCTCTTCTAGAACAGATACCTTTTTCACTTATAAATTTATTTATTCTCATAGAATCTAAGTTTTCTTTGTGACTTATTATATTTTTATGCAACTGAATAAAATCTCCTTTCTTATTTTTATAGTTATTTAGTCATATAAGATTTCAAGCTATTATCTATAAATAATATCAAATTTTTGAGTTAATTAGCAAGTTTTATATGAAACAAACGATTATCTATATAGAATGCAAAAAAAATTATTGAAATAAATGCAAAACTTTCTTAATACTATTATTATATAGATAAAAAATGGAGGGTAAGCTATGAATAAAAAAATTAAAACTATTATTTTTACCATTATATGTTCTTTAGCTATTTTTACTACTAAAGCTTCAGCTGCAGATTTATCATTAAGTAGTGGAAAAGTTAATATTGATACGGCTAAAGAGTGGACTGTAAAATTTAACACAACGTTAAAGGTAGACACTGTAAATAATAAAAACATAACTGTAAAAGATGAAAACAATAAAAATGTACCTATAAGTATAAGTTTAGGAAAAAGTTCTGACACCTTAATAATAAGCCCACAAGTTTCGGGATATGAACCAAGCAAAAAGTATAAATTGGTAATAGGAACAAATTTACAATCAACAGCAGGTAAGAAGCTTAAGAACCCTTTAGAAATGGAATTTACTACGTCTAATAAATATAAGGACAGCACTAGTTATGAAAACCTTCCAGAAATAGTCTCGTGTAAATTTCAATATTCACCTCTTTTGTCTAACGAGAAACAAGTATTTAGTTTAGATACTAAAAATGGACAAGATATTCAATATAGAATTTTTGTACATAGCTATTCAATGGATAAGGATAGTTATACAGAAATTACCAATGGATATACAAAAGCTTCAGATGGAAAAATAACATCCACTAAAACTTTAGCATCAGATATTAATGGACAGAAATATAAAGTTTTAATATATGTTAAGAGAAGTGCAAGCGTTGGTGCACATAAAGATGCTAATACAGACTATGATAACTATTATGTTGATTATTTTAGATGTGTAGATGCTGTTGACACAAATAATAACGAAATTAAAAGTTACAATACATCTCTAGATCAAATGGTAGATGTTCAAACAAAAATAAGTGATAAATCTGTATTTGTTGAAACTAATGACTTTAATAATGAGGCAAGCAAAAATCAAATCAAATATTATTTAGATCCTAATAATTTCATGGATTCATATGGGAAATATCAATTTTTAAAATTAAGTTATGAAGAGGGTATGGATGTAAATGAAGTTAATGATATTTTAAAAGGCAAAGGAATTCTGGATGGAAAAGGACAAGCATTTTTAGATGCAGCTAAGAATAATAATATAAATATAGTTTATTTAATTTCACACTCTTTACTAGAAACAGGAAATGGAACATCATTATTAGCAAATGGTGGACAAAAAGATAGCAGTGGTAAATATACTTTTGGGGTACCTGTATACAACTTTTTTGGAATAGGTGCATATGATAAAGATGCTAACTATTATGGAACTAAAACAGCTTATGATAATAAATGGTTTACACCAGAAGATGCTATTAGTGGCGGAGCTCAATGGATTGCATCACAATATATAAATAATCCTAATGGAAAACAAGATACTTTGTATAAAATGAGGTGGAATCCTTCAAGTCCTGGGCAGCATCAATATGCTACAGATGTAGCTTGGGCATATAAGCAAGTTCCTACTATGATAAATGGGATAAAAAGTGTTTTAAAGGATGTAAAGAATATAAAATTAAATTTTGAAATACCTAAATTTAAATAACAAAAAAGGGACTAAACTTTTTTCAGTAAGTTTAGTCCCTTTTTTTAATTAATCGAGTATTCCTTCTTCTTTTAAAATCACTTCTAGTTTATACACTTTTTCTGTAAGAAATTTAAATTTTTCTAAGATTACTTCTTTGGGTAAATTTTCTTTACATAGATTATCTTCCATGTATTGAATAGTGTTTAAAGCCTCATCAATATCCTTTTGAGCTAATTCTAAATTTTCTTCTTTCATTTATGATTCTCCTTTAGTTTAATATATTTTTAGCTTTTTTTAACCCATCATCATCTATAAAAGGTGCACAAAATTCAAAGTTTTTTTCATGTCCACAATTACAACATACACAAGAACATATATCATATGGAACACCATCTATTATGTTAATTTTCAAGTTTTCAGTTAAGTATTCACCACCACAAATTTCACAAGGAGTGTCATTTATAACAGAATACTCACTTTCTATGTATTTCATTATTTCCTTAATGGTCATTTCAAACCTCCAATTACAAAAAATTATATACAACATAAATGGTAGCATTCTTAAATTTTAATTTCAATAGTAATAATAACTTATAGTAAGTTAACTGTAAAGGTAAATTTTCACTGCATTAAAATTTGTATTATATAAAAATTAATTATGCAATTTGAATGTGCCTTAAACATATATATTAAGTAACTAAAAAGAAAATTTTATTATGATAAATGTAAGGAGATATAAATAAGTGATAAATTTTATATGGTTTTTTATTTTAGGTTTTGGAATAATCTTAGGTGTTTTTACAGGAAAGGGTGGTGATATATCTAAAGTTATAGTGTCTTCAACAGAATCCACGGTAAAGCTCACTATAAGTTTAGTAGGAATAATGTGTTTATGGTGCGGAATAATGAAAATTGCTGAAAAAAGTGGACTTACAGATAAATTGGCTAAAATACTAAAACCAATATTAAAGTTGATTTTTAGAGAAGCTTCTAAGGATGAAAAGGCAATGGGAGCTATAGTTATGAATTTAACTGCAAATATGATGGGGCTTTCCAATGCAGCTACTCCTTTTGGGATTAAAGCAATGGAAGAACTTAATAGATTAAATAAGAATAATAAATCAGCTAGTAATGATATGGCTTTATTTCTAGTAATAAATGCAGCTTGTATACAGCTTATACCTACTACTGTTATATCAATGAGAGCTGCAGTAGGATCTCAAAATCCTGGAGAAACTATAATACCAGCAATAATAGCTACTGGAACAGCAGCATTATTAGGAATAATATTTTGTAAAATATTACAAAAGTATTTTTAATTTAAGAAATGGCTAACTTTCATAATTGAAAATCATAGGGGGGTGTATTTTGTGGATTATATAATAAGATCCATAGTACCTATAATTGTAATATCTATAACTACTTATGGGATATTTAAAGGAGTAAAAGTATATGAATGTTTTGTAGAAGGGGCAAAAGAAGGGATTAAAATATGTGTCAACATATTTCCTTATTTATTAGCTATGCTAGTAGCAGTAGCTGTTTTTCGAGAATCTAGAGCTTTAGACTATTTTATATATATCATAAAGCCTTTAGCTAAAGCTATAGGATTACCATCAGAAGTTGTACCATTAATATTAATCAAGCCTTTATCTGGAAGCGGCGCTTTAGGGATTTTTGCAGAGACTCTAAATAAATTTGGAGTAGATAGTTACATAGGAAGGGTTTCTTCTATAATTATGGGATCTACAGAAACAATATTTTATACACTTACAGTTTATTTTGGTGCAGTAGGAATAAAAAAAATAAGACATACTCTCTGGGCAGCTGTAATGGCAGATTTAGTTGCAGTTATTATGGCAGCAACTCTTGCAAAAATTATGTTTTAAAGGAGCATAAAATCAAATGTTTTATGCTCCCTGTTTTAAAATCAATTTAAATTTCCTTTTGAAAAGAATAATCATTACTACACCTTCAAAGGTCCATTGTAAAGCAGTAATCCACCATACATATACTACGGAAGTTTTCAATACATATATAAAATAAAACATTAAAGGAAGTCTTATTACCCAACTAGAAACTAAAGAAATTAGAAAAGGGGTTTTGGTATCTCCGATGCCTTTAAGTGCACCTCCAAGTATCATGGAAATTCCCATAGGAATTTGTTCTACAGAAGCTATCATAAGGCATAAAACACCAAGTCTAATTACTTCTTGTTCCTTTGAATTTATAAAAAGGTGTATTAAAAAATTAGGGAAAATTAAATATAAAAGAGATCCAAAAGCCATTATAATACTACCTAATACCATACAAGTATAGGCATATTCTTTAGCTCTTTTAACATTCTTTTCTCCTATTTTATGACCTGCTAGAGTGGTGGCAGCTATAGCAAAGCCCCAACCAGGCATAAATGAAACAGACTCTATAGTGGTCACAATTTGATTAGCAGCAAAAGATACATTTCCAAGATGCATAATCATAAATACACACAATAATCTGCTTGTAGAAAAGGCTCCTTCTTGGAAAGAAGCAGGTATACTTAATTTTAATAATTCCTTTAATTTTTTAAAATTAAGGCTCAGTATGTATTTAAGCCTAGGTTTAATTTCAGATTTTTTAATTATATAAAAAAGTATAAATATAAATCCTGCAGTTTGAGCAGAGAAGGTGGCTATTGCAGCACCTTTGACACCTAATCTAGGAAATCCATAGTGACCAAAAATTAATAGCCAATCTAGACTCAAGTTTATTATATTAACAAGAATGGAAACCAGTAGAGGAGTTTTAGTATTTCCACATCCTCTTAAAAGAGCATTTAATACATTCATAAGCATATTAAATAATATACCTACCGAAGCTATTTTCATAAATGTTTTACCAGTAGATATTACTTCATTTGTAGCACCTGCTATTTTTAAAATATCACCACAAAACAAGAATGCTGACAAGAATATAAGAAAAGCTATTATTGAAGCTATTAAAAAACCTATGGAGGCGTACTCTTCAGCTAAATCAAATTTTTTAGCTCCTACCTGCCTGGCAACCAAAGAAGAAATTCCTACAGATAAACCCATAGCTATAAAAATGTTAGAAAAAGTATAGAGTATTTCAGAACTTAAACCTACGGCACTTACAGCTACATTGCCTCCATATTGACCTACCATCATGGTATCAAATACC
The DNA here is from genome assembly GCA_963780135.1 of uncultured Clostridiaceae bacterium. Classification (GTDB taxonomy): domain Bacteria; phylum Bacillota; class Clostridia; order Clostridiales; family Clostridiaceae; genus Clostridium_AM. The sequence goes on from CAWAAR010000002.1 coordinate 38,783, forward strand.
CAAATCATCATATATAAAATCATTTCTCCCACTGCGGGAAGAGCAAGCTTTAGCACATCTTTTATAGTTTTGTAGTTAAACATTTAATTCCTCCATAAAGTAATGTAATATTTAATATAAATGGTACTTTATTTCATAACATAAAACAACCTTATAAATGATTAAATTTATATTTGTGTGATAATATATTAAAAAGAAGCTATTGTAAATTAGGGGTGAGTAATTTGTTAAAATGGAAAGAACTATATGAAGAATGTTTACAGTGCCATAAGTGTGAATTAGGGAATAAAAGAAATAACATGGTATTTGGGGACGGAAATTCAAGGGCAAGTATTATATTTGTAGGAGAAGCTCCAGGAGCAGATGAGGATAGAATTGGACTACCCTTTGTAGGTAGGGCAGGAAAACTTTTAACTAAGGGGCTTACAACATTAAATTTATTAAGAGAAAATGATTATTATATATGTAATATATGTAAGTGTAGACCAGATAACAATAGAGTACCTTATGAAAATGAAGTAGAAGCATGTTTGCCTTATTTAAGAAATCAAGTAGCTTTAGTTAAACCTAAAATTATAGTCTGTTTAGGGTCAACTGCTATGAAATATATTTTAGGAAATGATTTTAAAATCACAAGAGATAGAGGTAAATGGGTAGAAAAGAAAGGATGTTATATTATGGCTACCTTTCATCCAGCAGCATTATTTAGAGATGAAAGCAAAAAAATATTGTTTTGGGAAGATTTAAAAGCTATAAAAAAGAAATATGATGAAATGAAATAAATTTCTATTGACAGTATTAAACATATGTCATATTATAATTATAAATGTTGTGAAAGAAAGAGTAGTAAATTAAAGAACCCAAAGAGAGTCGGAAGTGCTGAAAGCCGATGGTAAAGTAATTTACGAACATGGATCTGGAACAGGTTATCTGAAAATTGTAATAAGATAACACGGAAGCAGCCGTTATATTGCAAGGTAATAAAAAACTTTTATTTTAGTTTAAGTTACTTACGGAGATTTTTATCGTGAGATAAAAATAAAGTAGAGTGGTAAAGTGTTATATACGCCTCTATATGAAGATTAATCTTCATATAGAGGCGTTTTTATATTACGTAATGTTTATAAATTTTTATAGATTTCTAAGGAGGAATAGAAAATGTGCAAAAAACCATATTATATTACAACCCCTATTTATTACCCATCAGCAAAACTTCATATAGGAAATACTTACACTACAGTTGCTGCTGATGCGTTAGCAAGATTTAAAAGGCTTACAGGATATGATGTAATGCTTTTAACAGGTACAGATGAGCATGGACAAAAAATTCAAAGATTAGCAGAAGCAAAAGGCGTTGCTCCAAAAGAGTATGTAGATGAAATAGTTGCAGGAATAAAAGATCTTTGGAAAATCATGAATATAAATTATGACAAATTTATAAGAACTACAGATGATTATCATGTTAAAGTAGTTCAGGATATATTTAAAAAATTGTATGATCAAGGAGACATATATAAAGGAGCATATGAAGGTTGGTATTGTACACCTTGCGAATCCTTTTGGACAGAAACTCAGCTTGTAGATGGTAAATGTCCTGATTGTGGAAGACCAGTTGAAAAAGCAAAGGAAGAAGCATACTTCTTTAAAATGTCAAAATATGCTCCGAAACTTATAGAATATATAGAAAATCACCCAGAGTTTATTCAACCAGAATCAAGAAAGAATGAAATGATAAATAATTTCTTAAAGCCAGGTCTGCAAGATCTTTGTGTTTCAAGAACTACATTTGACTGGGGAATACCAGTAACCTTTGATGATAAGCATGTTATATATGTTTGGGTTGATGCTTTAGCAAATTATATAACAGCACTTGGATATGGAAGCAGTAATCCTGAATTATATAATAAGTATTGGCCAGCAGATGTTCACCTTGTAGGTAAAGATATATTAAGATTCCATACAATTTATTGGCCAATTATGCTTATGGCATTAGATATTCCACTACCAAAACAGGTATTTGGCCATGGATGGCTTTTAGTTGATGGAGGAAAAATGTCAAAATCTAAGGGAAATGTGGTAGATCCTGTACTTTTAGTAAATCATTTTGGCGCAGATCCTGTAAGATATTATTTATTAAGAGAAATACCATTTGGTGCAGATGGATTATTTAATAATGAAATATTTATAAAGAAAATAAATTCAGATTTAGCAAATGACTTAGGAAATCTTTTATCAAGAACTTGTGCTATGGTAGAAAAGTATTTTGAAGGAATAATTCCAGCACCAACAAACAAAGAAAATATAGATGATGAACTTATAAAAATTGCTTTAAATACACCTAAAAAAATGGAACAGAGTATAGATGAGTTAAGAATTCCAGAAGCTTTAGATTCTATATGGGAACTTATTGGAAGGGCAAATAAATATATAGATGAAACTACACCTTGGATACTTGCAAAGGATGAAAGTAAAAAGCAAAGATTAGGAACAGTACTTTATAATTTATTAGAATCACTTAGAATAATTTCAGTATGCTTATCAGCATTTCTTCCTGATACTAGCGAAAAAATAAATAAGCAATTAAATACAGAAGTTATAACTTGGGATAGTTTAGCATCCTTTAATGGAACATTAGCAGGAACAAAGATAAGTAAGGGAGAGCTTCTATTTCCAAGAATAGATGTAGATGAAAAAATTGAAGAATTAAATAAGCTTAAAGAACAACAAGAAGCAGCTAATAAGCCTGCAATGCAGCCATTAAAAGAAGAGATAACAATTGATGATTTTGAAAAATTGGATTTAAGAATAGTTAAAGTATTAGCTTGTGAACCTGTAAAAGGAGCTAAAAAACTTCTTAAACTAAAAGTAGACTTAGGTGGAGAAGAAAGACAGGTAATATCAGGAATAGCTAAATTCTATAAACCAGAAGAATTGGTAGGTAAAAACGTAATACTTGTGGCAAATTTAAAGCCTGTAAAGCTTAGAGGTGAAATTTCCCAAGGAATGATATTATCAGCAGCTACAGATGATGATAGTAAGCTTTTCACAGCAACCATTGAATCAGAACTTCCTACAGGAAGTATTGTAAGGTAAGTTTAATAAATATAAGCATATTGCAATGCAATGTGCTTATATTGTTTTTTGTATAAGAAGGTTAAATATTGCAAAATATATTTATGTAATATAAAAGCATGTACAAAGGAGTGATAAAGATGAAAAGCTTAAATGGAACTAAAACTGCAGACAATCTGGCTAAAGCTTTTGCAGGAGAGTCGCAAGCAAGAAATAGATATACCTTTTATAGTAAAATTGCAAGTAATGAAGGTTATAAACAAATTGAGGCAGTATTTTTAGAAACAGCAGACAATGAAAGAGCACATGCAAGAGTATTTTTTGATTTATTAATTGAAGGATTAGGAAAAGCTCATATTAATGTAAATGCTGATTACCCTATAGGATTAGGAAGTACAGAAGAAAATCTTTTGTATGCAGCAGAAGGAGAAAAAGAAGAGTGGGGAACATTATATCCATCTTTTTCAGAAATTGCTAAAGAAGAAGGTTTTCCAGAGGTTGAAATAGTTTTTAGAAAAATTATAGAAATAGAAACAGGACATGAAAAAAGATATTTAGATCTTTTAAATAGTTTAAAAAATAAAACTCTTTATAAGAAAGACTCAAAACAAAATTGGAAATGTAGAAATTGTGGATATATATATCAAGGATTGGAAGCTCCAAAAACATGTCCAGCATGTAAGTATCCTCAAGGGTATTTTGAAATAATGTATGATACAAAAGTTTAGAAGTAAAAATTTATAGTAAGAATGGTCATTTATTTTGGTGAAATTTGAAATAAATGATCTTTTTTAATTTTTAGTGCAACAAATTCCTATTAGTGTCATAAAATTAATATGATTGAGCAAAAGCTATGTTTTATTAAAAAAATCGCCTAAATTATAAGAATATAAGGTTGACTATAAAGCCAAATGTAATAAAATGGAAATATGTAATTACAAAGTTTTAAACACTTAAATTTAGTGTTAAAATTAATCAATAGATAAACAATATGCTTAAGTATTAGAAATGGAGAGATACAATGGATGAAATTATAGGACTACCTAATGAGAAAATGAAGATATTTGATGCTCATGCGCATTATGATGATGAACAATTTGACGAAGATAGACAATCCATAATAAAGGAGCTAAGCGAAAATGGAATAGAAGGAGTATTAAATTGTGGAGCTTCTATAGACGGAACTAGAGCTTCTGTAGAATTGGCTAATAAGTATGAATTTTTCTATGCAGCAATAGGCATTCATCCTGAACATGCTGATCAATTAACAGATGAAGTTATGCTTGAATTAAAACAACTATCTTCAAATAGTAAAGTTAAGGCAATAGGGGAAATAGGTCTTGACTATTATTATGAGGAAAACCCAGAAAGACAGATTCAGAAAAATGCTTTTATAAAACAAATGGAGCTTGCAAGAGAGCTTAAATTACCTGTAATTATACATGATAGAGATGCACATGAAGATACACTAGATATTATGAAAAAATTTCCAGATGTTAAAGGAGAAATACATTGCTTTTCTGGAAGTGTAGAATTTGCAAAGGAATGTTTAAAACTCGGATACTATATAGGTTTTACTGGAGTAGTAACATTTAAAAATGCTAAAAAAGTTATTGAAGTAGCAAAACAAGTTCCCTTAGATAGAATTTTAGTAGAAACTGATTGTCCTTATATGGCACCAGTTCCTTTTAGAGGGAAAAGAAATAGATCAGAGTATATAGCACACATAATAAATAAAATAGCGGAAATTAAAGGCATAAGTAGTGAGGAGGTGAGTTGTAGCACTATTTCAAATATGAAAAAGTTGCTAAATATAGCTTAATGGTGTAAAATTAAAGTGCAATTTTTAAATTTTCGACCAATTCTATATTTAGGTAATTATGTGTTAATTTACAACATATAATTATAATGAGTTTAATTATAATTCCACCAAAAATATTAAAATAGACTGTTAATAAAAAAACGCTATCATATTATTTTATAATCAAATTTTATGCAAAAATTTGCATTACACAGTCTAAAAAGTTAAGGCGATATTTGACATAATTCGTCATTGCAATTATAATGGGAATGTCGCTCTTGCCTAGAGGAGGTATTTTTATGGTGGAAAAATTAAGAAATTACTTAAAAAATTATTTTCCCAATGGTCCTAAAACTATATATATGTATTTGAGTTTAATAGTTTTAGTCATTCTAGTAATATTCATTAGTAGCACAAGAAAGACAATCACAGTTTCTATAGACGGTAAAGATAAGAAAATTACTACATTTAGTAGTACTTATAAAAGCGCTTTAAGTAATAATGGTATAACTGTAGGACCAAAGGACAAAACTACAATTAATCTGAACAACAAAGTTGAAAAAGACTCAAAAATATCAGTAAAGAGAGCAGTAAATATTCAAATCGCTGTAGATGGAAAAAAACTAGATGTAAAGTCTGCAGAGGATAATATTGGGAAAATGCTGCAAGCAGAAAAAATAGGAATTAATGGATCTGACAAAATAAATCCAAGCAAAAATTCGACTATTAAAGATGGACTTAAAGTAGTAGTAACAAGAGTTCAGACAAAAGATATTAAGGAAACTAAACCAGTAGATTATACTACAATTGTAAAAAAGGATGAAGATAGTGAACAAGGTAATAACAAAACAATACAAGAAGGACAGCCTGGAGAAAAAGAAACATTAACTAGGGTTGTTTATGAAAATGGTAAAGAGATTTCAAGAAAATTAATAGGTGAAACGATTAAGAAGCAACCAGTACAAAAGATTGTAGCCATGGGAGCACTTAGTGTTTATACTCCTTCTCGTGGAGTTAAAGTTCCCTACACTTCATCTATTAGAATGAGATCTACTGCATATACTGCAAATTATGCTGATACAGGTAAAGATCCTGGTGATGCTTATTTTGGGATTACAGCGTCAGGAACTGTAGCAAAAAGAAATGAAGGTAACTACAGTTCTGTAGCAGTTGATCCAAGAGTTATTCCACTTGGTACTAGACTTTATGTTGAGGGATATGGATATGCTGTTGCTGAAGATACAGGTGGAGCTATAAAAGGCAATAGGATAGATTTATTCTTTGATTCTAGTTCAGAAGTAGATAGTTGGGGAGTAAAGTGGATTAATGTCTATGTAGTTAAATAGGAGCAAATGCTCCTATTTTTTTCTGTACATAAGTAATAAATATTTAAAAAAAATAAGGAGGATATTGACCTAACATTCATTAATTATTAGGTTAATAAAGATTATGATTAAAGAAGTTATTGTTGTTGAAGGAAGAGATGATATTACTGCAGTAAAAAGAGCTGTAGATGCAGAGGTTATAGCAGTAGGAGGTTTTGGCATAAACGCTAAAGTTATAGAACGAATAAAAGAAGCTCAAAAAAGGCAAGGGGTAATAGTTTTGACAGATCCAGATTTTGCAGGAGAGAAAATAAGAAGGATTATATCAAAGAGAGTAAAAGATATAAAGCATGCATACATATCTCGAAAGGATGGGACAAAAGATGGAGACATAGGAGTTGAAAATGCTGAACCAAAGATAATAATAAGAGCTTTAGAAAATGCTAAATGTGAAATAAAAGAGAAAGTATCAGACTTTGATATAAATGATATGATTTTTTTTGGACTTACTGGAAACAATAAATCAAAGGAAAAAAGAGAAGTTCTTGGCAATGAACTTGGTATCGGTTATTGTAACTCAGCTCAATTTTTAACAAGACTTAATAATTATGGCATCAGTAGGGAAGAATTTATAAATGCTATGAATAAGATAAAAGAGGAGAAGTAATATGGAAAATTTTTCTGTAAAAGATATAGTTAAAAAATATGGATTTAGATTCTCAAAAGGCTTAGGACAGAACTTTTTAATAGATGATTCGGTTTTAGAGGATATAGTTAATAGTTCTAATATTGATAAAGACGATTTAGTAATAGAAATCGGGCCAGGAGTTGGGACTTTAACAAAGGAATTGTTAAAAAAAGCAAAAAAAGTTTTTGCAATTGAATTAGATTCTGATTTAATACCTATTTTAAATGAAGAACTAAAAGAATTTAATAATTTTGAGTTAATACATAAAGATGCATTAAAAGTAGATTTTAATGAACTTATAGGAGAAGAAGTTAATACTAAGTTAGTAGCAAATTTGCCATACTATGTTACAACTCCTATAATATCTAAGCTATTAAAAGAAAACTACAAGTTTGAATCATTAACTATAATGATTCAAAAGGAAGTTGGAGAAAGAATTGCTGCAAGACCTAGTACAAAGGAATACGGAGCTCTTTCAATACTTGTGCAATACTATTGTGATGTAGAAATAGTAAGAAAAGTTAGCGCAGATTCTTTTGTGCCTAAACCTAAGGTTGATTCTATAGTTATAAAATTAAATAAGCTTTCAGGACCTAAAGTACAAGTTAAAAGTAAAGAGTTATTCTTTAAAATAGTAAGAAGTTCTTTTAATATGAGAAGAAAAACTTTATGGAATGGTCTTAAAAGTTTAAACTTGCCAAAGGAACAATTAGAAAAAGCTTTTGAAGATGCAGGGATTGATCCTAAAAGAAGAGGAGAGACTTTATCATTAGGTGAATTTGGTAAATTAGCAGACTCTATATATGATTTGCAATAATCTTTTTACAATATTATAACTAGTTGTTCACTTTTTGCATTTCACCTCATATATTATAATGAGTAAGAATATATGGAGGTATAGGAAGTTGGCTCAAAAAAAGAGTTATAGTAGGTATTTTATAATATTACAAGAAGATGAAAAAGGGTATTCAATATCTTCCGATAAAGTAGCTTCTGGGTATGCAAAACTAGAGCTAAAAAATGATAAGTGCAAAATATCATATTATGTGCAAAATTTAAAAAAAGAGAGTGCTCCTTATTATATGCTTTTAATTTGTAATAAGAAGGAGGTAAAGAAGGTAATAAAAATATCACAGATGAACATAGATGATTATGGAAGGGCAGATGTTTATCATGAATATTCGGCAGATAATATAGCTGGAACTGGTATATCAATGGATAAAATTTCTGGCGCAGCTATAGTCAAGTTCTTGGATTCAAACATAATACCAGTTATGAGTGGATTTGCAAGTACTGCAATACCAGACTGGAAAACATTCACTTTAGTGGATTTGCAAAGCACAGTTAAGGAAGAAGAGAAGCCTGCACAGGCTCCAAATAGTATGTTTGACAAATATGAAGAAAATATAGAGTCTTTAAAGAAAGAAAACAAAACTAAAGAAATAGAAAAAGTTAAGAGCACAGGGAAAGAAGATAATATAAAGAAAGAACAAATTGTAAGTAAAAAAGAAACTGTAAAAGAGAATGTAAAAGAAAATATAAAAGAAACTGTAAAAGAGAATGTAAAAGAAAATACAAAAGAAAATATAAAAGAAAGTTTAAAGAAAAAGGACACTGTGAATGAACAAAAAAGTACAAATAATATAAACAACGCAAATGAGAGTAAAATACCAATTAAGGAAAATAATTTAAATAATCAAGAAAATTTAAAGAGAGAAAATAAGCATGAATCAAGAAAAGAAACTGCAAAGAATATGGACATGGATGGTGAGAAAGATAAAGACTTTTTAAGGGCAGATGAAAAAAGATTTTTGAAAACTTAATACAAGGTTTTGAATGCTTGGGAGAAATATGCTCAGAGATAAAGAGATGTAAGTGGTATAAGATACCTGTAGATTCACAAAGATCTATGTACAATATGTCTAATTATAATAAATATACAATGTTATATTATCCTATGATAAATTATTACTCTTATATTAAAAAATATGAACATTATTTAATAGGATATAAGTTAAATAAGGACAATAGAATGAAGTATTTAATTTATGCTATACCAGGTACTAAAAATAAAATGGACCAGCCGTATGTTGGCAAATCAGGATTTGTTACTTGGATGCCTTTAAATAGTGAGGAAAATGATGAGAATTCTTTAGGATATTGGCTTATGTTTTATGATTTTAAAACTTCTACGATTGTAATACCAGTAAAAAAGTAGTATGGAAGAAGTATAGTACCAAAAATATTTAATATTTTTGGTACTATTTTCATATAATTAAATAAGTGAATCTTATTTAAAATGTAAGGTGGTATTAAAATGAAATTAATAATAATAAATAGAAAGAGATTAGGGGTAACTATAATTATAATTGGGTTAATGCTTGTTTTGTTCAGCTTGGAAAAAAACTTTGATGCACGACTTAAGTTCACTGCACTAATACAAAATAATATAAATTCTTTAATAGAATACGGAGCATTAAATCAAAAATTTACTTATAAATTACCTGCTGAATGGAGTGCTAAAGAAAAAAAATTCTCAGGTAATGAAATTATATATCATAATGATTTTAATACCAAAGATTTTAAAATTCATGGATTTGTAGAAGTTTGGAACTTAAACAAAGACTTAAAAACATTTCTAGAGGAAAGTAAAAAAATATCTAGTGAACAAAATTTATATAAAGCCTATGAAATAAAACCAATTACCATAAATGACAAAGATGGATATTTAATTAATTACACTATAATAACCTCGGCTAATCAAAACTATAAAGGTTATGAATATTTTATAAGGAATAAAGATAAATTTTTTAGATTCTCCTTTTTTGTAAGAGAAGATAATTTTAAAGAAAATATGCCTACAATATTTAAAACTATAGTGCAAACTTTTGCTTATAAAGAAGAGTAATATGTGACATGGGGACGTAAAAAAACTACGTCCCTATTTTTTTAGATGTGTTATAATGTTGTTAAGATTTTTGAAATAAATAATGCATTAGTATTTACAGGAGGTTAATAAAAGACTATGAAACCAATACTTTTTAAAGTTTTTGGACTTAATGTGTATGGGTATGGAATGATGATCGCTATTGGAATATGTGCTGCACTTATACTTTTAAGTTATAGAAGTAAAAAAAAGGGATACGATGAGGATAGTATATTAAATATGGCCATTATAGCTATAATAGCTGGCATAATGGGAGGAAAAGTTTTATATATAATAACAGAAATAAAAAATATAATAAATAATATAAATATATTAAAGGATATAGGCAGTGGCTTTGTTATATATGGAGCTATATTAGGAGGAGCCTTAGGAGTATTTTTTTATAGCAAAAAGAAAGGTTGGAATATACTCCAAGTATTTGATTTAATAGCACCTACAGTTATTTTGGCACAAGGATTTGGAAGAATCGGTTGTTTTCTAGCAGGGTGTTGTTATGGTAAGGAAACTAAACTACCTATAGGTGTTGACTTTACAAATTCACTTTTTGTGCAATCAGGAATTATAAGACATCCTACTCAATTATATTCTTCAGCCTTTGATTTTGCACTTGCATTTTTTTTGTTAAGTTATGATAGAAAAGAAAGAAAAGATGGAAAAGTATTTTCTTTGTATGTTATATTGTATAGTATAGGTAGATTTTTTGTGGAGTTTTTAAGAGATGATCCAAGAGGAGCTGTCGGAGTACTTTCTACATCACAGTTTATTAGTATATTTACCTTAATATTTGGAATAGTCATTTATAATATAAATAGATTAAAAAACGAAAATGTTCATAGTTCTTAGGCTTGGGAGGTAAGTTAGGTGCAAATAGGAGTTAAAAAAAGAAAAAATAATAAATTTATGATTATAATTATGGTTTTACTGTTTTGTTTTATTACATCAGGATGTAATAAAATTGACGAGATGAAAGTTAAGGCTGGGCTTAAAAACAATGATTTTGAATATATAAAGCAGGGTAAGATAGAAACAATAGTAATACAAAGCACAAGAGATCAAGGATTCAGATTTACAGTTACAGATAAAAATGTTATTAATGAAATATATGATGTATTATCTACTGCAAAAACGGCAAGCAAAAAATCATCATTGGAACCTGATTATATATTCGAAATGAAAGAGGGAAACAATAAAATTCATAAATTTAGTTATGTTACAGGTTTAGACAAAAAGGATTCTGGTAACTTTTATAGTGACGACAAAACATATATTGTATCTAATAGAATAGATAATAATATAATAAGCAATTATTGGAACATAAGGAAACCAAAGAATTTTAAAGATGTATATTATAAATCTATAACTAGTGTTTTAGGGCAATACTTAAAGGATGATAATAAAAATAAGAGCGTGGGTATAAATCTAAAAGATGATGTAGATTCAGCTAAATTTATACTGTCTACAGATTTAGAAGATTTTAATAATGATTTAAGCAGCAAGTTTAAAAATGTAACTGTTGCAAACAAAGACAAGGAAAATTATGATATTTGGCTTACCATAAAAACTGAGGGATATAAATCTACAATGTATAAAGCTACTGTAGTTATATGGGATAAAAATGCAAAAACTGAGAAAAAGTATTATATAGATGATAACTATAAAACTGGAGGTTGGGATTTAAAAATTACAGATACTAAACCTGATAAGTTTTAAATATTGTAAAAAAAACACTAAGGATTTCTATTCCAATAGTGTTTTTTTTGTTTAAATTTTAGAATATTTGATAATAATAAATACAATGTTATAATAAAAATGTATTTTATGTTACTAAATACAGTATAAACATTTTAAGTGCATTTAGTAAATAAAGTTATTTTTATATCATAGGGGAGGAAGTATTAATGAGCAATTGTGATAGCTGTTCAAGTAAAGGAACTTGTAGTGAGGAAGGAACTGGTTGTGGAAGCAAAGTGCAACCTAAGTATGGTAAAATAAAAAATATAATAGGTGTTATAAGTGGAAAAGGTGGAGTTGGAAAATCAACTGTCACAGGTATATTGGCAACTAAGCTAAATAAAGCAGGATATAGTGTTGGAGTGTTAGATGGGGATATAACAGGGCCTTCAATGCCTAGATTTTTTGGTATAAATAATCAAAGGGCAGATATGATTCAAGTAGGAGATAGTGAGGAAATAAAATTTAGACCAATAGAAACTTCAACTGGTATTAAAGTTATATCTTTAAATCTTTTAACAGAACAAGAAGAACAACCGGTTATATGGAGGGGGCCAGTAATTACAGGAGTATTGAAACAAATGTACACTGATACTGAGTGGGAAGAATTAGATTATCTTCTTATAGATATGCCACCAGGAACCGGTGATATAGCTCTAACCATAATGCAGGAATTACCATTAGAAGGTTTGGTTGTAGTTTCAACGCCTCAAGATATGGTATCAATGATAGTTAAAAAAGTAGTTATAATGGCTGAAAAGATGGGAGTAAATATAATTGGGTCAGTAGAAAATATGTCTTATATTAAGTGTGGTAAATGTGGAGAAAAAATAAATGTATTTAGTAAAAAGTCTGCAAAGGAACATGCTGAATACTTAGGCATACCACTTCTTGCAGAAATGCCTATAAATTTAGATTTAGTTGAAAGTATGGAAAATGGTACGGTAGAAAAATTTATAGCGGAATCAGATGAATATGAAGAATTACTAAATAATTTTAAAAATAGAATCATATAAAAAGATAAGAAATCTTTAAAATAAAAGATACCCTGTAGAGTAGGTTATTAATACATTGTCCACTCTGTAGGGTATATTTTTAAGACTTCTTATCTTTTTTAATTTTGTGGGATTTTTTTAGTCATTATCAGTGACAATTGTTTTGCAGGAAGTATTGCCATTATTACCAAACATATATCACCTTCAATGACTATAAAAATGGAATTCATTGTAAGTGAGTATATGATAGGAGACATACCTTTTGGAGCAAAATTTCCAAAGAATATCTGTTGCGTTTTTGACTTGTTACTTGTCTGAAAATACCTAAAATAAATCTATAAGTTTATCATTTTTTAGTCTAATAGCATTAGGTTCAAGATTTATGGTATCTCCTACTTTTGAATTAATAGGTAAATGTGAAATACCAATGTCCATTGTTGTTCCATCTTCAAAATTTACAAAAGCATCTGTGAAATTCATATCAATAATTTTTCCGATCATAAAATACCACCTCAGAAATATTTTTAACAGTTATTAACTAATTATTCAAGAAATAAAAAAATAGCTGGCAAAAATTAAATATCAAATCATAATCCTTAATAAAAAACAAAAGAATTTAAAGATAGATACAACTAAATTGTTTTAAGATACCCTTAACCCTAATTTAAAAATTGCTTAAAAAATTTTCCCATAGTATAATATCAAAGTATTTAACACAATATATTGTAGTTTGGAGGAATGGCGTATGCTACATGTTGTGAAGAGAGATGGCAGAAAGGTAGAATTTGATTCTATAAAGATAACTAATGCTATAAAGGGCTCTTCAGAAGAAATAGGGTATGATTTAAAAGAAAGTGATTTTATAGATTTAACTCAAAAGGTTATAAAGCAGCTAGAAGAACTTGAGGTTGATGAAATAAATGTAGAACAAATACAAAATCTGGTTGAAAAAATACTTTTAAAGAATGAGCACAGAGAAATTGGAATAGCTTATTGCAATTATAGAAAAGAAAGAAATAAAATCAGAGAAATAAAATCAGATTTAATGAAAGCTATTGAAAAAATAGGAGTAGAAACAGATAGGGATAATGCAAATGTAGGTAACAATTTTAGTTCAAAGCTACTTAGAATAGCAAGTGAATCAAATAAATGGTATAATTTATCAATTATGCCTAAATACTTGGCTAAGGCTCATGAAAATGGAGATATATATTATCATGACTTGGACAGTTATAATTTAACAACCAATTGTTTACATATACCTACCAAGGAAATATTAACTAGAGGATTCAATACTGGGTATGGGAATATAAGACCACCTAAAAGGATAGAGTCAGCAGCAGAACTTTCATGTATACTTCTACAATCAACTCAAAATGATATGTTTGGAGGACAATCCCATCCTGACTTTGACAATGATATGGGAGTGTTTGTAGATCCTACAAGAAAAGAAATAAAAAATGAACTTATGGATTTAGGTATAGATGAAGAAAAGTTAAACAAGCTTGTAGAAAGAAAGCTTAGAAAAGCTATAGAACAATCTATGCAGGGAATTGTATATAATCTAAACACAATGCATTCAAGAGCAGGATCACAAGTACCATTTAGTTCTATAAACATAGGAATACCTGACTCTAATGATTCAGCATTGGTTTGTGAAACCTTTTTAACAGAGTATGAAAAGGGTCTTGGTATGGGAGAACAACCTATTTTTCCTAATATAATATTTAGAGTGAAAAAAGGTGTAAATAAAGAACCAGGAGATCCGTATTATTACTTATTTCAGGTAGCTTGCAGAGTAGCAGCTAAAAGAATGAATCCTACTTTTATGAATTTAGATGCTGACTTTAATAAGTTTTACTATGATAAGGGAGTACTTCCTGCTACCATGGGATGCAGAACTTATGTATGTGCTAATGTCAATGGAGAACCAGGAACAAAAGGTAGGGGAAATATAGCACCAACCACTATAAACTTACCTAGGCTTGGAATTGTAGCAAAAAAAGATACAAACAAGTTTTTTAAACTTTTAGATAGCAAATTAGAACTTGCAAAAGAAGCACTAATGCATAGATATAATATACTTAAGAGATTAAGAGTTAAAGATTTACCTTTTGTGGCTGGTCAGGGACTTATGAAGGGTTCTGAAGATTTAAAACCTGAAGATTCTATAGAACCAATATTGAAGCAGGGAACTTGGTCTGTAGGGTTTATAGGATTAGCGGAAACTTTAATTGCTTTAACAGGAAAGCACCATGGAGAAGATGAGAAATCCAAAGAACTAGGAATAGAAATAGTTTCTTATATAAGAAATTATATGGATAAACTAATAGAAGAAACTCACTTGAATTGGAGTTGCTACGCTACTCCAGCGGAAGGTTTAAGTGGTAAATTTATTCTTCAAGACAAAAAGATATTTGGAAGCATAAAAGGCGTAACAGATAAAGAATATTATACAAATTCTTATCATATACCAGTAGGATATCCTATATCTATAAAAGATAAAATTGATATAGAAGCACCATATCATAAATTGTGTAATGCTGGACATATAAGTTATATCGAATTAGATGATTATCCTTCAGGAGAAACTATAATGGATATACTAAATTATGCTTATGATTATACAAATATAAGTTACATGGGTATTAACTTCCATATAAGATATTGCAGATGCTGTGGAACATATCTTCATGATGAAGAAAATTGTACTAAATGCGGAAGTGATAATATACAGGGTATATCTAGGGTAACAGGATATCTTTCTTTGGATGAAAGATTTGGATCTGGTAAAGTGGCTGAAAGATCAGATAGACTATCTCAGGGCAGCAATAAACATGTTTATTAATTAGATAAGTAATATAATATTTAAAAGACAGAGAATTAAATATCTCTGTCTTTTAAACTAAAAATCTAATTTGGAGGGATTAACGATGAGTTTAAATAGAAATATTAGGTTAGCAGGAATAGCTTATGAAAGTTTAGTAAATGGACCTGGATTAAGAAGAGTATTTTTTTCTCAAGGATGTAGCCATAATTGCAAAGGTTGTTTTAATCCTAGCACTCACTGCGATAATGGTGGAGAACTTAAAAATATAGATGAACTATTAGAAGATGTAAGAAAAAACCCAATGTTAAAAGGTATTACTTTTTCTGGTGGAGATCCTTTTGAACAAGCAAGTGAGTTTGCTTATATGGCTATAAAAATAAAAGAAATAGGGTTAAACATATGGTGCTATACAGGCTATACATTTGAATACATTTTGGATCATAAGGATGAACATAGTGGTTGGGAACAGTTACTGGATAATATAGATGTATTAGTGGATGGAAAGTTTGAAGAAGATAAAGAAGATACAAACCTTAAATATAGGGGTTCTGGAAATCAAAGGATTATAGATGTAAGGAAAAGTTTAGAAAAGGGTAATGTAGTAACTTTAGAATTTTAATTGAACTTATCCATGGGTTTAGCTGCAGCAATGCTTTTATTTACTTATTACCCAAATAAAATATTTACTTGAAAAGTTTTTGTAATAATGATAAGTTCAATTAAGATTTATTTTATTTAATGGTAGTATAGATGAAAGTTTTACTGCAGCTAGTTATGGAAGTAAAACATTTTATTCCCAATTTAAAATTTTAACTTTATTTTGTTCTTCTAAAGGCTCATTTACAGTTAGTTTGTTACTCCCAACTTTTTCACCGTTTTTCATATAAGTTAAAAAGTTTTCTAGACCTTCTAGTTCAAATGAAAGTAAAGGAGTTTTGTAGTGCATAGGAATAACAATGCCGCTTTTTATGGATTTAGCTATTTCAGAGGCTTCTTTGCCATTTATAGTGTAATTACCGCCTATAGGTATAAGAAGTACATCTATATGTCCTAGGCTTTGTATTTCTGTTTCGGATAAAACATATCCTAGATCTCCCAGATGACAAATTTTATACCCATCTACATCCATAGTAAAAATTATATTTTCGCCCCTCTTAGCACCTTTAACTTTATCGTGATAAGAAGGAATACCAGTTATTGGTATGTCGCACAAATTAAAAAATCCTGCTTTATCTATGATGTTTTTGCACTCTATTTTTTCGGTATAATCATGATCAATGTGATGATGACTTATTGTAACTAAATCAACAGTACCTTTAAATATTTTATAACCAACACTTTCATCAAAAGGATCTGTTAGAATTTTTCTGCCTTTTGAATCTTCTATTAGGAAGGATGAATGTCCTAGCCAAGTTATTATCACTAATAACACCTCTTTCTTTTTATCCAATAATATTTATCATAAGCAAACGATACATGAACCTAAGAACAAGTTAATAAGCTTATATATTTAGTATAGCTTTTTTCGCAATTATATTTAGAAAGTTCTATAATTTTCTAAATATAATTATGAAAATAATAAGTAATAGTTGTTTTTTAAAAAAAGTTTGAATTTAGCACAAAAATAAATTTGATTTTAAGTGTGAAAGTTTAATTTTTTATATTATAATGATATATGACATACAAAATAAATATAAATGCTGTGTAAAAACTTAAAACAAAGCTTATAGAATTTGGAGGTGGTTATTTGAAGGGCAAAAGAGCGTATATAATTATAGTTTTTAGTTTTTTATTTATGTTAGGTTTATTTGGAGGAGTTAACAAAGTACAAGCAGCCAGCTCCTTTGATGATAAAGGAATAAAATCTGGTGTAGATACAAACAAGGAATGGACAGTAAAATTCAATAAAGAATTGGATAAAAACACTGTAAATGAATCTAATTTTATAATAAAAGATGAAAGTGGACAGCTGGTACCTATAAATGTAACTATAGGTAGCGATAGTAAATCAGTTACAGTTTCACCTAAAAAACAATATATGTACGGTAAAACTTATGACTTGACCATAAGCAATGTGAAATCTTCATCAGGAAAAGAATTAACATTGCCTGGGAAAATGCAGTTTTCAACTAAAAAAGATATAAATAGTACATATACAGTTTGCATTGATCCAGGGCATGGTGGAGAGGATGCTGGTAATGTTTCAAGTGCTGGTTTGAAAGAAAAGGATGTAGATTTATCTGTAGCATTAAAGCTTGGAAAAATTTTAGAATCTAATGGAGTAAAAGTGGTCTACACAAGAAATAGTGATAGTGTATCTTGGAATAAAGATAATGAATTGAAAACACGGTTTTCTATAGCTAATGATGCTAAGGCTGATTATTTTATAAGTATACATTGTAATATTTACAATGAGAACTTAGGCACAAAGGGAATAGAAACCTACTATGCAGATTCAGATGGTGTGGGAGAAAAATTAGCACAAGCAGTTCAAAGCGAACTTGTTAGTGGAACTGGAAGCATAGATAGAGGATCAAAAGTAGGGCTAACACAACATGACATATTAAGAGGTACTAATGGTAGTGCTATAATGGTGGAATTAGGATTTATGAGTAATAAAGACGAAAGTTCACTTTTAGCAACAGATGATTTTCAAGGTAAAAGTGCTAGTGCTATAGCTAATGGAATCTTAAAGTCTTTAAACTTGGTTAATAAAGATGTTAATATAAGTTCAATTGAAGATATGAATGCATCTGTACAACAAGGTGCTGAATATGATCTTCCACTAAACATGACTGCTTCAATGAGTGATGGAAGCAGTAAGAAAGTACCAGTAATTTGGAGCAGTAAAAAAGCAGATACCTCTAGTACAGGAACTTATACTTATGAAGGAACAGCAGCAGGTTATAGTAAACCTGTAAAATTTATTTTAACAATAGGAACAATCCCTGTTCCAACACCGTCAGAGCCAAGTTCAGAAATAATATGTATTGATCCAGGACATGGATTAGGCAAGGATACTGGAGCGACAGGCATAGGAGGACTGCAGGAGGATGATGTTACTTTAGCAGTAGGGTTAAAGGTAGGAAAAATACTTGAAGATCATGGAGTAAATGTAGTATATACAAGAAAAGAAGATCTAAGATCAACACCTATGAGTGTTGAAGATAGTCTTCAAAAACGTTCTGATATATCAAACAATGCAGGTGCAAAATATTTTGTATGCATTCATGCTAACTCTTTTGAGGCAGAATCAGCTAATGGTACTGAAACACTAGTAAATCAAGATAATCCAGAAGCAACTAAATTGGCAACCGCAATACAAAATAGTATTGTAAATGAAGTAGGAACTTATAATAGAGGTTTAAAGGATGGAAATTGGTTACATGTTGTAAAAAATACAAGTGCATCAGCTGTTTTAACAGAATTGGGGTTTTTGACAAATCCTTCAGATGCTGAAAAGTTAAGAAGTGATGATTATAGACAAAAATTTGCACAAGCTATTGCTGATGGAATATTACAATGTCTTGGGAAATAACAAAATTTTTATTAAATAAATTGACAACTAAAAAGCCTTATAATATAATAAAGAAAAATTATAAAGAAAATTTTAAAAAATGTTATAGTAAAAATGTTGAACAGGAAAAGTATTTAAACTAAGTTACTTACAGAGAGTGGAGTATGGTGAAAATCCACAGGAAAAGTTTAAAAAAAATCCCCTGGGAGTTGAAAAGCTGAATAAGTTTAACACTTTAGTAAGTTTTTTCGTTACCTGCGTTAAAGGATAGAGCATAATTGTGCTTGAAATTTTTTACCCATAGGTGGTATAACGAATATAACTTCGTCCTATTTCGGATGAAGTTTTTTTATGTCATAAATATTTACAAGCGAGTATAAAAATTTTTAAATAGTAAATAATTACCGATAAGTAGAAAGGGGTTAAAAATATGTATAAAAAAATTGATAATTCCAGAAGTTTTGTAGACATGGAAAAGGATGTAATGAAATTTTGGGATAACAAAGATGTAATTAAGAAGAATTTTGATCTAAATAAGGACGGAGAATACTTTACTTTCTATGATGGACCACCAACAGCCAACGGAAAACCTCATGTAGGACATATAATAACAAGGGTAATGAAGGATTTAATTCCTAGGTATAAGGTCATGAAAGGATATAGAGTACTTAGAAAGGCAGGATGGGATACTCACGGACTTCCTGTTGAACTTGAAGTGGAAAAAAGTCTTGGAATTTCAGGAAAACCTCAAATTGAAGAATATGGAGTAGAAGACTTTATAAAAAAATGTAAAGGCAGTGTTTTTACATATGTAAGCCAGTGGGAAGAAATGACTAAGAGAGTAGGCTACTGGGTTGATATGGAAGAACCTTATATAACTTATGACAATAATTATATAGAATCAGTTTGGTGGGCATTAAAGAGTATATGGGATAAAGATCTTTTATATAAAGGACATAAGATAGTACCATATTGCCCAAGGTGTGGAACAGCCCTTTCTTCACATGAAGTTTCACAAGGATATAAAGATGTAAAAGAAACATCTGTTTTTGTTAAGTTTAAAGTTAAAAATGAAGACAAATATATGCTAGCGTGGACAACTACACCGTGGACACTTCCAAGTAATATGGCATTGGCAATAAATAAAAAATATGATTATGTAGAAGTTCTAAATAATGAACAGCACGTAATTTTAGCTGAAGCACTTTTAGGAAAACTTGAAGGCGAATATGAAGTTTTAAGAAAGTTCAATGGTGAAGAATTATTAGGTGTAGAATATGAACCTATGTTTAATTTTGAAACTTTTGAAGGAAAAGCACATTATGTAATTCATGGAGATTATGTAACATTAACAGACGGTACAGGAATAGTTCATATTGCACCTGCATTTGGTGAAGATGATAACATAGTATGTAAACAAAATGATATACCACTTATTAATCTTGTAGATACACAAGGAAAATTTGTAGATGAAGTTACACCATGGAAAGGCATGTTCGTAAAAGATGCAGACCCTAAAGTTATAGAATATTTAAAAGAAAAAGGTATATTATATAAATCGGAGAAATTTACACATTCATATCCATTTTGCTGGAGATGTGATACACCATTATTATATTATCCAAGACAAACTTGGTTTATAAAAATGTCATCACTAAGAGATAAGTTGGTTAAAAACACAAATGACACTAATTGGTATCCGGATAATATTAGAACAGGAAGATTTGGAAACTTTGTTGAAAATGTTATAGATTGGGGATTAAGTAGAGAAAGGTATTGGGGTACTCCGCTTCCAATATGGGAATGTGATTGTGGACATAGAGAGTGTATAGGAAGCATAGAAGAGCTTAAACAAAAAGGTATAAATGTACCAGAAGACATAGAACTTCATAAACCATATATAGATAATGTTAAATTAAAGTGCCCACACTGTGGAAAAGAAATGACAAGAGTTTCAGAAGTAATTGATTGCTGGTTTGATTCAGGATCAATGCCTTTTGCACAACATCATTATCCATTTGAAAATAAAGAACTCTTTGAACAAAATTTCCCAGCACAATTTATTTCAGAAGCTGTAGACCAAACTAGAGGATGGTTTTATACATTAATGGCTATATCAACACTATTATTTGATAAGAGTTCCTTTGAAAATTGTGTGGTATTAGGTCATGTACTTGATAAGCATGGTCTTAAAATGTCAAAGCATAAGGGAAATGTATTAAGTCCAACTACAGTTCTTGAAAATGAAGGTGCTGATGCAACTAGATGGTATTTTTATACTGCAAGTGCACCATGGCTTCCATCAAGATTTTATGAAGAAGCTGTACAAGAAAGTCAAAGAAAATTCTTAGGAACTTTATGGAATGTATATTCATTTTATGTTCTATATGCAGATATAGACAAATTTAATCCTTTAGATTATAAAGATTTTGTAAGTGATAATGTAATGGATAAATGGGTTATGTCAAGATTGAATTCTCTAACAAAAGAGACAGAAGATCATTTAGACAATTATAGAATTACGCAAGCAGCTAATAATATTGGCGAATTTGTAGATGAGCTTTCTAATTGGTATGTTAGAAGAAACAGAGCAAGGTTCTGGAGCAAAGATTTAAATGATGATAAAATAGGAGCATATGTGACATTATATAGAGTTATTACTACACTAACAAAGGTGGCAGCTCCATTTGTGCCATTTATGACAGAAGAAATATATCAGAATCTTGTAGTTAGTATTGATAAAAATGCAGCTGAGAGTGTACATTTATGCAAATGGCCTGAATACAATGAAAAATTTGTAGATAAAAAGTTAGAAGAACATATGGAAGAAGCTTATAAAGTAGTTAGACTTGGAAGAAGTTCTAGAAATACAGCTAATATTAAGAACAGACAGCCTCTTTCAGAAATGCTTATAAGTTCAAAATCTCTTCCTGAGTATTATGGAGATATTATAAAAGATGAATTAAATATAGAAGAAGTAAAATTCGGAGCTGATTTATCAAAATATGTTAATTTTGATATAAAGCCTAATCTTCCAGTTATAGGTAAAAAATATGGAAAATTAATACCTCAAATAAGAAAAGAAATTTCAGCAATGAATCAAATGGAACTTGCACAGAAAATAAGAGAAGGAAAAACTGTAATAGTTTATGTAGATGATAATGAAATAGAGTTAAATGAAGAGAATTTACTTGTTACAATGCAAGGTCTTGAGGGATTTGCTTTTGCAGGAGAAGGAACTATAGGTGTAGTACTGGATACAAACATTACTGAAGCTTTAAAAGAAGCTGGAAACCTTAGAGAAATCTTAAGTAAAGTACAGAACATGAGAAAAGAAAGTGGATTTGAAGTAGCAGATAAGATAAAACTTTATGTTTCATCAAATGAAATGCTTGAAAGTATAGTTAAAAAATTCGAGGAAGATATAAAGAAAGAAACACTATCTATTGAAGTTATATATAATGCAAATAAAGAATATAACAGATGTAAGATTAATGGTGAAGAATTTGACATGTTTGTAGAAGTAGTTAAATAAATTTAACTATAAGGCATATTAAAAAATAACTAGTCAGTATGTTTTCTTTAATACGCCTAATTAAAAATAAAATGTGTATAGGATAAAATAAAAGTCTTATACACATTTTTATTTTAAAATGTAAAATTGCATAAAGATATAAATTTAATTTCATGCATTAAGTGGAATATAAGTTGTAATAAAAGGGTTTTATAAGTATAATGAGTAAAAGAAAATATAATGGGAGTTGATAAAATGGCAGCATCAATAAAAGACGTAGCAAAAGAAGCAGGAGTTTCTATAGCTACAGTTTCTAGGGTTTTAAACAATGTAGACGTTGTAAATGAAGAAACAAAAAAGAAGGTTTTAGAGGCTATAGATAAATTAGGATATAGACCCAATATAGTTGCAAGAAGTTTAAAAACACAAAAGACAAGTACTATTGGTATAATAATACCAGATATATCCAGCCAGTTCTATCCAGAGATAGTAAGGGGCGCTGAAGATGTAGCTAACATATATGATTATAATATAATGTTATGCAACACAGATCTTGATCCTGAAAAAGAGATGGAGTACTTAAAGGTATTAAAAGAAAAAATGGTGGACGGGGTTCTTTATATGAGCACATCTTTAGAACCTAACATAGTTGAGCTTATAGATAAATTGCAGATGCCTATGGTGTTAGTAGAAACTACTAGTAAAGAAGGTAATACACCTAGTGTAACTATAGATAATGAACAAGCAGCTTTAGACGCTGTAAATTATTTGATTAAAAATGGCAATAAAAAAATAGCGTATATAGGAACACATGAGGATGAAGTTAATGCTAGTGCATTAAGATATACTGGCTATAAAAATGCATTGAAACAAAACGGAATGAAATTAGATGACAAGCTTGTATATTTTGGAGGACTAAAAGCATCAGATGGTTATGAAGGAATAGCTAATATTTTAAATGAAGAAAATATTGATGCAGTATTTTGTTCAAGTGACGAAATTGCTATGGGAGCCATAAATGCATTAAGAGACAAAGGAATAAAAGTTCCTGATAATGTTGATGTAATAGGATTTGACAATATATATTCTGCGTCTATATTTTATCCGAAACTCACAACTATAGCTCAGCCTATGTATGACATGGGATCTGTAGGTATGAGAATGCTTATAAAAATTATAAATAAAAAAGAAATAGAAAAAGAAAATTATGTGCTTAAACATGAATTAATAGAGAGAGATTCCTGCAAAAAATAATATTTAAAAGGTATACATAATTTATCTACATTTTTTTAATATAAACTTAACAAAAAAGTTTATTGAAATGCTTTATAATTGTAATGTATAAAGAATTATAATGTAAATTTAAGATATTCTAATTACAGAAAGGGAAACAATATGATAGAGAGTTTAATAAGTGTAGTTATTTTGGTTCTTGATAAACTTGGATATGTAGGAATTTTTGCAGGAATGGCATTAGAAAGTGCATGTATACCTATACCTAGTGAAGCAATATTACCTTTTGGAGGATACCTAAGTTTTACAGGAAGGCTAAACTTAATAGCTATGATATTCATTGGAACTATTGGTGGAACGGTGGGGTCTATAGCTGCTTATTATTTAGGTAAGCTTGGTGGAAGGCCTTTAGTAGAAAAGTATGCAGACAAACTTAAAATATCTAAAAGTAAAATAGAAAAAAGTGATGAGTATTTTAATAAATATGGAGAAAAAATAGTTTTTTATTCAAGGCTTTTGCCTATAATAAGAACTTTTATATCTCTACCAGCAGGAATAAGTAAAATGAATTTTAAAAAATTTACTATATATACATTTCTAGGATCTTTAATATGGAGTATAATATTAGGTTATGCTGGATATAAAATGGGTCAAAATTGGGTTGCTATTCGTGCATGGTTCCATATAGCAGACATAGCATTAGTAGTTTGTATAATTGGATTTATAACATATAGATTAATAGTAAAACGAAGAAATGTGAATACAGAAAGTTAATAAAAGCTCAGTGGAATAAAACCACTGAGTTTTTATTATATAAATTTAAATGTCTTTTATTATTAAAAATGATTTAACATATAATTGATTGTAATGTATTATAAAGTAAAGAGATCCATAAATATATAGTATTAATAAAATACATAGATAGCAAAGGGGAAAATGAAAATGAAATTACAAGATAAAATTTACAATACTTTAAAAGAATTAGTTACGATTCCAAGCATATCTGGTACAGAAAGTGAAAATATGGCATCTGAAAAAATATACGATATGCTGTCAAATATGAATTATTTTAAACAAAATAAAGACGATTTTGGATTGGGAACAGTAGAAGGTGATCATTTGAAAAGAAAATTTGTATGGGCTGTTGTAAGTGGGAAAGAAAAATCAAAAGATACTTTAATTTTAACAGGACATTTTGATGTAGTGGGTATAGAAGAATTTGGACCTCTAAAGTCTGTTGCTTTTGATATGGAAGAATGTACAAAGAGAATTAGTGAATTGAATTTGGACAAAGATGCTCTGAAGGACCTAAAATCTGGTAAATGGATTTTTGGTAGAGGAACTGCAGACATGAAATGTGGTATTGCAATAAACTTAGAGTTAATTAGAGAATTCAGTGAAAGTAGAGATTTTAAAGGAAATTTACTATTTTTAGCAGTACCAGGAGAAGAAAGTAATTCAGAAGGCATGGTAGCTTCTGTTCCTTTTCTTTTAAAACTCCATGAAGAAAAAGGCTATGATTATTGTGGAGCAATAATATCTGAATGTAGTATACCTAAAAATGAAGATGAGAAATTTAAAAGACTATATATGGGAAGTGTAGGGAAAATAATGCCTTTGTTTTTCTGTGTAGGGAAAGAAACTCACGTAGGAGAGCCTCTTAAAGGATTAAATCCTAACACTTTAGTTGCAGAAATAAATAAAATTTTAGAAAGCAATCCTGACTTTTGTGATCATGTTAATAATATTACAACACCACTTCCTATGTGTTTAAAGCAAACAGATTTAAAAGAACTGTATTCTGTACAAAGTCCTTTATATGCAGCAGCATATTATAATGTATTAACCCTTAGTACATCGGAGAAGAAACTTATAAATGATTTGAAAAAATTAGCCCTTAAAGCATTCAATAACGTGTTATGTGATTTTGAAGATAAAAGACAAAAATTTTCAAAGATATGTGATGAAAAATTTCAATACATTCATGTAGAACCTTGTGTCATGACTTATGAAGAGCTGCTTTTAGAAGTTAAGAGCAAGGATAAAAATTTTGAAAATCATATAGTAGAAAAAGTTAAACTATGGGAGAAAGAGAAAAAAGATAATCAAACTATAGCTATAAATATAGTTAAAGAAACATATGAAAAATATGAAAATAAAAAACCAATGATAATAATTTCTTTTATTCCCCCATATTATCCACATAAGCATTTAGAGGAAAAGGATGAAAAAAGCAAAAGATTTATAGAGGCTATAAATGAGACAATAAAATATGCTGATAATAAATTTAATGAAAAAATTATTAAAGAAGATTTTTTCATGGGTATATCAGATTTAAGTTATACTGGGATAGAAAAAAACAAAGATATAGCAAGTTTATCTTCAAATATTGTTGGGTATGGTATAAACTATAATTTACCATTAGAAGGGTTAAGCAAACTTAATATTCCTGGAATAGTATTTGGTGGAGAAGGTAAGGACTTTCATAAATATAGTGAAAGATTAAATGTTCCTTATACGTTAAATGTAACACCAGAATTATACAAGCATATGATTGGATTTTTGTTGAAATAGGTGATTTATTGAAATTAACGTTAACTATATAATATTTTGAACGATAAATAAATATATGGATATATTTCAATATAATTACATAGAGGAAGGAGGCGAACTTCAAGCTAAATTTTAGATAACATGAGAAAATGAGAGCAAAGTGGGATTAAATTCTAGTAAACCAGAATAGGTTAGTTAGACTTCATTAAAAAGTATGGAAAACCGTATTGACTGGTATTTATCACGATGATATAATTAGCACATAATTTAAGTGGGGGTGCAATAATGAAAAATTTAAAAAAATTGGTTACAATAGCAATTTCTATGGCAATGGTTTCTTCTATTTTTACAGGATGTAGTAGTGATGCAAAATCACTTTCAAATGCTTTAACTAAAACACAAAAGGTTACTAGTTCAGAATTTAAAACAGAAATAGGAGTGAGAGTTAGTGCAGACAATCTCTCTGCGCAAGAACAGCAGGAAGTAAATAAAGCTATACCTATGATTAATGCTTCAAAAATGACTGCAAATGGGAAGATGATCAAAGGTGCAGATATGAAAACTGGAAAAATGCAGGCAGATGTAGCAATGCAATTAGGAACTATGCCAGTAAACATGGGAGTCTGGGTAGATGCAAGTACGGTAAATGATAAACTTGCGTTTAAAGAAATTGTAAAAGTGCCAGATGTGCAATCAGCAAAAATGGGTGGAAAACAGTATATTGTATTAGATAGTTCAAAAATGAGTGAAAATAATGCAATGAATATGGATTTTATAAAAGCTAATAAGGATATGCAAAAGAAACTTTCAGAGGTGATTGTAAAAAATATGGCAAGTTTCGATCCAAATTCTAAGCTTATTACAGATAAAGGATATCAATCTATGAATCTTCCAGATGGATCAAAAAATGTTCATGTTTTTGAAGTTAAGTTAAATGATAAAAACTTTAAAGATTTAATAAAATATAGTTCAAATAATTTAGTAAATAATAAAGAAATAAGAGAATTAATAAAAGAATACTCAACTACAGTTATGAAAGCTTCTGCTAACAAAGAACAAATAACAGCTAATCAAGCAGAAATAGACAAGTCTTTCTTAGAATTTGAAAAATCATTACCAGAGTTCACAACAAAGATGAATAAAACATTAACTGCTTTTGATGGAGTAACTCTTGTTGGGGATAAAGGGATCGTAATTGACTATGCAGTAGACAATAACGGATACATTGTTAATGAAAAAGGGAATATAGATTTAGTATTTGATGCACCAAAATTTATAGCTGCAGTTGAAAGTCTAAATACTACAAACAATACAAATGCTACAACAAATAAACTTACAGGTATATATAAACTAGGAATTGATTTCAATGTAAACACTTTTAACATCAATAAGAACGTAGATGTACAATTGCCAGAAGTGAACAGTGAAAATTCTATTCAATATCAAGATTTAATTAATCAGACTACAGCTAAAAAAAATTAAAAAATTTATATGTGTTTTAAATTAAACATATTAAGGGTAAAGGAAATTATCGAAAGATGATTTCCTTTATTTTGTTATAAAAATAAGTCTAAAAAGACTGTCATTTCGATATGAAATATGTTTAACGAAATTTTTGGACAATAGAAAATATAATGGTATAATTTAACATAAAAGTAAATATATTTATAAGTTGTGATGCGGGAGGGTGAAAATGGATTATAAAGATAAGGTTAAAAAAATATTTTCATATCTACTGAGTGTAAAGAATTTGAATGAGAAAATAATAAGAAATGTTTCAGAATATGAACGAGCATATTGGGAAAGTGATTTAACGCTTATGGAAGGCTGTAGTATAAATAAGGATTCAGAAAAAGAATGGTGGTTAGAAGTAACAAAAAAGTGTAAAGCTGTGTATGATCAGTTATTTAAGTTGTATTTGGAAATACAAAAAAGAGCAGAAGATATAGAAATCGTATGGGGACATGGACTTCTAGTTTGGAAAGTTAATGATGAAAAAATAATTCATCCAGTACTTACAACTAGAATGAAGTTAGTTTTCCATCCTAAAGAAGGTATATTTCATTTAATACCAGGAAAGCAAACCTGTTTAGAAATAGGGATATTCGAAGGTTTAGAAATATCAAATTTGCACAGTATAATTCAAATGGAAAATGAAGTGAGCAGTACAAATTTAGATCCTAGAAACATGGAAAATATTAAAAATATATTAAAAGATACTTTATCCTATTTAGATCCTCTTGGACAAATAAAAAATTGTAAAATGTCCATGGATAAATTTAAATTGCCTAGTAATCCTTTTATTTTTAATAATCCCATAATTTTAGTTAGAAAAAACAACATGAGATTATGGCAAAAAGAAATTACTAATATAAACAACGAAATAGATAATGGTTATCCTATACCAGAAACCATAAAAGCATTAGTATGGGATAAAAAAATAGAACAAAAAGAAACTGATGAAAAAGAATGGAATAGTGTTAAAGAAGATATATTATTTCCATTAGATGCAAATTATGAACAAAAACAGGTTGTTAAAAGATTATGTGAAAACTATGGAGTTGTAGTTCAAGGACCTCCAGGTACGGGAAAGAGTCATACCATAGTTAATTTAATATGTCATCTTCTTGCACACGGAAAAAGTGTTCTTGTTACAAGTCAGACAGATAAGGCTTTAAATGTATTGGTAGATATGATACCAGCACATATTAAGCCATTGTGTATGAGTGTAATCGGAAATGATTCAAACTCTTTAAAAGAACTTAATGAAGCTGTAAGAAAAATAACGGACAATTTATCTGTGGATTCTGAAGAACTGTATAATGATATCAAAGTATTAAAGGAAGAACTAAGTGATTGTAGAAAAAAACAAGATTACTTATATACTAGACTAACAGAAATTCACAGGACTGAAAATGAAAATGTAAGCTATGGAGGACAACAATATAAAATTGTAAATATTGCAAAGTGGGTAAGAGAAAACAAAAAACAGTATTCATGGATAGAGGATGATGTTAAATATGAACAATCGATGCCTTTAAGTAAAGAAGAATTTATACAATTAGTAGCATTATTAAAGACTGTAGATAAAGAACAAAAATCTAAGTTTGATAGCATAAAGCACATAATGGATAAGATTCCTACAGAAATTGAAATTTCCGATAAAATTTCTAGATTTAAAATATTAAAGGAAAATCATGAAAGCAATATAAACTTATTAACCGACTGGCACATACCAGATAATAATAGATGTGATTATGAGGCGCTTTTAAATATGCTTCATCAGTGTAAAGATGAAATGAAAAATATAGAAAGTAGCAGTTTCAAAAATATGTTGGAACTTTACTACAGTAGTAAGATAGCTCATGACTTATTTATGAATTTAGTTTTTAAATGTAACAATTATTTTTTAATTCTCAGCAAGTTAAAAAATAATACAAAGAACTATGATGTGGAAATTCCAAATAATGTAGAAATAGATAAATTAAGCAAAGATTTTGATGTTGTGTATGGCAATATCAGTTCTAGGGGAAAGCTTACAAAAATTTTTAAAATAATGCACTCGCAATATTCTTATATTTTTACAGAGTGTAAAGTTAATTCTACTGGAGTTGAAGATTTAGAGAAGGCATCAGTATTAAAATTTTATATACATCAAAAGAAAATTACCAAAGACTTAAAAGCTTTATGGAATAATATAGCAAGGGATTATGGAAATGCAGCAGATTACTGTAAGGATGAGTCGGATATAATAAATGTAGAACAGAACGTAAAAAAACTAAATACTATAATTGATTGGGATATGAAATATAAGAATAGAATAATATCATTATTGGGTAGGATTTCAATACCTCAAAATATAAATTGGCATAAGTCAGAAAGTTACAGTTATTTAATAAAATGTGTACAGGCTATTAAAAAACTAAATGAATATAGTGAATTAAAAGCCTATATTGAAGTGTTAAAAAAATTAATTTTATCTACAGGTAAATTAGATGAATTATATAGTGCAATTGAATTGCTTAACATAGAAAAAATAAAAGACCAATTAAAAAAGATAGAGTATTTTAAAATAATAAAAAATGATTTAATAAAGATGGACAGGCTTGCGAGCAAAATGAAAAAAGTGTGTCCTATTACAACAGAGAAAATAATTGATTGTGCAGGAGATAACATAGAAAATTTTCAGGAATTTTGTAATGCTTGGAAATGGTCTCAATGGAATAGATTGCTTAAAGATATTTATAAATTGAATTTAGAATTTATAGAAGAAGCAATAGAAGAAAATAAAAGGAAAGAAAAAGCAATCATAAAAGATCTAGTATCTAAAAAAACTTGGTATAATCAAATACTTAGAACTACAGAATGCGAAAAAAGAAGCCTTTTTTCTTGGCTACAGGCTATTAAAAGAATAGGCAGAGGCACGGGTAAAATGGTATCAGAGTACAGAAAAATAGCTCAAGATGAAATGGAACAGTGTAAAGAAACCATACCTGTTTGGATTATGCCTATGAATAGGGTAATTGAGAATATAAAACTATCAAGAAAGTTGTTTGATGTTATTATTTTTGATGAAAGCAGTCAAAGTGATATATTTTCTATATGTGCTTTAATGAGAGCAAAAAAGGCAGTGATAGTTGGAGATGATAAACAAATAAGTCCAGAAACTGTAGGAGTTGATCAGGGGGTTATACAGGGGTTAATTAATAAACATTTAAAAAGTATTCCTCAAAATCAATGGTTTGATTTGCAAACAAGTCTTTATGATACTGCAATTAGAGTTTTCCAAAACAGATTAATGCTTAAAGAACATTTTAGGTGTGCTCCTGAAATTATTGGATTTAGCAATATACTTTGTTATTCTAGCGAGATAAAACCATTAAGGTATCCGAAATTCTCAGAAGCATTATATCCGCCTATTATGACTGTAAAAGTTAAAGATGGATCTAGAGAACGAAATAAGGCTATAAATATACCGGAGGCAGAACTTTTAGTGAGCAAGATAGTTGAATGTTGCAAAGATAGAAAATATCAAGGAATGACTATGGGGGTTATATCTTTGCTAGGAGATGTTCAGAGTGAACTGATACAAAATATGATAAGAGAAAAAATAGGAGAAGAGGATATGATAAAAAGAAGGCTTATATGTGGAGATGCCTACTCTTTCCAAGGAGATGAAAGAGATGTAATGTTTTTATCAATGGTTATTTCTAGAAATATTAAATTTGCTCCTTTAACTAAAGAGTCAGATATAAGAAGGTTTAATGTGGCAGCAAGCAGAGCAAGAAACCAAATGTGGCTATTCTATTCTGTGGAATTAGAAGATTTAAACAAAGCCTGTGTAAGACATTCATTACTTAATTACTGTTTAAATTATGAAAAGTATAATAAAAAGGATAGAAATTCAGAATATGTTTTTAAATCCAAGCTTCAAAAGGACGTATATAATATGATAAAAGATAAAGGGTATGTTGTAGTTCCTCAAATAAAAGTAGGGGGATATAAAATAGATTTTATGATAGAAGGTGCTAGAAATAGAACTGCAATTATTTGCGATGAAGGTTTAATAAATCAAAACATAAATGTACAGGAAAATATGGAGGCACAGTTAAGTTTAGAAAGAATAGGCTGGTCTTTTTTCAAAGTAAGAGGAAGTGAATTTTATTATAATCCTGAAAAAACTATGGGAAGATTATGGAATAAATTAAATAAAATTGGTATTGAAAAGCATAATAGAGAAAAAACAACTAAGGAAACTCTCAAAGTAGTATAAAATAAGTTTAAATTAACACTTACTAGATTTATAATTATAGTAGGTGTTATTTTTATATAAGTGTATAGAATAATGCTAAATGATTGGTGTAATGTTTACAATTTTAACACATAACAATTTTATTAATGAGGAAAGTTTTCGTTGTAATAAATAGGCAATATTTCTATAATTAAAGTAGAGTATGAATGGTAGGTGAAAGATGATGAGTATATCTGAAATTATATATAAGGTAAGAGATATAATGCTAAAAGACTTTATAAAAGTAACAGAAGATGAGAGTATAAAGAATGCTCTTAATAAAATGATAGAGTCTTATAGAGATGAAGTTCTAATTGAAGATAAAGAAGGTAAGCTAAAAGCTGTATTTACTATGAATGATGTTGCAAAAATAAAAAAGAGAGGAATATCTTTTGACTCTCCTATTATAGAATTTGGAAATACAAAGTTACTTACTATAGGTTCCAATGATTCAGCAAGACTTGCAAGAGATATAATGATAGACAATAACATAGGAAGACTTCCTGTATTAGAAAATGGTGAAGTTATAGGGATAGTAACCAGTAATAATATAAGGGATACTTTTTACTTAAAAATGGATGAACTTTTTAATCTTCAAAATAATGTGTTTGATAATTTACATGAAGCTGTTTGCATATGTGATGAAAAAGGTTTAGTGAAATATTGGAATAAAAGTTCTGAAAAATTATATGATGTACCAGCAGAAAAAATAATAAATAAGTATCTAGGAGACTTTTTCCCTAGAGCCTTAAGTTTAAAAGTGTTAACTACTGGAAAAAGAATAGATAATGTGTTTCATGAGCCCATAGAAGGAAAATTAGTAATACTAAGTGCTGTTCCAATTTACAATGCAAAAGGAAATATAATTGCTGCTGTCTCTACCGATAGGGATGTTACAGAAGCTGTAAAATTAACAAAACAACTTGAGTATGAGAAAAAAAAGGTTGAGTTTTTAGAACGTGCGTATAAGGATGAAATAGCTTTAAAATATAATTTTTCATCTATAGTAGGAAAAAACAAAAAAATAATAGAAGCTATAGCTGTAGCTCAAAAGGTTGCACCTACTTCTACTAGCGTTCTTATAACAGGGAAAAGTGGAACTGGAAAAGAGGTTTTTGCTAAAGCAATACATGAAGCTAGTGGAAGAACCGGAAATTTTGTGGCCATAAATTGTAGTGCTATACCAGAAAATTTATTGGAAAGTGAATTGTTTGGATATGTTGAAGGAGCTTTTACAGGGGCTATAAAGAAGGGTAAAATAGGTAAATTCGAGTTTGCAAATGGAGGTACATTGTTTTTAGATGAAATAGGAGACATGCCTTTGGAAATGCAGGTTAAAATTTTAAGAGTATTACAAGATGGAGTTATATATAGGCTTGGTAGTGAAAAAGCCATAAATACAGATGCTAGAATTATTGCAGCTACAAACAAGGATTTGAAAAAATTAATACTTGAAGATAAATTCAGAGAGGACTTATTTTATAGATTAGCGGTAGTTCAAATGCAGCTTCCACCATTGAAAGATAGAAAAGAAGACGTAAAAGATTTATCTAATCTATTTTTTGAAGAAGTTTCAAAACAAGAAGGTATAAAAATAAATAGTATAGATGATAAAGTGTATAGAGTTCTAACAAATTATAAATGGGACGGTAATATTAGAGAACTCAAAAATGTAGTTCAGAGAATGGTGGTTTTATCGAATAATGGAAAAATAAACATAGATTCTATCCCAGAATATATTATGGAAAGCGTATCATCAGAAGAAGATTTAGAAATAAACCAGTTTGATTTAGATAAAATAGTTGAAAGTGTTGAAAAGCGAACTATAAGAGAAGTTATGAAAATGGTAAAAGGTAATAAGCAGCATGCTGCTAAAATACTAAACATAAAAAGAAGTACATTATATTATAAATTAGGAAAATACAATATATAAATTCAATTTCCTGACATCTGCGTCAAATATTTGACTCGGATGTTTTTTTTATACAAATATAGACTATAACTGACATTGCAAAATCAGTTAAAATTTACTGTGTCAGAAAAATACACTTATTTGTAAAAATTATAGCATCTATTTGAAAAACTTATAGCATTGAAAAACAGTATTTTCAATGCTTATAAATAAAATGTAGAAATAATATACAATAAAAATAATATTTGGCATAATAAGTGCTGCAATATATGTATGAGTATAAAATTTAGGAGGGATCATATGGGAGAATTATATAGTTTTCCTCTAAAAATGCATGTAGGGCCACCAGATGTTCCTGTTGTTACGGAAGGCCAAAATATAAAAAGGGGAGAATGTATAGCAGAACCAAAGGGACTTGGTGCTAAAATTCATAGCAGCGTTTCAGGAAAAGTATTTAAGATTACTGATTATGACATAACTATATCAGCAGATGAAGTACAGACAGAAGATTATGTGAAAATTAAGGAATTTAAAAATATACTTGATACTATATACGAAGCCGGTATAGTTGGTGCAGGTGGTGCAGGATTTCCAACACATGTTAAGTTGAAAGCACAAATTCCAGAAGGATATATAATTGCAAACTGTGTTGAATGTGAACCTGTACTTCATCATAATATGAAAATGATAGAAGAAAAACCTGATCTACTTGTAAAGGGAATAAGATATGCCATGAAGGCAACAGGCTCTAAAAAAGCTTACATAGCTATAAAGGCAAAACATCCAGAAGCAATAGAATCATTACAAAAATGTTTAAATAGCTCAAAAGATATAGAAATTAAGAAATTTAAAGATATGTATCCAATGGGAGAAGAAAGAGCTGTTGTTCATGAAATATTAGGAAAATGGCTTGAACCTACACAACTGCCACTAGAAGCTAATTGTATAGTTTTGAATGCAGAAACTTTAGCTAATATAACAAGAGCTGTAGAAGACAAAAAGCCAGTTATTGATAAGGACATAACCATTATAGGTAAACTTAAATCAGGGAAAGAACCTAATGTATTTTTACAGGTACCTGTAGGTACTTCAATAAAGAGTCTTATAGAAAGGTCTGGAGGAATAGATGGAGAATATGGTGAAATTGTAATAGGAGGGCCTTACACAGGAAAAGCTGAAGAGTTAGAAAAGGCTTCTCTTACAAAGATTTCAGGTGGTGCTATAGTCACAATTCCATTTCCAGAATATAAAGGGCCTATAGGTCTTCTTGTTTGTGCTTGTGGGGCAAATGAGGAAAGGCTTAGAGATGTGGCCTCCAAAATGAAATCAGAGGTTGTAGGTGTTACTAAGTGTAAAAATGTAGAAGAAATTAAAGGAGCTAATAAATGTAAAACTCCAGGAGATTGTCCAGGCCAAGCTGCTGGCATTATGTATTTAAAAAAACAAGGTGCCAAGAGAATTTTAATATCAAACTGCAGTGATTGTTCTAACACAGTAATGTGTTGCGCTCCTAAAATGGGATTAGCAGTATATCATCACACAGATCATGTGTTTAGAACAGTGGATTATCCATTAACAAGAAGACTTCCTATGGAAGAAGAAAAATAAAAGGGGGATTTAAATTATGTCAATGAGTGTTGAACATGCAGAAGCACTTAAAAATGAAGTTGCTGTTGTATGCTGTAGAACTGAAGAAGGAACAATTTTAGCTGCATCAAACCTTGAAGATCCAGATATATTTCCAGACATGGTTGATTCGGGGTTACTTACTATACCAGAAGATTGTTTGAAAGTTGGTCAAGTTATAGGAGCAAAGTTGCTTAAAACTATTGATTCATTAACTCCTTTAACTCCAGATATTTTGGAGGGTATTAAGGTTGCAGCTTCTGAAGAAAAAACAGAAGCTAGTGTAAATGAAAAAGAAGCAGTTTGTTGTGAAGAAAATTACAATTGTGTAAATAATGTGGAAATGTCAGAAGAGATAAAGAATATAGTTACAACTACTGCAGGTGGAGTTTTGAAAATTAGAATAGAAGAGGGAAAAGGAATTGATATTGAATTACCATTCTAAAGTTAGATGAGTTTATATTGATAACTTTTTAAGTTTGGTTTTATTAATATATAAATTATGCTAATAAAACTTACTACAAAATTTATTTAAAGCTATTTTAATATATAAGTTTGTAATGGAATAATGAAAAGGAGGGATTAGTGTTATGTCAATGAGTGTAGAACATGCCCAAGAAGTTAAAAATGAAGATGCTATTGTATGCTGCAGGACAGAAGTGGGAACAATAATTGAAGCTTCAAATTTAGAAGATCCGGCAATATTTCCTGACATGGTGGATGCTGGGTTATTAACTATTCCAGGTAATTGCTTGAAAGTAGTACAAGCAATTGGAACAAAGTTGCTTAAAACTATCGATTCACTTACTCCAATAACTCCAGATATTGTAGAAGGCATTAAAGAAGTGTCTTGTGAAGAAGAAAAGAAACAGGAGTTAACCGAGAAAAGTGAAAAGGCAGTCTTAAAATATAACAAAAAAACAGGTGACATAATAGGTGTTGAAGATTTGGAAAATCCTATGAATTTTGAAAAACTTGAAGACTCACTACTATTTAAATTAGATGATAGAGTTCTTACAAGAGAAAAAGTTCTTGGAGCAACACTAGTATCCAATGTACCAGCTTTAACCCCTATAACACCTGAAATGTTAGAAGGATTTAAGGAGGAAGTTGACATGGGAGAATCACCAAAAGCAATATCAAGCGTATCCGGTGGAGTTCTAAGAATTAAAATTGCTGAAGGCAAGGGTATTGACATTGAAGTTCCATTAAATGTTGGAAATGTTCCTTTATCAAAAACTGGTGCTATGCCAGTAGTGAAAGCTGAAAAATCAGTTAAGGAAGTAGTGGCAGAAGATAAAAAAGAAGTAGTACTTGAAGAAAAAGTATTAAGAACTCTTACAAGAAAACACTACAAGATAAATGAAGTGAAATTAGGACAAGAAACTAAAATTGAAGGCACAACTCTATATATTAGAGAAGATGCATGCAAAGATGCAGAAGCAACTAGCGACCTTGTTAAAGCTGTAAAACTAGAAATTATTACACCAGATAAATATCACACATACAGTGAAACAATAATGGATGTTCAGCCAATAGCTACAAAAGAAAGAGACTCAAAACTTGGTTCTGGAGTAACTAGAGTACTTGATGGTGTTGTAATGATGCTTACAGGTACAGATGAAGATGGAGTTCAGATAGGTGAATTTGGTTCGTCTGAAGGGTACCTTGATGAAAATATTCAATGGGGTAGACCAAGTTGTCCTGATAAGGGAGAAATATTCATAAAGGCACAAATTACTGTTCAAGCTAAAACAAATATGGAAAGAAGAGGACCTATAGCAGCTCATAAAGCAACTGATGTAATTACCCAAGAAATAAGAGAAGCTATGAAGAAAATTGAAGATGATTCCTTAGTAGTTAATTTAGAAGAATTTAAACATGTAAGAAGACCTGGAAAGAAAAAGGTTATAATAGTTAAAGAAATAATGGGACAAGGAGCAATGCATGATAACTTAATTCTACCAGTTGAACCAGTTGGATTCCTTGGTGGAAAACCAAATGTTGATCTTGGTAATGTTCCTGTAATGTTATCACCACTTGAAGTTGCTGATGGAGGAATACATGCATTGACTTGTATAGGACCTGCATCAAAGGAATGTTCAAGACATTACTGGAGAGAACCATTAGTTCATCAGGTATTAGCTGATCCAGAATTAGACTTATGTGGTGTATTATTTGTAGGAAGTCCTCAGATTAACACTGAAAAATTCTATGTATCCGAAAGAATGGGTATGATAGTAGAAGCTTTAGATGTTGATGGTGCTTTTGTTACTACGGAGGGATTTGGAAACAATCACATAGATTTTGCAAGCCATGTTGAACAAATAGGTATGAGAGGAATACCTTGCGTAGCATTTTCATTCTGTGCAGTTCAAGGTCAATTAGTTGTTGGAAATAAATACATGAAATATATTATAGATAACAATAAGTCAGAAGCTGGAATAGAAAATGAAATTCTTGGGTGTAACACATTATGTCCAGAAGATGCAATTAGAGGAGCTGAAATGCTTAAAGCTGCTATGGATGGAGAAGAAGTAAAAGTTGCAGAAAGAAAGTATAATAGAAATGTTATGGAAAGTAACTTAGAATTAGTTGAAAAAGAAAAAGAAATAAAAATAGAAAGAGCACTTAATGAACAATCATTGCCAATGAGCGAAAAAAGAAAAGAAAAATATTCATAAAAGTAGGTAAATGTATGAATTTAAAATATGGAGACCAAGTAAGAGAAATGCAGGGAGTCATTGTGGAAGTTAGTGATGGCGGTGTTGCAATAGACTTTAAAGGAAG
This sequence comes from uncultured Clostridiaceae bacterium, assembly GCA_963780135.1. GTDB lineage: Bacteria > Bacillota > Clostridia > Clostridiales > Clostridiaceae > Clostridium_AM. The sequence continues at coordinate 77,108 of CAWAAR010000002.1, forward strand.
ACTTGGACATTTAAGAATACCTAATAGAATGATAATCACAGATTACCCTATGAAAGTAGGTCAAGAAGTAGGATTATACATGACTTATCCAGAAGTTCTTTCTGATAAAGTTAATGAAAAATATGTAACCAATGTAGAAAAAAGAAAGGAAGGTAATAATAATGAGTAAATCTGTTGTTAGAGGCTTACAATCAGAAGTTTTTGTTCCTATAACACCAAAACCAGTTTGGGCACCTGTAACAAAACCATTAAAAGATATGGTTATTGCACTTGCAACAGCAGCTGGCGTTCATGTTAAAACCGATAAAAGATTTAATTTAGCAGGAGATACAGGATTTAGACAGATACCAGGAGATGTTAATTCTGATGATTTGATGGTATCACATGGTGGATATGATAATTCTGATGTTAACAAGGACATAAACTGTATGTTCCCAATTGATAGATTAACAGAATTAGCTAAAGAAGGATATATTAAAGGAGTTGCACCAACTCATATTGGATTTATGGGTGGTGGTGGAAATGTACAAGTTTTCACAGAAGAAACAGGTCCGAGCATTGCTAAAATTTTAAAAGATGAAGGCGTCGATGCAGTTCTAATGACTGCAGGGTGAGGAACTTGTCACCGCTCTGCAGTTTTGGTGCAGAGAGCAATCGAAGAGGCTGGAATTCCTACTATAATTATAGCAGCATTGCCTCCAGTAGTTAAACAAACAGGAACTCCAAGAGCAGTTGCTCCAAGAGTTCCAATGGGAGCTAATGCAGGTCAACCACATAATGTTGAAATGCAGACAGGCATAGTTAAAGATACATTAGCTCAGCTTGAGGTTCTTCAATCAGCTGGTAAGATAATACCATTACCTTACGAATATACAGCAAAAGTTTAAAGAAAAACTAGAAATCAGAATCTAGAAATCAGTAACTAGATTCTGATTTCTAGATACTAAAATAAATGTGGTGATATTATATGGAAAAAGAAATTGAAATTAGAAGATTGGTTATAAAAACTTTTGATATAAAAAAGATTGAATTTTCCAGTAAAACATCTATAAAAGATGGTGTGTTATATATTAGAGAAGGTATAGATAAGGATGTAATAAAAGAAGAAAAATTAATAAAAGAGTTAAAAATAAGTATTATTACGCCAGATAACCATAATTTTTTTGTAAACTCTATTATGGACTTTTCACCTATAGCCACAAAAGTTTTAGGAAGGCTTGGTGAAGGCATAACTCATGTACTCACTGGAGCGTATGTTATGCTTACTGGAGTTGATGAAGAAGGAATACAAGTAGCTGAATTTGGTTCTTCAGAAGGTATATTGAGTGAGCAAGTAGTTTTGGATAGAGCAGGTACTCCTGGAAGGTATGATATGATACTACATGTAGATGTAACACTAAAATCTATGGCAGGATCAAGTAGGCCAGGGCCTACAGCAGCGCACAGAGCTTGTGATAAAATTATTCAAGAAATAAGAGAGCATCTAAAGAAAATGAATGGAAGATTTTGTGATGAAAAGCATGAATATTTTGATAAAATAAGACCTGGAAAGAAAAAAGTAGTAATAGTAAAACAAGTTGCAGGTCAAGGTTGTATGTATGATACTCAACTTTTTGGAAATAGTCCAGGATCATTTTTAGGTGGAAGATCCATAATTGATATGGGGAATTGTCCAATGATTGTAAGTCCTAATGAATACAGAGATGGTGCCTTAAGGGCTATGAATTGAGGTGATATCATGGGAATTGGGCCATCTACTAAAGAAACTACACTGCACCATTTTAGAGATCCTTTAGTGGAAATTGTAGATAATGATGGAGATGTAGATCTTCTTGGAATTATAGTGGCAGGAACACCTCAGGAAAATGAAGATAAAGTATTTGTTGCTGAAAGAGCAGCAGCTTGGGTGGAAGCCATGAGAGCAGAAGGTGTTATTGTATCTATAGACGGATGGGGAAATAGTAATATTGATTTTGCCACTGTTATAGAAGAAATAGGAAAAAGAGGAACTCCAGTTGTAGGAATGAGTTTTGTAGGTACTCAAGCACAATTTGTAGTAACTAATCAATATATGGATACCATAGTTGATTTTAATAAATCAGTTGAAGGTATAGAAACAGAAGTAGTAGGCGAAAACAATGTGGTAGAATTAGATGCTAAAAAAGCTTTGGCATTTTTAAAATTGAAAATGAAAAATAGGGAGGTATAAAAAATGCAAGTAACAAAAGTTATTAATACAGTTGAATCTCATACTATGGGTGAACCGACAAGGATTGTAATAGGTGGGATTCCTAAGATTCCAGGAAAAACTATGGCTGAAAAAATGGAACATATGGAAAAAAACATGGATTATTTAAGGACTATGTTAATGCTTGAGCCAAGAGGACATAATGATATGTTTGGTGCTATTTTTACTGATCCTTGTATAGATGAAGCAGATATAGGTGTTATATTCATGGATGGTGGCGGATACTTGAACATGTGTGGACATGGTTCTATAGGCTCAGCAACTTGTGCTGTTGAGATGGGTATGGTACCAATTACAGAACCATATACAAATGTGGTTTTAGAAGCTCCAGCTGGAGTCATTAAAGCTAGGGTAAAAGTTGAAAATGGTAAAGCTAAAGAAGTTTCAATAGTTAATGTAGCAGCATTTTTATACAAGAAAGATGTAGAAGTTGATGTGCCAGATTTCGGGAAAGTAACTTTAGATATTTCCTTTGGAGGAAGTTTCTTTGCACTAGTAAAGGCTTCAAGTGTAGGAATTGAGTTACTTCCTGAAAATGCACAAAAACTTAATGAACTTGGTATGAAAATTGTTCATGCTGTTAATGAACAGATAGAAATTCAACATCCAATATTAAAACATATTAAGACGGTTGATCTTTGTGAATTTTATGGACCTGCAATTAGTAAAGATGCAGATATTCAAAATGCAGTAGTATTTGGACAAGGACAGCTGGATAGATCTCCTTGTGGAACCGGAACCAGTGCTAAATTAGCTGATCTATATGCTAGAGGTGAGATAAAAGTTGGTGAACAAATAGTTAATGAAAGCATAATTTGCACTAAATTCACAGGCAAAGTTTTAAGTAAAACTAAAGTGGGGGAATTTGATGCTATAATTCCAGAAATAACAGGTAGTGCTTATATTACTGGTTTTAGTCAGTATTTAGTAGATCCAGATGACCCTGTTAAACATGGTTTTATATTGAAATAATGTGTTTAGAATAATTCAAAAATAAAAATATAAAAAATATTGAGAAAATTATTGCAATAAGATCATAGTATGTATTAAAATAATATATATATGTAATATTCAAAAATATAATAGAGAGTGGGGGATGTTATATGATAGTTAAAGTAGTATTTGGTTTACTCGTGCTTTTGACAGTTTATTTTGCAATAGTGTTTTTTAAAGATTATGCTAAGGCAACAAAAGAAGGAAACTTAGAAGAGTCAAACTTCATAGCTTTAGGTGCTGTTGGATTTGTAACAAACTTCTTTGACACATTGGGAATAGGAAGTTTTGCACCACTTACCGCACTATTAAAATTTTTTAAACTTACACATGATAGAACTATACCAGGGACGCTTAATGTATCTTGTACAATTCCAGTAGTTGTTGAAGCTCTTATATTTATAACAGTTATAAAAGTTGAACCTGTAACTCTATTTGCAATGCTTGTTTCTGCTACCGTAGGTGCATTTATAGGTGCAGGTATAGTTTCAAAGCTTGATGAAAAGAAAGTTCAATTAGGAATGGGAGCAGCATTACTTGTAGTTGCATTGGTAATGTTAGCAGGTCAATTGAAATTGATGCCAGTAGGCGGAGAAGCTATAGGACTTACAGGAGGAAAACTTATTATAGCTGTAATTGCTAACTTCATATTAGGAGCACTTATGACATTAGGAATAGGTCTTTATGCGCCTTGTATGGCGCTAGTATTTGCGCTTGGAATGAGTCCTAAAGTAGCATTTCCTATAATGATGGGTTCTTGTGCGTTTTTAATGCCAGTAGCAGCAGCAAAATTTGTTCAAGAAGGAGCTTATGATAGAAAAGCATCTATGGCAATAACCATATTTGGCGTAGTAGGTGTTCTAATAGCAGCATATATAGTAAAAACACTTCCTTTAAAAATACTAACTTGGTTAGTTATATGTGTTATTATATATACTTCTATAGCTATGTTTAGATCTGCTAATAAGAAAAAAGCAGCTGAAGCATAAAATTAATTGTTAAAATAAAGTAGTCAGAACAAGATTCTTTATTCTTGTATCTGACTACTTTGTTTTCTATTTTTTGACAACGTCAGTTTTCTGACTGTGTCTATGTAAATGATAATAGCATGTATCAAGGATTAGCTAAAAAATTAACAATTAGTGTCGAAAAAAGGACACTATTTGTCAAAAAAAGTACACTTTTTCAAAAAGAAAACCTTTAACATAAAAAAAATTAACATAAAAAAGCGTTATGGGTGCATATTTTGTAACAATCTATAAGATAATAATCTTATTGGCATAGAATTTGCTTTATGATATTGTGTATAAAAAAAACTTATTTGAAAAACAAACGTTATTTGAATTTATAATACTAACTATTATAAATTCAAATAATATAGAATTGAAAGGAGGGAATGTTGCATTCTACTAGAAGGTAGTTTAGTAGATTTAAGACGACGGTGTGGTATGGCGAAATTATTTAGTTTTCCTCTTAAAATGCACGTTGGTGCACCAGACGTTCCGGTAGTAAAGGAAGGCAAGGAAGTAAAAAGAGGCGAATGCATTGCAGAACCCAATGGACTAGGAGCAAAAATACACACAAGTGTTTCAGGAAAAGTAACAAAAATTACAACAAGTGAAATAGTTATTGAGGCAGAAGACAAACAATCAGAAGATTATGTGAAAATTAAAGAATGTGACAGCATAGTCGATACAGTATATGAAGCTGGAATAGTTGGAGCCGGTGGAGCTGGTTTTCCAACACACATAAAATTAAAAGCACAAATTCCAGATGGATATATTATTGCTAATTGTGTCGAGTGTGAACCAGTATTGAATCACAACATAACATTATTAGAAAACAATCCTGAAATTGTAATAAAAGGCGTAAAATATGCAATGAAAGCTACAGGAGCTCCAAAAGCATATATGGGCATAAAAGCTAAAAACACTAAAGCGATAGCTTCTGTTAAAGCAGCATTAAAAGGTGAAAATGATATAGAAGTTAAGGAACTTAAAGACATGTATCCTATGGGAGAAGAAAGAGCACTTATCAATGCAATATTTGATAAATGGCTTGAACCAACACAACTTCCATTAGAGGCAAAATGTGTTGTTTTAAACACAGAAACTTTGGCTAATATAACTAGAGCAGTAGAAGATAGAAAACCTGTTATAGATAAGGATATTACAGTAGCGGGTAAGTTAACTACTGGAAAAGCTTCCAATGTATTTTTTCAAGTACCAGTTGGAACTACTATAAAAAGCCTTATAGAAAAATGTGGTGGAATAGACGGAGAGTATGGTGAAATTTTAATAGGTGGACCATACACAGGAAAAGCTGAAGATATAGAAAAATCTACAGTTACAAAAATTTCTGGAGGCGCTATTGTTACAATCCCATTACCAGAATATAAGGATAAATTAGGACTTCTTGTATGTGCCTGTGGTGCCAATGAAGATAGACTTAGAGACATAGCAGCAAAAATGAAATCAGAAGTAGTTGGTGTTACAAAATGTAAAAACGTAGAAGAAATAAAAGGTGCTAATAAATGCAAGACTCCAGGTGATTGTCCTGGCCAAGTAGCCGGTATTATGTATTTAAAGAAGCTTGGCGCAAAAAGAGTACTAATTTCAAATTGCAGCGATTGTTCAAACACTGTAATGTGTTGTGCTCCAAAGTCTGGACTAGGAGTATACCATCATACAGACCATGTGTTCAGAACAGTTGATTATAAATTAACAAGAAGACTTTCAATTGATAAATAATAGAGGAGGTTATGTCAAATGTCAATGAGTACAGAACATGCAGAACAGCTAAAAAATGAAGTTGCTGTTGTATGCTGTAGAACAGAAGAAGGAACGATAATTTCAGCAGGTAATCTAGAGGATCCCGCTATATTCCCTGATATGGTGGATTCAGGACTTTTAACTATACCAGATAACTGCGTTAAGATAGGTGAAGTTATAGGAGCTAAATTATTAAAAACTATAGACTCATTAACACCATTAACACCAGATATTTTAGAAGGACTTAAAGCAATGGCTTCAGAACCTAAGGTAGAGGAAAAGGCAACTGAATTAACTCAAGGAGATGCTAAAGCAGTTCTAAAATACAACAAAAAAGCAGGAGAAGTTATAAAAGCTGAGGACTTTGAAAATCCAATGAACTTTGAAAAACTTGAAGATTCATTACTTATAAAGCTTGATGAAAAAGTTTTATCAAGAGAAGAAGTAATTGGAGCAATTTTAAAAGTAGATGCAGCAGCATTAACTCCTGTAACACCTAGCCTGTTAGAGGGGTATGAAGAGGAAGCAGAAATGATAGAAGAACCACAAGCAACAACAGTTGTATCTGGTGGAATTCTAAAAATCAAAATAGCTGAAGGAAAAGGAATCGACATTGAAGTACCTCTAAACATAGGTTCAATGGCAGCTCCAGTTTCAAAAGCACCTATGGCATTAAAGACTCAAAAAGCTGTTAAGCCTGAAACAGCAGTAGTTAAAGAAGTTAAGCTTGAAGATAAAGTAATAAGAACGCTTACAAGAAAATATTTCAAAATTAACAAAGTAGAATTTGCTCCAGAAACAAAAATTGAAGGAACAACTCTTTACATTAGAGAAAATATCTGTGAAGATGCTGTAAAAGTAAGTGACCTAGTTAAAGAAATAAAAATTGATATAATAACTCCAGATAAGTATAATACTTATAGTGAAACAATAATGGATGTTCAACCAATAGCTACTAAAGAAAAAGATAGCAAACTTGGTTCAGGTATAACTAGAGTAATTGATGGTGTTATAGTAATGGTTACTGGAACAGATGAAAATGGAGTCCAAATAGGAGAATTTGGTTCATCAGAAGGTATACTTGAAGAAAACATACAATTTGGTAGACCAGGAGCACCTGATAAGGGAGAAATCTTCATAAAGACTCAGGTAACAATAGCTGCTGGAACTAATATGGAAAGACCAGGCCCTTTAGCTGCTCACACAGCTACAGACAAGATAACTCAAGAAATTAGAGAAGCTTTAAACAAAGTTGACGAATCTCTTATATCAAGCACAGAAGTATTTGAACAAAAGAGAAGACCAGGAAAGAAAAAAGTTATAGTTGTTAAGGAAATAATGGGTCAAGGTGCTATGCATGACAACCTAATATTACCAGTTGATCCAGTAGGAGTACTTGGAGCAAAACCAAACGTTGACTTAGGAAACGTTCCTATAATGTTATCACCACTTGAAGTAATGGATGGAGGAATCCACGCATTAACTTGTATAGGACCTGCATCAAAGGAATGTTCAAGACATTATTGGAGAGAACCGTTAGTAATAGAAGCTATGAATGATCCAGAATTAGACCTTTGTGGAGTAATGTTTGTAGGAAGTCCACAAATCAACAGCGAAAAATTCTATGTATCAGAAAGAATGGGAATGATAGTAGAAGCTTTAGATGTTGATGGAGCATTTGTTACAACAGAAGGATTTGGAAATAACCACATTGACTTTGCAAGCCATATTGAACAGATTGGTATGAGAGAAATTCCATGTGTAGGATTCTCATTCTGTGCAGTACAAGGAGCTCTAGTTGTTGGTAACCAATACATGAAGTACATGGTTGATAACAATAAGTCAGAAGCTGGAATTGAAAATGAAGTTTTAAGCTGTAATACATTATGCAAGGAAGATGCTTTGAGAGGAATAACAATGCTTAAGGCAGCAATGGCTGAAGAAGAAGTTAAAACTTCAGAAAGAAAATGGAATCCAAATGTTAAAGAAAACAATCTTGAGTTAGTTGAAAAAACTACAGGAGTTTCAATAGTAAGAGCTGAAAATGAAACTGCTGTTCCAGTAAGTCAAAAGAGACTTGAAAAATATTCAACAAAGTAGGCGTATTTATGGATTTAAAATATGGTGATAAAATAATTGAAATGCAAGGCGTACTTGTAGAAATACATGATGGATGTGTTGCTATAGATCTTAAAGGAAGACTAGGATATTTAAGAATACCTATGAGAATGATTATAACAGATTATCCTTTAAAAGTAGGTCAAGAAGTTGGTTTTAAGATGAGCTTTATAGAAGTTTTATCAGGAGAAGCTAATGAAAAATATGTTAGTAATATTGATATAAGAAATAGAAAGGAAGGTAAAATATAATGGATTTAACAATTGTTAAAGGACTACAATCAGAAATATTTGTTCCTATAACTCCTCCACTAGTTTGGACTCCTGTAACAAAGGAACTTAAAGATATGAAAATAGCTATAGCTACAGCTGCTGGAGTACATTTAAAGTCCGATAAGAGATTTAACTTAGCAGGAGACTTTACATTCAGAAAGGTTCCAGGAGAAGCGCCATCAAGCGAGCTTATGGTATCACATGGTGGATATGATAATGGAGATGTTAACAAAGACATTAACTGCATGTTCCCAATTGATAGATTAAAAGAGCTTGCAGCAGAAGGTTTTATAAAAGCAGTTGCTGAAACTCATATAGGATTTATGGGTGGCGGCGGAAATCAAGAAAAATTCAAAAATGAAACTGGACCAGAAATTGCTAGAATTCTTAAAGAAGAAGGCGTGGATGCAGTTCTAATGACAGCTGGATGAGGAACTTGCCACCGCTCTGCAGTTTTGGTGCAGAGAGCAATTGAAGAAGCAGGAATACCTACAATATGTATAGCTGCTTTACCACCAGTCGTTAAACAAGCAGGAACTCCAAGAGCAGTTGCTCCAAGAGTTCCAATGGGAGCTAATGCAGGAGCACCACATGATGTTGCTATGCAAACAGCTATTGTAAAAGATTCATTAGAAGAGTTAACTAAAATAACTACAGCAGGAACAATAGTTCCACTTCCATATGAGTATATAGCAAAAGTTTAAATAAAAACTAAAAATCAGTAACCAGAGGCTAGAGACTAATATTAGTTTCTAGTGTCTGGTTACTAAAATAAATGTGGTGAAATATATGGAAAAAGAAATTAGAAGACTAGTTATAAAAACTTTTCATATAACAAAATTAGAGTTTGCTGAAAAAACTTATATAGAAAATGGTATATTATATTTAAGAAAAAATATAGAAAATGAGATACCAGTGAATGAAAGTCTTATAAAACAATTAGAAGTTAAGATTATTAATGCTGATAATCATAGTATGTTTGTAAATTCAATAATGGATTTTTCTCCAATAGCTGTTAAGGTGTTAGGAAGAACAGGTGAAGGTATAACTCATGTACTTACCGGTGTAACAGTAATGCTTACAGGAGTAGATGAAGAAGGAATACAAGTTGCAGAATTTGGTTCTTCAGAAGGCATACTAAATGAGCAAGTTGTGTTTGGAAGAGCTGGAACTCCAGCTAAAGATGATATATTGATTCATGTAAATGTTACATTAGTATCTGGAAAAGGTTCAAGTAGACCAGGACCTATGGCAGCACATGAAGCTTGTGATAAGATAATTGGAGAAATAAGAAATTATTTGAAGAAGGTCAATGGAAGACTATGTGATGAAAAATACGAATATTTTGATAAGATAAAACCTGGAAAGAAAAAAGTTGTTATTATAAAGCAAGTTGCTGGTCAAGGTGCTATGTATGATACAGGTATTTTAGGTAAAGAACCAGGTGGTTTTGGAGGGTGTAGATCCATCATTGATATGGGAAATATGCCTATAGTTTTAAGTCCTAATGAATACCGAGATGGTGCATTAAGGGCTATGAATTAGAACATAGGAGGTTTACTATGGGAATAGGGCCATCTACAAAAGAAACTACGTTACATCATTTTAGAGATCCATTGCTTAATATAGTATCAAATGATGGAGATGTAGATCTTTTAGGAATTATAGTAGCAGGAACACCACAAGAAAATGAAGATAAAGTATTTGTTGCTCAAAGGGCAGCAGCTTGGGTTGAAGCTATGAGAGCAGATGGAGTTATAGTTTCTATTGATGGTTGGGGTAATAGCAATATAGATTTTGCTACTGCTATAGAAGAAATAGGTAAAAGAGACATTCCAGTAGTTGGAATGAGTTTTGTAGGAACACAAGCTCAGTTTGTAGTTACTAACGAGTATATGGATACTATAGTAGATTTCAATAAATCAGTAGAAGGTATTGAAACAGAAGTTGTAGGAGAAAACAATGTGGTAGAGCTTGATGCAAAAAAAGCTTTAGCATTTTTGAAATTAAAGATGAATAATAAGGAGGCACAAAAATGAAAGTAGTAAAAACAATATTTGCAATCGATTCACACACTATGGGAGAACCAACAAGAATAGTAGTAGGTGGCGTACCAAATATACCAGGTAAAACAATGCCAGAAAAAAAAGCTTATCTTGAAGAAAACTTAGATTATGTAAGAACAGCTATAATGCTTGAACCAAGAGGTCATAATGATATGTTTGGTTCAATAATAACACAACCAACAACAGAAGAAGCAGATCTTGGAATAATATTCATGGATGGCGGTGGATATTTGAATATGTGTGGACATGGTTCTATAGGAGCTGCAACTGTAGCTGTAGAATCAGGCATGGTTGAAGTAACTGAGCCAGTAACAAAAATTACTTTAGAAGCACCTGCAGGATTAGTTAAAGCTAGTGTTAAAGTAGAAAATGGAAAAGCAAAAGAAGTTTCTATAGTTAATGTACCAGCTTTTCTTTATAAAAGAGATGTAGAAGTAGATGTGCCTGAAATAGGAAAAGTAACAATGGACATATCTTTTGGAGGAAGTTTTTTTGCTATAGTTAAAGCTGAAAACTTAGGAATAGATATATGCCCAGCAAATGCACAAAAGATAATAGAAATAGGTATGAAAGTTATAAAAGCTGTAAATGAACAAGTAGAAATACAACATCCAACACTTTCACATATTAAAACTGTAGATCTTTGCGAAATATATGGACCTGCTAAAAGTGCTGATGCAACTCTACAAAATGCAGTTGTATTCGGACAGGGACAGCTTGATAGATCCCCATGTGGAACTGGAACTAGTGCTAAACTAGCAACACTTTATGCAAAAGGACTACTAAAAATGAATGAAGACTTTATATATGAAAGTATCTTAGAAACAAAATTCAAAGGAAAAGTATTAGAAGAAACTAAGGTTGGAGAATATGATGCTATAATACCTGAAATAACAGGTAGTGCATTTATAACAGGACACAACCAGTTCTTTATAGATCCAGAAGATCCAGTTAAACATGGTTTTATTTTAAAGTAAAAATTAAAAAATAATTGATAAAAGTATATTGAAAGAATTGAACTACAAATGATATATGCTTTAAATTAATAAACTGATTTTAAAATTAAAAATACACTTACGAAAAAGAAGGAGGCAGTTCAATGGTAAAAGTAGTATTTGGTATATTGATACTTTTAATATTATATTTTTCATTCGTATTTTTTACAGACTATGCTAAGGCTGCAAAAGAAGGTAAAATTGAAAAAACAAATTTCTTTGCTCTTGGAATAGTAGGATTCATTACAAACTTTTTTGATACGTTAGGCATAGGAAGTTTTTCACCAACAACTGCACTATTAAAGGGGTTTAAACTTTCAAAGGATAGAACCATGCCAGGAACGCTTAATGTAGCGTGTACTATTCCTGTAGGAATAGAAGCACTTATCTTTATAACAGTTATACAAGTAGAACCAATAACACTTTTCTCAATGCTTGCTGCAGCAACTATAGGTGCAGTAGTAGGAGCTGGAATTGTATCAAAGCTTGATGAAAAGAAAATACAACTTGCAATGGGTACAGCTTTAATTGTAGTTGTAATTGTAATGCTTGCACAGCAATTAAACCTTATGCCTTCCGGTGGAGATGCTATCGGACTTACAGGTGTAAAACTTATAATAGCAGTAGTTGCCAATTTTATATTAGGAGCACTTATGACACTCGGAATAGGACTTTATGCGCCATGTATGGCACTTGTGTTTGCACTTGGAATGAGTCCTAAAATAGCATTTCCAATAATGATGGGATCTTGTGCATTCTTAATGCCAGCTGCAGCAGCTAAGTTTATTAAAGAAGATGCATATGATAGAAAAGCTTCTATGGCAATAACTATATTTGGAACTGTGGGAGTTTTTATAGCAGCATATATAGTTAAAACACTTCCATTAAACATTTTGAAATGGTTAGTTATAGTAGTTATTCTATATACATCAGTTCTAATGTTTAAATCAGCAGCTAAATCAAAACAGGTTGCATAATAAAGTTAAAATATTAACAAAATAAGTAAAAGAGTCCACAATATTGTAATTGTGGACTCCTTTTTTTATTTTTAGAATAAAAGACTATTAGATGGAAAACCTAATTATGAAAAAATAATTTATAAAAGAAGAGGTGTAAAGATGAGCAAATCTAAAAAGAGCGATGTAAACAGGCAGGAAGTTAACATAGGCACAAAGAGGACAGATGGTAGTAAAACATTAGAATCACAGGAGAAAAAACAAAGAAAGGTTGATAAAAATGAATAAAGTAGAAAAAACCGATTTACAACATGAATTCAAAAAACCACATAATAAACCGGGGAGTGTTTCCACACCTGATGGGGATGCTAAAATAACTAGAGAATCTAAAAAGGATGTGCGTACAACAGATTAAATTGTTAATTTGAGTTGTAGATGCGACACAACTTTTTTTGAGAGGACAATTGACAGAGGACAGAGGACAATGAATGTTGATTTTTTGCTAACGCAAAAGAATCTTTAAATTTATATAATTCAGCAATGTTTCGCTTTAGCGAAACGAGTCAGCAAAAATTTAATTAAAGATTTTTCGTAGCATAGCGGAGAAAAATCCTCCTTCACTGTCCTCTGTCAATTGTCCTCTGTCCTCTCAAAAAAATGCTTCGCATTATTTTTAAATTACTAAAGTTTAATATATAATATAATTAGCAAATGAAATTTTAATTTATGTATGTTAGGGTGAATATAGAATGAAAAAATTAAGCAGAGATTTTTATAATAGAGACACCCTTTTAGTTGCGAAAGAACTTTTGGGGAAGATTTTAATACACGAAATAAGGGGAAAGAAAATAGCTGGTAGAATAGTAGAAGTTGAAGCATATATGGGTACTTTAGATAAAGCAGCTCATTCTTATGGGGGAAAGGTAACACCAAGAACTGAACCTATGTATGGAAAACCAGGGTTTGCTTATGTTTACTTTATATATGGTATGTACTATTGTTTTAATATAGTTACACAGGAAGAGGGAAGAGCAGAAGCAGTTTTGGTTAGAGCATTAGAGCCTGTGGAAGGCTTAGAAGATATGTTTTATAATAGGTACAAAAAACCTTATGAAGCTTTAACTAAATATCAAATAAAAAATTTAGTAAATGGTCCAGGAAAATTGTGTAATGCCATGGCTATAGATAAAACATCAAATAAAGAAGACTTATGTGGAGATAAGTTATACTTAGAAGAAGGTACAAAGGATAAATTTATTATAAAGACTGCCAAAAGGGTAGGGATAGATTATGCAGAAGAAGCAAAGGATTATCTATGGAGATTTTATATAGATGGAAATCCTAATGTATCTGTAAAATAGTTTTTAAAGAGGAAACTTTATATATGAATTACATTTACATATTAGAATGCAAAGATGGAACCTTTTATACAGGCTATACAAACAATTTAAATAAAAGGATAAAGGTTCATAATAGTGGAAAAGGTGCTAAGTACACAAGAGGAAGGTTACCTGTGAAAGTAGTATATTTTGAAGAGGTTACTACAAAAAGTGAAGCTTTAAAAAGGGAATATGCTATAAAAAGCCTTAAAAGAAAAGATAAAATAAAACTTATTAATAATATAAAAAAAGGGGAGGAATTTACAATGAGGGATATGAGAAAAGTTGAAAGAAAAATGGACAACAACAAAGCATTAAAAATATTAAGGGATGGGGAGTATTGCATATTATCTACTTGTGGTGAGGATAATCAACCTTATGGAATACCCATAAATTATGTGCTTATTGATAATAATCTATATTTCCATTGTGCTAATGTAGGAAGCAAATTAGATAATATACATTACAATAATAAGGTGTGTGTTACTGTAGTACCTTATACAGAACTTATGCCCGAAAAATTTAGTACAAAGTATGAAAGTGTTATAGTAACAGGTAAAGCTTATGAAGTTTCAGAAGAAGAAAAAGATGAACCCCTTATGGAATTTGTAAAAAAATATAGTCCTAAATTTTTAAATGAAGGTGAAAAATATATAAAGGTAGCTAAAAGCAATGTGACTTTAATAAAAATGAGTATAGAAAACATTTCAGGTAAAGAAAGATTTTAATTAATTTATGTATTTACAAATCTATGCATATAACTTTCACAATTGTACAAAGAAACACATATTATACACTATAGCAAGGAGAGTTTGGAGTGAAATTTATTGTTATATGCATTAATTCTTGCAGGTGGTAAAGGAACCAGACTTTTTCCACTTTCACGATCTAAGAATCCGAAACAATTTTTAAAAATTGTAAATAATAAAAGTTTCTTAAGAAATACAGTGGATAGGATAATATCTTTAGTAAGTAAAGAAAATATATATGTGGTTACTAATGAAGAATATATAGACAAGGTATATGAAGAATTAGAAGACATAGACAAAAAAAATATATTTGTAGAACCAGAAAACAAAGAAACAGCAACTTGTATAGGTCTTTCTGCAGCAAAACTATTTAAAAAAGATAGTGATGCAACCATGATAATTTTGCCATCGGATCATCATATTGAAAATGAAAAATTATTTGTAGATACAGTTTCACAGGCTATAGAAATTGCTGAAAGAAAGAAAGGATTAATAACTATAGGTGTAAAGCCTATAAGAGCAGAAACAGGTTATGGTTATATAGAAATGGGAGAAGCAATAGATGCTGATATTGAGACATTTAGAGTAGAAAGATTTTTAGAAAAACCAAATGCAGAAGTGGCAAAGGATTTGCTTATGAAAGGTACCTATCTATGGAACAGTGGAATGTTTGTATGGAGAGCAGATGTGTTTTTAAGGGAGATGCAAAAGTATCTTCCTAAAATGTATAAGAGTGTTATGGCTATATATCAAGAATTAGATACTATAAATGAAGAAGAAACTATAAAAGAACAGTACAAAATTATAGATGGAATATCTGTAGATTTTGGAATAATGCAAAAAACAAGAAAAGCTTATGTGATAAAATGTGAATTTGTATGGGATGATATAGGAACTTTTGCTGCACTAGGAAGATTTTTAAAAAAATACAAAGGTAATAATGTAATAGGTAATGTATTCATGGAATCCAGTGAAAACTGCAGCGTTTTTGCTAAAGAGAGACTGATTATAACTTTTGGAACTAAGGACTTAATAATAGTTGATGATGGAGATGTATTATTAGTTATGGATAAAGATAAAGATCAAGAAGTAAAATACCTTGTAAATTTGTTGAAAAATGAAGAAGATATGGATAAGTATTTATAATAATATAATATTAAAAAGCTTATGTCTTATTTTACCTAAGTATTTAAGATATAAGCTAATTTTATTATTCTAATATAATTAATTCATAAATAGTATCCTTTAATGCTATTTTCTCAAAAGGTGTCTTCATTTAACATAATATTTAAATTTTTTATTTATATATTGAAGTTACATATGATAGAATATCAAGTAAAGATGCCATAGTACAAAGCAAATAGGTAAAATGATTACATAGGAGATGAATATTTATGAAAATACTTTATTATGATTGTTTTTCAGGAATAAGTGGAGATATGAATTTAGGCGCTTTAATTGATATAGGTGTAGATAAGGACTATCTTTTAGAAGAACTTTCGAAATTAAATGTTATTGGTTATAAAATAGAAATAAAAAAAGATAATAGAAAAGGAATTTATGGGACTAAAGTAAATGTGATTTTAACTGAAAATAATGATGAAGAATATATGCACAATGATAATCATAGTCATGAGGAACTTAAACATAGTGGGCATGGTCATGCCCACGAACACAATCATGTACATCATGAGACTCATGAGCATATGCATGAACATAGAAATTTAGACGACATACAAAACATAATTAATACTAGTGATTTAAAAGGACAGGTAAAAAAAATTGCTCTGGAAATATTTAAAAAAGTAGCAGAAGCAGAAGCTAAAGTTCATAATAAACCTATAGAAGAAGTGCATTTTCATGAAGTTGGAGCAATAGATTCTATAGTGGACATTGTAGGAGCAGCTATATGTTTAGATTATCTAAAAGTAGATAAAATTAAATCATCTACAGTAGAAGTAGGATCTGGTTTTGTAAAATGTGCACATGGTATGCTACCAGTGCCAGCACCTGCTACAACAGAGATATTAAATAATATACCATTAAAATCTAAAATATCCTTTGAGGCAACTACTCCAACAGGAGCAGCCATATTAGCTAATTGTGTAGAGGAATTTACAGATGAAAAAAGTTTTAAAATAACTAAAACTGGTTATGGTATTGGCCACAGGGATATTGGGGAAATTCCTAATGTTTTAAGAGTATTTATAGGTGAAGAATCTCAAACATTACAGCAGGATGATTATATAAAGGATGAAGCTTATGTAATGGAATGTAATATAGATGATATGAATCCCGAATTATATGAGTATGTTATAGAACTCATTTTTAAAGCAGGTGCATTAGATGTATATATGACTCCTATAATTATGAAAAAACAGAGGCCAGCTATAAAGTTAAATGTTCTATGTAAGATGGAACAAGAAGATACTATTAAGGATATAATCTTAACGCACACTACTACTTTAGGGTTTAGAAAATATAAGGTTGCAAGGAATATGCTAAAGAGAGAATTTCATAAGGTAACTACTAAGTATGGTGATGTTACTGTAAAAACTGCTTATTACAAAGGTAAACAGATAAAGAGTAAACCAGAGTATGAAGAATGTAAAAAAATAGCTTTAGAAAATGATATAAGTATGTCAGAAGTATACAAAGAAATATTCTCTAAAATTTAAGCAAAGGAGAAATTATTGTGGTTAAGGATAAAAAATATGAAGATTTAATAAATTATCTAAAAAAACTAGGAAGTGTAGTTATAGCATTCTCTGGAGGGGTAGATAGTACGTTTCTACTTAAAGCTTCAAGGGAAGCACTTGGTGACAAAGTATTGGCAGTTACAATAGCAGCACCTTATGTACCAAAGTGGGAAATAGAAGAAGCAAAAGAACTGGTAAAAGAAATGGGTGTGAAGCATGAGATACTTGAAGTACCTATAATTTTGGATGAAATAAAGCATAATCCAAATAACAGATGCTATTTATGCAAAAAATTTATATTTAATAAAATAATAGAGATTAAGGATAAATTAGGCCTTAATTATGTTATAGATGGCACCAATTTAGATGACACAAAGGACTATAGACCTGGTCTGAAGGCGCTAAAAGAACTTAAGGTAGTAAGCCCATTGCTAGAGAATAGTATAGGCAAAGAAGATATAAGAAAATTTTCAAAAGAAATAGGACTTAATACTTGGAATAAACCTGCTTATGCTTGCCTTTTATCTAGAATTCCATACGATAATGAAATAAAAATAGAAGATTTAAGGAATATTGAAAACGCAGAAATGTACTTAATGAACCTTGGATTTAAAGGAATAAGGGTAAGGAGTCATGGAAACTTGGCTAGAATTGAATTGCAAAAGGAAGATAGAAAAAATCTATTGGATGAAGGTCTAATGGACAAAATATCAGATGAATTTAAAAAACTAGGTTTTAAATATGTGACATTGGATTTGGAAGGATACAAAATGGGGAGCTTGAATTAAAGCATCTTCAGAAAAATATTTAGAGAGTACAGAGTTTTTATAATAATATGACATGGAAAAGGGATGATACTATGGATTTAAAGGAAACTAGGGAAATGTTAGAAAGCATAAAAGATGGTTCCCTGGATGTAGAAAAAGCATTAGAGAAACTTCAAGATTTACCTTTTAAAGATTTAGGTTATGCTAAAATTGACAATCACAGAGAACTTAGAGTTGGATATCCAGAAGTTATATATTGCGCTGGAAAAACTGTTGAACAAATCAAAGGCATAGTAGAATTTATGATGACTAAAGGAAATAATATATTGGGAACTAGAGCTTCAGAAGAAGCTTATGAAGCTGTAAAACTTATATGTGACAGGGCTGAGTATAATAAGGATGCAAGAACTATAACCATAAAAAACAAGGAAGTAGAAAGCAGAGATACTTATATAGCGATAGTTACAGCAGGAACCTCTGATATACCTGTAGCAGAAGAAGCTGCAATAACTGCAGAAATATTCGGAAACAAGGTAAAAAGAATATACGATGTAGGTGTGGCAGGGATACACAGGCTATTTGATAAATTAGATGTAATAAGAGAAGCTAAAATAATTGTTGTAGCAGCAGGCATGGAAGGTGCTTTAGCTAGTGTACTTGGAGGACTTATAAATAAGCCTATTATCGCAGTGCCAACTAGTGTAGGCTATGGTGCCAATTTTGGAGGACTATCGGCACTGCTATGCATGTTAAATAGTTGTGCTAGTGGTGTAAGCGTAGTAAATATAGATAATGGATTTGGAGCAGGTTATTTAGCAAGCATGATAAATAATTTATAGCTTAAGGACCCCTGATACTTTATAGACATAAATAAAATAAATATGTATATAATTTTATAAAAGATAAATTGTAAATGTAGTCAATATAGTATTTATCAGGGGGAGTAATAAATGAATGTAACTGAAAGATTGAAAAAAGCAGCTAAAGATACCTTGGTGAAAACAGGAATAGAATTATTAGAGAAGAATCCTGAAAAAAATATTGATAAGGTATTTGAGCTAGTAAAGAAAACTGTTCATAAGGATAAAGAAAATCTAGAAAAAGTGAAACAGATTCAGGATTACTATAATAATAATAAATCTACTCGTGATTTTATAACAAATATGTTAAAAACTACAGATAAAAAATGCATACAGAAATTTTTTGCGAATTTTTTAGTGAATTCAATATGGTATGGAATGCCAAAGAGAGAAAAATTTTTAGAAAAAAAAGGTATAAAAATACCATTAGTAATACTTATAAGTCCTTCAATGAGATGTAATTTAAAGTGTACAGGTTGTTATGCTGCAAATTATAGCAAAGAAGATGATATACCTTATGAAGAAGTAGATAGAATTGTAAAAGAAGCTAGAGAATTAGGGATTTACTATTTTATAATCCTAGGAGGAGAGCCTTTTATTAATGAATACATGTTGGATATATATGCAAAATATAATGATTGTATATTCACACCTTTTACAAATGGAACTCTTTTTGATGAAAAACTATCTAACAAAGTTAAGGAACTTGGAAATGTAATACCTATGTTCTCTTTAGAAGGGTTTGAAGAAGAGACGGACAGAAGAAGGGGAAAAGGTGTATTTGAGAAGGTTATTAATGCTATGGATCTGCTGAAGAAAAAAGGAGTATTATTTGGAGTATCTACAGCTGTTAGTGGTAATAATATAAAAACAGTTGTATCAGATGAATTTATAGATATGCTTATAGAAAAAGGTGCTAAAATGAGCTGGTACTTTATATTTATGCCTGTAGGTAAAGAGCAAGATATTGATTTAATGCTTAAACCTGAACAGAGACTTTATTTAGGTAAGAGAGTTAGGAACATAAGAAATTCAAAGCCATATTTTATGATAGACTTTTTTAATGATGCTCCTTATGTAGGTGGGTGCATAGCTGGTAAGTTCTATTGTCACATAAATTCTCATGAAGATGTGGAACCGTGCATTTTTGCTCATTTTTCATCAGATAATTTAAAAAACAAAAAACTTCTAGACGTTTTTAAATCGGATTTTTTTAAGGAATTGAGAAAAAGGCAGCCTTACAATAAAAATTTGTTAATGCCTTGTATGATGATAGATAATACTAATGTGATAAGAGAAGTAGTAAAAAAAACAGGAGCAATCCCCACAGATGAAGGAGCTAGAATGATGATAGAAAATGAAGAATTTCAAAAGTCTCTGGATAAAGTGGCAGAAGAATTTAAACCTTTAGCAGATAAAGCTTGGAAAGAAGAGTTTAATTGCAAGGGAAATTATAATATGTCAAAAGGATAAACATATAGTCCTAAAGGTTTTAATACATTGTTTTAAATCTTTAGGGCTTATCTTTTAAATGTTGATTGTATTGAAATAAGGTAATTTTATTCATATACCTAAATAAATTGAAAAAACTAAGTAAGTTTGATAATATATATTGGAAATGCATGAAAAACAGAAGCGGAAAAAGAAAACCATTGGAGACAGGAGAGATTATTATGAAAAAAGGTATAAAAGTTTTGACAATGGCTGTTTTAATAACTATACTTACAACTGCTGTTTCTTGTAAAAAAAATGATAACACTTCAAAAGATACAGATGATTTGCAAGGAAAAATAACAATAATAACAGATAAAAAGCATGAACAATCATTAAATATAGCTGTAGAAAACTTTGAAAAGTTACATAAAAAAGTAAATGTAAGTTTAAAAGTTGAGGATAATTTATATGGAAAATTTGAAGAAAGTGTTAAAAGCAAAGACAAAACAATAGACTTAATAACAATGGATGATGCATATGTTCAATACTACTTAAGTAAATGGCCAAAAGCTTTTTTAGATGTATCAGATGATATGGGTAATTATAGTGGTAAAGTGCCAAAAGATAAAATTGATAACTTAACTGAAAAAAATAAAGTGTATGGATTTCCATGGAGTGTTTCTCCTAAGGTAATTTTATATAGAAAGGACATATTATTATCAGAAGGAATTAATGTAGATGACATTAAAACTTGGAATGATTACATTGACATGGGAAAAAAGGTAAGTAAAGATACAGGTAAAAAAGTGCTTGCTAATGTAGAAGATGAAAATAACGATATATACTTACTGTTAGCAAATCAATTAGGAATTTCATATTTTAACAAAGATAATAAACTTAATTTTAATGATAAAGAATGGATTAAAGTTGTAGATACAGCAAAAAACTTATATTCTCAAGGTACAATTTGTGACTACAATTCCAGAGAGGACATTATTAATGCAGCACAGCAGGAAGAAATAGTGTCATTTATAGCTGACCCGTATTCTATAAGTTATTTTGCAAAAAACGTGCCTAATCAAAAAGGAAAATGGGGGGCAATAAAATTACCAGCTTTTGAAGCTGGTGGCAACAGAGATATATCATTAGGAGGATGTAACTTAATGATAAATAGTATGTCTAGCAATACAAAATTATCAAAAGAGTTTGTGAAATTTACTATAAATAGTGAAAATGTTGCTGTAGAATCCATGAAGAAATGCGGAGATTTTTCTGCTATTAATAGTATATATAATTTAGTGGAATTTAATGTAAATGAAGATTATTTTAATCTGAGAGTTTGGGACTTGTTTGGAAACGTAGAAAAGGGATCATATCCAATTATATATACTCCATATTTTTTCACTACAAGAGAAACTGCGAAAGATACATTATCCCAGTCTAATTTAGGTAGTAAAGATACTAAAACAGTATTAGATTCTCTTCAAAGTGACGTAGAGAAAAAAATAAATGTGAAATAACATTGCTATAAAACGTTTACATATTTGCTGATATAGTATATAATATCTTAATATAAGGGTTTAATCATGGGGAATTTTAAAGATATAAAAATAGAATCTCTTGACTGGGAACGGGGCAGTCGAGAGATTCTATTTTTAATATAAAGTAAAATATGATTAAGACAAGGAGATGTATCATATAAGTTATTCATGAGACAAAATCTTCTTATAAGCATCTAAAGTTTTTTCGGAAGTTTTTTCCCAAGAAAATTTAGAAGCTTGTTTTAATCCCCTTATCTTCAATTCTTGAAGTAATTTTTTATCATTTAGTAAGCTTTCTAGGGAGTTAGAAAGGCTTTTTGTATCAAAAGGATCTATTAGAATTCCTCCATTTCCAACTACTTCTGGTATAGATGTGATATTAGATGTTATTACAGCAGTACCACAACTCATAGCCTCTAAAGGCGGTAATCCAAAGCCTTCATATAAGGATGGATATACAAAAACATTGGAAGCATTATAGAATATAGGCAGGTGATCTTCAGGCACAAATCCAGTGAATTTTACACTGGAGCGTATATTCAAATCACTACTCAAATCTTTGAGAATATGGATATCATCTTTGTTAGCGCCAACAACAACTAAGTTGTATCTTTCTGGAAGGTTTTTGTGAATTTTTGAAAAAGCTATCAAAACTGATTTAACATTTTTTCTAGGACTAAATCCACCTATATAAAGTATAAATGGTTTATTTACATTATAGTTTTTGCTTATGAATTTTTGGCAATCGCTTTTATCCAGAGGTTTATATTTTTTATCAGCAGCTAAGGGAGTTACAAAAACTTTAGATTCATCCATAGGAAAAAACTTCAATATGTCTTTCTTTGAACACTCGGAAACAGTTATAATACCATCAGAAAACTCCATTATTTTAGGCATTTCTTTTAAAAATTTTAGTAAATACCCTTTACCTACAGTTTCAGGAAGAATATAAGGTATTAAATCATGTATAGTAACAACTTTTTTGCATCTAATATTCTGTGAAAGACCTATACCATTTTGAGGAATATGATATATGTCTATACTTTCATCATTTAAATTGTTTGGAAAATAATATTGTTCAAAGAATTTATGATATTTTTGCGAAGTCATTAATATTTTTGAGTTATCACTTTTAAAATATTCATAATTTCCACCAGACCAATACATATGATAAAGATTTTCTCTATGAGTTTTAATCATATATTTCAAAATTTTATCTGTATACGTTCCTATACCAGTACCTTTATACCAGTTAACCCCCCTTGCATCAATTCCAATTTTCATATAGTTATCTACCTCCATTTAAATAAAATAATTCTGAGGCAATTCAAATTTATTGTAGTATATATTATTAATATTACGTTGAAAGTGTGCCATTTAGCACATACATATACAATAATTCATATACTACATATATAGTATTGTTTTGGAGGGAAAAGTTTGAATGTATATGGAGTGAAAAAATTAGTAGAAGATAATTATGATCTTAATGTGCAGTCTATAGAAAAGATAAAAAATGTATATAAAATCATAACAAAAAATAAAAGTTATTGTCTTAAGGTTATTAAATATAACTTTGAACATTTTCTATTTATTATATCTGCAATAAAACATTTACAAAACAATAAATTTGAATATACACCTGAAATAATAAAAACAGACAAAGGAATGGATTATATTAAGATTGAAAACAACTACGGTTATATAACTTCATGGATAGATTCAAAGCCATGTAATTATAACAATCCTCAAGATATATTATTTGCGTCTAGGAAACTGGCAGAGCTCCATAAAAAAAGCAATAAGTTTGAAGTAACAGCAGGTATGAATCCTAGAGTAGGATGGTTTAAATGGATAGAAACATTTGAAACGAGGAAAAATGAAATATTTTCATTTAAAAACATAATAGATAAAAAAGAAAGTCATACAGAATTTGATTCTATTTATTTAAACATTATAAAAGAGGAAGTAGAAAGGGCGGAAAAATCCATAAAAAACCTTATAGAAAGCAGATATATAGAAAATATGAATGAAGAAATAGTTAATAGAGGTTTTTGCCATCACGATTTTGCTAATCATAATTTATTAATAGACTCAAAAAGTAAAATAAATGTTATAGATTTTGATTATTGTATTTTGGATTCACATCTTCATGATCTTAGTAGTCTCCTTTTAAGAACTATGAAATATGGGAAATGGATATTAAATAATGCATTAGATATAATCGATTCATATAATTCAATAAATAAAGTGAAAAAAGATGAGATACCAATAATGGCATCATTTATGGAATTTCCACAAGATTATTGGCAAATTGGAATCCAATATTATTGGGAAAAACAGCCTTGGAAAGAAGAGTTTTTTTTAAATAGGTTAAAAAGAATAATTAAAGATAGATATAAAAAACAAGAATTTATAGATGAATTTAGATTTATAAAATATAATTAATTATTTTATATAAGGAGGTCAGAGTTATGGGGACAAAGAAAAAGTCTCATAAACATGTTAAGGAAAATTCAAATAATTTAGATGTGGAAGATTATAAAAACAAGGTAGATGATTTAAAGAGATCTGTTAAATCTTTAGAAAAAATCAAGAAAAAAAGCAAAAAGATTACTAAATTAGAGAAAAAAAGGAAAAAAATATTAAAGGAGATGGGTAGTAAAAGACATAAGTAAGAATTTCAAGGAGGGTTGTTTGTGTATTGTGAAAATGTTACAGAGTCATTCATGAAATACTTAGAATCAAAAGAAATTTATTGTGTGGAGGATTTTTCAGATAGAATCAAGTACAAAAATATAGATATGGATATTATAAAAAATCAAATTTGCATAATAAGTGAGTTTCATGATAAAACATTAGGTTATACAGGATATATGAATAGAAGGCTTAGTAACAATATTGGAAGGATAGTAGAGCAATACAAAATTTATATAAAAAGGTTAAACAAAGACTTGAAAAAAATGCAACAGGAGGGTATAGACAGCAATTTGGAGAAATTTTTTTTTAAAAATGGGGAGATTTATCTAGAAAGAGCACAAAGATGTATTGAAAATATGTATAAAAATGATTATATAGGTTTAATAATGAGAAGTACAAAAAAAGTGGAAATGTGTATTGGAAATACTTATTTCAACAATCTGAGAAAATCAAAAAATATTCAAATTAAAAGTATTGAAGGTTGTTGCTATAATATGGTAGAAATGGATTTGGCTTATTTTTTAGGTAAAATAAAAAGAAAGGGATTAGAAGTAGATTTTGATAGTTTGATAAATAAATTTTGTAGTTTGGAAGCATTAGATATAAATAGTGCCAAATTCATTTCGGCTATTATATCATATCCATATGCATTTATGAAATGGTGTAACAGATACAGAGATAAAAGTAAAAGTTCAAGTGAAGAAGAATGTTTTTTAAAGCTAAAAAAAGCTATGATAGAAGATGGGAATAGCCTAATTTAAAGAGGTGTTAAAATGGTAGATAAATATAATGAAAAAAGATATTTAACCAGATATGACTTATGTATAGATTTATTTAATAGATTTGATTTGGCCATTTATGATATAGTTCCGCTAAGAAGCGTATATATGATTTCTACAGACAAAGGAGAAAAAATACTAAAAAAGGTAGAGTACACTGAGGAAGAGTTAAAATTTATATATGACTTATTAATATATATAAAAAGTAAATTTCCAAGAGTAATTGAATTTGTTAAAGATAAAAGTGGTGAGATTTATACTATATGGCAAGGCGAGATGTATTGCATTATGGATATGGTTGTTGGAACAGAATGCGACTTTAGTAGCCCAGTGGATTTAATCATTGCATCAGAAGGGCTTGGAGAGCTTCACTTAGCATCAGAAGGATTTAAAACTAGTCTGCCAAATAAATATAATGCAGGCAAATTAATAGATAGATTTAAAAGAAGAATTCAAGAAATGAATTTTTTTAATAGTATAGCCAGTGCTCATGAGAATAAAAGTCAGTTTGATGAGATTTTTATAAAAAATGTAGAATATTATATCAAACAAATAGATAAAAGTGTTAAAATGTTGGAAAAGTCACCGTATTATAAGCTTTGCAGTGAAGAAGATAAGATAGTAGTATGCCATCACGATTTAGCACATCATAACATATTGATAAACGATAGAAAAGCTTATTTTATAGACTTTGATTATGCCATCGTAGATTTAAAAGTGCATGATTTGTGCAATTTTATAAATAAAGTAGTAAAAGGTTTTGCATTTGATATAGAAAAGGCAAAAATAATAATAGAAAATTATTGTAAGAAAAATGTTTTAAATAAGAGAGAGATAGAGGTACTTAGTGCCATGCTAACTTTCCCAGATGATTTTTACAGCATATCTAAAGATTATTATACAAGACGTAAGGATTGGGATGAAAGTATATTTTTAGAAAAGTTGAAAAAGAAAATTGGATATAAGGACGATCGAGAAGAGTTTTTAGAAGAATTTAAAAAGATGCTTTAATATATTTAGATGAATAAGTTTTAGGCGTCTTCAGAGAAATAACTAGTAGACCTACTAGTTATTTTCTGAAGATGCCTTAATATAATTTAAAATTTACTTATTTAAGTTCTTAACGCATATTTATAAACTGTAAATCAATATTAAAATCTTTAGATTTTAGTGATTGAATAACAGTTTGAAGATCATCTATTTTAGAAGCAGATACACGTACTTTGTCATCCATAATTTGTGCTTGAACTTTAAGTTTTAAATCTTTTATGTATGAAGTAATTTCTTTTGCTTTTTCTTTACTTAATCCCTTTTGTATTTCAACAATTTGTCTCAAAGTACTTCCAGAAGCATTTTCTATTTTTCCAGGATCTAAACATTTAATAGAAAGTCCTCTTTTAATCATTTTACCCTTTAAAATTTCAAGTATTGCTTTAATTTTATAATCATCTTCAGCAGAAAGTTTTAAAGAATCATTTTCAACAGATATTGAAGCTTTACTACCTTTAAAGTCATAACGTTGACTAATTTCCTTCATTGATTGGTTAATTGAATTGTCCATTTCCTGCATATCTACTTCTGATACTATATCAAAAGAGTTATCTTTTGCCATGTAAAATACCACCTTTCGCAATTTTATTTAATCGTTACCATATATAATACTCAACATTTTAAAAGTCATGAGTAAAAGTTTGATATACGCTGAATAAGTTCAACTAAAATTAACATGGTTAGAAATACCATCATAATTAGTTTCGCTTGATATTCCATATTATACATTAAAAGTAACAGTTAAGTAAACTAAAAACCCTTGAATAAAAATGTAAAAAAAGGTAATTTTACAGAGTTTACCTTTTTTTATTTAAGTAAGATTATTAAAATTTTAATAACTTGAAGTCTTATTATAAGCAATAAGAGTTTGCTTTGTAGTTTTTTCCCAGGTTAACTCTGAAGATCTTATAAGACCAGAAAGGATAAGTTCCTCTCTTAAGTTTTTATCGTATAATATTCTAAGCATAGAGGTACATAGATCATCAATGTTGATAGGATCTATTAGTAAGCCACTATTCCCTAATACTTCAGGTACAGAAGTTAAATTAGAGCCTATTACTGGTGTTCCACAAGACATAGCTTCAATAGGAGGAAGCCCAAAACCTTCATAAAAAGATGGGTAAACAAATAGTCTAGATGCATTATATAAATAAGGTAAATGTTCTATTGAAATAAAGCCAGGAAAAATTACTTTGTCAGATATATTTAATTCTTCTGTTCTTCTCTTATAAGTATCATAGGACTTACCTTTTCTACCAGCTATAACAAGTGTTATATCTTTTCTATAAAGATATAACAACTTACTAAAACTTTCAATGAGTCCAATAATGTTTTTTCTAGGGCTAAATCCGCCTACATATAGTATAAAATCTCCAGATATAGAATAATTCTTTTTAATAATATTTTTACTTAAGGTTTTATCTAGAGGTTTATATATATCTTCCGCTGCAAGAGGAGTAACATATATCTTATCTTTAGGAAAATTAAAGGCTTCCATTATATCTTTTTTTGAGTGATTAGATACAGTAATTATTCCATCACATTTAGAAACAATCGCAGGAATTTGTTCCGAAAAAATTTTCAAATATCTATCACTTACTGTTTCAGGCATTTTGTAGGGAATTACATCATGAAGAGTAATAATAAAGTTGCATTTTTTATCATTAGGAAGACCAACTCCATTTTGAGGCACATGATAAAGTTCTATATCTTTATCATTTAAAATGGTTGGAATGTTTACCTCATCCCAAAAATTATTTTTTTTACCTTCACTAATACTATTTAACACAAAGTTATTTTTAAGGGATATGTTAAAGTTAGAGTTTTCAGGTGTAAAAAGTAAATAATCATTTATGTTATCAATTTTATTTAAACAGTTAATTAACTGATAGGTGTAAGTGCCTATTCCGGTCCCTCTATACCATTTTGCCGCTCGGCCGTCAATTCCTATTTTCATAAGATTGTTCCTTTCTAATTTGCTATATACTATTATATTAAAATTAAGTTGAAAATGTTAATAATCTTCTAAAGTACATTTTTGCATCATATAAATTTAATAGGGGTGATTAACATGATGAGAGAGTTTGAAATAGAAAGGCAATTTCATATTAAAATTGAAAACATAAGGCCAAATAGAGGTGTATATCTAGTAAAAACTGATCAAGGCACAAAATGTTTAAAAAAAATAAATTATGGAACGCAAAAGCTTTTATTTGTTTATGGTGCTAAAGAGCATTTAATAAAAAATGGATTCCCAAATGTAGATAAATATTGTTTAAACATAGATGGAAGTCCATATGCTATTATAAATGAAGATATATATACTCTTTCTGAGTGGATTGATGGAAAAGAATGTGATTTTAAAAATGAAGAACACTTAATTAAGGCAGCTAGAAGCTTAGCACATATGCATATGGCGTCTAAAGGTTATGAGCCACCTGAGAACAGTAAATTAAAAACAGACTTAGGAAGATGGCCTAATCTTATAGAAAAAAGAGTTAGGTCCTTGGATAAAATGAGAGATATGGGAAGAAAAAAAAGCATTAAAAGTAATTTTGATTTAAACTACATTAAAACGATGCAGTTTTATAAAGATCTCGGTAAAAGAGCTATGAATGTAATTTTAGAATCAGACTATCTGGAGTTGTGCAGAATTGCAGAAGAAGAGAAAACATTTTGCCACCATGATTTTACGTACCATAATATAATAATTGATAGAGAAGATCAGATAAATGTAATAGATTTTGATTATTGTAAAAGAGAAATAAGAACTTATGATATATCAGCATTTATTATTAAAGTATTAAAAAGGTTAGATTGGAATATTGAGTTTGCTAAGCTTATAATTGATTCTTATAACGAAGTAAGTCCATTGAAACCTTGTGAATACAGAGTTTTATTTGGCTTCCTGTTGTTCCCTCAACGATTTTGGAGATTAGCAAATAGGTACTACTATAATGAAGTAAATTGGCCTTTAAACACTTTTAACAATAAAATGGAGGAATTGATTTCTGAACAGGAAAAATATATTAATTTTATTAATGAATTCAAAGATATATACAGTGAAAGAGAGAATAAAATTATATAAAGTTTAAATTAGACATATGGCACATTATAAATAGAAAATGTTGCTAATATGTCTATTTTTATTTAGAAGTCCAACTTTCACAATTTAAAAAGTTTGATGTTTTTTCTTTTATATGCCTCATGAGTTAGGTAATTTATATAAAGTTCACCATTTGTGAAAAAAAACATATTATATATCATAGTTTATATTGTGAGAGGGTATATATGAAAATAGATGATGTAGTTGTTAGAAAATCTTATGGAAAAGATGTTACATTTAGAATTATAGATATAAGGGAAACTGACAATGATACTATTTATACTTTAAAAGGAATAAACTTAAGAATAATTGCAGATTCTCCAGAAGATGATTTAGAAAGTGTAGCGGATAATTCCCAAACACAGGCAGAAGAAGTCTTTAGTAGGAAAGTAAATGGATCAATTAAAAATATTTTATTAAGCAGACAGGTAGTTGAACGAGGATATAGAAGCTCAAAAATATACGATGCTTCTAATAAGGAACTTACATTTGGAAGGCCAGGACGAATATTACACGTAGACGGCGATTCGGAATACTTGGATGTATGTCTTAAGCTATATAAGCAATTAAAATTAGATGTGGTAGGTAAGACTATTTTGGAAAGTGAGCAGCCCAAAGTAATAGTAGATTTAGTAAAAAAAGTGAAACCAGATATAGTGGTTATTACAGGACATGATTCTATAATCAAAAATGCAAAAGACTATATGGATTTAGACAATTATAAAAATTCTAGATATTTTGTTAAATGTGTATCAGAACTTAGAAACTATGAATCTAGTTATGATGATTTAGTTATATTTGCAGGGGCATGCCAATCCTGTTATGAATCTATATTGGATGCAGGCGCTAATTTTGCAAGCTCTCCGCGTAGAATACTAATACATTGTTTAGATCCTGTTTTCTTATGTGAAAAGATAGCGTATGCAAATATAGAAAAAGTAGTATCTATACAAGAAGCATTAAAAGATACTATAACTGGTACTAAAGGAATAGGTGGATTGCAAACGAGAGGCAAATATAGAGAGGGATTTCCAAAATCATCTTACGCATAGACTACGATTCAAATTATGAATAAATGGAAGCCTGATTAAGTTCCAAGTGATAAATTTAAAAATGGTTGTATATATGAGGAACTTTAAGGGAACAATACCTAAGGTATTAAGAAATTAAATATTTTACCGTGTTAACAAAAAATTAATATTGACAAAACAAATTGTTAACGATAAAATATAATGTTTAGTTGACATTATGTGTGATAGGATATATAATATAAAATGTGGAAAGAGGGTGTTTGTTGTGGAAAGAGGAAATGTATTGGCTTCAATAAAAAAAGATATTGAAGATCATGTTGGCGATAAAGTAACTCTAAGAGCAAATGGCGGTAGAAGGAAAGTTTTTGTGAATAGTGGAGTAATTGAAAAGGCTTATCCTAGCATATTTGTAATTAGATTAGAAAGTGACACCCAAAGGAAAGTGACTTATAGTTATTCAGATGTTTTAACAAAGACAGTACAACTTGTTTTTGCTGTATAGTATTGGTGCTAAATATTAGTACCAATTTTTTTATATAAAACAAAAGAAAGATGGTGGGTATCCATCTTTCAACTATGGTATAAAAGGGTATTGAGAATTTATGAGCGGTTATATGGTCAACAACCAAGTTTAATACTACGCGCAAATTTTGCAAATGTCAACATAGATAAACATCATATGACAGAATAAAATGAATAAAATAATACAAAATGATGAATATTGCAATAATTTAAATTCCTTCCGTAAAATATCGATTAAAAGCAATATAAGTTTTTATCATAATTTCTACTTACTACTTATATAAATAAATAGTAGGTTTTTATGGGAGGGAGATAAAATATGGCTATGGAGTTAATTAAAGAAAATATAGAATGTGAACAATTGTTAACAGAAAATTTTTGTGACACAGTAGTTAAAGCAGAGTACGTCATACCAGATACTCATCCTGATGTTAATCAAGTATTAATGCTTGATGCTAAACCATGTATTATAAGCAAAGAGGTAATGCAAGATAAAATCTTAGTAGAAGGACAGATAGAATATACGCTGCTATATTTAGCAAAGGAAGAGGAAAGCACAGGAATTTATAGCACAAATTATACAGGCAAGTTTTCTAATTATATAGATGTTCCTGGAGCTGAACATAAGATGTTATGTGATTCTGATTGTTATATTGAACATATAGAATGCATTATAGTTAATGAAAGAAAAGTATCCATTGAAGGAATTGTAAAACTAAAAGCAGAAGTATACAAAAATTATGATTTTATGGTTATAAGAGATGTTACAGGGTCAGAAGACATACAAATGTTAAAAAACCCAAGTACTATGGATAAAATAGTTGGTACGGTTTCTGGAGATTTAGTAGCAAAATGCCACATGCAAATTCCTATGGACAATCCTCAAATAGGAAGTATATTGAAATGTGATGTGAAAGTTCATAAAAAAGAAACTAAGGTTATGGAAGGTAAGATTTCCATTAGTACCAATGCTTTAATAACAGTACTTTATAGGGGCAAGGATTCTACGGAAATAGTATACATGGAGGAAGATGTTTCTGTAGATAAAGAATTAGAATTAAGAGAAGTAAACCCTACAATGGATAGTTACAGTAATTTTAAAGTAGATGCTATGGAATTCAATGTGAAGGAAGATGACTTAGGGGAAAATAGAATAATTGATGTAGAAGCATTAATAAAATCAGATACAAAAGTTATGTATAAGGAAGAAATGGATATTATACAAGATGCATATTCACCTTCTGCACTTATGCAAATGAGTAAAAAAGATTATCAATTAAATGTTATGCATGGTCATTCAACTTGTCAAAACATAGTTAAAGGAACTATTGAATTAAATAATAATAATCCTAAAGTATCAAAAATAGTTATGTGCTGTGGAAAAGTTTGTGTTACTGATAAAAAATTAGTGGAAGATAAGGTAATTGTAGAAGGGGTTTTAAATGTAGAAGTGTTGTATAAAACCTTTGATGAAGAAAAATATTTATGTACAGTAAATGAAGAAATACCATTTAACTATGCTGTGGAAGTGCCTGGGTGTAAGATTGATATGCAATGCATAGCTAAAATTTCCCTTGAAAATGTAGAAGCTTCTATAGAATTAAATAATATAGATATAAAAGCTCTAATAGAGATATATGCTAGAGTTAATTATTTAACTCGCAAGGAATTTTTAGTAGACATGGAACCTATAGAGGGAGAAATTCCAAAGAAAAAGGCTAGCCTTACTATCTATGTTGTACAACATGGAGATACATTATGGAAGATAGCAAAAAAATATTACACTACAATAGAGTCTCTAGTAAAGCTCAATGAAATTGAAGATGTTGATGTTATAAAAGTTGGAGATAAACTTATAATACCAGGAAGAGCTATAATATAAATAGAAAAAAGGACTGTGTCAATAGCAATTTTTTAGATTGCTTTGAACAGTCCTTTTATGCATAATAATTAAGAATGTGGTAAACATATAAGATATCTTTAAAGTAGTAGTTATTATATTATGGTGAATGTTGTTTATAATAAAGATTATAGGCAGCTGAGATTTAAAAGAATTTAACTAGGCATGTAGAAGTGAGTATATCCCATTTGGATAGAAAAGGATATTGTTAAATGGTAGACATGGGATAAAAGGAGTGCATATATTTTGGAATTGGAAGAAAAATTAGAAGGCAATTTGATAATAATAGGAGGAGCTGAGGATAAACAGGGTGAAAAAACTATATTAAAAGAAGTATGCAGTAGATTAGATAAAGAAAAAGATATATTATTAATAGCTACTATTGCTTCAGAATTACCAGAAGAGCTTGGAAATGAATATAGAGATATTTTTGAAAATTTAGGTGTTAAAAATATAAAGATTTTGAATATAAGAAATAGAAAAGATGCTTGCAATACAAACAATATAGAAATAACAGATAGTGCTTCCTTAATCTTTTTTACAGGAGGAGATCAACTAAGAATAACCAGCTTAATAGGTGGAACACCATTATACATAAAAATGAAAGAAATCTATGAAAAAAAGTGTATTTTTGTAGGTACCTCTGCAGGAGCTTCTGTTATGAGTGATACTATGATAGTAACTGGACCTAATGAGGAATCTCCAAGGAAGTGTACGCTTAAAATGGCACCTGGGTTGGGGTTAATTAAAGGTGTAATTATAGATCAGCACTTTGCTCAAAGAGGAAGGATAGGTAGACTATTGGTTGGTATAGCAGAAAATCCTGAAAGTTTGGGGATAGGTATAGATGAGGACACTGCTATTGAAGTTTATAATAGTGGAAAGTTTAAAGTAATAGGTTCAGGAGCTGTATATATTATAGATGGAAATGGTATAACTTATAGCAATGTATCAGAACAACATCCAGATGATATATTGTCAATCTTTGATGTAAAGTTACACGTACTTAAATATGGAGATATATTTGATTTAACTAATAAAAAGGCTATTAGTAAATATGATATTTAAAACGGGAGGAAAACATAGGTAAAAATGAAAATAGATGATATTAGAATCTTTAATGGAAGAAATATATATTCACATAAGAAATGTATAAAAATGAATGTAGACTTAGAAGGATATAAAGATATTCCAACTAAATCAATAGAAAATTTTAATGAAAAATTACTTGGAATACTTCCTCAGTTAAAAGAACATAGGTGCGGTATAGATGAAGAAAATGGATTTGTAAAAAGGCTTAAAGAAGGAACATACCTTGCACATGTGTGTGAACATATTATACTTGCTTTACAAAATATTTTAGACATAAATTCATCGTATGGTAAATCAAGAGAGATATGCGGAGACAAATATTATATAATATATGAATATTCATATAAAAATACAGGCATGGAAGCAGGTAAAATAGCGGTAGGTTTAATAAATTCTTTGATAAATGGAACAGAATTTAATTTAAATAATGCTTTAGAAATATTAAGAAATATATTAAGAAAAGAAGAAATGGGTCCTAGCACGTTAAGTATAATAACAGAAGCTAAAAAGAAAAATATACCTATTATAAAAATTGGTGAAGAAGGTAGCATGTTTCAATTGGGTTATGGAAAGCATAGCAAAATTATAGAAGCTACTATTGATAATGCCACTGGAGCTATAGGAGTAGACATTGCTTGTGATAAGTTGTTAAGTAAAGAATTGTTAGAAAATCAATGCTTGCCTGTGGCAGAGGGAAGCATAGTAAGAAATAGCCTGGAATTGTTAAGTAAAGCAGATAGAATAGGATATCCGGTGGTTTTAAAACCTAGATATGGAAATCAAGGAAAAGGTGTATTTGTAAATATAAAAAATGAAAAAGAGGCTATTAGGGCGTATAGAATGTTGTCTGAAAAATTCGACAATATAATGATTGAAAAAAACATATTTGGAAAGGATTATAGAGTTTGTGTAGTAGATGGAGAAGTAGTGGCAGTATCTGAAAGAATTCCTCCTTATGTTATAGGAGATGGGAAAAAGAATGTAAGACAGCTCATAGATGAATTAAATAAAGATTTAAAAAGAGGAGAAGCTCACGAAAAACCTCTTACTAAAATAAAAATAGATGAAGAACTAGAACTATGTATTTTAAAAAAGGAGTGTAACCTAGAGAGCATTGTACCAAAAGGAAAAAAATTAGTATTAAGAGAAAATGCTAATTTATCTACTGGTGGAGAGGCAATAGATTGTACTGACAATATATGTGAAGAAAATATAGATATATGTAAGAGGGTAGCAAAAACTATAGGACTTAACATATGTGGAATAGATGTATGTTGTGGCAATATAAACGAGCCTATAGGCAAAGAGGGAGCTATAATAGAGGTAAATGCAGCTCCAGGAATAAGAATGCACCATTATCCAAGTAAAGGTGAAAGTAGAAACGTAGCTGGAGCTATAGTAGATATGATGTTTAAAGATAACTCTCAAAGTATACCTGTTGTATCTGTTACGGGTACAAATGGAAAAACTACAACAACAAGACTCATAGGTTATGTACTAACTTTATCAGGATACAATGTAGGAATGACTACTACAGGTGGAATATATGTGAATAATAAATGCATAGAAAAGGGAGATACTACAGGTTACAATAGTGCCATGAGTATCCTTACTAATAAAGAAATAGATGCAGCAGTATTAGAAACAGCAAGAGGCGGTATAATAAGAAAAGGTTTAGCTTATGATTTGGCAGATGTAGGTGTTATAACAAATATTACTGAGGATCATTTAGGAATAGATGGTATAGAAACCATAGAAGACTTAGCTTATGTAAAATCTTTAATTGGAGAAGCTGTAAAGCATGAAGGATATGTAGTTATAAACGCAGATGATACGGCTAGTATTAGTATTTTAAATAGAATAAAAAGTAATATAATTATGTTTTCAAAGAATAAATCTAACCCTATGCTTGTAAAAAATATAAAACAAGGTGGATATGGAGTATATACCCATGAAGGAGTTATGTATGTTGAAAAAGGAGAAAACATAATACCTATAGTACCAATAAAAGATGTTATGATTACT
Source organism: uncultured Clostridiaceae bacterium (assembly GCA_963780135.1). GTDB lineage: Bacteria > Bacillota > Clostridia > Clostridiales > Clostridiaceae > Clostridium_AM. The sequence continues at coordinate 113,161 of CAWAAR010000002.1, forward strand.
TTAGATGCTAAGTTAACCTATAATATAGAAAATGCTATGGCTGCTTGTGCAGCACTTATAGGACTTAACATTGATTATTCTATTATAAAAAAAGGGTTAACTGATTTTTGTGGAGATGAAAGTTTTAATCCAGGAAGATTTAATGTATATAATGTAAACGGAATTCAAGTTGTATTAGACTATGGACATAATATAGAAGGATATAAGGCTGTAATTAAGGGAGCTAAAAATATAAAGCATAAGAGGCTAATAGGAGTAATAGGAGTTCCAGGAGACAGAACAGATGCTAGTACAGAGTATATAGGTGAAATTTCAGGAAATAGTTTTGACTATATTTATATAAAAGAAGATAAGGATAGAAGAGGAAGAAAGGTTGGAGAAATTGCAAATATAATGAAAAGTGGTGTTATAAAGTCTGGTTTTGATAAAAGAAATCTGGAAATTATATTAAATGAGCAAGAAGCATTAAAAAATGCAATAGATAATGCTAACCATGGAGATTTAATTATAATATTTTTTGAAAAATTAGATCCCCTGGTAAAATTAGTGAAAGAAAAAATTAACTTAAGCAAAAATCCATCTACAGTGATGGCGTAACTAAGTACCAATAGAATAATGTTACTTAATGCTACTTTTACTAAGTTATCCAATAAAAGCTATGCTATTTAAGATAAATTAAAGCTTAGTCCAATTTATTTATTAGAGATTAAGCTAAATAATATCTTAAGAGTGTAGCTTTAATTTTAAGGTTGTATTATACTATTTTTTAGTAGTATAATTACACTCCTGGAGGATAAAAAATGATAGTAAAAGCTTATGCAAAAGTTAATTTATCGTTGGATGTAGTGGCAAAAAGAGAAGATGGTTATCATCTTTTAAAAATGATAATGCAGACTATAGATTTATACGATTTGATAGATATAAAAAAAGCTTGCAAAGGTATCAATATAAGCTGTAATAAGCAGTATGTACCTACAGATGAAAAAAATTTAGCATATAAAGCAGCAAATCTTTTCATGAAAACTTATGATATATGTGAAGGCATAGATATTTATATAAAGAAATATATACCTGTTGCAGCTGGATTAGCAGGAGGAAGTACAGATGCAGCAGCAGTATTAAAGGCAATGAGAAGCATATATAAACCAGATGTAAATGATGAAGAAATTATGGATTTAGGATTAAAGATAGGTGCAGATGTACCATATTGTATTATTGGAGGAACAGCACTTTGTGAAGGAATAGGAGAAGAGATTACAAAACTCAATGAATTTAAAAATCATATTTTGGTTATTGTAAAGCCACCTTTTGGAGTATCTACAAAAGAAGTTTATAAAAGTTTAGATGTAAATAAAGTAAAAAGACATCCTGATACAAACTTATTGATATCAGCAATAGAAGAGAATGATATAAATACATTAGCAAGAAATATGAAAAATGTTTTAGAGAATGTTACTTTAAACAAGCATGCAATTTTGAAAACTATAAAAAAAGAAATGATTGACATGGGTGCTCAGGGTGCACTGATGAGTGGTAGTGGACCCACAGTGTTCGCATTTTTTGATGATATGTTAAAAGCACAGATATGTTATGATGCGATGAAAAAAAGGTATAGAGAGACCTTTATAACAAGAACTATTTAAATATCAGTATTTAAAAAAGTATATGAGGATATCATATACTTTTTTTATTTTCTCATATATGAATAAATAACTTTATAAAAGTTAAAAATAAACTAAGATTATCTGAAAATTAGAGGTGTTATAGTGAGAAGAATTGATATATTTAGTAGTTATTTTTTTATATTAATGATTATACAAGGATCTATATTAGCTTTTTTGATTCTAGAAATTTTAATAAAAAAAATTTGAAGGGTATGGGTAAAAAAGCAAAGATCATGGGTATAGGTTCTATTATGATATCGTTTTTTCTTTATTTGTTTAATGTGTTTACGGTTTAAAGTTGTATTTACTAATGGATTATATAAGGAAGTGATAGCTGTTGAAGGAAGAAATAAAAGATGAAATAGTTACAGAAGTCGATGATAACATAGCTTATATAAAGAGCTTACTAAAGGGAAGCTCTGATGTAGTCTATAGAGAATTTTACATAGGAGATTTTAAATCTGCACTAATATATATAGATGGTATGGGAGATAAACTTTTATTAGATGATTATGTACTAGAAACACTTATGATTAGAGGGCACAGTATAAGTAAGGTTGAGGAAATAAAGGATAAGATATTAACAGTTACAGATTTAAGAGAGGTTAAAAAGCTTACAGAAGGTATTAATGCAGTACTTTCTGGAGATACATTAATGTTTATAGATGGTCTTGAAAATTGTTATGTTATAGCAACTCGTTCTTGGCCTGCAAGAAGTGTATCAGAACCCTCAGGTGAAACTGCCATAAGGGGAGGAAGAGATGGATTTACAGAAACCATAAGGTTTAATACTGCATTAATTAGGAGGAGGATAAGGGATACTAGGTTACAAATATCACCTAAAAGTTTAGGAACAAGATCTAAAACTGATATAGCAATAATGTATATTAATGATATTGTAAATAAAAATGCTTTGGATGAACTTTTAAAGAGAATAGGGTCTATAAATATAGATGCTATATTAGATAGTGGATATGTAGAGCAGCTCATAGAAGATAGTCCATTTTCTGTATTCCCGCAAATACAAAATACAGAAAGACCAGATGTGGTAGCTTCTGCATTATATGAAGGCAGAATAGCTATATTAGTAGACAATTCTCCTTTTGCAATTATAGTTCCTACAACTTTACCTAATCTATTTCAAGCACCAGATGATTATTATCAAAGATGGATTAATGGATCATTAGTAAGAATTATAAGGTTTTTTTCAATAATTATATCATTAACTTTCCCTTCATTATATGTTGCAGTTACATCTTTTCATACATCTATAATTCCTACAAAGTTAGCTTATTTTATTGCAGCATCTAGAGAAGGTGTGCCTTTTCCAGCCTTTGTAGAAGCCCTAATTATGGAGTTAAGTATGGCGCTATTGCTTGAAGCGATAGCTAGACTACCTAAACCTATAGGCGCAACTATTGGTATAGTAGGAGGGCTTATAATAGGTCAGGCAGCTGTAACTGCAGGAATAGTAAGTCCTGTTATGATAATTATCATATCAATTACTACAATAACCAGTTTTACAACGCCTAATTATGGAATTACTTCAGCTTTCAGAATATTAAGGTTTTTACTTATAATAGCAGCATCCATATTGGGCCTTTATGGAATAATGATAGGACTAATATTAGTGCTAATACATTTAGTAAGACTTAGGAGTTTTGGGATACCTTACCTATCACCATTAGTTAATCCTGAAATAAATGACTTTAAAGATATGTATATAAGATTACCACTAAAATACTTTAAAAAGAGACCAGAATATATGAATACAGAAGATAAAGTAAGACAAAAATAGAGGTGATGATATTTTATGAACAATAGGAACTTCATTACACAATATGGATTATTTTCAACTATTGTTGTAACCGTCATAGGAATAGGAATATTTTCTTATCCCAGAGAATTGGCAGCTACAGTTGGTAATGATGGATGGATTGTAACTTTAGTAGGTGGAGCTATAGCGTATGGATTAGCATATTTCACATATAAAATAGTAAAAATTAACAATTTTAATAGGTTCCATAATTTAATGGAGAATAACTTTGGAAAAATACTTGGAGGGATTTTTTCAATAATTTTTGTAGCCTATAGTACTTTTTCAATGTCAATAGGAATGAGATCTTTTGTAGAAGTAATAAAAATGTATCTTCTCGAAAAAACTCCTACAGAGTTTTTGATTATAGTAACTATACTAACGGGAAGCTATCTTATAAGAGGTGAAATCGATAATTTGGTAAAGTTTAATGAAATTACTTTTGGAATAATGTTTTTACCTATAATTTTAGTTCTAATACTAACTTTAAATAATTTAGACTTTACAAATATTTTACCTGTTTTAGATAACAAACCTATAAATTATATAAACGGATTGAATACTGCTATATATAGTTTTACTGGGTTTGAGCTGATGTATTTATTTTTACCATATGTAAAAAGCAAAAAAGAAGTAAATAAATGTATTTTAAAAAGCATTAGCTTTTTAACTGTTTTTTATGTAATCATAGTAGTATTTTGTATAGCAATTTTTTCAAAGGCACAAACAGAAACATTGATATGGCCAACTATAACTATGGTAAAATCTATAAATATACCTGGAGCCTTTATAGAAAGGTGGGAAGGTGTAGTAATGTCTATGTGGGTAATATTCTATTTTACAACTTTTGTTAATTACTATTACTTTTCTGCAGACATAATTAAGGATGTATTTAGGTTAAAGGATATAAAATTGTCAATGTTAATTATAATTCCTTTTATATATGTTATAGCAATGTATCCAGAAAATATATTAGAACTTTATGATATAGGTAAAGCAGGAACGCGTATATTTACTTTATATGTTTTAGTTATACTTCCCTTAATGTTACTTTTAATGAATAAGCTTAGAGGAAAACAAAAAAGGGGGGATGAACAAAATGAAACTTAAAAAATTCATACCTTTAATATTGATTTGTAGTATTTTCAGTGGATGTTGGGATAAAGTTGAAATAGATAAAAAAAGTTTTACATCCATTTTAGGAATAGATGCTGGGGAACAGATAGATAAAAAACTTAAAGGTCTAAAGTCAGATGAGCCATTTACAGCTATGGATGTTAAAAAGTTGCATATTACGTTAGGAACTCCAGATATAAGCAAGTTAGGACCAGATAAGGGAGGAACGGCTGAAGATGTATACATAGATACCGATGCTTATTCTATGGAAGATGCCATAAGTAAAGCTAGTAGCAAAAGTAGTAGAACTATAAAATTTAGCCATATAAAACTTTTGGTATTAAGTGATGAACTTTTGAATCATCCAGACACTGTAAAGGAAGTGGTAGATTACTTACAAAGACAACCTTCACTAGATAGAATGATGATGCTAGTTATAGCAAAAGGTAAAGCACAGGATTACATAAAATACAAACCATCAATGGAAAAAAATGTTGAAAATTATATAACAGGATTAATGGAAAATGGCACGGGAAATGCTGTTTTACCTGTGACTTTAAACGAATTTCTTGTTTCGTTGAGTGAAAATGGTAATGCAATGATTCCGACGATGGAGATAGATAAAGATAAAAAGGAAATAAAAATGAGTGGAGTAGGCATAATAAAAGATTACAAACTAAAAGGGTACTTATCTCTTATAGAAACTTCTAACTTACAAATGTTAAAGGGGAAGATTAAGGGTGGGAAAAAAGTAATATATAAAGAGGGTCACCCAATAGACATTTCTTTTAATAGTACAGGTACAAAAATAAGAATGAAGAATGTTGATGGAAAGCTTATATTTAATATGTATGTCAATTTGGAAGGAGAAATAAAAGAGTATTATATAAATGGAAATTTAGATTCCAAGGACACATTAAATCTTATAGAAAAAAATTTCAATAAAGCCTTAAAAGAAGAATGCCAACAGACAATTAAAGTTACTCAAAATGAATTTGAAGTAGATCCAATAGAATTAAAAGAGTATGTAAGAAAGTATCATCCCAAAGTATGGAATGAAAAGAAGAATAATTGGTCTGAAACATACAAAAATTCAATAGTAAATGTTGAAATAAACACAAAAATAAGAAGAATAGGAGTATCAAAATAAATACAGTTTAGGTGAATATAACTAAAATACATGGCAATAATACTAATAGTAAATTATAAATGGGGGATATAAATTATGAAAAAATTTTTAATTGTTTTTGTTTGTATATTAGGGATATTTGCCTTGACTACTAATAGCACAAAAGTAAAGAGTGATTCTTTACAAAAGGATATAGCTTCCAAAGTTATAAGGTTTCATGTAATAGCTAATAGTGACTCAAAAAGTGACCAAGCCCTTAAGTTAAAAGTTAGGGATAAGGTTTTGCAATATATGCAACCTAAATTGAAAAACTCGAAAAGCATAGAGGAGTCAAGAGAGATAATTAGAAAAAATAATGATGAAATAGCGGAAATAGCAAGAACTGTAATAAGAGAAAATAAATATAATTATACGGTTAAAGCTACATTGTCTAATGAAAATTTCCCTGTAAAAACCTATGGAAATATTACGCTTCCACAAGGAAAATATGAAGCATATAGAATAGTTATAGGAAAGGGAGAGGGTCAGAATTGGTGGTGTGTGATGTTTCCACCTTTATGTTTTGTAGATATCACAAAAGGCCAAGTTTCTTATAAAGAAACGGAGGAAGATATGAGAAAAATTTTATCTCCAGAGGAATACAAAATTGTAGATAATCAATTACATAATTCAGGAGATAAAAACAATATAAAAGTTCAGTTTAAAATAGTACAATTATTAAAAAATGCAAAAAATCCAGTGCAATAGTTGCTGGATTTTTGCATTTTAATTGCCTGCAAAAATTTTAATTGCTGTCTTCATAAAATAATCTTCGACGGATTTAAAAAATGTCTTAATGTTGTTATCTTTTTCATAATCTTTTTCAAAAGTTTTCAAGCTCGTAATATTTTTGTTTTTTAATAAAAATTCTATAAGTTGAACTATTTTATTGCCACTATCAGGTTTTGAAAAATTATTGCAGTTTTCTCTCATTATTTCTAATTTACCCTCAAGCCCTAATAAATCTTCTATGTTTTTTTGACACTGATTGATGTGAGATAAATTAATTGCTAGGTTGTTGTTCAAAAGAAATTCAGCATTTCTTTCTTCTTGACCTGGTATTGGTGAAAAGATTCCTAAAGGAATTCCGCATATAAGTGCCTCTGTTATTGTAAGTCCACCAGGCTTAGTTAAAAGCAAATCAGAAGCCTGCATATATTTATTAACCTTATCAGTAAATCCTATTATTTTAGTAGGTTTTACTGATGTTTCTTTCAATATTGATAGCTCATTGTATAATTTTTCATTTTTACCTGTTATTACAATTATTTGAATATCTTTATTTACTTTGTTTAATTCGTTATATATATCTGTAATTTTACCCATACCTAAACTACCACCCATAACAAGAATAGTAAATTTAGAAGGGTTCAAGTCTAATTCTTTTAGAGTTTCGTCTCTTTCGTATTTCGTTAAAAAACTAGGTTTTACAGGTATACCTAAATCATAAATTGTGCTTCTTGGAATGCATTTACATACCATGTCATCAATCATATCCTTATTTGAAACTACATAGGCATCTATAAATGGGTGAAGCCAAGATACGTGAGGATAATAATCTGTAATTATAGAAATAACAGGTGTATTCAAATTGTATTTAACTTTCATTATAGATACCATTTCTGTTGGAAATGGATGAGTACATATTAAAATATCGGGGTTAAACTCATCTATTAATGGTAACAACTTATAAGTCATAATTTCATTAAATTTAGAACTAATTGTATTAGTTATTCCAGAGTCTGTTTCTGAATAATTGTATAATTTTCCATAAAGAGAAGGAGTAACTTTTAAAGTTTTTAAATAACTTCCAATTACTACTTTATCAATTATTGGATTTATATATTTTAAGGTATCTATAATCTTTATTTCTGATGTAGGGAATTTTAAGTTTATATAATCTTTTAATGCTTCTGCGGCAAGACCATGGCCACCACCAGCAGAAACTGATAAAATCAAAGCTTTCATTTAATCACCTTCTGGTTAAGTATGTAATAACATTATATAGAATATAACAATAATAATAAACAAGTTTAACTAACAATTAAGAAAAAATTAATAATAAGTAAGTGAAAATTAATAATAAAGTACAATATACAATCTACATATATTGTAATACAAAAACATACTTAAGGCTGCAAATTTTTAAAATTATTACTGAATTTATTGTTAACTCTAAAATATAATATTATCCATAATGTTTGAGAAAGTAGCTATGTAATGAATAACAATTAATTAAATATAGATAATATAAATAAGTTTACACTTAAAAATAAACATTTAGGAGGAGTTTTCATGAAGTTCACTAAAAAAAGAATAATATATACATCAATAGTTGCAGTAATAGTAGTTTTTTCAAGTACATTTGCAATTCTTATGACTCTTGAAAGGACAGATTACAGAAATTATCTTCAAGGTGAGTATAGTAAAAATATGTATGACCTTATAAACTCAGTTCAAAATATAAGGGTAGATTTAGGAAAAGCTAATATAGTTGGATCTAAAGAACAAAATATAGTTGTTTTCGAAGATATATTTAGATATTCATCTATGGCCAATGATAAGCTTCATTCTTTGCCAATATCAAATGAAATTGTAGGAGACACAAGCAAGTTTTTATCTCAGGTAGGAGATTTTTGTTATACTTTAACAAAAGTGTCTTCTGAAGGACAACAGTTAACTGAAGCAGATTATAATACTATAGATAAATTAAAAAATCAGTCATTTTCATTAGAACAGCAATTAAAAAAAACATCTGATGAAATAAATGAAGGAAATGTTAAATGGGGAGAAATAAGAAAGAAAACTAGCAGTGTTATTGCTAGTAATAAACTGGAAGGAATAAGTGATAAGTTTCAAGGAATACAAAAACAAGTAACACAATATCCTGCATTAATCTATGATGGACCATTTTCAGATAATGTTCTAAAAATAAATCCTAAAATAAATTCACAAAAGGAGATTTCTCAAAAGGAAGCAGAAGACATTGCTAGAAATGTTATAGGGAAAAATAAAATTCAAAGTATAGAGATAAAAGCTAATTCAGCTAAACAAAACATAGAGTCTTATAGATTTTTAGTAAGCAGTAAAGGAAAAAACGATAAAAACATAACTTGCGAGATAAGTAAAAGGGGTGGAAAAGTATTATATTTACTTGATAATAGAAGTATAAATAAAACTACTATAGATTTTAACAAATCTGTAGATATTGGAACTAAATATTTAGAAAATATGGGATACAAAAATATGATTCCTACATATACACTAAATTATGGAGATACTGCTTTGATAAACTATGTATATAGACAACAAAACATTTTAATATACACAGATCAAATAAAACTAAAAATAGCTTTAGATGATGGAAGTATAATTGGAATAGAGTCAGAAAAATATCTTGTATCTCATGAAGAAAATAGAAATATACCTATACCTAAAGTAACTGCAGACAAGGCAAAGGAGAGAGTTGGTCAAAGACTCAACATAAAGGGTGTAAGACTTGTTATAGTTCCAACAGAGATGAATAAGGAAGTATTGTGTTATGAATTTTCAGGAAACTATAAGGAAGATAACTTTATAGTATATATAAATGCGGAAACAGGATATGAGCAAAAAATAGTTCAAATTATAAATACTCCTAATGGTCAACTTACAATGTAAAAATAATGCGACGCAACTTTATTTAGTGGAGAGTGGAGAATTGAGAGTTGAGAGTGAAGGTTGATTTTTAGCTATCGCAAAAAATCTTTAAATTTATATAAGTCAGCAATGTTTCGCTTTAGCGAAACGAGCCATTAAAAATTTAATCAAAGATTTTTTGTAGTGTAACGGAAAAAAATCCACATTAACTCTCCACTCTCAATTATCAACTCTCAACTAGCAAAGAGAAGCGTCGCATTTTGCTTATAATATAATTTAAAATGTTTGATAGTTTTGCAAAAATATATGATTATGAAAATTAATCTATTGATAAAGTATAAAAAATTAACTAAACTATTACTTAGGAGTTTTAAAAATAAATGAAAGACTAATTTTATGGTCTACTGTAGAAAGGTGATTAATATGACAAAGGCACTTGCAATGATGTCCGGAGGACTAGATAGTTTATTAGCAGCAAAACTTATAAAAGATCAAGGAATAGAAGTAATAGGAATATGTTTTAAATCTTATTTTTTTGGAGCTGAAAATGCTATAAGAATGGCTAAACAGATAGATATCCCTTTAGAAGTTGTTGATTTTTCAGAAGATCATTTCGGGATGGTGAAAAATCCTAAGCACGGATATGGGAAAAATATAAATCCTTGTATTGATTGTCATGCTATGATGATGAATTATTCAGGAAAAATGTTAGATCAGTATGGCGCTGATTTTATAATAACAGGAGAGGTTTTAAATCAAAGACCCATGTCTCAAAATAAAAACTCATTAGATGTAGTGAAGAAAGAGTCAGGATTTAGTGACAAAATACTAAGGCCTTTATGCGCAAAAAATCTTACTCCTACAAAAATGGAGTTAGATGGGTTAGTTGATAGAGAAAAACTTATGGATATTGCTGGAAGAAGCAGAAAAATCCAAATGGAGTTAGCGGAAAAATGGGGTATAAAAGATTATCCTTCACCAGCTGGAGGATGTAAGCTTACTGAACCTAATTATGCGAAAAGGTTAAGAGATCTTTTAGATAAAAAAGAAAATATAGATTCCAATGATTTAGAAGTTTTAAGATTTGGAAGGCATTTTAGAGTATCAGAAAAAGCTAAAATCATATCAACAAGAACTGGACAAGAAGCTCAGGAAATAAAACAATATTTAACTAAAAATGACTTGATATTTTTAGCAAATGATTTCAATGGATCCATGGTTATAATATTAGGAGAGTTTACTCAAGAAGACATAGAATTTGCAGCGAAAATTACCGGAAGATATTGCAAAGGGAAAGACGAAGAAAAAATAAAAATTAAGTATGGTTATTTTAAGAAACCGTTAGATAAATTTGTAGAAGCTAAAGCTGCTACTGAGGAAGAAATAAATAAATACATACTATCATAATTAATAAAATTATAAGTTGTATGTTAAATTTAAGATATGAAAGAGGTGAGTTTTGTGAAAAAAAAGGCCATTATATCTGTATCTAGCAAGCAAACGGATGATGAGGACGACATTATTGAAGTAGTAACTCCAGGAAACTTTTATAAAAAAAATGATACCTATTATGCTATTTATAAAGAAACTAAAATTTCTGGCATGGAGGGAACAACAACTACACTAAAAATGAGTGGAGATAAATTTTCTCTTATAAGAGCAGGAAGTACCACTAGTAAAATGGAATTTTATAAAGGAAAAGAAAACATATCCATGTATGATACTCCTTATGGAACCTTGGAATTAAAAACTCAAACAAAAAAATTAGTTGTTAATTTAGATGATGAGGGTGGAGAAGTATTCATAGATTACATAATGAGTATATCAGGACATAAACCTCAAAATACAATGTTAGAGATAAATATAAAAACGCAGCAGGAATAATATGCTGCGTTTTTGCGCGTATTATTTATATCATTAAGGTTTATGATTGATAAATAAGGGCAATATTAATAATAATTCTATAAATAAAATGAGGTGCTTATTTATGTCAAAATACTTTAATAATAAAAATGAACAGTATGAAAAAATAATACGTATTTTATGTGAATATAAAGGTATAAATAGAGATGAATTGTTAGAAATTTTGAAAGATAAGGAATGTAAATATATATTTTTCTTACTTATAAAAAAATATGGATGTGATGATATAAAAATGATACAACAGGATTTTCCGCTTATAAATTCAAAAAACATAAATAACAATTTCAAAAAAGCAAAAGAAAAGGTTTTATTGAATAGGAAAATAAGAAACATGTATTTTGAAGCAGATAGTATAATAGAAAAAGTTAAATAATTTTTTTTATAAAGATAAAAAAAGAGTGGTATATAAAATAAAAGTGTGATAGTATATTAAGTATGTTTTAAAACACAAAAATACCATTATATAATATATAGGGTATTTTTTATTATAAAACTAATGAAAAAATTTGTCAATAAATATTTTAGCATAATTAATAAAAATTTAAAATAAGAACATAGCTCAGAGCTAGTATTTGAACTAGTGGCGTACTTTTCTGAAAATCAAGAAAAGTTCTAGAATATTATTAAATTTAGGGGGTGAAGACTGCTTTTTTAAGCAGGAATTTTTATGAGTACAAAATACGTGTTTGTAACCGGAGGAGTAGTGTCCTCATTAGGAAAAGGAATAACAGCAGCTTCATTAGGAAGACTTTTGAAGAATAGAGGATTTAAAGTTTCAATTCAAAAATTTGATCCGTACATAAATATTGACCCAGGTACAATGAGTCCATATCAACATGGAGAAGTTTTTGTAACAGAAGATGGTGCAGAAACAGATTTAGATTTAGGTCATTATGAAAGATTCATTGATGAAAATTTAAGTAAAAATAGCAATGTTACTACAGGAAAAATTTATTGGTCTGTAATTTCGAAAGAAAGAAAAGGGGATTATTTAGGTGGTACTGTTCAAGTAATTCCGCACATAACTAATGAAATAAAATCAAGAGTATACAGAGTTGGTAAAGAAAGAGATGTAGATGTAGTTATAACTGAAATTGGTGGAACTATTGGAGATATAGAATCATTACCATTTTTAGAATCTATAAGACAGATAAAATATGATGTTGGAAGAGAAAATGTATGTTTTATACATGTTACTCTTATACCATACCTAGGAAAATCAGGAGAACTTAAAACAAAACCAACTCAACATTCGGTAAAAGAATTAAGAGGTATAGGTATTCAACCAGATATAATAGTTTGTCGTTCAGAGAAGCCTCTTTATGATGATTTAAAAGAAAAAATAGGATTATTTTGTAATGTAGATAAAAATGCAGTAATTCAAAATTTAGATGCAGAAAATCTATATGAAGTTCCTTTAATGCTTCATAAGGAAGGTCTAGATACTATGGTTTGCGATAAGTTAAACTTGAAATGTAAACCAATAGACAATACTGAATGGGTTAGTATGGTAAATAACATTAAAAATCTTTCGAAAAATGTTACTATAGCATTAGTTGGAAAGTATGTTGAACTACATGATGCCTATATATCAGTAGTTGAAGCTCTAAGTCATGGTGGATATGCTAATGATGCCAATATAAACATAAAGTGGATAAATGCAGCAGATGTTACAGCTGAAAATGTATCTGAATGTTTAAAAGATATAGATGGAGTTTTAGTTCCAGGTGGATTTGGAGACAGAGGAGTAGAAGGAAAGATAGAAACTATAAGATGGGCAAGAGAAAACAAAGTGCCTTTTCTTGGAATATGTCTTGGAATGCAGTGTGCTGTAATAGAGTTTGCTAGGAATGTATTGGGATACAAAGAGGCTCATAGTTCAGAAATTGATGAAAATGCAAAATATCCTGTAATTGACTTAATGCCTGATCAGAAGGATATAGATGAAAAAGGCGGAACTATGAGACTAGGAGTTTATCCATGTAAACTTTCTAAAGCCACTAATTCTTTTGAAGCTTATGGTGAAGAAGTTATATATGAAAGACATAGACATAGATATGAATTTAATAATGAATATAGAAAGCCATTAACAGAGGCTGGACTTATTTTATCAGGAACAAGCCCAGATTCAAGACTTGTTGAAATTGTTGAATTAAAAGATCATCCTTGGTTTGTAGCAGTTCAGTTTCATCCTGAATTAAAATCAAGACCAAATAGACCACATCCTTTATTTAGAGATTTTATAAAGGCATCTTTAGATAATACTGAAGTTTAATTTTAAAAGATATTTATGTAAAACCTATTTAGTTATAATTTTTTAACTAAATAGGTTTTTGTTTTTCCATTAAAAGTTTTGCGAAAATATTCTTTGAAGTACAATGATTATATTTTGTCGAAAAAAATGTAGTATAAAAATAATAATTGTAGAATTTTCATGAAGGATTTTAATAATATCTATAGAAATATTAATATATAAAAATATAATGAAAGGAGGGGCGAATTTTATGTTACTTGATATGGAAATAAGTATTGCATTAAAGAACTTTTATGGGTCTTATGATATTAAAGATTTTTCTTTGTTTAAAGCAGGTAAAATTAATGAAAACTTCCCCTCTTTAAAAATAAATACTAATAATAAAGGAATTATTATTGAAGTAGATTGCAGCATTTGTGGAAATTATCATTATTATAGATATAGTTTTAATGAATTTATAAAGAAAGATTTAATAATTGGAGGGTGTGAAGCATTAGGTATCCCTTTGTTTTATATAGGAAGCTATGATAAAGTAAAACAAATAGTGGATAGATGTAATAATGTTAACAAAGATCTATATGCTATGATGTAATTAAAATTAAACTAGATATAGTTTTAATTGAGGCAAAAGTGAAAATAATTAGAAATTAGAAATTAAAAAATATATGTGAATTTAAACAATTGATAAAATAGAAAATTATTTAATGTGAAAAATGTGGATTAAAATAAAAAAAAGGGGTATAATGTATTGTACGATGTAGTCTTTTAAATTGGAAATCTCTTAAACATTCCCCAAAGATTAAATATAAATAATAAAAACTTAATATTGTGAGGTGTTATTTTTTGGTGACTAAGGATATAGAGGGCATGACTGTTGCTGAGCTAAAAGGCATAGCAAAAAGTCTAGGAATTAAAAATATATCTAAGTATAAAAAAACTGAATTAATAGAAGAAATAAAAAAAGTTTCTCCTGCCTATATTGAAAAAGATGGGAAAATACTTAGAGAAAAAATAAGCCCTAAAAGTGAATTTGCGATTAATAATAATGAAGTGCAGTTAGAAAAAGAAACGAAAACTCAAGAAACAAAAGTGACCACTGATAAAGTTGAAGAACAGAAAAGTAATGAGGAAGAAAAAAGAGAAAAACTCAAGGAAATGATAAATGAATCGGACACAGCAAGAGGAGTACTTGAAATAATAGAAAATAATAATTATGGCTTTCTAAGAGGCAAAAATTATTTAACAGGACCAGATGATATATATGTATCTCCATCTCAAATAAGAAGGTTCAATTTGAAAACTGGTGATGAAGTTCAAGGAAAAGTCAGGACTCCAAAAGAAGGAGAAAAGTTTAAAGCACTGCTCTATGTGGAAAGAGTAAATGGTGAAAATCCTGAGAGAGCAGTAGGAAGAAAACCATTTGAAACTCTTATTCCTATCTATCCAAATCAAAGACTAAATCTAGAAACTATTCCAGGAATTTTATCAACAAGACTTATGGATATAATATCTCCTATAGGAAAAGGTCAAAGGGGAATTATAGTTGCTCCACCTAAAGCAGGTAAAACCACTCTTCTAAAAAAGATAGCTCAAAGTATATCTGCCAATCATCCACAAGTGAAGCTCATAGTTGTTCTAATAGATGAAAGACCAGAAGAAGTTACAGACATGCAAAGATCTATTAATGGTGAAGTTATTTATTCAACCTTTGATGAAGAACCTGAACATCATACGAAGGTTGCTTATATGGTGCTTGAAAGAGCGAAGAGAATGGTAGAACAAGGTCAAGACATAGTAATCTTGTTAGACAGTATAACAAGACTTTCAAGAGCGTACAACTTAACTATAACTCCTACTGGAAGAACTCTTTCAGGTGGATTAGATCCAGGTGCATTAATAATGCCTAAAAAGTTCTTTGGTGCGGCAAGAAACATTGAAGAAGGTGGAAGCCTTACCATACTTGCTACAGCTCTTGTAGAAACAGGAAGCAGAATGGATGATATGATATTTGAAGAATTTAAGGGTACAGGAAATATGGAAGTACATCTTAATAGAAGACTTCAAGAAAGAAGAATCTTCCCTGCTATCGATATATACAAATCAGGAACAAGAAGAGATGATTTATTATTTGAAAATCCAGTGGAAAAAGAAGCTGCATTTAACATAAGAAAAGTTTTATATGATGACAATAACACACAAAATGTTACAGAGCAGTTAATTAATCTTTTATCAAAAACAAAGAATAATGAAGAATTTATAAATCTAGCAAGTAAAATGGATATGACTAAAAATACAGATAAATAATAAAACCTGTCCTTTACCATAAAGGACAGGTTTTGCAATAAGCTTTAAATAAGTTAAAACTTATTTATTGTCGTCCATAGATAAGTTAAATTTCTTCATAAACTTATCAACTCTTCCACCAACATCAACTAATTTCTGTTTACCAGTGTAGAATGGATGGCATTGAGAGCATATTTCAACTTTTAGTTCTTTTTGAGTAGAACCAGTTGTAAAAGAGTTTCCACATGCACACTTAACTACCGCATCATGATGGTATTCTGGATGTATGCCGTTTTTCATATTTTTCACCTCTTTCAATTTGAGGATAAACCTCTATTTTTAACTACTGTATTATAACATAATGGCTAATATTAAGTCAATGAACAAATTCTTTAAAACAACTCTTTAATATATATATTAGGTCTGATAAAATATATTTGTTTAATAAATATATTATTAAAAAGTTAAAATACAGAGGGGTAATAGTATGAGTAAATTATATTTTAGATATGGAGCTATGAATTGCGGTAAGTCTACTAACTTACTTCAAGTAGCTCATAATTATGAGGAAAGAGGAATGAAGATCATTATTATGAAACCTCACACAGATACTAAAGGTGGAGGTACAGTTGTTTCTAGGCTAGGAATAAGTAGAGAAGTGGATATGTTGCTTACTAAAGATGAAGACATTTATGAAGAATTAGAAAAATACATGGATGAAAAAGGTAATGTAGATTGCATTTTGGTAGATGAAGTTCAATTTTTAAAAAAAGAGCAAATAAATCAATTGTTTAAAATAGCAGTAATTAAAGATATTCCAACTATCTGTTACGGACTTAGAACAGATTTTCAGATGAATGGATTTGAGGGAAGTGAAAGATTGCTTCTAGTAGCACATAGTTTAGAAGAGCTAAAGACCATATGTAATTGTGGTAAAAAAGCACTTGTAAATGGGAGGAAAATAAATGGTAAGTTTGTATTTGAAGGCAAGCAAATAGCTATTGATAAAGAAGATAACATTGAATATGAAGCACTATGTCCAAAATGTTATTTTCAATATAAAATGCAATATAAAAATGAGGTGAAATAATGCCAACTAAGACTTCTGTTGGAGGACAGGCTGTAATTGAAGGCGTAATGATGAGGGGAATGAAAGGAATAGCTACAGCTGTAAGAAAACCTGATGGAGAAATTGTAATAGACAGAAAGGAATGTATACCTTATACAAAAAGAAATAAATTATTAGGTTTACCCATTTTGAGAGGATTTGTATCGTTAATAGAATCCTTAATAATAGGTATAAATACATTAAATTATTCTGCATCTTTTTTTGAAAATACGGAAGACCAAGAACCTAGTAAGTTTGATAAGTGGTTTGAAAGTATATTTAAAGATAAAAGCGATGATATACTTATGATAATAACATTATTCATATCTATAGGAATAGCCACGCTATTATTTTTTATATTACCTACTTTTGCAGCTAATATTTTTAAAAAAATAGGTATTTACAGTACTATAAGTTTAAATATAATAGAGGGAGTTATAAGGGTATTGATCTTTTTGGCTTATATATATTTTATAGGCAAGATGGAGGATATAAAAAGGGTTTTCCAATACCATGGAGCAGAACATAAAACTATATTTTGTTATGAAAATGATATGGAGTTAATACCAGAAAATGCTCAAAAGTTTCAAAGATTTCATCCTAGGTGTGGGACTAATTTCTTATTTTTGGTTATGATAGTAAGTATAGTGTTATTCTCTTTTACTGGATGGAACAGTTTATGGCAAAGGATACTGTATAGATTGTTATTACTACCTGTAGTTTCAGGGATTACTTATGAAATTGTCAAATGGATGGGGAAAAGCAGCAGTAATTTATCAAAAATAACTTCCTGCCCAGGTCTTATGCTTCAAAAGCTTACTACAAGAGAACCAGATTTGGCGCAACTGGAAGTGGCTATAAGTGCTCTTAAATCAGCAGAAGGTATAGAAATAGTGAAAAATGAAGAATTGAAAACTCAGAATTAAGGGTTTTTACTAAAATTAAGTAAAGTAATATAATAAGGAATGGAGAAAAACATATGGAGAAGGAACAATTAAATATTGGAGAGCTATTAAAATTTGGATATGAAGTATTGAAATCATCAGGAATTAGCAGTTATCAAATAGATTGTGAACTTCTTCTTGGAAAGGTAATAAAAAAAGACAGACTTTTTATAATTTTGAATAGAAATTATAGAGTAAGCATTGAGCAGCAGAATGAATATTGTGATTTTATTAATCTTAGAAAAAACAAGAAGCCTATAAAATATATACTAGGTGAATGTGAATTTATGGGACTTAACTTCTATATAAAGGAGGGGGTGCTTATTCCAAGACCTGATACAGAAATTTTAGTAGAATTGGCTGTAAAGTGTATAGAAGAAGAAAATTTAAAAAAAGTGTGTGATGTGTGCTGTGGAAGCGGTATAATAGGATTATCTATCGCGAAGCTCAAAGAAAACATGCAAGTTAAGTGCAGTGACATATCAAGT
This sequence comes from uncultured Clostridiaceae bacterium, assembly GCA_963780135.1. GTDB lineage: Bacteria > Bacillota > Clostridia > Clostridiales > Clostridiaceae > Clostridium_AM. The sequence continues at coordinate 131,564 of CAWAAR010000002.1, forward strand.
ATTGCTTATGAAGTTACTTTGGAAAACATTAAAAGGTTTGGACTTGAAAATAGAGTTGAGATTGTGCAAAGTGATTTGTTAAACTACTTTTTAAATAAAGAAGAGAAATTTGATATGATAGTTTCAAATCCGCCATATATAAAAGATGATGTTATTCCTACTTTAATGGAAGACGTAAAAAATTATGAACCTTATGAAGCTTTAAGTGGAGGTAAGGATGGGCTGGAGTTTTACAGAAAGATAACTTCTCAAAGTTTAGAATTATTAAATAAGGGTGGATTTCTAATGTTTGAGATAGGACATGATCAAAAAGATTCTGTAAGTAGTATATTAAAAGAGAACGGGTTTAGTAATATAAACTGCATGAAGGACTTGGCTGGAAGAGACAGAGTTGTAAAAGGAAAAATGGAAATCAGTTGATAGTTATAAAAGTATTGTGATATAATTATTAATTGTGAAAATATTTATACGGAGTGATAAAAAAGTATGTTAAAAAGACTTGAATTTATAGAAAATAAGTACGAAGAATTATCAATAAAAATAAGTGATCCGTCAATTATGGCAGATCAAAAAGAGTGGCAAAAACTGTGTAAAGAACATGCAGAGTTAGAGGCATTAATAATTAAGTATAGACAATATAAAAAAGCAGAAAAAGACTTAGAAGAAAATAAAGAAATGTTAAAAGATGAATCAGACAAAGACATGAGAGAAATGGTTCAAGAAGACATAAAAGAACTTATTGCGACTAAAGAACAAACTTATGAAGAATTGAAAATATTATTGTTACCTAAAGACCCTAATGATGATAAAAACGTATTTGTAGAAATAAGAGGTGGAGCTGGTGGAGATGAAGCAGCTTTGTTTGCTGCAAACCTTACACGAATGTACACTAGATATGCAGAACGTAGAAGATGGAAAATTGAAACTATAAGTTTAAATGCTACAGATATAGGCGGATTTAAGGAAATTGTATTTATGTTAAAAGGTGCAGGAGCTTATAGTAGATTAAAGTATGAAAGTGGAGTTCATAGAGTTCAAAGAGTTCCAGACACAGAATCGAGTGGAAGAATACATACTTCAACAGCTACAGTAGCCGTTTTACCAGAAGTTGATGATGTAGATTTAGTTATAAGTACTAATGATATAAGAATAGATGTATTTAGGGCATCAGGACATGGTGGACAGTGTGTTAATACTACAGACTCAGCAGTAAGAATTACCCATTTACCAACAGGACTTGTAGTTTCTTGTCAAGATGAAAAATCTCAGCTTAAGAATAAAGAAAAAGCTATGAAAGTACTTAAGTCTAGATTATTTGAAAGAGCACAAGCAGAAAGAAGTGCAGGTATAGCTGAGGATAGAAAGAGCCAGGTTGGAACTGGTGATAGAAGTGAAAGAATAAGAACTTATAACTATCCTCAGGGAAGAGTTACAGATCATAGAATAGGACTTACTTTATACAAACTGGATTCATACTTAGATGGAGAGATAGATGAAGTTATAGATGCACTTATAACTACTGATCAAGCAGAAAAAATGAAGGCTATGGGAAATAATGAAAATTAATTTTGATTATTAATTTTAAGAAAAGAGGGAAACTATGAATATAGATAAAGCTATTAGAAAGCAAAAAAAGTCTTATAAAAGATTTATGCTATCTATGTGCTTTATTTTTTTTATATTACCAATTATACTTATTGTCTCAAAAAAGTTTTATATATTCTATATAGTTTACTTAGTAATTATAGAATTACTAATATTTTTGGCAATTTGTATAAAAATTAATAAAGAATCTTTGGCCTTTGAGTATGATGAATATAAATTAAAAATAAACTTAGGATTAGTTCGTAAGAGTATTGACATAGGTTGTGACAAGGTTGTATTAGTACATGTAGAAAATGTTGTATCAAAAGATACTGGCGGAAAAGATTTCAAAATTGTTTTGCTTGCTAAATCTAGATTTAGAAGTGAAAGGATGATGCCTATTAGCATTAACCTTTTAAAAAATCATCCATATATAGCCTATCAATATAATAGAATTAAAGTTATGCATCCGGATAATGAATATTACTATACTATAATAAAAAGAGGAGGTATTAATAAATATCCTCTTTTAGATTTAATATACAAAAACTGTGTTTATGCTGAATTTACAGAAGAAGCAGTAGAGAAAATAAAATTTTATAGAGAAAATTCTCAGTATTATAAGATTTAAATATACTTAAAATAGTAGCATATATATTAAACTAAATAAATAAAATAGTTTATATAGTAATGAGTGTAAAGAGTGATTTTCTTTGGGGGAGAGTACAGTTTGTTTTGTAATTATAGGAAGTGTTATATCTTTATTTGGAACAATGTTAGGGGCTTCTTTAGGAGTAATGGTAAAAAAACCATCTAATAAGATGTTAGGAACCATAATAGGATTTGCTGGGGGGCTAATGCTAGCTGTGGTAGTATTTGATTTGATACCAGAAGCACTTACTAAGTGGAGTTTTAGTGGAACTTTATTATTTTGCACAATGGGAATTGCAGTTATAGCATTTATTGATAGTAAAATAAATATAGATGGCATAAATGGACATTTAAAAATTGCTTTTATGGCTGCACTAGGTCTTATGATTCATAATTTTCCTGAAGGAATAATTATGGGGTGTGGTTTTGCAGCGGGAAGTGATCTTGGTATTAAGATGAGTTTGATAATCGCAGTTCATGATGTACCAGAAGGTATTGCGGTTTCAGCTCCACTTATAGCATCTAGAATGAAAATATCTAAAATATTATTTTATGCTTTTGTAACCGCTTTTCCCACAGTCATAGGTACTTGGGTTGGCGCTTATGTAGCTAATATATCAGTTAATATATTGGGTGCGTGTCTATCATTTGCTTCTGGAATAATGTTATATGTAGTTTGTGGAGAGATGATACCAGAATCTTCGAAATTATGGCAAGGGTTAAGCAGCACTATTGGATTACTAACGGGAGTAATGGTAGGTCTTACAATTGTAAAAATGTTATAAATTATTTGTGGGCTGTTGAAATTTAAGATTAAGTTTCCAGTCTTTTTTATATTTCAAATTAAGACTAGTGTATACTTGAAATTTAAACATTATTAAAGTATAATTATCAATTAAATCTGTTTGCAATAATAGTATTTGTGTAGTAAACAGATTTTGAAATTTGTTTACTAGCACAATGAATTTTATAAAAAAGGTGGTAAATATAGGAATGGATACAAAAATAAAGATATTAGATGAAAAAAATTTAGATAAAAATATTATAATGGAGGCTTCAAAAGTTATAAAAAACAGTGGACTTGTAGCATTTCCAACAGAAACTGTTTATGGACTTGGTGCTAATGCATTGGATAGTTTAGCTGTAAAAAGAATTTTTGAAGCTAAGGGGAGGCCACAGGACAATCCTTTAATAGTTCATATAGCTGACTTTGAAAAAATAGAACCTTTAGTAAAGGAAATACCAGAAGTAGCTAAAAAACTTATGGAAAAATTTTGGCCAGGCCCTATGACATTAATACTACCTAAGTCTGAAGTCATACCAGACATTACAACGGCGGGATTAGATTGTGTTGGTATTAGGATGCCATCAAATATTATAGCTAGAGAATTTATAAGAGAGTGTAATGTTCCCATAGCAGCTCCTTCAGCTAATATTTCAGGAAGACCTAGCCCTACAGATGTAGAAAGATGTATAGAGGATATGAGTGGGAAAATTGAATACATTATTGGAGGTGAAATGTGTGACATAGGAGTGGAGTCAACAGTAATAGATTGCACAGTCCAGCCAGTATGCATTCTAAGACCTGGTGGAATAACTCTTGAAATGTTAAAAGAAGTAGATAATGAGGCATATATAGATCCTGCTATAATGAAAAAACCAGATAAAGATTTCAAACCAAAAGCACCTGGAATGAAATATAGACACTATGCACCAAAAGCACCTGTGAAAATTATTCAAGGAGATTTGCAAAAAACTATTGCAAAAATCAATGAAATAGTGCAAAATTATATAGATGAAAATAAAGTAGTAGGTATAATGGCTACAGATGAAACAGAAAGTTACTATAACAATGGAATAGTAATATCATTAGGTAGCAGAAAAGATATGATAAATATATCTAGAAATCTATTTGAGACACTTAGAAGCTTTGATGATAAAGGCGTAGATGTGATAATAACTGAATCCTTTGAAGAAATTGGTGTTGGAGTAGCAATAATGAATAGATTGAAAAAATCTGCTGGATTTGATATTACTATAGTATAAGTTTTATAGGAGGTTAAGCATGAGAAACATACTATTTGTTTGCACAGGTAATACGTGTAGAAGCTGCATGGCAGAGTCGATATTCAATTTTTTGTGTGATATTGAAAGTACACAAGCCATTTCTGCTGGTATATCTATAGTGGATAATAGTAAGACCTCTATAAATTCTGCTGAAATTGTTAGACAAAACATGGGGATTGATATAAGTGATAGAAAAGCCATTCAGCTTAATTGTTGTATGGTGGAAAATTGTGAACTTATTTTAACTATGACTGAAACTATCAAAAATATTTTATGTGAAGCTTTTCCAAAATTCAAACACAAGATTTTTACTTTAAATGGATATGTTTCAGTAAACAATGATGTAGTTGACCCTTTTGGCAGTAACATGGAAGCATATAGAAAGACTTATACACAGTTGAAAAGTAGTATTGTTTTATTATTGAACAAATTAAAGGAAGATAGAGGCATTAATTAAATGTTATTATCTTCTTTTTTTGCGGCCTGATAAAATTTAAGTTGATTTTACAAGTTTGTTTGGAGGTATTTATATGAAAATAGCTTTAGGAAGCGATCATGCTGGACTACCATTAAAAAAAGAAATAATCTCGCACTTAGAATCTAAAGGTATAGAGATGAAGGACTTTGGTACTTATACAGAATCATCCTGCGACTATCCTGAGTTTGCATTACAAGTTGCAGAAGAAGTGGTATCAAAAAACTATGACTTTGGTATATTAGTCTGTGGCACAGGTATAGGAATAAGCATAGCTGCTAATAAAGTTCCTGGGGTAAGAGCTGCGTTATGCAGTGATACTTTTAGTGCTCACGCTTGTAGAGAACATAATAATGCTAATATACTTGCACTAGGTCAAAGAGTAATTGGTGTAGGTGTAGCATTAGATATAGTAGACATCTTTCTAAATACAAAATTTGAAGGAGACAGACATCAAAGAAGACTTGATAAAATTACAGAAATTGAAAAAAAATATTCTAAATAATTGGGGGAATAAAAATGAGTAAAGTAACACAAATAGCACATCCATTAATATTACACAAGTTGTCATTTATAAGGGATAAAAATACAGGATCTAAGGATTTTAGAGAATTAGTAGAAGAAGTAGCAATGCTTATGGCTTATGAGGTAACTCGTGACTTACAACTAGAAGAAGTGGAAATAGAAACGCCTATATGCAAAGCTAAATGTAAAATGCTTGCAGGTAAAAAAGTAGCTATAGTACCTATATTAAGAGCTGGACTTGGAATGGTTAATGGTATGATAAAACTTATACCGGCTGCAAAAGTAGGACATATAGGTCTGTATAGAGATGAAAAAACATTAAAACCTGTAGAATATTTCTGTAAACTTCCACAAGACATAGGTGAAAGAGATGTTATAGTTACAGATCCTATGCTTGCTACAGGTGGTTCAGCAGTAGATGCTATAAGCTTATTGAAGAAAAAGGGAGCTAAAAACATAAGATTAATGTGTCTTATAGCAGCACCAGAAGGAGTTAAAGTTGTTGTAGATGCACATCCAGATGTAGATATATATATTGCATCAATAGATGAAAAATTAAATGAAAATGGTTATATAGTACCTGGTCTTGGAGATGCAGGAGATAGATTATTTGGAACTAAATAAAGTGAAACTTTAATCTAATAGATATATAAAATAAAAAGTGGTAAGATTTTTACTGCTTTTTATTTTTTGATTAATGCATTGTAAAATAAATTTTAGAACCTATAATGTATAATCGGTCTTTCAATTACATCCTTTTTAGTATAAAATAAAAAGGGAATACATACGTGATTCATAGAAGGCGCATGAGTTAAATGGATTAAAATTATGGAGGACAATATGCAAAGAATTGATAAAAATAATTATTACTTAGATATATGTGAAACTGTTTTAGAAAGAGGCACTTGTATGAGACGCAATTTTGCAGCCATAATTGTTAAAAATGATGAAATAATGGCTACAGGATATACGGGAGCACCTAGAGGAAGAAAAAATTGTTGTGATTTAGGGTATTGTAAAAGAGAACATTTGAATGTTCCTAGAGGGACAAGATATGAATTGTGTAGGTCAGTTCATGCTGAACAAAATGCTATTATATCTTCTAGAAGACAAGACATGTTAGGTGCTGTTATGTATTTAGTTGGTAAAGAAGAAAAAACAAATGAATATGTATATAATGCAGCACCTTGTGCACTATGCAAAAGATTTATAATTAATTCAGGTATTGAGACAGTTATTATACGAGATACTAAAAATGATTATAGAGAAATACCGGTTATTGAATGGATTGAGAATGATGATTCTTTAGAAGGAGAAGGTGCATATTGATTGATGTTTGCAGCCTGGAATAATAAAAAATTAGAATTATGAATGGAGAATTCTCAATTAATAAAGGAAGGTTAATATATGGATAACTTATATATTTTAGCAATAATTTCAATAATAATTTCGGCAGCACTTACTCCATTAGTCAAGAGATTTGCTGTAAAAATAAATGCCATAGATGTTCCAAAAGATAATAGAAGAATACATAAAAAACCTATACCACTTCTGGGAGGACTTGCTATATATTTTTCATTTGTTAGCACATTAATATTAAAAACAGGTCAATTGACTAAACCAGAAAAAGGAATAATAATAGGAGCAACAATAATAGTTATAGGTGGTTTTTTGGATGACAAGTTTGAAATAAAACCTTGGCAAAAACTATTATTTCAAATAGCAGCAGCTTCATCTCTGATTATTTATGGTGTAAATATAATGCGAATAACTAACCCTTTAGCTAAAGCGGGTATAGATACATACATAAATGTAGGAATGCTTTCCGTACCTTTAACTATAATATGGGTAGTGGGAATTACTAATGCACTTAATTTAATAGATGGATTAGATGGATTAGCAGGAGGAGTTGCATTTATATCTGCAGTGACTATTTTTATAATAGCTTTACTAAACAAAAGAATGGATGCAGCCACATTAACTTGCATATTATCTTGTTCAATACTAGGATTTTTACCATATAATTTTAATCCAGCTTCTATATTTATGGGGGATACTGGTGCACAACTTTTAGGTTTTTTGCTTGCAGCTATATCGATAGAGGGAGCTATAAAATCTGCAGCTGCTTTTGCCATAGCTGTACCTATTTTAGCACTAGGAATACCTATATATGATACTCTTTTTGCTATGATTAGGAGAAAGATAAATGGCAAACCAATTATGCAAGCTGATAAAGGACATTTACATCATAGATTACTAGATATGGGTCTCAGTCAAAGACAGGCGGTTATAATAATGTATTTAATAAGTGCTGTTCTTGGAAGCTTTGCAATAATTGCTATGCAAATAAGTACTCAAAGGTCATATTTCTTATTAGCTATGGTTATGATAGTATTAGTAATAATAGCATGGAAATTTGGATTTTTTGAACATAGAGAATAAAAAGATGGAGGTATACTCATGGATAAAGTTAAAGTTATAACAATATTTGGTACAAGACCTGAAGCTATAAAAATGGCTCCTCTTGTCAAAGAACTTGAAAAAAAAGAACAAATAGATAATAAGGTTTGTGTAACAGCACAACATAGAGAAATGTTAGATCAGGTTTTAGAACTTTTTGATATAAAGCCAGATTTTGATTTGAATATAATGAAAACAAAACAAAGTCTTACTGGTATAACTACAAGAGTTTTAGAAGGATTAGAGGAAATATTTCAGAAAGAAAAACCAGATTTGGTATTAGTGCATGGAGATACAACAACAACTTTTGCAGGAGCTTTGGCTGCTTTTTATCAAAAAATAAAAGTAGGTCATGTAGAAGCTGGACTTAGAACTTATGATAAATATTTTCCGTTTCCTGAAGAGATGAACAGGAAACTTACTGGCGCTGTAGCTGATATGCACTTTGCACCAACATCAGGATCAAAAACAAATTTATTAAAAGAAGGTGTAGATGAAAAGGCAATATTTGTAACGGGGAATACGGTAATAGATGCTATGGAATTCACTGTAGAAGATAGATATGTATTTAACAATGAAGCACTTAACAGTATAGATTATAATAATAAAAAAATTATAATGGTAACAGCGCATAGAAGAGAAAATTGGGGGCAAGGTATAGAAAATATATGCAATGCTCTAAAAGCCGTTGTAGAGAATAATGAAGATGTAGAATTGGTATATCTTGTACATTTAAATCCTGTAGTTAAAGATGTTGCATATAAGATTTTAGGCGGTGTAGAGGGAGTGCATTTATTGCCACCACTAGATACAAAAGAAACACATAATTTGATGAATAAATGCTATATGGTTATGACAGATTCAGGTGGACTTCAAGAAGAAGCTCCTCACTTGGGAAAACCTGTTCTTGTAATGAGAGATGTAACTGAAAGACCAGAAGCTGTAAAAGCAGGGACTGTAAAACTTGTAGGAACAGATGTGGATACTATAATAAAAGAAGCTAATAATTTAATTAGAAATAGTAAAGAATATGAGAATATGAGTAAAGCCATAAATCCTTATGGAGATGGTAAAGCATCTCAAAGAATAGCGTCATGCATATTGGAGTACTTTGGAATAGAGAAAAATGAAAACAATTATAAGGAATTTAGCTAGAAAATATGACTTTCTAGCTATTTAAAGAAGTGACATGGAAATACATATTAATTCTATAATAATATACATATAAATAAAAATAGATTAAATTATTACAAATAAATCAAATTACTACAGAAATAATAAAAATAAACTTTTTATAACTTGAAAAATAGAGTATAATATAAAAAAGTAGTTTAATTAAAATATATATTAAAAATTTAAGAATACAATGAGTTTGTGAACGATTATGTAATTTTCAAATTGTGATTAGTTTTTGAATTTTCTCATAATTTTAAATGTGATGAGATTTAAGTGTCTAAAGGGATTGGGTACAATATGATGAATATTCAAAATAGTTAAAAAAATGAAGTTGAATGCTGTTTGGTTTTTAAAACTGTAGAAAATTGAATAAAATAAGAGAAATGAAGAAAAAACCTGATTATATTGTTAAATATTCAACTATCAAAGCTGAATATTGATTATATAAGCGAAATGCAGGATTTTATTTATACTTATTTAGATTATATAATAAGTTATCGTGTAAAAAGTAATGGAGGAAATGAAAGTGCAGAATGACCTTCAACGTATGTTCAGAAAAGTTTTAATTTTTGATTTAGTAATAGCAGTAGTTTTAGGAATTGTAACTCGATTGATATTTAAAGATTATTCATTGATAATATTACTTGGACTAGGTATTGCATTTATAAACTTTGTAGTAAATGGAAAAATAACAGAATACACGCTTTTAAACAAAACTTTAAAATATAAATTTGTTGCTTTTATAAGCTTCCTATTTAGAGTAACAATAGTATGCGGTATAGCATTAGTTCTTTTTAAGTATAATAAGTTTAATGTGATTGCTTATATGTTAGGATATAGTTTACAATTCGTATCTTTGACATTATATGGAATATACATAAAAGACAAATAAAATTACAGAAAGGAAGTGATTATTTGGAAAAACTTGTGCCTTTATTTTACCTGAATTTGTTTGGATATAAATTCGGGGTTACCTCAAGTTTGGTTATTCAGTGGGTTATAATTTTAATAGTAACAATAATAGCTATTGCATCTACAAGAAACTTGAAAAAAATTCCTAACAAAAAGCAAAATATTGTAGAAATGGTAGTAGAAACATTCAATAACCTTGTAAAAGAAAATATGGGAGAAGGATATAGTTCTTTTGTTCCCTACATAGGCACTCTAGCAATTTTTCTTTTGCTTATGAATTTGGTAGGCCTTATAGGTTTAAAACCTCCAACACTTGATCTTAGTGTAGTTGCGGGTTTAGCGCTAATAACATTTGTTATTGTGCAGGCAAATGCTATTAAAAAGATAGGGTTAGGTCATTATTTTTCAGGTTACTTTCAACCTTATGCAGGTATGTTGCCGCTAAACCTTATTGAAAGAATTATGCTGCCTGTGTCCCTAACACTAAGACTATTTGGTAATATGACTGCAGCTGTGGTTATTATGGATATGGTTTATAGTGCATTAGGTAAAGTAGCTTGGGTAGCACAACTTGCTATTCCAGTGCCACTTCATGCATATTTTGATGTGTTTGATGGTACAATTCAAATGGTTATATTTATGATGCTAACAATGATTAATATCAAAATCGCAGCAGAACATTAATGTTTAGTTATCAATAAAATATAAAATAAAAATATAATTATTTTAAGAATTATTTTAAGGAGGAAGAAAATGAATATTGATGCAAAATCATTTATAACAGGAATGGCAGCAATAGGCGCAGGTCTAGCTGCAATAGGTTGTATAGGAGGAGGTATTGGAACAGGTAATGCTGCTGGTAAAGCAGTTGAAGGTGTTTCAAGACAGCCAGAAGCAAGTGGTAAAATTATAAGTACAATGGTTGTTGGTGCTGCATTCTCAGAAGCAACATCAATATACGCATTACTAGTTGCATTACTATTAATATTCACTAAATAGTGCATAGAGCATTATTTAAATCTATGCCTGAAGGGAGGCTTTTATAATAGGATGGAGATAAATGTTTCTCAGATTATTGCTACTATTATAAACTTTCTAATACTATATTTTATTCTTAGACATTTTCTATTTAAGCCAGTAAATGATAATATCGATAAAAGGCAAAATGAAATAATAACTAAGATAAGTAAAACAGAAGAAGATAGAAAAAAAGCGCAAGAAATAAGAATAGAAAATGAAAATAAGTTAAGCTTGGCAAAACAAGAAGGTAAAAATATAGTAGAAGATTATAAAGTAAAAGCCGAAAAAGTTTCCTCAGATATACTAAAAGGAGCTCATGAAGAAGCTGAAACTATAGTTAAAAGAGCAAAAGTTGAAGCTGAAAGAGAAAAAGAAAAAGCAGCAGATGAAATAAAAGGTCAGGTTGTTGATTTAGCTGTTTTAGTGTCTTCAAGAGCTTTGGAAGAATCTATTGATGAAGAACAACATAGGAGACTTATTAACGACTTTATAGCTAAGGTAGGTATCTAACTATGTATGAATATTTAGATAGAAGATACGCTCTTGCACTTTATAAAATTGGAGAAGAAAAAGGAAAAGTAGAGCAGTATTTAGATGAATTAAGAAAAATAGTAGCTATAATAAATGAAGATCAAGATTTTGTAGAATTAATAAAACACCCACAAGTTAGTACTTCAAGTAAAAAGAAGATTTTTATTGATGTTTTTAAGGACCAGATAGATGAAGATTTATTAGCTTTTTTACTAGTCCTTATAGAAAAAGGAAGAATTCTTCAACTTGAAGGCAAACTTAAACAAATGGAGAAGATTTATCTTGAAAAGAATAAAACTGCTGTAGCTAAGGTTAAAACAGTTGTTCCTTTAAAAGATGAAGAAAAGAAAAACTTAGTTATTAGATTAGAAAAACAATATGATAAAAAGATTTTATTGGAAGAGGAAATAGATCCAACCATAATTGGTGGAGTATATGTTCAAGTAGACAATGAAGTAATAGACGGTACAATAAAATCTAAAATGGATGAAATGAAAAAATTAATGCTTAAGAGAGATTAGAGGTGAGCCTATGAACATAAAACCTGAAGAAATAACTTCAATTATAAAACAAGAAATACAGAAGTATGAAAAGAAAATAGAAACAGTTGATTCAGGTACAATAATTCAAATTGGCGATGGTATAGCCAGAGTTTATGGTCTTAATGATTGTATGGCTGGAGAACTTCTAGAGTTTCCAAACAATGTTTATGGTATGGCTCTAAACCTTGAACAAGACAATGTAGGTTGTGTTCTTTTGGGTTCTGAGAAAGGTATAAAAGAAGGAGACATAGTTAAAAGAACTGGTAATGTTGTTGAAGTACCAGTAGGAGAAGCTATTGTAGGCAGAGTTGTAAATTCCCTTGGACAGCCTATAGATGGTAAAGGTCCTATTAAAACTACAGAAACAAGACCAGTTGAAATTAAAGCTCCCGGCGTTATACAAAGACAATCAGTTAAACAGCCATTACAGACAGGTATAAAAGCTATAGATTCTTTTATACCAATAGGAAAAGGTCAAAGGGAACTTATCATAGGAGACAGACAAACAGGTAAGACTGCTATAGCAATAGATACAATAATAAATCAAAAAGGTAAAGATGTAATTTGTATATATGTTGCTATAGGACAGAAACAATCTACCGTAGCTCATATATTTAACAACCTTACAGAAACAGGATGCATGGATTATACAATAATTGTATCATCTGCAGCATCAGAATCAGCACCATTACAATATATTTCACCTTACACAGGTTGTACAATGGGTGAATATTTTATGAATCAAGGAAAAGATGTACTTATAGTATATGATGATTTGTCGAAGCATGCAGTTGCTTATAGAACAATGTCATTATTACTTCGTAGACCACCAGGAAGAGAAGCTTTTCCTGGAGATGTTTTCTATTTACACTCAAGACTTTTAGAAAGAGCAGCAAAGCTTTCAGATAAGCTTGGTGGAGGATCTATTACAGCTCTTCCTATAATAGAAACTCTAGCAGGAGATGTTACAGCATATATACCAACTAATGTTATTTCAATAACAGATGGTCAGATATTCCTTGAATCAGAATTATTTAATGCAGGACAAAGACCGGCAGTTAACGCTGGTATATCTGTATCCAGGGTTGGTGGTAATGCTCAAATTAAGGCCATGAAGCAGGTTTCAGGAACATTAAAATTGGATCTTGCACAATACAGAGAACTTGCAGCTTTTGCACAGTTTGGTTCAGACCTTGATGGAGAATCAAAAAGAAGACTTGAAAAAGGTAAGAGACTTGTAGAAATATTAAAGCAGCCTCAATATAAACCAGTACCTGTAGAGAAACAGATAATGATTTTATTTGCTGCAGTAAACAGTCAATTATTAGATGTACCAGTAGATCAAATAAAAAAATTCGAACAGCAATTTTTAGAGTATATGGATACTCATCATAAAGAAATTGGTGAAGAAATTATAAATAAAAAAGTTTTATCAGATGAACTAAGAGAAAAACTTAAGAATACTATAGAAGAATTCAAAAAAATATTTTTAGCAGAGGTGTAATTTCTTCTGCGGGAGGTGAAATATGGCAGGGGCAGAACTTGTTACGATTAAGAGAAGAATTAAATCCATATCTAGTACCCAAAAAATAACAAAGGCCATGGCACTTATTGCCACCTCTAAAATCAGAAAGGTCAGGAATAAACTGGAGGTAAATCAAAAATACCATGATGCTTTTACAGAAATCATTAATGATATTGTAAAAGGTGTGGAAGAAAATAGTATTTACATACATGGCAATAAAAGTGAAAAAAAGCTTTATATTGCCCTTAACTCCGATTCAGGACTTTGTGGAGGATTTAATGCTAATGTAGTAAATAAAACTGCAGAAGTAATATCAAATAACAGAGAAAATTCTTTATTGATGTCAGTAGGTCAAAAGGGAAGGTTATATTTTAATAGATTAAGATTTAAAACTACAGCAGAGTATGTAGATATACCGGATGTACCTACTTTAAAGGAAGCAGAGGCTATAGCTTACAAGGCAATTGATATGTATCGCAATTCTGAAGTTGGAGAAGTATATATAGTTTATACAAAATTTTTTACAACCATAAAACAACAGGTTAAAGTAGAAAAATTGCTCCCTTTAGAAAGTAAAGATAATGAATCAAGTAGACGTTTTGTTAAGTTTGAACCATCTATTGATGAAATGTTAAATGATATGGTGGTTATGCAATTAAAACAGCAAATATTAAATTATATGCTTCATGCTAAAGCTAGTGAACAAGGTTCAAGAATGTCAGCTATGGATGGGGCAACAAAGAATGCTAATGAGTTATTAGATAAGCTAAAACTTAAATTCAATAGAGTAAGACAAGGCGCTATAACTCAAGAAATATCAGAAATAGTTGGAGGAGCAGAAGCTCAGAAATAAGGGAGGGACACTAATGCCAAACGTGGGCAAAGTTGTTCAGGTTATAGGACCTGTAGTAGATATAAAATTTAATACAGAACACCTTCCTAATATATATAATGCCGTAGAAATAGATATGAGTGATGGAAGTAAACTTATCACTGAGGTAGAACAACATGTTGGAGACGATATAGTTAGAACCATATCTATGGAAGGAACAGATGGACTAAAAAGAGGCGTGGAGGCAGTAGATACAGGAGCACCAATATCTGTACCAGTTGGAGAAGCGGTTTTAGGAAGACTTTTTAATATGTTAGGGCAGCCAATAGATGAAGCAGGAGTTTGTAATACAGATATGACATATCCTATTCATAGAGAAGCACCAAGCTTTGAAGATCAATCTGTTCAACCAGAAATGTTTGAAACAGGTATCAAAGTTATAGATCTTATAGCCCCATACCAAAGAGGCGGAAAAATAGGACTATTTGGTGGTGCCGGTGTTGGTAAAACAGTTCTTATCCAAGAGCTTATAAACAATATAGCTAAAGAACATGGTGGATTATCAGTATTCACAGGTGTTGGAGAAAGAACAAGAGAAGGTAATGACCTTTATTATGAAATGAAAGAATCTGGAGTTATAGATAAAACTGCTCTAGTATTTGGACAAATGAATGAACCGCCTGGAGCTAGAATGAGAGTTGCATTAACAGGACTTACTATGGCTGAATATTTTAGAGATAAAGGTCAAGATGTACTTTTATTTATAGATAACATATTCAGATTCAGTCAAGCAGGATCTGAGGTTTCAGCGTTACTTGGTAGAATACCTAGTGCTGTTGGATATCAACCAACACTTGCAACTGAAATGGGTGCTCTTCAAGAAAGAATAACATCCACAAAACATGGATCTATAACATCTGTTCAGGCTGTATATGTACCTGCAGATGACTTAACAGATCCAGCACCAGCAACTACTTTTGCGCATCTTGATGCTACAACAGTTCTTTCAAGAGCTATAACAGAACTTGGAATATATCCTGCTGTTGATCCGCTTGAATCAAGTTCAAGAATACTTGATCCAAGAATAGTAGGTGAAGAACACTATGAAGTAGCTTCAAATGTAAAACACATATTGGAAAGATATAGGGAATTACAGGATATAATAGCAATCCTTGGTGTAGATGAACTTTCAGAAGCAGATAGAATGGTAGTTGTAAGAGCTAGAAGAGTTCAAAGATTCTTATCACAGCCATTTAGTGTTGCTGAACAGTTTACAGGCATGAAAGGTGCTTATGTTCCAGTAAAGGAAACTGTAAGGGCTTTCAAGGAAATACTTGAGGGTAAGTATGATAACTTACCAGAACCAGCATTTCTTTTTGCAGGAACTATAGAAGAAGTTGTTAAGAAAGCTAAATCTATGATGGAAGAAAACTAATATATTAGTTATAAGTTAGGCAAGGTTATAATTGTCTAACTTATAATTAATTTGTGAGAAGGAGATTAATATGGCGAATGCTTTTAAGTTAACTATCATTACTCCTGAAAAAGAATTTTTTAATGGAGAAGTGATAGAACTAATAACAGATAGTACTCAAGGCCGTATAGGAATTCTTGGAGATCATATGCCTTTAGTAACTCCTTTAAGACCTGCTGTCACAGAAATTACTACAGGTGATGGTAAAAAACTTAAAGCATTTACATCTAGTGGTATACTTGAAGTAAAAGATAATGCTGTAGAGTTTTTATGTGATGCTTGTGAGTGGCCAGAGGATATAGACAAGATGAGAGCTGAATCTGCTAAGAAAAGAGCAGAGGAAAGATTAAAAGATGAAAAAGAAGGCATTGATTTAAAAAGAGCAGAGTTAGCTTTAGCTAGAGCTATAGCTAGAATTGGTTCAAAATAAAATCGATATTAAACCTAACACGAAACTTAAGTTTCGTGTTATTTTTTTTGCATAGATGAACCTAAGAAATTTTGCACGTTTTACTGAATGGTTTTATATATTGATAATATATTAAGAAGGGTAATATGAAAAAAATTAACATTATTAATGAAATTCAAAGAATAGCAAGAAATTACTTCAGCAGGTTAATAAAATCAAAAGAGCTGAATATTTTACATAACACTAGTCTATAATGTTAAAGAAAGAAAAAAGGGGAGAGGTGAAAAGCTCTTCAGCATAGGCTAGTAGAGTGCAATTTATGAGAAAGAGAAATATTATGATTGTTGCTATTTTTTTAATGATTGGAATTATATTTTTATTTTGCGATTTTTCTTTAGCTAATAAAAATTCTGATTTATTTGATGATATCCTAAAAAAAACTAGTAGCAAAACAGTAGAATATGGTATAACAGCATCATTTACAACGGATAAGAATGGAGAAGAGGTTTGTAATGATATATTAAAGAAATTAAATTTTTCAAATGTAAGTAATAAATCAATACTAAAAAATGAAAAAATTTATTCTATAGAATTTGGTAAAGATAATACAAATGGTTACATAGAAACCATGAAATATGAAAATCATAATGTTATAACAATAAATTTAGTGGAAAAAAGTAATTCTAATCTATTAAAAGATATGAAAAATAAATTACAAAAATGCATAGAAGATAAAAATGTAACTGTGAAATATTTTCAATATCTAAAAGCACAAGTGTACAACAAGGACGTTAATGCAACAAATAATGAAATTTTAAAAATTCTAAAAAGTCATGGGGCATCGAACATTAGTACAATAGCCTTAAAAAATGGATATAGTACCACAGCTTATACAGGAATATATGATGCAATGGAAAGTAATGGTAAACCAATGGACTTTAATTATGCTATTTGCAAGTATAATTCAGGTAATTATATAATTATTGGCACTCCTGAAATACTTGCAGCATATTAGCAATTGTAGAATGGAGGATAAACATGAATAAAATATCAGTAAAGGGAGGAAAAAAGTTAGAAGGAGAAGTAAGTATAAGTACTGCAAAAAACTCTGTATTGCCAATTATAGCAGCTAGCATACTAAGTGCAGATAAATGTGTTATTGATAATGCGCCTATGTTAGAAGATGTATTTGTTATAAGTGATGTACTTAGAACTATTTCAGCAGACATAAGCATTAATGAAGAAGCTAAAAGAATAGTAATAGATACTTCTAATATAAAAGATGGTGAAGCTTCAAGTAATTTGGTGAAAAAAATGAGGGCATCTTTTTTGATTATGGGGCCTATGATATCTAGATTTGGCAGATTTAGATTGTCACTACCAGGAGGATGTAATATAGGAACTAGGCCTATAGATTTGCATTTAAAAGGGTTTAGCGCACTAGGTGCAGAAGTAAATGTTGGGCATGGATATGTGGAAGCTGAAGCTAAAAAACTTATAGGAAGCAAGATATATTTGGATTTTCCGTCAGTAGGAGCAACAGAAAATGTAATGATGGCTGCAGTTATGGCTGAAGGAGAGACTATTATAGAAAATGCAGCTGAAGAGCCAGAGATTCAAGATTTAGGCAGATTCTTAAATAATATGGGTGCTAATATTATTGGAGCTGGAACAGATACTATTCGTATAATTGGAGTTAAAAACATGAAAGGAACTACACATAAACCTATATATGATAGGATAGAAGCAGGTACGTTTATGATTGCAGCAGCTATAACTAGGAGTAAAATTAAAATAAATGAAGTCAACGAAGAATATTTAAAACCGATTATTGCTAAGTTAACAGAAGCAGGAGTAAAAATAAGTGTAGATGGAAATAGCATTTATGTAGATGCAGATAGAGAACTTAAACCTATAGATATTAAAACTATGCCATATCCAGGATTTCCTACAGATATGCAATCTCAGATGGCAGGTCTTTTATGTACTATAAAAGGAACAAGTGTAATTACAGAAACAATTTTCGAAAACAGGTTTATGCATGCTGCAGAGATGAAAAGAATGGGAGCAAATATAAAGATTGATGGCAGAAGCTCTATCATAGAAGGTGTAGATAAGTTAACTGGTGCAGAAGTTAGAGCTACTGATTTAAGAGCAGGGGCTGCGCTTATACTCTGTGGGTTAGTGGCAGAAGGAGAAACAGAAATTACAGACATATATCATGTAGATAGAGGCTATGTTTCTATAGAAAAGAAATTGCAAGGATTAGGTGCAGACATACAAAGGATAATGACATAAACTTCCATAATATTAATATATTAAAGCAAAGAGAAGGTTAGAACAAAATCTTCTCTTTTTTAATTGTAGTAATAATTTTTAATAACCCTTAATACATTATATTGATATACTTTAACGAAAGTAAGGAGAGATACTTATATGAAGAGGGTTAGTTTTTCAATACATTTAAAAAGCTTTTTATTATTAATGTTTATTGGTATAGTGCTAGTTATAATGTTATCTGTATTTATATTAGAAATAGGTGAAAGTAACATTTCCGGAATACCTAAATTCCTTATTAAATCTAATGATATAATATTTAACAAAAAAACTGAAGTAAGAACTGAAATAAAGGTATATATTACAAAAAAAAACAAGGTGGAGAAAATGTCTTTGGAGGAATATGTAGTAGGAGTTGTAGCATCTGAGGTTCCAGCAGAATTCTCCTCAGAAGCTCTAAAAGCTCAAGCTGTAGCAGCTAGAACTTTTGGGTTAGCACATATGGAATCTTTTGGAGGGCACAAGTATAAAAGTAATACAGGTGCAGATGTGTGTGATACAACTCAATGTCAAGTTTTTATGAATAAAGAAGATAGATTTAAAACATGGGAGCCAAATAAAAGAGAAGAATATTGGAATAAAATAACTAATGCAGTTCAAGAAACTTCAGGAGAATTTATGGTATACAATAACAAGTTAGTAATGGAACCATACTATTTTGCTGTAAGTAGTGGTAGAACGGAAGACAGCGTGGATGTTTTTTCTGATAGTCTTCCTTATTTAAAAAGTGTAGGTAGTTCAGGAGAAGAAAAGGCACCTAAATATAAAAGCTCAATTAAAGTATCTTGTAGTGAATTTATCAATAAGATAAATTCTAAATATGCAGCTTCTGGTCTGTTATTAGATAGTATAAAAAGTCAAATTGAAATAAAATCTAGAAGCAAGGGTGGTTCGGTAAAGGAAATAAAAATAGGCAAGTTAACTTTATCAGGAAATGAATTTAGAAGTATTATGGGATTAAATTCTGCTAACTTTAGTGTTAACTTTAGCGATAAAAATGTAGAAATAGATTGTAATGGATATGGTCATGGAGTTGGAATGAGTCAATGGGGAGCAAATGCTATGGCTAAATCTGGTAATAATTACAAGGAAATATTGAAACACTATTATAGTGGAATAGAAATTAATAAAATTTCTAATTGAAAAGGGCTTTGCCCTTTTTTTGTGGCTATAAAACATATGAAAATAATAGAAAAAAATTTTATAAAATATGTATTTTTTACTATACTCTGGACAAACTACAAAAAGGAGGTGTTCATATGGACAAAAAATTTTCAAACAAAGCAGTTAACTTTTTTAAGAAGGAGGGTTTTTATGTAGTACTATTTGTTTGCTTGTGTGTTGTAGCCACAGTAGCAGTTTTAAGTGCTAAGGCTAATAAGCGTGCTAATAGTGCATTAATACAACAAAATACTCAAGCACAAGAAAAAGCAAAAAAAGAAATGGCTAAAGCAAATAATGAGTCATCTTTAAACTATGACAATGCCCTTCAAGTGAAAAAAAATTCAAAAGCAGAAGTGGTTGTACCTAAAAGTGAGGCAAATTCAAAAAGCGTTTCCAATTCAGTAAATACTTCACTAGATAAACCAGTAGAAGGTAGCTTGGCAAGGGCTTATTCAGAGGATCCTGTATACTGGGAATCTACAACAAGCTACAGACCTAATCTTGGTTTAGATATAAAAACGAATATTGGAAAACCAGTGGTTGCTGCTATGGATGGTAAGGTAGAGGAAATTGATACTGCTACTTCTGATGGAGTAAAAATTGTTATAAATCATCAAAATGGATTAAAAACAGTTTATTCTAATTTAGATACAAAGGTAAAAGTTACTAAAGGCCAAAGCGTAACAAAGGGAACATCCATAGGAACAGTAGGAAAAACTACATTAAGATCAGCTTATGAAAAGTATGGAGATCATTTGCATTTTGAAGTTTTAAAAGGAAATGATTTTGTTGACCCAGCAAAATACGTAAAGTATTAATTTTTAGCCATTTTCCGAGAGTTTTATCGGAAAATGGCTCATCTGATGAATTTAAAAATTATAAACAGCATATTTATAAATATAGAAGGATTAGGGAGGTAGCATCCTTGAAAGATTACATTGAAGAAAGAGTTTTAGAAGTTGCAAATTATATTATAGGTTCAAAGGCTACAATAAGAAAAACAGCCAAAGTTTTTGGAGTAAGTAAAAGTACTATACACAAAGATATGACAGAAAGGTTACCTAAAATAAATCCTCAAATTGCTAGAGAAGCTAAGACTATTTTGGACTATAATAAAGCCGAAAGACATATAAGAGGTGGAAAAGCAACAAAAATGAAGTATAAAGCTATTGAAGGTTAAAAACATTCCTATTATAATTAATAAGTAGATATAATAAAAAGAAACAAGATTCACATTTTTATT
This sequence comes from uncultured Clostridiaceae bacterium, assembly GCA_963780135.1. GTDB lineage: Bacteria > Bacillota > Clostridia > Clostridiales > Clostridiaceae > Clostridium_AM. The sequence goes on from CAWAAR010000002.1 coordinate 152,491, forward strand.
GTAAAAAAAGCATGAGAAGAGTAGGAGTGAGCATAGGAATGTTTTTTAGTATAGGAACTGATATGGGAATTGATTTGGGGACAGCCACAGTGCTTGTTTATATTAAAGGCAAAGGAGTAATTCTAAAAGAACCTTCTGTAGTTGCTATAGATAGAAGCAGAAATAAAGTCTTAGCTGTAGGGGAAGAAGCATGGCAAATGATAGGTAGAACCCCTGGAAACATTGTGGCAATTCGTCCTTTAAGAGATGGAGTTATATCTGACTATGATATAACAGAAAAAATGCTTAAATATTTTATAACAAAAGCTTGTGGCAAGAAGAGAATGTCAGCACCAAGAGTGGTAGTATGTGTACCATGTGAGGCCACAGAAGTTGAAAAGAGAGCTGTAATTGATGCTGCTAAAAATGCTGGTGCGAAAAAAGTATTTTTAATTGAAGAACCATTAGCAGCTGCAATTGGGTCAGGCCTTGACATAACAAAGGCAAGTGGAAATATGGTGATAGATATTGGAGGAGGTACCACTGATGTTGCAGTTATTTCTTTAGGAGGAATAGTTGTAAGAGCTTCCATAAAAGTTGCAGGAGACAAGTTTGATGAAGCTATTATGAAATATATAAAGAAAAAACATAAGTTAATGATTGGGGAAAGAACATCAGAGGACCTAAAGATAAACATAGGTTCTGCATTTGAACGGCAAGAAAAAATGACTATGGAAATAAGAGGAAGAGACTTAATTACAGGTCTTCCTAAAAATATATCTGTATCCTCAGACGAAATGAGGGAGGCGCTTAGAGAAACTGTAAATGCCATAGCTGAAACAACGCATGCAGTACTTGAAAAGACACCACCTGAATTAGCAGCAGATATAGCTGATAAAGGTATAATTATGACAGGTGGAGGAGCATTACTAAATGGTCTTAATGAACTAATACAAGAAGTAACTAAGGTTCCAGTATATGTTGCTGAAGATGCAATATCCTGTGTAGCTTTAGGGACAGGTAAAGTACTAGAATATTTAGATAAAATGGAAGTTACTTTTATTGGTGATGATATAACATTAATAGATTAAAATGAAAAGCAAAATCCTATAATTTTAGGGCTTTGCTTTTTTTTACAGAAAATTATAGATTTAAAAAATGAACATAACTTTAGTAAACATAAAAATTTATAATATCCGCTATAAGGTAATTTTAGTATTGTCATATAAATAGTAGGTGTGTATAAGAGAGTGAGTTATAACCTTAGCCATACTTAATACTAAGTTTAATCGCACGTTGTTATTAGTAAATATTTCATCGCCATCATTAGAATCAACTATACCTATTATAGATGATTCACCTACATCGGGAAGTGATTTGCCAACACCTTTACCTGGATGGACAGGATAATTTCTTGCTTGAATTTCTCCGATACTAGATTCATCACCAAGACATGCATCTATGCCTATTATAGTAGTATAGGGATGCATGATTTTTATTTCTTTCAATTTTTTATCAATATTTAAAGCATGTATTGGTTCACCAATAGTTCCATATACGGGCAATGGAAACCCTTTTGTTTTTAATAATGTCCCTACAAGAGGACCAAGGCAATCCCCTATACATCTATCAGTTCCAATACAAACAATAACAGTATTTTTATTTATATAGTCTTTTAAAAAGTAAGCAATTTCATAATATGATATTGGGTTTTTATAATTTGACTTTACTTTATTCAAAAACTCACCTCCTACCTGAATAATTTATTTATATGAAAATAATATTAATAATATTATTAATATTGATTGTTAAAGAATAAAAAAAATATTTAGGGGAATAATAATTAAGAAAGTGTTGGCATAAGGGAGGAAGTCTATATGAGAAAAAAAGTACTTTCGTTCATTGTAATTTTATGCACTACTATTTGTGTAAGTATAATGATTTATTCAAATAGGGTGGATAATAAGGAAAATTCAGTGAAGGATAAAGTACAAGTACTAAACAAAAAACAGAATATGGAGAAAAAAAATATTGCTGATCAAGAAAAAAAACAAAGCAATAAAAAGGAAGATAGCAATAAGGCAAATCAAGAACTTAACAGCAAAAATACTAATAAAAGCTCAATAACAATGACAGATAACTATAAAAAAGATAAGATGGATAGGATAAAAGAGAATGTTGAAGAAGACAAAGAGGATTTTTTTTCACAATATTGTGATAAAGATGAGAAAAAGAGTGAAGTAAGTAATTCTAAGACTGAAAATAAGAATGCTTCAAACAGCGAAAAAGATGTCACTGTATTTAAAGTTGCTAAATCAAAAATAAAGGATAATTTAACTCTTCTTGATAAAGAAAAGCTTTTATCTATAAGTAGTAAGTTATCAGCTGTTGATTATGAGAAGATAAAAAAATATTTGGAACATGGAAGTGATGAAGATGTAAAAAGCACAATAAAATTACTTAAGGAAAGACTATCATATAAGGATTATGAAAAAGTAAAAGAGATAGCAGAAAAATTCATAAATATGGAAGCAGTTAATGAATAAGCTGATTTGTGTACATATTTTACGTATTTACAGAGAAATTATCAAAAAATGATTAAGGTAGATTAATGAAAGAAAACAGAGAATTATAAAGCAATAGATAGCAGAATTAAACAAACGGGAAAATATGAACTTGAAAATAGTAACATAACAATGTATACTAATCCATGTTGAAGCCGTTAATGGCGGAAACAAAACAATATGTGCTGGCATAGCTCAGTTGGTAGAGCAACTGACTTGTAATCAGTAGGTCGAGGGTTCGACCCCTTCTGCCAGCACCAATACGGAGGAATTCCCGAGCGGCCAAAGGGGGCAGACTGTAAATCTGTTGTCATCGACTTCGATGGTTCGAATCCATCTTCCTCCACCATATATTGTGGGAGCATAGCTCAGCTGGGAGAGCATCTGCCTTACAAGCAGAGGGTCACAGGTTCGAGCCCTGTTGTTCCCACCATTAAAATTAAATATACGTGCTGGCATAGCTCAGTTGGTAGAGCAACTGACTTGTAATCAGTAGGTCGAGGGTTCGACCCCTTCTGCCAGCACCAAATACGGAGGAATTCCCGAGCGGCCAAAGGGGGCAGACTGTAAATCTGTTGTCATCGACTTCGATGGTTCGAATCCATCTTCCTCCACCAAAATGAAGCACTTGAATAAGTGCTTTTATTTTATTAATTTATAAGTATTGACCTTAAAACTTAATTATGATATTATGAAAAAGTAGCAATAATTGAATAAAACTCTTATCAAGAGAGGTGGAGGGAAAGGGCCCTATGAAACCCGGCAACCAGCAAGTAATTGTTAAGGTGCCAATTCCTGCAGTATTAATCTGCAAGATAAGAGAGATGTTAAGTTTATTTAACCTCTTCTTACTGAAGAGGTTTTTATTTTTTACAAAAAATGGAGGGATACATTTATGAGAAGATTGTTTACGTCTGAATCAGTAACTGAAGGACATCCAGATAAAATGTGTGATCAAATTTCAGATGCTATTCTTGATGCCATATTAGAACAAGATCCAAATGGAAGAGTTGCTTGTGAGACAGCTACTACTACAGGAATGGTTTTAGTTATGGGAGAAATATCAACTAAATGCTATGTGGATATTCCTAAAATAGTTAGGAAGACTGTAGAAGAGATAGGATATACTAGAGCTAAATTTGGATTTGATTGTGCAACATGTTCTGTAATTACGTCTATAGATGAGCAGTCAGCAGATATAGCTATGGGAGTAGATGAAGCATTAGAATCTAAAAAAGGTAAAATGGATAAAATAGAAGCTATAGGTGCAGGAGACCAAGGAATGATGTTTGGTTTTGCAACTAATGAAACAAGTGAATATATGCCTATGCCAATAAGCTTAGCTCATAAACTTTCAAGAAAGTTAACTGAAGTTAGAAAAGATGGGACTTTGGAGTATTTAAGACCAGATGGAAAAACTCAGGTTACAGTAGAGTATGACGATAACAAACCAGTTAGAGTAGATACAATTGTAATATCAACTCAGCATAATCCGGAAGCAACACAGGAACAAATACAAAAAGATATGATAGAGCATGTAATAAAGCCAATTATTCCAGTTGAGCTTTTAGATGAAAATACTAAATACTTTATAAATCCAACAGGAAGATTTGTTGTTGGAGGACCTCAAGGTGATTCAGGATTAACTGGAAGAAAAATTATAGTTGATACCTATGGTGGATATGGAAGACACGGTGGTGGAGCTTTCTCAGGAAAAGATCCAACTAAGGTTGACAGATCAGCTGCTTATGCAGCAAGATGGGTGGCTAAAAATTTAGTTGCAGCAGGAGTGGCTGATAAACTAGAAATACAACTTGCATATGCTATTGGTGTAGCAAAGCCTGTATCTATAACAGTGGATACATTTGGAACAGGAAGAATAGCAGATGATATAATAGTTGATATAGTTAAGAAAGTTTTTGACTTGAGACCAGCGGCTATTATAAGAGATTTAGATTTAAGAAGACCAATATACAGACAAGTAGCTGCTTATGGACATTTTGGAAGAACTGATATAAATGTTCCATGGGAAGAATTAAATAAGGTTGAAGAAATAAAGAAATTTCTATAAGAAAAAGCTCTTATGCTAAAGCATAAGAGCTTTTTACATTTCAAATTATTTTACTTCTTTTGTATATTTGGAAAGCTCATATGATATAATTAAAAATAAAAGATTACAAAAAATTAGGAGCGATTTTATGCAGCAAATACAAGGTGTGGTTGAAAATATAGTTTTCCAAAACGAAGAAAATGGATATGTTGTGGCAAAAATTAAGGATAAAAATGAAGTGATAACAGTAGTAGGATGTATACCTTATATTGTAGAAGGACAAAACTTAAAACTTATAGGAGAATGGGTTCTTCATCCTCAATTTGGACAGCAGTTTAAAGTTTCTGGATGTGAAGAAATAGTACCCAGTTCTACAGTTGGAATAGAAAGATACTTATCTTCGGGAATAATATCTGGTATTGGACCAGTTACAGCTAAAAAAATAGTAGAAAAATTTGGAGAACATACTTTAGATATATTAGATAATCATATTGAAAGACTTAAAGAAATAGAAGGTATAGGCAAAAAAAAAATAGCTTTAATAGATGACTCTTATTCTAAACAAAATGAAGTGAGAAATATAATGGTTTTTCTTCAAACTTATGGAGTCACTCCTAATCAATGTGTAAAAATACATAAAAGATTTGGTAATAATTCTATAAAGATTGTAAAGGAAAATCCATATATATTAACAGAAGAAATAGCGGGCATAGGCTTTAAAATAGCAGATAAAATTGCAAGAAGTCTTGGAATAGAACCAAACTCTCCTTTTAGGATACAAAGTGGAATAAGATATATTATAAACCAGTTTTGCGGCCTTGGAAATACATATATGCCCTTAGAAAAGTTGATTAAAGAAGGCATTGAAATATTAGGAGTATCTAAGGAAGAAGTTGAAGAAAATATATATGAAAGTTCTATTGGTGGAAAACTAAAGCTAGAGAAAGCTGAAGACAAATTTTGTGTATTTACTCTTCCTTATTATTATTGTGAACTTGGAGTTACAAAAAAAATAATTACTTTAGCTGTAAATAAGTATAATGATATGGATGTAAATGTTGATGAAGAAATAAAATATTTTGAAAAAGATAATTCTATAAAATTTGCAACCTCACAAAAAGAAGCTATAAGAGGTGCTGTAGAAAATGGAGTTGAAATAATAACTGGAGGACCTGGTACGGGTAAAACTACCATTATAAATTGTATAACAGAAATATTTGAAAAACTTAACCTTAGAGTTTTTATGGCAGCTCCAACAGGAAGAGCTGCTAAAAGAATGACAGAAGCCACAGGAAGGGAATCTAAAACTATTCATAGACTTTTAGAAATGGGAGTAAGTGAAGGTGAATCAAGCATACTATTTTCTAGGGGAGAGGATTCTCCATTGGAGTGTGATGTGATTATATTAGATGAAGCTTCTATGATAGATATTATGCTAATGAATAATCTTTTAAAAGCAGTTTCTATGGGTACTAGAATTATAATAGTTGGAGATGTAGACCAACTTCCATCTGTAGGGCCTGGAAATGTGCTTAGAGATTTAATTGAAAGTAAATGTATTAAAGTTGTGAGACTTAAGGAAATTTTTAGGCAGTCTACAGAAAGTATGATAGTTGTTAATGCACATAAGATCAATAATGGAGAAATGCCTTTAATGAATCAAAAAAATAAAGACTTTTATTTTATAAAATGTGAAGATTCAAATAAAATAATTGACACGTTAATATCACTTATAGATAAACGGTTGCCTAAATTTAATAAAAAATGGAATAAAATGAACAACATACAAATTCTGTCGCCTATGAGAAAAGGTGTTTTGGGAGTTTCTAATCTAAATAAAAAACTTCAGGATATTTTAAATCCTAAAGATGAAAACAAAAAAGAAAAAGAATTTAAGGATATGATATTTAGGGTTGGAGATAAAATAATGCAAACTAAAAATAATTATTCTTTAAAATGGATTAGAGTTTCAGGTGAGGGTGAAAATGAAGGTATAGGTGTTTTTAATGGGGATGTTGGATTTATAGAAGATATAGATGAAGATAAAGACACTATAAGTATAATATTTGACAATGAAAGAAAAATTATATATGATAATATGTTTTTAGATGAAATTGATTTAGCTTATGCAATAACTATTCATAAGAGCCAAGGAAGTGAATTTCATGTAATTATTATACCTATGTTTATGGGCGCGCCTCTATTAATGAATAGAAACTTACTCTACACTGCTATTACTAGAGCAAAGCAATTAGTTGTTCTAGTGGGAGATTTAAAAGCTGTAAAGTTTATGACAGACAATAATAGAGGCTTTGAGCGATATTCGTTATTAAAACATAGGATAATGGATATAATGGAGAGTGAAGTAGATGCTGTTATTTCAGAAGATGAAATTGAGTAAAGAAAAAGAAAAATTAAGTGAATCCATATTAAATTGGAGTACGGGTAATGAAAAGTTTATTAATATAATATCATTGCCTTATAATTCAGCAGAAATATTCATAAAAGTAATATTAAAATATGTATTAAATTATAAAAAAGTAATATATGTTACAAATGAGAGTCCTGACAAAGTGGACATCATAGAAAAAATAAAAAAATATACAGAATTTAGAGATTATACTTATCTTAGAAAAAATGAAGTAGAATCAAGATCGTTACTAAAAATATGTAATTTTTGCAAGGCATCTGAAATAAATGAAAAATTTGATTTAATAATTTATGATGACATAAATAGTTTTCCTATACAAAATATTTGTGAAATATTAAATTTAATAACAAAAATATCTAAGGATAATTCTAAAGTCATAATTTATGCCATAGAAAACGTAATAAGAAACAAAAAAGAGTTTTTGTTTCCCATAAAGGACAATAGAAATCCTATAATAGAGCCGAGAACTATACTTACAAGGATAGACATTAGTAAAGATATACCTTTTATGATATATGATTATTTAAAATGGTCTATAAATTGTGGCAGAAAAGTTATTATATGTGTGCCAGATAAGGAAAAGATTCAAAAGGTACATTCATATATAAAAAATTATTGTAAAGATTTTACTAAAAATATAATGAACTTGTGTAAAGAAAATGATAGCAATAATAATAAAAAAATAATTAGTAATTTTGAAAAAGTAAAAAAAGCGATACTAATTACAAATAATTTTTATGAGGTTTTTTCAAACATAAAAAATACAGATATAATGGTATATTTTGCAGACAATGATGAATTTGACTATAAAAAACTTATTTACTTTTGTGCTAGTGCAGGAAGGAGCGAAAGGGACTTAAAAGGAGAAGTTATATTTTTAGCGAATGAAGAAACAGAACATATGGAAAAAGCAAAAAATATAACTAGAAGTTTCAATAAAGAAGCATGGGAAATGGGATTATTAAAAATTTAGTGTTTTTAAAAGATTGCTTGTTAGAAACTATATATTCAAATGATGAAAAATGTATATTTTGTGGAGAAGAAACTTATGAGGATAAATATATATGCAATAGGTGTGAAAAATTAATAAAATTTTGTAACTATGGATTTAATGTACAAAAAGGAAAAATCAGTTTTAAATGCTACAGTGTATCATACTACTCAGGTGTTATTATGAAGCTTATATTGCAGCTAAAGTACAAAAGCAATTTTATAGCTGGGCAGGTAATTTCACAGTATATGATAAAGCTAATAAAAAATAAAAATATTGAATGTGATTATATAACTTATATTCCCATGAGCAAAAAGCGGTTAAAAATTAGAGGATATAATCAAAGCGCTTACCTAGCAAAAATGATATCAAAAGATATAGATATTCCTGTTATTAATTGTTTAAAAAAGATAAAAGATACTAAAGACCAAATTGGATTAGGCAGTGAAGAAAGGTGGAAAAACATCGAAGGAAGCTTTAAATTTTCAAAAAATCACTATATTAAAAATAAAAATATATTAATAGTTGATGATGTTCTAACCACTGGTGCTACTACAGTTTGCTGTGCTTTAGAGCTAAAAAAATATGGAGCAAAAGAAATTACTATATTGACTGTAGCAAAAAGTAGAGTATAATTTTATTATATGGAAGTCAGGTTTGTGGTTGAAAGTCGATGCCAGTCGCAGGCAAAACGATCCACGTAAGTTAAATAAAATGTTTAATGAGCATGGTGCGGTTTAGATGTAAGTCCTGCCGTCATACGAAGGCGAGAGAGTTAGTAGTGAGAGGTTAATTCCCGGTAGCGGTCGCTCCAGCAGGCGAGTGTGGGGTCAAAGACCAGGTCAACTGACTTTATATAAAAGTTCTTAATCTTTTTAGATTAAGAACTTTTTATTTTTTTGATTTTTGAATATAATATTAAGTGAAACAAAAAATTAAGAATAGATAAAGAATATTAAGGAATATTAATATAAGATTAAATAATATTTTGTTAATTACTTTTAATGGTCTTGTAATTTATTATAAACAGTATTAAAATAGAATTAACAAAAAATCAAAAAATTCTTAATTTTACAATATGATGATATTTGTCATATTTAATAAGGAAGGGGCTGAAAGTATGAGAATAACAGTAAGTGGAAAAAATATTGAGGTAACTAGTGCATTAAGAAATACAGTGGAGAGGAAGTTATCAAAACTTGAAAAGTATTTCAACCCTGATGTAGAAGTATATGCTACATTAAGTGTTCAAAAAAATAGACAGATACTAGAAGTTACAATACCTTTTAATGGAGTCATATTAAGAGGAGAAGAAGAAAATGATGATATGTATGCATCTATTGATTTAGTTGTAGATAAATTAGAAGGTCAAATAAGAAAACAGAAAACAAAACTTCAAAGAAGGATTCACTCAGATTCACTAAAGTTTCAGTTTATACCTGACTTAGAACCAAAAGATAAAGAAGAATCAAAAATAGTAAAGACAAAAAGATTTGCTATAAAGCCTATGTCTTCAGAAGAAGCAGTTCTTCAAATGGATCTTTTAGGACATAATTTCTTTGTATATAAGAGTGCAGAAGATGGAGAAGTAAATGTAGTTTATAAGAGAAAAGATGGTAATTATGGTTTAATAGAACCTGAATTTTAAAATTAAAAAAGCAAGAGGAAGCGTAAAGCTTCCTCTTTTTAAAGGTTAATCTAGTTTTAAAAAATAGGCTAGATTTTTAAAGTTATCTATAACTAAATCTGTATCATAGGGAGATTTTATATAATCATCAAGTTTAGTTTTGTCTGTAAGAAGCAAAATAACCTTACATCCAGCTCGTTCGTATTGCATATAATCATCTCTTAAGATGTCTGTTATAACTATGGTGTTTTTTGAAATAATACTTAAATTTTTGAATAAATAATAAGTATTATAAACTGGAGGAGTATCAGGTATTATAAGCCTGTTTTTGTAAAAAGTCTTTAAGTATTTTATACTACAGTCTTTACTGCAAAAACTGCAGTGATAAAGTCGATTGGTACATAAATTTGAAGATAAGACTAAAGGAATGGAAGATTTATTTATAATTTTAAAGTCTTCAGTTTTTATATTATTTGTGCATATAAATATTACATCTGGAGTATCTTCGTCTATTTTTATATTAGATATATGAAAATCATTATAGTCCTTAGAATCACTTATAGGGTAAACTGAAAAGTTATTATATAAATTTAAACAGTATTTTATTAAAAAGTAATTCGGAGTCATTACATTGTCAAAATTACAGTGTATGTTATTATCTTTTAAAAGCCTAAAGAGCCCAGATCTACTTATATCACAGTTGTGAGTAAAAAAAAAGCATCTGTTAGGAGAAACTTTATTAATAAAATCTATAAAATAAGACTTAGAAAGATTGGTACAGGTTAATAATCTATCTACATAAAAAATAAACTGTGGTGAATCAGGAATCATAAAATCACTCCTAAAATTAATTTTAATATAGATTTAATCTATAGGTTATTATGATAATATTATACTATATTTTAAATTTCATTAATAGTTAAATATACAATTGTTGTCATTAAAGTAATACAATATGTCAATAATATAAATTAATAATAATGAAATACATCAAATGTAACAAAATTTTAAACTATTTAAAAGTATTAGCATTAAAGTTGAATAGCCAAGAATTAGATGTTATAATCTATAAGGTATGATTTTATAAAAATTTGATATGTGAGGATGAAAACAATGAATATTTTTCAGAAAATGTTTGGTTCATATAGTGAACGAGAAGTTAAAAGGATAATACCTATTATTAATAAGATAGATGTTTTAGATCCTGAAATTCAAAAATTAAGTGATGATGAATTAAAAGCTAAAACAGTTGAATTTAAAGGAAGAGTAGAAAATGGAGAAAGTTTGGACTCGTTACTACCAGAAGCTTTTGCTGTAGTTAGAGAAGCTTCTTTTAGAACTATAGGTTTAAAACACTTCAGAGAGCAACTTATAGGAGGAATAGTTCTTCACCAAGGAAGAATATCAGAAATGAAAACTGGGGAAGGTAAAACTTTAGTTGCTACATTACCAGCTTACTTAAATGGACTTACAGGAAATGGTGTACATATAGTTACAGTAAATGATTATCTTGCTAAAAGAGATAGAGACACTATGGCACCAGTGTATGAGTTCCTAGGACTTACAGTAGGTGTAATTCTTCATGACTTAGATCAAACTCAAAGACAAGAAGCTTATAAATGTGATATAACATATGGTACTAATAGTGAGTATGGTTTTGATTACTTAAGAGATAACATGGTTATATATAAAGAAGAGAGAGTACAGAGGGGCTTGAATTTTGCTATAGTGGATGAAGTTGACTCTATTTTAATAGATGAAGCTAGAACACCTCTTATAATCTCTGGAGAAGGAGAAAAGTCCACTGATTTTTATAAAGTAGCAGATTATTTCGCTAAATCTTTAATTAAAGAAACAGATCTTACAATTGATGAAAAAGCCAATGCAGTAATGCTTACTGATGAAGGTATTGAAAAAGCAGAAAAGTTCTTTAAGATGGATAACTTTGCAGATCCTGAACATATGGAAGTTCAACATCATGTAGTGCAGGCGTTGAAAGCTAACTACATGATGAAGAGAGATAAAGACTATATGGTAAAAGATGGCGAAGTAATGATCGTAGATGAATTTACAGGAAGAATGATGGAAGGTAGAAGATATAGTGATGGCCTTCATCAAGCCATAGAAGCAAAAGAAGGAGTTAAAGTAGAAAGAGAATCAAAAACTCTTGCAACTATAACATACCAGAACTATTTTAGAATTTTTAAGAAGCTAGCAGGTATGACAGGTACTGCTTTAACAGAAGAAAATGAATTTAGAGAAATATACGGATTAGATGTAATAGTAGTTCCTACTCATAGACCAATAGCTAGACAAGATTTACCTGATGTAGTTTATAAAACTGCTAAAGGAAAATTTAAAGCTATAGTAGAGGATATAGTTGAAACATATAAAAAGGGTCAGCCTTCACTTGTAGGTACAGTAAGCATAGAAAAATCAGAATTGCTTTCTGATATGTTAAAGAAAAAAGGTGTACCTCATCAAGTACTTAATGCTAAATTCCATGAAAAAGAGGCAGATATAATATCTCATGCTGGAGAAAGTGGAATGGTTACTATAGCAACTAACATGGCAGGCCGTGGTACAGACATAAAACTTGGCGAAGGTGTTGTAGAAGCTGGTGGATTAAAGATTATAGGTACTGAAAGACATGAATCAAGAAGAATTGATAACCAACTTAGAGGTCGTTCAGGTCGTCAAGGTGATCCAGGTGCATCAAGATTTTATGTTTCACTAGAAGATGATCTTATGAGAATATTTGGTTCTGATAAACTTCAAAATTTAGTTGGAAAATTAGGACTTGGTGATGATGAAGCTATAGAAAGTAAAATGGTTTCAGGTGCCATAGAAAATGCACAGAAGAAGGTAGAAGGAAATAACTTTGATATAAGAAAAACAGTAGTTCAGTATGATGATGTAGTTAATAAGCAAAGGGAAATTATATATAGACAGAGATCACAAGTACTTGAAGGAGAAGACTTAAAAGAACAAGTGCAAACTATGGCTAAGGATTTAATTTCCACAGTAGTAGGTTCACATATGTCAGGCGTGGAAGAAGAATTTGAAAATGACATAACAAAACTTATTGATTACATGGAAGAATTATATGTTCCAAAGGATTCTGTTAAGATAGAAGACTTGATTAATTTATCTAATGAAGAAATGAAAGAAAAATTTGTAGAAATAGCGCAAAATATATATTCACACAAAGAAGAAGAGTTTAGCCAAGAACAAATGAGAGAAATAGAAAGAGTTATTCTTCTAAGAGTTGTAGATACAAAATGGATGGATCATATAGATGATATGGAACATTTAAAACGAGGAATAGGACTTAGGGCATATAGACAGCAGGATCCAGCTCAAGCGTATCAGTTTGAGGGAAGTGAAATGTTTGAAGAAATGATATACAACATAAAGGTGGATACTATTAAGTATTTATTACATGTTGAGATACAGAGAGCCCCAGAAAGAGAAAGAGTAGTTAAAGAAATTCATACTAATCAAGCAGAAGATGACTCAATAAAAAAACAACCAATTAAGAAAGAAAAAACAGTTGGTAGAAATGATATGTGTCCATGTGGCAGTGGTAAGAAATATAAGAACTGTTGTGGAAGGTTTGAATAATAAATAGGTAAAAGCTAAAGCAATGTTAAAGACTAGAAGAACTTTTTGCCATAGGCAAAAAGTTCTTCTTACATTAAGGGGAGAGTGATTAGATGATAATTCAATTAGAAGAAACATTGAATTTTTTGAATGAATTACATGAAACTATAGAAGAGATTAGGGATTCACTTTGACGTAGAAGTTATTAAAAATAAAATAGAAGAACTACAAAGAAAAATGCAAGAACCCAATTTTTGGGATGATACAGTTAAAGCACAGGAAATAACAGGAGAAGAAAAATTTCTTAAATCAAGACTAGATAAATATAAGGAGCTTGAAAGTAGAATTGAGGATACTGAATTTTTAGTCAAGCTTGCAATAGAAGAAAACGACTTTTCTTCAACAAAGGATATGATAAAAGAAGTAGAAGAAATTAAAAATGAAACAGAAAGATTTAGAATTGAAGTTCTGCTTTCTGGAGAATATGATAAAAATAATGCTATAATGAATATTCATGTAGGTGTTGGAGGTACTGATGCTCAAGATTGGACAGAAATGCTTCTTAGAATGTATACAAGATGGGCAGAAAAAAAAGAATTCAAAATAGAAACTATAGATATTCTTCCAGCTGAGGATGCAGGCATTAAAAGTGCTACTTTAAGAATAATAGGTGAATTCGCATATGGATACCTAAAGGCGGAAAAAGGAATACACAGATTGGTTAGAATATCACCCTTCAATTCTAATGGAAAAAGACAGACTTCTTTTGCATCCATTGAAATACTACCTGAATTAACTAATAGCCAAGATATAGATATAAGACCAGAAGACATAAGAGTTGATACGTATAGATCTAGTGGTGCAGGTGGGCAGCATGTAAACAAAACAGAATCTGCTATTAGGATAACTCATAATGCTACAGGAATTGTAGTACAATGTCAAAATCAAAGAAGTCAACATCATAATAAGGATGAAGCAATGAAAATGTTGAAAGCAAAACTTGCGGAACTCAAAGAAAGAGCTCATAAAGAAAAGATAGAAGACTTAACTGGAGAGCTCAAGGACATGGGCTGGGGAAGCCAAATAAGATCTTATGTATTTCAGCCTTATACTATGGTAAAAGATCATAGAACGGCTGTAGAGAGCGGTAATATAAATGCAGTAATGGATGGAGACATAGATCAGTTTATAAATGAATATTTGAAACAATATAATTGATAGCATAAGAATAAGCATATTGAACATAAAATAGTTTTTAACCAGGGATTTCAAGAGGCTTTACCTTAGAGTAACAACAATATATTAACCATCGCCTGTAGTTAGCTTAAAGAGCTTCTTACAGGCGATTATGTTTTGATGATATAAAAGGCTTGAGGAGAAATCGCATAATTAAATTAATCAAATAATATTAGATGAGACTAAAAAGCTTATTATAATTTGTTTGAAATTTCATGTTTTAATGAAGTGCATTAGTCTTAAAATATATATTAATTTGCAAAATGTTATATGAGTGGTGTAATATATTATTAGCTATTTTTAACAAAAATGAGGAGATAGTATATTATTATTGAATTAATAACCTAATATGTATATAGAGCATCTTTAAATTGATATTGTCTAAAAGGTGACTAAATTAAGATAATAAAGTTGGAGGTAAGTATAGTAATATGAGAAGTATAGTAGATAGATTGGTAGAAGAACTGAGTTTAAATAAGAAAAATGTTGAAAGTGTAATAGAACTTTTGGATGGAGGAAACACAGTACCTTTTATAGCTAGATATAGAAAAGAAGTAACTGGTGATATGAGTGATGTAACTCTTAGAAATTTATTTGAAAGACTTACATATTTAAGAAATTTAGATAGTAGAAAAGAAGATGTTATAAGACTAATAGATGAACAAGGCAAGCTTACAGACGAATTAAGAATATCTGTAATGAAATGTGATACGTTAACAGAAATAGAGGATATATACAGACCGTATAAACTCAAAAAGAGAACAAGAGCTATAATAGCAGCAGAAAAAGGTTTAAAGCCATTAGCTGAAACAATATGGAATGGTGAGTTCAATGATGATATAAAAACATATGCAAGCCAGTTTTTAGATGAAGAAAAAGAAGTAAAATCAGAAGATGAAGCACTTCAAGGAGCAATGGATATAATAAGTGAAATTATATCTGATACAGCTGAATATAGAAAATGGATTAGAAATCTAGTTAAAAATGAAGGCTTAATAGAAACTAGTGGAGAAAGTAAGGAAAATGAAAGGACTCCTTATGAAATGTACTATGATTATAAGGAAGCCGTAAAAAGTATTCCGCCACATAGAATACTTGCCATTAATAGAGGAGAAAAAGAAAAAATTCTTTCAGTTAAAGTAACTGTAGATATGGAAAAAATAATTGCATATTTAAAATTAAAATGTTTAAAAGAAAATAATAACACAGATAAATATATAGAAGATAGTGTAAAGGATTCATTAAAGAGACTTATATATCCATCTATTGAGAGGGAAATAAGATCTGAACTTACAGACATAGGTGAAGAAGGTGCTATAAAAATATTTAAAGCTAACTTAAAAGCACTTTTAATGCAATCACCTATAAAGGGAAAGGCTGTTTTAGGATATGACCCTGGATTTAGAACAGGCTGTAAAATAGCAGTATTAGATGATACTGGGAAGCTTTTAGACACTGCTACAGTATATGCTACAGTGCCTAAAAATGATGTAGATGGCGCTATAAAGGTGCTTAAAGAGTTAGTATATAAACATGATGTAGGTATTGTATCGTTAGGAAATGGTACTGCTAGTAGAGAATCTGAAGAGGTTATTGTAAGATTAATAAAGGAAGTTAAAGAGGAAAAAAACAAAGAACTTTATTATGTTATTGTATCAGAAGCTGGTGCTTCAGTATACTCAGCTTCTGAACTTGCAGCTAAAGAATATCCAGATATAAATGTATCTTTAAGGGGAGCCATATCTATAGGAAGAAGATTGCAGGACCCATTAGCAGAACTTGTAAAAATAGATACTAAGTCTATAGGTGTAGGACAATATCAGCATGATGTTGGAGTTAAAAAGTTAGATGAATCTTTAAAGGGAATAGTAGAAGATTGCGCAAATAGTGTAGGCGTGGATTTAAATATAGCTACACCATCTCTTTTAGGCTATGTTTCAGGAATAAATGGAACTATAGCACAAAACATTGTAAGTTATAGAGAAGAAAATGGTAAATTTAAAAGCAGAAAAGAACTTTTAAAAGTTAAAAGATTGGGAGCTAAAGCTTTTGAGCAATGCGCGGGCTTTTTAAGAGTTATGGAGAGTAAAGAACCATTAGATAACACTTCAGTTCATCCAGAGTCCTATGAAGCTGCTAAAGCTTTATTAACTATACTAGGATATACAATAGAAGATCTGAAAAATATAAATCTTGTAGATATTGATGAAAGAGTTACTAATATTGGAATTGAAAATTTAGCATCAAAGCTAGGAATTGGTGTTCCTACACTTAGAGATATAATAAAAGAAATGAAAAAGCCAGGAAGAGATCCAAGAGAGGAAATGCCAAAACCTATACTAAAAACTGGAGTTATAGATATGTCACAGCTAAAGCCTGGAATGGAACTTACTGGTACTGTAAGAAACGTAGCGGATTTTGGCGCTTTTGTTGATATAGGAGTTCATCAAGATGGTCTTGTACATATAAGTCAGTTATCAGATAAGTTTGTAAAGCATCCATTAGATTTAGTTCAAGTAGGAGATATTGTTGAAGTTACAGTGCTTGAAGTAGATGAAAAAAGAAAAAGGATAGCATTAACTATGAAAAAATAATTATTAAAAAATAATTATTAGTTTTATACTTGTAAATCTTGAATTTTGAGAAAACTTGTACTATAATAGAAATATAAAAATTAATAAAATAAATCTTCGGGGCGGGGTGAGATTCCCCACCGGCGGTATAGCCCGCGAGCCTTAAATAGGCATGATTCGGTGTAATTCCGAAGCCGACAGTAAAGTCTGGATGGAAGAAGGTAAAGTATAATGTTTATATGCCCTGGTATGATTTTACCAGGGCTTTTATTTATACTATTACATCATTAAGATTTAAAATCCAACGAAGATGAATTTATTCTAAGTTTTTAAATTTAATTTTAATCGGAGGGTATATTTATGAAAAACGAAAAATTGAACAAGTTAGTAAAAGTGTCTTTACTTGGTGTGATTGGATTTATACTTATGTTTATAGAAATAGCAACCCCATTATTTCCAACATTTTTAAAAATTGATATAAGTGATTTGCCAGCACTTATAGGAGCTTTTGCATTTGGTCCGTTAGCAGGAATATCTATAGAATTTTTAAAGAATTTACTTCATGGTTTATTTATAGGAGGAACAGCTTTTATAGGAGAGTTTGCAAATTTTGCAGTAGGTTCAATTTTAGTAGCAGTAGCAGGTTATGTCTACGGAAAAAATAAAAACAGAAAAATGGCTATGTTTGCTTTAGTTATGGGTACAGTTGCAATGTCAGTAGCAGCTAGTATTCTAAACTATTTTATATTATTGCCTTTATATGAAACAGTACTTCATTTCCCTATAAGTGCTATAGTAGGAATGGGAAGTAAAGTTAATCCGAATATAAAAGATTTGAACAGTCTTATAGTTTGGTGTATAATGCCTTTTAATTTAATCAAAGGAACAATAGTATCTGGGTTAACTATACTAATATATAAAAGCGTATCAACAATACTTCATGAAGAAAGAAGTGGAAAAACAGAGCTTGTAAAGAATAATTAATATAAAAAGTCCAGGGAAACCTGGATTTTTTTATGTTTACATACGATAATATAAAGGGAGGTGATACTATGGCTGGAATATGGAATGTAAATAGTAATTATAATGTTAATACCAAAAGAATTGTGAGCAAATTATCTTTTGAAGTGGGTCAGAATTTTGTAGCTAGAATTGTAAACTTAGATAAGTTAACAGGAGAAGTTTTGCTAAAACTTCTAGATGGATGGCAATTTTCAGCAAAACTTGAAAAAGGTGCAGATATATTGCCAGAAGGACTGGTGAAATTCCAAGTAGAAGGATTTGAAGAGGGAACACTTCAATTAAAAATAGCAAATACTGATAATAAAAAAAATAATACGGAAAAGGATTCTATAGAGTTTCTATTAAAAAGCAAAAGTATTAATGTAGATAAAGGAGATTACTCACTTTTAAATAAGATGATAAAGCATGAGATGCCTTTAACTAAAGAAAATATATCAAATATGAAGACTTTAGTAGATTTTACAGATAGAATAAATCAAAATCCAGAAGAAGAAAATGCATTTATAGATAAGTATATGGAAAGTAAAAATATAACACCTGATAGTGCTAAAGGGCAAGAAATTAAAAAAACTTTAAAAAGTTTTTTTAGTGAATTAAAGAACCTTGGAGAAGATGATATACTCACTCTTGTAGAGAATAATATTGATTTAACAGAGAAAAATATCAAAAGTTTCAACAATATATTTAAAAATGGTGGCAGTGTTTATAATGAAATTAAGGATATAGAACAAGGGATTTTAAATGCAAATGTAAAAAAAGAATCCGGTGAAGAACAAAAAGTAAATAATGAAAAGATTTATGTTACAGCTGAACAGGAAAAAGAAACAATAGAAAACAGCGGCGAAAAGATAATATATAAAGATATAAATAAGGATATGGTAAAAAGTGAAAATGAAAATACAACTGAAAGCATAACTGAAAATCAAACTGAAACTGAAAGTGAAAATGAAAGCACAGTTAAAAATGGAATTGAAACTGAAAATAAAAGTACAGTTAAAAATAAAACAGAAAACAAAGCTGAAAGCAAAAATGAAAAACTTAATACAAATGAAAATGAAGTTAAAGAAAGTATATCTAATAAAGAAATAGAAACAGGTGATAAAATCAAAGAAAAGCTTAAAAATTTTGTAAATGATAATAAAGATAACAATGTAGAAAAAATCGCAAAGGCTATAAAAGAACAAATAAGTGAAAAAACACAGGAAATGAAAAGTTTAATAAAAACTGTATTAGAACAAAAAGGTGATGTTAAATCTGAAGCTTACAATAATATTTTTCAAGTATTAGATAAAAACATAAATGATTTTAAAGTTTTTAATTCTATGTCAAACTCATATTACTATTTAGATATGCCTTTGAATGTAGATAACTCAGAATATAAATGCAAGCTTATGATAAAGGATGAAAGAAAAAAAGGAAAGAAAATAGATTCTACTAATGTAAAAATAGCTGCATCTGTGGCTACGAATAACATGGGAGTAGTAGATGCTTATATAAAAGTAAATAATTTTAATATGGATATAGATATAAAATGTGATAGCGAGTGGATTAAAACTTTAGATAAGGGGAAGGAAAGGATTTTTAAAGAATTAAGTGATATAGGATATAATTTAAATGTTTATGTAGATCAAAAAAAACAGGAAATGAATATTGTTAATTGCAGAGAGTTCTTCGAAGATAATAATTTAGGTATAATAAATACAAAAGTTTAAATTTGCATAAAACTTAATTTACAATATGAGCCTAACAAATTATAATATATAGTATATTATTTAAAATCCCCTTTACTAATTGAGAGGTGGTTTAGTATGGATAAAAGAAAAAAAGCTGCAGCATTAAGATATGAACAGGGCTATGAATCACCTATTGTAACTGCAGCAGGAATGGGATATGTTGCAGATAAAATAATAGAAAATGCAGAAAAAACAAATGTGCCTATAGTATATGATAAAGAATTGTCAGATCTTTTAAGTAGTGTGGATGTAGGGGATTCTATTCCTTTTGAACTATATGATGCAGTAGCTAAAGTAATAGCTTATGTAATGGATGTGGATAAAAATTTAAAAAAATAGAAGGTGACTAGATGGCGTTATTCGCAATATCTGATTTACATTTAGATTTAAATGGTGATAAACCTATGGATATATTTGGTGAAAATTGGATTCAACATGACGAAAAAATTAAAAAAAATTGGATTGAAAAAATAAAAGAAGAAGATACAGTACTTATAGCGGGAGATATTTCTTGGTCTATGAAAATACAAAGTGGCATTCAGGACTTAGAATGGATACATGAACTTCCGGGTAGAAAAATTATGGTTAAAGGTAATCATGATTATTGGTGGGTAAGTATTACAAAGTTAAATGAAATGTATGAAGATATGAAGTTTATACAAAATAATTTTTTTGTATATGAAGATTATGCAATATGTGGTACAAGAGGATGGATATGTCCTGGAGGAGAAAACTTTTCTACTCATGATGAAAAAATATATCAAAGAGAACTTGGAAGAATGAGATTATCTTTAGAGAATGCTGAAAAAGCAGGATTTAAAAACTTTATTGTTATGATGCATTATCCTCCTATAAATGACAAAGTCATGGATTCAGGTTTTGTAGATATATTTAAAGAATATAAGGTTAAATTTGTTATATATGGTCACCTTCATGGACCATCCTTGTTAAAGGCTGTAAAAGGTGAAATAGATGGAATTGAATATGTTATTACATCAGCAGATTATCTAAATTTTAATCCCATAAAAATTTTGTGATTTTTATGGGAAATTTTTTAATTGATATTATATTGAACTACACAGCTAGTTTTTAATCTTTAAAATTACTTGTGGAATTCAAGTTAAATATAATTATCCAAAAAACTTTGAGAAAAATCCCTTTTTTTCTTTTTTATCTTCTTTAAGAGTTGAATTATCAGCCGTCTTTTCTGCATCTTCCGCTTCTTTTATTAGATCCCTTTGATCTCTACTACGGTCCTTAAGTTTTGAATGAGCAGATGGAGATGTTATTATTTGGCTGAACCATTTCAAACTTTCATCATTGTTTCCTAACCTTCTATTAAGTTCACCTATAATATACATAGAAGTAAATTTATCCATATTGTATAAAGGAAAAGGCTCGTTGAAATAAGCAGAATTAAAGCCTTCTAGGGCCTGCTTTAAAAATGTAAGTTCATTTTCAGTATCTTTTAATAACCTATACATCCAGGCTAATTTTAAACAATTCATAGCTTTTTTGCTAGCCTTAGCATCTGTTACATAATAGTTAAGTAAAGCAAGCTTAAATCTTTCTATAGCTATATTTACATCATATACATCAGGGTAAGATTTACTTTGCCATTTCGGGCGAATTTTTTCTTTTACTAGATTAGCCTGATATTCCCTAAGTTTATTGAAATCACTTTTCATAGCAGAATACCCGCATTTATCACAAATCCATACATCATAAAAATATGGATTTATAACATCATATATGATGAAAGAATCAGAATCTCTGCTTAAAATTCTGGATGCGGAAGTTTTTACAGCTTTGGCTTTAAAAGTGTTATTACAAACAGGACATGTAATTTCTCGATTATATATCAGATTTTTCTGCTTTTCTTCATTAGTTAATTGAGGCATTTCTTCCTTTTTAGAGTCTTCTTTTTTTGAGTTATATAAATCTATTCCATCTATATCATCAAAACCCAAGTCTTCCAGACCGGAAAATATATTTTTTGACATTAGAACATCACCTTCGTTATTAAAAAATTTGATATAATTTATTATATCAAAAAATAGGATGAAATTATATTATTTTGAACATAAATAATATACAATAATAAAAGTGTAGTATAATATAAGAAACAGTTTTTATAAAATCATAATATGTAGGGGTGAGTGCATATGCCTATAGGGGAGTGGAAAGTATTTTTAATACCTTATGAACAAGCGGTGGAAGAGTTAAAAGTTAAGTTTAGAAGCATAAGAAAAGAATATAGAAGAAAAAACGAATATTCACCTATAGAATTTATTACAGGAAGAGTAAAGGAAATATCAAGCATACTCGAAAAAGCTGGTAAATTTGACATACCTTTGGATAGAATAGGTTATGAAATGGAAGATATAGCTGGTATAAGGGTTATGTGTCAATTTGTAGATGATGTTGAAAAAGTTGTAGAAATAATTAGAGGCAGAAAAGACATGCAAATAATGTATGAGAAAGATTATGTAACTAATGTAAAAGAGAGTGGTTATAGAAGCTATCATGTTGTTATAAAATATCCTGTAAATATGGCGGATGGTGAAAAAGACATTTTAGCAGAATTACAAATAAGAACTTTAGCGATGAATTTTTGGGCCACAATAGAGCACTCTCTTAATTATAAATATAAGCACGAGATACCAAAAGATATAAAATTAAAATTGAAAAGTGCAGCAGATGCAGCATTTCAGTTAGATGAACAAATGCTTGAAATTAAAGATGAAATAAAAGATGCTCAAAAGCTTTTTGAAGTTAAGTCCAGCTTGATTTCAGATATAATGAATAATGTTCTTACATTATCTTCTATAGGTAAATTTTCTGAAGCTACAAGATACCAGGTTCAATTAAATAAGCTTATTGAAGAAGGAGAAGTGTTTGAACTTACTAATTTATTAAGAAACACAGAAAAAATTCTTGAAATGTACAAATAGAGGGCCTAATAGCCCTCTATTTATTTTACTACTATATTTACAAGTCTGCCTTTAACAACAATAACTTTTTTAAGTTCTTTTTCGGAAATGACAATTTTCACATCACTGTTATTAAGAGCAATTTCTTTTATTTCATCGTCAGATAAATCAGTAGCTACATTCATTTTAGCTTTTATCTTTCCATTAACTTGAACAGCTATTTCAACTTCATCCTTTATTAACGCAGCAGCATCAAATTTAGGCCAACTTTCATTAAATATAGATGAATTCATTCCAATAAGGTTCCATTGTTCTTCCGCAAAATGAGGAGCAAATGGTGCAAGAAGTTTTATAAAATCAACTATAATCTCTTTTAAAAGATTAGGGTTCTTTACATCTTCTAGTAAATATTTTGAAAGAGAATTTGTGTATTCCATAAGTCTTGCTATAGAAGTATTAAACTGGAACCTACTAGTGTCTTCTGATATAGATTTTATAGAAAAATGTCTTACATAATTTAATTCCTTTTCAGCTTTATCAAAAGTGTTCTTAGTATTTTTACCATTTTTAATTTCTTCTCTGCATGAATCTAGAATTCTTTCAATTCTATCTACAAAACGATCTATAGATTTTATACCATCATCGCTCCAAGCACCACCTGTTGCATAGTCAAAACCAAACATAAGATACATTCTAAACACATCTGAACCAAATTCTTTAATATAATCATCTGGTGATATAGTATTTCCTTTTGACTTACTCATTTTTAGTCCATCAGGACCAAGAATTAATCCTTGATGTCTTAATGACAAGAAAGGTTCATCAAAGTTTAAATAGCCTAAATCTCTTAATGCTTTTGTTATAAATCTAGCATATAAAAGATGCATACATGCGTGCTCTGGTCCACCTACATACATATCTACAGGAAGTAATCTATTTATTTTTTCAGTATCAAAAGCTTTTTCTGTATTCTTATTATCAGCATATCTTAAATAATACCATGAAGAACATACAAAAGTATCTAAAGTATCAGCTTCTCTTTTAGCAGGTCCTCCACATTTAGGACATGTAGTATTCATAAATTCTTCTGATTTTAATAAAGGAGATTTTCCATCAGGTGAAAATTCCACATCATATGGAAGCTCTACTGGAAGATTTTCTTCAGGTACAGCTACTGTTCCACATTTTTCACAGTACATCATAGGAATAGGAGTACCCCAATATCTTTGTCTTGAAATAAGCCAATCTCTTAATCTGTAGTTAATTTTCCATCCTCCAAGATTCATACTTTGAAGTCTTTTAACTATAGCTTCTTTGCCTTCTTCACCAGAAAGACCATTAAACTCCGCACTGTTAATCATCTTGCCATAACCATGATATGGCAAAGAATCTCCACCTTCAATAACTCTTTCGATTGGAAGGTTATACTTTGTAGCAAATGCAAAATCCCTCTCGTCATGAGCAGGAACTGCCATAACTGCGCCTGTACCATAAGTATTTAAAACATAATCAGCGACCCATATAGGAACCTTTTTCCCATTTATAGGGTTAATAGTGAAAGAACCTGTGAATACTCCAGTTTTTTCTCTTGTAATAGATTGTCTTTCTATATCTGACTGATTTTTAGCATCTTCTTTATATTTAGTTACTGCTTCTCTATATTCATCAGTAGTAAGACCGTCTACCAAGTCGATTTTCAGGAGCTAAAACTACATAAGTAACACCAAATAGAGTATCTATTCTAGTTGTAAATACTTTAAATTCTACAGAAGAGTTATCTACTTTAAAAGTTGCTTCTGCACCTTTTGATTTACCAATCCAGTGTCTTTGCATAGCTTTAGTCTTTTCAGGCCAATCTAATTTATCTAAGTCCTGAAGCAATTCTTCAGCATAGTCTGTAATCTTAAAGAACCACTGAGTTAAATTCTTTTTAGTAACCTCAGTACCACATCGTTCGCAAGCACCCTCATGCACTTGCTCATTAGCAAGTACAGTATTACAGCTAGGGCACCAATTTACAGGAGCATTACTTCTATAAGCTAATCCTTTTTCATAAAGTTTTAAAAATAACCATTGATTCCATTTGTAATATTCTGGAAGACATGTAATTACTTCATTTTCCCAATTAAACATAGCGCCCATAGCTTTTAACTGTTTTTCCATAGTTTCAATGTTTTTTAAAGTGGAATCTTTTGGGTGAATACCTGTTTTTATTGCATAATTTTCAGCAGGAAGTCCAAAAGCATCAAACCCCATAGGTTGAAATACATTATATCCTTGCATTCTCTTCATTCTAGCCCAAGAATCTACAGGGCCATAGTTAAACCAATGTCCTGCATGAAGTTTGCTTCCTGATGGATAAGAGAACATTTCAAGAGTATAAAGCTTTTCTCCTGGATTATTTTCATCGAATCTATAAATTTTTGATTCTTCCCATTTATTTTGCCATTTTTCATCAATTTTAGTACCATAGTTACCCATATTATCGCTCCTTTTTATACATTTATCTGTTAGCTAAATGTTACTAATTTATAATATATTCTTGACAATATTTAAATAAAATAAAAGACCCTCGTCTTTTTAAGAGACGAAAGGCCAAAATTCCGCGGTACCACTCTAATTAAACCTCAATAGAGGTTTCACTTAAAAATATAACGGTTTTAACCGTATCTATTTTTCAATAGATAAGCTCTAAGGTGAGTTCATATTTTATCAACACTGCTTCACACCAGTCAGCAGCTCTCTTTTGAAGATATAGAAATATTACTAATCCTTTTCAAAGCCGTATAATTTAACTTATTCTAAATTCTATAATAATAGTAACACTTTGTCAAGGCTTATTCTTTAAGTAATTTGGGAGATTATGTGCTTATAGAAGTGAAGTTAGTGATATTCATAAACAGACTAGGTTTATGAAATAATACAAATAAATAAGAACCCTTAAATTAAGAGTTCTTTCATGGCTGCCCATGCTGGATTCGAACCAACAGATGCCTGCTCCAGAGGCAGGTGCCTTACCATTTGGCGAATGGGCAATATTTTTATCAACACTAAATATTATATCAGATATAATAAATATGTCAATAATATTAGATAAAAAAGTTAAAATTTAAGTTTTCTATTTACTATATTTATAAATAAAGTTAAAACATAGTCGTATATTAGAAAAGCAAACTGTCCACCTATAATTATTAAATATATAGATATATTTAATTTTAATATATTAGGAAAGAAAAATTTATAAATAAAAAACATAGAAAACATAGTAACATTAAAAAAAGCAAGTTTTAATACAAATTCTATGTAAATTTTTCTGATTTTTTCAATACTATATTTAATAGCACCATAAAGTCCAAAAAAGATTATATAAAATAAAACCTGAATTTTGATACCACATATAAGCAGTGAAAGAATAGAAGTAGCAGCATATACAACTAATGCATTTTTTATATTAGTTGTAACTACGGATAGTGGTATCATACAGGAAGCTATTGCTAGTAAATAAAGTTTATTTACTGGTAATATGATGCTCAAATATATACAAATAACTCCAAATGCTGTAAAAAGTCCTCCTTTAGATATATAGGAGGCTTTAATATTTTTACTATCCAAATAAACACACCCCTAACGTTAACAGCAGCTTATAAGATCTCCGCCACTACATTCACAGCAGCAATCAAGGCAATATAAAGTAGCACATATATCACACAAACCTGTGTCTTTTCTTCTGTTGTTATTATAAGGTTCTCTATAAGAATTATTCATATTGTTTAATCTGTTAAAGGCATCCCTATATTTCATATTACGGGGTTCTAAGTTGCAAGCCATCCCTAAATTATTATAAGCTTCATTATACCAACCTCTTTGCAGATTAAGTAATCCCATTAAATAATTCCATTCAGCATCTCTTGTAGTAACCTTATTTAGTTTTTGTTCAGCAGCTGAAAAATTCCCATTTCTGATATCTGTTTCTATGGATTGATAGGAAGAACTATTACTATTATAGTTTCCTTGATTATAATTGTTAGAATAAGAAGTATCAGGGGAATTTTTCATTAGATAATCATAAGCTTCGTTTAATTCTCTCATTTTATCTTCTGCTAAATCTTTCAATGGATTATTGCCATATTGATCTGGATGGTATTTTTTTGCTAATTCTCTGTAAGCCTTTTTAATTTCATCTTTTGAGGCAGTTTCTTTTACCCCTAATATTTCATATGGATTTCTCATCTTTATCAGCACTCCTTTTAAATACTTTATCCATTTTTTCTAAAAGTCCGTATTGTAGAATATTATATAATAAATCTTCATTTTTTTTAATCTGCAGGTTATTCAAAAAAGAAACACACTGTGAAGCACAAGTACCTAAAATGAAGTCTATTCTTTGTTCTATTTGTTTAGAAAATTCTTCATAGGAAAGGTTATCTTTATTAAAACAAAAATTTACAGCATTAAACTTCTGATGGCTCATATCATCCTTTAAATCATCAAAGGCATCTATAATATAAATCCATTTACCAAGATTATATCCAAGCCAATACAAGGGTTCTTTATTATCATCTTCCTTATAGGAAGATAAAATAAAGCCTGTAAGATCAGCAAAATGGTGAGCTAGTGAATCTATTGATGCACCTTTAGCATTAGCTTCAAGTGTATATAATTTAGTTAATACATCTTCTATATGTGCAATATACTTTTTAAAATCTTCAGGAGCCTTTTTTAAATAATTTTTAAAAAGTAGTGAAAAAACTTTACCTTTAATAGAGTTGTCATCATTTACATTATCCAAAAATTTGTAATAACTCAAAGTCGTATTACAAAAGGCAGCATAGTCTAAACAAGGATTATTTTTAATGACAACTTTACCTTTAAAAGCATGCACAGCACATTTTCGTTTTGTATAAATAGGATCTACATTATTTAATGAATCCAGCAGTATGGCTAAAAAAGTCATATCATAATTAAGCGCCATTCTTGGAACATTTCCTATATTATTCTTTATGGAGTGACACAACCCACAGTAATAAGCTTTAAATTTTTCATAATCTTTTATTTTAAGCTCCATCTTGCATGGAGTAACATAACCAAACATATTTAATTCTCCAATTCTAAAATTGATATTAAAGCCCTTTTTCTTCTAATATTTTAAATATAGTTTTTGATGTAGTGTCTTTCATAGTATAACCAAGTAATTTAACTATTTCTTCTAACTCTTTATCATTAGATGTTTCTATTTCTATATAAGGAAAAGGACAAAAACTTTTATCATTTATATCAATTTCTATTAGAGTATTCTTATATTTATAACTTTCTCTATATTTTTTTATTGATTGAATAAGTTCTAAACCCAGTGACTTAAATATCTTATCTCCTGAAACAGCGTCTAATATTTCAGTTTCATTTTCTTCCATTACTTTATATGTTCCCTGACTTAATATTTTTTTGGTAGTCATATAGTAATGAGTAGAAGAATTAAGTAGGTTATCAACTATCCTTATTCTTGCATATCCTTTATTATTTATCAATCTTTTATCATTAAAATCATATATATTATTTATTTGATTTTCTTCCTTTACTTTAATAGCATTTACACTTTTAAGTTTTAATCGTATATTTTCAACATCTATATCAATTATTCTTGTTTCAAATTCATTCATATAAAAAAAACTCCTTATACATTAAGTATTAAATTAATTCTCAAATTTCTTCTAACAATTCATTAACTTATTTAATTACAATACCTGACACTTTAGCTTTTACAAGTATAGATTAATAACTTTTGCATGTTGAGTAAATTTAACTAAGGATTACATGCTTAAACAATACTTTTAATTTGAATTATAGCATAAATCTTCATTATATATGTTAACATATTATGATAAATATTCAAAAAATAAAAAACATCAAAATGGGGCTAAATTACACTTAGGTATTTAACCCTTATTCGATGCCAAGAAATCTGTTTATCTCAGACGTTTAATTACAGTGCTTAAAGTTGTAAAAATTTTGTTAGTATTTTTTCAGCCATGAAATCAATATTATCTTTAAAATCATTTTCTATAATAATATCAGCTTTATCCACCACTTCGCTGGCTGATTTTTTTATTATATTGTTTTTTGTATTATTTAACATTACAAAAATTCCAGGATTAACAACATTACGAAGGCTATTTGATTCACAAATTATTAAAGCATTTTCAGAAATTAGAGTCATAAAAGTACTAATAGCAGAATCAATATCAGTCTTTAAGCATTTTAACCAGTACACTTTTTCAGCACCTGCTGCTAATAAAATAGAAGTGTCTTTTTTACTATTTTTATTAGTTTCTTCTAACAATTCAAAGCTTCCTTTTAAATTAGAACAAGTTCCGCAACCATCCCCACCTCGTGGACATTTACCATTTTTCTGTTCAATGGTAGTTATTTTTAAACCAATAATAGGAAATTTGTTTTTCAACTGATCAATTAATTTGACAGCAATAGTAGTTTTACCACTATTACGACCTGATGAACCAATTAAAATCATTTGTGGAATACATAATAAATCCTTCTCCATTTACTTTATTTCCTTTCCACTGTTTTATATAGCACAGTTATATATTAATTTTTATTATACGAATTTATTTGTGATTTATCAAATAAACATATATAAAAAAATCCTTGAGGTTATACCTCAAGGATTTTTAATTTATTATTTTAAAGAGTCTGTTGAACCAAGAACATCTTGAATTTTGTGTTCTACAACACTTTGAACAGAAGCTCTTCCTGCTCCGCAGTATTTTCTTGGATCGAATTCTTTTGGATTATCTCCAAAAGTTTTTCTTATAGCAGAAGTCATAGCCAATCTTAAATCAGTATCCATATTGATCTTACATACAGCCATAGAAGATGCCTTTCTAAGCATATCTACAGGAATACCCTTAGCACCAGCTATATCTCCACCATATTTATTACAAGTTGCAACTGCTTCTGGATCAACAGCTGAAGCTCCGTGAAGAACTATTGGAAATCCTGGCAATTCTGCTTGAATTTGTTCTAATATATCAAATCTTAATTGAGGCTTAAAGTCTAATGGAAATTTAAATGCGCCATGTGAAGTTCCAATAGCTATAGCTAATGAATCAATACCTGTTCTGTTAACAAAATCTACAGCTTGCTTAGGATCAGTGTATATGTGATCAGCAGCAATAACATCATCTTCAACACCAGCTAAAACTCCAAGTTCAGCTTCAACAACTACACCTTTAGCATGTGCGTATTCCACAACTTCTTTTGTTTTTGCTACATTTTCTTCATAGTCATAGTGTGAACCGTCAAACATAACTGAAGTAAATCCAGCATCGATAACTTCTTTAACAGATTCAAAACTTGGACCATGATCTAAATGAAGAGCAAGGTCAACTCCAGTTTCTTCTATAGCAGCATCTACCATAGCTTTTAAGTATTTTGAACCAGCATATTTTATTGCTCCTGCTGAACATTGAATAATAACAGCTGAATTCTTAGCTTTTGCACCTCTAACAACACCTTGAAGTATTTCCATATTGTTGATGTTAAAAGCACCTATTGCATATTTACCTTCATAAGCTTTTTTAAACATTTCTTTAGTAGTAACTAATGCCATTTTATATTCCACCTTCCAAACTTTAAATATTTTATGAGATATAAATATTTAAAAATATTTATATCTTTATAATTAAATTTTCAATAAAAAAGGGACGGTTTAAGTCCCGGCGGGACTTAAAGTGTTACATGTATATTATAATCTATTGACTATACATTTTCCATAGTTTAATTATAAATTATTTTCTAAGATATTCAAAATATATTTTGAATATTTATTTTTTCCATGTTAATTATATGTTCAAACAAATGTTTTATTGAATTATTAGAAGCTAATGATTCATCTTTATTATGGCATTTAGTATACTGAGTAAGTTTCCATATTTCATTGTTAAGATTGTCTATTTCACAATGATTTACAAAAACAGAAATTTTACGAGTATAGTCATCCCAAGTATCCAAAAGTTTTATAGACTTATCATAAGCTTCATTCCAAGAATCGTCTTCTATAGATTTTTCTATTTGTGTATTTAAAACGTTTAACTTTTTACAGGCATTGTTTAAATAGTTTATAGAAAAAAAAACAGTAGAAACCATAACAATAAAAATTACAAAAGAAGCTATTAAGTTTTTCATTTAATCACTCTCCATCATTTTATAGGTTTTTTTTGATAATAAAAACTCCCTTTAGAATCTATAAGTGCAATAAAGATTTCTTTGGAAGAATCTATATTAAGTTTTTTGAGTTTATTAATAAGCCAATTCTCATCTTTATCTATTATTTTTAAATTGTTATGATTTATTCTCCCATCTAAAATTAAAGTTACAGGAATAGTGTCTTGTTTAAAAGGCACTTTTAAATCGCCCTTAGTAGCTGGAGCAAGATCAGTTTTAGGTATGATGGATAGTTGGCCGCTAGTTTCAAGTATGGCATAGTGTACATCATCTAAATTAAAATAATTTTGAAGCCTGAGGTCTTCCATTAAATCATTTATATTAAATTGTTGACGTTTTAGTTCTTGAATGTCTATTTTTCCATTGTTAATTAAAATACTTGGTTTACCATTTAGCAAGAGTCTAACCTTTTCACTTTTAAGTTCAAGTAAAGATAAAATTGTCTGAATTAATAGCAGCGTAATAATTGCTATAACTCCATGTATAATTGGTATTCTAGTATCTTGAATTGCAAATGAAGCTAATTCAGAAATCATTATAGTAATAGCAAGTTCAAAAGGTTGAAGCTCACCTATCTGCTTTTTACCCATCAAACGCATAGATATAATAACCAAAAAGTAAAATATAGCCGTTCTAATAAGTACAGTAAACATAATATACCTCCATTAAAGATTATATTTTTGAAGTTTTAAAATTA
Organism: uncultured Clostridiaceae bacterium; assembly: GCA_963780135.1. Classification (GTDB taxonomy): domain Bacteria; phylum Bacillota; class Clostridia; order Clostridiales; family Clostridiaceae; genus Clostridium_AM. The sequence continues at coordinate 184,169 of CAWAAR010000002.1, forward strand.
AGATTTAAAATATGCATTAAGTTTCATTAGGCTTATAATATATTTTCTGTATAATATAAAAAAATATAACTAAATTTGAACATTTTTAGTAAAATGACGTATAATAATATTACATAAAAAAATGGGGGGGATAAGTAAATGTCTAAATTGAAAATTAGGATAAATAATAAAGACTTATTAGTAGAAAAGGGCATAACTCTATATGATGCAATAAAACAAAGTGGTTTTAAAGAAAACATTCCCATAGTACTTGGAAAAATTAATGGCGAATACTTTGAATTGTCGTCACCCATAGAAGAAAGTGTAGATATAGAATCTGTAAATATTATGGATGGCTTAGGAAGCAAAACATTTATAAGAACTTTACAATTTGTACTTATTAAATCTGTTTTGGATTTGTTTCCTGAAGCTCAAATAACCATAGAACATGCCTTAAGTAAAGGTTTATTTGGAGAAATCCATAAAAATACTCCTTTAGTACAAGAAGATATAGAAAAAATAAAAGATAGAATGAAGGAACTAATACAAAAAGACATTCAGATAAAAAAGATAAGCATGAACAAAGAAGAAGCAATAAAAATATTTTCAGCATATAAAATGGATGACAAGGTAAGATTGTTAAAGCATATTAATGCAGATACTGTTAAGCTTTACGAATTAGATGGTAGGTATGATTATTTTTATGGTTCAATGGCTTATTCTACAGGTGCAATAAATTTATTTGAGTTAACATATTATGAACCTGGTTTTTTGCTTAAATATCCTATAGAAAAAGATCCTTATAATATACCTAAATCTACAGAATATAAGAAATTAAGTAAAATATTTCGCGAGACAGAACAGTGGGGAAATATATTAGGAGTTGGGGATGTAGGATCTTTAAATAGTAAAGTTGAAAATGGAGAAATGATAGACATAATAAGGGTAGCAGAAGCACTACATGAAAAAAAGATAGCGTATATAGCTGATATGATAAGTGAAAAGCAAAATGTAAAAATAATATTAATAGCAGGACCATCTTCTTCGGGTAAGACTACTTTTGCTAGAAGGCTTGGAATACAGCTGAGAGTTAATGGACTTATACCAGTTCCAATATCCTTAGATGATTATTTTGTAAACAGGGAAGACACTCCTAAAGATGAAAATGGAGAATATGATTTTGAATCTATATATGCGTTAGATTTAAAATTATTTAATAAAAATTTAGAAGAATTACTTAACTGTGAAGAAATAGAATTACCTTCTTTTAATTTTAAAACAGGAAGTAGAGAATGGACAAATCAAAAAATTAAGCTTCCCGAAAATGGTGTGCTAATAATTGAAGGAATACATGGATTAAATGAAATACTTACCAGCGCTATACCTAAAGAAAATAAATTTAAAATATATATAAGTGCACTTACACAATTGAATGTAGATAACCATAATAGAATAGCAACTACAGATGTAAGAATTATAAGAAGAATAGTAAGAGATTATCTTTCAAGGGGATATGGCGGAGAAGATACTTTAAAAATGTGGCCCTCTATAAAGCGTGGAGAAGAAAAAAATATATTTGTATTTCAAGAAAATGCAGATGTTATGTTTAATTCTACGTTAGTATATGAACTATGTGTGCTAAAGCAGTACGCATTAAAGGAACTAGAGAAAATCAATTCTAAAAGTCCTGTTTATTATGAAGCTTTAAGATTAAAAAGCTTTCTTCACTTTTTCAAAAATGTAGACAGAGAATTGGTACCAGATAATTCTATATTGAGGGAATTTATAGGAGGAAGCTGCTTTTATAAATACTAAAACCAAAAGGAATTCGAGAGGATTCCTTTTAAAATGCAAGTAAAAAGAAATTTAAATTTCATTAACAGAAATTCAGTTAAGAATAATTTTATGCAATAAGTAAAAATAAGTAAAATAATAAAGAAATTTTAGGATTAAATTTTATAAATTTCTACAAAAAACTTTCAAAAAACATATAAAAAGTATAAAAATTATTGTATAATTAGAACTGTAGATAATATTTAATTATAAGTAATTTATAATTTTGCTATAAGTGAATAAATTAACAAATGGAAGGTTGGTGTTGTAAAATGAGAGAATACAGTGCTTTCGATATTTTAGGACCTATAATGATAGGACCATCAAGTTCCCACACTGCAGGTGCAGCAAGATTAGGTAAAGTTGCAAAAACTATAGCTGGTGGGGAAATTAAAAAAGTGCAATTTTTTCTTCATGGATCTTTTGCAATGACATATAAAGGTCATGGAACTGATAAAGCTTTGGTAGCAGGAATACTAGGAATGAATCCTTGGGATGAAGGACTAAAAACTTCTATGGACAAGGCAAAAGAGAAAGACTTGGAAATAGAATTTATACCAACAGATCTTGGAGATGTACATCCTAATACAGTTAGATTTGTAATGACAAGAACTGATGGAAAAATAGTAGAAGTAATAGGGTCCTCTATAGGAGGAGGAAACATAGTAATAACAGGTATAGATGGAGAAAAAATAGAGTTTACAGGAGCATACCCTACTATATTAATAAATCATATAGACTTACCAGGAATGGTTGCAAAAGTAAGTGCATTACTATATGATTACAAGATAAACATTGCTTTCATGAGGGTTTATAGAAGTGGAAAAGGTTCAGCAGCGGCCATGGTATTTGAAGCAGATGATATTATATCTAGTGAATTAATAGATGAAATAAGAAAAATACCGAATATAAAAAATGCAAGAGCTATAAATCCTGTAAAGGAGGAGGAATAATATTATGGTTAATTATGGATATGAACTTGTAGAAGAATGTAAAAATAAAAATTTAAGCATATGGGAATACACTATAGAAGAAGAGGCGAAAGCTACTAATCTTACTCACGAAGAAGTTTTTGAAAAAATGAGAAAGAATTTATGTGTAATGCAAAACTCAGCAGAATATGGACTAAAAAATGAAGTTATATCAGTAAGTGGTCTTATAGGTGGAGATGCTTATAAATTAGATAAATATTCAGAGTCAGGGAAAACGTTAACAGGGAACTTTATGGTTAAAGCTATGGCAAGAGCTCTTTCTTGTTCAGAAGTAAATGCTGCTATGGGTAAAATAGTAGCTGCACCTACAGCAGGATCTTGTGGAATAATGCCAGCAGCAATAATAAGTGCTGGGGAAAAATTAAATAAAACAGAAGATGAGCTAGTTAAAGCACTATTTACAGCTACTGGTATAGGCATAATAATAGCTAAAAATGCTACTATGGCAGGAGCAGAAGGAGGGTGCCAAGCTGAGTGTGGATCAGCTGCTGCTATGGCTTCAGCCGCAGTAGTTGAAATGATGGGAGGAACTCCAGAGCAAGCATTACATGCAGCTGCTATAGTAATAAAAAATATATTAGGATTAGTATGTGATCCTATAGCTGGATTAGTTGAAGTACCTTGTGCAAAGAGAAATGCAGCAGGTACGGTTAGTGCATTAACTACAGCAGATATGGTTATGGGTGGAGTATATAGTAAAATACCTTTTGATGATACAGTTTCAGCTATGTATAAAGTTGGAAAACAGCTTCCATGTGAATTAAGAGAAACAGCACTTGGAGGACTTGCAATTACAGAAACAGGATTAAAATTGAAGAAACAGGTACTTGGAGAATAAACAGAGTTTAAAAATTCAATTTGTTAATTTAAAGGGGCTGTCGCATTAGCATAAAAAAATATGCTAATGCGACAGCGTTTTTTTAGGTGTTTCATAAAAGTTGCCATGATGCTTTAAGTCCACATGAGTTTAATACTTAAAAAATGGCGAACTTTAATAAGCTCTAAATATTAATTTTTTTAAACTTACAAAGTTTTAATATCTTAAAATTAAGCGCTCTTTTTAAGTGTGAAAAGATGTTTTCCTGTTCTATCTGACTGAATTTTATTATGTAGCTTATTTATATTATGTGCCATTACTAGCAGAACACTTTCTACTAAAACATTCTTTTTACCTTTACTTAGATATCTACGAAATCCCATATCCTGTTTTATCTCTGCAAAAGAGCCTTCGGCTTGAATACTTCGATTCATTCTCAACTCGCAGCCTTCTTCATTTACAATTCTTTCAAGATTCTCTTTGCGAAGCATGTTGAACAGCTTTGAAGTTTCAAGATTTTTAACTCTTTCTTCTAATGGTGTTTTGCAGTTATGTCCTTTTATGCATTTGCTCTTATGAACACAGTTACTGCAGTCCTCAGAAGTATAAATTGTTTTTTCACTTGTGTAGCCTGTCTTACTTTTTCTTTTTACTACTTTATTTACTGTTAATTTCTTATTATTTTTACAAGTATAATAATCACCTAATTCAGTATAATCCATGTTTTCTATTCTGCTTATATCATTTTTATATTTCCTTGTTTTTGATATTTCATAGTTTGCTGGCTTAATGTATGATAACTGCATATTCTCTTTAACATAAACATAATTTTCTTCACTTTCATAACCTGCATCTGCAACAATTTTAAAATACTTAAAATACAAGAAATTCTCCATGCTTTTTATAAATGGAATCAATGTTGTTGTATCTGCGGGCTGATCGCCAACAGTAAGCCATACTATATATTCGGAATCTACTCCATGCTGGACATTGTAACCTGGCTTTAACTGACCGTTTTTCATGGCATCTTCTTTCATTCTCATAAATGTTGCATCCTTATCTGTCTTGGAATAACTATTGCGGTTACCACAAGTATGGATTTTTTGTGTATATTCTTTTAACTTATCAAGATATTCCTCGAGCTTTTCAATAGAACGTTGGATAGGAGTTTTCCTTTTACCACATCCATGTACAAATTCTATATTTCCTTCTTGTTTCAAGGCGTAAAGCTTCTTCCGTAGCTTTTTTACATGCTTTATTTTTACTTTGTTCTCGTATACAAGCTTTATTCCATACAGTTCTTCACATTCAGCTACGAAATCAGCTAATTTAGAAAGTAATCTCTCCAAATTTTTTGAAACAGCTTTTTTCCAAACAAAAGTATACTTGTTAGCACATGCCTCTATCTTTGTACCATCAATAAATATAGCATCTCCTGATATTTCTCCAATCTCATAAAGAAAATTTGCCATTTCAGCCATAATTGTTTCTGAACATGGAGCAAAGTGAATACTACGAAACCTTGCAAATGTAGAATGATCTGGTACTGGTGAACCTTCTAAAAGATACATGAAGTTTACATCTCTTTTGCAGGAAGTTTCCATTATTCTAGAAGAATAGTTGTGATTCATGTAAGAGTAAAGTACAATCTTCAGCATCTGACGAGGCGTAGCCTGATTTTCCCTTAGTCGAGAATAAGTCGAATACAAATCTGTTAAATCCATCTCCTCTACAAACTGACTTAGCAAACGCACCGAATCATTATTTGGAATCATGTACTCAATATTTAGCGGAAGTTTTAATTGATAATTTCCACGATTTGAAGTATAATTTTTGTGTGAATTAATATGTTTTCTCATATATTAATTTTACTATAAATCTTTCACTCTTCCGAGTGGGAGATTTATTTTTTAGACAAAAAGCTGTCGCACTAATTTTTTTAGTGCGACAGCCCCTTTTTTTTACTTTAAATTTTATATTGTAATTTTTAAATTAAACTGAATTAAATTCAATGTAATGAAATATACTAATAATGGTATTAAATTTTACATGGTGGAATAATATGGTGAATAGAAAGATAGTTGAAGATTATTACTGTGATATAAATAATTTAACTGATTTCTTATCAAGGTTAGTTAATTCATATAGACTTTTAGTGGGAGGCGCAGGAGAGTTAAATACTATAGCATTAGCACATAAAAAGGATGTAAGAAAGGCTATAAAAACATCCAATGATCTTTTAGATGTAATAGATGAGGTTGTTGAAGTTTTAGAAAAAACAAGTTTTGGGTACATGGATTACTGCAAAGTAAAGGGAGAAATAATGAAATCTCAATTGCAGGCGCAGTATATACAAACAGAAATTGATAATGAATTGAAATTGCAAAATTCTGAAAAAGATATTTCAGTTGAGCAAGATGTTTCAGAAGACATTCCAACTGATGAAAAAAAGGTGTGAAGATCACACCTTTTTTTTTAAAACTTTTTAAATCTGTGTTTGCATACCATAAAGTAAGATAAAGCTATTAACAATACAACTGTAACTCCTACTGGTGCAAGGAAATTCATTGTTATTAGACAATATATAGCCATAAACATGCCTGCAAAAGTTATAGGAATTCCATAAAATTCTCCGTCAAATTGAGTAACGTTAAATCTAGCAAGTCTATAGGCTCCAGCTATAGGTAATAATAAAACCAAAGAATATCCTAAAAGTCCGAAATTTGTTAATCCATAAAGGTTAAATGCAAGGATGGATGGAGCTACTCCAAAGGAAACTAAATCTGCAAGAGAATCTAGTTCTTTCCCCAATTCACTAGATACATTTAACAATCTTGCTACCCTTCCGTCATATCTATCAGCTAGACATGCAAGTAGTATAAAAATACCCGCCCATTTGTAATTTTCTTGAAAAGTCATCATTAAAGACATTACACCGCAACCTAAGTTAGCGAATGTAAAAACGTTAGGTACAGCACTCTTAGCTATTTTAGCCATCATAATCACTCCTAAATAATATAATATTAGTTGTTGTATTGTTAAAATTATGGTAAAAATCAAATTATATATTAGAACCATTATAACTCATTTCTATAAAATAAATAAGTGCATATTTGATGTTTTTTATAGAAAAATTATAAATTTTTTGTTAAAATAGATTTATAAAAGCAAAAATAATTAAAAAATAGAGAGTTGAGGGGCTTAATGAAAGAAGATAAAAAAAAGTTATTACAGTATTTCATTGCAGCAGCATTGATTATAATATTTGCATACTTTATGATCAAATATGGAAAAAGACTAACTCATTTGAGGATAAGACATGTTAGAAATTATATTTTAAGCTATGGCAAGTTTGCTTCAATAATGTTTGTATTAATATATTCCTTAAAACCTATACTTTTGGTGATTCCAGTTGCACCATTATCAATTGTAGCAGGCAGTGTTTTTGGACCTTATAAAGCACTTCTACTAAGTATGATAGGTTGTTTTATATCAGCTACTTTAGCTTTTTTTCTAGCAAAGTTTTTGGGAAGGTCTTTTGTAGATAAGCTTTTAAAAGGAAAATCTATGAAGCTAGATTCAAGTATTGAAAAACATGGAGCTTTGATTATGGGGATAATGAGATTATCCTTTGTATTTCCTTATGATCCATTAAGTTATGCAGCAGGTCTTACTAAAATGAAATATAAAGATTTTATTTTAGGAACAATGATAGGTGTTTTTCCAGAAATGCTTTCTTATTCATTTATAGGAAAGAGTTTAGAGCATCCTTTTTCAATTAAATTTTTTATTCCAATAATATCAATAATAGTTATAGCTTTGACTGCGTTATATGCATATAAAAGTCATCAAAAAAAAACTAAAAGCCTATAAAAAGTAGAACCTACTAAAAATTTACGCTTATATTCAAAGTAGTATAAGGACACAATAAGTTTACAACGTAAATTTTGAAGAGGGGTGTTTTTTATGAAAGTCAAGGATATAATGGCTAAACAAGTTGTTAGTTTAAATGCTGAGGATAATGTTGAGAGAGCAGCACAGCTTATGAGAGAACATAACATAGGTTCAATTCCTGTATGTAGTGAAGATAAAGTCATAGGAATAATAACAGATAGGGATATAGCAATAAGATCTGCAGCAGATGGGGAGAATTCAAAAAAACAAAGTATTAGAGAAATTATGTCTTCTAATCCAGTTTTAGGAAAACCAGATATGGATATCCAGGATGCATCTAGAATAATGAGCGAAAGACAAATTAGAAGATTGCCAATAATAGAGGATAAGAATTTAGTTGGTATGGTGTCTTTAGGAGATATAGCTTTGCAACCTAAACTTAAAGAGGAAGCAGAACAAGCGCTTAGTAATATATCTGAAACTAGTACACCAGAAATTTAGAATTTAATAATTTATAAATAAATCCACAAGAATAATTATAATCTTGTGGATTTATTGTATAAAGTGGTATAATAAAATAAATTAAATTAATTTTTATTAGAATGGGGATATACTCCATTTTAATTTTAGTCTAATTCACAAATTTAGACTAAAATAATAAACTTTATTAGAAATAGGAGAGTTTTATTGTATGAAGAAAGTAAAGTTTATATATAATCCATATTCAGGTGAGAATACCATAATAGGTGACATTGATAAAGTTATAAAAGTACATCAAAAATATGGATATGAAGTTATACCTTTTAGGATTAGTTTTGAGTATGGCATGAGTGAAGCTTTTAAAGGTGTAAATAAAACATATAAGTATATTCTTGTAGCAGGTGGAGATGGAACAATAGATGAGGCTGTAAACCAAATGAAAAAATTAGATTTAAATATTCCTATAGCAATACTTCCAACAGGTACTGCTAATGATTTTGCCAAGTTTATTGGAATTCCTGAAAATGTAGAAGTTGCATGTGAACAAATATTAAACAGTAAGCCTAAAAAGCTAGATTTAGGAAAGATAAATGACAAATATTTTCTAAATGTAGCAAGTACAGGACTTTTTACAAATGTATCACAAAGTACAGATGTAAATTTAAAAAATACCATGGGTAGACTTGCTTATTATATTAAAGCATTAGAACAACTGCCTAGTCTTAGAAAACTAAAAATAAAAGTATCTTCTGAAAATGATGTGTTTGATGATTATATGTATTTAATGATGGTATTTAATGGTCAGACTGCTGGAAATTTAAAATTTGCCTATAAAGCAGAAGTTGATGATGGAATGTTAGATGTAATAATAATAAAAGCAGGAGCAATAAAGGACATGATAGCTCTTTTTATAAAAATGTTTAAGGGTGAACATTTAGAGGGCGCAGAAGGACTTGAATACTTTAAATCTAATCGCATAGAGATAGAATGTTATGAAGATATAGTAACGGATATAGATGGTGAAAGAGGACCAGATTTTCCATTAGTTATAGAATGTATAAAAGAAGGAATAGAAGTTTTAGGAACAAACATATCCTAGAAATGCTTTTGAGTTAAATATATATGATCATATATTTAACTCAAAAGCATTTTTTAGTAATATAACTTTAATTTCTTTAATAAATATAAGTAGTAGTAATATAAATCAGGAGGCAATATGGTAAGATTCTATAGCTATATTTTTTTACTGTTTATTGTAATGATACTTTTATTTAAGAGTTTTTATTTAGATTCTCATTCTCCTAAAAAAATTAGAACTATAGCTCTCATTACAATAATAGCTATGAGTTTAAGATACGCTGCACTTTTAATATTATTTTTAGCTCATAACATGAAATATCTCTATTTGTTAAAATTTTTGTTTTTTATGAATTTAATTGCAGTACCCTTAATAGCTATGACTGCATTATATATATTTATGAGAGGGCATATAATAAATTTTTCTTACGCGTTTATAGCAGTAGGAATATTAATAATATTTTATAGTTTTATTATGTTTAGATGCACATGTTTTTTAGAGAATTATAATAATTTTGCATATACCATGATATTTATACAAGATAGTTATATATACTGGGTATATATTGTGTTAAATACTATAATTTTATTTTTTACTGCTTTTTTTATAAATAAAAAGAACATAAACAAAATAGGCATTATGCTAGTAATAATATCTTCTATTGGGACTATAATTGAATATATAATGGGGACAATGGGAATTACGTTGTTTGGAGAAAAAGTAATAGGAGATTTATTATGGATAATAACTTTAGTTTATGCTCTAAATAAAGTAAAAAAGTAAGAATGCTATAATTATAAAAGCGTGGCTCAAAAAGCCACGTCCATTTTAGTTGATAAAGTAATAATTCTAAGATCTGCACAACCTAATAAAAAAGCTGTTAAGAATCATTTTTTAACTATTTCCTAAATCTATCATTTTTAGAGGATTTTTTCTTAGAATGTTTATTTTCAGATGAATTTTTACTTTTATTATTAGGTTTACCAAAGGTTTTAGTAGTTGTTTTATTGTCAGTTTTATTATGTCCCACTTTACTAGTGCTTTTTCTTTGTCTTGGTGGTACTTCAGGAATAAGACATTTTGAACCACTGCCAATAAGATCATCACGGTCAGCTTTAATTAAAGCTTCTTTTACAAGATTATAGTTGTGTGGTACGGAAAATTGAAGCAAAGCTCTCTGCATATTTTTTTCTTTTGGTCCTTAGGTACATAAACTTTTTCATTAGTTATAGGATTAATACCTGTGTAATACATTGTAGTTGAAAGACTTCCAGGAGTAGGATAAAAATCCTGAACTTGTTCAGGCATATAGCCCATATCTTTTATGTACAGAGCCAATTCTATAGCTGCATTTAAATCACTGCCAGGATGACTTGACATAAGATAAGGAACTAAATATTGTTTTTTATCTATTTTTTTATTTATTTCATAGTATTTTTTTGCAAATCGATCATATACACTGCGGCTAGGTTTACCCATTTGCTTAAGAACCTTATCACTTATGTGTTCTGGTGCTACCTTAAGTTGACCACTTATATGATGTTTACAAAGTTCCTCAAAGAAATCTGTATTTTTATCATAAATAAGGTAATCATACCTTATACCAGAGCGGATGAAGACTTTTTTAATTCCAGGAAGTTCTCTTATGTGTCTTAAAAGACTCAAATATTCCTTATGATCTACTTTTAAATTTTTGCAGGGACTAGGAGAAAGACAAAGTCTGTTCTTACATACTCCACGAGTTTCTTGAATCTTACATGCTTTATGTCTAAAATTTGCCGTAGGACCACCAACATCATGTATATAACCCTTAAAGTCCTCTAATGTAGTTAAAAGTTGTGCTTCGTCTAAAATAGATTCTTGACTTCTATTTTGAATACTTCTTCCTTGGTGGAAAGTAAGAGCACAAAAAGAACAAGCACCAAAGCATCCTCTGTGACTAGTAATAGAAAATTTAACTTCCGTTATAGCTGGAATACCACCTTTAGTTTCATATACAGGATGATATGTTCTAGTATAAGGAAGATTGTATACAATATCCATTTCCTCTTCTGTTAAGGTGAACTGAGGGGGATTTTGAACAACATAATGATCACCATGTTTTTGAACTAGAGTCTTTCCACTTATAGCATCCTGTTCATAGTATTCTGTTTTATAGCTTTCTGCATAAGCTTTTTTATCAGTAGATACTTCTTCAAAAGAAGAAATCTCTATAAAATCATTTAAATTAATTATTTCTTTACATGGGTATATTGTTCCTCTTACATTTGTAAGATTATGAATGTCCATGCCATATTTAAGAAGATTAGCTACTTGGACTACGGTTTTTTCTCCCATGCCATAGATTAAAAGGTCTGCCTTAGAATCTATAAGTATACTTCTTCTAACTTTGTCATCCCAATAATCATAATGAGCAAATCTTCTTAAACTTGCTTCTATTCCTCCAATTATAATTGGCACATCTTTATAAGCTTCTCTAGCTCTGTTACAATATACAATAATGGCCCTATCTGGTCTGTGTCCAGATTCTCCACCAGGGGAATAAAGATCATCATGTCTCTTCTTTTTCGATGCAGTATAATGATTTACCATGGAATCTATATTACCTGAATTTATTAGGAAACCTAATTTAGGTTTTCCAAGTGTTTTGAAACTTTCAGCACTATTCCAATCAGGCTGTGCTATTATACCAACACTAAAACCTTCATTTTCTAGAACCCTAGATATTATAGCAGTACCAAAGGAAGGGTGATCTACATAAGCATCACCTGTAATTATTATAAAATCTAATTGATCTATGTTACGATTTTTCATATCCTGTTTATTAATTGGTAAAAATTCTTTATTTACTATCATTTAAACGCTCCATTCGGTTACAATTTTTCTAAATCCTATATTAGCATAATGAAAATGAAATATGAATACAAATATAAAATTTTAAATTCTTATATTGATTTTTATGGAGAAGAAATGTAATATTGTTTTAAAAATTGAGTTTGAAAAGGGAGCAATTAAAGTTGGATAAAAATACGATAAATTTAACAGTTATTAAAGGAAAAGAAATACAATATATAAAAGCTGAAAAAGAAAAGTCCATAATGGAAAATTTAATATACAATAATATAAAAATGTTGGCGCCATGTAATAGTAAAGGAACTTGTGGAAAGTGTAAAATAAAAATTATAGAAGGAGAAATAGAAAAACAAAAAAATAATTACAATCTTTTATCTTTGCAGGAAATAGAAAGAGGAATTTGTCTTGCCTGTGCATCTTATGCTTTAACTCACTGTACCATAGAAATATTAGATTTTCATGATGAAGAATTTGAGATATTGCAAGAATATAGCAAAGGAAATGTGGAGATAAATACAGGCATAGAAGTATTTAATATAAAAATAGATGAAAATAGTTTTAAAAATTCAAGTTTAAGTGAAAGCGTAAAGTGCCAAGTTAATAGGGAGTTAGAATTTTCTTTAGAATCCCTTAGAAAATTATCTAGTACAATAAATGAAAGTTCCAAAAATCAATATGAAAATGCTCTTTATAAAGAAAAAAGTGTAAATATAATTACAGAAGAGAATAGAGTAATAGATCTGTGCAGTTTAGAAAGCACAAAAGCATATGGTATTGCTGTAGATATAGGTACTACTACCATAGTGTTAAGTATCGTAGATTTATTGACAGGGGAAGTAATGGATACTGATTCTGTTTTAAATTCGCAAAGACAATTTGGAGCAGATGTGATTTCAAGAATACAATATAGTGCAGAAAACAGTATCTACACCTTAAGAAATTCCTTAAGAAAAGATATTATACAAGGCATAGAAAAACTATGTTTAAAGACTGGAACAAATACAATGTCAGTGTATAAAATGGCTGTGGCAGCTAACACTATTATGCTTCATTTGTTAATGGGTTTATTTTGTGAATCTATGGCCACTTATCCCTTTACTACAGTTATAAATTCTGAGGTTAAAATAAGTTTTAGGGAATTGTTTGAAAACAACATATTAAAAAATTGTGAAGTTATGCTTCTTCCGGGAATATCAGCATATGTAGGAGCAGATATAACCTCAGGTATGGCAAAATGCAATTTTCATAAGACAGAAGATATATGTATGCTTATAGATATAGGTACAAATGGTGAAATAGCTATAGGGAATAAAGAAGAAATTAAATGTATTGCTACAGCAGCAGGGCCAGCCTTTGAAGCGGCAAATATAGAAAATGGTGTTGGAAGTGTAAGTGGAGCTATATACTCTGTAAATATAGAAAATGGTAATATTTCATATAAAACAATTAATAATAAAAAAGCTATTGGTATATGTGGTTCAGCGGTAATAGATATAGTAGCTCAGGGGATAAAAAACAAATTAATAGATAAGACAGGGAAATTTAACAAGGATATTATAAAAGAAAAATATATAAAAATAGTGGAGAAAGAAAATGAAGAAAAAATAGTTTTCACTCAAAAAGATGTAAGAGAATTACAGCTTGCTAAATCAGCAATAAGATCTGGCATAGAAGTGTTAATTGAAAATTTTGGATGCAACTATAATGATATAAAAACTGTATATTTGGCAGGAGGATTTGGTAATAAAATAAATATAGATAATGCTATTACTATCGGAATTATACCAATGGAACTAAAGAAAAAAATATGCTGCGTAGGAAATACCTCATTAGGAGGAAGTGTAAACTATCTTTTAAATATAAATACTAAAAAACATATTAAGCATATAGCAGAGTCTTCAAAATGGATAGATATTTCTACAAATGAATCTTTTAATAATTTATTTATTAAAAATATTAATTTTACATAAATAAGTATTAACTTAAAGTGAAGTTAATGCATATAATGTATTAATAAATATATAAATTTATTTTTAGAAAATAGCGAAAATTGTTCGAAAATCATAGGAAAGCTAAACAAATGAGGAATAAAATTATTTAACGCCTAAATTTAAATAGATTTAGAGCTTAATAGTTAATACTTGCATTTTTACAGATTTGTACTATAATTAATAATGTAAATAAAATTATATTTTGATTATGTTAGGTGAGGCTCCTATATAGATATACGCTACTGCCCGGAAACATCCAGAGATGCCAATGGGTCAACAGGTATTACCGAATTAAGGTTTTACTTAATGTAGCTGGACTAATTAAAGGTCTAAAGCTATATAGTGCTAAAACTCAGACGAAGAAGTTTTAGTTTAGGTATCTGAAAGTATTTTTTGAAGATGCCTTGTTTAAGGAGTCTTTGTAGGCTCCTTTATTTTATTTTTAATAGGTGGTGTGATAGATGGAAGTTGGCCCTAATGCTGGCCCGTCGTGTTTAAAATCAAAATTTAATATAGTATATATAGAGGGACATTTATGTTAAATTCATAAAGAAATTTAAATTTATTTTATACATTTCTTAGAGCTTTTATAAATATTCCTTTATATATGATGGGAGGAATATTTATGAAAAAGTTATCTGCTTTCTTTCTAAGTAAAATTCTTCATAAAAAGATTTATGATGAATTTAATGATTCTATAGGAAAACTTTGCGATATTTATGTAACTACAGAGGATGGCCTTCCTAGGGCTATAGGTTACAAAATAAAAAAAGATGGAGAAATTTTAAACTGTGAATTCAAGAATATTATATTTTATGAAGAGGATGACAGAATAATTATAAAAGGTGAAGGAGTAAGAGAAATAATTCTGCAAAGATATTCATATCTATTGTCTAAACATTTATTAGATAGGCAAATTGTAGATATTAATGGTAAAAAACTTGTAAGAGTTAATGATCTAAGAATTGCAGAAATAGCAGGAGAATTTAGAGTAGTAGCTGTAGACACTGGAGTTTTAGCTTTAGGCAGGAGACTTGGAGTGGAAAATATGGTTAAAAACTGCTATAAATTATTTGATAAAAAACCTGCAGATAGTCTTATTGTTTGGGATAATGTTGAATCTTTAGAGATGGTTAATGATAATTTAAAGTTATCTGTTACTTATAAGAAATTATCAAAACTTCACCCAGCTGATTTAGCAGATATTTTTGAGGATATGGATATAAATTATAGAAAAAAGGTTTTTGAAGGCTTAGATCAAAATCTTGCAGCAGATATTTTAGAAGAAATTGAACCTGATATTCAAGCTGATATTATAGAAAATTTAAGTCAGTCTAAAAGAGATGAAGTATTAAACAATATACCCAACGATGAAATTGCGGATATATTAGATGAAGTAGACGAAGAAACAGCTGAAAAAATACTTTTGGCTATGGAAAAAGAAGATGCAGATGAAGTAAGAACTCTTATGCAATATGAAGAAAAAACTGTAGGAAGTATAATGAACAAAGATTTTATAGCCTTCAATATAAGTATAACTGTTGAAGAAACTATAGAACTTTTAAGAGAGACAAATCCAGAAGATGAAGTATCACATTATATATATATTACAGATGAACAAGAGAAACTTCAAGGTGTGGTATCTCTGAAAAATCTCATAATGTCAGATTCTAAAAGTAAACTTAGAGAAATAATGATAACTGATGCAGTAAAGATAAATGATAATGAAAATATAGATGAAGCTATTGAAATATGTTCTAAATATGATCTTCTCTCTCTGCCTGTAATCGATAGTAATAAAAAATTATGTGGCATAGTTATAATGAGCGATATAGTAGAAGATATACTAATTCCAACATGGAGAAAGAGATTTAAAAAGGTAGGATAGAGAGAGGTATTTAAAGTGAAGAATAAAAGTAAATTTTTAATGATACTTGGAATAATAGGACCAGGACTTATTACGGCAAATGCAGGAAATGATGCAGGAGGAGTTACTACTTATTCCGTAGTTGGAGCTCAATATGGATATTCTATGCTTTGGGGCATGTTTGCAATAGCCGTAGGACTTGCAGTAATTCAAGAGATGAATGCAAGAATGGCAGTAGTTACAGGAAAAGGTCTGTCAGATTTAATAAGAGAAAGATTTGGTGTTAAATGGGCCTTTTTTGCTATGTTTGTACTTATAATCGCAAATTTAGGCGTATGTATAGGTGACTTTGCTGGTATTGCTGCTAGTCTAGAGTTATTTAATATAAGTAAGTATATAACAATTCCAATACTCACAGTTGTTATGTGGTTTATATTGACAAAAGGAAGTTATTCAAAAGCTGAAAAAATATTTTTGATTCTTACAATTACATTTTTAGGCTATATTGTAACAGCATTTCTCCTAAAACCTAATTGGAGCCATGTTATTACAAGCATTGTAAAACCACATGCTAAATTCGATAAGGGGTATTTCTTGGTGCTTATAGGAATGGTAGGAACTACAATAACACCATATATGCAATTTTATTTACAATCATCCATAGTAGATAAAGGAATATCAATAAAAGAATATAAGTATGAAAAGATGGATGTTTATATTGGAACCATTTGGGCTATATTAACAGCATTATTTATAACTGTGTGTACGGCAGAAACTTTGTTTAAGGCAGGTATAACTATAAATAGTGCACAGGATGCGGCAGCAGCGTTAAGACCATTAGCGGGAAACTATTCATTTATGTTATTTGCCATTGGACTTTTTGGTGCGTCATTCTTAGCTTGTTGTGTTATACCTTTATGTACAGCTTATGCTGTATGTGAAGCGTTTGGTTTTGAAAGTGGTATTGATAATAAAATAAAAGAAGCGCCTGTATTCTTTGGTTTGTTTCTATTTATGCTTGCCATAAGTGCGATAATAGTTTTAATACCAAATATATCTCTAATTAATATAATATTAGTAACTCAACAGCTGGCAGGAATATTATGTCCTGTAGTGATTATATTTATGATAAAACTTGTAAATGATAGAGAAGTGATGGGTAAATATGTAAATAGCACTGTGCAAAACTTTATTGCAAAAGCTACAGTTTTACTTATAGTAGTACTTACAATATTAGCAATTGGATCAAATTTTATATAAAAAAACAACCATTTTAAATCATAGTTTAAGCATATTGCGTTGCAATATGCTTAAAAAATTATACAAACCTAAACTCTCAATAAAGTTATTTTATGTGTATTTTTTATAATTTTGTGTACACACTAAACATATAAAAGAGAAGTTATAGCTTTATACTAACAAAGGAGGGTTTGTATGATAAAAAAATTTTTAAATTTAAAAAGAGAGATAGTTTATTTGCTTGCGATTATACTTACATATACTTTCACAACCTTGTATGTAGCTCCTTATAATAATGCTGTAAATGCTATAGCTTATTACTATGGGTCCACAGGCAATGTGGTTTCACAAATACAAAGTAAACTTAAAGCTTGGTATTATTATGATGGTAGCGTAGATGGCGTATATGGATATAAAACTTTCACATCAGTTAAAAAATTTCAGGCGAAAAATGGATTAAATGCAGATGGTGTTGCAGGAAATGCTACACTTAAAGCACTAGGTATATATCAAAGCACTACAGCTTCAGCTGCAAAAAATAATAGCTCAAGCAACCAGGATGTAACGTTACTTGCAAGACTTATAAATGGTGAAGCTAGAGGAGAACCTTACGAGGGTCAAGTAGCAGTAGGAGCGGTGATACTAAATAGAACAAGAGACCCAAGATTTCCTTCAACTATAGCAGGGGTTATTTATCAGCCTGGTGCTTTTACAGCCATAGTGGATGGTCAAATACATTCGAATATGGAACAAAATTCCATAAAGGCAGCTAGAGATGCGTTAAATGGATGGGATCCTTCAGGTGGAGCAGTATACTATTTTAATCCAGCTACAGCCACTAGCAAATGGATATGGTCAAGGCCATTAATTAAAGTAATTGGAAGTCATAGATTTTGTAGATGATAAAAATTTATAAAATTTAATTTCAAAAAGCTGTTGACAAAATTCAGAATAATAATATAATATAAATATAGAATTCATAGTAAAACACTCAGAAATACTTTGAAAAAGGAAAGTAACTTAAATGAAGTTTTAAAGAGAGGAGACCATTAGCTGAAAGGTTTCTAAAGGAATTTTAAGTGAAGTGCCCTTTGGAGTAGTGCACCGAAATTAAGTAGGCTGCATCGGGTTCACCCGTTATAGTGATAGAACATAGCGCTGTGTTCGAAAAGGTGAGATTTTTATTAATCTAATTAGAGTGGAACCGCGGAGTTAAACTTCGTCTCTTTTATATAGAGATGGAGTTTTTTTGACGTTTAAAATAAGCTTTTATGCTTAAATTAAACATTATTATACCAATTTAATGTAAAAATAGAACAAATAAGTAATTAATATCAAAAAAATATATGGAGGTAAAAAAGATGATTTATAATAATGCAATAGAAATGATAGGTGGAACACCACTATTTAAATTGAACAATATGGTTGATGAAAATTCAGGAGAGGTATACGTAAAGTTGGAAAAATTTAATCCAGGTGCAAGTATTAAAGATAGAGCAGCTCTTGGAATGATAGAGAAAGCAGAAAGAGAAGGGCTTATAAAGAAAGGTGATACTATAGTTGAACCTACTAGTGGAAATATGGGAATTGGACTCGCTATGATAGGAAAATTAAAAGGATATAAAGTGATAATTGTAATGCCTGAAACTATGAGTATAGAAAGAAGAAATACTATAAAAGCCTATGGAGCAGAATTAGTGCTTACAGAAGGAGCTAAAGGAATGAAGGGTGCCATAGAAAAAGCATCAGAAATAGCTGCTGGTAAGGAAGGTTATTATATACCTCAACAATTCATAAATGAAGCAAACCCATTAAAACATTATGAAACTACTGCAGATGAGATAATTAAGGACTTGAATAAAATAGATGTATTTACAGCTGGAGTAGGCACAGGTGGAACAGTAATAGGTGTAGGTAAAAGATTAAAAGAGATAGATAAGGCTGTGAAAGTAATTGCAGTAGAACCAGAAAAATCCCCTGTAATATCAGGAGGGCAAGCATCGCCACATAAAATACAAGGTATAGGAGCTGGATTTATTCCAGATATTTATAAAAAAGAATTTGTAGATGAAGTTATGACTATATCTGATGAAGAAGCTTTTGAGCATGCAAGACTTATGGCAAAAGAAGAAGGTATCTTAGTAGGAATATCATCAGGTGCTAATATAGCAGCAGCTATAAAAATCGCAAAGAAATTAGGAAAAGGTAAAATAGTAGTTACTGTAGCTCCAGATGGTGGAGAAAAATATTTATCTATGGGACTTTATTAAAAAAAGAGGAGTGTTGAAAGTGAATCCATTTAAATTGCTAAAATATGATTTAGACAGTGCCATGAAGAATGATCCAGCAGCTAGAAATCCAGTAGAAGTATTTATCATTTATCCATGTATACATGCCCTCATACATCATAGAATGACTCACTTTCTATATAGGAAGAAATTTTTCTTCATGGCTAGGCTAATATCACAGATATCTAGGTTCCTTACTGGAATAGAAATACATCCAGGTGCACAAATTGGAAAGGGACTATTTATAGATCATGGTATGGGGGTAGTTATAGGAGAAACGGCTGAAATAGGAGACAATGTAACTCTTTATCATGGAGTAACATTAGGCGGCACAGGTAAAGATAAAGGTAAAAGACATCCTACTGTAGGAAGCAATGTTACTATAGGAGCAGGCGCTAAAATTTTAGGCCCTATAAATATTGGAGACAATGTAAAAGTAGGAGCTAATTCAGTAGTTTTAAAAGATGTACCATCTAATACTACAGCAGTAGGAATACCAGCAAAAATAATATATAAGAAAACTAATCCTATAATAGAGATAAAAGATTACCATGGAGGAAGAAAAAAGATATATAATGAAATGGTAATATGATGATAGAGTACAGAGAATAGAAAAATCTGTACTCTATTCTCTGTACTTTAAAAAAAGGATGTGTCAGTGGTTGAAACATAAAAACATGATAATAGACTATTGCAAAGAAATAGGATTAGATACAGTGGGATTTACAGAATGTAGAGTTTTTAATGAATTAACTAAGTATTTTGAGAACAGAAAAAAAGTGAATTTAATGAATGAATTTGAAGAACAGGATATAGATAAAAAAATTAATCCATACATACATATGGAAAATGGTAAAACCATAATTTCTATTGCATTTCCCTATCTTTTTAACAAAAATTTTCAGCAAACTGTGGGTTTTTCAAAATATACTCAAGGAAGAGATTATCATAAAGTAGTGTCTGAGTACTTAAAAAAGATATGCAGTTTTATAGAAAAAGAATTAGGTGGTGAGGCTATATATTTTGTGGATAGTAATCCTCTACCAGAAAGATATATAGCAAAGCTTTGTGGAATAGGATTTCTAGGAAAAAATAATATGCTTATTACAAAAAAATATGGTTCTTATGTATTTTTAGGAGAAATAATAACAGATATTTATATAGAAAAAGATAGTCCTATGGAATGTGAATGCGATTGTTGTAATTTGTGTCAAAATGTATGTCCAACAGGAGCTATAAAGGACCAAAACAACTCAAATATATGTCTTTCTTATATAAGTCAGAAAAAAGAAATAGATGAGCAGTGGTTCCATAAATTACAGGGTAGAATTTTTGGATGTGATACTTGTCAAAAAATTTGTCCTTTCAACAAGGACGTTTATTTCTCTAATATAGAAGAATTTAAACCCTATGATTATATGGAATCTATAAGTTTAGAAGAATTAGCAAATATAGATAAAAAAACTTTTTTAAAAAAGTATGCACAAAGTTCTTGTGGATGGAGAGGGAAAAATGTACTCCAAAGAAATGCTTTAATTAGTATAATAAGCATGAATAAGAACATAAATGTCTCAGAAATAACTTCTTCTTATGTAAAAAATTATTATAATAGACTTTTACACCATTTCAAACTATAATTTATAGTATATAGTGTATTACATATATATGAAAGGTGGACTTTATTATGATTTCTCCTGGAATGGCTAAGATTATAAGCTATCTTCCTAAAGGATTTGTACAATGGTTGTCTAAAAAAATGTTAAGTGGATATATTGAAAAATATGCAGATCTTAAAGTTAATGGTATAGAAAACTTGAAAAATGCTAAAAGACCTGTACTTTTCATATGCAATCACTTAAGTAACTCAGATGCACTAGTTATAAATAATGTACTTAAAGAAGAAGATATAACTTTTGTAGCAGGGATAAAACTTTCAAACAACCCTTTAACAAATTTGGGGATAACTATAACTAAAACCATAACTATAAAACCAAATACAGCAGACAAAGATGCTATATCTAAAATAGTAAAAACTTTGAAATCAGGTAAAAACATACTCATATTTCCAGAAGGTACTAGGAGTAGAACTGCCAGTATGATAGAAGCTAGAAGAGGGGTTTTTCTAGTACAAAAATTAAGTAAGGCATCTATAATACCTTTGGGTATTTCTGGAACAGAAAAGTTATTGCCTGTTAACAAAGAAGATATGACATTAGAAAAATTTCATTATGCTAAAGTTACACTTAATATAGGAAAGCAAATAGAAATGCCGGAAAAAGTTAAAGACGAAGATAAGCACAATTATGAAGAAAGATCTGTGCATTTTATGATGGAAAAGGTTGCAGAGCTCCTTCCTGAGTCCTATAGAGGTGTTTATAAGTTGAAATCTTAGTGCTAGTTAACTTTAGAAAATGGTTAATTAGAAGAATTTATAAATAATCTATGTCTTTATAATTTAAAGATATAGATTATTTTTTAATAATATAATCATGTATTGAAGGTGATAGAGATGAAAAAAACAAATATAGATAAAATCTTAAAGATATTAAGTGAAACATATCCAGATGCAAAATGTGCACTTAATTTCGAATCCCCCTATGAATTACTTGTTTCAACTATACTATCAGCACAATGTACAGATGTAAGGGTAAATAAGGTAACAGAAGAATTATACAAAGAATATAAAACCCCAGAAACAATGATGACTTTAACAGAAGAGGAATTAGCAGAAAAGATTAGAAGTTGTGGTTTTTATAAGAATAAGAGCAAAAATATATTGGGAGCTACTAGGGCCATATTAGAAAATGGTGGAGAAGTTCCAAATACTATGGAAGAACTTATAAAACTTCCAGGGGTAGGAAGAAAAACTGCTAATGTGGTATTATCTAATGCATTTGGAATTCCTGCAATAGCTGTGGATACCCATGTATTTAGAGTATCCAATAGACTTGGAATTGCAAAAGGAAATACTCCAGATAAGGTTGAAAATGGATTGATGGAAAATGTACCAAAAGATATGTGGAGTGATACGCATCACTATCTAATATGGCATGGAAGAATTATATGTAAATCTAGAAAACCAAACTGTGAACAGTGTCCATTAGCACCATACTGTGAATATTTTAGTGGTGGCAATACAACTTCCACAAAATAAATATAGATTAAATGCAAATGTACCAATTTAAAATTCGAGAGGAGAAATTTAAACAATGAACATTAAAGAGAAAGCATTGGAAATGCACAAGAAGTACAGAGGTAAATTAGAAGTACAAAGTAAAGTTCAATTAAAAACTAGAGAGGATTTATCTGTAGCATACACTCCAGGAGTTGCAGAGCCTTGCCTTAAAATAGCAGAAAATAAAGATGCTGCTTATGATTATACTATGAAAGTAAATACTGTAGCTGTAGTTACTAATGGAACAGCAGTATTAGGACTTGGTGATATAGGTGCATTAGCAGGACTTCCAGTTATGGAAGGAAAAGCTTTGCTATTTAAAGAATTTGGAGGCATAGATGCTTTTCCTATATGTTTAGATAGTAAAGATCCTGATGAAATAATAAAAGCTATAAAAATGATGGCACCAACTTTTGGAGGGATAAATCTTGAAGATATAAAGGCTCCTGAATGTTTTTACATAGAAGAGAAATTAAAGAAGGAACTTGACATACCTGTTTTTCATGATGATCAGCATGGTACAGCTATAGTAGTTCTTGCGGGAATGTATAATGCTTTGAAGCTTGTAGGAAAGAACCTTGAAGAAGCTAAAATAGTAATAAATGGAGCAGGATCAGCAGGTATTGCTATATGTAAATTGCTTTTAAAAGCAGGAGCTAAAAATATAACTATGTGTGATAAAGAGGGAGCATTAGTAGAAGGAAATACAGAATTGAATCCAGCACAACAAGCAATAGCTAAAGTTACAAATAGAAAGAAAGAACAAGGAAATCTTGGTGAAATAGTAAAAGGAAAAGATGTATTTGTAGGAGTATCAGCAGCAGGAGCATTAACAATGGAAATGGCACAGTCAATGAGCAAGGACGGTATAGTTTTTGCTATGGCAAATCCTACGCCAGAAATAATGCCAGATGTTGCTAAAGAAGCAGGCATTAGAGTAATTGCTACTGGACGTTCAGATTTTCCAAACCAAATAAATAACGTATTAGTATTTCCAGGAATATTTAAAGGTGCTTTAGAAGTTAGATCAAAAATTATAAACGATGAAATGAAGCTAGCAGCTGCAAGAGGAATAGCTAATTTAATAAAAGATGAGGAATTAAAAGAAGATTACATAATTCCAGATGTTTTTGATAAGAGAGTGTGTAAATCTGTAGCAGAAGAAGTAAAAAGAATAGCAAGAGAAATGAAGGTATCAAGAATTTAGGCCTTTTTTAAGATATTAGTTCATACTTTAAGAACCACAGTTAACAATTCATCGTAAATTGTTAACTGTGGTTTTAAGTATAAACTTATTTAATTAGTTCTCCTCTTAGAAAATCTAGGGCTGAAATAGCAGAATGTAGTCTAATACTTTCTCTATTTCCAGAGCATAGAAGTTTTTTAACTTTAGTATGTCCATTTATACAAAGACCTATATAAACTAATCCTACAGGCTTTTCTTCTGTACCACCGGAAGGACCAGCAATACCTGTAGTAGATAAACCTATATTGGTTCCAGAAGTTTTAGCAACGCCATCTGCCATTTCAAAAGCAGTTTCCTCACTTACTGCTCCAAACTTATCTAGAGTTTCTTTTTTTACATTTATTCTATTCATCTTAGCTTCATTACTATAAGTAACAACACCTTCCATGAATACAGAAGAGATACCAGGATAATTTATTAATTTGGAGGCTATTAAACCACCAGTACAGGATTCAGCAGTAGATATAGTAAGGTTTTTGTCTATAAGTAGCTTACCAATTACAGTTTCAAGACTAGTATCGCCTTCACCATATATGTTGGTAACTAGTGTTTGATGTGTTTGATTTTTCATTTTTTACCTCCTACGCATGTGTCTATTTTAAATTTTTATCTAAAAAGTCATAAATTTTTTTTGTGTAATCTTTTTTGTTGTACAAATAGGATTGAGCGTGACCACTATAAGGTGCTATGTATATAGCTTTTTTTCCTGGTTTTATATAATACATATCATTACTCATAGAAAATGGAATAAAGTTATCACTATCTCCATGTACAAACATTATGGGTGTTTGGACACTATTAATAGAATTTATTGGGGATACTTGAGAAAATGTAAAACCAGAACGTAAATATGCAATAATATTAGTGTAAGTAACAATCACAGAAGAAATAAACTTATTTTTTATTCCATAGTCTTCCTTAAGCCTAAAGGTTAAAAGATTGCCTAAGTTGGAATAAGCACAATCAGATACATAAAACTTAACTAATTTGCTTTTTTCATTAAGTTTTGAATGAAGTAAAGCTGTTGCACCTCCCATAGATTCACCATGTACACCTATCATACCATTAGGATTTTTATTATGAACCCATTTTATAAATTGATCTAAATCATATTTTTCATAAAAGCCAAAACTTATATTACTTCCACCGCTTTCACCACTAAATCTAGAATCATAAACCACAACATTAAAGCCTCTATCTAAATATATATCGGCATATTTTAAAGATTCCCATCGGCTACCTCTTATACCATGTACAATTACTACTGTGTTTTGTGTTTTTATAGGATTAAGTATATAAGTTCCGCTAAGTTTATATCCATATAAAGAATTTATAATAACATCTTCTTTAGATAGCTTTAAAAAACGGTTGTCATCAAAGGTGTTTTTATATATTTCATATAAATTTGAGACTCCTTTACTGGTTTGTTTTTTACAAGCTTCAGTGTAAATAAAATTGCCTACCCATAAGCCAGCTGAATTAAATAAAATAAAAATAAAAATTAATAAAATTATAATTACTTTTTTTATCTTGTTAGTTTTTATTTTAACGTTAACATTAACCTGGTTAGTTTCATTTTTTGAACTAGAAACTTCATACATTTTATAAAGATTTCCTCCATTTAAATAGAATTTATATTAAATTATAACACTTTAATCTTATGATGTTAACTTAATTAAAAAAGGACAATGATTACATTGCCCTTTTTTATTAAATTTCACAATATTTCATAAGTAATTCTAAAGTAGCCATAACACCATCCATGTGAGTTCTTTCATAAGCATGGGAAGCAAAAACTCCTGTACCTATAAGGGCAGTTTTTATATCCCAACCAGCTCTAAGTGCAGCAGAAGCATCAGAACCGTAGTGAGGATATACATCTATTTTATAAGGTATATCATTATCTTTACATAAGTTAACCAACTTTTTTCTGAAGTTTAAATCATAAGGTCCTGAAGAATCTTTTGCACAAATACAAACACTATACTCAGAAGAATTTTGTCCAACACCTGGAGCCCCCATATCTATAGATAAAAACTCCTTTGTTTTTTCAGGAATGAAAGCAGCACCATGGCCTACTTCTTCATAAGTGCTTATTAAAAAATTAATAGTAAATGGAAGCGAAATTTCATTTTCAACTATATATTTAATAGCATATAAAATTATACCAGCACTAGCTTTATCATCTAAATGTCTACTTTTAATAAAACCTTTTTCAGTAAAAGTAGTTCTAGCATCAAAACATATAAAATCTCCTACGTCTATGCCAAGGGCTTCAACGTCTTTTTTTGAAAAAACCTTTTCGTCTAAAATAACTTCCATATTTTCAGGCGTTCTTTTTAGCTCACTAGCTTCAGGTCCACTTATATGAACGGAAGGTTTTATTGTTTGGATAGTTCCTGTAAAAACATCTTCATTTAAAGTATGTATAGTACAGTTTTCTCCATCTATAGAAGTCATCATAAAACCACCTATAGGCACAATAGCTAAGGCACCATTGCTTTTAATTTCTTTTACCATAGCACCTAGAGTATCTACGTGAGCAGAAATGGTTTTGTGATAATCGGAATTTTTTCCTTCCAAAGTGACTATAAGAGATCCTTTATTAGTAATAACGTAGGGTATACTTAATATATGAAGTTCTTCTTTTATATAATCTATAACTTTATCTGTATAACCACTAGGACTTGGAATGGTCAGTATATTTTCTATATAGTACTTAACTTTTTTTATGTTAAAACTCATTAATAACGCCTCCTATAAATTAGTTTGTACTTCTAATATTAATTCTATTAATTATATAGATTTATTTCAATAGCAATTCAATAAAATATTTTTAATAAATGTTCTGTAAAAATGTAAAAAGATAATAATTCTATAGTATAATAACAATGGAAAATGTATTGGGAGGATAAGAATGAGAAGAAACAGAAAAAATAAGAGGATTGCTAAAAGAAATAAATTGGTAATGCCGTTTATAATACTTATAACAATTTCATTAGCTGCTGCTTGTGGATACATTACTTATCATTACAATTATATAAAGTATTGGGATGGATTTATATATCCTGGAGTAACTGTGGGAGGTGTTAATCTTTCAGAGAAAACAAAAGACGAAGCTAAGGTCATAATAAAACAAAATTTTTCAGATCAAATAGGTAAAAAAAATATAAATGTAAAAGCAGATGAGAAAGTGTATGTTTTAAATTACTCCAAACTAAGTCCTAAGTATGATATAGATGATGCTGTAAATAAAGCTTTTGACTATGGAAAAAACTCAAATATAATTAAAAAATATATAATGTTAAGAGAATCCAAAAATCAAAACTTTGATTTGAAATTTTCTTATGATGGAAAACCAGTAAAAGAATTAATTGATAAAATCCAATCAGATGTTAACAAGGACCCTGTAAATGCAACATTAGAAATTGTAAGTAATAATAATTTTAATGTGATTCCTGAAGTAGATGGAAAAAAATTAGAAAAAGATAAATTGGAAAAAGAAATTATAAATAAAGTAGATGGAAATATAGGACAAGATATAAATGTTAATGCAAATACCCAGGTAGTAGCATCTAAAATAAAGGGTGATACGTTAAAAACTGTGGATTCACTAATTGGAAGCTACTCTACTAATTTTGCAACATCTTCATCACAAAGATCAAACAATATAGTACTAGCTACTAAAAGTATAAATGGAAAAATTCTCATGCCAGGAGATACCTTTAGCTTTAATGATATAGTTGGTGAAAGAACAGGAGAAAGAGGCTATGAGCCAGCACCAGTAATAATAGGAAATAAACTAGAATCAGGATTGGGTGGAGGCATATGTCAAGTATCTACAACGCTATATAACGCTGTGTTTAGAGCAGGAATAGATTCTACGGAAAGGGAGCATCACACTATGCCTGTACATTATGTACCACAGGGAATGGATGCTACAGTGGATTATGGGAATATAGATTATAAATTTAAGAATACATATAAATATCCTATATATATTCAGGCATATATAGCAAATGGAAATATAATATTTAACTTATATTCAAATTCTTCCACAAGAAACTGATTTGAATAAGCTATTTTTTATAGTATAATAATTATGTATGAATTAGGTAAAACTTACTTAAGATAGGGAAGTCTTCAACAATCTGATGTTTCATGAGTTTGAACTTCTACCTTAAGATTAGTTAAAATTATTTAGAAGCTTAACTTACACTTGTTTTTACAATGCTAGCGGAAGTTATGTATCAGGTGAAGAGGTGATCCTATGATAAAAAAAGAAGAAGGAACAAAAAAAAACGTAGTATTAAAAAGGGCAGTAATTGGTGTGGTAATAGTAGTGGGGGTAGTACTATTTACAATACACCAGAATAATACTGTAAAAGCCTGGAGTGACCGTATATATCCAGGAGTAAAAATTGAAAATCAAGATTTATCTGGAAAAACAAAAGAACAAGCTAAAAGTATTATAGAACAAAAATATGGAGTTGAAATTGCAAAAAAGAAATTAAATATTAAGACAAAAGAAAAGACATATACATTAGAGTTTTCTAAAATGAATCCTAAATATGATATTGATGGAGCTATAAATGAAGCATTTAAATATGGTAAAGATGCAAATTTGTTGAAAAAATACGGACTTATAAAATTTTCATTTAATAAGCAATATGCTTTGAAATTTGAGTATGACCACAAACCCTTAGATGACTTAATTGATAATGTTGAAAAGGAAGTAAATAAGGAACCTGTAGATGCAACTTTAAATATTAGCGAGGGGAATTTTAAAGTAGTTCCAGAAAAGAAGGGTGAGAAGCTGCAGAAAGATAAGCTTAAAAAAGACCTTTTATCTAAAATCAATGGAAAAATTGGTGAAGATATGAATATACAAGCGCCCATGGAAGCAGTAAGTGCAAAGATAACAGGAGATAAAATTAGTAGCATAAATTATAAAATAGGTGAATTTAGTACAGAATATGGATCTATGTCTTCGCCGGAAAGAGCTAACAATATAATGTTAGCTGCACAAATCATAAATGGTAAAATATTAATGCCTGGTGATACGTTTAGTTTTAATGATATATTAGGTGAGAGGACCGCAGAAAAGGGATATCAAGCTGCACCTGTAATTGTAGGTAATCAAGTTGAGTCAGGACTTGGTGGAGGAATATGCCAAGTATCAAGTACGTTATATAATGCAGTGATTAGAGCAGATATAAAATCAATTGAAAGAACGCATCATACATTACCATCTCACTATGTAAAATTAGGTATGGATGCTACAGTGGACTATGGCAGTTTAGATTATAAATTTAAAAACACTTTAAAGTATCCTATATATATCCAGGGAGACGCTTCTGGTGGAGTTATTTCATTTAGTGTATATTCTAATAATTCTTTAGCTGGTATAGCAACGGATATAAATTCAAATGTTTATCAAACTGTAGAAGCAAATGTCAAATATGAAGATGATCCTACTTTAGCAGAAGGGAAAACAGAAGTAGTTAAACCGCCTTCCACAGGATATAAGGTTAAGGTGACAAAAACTACAACACAAAATGGAAAGACAATTAGTCAAGATATAATCGCAGATGATTATTATGAACCGGTAGAAGGATTAATAAAAAGGGGAACGAAAAAACCAGAAACTCCAACTCCGCCACCGGTAGTTCCAGCAGCAACACCAACTACAACTACACCGCCAGCCACTCCAACCACGGCGCCAAAACACTAAAAAAATGTCACAAGATTATTTAAATGACTGTAAATAATCTTGTGGCATTTTTAATTGTAATAACTCAACTTTCAGTTGTATGTAGAGTATATTATGGGGCTGTTTTTATTTTAACTTATACTCCATGGTATATTATAAGGAATTTGCACTATTAAATATTTTTAATTAGTCTAAAGCTCAAATTTGCTGAAAGCCTAAGAACTTTGCCAAACTCGCTACTCTCAAACAGGGCTAAAGTTCTAAGGCTTTCAGCAAATTTTCGCTAAGACTAATAAAAAAATAATTTAATTGATGTGACAAATTCCTTATAATATACCATTACGTATAAGTTAAAATAAAAACTAGTTACTGTAAATGCACTCGCTTACAATTTAA
The DNA here is from genome assembly GCA_963780135.1 of uncultured Clostridiaceae bacterium. Taxonomy (GTDB): domain Bacteria; phylum Bacillota; class Clostridia; order Clostridiales; family Clostridiaceae; genus Clostridium_AM. The sequence goes on from CAWAAR010000002.1 coordinate 214,010, forward strand.
ATTTGATTTTTACAAATAGCTATATGTTCTTCATTATAAGGCTGATAATTATTGACACCGCTAGGTTATGTTCTGTATGTATTTAATTATTTTCAAGAATTTTGATATAAACAGAGCTCTTAGTGGAAGTTCGAGTTTTGACTCCATCTGATGCTTTAAAATTGACATTAAATAATTATATATGGTAAAATGTACAAAATAGCATTATTATTCTGCTTTAAAATATAGTGGAATACATTTTCAATATGCGGGTATGGCGAAACGGCAGACGCTCTAGATTCAGGTTCTAGTGAAGGAAACTTTGTGCAGGTTCAAATCCTGTTACCCGCACCATATGAATGCTTAAAGGCATTTCGGTAATAAATATTGTATAAAAAACCTCCATAAGATTATTTACCAAAAAGGTAGTTAGTCTTATGGGGGTTTTTCTTTTATATTTGTATCTATAAATTACAAATTAGAGGTGATAAATAGTAAATGCGTAAGAAGATTGATTTAGCAAAAAATAAAGCTAATAAGACTTTTGATGAAGGATTTGACGAGTTTGTAACTTGGTGTAAGGTCAGAAATCTTAGACCTACAACAATAAAGTATTACGAAGACATAATAAATATATGGTATAAATTTTGTGATTATAAGACCCCTATAAAAAATATAACAAAAGAAACAGTTAATGAATTTATAAGGTTTCTTCAAACTAAAACTAAGGAGAATCAAGTAACTGTAAATACTGTAGTGAGAGGTGTATAAAATGGACCCTATAGAGTGAACACTAGAAAAAAAGTGTTCCATCTGTAGGGTCTTTTTGTACAATAATAGTAATTGGAGGTAACGAATAATGAGTAAAATTATCTTTTCACCAGAAGATATTAAAAAACTAGAGAAAAACCCTAATGTTGCTAAAGTCTCCGAACGCTCCATAACATATACTGATGAGTTTAAGCATTTGTTTATTGAGGAATATTTAAAAGGTAAATTGCCTCGATTAATATTTGAAAATGCAGGATTTGATCTTGATATGATTGGGAAAAAACGTTATGAACAAGCTGCTTGCAGATGGATAAATTCTTATAGAAAAGATGGAATTTTAGGATTGAAAGACAATCGTAGTGAGAATTCTGGACGTCCGCGCGTTATGGAACTGTCTCAAGAGGAGATTATTGAACGTCAGAAAGCAAAAATAGTATTACTTGAGGAGCAGGTAGAACTGTTAAAAAAATTAGACAAGATAGAAAGGATGCTGGTAAATGCAAGAAGAAGTCTATCACCAAGTAACATATTTCAATTGATTAATGATACCATTTTAAAATACAGTCTTAATGGAATGCTATCATATTTATGTGAAATGTTAGGAGATTCACGCTCTGGATACTATAATTACATAGCTTCATCAGAAACCCGAAGGGAGAAGGAAGAAACCGACCTACGGTCAAAAGATTTAATCCTTAAAGCGTTTTATAAACATGGATACAAGAAAGGCTCTCGCTCTATAAAAATGACATTAGAGCAGGAGTTTAGCTTGATTTTCAACAGGAAACGGATACAAAGAATCATGCGCAAATATGATATAATTTGCCCAATCAGGAAGGCCAACCCCTATCGCCGCATGGCAAAAGCCACAAAAGAACATACTGTGGTTCCCAATCTATTAAATAGAGAATTCAAACAGTTTGTTCCAGGCAAGGTGCTTTTGACTGATATCACATATCTTCCATTTGGCTCATCGAAGATGGCTTATTTGTCTACGATCAAATATGCTTCTACAAATGAAATCCTTGCTTACCATGTATCGGAACGCATTAAATTAGACATTGCTACAATAACCATTGAAAAACTGGTAAGTCAAAAAAGTGGATTATTGCATACTGAAGCATTCATTCATTCCGATCAAGGATGTCATTACACCAGTCCAATATTTCAAAGAATTCTGAAAAAGTATGGATTAGGTCAATCTATGTCTAGACGTGGAAACTGTTGGGACAACGCTCCACAGGAATCTTTCTTTGGTCATATGAAAGACGAAATAGACTATCAAAGCTGTAAGACATTTCAAGAGTTGGTAAACATGATTGATCACTATATGAATTATTATAATAACTATAGATATCAATGGGCATTAAGAAAGCTGACCCCTGTACAATACAGAAATCAGCTTTTAGATGCTTAACTCTTTTTTTAAAATTGTCCTTGACATAGGGTCCATTTTAACACCCTTCTTTCTTTTATTATATATTTAAACATATAAGTGTCCATGTAAATAGCTTTCTCAGAGTTAAATACGTTTAAAAATAAAATCAACATTTCATTACAAATTATTGATGTTTAATACCATTTAAACGTTGTAGGACGCATTAAGAGCAATGATATTATTGATAATTATTTACCTACATATGGATGTTAATGTAAATTTTTTCGAAAATAGTATTTTATGATATAATCGTACTTATAAAAGTTATTTTAACATTATAACGTATTATGAATTAATTTTATATATTATGGGGGGATTTAAAATGGATTATAAAGAAATAGTTTTAGCAAAGATTTCTTCACTATTATCAAAAAAATATTTTATAATTCACAAAAATGGAGAAATTAAAAAAAGTTTAAAGTGTTGTGACTTAAACGAAATGTACGAAAAAAATGAGGATTATATAGAGCCAAATACATACAGCCATTACAATGGCGGTAAATATGAATATGATAATCAAGAGTATAATTTATTTATAGGATTAGACAATATATTTACAGAACTATATACCAGTAGCAACATAAAGGGAATACTAAGATTATTAAAAGAATTAGCAGAGAATTTTAATCCGTATTTATTAGAGGTGATGTATGAAGATGAAGAATATAAAAAATACTTTGATGAATTAAATAGTTTATATCAAGTATTTGGACTGTGTATTAAAATTGAAAACGAAAAATTTAAAGTTGATTATTGGTCTGGAAAAAGTGAAAATAAAATTAAAGATATGTTTAGTGTAGAAGAATGGTTATCTGATAAATATCCAGAGGTATATAGTTCTTATGAAGGCGCTATAACAACATATGCGAACGGAAATTATGGGACATGTATTGAAGCGTGTAGAACTACCTTAACTGGGTTATTTTCTAAATTTAAAGGCAGTAGCGAATTTGCAAAATGGTTGAGAGCAATAAGTAATATTTCTGGTGAAATGGATGATGGCGACTTAAAAGAATTGAAAAATAATATGGATAAAGCAACAACAAAAAATGATTTAGCCAATTTCTTTGGAGAAAATGCCGAAGGTAGATTTACAAAGACTAGAGCAATATATATGATTTATTCAATGATGTCAGATTACGGAACACATAGAGAAGAAGGTATAATTGAAAAACCAACGCATGAAGATGCTCTAATGATGTTTAGAATGACAGAAGATATAATGATTTGGATATTTATGAAAGTAGCCAATTAATTAGTTTGTAATATTCTTATATTGTTTAATATCAATAGCAGAAATGCTCTTTTTTACTCTAAAGGAAATTATAAAATTTTAAAACTGTGGATAATTAATTTATATTAGTGGATAATTATGTAATGTTAGGTTTATTAAGGATATAATTATTATAAGGGGGTATAAAACATGAGTATAGGAGATACTTTAAAATGTATTTTACCGTCAGAGGTAGAAATATACAATATAACCAATACAGAGAAGGATATATCATATTGTTCAATTAGGTTTTCTTATAATAAAATTAACGTAGTTATAGATATAGAAGATTGTGATGATACATACTGGGATATAGATAGATTTATAGCAGGAGTAAAGGAGTTTAAAATAGAAAAATATAATAGTAAATACAGATATACAACATATCTTTCAGCTCTATCAGGCAGTATCGCTAATGTTTTCTTTTTAAAAGCTGTTGTGGCAAACGATACATTTACAGGAATACGTCCACTTGATAGATATGTATTAGAAGAAATAAAATTATTGTGTGAATCTAGTTATTTTACTATAGATAAATATTTAAATAGTATAGAGAAAGAGGTTATTAATAAAGTAACTTACTACTCTATCACACCTAACTTTACAGTATTGAATAAGGTGTACCAGAATATGCACAGTATTCCGAGATTTGATATAGGTAAGTTTCATGAAAAAGAAGTATTTATAGATGTAGAAGAATTTAACAATATAATGAGGGGATTATTGAGTGGTACTGGGTATAATATTATTCTAGATATTAAGAAGTTCATAAGAAAATCTAGGGTAGATACAATTATAGTAAAAGGAAATAAAGCATTACAGATAACTAATAGGATGCCATCGTTTTTTTTACTTTGCACAGAATCACAGTTAATATATTATATAGGGAACATAATAAGCAGAGCAGAAGAGAAAATACTAGATATAAACACTGTACCTGAAGGATGTATTCTAATTAGTGAAGAGGAAGAATATAGTGCTTTTATAAATATAGTAGATGTTGAATATAGAGGTAACTTAGGAGTAACAGTAATAGAGATAGAATCAAAACATGAAGAATATAAAAATACATTATGTGTTAAGACAATTAAGAAAGATAATCTTAATAATTTCTTAGCAGGTGATATGAAGTCCTTTATTAGCAAGCTTAAAGTTAAGTATACAGAGAGCACGATAAAAATAGATAATAAGACATATTGTGCATACTCATATAAAGGTGCTTTAAAATTTGTAATGAGGGGTGATAAGGTAATAAATGATAGGAGAATATTTAAAATTATAAAATCAGCTATTCTTGATATTCTTGAAAAAGAGGTTAAAGAAAAAGAGAGAAGTACTACTGAGTATAATGTAGAAACTAATAATGAGAGCTTTTCAGGAGAATACTATCCTATTGAGGATGGAGAGGAATAGATAGATTTATAAAAGACTTATTTCAATGCAAAATATTGATATATAGAGGCTTATAGTTATTTTAGCTATAAGCTTTTTTATTTTTTGAATTAGCGTCATAACTTAACAGTATTGATACTAATAAAGTAACAGCATAGTGCCAATATGTAGGTTGGTGTCAAAACTTACATTCAAAAAGTGAGGGGAGTAAAAGAGCAGAAATGCTCTTTTTGATTTTGTAATTTATTGGAGTTCAAGAATTTTTAATTGTGTAGAAGTATCTCTGCTTATTTAAAGGTATGTATTTGATGAGATGGTATATGTTAAATATATTGAGTGTACTGGATTTGTATACACAAACAGTCAAATATTATGTATATTTGAATACTATAAATTTACTTATAATACTTATCTTAATAGTAGCTATTCTACATAGGGTTTAATTAACAGGTAGCGAAGGCTGAGAAACTTATACTTTTTTATATGTTTTATTCCTTTTTTAGGTATAGGGTGGTAAAATTAAAGTGTGTGAAACCAACAAATAGATTCATATGAAATTTAGAATAGATTAGTCTATTATTATAATGGTGGTGGTAGAAATGAATTTAAGGGATAAAGTTAATTGTATTTCTAAGTTTTGCGGCATCAGTTTTGATCATTCCAATATGATTGATGAAAGACAACACGAAATTTTATTTAATATTGAATTAAATGAAGAAGTTGAAATAAAAAATATAATGTCAGGAGTTGACATTATTATATTGACTGGAGAGGCTGGGGATGGAAAAAGCCGAATGATTAGAAATATTGAAAAGTATTTAAATAGCAATGAATTTGAAGTTATCCCGGATTTCTCTGCTTTAACAAAAAAAGATAGGGAAGAAGTCATTAAGGATATTAAAAGTCTGTTATCTGGAGAAATAAAAGTTAGAAAAAAGATAATAGCAGCCAATATAGGTATATTTACAAAAACGTTGCTAAAAGTAGATGTTGAACTGTTGGACAACCTATCAACAAATTCTAAAGTTAAGATAATTAATTTTGAAAAAAGAAATTTAGCGCAAAGATTTGGTCAAGATGACAAGATGTTTGAGTCAATTATAAGAAAGTTTGTAGAATATGATACTATCAGCTGTGATTGTAATTTAAAGAATGAATGTCCATTTAAAAAGAATCTAGATAAGCTTCAAGATAAAAATGTTATTGAGAATATTAGAGTATTGTGTGATACGTTATATTTAATAGGTGAACACATAACTTTTAGAGAATTATTATCATTAATTGCATACATGGTTACTAGAGGAGAAGATTGTGTGAGTATAATGGAAGATAGTGATAGTAAAGATTTAAGTTGCTATAATATTTTTGAATTAAATGACGATGTATTGTTTAGGAAATTTAGCATGCTAGATCCAGTCAAGAAAAGTAATGACATTGATAGTGAAATATATCAAATGTGTAAAGAGAACAATAATCCATTAACTGCATATATAGCAGCAAAGAGAAGATTTTTTTTTGAAAAACAACATGAAGATCCTTATAAGCTTTTACCTGTTGATTATCTTAGTGAGTTTAGGAAGATTATTAGGTATCTTCATAAGAAACCATATTACACTAAAGCTAGAGGAAACGATAGTATTTTTATTGACGTAAAAAAAGGTTTGATTAAATTAATTTCACCATATGAGACTAACTTAGAAATATCGTTCTACGATACCCCTAATCGAATAAGTAAGGAAACTAAAACCAAATTTAATATAGATATAAATAATATTGAACTTATATGGAATAGATATGATTTCAAATTCGAACCTGAAGAGTTATCAAATAAAGTAGAAAATAACACATTTTCATTGAGTTACTACTCTTCCGCCAAGGTAATTAGCTTAAACATTAACTATACACTATTTAAATACATTATTAGTGCTAAAAATGGATTATATTTAGACAGAAATAGTGAAATTGTTGAGGAATTTGGTCTTGCTGATTTTTTTAGAAAAGTATTAAAGCATAATAGTAATGCCTATGGAAAAATGCAGGTCATTTTTTCTGAAAAAGATAACAATTATATAGATTTTGAGCTAATTAAGTACAAAGAAAAGATTATGTTCTCCGATAAAAATGGAATAGAAAAGGTAATGATTAAGAGAATTTAATTAGAAAATTTTAAATCACTACAAGAAATATGAAACATGAGGAGTAGTTATGTAATGAAAGGTGAATTAAAAGATGAATTAAAGGGATTAAGTGATTTTATTGGTTTTTCTGCACCAGAAGTACCGAAATATCTTATATTAAATAATTTTCTATCGTGCTACTTTGATCATAGAAAAGCAGATAATAATTTTTATTCTTTTGACGACTTTAAATCTATATTAACTTGTGAGGAAAGTGATACTGATCAGTTAAATAAACTTGAAAGATCATTTGAGGAGTATTTTGCCCAGTACACAGGTCAGAATATGATGTCTAAAAAGACAAAAGCTATATACCTTCCTATCAATAAAAACATGATAATTGTAGATGAAAATACGCCATTAAGAAATTTACCATATCGGCTATTGAGAAAATCAAATTATGAAGGAGATATTACATCTGATTTAGAAAATTATCTGTTTAGCAATAGTTTAGGAACTAATGAAATACTTAGCTTTCTTTGCTCAAATATCAAGGAATTGAAAAATTTGAAGAAAAAAGCTGAAAATGAAACATATGAAACTAGTGAAGAAAAGAAAATATATTTTAAAGAACTTGCAAAAAAGATGGGCAATGACTTGAAAATAGTTCTAAATAATCCCAACTTTACACAGCTTGATTATTATAGAAAGATTGAATATTTATCTACACTGCTTGCATTTTATGCAGTTTTATACATCATAAAACGCCCAACTAGCGGAAATAAAAAAACTCCAGTAATTATTTGTAAAGGTTCAGCTGAAGCAAGTTCAAATTCAAATGAATTTCATAGAGCATGTCTAGTAAATTATGGTAAGGTACGTGAAGGATTTAATATCTTATTTAAAGGGTATTTTTCTCTATGTTTAAATGATATTGACAGTATAACTATACAAAACGTAGAAGGTAATATTGAAGTGGAATTATGGGGTAAGACTATTCCTATAAGTGAATTTTTGAAATTAAAGGAATTAGGAAATCCAAATGATAGCATTAATAGAAATGAAAAACTACTCAAAGCCCTATCGATAGTAGCTAAAGGGGATTTGAAAACAATTCCAAAAAATGAGTTTATTCTCAGATACATTAATTTTCTAAAAAATACTAGTGGTTCTAGTTACACTAAAACATCATCAACACTTCCGACTCTTGGTAGAGAAGCTGGTATTGTGTTTCCATTAGGTAGAAGCAGGTATAAATATTTTGCCTTATCAGAAGACCTAGCAGAATATTTTATTAGACTTTATTTATCAGAAAAAAAACGAAATTATGATTATCTAGATAGTTTTATAAATTGGCTAGAAGATCAGTATGATATTTGTATGATAAAATCAGAAAAACTTGAAACATACTTAAAGTCAATAAATGCAAAAATCCCTGTTAGGGATTTTATACAAAATGAAGAATCCTTAATTCAAAATTTATTTAATACTAATTGTTTGATTAAAATGTCTGACAATGGATATATAATAACACTCCCTGAAAAGAAAGGAGAGTTCAAATTATTATGATGGAAAGTATTTACAAAAGTTATTTGAACGCATTAATAGAAAAACTTACAGAAAATAAGAATGTATACTATATTTCTATATGTGATATTGAATATGAAATTATTGAACTTCTTAGAGATTTTAAAATTGAGGGAGTTAAAATCGCAATCATTAATAAATTAGATTATTCTACTGCGGTCAAGTATAGAAATGATACAAGTATTAATAAAATTGTAATATTAACTCCAGATAGTGTAAAAAAAATAGACTCTTTAAAAGATTTTAATGAATACTCGATTTTTCCTGAGATTGATAGTTATAATAATCTGTTTTGGGGTATTATTAAGAAAATATTTTCTCTAAAAAAGGATATATCAAGTAAAGAAGTGAAATTTATCAATTTAATAATTAAAGAGAAGCAAATTACTCTATCACAATTTTTTGAACTGATTGACAATTCGATAGAAAATGGCGAAATTAATTTAAGAAAGTTAAGCAATAATTTAAATATAGTAAATTGTTGGAAAAGCAATGGAGAATTTGAAACTAAGTTAAAACCTCTTAGAAAGCTTATTCGTTTATCAGATCCGAATGAAATTGAAAAACGAGTTTCAATAATGCCAATAGAAACCTTAACTAATAAAGAAATGAGGATTTTTAGACAAATTTCTAAATTTAGTTTTGAAAATAGGTATAGTGAACTTTTTAGCAAAGTAATATTTGAGGATTTGCCTGAAAAGTTTACAAGTAAGCCTGTAACTGTTAAGAGTATTAAAAATAGTGATATAGCTGAGAATGAATCTATAAAACAATATAAATTCTCATATCAAGCATTCTTAGAAGAGACTGAATCAATTACAATAGAAGAATTTGAGAATGAAATGATAAATATGAAGGAGCAGTTTTTGGAGTCAATAGAGGAATTTGAAAATGAATTTAATAATATTCAAGATGATATTATAAGTGCACAAGTAAATGATATTATGCAAGTTGTTAACAATGAAATTAACATTCACCCAAGTGCACAAAAAAAAATAATTAGCAAAATTGAAGATTTCGCAAATGCTACTACACATACAATTAAACTCATAAGGGATAATGAATTATATCCACATAAGCTGAGTTTATTTTGTAAATCTACTAAAAACTACTTGAAAGCATATATTTCATTACTATCATTTATCGCTACTAATGAAGATGCTTTAGAGGGTTTGGGTGAAAATGAAATTATTAATAGAATACAAAATTTGTTTATAACTAAAAATGCAAATAAATGTAAAATGTCTTTTATGCATCCTATATCGGTTCTTTACTTTAATTGTATAAATGATAAGTTTAAGGAGATATTGAATAGTTATAATGAGAATGGTAGTAATTCTATTAAAATTTTATTGGATGGCATTCTCAATGTAAATACAACAAGATTTCCAATAAATATAATAGTATCTGATGGTAAACTATATATTATTAATGAAAATTTTAGAAGTAAGTTTGCATATTATGAATTTACAGAAAAGACTCAAATGTCATCTGAAAATTCACTTGATATTAGATCTATTGCAAACTCATTGAAAAAATATTTTTATGAATTTCCATATAAATCAGAGATCTCAGTATCAATTATTGGAAATCCTTCTTTTAAAAATATAGGGTCTTTAATAAAAGTAACTGAAGAAGCCTACAGTGAAAAAATCACTATTCTACAAAGAATTAGAATTGATATTATATCTGAAAATCACAAAACTATATCAAAAGAAATTGATGAGTTTTATAAAAATGAAAATTTTAATAATAAAATTCAGTTTAGATTGTTGCCACCATTACTTGATCAAGATGGAAAACTTAATGGTAAAGTACTTTTAAACGAAGCTATTAAGCAATCAGATATAGTTTTTCTATTTGACTGTTATGTCCTTTATAAGAAGGAGGAGCTTAGAAAAGTAAAATACGGTTATAATTCTATTTTTAACTTAATATCTGAAGTAGGTTGCTATAATCCTAATGAAGAGTGGAGTATAAACTCAAGCTTTCCTATCGAGATTTTATGGGCAACTCTTCATAATATCTATTTAAATAAGGCAAATATGTTATCTGAGTGGGCAATAAATGAACTGGATAACACTATAATCAACTTAATTAAAACTGAAATAGACAAAAATAATAGTTTGATGATTTGTATGATTACATCTAATATGAATATCATTAAGAAAATATATATGAAAAATAAGTTTTCATCTAAAATAATTAGATCAAAAGGAAAAGAATTTTTGGAATTAACTTTTGGATCATATATTAAAAGAACTCATTTATATGATAAATCATTTAAATTTAGTTGTGCATGTTCATTTAAAAATATCTTAGAAAGTATTTTAGATAATAGTGAAATTGAAGAATTTGTGAAAGATATGCAATATGAACCTAAAGAAATATTAGAAAATTTAATTATTGAATTCAATTATAATAATGAAATAAATGCCATCGAAATATTGTGTTATTATCCTAAAGATGAAAATGAAAGCTTCAATGAGGATGAATATAGGTGCGTTTGTAAATTTATTTTGAACTATGCTTTTTGCAATTCAAGTTCCCATTCGAGTTTATTAAAAAGTATAATGGTGAATTATCTTTATTCATCTGCAAAAAATTATGGTGATGTGTTGCTTGTAAATCACATTGAGAGATATTTAAAACCTGGCAAAGGTAATAATATTTTATTTAATATTAAACAAGAAAATCATAAGGTATTACAAGATATTAACACAACTAACATTCGTAATATGATTGCATATATTGAAACAAACAGCATTGATGAAAGATTTAAGACAGACTTTAAGTATATATATGATATTGATGAATTAAGAGAAATAAGTAGACAAGCAGGTGAGTTAAGAATATTAGATAATAAATTATTGAAGAAGATAGAATTTATTTTGAAAGGAGAAGAATAATGTCAAAAGATAAAATATCAAAGAAGCACAAGATAATTTTTGTTAATTCATTTAAAGGGGGTACCGGCAAAACATCTATATCACTGTCATTGTGTGTAACTGCAGCACTTAGTAATCAAAAGAAAAAGCAATATGATAAAATATATTATTTTGATATAGATGTTTTAGGTACTGGATCATATTATAAATTATTTACTGAGGGGATGGATTCTAAATATTTTTTTGATAATTATGATAAAGATTCGTGGTCGGATTTTAGTAGAAAAATAGAGGTAGGAAAGGATGAAACAAAAGCGACATTTTATGCACTTTGTATCAATCCAAATCTTCGCATTAAAAAAAATAATTATGAAAATACGGTGCTAAAAACTAATAGTGTATCAGAGCAAATATTCATAGGTAGTGTTTATCATTTCATTAATGAAAGCTCTAATACAGCAATGGATAATCCTAGCTTATATATTATAGATTGTTCTCCAGGATTTAATAGAATAGAAAGAGAATTAATATCTAGATTACGTGTTTGCGAAGGATTTGATGTTAAAGAAACTTTTGTCACAACATATGATTCGTCACACGTCGAAAAAACTGTTGAGTGTTTGAAGCAATATTTTTCAACATGTGAGATTAAAGAAAAAAGATATATAATATTAAATGACATTCATAACTTAGAAAATATAAAAACAGAAGATAACGAAAGTATTAGCTTAAACTTTAACTCTGCAAAAGAGGCAATAAAAAGATTATTTAATCGTGAAGAAAATAAACTCAAATATGAAGATTTATATGATATTTATGAAATGAAATATATGGATAAGATATTACATTCAAACCTATTAACTCGTAAAGTAGGACTAGAAAGCTCCTATGATGATTATAATATAGTAAGTAATCTATTTAAAGAGGTGGTAAGGGATGAATGCATTGGAGAATAAAAGTTTGACAGTAAAAATTAATAATGAAGAAATGTATGATTTTTTTAGAAAAATAGTAGATGACGGCGAGTTTTGGAAGAATAATGTTGGATTACAAGGTGTTGAAGAGTGTATGAGTGAGAGTGGACTTTCAATTTCCTCTTATATGGATGTTTTTAATAGCTTCAACAATCTGCAGTTGATATATACCAAAGAAGATTCACAAAAACAAATTAGTATGGTACAAGATCTTCAAAGTATTTTCAGTAAATATTTTAAAATACCTGGACTTGAAAGGCTTATTGCTAATAATTATACTGACATTGAATGGTCGATGTTTCTAGAACAAAATTTTGAAAAGAATGAGCCTAAACGTACAAGAGATCACTTTCAACACCAGTTTCGGAATGCATTTTTAGGGAGTATGTTATTATATAAATTTCAATTCATTAATAATATATTAAAGTGTATCGAGAATAAAGAAACTATATTTTCTTACTTTGTTAATAAAGCAATTGAAAAACAAATAAAATGTATAAAATTTGAGGACAAACAAGTCATAAGGGAAAAATATGAAAGAGAAATTGTTTTTAAATCATATATTTTAGCAGCTATGTTTCATGATGCAGGATATCCTATTGAATATTATCTCAGAGAATCAAAGCAAATACAAAAGTTTACCCCATTCTATAAAATTATTAATTCAGATGTAAAAACTAATTTTGCTGAAATAAAAGCAATTCTAATTGATAGTCAACTTTTTTCTATAGTTGATAATGATGACATAGAAAAAAAGTATAATAAAAATGATCATGGGGTACTTTCGGCAATTAGTTTTCTTTTTAATTTTTATCTGTCTGGTAGTATATTTAGCATGTCTGACATTGATAGAGTAATCATAGAAATTGCTGCTATAGCTATTTATAACCACACAAATAAATATAAAGGTAATGAGCGAATGATTTTTAGTGATGATCCCATTTCATATTTGCTTAGATTATGTGATGACTTGCAAGAATGGTCGCGCTTTTCCTTATGTGTTGATAATGTTAGTAATATGTTACGTTGTAAATGCTATGGAATGATAATGCGTGACGAATCATCCAAAGAAAATGGAAACGTTCAGTATAGGTGTCAATTCTGTGGTGATGCTTTCACAAAAGTTACTTCTTTAGAATATAAGAAAATACATTATCTAAGTCTATGTGATGAAATGGAGATATCAAAAGAAAAAGAGGTAATTAATGTAGAAATAAAATATGATTTGTTTAAACAATTAGAATTATTATTAAATGATTACACATCAGTAAAATATAGAAATGATGACCTGGAAAAGGTTATGAACTATTTAGAATTTCAAAAGAATTTACCTGACATAAATATAATTAAATTCCTGTCAAATAATCCATTTATATTAACAAGGAAGATATTAGGATTCACAGAGAATGAAGAAATAACAATAGAATCATTAAATAAAAATAGTAGGTATGAAGCGATTATTACCAGAATGATAGAAGAAGGAAAAGACAAAAATAATGGTAGAAATATATTATATGAATTTATAGATGACATAAATAATGTTAATGAATATAGTCGTAAAGAGATTGAGACGGATGCAATAAAATATTGTGAAAAATCCAAGAAATTTGTCTACAAATATATTGGTTTAATTAGAGCATTTTATGACTGTAATACTATAGAACTTGTAAATGATAAATAAATTAAAATCTTTTATTATAAAAGATTAGTATTGTGTCAACAGAACGATGGATGAGATAAAGTAAGAGAAATATATAATTATTTATTATTATATAAAAGGGTGAAGGCTAGGAGATAACGCTATTAATCACAAAAGTTATTATATATTTGCAAAGGTTAGAAACAGTGTTTTTTAGTTTTAAGTTAATTGTTTTTATTCTCTGATTATTACAATTAATATCAGGTGAACTTTTGAAGATTGATAGATTAATGGTTATGTCATGAAAAAACTACTACTTAAATATAGATATTTAGATTCAGGTGTGAAAAAACCTTAGACTGATCTCAATCCTGTCATGTTTACCAGGAAAATCGAGGCTTTTAGTAACAATATTAAAAGTCTTGTTTTTTTTACTTAGTTGATTAGTGCTAGAGTAAAAATAATATATTGCAAGTTAAGAGGAGATAAGAAATAATAAAAGATTTATGTAAGTGGAAAGGTGTAGAAATATTAGAAGAGCATAATAATGCCAGATCACATACATCTTTTAATGTCAATACCATCCAAGATAAGTGTGTCAAATTTTATGGAATATCTAAAAGGGGAAAATGCAATGATGATATTCGGTAGACATTCAAGTTTAAAATGCAGGTTAGAAATAGACATTTCTTGGCACATGGGTATTATGTGATCACACTTGAGTTAAATGAAGTAACAATAGAAAAATGTATCAGGGAACAAGATCAAATGATGGATAAGATTGCAACAAAAGAGTTAAAAAACCCTTTTAAAGGTCTGCCTAAGTAATCAGTCCACAATGTATCGAATACAGTGAAAGCCAGAATAATTTAGGTGTTAGAAGTATTATGCTCTTATAAAGCTTGAGCAAGCCGACCCTTTTAGGGGTGGTAATGACTAAGGATAAAAAGGCATATTTTGTGTTTTATTGAGTACTGTAGTATACAAAGCTAAAACATATTATAACTATATTAAAATATTTTGATTTTTGTATTATATTTTGATAAGGAGGATTTAGCAATGTACATGAATGAGGAAAAAGTAAAAGTAAGCATTATTTTAAAATATTTTAGAGAACTTGGGTTTCAAGAAAATGAACTGGAAGTAGAAACAAATTTTAAAATTATGATTCCTAGACAAGGAGCACAATCGATTGAAAATAAAATACAGAAAAATGTTTATAGTGACATTGTCTATAAAAGAAAAACTGCATGTAGTAGGCAGAATATATTTTTGGTAGAAGTAAAGAAGGAAGGACATATAATTACAGAAAAAGATATAGATTAGGGAATATGTTATGCAAGGCTTTTAGAAGAGATAGCTCCATTTACTATAGTTACAAATAGTAAAGAAACTAAAATATTTGATACAATTACTAAAAAAGAATTGAAAGATAATATATCAGATTCATCATTTGTTAAGAGCAAATTTCAAGTTACACTAAATGAGGAACTAAAAAGAGAAGCGTTAAGAATTTTTTATGGTCTTAATGCCAATAATCTAATCAACTATTGTAAGTTACAGCGGGAATCAAATTTAAAAGATATTATGTCAGATGATTGCTCTGCTAAAGCGATTATAGAGGCAGTACATTGTGATAGAATTAAATATACAGATAATTTCTATGAATTTTTACAGTCTTACGCGAAGATATACAGTGTAATAGGTAAATCTGGCTCAGGAAAGACAAACCACATTTATTCCATTATTAAAAAATACGAAGGTCAATATCCAATTCTAATTTATAATGCAGGATTATTAGGAAAATCTTTAGAAAATGCATTGTTGTCAGATTTTAATTTCCTACTTAATAGAGATAATAGTCTACAGGATTTAATATACAGATTAGAAAGTATTTGTGTACAAATAAATAGCGAGATTTTGATTTTTGTTGATGGACTTGATGAAAGCAATCAGAGACAAGAGTTTATATTAGAACTAAATGACCTAACAAAAAAATTTTCCAATAAGAAATTTAGATTTGTTTTTAGTTGTAAGATAAACGATGATGAGAATGATATATGGTATGAATTTACCCATTTTAAAGGGGCGGTAAATTATTTGGGGGAATATACATATTTCACAAAATCGTTAAGATATAGAGATAAAATAGGAGTTTTTCTCGATAGGCTTTCAGAAGATGAAATAAATGAGTTTTGGAAGAAATATAGTAGAGAGTATAATATAAGTGGAGAGCTAAAAGGGGAAAATATAGAGCATTTGAAAGATCCATTCATGATGAGAATTTTAGCAGAATCGTACAAAGATTCCGTTTTAGAAGACACCATAAGTGAATTTAAGTTATATAAGAAGTGGATTAATAGAAAAATTGGATACTTTTCAGATGTAGACTTACTAAAATTAATATTATGCAAAATCTCGGAAAACATAATAAAAAACAATATGAGTACTGTGTTTTATCAGGAGGTTTTAAGTGATTTAAGTGACTTTAATGACATAAATCAAAAGATAAAGATGCTTATAAACTTAGGTCTGTTAAAGATAACAAATGATAGGGAAGATAATAAATATTTATCATTTCCAAATGATAACCTTTTATATTATGTTTATTCAGTAATATCACAAAGATGGAATATTAGAAAAATCTATGAACTAGAAAGCATATTTAATAATGATATCAAGAATGATTTATTCAGAGCTTCAGTGTTCTTTTTCATATCTCTAATGCAAAAGAGTTATGAATCTTTACAAACTAACTGGAATGAAAAGATTGATGTAAATGTTGCTAGCGAATGCAAAATATGTGGAAAATTAATAACAAAAGGGGAATATATAACTTTTGTTTATGATATGAAATCATTAGATTACAATACAAACTTGAACAATAAAAGTTTTTCAATAGCACATATAGGATGTATACCTAAAAATTTTCCAATAGCATTTAAGAAAAACGGTAGCTTTTTGGCATCATGTTCTGATTTGTCAACAATAAGAAAGATAATGAGTCTTTTAAAATTTACACCTGAAAAAGAACTTGAAAAAATTAATGAAGAATTATTAGAAGCTATAAAAATATCAAATGAAATTGAAGAAGAATATTTTTTGAGTATTTATCCCAATAAGGATGATATAGGTAAACCGTTTTGGGTGCTGATGGAAATAATCAACAACAAAAATACTGGAAATATCTATTATAAATGTACTGATGGTGACCCAATTATGGTTCTTTTTGACAATAAACAATTGGCAGAATACTGCTTAAATTTAATTAGGTTAAATAACAATGTTTATTTAAATTATCAAGTTAGAGGAGTAAATGGTTTATATGAAAAAGAAATGCTGAAGAGACTTACTGAGAAAAATAGCTATGCATTAGTATGTATGGATACTGAAAATGAAAAAATAATATGTATAGAATTGTATCCGGATGAATTGGAAAAAATTTGTAAAGAGGGAAAAAGTGTTTTAGATTATTTGCAGCATAGAAGTAATAAGTTTAACAAAAATTCTTGAAAGTAAGTTGTATAAGTTCAAATTAATATTAGAAAAGAAGAATTGATGATTTATATTTTAATTATTTAATGTAATTAATTTTATATAAATAAGATTCTAACAGAAGTATAAAAAAGCTTTGACAACAGAGCGTTTAGTTTTATAAAAGCATATATTATGATATTAGTATTAGATTTTGATTTAGTGGTTGAGATTGCTAAATTTATATAGTGTTCATTATTATGCGGGACAAACTCGGTTAACAGAGCCTTGGAATCTCAAATTATTGATTCACAGGCCATTTCCAAGATAAGTCTAATAAGCTCAATAATTTACTAAACTTTCTTAATTAACTTCCATAAAGAAACTTCATTCAACTTACCATAGTATAGAAGATGATACTTGGTATATATTAATGGATGCGCTTGAAGTACATTTTCTTGAAATACCAAAATTATTTAATGATGAAGTACCAAAGGATGAAGAAAGTCCAATAGTATAATGGATGGAATTCAAAAGGAGTGATGGGGATGCTTGCTAAAAAAAATGAAAGTATAAAAAAAGCATATAATTTATTGCAGATAATAAGTAAGGATGAAAAGGCAAGAATAATATATGAGGCAAGAGAAGCAGAACTTTGAGATCAGTTAACAAGGATTGAATCAGTAGAGCAAAAGGAGCAAATGAAAAAAGTATAAAAATAGCAAGAAATTTGTTAAAAATGGGTTTGAGTGTTGAGCAAGTAGCAACTGCTGCAGAGCTTACAATAGAACAAGTGGAAAAGATTAAGAAAGAAAATTAGTGGTTTTCAAAAAGATGTTCTTGTTATAAAGTATTATAGATTTAATCACAAAATGTATTCAACTTAATTATATGAAAATATATATAGTTAGAGATTAATTTGAATAACATTATTATTTATATCAGTAAAATCAAAGCTTTTAGTATAGATATTAAAAGCTTTGATTTTTCATTTGAATAGTTTTCTAATATAAAGTTATTTTATTAATGTGCATAGCGAAAGCCAGCTATTTAAGTTTGTATATAAAACTTAAAAGGAATTATAGCTTATTTTTATTTAAGGCAATTTAAAAAACTATATATTTAAGCAAATAGTAAATTAGCAAAAACAATATTTTGATTTTTGTTTAGCAATATATAATTGTCTTTAGAATCATTGTAATGTACGTGTATTAGGGGGATTAAGAAAACTAATAGCCATTAATTTCTTTCTAACATTCTTCTAACATTTTTTCTAACCAAATTTTTCGAACATAAATGATAAAAAATGTATAAAATAAACTCAAATGCTGATATATCAATGGTTACGTCATAAAAAACCCAACTAATGAAAAACAAAAAAATATAGATATTTAGATTTAGGTTCTAGTGAAGGAAACTTTGTGCAGGTTCAAATCCTGTTACCCGCACCATAAAAACTCTGTGAATTAAAATTTCACAGAGTTTTTAAATTTTAATAAATTGTAAATAAAAAATAAAAATGGAATAATTTAACAATAGATGGTATAATGTAGATACTTAAATGATTAAATATCATAGTAGATATTAGATAAAAAATTATAAGGAGATTAAAATATGAGAATTGCAAATAAGAAGAGGTTTATGGTTTCTTGTATTTTTTTTACTTTTCTATTGCTTTTATTTGGAAAAACTGTAACATATACCAAGAAAGGTAAGGCACTACAATCACAGCCTGTAGTAATGGCTGTAGATAAAGGTGGAACAGAAAAAACAAAAAATGTTCAGGCGGGTTTATCTACGGAAAAGAAAACAATAATATTAGATGCAGGACATGGTGGAATAGATAATGGTACAAGCTATAAGGGTGTATATGAAAAAGATCTGAATTTAGAAATAGTGAAATATGCAGAGGAATACTTAAAGGCCAAGGGTTATACAGTTATTCTTACAAGGAATAAGGATGAACTTATACCGCTAAAAGAAATAGGCACAAGAGTAAATTCATCATCTGCAGATGTATTTGTATCTATACACGTAAATTCTCTTAATGATGTAAATTTTAAAGGTATAACTACATTATATTACGATGTTGAAGGCTATGAAAAAGATGAAAGAATAAAATTAGCGAATATTATAGAAAAAGAAGCTATAAAAAATGATAATTGGGAGAGTAAAGGGATAAAAAAGCAAAATGTTGCAGTATTAAGATACAGTAAAATACCCTGTGCTCTAGTTGAATGCGGATTTATCACTAATAATGAAGATAGGGACAGGCTGCGTAAGGATGAAGTTCTAAAGAGACTGGCAGAAAACATTTCAAATGGAATAATAAAGTATTTACAGCAAAAATAAAGTTTCAAGATAAAGCCTAGAAGGATAACTTTTAGATAAATTTTAAAAAGAAAACTTCAATTGTCATATAAATTACTAATGTTTACACCTTTTTATTCTTGTGTTATTATGAAATAATATATTTATATAATAGTTTAAAATGAGGGCAAGATTGCTTGAAAGTAAAAATATTATAAAGCTAATAGAAAAAAGTGTAGAATGAAAGGTAGGTGAAAGCCTGATTTGCAGCGTTAAATGAAACTGAGTTAGATAAATTATGAATATTAATTTGTTAATAAGATCATGCAGCGGAGAATCAGGTATTATTTTGAATTTAAATATAGTATTATTTCAACCGGAAATACCACAGAATACAGGAAATATAGCAAGAACCTGTGTACTTACAAATTGTAAACTTCATTTAATAAAACCTTTAGGCTTTAGTTTAGATGAAAAACATTTAAGAAGAGCAGGATTAGATTACTGGAAAGATCTAGACCTAGAAATTCATGAATCCTATGATGATTTAAGAGAAAAATATAAGGATTCAAGTTTTTATTTTTCTACTACTCATGGTGATAATTTCTATCATGAAGCAAAATTTAAAGAAGGGGACTTTATTGTATTTGGAAGAGAATCTTCAGGGCTTCCAGACAGTATAAGGGAAAATGATCCTAAAGGATGCATAAGAGTGCCTATGATAAATACTACCACCCGTTCATTAAATTTGTCTAACACAGTAGCTATAATTGCATACGAAGCACTAAGGCAGATGGATTTTCCAACCATGAAATAGGAGGAAATTAAGGTATGGAAAAAATAAAAATAGTAACTGATAGTACATCAGATTTACCATCATATATAGTAGAAAAATATGATGTTGAGGTGCTGGCGCTTCTTGTTGATTTTGGTGAAGAGACTTATAGGGATGGGTTAGACATAAACTTACATACGCTTTTAATGAAAATGGATGGAAATAAAGAATTCCCAAGAACTGCACAGGTAAATCCACAAAGGTTTATTGAATGTTATAAAAAGTATCTTGATGAAGGTTATAAGATAGTATCCATTCATCTTTCGTCTAAATTAAGCGGAACTTATCAATCAGCATGTATAGCCAAAGATATGCTGGCAACAGAGGATATAGTAGTAATAGATAGTTTTAACGTTACATCTGGTCTTGGAATTTTAGTTATGAAAGCATCTAGGTTGAAAAACGAAGGTTTGGGGATATATGATATAGAAGAAGAAATTAAAAAAACAATTCCTCATGTTAAAAGCGTATTAGCTTTTGCAATAATGGACAACCTAATTAAAGGAGGAAGAATATCTAAAACTACAGGAACTATCGCAAACATTTTAGGAATAAAGCCTATATTGGCTATTAAAGATGGTGAACTGGTTGTAAAAGATAAGGTAAGGGGCAGCAAAAAAGCTATAAGAGTTATACTTGATTATTTAGAAGAAAAAGGTATAAAACCAGGAGAACCTTCCATACTTTTACATGTAGAAAATAAAGATATTTTAGATACTTTAAGAGAAGACTTGAAAAGCAAAGATAAAGAATTTATTGAATGTGAAGTTGGATGTGTAGTAGGAGTATATGCAGGTGCAGGTGCTTGTGGCATATTTTTTATAGAAGACTTTTAATATAGTAAAAAGGGATGCCGCAAAAGTCAAAATTCACATTAAGACCTTCAATAATTAATACAAAAATAGGGTTTGGTACTGAAATTAAAATTAATTTCAGTACTAAACCCTATTTTTACAAATTTAATAATTGTTTCAAAACATATTGAAATAATTCAGATAGTATAATATAATGTAATAGAACCTATAAGGTTTGATTATAACCAAATAAAGACAGATGAAGGTATAAAGAGATATTCTTAAGTGGATAGCCGTCGGGGAAATATAAAAATAGTCATTTTTTATAAAAACTCTCAGGCAAAGAGATTTATACTGGATGGAGCTCTGGATAGTGAGTATATTTTACTAAAAGTGTATTACCTAACTAACAAGTGTTAAACAGAGACATGATGATATAAGTATCATCATGTCTTTTTTTATAATTTAAGGAGGGATTAATTATGGGGGAGCTAAAAAAAACACCATTGTTTGATGTCTATCCAAGATATGGAGGTAAAATTATAGATTTTGCCGGATGGGCACTACCAGTTCAATATCAAGGCATAATTATTGAACATGAAGCAGTTCGAAATGCAGCAGGACTTTTTGATGTATCACACATGGGGGAAGTAGAAGTTAAGGGAAAGGATGCATTAGAATTTGTGCAAAATATAATTACTAATGATGCTTCTACATTAGAAGATAATCAGGCACTTTATAGTCCAATGTGCTATGAACATGGGGGAATAGTAGATGATATACTAGTGTACAAATATACTGAGGATTACTTTTATTTAGTTATTAATGCAGGAAATATAGATAAAGATTTTAAATGGATAATGGATCATAAAGATAACTTAGATGTTGATATAAAGAACATATCACCTAATGTTTGTGAGTTTGCTATTCAAGGTCCAAAAGCGCAAAAAATACTACAGAAAATTGTAAATATAGATTTAGAAGAGATAAAGTTTTTCTATTGTAAAAGAAATGTAAAGGTTAACAATGTTGACTGTATGGTGTCTAGAACAGGTTATACAGGAGAAGATGGTTTTGAAGTGTTTTGTGATGCTAAAGATGGAGAAAGCATATGGGTTAAGCTTTTAGACATTGGAAAAGATGAGGGACTTATACCAGTAGGTCTTGGTTGCAGAGATACTTTAAGATTCGAAGTGAATTTACCTTTGTATGGAAATGAACTTACTGAAGATATAAGCCCTTTGGAAGCAGGAATTGGATTTTTCGTAAAGTTAAATAAGGATAAGTTTATAGGTAAAGAGGCTCTTCAAAAACAGAAATCAGAAGGTTTAAAGAGAAAAATTGTAGGATTTGAAATGAAAGATAGAGGAATCCCTAGACATGGTTATAAAGTTCAAGTAAATGAACAGGAAATAGGTTTTGTTACTACAGGATATAAGTCACCTTCTTTAGCCAAAAATATAGGACTTGCTCTTATAAAAGCAGATTATGCAAAAATGGGAGAAAGTATAGAAATTGTTATTAGAAATAAAGGAGTTAAAGCTGAAATAGTAGATAAAAAGTTTTATAAAAAAAATTATAAAAAATAAGGGATAGTAGGGGGAATAAAAAATGAAATTATTAGAGAATTTAAAGTATACAAAGGATCATGAATGGGTAAAAATTGAAGGAGATAAAGCTTATATAGGTATTACAGATTTTGCACAGCATTCTTTAGGGGATATAGTATTTGTTGAGCTTCCAGAAGTTGACTCTGAATTTGCTATAGAAGAAGCTTTTGGAGTAGTTGAATCTGTAAAAGCAGCATCAGATATATATATGCCTATAAGTGGAAAAATAATTGGAGTAAATGAAGATTTAGTTGATTCACCAGAACTAGTAAATGAAGATTCTTATAAAAATTGGATAGTAGAGGTTAAAATCACTAATACAGATGAATTAAGCGATTTATTAGATAGTAAAGCTTATGAAGATTTATGTGGTAAGGAGGAATAAATATGTTTCCTTATATACCAATTACCCCTGAAGATGAAGAGAAAATGCTTAGTAGTATAGGATTAAAATCATTAGATGATCTTTTTTCTGATGTTCCTGAAGATGTAAGACTTAAAAGAAAATTAAATTTACCAGAAGGATTATCAGAACTGGAGCTTTTAAAATGTACTAATACCCTGGCAAATAAAAATTTAGATACAAGTGAACTCACCTGTTTTTTAGGTGCAGGTGCATATGATCACTATGTTCCAGCTCTAATTAAACATATAGTTTCAAAATCAGAATTTTATACTGCATATACGCCATATCAAGCAGAAATAAGTCAAGGAACATTGCAGTGCATATTTGAATATCAAAGCATGATTTGTGAACTTACAGGACTTGAAGCTGCTAATGCTTCTATGTATGATGGTGCAACTGCTTGTACAGAAGCAGCTTTAATGGCAGTTGATAGTACAAGGAAAAAAAGAATATTAGTTTCTAAAACTGTCCAACCAGAAACTAGAAAAGTATTAGAAACTTATACAAAATTTAAAGATATAGAGCTAGTAGAAATAGATATGGCAGATGGAGTTACTGATTTAGAAAAGTTAAAATCAGCTATTGATAAAAAAACAGCAGGAGTTATAATACAAAATCCTAATTTTTTTGGAATAATAGAAGATGTAAAAGAAGTAGAAAAAGTTACTCATGACAATAAAGCACTGCTTATTATGAGTGTAGACCCTATATCTCTTGGTATATTGAAATCTCCAGGAGAATTAGGTGCTGATGTAGCAGTTGGGGAAGGACAAAGTTTAGGAAATAGTATGAGTTTTGGAGGTCCTTATGTTGGATTTATGGCAACTAACTCAAAGCTTATGCGTAAGATGCCTGGGAGAATAGTAGGACAAACTGAGGATTTAGACGGAAAAAGGGGATTTGTTTTAACGCTTCAAGCAAGAGAACAGCATATAAGAAGGGAAAAAGCAACTTCTAACATATGTTCTAATGAGGCATTGAATGCTTTAACTGCAGCAATATATCTTACAACTATGGGTAAAAAGGGAATTAAAGAAGTTGCTTATCAAAGCACTCAAAAGGCACATTATGCTTTTAATGAAATTACTAAATCAGGAAAATTTAAACCTTTATTTAATAAGCCTTTCTTTAAGGAGTTTGCAGTAACAAGTGAAAAGGAACCATCAATTGTAAATACAGAGTTATTGAAAAATAAAATACTTGGAGGTTATCCTTTAGGTGAAAACTACACTTCCTGTAAAAATTCACTGCTTTTTTGTGTAACAGAAAAAAGGACAGCTGAAGATATTGACAAATTAGTAAGTGTAATGGAGGGAGTTTAAATGAAAGAATATAATAAGTTGATTTTTGAAATTTCAAAGCCTGGAAAGATAGCATATACACTTGCAAAATGTGATGTTCACTGTGAGGAAATTAAGAATTTAATCCCTGAAGATATGTTAAAAGTAAATGACATGGAACTTCCAGAAGTTAGTGAACCTGATGTAATAAGACACTATACACTTCTGGGAAATAAAAATTATGGAGTAGATAATGGATTTTATCCTTTAGGTTCTTGTACTATGAAATACAATCCTAAAATAAATGAAGATATAGCTTCTAACCCTAGGTTTTTAAATATTCATCCATACCAAAGTGAAGATACTGTGCAGGGTGCACTAGAAATAATGTATGATTTGAGTGATAAACTTTCAGAAATATCTGGTATGAACGAGGTTACACTGCAGCCAGCAGCAGGTGCTCATGGAGAACTTACAGGGCTTATGATAATAAAATCTTATCATAGAAAAAGGGGAGATCTTAAAAGAACCAAAATTATAGTTCCAGATTCTGCCCATGGAACAAATCCAGCCAGTGCTAATGTAGCTGGTTTTAGTATAGTTGAAGTAAAGTCTGATGAAAAAGGACTTGTAGACATAGAATCCTTAAGATCTGTATTAAATGATGAAATAGCAGGATTAATGCTAACAAATCCAAACACATTAGGTCTTTTTGATACTAATATAAAATTAATATCGGATATGGTACATGAAGCAGGGGGACTTGTTTACTATGATGGTGCAAATCTAAACGCTATTATGGGAGAAGCAAGACCTGGAGATATGGGATTTGATGTTGTTCATATGAACCTTCATAAAACATTTTCTACACCACATGGCGGTGGAGGACCAGGAAGTGGTCCTGTAGGAGTAAAGAGCAGGTTAGCTGAATTTTTGCCTGTGCCTATAATAGAAAAAAAAGAAGAAAAATATAGCTTAAATTATGATAGACCTGATTCCATTGGAAAAGTTAAAAGTTTCTATGGCAATTTCAATGTTATAGTAAAAGCTTATTGCTATATACTTACAATGGGAGCAGAGGGACTTAAAAAGGCCAGTCAAATAGCTGTATTAAATGCTAATTATATAAAAAATGAATTAAAGGACTACTATAATGAGCCTATAGATGGTGTATGTAAACATGAGTTTGTAATGGCAGGTTTAAAGGAAGCACCTGAAAATGTTCATACTCTTGATGTTGCTAAGAGATTATTGGATTATGGATATCATCCACCAACTATATATTTTCCTTTAATCATTGATAATGCAATAATGATAGAACCTACGGAAACAGAAAGTAAAGAAACTTTAGATGGATTTATAGATTCCATGATAAAAATAGCTAAGGAAGCTAAAGAAAATTCTAAAACTTTAACTGATGCTCCACATAATACACCAGTTAAAAGACTAGATGAAGTAAAAGCAGCTAGAAACCCTATAGTAAAATATAGTGAAAAAGGTTAGCTGATATTAACTAACTAAAATTGAATCTATACAGGATAAGTATTAATACAGTTGGTGTTAAAAAAATAACTATAAAATAACATAAGCTCAGAATAAAAAGAGCATTTATTTGTAAAAGATAATTACAGATAAGTGTTCTTTTTTATTTTATATAATATGTTAAATTTAAATCAATATGAATTTTTTCCTTCGAATATATGTAAAATAAAGTAATATAGATTATTATATGTCAGTATATTAACAAACTATTGGAAAAAAATAAATAATATGTTATTTGAAAACATAATGGATGCTATAAAAAATTACAATAGAAAATGTTTTCAAAAAACATAGAAAAAAACTTGCTTATAATATATAATGATAATTGAAAGTTGGCATATAACAAAAATTAATATATTGGATGAAATTTTCGGGAGATTAAGTAGAAAACTTAACAAAGTTTTGCTTTGAAAGTATACTTAGCTATGTATTTTAAATATATAGTATCCTTAAATGGATAGCCGAAGGAGTAAGTATTATTTTACCGTAATAATATGAAACTCTCAGGTAAAAGGACCGAAAACGGACAAATCTCTGGGAAGCGTTAAGCACCGAAGGAGTAAATCTCTCAGGTTAAAGGACAGAGGTATAAAGCGGAAGCTCTATACCCCTGTTTTTATTTTTACGATTAAATGTAAAATTATAGAATTGATTTTGTAGAAGGGGAATAAAAATGATAGAAGCAATAATGGTTATTACAAACAATCCTATGAGTAGAGATAACTTAGGTGAAGAACATAAAGTAGAATTTATAGAAGGGAATACTATGGATGTATTTAGAAAAGTTAGGGATTATGTTCATAATGGACACAAATTACTTACACATCCGTTAATGAGTAGTATTAAACCTAATGAAACTGCTTATAGAACCGTAGTTATATCTAAAAATAAGTATGACAATATAGATATGCAGTCTTTAAGCTATATAGAAGAAGGAATACAGGCTACTGAAAAATTTTTAAAAAATTATGGTATTCCAAATTGGACAAAACAGATTTTAGAAGATTTTCAGCTTATAGACTATGATTTAATATATCATGCTTTAACTTAATAAAATAGCTAATAATAGCACATGAATTACGTTTTGAAAATTGGGAATATTCTGCTTTATTTCTAGAAAGATTGGGAGGTAATTATTTATGGCAAAGGTTTATGAAACTATAATAATTGGTGGAGGGCCAGCTGGATTATCAGCAGGACTTTATGCAGCCAGATCGAGAATGGATACTTTGATTATTGAAAGATCAAAATATGGTGGGCAAGCAACTACTACGGACGAATTAGAAAACTATCCAGGTTCTATAGAAGAATGTACAGGAACAACTTTAAGTGAAAGAATGAGAAAACAAGCAGAAGAATTTGGAACAAAGTTTACAAAAGATGAAATCGTAGAAGTAAATTTAATAGGTGATATTAAAGTTATAAAGGGCAAAAAAGAAACTTATGAAGCAAAAACTGTAATAATAGCTACAGGAGCAACACCAAGACTTTCAGGATTCAAAAATGAAACTGAATTAAGAGGAAAAGGAATTTCTTATTGTGCAACTTGTGATGCTGACTTCTTTACAGATTTAGATGTAGCAGTTATTGGTGGAGGCGACTCAGCTATAACAGAAGCTATATACCTTACAAAGTTTGCAGAAAAAGTTACAGTAATACATAGAAGAGATGCATTAAGAGCGGCTAAATCACTACAAGAAAAAGCTTTTGCAAATCCAAAAATGGATTTCATATGGAATTCAACTATAGAAGAAGCCGTTGGAGATGAAATATTAGAGGCTCTTGTGGTTAAAAATAAATTAACAGGAGAAACTAGCAATTTAGAAGTAAATGGATGTTTTGTATTTGTTGGGTATGATCCAATATCAACTTTATTTGAAGGACAAATAGATATGGAACATGGATATATATTAACAGATGAAGATATGAAAACTAATGTACCAGGAGTATTTGCTGCAGGAGACGTAAGAAAAAAATCCTTAAGACAGGTTATAACAGCAGCGGCAGATGGTGCCATAGCAGCAACAATTGCTGAACACTATTTAGAAGAAAATAAGTAAAAATCGTCAATTTAAAATTATAAAAGCCAGCTAAAATTTAGCAGTAAAATGCAAATTTAAATATATGGAGGTTTATGAAATGATTGAATTAAATAAGGAAAATTTTGAAGCTGAGGTTTTAACATTCAGTGAGAAACCAGTATTTGTTGACTTCTGGGGAGATAAGTGCGAAATATGTAAACAACTTATGCCAGGAGTACATGGACTAGAAGAAAAATATGGTGACAAAATAAAATTTTCTAGTTTAAACATAAGTACTTCAAGAAGACTTGCTATAGGACAAAAAGTACTAGGTTTACCAACAATGATAATTTACAAAGGTGGAGAAAAAGTAAATACAATTACTGCTGATAAAATCACTTCATTAGAAGATGTAGAGAGTTTTATTAAAACATATTACGACTCATTATAACAAAAAGGACAAGATTTAGATGAGAAAGCATCTTAACCTTGTCAAAAATTAAATAACGTTCAATAAAATCCTAATCTATATATATAAAAAATACAAGTAAATTTTAATAGTATTTAAAATTAAAATAACTAGCCATAATGATATTAATAATATTGATAACGATAGGTATACTATACTTATTGAAATAAATTTGGAGGTGAATACTTTGCGTTTAGAAATCGGCAAAATTTATGTAAACGATATTCAATTTGGAGCTGAGACGAAAGTTGAAAATGGAGTTCTTTATGTAAGTAAGGAAGAATTATTAAAAGAAGTTGGTGGCGATGAAAGACTTAAAAGCATTGAATTCGACATTGCAAAACCAGGCGAAGAGACAAGGATAATACCTGTAAAAGATGTTATTGAGCCAAGAGTTAAAGTAGAAGGCAAAGGTGGAATATTCCCAGGATTTATAAGTAAAGTTGATATGGTAGGTTCAGGAAGAACTCATGTATTAAAAGGAGCAGCTGTAATTACTACAGGTAAAATAGTTGGATTCCAAGAAGGTATTATAGATATGAGTGGAGAAGGAGCAAAATACACTCCATTCTCAAAGACAAATAATTTAGTAATAACTTGTGAGCCAAAAGAAGGCGTTAAACAGCATGAACATGAAGAAGCAGTAAGAATGGTTGGATTTAAAGCTGCAACTTATCTTGGAGAAGCTGGAAGAAATGTAAAACCAGATGAAATTAAAACTTATGAAACATTACCAATACTAGATCAAGTTAAACAGTATCCTAATCTTCCAAAAGTATTGTATGTATATATGCTTCAGAGTCAAGGACTTTTACATGACACATACGTTTATGGAGTAGATGCTAAGAAAATAATACCAACATTTATATATCCAACAGAAATGTTTGATGGAGCTATAGTTAGTGGAAACTGTGTATCAGCTTGTGACAAAAACCCAAGCTATGTTCATATGAATCACCCAGTAATTGAGGATTTATATGAAGGACACGGAAAAGATTACAATTTCTTAGGATGCATAATAACTAATGAAAATGTTTATCTTGCAGATAAAGAAAGATCATCAAACTATACTGCTAAATTAGTTGAATTCTTGGGTGCAGATGCTGTAATCATATCAGAAGAAGGATTTGGAAATCCAGATGCTGATTTAGTTATGAATTGCAATAAAATAAGCGATTTAGGAGTAAAAACTGTATTGATTACAGATGAATATGCAGGACAAGATGGAAGTTCACAGTCATTAGCTGACTCAACACCAAAAGGTGATGCAGTAGTTACTGGCGGAAATGCCAATGAAGTTATTATATTGCCAGCAATGAAGAAATTAATAGGGCATGTAGAAGCTGCTGATATAATTGCTGGTGGTCATGTAGGAAGTTTAAGAGAAGATGGATCAATTGAAGCTGAACTTCAAGTTATAACTGGAGCTACCAGTGAAGTAGGCTTTAACAAATTAAGTGCTAAAGGATTCTAAAATTTAGAACTATATATAACAATTTATTTAAAGGAAAGGTGATTATATATGTTACAGGGGAAGAAAGTTATCGCAGTAGGAGATAGAGATGGAATACCAGGACCAGCTATTGAAGCTTGTGTAAAATCAGCTGGAGCAGAAGTCGTTTTTGCATCTACAGAATGCTTTGTTTGAACAGCCGCTGGTGCTATGGATCTGGAGATCCAACAAAGAGTAAAAGATTTAACTGAAAAACATGGTGCAGAAAATGTAATTGTAGTAATTGGAGGAGCAGAAGCAGAAGCTTCAGGACTCTCAGCAGAAACTGTATGTGCTGGAGACCCAACTTATGCAGGTCCACTTGCTGGAATAGCATTAGGATTAGGTGTTTACCACATGGTTGAACCAGAAATAAAAGATGAATGTGATGCGGCTATCTATGACGAACAGTGCGGAATGATGGAAATGGTTCTTGATGTAGATGCTATCATCGGAGAAGTTAAACCAATAAGAGATGAGTTTTCAAAATTTAATAAATAATATATAAATCCTAAAAGGGGGAAATCTCAAATGCTTAAAGTTGTTCATTATATAAATCAATTTTATGCTGGTATAGGCGGAGAAGAAAAAGCTAATGTAAAACCAGAAGTTAGAGAAGGTTTCATTGGTCCTGGTATGGGGCTTAATGGATTATTAAAAAAAGGTGATGCTGAAATTGTTGCCACAGTAATATGTGGAGATTCATACTACAATGAGAATCTAGAGGCAGCTAAGACTGAAATACTAGATATGGTTAAAAAATACAACCCAGATTTATTTATAGCTGGTCCTGCATTTAATGCTGGAAGATATGGAGTTGCTTGTGGATCAATAGCTAAAGAAGTTTCAGAAAAATTAAATATTCCTGTGCTTTCAGCTATGTATGTTGAAAATCCAGGTGCAGATTTATACAAGAAGAGTATATATATAGTCCAAACTAAAAATAGTGCAGTAGGTATGAAAGATGCACTTCCAAAGATAGTAAACTTGGCATTAAAGCTTGCTAAAGGAGAAAAAGTAGGATCACCTGCTGAAGACAATTTCATTGAAAGAGGAATAAGAAAGAATTACTTTGAGGAAGAAAGAGGATCTAAAAGAGCTGTTAACATGCTTGTAAAGAAATTAAAGGGAGAAGAATTTGTTACAGAATTCAAGATGCCTGTGTTTGACAGAGTTGATCCATGTGCTCCAGTAGTAGATATTACAAAGGCTAAAGTAGCTATAGTAACATCTGGTGGTATAGTTCCAAAGGGAAATCCAGATCATATTGAATCTTCAAGTGCTTCAAAATTTGGTAAATATGATTTAGAGGGATTCGAAGACTTAACAGAAGCAACTCATGAAACAGCACATGGTGGATATGATCCAACTTATGCTAATACAGATTCAGATAGAGTTATTCCAGTTGATGTTTTAAGAAAAATGGAGAAGGAAGGAAAAATAGGTTCCCTTCACAGATATTTCTATACAACAGTTGGAAATGGAACAGCAGTTGCTTCAGCTAAAAAATTTGGTGAAGCTATTGCCAAAGAATTAATAGCTGATGGAGTTACAGCAGTTATATTAACGTCTACTTGAGGAACTTGTACACGTTGCGGTGCAACAATGTTAAAAGAAATTGAACGTGCAGGACTTCCAATAGTCCACATGTGTACAGTAGTTCCAATATCTCTAACAGTAGGAGCAAACAGAATAATTCCTACTATAGCAATACCTCATCCACTTGGTAATCCAGCATTAGATGCTAAGGGTGAGTTTGAATTGAGATATCATTTGGTGGAAAGAGCATTAAAGGCTTTAGAAACACCAGTGGACACACAAACAGTTTTTGAAAAATAGAAATATGAACATTTAACCCAATTATATGAGGAATTAAAAATTTAAAACATTTAATTTTTAATTCCTCAATCTCTGAATTAAAAGTTAACAATTGACAATTGATAATGTTCAATTATGCATTGTCAACTGTCAATTGTCAATTAAAAGAATCAAGGGGGTTTTACAAATGAGTTTTCCAGTTTTAAAAAATGCTTCTTATATTTTAGTTAATACACCAGATATGGTAATACATAATGGGACTACTCAAACTTTAGAGAGAAAAACAAATCCAGATTCAGATTACTTGAAGGAATTAAAAAGTCATTTGAGATCTTTTGAGGATGTAGTAGGATATGCACCAAATCAGACCTATATAGGAAACATAACACCAGAACAATTAGGTGAACTAAAGAGGCCTTGGCATACAAGCAATATTGAAAATGCTTCAAGATTTGGCAATTTCGGCGAGATAATGCCTCAAGATGAATTTTACGGATTACTAAAGGTGTCTGATGTATTTGACCTAGTTATTCTTGAAAAGTCTTTTAGTGAAACAATTAAAGAGAAATTTACTGCACATCCAATTTTAAATGCAAAAGTTGAAAATTTAAAAGAAGGTGAAGATGCAGCTGTTATAGAAAAATTAGTAGAAGATGGAGTTGCAGAAGGATTATATCAAGATGGCAAACTTGTAGGATGCATTAAAAGAGCACATGAATTTGATACAAATCTTTCATCTCATGTAATGCTTGAAAACCTTGTAGTTAAAGCATCAGGAGTGTTAGCTCTAATGCATCTTGTTAAAACTTCAGGTGTAGATGTAAATGAAGTACAATATTTAATAGAGTGTTCAGAAGAAGCCATAGGTGATATGAATCAAAGAGGCGGCGGAAATATAGCTAAAGCTTGCGGAGAAATAGCAGGTATAAAAGGAGCTACAGGAACAGATATGAGAGGTTTCTGCGCAGGGCCAACTCATGCATTAGTAAATGCGTCAGCTCTTGTTAAATCAGGAATATGTAAAAATGTAATAATATTTGCAGGTGGATGCAGTGCAAAGCTTGGAATGAACGGAAAAGACCATTTAAAGAAAGGACTTCCAGCTCTTGAAGATTGTCTTGGAGGATTTGCAATCCTTATTTCAGAAAATGATGGCGTAAGTCCAATTCTTAGAACTGATGTAATAGGAAGACATACAATAGGACATGGAGCAGCACCACAAGCTGTTATAGAAGCTTTAGTTTCAGAACCATTAAAAAGAAATGGAATGAATATTACAGATGTAGATAAATATGCTCCAGAAATGCAGACACCAGATATAACTGAACCTGCAGGTGCAGGAGATGTTCCAACTCAGAATTATAAAATGATTGGAGCTCTAGCAGTTAAAATGGGACAGCTGGATAGAAAAGAGTTACCGAACTTTGTAAAGGAACATGGATATCAAGGATATGCTCCAACACAAGGACATATTCCATCAGGAGTTCCAATAATAGGTCATGGAATAAATCACATAATAGATGGAACATTAAAGAACTTTATGGTCATAGGTAAAGGAAGTCTTTTCCTTGGAAGAATGACAAACCTATTTGATGGTATTTCCATACTTGTAGAAAAAAATACAGGAGAAGTAGAAGAGGGCATAGGAGTTTCAAAAGATGAAATCAAAAAGATGATAGCAGAAGAAATGAAGAATTTTGCAGAGGTGATTTTACGTGGATAGCACAAAAAAGATAATAGCAGAAGTCTTTAATGAAATAGCAGAAGGTATTGAAAGTGGAAGCTTTACAAAGAAAGTTAAAATTGGATTAACAACTTATGGATCAGAACATGGTATAGATGAAATGGTAAAAGCAGCTGAAATGGCTAAGAGTAAATACGGAAATTTTGATATAATTCTTATTGGACCTAAGGTGGAATGCAATTTTGAAGTAGTGGAAGCTAAAGATGCTAAAGAAGGTCACAAAAAAATGGTAGAGCTTTTAGAGAAAAAACAATTAGATGGTTGTGTGACTCAGCATTTTGATTTTCCAATAGGAGTGTCTACAGTTGGAAGACTAACAACACCAGCTTTAGGAAAAGAATTAATTCTTGCAACTACCACAGGAACAACTTCAGCTCATAGGGTAGAAGGAATGATTAAAAATGCTATAGCTGGAATTGCAGTAGCGAAATCAGTAGGCATACAAGATCCTACTGTAGGAATATTAAATATAGATGGAGCAAGAGCTGTAGAAAGAGCTCTTAAGGATCTTCAAGATGGAGGATATAAATTTAAGTTTTCAGAATCATTAAGAGCAGATGGTGGAGCTGTAATGAGAGGAAATGATATTTTAGCAGGAACACCTGATGTTATGGTATGTGATTCTTTAACAGGAAATCTGTTAGTTAAAATATTTTCTTCATTTACAACAGGCGGAAACTATGAAACAGTAGGCTATGGATATGGACCAGGAATAGGTGAAAGCTATGATAAACTTATAAATATAGTTTCTCGTGCATCAGGAGCACCACTTATATGTGAAGCCTTGAGATATTGTGATCTTTGTGCTGAAAATCATGCATTAGAAAAAGCATCAAATGAATTTAAATTAGCTAATGATGCAGGCTTAAAAGATATTTTAGGTAAGATATTGAAGAAGGATAAACCAGCAGTGTCAGAAGAAATAAAAATGCCACCTAAAAAGGTAGTTACTTTTGCTATACCGGGAATAGATATATTAGATCTTGAAGATGCATGTAAAGCATTATGGAAAGAGGATATATATTCAGAAAGCGGTATGGGATGCACAGGACCAGTTTTGCTAGTAAGTGACAAGGAATCTGAAAAAGCCCTAGAAGTACTAAAAAAAGCTGGTTATAAATAAATTAGAATACTAAATTGTTATTTTTTAAAATATCTATTAAAGGCTTTATAGTAAAAAAATTCTATAAAGCCTTTAATATTTAGAATAAATCAATCAAAATAGCATGAAAATTGTGTACAACACTTATACATAACTCGTATTTTTTTAGTATAAATAATGTTAAATATTCATAAAATAACTGCGGTAATCTATATTGATATAAAAATTTAAATTACTTATACAAAATTAGAAGGAAAATCCAAACTTTTGTAGAATATCTTAATGCTGTATAAAATTAAAACAAATATATCTTTGGGAGGTAATTTATAAATGAATAAGAAAAAATTAGCATCATTATGTGTAACTGCAATAATGGCAGTTTCATTATTTGCTGGTTGTGGTGGAACTCAAAAAGAATCAGGATCAACAACAAGTAAAACAATTAAAGTAGGTCTTGCAACCGACGAAGGTGGATTAAATGATAAATCCTTTAACCAAGCTGGAGATGAAGGAATAAAAAAAGCTAAAACAGAATTAAAAAACATAGACTATAAGGCAATTGAATCAAAGAAGAAAGATGAATATCAACCAAATCTTCAAGCTTTAGTAGATAATTCATCAGATTTAATATTTGGAGTTGGGTACCAAATGGGAGATGCCATGACAGATATAGCTAAAAAATATCCAGATAAAAAATTTGCTATAATAGATTCAGAAGTTAAACTAAAAAATGTTGTTTCACTTACGTTTAAAGAGCAGGAAGGTTCTTTCTTAACAGGAATTATAGCTGCTAAAACAACTAAGACAAATAAAATAGGATTTATTGGTGGAAAAGATTTTGAATTAATCAATAGATTTGCAGCTGGTTATATGGCTGGAGCAAGAACTGTAAATCCAAACATGCAATTTGATATAAGATATGCAAATGACTATGCTAATGCTGCTAAGGGCGAAGAACTTGCAACTAGCATGTACAACGGTGGATGCGATGTTATCTACCATGCAGCAGGTGGTACTGGTCTTGGATTATTTAAAGCAACTAAAAATATGACTAAGCCAGATAAGAAACTTTGGGCTATAGGAGTTGACCAGGATCAAGCTGTTATAGTACCAGAATATGCGGATGTTATACTTACAAGTATGATGAAGAGAGTTGATACAGCAACTTATGATACAACTAAGAGTCTTGATAAAGATTCAAAATTTGATGGTGGAACAACTAAAGTATATGGTTTAAAAGAAAATGGTGTTGACATAGCGCCAAGTTCAAGTAAAAATGTACCAAAAGATGTATTAGATTTAGTTGAAAAGTATAAAAAAGCTATAGTTGCAGGAACAATAAAAGTACCAACAACAAAAGAAGAAGCAGCAAGCTTCACAGCACCAGCATTATAGTATTTTAATTTTAAAAACTTATGAATTATATCTAAAGAAACTTACTTAACTTATAATATTAATAGCGTAATATAAAAGAGCTAGGTGTAACGCCTAGTTCTTTTTTTATATCTATATAATTTTTAAAAGTAAGTTGTTTTTATATCTTGGTTTTTTCATGATATAATAAATTATATGGAAACTTAAATGTAAAAGAAATGGGGTGGAGATATGAATATGGATTTTAGCTTAAACTTGACTCAGGAACAAAAGCTAGTAATGACTCAGGAAATGCAGCTATCAGTTAAATTGCTTCAGATGTCTAGTTTTGAGCTTCAAGAATATGTTGAAAAAGAAGTGCAAGAAAATCCTGTGTTAGATGCTAAAAGTCCAACACAAGATAGCGAAAACAATAACGGGATTGACTATAAACAATTGATTAAATATTTAGAATTCGACAACTATAGTCATCATAATAATTATGAAAAAAATGATGAAGAAGAAATCTCTCCTTTTAATTTTATTTCAGAAAAAAGGTCTCTTAAGGAATATTTACAGGAACAGATAAGAGATTTAGATGAAAAGGATTACGTTAAAGCTGTTTGTTTATATATAGTTGAAAACATAGATGAAAGAGGATATTTGGGAATATTAGATGAAGAAATTAAGGAAGAACTTAAAATATCAAAGGAACTTACAGAGTACTGTATAAACATAATACATTCATTAGATCCTGAAGGAATAGGCGCAAGAGATTTAAAAGAATGCTTAAAAATACAAATAAACAAAAAAGGTTTAAAAGATGAAAATTTACATAAAATAATAGATGAGTATTTAGAGCTTTTAGCAGAAAATAAATATAATACTATAGCAAAACATCTAAACGTAGATGTAAAAAAAGCACAGCAGTATGGAGACATAATAAAATCTCTTCAACCAAGACCATCAAGAGGGTTTTATACTGGAGAAGATGTAAAATACATAGTTCCAGATGCTGAAATTAGAAAAATAGATAATGAGTATTACATAATCATGAACGATGATTCTGCACCTAAACTTACTATAAATGCAATGTATAAAGAAATAATTCAAAATGAAAATGATAAAAATGCAGTAGACTATGTAAAAGAAAAATTAAACAGTGCTATATTTTTAATGAAAAGTATACAACATAGAAAAAGTACCATATACAGAGTTTTAGAAAAAATATTAGAACTTCAAAGAGAATATTTTGATTATGGTGATGATCATTTGAAACCTATGACACTAAAAGAAATAGCAGAAAGTCTAGAGATGCATGAGTCAACCATTAGCAGAGCAATAAGAGGTAAATACATATATACCAAGAAAGGTACCATAAGAATTAAAGATTTATTCACCACTGGATTATCTAGATCAAATGATGGTGAAGATGTATCTGCTAAAATAATAAAAACGGCTATAAAAGATTTAATAGATAAAGAAAACAAAGAGAAGCCTTTATCAGATCAAGTCATATGTGATATTTTATCTAAAGAGGGCATGAATATTTCAAGGAGAACAGTAGCAAAATATAGAGAGGAAATTGGAATAAAGTCATCAAAAGGGAGAAAAAGATTCTAATTTCTCCCTATTATTCACACTTTATTCACATTTTTTTTAAAAATACTATTTAAAAATGAATTTATTTATTTTATAATATAAGTGGGACATAAAATAAAGCACTGGGACAGTAAATGACCAAAGAGGTGTTTGGATGGAACAAGTATTAAAGTTACAACAAAAAATAGTACCAGAACTTGTAGAACTGTTAGAAAAAAGGTACAACATACTGAGAACCATATATTATAATCAGCCTATTGGAAGAAGAGTATTAGCTAACAATTTAGGAATTGGCGAAAGAATAGTAAGAACTGAAATAAATTTCCTAAAGAATCAGGATTTCATTGAAATAAATACTCCAGGCATGAATATAACAAAAAAAGGTGAAGAAATAATTAATAAACTTAAAGATTTTATTCACGAAATAAAAGGTTTATCGGACATTGAAAATACTATAAAAGAAAGCTTAAAGTTGAAACAAGTCATAGTTGTTCCGGGAGATTTATATGAGGATAAAACTGTAATGAATGAACTTGGAAGAACTGCAGCTGCTTATTTAAAAAGCATTATAAAAGATAACAATATAATTGGAATTACTGGTGGGTTTACCATTAAAGAAGTAATAGATAATATGACTAATATGTCAAATGTAAAAAATGTGATGGTAGTGCCTGCTAGAGGTGGACTTGGAAGAAATGTTGAAATTCAAGCTAATACGTTAGCTGCAAATCTTGCAAACAAGATAGAAGGTAACTATAAGTTACTTCATGTTCCTGAAAATTTAAGCA
Organism: uncultured Clostridiaceae bacterium; assembly: GCA_963780135.1. Classification (GTDB taxonomy): domain Bacteria; phylum Bacillota; class Clostridia; order Clostridiales; family Clostridiaceae; genus Clostridium_AM. Next base: position 252,708 of record CAWAAR010000002.1, read on the forward strand.
ATAAGGCTATGAGTACTATAATGGAAGAAAAAGATATAAAGGATATACTAGATATTTTACACAATGCAAACTTGTTAATATATGGAATTGGAAGAGCAGATCAAATGGCTCGTAGAAGAGGTCTTTCCAATGAAGAAATAGAAAAAATAGAAGAGGTAGGAGCTGTAGGTGAAGCCTTTGGATATTATTTTAATAAAAAAGGCGAAATTGTGTATTCTACTTCAAGCATAGGAGCTAGAATTGAAGAAATTTGCAATATAGAAACTCGTATAGCTGTATCTGGTGGAAAAGATAAAGCAGAAGCTATAATTTCCACAGAAATAAACAATAATAATAGTGTACTCATTACTGATGAAGGTGCCGCAAGAGAAATTTTAAACATTATAAAGTAGTCAACAAATTTTAATATATAAATTATTTATTAATTAGGAGGAATTACAATATGATTAAAGTTGGAATTAATGGTTTTGGAAGAATAGGAAGAAACGTATTTAAAGCTCTAGTTAAGAATTATGCTAATGAATTGGAAATAGTAGGTATAAATGATTTAACAGATGCAAAGACACTAGCACATTTGTTAAAGCATGACTCATTATACGGAAAATTTGAAGGAACTGTGGAAGCAAAAGAAAGTTCAATAGTAGTTAACGGAAAAGAAATAAAAATATTCGCTGAAAGAGACCCTAAAAACATAGATTGGAATGGGGTAGGAGCAGTAATAGTTATAGAATCAACTGGTTTATTTACAGATGCAACTAAAGCTAATGCTCACCTAGGTGGAACAGTTAAGAAAGTTCTTATATCAGCTCCAGCTAAAAACGAAGATGTTACAATAGTTATGGGTGTTAATGAAGAAAAATATGATTCAGCTAAACACAATATCATATCAAACGCTTCATGTACTACAAACTGTTTAGCACCATTTGCTAAAGTTCTTGATAGAGAATTTGGAATAGTAAAAGGATTAATGACTACTATTCATTCATATACAGGAGATCAAAGATTACTTGACGCTCCACATAGAGATATGAGAAGATCAAGAGCTGCTTGTGAATCAATGATTCCAACAACTACTGGAGCTGCTAAAGCAGTTGCACTAGTATTACCACAATTAAAAGGAAAATTAAACGGATTCTCATTAAGAGTTCCAACTCCTACAGTATCTTGTACAGATTTAACTGCAGAATTAGCTAAAAATGTAACTACAGAAGAAGTTAATGCTGCATTTAAAAAAGCTTCAGAAACAGACATGAAAGGTGTTTTAGGTTACGAAGAAGAAGAACTAGTTTCAATCGATTTCAGAGGAGATGAAAGATCATCAATAATTGATGCTGCATCAACAATGGTTATCGAAGGAAACATGGTTAAAGTTGTTTCATGGTATGACAATGAAGCAGGATATTCAAATAGATTAGCAGATTTAACTAAATATGTTGCTGATAGACTATAAGAGATAAGAGAATTCATTTCTCCAATAAGAAAAGAAATAAATAGGGTCTGGTTTTGTAGTTTTGGCTATAAGGCCAGACCTTTTAACAATTTAGAACTAAATTTTAATAATAACTTAAATAACTATATTGTATATTCTAGTTCACATTTTAAATTCTAGATTCAAGTGATATACTTAGATTTATTGGATAACAAATTAAAGAAAATTGAAAATGAAAAATTGAACTTTAAAGTTTTTAATTTTCCATTCAAAAAGGAGTGTATTTTAAATGGCTTTTAATAAAAAGACAATTGAAGATGTAGAAGTAAGTGGTAAAAAGGTACTAGTAAGATGTGATTTTAATGTACCATTAAAAGATGGTGCTATAACTGATGAAAATAGATTAGTTGGAGCAATGCCAACTATAAAATATTTAGTAGGAAAAGGAGCTAAAGTTGTACTTTGCTCACATCTTGGAAAAGCTAAAGGACCAGATCCAAAATTAACATTAGCTCCAGTAGCTAAGAGATTATCAGAAATGCTTGGAAAAGAAGTAGTTTTTGCTGCTGATGATATTGTTGTTGGTGAAAATGCTAAAAAAGCAGTAGCTGAAATGAAAGCTGAAGATGTAGTTTTATTAGAAAACACAAGATTTAGAAAAGAAGAAGGAAAGAATGAAGAAGCATTTTCAAAAGATTTAGCTTCACTTGTTGATATATATGTAAATGATGCCTTTGGAACAGCTCATAGAGCACACTGTTCTACAGTTGGAGTTACGCAATTTGTTGATACTGCTGTATGTGGGTATTTAATTCAAAAAGAATTAAAATTCTTAGGAGAAGCTGTAAATACTCCAGAAAGACCATTTGTTGCAATACTTGGTGGTGCTAAAGTATCAGATAAAATCAATGTTATAAACAATCTACTTGAAAAAGTTGATACATTAATAATTGGTGGAGGAATGGCATACACATTCTTAAAAGCTCAAGGCTATACTATTGGAACTTCACTTCTTGAAGCTGATAAAGTAGATTATGCTAAAGAAATGATGGAAAAAGCCAAAACTAAGGGAGTCAACTTATTACTTCCAGTAGATAATGTGGTTGGAGAAAAGTTTGCAGCGGATACAACTCCAGTTACAACAGAAGATGCCAATATTAAAGATGAATATATGGGCTTAGATATTGGACCAAAAACTTCAGAAATTTACGCAAATGCTATCAAAGATGCTAAAACAGTAGTTTGGAATGGACCAATGGGAGTTTTTGAATTTGAAAACTTTGCAAAAGGAACTGTTGCAGTTGCTAAAGCTATGGCAGATGCAGATGCTACAACTGTTATAGGTGGTGGAGACAGTGCTGCTGCTGTTAATATATTAGGTTTCGGAGACAAAATGACTCACATTTCAACTGGTGGTGGAGCATCACTTGAATTCTTAGAAGGAAAAGCTTTACCAGGAATAGAAGCACTTAATGATAAGTAGTAACTAGATATTACTTCAATTTGTGATATAAGCAAGATACGACACATTTTTTTTAGAGGACAGAGGACAATTGACAGAGGACAGTGAAGGAGAATTTTTCTCCGTTACACTACGAAAAATCTTGAATTAAATTTTTGATGACTCGTTTCGCTAAAGCGAAACATTGCTGACTTATATAAATTTAAAGATTCTTTTGCGTTAGCAAAAAATCAACCTTCATTGTCCTTTGTCCTCTGTCAATTGTCCTCTCAAAAAAAGTTGCTTCGCATTATTTTTAAATTAGGAATTAAAGTAGATACAAGCATTAGGTTTTTATATAAAATAAATAAGAATAGGGGTAATTTGTAATGAGAAAATCAATAATAGCAGGAAATTGGAAAATGAATAATACTGTAGAAGAAGGTTTAAAATTAGTTGAAGAATTAAAAGGTATTGTAAAAGATGCTAAATGTGATGTAGTTGTATGCCCTAGTTTTGTATGTTTAGATGCTATATTAAAAGCAGTTAAAGGAAGTAATATAAAAGTAGGAGCACAAAACATGTACTTTGAAGAAAGTGGAGCATTTACAGGAGAAGTATCACCTTCAATGCTTGAGAAAATGGGAGTAAACTATGTAATAATTGGACATAGTGAAAGAAGACAATATTTTAATGAAACAGATGAAACTGTAAATAGAAAGACTAAAAAAGCTTTCGAACATAATTTAATTCCAATAGTTTGTTGTGGTGAAACTTTAGAAGAAAGAGAAAAAAACGTTACTGAACAAGTTTTAGGAAAACAGATAAAATTGGATTTAGCAGAACTTACTAATGAACAGGTAGAAAAATTAGTTGTAGCTTATGAACCAATTTGGGCTATAGGAACTGGTAAAACAGCTACAGATGATCAAGCTAATGAAACAATAGCTTATATTAGAAGTATAATAGCTTCAATGTATGGAAAAGAAACAGCAGAAAAAACAAGAATTCAATATGGTGGTTCAGTAAAACCAGCTACAATAAAAGCACAAATGGCTAAATCAGATATAGATGGTGCTTTAGTTGGTGGAGCAAGTTTAAAAGCAGCAGATTTTGCAGCAATAGTTAACTACTAAGAATTAATAGTTAAGAATTAAGAATTAAGAGTTTAAGATGAAATTTCTTCTACAGTCAAAAAATCTTTAAATTATAATTTTATATTGTTTTATGAGCTAAGGAAGAAAAAATTCCTTCACTCTTAATTATTAATTTTTCATTCTTAATTAAAGAAGCTTTGGAGGTAAATATGAATAAAAAACCAGTAATGCTAATGATACTTGATGGTTTTGGTCTTACAAATAGAGAAGATGGAAATGCAATTAAAGCAGCAAACAAACCAAATTTCGATAGATTATATGGTAACTACCCTCATACAGAATTAGGAGCTAGTGGATTAAGTGTTGGACTTCCAGATGGACAGATGGGAAACTCAGAAGTTGGTCACTTGAATATAGGTGCAGGAAGAGTAATATATCAAGCATTAACTAGAATAACTAAATCCATAAAAGATGGAGATTTTTTTGAAAATACAGCATTAAATAAGGCTGTAAATAATGCATTAGAAAATGATTCAACTCTTCATTTAATGGGTCTTTTATCACCAGGTGGTGTTCATTCTCATACTGAACATTTAAAAGGAGTTTTGAAGCTTGCAAAAAACAAGGGTGTACAAAAGGTATATCTTCATGCTTTCCTTGATGGAAGAGATGTTGCGCCTTCTTCAGCAAAAGAATATATAGAAAACATAGAAAACTATATGAAAGAAATTGGAATAGGTAAAATAGCTACAATATCAGGAAGATATTATGCTATGGATAGAGATAAGAGATGGGAAAGAGTTCAGCTTGCATATAATGCATTAGTTCTTGGAAAGGGTGAAGAAGCAACTACTGCTATAGAGGCTGTACAAAAATCTTATAATGACAATAAAACAGATGAATTTGTGCTTCCAACAGTAGTTAGTAAAGATTCAGCTGCTTCTATAAAAAATAAGGATTCAGTAATATTCTTTAATTTTAGACCAGATAGAGCAAGAGAAATTACAAGAGCTATAAACGATAAAGTATTTGACGGATTTTCAAGAGAGTCTTTAGATCTTACCTTTGTAACAATGACTGAATATGATGTAACTTTACAGGGGGTAGACGTTGCTTTTAGAAGTGAAAGCTACAAGAATACTTTAGGCCAATATGTGAGTGACCTTGGAAAAAATCAACTAAGAATAGCTGAAACTGAAAAATATGCCCACGTAACATTCTTCTTTAATGGAGGAGTGGAGGAACCAAATAAGAACGAAGATAGAGCACTTATACCATCTCCAAAAGTTGCAACTTATGATATGCAGCCAGAAATGAGCGCATATAAAGTAACAGAACAGCTTTTGGAAAAAATAAGTGAAGACAAGTATGATATGATAATATTAAACTTTGCAAATCCTGATATGGTAGGTCATACAGGAGTATTTGAAGCAGCCAAAAAGGCTATAGAACATGTAGATGTATGTTTAGGAAAAGTTGTGGATAAAATATTAGAGAAGAGTGGCACTGTGTTTATAACTGCAGATCATGGTAATGCAGAACAGATGATAGATTACTCTACAGGAAAACCTATGACAGCGCATACAACAGATCCAGTTCCATTTATATATGTAGCAGCAGATGCGTCCCCACTAAGAGATGGTGGAATATTAGCAGATATAGCACCAACTATGCTGCAGGTTATGGGACTTGAAGCTCCTAAGGAAATGACTGGAAAAAGCCTTATTAAATAATTAAGAATTAAGAGTTAAAAGATATAAATTAATTATGGAGTTAAGAGGAAATTCTTAACTCTATAATTTAAATACAATAATTCAGAATTTTTAACAATTGACTATATTTATTTGATAATATTTATTTTGAATACAATGAATAAAAAGTGGTATTAAAGTCATCTTATTTATTGTCTAGTAATATTGAATTAAAAAGTATTACTAATGAACAGTAAGTGAGAAATTAAAAATATTAATAATTAGAAAAGGAGTGTTTTTTATGAAAAATTATGTGGAGATTGTAGATGTGCTAGGAAGGCAAATACTTGATTCAAGATGTACTCCTACAGTAGAAGTAGAGGTTATACTAGAAGATGGTACCATAGGAAGAGCAGCAGTACCTTCAGGAGCGTCTACAGGTATGTTTGAAGCAGTAGAACTAAGAGACGAAGATAAGTCTAAGTATCTAGGAAAAGGAGTTCTAAAAGCTATAGATAATGTAAATAACTACATAGCAGAAGAACTTATAGGTTTGAATGTATTTGATCAAGTTTTAATAGATAAAACTATGATAAATTTAGATGGTACAGATAATAAAGGCAAATTAGGTGCTAATGCAATGCTTGGAGTATCTCTAGCTTGTGCAAGAGCTGCAGCTGAAAGTCTTGGATTAAATTTATATCAATATATTGGAGGAGTAAATGCAAAAGTTCTGCCAGTACCAATGATGAATATAATAAATGGAGGAAAGCATGCTGATAACAATGTAGACCTTCAGGAATTTATGATAATGCCAGTAGGGGCACCTTCTTTTAGTGAAGCTCTAAGAATGAGTGCAGAAGTTTATCATTCTTTAAAATCACTTTTGAAGTCTAAAGGCTATGATACTGGAGTAGGTGATGAAGGTGGATTTGCTCCAAATCTAAAGTCCAATGAAGAAGCAATACAGGTAATAGTTGAAGCTATAGAAAAAGCCGGCTATAATCCAGGAAAAGAAATATTTATAGCGTTAGATCCCGCATCTTCAGAAATATTTGAAGATGGAAAATACAATTTAGCAGGGGAAGGAAAAGTTTTATCACCAGCAGAAATGGTAGATTATTATGCTAATTTAGTAGAGAAATATCCTATAATATCTATAGAAGATGGTATGGCGGAAGAGGATTGGGAAGGTTGGAAAATAATAACTGAAAGATTAGGAAATAAGATTCAATTGGTGGGAGACGATTTATTTGTAACTAACACAGATAGATTAAAAACTGGCATAGAAAAGAAAGTAGCAAACTCCATACTTATAAAATTAAATCAAATAGGAACTTTAACAGAAACTTTAAATGCTATAGAAATGGCAGAAAGAGCAGGATATACTGCAGTAGTATCACATAGATCTGGTGAAACAGAAGACACAACTATAGCAGATTTAGTAGTAGCTGTAAATGCAGGTCAGATAAAAACAGGAGCTCCAGCAAGAAGTGAAAGAGTAGCAAAATATAACCAGCTTTTAAGAATAGAAGAAGAGCTTGGGGATGCTGGAGAATTCAGAGGAATGAAAGCATTTTATAATATTAAAGGTTAGAAGAATTAAGGAAAATCTTAAAAAGTTTTTTTCTTGTAATAGACTAACTAGTATGATAAAATATAGGTTGTGTTAACATACCAGGAGGTGAAAAGTATGCGTACTTTTATAATGGTTTCTCAGACTATAATAGGTATAGCGTTAATAATTGTTGTATTAATGCAACCTAGTAAATCTAACGGATTAAGTGGATTAGTTGCAGGCGGAAGTTCTACTGAGTCATTCTATTCAAAGAATAAAGGAAGAACATCAGAAGCAATGCTAATAAAACTTACAGCTGTACTTTCTGCAATTTTTGCAGGCTTATGTATTGTACAAAATTTGATTAAATAATATTTATATTTTATATATTTAGAGCGGATTTAATCCGCTCTATTTATTTGCAAAATTCTTTTAAATGCCTTTAAACATGTTAGCATTGACTACTGGATAACTTTACTATATCATTAATTTAAAATACAAATATAATTGAATATTTTTTCAATTTAGATAAAAGAATAATAATAAATTAATATACAAATTAGTAATTAAGAATAGGGGTGAAATTTATGAAAATACCAGAAATACTAATAAACTTTATGGAAGAACAAGCCTATAAGCCTATGAATATAAAGGAATTAGAGAAAGTATTTGATATAAAGAAAGATGAAAGAAAGGACTTTGAAAAAATACTTTCAGAAATGGAAAGCAGCGGGAAAATAGTTAAAACTAGCACAGAATATTATGGTGTTCCAGATAGAATGGGATTAGTAGTAGGAAAACTTCAAGGACATACAAAAGGTTTCGGTTTTGTAATAACAGAAGATGAAAGACCAGACATATTTATACCTTCTTCTTATATGAATGGAGCTATGAACGGAGATAAAGTAGTAGCAAAGGTACTGAGAGAAGAAAACAGAGGTAAAAAATGTGAAGGCGAAATAATAAGAATTATTGAAAGAGCTAACAAAACCGTTATAGGAGTATATGAAGATAGTAGAAACTTTGGATTTGTAGTTCCTGAAGAAAAGAGAATATATCAAGACATATTTATTCCAAAAGGAAGCAGAAATGGTGCAAATACTGGAGACGTAGTAATAGCAGATATAACAAGTTGGCCGGATAAAAGAAGAAATCCTGAAGGTAAAGTAGTAGAGATACTAGGTAAAAAAGGAGAAAAAGGAATAGATATTTTAACTATAATAAAGAAGAATAACCTTCCAGAAGAATTTACTCAAAAAGTAGAATCTTATGCCGAGTCAATATCAGACACAATACCAGAGGAAGAATATATTAAAAGAAAAGATTTAAGAGATTTAATTACAGTAACTATAGATGGAGAAGATGCAAAAGATTTGGATGATGCAGTGTCTCTTGAAAAACTTTCAAATGGTAACTACTATTTAGGCGTTCATATAGCTGATGTATCTAATTATGTAAAGGATAAAAACCCTTTAGATAAGGAAGCTTTAAAGAGAGGAACATCTGTATATCTTATAGATAGAGTTATTCCTATGCTTCCTAAAAAATTATCCAATGGTATATGCAGTTTAAATCCAAAAGTAGATAGACTTACATTAACTTGTTTTATGGAAATTGATAAAACTGGTAAGGTAGTAGATCATACTATTACAGAAAGTATAATAAGAACCAATGAGAGAATGACATATACAGATGTAACAAAAATACTTAGGGACAATGATGAAGAACTTATAAAAAGATATGATTATTTAGTAGATACTTTTAAGCTTATGGAGGAACTTTGTGATGTACTTCATAAGAAGAGAATACAAAGAGGAGCTATAGATTTTGATTTTGAAGAATGCAAAATAATCCTTAATGAATTAGGAAAACCAATAGACATAAAACCTTATGAAAGAGCAATTGCAAATAGGGTAATAGAAGAATTTATGCTTGTGTGCAATGAAACTGTAGCTGAGCATATGTTCTGGGCTAATATGCCTTTCGTATATAGAATACATGAAGACCCAGATGAAGAAAAACTTATGAACTTCAATGAATTTGTGCACAATTTAGGCTATGTAGTTAAGATGGGACAGGAAATACATCCAAAAGCATTGCAGGATATAGTAGAAAAAGTAAAAGGAAAGAAGGAAGAAACTGTAGTAAGTACTCTGTTACTTCGTTCTATGAAACAGGCTAGATATGCTCCAGAGTGTACAGGACATTTTGGTTTAGCAGCAAGATATTATTGCCATTTCACATCTCCTATAAGAAGATATCCTGATTTAATGATACACAGAATAATAAAAGAATTTATAAATGGACAGATAAATGATAAGAGAATGGAAAGATTATCAGGAGAAGTAGAATATGCATCAAAGCAATCTTCTGAAATGGAAAGAATAGCTCAAGATGCTGAAAGAGAAGTAGATGATCTTAAAAAAGCAGAATACATGAGTGAAAAAATAGGTCAAGAGTTTGAAGGCATAATATCCTCTGTAACTAATTTTGGAATGTTTGTAGAGCTTCCAAATACTATAGAAGGTCTTGTTCATATTAGCAGTCTTGATGATGATTATTATATATATGATGAAAAACATTTAAGCCTTATAGGTGAAAGAACCAAAAATATATATAAATTAGGAGATGAAGCAAGGATAAGAGTATCTAAAGTAGATATGTTTGCTCATGAAATTTACTTTGATTTGTTAAAATCAGAAGGTGATATAGAGACTGATGAGAATATCACAGATATAAATAACAATGTGGATTAATTAATGCTATATATGTGGATAACTTTATAATAATAAAATGTGATGCAACAGTAAAGCTTGTACCTATTGCATCACATTTTAATTTATCTTTTTTTAAGTTCTTTTATTAAAGCATAAGTTCTCATGTTAGATTTTAATTTAGCTATAAATATATCTTCTTGAATAGGTTTCCTTATGCAATCATTTGCACCAGCGTTTAGCATACTAGCTAAGGTTTTGGTGTTAGTTAGAGATGAAGTTACTATAATAGAAGAATCTATATTATCTCTTCTAACTTTTATAATAATGTTTTTACCAAACTCCTTTTCAAGAACGATATCTATTAAGTATAAATCATAATTTTTTTTACTTTCCATTAATTCTTTTCCAGAGGAATAAAAGTCTACATTGTTTATATTGTATTTAGCCAAAATATCTTTCATTATTGTGCAATCAAAATTGCAGTCATCTACAGAAGCTATTTTAGCTTCTCTTAGACAATTTAAAAGTTCATCTTCCTTGACTATGTATCGTATATGTTTAAGTAGTTCTTCACCTAGGTTATTTTTTGTTATGTAATCAGAAACCCCTAAATTTAAGATCCTTTTCTTTGTGTCTTCTAGTTCATTACCAGTTACAACAAATACAGGTATGTTACTATTTAGAGTGCTATTATTAATAGTTCTCATAAATTCTTCGATAGTAGTATGTTCTAACAATAAAGAAGTTATTATTAAATCTACTTCTCCATTAAGCTTATCTAAAGTTTCATAAGCTTCTTCTGCAGTGTCCACAGAAATGCAGTTAAAACCATTTTCAACTAAGATATTTCGTACTAACTTTTTTATAAAACTGCTCTGCTCAAGATGTAGTATAGTATACATAGTTTCCACATCCAATCTTTTTAAAATTAGGCAATAAATTCTACAAATATATTCATAATTTATCCTATGTAAGAATTATATAACATTTAACATACATTTAAAAGCAGATAATAATATTAAATTAAATTTAAATTTAAATTATATTAGAATTATGTAAAAAAAATTTTGAGAATTTATTGAAATCTTTAAAATTAATATCTTTTTAGCATTAATTTTTAGATTAGTGGTAAACATAAATATTGCATAATAAATTATATTGATATAGACTTATATATATAATACAATGAATAAAAACTAAAGTAGGTGATTTTATGGCTAAAAAGACATCAACAAATAAAACTCTTGCTGAAAATAGAAAAGCATGGCATGATTACTTTATAGAAGAAAGTATGGAAGCTGGTGTAGAGTTAGTTGGAACAGAAGTAAAATCTATAAGAGCAGGTAGAGCGAATTTAAAAGACAGTTATGCGGAAATAGTAAATGGTGAAATATTTATTTGTAATGTTCATATAAGTCCTTATGAAAAAGGAAATATATTTAATAGAGATCCATTAAGAGTTAGAAAACTGCTCCTTCACAAAAGTGAAATATCAAGATTATTAGCATTTACTACTCAGCAGGGATATACTCTAGTACCATTATCCTTATACCTTAAAAATGGAAGAGTAAAAGTAAATGTGGCAGTGGCAAAAGGTAAGAAAGATTATGATAAGAGAGATGTTATGCTTGAAAAAGCAGCAAAGAGAGACATAGATAGACAGATGAAAGAAAGAGTGAAATATTAATTTTTAAATTAGTATTATGAAATGTTTTCTTTCTTTGGATTATAGGAAGTTTTCAGATAAAAATTACTATTGATTAATAAACAGATTTGATGTAATATAATAATTGCAAGTTAGAGATATTAATTACTAACTTATTGAAAACTAAATATTAAAACAATGAATGGTTTGCGTAACAATATAAAACTTTAGAATTAGGTGAAAACCCAATTAATAATATGGGGGCGTACTTGGTTTCGACGGGGGTATGTTGTATTTGAGAAGCGAGTCGAGGGAACCTATGGGCCCGCGTTAAAAAACTATGGGATTAATGTAAACGCAAACGATAATTTACAATTAGCAGCTTAGTCTGCTACGTTCTACCTTAGAGTACCGCGACTTAGGATAGAGCGCCGACAGCGGTGAAACGAGCCTGTGTAAGCTTTGCCACAGGAACGGGATTTATGAAGCTACTGAAACTGAAAGCCTGTCCATGGGCGTTCGGCAGAGGGAATGTTAAAATATGGACTGCACTCGGAGATGCTCAGGTATTGCGGCTTTCGGACATGGGTTCGACACCCATCGCCTCCACCATTAAAACCCACGATACATAAAAACCGTACTGAAGAAATTCAGTACGGTTTTTTAGTATATTTTAAATAAGGTTGTTAATTTTATTGTAAATTTAGGGACAATGTGTAATTTAAGGAATTTGGCAAAATACGTTGTAAAATATTAGTATTTTGATATACTTATTACTAATAAGTATATAGCGAAATTTAAAAGAGAAAAGGATGTGTTATAAATGTTGAATAGATTTAAAATAGGCACTAAGTTATACTTAGGATTTGGGGTTATCACCTTAATTATGATTTTAGTTTTATCTTTTTCTTATAGCAACTTTAATGCGGAATCTCAGGCTGTTGCTTGGAATGTTCATACATATCAGGTTATTGGTGAGGCAGATAATGTTTTAGAAAGCCTAATTAACATGGAAACAGGGTTAAGAGGATATGCTATTACTGGTAAAGACACGTTCTTAGAACCATATAATCAGGGCAAGATCGATTTTCAAAAACATATTCAGGAGATAAAAGAACTAACTTCTGATAATCCTAAACAACAACAAAGGATAGATGTCTTGTCCAAAGATTATCAAGATTGGACAAACTTAGAGAGTTCTTCTTTGATAACTACTCGTCAAAAGGTTAACTCGAATCAAGGCAATATAACAGATGTTATAAATTTTGAAGCGTCTCAAAATGGTAAGAAGTCAATGGACGATATGAGAAAATTGATCAGTGATATCCAACATGAAGAGCGTGGTTTATTGGATCAACGTACTGCAAATTTAAAGATAACTGAAAGAAATACAAGAATTGTTATAATTGGTGGGGGAGTAATCGGTTTAATCTTTGCTATATTTTTAGCATTAACAATTTCACGAAGTATTATTAAGGCCGTTAGGATATTAACTTCAAAGTTATCGAATATCGCTGAGGCGGAGGGAGATTTAACACAAAAAGTAGAGATATCAAACAAAGATGAACTTGGTTTAATGGCAGAAAAATTTAATTTGATGTTAGAAAAGACTAGAAAAACGATTTCACAAGTAGCCGAAAGTTCCAATATATTAAATGATAAAGTCTCAACATTATCTGCTAACGCCGAAGAAATAAGTAAATCTTCTGATCAAATGGCATCTACAGTTGAAGAGATGGCTGTTGGTAATCAGGAAATCGCTAAAGAAGTATCTTCCGTAAGCAACATGGCTAATAACATAAACAAAATGTCCCAGGATACTTCTGTTGAGTTAAATAGTTTGGTTGAAAATGGAAAGTTGGTTGAAAAAATTGTATATGAAGGGCAAAATATAATTAAAAACCAAACGACTCATATGAGCCAAACAGTAGAGATATCTAAAGAAGTTAAAAATGCTGTTGAAGGCTTAGTGTTGAAAACAGATTCAATAAATAAGATTGCAGAAACTATAAACGGTATTGCGGAGCAAACTAACTTATTGGCTTTGAATGCTGCAATTGAGGCTGCTAGGGCTGGTGAACATGGGAGAGGATTTACAGTAGTTGCTGAGGAAGTAAAAAAATTGGCTGAGCTTTCTCTTAAATCAACTGGAGAGGTATTTGCTACAATTTCAGAAATTCAGACAGCTGTTGGACAGACTGTAACCCAAATGAAAGAAAGTGAGATGACCATTTACAAACAAGAGGAAGCTACAAGGCAAACACAAGATTCTTTCAACAAGATTAATGAGCAAATAAATGATATGGTATCTAAAATTGAATCAACCAGCAGTAAAATAAGTAAGGTAATTGAACAAGTAGGACATCTAAATGAATCTTTGCAAAATGTTTCGGCTATAACAGAAGAATCAGCAAGTTCTGCAGAAGAGGTATCTGCCTCAGTGGAGGAACAGGTTTTAGGTATAACTGAGATGGCAAGTTTGGCAACTGTATTGAATAATTTATCAGTAGAATTACAAAAAAACGTTAATTTGTTTAAATATTAATCAACTTTCGCAGAATGAAAGTGAGCTCAATCTATTGATGCTTAAGAAAGTTGAAATTGCAGAGTTATCTTTAAATGATTTTATACATACATTATGACTGTACTGAAGAAATTCAGTACAGTTTTTTATATGATAAATAAAGATATTTAATTAAATAATAAAGTGAGAACTAAAAGATTAGAAACATAAGATGATTTAGTTCAGGTATTGTATTAGCAAATAGCTTGTATTAAAATAAACAAGAGAAAATTAGGAAGTCATTTTGTATGCGAGGTATATCCATTTGATAAACAAATTTATCTCAAAACAATGAATGTAAAGGAAGCGAATGTAATCATGAGTTCTAAAAAGCGTAATATAGATATGTGCAACGGCCCGTTGTTCAAGAAGATATTTATCTTTGCATTGCCCATTATGGCAATGTATATCTTGCAACTGTTATTTAATACTGCTGATATGGTGGTAGTAGGGCATTTTTCAGGCAGCAAGGCATTAGCTGCAGTAGGAGCCACAGGTTCACTCATTAATCTTATTATAACCTTATTTATGGGTTTATCCGTAGGTACCACCGTCGTTGTGGCTCGTGATTGTGGTGCAAATCGGCCAGATGATGTAAGTCGATCTGTTCATACATCTGTTGCCATCAGTATTATTGGTGGATTGATTGTCATGGTTATAGGTATCATATTTTGTAAGCCTTTGCTGAAGATGATGGGCACTCCAGAGGATATTATTGGATTATCGGTAGTATATATGAAAATCTACTTTATCAGTATGCCTGCTAACATGGTATACAATTTTGTAGCAGCTATCTTGCGTGCTACAGGTGATAGCCGTCGTCCAATGTATTATCTTATTATTGCAGGTACAGTACATGTGATATTTAATCTTTTTTTTGTAATTGTACTGCATATGGGAGTAGCTGGCGTGGCATGTGCCACAGTCATTTCTGAGTATATCTCGGTGCTGCTTATTATGGTGTGTCTATACAGATGTGAGGGAGCTATACGTTTCATACCACGTAAAATGTGTATTGATAAAGATAAGCTAAAGGACATTGTGAGGATTGGTTTGCCAGCAGGAATGCAGGGATTATTGTTCTCCATTTCCAATGTGTTGATTCAGTCAGCAGTTAATTCCTTCGGATCCACCATGGTGGCTGCTAGTGCAGCTGCAAATAATGTTGAAAACTATATCGGCACCACAATGAATGCTTATTATAATGCAGCAATTTCTTTTGCCGGACAGAATATGGGGGCAAAGAAATATGATCGAATTGATACCATTGCAAAAGTGTGTACAGTATTAATCTTTGCCACATGGATTCTCCTAGGCGGTGGGACAGTACTTTTTGGAAAACAACTGCTTGGTATATTCACCTCCGACCCAGAGGTCATTAAGCTTGGCATGCTGCGTATTAATATCATGATGGTTGCATTCTTTACTTGCGGCATGATGAACGTGTATCCAGGGTTAACTCGTGCCATGGGCTATTCTATATCGCCTATGATTTCAACACTAGTAGGTGCCTGTCTTATGCGAATTCTTTGGCTGGCTACAATCTTTACCTGGTATCCAACAGAGGTTATGCTCTTTGCCTGCTACCCGGTTACTTGGGCTTTGGCTGGAATTGGGCAGGTAGGTATTTTCTTTTATGCTCGACGCCAGATTCGCAAGCTTAATGTGTCGCGGGTTGGGATTTTAAATATATAGAATTGTTACTAAAATGGTAAAGTTATTTACTGTGATAATAGTGATATCTTTTTATCTGTGATAGCATTAAAAATAAATATATTTTGTTATGGACATTAATCAAAAGGAGAAAAATAGGAATGAATAAAATTCTTTTAGTAGAAGATGACTTGAGCTTGATTGATGGTCTTGAATTTTCACTACAAAAAAATGGATTCTATGTTAATATAGCAAGGACTGTAAAAGAAGCCTTGGCCATATTTGAGGATAATAATTATGATTTGTTTATTCTTGATTTAACATTACCAGATGGTAATGGTTTTGAAATTTGCAAAAAAATACGTCAAACCTCCAATGTTCCAATTATTTTTCTTACAGCTTCAGATGAGGAAGTTAACATTGTGATGGGACTTGATATTGGTGGCGATGATTATATTACAAAACCATTTAAATTAAATGAGCTTATTTCAAGAATTAATGCATTGTTACGCCGAACTAAAATATCAAATATTGAACAAAATCAAGTACAGTCTAATGGTATAATGATTAATTTAATAGAAAACAGAGTTTTTAAAAATAAGGGCGAACTAGAGGTAACTACAGCTGAATTCAGACTTTTATGTTTATTTATGAGAAATCCTAATACAGTACTGGCTAGAGATATTATCCTAAATAAACTCTGGGATAATAATGGTAGTTTTATAGATGATAATACTTTATCTGTATATATAAGAAGGTTAAGATGTAAAATTGAAGATGATTCAGAAAGTCCTAAATATCTATTGACAGTACGTGGTATTGGCTATAAGTGGAATATTATAAAGTGAGGATTTAGTATGAGAATTTTTGATCTTAAAGATTTAAGAAAATTATTTGCATTTACAATTGCTATACTATTATCTTGTATTCTTTTAGGACAAGTAATAGTAGCAATGATTACTAACGATTATAAAAGTGAACTAATAAAGCATGATTATGAAGTTGCAGGATATTTATATAGAGACAACAGCAATATGTCACATATTATAGAAGCTTTTACGCAGAAGAAGAATGTAGAAGATTATAAAAGAGGAGAAATACTTTTAAAAAATGCGGGATATAATGCGAGCATAAATAATAATCTTATTCCTAGTGTAAAAGCTTTTAATAATAAGTATGCAGTATTAGTGTTTATTTTATCTTTTTTTATGGGAATAACACTTTTATTTATATTATTTATATTTGCAGTTAAATTCAATAAAACCCTTGAGAGGGGCAGTTCAGATATTTTAAATTTTATGAATGGTAATCATGAAATACGTCTAGATGATAATAAAGAAGGTAGTTTATCAAAATTATTTTCAGCAATTAACATGATGGCTACTTCACAAGTAACTCACATAACGAAAGAAAAGCAAAATAAAGAATTCTTGAAAGATATCATTTCAGATATATCACACCAGCTTAAAACACCACTAGCAGCATTAGAAATGTATAACGAAATTATATTAGATGAAAATGTTAATAATGATGTGGTTAGCAGTTTTAATTTGAAAATTAAAAGTGAACTCGAAAGAATGGAAAATTTAATTCAAAATTTATTAAAGCTAGCTAAGTTAGATGCAGGAGCAATTGAACTTAATAAGCAAAAATGTAATCTTAAGGATTTTTTGGAAAGCATAATCATTAGGTTTCAAACTCGTGCTCAACATGAAGGTAAATCAATTATATTAAATTGTGATAATAACCTTGTTTTTATTTGTGATAAAGAATGGCTGTTGGAAGCTATAAGCAACATAATTAAAAATGCATTAGACCATACAGAATTGGGAAATGAGATTTGTATTTCGTGTGATAATACACCTGTTGCCATAAGAATTATAATTAAGGACAATGGTTTTGGCATTCATCCTGAAGATCTTCATTATATTTTTAAAAGATTTTATAGAAGCAGGTTTTCAAAAAATACTAAAGGAGTTGGAATTGGGCTGACTCTTTCAAAGTCCATTGTTGAAAAACATGGAGGCACAATTGTGGTAGAAAGTGAGCTAGGACGCGGAACTGCTTTTTATTTGATTTTTTCCAAGCTTACAACATTGTAAGATAGAATACATTTAATTGTAAGCTATATAGTTTAGTATGTAACTAAAGTAAAAAGTGAGGTGTTTGCAATTGAAGATATTAAAAGTTGAGAATTTACGTAAAACCTATGGAGAAGGTGAAACAGAAGTAGAAGCATTAAAAAATGCCACTTTTTCTATTAACAAAGGAGAATTTGTTTCAATTATAGGACCATCAGGATCAGGGAAAAGTACGCTTCTTAATCTTCTTGGAGGATTAGCTAATCCAAGCTCTGGAAAAGTAATATTAGATGATAGAGATATTTTTACAATGAAAGAAAAAGAATTATCAGTTTTTAGAAGACGTAATATTGGATTTATATTTCAAGCATTTAATTTAGTGCCAGAGTTAAATGTTGAGGAAAACATTATGCTGCCAATATTATTGGATAATAAAAAACCTAATAAAAGATATATCAATGAATTATTAGAGATACTAAACTTATCGGAAAGGAAACATCATCTTCCTAGCCAATTATCAGGAGGGCAGCAACAGAGGGTGGCTATTGGACGAGCTTTAGCAACAAGACCAGCTATTATTTTAGCAGATGAACCTACAGGAAATCTAGATACTAAAAATAGTAACGATGTAATTAATTTATTAAAGTTATCAGTTAGTAAATATAATCAAACATTAATTATGATTACACACAATCAAAACCTTGCTTCCTTAGGAGATAGAGTATTTAACGTGGAGGACGGTATTGTATCGGAGCTAGGAGGCGAAAAAATATGACAAGTTATCTTGCCTATGCCAATAAATATTTATCAGTTCATAAGAAGAAAACTAGGCTGGCAGTTACAAGTGTAGCTATAGCAGTAACCCTTGTTGTAGGTATTTTCTCAATGGTAGATGCGCTTATTAAATTTGAAAAAGCACAAGCATTGAAAAGTCAGGGAAATTATCATATAACAATTTTTAATTCATCTAAAAGTGAAACTGATTATATTAATAATAGAATTGATGTAAAGAATACTGGGACATGGAGGGAGTTTGATAATGGAACAATAAACAATAAGGAATGTGGATTTCTTTCTTTAGATGAGAAATTTGCAAAGAATTTAAACTTTAATTTAGCTGAAGGGAATTATCCAACAAAAGAAAATGAGATCATGCTTGAAAAGTGGTTTATGGAAAAAGATAAACTTAAAATTGGTGATGCAGTTTCTTTAGTTATTCATAACAGTGAAAAAAGAGAATTTATTGTAAGCGGTGTGTATAATGACCTGGGAGGTACAAAAGCGGCAGGCATGCCTATTGTATTTATATCAGTAAACATGTCAAATACTTTAACACCTGTACACAGTCAAATTTATATTTTGTTTAAAGATGGAGTAAATATAAAGCACACAGAACAAATAATTAAGAAAGATTTAAATTTAAAAGATAATAGAGTAGGACGAAATGAACAACTTTTAGCTCTTATGGGGCAGACTAATAATAATCAAGTTATGCAATTATATGCTGTAGGTGGTGTATTATTTTTTCTTGTTCTTGTTACAGCAGTTGCCATGATTTACAATACCTTTAATATTTCAGTTATGGAAAGAGTAAGGCAATTTGGAGTTTTAAGATGTATTGGTGCCTCCAAAAGGCAGATAAAAAAATTAGTAAGACGAGAAGGAATATATATTTCTCTAAAAGCAATACCTATAGGAGTAATTGCAGGTACAATATTTTCTTTTATTTGTTCTTGTATATTAAAATATCTTAACCCTCAGCTCTATGGGGGAATATCATTATTCAATTTCAGCATAATAGGAATAGGGTTAGGTGTTATAATTGGTTTTTTAACAGTTTTCATAGCTTCTTTAGTACCTGCAAAAAAAGCTTCAAATGTATCTCCAGTAAATGCAGTCAATGGAAGTAATGAAATTAAAATTTCAAAGAAAAAGAAAAAAGGTTTTTTAACAAGAATTTTTCCTGTTGATATTTCCATTGGGATAAATAATGCTGTAAGTAAAAAGAAAACTCTTTTTTTAATGTCGATTTCAATTGCCTTGAGCATAATTTTGTTTATGGCCTTTAGTGTTCTTGTTAATCCAAAAGCTTTAGGTTTGACACCTATTAATTCATATACACCTGATATTAAAGTGACTTCAGACCAAGGGATTTCTAAAGACATGTATTCTAAATTGTCTGATATGGAAGGAATAAAAAGAGTTTATGGAACAATGACAAAAAGTGATGAATATAGTGCTATAAAAATACAGCTTAAGGATAATAAAGATGAAACAACTATTAAAAATATACAAAGCATCATAGGTTCTAATATTAATTTTCATGATATTCGTCAACTTAATAAAGAAGCTCAAAATGCTTTTATCACAGCAGCTGTATTTGTTTATAGTTTTGTAGGAATAATAGCATTTATAAGTATCTTAAATATTGTAAATACAATGAATACAAGCATAGAATCAAAAAGAAGATACTTAGGTGTTATGAGAGCTATTGGTATGTCAGGAGATCAGCTTTTACGCATGGTCTTAACAGAAGCTTTTGTATATAGCCTAAGTGGATGTATGATAGGATGTGTTTTAGGAGCTTTATTACAGAGGACTTTAAATAATTTTCTACTACTTGCTACGTGGAAATTTCCTTTGTTACAAGTAATGCTTATTTTTATTTGTTATATTATTATTTCAATATCTTCTGTTATAAATCCATTGAAACGAATTAGAGCTAATGATATTTCCGAAGTTGTAACAACATTGTAAGTTAGCAATACTCATATTTTGGATTTAGATTAAATGCTTGGTGGATTTTAAAGGTCACGCTTCGCCTCCATAATATATATTAATGATTGCCTGTAAGTGTTTTAAATAGCAACTTACAGGCAGTTGTGTTTTTGCTTAGAATTATACATGATGAATTGTTGACACAATATTTTCTGAGGTTAGAAAGTTTACCGAAAAGTTGTTATATTCAAGATAATAAGAATAATGACGAGTTTGTTTCTTGGTATGATCTTTATAAATATACTTTGATTCAGCTAATCTAACGCAAATAAGCTGATTTAAGATTGAATAATTTGACTTTTGAAGGTTGATGATACATAAGTTCCATTTTGAATGGAACTTATTTGTTATTTTACAAGATTAAAATTCATGTTATCGTATACATATAGAAGGATTAGGGATGATAAACAGAAAGGAGGTTAAAAAATGGATAACTTAAATGGAAGGCAAATTGAATTTATAAATTTATTATTAGATGAAGAACAATTTAAAACAACTAAATATTACAGTGAAATTTTAAATGTATCTGAGAAAACAGTTAAAAAAGATTTGATGATAATTGAACAATATTTAAATAAATATAAAGTTCAGTTAGAAAAGAAACATAGTATTGGAATAATGATAAAAGATGTTAGAAAAGCTAAATTACTTTTGAATAATAATCTTCAAATACAAGAATTAAAAAATGAGAAGATTTCAATAAATGATAGAAGAATTGAAATTATTAAAGAAATGCTTATTAAATCCAACAATAGTACGTCTATTCAAAAACTTTCTGAAAAATATTATGTAAGTAAGACTAGTATAATAAATGATTTTAAGTATATAGAAAAATGGCTTTCTCTATTTAAGTTAAAATTGGAAAAAACAGTAGAAGGAACGCAAGTAAAAGGATTAGAAGCTAATATTCGAAGAGCAATTTCGTCGTTATTGTTTGAATATTCAAACGGAACAAAGAATGAAAAGACTATTGAAGAGTTGGCAGCACGGTTAGACGTAGTTACTTTAAATGGATTATCAGAACTTTTTGAAAAAGATAAAATTATATATGTTAACAGACTGTTACTTAATTTAGAAAAAAAATATAATTGTAAAATAGATGACCCGTATTATACTAATTTATTAACTCATATTCTAATTTCAATGGAAAGGGGTTCAACAGGAAAATCTATATTGAAAAAAGAAAAGATTGGCGATTTTAAATCAGAAAAAGATTACAAAGAAGCTGTTTTATGTATTGACAAAATTAATAATGACTTTGGGATGCAGTTAGATGAGGCTGAAGTTTATTATTTGTACCAGTATTTTGTGTCATTTGGATTGATTAAAGAAGTAATGGAAAGCGAAAATAAAGTATTAAACAAATTAGATTATAAATCAATAAAATTTAGAAACATGATGACTCAATGCATAGAAGAAATTTTGCAAATAAATATTACAAATGATCAAGATATAATGGATAAGCTATTGCTTCATATAAGACCAATGCTAAATCGTATGGAATATGATATTCAAATATCAAACCCTCTTATTAATGAAATAATAGAACAATATCCTATCCTTTTAAATGTGTGTAAGGCTGCTGCACTTATGGTATCTTATCATCTAAAACAAAAAGTAATCCCAATAGATGAAATTGGATATTTAGCAGTATATTATCAATTAGGGTTAGAGAACTCCTATATAAAGAAACGAATCTTAGTTGTTTGCCATAGTGGCTATGGAACATCACAGCTTTTAAGAACAAAACTTAACAGGTATTTTCCAGAACTTGAAATCGTGGATAGTGTTTCAGCCAGTAGCATTAAGAACAGAAATGTTGATGACATTGATTTTATAATTACAACAGTTCCATTAGATTTTGAAAGCAAGCCATATATATTAGTATCAACATTTTTAAATGAATATGATATTAAAAATATATCTGATTTTCTACTTAATAATAAAAATAAGCATCAAAGAAAAAAGGTTACAACAAAACTTATTGGAGAGTATTTACAGGAAGAACTGGTATACTTCAACATAGCAGAAAGCGATGTAAAAAGAGAAATTAACCAAAATTGCAAAACATGTGTTGCTTTTAATGAAATAAATATTGATAGAAATTTAAAAATACAGTTAGGGTTTCATAAAAGTGAATGCATACTTGGACTTTCTATAAATGATATAGAAAACAATGAAAAACAGTTAACTTTTTATATTGCTATGGAAAACATTGAACTAATGACTTACATGTTAAAGGAAATTATAAACTTTGATATTAAGGAAAACTACGCAGATTATTTAAGAAAATGTACTAAGAAAAAAGATGTAAAGCAATATTTTAGATTAAACAGCAAAGGTGGGGGAAAAATGGATGTAAATTTAGCTAAAGTGATAAAAAAAGAGACAATAAAAATAAATATGGAAGCAACTACAAAAGATGAGGCATTAAAAGAACTTACAGAATTATTATTTGATACTGGAGTACTTTCTGACAAAGAAGCATTTTTGAAAGATGTATATTATAGAGAAACCTTAGGAGCAACAGGAATAGGAAATAAAATAGCAATTCCCCATGGAAAATCTAAATTTGTTAACAAAACATCAATAGCTTTTGGAAAAACAAAAACTGATATTAAATGGGAGAGTTTAGATGACAAGCCAGTACAGTTTATTATTCTGTTTGCTGTAACTGAATCTGATAAAGACAGCGTTCATGTTAGATTGCTTTCAAAAGTAGCAGGAAAACTAGGAGATGATGAAGTGTGCGAAGACTTATTAAATGCAACAACTCCAGAAGAAGTTTATGAAATATTTACAAGAACAGAAGAAGTTTAATAAGATAACTATTTGTTATTAATTGTCTAATATTATATAAATATTAAAAATGAGGAAGGTGAAATGTATATGAAAATTGTAGGAATAGCAGCTTGTACATCTGGAATTGCACATACTTATATAGCAAAAGAAAAACTAATACGTGCAGCAAAAGCATTAAACCATGAAATTCATATTGAAACCCAAGGAACAATTGGAACAGAAGATGAACTTACTTTGAAGGACATTAAAGAGGCAGATATAGTAATTATTGCAGCTGATATTAAGGTAGGAGGTAGAGAAAGATTTAAGGATAAGAAGGTTATTGATGTTTCAACAGACATTGTAATAAAATCTCCTAAAGCACTTATTAATAAAATTCAGCAAGAGATAGGATTGTAAAAATGTCTTAGAATAATAGAAATTAAAAAATGAGAGGAGAACTTATGATGTTAAAAAAGTTAGAGTTAAAAAAGCATGCTATGACAGGTATATCTTATATGCTTCCATTAGTTGTAGCTTCAGGTTTGCTAATTGCTATTGGTAATTTAGCAGGTGGAAATCCAGCTTTAATCTCCGATTATAAAAAGTCTTACACTATTTGGCAGGCAGCAGTTACATTAGGGGTTTTTGGTATGGGATTATTGCCAGCAGTTATGGGCGCTGCTATTGCATATTCTATTTCTGATCGTCCTGGTATTGCACCTGGTTTATTAATGGGTATGATAGCAAATGCTATGGGAGCTGGTTTTCTTGGTGGAATGCTTGGTGGTTATCTTGCAGGTTATTTTGTAAACTTTTTAAAGAAGAACTTAAAGGTACCTACATGGGCACAAGGTTTATTACCAATGATGATTATTCCATTAATATCTTCTGCAGTTATAGGATTAGTTATGTTCTTTGTCATTGGCGGACCAATAGCTGTAGCTTCAGCAGCACTTACACATATGCTTAATAATATGCAAGGTGGATCAAAGGTTATATTTGGTATCATTATGGGTGCTATGGCAGCATTTGATTTTGGTGGACCGGTCAATAAAGTAGCTTCACTTTTCGCTGATGGATTATTATTACAAGGTGTTTATGGACCAGAAGCTATTAAGATATGTGCATCTATGATTCCTCCTTTTGGAGTTACATTATCTTGGTTAATAAGAAGAGCAAGATATACTAAAAATGAATCTGATAATATAAAAATTGCTTTTCCAATGGGAATATGTATGATTACTGAAGGTGTTATTCCAATTGCAGCTGTTGATCCTCTCCGTGTAATCTTCTCTTGTTCTTTTGGAGCAGCTGTTGGTGGAGCAATAATAATGCTATTAAATGTTGGATCACCAGTTCCTTCAGGTGGAATGTTTATTGTACCTGCTATGAAAAATCCAATTGGTTTCTTAATTGCTTTAGGAGTTGGATCTGTTATTACAGCAATTTTACTTGTAGCTCTTAAGAAAGATGCAGTAGAAAAAGCATTTGAAGAAGAAGAGGAAGAGGAAGAAGTAGATTTATCAAGTATAAAAATAAAATAATTAGGAGAAATAAAATGTATGTTTCAATGAATGATATGCTAAAAAAAGCAAACAAAGAAAACTATGCAGTTATGGCTATTAATTGTTTTAATTTAGAGACTGTAAGGAGTGTGATTAAAGCAGCAGAATTGGAGAATTCACCCATTATAATTAATATCGTCCAAGAACATTTGATTGATCATTGTGATAGTGAATTAATAACTCCAATTGTAAAAACTTTAACTAATAGAACAAGCGTAAAAGTAGCATTAAATTTTGATCATGGACAGGAAGTTTTGTTTATAAAAAAAGCAATAGATGATGGTTTTTCTTCTGTAATGGTAGATGCTTCACGTTTTGGATTAAGAGGAAATATTAATATGACTAAAGAAATTGTAGACTATGCACATCCCAAGGGGGTAAGCGTTGAAGGGGAAATTGGATGCTTGGGATGTGCAGAAGGTTCAGCATTTACAGCTGATGACATGTATACGAATCCAGAAGAAGCATTAAAGTTTGCTAGAGAAACTGGAATTGATGCATTAGCGATATCAATTGGCACATCTCATGGAAATTATCCAGAGGGAATGGTTCCAAAGTTTGATTTTGAGAGATTAAAAACTATTAAAGAGTTAACCAAAATGCCATTAGTTCTTCATGGAGGATCTGGTTCTGGAAAAGATAATATTTTAAAAGCAGTTAAATATGGTATTAATAAAATAAATGTTGGCTGCGATTTTATGAATGCAAATGTTGAAGCTATTAAAGCTAGATTGAAAGAAAATCCAAATATTAATTATTATGTTTTAATGCATCAAGTTGAACAAGATAGTATTGATATTGTAAGAAATTATATTAAGCTGTCAGGATCAAATAATAAAAATTAACGTTAAAAATATTTAAAATACAAAATTGAAATAAAAGGGAGAATGATATTATGTTAATAAATATGAAAGAATTATTATCTGTAGCACAAGAAAATAAATTTGCTGTTCCAGCCTTTAATACAAGTAGTTGTATGATTTTAAAAGGTGTTATGGAGGCTTGCAGAGAAAAGAAAGCTCCAGTAATTATTGCAATACATCCAGATGAATTATCATTTGTAGAAGATAGCTTTATAGCAAGTGTAAAAGAAGAAGCTTTTAAATGTAATATACCAGTAGTTATTCATTTAGATCACGGCGGAACTTTTGAACAAGTTCTTAGAGCAATAAGATGTGGATTTACATCAGTAATGATTGATGCTTCACATATGTCATTTGAAGAAAACATAGCCATTACTAAAAAAGTAGTTGAAGTAGCACATCCACTTAATATTTCAGTTGAAGCAGAGCTTGGAACTATAGGTACAACAGGCAATGGAGGAGAATATGGAGCTGATAAAATAATTTATACAGATCCAGAAAAATCAAAAGAGTTTGTTGATAGAACAGGGGTAGATACATTGGCAATTGCTATTGGAACATCTCATGGAATTTATCCAAAAGATATGAAGCCAAAATTAAAATTAGATTTGTTAAAAACTATAAGAGAAACAGTACAAATTCCATTAGTATTACATGGTGGATCAGCTAATTCAGACGATGAAATTGCAGAATCTGTAAAATTAGGAATATCTAAAATAAACATTTCTAGTGATATAAAAGATGCATTTTATAAGAAATGCCGTGAAATACTAACAGAAGATTTAGGCGCTCGTGAACCAAATGCTATTTATCCACCATGTATACAAGCTATGAAGGAAGTTATTTATCATAAAATAAGTTTATTTAATGATGAAGATAAAGTAAAGTATTATAAATAAGATCAAAAATGGATTATCTTAAATAATTTTTGGCATATAAATAGTCTGTGAAAATTTTATTTCAGCATTTAATTATACGAAATAAAATGGACACAGACTATGTTATTTATCGATTACTATTTCCTAATAATATAAAGTCAGGGAGGTGGAGAATGTGAAAAAAATAGGAATTGATATAGGAGGTACAAAATTAAGATGTGCTATTTTTGCTGAAGACGGAAAAATTATAAAAAAGATAAAATTTGAAAATGAAAAAAATCTTGGATGTGTAAAAAATTTAAACAAATTAATTGACTTTATTAATATTGAAAAAGAGAATTATGAATTTAATGGAATTGGAATTGGTTGTCCAGGTCCATTAGATATTAAAAAAGGCAAAATTTTAAACCCTCCAAATTTAGTGGGATGGAATGAATTTAATATTGTTGAGTTTTTTGAAGAAAAAACATGTATAAAAACAAAATTGAATAATGATGCCAATGTTGCTGGGCTGGCTGAAGCTGTATACGGATTTGGAAAAGGATATGAATCAGTATTTTTTATCACAATATCAACTGGAATAGGAGGGGCATATATACTAAATAGCAATATAATAGGTGGAGCTAATTCTGCGGCTGGGGAAATTAACAATATTATTATTAATGAAGATAAATATTCACATAATGGTTTAAATGCTGGAGGGTTAGAAGGTCAATGTAGTGGCACTAATATTGCAAGAATAGCTAGTGAAAAGTTAAATAAAAACTTAAATGCAAAAGATGTTTTTGAATTATATTATTTAAAAGATAAGATAGCGATAAAAGTTATAGATGATTTTTGTGAAAATATGGCTAAAGGTATTGCTAATATATGTGCAGTAGTAGATCCTGATATTTTTATAATAGGAGGCTCTGTTGCCATTCATAATCCTGAAATAATTAGTATTATAAAAGAAAAAACCATATCTAAGGTTCATAATCCTCAAACTTTAAAAATAGAATTAGCAAAATTTGAAGATGATGCTGGTTTAATAGGAGCTTCACAATTACTTTGATAACAGGAGACATTAAGATTTTTGAATATACATTAAAGAAATTTGTGCTAAATAATATTAGATAGCTACCATTGCTTATTATAGGAGAATTATATTCATGGCGAAAATAATTCATATAAAAAATAAAATGAAATAATTATTGCTATATAAAAATATTTTAAAAAGGTATTGACAGAAAACTAAAATAAGTAATATAATGAATTACAAATTACAAAGTAAATTCACTGAAAAGAAAAGTACTTTTTAATAAGTCTCAATGTAGATGTTTAAGCGAGCAGGGTTGGTGGAAGCCTGTGAGGGAATTAAAAAGGAAAAGAGTCTTGGAGAAGTTTGTGAAAAAGATATAATGTTACAATTATTGTATCATAAGCAAAACGTTGACTGCGTTAAAGTTTTGAGTGGACTTGGCATAATGCCTTGTCAATCAGAGTGGTACCACGGATATATTCCCGTCTCTATATTTTAGAGACGGGATTTTTATAATTAAATAAGTAAGATACATAAAGTAAATTCACTGAAAAGAAAAGTACTTTTTAATAAGCCTCAATATTGATGTTTAAGCGAGCAGGGTTGGTGGAAGCCTGTGAGGGAGTTAAAAAGGAAAAGAGTCTTGGAGAAGTTTGCGAAAAAGATATAATAGTACAATTATTATATCAGAAGCAAGACGTTAACTGCGTTAAAGTTTTGAGTGGACTTGGCATAATGCCTTGTCAACAAGAGTGGTACCACGGATATATCCCCGTCTCTATATTTTAGAGACGGGTTTTTTGTAATTAAAAAAAGAAATTTATGGTACAAAAAAATAGTTGAATAAAGAAAATGTAGATATAGTATTAAATACTATAGAAGATCTTATGGAAACACCAGTACAGCTATTGATGTAAAATATTGTATATTATTGTAAAATTTAACTTTAAATCAAATTGTATATTTGTATAAATTAAAAGTAAAATATTAGGAGGAAATTAATTATGAAAGATAAAGTAGTATTAGCATATTCAGGAGGACTAGACACATCAATAATAATTCCATGGCTTAAGGAAAACTATGATTTGGATGTTATTGCAGCATGCATAAATGTTGGCCAGGGTGATGATATGAAGGAAGTTGAAGCAAAGGCTATAAGAACAGGGGCTTCAAAGGTATATATTGTAGATGCAATAGAAGAATTTGTAACTGATTATTTATTTAAGGGGATAAAAGCAGGAGGTTTATATGAAGAAAAGTACATGCTTGGAACTTCTTTTGCAAGACCATTAATGGCAAAAAAATTAGTTGAAATAGCACATGCTGAAGGAGCAAAATATATAGCCCATGGATGTACTGGAAAAGGAAATGATCAGGTTCGTTTTGAAATTGGTATAGCAGCTTTTGATCCTACAATAAAAGTAATAGCACCATGGAGAATATGGGATATAAAATCAAGAGAAGATGCAATAGATTATGCTAATTCTAAAGATGTAGAAGTCCCAGTAACTAAAGAAAAAATATATTCAAGAGACAAAAACTTATGGCATTTAAGCCATGAAGGCGGAGAATTAGAAGATCCTAAAAATGAGCATAACCAAGAAATGTATCTTATGACAACCCCACCAGAAAAGGCAAAAGATGAAGTTACTTATATAGAATTATATTTTGAACAGGGAATAGCTAAAAAACTAAATGGAAAAGATATAGCTCCAGTTGAATTATTAGAAACATTAAATGAAATAGGTGGAGAAAATGGAATAGGAATAATTGATATAGTAGAAAACAGATTAGTAGGAATGAAATCAAGAGGAATATACGAAACACCAGGTGGAACAATTCTTTATTCAGCACATAAAGAACTTGAAAGACTAACTCTTGATAAAAATACATTCCATTACAAACAACTAGTTTCACAAAAGTATGGTGAATTAGTATATGATGGATTATGGTTTACTCCATTAAAAGAAGCTTTAGATGCTTTTGTGGATGTTACACAGAAAAATGTAACTGGTTCAGTAAAATTAAAATTATATAAAGGCAATATAATGGTAGCAGGTGTAGACGCACCATATGCCCTTTATGATGAAAGTATATCTTCCTTTGGTGCAAGTGAATTATATAGTCATAAGGATGCAGAAGGTTTTATAAATCTATTTGGACTTCCATGTAAAATACAATCTATGATTAACAAGAAGAAGGAAAAATAATTATGAAACTTTGGGGTGGAAGATTTAAAAAAGCTGAAAACAAACTAATGGAAGACTTTAATAGTTCACTAAGTTTTGATAAAACACTTTATTATGAAGATATTCAAGGAAGCAAAGCACATGTTAAAATGCTCACTAAGTGTGGCATTTTAACAAAGGAAGAATGCGAAAGCATAAAAGCAGGATTAGATTCCATACTTTCAGATATAGAAAATGATGTACTTCAAATAGAAGGCGATTATGAAGATATTCATAGTTTTGTAGAGACAAATTTAATAGAAAGAATAGGTCAAGTTGGTAAAAAACTTCATACTTCAAGAAGCAGAAATGACCAAGTGGCTGTAGATTTAAGACTTTATGCAAAGAAAAAGGCTTTTGAAGTTATAGAAAATATAGATGCTCTTAAAGATGTAATAGTAAAGCTTGGAGAGGAAAATGTTTGCTTAATGCCAGGATATACGCATCTTCAAAGAGCCCAGGTAATAACCTTTAAACATCATATTATGGCTTATCATAATATGTTATCTAGAGATAAAAAGAGGGTTCAAAATGCTATAGAAATTATGGATGAAAGTCCTCTTGGATGCTGCGCACTAGCTGGAACTACATATAATATAGACAGAAATTTTACAGCTAAAGAACTAGGTTTTAAAAAGCCAGTGAATAATTTCTTAGATGGAGTAAGTGATAGAGACTATGTTATAGAGCTTTTATCCTGTTTTTCTATAATGATGATGCACTTAAGTCGTTTAAGCGAAGAGTTAATTTTATGGAGTAGCAAAGAGTTTGACTTTATTTTGATAGATGATGAGTTTTCGACAGGAAGCAGTATAATGCCTCAAAAGAAAAACCCAGATGCTGCAGAACTTATAAGAGGCAAAACAGGGAGAGTATACGGATCGCTTATGGCACTGCTTACCACTATGAAGGGCATTCCTCTTGCTTATAATAAGGATATGCAGGAAGACAAAGAACAGTTTTTTAACTCCCTAGATACAGTATTAAGTTGTTTGAAAATAATGAGTGGTATGCTATCCTCATTAAAAATTAAAAAAGAAAATACTCTAAAGGCAGTAAAAAAAGGCTTTTTAAATGCTACAGAAGCAGCAGATTATCTTGTAAACAAGGGTATGGCTTTTAGAGATGCTCATAAAGTAATAGGGGAAATAGTACTTTACTGTGAGGAAAAAGATAAACCTATAGAAGATATTTCTTTAGAAGAATTAAAAACTTTTACTGATATATTTGAAAAGGATGTTTATGAATTTATAGATTATAAAAACACCTTAAATAGAGGAATAAAAAAAGAATTGAAATAATTGATTTTGTGGATTTCACCTACTGAGTTTTGCATACAACATTAAAAACCACGACCATTTGTATGTGGCTAAAATAGCTGCTTACAGGCGGTCGTATTTTTTATTATACTTATATTTTATAATATGTAAAAAATTTATTAATACAGTTACTATTATTGATATAATACAGTATAATTAATATGTAATCAGCAATGACGCAGACTGTTGTATGGTAGGAAATTTTAGTTGTAACTGTATGTGTATATAATTACCTATAATTGTTTTAAATAGCTACTTACAGATAGTTGTGTTTTTTGCAAAAAGGTGGTATCTTTTTTATTGTGTAATGTAATCAAAACTTATAGATATAGTATAATTTATTTACTTAAATCGTGAGTATTTAGAATATAAATTACTGAATTTAAGAAGATGCCTATATGATTTTGATATGCATAAATAATTAATATTAAAAGACCACAAAGCATTAATTTTAAATTTTTATTGTAATTATAAAGGGGATAGGTATTATGGAAAATGAGACAGAAAAGAATATAGAAAAGTATATGGAAAAAGACAAAGGAAATGAACTGCAAAGAAACAAACGGAATAAGATTAATATAGCTATTATGAGTTCTCTTTGCGCTTTACTTATTATATATTTTGGTATGTCAGCATATTTCAAGAATCATTTTTATTTTGGATCTGAGATTAATTGTGTTAATGTTTCAGGAAAAACTGTGCAACAAGTAAATGAACAAATGGCATCTCAAATAAAATCCTATAAGTTGAATTTAAAAGAGAAAGATGGTAAAAGTGAAGAAATTAAATCAGATGATATTCAGTTAAAGTATATTTCTGGCGATGAATTTAAAAAGCTTAAAGATGGACAAGGTTCTTATAAATGGATTGCAGCATTTTTAAACACAAAAGATTCTAAAATGACAGCTGAAATTTCATATGATAAGAAGCTATTGAAAGAAAAAGTAGACAATCTATCTTGTTTAGATAGCAAAAATGTAATTGAACCTAAAAATCCTAGCTTCAAATATTCAGACAAGGGATATGCGGTTGTAGATGAAGTAAACGGTAATAAGATCAATAAAAATGTTTTGTATGATAATGTAGAAAAGGCAGTATTAAAAGGTGAAACAACAATAGATTTGCAAGCAATCAATTGTTACGTTAAGCCAAAATATACTGTGAAATCAAAAGAAACTACTGAAGTTAAAGATACACTTAACAAATATGTATCTTCTCAAATTATTTATACTGTTGGAGATAGTAAAGAAACTATAGATGGTTCTACAATAAATAAATGGCTTACAGTTAATGAAGATTTTAAAGTTACATTTGATGAGGAAAAAGTTAAGAAATATATGGAAGAGTTTTCTAGCAAATATAGTACTGTTGGTAAGACAAGAAGTTTTTCTACATCTTCAGGAAAAACAATAGATATTGGCGGTGGCGATTATGGATGGGAAGTTAATTCTGACAAAGAAATGCAAGATTTAATGGCCGCTGTTAAAGAAGGAAAAACCGTAAAAAAAGAGCCAAAATATGTTCAAACTGCTGCATCTCATAGTAGTAATGATATTGGAAGCACCTATGTAGAAATAGATATGGGAAGACAACATTTATGGTTCTACAAGGATGGAGCACTAGTAGTACAAGGAGATGTTGTTACAGGTAATACAAGTAATAATCATGGAACACCAGAAGGTATTTATACCTTGAAATATAAAGAAAGAAACGCTACCTTAAAGGGTGAGGGATACAGTTCTCCTGTTAGTTTTTGGATGCCATTTAATGGAGGAGTTGGAATTCATGATGCCAGCTGGAGAAATACCTTTGGAGGAAGTATATATAGGACAGAAGGTTCTCATGGTTGTGTAAACTCACCAAGTTATTTAGCAAATACAATATTCAATAATATTGATGAAGGTACTCCAATTGTCTGTTTTTATTAATCCATAAATAAAGATTAAAAGTTATTCAGTAGATTACATGGTGGATTTTATTCACCATGTTTTTTCGTTAATGGTGTTTTGATGAAAATATAGTTCATTAAATTTAATAATCCACATGAATTTGAGAAAATAAAAAATAGATTATAGTTTATAAAGACCACGTTGAAGAATTATCTTTAACGTGGTCTTTTATACATGATTAAAGAGATATTAGGCAATAATTTGGTGATAAAAGTTCTCTATAGTTTTTTACTTATAAGTTCCAACGCCTAAAAATAAATTTTTAGGAATATTAATAATAAGTGTTTTAAGTATTAGTGTTACTACATAAAATGAAATGTACGCTTTATTTGTATCAAATTCATTAATTTTAAAAAAGTATTAATCTTAAATTTTTATTGTGATTAAAAAGGGGATGGATATCACGAGAAAAGAAAAAAGTAAACGTAATAAAATTGTCATGGGTATTATAATTTCTTTTTCTGCTTTACTTGTTATATATTTTGGTATGGCAATATATTTTATGAATCATTTTTATTTTGGCTCTGAAATTAATTGTGTTAATGTTTCTGGTAAAACTGTAGAAGAAGTAAAAGAACAAATGACATATAAGCTGCAGGAATATGTGTTAAACCTAAAAGAACGAGAGGGCAAAAGTGAACAAATTAAAGCAATTGATATTGGGTTAAAGTATAACTCAGGTGGCCAATATAAGGATTTTAAAGATAGACAGAATCCTTTTAAATGGATTTTAGTGTTTTTTAATACAAAGGATTTTAAAATGACAGATGGAGTTTCATATGATACGAAACTATTAAAAGAAAGAATAGACAAGCTCTCCTGTTTTGAAAGCGGCAATATAATAGAACCTAAAAATCCTAGTTTCAAGTACACAGACAAGGGTTATGAAATTATAAACGAAATAAATGGGAACAAGGTCAATAAGGATATTTTGTATGAGCATGTGTCAAAGGCAATATCTAATGAGGAAACTGCTATAGACTTAGAATCAATTAATTGTTATGCTCACCCAAAATATACTACAAAATCACCAAAAATTATGGAAATCAAAAATGTTCTTAATAAATATGTATCTTCAAAAATCACCTATACATTTGGAAATCGTAAAGAAATCATAGATGGATCTATAATAAATAAGTGGCTTGAAATTAATAAAAATCTTGAAGTTACATTTGATGATAAAAAAATAAAAAATTATATGGGTATACTTTTTAATAAGTATAATACAATTGGTAAGACAAGAAATTTTGCTAAATCTTCAGGAGGGACAATAAATATTGGTGGTGGTGATTATGGCTGGCTAGTTAATACTGATAAAGAAATACAAGATTTAAATGCAGCTATTAAGGAAGGACAAACTATAACAAAAGAACCAGCCTACAATCAAACTGCGTTATCTTATGATAATGATGATATTGGGAGTACCTATGTAGAAATAGATATGACAAAACAACATTTATGGTTTTATAAAAATGGTTCTCTAATAGTACAAGGAGATGTTGTTACAGGTAATGAAAGCAGTGATCATTTAACACCTGAAGGTATTTATAGGTTAAAATATAAAGAAACAAATGCTATATTGAGAGGCAAGGGTTACAGTTCACCTGTTGATTTTTGGATGCCATTTAATGGAGGAATTGGAATTCACGATGCAAGCTGGAGAAGTGAGTTCGGGGGGGATATATACAAGACAAATGGTTCTCATGGTTGTATAAATTCACCATACTATTTAGCAAAGTCAATATTCGATAATATTGAAGAAGGTAATCCTGTTGTTTGCTACTATTAGTGATTTCACTAAAGGATTAGTATCATGCATTTGTAGTGAAATACAATGAAGTCTTTTCTAATTAATTGTAAAATTGAATCAACATAGGAATGAGCAGAACATTGACCTATTTTTATGTTAAAAAGTCAGAATAATTTTTAAAAAATTCGCATTAATAGCGCAGAATTTAATAATATGCTGGACAGCAGTGGTATAATGAAATTGAATGTTTAAATCACTAACGTTACCGCATAAGTAGAGAACACAATTAATTTAGTGCTAACCACTTACCCTTCTAGTAATAGAAGAGGAGCTTAAAGTAGTTTTAAATCAATAACTATTTGCTATTGACAAGGTTGCTTAAAAAACTCTTACGGATGCTAGCGATTGGATAAAATTAACAATGGCTTAATGAAGGCCAAGAGGAGTGATTTATTTTGGAACAAATTATTTTAAACGCAGCTAAAAGAATAGAAAAGACTAAAAAATTTAGGGAAGAGGGTTTTATACCAGGAGTAATCTATGGTGATAGTGTTGCTGAAGCAGACTCAGTAAAATTTGAAGAAACATCTCTAAAAAAAATTCTTGCTAGACACGGATCTAATGTAAAACTATGGATAAAGTGTGGAGATAATAAGAAATTTGGATTTATAAAAGAAATTCAAAGACATCCAGTTTCAAATAAAATTATACATTTAGATGTACAACTTGTATCTAAAGATCATGAAGTAAAATTACAAATTCCTATTGCATTTAAAGGAGAAGCAGCTTTAGAAAAAAGACAATTACAACTTCACGTACATAAGTCAGAAGTAGATGTTTTAGCAAAGATAGGATTAGTACCTGAATTCTTAAACGTTGATGTATCAGAAAAAAATTCAGGAGATACAATTACTTCAAAGGATTTCGATTTGGACAAGCAAATAAAAGTACATGATAAAGAAAATGAAGCATATGCAACTATAACTAAATTAATGGCTGAAGTAGTAGAAGAATCTACTGAAGCAGAAGTTTAAACATAATTTAGTATCTATATAAATACTGAATAAAAAACCACATTGGAGAAATCTGATGTGGTTTTTTAAGGTACTATATCAATTTAAAATTTGACATGATTTATGCCGTAGAATATGCTAAAATCAAAACAAAGGGTAAGTTAATAATATATGAATTTACAGCAAAGTTTAGAAATCCTACCTTTTACATATAAAAGGTGAATTCAACCAACTTTTTTATTAGCATAATAAGGGGATGAAGTTTATGAGTGTTAAAATTAAAGCTCTATTAATTTCTTTTATAAGTTTTTTATTTATTACAATCTTTACGTTTACAATCTTTAATTTCATTATTTTTAGATATATTAATGGAGTTGAAACTGAAGATATAAATAATAGTTTTAAATCAGTGAATTCCATATTGAATAAAGAAGAAATGGATATGAAAAGGGTATGCTCTGATTGGGCTCAATGGGACGACACTTATGATTTCATGTTAGGAAAAAACAAACAATCATACATAGAAGATAATCTTCAAAATTCTACATTAAATCAATTAAATTTAAGTTTTATGTTTTTTGTGGATAAACAAGATAACATAGTTTACAGTGAAACAAGCAATTTAGAAAATACAACAAAAAACCTCATAGTAGACAAGCTTTTTAATAAACCAGATAAATTTAGCAAGACCATAAATTTTAAAAATAATAGTGAAAGTCATTCCGGTGTTGTAATGATTTCTGGAAAGCTATTTATTATAAACTCTTTACCTATAACAACTAGTGATGGAAAATCAAAAAGCAATGGAAGCTTAATAATAGGAAGATATGCAGATGATTCATTATTAAATTATATAAATTCAATAGTCCAATGCAAAGTTGAGTTTATACAAAATACAAATACTGAAAAAGTAAACGATATAATTAAGAAAAATAATGATTCTATTACAGCATATAAACTTATGGGTGATATAAGTGGAAATACGTCTATAGGAATTTCAATCTCTATGACTCGTAATGAATATAATGTAGGTAAATTTTATTTTAAAATCTTTATCGCAATTTTTTTAGTAATATTAATCTTAGTACTTTTTATGTTTGTAGGAATTTTCAATAAATTAATCTTAAAGCGTCTTAAATCTGTTAATGATTTTATTGATACTATATCAAAGACAAAGAATACAAAGGCACGTTTGAATATCCCTGGAAATGATGAGATAACTAATATTGCTAATTCCACTAACAACATGTTATCTGAATTAGATTCCGCACATAAAGAAATTTTGGACCTAAGTTATTCTGATAAATTAACAGGCTTAAAAAACAGAGTATATATGGAAAAAAAGTTTGATGCATTAAATGCTAAAGCTGATATGAACTATTCCATAATAATGGGAGACTTAAATGGCTTAAAACTTACAAATGATACTTTTGGACATAAAGAAGGCGACAGATTAATTAGTAAAATAGGAAGTATACTTACAAGTGCATGTTCAAAGGATGATATTATTGCAAGATGGGGTGGAGACGAATTTATAATACTTATTATAAATAAAGAAAATATGTATGTATCAAATTTGATTCAAAGCATTAAAAATAAATGTGAACAAATTACTGAATTTAGTTTTAAAATTAGTATAGCTTTAGGCAGTGCAGAAAAAGGTCAAATGATGAGTACTGAAGCAGTAATGAACTTAGCAGAAGAAAGAATGTATAGAAGTAAACTTACTGAAATCAAAAGTTCAAGAAATGCAACTATTATGTCTTTGGAAAAAACTTTATATGAAAAGAACAACGAAACAGAAGAACATACTCAGAGAGTTAAAAAGCTTAGTATGAAATTAGGAGAAAAAATTAACTTATCTCAAGATGAATTAGAAGAATTAAAACTGTTAAGTTTATTACACGACATAGGGAAAATAGGAATACCTGATAGTATATTGATGAAGCCAGGCAAACTAACAGCTGAAGAATGGGAGATAATGAAAGGACATACAGAGATAGGGTATAGAATAGCTAAAGCTACGCCAGGATTATCTCATGTTGCAAATGAAATATTTTGTCATCATGAAAAATTCGATGGAACAGGATATCCCCAAGGACTTAAGGGAGAAGAAATACCAATTTTATCAAGGATAATTAACATAGTGGATTCTTATGATGTAATGACTCATAAAAGGGTATATAAGGATGCGTCTAATACAGGACATGCTATTGAAGAGTTAAAACGCTGTTCAGGAACTCAATTTGATCCAGATATAGTAAATGAATTTATAAATCTTTTAGAAGAAGGAAGTATATAAAAAGTACTGTTGAACTAATTAGTTCAACAGTACTTTTTATGTACGTTGTCAATTACTTAACTTTTTTTGAGAGGACAGAGGACAATTGACAGAGGACAGTGAAGGATGATTTTTCTCCGCTACACTGCGAAAGTTGAGTAATTATTAGTTTACTTTGTGGAAAAAATCAGGCCTTTTTATATAAATATACAATATTGTTATTGAAAATAGAAACAAAATAATATATAATAAACAATGTTAGTAAACGAACAATATATACAAGAATATTTCGTGCAGGGAGGGTTATTATGAAAAAAACTATTTTACTTTCTTTAGTTGTAGCAATATTTTTAACTGGATGCAGCTCTACTAATAATGCAAATACAAATAAGAATGTACAGGTACAGGCAACAAAAGCTACGGTGAAAGCTTCTAGCAATGGATATATAATGGCTGGAAAGATTGCAGCAAATGAAGAGGCAAATGTAACTTCAAAGATTTCAGCAAAGGTTTCTGAAATATCAGTGGACATAGGTTCAAAGGTAAATCAGGGAGATGTTATCATTAAATTAGATACTCAAGACTTGCAGGCGCAAGTGGACAAAGCCCAAGCAACAGTGAATACAACAAAAGCAAATTTGACTAATGCACAAAATATGACGCGTCCTGAGCAAATTGCAGTAGCACAAGCAGCTTTAGATAATGCAAATCAAACCTATCAAACAGTTCAAAAAGACTATGATCGTGTACAATCTTTAGTTAAATCAGGAGCAGCAGCTCAGCAGCAGCTTGACCTAGCTAAGCAACAGCTTGTCAGCGCGCAGTCACAATATAAGACAGCGCAGGAACAGTTAACCATGTTAAACAATGGACCTACAAGCACTAGCATAGATGTTTATAGAGCTCAGGTAAATGAAGCAGAGGCAGGACTGAAGATAGCTCAAACAGCACTTAATAATGCGACTATTACGGCTCCTATATCAGGCGTAGTAAATGCTAAAAACATTAATGTGGGAGAAATAAGTTCTACAGACAAAACTCTTGTTTCTATATCTAATTCAGGGGCTTTATGCGTAAATGCTTATGCACCACTTGAAATTGTAAATGATTTAAAAGAAGGACAAAGTGTTGTAGTTAAAGTATCAGAAGTTCCAGATAAAGAATTTGAAGGAAAAATAACTGTTATAAATTCAAAACTAATTTCTCAAAGTAGAGATGTTTTAGTTAAAATAAGTGTATCAGATTCAAGTTCACTTCTAAAACCTGGTATGTTTGCAGAAGTTGGATTGAAGAAATAAGGAAAGAGGGTGATTTTAATATGAAAAACCGTAAACCGTTAATTTTTGGAATATTAATAGTAATTGTAATAGCACTAGGAGGAATAGGTTTTTATTATTGGTATGAAAATGCTTATTTTGTTTCTACAGATGATGCAAGAGTTACCGCTGATTTAGTCAGTGTAACCCCACAAATTCAAGGAAAACTACTGGAGCTTAATGTGGAAGAAGGAGATACAGTTACAAAGAATCAAATATTAGCTCGTCAAGAAATGAATAGTCTTCCAGATGCAAGTATAGATCAGTCTTTGGTAAGATCGCCTATTTCGGGTATAGTAATTAAAAAACAAGGAACTATAGGAGAGATTTGGTCACCAGGACAAACTTTAGTTAGTCTTGTAGATCCAAATAAACTTTATATAACTTCAGATATTGAAGAAACAAAACTTGGAAAAGTGAGAGTCGGACAAAGTGTTGACATTACCATAGATCAGTTTTCATCACAGAAATTTACAGGTAAGGTAAGGTCTGTAGGAGAAGCAGCGAATTCAGCATTATCGCTACTTCCATCATCAACAAGTGCAACTTTTACAAAGGTAGTTCAAAGAATACCAGTAAAAATTGAACTTAACAAATTTAATAGTAAGATACTTCCAGGAACTAATGCTGTTATTAAGATTCATATTAAGTAACGAGGTGGTGTATAATGGAAGAGAAGAATGATGGAGCATTAAGTAGTTGGTTATCATTAGGCGTAGTTGTAATTGGTACCTTTATGTCTATATTGGATAGTAGTATAGTTAATATTGCTCTTCCTAAAATGATGGCTGTTTTTGGAATGCCCATGGATGATGCAAAATGGATACTAACAGCTTATACATTAGCACTTGGAGCAATTATACCTCTTACAGGATATCTACAGGATGTTTTTGGAGGTAAGAGAATATACATGTTTGCACTAGCAATGTTTACAGCTGGTTCTCTTCTTTGTGGATTTGCATGGAGTGGCACATCTATGATAGCATTTCGTATAGTTCAGGCTATTGGCGGCGGTATGATAATGCCTGTAGGAATGAGTATAATATATCAAATATTTCCTAGAGAAAAAATAGGAGTAGCCTTAGGAATTTGGGGAATATCAGCTATGGCTGCACCGGCTATAGGACCAACATTGGGTGGATATATTATAGAAAAAATGGATTGGAGACTTATTTTTAATGTTAATGTTCCTATAGGAATAATAGGAGTAATATTAGCAGCTATTTTATTAAAAGGATCAGAAAAAAAGCCATTTAAAGCCTTTGACATAATAGGGTTTTTATCTTCTACAATTGGTATAGTAAGTGTGCTATATGTTTTAGGTGAAGGTTCTTCTATTGACTGGGGAAAGATTCAAAATCCAATACTTATGACTTTAGGGTGCTTAAGCTTAGTTTTATTTGTAGCAAATGAACTTACCCATCCAGATCCTTTATTGGACTTAAGGGTACTTAAGTTATTTGATTTCAGTCTAAGTTTAATTATAACTTCTGTCTTAACACTAGCAATGATGGGAGGAATGTATGTACTGCCTTTATTTTTGCAGAATGTAAGGGGATATACAGCTATGCAAACGGGAATAATTATGCTTCCATCGGCACTGGTGGTTGGTGTTTTAATGCCCATAAGTGGAAGCCTCTTTGATAAATTTGGAGCAAAGCCAGTTGTTATTCCTGGACTTATAATATTAGCTATGAGTTCTTTGGAACTTTCATATGCAATAAATATGAATTCTAGTAAAGAACATATAATATTTATTACTTGTTTAAGATCAGTAGGCATGGGGCTTGCAATGATGCCCATAAGTACTGCAGGAATGAATGTTATACCGACAAAACTAGTTGGTAGAGCTTCAGCCTTAAACAATACTATAAGACAAATATCAAGTGCGCTTAGTATAACTATAATGTCAACTATAATGCAGGGAAAAACAGATTATAATTATTTGAAACTGTCGGAGCAAGTAAGTAATTATAATGGAACGGCCCTAAATACTATAAGTACGTTAACAAAAGGCTATATGCATGCAGGTCAATCTAAGGCTGTAGCTACAGGTTCTGCAATAGCCCAATTAACAAAAATGATTCAAGGGCAGGCCACATTAGATGCTATGG
This sequence comes from uncultured Clostridiaceae bacterium, assembly GCA_963780135.1. Taxonomy (GTDB): domain Bacteria; phylum Bacillota; class Clostridia; order Clostridiales; family Clostridiaceae; genus Clostridium_AM. Next base: position 294,442 of record CAWAAR010000002.1, read on the forward strand.
GATATTCTGTTGCTGTAACTGCTCTTGCAGTGTTAGCAGCAATAATTCTAACTTTACTTATGAAAAGTAAAAAATCAAATAAAAAACAAGATAAGGAAGGTGAGAAAAATGACATCAAAGGAGGAGCCGTCATGTCGGAGTAATAAATTAGCGGCAGAACAATCTTTTGAGATTATTGGAATAATTAGGAACATTCAAAAAACAATCCGATGTAAGTTCAATGAATGCGCAAAGAAATATGGTTTTACAGCACCACAGCTGGCAGTGATAATCCATCTTTATAAAACGCCAGGAATAGCACTGCATGAGTTAAGTGACCATATGATGTTAACTAAGAGTACAGTTTCAGGCATAGTAGATCGTCTAGCTAAGCAGGGTGTTGTAGTTAGAGAAATCCCTAAAGATAATCGTAGAATAGTAAAATTATCAATTTCTGAGGATTTTACAAAAAATAATGATGTGGGTAACATGGAAAAAATTTTTATATCTCATATAATAGCAGATTCAGTGAAAAATATGGATACAGAAGCAGTGGAAAAAATGATATATGGATTAAAACAATTTAGCGATTTATTAAGTAATAATAAATATGAGTAAGTGAAAACAGTGGAAATTTATAATTTTGTGCCAAAATTAATTTATTTTTTAACCATTGCTTATTGTCTATAGATGTGTTATATTAGATAAGTAATGTAATTAAAACAATTACAAAAAGAGATTTAATATGGTTAACAACATTTCCTCTTTTAAGGAAGATAGTTTAGATCAGTTTTTAAATCTTAATTTTAAAATTTAAGGGAGAGATGTTGAAATGGCAGATAAGACTTTAACTTGTAAAGACTGCGGAAAAGAATTCGTATTTACTGAAGGAGAACAAGAGTTCTACAAAGAAAAAGGATTCGAAAATGAACCACAAAGATGTCCTGATTGTAGAAGAGCTAGAAAACAACAGAACAACAGAGGATTCAGAAAGTAATTTAAATTTGTACTGTACACCCTATAAGAATTAATTCTTATAGGGTTTTGTATTTTTTGCTTTTCTATTAGGAAAAAAACTATTGCATTTTATAAAAATATAGGGTAAAATTTTTTTGTAAGTAGAACTTTTTGAATAAAATATTGTTTAACGTTCACTTGTATAAATCTAGCAATACGGGCTAGATGTATCTACCGAGCTACCCTAAATAGTTGTAGGCTATAAGTGCATAGGCTTATTTGCGCTACAGCTTTCATGCTTTCTTGTATTAAATTTTCCCTTATATAAATGTGTGAAAGATGTAAAATTAAAAATGAACCATATATAAAAAGTTTGTATTATTCGTAATGGTACGAACTAAATTGTTATTGTGAAAAAATAACAGTATTTTCTTTCATAAGGGGAAAGCTATTAATAATTTTATAATGGAGATGATTATTGTGAAGTATGATGTAATAATAGTAGGAGCTGGTCCAGCAGGAATTTTTACTGCCCTAGAATTATTTAGACAAAAATCTAATAAAAAGATTCTGATGATTGAACAAGGAAGAAGTATAGATAAAAGGTATTGTCCTAAAGAAAAAACAAAAAAGTGTGTTTCTTGCAAACCTTATTGTCATATAACAACAGGATTTTCAGGAGCAGGAGCTTTTTCAGATGGTAAATTATCTTTAAGCTATGAAGTAGGTGGAGACTTACCAAATTTAATTGGAGCAGATGAGACGCAAGAGCTTATAGAATACACAGATAAAATTTACCTGGAATTCGGAGCGGATACAAAAGTAGAAGGATTAGAAAATAGTGAAGCTGTTAAAGAAATTAGAAGAAAAGCCATAGAAGCAGGGCTTAAATTAGTAGATTGTCCAATAAGACATTTAGGAACAGAAAAGGCACAAGAAATATATTTAAAAATACAAAACTATCTTTTAGATGCTGGAGTAGAAATTAAATTTGATACTGTAGTTCAAGATATAATTATAGAAGAACAGACGGCCAAAGGCATAAAAATAGTAGATTCACAAAGTAAAAGTAAGGAAGAAACTATATATGCTGATACAATAGTAGTAGCAGCAGGGAGAAAAGGAGCAGATTGGCTTAAAGACATGTGTATAAAACATGAAATTAGCCATTGTGCTGGTACTGTGGATATAGGAGTGCGTGTTGAAATTAGAAACGAAATTATGGAGAAAGTAAATAATGTTTTGTATGAATCAAAACTTATAGGACATCCGGCTCCTTTTAAAAACAAAGTTAGAACTTTCTGTCAAAATCCTGGAGGGTTTGTAAGTCAGGAAAATTACGATAACAATTTAGCAATAGTTAATGGACACTCATATAAAGAAAGAAAATCTGATAACACTAATTTAGCTATATTGAGTTCTCATAATTTTTCAGAACCTTTTAATCAGCCTATAGAATACGGAAAGAAAGTAGCAGAGTTAGTTAACATGTTAGGTAATGGTAGAATATTAGTTCAAAGATATGGCGACATATTAGATGGGAAAAGAACTTGGCAAAAAGAATTGGATCAAACAAATATAAGGCATACTTTGCCAGATGCTGTAGCTGGAGATTTAACTTCTGCTATCCCATATAGGCCTATGGTAAATATTTTAAACTTTATTAAAGCTATGAATGTAGTTGTACCAGGTTTTGCTAGTATAGAAACTTTACTATATGGTCCAGAAATAAAATTCTACAGCAATAAAATAAATTTAAATGATAAGTTTGATACTAATATAAAAGGACTTCACTGTTTAGGAGATTCTAGTGGATGGACTAGGGGGCTAATGATGGCATCTCTTATGGGAGTTCGTATGGGAAAGATTATTAGTAAACAGTAGTATTTAAGAGTGATTTAAAAATAGTTGTTTAGGGTTGTTATTATAACAACCCTAAACAACTATTTATTATATCTAAAACCTAATACAAAATTACTTTCATCAAATAATACGGTTAAATTACCTAATTCAAGTTGATATGGATTGAAAGGTCCTCTAATTGAAGCATTTTTAGGAAAATCTACATTTGTTATTTGAGTTGTAATAAGGTCTAATATTTTATCACCATATTCTACACCGAAAGTGGAAACTAACGTAACTCTAAGATTTTGTAGCTTTGATCTATCAAGAGAATTAAAACTAAAATATTCATCTGAATTTAAAATACTAAGCATATTTTGCTTTGAACTTGTCAAATTATAAAGCCATAAAAAAGTATCACACTGTGGAAAAGCTTTTTTAAATTTCAAACTTGCTTTGTTTTTTAAATCATCATTTGCAAACACCATGGAATAATCTAAAATATTGTTTGTAGAAACGTTAATGGAAGGACCTAAACAGTTAGTGCCATCTGAATTAGGTATATAGCCATTAGATTCTAAGGAAATTCTAGTATTGTTACCATATCCATTTTTAATAAACCCATTTAGTATTTCATAAGCTTGCTTAGAAGCTAAATTCCCTCTTTCAGAATTAGATATTAATTTACTAAAAGGTTCATCATATAATTTATTGTCTGATGCAGATTGAAGTATCTTAAATTCTCCATTTTCAGTAAAAAATTGAATAGGAACACAGTTTGCAACTGCCTGACCATAATCTTTAAAAACAACTGAAACTGGATTTATTCTATCTGAATTAGTCTTATCAAAATAAGGATTTGTCACTACAGTATTTTTGATGCTATATCCATTCCAAACAGTATTTATAAGATTTTCAGATACTCCTGAATCAGGTTTGATATTATAAGTTGGAAATAGTGAAACAGCAGGTTTCAGATCTACATTGTAATCTTTAACGCTAGAATCATTTTCAATTAATAAGTTTTTAGTTTTGCTGTTTATAGAAGCTTCCCCTCCTAAAAACATTAATTTAGAATAGGATGAGCTTTGAATAAACGCTTTCTGTTTAGAACTATCGTCATTATTTATAAGAATTATAGGAGAAGACTTTAGGGCTGCAAGAGCAGAACCACTTAAAGCATCTGGAAAATTCTCACCATTTGCTATAATAGCAGTATCCGAATTGAGCTTAAAAAATTCTGCTATTTTTAAAGATGTTTCATATCTATTTTCACCTGCAAGACGTATAACATCAGAATCTGATAATTCTAGTGAATTTTTCATTTCAATAAGATTCTTTTCTGATATAGAAGCTGTACCGCCAATAATATAAAGTTTTGAAGGTTTAATTTGTTGTAATTTGTTCTTAGCAGCTTCTGTCAAAGAGTTCTTAGACGTTAATAGTAATGGATATCCTTTGGATGCGGCAGTGCTGCTTATAGATAAAGCATCTGGAAAATTTTCACCATTTACTATAATAGCAGGTGTTCCTTTAGCTGGACTGAATTCATCTATTATTCTTATGTTTGTATTAAACCTATCTTCTCCGCCTATCCTTTTAACTGTGTATCCATAGGAATTCAATGAGTTTTCAACATTTGAACCTATTCCACTTGTGCCACCTAAAATATATACAGTTTTTGAACTGGGAAGATTAGATTTAATAAATCTCATAGCAGCATCATTTTCATCAGATGTTGTTCCGCACAAGAGAATAGGTGCCTTGTATTTGTTGGAAAGCATACTTCCAGATAAAGCGTCTGGAAAGTCATTTCCAAAAGCTAGTATTACTGCATCTATACTTTGAACATGTTTGTATTCTTCTGCTATTGAAGCCGAAGTGTAGAATCTATTTTCTCCATCTAAAGTTTTAAAATCAATGGCTTTAGCGCGAACAACTATCGTGCTAGTTAATAACATACAAATACAAGTCACTATTGATAATAATTTTTTATTGAACATTTTAACACCTCCTAAGTTTAATTTTACTATATTTATAAGCAATATAAAACGTTTTATTAAAAGTAAGAGAGTTAACTTTAAAATAAGGTATGTAAGATTTTTCACACATCTTGTAAACTTTTCATATTATAGCAATGTACTAAACTATAGGAGGGTGCATTGCTATGCATTTAATATATACAATTTTCATTGCGCTGGTAAACAACTTGGATAACATAAGTGTGAGAATTGCTTATAGTATTCGTGGAATAAAAATAACAACCTTAAAAAACCTATGGATTTCTGTGATTACTTTTTTTATATCCTCTCTTGCAGCTTTTTCAGGAAGTGCTGTATCACAAACTTTTAATAATAAAATATCTTCTATATTAAGTATGGTTATGTTTATAATTATTGGTTTATGGATCATATTAGAACCTTATTTCAAAAAAGAAAATAAAGCTAAAAAAGATGAGGAGAGTCTTATTCAAAATAGTAATATATATAACATTTTAAAAGAACCAGAAACAGCAGATGCGGATGACTCTAAAGATATTGACTATAAAGAAGCTACATTTCTTGGTATTGCCCTATCTATTAATAATATAGGTGGAAGCTTAAGTGCAGGCATGATTGGATTAAATTCATTTTTTGTAGGGTTCTTTTCTGCCGTAATAAGTTTTTTGGCACTATGGGCTGGAAACTACATTACTGAATTTTTTAATAAATGGAATTTAACTAAAAAAGCTAATATAATATCAGGAGTTATATTGATTTTAATAGGTATAAAACAAATACTATAAGTAGAGGACAGAGGACAATTGTCCTCTTTATTTTCTCTATTCTTCTTCAATAATATATGGTACAGTAACTATGGCAATATTTCGTTCCTTCAAAAGCAGTCCTTTTATAAAAAGTGAAGTTTGATTATGAAGTATATTTCCCCACCATTTTGAAACTACAAATTGAGGTATAACTACAGTGACTGTATCGTTAGGCCCTGCAGCATACTCCTCAGATTCAATAAATTTCACAATTGGATTTAAAACACTTCTATAAGGCGATTCGTTAATAACAAGAGGGATTCCGATATTGTATTCATCCCATTTTTTTATAAGTTTTTCTGTTGCTTCCTTATCAACAGATATATGAAAAACTATAATATTATTGGATATAGTTCTTGCATAATTTAGTGCCTTAAGAAAAGATTTATTTAATGTATCAATAGGTACTATAGCATACCTTTTTTGTTCTTCAAAATTAATGACTTTTGGCCTTTGGTTAAAATCTAACTTAAGTTGTGATGCTACAGCAGTATAATGTTTTTTAATTCTTGTCATAATAAATACAAGGCAAGGAATTAAAATAAATATGATCCAAGCTCCATGATAAAATTTAGTAATTCCTATTATAAGTACAGTTAAAAAAGTTACTAAAGTGCCTAAACCATTAATAAAAGCTTTGTGTCTCCAAGAAGGTGATTTTTCTTTTATCCATTTCCAAAACATACCGGCTTGTGAAAGTGTGAAAGAAATAAAAACTCCTACGGCATATAAAGGTAACAATAAATGAGTGTCCCCACGGAAAGACCAAACAAGAATACAGGCCATTATACATAAAAATATTATCCCGTTAGAAAAGCTTAATCTATGGCCTCTTTTTGAAAATTGTCTTGGTGCAAAACCATCCTTTGATATCAATGCAAGCAAAAGTGGAAAGCCTGCAAAAGCAGTATTTGCAGCCATAACTAATATTACTGCTGTGGTGCATTGAATAATATAATACATAAAGTTATGACCATAAATTTGAGTGGCAATTTGTGATATAACTGTATTCGAAGAATTAGGAACAGCATGATAAAGTGTAGTTAAATAGGAAAGTCCTCCGAATATAAATAAAACAAGAGTACCTAAAAGCATTAACACTGTTTTTGCATTTTTTTGAGAAGGTTCTCTAAAACTTGGTATGCCATTGCTTACAGCTTCAATACCCGTAAGTGCTGTACAACCTGAGGCAAAAGCTCTTAGGAATAGTATAATAGATATATCACCAGTTGCTTTAGGTATTTCGTATAAAGCATGAGGAACAAATCCGAATAAATGAACCTTTACTATTCCTGTAACTATCATAACTCCTACTGCAATTATAAATAAATAAGTAGGGATTCCAAATAGTCTTGAAGATTCCTTAATTCCTCTTAAATTTCCAATTGTCATGAAAATAATTAAAGCTATAGTTATTGAAATTTTATATTTTAAAAGTGATGGCAGTGCTGAGGTTATTGCTGCAGTTCCAGCACAGCTGCTTACAGCTACTGTTAAGGTATAGTCTATAGAAAGGGCTGAACCAGCAATAAGACCTGGAATGGTGCCAAGGTTGTCCTTTGCCACGATGTAAGAACCACCACCATTAGGATAAGTATCTATGGTTTGTCTATAAGAAAAAACTAGTAAGAACATTAAAAAAACAATGCACAGAGCAGCATAAAACATATACTTATAACAGGCCAAGCCTAAAATACCCACTAAAATCCAAAGAATTTCTTCTCCGGCATAAGCTACAGAAGATATCGCATCACTGGATAATATGGGAAGACCCCAAAAAACATTATACTTTTCATCTTTTAAATCATCGTTTTTTAAATCGCGTCCAAGTAAAAAATTTACTAATTTAGATTCCATATTTTTATACACTCCAAAAAATATTTTGATATATTAATGATGAAATGATTATACATCAATGAAGAATTTATGTATAACCCTAATTAAGCGTGTATCAGACTAAATTTGTTCTGATTTTCAAGAATTTACTGGATAAATTTTTATTATTAAACATTTAATTGTAGTAGGTCAATTACAACTTCATATTTAAAATAAGTGAAATGAGATGTTTTACTAGTTTACAATTTGCTTTAAATGTGTAAAATTGATTATAACAATTAAAAATGGAGGAACTTCGATGCTAAAAATATGGGGAAAAATAATTACGAATAATAAGATTGTAATAGATGATGTAGCTACATCTGATGTTGAAGAAAGTTATCAGGAAAATTTAAAGATATGTATCACAGAACTATGTAATAAATTTGATATTTCAAAACCCTATTGGCTGCCAGCAAATCTAGAAGAATATAATAAGAGAAGTAAAACAAGTTTTAATCAAGATAATTTTATAGATGATATAGACTTTGATAAATTTATGATAGTTGAAATAGATCCTGAAGATGAATAAACATAATAAGTTTTATTTGTTATACAGAACTTAAAAAGACAAAGTGCTTAAAAAAGTGTTATAATATTTTTTGAAAAAAGAGAGGTGCAAACGATGAGTGATACAGCAGGAAGTGGTTGTGATATACTGGTTCCCTTTAATGAAAGGAAGCCTTTACAAGAAATAGAACGCAGCATTACTAAAACATATAAAAAAAAGATATGGTCAAAATTTGTTAAAGCAATAAAAGATTATCAGCTAGTTTCAGAAGGTGATAAAATTGCAGTAGCCATTTCTGGAGGTAAAGACAGTTTACTAATGGCAAAGTTATTTCAAGAACTGCAGCGCCATAGACAAATGAATTTTCAATTAGAATTTATTGCTATGGACCCGGGTTATCATGAGGACATTAAAAAGCTTTTGGTGGATAACTGTGAATACTTAAATATACCCCTTCATATATTTGAATCTGGAATTTTTGATGTAGCAGACAAAATAGCACAAAAATACCCTTGCTACATATGTGCCAGAATGAGAAGAGGAGCACTATATACTAAGGCGAAAGAATTAGGTTGTAATAAACTTGCATTAGGCCATCATTTTAATGATGTTATAGAAACAACTTTGCTTAATGTACTTTATTCAGGAAATTTTAAAACCATGCTACCAAAATTAAAATCAACAAATTTTGAAGGCATAGAACTAATAAGACCTCTATATTATATTGAAGAAGATAATATACAACGTTTTATTCAAAGCAGTGGTATTTGGCCTTTGAATTGCGCATGTATGGTTTCAGCAGGGAAAATAGGTAATAAGCGTTATGAAATAAAAGACTTAATTAAAGAATTAAAGAAAAATTTTAGTGCAGTAGATAGGTCTATATTTAAAGCAGCTCAAAATGTAAATATGGATTCTATTTTAGGTTGGCAGAAAAATGGAGAAGATCATTCTTACTTAGAATTTTATGATGAGGAAGAGTAAATTATAGTGAAAGGGTATAGTAAATAATACAAAAAGTTTAAAGTTCAAATATCAAAGTTCAAATAATAGCAATTCATTTAATATCTTAGGAGAATTATTATTATTTGTTCTTTGTTATTTGAACTTTGTTATTTCATATTAAGTTTCTATCTTAGTCCACTAGACATTTGAGTGGATTCAGTTTTAAGCTGCTGAACTTCATTGTCAGGAGCATCCTTTGTAGGATACCAGCCTTTCTGTCTCATAGCATCAAAAACTTTATATTGAACTTCTTGAACATTCTTGAAGTTATCCACCAAGGTATTTCTAAGGTTCATACATGAAGATTCAGTTATTCCGGTACTATAAGCTGATATAACTTGCTTTTCAGAAGCAAGAAGATCTTGAGTTAATTCTTTATCGTTCATAAAATAATTCCTCCTGTTTTTCTATAAATTTTATTATTGATGAGAATCTAAATAAGATTTGAGACTATCAAAATTTCTTTTGTGAACTTGGCTGGCCTCATTGCATAAGTTTTTCAATCCGGGATCGGTGCATTGTCCAGAGCATTCATTAAATTTTTTGTTCATTAAAACCTCATAGCCTAGTTGATCTTTAAGAACTTTTAAATTGTTGGCTTCAAGTTGCTTGTTTTCAGTATTGTTCATAAAATCTTACCTCCTAAAATATTTAAAACTTTTACAAACATATTATTAGTTTACAATTTTAAAATATGTATGGTAAATTGAACCTTAAAATGAATTGATTTACACTTGAAATTCGATCTATTAAACTATCAATCTATTGAATCTGTAAGGTTGTGTTAAAAATGCAAAAGATTATGGACTGATATTTTTGCTATTCAAAACAGGCCTAATATATAAAACATTAACTTTAAGAGTATTTATAATTTTATATTTATAGTATAATGTTGTTATAATAGATTATTAAGGAATATCAGGAGGGATAACAAAATGGCGGTAAATTCTACAAAAGCCTTGAAAAGAGCAACGATTATGTCCTTGATTTTAGCGGCAGTTTTATCAACATCATCAGCTAAGGCTGCAGAGGGACAAGTTACAACAGTAGGAGGCACAAACATCTATGAAACTGCAGCTAAAGTAGCTACTACAAATTGGAGTAGTTCTAAGGATGTGGTATTAGTATGTGGTGAAGGATATGCAGATGCAGTAAGTGGATCAGTGCTAGCAAGGCAATTAGACGCACCAATACTTTTAACTACAACTGGATCACTTAATTCAGATGCGAAAAATGCATTGGATACATTAAAACCACAAAATATATATATTATAGGTGGAACAGCTTCTGTATCAAAAACTATAAGAGACGGATTGAAAAGTTCTAATTACAATTTAATAGAGCTAGGTGGAAAAGATAGATATGAAACTAACATTGCAGTGGCAAATCAATTAATTAAACTTGGAGTGAAGCCTGACAATGTTATGATAGTTGGTGGAGAAGGATTTTCTGATGTATTATCAGTTACTCCTGTGGCAGCAGCTAAGGGACAAATACTTCTGTTAGGAATTAACGATAGTAAAGTACTTAAACCAGTACTTGATTTTGTAAAAACTAATAATTCAAAAGTTACAGTTGTTGGAACAAATAATTCTATAAAAGAAGATATATACAAAGCTTTAGGCGCTATTAAAAGAGTAGATGGTGGTGCTGACAGATTTGAAACTAATTTAAGAGTGTTAAATGAGTTTAAAGATGATTTAAAAGTTAATAAGTTATATATTGCTAATGCAAGTGGAGATAGATATGCAGATGCATTAATAGCTTCATCTTTAGCAGGAAAATGGTCATCGCCACTAGTGCTGGTAGATCAAGAGAATTCTACAGCTACAAATAAAGCAGCTGACTATATTAAAGGTAAAGCAACCAGTTCAACTGATTTAAATGCTATAGCTGAAACAGGAGTTATTTCTGATAATGTTATTTCAAAAATAAATTCAGTAGTGCCTTCAAGCAGCACACCTACTGTAAAATCAGTAACTGCTAATGGATTAAATCAAATAAGAGTTGTATTTAATACAGAAGTTGACAAGGATACAGCAGAAACTATAACAAATTATCAGATTGATGGTTCGGATTTGGGAAGAGTTTCTGAAACTGACTCAAAAGCTTACCTTGAAGATGATAGAAGAACAGTAGCTATTACATTTTCAAACCCATTTGATCAATCTAAGCATGTAAGTTTTACAGTGAAAAATGCTGTTTTAGAAAAGAAGACAAATAAAACCATAGATAAATATGAAAATGATGTTACTTTTTCAGTTGATGGTTTACCTACATTAGAATCAGTACAAGCACGTGGAGGTAATAAACTAATAGTTAAGTTTACAAAGCCTCTAAAGATGACTTCAGATAATTTATCTTCCATAAAAATTAATAAGCAGAGTTTATCAAACTTTGGATTGAATAAAGCTGTAACTAAATTTCCAGGACAATCTAATGATTGGTCAGACACTGTAGAACTTTATTTTGATTCACCACTTCCAATATTAGAAAACACATTAACTGTTCCAAATGGTACTGTTGATAGAGCATTTTATAGTGCAGGAAATTTTCCTCTAAAAGGGTCAAGTTTAACCTTTAATGTTGATACAGCATCAGGTGCTCCTAAAATTACAAACATATCTGCGGACAATACAGGTGTTATTTATATAACTTATGATAGAACTATGGATGAAAAAACAGCTCTAGAATATAGTAATTACAAAATAAATGGAAGTACAGTTGGAGTTACTTCATCAGATATATGTTTTGAGACTAACTCAGATGATAAAATTGTCAAAATTAAGGGATTAAACTACATGTTTAAAGATGGAGAAAATCGTCTTATTGCAGATGATGATATTCAAGATACTTATGGAAATTCAATCAATGAACAAAATTTAACTTTTAATCTTGCAAATGATAATTTGAAGCCACAGGTTACAAATGCTACTTTAATGGATAATAAAACTCTTCGTGTTAAATTCAATAAAGACGTTAATAATAGCAATGCAACAAATAAATCTAATTATAAAATACTTGATTCAGATGGAATAGATGTAACTTATAAAATTGATTACATAACAGCAACATATGATGTAGATGGAAACAGCAATAGAACTTTCAACATTAAGTTTAAAGATGATGATCGTTTAAGAGATTCTGAATATACATTGACAGTAAGAAATATTATGGATACTGGTTCAACACCAAGCGTAATGGATCCTTATACTGCAAAGGTTAGTGGCACAGATAGTGAAGGTGTGGCTGTTTCTTCAATAATAAAAAATGTAAGTAATGATAACCAAGTAGTTGTATTCTTTAACAAAGTTATGGATGAAGCTTCAATTACTAACTCTTCAAACTATCAGTTTATGAATGGTATAGGAGAAAGTCAAAAATTGCCAGCTAGTACCACTATTACTGCAAGTGCAGATGATAAGAGTGTAACTATTGAATTCCCAACAAGCTATACAATAGGTGATTCACAATATGAAAGTTATATAAAAAAAATATCTGTTTCAAATGTTAAAGATAGAAGTGGTAATTCATTAACAAGTACTTATAGCAGTACAATAGGTACAGACTATAATAATGGTCCAAAACTTATAGATAATACAGCAAAACTTGATTTCCAAAACGATGACATACAAGTTAGATTCTCATTAACTGATACTTTAGACGTAGTGAGTACTAGTGACTTTAGAGTTGATGGCCAAACTCCAGATAGATGCATGATGTCGGGTAAGGATGTAATTCTTACATTTAAAGGCGGAATCAAAAATAATGATAAGATTAATACTATAAGAAGTGCTGGAAGCAGTACTACCCTAAATATATATGGTGGCAGTTCTCTTGATGCAGCTGGACGTAGATTACAATCAGGTTCAGATACAATATTAATTCCACCAATAACTCGTCCAGATTCATGGTCTGCAAACAGTAACTATAACAAAGGGACAAATGCTTCTGTAACTATAGCATTTAATCAGAAAATTGACGATGATATTAGAAGTTCGTATTATGACGATTTTGTATTTACAAATGAATCCACCGGAGAAACACTTACAGCAAGTTCGATAACAATTGATGGGGATAATGTTATTTACAACTTTAATAGAGGAGCAATAGGAGTAGGAGACAAAATTCATGTTAAAGCAAGCTCTATAAGCTCCAATATAAGTATAAGAAGTGTGGAAAATGATAATGGAGAATACGCAGTATTTAGTCCATGGAGCGATGATTTAAAAGATAGAGTATTAATTGCAAAATAGGAAACTTATTTTTATTTAGCAAGTTTAAGTTTAAAGTAAAAAGGGTTTGTTGTAAAATAGATAATAGTTTCTATTTTGTAACAGGCCCTTTATCTAAATATTTAATGTGGACCTAATTTAAACTTTATTTATAAAAATTGTAAAAATACCTATAAAAATTATCTGCGATAATATATAATTAAAAAGGTATAAATTTTGTGAGATAATATACGAATACCATAAATAATAGGAGGATTGATTTAATGATTAAGAGAAAGAAATTTTTAAGTTATATACTTACAGCATTAGTTTTAGCGGTAACTTTAAGTACAGCAAGTGTACAAGCAGCTACAGTAAGTAGAACTGATGGTGGCGATGGTGGAAGAATAGGAACAGCAAATAAAGTTGCTGCAGATTTATTTGGAAAATCCAAAAATGTAATATTAGTAAATGGATATGGATATGCAGATGCAGTAAGTGCAACGCCACTTGCAAAGCTTTTAAATGCTCCAATACTGTTAACCTCAGGGGGGGCTTTAGAATCAGAAGTAGCACAGGCTATACAGAATCTTGGAGCTTCTACAGTTTATATAGTAGGAGGTACAGGAGTAGTATCACCTTCCATAGAAAGTAAATTAAAAGACAAATATTCAGTAGAGCGTATAGCTGGAGTTAAAGATACTACAAGAATGGGAACTAATGCAGAAGTAGCAAAAAAAGTTTTAAACTTAAGCAAACAAACAACGGCAGTATTAGTTAATGGACAAGACGGTTATGCAGATGCATTATCAGTAGCTTCTATAGCAGCACAAAAAGGATATCCAGTGATGTTTGGAACCTCTGAAGGAGTTGCACCTGTAGTTAAAGATTTAATAAGTTCAAATAAATTAAATATTCTTGCTGTGGGCGGAGAAGGTGTACTTCCTCAATCAGTAGTGGATACTTTAGGCGGAAAAAAGATAACTGGAAATGCAGCGGATAGATTTGCTACAAATTTATCAGTCCTAGATTATTTCAAAAATAATGGTGGATTAGATTTTGGAACAGTTTACATAGCTGCAGGTGGTGAAACTAATGATCAATTTGCAGATGCCTTGGTTGCTTCAGCAGCAGCAGCAAAAACAGGATCGCCACTAGTGCTTACAGGAGTAGGTGCAAATACAAGTCAAGCACAAGCAGCGCAGGATTATATAAGTTTAAATGCAACTGAAAGTTCTAAGCTTATAATAATAGGAGGAACAGCATCAGTTTCAGACGAAGTTAAATCAGCCTTATCAAGTGGGGATTCTCTTAAAATTATAGGAATTGAATAAAGTAGAAACTATAATTTAGAGTTGAATTTTCCTAAAAAAACTGCTTTGCAGTTTTTTTTTATTTAAGAAGGAATTTAAGATTAAATGTAGAATAATATATTATAGTATCGCTATATTTAATCTTAAATTAATAATACAATAGTACCTTAAGTGAAAAAGATAAATAATTACAATTAAAATACATTTATTTGCCAAGGTTAAAACTATAGAAAAAATTAAAAAACTATTGTATAATTAAGCCATAGTTAAGTTTACTATAAAATAAATTATTTGTTTTCTAAGGATAAAGGTTAAAAAATACATATAGTATAGAAATGTAGGAAGATGTATGTTATAATAAGGAGTGAATTTTGGAAAACATAGCTAATATAATATACAAAATGAATAAATGGTTAAATTAATCAAAAATACTGGAATATACAGGATTAATATGGTATAATCATTTCTGTTTTAAAATGCTATCAAATTCCAATAAGTTAATAAGGAATTTGAAGCTTTAAATAAGTATATATTTTAATATATATATATATATAAAGAATTTTAATTAAAATTCACTTAAAATCGAGGAGGGTATTACAATATGAGTAAAAAAAGTACAAAAGCACTTGCAAGTGCTACACTTATGTCTTTAGTATTGACTACAGCTTTATCAGCAGGTCCAGTTAAAGCGGCAGCAGGAAAGGTAACAAGAATTGGTGAAATCGATAGATATGCAACTGCAGCTAAAGTTGCTACAACAAGCTGGACAACTAGTGATGATGTAGTATTAGTATCAGGTGATGGTTATGCAGATGCAGTAAGTGCGTCAGCATTAGCTAAAAAATTAAATGCACCAATACTTTTAACAACAGCAGGTTCATTAAACTCTGACACTAAAAATGCATTAACTACATTAAAAGCTAAGAATGTATATGTAGTAGGTGGAGAAGCTTCAGTTTCAAGTTCAGTAAGAGATGAATTAAAGAAAACTTATACTCTTACAGAATTAGGTGGAGCAAACAGATATGAAACTAATGCAAAAGTTGCTCAAAAATTAGTTGACTTAGGAGTAAAAGCCGATGAAGTTATCATGGTTGGTGGAGAAGGTTTCTCAGACGCTCTATCAGTAGCTCCAGTAGCAGCAGCTAAAGGACAAATTCTTTTACTTGGAATGAATAACTCTAGCTATATGCAACCAGTTTTAGACTTCGTTAGCAAGAATAAATCAAAGGTTACAGTAGTTGGAACTAAAAACGTTATAAGTGATTCTATATTAAGTACTATTAATGGTACAAGAGTAGATGGTGGATCAGATAGATTTGATACTAACTTAAAAGTTTTAGCTTCATTTAAAGATGCACTTAAAATGGACAAATTATATGTTGCATCAGCTCAAGAAAATTCAAGAGATGACGGATATGCAGATGCTCTAGTTGCTTCAGCATTAGCTGGAAAAACATCAGCACCATTAGTATTAGTTGACAAAGATGGTTCAACTGCAACAACTAACGCTATAAAATACATCAAAGACAATGCAGATAAAACTAAAACTGACTTAAATGTTATAGGTGGAACAGGTGTTGTTTCAACTAACGTTGAAGATCAAATAAACAAAGCTGTTAACGATGGCTCACCATCAACACCTGCTAGCGTTGAATCAATAGAAGCAGTAGGATTAAATGAAATTAAGATCGTATTTGGTAGTGATGTTGATTCAGATTCAGCAGAATCTGTTGACAACTACAAAGTTGATGGAGCTCAATTAAATTCTAAGACAGCAGTAGCTAGTCTTCAAGATGACAACAGAACACTTTTAATTACATTAGCTGATGCTAAAGATCAATATAAAGATTATGCAGTTTCAGTTAAAAAGGGCGTAATAACAGCAGATAAATCAACTACTGTACCAGCTCTTGATAAAACAATAACTTTTTCAGATGTTAAAGCACCTACATTAAAATCTGTAAAAGCTCAAGGAAGAAATAAATTAACAGTTGAATTTACAGCTCCAGTTGATATGAGAACTATTTCAACTTTAGCTAGCAAATTTAGAATAAATGACCAAAACATAACAAGCTTTGGTTTAAACACACAAACTTCACCAGCATTAAGTGAAATCAAAGATTCAATAACTAACTCAGCTAATAATACTTGGTCACGTAAAGTAGAATTCTACTTTGACTCTAATCTTCCAACAGGAAACAATACATTAAAAGTTTTAGGAGGAGACAAAACTGGTGCGCTTGTTGATGCAGGTGGATTTACATTTATAGAAAGCACAATGGACTTCAATGTTGATTCAAAAGATGGAAAAATAACAGACAAAGATGTTACAATAAAAGCTGATGCAGATGGAACACTTTGGGTTAAATACGGAAGACCAATGGATAAGAAGACAGCTTTAGATGCATCAAACTATGTATTATTAAATAAAGGCACAAGCCCTATAAGCGGAGCTACATTAAAGCTAAAAGAAAATGACAACACTGTAAAGATTACTGGAGTAAGCAGTAAAATTGATACAGGATCAAATGTATTATATATAAATAAAAATACAAGAGATGCTTTTGGTAACGAAGTAGATGATGATACAAGAGTTAACTTTACAAAGGAAAAAGATGAAACTAAACCTACAGTTCTAACTTCTGATATGGTAGATAGTGAAACTATACGTTTGAAATTCAGCAAAGATATAGATGCTACTTATGCAACACAAATAAGTAACTATACTTTAAAAGATTCAAGTGGATTAGATATTACTGCACATATTAAAGAAATTAAACCTTCAACTAGTGTAAAAACTGACAGTGGTGCTTGGGATAACTGTGATGCATGGGATATAAAGATGTACAAGAACCCAGCTGAAAAAGATTCTACAAGCAGTGATCAGACAACTGATTGGAGATTAACTGGTTCTAAATACAGCTTAACAGTTAAGAATTTAGCTGATACAACAAGTAACAGAAATGCAATGGCAGAGTGGAACACTACATTAAATGGTAATGATGATGTTGCACCTAAAGTAACAGCTGTATATGCTAAATCAGCAACTGATTCAGATTCAGATGCATACAGAAAAGTAGTTGTATACTTCAGTGAAGCAATGAATACTTCTACATTAACAAAAGAAAACTTTAAATATAAGAACAAATCAGGAGATTCAAAGGATTTACCATCTTCTGTAGAAATAACAACAAGTAATGACAACAAGGGTGTAACAATTAAATTCCCAAGTAACTATGGCATGAATGACTCAGGCAAAGATGATGACAATGATGTAATCGGAATAATTGCACAAAATGTTAAAGATGAAGCAGGTAACATAATAGATTCATTCCACAATGGTAGTGAAACAGGAATCGTAGCAGCAACAGGAACTATAAAATTAAAAGATAGCAGCTATAGAATGGTATATGATGGAGACGACATATTAGTTAAAGTTCAGTATGATGGAGCTATAGATACAAATACTACAAAAGTTACTGACTTTAAGGTTGCTGGAGAAACTCCAACTAGTATATCAATGACTGGTTCTGACTTAATATTAAGATTTGGAAAGAATGAAAATGCAGAAAGTATAACTTCATTTAGCCAAATACCAGGATATAAATTTAACCCAACTACATCTGGAGATAAAGTTAAGAAAGTTGATGTGTTAAAATATTATGCTCCAGGTTCTGCAAAATATGAAGTTGTAGCTGATAAGACACAAACAAGAGATATAGCAGGAAATACGCTTGCTAAGGAAACAGTTGCAGGAGTATATGATAACTCAGTAGCACCAAAGACTACATCAGATTACTGGTATGCTACTACAGCTCAAACAGTAAATGGTACTAAGGAAGCAGCAGTAGTTCTTTCTTACGATACTAACTTATTTGAAGGCAGTGGAGTTACACCAGATGACTTCTCATTCACTGTTGCTGGAAAAACACTTAAAGCAGATGCTGTTAAATATGTAAACAACAACTTAGTATTTGTGTTCAAACAAAACGCAGATGTTTCAGCAACTGACTTAGACAAATTTGCTAGCGATGCAAATGTTGATGTATCATTAGCTCATACTGGTATTACTGTAAAATCACAAAGAGATGGAGACGGAAACTATGCTCTTTATGTTCCATCAAATGATGATAAAGTTAAAACAAGAACAATTAAGGTAAACAGTACTGTTGATCTTTCTAAAATTCTTGTAGGACAATCAGACCCAACACCAAGCACAGATGTAAAAGCAACAATTGAACAAGCTGGAACAGCAATAGTAGGAAAAACAGTAGTAGTTGCATCATTACCTTCAACAGTAGATGCTTCTAAATACGATGTAGTAGTTAATGGAACAACATTAACATACAATGCTACATCAGGAAAATTCACTGCAACACTTGATGGAACTTTCACTGTAGCAGATTTACAAGCAAAGACTACAGCATCATTAAAAACAGTAGTTGCAGTACCAACAGCAACAGTTGAACAAGCTGGAACTGCAATAGTAGGAAAGACAGTAGTAGTTGCATCATTACCTTCAACAGTAGATGCTACTAAATACAATGTACTAATTAGTGGAACAGCATTAACATACAATGCTACATCAGGAAAATTCACAGCAACACTTGATGGAACTTTCACTGTAGCACAATTACAAACAGCAATTACAGTATCAGCAAAATAATTTATTAAAATTCAATAGATAGGGGAGTCTATCCCCTATCTATTAAAAAATAAAGCAATATAAATCAGAATGATGCCTAAGTTAGTGTTAATAGTATTTATTAACTAAAATAATTGTTCTGAAAGGAATTAAGAAGTATGAATAAAAAAAGATGTTTTGCTTTACTATCAAGTCTAGTAATAGCTGGTGTTTTAACTACTAATGTTCATGCAGCAGTTAAATCATATATTGCAAATGATGCTTCTGGAAGAACTATTAGTTTTAACTTAGATGAGCTATTATTGGATTATACTAATAATTTGTCAGGTTTACCATCACCTATGTTTGATGAATACATGAAAGATGCACCTAATCTTATAGCCTTTGAAGATACTATAAAAGGCTATGTTTCATATGATTCGGTTATGGCTAAATATACAGATGCAGTAGTAGCAGGTAATGCTAGTACGTTTAAAATCGACACAGTTACTGAAAATGCGAGTGCTTCGGATATTAAAAATATTACTGTAGGTTATAACTGGGCAAATGGATCAGTAGTAGCAGCAGTGAAAGCAACAGTTGAACAAGCAGGAACATCAGTAGCAGGAAAAACAGTAGTAGTTGCATCATTACCATCAGATGTAGATGCCACTAAATATATCTTAACAATAGATGGACAGGCATTGACCTATGACGCTTCAACAAAAAAATTCACTATAACCCTTGATGGTACTTTTAGTGTACAGGAGTTACAAAGTAAGATAGTAGTAACTTCCGATGATTTTCTTGTGGATAACGTCTATTAAAAAAAATAATAACATTTTGAAAGGAATGGTATAAGAATGAATAAAAACAAAAAAAGTCTTGCAGTTTTATCAAGCGCAGCGTTGGGGGTATTAATAGCTTCAGCAGTAACAACTAATGCTCATGCAGCAGTTACAGACTATGTTGCTAAGAATGCAGCTAATAATGTTATTAGCTTTAACTTAGATAAATTATTAGCAGATTATACTAATAAATTATCAGGCCAAGCATCACCTATGTTTGATGAGTATTTAAAAGATGCTCCAAATCTAGTAGCTTTTAAAGATACTATAAAAGGTTATGTTTCATATGATGCAGTTTCTAAAGCATATACAGATGCTTTAATAAAAGATGGCGGTAAAACATTTAAATTGGATGCTGTTACTGAAAATGCAGCAGCAACAGATATTGCAAATGTTACTGTAGATTCTACATGTGGTACAGATGGAAAGGTTGTTTCAGTAGATCCAACTAAAACTATAAAAACTGTAAGCCCTATTACTGTACCTGCTACAACAGTAGGAGTAGCACCAACATTACCTACTACTGTAAGTGTTACATTACTTGATGGAACAACTAAGACAGCTAATATTACTTGGAATGCAGCAGCTACAACAGCAGCAACTTATGCTACTGCTGGAACAGTAACTGTTAACGGAACTCTTGCTGATTACAACAATCAGGTTGTAAGTGCTAGTGTAACTGTTAATGCAGCAGCAACTAATTTAGCTGTACAATCAGTTACTGCAGTTAATTCTAAAACAATTGCCGTTACATTTACAAAAGCTGTTGATATAGCTTCAGCACAAACTACAAGTAACTACTCTATTGTAGGAGTTAATTCAGATGCTGTTTCAGGTGCATTAACTATTGATAGTGCAAAATTACAGGATGATAAGCAGACAGTATATCTTACATTAAATGATGCTACACCATTAAACAATACATCAACAGCACAATATTTAGTTAAAGTGACTAAGAACGTACTAGGAACTGATGGAACAGCAGTACCAGCATATGGTTCATTAGTTAATTTAGCAGATGCTGCAGTACCTACAGTAACTGGAATAACATATCCAGATAGTAATACAATAAAGGTTGCTTTTAGCGAACCAATAAATACTACATCAGCAGGAATAGCTTCAGCAACTACTATTCAAAAAAATGGAACTACTGTAGCAGTTTCTTCAGGCGCATTTGTGTTAGCTAGTGATAAAATGAGCTTTACTATAAATGATACTACAGCAGGATTTACAAGAGCAGTTGATTATTCAATAGCTATAACAGGATTGTCTGATTTCGCAGGAAATTCATTAACTAAATATGCTGGAACATTTAATGTAGCTACAGACACTGTTGCTCCAACAGTATCTTCATTAACAAGCTTAGATACAAAACATTTAAAAGTTACATTTAGTAAACCACTTAAGCCTCAGACACTAGGCGGAACTAATTACTTTACAGTTAAGGAAGATGGAACTGCACTTGCAGTAGGAACAACAGCTTCACAAACACCAAAACAGTATACAATTTCAAATTACAATACAACAACTCCAGATTATCAAACATTTGTAGTTAACTTTGCTGATGCAAGAACAAATGGTGACAATCATATATATACAGTAGCTAATTTCCAAGATGTTATTGGAAATCCAAGTTCACCAGCAAGTTCAACATATACTCAACAGGTTCAAATTATTGGAACTAAACCAGTAATAAGTAATACTGTTGGATCATTAAAGAATATTGCTGGAACATACTATATAGTATATGACTTTGACAGAGATGTAAGTATAGGATCAGGTACAATAACAGGAACTTATGTTGATTCAACTGGAGTTACTAAAAACGTATCAGGATTAGGTACAATAACACCTGTAGCTCATAGTACTCTTACTCAACTTGCTACTAATGAAATTGCTATACCAGTAACAAATATAGTAACTGGAAATTATAGTATTACATTACCAAGTACATTAGTTGTTGATACTTATGCAAATAGTATTGATACAACAAAGGCAACATTTAACTATTCAGCAAGTGTTCTTCCAACAGCAGTTACTAATGTATGGTTAAATGGTGTAACATCAGCTGTACCAAGTTATACAGCAAATTCTTCAACTACTTCAAATACAACAACAACAAATGAAATTGTTGTACAGTTTGCTAGTGAAGTAGGTTCTGATTCATTAGATGTTTCTCATTATACAGTAGACGGAGTAAATGTATTTAAATCAGCAATATTTGATGGTTCAAAAAATACTGTAAGATTAACATTAAATGATGGAGCAATCACTTCTACTGCGGTAAGAACATTAAAAATCTCAGGAATACAGAATGTTACTGACAAAACAATTAGCATAACAGATTTCGTTGCTAATAAAGTTAAAGAAAATGTAGCTCCAACAGTAAGCAAGGTTGAGTTGACTGGTTTAAACACAGTAAAAGTAACTTTCTCAGAAGATGTTAAAGACTTATCAGTAAATTCAACGAATAGTGGTACTTTAATTGATGCAAATAATTTTGAAGTTAGAGTTAATGGTTCTGTTGCTTCAGTATCAGGTGCACAAGAAAATAATGGTGTTGCAGTACTTACATTAACTACACCGTTAACTTCAGTTACAACGCCTGTAACTGTTTCAGTATTAGGCACAAATGATGTTACTGACTTAGCTGGAAATGTTCTTGCAGCAACTACTACACCTATCTCAGCTACAACAGCATTATCTGATGCGAAAGGTCAGGCAGATGCCTCATTAACAGCTGCAAAAGCTCAATTTGCAACTGCAACTACTTTAGCAACATCATGCACAGCAGCAAGTGCAAGATCAGCTTATAATGACGCAGTTGCAGCAGTAGATGCAGCAGGATTACATGGAACTAACACTGTAACAGGTGGTTCTGATACTTATGATCAAGAGTTAGCTGATCTTTTAGGAAAAGTAACTTATCAAGAAACTGTATACTTTGCTTCAACATATGATTTATCAGTAAAATCAAATTATGATACTTTATATACAGGATCATCATCATTGGTTACAGTAGCTACTACAGCTAAAACTGCTATGAATGATGCTACAGCTAAGGGACTTGTAAATACTGCTTTAACAACATTAGGTACAACAGAAAAAGGTTATATCGATCATATACAAACAGCTATAACAGCATTAAATACAGCTTCAACAACTAATACTGGAGCTAATCTTGCTGCAGCATTAACAGCAGTAACAACAGCTGATACTGATATGACAGCTTGGAGTGCACCTGTATCTTCTGTAACAAAAACAACTTTAAGTACAAATTACACTGCAGGTAAAGCTTTGATTACAACTGCAAAAGCTAATATAGTACTTTCTAAGGATTCTGCTGATACAACTAATAAGACAGTAAAAGCAACTTGGGGTTCAGATAATACATCACTTGCATTAAGTAACTTAGTGTTGACTGCTACACCAGCAAATATAACTAATGGAATTACAGCTATGGCTGTAAGCGGAACTGGTGTTGTTAGTGCAACAGGTACTGCAACAGCGGCTGTAAACTTTACAGTTACTGCAACTTTAGCTTCACCATTTACAGCAGTTGAACAAACAACACAAGCAACAGGTAGTGTTGCTAACGGTGCTGCTGTAGTTACATTAAACTAATTTTCAGAGTAACAAGCTGAGAAAAATGAACGGAAAATCAAAAGTGAAGGAAGGTACAACCTTCCTTCTACCATTTAAATAAATGAACGGATAAATTGTACTAACTTATCAAAAAAATATCTTTAAGTCAAAAAAATAGTTAGGTCACATACTGATTGAAAAACTAAATAGTCAAATCAAAACTAAGAGTATCTTTAGGGGTGCTCTTCTATTCTTTTTTGTAAGTAATCATGTGTATTAAAAATAGCATAATATGTTATAATAAATTGTGTGAAAATAAATATGAGGTGAAATATATGAAAAACCTAATTACAAAAATGTCAACATTATTATTAATGATAGTACTTACAATATCATTAGCAGCTTGTGGTTCAAAACATGAGGCAGTAAAACTAGATAAAGATTCTACAAAATTAGTTCAAGATAAAAATTATACTCAAGATCTTAAAAAAGAAAAGGAAGTTGAAGATGGGCAAATATATTTACAGAACAATACTGTTATATGTGCGATGGTAATAAAAGACGGTATCAAAGAATCTGATGCTAAAACATTATTAAACAATTATGCTAAAGAATTAAAAAAAGCCTATAAAAATATGCCTGTACATGCAATAGCTGTTCAGAAAGGTAAAAAATTAGGTGAAATAACGCTGAAATAAGCAAGTTTGCAAAAACTTTCCTCGTATAAAGTTCACTCCCAAGGTCGTTTGCAACGATCCCCGGCAGGCTGTAGCAGGCTTGGAAAAGATTTCCTCGCAAAGGGGTCAGATCCTTGGAATAATATGTAAAGAAAGGGAATGCTATTTTATAAAAAAGGCTCAATATTGAGTCTTTTTTATTTTTGATGTATTTATTTAAAAATGTTATTCCAAAGAATTGTTTAAAATTTAGAACAAAGGTGAATAATTACAAATGGTATAATTGCATGAAGGAGAGAATTACATGCCTAGAAAAAAACATGAATGGTATATTGGTGCTAAATTACATGTGATTGCAAGAGGAAATCATAGAAATGATATATTTAGAGATGAAACAGATTATGAAGTATATTTAAATTACTTAAAAGAGGCTATGGAATATTACGAAAATAAGTATTACATAATTGCGTATGTTTTGATGACAAATCATGTGCATCTTATAATTCAAACAACAGATCTTGATGTATATAATTTTATAAAAAGAGCACATAGTAGATTGCGTGGAATTTTAATAAGAAATATAAATATATAGGACATTTATTCCAAGATAGATATAGGTTAGAATTAATTGAAGATGATTTATCTACATTTGGTTTTATAGCAAGCTCGGAAAAACTTCCTTCGCAAAGGGGTCAGACCCCATAGCCATCAAGCTAATAAAACCAATCAATATAAAATATGTAAAATAAATCAATACATGCAAAATACTGAATAGAAAATATAGAGTGGATTAATTCCTAATACAGGAATCTAGTCCACTTTTTGTTTTTTGAATATATATTAAATATTATATAATAAGTATATATATAACTTTTATGTTTATTAATTATAAATAATCTATAATAAGTAAAAATGGAGAAATGAATATTATGAACAAAAGAATAAAACAATTACTAAAATCATTAAAAGAACTATATTTAATCGAAGTCGTAGAAAAGGTTGCATGGAAAACTAAATTCATGAAAAGAAAAAGCAAAATAACACCGGAAATATTTTTATCTCTATGTCTGTTTGGAGGTGAAGACCTTTGTAGGTCAAGCTTATTACAATTAATATCTAGATTAGCCTCAACGGAGAATATAACTATATCTCCTCAGGCATTAGATCAGCGTTTTAATGAAAAATCAGTAGAATTTTTAAAATCTATATTTAATGAAACGCTGAAAAAACAAAATACAATTTTAAGAGATCAAGAAATTTTATTAAAATCTCATTTTAAAGCTATAAAAGTAGTAGATTCAACTACTATAATTTTGCCTGAACATTTAAAAACAACCTACCGTGGTAGTGGTGGCAGTGCGTCAGATGCAGCAGTAAAAGTTCAACTACAACTTGACTTGCTTACAGGAAGTTTTATTAACTGTGATATATTTGAAGCAGTATCTAATGATGCAGATTATTTGCCTGTATTGGAAAAGAACATCGAAGAAAAAGAACTGCATTTAAAGGATTTAGGCTATTTTAATTTAGCTCATTTAAACATTTTAGAAAACTCTGGAGCCTATTATATATCAAAACTAAAAAGTACATCAGCAATCTATATTAAAAATGAAAATCCAGAAATAAATACTAACGGCAAGATTAAAAAAGGCTCTATATATAAAAAAGTAGATATCCAAGAAATAGCTGAACCTTTAGCAGAAGGCGAAACTATTGAAATCTCAGATATCTACATTGGAAAAGATAAACTTAAAACCAAGTTGATTTTAACTAAATTAACACAAGAATGCAAGCAAAATAGAGAAAAAAAGTTTTTTAAGGATATTAAGAAGGGTAAGAAGACACTTTCGGATAAAAATATTTTTTGGAATGGTATTAATATTTACATTACTAATATTCCAAAATCCATACTATCAAAAGAGCAAATTCATG
Source organism: uncultured Clostridiaceae bacterium (assembly GCA_963780135.1). GTDB lineage: Bacteria > Bacillota > Clostridia > Clostridiales > Clostridiaceae > Clostridium_AM. The sequence goes on from CAWAAR010000002.1 coordinate 320,613, forward strand.
ACGTTTACTCTCTTAGATGGCAGGTGGAACTAATGTTTAAAATTTGGAAATCTATTTTTAAAATTCATGATGTTAAAAAGGTTAAGTTAGAGAGATTTCAGTGTTTTCTATATGGTAGATTAATTTCACTACTACTTACCTCTTCAATTGTCTCCACAGGTAAAACAATCCTTTGGGACGAAAGCAAAAGGGAAATTAGTCCAATGAAATCTTTTAGTATCGTAAAGGAATTTCTTAGTGGAATTAGAGATAAAATATTCCAAGGAGAAATAATTTTCATGAGATTTTTAAGTACGATAATTGAGTCAATCATGAAGTATGGTATTAAATCAAAAAAGAAAGGTAAAAAAACATCGTTTGAAATAATAGAAAGTGTAAAAATAAGTGAAGATGAGTTGGAAAGTTTGGTAGTATAAAACAGTAATTAAATTAAAAAATTGTTAGTATCATACATTTAATATTGTATGATTAATTATTTTGCACTGAAATCAGGATTATGCTCAATAAATTTTAAATTAGTTAAAATACGGAAATTATATTTTTCCAGTAAACACAGAATTAAAAAACATAGGCTAAGGCAAGCATACAGCTACCTTAGCTTGATGGCTATGGGGTCAGACCCTTGGGATAATATGTAAATATAAGAATTAAAGGAAAGGAATGGAGAAAACAACCTTCCTTCTCCCATTATATAATTGGGGACATCACTTTCATGTGGAAAACACTTATTAAATGTTTTCCATTTCAATAATCATGAACGTGGAAAATTGCACTAATACATCTTAAAATATCTTTAAGTCAAAAATAGTCAGGTCACATACTGATTAAAAAACTAAATAATCAAAACAATACTGAGAGTATCTTTAGGGATACTCTTCTATTATTTTTTGTCCATTAAATTACTCTTTAGTGATTAAATAATATAGTGAATTTAGTATTAAAATTGGATATAATAAAGGTAAGAAGAAAGTGAAAAATGAATGGCAATATTATCAATGTTTTATGGAATAATTATTTCTATGTATTATATGGACAATAAACAGCATCATATACCACATATTCATGTAACATATCAGGGACAAGAGGCTGTTATTTCAATACCAGGTGGAGAATTACTTGAAGGTGATATTAAATCTAACAAAATGAAACTTATACAGGCTTGGATAGAGATTCATAATGATGAACTTATGGCTAACTGGGAATTAGCGCTTAAAGGCGAAAATATTTACAAGGTTGATCCATTAAAGTAGGAGGTGAAATTATGAATCCCAGAGTAAAAGATGTATTTCCCAATAAGGATTTCACACTTACAATAACATTTACGAATGGGGAAATAGGTATGTTAGATATGAAACCTTATCTTGAAATAGGTATATTCAAGGAATTGAAGAACTGGAACTTATTTAGTACAGTTAAACCTTTTATGGGTACGGTGCAATGGATACATGATCAAGACTTGTGTCCTGATACAGTATATTTGGAAAGTGTAAGGGGTCATGAACAAAGTATGAACAGATAAAGATAGCAATATGAAGAGAGGAATAACAATCTAGGAAAAGATTTCGTCGCAAGGGGGCCAGAATCTTGGAATAATATGTAAAAAAGGGGAATGCTATTTTATAAAAAAGGCTCAATATTGAGTCTTTTTTATATAACTTACTACAGATCATGAAATTAAGTTGAAATATCAGTGTAAAATATATGTAAACTTGATATAATATAATAAAGTATAAGTTATAAGGGAGTGATTTACATTGCCAGAAATCAGTATATTTTTTGGAATAAGAATTACGATAAATTATAATGATCATACACCTCCACATTTTCATGCTGAATATAATGGAGATAAAGCTTTAGTTGATATAGTAAATGTAAGAATACTTAGAGGAATGCTTCCCAAAAGACAATTAAAGTTGGTATTAGCCTGGACAGAAATACATAAAGATCAACTAATGCAAAATTGGGAATTAGCACGTTCACATCAAAAATTAAATAAAATAGAACCTTTAGCATAAGGAGGACAATTTTATGGATTATTTTCCAGATGTAATACAAGTAATACCAACTAATGAATATAACGTCTACGTTTATTTTGATGATGGTTCAATAAAGTTATTTGATGCATCAGAGCTAATCAACAAAGGTATTTTTAAGCAACTTAAAGATAAGAATATATTTGTAGACAAGTGTACGGTTCTGAATGGCACATTGGCTTGGGATTTAGAGGGAAATTATGATGAAAGTGAATGCCTAGATATAGATCCATTTGAATTGTATAGTTGTCCTGAAGTTGAAGAACCAATTCAATTATTCAAATCGGAGTCAGAATGAGCAAGCAAACTCAACGAAGCAAGCTCACTCCAAAGGTCGTTCGCAACGTTCCCAGGGGGTCATGAACAAAGTATGAACGGAAGTATAACTTTCCTTCTCTCATTTAAATAGATGAACGAAGTTTAAAGAACAAATAATTATAAATTTTTTCCTAACGTCAGAAAATATTAAAATCGTCCTTCTTTATTCTTTGTTATTTGAACTTCGTACTTTTTGTATAATTGACTGTAAATATTAAATATGATAAAGTTAAGTTTGGAAATCGATTAATATTTAATATTTTGGAGGTCATAATAATTATGAATAAAAAAATTATAGCTGGAATTGTAGCAGCAATATGTATAGTTTCTGCAGGATATTTTATTTCTAATAAAAATAATGCAAAGCAAACTACGGATAAAACTGCAAAACAAACTGTTGAAGGTGATTTTAAGGCAAAATCGGCTTATGCAGATGTAGATCTTGATATGGTTATACAGGATAAGGATCCTAAAGATGATGATGCTTCTGCAGATTATGTGTTTTTAGCTTTTACATGTGATGTGGCAGATAGTAAAAAAGATGATGATTCTAATCCGTTTAATGTAAAATCATATAAGTTAGACGGGAATCCATTACCTAAAAACACCACAATATCTACAAAAAATTCTAAAGAAATCATTATAAAATTACCAAATGAAGCTCTTAAGGGTGTAAATTCATCACATTCTGTAGATATAGCCAAAACCTTATTGGATAAGAATGGTAAAAAGATACAAGGTGACTTAAGTTTAAAATTGCCATACAGTAATTCTAGTAATGCAAGTGGAAACAATTCTGCTGCTAATAATACAAGTACAAATACTAATAAAGATACTAATAAAGATGCTAAGAATAAAACTCAAAGTTCTACAGTGGAACCAAATGCTAACATGCCTAAATACACTATAGAGCTGGGAAAAGCAATTCCTCTTGCTACTGTTGTATTAGTTAAATTAGATACTAAAGAACCTGAAAACTATAAGGTAACGGTGGATGGAGTTCAGTTGGAACCTAAAAAAAATAGTAATGGCGAAAATATTTTTATAAGTCCTATAAAAAAGGTATACGAAATGGATGAAGTTAAAAAACTAATTAAAATTGAAAAAATAAAATAAATAAACGCCAGACTTTTTAGTCTGGCATTTGTTTATTTTATTTTTGTGATACTATTAATTTAGATTGTAAATACTCTTTAGTAAAAGTTCCATCAAGTATTAAGGTTAATTTTTTTGTTGAAGCATTATATGATAATGCTTTTCCATCTATAGTTACATTGTATTTACTACCATCTACATCAGCTGGTAATGATGCAACTACTACTGTTTTTCCTAATATTGCTGTTCCTACTTGTTCAACAGTTACTGCTGGCATTTGAACTGTTTGCTTTTCTGTTACTGTAGTTTTTGCTTGTAAGTCTGCTACAGTAAAAGTTCCGTCAAGTGTTGCAGTGAATTTTTGTGATCCAGCAGTGTATGTTAATTTTGTTCCATTCACTGTTACATCATATTTAGTAGCATCTACTGTTGATGGAAGTGATGCAACTACTACTGTCTTTCCTACGATTGCTGTTCCTGCTTGCTCAATGGTTGCTACTGGAATTGTTGGTGTTTGGGTAGCAGGTACAACTGCATTTATTTTAGATACTACATTATTTGAAACAACACCTAATCCTCCTATAACTTGAAGGTCTGTAGTTGATTTTATATTTGATTTCAAGTAATTAATTGCACTTGTTGTAGCTGCAGAAGTTTCACTATCTACAATTACAAGAGGTGCAGAAGCATTACCAGCTAAAGCTGATGCAACTAAAGCATCTGCATAACCATCACCACTAGCATTTGCTATATAGGCCTTGTCCATTTTTAAATCAGATTTAAAGGCACCTAGTACTTTTAAATTTGTATCAAATCTATCTAAACCACCATCTATTCTGCCAACACCATTAATAGCAGTGTAAATAGTATTATTTATTACATTAGTAGTTCCAACTACAGTTACTGCAGATTTATGGCTTTTTATAAAATCAGTTACAGGTTTTATATAACCCGCATCATTCATTCCAAGTAAAAGTATTTGTCCTTTTGAAGCTGCTACAGGAGCTACAGATAAAGCATCTGAGAAGCCTTCTCCCCCTACCATCATAGCATTTGATGGATCAACTCCAAGTGCTACAAGTTTTTCAGCTACTGCTGCATTTGTTTCATATCTATTTGTTCCACTAAGCTCTATAAGAGTATATTTACTTCTTAAAGAATCTCTAACTTGCTTTGAAACAGAAGCATTTCCACCTATAATGTATATATTTTTTGGCTTTAATGTATTTAATGCATCATTAGCTTTAGAATCTAAAGTTTTTGCTGAAGTTAAAAGTATTGGTGCATTTAGTTTTTTTGCTAGAGCTGAAGCGCTTACTGCATCTGCATAGCCTTCTCCAGATACTAGTACTACATTTTCAGAAGTAGTCCAGTTTGTTGTAGCTACTTGAGAAGCAGTTTCATATCTGTCAGCGCCACTAGTTCTTGAAACCTGCCCTGCTGCTGCAGAAACAGTTGCAGTACTAACAGATGTTGCTAGAACCAATGCGCATAAAGCAGAACTTGCTAATGCTGTTATTTTATTTTGTGGGTTTAGTTTCATAATTAATATCCTCCTAAAATCTTATGTTATAAATTTTATATAATAAAATAAGTATACACTAAAAGTTTTATATTTGCTACAAACTATGTGTAGTAAATATGGAAATGCAAGGCACTTTGGATGGTAATGTGAGGAGACTGAAAAGGGGCTAATTTCAAAGTATCTCTGAAGATTATATGTGTATAAAATTTTAATATTGAAATGAAAAATTGTAAATGGTATAATGAAAAAACGATATCTTTATTGGTGGTGAAAAATTTGGATAAAGACACAAAACAAATGTTCGAATTGATATTAACAAAACTAGATGGTATAGACAAAAGATTAGATAGTGTAGAAAAAAGACAAGATGAAATGTATTTAATTCAAAGATCAGTGGAAGAAAATATCAAAGTAACAAGAGCAGAACAGGATAAAATGATATATATGCTTGGAGACATTCAGGGAAAAGTAACAAAACTAACTGAAGAAGTAGATGAACATGAAGCAGTAATTAAACAAATTAGGTCAATAAAATAGTAATATTATTAAAAGAGTATTTTTAGAAATGCTCTTTTTGTTTTTTTGAAGTAAATGAATTTTATTATGTATATATTGGATGATATTACGCATTTTATTAAACTAAATGTACAAAATTATGAATATAATGAAAAATGTCAAATTATAATTTCATGTTTTATGAAACTGTGGCTTAACATTGAATAATTTACATCAATTAATACATTGAAAATACAGGGATTTAACACTAAAATTAAATTGCTATATAAAAAATGTGCTCAAAGGCGACACGTTTCATTATGTTTTGCTCCTTGAGCAAAGTGAAAGGAATTAATATAAATATGAATAAAAAGAGTACAAAAGTATTTGCAAGTACTGTTCTTATGTCATTAGTGTTAACTACAGCTTTGTCAGCTGGTACAGTTAAAGCTGCAGCAGGGAAAGTTACACGAATAGGTGAGGCTGATAGATATGCAACGGCAGCTAAGGTTTCTACATCAAATTGGACAACCAGTGATGATGTAATACTGGTAACAGGTGAAGGCTATGCAGATGCAGTAAGTGCTTCAGCCTTAGCAAAAAAACTAAATGCACCAATACTTTTAACAACACCTGGATCATTAAATACTGATACTCAAAAAGCATTAACTACATTAAATGCTAAAAATATATATGTAATAGGTGGAAACGCTTCAGTTTCAGCTTCAGTAAGAAATATATTAAAAGCTAATTATAAGTTAATCGAACTTGGTGGAGCTAATAGATATGAAACTAATGCAAAGGTTGCTGAAAAATTAGTTGATTTAGGGGTTAAAGCTGATGAAGTTATGATGGTTGGTGGAGAAGGGTTTTCAGATGCTTTATCAGTAGCTCCAATAGCAGCAGCTAAAGGACAAATTCTTTTACTTGGGATGAATAGTGCTGATTACATGAAACCGGTTATAGACTTTGTTAACAAAAACAATTCAAAAGTTACAGTGGTTGGAACTAAAAATGTTATAAATAATTCTATTTACAGTGCAGTAAATGCTGTTGGCAGAATAGATGGTGGAATAGATAGATTTGATACTAATATGAAAGTTTTATTGGCATTTAAAGATACTGTTAAAATGGATAAAATGTATATTGCTAATGCATCAAATGATGGATATGCAGATGCTTTAGTTGCTTCGGCAGTAGCAGGAAAAACAGGTGCACCATTAGTACTACTTGACACTGAAGCTTCAACTGCAACAAGTAAAGCTATAACATATGTTAAAGCTAATGCTAATAATAAAACAGACTTAAATCTTATAGGTGGAACAGGTGTTGTTTCAAAAAACACAGAAGATGCTATAAATACTTCTGTAAATGGTGATGGAACTGGAAATGGGCAAGCAACGGTTCAATCTATAGAAGCAGTTAATCTTAATCAGTTTAAAGTTCATTTCAATACATCTATTTATAGTAGTTCTGCTGAAGATGTAAGAAATTATAAGGTGGATGGTGTTCAGCTGACACCTGTAGATGTTAATGGAAATGCAGTAAATGAAAATGGAGCAGTAGCTAAGGCTGTTAATGATAGAACAGTTTTAATAACTTTAGCAAGTCCAAGAAAACAATATGATAATGTGATAATTTCAGTTAAAAAGTCTATTTTAACTGCGGATAAGAGCCAGACTATAGATGCATTTGATCAGGATGTAACATTATCAGATACTTCAGTTCCTACATTAAAATCAATAAATATAGAAGGAAATAATCTATTAACATTAGAATTTTCAGAAGTTGTTAATGTGAAAGATATTAGCTCTTTAGAAGGTAAAATTAAGATTGATGGACAAAGCATAGCTAACTATGGAATAGATAGTGATTCATCTTTAACTAAGATTAAAAATGGACTTATAGTGAATGGTAATACATGGACAAATAGTGTTCAATTTTACTTTGATGCACCAATAACATTAGGTAATCATACATTAGAGATTTCAGATGGGGAAACAAATAAAATATTAAGTGATGCAGCTGGATTTACTTTAAAAGGTTCTATCTTGAATTTTAAAGTAGATACTAATAACACTAAACCATCAATTGTTTCAATAAATGAAGCTGCAAGTGGAGAAATTCATGTCACTTTTGATAGAGCAATGGACAAAAAAACAGCTTTTGACAGTAAAAACTATGAACTAAATGGTGTGAATTTAAAAGGCATGTCTGCAGTCAGTTTTGATACTGATAATAATGATTGTACAGTTAAAATAAAAGGCTTAAACAATATTCAAGCAGGAGCTAATACCCTTTATATTAGTAATAATGTTAAGGATGCTTATGGAAACAAAGTTGATGATGATACTAGGGTAAGCTTTAATGATATTAAAGATGAAACAAAACCAATGGTTGTAAGTGTCAAGGCAATTGATAGTGAAACTATTCGTGTAAGGTTCAGTAAAGATGTTAATTATTTTTATGCTACTAATAAATCAAATTACAAATTAGAAGATAATGAAGGCATAAATATAACTAATCATATTGATGCAATATACAGTACTGGTGGTGGAGATGAAAATAGTAACACAAATATTTATGATATTAAGTTAAAAAAAGTTAATCCTGATAATTTTAATGATGATTGGAGATTAACAGGTTCAAACTATAATTTAACAATTAAAAATATTATAGATACGGTAACTAAACCAAATACAATGGATGATTATTCAAGTACTTTTACATGTATTGACGATATAGCTCCAAAAGTATCAGGAGTGTATTACAAACAAAATAGTTTTTCAGGAAAAGATCAAGCAGTTGTTTATTTTACTGAAGCTATGGATACAAGTACTGTTATAAATAAAAATAACTATAAGTTTGCAAATGGAGAAGGAGATACTAAAGAATTACCAGATGATGTAAATATTATAGTTGGTGGAGACAATAGGAGTATTATAATTGAATTTCCTACAAGGTATCACATTAAAACAGCCGATGCAAAAGGTAATATTGTTAATACGGGCATAGCTAATGATGTGCTTAAGTTAGTAGTTTCTAATGTTAAAGATAAATCTTTAAATATATTAGATGGGGTAGCATATACAAGTGTAATATCTATTAATTCCACAGGGACACAGGTGAAAGCTAATACAATTAAGGTTTACTATGAAGGAGATGACTTAAAGGCTATTATTCAATTTGAAAGATCCATAGATAACTTAAATGCAAGTGATTTTACATTAGGAAAAGTAGTGCCAACTAGTGCAAGTTCTGCAGGAGATAAAGTAATACTTACATTTAAAGATGGAGATTTAGCTACTATTGCTGAAAAGAATGCAGTATCATTAATAGACTTTGCTAATGGAAAAACTAATAATAATGTTAATACAACTAAGATAGACCTTATAAAATCTCAAGGACAGAAAGCATATTTTGGAATAAGATCAAATGCTAAAACAACGGATGAAACTGGTGCAGCTATAGCTAATCTATCAGATGGATTAAGCAATATACAAAATACAATATATGATTACCAGGTGGCTCCCAAAACTGCTTCAGACTACTTTACAGCATCAAAGGATTCAAATGGTGGAAAGGTTTATGTAACTTTTGATACTATACTTAATGCAAACAGTGGTATAAGGACAGATGACTTTATATTTATAGGTATTAATGGAACAGAATTAAAATCAGACTCAGTATCAATAAATAAAAATACTGTTGTATTTACTTTTAATAATGACAATAAGTATATAGGATCATTTATTGGAAAAATTAGTGTAAAGGTTAAGAACACAGTATTAATAACAACGGATAGAGATGCTGATGGAAATTATGTTAAATATGTACCATCAAGTGATGATTTAAAAGAAAGAAGCGTAATTATAACAGCTGATCAAAATTAGTTTTAGAAAAAAGCAGAGGCTTCATAAGCTTCTGTTTTTTTTATCCATTAATAAGAAGAATTTATTATAAAGAGATTCAGTATATTTTTCAGCTATATTTCAAAAAAATATTTATAAAAAAACATGTAGAAATGACATTAACAATATGGTAAAATTGTTTCATAGTTGAAATATTTAATATTGAAAGGAAATAGTATGAATAATGATAAGGTTTATGAAGTGGTAGAAGAAATCCACTCTATTTCCAAATTAGTAAATAGAAAAATAAATAATAATAATAATTCAAAAAAATTTACTATAACTGCATTAATGATAATGAATCAATTAAAGCTTGGAAAAGTAAAAACTTTAACAGAAATAAGTGAAACTTTAGGCATTCCAAACAGTACCGTTTCGGTTATAGTAGACAAGCTTGTAAAACTAGGTATTGTCAGAAGGGAGAGGTGTGAAGAAGATAGAAGAAAAGTGTTTATATATATTGAAGATAAAGGGCTACAGCAAGAAAAACAAATTATAAAGTATCATATAGATTATTTTAAAGATTTGTTTAAAAATGCTAGTGATGAAGAAATTGATTCTATTTTAAAAGGCTTAAAAATATTAGAAAAATTTATTGTGCAAAATTCACAAGGGTAATTATAGAGGAGGTTTTTGTATATGAAGAGGCTTAGATTACTATGTATAACTGCAGCTTTGGCTACTACACTATTTTCATCAACAGCTTTGGCTGCAGATGCTGCACAGCCTACACAAAATTTATTAGATGTGGACAAAGCTATAGATATGGCTATTGGAAATTCATATTCACTTAAAAAGATAGACTTGAGCATAAGTCAAATTAAAAATAACTATGCAGATGCTCAGAAAACTGCTGCAGGATATGATACTACGCTTAATTATGTTAAGAATGATAGTACAAAATTAAATCTTGTAAAGGGAAGGGATTTTACTCAATTAGAATATAAGTATGCTATATTACAATATACGAATATAAAAGAAGCATCAAAAAATGAACTGAAGCTTGGTGTATATAAATTATATTCAGGTCTTGTTAGTCTTAAAGAAGGCTTAGATGTGGAACAACAGAATTTTAATAATGTGGAAGAACAGTATAAAAAAGCGCAACTTCAATTGCAGATCGGTCTAGTGTCAAAAGTAGAGGTGAAAAGTAGTGAGGCAGCTTATACTGCTGAAAAAGCAAAATTAAATCAGCTTCAAAGACAATATGATGCTTATACTAAACAGCTTAATCAGCTTTTGGGTGTGGATATTGATACAAAATATACTGGTTTTACTGCGGATAACCTATCAACTTCTGCAGCTTCCCAAAGCTATGATGATTATGTAAAAGATGCACTTGCAAATAGAGTTAAAATAAAAAATGATAATGAAATGATTAATACAAAAAAGTCAGAATTTGATTCTGTAAGGGGAATATATAACGATAAAACAACATCACAATATAAAGTGGCTGAATATCCTGTGGAAGCGGCTAAAAATAAATTAGAGACAGACAAAGTTGACATATCAATAGAAATAAATAGTTTATACAACGATTTACAGGTTAAGGTTAAAAAATTAGAACCTGCCAAGAAGGATTATGATTCAATGAAAAGGACTTATGACAAGGCGTTACAGAGCTATAATTTAGGCTTAATAAGTAAAATTGATTTTGATAAAGCAGCAGTAGGTCTTAAAGCTAAAGAAATTGCACTGAAGTCTATTGAAAGAGATATATGGTTAGCTCAAACAAACCTTAATTATGCTTCAGATATTGGTGCAGATGGATCAAGTCTTGCAAGTGCTAATAATTAGAATATGGTCATTTGCAAAATTAGTTTAAAATTGGAGGTAAAGTCATGAAAAAAAATTTAAGCATTTTAATTGCATTAGCTATTTGTTTAAGTACAGCTACTACTTCTTTTGCGGCAGCAGAAAATACTAATACAGGTAGTGGAAACAGTACTACTGTACAAATAGATAATAGTACTTTAAATTTAACAATGAATGATGCAACAAATAATATAGAGAAGAATAATACAGAAATAAAACTTATGAAAGATAAAATTGATTATTTGAATAAACAGTATGATTTAGATCATGAAGTAGGAATAGCTTTAAATACTAGTTCAGCAGGTGTAGATAAAGTACAGGCTAAAACACAGGAAGTCATTACTCCATTAAAAGATCAACAAAGCGTTAAAAATCAAAAATATAATGTAGATGTGAGACTTAACAACTTAAAGTTTGATATGGAAAGACAGTATTTAAACATTTTAACTTCTAATGATCAAATAGATAATATAAATAAAACTTTAACAAATCTAGATGAGCAAATTAATAAATTGCAGCAGCAAATTAATTTAGGGTTAGCAACTAGTGATTCTTTAAATACCTTAAATGTACAAAAAAGTCAGCTTATGAATCAAATAGATTCTATTAATGCGGACATGGATAATTCAATGTTAACTATAAAGCAATACTTAAATGTAGATTTAAATAGAAATTTAAGTTTAGCTGGTGCAAAAAAAGAATTTAGTAAATTTGATGATACAAGTATAGAGAGCAAAATTAGTGAAGCTGTAGAAAAAGATTATGGAGTAGTTGAAGCACAAGAATCTTTGGACATTGCTAAAAAGCAAAAGGAAATATACAAACAATATGATAATGATATTAGTGGAGGTCTTACTAGTGCTGAATCAGATTTACTTAAAGCACAAAATGATTTAGTTGCTGCGAAGGCTAATGCAAAATCAAATTTATGGAATAAATACTACACTTTAAAAAGTGATGAAAATGCAGTTGAAACTCAAGATTTAAGTGAAAAAAGTGCACAGGCAGATTATGATAAGTCAAAAAGTAATTATGACAATGGAATGGTAGATAAACTTGCTGTAGATACAACAGCTTTAGCTTTGGATAAACAGAAAAATATGAATCAAAGGTCAAAAAATGAATACATGATAATACAAGAAGAATTTAAGTTTATGTTAGATGGTCATGCTTCTGCACAACTTTCTACTAAGGCTATGGGAACATCAGGTATAGATTACTAAAATGTAAAGATGGAGGTAAAATTATGAGGAAAAGATTAGGTTTTCTAATTGCGTTTGCTATTTCTTTAACGGTATCAACTACTGCTATGGCAGCATCTTCTATGATGACCAGTGGAAGTGATAGCAAAGATATAGTTACAAGTGTTAATGTAACAGATTTAACATTAGATCAAGCTTTAAGTATTGTGGAGAGTAGTAATATAGAGGTACAATCTCTTAATAATAAAATAGATGCTCTTAATAAGCAGCTTGATAGTGATAAAAGAAAAGTTATAGGATTAGATACTAATGGTAAAGGACAATCTAACTATGCTGCTGGACAATATGCACAAATCATGATACAAAAGCAAGTTACACCTGTTCAAGACCAGCAAAATATTGATGATTCAAAAAATAGTAAAGATGAAAAAATTAATAGTATAAAATTCGATTTGCAGAAACAATATATGAATGCAATAACAGCTAAGGAACAGGTAGATAACATTAATAAAAACATAGCTGATTTGAATGAACAAATTAAGCAAACACAAGCAAAAATAGATTTAGGACAATCAACTAAAGATACTATAAATCCATTGAATGTGCAAAAAAGTAAGCTTTTATCTCAATTAGCATCGCCTTATATGCAACAGCAGCAATCTATATCAAATATAAAAAAATATCTAAATGCAAATATAAATAGTTCTTTAAATTTAACAACTATTAAAAAGGAATTTGCTAAATTTGATGATACAGATATAGCTACTAAAATCAATGATGCTTTAAAAAATGATTATAATTTAAATAGTATACAAAAAAGTATTGATATCAAAAAAATACAGGTAGATATACAAACAAAATATGCGTTTGATTCTCTTACTGAGCCTATGAATTCTAAAATGGATTTAGAGGATTTACAAAACAAGTTAGATAATACGAATACTAATACTGATGTGAATTTATGGAAAGCATATTATGCTTTAAAGAATAAGGAAGACACAGTGCAAGCTCAAATGGTAGCTCAAGAAAGTGCAGAGGCAGGTTATGATAAAGCTAAACAGAGCTTTGATAGTGGATTAATAGACAAAGTGTCATTGGATTCTGCAGAGTTAGCTTTAAATACTCAAAAGGTGACAACTGAGCAGGCTATAAATGATTATATGGTTGCACAAGAACAATTAGAATACGCTTTAAATGGACATGCTTCTACAGCAACTTCTATTCAATAAAGAAACAAACTAAATAACAGGAGAAAGGATAACAGTAAAAGTATAGTATCATACTCTTACAATATATTCTTTTTTATAAAATGTAAGCAAATTTAATTTGCTTACATTTTATTTTAATTTTTAATTTAATGTAATGGTAAGCATATTGACAATAATATTAGTATGTGTATAATTATTATATAAATAGTAAATATATTTACTATTTATACTAATTACTTAAAAACATGATGAAGATTTATAAGAAATAGTAAAAAATTATATTTTGATATAAAATATAATTACAATATGATAAGGGGGTTTTTCCATGAAAAGGAAAGGTATAATTTTCACATCATTAATCATATTAACAAGTTTTTTTACAGGATGCAGTAGTAATGTAACTGCCTTAACAGGAGATAATTTAACAAAGAAAAGTAGTTCAAATTTAGTAGTTCAAGGAAGTATAGAAACCAAGGAAGTAAATATAAATTCTAAAGTTGCAGGAAAGATAACAGACATCAAGATTGCAGAAGGAGATAGTATTAAAAATGGACAGGTTTTAATAACTATAGACAACAGTGCCTTAGTTGCAAAGGATGCTCAATCAAAAGCTCAAATTGATGCAGCCACTGGACAAATGAAAGCAGCTCAGGCAGCAAAAGCAGCAGCACAAGCAGTACTTTCAAAAGCTCAAAATGGAGCAAGACCAGAAGAAATTGCTGAAGCTAAGGCCCAATATGATTTAGCTCAATCTACATATAATAGAGTAAAGGGGCTAAGCGATAAAGGTTATGCAGCTAAGGCAGATTTAGATAAGGCTCAAGCCAGCTTAGATGTTACAAAACAGCAGTACGATATAGCAAAAGCTGGGGCAAGAACTGAAGATATAGCAGCAGCGCAGGCACAGGTGAATCAAGCAGATGCAACAATACAGGGTTACCAAGGACAGATTAAGCAAGCTGAAGGTGGACAAAGTGAAGTACAGAGTTATATAGCGGATACCACAATTACTGCACCAGCGGATGGAATAATAAATCAATTAAATGTAGAAGTTGGTGAGCTTGTATCCACAGGTATGCCTCTTCTTGTAATAACTAACTCTGATAAACCATGGATTGAATGTAATGTAAAAGAAACAGATCTTTCAAAAGTGAAATTAAATGGAACTGTTTCAGTAAGCCTTCCAAGTTATCCTAAGGAAAAATTTACAGGTAAGATAGTAAGAATAAATGAAAAACCAGATTTTGCAGTTAAGAGAGCTACAAATGATAATGGAGATTTCGATGTATTATCTTATGGGGTTAAGGTGGAGTTAAGCAATTTAAATAAGCCACTTCATCAAGGTATGACAGCTCTTGTTGACTTTGGAAAGTGAAGTGATTAATCTATTATGAAAGATAAAATGCTAAAATTTATTAATATAGGTTTAAAAGTAAAAAAAGTATTAACTGCTATTTTCTTTGTGTTCATAATCCCTATAACTTGTAGTTTTATTTTAGGGTATGAAATGCAAGGTCATCAAATTAAAAACATTCCAACTGTAGTTGTAGATCATGATAATTCTTCTTTTAGTCAGATGCTTGTTAAGGAAATAAAAAATAATGAAATATTTAATATAACTAACTATAGCAATAATGATTATGATGTTGAAAAGTTGATAGAAGATAATAAAGTAAGAGTGGGAGTTATTATTCCAAAGTCTTTTTCAAAAGATTTAAGTTCTGGAAATGCTCCTAAAGTTCTTGTATTTTATGACGGTTCACAAATGTCAATTACCAGTGCTGCTAAGTCTAGGATGGATGAAGTACTTTTGACAATAAAAACAGGATATTTACAGCAAGTAATGCAAGGAAAACTTGGCATAATGCCAGAAGTATCTAAAAACAATGTACTTCCTATGTATTTTAGCTATAGACTTTTAAATAATCCTACTAGAGATTATACTAATTTTTTAAATCCAGGAATGTTAGTTTCTGTTATTCAAGTATGTCTTGTAATGTTAGGAGTAGATATAGTTAAAAAGAAAGAAAAACATTACTTGTGGTTGTGGCTAAAAACTATTTTTTGGGGTGTAGTAGGAACGATTTCCACCCTAATAACATTAGGGATACAGATTAAATATTTTGGAGTACCATTTAGGGGTACAAGTAAGGGAGCAATTATATTAACATTGTTGTTTTGTATTGCAATAGTAAGTTATGGGGTTTTGGTAAGGCTCATTGTAACAGAAAAAATATTGTCAATACAGCTTGCAGCAGTATCAGTTTTGCCTACAAGCATATTGGGAGGGTATACATTCCCATTACTTGCAATGCCTGAATTTTTTCAAAAGTTTGCAAAAATTCTTCCTTTTGTACACTATGCAGGACCTATAAGGAAACTATTTATTGCAGATATAGGAATAAGTTATATTATGCCAGAAATAAATTGGTTTATTAAATTTACAATTTATATGTGGATATTTTCATTAATAGTATTTTTTATAAAGAAGTTTGTTAAAAAGGGATATAATTATATTAAAGATAAGAAAAGTAAAATAGAAAATACTGAACAGGTGGTGGAGGTATGAATAAAAAAGAAATTATTAAAATCGCTATTATGAGAATGAAAAATGTTGCGATTATTATAGGGTTACCTGTTTTCTTCACCTGTCTTTTCTGTGTAGTATTTAGCAAGGTCTTTGTTGAACAAATACCTTTTGGAGTTTTAGACTTGGACAATTCATCTACATCAAGGACAGTTATAAGACAATTTGAAGATCATCCAGGTTTTAAAATTGTTTATCATGCTCAATCTAATGATGAATTGAATGAAAAAATAAAAACAGAGAAAATTGCAGCGGCTATTATTATACCTAAGAATTTTGGTAAAGATGTACAGGAAATGAAAGCACCGAAGACAATACTATTAATAGATGAAACAAATATAGTAGTGGGAAACAATGCTTTATCTTTTGGAAGTGCTATATTAAACACTTTAAATGCAAAGATTCAACTTAATGTGCTAGAAGGAAATAATATGATTCCCTATTTGGCCCAGCAATCAGTTGGTTCCTTATCCTTTACTGAACGTATATTATATGACCCGCAATTGAGTTATGGTAAATATTTGATTTATGGTCTTATAGCTGTTTTGATTCAACAATCTTATTTAGCAGTGTTAACACCTATTTTAATTACGGAAAAATCCAATATAGTAAAAATGAAACTTCGTTCAAAACAAGGAATAAAAAAGTTAGGTTTTTTCTCTTTAAGGATAATTTTATGTAGCTTATGTGCCTATATAGGTGCAGCTGTAAGTTTATATTGTGCAGGAAAGTATTTTAATATGCCTCTTAGGGGAACTTTAGTAAACTATTTTAAATTAATAACTGTATTTATTATAGATCTTACTGCAGTAGGTTTCTTATTTTCTATTATTTTTAATAAAATTGGAGATTTTAACAGGCTTTCTATGTGTTTATCTGTACCTACATTTCTTACAGCAGGGTACTCTTGGCCTGAATACATGATGCCAACTGGATTTAGTCATATTGTTAAAGCTATATGGCCTATTATATATGTAGCAGAGCCTTTAAGAGCCATAAGCTTAAAAGCGTCAGGTACAAATGTTATACTTCCGTATATAAATGGAGGAATACATTACGCATTATTTTGGTTGCCAGTGGGAGTTTTATTGTATGTTATTAAAATTGTAGTTTTTAAATATATATACAAAAAAATTTCAAATCCGCAGCAGGAAGCAGTATAAAAATTAATATCATATTATTTAATAAATAAGGAGCTCTTTGAAAATACTTTCAAATGGCTTCTTTTATTTTTTTTATTTTAAAGGAGTTCCAAAATTAATTTGTCATATATTTTCTTGTTAAATACTAATTATATCTAATAAACCAAATATTTTCTGATAATTATGCATAGTAAAAATGACAAACTGATGATAAAAAGCTATTGATATGTGATATACTTAAATTATATTAAGCAAAATGGAGGTACAATATGTCAGAGGAAAAACAAAATGTAGAAGTTGAACTGTCATTACCAGAAAGATTTGAAGCTATAGTGTCAGATGTGCAAAAAGATATTATGAATGATGAAATTGCAGAGTTTGAACCAATAAAGGAAAATGATATAAATATATCCACCGTTTATACTTTTGATGATGGAGATGAAATAGAGGCTAAGGTATATTTTAGAAATGGGTTATCTAAAAATGTTAATTTTGAATATGTACCTTTGATTATGGTTAATTCAAAAGACGAAGTAGTGGCTTCTAAGAATTTTGATTTAAGAGAAATGGGAGATATTAAAGCAGCAGGAGCAAGACCCTGGAAACTTTGTTTTGAAAAAACTTGTGTAGATATGGAAAAATTTTCTCCTGAAGATTGTAAAATACTCTTTAATAAAAATATAAAAGCTGTAAACTATGCAAAGCTTGAATTTGAAGATTTTCCAGAAAATTTTAGTGATTTTAGAGGTGAATTTCAAAAATTCCTTGAGAATCTTCCTGGAATGGAAAAAGGAAAGTTTAGTGTATCAACTTTTAATATAGCTTTGCAGCAGAATGGTGCATTAATAGTAACTACTGTTATGAGAAATTCTGTAGAAAAGACAGTTAAAATAGAGGAGCTTCCAGTAACTATTAAAGATGAAAATGACAACATAATAGTTAATGGAAAATTTGATTTGAAAGACTTTACAATAAATCCAATGAAGGCTAAAGTGTGTACCTTAGCTTTTGAAACTAATTTAAATTCTGATTCAGTTGTAAATACTGATAAATGGAGAGTTGTTTTTGAATAGAAGTTAACATTATGGTTAAAGAAAGAGGACGGTTAGTATTACTGTGCTCTTTTTTACATATAAGTATTTTTAATGAAAAAATTAATAAAAACTTAATAATTAATTTATTTTAGTTTAAGAAATATGAAATATAATGAAAATGTGGTAATATAAAGTTTTTTATAATAAAGGGGAATGAGTATGAAGGGTAAATTAAAATCTATAAAGTTTAACAAAAAGGCAGGAATTATAATAATAGTTGCTATTGCAATTGTAGCAATAGGAGTAACTTCTTATGCTAAAGCGCACAAAGTTAAGGTTAAACAAGTAACTACATCTAAGGTATCTAAAAAGAAAGTAACTCAAAGTACTACAGTTACTGGAAATATTGAAGCAAAATATAGAAATGAAATAACTTTAAATCCAGCTCAAAAGGTAGTGAAAGTATTAGTTACTGAGGGTCAGCAAGTAAAAAAGGGTGATGTTTTAGTTCAATTAGATACTATAGACCTTGAAAGCCAGCTAGAAAAGTCCAAGCTAACTTTAGAAGGGGACGAGTCTACTTTAAAACAGATTAGCGGCAGTGGCAGTGCTTCAGAAAATAGTAATGGCCAAAAAGAAATTACGCAAGCTCAAACAGCTTTAGAGAATGCTCAAAGAAATTATGATGATGCTAATAGAAAACTACAGCAAAACCAAAATTTACTTAGTGGTGGATACATATCTAGGACTGATTTTGATGCTTCAAAAAAATCAGCAGATGATGCAGCAAGCAACCTTAGAGGAGCTGAAAGCACTCTTTCTAATGCACAAACTTCTTTAGGAAATATAAATGCATCTAATAATGATAAAATAATTAGTCAAAGAAATAAAATAGCAATAACTAAATCAGATATAGAAAGTGCAAAAAAGAAAATAGAAGATAGCAAAATAAAAGCTAATACAGATGGAAAAGTAATAGTACTTGATGCAAAAGAAGATCAACTTCCTAAAGCAGATGATAAGATTATAGTAGATGACAATTCACAATACAAAGTTTCTATAGATGTTAGCCAATATGATGCTACAAAGGTTGTAAAGGGTCAAAAGGCTAATATTAAAGTAAAGGGTTCAACTAAAAAATATACTGGTTCTGTTACTGAAATAGGCCAACTAGCTAGAACTAAAGCTACTGATACAGATAAAGAATATAAGGTTAATGTAAAGTTATTATTAGATAATCCAGATGAAAATATTAAAACTGGCTATGAAGCAGATGCAGAAATTATACTAAATGAAAAAGGAAGTACTCCTTCTGTGTCACTGGATAGCATAAAATCAGATAAAGGTACAAAGAAAAAATATGTTTATGTATTAGATAATAAAAATAAGGTTTCAAAGAGATTTATTAACACTGGTATAGAAACTGATTATGATGCAGAGGTTATAAGCGGACTTAAAGAAGGCGAAAAATATATATTAAATCCAGCACAGGATCTTAAAGAAGGAGATACTGTAATGGAAGCTTCTAAGGCCGCAGCAGGAGGTACTAAGAAGTGATAATTAAATTAGAAAACCTAGTTAAAATATATGATACAGGGTCTATACAGCTTAAAGCTCTAAAGGAAATTAATTTAGAAATTGAAGAAAAAGAATATGTAGCTATTATGGGTGCTTCAGGTTCAGGAAAGTCAACGCTTATGAATGTACTTGGATGTTTGGATCGTCTTAGCGATGGTAAGTATTATTTAGATGGTGTGGATGTAACATCTCTTGATGACAACAGCCTAGCAAGTATAAGAAACAGAAAAATAGGCTTTGTATTTCAAGCATTTAATTTACTACCTAAGCTTACAGCTCTTAAAAATGTTGAGCTTCCTATGATGTATGCAGGGGCATCAAAGAGTGAAAGAGAAAAAAAGGCAAAATGGGCTTTGGATAGAGTTGGATTGTCCGATAGAATACAACACAGGCCAAATGAAATGTCTGGAGGACAAAAGCAGAGAGTAGCTATAGCTAGAGCGCTAGTAAATGATCCGTCTATACTACTAGCAGATGAGCCTACAGGAAACTTAGATAGTGCCTCCAGCGAAGAAATCATGGGAATATTTCAAGAATTAAATGACGAAGGGGTAACTATTGTTATGGTTACTCATGAGCCAGATATAGCTATGTACACAAAAAGAAACATAGTTTTTAAAGATGGAAATATAATTTCAGATAATATGGTAAAGGAAAGAAGTATAGTTGGGGGGCAGAAGTAATGAATGTTGGGGAAAGTTTTGAGTCTGCCTTGCAGAGTGTAAAGGCCAATAAGTTAAGATCTTTTTTAACTATGCTTGGTATAATAATTGGTATATCTTCTGTAATTACCATATCTTCCATAGGTGATGCTGTAAAACAATTCATTACAGGGGAATTTGAAGGAATGGGTAGTAATGTAGTTAATGTAATGATGAGCAGGGATGCTACAGATATAGAGGATAGAGATTACTTTACCCTTGAAGATATACAGTTTATAAAAGATAAAATACCTGAAGCTACAGATGTAGTTGCTCAACTTTATACTAGAGGAAAATTAAAACTTGAAAATAAGTCAATTTCTATTGATGTAACAGCAGCTAATGAAGGTCTTGATAAACTGTCAAATTTAAAAATAGTTAGTGGAAGATTTTTGAATGAACATGATATAGAGGCAGCTTCTAATGTAGGAGTAATAGATGCGAGCACAGCTGAAAAACTATTTAAAGATACAGAGGCTGTTGGTCAAAGTGTTAAAATTAAGGTAGATGATAACTATATTAATTTAAATATAGTAGGAGTTTTTAAAAGTCCAGACGATAATGCAGCTTCACTATTTGGAGGAAGCACAGCTACAATAACTATGCCTATAACTATTGCAGGTAAAGTAATGAAAGAAACGAAGATTGGCAGTATGTCTGTAGTTCTTACGGATATGAGTAAAGCCAGTGAGATAAGTTCTAATATTGTAAAGATGATGGAAAATAGACATCAGACAAAAGGAAAGTATAGAGCAGAAGAAGGATTTAAAGGACTCGAAAGTATAAATAAAATATTAACTACAATTACAACTGTCCTTGCGGCAATTGCAGGCATATCACTTTTCGTTGGAGGCGTAGGCGTTATGAATATAATGCTTGTATCTGTAACAGAAAGAACAAGGGAAATTGGTATACGAAAGGCAATTGGAGCCAAAACTAGAGATATAAAGATACAGTTCTTGATGGAATCTATAATACTATGTCTTATAGGAGGCATAATAGGAACTATAATAGGTATATCTGTAGGTAAAATTGCGGGCAGTTTGATAAAGGTATCTGTTGGAGTATCCTTTAAAACAATATTTATAGCTTTTTCATTCTCATCAGCAATTGGTATATTCTTTGGATTATATCCAGCAGGAAAAGCAGCAAAATTAGATCCTATTGAAGCTTTAAGATATGAATAAAATTAAGAATTACAGAAGTTATATTTAACAAGTTAAACAAATCCCGTACTTTTTTAAAGTGCGGGATTTATTCACAAAATGATGAATTTTTTACATATAATAGCTTAAATATGGAATAAACAGGGTATGCACTACTTGAATTTTCTTAAAATTTGGTATATTCTTAAAATTATACAGATATATATTTTTTCAGTTGATTTAAGAAGGAGGTTATTAACATGAGTACTTATTTAGTTCTTATTTTCCTCTCCATACTTATTTCCATAGTGGTAATACTTTTTCTTGTTAAATTTATATTTTCACAGGACAAAGGTACTGAAGAAATGCAGAGTATATCAAATGCCATTAAAGAAGGTGCCATGGCATTTATAAAGAGACAGTACAAAACTATATTTTCTCTGGCCCTTATAACTGTTTTACTAATTATTGTTGCAAATTATTTTGGCAATCTATCTAAAGGTTCTGATGTAGCAGTTAAATATGCATGGCATATTGGAGTTGCTTTTGTAACTGGTGCTTTATGTTCAGGGCTTTCTGGATATATAGGAATGTACATGGCAGTTAACTCAAATATACGAGCTGCTGCTGGGGCTAAAAAAGGCTTGAACAGTGCACTAACAATAGCTCTTAGAGGTGGAGCAGTTACAGGACTTGCAGTTACTTCACTTTCGCTTTTAGGAGTAACTACATTATTCTTAATTTATGGTGGAATATCAAATAATGATACTTTAATAAAAGAAGCTCCTTCATTATTAGTTGGATTTGGCTTTGGAGCATCTTTTGTGGCTCTTTTTGCTCAACTAGGAGGAGGTATTTATACAAAGGCAGCTGATGTAGGTGCAGATTTAGTTGGGAAGGTTGAAGCAGGTATACCAGAAGACGATCCAAGAAATCCAGCAGTTATAGCAGATCTAGTTGGAGACAATGTAGGAGATTGTGCAGGAAGAGGTGCAGACCTTTTGAATCTACTGCTGCAGAGAATATAGGAGCTATGATACTTGGAGTTGCACTTTATCCTGTGTTTGGCTGGAAGGGAATTTTATTCCCACTGGTAACAGCAGCTGTAGGCATTATATCTTCTATAGTTGGACTATTCTTTGTTAAGGCTGATGACAATACAGACAACCCTATGTCTGCCTTGTATAAAGGATACTTAGTTACTACAGTATTGAATTTAGTGTTTATATATTTTATTATTAAGTCCATGTTTTCGGGAACTTTACCTAATGGCGGAAATATAAATTATTTTTATTTGTATTTATGTGCTTTCTGTGGAATAGCTTTAAGTTATGTATTCGTAGTAATTACAGACTATTATACTTCATATAAATATAGACCAGTTAAATCTATTGCAGAAGCTTCAAAAACAGGAGCTGCAACAAATATAATTACAGGTATATCAGTAGGTATGGAATCTACTGCACTGCCAGTACTTTCAGTGTCACTTGCAATATTTTCAGCCTATAAGCTGGGAGAATATGCACTGCCTAATATAACTAATGGAGGTTTTTATGGTATTGCTATAGCTACAATAGGTATGCTTTCTAGCTGTGCATATATACTTGCTATGGATACGTTTGGACCTATTACAGACAATGCTGGTGGTATTGTGGAAATGTCTGGAGCACCGGATGAAATAAGACTTATAACAGACAAATTAGATGCTTGCGGTAATACCACTAAAGCTTTAACAAAAGGTTATGCTGTAGGCTCAGCAGCATTAGCAACTTTTCTGTTATTCTTTGCATATTTAGAGCAGGTAAAAACTATACTGGGTAGACCTTTAGATTCTGTGTTTCCTGTGGATATTGGTAAAAGTGAAGTATTTATAGGTGCTTTTTTAGGAGCTATGGTGGTTTTCCTTTTCTCTTCAGCAGCTATACGTTCTGTAGGAAAAGCAGCACAATATGTTATTTTAGAGGTTAGAAGACAGTTTAAAGAAATACCAGGCATAATGGAGGGAACAGCTAAACCAGATTATGCAAATTGTGTGGATATAGTTACTAAAGGTGCTTTAAAGGAAATGATATTACCAGGAATAATACCTATAAGTGCTCCAATTTTAGTTGGTGTAATTCTTGGAAAAGAAGCTGCAGCAGGTTTCTTAATGGTATGTACTATAACTGGAGTAATTATGGCACTGTTTTTAAATAATGGCGGTGGTGCCTGGGATAATGCTAAAAAGTATATAGAACTTGGAAATTTAGGAGGAAAGAAATCAGAAACTCACAAAGGTGCTGTGGTTGGTGATACTGTAGGTGATCCATTTAAAGACACTGCAGGACCATCAATACATGTGCTTATAAAACTTATAAGTACACTTACTCTTGTATTAGTTTCTTTGTTTAGCTAATATATCAGAATAAAAAGTCAGAAGTGAAGTGAAATTCGCTTCTGACTTTTTATTCTGCAAACTATGGCTTAAGTGTTGTAAATACACACTAGAAAGGTTATACTTAATTCACTAAACAAGCAAGATGCGAAGCATTTTTTTGAGAGGACAGAGTACAATTGTCCTCTCAAAATTAAGGTGTTAATTAATAATTCATAAAGGAAGTGAATAGTATGGTAGAAAAGATAAGATCAAATAGAAAAAAAAGTTTCATGGCGGATATGTCTCTGTTTTTTGTTTCACTACTTTGGGGAGGCGGATTTGTGGCTGTAAAGGATGCAGTAAACAATGTAAGTCCTCTTTACATGATGTCCATTAGGTTTATATTTTCAGCTATACCCTTAGCTTTAATTTTTCATAAAAAGTTTAAAAATATTAAAAAACAGGATATTATATCAGGACTTATTATAGGATCATTCTTATTTTCAGCTTTTACGGCACAAACTATAGGTATACAGTATACAAATGCTGGGAAACAAGCGTTTTTGACTACGGTATATGTAGTTATAATACCTTTTCTTGTGTGGATAGTAGATAAAAATAAACCAGATTGCTATTCTATAATGTCTACAGTGTTGGCGTTTATAGGAATAGCTTTTTTAAGTATTAATAGTGGATTCAAATTAGATATGAATTTAGGGGATTGGCTAACATTGATTTCAGCATTCTTATTTGCTGCGCATATAATTTCTGTGGCTCATTTTACTAAGGGTACAAACCCTATTGTACTTTCAGTACTCCAGTTGGGTTTTGCAGGGATCATGTCTTTAATTTCTGCATTAATATTTGAGCCTAAATTTAATGGAATAAGTAATGATGCGTTGTTTTCTATGTCTTACATTGTAGTCTTTAGTACAATGATACCTTTTTTAATTCAAAATGTAGCTCAAAAATATACTCACCCCAATCATGTAGGAATAATACTTAGTTTTGAATCTGTATTTGGAGCAATTTTATCTGTTATATTTTTGAAGGATGTTTTTACAATAAATATGATTATAGGATGTATTATTATATTTGCTGCTGTAATCATTTCTGAAACTAAGTTAAATTTTTTAAAG
Organism: uncultured Clostridiaceae bacterium; assembly: GCA_963780135.1. Lineage (GTDB taxonomy): Bacteria > Bacillota > Clostridia > Clostridiales > Clostridiaceae > Clostridium_AM. The sequence goes on from CAWAAR010000002.1 coordinate 345,897, forward strand.
GGTATTTCGAAAAAATAAGTTATAAAATGTGTATAGTTGTGATATAATAATTCAGTGTTTTATAAGGATTTAATTATTAATGACATAGATTAAAAAGAGTTATTTATTAGAATAAATGGAGGAATTTAGAGAATATGATAAGTACAAGTAATATTAGTTTAAGGTATGGTGCTCGTAAATTATTTGAAGATGTTAATGTAAAATTTACACCAGGAAATTGTTATGGTCTTATAGGTGCTAATGGTGCAGGTAAATCTACATTTTTAAAGATACTTTCAGGAGAAATTGAAGCTAATACGGGAGAGGTAATAATAAGTCCTGGAGAGAGAATGGCTGTTTTAAAACAAAATCATTTCGAATTTGATGAGCATAAGGTATTAGAAACAGTTATAATGGGTCACGAAAAACTATATAGTATAATGAAGGAAAAAGAAGAGATATATGCTAAGGAAAATTTCACAGATGAAGATGGTATAAAAGCTTCAGAGCTTGAAGGTGAATTTGCAGAGCTTAATGGTTGGGAAGCAGAAGCAGAAGCAGCTGCATTACTTATGGGTCTTGGAATAAGCGTAGAACTTCAAGAAAAATTTATGAAAGATTTAGACGGTTCAGATAAAGTAAGAGTTCTTTTAGCACAAGCTTTATTTGGAAAACCAGATGTACTGCTATTGGATGAACCTACAAACCATTTAGATATAAAATCTATTAATTGGTTAGAAAATTTCCTTATGGATTTTGAAAATACTGTAATAGTAGTATCCCATGATAGACATTTCCTAAACAAAGTTTGTACTCACATGGCAGATTTAGATTTTGGAAAGCTTCAGATGTATGTAGGTAACTATGATTTTTGGTATGAGTCAAGCCAATTAGCACTACAAATGGCTAAGGATCAGAATAAGAAGAAAGAAGAAAAAATCAAGGAGTTAGAAGCTTTTGTTGCAAGGTTTAGTGCTAACGCATCTAAATCAAAACAGGCTACTTCACGTAAGAAACAGTTAGATAAGATAAATTTAGATGATATAAAACCATCTTCTCGTAAATATCCTTTTGTAGGATTTAAAGCAGATAGAGAAGCTGGTAATGATCTTTTAGCAGTAGATGGACTAACAAAGGTAGTAGATGGAGTGAAAGTTTTAGACAATATAAGCTTTATTGTAAATAAAGGTGATAAAATAGCTTTTTCAGGAGCAAATGAACTAGCAAAAACTACTCTTTTTCAAATATTAAGTGGAGAAATGGAACCGGATTCTGGTGAATATAAATGGGGAATAACTACTTCACAATCTTATTTTCCTAAAGACAATACAAAATATTTTGAAGGTGTGGATTTAAGCTTAGTGGATTGGCTTCGTCAATTTTCAGAAGAAAAGTCAGAAAGCTTCATAAGAGGTTTTCTTGGAAGAATGCTCTTTTCAGGAGAAGAAGCTTTAAAAAAGGCTGATGTGCTTTCAGGAGGAGAAAAAGTACGTTGTATGCTTTCAAGAATGATGCTTAGCGGTTCTAATGTTTTAATATTAGATGAACCAACAAACCATCTTGACCTTGAATCTATCACAGCAGTAAACAATGGGTTAACTAGTTTTGATGGAACAATACTCTTTACATCCCATGACCATCAGTTTGTACAAACTATTGCTAATAGAATTATAGAAATTACACCTAAAGGCTTAATGGATAGACAAATGACTTATGATGAATATTTAGAAAGCGAAGATATTCAAAAACAACTAGAAGATATGTATATATAAGATAAATTTAAGAAATTATTTACAAAATATTGAACATTTCTCAATATTAATTATGGCTTTATAATGTTATAATTATAAATGGAGTTACTCACTTAAATTGAGTTTTAAATTTATTAGGTGAAGTGAATTTTGTAATAGCTTATATAAATCAAGAGGAGATGTTTAATTTATGAAAGTTTTTTGAAAAAGCTAACTTTAATTGCAATATGTATGTCTGTATTTTTGTCTTTAACAGGCTGTTATAGGGCTGTTAAGCCAGATAAAGATGCTACAAAATTGGTTCAGGATACAAAGAGGACAGAACAGATTAAGAAAGAAAAAGATTTGATTAGTGGTCAAGTCTATGTTAAAGATAATATAGTAACTGCTACAATGGTTTTTAAAAACGATATAAGTGAAAAAGATGCTAAAGAACTGGTAAATAAATATGTAGAGCTATTAAAAAAAGAATATAAAGGTATGAAAATAAATGTTCAAGCAGTTCAAAAAAATAAGAGTATTGCAAATATAATTATACAAAAGTAGAAATAGAGCCATCAGCTAAATTTAACTGATGGTTTTATTTTTATTAAATAGTTTTGATATTAAAACTAAAGTGAAAAAACAGTATAAATAGGTTAATTTGAATAAGCTTATATAATTGTAACATTTGACATATAATTAAGTTTGATTTTAAATATGTAATATGTTATATTAAATTAGAAAAATAAAGTGTAAAATAAAGATAAGTTCATTTAAATAGCATAAAAGATGATTGATTTTAATATATTCAATAACTATAATAATGAATGTAGTAGTACATAAAACTTGGAGGTTTACAATGGCAAAGAAAATACAAAAAAATGAGACTAATAAGGCAGAAGACATAAATACTGAAACATTAGAGGTACCAACAGTTCTTTCTCTTTTAGAAAATGATGACAATGTAATGTCAGATGTCCAGAAGGATATATTAGAAGATGAAATATCAGAACTTCCTCCTATAAAGGAAGGACAGTTAAATGTTTCTGGTGTATATGCTTATGATTTAGGAGAAAAATTAGAGGTAAAGGTTTATATAAGAAATGGATTTTCAGAAGAGATAGTTTTAGATAATGTACCTTTAGTTATATACAATTCTAAAAATGAAATGTTAGCTTATCAAATGTTCAGCTTGAAAAAACTAGGGTCTATTCCACCTAATGGTGCAAGACCATTAAAAGTTTATTTTGAAAAGAAAAATGTATATGTAGAAAAAATACCTATGGATGATTGGAATATAGGTTTTGATACAGATATTAAAGCTGCAAGAAAAGTTAATGTAAATTATGAAAAATTACCTAAAAGCATTGAATTAGAGGATAAACTTGTATTTGATAATTTTTTAAGAGGTCTTCCAGATTTAAAAGAGGGAGAGTTTGCTATTTCTACATTTAGTGTAGGAATTGAAAAAGATGGAAATATAATAGTTACATTAGTTATGAGAAATGGTAATACTAAGCCAATTGGATTGAAAGAAATTCCTATAACAGTAGTAGACCCTAATGGAAATGTTGTGAAATCAAATTTATTTAAGCTTGAAGACTTTGAAGTGGGAGGACTTAGTGCTAGAATATTTAATTTTGCATTCCCAACAAATTTGAAATTAGAAGAGGCTGCATCTTTAGATGATTGGAAAGTTACATTTAATTTAGAACAAGTAACTAAGGAACCTTCAGATAGTAATGAAAGTGTAAAACAATAATTTATTTATATATTTAAAAAGCATTTTAAGAAAACATTTCTTAAAATGCTTTTTGTGTATTATTATTTTAATAAATTATTTTAATAAATTCTAAAATGAGGTATAATTTTTATAATACATAATATGAAAATTTTCAGGAGGATGAAAATGATGAAAAACAAAATTGGGGGCATAAAAGAATACACCATTAATAAAAAGACGTTTGTATCAAATATATTAGCAGTGTTTGCTTTTGTATTATTCTTTATTGCGAGTACAACATTTAGTGTACAAGCTGCTAACGCCTCTGTACTAGAAGAAGCTAGAAACAAAATTAAAGATAACTATGTTAGCCCAGTACCTGATAGCGTATTAAATGCACCAACTATAGCTGAAATGATAAAAGGGTTGAATGATCCTTATTCAGAATATTTTTCTAAACAGGAACAACAAAGTTTTGTAAATTCCATAGATAATAAAATGTATGGCATTGGAATACAGATGGAAATCGTACCAGAAGGAGTTAAAGTGGAGAAGGTTATAGATAATTCTCCCGCACTTGAAGCTGGAGTTAAAGAAGGGGATATAATAACTTCTGTTAGTGGTAAGTCTTTAGCAGGTGCAGATTCAAAACAGGCATCTTCTTATATAAAAGGAGAGGCAGGAACTAGTGTTAATCTTACAATAAAAAGAGGAAATTCACAAATAAGTATTACTGCAACAAGAGGAGAAATAAGTCTACCAACAGTAGAAGGAAAAATGTTAAATGAAAATGCTGCTTATATATTAGTATCATCTTTTGGAACTGATACATCTGAATTATTTACTCAAAAACTACAAGAACTTAGAATGAAAAACCCTGAGTTTTATATAGTGGATTTAAGAAATAATGGCGGAGGATATATGAGTACTGCAGTGGATATGGCAGGGAATTTCATAGGTGAAAACCGTGCAATAATTGTAGAAAATAAACAAGGAGAAAAGAGAGGATATTTAGCTACTGATAAAGGCAGTGTTATAGATAAACCTATATTTTTCCTTATTAATCAATATACTGCCAGTGCTTCAGAGATTTTATCTGCGGCAGTAAAAGACTATGATAAAGCATTTTTCATAGGTACTACAACCTATGGAAAGGGAGTAGCCCAACAAATGTTCACATTATCTGATGGAAGTTACTTGAAACTTACAGTAGAAAAATTTTATTCTCCTAAAGGGAATATTATACAAAAAGTTGGGATATCTCCAGATTTTAAGGTGGAAGATGTAGATTCTTTAGCAGTAGCGGATTTATTTTCCGGGAAATGCAAAAATGATGTCGATAAGACAGGATATCTAAAGGTAACTGCAGGAGGAAAAGATTTTGAGATTGACTTGAATACGGCAAAAGATGAACTTCATTGGGCTTCATTTAAGTATATAATAAGTACAGTTTCAAAAGATAGTGTTTATATAGGCACGAAAGAAGGATGGACTAAAGCACCAGAAGATTACTTTGATAACATATATAAGTTTTTATATGCTAATGTTAAAAGTTTAGAGTCTATAGGAAATGTACCTAAAGATAAGGTTTTTAATGTAAGCTTTAATGAAAAAATAGATGAAAATACAATTAAAGACAATGTTGATATCCAAATTATAAATGCTGAAACAGGAGAACGTGCTGCTTTTGATATAAAAAAAATTGATGATAAAAAAATAAGTTTGGTACCTAAAAAACAATTGGAGAATGGTAAAACTTATTATATAAAGGTAAAAGACACAATTAAATCATTTACTGTAAAGTAGGGATTGTTAATGAATAAGAATTTATCTTCATTTAACTATAAAATAGTTAGAAAAAAGAGAAAAACTATAGGGATAAAAGTAACTAGCAAGGGAGAGGTTATAATTACTTCTCCCTTTGGTATTAGTGAGGAAATGCTAGAAAATATAGTGAAAAAAAAATCTCAGTGGATATTAAGTAAACTTCATAAATTTAAAAATGAAAATATGGAAGAAGAAACAAGTATAAAAAACGGTTATAAACTTATGTATCTTGGAATAGAATTAAAATTAGAATTGAACGATAAAAGAGAAAGCAGCAGAGAGTTTTTTATTTCTGATGGTAAATTTAAAGTATTTCTTCAACACAATATAGATTCCGAGGAAACTTTAATGAAAAATCATATAACAATGATATATAAAAGAGAAGCTGAAAAGATATTAAGGGAAAGAACTAAAATTTATATGGAAATAATGCACGTGCATCCATTGAAAATTACTATAAAGAATCAGAAAACTATTTGGGGAAGCTGTTCTTTTAAAAAAAATATAAATTATAATTATAAGATAATAATGGCGCCTATAGAAATAGTGGATTATATAGTAGTACATGAACTATGCCATTTAATACATATGAATCATTCAAAACAATATTGGAATGCAGTAAAAAGTATATTGCCAGATTACGGTGTTAGAAGACAGTGGCTTAAGGAAAATGGATTTAGGATAATGAAAATTTTAGAATAAGATTAAGGTAACCTTCTTAAAATAAACTGAGAAGTCTTATTTTCAATTTTTGCTTTAAAGTGAACCTTAAACTAGACATTACAATAGATATAAAGTAAAATGGTATTGTTATAATACAATGATAGCAATAATAGTAAGGAGAATAGTTATGAATTTTTACTCGTTATTTTTAATTGCAATAGCACTTTCATTGGATGCTTTTGGAGTAGCTTTGTGTATAGGGTTAAATAACAATGTAACAATAAAAGATAAAACTTCCTTTGTGGGTTCCTTTGGATTTTTTCAATTCTTATTTTCAATTATAGGAGCATATGCAGGATTTTTGTTTAATAGATATATAGTTTCAGTTCCGAGTATTATAGGAGGAGCATTAATAGCAATAGTTGGAGGAATGATGTTAAAGGAAGGCTTTCAAAACAAAGATGAATGTGCTTTGATAAAGCCTGGTATGTCCATAATTTTAGGAATTTCAGTAAGCATAGATGCTATGGTTATAGGATTTACTAGCATTAGTAGTGTAGGAAGTAATATTATAATTTTTAAAGACACCATATTTATAGGCATAGTTACATTAATAGTATCTTCTATGGCATTTTTATTTGCAAAATATTTAAAACGCATAGAAATAGTAAGTAAATATGCAGATTACATAGGTGGAATTATATTGGTTATTTTTGGTGTAAAAATGATGTTTTTTTAATAGAGTAATATTTACCTAGGCATTGATAAAAAATTTGGGGTGAGGGTATTGGAAATAGAACATTATTTCAGACAACATGGTATAAAAGTGACAAAAGCTAGGATTAACATATTAGATATTTTATGCAAAAATGATGGGGCATTAAGTGTAGAATTTATATTTGAGCAATGTAAACAGAGAAAAATAAATGTTGATTTATCAACAGTATATAGATCACTGGAGTTATTTGAAAAAAAGAGTATTATAAGAAAGTTTGACTTAGGTCATGGAAAATATAATTATGTGATAAAAGAAGAAGATCATAAGCATATATTACAGTGCAAATTATGTCATAAAAAAGTAGAAATAGATTGTCCCATGCAGCAAATTAGAGAAATAATAAAAAACAATACAGGATTTACTGTTGTAGAAGAAGAACTAAACATTAATCTTGAAGGAATTTGTGAAGATTGTAAAGAGAAAAATAATAAGAATAAAGAATAGACAGGGTATCTATTCTTTTATTGATGGGGCTTTTAAATTGGCTTCTGTAACATATATATTTTTTATTTTCCAGATGCCTTTGCTATTCTTTTCTAAAAACACATTGTAAGCTGTTTGTTTATGGGGTGACTTGTCTTCCATCCCTTCTACTTTTACCACAGCTACTGTACCATTAGAAAAGCATAGATTTATTGTAGATATATCACACATTTTATAATTATTTAGAATTCCGGTAGTAAAGTATTTTTTAACTACATAGTTTACATTTTTACATTTACTAGAAGTATAGTTATACCTTATTAAACCACCTACAATAATAGTAGATAAAAGTGCAATTAAGAATTTTTTCATAAACTACCTCCCAATATATGGTATATACATAATAATAACCAAAAAATGTAAAAAAGTAAATATAAATTTGTTTAAATCAAAAATAATATAGTTTTACGTAAGGATGGTGTTAATATTGAATTTTTCTTCTTTAGTATTGATGGAAAAAGATAAAGAAACTAATTTTATAGTGAGAGAACTAGGTAGCTATGAAGTTTCAGAAGGCTCAGAAGGTGCACAGCATATTAAAAAGATGTTCTATGATGGAGACAAAGTAAATGTATATTTTGACACTAATATAGATGTGGAAGAATGGGAGTACTCTGCTATATTTGATTTATTTGATGAGGATCAATTTTCAAAAAATGGATATAATGTAGAAGATGTGGATGATGAGTATAATCCTACTTGGTTAGTAAAATTTGATTACATTGAAGAACATGAAAAGATGAGTGAAAAAATAAATAAGTTATGTTTTTTAATAAAGGATTCTATGACAAAGGTTTTTGATGATATAAGGAATAAGAAAGAACAATATGAATAAAGTCATATAGGAAAAACGTATATTGGAAAATACAATATGTTTAAATCCATTAAATTTTATTGAGGTGGAAAAATGAGGTTAGAGTTTATAAATAGAGTAAAAGAAGATGATGTACTTAGTAAGAGTATTTTAACTAACGAAGGACATGTATTATTAAGAGCTGGAGTTAAATTAAATACTAACTACATAAAAAAGTTGACAGAACTAGGAGTTTTTTATGTTTATGTAGAGGATGAAAGATTGGATGATGTAGATATAGAAGATGAAAGGTTAACAGAACTAAAACAAGTTACTATGAAAAGTATGTCTGGAATAATGAAAAATGTAAATAATGTTAATAGTAAAAAACTTAAAGAATCTTTAAGCAGTGTAGAAGAAATGATAAATTATGTAATAGAATTAGGTGATATTAATAAAAGTCTTTATGATATAAAAACTTTTGATAATTATACTTATGTACACTCTTTAGATACCTGTATTATGACTGCGTTTTTAGGTATGGCCTCAAACTATAATGAATGGGATTTAAAGGAAATGGGCATTGGTGCAATTCTTCATGACATAGGGAAAACGAAAGTATCACCTAAAATATTGAATAAAAAAGGTCTTTTAACCAAGGAAGAATTTGAAGAAGTAAAAAAACATACTATATATGGTGCTGAAATATTGAAAAAAAATGTTACTATGCCGGATTCTATAATCAAGATTGTGGAACAACATCATGAAAGGATTGATGGCAGAGGGTATCCTTATGGGTTAACTGGTAATCAGATATCAAAGTTTGCTAAAGTTATATGTGTATGTGATGTGTATGATGCAGTTAGTAATGATAGGTGTTACAGAAATAAATTTACACCTAATGATGCTTATGAACTTATACTTTCAGGAACAGGAACAAGTTTTGATAAAGAGATAGTTAAAAATTTTAAAAATACCTTTGCTATTTATCCACTGGGTTGTTGTGTTAGACTTTCTAATGATGAAGAAGGATATATAATAAATCAAAATAAAGGATTCCCAGATAGGCCAATAATAAGAATATTATATGATGTAAGAACAGGAAAGCCAGTGCCTTTTTATGAAATAGATCTTCTTAAAAATCCAAGCATTGTAATAAAAAATATCGTTTAGTAAATTAATATTAATATTAAAAAACCTCCGCGTTAAAAATTCGGAGGTTTTTTGAATCATTAGGAAACAAGAGGAGGAATAGTATGGAAACGTATGTGAAAAATCTAATAAACAAGTTATGTGAAATTTATGGATATAACATTATAGAATTTCAAGGTAATATACCTGGATTAGAAAGTAATTGGGGAGCTGTAAAAAGAGGAAAAGATGCTGCAGAAGTAATGTTTTTTTCTAATATAAACAATTATAATGATTTAGACAAAGAAAGTTTTATAAGATCACTTAGAAATGGTTTACAATGTGAAAACATAAGATTAATACAAATTTTAATAGGTGATAAGGTAAATGACAAAATTTATCCACAGTGTGAATTAATTTTTATTAACACTGTGGATAATAAAATACTTTATTATAGTACTGGATTAGAAAATAAAGTTAATGAATTATTGAATTGTATGAATAGATCAGTATCCACATCTGAAAAAACAGGAAGGTCAATTATAACATATATTTTAATTGGTGTAAACGTGATTGCATATATTATAACTGCATATTTATCAGGAAACTTATTGGACAGTAATATAAATGTATTAGTGTTTTTGGGAGCTAAAGTAAACTATCTTATAGCCCAGGGTGAATATTATAGACTTGTTACTTGTATGTTTTTGCACGGTGGACTTGTTCATTTAGCTTTTAATATGTATGCTCTTTATTCATTAGGACCTTTTATTGAAAAAGTCTATGGAAAGGTTAAGTATCTTGTTATATATTTCTTAGCAGGTATAATGTCATCAATTTTTAGTTATATGTTTTCATCTTCAGTTTCCATAGGTGCATCTGGAGCAATATTTGGACTTTTTGGAGCAGCTTTAGTGTTTGCACTTAAAATGAAAGATAGAATAGGAAAAGGATTTATCACAAACATTATGTCAGTTATACTTATAAACTTGTTTATGGGATTTTCAATGAGTAATGTGGATAACTTCGGACATTTAGGTGGACTTGTAGGAGGAAGTGTAATTACTCTTTTACTTGGAATAGGTAAAGAATACTAGTGATTTTAAGGTGCCATAGAATAAGCAAATTACGAAGCAAAGCTTCGCTAGTTAAAAATTAATAATTAAGAATTAATAGTAAAGGTTGATTTTTAGCTACCGCAAAAAATCTTTAAATTTACATGAGTCAGCAAAACGAGTCATCAAAAATTTAATTAAAGATTTTTTGTAGTGTAACGGAAAAAAATCCACATTAACTATTAATTCTTCATTCTTAACTATTAATTAAAAATATTGTGTCGCATCTTTTTAAATTTGTGATTCTTAATTTAAAATAAGTTACTCTAGAACAAGATCTTCTTTGTATAAAGTTTCTTTTTCTAAAAGAGCTAAAGTTATTTTCTCTAAATTATGCTTTTCTTTTAAAAGTAGTGTTTTAACATCTTCATATATGGAATCTATAAAGGTTTTACATTCATTAATAATTCCATCTTGATTTAAATTTAAACTTAGCAACTCCTCCATATTTAAAAGACCCAAAGTTTCACCCATACCATATTGGGTTAACATATTAAAAGCTATGCTTGTACTTCGTTTTAAATCATTATGAGCACCTGTAGTTATATAATCAGTGCCAAATATTATTTCTTCAGCAGCTCTTCCACCAAGCAACACCATTATTCTGCTTTTTAAGTAATTTTTGTTTTGATATAAATTATCCTCAGGAATACTTAAAGTATATCCACCAGCACCTTTGGTGCTTGGTATAATCGTTATTTTTGATACTGTTTCATTAGGTAGAGCTTTTAAAGATACAAGAGCATGTCCAGCTTCATGATAAGCAGTAATTTTTCTATCAATATCTTTTATAAAGTCTCTATTTTTCTTTTCGTGCCCAGCTAAAACTATAGAGAAAGCTTTATCTATATGCAAATTATCTATATTTTTGCTATTTTCCTTACAAGCTAATATAGCTGCTTCGTTTACTAAGTTTTCAATTTTAGCGCCAGAAAAATAAGAGGTTTTTTGTGCCCATTCTTTTATATTTATATTTCCAGTAGGTTTATTTTTAAGGTGCAAGTTAATAATTTTTTCTCTTGCACTTATGTCTGGAAGGGTTATTTCTATGTGTCTATCAAATCTTCCAGGTCTTAATAAGGCAGGGTCTAACATATCTAACCTATTAGTAGCAGCCATTACTATAATGCCTTCTGTTTCATTAAAACCCGACATTTCAGTAAGTAGAGCATTTAAGGTTTGATCTCTTTCGTCAGAACCTCCACTACTTTTACCAGAATCTCTTTTTTTCCCTATAGCATCAATTTCGTCAATAAAAATAACTGCTTTGCCTGTACTATTGTTTCTAGCTTTTTTAAACAACTGTCTTATACGGCTAGCACCAACTCCTACATATATTTGAATAAAATCAGAACCTGAAACTGCATAGAATGGAACATTAGCTTCACCAGCAACAGCTTTGGCAAGAAGAGTTTTTCCAGTACCAGGTTCCCCATAGAGTATAATACCTTTAGGCATCCTGGCTCCGTAAGAAGCATATTTATCAGGGTTTTTTAAAAAATCTACTAAATCTTTAACACTTTCTTTAGCTTCTTCGCTTCCTGCAATGTTTTTAAAATTATAGTCAGTGTTTGTAACTTCTACTGTATCCAAAGAGTCCACTGATAAAATCCCTTTAGAAGTAATGTTTGATGATTTTATCCACATGGCAATAACAGCAATAATAGATATGACTAAACCTGTTGAAGCAAAAATTTGTCTATTATCATAAGGAACATCTTCAGAAACAGTAATGTTATTTTTTAGTAAAGATTCTTTAAAGTCATTTGTTCTGGGATTATCTGATTCATATATCTTCCCATTGTTTAATTTAACAGTGATTTTAGAAGAGTTAGTTATATAAACAGTGGATATATTTTTACTAGATACATCCTTTAAAAATAGTACATAAGATTTATATTCTGTTGATTTATGGATATAATTGAAAAATATAGAAGCAAATAAGCAGAGTATAGCAGTAACTATAGGGATTAATATAAACTTATTTTTAATTTTATTCATAAATACCTCGCCTTTCTAAATTAAATGATATTTTTAAAAATTTATTGATTTAAGTTTTTTATTTAAATGTCTTGATTAAGATATTATAATATTTTTACTTTTTAGTCTAATGAAAATCATAAAATTTTCTAAAGCAATTTATGGAACAGTTGTATAGAAAATATTTATTGCACAAATTTTAATTTATTGTATACTTTATTTATAAAGCCATTCTCAGGTTTAGTTGGGAGTTGCTTATCTAAGGAGGATAATTATGTATGAAAATATCAAATGTTAAGGCATTGCTTACAGAAAAAGATATATTAAGTATAATAGATGATTACTTAAGTATAGAGGGGCTTACCATAGATAGTATAGAGATAAAAGAAATTATAACTATTAAAGGTAGTTATAAGAAAAAAATTAAAATACCTTTTAAAGTTAAAATTGGCATTGGTAATATAGATAACAACATCCTAAATATAAAGATTTTTAGTATACATATTTTAAAGCTTGGAGTATTAAGTAGTATAAAAAATTTGATTCTAAAGAAGTTATTATATGATTATGATGAATATGGTATAAAGGTTAAAAAAGATACTGTGTCATTAAATTTAGATTTGGTATCTAAGCTTATACCTTATTTTTATGTTAAATTAAGAAAAATAAATTTAATGAATGAATCTTTAGAAGTAGAAATTGAAGATATAGTTTATGCACAGAATAAAGAAGTTGTTAAAGTAATGCCCAAAAGTGAAACAAAGGAAAAGCATGAAGATAGATATTCTGAAATAAGAAAAAAAGTAGTAGATAAAGTTCCTGATAAATATGAAAAGCCTCTACAATATGCGATGCTTATACCGGATATCACAGCACTACTTTGGAGAGTATTTAAAGATAAAAGAGTTAAAATAAAAGTAAAAATTATGGTAGTGGGAATAACTGCTTATTTAGTAAGTCCTATAGATATAATTCCAGATTTTATACCGTTTATAGGGACTATTGATGATATAGCCATAGCTTTTTTGGACTCAACGCTATAATTAATGAAGTTCCTGAAGAAATTATATTGGAAAACTGGATAGGTGATGAAAATATTATATTAATAACAAAAGAAGCAGTTAATTATATTTCTAAAGTAGTAGGATCTGAGAATGTGAGTAAATTACTTGTATCCATGAAGAAAATTTTTAAAGCTGGAGAAAGAAGAGTTAAGAAAGAAAATTTAGAAAATGAATTTGCTATAACTATTAAGGACTCAGCAGTTGAAAAAGATAGCAAAGATAAAAAATAGAGAGAGGTTGAGTATGGGAAAAAAAGTTTATGCAATTAAAGAAGGTTTTAATTTTCAAACTAATGAAAAGATAAAGGATAAAATAGTTAATACTTGGTCTGAGTGTTTAAAGTATGTTAAAGGGGTTAAAGGAGCTAAGTATAAAAGCTTTGAAGATCTAACAAGTGCAAATAAATATTTAAGCGAAGGCAGTAAACTTCTAAAAAAGGGTGAGGATAGTTACCCAGAAGACTGTTTGCATGTGTATGTAGATGGTAGTTATAATGTTAGTACAGAAAAATATTCTTATGGATTAGTGGCAGTTAGAAATAATGTAATTGAATATATAAATAGTGATTCAGCAAAAGATATTTCTAAAAAGAACATAAGGCAAATAGCAGGGGAGTTGGAGGCAGCAGTTAGGGCTGTGCAATATGCTGTTAAAAAAGGCGACAAACAAGTAGTTATATTTCATGATTATGAAGGAATATGCCATCATGCCACGGGATTTTGGGAAAGAAGAGAGGAATCTTCAGCAGAATACTATAAAAAAATTAATGAACTAATGAATGAAGGTATTGAAGTTATTTTTGTTAAAGTAGATAGTCATACAGGAGATTTTTTTAATGAACTTGTAGACGAAAAATGTAAAGAAAAGCTTTCCATTAACTCAGATAAGGTAGTAGAGAAAGTGCTGACTACTGAGAAAATACAGGTAAGTGATTTAATTGTAAAAGAGGAAATTCTGAAAATCGCACCAAGTGTGGAAAATAATATAGAAATTATTAGTTCAGATAGATGTGCAGAACAGAAAGAAATCAAAGAAGAGATCTTTGAAAGTATTTCAAAGAAATTTAAAATAAGTAGTCAAGAAAGCATAAATGCTATTGATTTGTTGAGTGAAGAAGATAAGAAAAAATTTATAATATATTTATTAAACAAATAAATTATGCTTTAGGTACTTCTATCCAATATACTTTATGGAAAATATTTATAAAATAGTGGGAGTAATCTACCAATTTAGTATAATTTTCTTTGGTTAATATATATATATATGCATATTCTATATATGAATCTAAAAAATATTTAATTACATAATTAGAAGGAGTGGATAGAATATGCGTGGTAAATTTGTAACAGGAGCTTTGATGGGAGCTGCTGTAGGGATGATGTTTCTTCCAGGAATGGATAGGGGAACTAAAAAGAGAATAAGAAAGACTACAAGATACATGAAAAACATGGCAGAAGATGTTTATGATGGCATGAAGAAAAAAATGAGATAGTAAAACTTTAATAATAATTAAACTGTACACTATGAAATTTATTTAAATAACATAGTATACAGTTTTTTTGTACAAAAAAGAATATAATTTATTTAAATATAAGGAAAATGGTAGTTTATTAAAAATTTTTATGCTATTATTAAAAAATATGTTATAATAATATAAGTACTTTACAAAAAATTTAATATGGTTAAATTTTATTGATTATTATCCTTTAAGTAATGTTTTTTTGGAAATAATTATCATTAAATTTGTAAGAAATTTAACTAGACTTTATATTTAAGGGCAAATGTCTAAAAAAATTAAGGTTTTATTCCATTATTCAAATGTTAAGACTAGGAAATAAATTAATAAATATAGACAAACCCACTGTAAAGTAAGTTTCACTTGACATATATTTGGACTAAAATATACATGGATTTTTTCCGAATATTTATGTATGCATCAATATGTGTGTAATAAAGGAAGAGTGAGTTTATGGAGATACTGTCTTTAGGAGAAAAAATAAAAAGAAGAAGAAAAGAACTTAATATGACCCTTAAAGATTTGGCAGGAGATAGAATTACTCCAGGACAAATAAGTCTTGTTGAGTCAGGAAAATCAAATCCAAGTATGGATTTACTAGAGTATCTTGCGAATACACTAAATACTTCCATAGAATATCTTATGGAGTCAGAAGAAACACAGTCAGAAAAGATATGCACTTATTTTGAAAACATAGCGGAATCTTATATAATAAATGAAGATTTGAATCAAGGTGAGCAGTACATAGAAAAAGCTCTCTACTATGCAGAAAAGTACAATCTTGAATATAGGAAAGCAAAAAATTTATATCTTAGAGGCAATATATATATGTCCAAAGGAGAATATGCATTAGCACAACAATTTTTCCTTTCCTCTAATGTGATATTTATAAAGAATAATAATCATGAAGAAACTATAAAAACTTTTGTGAATTTAGGCGAAATAACAATGAAGTTAAAGGCTTATCATTCTTCGTGTAGCTATTTTCAGCAAGCAGAAAATGTGTACAATGAAAATGATATAGGTAATGATTTTTTACTGGGACAAATATATTACTATGTAGCTTGTGTGTATTTTAAATTAGAAGACATGAAAAAAGCTATAAATTATTCTTATTTAGCAAAAGAAAAATTTGGGCAAATGGATAATAAGAAAGAGTATGCTAAAACACTGTTATTATTATCAGAAGAGTACAATAAAAAAGGCGATGTGGATAATGCTATAAAGTATTCTAAGAGGACCTTAGAGGTATATAAAGAAATTAATGATGTTGTACATATTGCAAAAATAGAAAATAGTCTTGGTAAATTATTTTATGAGTTTGATAATATAGAAGAATCTTTCATACATTTAAACAAGGCAAAAGAGTTGAAAATAAAGATTAAAGACCCTAGCATTGTGGAAACATTAGTAAGTATATGTGAAAACTATATAAAGCTTAAAGATATAGAAAGCTCTAAAAAAATGCTTGAAAGTATAATGGACAGCATTGAGGATGGTAGTGATAGAACTTTAATATACTATTATTTACTCAAGTACAGAATAGATATGCTAGAATCAAATCTAAGAGATGCAGAAAATACTTTACTTATGGTGTTGAATTTTGTTAAAAACATGGACTATACTAAGGAAATTGCTGAAATATGTATTATGCTTGGTAAATTTTATATAGATAATAATAAAGATAAAGAGGCTGCTAAGTATTTAAATGAAGGTGTGGAAACTTTTAAAAAGCTTGGAATATTAAAAGACTCTTAGTGTGGATAGGTGAGAAATATGGAAATACTTTCTACAGGGGAAAAAATTAAAAGAGCTAGAATATATAAAGGGTATACCTTAAAGGATTTATGCGGAGATAAAATATCAGTTTCAAAAATGAGTTGTATCGAAAATGATAAAATCAAACCAGAAGATTGGATTTTAGAATTTGTAGCAGAAAGGCTTCAGACTGATGAAGCTTATTTGAAACAAGATATTAAATCTCAATTAATGAAAAACATTAAGAATATGGATAAAAATGAGTACTCAGATGGATATGAAAGTATATTGGAATATAATTTGAAATTTGCAGAACAATATTTTTATTTTGATGCATCTTTTGAGATAATGCATCTGTTGTTTAATTATTATTTAGATAAAAACAAAATTGAAAAAATACAGCTTATAATATCTAAGTACTATGATTACTGGAAAAGATGTTTTACAGAAGAAAATGGTGCAGTATATTATATGGATATAGCTAGATTTTTCTATAGTACTAAAGAATTTTCACAAGCTGCTAATTATTATAGCAATGTAAGAGAAGTATCTGAAAAAAGTGGAGATTATGCTTTGCTTGCAAGGGCAACTTATAATGAAGCAGCTTGCTATGTAATGCTGGAAAACTATGAAACAGCTTATGAAATAGCTATAAAGCTTACAGATTTAATTGATTATATAGAAAATAATATTAAAAAAGCAGAAGCTTACCATATGCTTGCTATATTATGCCTTAGAAGAAACCACGTGGAAAACTTTGATGATTATGAACAGAAATCCTATGATTTATACGAAAATAATTTATCTCATAAATCCCAAGCTATATATAATTATGCTGTAGTTATGTTTAGTTTAGATATGCCGGATAAAGCCATAAGTTATGTAACCAATGCACTAGAATGTTATCCTAAGGATAATAAAGAGGCTTTAGTAAAATTTATGCTAATGAGTATAAATAAACTAATTGAAAATAACGTATTAGATAAGGCACAAACAGTTTGTGATAAAGCTTTAAATTATGCTATAAATTTAAATAATATAACTTTTATAGAAAGAGCATATTATTATAAGGCACTAATTCTAGAAAAAGAGGGTAATCTTACGGCAGCGGAAATGTATATGAATTTATCATTAGATGCTTTATTAAAATTTGCTAATAATAATGAAATATATAAAAGGTATATGGAAATGGGAAATATGTACCATAGAATGGAAAATGTAAGAGAAGCTATAAAATATCTTAATTTTGCTATTCAATTAGAAAAGAAGATGTAATTTATAAAAAATCATCCTGTATATAAAGGGGTGACTTTTTTTGTTTAAAATTAATAATTTAGTAATAATTATTATTGTAAAATATATTGAATGCTTACCAAAATTGATTATAATATGAATTAAAAGAGATAATATTAATATTAAATTTTCACAGTGCTTTTAAGCAGTGACTATTTATTTTTCAAGGAGGTTTTTTTATGGATGTAGATAAATTAACTATAAAGGTTCAAAAGGCTTTGAATGAAGCTCAACTAGTAGCGGTAAGATATAATCATCAGCAGATAGATACTATGCATCTTTTTTCAGCATTAGTGTCTCAAGAAGATGGTCTTATAGCTAATATATTTAGTAAAATGGGAGTAGATGTAAGAGGGTTAAATGAAGAAATAAATAAAGTTTTAAATGGAATGCCAAAGGTTTTAGGGCAAGGAGCACAAAGTGCATCTCTTTATGCAACTAGAAGATTTGAAGATGTTTTTGTAAAGGCAGAAAATGAGGCTAAGAAATTCAAAGATTCTTATATAAGCGTGGAACATGTGATGCTTGGGCTTATTGATGTAGATCCTAAGGAAGTAGGAGGAATTTTAAAAAAATTCAATATTACAAAGGATGTCTTTTTAAGTGCCTTGTCTAAAGTCAGAGGAAACCAGAGAGTTGAAAACCAAGACCCAGAGGGTACTTATGAAGCTTTGGTTAAGTATGGTAGAAACCTAGTAGAAGAAGCTAAAAAACATAAATTGGATCCTGTTATAGGAAGAGATGAAGAAATTAGAAGGGCTGTAAGAATACTTTCAAGAAGAACTAAAAATAATCCAGTACTTATAGGAGAACCTGGAGTTGGAAAAACTGCAATTGTAGAAGGATTAGCAGAAAGAATTGTAAAGGGAGATATACCAGAAGGCCTTAAAAACAAAATAATATTTTCTTTAGATATGGGAGCTCTTATTGCTGGAGCAAAGTATAGAGGAGAATTTGAAGAAAGGCTTAAAGCAGTATTAAAGGAAGTACAAAATAGTGAAGGCAGGATAATACTGTTTATAGATGAAATTCATACTATAGTTGGAGCTGGAAAAACAGAAGGTTCTATGGATGCAGGAAATCTTATAAAACCTATGCTGGCTAGAGGTGAACTTCACTGTATAGGAGCAACCACTTTTGATGAATATAGAAAATATATAGAAAAAGATAAGGCATTAGAGAGAAGATTCCAACCAATAGTAGTAGATGAGCCTACAGTAGAAGATTCTATATCAATACTTAGAGGTCTCAAGGAGAGATTTGAAATATACCATGGCATAAGAATTCATGATTCAGCTATTGTTGCAGCAGCAAAGCTTTCTTATAGATATATAACAGATAGATATCTTCCAGATAAAGCAATAGATCTCATAGATGAGGCTTGTGCTATGATAAGAACTGAAATAGATAGTATGCCTACAGAAATGGATATGATTAAACGTAAGATATTTCAGTTGGAAATTGAAAAGGAAGCACTATCAAAAGAAAAGGATAGGGCATCACAGGAAAGACTTGAATTTTTAGAAAAAGAATTAAGTAACTTAAAAGATAAAGATAATGAAATGACATCAAAGTATGAAAAAGAAAAATCTAAAATAACTGAAATTAGAAATCTTAAAGAACAACTAGATAATGCTAGAGGGGATATTGAAAAAGCAGAAAGAGAATATGATTTAAATAAAGTTGCAGAACTTAGGTATGGATTAATACCAAAGCTTGAAACTGCGATAAAAGAAAAGGAAAAAATTCTTAAAGAAAATAATGGAACAGCTATGCTTAAAGAAGAAGTAACAGAAGATGAAATTTCAAAGATAATTTCAAAATGGACTGGAATACCTATATCAAAACTTATAGAAGGAGAACGAAAAAAGCTTTTAAGGCTAGAGGAAGAACTTTCACAAAGAGTAATTGGTCAAAAGGAAGCAGTGACAGCTGTTTCTAATGCAGTCATTAGAGCAAGAGCTGGTATGAAAGATCCTAAAAGACCTATAGGTTCTTTTATATTTCTTGGACCTACAGGAGTTGGAAAAACAGAACTAGCTAAGACTTTGGCCAAAAATTTATTTGATAGTGAAGAAAATATAGTAAGAATAGATATGTCAGAGTATATGGAAAAATATTCTGTATCTAGACTTATAGGAGCTCCTCCAGGATATGTAGGGTATGAAGAAGGTGGTCAGCTTACAGAAGCAGTAAGGCGAAAACCTTATAGTGTAATATTATTTGATGAAATAGAAAAGGCTCATGAGGATGTATTTAATATATTCCTTCAAATATTTGATGATGGAAGGCTTACAGATAATCAGGGAAAGGTTGTAGACTTCAAAAATTGCATAATAATTATGACTTCAAATATTGGAAGTAGTTATTTGCTAGAAAACAAGGAAAATGCGGGAATAGAACAATATATTCGTGATAGGGTTATGAATGAAATGAAATTGAAGTTTAAGCCGGAATTCTTAAACAGGTTAGATGATATTATATTATTTAAGCCTTTAGCAACAGAAGAGATAAAAGGAATAATAGATATATTCTTGGAAGATATAAAAAATAGGCTTAAAGATAAAAATATATCACTTAAAATAACAGAGTCTGCTAAAGAACTTATGGCAAAAGAAGGGTATGATCCAATATATGGAGCAAGGCCTTTAAAAAGGTATATTGAAAATGTATTAGAAACGTCTATTGCAAAGAAAATTATTAAAGGAGATGTATATGAAGGGTCTACTATAGGAGTCGATGTTAAAAATAATGAAATTATTATTGAAAGCATAGCAGAAAATATAGGATAAAGCTTTAATGTACCTAGAGCTCCTTTAAATCAATAGTTTTGATGCATTGCTGCAACATATATTCAATCTTTTGTACAATTTATGAGTTGAAAATGGCTCTATTGCTAGATGGACTCATTTGTTGCGAATGTGCAAATTATAACAAACGTACAATAAAAACAATGGTCATGGCGTTATTTAAACTTAATAACGCCATGACCATTGTTTTTATATAGAATCCAATAGGGCACTTTGTTAAATTATTACACAATAAACGTCCAATTGTATAATTTTAAGTTCATTATCTCATAAAAAAAGGCGTACTGGTGTATTATTGCAACATGGGTTTCTTGAAAATATTTGTTTTATAAAGCGTAAACTACTATATATACTAGCATGTATGACTTGTTGCTGATTTGCAGAATGTTTCCTATTTGCAACAGAAAAATATCTTATATTAAACATATTTTAGCACTTAAGCTAGTATTTAAAAGTTAAATTATTAACACTTGTAAATAGTTAAAGATTTAACTATCCCAATACTTACGCAATATTCCGATAAAAATATATGCTTTAAAATAAATACCATTGGTATGAGTTTTGCTTATTAATAATATCAAGTAATAACAAGGGGTGATTATGTTGGAATATAAAAATATTAAATTAGAGAAACAAAATCATATTTGTATATTAACTATTAATAGGCCTAAAGCTTTAAATGCATTGAATAGTGAAGTATTACATGAAATTAATCAAGGTATAGACGAAGTAAACAATGATGAGAATGCTTATGTACTTATAGTTACAGGAGAAGGTAAAGCATTTGTAGCAGGAGCAGACATAGCAGAAATGAAAGACAAAACTCCAGAGCAAGCTAGAAAATTTGCTGAACTTGGATTAGCCATATTTAGAAAGATAGAACTTATGGAAAAACCAGTTATTGCAGCAATTAATGGTTTTGCATTAGGTGGAGGCTGCGAACTATCATTAAGTTGTGATATGCGTATAGCTTCTGTAAAAGCTAAGTTTGGACAACCAGAAGTAGGTCTTGGAATTATACCTGGATTTGCAGGAACTCAAAGACTTTCTAGATTAGTAGGAACAGGAAAAGCAAAAGAATTAATATATACAGCAGACATAATTAATGCTGAAGAGGCTGAAAAAATAGGTCTTGTTAATAAAGTAGTTGCACCTGAAGAATTAATGAATGAAGCAATGATATTAGCAGAAAAAATTGTTTCAAAAGCACAAGCAGCTATAAGATATTCAAAAATAGCTATAAATAAAGGTTTTGAAACTGATATTGATACAGGAATAACAATTGAAAATAATTTATTCAGTTTATGTTTTGCAACAGAAGACCAAACAGAAGGAATGAGTGCTTTCCTAGAAAAAAGAAAACCAAATTTCACATTAAAATAAGTTAAAAAATTTAATTATAAATTTATTATTGGGGGTAAAGTTTATGAAGATATTTGTATTAGGAGCAGGAACAATGGGATCAGGAATTGTTCAAACATTTGCTCAAGCAGGCCACGAAGTAGTAATGAGAGATATTGAAGATAAATTTGTTGAAAAAGGAATGGCAACTATTACTAAGAATCTTGACAGAAACGTTCAAAAAGGAAAAATGACTGAAGATGTAAAAAATGAAATTCTTGGTAGAATAAAGGCTACTACAGACATGGGTTTAGCAAAGGATGTAGATCTTGTAGTAGAAGCTGCTATAGAAAACATGTCTATTAAAAAGAAAATTTTCGCTGAATTAGATGGAATTTGTAAAGCAGAAGCAATCCTTGCTACAAATACATCATCTCTATCAATTACAGATGTAGCAAGTGCTACAAATAGACCAGATAAAGTTATAGGAATGCATTTCTTCAATCCAGTTCCAGTAATGAAATTAGTAGAAGTTATAAAAGGAATCTGTACTTCAGAAGAAACTAAAAATACAGTAGTTGAATTAGCAAAGAAAATAGGAAAAGAACCAGTAGAAGTAGAAGAAGCTCCAGGTTTCGTAGTTAATAGAATACTTGTTCCTATGATAAATGAAGCTGCAGGAATTTTAGCTGATGGTATTGCTAAAGCTGAAGATATTGATTTAGCAATGAAGCTAGGTGCTAACCATCCAATAGGACCTCTAGCTTTAGCAGATTTAATTGGTATTGATGTATGTTTAGCTGTTATGGATGTTTTATATACAGAATTCGGTGATTCAAAATATAGACCTCATCCACTACTTAGAAAAATGGTTAGAGGAAAATTACTAGGAAGAAAAACTGGAAAAGGATTTTATGACTATACAAAATAATGAATTAAATGAACATATTATATGATTATACAGAATAAGAATTTTAGGAGGAATTAACATGAGAGAAGTAGTTATAGTTAGCGCAGTTAGAACTGCTATAGGTAAATTTGGGGGAGCATTAAAGGATGTAACAACTGTTGAATTAGGATCTACTGTTATTAAAGAAGCTGTGAAAAGAGCAGGAATAAAACCAGAACAAGTAGGGGAAGTAATGATGGGCTGTGTATATCAAGCAGGGCTTGGACAAAATGCAGTTAGACAAGCATCAGTTAAAGCTGGTATTCCAGTAGAAGTTCCAGCTATGACACTAAACATACTTTGTGGTTCAGGACTTAGAAGTGTAAGTTTAGCAGCACAAATAATAAAAACAGGTGATGAAGATATTATAGTTGCTGGTGGAATGGACAATATGTCAAGAACACCATATGTGCTTCAATCAGGAAGATTTGGCCAAAGAATGGGAGCAGCAGAAATGCAAGATTCTTTACTTCATGATGGACTATTTGATGCATTTAATAACTATCATATGGGAATTACTGCTGAAAACATAGCAGAACAATGGAAAATAACTAGAGAGGAACAGGATGATTTTGCAGCAAAATCACAACAAAAAGCAGAAGCTGCAATAAAGGCTGGAAAGTTTAAAGATGAAATAGTTCCAATAGTAATCAAAACTAAAAAGGGTGAAGTTGTATTTGATACAGACGAGGGTCCAAGAGCTGGAGCAACTGCTGAAGGATTAGGCAAATTAAAACCAGCATTTAAAAAAGATGGAACAGTTACAGCAGGTAATGCTTCTGGAATTAACGATGCAGCATCAGCTTTAGTACTTATGAGTGCAGATAAAGCAAAAGAATTAGGAATAAAGCCATTGGCTAAAATAGTATCTTATGGCACAAAAGGATTAGATCCATCTATAATGGGTTATGGTCCATTCTATTCTTCAAAATTAGCTTTAGAAAAAGCTAACTTAACAATAGATGATATAGATTTAATAGAAGCAAATGAAGCTTTTGCTTCTCAAAGTATAGCAGTAGCAAGAGATTTGAAATTTGATATGAGCAAAGTAAATGTAAATGGAGGAGCTATAGCATTAGGACATCCAGTAGGTTGTTCAGGAGCTAGAATTTTAACTACACTTTTATATGAAATGGAAAAAAGAGGAGCTAAAAAAGGCTTAGCAACTTTATGTATAGGTGGAGGAATGGGAACAACTGTAATAGTTGAAAAATGCTAGACAAAAATTAAAAAGTATAAGCTTGAGACCTATAGCTGGCTTGAGACTTGAAACTATTTAATTTTAAAATAATATAATATATGACTAAAGCTACTTTTTAGTAACTTTAGTTATATATTAAAAAAATTGTATATTATTTTATTAAATAAAATGAATTTAGGAGGACTTTTTATGGATTTTACATTGACAAAGGAACAAGAATTTGTAAAACAAATGGTAAGCGAATTTGCTGAAAATGAAGTTAAACCACTAGCTGCAGAAATAGATGAAACAGAAAGATATCCTTTAGAAACTGTAAAGAAAATGGCTAAATACGGCATGATGGGTATGCCTATTGCTGCTGAATATGGTGGAATAGGTGCAGACACGCTTTCTTATATATTAGCAGTAGAAGAATTAGCAAAAGTGTGTGCAACAACATCAACTATACTTTCAGCACATACTTCTCTTTGTGCGTGTGTAATACAACAATTTGGTACAGAAGAACAAAAACAAAAATACTTAGTGCCACTTGCAAAAGGTGAAAAAATAGGAGCTTTTGGATTAACTGAACCAAATGCAGGTACAGATTCATCAGCTCAACAAAGTCAGGCTATTTTAGATGGAGATCACTATGTATTAAATGGACAGAAAATATTCATAACAAACGGTGCTTATGCTGATGTATTTATAGTGTTTGCTATGACAGATAGAAGTAAAGGAAATAAGGGAATATCTGCATTTGTATTAGAAAAAGGAATGCCAGGTTTCTCATTTGGAAAAGTTGAAAACAAGTTGGGAATAAGAGCATCATCAACAACTGAACTTATATTTGAAGATGTTAAAGTACCAGTAGAAAACTTAATAGGAAAAGAAGGAAAAGGCTTTGGTGTAGCAATGAAAACTCTTGATGGAGGAAGAATTGGTATAGCAGCACAAGCATTAGGACTTGCTGAAGGTGCTTTAGATGAAGCTGTAAAATATATGCAAGAAAGAAAACAATTTGGTAAATCACTTAGCAGATTCCAAGGGTTAGCTTGGATGGTTGCAGAAATGGATGTAAAAATTGAAGCTGCAAGAAACTTAGTATATAAAGCAGCAATGAAAAAAGAAAAGGGACTTCCTTTTACAATAGATGCTGCAAGAGCAAAATTATTTGCTGCAGAGACTGCTATGGATGTAACAACTAAAGCAGTACAATTATTCGGCGGCTATGGTTATACTAAAGATTACCCTGTAGAAAGAATGATGAGAGATGCTAAAATAACAGAAATTTATGAAGGAACTTCACAAGTTCAAAAAATGGTTATATCAGGAAATATATTTAGATAGGAGGTTTTTTAAATGAATATAGTTGTTTGTTTAAAACAAGTACCAGATACAACAGAAGTTAAAATAGATCCAAAAACAGGAACATTAATAAGAGAAGGTGTTCCATCAATTATAAACCCAGATGATAAAAATGCTTTAGAAGAGGCATTAGTATTAAAAGAAAATGCGGGAGCTAAGATTACTGTAATAAGTATGGGACCTCCACAGGCAGAAAAAGCTTTAAGAGAGTCTTTAGCTATGGGAGCAGATGAAGCTATATTAATAACAGATAGAGCATTTGCAGGAGCAGATACATTAGCAACATCTCATGCACTAGCAGGAGCACTTAAAAAACTAGATTATGATATAATTTTTGCAGGAAGACAGGCTATAGATGGAGATACAGCACAGGTTGGACCAGAAATAGCAGAACATTTAGGAATACCTCAAATTACATACGTTGAAAAAGTGGATATTGAAGGAAACAATATAAAAGTTAAAAAAGCATGGGAAGATGGATATGAAACAATAAGTGTAAAGGCACCAGTGCTTTTAACAGCAATAAAGGAATTAAATCAACCAAGATATATGCATATGAAAAACATATTTGAAGCATTTAAGAAAGATGTGAAAATATGGACTGCAAGTGATATAGGTGTAGATAAATCTCTTCTTGGACTATCAGGATCACCAACAAAGGTAAAGAAATCAGCAACAAAGGAAGCAAAAGGAAAAGGTGAAATGATAAACAAGCCATTCAAAGAAGCAGCAGGTTATGCAGTTTCAAAGTTAAAAGAAAAACACTACATTTAAATTAGGAGGGTTTTTAGCATGAATATAGCAGATTATAAAGGTGTATGGGTATTTGCTGAGCAGAGAGACGGAAAGCTACAAAAAGTGGCTTTAGAGCTTATTGGAAAAGGCAAAGAATTAGCAGATAAACTTGGAACAGAAGTAACAGCAGTACTTCTTGGAAGTGAAGCTGATGAAATAGCAAAAGAATTATCAGCATATGGAGCAGATAAAGTATTATATGCAGATAGTCCATTGTTAAAACACTATACAACAGATGCATATGCAAAGGTTATATGTGATTTAGTAAATGAAAGAAAACCAGAAGCAATGCTTGTAGGAGCAACATATATAGGAAGAGACTTAGGGCCAAGAGTTTCAGCAAGACTTGCTACAGGACTTACAGCAGATTGTACAGGACTTGATATAGATGAAGAAACAAAACATCTTCAGATGACAAGACCAGCATTTGGTGGAAACTTAATGGCAACAATAGAATGTGCAGAAAACAGACCACAAATGTCAACAGTAAGACCAGGAGTATTTGACAAACTAGCTAAGGATGCATCAAGAAAAGGACAAATAGAAAAAATAAAGGCTGATTTAAAAGAATCAGATATAAGAGTAAAAGTAGAAGAAGTAGTTAAAATAGCAAAAGATGTTATGGATATAGGAGAAGCTAAGTTTATAGTATCTGGTGGAAGAGGAATCGGAAACAAAGAAGGTTTTGATACATTAAAAGATTTAGCAGATTTACTTGGAGGAACAGTGGCAGGATCAAGAGCAGCTATAGAAAATGGCTGGGTTGATAAAGCATGTCAAGTAGGACAAACAGGACAAACAGTTAAACCAATAGTGTATATAGCTTGTGGAATATCAGGAGCAATACAGCATTTAGCTGGAATGCAAGATAGTGACTACATTATAGCTGTAAACAAAGATGAGGGTGCAGCAATAATGAAAATAGCAGATTTAGCTATAGTAGGAGATTATAAAAAAGTAATACCTGAAATGGTAGCTCAAATAAATGCTATGAATAGCTAAAATAGAATATCCTTTACAAAGTTTTAAATAAATATTTCCGTTTATAGATTTTTAGAATATATAAACGGAATTTTTTTATTTCATTTAATATGAACTTTTTTATTTTTGAATTAAGTATAAATATATAGTATAATTGATAGAAAATATAAGCAATTGTATTTTCTATGAAATACTTATATTTTTTATTAACATTATATATTAGGCATATTCAAAAAAAATGAATTGCTTTATGTTAATAAAACGCATGAAGATTAGGAGGTTAGGCTATATTATGGAAATGAAAAAAATAGTAAATAGCTCCTTTTCTGATCTATATAATATAGAAATGGAGTTAAGGTCTGTTAAATCTAAATTAAAGGAATTACAGGACATTATTGAAGGCTCTAATGACGGCATTTATGTTACTGACAAATATGCTAATACTATACTAGTAAACAAACATTGGGAAAAAATTACTGGAATTAAAAGAGAAGAAGTTCTAGAAAAAAACATGATAGTGTTAGAGAAAAAAGGTTATATGTCAAAGTCGGGAACTCTTATAGCTTTGAAAGACAAAAAAAGCGTTACTATTGAGCAGGAATTAAGAACAGGCAAAAAAGTATTGGTTTCTAGTAGCCCCATATTAGATAAAGAAGGGAATGTAAGCATAGTAGTTACAAGTGTAAGAGATGTTACAGAGTTATATGAATTAAAAGAACAGATAGAAAAAAATGAAGAACTTTCTAATCAAAAATATTATTCTGAAACAGAAACTTTGAAGAGTCAGCTTTTAAACTTTTCTGATATTATAGTAGAAGATGAAAATATGATCAATGTTTTGGAAATGGCTAAGAAAGTAGCAAAGGTAGATACTACAGTACTACTACTTGGAGAGACTGGTGTAGGTAAAGAAGAAGTTGCTAAGTATATACATAAAAATAGTAAAAGACACAGTAAGAGTTTTATGAAAATAAATTGTGGAGCAATTCCTGAACATCTTATGGAATCGGAATTTTTTGGTTATGAAAAGGGTGCTTTTACTGGTGCTAACAAAGAAGGAAAAATTGGTCTGTTTGAAATGTGTAATAATGGGAATTTGTTTTTGGATGAAGTAGGAGAGTTGCCATTAGATATGCAAGTTAAACTTTTAAGAGTACTTCAAGAAAATGAAATTACAAGAATAGGTGGTACTAAAACTATTAAAATAGATGTTAGGATTATAGCAGCAACTAATAGAGATCTTAAAAAAATGGTAGATAAGAAACTTTTTAGAGAAGATTTATATTACCGTTTAAATGTGATACCTATTACAGTATTACCATTAAGGGAACGAAAAAAGGATATTAAACCTTTAGCAATGTATTTTCTATCTAAATTTAATAAAAAGTATAATTTTAATAAGTCAATAACTTGTGCGGCTATGGACTATCTATATAAATACGAATGGCCTGGAAATGTACGGGAACTAAGAAATATAATGGAGAGAACTGTAATTATGTGTACAGGAAAGAAGATACTTAGAAATGATTTAACAATTAGAATGTGCAGTAATTATAATGTAGCGGAACCTGATGTTAAAAATGAACATTTTAGTTTAAAAGAAGCTGTTGAAAACTTAGAAAATGTGCTTATAGAAAGTAGTTTTGAAAAGTATGGAAATGTTAGATCAGCAGCCAAGGAACTAGGTATAGATGCATCAACTTTTGTGAGAAAAAGAAAGAAATTCAAGAATAAAAAGTGTAAAATATAGAAAAACAATTATAATTGTTAAAATATTAACACTAAATTTTGTAAATATTAGATTAGTAAATTATTTTGTATAAGGAGGAATTAAAATGTCAATTTTAGTTTGTGGTGGTGCTGGATACATAGGAAGTCACATGTCAGCTTATTTAAAGGAAAACAATGAAGATGTGATAATACTGGACAATATAGAAAAAGGTCATATAGAAGCAGCTGAGATTGTTGGAGGAAAGATTTACATAGGGGATTTAAGGGATAGAAAAATTTTAGATAAAGTTTTTGGAGAAAATGAAATTAATTCTGTAATAGACTTTGCAGCATATTCTCTAGTAGGAGAAAGTGTAACAGAGCCTTTAAAGTATTTTGAAAATAATATAGGTTCAACAATAAGTCTCTTAAATGCGATGAAAGATTATAATGTTAAAAATATAGTATTTTCATCTACAGCAGCAACTTATGGTGAGCCTGAAAGTATTCCTATAATAGAAACAGATAGAACTTTACCTACAAATCCTTACGGAGAATCAAAACTTGCTGTAGAAAAAGTTTTAAAATGGTGTGACAGAGCTTATGGAATAAAATATACTGCTCTTAGATATTTTAATGCAGCAGGAGCACATATAAGTGGGAAAATAGGAGAAGACCATAGACCAGAAAGTCACTTAATCCCTATAATACTCCAAGCAGCCTTGGGTAAGAGAGAAAAAATCATGATATTTGGTGATGATTATGACACAGAAGATGGAAGTTGTGTAAGAGATTATGTTCATGTTACAGACCTAGCAGCAGCACATTTACTTGCATTAAAAAGACTTAAAGCTGGAGGAGAAAGTGCAGTGTACAATTTAGGAAATGGCAAAGGTTTTTCAGTTAAAGAGGTTATAGATGCAGCTAGGGAAGTTACAGGAATTAATATAAAAGCAGAGATTTCCGAAAGAAGAGCAGGAGACCCAGCAATTTTAGTAGCATCATCAGAAAAAGCTAGAAAAGAGTTAGGCTGGAAACCTGAGTATGATTCACTAAAAACTATAATAGAAACAGCATGGAATTGGCACAAAAATCATCTGAATGGATATGAAAAATAGAATTCAAGTTGTTTAAATTGAAGTTAGGTCGAATTTATTAAAATAAGTAAGCTACAGTTTGAAAATTTGTTATTTACCCCCGAATTTTTAAATTTATTTGTTAATTTAATAAGTAGGGGTATTTTTATGTAAAAAATTAAGATGTAAAAAAAACAATATTGTATTATAATATTAGAGTTAGGTAAAAGTTAGTTAATAATTAATAGTTAATAGTTAATAGTTAATGAAATTTTTGTTTCTTTAACTTGTTAAAATAGCTTTCCTAACTCTATAATTTTAACTTTTAACTCTTAACTAAAAAAATAAGGGTGGTGTGAAAAATTAGTATAAAATCTCTTTTTAGTATTATAGTTTCTAAAATGGTAATAAATTTATCAAGGGCTCTGTTTAAGGGTGGAAGTAATTTTCCTGGAAGAGTTGCTTTAAAATTAGATAGAAACATCTTGAAAACTGTGTGTAAGGATTATAAAATCGTGCTTATAACAGGAACTAACGGTAAGACTACTACTACAAGTATGATATACAATATGTTAAAGGATAGTGAAAAATGTGTAATTACAAATAATACAGGTGCTAATATGCTTCCGGGAATAGTTTCTTGTTTTGTGGAGCATTTTTCTTTTTCTAGCTGCTCAGCTACTAAGTATGCAGTTATTGAATGTGATGAGGCCAATGTAAAATTATTTACGGAGTATGTTACTCCAGAAGTTATCACTGTAACTAATCTGTTTAGAGATCAATTAGACAGATATGGTGAAGTGTATACTACGCTTAAAAAAATCCTTGAAGGAATTGAAAAAGTTCCATTAGCTAATCTAGTTTTAAATGGTGATGAGTCACTACTTGGAGAGTTGGGACTACCTAACAGAACTATTTATTATGGATTTAAGGATTCCTTGGACAAGAATACAACAATAGATATAAATGCTGATGCTAAATTTTGCAAAAAATGTAAGAAACCGTATAAGTATAATTATATTACATATAATCATCTAGGTGATTTTTACTGTGAAAATTGTGGATATAAAAGGCCTGAATTGGATTACTTTGTGGATAAGATAGAAGAACAAACTACAGAAGGATCTATGGTTACAATAAACGGAAATGAATGTTATATAAATCAACCAGGAACTTATAATATATACAATGCTTTGTGTGCTTATTCTGTTGCAAAGGTATGCGATGTTGAAGATTCTGTAATTCTTAATTCTTTGAAAAGCCAAAAAAGCAGCTTTGGTAGACAAGAAAGTATAAATATAGATGGTAAGGATATTAAAATAATTTTAGTTAAAAATCCAGCTGGATACAATGAAGCAATAAACACTATAAGCTTGGATAAAAGAAAATTTTCATTATCAGTGCTCTTAAATGATAATTATGCAGATGGTAGAGATGTGTCTTGGATATGGGACGTTAATTTTGAAAGATTATCTTTGCTAGATGTTGATAAAATAATTGTTTCAGGTATAAGACTTTATGATATAGCTGTAAGGCTTAAGGTTGCAGGTCTTTCAACGGACAAATTTGCAATATGTGAAACTTATGAAAATATGTTAGATGAAATAAAAAAGTGTGATAATGATACGGTGTATATACTTGCTACTTATACTGCTATGATTAACTTCAGGAAATTCCTTAATAATAAAGGATTTATAAAAAAACTTTGGTAAAGTTTTCATGGTAATAATAAATATGAGGAGTTGAAAATATGATGGAACTTAACATAAGTCATTTATATCCGGATTTATTAAATGTTTATGGAGATTTAGGAAATATTCTTATTCTGAAATATAGAGCTGAACAAAGGGGAATAAAGGTTAATGTGTTTAATGTGTCTATGGGAGATCCCTTTGAAGCTTCAAAATATGACATAGCCTTTTTTGGTGGAGGTCAGGATTATGAACAATCTATAGTTTCAGAAGACTTAAATCAAACTAAAAAAGATGATATAACAGAATATATAGAGAATGGAAAAGTATTTTTAGCTATTTGTGGTGGATATCAATTGCTTGGAAAGTATTACACTACACCTGATGGAGAAAAGCTTGATGGACTTGGTATCATGGATGTTTATACAGAAGGTGGAGATGTAAGGTTTATAGGAAATACAGTTATATATAATGAAGAATTTAATGAAACTTATGTAGGATTTGAAAACCATTCAGGGAGAACTTACATAGGAAAAGAATTAAAACCTCTTGGAAAAGCAATGGCGGGCTATGGAAATAATGGAGAAGATGGATATGAAGGTTGCATATATAAAAACTGTTTCTGTACATATTTTCATGGATCTCTTCTTTCAAAAAATCCTGAGTTAGCAGATAGACTCATT
Source organism: uncultured Clostridiaceae bacterium (assembly GCA_963780135.1). GTDB lineage: Bacteria > Bacillota > Clostridia > Clostridiales > Clostridiaceae > Clostridium_AM. Next base: position 378,317 of record CAWAAR010000002.1, read on the forward strand.
GAAACTGCTTTGTTTAATAGATACGGGGAAAAAATAAAATTGGATCCATTGGATGATAGTTTAGAACTTAAAGCTAAAGAATTTCTTATAAATAGAGAAAGTAAGAAAAAAAGCTAATAGTTCATAGCTGAAGTTTTAAAAAATAAGCAAGATGCGACGCTTCGCTTTGCTAGTTGAGAGTTGATAATTGAGAGTGGAGAGTTAATGTGGATTTTTTTCCGTTACACTACAAAAAATCTTTGATTAAATTTTTCATGGCTCGTTTCGCTAAAGCGAAACATTGCTGACTTATGTAAATTTAAATATTTTTTGCGATAGCTAAAAATTAACCTTCACTCTCAACTCTCAACTAAAAAAGTTGCGTCGCATAATTTTTGTTTTGTGAAAGTTTAGAGGTATTTATTTGTTCATTATTTTTAGTCTTATCATTTCTTTCTCTTCGGCCAGAGATATATCATCAAAAGTTCTAAATACATAACCTTCGTTTTTAAAGTATTTTATAATATCTGGTAGAGCTTCTACAGTGAAATATTTATAGTATGTATCATGCATTAAAATTACTGCGAAATTTTTGTCTTTGCATTGAGTTATAGTAGTGTTCTTAATCTTATCTACAGCAACTACATGACTTTCAGCATCTCCAGAACATACATTCCAATCCACATATTTTATGCCTTTTTCTTGTAAAGTCTTTTTTATGAGTGCTAGATTACTTTTACTTGTAACTAAATTAGTGGAGCCACCAGGTAGTCTTATATATGATGATGGGGCTTTTCCAGTTATTTTTTTTATAACATCAGCACAAGCATTGTAATCCTCAAGGTAAGTGTCTAAATTTTTATATACTTTTTTATAATTATGAGAATAAGTATGTATTCCAATACACATTCCACTATCACTTAATTCTTTTAATATTTTAGGATTTTCATTTGCCTTTAATCCAACTATGAAAAAAGAAGCTTTTACATCATTCTCTTTCAATATTTTTAATATTTTCTGTGTGTTATTTATACAAGGCCCATCGTCAAAGGTTAAAAAAACTTCTTTTGGATATAAGGTTTCTTTCTTTGAAACTAAGAGATCACAGTTTAAATTTTCGCTACTTATAGAATTAGATGAAATGCGTAAAAAATTTTTACTGGTATTTGAAGAACATATTAAGAATATAAAAAGCATTATAAAGATATAAACATTGGAATAAAGGATTTTTTTCATATAATCACCTACTTTAACTTTAATTTTCTTTACCATATATGTTAACCTGTATTCTATAAATAATTTTGGTAATAAAGTGTATTTGAAAAAATATATATAATTTTAGGTATAAGTGTACAATAGATTACCTTCAATGTTAAAATGTAAAAGGTTGTAAAGCTATATTTAGTAAGGATGTGATGTTTTGAAAAAAGGATATATGTATTCTGTAATTTCAGCTATATTGTTTGGAACTGCAGGAATATTTGTTAAGTTGGCATTAAAAACAGGATTAGATTCCATAAGTTTACTGACAGTACAGTATATTTTAGCGGTTTTTATAATGTTTGTAGTAGCTTTAATAAAAGAAAAGCAAAAACTTCAAGTTGATAAAAAGCAATTATTCAATTTAGCTGTATTAGGTATAATCGGAAACACTTTCATGACTATATTTTATTACAAAGCTTTTGAATATTTGCCTGTGGCTATGGTTACAATGCTTTTATTTACATATCCAATAATGGTATTTATTTATTCAATTATTTTTGGAAAACAAAGAATAGATAGGAAAAAAGTATTAATGATATTTTTAGCATTTTTAGGTTGCATGTTGAGTTTGAATATTTTATCAGGGAGCTTTAAGTATTCAATGAAAGGATTAATATTTGGACTTTTAAGTGCAGTGTTTTATGCTTTTATGAATTTGTATACTGAAAAAAAGTTATCAGGTGTGGATTCTTTATCGATTAATGCCTACTCTACATTGTTTTCATTAATTTCTTTATTGATTTACAAATGGCCAGTTTTTCTGTTCAAAGGAAATGTTAAAATAGAGAGTGTTTTTTATATAGTCATTTTGGCATTGGTATGTGAAATAGTTCCTTTAACGTTATTATACGCAGCTATAAAATACATAGGATCAATAAAGGTGTCCATAATTAGTAATTTAGAAATACCTACTGCTATGTTGGTATCTATTCTTGTTTTAAAAGAGCAAGTGCATCTTAGTCAAATAATAGGAGCAATACTTATAGTATATACAGTATATTTAATTAGAGATAAAAATTAATGATGTAAATAAAATATGATGCAAGATATAAATAAAATTTCAAAGGCTTTGAATATGTTATTTGTATTTATATATAATTAATAATCAACAAAAAGGTAGAAAAATATATTTTTAAAGGTTTTTATAGTTGAAATTCCCTTAAGAATGAAATTTAAAAAATTGTGTGTAGATGATAATATCATAAACTGTTAAAAAACAGATTATATGATATTGATAAATTGTTATATTTTACTAAAATATATAATTAATTATGTAATGAATTTTAATAAAAGTTAGTTGTTTTTAACAACTAACTTTTATTATTTGTATTTTGCAAGTTCAAATGGCAAAATCCTTCATAAAAAGTATAGCACATTGTAAAAAGTATAGCATTTTACTATTAAAACAAGCTTAATGTGTTAGGTTTTTGCAAGTAAAATTGGAAAAACAGAGCAAAAAATAAAAAATATAATTTTTTTCTTGCATTTTTAAAAATATAGTGTAATATATAATTATATAAAGTTAAGGGGGTTCGATATGAACATTAATTTAGAATATATGAATATAAAAAATTGTGGGGATTTGTATAGGAACCTGTCAGTAGCTGAGTTAACAGAGTTTGCAATTAATAGAGGAGAAGGAATTTTATCGGACAAAGGAGCGTTAGTTGTAAACACAGGAAAATATACAGGAAGATCACCTAAAGATAGATTTATTGTAAAACAAAAGAGCATAGAAGATCAGATAAATTGGGGAGAAGTAAATTTACCTATAGATGAAAATGTATTCAATACTCTCTATAATGAAGTTGTTGAATATTTAAAAGATAAAGATATATTTGTATTTGATGGTTTTGTCGGTGCTATGAAAGAGTATAATTTACCTATTAGGGTTATATGTGAAAATGCTTCACAGGCTTTATTTTCAAATCAATTATTTAGAAGACCTGATTTAATGGATTTAACAGATTTTCATCCGGAATTTCATATGGTTTCTGCACCAGGCTTTAAAGCTAAAGGAAAAGAAGATGGTATAAATTCTGAAGCTTTTATAATAGTAAATTTTGATAAAAAAATAATATTAATAGGCGGTACTCAATACTCAGGGGAAATAAAAAAATCTATTTTTTCAGTAATGAATTTTTTATTACCAAAACAAGGAGTATTACCAATGCACTGCTCAGCAAATATTGGCAAGGATAAGAAAACAGCTGTATTCTTTGGATTATCCGGTACAGGAAAAACAACCTTATCAGCAGATCCTGAGAGAAATCTTATAGGCGATGATGAACATGGTTGGTGTGATAAAGGCATATTTAACTTTGAAGGTGGATGCTATGCTAAAACCATAAAGCTTGATAAGGAAAAAGAACATGAAATATACAATGCTATAAAATTTGGGACAATGCTTGAAAATGTGGTTCTTGATGAGCATAAAGTAGCAGATTATGATAGTAATAAATATACTGAAAATACTAGGGCTGCATATCCTTTAGATTATATAGATAATATTGAAAAAAGTGGTATAGGACAAAATCCTAATACGATTATTTTCTTAACAGCAGATGCATTTGGAGTAATGCCTCCTATATCAAAACTTTCAAAAGAAGCAGCAATGTATCATTTTATGTCTGGATATACTAGCAAAGTAGCAGGTACTGAAAGAGGAATAACTGAACCTAAAGCTACATTTTCAGCTTGCTTTGGAGAACCTTTTATGTTAATGAATCCTTCTGTTTATGCTAAACTTCTTGGAGAAAAAATTGATAAGTATGATACAGAAGTGTACCTTGTAAATACAGGCTGGCTAAACGGCGGATATGGAAAAGGAAATAGAATAAAACTTTCATATACAAGAGCTATGGTAACGGCAGCATTAGAAGGTGAATTGAAAAATGTTCAATATAAAGAACATCCTATATTTAAAGTTTTGATGCCTTTACAGTGTAAAGGAGTACCTTCTGAAATATTAAATCCTAAAAACACTTGGGAAAATGAAAAGGAATATGATGATAGAGCTTTAGAGCTTGCACAAAAGTTTAAAGAAAATTTTAAAAAATTTAAAAATGTACCAAAAGAAATAATTGAAGCAGGTCCAGAAACAAGAATAATTCAATACGCATAAAAATACGATTTAAACTTTATTTTTACTCTTATTTAGGTGGAAATAAAGTTTTTCTTATTTGACAATATAATGAAGAGAAATCATAATTATTTACGACATGTATATATAAATTCAAATAAGATTTAGACTAAAATAAAGTAGGTGGTTTTATGAAGTTTAAAAAGATAGGTATGAGAAATATAAAGACAGCTATTTCTGTTTCTATATGTATAGCATTAGCACATGTTTTTAATAGAGAATACATATTTTATGCAGCAATAGCTGCTGTTATTGCTATGCAGAGTTCAGTTTCAGACTCTTTTAATGCTGGGAAAAACAGAATGAAGGGAACTATTGTGGGAGCGACTATAGGATTTGTATTTGCTTTTATATCTCCAAGTAATATATTATTTTGTGGTATTGGCATTGTAATGTTGATATTCATATGCAATCTTTTAGGTTGGAATAAATCTATAACTATATCTTGTATAGTTTTTCTTGCTATAATGTTGAATTTAAATGGAAGAAATCCTTTAATGTATAGTATTAATAGAATGATAGACACATTTATGGGAATAACCGTAGCTGTTCTTGTAAATTATTTTATACTTCCTCCCAAGCATTGGGATAGGGTATATAATGAATATATAGTTGCTATAGATAGGTTGTTTATTATTATAGAAGAAAAGCTGTGTAATCATAAAAGGGTAAGCTTAGATAAATTAAAAAATGAAATATTAAAGTTAGAAGGCTCTTTACATATATATACTTCAGAATTTAGAATAAGACAACAGGAAAATGTAGAGATAGATAAAATAAAAAAAATTATTAGTGTGTGTAATGAAATATACATACACTTAAAAATAATTGAATCAATAGAAAAAATATGTGGACTTAACGAAACTAATTATACTAAGGTTGCAGACATGTTTAGCAAAGAACCAGTAAAAGAAAAGGAAAGGGACGAAACTAGTATAGTATTTAATTATCATGTAGAGAATGTACTTAATGGGCTAGATAAACTTGAAGAGATTAGATGTGCCAATGAAAGCTAAATTTAAAGTAAAGTAATAAGGCATATTCAAGAAAATAACTAGGAATTCAGTTAGTATAACTTGCGTCATACTACAGTGGCAGAATCCCTTGATAGAACAACTGTAAGCGGAATCTGATTTTTGTTTATCATAAAATATACTAACATCTTTGACTTGTTATTTTTTTCATATACCTAATATATAAGAATTTATTAGTTGTATACTATATAATAAAAATAGTATAATAAAAATTGTTATTGTAATTAGCAATGTAAAATTTCTTGTTTATAACGTATATAACTAAAAGAGAAAGAGAGTGTGAATATATTGGATATAATACTTATATTAAAAGCTATTGTAATAGGAATAGTAGAAGGCTTTACTGAGTTCCTACCAGTATCATCTACTGGGCATATGATTATAGTTGGAAATTTAATAAACTTTAAGGCACCAGCTTATCCTAAAGCTTATGTGGACATGTTTGAAGTTGTAATACAATTAGGAGCTATATTATCTGTTGTGGTATTATATTGGGACAAAATAAAAGAGACTTTTTTAAACTTTTTACCTAGTGGAAGAGTATCGGCTAAAGAATCTGGATTAAGATTTTGGCTTATTGTTCTTATAGCATGTATACCTGCTATGATATTAGGTCTTCCATTAAAAGATAAAATAGAAGCAAAATTGTTCTACCCAATTCCTGTTGCAATAGCATTAATTGTAGGAGCAGTATGGATGATTTATGCAGAGAATAAGTATAGAAACAATAATAGACACGGCAGCACAATTTCTAATATAAATGCTAGACAAGCACTTATTATAGGTGCTTTCCAATGCTTGGCGCTTTGGCCTGGAATGTCACGTTCAGCATCTACTATTATTGGAGCGTGGATAGCAGGACTTTCTACTGTAGTAGGAGCGGAATTTTCATTTTTCCTTGCTATACCTATGATGGTTGGAGCATCTGGTTTATCCTTGATTAAGCATAATGTGTTTTCAACTTGTACTTCACAGCAAATAATAGCACTAGCAATTGGGTTTGTTGTTTCATTTTTAGTAGCTTTATTTGTAATAGATAAATTTATTAAGTTTTTAAAGAGAAGACCTATGAGAGTTTTTGCAGTATATAGAATATTTATTGGAATAGTAATAATTATATTAGCATTTGCACATAAATTGTAATTTTAAAATTAGATAAAAGTCTTTACTTAGGCTGATATAGATTCAGCTAGAGTAAAGGCTTTTGTTGCATAATAAGCACAATGCGACACAACTTTTTCAGAGGACAGAGGACAATTGACAGAGGACAGTGAAGGATGATTTTTCTCCGTTGCACTACGAAAAATCTTTAATTAAATTTTTGATAACTCGTTTCGCTAAAGCGAAACATTGCTGACTTATATAGATTTAAAGATTCTTTTGCGTTAGCAAAAAATCAACCTTCACTGTCCACTGTCCTCTGTCAATTGTCCTCTAAAAAATGCTTCGCATTTTTTTTATAATGGTATGTAAATTTAAATATATAAATAAAGGTCATATTGGTAATAATAAAAATAATTGTTATATTAAGATATGGACAATGTGAAGTTAAATTGGAATTAAAATCAGGAGGGTGTGAAGATTATGCTAGGTAGTGATATGTATATGTTAGTAGGAGAAAGTTGTCCTGCTTATAGTTCTTTATATGAATCTAAGATGAGTACAACTGAGTTTATAAGTTGTATAACTTGTGAAAGTTTCAAAAGTGGAGTTTGTTCTTTGAATTACTATGATATTGTAGCCATGAATATAAAAAAATAAAAAAAAGCGAGGTTTTAAACCTCGCTTTGGTGCTGAAGACCGGAATCGAACCGGTACGGGTTTTAAAGCCCGCAGGATTTTAAGTCCTGTGCGTCTGCCAGTTCCGCCACTCCAGCAAGTTACTGCCGACAAAATCTATTATAATAAATCTTATATTAGTTGTCAATGTTTATATGAGTTTTTTCAAAATAAATTTAAGTGATTGATTTAAATTAAAAAAAAGCAACATATATATGCGATCATTTTGAGAAATATATTATTCGTGGGAATAGCAAGAATGCAAAAAGGAAGTAGCATATAGAAGGAAAGCTAAAATCAAGGTAGCTAAATTACATGAAAAGATAATTAATCAAAGAAAAGAGCATGTTACACAAAGTAAGAACTCAATTAATTAACGAAAACTAAGTTATAATGATTGAGGACTTAAAAGTAAGCAATATGATAAAAAATCATAGATTAACTAAATCAATAGCTGATGTTATTTGGTCAGAGGTTAGAGGAATGTTGGTAGATAGGGCTGAATGGTATGAGATAGAAATATATTAGTTGAATCTACTTCGCCAGGCGTATCAATACATAAATAATGGTGAAAAACGAAGATATATTGAAAAAAAAGGATATAAATCTGTATACTAATCTGTTTGTATAATTATATACCAAAAAATTATGATAAAATAACAACTGTCGTCGAGAGATGACGGCGATTTAAGAAAAAAATAAAAACTTAAAAGTTTATTGACAAAATTCTTAAATCATGATAATATAAAAAAGCCATCAATTGTATGGCACAATGGTCCTT
>CAWAAR010000003.1:0-4686848 GCA_963780135.1 uncultured Clostridiaceae bacterium
ACTCTGTTTAATTTTCAAGGATCTTGCCGCATCTCAGCGACTTTTATATCTTACCATGTTTGCTTAATCTTGTCAAGAACTTTTTTCAAACTCTTTTCTGTTAAGCTTGCCGTGTTCTCACAGCTTTAACATCATACCATGTTACTTAAGTTTTTGTCAACATATTTTTTATGTTCTTTTTTCTTAAGTAACTGTCTGCTCTCTCAAGCGACATGTGTTATTGTATCATAAATTTGTAACCTCATATTCACTAATCACAGTACATATGGTGTTTATTCTCTAATTGCTCTGTTTTACTTGTTATTTCCATAGTTTTTCACTTATTGATACACAAGGCTAAGTTTATGATTTTATTACACATATTTAAATTTCAGTAAGCACTTAAAAACTTTAAAAACCCTTCTAGTTATAAGTTTACTTAACTAAAAAGGTATTTCACTCATTATAAAAATCAATATAAATAAATTTTTAGATACATCTTTTTTACTCTACATTATAAAAGATCTTATGATCTTTCCATTGTCCATTAATAAATAAATACTTTTCACTTATTCCAAGTTCTTTAAATCCACATGCCTTCAACACTCTTTGTGACTTTTCATTATCTAATAATGTAGATGCTTCTAATCTATGTAACCCTATTTCATCTACTGCATACTTACATACAAGCTTTAAGGCTTCTTTCATATATCCTTTTCCTTGCTCATTTTCATCTATTGAATATCCTACAAATGCATTTTTAAATACACCCATAACTATATTAGATATTTGTACTTTTCCTATAAGTCTTTCATTCTTATAAATACCAAAATTAACACTATCTCCATTTAAAAACTGTTTATACGATTCAATTAAATTTCTTTTCTGCACAGGTAGTGTATAAAAGTTTTCTTCCCTATCTGGTTCAAAAGGTTTTAAATATTCTTTGTTTTTTATATAATATTTAAGTACGTCTTCTGCATCATTAGGAGTTAAAACTGAAATATCTATATTAATACCGCTTATTTCTAATTCTCTGTATCTATGTTCATTTTTAAAAACATCAAAATCAATTCCAAATAAAATCTCATCTTTATAAACATTATTATCTATTACACTATTTGAAACTATACCTTCTAATTTAAATCCTAAGTCTGTAAAAGCCATTATATTTATTTCTTCATCGGCTATAACATTAACTTTATGTACATTCATATTCTTAAATAGAGATCTTAAAAATACTTCTAAAGATTCCTTTAATAATTCGTAACTTGATTTATAAAATTTAATTCTAAAGCTACAATACTTATTCTTATCTGAGAGCTCAATTATAAATACTCTTCCTATTGTTATCCCATTTTTATCTCTTATTATATACTCATTTTTACTTCCTTTTACTAAATCCACAGTAATATACTGTTCCTTTACCATATTAACCTCTCCCATTTTTTACTGAGCTATTTTCTCCCATAAAAAATTTTATTATGCATCTATCTGTTTTAGATCTACTTATCCTATTAGCTCACAGACAGATTATTTTCATTACTTAGATAAGTCTTACTAAGATTTATATGGAGTGCTACTTCAAGATAACTCAAGTTCATCTTGACCCCCTAATATGCTTTTTAAATTACAAATAATATTATATCATATAATATTAGGTTAAAAATATTGATAATTAATGTTTATATGTTTATATTATTTATATGATTTAAATAGATAAATTAAGGATGTGTTTTAAATGAATAAGCAAACTATAACTAAATTAAATTTATTTTTAATGGGATTAACTAGTAGATTTAATGAAAACAATATTATATTCAAAAACATAAAAATCACCTATAAAACGGGTCTAAAAAATTTTAACGGAACAGGTGAATATGAAAATGGCAATATTAAATTCAACTTTAATGGTATAACTAATATTCTTTCAATAAACAAACTAGCAGAAATGATATGTGCTGAAGCATTAAATTATGATAGTTTAATTCTAACTTATAGTGAAAGAGGAACTGATGTATTAATAGAAGCAGATAGTAAGAATGTAAAAATGAAAAATGTAGAGGTAAAAGATGAGACGTCTAAAGAATCTACTTCTTATGAATTAAATGAGACTTCAACTCTACTAAATAGAAATTATTATATAAAAGTTGGAAAAGCTGATAATCTATTAAAAGAAATAAGTATTATGTCTATGGAAGGTAAAATTAAAAATGACAAAATAAGAAAATATAATCAAATAGATCACTATGTTGAATTATTTGATGAAATGCTAAACAAATTGCCCCGAAATAAAGTTATAAATATACTTGATTGTGGATGTGGCAAATCCTATTTGAGCTTTGTATTAAATTATTACTTAACAGAAGTAAAGAAAATCAAATGTCATTTTATAGGACTTGATTATAAGGAAAGTGTAATAGAAAGTTCCAAAAAAATGGCTAATAATTTAGGATATAGAAATATGGATTTTTACACCACAGACATCAAAGATTATGTTCCAAAAAATAAAATAAATGTAGTTATGTCTCTTCATGCCTGTGACACTGCTACAGATATGGCTTTAGCTCTTGGAATAAAATTAGATTCTGATGCTATAATTGCTGTTCCTTGTTGTCATCGCGAAATACTAAGTCAATATAAATATGAACCTTTTAAAAATATTTTAAAACATGGTGTCTTCAAATCAAGAATGGCGGATATTTTAACTGATGGCATGAGATCTTTAATGCTTGAAGCTAAAGGTTATGATGTTTCTGTAGTAGAATATATATCTCCTTTAGAAACACCTAAAAACCTTATGATAAGAGCAGTAAAAACCACTGATGAAAAGGAAGAACTAATGGATGAATATTTTAATCTTATGTCCAGCTTAAATGTATACCCTTCATTATATGCATTCCTTAATGAGTGGTAAAATAAAAAGGGGTATTTACCCCTCTTATAAAACTTACCTATTTATTTTCTGCTTCAAATTTCTTCATAAATTCTACTAAAGCCTTAACACCTTCTATTGGCATAGCATTATATATACTTGCTCTCATACCTCCAACAGTTCTGTGTCCTTTTAAGTTTTCAAATCCAGCTACTTTAGCTTCTTTTACAAATTTAGCATCTAATTCATCTGAACCAGTTACAAAAGGTACATTCATTAAAGAACGATCCTTCTTTACAACTGTTCCATTAAACATGATACTTGAGTCAATGTAATCATATAGTATTGCTGCCTTTTCCTCATTTCTCTTTTTCATTGCTTCTAAGCCGCCTAATTTTTGAACAAGCTTAAATACCTTGCCACATATGTATATTCCATATGCTGGTGGCGTATTGTACAATGAATTATTATCTGCATGAATTTTATATTTTAACATATTTGGAGTACCTGGTAATACATCATCTGTAAGTAAATCTTCACGAATTATTGCCACAACAACTCCTGCAGGTCCTATATTTTTTTGAACTCCAGCAAAAATAAGTCCATATTTAGTTACATCTACAGGCTCAGATAATATGTCTGAAGACATATCAGCTACTAATATTTTGTCACCTGTTTCAGGAATATCATTGTATTTAATTCCATGCACTGTTTCATTGTGGCATATATAAACATAATCTGCATCATCAGAAATCTTTAAATTCTTTAAATCTGGTACGTATGTGAAATTTTTATCTTCTGAAGAAGCTATAACGTTAACTTTTCCATATATTTTTGCTTCTGCTATTGCTTTTTTAGACCATTGCCCCGTTTTAATATAGTCTGCAACTTTATTTTTCATTAGGTTCATAGGAATCATTGCAAATTGTTGAGATCCTCCTCCTTGCAAGAACAATACCTTGTAGTTATCGGGAATATTCATTATTTCCCTTAATGTTTTTTCAGCATCCTGAATGATACCCTCAAAAGCCTTCGAACGATGGCTCATCTCCATAACTGACATACCAGTGCCCTTATAGTCTAACATTTCTGCTGCTGCTTCTTTCAATACCTCTTCTGGTAATACAGCTGGTCCTGCTGCAAAATTATATACTCTTGACATTTTAAAAAAGCCCCCTTTTTATTTTAACTTATGAATAAATATTCCACTTCTTAATTTAGGTTCAAACCAAGTTGATTTTGGAGGCATAACCTCTCCTGCATCTGCAACATCAAGTAACTCCTGCATTGCAGGTGGATACATAGAAAATGCTACACTTTCATCTCCTTGTTCTTCTACCCTTCGTTCCAACTCTTTAAGTCCTCTAATGCCACCTACAAAATCTATCCTATCATCTGTTCTAGGATCTTTAATCCCCAAAATTGGTTTTAATAAGTTTTCTTGAAGAATAGAAACATCTAATCTCTTAACAATATCCTTATCGTCATAAGTGCCTTCCTTAGCTTCAAGCTTATACCACTTTTTACCAAGATACATTCCATAAGTATGCTTACAATTTGGTTTACATGGTTCTCCTTTTTCATACAAACTTATATTGAATTTTTCTGAAACCTTAAGCATATATTCTTCATTAGAAAAACCATTAAGCTCCTTAACAACTCTATTGTAATCCATTATATTCAAGTCGGAATCTGGAAAAAGTACTGATAAGAAGAAATTAAATTCTTCATCACCTTTATAATTTGGATTTTCTTCTCTTCGCTTTATCCCCACTTTTATAGCAGATGCTGCTCTATGATGTCCATCTGCTATATATAAGCTGTTTATATTTTTAAATATATTAGATACATTGTCTATAGCATTATCATCATTTATAATCCATACTATATGCTCCACACCATCTTCTGCTTTGAATTTATATATAGGATCTTTTCTTGTCCATGTATTTATTATGTCGTTAACTTCATTATTATATCTGTATGTTAGAAAAATGGGTCCTGTATTTGCATCACAAGTATTCACATGATTAATTCTATCATTTTCTTTCTCTTCTCTTGTATGTTCATGTTTCTTTACTACATTGTTTATATAATCATCTATAGAAACACAGGCTACTATTCCAGTTTGGTCTTTTCCATTCATTATAAGTTTATAAATATAAAAACATGGTTTATTATCTTCAACTAATATTCCTTTATCAATCATTCCATTGAGGTTTTCTTTTGCTTTTTCATACACCTTTTTATCATAGGGATTTGTATCATCTGCTAAATCTATTTCCGCTCTATCTATATGTAAAAAAGAATGTTCATTTCCTTTTACCATAGTTTTTGCCTCTTCCCTATTCATAACATCATAAGGAAGGGCAGCTACCCTGTATACTAAATCTTCTTTAGGTCTTATTGCTTTAAAAGGGTTTATAACTGCCATCTTAATTATCTCCTTTCTTTATGCATTAACAGCACAATTATTATCTTCAAAAATTTCTTCAACAATATTTACTATTTCATTTCCTATTCTTTCTTGTGCTTCCTCTGTTGAACCACCTATATGCGGAGTTACACAAACTTTAGGGTTATTAATTAATTCTGGATTTGGATTTGGCTCATTTTCAAATACGTCAATTCCAGCACCTGCTACTTTTTCACAATTTAACGCATCTACCAACGCATCTTCATCAACTACTCCACCTCTAGCACAATTTATTACATATGAACCATTCTTCATTAATTCAAATTGTTTTTTGCCTATAACAGCGCCTTCTTCCTTATTAAATGGAACATGAAGTGATACGAAATTTGCTCTTTTTAGTAAATTTTCTAAAGTATAAAACTGATATTTTTCATAGCCCTTTGCTTTACCTAATTTATCTGTGTAAATTACTTTCATCCCTAATGCATCAGCTCTTTTAGCTACTTCCTTAGCTATTCTTCCAAAACCTACAAGTCCTAAAGTCTTACCACTCAATTCAATACCTTTATACTTTTTCTTCTCCCATTTTCCATCTCTCATTGTGATATTAGCAACATTTATATATCTTGTTAAAGCAAACATATGTGCAATAGCAAGTTCTGCTACTGAAGCACTACTTGAATTAGGTGTATTCCTAACCTGAATACCATTTTTTCTAGCATAATCTACATCAATATTATCTACTCCAACGCCCCCACGGATTACAAGTTTTAAATTTCCACCTTTAGCTTCGTCTATTAATGGCTGTCTAACTTTAGTTGCTGATCTTACTACCATTACATCAAAATCTTTTATTTTTTCTTTAAGCTCATTCTCTTCATAATGTTTATCTACAACTTCAAAACCATCATTTTTTAATTTTTCTATAGCATCCTTTTCCATTCCATCACAAATTAATATTTTTATCATTTTAAAAAGCCCCCTTCTATTTATCTAGAAATTTATAATTTTAATGTTTCATCTATATCTTGCTTTACTTCTACAGATCTTGAAATAAATAATTTCTTATACATATTTAGTACCTCCAAATATAATTTTGTTTTATAACTGTGCATTGCTAAATCATCGCATGTATAAAGTTGCACATTAATACAGTACGAATTGTAAACAAAAAGAGCCAATTCATCCACATAGGGACGATTGACTCGCGTTGCCACCCTTATTAGTCATATATATGACTCACTCAATTTAAAATAACGGTTATACCGTATTACTCATCGTAATAACCCTCCAAGGTGGATTCACAAAACAACAGGTATCAGCTCTCACCATCCACTGACTCTCTTAACCTATAATAATGTTACTATTCTTATCATCGGAAATATTCAATTGTATTAATTGTTTATAAAATAAAAAGAGCCAATTCATCCACATAGGGACGATTGACTCGCGTTGCCACCCTTATTAGCCATATAAATATGACTCACTCAATTCAAAATAACGGTTTTTACCGTATTACTCATCGTAATAATCCTCCAAGGTGGATTCACCAAAGTATAGTTATCAGTTCTCACCATCCACTGACTCTCTTTAACTTACTTTATGTTACTATTCTCTTCACAGGACAAAATTTATTTATTTAGTAATTGTTTTTTATTATACGTTTATTATTATAGTTTGTCAACACCTATTTTGAATTTTTTAAAAATAATATATTTTGTGAATTAGGTTAACTATTCTCATTACTTAATTTACCCTTGGTCTAAGCTAGTCAGGACTCTATCAAATAAGTTTTTTACACATTTATTATTTTTAAAATTTTCACAATTGCTACAACTCTTAATATTATTTTCTTCTATACTCGCTTCAAAACTAGCTGCTTTAGATTCATATCCTAAACAATTATTACCTACACTGACCATTTGTTGTATATTAGCCATCTTAAATCTCTCCCTCTTTAATTGATTTTTACCATTTCATCGATTTTTTCAAATAATCCTTTGCTGCAAATATTGTTTTTATAATTTTCGCAATAATCGCAATTTGTACATATAGAACTCATACTTAAACTTACTATATACTTTTTGGGCTTATATTCTATACAGTTTTCTGCTACCAACATTTTATCTTCTAAAGAAATCATAAATTCACTCCTCAAAATGATAATATTAGTATACTCAAATTTCAACGTTCTAAAATTCAAATACTATTATTTATTCTTTAACTTGTAATTTAGACATAATATTTAAAGCCCGAAAATTGAGTACCATAATAAATTAAAATAGTTATATAAATATTATTACCAATTAAAGAAATATAATTAGTAAAATAATTATGAATCCTATAAAAAAAGGAATCTTTAAAATAAGTAATATAAATAAAAGCTATGAGATATAAGGTTATAACCTTATATCTCATAGCTTTTATAATTAAAACAAAATTTATACTTTGTTAAATTTCACAACTAAACTTTTTAGTTAAACATACTTTAATTTAAAATAGATTCCGTTTCAGTACAATACTTAGTAATTAAACACTTTCCTAAGGTTCGTGGGCATTTTTTACACATACAATCTTCTGCTTTTCCTTCACACCCTTCATCAAACTCAGGACATGCCTTGCAATTGCTATCTATTACTGACATTTAATTACCTCCTTAACTCTTTCTTGTTGTATTTGATTTATTTTTTTTCCTTTATATCTTATAGCATTTACAGGACATATGTATAAACACCTTAGGCATAACATACATTTGCTGTGAAAAACTGCTTTTCCATCTTCAAAAGTTATATTACTTTTAGGACAATTTGTAAGGCAAATTCCACATTTCATACATTCTGATGTGGCTGTAATATTCTTTGAAATTTTAGGCATCATTTTTCTAAAAAAACTTCCACATATTTTGCCTACTTCCATTCTTACAAGAGAACTTTCCTTTTTTAATTCATTATTATTTATAAAATTTTCAACTATTCTTTTCACTTTATGATCTGCATTATTTAAAAATTTTACACAATCGTTAGCACTAGGCTCTTTACCTAGTAGAAAATAATAATTATTAGTCATTTTTATGGGTTCATGAATTAAAACATTATACCCTTTAACTTTTAATTTCTTAGCTATTATAGATGGTGCTGCTGCTGATTTACCACCTTGAGTAGTGTATACAATAGTTTTTAAAGCTTTCTTAGTTTTAGGAAGTTTATTTAAAAAATCGTCTACTATTTTTGGTTCTACTTCAGCATAGACAGGCGATCCTATAATAAAAAAGTCAACCTGTCTAAGCTTTATATCTTCAATTCTTTCAATATTTATAAGTTCTAAATCTATTTTATTTTTTTTAAAATATTTATAAAACGTGTCCGCTACCCATTTTGTATTGCCTGTACCACTAAAAAAATATAATACACCTTTCATAATAAAACTCCATATACTTACTTTTTATAAAATAACACTTATGCTAGTATACAATTTCCTGTATAAAATTATCTACTTTATTACCATAAGTGCAATCTTTCAAAATTAGATATTATAAAACAATCCACTCATCGATTGTTTTGTTCGTTGGCATATTTTTCTCTGTAGCTGAACATTATTTTGCTCAATATTTCAGCTGCAGTAGGTGGTGTAAATGTAATAGCATTAGCACCAGCTTCAATAGTCTCTCTTATACTTTCTTCTGTTGGACCTCCTGTTGCTATTATGGGGAATGTAGGATGATTTTCTCTTATTTTCCTAACAATATGGGCAGTTTTCTTAGCTCCTGATACATTTAAAATAGTAGCTCCTGCTTCTATTCTTTCTGCAATATTTTCATACTCAGATACTATTGAAACTACTATTGGTATATCAATAGTCTCCTTCATCTGCATTATTACTTCATTAGGTGTAGGACTATTTACTACAACTCCCATAGCCCCTTTAAATTCAGCATCTAATGCTAAATTCACTACTCTTTTACCTGTAGTAATTCCTCCACCTACTCCACAAAAAACAGGAATATCAGCTGATATAACAATTGCTTCAGTTATAAGTGGTTGAGGCGTAAATGGATATACTGCTATAACTGCATCTGCATTGGTGTTTTTTATCACTGCAACATCTGTGCTAAATATAAATGATTTTAATCTTTTACCAAATATCCTTATACCACTTGCTTCCCTAATAACTTCAGGCAATTCAATCATATGTCTTCTTAATATGCCCTTAATTTCCGGTACGAATTTTGCCATACTGTTTTCCCCCTCTCTTTTACACCTTTAAATCATTACTTAATATTACCTTATATTAACATATAAATAAGTACATATGCAAATTGTATATATACTTATTTCATTTTACAATCTTTATCATTACAATTCCCCTGTTCACACCTATAAGCTCTTTCGCCGCTGTATCCTATTTCTTTTAATACTTTTTTTACTATTCTCTTACCTATTTTATCTTCACTCATTTCACATAAAGCATCCTCAATATGACTCCAATCTACCCATTCAACTTCAGCTGACTTATTTATTTCTCCACTATCATATTTTGCCATAAAAGTAAGCATTACAATTTCTTTAGATGCTACACTTTCACTCCCTAAATATTTTAAATCTTTTATTTTAAGACCAGCTTCTTCTAGGACTTCCCTATGAACAGTTTCTTCTACAGTTTCTCCATTACTCACATATCCAGATAACAATACTTTAGAATTTTTAAATATATAGCTTTGTTTTAATAACAATATTTTGTCTCCCTTAACTATTGCTACTATGATACAAGGCTTAGGAGTATCAAAATACATAATATTATCTACTGGACAAAATGGCACTCCTCCCTCATCCCAACTATATTTTTCTTCTAACTCTATTCCGCAAATTGGACAATATTTAAATTTCATAAAACCACTACTCTTATAAGAGCAGCTTCACCTCCCTTACTTAAAACTAATTTAAGTTTTTAAGTTATAATTATATTATAGAATTATATACTTCCCTATTCAATCACAATATTAAAATTACAATACTACTGGTACAGGGTTATGTAACGTTATAAAGTTTTCACCTAACTTACAATTATATGCCATTACAGAAACTCCACTTTTTTCTGCAAATGCTAAAGCCTCTGAAAAAGCCTTATCCCTAATATCATACGGTGTAAAATATTTTACGTTTTCCATTTGAATTAAAAATATTACTACTGCATCTCTTCCGGTTTTTTTTACTTCTATAAGTTCTAATAGATGCTTTTTTCCTCTTTCTGTAGGTGCATCAGGAAACATAGCTTTTCCATCATCTTCTAACGTTACTCCTTTAACCTCAACATAACACTCATTTCCTAATTTATCTGTAAGTTTAAAATCAAATCTGCTATTTCCAAAAGTCTTTTCTCTCTGTACTATATCATATTTGTTAAGTGGTTTTATTTTTTTTTCTTTTAAAGCTTCTTCTACTACTTTATTGGGTATTTGTGAATCTATATTTATTAATATTCCATTTTTATATCCTGCAATTAAATCATACTTTGTCTTTCTATTAGGATTATCCTCTTGTCTCAGAATTACAGTGCATCCTGGTATTAAAATTTCTTTGCATCTACCAGTATTAGGTACATGAACTATTGTCTCTACACCGTCTATATTTACATAAGCTTGAAATCTATTGGGCCTTTTAATGAACTCTGATTTTATAATATTGTTTTTAATAATCAATTTACCCTCTCCAACTCTTTTAAATTTGTACACATATCCATACAACTTATCCACAGATATTCTGTTTTTACTATTTCTCCTGTGTATTAATATTAATAAAAGCATTTTTATAAAAAAATAAAAACTAAACTAATAACAATTTTATTAGCTTAGTTAAATAACCTTACAAAAACAACTTAAAAATAATAAGAAATATAACACCAGGTATTCCAAAAAAACCTGCGACAAGTGCTGTTATAGCATTAATTCCTATATAAAAATTAAAATAACTTCCTATAAAGTTAACCACAATAAGCAATATAACTCCAAGTACTGCATTGATAATTAATTTGAGTAATATTTTTAAAGGCCAAGAAAATATTTTTACTAATATATATAATCCTAGAATTGAAATGAGAAAATATCCTATGTATTGAAATTCCATTTACTTCTCCCCCCACAATTTAATTACTATTAAATTTATATTCCAGTATTATAAAAGTATTAACAAAAATGAAAAGTAAAAACCTAAAGCTTTTACTTTTTATTTCTGATATTTTAATTATCCTACATTTACTTCTTCTACTATGCCACTACAAATAGTTTTCAGATTGCTTTTTTTTGCTTCATTTAATAAATAAGTGTATTTAGCTTTTGCTGCTTCTTCCATGTATATGGCATAATCTACAAGCCTAGGATCATTAACTACCTCAAAATACTGTCTTGCATTTTTCAAATCTTCTCTTGCTTTGTCTATTGCAGTTAATAATCGTTTTTGTTCTTCTGTATACGTAGATTTTCGAGTTATATACCTAATTATTTCTTTTCTATTCATAAAAACCTCCTATTCTATGTAGTACTTATAATAATTGACATAAAATAGGATTAGTATTCACTATATTTCTGTTCTTCCTTCTATCGCTTTAGATAATGTAATTTCATCTGCATATTCAAGATCTCCACCTACAGGAATACCATGAGCTATTCTAGTTACTTTAACTCCTAATGGTTTTAGTATTTTAGATATATACATAGCAGTAGCTTCTCCTTCAATATTAGGATTTGTAGCTACTATTACTTCCTTTACTTCTCCATTTATCCTTCTGATTAACTCTTTTAATTTTATATCTTCAGGACCTCTTCCTGCCATAGGTGATATATTCCCATGAAGTACATGATAGACTCCATTAAATTCTTTAACTCTTTCTATTGACATAATATCTTTAGGTTGTTCTACAACACATATGGTACTCTTATCTCTATTGGGATTAGCACATATAGAGCAAGGATCACTATCTGTAAAATTACCACATGTAGAACAATATTTAATGGTTCCTCGAGCTTTAATTAAAGCTTCTGCAAATTCTGTAACCTCTTCTCTCGGAAGATTTAAAATATGAATTGTAAGTCTTTGAGCTGTCTTATATCCTATACCTGGCAGTTTTGCAAATTCTTCTATAAGTTTTTCTATTGCAATTGGATAAAAATCCACTTTCTTCACCTCAATTTAAAACCCCACCTTATAAAGATGGGGTATTTTCCACATTTTTAGAACATTCCTGGCATGTTTAATCCACCTGTTAATTTTTTCATTTCTGTTGCAGTTTCTTCTTCTGCTTTTTTTAATGCTTCATTACATGCTGTTAAAACTAAATCTTGAAGCATTTCTACATCATCAGGATCTACAACTTCAGGTTTTATTTTTATATCAATTATTTGTTTTTTACCATTTGCTACTGCAACTACTGCTCCACCACCGACGGTTGCTTCAAATTGTTTATTTTGAAGATCGCCTTGCATGTCTTCCATTTGCTTTTGAAATTTTTGTGCCTGTTTCATCAAGTTGTTCATATTTCCTCCACCAAAGTTAGAGAATCCACCTTTTGCCATAATCAATTCCTCCTTAATTTGCTTTACATATTTTCAATTATATCATATTTTTTTGCTTATTCATCAATTATTTCTACTACATCTTCTCCAAATGTATCTCTAAGTACTTTTTCTGGAGAATTAGAGAAACCTTCTACATTTTCAAAGTCTATATGATAATGTATTTTTACTTTTTCTTTTAATATCTCAGAAAATATTGACTCTACAATTTTCCTGTTTTCATCTTTTTCTAATCTTTGTTTATTAAAAGAATAATCTTTTTCATATTTTATAGTTATTATTCCCTTATCACAATTATCAATTTCTCCTGTGGTTAGAGCTGCAAACAAAACCATGTGTCTTTTACTTTTAAAAGCTTCTAATATATCCTTCCAACTTCTTTTTACTATATCCAAGGTAAGTTTTGAATAAATATTTTCTTCCTTTACAGGTTGTATTGTCTCTTTTACTATATCTTTTTTATTCATATTTTCCTTAGCTTCAGCTTTTACTATCTTAGGAACAATTCTTTCACATGAAACCTTTATTTCTCCTTCTTTTAATGCTTCCTCAAGTCTATTTAATCTTGCAAGTATAACTTCTTTTGAAGTGTCATATTCTATTTTACACATCTTTATTACTGCAAGTTCTAAATATATCCTACTTTGTTTTATCCATTTTGACTGTTCTTCTGCATCTTGAAGTATCCTTATATTTCTCATAATTTCTTCTGATTTCATTTTTTTAGATTGAGCTTTTATAAGTTCTATATTTTCTTCTGACATATCCAAAATTTCCTCAGGCTCTTTAGACACCTTTGCCATTAAAAGATTTCTCAAATGTGTTATCATATCTCTAATAAAATTATAAATATCTTTACCACTAAAAACTATATCATCTATTACTTTCATTGATGATTCTATACTTTTCTCTATTATGCTATCCGTAAGTTTTATCATGTTTTCATTAGTAACAAGTCCAAGCATATTTACAACTAATTCATAATCTACTTTTCCTCCACCCATAGATATTGCTTGATCTAATATGCTCAAAGCATCTCTCATAGCTCCATCACTCATTCTAGATATTAAATTTAAACTCTTATCATCTGCAAAAACACCTTGTTCCTTAACTATATCTCTCAGCCTATTGAATATATCGGAATTTTTTATTCTTCTAAAATCGAATTTTTGACATCTAGAAAGTATAGTAACTGGAAGCTTCTGTGGATCTGTTGTTGCAAGTATAAATATAACATTTAAAGGTGGTTCTTCTAATGTTTTTAAAAATGCATTTACTGCTTCAGCCGTAAGCATATGAACTTCATCCATTACATACACTTTATATTTACCTTCCTGAGGGGGGTATTTTACCTTTTCTATAACATCTTTTATATCTTCCAGCCTTCGTTTAGATGCTGCATCCATTTCTATAACATCAATAGAAAGTCCAGCATTTATTTTTTTGCACATTTCACACTTATTACAGGGTTCTCCATCCTCTAAATTGGTGCAATTCACTGCTTTTGCTAAAATTTTAGCTGTAGAAGTTTTTCCAGTACCTCTTGTACCTGAAAAAAGATATGCATGTGCTATTCTATTACTTTTTATTTGATTTTTTAATGTAACAGTTATATGTTTTTGTCCTACTACATCTTCAAATTTTTTAGGTCGCCATTCTCTATATAATGCAGTATAAGCCAATCAAATCACCTTCTTTATTTTCTAACTAAATACATTATACATTATAATTATTTAACAGTTAATATAATAAAAAAAGATACCTAATGGTATCTTCAATTCAATTGTTAAAGTCGTGCACCTCGCTTCGTCTAATAAAATATGAGCGTTACCTATACAGTTAACTCAAACCAGGTTTATCCACGGCACACGAAAATGATCACTTACCGCTGCTTCCTTCCGGACCTGACGGGGTTCATGAGTTTCCGTTGCGTGGGACCCAGTTCTCAACGCCACTTTTATAGGCCAGACCCCACATTTTATAGTCTAAGCGAGGAATTCAACCCTGCTATAGCGGATTGCAGGTTACAGGGCACCGCTGTCTCCCCATCTAGCACGACAAAGTATTAACTGGCGGAGAAAGGGGGATTCGAACCCCCGGTAGAGTTTCCCCTACACACGCTTTCCAGGCGTGCTCCTTAAGCCACTCGGACATCTCTCCATATATACTCATGAAAAGTATTAAATTGTAATGTTCAGACAACTAAAATGTTATCAGAACAAGGATTATTATACTATTAATCTATATATAATTCAATACCTTTGCTGAAAAATTTTTAATCTAATATTTTGTATTCAAAGTTAAATTATTATATAATGTATTTTTAATCTATATTTAACTTAATTTTAAGGAACCTGCCTCCATATCATGGCGGAGAGAGGGGGGTTCTAACCCGCGGTACGGTTTAATCCGTACAATTGATTTCGAGTCAATCACCTTCGACCTCTCGGACATCTCTCCACATATTATCGCTTTCTTTTAAAAAAATTTTCTAAAATGATGCTACATTCTTTATTATAATTCCAATTAATATCTGTCCATCTATTTAATACATCATTTTGAAGTATGTTTATTACAGAACCACATGCTCCTGCAGCAGGATCAAACGTTCCTATATATAGTTTACTTATTCTTGATTGAAGTATAGCTCCTGCACACATTGGACAAGGTTCTAAGGTAACATACATACTACAATCTTTTAGCCTCCAATTGTTAACATACTGCGACGCCTCTTTTATAGCAAGTATTTCTGCATGAGCTAATGGATCCTGTAAAGTTTCTCTTAAATTATGAGCTTTAGCTATTATAATATTGTCTTTAACTATAATAGCTCCTACAGGTATTTCTCCTAAAACAAATGATTTTTCGGCTTCTTTTATAGCTTCCTTCATAAAATCTTTCATAAAAACATACCTCTATCATACTATATTTTCTGTTTATTGAAAATAAGCACTAACTTAAATGTTATAGTGTCTTTTCACAATTCCTTCTCAAACCTTCCAAGTAAGTTAAGTAAAATCTATAATTAATTTTTTATATGACGTCCTATACATTGTATTCCCATATTTACTTTATTAATGCTCCTATCACTATCCATTTTTTCAAATTATGTGTTTCTGAAAAACAAACTTTTATACAGTTTAATATTAAATTAATATAAAAACACTTAAAAATTAACCAGAACATAATTTTACATAGAATACATTAAAATATAAAAATCCTTGTAAAATTAGTATTTACAAGGATTTTTTATTGGTGCACTCGAGAGGAATCGAACCTCCGGCACGCGGTTTAGGAAACCGCTGCTCTATCCTACTGAGCTACGAATGCATATAAACATATTACTATCTTATTTTATTACAATCTGTAATAAAAGTCAATTTTATCAACATAAATCTCACAAAAAATTAATTTTAGCTTTTATATCACTAGCTTACAAGCTTTACTACCTTTAAAGCTTAATTAAAAATTGACATTTTGAAGATAATAACTAATAATTTAATTAAGAATTTTTTTAAACAAAAGGAGTACATCTAATGATTAAATACTATAATAGAAAATTAAAAACATATGAAGTTGAGAATGTTGCTGGTGATACCTATTTAAATTGGATTTATTCATCTCCTATAGGAATGACCTTCTTAGAATTATTAGTTAAGAAAAAATTTTTTTCTAAACTATATGGCAGTTTCTGTGATAGTAAATCTAGTAAAAAAAAGATTCTTCCATTTATTAAAAATTTCCACATAGATACGTCTTGCTGTGAAAAGAAAATAGATGAGTTTGAATCCTTTAATGATTTCTTCACAAGGAAATTACTCCCCTATGCAAGGCCTATAGATATGAATGCAAATTCTATAGTATCTCCTGGAGATGGTAGGCTTTTAGCTTATGAAAACATTGACTTGAAAAATTTGATACAAATAAAAGGATATTCTTATAGTTTATTTGATCTTATAAACAACAAAGAAATTGCAAATATTTTCAAGGAGGGAACTTGTATAATTTTAAGGTTATGTCCCACAGATTATCATAGGTTCCATTTCATAGATAATGGCATTTGCTCTCCTTCAACCAAAATTACAGGAGACTATTATTCAGTGAATCCAATAGCTCTAAAGAAAATACCAAATCTCTTTTTTAGAAACAAAAGAGAATGGTCTATCTTTCACTCAGAAAATTTCGGTGAAATTTTGCATATAGAAGTTGGTGCCACTTGTGTAGGATCAATAATTCAAAATTACACCCCAAATAAAAATGTAAAAAAAGGTGAAGAAAAAGGTTATTTTAAATTTGGTGGTTCTACAACTATATTATTCATTGAAAAAAATAAAATTATAATTGATAAAGATATATTGGAACAAACTAAAAGTGGATATGAAACCCAAGTAGTGATGGGTGAAAAAATAGGAAATAAGTTTTAATTTTTTCCTATTTTTTTGATTGAATTTTATTTAGTACACTTTTAAATCTTATAGTTTCTAGCTGAACTCTTTCAAAAGTTTTTTTTGCATTTTCCATATTATTATCTTTACCCATTTTTTCAAGTTCACTAGCTAGACTAAATATAGAATTAGCTCCCAAACTTCCTGCTATCTCTTTTAAATTATTAGATTTTACTTCTAATCCTCTAGAATCATTTTCTTCTATAGCCTCTTTTATATCTTTTATTTGACCTGCATATGATTGTAGAAATATTTGAATTAACTCTTTAAAAAGTTGTTCATCTCCACCAGTAGTATCAATAGCTTGATCCAAGTCTAAAATTAGTTGTTCCTCACCCTTGCTCTTATTATTCTTCATAATTTGATCTATTTTTAAGTTCATATCAGTTGCAACTATTGGTTTTAATAAATAATCTTCAATACCTAACTCTATATATTTTTCTCTAGCGTGTTCCATTTCTTCACTGCCCATAACTATTACAGGTATATGATCATTTATGATTCCTTCCTGTTCTTTTTTTATCATTTTTTTAATTGTTTCAATAGCATTCATTTCAGGCATTTCAATATCCATTATCATTAAATCAATTTTTTTATTTTCTAACATGTTTAAAACTTCTTTTCCGTTAGATGCATAAAAAACATTCCAATTTCTCTTTTTAATTAAAGTGCTAATAAACTTCTGATTAACCATATTATCTTCGGCTATAAGTGCATTTATTTTCTGTTTGCAATCTTTATTTATATTGTCTTTTATTTCATTAAAAAACTTATTATGTGAATCATATTCCTCTGATTTATACCTTTCTTCTATATTTAATGCATCTTTAATAACATTATATAGTTCCAATTGATTTACAGGTTTAACTAAATAATCATACACGCCTATTTGCTTACATCTATTTTTACTCTTATTTGATTCTACATTTGAAAGCATCATAATTATTGGATTACTAATATTTATTTCTTTTTTTAACCTAGTTGATAATACAAATCCATCCATTCCAGGCATAATTTCATCTATAATAATAGCATCAAAATACCTATTACGTCTTGCATACTCTTTAGCTATAGTAAATCCCTCTTCTGCTGTAGCTACAAATCTTACGTTTATTTCTAAATTAGTAAGCATGTTGTAAACAATTGTTCTATTAGTTTTATTATCATCAATTAAAAGCACATTTAAATTTTTCAAATAATTATAATTGATTATTTCTTGTTTATATTGTTGAAGTTTGAAATCTAAAGTAAAATAAAAGCTACTCCCTTTTTTACACTTACTTTCAAACCATATATTTCCATCCATTAATTCTAACAATTGCTTTGATATTGAAAGTCCTAATCCAATAGCTCCACATTTTTTTCCATTATAGGTGTCCATCTGATTAAAATCTTTACTCATCTTATTAATTTTATCTTCACTCATACCAATACCTGTATCAATAACTGAAATTTTTAAAGTAATCTTATCTAATTGATCCTTTATTTTTTCTACATATATTACTACTTCTCCTCTTTCAGTAAACTTTATTGCATTTCCAACAATATTTATAAAGATTTTTTTAAATTTCCAAGGATCACCTATTAAATTTTCATCTACATCTGGATACATATAGATCATAAATTCTAGTTTTTTTTCGTGAGCACGTATAGCTAGTGCATCTACAGTTTCATTTATTATATCTCTAATATTAAATTCAACTTCCTCAAGTCTCATTTTTCCAGATTTCATTTTAGAAAAATCTAATATATTGTTTATTATTTTAAATAGTGAACTTGAGGATTCTTTTACAATATTCATATACTCATTTTGTTCTTCATCTAAGGTATTTGTAGAGAGTATTATATCAATCATATCTATTATTGAATTTAAAGGCTTTCTTATTTCATTACTCATATTGGCTAAAAATTCACTTTTAATTAAATTTGCAGACTCAAGCAATACTTTAGACTTTTGCAATTCCACTTCTGACTCTTTTCTTTCTGTAATATCTCTTCCTACAATTATTGCCCCAACAGAATTTCCATCTTCACCATATAGTAAATTATACATAATTTCAATCCATGCATAATATCCATTTTGTTTTCTATATCTTACTTCTTGTATATTAGTAGTCTCATCTATAAGATTTCTGTTGAACAAACTCATAACTTTATCTAAGTCTTCAGAATGAATACCACTAAATATAGATTTTCCCATTAAATCTTTTGAACTATATCCTAGTACGTGTTTAACTGAAGGACTTAAATATTGTATTGTTCCATTAACATCTATCTTACATATTAAATCTCTCATATTATCTGTTATTTCTCTTAAATTCTTTTCGCTATTCTCAAGTTCTTCTGATATCTTTCTTGAGTGACTAATATCATCTAATATAACTATAGTTCCTATAAAATCATTATTTATTTTTATTTTTTTAAGCTTTACTTTAAAAAATAAATTGTCATTATATAATTTGCATTCTTTTACAAAACTAATTTCTGAGTAATTACCTGCACAAAAATATTTTAATTCATCTTTTATCCATAAAAATTTTTCTCTTTCCCTTATGTTTTCTGAGTATATATTAAAGTTATTGTTTTTACTTAGTTGTATTGCTGACTCATTTATATTATTTATTCTGTTTTCATTATCTAAAATAATAACTGGATTAGGAATACTTTCAAATATAGATAAATACTTATTTTTTTCATCAGTAATTTTTGAATTCCAGTCTTTAATTCTTTCTGTTTTTTCTGTCTCATTAATATTGCACCATCTATCAGAAACTTTAAACTGTATGTAATCAAAATTCACCATTATATAGTTTAAGCATAAATTTTTATATTCCTCTTCTACACTCCATGTTCTTAAAACATTTATATAAGCATATTTATAATAGTTAATAATTTCTATGACCTGTGATAAATTAAACCCCTTTTGAATATATTGATACATTTCTTCTAATAAAAAATCAAATTCTTTCTCATCTACGCTATATCTTAAACTTTTATATAAATCTTTTGGGCCATATTGGAAATTATTGATAATCACTTTTGACATATTATGAATAAAACTTTTATGTATATCATTACTTAGTGTAATCGATTTATAATAATCTAATTGTTTAACGCTTAGTTGAAAATTTTCCATTATGTCATTTTCATTATTTTTAACAAATTCAATAAATTTATCCATATTTATCTCCTAAATTTAATAAAAAATTTATTAATTTTTAATTAAAAAATTTTTAACTTTTATATTAATTTTATGATTTATAACTAGTAATGTCAATATATACTGATATATACTATTTTCATAAACATTTCTTGAAGTTCTTATACTTAAACATATAGAACTTCAAGATCCCTATTATTGCTTAAACAAATATTTATATAAATATCCACTTGCTCAAGCAATAAAAAAATCTGCAAAGCAATAGCTTTGCAGATTTTATGGTGCGTCAGAGAGGATTCGAACCCCCGGCCAACTGGTTCGTAGCCAGCTACTCTATCCAACTGAGCTACTAACGCATATTTATCATAATCTTATATTAACATAAATAAAATAAAAAATCAATTTTATAATTTACATTCATAAACAAAAGCACCTATAAGTTAGGTGCTTTATGGCGGAGAAAGAGGGATTTGAACCCTCGCGCCGGTTACCCGACCTACGCCCTTAGCAGGGGCGCCTCTTCGGCCACTTGAGTATTTCTCCATGTCCTACATTAATATTTTATTTAAAAGTGGCGGAAAGATAGGGATTCGAACCCTAGGTACGGTCACCCGTACGCCGGTTTTCAAGACCGGTGCCTTAAACCAACTCGACCATCTTTCCTTGTCTGTTGACATGTATTATTATATCAACATAACATACACATGTCAACAGTTTTTTTATTATTTTATTATTTCTATTTTTTATTGTTACTTTATTACTTCTTTTCCTCCCATATATGATCTTAATACTTCTGGAATTACTACGCTTCCATCTGCTTGCTGATAATTTTCAAGTATTGCTGCTACTGTTCTCCCTACCGCAACTCCTGATCCATTTAATGTATGAACATATTGTGGCTTATTACTTGGAGTTTCCTTATATTTAATATTAGCACGTCTTGCCTGGAAATCCTCAAAATTACTGCAACTTGATATTTCTACGAATTTATTATAACTTGGCATCCAAACTTCAATATCATACTTTAAAGCAGCTGCAAATCCTAAATCACCCTTACATATTTTAACTACTCTATAAGGAAGACTTAATCCTTGCAATACTTCTTCTGCATCACTAGTTAATTTTTCAAGCTCTTCATAAGATTGCTCCGGTTTTGTAAATTTAAGAAGTTCAACTTTATTAAATTGATGTTGTCTTACAAGCCCTCTTGTATCTCTTCCGGTTGAACCAACTTCAGATCTAAAACATCCACTATATGCAACATGTTTTATAGGCAAATCTTCTCCCCTTAAAATTTCATCTCTATAAAAATTAGTTACTGGAACTTCTGCTGTAGGTATTAAGAAAAAATCATTATTTGCCACTCTAAATGCATCTTGTTCGAATTTGGGAAGTTGTCCTGTTCCTATCATACTATTTCTGTTTACCATATATGGTGGAAATAACTCTTCATAACCATGTTTCTCTGTATGCGTATCTAAAAAATATGTTATAATTGCTCTTTCAAGCCTAGCACCTAACCCTCTATAAAAAGCAAACCTTGATCCTGTAACCTTTCCTGCTCTCTCAAAATCAAGAATATTAAGCTCTGTTCCTATGTCCCAATGAGCTTTAGGTTCAAATTCAAATTTAGTGGGTTCTGACCATCTTCTTATTTCTACATTATCTACATCTGTTTCACCTTCTGGAACTGCTTGATTTGGTATATTAGGTATCCTCATCATTATGTATTCTATTTTGTCATCTATCTCTGAAAGCTGTAAATCAAATTGCTTTATCTTATCTGACAATTTCTTCATTTCAACCTTAATAGAATCTACATTTTGTTCTACCTTTTTTAATTCTGATATTTTACATGAATCTTGGTTTCTTTTATTTTTTAACACCTCAACTTCTAGTAATATTTCTCGTCTTTTTTCATCTAAAGATACTACTTCATCTATAGCACTTACATCAAAATTCTCACCTCTATTTCTTAATGCCTGTTTAGTTTCTTCTGCATTATTCCTTATTTTTTTTAAATCTAGCATAATTTTACCCCCCTTAAGATTCTTGTGTAAAAAAAGCCTCTCGTTCCCATAAAAGGGACGAAAGACTCCGCGTTGCCACCCTAATTAGTCAAAAATTTAACTCACTCTAAAATTATAACGTTATTACCGTTTTACCTCCAATGTGGATTCACAAAACTTTAGTATCAGTTTACACCTAGCACTGACTCTCTTAAACTTCCATAATGTTACTATTCTTTTCATCAGGTTTCTAATTTTCAATTTTATATACATTAGGTTTTCATATCAATGTGAATTTACAATTAACTGTAATAATTTAATTTTTTTAATTCTATTTAGCAAATCTAATCATAGTTTTAGTGCAAACTATATCCACACCAGTATTTAAAATATTTTTGCAAACTATATCTCCTTCTTTTATTGGTGCGCCTACATAAAGTCTACTTAATGCCTTAGAACATTCTATCCAAAGCTTTTTATCTAATACCTTATTACTTTTTACTGGAACAACATTATTGTTCGATCCTTTTATCCTTACTAAAGTTGTAAGAATATCTTTATTATTATTTATTTTAAAGCATGCATATTCCATACCAATATTACATAAATTACCTAAAACTTCTATTTCTTCATCATATTTATCTATACCTAATATACATTTTTTATTACACTTATCACAAATAACTTCTCTTATCAATTTAAGATTCCTCCAAATTATTATATATCATTAAACTCTTTAATCCTGCTTACCATAATCTTTGAATTTTTAGAATCTTTAACTATATCTGTCATACTTTTATTAGTTTCTCTTGCTAATATTGAAGAAATTTTATTTAAACATTGAGAACCCATACAATTTCCAAATGTCACTCCTGTTCTTCTCTTTATGCCTTCTATTGTACGTGCGCCTAAAGGTCTTCTAATAGAATCTACTATTTCTCCTTCAGTTACTGTTTGACAGGAACATATTACTTTACCATATTTTCTATTTTGTTTTATAATTTCTTTTCTTTCTTCATTAGATAAATACTTAAACCTATAAAAATCTCTTCTTTTGTCTACAAAATCTTTCTTTAAAACACAGTTTAAATTACTTACTATAGTCTTACAAACAATTCTAGCAATTGCGGGTGTTACTGTAACCTGGCTATAACTCTTTCCTCCAACTTTAACATACCCGTTATCAATAAGACTATCATCTATTATTAAATTATCATTATAAAATGATGATTCATAGAAGGCACTTATATGTTCTTCATCTATATTCCCTATAAAATCCTTTATTTTTTTCAAACTTTCTTCATAAGTTATATTTTTTTCTGTTTTTATGGCTATTATATATCCACCATCACCTTTAGGAATTGTATATATTTTATCCTCACTCTTGTTTAAAGTAGATATTATATTTTTAAAATCACACTTAAATTCTTTTTCCAATAAAAAATATTTTAAATTACTCCTATTTCTATTTACTTTACTAAGATTATCTATACTGTAATTTTCAAATGGCGTAGTATTTAATACGGTTGTACATGTAAATTTGTTTTTATTTGTAACAACTCTAAATCCTTTTGATATTTTTTGTATATCTAAAACCTCTTCTTGCAATTTGAAATTCACTCCATTATCAAACGCAATTTCTCCATATGCTATTGCAAGGTCATATGGGTGAATTACTCCTGCATTTTTAGAATAAAGAGCTTTTTTTATATTTAAATTTAAATTCGGTTCTACTTCATGTACTTGTTTTTTTTCTAATAAGTATACTTCTTTTGTGCCTCTATTTATAGATTCATTATACATATTTTTAAGTTTTTTTTCACCTTTTTCATCTTCTGCAATAATCAAATACCCACATTTTTTATAATTAACATTAAATTTATTTGCAATTTGACCGATGATATTATTTCCCATAAGTTCTAATTTTGAAATTAAAGTGTCATCAGATTCACATCCATCATATACAACAGCACAATTAACAAGAGCTACATCATCTGCTATATCATAATCTTTCTCAATAACAGCTATATTTAGGCTGTATTTTGAAAGCTCATATGCAGCAGCACAGCCTACTATTCCCCCTCCTAGTATTAATACATCGTAATCCATAATTAACCTTCCTTTCAAAGATCTGCAGTAATCCTAATAATGTACAATTACTGCTGAATTCTCAGGAATGTTCTTATATATCCATTCAGCATCCTGTATAGATATCCTTATACATCCATGAGAAGATGGAAAACCTATTTTTTTTCTCTCATCTTCTATTATATTACCTTTTTCATCAACTGGTATAGAATGTATTAGATAATTTGAAAAAAATTTAATATAGTACCTTGCCCCTTCTTTATATTTATTGCTATAAAAGTATTCTCCTTTAGTTTGAACATAAAATATTCCAAGTGGTGTTTCCGTATCTTGATCACCTATGATTCCTGTAGAACATTGAATGTTTTTTATTATGCTTTCACCTTTTATAACATTTATATTTTGCTTAATCAAATTAACATCTAATGTATATTCTGTTTTTCTATATACTATACCTTTTAAATTATCTTTATTATATTTTATCCACCCTCTTTTTCCTTCTTTATTTTCTTCACAAAAAACATATCCTTTTTCATTTTTATATGCCACTACAACATCATCTTTAAGTAATTTAAATAAAATTTTTCCTTTTCCTGAATTATCCTCATATACATCTATTTTATCTGCTGCTACGTAATAAGTTTTTTTAAAACATGTATTTGAAGAAAATATAGCTACATCCTCTGAAATTACTTTTTTATCTAAATCAATTTTATTATTATTTTTATTTAAGGTTTCCATATTAACCTTACTATATGAATTATCATCAAATTGTACCATAAATGCTGGCGCGAAAATAAAAATACAGGTAAGCATAAAGCTAAAAATTATAGTCTTTTTCAATATAAATTCCTCCAATGAAATACTATATTTCTATTATTTGCATATATACTATAATTTAAACCTGTATTTTTTTAATTTTAATATTTAGTACTATTATAATTTACAAACATTTCTCTTATTTTTTCTTTATTAATAGGCTTGTTTAATACAAAATCTACATTTGCAATACTGCCTTCTTCAAAATTTCCAACCCACCCTGTCATAAGACAAAAATATGAATCCTTATATACATCTTTTAAAATTTTAGCTACTTGTAATCCATTTATTTCGGGCATTGAAAAATCGCATATCACTATATCATATTTTCTTCTTTTAATTTCCTCATCTATATTTTCACATCCACAACTTTTGATTTTGCATTTAATTAAGGACTTTATCATATATCCTACGACATTTCTTATTTGTGGTTGATCATCAATAATTAAAATACTTCCATTGAATTCAATATCTTCATTTGTTAAATTATCATTTATTTCATATACATCCTCACATATTGGCAGTTCTATCTTGAAACAAGTTCCTATATTTTCTTTGCTATCTATTTTTATAAAACCATTATGAGATTGAATTATTTTATAGGATACACTTAATCCTAAACCCGAACCTTTATTGCCTTTAGTAGTAAAGAATGGTTCAAATACTCTCTTACAAACTTCTTCATTCATTCCCATTCCATTGTCACTTATTTCTATAACAACGTTCTTATTAATTACTTTACTTGATATTTCTATAGTTCCTCCACTAGGCATAGCATCTATAGCATTTCTTATAATGTTTATAAAAACTTCTCTTATTTCTGTAGGATTTCCCTTTACTTTAGAATTAGATATAAGATGAATTTTCATGTTTACCTTTATACCATTTATAGCACTCTCTGTTAACCATTTATTTTTAGTCAAATCTAATGCATCAGTTAATAATTCATCCATCTCAAAAATCTCAAGTTTATCCATGCTGTTATACTGTTTTGTAATTTTTTTTACCTTATTAGTTATATTCATGCCATCATATGCACATATCTCTACTATTTTAAGTTGCTTTAATATGTTTTTATCATCTACCGTATCCTTTAAGAGTTGTACTGAGCCTATTATAGGAGTGAGTATATTATTTATATCATGAGCAATTCCTGCAGCCATTTCACCCATAGCTCTAAGTTTTTCATTTTCTATAAGCTTATTTTGTAAATCTGAAAATCTATTCTGCTCTTGTATTAAGTAAAATGACGTCTTGCATATAGACTGGATATATTCTATATCCATTTTTGATATTTGTTTATTATTCTTATACCTCCCTATCCAAATAATCCCTTTTATTATGTCATAGTATTCTACAAACACACCAATGCATGATTGTACACCTATTTCTTGTAAATTATTCTTTATATTTTCTTTATCACTTATATCATCTATATTTACTATAATAGGTTCTTGTGTTTCATGTATCCTATTATTTAAATTTATCTGATATTTTAAAATTTCTCTATCATTTATAAGATAATATTTATGCCTTTTAGTAATACCAAAGAAACTATCTAGACTCAATATGTTATTTTTTTCTTTATTAGAACTATAAATCATACAATAATCTGCATCACATATGTGTTTGAGTTTATTAATTATAATATTTTTAAACTCATACTTATCTAAAGTTTTAGGTATATTAGAAAACATATCATTAAAAAGTACTAGTGTGCTATTTTCATACTTTAGTTGAGCACTAGATTGAAGTGCCCACACAGCTTTTTCTACTTCATTTTTGCATTCAAAATACATTTCCAAATTTCTGTCTTTAACAATCAAAGCATCAAATTCACTTAAAAAACTTATAAAATTGTCTGTACTATAATTAGAATTATTCATATAAACTAAGTTATATACACTGTCATTAGAATACGAAAATATATCTTCAATATACTTCTTTAAAATATCCAGCTTTCCAAATTTTCTAGCTACATTTTTAAAATCCCATACCATCCAAATTTTATTCTTAGTTTTAGCTATAATGCCAAGCAATTCTAAAAATTCTTTAGAATTTTTATTGAATCCAATGGTATCATAAGATCTTATTTGTAAAATTCCCTTATTTAAACATTCTATTATTAAATTAGGATGATCATTAAATACATTTTTCAAATCCTTATATAAAATATCATCTGTAAAAACAATCACAGTCTCATTATTTAAAAGTCCATTAAATATAAATTCTTTCATTATTCTAGGAAAATAATTATTAGTATTTAACACTTCTGTCCCTATACAAAGTAATTTCTTAAATTTATTTCTTTCAATCAATATATCATACATATTTTACATATTATACCTTTCATTAAAGTTTATAGTCATACCATTCGACACATTTTTTT
Organism: uncultured Clostridiaceae bacterium; assembly: GCA_963780135.1. Lineage (GTDB taxonomy): Bacteria > Bacillota > Clostridia > Clostridiales > Clostridiaceae > Clostridium_AM. Next base: position 27,742 of record CAWAAR010000003.1, read on the forward strand.
AAATTCCTTCTTAGTAATTATATAAATTTCTATACCACTCTTTATAAAATTATTTTTAGCTTAAAATGTGTTTATTTATAATAACTATATTGCAATAAAGTATTTTTTACAGTTAAAAAAACAAGAAGAAATAGCACTATTTTTTATCTTCTTGTTTTTTTATTATTATTTACTTAGCTCATTTACTGTTTCTCCAAGTTTTTTTATATACTCACCATATTTTGACCAATCGCCATTTTTTTGAGATTCCATAGCCTTATCATAGAGTTCTTTAGCTAATTTCATATTTTGTATCTTTTTAGTATCTACTTGAGATGCTATATTACTATCTGCACCTTCATTTTTATCTTCATTTTTATAATTAAATACTTGTTGAAGTGCTCCATCTATATTTTCTGCTAAAATTATTTTATCACCATAAGAAACTATAACACGTTTCATTTCTGGTATACTATTTTTGCCACTAGCTCTCAGATACATAGGTTCTATATATAACAATGAGTTATTTATTGGAACTATCATTGTATCTCCAAACTGTACTTGAGATCCTTCTTTATTCCATAAAGCTAATTCTTGTGATATAGTAGTATCTTGATTTAGTTTTTGTTTGAAAAGATATGGGCTATATATAGTTTTCTGAGGTGGAAATTTATATAATACCATCTTCCCATAGTTGTCCTTATCCATTCTAGCTCCAAACAAAGCTACCATATTATCTTTATTTCTCATATTAAAGTATTGTAGAAGAATCATTTCCTCATTTTTTTCAGTTGGAAGTTTCATAACCACATAAGGTGATTCCATAGCATCTTTTTGTCCGTCAAGCTGTTTTTGATTTTTTGCTACTTCCCACAAATCTTCTCCATTATAAAACACCCCTGGATCGGTCATATGATATTTCCCTAAAATACTGCATTGAATCTTAAATAAATCTTCTGGATATCTAAAATGTTGCTTAAGATCATCTGATAAAGTTGTCAAATCTTTAAATAACCCTGGGAATATTTTAGAATAACTTAAAACAATAGGATCATTTTTATCTACCATATAGAAATTTGTAATTCCATCTGATGCATCTATTACTACTTTAACTGAATTTCTTATATAATTTACATTATTTTGACGTTGTGAAAATGGATATCTATCAGAAGTAGTAAAGGCATCTAAAATCCAATAAATTTTTCCATTACTTATAACAGTATATGGATCTGAGTCATAAGTTAAAAATGGTGCTATTTTCTTTGCCCTGTCTACTATGTTTCTATTGATAAGAATTTTACTTTGATTTGTTATATCTCTAGATAAAATAAAATTCAAGTCTTTTTGATTAGCTGCAAAAAGTAGTTTATTTAATAAAGTCATCTTTATGCCAGCAGCTCCATCATAATTATTATTTTCATTACTACCTCCTTTAGGATAATCAAATTCACTTATTTTAGTATTTACTATGGCATAATCATTTGTTTTTTCTCCAAAATATATTCTTGGATTTTGAAGTTTTATATCTGTACCATTTTCAGGTGGTATGTTTTTTATTAAAAAATCAGGTTGTCCTTCTGAAGTCACTGTATTAACTTTACTCATTACCACTCCATATCCGTGCGTATATATTAAATGTTTATTTTGCCAAGTATTTGAATTTAATGATTCACCATTAACCTCTCTTGCTGCTATAAAAACCTGATTGATTTTTCCATTTATATTATATCTATCTACATTTATATCATTAAAGCCATAATAGTATCTTATATTTTGAACCTGATTATAAAACTCTAGTGCAGGTTTAACTGAATTTATCCTTATATTATCTATAGTATCTTTATTATTTTGTATACTTTCTCTAGTTAAATCATCTTTTACTTCAAATGGTTTTGCATCAATGTTTTCAATATTAAAAGCTTTTCTTGTATAGTCTATATCATATTTTATATATTTTTGTTCTAAAGTTTTTTCATTTGATTTAACAATAAAATTTTGCACTCCTGTGGATGTAATTCCTTCTAAAACAACTAAACTAATTATTGTAACAATAGATATAATTATAGGCTTTACCTTTGAAGTAATTACACTCCAAAAAATGATTACCGCCGCAATAAGAGCCACTACCATAATAACTTTATAAAATAATAAAGTTACATGAGTATCTGTATAACTAGCTCCAAATGCAACTCCTCTAGTACTATATACTAATCCAATAGATTTTAAAATATAACCTAATGAAACACATACCATTATAAGAGAAGATACAACAGCTAACTGCTTTCCTGCAAATCTAGCTAGTCCATTATTTAAAATACTTACATTTGTAAATCCTTTTTTGAAACTTTTTCCAGAATAGATTCTATCTTTAGCATTTAATAAAAAGTAAGTTACAAGAGTAATACATACTAAAAATAATAGTAAAGCAACTATTTCTTCATAAATAGATTGTATCAACGGAAGCTTAAATACATAAAAAGATACATCTAAATTAAAAATAGGATCTTTTACATTAAATTTTACTGAATTATTAAATTGTAATATCCTATACCAATAATTAGCTGAAAATATGTAAGACATTATAAAAGATACTACTGTGTTAAAAGTAAAGAATATTTTTCTTTCAATACTACTTCTTCTAGTATTAACCTCTACTACTTTTTTAAACTTTAAAATGCTAAGTCTTAAACTTTTATAATAAATCCATATGCCTATAAATGCAATAATAAACATAGGTATCATAAGTTTAAAAACTGCTACTATTTTGATAAAATATACAGACAAATATCCTACTTCTTTGAACCATTCTACATTAACGAGAAAATTTATAACTTTGCCTAAAGAAAAAATTCCTAAAAACATTATAAATATAGTAGCAATAACTATTAGTTTTCTTTTCATCTTCATCACCTCTTATTCATTCTTAATATTTTTCCAATCTTTGAGTACTTAGTTTCTATAGCACCGCAAGGGCATAATTCTTGACAACAAAAACATCTTATACACTCTTTCATATTCCACATAGGATACTTTTTTCCTTCTTTTGTAACTATTTTTATTACATTTGGTTTTTCAGGACATACTTCAGCACATCTAGAGCATCCAATACATTTTTCTTTTATAAGAACTGGATCTGGTGCAATCAAATCTCTTAAGAAATTGGTGACATTAGGACTTATAAAATAAAAATTTCCTCCTTTTCTGCAAAGTTCAAAATCAGTTGCCTTCATATCTTCAACTTTTTCACCTAAAACCTCTATGTTTTTTTCAAGGACCTCTCCCCACTTATAATCATAAGCTTCCTTTAATACTGGTATATCTAAAGGATTATCATATCCTATAAGCTTAACAGCAGTTGAATCTACTGCTGTTAAACTTTTACCCATAATTAAAGTATTCATCTTTTTAGGTTTTCCGCTTTTAGGCCCATTACCTTCCATGGCAACGATTCCATCCAATATTGCAAAACTTGTATTTACTAATGTATTTAAATCCAAAAGCATTTTGCAAAAATTATTAGCACTAGGCATCCTTGTATGCCATGTTGCTTTTAATGTCCCTGGTATACATCCAAATTGATTTTTTACAGCCCCAGTATAATAAGCCATTGCATGTGTTTTAAGTTTTGGTAATGTTATAAGTACATCAGCTTCATAGGGAGCTTTAGCTATAGTCCATGACTTACATAATATAGACTTATCTAATTTTACATGTACAGAGTCTTTGAAATCTTCAAACTTAACTTCATATTTCTGTGCTATATTTAAAAGTCCTGATCTTTCTGCGGCCTTCTTAGCATCTCCAAATCCAGGTGAATCTCCAAAAGCTATATTAGTTGAATAATCTTTTATGATTCTTATTACTGCTTCAAATACTTTAAAGTTCGTGATTACTGGTGATCCTGCTTCTTCTATAGACAACATATTAGGTTTTAAAAGTACCTTACTATTATAAGGTATAATTTCTTTTAAAAAATCATCTCCACCTAACAGTTCAAAACCTTCTCTAAGCTTATTTTCTATAAGTTCTACATCGTAATTTTCACATTTTAAAAGTGCAATTTTCTCCATAAATATCTCCATCCCTAATAAATTTTAATCTGATATTAAGTAATTTTTTTCTTTTAAATCTCTAACTATATTTTCTATTATACTTTCATTTTCTGCGATTACAGTATGCAAATGAACTCCTCCTGTTAAAATTAAAAGAGGTTCTGCCTTATATTCATTTATTTTCTTTATAAAATTTTCTACATCATAATAAGTTTTTATCATAAGCATTCCTTTTATTTCTCCATACAATGGATGCTCCACAATAACATCTTCTACTATTCCTCCAAACTTAATTATAGTTTTAAGTTCATCCTCTATATTTTCAGGTTTATGTGAAAAAGCTAGAACTTTTTTTATTATACCTTTCTGTTCATTAGGTATCATATATCCTTCTGGGGTAGCTATAATTTTTTTACCTTCTGCTCTTAATATAGCTATATCTTTTACTATTATTTGCCTTGTCACTCCTAGTTGTTCTGCTAACTTATTTCCTTTTTCAGGATTATTACTTTTCTTTAATAATTCTCCTATATATATTCTTCTTTCTTTTGAATTCATTTTTACCTCCAAACAAAAAACTACCAAGTAAATATACAACTATATTTTACCATTATCTTTTATTAAATAAAATGTTAATTTCTACTATCACACATTTTAAGTATATTTAATTCTTTATCTTCATTTATTTGATTGTTGTGGTGATTCTTAATCAAGTATAATAACTTATAAGTATATTTATATTTCCTTAAAATTTCATAACCTATTTTATCATGATTATAATAAACATATATTTTTTTAAAATTAGAAAGTTTTTTTAAATATCCTCTTGTCATAACATCTAATATAACAATAATACATTTATCTATTATTGTTAACTTATTTACACTTTTACCTATATCATGCAGCAATGAAGCCTTCAAAAGTATTTTTGGATTCATAGAATTCTCTTTACAAACTTCTTCAACATCATAAGCTACATTAATACAATGTTTTTGTTCATGTACTGACATACTATAAAATAATTTTAATTCATGTGAGTTTAAATTATCTTTCAATAATTTCAAATCTTTATTATTTAATTTTGAATTTATAGCCAAATAAAATTGTTTTATTCTATAGAAATTCATTAAATACAACTCCTTATTTTTTTATATAACTATATTTTAATCCATATCATAATAAAGTATATTAATAATTTGTAAAAAAAAAGAATCTGTAATATAAATTACAGATTCTTTTATGGTGGAGATAAAGAGACTCGAACTCTTGACCCTCTGCGTGCAAGGCAGATGCTCTCCCAACTGAGCTATACCCCCATATGGTGGACCTTCAGGGATTCGAACCCCGGACCTACCGGTTATGAGCCGGTTGCTCTAACCAACTGAGCTAAAGATCCTTGCTTACCTGGCGACGACCTACTCTTCCACAGAGCTGCCCCTGCAGTACCATCGGCACTATAAAGCTTAACCATCGTGTTCGAAATGGGAACGGGTGTTACCTTTATGTCATAATCACCAGATTATTACTTGCTACTTTAAATATTATAAATGGTATCAAGCAAAATGTCAATATCCTTTTTACATTTTGTCCTCTGAAAATTGCACAGTGAATTTATTTGGTCAAGCCCTCGACCTATTAGTATCAGTCAGCTGAACATGTTACCATGCTTACACCTCTGACCTATCAACCTTGTGTTCTTCAAGGGGTCTTACTAGCTTACGCTATGGGAAATCTAATCTTGAGGTGGGTTTCACGCTTAGATGCTTTCAGCGTTTATCCCGTCCCGACATAGCTACCCAGCCATGCTCCTGGCGGAACAACTGGTACACCAGAGGTCAGTCCATCCCGGTCCTCTCGTACTAAGGACAGCTCCTCTCAAATTTCCTACGCCCGCGACGGATAGGGACCGAACTGTCTCACGACGTTCTGAACCCAGCTCGCGTGCCGCTTTAATGGGCGAACAGCCCAACCCTTGGGACCTACTTCAGCCCCAGGATGCGACGAGCCGACATCGAGGTGCCAAACCTCCCCGTCGATGTGGACTCTTGGGGGAGATCAGCCTGTTATCCCCGAGGTAGCTTTTATCCGTTGAGCGATGGCCCTCCCACGAGGTACCACCGGATCACTAAGCCCGACTTTCGTCCCTGCTCCACTTGTTTGTGTCGCAGTCAGGCTCCCTTCTGCCTTTGCACTCTTCGAACGATTTCCAACCGTTCTGAGGGAACCTTTGGGCGCCTCCGTTACTTTTTTGGAGGCGACCGCCCCAGTCAAACTGCCCACCTAACAATGTCCCGTGACCAGTTTCATGGCCACCGGTTAGAATCCCAATACTGTCAGGGTGGTATCCCAAGGATGACTCCACAGAAGCTGACGCCCCTGTTTCGCAGTCTCCCACCTATCCTGTACAGACAATATCGAAACTCAATGCTAAGCTACAGTAAAGCTCTACGGGGTCTTTCCGTCCAATCGCGGGTAGCAAGCATCTTCACTTGCACTACAATTTCGCCGGATTTGTTGTCGAGACAGTGCCCAAGTCATTACGCCATTCGTGCGGGTCGGAACTTACCCGACAAGGAATTTCGCTACCTTAGGACCGTTATAGTTACGGCCGCCGTTTACTGGGGCTTAAGTTCACACCTTCGCTTACGCTAAGTATTCCCCTTAACCTTCCAGCACCGGGCAGGCGTCAGCCCCTATACTTCAGCTTTCGCTTTAGCAGAGACCTGTGTTTTTGCTAAACAGTTGCTTGGGCCTATTCTCTGCGACCTACTTTCGTAGGCACCCCTTCTCCCGAAGTTACGGGGTCAATTTGCCGAGTTCCTTGACAACAATTCTTCCGATGGTCTTAGGATTCTCTCCTCACCTACCTGTGTCGGTTTGCGGTACGGGCACCAACATCCTCCATAGAGACTTTTCTTGGCAGCGTGGAATCAGATACTTCGCGACATAAAGTCACTCCCCATCACACCTCAACATTAATCAGACGGATTTGCCTGTCTGATCTGTCTAGATGCTTAGACACACATCCAATAGTGTGCACATCCTATCCTCCTGCGTCATCCCATTTGTAATAACGTCAATTGGCGGTATCGGAATATCAACCGATTGTCCATCACCTACGCCTTTCGGCCTCGGCTTAGGTCCCGACTAACCCTGAGCGGACGAGCCTTCCTCAGGAAACCTTAGGTTTTCGACCAATAAGATTCTCACTTATTTCTCGCTACTTATGCCAGCATACTCACTCCTGTACAGTCCACCGCTCCTTTCGGTACGACTTCAATCCATACAGGAAGCTCCTCTACCGCTCTTTCGAGCCCATAGCTTCGGTGGTAAGTTTTAGCCCCGGACATCTTCGGCGCAGGATCTCTCGACTAGTGAGCTATTACGCACTCTTTGAATGAGTGGCTGCTTCTGAGCCAACATCCTAGTTGTCTTAGAAATCCCACATCCTTTTCCACTTAACTTACACTTTGGGACCTTAGCTGATGATCTGGGCTGTTTCCCTTTTGACCACGGATCTTATCATTCGTAGTCTGACTGCTGAGATACAAGTATATGGCATTCGGAGTTTGATAGGGTTCAGTAACTGTTGTCAGCCCCTAGCCCATTCAGTGCTCTACCTCCACTACTCAATCTCAACGCTAGCCCTAAAGCTATTTCGAGGAGAACCAGCTATCTCCGAGTTCGATTGGAATTTCTCCGCTATCCACAGCTCATCCCATGGTTTTTCAACACCAACGTGGTTCGGACCTCCACGGAATTTTACTTCCGCTTCATCCTGGCCATGGATAGGTCACTCGGTTTCGGGTCTACGACACGCAACTTTTCGCCCTATTCAGACTCGGTTTCCCTTCGGCTCCGTACCTTAAGTACTTAACCTTGCTACATATCGTAACTCGCTGGCTCGTTCTACAAAAAGCACGTCGTCGCACGTAAAAGTGCTTCGACCGGTTGTGGACACACGGTTTCAGGTTCTATTTCACTCCCCTTCCGGGGTTCTTTTCACCTTTCCCTCACGGTACTGCTTCACTATCGGTCACCAGTTAGTATTTAGCCTTGGGAGGTGGTCCTCCCTGCTTCCCACAAGGTTTCACGTGTCTCGTGGTACTCTGGATTAGACCTGACTGCTATTTCTTTTCACTTACAGGGCTGTTACCTTCTATGGCGGAGCCTTCCAGCTCTCTTCAATTAAAAAATCACAGTATTTATGATCTATCCTCAACCCCAGGAACAAGTTCCTGGTTTGGGCTCTTTCCCTTTCGCTCGCCGCTACTTAGAAAATCGATGTTTCTTTCTCTTCCTCCGGGTACTTAGATGTTTCAGTTCCCCGGGTTTACCCCCATAAACCTATGTATTCAGTTTACAGTACAATACGTTAGTATTGTGGGTTTCCCCATTCGGAAATCTCTGGATCACAGGCTATTTGCGCCTACCCAAAGCTTATCGCAGCTTATCGCGTCCTTCATCGGCTACTGGTGCCAAGGCATTCACCATGCGCCCTTTGTAGCTTGACCATTTTCTTACTCTTAAGACTAATCTTTAGAGTTTTATTCTACAAAGGTATTTAATTACCTTTAGCTTTACTTTTATTAAAAGTTATATTCACTGTGCAATTTTCAAAGGACAACTGAAGAATTAGATTCTTCAAAATTAAACAGAGCTATTAAATAAAACCTTCGAAGTAGAATTACCTACTTCGTCGACTCCTTAGAAAGGAGGTGATCCAGCCGCAGGTTCTCCTACGGCTACCTTGTTACGACTTCACCCCAATCACTAACCCCACCTTCGGCCGCTGGCTCCTTACGGTTACCTCACGGACTTCGGGTGTTGCCAGCTCTCATGGTGTGACGGGCGGTGTGTACAAGGCCCGGGAACGTATTCACCGCGACATGCTGATTCGCGATTACTAGCAACTCCAGCTTCATGTAGGCGAGTTTCAGCCTACAATCCGAACTGAGATGAGTTTTAAAAGTTTGGCTCCACCTCACGGTCTTGCATCTTTCTGTACTCACCATTGTAGCACGTGTGTAGCCCTAGACATAAGGGGCATGATGATTTGACGTCATCCCCACCTTCCTCCCGGTTAACCCGGGCAGTCTCACTAGAGTGCTCAACTAAATGGTAGCAACTAATGATAAGGGTTGCGCTCGTTGCAGGACTTAACCTAACATCTCACGACACGAGCTGACGACAACCATGCACCACCTGTCTCCCTGTCCCGAAGGACTTCCTTTGTTACAAGTAATTCAGGGGATGTCAAGTCTAGGTAAGGTTCTTCGCGTTGCTTCGAATTAAACCACATGCTCCGCTGCTTGTGCGGGCCCCCGTCAATTCCTTTGAGTTTTAATCTTGCGATCGTACTTCCCAGGCGGAATACTTATTGCGTTAGCTGCGGCACAGAAGGAGTCGATACCTCCTACACCTAGTATTCATCGTTTACGGCGTGGACTACCAGGGTATCTAATCCTGTTTGCTACCCACGCTTTCATGCCTCAGCGTCAGTTACGGTCCAGAGAGTCGCCTTCGCCACTGGTGTTCTTCCTAATCTCTACGCATTTCACCGCTACACTAGGAATTCCACTCTCCTCTCCCGCACTCTAGATATCCAGTTTCAAATGCAGCACCCAAGTTGAGCTCGGGTATTTCACATCTGACTTAAAAATCCGCCTACGCATCCTTTACGCCCAGTAAATCCGGACAACGCTTGCCACCTACGTATTACCGCGGCTGCTGGCACGTAGTTAGCCGTGGCTTCCTCCTTGGGTACCGTCATTATCGTCCCCAAAGACAGAGCTTTACAACCCGAAGGCCTTCATCACTCACGCGGCGTTGCTGCATCAGGCTTTCGCCCATTGTGCAATATTCCCCACTGCTGCCTCCCGTAGGAGTCTGGACCGTGTCTCAGTTCCAATGTGGCCGATCACCCTCTCAGGTCGGCTACGCATCGTTGCCTTGGTGAGCCGTTACCTCACCAACTAGCTAATGCGCCGCGGGCCCATCTCAAAGCGAATAAATCCTTTAATTAGTTCTCCATGTGAAAAACTAATGTTATGCGGTATTAATCTCCCTTTCGGGAGGCTATCCCCCACTTTGAGGTAGGTTGCCCACGTGTTACTCACCCGTCCGCCGCTAATCCATCCCCGAAGGAATTTCATCGCTCGACTTGCATGTGTTAAGCACGCCGCCAGCGTTCGTCCTGAGCCAGGATCAAACTCTCAATTTTAAAGTTTAATCTGTACTCAAATTATTGACGTTAAACATTTGTTTAACTATACTGGCTTATTTAAAATAAGAATGTCTTCTTACTTTCACTCTGTTTAATTTTCAAGGATCTTGCCGCATCTCAGCGACTCATATATCTTATCATGTTTACTTAATCTTGTCAAGAATTTTTTTAAATTCTTTTTATTAAGTTTGCTGTGTTCTCACAGCTTTAACATCATACCATGTTACTTAAGTTTTTGTCAACATATTCTTTATGTTCTTTTTTCTTAAGTAATTGTCTGCTCTCTCAAGCGACATTTATTATTTTATCATATTTTTTGTATTACATATATATAAACTTACCATTAAATCGCAATTATATACTTTTTTCTCTACTTTAACCATACTTTCCTCACTTATATATATATTGATACACAAGGTAATGTTGTTTTAATTTAATAAGTTTTAATAATAAAAAAACAAGCGAGCAGCTAATTAAATATATACTCACTTGTTTCTATAAGTTATTTATCTTCTTCTTTTTTCACATCTTCACTTAAATTAATTTCTTCTTCTAAATTAGTTTCTTCTTCTAAATTAGTTTCTTCTTCTAAATTAACTTCATCTTCAAGACAACTAATTTTATCTACATCTTCACTATAATTAATTTTAGCAATGGCAACTACCTTTTGTTCATCATCTGTTCTCATTAAAGTGACACCCATTGCATTTCTACTAGTTGTTGATATATCTGATACATTAAGTCTTATAGCCACATTGCTGCTATTTACAAGCATCATTTCGTCTTCATCTTTTACTAATCTTGCTCCAACTATTAATCCTGTTTTTTCTGATACCTTATAAGTTATCATACCTTTTCCACCTCTTCTATGAGGTGTATATTCTGATACAGGTGTTCTTTTTCCAAATCCATTTTCACTTATAACTAAAACATCCTGTCCTTCACATACAATATCCATAGCAACTGCTATATCTTCTTTCCTTAGGGTTATAGCTTTAACACCAGTGGCAGTTCTTCCCATAGGTCTTACATCTTTTTCATTAAATCTAATAGCATAACCATTTTTAGTAAACACAAGTATTTGACTCTCTCCAGTAGTCATTCTAACCCCTATAAGCTCATCATCTTCTCTTAGGTTTATTGCATTTAATCCATTTTTTCTTATAGATGCATATTGACTAACCTGTGTTTTCTTAATTAAACCTTGTTTTGTTCCCATTATAAAATAGTTAGTTTTATCAAATTCTTTAAAAGTTATAACTGCCTGTATTTTTTCATTGGTTTCTATAGGCAATAAATTTATTAAGTTCGTTCCTTTAGCTGTTCTACCAGCATCAGGTAATTCATAACCTTTCAATTTGTATACTCTACCTCTATTAGTAAAGAATAATATATTATTATGAGTGGATGTAATAAACATATGTTCTACAAAATCATCTTCTTTTGTAGTCATTGCCTGTATTCCTTTTCCACCTCTTCTTTGAGCAGAATATGTATCTGCTGCTATTCTCTTTATATATCCTGCATGAGTTAAAGTTATAACTACTTCTTGCTCTTGTATTAAGTCTTCTATGTTTATATCATTATTACTTTTTTGTATTTCAGTTCTTCTATCATCACCATATTTATTTTTTATTTCCATAAGTTCTTCTTTTATTATATTCAAAACTAATTCTTCTTTTTCTAATATATCTTTTAAATGTGCTATAGCCTTTTCATAAGTTCATTATACTCATTTTCTATTTTTTCTCTTTCTAATCCTGTAAGCCTTTGAAGTCTCATATCTAATATAGCTTGAGCTTGCTTTTCTGAAAGATTAAACTTAGTCATAAGCGCATTCTTAGCTTCTTCTGCATTTTTTGAAGATCTTATAACATTTATAACTTCATCTATATGATCAAGTGCAATTCTTAATCCTTCTAAAATATGAGCACTAGCTAAAGCTTTATCTAAATCAAATTTAGTTCTTCTTCTTATAACTTGTTTTTGAAATTCTAAATAATGTACAAGTATTTGTTTTAAATTTAATACCTCTGGTTTATTATTTACAAGTGCAAGCATTATAATACCAAACGTATCTTGCATTTTTGTATGCTTATATAAGTTGATTTAAAATTACATTAGGGTTTGCATCTCTTTTAAGTTCTATTACAATTCTCATACCTTCTCTGTCTGATTCATCTCTAAGATCTGAAATACCTTCTATTTTTTTATCTTTAACCAAGTCAGCTATATTTTCTATAAGTCTAGCTTTATTTACTTGATAAGGTATCTCTGTTACAATTATTCTATGTCTTCCTTTTTCTTCTTCAATTTCTGTTTTAGCTCTTATAAGAACTTTTCCTCTTCCTGTTTCATATGCATCTCTTATTCCTGCAGTTCCAAGTATTATACCTGCTGTTGGAAAATCTGGTCCTTTTATTTCTGTCATTAACTCTATTATTGTAACTTCTGGATTATCTATAAGCATTGATACACCATTTATGACTTCCTTAAATTATGAGGTGGGATATTTGTTGCCATACCTACAGCTATACCAGAAGATCCATTAACAAGTAAGTTAGGAAATCTTGATGGTACTACAGATGGTTCTTTTTCTTCTCCATCAAAATTTGGAATAAAATCTACTGTATTTTTATTTATATCCCTTAACATCTCAAGAGTTATTTTATTCATTTTTGCTTCTGTATATCTCATAGCTGCTGCACTATCTCCATCTACAGAACCAAAATTTCCATGACCATCTACCAATGTATATCTTATAGAAAAATCTTGTGCCATTCTAACTAAAGCATCATAAACAGCAGTATCACCATGTGGATGATATTTACCTAAAACATCTCCAACTATTCTTGCACATTTTCTATATCCCTTTTCAGGGGTTAATCCTAACTCATGCATAGAATAAAGAATTCTTCTATGTACAGGCTTTAAACCATCTCTTACATCTGGAAGAGCACGACCTACAATAACACTCATAGCATAATCTATATAACATTTTTTCATTTCATGGCTTATGTCTACTGGTAAAATTCTTTCCTTCATTTAACATCCATTACACCTCTTTACTATATGTCTAAGTTTACAACTTTCTTGGCATTTGCTAATTATGAAATCTCTTACGAGGCTCAACTTTATCACCCATAAGTATAGTGAAATATTTCATCTGCAGCCATAGCATCTTCTACATTAACTTGAAGTAATGTTCTTTTTTCAGGATTCATAGTAGTATCCCAAAGCTGTTCAGCAATTCATTTCTCCAAGACCTTTGTATCTTTGAATATCTGTGTTATTATCTTTTCCACCTAATTCTAAAATCACTGTTTCAAGTTCTTTATCTGTATAAGCATACTGTTCTTTTTTGCCTTTTGCTATTTTATAAAGAGGTGGTTGAGCTATATATACATGACCTTTTTCCACTAACTCTTTCATGTATCTATAGAAGAATGTAAGCAGTAATGTTCTTATATGTGCACCATCTACATCAGCATCTGTCATTATAATTATTTTATGATATCTTATTTTTTCAACATCAAAATCTTTGCCTATTCCTGCACCAAAAGCAGTTATCATAGCTCTTATTTCTTCATAACCTAAGAATTTTATCAAGTCTTTGTTTTTCAACATTCATTATTTTTCCCCTTAAAGGTAATATTGCTTGAAATCTTCTATCTCTTCCTTGCTTTGCTGAACCACCTGCTGAATCACCCTCGACTATATATATTTCACATTCTGAAGGATCTTTTGAAGAACAATCTGCAAGTTTTCCTGGTAAAGATGTATTTTCAAGTACAGATTTTCTTCTTGTAAGCTCTCTTGCTTTTCTAGCAGCTTCTCTAGCTCTTGCTGCCATTAATGATTTATCTAAGAATAGCTTTTGCTATTTGAGGATTTTCTTCAAGAAAAGTACTTACCCCTTCACCTACTATACTATCAACTATTCCTCTAACTTCACTATTTCCAAGTTTTGTTTTTGTTTGTCCTTCAAATTGAGGATCAGTAAGTTTTACAGATATAACTGCTGTTAGTCCTTCTCTTATATCTTCTCCGGATAAATTTTTGTCATTTTCTTTTAAAAATCCAAATTTTTTTGCATAATCATTAAAAACTCTTGTTAATGCAGATTTAAAACCTGCTAAATGAGTTCCACCTTCTACTGTATCTATATTATTTGCAAAAGAAAATATATTTTCAGTATATCCATCATTGTATTGAATAGCAATTTCAACAGAACAATTATCTCTTTTACCTTCAACATATATTGGCTCTTTATTAACTATCTCTTTATTTCTATTTAAGTAAGATACAAAGGACTTTATTCCACCTTCATAGTGAAAAATTTCTTCTTTGTCTACTCTTTCATCAGTTAAAGTTATTTTTATTCCTTTATTTAAGAAAAGCTAATTCTCTTAGTCTTTGAGCTAATGTATCATAATCATACTCTATGTTCTTCAAATATTTCAGTATCAGGCTTAAAATATATTTTAGTTCCATGTTCATCACTATCACCTATTATTTCAAGACCTGTTACTAACTTTTCCTCTTTTATATATTTGTTTCCATATATGATCCTTCTCTTTTAACTTCAACTTCACAAATTTCTGAAAGAGCATTTACAACAGAAGCACCAACACCATGAAGTCCACCTGAAACCTTATATCCTCCACCTCCAAATTTTCCACCTGCATGAAGTACTGTCATTATAACTTCTACAGTAGGTTTCTTCATTTTAGGATGAATACCAACAGGCATACCTCTTCCATCATCTGATAACTGTTATAGAATTATCCTTATGTATAAAAACTTCTATATTTTTACAAAATCCTGCTAAAGCTTCATCTATGCTATTATCTACTATTTCATAAACTAAGATGATGAAGTCCTCTCGCACTTGTACTTCCTATATACATTCCTGGTCTTTTTCTTACTGCTTCTAATCCTTCTAGTACCTGTATTTGACTTTCATCATAAATTTCTTTATTTTTCTGACATATATATCCTCCTATTCTTAAGGTTCATAATATAAAGTTTCTGATCTTTTAGTCAAAGTAGATGAAGAAATAGGTGATAAATAAATTTTACTTTTTTTATCAACTTCAGCAATAACAAAGGACTTTGGTTTATCTTTTGTTATTCTTTGAACAAAGCCATCTTCTTCAGCCATTCTTAAAAATTGAATTGTATCAGAACTGTACATTGATGTTTCAATATCAAATATTCCAATTATATCTTTTATTGGAACAACTACATTTTCACCTAAATGTAAAAACATAAAAAATCTCCTTTCAAACTCTATTTAACTAACTTACCTTTTTCACACTACAAATAATTGAGAATCCTTTTTTAAATTATTCTTTATATCTTCAATTCCAGTACAAGTTATTAACGTTTGTATATTATTTAATAGAATTTAATATATATTTTTGCCTATTAGAATCAAGTTCAGATAAAACATCATCTAAGAAGAAGAACAGGATATTCACCAATAGTTTCTTTTATTATTTCTAAAGAAGCAAATTTAATAGTTAAAACAGAAGTTCTTTGTTGTCCTTGCGAACCATAACTTCTAGTATCTATTTCATTTATTTTTATATCAAAATCATCTCTATGAGGTCCAAAAGATGTGAGTCTTTTTTCAAATCTTTTAATCTATTATTTTTTAAATAAATTTAAAAGTTCTTCTTGTGAATTATCTATATTTTTCACACTTGTTATATATTTAAATTCTATATTTTCAGAACCTGACGTTATATTCTTATGTATTATTTTACCCTTTTCTGTGAGTTTTCTTACATACTGATACTCTAGATTTAACTATAAATGCATCCATATTTAGCTAATTGATCATCATATACTTGTAATATATCTAAATTTTGTTTAGTCCATTTTTTTAATAACTACATTTCTCTCATTTAAAACTTTATTATATTGAACAAGATTAAAATAGTATTTTTTACTCAATTTACATAATTCCATATCTAAAAATTTTCTTCTATATGATGGTGATTCCTTTACTATTTTCAAATCTTCAGGTGAAAACATAACCACATTAAAAACTCCCATAAGCTCAGATATTTTATTTACTTTTATAGAATTTATGTTTATTCCTTTTTTTCCTTCTTTAAAAATTTTTATTTCTATTTTTTTATCAAGTCTTTCTTTTGAAACATATAATTTTATATATGATTCTTTGCCATTCCAGTTTATAAGTTCTTTATCTTTATTTGTTCTGGGAGATTTTCCAATACTGCAATAATATATACTTTCTAGTATATTTGTTTTTCCTTGAGCATTGTCACCAATAAAAATATTTATATTTTTATTTAATTCTATATTTAATTCTTTATAATTTCTAAAATTAACAAGTTGCAAATATTTTATATACATAAAAAACACCTAACATAATTATATCATACTATAGTTAATGCACAATTAACATTAAAAACATTGCTAAATAATAATTATAAACTAATTTTCGTTTTAATGTAATTTATATTATTTTATAAATTTCTTCATTAAATTCTATAGTATCTCCCTTAGTAAGTTTTTTTCCTCTTCTTGTTTCTACTTCATTATTTACTTTAACTTAACCATCCTTTATAAAAATTTTAGCTTCAGAACCAAAAGACACAGCTCCACACCATTTTAAAAAAGAATCTAATTTTATAATATCAGTATTTATTTTTATTTCTTTCATAATTATTTTCCTCACTTTAATTTTAGTTGTTTAATAATCTTACAGGTAATACAAGGTATGTGCAATTATTTATATTTTTATTTTTCATTATGCAAGGACTTACGCTGCTTGAAAATTCCATAACAATTTCATCTTCATCCATTATTTTTAAAACATCAATAAGGTATTTAGAATTAAATGCAATTTGTAATGGCTCTCCTTGCAAAATTATATTTAATTCTTCTCTTACCATTCCCAATTGAGAATTTGATGTTATTACCATTGTCTCATCTTCTATATCTAATTTTACAAGATTTGTATTTCCTTCTTTAGCCATCAAAGAAGCTCTTTCTATGGAGTTAAGTAAAACTGTTCTTTTAACTGTAATTTTTAAATTGTATTCTTCTGGAATTATAGAATTGTATTTTATAAATTCTCCTTCTAAAAGTCTTGATATAATTTTAGTATCTTTAATGCTAAATAAAATGTGATTAGGTGTAAATGTTATATTTACATTTTCATCATTTTCTTCTAGTATTTTAGATACTTCATTTAGAGTTTTCCCTGGAATTACTGCACTTATAGTATTATCCGTATCTAGATTTTCAGATTTTAATGCTAGTCTATATCCATCTAGTGCTACTAAATTTAATATTTTATTTTTTATTTCAAACAATACTCCTGTAAGTATAGGTCTTGTTTCATCTTGAGCAGTAGCAAATATAGTTCCCTTTATCATATTTTTTAATATATTTTGAGGTATGCTAAATATCATATTTTCATTTATATTTGGAAGTTCAGGAAAATCCTCTGATTTCATGTGTATAAGAGTAAATTTAGATTTTTGACATAATATTTCTATAGAATTATTTTCTATAGTTTATATCTGTATTGTGTCATTATGAAGTTTTCTTATTATTTCTCCAAATAGTTTAGCATCTATAACTATACTTCCTTCTTCCATAACATCTGATTTTATTTTTGTTTCTATACTTAAATCTATATCAGATCCTGTTAAAATTAATTCATTTCCATTTGTTTTTATAAGTATCCCATTTAAAATAGGAAGAGTTGACTTTCCTGTAACAGCTTTTTGTACTGTTGATATACCTTCTTGTAGTATAGATTTTGTACATGTAAATTTCATAAAATATGTCCTCCTTATTCACAATAGGTTATGTATATATAAATAGATTAGATAATAATAATATATTAGTAGTAATAGTAGTAGGGGCAGTGGATATGTGGATAACCCCTAAAAGCGTTGATATAACTGAAAAATTAAGAAAAAATAAGTGTGGATAAGTAAACCTAAAATAATTGACTTTATCCACATTATTAGACTCTAAATAAAATTTTATTGTTATCCACAGGGTATTCTTTAAAAAGTATAAACAAGTGTTGATATTTATTTTTGATTTATTCTTTTAGTAAGGTCACTAACTGCATTTTGAAGGCTTTCATCGACTTTTAAATTTCCAGATATTTTTTCATAAGCATGTATTACAGTAGTATGATCTCTCCCTCCAAATTCTTCACCTATTTTTGGTAAAGACATATCAGTGAGTTTCCTAGACAAGTACATAGCAATTTGTCTTGGAAAAGCTACATTTCTTGTTCTTCTTGCAGATTTAAAATCATCAACTTTAAGATTAAAGTAGTTTGCAACTACATCTTGTATTAAATCTATAGTTACTTGTTTAGATTGTTTACTAGATATTATGTCTTTTAAAGCTTCAGCAGCTAAATCAACACTTATTTCTTTATTAGTTAGTGAAGAAAAAGCTACTATTCTAATAAGTGCTCCTTCTAGTTCTCTTATATTTGATTTTATCTTTGTTGCTATATATACCATAACTTCATTTGGTATATTTAAATTTTCTACATCTGCCTTTTTTTTAAGTATTGCCATTCTAGTTTCAAAATCAGGAGCTTGAATATCTGCAATAAGTCCCCATTCAAATCTAGAACGAAGTCTATCTTCAAGTGTAGGAATTTCCTTTGGAGGTCTATCACTTGAAAGGATTATTTGTTTGGTTGCATTCATGTAGGGCATTAAATGTATGAAAAAATTCTTCTTGAGTTCTTTCTTTGCCTGCTATGAATTGAATATCATCTATTAAAAGAACATCTATATTTCTATATTTATTTCTAAAATCTACATTTTTATCATCTTTAATGGAATTTATAAGTTCATTTGTAAATTTTTCAGATGAAACATAGACAACTTTAGATTTTGGATTATTTTGTAATATATAATGACCAATAGCATGCATTAAATGAGTTTTTCCAAGGCCAACTCCTCCATAAATAAAAAGAGGATTGTAAGCTTTTGCTGGAGCTTCTGCTACGGCTAAAGATGCAGCATGTGCAAATCTGTTACTATTACCTATTACAAATGAATCAAAAGTATATTTTGGATTTAGAACAGTAGACATCTCATCATTAACTTTTATATGTGGTTGTTTATTTCCTAAATTTGTTTTTAGCTCTTCTGAAGTTTGATTTTCTTCAGAAATTATAAGAAATTCAATATTATATTTTTTGGAAGTAATTAATTTTAATGCATTTATTATTAAATCTTTGTATCTAGTGTTGAGTATTCCACTAGTAAAATCATTAGGAACACCTAGACGAAGAGTATTATTCTCCATAGATAAAGGGTTAATACTTTTTATCCAAGTATTAAAACTTACTTCTGTAAGTTCACCTTTAATTATATTTAATGTTTTTTCCCATATTTCTTTTAAATGGGCATTCATTTTGTATCCTCCAGTCTTAAATAAAAAATAGAATTAACAATGTATAAACATAATTATAAACACTATTATATTTTTTTGACAAATGTTTATAAAAATATTCACATGTTAACAAAATTGTTAATATTTTTGAATAGTAAAAGGTTATCAACATAATTTAAAAAATAAATATTATTATTATAAACAGTGAATAATGTTAAGAAATTAGTCAAAAATATGAAAAGTAAACTTACTTTTCATATAAATACAAACAAGTTATGCACAATTTTATACACAGCTGTGCATAAGTATTAAAAAAAGTAAGTTATACACAACTCCTTATTAATAATATCAAAACCTGGCAACCTATTCAAGAAGTTATCCACAAAAAAGAAATAAAAAATATGAAAAGATATTATTTGATTAATTTTATACGTTAAAGAATTTATGTTGACATTGTAACTTCATGAATATATAATTTAATAGTGAAACTTTAGACATGGTAATAAGTTGGTAATTAGCTTTATAAGGTAATAATCCTCATAGGCTTAAAGTGAGTTTTAGAGGGTCATATAACTTACTTAAAAGGGGGTGTAGTTAGAATGTTCATGACTTATCAACCAAAAAAGAAACAAAGGAAGAGAGAGCATGGCTTCAGAAAAAGAATGAGTACTTCAGCAGGAAGAAACGTTCTTAAGAGAAGAAGACTAAAAGGTAGAAAAAGATTAACAGCATAAGGGCCGCTTTTGTGGCCTTTTTCTGCAACTGCAGAAAAAAGGAGCAAGGTAAATGAAAAACCATAAAGTGAGAAAAAATGCGGAATTTAGGTTTATATATAGAAGAGGAAAATCTTTTTCTAATCATTTATTAGTACTATATGTATATAAAAATAGAAAAAATATAAATAGAATAGGTATATCAGTAAGCAAAAAAGTAGGTAAGAGTGTTACCAGAAATAGAGTTAAGCGATTAATTAAGGAAAGCTATAGATTAAATAATAGTGAATTAACAATAGGATATGATTTAGTTTTTATAGCAAGAAGTGCTGCTAGTGAAAAAAATTATAATGAAATAAGTGATGCCATTAAAAATCTTTTTAAAAGGGCAGGGCTGTATAATTAAATGAAAGAATTTTTAATTTTTTTTATTAAGTTGTATAAAAAGTATATATCTCCTTTAAAAAGGCCTTGTTGTAGATTTTATCCTACCTGTTCACAATATGCGTTAGAGGCTTTAGAAAAATATGGTGCATTAAAAGGTGGATTTATGGCTATAAGAAGAATATTAAGGTGTAATCCTTTTAATAGAGGTGGATATGATCCAGTTAAATAAATCGTCAGGAGGTTTATATATTGCAGTATTTAAATAATGCATTTGTTCAATTTTTTGAATTGGTACATCATGGAGTAGCGGGAGTAATTCCTGATAAAAATATTTCCTATGGTATAGCAATAATTTTGGTTACAGCTATAATTAGAATCATATTACTTCCTTTAAATATAAAACAAACTAGATCTTCTATAGTTATGAGTGAGTTGCAACCAGAAACAAAAAAAATACAAGAAAAATACAAAAACGATCCTCAAAGATCTCAGCAAGAGATGATGAAGCTTTATAAGGAAAAAGGAGCTAGTCCTCTTAGTGGGTGTTTGCCAATGCTTATTCAGTGGCCTATATTCATAGCACTGTATTATGTATTTAACAATTTACATGGCATAAGTGGAGTTCATTTTTTGTGGATAAATGATTTAGGTAAAAGGGATATTATTCTTGCTTTTTTATCTGGTTTGACTACATATTATTCAGGAACTTTAATGATGCCTTCAGGTGACAGTGCTCAAGCAAAGCAATCAACTACAATGAATGTAGGTATGTCTATATTTATGGTGTTTATTAGCTGGAGTTTAAAATCAGCTTTAGTATTATATTGGGTAATAAACAATTCAATACAAATAGCACAAACGCTAATTATGAGGAAAGTTGATAAAAACAAAGGCAATATTAAAGCCTAGGGGGTGACCTGTATATGAAAGTTATAGAAATGACAGGAAGAACTATTGAAGAAGCTTTGAAAATTGCTTTAAATGATTTAAAAGTTACAGAAGATAAAGTTGAAGTAGAGGTTTTAGATTCAGGTAAAAAAGGATTTTTTAACATAGGTTCAAGACCTGCCAAAATAAAAGTAACAGTTAAAAGAGATTATATCTATGAGGCTAAAGCTTTTCTAAGAGATGTATTGGACTTTATGAAAGTTAAAGCTGAAATAGAAACAAAAGAAGAAGGCAGTGTAATAAAAATATCTTTAACAGGTCCTGATATGGGAATACTTATAGGGTACAGAGGAGAAACTTTAGATTCGTTACAATACCTCATAAGCCTTGTGGTTAACAAAGGACATGATACTGAATACAAAAGAGTAGTTTTAGATACTGAAAATTATAGATTAAAGCGTGAAGAAACTTTAAAAAGGCTTGCAAGAAGAATAGCAGATAAAGTTAGGAAAATTGGAAGGGCTGTAAAATTAGAACCAATGAATCCTTATGAGAGAAGAATAATTCATTCTGCACTTCAAGATGATGCTTTGGTGAATACTTATAGTGAAGGTGATGAACCTTTTAGAAGAGTTGTAGTGGATTTAAAGAAAGCCTAATGGCTTTCTTTTTGCTTTATTAATATTTGGAAATGAGGAGTAAGAAAATGAAAGAATTTGATACTATAGCAGCAGTAAGCACTGTTTTAGGTGAAGGTGGAATATCTATCATAAGAGTTTCTGGTGATAAATCATTAGAAATAGTAAGTAGTTTATTTAAGGGAAAGAATGAGAGAAGGTTAAATGATATAAAACCCTATACTATTAGATATGGTTTTATTATGGAAAAGGAAACAGGAGATATTTTAGATGAAGTTCTAATAAGCTACATGAAAGCACCAAGAAGTTTTACTGCAGAAGATACCGTTGAGATAAATTGTCATGGTGGAGTAGTAGCCACTAAAAAGATATTAGAAGAGATAATAAAAAATGGAGCAAGAATAGCGGAACCAGGGGAATTTACTAAAAGAGCTTTTTTAAATGGCAGAATTGATTTAAGTCAAGCAGAAGCCGTTATAGATATAATTAGAGCTAAAACTGAACTTTCAATGAAATCAGCTGTAGCTCAATCTAAAGGAAGAGTTTCTAAAGAAATAAATCTAATAAGAAACAAGCTTTTAGAAATAGTTGCACATATAGAAGCTACAGTAGATTATCCAGAGGAAGATCTAGAAGAAGTAACAGCAGAAAAAGTTATAATTCAGTTGAAAGATGTAGTTGAAAATGTAGATTTTATATTGAAAACTGCAGAAGAAGGAAAAATAATCAGAGAAGGTCTTAACACTGTTATTGTAGGAAAGCCTAATGTGGGCAAATCTTCACTTTTAAATTCTCTTCTAGAAGAAAAAAGAGCTATAGTTACTGAAATACCAGGAACCACTAGGGATGTAATAGAAGAATATATCAATATAGATGGAGTAGCTGTAAAAATTATAGATACTGCAGGAATTAGAGAAACTGAAGATTTTGTGGAAAAAATGGGTGTTGAAAAATCTAAAGAAAAAATAAATGAAGCTGATTTAGTTATATTAATGCTAGATTTAAGTAGAGAATTAGATGAAGAAGATAGAGAAATTATAGAATATATAAAAGATAAAAAATATATAATTTTGTTAAACAAAAGTGATTTAGGTGGTAAAATAAATAAAGACAATATAAAAAATATTAATTCAAATTGTGTAATAGAAACTTCTGCTAAAACAGGAGAAGGATTGAATGAACTTAAAGAATGCATAAGAGAATTGTTTTTTAAAGGTGAAGTTACGTCAAAGGATATTCTTATAACAAATACAAGACATAAAGAAGCCTTAATAAGAGCAAAGAAAAGTTGTATTCAGGGGTTGGAAGCATTAAAAAATACATCAGCTATAGATTTAGCGTCTATAGATATAAGAAATGCTTGGACAAATTTAGGAGAAATAACTGGAGACACATTAGAAGAAGATATAATAAATAAAATTTTTTCACAATTTTGTTTAGGAAAGTAGGAAAAAAATATGGAATATTTTGCTGGAGAATATGATGTAATTGTAGTTGGAGCAGGTCATGCAGGATGTGAAGCAGGGCTTGCTTCAGCAAGAATGGGTTGTAAGACTTTAATGTGCACTATGAATTTAGATAGTGTAGGTTTTATGCCATGTAATCCTAATGTAGGTGGTACGGCTAAAGGTCACTTGGTTAGAGAAATAGATGCATTAGGTGGAGAGATGGGTATAAATATAGATAAAACATTTATCCAATCTAGAATGCTAAATACATCTAAAGGACCTGCAGTACATTCACTAAGGGCTCAGGCTGATAAAAAGAGATACTCTGAAAGAATGAAACATGTTATAGAGAAACAAGAAAATCTCTATTTAAGACAAATTGAAGTCACAGATATAAAAGTAGAAAATGGAAGAGTTTGTGGAGCGGTAACCAAAAATGGAGCTTATTTTAAGACAAAAGCTATTGTTCTTACAACTGGAACCTATTTAAAAGGGAAAATTATAATAGGTGATATCAGCTATAATGGAGGTCCAAGTGGGCTTTTTCCTGCTAATGAGTTGTCACAAAGTCTCTTAAGTTTAGGTGTTGAATTAAGAAGATTTAAAACTGGTACACCTGCAAGAGTAAATAAAAGAAGTGTTGATTTTTCTAAAATGATAGAACAAAAAGGAGATAAAAAAATAGTCCCATTTTCTTTTATGAATGACAATGTAGATAGAGAACAAGTTTCTTGTTATCTTACATATACTACAGATGATACACTTAAGGTTATAAGAGATAATATACATAGGTCTCCTTTATATAATGGAAGTATCAAATCAGTAGGACCTAGATACTGTCCTTCTATAGAAGATAAAGTTATGAGATTTCCTGATAAAGAAAAACATCAAATATTTATAGAACCAGAAGGAGAAAATACAGAAGAACTCTATGTTGGAGGAGCTTCAAGTTCTTTGCCTGAAGAAGTTCAACTTGCTATGTATAGGACAATAGAAGGTCTTGAAAATGTAGAAATTTTGAGAACAGCGTATGCCATAGAATATGATTGTATAAATCCACAACAACTTAAGTTATCTCTAGAATTTAAAACTGTAGAGGGTCTTTTTGGGGCAGGTCAAGTAAATGGAAGTTCTGGATATGAAGAAGCAGCTTCACAAGGAATTATTGCGGGAATAAATGCTGCACTTAAAATTAAAGATAGAGAACCTCTAATTTTAAAAAGGTCAGATGCTTATATAGGAGTATTAATAGATGATTTAGTAACTAAAGGAACAGAAGAGCCATATAGAATGATGACATCACGTTCAGAATATAGATTAATTTTAAGACAGGATAATGCAGACTTAAGATTAACAGAAATTGGTCATGAAATAGGCTTAGTTACTGAAAAAAGATATGACAAGTTTTTAAAAAGAAAGAAAATTATAGAACAAGAATTAGAAAGAATAAAAAGTATTCAAATTAATCCTAAAAAGGAAGTTATTGAATTTTTAAGTTCATTAGAATCAACGGAACTTAAAAAAACTACAAGTTTGTATGAACTTATAAAAAGACCTGAACTTGACTATTTTAAAGTGGATTTTTTGGATAAGGATAGAATTGAATTACCAGATGACATAAAAGAAGAAGTAAATATTATATCAAAATATGAAGGATATATTACTAAGCAATTGGAGCAGGTGGTTCAATTTAAAAAATTTGAGAATAAAATTATACCACAAAATATTGACTTTGAAGATATAAGTGGTCTGAGACTAGAAGCGATGCAAAAATTAAGCAAAGTAAGACCTATGAATATAGGTCAGGCTTCAAGAATTTCGGGTGTTTCTCCTGCAGATATTTCAGTGCTTTTAATATATCTTGAACGAGAATATAGAAATAGAAGTGAAAAATAATTAAATACTTAGGAGAGAAAATGAATTATGGAATATTTTGATATAATGAATGATGCATGTAAAGATGTAGGATTATCCTTTAATGAAGATAATTATAATAAATTTACTCAGTATAAAGATATAATTAAATTTTGGAATGAAAAAATTAATCTTACAGCTATAGTTGAAGATGAACAAATATTTAAGAAACATTTTATAGATTGTATAAAAATTTTTAAATTTTCCCCTTTAAAAGAAGCTAAAAGTATTATTGATGTTGGTACTGGGGCGGGATTCCCAGGAATACCTATTAAAATTATGAAACAAGAAGTAGAGTTGATACTTTTAGATTCTTTAAACAAAAGGATAAATTTTTTAAATGAAGTAATAAACAAAATTGATTTAAAAAATGTAAAAACTATTCATGGAAGAGCAGAAGATTTTTCAAAGAAATTGGAGTATAGGGAAAATGTAGATGTTGCAGTATCTAGAGCTGTTGCAAATCTTGCAGTGCTTAGTGAATTATGCATTCCATATGTTAAAATAGGAGGTTATTTTGTTGCCATGAAAGGACCTTCTGTTGAAGACGAGATTAAAGATGGAAAGAATGCTATTTCTATTCTTGGTGGTAAAATAGAAGATATTATAAAAATAAATATTGAAAATAGTGATTTGAATCATAATCTTGTTATAATAAAGAAAGTAAAAGAGACACCTAAAATGTATCCTAGAAAGGCTGGAACAGCAAATAAGAAGCCTTTAAAATAAATATAACAATTTGTCGAAAAAAAAATAGGAAAAATAGAAGGAATTTATAAAAACGTGAAGAAATGTTAATAATAGGAAAGTACAAGAGGGATGGTTAAATATGCAAAAAAATATTAATTATATATCGGTGGATTTAATTTTACCTAATATATATCAGCCTAGAAAACATTTTGATGAAGAAAGTTTACAAGAATTAGCACAATCTATAAATACATATGGTATAATCCAACCTTTATCGGTTAGAAAATTGGATGAAGATAAATATGAGTTAGTAGCAGGAGAGAGAAGATTGAGAGCTGCTAAAATAGCAGGATTAGAAAAGGTTCCAGTTATAGTAATAGATATAAGCGATAGGGAATCTGCGGCTATTGCTCTTTTAGAAAATTTGCAAAGAGATAACCTAAATTTCTTAGAAGAAGCAGAAGCATACTATAATTTAATAAAGGGTCATTCGTATACACAAGAAAAGTTGGCTGAAACTATAGGAAAAAAACAGTCTACTATTGCAAATAAAATTAGATTATTAAGGTTAGGACCTGAAATAAGAAAAATTGTTTTAGAAAATAACTTAACAGAAAGACATGCAAGAGCATTACTTAAATTATCTACAGAAAAACTTCAAAAAGATATATTACAAATAGTAATAAAAAAATCATTAAACGTTAAAAATACAGAAGATCTAATAGAAAGAGAATTAAGTAAGTTAGCAAATGGTAAAGGAGAAAATGTTAAGAAAAAAATAAAGGGAATATTTTCTCCTAGGGTGTATATAAACACTGTTAAGCAAGTTTTTGATAAATATGGACTCAATGCACAGTATTCATCTAAAGACTTTGAGGATGAAATACAAATTACTATAAAGATACCTAAAAAATAAAATGTTCCACGTGAAACATTTAATCCCACAATTACTTCAGTTTTAATTTATTTTTTCTTGAGCTTATTAGCTCAAGTTTTTTTTATTTTAATAAATTATAAAGTGAAATTTTTGTTAAAGTACTTTAATTATTTCGCTTAAAAATATATAATTAAAAATAAGGCATTAAAACTTTAAAAAAATAAAGTAGTTTACTTAATTTGTATAAGTGCTTTAGAATTAAGATTGATTTTAGATAAGATATATTGTTATTGAGATCTATTAAAAGGGGGTGACTATAATGAAAATAATATCAATATTCAATCAAAAAGGTGGAGTTGGAAAAACAACAACTAGTATAAATTTAAGTTCTTATCTAGCTATGCAAGGATATAAAATATTAAATATAGATATTGATCCTCAGGGAAATACTACTAGTGGGTTAGGTTTTGATAAAAGAAGCATCAATGAATCAATATATGATGTTCTAACTTCAGATGTAAGATTAGATCAAGTTATGAAGAAGTGTGAACTAATAGATAATTTTTATATTATACCATCCACAATGGAATTAGCTGGTGCAGAGGTTGAACTTATAGATAAACCTAATAGGGAAAATATTTTAAAAGATAAAATCAAAGATTTAAAGGAAAAATTTGATTTCATCTTTATAGATTGTCCTCCATCATTAGGATTGCTTACAATCAATGCACTTACTTTATCTGATAGCGTACTTATTCCAATACAATGTGAATTTTACGCATTAGAGGGTGTAGGACAACTTGTAAATACTATACAGCTTGTAAGAAAATCCCTTAATAAGACTATTGAAGTTGAAGGGGTAATTATGAGTATGTATGATGGTAGAACTAAATTGTCTAATGAAGTTGTGAATGAAGTAAGAAAATATTTTAAAGATAAGGTTTATGATGTAACTATTCCTAGAAACATTAGATTGGCAGAAGCACCAAGTTTTGGTTTGCCAATAATGCTTTACGATGATAAGTGTAAGGGTGCAGAAGCATATGAGAGTTTAACTAAAGAATTCTTAAGAAGGCAAAAGGAGTGAAGCTATATTGAATAAAAAGTTCGGACTAGGAAAAGGTCTTGGAGCATTGATACCAGATAAAAATATTAATGAAGATGAATATAAAAACAATGATAGCGTAAATCTAATAAGCATAAACTTAATAAAAGCTAATGGAGATCAACCAAGGAAAAGTTTTGATGAGCAGAAAATTATTCAACTTTCAGAATCAATAAAACAACATGGAATTATTCAACCAGTAATATTAAAAACCAATGGAGATACATACAGCATAATTGCAGGTGAAAGAAGATGGAGAGCAGCTAAAATAGCAGGGATTAAAGAAATTCCTGCTATAATAATGAATTTATCTGATAAGGAAATTTTAGAAGTTTCATTAATTGAAAATATACAGAGACAAGATTTGAATCCTATAGAAGAAGCTTTAGCCTATAAAAGACTAATCGAAGATTTTAAATTAACTCAGGAGGAACTAAGTAATAGAATAGGTAAATCAAGAACTTCTGTAACGAATTCATTAAGGTTATTAAACATTGATAGTAGAGTAAAAGATTATTTAATTGATGGAGTTGTATCAGAAGGGCATGCTAGGGCCTTACTAAGTTTGGAGGATAAGGAGTTACAGTATGAATTAGCTCAAATGATAATAGATGAAGGGTTAAGTGTAAGAGAAACAGAAAAACTTATTAAAAATATAAATAGCAACAAGAAGAATCCGTCTAAAAAAGTATCAAATAATCTAAATCCTTATTATGTTGATATAAAAAACAAATTAGAGAATTTGTTTGGAACTAAGGTACAATTATCAGACAAAAAAGATAAAGGTAAAATAGAGATAGAATATTATTCTAGTGAAGATCTTCAGAGAATACTTGATATACTAAAAGTTAAAAACTAAATTTCAGTTCTAATGTTTCACGTGGAACATTTGTGGAAGGAGAAACAATATGCAAAACATCATCGGGAGAATAAATAACTTTCAAGTGTATATTATAATTGCACTTCTCGTATTAGTAGTAGTTCTACTTATTATGGTAATTATTGCTTTTAAGTCATTAAGCAGTTTAGAAAGTAGATACAGGAAGTTTATGAGGGGTGTAGATAATAAAAATTTGGAAGAACTAGTAACAGGATATCTAGATAAAGTAGATAAAGTAGAAGAAAGCTCGAATAATATAAAAGAACTATATAGAGCGTTGGATTCAAGATTAAAAGGATGTGTTCAAAAAGTTTCTGTTGTAAGATATAGAGCATTTGAAGATGTAGGAAGTGATTTGAGCTTTTCTATATCTCTATTAGATCAAAATAATGATGGAGTTATTATTACAGGAATATATGGTAGAAACGAAAGTACTACATATGCTAAACCTGTAGATATGGGAATATCAAGATATGATTTATCTGAAGAAGAAAATCAAGTTTTACAAAATTGTATAAATAAAGTTTAAATTATTGAATAAGAAACCTCCTTTAAGGGAATATTAACCTATAAAGGAGGTTTCTCTATGAAAATTTTTATTTCAGAAGAATTAATACATATAAAAGAAGAACTTAAAAAGAGAGGATACGACATTATAAAAGAAAAAGATAATGTAGCTTATGATACTATAATATGTGATTTGAAAAATGGTGGATTACTAAATCCAAGTATTCACAATAACATAAAGGGAGAAGGCACATTAATAATTGATTCTGGCAGAAAAAGTATAGAAGAAATAGAATATATATTAAACAATAAATCTTATAGCAGACTATTTTAAGGTGCCTTCAAAGCTTGTGTTTAATTTTGAATCTTTCCATTAGACATTGATATTTTCTACTAAATTGTTGTTAAAAATATTATTGGATTTTTTGCCACCAATGGTTTTTATCACAGAATGATATAATCCTTTATATATAACTTCTACAAGCTGCATTACAGTAAATAGTCTTGTATTTTGCAAAACCATAAATTCCATAGCTCCAGATATATTTACAATACCTGTTATACTCAAATCCCCTACTTGTGGCAAATCCTTATTCAGAGCAGAACCAGGTCTTAAAGGTTTTGATTCTATTATTATTTTTCCAACATTTTGAATACTACCTAAACAAGCATCGATAGCTATTATAAAAGGATTTTTAAATCTGATGTTGACTTCACTTATAGTAGTAGAAAGATTTTTTGCATGAACAGGTTTTTGAAGAGTACCATATAAAAATACTCTATCTCGTATTAAAAATTTTAGTTTATCGCCTACTAGAGGTCCTAGGCTATCACCTGTGGACCTATCAGTTCCTATACACAAAAGAATTATTGGTCGACCTAATTTTACTATAGGGTAGATTTCTTTACTTAAAGTGTCTCTTAATT
Source organism: uncultured Clostridiaceae bacterium (assembly GCA_963780135.1). Classification (GTDB taxonomy): domain Bacteria; phylum Bacillota; class Clostridia; order Clostridiales; family Clostridiaceae; genus Clostridium_AM. The sequence goes on from CAWAAR010000003.1 coordinate 58,390, forward strand.
TAAAAACAGAATTTTTAGATGAGGAATCTAATACCAATTTATCTATCATATAAAAAACCTCCTGTTATTATGGATTTTAACCATATACAGGTTATTTATACCTATATTTTTGTTTTTACAGATAAAAAATTCCTGATGATTAAATATCAGGAATTTTTTGCATAAGATTTAAATTAATAATTGTATAGAATTTATTATTTAAATTAAGTTAATCTTTCTAAATATATTATAGAAAACCACAAGAAATATGCAGAAAAACATACCGGAAATTCCATTAGCCTTAAGTCCCACAAATAAAGCTGCCAAAACTGCCACAGGATTAATTCCTAAGGAAGATGATACGATTTTAGGCTCAATAATTTGTCGTATAATGGATATTAAAAAGTATGAAACAATAAGTCCAAATGCAGTAATATAGTTTTTAAATAAGAAGAAATATATGATTGTAAGAGGTATATATATAGTACCTATTCCAAATATGGGCAAGAAATCTACAATAGCACATATAATGCTTAAAATAATTGCATATTTTACTTTAAAAACTAAAAATACTATTATAGTTTCTATAAACGTAACACTTATAATAAACATATAAGATATTAAGTATTTAATAAGCATTCGTTTTGTTTCTAAATATATATAGAGTATTTTGTCAGTTTTACTTTGTGGAATAATAGTTAAAAATTTATTTTTAACACTTACAATATCTTTAGTAAAAAAGTATGTAGTAAGTAACGTAAAAAGTATAACCATTATTATATAAGGAATTGAAGCTAAGAATCCTATTAAAGCTGATACTATTTTTCCAGTTATAGTGACAGTTACATTAGAAATTTTAGTAATTGAGTTTGAAAAGTTTTTATCTACAGCATTAATTATATAGGGATCAAGATTTTTGTAATATTTTTGAAGTTTTTCAAAGGATTCATATATATTAGATGAATTCTTTGATATATATAGTTGAATACTTTTGCCTAATTGAATAGCTTCCGTTGTAATAACAGTTATACTAAATGATAAGAGCAATATTAATACAGTAAAAAATACAATTGTTGTTATTAAAGATGCTGATGAATTTTTAAGTTTAAACTTTTCCATAATATATTCGGTTGGTTTTTTTAATATCAATGCGCATAATAAAGCTAGTACAAATGGAAGAGTGTAATTTATAGTACTAAAGAATGCTAAGAAAATTATTGTGTATATTATGAAGAACAACACGATTTTATCCATTTTATTTATTAAATCTTCCATTTAGATTGCCTTACTTTTTAAGATCGAATTTATAGCATGCAAAGTATAATCTATATCTTTTTTATCGTTAAAAAAACCTATGCTAAATCTTAAACAACCTTTTGAAAATGTATCAATGGTTTTGTGAGCTAAAGGAGCACAATGTAATCCAGTTCTTGCCATTATGCCAAAATCTCTATCTAAAATAAATGAAAGTTCCTCATTACTAATCTTAGGTGAACTTATTGAAATTGTAGGAGTTCTTAAAGAAGCATCTTTAAATCCATATACATCAATATAATGAATATTTAAAAGTCCATCAATGAAGTGTTGACATAGTTCTGACCCGGCCTTTTTTATATTTAAGATACCATTCTTATTTATGTAATTAATTCCAGCAAGCAAACCAGCTATACCTGGAGCGTTTAATGTTCCGCTTTCAAACTTATCAGGAAGAAATTGAGGTTGTACAGTGCTTTGAGAGAAACTCCCAGTTCCACCCTCTATAAAGGTGGATGCGTCTTCATTTAATTTGTCATCAATTAAAAAACCACCCACACCTTGAGGGCTTAAAAGACTTTTATGACCAGTAAATGTTAATGCATTACAATTTAGCTTATGAAAATCTACAGGTATAGATCCTGCGGTTTGAGCTGAATCTATAACAAAGTATATATTTTTTTCTTTGCATATTTTCCCGATATCCTCTAAAGGCTGAATACTTCCTATTATGTTAGAAGCATGTGATAAGATTACAAGCTTAGTGTTTGATTTTATGGCATTTTTAAAATCTTCAATATCAATAATTCCATCCTTAGAACATTGAATAATGTCTACTTCTATGTTCATGCTTTGCTGAAGGGAAGATAGAGGCCTTAATACAGAGTTATGTTCCATTGAAGAGGTTATAATATGCCATCCATTTCTAATTACACTTTTCATTATTACATTAAGTGATTGAGTTATACTTCCTGTAAAAATTACATTTTCCAATTTATTAAAATTGAAGAAATTCATTAAAGCTTCCCTACAACTATAAATAATTCTATCTCCTTCTAGAGCATTAGAATATCCACCTCTTCCAGGATTAGCGCCTATATTTTTCATATAATTTAATACTGATGAATAAACTTCTTCTGGCTTAGGGTGGGAAGTAGAAGCATTGTCTAAATAAACTTTCAAAATAATACCTCCTAATTATTTAAATAAATTTACAATATTAGTTATAAGATTTACAAAACCAAATGCAACAAAAATAGTACCTAGTCTAAACTGTTGAAAAACAGTTAATTTAATAGATTATATACTAGCAAGTCTTAAAGGAAGTGATATAATTAATCCTGTAAAAAATCTAGAAAATAAAGCTTTTTAAATTTTTATAAACTCATCTATACAAGTAACCCCATTAAATATTATTTCTGATATAATAGAATATAATATTATATGGGGGTAAATGGTTTATTTTTCATAAACTTATAAAAAATAAATTTAAATATATAATATTCCATATATAATTATAAACTAAACTAAATTAATTGTATATAAAACAAAAATTGGAATTTAAAAAGGAGGAAAGTTCATTAAAAGTAATGAATTAAAATTTATGGATAATTATTATATAATAACTTTTAAAAATACACATGGGGCTATAAGCGGAGAGAGTATTTTAAAAAATAATAACATTAAAGTAGAAATAATGCCCACACCAACAATAATTACTAAAAGTTGCGGAATAAGTATAAAGGTAGGTAATGAATTTATAGAACAAATTAAAAATATAATAAAAAAAGGTGAGTTAGAAATAAAAGATATTTATGTTAAAAGTGTAACAGGTTATAATATTTATAACTTGTAACTATAGGTGGTAGAAATGAAGAATTTAGTTTGTTTTTTTACTTTGAATTTTGATTTAGATAAGAGTCGTATAAAGTTTATAAATAGTTTCGATAAACAAAGTATCTATAATTTAGGATTAAACATAATTAAAATAATAGTAATTTTAATATCTATGTATTTAATCATTAAAATAGGTAATGGAATTATAAACAAATACGTTTTTAAACAAAAAAACTTTAAGTTTTCTTTAGATGATAAAAAAGCTAAAACAGTAGGGGCTGTATTAAAAAGTATACTTAGATATTCAGTGTATTTCTTTGGAATTTTTGCAATAATAGAAGTTTTATTTAATAAAATTGGATTAACGTTTGCAGGAATTGGAGGAGTAGCTTTAGGCTTTGGTGCTCAAAGTCTTATAAAAGATGTTATTAATGGTTTTTTTATACTATTTGAAGATCAGTTTACTGTAGGAGATTATATTAATGTAGATGATAAGGGTGGAATAGTAGAGAGCATGGAACTTAGAATTACAAAAATAAGAGATTTTAATGGTGATTTACATATAATACCCAATGGTCTCATAACAAAAGTAACTAATCATTCAAGAGGTAATATAAGGATTATGGTAGATGTAGACGTGTCTCAGGATGAAGATTTAGATAGAGCTATAAAAGTTATATCAGATTTATGTGACAGATTTAAGGAAGAGAATGAGTGCATTACAGAAGGACCAAAGGTATTAGGTATATCTGCATTAAAAGAAGATAGAATTACTATAAGAGTTGCGGGTAAATCAAAACCTATGACTCAATGGGATGCAGAAATGAAGCTTAGAAAAGAAATAAGAGGAGTTTTAAATGACTCTAATATAACAGTACCATATACAAAAGTAAAGATAGTAAAGGAGTGATGATATGGTGAAAAATTTTTGCCTTGGAGATGTAGTTGAAATGAAAAAGGGACACCCGTGTGGTAGCAAACGCTTGGGAGATAATAAGGGTAGGAGCTGACATAAAAGTAAAGTGTTGTAATTGTAGTAGGATAGTAATGATTCCAAGAAGTAAATTTGAAAAAGATGTAAAAAAAATACTAAAACAAAATATTTCTGAAGAAAAATAGCTTGATTTTTATAAAGATAAGTGATAGAATAATTAGATGTAGTCCCTGCTGTGTAAAGCACAGCCGTTAGTCCAAGGGGAGGAGGTGAAATCTAATGAGAAAATATGAAACTATATTCATATTACACCCATCATTAGACGAAGAAGCTGTTAAAGCTAACGTTGAAAAGTTTAAGGGCGTAATAGAAAATGGTGGAGGCGTAGTAGAAAACGTTGATGTTTGGGGCAAGAGAAAACTTGCTTATGAAATAAACAAGATTGGCGAAGGATACTATACTTTAGTAAACTTCAGTGCTGATCCTGAATTACCAAAAGAGTTAGACAGAGTATTCAGAATTACAGATACTGTTATAAGACACATAATAGTTAAGGATGAAAAATAGGTGGTGTTTTTATATGAACAAAGTTGTTTTAATTGGAAGATTAACCAAAGATCCTGAGTTGAAATTTACTCCGGGAAATGGTACAGCTGTTGCCACCTTTACTTTAGCCGTTGATAGAAGATTTTCTAAAGATGGTCAAAAGGAAGCCGATTTTATCCCTATAGTAGTATGGGGAAAACAAGCTGAATCTACAGCAAATTACATGAGCAAAGGTAAGCTTATGGGGGTTAGTGGTAGAATTCAAACTAGAAGCTATGATGCTAAAGACGGTACTAAAAGATACGTTACTGAAGTTGTTGCAGATGAAGTACAATTCCTTGAATGGGGAAGTGGAAATAAATCTGGCAGCACCATCATTTAACGGAACATTCATCTGAAGAATTTGGAAACACTCAAAGCTTTAATGAAAAAGCCTATGGAGAGGATATAACTCCAGTTGATGATGGAGATATTCCATTTTAAAGGTAAGGAGGGATAAAGAATATGGCAAAGATAGAGAAGGCGGAAGAAGAAATTCTGGCAAAATGAGAAAAGCTAAAAGAAAAATTTGTGCTTTCTGTATGGATAAAGCTGAATCAATAGATTATAAAGATATAAATAAATTAAGAAAATATGTTACAGAAAGAGGTAAAATTCTTCCAAGAAGAATTTCCGGAAACTGTGCAAAACATCAGAGACAACTTACTGATGCTATAAAGAGAGCAAGAAACATAGCATTATTACCATTCACAACAGAATAGTAAATTTAAGTGGAGAATTTTTTATTCTTCACTTTTTTATTTTTTGTTTATTTATTTACCAAAATTGAGAATATTATTTACACTTTAAGGATATAAATCAGCGAAAATGATTTAATGAATTACAAATTATGGAATTTACTGTTATAATTAAATTGGTAACTAAAACAGAATTAGGAAGGGGTATCCTAGGAGTAAATTGGAACAAGTAAAGTATATATGAAATAAATAATTAAAACGTTTATTTATAAATATTAGATATATAAATAGAAATCAAATGTAAAAAACAATAGAATTACTTATTATATAGTAATTTATTTAAATTATTATATAAATTAAGTTAATTATACATAATGATTTATGTATAATAATAGTATGTATTAGTTAAAATTCTAAATAGACAATGATTTATTGCATAAATGCACAAAAATAACTAAAATAGAATTATACACTTGAAAGGGATGGGGGTAAATGAAAAGAGAAGACTTTAATATAATGTACAATGTAAAGATAATAGAAGAATTAAAAGCAGATCTTTTATGTATAATCGGGGACTTGTTCAAAATACTTACTAAGGGTAGTAATGTAGCTCAAAATGCAATATTAGATTGTATTTCAGGTGCAATAATAGTATTATACTTACTATCAGAAAGGCTAGGTTATTCACATACAGCTGTAGATGAAAATATGAGGAAAAAACTAAAAACAGGTATATTAGAAGAAGATAAAATAGAAAAGGAAGGTAAAGATTTAAGCAAATTGTACAGTCATTTAAAGGAAAGAGAGTAGTGGAGGAAAAAATGCAAAATAGAAGTTACAGTACAAAATCAATAGTAGAATCAGGACTAATATCAACATTAATTGTAGTAATTATGCTTGCTAACTTATACATTCCTATTTTTTCAACGATTGGAATGTTAATTGTACCCATTCCGGTGACAGTTCTTTACATAAGACATAATTATAAAGTTGCATTGGCAGCAACAGTAGTAAGTTCTACTATTATAGCGATGATAAGTAATCCGTTAATTGCATTGCAAAGTTTAATTGTGCTTATCACTGTTGGAATGAGTTTAGGATATTGTATGAAGCATAAAAAATCAAATAGTGTAACTTTAGTTGTATTAACTGTAATGTCTTCTATAGGGGTTGTGATGAGCTTAGTTATACTATCATATTTAGCTGGAAAACAAGGAATTATAGAATTCATGGTAAAACAAATACAGGATTATCTAAGTATGACAAAACAAATATATATCAGCACAGGAGTAACTAAAGAACAAATGGCTTTATTAGACAGCCTGTCACAATTTACTAAGCCAGATATTGTATTCAAAAATATATTACTGATAGTATGTTTTACTGGGTTTATAGTAGCATGTTTAAGTTATTATGCAAGTAGAGTTATACTAAAAAAACTAAAATATGAAATACAAGAAATAAAGCCTCTTAGTTCTTTTTATGTTAATAGTAAAATAGCAGCACTAATAGCTGTTTTTATTTTAATAGGAACATTACTTAGTAAAAATAAAATACCCATAGGAGATTCTATAACAACTTTTGGATATGCTATTCTTCTGATTATGCTTTTGTTAAATGGATTGGGCCTTGCTTCTCATTATTTAAAAAATAAATTTAATATGTCGAGATTAATCACGAATTTAATATTAATATTTTCTGTTTTTTCTCAGCTGTATATGGTTTTCATTTATTTAGGACTTGCAGATATACTGTTTGATTTTAGAAAAATTGACCCAAATAGAAGGCCTAAAGTAGAATAACTGGGGGCTCGTTAAATGGATAAAAAATACAATTATTTTATAACCAGTAATAAAGTATATATGGTTATAATAGCAGTACTCATTTCAGTACTTATAATTTATGGACATTTTTACATAGGAATATTATTTATAAGTTTGTATGCAGTTCTTGTAGTATATAATACAAAAAATACTAAGACAAGACAAAGCGAGTGGAAAAAATTCATAGAAAATTTTTCATCAAAGCTAGATAATGCAACTAGAGATACTCTAGTAAAGATGCCATTTCCACTAATTATAATAGGCAAAAAAGGTGAAACTCTTTGGTACAATCAAAAATTTTCTTATATGTTTAAAAATGAAGATATATTAGGAAAGAATATTAGTAATATAATTAAAGAATTTAATTTAAGACAAATTTTAGATGGAAAAAGAAATGTAATTAAAAATGCTAAATTAAAAGAAAGATATTATGATATATACAGCAATGTGGTAGATATGTCGGAGGATTCAGAAGATAAAATAGTACTTTTGTATCTTTATGATGTTACAGAGACCCTGAAAATACTTAAAGATATAGATTTAAATAAGTATACTATATTGCTTATAGAAGTGGATAATTTTGATGACGTAATAAAAACAATTGAAGAAGCTAAAAGACCATTAATAATAGCAGAAATAGAAAGAACAATTAATAGCTATTCTCAAAGCTTAAATGCAATGATAAGAAAGTATGATGATAATAAATATGTATTATGCGTTCAAGATAATTATATTGAAAAAGAGATGGAAAAAAAGTTCGAAATATTGGATAATATAAGAGAAATAAATATGGGAAACAAATTAGCAGTGACTCTGAGTATAGGAGTTGGACGTATGGGAAAGTCTCCACTGCAAAATGAAAATTATGCAGTATCTGCTAAAGAACTAGCACTAGGCAGAGGTGGAGATCAAGCAGTAGTTAAAACTGGAGAAAAGCTATCTTTTTATGGAGGAAAAACAAAAGAGGTAGAAAAAAGGACTAAAGTTAGAGCTAGAGTTATAGCACATGCTCTTGTGGATTTGATAAATGCTAGTAGTAATGTTTTTATAATGGGTCATATAAATCCAGATATAGATTGCCTTGGTGCTGCTGTCGGAATTTATAGTACAATAAATTTTTTAAAAAAAGATTGTTTTATAGTATTGGATGAAACTAACAATAGTATAAATCTTATTTTAGAAAAAATTAAAAGTGAAGAAGGATATGAAAAGGTATTTATAGATAGTAGACAATGTATAGATAACGTTGAAGAGAATAGTTTGCTTATCCTTGTAGATGTACATAGTAGAGGATATGTTCAAAATGTAAATATAGTGGATGCTTTTGAAAAAATAGTTATAATAGATCATCATAGGAAGGCTACAGATTTTGTAGAAGGAGCACTTTTAAGTTATATAGAACCATATGCATCTTCTACATCTGAATTGGTTACAGAAATGCTTCAGTACATGGTTGAAAAACCAAAAATAAAAATTATAGAGGCAGAGGCTCTTTTAGCAGGAATTTGTGTTGATACTAAAAACTTTTATTTTAAAACTGGTGTAAGAACTTTTGAAGCAGCTTCCTTTCTTAGGCGGTTAGGAGCAGACACCATAGATGTAAAAAAATTCTTTGCAGATGATTTAGACACTTATTTGAAAAGAGCCGAAATTATAAAGTCAGCCCAAATATTTAATAATATAGCAATAGCTGTATGTCCTAATGGAATAGAAGATATTGTATTAGCTGCACAAGCTGCTGATGAACTACTAAATATTACAGGTATCCAAGCGTCTTTTGTTTTTGTTAAAATAAAAGATAGTGTAAATATTAGTGGAAGATCTTTAGGTGATATAAATGTGCAGATTATACTAGAATCTCTAGGAGGAGGAGGACATATGACTATGGCAGGAGCCAAAATCAAGTCAATCACAATTGATGAGGCTTTAGAAAAACTTAAAGATGCCATCGGCAAATACGTTATGGAAGGTGAAGAATAATGAAAGTAATACTTTTAAAGGATGTTAAAGCAGTAGGAAAGAAAGGGGACATAGTGAATGCTTCTGATGGATATGCAAGAAACTATTTAGTGCCAAAGGGACTTGCACAGGAGGCTACAGATTCAAATCTTCATATTTTAAACAATAAGAAGGAAACTGAGAGAAGACAAAAACTTTCAGAAATAGAAGCAGCTCAAAAGTTGGCTGAAAGCATGAAGGGAAAAGAAATTAAGCTGTTAGTTAAAACAGGTGAAAATGGTAAATTATTTGGATCAATAACAGGAAAAGATATAGTGGATGAGTTAAATAAGAAATATAATCTAAAAGTTGATAAGAAAAAAATTGTAGTAGATAACATAAAACAAGTTGGAGCTTATGATGTAGAAGTAAAACTATATCCAGAAATTTCAACTAAGATAAAAGTTATTATAGCAGAAAAATAAGGGGGAAAATCTGTGAAATCAGAATTTGTGGATGATATAGAAGATGAACTTATAGGGAATGTACCAATGGACACGCAAATAAATGTATTATATGAAATATTAAATAAGATAATGGATGAAGGTACTGTAAGAGCTAGGACAATAAAATATAAATTGCAAACTTATGTAAAAAGTGAAGATAAGTTTAAAAAATTATATGCATTAAATAAAATAGTAAGTGATGGTAAAGGAATAGAAGTTGTGCCTAATGAGTCAAATGTATATGAAGTATTAGAAGATACAAACATTTGGATTTCAGAGTCTTTGGCAAAGAAATATATTAGAAGTAAAATTGAACAAGAAGTAGAAAAAAACCTTAATGAAAAGCAGGACAAATATTTAGATGAAGTTAGATTAGGAATTATAAAAAAACAAAAAGGACCAGAAAATGCAAAGACACTGAAGAAATATGCTCAACTTGAGGTTTTAGATTCTAATAAATTAAGTAAAAATATACAAAGTCTTTTAAGGCCAGAATGTTTTTCTGAAATTGTAGGTCAGGAAAGGGCTATAAAATCTATATTAACAAAATTAGCATCACCATACCCTCAGCACATTATTTTGTACGGTCCACCAGGTGTAGGTAAAACTACAGCTGCAAGACTTGCATTGGAGGAAGTTAAAAAACTAAAGTATACTCCATTCCAAGATGCTGCTCAGTTTGTAGAAGTTGATGGTACTACGTTAAGATGGGACCCTAGAGAAATAACTAATCCTTTACTAGGATCAGTACATGATCCTATATATCAAGGAACAAAAAGAGACTTGGCAGAAACAGGTATTCCAGAACCTAAACCAGGACTTGTTACAGATGCTCATGGTGGAATACTTTTTATTGATGAAATCGGTGAGTTAGATGAAATGCTGCAAAATAAATTATTAAAGGTATTAGAAGATAAGAGAGTAGAGTTTTCATCTTCTTATTATGATCCAGATGATGAAAACACTCCTAAATATATAAAGTATCTTTTTGAAAATGGTGCACCAGCAGACTTCATATTAATAGGTGCAACAACTAGGGAACCTAATGAAATAAATCCAGCTTTAAGGTCTAGGTGCACAGAGGTATATTTTGAACCTTTAAGTTCAAGTGACATACAAAAAATAGTTGAAAATGCAGCTAAAAAAATTGATGTATGCATAGAAGAGGGTGTAGCAGAAACTATAAGTAGATACACTATAGAAGGTAGAAAGGCTATTAATATACTTGCAGATGCGTATGGTTATGTTCTGTACAATGAAAAAGGAACTAGTTCAAGTTCAAAAGTTTTAATAAAAAATGAAGATTTAAAACAAGTTATAAGTATAAGCAGATTAGTACCTTTTGAAAGTGTAAAAAATGAAGTGAAATATGAAATTGGACATATATATGGATTAGGGGTTAGTGGCTATATTGGATCTACCTTGGAAATCGAAACAGCTGTTTTCGAGGCAAAGGAAAAAGGAAAAGGTACAGTACGATTTAATGATACTGCAGGAAGTATGGCAAAAGATTCTGTATTTAATGCAGCATCTGTAATAAGAAAAATAACAGATAAAGATTTAAGTGACTATGATATACATGTAAATGTAATAGGTGGAGGTAAAATAGATGGACCTTCTGCTGGAGCAGCGATTACAATATGTATTATAAGTGGGCTTTTAAATAAGCCATTAAGACAAGACATAGCTGTAACTGGAGAAATATCTTTAAGAGGTAAAGTAAAACCTGTTGGTGGTATATTTGAAAAAATCTATGGTGCAAGAAGAAAAGGTATAAAACTTGTAATCATGCCTGAAGATAACATAAAGGAAGCTCCTTTAGAACTTGAAGATATAGAAGTAAAAGCAGTGAAAAATATAGAAGAATTAATAGAACTAGTTTTTGAAAGTAATTCTAAGGAGAGATAATGGATGGATGCACCTCTTAGAAGTATGCCTCATAATATGGAGGCAGAACAAAGTGTAATAGGTTCAATGCTTGTAGATAGAACTTCCATAGCTGAAGCTGTGGAAGTTTTACAAACTGAGGATTTTTATAAAGATGCACATAAAGTTATATTTACTGCTATATTAGATTTAAATCAAAAAGATGTAGCTGTTGATATAATAACACTTACAGAAAATTTAAAGTCTAATGATAAATTAGATGCAGCAGGTGGAATAACTTATATAAGTGAATTGAGTGGTTCAGTAGTTTCTACAGCAAATATACAATCTTATATAAAGATAGTAAAAGATAAAGCAATATTAAGGAAACTTATTAGATCTTCTACAAAAGTAATAGAAGAAAGTTATAATAAACAAGATAATGTTTTAGGTGTTATTGATTTAGCTGAAAAACAAATATTTGATATTTCTAATAACACAAGTACTTCAGATTTTGAACCTATGAGTGCTGTTTTAGAAAGAGGTTTTATAGAAATAGAAAGGCTTTTTAATAATAAAGGGCAAACTACAGGTGTGCCTTCAGGATTTAGAGAGCTTGATGCTAAAACCTCAGGGTTTCAAAAAGGTGATATGGTACTAATTGCAGCAAGACCATCCATGGGAAAAACTACATTTGCTTTAAATATAGCAGAATATGCAGCTTTAAGAGAAGGCAAAAGTGTAGCGGTATTTTCCCTAGAAATGTCTAAGGAGCAGTTGGCATATAAGCTGTTATGCTCAGAAGCTCATGTAGATATGCTTAGCCTAAGAACAGGTAATCTAGAGGATAAGGATTGGGAAAACATAGCTAAGGCATCAGGACCACTTGGTGGTGCTAAAATATACATAGATGATAGTGCTGGTATATCAGTTATGGAAATGAGATCTAAGTGCAGAAGGCTTAAAATAGAGCATGGAATAGATATAATAGTAATAGACTATCTTCAGCTAATGTCAGGAAGTAAAGGATCAGAAAGTAGACAGCAGGAAGTATCTGAAATATCTAGATCTATTAAAGCATTGGCAAAGGAAATGCAGTGTCCAGTTATTGCTCTGTCACAGTTATCACGTGCACCAGAGGCAAGAACAGATCATAGACCTATGCTCTCAGATCTTAGAGAATCTGGATCTATAGAACAAGATGCTGACATTGTTATGTTTTTATATAGAGATGAATATTATGACAAAGAAACAGAAGAAAAAAATGTTGCGGAATGTATCATTGCAAAGCAAAGAAATGGTCCTACAGGAACAGTAAAGCTTGCTTGGCTTGGACAATTCAGTAAGTTTGGCAATCTAGATGTTATACATCAACAATAAAAAAATGAGACTAGTTTAACTAGGCTCATTTTTTTATATAAGTAGCATGAAAATTTTTGAATCTATTACATTGAAAATTATTAGTGAATATCTATTTTTCTTTGAGATTGCTTGCCTTTTTCTTTTTGGGAAGAATAACTTTCAATACACCATCTTTAAAAGAGGCATCAATAGTAGATTCTTCTACATTGTCTATATAAAAACTTCTTTTAAATTCTCCATATCTTCTTTCGCGTCTTACATAATTTTCTGAAGTATCTTCCATGGAATCTTCTCTTTTAGCTGATATAGTTAAATAATCATCCTTAACATTAATATCTATATTTTCCTTATTAATGCCAGGTAAATCAGCTTCTAGCATATAATTATTTTCATCTTCTTTTAAGTCTACTTTAAATCCATTGCCGAAGGTAGAAATATTTGATGGATAAAACATATCATCAGAGAAGAAGTTGCTGAAGAATTTATCAAAAATATCATCACCTCTTTTACTTATAGAATTGTTTCTTTTAAAAGGAACCATATCAAACATAATAAAAACCTCCTTGATTTATTAATATTTTTATTGATTTGTATCTTGTGTTTATGATTATATAATAATATAAAGGTCAAAGAAAGTCAAAGTTAGAAAAATTAGATTTTGGCTAATTTTATAAATAAATTAGCGTAATATTAATATAAATTAACATAATAAATTTTTTTAACAATAAATAAAGGAATTTGATGAATTATGAGATAAATTAGAATAGAATTAGCTTGGTAGAAATTAAATTTTGAATTATTATAATGTTTAGATAGGGTAAGGTATATTATAATTTAAATTAATTATGGTAATAGTTGATTATATTTACAAATTGTATTAAAATTATAAGTAGATAAAAATTTAATATGCTCCTATGGCTCAGTCGGTAGAGCAACTGATTCGTAACCAGTAGGTCACAGGTTCAATTCCTGTTAGGAGCACCAAAACCTCTAACTTTTAATAATATAAGTTAGGGGTTTTTTATATTTAATGTAATGTATAAGTTTTCTTAACATAAAATGAAATATGGATTGTGTATAAATTTCAAAAATACATAATGTAATTGTATTTATAGTCTTAAAATGTTAAGTAAGAATTTAAAATAAGACCAGCTAGTAATAGTCAATAAAAATTTATAAAAAATTTTATGAGCAAAAAATTGCATCACAAAAAATCCATCGTAAAACACGAACGATGGAAAATTAATCCACTAGTTTTAAGCCGCTAGGCTGCTGATTTAGATTGATTTTCAAGATACATTTTAACGTGTATTTTAGGATCACGTAGTTCAAATTCTTTTTGGTTTTTTAGAACTGAGAAAATGTAGTTAATAAGCTTATGCATTATTGCTACTAAACCAACTTTTTTGCTTTTACCTTTTAGATTTTCTTTATAATAATTAAGCAAAATTTTATTAAGGGGTTCGCCGTTTCTATTGGTTCTTACTGATGCCAATGCGACAGCATATAGGGCTCGTCGCCCAATTCTGGTACCACGTTTAGACATAGTGTTTTTATCGCTATTAAATTTACCAGATTGGCTTACCGAAGGATCTATACCAAAGAATGCGACTAAATGCTTAGGCTTTAAAAAACCATTAATATTGCCTATTTCACTCATAATTGTAATAGCAGTGAATTTACCAACTCCAGGTATTGAATAAATCAGCATTATATTTTTCTTAAATTGAGTAGGAATTTTATCGCTCTCTAATAATGAATAAATTTCAGTTAATAAACTATCAATTTGCTTTTCAAAAGCTTCAATAACAGTGATTGTATTTGTAAGCTTTATGAAAAGACTAGGTGAGCTTATTCCTATATAGAGGGCTTCGTCAGCAGCATCAATTAGTTTTTTATAAATTTTCTCACTATGAGCTAATCCTTTTCTTGATTTGTTAGATATAAGTTCAATAACTTTGTCTTTATCGGCATTTAACATAGCTTCAGGGCTTGAAAATTTTTTTAAAATAGCTATTGATGTTTTGCAAGTAATGTTTGAAAAAACAGAGTTATAAATAGGAAAAATAACTCTTAAGTCAGTAGAAAGCTTTTTCTTATAAAGAGACTTACTATCAGTTAATTTATAGTAATCTCTACAAAGTGATTTTAAGGTATAAATTTCAACGTCAAAGTTAGAAGAACACTTAACGTTTTGAAATTTACCTATTGTAGCAATGGTTAATGCATCTTTTTTATCATTTTTCACTTTTCTTATGTCACCATTCTTGTTACAATTAGTAATGAGTGGATTTAAGATAAATGTCTCAAATTTATCACAAAGAAAGTGGAAAAGAGTAAGATGATACACACCAGTAGATTCCATGAAAATTGCCGTTTTCATGTCAAACTCTTCTTCTGCTTTTTTTATTTGATCTACTAGGTAATCAAAACCATTTCTATTATGCATAATCTTAAAAGGCTTTCTATAAACATCACCGGTAGGTGCTAACATAGCAACTACTGAGAAGTCTGCTGATACATCAATTCCAACTGTTGGTCTAAAATAATATTTGCTCATAATAAATATCTCCTTTGCTATTGAGATAGAATAGATATTCCATTTCTATCAGTAATTCTATAACCTTGTTTGTGACACAGGTAATTCCATTCTAAGGTGGAAACCTAACCAGCTAAACATAGAACTCTCACTGATGGAATGATACGCTAATTCACGGGTATAAATGACTCGATAGAGTCACTCCCAGGAGGAAAACATCTATCTTCTATTCAGGAGATATTATACAACAATATTTACTAATTAGGTTCCCAATTTAGGAATAATAGAAAACTAATTGGATAAGAATAACACACCCTAACGGGTTAGACATGAAGTTAACAATATAAAAAAATTGAGTTGTAATGTTCGCTAGAAGTTAAGATAGTTTTCTATTGAATGTTATAACCACATTATACAAGGAGGAATTTAATGCAAAAGGAATTTTCTTTAAGCAATGGAAAAGCTATGATTAATTTTACAGCAAAGTATTGTAATACTGCAGAGAATTTATTAGGGAGTAAGGGTTTTAAAATTGTTTTAGAAGCTTATATATCTAAGATAAAAAGTAAGGAAAGCAATATATATAAGTATATTGAAAATAGCATCAATTGTGTTAACAAGAAAGAAATACTAGAAGATATTATAAATTTGTTGAAATTGCTTATGATTTTAAAAGTTGAAGAGATAAGAAGGTTTAATGAGAGGTACAATAAATTTTTAGAAGATAAAGATAAACTTATATCATTTATAGAAGGATTGTATGGATTTTGGAGAAAAATGGAAAGGTATACTATAGTTCAAAATAATAAAATAGGTGAAGGTCTTCAAAATGTAAGCTTTATTGATGCAAATAATGATTTTTCAAAGCTTATTTTAAATACTTATAGGAAAATAGAAGAAAACGTTATAGGAGAAAAACCAAAGGTGTATAGGCAGCTTCCAGCAGGTGGGAATGCTGGGCTCATTTTAAATGATATAAAATGGACATATCCTGAGGGATATGAATGTTTGAATAAAGTGCCATTTATAGAATCAATATTGCTTGATCCCCCTTTTATAATATATCCTAAAAAGAATAAAAGGGATGGAATGTTTACAGAATGTTATGAGAATCCTCTAATTAAATGCTCTATAAATATAGATCATTGGTTTTGTTACCCTGCCAAGGTAGGAGATTTATTAGCATATATATATTTTCACAGAGATTTTATGGCTCATGGAGTAACGCTTTGTAATCTTTTTGAACTAGCTAAGGAGAAAGAATATAGGGAGAAAAAGCCTGACATAGTATATGTATTTGGAGGCAGAGATGAAAATCAGAATATAGAAACTGTGTTTTATGATGATAAGGAAAATGATATAATGCTTGGATATGTAAACTACAATCAAAGTATAGATTATTTTGGATATATGAAAAAAATGACATTGACCCTTCATAATCTTATAATGATAAAAAGAGGTTATCTACCTATACATGGTGCAATGGTTAATATAATAACTAAAAATAATAAAACAGCCAATGTTATTATAATGGGAGATAGTGGTGCAGGAAAATCAGAAAGTTTAGAAGCTTTTAGAGAACTAAGTAATGATTATATAAGTGATATGACCATAATTTTTGACGATATGGGTGTTATAAAGTTAAATGGTGATAGTAAGCCTTTAGGATATGGTACTGAAATAGGAGCATTTGTAAGGTTGGATGATTTAGACACGGGATATGCGTTTAAGCAAATTGACAGAAGTATATTTATGAATCCAGATAAAACAAATGCAAGGCTTGTCATTCCTGTGGCTAGCTATAAAGAAATTACAAAAGGATATCCTATAGATCTATTTTTTTATGCTAATAATTACGAAGAAGGAGAAGAGTTAGAATTTTTTACTGATAAAGATACAGCAATTGGTGTATTTAGGGAAGGAGCAAGAATGGCTAAAGGGACTACCACAGAAAGTGGACTTGTAAAAACTTATTTTGCAAATCCCTTTGGACCAGCACAAAAGATAGAAGATACGGATAAACTAATTTATAAGTATTTCAATAAATTTTTTGAAACAGGAGTAAGAGTTGGTAAGCTCAGAACATGTTTAGGCATAAAGGGAATGGAAAGACAAGGTCCAAAGGAAGCTGCCATTAAGTTGCTAGAACAGATTAGAAACTTATAAAGAAAAAATAAGCTATATAAGAATTCAACACATGAATATAAGAAAATGTGTTGAATTTTTTTCCCACTGTATTATAATTAAAAACAATAGGCTTAATAATTTATCAGTTCAAAAAATAAATTAACAATGTGAAAATTAAACATTTTTAATTTGTTATCATTTATACATTCTACGTTTCAAGACTTAATTTCAAACTATATTTTGAATTAATATTATAGTGTAAAGTTATATAGGCGAATGTTTGAAAATTAAACAAAGTATTTTATATAAATTATGTTTAAAGACAGTTTTAGGAGGTATTTAAATTGTTAAATGGACCAAAAAAAGATGAGGAAATAGTTTTGGATTCAAAAACAAATTATAATTTTAGCAGAAATACATACAAGAATTTATATGAAAATCTGCCATGTGCTGTAATATTATTAGATGCAAATGATAAAATTCTTGAAATAAACAATAAAGCGTTGAATATGTTTTCTTGTTTAAATTTAGAATATTATTTACAAAGAATAATGATTCAAATTAACAAAAAATCAGGAAAAATTGATGAGAATAATGAAGAAAAAAAATGTGAGTATGAAATAGTAACAGAAGAATATAGTAAATATCTAGAAGTTACTGTTAGCTATATGTCAAATGATGAAATTGCAAAAAAAATTATGGTTATACAAGACATTACATCCTATAAATTAAGTGAAAAGATATTAAAAGAAGAAAAGGAAAACATAAAAAATAAAAGCATAACTCAAGGAACGTTTTTAGCAAATGTAAGTCATGAAATAAGAACTTCAATTAATGGAATAATAGGCATGACTGATTTAACCATAATGACATATCTAACTTTAGAACAGAAAGAAAATTTAAATTTGGTAAAGTCTAGTGCTTTAAAATTGCTTGCCTTAGTAAATAGCATATTAGATTTTTCTAAGATAAATTTAGGAAAAATGAAAGTTGAAAATGTAGAATTTAATTTTAAGGATTTATGCAATGAAATTGTAAGATTAAATACTATAAAGGCTTTAGAAAATAAATTGGAGTTTAAAGCTAAATTAGATGATGGAATTCCAGAAATATTAATAGGAGATCCTATAAAATTAAAACAAATATTAGATAATCTCATAGATAATGCTATAAAATTTACAAAGTATGGTACTGTATCGCTTATAATTGAAAAAGGAAATACTGTAGATAAAAAGATGAATCTTAAGTTTTATGTAAAAGATACAGGGGTAGGTATAGATAGAAAAGATATTTGCAAATTGTTTACGAATTTTAGTCAAATAGACAATAAGAATTATACTAAAAATAATACAGGTACAGGATTAGGGCTTTGTATATGTAAGGGACTTGTAGAATTAATGGGTGGAAAAATAGAGGTAAAAAGTAGAAAAGATGTTGGAACATTATTTTCTTTTAATTCACCTTTTCAAAAAGGTGGAAAATGCTCAGTTGTAAGTATAAATGATACAAAAGACAAAGCCTTAGTTAATAAAAAAATAAATAAAAAGTTAAACATTTTAATTGTAGAAGATGATAGAGCGAGTCAGATGGTAATGTGTAATTTATTTAAAAAGCATGGTCATATATGTGAGGTTGCAAACAATGGACAAGAAGCCTTAAAGCTTTTAGAAAACAAACAGTATGATTTAATTCTTATGGATATACAGATGCCTATAATGGATGGAGTTGAAGCTACAAAGCTTATAAGAAAATCAGAAGAAAATAATAATAAACATGTACCAATTGTAGCACTTACAGCGTATGCACTAAAAGGCGATAAAGAAAATTTTTTAGGACTTGGTATGGATGAATATATATCAAAACCATTCGATATAGAACAATTGTTAGAAACTGTAAATAAAATAGTTAAAGAAGACGAAAGTAGTTCAATTATTGTAAGTAAGAAAAATAATATAGATGGAGAAGCAATGTTTTTATATCTTTTATAATAAAAAATCTTTACAAAGTGTTTAATTTTTATTTATGTTAGCATAATACAATAATAATATAATTAAAAATGAGGTGTTTTTTATGACTGGAATTATTGATAGATTTGAAGGGGAATTTGCAGTGGTAGAACTAGAAGATATGAAAATGGTAAATATAGAAAAAGATAAAATACCACAAGAAGCCCAAGAAGGATATGTAATAAATATAGAAAATTCAATAACTATAGACTATATTGAAACAGAGAAAAGAAGAAACAAAATAGAAGAATTAACAAAAGATTTATGGAAATAATAAACTAGAAGAAATTAAATTTTCTTCTAGTTTTAATTTTTTATAATAAATTAAATATATTTTGAGAGAATATAAAGTGTAAATTTTAAGCTAGGAAAACGAATTTTATTGTAATTTTAGATTAAAATATTCGTATTTATTATTGACTGAAACTTATACTTTTGATACCATAAGATAGTAGGATAAGCCTTAGAAAAAATTATAATCTTATTTTTAATTGTTATAAATACATTTATATAGTACAAGTAAGTATTCGTGGTAGTTAGTTATAGGATAAATAAAGTTTAGCTTAATTAAAGAGGAGGAAACTTTTATGTCAGCATTTATTGTTTTAGGAGCTCAATGGGGAGACGAAGGAAAAGGAAAAATGACAGACTATCTTGCTGAAGATTCAGATGTGGTAGTAAGATTTCAGGGAGGAAACAATGCAGGACACACTGTAGAAGTTGGAGATAAACAGTATAAGCTTCATTTAGTACCTTCAGGTATACTTTATAAGGATAAATTAAATGTAATAGGAAATGGTGTTGTACTTGATCCTAAAGCATTGTTTGAAGAAATAAATTATTTGAAAAGTGTTGGAGTTGATGTTACTCCTGAAAATTTAATAATAAGTGATAGAGCACAACTTATTATGCCATATCACAGAGTATTAGATGGAATAAAGGAAAAATGCAGAGGCAAAAAAGATATTGGAACTACAGGAAAAGGGATTGGACCTTGTTACACTGATAAAATGGAAAGAAGTGGAATGAGAGTTTGTGACCTTATGCACAAGGAAGTATTTGAAGAAAAATTAAGAGAAAATGTAGAAATGAAAAATGATATAATAACAAAAGTTTTTAATGGCGAACCATTAAAATTTGAGGATATATTTACTGAGTACTTAGATTATGCTGAGAGAATGAAAGATTTTGTAAAAGATATATCAGTAGAAGTATATGATAATATAAAAGCTGGAAAAAAGGTGCTATTTGAAGGCGCTCAAGGAACATTACTTGATATAGATTATGGAACTTATCCGTTTGTTACATCATCTAATACTATTGCAGGTGGAGTATGTACTGGAGCTGGAATTGGACCTACTTTAATAAATAGTGCTGTAGGTATAGCAAAAGCATATACTACAAGAGTTGGTAAAGGACCTTTCCCAACAGAATTATTTGATAAAATGGGAGATTGGATAAGAGAAAAAGGACACGAATATGGTGTAACTACAGGAAGAGCAAGAAGATGTGGATGGCTTGATCTTGTAATACTTAAAACTACTGCTAGAGTTTCAGGTCTTACAAGTTTTGCAGTAACTAAAATAGATACTATAGCTGGTCTTGAAAAAGTTAAAATGTGTACAGGATATAAACTTAATGGAAAAGTTATAGACTATTTTCCAGCAAGCTTAGAAGATTTAGCTAAGTGTGAACCTGTTTATGAGGAATTTGATGGGTGGGATGAAAGCATAGAAAATGCAAGAACTTATGATGAAATTCCTGAAAATGCAAAAATATATCTTAAGAAAATAGAAGAATTTACAGGAACAAAAGTATCTATAGTTTCTGTAGGTCCAAAAAGAAATCAAACTATAAATGTAACTGATATATAACAAAAATTTTCTATACGATGGTTAATGTAAAATTAAACAGCGATTATTATAGGCATTAGTCAAATAATAAATTAATCAAAAACCCTATGCAGAGCATAGGGTTTTTGATTAATTTAAGATATAATATTATTATATTTTAAACATATGCAGTGAATTTAAAATAGCATATTAAGAAAAAAGGAGGAAGAAAATCATGAAAAAAATGTCAACAGAAAAAGAATATGAAGTTCAATACTATGAAATAGATTATATGAAAAGATTATTATTGACAAGCCTTATGAATTATCTAGGAGATGTTTGCACTAAACAATCAGAAGATATTGGAATTGGATTAGATTACATGAAGGATAATGGAGTTGCCTGGGTATTGTATAAATGGAATATACATATAGAAAAGTATCCTTTGCATAGGGAAAAAATAAAAGTTAGGACTACACCTGAATCCTTTAGAAAGTTTTATGCTTATAGAAGTTTTGAAATAGTTGATTCAAATGGAAATATTATAGCGGTAGCTAATTCTATATGGTTTTTGATAAGCACAGAGAAAAGAAAAGCTATAAGAATAACAGAGGATATGTATAAAGCATTTGGAATGGGAAAAGAGGATACTCGAGCTTTAGATATAAAGAAAATACCAAAGCAAGAAAGAATAGATAGTGAAAAAATATTTAATGTAAGATATAGTGACATAGATACAAATAGGCATGTTAACAATGTTAAATACGTAGAATGGGCAGTTGAAACAGTTCCATTAGATGTAATTACTAACTATATTATCACAGATATAAATATAGCTTATGAAAAAGAAACAACTTATGGAGATAGGATAAGAGTGGTAACACAAATAAATAAAGAGAAAGATAGTTTTGTATGTTTGCACAAAATAGTAGACGAAGAAAATAAAGAGTTAGCTTTAATAGAAACTTGTTGGAAAAATAAAGGTTAAGCTGCTGATTTTAATCAGCAGCACTTTTAGCAGCAATAAATCCAGAACTCCAGGACCATTGAAGGTTAAAACCTCCACAGTCACCGTATATATCAATGATTTCACCAGCAAAAAACAAGTTTTTGACTAAACGAGATTCTAAAGTTTTTGAGCTTATTTCTTTAGTATTTATACCACCAGCAGTTACTTGAGAATTTTTAAAAGAATTAGTATCATATACTTGAAAAGTCCAATTTTTAAGAAGAAAAAATATTTTTTGCTTTTCTTTCCAATCCAACTCATAACAAGGTTTATGTATATTGTTTACAGAAGCTTCTTTTAAAAGTACAGGAATAATTTTTTTGTTTATCAATCCTATAAATGAATTAAAAACACTTCGATAGCTGAACAAGCCCCAATGATTTTCTAAGAATTCTACTAAATCTTTTTCGCTAAGATCAGGCATCATGTCTATAACAAGCTTCACACTTTTGCCTTTACTCAATGAGTATGAAGCAATGGCACTTATTTGAAGAATAGGAGGGCCAGATATTCCGTAATCTGTAAACAATATTTCACCAAATTCTTTTCGTTTAGGTATATCATCTACATATATTTCTGAAAAGCCATTAAATTTAACGCCAGATAAAGACTTCAAGTAGTTATACTTTAATTTAAGCTGTACAAGGGCAGGGACAGGATTGATTAAGCTATGGCCGAATACTTTTACTAGTTCAAATCCGGAGCCGTCAGAGCCCGTGCTAGGAGCAGATTTGCCACCACAGCATAAAATAAGTTTTTTACATTCATAAACTTCTCCGGTTTGTGAGGTTATTTCAAAACCTATAGATGATTCTTTTATATTTTGTATTTTTGAATTTAGATAAATAGGAATATTACGATCTTCTAAGGCCATTCTAAATATATCAAGCACAGAAGAAGCTTGAAGAGATAATGGATAAAGTTTACCATCATCTAATTCAGTAAGTGGAAGACCTAAAGAATTAAAAAAATTTATAGTATCTTCTACTGTAAATTTATCTAAAGTATATTTACAAAATTCTGAGTCTTCACTATGATATTTTGAATAATTAACATTTTTATTAGTTATATTACATCTACCATTTCCGGTAGTTAATATTTTAGTTCCGATTCTGTCAGAGCCTTCTAATAAAGCAACATCTTTTCCCATATCCTTAGAGGTAATGGAAGCCATAATGCCAGAAGCTCCACCACCAATTACTAGTATCTCATGAAACAATTTCAACAACTCCCCTTAAAAATTACTATATATTATTTTACCTTAAATATTATATTTTTAAATAGAAATTTTTATATTTAAGCTTATTTTGTATATAATAGTACTATAAAGAGTGAAAGGGGAGAAAATTATGACATCTAATGAATTCTTAAATTACAAAAATTGGGTAGTAGTAGGAGATGTGTTAAATGAAAAGAAATATGCCTTTAAAATATTAAATAAATTAAAAAATGCTGGATTTAATGTAGTGGGCGTAAATCCTAAGGATATTACAGGTAAAATCTATAAAAACCTCAAAGAAGTACCTTTTTCTATAGATGTAATAGATTTGTGTATAAATCCTATAGCTGGATTAAAAATAGTACAAGATGCTGAAAGTTCAAAAATAAATAAAGTATTAATACAACCAGGAGCAGAAAGTGCTGACATATTGAGTTTATGTGAAAATAAAGGTATTATAGCTATAGAAGGATGTGCACTTGTAGAACTTTCAAATTATGAGCCTTAAAAAGGGGGAATTAATTTATGTTAACAATATATGCTGTATCTGATTCTATAGGAGAAACTGCAGAACAAGTTGCAAAAGCAACTTCAGGCCAATTTTGCGAAAATGTAAAGGTTAAAAGAGTACCTTATATAAAAAGTTTTGAAAATGTAAATGAATTCATAAATAACTTAGAAGATAAAAAAAATATTATGATAATATCTACTATAGTTTTGGTGGATGTTAGGGAATTTCTTGTTCAAAGATGTATAGAAGAAGGAATACACATAACCAATGTATTAGGTCCTTGTATAAGTATGGCATCAATAATATTAAATAAAATGCCTGACTATAGACCAGGAGCTGTTTGGGAAATGGATGCTGAGTATTATAAAAAAATAAGAGCTATGGAATTTGCTATGAAGTATGATGATAGCAAAGATGACTCAGGGATAAAACATGCTGATGTAGTGCTAGTAGGACTGTCTAGAACATCGAAAACTCCTTTATGTATGTATTTAGCTAATAAGGGAATAAAAGCTTTAAATGTTCCTATAATGCCAGAAGTTCCAATACCAGAAGAGTTATTTGAAATTGATAGAAGAAAAATAATAGGACTTACTATAGATCCTATGCAGCTTATTGAAATAAGAAAACATAGATTAGACAAGTTTTCTTCACTATCAAAAGAAATACAATATGCTAATGCTGAAAGAGTACTTCAAGAATTAGAATTTGCAGACAAACTTATGAGAAGACTTAGCTGCAAAATAATAGATGTTACAAAAAGAGCTATAGAAGATACTGCATTAATAGTTATGGAACACATAGGACATATTGGTTCAAAAGATTATTAGTATTAAAAAATTAAAATTGGGTAAAACGTTGATATATAAAGGATTATAATAAAAAAAATCAAAAAGAATAAAAAAAAATCAAAAAATGTGTTGACACTTTGAAGAATATCTTGTATTATAGTCTATGTCAGGTCGCCGAGTGTGAGTGACTGAGACAAAAAGAAATTAAATAAGGCCCCTTGGTCAAGCGGTTAAGACACCACCCTTTCACGGTGGTAACAGGAGTTCGAGTCTCCTAGGGGTCACCATTAGCATGGGCGCATAGCTCAGCTGGGAGAGCATCTGCCTTACAAGCAGAGGGTCACAGGTTCGAGCCCTGTTGTGCCCACCATGTTATGGCCTAGTGGCTCAGTTGGTTAGAGTGCCGGCCTGTCACGCCGGAGGTCGAGGGTTCGAGTCCCTTCTAGGTCGCCATATAAATTTAGCTGGCATAGCTCAGTTGGTAGAGCAACTGACTTGTAATCAGTAGGTCGAGGGTTCGACCCCTTCTGCCAGCACCAAAACAAAATAATAAGGCCCCTTGGTCAAGCGGTTAAGACACCACCCTTTCACGGTGGTAACAGGAGTTCGAGTCTCCTAGGGGTCACCATTAACATGGGCGCATAGCTCAGCTGGGAGAGCATCTGCCTTACAAGCAGAGGGTCACAGGTTCGAGCCCTGTTGTGCCCACCATGTTATGGCCTAGTGGCTCAGTTGGTTAGAGTGCCGGCCTGTCACGCCGGAGGTCGAGGGTTCGAGTCCCTTCTAGGTCGCCATATAAATTTGCTGGCATAGCTCAGTTGGTAGAGCAACTGACTTGTAATCAGTAGGTCGAGGGTTCGACCCCTTCTGCCAGCACCAAGACATTAGATGTTTATAACATTTAATGTCTTTTTGCTTTAAGTAAAAATATTTATAATAAGCTGAAAATAATATAATATGTAATAAAAAAAGGATAACCTTTTTTTATTGCACTAGGATATCCTAAAAACTTAGTATTTTTTACTTTTTATATTTTGGCCTATCCGTATATCTTCACCATAGAATTTACACAATGTAAATTCACCTAAAAGTCTTGAAGAGATTCTTTCTGAATAATTCTTTAAAATTACTTCTAATCCACAATTAGTTGAAATAAGCATTTTTTGATGCTTAAGAAGTTTTCTGTTTAGGAGATTAAAAAGTTCAGTTTTAGAAAAATCAGTAATTTGTTCAGAACCTAAATCATCAATTATAAGTAAATCACAATTTATAAGCAAATCTTCAAGCTCATAAGAATTATTAAATCTAATATATTTTAAGTCATGGATTAATGTTTCAGCAGTTCTATATACTACTAAATGACCTCTATCCAAAAGTTCTTTAGCAATACAATAGGATAAAAAACTTTTTCCGGTACCAGGATTGCCAAGAAACAATAAATTTTCATTGGAAGAAGAAAAATTTTCTATGAAACTCCAAGCCTTTGAGACTATATCCTCAAGATTTTTCCTAGGGCTTTTATGTGAAGAATCATTTTTATGAGATGAATAAAGTTCAAAATTAAAGTTATTAAAGTTATTCTTCTCAAGTATAATTTTTAAATCAGAATTTTCATAATATAAATCTACAAGTTTTTGCTTATAGCAGCTACATTTTTGAGTTTCAATAAATCCTGTATCTTTGCATTTATTGCATATATAGTGAGCATCTAAATAATCTAATGGATAACTATTGCTTACTAAGACCTCAGATTTTTTCACTCTAAGATTGGTGATTTTTTCCCTTAGTTCCTTTAACTGATCTTCTTTGTTTCCTATATTGTTAAGTATATTTATTGAAAGCCTAACGCATAATTTACCTATTTCACGTTCTATATCTAAGATTTGGGGAAGGTTTTCATTTATTTCTTCTCTTCTTTTATTAAGAGATTTTTCTTCAGACTGACGTATATTCTCATATACCTTCATTATATTGCGTTGATAACCTTTAATCATTCTTTATCCCATCCTAATAGTTTCTTTTCTAAATCTTCAAAATCATAGTTTCTTTGCTCAAAGTTATTAAATGTACTGTTAGAAGAATTATTATTTTTATAGTTTGAATTATTTTTGCGATAAACCTTTTTGTTATTATTTTTATCTACATCTTCTACAGTTTTAATGTCATCTTTATTCCAACTTGTAAGTATACCGTCAATATACTTAAAGTCAGCCTTATTTATACGTTGAAAACATATTTCACAAGCTTTATATATAACATCAACAGGGAACTTATAAGTATTAATCCATTTATTTAATAGATCTTCTTGAGGTCTCATTACTTCTGCATCTTTTATACCCAAATAGTTTAATATTTTTCTTATTTTAACCCATTTATCTTCATGTCTTTTTATAAAAGATTGAGCATCATCTATATCTTTAATTTTAGCATCAAACCACGCTAGGGCAATTTTCTCAATATACCTGCAATCTGTTTTACCTTTTGATGCGCAATATTGGATTAGAAGAAGTATTATTTCAGGTGAGAAGTTGAAATCTTTTAACCAACCTATATACATAGTCATTTCTTTTGAAGAAAGAGGTCTTCCTAGAAGCTTTTCTATATCCTCAAGCATATCTTTTGTAGAATTTTTATTTAATTCTTCTAACAAGTTTATATTTTGTGGATTTTCATCTGGTGAATCTGATAAATCAGTAAAATCAATATTATAGTTTCCCATATTGTCTATAGGAACCATTTTAATCAAATTTTCATCATTCCAATAATTCCAAGCATTTAGTACATCTGTTTCAAGGAGATGCAAGGTGCTTGCCATTATTTGGGAGCTGACGCCTAATTCGCCAGATACGCAATATTTTAGTCCCAGAAGATATACTTTTACAAATTCTCCTCGTGCTTTCGGCATGAATTTATCTATAAAAATATTACTTACTGGAGTATAACTGGAGTTTCTACTTTTAAACAAAAAAGTACTCATATTTATTATAACCTACTTTCAATAATGGTTTAATTTGAAAAAGTTCTTCTAATAAATAATTATAACAAAATACAATTTGTATAACAATGAAAAAACTTTTTTAAGTAAGTAATAATTTTTACATTTTTAGGAACAATAGATAGATGGGGGATGTAATATTAATAATTAGGAAGGAATTGATAATTTTGTATTTAAAAAATAGAAGTAAAATAATTATAAGTTGGATGGCAATTTTCATTACTATAACAGTAGTAATAAGATATTTATATAATAGTAGTCTTAATTGCTATGAGGTATATGTAAATGGTAAATCAATAGGCTGTGTTAAAAATCAAATGGAACTATATAATGTAGAAAATAATATAAGAGCAAATGAAGAAAAAAGATTTGGAAAGATAATTTTTAAAGATGATATAAAATTTATAAAAAAGCATATTAACAGTGATAAGTATTTACAAAGTTCTAAAGATATTAAGAAATCAATTTCAGAAAACAGCAATACAAAAATAAATGCAGTTTTAATGAAATCTGATGGAAAAAAAGTTGGTATACTTGCTAATGAAGTGGAAATGAGGCAAGTGTTAGATGGAATAAAAAATTCATATAAAGAAAAAGAGAAAAGTGATGAATTAAAACTTAAAAATCATATAACATATATAAATGAAAGTATGAAAATAGGAGAAGTGAACACTGTAGAAGGAGTTATTAGCGCGATGAGCGTAAAGTGTAAAAATCCTACTATAGTGTTTTCTAAAAATGATGATCAAGAGAACTCATTAAGTAATAAGAACAATTTAAGTCGTTCAGGATCTATTGCTGAAGTTAGCTTTATGAGTGTACCTTCTGAAGGAACTATAACATCTCCCTTTGGAGAAAGATGGGGAGCTATGCATCAGGGTATAGATATAGGTGCATCAATGGGAGCACCTATTTATGCTGCTATGGATGGTAAAATTTCTTGCACAGAATGGGAAGAGGGATATGGTAATGTAATAAAAATAGATCATGGCAAAGGAATACAGACTGTTTATGCTCACTGTAGTAGCATATCTTCAAAACTAGGTGAATATGTAAAGCGAGGAGAAAAAATAGGCCAGGTAGGTAGCACTGGAAGAAGTACAGGACCTCATGTGCATTTTGAAGTTAGAGTAAATGGAAAAGCTGAAAATCCATTAAATTATTTAAAGTAAAAAAGAAAATATATTATTTTTAAAAAATAAGCATATCGAAGATGTATGCTTATTTTAATTTTACAGTTTGAAATAAATTGAATTTAGTATGTTTTATGGAAAAAATATTGACAGCTATTTTGTTTTAATATATACTTTGACTATCAAAGTATTTTAAAGTTAAAAATCATGTTAAAGGAGACGATTAGATGAAACTACCACCATTAGTCATAGGCGAATTAAAAGCTGAAGTACCTATTATTCAAGGCGGTATGGGTGTAGGAGTATCCGGTTATAAACTTTCATCAGCAGTAGCAAATGAAGGCGGTATCGGTGTAATATCTTCAGTTCAGATAGGATATAGAGAACCAGATTTTGAAACTAATACAAAAGAAGCTAATATTAGAGCGTTAAGAAATGAAATAAAAAAGGCAAGGGAAATAAGTCCAAAGGGAATCATAGGTGTAAATATTATGGTTGCCATTAATAATTATGATGAAATGGTAAAGGCATGTGTAGATGAGAAAATAGATATAATTATATCAGGTGCAGGGCTGCCTTTAGCATTACCTAAACTTGTTCAGGGAAGTAATGTGAAGATAGCACCAATCGCTTCTTCCGGAAAATCAGCTTCGGTAATTGCAAAACATTGGAGTAAGAAATATAATAGAATTCCTGATGTGGTTGTAGTTGAAGGTCCTGAAGCAGGAGGCCATTTAGGGTTTCATCCAGAACAGTTATTAGAGGAAAACAAAACACCACTTGAACAAATTGTAACTGATGTAATACAAGCGTTAAAACCTTTTGAAGAAGAGTACGGGAAACATATTCCTGTAATAGCAGCTGGTGGAGTATACACTGGAAAAGATATTGCTAAATTTCTTGAATTAGGAGCTGCAGGAGTGCAGATGGGAACACGTTTTGTAGCAACAGAAGAATGTGATGCTGATGAAAAATATAAAAAAGCTTATGTGGATTCAAAAGAAGAGGATATTAAGGTTATACAAAGTCCTGTGGGCCTTCCAGGAAGAGCTATAAGAAATGAGCTTATAAAACGAGTTGAAAAAGGAAGAATAGCACCTACAAAGTGCTTTAATTGCTTGAAAAAATGTAATCCTAAGGATACTCTTTATTGCATTTCAAAAGCCTTAGTTCAAGCGGTTAAAGGAAACTTGGAAGAAGGGCTTATTTTTACAGGTAGCAGTGCTTATCGAATAGATAAAATTGTTACTGTAAAAGAGCTAATATGTGAATTAGTAACAGAAGCTGAAGAAAATTATAAAGGCTAATTAAGCTTAATTTTATAGAGTGATAACATTCATATATAGAGTAAATTAATTTATTTGAGAGCTTTTTATAAATATAAATATTAAAGTGGTGATTTAATTGAGGACAAATATAAATGTTTTAAATGAACTCCTAGTAAATATCTTTAATGATATACTGGAAATAGAACAAAAAGCTCTGCAATCTGGTGTTTTTAAAGATTTATCTGTTACAGAAATTCATACTATTGAAGCCATAGGAATGTATAAACCCAGAACTATGACAGAAGTATCAGTTGAATTGAATATAACTTTAGGCACATTAACTACAGCTATAGGCCATTTGGTTAGAAAAGGTTATGTTGATAGAAAAAGAAGTGAGCAGGATAAAAGGATAGTTTTTATTAAATTGACTAAAAGAGGAAAATTGGCTTATAGAATTCATGGTAAATTCCATTCTGATATGATTAAACAGGCTATCGGAGGACTTAATGAACAGCAGGAAGAAATTTTAGTTAAATCCTTAGAAAAGCTTAATATTTTTTTTAAATCTAAGTATAACTTAAAAACTAGCTATAAGGAGAAAATTAATGAATAAAGTACAAATTATAGGTACAGGAAGTTATGTACCACCAAAGATTGTAACTAATGATGACTTGTCTTGTATTGTAGATACAAATGATGAATGGATAAGTAGTAGAACAGGTATAAAAGAGAGAAGAATATCTGAAGGAGAAGACACTTCAAGTATGTCTTCTAAAGCAGCGTTAAAAGCTTTAGAAAATTCTAATGTAAAGCCAGAGGAAATTGACTTAATTATTGTAGCTACAGCTACTCCTGATAATTTTATTCCTTCTACAGCCTGCTTAGTTCAAAAAGATATACTGGCAGTAAATGCTACATGTTTTGATATATCTGCGGCTTGTTCTGGATTTGTTTATGGAATTAATATAGCTACCCAGTTTATAAGAACAGGAAGTGTAAAAAAGGCCTTAATTATAGGTGCAGAAACTCTTTCTAAAATATTAAATTGGGAAGATAGAAGTACTTGTGTACTATTTGGTGATGGAGCTGCGGCAGCTGTATTAAGTGAGTCAGATACAGAAGGAATATTGTCTATTTGCAGTGGATCTGATGGCAGTAAGGGACAATATCTAGTTTCAAAGGCTGTACCAGTTGTGAATCCATATGTTGATAAGAAAGATATGGATGTTAATACAAATAGTTATATAGAGATGAACGGTAGAGAGATATTTAAATTTGCAGTTAAAACCATATTACAATCAACAGAAGAACTTTTAAAAAACATAAATTGTTCAATGGATGAAATAAAATATATAGTTGTTCATCAAGCAAATTACCGAATAATAGAATTTGCAGCAAAAAAATTAGGTGTAAGTGAAGATAAGTTCTATGTTAATTTAGACAAGTTTGGAAATACATCTGCAGCTACTATTGGAATTGCTTTAGATGAAATGAATGAAAAAGGCTTATTGAAGAGTGGAGATAAAATTTTACTTATAGGATTTGGTGGAGGTCTTACTCATGGAAGTCTAGCCATTCAGTGGTAGTACTAAAACTGGGAGAGAGTCAAATGGTATTTGAGAAAATAAAGAAAATAATAGAGGATCAATTGGAAATAGAGTCAAGTGGAATTACAATGAAAACATCTTTTCAAGAATTAAATGTGGATTCATTAGAGTTCTTTCAAATAATAATAGAAATAGAAGAACAGTTTGGACTACAGATAGAAGATGCAGAAGCTATTACAACTGTAGCTGAAGCTGTAAGGGTTGTTGAAGAAAAAATAGATTGTATATAAAACACATTAAAAAACTATCCAAATAGGAGGGAAAACTATGATTAAGTCCAAATTTGCCCAAATGGTGGGAATAAAATACCCTATTATTCAAGGGGGGATGGCTCGAATTGCTGATAGTTCATTAGCAGCAGCAGTATCTAATGCAGGAGGGCTAGGTATTATTACAGGTAATGCACCAATGGAGTGGGTAAGAGAAGAAATACGTAAAGCAAAGAAACTTACAGACAAACCTTTTGGAGTGAACATAATGCTTCTTGGTGAAACTGCAGAAGCAGTTTCTAGAATGGTTTGTGAAGAAGGAGTTAAAGTAGTAACTACTGGAGCAGGTAATCCTGGGAAATATATAGATATGTGGAAAAGTAATGGTATAAAGGTTATACCTGTAGTTGCATCTGTAGCTTTAGCTAAGAGAATGGAAAGATCAGGAGTAGATGCGGTTATTGCAGAAGGCTGTGAATCAGGAGGTCATATAGGAGAACTTACTACTATGGTATTAGTGCCTCAGGTTGTAGATTCCGTAAGTGTACCTGTAATTGCAGCAGGAGGAATAGGCGATGGAAGAGGAGCAGCAGCAGCATTTATGCTTGGTGCAGATGGAATACAAGTAGGAACAAGATTTTTAGTAGCAAATGAATGTACAGTTCCTGAAACATATAAGCAAAAAGTATTACATGCAAAAGACATAGACACTCAAGTTACAGGAAGACCTACAGGACACCCTGTTCGTGTTTTAAGAAATAAGCTTACAAGGCAATTTCAATTGCTAGAGAAACAGGGAGCACCACTTGAAAAATATGAGGAATTAGGAAGAGGAGCCCTTGCAAAAGCTGTTTGTGAGGGAGATGTAGATAATGGATCTGTAATGGCAGGTCAAATTGCAGGCCTTGTTTGTAAAGAACAGAGCTGTAGTCAAATAATAGAAGAAATGTTTAGTGAAGTAGAAATGTATATAAAAAAAGTAGAAAAAATGTTTGAAACTAAATAGATGAGGTGTGCTAAATGAGTAAAATAGCTTTCTTATTCTCAGGACAAGGAGCACAATACGTTGGAATGGGAAAAGAATTATATGAGAATTTTGATGTTTGCAAGGATATATTTAATAATGCAAACGAAGCACTAGGATTTTCTATAAGTAGTATGTGTTTTGAAGGTCCAGAAGAAGAATTAAATAAAACAGAAAATACGCAACCAGCTATTTTAACTACCAGTATAGCTGCTTTGAAGTTATTAGAAAGTAATGGTATAAAGGCAGATGTTACTGCAGGGTTAAGTTTGGGAGAGTATTCAGCACTTGTTGCTAGTGGTGCGTTAGAATTTACAAAGGCAGTAGGGTTAGTTAAAAAAAGAGGGAAATATATGCAGGAAGCAGTACCAGAGGGACTAGGTGCTATGGCTGCCATTATAGGATTAGATGAAGAGAGTATAAGAAAAGTATGTAATGATTGCAAAAGCATAGGTATAGTTGAAATAGCTAATCTAAATTGCCCAGGACAAATAGTAATTGCAGGGGAAGTAAAGGCAGTAGAAAGTGCTTCTGAAAAGTCAAAAGAAGCAGGCGCTAGAAAAGCTATAATGCTTTCTGTAAGTGGTCCTTTTCATACATCCATGCTAAAACCAGCTGCAGAAAAATTAGAAAAGGAACTTCAAGATATATCTGTAGGTGACTTTTCAATTCCTGTCATAACTAATGTTACAGGCGAAATTGTAGACGATAAAGATAAAGTAAAAGATTATTTAAAAAGACAAGTAATGAGTACAGTATTTTTTGAAAAAAGCATAAGAAAAATGATAGATATGGGTGTAGATACTTTTATAGAGATTGGACCAGGAAAAGTACTAAGTGGATTTGTTAAGAAAATAGATAGGAAAATTACAATTTTAAATATAGAAGATTTAAAATCATTAGAAAATGTTATGGAAAAATTAAAAAATTAGAATGGAGAATAGCTAATGGAGAGTTTAAAAGGTAAAACAGCAATAATTACAGGTGCAAGTCGTGGAATTGGTAAGGCTATAGCACTTAAATTAGCTAAACTTGGAGCAAATATAGTAGTTAACTATAGAAGTGATTCAAAATCCATAGAAGCTTTAGTTAATGAAATAGAAACGTTAGGTGTTAAAGCTGAGGCAATTCAAGCAGATGTTAGCTCTTTTGAAGGTGCTAAAGATCTTATGAAAAAGACTATTGAAGTATTTGGATCAATAGATATTCTTGTAAATAATGCAGGAATAACTAAAGATGGATTACTTCTTAGAATGAAAGAAGAAGACTTTGATAAAGTGATAGAAGTAAACTTAAAAGGTGTATTTAATTGTATAAGACATGTAAGCCCTATAATGATTAAACAAAAATGTGGTAAAATAATAAATATATCTTCTGTAGTAGGAATAGCAGGAAATGCTGGTCAAGTAAATTATTCTGCTGCAAAGGCTGGAATAATAGGTATGACTAAATCTGTAGCAAAAGAGCTTGCATCCAGAAATATAACTGTGAATGCTGTAGCACCAGGATTTATTCAAACAAATATGACAGATGCTTTAACTGATAAAGTGAAGGAAACAACACTAAATAGTATACCATTAAAAAGATTTGGAACTGCTGAAGATGTAGCAAATGTAGTAGCATTTTTAGCTTTACCATATTCGGATTATATTACTGGTCATGTAATAAATGTAGATGGCGGAATGGTTATGTAAATTAAATTAGAGGTTGGTGAATTAATTATGAAAAAAAGAGTTGTAATTACAGGAATTGGCGCAGTAACCCCAGTAGGAAATGACGCAGATACATTTTGGGATAATATAAAAAATGGAGTTTCAGGTATAGATTTTATAAAGTGCTTTGATACAGAAAATTACAAAGCAAAACTTGCAGCAGAAGTTAAGGATTTTGATCCAAGTGAGTATTTAGATAGAAGAGAATCAAAAAGGTTTGATAGATTTTGTCAATTTGCTATGGTTTCAGCTATGGAAGCTGTAAAAGATTCTAAGCTTGATATTGAAAATGTAGAGCAAGAAAGATTTGGAGTAGTTGTTGGATCAGGTATAGGTGGAATAGGTACTATAGAAAGAGAACATTCTGTGTTAATGGAAAAAGGTCCTAATAGAATAACACCTCTATTTATACCTATGATTATAAGTAATATGGCAGCTGGAAATATAGCTATAAAGTTTGGAGCTAAGGGACCATGTTCTAATATAGTTACTGCATGTGCTACAGGTACAAATTGTGTTGGTGAAGCTTTTAGAATGATTAAAGGCGATCTTGCAGATGTAATGATAGTAGGTGGAGCTGAAGCATGTATAACTCCACTATCTATGGCTGGATTTGCTGCAGCAACTACTTTAACTAAGAGCACAGATCCTAAAAGAGCATCTATTCCTTTTGATAAGGAAAGAGACGGATTTGTAATGGGAGAAGGCTCTGGTATATTGATATTAGAATCTTTGGAACATGCTCAAAAAAGAGGAGCTAAAATTTATGCAGAATTAGTTGGATACGGATTTACATGTGATGCATATCATATGACGTCACCAGCACCAGATGGAGAAGGTGCTGCAAGAGCTATGGATTTAGCTATAAAAGAAGCAGAAATTAAAAAAGAAGAAGTATCTTATATAAATGCGCATGGAACAAGTACAAAAATAAATGATAAGTTTGAAACAGAAGCAATCAAAAAAGTTTTTGGAGATTATGCTAAAGATATACCTATAAGTTCGACAAAATCTATGACAGGACACTTACTTGGGGCAGCTGGAGCAATAGAAGCTATAATATGTGTCAAAGCTTTAGGAGAAGGAATTATACCTCCTACAGTAGGATATAAAGTGAAGGATGAGGAATGTGACTTAGATTGTGTTCCAAATGAGGCAAGAAAAGCAGATCTTAAATATGTTATGTCCAATTCTCTTGGATTTGGTGGACATAATGCAGTAATATTATTAAAAAAGTGGAGTGAGTAAAATGGACTTTAAAGCAATTGAAGAAATGGTTAAAACTATGGATAATTCTAAATTAGGTTACTTAGAAGTTAATTGGCATGGGATTTCTATAGTTATGAGGAAGCAAGGAGAACCTGATTGCACAAAACAACATATAGAAAATACTAGTAGTACTTCAATAGAGGAAAAAAAATCAACTATAGAAGAAGTTGCAGAAGATAAAAACTCAGAAGAAAAAATTAAACAAGAAATTGAAGAGGTAGAAGCAGGTAAAAAGGACGAAACTGTAGAAAAGGAAGACGTAAATATAAAGGAAGTTTTATCACCTATAGTAGGAACTTTTTACAGATCATCAAGTCCAGATAAACCATCTTTTGTAGAAGTAGGAACTAAAGTTAAAAAAGGAAGTACTCTTTGTATTGTAGAAGCTATGAAGCTTATGAATGAAATTCAAAGTGAAGTAGACGGAGAAATTGCTGAGATTTTAGTAGAAAACACTCAAATGGTTGAGTATGGTCAGCCTATGTTTAAAATAAAGGTTAAGTAGTTCCTAAAAAATTTGTTAGGAGGAAAAACAAATGGAGACTAATACAGAATTTAATGCTAATTTAGGCATAAAAGAAATAAAAGAAATTATTCCTCATAGATATCCTTTTTTGTTAATAGATAAGGTAACATATATGGAACCAGGAAAAAAGGTAATAGCTTATAAGAATGTAACTATGAATGAATATTTTTTTCAAGGGCACTTTCCTGAGGAACCTGTAATGCCAGGTGTACTTATTGTTGAGTCATTAGCACAGGCAGGAGCAGTGGCAATATTAAGTCAGGAAAACTTCAAGGGCAAGATTGCTTATTTTGGAGGAATAAATAAGGCTAAGTTTAGAAAAAAAGTAGTGCCAGGAGATGTTTTAAGATTAGAGGTAGAAATGATAAAAATTAAAGGGCCTGCAGGGATAGCTAAAGCTATAGCATATGTGGATGATAAGAAGGCTTGTGAAGCTGAAATAATGTTTATGATAGGTGATGTAAGTGTTTAATAAGATATTAATTGCAAATAGAGGAGAAATAGCAGTCAGGATTATAAGAGCTTGTAGAGAAATGGGTATAGAAACTGTAGCAGTTTATTCTGAAGCAGATAAAGATGCATTGCATACTCAAATGGCAGATGAAGCTGTATGTATAGGTCCTGCTGCACCAAAGGATAGTTACTTAAATATACAAAATATTATAAGTGCTACAGTTCTTACAGGAGCAGAAGCTATTCATCCAGGCTTTGGCTTCTTATCTGAAAATAGTAAGTTCGCAAAAATGTGTACCGAATGTAATATTACATTTATTGGACCAGAGGCTGAATGTATAGATAATATGGGTAATAAATCAAATGCTAGAGACATTATGATAAAGGCAAAAGTACCTATAGTACCTGGTTCTAAGGGTGCAATAAAAGATGAAAAGCAATTATTAAAGGTTGCAAAGGAAATAGGATATCCTGTAATGGTAAAAGCTTCTGCTGGAGGCGGTGGAAGAGGTATAAGGGTAGTTTATGAAGAAAAAAACCTTATAAAAGATTATGAAAATGCTAAAGCAGAAGCAGAAGCGTCATTTGGTGATGGAACTATATATGTTGAGAAGTTTATAGAAAAGCCAAGACATGTGGAATTTCAAATAATGGGAGATAATCATGGAAATGTAGTCTATCTTGGAGAGAGAGATTGTTCCATGCAAAGAAGAAATCAAAAAGTACTAGAAGAGGCACCATGTCCTATAATGACAGAAGAACTTAGAGCTAAAATGGGAGAAACGGCAGTTAGGGCAGCAAAAGAAGTAAAATATAATAGTGCAGGTACTATAGAGTTTTTACTTGATAAAAACAAAAATTTCTATTTTATGGAAATGAATACTAGAATTCAAGTAGAACATCCTATAACAGAAATGGTAACTGGAGTGGATTTAATAAAAGAACAAATTAGAGTTGCGGCTGGTGAACCATTAAGTTTTTCTCAGGAAGATGTAAAGATAAAGGGGCATGCTATAGAATGTAGAATAAATGCAGAAGATACTTCAAAGAATTTCATGCCATCTCCAGGAAAAATTAAAGGGTTATATTTGCCAGGTGGTTTTAATGTGAGAATTGATAGTGCAGTGTATTCAGGATACATAATACCTCCATACTATGATTCTATGATAGCAAAACTTATTGTATATGGTAAAGACAGAGAAGAGGCTATATGCAAAATGAGAAGTGCTTTAGGAGAATTCATTATAGAAGGGGTTAAAACTAACATTGATTTTCAGTTTGAACTTATAAATAACGAGGATTTTATAGCAGGAAATTACGATACAAGATTTATTGAGAATAAAGTTAAGAGTTCATAGTAGATTGTTTACTATGAACTTCTAACTGGAGGTGACAAACTTGTTAAATAATCTATTTAAGAAGACAAAATATATTACGGTAAGTCAGCAGTCATTAAGAAAAGCTAATGAAGAAGCTAATGAGGATGTGAAACCTAGTATTCCAAATGGTATGTGGGTAAAATGTGAGGGTTGTGGAAAAGTTTTATATAAAAAGGACCTTGAAGATAGCAATCAAGTGTGCAGCCATTGTGGATATCATTTTAGAATGACATCAAGAGAAAGAATAAAACTTATAATAGATAAAAATACCTTTGAAGAATTTGATAAGGGTATAACTTCAGTCAATCCACTAAAATTTAAGGGATATGAAGAAAAGATAAAAAAAATGCAAGAAACTACAGAATTAAATGAAGCTGTAATCACAGGTAAAGGAACTATTGTTGGTGAAAAGGTAGTTATTTGTGTCATGGATAGCCATTTTATGATGGGAAGTATGGGGTCTGTAGTTGGTGAAAAAATTACAAGAGCTGTAGAAATGGCAATAGAGCTTAAATGTCCTATAATAATTTTTACTACTTCTGGTGGTGCTAGAATGCAAGAAGGTATGTTCTCACTTATGCAAATGGCCAAAGTAAGTGCAGCACTTGGAAGGCTAAGTGAAGCAGGACTTTTATATATAACAGTGCTTACAGATCCAACTACAGGAGGTGTAACAGCCAGTTTTGCTATGCTTGGAGATATCATACTTTCTGAACCAGGAGCTTTAATTGGGTTTGCTGGTAAGCGAGTTATAGAACAAACTATAAGACAAAAACTTCCAGAAGGTTTTCAAAGAGCAGAGTTTTTGTTGGAGCATGGATTTATAGATAGCATAGTTTCTAGAAATGAATTAAAAAGCACCCTTAAGAAAATACTTATGATTCACGACAAAAATAGATAGTTAAAAAAGGTTATATTTTCTAAGGAAAGGAAATTTATTTTATGGAGAAATTAGAGAAGGTACAGCGAATTCTAAATAAAAAACTTGATAATAAAACTGCTTGGGAAAAACTATCTTTAGCTAGAATGATAGAAAGACCTACAGCACTAGACTATATAGAAAGAATATTTGATTCATTTATAGAATTTCATGGTGACAGATGCTTTTCAGATGATGCATCTGTAGTTGGAGGTATAGCACTATTAGATGGGATGCCTGTAACTATAATAGCTCATCAAAAAGGAAGAAACACAGCAGAAAATGTAAAAAGAAATTTTGGATCACCAAATCCTGAAGGTTATAGAAAAGGTTTGAGACTTATGAAGCAGGCAGAAAAGTTTGGCAGACCAATAATATGTATGGTAGATACTCAGGGAGCTTATTGCGGTAAAGGAGCAGAAGAAAGAGGACAGGGAGAAGCAATAGCTAAGAATCTTTTGGAAATGTCAAAATTAAAGGTTCCTATTATATCAATTGTAATAGGAGAAGGCGGAAGTGGTGGCGCTTTAGCCTTTGCTGTAGCAGACGATGTGTGGATGCTTGAAAATTCAGTGTACTCTGTACTATCTCCAGAAGGTTTTGCTAGCATCTTATGGAAGGATTCCTCTCGTGCTAAAGAAGCAGCAGAAGTTATGAAAATAACAGCTAAGGATTTAAAAGAGTATGGCATTATAGATAAAGTAATAAAAGAACCATTAGGCGGAGCACATAAAGATGTGGAAAAAATGTCTGTATCTATAAAAAATGAGTTAATAGAAAAAATAGGTGTACTAAGAAAACAATCTATAGAAGAACTATTAAATAAAAGATATGATAAGTTTAGGAACATGGGTAAGTATGTGGAGTGATAAAAAAACAATAACTATCTGTATAAAATTTATTTGTACAGATAGTAAAAGTTAACTTAAGTTAGTAAAATATAATAATGACTATTTGATAGGAGTGGCTTTTAATATAAAAGGCTGCTTTATTTTTAAAATGGGGGTGAAAACATGGGAATTAAGGTTTTGTTTACTTATAACTATGGCACAGATAAAATGGATAAAATAAAAAAACTAGGTTATGACATAGAAGTAATTAATGAAAAAGAAGTAAAATATAATAAATCATTAGAAGATGTTGAAATTTTAATTTGTTATGATCCGTTTAAAACACTAGATATATGTAAAATGAAAAATTTAAAATGGATTCAACTTTCTAGTGCAGGAATAGACCAATTGCCTATTGAGCATGTAAAAAATACTTCCATTAGTATAACTAACAACAATGGTGGATACAGTATTCCTATGGGAGAGTGGATAGTACTAAAATCTTTAGAGTTATTGAAGCACAGTAGCAAATTACATGAAAACCAAAAAAATAAGCTATGGAAAATTGATACTACAATTTTGGAACTTTGTGGAAAGACCATTGGATTTATAGGTACAGGTAGTATAGCACAGGAAGCTGCAAAAAGATTTCTAGGGTTTGATGTTAAAATATTAGGATTAAATACTAGTGGTAAACTTGTAGATAATTTTCATAAGTGCTTTGCAAACAAAGATGTTGATGAAATGTTAGAATTATGTGATATAGTAGTTATTACAATTCCATATACTACTAAAACTCATCATCTTATTAATGAAGATAAGTTTAATAAAATGAAAAATGGTGTTTATCTGATAAATGTAGCAAGAGGTTCTATTATAGATGAAAAATCATTGATAAAAAATATTAGTCAAGGAAAAATAGCTGGAGCAGCATTAGATGTTGTAGAAAGTGAACCTTTAAAAGTTGATAATCCTTTATGGGAAATGGAGAATGTCATAGTGACTCCACATAACTCATGGATATCAGAAATGAGAAATGATAGAAGATTTAATTTAATATATGAAAATCTAAAAAGATACAAAGATAATGAAAAATTAATTAATTTAGTAGATTTAAATAAAGGGTATTGATGAAATTAAAAAAACAAGCATATTATAAGACTAGGTTAGACCTATTCTGAATGTGCTTGTTTTTAATGTATTAATTAAGCATTAGTAGGAGGAGTAAATACCCTTGCTGCAAGTTCTGAATCTAACATATAAAGAGCTGCAGAGTCATTTCCAGACCTTTCAAGTCTCTTAACAATATTAGTAAAGTTATTTTCTTCTTCTACCTGTTCATCAATGAACCATTTAAGTAAACTAATAGTAGCATGCTCTCTTTCATCTGTAGCTATGTCCATTAAGTTATAAATTTTTTGAGTAACTATTTTTTCATGGGCTAAAGCGTCTTTAAAAGCATGAAGCACAGATTCATAGTTATTTTTAGGTGCTGGAAGAGCTTCAATGTTAACTTCTCCATTCATTTGAATTAAGTAGTCAAAAAATTTCATAGCATGGAAAGTTTCTTCTTGAATCTGAACCTTAAAAAAGTTTGCAAAGCCATCTAAATCATTAGAGGCACAATAAGCTTGCATTGCAAGGTAAACATTACCGGAATAAAGTTCAAAGTTTATTTGGTCATTCATAGATTTCATAAGTTTTTCACTTAACATAGCTAAACCTCCTTAGTTTCTATTGTAAGTAAATAATTTTTAATGTAGTGTTTACTACATATTAACACATTTTTGTTATACTTTAAATAATTTTCATAATATTTATTAAATTATTATTATTATTATATGATAATGTGTAAAAGTTGATTGCTATGAATGAAAACTTAGAAATTTTATAGAGAAAATTTTAACTTGTAAGAAAAAGTTTTAAGGTAGTAATCTATTTAAATCTATCATTCCACAACCTTGAATCCATTTAGATATATCTATAAGATTACAGGATGCTTTTATAAGAGAAGTTAAGTCTTTAAAGTTTAAATCAGGATTGTTTTCATATAATAAAGCACAAATACCACTTATATAAGCTGATGCACAAGAGGTTCCAGTATAACATGTGTAAGGACTTTCTAGAGAGTTAGGATATATTTTCATTCCATTTTTTTCTGGTAAAAAAGCTGTATTTGTATTTAAGGAACATATGTTTACAGCGGCAGCACATATATCAGGCTTTTCTAATTTTGAAAATGATCCACTGGACGAATATTTGTATGGTTTTAAAGGATGTTTAGTGGTGTCTATGCCGCCTACAGTTATGCAGTTGTCTAAAGTTGCTATACCTGTAATACTTCCTTCTGAATTACCATTATGACCTGATGGAACTACAATTGCTAAATTATAATGAGAAGCTAAGTTAAAAAGTTCTTGGAATAATGATAGGGTAAAATAATCTTTTGAAACTATTTCAAAAGGAAGACATATTATTTTTATACTATATTCTTCTCGTTCAGAGATAATGGTGGCTATAGCAAATAATATGTTAGATACATAACCTCTACCTAAGCTATTAAAGGCTTTTATAGAGTATAGGGAGCTGTTTTCTGCTATGCCTTTATAAGTTCCTTTTGATGAATAACCACTGCTGCATATTATGCCGCTTACAAAAGTTCCATGACCATTATCGTCATAAGGATATTTGTAATCATTTAAAAGATCTATGAATTTTTTAATTTTATTGTGAGGTGTTAAAAGGTCAGTATGAGGATATATGCCACTGTCTACTAAACCTATGCATATATTTTTGCCAGTGAGTTTATATCTATCTTTAAATGATATACCATTAGAAGAAAGTACACTATTGCCACAAAGTAAAGCATAGCTATCAAAAGTTACACGATCTACTTGAGGGTATTCTATAATTTTTTCAATAGCATTAGATGTAAGAATAGCACAAATACAATTAATGTAAGGAATGAAATGAATTACAGTTCCTTTATATGTTTTGATCTTTTTTTCAATGGTCTCAGGCAAGGATTTGCAATGTATAATAACTCTGTAAGTCTTATAATATTTATTACTTATAGCAATTTTTAAATTTGTATCTAATTTGTTTTTTATAGAAAACATTTAAAGCTCCTTAAAAATTAATTCCATATATATATTATAATATTAATACTATATATATGTGCTTAAGAAGAATTAATTTTTAGGAGCATATGTACTATGTATTAATTAAACTTAAAATATTGTTTACATAAATCAAAGAATGCCTTAGAGGTTGGAGTAAGTGTTCTTTTAGAACTCAAAATTAAATAAATAGATCTTTTTAAACACAAGTCCTCTATAGAAGTTTCTTTTATAAGACCATAAGATATGTAATCTCTAAAAACTTGTTTAGATACTACAGATATACCTAAGCCTTGTTTTACAAATTGAAGTAGAGTATCTAAATTACTGACTTCAAAGCATATGTTCATATCAGATGTATCAAGTCCGTGTCTTTGAAGTGCATCTTCAAAAGTTTTTCTTGTAGCAGAACCTTCTTCTCTCAAAACAAATTGGTATTTTAGAAGAGATTCTACTTTTATAGAACTTGGTAAATTAAATTCTGGTGAGGATATTACGATTAAATCATCCTGCATTAATTCATAGCTCCTAATTTTTTCATCATTAACTAATTCACCAACAATACCTAATTCACAGTCAAACCTAATAATATTTTCAATTATTTCCCTAGAACTTCGTTCAATCACATCAAAAGAAACATCAGGGTAAAAACTGTGAAACTTTTTTATTAGAATAGGTACTATGGTGTTACAAGGAGTGGTACTAGAGGCTAATTTAAGTTTTCCACTTATAGTTTCATTAAATTTGGCTAGATTTGAAATAGCATTGTCACGTGCATTTAAAATGTCTATAGCATAATTCAAAAATGAATCTCCAGCTGGCGTTAAAAGAACTTCTTTTGAAGTTCTGTCAAAAAGTTGTATTCTCAGTTGCTTTTCCAAACTAGCTATATGAGAGCTAATAGCAGGCTGAGATAAAAAGGAAGCGTTTGCAGCTTTAGAAAAACTTTTGAACTTTGCAACATTTATAAAAGCTTCTATTTGTTTAAAATCCATATAGAGTATCCCCCACCTTAATAGTCGTTTTATTATAAGAATATAAAATAAAATTATTAATACACTATATATTATAGCCTTATATCTAAGTTAAGTCTAATACATTTAACCTTTCCATTTAAATATTATAATTCCTATGATCATTATACAAAGTCCAATTATTTTGGTAATGTGAAATTTAATTTGATGTGCACCAAAAAATCCA
This sequence comes from uncultured Clostridiaceae bacterium, assembly GCA_963780135.1. Taxonomy (GTDB): domain Bacteria; phylum Bacillota; class Clostridia; order Clostridiales; family Clostridiaceae; genus Clostridium_AM. Next base: position 102,848 of record CAWAAR010000003.1, read on the forward strand.
AAAGCATCTATTATACCTGCAGCTGCTAATTGAGCTACTAGAATCGTTGCAATAGAATAAGTGGCACCTAAACTTGAGATACCTTCCATTACAGTGTATATTATAATAACTCCAAGAAAACCACCTAGTAAATATAGTTTATTACAATATTTTATATTTCTAAAATTTCCATTTCCTAAAATAAATAAAATAAAAGCGGTTAAAATTAGACCAGAACATTGAACTATAAAATTTGTCTCCCACAGACCTATTTTTTCTCCAAGCCTTGTATTAAAAACTCCTTGAAGGCTCATACAGATACCTGCTATTATTGAAAATATTATACCCAGCATTTTAAATCACCTTCCCGAGTATATTTTAACCATAATTAATGTTTATTATTAATTAATGGTTAAAATAAAAGACCTATAATAGCTATAGGTCTTAATAAGATAATGATTAATATACTTCAGCATGTAGCTGATCTGTAATAAAGTTTTTAGTAAAGTAAGCATTTTCTATATCTTGTACAGTGAAATTAAGGCTTTTGCCAAGAGTAAGAAAATCTTCAAATAAAGTTATATAGTGATCTTTAGAGGAACAAATAAAGAAGTCATTTATATCCACATAAAGATTTAAAAATTGAGCTGTTATATCGTATTGTACATCTTTGAAGTCTACATTTATATCTACAAAATCTTTTTCTAATCCTAAACTTAGTATGAAATGAATACACTCTACAAAATGTTCTAATATAATTTCTGTGTTTGAAGATCCTTTAAAACTCCAAAATTTAAAACATCTAGTCTCATTAGCAAGTTCGGCAATTCCTACTTGAAGTGCTAATATTTTTTCAGACAACAAAGAATTGCGTTGAAGTCCTCGCTCTTTTTCGATAAACTCATCTAAATTTTCTTGTAACTGAAATAATTTTTCTAGATTCATATAATAAGGCCGCCTTTCCATATCCTTATAATTATAATTAAATATAGTAACATTAAGTGATTTTTAAATAAATACTTCCTACTTATATATTTTAGCGAAATTTAATAAATATTGAAACAATCTGGAATCGGTTACACGAAAATTTTTTTAAAATTGTGAAAAAAATTTAGTTTTTAACTAGAAAAATGTTTGTTATTTAAATAAAACAAAGAGGAATATCCATAATTATACAAGAAATTCCTCTTTAACAATATTATTCATTAGAGTGCACTTAGATGTTTTTTAAAAAAATATTCATAAAATTTACGACTTGTCATTTCCTTGGTAATATTTTACTTGTAAAATATTTGTATAACACGTTGTAAAATGCCGTTTATGTGAGCAATAGCTATTCCATAATTAGTTATAGGAACACCTTGTTCATAAGCTCGTATAAGTCTACTTACAAACTGTTTTCTGTTAAACATACAGGATCCACAATGAAGTATTAGTTTATATTCAGATAAATCTTCAGGAAAATCAATTCCTGCATTAATTGATATGTTTAAATCACCACCAACTTTATCTTTAAGCCAATTAGGAAGTTTTTCTCTTCCAATATCACCTTTTAATGCGTGATGAGTACACGCTTCAGCGATTAATACTTTGTCACCTGGTTTTAAATCATCTATTGCTTTAGCTCCATTAACAAGTATATCTAAATCTCCCTTATACCTAGCCATTAGTATAGAAAAAGAAGTTAAGAAAACATCCTTTGGAATAATTTCATTTACCTTTTTAAACACCTGAGAATCTGTTATAACAAGATCAGGTTTTTTATTTAGTATTTTAAGAACATCATTAAGCTCAGAGTCTTTTACTGTGAGTGCTAAAGTATCATTGTCTAACAAATCTCTTAGTACTTGAACTTGAGGGAGTATAAGTCTACCCTTTGGAGCTTGAATATCTTGTGGTGCTACAAGGATAACAACATCTTTAGGTTTTACTAAGTCTCCTATTATGGTGGATTTTTCAAAATCTGTAGGAGCATTAATTTGTATAGATTCTTTTAATTTTCCTATATTTAATTTATTTTTAGCACTTACTTTTACAAAAGGTATATCAAATTTATTTTGTAAAACATTAAGATCCACATCTGAAGAATCTATTTTATTTATAACGCCTATAACTGGTATCTTTCTTTCACTCAAGTCTTTAAACCATTGAAGTTCTGAAGATAGATCAGGGGTATCGTCAGTGAAAACTAATAAGGCTAAGTCAGTTTCATTCATAACTTCTTTAGTTTTTTTTATTCTAAGTTCTCCAATTTTTCCAGTATCATCAAGGCCAGCAGTATCTATTATTACAACTGGCCCTATTGGTAAGAGTTCCATGGCCTTATAAACAGGATCTGTAGTGGTGCCAGCAAGGTCTGATACAAGAGCTATATCTTGACCTGTTAAAGCATTTATAAGACTAGATTTTCCAGAATTTCTCCTACCAAAAATAGCAATATGAAGTCTATTAGCTTTAGGGGTATCTTGCATATGTATTTTCCTCCTATTTTTATTTTTTAGTTATAGCAGATTTTACATTGATTCCTTCAATTTTACCAAGTTTGCCAGTCATGGCGCTTATTGCATCCGATGTACCATCAACTATTAATGATATAACCGATAAATTTTTTTCTTTATAGGGAATCCCCATTCTTCCAACAATTATATCTGAAAAAGAATGTAGTATGTCATTAACTTTGGGGGAATTTTCAAGATTTTCTACTACAATACCTATAACAGCAATTCTTTTTTCCATAGTATTACCTCCAAAATAAAAAAACTTTGACAAAAGTCAAAGGTATTATATTTAAGTTAACGCCTTTATCCCTTTTGCTCAGAACCTTCTTTGCAATTAGGTCAAATGTTATAAAATTTTACAATCCAAAATAACAGAAAAGTCTATTAAATCAGATTAAGTTAATTATAGTCAAGGAATTTATTTATGTCAAACAAAATAGTGTAAAAAATATAATATATCTAGAGAGCAATTAAAATAAACTCTATTTTAGTTATAAATATAGATTAACTAAAATAGAGTTTTTATTTTTAAAATTAAACATGCAGACTAAAATATTTTTGTTAGTGTTTATAAAATGATTTTTATATTGTTATTTTACAATCTAATTCTAAATGTTATTGTTGTTTTTCTTCTTCAATAGAAGTAGTTACAAGTTGTTCTTTTGAAGCCAATTCCTTTTCAGCTATTAAGTCTTCTAGATGTTCTTTTTGAAATACAAGTTCTTCAAGATTCATACTATCATAATTTGATGTTGTTGCTTCTCCTGTATTTATTTTATGAGTTTTTAAGAAATCATCCACCTTATGTTGATTTTTCTTATAAATGTAGTAGCTTAAAGCTGAGGCACCTACACCTGCTGAAAATCCTATTAAATGTTCTTTTGTTAATACCATAAAAATATTCCTCCTTATATAATGTAGTTGTAACATTTAATAGAAAACATCTTTATTTTCTAGCGAACATTAACAACTCACTTTTAAAAATCATTCTTATATTTTATTTAACCTGTCAGATAATTAATCACTTCATTTCATGCTTTCTATTAAGATACCTAACAGGAAACTTAACATTAAAATTAAATCATTGTATAATATCTCCTGAATAGAGGTTAGATGTATTCCTCCAGGGAATCTCGTAGAGATCATACCCGTAAATAAGCGTGTCATTCCATCAGTGAGATTTCTATGGTTTAGCTGGTTGGGTTTCCCGTAGGGTGTTACCTTAGGAATTACCCGTGTCACAAATAAGGTTATAGACTCATTGATAGAAGTGGATACTCTGTTCTATCTCAAACTAACTAAAGTAAAGGAGATATTAATTATGTCTAAATTTTTTTACAGCCCAACAGTAGGTATTGATGTTTCAGCAGACTTTTCTATAGTTGCTATTCTTACACCTAACGGTGATATTTACAGAAAGGCATTTAAGATTAATCATGATGTGGACGGCTTTAACCACTTAGTTAAAGAAATAAAGAAAGTGGAAAAAGAGTTTAACATGAAAACTGGCATTTTCATGGAGTCCACTGGCGTGTACCACTTATCTCTTTTCCACTTTCTTAAAACCAACAACTTAGAGGCTTATGTTATTAATCCTCTAGTTACTAATTCTAACAAAAATAAAGACATAAGAAAAGTGAAAAATGATAAAAAGGACGCCTTAGCTATAGCTAAAATAGGTAAATTTGAAGACATAAAAGCTTACAGTTATTTTGATGTTTCTATATTTACCTTAAAATCTCTATGCCGTGATTATTATAAACTTGTTGATACAAGATCAACATTTAAGAAAAAGTTATCTGCTGACTTACGTATAGTATTTCCAGGATACAACAATGTATTTTCTGATGTAACTGGAGTAACTTCAATTGCTATTCTTAAGTGTTATCAGACTCCTCATTCTATTCTTGATTCTTCTAAAGAAAATATTATAAAAATTCTTAAAGAGTCATCTAAAAAGAATTTGATTTGGTGTAACAACACTTACGATAAATTAATTAAAATGGCTTCTAATGCTGCATGCATTGGCATATCATCACTTGGATTGTCAATAAAAATAACTATTAATATTGGAACTATTGAAAATTTTAATAAACAGATAGAGCTAATATTAAAAGAAATAGAAAACGTCTTACATGGCAATGATGTTTCTTCAAAGTTTAAACAAAATATCCTGTTATTAATGTCCATACCTGGAGTTGGTTTTATTTCTGCTATAACTATACTAACTGAAATAGGCGATTTTGAAAGTTTCTTAAAACCTAAACAGTTAGTTGCATACTTTGGCATAGATCCTTCTGTTAACGAATCTGGTAAATTTAAAAGTGATAAAGACAAAATATCCAAAAGAGGTACTCGCTTTGGTCGTAGAGCTTTATACGCAGTAGCTTTAGCTTCTATAAGAACTAAGCGTACTGGTGAAGCCAATAATAAAATCTTACTAGATTACTACAAAAATAACCTAAACGGTAAAAAAAAGAAGGTAGCCTTAGTAGCTATTATGCATAAGCTTGTAAACTATATTTTTGCTGTCCTACGTAACCAAAAGGAATACGAGCAGCGTTTGCCAAAAATTCATCACAAAATGCATCTTGAAAATTCCAATAAACCAGCAGCCTAATCGGCCGCAAAAATTATTACCAATTTTTGCATTGTTCGCCTTTTAAGCAATGCCTTTTTGGCATGCAATTTTTTAAAAATAACTTTTTTAAACTTTTTTATTGACTTTTACTAGCTGGTCTTAAATTAATTTATAATCTTAAAAAGATCATTTCATCATTATTGCTTAATCCTTCTAAAATATCTCCATGATTTTTTGAAATTTTTCTAATCTTGTTTATCATAGAAGAATTTTCTTGATTATTAATACCAATAAAGTACTTTATTGAACTTGTGAAAAGTTTTAATAAATTATTATTATTAAAAGACTGATCAAATTGCTTTATAGCTACGTCATAATAATTTTTAGTACTATCTTCCTTTAATACTTTGAAGGCTTGAAGAGTAATGTTATCTGAATCTACTGACAATATGTGCCTTCCAAATGTAGCTATCCATGTTAGTGTAGATGCTAAAAGTATATTGTTTTTCAATATAGCATTTACAAGATATACTGCAGATATTACCTCAGGATGAGGGCTTCCAGAAAGCTTCATTTCATTTAGAGCATGATTTATAACAGCTATAAGAGTACTAAATCCTGCATTATAATTCATAAGGGTTAATCCAGTATTATTTATCTTTAAAAATTTTGCAATATAAGTTGACGCTACAGAAATTAAAGAATAATTGTCTAAAACATTAAAGGCAAAGTTTTGTTTATTGCTTAAAATATTTATAGGTTTCATACCTAAATCTACAGACAATGATATGCCTATTCTTATTATAATCTCGATGCATTCTATTTCAGTAGGATTATAATATATTAAAAGTGATCTAGTAATAGGATTGAATTTTGCAAAGCATATGCCCTTATGAGTTAATACTTCAGACACTATTTTTTTGATTTTTTTAGGTGGCCTGGAGAGTTGAATTCTTAGTCTTCCAGGCAGGTAATGGATTATTTTAATGCTAGTATCTTGTATGTTAATCACCTCTTCCTTGAAAGTCATAGAATAGTAATCTTCCAGAATTCATAACTACAAGTATAGTAGTTAAGTTATGAAGCACAGACCCCCAAAGTACTGGTAAAAATCCTGTGGCCCCAAGTAAAAGTCCTATAGTGTTCACAGTAACAGTAGCAGCAAAATTTTGTTTTACAATGGACATAGTTTTTTTAGAAATAACTACTGTAGATGGAAGGAGCATTGGGTTATCACTATTTATGGTGACATCTGCGGCTTCTATAGCTACATCTGTTCTAGTGTTTCCTATGGCAATACCTACATCAGCATAAGCTAAGGCAGGGGCATCATTTATTCCATCGCCAACCATTATAACTTTAGAGCCATTAGATTGTAAATTTAATACGTGCTTTGCTTTATCTTCAGGAAGGAGTTCTGATTCATAACCATCCATAGCCATACTGTTTGCTACAATTTTAGCTTGACTACTTAAATCTCCAGTTAGAAGCTTAACATCGTCAAAACCTAGATATCTTAATCTATTTATAGATTTTTTCATATTTTCTCTTAGGGTATCATGAACGCCTAGTACGCCTAAAAGTTCTCCAGCATAGGCTACAAAAATTATATTTTCACCTCTGTCCATAAGGTGATTAATTTCCCTATCTAAACAAGATATGTCTATATTATTTTCAGACATATATTTTATATTTCCAACTCTTACTGTTTTTCCATCTACTGAAGTTTCAACACCTCTTGATACATGAACGATAGTTTCAGTATGATCTGGAATAATCCAAGCTGATTTTTTGATTTTACTAATAATAGCATGAGCTAATGGATGATTAGAAGTTTCTTCTGCAGCAGCAGCAATTTCTACAATTTTTCTTTGAGACACATTGCCATTTGTTAGTATGCTTATAAGCTTTGGTTTTCCTTCTGTCATAGTACCAGTTTTGTCTAATATTATTGTGTCAGCTTCTGCCATAGATTCTATTATGTTTCCACCTTTTAGAAGCACACCATTTTTAGCAGCAGTGTGTATAGCAGCAGATAAAGCAGTAGCTGTAGAAAGTCTAACGCCACAAGAATAATCAATTATAAGCATGTTAAGGGCTCTTTCCACATCTTTAGTAGTAGCATAAATTAATCCAGCTAAAAGGAAATTAATTGGAATTATCTGAGCAGAAAACTTATCTGCATACATTTGGATTTGAGCTTTGTTGTTAGTGGCATCTTCTACCATATGAACTATTCTTGATACTGCTGTATCATTACCTATTTTGTCAGCTCTTATAAATAGATTGCCTGACTTAACCATGGTACCTGCAAAAACAGTGGATTCTTCCCTTTTAACTTCAGGCATAAATTCTCCAGTTATAGCTGATTGATCAACTACAGCACTTCCTTCTAATACAAAGCCATCTATACTTATTTTGTCTCCAGTTTGATGAAGAATAATGTCTCCTTTTTTTATATCATTTATATCAACACTTGATAAATTTCCATGTGAATCTCTTTTCCAAACATTTTTGTCATCTACTTGAAGCATGTCTTTTATAGCATTTCTTGTTTTAGACATGGTGTAAACTGTCATAAGCTCTGCAATATCTGAAAGAAGTATAGTGGTTAGCGCTGAAAAGCCTCTCCCAGTTATAAGTGCTGTAACTATAGAAGCAGTAGTAAGGGTATCTGCATTTGGTCTTTTAGTATTAAGAATAGATTTTATACCACTTTCCATTATAGGTTTTGATAAAACTAAGCTTATTATAGATGGTAAAGTAGTAAATTTTGATACAAAACCTCTATTGGATAGTATCTGCATTTGCCCAACTATTTTACTGGCTATAAGTCCTGTACAAGTTATAGCTATGCTTTTTATAATATCCTTACTGCTTTGTTCTTGTAATCTTCTTTCTTTTACTTTTGTAGTAGAAACTTCTTTTCTTTCTTTTCCATAAGCTATAATAGAATAGGTGCATATTACAGATTCCACTATGTCTACTATATCTTCTAACATTGCTAAATCCATATAGTAGTATATTAGAATGTTAGATGTAACTAGCTCTATATTTACGGCTTTTATATATTCAACATTTTTGAGATTTTTTATTATATCTTCATTTTGATCTTTTAAATATTTTAAAGCTCTACAGTTTATTCTTACTCTTCCAGGAAGGCTGTGAACTACCTCACATTTAAGAAGAGGCTTTTTCTTTTTTGAAAAGCTCATTAAAATCTCTCCTTATTATTTCAAGTGCCTTATCGAAACTATGTGACTTTGCAGATAGAATTTGTTTTTCATTAAAAATTATAATATCTACAAGTTTTTTAATATAAATTATTAACTCACTTTCTTTTATAAGGCTATAATCATAAAGTATTAATATGTTTTCAGTAATAGAATTAAACTCTATTTTGTTTATACCTTCTATTAAACTTATTATTGACACTATTTCTTTTTCAGATATGTTCCATTGTTTACATATTGAATTTATATAAGGTACATTTAACCGAACTCGACCTTTTATACTAGAGATTATATTTATCTTGAAAAATTTTTTGTACATATTTGTAATTAAATTCATAAATTAAACCTCATAGACATAAAGATTTATAAGCCCAATACAAAAGGCTATAAGGATTTGCTGAAACATCACCTTTTTTTATATATATTTTTTTTAACCCAAAGAATATAAACATTAAAGGTAATAACGTATTAAAATCTAGGGCACCTTTAGTTTTTTTAAAAAAAGAATAGTTTAAAGATTCATTGAATCTTTTGATTTCACTTAAAATGACTGGATCTTTATGATTTTCAATTATTTCTTCTAAACCTAAAAGTTTAATTAAAGCTCCTAATAATATTTCTTCAGACACTTCATCTTCTTTGTAACTAATAAGAATTGATGAAGTTAAAGTATCTATGCTAATTTTTTCTATAGAACTAACACTTTTCATTGTGCTTAAAAGTTTACTTTTGGATTCAGTGTTGTTTTTCATACAAGGAACATGAAATCGAACTCTTCCAGGGATACTGTGCTTAATTTCTATTACATCTGGTATTCCTAATGAAATGGATGGTTTTTTCATGGATTTAAACATAGTATTGCTGTAAATCATTCCTATTAGGATTCCTCCTAAAGTTTTTGATATAGGCATAAGTAACCTCCTATAATAATAACAATGGGTTTTTATTAATATTCACAGATAATTTTTGATAATTTACTAAAATTATGAACTTGACCAAACAGTTTTATAAGATGGGATTTCAGTTGGCCTAATACCTTGAAGCATTAAATTAATGATATTGTATTTAATTTTGTCATATTTGCTAAAAATATTTTGAGCACTTTCAACATCATCATAAACTTTCCAATATCCTATCATTTTGCATTTTTTGTCTGGACAATCAATAAATAATGTTACATCATCTACAGGATATCCTAAAAAAATTCCTATTTCATGAGGACAAACATTTTCAAAACGATTTTTTAAAACAGCTAGACATTCTTCTAAAGTCATCTTTCTGTTATAACCAAAGCGTTTTAAAAACTTTATGTTTTTTTCTTCACTTATAATATTTTTCAACTTCTCTTTATTATAGAATAGAACAATGGTACTATTTTTATCTTTCTTTAATTCGAAAAAATCAATATTTAGCGTGATTTTTATTTGGTATTTAAATTCTTCCCAGGCATCCTGTAAATTACGATTATTATTACTAAAGGTGAGTAAAGAAGATGCTTTTTCTTTTGCAAGGGTAGGACCAGCACTGCAGAGTATTCTTGAAAACAAGTGATCTAATTTGCCATAACTATTTACAATATTTACAAAACAATTTAATTCATCTTTACTCACAAGTTTATCCTCCAATTTTAAGTAATACAACAGATTATTTTATTAGGAATTTGATAGCGTTTCGCCTAGTTTTTTGCATTCTTCAAGAGAATCTTCATCAGGAGTATTATTAACTATTAATCCATTATGTATAAGATTTGCACCAAGAGAGATCATTCTATCCTGCCAATCTACCATCCACTCACCAGATCCCCAACCATAAGATCCAAATAAAACTAAATTTTTGTTTTTTATAAAGTCAGAAATTGATTCAACAAATGGTTCCATTTCATTTTCTTCTAATTGTTCTGTACCCATGGAAGGACAGCCAAGGGCTATAGCATCGGCATTTTTAATGTCCTCAATTGTAGCATCATTTACATTTAATAATTTAACAGTAGGTAGGATTTTTTTAGCACCTTCAAAAATAGATTGAGCCATTGCTTCAGTATTACCTGTCCCACTCCAATAAATTACAACTAAATTTTTCATATTGATAAACCTCCTTACACTAATGATATTGAAAATCATTATCATTAGTGTAAACTAAATTTTATTATATGTCAATAAAAAAAGTGCGTATATTTAGTTTTAATAAATTAACTAAATATACGCACTATATTTTATATATTAGAATTCAGCAGATCCAGTTGTTCTTGGGAATGGAATTACGTCTCTTATATTAGACATTCCAGTTAAGTACATTAATATTCTTTCAAATCCAAGACCGAAACCTGAATGCTTAGTTTCACCATATTTTCTTAACTCAAGATACCACCAGTAGTCTGCTTTATTAAGTCCCATTTCTTCAATTCTTTTTTCTAATACATCTAGTCTTTCTTCCCTTTGGCTTCCACCTACTATTTCACCAATTCCTGGTACAAGTAAATCAGCAGCAGCAACAGTTTTTCCATCATCATTAATTCTCATATAAAATGCTTTTATATCTTTTGGATAGTCTGTTACAAATATAGGTTTCTTAAATACTTTTTCTGTTAAATATCTTTCATGTTCAGTTTGAAGATCAATTCCCCACTCTACGGGATATTGGAATTCTTCGCCGCATTTTTCTAATATATCAACAGCTTCTGTATATGAAATTCTACCAAAGTCTGAACTAGCAACATTGTCTAATCTGTTAAATAATCCTTTATCTACGAATGAGTTAAAGAATTCCATTTCTTCAGGAGCATTTGCAAGCACATATTTTATTACATACTTAACTAAATCTTCAGCTACATCCATATAATCTTTTAATTCAGCAAAGGCCATTTCCGGTTCTATCATCCAGAATTCAGCTGCATGTCTTGCTGTATTAGAATTCTCAGCTCTAAATGTTGGTCCAAAAGTATAAACATTTCTAAATGCAAGTGCAAGAGTTTCTGCTGATAACTGTCCACTTACTGTAAGATTCGCTTCTTTACCAAAAAAGTCTTTTGAGAAATCAATTTTACCATTTTCATCTTTAGCAACATTGTTTAAATCCAATGTTGTTAGTCTGAACATTTCACCAGCGCCTTCACAGTCACTTCCAGTTATTATAGGAGTATTAGCATATACAAAGCCTTTTTCTTGGAAAAACTTATGTACAGCGAAAGCAGCGACAGAACGTACTCTAAAGACTGCTGAAAAAGTATTACTTCTTGGTCTTAAATGAGCTATAGTTCTTAAATATTCAAGAGAATGTCTTTTCTTTTGTAGTGGATAGTCTGAAGATGATTTTCCTTCTACAACTATTTTAGTAGCCTTTATTTCAAAAGGTTGTTTTGATTCTGGAGTAGGAACTAAAGTACCTTCAACTGATAATGAAGAACTGATAGCAATTTTTGTTATATCTTTAAAATTTTCAAGATTTTCATCAAAAACTACTTGAATGTTTTTAAAAAAGGTTCCATCATTTATCTCTACAAAACCAAATGATTTAGAATCCCTTACAGTTCTCACCCAACCAGATATTTTTACGGCTTTATTAACAAATTTTTCAGTTTCTCTGTGTAAAGTTTTTACTAGTGTTGTTTCCATAAATTAAATTCCTCCTAAAATATAAAATTTCATTATAATTTAAATGAATGCATATAAAAAAGCCTACATCCATAAAGGGACGAAAGGCTTCAATTTCGCGGTACCACCCAATTTGTCAAAAAATGACCAACTCAATAAGTAAAGAGGTTTCTTTACTTAACAATAGTAAGGCATTGTTAACCTCTAAGTCTACTATCCAAGAAGGAGTTCGATTAGAAACTCGAAGCTGTTTTTCAATATAAACTTGATTATTGGTCTTCCACCCTCACCAATTCGCTAAAAACGAAATTTATATTTACTGGTCTCGTCATTGTTTTTTCAGTATATACTTATTATAAAATTATAATATTTATAGAATTATATGTCAATGATTATATTTTAAATAATTGAGCAAAATTTAAGCAATTAAAAAACCCCTTAAATAGTTGTTCTATTTAAGGGGTAAAATATTCATTAATTAAATAATAGTAATATTTTCTGCTTGAGGTCCTTTTGGTCCATTAACTACGTCATAAGAAACCTTTTGACCTTCTTCAAGAGATTTGTAACCATCTGAATTTATTTGAGAAAAATGTGCAAAAACATCTTTTCCGTCTTCTCCTGTAATAAATCCAAATCCTTTTTCTGAATTAAACCATTTAACTGTACCATTCATATAATGTGTACCTCCGAAATTTTATTTTTTTCTTAAACTCTTTGTAATAATTCACCAATAAAATTTCGATATCACCATACTATATTTATAAGTACTAATTGAAATATATTTGTGTAACATTACTTACTATCTATTTAAGATATGAGTTAATAATATCATAGTTCATTACATAAAGCAAGCTATTTTAATAAATTAATTAAAATAAATTTTAAGCTTATTTATGATAAGGTTCACCAGTAATAATTTTATAACCTCTATATATTTGTTCTAAAAGTATAACTCGCATAAGCTGATGAGGAAAAGTCATTTTAGAAAAACAAAGCTTAAGATCAGATTTTTCTAATACTTCTTTTGAAAGTCCTAGAGAGCCTCCAATTATAAAAGCTAAATTGCTTCTACCATCAATTGCAGAGTTATTTATAAAGAGTGCTAATTGTTCAGAAGAAAGCATGTTGCCTTTTAAATCTAATGCGGTTACATACATATTGCTTTTTATATGTTTTAGTATATTTAAGCCTTCTTTTTCTTTTATTTGAACTTCCTCTTTTTCAGAAGCATTGTCTGGAGTTTTTTCATCAGGTACTTCTATTATATCTAATTTACAATATCTACTAAGACGTTTTGAATATTCTTCTATTGCTTCTTTTAAATACTTTTCTTTAAGTTTACCAACACATATTACACATATATTCATTAATATCCCTCTCAATATATAACATTTAATATCCATCATTAAGAACAGAGTTACATGGTAAACAGAGTTCTTGGTATCAGCAATGGTAGTAATCGGATAAAAAAGTTTAAATAAAATTATTTACAGGAAAAAATCCCTACACTAATGGTGTAGGGATTTAGTTTAAAAATTAAGCATTTTTTCCACAGCAGTGTTTGTATTTTTTACCGCTGCCACAAGTGCAAGGATCATTTCTGCCAATTTTATTTTTACTTACTGCAGTTCTAGAATCTAACCAAGTCTTGCGTATTTCTTTTCTCTTTTCTTTAGAAAAAATTGATTCCCATTGAGGAAGAGTATAAAGATAATCAGCTTTAGCATCTAACATGTTAAAATATAATTTTTCAAAATCAATTTTTACATCAATGTTAGAGTCTTCTTTTAGAGATTCAAGATCAAAAGATTCAGTAAGGCTATCATTTACGCCATCTAAGAATCCCATGAAAAATATAGCAGAAGTTTCGAATCTACTTGCTAAGTCAGTAATACTTCCACTTATAGTATCATTATGTTCTGCTAGAACCTTTGTGTAAATATGTTTTTCTATAGAACCATATTCTTTCCAGAATTCAGCCTCTCCTCTAGTTTTAACAAAATCTATAACCATATCTGTCCAATTTTTATACAAACTCATAATCTTATTCTCCTTTTGAAAATATAGTACTTATTGAAAATAGATGTTACTTCAAATATTATAATAAAAAATATAATATTTTTCAACAGCCTTTTATTAAGACTTATTTTTTTTTCGCATTTATTATATTATCTTTTCCTAGGGGTTTTGATAAATCAAAATGATCTCCCCATATTCCTGTATCCTTATCTTCTATGGATACTTTAACCTTTTGTACTGAAGATAACTCAGTTATAGATAAAATAATGCTTTTTAAACAGAGTTCCTCTTTAACTGTAGTCATAACTATATTTGTTTCTTTACTAAAGTTAACATAAGCAATATTATCTTTTATAGAAAAGCTTAAAAGTTTTGATTCCTTAGGTATAACAGATTTTAAGTTGCTTTTTATTGAAGGACCTTTTATAAGCTCATTGATAATAGCTTCACCTAATAGCTCATCTTTTTTTACAATACGTTCTTCTTTAGATACATCAGTGTTGTTAGTATCATTAGAAGAGAAGTATATATTTAAGTCCAAAGTGTTTTCTTTTGATAAAGCAATTTGTTTTTCTTTATCTTTATTATTAGAACTTATAATGTCTTTACTCTCACAACCTGTTAAGCTTATCATAGAAAGCATAGTTATGGAACATATAAATATACAAAAAGTTTTTTTCATACCTCTCACCTTTTTTATTAAAATTCTATATAATTACTAGGCATATCTCTTTTAGCTACAGATACAGTTAAATCTTTATCTAGATTAACTCCAGCTTCACTTAAGATATTTACTACTGTTTGATATGCAAGTTCAGGGTAATTATTTGTTTTACTTAAATGGCCTAAAATAATTTTTTTGAATTTATGATTAGTTATATTAACTATAGCTTTTCCACAATCATCATTAGATAGATGTCCTATATTACTCAAAATTCTTCTTTTTAAATTATAAGGATAAGGCCCAAATTTTAACATTTGAACATCGTGATTACTTTCTAGTAGTATCACATCTGCATCTTCTAATATTCTACGTATTTCTGTGGAAAAAAAACCTAAATCAGTAGCTATACAAGCTTTTTTATTGTTGCAACTTAAAGAATATCCAGCAGGTGCTGCTGCATCATGAGAGATCTTATAACTGACTATATCCATATCTTTAATACTTATATAATTATTTTCTAGTATTTTTACATTATGTTCCTTTATTTTGCCAATAGTTTTTGACATGGCATCCCATGTAGGAGCATTTGCATATATAGGTATATTATATTTTCTAGATAATACACCTACTCCTTTTGTGTGATCTATATGTTCATGGGTAACAAAGAGACCATCAATATCATTGGGGTTTTCACCAATATGGTCAAGGGCTTTTTCAATGCTTTTTCCTGGGAGTCCTGCGTCTACTAGAATTTTAGAATTATTAGTAGACACGAATATACTATTTCCACTACTTCCACTATATAAAGGGCAGAAAATCATAATAAATCTCCTATTCTGAACAACTGACTCTTGTTATACTAGCACCTAATGCTTTGAATTTGTCCTCAATGTTTGGATATCCTCTATCAATATGTTCAATACTTAAAACTTCTGTAGTTCCATCAGCAATAAGTCCAGCAATAACCATAGCAGCCCCTGCTCTTAAATCTGTTGCTTTAACTACAGCTCCTGTAAGTTTGTCAACACCATCTATGATAGCAGTTCTACCTTCAACTTTTATATTGCCGCCCATCTTTTTTAGCTCATCAACATGTTTAAATCTACTCTCCCAGATGCTTTCAGATATAATGCTTCTACCTTCAGAAACCGTTAATAGAGTACTCATAGGTTGCTGTACATCTGTTGGGAATCCAGGATAAGGTTGAGTTTTTATGTTTACACCCTTAAGTTTGCCATTAGATTTTACAGTAACACGATCTCCATCTTCGGATATTTCAGCACCCATTTCTATAAGTTTTGCTGAAATAGATTCTAAATGTTTTGGTATAACATTTTCTAAGTGCACTTCGCCGCCACAAGAAGCAGCAGCAATCATATAAGTTCCAGCTTCTATTTGGTCTGGAATTACACTATAAGAACAACCTTGTAGTTCCTTTACACCAACAACTCTTATTATATCAGTACCAGCACCTTTTATGTTAGCGCCCATACTATTTAGGAAATTTGCTACATCTACTACATGAGGCTCTTTTGCAACATTTTCCAAGGTAGTTACTCCCTCAGCAAGGGTAGCTGCAAGCATAACATTTATAGTAGCACCTACACTAACTACATCAAAAAATATATTAGTTCCTATTAATCTATCAGCTTCAACAACCACACAACCATGAGTTATATGCACTCTTGCACCTAAAGCTTCAAAACCTTTTATGTGCTGATCAATGGGTCTAACGCCAATAGGACATCCACCAGGTAACTCAACCCTAGCTTTTTTAAATCTTCCTAAGAGAGCACCTATAAGATAATAAGAAGCTCTCATCTTCCTTACATCTTCAGTATTAGCATTTACATTATTAATAGTGGTACTATCAATAACAACTGAATTTTTTGATACTTCTATTTTACAACCTAAGCTCTCAACTATTCTCTCTAAACAATGAACATCTTCAATGTTAGGTATATTATCTATATTACAAACGCTTTTACTTGCCATTATAGCAGCAGGAAGTATTGCCACAGCAGCGTTCTTTGCACCATTTATTTCTATAGAACCAAAAAGAGGTTTTCCCCCGTTAATAACTAATTTATCCATTTCCCGCATCCATCCTTATCATAATTAATAATAATTTATGTTAAATTAAAAAATTCTAAATTCATATTACTACACAAATTTTATTATAACATAATTCTATAATATTTTAACATTAATTTTAAAAATGTGAATAGGATGTTTTATACAATTTCATTTAAAAAAACAAAAAAGAGTATTTTTTTATAAAAAGATGATTTTCTAATGCTAAAAATTTGATATTATCTTAGTTCTATAAATATAATTAAATAAAAAAAGCCCCCCTAAATTTTTAATTTAGGGGGGTACACTAATTACTTTTTATTAAAACTTCCACAATCAGTGCATTCAGGAGTAGTAGCTGTAGAAGAATGTTTTTGAACATGTATTTTATCTAAAGTACAATAATCATCCTCCGTACAATGATATTTACATTCAGAAACAGTACATTCAATGTTGTTATTATGATGCATAACATATACCTCCGTTTATTTATTATTTTTAAACCAACACTAATAATTTTGTACTAAAATTTTATTTATATACATAATTTAGTTGAAAAACTTTTAAATTATTGATTTTAAAAACTTAGCATCAAAATAATAGTATGGTATAATATTATTTAAAACTTCTAGTTTATTAAGATTAATTTGGGGGATTGAAAAAAATGAGATATTATTTGGTAGCTTTATTTAATAAAGACTCTTATTCTTCTATTGAAGAAATGCAAAAAAATATATGTAAAAAATATAAATTATATAGGAATATGCCTGTTTTACATATAACATTGGAAGTTGTTGGAGATCCAGATATTGAAAAATTAGAAAAAATAGTTGGAGATATATTAAAACCTTATAAAAAGTTTAAAGTTGAGATAAATGGAGCTATATGTTTTGATCCTCCATACAAATCAGTTAATTTAAAAATAGAAAATAAGGGTTATATTATTAGGCTTGCAAGACAAATAAATGAAAGTTTGAAACTTCATGGGTTTGATGTTAGAGAAAACATAGATAACTGGGATTTGCATGTAGCATTGGCTAATACTAATTTTGCAACAAGACAATGGAGTAGTAAAGAGTATCTAACGGCGTGTGAAAATACTAAAAAACAAGGCTTTTATAAAATGGGAATAATAGATAGGATAGAGCTATGGAAACCAATAAACAATAAGAAAGATATGATATTAAAAACATTTGAATTAAGAGAATTTTAAAGAAGAAACCTTACACATTTTGTAACAATTGTGTAAGGTTTTTAATCTTTTATTATGTGAAAAAGTTTACAAAAGTTATTGACATATTAATATGTGTAATATAAAATAAATTTAACCGGTTAACTTAACCGGTTAAATAAAAAGAGGTGATATTTTAATGGAAAATATTTGTATTTTGGGAAGTATAAATATGGATTTGGTTTTAGGTGTAGATAGAATGGTAAAACCAGGAGAAACTATTTTGTCAAAGGGTTTCCAAAAGATACCTGGAGGAAAAGGTGCTAATCAAGCAGTAGCAGCAAGAAGGCTTGGTGGTAACGTATGTATGATAGCTAGTGTGGGAAAAGATGAAAACGGTTACTCTATAGTTGAAGCTTTAAAAAAGGATAATATAGATGTAAATAATATAAGTTACAGTGATAGTAATCCTACGGGTATGGCTATTATAACTGTAGATAGTCTTGGAAATAATTCAATTATAGTTGTTCCAGGCGCTAATATGGAAATAGATGAAAAATCAATTCAAAATTTAGAGCAAGTTATAAAGAATTCTAAAATATTAGTTGCTCAGTTTGAAACGCCAGTAGAAGCTACTATAAAAGCTTTTAGAATAGCAAAAGAAAATGGTGTAACGACAGTTCTAAATCCTGCTCCAGCAAAGAGTATACCAGAAGAATTGTTAAAGTTTACAGATATTATAGCTCCAAATGAAACTGAAGCTTTTGAACTTACAAATATACAGGTTAAAGATGAAGATAGTGTAAGAGAAGCTTCAAATAAATTTTTAGAAAAGGGTGTAAAGTTTGTAATAATAACTTTAGGTGAAAAAGGTGCAGCTATAGCAAACAAAGATAAAGTAAGTATTGTGCCTGCTTATAAAGTAAAAGCTATAGATACTACAGCAGCAGGAGATAGTTTTATAGGTGCTTTAATTAGTAAGTTAGTAAAAGTTGATTTAATAGATTTTAACACTATAGAAGGTTCTATTAAATTTGCTAATAAAGTTTCATCAATTGTAGTGCAAAAATCAGGAGCACAGCCATCACTTCCTTACTTACAAGAAGTTATAAAAACATATGGGGAGGAATAGTAAATGAAAAAAATAGGGTTACTAAATTCTAGCATTTCAAGAGTTGTATCTGAAATGGGCCATACAGACGCTTTAGCTATAGGAGATTGTGGACTACCCATTCCAAAGGAAACAGAAAGAATAGATTTAGCACTTATGAAGAATTTACCTACTTTTATACAAACACTAAATATAGTATTAACAGAATTGCAAATAGAAGAGGTTGAAATAGCTACGGAAACAGCAGAAGTTAGTCCTAAATTATATGAAGAGATAAAAAAAGAAATTGGAGATGTAAAAATAACATTTATCACTCATGAAGAGCTTAAGGATAAGTTAAAAGAATGTAAAGCAGTTATAAGGACAGGAGAACAGACCCCTTATGCAAATATAATTTTAAAGTCAGGGGTTGTATTCTAGTAAAATAGATAGTGTAAAGTGAGTTATGAAAAAACAGAGTCCAAAAATATTTTGCCCGGAGGGCGTGAGTTAGGACAGTATAGTGTTATTTGAGGATGAAGTAAAAGATTTTGAGCATAACAAAAAAACCTTTTGGTGGAAGGAAATTTTTGATATTAGCAGTCGCTACTGTTGAGATTTATTCACGTAGTAGCTGAGAAATATCCTGTATTTATTTTCTAACTAAATTAAGCAGAATTTTCAGCCTGAATCTTCAATATAGTCTGTTGACCAAGGTGTATAAGTAACTGCCACTTACCAGGCATATTATCTGCATTAGATAGCATGTCTATCTCATTTAATGGCTTCCAGTAGTTATAAGGATGAGGACGAAGAAAATTATAATAGGCAACCCAAAGGGATATACCGTATGCAGCACCGTTCTCACTTCCATAACCACAAGTAACACGGTAAGAGGCTTTGAAGGTTCGGTTAAGCCTTTCTACTACTTGCTTAACCCAACGAAATTCAGTAGATACAGCATCATCATTGGTAAGCCCGATAACTTGAGTAACGTCGAAGTCCCAACCCTTTACCAGCTTACACTGTTGACTTGCAAGAGGATAGGCACTATATCCATCTGCGATGAACTTTAAAGCTTTATTAGGAAATACTTTAAACTTCTCAAAGGCCATACGCATAGCCAGTATACATGGGCCTACGGCACGAGTATCAGAAACCTGATAGCCTAAAATAGACTTCTTACAGGCATCCATAATAATCCAAACATAATGTTTTATGCCTTTGACCTTAATATAAGTTTCATCAGCAGAAAGAATGTTACATGGATTGTAGTCAAAAGTGTCTACAAAAGGCTTTATAACTGCGGCAGCAGTCATAGCATAATTAGCAACCATTGTATGGGAGATTTTGATGCCATGTACTTCCGCCAAGGCATGTGCCGTCTGTCTAGTAGAGAGCTTAAGATTAACGTGATAAGTAAGACAAAGTCCCATGATGTGGGCATTGAATTTCTTATACTTAAAGTTAACTGCCCTAGAAGGAAGTTCATGTAAGTCCATTTTAAAGAAATCTACGATGAATTCACGATAGATGTAGTGAAGCTTGTACTTGTGTTTATCAGCAGTATCTAAGTTTTTAGGTAGTTTAGTAAGGTTGTTTTGATAGTAAGAGCATTTTTGGTTAACACATTTATGTATGCGAAAATGCTTTCGATCTTTCTTTGGTGAAAGAGTTTGACCACAATAAGGGCATACAAATATCATAGGTTTAGTAACATAATTGCTTTCGTTGAAATTCTGATCACAAACCTTACACTGAAATTGACCTCTATTACCATTATTATCGTAGATATAATGGTGAGGTGCACCACATTTAGGGCATACAGTATTTTCAGGGATGGATTTTCCATTACGTCTTTGAACAGGTTTAATTAATTTATTATATTTATGTTTATAGTAAGCTAAAAGAAGTTGATAATCTACTTTTTCAAAACGAATAATTTTAGGTAGCTTATCCACTTTAAATTTCTGATATTCGGGACTATGTGAATCCTCAAAAGCCCACTGCTTAAGAGGAATATATTTAGCAATAAATAAAAGTAATTGAGAAATTATTTTCAAAAGATATTGATTATATAAGAATAAATAAGTTATAATTGAATCCATACAATGACATCCTTTTATGTTATTTTTGTTTGGTTGAAGATTCAATTATAACAGAAAAAAGGGGGTCATTGTTTTTTTATTCAAAAAAACTTTGTAACCTTTGATATATAAAGAACAAATATAAAAAAACAGTGTAAAAAACTTTACACTATCGTAAAATATTAGGAGGATAAAATATGGAAAGCAAAAAGCCTATTTTGGAAATGGTAGGTATATCTAAATCTTTTCCAGGAGTAAAAGCATTGCAAGATGTTCATATAAAAGCTTATGGTGGAGAGGTATTAGCCCTACTTGGAGAAAATGGAGCTGGAAAATCTACATTAATGAAAATAGTAAGCGGAGTGTATAGAAAAGATGAAGGTAAAATTCTTGTAGATGGTGATGAAGTAGAAATTCAAGGCATAAAACACGCTGAAAAGTTAGGTATAACAATAATACATCAAGAACTTAGTGTTCTTACTAATTTAACAGTAGCTCAAAATATATTTTTAGGTAATGAAAAGTTTAGCAAGGGTACTAGAAAAATAAATAAAGCTTGGATGAAAGAGAAAAGCAAATATTTCTTAGAACAAATTGGATGCAATATAGATCCTAATACAATGGTTAAGGATATAAATCTTGGAGAAATGCAAATGATAGAAATTGCAAAAGCTCTAACTAAAAACTCAAGCGTTATTATTATGGATGAGCCAACTACAGCACTTACAGATGTAGAAACCCAAAAACTATTTGAAGTAATTAGGAAGCTAAAAGAAAAAGGTATAGCGGTTATATATATTTCTCATAGAATGGATGAAATATTTCAAATTTGTGATTCTATAACTGTTTTAAGAGATGGTAAATATATTGGTTCAGTAGAAACTAAAGATGTAACCAAAGATGAGTTAATTACCATGATGGTAGGAAGAAAACTTGAAGAACAGTTTCCTTATAAAGAAGTAGAAAAAGAAAATATTTTACTTAAAGTTGAAAATATATCTATGAAGGATAGAGTAAAGAATGTAAGTTTTGAGATTAAGTCAGGAGAAATATTAGGTGTTGCAGGACTTATGGGAGCTGGAAGAACAGAGCTAGCAAAAACTATATTTGGAGATTATAAGAAAGATTCAGGAACAATATATATAGACGGCGAAAAGGTAAATATTAATTCACCTAAAGATGCCATTAAACATGGAATATGTTATCTTTCAGAAGATAGAAAAAAAGAAGGTCTAGTTTTAAACATGTCTGTAGCTCAAAACATGACACTTTCTAATCTTACTAAGTATGAAAATAGATTGAAGAAAATAGATAAAAAGGTAGAAAAGGGAGAAGTAGAGGAATATATAAAGAAGCTTTCAATAAAAACACCTAATCAAGAGCAGTTAGTTAAAAACCTTAGTGGAGGAAATCAACAGAAAGTAATTTTAGCTAAATGGTTAATGCGTTCACCTAAAATTTTAATAGTTGATGAACCTACAAAAGGTATAGATGTAGGTGCAAAAAAGGAAATTTATGAAGTACTAAATAAATTAAAAAGCACAGGAAAAGCTGTTATTATGATTTCCTCTGACATGGCAGAAATATTAGGTGTTAGTGATAGAGTAATGGTAATGCATGAAGGAAAAGTAACAGGAGAATTAAAAAGGGAAGAAGCAACTCAAGAAAATGTAATGAAATATGCCATTGGAGTTTAAATTTGTCATGAAGTGTAAAGGGAGAGAATAAAATGGAAAAAAATATCAAGAATCTACTTTTTAAATATAAGTCTTTAATAGGATTACTAATACTGTGTATAGTTATATCAGTTTTAACACCAAGGTTTTTAACTATTCCAAATATCTTAAATGTATTTACACAGGTTTCGGTTAATGCAATTATTGCGGTAGGTATGTGTTTTGTAATACTAACTGGTGGAATAGATTTATCAGTTGGATCAACTCTTGCAATAGCAGGTGCTGTTGCAGCAACTTTAGCACAAAAAAATGTTAATGTAGTTGTAACTGTGGTTGCAGTTCTAATAATTGGTGGGTTAATAGGTTTAATTAATGGAATAATAGTTGCAAAGGGAAAAATTCAGGCGTTTATAGTAACGTTAGCGACTATGACAATATTTAGAGGAGTAACTTATGTTTATACTAATGGAACTCCAATATCTGGGCTTGGATCAAGCTTTACATTTATAGGTAATGGAACCATACTTGGAATACCTTTACCTGTTATTATAATAATACTTGTGGCTTTGGCAGCTTGGTATGTATTAAGTCAAACTAGATATGGTAGATATGTATATGCTGTTGGTGGAAACGAAGATTCATCTAGATTATCCGGTATAAATACAAGTAAAATTAAAGCTTTAGTTTATGTTTTATCTGGAGCGGCAGCAGCATTAAGTGCTGTTGTAGTAACAAGTAGAATTGGTTCTGCATCTCCTAATGCAGGAAGTGGTTTTGAATTGGATGCTATTGCAGCAGTTGTACTTGGAGGAACTAGTCTTTCAGGTGGAGAAGGTTCTATGACAGGAACAATAATAGGTGCAATGATAATAGGAGTGCTAAATAATGGATTAAATTTAATGAATGTATCTCCTTTTTATCAATCAATAGTAAAAGGACTTGTTATATTATTAGCAGTTATGCTTGATAAAAAAGATAAATAAAAAATTATTTATATATATTAAAAATAAGGGAGGACTATTAATTATGAAAAGAACTCATTTAAAAATGGTATCACTTGCAATAACAGGCGTACTTGCAATAGCAGGACTTACAGGATGTGGTAAAAGTAATAATCAGCAAGCAACTCAAGAAGGTGGCAAAAAGAAAATAGGAATGGTAATATCAACATTGAATAATCCATTCTTTGTAACAATGAAAGAAGGAGCAACTAAGAAGGCAAAAGAATTAGGTTATGATTTGGTAGTTGTTGATTCACAAAATGATGCAACTAAAGAAAGATCAAATGTAGATGATCTTGTACAACAGGGAGTTTCAGCTTTAATAATAAATGCAACAGATAGTGATGCAGTTGGTAATTCAATTAAAGTAGCAAATGATAAGAAAATACCAGTTTTAACTGTAGACAGACAAGCAAATAAGGGTGATGTTGTTACTCATATAGCTTCAGATAATGTTAAAGGTGGACAGATGGCAGCAGAGTTTATACTACAACAACTAGGTGGTAAAGCAAATATAGTTGAGCTTCAAGGACTACCAGGATCATCAGCTACAAGGGACAGAGGTAAGGGATTCCATGAAGGTGTTGATGGTAAGGCTAATGTTAAGGTAGTTGCAAGTCAAGCAGCAGATTTTGATAGACAAAAGGGATTAAACGTAATGCAAAACATAATGCAATCTACACCTCAATTCGATGCTGTGTTTGCTCATAATGATGAAATGGCACTAGGTGCAGTTAAAGCATTACAAGGTAAAAAGGTTATGATTGTAGGTTTTGATGGTACTGATGATGCTAAAAAGGCAGTTGCAAGTGGAGAAATGGCAGCTACAGTGGCACAACAACCAGACTTAATGGGAAGCTTAGCTGTAGAAAATGCAGTAAAAGTTATAAAAGGTGAAAGCGTAGCAAAACAAATACCAGTAGATTTAAAACTTATAAAAAAATAATAAATAAAATTTAAAATCCAGGGTGTTAACCCTGGATTTTATAAAGTAAAATTATAGCTAGATTATAATAAAAGTAAATTTAATTTTATGAGGAGTAAATATGAAGAAGGTAACAATGCTAGATATTGCAAAAAAAGCAGGAGTATCTAAGGCAACTGTCTCTATGGTCATAAGTGGAAGAGATGATAATATAAGTGAAGAAACTAAAAACAAGGTATTAGCATTAGCTCAAGAGATGAAATATATTCCTAACTCTTTAGCAAGGAGTTTAAGTACTAAAAAAACAAACACTATAGGTATAGTTTTGCCAGATATAACAAATCCTTTTTTTGCATCTATTGCAAGGGCTATAGAAGATGGAGCAAGTTATTTAGACTATAATGTGATTTTCTGTAATACAGATAATGAAATTAACAAAGAAGAAAAATATATAAAGGTACTCATAAGTAAAGTAGTTGACGGAGTTATTTTTATAGCTGGTGGTGAAAGCAGCAGTAGTATAAAAATGCTTACGGACAATAACATCCCATTTGTGCTTGTGGACAGGTATATAGATAGCTATAAAGAGGCTTATGGAGTATATAGTTTGAATAAAAATGGGGTTATTCAAGGAATAGATTACCTATATAATAAAGGAAAGAGAAATATAGCATTTGTAAAGGGACCTGATACTGTTGAGATTTCAAATCAAAGATTAGAAGGATATAAAGAAGCTATGGATAAGCATGGAATATATAAAGAAAATCTTATCTTTGAAGGTGATTTTACTATAGATGGTGGAATTAAGTCCACAAATGTAATAATAAAGTGTAATAATAAAATTGATGCTATATTCTATAGCAACGATATAATGGCATTAGGTGGAATAAAACTTTTATTAAGAAAAGGTTTTAAGATACCAGAGGATATAAGCATTATTGGCTTTGACAATATACACATATCGGAAATCTTTGAACCTGAGTTAACCACGATAGCCCAACCTATTTATGAAATGGGAAAACAATCTTGTAAATTACTTATAGACATAATAGATAAAAAAAATATATTAAACAAGCAAATTTATTTTAAAACAGAACTGATAGTTAGAGGAACAACCTAATGAAAAAAGCCCTTCATAATATTCAAATCATGAAGGGCTTTTTATTTTAGATATCTAATAAGTTTTTCTTGTAATTAGAATATAAATCTCTTAATTCCTTAATTTTTTCATCAAGTTCTATTTGAAGTTTTGAAACTTCATCATATTTTTTTATATCTGTAGCAATTTTTATTCTTGTGAATAAACTTTGCTTTGAGTAGGAATCTTTCATTAAATAATGTCTTAATTCATTTATTTTCATCCAGTTAGCTACATCAAGGTCTAAAGCCTTATCTATGGAATGAAGCAACTTACAGCTTCTTATTTCATCAGAGTAATTTGATATGATTCTGTTATTTATTTCAATAAGCCATCTTTTAGTAGTACCAAGTTTAAAACTGTTTATAAGTTTTTCATTTAAAACATTACCTTCCATAAGAACTGCTTTTTTATCTGGATATTTGTCAAAGGCAGTAAGGTTTTCATAAACAGTTGCAGGAGCTTTTCCAAAGAAATTTTCTCTTTCTTCATCAGAAAAGTCTTCAAATACATCTTCTTCACTTCTATAAGCTCTTCCAAGTTCTAAATAATCTGCATCACTTTCTGGTGCCTTTGAAAGTTCAGCTAAAAGTTCATCTTCAGTTTTTCCATTAGTTACTGCATATTTAATACCGTCTATCATTGACATATAAAGTGATGTTACGGCTAAGTAAGTGTTCGTATGAGGATTTGGAGATCTAAGCTCAAATCTTGTACCTAATGGATTTTGTAGATCTCTTATAACTCCTACAAGTACAGTTCTATTTCTAGAAGGAATTTCTACAGAGTTACCTATAGAAGTTACTATACAAATTGGTGCTTCAAAACCAGGTTTTAATCTTCTCAAAGAGTCATTACTAGAAGATACAAATGGATTTATTACTTCATAGTTTTTAAGTATTCCCATTATAGAAGCATATCCAAAAGTACTTAAAAAGTGATTTGTTGGTGAAGCGAATAAATTAATCCTCTTTCCATTTTTAAGTTTTAAAGATATTCCAATATGAGTATGCTCTCCACTACCTGCAACATCGTCTATAGGTTTTGCAAGGAATATAACATCTAAACCATTTTTTCTAAAAGTTTCTTTAATTAAGCTTTTAACTAAAAGTTCATTATCTGATGCTTGTATTGCAGTAGAGTATTTCCAATCAACTTCAAGTTGTTCCATTATATGAGTAAGTTTCCCAGACTCATCTATTTTTGCCTTTACGCCACCAACTTCTTTATGACCCATTTCAGGTTCTAAGCCGTATAAGTCCATTGCAAGTAAAGATTCCTCAAGAGAAGTTCTTACAGCACCTTTTGTTCTAGTCCAATATTGTTCTTTTAATACTTGAGAAGTAGAAAGTTCTTCAACTTCGGCTTTATCATTAGGTGTTTTTACCCAAAATTCTAATTCTGTTGCACAAGTAGCAACTAAATCTTCTATATCGTCATATTGTATGCCAAAAGGTGATAGTGATTCAGGATGTTTCTTGAATAAGTCTAAAAGAGTTGATTTGAAGTATTCTATAGATTGTTTTAGAATGTGTCTAGAGTCTACTGCCATGTTTTCATGATATAGGAAACAAGGAATTCTTAAAGTTCCAACTGGTTTTCCGGTTTCAGAGTCTATATGTTCACGATTATATTCTACATACCAGTTTACATCAGTGTCAGCCAACATGTCTACTTTAGCGTTGTTTAAGCTTGCTATTCCGGGGAGAACAACAGAAGAACCATCGGTCTGAACTGCTCCTTTTAAGAATGTGTTTATGTCTTCTAAGAAGACCTTCATAGGGATTTTTTCGTCAGTATCATTTCCTGATAAGTCAATTCCAATAAGGGAAACAAATTTTATTTCAGGGTGAGAGGTTAAAATCATGTTTAATTCTTTTTCCGAATGTTTTTCTTTTGGTATGGTGTAAATTAAATCTTTTATCATATAAATTCCTCCTAAAAAATAAAAAAGAGTTTTTTTTTACTCTTTTACTCTGCGATTTAAGAAAATGATATTATTAATATTGCTGTGTGAATTTTTATATATTCAAAATTTTATAATTAATATTCACATATGTCAATAGGTAAAATGAAAGTTTGTAAAAAAGAAATTGCAATAAATGATTAAGAAATTTTGTTTTGCAAAAAACATTGCAATATCTTTTATAATAATGTTACTTATGCAATATTTAAAATAATAATCAGTGAATTCAATGTATATTTATGCATTGAATATTTTTGAATTTGTATAGTTTAATTCTATATTATATAATATTAAGCATATATGTTAACTAATATAACGAGGTGGTAGAGTGAAAGTGGAACATAGACCAATAGGTTTTTTTGATTCAGGGGTTGGAGGAATCAGTGTATTAAAGGAAGCAATAAAGCTTTTACCAGGAGAAGATTTTGTTTATTTTGGAGATTCAGGTAATGCTCCATATGGCATAAAAACTGTAGATGAAGCTAATAAATTAACCTTTGAAGCTGTGGAATTTTTAATAAGCAAAAATGTTAAAGCAATAGTAATTGCTTGTAATACAGCAACTAGTGCAGCTATAATAAATTTAAGAAAAAAGTACAGCAAAATAATGCCTGTAATAGGTATAGAACCAGCACTAAAACCTGCAGTGGAGCTAAAAAGGAATGGACAGATAATTATAATGGCAACTCCTATGACTCTAGCTGAAAGCAAATTTAGTAACTTGATGAAAAAATATAAAAATCAAGCACAGATATATCCGATGCCTTGTCCAGGTCTTGTAGAACTAATAGAAAAAGGTATATTAGAAGGAGAAGAAATAGAAAATTACTTAAAAAACAAAATACAACCATTGAAAAATCAAGGAATAGCAGCAGTAGTGCTTGGATGTACACACTATCCTTTCATTAAAAAAACTTTATCTAAGTTACTCAATAATGAAGTACCAATTATAGATGGAAGCTTAGGTACTGTAAAACAGTTAAAGAGAGAGCTTGCAAAGTATAATATAGTAAATGATAATAAAGAAGGCGGCA
This sequence comes from uncultured Clostridiaceae bacterium, assembly GCA_963780135.1. Lineage (GTDB taxonomy): Bacteria > Bacillota > Clostridia > Clostridiales > Clostridiaceae > Clostridium_AM. The sequence goes on from CAWAAR010000003.1 coordinate 131,576, forward strand.
AAGTAGACATGTATAACTCTCTAAATAATGATGAAATTATAAAATTGAGTTATAATTTACTAGGAATATAAATGAATAATTAAAATAAAGGCTTAATAATTTATATATTAATAGTTTTTAAACAAAGGAATTATACATGAATAATACTTTAAGTATTATGATATAATTCAAATATATGATGTTTATTTAAAAATTGAAGGGAGATTACTAAATATGAATCCATTAGTTACAATTAAAATAAAAAACGGAGGAGTAATAAAAGCTGAGTTATATCCAGAAATTGCTCCAAATACAGTAAATAATTTTATAAGTCTTATAAAGAGAGGATTCTATAATGGACTTACATTTCATAGGGTAATTCCAGGATTTATGATACAAGGAGGATGCCCTTTAGGAGATGGTACAGGAGGCCCAGACTATTCTATAAAAGGAGAGTTTTCAGCTAACGGTTTTGAAAACACATTAAAACACACAGCAGGTGTATTATCTATGGCAAGAGCTATGGACCCTAATTCAGCAGGAAGTCAATTCTTCTTAATGACAGAAGATGCTCCACATTTAGATGGACAATATGCTGCATTTGGAAAGGTTACAGAAGGAATGGATGTGGCTAAAGAAATAGTAAGTGTAAAAAGAGATCGTAGAGATAAACCTTATGAAGATCAAGTTATTGAGGAAATGACTATAGATACTAATAATGAGCAATATGAAGAGCCAGAAAAAATTCAAGGATAAGGGAAGTGTAATATTATTGAATAATAATAAAATTATACTTCTTTATGGTTTTGATAAAGAAGAAACAAATATAGAAGAGATTATTAAAAAATTAGATTTATTTGATTATAAGATTATAGATGAATCTATGGCAAAGATGAAGGTAAAAGACATATTGAATTCAATAAAAATACAATTTGACAATTGTAAGCTTCCCAAGGAAAGGTTAATTCTTTTTAATAATTTTGATGATGAGCAATTAAATAGTGCTATAAGTGTGATCAGGAATAATATAAAGCCTATGCCAATATTAGCAGTAGCTACAGAAAATTCTTTGGAATGGACATTTGAATACTTATTAGAACATCTAATAGAAGAGAGAGAATGGTTCAAAAAACAACAGGTATAAGAGCGGGGGGATAACATGAGTAGAGTAGGAGAAAAGATAAAAAGCATAAGAACAGATGTGGGAATGAGCCAAAAACAGCTGTCTAAAAAGTTAGGCGTAAATGAAGCATTTGTTAATGATGTGGAATGTGGTAGGAAAATTATCAATCAAAATCTTATAGATAAAATTTCTAAGGTTTTGGGAAAAGATATAAATGACATTACTATGGCTTTTGAAGAACAAGTATTTGAAGAAGAAAAAGGTAAAAAGTATTCTATAGAACCTAAAAAAGAATCGGTAAAAGAGGTATGGAATGAAGCTTTTGGATCAGTTTTAAAAAATGTTCCTATTTATAAATATGATTTGCAAAAAGCTGCATCTTTTAAACAGTTACCTCTAATAAACAATAAAGTAGAAGGCTATGCTCAGGATAAAGCATTTTATTTAGAAATAGAAGATGATGATATGATGGGTTTCAGAATAGCAAAGGGAGATTTGGCTTTTGCACATACCACACATGAAGTTGAAAATAATACTATATGTTTGGTTGAGTACGGAAACAATAGAGCTATAAGACAAATAAAAAAGCTAGATAATAATAAAATTTTACTTATTAGTAATAAGGGAAGTTTTAGAACTGAAACTGTAGAAATAAAAGAAATTAATATAATAGCTAAATTAGATAGAGTTGAAATAAAACTTTAGAAGGCTGCACTACATAAAAAATGTAGTGCAGTTTTTTACTATAGTCTTTGTAAAAACAATACCAATGTTGTATAATTTATAATATGTAAGTACAATTTTAATTCAAGGTAAGACTTGAATTAAAACAAGTTGAATGATAAGAAATTATTATAGAATTTTTTAACTAAATGATGAATAGCGGAAACTTATTTCTACCGAAATAAAAAATTATTCTCCTGTATTAAGAGAAATGGAGAACAAATAGTTTCTGAATACATTTAAATAAAGATAGTGTAAAGTGAGTTATGAAAAAACAGAGTCCAAAAATATTTTGCCCGGAGGGCGTGAGTTAGGACAGTATAGTGTTATTTGAGGATGAAGTAAAAGATTTTGAGCATAACAAAAAAACCTTTTGGTGGAAGGAAATTTTTGATATTAGCAGTCGCTACTGTTGAGATTTATTCACGTAGTAGCTGAGAAATATCCTGTATTTATTTTCTAACTAAATTAAGCAGAATTTTCAGCCTGAATCTTCAATATAGTCTGTTGACCAAGGTGTATAAGTAACTGCCACTTACCAGGCATATTATCTGCATTAGATAGCATGTCTATCTCATTTAATGGCTTCCAGTAGTTATAAGGATGAGGACGAAGAAAATTATAATAGGCAACCCAAAGGGATATACCGTATGCAGCACCGTTCTCACTTCCATAACCACAAGTAACACGGTAAGAGGCTTTGAAGGTTCGGTTAAGCCTTTCTACTACTTGCTTAACCCAACGAAATTCAGTAGATACAGCATCATCATTGGTAAGCCCGATAACTTGAGTAACGTCGAAGTCCCAACCCTTTACCAGCTTACACTGTTGACTTGCAAGAGGATAGGCACTATATCCATCTGCGATGAACTTTAAAGCTTTATTAGGAAATACTTTAAACTTCTCAAAGGCCATACGCATAGCCAGTATACATGGGCCTACGGCACGAGTATCAGAAACCTGATAGCCTAAAATAGACTTCTTACAGGCATCCATAATAATCCAAACATAATGCTTTATGCCTTTGACCTTAATATAAGTTTCATCAGCAGAAAGAATGTTACATGGATTGTAGTCAAAAGTGTCTACAAAAGGCTTTATAACTGCGGCAGCAGTCATAGCATAATTAGCAACCATTGTATGGGAGATTTTGATGCCATGTACTTCCGCCAAGGCATGTGCCGTCTGTCTAGTAGAGAGCTTAAGATTAACGTGATAAGTAAGACAAAGTCCCATGATGTGGGCATTGAATTTCTTATACTTAAAGTTAACTGCCCTAGAAGGAAGTTCATGTAAGTCCATTTTAAAGAAATCTACGATGAATTCACGATAGATGTAGTGAAGCTTGTACTTGTGTTTATCAGCAGTATCTAAGTTTTTAGGTAGTTTAGTAAGGTTGTTTTGATAGTAAGAGCATTTTTGGTTAACACATTTATGTATGCGAAAATGCTTTCGATCTTTCTTTGGTGAAAGAGTTTGACCACAATAAGGGCATACAAATATCATAGGTTTAGTAACATAATTGCTTTCGTTGAAATTCTGATCACAAACCTTACACTGAAATTGACCTCTATTACCATTATTATCGTAGATATAATGGTGAGGTGCACCACATTTAGGGCATACAGTATTTTCAGGGATGGATTTTCCATTACGTCTTTGAACAGGTTTAATTAATTTATTATATTTATGTTTATAGTAAGCTAAAAGAAGTTGATAATCTACTTTTTCAAAACGAATAATTTTAGGTAGCTTATCCACTTTAAATTTCTGATATTCGGGACTATGTGAATCCTCAAAAGCCCACTGCTTAAGAGGAATATATTTAGCAATAAATAAAAGTAATTGAGAAATTATTTTCAAAAGATATTGATTATATAAGAATAAATAAGTTATAATTGAATCCATACAATGACATCCTTTTATGTTATTTTTGTTTGGTTGAAGATTCAAGTATAACAGAAAAAAGGGGGTCATTGTTTTTTTATTCAAAAAAACTTTGTAACCTTTGATATATAAAGAACAAATATAAAAAAACAGTGTAAAAAACTTTACACTATCTAAATAAAAAAGGAGGGTGAAAAATGAAAGGGACAGTAATTGCTACATGGATGAAAACTTGTAGAAAACTATATGGGGATGAAACTGTAGATAAAGCTATGAAACAAGTAGGTTGGGGTGCATCAAAAATATTTTCTCCAGCAGAAAATGTAGATGATGTAAAAGTAAAGGAAGCAATTGGCATTATAGCTAAAACTAATAACATAGATATTAAGAACTTATGGAGAGAAATAGGACTAGACAATATAAATGCTTTCCACAAAGATTTTCCAGCATTTTTTCAAAGTGAAAATTTATATTCATTTTTGAAATCCATGTTTGATGTACATGTGGTTATGACAAAAAAATTTCCAGGGGCAAAACCTCCATTAGTATCTATTAAACCAATATCTGCAAGGGAAGCTATATTTGAATATAAATCAGAAAGAGGTATGTTTGATTATCTCAAAGGTATGATAGAAGGTAGTGCTAAATTTTTCAAAGAAAAAATTAAAGTAGATGAACTTGAAAAGAGTAATAACTATGTAAAATTTAAGTTTACCTTTGAAAAAGATATATATTACAAAAAAGTATATAAGTTTAACAAGCTGCTTTCTTTAGGATTTATTAAAGGGTTAGGGGCAAAAACAGCAACATTTACATTAATAATTTCTTTAATAACATCTATACCATTGATGGGCTTTGATCAAAGTCTTAGAGCTATTATTCTTTCACTTATTTCCTCTGTAGGAGCCTATATAGCTGTATCCATGCTTATAAGGCCAATTTCAGTCATACAGGAGGATATAAAAAATATTGTAAATAATAACTACATAGAAGATGGAGATATAGAAACCAATGATGTATTTCAGGATGTGTATAAGCTTTTAAAAGAAAACAAAAAAGGTGTAAGAACTGACTTTGTGGGATTTAAGGGTGTTACAGATGAAATGAATACCTTTGTAAATAATATAAATGTTATATCAGACTCAATGAATTATGCATCTACTGAAATATCAGGTGTGGTTGAACAGGTGGCGAATTCTTCAGTAGATCAAGCTACAAATACAGAAAAAGCGGTGTCTATACTTAATGATAATATTAGAAATTTAAAGAATATAGTGGAAAATGAAAATAGCAATAAATTGGAATTAGAAAAAACCATAAATAAAATTAATAATAGTTATGAGAATATAAATAGTACAAGCAAAAACATTATGAATACTCTTGAAAAGTTTAAAGAAGTTAAAGATAAAGGTTTAGAGCTTGAAGGAAGAGCAAAAGATATTACAAGTATAGTTTCTATAGTATCAGGTATTTCTGAACAAACCAATTTATTAGCTTTAAATGCCTCTATTGAAGCTGCTCGTGCGGGAGAGCAAGGAAAAGGTTTTGCTGTAGTTGCGGAGGAAGTTCGTGATCTTGCAGAACAATCAAAAAATGCTGTTGAAGAAATAAATTCTAACCTTGTTAGGTTTGCCGAGGAAATAAAAACTTTAGCAGAAAAAATAGGATCACAGTATGAAGTACTACAAGTAGAAACTAAGAGTTTAGAAAGTGTAAGGGACATAAGTTATGAGGCAACTACTTCAACACAAACTGTTGCATCATCTATGATAGGAACTATAAATGAGCTTAGTAAGGAAGCAGATTCAATAGCAACTATTTACGATACAATTGAATCGCTAGCTGCTATTGCTGAAGAAAATTCAGCATCTTCAGAAGAAGTAAGTGCTAGTGTAATAAATTATACTAATGAGATTAAAAATCTTATAAGTAATATTCATCAATTCAGAGTTATCACAGAAGGTTTTAAAGTAGAATTGAGTAAGTATAAAATTTAAAGATTTAATATATATAAAAAGATGTACATCCACTAGATATTTCAAGTGGATGTACATCTTTTTATACCCCTCTTAGATCAAATTCAGGTACAAAGGTTTTAGACGAAGTACCTTCATCTTGAATAAATGCATTTTTTATACCTAAGCTTAAGCAGTAATCTATCATACTATCATAATGTTTTGAACTTAAAGGTTTATTAATTTCAGGAAAATTACAGGCATTATGCATAGGAACATACTGATTCATTAAACTTAAATAAATTGAATCGCCAAAAGTATTATATATATAATCTATAATTTTTTTTGAATCAAATAAAAGTCCAGGCAACATCAAATGTCTTATGATAACACCTTTCTGTATTAAGCCATCATTGTTAAATTGTACTTTACCAACTTGAGAAAACATCTCTTCTACAGCTTTTGAAGCATGAATAAAGTAATCTTTTACATTTGAATATTTGTTAGAGTATTTGTTATCAAAGTATTTGATATCTGGAAGATATACATCAATATATCCTTTTAATAATTTTATAGTTTCTATATTTTCATAGCCATTAGTATTAAATAAAATAGGAATATTAAGTCCTTTTCTTTTAGCTAAATCTAAAGCTTCTATTATTTGTGGAACATAATGTGTCGGAGTTACTAAATTTATATTGTGAGCACCTCTTTCTTGATGCTCTATAAAAATTTCACTTAGTCTTTTTATGGACACTTCTTTACCTAAACTTTCAGAACTTATCTCATGGTTTTGACAAAACACACATCTTAAATTGCAGTTAGAGAAAAATATAGTGCCAGAACCGTTTTTACCAGATATACAAGGTTCTTCCCAATTATGTAAAGATACTCTTGCAATTTTGACATTCTTATTTGATTTGCAATATCCAAGATTCCCATCTAATCTATTTACACTACAGTTTCTAGGACATAACATACAGTTTTTAAGTAATTCTAACATTTTAACACCTCTACATAAAAGTAAATTCTATCTATGAATTATTTTGCATATTTTTGTTTAATATTAATTATAACATTATCTTTTAGTGAAGAAATGCATTTAATCTATTTTGAAGAAATATGATACACACTCGCTGGCTATTTTTTTAAGTTAGATTGTTTCTATTAATTAGTGTGTAGGCTTAAACTCATTTTTAAAGTAAAAAAATAAGCATTGGAGAATAAATATAAAACTTATCACTGCAAAAGCAGGGTATAGAGTAGATATAAGTTTCACAAATCCGATTTGAGATATTGGTATAGATATAATGATTATAAGTATAACAGCTTTTCTATAGGAAATATTAAATAATTCTTGAAGGTTTTTACTTACACTGTAAATGTTAGATACTTCTGTAGAAAACATTTCAAGCCAGATTATACACAATAGCATAAATTGAATTACATTTCCAAAACGATTAGCTATATATAATAGTGGAATTTCATATTTAAAAATATATGGAACATTTAAAATTAATAATATATTAATTAAAAAAGATAATAGTGTAAGACCTATAGCACCTAAAGTTATTCCACACATTAAAATCTTTTTGTTTCTCATTTCAACACTTAAAGGAATTAATACTCCACAACAGCATAAAACATTAAAGCCGCCATATATGAGGGAAGATAGGAGCCAATTATTTTTGTAATTAGGAATGGATTTTAAATAGGATACATTTACATCTTTATAAAAAGATATATATAAAATAAATACAGTTACAATAACGAAAATTAAAGAGGGTACTATAAAAGAATTTATTTCAATTAAACCTTTAGTACCTCTAAAAAGAATGAAAATTGATATTAATATCATTATAAATATTCCAAACCACTTAGATATATTAAAATATTGATGAAATAAAGCACCGCTACCCGCTAAAATAATAGCAGAAGTACTTATAAGAAATATTGTTGTAAATAAATTTGTAAAGGAACCTAGAAGACCGGGACTAACTAAAGATATAAGACCATCATAGGATTTTAAATTATGTTTTAAACTTAAATCTACAACTATATAACTCATTACTATGTAAATAAAACAACATATAAGTATACCAGTGAAACTTTTGTAACCATAAACGGTAAAAAATTGACTTATTTCTTGTCCGGAAGCCAGACCAGCACCAACAATAGTGCCTATAAAAACAGCACCTACTTGAAACACTAAAAATAAGTTTTTCATGAAACGATACCTCCTAAATTAAAGTTTGAAAATTGTTCTGATTTTTAAAAAATATTAAATTTAAATAAAAATGCTAACTATAATAATATATAATTAAAAATTTTAAATAATGATTTATAAATTAAATTTTTATTTTAAGGGGAAACTAAAGATAAACTAATATTTTATAATAAGGAGGAGAAAAAATGGAAAAAAAGAGCATAAAGAGTATTGTGAAAGTTTTAATAGTAATTATGCTTGTGGCAGTTTCAAGTACACTAACCAGTTGTACAAAAAGCAAAAAAGAAGATAAAACAGATAATTCTAGTGGTTTTGATATAAAAGCAGCAAGTAATGTGGCGGATACTTATATGAAGTATTTGATGAAAGATGATTTAGAAAATGCTAAGAAGCTTTATTCTAAAGAACTTTCAAAAAATTTATCATTACAAGAAAACAAAAACCTAAAAATAGTAGGATACAATGTGTCAGAAACTAATGAAGTTGGAAAGGCTGGATTATTCAAGATAAAAGTATCAAGATCAGATTTAAATAACAGTTTTACTTCTGTAGATGAATATTCTATGAAAATATCAAAAGAAAATACTGATTATAAAATAAAGGAAACAAACAATACAGTACAAAAAGAAGTTTTTACAGATGGAGATCAAATAAGAATAAAAAATAAAAACAATGCAAGTACAAATTTAGTTATAGATATGGATGGACTTCCTACATATGTATTTCCTAGAGACGACAAAAGTAATATAGACAAAATAAAAGTGCCTAAAAGTAAATTTGGAGTTATTAATTTAGCTTATAGTGGAGAAAGTTTAGCGATATCTAGTTATGATAAGGATGTTTTTATTGGAGTAGTAAAGGTAGATGAAACTTTAGCAGTACAAGGTGAAGATAAGAAAGATGATCAGGGAAAAGGAGGAGGAGATAGTAAAGCAAAAGATAGTGGAGGTTCTAAAGGAAAAGAAAAACCTGTAGGAAAAGAAGTTGTAGCACTGGATATATTAAAGGATAGCAAAGTGCAGTTTAGCAATTTTTCACCAGGAGAAAAATTCTTAACAGTGCAGTATATAAAACCATCATCAGGTAAATGTATAAGGGTTTATAAAACAGATGGAGGTGATATAATACCTTTCAAATTTGAAGAGAAATATCCATTAGATAAAGTAGATGTAGTTTTTTCATCTTATGATAAAGAAAATTTAAATTTTGACGTTATTCCTAAAGTAGAAGGAGATAAATCAGCTTCAGCTGTAATAGGAAAGTGGCAGTTAAGTTTGAAGGATTTTAAAGCAAAGAAAGTATGATATAATTGAATAAAAAACAGTTATGGAGAAAAAATATGAAGTGGTCAGATAAAAGGTATTACAGTTTAAATTATTTTTTAAGAAAAAAGTTTAATTGTAAGGTATTCAAAATATCATTAGATGCAGGGTTTTCTTGTCCCAATAGGGATGGAACATTAAGTACTGGAGGATGTGTATTTTGCAGTGAAAGAGGTTCAGGAGATTTTGCAGGAAACAGATGTTTTTCTATAAAGAATCAATTTAAAGATATAAAACAAATGATGAGTAAAAAATGGAAAGATGGAAAATATATAGCTTATTTTCAAGCTTACACTAATACTTATGCTTCTATAGAAGAGTTAAGGGAAAAGTATAATGAAGCAATAAGTGAAGAAAATGTAGTTGGGTTAGCTATAGCCACAAGGCCAGATTGTCTTGGTGAAGAAGTTTTAGGACTTATAGAAGAATTTAATAAAAAAGTTTACACTTGGGTAGAACTAGGACTCCAAACATCTAATGAAAATACTGCTATAAAAATAAATAGAGGGTATAAACTTAATGTGTTTGAAGAAGCTGTTAAAAACTTAAGAAAGAGAAATATTGATGTGGTAACCCATGTTATATTTGGTTTACCGGGAGAAACAAAAACTGATATGTTAGAAACAGTGAACTATGTAAGTTCACAAGATATACAAGGTGTTAAGTATCATCTCTTGCATCTTATAAAAAATACTCCTCTTGTAGATTTCTATAATAGGAATGAACTTAAGTTTTTAGATTATGATGAGTATATAGATATAATATGTTCTGCAATAGCTATTACACCACCTAATATGGTTATTCATAGACTTACAGGTGATGCACCAAGAAGTTTACTTGTAGGACCAATGTGGAGTTTAAAAAAATGGGAAGTATTAAATGCTATAGATAAAACCTTAGAAGAAAAGGAAATATACCAAGGGTGTAAGTACTAAATTAAAGATGAGTATAATAAAGTTATATAAATGATTATAATTAAAAGCATCAGACTTCTGTGCAAGTTTGATGCTTATTTATTTTAATAAAAGAGGGATTACATAACAAATATAGAAATATATATAATGTAATTATAGGAGTATATGTTATTATAGCGCTGAGTTATGTGATAAAAGAAATGAGTATTTAAAATATAACTTTTTATTTTCAAATCCTTGATTTTTTCACCTGCATAATATAGTTTTAATTATGTAGGTAATTTTTTTATTGATTAAAGAAAACAAAAGTTTAATGGGGGAATCTAAAATGAAAATTGATTTAATAATTTCTGCGGATGATATAAAAAAGGACAAGATACAAGAAAAATCTGTAGTAGTAATAGATATGCTGAGGGCCACTTCGGTAATAACAACAGCAGTGAATAATGGATGCTTGGGTGTGATACCTGTTCTTACTATAGAAGAAGCTTTAAAAATAAGCAACACAAATAGGGATAAATATATACTTGGTGGAGAAAGAAAAGCACTCAAAATAGAAGGTTTTGATTGTGCTAACTCTCCTTTAGAATATAAAGAAAGTTTAGTTAAAAACAAGACTTTGATTATGACTACTAGTAATGGTACCAAGGCAATAAAAGGAAGTATAGATGCTAAAAATGTTTTAATAGGAGCATTAATAAATGCTAAAGCTGTAGCAAATAAACTTTTGGAGCTAGATAATGATGTACAGATAGTAAATGCAGGAACTTATGGACAATTTTCTATAGATGATTTTATATGTTCTGGATATATTATAGATTGTTTATTAAAAAATTCAATAAATGTGGAACTTACAGACATAGCAAAAACTTCTCACTATATTTATACTGAAAACCAGGATATAATGAGCTTTATACACCATGCTAGTCATTATAAAAGAATCAAAGAATTAAAGTTGGAAGAAGACTTAAAGTATTGTTGTACTAAAGATATAATAAATATTGTACCTGAATATAGAAGTGGAATTATAAAAGTTTATGAAAGAATAAGCAAAGAAAAGGCTGTTATATAGAAAAAATTAATATTTTATAATAAGCATACTGCAAAGCTTCGCAGTATGCTTAAATTATGGTTTTTATACAACTTGAAATATATAAAATTTTAAGTAATAGGATTCATCAGAATTCCAAAGTATTGGATGATCTGACGCTTGAGTTCTAAATTCAACTTGTCTTAGCATTCTTCTTGCATCTTTTGCAGCATCAGCAATGGTCTTTTGAAAAAGTTCTGGATCCATAAAATGTGAGCAAGAACATGTGATTAAGAAACCACCTGATTTAACCATTTTAATTCCTCTTAAGTTAATTTCTTTATATCCTCTAACAGCACTTTTAATAGTTGATCTAGATTTTGTAAAAGCTGGAGGGTCAAGAATTACTACATCATACTCTCTTCCTTCTTTTACCCACTCATGAAGAACATCAAAGGCATTGTGACATTCAAATTTAACTCTATCTGATAATCCATTAAGCTCAGCATTTTTAGATGCATCATCTATAGCAAGTTGTGATATATCAATTCCTAAGACACTTTTAGCACCAGCAATTCCTGCATTTAGTGCAAAGGAACCAGTATGAGTAAAACAATCTAAAACATCGGCATCTTTACATATTTTATGTATAGCATGTCGGTTTTCCTTTTGATCTAAAAAGAAGCCAGTTTTTTGACCATTTTCAATATCAACATAATATTTAACACCATTTTCTAGAATTTGCAGTTTAGTATCAAAAGGTTCTGTCAAAAATCCTTTTGTTTGTTCCATACCTTCAAGCTCACGAACTTTTACGTCACTTCTTTCATAAACACCTTTAGCACCAAAATCCTCTACAAGTAATTGGACTATAATGGGTTTATACTTATCGATACCAAGAGCTAAAGATTGTATTGTGTAATAATCTTCATATTTATCAATTATAAGACCTGGTATGAAATCTGCCTCTCCAAATAAAAATCGACAACTGGAAGTATCTATAACCTTTTTTCTATAATTCCAAGAGTTATGTAATCTTTTTCTAAAAAACTCTTTATCTATTTCTTCATTTATGTCTCTAGTCATAATTCTTATTGTGATTTTTGAAATATCATTTACGTATCCTTTTCCTATAAAGCTTCCTTTGAAGTTGTAGACTTCTACTATATCTCCATTTTCATAAGAACCATCATAACCTTCTATTTCTGTAGAGTATATCCAAGGATGACCGTTTTCTGCTTTTCTTCCCATGCCTCTATATAAATAAAACTTACAAGCCATTAAAATTATACCTCCCTGATTTTGTTCATTATGTAGTATACCACAACTAAAAAATTAATAAAATATAAAAATGCAACTAAAAATCTTTTGACATAGGGTGCAAGTATAAATTAAACTATTTCTATATGTTTAAATACAAAAGATTTGAGGAGATGAAAAATGAGTATATTAACAGTTAAAAATTTAAGTCATGGTTTCGGAGATAGAGCCATATTTGAAGATGTATCATTTAGATTATTAAAAGGAGAACATGTAGGACTTATAGGGGCTAATGGAGAAGGTAAGTCGTCATTTATGAATATAATAACAGGTAAGCTTATGCCAGATGAGGGAAGTATTGAGTGGTCTAATAGAGTTAGAGTAGGATATATGGATCAGCATGTTCAATTACAAAAAGGACAAACTATAAGAGATGTATTAAAAGAAGCTTTCGATTATCTTTTTGATCTTGAAAAAGAAATGATAGAGATAACAGATAAAATGGCAGATGCAACGCCAGAAGAACTTGAAAAACTCTTAGATCAAATGGGCACTATTCAGGACTTGCTTGATAATAATGGTTTTTATGTTATAGATGTAAAAGTTGAAGAAGTAGCAGGAGGTCTTGGACTTAAGGATGTAGGATTAGACAAGGATGTAGCGGATTTAAGTGGAGGACAGAGAACAAAAGTATTACTTGCAAAATTATTACTCCAGAGTCCAGACATATTGCTTTTAGATGAGCCTACTAATTATTTAGATGAACAACATATAGAATGGTTAAAAATATATTTGCAAAATTATGAGAATGCGTTTATTCTTATATCTCATGATATTCCTTTTTTAAATAATGTAATAAATTTAATATATCATATGGAAAACAGGCAGCTTACAAGATATGTAGGAGATTACGATAATTTTATTAGAGTCCATGAAGCAAATAAGAAGCAATTAGAAGCAGCCTATGAAAAACAAAAAAAAGAAATAGCTAAGCTTGAAGATTTTGTAGCTAGAAATAAGGCGAGAGTGGCCACAACAGGAATGGCTAGAGCAAGACAAAAGCAGTTAGATAAAATAGAAAGAATTGAAATTAGCAAAGAAAAAGTAAAACCTGAATTTAACTTCAAAATAGCAAGAGCTGCTGGAAAAGTTATATTCGAGACTACAGATTTAGTAATAGGATATGATACACCTCTTTCAAAATCTTTGAATTTAAGAATGGAAAGAGGAGATAAAATAGCGCTAGTAGGAGCTAATGGACTAGGTAAAACTACTCTTTTAAAGAGTCTTATGGGAGATATAAAGCCTTTATCTGGTAAAGCACAACTAGGAGATTATCAATATATAGGCTATTTTGAACAAGAGAGCAAAGAAGCAAATTATAATACTTGTATAGAAGAATTATGGCAAGAATTTCCTTCTTTTAGCCAGTATGAAGTAAGAGCAGCTTTAGCCAAATGTGGTCTTACAACTAAGCATATAGAGAGTAAAATAATGGTTTTAAGTGGTGGAGAGCAAGCAAAGGTAAGATTATGTAAAATGATAAACAGAGAAACTAATATATTAATTCTTGATGAGCCTACAAATCATTTAGATGTAGATGCAAAAGAAGAACTAAAAAAAGCACTAAAAGAATATAAGGGAAGTATTCTTCTAGTATGTCATGAACCAGAGTTTTATAGGGATGTAGTTACTGATATATGGAATTGTGAAGAATGGACAACTAAAATAGTGTAATTATGGTGAAAGCTAGTCAATGGACTAGCTTTGCTTTTATAAAAAAGTGAAGTTACATTGAGCCAATATAAGGAGTTATAAATTCAGATTGTATCCAACCTTTATTATTAATATTTCTGTTGTTTTCAATGGAAATTTCATACCATAATTCATCCTTGATTTTTGCGCTAAACACTATCTTTACATTAGTGTTTTTAGATAATGAATTAAGTACAATTGAGTTTTCCATTGGAGAAACATATAAATTACAATCATCTACAATAAATGCTTCATTAAAATCAGGTGTTATATAGTGTATTTCTAAATTTGAAATCTTATTATATTTTAGGTTGCTTTTTAAGCTGCTATTTTGTCTTTTTAGTAATAAAATTTGTTTTCGCTGTGTATATATTTGATTAGTAAAATAATATGACAAAAATAAAGTTCCACCTGCAAGAAGTGCAAATAGTAAAAACAACATTAAGATACTCCTCTCAAAATTTATATATTAGTAGTATATTCATAACTTTAATAAACTTATACAAATCTTTATTCGAAAAATCTATTTATTACATTTTGAGGACCTATTACTACAATTTAATGAAATTAACAGGATATTTTACGATATAAGTAAATGAAGCACAATATGATAATTTTATAGAATAATAGTAAAGGAGAGATATTATGAGAGTAGGTTTTTCATCACAGCAAAGTATAGTGCCAACAAGGACAAACTTATCTAGTAACAAGGATAAAAGTGTAAAAGATGATGATGGAGAAGAAAGAAGTATTGCCAAAAGCATGAAAAATGGTTCTAAAAGTGGGAAAACAAAAAAGAAGAGTCCTTTAGAACTTCTAATGGAACAAAAGTCAAATTTAGAGGATAGTAAAAATGCTATTATGACAGAAGGCTTAAAAAATGGAGAGAGTTCATCATCTATAAAACAAAAAACTGCAGAAATTGATAATCAAATTCAAGAAATTGATGGTCAAATCAGTAAACTTCAATTGGAAGAGAAGCGTAAAGCACTTGGAACTGAAAATAAAGATAAAAGTAAAAATAAAAAGCCTAAAGAAGAAACATCAAACAATGATTCTGAGAGTGATTTAAAGAAGACATCTTCTTTAAATGGTGTTTTAGATATTTCGGCAGGTTTTAAAAATTTAAAAAATTTATCACATATAAGAAACACCATAAAAGGTAATATAAAAGAGTTAGAAGGAGACATAGAATACGACATAAAATTTAGACACATTGATCCTGTTGCAAGTAAAAAAACTCTTGCTAAAATGAAGGAAAGCATTAATAATGTAGAAGAAAAACTGGGGGATAGTATTAAAGATATAAACAATAAAACTAAAAACAATATAAAAGAACAAACTTCAAAGACTGTTGTTCACAGAAATGAAAAAAGTAAGAGTACAACTGCTGAAGATTCAGGAGATGCAAATAAAGTAGCTATAGCACAGCAGAAAGTTGAAGAAAACATTCAGCATTATGTAGATAATGTTGAAGGTAAATCTAAAAGTAATGGTGAAAATATTGATAATATAGCTTAAAAATTATCTTATATATACATGCATTAAACCTGTGGAAAGTTTAGCCACAGGTTTAATAATGATATAATTGTTTATGAGGTGATTTCATGTTAAAAATAGCTATTTGTGAAGATGAAGATAATCAAAGGCAAGGACTAGTTAATATAATTGAGAAAGATTTAAATTTAATAAAAAAGCAGTATAAAATATTTCAGTTTGCAAATGGTGAAGAATTAATAACCTCGATTTTAGATTTCGATATATATTTTCTAGATATACTTATGGATAAGCTTACAGGTATAGATGTTGCAAAGAAAATCAGATGTATAAATGAAAAAGCAATTATTATATTTATATCAGGGATTAAAGATTATGTTTTTCAAGCTTTTGATGTAAGAGCTTTTAATTATATTTTAAAGCCTGTTCAAGAAGAAAAATTAAAAGAGGTTTTATATTCAGCAGTAGATCAGTTTGAGAAGAAAGATAAGTTTATTGTTACTAAGACTATTAGTCAAAAGACTAAGATTTTTTTAAAAGATATAATGTATATAGAATCAGAAAAAAGAAAATTAAAAGTACATACTAATTATGATATTATTGAATATTACTATAAGCTTTCTGATATTGAACAGGAACTTTATAAGGATAACTTTTTTAGATGTCATAAAAGTTATATTGTAAATTTAGAATATGTCCATAGTTATGATAATACATTTATAATTTTAAAAAATTTAGAAAAGGTATATGTTTCAAAATATAAATTAAATGATTTTTCTAAGGCATTTATGTATTATCTAAAAAATGAGGGGTAATAAATATGGATAAACAGCAAATCTTTAAAATTATAGAATTTTTGTCTCAAAGTTTATCATTAACTTTTTTATATGTAATAGAATATTATTTTTATAAAAGGTTTCTAGGATTCAAAGTAAGAGCTTGGAATTTTATTGTATGTGTATTGTCTTTAACAATTATTGATTTTTATATTATGAAAATAGTATCTGAACCATCTAGGATAATAATAAATAACCTGATTTGGTTAACAATGATAGTTTTTTTATGTAAAGGGAATTTTATAATTAAGTTCTATGCAGTTATTGCCCAGAATACAATACTAGTGCTTATTAGTATAGCTTTTTTTATAATTGATTTTAAAGTGCTTCCAATGACACATAGTATTACTATGTCTTTTAAGGAACATATGATTACTGGTTTCATGAATAATACTCTTAGTGATTTTATAAGAAGTGGTATATTATTTATATTTTTAAAAAATATTTGTAGTTTACTGAATTTAAAAGAAAAACAGTTAAATTTATATGAGAGTTTATATTTGCTAATCCCATGTCTTTCGATTTATAGTCTATCAGTTATTTTTTATGTTATTCAAATAATTAAAATAGACAACAAAGAATATTATTTAGCTTATGTATTCCCTAAAATTTATTACAGTTTACCTTTTGTAAGTTTTGCTTTGTTGATATCAATATTGATCACAGTTTACATATTTAAAAAAATGCTTCAAGGGGAAGAAGAAATAAAAAAGAGCATGCTTATGCAACAACAGTTTAATTTACAATGTAATCATAGTAAAAATGTTGAAGGATTTTATAAACAAATAAGAAGTGTAATGCATGATATGAATAATCATCTTAGTTGCTTAAGAAGTTTAGCTATCAACAATAAGACAGAAGAAATAAAAGAATACATTGATAATATTGCTAAAACTATGGACAAACTTGATTTTAAAATAAGAACAGGAAATTCTGTATCAGATGCAGTGATAAACGAAAAATATAATATAGCAAAAGCTGAAGGAATAGAGTTTACATGTGATTTTATGGTACCTAAAGAGACTTTGGTAGAACCTGTGGATTTATGTGTTATTTTAAGTAATGCTTTAGATAATTCCATTGAGGCTTGTAAGCGAATTAGGCACAGCAATATTAATAAAAAAATATGTATAAAATCGTATATTAAAGAAATATATTTGATAATTGAGATTTCTAACACATCTATAGATAGGATTCAATACAGTGAGAATAAAATTATTACTAGGAAATTAGACAAACTTAATCATGGCATAGGGATTTCGAATATAGAAGCTACTGTAAAAAAATATAATGGAATAGTTGATATAATAGAAGAAAAAAATAAGTTTATTCTTAATTTTATGCTTAAGATAAAATAGGCATAAATGGTTTATATAAAATTAGGGGTTAATTATGCATTAACCTCTAATTTTAAACAACCTCAGTTAGTTCATCATATCTAGAAATATAAATGTCTGCAAGATCAACTATGTCTTTCTTTTGGTATTCTGAATAAAAATCATGAACACCTACAACTTTCATACCTGCACTTTTAGCACCTTTTACAGCAGGGAGTATATCTTCAAATACTACACAGTGTTCAGGTTGCAAGTTCAGTTTTTGTGCTGCTAATAGATATATATCAGGGAAGTCTTTTCCTCTTTTAACTTCATTAGTGGTAGTTATAGAATCAAATAAATTATAAATATTATTTTTTTTAAGAGCTGTTTCTATGAGAAGAGTACAATTACTTGTAGCTAAAGCAATTTTTATATTTTTTAATTTTAGCAAGTTCAAGAAATCTTTTGCACCAGGTTTTAAAGTAACATCATGAGCATAATGGTACAAGGCCATGTCAGTCCATTCTTTTGTATTTCCTCTATAGAATCTAAAATATTAAATTTAGTTTTAAAATAATAGGCAACCTCAGAAAAATTCATATGCTCAATATCTTCTTTTAAATTTTCAGGTAAGGTTAAATTTCTTTTAGATAAGTATTCTTCATCAATTTTACTCCAAACCCACATGGAATCAATAAGTGTACCATCCATGTCAAATATAGCACCTTTAATATTTTTAAGCATAAAATCACCTCGTATTTTAGTATAAGACATATTTAGAAAAATAACTAGTAAATTAAATAGCTTATTTTGAATTATAATATCTATTAAATCTTTACTTGATATTTTTTGTATTCAGAGTATACAGCATAATTAAAATACCATGATACAAAAAAGATTAAAATCATATTTTACTATAAATTTAATCTTTTTATATCATGATATTTTCAATTAAATTTTGTTAGGTTAATTAAAATTTTCTTTCAAATAGTTCTACTTTATTCTCATCCTTGAAATCTTCAGCAGAGTTAATTCCTATTTTCTTTAGTATATCTTTCATACAGGAACTATCTACAGCAACTTTTATAGCAGAATTTTCAGCAAAGGAGTTTACATGTTCTGCACCTTTTTCTCTAGAAACAATAGCTTTAGGTCCACCAACGCAACCACCAACACAACCCATTCCCTCTATGAAATTAGCATTTATTTCTCCGCATTGAGCTTTTGCGAGAATATCTTTACATTCTTTTACTCCATTAGCCTGAACAGCCTTGAGTAATTTATATTTTTCAGGGAATAATCGTTCAATGGCATCTGCCACAGCGATTGAAACACCTCCTGTACGTGCATAAAGTCTTCCGCCTTTTGATGCATATTCAGAAGATAAATCTTCCTGCATATTTGAAGGATCTATACTTAATGTATCAAAAATATCCTTTACCTCTGAAAAAGTAAGTACAAAATCTATATCACCTATTAAATCCTTATCTTTTGCTTCAGCTTTTTTGCTATGCAAGGACCTATAAATACAACTTTGCAGTCAGAATTCAATTTTTTTAGAACTCTTCCAGCAGCAATCATAGGTGAGATAGAAGGAGAAACGTATTTTACCAAATCATCATAAATTCTTCTAAGCATACCTACCCACATAGGGCAACAACAAGAAGTTATCATTAAATCCTTTTCATCTTTAACATAATGATCAAATTCTATAGATTCTTTTAAAGTGAGCATATCAGCAAAAAATGCAACTTCTACCATATCTGTAAAACCCATCTTTTTAAACGCAGCTCTCAATTGATTTATAGTAACATTATCTCCAAATTGTCCAGAAATGGCAGGAGCAACTGCAGCTATAACAGGTGAATTACTTTTTAATAAGTCTATTAAAGGGACAAATTCTACTTTGTCAAGTATACCTCCAGATGGGCAAGCTTCAACACAAAAACCGCAATCTGTACAAGTATCATTATCTATATAAGTAGTCTTATTTTCTTTATCCACAAAAATAGCATTAAAGGGGCATGAACTTTGACAAAGTGTTTTTCCCGATTCATTTACACAATCCATAGAACAATGTTTAACTTTATCAACTACTTTATGATTTATTTTATAAGATGTAATAGCTTTTTTTAAATCATCAACAAAGTTAGAACTATAAGCTACATTTGTTCCACAAAGAGAAGAAATTACATTGCAAAGATCGTTTTTATTTACATTATCTTTTGACAAAATATCTTCTACTTTTTTTTCAAAGTTACCTTCATAGTGTGCACTTACTATGCTTTTAAATAGATCACTATATTTAGCATTCATGTTAACAGCTCCTTACATATTCAATAAATAGTATTATATGCAATATTATATCATATAAGGTTATATAGAAACTATTACTAAAATTTAAAATATTAACAATAGTCATTAAACTTTATCTTTGTCATCTCCTTTTCCTCTAGTTGGTACTGTTGACATAAAAAAACCTACTAATATTGATACCAAAGCAGGTGCTGCTATATTTAAGTAAGATACGAAAAGTGTTCTATAGAATATGAAAGCAACAAATGAAGTTAAAATTACAGTTATGACAAAGATGTATATAACAAATTTAGCGAAAGAACTGAAAATTTTTTCATATAATCGATGTCTTGTAGGTCCACTTATTACTTTTCTAAATATAAAGTAAGAAGCAAAAATTAAAATAATATCTATTATGGCTGATATTAAAAAATTCTTCATATAAAAAACACCTCCAACAGGTTATAAATTATATTATTGCCATGTTGGAGGATTTTATTAATAAAAACTATTTAAGATACATGTCACCTATTTTGAATACATCACCAGCGCCAACGGTTAAAACTAAATCACCGCTTTTAGCATTTTCATTTAAATAAGAAACAATTTCTTTAAAACTATGAAGGTTACAACATTTTAATTTTGTTTTATCAATTTTATCGGCAAGCATAGAAGAACTTACTACACCTGTGTCACTTTCGCGGGCAGCATATATATCTGCTAAAATCAACTCATCAGCATCATTGAAAGCTTCAGTAAATTCTTTGAATAAATTCAATGTTCTTGAATAAGTATGTGGTTGGAATACACAAAAAATCCTTTTATGTGGATAATTTTTAGATGCACTTAAAGTAGCTTTTATTTCAGTTGGATGATGAGCATAGTCATCCACAACAGTAACTCCATTTTTAATTCCTTTAAGCTCAAATCTTCTATGAGTTCCTTTAAAACTTTCTAATCCTTTGCATATAAAGTTCGTTGAAACATCAAGACTTAATGATGCACAGATACTTGCAAGAGCATTTAGAACGTTATGTTTACCAGGAACATTTAATTTAATAGAAGTTAACATTTCATCTGCAGCATAAACATCGAAAGAAGCACAGCCCTTTTCATCAAAGTTTATGTTTTTAGCTATTATGTTTCCTTGGTTTAATCCATAAGTTAGCACATTGCAATTGCATTCAGAAATTACTTTATTCATTTTTGGATCTTCACCATAGCATACTAAGTAACCATTTTTAGGAATTAGTTTTGCAAATTTTATAAATGCATTTTGTATATCGTCTATATCTTTATAAAAATCTAAATGATCTGCATCTATATTTAAAATTACACCTACATAAGGAAAAAATTTAAGGAAAGAACCTTTATATTCGCAAGCTTCAGTTAAAAAATATTCACTGCTTCCAGTACGAACATTTCCATCTATGGCGTCTAATTGACCACCTACAAGTATAGTAGGGTCTAAGTTGGCATTTAAAAATATATGAGATACCATGGAAGTCGTAGTGGTTTTACCATGAGTTCCAGCTATAGCTACATTAAACTTATGGCCTTTCATTAAATGTCCTAAAAATTCAGCACGACTCATTAGTGGTATATTTAATTCTTTGGCTTTTACAATTTCGGGATTATTTTCAGATATAGCAGCAGTATATACTATTAAATCTATGTCCTCTGTTATGTTTTCTTTAACCTGTCCTATATTGATTAGAGCACCATTATTTAATAATTTATCTGTTACTGGTGAAGGCTTCATATCAGAGCCAGATACTTTAAAGTTTTTTTCTAAAAGTATCTCTGCTAAACCACTCATACTTATTCCACCTATACCTATGAAATATATTTTTTTATCTTTGTCTTTTATAAAGTCAAATGACAATGTAACCATCTCCTTAATAATAACTTCATCTATTAATTATATACAAAAATAATAAGAAAAAACACAATTACTAAATTTTATTTTATGAAATGACACTATAAATGATATCTTTTTAATTTATTGTAAAATCTGCAGGCACTTAATTTGTGATTTTTCTGTTTTTTTAATTCTCTGAGACGTTTAAAATATAATAGTTTAAATTCATTTAGAATATACTAGGTATCAATAAAACAACTTATAAGCAAGATGCGACGCTTCGCTTTGCTAGTTGAGAGTTGATAATTGAGAGTGGAGAGTTAATGTGGATTTTTTTCGTTATACTACAAAAAATCTTTAATTAAATTTTTCATGGCTCGTTTCGCTAAAGCGAAACATTGCTGACTTATATAAATTTAAAGATTTTTTGCGATAGCTAAAAATCAACCTTCACTTTCAACTCTCAATTCTCCAATCTCCACTAAAAAAGTTGCGTCACATAATTTTTAAACTGTGAAAGTTGAGTAATATAGATATTGATGATAATAGTGATGATTAAGTGTAGAAATAGTATTGCTTAAGTATAGCTTTTAGAATAAAATATGAATATTAGAATATATTTTTTAAAAAATATTCGTAAATTTTATATAGATGGGTGATAAAATGGAAAAATTTAGTAGGAATCAAAGAGTAGCAGCTATAACTAAGGTATTAATAGAAAATCCTAATAAGATAATAAATTTGAATAATTTCACAGAAATGTTTAATGCAGCTAAATCTACAGTAAGTGAAGATTTGGTGGTTGTGAAGGACACTTTAAATAAGCTTTCTATGGGAAAAATAGAAACTATATCTGGAGCAGCAGGTGGAGTGAAATATGTATGTGGTTTATCTTATGAAAAAAGTAAGGAGTTTGCTGAAAAACTATGTATTATTTTGAAAAATAGAGAAAGAATAATACCAGGGAATTTTTTATACGTAACAGATATAATGTTTAATCCGCAGATAATACATACGGCAGCCATAATACTAGCATCAGCTTTTAATGACAAGTGTGTAGACCATGTGGTTACTGTTGAAACAAAAGGAATACCATTAGCTTATGAGGTGGCAAAAATGTTGGGAGTACAACTAGTGGTAGTTAGAAGAGAAACAAAACTAACAGAAGGATCTACTTTAAGCATAAATTATGTTTCAGGTTCTAGTGGTAGAATTCAAAACATGTCATTGTCTAAAAAAGCAATGAGAAAAGGAAGCAAGTGTATATTCATAGATGATTTTATGAAAGCTGGAGGTACTGCCAGGGGAATAGTTGATTTACTTAAAGAATTTGACAGTGAACTTTTAGGAATTGGAGTGCTAGTAGATACTGTAGAAACTCCTAAAAAATTGATTCATGATTATGTATCTATAGTAGATTTTGACGGAATTGATGAAAATGGAGAAGGTATATTATTTCCTTCTAAAATGTACAAATAAGAATTTGAAAAAATTTATTGATTTTTCAAAAAATAAGAAGGAGAATTATAAGTTATAGAGAATACTATATACATAAGCATCTTGGAGGTGGATTTTATATGCAAATTACAGACGTTAGGGTAAGAAAAATTGCTGCTGAGGGTAAAATGAAAGCTATTGTTTCAGTAACCTTTGATAATGAATTTGTCGTTCACGATATAAAGGTTATAGAAGGTCAAAATGGGCTTTTTATAGCAATGCCAAGCAGGAAAACTCCTGATGGAGAATTTAAAGACATTGCGCATCCAATTAATACTCAAACAAGAGAAAAGATACAAAAATCGATTTTAGACGAATATGAAAAAGTGAAAAGTGAAGAAACTGTTTCTGAGGAAAAAGTGGAAGAATAATAAAAAGGAGTAGATATACTCCTTTTTATTATTGTAAATTTTATATAAAAGTTCTGTATAAGGTTGAAAATAAATTTTATATAAAATATAATATTAGAGGATGATTTTATAATATAAAGCAGAAAAATGTAATTTTATGACCATAAAGAGGTGTTTAAATGTATAAATGTGCTATAATATTAGCAGCTGGAGAAGGAAAAAGGATGAAATCTTCCCTTCCAAAGGTTGTTCATAAGATATGTGGAACTGAAATGGTAAATGTAGTAATAGACATTATGAGAAAGTCAGATATAAATGAAGTTAATGTAATAATTGGAAAAGGTTCAGATAAAGTAAAAGAAGCTACAGCAGAAAAAAAGGTTAGCTATTCTTTTCAGGAAAAGCAGTTGGGCACTGGCCACGCAGCTATGTGTGCAAAAAAATTTTTAGAGAAAAAAAAGGGAACAGTAGCAGTATTTACTGGAGATGCTCCTTTAATTACAGAGGATACAGTCAAAAAGCTAATTGATTTTCACGAAAATGGAAATTATAAAGCTACTATATTAACATCTATAGTTGATGTTCCTACTGGATATGGAAGAATAATAAGAGAATCTAATAATGATGTTTGCAGAATAGTAGAACATAAAGATTGTAATGAAGAAGAAATTAAAGTTAATGAAATAAATTCAGCTATGTATTGTTTTGACATAGAAGCATTGCTTCAAAGCATTGAAAAGTTAAATAATAACAATGCTCAAGGAGAATATTATTTAACAGATGTAATCGGTATTCTAAAGAATCAAGGACAAAAAATTGGTGCATTACCTGTAGCATTTGAAGAAACTATGGGAGTTAACTCTAGAATACAACTTGCAGATGCAGAAAAGATTATGAGAAAAAGAATTAATGCAAAACATATGGAAAATGGAGTTACATTAATTGATTCAAATAATACATATATAGGTATAGAGGTAGAAATTGGCAATGATACTATTATATATCCTGGCAATGTTTTAGAAGGTAAAACAGTTGTAAAAGAAGGATGTATGTTATATCCAAATTCAAGAATAGAAGATAGTATCATAGAAAAAGGGGTTACCATTCAAAGCTCTGTAATATTGGAGAGTCAAGTAGGTGAGGACACTACAGTAGGTCCATTTGCTTACATAAGGCCTTTGAGTGTTATAGGTAAATCAGCAAGAATAGGTGATTTTGTTGAAATTAAAAAGTCTGTTATAGGAGACAATACAAAAGTTTCACACTTAACTTATATTGGAGATGCAGAAGTTGGTAGTGGATGTAATTTTGGATGTGGTACTGTTGTGGTTAACTATGATGGAAAGGCTAAGTATAAAACTATAATTGGGGATAATGCATTTATAGGGTGTAACACAAATTTAGTTTCTCCAGTTACAGTTAAAGATAACTCATATATAGCAGCAGGATCTACCATAACAAAACAAGTTCCTGAAGGTGCTTTAGCAATTGCAAGAGCTAAACAGAAGAACATAGAAGGTTGGGTAGAAAAAAAAGGATTAAAGAAATAAAATTTTAGGAGGATTATGAAATGATAACCCATGGTAAGAACATTAAAATTTTTACAGGTACTTCTCACCCCGAATTAGCTAAAGATATTGCTAATATATTAGGAATGTGTGTTGGAGATGCAAAAGTTTCAACATTTAGTGATGGTGAAATATCAGTAGATATCAATGAGACAGTAAGAGGAACAGACGTATTTGTAGTACAATCAACAAATGATCCAGTGAATAGCAATATAATGGAACTTTTAATTATGATTGATGCATTTAAAAGAGCATCTGCAGGAAGAATAACTGCAGTAGTACCTTATTATGGTTATGCAAGACAGGATAGAAAAGCAAAAGCAAGAGATCCAATTACAGCAAAGCTAGTAGCAGATATCTTGACTGCAGCAGGAGCTGATAGGGTATTAACTATGGATTTACACGCATCTCAAATTCAAGGATATTTCAATATACCACTAGATCATTTATTAGGAGCACCTATTCTTGCAAAATACTTTATACAAAAGGGATTTGGAGAAAAAGAAGATGTAGTTGTAGTTTCACCAGACCTTGGAAGTGTAACAAGAGCTAGAAAGTTTGCAGATAAATTACATGCACCAATAGCTATAATAGATAAAAGAAGACCAAAAGCTAATGTATCAGAAATAATGAATGTTATTGGTGATATAAAAGATAAAACTGTAATATTAATAGATGACATGATAGATACAGCAGGAACTATAACTAATGGAGCCAATGCTTTAGTTAAAATGGGAGCAAAAGAAGTATATGCTTGTTGTACCCATGCGGTTCTATCAGGGCCTGCTATAGATAGAATAAAAGAATCTGCTATTAAAGAGTTAGTAATGTTAAATACTATAGATTTACCAGAGGATAAAATGTTAGATAAATTTAAAATTTTATCAGTAGCGCCTGTATTTGCGGAAGCTATAAAGAGAATATATGAGGATATATCAGTAAGTAAGTTATTTGAAGATTAATAATTAATTAAAAAAAGGGTTGTCTCAAAATAGAAAGTGATTTCTACAGCGAGACAGCTCTTTTTATTACAAATTATAGTTTCATATCAAAAGTTTTTTTTATATAATCTAGTGCTAGGTCCTCTATTATATCATTCACATTTTTTTGTTTTGCAGCAGCAAGCACTTTAAGTTTTATTAACACCCATTGATTTAAAGTAGTGTTAAATCTGACCCGTTTAGTTTTTCTGATTTTCTCTATATCCATTGTTAACCACCTTCCAAAATTTGTAAGTATATAACTATTATAACTTATATATGTATATGCGTACATATATATTTTTTAAAAATTAAACTTTGTATCTACAGTGTAGCTACTAAGTATATACACCATGAAGATATCTTACAATATTTGTATAAAAAGTAATTGATTTGCACATACATTTGGTATACAATGTAGATACAGAAATAATTTTAAGGGAGGGGTCATAAGTGAGTGAATATGTAATATCATTAGATGCGGGAAAATATGCTATTAAAACAATTGGTAGAAATTCAAAAGGATTAACTTCTGATATAAAAAAAGTTAATATTAGAACTAAGATATATGATTTGAAGAATGGTTATATAGACGCAGAAGGTAAATCACACAAAGTAATATTTAATGGTGAAGAGTTAATTGTAGGTGAACAGGGTGAGACTAAAAGCTATGAAACATCAAAAACATTGTTCATACATCAAATATGTACATACACTGCAATTACTCAATTTTTAGATCCAGAAACCAAAGATAACAAAATTAATATGGTTCTTGCATGTCCTATTAGTGTGTTAAAAGTTGAAAAAGCTAAACAAGAATATAAAGAGTTTATAAAGGGCACTGGTACCATAGAAATAAATGTAGATGATAAAAATTATGGTTTTGAAATTTCAAATATAATGATAAAAGCTGAGGGATCAGGAATTGTTTATTTGTCTCCTCATTTATTTAAAAATAAAAAGATAGGTGTAGTAGATTTCGGAGGATTAAACTTTACATTTTCTCTTTACACTGATGGTGTTTGTATGGCTCCTTCATCTGATCGTTTTGTAGAAGAATTTGGAGCAACAAAGTTAACAAACTATGTAGCGGATGATTTAACTGGATACAAAAGAGGCAATATAGTTAAGTTTGATGCAGCAGAGAGGGCTCTTGATATTGGATATTTATCTAACTTTGGACAAATAGATAGGGGAAGCCAAGAGATTATTGAAAAGAGCAAGAATCGTTTTTTTGATGAAGCTTGTGATGAGATTAATAGACACGGATTTCGTATTGAAGAATTAGATGGCTTAGTGTTCATAGGAGGTACTACTCAAAAGTTAGTTGAAGCTATAACAAAGAAAATTCCTAATTCGTTCATACCAACAGAACCTCAGTGGTCAACTGTAGAAGGTTTATATAAAGTGGCTTATAAAAAATATATTACCTAGGAATAATAGGGGGTATATGTTATGGCAAAAAGACCAGGTTCATTAGTTCTTACATTTTCAAAAAAGAATATAGATATAAGGGAACTATTGGAAAATAAAAAAACTAATAATGAAACTTTTATAGTTACTGATTATATATGTGAATCTATAAGATTCTATGAAAAATATAAAGATTCTTTTGAGTTTAATGATTTAGGTGCTATTAAAAAGTTAATAGATGATAGACTAAAAGAATTTATTCAAACAAATAGTACGGTAACTTTAGGGTTAGAAGAATCTCAAAATGTTGTGAAAGAGAAAGCAGTTACCAATGAAATTAAAACAAATATGAATACTTTAGAGACTAATTTAGAGGATGTTCCTATAGATGAGGATTAAAAGATTAGGTTAATCTCTATGTTTTTTACCTTCGTTTATGGAAGTAATATAGCAAAATATTGAGTTTGAATGAGTTACATTTAAAAACATTTTAAACATAATAGAGCACATGCAAAAAGAAGTAATCGCAAAGTTTATGATTACTTCTTTAAGTTATTTCAAGACGCATCCTCTTTAAATATAGTAAATTATTTGTAACTTTTTACGGATATACTATTAATGTATACAAAATATGTGGTAAATTTATAGTAAGTAACTGAATTTTAGAAAAATAAAGATGTATGTGTGTAAAACTAATAAAAGGTTTTTGTAAAAATAATTTTAATTCTGAAATTTAATCAGATAAAGGAGATAGTATTTATGGAAGGTTCTATAGGAAAGATATTAATTGTAGATGACGATGAAAATATATGTGAAGTAATAAAAATGTATGTTGAAAGTGCAGGATATAATACCAAGGTTTCTCACGATGGCAAGGAGGCAGAAGAAATTTTTTTAGAATATAAACCAGATTTGGTTTTATTGGATATAATGCTTCCTCATGTTGATGGTATAGATGTATTAAAGTGGATAAGGAAAGAATATGAGACCCCAGTTATTATGTTAACAGCAAAGGGAGAGACCTTTGATAAAGTACTTGGGTTAGAACTAGGAGCAGATGATTATATAGTTAAACCCTTTGAACCTAAAGAACTGTTAGCAAGAGTTAAGGCTGTCTTAAGGAGATATAATGTAGATAATGAGAATAAAGAAGTATTAAATTTTGAAGAATTAACAATAGACATAAATTCATATACTGTGGTTTACAAAAATCAAGAAATAAAAATGCCACCTAAAGAATTTGAATTAGTATATTATTTGGCAAATAATAAAAATAGAGTATTTACAAGAGAACAACTTTTATGTGAGGTTTGGGGTTACGATTACCCTGGAGATTCTAGAACAGTAGATGTACATGTAAAAAGACTTAGAGAAAAATTACAAGGAGGAATTAACTGGCAAATAGAGACGGTGTGGGGTGTAGGTTATAAATTCGAGGTGAAATAAAATGAAAAAGGGTCTAGTCTCTAAACTTGTAGCTACATTCATAGCAATAATTTCAGTAAGCTTTATTATGACAGCTGCATTCTTGTCATATTGGTTTGAAGGGTATTATTTTGAACAACGAAAAGTTCAACTTACCTCAGACTCTCAGCTTATAGCTAATGCAGCTGTACAATTTTTAGAAGGAAAGTTAACTTTTGATAAACTTAATGAAACCCTAGCTTATGTAGGTAATTACTTATCTGCAGATATATGGTTAACAGATAGTATTGGATGTGCATATGCTGTATCTGATAACGAACATAAAAGCATAGTTACTAATCATAGTCAAGTTTTGACGAATGACTTAGAGGAGCTAAGGGCAAATCATGTCATTGAAAAAAAAGGAAAATACGGAAAATTGATAAATTTTCCAGTACATACTATAGAGATCCCTATCTTTTATAATGATATGTTTAAAGGTGCAATAATAATGCATTCATCTATAGATGAGTTAAAGGGGTCTTTAAAGAAAGTTTATGAAATAATTTGGGTTTCAGCTATATTTGCCATAATAGTTTCTTGCGTTGTAATATATTATCTTTCAAGGAAAATAATAATAAATCCTCTTGCTAAAATTAATTATGTGGCAGATAAAATATCTAAAGGTGAAGTAGATAGAAGGGTACATATACATTCTAAAGATGAAATAGGAGTTTTGGCGAAATCATTTAACTCTATGGCAGATTCATTAGAACAAGTAGAAAAAAATAGAAGAGAATTTATTTCCAATGTATCACATGAAATAAGGTCTCCTATAACATCTATTAAAGGTTTTATAGGAGGGATTTTGGATGGAGTTATTCCTAAAGAAAAAGAGAATTATTATTTATCTATAACTTATGAAGAAATTCAAAGGCTTACAAGGCTTGTAAATGATTTGTTAGATTTATCAGCCATTGAAGATGGACAATTTAAATTGAGAATTGAAGAAATTGATATAAATGAAATCATAAGATTGTGTGTAATAAAATTTGAAACAAAAATAAAGGAAAAGAAGCTTTCAGTAGATGTACTTATGGAAGATGATAAGCTTTTAGTGGTTGGCGATAGAGACAGAATAACTCAAGTAGTAACTAATCTTACAGATAACGCGATAAAGTATGTAAATGAAGGCGGAAATGTAAAAATTAGTACTAAGGCAAAAGGAGAAAAAGTTATAGTATCAATATTTAATGATGGACCGGGAATATCAGAAGAAGGATTAAAACGCATATGGGATAGATTTTACAAAGGAGACAAATCCAGAACTTCAAAAGTAAGTACAGGACTTGGACTTCCTATAGTAAGGTGTATACTTACGCAATTAGGAGAAGATATATGGGCAGAAAGCAAAGAATCTCAAGGGGTTACATTTAGATTTACTTTAAAAAGGATTTAAAAAAATAATAACATTTTGTTCATAGTTATGTAAAAAAGATCTACTAAGATATATATAATGGATTAAATATATTATTATGAGGTGCAGTGTATGGATGATAACAAAGTTGATGAGATTAAAGATGTTAAATGGGAAAGTGTAGAGACTGGTGGAGGTGGAATAAATTTCACCAATAATAGAAAAAAAACCAGGCTAAAAAGCCTTGCTAAGGGAGTTACATTTATCTTAATAGCAGCAGTTTCAGGTGGTATATCAGGAGCATATATATCAAATAAAAGATACTCTAATAAAGGTTACACATCAATAAATCAATCTTTAATTGAACCTAAAAGTGAAGAGAATAAAACTAAAATTGCAGATGCACCTAAAAATTCTATAACTAAAGTAGCTGAAACTGTAGGCCCCACAGTAGTAGGTATAAGTAATAAATCCGAAGGCTATTTTGGGATGCAAGATGGAGGAAGTGGATCTGGAATTATATTTGATCCTAATGGGTATATAGTCACTAACAACCATGTAATTGAGGGTGCTGCTAAAATTACAGTTAAGTTTTCAAGTGGAAATGTTTTACCTGCAAAGTTAGTTAGAGCAGATAGCAGATCAGATATAGCTATTATAAAAGTAGAAGCACAAAACCTACCGATAGCTAAATTTGGAGATTCATCTAAAGTAAAAGTAGGAGATAGGGCTATTGCTATAGGTAATCCTTTAGGAGAAGAATTTGCAGGTTCTGTTACATCAGGTATAATAAGTGCTTTAAATAGGAAAATACAATATGCTGGATCCGTATATAAAGTCTTACAAACAGATGCTGCTATAAGTCCAGGTAACAGTGGAGGGCCTCTTTGCAATGATGCGGGAGAAGTTATAGGTATAAATAGCTTAAAGTTAGGAGCAGATCAAAATGCAGAGGGAATGGGTTTTGCAATATCTATAAATGAAGTAAAAGATATAATAAAGGCTCTTATGGATTATGGTAAAGTATCAAGACCCTTTTTGGGAATATATGGTCAAAGCGTAGTTTCACGAGAAAATAAAGTTCAGGGGGTATATGTCAGTGAAGTTGTACCAGGAAGTGGTTCAGCTGCAGCGGGAATAAAACCTACTGATATTATAATAGAGTTAGATAAGAAAAAAATTTCGAAATTTGAAGATCTATCTGATATTTTAGATAAACATAAAATTGGAGATTCTATATCGTGTAAAATTTGGAGAAATGGCAAAACTATAGAAGTAAATATAGTTCTTTCTGATGTGAAAGATAAAAAATAGATAAAGAGACATAAGGTCTCTTTATTATTTATGTCTTTTAGTATAATATATATTTTAGTGAATATTAGCATAGGAAAAATAGTTAGGAGTGAAATAATGTTTTTAATAGTTGGCTTAGGGAATATAGGAAAGCAATATGAACATACTAGGCATAATGTAGGATTTGATGTTATAGATTTAATAAGTGCTAAGTATAATATATCGATTAGCAGGGAAAAATTTAAAGGAATGTATGGAGAAGGAAATATAGCTTCTAAAAAAGTGATTTTATTAAAGCCAAGTACATATATGAATTTAAGTGGAGAAAGTGTAAGGGAAGTAGTAAATTTTTATAAAATAAGCAATGAAGAAATAATAATTTTATATGATGATATAAGTTTAGATGTAGGTAGGCTTAGAATAAGAGAAAAAGGAAGTGCTGGAGGCCATAATGGAATAAAAAGTATTATAGCTAATTTAGGCACGGATGTTTTTCCTAGAATTAAAGTAGGAGTAGGACAGCCTAAGTCAGAATTAGTGTCTCATGTCTTGGGAAAATTTAATCTTGAGGATAGAGACAAAACTAGCAAGGTTTTTAATGCTAGCGTAGAAGCTGTGGAGTGCATAATAAGTCATGGAGTAGCTGAGGCTATGAATGAATTTAATGCTTTCAAAGTGTAATAGGATATAACTAAATAAACTAAAATTTTTAGAATTTATAGGGTGGTTGTTAAAATGAGATTAGATGGACTTTTAAAACCTCTTAGAAATAGCAGGGAATTTAAAAGTATAACTAGCAATATAGAAAAAAGTAAATTCCCAGTGGGTATATTTGGACTTTCTGAATCTGCCAGGGGGTATTTAATAGATGGAGTGTACGAAGATCAAGACAAGCCTTTTTTAATACTTACGCATAGTGATGTAGAGGCAAAAAAGTTATATGAAGATTTGTCTTTATATGTTCCTAATGTTTATTATTTCCCTACAAAAGAAGTAGTTTTTTATAATATTTATGCTATATCGGGAGACTTGAGATGGGAAAGACTGAAGGTAATTAGAGAAATGCTCAAAAAGGATAAAAAAATAATAGTTACGTGCATAGAAGCATTGGCATCCAGCTATATTCCTGTAAACCTTTATAGAGAGTATACTCTCAATATTTTCCAGGGAAATATTTTCGATTTAGATCAGTTAAATCAACAACTTATACAATGTGGATATGAAAGAGTAGAAATTGTAGATAGTAAAGGTCAATTTTCTATAAGAGGGGGGATAATAGATATATATTCCCCTATAGCTGTTGAACCTTATAGAATAGAATTTTTTGGAAATGAAGTAGATTCAATTAGAAGTTTTAATCTACAATCACAAAGAAGCATTGAAAAAGTAAGCGATATAGAAATTTTTCCAGCTAAAGAAATGATTTTAGATGATGAAAGTATAAAAAAAGGACTAGAAGGCATGGAAAATGATCTAGAATTGGTATGTGATAAGCTTAAGAAGAAAAAGAATAATGAAGCTTTAGAAAATATTCAGCAAGAAGTTAGAAAAAATTTAGAATCCTTAAGAGAAAATTGGACATTTGAAACTATAGATAGTTTTTTACCTTATTTTTATGATAAAACTTCTTCGTTCTTAGATTATGCAGAAGGGTATTTCATAGTTTTGGATGATATACAAAGATGCAAGGGAAAATTAGATAGTGTGTATTTTGAATTTGAAGAAAATTATAAAAGTTTTTTGCAAAGAGGAAATATTTTATCTAAGCAAATTGGGCTTTTGTTGAATAAGTCTCACGTAATAGAAAGTTTGGAGGAAAAAGAGATTATTACGTTAGATGCTATAGCTAAATCAACAAAAATTCTAGCACCAAAGTCTATAATTAATTTTTCACAAATAACGTTACATAATTATCATGGACAAATAGATTTGCTTATAGAGGACATAAAGGAGAAGAAAAATAAGGGGATTAGAATAGTTATCCTTTCAGGAACCAGACCAAGAGGAGAAAGATTGGTAAATACTTTAAGGGATAATAGATATAGAAAGTTCTTATAGAGATGTAATATATGATATTCAACCAGGAGAAGTAGTTATAACTTTTGGAAGTCAGTTAAATGGTTTTGAATATCCTGAATTAAAAGTATGTGTTATTTCAGATAAAGAGGTTTTTGGAGAGGCAAAACGAAAATCTATTAGTAGAACATCTAAGAAAGGTATAAATAAAATTAAAAGTTTTGCAGAGCTTAAGCCAGGAGATTATGTAGTTCATGCAAATCATGGAATAGGAGTATATAAAGGTATAAAACAACTAGAGTTACAAGGACATAAGAAGGATTATCTTGAGTTAAGCTACGATTCAGATGATAAGCTATATGTTCCAGTAGAACAGTTGGATATGGTACAAAAATATATAGGAACAGAAGGAAAATCTCCTAAGATAAATAAACTAGGAAGTACAGAATGGGCTAAAGCTAAAAGAAAGGTTAAAAAATCCATAGAAGAAATAGCAGAGGATTTAGTAAAGCTTTATGCCGTAAGATCTACATTGAAAGGATACAAATATTCAAGCGATACTGTTTGGCAGAAACAATTTGAGGAGGAATTTCCTTATGAAGAAACTCCAGATCAAATTACATCAATAGAAGATATAAAGTCAGATATGGAATCAGATAAACCTATGGACAGACTATTATGTGGTGATGTAGGTTATGGAAAGACAGAAGTAGCTGTAAGGGCAGCTTTCAAAGCAGTAATGGATGGAAAACAGGCAGCATTTTTAGTTCCAACTACAATACTAGCACAGCAGCATTATAATAATTTTGTACAAAGATTTTCAGATTTCCCTGTAAAAATAGATATGATAAGTAGATTTAGGACATTAGCACAACAAAAGATTACTATGAAGGCTTTAAAATCAGGAGAAATAGATATACTTATAGGTACACATAGAATTCTTCAAAAGGATATACAATTTAAAGATTTGGGTCTTCTAATAATAGATGAAGAGCAAAGATTTGGAGTTACACATAAGGAAAAAATCAAAAAGATGAAAAAAAATGTAGATGTATTAACGTTAAGTGCTACACCTATACCTAGAACATTACATATGTCATTGGTGGGAGTAAGAGATATAAGTGTTATTGAAACACCACCAGAAGAAAGATATCCAGTGCAAACTTATGTAGTAGAATATAATGATCAGCTAATAAAAGATGCCATATTAAGAGAAATGAATAGAGGCGGCCAAGTTTATTTTGTATATAACAGAGTTGAAAGTATTAAAGAAATGGCTTCTTATGTAGCAAAGCTAGTTCCAGAAGCAAGAGTAGCAGTTGCACATGGGCAAATGCAAGAAAGAGAATTAGAAAACATCATAGTGGATTTTATGAAAAATGATTATGATATTTTAGTAGCTACTACAATAATAGAAACAGGAATGGATATTCAAAATGTAAATACCATGATAATATATGATTCAGACAAGATGGGATTATCACAATTATATCAGTTAAGAGGAAGAGTTGGTAGAACCAATAGAATGGCATATTGCTATCTTACCTATAGAAAAGATAAGGTTTTAACGGAGGTTGCTGAAAAGAGACTTAAAGCTATAAAAGATTTCACTGAATTGGGATCTGGATTTAAAATAGCCTTAAAGGATCTTGAGATAAGGGGTGCAGGCAATATGATGGGATCATCGCAACATGGACATATGTCAGCAATAGGATATGATTTGTATTGTAGAATGCTGGAGGATACCATAAAGCTTGTAAGAGGAGATATAGACAAAGAACCAATCGAAACAACTGTAGAATTGAAAGTTGATGCTTATATTCCTGCAGATTATATAAAGGATGAAGTGCAGAAGATAGAAGTATATAAAAAGATTGCAGCTATTGATTCTTATGAAGATATGAAAGATATTGAAGAAGAATTAGAGGATAGATTTTCAGATATACCAGTTTCCATATATAATCTTATGAATATAGCCTATATAAGAAGCATAGGAAAAAAACTAGGAATTCAGGAAATAAAAGAAAAAAAGGATGAGGTTATATTTCAATTTGAGAGCAAAGAAAGGATGGATGAAGATATATTCAGAGGGCTTTTAAAAGATTATAATAAAAAGATAGGCATAAAATTGGCTGATAAACCTGGATTTGGTTATAAAATTAAGGAGGTGAAAAGGGAAAATTTAGTTTCCGATATTAAAGAAATTATGGAATATATGATTAATATATGCCATAAAAAATAATTTTGTAGTAAAATAGTTTTTGTGTTAAAATTAATTTGTATTGCTAAAAAGCATTAAGATGAATGGAGGAATAAGTTGTGAAAAATATAAAAAAATTAGTAAGTGCAGTGTTAATATCTGCTTTTGCGTTTTCAACAGTTGGTTGTAATATGATAGCAAAGACACCAGAAGCTATACAAAAAAGTGCTGTGGCTACAGTAAATGGAGAAAAAATCACTAGAGGTGAATTAGATAAGAATCCAACTTTAATGGGAGTTATAGCACAAATCAAGCAACAATATGGTGAAGGTTATGATAAGAATGAAGATGCAAAGAGTGTTTTAAAAACTCAAAAGGCACAGATACTTGATTCTATGATAGAACAAAAGGTTATTGAGCAAAAAGCTAAAGAATTGAAAGTAACACCAGATGATACAAAAATAAAAGCTGAAGTTGATAAGCAATATGCTAGCATAAAGGCGCAACAATTTGCAGGCGATGAAGCTAAGTTTCAAGCAGCTTTAAAACAACAAAACTTTACAGAGCAATCTTTAAAAGATTTGTTTTATACACAAATAAAGACTCAAGAAATAAGCAAAAATGTTAGTGATAATGTAACAAAAGATGTTAAGGTTGATGATAAAAGTATTGAAGCATACTATAAAGCTAATCCAGCTAAATTTACAGAAAAACCTAATAGGATACATACAGCTCACATATTGTTAAAAACTGAAGATGAAGCTAAAGCAGTAAAAGCTAGATTAGACAAAGGCGAAGATTTTGCTAAAGTTGCAAAGGAAGTTTCAACAGATACAGCTAGTAAGGATAAAGGTGGAGATTTAGGCTTTGTAAACTATGTGGATTCAGGTTTTGATGCTGCATTTATGGCAGGTGCTATAGCATTAAAGGAAGGAGCTGTATCAGCTCCAGTTAAAAGTCAATTTGGATATCATGTAATAAAATGTATAAAGAAAGAAGAATATCCGGTTAAAAAACTTGATACAGTAAAAGCTCAAATAAAAACACAGCTTGAAACTGAACAAAAACAAAAGAAATTCCAAGATAAAGTTAACGAATGGAAAAAAGCTGCTAAAATAACTAAGTATGAAAAAAATCTTGTATAATTAATATAAAAAACCACAGTATTTATATACTGTGGTTTTTTTATATAAGTAAATGCTAATTTAAATAACAATTGTGTATAAAATTTCATATTTAGAAAGATAATATTAATACAAGTCATAATTAAATTAGATTTTAGGAGGTAATAATAATGAAAGCAACAGGTATTGTTAGACGTATAGACGATTTAGGTAGAGTAGTTATACCAAAAGAAATAAGAAGAACCCTTAGAATAAGAGAAGGAGATCCTCTAGAAATTTTTACAGATAGAGAAGGTGGAGTTATACTTAAAAAATATTCTCCTATTGGAGAATTAAGTGATTTTTCAAAAGGGTATGCAGAATCATTGCAGCAAACTATAGGGAATATGGTAATAATATGTGACAAGGATAGCATAATATCTATAAGTGGTGCAACTAAAAAGGAATATTTAGAGAAAAAAATAAGTGATGACATTGAAAAAATAATAGAAGATAGAAAAACTGTGTATTTCACAGAAGGTAAGGAAAAGCCAGTAGCTTTGTATGATGATGAAGAAATTGAAGGAAAGTATTCAGCACAAGTAATTTCCCCTATAATAGCAGAAGGTGATGCAATTGGAGCTGTAATTATAGTATCAAGAGACGAAGGGAAAAAGTTTGGAGAAGTTGAAACTAAGTTAGCTGAAACTGCATCATCTTTCATAGGAAAGCAAATGGAACAATAAATAGTGGCAGCGTGAGCTGCCATTATTTGTTTGCATATGATTATTTATAAAATTAAAAAAACATTCATTTAATTAAAAGTAATAATACCTTTTAAATCTAAATAATTATAAACATGGGAAATATTATTATTTAGAAAATATTGTTCTTAAAAAAGGACAATTGGGGGTATTTTTATGAAAAAACAATCACTTATTAAGGGTACATTTATATTAGGGGTAGCAGGAATTTTAGCAAAATTCTTAGGATTATTTTTTAGATGGCCACTGCAAATGCTTATAGGAGATGAAGGAGTAGGATACTATCAAATGTCTTTTCCGTTATATATGTTTTTTATAGCTGCAGCATCAGGTATACCTGTAGCAATATCTAAAATGGTGTCAGAGAGAAATGCTGTAAATGATCATGAAGGAGTAATACAAGTTTTAAGAAAAGCCATGCTTCTTATGGTTATTCTAGGGGCAGGATTTACTGCGCATTACTTATTTTTTCTAAGTCTATTGTGGTTTTTTTAAAGTGGCATGAAAAATCATATTATTCATTAATAGCTATTGCATTTGCACCTATATTTATATCTGTAATGAGTGCATTTAGAGGTTTTTTTCAAGGACTACAAAATATGAATTATACTGCAATTTCACAAGTAATAGAACAAATAGGAAGGGTCATAATCGGAGTAGGACTTGCATACTTGCTTTTACCAATGGGTATAGAATATTCAGCAGGTGGAGCAGCACTTGGAGCAGCAGCAGGAGGATTATTTGCAGGAATTTATTTATTAAGAAAATATATTAATATAAGAAAACAATTCAAGGTTAGAATAATCCATGATAATCTAGAAATTATGAATAAATTATTATATATTGCTATACCAGTGTCATTAGGGGCAGCAGTTAGCAGTATAATGAGTCTCATAGATTCGGCAATAGTTCCTCAAAAATTATTACAAGCAGGTTTTGATTATAAACAAGCAACCATATTATATGGACAACTTACAGGGAAAGCCTTTATTATGATTAATGTTCCTTTAACGCTTTCAGCAGCACTGTGTGCATCTTTAATGCCTATAATTGCAGAGGCACACGTATTAAATAAAAAATTTGAAGTTATAAATAAAGTGGATTTAGCAATGAAACTTTCTATGGTCATAGCACTGCCGTCTTTATTTGGACTATATAATCTTGCTTATCCAATTTTAAATTTAATATTTCCTGGACAATCTGCAGGATTTAAAATATTACAATATTCAGCTATATCCATTCCATTTATAATACTTGCACAAACTTCAACAGCAATTTTGCAAGGAGTCGGATCATATGTTATTCCAATATTTAATTTAGCTATTGGTTGTGTGATAAAAACAGTTATCACCATAAAGATGGTATCTATACCTAATATTAATATTTATGGTGCTGTATTAGGAAGTATATGTGGATATATAGTTGCATCAGCATTAAACATATCTCTACTTAAAAGGAAATTGCAGATTAGTATAAAATATTTTGATATTGTTATAAAACCTGCATTTGCGTCAGTTTTAATGATAATAGCTGTTGTAATTGTTTATATGAATGTCTATAATTATACCATAAGTAGCCGAATAGCATGTCTTGTTGCTATACTTTCAGGTATAGTTACATATAGCATACTTATATTTGTACTTGGAATATTTAAATATGATTACATTAAAAATAGTTTTTTTAGAAGGTAAAGGAGAGATAATGTAAATGATAAAAATAGTTGGTTTGGGACCTGGAGATAAAGAGGCTATTACTATAGGGACCTTAGAAGTATTAAAAAATTCTGATAAAATTTATTTAAGAACAGAAAAGCATCCTACAGTAGAATTTTTAAAGCAATATGGTATAAAATTTGAAACTTATGACCATAAATATGAACAAGGTGAAAATTTTGAGCAGGTATATAGTTCTATAGCTGATGATTTGATTAACAAAGAGCTAAAGCATAAAAACATAGTATATGCAGTACCAGGTCACCCGCTAGTAGCTGAAAAGTCTGTAAATTTATTGTTAAAAATTTGTGAACAAAAAGGTATAGAAACAGAGATATTTACAGCTGTAAGTTTTATAGATGTTTTAATGGAAAGTTTAAAAATAGACCCAATAGAAGG
The DNA here is from genome assembly GCA_963780135.1 of uncultured Clostridiaceae bacterium. Taxonomy (GTDB): domain Bacteria; phylum Bacillota; class Clostridia; order Clostridiales; family Clostridiaceae; genus Clostridium_AM. The sequence continues at coordinate 171,675 of CAWAAR010000003.1, forward strand.
AATGAAAATAATAGATGCTTTTGATATTAAAATCCCAAATTTTGGATAAAAGGGTAGGGCTTATAATAACTCAAGTCTATGATAAATTCATAGCATCTGAAGTAAAACTTTCTTTAATGGACTACTACCCTGATGATACTGAAATTTATTTTGTAAGAGCTGCAGGAGTTAAAAACTTGGAAAGCATTAGAAAAATACCATTGTATGAAATAGATAGACAAGAAGACATAGATTATTTAACGTCTCTATATATTCCTAAAAACTTAGATATAAAAAAGGATTTTAATGACCTTCTAAATATAATGAATTTATTAAGGTCAGAAAATGGATGTCCTTGGGATCAAGAACAAGACTCATGAAAGTATAAAAAAATGTCTTATAGAGGAGTGCTATGAGGTATTAGAGGCTATAGATGAGAAGAATGATGATAAACTTATTGAGGAACTAGGAGATGTATTACTTCAAATAGTTTTCCATTGTCAAATAGGTAAAGAAGAAGGTTTTTTCAATATAAATGATGTAGTAGAAGGAATTTGCAATAAAATGATTGATAGACATCCTCATGTATTTGGAAATACGAATTTAAATACATCTGAGGAAGTTTTAGTAAATTGGGATAAAATAAAGAAAAAAGAGCAGGGGCTGAGCAGTTACACTGAAGAATTAAAACATGTGCCAAAAAATTTACCAGCATTGATGAGAGCAGAAAAAATTCAAAAGAAAGCATCTAAGGTTGGATTTGATTGGAATAAGGTGGAAGATGCATTAAGTAAAGTTTTAGAAGAATATTATGAAGTAAAGAATGTATATAAAGGTAAAGAAAGGGTAAAAATAGTAGAAGAAATAGGAGATTTAATATTTGCTTCTGTAAATGTTGCTAGATTCCTTGACATTGACCCTGAATTTGCATTAAATTATACTATAGAGAAATTTATTAAACGTTTTGCATATATAGAAGAAAAAGCAAAGTCCAAAGGAGTTGATATGATAAATATGACACTAGATCAAATGGATGAGCTTTGGGAAGAGGCTAAAAATAAATAATTTTAAGCTTTTTATGCAAAAATGATAAAAAAAAGAAGGATTTTTCAAATTAATGAAGAATATGCTAGTATGCAAACTAAAGCATACCCAATATTAAGGAGGTAAAAAAGGTGAATAAATCAGAATTAATTGCAAGTATAGCAGAAAAATCAAAGTTAACAAAGAAGGATGTAGAAGTAGCTTTAAAAGGTTTTATAGAAAGTGTTGAAGAAACACTTGAGAATGGTGATAAAGTCCAACTAGTTGGATTTGGAACATTTGAAACAAGAAAAAGAGCTGCAAGAATTGGTAGAAACCCAAGAACTAAAGAAGAAATAACAATACCAGAATCAACAGTTCCAGTATTTAAAGCTGGTAAAGAATTTAAAGATAAAGTAAACAAATAATGTTTTCAAGAAACCTGGGTGTAAATCTAGGTTTTTTGTTTTAAGTGGGGAGGATTAAAATGAGATTGGACAAATACCTTAAAGTCTCAAGAATAATAAAAAGAAGAACAGTTGCAAAAGAAGCTTGTGAAGGCAGACGGGTAAGCATAAATGATAAGGTAGCAAAACCAAGTACAGAAGTTAAAGAAGGAGATATTATAGAAATTAAATATGCAAATAAATCTCTTAAAGCTAAAATTATAAATATTGCAGAACATGTTACAAAAGAAAATGCACAAGGAATGTATGAAATTATTTCAGGAGAAGAGGACGAAGAATAACCTCAATTTGTGAAAAAGTGCCTTTATAACCTTAGTAATATCCCTTTAAATGTAAGCATATATTAAGTATAGGTGGAGGGGATGTTATGGAAAAAAAGGAAATAAAGATATTAGAAGAAAAGAAGAGCATATTGAATCTTGAAAATAGAAAAAAATTGATATTAAGTGGAGTTGTTGAAGTTATAAGCTTTAATGAAGAGCTAATAGTTTTGAATACTAACTTGGGAACACTTAATATAAAAGGACAAGGTCTTAAAATGAATAAGTTAGATGTGCAAAATGGGGACGTTGTAATAATCGGAATGGTGAATTCCTGCATATATATAAATAATCAAGCAAAAAAACAAAAAGAAAGATTTATATCAAGATTATTTAAGTAGTAGAGGTGCGTATGATTCTATCAATAACTCAACAGTTAAGATGTATTATATTCAGTCTTTTGGCAGGGATTATAACAGGGGTATTATTCGATTTGTATAGGATAATAAGAGGATTTAACAATGTCAATAAAATATTAACTTTTTTAGAAGATATTTTATTTTGGATTTTTGCAGCTATAGTAGTATTTATATTTCTATTACTTATGGATTGTGTATATATAGGCATATATGTATATGCGTGGATAACGCTGGGGACATATTTGTATATTAAAATGATTAGCAACACTTTTGTGAGTTTTCAATATAAGTTCATTAAAGGCTTTACAAAATCATTTAGAGTACTAAGAAACATTATATTATACCCATTTATATTGATAATTTATATTATTAGAACAAAAAATAAAGGAAATTATAAAAAATAACTTGAAGAAAATTCAAAATCAAATTAGAATATAAGTATAATGTTTTTTTAAGATGCATTTTCTAAAATGGAAATGGTGATGATTATGAAAAAGAAGAAGATCAAATTTAAAAATGTGATTTTGTTGTTTATAATTTTTTATGCATGTTATGTTTTTATAAATCAACAAATAACCATGCACAAAATAAAAAATCAAATATCACAAAAAAAGGTAGAGGAACAGAAAGTTGCAGATAAAAATAAGAAATTACAGGATGAGGTTAAAATGTCTAAGTCAGATATGTATATTGAAAAACTGGCAAGAGAAAGATTAGGTCTTATTAAACAAGGCGAAACCCCTGTAATAAATGCAAAACATTAATACTTAGTTTCAAATTAAAAATTTACTATATAACATTATTTTTATTAAGGAGGAGTCTTTTTAATATGACCTTAAAGGCAGGAAGCATACTAGAAGGTACAGTAGTTAATATTACTAGTTTTGGAGCTTTTATAGAAATTGATGGAAAAACCGGCTTAGTTCACATATCTGAGGTATCAGATACTTATGTGAAAAATATAAGAGATTACTTAAAAGAAAAAGATAAAGTGAAGGTTAAAGTAATTTCAGTTGATGAGAATGGAAAAATAAGTTTATCCATAAAGCAGGCTATACCAGAGAAAAGAAGTGTAAAACCAGTAGAAATTGATTGGAACAAAGAAAAAAGCAAAAACGGACAAGGAGGTTTTGAAGATAGGTTATCTAAGTTTTTGAAAGATAGTGAAGAAAGATTTCAAGATCTAAAAAAACATCAGGATTCAAAGGGACGAGGATATAGAAAACCATCTAGCTAATAATTTATTTTGAATATGAAGAGGCTATTAAATTAGCCTCTTTTATGTTTGAAAATTTATTAAAAACAAAAATATATAAAATAGTTGACAAGGTTATGCATATCATATATAATAAATTATGTTGTCAGGTTGTCAGGTACGAAAGTAACTGAATATTAAATGCTGGAGTGGCGGAACTGGCAGACGCACAGGACTTAAAATCCTGCGGGCTTTAAAACCCGTACCGGTTCGATTCCGGTCTTCAGCACCAAATATAAATAACAAAACAATATCGCGGGGTGGAGCAGTTGGTAGCTCGTCGGGCTCATAACCCGAAGGTCATGGGTTCAAGTCCTATCCCCGCAACCAAATTTAATAACAAGGCGGAATAGCTCAGCTGGCTAGAGCATTCGGTTCATACCCGAAGTGTCGTAGGTTCAAGTCCTATTTCCGCTACCATATAAATTTTAAGATGCTGGAGTGGCGGAACTGGCAGACGCACAGGACTTAAAATCCTGCGGGCTTTAAAACCCGTACCGGTTCGATTCCGGTCTTCAGCACCAAATATTAAATAACAAAACAATATCGCGGGGTGGAGCAGTTGGTAGCTCGTCGGGCTCATAACCCGAAGGTCATGGGTTCAAGTCCTATCCCCGCAACCAAATTTAATAACAAGGCGGAATAGCTCAGCTGGCTAGAGCATTCGGTTCATACCCGAAGTGTCGTAGGTTCAAGTCCTATTTCCGCTACCAGAGCCTGTGGTTTATACCACAGGCTTTTTAGCGCGTTTTTTGGTATGCACTAAAAATAAAATTCAACTTATTTCTTCAAATTCTAGCTATAACTTCCCACTGGAAATATTTTAAAAGAAACTTAGGGTTAAATGTCCTAAAAAAAATAAATGGCTATATCAGTTTATGACATTTATTTCCAAAAGACTTTGTTATAATAAAATCAGTAATTTATAAGGTGGGTGGTACAAATGCAGTACGGAGTTGAACTTTTTCCGTATGAAAGAGTTAAAAATTCAAAACATGAGTTGAAAAAACAAAGATTTAAAAACTTGCCATTAATAATTAAAATAATTACCTATTTTATGGCTGCATTTTTAACTAGTAGGGTGCTTATGGTAAATCTTATGGCTCCATTTGGAATAGCTTTTCTAATTGGAGTTATGACTTGTGAAGAAAGCAAGATTACATTTATAACAGGCTTAGGAACTATACTGGGATATATCTCTATTTATAACAGTATAAAAAGCTTACCTGTATACATTATAAGTACAGGAACGCTTATAGCAATTAATTACATACTAAAAAGAGTAGAGCAAAATAAAAAGATAATGCTAATATTTTTTACTTTGTTTATTGAATTTTCTTTTTACAAGTTATTAATATTGAAAATAACTGCAGGGATGGCGTTCTTAATTTCTTTTTTTGAAGTAAGTTCAATCTTCCCATTATATTTTATTATTAATTATTCTATAATATGCTTTAAACAATACAAAACAAGGCATTTATATAGTAGTGAAGAAATAATAAGTATGGCAGTTACTATATCTTTAGTGGTGGCAGGTACTTGGGGCACAAATATTAAAGAAATATCATTAAGAAATGTCATAGCTTTGGCATTTATACTTATAGTGGGATATACAAAGGGAAGCTCATCTGGAGCAGCGTCAGGAGTGGCCATGGGAACTATAATAGGAGTGACCTCTAACAATATGGTTGCTTTTGTAGGAGTATATGGGGTGTGTGGACTTATATCGGGTATATTCAGGGAAACTGGAAAATGGATGAGTGGGATAGCTTATCTTGTAGCTTTTGCCGTATTAAAAATGTATTCAGATATAGGGGTACAATTTAAATTAATAGAAATAATTATCAGTTCAATATTTTTTTTAATGGTACCTGGAAAAATTTACAAAAAGATTGAAATGGAATTGGATTGGCAAAAAAAACAAGAACACTTTAAAGAAAATTATGCTGAAAAAATAAAAGGATTATTAGTAAATAAATTGGAAAACTTCTCAGAAGTTTTATTTGATATGTCCAAAATTTTAGAGAAACTAGCATATAATGATAAACTGTTAATGAAAAGTAAAAGTAGTGCATTAATAGAAAATCTTGCAGATAGAGTTTGCAGCACATGTGCCATGAAGTCTATCTGTTGGAAGAGAGAAAATTTTTATACTTATAATGCTTTTAGTGAGTTAATACAAAGTTATCAGGATAATAAAAAAGAAATTCCTAATGAAATAGAAAGAAAATGCACAAAAAGGTCTGCGCTCATAAAAAGCACTGAAGAAATTGTTAATAATTATATAATTAATGAAATGTGGAGAAACAGATTAAGTGAGTGCAGAGAATTATTATCAGGTCAAATAGAAAATGTAGGTGATTCTGTATCAGAAATTGTGCACGAATTTAATTGTGATATAAAGTTTAACACTGATACTGAAAATACCATTAGAAGGGTGCTAAATAAAAATAATATGCATTATAGGGATATATTCTGTTATAATAATAAGAATAATAGATTAATAGTAAATTTATCCATGGAAGCCTGTGGTGGCAAACAACTTTGTATAAAACATATACTGCCGTTAGTAAACGAAGTAACAGGAAAATGCATGTGTGTTAGCGATGAAGGGTGTAATTTAAATGCCACACTTAAAATTTGCAATGTGAATCTTGAAGAAACTCCTAAATATCATGTAGCAGCGTATATGAGCAATTGCTGTAAGCAAGGAGAAAAATATAGTGGAGATAGCAGTAGTTTCGGAAAATTATCTGATGGAACTTATTTAACTATTATAAGTGATGGTATGGGCTTTGGACCACAAGCTGGTGAGGAAAGTAATGCAGCAGTAGAACTTATAGAAAGATTTTCTAAGGCAGGCTTTAATAAGTTAACTGCTATAAATACAGTAAATTCTATAATGACTATGAAATTTTCAGAAGAAGAAAAATTTTCAACATTAGATTTAAATAGTATAGATTTATATAAAGGGGAAATTGATTTCATGAAAGTAGGAGCTGTGGCTAGCTTTATAAAAAAGGGTGAAGATATTGATGTAATAAAATCTAAAACCTTGCCAATTGGGGTATTAGATAAACCAGATATAGATATAACTAAAAGAAAGATTGAAAATGGAGATGTCATTGTCATGGTAAGTGATGGAGTGTTGGATTATGAAAATCAGGCAGCAGGTAAATATGAATGGATATTAAATTTTTTAAAAAACAGTAAATGTAATGATCCTAGGCAGTTATGTGAAGAAATTATAAGCAATGCAAAAGAATTAAGCAAAGGAAAAATAAAAGATGATATGACAGTAATTGTAGAGAAGATATATAGTTTATATTAAATAAACCAAATTTTTTAATGGCTTAAGGTTAGAATATATTATTCTGGCCTTAAGCCATTGGAATTGTAGTTTGATTTAAATATAAAATTTCAGTAATATATTATTTGTAAAACAAAATTTTCTTTAGGAAGTGTTAAAGTTGATAGAGAATGTTTTAAAAACTATAAAAAAGCATAGAATGTTTAATGATGGAGACAAAGTAATAGTTGCAGTGTCTGGTGGACCAGATTCTATATGTTTACTACATATATTAAATTCTTTAAAAAGACAACTTAATATTGAGCTGTGTGTAGCACATGTAAATCACTGCTTGAGAGGAGATGAGTCAGATAAGGATGAAATATATGTAAGAAAATTCTGTGAAAGTTTAAATATAGAATTTCGAAGTAAATCAGTAGATATAAACAAAATTGTAGAAACACAAAATATTTCATGTGAAAGTGCTGGAAGAAATGCTAGATACGATTTTTTTAACAGTTTAAAAGAAGAGTTAAATGCGCAAAAGATAGCTATAGCTCATAATGCCAATGATCAAGCAGAAACTGTATTAATGAGGATTATGAGAGGAACGGGTTTAGAAGGATTAGTAGGAATAAAACCAATTAGAGATAATATATTTGTGAGACCCTTAATCAATAGCACAAGACAAGAAATTGAAGAGTATTGTTTAGCAGAAAATATTAATCCAAGAATAGACAAAACTAACCTAGAAACCATATATTCTAGAAATAAAGTAAGACTTGAGCTTATACCTTATATTCAAAAAAACTTTAATAAAGATATTGTAAAAGTTTTAAATAGATTATCTAGTACTATAAAAATAGATAACGAATATTTAGAAATAGTTGCTAAAGAAAAATTCAAAAGATATTGTGATATACAGATAGAAAAGGTTATAATATCAAAGGAGGCATTTTTAGAAAATGATGCTATAATTACTAGAATTATAAGAAGAGCTTTATGCAATATAAGTGGAAATTTAAATAACTTTGAAAAAGTTCATATTTATGACATAATTAATATTCAATCTAAGTGTACAGGCAAAAATATAGATTTACCTAATCATATAACAGTAAACAATAGATATGGTGATATACACATATTTAAAAAAATAGAGAAAACTAAAGAAAATGATAATGAAGAATATTTTATACATAAAGGTATTAATGATGTAAACAAATATAAATTACGAGTTACAATTAGAAATATTAATGTAAAAGAAAAAATAGATGTCAAAAACAATAAATTAATCAAATATTTTGATTGTGATAAATTAGGAAATAAAATCACTATAAGACACAGAAAAGAAGGAGATAGATTTGTGCCTCTAGGCATGAATGGAAATAAAAAGTTAAAAGATTTTTTTATTGATGAAAAGATAGGTAAAGAATATAGAGATCATATTCCTATTATATGCTTTGACAATGAAATTGCATGGATTGTGGGATATAGGGTAAGTGAACTTTTCAAAGTTGATGAAAATACAAAAAATATATTAGAGATAAAAGTTGAAGGAGAGGAAGCATAATTATGAGCAACATGAAAAATGATATAAAAGAAGTCCTATTTTCTGAAGAACAATTAAGAGAAAAGATAAAACAAATTGGTAAAAAGATAAGTGATGATTATGAAGGAAAGGAATTAATGTTAGTAGGAATATTAAAAGGATCTGTGCCATTTATGGCAGATTTATTAAAGGAAGTTACAATTCCTTGTACTATGGACTTTATGGCAGTTTCAAGTTATGGTAATTCCACAAAGACATCTGGAGTTGTAAGAATTTTAAAAGATTTAGATTTTGAAATAGAAGGTAAACATGTTCTTATAGTAGAGGATATAATAGATTCAGGTGTAACTCTATCATATTTAATTGAATATTTAAAGGGAAGAGGAGCAGAAAGTATAGAAATAGCTTGTCTTCTAAGTAAACCAGAAAGGAGAAAAGTTGAAATTAATGTTAAATACACAGGATACATAGTTCCGGATTATTTTTTAGTGGGATATGGACTTGACTATGCAGAGAAGTATAGAAATTTACCTTATGTCGGAATATTAAAAGAGGAAGTTTATAAATAATTAATCTAAATTTATTGTAAAGGTATTTTCCTTATGATACAATTTTACAGTATAAACTTAAAAGAGAGGGGGGCCTGTAATGAAAAAATTTTCAAGTGCAACGGCCTGGGTTATAGTGTTTGTATTAGTTATTCTTGCAGCATTGATGCTTGCAAGAACAAATGAAAGTTCAACAACGATTAATTTTAATGAATTTCAGAAATACTGGATAGATAACAATATAAAGAGTTTCCAAGTGAAGGAAGATAAAATGACCGTAGATGGTACTTTGAAAGACGGTACAGTATATGAAACTGTAGTTCCATCTGAAAGATTATTTCAGTTTATTACTGAACACCCAAAGAATGGAGATGTTAAAGAAGTTTATGTTAAACCTGCAACAATTCCTATGTGGGTTCAGTATTTACCAACGGTACTTTTAATATTAATGCTTGTAGCTTTTTGGTTTATGTTTATGCAGCAATCTCAAGGTGGCGGTGGAAATCGAAATGTAATGAATTTTGGTAAGAGTAGAGCTAAGATGGCCGCGCCAGATAAAAAGAAGGTTACTTTTGATGATGTGGCAGGAGCTGATGAAGAAAAAGCAGAACTTGCGGAAATTGTAGACTTCTTAAAGGCACCTAAGCGATATATAGAAATGGGGGCTAGAATTCCTAAAGGAGTTCTTTTAGTAGGACCTCCTGGAACAGGAAAAACTCTTCTTGCAAAAGCTATAGCTGGAGAGGCTGGAGTACCATTTTTCAGTATATCAGGTTCAGATTTTGTAGAAATGTTTGTTGGTGTTGGAGCGTCAAGAGTTAGAGATTTGTTTGAGCAAGCTAAGAAAAACTCACCATGTATTATATTTATAGATGAAATAGATGCAGTGGGAAGACAAAGAGGTGCAGGACTTGGTGGAGGACATGATGAGAGGGAACAAACCTTGAATCAATTGCTAGTTGAAATGGATGGATTTGGTGCAAATGAAGGCATAATAATGATAGCTGCAACAAATAGACCTGATATTTTAGATCCAGCACTTTTGAGACCAGGAAGATTTGATAGACAGATATTAGTTGGAGCTCCTGATGTTAAAGGTAGAGAAGAAATTTTAAAAGTTCATTCGAAAAATAAACATTTGGCTCCAGAAGTTAAGCTTGATGTACTTGCAAAAAGAACTCCAGGATTTACTGGAGCTGATTTAGAAAATTTAATGAATGAGTCAGCACTGTTAGCAGTTAGAAAAGATAAAAGTGAAATAAACATGGATGAATTAGAAGAAGCTGTAACTAGAGTAATTGCAGGACCAGAAAAGAAAAGTAGGGTCATCGATGAAGAAGATAGAAGGCTTACAGCATATCATGAGGCAGGTCATGCTGTGGTTATGAAATTGTTACCTACAGCAGATCCAGTTCATCAAATAAGTATAATACCAAGAGGAATGGCTGGAGGATATACTATGCATCTTCCAGAAAAAGATAGTGCTTATATGTCTAAGACGAAACTTGAAGATGAGATAGTAGGTTTGCTTGGTGGAAGAGTAGCAGAAAAACTTATAATAGGTGATATAAGTACTGGTGCAAAAAATGATATAGATAGAGCAACTACTATAGCAAAGAAAATGGTTATGGATTATGGCATGAGCGATTTAGGGCCAATAGCTTTTGGTTCAGGTCATGATGAAGTATTTTTAGGTAGAGATTTAGGAAAAGGAAGAAACTTTAGTGAAGAAGTAGCCTTTGAGATAGATAAAGAAATAAGAAAGTTTATAGATCAAGGATATAACAAGGCACAAGAACTTCTTACTGAAAATGTAACAAAGCTTCATGCTGTTGCAAAATCCCTTTTAGAAAAAGAAAAACTTGAAGCAAATGAATTTGAAGAAATATTTCAGCAAGCATAAAAAATAATAGCATTAATAAAATAGAGGTTAATAGCCTCTATTTTTTGTTATAAATATATATTAAAAATTTGGTAAGAATGATATAATAGTTATGTATTTTTTAGATTTTTAAATAAAATTAGTATGAAATGGGATGATTTTGTGGAGTTTAATGTAAAAGAAGGAATGGCATCTACAAGGGAAATATATGTAACAGATAATGATGTAGCAAGTAAACTAGGATCTGGAAATATGGATGTATTTGCAACACCTGCTATGGTAGCACTTATGGAAAATACATCTAAGAGTTGTGTAGATTTACATCTTCCTTTTGGATATACTACAGTGGGAATTGAAGTTAACATAAAACATATTAAAGCATCACCTATTGGAATGAAAATAAGATGTGAGTCATCTTTAATAAAAGTAGAAGGAAAAAAACTTATATTTAATGTGGATGCATGGGATGAAAAAGGGAAAATAGGAGAAGGAAACCATACAAGGTATATAGTAAATAGTGAAGAATTTATGAAAAGAATACAGGAATAACTCTAAATAAAAAACTTATCTTGACAAATAAAGTTTAACTGATAAAATTAAGTTGTTAATTTGACAGTACAATGGTTATACTAGGGCAGCTTTAGAGCTGCTCTTTAATTATGTATACGTATTAATGCTTAATTTTATATTTAGGTGGGAAGGCGGTGTAGCAAGTGATTCTAGTTATAGACGTAGGAAACACAAATATAGTTTTAGGGGTATATAAAAATAAGGAACTTATTGTAGATTGGAGATTGTCAACTGATTCAAAACGAACAGCTGATGAATATGGAATTCAGGTTACTGATTTATTTTTACATAACAAATTAGATTTATCTGATGTTGAAGGCGTAATAATATCTTCAGTTGTTCCTAACATTATGTATTCATTAGAACATATGATAGTAAAGTACTTTGAGGTTGTACCAATAGTAGTTGGGCCAGGAGTGAAAACAGGCATAAATATAAAGTATGATAACCCTAAGGAAGTAGGAGCAGATAGAATTGTTAATGCTGTTGCTGCAAGGGAAATATACAAAAGACCAGTTATAATTATAGACTTCGGAACAGCCACTACTTTTTGTGCTATAACTTTAAAAGGAGATTATTTAGGTGGAACTATTTGCCCGGGAATTAAAATATCTTCTGAGGCATTGTTTGAACGTGCAGCTAAGCTTCCTAGAATAGAATTAGTAAAGCCAGCTGGCGTTATATGTAAAAACACAGTTGCTAGTATGCAAGCAGGTATAGTTTATGGATATATAGGTCAAGTTGATTATATAGTTAGCAAGATGAAAAAAGAAATGATTGAGCTTGGCGAAGATGAACCACTTGTAGTTGCAACAGGAGGACTGGCAAAGCTTATCAGTGAGGAATCAAAGTTTATGGATTTAATAGATCCAATTTTAACGCTTAAGGGACTTAGAATAATTTATGAAAAAAATAAAGAGTAGGTGCTATAATGAAAATAAAAAATTTGGAGTTTAAAAAAAATGTGTTTTTGGCTCCTATGGCAGGTGTTACAGATATAGCATTTAGAGAGATATGCAAGAAGACGGGTTGTGAACTTGTCTATACAGAAATGATAAGTTCTAAAGCTTTGTTTTATGGAAGTGAACACACAAAGGATATGTTGTTGATCTCAAAACAAGAAACTCCAGCAGCAGTTCAGATTTTTGGAAATGAGCCACTTGTAATGGCTAAAGCCTGCGATTTTTTCAATGATAATGAAGATATTTGTTTAGTAGATATAAACATGGGATGTCCTGCACCTAAAATAGTTAAAAATGGAGAAGGTTCTGCATTAATGAAAGATTCAAAACTAGCAGCACAAATAGTAAAGGAAGTAAAAAAAGCTTCAATGAAACCTGTAACTGCTAAAATTAGAAAAGGGTTTGATTCTAATAATATTAATGCCGTGGAATTTGCAAAAGAATTAGAACAAGTGGGTGTTGATGCAATAACTATTCATGGAAGAACTAGAGAACAAATGTATAATGGAAAAGCAGATTGGAATATAATATCAGAAATCAAGAAAGCAATTTCAATTCCAGTCATAGGCAATGGAGATGTTACAAATGCAGAGGATGCAGAAAAGCTTTTTGAAATTACAAACTGCGATGGAATAATGATTGGAAGAGGAGCTATGGGTAATCCATGGATATTTAATCAAATCGATCAAAGAAGCCAAAACGTTAATGTAACTTATCCATCTGAAGAAGAGAAAATAGATATGTGCATAGAACATTATAAAAGAGCTATTTATTATGATGGAGAAGAAAAGGCTGTAAGAGAGATGAGAAAACATGTAGGCTGGTATTTGAAAGGTTTAAGTAATAATAAGGAAATAAAAGATTCTATAAATTATGAAAAGTTCAGTGAAAAAGTAATTTCTACTTTACAAGAATACAAAAATTATATTACAAGTAATAGTAATTTTTAGTATTAAAACTGAATAAGTTATAACATAAACAATTTTTGGGAAAAAATTATGAAACCAGTGGTATATGTTAACTCTAATATAAAAAAATTTTATGAAGATAATAGTTTTATTGGCAGGATAAAAGATAAACTTAGTATTTGTTTATTGGGAGAAAATTTTGTGAAAGAATTAAACTTAAGTATAGTAAATGTGAAACTTCCTCCTAATTTTAATAAAGAATCATATTTTAATAATATGTATATTGCTAGAAAAATACTTAAAAGTGATGAAGCTGAGTTAGCACCTAAAACTTATAGATGCCTAGATTATAATTTTTTTAATGTATTTCAAAGAGAAATTATGGCCTGGGGAATAGTTAAAAGCTCTAAGCTTATTTTAAGAACTCAGCATAAAAGCATAAGAGATAGCTGTATAGTGATATATGATGCATCAGATGATATAATATTTGAAGTAATTTGTTGTATGGCAAAAGAAGCTAAGTATATAATATTACTGTCTAAAAACATATCTAATAGCAATTGCATATCTGAATATATCGTTGCTAATTATGGTATAACACCTATTGTTACTAGCGATGAAAAATATGCTTTAGGAAAGGCAGATTTTATTGTAGCATCGAGAGCTGTTAGTATAGATACAAAATCAGTTATATGGTATTTAAATAACAAATTTGAACCTAGAGAAAATTATATTAGAGCAGTTAATGATATAACTTATTATGTACCTTGGAGTATGAATAATTTAAGCAATAATGAAGTATCCAGTGAACTTCTAGGAGCTATACTGTGTCAAATGGAGGAAAAGGATGTAGAAAAATCATTGAAGTATAATGGTGTCTTTTTGGATAGAATAAAATTCAATGATAATACCCTAGTTTTTGATGATTAATCTAGTAATGTGAATAAATTTTAAAAGAGGCTGCAAATATTGACATTGGAATAAGGCTGTTTTATAATTACTTAAATGATTATTAAGGTGATTTCATATAAACGTATAAAGCCTGAAAGGGTGTTGTTATAGAAAGTTTCTTAGTAAATTATTAAAAGGGGAGAGTAAAATGAGTGAATCAAAAAAGTATATAATGACTTATGAAGGTGTAAGAAAACTAGAAGATGAACTTGAATATTTAAAATCAGCTAAAAGAAAAGAAATAACAGAAAAAATAAAAGTTGCTCTTTCATTTGGAGATTTAAGTGAAAATTCAGAGTACGATGAAGCTAAAAATGAACAAGCATTTGTGGAAGGAAGAATAATTCAACTTGAAAATATGTTGAAAAATGCTAGTATAGTAGATGAAAGTGAAATTCCATTAGATATAGTTGGTGTGGGTTCTATTGTAAAAGTTAAAGATTATGATTTTGATGAAGAAGTAGAGTATACAATAGTTGGATCTGCAGAAGCTGACCCTATAAATAATAAGATATCTAATGAATCACCAGTGGGAATAGGTCTTGCAGGCAAAAAAATAGGGGATATAATTGAAGTACAAGTGCCAGATGGAGTAAGCAAATACGAAATACTTGGCATAAGAAGATAAATTGGAGGCGTACAAATGGCAAATGATGAAAAAAATTTAAATCAACTAGAGGAAGACTTTAATCAACTTATAAAGGAGAGAAGGCAAAAATTCTTTAACCTTCAAGAACAAGGTAAAGATCCTTTTGATGTATATAAAGCAGAGAGAACACATACATCAGAACAAATAAAAGGTAATTACGAAGAACTTGAAGGAAAAGATGTTACTGTTACAGGAAGACTTATGTCAAAGAGAGTTCATGGTAAAGCTGGATTTTCAGATCTTCATGATAGATATGGTAAAATACAATTATACATAAAGATAAATGATGTTGGTGAAGAAAGACTTAAGGAATATAAATCTTTTGACATAGGAGACATTTTATCTATAGATGGTACGGTATTTAAAACTAAAACAGGAGAAGTATCTCTTCACATAACTGATTTCAAACTTTTGGCTAAATCATTAAAACCACTGCCAGAAAAATGGCATGGTTTAAAAGATCCTGATTTAAGATATAGACAAAGATATGTAGATTTAATAATGAATCAAGATGTTAAAGATACATTTATAAAGAGAACAGGTATAATAAAAGCTATAAGAGCATTTTTAGATAACAGAGATTATTTAGAGGTAGAGACACCTATTCTTTCTACTATAGCAGGTGGAGCAGCGGCAAGACCATTTATTACACATCATAATACATTAGACATAGGCATGTATTTAAGAATAGCTACAGAATTACACTTAAAGAGACTTATAGTTGGCGGATTTGAAAGAGTATATGAAATAGGTAAAAACTTCAGAAATGAAGGTATGGATGTAAGACATAATCCAGAATTTACTTGCATGGAGTTGTATCAAGCTTATGCAGATTATAATGATATGATGGAATTAACTGAAAATATGATAGCTCATGTATGTGAAAAAGTTTTGGGTAGTACAAAGGTTATCTATGAAGATACAGAAATAGATTTTACACCACCATGGAGAAGACTAACTATGGTAGATGCAGTTAAAGAATTTGCTGGAGTAGATTTTAATGATATAAAAGATGACGAAGCAGCAAGAGAAATTGCAAAAGAAAAGCATCTTAAATTTAAAAAAGAATTAAAAGATTGTTCAAAGGGCGATATACTTATTGCACTATTTGAAGAATTTTGTGAAGATAAGTTAATGCAACCTACTTTTATATGTGATTATCCAGTAGAAAACTCACCTCTTACTAAAAAGAAGAGAGGAAATGAAGCTTTCACTGAAAGATTTGAAGGATTCGTATATGGCAGAGAAGTATGTAATGCATATTCAGAACTTAATGACCCTATAGTTCAGAAAGATAGGTTCCTTCAACAATTAAAAGAAAGAGAACTTGGAGATGATGAGGCTTACATGATGGATGATGATTTCATAAATGCATTGGAAATAGGAATGCCTCCAACAGGTGGTCTTGGTATAGGAATAGATAGAGTAATAATGTTTTTAACAAATTCTTCTTCTATAAGAGACGTTATATTATTTCCAACAATGAAACCAACTCAACAATAAGAAATACTTCGTAAGTGTGTATCGCTTGGCTACAATTGCTAGTATCCTATAATACTGTTCGAAAGTGATTAGCATTAAATCATAGATTTAAAATTCACTTTTATGTAAAAAGACTGGGGTAAGCATTGATATGCGTTTGGATAAGTCATTCTAAGGTTCAAATTAATTACATTTTGCAAAAATAAATTATATGAACCTTAGAAGAACTTCAAACTTAGGAGGATATTATTTGCGTTTTAACTTAAACAGATTACTCGTAAATTATCAATAGATTAAGGCCAAAATTGATAATTGTAAACAAAATTAAAAAAACTATTGCATTTTTGAAAAAACTTGATATAATAATAAATGTAAGAAAGATATTCCGCGATAGCTCAATGGTGGAGCACTCGGCTGTTAACCGATAGGTTGAAGGTTCGAATCCTTTTCGCGGAGCCATTTTTTTATATAATAACATATAAAATTTTAGCTTGTTATATAAATTGTAAAGAATTTAATATGTTGTAATGATGAAGAACAGTAATAATATAAATCTTATTAAGAGAGATTGTGGTTGGTGAAAACAATAAAGATTTAATTGTGAAGGAACTTCTGAACAAAAATTGGAAAAGCAGGGCTTGTGCCAAAAAGGGTGGAACCGCGGAAATAAGTTTTCGTCCCTTTAAGGTGTAGGGTCTTTTTTTTATATCTTAAATAATTAATAATAGTATTTAATATAAATAAGAAATTGTAGGAGGTAATTATAATGGCAGTAGAAAAGACTATGGATAAAATAGTAGCATTGGCTAAAAGTAGAGGATTTGTATATCCAGGTTCAGAGATATATGGAGGACTAGCAAATACATGGGATTACGGTCCTTTAGGGGTAGAATTAAAAAACAATGTAAAAAAAGCATGGTGGCAAAAATTTGTGCATGAAAATAAACATAATGTAGGAATAGATTCTGCTATTCTTATGAATAGCGAAGTTTGGGTAGCATCAGGCCATATTGGTAATTTCACAGACCCTCTTATGGACTGTAAAGAATGTAAAGGAAGATTTAGAGCAGATAAGATTGTTGAAGAACATATGACACAAAGTGGAGTAGAAAAAGCTAGTGCTGATGGTTGGAGCAATGAAAAGTTAAAACAATATATAATAGATAATGAAATAGAGTGCCCTAATTGTGGCAAAAAGAATTTTACAGATATAAGACAGTTCAATTTAATGTTCAAGACATATCAAGGAGTAACAGAAGATTCTAAGTCAGAAATACATTTGAGACCAGAAACAGCTCAAGGAATATTTGTTAATTTTAAAAATGTACAGAGAACCTCAAGAAAAAAGACACCATTTGGAATAGCTCAGATAGGAAAGTCTTTTAGAAATGAAATAACGCCAGGTAATTTTACATTTAGAACTAGAGAATTTGAACAAATGGAACTTGAATTTTTCTGCAAACCAGGTACAGATTTAGAGTGGCATGGATATTGGAAAGAGTTTTGTTGGAATTTCTTATTAAACCTTGGAATTGCAGAAAAAAACGTAAGATTTAGAGATCATGATAAAGAAGAACTATCTCACTATAGTAATGCAACTTCTGATATAGAATATTTGTTCCCATTTGGATGGGGCGAGTTGTGGGGAGTAGCAGACAGAACTGATTATGATTTAAAACAACATCAAGAACATTCAGGTAAAGATATGTCATATCTTGATCCGATTACAAATGAAAGATATATACCATATTGCATAGAACCATCTGTAGGAGCAGATAGAGCAGTATTAGCATTTTTAGTTGATGCATATGATGAAGAAGAACTTGAGGGTGGAGATACAAGAACAGTGCTTCATTTTCATCCAGCTATTGCCCCAGTAAAAGTGGCTATACTACCTCTTACTAAAAAGTTGTCAGAAAAAGCTGACGCAATTTATGATGAATTAAGAACAGAATTCAATGTAGAGTATGATGAAGCAGGAAGTATAGGAAAAAGGTATAGAAGACAAGACGAAGCAGGAACTCCATATTGCATAACTATAGATTTTGATACTTTGGAAGATAACACTGTAACAGTTAGGGATAGAGATACTATGGAACAATTCAGAATGAAGGTAGATGAAATTAAGAATTTTGTAAAAGAAAAAATGAAGTTTTAAATAGAAAGGTATATATTGCATAAAGGTTTAATTTGCAATATATACCTTTTATATATAAATATTATTTTAAAAATAAAAAAATTACCGGATAAGCAATCCGGTAAAATAGGGTTTAATCATGGGGATATGTTATATGTTTAATTAAAACTTGGGGAATTATATCAATGTTCCTTACGGCACAAATTTAGTATAGCACATGAAAATACTAAATTTCAATACCTTACAACAAAGTCTTTAAATTTAGTATTTTCATGCAATTTCGACTTTGTTCAACAAAAGTTTTATAAATATGTATTATAATAAAATTTGCAATAGAAACAATTTGCAACAGGAAAATCAAATGATTTTAATTTTATTGCAAAGTGGTATAATTGAAGGGTAATTTATATAAAAATCACTATAGATAGTTTGATTATGGAGGGCTTTAAGTAATGAAAAAAGATTTTTTGGATTTTAAGAATTTTATAAAGGGCAAAAACACAGCTGTAGTTGGTATAGGAATAAGTAATACACCGCTAATAAATTTTTTATTAGAATTAGGTGCAAAAGTTAGTGCATTTGATAAGAAAAGTAAAGAGCAGTTAGGAGATGTTGCTAAAGAGTTCGAACAAAAAGGAGTTAAATTGATATTAGGAGATAAATATATGGATGCTTTAAAAGGCTTCGATGTGATTTTTAAAACTCCTTCTATGAGAATAGATAGTCCGGCACTTGTAGCTGCAAAAAATGATGGAGCATATATAACTTCTGAAATGGAAGAATTTATAAAGTATTGTCCTGCCAAAATTTATGGCATCACTGGTAGTGATGGTAAAACCACAACTACTACATTAATTTATAATATATTGAAACAACATGGTTATAAAACATGGGTAGGTGGGAATATAGGAACGCCTCTGTTCTCTCAGATAGAAGAAATAGAAAATGATGATAGAGTAGTACTGGAATTGTCAAGTTTTCAACTTATGACTATGAAGGTTTCTCCAGAGGTTGCTGTTGTAACAAATTTAAGCCCAAACCATCTAGATATACATAAAGGTATGGAAGAGTATATTGATTCAAAAAAGAATGTTTTTAAGTACCAAGAAGTAGAAAACTTATTGGTATTAAATAGGGATAATGATTTAACTAATTCTATGTGTAAGGAGGCCAATGGCAAACTTACTCAATTTAGTACAAAAGAAAAAATTAAAAATGGAGGATATTTTGAAAACGGAAAACTATATATAAAGGGAAAAGAAGTTTGTGGATTAAATGAAATTCAAATAAAAGGTATGCATAATGTAGAAAATTTACTTGCTGCTTTTTGTGCAGTAAGTGATGATGCAAGTATAGAAAGCATGAGAGAAACAGCTATAAATTTTATGGGAGTAGAACATAGATGTGAATTCATAAGGGATGTAGAGGGAGTGAAATACTATAATGATTCCATAGCATCAAGTCCAAGTAGAACTTTAGCGGGACTCAAAACATTTGAAAAACCAGTAATCTTAATAGCTGGAGGATATGATAAAAAGATTCCCTTTGAACCATTAGCGGAAGAAGGCTATAAAAATATAAAAATACTAATACTAATAGGGGCAACAAAAAACAAGATAAAAGATGCATTTAACAAAGTAATGAAAGAAAAGAATGTTGAAATACCTATAATAGTTGAGGAAAGTTTAGAGGGAGCAGTATGTAAGGCTAAGGATTTTGCTAAAAAGGGAGATGTAGTGACTCTTTCACCCGCTTGTGCTAGCTTTGACATGTTTCCTAATTTTGAAGCCAGAGGTAATAAGTTTAAGGAATTAGTTAAAAGTCTGTAAAGCTATTTATGAAAAGTAGTTATAGAATTTTATACTTTGTGATAAATAAAATGGAGTAGGAGTACACCTGCTCCATTTTAAGCTTGTATTTCAAAATCTATTTTTTACATTTATTCATCCTAAATGGGTTAAGCAGATTAATTCTATCATAAATGCTTTAAGGTTTTACAGATGCTTTATTTTAGTCAGTATATAGTTTGGAACATACAGAGGTTACAAGTTTTATGTGATTAATAGAAAAGTCTAAAAGTAACATATCCACGTGTATCGTTATGTGAATAACTTAAATATAGTTAGTATTTAATAGAAAAAAGAGAATAGTTGCATTTAATTAGAAATATTTAATTTGTGTGTATAGAAAATCATGATAAAATAATACATGTCGCTTGAGAGAGCAGACAGTTACTTAAGAAAAAAGAACATAAAAAATATGTTGACAAAAACTTAAGTAACATGGTATGATGTTAAAGCTGTGAGAACACAGCAAACTTAACAGAAAAGAATTTGAAAAAAGTTCTTGACAAGATTAAGCAAACATGGTAAGATATAAAAGTCGCTGAGATGCGGCAAGATCCTTGAAAATTAAACAGAGTGAAAGTAAGAAGACATTCTTATTTTAAATAAGCCAGTATAGTTAAACAAATGTTTAACGTCAATAATTTGAGTACAGATTAAACTTTAAAATTGAGAGTTTGATCCTGGCTCAGGACGAACGCTGGCGGCGTGCTTAACACATGCAAGTCGAGCGATGAAATCCCTTCGGGGATGGATTAGCGGCGGACGGGTGAGTAACACGTGGGCAACCTACCTCAAAGTGGGGGATAGCCTCCCGAAAGGGAGATTAATACCGCATAACATTAGTTTTTCACATGGAGAACTAATTAAAGGATTTATTCGCTTTGAGATGGGCCCGCGGCGCATTAGCTAGTTGGTGAGGTAACGGCTCACCAAGGCAACGATG
The DNA here is from genome assembly GCA_963780135.1 of uncultured Clostridiaceae bacterium. Classification (GTDB taxonomy): domain Bacteria; phylum Bacillota; class Clostridia; order Clostridiales; family Clostridiaceae; genus Clostridium_AM. The sequence continues at coordinate 192,795 of CAWAAR010000003.1, forward strand.
CGTAGCCGACCTGAGAGGGTGATCGGCCACATTGGAACTGAGACACGGTCCAGACTCCTACGGGAGGCAGCAGTGGGGAATATTGCACAATGGGCGAAAGCCTGATGCAGCAACGCCGCGTGAGTGATGAAGGCCTTCGGGTTGTAAAGCTCTGTCTTTGGGGACGATAATGACGGTACCCAAGGAGGAAGCCACGGCTAACTACGTGCCAGCAGCCGCGGTAATACGTAGGTGGCAAGCGTTGTCCGGATTTACTGGGCGTAAAGGATGCGTAGGCGGATTTTTAAGTCAGATGTGAAATACCCGAGCTCAACTTGGGTGCTGCATTTGAAACTGGATATCTAGAGTGCGGGAGAGGAGAGTGGAATTCCTAGTGTAGCGGTGAAATGCGTAGAGATTAGGAAGAACACCAGTGGCGAAGGCGACTCTCTGGACCGTAACTGACGCTGAGGCATGAAAGCGTGGGTAGCAAACAGGATTAGATACCCTGGTAGTCCACGCCGTAAACGATGAATACTAGGTGTAGGAGGTATCGACTCCTTCTGTGCCGCAGCTAACGCAATAAGTATTCCGCCTGGGAAGTACGATCGCAAGATTAAAACTCAAAGGAATTGACGGGGGCCCGCACAAGCAGCGGAGCATGTGGTTTAATTCGAAGCAACGCGAAGAACCTTACCTAGACTTGACATCCCCTGAATTACTTGTAACAAAGGAAGTCCTTCGGGACAGGGAGACAGGTGGTGCATGGTTGTCGTCAGCTCGTGTCGTGAGATGTTAGGTTAAGTCCTGCAACGAGCGCAACCCTTATCATTAGTTGCTACCATTTAGTTGAGCACTCTAGTGAGACTGCCCGGGTTAACCGGGAGGAAGGTGGGGATGACGTCAAATCATCATGCCCCTTATGTCTAGGGCTACACACGTGCTACAATGGTGAGTACAGAAAGATGCAAGACCGTGAGGTGGAGCCAAACTTTTAAAACTCATCTCAGTTCGGATTGTAGGCTGAAACTCGCCTACATGAAGCTGGAGTTGCTAGTAATCGCGAATCAGCATGTCGCGGTGAATACGTTCCCGGGCCTTGTACACACCGCCCGTCACACCATGAGAGCTGGCAACACCCGAAGTCCGTGAGGTAACCGTAAGGAGCCAGCGGCCGAAGGTGGGGTTAGTGATTGGGGTGAAGTCGTAACAAGGTAGCCGTAGGAGAACCTGCGGCTGGATCACCTCCTTTCTAAGGAGTCGACGAAGTAGGTAATTCTACTTCGAAGGTTTTATTTAATAGCTCTGTTTAATTTTGAAGAATCTAATTCTTCAGTTGTCCTTTGAAAATTGCACAGTGAATATAACTTTTAATAAAAGTAAAGCTAAAGGTAATTAAATACCTTTGTAGAATAAAACTCTAAAGATTAATCTTAAGAGTAAGAAAATGGTCAAGCTACAAAGGGCGCATGGTGAATGCCTTGGCACCAGTAGCCGATGAAGGACGCGATAAGCTGCGATAAGCTTTGGGTAGGCGCAAATAGCCTGTGATCCAGAGATTTCCGAATGGGGAAACCCACAATACTAACGTATTGTACTGTAAACTGAATACATAGGTTTATGGGGGTAAACCCGGGGAACTGAAACATCTAAGTACCCGGAGGAAGAGAAAGAAACATCGATTTTCTAAGTAGCGGCGAGCGAAAGGGAAAGAGCCCAAACCAGGAACTTGTTCCTGGGGTTGAGGATAGACCATAAATACTGTGATTTTTTAATTGAAGAGAGCTGGAAGGCTCCGCCATAGAAGGTAACAGCCCTGTAAGTGAAAAGAAATAGCAGTCAGGTCTAATCCAGAGTACCACGAGACACGTGAAACCTTGTGGGAAGCAGGGAGGACCACCTCCCAAGGCTAAATACTAACTGGTGACCGATAGTGAAGCAGTACCGTGAGGGAAAGGTGAAAAGAACCCCGGAAGGGGAGTGAAATAGAACCTGAAACCGTGTGTCCACAACCGGTCGAAGCACTTTTACGTGCGACGACGTGCTTTTTGTAGAACGAGCCAGCGAGTTACGATATGTAGCAAGGTTAAGTACTTAAGGTATGGAGCCGAAGGGAAACCGAGTCTGAATAGGGCGAAAAGTTGCGTGTCGTAGACCCGAAACCGAGTGACCTATCCATGGCCAGGATGAAGCGGAAGTAAAATTCCGTGGAGGTCCGAACCACGTTGGTGTTGAAAAACCATGGGATGAGCTGTGGATAGCGGAGAAATTCCAATCGAACTCGGAGATAGCTGGTTCTCCTCGAAATAGCTTTAGGGCTAGCGTTGAGATTGAGTAGTGGAGGTAGAGCACTGAATGGGCTAGGGGCTGACAACAGTTACTGAACCCTATCAAACTCCGAATGCCATATACTTGTATCTCAGCAGTCAGACTACGAATGATAAGATCCGTGGTCAAAAGGGAAACAGCCCAGATCATCAGCTAAGGTCCCAAAGTGTAAGTTAAGTGGAAAAGGATGTGGGATTTCTAAGACAACTAGGATGTTGGCTCAGAAGCAGCCACTCATTCAAAGAGTGCGTAATAGCTCACTAGTCGAGAGATCCTGCGCCGAAGATGTCCGGGGCTAAAACTTACCACCGAAGCTATGGGCTCGAAAGAGCGGTAGAGGAGCTTCCTGTATGGATTGAAGTCGTACCGAAAGGAGCGGTGGACTGTACAGGAGTGAGTATGCTGGCATAAGTAGCGAGAAATAAGTGAGAATCTTATTGGTCGAAAACCTAAGGTTTCCTGAGGAAGGCTCGTCCGCTCAGGGTTAGTCGGGACCTAAGCCGAGGCCGAAAGGCGTAGGTGATGGACAATCGGTTGATATTCCGATACCGCCAATTGACGTTATTACAAATGGGATGACGCAGGAGGATAGGATGTGCACACTATTGGATGTGTGTCTAAGCATCTAGACAGATCAGACAGGCAAATCCGTCTGATTAATGTTGAGGTGTGATGGGGAGTGACTTTATGTCGCGAAGTATCTGATTCCACGCTGCCAAGAAAAGTCTCTATGGAGGATGTTGGCGCCCGTACCGCAAACCGACACAGGTAGGTGAGGAGAGAATCCTAAGACCATCGGAAGAATTGTTGTCAAGGAACTCGGCAAATTGACCCCGTAACTTCGGGAGAAGGGGTGCCTACGAAAGTAGGTCGCAGAGAATAGGCCCAAGCAACTGTTTAGCAAAAACACAGGTCTCTGCTAAAGCGAAAGCTGAAGTATAGGGGCTGACGCCTGCCCGGTGCTGGAAGGTTAAGGGGAATACTTAGCGTAAGCGAAGGTGTGAACTTAAGCCCCAGTAAACGGCGGCCGTAACTATAACGGTCCTAAGGTAGCGAAATTCCTTGTCGGGTAAGTTCCGACCCGCACGAATGGCGTAATGACTTGGGCACTGTCTCGACAACAAATCCGGCGAAATTGTAGTGCAAGTGAAGATGCTTGCTACCCGCGATTGGACGGAAAGACCCCGTAGAGCTTTACTGCAGCTTAGCATTGAGTTTCGATATTGTCTGTACAGGATAGGTGGGAGACTGCGAAACAGGGGCGTCAGCTTCTGTGGAGTCATCCTTGGGATACCACCCTGACAGTATTGGGATTCTAACCGGTGGCCATGAAACTGGTCACGGGACATTGTTAGGTGGGCAGTTTGACTGGGGCGGTCGCCTCCAAAAAAGTAACGGAGGCGCCCAAAGGTTCCCTCAGAACGGTTGGAAATCGTTCGAAGAGTGCAAAGGCAGAAGGGAGCCTGACTGCGACACAAACAAGTGGAGCAGGGACGAAAGTCGGGCTTAGTGATCCGGTGGTACCTCGTGGGAGGGCCATCGCTCAACGGATAAAAGCTACCTCGGGGATAACAGGCTGATCTCCCCCAAGAGTCCACATCGACGGGGAGGTTTGGCACCTCGATGTCGGCTCGTCGCATCCTGGGGCTGAAGTAGGTCCCAAGGGTTGGGCTGTTCGCCCATTAAAGCGGCACGCGAGCTGGGTTCAGAACGTCGTGAGACAGTTCGGTCCCTATCCGTCGCGGGCGTAGGAAATTTGAGAGGAGCTGTCCTTAGTACGAGAGGACCGGGATGGACTGACCTCTGGTGTACCAGTTGTTCCGCCAGGAGCATGGCTGGGTAGCTATGTCGGGACGGGATAAACGCTGAAAGCATCTAAGCGTGAAACCCACCTCAAGATTAGATTTCCCATAGCGTAAGCTAGTAAGACCCCTTGAAGAACACAAGGTTGATAGGTCAGAGGTGTAAGCATGGTAACATGTTCAGCTGACTGATACTAATAGGTCGAGGGCTTGACCAAATAAATTCACTGTGCAATTTTCAGAGGACAAAATGTAAAAAGGATATTGACAATTTGCTTGATACCATTTATAATATTTAAAGTAGCAAGTAATAATCTGGTGATTATGACATAAAGGTAACACCCGTTCCCATTCCGAACACGATGGTTAAGCTTTATAGTGCCGATGGTACTGCAGGGGCAGCTCTGTGGAAGAGTAGGTCGTCGCCAGGTAAGTATGGATCTTTAGCTCAGTTGGTTAGAGCAACCGACTCATAACCGGTGGTCCGGGGTTCGAATCCCTGAAGGTCCACCATATGGGGGTATAGCTCAGTTGGGAGAGCATCTGCCTTGCACGCAGAGGGTCAAGAGTTCGAGTCTCTTTATCTCCACCATAAAAGAATCTGTAATTTATATTACAGATTCTTTTTATTTTTTGACATTAAGAATTCGTAGTAAGTATTAAAAAAACTTATATGCAAAGCTAAGTTAAGAAAGTAATTGAAGAAATAATAAGAAACTTAAAGATAAGTAAAGATCAAAATTTAAGGCTAAAAATGAGGAGGAAATAGAAAAGTTAATCTAATATATATGGTAAGTTTGATTTAGGTTATATAAGAAATATTTTATTACTGAATCACGTTGGATTTTTCAATCTATCTAAAAATTTTACATTAAAGTTACCATCCTTAACATTACAGTACAAATAGTGAAAGCGATTTGTAAAAAATATTAGAACTTTTGAGCTTAAGCGATTTAGAGTTATTATGCTGTGCACAATGGATGATAATTCTTTTGAGGATAAGTTTATTCTAAGAATTAGATGAGTTAAATGTGTAAATGACATTTAACGAGTTTCTGATTTGGGAAGAGCTATTCTCCAGGAGCAAATTCTACCTGAGTTAAATGGTAATTTTAAATATACAGTATAAATTATTATTAATATAAGTGATATTTTACTAGTAGAGCAATAGCATAAATGTTGTTAAAAATGATATAAAACAATGTTAACTTATCCTGGTGTATCTACATATGTAAAACTTAATAAAGGGTAAAAAACAATATATAATAAGAGTTAATTTAAAGCAACAATCATTAGTAAGTATATGTGGTTAAAAAAATATGATACAATAACACATGTTGCTTGAGAGAGCAGACAGTTACTTAAGAAAAAAGAACATAAAAAATATGTTGACAAAAACTTAAGTAACATGGTATGATGTTAAAGCTGTGAGAACACAGCGAACTTAATAGAAAAGAATTTGAAAAAATTTCTTGACAAGGTTAAGTAAACATGATAAGATATATGAGTCGCCGAGATGCGACAGGGTCTTTGAAAATTAAACAGAGTGAAAGTAAGAAGACATTCTTATTTTAAATAAGCCAGTATAGTTAAACAAATGTTTAACGTCAATAATTTGAGTACAGATTAAACTTTAAAATTGAGAGTTTGATCCTGGCTCAGGACGAACGCTGGCGGCGTGCTTAACACATGCAAGTCGAGCGATGAAATTCCTTCGGGGATGGATTAGCGGCGGACGGGTGAGTAACACGTGGGCAACCTACCTCAAAGTGGGGGATAGCCTCCCGAAAGGGAGATTAATACCGCATAACATTAGTTTTTCACATGGAGAACTAATTAAAGGATTTATTCGCTTTGAGATGGGCCCGCGGCGCATTAGCTAGTTGGTGAGGTAACGGCTCACCAAGGCAACGATGCGTAGCCGACCTGAGAGGGTGATCGGCCACATTGGAACTGAGACACGGTCCAGACTCCTACGGGAGGCAGCAGTGGGGAATATTGCACAATGGGCGAAAGCCTGATGCAGCAACGCCGCGTGAGTGATGAAGGCCTTCGGGTTGTAAAGCTCTGTCTTTGGGGACGATAATGACGGTACCCAAGGAGGAAGCCACGGCTAACTACGTGCCAGCAGCCGCGGTAATACGTAGGTGGCAAGCGTTGTCCGGATTTACTGGGCGTAAAGGATGCGTAGGCGGATTTTTAAGTCAGATGTGAAATACCCGAGCTCAACTTGGGTGCTGCATTTGAAACTGGATATCTAGAGTGCGGGAGAGGAGAGTGGAATTCCTAGTGTAGCGGTGAAATGCGTAGAGATTAGGAAGAACACCAGTGGCGAAGGCGACTCTCTGGACCGTAACTGACGCTGAGGCATGAAAGCGTGGGTAGCAAACAGGATTAGATACCCTGGTAGTCCACGCCGTAAACGATGAATACTAGGTGTAGGAGGTATCGACTCCTTCTGTGCCGCAGCTAACGCAATAAGTATTCCGCCTGGGAAGTACGATCGCAAGATTAAAACTCAAAGGAATTGACGGGGGCCCGCACAAGCAGCGGAGCATGTGGTTTAATTCGAAGCAACGCGAAGAACCTTACCTAGACTTGACATCCCCTGAATTACTTGTAACAAAGGAAGTCCTTCGGGACAGGGAGACAGGTGGTGCATGGTTGTCGTCAGCTCGTGTCGTGAGATGTTAGGTTAAGTCCTGCAACGAGCGCAACCCTTATCATTAGTTGCTACCATTTAGTTGAGCACTCTAGTGAGACTGCCCGGGTTAACCGGGAGGAAGGTGGGGATGACGTCAAATCATCATGCCCCTTATGTCTAGGGCTACACACGTGCTACAATGGTGAGTACAGAAAGATGCAAGACCGTGAGGTGGAGCCAAACTTTTAAAACTCATCTCAGTTCGGATTGTAGGCTGAAACTCGCCTACATGAAGCTGGAGTTGCTAGTAATCGCGAATCAGCATGTCGCGGTGAATACGTTCCCGGGCCTTGTACACACCGCCCGTCACACCATGAGAGCTGGCAACACCCGAAGTCCGTGAGGTAACCGTAAGGAGCCAGCGGCCGAAGGTGGGGTTAGTGATTGGGGTGAAGTCGTAACAAGGTAGCCGTAGGAGAACCTGCGGCTGGATCACCTCCTTTCTAAGGAGTCGACGAAGTAGGTAATTCTACTTCGAAGGTTTTATTTAATAGCTCTGTTTAATTTTGAGGGATTAAAGGTTAAAAAAATTACCTTTAATATTCAGTAAAAGCAACGTAAGTTGGTTAAAGACTGAATTGAATGAGTCTAAGAGACACGACCTCAAACTAAGAAGGGCTTATAGCTCAGCTGGTTAGAGCGCACGCCTGATAAGCGTGAGGTCGATGGTTCGAGTCCATTTAAGCCCACCAATTGTTCTTTGAAAATTGCACAGTGAATATAACTTTTAATAAAAGTAAAGCTAAAGGTAGTTAAATACCTTTGTAGAATGAAACTTTAAAGATTAATCTTTAAAGTAAGAAAATGGTCAAGCTACAAAGGGCGCATGGTGAATGCCTTGGCACCAGTAGCCGATGAAGGACGCGATAAGCTGCGATAAGCTTTGGGTAGGCGCAAATAGCCTGTGATCCAGAGATTTCCGAATGGGGAAACCCACAATACTAACGTATTGTACTGTAAACTGAATACATAGGTTTATGGAGGTAAACCCGGGGAACTGAAACATCTAAGTACCCGGAGGAAGAGAAAGAAACATCGATTTTCTAAGTAGCGGCGAGCGAAAGGGAAAGAGCCCAAACCAGGAACTTGTTCCTGGGGTTGAGGATAGACCATAAATACTGTGATTTTTTAATTGAAGAGAGCTGGAAGGCTCCGCCATAGAAGGTAACAGCCCTGTAAGTGAAAAGAAATAGCAGTCAGGTCTAATCCAGAGTACCACGAGACACGTGAAACCTTGTGGGAAGCAGGGAGGACCACCTCCCAAGGCTAAATACTAACTGGTGACCGATAGTGAAGCAGTACCGTGAGGGAAAGGTGAAAAGAACCCCGGAAGGGGAGTGAAATAGAACCTGAAACCGTGTGTCCACAACCGGTCGAAGCACTTTTACGTGCGACGACGTGCTTTTTGTAGAACGAGCCAGCGAGTTACGATATGTAGCAAGGTTAAGTACTTAAGGTATGGAGCCGAAGGGAAACCGAGTCTGAATAGGGCGAAAAGTTGCATGTCGTAGACCCGAAACCGAGTGACCTATCCATGGCCAGGATGAAGCGGAAGTAAAATTCCGTGGAGGTCCGAACCACGTTGGTGTTGAAAAACCATGGGATGAGCTGTGGATAGCGGAGAAATTCCAATCGAACTCGGAGATAGCTGGTTCTCCTCGAAATAGCTTTAGGGCTAGCGTTGAGATTGAGTAGTGGAGGTAGAGCACTGAATGGGCTAGGGGCTGACAACAGTTACTGAACCCTATCAAACTCCGAATGCCATATACTTGTATCTCAGCAGTCAGACTACGAATGATAAGATCCGTGGTCAAAAGGGAAACAGCCCAGATCATCAGCTAAGGTCCCAAAGTGTAAGTTAAGTGGAAAAGGATGTGGGATTTCTAAGACAACTAGGATGTTGGCTCAGAAGCAGCCACTCATTCAAAGAGTGCGTAATAGCTCACTAGTCGAGAGATCCTGCGCCGAAGATGTCCGGGGCTAAAACTTACCACCGAAGCTATGGGCTCGAAAGAGCGGTAGAGGAGCTTCCTGTATGGATTGAAGTCGTACCGAAAGGAGCGGTGGACTGTACAGGAGTGAGTATGCTGGCATAAGTAGCGAGAAATAAGTGAGAATCTTATTGGTCGAAAACCTAAGGTTTCCTGAGGAAGGCTCGTCCGCTCAGGGTTAGTCGGGACCTAAGCCGAGGCCGAAAGGCGTAGGTGATGGACAATCGGTTGATATTCCGATACCACCAATTGACGTTATTACAAATGGGATGACGCAGGAGGATAGGATGTGCACACTATTGGATGTGTGTCTAAGCATCTAGACAGATCAGACAGGCAAATCCGTCTGATTAATGTTGAGGTGTGATGGGGAGTGACTTTATGTCGCGAAGTATCTGATTCCACGCTGCCAAGAAAAGTCTCTATGGAGGATGTTGGTGCCCGTACCGCAAACCGACACAGGTAGGTGAGGAGAGAATCCTAAGACCATCGGAAGAATTGTTGTCAAGGAACTCGGCAAATTGACCCCGTAACTTCGGGAGAAGGGGTGCCTACGAAAGTAGGTCGCAGAGAATAGGCCCAAGCAACTGTTTAGCAAAAACACAGGTCTCTGCTAAAGCGAAAGCTGAAGTATAGGGGCTGACGCCTGCCCGGTGCTGGAAGGTTAAGGGGAATACTTAGCGTAAGCGAAGGTGTGAACTTAAGCCCCAGTAAACGGCGGCCGTAACTATAACGGTCCTAAGGTAGCGAAATTCCTTGTCGGGTAAGTTCCGACCCGCACGAATGGCGTAATGACTTGGGCACTGTCTCGACAACAAATCCGGCGAAATTGTAGTGCAAGTGAAGATGCTTGCTACCCGCGATTGGACGGAAAGACCCCGTAGAGCTTTACTGCAGCTTAGCATTGAGTTTCGATATTGTCTGTACAGGATAGGTGGGAGACTGCGAAACAGGGGCGTCAGCTTCTGTGGAGTCATCCTTGGGATACCACCCTGACAGTATTGGGATTCTAACCGGTGGCCATGAAACTGGTCACGGGACATTGTTAGGTGGGCAGTTTGACTGGGGCGGTCGCCTCCAAAAAAGTAACGGAGGCGCCCAAAGGTTCCCTCAGAACGGTTGGAAATCGTTCGAAGAGTGCAAAGGCAGAAGGGAGCCTGACTGCGACACAAACAAGTGGAGCAGGGACGAAAGTCGGGCTTAGTGATCCGGTGGTACCTCGTGGGAGGGCCATCGCTCAACGGATAAAAGCTACCTCGGGGATAACAGGCTGATCTCCCCCAAGAGTCCACATCGACGGGGAGGTTTGGCACCTCGATGTCGGCTCGTCGCATCCTGGGGCTGAAGTAGGTCCCAAGGGTTGGGCTGTTCGCCCATTAAAGCGGCACGCGAGCTGGGTTCAGAACGTCGTGAGACAGTTCGGTCCCTATCCGTCGCGGGCGTAGGAAATTTGAGAGGAGCTGTCCTTAGTACGAGAGGACCGGGATGGACTGACCTCTGGTGTACCAGTTGTTCCGCCAGGAGCATGGCTGGGTAGCTATGTCGGGACGGGATAAACGCTGAAAGCATCTAAGCGTGAAACCCACCTCAAGATTAGATTTCCCATAGCGTAAGCTAGTAAGACCCCTTGAAGAACACAAGGTTGATAGGTCAGAGGTGTAAGCATGGTAACATGTTCAGCTGACTGATACTAATAGGTCGAGGGCTTGACCAAATAAATTCACTGTGCAATTTTCAGAGGACAAAATGTAAAAAAGATATTGACATTTTACTTGATACCATTTATAATATTTAAAGTAGCAAGTAATAATCTGGTGATTATGACATAAAGGCAACACCCGTTCCCATTTCGAACACGATGGTTAAGCTTTATAGTGCCGATGGTACTGCAGGGGCAGCTCTGTGGAAGAGTAGGTCGTCGCCAGGTAAAGCGTTCCGCGATAGCTCAACGGTGGAGCACTCGGCTGTTAACCGATAGGTTGAAGGTTCGAATCCTTTTCGCGGAGCCAATTTAATTTGTAAATGTAGATCCACATTAATTATTGATTAATGTGGGTTTTTTTTATGTAATAAAATATGTAATAAAGTTTTAATATTTAGAGATATTTTTCATATATAGTATATAAAATGTAATATAAGGGTATATATATAATCAAATTATTTTGAAAATTTCATTAATTTTAAAGGAATTTTTAATTTAAAATAGAATATATAATTAAGCTTAAAAGTAAGAGGGGGAATTGCTTATGAAAAATTATACAACTAAAAATTTAAGAAACGTAGGAATTGTTGGACACAGTGGTTCAGGGAAGACTACTTTGACAGAAGCAATACTTTACTACACAAAAGCTACAGATAGATTTGGCAAAATTGAAGAAGGAAACACTGTAAGTGACTATGATTCCGAAGAAAAGAAGAGAAAAATATCTATATCCGCATCAATAGCACCATGTGAATGGCAAAATACTAAAATAAATTTAGTGGATATTCCAGGATATTTTGATTTTATTGGTGAAACATATGAGGCCTTAAGAGCAGTTGATGTAGCTATGATTGTAACATCAGGAACTTCTGGTATACAAGTAGGTACAGAAAAGGCTTGGGCATATGTGAACAAAAATAATTTACCAAGATCATTTTATATAAACAAATTAGATAGGGAGAACTCAAATTTTGATAACGTATTAGAAGGATTAAAAGAAAAGTTTGGTATATCTGTAGTTCCAGTGCAGTATCCTATAGGAACTGAAGAAAATTTTAAAGGTGTTGTAAACGTCATATCAAGAAAAGCTAGAATTTTTGATTCTAAAACCCACTCCATGAGAGAAGCTGAAATACCAGAAGAGCTTATGGCTAAGATTGATGAATGCAAAAATATGATAATAGAAGCTGTAGCTGAAACAGATGAGATTTTATTAGATAAATATTTTAACGAAGGAACATTAAGTGACGAAGAAATTTACAATGGACTTATTAATGGTTGTTCTAAAGGAGATATAGCTCCAGTAATGTGTGGATCAGCATTTAATGGAATAGGTACTGAAACGTTACTTGAAGATGTAATTGAATGTTTCCCATCACCTGAAAATGCAGAACCATTAAGTGCTGTAAATCTAAAAACTAATTCTAATATAGAAGTGAAAATAGATGAAAAATTACCTTTATCAGCTTTTGTATTTAAAACTATAGCTGATCCATTTGTTGGAAAATTATCTTTGTTTAGAGTAATAACGGGAAAAATTAAATCGGATTCTATTGTATATAATTCAAATAAGGATAAAAATGAAAAAATAGGAACTATGTATTTTTTAATGGGTAAACAACAAATTCCAACAAATGAAATAGTGGCAGGAGATATAGGAGCTGTTTCAAAGTTACAATTTACGGCTACAGGAGATACTTTAAGCAGTGCAGATAATCCTATAACTTTTAAAGGGATAGAATTTCCGGAAGCTACAATGTCAATGGCAGTTCTCCCTAAATCAAAAAATGATGAAGATAAGATATCTACTGGATTAAATAAGTTATTAGACGAAGACCCAACTTTTAAAGTTTCAAGAGATGTTGAAAATGCAGAAACTATAGTTTCTGGGTTAGGAGAAACTCATCTTCAAGTAATAGCATGTAAATTAAAATCTAAATTTGGAGCAGAGGTAGTGCTTCAAAAACCTAAAGTACCTTATAGGGAGACTATAAAGGAAATTGCTGATGTTCAAGGTAAACACAAAAAACAGTCAGGTGGTCATGGACAATATGGCGATGTAAAAATAAAGTTTGAGCCTAGAAATGATGGAGAAGATGATTTGCTATTTGTAGATCAAGTAGTTGGTGGTGTTGTGCCAAGGCAATATATTCCTGCAGTAGAAAAGGGATTAAAAGAATGTATACATCATGGTGTACTTGCAGGATACCCTGTAATAAGGTTAAAAGCTACTTTACATGATGGTTCATATCATCCTGTAGATTCTTCAGAAATGGCATTTAAAGTTGCATCCTCATTAGCATATAAAAAGGGACTTGTAGAAGCTCAACCTATACTATTAGAACCTATTATGCATGTTGAAATACTAGTTCCTGAGTATTATATGGGTGATATAATAGGAGATATAAATAAGAAAAGAGGAAGAGTTTTGGGTATGGAGCCTGATGAAAATATACAAAGAATAATAGCTGAGGTTCCTCAATGTGAAATGTTTAAGTACGCTACAGATTTAAGATCTATGACACAGGCAAGAGGAAATTTCGTTATGAAATTTGCAAGGTATGAAGAAGTTCCACCTACTGAAGTGGGCAAAATAATAGAAGAATCAAAAAAAATAAAGAGTAAAGTTGAAGAATAAAGATAAAAAAACTAATAGTAAATAAAGATACCCTATAGAGTAGATAACAAGAAAAATCTATCTATAGGGTATTTTTATAATAATATATTGAATATTTTAATAAGTTATAAGAGAAAATAATTATACTAATTAAAATAAGGAGAGATTTTATGTCGCAATACCTAATGAATATAAATGGAAATGTTGAGTTAATGGATTATAGTAGTATTTATGATTATATGGCTATAGTAGATAAAAATGATAATCTCATAATAAATTTGAACCAAGAAGAAACTGAACATGTAGATATGTTATGTAAAATGTTAGAAGATAACAATTTTATAGTTACTTGTGATATTCAGCATGATCATGCTAGGTATCATATTAATGCTATAAAGTATTGATATAAATTAAAATTATTTGTAAAAAATATAAAAAATGTATTAAATTGAATAAATTATATGATATAATAAAAGATATTATATAGTACAAGCTATGAATATTTTTTAGAAAGGATATTGATGGTAAAAATATATAGGATAGATTAGAAAATAAAAGCAGAACTTAATTTAATTAGGTTTTTAACTATGAGATAGAGAAATTTAAGCAAATATAAAGATTGAATAGAGAAGTGGAAAACATTAATATTTAATTAAAGTCAAAGAAAGACAAAGTCAGGAAGGTGCTATTATGCCAAGATTGTCAGATATTATAGAGGTATTTATAAAGGACATGCTAGAAAGCAGCAAAGAAAGTCAACTACAAATTGGTAGAAACGAATTAGCGAGCTATTTTAGTTGTGCTCCATCTCAGATAAATTATGTATTGACTACTAGGTTTACTGCAGATAAAGGTTACTATATAGAAAGCAAAAGAGGTGGGGGAGGATGCATAATAATTAAACGTGTAGAATTTGATGAAAATAAATCTCTTGCCGATGTTATAAATGAAAAGTTAGGAAATAGTATAACATATGATTCTGCAGTACAAATGATAGATGGATTGATAGAATCTAGTATAATAACTGAAAGAGAAGGAAATATTTTAAAAGTAGTTATAAATGATAGAACTTTAAGCAATTTCATAGATAAAAAAAATAAATTGAGAGCAGACATATTAAAATCAGTGATTATGGTTATATTGAATGAATCTTAATTTAAGTAATGAAAGTTTTTGTTTACCATTAAATAGAGGAGGAGGGGTAATATGTTGTGTGATGTATGTAAGAAAAATGAAGCTACAGTTCATATAACAAAAATAACAAATGGAACCCAGGAGGAATTCAATATATGTGAAAAATGTGCAAAAGAAAAAGGTGAGTTCAATTTTTCAGGACAGCTAGATTTTTCTTCGCCATTTACTTTTCAAAATATTTTAACTGGAATAATGGATTATATAGGTAATTCAAATCAAACACAACTTAACTTTGATTGTTCCTGTAAAAATTGTGGAATTACCTTTTCAGATTTTAAGAAAAGAGGATTAGTTGGATGTAGCGATTGCTATAAAAACTTTACTGCCACATTAGTACCTGTTATAAAAAGAGTACAGGGAAATTTAGAGCATACAGGGAAAATTCCTAAAAAAGCTGGTAAAAATATAATTGGCAAGAGAAAACTTTTAAAATTGAAGGAAAATTTGAAGGAAGCCATAGCCACTGAGGAATATGAGAAGGCAGCACAAATCAGAGATATGATTAAGGAACTTCAAAAAACTCAGGAATAGGGAGGGATAGTTGTGGAAAATTGGATTGAGTGCTGTAAAAGTAATGATGATTTAGTATTAAGCAGCAGGATAAGATTAGCAAGAAATATAAACAAGAGACCTTTTCCTCATATGCTTAAAGAAGCTGAAGCTAGAGATACTGTAAAGTTAATACAGGATGCTTTTTATTCATCTTCTCTTAATTCACAAGATTATGAAACAAACTATTTATGGGAAAAAGATGATATTTCAAATGAGGTATTTTTAGAAAAACATTTGATAAGCAAAAATCTCCTAGACAATAGCAAGAAGGCAGCGTTTATAGTAGATAAAAATGAAACTGTGAGTGTCATGATAAATGAGGAAGATCACGTAAGAATTCAGTGTATAACCTCATCATTAAATTTAGAGGAAGCATATGATTTTGCTCAGAAAATAGATGATGTTTTAGAAGAAAAACTTGATTATGCTTTTGATGAAAAGTTAGGGTATTTGACTGCTTGTCCTACAAATATAGGAACAGGTATGAGGGCTTCTGTTATGATTCACCTTCCAGCACTTTCTTTAAGTAATAAACTAAATAGTGTGCTGAGTGCAGTAACCCAGGTAGGTATGACTATAAGAGGTCTATACGGAGAAGGTTCAAAGGGTAAAAGTAATATATATCAGATATCCAACCAAATTACATTGGGACTTAATGAAGAAGAGATAATAAATAATTTAAAGGCTGTAGTAATTCAGATTATAAATGAAGAAAATTTATGTAGAAATACTTTAATAGATAAATACAAATATGAAATAGAAGATAGAATTTATAGGGCTTTGGGTATATTAAAATCAGCAGTAATTTTAAGTTCAAATGAATGTTTAAAATTTTTATCAGATGTAAGATTAGGTGTTGAAATGGGAATAATTAAAGATGTAACTAAAATATTATTAAACAATATTTTAGTTAATACACAATCAGCTAACATACATAAGATGCATAATAAAAAATTATCAGATAAGGAAACAAACTTTAATAGAGCTAAGATTGTAAGAGAAATTTTAAAAAAGGAAATATTATGATTAAAGGATGGTGAGTATAATATGATGTTTGGAAGATTTACTGAAAGAGCACAGAAGGTTCTTTTTTACGCACAGGAAGAAGCTCAAATTCTTCAACATGGGTATGTAGGCACAGAACACATATTGTTGGGTATTCTAAAAGAGGAGGGAATAGCTAAACAACTTTTAAATGATATAAGCATTACTGTAGAGGATGTAAGAGATTTAGTAGAAGAATACGAAGGAAAAGGAGATATGGATTTATATAAAAATGAAATTCCACTTACGCCAAGAACTAAAAGATTATTGGAATTAAGTTTGTTTGAAGCAAGAAATTTAAATCATAATTATATAAGTCCAGAGCATATATTATTAGCACTTATTAGAGAAGCAGAAGGGGTAGCGTTTACAATACTAAATAATTTAGGTGTAGATTTTGATAAACTAAGAAAGGAATTAATAGATTCATTATCAGGAGAACAGTCTAGCAATAATAGTGATTTTAATAAAACAACTGGTGAACCAACGCCTACTTTAGATCAATTTGGTAGAGATTTAACTGAAATGGCTAGAGAAGGAAAATTGGATCCTGTAGTTGGAAGGGATAAAGAAACTCAAAGGGTTCTTGAGATACTTTGCAGAAGAACCAAAAATAATCCTTGTTTAATAGGTGATCCAGGCGTAGGAAAAACAGCTATAGCTGAAGGATTGGCTCAGAAGATAGTAGTAGCTAACATTCCTGAATTGCTTAAAGATAAGAGGGTTGTAACTTTGGATTTATCTTCTATGGTAGCTGGATCTAAATATAGAGGTGAATTTGAAGAGAGACTTAAAAAAGTAATGGAAGAGATTAGAAAATCGGGTAATGTTATATTATTTATAGATGAAATACACACTATAATAGGTGCTGGAGCAGCTGAAGGTGCTATTGATGCATCAAATATATTAAAACCAGCATTAGCAAGAGGAGAAATTCAGTGCATAGGTGCTACGACTATAGAGGAATATAGAAAATATATTGAAAAGGATTCAGCTTTAGAGAGAAGATTTCAGCCTATTATGGTTGGAGAACCTAATAAAGAAGAAGCTGTTCTTATACTTAAAGGATTAAGAGATAAATATGAAGCACACCATAGAGTAAAAATTACAGATGATGCTATAGATGCTGCAGTTAATTTATCAGATAGATATATAACTGATAGATTTTTACCAGATAAAGCAATAGATTTAATAGATGAAGCAGCATCAAAAGTTAGAATTGAAAATTTAGTTGCTCCACCAGACTTGAAAAATCTAGAAGAGGAACTTGAAAAAGTAACTAAAGAGAAAGAAGATTCTATAAGAGTTCAGGACTTTGAAAAAGCAGCAAGATTAAGGGATAAAGAAAAACAATTGAAAGATAAATTAGAAGGATTAAAAACAAACTGGAAAACCAAAAAAGAAGTTTCTGATCTTATGGTGTCAGAAAAACAAATAGCAGCGGTAGTTTCTAAATGGACTAACATACCAGTGGAAAAATTAACAGAAAAGGAATCAGAAAAATTGCTAAAGCTAGAAGAAATATTACACAAGAGAGTAGTAGGTCAAGATGAAGCAGTTAAATCCATATCGAGAGCTGTTAGGAGGGCTAGAGTTGGTCTTAAAGATCCTAAGAGACCAATAGGTTCGTTTATATTCTTAGGACCTACAGGAGTAGGTAAAACAGAGCTTTCAAAAGCACTGGCAGAAGTTATGTTTGGTGATGAAAATAACATGATAAGAGTAGATATGTCAGAATATATGGAAAAACATACGGTTTCAAGACTTATAGGGTCCCCTCCAGGATATGTAGGCTTTGATGAAGGTGGGCAATTGACTGAAAAGGTTAGACGAAATCCTTATTCAGTAGTATTGTTTGATGAAATAGAAAAAGCTCATCCAGAAGTATTTAATATTTTACTACAAATACTTGAAGACGGAAGGCTTACAGATGGAAAAGGCAAAACTATAAACTTTAAAAACACAATAATAATTATGACATCTAATGTAGGTGCATCTACTATTAAAAAGCAAAAATCTATGGGATTTGCGTTAAGTAGTGAGAGTGAGAAGCAAAATGAGTATGAAAAAATGAAGGAAAATGTTATGGAAGAACTAAAACATTCCTTTAGACCTGAGTTTTTAAATAGAATTGATGATATTATAGTGTTCCATCAATTACAAGAAGAAGATCTAAACCATATAGTTAAATTAATGTTAAATACAGTGTATCAAAGGTTAGAAGAACAAGAAATCAGTATAGAATTTACAGAGGATGCTGAAAAAAATCTAGCTAAAGAAGGATATGATTTGACTTATGGTGCAAGACCACTTAGAAGAGCTATAACAAAAATTGTAGAAGATAAGCTCTCAGAAGAAATGTTAAGAGGTAATATAAAAAAAGGAGATAAAGTTAAGGTAGATGTAAAGGATAATGAGTTGGATTTTGTTAAAGTAAAATAATAAAATAATAAGAAACAATGTATAATTTATATGTTGTTTCTTTATTATTTTTAAAAAATTTAATTATTATTGACAACATACGGGAATAATACTGTATAATTATATTCTGTATAGAAGGAGGTGGTTTTTACAATGAAAAATAAAACCACTTTTGTATGTCAAGAATGTGCATATGAATCACCAAAATGGTTGGGCCGATGTCCTAATTGTAATACTTGGAATAGTATGGTTGAAGAAACTAAAGTAATAAGTCATTCATCATCTAAAATGGGTTTAAGTAGTTTGCCTAAGAGTATATTAGATATAAAATCTAGTGAATATGAAAGATTTGATACTGGTATAGTAGAACTAAATAGGGTATTAGGTGGTGGAATAGTAAGGGGTTCCCTTACATTAATATCTGGTGCGCCAGGTATAGGGAAATCTACATTATTACTACAGACAGCAAATAGTATTTCAAAAAAATACGGAAAGGTTCTTTATGTCTCAGGCGAGGAGTCAGAAGAACAAATAAAAATGAGAGGAGATAGACTAGAAGCTATATCCCGCGAATTGTATATAGTTTCAGAAACTAATGTTGAAAAGATAGAAGAACATATAGAAAAAACTAAACCTGTTTTTGTTATTATAGATTCCATACAAACACTTTTTAAACATTCTATTACGTCTGCACCAGGAAGTGTATCTCAAGTTAGAGAAAGTTCTAACGATATTATGCGTATAGGGAAAACAAAAGGTATACCTTTTTTTATAGTAGCGCATATTACTAAGCAAGGTGAATTAGCAGGACCTAGAGTTCTAGAACATATGGTAGACACTGTACTTTCTTTTGAAGGAGAAAGAACTGAGGAGTTTAGAATACTTAGAACTATGAAAAATCGTTTTGGAACTACTAGTGAAATTGGTGTCTTTGAAATGAGAGAAGGTGGGTTAGAAGAAATATCAAATCCATCAGCAGCATTTCTTGAAGAGACAGATTTTCAAAAAGAAGGCTCAATAGTTATAGGTATAATGGAAGGTACTAGACCTATTTTAGTAGAAATACAAGCACTAGTCAGCGAAACCAAGGCAGTTATGCCTAGAAGGACAGCTATAGGAGTTGATACTTCAAGATTAAATCTTATTTTAGCAGTTTTAGAAAAAAAGTTAAAAATACCTTTTTACAATTGTGATGTTTATGTTAATGTAGTAGGAGGACTTAATATCGAAGGAACCTTTGCAGATGTGGGGTTAGCATTAGCTCTTATATCCAGTGTTAAGTCTAAGGAAATAAACTTGGAGAAATTAATGGTGTTTGGTGAAATTGGGCTTACTGGAGAAGTAAGACCTGTAGCTTTTGGTGATAGAATGGTAAATGAGGCAGAAAAGATGGGATTTAAAAATGTTATTATACCAATTAGAAACAAAGAAAAAGTAAAGAATAAGAGCATAAATATTATAGGGGTCTCTTCACTTAAAGAGACTGTAAATAAAGTTTTTTGATGTAGGGTGATTATGGTGAGATTAGAAAAAGATAAAGAACTTATGAGTATACTTAAACTTTTAGCCCCTGGTACACAGCTTAGGGAAGGCCTAGAAAACATATTAAGAGCCAAAACTGGTGGATTACTTGTGTTAGGAGATAGTGAACAGATATTAAAGATGGTTGATGGAGGATTCACTATAAATTCTGAGTATAGTCCATCTTATGTGTATGAACTTGCAAAAATGGATGGTGCTATAGTTCTTAGCAATGATTTAAAAAAAATATTATATGCTAATGCACAACTTATACCAGAATCAAATGTACCAACTTTTGAAACAGGAACAAGGCATAGAACTGCGGATAGGGTAGCTAAGCAAATAGGAGCAATTGTTATTGCTATTTCTCAAAGAAGAAATATAATAACAGTATATAAGGGCAATATAAAATATGTTTTGAGAGACAGTAGCATAATACTTGGTAGAGCCAATCAAGCATTACAAACTCTAGAAAAATATGTAGTAGTTTTAGACAGAGTTGTAAGTAATCTAAATATTTTAGAGTTTCAGGACTTAGTAACATTATTTGATGTAATGACAGCCATTCAAAGAACAGAAATGGTTATGAGAATAGTTGCTGAAATTGAAAGATATATATGTGAGCTTGGAAATGAAGGAAGGCTTATTTCAATGCAGTTAAATGAGCTAATAAAATGTATAGAGCAAGATGGGATACTACTAATAAGAGATTATTGTCAAAACGATATGGACTATAATGAAATATATAAGCAAATTCAAACTATGACATCAGAAGAGCTGGTAAATTTAGATTATATATCAAAGTCATTAGGATATATAGGAGTACCTCTAGTGGATACACTCATTTCACCAAGAGGATATAGAATGTTAAATAAAATACCTAGAATACCGGCTAATGTTATAGAGAATTTGGTAAAGAATTTTAAAGAATTAAAGGGTGCAATGGAAGCTTCTTATGAACAGCTAGACAAAGTTGAAGGTATAGGAGAAGCTAGAGCTAGGGCTATAAAAAATGGTCTTAGAAGACTTAGGGAACAAATTATGGTAGACAACAATTTTAGCACAAAATAATGTTTAACATTATTTTGTGCTAATTTTTATCTGAAAGTATATTTACCTAAAGTATTTATTTTGTCATTTTCCTTAAGAAGGATATCAAATAAATTTAAATCAAGAGAATTGCAAAGAGATGTTAAATAAAATAAATTATTTCCCATTTCACGTTCTAGAACCTCTCTACAATTATCGCAAAGAGTTCCGCTTATATGAGATTTAAGGCAATCTTTTAAGGACTCAATATTTATACTGTCGTCGTTTTCAGGTAAATGTTGTTTTTCTGCGTTTAGCTTTATACAACCACAGTTTGTAATAGATTTTGCAACAGCCCTATTTATTCTAGCATTAGATTCTTGAAATTTGGTCATTATATCCAAAATACTTTTATGTCTAAGAAGGGACTCCCCTATTGCATTTTGAAAATCGTCAAAAATTACATCTTTCATCAGGTTCAACTCCTTATAAAGATTTGAGTTAGATTTATAAATTAATTATAGTTTTTTTCAGATAATTTTGTCAATAAAGTATAGTACGAAATTTCCTTTACTTTTATATAATAAAGCAAGAATACTTTTATTGATAGGGGGATTGCTATGTTAATTAATGAACAAAAAGTATTTGTACCAAACTATGGAGCTGGAATTATGAAAAAGGTTAAAAACAGTAAAGATTACTGTAAGAATAAAAATTATGTAAGTATTTTTATTCTTGTTGATAATATAGATTTATATATACCTGAAAATAAATTATCAGATTACAAAATAAGAAGTGTTGAAAGTAAAGAAAATATGGATAGAGCTTTTGAGATAATTAAAAACAAATCACAAAACATTGAAAAAAAATGGAATAAAAGGTACAGACAAAATAATGAAAAAATAAAGGGTGGCGATTTGTTTCAAATGTGTGAAGTAATAAGTGATTTGTATTATTTAAAAGCTCAAGGATTAATTCCACCAGGGGAAAAAAAGATACTATATAAGGTTGAAAATATGGTAGGAAGTGAAATTGCATTGGTATTTGATGTAAAAATTGAAGAAGCATTGAGTAAAATAAGAAAATTAGGTGAATAATTTATTAAATAAAGTTAGTATTATTGAAAAAACTAGTTTATTAATATATATTAGATATTAAGGATTTAAAAATGTAAAAATTGTTAATAATTAAAAGGGAGGTGAGGCTTTTGCTTAAAAAAATATTAAGAAGTATTTTTACAATTATGGGACTCATATTGGGTTATTTAATTGGTAATGCTGTAGTTCATACAAATTATTTTACAAAACTTGGTTATACTAGCAACAGCCCTATAAAAACAGTTTTATTTTTAATTTTATCTGCTTTATTCTTTGGAATTATATTATTTTTATTATCCCCTTGGATCAATACAATAATAATAAAAATTATGGATTACATTGAAAAGAGTGCTCAAAAACTTCCTGCTACTGAAATGTTATTTGGAACAGCGGGAGCTATAGTAGGTCTTTTGATAGCTGCTTTGTTCGTAAATCTTTTATCTAGCATTCCTGTAATAGGAGCAGTCCTAGCAGTATTTATTGCAGTGGTTATGGCAGTTCTAGGAGGAAAGATAGCCATAAGGAAGAGGGAAGAATTAATTAACTTATTTTCAAGCATTAGCATTAAAAGAGCAGCATCTGGGAAAGACAAAAAAAACAAAGGAGATTACAGAGGTTATGCTAAAATCTTAGATACTTCTGTAATAATAGATGGAAGGATATTTGATATATGCCAAACTGGTTTTGTGGAAGGCACTTTAATAATACCTAATTTTGTGTTAGGAGAGTTAAGGCATATTGCAGATTCTTCTGATGGGTTAAAGAGAAACAGAGGTAGAAGAGGTCTTGACATATTAAATAAAATCCAAAAAGAATTGAATGTAGAAGTACAAATATCTGAAAAAGATTTTCCGGAAATAGCAGAAGTTGATATTAAACTCCTAAAGCTTGCTGAAGTTTTAAATGGGAAAGTTATAACTAATGATTATAATTTAAATAAGGTTGCAGAATTTCAAGGTGTTCCTGTATTAAACATAAATGAACTTGCCAATTCAGTAAAACCAGTAGTGCTTCCAGGAGAAGAGATGAGAATACAAATAGTTAAGGATGGAAAAGAATCGGGTCAAGGTGTAGCTTATCTTGATGATGGGACTATGATAGTTGTAGAAGGTGGAAGAAGGTCTATAGGTGAAACTAAAGATGTATTAGTTACATCTGTACTACAAACAGCCGCTGGAAGGATGATTTTTGCAAAACAAAAGGGAGAAGCCTAATATGAGTAAAAATTATGCAATTATTGTAGCTGCAGGGAAAGGAAGAAGAATGGGAGCTGGTATTAATAAACAGTTCTTAAATATAAAAGGTAAACCAATTCTTTATTATTCTCTAAGTGTATTTTCTAAGCATCCTTTCATAGATGGAATTATTTTGGTATGTTCTAGTGATGAGATAGATTATTGTAAAGAGCAAATAGTAGAAAAGTACAATATAAAAAAAGTAGTAAAAATCGTATCAGGCGGTAAAGAAAGACAAGACTCTGTACTAAGCGGTTTGAGAGCTATTAGTGATTGTGATGTGGTGCTTATTCATGATGGAGCTAGACCATTTGTAAGTTATAAAATTATTGAGGATGGAATAAATCATGCTAAAACTTATGGAGCATGTACTTGCGGAATAAACCCAAAAGATACAATAAAAATTAAAAATAATGATGGTTTTTCAGAAGGTACCTTAGACAGAAGCAAACTTTTTTGTGTTCAAACTCCACAATGTTTTAAGTATGATTTAATTATGGAGTGTCATGAAAAATTGATACAAGATTGTGGTTTTGTCACAGATGACTCTTCAGTCATTGAACGTTATGGAAAAAAAGTTTATTTGTATGAAGGAAGTTATAGTAATATAAAAATAACTACTCAAGAAGACTTACTTATAGCTGAATCGATAATACAACAATTGCAAAATATATAAACATAAATCTCTTACTGATTGAAAGGTAAGAGATTTATGTTTATATAAAGGTGTAAAATTGTGATAATGGATAATTAGTTCATATAAATAAAAGCGGTAATGCCGCTTTTATTTGCTTTAATCATCTATAGAATATAAAAATCTTAATAAGACTTAAATAACTTATCATAATATGTTAAAATGTTTAAGAGAATTTTAGTTTAGATTTATAAATAAATTTAATTATATATATGAAATCAGGAGGTAAAATGTAGATATGAAAGTTTTTAACACAATGACAAGAAAAAAGGAAGAATTTATTCCTTTAGTAGAAAAAGAAGTTAAGATGTACGTATGTGGACCAACGGTGTATAATTTTTTTCATATAGGTAATGCAAGAACTTTTGTTGTTTTTGATACAATAAGAAGGTACTTAGAATATAAGGGATATAAGGTTAGGTTCATACAAAATTTTACTGATATAGACGATAAAATGATAAAGAGAGCTAAAGAGGATAGTATAACAGTAAAAGAGTTAGGTGATAAATTTATAGAAGAATATTACAAAGATGCTGATGCTTTAAATATAGAAAGAGCAACAGTAAATCCTAGAGCAACTGAATATATAACTGAAATTATTGATTTTGTAAAAGAGCTAATAGAGCGAGGATATGCCTATGAAATAGATGGAGATGTTTACTTTGATACAAAGAGGTTTAAAGATTATGGAAAACTTTCAGGTCAAAATTTAGAAGATCTTCAAGCAGGAGCTAGAATAAATATAGATGAGAGAAAAAGAGATCCCATGGATTTTGTAGTTTGGAAAAGTCAAAAACCTGAAGAGCCAGCATGGGAAAGTCCATGGGGCATGGGAAGACCTGGATGGCATATAGAATGCTCATGTATGGCATATAATTTGTTAGGTGAAACTATAGATATTCATGCAGGTGGATCAGATTTGGCTTTTCCACATCATGAAAATGAAATAGCGCAAAGTGAATGTAGAACAGGTAAAACTTTTGCTAAATATTGGATGCATTCAGCTTTTGTAAATGTAAACAATGAAAAAATGTCAAAGTCACTTAATAATTTCTTTACTGCAAGAGAAATATTGGAAAAATATGATTCGGATGTAGTTAGAATGTTTATGATATCAGGACATTATAGAACTCAAATAAATTTCAGTATGGAATCATTGGAAGCTACGAAATCAGCTATGGATAGACTATATAATTCAATCACAAATTTAGAAAACTTATTAGAAGAAACAAAGCAAGAAGAGCTTATGGAACAAGAAAATGAATACATAAAAACTTTGAATGATTACAAAGAAAAATACATGGAAAAAATGGATGATGATTTTAATACAGCAGATGCTATATCTGTTATTTTTGATATTATAAGAGATGTTAATACTAACATTAGCGTTAATTCCTCAAAGAAATTAGTAAGATATTGTCTAGAGTTAATAAAAGAATTAGGAAAACCGTTAGGAATATTGCAAAAATCAAAAAAGAAAACCTAGAAGAGGAAATAGAAGCACTTATAGAAAAAAGGCAGCAAGCAAGAAAAGATAAAGATTGGCATCTTTCAGATGAGATACGAGATAATTTGAAAGCACAAGGAATTGTATTAGAAGATACTCCTCAAGGAGTTAGATGGAAAAGAATCTAATCAAATGAATTTTAGAATGGAGAATTAGAATGGATTTTAATCTACTAAAAGGTAAATTTACTAAAGAATCAGTAAGGCAAATAAATCCATTAGTACTTGCCTTTATTGGTGATGCTGTATATGAAATTTTTATTAGGACTTATCTAGTAGATAAGAGCAGGGATATGTCTGTACACAAACTTCATGTAGAGGCCATAAAATTTGTAAAAGCACATGCACAAAGTCAGGTTATAAAAAAATTAGAAAAAGAATTAAGTGAAGAGGAAGTATATTTTTTCAAAAGAGGAAGAAATGCTAAATCAGGTACAGTACCTAAAAATGCAGATGTACAGGAATATAGATTTGCAACAGGGTTTGAAACCTTAATGGGTTTTTTGTATCTAACTGAACAAGATGAAAGATTAAACCAATTATTAAATGAAATAATAGATTTACAAAAGGATGGAGGGGTATAAATGACTTTAAAAGTTAAATTAATAGAATATACACCTAATCCAGAGAAGGTTATAGCATCAGCAGCAAAGTTATGTTATAGTGCTGCTGGAATAGATGAAATTCAAGAAAACTTAGAAGATGAAAAAGCTAAAAAATTTTTGAATATGCTAATGTCTTATGGACATGAATCACCTATAGAACATGTATCATTTACTTTCGCTGTGGAAGGCGTGTCAAGAAGCTTAACACACCAACTAGTAAGACATAGGATAGCTTCATATTCTCAACAAAGTCAGAGGTATGTTAGACTAACTCAGTTTGAATATATAATTCCTCCAGAAATTCAAAAAAATGAAGAAGCTATGAAAATATATGTTGAAGCTATGGAAAATAACCAAAAAACTTATGATAAATTAGCAGATATTTTAAAAGAAAAACATATTAAAAATGGAATGAGTTTAGCAGTTGCAGAAAAAAAGGCTATTGAGGATGCTAGATATGTTTTTCCAAATTCTTGTGAAACTAAAATAATGGTAACTATGAATGCAAGAAGTTTAGTGAATTTTTTTAAACATAGATGTTGTAATAGAGCTCAATGGGAAATAAGAAATCTTGCAAGTGAAATGTTGAAGCAAGTTAAAAATGTAGCTCCAGTGCTATTTAAATATAGTGGTCCTTCCTGTGTAAATGGAATATGTCCAGAAGGAAAGATGAGTTGTGGCAAAAAGAAGAAATGAAAAAAATGTATCTAGGAATATAGATATTTTTGAATAAAAAATGAAGGAGGTATTAATGTGAAAGATATGAAAAAAAATTTTAAAAATGATTCAAATAAAATGAAAGAAAGGGATAAGGAATTTTCGCAAGATGTCAATGATAAACCTTTTAGAGAAGATTTAATAGAAGGAAGGAATGCAGTTATTGAGGTTTTGCGTTCAGACAGAACTATAGAACAAATATTAGTTGCAACTGGAGATGTGTCAGGATCTATAAATATGATATTGGCACTAGCTAAAGAAAAAAAGGTAGTTATAAAGCAAGTAGACAGAAGAAAATTAGACCAACTTTCTCAGACTGGTGCACATCAAGGAGTAATTGCACAAATTACACCTTATAAGTATTGTGACGTAGATGATATAATTAAATATGCAGAAGAAAAAGGAGAACCACCTTTTATTGTCATATTAGATGAGATAGAAGATCCTCATAATTTTGGATCTATAATTAGAACTGCTGAAACTTGTGGAGTACATGGAATTATAATTCCTAAAAGAAGGAATGTTGGATTAACGCCTGCGGTATATAAGGCCTCTGTAGGCGCTGTAGAACATATGAAAATTGCTAAGGTTACAAATATAAACAGCACAATAGATATGTTAAAAGAAAAGGGCATATGGATATATGGAGCTGACATGGAAGGAAAAAGCTATTGTTATGATGTGGATTTTAGAGGTGCAGTGGCTTTAATAATAGGGAGTGAAGGAAAAGGAATTTTAAAACTTACTAAAAATAAATGTGATGTACTTGTGAAAATACCTATGGTTGGAAATATATCTTCTTTAAATGCTTCTGTGGCAGGTGGAATACTTATGTATGAAATATTAAAACAGAAATTTAAAAAGTAATAGTGATACAAAGTGAAAAATATTTTTGTAGATGGATACAATGTGATAAATAGTTGGTCTGAATTAAAAAAAATAAAAGAATATAGTTATGAAGCTGCAAGAAATGAACTTATAGAAAAATTAAGTAATTATGCAGCTTATAAGAACTATAAAATTTTTATAGTTTTTGATGCTCATATGGTAAGTAAAAGTATAGAAAAAAAAGAAAAGGTTAGTAGTAATATTGTAGTTGTATTTACCAAAGAAGGGGAAACGGCAGATGCTTTTATAGAAAAAATGGTAAACAACATAGGTCGAAAAATAGAAGTATGTGTTGTAACATCAGATTCTTTGGAACAGCAAGTTGTTTTTCAAAGAGGAGCAACTAGGATGTCTGCTGTAGAATTTTATCATGAAGTTAAGAATACAGAAAGTAAAATAAAAATTAAAATAGAGAAGAAATATTCAGAAAAAAGATTCATGCTGGAAGATGCTATTCAAAGGGAAGTATTGGAAAAACTTGAAAAAATTCGAAGAAGCAATTAAAATCTATTGACTATAAATTTAGTTCTAATGTATAATCAATGTGTAGTGTATTTTTATTTTGGAGGGGATACCTTGGAGAAAAGAGGTTATATTAGTAAGAAAATTTCCTCCTTTGAAAAAAAATTAGACGAAGAAATCGTTATTGAAGCAAAAAAGGGGAGTCTAGAGCCCAAGAATACTTGATTAACAAGTATGAAAATTTTGTGAAAGCAAAAGCAAAGTCTTATTTTTTGATAGGAGCAGATAAAGAAGACATATACCAAGAAGGAATGATAGGTTTGTATAAAGCCATCAGAGATTTCAAGCCAGATAAGTTATCATCTTTTAAAGCTTTTGCTGAGTTGTGTGTTACTAGACAGATAATTACTGCTATTAAAACTGC
Source organism: uncultured Clostridiaceae bacterium (assembly GCA_963780135.1). Taxonomy (GTDB): domain Bacteria; phylum Bacillota; class Clostridia; order Clostridiales; family Clostridiaceae; genus Clostridium_AM. Next base: position 221,307 of record CAWAAR010000003.1, read on the forward strand.
CACAAGACAAAAGCATATCCCTTTGAATACATATATTTCCTTGAATAAGCCAATATATGATGAAGAATCGGATAGAACTTTACTAGACGTCTTGTCTGAAGCTAGAGTAGCTGATCCTGAGGAATTGATTATAAGTAGAGAAGAATTAAACCATATACACACAGAAATAGGTGAAGTTTTATCAAGTCTAGAAATGGAAGTACTAATGTCTTATCTTGATGGTAAATCTTATCAGGAAATTGCTTGTGATTTGGACAGACATGCAAAATCCATAGACAATGCACTGCAAAGAGTAAAAAGGAAATTGGAAAAATGTTTAAACGACAAATAAAAAATTACATATTGACAAAAAAATATAGTTGTATTAAAATTGATAATCGGTATATAACTTTTTATTAGATATGAGCAGGAGTAGTTCAGCGGTAGAACACTAGCTTCCCAAGCTGGCTGTCGCGGGTTCAATTCCCGTCTCCTGCTCCAGGAAAAATTGCCCATGTAGCTCAGTCGGCAGAGCGTCACCTTGGTAAGGTGGAGGTCACCGGTTCAATCCCGGTCATGGGCTCCAATAATATATAAACCTTACAACACACCAGGGTGAGTTTACTTAAACTAAAAGTTAACCAAATAAGGAGGAATAAAAAAAATGTCAAAAGCAAAATTTGAAAGAAACAAACCACATGTAAACATAGGAACAATAGGACACGTAGATCACGGTAAGACAACATTAACAGCAGCAATAACAACAGTACTATCAAAAAAGGGATTTGCAGAAGCATCTAATTATGCAGCAATAGATAAGGCACCAGAGGAAAGAGAAAGAGGAATCACAATCAACACAGCACACGTAGAATATGAAACAGAGAACAGACATTATGCACACGTTGATTGTCCAGGACATGCAGATTATGTAAAGAACATGATAACAGGAGCAGCACAGATGGATGGAGCAATCTTAGTTGTAGTCGCAGCAGATGGTCCAATGCCACAGACAAGAGAGCATATACTACTAGCATCAAGAGTAGGAGTTAACTATATAGTAGTATTTTTAAATAAAGCAGATCAGGTAGATGATCCAGAATTATTAGAATTAGTAGAGATGGAAGTAAGAGAATTATTAAGTGAGTATGAATTCCCAGGAGACGATACACCAATAATAGCAGGATCAGCATTAAAAGCATTAGAAAACCCAACAGATGATGAAGCAACAAAATGCATAACAGATTTAATGGATGCAGTAGATAGTTATATTCCAACACCAGAAAGAGCAACAGATAAACCATTCTTAATGCCAGTAGAAGATGTATTCACAATCACAGGAAGAGGAACAGTTGCAACAGGAAGAGTAGAAAGAGGAATATTAAAAGTTGGAGACGAAGTAGAAATCGTAGGATTAAAAGAAGAAAAAGGAAAGACAGTATGTACAGGAGTAGAAATGTTCAGAAAGCTTCTTGACCAAGCAATGGCAGGAGATAATATCGGAGCATTATTAAGAGGAATACAAAGAGATGACATCGAAAGAGGTCAGGTATTAGCAAAACCAGGTTCAGTACACCCACACAAGAAATTTGTAGGTCAAGTATATGTATTAAAGAAAGAAGAAGGCGGAAGACATACACCATTCTTCAATGGATACAGACCACAGTTTTATTTCAGAACAACAGACGTAACAGGAATCAATAGCATTACCAGAAGGAATAGAAATGGTTATGCCAGGAGATCATATAGACATGAATGTTGAATTAATAACTCAAGTAGCAATGGATGAAGGATTAAGATTTGCTATAAGAGAAGGCGGAAGAACAGTTGGTTCAGGTGTTGTTACTAAAATAAACGAGTAATTAAAACTTTTGGGACTGGGTTTCTACCTGGTCCTTTTGAAAGTACTTTTTAAATTTTATTGACATATAAACTAAGTTATGATAAATTATTAAAGTAATGCATAATTTAAAACTTGTAAAAAACATATTAATAGTTTACATATATGATTATATCAGGAGGTGTAAATAATGAGAGTAAAAATAACATTAGCATGCACAGAATGCAAACAAAGAAATTATAACACAATGAAAAACAAGAAGAATGATCCAGATAGATTGGAAATGAGAAAGTATTGTCCATTTTGCCACAAACATACACCTCATAAAGAAACAAAATAATATTTATAGAGGCATATAATAAATATTTTTAAGGATGTGAAAAAATGGCTGTGCAGAATAATACAAAAAAAATGAAAAAATCAGCAGCGTCCGGAAATGGCTTTATTAAATTTTTTAAAGAATTAAAAGCAGAAGTTAAAAGAATAACTTGGGCCTCTAAAGAGAATGTAAAAAAAGCAACAATAACAGTTTTGATATTTTGTCTTATTTATGTAGTAGTTGTTGGATTACTAGATGTAGGATTTAATAATTTGTTTAATGTGATTTTTAAATAAAGGTAAGAAGGAGGTAGGGGTCGAGAAAAGATTCCCGTCCCTTGAGTTATGGCAGAGAGAGCTAGATGGTATGTAGTCCATACATATTCTGGTTATGAAAATAAAGTTAAAGCCAATCTTGAAAAGACAATTGAAAATAGAAATCTTCAGGATTGGATACATGATGTTCAAGTTCCTATGGAAGAACAAGTTGAAATTAAAGATGGAAAAAAGAAAGTATCATTAAAAAAAATATTTCCGGGATATGTTTTAGTACACATGTAATGACTGATGATTCTTGGTATGTAGTTAGAAATACTAGAGGAGTAACAGGATTTGTAGGTCCAGGATCTAAACCAGTTGCACTTACAGATGAAGAAGTTAAGTCTATGGGAATAGCAGAAAAGACTGTTAACGTAGATGTAGAAGTAGGAGAAAATATTAAAGTTAAATCAGGTCCACTTGAAAACTTCCCAGCTGTTATCCAAGAAATTAATGCAGAGAAAAGAAAAATTAAAGCGCTAGTTAACATGTTTGGCAGGGAAACACCTGTTGAACTTGATTTTAACCAAATAGAAAAACTAGATTAGTCTATAAGACGAAAGTCTTAATAAGTGGGAGGACAAAAGTCCGTATTAACCACATTATAGGAGGTGTAAATTCATGGCTAAAAAAGTAGTAGGAATGATTAAACTTCAGCTTCCTGCAGGAAAAGCAACTCCAGCACCACCAGTTGGACCAGCACTTGGACAGCATGGTGTAAACATTATGGGATTCTGTAAAGAATTTAATGCTAAGACTGCTAGTCAAGCAGGATTAATAATTCCAGTAGTAATTACTGTATATCAGGATAGATCTTTTAGTTTCATACTAAAGACTCCACCAGCAGCAGTATTACTAAAGAAAGCAGTAGGAATAGAAAGTGGTTCTGGTGTTCCAAATAAAACTAAGGTTGCTAAAGTTACAAAGGATCAGTTAAGACAAATAGCTGAAACAAAAATGCCAGACTTAAATGCAGGATCAGTTGAAGCTGCTATGAGTATGATAGCAGGAACAGCAAGAAGCATGGGAATAACTGTAGAAGAGTAATTTTGTCAAAATAGTGGGAGGTAAAAACCGTTAAAACCACAAAGGAGGATTAGTAAATGGGAAAAAGTTATATTGAAAGTGCTAAGCTTAGTTGACAAAAATGTATTATATACACCATCAGAAGCTATGGAGCTTGCTGTAAAAACATCAAAGGCTAAATTTGATGAAACTATAGAATTAGCTTTAAGACTTGGTGTTGATCCAAGACATGCAGATCAGCAGGTTAGAGGAGCAGTAGTACTTCCTCATGGAACAGGAAAAAAAGTTAGAGTATTAGTTTTTGCTAAAAGGCGAAAAAGCAAAAGAAGCTGAAGCAGCAGGTGCTGAATTTGTTGGAGCAGAAGAACTTGTTGAAAAAATCCAAAAAGAAAACTGGTTTGATTTTGATGTAGTTGTTGCAACTCCAGATATGATGGGTGTTGTTGGTAGATTAGGTAGAGTATTAGGACCTAAGGGCTTAATGCCAAACCCAAAATCAGGAACAGTTACTTTTGATGTTGCAAAGGCAATAGCTGATATTAAAGCTGGTAAAGTTGAATATAGAGTTGATAAAACTGCTATAATTCACGTTCCAATTGGAAAAAAATCTTTTGGTAATGAAAAGTTAGCTGAAAACTTCCATACATTAATGGAAGCTGTAGTTAAAGCTAAACCATCAGCAGCAAAAGGCCAATATTTAAAATCTGTAGTAGTTTCAAGTACTATGGGACCAGGAATAAAAATAAATCCAACAAAAGTTTTAGATTAGTATTGACATAGGTTTTAAATTTATGTATAATTCTAAGAGTTAACAAGTAAATATTCCGTAGACAGTAGGTGCGAAAGCATAACGTATTAACAACCTACCGAGGGTTCCAATATAAAGATTATAATTGGTCTCTCTGTGTCTTCGGAGAGACCTTTAAATTTGTATAATTGCAGTATAAACTGTGAGGAGGTGGACACACAGTGGGAAAGAATAGACAAATAAAAGAAGCTAAAGTTTTAGAAATAAAAGAAAAAATGGAAAAAGCACAAGGTATAATCTTTGCTCAATATCAAGGATTAACTGTTGAAGAAGATACAATGCTTAGAAAGAATTTAAGAGAAGCTGGTGTTGAATATAAAGTTTATAAAAATACTTTAACTGCATTAGCTGCAAAGGAGTTAGGATTTGGTGATATAGAAAGTATCCTTGAAGGACCATTATCAATGGCACTAGGATATGAAGATCCAACTGCTCCAGCAAGAATTCTTAATGATTTTGCAAAAGATCATAAGAAATTAGAATTAAAGGGTGGAATAGTTCAAGGAGAAATCTTTGATACAGAGAAGGTTAAACAACTTGCAACAATACCACCAAAGGAAGTTCTTATTGCAAAATTACTTGGAAGCTTCAAGGCTCCATTATCAAATTTTGCATATTTAGTAAATGCTATAAAAGAAAAGAAAGAGTCAGAAGAGGCTTAATTTAAAAAGGAAATTTTGGAGGTGTCTAACAATGACAAGAGAAGAAATAATTCAAGCTATAAAAGAAATGAGCGTTTTAGATTTAAACGAATTAGTAAAAGCATGTGAAGAGGAATTTGGAGTAAGCGCTGCAGCTCCAGTTGCTGCTGCAGGTGCTGCTGCTCCAGGTGCTGCTGCAGAAGAAAAAACTGAATTTGATGTAGTGTTAGCAGTAACAGGTTCAGAAAAAATCAAAGTTATAAAAGCTGTTAGAGAAATAACAGGATTAGGATTAAAAGAAGCTAAAGAAGTAGTTGATGGAGCTCCTAAGACATTAAAAGAAGGCGTAAGCAAAGAAGATGCTGAAGCTATAAAAGCTAAACTTGCAGAAGTTGGAGCTACTGTTGAAATAAAATAGTAATCTGCAAATTAAAGAGGCGCTTATAAAAAGTGCCTCTTTTTTAAAACTTTTAAAGATAAAATATAAATCAATTGACAATTTAATACTATTGTGATAAAATAGTAAATTGCATTGATTAATTAAAAATTGAATTAATTTTTAATTTTTAATTTGGAAAATTTGAATTAATTATGAAAAACAGGTTATAATAATTTGATGGTAATGTGATCAATCCAGAAGCATGTGCTATAAAGAGTTGTGTTTTTGGTTATTTTTAGTTTATGCAAGGGGTGAGAGTCAATGGTACATCCTGTCCAGGTTGGTAAGAGAACGAGAATGAGCTTTTCCAAACTTAAAGAAGTAGGCGAAATGCCTAATTTAATTGAGGTGCAGTTAGATTCCTATAATTGGTTTTTAAAGGAAGGGTTGCAAGAGGTATTTGATGATATTAATCCTATTCAGGATTATACAGCTAATCTTAATCTAGAATTTGTTGGATACAAATTAGATATGGATAACATTAAATATACTGTTGAAGAATGTAAAGAAAGAGATGCTACTTATGCAGCACCTTTAAAAGTAAAGGTTAGACTACTAAATAAAGAAACTGGTGAAGTAAAAGAACAGGAAGTTTTCATGGGAGATTTTCCTCTTATGACAGAGCAAGGAACTTTCATTATTAATGGAGCTGAAAGAGTAATAGTCAGCCAATTAGTAAGATCACCAGGCGTATATTATGATATGTCAGTTGATAAAACAGGTAAAAAGCTTTTTTCAGCAACTGTAATACCAAATAGAGGTGCGTGGTTAGAGTATGAAACAGACTCTAATGACATAATATATGTGAGGATAGATAAAACTAGAAAATTACCTGTAACTATTCTTGCAAGAGCAATGGGATACGGAACAGACGCTGAAATCACTGAATTTTTTGGTGAAGATGAAAGATTAAAAGCAACAATGGAAAAGGACAATACAAAAACGCGTGAAGAGGCATTACTTGAGATATATAAAAGATTGAGACCAGGTGAACCACCTACGGTTGATAGTGCCCAATCACTTATTGAGTCTTTATTCTTCGATCAGAAAAGATATGATCTTTCAAGGGTAGGAAGATATAAGTTCAATAAAAAATTAGCGTTGAATCTTAGAATTGCAAATCAAATATCAGCTCAAGATATTGTTAACCCACAAACAGGCGAAATACTTGTTGAAAAAGATGAAAAAATAAGTAGGGAAAAAGCCTTAGAAATTCAAAATTGTGGTGTGAACGCAGTAAATATTCAGCTTGAAGATAAAGTTATGAGAATTGTAGGTAATAACTTTGTAAACATACATAAATTTTTAGATTTTAATATAGATGATTTAAATATAAAAGAACTTGTTCATTATCCTACTTTAAAGTTAATAATGGATAACTATAGTGATGAAGATAGTATAAAAGAACAAATAAAGAAGAATATACACTCTTTAATACCAAAACACATAATAAGAGATGATATATACACTACTATAAGCTATGAACTAGGATTACCATACAATATTGGTCATACTGATGATATCGACCATCTTGGTAATAGAAGACTTAGATCAGTTGGAGAGTTACTTCAAAATCAGTTTAGAATAGGTCTATCTAGAATGGAAAGAGTAGTTAAAGAAAGAATGACTATTCAAGATCAAGAAGTTATAACTCCGCAGGCTCTAATAAATATAAGACCTGTAGCTGCTGCCATAAAAGAATTTTTTGGTAGTTCACAGCTATCACAGTTCATGGATCAAACAAATCCGTTATCAGAACTTACTCATAAAAGAAGATTATCCGCATTAGGACCAGGAGGTCTTTCAAGAGAAAGAGCCGGATTTGAAGTTAGAGACGTTCATCATTCACATTATGGTAGAATGTGTCCTATAGAAACACCAGAAGGTCCAAATATAGGTCTTATTAATTCACTAGCAGCTTATGCTAGAGTAAATGAATATGGATTTATAGAAACACCTTATAGAAAAATAGATAAAAAGGCTGGCATAGTTAAAAATGAAATAGTATATATGACAGCAGATGAAGAAGATGAGTTTCTTATTGCACAAGCAAATGAACCATTAGATGATGATGGACATTTTACAGATACCAAGGTAACAGTAAGAGATCAAGAAGATGTACTTGTAGTTCCACGTGAAGATGTTGATCTTATGGATGTATCTCCAAGACAAATAGTTTCTGTAGCTACAGCTATGATACCATTCCTTGAAAATGATGATGCCAGCCGTGCACTTATGGGATCTAACATGCAGCGTCAAGCAGTGCCGCTATTAAAGCCTCAAGCACCTATTGTAGGAACAGGAATAGAGTACAAAGCAGCAGTAGATTCAGGAGTTCTTCCTAAGGCTAAAAATGCTGGAACAGTTATATATGTTAGTGCTAATGAAGTAAGAGTAAAGAGAGATTCAGATGGCGGAATAGATACTTATAGACTTTTAAAATTTAAAAGATCTAACCAAGGTACATGTATAAATCAAAGACCTATAGTAACAAAAGGTGAAAAGGTAGATAAAGGAACAGTACTATCAGATGGACCATCTACAGACCTTGGAGAAATAGCTTTAGGTAAAAACATAAGAATGGGATTTATAACATGGGAAGGTTATAACTATGAAGATGCTATGCTTATATCTGAAGAATTAGTTAAAGAAGATGTATTTACATCAATTCATATAGAAGAATATGAAGCAGAAGCAAGAGATACAAAGCTAGGACCAGAAGAAATAACTAGAGATATTCCAAATGTTGGTGAAGATGCTCTAAAAGATATAGATGAAAGAGGAATAATAAGAATAGGTGCTGAAGTAAGGTCTGGAGATATATTAGTAGGTAAGGTTACTCCAAAGGGAGAAACAGAACTTACAGCAGAAGAAAGATTACTTAGAGCGATATTTGGAGAAAAAGCAAGAGAAGTAAGAGATACTTCACTTAGGGTACCTCATGGTGAAGCTGGAATAATTGTTGATGTAAAAGTATTTACAAGAGAAAATGGAGATGAACTTCCACCAGGAGTTAATAAATTAGTTAGATGTTATATAGCTCAAAAAAGAAAAATATCTGTAGGAGATAAAATGGCAGGAAGACATGGTAATAAGGGTGTTATATCAAGAGTATTACCAGAAGAAGATATGCCTTTCCTACCAGATGGAAGACCACTTCAAATATGCTTAAATCCACTAGGAGTTCCTTCTCGTATGAATATAGGTCAGGTACTTGAAGTTCATTTAGGATGGGCAGCTAGTGAAATGGGATGGCATATAGCAACTCCTGTATTTGATGGAGCTACAGAAGAAGATATAGTAAAATGTCTAAGAGATGCAGGGTATAAGGAACATGGTAAAACTGTACTTTATGATGGAAGAACAGGTGAAGCATTTGATAACCAAGTAACAGTTGGATATATGTATATATTAAAACTTGCACATCTAGTTGATGATAAGATACATGCTAGATCCACTGGACCGTATTCATTAGTTACTCAACAACCATTGGGTGGTAAAGCTCAATTTGGAGGACAGAGATTCGGAGAAATGGAAGTTTGGGCTTTAGAAGCATATGGTGCTGCACATACACTTCAAGAAATATTGACAGTTAAATCTGATGACGTTGTGGGAAGAGTTAAAACTTATGAAGCTATCGTAAAAGGTGAAAACATACCAGAACCAGGAGTTCCAGAATCATTTAAGGTTCTTATAAAAGAACTACAGGCATTATGTTTAGATGTAAAAGTATTAAATGATGATAATCAAGAAGTAAAACTTAAAGAATCTGTAGAGGAAGAAATCGAAGATTTAGGCGTAAATATGGAAGGAAGCGAAGAGTTTGTTCCACCAACTCCAACTGATGATTATGTTGAGCCAGAAGAAACTGAAGAAGAATTAGATCTTGATTATGATGATTTATCTCTAGATGAACTCCAAGGTAATTTGGAAATAGATGATTTTAATGACGAACATTAGGAAGGGAGGATGTACCCTTGTTTGAATTAAATAATTTTGATGCATTACAAATAGGGTTGGCTTCACCAGAAAAAATAAGAGAATGGTCAAGAGGTGAAGTAAAAAAGCCTGAAACAATAAATTACAGAACTTTAAAACCTGAAAGAGATGGGCTTTTTTGTGAAAGAATTTTTGGACCTATAAAAGACTGGGAATGTCACTGTGGTAAATATAAAAGAATAAGATACAAAGGTATAGTATGTGATAGATGTGGTGTTGAAGTTACTAAAGCTAAAGTAAGACGTGAGAGAATGGGTCATATAGAACTTGCAGCTCCAGTATCTCATATTTGGTATTTTAAAGGTATACCATCACGTATGGGACTTATACTAGATATGTCACCAAGAGCATTAGAAAAGATATTATATTTTGCATCTTATGTGGTATTAGACCCTAAAGAGACTCCATTGTTAAAAAAGCAGTTACTAAATGAAAAAGAATACAGAGAAGCTGTTGATAAATATGGTGATGAAAGCTTTGTAGCTGGTATGGGTGCAGAGTCTGTTAAAAGACTTTTGGAAGAAATAAATTTAGAACAGTCATCTGTTGAGTTAAAAGAGGATTTAAAAACTAGCACAGGACAGAAGAAAGTAAGAATAATAAGAAGACTTGAGGTAGTAGAATCATTTAGAAAATCTAGGAATAGACCTGAGTGGATGATTATAGAAGTAATTCCTGTAATTCCACCAGATTTAAGACCTATGGTTCAACTTGATGGAGGAAGATTTGCTACATCAGACTTAAATGATCTTTACAGAAGAGTTATTAATAGAAATAATAGACTTAAAAAACTTTTAGATTTAGGTGCACCAGATATAATAGTGAGAAATGAAAAAAGAATGCTTCAAGAAGCAGTAGATGCACTTATAGATAATGGAAGAAGAGGAAGACCAGTAACTGGTCCTGGAAATAGACCTTTAAAATCATTATCTGATATGTTAAAAGGTAAGCAAGGAAGATTCAGACAGAATTTACTTGGAAAACGTGTTGACTACTCAGGACGTTCAGTTATAGTTGTTGGACCAGAACTTAAGATGTATCAATGCGGACTTCCAAAGGAAATGGCACTAGAATTATTTAAGCCATTTGTAATGAAAAAGCTTGTTGAAAGTGGAGTAGCTCATAACATAAAGAGCGCTAAGAGAATGGTTGAAAGAGTTCAAGCTCAGGTATGGGATGTACTTGAAGAAGTAATATCTGATCATCCAGTGCTTTTAAACCGTGCACCTACTCTTCATAGATTAGGAATTCAAGCATTTCAACCTGTACTTGTAGAAGGAAGAGCTATAAAACTTCATCCTTTGGCTTGTACAGCATATAATGCAGATTTTGATGGAGACCAAATGGCAGTGCATGTTCCACTATCTGTTGAAGCACAGTCAGAAGCTAGATTTTTAATGCTTGCTGCACATAACATAATGAAACCATCAGATGGTAAGCCAGTTGTTGTTCCTACCCAGGATATGGTACTAGGATCATACTATCTAACATTAGATAAAGATGGTGAATTGGGAGAAGGTAGATATTTCTCATCACCAGATGAAGTAATTATGGTGTATCAACTTAAGGAAATTAGTATTCACGCTAAAATTAAAGTAAAAATGAGCAAAATTAAAGATGGTGAACTTGTTTCTGGAATAATAGATACAACTCCAGGTAAGATAATATTTAATGAAGCGATGCCACAAGATTTAGGCTTTATTGATAGAAGTAATCCAGAAAATGAGTTCAAATTAGAAATTGACTTCCTTGTAACAAAGAAAAATCTAGGAAAAGTTATAGATAAATGTTTTATGAAACATGGAGCTACTAAAACATCTATGATGCTTGATAAAATAAAAGCAAAAGGATACCATTATTCAACTATAGGTGCTATAACAGTTTCTACTTCTGATATGGTGGTTCCAGAAGCTAAGAAAACATTACTTGCAGATGCAGATGCAGCAGTTGATAAAATTGAAAAAATGTATAGAAGAGGTTTTATATCTGAAGATGAAAGATATCAAAGAGTTATAGAAAAATGGACTAAGACAACGGAAGACGTAGCAGATGCACTTATGAATAACATGGATAAATTTAATCCAATATTCATGATGGCAGACTCAGGAGCCAGAGGATCTAAAAGTCAGATTAAACAGCTTGCTGGTATGAGAGGACTTATGGCTAACCCGTCTGGTAAAATTATAGAGTTGCCTATACGAGCATCTTTCAGAGAAGGTCTAGACGTTCTTGAATATTTCATATCGACTCATGGAGCTAGAAAAGGTAATGCGGATACTGCTTTAAAAACTGCTGACTCAGGATATTTAACAAGAAGACTTGTTGACGTTAGTCAAGATGTTATAGTAAGAGAAGAAGATTGTGGAACACATGAAGGATATGATGTTTCTGAAATAAAAGAAGGAAATGAAGTAATTGAAAGTTTAGCTGAAAGACTTACAGGAAGGTATTCAGCTGAAGATATTATGGATCCAAATAGTGGTGAAATATTAGTTCATAAAAATGATTACATGGATGAGAAAATTGCGGAAAAAATTGATAATCTAGGAATTAAAAGGATAAAAATTAGATCCGTATTTACATGTAAATCTAAACATGGTGTGTGTTCAAAATGCTATGGAATGAATATGGCTACATCACAAAAAATAAGCATAGGAGAATCTGTTGGTATAATAGCAGCACAAAGTATAGGAGAACCAGGTACTCAGCTTACAATGAGAACTTTCCATACTGGTGGTGTTGCTGGATCTGATATAACTCAAGGTCTTCCAAGAGTTGAGGAATTATTTGAAGCTAGAAAACCAAAAGGTCTTGCTATAGTAAGTGAAGTTTCTGGTACAGTAAAAATGGAAGAAACAAAGAAAAAAAGAACCATTTCTGTTATTACAGATGCAGGTGAAGAAATAACTTATGATATACCATTTGGTTCAAGAATCAAGGTATCTAATGGAGATACAATAGGTGCTGGAGACGAAATAACAGAAGGTTCTGTTAATCCGCACGATGTAATAAGAATCAAAGGTGTATTAGGAGTTAAAAATTATCTTTTATCCGAAGTTCAGAAGGTTTATAGACTACAAGGTGTTGATATAAATGATAAGCATCTAGAAGTAGTAGTAAGACAGATGACAAGAAAGATAAAGATAGAAGAATCTGGTGATACAGAATTACTACAGGGAACAATGATAGATATGTTTGACTTTGACGAAGAAAATGCAAAAGCAGAGGCTAAAGGTGGAAGCCCAGCTGAAGGTAGAGTTGCACTACTTGGTATAACTAAAGCAGCTTTAGCTACAGATTCATTCCTTTCAGCAGCTTCATTCCAGGAGACTACAAGAGTACTTACTGATGCAGCTATTAAAGGAAAAGTTGATCCTTTACTAGGGTTAAAGGAAAATGTAATTATTGGTAAACTAATACCTGCTGGTACAGGTATGACAAGATATAGATCTGTTAAAATCAACACTGAAAAAGATTCAGAAGAAAAACAACTAAACAATGAAACACAAGCTTAAAATATAATTTGTTGACATAGTAGGTTTATAATGATAAAATATGTCTGTATGTTTTTTAAGGAGATAAAGTTATTATTACTTTATCTCCACAGAACTGCAAGGGGGGAAACGTAATAATGATTTTTAGGCTTGAAGGCAATAAAGTTGTTGGTGTAAAACAAACAATTAAAGCTATAAAACTAGGAAATGTAAAAACTGTTTATATAGCAAAAGATGCCGATGATAAGTTCATACAGCCCATTATATTGTTAGTTAATGAATGGTCCCTAGAGTTAGTATCTATAGATACTATGAAAGAACTAGGAAAACTTTGTGGCATAGATGTAGGAGCAGCAACGGCAGCAGTGTTGAAGGATTAGTTTTCCAATTTAAACAGCTTACAGATATAAATTAACATAAATTTTAATTTGTTATCAATTAGCTTCTTAGATTAGTTTCTAAGTTAGTTAATATTTTTTAAAGGAGGTGTAATTATGCCAACTATAAGCCAGTTAGTAAGAAAAGGCAGAAAGACAATAAGTGCAAAATCAACAGCACCAGCACTAAAGGAATGTCCTCAAAAAAGAGGGGTTTGTACAGTAGTAAAAACTACAACACCTAAAAAACCAAACTCAGCGTTAAGAAAAATTGCTAGAGTTAGATTGACAAATGGTTTTGAAGTTACTGCTTACATTCCAGGTGTAGGCCACAACTTACAGGAGCACAGTGTTGTTCTTATAAGAGGTGGAAGAGTCAAAGACCTTCCAGGTGTTAGATATCATATCATCAGAGGTGCCTTAGATTCAGCAGGAGTTGCTAACAGATTGCAGAGTAGATCAAAATACGGTGCTAAAAGACCAAAGCAAAAATAATGCTTGGTTAAGTTGATTTGAAAAGTAGTGCTATGTCTTCAGCATTTATATAGATTGAATAAATAACTTGCAGAAGTACAGAGCACTTTACGGTATACTATTTGTATGCTGAGTACCGATGAACTTAAATTCTATATTGTTAAGGAGGGAAGAAAAGTGCCAAGAAAAGGATGTATTGCAAAAAGAGATGTATTACCAGATCCAATGTATAATAGTAAGGTTGTTACTAAGTTTATAAACAGTATAATGGAAGATGGTAAAAAGGGAGTAGCACAGAAAATATGTTATGCTGCTTTCGATATAATTCGTGAAAAAACAGGTAAAGAACCAATTGAGGTTTTCGAAGAAGCAATGAATAATGTAATGCCATTACTTGAAGTAAAAGCAAGAAGAATAGGTGGTGCTACATATCAGGTTCCAATAGAAGTTAGACCAGAAAGAAGACAGACATTAGGAATCAGATGGATGCTTGCAGCAGCAGCAAAAAGAGGCGAAAAATGTATGAGAGAAAGACTTTCATCAGAATTAATGGATGCCGCTAATAATACTGGTGCAGCTGTTAAGAAGAGAGAAGACACTCATAAAATGGCTGAAGCTAATAAAGCTTTTGCTCATTATAGATATTAATAATGAAAAACTGTTTTGGCTTTTGCCGAAACAGTTTTGTCAAATTTAAATTTATACTTTAGAGGAGGAAATTTAAGTGGGAAGAGAACATCCATTAGAGAAATATCGTAATATTGGAATAATGGCACATATAGATGCTGGAAAAACAACAACAACTGAGCGTATACTTTTTTATACAGGAATAACTCACAAAATAGGAGAAGTTCATGAAGGCCAGGCTACAATGGACTGGATGGTTCAAGAACAAGAAAGAGGTATAACAATTACTTCTGCAGCTACTTTCTGTATGTGGAAAGATCATGCTATAAACATAATAGATACACCAGGTCACGTGGATTTTACAGTAGAAGTTGAAAGATCTTTAAGAGTTCTTGATGGAGCGGTTACTGTATTAGATGCAAAAGGTGGAGTTGAACCACAGACAGAGACTGTATGGAGACAGGCGGATAACTATAAAGTACCAAGAATGGTTTATGTAAATAAGATGGATTCTACAGGTGCTGATTTCTATATGTGTGTAAACATGTTAAGAGATAGATTACACTGTAATGCAGTTCCAATACAATTACCAATAGGAGCTGAAGATAAGTTTAAAGGAATAGTGGATCTTGTTAATAATGAAGCTATAATATATGAAGATGATTTAGGAAAAATTTTAGATACTGTTGCAATACCAGAAGATTTAAAAGACAAAGCAGCAGAGTACAGAACAGCTTTAATGGAAGCAGTTGCTGAACAAGATGAAGAATTAATGATGAAATACCTTGAAGGAGAAGAGCTAACTATAGACGAAATAAAAGCAGCTCTTAGAAAAGGCGTTATAGCAAATGCTATAGTACCAGTTGTATGTGGATCATCATATAAAAACAAAGGCGTACAGCCAATGATAGATGCAGTTGTTGATTATATGCCATCACCATTAGATATACCACCAATAAAAGGAGTTAATGTTGAAACTGGAGAAGACGATGAGAGACCAGCAGATGACAACGCACCAATGTCAGCATTAGCATTTAAAATTGCTACAGATCCATTTGTAGGAAGATTAGCATTTACAAGAATCTATTCAGGAATAATGAAGAGTGGTACTTATGTATATAACTCAACAAAAGGAAAAAAAGAAAGAATAGCAAGACTTGTTAAGATGCATTCAAATCACAGGCAAGATGTAGATGAACTTCGAGCTGGAGATTTAGGAGCTATAGTTGGATTAAAGGAAACTACTACAGGTAATACTCTTTGTGATGAAGCAAATGCAATTGTACTTGAAAGTATGGAATTCCCAGAACCAGTTATACATGTAGCTGTAGAACCAAAGACAAAAGCAGGTCAAGAAAAAATGGGAATAGCTTTATCTAAACTTGCAGAAGAAGATCCTACGTTTAAGACATATACTAATCAAGAAACAGGAGAAACAATTATATCAGGTATGGGTGAACTTCACTTAGAAATAATTGTTGATAGACTTCAAAGGGAATTTAAAGTAGAATGTAACGTTGGTAAGCCTCAAGTTGCTTACAAAGAAACTATCAAAAAAGCTGTTAAAGCTGAAGGTAAATTTGTTAGACAGTCTGGTGGACGTGGACAATATGGACATTGCTGGATAGAAATGATACCAACAGAAGGTGCATATGAATTTGAAAATGCTGTTGTTGGAGGATCTATTCCAAAAGAATATATATCACCAATTGACAATGGTATACAAGAAGCTTCAACAAGTGGTATAGTAGCTGGATACCCAGTTATAAACTTTAAAATTAAATTAGTTGACGGATCATATCATGATGTTGACTCATCAGAAATGGCATTTAAGATAGCTGGATCTATGGCATTTAAGAATGCTATGGCAAAGGCAGATGCTGTGCTATTGGAACCTAGTATGAAAGTTGAAGTTGTAGTTCCAGAAGAGTATATGGGAGACGTAATTGGAGACATTAACTCAAGAAGAGGTAGAATAGAAGGAATGGAGCCAAGAGCAGGTGCGGAAGTAATAAGATCATTTGTTCCACTTTCAGAAATGTTTGGTTACGCAACTACATTAAGATCAAGAACTCAAGGTAGAGGAAATTACTCAATGGTATTTGATCATTATGAAGAAGTTCCAAAGAGTATTCAAGAACAAATAGCTGGAAGTAAAAAATAATTAATTAAATAAAAAAATATTAATTGATTCTAGGGAGGAATAAAAAAATGTCAAAAGCAAAATTTGAAAGAAACAAACCACATGTAAACATAGGAACAATAGGACACGTAGATCACGGTAAGACAACATTAACAGCAGCAATAACAACAGTACTATCAAAAAAGGGATTTGCAGAAGCATTTGATTATGCAGCAATAGATAAAGCACCAGAGGAAAGAGAAAGAGGAATCACAATCAACACAGCACACGTAGAATATGAAACAGAGAACAGACATTATGCACACGTTGATTGTCCAGGACATGCAGATTATGTAAAGAACATGATAACAGGAGCAGCACAAATGGATGGAGCAATCTTAGTTGTATCAGCAGCAGATGGTCCAATGCCACAGACAAGAGAGCATATACTACTAGCATCAAGAGTAGGAGTTAACTACATAGTAGTATTTTTAAATAAAGCAGATCAGGTAGATGATCCAGAATTATTAGAATTAGTAGAGATGGAAGTTAGAGAATTATTAAGTGAGTATGACTTCCCAGGAGACGATACACCAATAATAGCAGGATCAGCATTAAAAGCATTAGAAAACCCAACAGATGATGAAGCAACAAAATGCATAACAGATTTAATGGATGCAGTAGATAGTTATATTCCAACACCAGAAAGAGCAACAGATAAACCATTCTTAATGCCAGTAGAAGATGTATTCACAATAACAGGAAGAGGAACAGTTGCAACAGGAAGAGTAGAAAGTGGAATATTAAAAGTTGGAGACGAAGTAGAAATCGTAGGATTAAAAGAAGAAAAAGGCAAGACAACATGTACAGGAGTAGAAATGTTCAGAAAGCTTCTAGACCAAGCAATGGCAGGAGATAATATCGGAGCATTATTAAGAGGAATACAAAGAGATGACATCGAAAGAGGTCAAGTATTAGCAAAACCAGGTTCAGTACACCCACACAAGAAGTTTGTAGGTCAAGTGTATGTATTAAAGAAAGAAGAAGGCGGAAGACATACACCATTCTTTAATGGATATAGACCACAGTTTTATTTTAGAACAACAGACGTAACAGGAATGATAGCATTACCAGAAGGAACAGAAATGGTTATGCCAGGAGATCATATAGACATGAATGTTGAACTTATAACTCAAGTAGCAATGGATGAAGGATTAAGATTTGCTATAAGAGAAGGCGGAAGAACAGTTGGTTCAGGTGTTGTTACTAAAATAAACGAGTAATTAATTTATATAAATTAAAGATCTTTAATGAAAAAAGAAAGAGGACGCTCTTTCTTTTTTTAATTGCAACTTACAAGTAGTAGAAAGTACAATTTATAATAAAGAATATAATAGAAAATATAGTATTTTAAATTTAAATCAATATATAAACAAAAATACTTGTCAAATATAAAAATATATTGTATAATTAAGAAGTTGTATTGTGATAACAGCGATGAGGCAAGAGGTTGCCGGGCTTCCGGGTAATTTTTGACTGAGTATGCCTAGGTCTTGAACCAGGCGACGGCGGTTTGTGAGGATGATTTTGTGCTGTTTTGTACAAAAGTATGAAACACCCGGAACAGTTTACATAACCGATCCGCTGTTGTACGTAAGAAGTAAAGCGTGCATGAAAAGGAGGGAAACAGAAATGGCAAAACAAAAAATAAGAATTAGATTAAAAGCTTTTGATCACAACATATTAGATCAATCAGCTGAAAAAATTGTAGAAACAGCAAAAACAACAGGTGCAAAGGTAGCAGGTCCAGTTCCACTACCAACAGAAAAAGATGTTGTAACTATATTGAGAGCTGTACACAAATATAAAGATTCTAGAGAACAGTTTGAAATAAGAACTCATAAAAGACTTATAGATATAATAAGTCCATCACCAAAAACTGTTGATGCTTTAATGAGATTGGATTTACCAGCAGGTGTTGACATTGAAATAAAATTATAATTGTAATAGATATATACTATTACTAACGATTATGACCGCTTAGGCGATCCGCTAATACGTTGAGGAGGTGCAGATTATGAAAAAGGCTATACTAGGTAAAAAACTTGGTATGACTCAAATATTTGATGAAAATGGAAAAATAGTTCCTGTTACAGTAATTGAAGCAGGTCCATGTGTAGTTATTCAAAAGAAAACTGCAGAAAAAGATGGCTATGATGCTATACAATTAGGATTTGCTGATATAAGAGAAAAACTTGTCAACAAACCTTTAAAAGGACACTTTGCAAAAGCTGGTGCTGCTTTAAAGAGATTTGTAAGAGAAGTTAAGATCGAAGACACAAGTGCATATGAAGTAGGACAGGAAATAAAAGCAGATGTGTTTGCAGCAGGAGAAAAGATTGATGTATCTGGAATATCTAAAGGTAAGGGATTCCAAGGTACAATAAAGAGATGGAATGCGCACAGAGGACCTATGTCCCATGGTTCAAAGTTCCATAGAGCAGTTGGTTCAATGGGAGCTTCATCTGACCCATCAAGAACATTTAAAAACAAGAGAATGCCAGGACATATGGGAAATGTAAATACAACAGTATTAAACTTACAAGTTGCAAAGGTTATGCCTGAGAAAAACATTATATTAATAAAAGGTGGAGTACCAGGACCTAATAAAGGCTTTGTAGTAATAAGAAATACAGTTAAATCTTAAGTTTTGGTAGAAAGGAGGATACAGAATGCCTACAGTAGGATTATTTAATAAAGAAGGTAAAAAAGTTGGAGATTTTCAACTTTCAGATAATGTATTTGGAGTTGAAGTAAATAAATTTGCATTGCATCAAGTAGTTGTTGCATTACTTGCAAATAAAAGACAAGGAACACAGTCAGCTAAAACTAGAGCTGAGGTTTCTGGAGGCGGAATAAAACCTTGGAGACAAAAAGGAACTGGTAGAGCAAGACAGGGTTCAATAAGAGCACCACAATGGATTCATGGTGGTATGGTTTTCGCAGTAAAACCAAGAGATTATAGAATTTCTGTTCCAAAGTCTATGAGAAGGGTAGCTATGAAATCAGCTCTTACAAGTAAAGTTAACGATAAAGAAATGTTAGTTTTAGAGAGCTTAGAGTTAGAAGCACCAAAGACAAAAGAAATAGTTAAAATGTTAAATGCATTAGATTTAAAGAAAACATTAATAGTTACAGCTGAATCAAATGAAAATGTATATAAATCAGCAAGAAACATAGAAGGCATAGAAGTAATGCCAGTTAACAATTTAAATGTGTATGATTTATTAAAGTATGAGAATTTTGTTATAACTAAGGATGCTGTATCAAAAATTGAGGAGGTGTATGCATAATGAAATTAACTAATTATGATATCATAAGAAGACCTATTGTAACTGAAAAAAGCATGTCTTCAATGAGTGATAAAAAATACGCCTTTGTAGTTGATATACACGCCAATAAGTCAATGATAAAAAGAGCAGTAGAAGATGTATTTGGAGTAAAAGTAGAAGACGTTAAGACAGCAAGATATATAGGAAAAACAAAAAGAGTAGGCGTACACATTGGAAAAAGAGCAGACTACAAAAAAGCTATTGTTAAGTTAACAACAGATAGTAAGACAATAGAATTTTTTGAAGGAATGTAATTTAAAATAGAGCAGTTAGTGGTTAGCAACCAGATAAGCTGAAAGAAGGAGGGAATACCGATGGCAGTTAAAGGATTTAATCCTACCACACCTTCAAGAAGACAGATGACAGTTAATACATTTGAAGAAATAACTACAAATGTTCCTGAAAAATCACTTCTTGTTGCATTAAAAAAGAGTGGTGGTAGAAATGCAAACGGTAAAATAACAGTTCGTCATATTGGTGGCGGTGCAAAACAAAAATATAGAATAATAGATTTCAAAAGAAATAAGGATTCAATTCCAGCAAAGGTAGCTACAGTAGAATATGATCCAAATAGATCAGCATATATAGCTCTTGTAGTTTATGCAGATGGAGAAAAGAGATACATAATAGCTCCAGTTGGATTAAAAGTTGGAGATGCTATAGTATCAGGAGTAGATTCTGATATAAAACCTGGAAATTGTCTTCCATTAAAAAACATACCTGTTGGTACAACTGTACACAATGTAGAATTGTCTGCAGGAAAGGGAGCACAGCTTGTTAGATCAGCTGGAACATCAGCTCAACTTATGGCTAAAGAGGGCGGATATGCTACTCTAAGACTTCCTAGTGGTGAAATGAGATATGTAAGAATAGAATGTAGAGCAACTATAGGAACAGTTTCAAACTTAACTCATGAAATCACTAATATAGGTAAAGCAGGTAGAAAAAGACATATGGGAGTTAGACCTACAGTTAGAGGTTCTGTAATGAATCCTAATGACCATCCACATGGTGGTGGTGAAGGTAGATCACCAATCGGACACGCAAGCCCAATGACTCCATGGGGTAAACCAGCACTTGGTTACAAAACTAGAAAGCATAAGAAATATTCAGATAGATTTATTATTAAGAGAAGAAACGATAAATAGTAGGAAGAGAATGATAAATTCTCTTCACTAACTATTAGTTAGGTTGTATGAAGGGAGGCCAAATCGTGAGCAGATCAGTTAAAAAAGGACCATATGTTCAAGAAACACTTTTAAATAGAATAAATGAAATGAATAAAAATGGTGAAAAGAAAGTTGTAAAAACTTGGTCAAGAAGTTCAACTATATTCCCACAAATGATAGGTCATACAATAGCAGTACATGATGGAAGAAAACATGTACCTGTATACATATCAGAGGATATGGTAGGACATAAATTAGGAGAATTTTCACTAACTAGAACATTTAAAGGACATATAGATAGGACTGAAAAATCAAGTAAGTTGAAATAGTCTAGAAAAGGAGGTAATATCTATGGAAGCTAAGGCTATAGTTAAGTATGTAAGAATGTCTTCAATGAAAATAGGAGTTGTTCTTGATTTAATAAGAGGAAAAAACGTAAATGAAGCTTTTGCTATATTAAAGTATACTCCCAAAGATGCAGCTGAAGTTATTAATAAAGTATTAAAATCAGCTGTTGCAAATGCAGAAAACAATTTAAACTTAGATATAAACAGCTTATATGTTGCGGAAGCATATGCTTGTCAGGGACCAACTTTAAAAAGATTTAGACCACATGCTCAAGGAAGAGCTTTTAGAATAAAGAAAAGAACTAGCCATGTAACACTAGTTGTTAAAGAAAGAGCTTAAGAAGGAGGGAAATAGATGGGACAGAAAGTACATCCACATGGGCTAAGAGTTGGCGTAATTAAAGATTGGGATGCTAAATGGTATGCTAATAAGAAAGATTTTGCTGATAACCTAGTGGAAGATAATAAAATCAGAGAATTCGTAAAAGCTAAAACTGCTGCAGCTGGAGTTTCAAAAATTCAAATTGAAAGAGCAGCTAAAAGAATTAAATTAAATATATTTACTGCTAAACCTGGTATGGTAATTGGAAAAGGCGGTTCAGGAATAGACGCTTTAAAAGCTAGCATCCAGAAAATAGTTACAGGTAAGAATATTTTAATAAATATAGTTGAAGTTAAATTAGCAGATGGTGATGCTCAACTTATGGCTGAAAATGTAGCTCAACAGCTTGAAAAAAGAATTTCTTTTAGAAGAGCAATGAAACAAACAATTCAAAGAGCAATGAAAACTGGTGTTAAGGGAGTTAAAACTTCATGTGCAGGAAGACTTGGTGGTGCTGAAATAGCAAGAACTGAGCAATATCATGAAGGAACAATTCCACTACAAACATTAAGAGCTGATATAGACTATGGATTTGCAGAAGCAGATACAACATACGGAAAAATCGGAGTTAAAGTATGGGTATATAGAGGAGAAGTTCTTCCTGTTAAGAAAGTAGCTCAAAACAAGGAAGAAGTTAACGCGTAGGAAGGAGGAATATCATATGTTAATGCCTAAAAGAGTTAAACATCGTAAGGTACAACGTGGCAGAATGAAGGGCAAGGCTACAAGAGGAAACTTTATAGCATATGGAGATTTTGCTATACAGGCTACTGAATGTGGATGGATTACAAGTAATCAGATAGAATCTGCCAGAATAGCTATTAATAGATACATTAAAAGAGGAGGAAAACTTTGGATAAAGATTTTCCCAGATAAGCCAGTTACAGAAAAACCTGCTGAAACTCGTATGGGTTCTGGTAAAGGATCACCAGAATATTGGGTATCCGTTGTTAAACCAGGCAGAGTATTATTCGAGTTATCAGGTGTTAGCGAAACTGTTGCAAGAGAAGCTATGAGACTTGCATCACATAAGTTGCCGTTAAAAACTAAGTTTGTAACTAGAAGAGATTTTGAAGAAGTGGGTGGTGAAAATAATGAAGGCTAAAGAATTGCAAGAATTAAGACAAAGCAGCCCCCTAGATTGGCAGGGTAAGCTAGGAGATCTTAAAGCCGAATTATTCAATTTAAGATTTCAGTTAGCCACAGGTCAATTGGAAAACCCAATGAGAATAAAAGAAGTTAAAAAGTCTATAGCCCAAATTAAGACCATCCTTAGAGAAGAAGAGCTAAGGGCATTAAAGTAAGGGTGAAAGGAGGTTTGTTTTGTGGAAAGAGGAAATAGAAAAACAAGAATAGGTAAGGTTGTTTCTGATAAAATGGATAAAACTTTAGTGGTTGCAATTGAAACAAAAGTTCGTCATCCATTATACGGAAAAACAGTTAATAAAACAACTAAATTTAAAGCTCATGATGAAAATAATCAAGCTAAAATTAATGATAGAGTTTTAATAATGGAAACAAGGCCATTATCAAAAGATAAAAGATGGAGACTTGTAGAAATAGTTGAAAAGGCTAAATAGTAAATTAAGCTGAAAGGAGGGTATTTTCAATGATTCAGCAACAAACATTGTTGAAAGTTGCAGATAATTCCGGTGCTAAGGAAATTATGTGTATAAGAGTATTAGGTGGTTCCAAAAGAAAATGGGGAAACATTGGTGATATAATAGTTGCTAGCGTTAAAGGTGCAACACCAGGCGGTGTTGTTAAAAAAGGCGAAGTTGTTAAAGCAGTTATAGTAAGAACAGTGAAGGGTTTAAGAAGAGCTGATGGTTCTTATATCAGATTTGATGAAAATGCTGCTGTTATAATAAAAGAAGATAAAAATCCAAAAGGAACTCGTATCTTCGGACCAGTTGCAAGAGAGCTAAGAGATAAAGATTTTACGAAAATATTATCATTAGCACCTGAAGTTCTATAAGATAAGGAGGTGGCTATAATGGCATTGAATAAAATACATGTTAGAAAAAAAGACACAGTTATGGTTATATCCGGAAAAGATAAGGGTAAGACAGGAGAAGTTTTAGCTGTGATCCCTAAGACAGGAAAAGTACTTGTTAAGGGTATTAGTATAGTAACAAAACATCAGAAACCAAATAGAGCAAATATGCAGGGCGGAATAATTCAAAAAGAAGCTCCTATATATAGTTCAAAAGTAATGTTGTACTGTGATAAATGTAAATCAGCAACAAGAATAAGCCATAAATTATTAGAAGATGGAACTAAAGTTAGAGTTTGTAAAAAGTGCGGAGAAACATTCTAATCTTTGAAAGGAGGGCCAAATAATGATCTCAAGATTACAAGAAAAGTACGAAAAGGAAGTAGTTCCGGCTTTAATGGATAAATTTGGATACAAAAACGTAATGGAGATACCAAAGCTAGACAAAATAGTTGTGAATATGGGTGTTGGTGAAGCAAAAGATAACCCAAAGGTTTTAGAAGCTGCAGTAAGCGATTTAACAATCATTACAGGCCAAAAACCAATTTTGACAAGAGCAAAGAAATCTATTGCTAATTTTAAAATAAGAGAAAACATGCCAATAGGATGCAAGGTTACATTAAGAAAACAATAAGATGTATGAGTTTGCAGATAAATTAATGAATGTTGCACTACCAAGAGTTAGAGACTTTTCAGGAATTTCAGATAAAGCTTTTGATGGAAGAGGAAACTATTCATTAGGAGTTAAAGAACAACTAATGTTCCCAGAAATAGAATATGATAAAATAGACAAAGTAAGAGGTATGGATATAATCTTCGTTACAACAGCAAATACTGACGAAGAAGCAAGAGAATTGTTAAGATTCCTTGGAATGCCATTTACTCAGAAATAAGGAGGGGAAAACGTGGCACGTAAAGCTTTAATAGAAAAATGGAATAAAGAACCCAAATATTCAACTAGAGCTTACACTAGATGCAGAATCTGTGGAAGACCACATTCTGTATTAAGAAAGTTTGGTATATGCCGTATCTGTTTCAGAGAGCTTGCTTATAAAGGTGAAATACCAGGATGTAGAAAAGCAAGTTGGTAATGATAATTGTTAATGAAAGGAGGCACACAATAAATGGTAATGACTGATCCTATCGCAGATTTACTTACACGTATAAGAAATGCAAATATAGTTAGACATGAAATAGTAGAAGTACCTTCTTCTAACATAAAGAAGGATATTTTAAATATAATGCTTCAAGAAGGATATATAAAAGACGTAGAGGAATATACAGATGGTTCTGTTAATATGCTAAGACTTGCAATGAAGTATGGTCAAAGTAAAGAAAAAGTTATAACTGGTCTTAAAAGAATATCTAAGCCAGGATTAAGAGTTTACTGTAGAAAAGAAGAAATACCAAAAGTTTTAAATGGTTTAGGAATAGCTGTAATATCAACTTCAAAAGGGATTGTTACAGATAAAGAAGCAAGAAAACTTGGAGTAGGCGGAGAAGTTCTTTGCTACATATGGTAATCTAAGTATAAGTATAGATAAAAGAAATCTATTATTTATTGATAGGTTAAAGTAATTAGGATATGTGACATATGATATTTGTTACAAGCCTATAGGAATACAGGAGGTGTAATCATGTCAAGAATAGGAAAGCTCCCAGTAGTTATACCAAGTGGCGTAACTGTTACAGTAACACCAGACAACGTTGTTACTGCAAAAGGACCAAAAGGCCAACTTGTTAGAGCTATGAGCAAAGATGTAAACATAGTTGTTGAAGACAACGCTGTAATAGTTACAAGAGACAACGATAATAAGCAAGTAAGAGCTCTTCATGGATTAACAAGAGCATTAATAAATAACATGGTTATCGGAGTAACTGAAGGCTATGTAAAAACACTAGAATTAGTAGGTGTTGGTTACAGAGCTCAGTTACAAGGTAAAAAATTAGTTATGAATCTTGGATATTCACATCCAGTTGAAATAGAACCAGCTGAAGGCGTAGTTTTTGAAACACCTGCTGCTACTAAAATTATTGTTAAAGGTATCGACAAAGAATTAGTTGGTGCTGTTGCAGCAGACATTAGAACTTGGAGAAAACCTGAACCTTATAAGGGAAAAGGAATCAAGTACGAAAATGAAGTTATAAGACGTAAAGAAGGTAAAACTGGTAAGAAATAGTAGAAAGGAGTGACCTTTATGTTCAATAAAGAAGACAGAAAAAAGGCTAGAGTAAGACGTCATCTTAGAGTTCGTAAAAAAGTTTCTGGTACAACTGAAAGACCAAGACTTGCAGTTTATAGAAGTGAAAAAAACATATATGCTCAAATAATAGATGATATAAATGGAACAACTTTAGTTTCTGCTTCAACCTTAGATAAGGATTTCGAAGGTATAGGCAGCAATAAGGAATCAGCTAAAAAAGTTGGTGAAGCGATAGCTAAAAAGGCTATTGAAAAAGGAATTAAAGAAGTAGTTTTTGATAGAGGCGGATATGTATATCACGGAAGAATACAGAATCTTGCAGAAGGTGCAAGAGAAGCTGGTTTACAATTCTAAAGAAGGAGGGAAATAAATGAGAATCGATCCTAGCACTTTAAATCTTAAAGAAAAAGTTGTATTTATAAATAGAGTTGCTAAGGTTGTTAAAGGTGGTAGAAACTTCAGATTTAGTGCGCTTGTAGTTGTTGGTGATGAGAACGGACACGTAGGCGTAGGAACTGGTAAATCTATAGAAATACCTGAAGCAATCAGAAAAGGCATTGAAGATGCTAAAAAGAACTTAGTGGAAGTTGCAATGGTTGGCACAACAGTGCCACATGATATACAAGGTGAATTTGGTACTGGAAGAGTACTTATAATGACAGCACAAGAAGGTACAGGAGTTATAGCAGGAGGTCCTGCTAGAGCAGTACTTGAACTTGCTGGATTAAAGGATGTTAGAGCAAAATCTTTAGGATCTAACAACCCAAGAAATATGGTTAATGCTACTATAAATGGTTTATCAAGACTAAGAACAGCAGAACATGTTGCTAATCTTAGAGGTAAAGCCGTTGAAGAAATTTTAGGTTAGGGAGGCGAATGAACCTTGGCTAAAATTAAGATAACTTTAACTAAAAGCTTAATAGGTAGAAAGAAAGATCATATAGCTACTGTTAATGCTCTTGGATTAAAGAAAATAGGAAAAAATGTGGAACATGAGGATACTCCTCAAATAAAAGGAATGATAAACAAAGTTAGCTATCTTCTAAGAGTAGAAGAAGCGTAATACAGAGGAGGTGTAAGTTGAAATGAAACTTCATGAGTTAAAACCAGCAGAAGGATCAAGAAAAGCTCCTAAAAGAGTAGGAAGAGGTACTGGTTCAGGACTAGGAAGAAACGCTGGTAAAGGTGAAAAAGGACAAAAAGCTAGATCTGGCGGTGGAGTTAGACCAGGTTTTGAAGGTGGTCAAATGCCTTTATACAGAAGACTTCCTAAAAGAGGATTTACAAATATATTTGCAAAAGAATTTTCAACTATAAATGTTGATAGATTAAACATATTTGAAGATGGCACTGAAATTACACCTGAATTACTATTATCAAAAGGAATAGTAAAGAAGGCAAAAAATGGTGTTAAGATACTTGGAAATGGTGATTTACAGAAGAAATTAACTGTAAAAGCAGCAAAATTCTCACAGGTAGCTATAGAAAAAATAGAAGCAGCTGGAGGAAAAGTTGAGGTGATATAATAGATGTTATCAACCTTACGTAATGCCTGGAAAGTTCCGGAGCTGAGAAAAAGATTATTATTTACTTTACTAATGATAGCAATTTTCAGGATGGGAAATTTCATTCCTGTTCCTGGAATTGATACTACGAAGCTTGCTGATTTAACTAAAGGTGGCTCATTATTTGGGTTTTACGATTTGATAGCTGGTGGTGCATTTAGTAGGTTTAGTATATTTGCTATTGGTGTAGTTCCATTTATTAATGCTTCTATAATAATGCAACTATTACAGATTGCAGTTCCTGCTTTAGAACAACTTTCTAAAGAGGGTGACGATGGAAGAAAAAAGATACAACAGTATACAAGATATGCTGCAGTACCTTTAGGTGCAATTCAAGCTATTAGTACATACATCATAATAGCTAGAGCTAATGCACTTCATGATCCCTATAATAAGGTTAATGCATTTTTGATAATACTTACTTTAACCACAGCCTCAACATTTTTGATTTGGCTTGGTGATAGAATTACTGATAGTGGAATAGGAAACGGTATTTCTCTTTTAATATTTGTAAATATCATTTCTAAATTTCCAACTACATTAAATCAAATTATAGGTCTTCAACAAATGGAACAAATTAACTTCATTGAACTTATAGGATTTGCTGTAGTAGCATTTGCATTATTTGTAGCAGTAGTAATTATGACTTTATCAGAAAGAAGAATTCCTATACAGTATGCAGGAAAGACATCAGGTGGAAAACTTTATAAAGGTCAATCTACGCACATTCCTATTAATGTAAATGGGTCAGCAGTTATTGGAATAATTTTTGCAATATCTGTTATGCAGTTTCCAATGACTATAGGTCAATTTTGGCAAAATTCAGCTTTTTATAAGTTTGTAACTACAAGTAAATTCAGTGTGTTTAAAGATGGTAGTTGGCAGTATGCATTAGTTTACTTTTTACTGACAATATTCTTTACTTGGTTTTATACAGAAGTTACTTTAAAACCTGAGGAAATGGCAGAAAATATGCATAAATCATCAGGCTTTATACCAGGAATAAGACCAGGAGAACCCACAGCTGAACACATAGAAAAAGTTCTTGCTAAAGTTTCAATACTTGGTGGAGCTTTTGCAGGAGTAATAGCAGTAACGCCTATGATAGCACAATCTTATACAAACTTTAAAGGTATATATTTTGGTGCTACTGGATTACTGATCATGGTCAACGTTGCTGTAGAAACTATAAAACAAATAGAGTCACAATTGGTAATGCGACATTATCAAGGGTTCTTAAAGTAATAAAAATATTTGGAGATGATGTAATTGAAAATAATTTTATTAGGACCTCCAGGAGCTGGAAAAGGAACTCAAGCTAAATTAATTAGTGAAAAATTTCAAATACCTCACATATCTACTGGAGATATTTTTAGAAAGAATATTTCAGAAAAAACTCCTTTAGGCATTGAGGCTAAAACATATATGGATAATGGGAAGTTAGTACCAGATGAAGTTACTATAGGAATAGTAAAAGACAGATTAGTTGAAGATGATTGTAAGAATGGTTTTTTATTAGACGGCTTTCCAAGAACAGTCAAACAGGCTGAAGCTTTAGATTTGTTTCTAAATAGCAATGAACAAAAAATTAATACTGCATTACTTATAGATGTTCCAAAGGAATTCATTCTAGAAAGAATGACAGGAAGAAGAGTTTGTTCAAAATGCGGTGCAAGTTATCATATAAAGTTTAATCCTTCTAAAGTTGAAGGAAAATGTGATTCTTGTGATGGTGTTTTAGTCCAAAGAAAAGATGACACAGAAGCAACAGTTAAAGAAAGACTGGATGTTTATGATAGGCAGACTCAGCCACTTATTCAATACTATAAAGGGCAAAGTATACTCTCTACAGTAGAAGGAACAGGTGAAATAACAAAAGTTTTCAATGAAATTTGTAATGTTCTAGGAGCTGTTGGTAAATGATAATAATTAAAACCGATAAAGAAATTGAGTATATGAGGCAAGCAGGTAAAGTTGTTGCAAATACCCTGTTAAAGCTTGAAGAAGTAGTAAAACCTGGTATAACGACTGCAGAATTGGATAGAATTGCAGAAGAATACATTGTTAAACAAAATGCAAAACCATCTTTTAAAGGATATTGTGGTTTTCCAGGTTCAATATGTACTTCAGTTAATAAAGAGGTGGTTCATGGCATTCCATCTAAAAAGGTAATTTTGCAAGAAGGCGATATAATAAGCGTTGATTGTGGAGCTATTTTAAATGGATACCAAGGAGATGCTGCAAGAACTTTTGCTGTAGGTAAAATTTCAGCAGAAGCTCAAAAGTTAATTGAAGTAACAAAAGAAAGCTTCTTTAAAGGTGCTGAAAAAGCTATTGTTGGCAATCGACTAACTGATATTTCTGCTGCTATTCAAACTTATGCTGAAAGCTTTGGGTATTCTATAGTAAGAGAATATGTAGGCCATGGTATAGGCAAAGATATGCATGAAGATCCTGAGGTTCCTAATTACGGGAGACCTGGAAGAGGTCCTAAATTAACTCAGGGTATTATGCTCGCCATAGAACCTATGGTAAATGCAGGTGGATACCGTGTGGAAACAGAATCTAATGATTGGACTGTGGTGACAATAGATGGAAGCCTATCAGCTCATTATGAAAATACTGTTGCTATTTTAGATGATGGTCCTGAGATACTGACCTTAATTTAATAGAGGTGAATATGTTGTTAGACATTAATAGCTGGGTAGGAAAAATAGTTTGTTCAAAAGCAGGAAGAGATAAAGGCAAATTCTTCATAATACTAAATGTATTAGATGATAAATATGTTTATATTTGTGATGGAAGCCTTAGAACTGTAGAAAAACCAAAAAAGAAAAAAGTAAAGCATTTAAACTTTACTAATTCTGTAGCCGAAGAAATAAGCGACTTATTGGTATTAGACAAAAAAGTTAATAGTGCAATGATAAGAAAAATTTTGCAGTCTTACGACAAGAATAAGGAGGTTTGATTACCTTATGTCAAAAGATGATGTTATAGAAATGCAGGGTACTGTTTTAGAAGCATTACCTAATGCGATGTTTGAAGTAGAATTAGAAAGCGGACATAAAATATTAGCGCATATATCTGGTAAGTTAAGAATGAACTTTATAAGAATTCTTCCAGGTGATAAAGTTACAGTAGAGCTTTCTCCATATGACTTAAGTCGTGGAAGAATAACTTGGAGAGCAAAATAAGGAGGGTTAGCTATGAAAGTAAGACCATCAGTTAAGCCTATGTGTGAAAAATGTAAGATCATAAAAAGAAAAGGAAGAGTAATGGTTATCTGTGAAAATCCTAAACATAAGCAAAAACAAGGCTAATAAACTATAGATTAAAAATATAATTTTGTGGTATTAATGTTTTAGGATGCGGCTGCATATAGAATGAAAATTATTCTATTCACCTGAAACTTTATATAAAAATAAATCCATACCAACTAGATACTCAGGAGGTGTAAATTTTAATGGCAAGAATAGCAGGTGTCGACCTACCAAAGGAAAAAAGAGTAGAAATAGGTCTAACTTATATATATGGCATAGGATTGCCAACTTCTCATAAAATTCTTGGTGAAACTGGAGTAAATCCAGATATTAGAGTTAAGGATTTAACTGAAGAAGAAGTTAATTCATTAAGAGACTATATTAATAAGAATGTAAAGGTTGAAGGCGATTTAAGAAGAGAAATTGCTCTTAACATAAAAAGATTAGTGGAAATTGGTTGTTACAGAGGAATAAGACATAGAAGAGGTCTTCCAGTAAGAGGACAAAAAACAAAGACAAATGCAAGAACAAGAAAAGGTCCTAAGAAAATGATAGGAGCTAAGAAAAAGAAATAACCATGTAAGGAGGGAAAAAAATGGCAGCTGGATCAAAAGGTAAGAAAACAAGAAGAAGAAAAGAAAGAAAAAATGTTGAACATGGCTGTGCACATATAAAATCAACTTTCAACAATTCAATAGTAACTATAACTGATGCTGTAGGAAATGCATTATCATGGGCTAGCGCAGGTGGCCTAGGATTTAGAGGTTCTAAAAAAAGTACTCCATTTGCTGCACAAATGGCTGCTGAAACATCAGCAAAAGCAGCTATGGAACATGGATTAAAGAGTGTTGAAGTATGCGTTAAGGGACCAGGAGCTGGTAGAGAAGCTGCAATAAGATCACTACAAGCCGCTGGATTAGAAGTTACATTAATTAAAGATGTTACTCCGATACCACATAACGGATGCAGACCACCAAAAAGAAGAAGAGTTTAGGTATAGGAGGTGTAAATTTAATGGCAAGATATACTGGAGCAGTATGTAGATTATGTAGAAGAGAAGGATTAAAATTATTCCTTAAAGGGGATAGATGTTTTACAGATAAATGTGCATTTTCAAGAAGAGGATATG
Source organism: uncultured Clostridiaceae bacterium (assembly GCA_963780135.1). GTDB lineage: Bacteria > Bacillota > Clostridia > Clostridiales > Clostridiaceae > Clostridium_AM. The sequence goes on from CAWAAR010000003.1 coordinate 253,210, forward strand.
CACCAGGACAACACGGACAAAGTAGAAAGAAAGTTTCTAACTATGGATTACAATTAAGAGAAAAACAAAAAGCTAGAAGAATATACGGCGTACTAGAAGGTCAGTTCAGAACATACTATGAAAGAGCTGAAAGAAAAAGAGGTATATCAGGTGAAAACTTGTTAAAATTCCTTGAAATGAGACTTGACAACGTAGCTTACAAATTAGGTTACGGAAACTCAAGATCTGAAGCTAGACAGTTAGTAACACACGGACATTTTTTAGTAAATGCTAAGAAAGTAGATATTGCTTCTTATCAAGTTTCAGCTAATGATGTTATAACTGTATGTGAAAAGAGCAGAGCAACAGAAAAGTTCAAAACTTTTGCTGAAAATCCAAAAACTTTACCAGCTTGGTTAGAGGGAAATCCAGAAAGTTTTGAAGGAAAAGTTCTTAGAGAACCTTCAAGAGAAGATATAGATGTTCCTGTTAACGAAACATTAATAGTAGAGTTATATAGTAAGTAATTAATATAGAATCAGTTGCCCTCAAAATACAATGAAATACAAATAGAAGGAGGGTTATATTCATGTTAGAAATAGAAAAACCTAAAATAGAATGTGTTGAAGTTAGTGAAGATGGTTTCTACGGTAAATTTGTAGTAGAACCATTAGAAAGAGGTTATAGTACTACTCTTGGTAATGCATTAAGAAGAATTCTTCTTTCTTCTTTGCCAGGGGTTGCTGCTAACCACATAAAGATAGATGGTGTACTTCATGAATTTTCAACTGTTCGTGGAGTAAAAGAAGATGTTGCTGAATTAATTTTAAACATAAAATGTCTAGCTTTAAAGATGAACGGAGAAGGTCCTAAGACCATTTATATAGATGCACAGGGACCAGGAGAGATTACTGCAGGAGACATAAAAACTGATGGTGATGTAGAGATAATTAATAAGGATTTACATATAGCAACTCTTGATGATGATGGAAAATTGTATATGGAAATTCAAGTTAATAGGGGTAGAGGATACGTTTCTCAGACCAAGAATAAGTCAGAAGATATGCCTATAGGTACTATTGCAGTAGATTCAATCTACACTCCTATCAAAAGAGTTAATTTTGTTATAGAAAACACAAGAGTTGGTCAAATCACTGACTATGACAAATTATCACTAGAAGTATGGACTAATGGCACTATAATGCCAGATGAAGCTATAAGCTTATCAGCTAAAATTCTAATAGAACACTTTAAGTTATTCATGACATTAACCGATCATGCAAATAACGTTGAAATAATGGTTGAAAAAGAAGAAGATAAGAAAGAAAAAGTTCTTGAAATGACAATAGAAGAACTTGACCTTTCAGTTAGAAGTTATAATTGTTTAAAGAGAGCAGGAATAAATACTGTTCAAGAGTTAACAGAAAGAACAATGGATGATATGATGAAGGTTAGAAATCTAGGTAAGAAATCCTTAGAAGAAGTAGAGCAAAAACTTGAAGCCTTAGGATTATCTTTAAAACAGAGTGAAGAATAAATATTAACATTGTTTGCTCAAAGAATAGCAAAGGTAAGGAGGTATAGAGATGGCATTACAACGTAAATTGGGTCGTCCAACTGACCAAAGAAGAGCAATGCTTAGAAATCTTGTTACTAGTTTTTTAAAGCACGGAAAAATAGAAACAACAGAAACTAGAGCAAAAGAAACAAAAAATTTAGCAGAAAAAATGATTACTCTTGCAAAAGAGGGGATCTTCATGCTAGAAGACAAGTACTTTCATTTGTAACTGAAGAGGAAGTAGTTAAAAATTTATTTGATACAGTAGCTCCTAAATATGCTGAAAGAAACGGTGGATATACTAGAATATATAAAGTAGGTCCAAGAAGAGGCGATGGAGCTGAAGTAGTTATACTAGAGTTAGTATAAGATTTAGGGGATTAAGTTAAAGCTAGCTTAATCCCCATTTTCTTATAAATATAAGTGCTAATTTGCTACATTAATTTGGCGAGGTGCTTTCATGGAAAATAAAATGATAAAATGTAAGAATGTTATTTATAAATATGAAAATGCTGATAAAAATGGAACAAAATTGGCTATTAATGATGCTAGTCTTGAAGTAAAAAAAGGAGAATTTCTAGTCATTTTAGGTAGAAATGGTTCTGGAAAATCAACCTTAGCAAAGCATATGAATGCGTTGTTAGTACCTACTGATGGAAAGGTATATGTAAGTGAATTAGATACATGTGATGAAAAAAATATTTGGAATATAAGAAATAAGGCCGGTATGGTTTTTCAAAATCCAGACAACCAAATAGTTGCAACTATTGTAGAAGAAGATGTTGCTTTTGGTCCAGAAAATTTAGGCGTTGATCCAGAAGAAATAAGAAAAAGAGTAGATGAATGCTTAAAAAAAGTCAACATGTATGATTATAGGAGGCATGCTCCTCATTTACTATCAGGAGGTCAAAAGCAAAGAGTAGCTATAGCTGGAGTATTGGCTATGATGCCTGAATGCATAATATTTGATGAATCCACTGCTATGTTAGACCCATCGGGAAGAAAAGAAGTAATGAATACTATAAAAGAAATAAATAGTAATTATGGTATAACCATAATATTAATTACTCATTATATGGAAGAAGCAGTGAAAGCTGATAGAATAATAGTTATGGATGAGGGTCAAATTACAATGGAAGGTACTCCAAAAGAAATTTTTAGTCAAGTTGAAAAGATGAAAAATATAGGACTTGACGTACCTCAAATGACTGAATTAAGTTACGAACTAAATATGAGTGGCATAAATATGAGAACAGATATATTAACTATAGATGAGATGGTGGATGAATTATGTCAATTAAAATAGAAAATTTAACTCATGTATATATGAAAGGATCTCCTTTCGAAAAAAAGGCACTTGACAATGTTAATATTACTATTAATGAGGGAGAATTTGTTGCTTTAATTGGTCATACTGGTTCAGGAAAATCTACGCTTATCCAACATATTAATGGTTTATTGAAACCAAGTTCAGGTAAAATAATTATAGAAGATGTGGATATTACTGAAAAAAAAGTCAACCTAAATGTCATAAGAAAAAAAGTAGGCCTTGTATTTCAGTATCCTGAATATCAGCTTTTTGAAGAAACTATAGAAAAAGACATTGCTTTTGGTCCTAAAAATTTAGGATTAAGCAATGATCACATAAATAATAGAGTAAAAAGGGCTATGAATATGGTTGGTCTAGATTATGAAAAGTATAAAGACAAGTCTCCTTTTGAACTAAGTGGTGGTCAAAAAAGAAGAGTTGCTATAGCAGGTGTAGTAGCTATGGAACCTAAAGTCTTAATACTGGATGAACCAACAGCAGGTCTTGATCCAAAGGGAAGAGACGATATTTTGGGTAAGATAAAAGATTTACATAAAGAATACAAAATGACTACTATACTTGTTTCTCATAGTATGGAAGATGTAGCAAAGCTTGCTGATAGGATATTGGTTATGGATAAAGGCAAAGCTATACTTGATGGCACACCAGAGCAGGTATTTAAAGAAATAGACACTTTGGAAAGTGTTGGGCTTGCAGTACCACAAGTTACTTATCTTTCAAGAGCGCTTAAAGAAAAAGGAATAAATATATCTAGTAATATATTTACTATACAGCAAGCCAAAGAAGAAATATTAAAAATACTAAAAAAACGTTAGGGGAGCTAGTAAATGATTAAAGATATTACAATAGGACAATATGTACCTGGAGATTCTTTTGTTCATAAGTTAGATCCACGAGTTAAGATATTAATATCTTTAATATATATAATAGATCTATTTTTAGTAAATACTTTTAAAGGGTACATATTCATAGTAGCATTTACTCTAATTTCAATAATTATATCTAAAATTCATTTTAGATATATATACAAGGGACTTAAGCCTATACTTATATTAGTATTAATAACAGCAGCTTTGAATATTCTTATGACAGATGGTAAAAACCCGCCATTATATGCGTGGAAGTTTATAAAGGTGTATAAGGAAGGGGTAATACTTGCTGCTTTTATGGTTTTAAGACTTGTATTTTTAATAATAGGAACATCATTGTTAACATTAACTACATCACCAATAGAGTTAACAGATGGTATAGAAAAACTTTTAAACCCACTAAAAAAAATAGGAGTACCTGCTCATGAATTAGCAATGATGATGACTATTGCATTAAGATTCATTCCAACTTTAATGGATGAAACAGATAAGATAATGAAAGCTCAAATGGCAAGAGGTGCTGATTTTGAATCTGGAAATCTTATTCAAAGAGCAAAAAATCTTATTCCTATATTGGTTCCTCTTTTTATAAGTTCCTTTAGAAGGGCTGATGAACTAGCAATGGCTATGGAAGCAAGATGTTATAGGGGCGGAGAAGGAAGAACCAGAATGAAACAGTTAAAGCTTACAAATAGAGATTTTATTGCAACCACGAGTGTTATGGCACTAGTAGCTGTTTCTATATGGAGTAAGACATGGCATTAATTAAGAATGTTAAGTTAATAATTGAGTATGATGGTACTAATTATTGTGGGTGGCAAAAGCAAGATAACGCAGAGTCAATTCAGCAAAAAGTTGAAGAAGCTATCCAAAGGGCTACGGGAGCTTTCTCAAAAGTAATAGGAGCCAGCAGAACAGATGCAGGAGTTCATGCTAAAGGATATGTGTGTAACTTTTTTACAGGCAGTACAATACCATCAGATAGTTTAAAAATGGTATTGAATTCTTTTTTACCAAAAGATATAGTGATTATTGAGTCTAAAGAAGTAGAACAGGAATTTCATTCGCAGTATAGAAGTGTAGGAAAGAAATATATTTACACGGTTTTAAATGCACAACATAGACCAGCAATAGGAAGAAATTATGTTTATTATTTTAATAGAAAGATAGATGTTGAAAAAATGGAAAAAGCATCAAAATATTTTTTGGGAACACATGACTTTTCTGCTTTTAAGAAAAAAGGAAGCTCTGTAAAAACATCTGTAAGAACAATAAAAGAACTTCATATAGATAAAAGTGGAGATTATATAAAATTTAGTATCACAGGTGATGGATTTTTATATAATATGGTTAGAATCATGGTAGGAACACTTTTAGATGTAGGTGTTGGTAGATTTAAGCCTGAAGATATTGTTGATATAATTAATTCTAAAGATAGATCTAGGGCAGGAAAATCTGTTTCAGCATGCGGACTAACCTTAGAAAAAGTATTTTATTAGCAGAACTAAGTAATTTCAGTGTTTAACTTATTGACACGCCAGGCAGATTGTATTATAATAATATATGTTTGTATTATAAGTATAAAGGATCCACTAGCCCCGGATCTTTATATAGAAGTACGTATTTTTGTAGAAGAATTCAGGGAGGGAAAACGATGAAATCATACATAGCAAAACCACAAGAAGTTGAAAGAAAATGGTATGTTGTTGATGCTGCTGGAAAGCCACTAGGAAGAGTTGCAAGCCAGGTTGCTTCAATATTAAGAGGAAAACACAAACCTACATTTACACCACATGTTGATACAGGAGATTTTGTTATAATAATAAATTCTGAGAAGGTAGTTTTAACTGGTAAGAAATTAGACCAAAAAATGTTAAGACATCACTCATTTTACCCAGGTGGATTAAAAGAGACTCCATATAGAGAAGCTATAGCAAAGAAACCTGAGTTTGTATTCCAAGAAGCAGTTAGAAGAATGCTTCCAAAGGGTGTATTAGGAAGACAAATGCTTAAGAAGTTAAAAGTATACAGAGGTGCTGAGCATGATCAACAAGCTCAGAAACCAGAATTATTAGAATTAAGGTATTAGTTAAAAACTGGAAGGAGGAATAAAAATGGCTAAAGTTCAGTATTTTGGAACAGGAAGAAGAAAGAAATCAATTGCAAGAGTAAGACTTGTACCTGGAGAAGGTAAAGTAGTAATAAATAAGAGAGAAATGGAAAAATATTTCGGATTAGAAACTTTAATGGTTATAGTTAATCAACCATTAGTTTTAACTGGAACTAAAGAAAAGTTTGATGTATTAGTAAATGTACACGGTGGTGGATTTACTGGTCAGGCTGGAGCTATAAGACACGGAGTGTCAAGAGCACTTTTAAAGGCTGATGAAAACTTAAGACCAGAGCTTAAAAAAGCTGGTTTCTTAACAAGAGACCCAAGAATGAAAGAAAGAAAGAAATATGGTCTTAAGAAAGCTAGAAAAGCTTCACAGTTCTCAAAGAGATAAAAAAAGAGATGAAAGAAGAGAGGAAATTTCCTCTCTTTTTTATTTTGTAAAAAATTGTGCTAATTAAAAAACTGGATTAAGGCATAAAATATATTGAAGCTTTATTTTAGGAGGGATAATATTGAACTTTAAAAATAGAAAACTAATAGTAGTTGTCTTCAGTATAGTTTTAGCCGTTGCTTCTATATTATATGTTAATAAGAAGCACTCTATGTTAACTTTTAATTCAAAACTAAATATCAAGGATAAAGGAGATATAACAATACTTATAGATCCTGGTCATGGTGGAATTGATGGAGGAGCTGAATCACAAAATGGTATTATAGAGAAAGATATAAACTTAAAAATAGGATTAAAACTTAAAAATGAACTTCAAAAACAAGAATATAAAGTTGTTATGACTAGAGAGGAAGATAAGGGGTTATATGAGAACAATGGGAAAATAAGAAAGAAAAAAATTGAAGATCTAAATAATAGATGTAAAATTAAAAAAGATAGTAAATGCAATATGTTTATAAGTATACATCTTAATATGTTCCCAGAAGCGAAATATTATGGAGCACAAGTTTGGTACTCAAAAAACCCAGAAAGTCAAAAGCTTGCGAAAATAACTCAAGAAATTCTTATAAGAGACTTGGATACTTCAAATAAAAGACAAGAAAAGCCTGCATTAGATTCTTATAAGGTTTTAAGATCTAATGATAATATGCCATCTATACTTGTGGAATGTGGTTTTTTGTCTAATCCTCAGGAAGCTCAGAAATTAAATACTGAGGAATATCAACATAAAATATCACAATCACTGGCAAAGGCAATTAATGATTATTATAATTAATACAAAAAAAGTAAAATAAATACAAAAAGGTCTGATATTATGAAAGAAAATATTCAGACCTTGTCATTTTCAACATACAGTTATATTAAACACAAATGCAAATTTATTAATATTTCTAAAAAGAAAAAATATTAATATGCCAATAAACAAAGACTATCAATGGATTAATCCATTACTTAAAAAATGTATATTTATTATTAAATTAAGAATAAATATACATTAAAATATAGAATATAACGAAATTTTCTTAAATTTGAATTTTGTTAAAATGTTATTGAAGTCCATTTCAAGGTATGATATTATTAATTCAAGAAATGGATTAGTCCATTAATCCAATAAATTTTGGGGTGATCGCTATAGAAATTAAAATAAACAAAGAGAGTGGAGTGCCACTATACTTGCAAGTAAAAAAGCAAATAATGGATTTGATTAAAACTGATGTTTTAATGGTTGGTAATAAAATGCCAACAGAGAGAGAACTATCTGAAAAATTAAAAGTAAGTAGAAATACTATAAGTACAGCATATAATGAACTAGAACAAGAAGGTGTTTTAAAGTCTTATCAAGGAAGAGGAACTTTTGTTGCAGAAGAAGCTAATCCTTGGAAAGTACAAAATATAAAAGAAAAGATAACAAAATTTGTAGATTTAGGTTTTGAAGAAGCTTTAGAAACTGGTATGGATGCAGATGAATTTTTGGAAATTGTTATGCAGCGAGTAAGAGAGAAAAAAGAGCTTATGAGCAAGATAACAGCCTTATATGTGGAATGTAATATTGAACAATCAAGAATGTTTAGTAAGCAACTAATGGATAGTACAAACATGAATGTTATTCCATTTACTTTAGATGACATAAGAAATCCAACAAAAGAAACTAAAAATATGATGGAAAAGTGTCAGGTTATAATAGCTACATTTAATCATGTTAACGAAATAGTAAGATTAACCAAGCCATTTAAAAAGGAAGTAATTGGAGTAGCTATAAATGTTGATTTGCAGACTATAGTTAAAATCGCAAGATATCATGAAGAAACTAGATTTGGATTTGTTTGTATGTCACAAGAGTTTATGTTTAAAGCCAGAGGGGCCTTAGAAAAAGCAGGACTTGCTAATGTTAATATTCAATACACAAATACAACAGATAAGGATGAACTGGTAAAAATCGTAAACAGTTCAGATGTTTTAATAGTATCACCAGGTAGATATAAAGATGTAAGAGAAAGCAGTACAGAAGACAAAGAGATCATGAAGTTTTTATATAGTTTAGATGATAACTCTGTAAAAGCATTAAAATCAAAAATTATAGAACTAAAATATCAAAAGTAGGTTTGGGAGGTTTCATAATGAAGACTTTAGTTATAGGCGTAATTGGTTCAGATTGTCATGCAGTTGGTAATAAAATACTAGATCATTCATTTACACAGGCAGGATTTAACGTGGTTAACATAGGAGTGCTTTCTCCACAGGAAGATTTTATCAATGCTGCCATAGAAACTAATGCAGATGCAATCATAATTTCATCACTTTATGGACATGGTGAAATCGATTGTAGAGGTTTACGTGAAAAGCTTAATGAATCAGGATTAGATGGTATATTACTATATGCTGGAGGAAATCTGGTAGTAGGAAAGCAAAAATGGGAAGAGGTAGAAAAAAAGTTTAAAGAAATGGGATTTGACAGAGTTTATGCACCAGGTACATCACCAGACGTTGACATTTCAGATTTAAAGAAAGACTTAAAAATTGAAAATTAATTAAAAAATAAAGGCTCTATGTGAGTAAAACAGGAGTGATTGGGTTGAATAGTTACTTGCTGATAGATTTTGGTAGTACGTATACAAAACTTACCGCTGTAGATATAGAAAAAGAAGAAATTCTTGCTACAGCTAAAGATATTACTACTATAGAAGATGACATAATGGTAGGCTTTAATAACGCCTATGAAAAACTTCAAAAAGGATTAAAAGGAAAAGAAGTTAATTTTGTAGAAAAATTGGCATGTTCTTCTGCTGCAGGTGGATTAAAGATGGTTGCTATTGGACTAGTACCAGAACTTACAGCTGAAGCTGCTAAAAGAGCTGCATTAGGTGCTGGTGCAAGAGTTTTAAATGTTTATAGTTATGATCTTACATCAAAAGAAATATCAGAAATAAAAAAATCTAATTTAGACATTATACTCTTGGCAGGTGGAACAGATGGTGGAAATAAGCAGTGCATGATTCATAATGCAAAAATGCTTGCTGAAAGTGGAATAGAGAAACCTATAGTTGTGGCTGGAAATAAAGTTGCAGTAGATAAGGTGGAAGAAATATTAAGTGAAGCTAATTTATTTTATAGAGTAACAGAGAATGTAATGCCAAAGCTTAATGTTTTAAATGTAGAACCAGCTAGGGAAGAAATAAGAAAAATATTTATGGAAAAGATAGTTGAAGCCAAAGGAATGAAAAAAGCGGAAAATTATATAAATGGTATATTAATGCCAACTCCAGCAGCAGTACTTAAAGCTGCAAGAGTTTTAAGTGAGGGAACTGATACAGAAGAAGGAGTAGGAGACTTAGTGGTTGTAGATATAGGTGGAGCTACTACAGATGTACATTCATTAGCAGATGGAGAACCATCTAAAGCTGGAGTAACACTTAGAGGTCTTCAAGAACCATTTGCAAAAAGGACTGTAGAGGGAGATTTAGGAATGAGATACTCTGCAGAAGCTTTATTAGAAGCAGCAACTACAAAAAAAATACATAGATACTTGAATGATAAAAGTGTAGATGTAAAAGCAAATTGTAAATTTAGAACGGAACATATAAAAATGGTTCCAAAAACAGAAGAAGAAATAAAATTTGATGAAGCTATGGCTAAAGCAGCAACTGAAATATCATTAGAAAGACATGTGGGTGTGCTTGAAACTTTATATACTCCATGTGGGGTAATATATTCACAAGAAGGTAAAGACCTTTTAGAGGTAAAATATCTTATAGGAACAGGAGGAGTATTGGTTCATAGTGAGAATCCTGCAGAAATATTGAAAGCAGGGACTTTTGATGAAACAAACCCTACCCATTTAAAACCTAAAAATCCACAATACTTACTTGATAAAACATATATAATGTCTGCTATGGGGCTTCTAGCTGAAGAATATCCAGATATGGCAGTTAGAATAATGAAAAAATATTTGCTTAAAGTTAATTAGGAGGTAATTGAGGTGGAACTTAAAAATAAAAAGTGGACAGAAGAAGAATTTTTTAATATGAGAAAAGAAGTGCTGGGTCAATGGGTAACAGGAAGTGAAGTAGATCTTAAAGAAGCAGTAGAATACTTAAGAAAAATACCTATACATAAGAGTTTTCCAGCAAAACTAAAAGCAGCTAAAGAAGCAGGAAAAACATTAGCACAGCCAAGAGCAGGGGTTGCATTATTAGAAGAACATATAGAACTTTTAACACATCTTCAAAACGAAGGTGGAGCAGATTTACTACCATCAACAATAGATAGTTATACAAGACAAAATAGATATGATGAATGTGAAATAGGAATGCAAGAAAGTATAGCAGCAGGAAGATCATTGTTAAATGGATTTCCAGGAGTAAATCACGGTGTAAAAGGATGTAGAAAGGTATTTGAAGCAGTAAACTTACCACTACAAGCAAGACATGGTACACCAGATGCTAGATTACTTTCAGAAATAATACATGCGGCTGGATGGACTTCAAATGAGGGCGGCGGAATATCTTACAATATTCCATATGCAAAGAATGTAACACTAGAAAAAAGTTTATTGGATTGGCAGTACTGTGATAGACTTGTTGGATATTATGAAGAACAAGGAATATCAATTAATAGAGAACCTTTTGGACCTTTAACAGGAACATTAGTTCCACCAAGTACATCAAATGCAGTTGCTATAATAGAAACATTACTTGCAGCAGAGCAGGGAGTTAAGAATATAACAGTAGGATATGGACAATGCGGAAACTTAGTTCAAGACGTTGCAGCAATAAGAGCATTAGAAGAACAAGTAAATGAGTATTTAAAAGAATATGGATACAATGATGTATATATAACAACAGTATTCCATGAATGGATGGGAGGATTCCCACAGGATGAAGCTAAGGCATTTGGAGTAATAGCATCAGGAGCAACAACAGCAGCACTAGCTGGAGCAACAAAAGTTATAGTAAAAACTCCACATGAAGCAATGGGAATACCAACAAAAGAAGCAAATGCAGCAGGAATAAAAGCTACAAAAATGGCATTGAATATGCTTCAAGGACAGAGACTTCCAATGTCAAAAGAATTAGAAACAGAAATAAGCATAATAAAAGCAGAAACTAAATGTATGCTGGATAAAATATATGAACTTGGAGATGGAGATTTAGCAATAGGAGCAGTAAAAGGTTTTGCTGCAGGAACAATCGATATACCATTTGGCCCAAGTAAATATAATGTTGGTAAGATGATGCCAGCTAGAGATAATAACGGAGCAGTAAGATATTTGAACTTTGGAAACTTACCTTTAAGTGAAGAATTAAAGGCATTTAATACAAGAAAGTTAGAAGAAAGAGGAAAATTTGAAGGAAGAGAAGTAAGCTTCCAGATGACTATAGATGACATATTTGCAGTAGGAAAAGGTGTTCTTATAGGAAGACCAGAGTAATATGTAGTTAATTAAATTTACAAAAAAATGCGAAGAAAGATAGGTGTAAAAAATGAAAATTGTTGACGTTATTTGTTCAGAATCAAAAACAGGATTTTATTTTGACGATCAGAGAGCTATAAAAAAAGGCGCTAGCCATGATGGGTTCACTTATGTAGGAGAAGCAGTAACAGAAGGCTTTACAAGTATTAGACAATCAGGAGAAGCTATATCTGTTATGATTATATTAGAAGATGGTCAGGTAGCAAATGGAGACTGTGCAGCAGTTCAATATTCAGGAGCAGGCGGAAGAGATCCTCTATTTTTAGCTAAAGATTTTATTCCAGTTATAGAGAAAGAAATAGCACCTAAGCTTATAGGAAGAGATTTAAAAGAATTCAAAGCATTAGCAGAAGAGTTTGATAAAATGCAGGTTAATGGAAAAAGACTTCATACAGCTATAAGATATGGAATAACTCAAGCAATACTTGATGCTGTAGCAAAAGCTCAAAAAATAACTATGGCTGAAGTTATAAGAAATGAATATAATGAGGGATTTGACATAAAAAGAGTACCAATATTTACTCAATCAGGAGATGACAGATACGATAACTCAGACAAAATGATTATAAAAGGTGCAGACGTAATGCCACATGCACTTATAAACAATGTAGAAGAAAAACTTGGATTAAAGGGTGAAAAACTACTAAAATATGTTAAATGGTTAAGTGATAGAGTAATAAAATTAAGAACAACAGAAGAATACAGTCCAATATTCCATATAGATGTATATGGAACAATAGGTGCTGCATTTAATTATGATACAAAAGCTATGGCTGACTATATAGCTACACTAGAAGAAGCAGCAAAACCATTCCATTTAAGAATAGAAGGACCAATGGATGTAGAAGATAGACAAAAACAGATGGAAGCATTAAGAGACCTAACAGCAGAATTAGATGGAAGAGGAATAAAAGTAGAGTTAGTAGCAGATGAATGGTGTAACACAGTAGACGATGTAAAATTCTTTACAGATAACAAAGCAGGACATATGGTTCAAATAAAAACTCCAGACCTTGGAGGAGTAAATAATATAGCAGATGCTATAATGTATTGTAAAGAACATAACATGGGAGCTTATTGTGGTGGAACATGTAATGAAACAAATAGATCAGCAGAAGTTACTACAAACATAGGTATGGCTTGTGGAGCAAAACAAGTATTAGCTAAGCCAGGAATGGGCGTAGACGAAGGTTACATGATAGTTAACAATGAAATGAATAGAGTTGTTGCCCTAGTGAATAGAAGAAAAAATAATTAGATCTTAATTAATTGATTAAAGGCGGTTTAAATTAAACTGCCTTTTCATCTATAAAAAACCACTAAAATATGTTAAAAAAGGAGAAAAGATAGATATGAAAGATATAAATGTATTAGAAATAACAAACGCTATAAAAAAATTATGTATAGATGCTAACTATTTCCTTTCAGCAGATGTAAAAAACTCAATTATAAAAGCTTCAGAAGAAGAAACATGGCCAATGGCAAAGGGTATTTTAGAAAAAATACTTGTGAATGTAGATATAGCTAAAAATGAACAAATGCCTATGTGCCAAGATACAGGTATGGCTTGTGTATTTGTAGAGTTAGGACAAAATGTTCATATAGTGGGAGGCAGTTTAGAAGATGCTATAAATGAGGGAGTAAGACAAGGATATACTGAAGGTTATTTAAGAAAATCTGTAGTAAAAGATCCACTAGATAGAGTTAATACAAAAGATAATACTCCAGCAGTTATATATTACAATGTAGTTCCAGGTGATAAATTAAAAATTACTGTAGCGCCTAAAGGATTTGGTTCAGAAAATATGAGTCAAATAAAAATGCTAAAACCAGCAGATGGAATAGATGGAGTAAAAGAATTCATACTTAAGGTAGTAAAAGAAGCAGGTCCAAACCCATGTCCTCCAATTGTTGTAGGTGTAGGAATAGGTGGAACTTTTGATAGAGCAGCAAATTTAGCTAAAAAAGCGTTAATCAGACCTTTAGCAGAAAGAAACTCAAATCCATTTTATGAAAGCTTAGAAAAAGAACTTTTAGAAAAAGTTAATGCTTTAGGAATAGGACCACAAGGATTTGGTGGAAAAACTACTGCACTTGCAGTAAATATAGAAACATATCCAACTCATATAGCTGGACTTCCAGTTGCAGTTAATATAAATTGTCATGTTACAAGGCATGCAGAGATAGAACTATAATAATTTAAAACTTAAGATGATTTATGGAAGGGTTTAAGTATATTTATAAATTGGAGGTATAAAAATGGAAAAAAGAATAACAACTCCTTTAACAGAGGACAAGGTTAAAGATTTAAAAGCTGGAGACAGTGTTTTAGTATCTGGAATCATATATACTGCAAGAGATGCAGCACATAAAAGACTTGTAGATCTTTTAGACAAAGGCGAAAAATTGCCTATAGATGTGAAAGATTCAATTATATATTATGTGGGACCAAGCCCAGCTAAACCAGGTAAGGTAATAGGTTCAGCAGGACCTACTACAAGTTATAGAATGGATCCTTATGCACCAAGGTTATTAGATATAGGTTTAAAAGGAATGATAGGAAAAGGCTTAAGATCAAAAGATGTAGTAGATTCTATGAAAAAGAATAAAGCTGTTTATTTTGCCGCTATAGGTGGAGCAGCTGCACTTATGGGGAAATCCATAAAAAAAGCAGAAATTGTAACTTATGAAGATTTAGGATCTGAAGCTATAAGAAGATTAGAAGTGGAAGATTTGCCTTTGGTTGTAGTAATAGATTCAGAAGGAAATAATTTATATGAAATGGGTCAAAAAGAATACTTAGAATCAATAAACGATTAATTTAATCAAACTATGAAATAAGGAGAGAAAGCTGATGGAAATAAAAAATGTAGCCAAAGCTGGCACACTAGAATCAAATGACATAATGATTATGGTTATGCCAAATGAAAATGGTGGAGTGGAATTGGAACTTGAAAGCATAGTTATGAAGCAATTTGGAAAACAGATAAAAAAAGCTATATTAGAGAAAGTAGAAGAATTAGGTTTGAAAAATGTAACTATAAAAGCTCAGGATAAAGGAGCTCTAGATTATACTATAAAGTCAAGAGTTCAAACAGCAATAGAAAGAGCAATGTAAATTTAAAATTGAGGTGAGATATATGAAAAGATTAAGAAGAACAATGCTTTTTATGCCTGGAAACAATCCAGGTATGCTTCAGAATGCGCCAATACTTGGAGCAGATTCAGTAATACTTGATTTAGAAGATGCAGTAAGTCTTACAGAAAAGGACAGTGCAAGAATACTTGTTAAAGAAGCTATAAAAGTTATAGATTATTCAGCTGTAGAGTTAGTTGTTAGAGTAAATCCATTAGACACTGAATTCGGATTAAAAGATGTAGAAGCTATATCAAGAGTTAAACCAGATGCATTAATGATTCCTAAAGCAACAGAAGAACAACTTCAAAGTATAGATGAAATGCTTTCTAAAATTGAAAGTGAAGAAAAGTTTGAAAACAATTGTATAAAACTTATTCCAATTGTGGAAACAGCTTATGGATTAGAAAATGTGTACAGCATAATTAAATCATCAAAAAGAGTAGTAGGAATACTTTTAGGGGCAGAGGATTTGACTTCAGACTTTGGTATTAAGAGAACAAAAGAAGGTGAAGAAATATTTTATGCAAGAAATAGAGTATCTACAGCTTGTAGAGCATCTAGAGTAGATGCCATAGATACACCTTTTACAGATACTAATGATTATGAAGGCTTAGAAAAAGATACATTTAAAGCTAAGAGTTTAGGTTTCACAGGAAAAGCTTCTATAAATCCAAGACAGATAGATACTATACACTCAGTATTTGCGCCAACAGAAGCTGAGATAAAACATGCAGTAAGAGTTTTAGAAGCTAGAGACGAAGCTAAAGAAAAAGGACTTGGAGTATTTTCATTAGATGGTAAAATGGTAGATGCTCCTGTAATAAACAGAGCTATAACTACTGTAGAATTAGCTAAACTATTGGGACTTATTTAATAATAATTATGTGAAAAACTAAATTTGGAAAAAGTGAGGTATTACTATGATAAACATACTAGGAAGAGAAATTCCTAATCATATAGAAGGATATGGAGAAGTAAAGCCTTTTAAAGGAGCTTTTTCAAATTACGGTGTTAAGGAAAAAGCAGGTATAAAAGTAAGCAGTGTAAAGCCTGGAGAAAATAAGGTATTAAACAGTATAGATGAAGCTTTAGATAAAATAGGTATAAAAGATGGAATGACCATATCTTTTCATCATCATTTAAGAAATGGAGATTTCATACTTAATAATGTAATGTATGCTATTTCTAAAAGAGGAATAAAAGATATTACCATAGCAGCAAGTTCTGTATTTCCAATACATGAACCCTTAGTGGAGTACATGAAGAAAGGTATTGTAACAGGTATAATTGCAAACTATATATCAGGACCAGTGGCAGAAGCTATATCAAATGGATATTTAAAAAAGCCTGCAGTAATGATGACTCATGGTGGAAGACCAAGGGCTATAGAAAGTGGAGATTTACATATAGACGTAGCATTTATTGGTTCACCAACTGCAGATACCTATGGAAACTTAAATGGAGTGTATGGTAATGCTGCTTGTGGTGCATTAGGTTACGCTGTAAGCGATGCTGAATACGCAGATAAAGTAGTAGCAATTACTGACAACTTGGTTCCTTATCCTGCATGTCCTATTGAAATTAATCAAACATACATAGATTATGTAGTTAAGGTTGAATCTATAGGAAATCCAGCAGGTATCGTATCTGGTACTACAAAAATAACAAAAGATCCAGTTGGACTTAAAATAGCTAAAATGGCATCAAAGGTTATAGAAGCTTCAGGTCTTGTAAAAGATGGTATGTCATTTCAAACTGGTGCAGGTGGAACATCTCTTGCTGTATCAGAAAATCTTAAAGAAATAATGAGAGAGAAAAAAGTAACAGGAAGTTTTGCAGCAGGAGGAATAACAGGTTATATTGTAGATATGCTTGAAGAAGGATTATTCAGAAACATATTCGATGTACAGTGTTTTGATTTAAAAGCTGTAGAATCTTATAGAAATAATCCTAAACATCAAGGTATGAGCGGATCTATGTATGGTAACCCTCATAATAAGGGAGCTGTAGTAAATAATTTAGATATTATGATACTTGGAGCTACAGAAATAGATACAGATTTTAATGTAAATGTAACAACTGGTTCAGATGGAGTAATAATGGGTGGATCAGGTGGACATAGTGACACTGCAGCAGGAGCAAAGCTTGCCATTGTAGTTACAAACCTTATAAAAGGAAGACTTCCTATTATAAAGGATAAAGTTACTACAGTTACAACTCCTGGAGAAAGTATAGATGTAGTAGTCACTGAAAGAGGTATAGCTGTAAATCCTATGAGAAAAGATATAATAGAAAAATTAAAAAGCAAAAACTTGCCAGTTGTCACTATAGAAGAATTAAAAGATCTAGCTGAAAATATGACTGGAAAACCAGAAGCTATAGAGTTTACTGATAAAGTTGTAGCTGTAGTAGAATATAGAGATGGTACTATAATAGATGTAGTTAGAAAACCATCAAATTAGGAGATAAAAATGTATGATTTAAAGCTGGAGAAAATAAATCTAAAAAATGAAGAAGAAAAAAATGAAGTATATAAATTTTTAGAAAGCTTTGGATTAATACTAGATAAAGATGTGGATTATACAGTGGTTTTCAGAGATTGTAATAACATAATTAAAGCCACATGTTCTAAGGCTAAAAACATATTTAAATGCTTTGCCATATCAGAAGATATAAGAGGAGAAAACATAACTTCTTCTCTTATATCAAATTTAGTAGATAAGCTTTTTGAAGAAGGAATTTATCATAGTTTTTTATTTACTAAACCAGATAAAGTGAAGATATTTACTTCTTTAAATTTCAACCTTATATATAAAGAGAACAATGCTGCTTTATTAGAGTATGGAATTTATAATATAAATAAAGCTTTAGATAAAATGGCAACTACACACAATATAGATAGTACTACTAGAAAAGGTGCATTAGTAATGAATTGTAATCCATTTACTAATGGACACAGACATTTAATAGAGAAAGCTTCAAAAGAATGTGAAGAAGTTATAGTATTTGTGGTAGAAGAAGATAAGTCCTTATTTCCTTTTAATGAAAGATATTCAATGGTAAAGGAAGGTTTATTGGATTTAGAAAATGTAAAAGTTGTTCCGGGTGGTGAATATATTATATCATCTGCTACATTCCCATCATATTTTATAAGAAAAGAAGACGAAAGATTAAAATCTTATGAAAATATTGATTGTAACATATTTGGGGAATATTTTTGTAAAAAATTAAATATAATAAAGAGATTTGTAGGTGAAGAACCTTATTGTAATATTACTAATACATACAATAATACATTAAAAGAAGTTATGCCGAGTTATGGTGTAGAACTTATAGAAATAGAGAGAAAGTCCTATGAAGGTAATTATATAAGTGCTTCTAAAGTAAGGGAACTTATAAAAAGTAATAAGATGGATCAGGTGGAAAAGATAGTGCCTGAAGTAACATGGAAGTTTTTAAATTCTAATAAAGGAAAGGAGATAAGAGAGAAAATACGAAACAGTAACTCTCCACATTAGTTTATGAATAAATATTGGTTAACAAATTATACTTATGAAGATTATGTTAAGGATAAACAAAAAAAGGTCATATAAAAGGAATAAAAGAATATACTCCAGAAGATATATTAACATGTAGAGAGGAAAGGGTTTGTGAACAAGAAAAACTCATTAAATTTCATAGAAAAACATTAGTTTTTATGAGAGTTAATTATCCTGGTGTGGTTAAAAACGATACTGTGACACTTGGCATAATGAAATTTATGAATAAATTTTTAATGAAAAAACTTAACCAATATATAGTATATAAAAATTTTATTATAACAGCGGAAGGACCAGTACTAACGCTTGTTGTTAATAAAAGTGCTGAAGAAACAAAAAAAATAACTGTTAGAATAGAGAATCAACATTTTTTAGGTAGATACGTAGATATAGATGTTTATGATGAAAACAGTAATAGTTTAAGCCGAGGAATGTTAGGATTAAAACCAAGACGATGCTATATATGTAGTGATATTGCTCAAAATTGTGTAAGATCGAGAAAACATAATGAAGAAGAAATAAAAGAGTTTATTAAAAATAAATATGAAGATTATTGCAAATGGTGCAAAGTACTTTAAAATGAGAAATTAAATAAAATATATTACAGTATATCAAGGTTTTGTATTATATAAAGCTTTGATATTTTTTTATATTCACTATTTTTAAAATTTAACTGAAATATTTCTACAAATTGGGTATAATAATTTATATAACAGAAATACGGAGGTACTTTATGTTTTTTAGAGACAATGATGCTGGATTGTATGGTAAAATTTCTATGAGATTTAAAATAATAATATTTTCTATATTAGTGTGTATAGTAATTGGGATAGCTTATAAAGAAGCATTAAACAACAGAAGACAAAGTAATATAATAGAAAATACAAGAAAAGAAAATTCTAGTAGCAATGCAGTAATAAAAGAAAAGGAAGATAAGAATGTTTCAAAGCAAGCAGAAATACAAAAAGCTGAGGAACAAAAATACAATGAAAGTTATAAAGCCTTTGGAGAAAAAAAATATGACGATACAATAATATTAGCTGATGAAATTATAAAAGAAGATTCAAATTTTTATAAAGCCTATAACATTAAGGGAATAGCGCTATGTTATAAAGATAATTTTGATGAAGGTATGAAAAATATAGATAAAGCACTGCAATTAAAATCCGATTTTGGATACGCTAGGTTTAATAAAGCTTTAGCTTATGAACTTCATGGAGATTATGATGAAGCTTTAGCTTGGTATGATAAAAACTTGGAAGTTGAAAATTATATATGGAGTTATTATGGTAAAGCTAGTATATATGGAAGACGTGGAGATGTAGAAAATGTAGTAAAATATTTAAAAATAGCTATAAGCATGTCACCAGATATAAAGAATACTGCAGCAAATGAGGAAGACTTTAATCCAGTAAAAGATTCTAAGGAATTTCAAGATATAATAAAATAAGTAATCCCCAAAAGTTGTTAACTTATGGGGATTATTTTATTTTCAAAATGTGGATAAGTTTTTAAGGTTAAGATATCATTTTTTATAATTAAATTTAATTTGCAACCAAGAACTACTTAAGATCTATTCCATATTTTTTACACTTTAAAGATACAGTTCTATGGGTAATGCCTAAGGCTTTGCCAGCTTTATTATAACTTTTATAGGTTTTCATAGCTAGGGATATCAATTCTTTTTCATAAGATTCTAGAGTTTGAAGCTGACCATTTTTTAGGTTTATTAAGGAACCACTTTCTAATTCGCCATTTTTAATGTAAAAAGGCAAATCTTTTTCTGTTATCATTCCATCTTCACACATATTTATAGATCTTTCTATAATGTTTTCCAACTCTCTTATGTTTCCTGGCCAATGGTATTCTTGTAAATACATAAGAGAATTTTTATCTATGCCTGTAACATTTTTATCTAGCTTAATGTTTATTTTATGAATGAAATGTTCTACTAAAAGATTTATATCTTCTTTTCTATTTTTCAAAGGAGGCAGAAGAATACTTATAACATTTAGTCTGTAATATAAATCTTCTCTAAATTTATCTTCTTTTATCATTTCTTCTAGATTTCTATTAGTAGAAGCAATTATCCTTACATCTACAGTTTGAGTAGTAAGGCCACCTACACTTTCAAATTCTCTCTCTTGCAGAACTCTTAAAAGCTTAACTTGCATAGACACGGGCAGATCACCTATTTCATCTAGTAAAATTGTACCTTCATTTGCTATGTTAAACTTACCAGGTTTACTTTTAATAGCACCTGTAAAGGAACCTTTTTCGTATCCAAATAATTCACTTTCTAATAAATTTTCAGGAATAGCAGCACAGTTAATTCTAACAAAAGGTTTATTTTTTCTATTACTATTATTATGAATAGCTTTAGCAATAAGTTCTTTTCCAGTTCCACTTTCACCACGAATTAATACAGTAGAGGTTGAATTAGAAGCTTTTTGTGCTATAAATAAACAATCTTTAAGAGAACTACTACAGCCTATTATAGAATTAAAAGAGCTGTTAAAATTATGTCTATTTAACTCATCTTTATAATACTTTAATTCTTCTTCAGATTTTTCAAGTTTTTTAACCAAATCCTTAATTTCATCTACTGTCTTTGATATAGAAATGACGCCTTTAAATATTCCATCTATAAAAATAGGTTCTAATGTAGATATTATGTTTACATTATCCTTATGATAAATTTTATTTTCAATAGGTAATTTTGTATTAAATACCCTAATCCTTAATCCTTTTGGAGCTATGTCAATTAAATCTTTACCTACAATATCTTTACTTTTAATTCCAAAATGTTTTTCATAAGATGGGTTTACATAACTTATAATTCTTCTATCATCTACAAAGCAAATTAAATCATGAGATGTTTCCAAGATTCTTTTGAATTTTTCATTTAATTCTTTAATGCCAATTAATTCAGATATATCTTGAAATACTCCTAAAGCACCAATAATTTTATGATTAGAAAATATAGGAGATCTATTTGTTAAAACAAGATGGTTATTTATATATTGAGTTTCTCCAACTTTACGTTCTCTTGAAGTTACTATATTAGGTAAATCAGAAGTTGGAATGATATCTTTTACAAAACGTCCTATTACATCTTTTAGTTTTTTATTAACTATTTTAAGAGCATAATCATTCATAGCTGTGATATATCCATTTATGTCAATAACTAATATTCCTACAGGAATATTTTTAACTATTTCAGCATAAGCAATGGTGTTTTCTTCAATTATGTCATCTATTTTAGATAAAACTGAATTGTTATTGTTTGAAATATGTATAGTTATAAAATTACACAGGTCTAATACTGAGCTTTGACCAGCGGTAGAATCTTCTTTGCAAGAAATCTCAACGATTTCACCTTCCTTTATTTTCAAGGACAATAAGGCTAGCATGCTTATAGCTAAAGGTTCCTTTGTAGATAAATTCCTTATGTATAGATTTATTCCATACTTATTTTTAAGTTCTGTAGCTTTATGAACTATCATTGCAGCTATTCTTGTGTGTATTCCATTATGTATTGGTACAGTTATACTATTTTTGTACATAATTCACCTCTCTATGATAAAAAATATCATATATACATATAAATGTTGATAAAATTTATCAAGTATAATATTAACTTAAAAAGCCTTGTAAGTCTAGTGATTAAAGTTAGTTTTCAAATTGTTAAATAGGCATTATAGAAATTTAAGTTGATAATTTTTATCAAAGTTTTTTATAAAGCATCTTAAAGTTTGCTCGTAAATTTAAAAACTATATTTTAAACTTATATTTTTACTAATAAAATAAGTGTTTTCAGTAAATGCTTTTAAAGTTGGCATGTAAATTGCTTTTAATATAAACAACTACAGTCAAACAGGAATTAAGTTTCAAAATATAATTTTTTATAGAATTTACACCATTTACTACATGGCTATTCTAAAAGCGATGAGTAAACGGTTGCTGGATATTGGATAAGTTAGTTAAGATTAACTTTATAAATTAGTGATTAATTTGAGGAGGATAAATAAATTATGAAAAAGGGTATAGCAGCTTCAAAAGGATATGCAATAGGGAAGATTTTAATAAAAGAAGACAGCGAAATTAAGATTGAAGAGAGAAAAATAGAAGATATAAAATCAGAAAAAGAAAGATTTAAAAAAGCATTAGATGTATCTAAAAAACAATTAACTAAAATAAAAGAAAAAGCAGAAAAAGAAATGGGTGCTGATAAAGCAGCTGTATTTGAAAGCCACATGATGTTACTAGATGACCCTGAGTTTGCAGGGGCAGTGGATATGGCAATAGAAAACAGTAAAATTAATGCTGAAAAAGCTCTTGATGATGTTATAAATATGTACTCACAAATATTTGCAGCTATGGAAGATGAGTATATGAGAGAAAGAGGAGCAGATGTAAAAGATGTTGGCAAGAGAGTTCTTGCTAATCTATTAGGAAAAATATCTTCAGATTCAGAGGATATGGAAAATAATACAGTAGTAGTTGCTCACGACCTAACACCTTCAGATACTGCACAATTAGATAAAAGTAAAGTTATAGCATTCTTAACTAATATAGGTGGTAGAACATCTCATAGTGCAATAATGGCAAGAACTTTAGAAATACCAGCTGTTGTAGGTTTAAATGATATAACAACTTCAGTAAAAAATGGAGATTTAGTAATTGTAGATGGTATTGAAGGTATAGCTATAGTAAATCCAAATGAAGATATGGTAAAAGAATACAAAAGTAAAAAAGAAGCTTATGAAAAAGAAAAGGAAGAACTTAAAAAACTTATAAATGTAAAAACCGTTACAAAGGCTGGAAAGCGTGTAGAGGTAGCGGGAAATATAGGGAAGCCAGAAGATGTTCATAAAGTTCTAGAGAATGGTGGAGATGCTATAGGACTTTTCAGAACAGAATTCTTATATATGGATAGAGAAGATATGCCAAGTGAAGAAGAACAATTTGAATCTTACAAATACGCAGTGGAAAAAATGGAAGGAAGAACGGTGGTTATAAGAACACTAGATATAGGCGGAGACAAAAAATTGCCATACTTACCACTACCAGAAGAAATGAATCCGTTTTTGGGATATAGGGCTATAAGACTTTGTCTTGATAAAAAAGATATATTTAAAGTTCAATTAAGAGCATTACTTAGAGCTTCAGCTTTCGGTAATTTAAAAATAATGTTTCCAATGATATCTTCTTTAGAAGAGTTTTTACAAGCAAAAGAAATATTAAATCAGTGTATGGAAGAGTTAAGAAAAGAAGGAAAAGCATTTAATGAAAGTTTAGAAACAGGAATAATGGTGGAAATACCAGCAGCGGCAGTATGTGCAGATGAACTTGCAAAACATGTAGATTTCTTTAGTATAGGAACTAATGATTTAATACAATATACTTTAGCTGCAGATAGAATGAATGAAAAAGTATCATATCTTTATAACCCAATGCATCCAGCAGTATTAAAGCTTATAAAAATGACTATAGAAGCTGCTCATAAAGAGGGTAAATGGTGTGGTATGTGTGGAGAAATGGCAGGAGATGAAAAAGCTATTAGTATATTAGTAGAATATGGCTTAGATGAATTCTCTATGAGTGCATCTTCAATATTAAAAGCAAAACAATTAATAATGCAAAACTAATTAAATAGGTACTGTAACTAACATATAAAGTAGAACTTGATTTGAATAAAAATTCAGATTAGGTTCTATTTTATATTGAAAATGTTATCCTGAAACTAATATTTTAGTATATAATAGAAGATATAGATTAAATATTAGTTTTAAAAAAATTCATAGAAATATTTGTATAATATAAGGAGGAAATTAATATGAAAAAATTAAGAAATAAAAAAATAATTGGAATTATTTGTTCTATATCAGTACTTTTAACATTAGGTTTAACAGGTTGTGGAGAAAATAAAGAAAAAAATGCACCAACAAATAATCAAACATCTACACAGAAAAATGAGGCAGAAAAAGATAACTCATCAGAGCAAGTCAAACAAAAAACACAGGAAGAAAAAACTCAGACTAAAACTGAAAGCACTAAAAATACGAAAAATACAAGTAATGCACCTGAATTTTCAAAAAAGAATTAGCTAAAAGTGTAAAACCACAGTTTAGCACTGCTTGGGAAGCTTCAAGTAAAGAGACATATAAAGCATGTATTGAAGGTAAAGGAGAAAATGCATCAGAAGAAGGTGTAGGAAAAATATTAGTAAAAGATAATAATGGAAATAATTTTAGTTTTCAAATTGCAAATAATAATAAAATATCACCTAGAAACATAGAATGGGCGGATGATGTAAATTTACTTGTAATAGTAGGTTCATCTCAAGGAACTGTTTCTAAAGGTGGA
Source organism: uncultured Clostridiaceae bacterium (assembly GCA_963780135.1). GTDB lineage: Bacteria > Bacillota > Clostridia > Clostridiales > Clostridiaceae > Clostridium_AM. The sequence goes on from CAWAAR010000003.1 coordinate 278,030, forward strand.
AATTTATATATGATAAATGTAGAAACAGGTAATACTTCAGTAGTTCTAGAAACTTCAGATAAGAAACAACAAATAATGTCATCAAAAAAAGATAACAATAACATAGATTTAAAAGTTACTGTATATGAAGATGACAATTATAATAAATCTCATATAGAAAACTGGACTATTTACTCTTTTGATTCAAGATTAAATAAGTCAATGGATGTAAAAAATTCGGAAGGTAAAGTTATATATACAATTAATTAAGTAAAATAGCTTTAAGGGGAACTCAAGTATATGGATAAATCTAAGAAAACATATGTTAAGGCATTAGATAAATATGATAATGGTTATATAGATAAGGCCATAGATTTATGTGAAGAAAGTATATCAATGGATATAAAGAATGCAGCGGCTATAAACCTTAAGGGACTACTTTATTACTTAAAGGGAGATATAGATAATTCTCAAAAACTTTGGAAAATGAATTATCAAATGAACAAAGATGGAGTTGCTGAAAGATATTTAATTGACACAAAAAGTGATAAAGAGAGATTAAGTATTTATAGAGAAGCTATAGATTTTATAAAAGAATTATATATAAATGAAGCTTTAGAATTATTGGAAAAATGTTCTGAAAGTGATTTTAACTACATAAATGTAAATAATTACAAAACATTATGTTATATAAAAAAAGGTCAATATGATAAAGCTATAAATACTATAGAAAATGTAATGAAGATAGATAAAAATAATAGTATGGCTAAAGAAAATAGAAAAACCTTAATAAAATATGGAATGCTAAAAAACAAAATAGATGGTAAGAAAGCTATTTATTCTTTAATAGGTGTAGCAATAGTTATAACAATGGTGTTTGCAGTACCAGCCATTTATAAAAGCATTAAAAATAATATAACTAAGGTTAGCAATAAACAAAAAACATCAAAGAATCAAGTAGCCAAAACACCTAGTAGCAATCAAAATAAAATAGCTAAAGAACCAACTAAAAAAAGTCAGCAGGAAGATTTTCCAAGGGATAAGATGAAAAGTGATATACAAAGCAAAAATTTTCCAAGTATATATGAAAATTATATGAAATGGAAGGATAAAAATATATCTAACGATGATAAGTCTGTTATTTCAGATGCCAATGGTATATTAAAAACTGAAGGTGTGGAATATTTTTATGGAGAGGGGTATGCTTATGTAGATAGGAAAGAATTTCCTAGTGCTAAAGATAACCTTACAAAAGCGTATAACATAGGATCAGAGAGTTATTTATATCCACATATAATTTACATGCTGGGAAGTGCATTTTATTTATCAAATGATTTTGAAAATGCTAAAAAATATTATATACAATATGATGAAAACTATGATAAGGGTGACTATGAAGAAACAGTACTATATGCTTTAGCTATAATGTATAAAGATTCAGATAAATCTAAGGCATCTAATTATGCGCAGAAACTAAGCAATAAGTATCCTAAATCAATATATAATAATTCTATAATCAAAAGTTTAATTAATCCATAATCAATAATGTTCTGGATAATAATTATTAAAAGCTATTGACTAAACATGTGATTTGGTATAAAATTAAAATATAAAAAATACCCCAACAGGGTATATATGGAGGGATAAATTATGGTACAAGAAATAAAAGATATGGACTTTTCACAGGCTGTTGAGGATTCTTCTACCCCTATAGTTGTTGATTTTTGGGCTTCATGGTGCGGACCTTGTAAGATGTTAGCTCCTGTAATAGATGAAATTTCTGAAGAACTTAATGATAAAGTTAAATTCTTTAAATTAAATGTAGATGAAAATCCAGTAACATCAAATCAGTATAAGGTTGCAAGTATACCTACTGTTATGGTGTTTAAAGGTGGAAAATTAGTAGATACTCTAGTAGGATTTAGACCTAAAGAAGCAATAAAAGACGTTATAGAAAAACATATTTAAATTTTAAATCAAATGACAAATTAGCATAAGTTAATTTGTCATTTCTCATATTTATAAAAGTAGAATTTTTATTTTAAGTGAGTTTTAAATTTTTATTATTGTGGAATAATTTTTTGTAAAAGGAGTTAATGGAATGAATAACAAATATGATATAGCTATAATAGGCACTGGACCAGCAGGATTATCAGCTGCTATAAATGCTAAGATACGAAACAAAAGTATTATTTTATTTGGAAATAAAGAATTAAGTAATAAACTAATTAAAGCACCAAAAGTAAACAATTATTTAGGGTTTTATGACTTTACAGGCCAAGAATTAAAGGCTCAGTTCCAAAAACATATTGATTTTATGAATATAGATATAATATCAGAAAAAATAAATGCTATATATGCTATGGGAACACATTTTACTTTAATGGTAAATGAAAAAATGTATGAAGCAAAATCTGTTATTATAGCTACAGGTATGGAGTATACAAAGCCATTAAAAGGTGAAGAAGAATTCTTAGGAAAAGGTGTTGGATATTGTGCTACTTGTGATGCTCCTTTGTATAGAGGGAAAACAGTTACAATTATAGGATACAATAAAGAAGCAGAAGAAGAAGCAAATTATGTGTCAGAGTTATCAAACAAACTTTACTATGTACCAATGTATGAAGGTAGCTATAATTTGAAAGAAAATATAGAAATAGTAAAAGATAGACCGTTAGAAATTCGAGGCGAAGATAGAGTTAAAAATTTAATGTTGAAAAATAAAGAAATAACTACGGATGGAGTTTTTGTATTAAAAGATAGTGTAGCTCCAAATCAGCTTGTGCCTGGACTGGAAATGAATAATGGACACATTAAAGTAGATATAGATATGAAAACTAATATTTCAGGATGCTTTGCAGCAGGTGATTGTGCAGGTAAGCCATACCAATATATAAAAGCAGCAGGTCAAGGGCAGATAGCAGCATTAAATGCTGTGGCATATTTAGATTCTTTAAAATGAAGAATAGTAAATAAATTATCCCCACAAATTTTAATTTGTGGGGATATATATATGTGCTTAGCTAAAGTTATTAGCTAAATAAAAATATGTCTAATTTGCTACAAAGAATACGTGATTTCCTATAGTTTTAACATTCTTTTTATCTATGTTTTTCATCCATTTACAGGTGGCTATTCTAGGGTTGTAAAAAAATACTGCTTGACTTGTGGGATCATCTCCTTTTAATGCCTTAAAAACTGCATTGTAACTACTTTCATCAGGAACAACTTCTATAGAGCCATTTCTTACACAAGAAAAAGCACCTTTTTGCGTTATTACTTCCTCTACACTTTTGGGAAACTCAGGATATTTTAAACGATTCAAAATTACAGAAGCTACAGCAACCTTGCCTTCAAAAGGTTCACAATTACTCTCTGCATAAACAACTTGAGCCATTAGATGTATATCTTTTTGAGTTATATATATCTTTCTGCCAGAATAATTGAAAACTTCAACAATTTGCTCTTGTTCTTTAAAAAGAGTAGAATCCGCATTGTTAGAGTTAGCAGCTTCTACATTAAAAAATGGTGATAGGACTGTTGTTAATAAAAATATTATACAAAAAACAAATTTTCTCAATAAAATCCTCTCCTTGTTACCTACGGGGTTAGCTGACGGGTTCGGTAAAGGCATAACCTACGTAAAATACGATTCACCCCAAAAAATTCTCGGTTTCCCCGTGTTTAATAAAAAACTTAGGTTAATGGTAGTATATCCAGTAAATTTAAAAAAATACAAAGTATAAAAAATTTTATTAATATTTTATAAAATCCAGTAAGGTTTTGATATAAATAATAGCAAATAGTGTATAATTGTAAATAGAGATTTTTACTTAGGGCGGTGAGAAGGTTGGAATTATTAGACATAATAGTTAATTCTATTAAAAATATTAGTGTAGCATCAGTAATGGACATATTAGCAGTTTCTTATATTTTTTATAAAATATACACATTGATAAAAGAAACACGTGCGGAACAACTTTTGAAAGGAATGGTATTTATAGTTTTACTTATACCCATTAGTAGTTTCTTTAACTTAACTATGCTAAATTGGATTTTAACAAAAACAATTACTATAGGTTTGCTTTCTTTTATAATAATATTTCAGCCGGAAATTCGTCGTGCGCTTGAACATTTGGGGAGAACAGCTTTTAATGATAAACATATATTAGAAGATGAAGAAGCAATGGAAAAAGTAATAACAGAAATTGCCAGCTCTATAGAGAATTTATCTAAAAGTCAAACAGGAGCTTTGATAATAATAGAGCAAGTTACTGGATTAGAAGACATAGTGAATACAGGAACAAAAATAGATGCAGTAGTTTCTTCAGCACTTTTAGAAAATATTTTTGTAGTTAATACTCCACTTCATGATGGTGCAACAATAATAAGAAATGATAGAATAGTATCTGCAGGATGCTTTTTACCTTTGACTGATAATCAAAGCATAAATAAAAAACTTGGTACAAGACATAGGGCAGCTATAGGTATATCTGAAAACTCTGATGCCCTAATTATAGTTGTATCTGAAGAAACAGGAACTGTTTCACTTGCTGTAAACGGCAATTTAACAAGGAGTTATACTAAAGAGAAACTTAAAGATATTCTTATAAGAATAATGAAAAAGAGACAGAATAGAAAATTAACCATAAGGGAGCAGGTGATGAAATGGAAGGGAAAGTCAAAAAACACCAAGTAATTCTTAAGATATGTTGCGTAATAGCTTCTTTTGTCTTGTGGTTATATATTTTTAATGTGGAAAATCCTTTGAGAGAAACACATGTTGTGGTACCTGTGCAAGTTTTAAATAAAGATACTGTTGCGAAGTCTAATTTGGTACCTTTAGGAGAAGAGAATTTGAGTATATCTTTAACAATAAAAGGAAATGCTTCAGATATATATTCTATAAAGCCAAGCAGTTTTAAATTAGTGTCAGATTTAAGTGCTTATGCAGTTAAAAAGGGTGAAAATAAGATACCTGTTGAAGTTAAAAGCAGCCCTTCCAATGTTAGAATAACAAATACTGATAGCCTGTGGGTAAAAATTAATTTAGATGACTTAAAACGAAAAACTGTTCCTGTTAAAATAACCTTTGATGGTAATGCAAAAAAAGGATTTTATGCATTTAAACCTACTGTAAAGGAAACAGAAATAAGCGGTCCTAAAGAAGCTATAGAATCAGTAAAATATTTATCAGCAAAATGTAGTATTAAAGATGCATCAAATGATATAACTGTAAATATACCACTTCAGCCAGAAGATTCTTTAGGAACGTTGGTGAAAAACGTAACAGCTAACCCAAGCTCATTAAAAATAACTATTCCTATAAAAAAGGTTAAAACTGTGGCTGTAAATGTTAAAACTCAAATACCTAAAAATAATTCGGGTAATGTAAAAGGGTTAGTACCAGTTGAGGATAAAATAGATATAGCAGGGGATGAAAGTGTAATAAATAATATAAGTGAGTTGGATACAGAATATATAGATTTAAATAGAGTGTATGGAAAAGACACAATAGAGGCGAAACTATTGATACCAAAAGGAGTTATTCTTGTAAATAGCTCGGATACTGTAAAGTTAAAAGTTAATTTAGATAAAAATACTCAAAAAGAATTGAGTTTAAATATACAAAAAGTAAATGTTAGTAGTAACTTTAATGTTACATTGGATACAGATAAAGTTACTGTAGTTGTGTCAGGTACGGAAAATATTATAAATAATTTAAAAGTAGAAGATATTCAGTGTTCTGTGGACTTGACATCAATAGTAGAAGGAGAAAATTCGTTAACTATAAATGTAAAATTGCCAGAAGGAGTAACAGAAGTGTCTCAAAGCATATCACAAGTTAAGGTTACTGCTAATAAAAAGGTGTTGGAGGGTAAAAATGTCAATTAAAATAAATAATTTAACTATAAGTATAGATGAAAATATAGAAGATTTGAAAGATAAAGTATGTAAAAAATTAAAAATAACATCTGAAAGTATAGAAAAGTTTAAAATTTTAAGAGAATCTATAGATGCTAGAAGAAAAGATAATATAAAATTAAACTATGTTGTAGAAATAGAATGTGACAAAGAATCAAAGGTTGTAGCTCAATGCAATGATAGAGATGTTAAAGTAGAAGAAGAAAGCTGTAATGAAGAATTTAAGTTTGGTTCTAAAAAGATGAACCACAGACCAGTTATAGTTGGAATGGGGCCTGCAGGTATGTTTGCAGGTCTTTTACTGGCTGAAAAAGGTTATAGACCTATAATAATAGAACGAGGAGAAAATGTTCAAAATAGAACAGATAGTATAAATAAATTTTGGAGCACTGGTGAATTGAATCTAGAGTCCAATGTTCAATTTGGAGAAGGTGGAGCAGGAACGTTTTCAGATGGTAAACTTACAACTAGAATTAAAGATGTTAGGTGTGACTTTGTTTTAGAGAAATTTGTGGAAGCTGGAGCACCAGAAGAGATTTTATATAATGGAAAACCACATATAGGTACAGACATACTAAAGACTGTAGTAAGAAACATAAGAGAAAAGATAATATCATTAGGAGGAGAAGTAAAATTTAATAGTAAACTTGAGAACATTATAATAAAAGAAAAATGTTTAAAGTCAATAATAGTAAATGGAAACGAAATTCCTAGTGAAAGTTTAATATTAGCTATAGGACATAGTTCAAGAGACACTTATGAGATGCTATATAAAAAAGGAATATTTATGGAACCAAAAGCATTTGCCATAGGAGTAAGAGTAGAACATTGTCAGCAAGTTATAAATGAAAACCAATATGGCAAATATGCAAATCATGCTAAGCTTAAAGCTGCAGACTATAGACTTACATATACTACTAAGTCTACAGACAGAGGCGTATACAGTTTTTGCATGTGTCCAGGAGGAGAAGTAGTAGCTGCAGCATCTGAGGAAAAAAGATTAGTAACCAATGGCATGAGTCATTTTAGAAGGGATAAAGATAATTCTAATTCAGCAATAGTAGTTTCAGTGAAAGAGTCAGATTTTCAAGGAGATACACCACTAAAAGGTATGGAATTTCAAAGACATTATGAAAATCTAGCCTATACTCTAGGTGGAGGTGGGTATAAAGCTCCAGTGCAATTAGTAGGCGATTTTTTGAATGATAAAATTTCAACTAAATTGGGTGGAATAAAACCTACATATAAACCAGGGTATGAATTTAGAGATTTAAGAGAATGTTTACCAAATTATGTAACAGATGCTTTAAAAGAAGGATTTGTAAGTTTTGATAGAAAAATTAAGGGATTTGCAAACAATGATGCAGTTTTAACTGGAATTGAAACAAGAACATCAGCACCTGTAAAAATATCGCGAAATGAAAAACTTCAAAGTATATCACTAGAGGGATTGTACCCTTGTGGTGAAGGTGCCGGATTTGCAGGCGGGATAATGTCTGCAGCAGTGGATGGTATAAAAACAGCAGAAAGTATCATGAAAGAATATCTTCCCGTACATTGAATATTCTGAAAAATACTATTTTCTGAATATATCTGATAAAATGTAAGAGAAAGTAAAAAAAACGATTTCATGGGGAGATGAAATGTTGGACTTAATTTAAGAATACTAAAAAGGTAAAAGATCCCTAAAATTTATTAAGAAGAGGTGCAAATAGATGATTAAAAATTTACAAGAGGTTTTAGAAAAAGCAAAAAGTCAAGAAACAAAGAAAGTAGCAGTAGCAGTAGCTCAAGATAAGCCTGTACTTGAAGCTATAAGAGATGCGAAAGAACAAGGAATAGCAGAAGCCATATTAGTTGGAGATAAGGAAAAAATAGAAGCAGTAGCTAAAGAAATAGGAATGGATTTAACAAAATTTGAAGTTATACACGAAGCAAATCCTGTTAAAGCTGCACTAAAGGCTGTAGAATTAGTTTCATCAGGCAAAGCTGATATGTTAATGAAAGGACTTATTGATACAGCAAACTTTTTAAGAGCAGTTTTAAACAAGGAAGTTGGATTAAGAACAGGAAAATTAATGTCCCATGTAGGAGTTTTTGAAATACCTAATTTGGATAGATTAATATTCTTAACAGATGCAGCTTTCAACATGTATCCAGAACTTAAGGATAAAATAGATATAGTTAAAAATGCAGTAACCGTTGCACAAGCAGTAGGAATAGAAACACCAAGAGTAGCACCAATATGTGCTGTAGAAGTTGTAAATCCTGGTATGCAAGCAACTGTAGATGCTTCAATACTTTCAAAAATGAATGATAGAGGACAAATAAAAGGATGTTTAATTGATGGACCACTAGCATTAGATAATGCACTATCAGTAGAAGCTGCTGCACATAAAGGAGTAACAGGACCTGTAGCTGGAAAAGCAGATATACTTTTAATGCCAAATATAGAAGCTGGAAATATAATGTATAAAACTTTAACTTATACAACAGATTGTAAAAGTGGAGCTTTACTAGTGGGAACATCAGCACCAGTAGTTTTAACTTCAAGAAATGATAGTCATGAAACAAAGATGAATGCAATAGCTTTAGCTGCATTAGTTGCAAATAAATTAAGTAAATCTAAATAGTATGTATTAAATTTACATATAGAGTGAAAATATTTATTTCATAGGAGGTTAAAAAATGTCATACAAATTATTAATAATGAATCCAGGATCAACATCCACAAAAATAGGTGTATATGATGGTGAAAAGCAAATTTTAGAAGAAACATTAAGACATTCTTCAGAAGAAATCGAAAAATTTAATACTATCTATGATCAGTTTGAATTTAGAAAAGAAGTTATATTAAAAGTTCTAAAAGAGAAAAATTTTGACATTAATACTTTAAATGGAGTAGTAGGCAGAGGTGGATTATTAAAACCAATTGAAAGTGGAACTTATAAAGTTAATGAAGCTATGCTTGAAGATTTAAAAGTTGGAGTACAAGGACAACATGCTTCAAATTTAGGTGGAATAATAGCTAGTGAAATAGGAAAATCTCTAAATGTACCAGCATTTATAGTAGACCCTGTTGTTGTTGATGAAATGCAGGCTGAAGCTAGAATTTCTGGTATACCTGAGATAGAAAGAAAAAGTAAATTTCATGCATTAAATCAGAAAGCTGTAGCAAAGAGATATGCAAAAGAAAATAATAAAAAATATGATGAGATAAATTTAATAGTTACACATATGGGTGGAGGAGTATCTGTTGGAGCTCATAAGGCAGGAAAAGTTGTAGATGTAAATAATGCTCTAGATGGTGAAGGTCCATTCTCACCAGAAAGATCAGGAGGACTTCCTATAGGAGACCTAATGAAACTTTGTTACAGTGGCAAATACACGCTTGAAGAAATGCAGAAAAAGATAAGTGGAAAAGGCGGAGTTGTAGCTTACTTAGACACAAATGATTTTAGAGCTCTAGAGGAAAAAGCAACTAGTGGAGATGCAAAGGCGAAATTAATACTTGATGCTTTTGTATTCCAAGTGTCTAAGGAAATAGGTAAATGTGCTGCAGTTTTATGTGGAAAAGTAGATGCTATACTTTTAACTGGAGGAATAGCTTATAGTAAAATAGTTACAGCTGCAATAAAAGACATGATAGGATTTGTTGCACCAGTTGTAGTTTATCCAGGAGAGGATGAATTATTAGCTTTAGCACAAGGTGGACTTAGAGTATTAAATGGCGAAGAGCAAGGAAAAGAATACAAATAAATATATATTAGAAAGTGTAGAGTATAATTTAAGCTCTACACTTTTTTTACAAAATTAGATAATGATTAAATTAAAGTTAAATTGAGAAAATTAAAGAATGAAATGTGTTTAATTATTAAAGTGAGGAATATGAAGATTAAATTGACTGAAAATTATGTTAGAAAATTTAGAAGGTTTGTGATATAATATGCATGTGGTTAAAAACAAGTCAAATATATATGTATTATAATTTAAAAACTTCATATTTCAATATTTTTATGAAATTTAGAACGTAATTACTAGAAATAAAAGAGTTTAGATTTATTAAGATTCACTTATGTGTTGTTAAAATAGAAAAACTTAAAGTATTATAGAGGCTAAATGAATACGATTACAAGAAGTGAAGCTAAAGTTTTATTTGATTTAAAGCGTGAGGAGATATGGTGAGTAGAATCAGAATTTTCACAGGCTGTTTTGGAAGTAGTAAAACAGAGGTATCAATAAGCTATGAAATAAAACTTGCTAAAAAATTATATCAAGAAATTAATATTCCATGTAGATATGCAGTTTGTAGAAAAGATTTAGAACAAGAGATAAAAGGAAAAGTTCAAAGTAAGATATTACCTATAAATATCTATATCTATATTAAACCACTGTGGAGATAAAATAGTGGTATTTATTGTATGCTAGAAATAAAATTTACATAAAGGAATAGGAAATTACAGTATCACAAAAAAGTCAAATTACCAAAATTAAGGAGGGAACTTTCTTATGCCAAAGGTAACTTTTAGGGAAGAGAGATGTAAAGGCTGTGGACACTGTATAGAAGCATGTCCTAAGAAAATAATAAGCTTTTCAGACAAATTAAATGCAAAGGGATATCATCCAGCAACTGTTACAGAAGACAAAATGAAAGACTGTGTTGCATGTGCATCTTGTGGAAAAATATGTCCAGATTGTGTAATAACAGTTGAAAAATAGTAAAGTAATAAGGAGGGAACTTTAATGGGAGAAAAAGTATTAATAAAGGGTAATGAAGCCATTGGAGAAGCAGCTATAAGAGCTAATTGTAAAGCTTTCTTTGGTTATCCAATTACTCCACAAACAGAAGTTGCAGCTTATATGTCAAGAAAAATGCCTAAAATAGGAAGAGTATTCATGCAGGCTGAAAGTGAAATTGCCGCTATAAACATGGTTTATGGAGCAGCAGGTAGTGGAGTTAGAGCTATGACATCATCAAGTTCACCTGGAATAAGTTTAAAAGCAGAAGGTATATCATATATAGCAGGTGCAGAATTGCCTTGCGTTATAGTTAATATAGTTAGAGGTGGCCCTGGTCTTGGAAGTATTCAACCAGCGCAATCAGATTATTTTCAAGCAACAAAAGGTGGAGCACATGGAGATTTCAACATGCCTGTATTTGCCCCAGCTTCAATACAAGAAATGGTTGATTTAATTCAGGATGCTTTTGATGTAGCAGATACTTACAGAACACCATGTATGGTTATGGGAGATGGAATGCTAGGTCAAATGATGGAACCAGTTGAGTTTAAAGAAAGACCAGCCAAAAGCCTTCCAGAAAAAACTTGGGCTGCTAATGGGTTAAACGGAAGAAAAGAACATAACATAATAAATTCATTATTCTTAGAACCAGAAACATTAGAAAAGCATAATGAAAAACTTCAAGCTAAATATAAAGTTATAAAAGAAAATGAAGTTAGATATGAAATGTTTAACTGTGATTCAAAATGTGATTTAATACTAGTTGCATACGGAACAACTTCAAGAATATGCAAAAATGTTATTAAAATGGCTGAAAAAGAAGGAATAAAGTTAGGATTAGTTAGACCAATAACCTTATGGCCGTTCCCATTTGAAGCATTTGAAAAAACTATAGGTAATACTGAAAAGGGTTACTTATCAGTGGAAATGAGCTGTGGTCAAATGGTTGAAGATGTAAGACTAGCTTCTAATGGAAGAAAACCTGTAGATTTCTACGGAAGATCTGGTGGAATGGTTCCAGATCCTACAGATATTCTTGAAAAAGTTAAGACTATAGTAGGAGGTGCAAAATAATGGCAGTAGTATATGAAAACCCAAAGGCATTATTAGATGTGCCTACACATTATTGTCCAGGATGTACTCATGGTGTAATTCACAAATTAGTTGCTGAAGTTATAGATGAGCTTGGCGTATTAGACAAAACTATAGGGGTAGCTCCAGTTGGATGTTCAGTTTTAGCTTATAATTATTTTGCCTGTGATATGTTTGAAGCTGCACATGGTAGAGCGCCAGCTTGTGCTACAGGAATAAAGAGAACAAATCCAGATAAAGTTGTATTTACATATCAAGGAGATGGAGATCTTGCAGCTATAGGTACTGCTGAAATAGTACATGCAGCAGCAAGAGGAGAAAATATAACATCAATATTTGTAAACAACTGTATTTATGGTATGACTGGAGGACAGATGGCTCCAACTACTTTAATAGGTCAGGTAACTGAAACATCACCTTATGGTAGAGATCCTAAGCTTGCAGGATACCCAGTAAGAGTTTCAGAAATGCTTTCAACTTTAACAGGAGCTTATTATGTAGAAAGAGTATCTGTGGATACAGTTCCAAATATAATAAAAGCTAAAAAAGCTATAAAGAAAGCATTCCAAAATCAGTTAGAAGGAAAAGGTTTTTCACTTATAGAAGTGTTATCAATCTGCCCAACTAACTGGGGATTATCACCTTCAGAATCAATGAAATGGTTAAGAGAAAATATGATTCCATATTATCCTCTTGGTGTAAAAAAAGATCTTTCTGCGGAGGTGAAATAAAATGGCATCACAACAAATAATTTTCGCTGGATTCGGCGGACAGGGTATATTATCAATGGGTAAGTTTCTTGCATATGCAGGAATGGATGCTAATTTAAATGTTTCCTGGCTTCCATCTTATGGACCAGAAATGAGAGGTGGTACAGCTAATTGTTCAGTTATACTAACTAATGAGAGCATAGGCTCACCAATAGTTACTAAAGCTGATACTATAGTTGTAATGAATAGACCTTCACTTGAAAAATTTGAAGACATTTTAGAGCCTAATGGAGTTGTAATAATGGATTCAGATTTAGTAGATGTAGTTCCAAAGAGAACTGATTTAAAGATTATAGCAATACCAGCTCAAAGTATAGCAGAAGAATTAGGAAGTAAGAAAATTGCTAACATGATTCTTTTAGGAGCACTTGTTAAAGAAACAGGAATAGTTTCTATAGAAGCATTACTAGATTCTTTAAAAGCTCATGGAAAAGAAAAGTTCTTTGAATCAAACAAAAATGCTATTCAAAAAGGAATAGACTTTGTAAAATAAGAAATTTATATTAACACCCGGTTTATTCCGGGTGTTTTTTTAGTATTGTTACTAATTATGAATTGTAATATAATATAACTTGTTTGATAAAGAGATTTAAAGTGTTTAGAACTTAATAATAAAAAGAGAGGTATTTGTTATGCATAGAATGTTTGGAACTGATGGAGTGAGAGGAATTGCAAATAAAGAATTAACAGCAGAAATAGCCTATGATTTAGGGAGAGCTGGAGCGTTTATCTTAAGTGAAGGAGCTCATAAGCCTAAAATATTAGTAGGAATGGATACTAGAATATCTGGAGATATGTTAGAAGGTGCATTAGTATCAGGAATACTTTCAGTTGGAGCAGAAGCAGTTTGTGTAGGAGTTATTCCAACACCTGCTATAGCATATTTAACAAGAAAATATAAAGCTGATGCAGGAGTTGTTATATCAGCATCTCATAATCCAGTAGAGTACAATGGTATAAAGTTCTTTAATTCACAAGGATACAAGTTATCAGATGAGTTAGAGGATAATATTCAAAGTGTTATAGAAAATAAGTTTAAAGGAGTACCACTTCCAATAGGAGAAAACATAGGACGAAAGATAGAAGAATCAGGAGAAGCTGTTGGAGATTACATAGACTTTGCGAAGTCAACTATAGACATAAATTTAAAAGGCATCAAAGTTGCTTTAGATTGTGCTAATGGAGCATCATATATAACTTCAGTAAAAGCCTTTAAAGAACTTGGTGCAGAAGTTTACGTTATAAATAATGATCCAGATGGAATAAATATAAACAAAAATTGCGGTTCAACTCATCCAGAAGAGTTAATGGATTATGTAGTTAAAAAGGGCTGCGATTTAGGATTAGCTTTTGATGGTGACGCTGATAGATGCTTAGCTGTAGATGAAAAAGGTAACCTAATTAGTGGAGACTTTACAATAGCTATAATAGGAAAGCATTTAAAAGACAAGGGGAAGCTTGATAAAGATGTAGTGGTTGTTACTGTTATGAGTAATCTTGGATTAGACATAGCGTTAAAAAAAGAAAATATACATACTGTTAAAACAAAGGTTGGAGATAGATACGTATTAGAAGAAATGGTTAAGGAAGGATATAAGTTAGGTGGAGAACAGTCAGGACATATAATAATGACAGATTATAACACTACTGGAGATGGATTAGTTACAGGACTTCAAATGGCTGCTATAGTTAAAGAAAGTGGAAAGACTTTATCAGAACTAGCATCTATGATGAAAGAATTACCACAGGTTTTAGCAAATGCCACAGTTCCAAATGATAAGAAAAATATATACTTAGAAGATGCTGAAATAGTTGAAGAAATAAGCAAAATAGAAAAGAAATTAAATGGATGTGGAAGAGTTTTAATAAGACCATCAGGTACAGAACCATTAGTTAGAGTAATGCTTGAAGGGGAAGTACAAAGTGAATTAGATAAAATGGCAAATGGTTTAGCAGCACTTATTGAGAAAAAAGCAAACAATTAATATAAACATAGAAAAAGACATGGGAGGTATTATCTCATGTCTTTTTCTATGTTTATATTAAAGTATATATAAATATTTTAAGAAAATTTTCGCTTAAGTGATAGAAAACTGTAAAGAAATTTGTATTATTATATGAAAGCGATTTTAAGATGGCTTTATACAGATAGTTAAAAAACTGTAGCCAATAAGAGGAGGGGAAAAATGCATATAAATGAGAACAATTTCATTAAGGAACTGAAAATTAAAAATCCAAAAGCTTTAGAATATGCTTTTGATAACTACTGCAATTATATATATAAAGTAGTATTTTCAGTATTTGGGTCTAATCAATATTCTACTTATATAGATGAATGCATTAATGATATATTCATGTGCCTTTGGAATAATATAGATAAATTTCATGAAGAAAAGGGAAGTTTTAAGTATTGGTTTAAAGCAGTAGCAAAATATAAGGCCATAAATCATAAGAAAAAAATTATTAAAGATACAAATGTAGATTGTATAGAAGACTATATTTTTGAATCAAAAGAACAAGTAGAAAATTTAATTGTATCAAAGGAAAATAAAGATGAGGTTATTAAGGCTATAAAAGATTTAAGTGAACCAGATAGAGAAATTTTTATAAGAAGATATTTAGTACAAGAAGATATAGTGGATATAGCAAATGGTCTTGGAATGAATAGAAGTACAGTTGATAACAGACTTTCTAGAGGTAGAAAGATTTTAAAGGAAAAACTTGCTTTTTTAAGAAAAGGGGGTTGTATAAATGAATAGAGATATTTTTGATGAAAAAGATATGTTGGAGTTATTCAATTATGTAGGTATAGCTGATAAAGAAAAAGAGGATGATTATACGGATTTAAAAATGGATGATTTAAGAAAGAAACGATTAAAAAAAGATTTGTTAAAGTATGTTAAAAATGAAAGTAGTTTAAGAAAATTTAGATATAAAGCAGCAGCTGCTGCAGTAGTGATTGTAATATTAATTGGTGCGGCGATGCCAGCTCTTGCAAAAAATATTCCTGCTTTAAAGTCTATAATTCAAGTGTTTTATCACAGCGGTGACCATGGAGAATATGAAAAGTATTCTAAGATAGTGAATAAAAGTGTAACTGATAACGGGATAACATTAACCATAAATGAAGTATTGTGTGATGAAAGTAGCTTAATGATAGGTTATACCATAAAAAGTGAAGGTGATATAAAGAAGATTGTCAAAAGTGGAAAGGATACTATTGAAGCTCAAGGAAAAAATGAAAATTTCACGCCTTTCACACTGATAAGCTCCATAAAAATAGATGGTAAACATGCCGATAGTGGCTCATGGCAAGATGGAAAATATTTAGATGATCATACTTATATAAATTCAGATAATATGGATATAGGAAATAAAAATCTTCCATCTGTTTTTAATGTAGATATAGATGTAAAAGATATATATGGTGTAAAAGGAAAATGGATTTTTAAATTTAGTGTTTCAAAGGATGAAATACTTAGAAATACTAAGGTATTTAAACCTAATACTACAGTAAAATTCCAAGATGCTGCTATTAATGTGGAAAAAATAAGCTTTACACCTATAAATACTTCCATAAAGATTACTGGTAAATATAACAAAGAAGAGTATAAAAATGTTGATAAGAGAAAAGAAGCTTTTAAACAAGATATTGTGATGGGAAATATGTTGTATGATCAATGGTTTGTTTTTGATGATAAGGGGGATGAAATTGCACAAAAAGGATCTTCAAGTAATGATATTAAAAATTCATCTTCTAGTGATTTTTATTATGATCTTAAATTTGTTAGTTCAAAGGATATTCCTAAATATTTAACGGTTATACCCTATAGAAACATTTATCGTAAAGATAATGATGGAAAAACTATACCTATAATATACAAAAGTATGGATGGAGTTTACCCTATAGAGCTCTCTCAGGGGAAAATGGGTAAGATTATAATCAAAGAAATAAAAACTGAAAAGGATAAAACTGTTGTTAGATATACAGCAGAAGGGCAAGCACCATTTTATCAGGCAAGATGGTTATTTATTCTAGATGACAAAGACAAAGATCTTGAAAGAAAGGATAATAATTTTGATGTAAAAAAAGATAAAAATAATCCTAATGATTACATTATGGAATTTGAACCTTTAGATAAAAATAAAAAGTATAAAATAGGAACCAATATAAATGATGATATAGAAATAAGGAATGATTTGAAATTTAGAATAGAACTTAATAAATAGTAAAGATTAAAAAACTCATTTATACTTTAGAGTATGAATGGGTTTTTTCATATTGTAAGCAAGTTGCGACACAACTTTTTTAGTGGACAGTTGACAGTGAAGGTTGATTTTTTGTAGTGTAACGGAAAAAAATCCACATTACGAAAATTTAGTGAGCTATTAAAAAAATAAGTAAATATATTATAATTTTATTGTCAGAAAATCAATTATATATTCGTATTAGTTTATGAGAAGCTTCTTAAGGAGGAAAAAAATGTGAAGATAAATGAAAATAACTTTATAGAAGAAATAAAAAAGAAAAATGCAAAAGCGTTGGAATTTGTTGTGGATAACTACAGTAACTTAGTATTTAAAGTAGTAAGTTCTGTGCTAAATTCAAGTTTTCAAGCTCAACATGCAGAAGAATGTGTAAATGATGTATTTTGGGCTGCGTGGAATAACATTGAAAGCTTTGACTTGGGAAAAGGAAATTTTAAATATTGGATTACTGCCATAGCAAAATATAAAGCTATAGATTATAAAAGAAAACTTTTTAAGCAAAGTACAGATGAATGTATAGATGATTATAATTTGCAAGATGAGCTTAATGTAGAAAATACGTTAATATCAAAGGAAAATAGAGAAGAACTTTTAACTGCTATAAATGGCATGAAATCTGATGATAAAGAAATTTTTATAAGAAGATACTTCTTATATGAAGGAATAGAAAATATAGCAAAAACCTTTGGTGTAGAGAGAAATTTGGTAGATAAAAGACTTTCAAGAGGACGTAAATTTTTAAAAGAAAAACTTATACCTTTGAAGGGAGAGATATTGTGATGAATAATAAGGATTTTAATTTAGAAGAAAAAGATATATATAGATTACTTAATGAAGTAAAGCTTGAAGAAAGTGAGTTTGATGAAATGAGTGAAGAAATACCTTCTATTCAAAAAGAAAGAATAAAGAAAAATTTAAATAAAAAGATAAGAGGAGAAAGGAAGTTTAAAGGGTTAAAGTATGGTTCTATAGCAGCAGCTATAAGTTTAGTAAGTATTATAGGTATAGGGACAGCTTCGCCTGCTTTTGCTGAGAATATTCCAGTAATAAGTTCTATAACACAAACACTTAATGATAAATTTGGATTTCATGGGGAATATCAAAAATACTCTCAAATGATAAATAAAAGTGTTAAAAGTAATGGTATAACTTTTACAATAAATGAAGTGCTAGCTGATGATTCAAAATTGGTTATAGGATACACAATAAAAAGTGATAAGAAGATAAGTGAAGAAGAAGCAATGTTTGTATTAACTTCAATAAAGATAAATGGGAAAATGCCTGGTGGATCAAATGGCAGTTCAACTGGGAATTATATAGATGATTATACTTATGTAGGTACTGAAGAAATCCATACTAAAATACCTCAGGATTCTAATAAATTTAATGTGGATTTGAATGTTGCACAAATAGGAAATGTAAAGGGCAAATGGAACTTTGCATTCAGCATATCAAAAGAAGAATTGCTGAAGGATAGTAGTGTATTTAAGCCAAATAAGAAAATAGATTTTCCAGATAGCAGTGCGACAATTGATAAGGTGGTACTCTCACCAATAGATACATCTATTTTTTTTAGTGGAAAATCAAAAACCAAAAGAAGTGAAGGACAAGGATTGCTTGATTATGATTATTGGATTGCTTTTGATGATAGAGGAATAGAGATTACACCAAAAGGACTTGGAGGAGGATCAGGAAACTTGAAAGATGGGACATTTACTTCTGAAATGAATTATGTAAGTATGAAAAACATTCCTAAATATTTAACTATTATTCCTTGTAAAATCATTCCTTCTGGAGGAGGAGGCGTGAGTGTAGATAAAAATGGTAAGGAAACACAGCTTACTATAGAAACAAAGAAACCTAAAGAAATTGGCAAAGTTATAGATGGAGTATATCCAATGGAACTTTCTCAAGGCAAAATGGGAAAAATCATAATAAAGGAAATAAAAACAGAAAATAATAGAACTACAGTCAAATATACAGCTGAAGGTAAAGCGCCTTATTTTCAAGCAAAAGATGTTCTTATAAAGGATGATCAGGGAAAAAATATCGAAATTAAAGATCACAATATAAGAAAAGATGAACAAAATCCTAACGAATTTACAAAGGTGTTTGAATCATTGAACCCTAATAAGAAATATACTATACATACTAATGATTTTAGCAATGTTGAGTTTGGAGAAAATTTGAAATTTAATATTGAGTTTAAAAAATAAGAGATTCTTTTAGTGAAAAATCCTCAAGGTTTTAGTAATTAGCCTGAGGATTTTTTGTTAGTCTAACTTATAAAGTTAATAAAAAATTTAGAAGTTTAATTAATGTGCAGTTGTAAAAGTAATATGGGTATGCTATTACCCAAATAAAATATAATTTTAATATACAAAGATAGCAATAATTATTGCTTAAGAATATATAGGATGTACTTTTGAACACTTTTTATATACATAACAAGGAATAAACGAAGTTTTTAAGTGCATCATTTAAGTTGACAAAAAATCTAGTTATAAATATAATAAATTGACAGCTTGATTATGCTTTATAATAGTAACAATGGAGAGGGGAGGAGAATAGAATATAAAATATAAAAGATAACGTATTTAAAGCGCCAGGACTTAGGTGAGAGAGTGAACAGTAGAGAAACTTTATGAAGTTGTTTAAAAATTTCTTTTTAAAGGAAACTCAGCCTCAGGGCTGAGTAAGTTCGACTAACCAAATCGAAGATTTGGAGTCTCACTTAAGTTGACGAGGATGGGGAGTATCGATTCTTCGGCGGGTGCCCCACGGTAACGCACTACCGTTAACGGTTAATAAAATCAGAAAGTGATTTCTGGCACAATATTAATCTGGTGTTAAAACCTTTATTGTATATGTAAGCTAGGGTGAATTTTAATTTTACTATAGTGTATTAAGTTTTGCTTATTTTAATCGGATTTTTAAGTATTAAGATAGCAAGCATGAAGATTCCTAGGTTACGCAAAAAAATATTTTATTTAAGAAAGGAAGATTTTTTATGTGCGGAATAGTTGGTTTTATAGGAAAAAAGGATGCATCATCAATTTTAATTGAGGGATTAAGTAAATTAGAATATAGAGGATATGACTCAGCAGGAGTAGCTATATTTGATGGAGAAAAAATAAATATTACAAAATGTAAAGGAAGACTATTAAATCTTGAAAAAAAATTAGAAGAAACTCCTTTAAAGGGAACACTAGGTATAGGCCATACAAGATGGGCTACTCATGGTGAACCATCAGATTTAAATTCACATCCTCATAGTAATGCAGATGAGACAATAAGCGTTGTTCATAATGGAATAATAGAGAACTATATTCATATAAGAGAGTGGTTAATTTCAAAAGGATATAAATTTGCTTCAGAAACAGATACAGAAGTTATACCTAATTTAGTAGATTATTTCTATAAAGGTGATTTAGTAGATGCGGTTATGAAAGCTTCAGCTAAAATGGAAGGAAGTTATGCTATAGGAGTAATATGCTCAAAAGAACCAGATAAAATTGTAGCAGTAAGAAAAGATTGTCCATTAATAGTTGGACTTGGCAAAGAAGAGTTCTTTATAGCGTCAGATATACCAGCAATATTAAATCATACAAGAGATATATATCTTTTAAATGATAAAGAGTTTGTAGTTATGACTAAAGATGGAGTAAAACTTTTATCACAAGATGGAGAAGAAATAAAGAGAGATGTTTACCATGTAACTTGGAGTGCTGATGCTGCTGAAAAAGGTGGATTTGAACACTTTATGATAAAGGAAATCCATGAACAGCCAAAAGCTATAAAAGATACAATGACATCAAGAGTTATGTTAGGAAAGCCAATAACACTTGATAAGATAACAATAACAAAAGAGCAAATAGAAAATATAGATAAAATATATATAGTAGCTTGCGGAACTGCTTATCATGCAGGAATTGTAGGTAAATATGTAATAGAAAAACTTGCAAGAATACCTGTAGAAGTGGATGTTGCTTCTGAATTTAGATATAGAGATCCAATATTAAACGAAAGAACTTTA
This sequence comes from uncultured Clostridiaceae bacterium, assembly GCA_963780135.1. Lineage (GTDB taxonomy): Bacteria > Bacillota > Clostridia > Clostridiales > Clostridiaceae > Clostridium_AM. Next base: position 298,841 of record CAWAAR010000003.1, read on the forward strand.
ATGATTGTTATAAGTCAATCAGGAGAAACAGCAGATACTTTAGCAGCACTTAGAGAAGCTAAGGCTAAAGGTGCTAGAGTAATAGCTGCAACTAATGTTGTAGGAAGTTCAGTATCAAGAGAAGCAGATGACGTATTATATACATGGGCAGGACCAGAAATTGCAGTTGCTTCAACAAAAGCATATGTAACTCAACTTATAGCAATGTATATCATAGCTTTATTCTTTGCTGAAAACAAGAAAACATTAAGTGAAGCAGAAATAGAAGAAATAAAGAAAGAAATGCTTATACTACCAGAAAAGGCAAAGGAAGTATTACAGAATAAAGAAATCATACAAAAATTTGCTTCAAAAACTTATATGCATAAAGATATGTTCTTCCTAGGAAGAGGACTTGATTATGCAGTGGCAATGGAAGGATCATTAAAGCTTAAGGAAATATCTTATATTCATTCTGAAGCTTATGCTGGTGGAGAATTAAAACATGGTCCTATAGCTTTAATAGAAAAAGGAACTATAGTAATAGCAGGAGCTACTCAAGAAAGATTATATGATAAAATGGTAAGTAATATAAAGGAAGTTAAGACAAGAGGAGCTAATGTTTTAGGTATTGCTTTTGAAGGCCATAATGAAATAGAAAAGACTGTAGATTCAGCAATATATATACCTAAGGTAAATGATGTATTAGCACCAGTAGTGTCTGTAATTCCTCTACAATTACTATCATATTATATGGCAATACAAAAAGGCTGCGACGTTGATAAACCACGTAATCTTGCAAAAAGCGTAACGGTTGAATAAATTAGCTAGTTTTTAGTAAGATCTTTGTTTTGTATAAATAAAGTTGGGAACTAAGACAATGTTAAAAAATAGTAATAGCATTATTGTTGATGTTCTGTTTAAATTAAGTTAGTAAGTTTGACACTAGTTAATATTTGCATAAATATATAACAATAAGTTTATAAAAGCTATGATTAATTTGTAAAATATGAATTAATCATAGCTTTCTGTTATTAATACAATTATCTATAAAAGATATAAACAAGTACATTAATCCTTATTGAACTGCTGTGTACCGAACGGGGTATGTACAGTAGTGTTATAGAGGTCGCTGAATAAAATAATTATTCAGCTCCTGCTCAATTTAGCTTGCTGAAGCATTATTTGTGTTTTCAACAAACTGCTTATTTTTTATATCAGGATTTCTCTTTTTATCACTGAAGAATGCAAAAAGTATACCTGGTAAAAGAATTAAAGAGCTCATTTTAAATGTAAAACTAAAAGCTTTAACAGTATAGGTCAAAAAGGTATCTTGGATAATAGGTACTATTTTTTTTATTTCTTTCTTTTGAGCTTCAAAACTTTCTTTGATTTTATTTTCATCTTTAGCTAGGGAAGAAGCTAGCACAGCAGTTTCTTTTTTATCAAGTATGTTTAATATTTCTGAAAGACTAACGTTTTTACCACTACCTGCTTTGATAGAAGAAATCATATGCAACTTGGTTTCATTATCAAATACAGTATCATTCTGTATTGTTTGTACAGCAGAGTTTTTAGCATCGGATATCTGTATAGTCATATTTGATGTAAATGTAGTTAAAAGTAAGGCAACTCCAAGTACAGTTCCAAGTGTTCTTGTCATGTTATTTATTCCAGAAGCTATTCCTATTTTATCTACAGGAACGTTAGCCATTATAGAACCTATTAGTGTTGCCATACTTAATCCCGTACCAGAACCAGCAACAATTAATCTTAAAATAATATCTATATTTGAAGAATTTTGAGTAAGAGAACTATTTAAGTAGCAAGAGGCAGAAAGTAAAAGAATACCCAATGCACTAGTAAATCTGCTGCCTAATTTTTTGGTTAAAATAGTAGCTAATATTGAAAAAACCATTGAAGTTAAGGACATAGTTGAAATAATAAGGCCTGCTGACAGTTGATTTAATCCTTTAACCTGAATTAGGAAAAAAGATAGCAAATAGGTACCAGACATCATACCAAGTCCAAGTAAGAATAGAGTAATCGAGCCGTTTGTAAATGGTACAGATTTAAATAAACTAAGTGGAAGCATGGGCTCCTTAACTTTTAGTTCAATAATAACGAATAGTATAAGGGATATAGTGAAAACAGCAAAGAAGGAAAGGGTAAAGATTGAAGTCCAGCCTTTTTCATTAGCCTTCATTAATGCGAAAGTTAAGCAAAACATAGCAATAGAGATTGTTATAATTCCCCCAAAGTCTATACTTTTACTTGCAGTTGGGTCATAAGATTCCTTTATGAATTTCATAGTTAATAATATACAAATACAACCTATAGGGATATTAATAAAGAAAATGTATCTCCAATTAAAAAATTGAGTTACTATACCACCAATGGATGGTCCACTTGCAGCGGCAAGACCGGCAAAAGCTCCCCAAAGTGCCATAATAGTTCTTCTCTTTTCTGGTGGGAATATTTCAGCAGAAAGAGGCATTGCAATAGTCACAACAAAAGCTGCGGCTAGCCCTTGAAGTGTTCTAAATAGTATAAGTGATTGAAGAGAATTTGAAACACCACATAGCAGTGAAGATATAGTAAATAAAAATACTCCTGAAATAAACAGTTTTTTTCTGCCAAACTGATCTGCCAATCTTGAAGCAGTTACTAGAATAACTGCAGTAGCTAGATTATAGGCATTTACTACCCAAGAAATATGATCCATAGTAGTATTAAAGTATTGGGTCATTTTAGGCAAAGTGATATTTACTACAGTTGTATCTAATAGTGCCATAAAAAAACCTAAAATAATAGCTATAAAAGAAATGATTTGATGTTTTTTGTTCATAAGACAAACCTCCTAAATAATATAGAATATATTAGTGTACAATAGACTACTATAATTTATAGTAGCTGGGCAAAAAAAATGTCTCACAATATAAGAATTTATTAGAGACATTAAATCATTAATTATAATAATCAAAAACTTTTTCAGACCATTTTTCTAAAATCTTATAGAATTCGTTATATAGATCTAATATAAGAAATTCAGAACCAGATTTTTCATTGTGCTGTTTGGTGTAATTATAAATTGGTTCCACAAATGCTTTGCGTTCAGCTGCCTTTTCTTTGAAGTTTTTAAGGTATTCTTTTCTTTTTTCTTCTGGTAAATTTTCTATATTGACTAAAAATGCATTAAAATCCAAGTAAATATTTCCTATATGTTTTGAACTTTCTTCCATTAGTTCATTGAAATATGCATTTCCTTTTTCGTTCAGCGAATATAATGTTTTTTCGGGCATTTCACCTTCTTTAACAGTTCTTGAATTTAAATATCCACTATCACATAGTTTAATTATATTTTTATAAATTGACGGGTTACTGATTTTTAGCCACTTAGTAAGATTCCAGATATCAAATTCTTTAACCATTTCATAGGCACTTTTCTCTTTGTGCTGCAAATAGCCAAGTATTATTAAATTTATTGAAGACAATTTATTCACCACCATTTATTATACTACTATAAAGTATAGTGGTGCATAATATATTTGTCAATATAGGATTTGTTTTTGACTAAAAAAGCTATGTTATAATGACTGAAAAAATTATTTTTTATGGTTATGATTGATTATTTTATTTTGCTTAAAACTTGTCCTAGTAGATCAAGTCCAACAGTAGTAAAATTAGATATCATCTATTTCAAGGCATTTTCACCAGTATTTATAGTTAATTTCTTTTCATCATCCAACCTTAAAATATATTATTATCCATGGGTTTATTTTCTTAAAATAAATTAAATGCACCTAACGTACAATGATTTACTTGGCAGCTATTTTTATTAGTATAATCCACATATAGGCTAAGTGATTAATTTATAGTATTATTAAGCCATACCTTCCGTAAAAGTTTAACAGCTGGTTCAATTTGATCTAATTCTATTCCACCAAACCCCAAAACAACAGCACCCATTAAATTGTTTCCAGGGTTTTTATAAAATTTAGACGTAGAATACACTTTTACACCTACTCTATATGCCCTTTTAATGAGTTCATCTTCAGACATAAGCCATTTTACCTGAATCACAAGATGAAGGCCAGCATTCATACCAAAAATAGAAATTTTATTACCAAATTCCTGTTTCAAAATTTTAATCAATGTGTCATGTTTTTTCCTTTGTAAGCCTCTATTTTTTCTAAGATAACTTTCCCAATGCCCTTGTTGCATAAAAACCTCTAGAGTTTTTTGTATAATAAATGGAACTGAAGAAGGATATCCATTGAACATTTTACAAAATTGTCTTAACATATGCTCTGGAAGAATCATATATGACAAACGCAGAGATGGGAACAAAAATTTTGAAAAACTACCTATGTATACAACTCTATCATTACAAATAGATTGAAGAGATTGCACTGGTTTAGTATTGTACCTAAGATGACAGCTGTAATCATCTTCAATAATTATTGAGTCATTTTTCATTGACCATTCTATAAGTTCAATTCTTCTAGAAATAGGCATTATACTTCCTAATGGATATTGATGTGATGGAGTTACATAAACAGCTTTAGCATTTGTAGAATTTAATTCCATTACATTTAATCCTTGAGAATCTAATGAAATAGGCTCTACATTAAATCCATGATTTTCAAATGTGGCTCGAGTTATGTGGTATCCAGGTTCCTCCATGGCAACTACATCAGTATTTCTCATAAGTTGGCAAAGCATCCCTAAACAATAATGCAAGCCCGCCCCAATGAAAATTTGATCAACAGTGCATTTTACCCCTCGATGGTATTGAATATATTTCAATATTTCTTCTCGAAGCCCAATTTCCCCAAAGGTTGGACCATAACTTGTCATTCCGTCTTTAAAATCTTTTAAACATTTATTTGATATCTTTTTCCATTGATGTATAGGAAGTTCATTTATATTAAGTTTTCCATACTTAAAATCATATTTAATTAACGTATCTTCACTATGGATAAGTGCAGATTTAGTTTGAAAGTTTTCCTTAAAACTATGAATAGATGAAAAATTTAAATTTTCAACATAGTATCCATTACGCGGTTTACTAATTATATATCCAGCTGAATATAACTGATTATATGCTAAATCTACAGTATTTCTACTTACCTGTAAGTCATTACATAGTTTCCTTGTTGATGGCAGTTTGTTGCCAGGTTTTAAGTCACCATTTAAAATTTTATCTAAAAGCTGTTCATACAGTTGAACGTACAGCGGAATATCTATTTTATTATTTAAAATAAACATAAGTTCACATCCTTTTAAATGAATTACAAATTTTTGAAAAAAGTTACATACTTTAATTTTGATAATATAAGCGTTAAGTACATGAATAATTTAACTTATTGAAATAGATTCTGTCAAAGCAATTAAATCTATATAGAAAAAAAACATAGCTTAGGCTCTAACTATAACAAATTGTTATATAAAAATCTAATTATAATTATTGATAAATCTAAGATTTCTTTGATTTTAGTGGTCTATATAATAGCAGTACAAAAATTTATTCAAAATTTATTTTACAAAAAAGTCACTTTTTAAATAATTGGACCCATAAATGCGACAAAATCTGGCACTTTTCCATATGCAGCTAGTATTTTATAATTACATTTAGTGTTAACTCATAAAAAATAAATTTTAAATACCCAAGTATCTTTTCTTCATAATTATTTTAGGTAACAAAATTCACATTAAATATTTTAATCCGAGTAATATTTTAGTACTCTTTATATTGAGTAGAACTCTTTTCAGTAAATGTCATAAAAACATTTAAGAAGGATGGTATTAAAATGAAAAATATCTTTAGAGGAACTAAAGGAAAAGGTTTATGTATTTTAATAATTGTTTGTGTATATCTTTTTATACCACCAATAAAATCTAATGTAAATCAAGCTTTGTCTGTGCTGCAAACTTTGGATGTTGGAGCTGCTAAAGAATATATACTTAGCTTTGGCATTTGGGCACCAATTGTATCATTTTTACTAATGATATTGCAATCAATTATTGCACCACTTCCAGCGTTTATTATAACATTTTCTAATGCAGGACTTTTTGGATGGATTAATGGCGCAATTTTATCATGGTCAAGTGCTATGGCAGGTGCTGCAATATGTTATTATATTGCAAAATTTTTAGGAAGAAGTGCAGTAGAAAAGCTTACAAGTAAAATAGGTTTAGAAAAAATTGATGAGTTTTTTAAACAATATGGTAAGTATGCAATTTTAATTGCTAGACTACTGCCTTTCATATCCTTCGACATAGTTAGTTATGCTGCAGGATTAACATCTATGAACTTTTGGACATTCTTTATAGCTACTGGTATTGGACAACTTCCTGCAACTATTGTTTATTCATACATTGGTGGAATGCTAACAGGTACAGCAAAGGCTTTTGTAATGGGGCTATTAATATTATTTGCATTAAGCGCATTGATTGTATTATTTAAAAAAATGTGGAATGATAAGAACAAAGTCAAAGCTTAAAAATAAAAAATATCACAAAGGATGAATTAGATATTTAAAGGAGTATTGTTTTATGAAAAAATTATTATATGATTGTGACAACACTATGGGATTGCCAGGTAGAGATGTAGATGATGGACTTGCACTTTTGTATCTTCTTGGAAGGGAAGATGTAGAGCTTATAGGGGTAACTACAACCTATGGAAATAGCTCTCTTGATGAAGTATTTCAAAATACAAAGACTATGTTTAGTGTGTTAGATATAAAAAATGTACCTTTGATAAAAGGTGGTAAATCAGCAGAATGCAGAATAAGTGATGCAGCAAAGTTCTTGGTAAAAGAAGCTGCTGAAAGTCCTGGAGAAATTACGTTACTTGCTACAGGATCACTAACTAACTTATATGGTGCATATGAACTAGATAATAATTTTTTCAGCAATTTAAAAGACATAGTTTTAATGGGAGGAGTAACAGAACCTCTTATAATAAATGATGTGAGTTTAGATGAATTAAATTTTTCTTGTGACCCTTCAGCTACATATAAAGTGCTAAATTCTAACAGCGATATAACTATATTAACTGGACATATTTGCCTTCAGGCTTTTTTCGGACAAGAAGAATTAACTAAACTGAGGTCAAAAGATGGGCATCGTATACATGAATTTATAACAAAGAATATAGAACCTTGGTATGATTATGTTAATAAAATTTTTGGAGTTTGGGGATTCTATAATTGGGATATTGTATCAGCAGTATATGTTACAAACCCAGAGCTTTTTGAAGGTAAATGTGAATATGTAGTTTCAAGTAAGGACGATCTAAGTAAAGGATATCTTAAAATTGATAATAATAAAGACATAGCAGCAAAAATAAATGTTCCAGTTAATATAAAAAATAGAAAGGAATTTAATAAGATTATATTTGAATCATGGGACAAATTGGATAGCAAGTATAATGAAAAATTATAACTTAACATCTAAAGATAAGGAATGCTTATTCTTAGATATTATTTAACTTGCGGTATGATATAATAATATAGGTTTCTACAAGAATTGATACATTTAATAGTGAAGGAGAAAAATATGAGAAGAATAATGGCATTGTTTATGATTTTTATGTTATCCTTAGCCTCTTTTGGATGCACTCAAAAGAGCAAAAACACAACTGACAATGTAATGAATAAGGAATGGGATACGATATTAAAGGATTCTAAGGGAACAACCGTTAACTTTTATGGTTGGGGTGGAAGTGAAACGACTAATAAGTGGATTGATGGATATTTAACTAAGACGTTAAAGGATCAGTATGATATAACACTTAAAAGAGTTCCTATGAACATTGAAGATATATTAAATAAGCTGCTTGGAGATAAGCAAGCTAATAATAAAAAGGGAACTATTGATGTAGTTTGGATTAATGGAGAAAACTTTTATACAGCCAAACAAGCAGGAACACTCTTTGGACCTTTTGCAGAAAAGTTGCCTAATTTTGATAAGTACATAAATAAAGATTCAACAGAAGTAAAATCTGATTTTGGATATCCAGTAGAAGGATATGAAGTACCTTATGGAAAAGCACAATTTGTAATGGTATACAATGGAAATAAAATATCAACTATACCTTCAAGTGCAGAAGAGTTATTAAAGTTTGCAAAAGAAAATCCAGGAAAGCTAACATATTCTGCGCCTCCTGATTTTACTGGAAGTGCCTTTGTAAGGAACATTATATATGAAACTGTTGGATATGATAAAATAGCTAATGTTAAGCCAGATAAAGCATCAGTGGAGAAGGTAATTCAACCAGCTATGGAATATTTAAAACAGTTAAAACCTTATCTTTGGAATAATGGAAAGACTTATCCTGCTACTATAGCTCAACTGGATAATATGTATGCAGATAATCAATTATTAATGAGTATGTCTTACAATCCTAATTCAATACCTGCTAAGGTAAAAAGTGGTGAGTATCCAAAGAGTACACAAAGTTTTATCTTTGATAAGGGAACTATAGGAAACACTCATTTTCTAGCAATACCATTTAATGCTCCTAATAAAACAGGGGCAATGGCGGTTATAAATGCAATAATTACTGTTGAGGCACAAGCATCAAAATATAATCCAGAAGGTTGGGGAGACTTACCTGTTTTAGATAATAGCAAACTTTCATCAGAGGAAAAGAAGAAGTTTGATGATATTAAGCTTGGAGAAGGAGTAATACCTCAGGAAAAGTTATTAAAACATAGAGTTCCTGAAATTCCAGCACAACTGGTACCTATTATAGAAAAGATTTGGTCTGAGCAAATTCCGGGAGATAAGTAAGAATTAATATATCAATCAGTAACTTTATTCAATGGCTAAACAACTGCTAATTGGATGGATTTATTCAATTAAAAATCAGGTGGGGCCTAAACCTACCTGATTTCAATTTTTTAATAGAGTAGAATTTGAATTAGATTACATTATTAGAGTACGTAGCCCATAAGGAATAAAAGGAGAGGGTAGATGATGAAGAAAGAGATTAAGCCATATATATTACTCCTTCCTGCTGCAGTTGTTCTATTAGGAATATTAACATCAGGTATAGTAATGGCTCTATCACAAAGCCTAGGTTATATGCCTATTATAGGGCTTAGAGAGGTAACACTTAAGTATTATATTTCTATAATTACAGATAAAGGTTTTTTAGAATCATTAAAATTCAGCTTGAATATTTCATTATTTTCATCAACAATTGCAGTTATAATTGGTGTAGGATTAGCTTACGCTATGCTTATTAATAAACATAGAAAGAGTATAGAAAAAATATTGTACATACTTCCTATAATAGTACCCCATATGGTTGCAGCTTTTTTGATGTTTAATATTTTATCTCAAAGTGGTTTAATGCCTAGGATTTTGTATCATCTTGGTATATTAAAAGCACAATCTGATTTCCCAAGTTTAATTTTTGATAGATATGGAGTTGGAATCATAATAACTTATCTTTGGAAGGAAATACCCTTTGTGGCTATAGTAGTATATACGTTTATAAGTAATATAAATAAAAACCTTGAGGAAGTGGCTGTTAATTTAGGAGCTAGTAGAAGACAGTTTTTCTGGCATGTGATTATTCCTTTATCCTGGACTTCAATTATATCTTCATTTATTATTATATTTGCATTTTCCTTTGGAGCATTTGAAGTTCCATATTTGCTTGGACCAACTACTCCAAAAACTTTACCAGTAAAAGCTTTTATAGAGTATTCAAATCCTGATATTTTTAATAGACCTTATGCAATGGCTTTAAATGTTGTTCTTACTTTCATTTCTATAATAATAGTATGGGTTTATGATAAAACCCTCGGTTTGATTTGTAGAAATGTGTAGGGTTTCAAGCGTTGATTTAGATAAGGTATTTATTTTATCAAGTAATTCTTAGACTCAGGTGGAGTTTACTTGTGAGGAGGATTTATGAAAAAGAATGTTGTCTTTAATATTGTTATTTATTTAGCTGTTTTTTTAATTCTTATCCCACTAACAGTTTTAATTTTATGGGGTTTTAGTAAAAGATGGTCTTGGCCCTATATTATGCCCACTGAGTATAGTTTAAGAGGAGTAACTTACTTTTTAACTGGAGCGGGTAATTCGACTAAAGTGCTTTTGTATAGTATTTGGCTATCCTTTGTAGTTACGGTAATCACTTTAGTAATAAGTGTTCCAGCTGCTAGGGCTTTAGGATTATACGAATTTAAAGGAAAAGGTTTTTTTAAGCTGCTTGTGATTTTACCACTTATTATTTCACCAGTAGCAGTAGGTATTGGCATTCAGGTGCTTTTTATAAAAATAGGGCTTGCAAATACATTTTTAGGTGTAGTGTTAGTACATTTAATACCATGTTTACCTTATGGTATTAGAATACTTACTAATGTGTTTGAAATTTTAGGTGAGTCTATGGAGTTTCAAGCAAGAACATTAGGAGCAAGTAAAATACAAACCTTTTTTTATGTAACATTACCTTTAATGTCTCCAGGTCTTATATCTGCAGCAAGTTTAGTATTTATAGTATCCTTAAGTCAGTACTTTTTAACTTTTATAATTGGGGGAGGAAATGTTATAACATTCTCTATGATTATGTTCCCATTTATTCAAAGTGGAGATAGGACAATAGCAGCTTGTTATAGTATTGTATTTATAATTACTACTTTAATACTTTTAGTTGTAATGGAGAAAAAAGTTAAAGATTACTATACAATAGAAAGTCATTTCTATATTTAGAAGATTTATAGTATTAAGTAGATTTGCTTTTTAAAATAATTAAGATAAAGTATAATTTAAATTCAATTTTATATTTTAGGAGAATAAATATGGCTAAGTTGCAAGTAAAAGATATAAATAAAAGTTTTAATAGTACAAAAGTATTAAAGAATATAAACTTTTTTGTAAGTGATGGTGAAATAATATCTCTTTTAGGTGAATCTGGATGCGGAAAAAGTACTACATTAAAAATTATTGCTGGACTTATACAACCTGATATGGGAGATATAATTTTAGATGAATGCTCTATTTTAAATGTACCAGCAGAGAAGCGTAAGACAGTAATTGTGTTTCAAGATCATCTGTTATTTCCTCATCTAAATGCAGAGGATAATATAGGTTTTGGACTTAAAATGGCTGGAGTAAAAAAGCACATTAAAGATAACAAGGTTTCAGAAATAGTAACTTTGTTAAAGCTCCAAGGCTTGGAGAAAAGGTATCCAAAGGAATTGTCAGGAGGTCAAAAGCAAAGAATTGCTTTAGGTAGGGCACTAGCAATTGAACCTAAAGTCCTTTTATTAGATGAACCTTTTTCCAGTTTAGACATGAGATTGAGAGATGAAATGAGAGAATTAGTGTTGGATATACAAAAGAGACTTAGAATAACAACTATTTTAGTTACTCATGATAAAGAGGAAGCTCTAATGATGTCAGATAAAATTGCAATAATGATGAGTGGGAATATAGTACAATTTGATACTCCAGAGAATATTTATGAAAAGCCTGTAAATCCAGTGGTTGCAGATTTTTTAGGAGAAAAAAATCATATAGAAGGTTGTGTTGATAATGGAGTATTTAGGTGCAGTTTTGGAAGTTTTCAAGTGGAGTTATTTTCTAAAGAAAATGGTGAAATTATGATAAAGCCAGAGGATATAAAGCTTTTATCTGAAAATGAGAAGTGTAACTTTACTGAGCTTATAGATGGTATTATAAAAAAGAGAAGATACTTAGGAGATAAGGTTTACTACACTGTGGAAACGCAAGGAAAAGATTTCAAGGTAATATCCAGTAAGTATATGAAATTCAATATAGGTGAAAAAGTAAAGTTAAATATAAATTTTTCAAAGGGAATTTTTTATTCAATTGATAATGGTGGTCAGTAGTTATATAAGTTACTTAAACTTTGATTTTTATAATGAAGGCTAAAAATTTTTAATAGCGGTGATGAATATGGTATCAATTATAATTCCTGTACTAAATGAAGAAAAAAGCATTGAGAAAACATTAGCCCAGTTCCATAGATTACAGGGTGATAAAGAAATTATTGTAGTAGATGGCGGAAGTAGTGATAATACAAAACAAATTGCAGAGAGATTTGCTACCGTAATCCTAAGTGAAAGAGGGAGAGCAAATCAGATGAATAAAGGTGCAGAAAAAGCCATTGGGGATATATTGTGGTTTGTTCATTCAGATTCAATTATTAGTGAGAATTCTATTGAAAAAATTCAGTTAGCTATAGATGAGAAATATATTGGTGGAGGGTTTGCATTAAAATTTTATGATTATGATACATTATTTATGAAATATATATCAGTAACTTCAAACCTTAGAGCTAAATATTTAGGATTATACTTTGGTGATCAGGGGATTTTTGTAAAGAAAGATGTATTTGAAGTGCTAGGAGGTTATCCTAGGCAAGAGATAATGGAAGACTGGGAGCTTTCTCTTTTGATGAAAAAGGCTGGGAAACTAAAATTTATTAACAGGACTATAGGTACCTCAGCTAGGAGATTTAAAAATGGTGGACAATTAAGAACCCATTTGTTGATGCATAAAATAAAATTGCTATATTTATTAGGAACACCTACAGATAAATTAGCTAAAATTTATAAGGATGTGAGATAAAATAATGAATGCTCTTATACTTATGACTAGAGTACCAATTGCAGGTATGACAAAGACACGATTAATGAAAGTTTTTACAGGGACAGAATGTGCCAAGCTGCAAAAATGCTTTCTTTTGGACTTGTTTAAAATGCTTACTAATATTAGAAAAACAGTAGATATATATGTGACCTACATTCCAGAAAATTCTTTTTATTTAATTGATAATATTATTCCAAGGTTTATAAATGCTTTCCCACAAGAGGGGGATGATCTAGGAGACAGAATGGATAATGCCATTGGAAAACTTTTAAATAAGGGGTATTCAAAGGTAATATTAATTGGATCAGATATACCATCTCTTCAACCTGAGGATATTACTAAAGCTTATGAAGAGCTTGAAGATAATGATATTTGCCTTGGACCAACTAATGATGGCGGTTATTATTTAATTGGTATGAAGAAAAGATGTAAGAATATTTTTAGTAGCAATTTGAAATGGGGAAATAAGTCTGTATTTGAAGCTACTGTATCAATAGCTAATGATTTAGGTTATAGAGTAGGTCTTACAACAAAGCTTAATGACATAGATGAAAAAGAGGATATTGAAGATCTTATTAAAAGAGTAAAAAAAGGAGAATTTAATACAAAGTTACTACCTTATAATACAGTGAATTTTATAGAAAACAGATGGGGAGATGTTCCTAATGTTAAAAGACATATTAAATAGTAAAATCCATAACTACTTAAAATATAATAAATTAAATAAAGAAATGGATATTGGAGAAGATTATAATGTAAAATTTTTAGCTCAAGGAGAATACAATATTAATTTTACAGTTGAAGACCTTAATAAAAAGTATGTTTTTAGAGTAAATACTGGCAGTCAGCTTGGCTTAGAAAATCAAATAAAATATGAATATGAAGCTTTGAAAAGACTAGAGGTAAGTGGTGTAACACCAAAGGTTTACTATTTAGATGATAGTAAAAACTACTTGGACTATGGATTATTGATAATGGAGTTTCTTGAAGGAAAGCCCTTACAATATAATAAGGATCTAAATTCTGCAGCAGAAATATTTGCTAAAATACATTCTATAGATACAAAGGATAACAGTTTTAAAAATTTTATTGTAGAAGATAATATATTTTCTGCGAGAATAAGTGAGTCTCAAAAGCTTCTAAGTAGCTTTTTTCAATCTCCTAAGATACCTATATATCTTAAGAACTTTTTTAATGTATTTATTAATTGGGCTGAAAAGAATAGGCATGAGGAAAAATATTTTTTAGAAAACAAGTGGCATGTTATTAATAATACTGAAGTGAATTCTGGTAATTTTATAATGGGAAGAGAGAAGTCTTATCTTATAGATTGGGAGAAGCCTGTAATAAGTGATCCTTGTCAGGATTTAACACAATTTTTAGCACCAACTACTACCTTGTGGAAAACAGATTGTATATTAAAGGAAGAAGAAAAAGAAGAATTTTTCAAAGTATATGTTAGTAAGTTAAAGGACAATAGTGTAAGAGAAAGAGTAAGATTATATACCCCATTTCTTTATTTAAGAGCCTTATCTTGGTGTGCATGCGCATATTTGGAATATCAAAAGGAAGATAAGGAAATCAAAAATATAGATACCTATAATAAAATTAAACAATACTTAGAATTAGATTTTATGAAAGCTTTATTAAAGAATTATTTTTAGCTAAGGTTAAGGTAAGTACAAATTTGAGTAACATGGAGTTCATAATTAAAATAGATATAAAATCTAGGAGGTTGTATGGATAATTTTACATATTCAGATAAACTTAATAATAAAGCTAAAGAGTTTTCAGAAAGCTGTATTAACTGTAAAGCCTGTGTTAAAGAATGTGAAATGCTAAGTGATTTTAAAATTAATCCTAAAGATTTTTTTAACATAAATACAAAACCAATAGATATTGATCCAAGTATTCCTTATTCATGTAATACATGTGGAACATGTACAAAAGTGTGCCCAAAAGGACTAAAGCTTGAAGAGTTATTTGTTGATATGAGAAAAGAACATGTGAAAAATAATAAAGGTAAGTCTCCAATAAAAGGGCATAAAAGTATAGAATTTCATCAAGCCTTTAGTTTTTCTAAAGTATTTAATACCACTATACCTGATGTAAAGGCAGGATATACAAAAAGAGTATTTATTCCAGGGTGCAGCTTAGCATCATATAAACCTGAACTTGTGGGAAAAACATTGGAATATTTACAGGAAAAGCTTCCTGGAACAGGTGCAATATTAAAGTGTTGTGGTAAACCAACATTATCATTAGGACAAGAAGAAAAGTTTTATCAAAGATATTCAGAACTTCAAGAAGAGATTGATAAGCTGGGTGCAGAAGAAGTGATAACTGCTTGTGAAAATTGTTATATTACTATGTCTAAGTTTAGTCCTAAACAAAAAGTGAGATCTTTATGGACGGTCATTCCTGAACTAGGATTATGTGATGAAATGAAAGGAAAAGGCAAAAATAGTAATATTACTTTTGGCATTCATGATGCATGTCCTACAAGAAATAATTCTGATATACATGAAGGTGTAAGGTGGATTATAAATGAATTAGGATATAAATTTAAAGAAACAGAGTATTCTAGGGAAAATACGAGGTGCTGTGGTTTTGGTGGAATGGCTGTACCTGCAAATCCTAAACTTTCTCAAAAGGTGATAAAGAGAAGTGCAGGAAATTTACAAGAAGATTATATAATAACATATTGCGCAAGTTGTAGAGAAGCTATGGCTATGGGTGGGAAAAGGTCTTTTCACATACTAGATTTAATGTTTGATGAGGGGTACAATACCAGTTCAGATATACCAGGTCTAAACAAAAGTTTTGTACAGAATTGGACAGCAAGATATAAATCTAAACAGATTTTAAAAAGTAAAAGCATTGTGAGAAAAATATAATTTTTAAATTAGTATTAGTAATTTTTATGGATAGTTCTAGAGTATTAATATATTTTCTAAAATTTTTATCCAATAATAGTTGTATAATTATGTTAACTATAAGTCTTCATTATACTTAGATAAGTGTATATAAATTTTTTATATTTGCAAGCAATAAGATTTTTCTATAGAATAAAGTTGGATAGGTATATAGGAGGATTAACTATGCACAAGATTAATAAAAAACACATTAGTATAGTTTTAATGGCTGTAGTAATCGTTTTAGCAATGTATTTGTGTAAATCAACAGGAGTGATGGAAAATTGTACTCCACAAAGTATGAAAAGCTATATCAGCTCCTTTGGAATGCTTGCTCCTATTATTTATATAATTATGTTTACTATAGTTCCTCTTACTTTGTTCCCTGATGCAGTTTTAGCAATAGCTGGTGGAATGATTTTTGGTGTAGGAATAGGAACACTTTATACTATAATTGGAGCTGTATGTGGAGGTACATTGTCATTCTTTATTTCAAGAATCTTTGGCAGAGGACTAGTTGAAAAACTTATTAAAGGTAAGGCAGAATGGTTTGAGGATGGTATTGAAAAAAGAGGCTTTTTATTTATACTTATGTTAAGACTTGTACCTTTAGTACCTTTTGATTTAATAAGTTATGGTGCAGGGCTTTCAAAGATAAAGTATAAGGATTTTGCACTTGCTACTTCTATTGGTATAATTCCAGGGGTTTGGGTATACGCAAATTTAGGAGATAAGTCAGGTAATGTATTTTCAGTGCAATTCTTGGGAGCAATATTAATATTAGTATTGCTGATGATATTCTCTTATTTTATGAAGAAGAAAATATCAATTAAAGGACTACAAAACAAGGTGACAGAAAACTCAAAGTCAATAAAAAATGGATATGAAGCATAATTACAAATTAACTGAGGAGGAACAGAAAAATGAAAAAAATTATATCGGTTGTTGCTTCAATATTGCTTGTTGGAATGGTGCTATCAGGATGTTCATCTAATAAGCAGCAAGCACAACAAACTAAAACACCAGAAGAAACAATGACTGTTAACAAAGACAAAAAAGAAGTGAAAATGCAGACAGAAGTAAACGGAAAATATTTTACAGAAGGTACAAGACATGGAGTAGTATATAAAAGTGGGAAAAATGGAGAAAAATCTATATTAAGAGGATTAGCTGATGAGAAAAAATTTTATGAAGCTATGATGTCATTAGGAGCAAAACCTGGAAATAATCTAACTGCTGCTGATATGAAAAAAGGAGAAAAGAGCATAGAAGGTTCAAAAGTTAACGTTTTTGTTACATGGGATGGTCTTGGAAAAGAGATACCATTTGGTGATATAATAAAATCAACTGATTCACAAGGTAAAGAATCAGCATTAAGACCAATGGATTTTAGATTTGGCGGAAATATTGATAGAGCAAATAAGAACAACACAGGATGTGTATTGTGTCTAGACAGCTGTGCAACAGGAATTGTAAGTAATGCATCTTACAAAGCAGGTGAAGTTGAAGCTTTAAAAACTGTAAATTTTTACGGTAAGAAGGATGTACTTCCTAAAGATGGAACAAAGGTTACTGTAATATTTAGATTAGTTGAATAATATTATTATGGGCACGGGAGAATATTTCCGTACCCTTTATTTTTAGGAGGAAGAAATATGAAAATGTTTAGACTATTATATAATAGTTTCATATGGGGTATGTTTATTTCTATTTTAGCTTTTCAAAATGAATGGCTTGAGATGAGAATAAATATAGGTATGTTTATTCCTATAGTTATGGCATTATGTTTAATTGTTGGAACACTGCTTAAAAAGATGGGCAAAGAGCATTTATTGCAGTTAAACTTAATTGCTACAATTATAAATGTTTTAGCTTGTTCTATTATATCCCTAGCAGTTTTAGGAATAGAAAGAATGCAAGTCGTTCCTGCATCTATTGTAAGAGAAGGAATGAAGGTAACTAATATAAGTTTTGATAGTATAAATATAATATTACTTCTTCTTTTAATAGTTGGACTTACTATATGTTTTTTTGAAAGAGATGGGATTGAAATGAAAAATATATTTAAAAGAACTAAAGGGAAAATCTTTTGTATTTTAATAGTTGTTTGTTTATATCTTTTTGTAGCACCAATAAAATCTAATGTAAATAAGGCAATTTCTGTGTTAAAAACTGTGGATGTTAACGCAGCTAGGGAATATATACTTAGTTTTGGTATTTGGGCACCAGTTGTATCCTTCTTTCTAATGATATTGCAATCTGTGGTTGCACCACTGCCAGCATTTATAATAACTTTTGCTAATGCAGGACTTTTTGGATGGGTTAAAGGAGCAATATTATCATGGTCAAGTGCTATGGCAGGAGCTGCATTATGTTATGGTATTGCAAAACTTTTAGGAAGAGATGTAGTAGAAAAGCTTACAAGTAGAACAGCTTTAGAAAAGATTGATGAGTTTTTTAAAAGGTATGGCAAATATGCAGTTTTAATTGCTAGACTGTTACCTTTTATATCTTTTGACATAGTTAGTTATGCTGCAGGTTTAACGTCTATGAGCTTTTGGTCATTCTTTGTAGCTACAGGCTTAGGACAGCTTCCTGCAACTATCGTTTATTCCTATATTGGAGGAATGTTAACAGGTACAGTAAAGACCTTTGTAATTGGGCTTTTAATGTTATTTGCAGTAAGCACATTGATAGTTTTGATTAAAAAGATGTGGAATGATAAGAAAAAAAATAAAATTAAACAGATTTAAAACAAATAATTCATTGACTTTTATAAAATTTAATACTAGAATTATTTTATTGAACGTTTGGTGAATGAAACGGAGGCACATATGAATAGTGAAAAACCAATGACGAGCAGACAATTACAAGCTATTGAAAGAAAGCAGCAGTTACTTGATGTAGCTAAAAAATTATTTGCAAAAAATGGGTACCATAACACCTCTGTTCGTTCTATAACCCAGAATATAGGAATGGCAGATGGATTAATCTATCATTACTTTCTAAAGGGAAAACTTGAAATTTTACATACCATATTCAGAGAAGGTTGTGAAATTTTAAGTGAGCATGTGAATAAAATCCTAGATGCTATAACTGATGAAATGACCTTAAATGAAGTTCTAGTTTATTGTTGTAAAGAGCTTAGAAATACTATTATGGTAGATAATGAGTTGATTATCGTTATGTTTCGTGAAAAAGATTTATTGGGAGATGAACTTAGAGAATTGCTTTTACATACATTTGCGAGATTTTGGAGTGTAATAAATAATATTCTTCAGCAAAGAGCCAAAAAAGGTGAAATCAAGCAGTTAGATTTTGTTATGGCTACACATCAATTTATGACTACAGCTGCAAGTACAACCATTATGAGATACCTTACAGGCAACATGCCACAAATGGATGCTGACACTTACATAGAAAGATTGATAGAATTCACAATAAATCCATGGAAAAACTAGGTTAATAATTAATCTAGTTTTTATTAAAATAAATACGTACAAAGGATTATTTCAGTTGTAGGTAGAGGTGATTAATATTTATAAATTATTATTAGTAGAAGATGATTTAGAGATTTCAGAACTTGTGGAAAGACATCTTAAAAGCGAAGGGTTTGACGTGTTAGCAGTTAATGATGGTGAAAAAGCCTTAGAAGCTTTTGACAATAATACTTTTGATTTAATTTTGTTAGATTTAATGCTGCCAAAGGTGAATGGAAGAGAAGTTTTGAAGAAGATAAGGGAATCTAGCTCTGTTCCTATACTTATTATTTCAGCAAAGGATTCTGAAGTTGATAAAATTTTAGGATTAGAATTAGGTGCTGATGACTATATAACCAAGCCATTTTCTGTACTTGAGTTAACAGCAAGAATACATGCAACCTTCAGAAGAATAGGTTATTATGCTAAAGAAGATGTAAGCAGTGTTAAATCAATTATTAGGGGGGATTTCACACTTAACTTTGATAACTATCAAATCTCAAAGGTTGGGAAGTATATAAGTTTGACTGCTAAAGAATTTGAAATGTTAAGGCTGTTTTTTGAGAATCCTAAAAAAGTATTTACTAAAGCACAAATATTTGCAAGTGTTTGGGGAGACGATTTTATAAAAGACGATAACACTGTCACTGTTCAAATAAGAAGATTGAGAGAAAAAATTGAAGAAGATCCGTCTAATCCTAAATACATAAAAACAGTTTGGGGAATAGGATATAAATTAGGGGATATGCAATATGATTAAATTTATATTAGATATTTTACTTATTGCAATTATTACAATTTTAATAGCTAAAATATATATGAAAAATAAAAATATATCGTTTATAATAAGTTCTTTAAAAAAAGTTTCTTCTGAAAATGTAAATGATAGGGTGAGATTAGTAACAAGTGATAAAAAGATAAAAAATTTATGCTTAGAAATGAATAATTTTATTTCTAGATTTTATGAATTAAAAGTAAGTGAAACTGAGTCAAAAGAGTCTATGAAAAAGATGATTTCTAATATATCTCATGATCTGAGAACCCCTATGACAGTAATGCTTGGTTATGTTGATCAACTTAATTATAATTCTAATTTATCTGAAAAAGAAAATGGAGAATACTTGATAAAACTAGAAAAAAAAATTAATGAGGTCATAAGTCTTATGAATGAGTTTTTTTCTCTTTCAAAATTAGAGTCTGGAGATGAAATAATTAATATAGTGGAATTGAACGTTTCTGAAGTTGTTAAAAAAAGTATATTAAGTTTTTATGAAAGCCTTGAAGAAAATGAAATAAGCATGGAAGTAGATATTCCAGAAGAAGATATATGGGCTTTAGGAAATGAAGAAGCTATTACAAGGATTTTAAATAACCTTATAACTAATTCAATAAAATATGGGTGCGATGGTAAGGTTATAGGAATAAGACTTTATGAAGAAAAAGATTTAGTGTGGATAGAGCAGTGGGATAGGGGCAAAGGCATATTGGAAACGGAGAAAAATAAGGTATTTGAAAGATTATATACTTTAGATGAATCAAGAAACAAAAATTATCAAGGAAGCGGACTAGGGCTTACAATTGTCCAAACATTAGTAAATAAAATGGATGGAAATATATATTTAAAAAGTGTTCCATATAAAGAAACTGTATTTAATTTTTATCTAAAAAAACGATAGAAAATTTTTATATAAAAATTTTCTATCGTTTTTTAGATAAGTTTTCTGTATGTAAGAATTTTGTAAGATTTATTTCATAAATTTTAAAGCATTTATTTATATAATAAAATTAAAATAAGTTCATATAATGGAGGCAATTAAAGTGGAATATGCACTGCGTACTTTTAATTTGTATAAAAAAATGAAACACAATCTAATAATTAATAACTTAAACATGAATGTTAAAAAAGGAGAAATTTATGGATTGCTTGGACAAAATGGATCGGGGAAAACTACCACTTTAAAGCTTATAATAAACTTACTGAAACCTACTTCTGGAGTTATAGAACTTTTTAATGAACCTATAACTAATAGGAACAGAGAGGTTTTAAAGAGAATCGGTAGCGTGGTAGAATATCCTGCTTTTTATGAAAAACTTACAGCAAGAGAAAACCTGGAAATCCATAAAACTCTTATGGGTTATGAAGAGAAGGATTGTATAGATAAAGCCATAGAAATGGTAAAACTTAGGGAATTCGAAGAAAAGTTAGTTAATGAATTCTCTCTTGGTATGAAACAAAAGTTAGGGATAGCAAGAGCAATTTTAACAAAGCCAGATATTTTAATATTAGATGAGCCAATTAATAGTCTAGATCCTATAGGCATACGGGAAATTAGAAATTTATTAGTTATGCTTTCTAAAAAATATGGAACTACAATTTTGATAGCTAGTCATATATTAAGTGAAATGGAACAAATTGCAGACACCATAGGTGTAATTCAAAAAGGTAATTTGCTTGAAGAATTAGACTATGAAAGCATTAAAGAAAAGAGTAGACATTCCATAGAACTGGTAGTTGATGATGTAAATAAAGCTTCTTTTTTACTTTCAGAAAAATTGAACATAAATAACTTTGTGGTGTGTGAATTGAATAAAATTAAAATTTATGAAAGACTAAAAGATAGTGGGAGTATAAATGTATTTCTGTGTAAAAATGATGTGGAAGTTAAGTCTGTTAATATTAAAAAGGATACATTAGAAGAACATTTTATCTCACTTATAGGAGGAAATCAAAATGATTAGTCTTATAAAAATGGAGTTTTTAAAATTGAAGAGGCGAGACAAATATGTAGGTATTATTATCACTTGTTTAATGCTGTCTCTTCTTTCCATTCCTTCTGTAAACCATAATCAAATAAATAATTGGAGACAAGTTATAGAGTTTAATTTTCGTAGTACAACCTTTATTGTCAATATATTCTTGTGTATACTTTTATCAGAACTATTTATTGCTGAATATAAAGATAAAACTATAAATGTAATGTTAAGTTATCCTATTAGCAGAACTAAAATATATATTGCGAAGATGATAGTGCTATTTTTTTATTGTTATTTAATAATTATTGTTAATGTAGTCTTCTCTGTAGGAATGATATTAATTCTAAACAGGATAAAGCCTATACTGCAAGATAGCATTAATTTATCAGTGATTATAGATGGGAGTATCTTTATCTCAGTGAGTATAATAGTAAATACTATGTTTGCTGTGCTATACTCGTTTTTTGCAGTAGTAAAAAGGTCATTTCTGTTAATGACAATTTTCTGTTTTTTAATGAGCGTATTGCAAGGAACACTTCAAGCTCGATACCCTTTCTTTTACTTTAGAATACCTCTTGTTTTAGCAGGAATGGGTGTTATTGCAGTTATTCCAATATTAAATACTTTAAATAATAAAGATGTAATATGTGATGAAGGCAAATAGAATAATAATTAAGTTGGAAAATATGCATGATAAGTTTGACATTGATGCAAGTCAAACTTATCATGCATATTTTTTGTGTATATTTTATTTATTTAAATTCTTAATAAATTGAAAAATATTGATGTAAGAATTTTGTAATATTTGTGCAAGAAATTTTAAATATGTTTTTTATATAATGTAAATTATGTGAAGATGTTAAGCAATTTCTCACGAGAGCTTTTAATTGTAAATAATAAATGAATGGATGATTATAAATATTTTGGGTTAATATACAAGGAGGTTAAAAAATGATTAAAAGAAAAAAAGTAGTTTATTTAGTAATTGCAGCAGTAGTTATTGCTGGAATGGTAATGGGTGGAAAAAGCATTTTATCAGGTAAAGCAAAAAATAATTCATCTGTTTCAGCAATTAATATGAATAAAGTTACCGTTAAGGTAATTAATGCCAATATAGGTACAGTTGCAAGCAGTACATCCTTTAAGGCATCATTAGAAGCATCTGAAGAAGGCACTGTAAGTAATAAAGTAGGTGGAAAAGTAATTCAAGTTTCATTTGAAAATGGACAAACCGTTTCTGCTGGACAAACTTTAGCAAAGTTAGATGATACAGATATTGGAAACAGTATAAAAGCTAGTGAAGCACAGCTTGCTATAGCAGAAGCTCAATTGAAATCAGCAGAGAGTACAGCAAATTCTTCACAAATAGGGATTGGTAAGCAGCAGACAAATTTAGAAACTGCCCAGAGGAATTACGATAGAACAAAGGTTCTTTATGACCAAGGAGCAGTTTCAAAGGTTGACTTTGAAACTGCAGAATCATCATTAAAATTAGCACAAACTGATTTAGAATCAACAAGAGCCAGTGCCGAGTCTTCAAGCGTTTCTACTGAAACACAAAGGGCCAATATACAAAAAGCACAAACAGATTTGAATACTCTAAGAGAGTCATTACAAAACACAGTTATTACAGCTCCATCTAGTGGAGTTGTAGACGGAAAAACTATCACTGTAGGCCAATATTTAAACCCAGGAACAGCTCTAGGCAAGGTGAAAAATATATCGCCAATATATGCTGTTATTGAAGTTAAAGATAGTGATTTAAGTTATGTAAAATCAGGGGCAAAGGCTAAGTTTAAGCTTACTGATAAAGATTCAACAGAATATGATGGTATTGTTAAGAGTATTGATGGAGCTGCAGATCCTCAATCTAGAGTGTTTAAATGTAAAGTTCAAATTGACAATAAAGATGGAAAGCTTAAACCTGGTGTTTTTGGAAAAATAAAAATTGAGACTAATGAAAGTCAAAAAGCAATAGCTCTACCATTGAAAGCACTAGGAGGCAGTGAAGGAAATTATTATGTTTTTATAAATAAAAATGGGGTAGCAAAAAAACAAACTATAACCACAGGAGAAATTAGTGGAGATACAGTGGAAATAAAATCTGGAGTAAAGACAGGTGACAATATTATTTCCACTAACGTAAATACTTTACAAGATGGTGATGCTGTAAAAGTGACAGAATAGGAGATGAGATTTAATTATGTTTTTAACAAATGTTAGTATAAAAAGACCTGTATTTATCACTGTAATAATTATTGCTTTACTGGCTTTAGGTGTAGTTAGTTATGAAGGGTTACCTATGGAACAGCTTCCAGATGTTAATATGCCAACTATAACTGTCACTATAACTGAAAGTGGAGGAGCTCCAGACCAAATTGAATCAAAGATAACAAAAAAAGTAGAAGATGCAGTGGGACAAATATCTGGGGTGCAGCATGTTAGCTCAACTATAACAGAAGGAGTTTCTAATACTACTGTTTCATTTGAATTAGAAAAGCCTTCAGCTGAGGCACTACAGGAGGTAAAAGATAAGGTATCTAATATCCGTAATAGCTTACCAAGAGATATTAATGAGCCTACAGTTTCAAAATTTGATATGAGTGCATCAGCTGTTTTTTCTTTTGCTATCACTGGATCAATGTCTAATAATGAATTGTCACAGATAGTAGATGATAACATTGCAAAAAAATTGCAAACTATAAGTGGTGTTGGAGCTGTTAATACTTATGGAGAACAAGAGAGAGAGGTTCATATAAAACTTGATAAAGAAAAAATGAATTCTCTTAATATTACAGTTTCAGAACTTACTAATAGTTTAAGTAATGATAATATTAATGTATCTAGTGGTAAAGTTTCAAATGGAGATACACAAATGAGCTTGAAAACTGATGCAGCTATAAAAAAAGTAGATGATTTTCTTAATGTTTTAGTTGTAAAGCGTAATGGAAGTGAAATTAGACTTAAGGATATTGCAGAAGTTGAGGATGGGAGTAAAGAAAAAAGCAGTTTATCTTTTTATAATGGGAAAGAAGCAATTGGTATTGATATTATTAAACAATCTAACACAAATACTGTACAAGTAGCTAATGCTGTTAAAAAACAAATTGAAGATATTAAAAAGAGCTTGCCATCAGGAGTTAAAATTCAACTTGTCACTGATAATTCAACATCTATAACCGATTCGGTTAAAGATGTTCAAAAAACAATGATAGAGGGATGTATACTTGCAGTAATTATAGTTTTTATCTTTCTTATGGATATTGCTAGTACTTTAATTAGTGCAATTGCTATTCCTGTATCCATAATTACCACCTTTGCAGTAATGAAAGTTATGAAATTTTCACTTAATACAGTTTCTTTAATGGGTTTGTCCATTGCTGTTGGGCTTTTAATTGATGATGCTATAGTTGTTATTGAAAATATTGTACGTCACTTGCGCATGGGAAAAAGTGCAATTCAAGCAGCAAAGGAAGGGACTTCGGAAATAGGACTTGCAGTTATGGCCACCACTCTTGCAATAGTAGCAGTATTTGTTCCTATTGCTATGATTAATGGTATGGTAGGAAAGTTTCTTGTACAATTTGGAATGACTGTTGCTGCCAGTGTTTTGGTTTCACTGTTTGTAGCATTTACTTTAGTACCGCTGCTTTCCTCAAAGCATTTAAATAGTAAAGAAAAAGAAATACCTATAATAGGAGGCTTTCTAAAAAAGTTTAATGAATCTTTCGATAAATTATCTAAAGCTTATTCTAAATTGCTAAAATGGTCATTAGAACATAGGAGGATAACTATAATAATACCTATGGGATTATTAATATTAAGTTTATTATTGGCTACTAAATTGAGTACAGGCTTTGTTGCTGCAAATGACACTGGAGAGATATCAGTAGAAGCAAATTTAGATTCAGGATCTACATTAGATAGTGCTTCAAAAAGCAATAAGGATATGGAAATTATTATTAAAAAGAATAAGAATGTGAAGTATACATATTCTACAGTTAAGTCTGATAAAGTTAATATTCTTGTAAAACTTTCAGATAAGAAAGATAGAAAAGAAAGTGTTGATGAAATTGTAGCAAAAATGCGTGAAGATTTAAAGAATATTCCAGGACTTGATTTATCAGTTGCTTCGGCTGGTGGTTCTATGGGTTCAGGTAAATCAATTCAATATCACATTAAAGGGTCAGATTTTACAAAGCTTCAGGAATATGCTTTAAAGGCTGAAAAAGTAATGAAAAACACTCCTGGTTCTGTAGATGTAAGTCTTAGCTATAAAGCTGGAAAACCAGAAGTGCAACTTGAGGTAGATCGTGATAAAGCTGCCGATTTAGGAGTGAACCCAACTACAGTTTCAAGTACCTTAAACACTTTATTTAATGGAACTGTAGTAAGTCAGTATGAAACAGAAAAAGATAGATATGATGTTCGTATGCAGCTTAAAGAAGCTGATAGAAAAGATTTTGATAGTTTGCAAGGAATATATGTACTTAGTACAAGTGGAAATATGGTTCCTATTGATCAAGTAACTAAAAAAGTTTTCACTACATCTGCATCTACTATTAATAGATATGATAAAGAAAGAGAAATTCAGTTAACAGCAAATTATGCTGGAGTATCACAGAGTAGTTTTACTAGTGCATTTAATAATAAGCTAAAAAGTGTGGCTCCAGCGCCGAGTACCATAAAGTTTAATGCGGGAGGAAGTCAAGACCAAATGGCAGAAAGCATGGGAGGTTTAGCTATAGCACTTGGTATGGGAGTTTTATTTATATTCCTTGTAATTGCAGCTCAGTTTGAAAGTTTTGTAGATCCGTTAGCTATTCTACTTTCGCTGCCACTAGCTATTATAGGCGCAATTTTAGGATTGCTTATTGGTAATAAAGAGTTGGACATGATGTCTGCTATAGGTGTTATTATGTTAATGGGCTTGGTTACTAAAAATGGAATTTTGCTTATTGATTTTGCAAAACAAAATTATGCTAAAGGAATGAATTTAAAAGAAGCTCTAATTGAAGCTGGACATACAAGGTTAAGGCCAATTATTATGACAACCTTGGCAATGATTTTTGGTATGGTTCCTGTAGCAATTGCTAATGGTTCAGGATCAGAAACCCGTGCACCTATGGCCTTTGCAATTATTGGAGGATTAATTACATCCACATTATTGACACTGCTATTTGTACCAGTGGTATACACGTACTTGTATGATCTTAAAAGTAGATTTGGGAAAAAGATTAAGAAAAAAATATAATATATAAATATTATTAATAAAAGCGTGGTCTTTATCCACGCTTTTATAATGTAATTTTATAATATCAATTCTCATTCTTAATATTTCTTATTTGAGATAAAAGCACTCCTGACATCATTAGGATGTAGCTGGTACAGCACTTAATTACTATGGTCTCATTTAAAATAATAACCCTTTAATAGATGTAAAAACAAATTTTCAAGCATTGTCAATTTGACTTTAATTTATTTAATATGTGTAAATAAGTATATAACAAAAAAGTAATGACAGTTTCAGAATAGGCACTAGCACAACAGTTTCCACACCTTGACATGTATAAAGTTATGATGTATTCTTTTTGTTAAGTAAAAATACATTATAAAAGTGTATTGAAATTTTTAGATGTGGAGTTGCAACTTACTGAATCTACTGATACTTTTTGCGCCATTAAGGCTCTGAAAACAAATGAAAGGAAATCACATTATATGAAAAAATTAAAGCCTACTTTTACAGTTGTAATTGGTGTAGTTATAGCATCTCAGATTTATTTCGGTTTTTTAATTCAAGATTTTACTATAGCTCTTTCAGCAGTTCTATTTTCTGTATTTCTTTATAACTACCCAGAATTAAATCCAATAGAAACAGCAATAATTACAGGAATAGCAACCACGTTTTATAGATCAATATGGACTTATTCTAGTAATATGAATTTTATCAAAACCATTAAAATAACTGCACCAGAAATAATATTTTTTGCTACTTACGGATGTATCTTTTATTTTTTATATTATAAAAATAGAAAAAAAGATCTGACAAAATTTATATTTTCAGTGTTTTGTTGCGATTTTGTTTCAAATGTTGTTGAAATAAGTATCCGAACTAAAATAATTGGGGAAAATGGTAACATGATTAAAGCTCTTTTTATAGTAGCTTGTGTGAGAACTTTAATAGCTTTGATTATATTAATAGCAATGAAATATTATAAATCATTTCTTATAAAAGAGGAACATGAAGAACGGTATAGAAAATTAATATTGATGACTTCTAGTTTTAAAAGTGAAATATATTTTATGAATAAGAATGCTTCCGAAATAGAGGACGTAATGAAGAAATCCTTTTCAGCATATGAAATTGTTTCTAAAAATCATTATTCTGAAGAACTGAAAAACCTTACACTTGACATTACTAAAGATGTTCACGAGATTAAGAAGGATTACATCAGAGTCATGAGGGGACTTGAAGAAATGTCTAATGAAAAAATAGATGTTGAACATATGAAAATAAAAGATATTATAAGCATTTTAGAATTAGATACAAAGGACTACATAATTACTCAAAACTTAAATATTCAACTTGATTTTAAAGTTGAATGCGACTTTTATGTTTCTCAACATTTCTATCTGGTATCAATTATAAGAAACCTTATCTTTAATGGCATAGAAGCTATAGATAGAAAGAAAAAAGGATTAATTAAACTGAAAATTGAAGAGTGTAAAGATGAATATATTTTTGTTGTATATGATAATGGTACAGGTATAAGGAAAAGTAATTTAGATTTTATATTTAATCCTGGGTTTTCTACTAAGTATGATAAAAGTGGTAGTATATGTAGGGGAGTAGGTCTTACATTGGTAAGAGATTTAGTTAATGATGTTTTTAAAGGAAGTATATCTGTAGAATCTATGAAAGACTTAGGGACAACCTTTACAGTAAAAATACCAATAAACTCATTGAGGAGGTAAATATGGTGCAATATTATATTATTGATGATGATGTTAATATTGTCAAGATATTGACTAATTTGATTGAAGAAAATCAGACTGGTGAAGTAATAGGCAGCTCTAATGATGGAGAAACAGCTCTTAGTGAAATATTGATTTGCAATCCAGATATTGTATTAGTTGACTTACTTCTTCCGAAATTAGATGGTAATAGTTTGGTAAGAGAAGTAAAGTTAATAAAACCTAATATTAGGTTTATCATGATTTCTCAGGTATCAGATGTAAGATTAGTAGAAGACTCTTATAACTCTGGGATTGAGTTCTTTATTAGTAAGCCCATTAACAAAATTGAGGTAGAAAAGGTTACAAGTAAAGTTGCAGAAAGAATTGAAATTGAAAATATGCTTGATGATATAAAGAAAGTGTTCAAAGATATTAATCCTGAAAAAAAATCACAAGATAATAACATTAAAATAATCAAACACGTTTTAAGCAGGTTTGGTATGCTGGGTGAGAAAGGAACAAATGACATTATTAAAATTTGCATTTATTTATTAGATACGAAAAAATCATTTGAAGAATGTAATTTTAATGAATTGAGTTCTGTTCTTGGAGATAATGCTAAAACAGTACAACAAAGAATAAGGAGAGCAATTAAAATTGGATTAACCAATCTTGCATATATAGGAATAGAAGATTATTATAATGAAAGTTTTCAGGATTATTCTAAAGGTATGTTTGATTTTGCAAGCGTTAAAGCTGAAATGGATTACATAAAGGGAAAAAATAAGACTGGTGGAAAGGTAATAATAAACAAGTTCTTTGAAGGATTGTTATTACAGTGTGAAGACTATTAAAAGTTAGCTAAATAGTAGTGTTAAGCTTTACAAAAATTTAATGTATTTATGTAATATTTAATAAAGTGTTTTTAAAAATTTAGAATTTTTGAAAACATTTTATTTTTTTTATGAAGCATTTTGAAGCATTTTGAAGCATTTTGTAGTCGAGCAAGTATAATCAATTATGCAAGTACTAATGACATTAATTGCAATTTAGTCAATTGAAAAACTAGTTATTTAAATAAATTAATTCCATATTTTCTATTTATATTTTTATAATACATTTTGTGTAAACAACAAGGTGTAAGAATTATTACATAGGGAGTCTTAATAAATATTACAGAGATGAAATTGAATCATAAAAGAAATCTCCATATATTGTTTAATGATAATGTTCTACATTGAGTGGGGAAAATTCTTTTTGATATAATTTACAAATCATTGAGCCATAAAGGGCTATAGCTTTTATAATTGGCTGCAATTATATTTTATAAGGGAGGTTATTATATGAACTTATTTGCTAGAAAAAAAGACGTAAATTCTATTTTAGACAATAATAAAAACAATTCTGTAGAGAGATCTTTAGGAGCATTTGACGTAACGTTAATGAGTATTGGAGCAACAATTGGAACTGGGGTAATGGTGCTTGCAGGTGTTGTAGCTGCGAGAGATGCAGGTCCTGCTGTAGTTTTATCATTTATTGCTTCTGCAATTGCCTGTACACTTGTAGCTTTATGTTATTCTGAATTCGCGTCATCAATTCCGACATCAGGAAGTGCATATGCTTATATATATGTATCATTAGGTGAATTTATTGCTCATTTAGTTGGTTGGTCGCTGTTTATTGGGTACACAGTGTGTGCTGCAACTGTAGCTGGTGGTTGGTCATCATACTTTAATGGTCTATTAAAACAACTTGGACTTAAGTTACCAAATGCTTTTATAAATATTCCAAGTCAAGGTGGTCTAATAAATATTCCAGCAGTTGCTATAGTATTAATTATTACATTCCTCTTATCAAAGGGAACAAAGGAAAGTAAAAAGATAAATAATGTTATGGTATTTACAAAGCTTGCAGTTATAGCTTTATTCATAATTGTAGGTGCGTTCTTTGTAAAACCAATAAGATGGCAACCATTTATGCCATTTGGTTTTAAGGGTGTATTTGCTGGTGCAGCATCTGTATTTCTTGCTTTTGCAGGCTTTGATGCAGTTTCAACTTCTGCAGAAGAAGTAAAAAATCCTCAAAAAAATTTACCAATAGGTATTATTGCTTCAATGCTAGGGTGTGCACTTATATATGTTATAGTTAGTTTGGTTTTAACAGGAATGGTTGATTATACTAAACTAAATGTTGGTGATGCTATGGCATACGCATTAAATTTTGTAGGCCAAGGTTGGGCAGCTTCTTTACTTTCAGTAGGAGCAGTTATAGGAATTTTAGCAGTTATTCTTGCATACGTTTACGGAGCATCACGTATATTGTTTTCAATGAGTCGTGATGGATTACTTCCAAAAAAATATTCTAATGTGAATAAGGAAACAAATGTGCCTGTATTTTCAACTTGGATAGTAGGAGGAATAAGTGCTGTATTAGCTGGTGTTGCAGACATAAAGCAGTTAGCGGATCTTACAAATATGGTTCTTCTAGCAACATTCTCACTTGTAGCAATATCTATAATCATACTTAGAAAGACTCATCCAAAATTAGAGAGAAGTTTTAAAGTACCTTTAGTTCCAGTATTACCTTTAATAGCAGTAGCATGTTGTGTATTCCTTATGTTTAGTTTATCAAAAACAACATGGTTATATTTCGGTATATGGGTTGTATTAGGAGTAATTGTTTATGGAGCATATTCACATAAAAATAGTTTGTTGCAAAGTAAAAGTAGCTATAACAATAACGAAGCAGAAAAAAAGGGTGCTTAATTATCTATAGTAATTATATGGAAAGTTTTTATAAATGAATACATTATTAAAAATGGCTTTAGCTCAATGGAACATTGGGGTAAAGTCATTTTTTTAAAATTGTAAAAGTTGAGCAAAGTTTATTTTCAGTTAGGAAGAATTAATCAATGTTTTTTTAAAACAAATGCCATAATAAATAAGAATATTTCCAAACCAGTTTCAACAAATATACCAACAAAAGGATAAGCATAAAAAGCAAAGTTAAATACATCCACATTACTATCGAAAGAAACTATACTTAGCACAGCAGCAATTAAAGTTACTGGATATACAATAGGTTTATATGAATGTAAGCCTATAACTTGAGATATTCCCAAGCTAGAAGCCCAAATTAAGTTAACAGATGTCATAATACCTGCCTCTATGGCAACTACAAACCAAATAACTTCTAAACGATCAATAGCATTCCCTATTTTAACCATTCTTGCAAGCATTAGACCAGGATTAACCATATTTCCAGCTTGTTCTGCACCAAAGATACATACGCAAAAAATAATAAGCGAGCAAATTACAAGCGTACCTAGAGTTACAGCAATGAATTTAGCAATAAATCCATTTTCTATATGATTACAAATAGGAATATACATACCCATCATAATACAAATACCTATAAAAGTTAATATGAATATGGAGCCTGAAAAAACAGGGTAGAAGCCATCCATTAATACAGGTTTAAGTCTATTGATTTTTAATGAGGGCGCTATAAGTATAAATAATATAATAAAGCTTAGCAGGTACAATGGTCCTAAAAGTTCACAAGTTCGTGCAATTACTTCTATTCCTTTTTTTACGGCATAAGCAATTAAAATGTAACCAGAAAACAGTATTATTTCCATGGGGGTAGTAGGTAAAATTGTGTTATTAATTAATGTACTTATAGCTCTCATTAAAAGAGCTGTTACCATCATAAAGAAAAGGGGAAACATTAATCCAACTATTCTTCCAAAATATTTTCCAAGTATAGTTATACTGTACTGTACAAAGTTTTGACCTGGAAAACGAACTCCCATATAAGCATAAACCATGGCTAACAAAACATCGAAAAACCAAGCAAAAATTGAAGCTAGCCAAGCGTCTCTTCCTGCATGAAAAATAAGAAAACTTGGTATTTGCAGAGCAGTAAAAGAGGTAATTATACTAAAAAGCATCCAAACAAATTGATTTGTACTTATAATTTCTTTTTTTAACAAAACTGTTGTAACCCCCTTTTTATTATCATAGTTAACGGACTCTGAAAATTGTTTTTCCAAAAGGATATAGTAAGTTATTTATAAAATTTATTGGAGTAGGAATATCTAATAAATTTTCTATTACAAGTAATATAGCGATTGCTATTAGAGATATTAATGTAATTAATTCTTTCCACATTTTCTTTTTAATCAAAGGTATTCCTTCTGCAAAAGCAATAGCAGTAGATATTAATGTTATGCTTAATAACATATAAAAACTTCCTTTCGCAAATTATTATTTTAAAATTCTATAAGTATTTCCTATATTTTTGATTGTTGTATTTACATGAATATTTACTTTTACATTAGGATAATATGAATTCCAGTTATTTTTATATTTTTTCCATAAATCAGGGTATGACATATTGAAATAACTTCCTAGCTGGAAGACATCAGAATTTAAGTTTTTTGATTTAACAATTGCTGAATGTATTTCTTCTTTTATTTTTTCATTTTCATGCTGTTCAATTTTTTTTATTGTGTCTTTACTTAAAAAATCAGATTCAACGTTGCTTTCTGCAACATTTGACACAACATTTAAGATTAAATTTATTTGCATTTGTTCATTATTTATTACTGGATATATTTTTGAATTAGCTTTAATTATTTTAAGAGAAATAACATTATCCTCAAAAGGCACAGATATAAATCCTCCTTTTACATTTCCTCTAGCTAATGAAAGTCCTCTGCTTTCCTCATTTTTGAGCCAACCAATCAATTTATCATTTTTGAATACAGCAGTATCTCTAATGGTAAACTTTTCATCACTTGTTTTAGATGTAGAGTCTTTAGGGAGTATACTTATACCAGATGTATAAGCTTCACTGCCAGATGTATTAAGCATTTCAATAAAATCTTTCAGATTATTAACTGTAAGGTACGAATTATC
Source organism: uncultured Clostridiaceae bacterium (assembly GCA_963780135.1). Taxonomy (GTDB): domain Bacteria; phylum Bacillota; class Clostridia; order Clostridiales; family Clostridiaceae; genus Clostridium_AM. The sequence goes on from CAWAAR010000003.1 coordinate 332,489, forward strand.
CTTTTCATTTTTAATTGTTTCTTCTATCATTGAACCGGTATCTAGGTTGAGTCCTGTATTAGCATTTAATATTTTATCAAGCTGACCACTTTTGGATATTAAAAGCCAGGTTTTAGGTGTCATTTCAGGAATTCTTTTATAAAAATCTATTACAAATTGTATGCCTTTGGAATTTACAAGTTCTTCATCCAAAATTATTACTTTAGTATGGCCAAAATATATCTTTTGATGTTGATTAGAAGATATTTTTTGTATTGCTTCAGATATTGTAGGAGCTACTTCAGAATTTACATAAAAAGGTTTTTGGGAAATACCATCAGAACTTTGATTACCAGCTATTTGATTCTTATGTGATACTTGTTGAATGATTACTTTAATATTGTTGTTGTCAGACAATTCAATTCCAATTGAGGTTACAACCCCCAGTTTTTCAGTTTCAATTGAATCCCAACAGCCTAAAAGTATAAAGGGCATAATTATTGTTAAAAGAAATATTGCTTTTTTCAAAAAGTAGTCCTCCTATCTTTACAAAATTCAAAAATTACTTATATTACATAGGCTTTTTGCTGTGAGTAACCTTTGTGTTATGTTTTATGGATGGCTTAAGGGGCATACGTATAATAGTGTCTTTCAAATCATCAGCTTTAAAAGGAGATAAAGGAGTAAGGTATGGAGTTCCAAAGCTTCTGATAGAACATAAGTGAATCGTTAAAAACAGTAATCCAAGCATTAAACCATAAAGCCCAAGAATAGATGATAAAATCATTAAAAGGAATCTTGTTATTCTTATAGGAAGAGAAATATTATATTGTGGTATAGTGAATGTTGAAATACCAGTCAAAGCTACTACTATTACCATAAGTGGAGATACTACAGAAGCTTGAACCGCCGCTTGACCGATAACAAGGGCTCCAACTATACTAACAGCCTGACCTACGGGTCTTGGAAGACGTACTCCAGCTTCACGCAAAATTTCAAAAGTACCTTCCATAAGAAATGCTTCTGCAAAGTTTGGAAGAGGTACTCCAGTACGCGCAGATATAATGCTTACTAAAAGTTTAGTTGGTATTAACTCTTGATGAAAATTTACAATTGCTATGTAAAAAGAAGGTAGTGTAAGAGCTAAAGTAAGTGAAAAATACCTTAAAAGTCTTACTAAGCTTGAAAATATGTAACGATCATAATAATCCTCAGCAGATTGCATAAGTGAAAAAAATTCACCAGGAATAATTAAAACTACAGGAGTATTATCCACAACAATAATTATTCTTCCTTCTAATAAAGCTGCAGATGCCACATCAGGCCTCTCAGTATTACGCATTTGGGGAAATATAGAGAAGGGTTTATCGCTAATAAATTCCTCTATATAACTATCTGCTAGTACAGCATTAGTATTTATTTTACTCATTTTTAAACGTATTTCATCTATAAGCTTAGATGAACAAATTCCTTTGATATAACCGATACAGACTGGTGTTTGAGTTATTTTGCCAATTGTCATAGATTCAAACATTAAGTTAGGGCTATGAATTCTTTTCCTTATGAGAGCTAGGTTTACACTCAATACTTCAATGAAAGAATCCCTTGGACCTCTTACTACAGTTTCAACTTCTGCTTCTGACAAAGGTCTGTAGTTGTTGCCACCTTTAGCGTCTATCATATAAACTTCATTTAATCCTTCAATAAAAAGCAGCACATCCCCAGAAATAAGCCCATCAAGCAGTTTTTTTATATTTTGACTTGATTTAATTTGCGCACGAGTAATAATATTACCTACATGAATGTTTTTAACTATTTCAGCGCCTGACCTTAGACCAGAGGTATATGAGTCATTCAATAAGGGTTGTAAAATGTTTAAATCTAAATGATCAGAATCTATAAGATTGTCAAAATAAAAAATTGTTGCTGGAATTATATCTGTTCTACCTAATGTAAAAGTTCTAATTACTAAATCAGCATTACCCCCAACAATTTTTTTGAATATTTCTATATTGTTAGCTAGGGAAGTAGATAATTTAAGTTCTAATAAGCTTGATTCAGAATATCCTTCTTCTAAAGCTTCACTTTTTTTATTCTTTTTAAACATACTTTTATTAAACAAAAACATATTTTCCTCCTAAAGATAACAATGAATATTTGCTTTCATAAATTATTAATATAATATATTTTTCCTATAAAATTTGTTTGTATGCATAAATAATAATAGGGGGCTGTCGCAATAAAAAATTAGGTTCTAAAAAAGAAGAAAGAAAAATACTGTTAAATAAAAAAGGACAGTTGAATGGGCCAAAGGAAGTTAAAGTTTTATTTCAAGAATAAGAGAAAAATTTTAACTGAATTTATAATGGGAATTTTTTAAAAAGAAATTGCCCACTAGAACTTGACACAAACTTTTAAAAATTCCATATTGACATGATGAAACATAATTACTATAATTGTAATAATCGTATATGATAGTTACAATATATCTAGATATTAAACATCTTAATATAATATATTCTTATCAAGAGAGGTAGAGGGACTGGCCCTATGAAACCCAACAACCGGCATTTATATGTATCGGTGTTAATTCCAGCAGAATAGATTTTACTATTCTGAAAGATAAGAAAAATAAATAGTTTTGTGAAATCAATTTTTCTAAAAGGCTATCTTTCTTATCTAAGGAAGATAGCCTTTATTTGTTAAATTTAAAGTTTATTTTAGAAAATTAAATATAAAAGGGAGGCCGTTAAAGTGAGTGTAGAAAGTGTAAGAAATTTTTTTAAGGAAAAGGATTTAGAAGATCCAGTATTTGAATTAAAACATAGTGGTGCTACAGTGGAATTAGCAGCAGAAGTTATAGGAGTGGAGACTAAACTTATTGCTAAAACTTTGGCATTTAAATTAAAGGAAAAGGATATACTAGTTGTTGTAAGTGGAGATGCAAGAATAGACAATAAAAAATTCAAAACTTTTTTTAAAACAAAAGCTAAGATGATTGATTTTAATGAGGTAGAAGAAATAACAGGACATCCAGTGGGAGGAGTATGTCCATTTGGTTTGAAAAATCCATTATCAGTTTATGTAGATGTATCTATAGAAAATTTTGACTTTGTATATCCAGCAGCTGGGTCAAAAACAACTGCTTTAAAGATAGAACCATTAAATATTCTAGAACTCACTAATGCCCAGTGGGTAGATGTGTGTTAAGATTAAATAATTTTTAAGAAAAGAGGAACATTATGGTTGATATTTGTTTGCTTGGGTGTGGAGGTAATGTGCCTACCCCTAATAGAAATCTTACTTCGCTTTTAATATCCTATAAAGGAAAAAAAGTTTTAATAGATTGTGGAGAAGGCACACAGGTGTCTATGAAAATTTTAGGTTGGGGGTTTAAAGATATAGATGCGATTTGCTTTACTCATTATCATGCTGACCATGTAATAGGACTTCCTGGACTTTTGCTTACTATAGCAAACTCTGGCCGCAGAGAACCTTTGTTTATAATTGGACCAGAAGGGTTAGATGCCGTGGTAAAAGGACTTACAGTAGTAGCTCCAGTGCTTCCTTACTATGTGGATCTAATAGAACTTCCAACTACGGATGAAGGCTATTTTGAAGATAAAATACTTCAGCTTGATGATATGGAATTGCGAGCACAGCCTGTATTTCATACAATGCCTTGCCTTGCTTATAGTATAAATATAAATAGAAGTAGAAAGTTTAATATTGAAAAGGCAAAGGAAAATAATGTACCTTTAAAATTGTGGAATTTCTTGCAGAAAGGCAATAGTGCAAAGGAGAATGGCAAAATATATACACCAGATATGGTATTAGGAGAAATGAGAGAGGGATTAAAATTAAGTTATTGTACAGATACAAGACCTACGAAAGAACTTATATCCTTTGTAAAAGAATCTGATATATTTATTTGTGAAGGTATGTATGGAGAGGATGAAAAACTTCCTAAAGCATTAGAAAATAGACATATGCTTTTTTCAGAAGCGGCATCAATTGCAAAAGAAGCCGGAGTAAAAGAATTATGGCTTACACATTTTAGTCCATCCATTGTAAATCCTGAAGACTATATCCTAAATGCAAAAGCTATATTTGAAAATACGTTTTTAGGTGAAGATAGAAAAATATCAACTTTAAATTTTAAGGAATAAATAAAAAAGGGACTTAAGTCTCTTTTTTATTTACATTACATAAAATCATTTTTTTGAGATTTGTATAAAATGAATAATCTAAATATTATATAAATAGAGGAAAATAGGTTATATTGTAGAATATTTATGTAAAATGTAATTTTTATAAAAAATTTGGATTAATAGCAAAAGAATGAGAGGGCAAAGCATTGAATAAACTACTATTTATTATATTGTTTACAAGTTTTATATTCTATTTAATAATGATTCATAATGAAATTGTTGAAAGAAAGATTGCAGAAGAAAAAATTCAATATATGGCTTATTATGATGAACTGACAGGATTACCAAATCGTAGATATTTTAATGAATACATAACAAAATATGTTAACGACATTAAAGATGAAAATAGATATTTCGCTATTATGTTTCTAGATCTTGACAATTTTAAATTGATTAATGATACATTTGGACATGAAAAAGGAGATATTTTATTACAGCAATTTGCAGCTAGAATGAAAAATATTATAGAAAAAAACAATGTTTTAGCAAGAATAGGAGGAGATGAATTTCTATTTCTAGTAACGGACCTTTCTAAACAAGTGGATATAAATGCAATTAATTTAATATCAAATAAAATTATAACTATATTTAAAGAGCCATTTTATATTGATGGCAATGAAAATTTTAGTACAGTTAGTATTGGAGTAGCGTTATATCCAAAAGATGGACAAGATATTGAAACACTTATGAGAAATGCAGATATTACACTTTATGAAGCAAAACATGCAGGCAAAAATAATTATAAAATTTGCACTTCGAAGAGCAAAGAGAGCTTTATGGAAAAAACAAAATTTAGAAACAGCTTATATAGAGCTCTTGAAAAAGGAGAACTGGAGGTTTACTATCAACCACAAATAGATATAAATTTAAACAAAATCACAGGTTTTGAAGCATTGTTAAGATGGAAGATTGAAGGCAAAACATTTATTTCGCCTGCCGAATTTATTCCTATAGCAGAGGAAACAGGTTTAATTGTACCAATAGGTTATTGGGTTATTAAGACAGCTTGCAGCAAATTAAAGCAGTGGCATAATAGTGGATTTAAGAATTTGAGTATAGCAATAAATCTTTCTTATAATCAATTAAAAGAAAAAAATTTTATAGGCAAAGTAAAAGAAATTTTAGAGGTAATAGATTTAGATCCAGGCTTTTTGGAATTTGAAGTTACAGAAAGAATAACTTTAAGAGGTATAGATGAAAACATAAAGGTTTTAGATGAAATTAAAAATATGGGGATAAAAATTTCTATAGATGATTTTGGAACGGATTATTCTTCTTTTATGAATATTAAGAGATTGCCTATTGACAAAATTAAAATATCAATGGATTTTATAAGAGGATTAGGCAAGAATAATGAAGATTCATCTATTGTAAATTGTATTGTGGATTTATCGCATAATATAGGATTTACAGTAATAGCAGAAGGCGTGGAAACAAAGGATCAATTAGAATATTTAAAGAATATAGAGTGTGATGAAGTTCAAGGTTATTATTATTATAAACCAATGTCTCATATAGAAATGGAGGAAGTTTTAAATAAAGAACAGAAGTAAATATAATAAGAGGAAATGGGACTGCAGTAAGATTACTTGTTTTAATCTACAGTGGTTCTAAATTTTTTTGTTTCAAAAAATATATAGCAGCTGATATGCATATGCCCTTATCACATACATATCAGCCACTAAGTAAATCCTAACTCAATAACCTCATTTTCAACTATTTGAATTTTAACAACCATCCTTTCTATAGTAATTATCTAAAATCCTAACTAAGTTTACAGGGTCATAGAAAATTTACTTTTATACATTTAAATCCATCGATACATTCAATATTCTAATTTTAATACATTTACTTATATTTAACAAAACATACTTATAGAGAATTAGAATAGAAAGATTACTTTTAAGGGAATATATTATTTGAATTAGAACCTACCTAAGACAATATAAAATATTAAATTCCCATCGGTTTAAACCTCTTCTTTCTACAGATTAAAATATTGAACAAAAATTTAATTTTCTGGTGGTCTCACCCCAATCTTATTTATTATCAATAGATATGTTTATTATTTAAAAGGTGTCTATTTGTTATTTGAAAGGTTGTCTATTGATTAATATAATGATACTATACTTATAAATAAAAGTCAATATTCTGAATTAAATAATTATTGAAAATTTTAAAAATTTAGATAGATAAGGAGGCTTTTTATGAAACAGCAAATAATTAAGGATATTAAAAATCTTATACTTAGGTTTAATGAAGATGATGTTTTAGCATTAGCTTCCCAGCTTGCATACAGTTTGATATTCGCTTTTTTCCCTTTTTTAATATTTCTTATGACTGTATTAGGATATAGTTCTATTAATAGTGGAGATGTATTAGTAGGGTTAAATAAAATTATTCCCAAAAATGCTTTAGACTTAGTTAAAAATACAATAGTAGAAGTAGTAGATAACAAAAATCCTCATTTATTATCTTTTAGTCTGATTTTTACTTTGTGGTCTGCTTCAAGTGGATTTAACGCAGTTATTAAAGGATTGAATAAAGCATATGATGAGTTAGAGCATAGAAGCTTTTTGAAACTTCAGTTTATAGCTGTGCTATGTACTGTAGGATTAGTAGTTGCAATATTTATTATGATTTTTCTATTAGTTTTTGGGCAAATAATTGGAAATGCTTTAGCGTACAAGTTGGGTTTTTCCGAGGAATTTAAAATCATGTGGAATATAGTGAGGTATATTATTATTGTTATAGTAACTACATTTATTTTGGCTGCATTATATCATTACACTCCTTGTAGAAGGCTTACTTGGAGGGAGGTAACAATAGGATCAATATTTGCTACAATTGGATTAATATTAGTATCTATTTGCTTTGCTTTTTATGTAAATAATTTCGGAAATTATTCTAGAATATATGGAAGTATAGGTGCCGTGATAATACTTTTAACTTGGTTGTTTCTAATATCGGTTACTGTAGTTATGGGAGGAGAGTTAAATGCTGTATTAACTTTTGATAGGGATGGAAAGGAAGAGTTTACTTAGAAAAAATTACCAAAAGGCCGGTTCAATAATTGATACCGACCTTTTGATTTATAGTAAAAAGTTTTCTTTTACTATATCTTGCATAGTTTTAATTTTTTGTATTGCAGTAATTATTTTACCAGCTTTTTTAGTATCGCCTATTAATATTCCGCCTATTAGTTTATTATCTCTAAAAAATAATTTTTGGTATATATTTTTTTCAGGGTTTTTAAAGCTTAAATTTTTATCAGAATTTGTAAAGCTTCCACAAGAAAACAATTCTATATTCATAGCTGAAAAAATTATAGAGGATACAAAATCTGCAAAGTAACATTCGTCACCAGCAGCATTTGCGCCAGCAGTTGTTCCCATTTCTACAGCAGCAGGCCAATTGCCATAAATTCTGTCGTTAAATTCAGAAACATCTCCACAGGAGTATATATCTTTAACGGATGTTTCCATTTTATCATTTACAATTATGCCTTTATTTGTTTGTAATCCTGCTTTTTCTCCAATAGACTTATTAGGGCGTATTCCAATGGAGAATAAAACTAAATCTGCATCAATGATTTTATTGTTTTTTAATTTTATAGATTTAACAGTATCATCACCAATAATTTCTTCTAAACAATCATCAAGAATTATATTAATACCAGACAAGTCTACTGTCTTTTTAAATAGTTCAGATCCTTCATTATCTAATTGGCGAGAAAGCAATCTATCAGCAAATTCAACTACTGTTACATTTAAACCAGCTTTTTTCATCTCCCAAGCTGCTTCTAATCCTAATAATCCGCCACCAATTATTACTGCATTTTTAGATTTATTAATATATTTTTTTAGTTTTTCAGCATCTGAAAGATATTTCAATGTGAAAACGCCTTTTTTATCATTACCTGCAATTTGAGGTATAAAGTTTGAACTGCCATTAGCTAATATTAGTTTGTTGTAAGAAATTTTTGACCCATTGTTTAAAAATACTATTTTTTTACTTGAATCTATATTTTCTACAGAACTATTTAATAAAACTTTTATATTATTGTCTTCATACCAATTTTGAGAGGCAACATAAAATTCTGAATCAGGTATAGAAGCAGTTAAATAATCAGATAGTTGAGGTCTATAGTAAGTTAAACTATTTTCGCTGGAAATCATGGTTATAGTACATTTGGCATTTCTTTTTCTTATAGCATCAGCAGCATAAAAACCTGCAGCACCATTACCTATTATTAGAAATTCTTCGTTTTTATCATTTTTAAAATCTATATTGTTATTAGCTACTTCTACAAATTGATCTGCGCCAGCACCGCAAACAGGGCAAATATCAGGTGGTTCAGTTCCTTCTACAATTAAACCGCATATTACACATTTCCATTGTTTTGATACTGAAACTTTAGGCTTTTTATTTAATTTATTTAAATTTTCATTTATTTTTTCAGCAAAGCTTTGACCAAAATTATAAGCTGATGTAAGCTCTCCCTCAGAAGGTTTAAAATTAATTCTGAGGCCTGGAGATAAAATATCCATTCTAAGTTCCTTCATTCTATTTTCAATATTTCCCACAGCCTCGCCACTCCAACCATAGGAGCCAAAGGCAGCAGCAGTTTTATTACCGTGAACTATAGGATTCAGAGAAATAAGTATATCCATTATAGGTTTTAGAGCATCCCCATTTATAGTAGGAGACCCAAAAAGAACACCTTGAGCTTTTCCTATGTTTTCAATAATCTCATTGATATCATGATGAATAACATCATACATATCAATTTTGAAATCACCTATAGACTTAATTCCTTCAGCAATTTTATTAGCAAGAGTTTCAGTATAACCATAAGCAGATACATACGGTATAACAATGTATTTTTCGTCTATTGATTTTTCAGCATCAGAGCTCCATTCTTTATATAATTTCACAATTTTGGAAGGGTTATCTCTTAAAACAGGTCCATGACCAGGGCAAATAACATCTATTTCTAAATCTTTAATTTTATCTATTGCTTTTAAAACATAAGGTTTAAATGGTCCCATAATAGCAGTAAAATAATATTTTAATGCTTCCATATATTTATTTTCGTCTTCATTCAAATCATTAAAGATATTATCATTACAATAGTGACTTCCAAAGGAATCGCAAGTAATTAATGTTTTATCTTCCACAATATAAGTATATATGGAATCAGGCCAATGTAAAAAAGGAGCTGATATAAATTTTAACGTTTTATTTCCTAAATCTAATGTATCTCCATCATTTACAGTTATAGAGTCAAATTTTTTATTTGTTATGGATTTCATAAATCTTAGTGCAGCGGAAGAACCAACTAACTTAGCATTAGGCGACAACTCTAGAAGTTTTGACACCGACCCTGCATGATCTGGTTCGGTATGATCTACTATAATATAATCTATGTTTTTTACATCTACATTTAAAGAATTAAGTCTATCCATGAATTCATCAAAAAATTTTTCTTTTACTGTTTCAAATACAGCTGTTTTTTCACTACCACGTACTATGTAAGAATTGTAAGTAGTTCCATAGGGAGTGTACATTATTATATCAAAGACCCTTAAATTTGGATCTAGCGCACCTATCCAGTGGATTCCGTTTTTTATTTCAGTAGCATTCATAATAAAACCTCCTGCTTTAATTATTAATAGATAACGATTATTGTTTATTAAATATTAAAATAATTATAATATATATATATTATAAAATCAACTAACTCAGCTTGCATAATTTTTCTTTAAATAAGTAGAATATAAAATATAAGTTTAACTTAAAAACTTATTCTAGAGGTGATATATTGAGAAGTAAGGATTATATGAAAAAAGTTTATAAAAATTTTTATGATTTTGTAACCGATTGTTCTAGTAAAGAATTAGAATATTTTATTTTTGATGCTACATTTACAACTTCTTTTAATAAAGGTATAGGTAAAATAGCTGATGATATAGAAAATGAAGATAAAAAAAGTATAGAGGTTGCAATAATATTTAATACGGAAGGAGAAATAGCTTTAATAGATAGTTATATAATAGGAAAATACATAGGAAATAATTACAGTCTTTATATGGAACAATATTACAAAGAAAGTTCATTAAATAAAATAGTAAAGTGTGTAATAAATGGTAATGAAAAAAATAAAAAAGATTTTTTAATACTATCATTTAATGTGGTATATAATGCATTAGAAAGTATATATTATGACATAAAATGTAAAAAAGATACAATAGATAAGTATAGGGATTTATATGATTTGCAAAAGTATAAGTCTAGTAATGACTCAGCATCAGTTGCAACAATATTGATATTAGAAGATATATGTAAATATATGAGAATCCAAGAGGGGATTTTAATAGAAGCTATTGAATTCTGTTTAAATAAAAAAGATAGTCAATATACTTGATTTTTCGACAATAGAATACGGTCAAATATGAAAATAATTACAGTAAAGGAATTTAAAAGTTGTTATATTTGGAGGTACAAGTTTTTTGGTGTCACATAAAAGAGATAACTTATAATTAACTTTATCATGAAGTGACATATTTCTTCTAGCTTATGTGCTAATATATTCTTGAAGTTGATTATGGGGGGAACGAAATGATGGTAGTAGAAAATTTAGTTAGAACTCAAAAGATGGAAAAGACAAAGTATAACTATTTCTACAGACTGCTGAAAAATCAAATTTCAATTACCTATGGGAGAGATACTACAGAGGTACAGTCATATGGTATTGAAGTTGAAAGACAAGACCTAGTGGATGATAAATTGGTGAACATAGAAAGAGAGTGTGTTAAAAGTATAAGCACTCAAAGGTATAAAGTTCATAATTTGTTGAAATTATTATATGACAATTCTGTATCACCATTACATTTAATTGATATATTAGGTGAAAATATTGATGAGTATATAGTTGATTTTGACAAAGAAATAAAATATATTGCTTATTAAAGCAATTATGAAGTGAAGAGGAAAAAATCCTCTTTTTTTCTTTTGGTTAAGTAAATCTATAAGCTTAACCTTTTAAAGTGGAGAGTTTTATCTTATTATATTAAGTAAGGCTATCAATTTAATTAAATATGGAGGTGGTATTTTGATTTTTGGTGTTGGTGTAGACATAGTTGAAATAAGAAGAATTAAAGAAGCTATAGGTAAACATACAAATTTCATAGAAAGAATATTTAGTAAGAATGAGATAGAATATTTAAAAGTGAGAAATTTGAGGCCTGAGTTTGTTGCAGGGAGGTTTGCGGCAAAAGAAGCTATAGTAAAGGCAATGGGCACTGGGTTTAGTGGATTTGAATTTAAGGATGTGGAAATAGACAGAACAGCTTCAGGGAAACCTATAGTTGTATTGAAAGGTAAAGCTAAAATGATAGCACAAAAGTATGGTGATTATAAAATTCACGTAAGTATATCTCATGGAATAGACAATGCCATAGCATATGCTACAATGGAGGTAGATAAATTTGAGGATTGCAACGTCAGAAATAATGAGGAACATAGATAGTTATTGCATAAACGAATTAAAAATACCTGGAATTGTTTTAATGGAAAATGCAGCTCTAAAAGTTATAAAAAATATAGATTTAGATAAATATGAAAGCTTTTGTATAGTATGTACTAAAGGAAATAATGGTGGAGATGGGTTTGCAATAGCAAGACATCTGCACATTTTCAACAAAAAAATAGAAGTCTTTTTAGTAGGTGGAAAAGAAAATATGAAACCTGACTGCAAGATTAACTATGACATACTAAAAAATTTGGGAGTTAACATAAAAAACGTAGATAATGTAGAGGATATTAATGATTTAAGGGACTCAATAGAAATAAATGAAGTAACTATAGATGCAATTTTTGGAACAGGGTTATCAAGAAATCTAGAAGGAATATTTGACTCAGTAATATCTATAATTAATGAAAATAGTAGATACATTGTATCGGTGGATGTACCATCAGGACTTGATAGTAATACAGGAAAAATACTTGGAAATTGTATAAAAGCTAATAAAACTATATCCTTTGAACTTTATAAAAGAGGATTCTTAAATTATGGAACTGATAAGTTTCTTGGAAAAATTGTTATAGAAAAGATAGGCATTCCTAAAAAGGCTATAACTAAATTTCATAATAATGAGTTTATAATGGATAAGTATATGATAAAAGATAATTTAATAAAAAGAGATAAGTACTGTTATAAAGGTGACTATGGCAAGGTTACTGTTTTTGCAGGATCCAATAGATTTTCAGGTGCAGCATATATATGCGCTGAAGGTGCTGTAAGAAGTGGATCGGGGCTTGTAACATTATGCTGTCCTAAAGAAGTTCAACCAATACTAAGTTCAAAGTTAATAGAGGCTATGACTGTTTCTTTTGAAGAAGAAAATATAGTTGAAGAACTTATAGAAAAAAGTGATGCCATAGCTATAGGGCCAGGCATGGGAAACAATAAAAACACTTTTGATATATTAAAAAAAGTAATAGATAAAGCTAAAAATGTAGTTATTATAGATGCAGATGCTATAAATGTATTAAAAGACAATTTACAAGTTTTAAAGCAGAGAAAATGTGAAGTTGTTTTAACACCACATCTTGGTGAAATGTCAAGAATAACAGGGATGACAATAGATTATATAAAAGAAAATAGATTAGAGGTAGCTCAAGATTTTGCTAAAGAAAATAAAGTTATAGTACTATTGAAAGGATATAATACTATAATTACGGATGGATTTAGTACTGTAATCAATCCTACAGGAAATAGTTCTATGGCTTCAGGTGGAATGGGAGATTGTCTTACGGGAATGATAACTTCCTTTATAGGACAAGGATATGGGGTAATGGATTCAGCATGTATAGCAGCATTTATTCATGGATACTGTGGTGAAAAGCTATCAAAAGAAATGTTTTGTGTAAATGCGTCACATTTGCTAAATAATATACCTTTTGCAATTAAAGAGTTGCAAAAAATAGATTAGGAATTTATAAATTTTATAGAATATAAAAAGACATACAAGAATAGTATTAATAGTGAAATTGCTACTTCAGTAAAGTTATTTACAGGGGGAATGAAATGAAAATTAAAATATTAATACTAACTATTGTGTCTTTTTTTCTCTTTTTACTAATAGGTTGTGGTAATAATGAAAAGAATTCAGAAAAAATTATTGATAATTTAAAAAACTTAGATAGTTATAGTTGTTCAGTAGATATGAAAATAGAAAATGATAAACAAGTTATAAACTATAAAGGAAAGCAATTTTATGATAAAAAATATGGATATAGGTTAGAACTTGAAAATAATAGAGTTATGGTATATAAGAATAATAATATATTTGTAAAAGACTTAAAAAATGGATTTAAGTATAGTACAGATAAAAATTTTGATAGTGTGTTTAAATTAAGTTTTATAGGCGAATATATAGGTCTTATATATACTAATGAGAAGATAAAGGTTTCTCTAAAAGATATAGGTAATGAAAAATACCAAATTATATATTTAGATATTCCTGGAAATAATAAAAATATTAATAAAGCAGATTTGTATATAGATATAAAAACTGAAAAACCAAAATATTTAAATATATATGACTCAAATAATAAGGAGAAAATCAAAATAGAGTATTCTGATTTTAATTTTAATCCTGAACTAAATAAAGATTTATTTAACATAGATTAGTAAAATATAAGTTTGGCATGAACTGTAAGTGTTCGATGCCATTTTACTTTATAATGAACTTATTCAAAATAAATTTAATTTTTTTAAAAATTTGAATGATATAACTATTAAAAATATTGTATAATTAATATTGTGTGGAAACATATTAAAATTTTTATTATATTATGGAAAGGTGGGGGTATTTATGTTTAGAAATTTTAGATCTACCTGGGTAGAGGTTGATTTAGACAACCTTACATACAATATGAAGAGCATTAGAGAAAAATCAAAAAGTGAAGAGCTAATAGGCGTTGTAAAAGCGGATGCTTATGGTCATGGTGCCATAGATGTAGCACCAGTGCTTTTAGAGAATGGAGCTACAAGGTTAGCGGTGGCTGTATTAAGTGAAGGAATTGAACTTAGAAAAAATGGAATCAAAGGGCATATAATGACACTAGGACTTACTTCAAATACCCTAATGAATGATTTGTTAGAGTATGATATAGAGCCAGCAGTGACTTCTTATGAATATGTCTGTGAGCTATCTAAAGTAGCACAAGCTAAAGATAAAGTTGCAAAAATCCATGTGGCATTGGATACTGGTATGGGGAGAATTGGATTTTTGCCTAATGATAATAGTATAGAAGAAGTATATAAAATAAGTAAATTACCTAATATAGAAATAGAAAGTTTATTTTCACATTTTTGCACAGCTGATGAAGAAGATAAAACATATTCTCATAAACAATTTGAAAAATACAATTGGTTTTATGGAAAACTACAAGAAAAAGGTGTAAAGATAAATATGAGAGATATAGCTAATAGTGCAGCTATAATGGAATTACCTGAAACGCATTATGAAGGGGCAAGACCTGGAATAATACTTTATGGATATTATCCTTCAACAGAAGTCAATAAAGATATGCTAAATATAAAGCCAGTTATGACATGGAAAGCTAATGTAATGCACATAAAAACTCTTGAAAAGGGTGAATATATAGGATATGGAAGAAAGTTCAGAACAGAAAGAAAAAGTGTTATTGCCACATTACCTGTAGGATATGCGGATGGATACACTAGAATGCTGTCTGGGAAAGCAAAAGTTATAATTAATGGAAAATTTGCACCAGTTGTAGGAAATATATGCATGGACCAGTGTATGATAGATGTTACTGATATAGGAGAAACAAAAATAGGTGACGAAGTAATACTTATGGGAAGTGATGGAAAATTAAAGTTTGATGCTGATGATATGGCTCCACTACTAGGAACGATTAATTATGAATTATTATGTATGGTAAGTAAAAGGGTTCCTAGGGTTTATGTTAAAAATGGAGAAATTATAAAAGTCAGAGATTATGTTTAAAAGTTCATAACTTATAACTAAGATAGTGAGGGAAAGATTCCTTCACTATCTATAAACAATTATCAAGTACAGAAAGTTACATATATAAATTTAATACTTTACATAAGTATACTAATATAGCTATATTAGTGGTATAATATTATAAAATGCTAGTGTATAAATTAATCTCTATTAATTATATAGCTAAGTACATATTAGATTAAAATTATATGATTATAATACATAATAGTACAATATATTTGTAATAATAAGAAATTATTTGTAATAAATACAAGTAGAAATATGGGGAAACTGCGGATAATTTCTTTGACATGGTGTCAGTTTTAGTAATATAATTGGTATGTACATATTTTCGCTTAAGTTAATAGGAGGTATTAATTTTTATATGTCAAATTCAAAGAGATTAGTGGTAAACCTCTCAGAAACACTATATAATGAATTAAATAAAGTACTTCAAGAAGATTGCAAAAAAAGCAGTGAATTTATTAGAGAAGCTATCATATCATATATTAAAGAGAAAAAAAGATTAAATATATCAGCAATGGAAAAAGGTTATAAAGAGATGGCACAACTTAATCTAGAATTTGCAGAAATGGGCTTTGCAAATGACATGAAAGATTTTAAAGAATATGAAGCGAAGCTTTCGGAGAGTGATTTGGCTGATGACAACAGTAGTAAAAAGAGGAAATATATTTTATGCTGATTTAAGCCCAGTAGTGGGATCAGAACAGGGAGGAATAAGACCAGTTATCATTATTCAAAATGATGTTGGTAATAAATACAGCCCTACAGTAATAGTGGCAGCAATTACTTCCCAAATAAATAAGGCAAAACTTCCAACCCATGTAGAAATTTCATCCGAAGCATATGGACTTAATAAGGATTCGGTAGTATTGCTTGAACAAATAAGAACTTTAGATAAAAGAAGATTAAAAGAAAAAATAGGTCATATGACAGATATAGATATGAAAAAAGTAGATGATGCACTTTTAATAAGTGTTGGTTTGCAATGATTTTTAAGTAAGGGTTTTTTTGAACCCTTATTTTTTTATATATAAAAATATTGTTTTGTGATAAAATAATAAGTGAATTTCAATTGTTTACTTATTAGGAGGTTGAGAGTGTGAAAAAGAACATAGAAGAACTTAAACAAGTAGCTCAAAAAGTTAGAAAAGACATCGTAATGATGTTGACTGAATCAGGGTCAGGTCATCCAGGAGGTTCTTTATCGTCAGTAGAGATTTTAACAACATTATATTTTAATGAGATGAATATAAATCCTGAAAAAGCAAGAGATTTAGATAGAGATAGATTTGTTCTTTCTAAAGGTCATGCTGCACCAGTGTTATATAGTGTACTTTCAAGAAGAGGTTATTTTGATGTTGGAGAATTAAAAAAACTTAGAAAACTTGGATCAATTCTTCAAGGTCATCCTAATATGAATGAAGTACCAGGAGTAGATATGTCTACAGGGTCATTAGGACAGGGAATATCTGCAGCAGTAGGTATGGCTTTATCTGGAAAAATAGATAAAAAAGATTATAGAGTTTATTCATTACTTGGTGATGGCGAATTAGAAGAAGGTCAGGTTTGGGAAGCATCAATGGCAGCAGCTCAATACAAGTTAGATAACCTTACTGCATTCGTTGATTATAATGGACTTCAGATAGATGGACCATGTAAAGAGGTAATGTCAGCAGAACCGATTGCTGATAAATTTGTAGCTTTTGGATGGAATGTTTTAGAAGTAGATGGACATAATTTTGAACAATTAATTAATGCTATAGAAGAAGCTAAAAAAGTAAAAGGAAAACCAACAATGATAGTATGTAAAACTATAAAAGGTAAAGGTGTATCCTTTATGGAAAATCAAGTAGGTTGGCATGGAAGTGCTCCAAATATGGAACAGTGCGAACAGGCTTTGAAGGAAATTGGAGGTGAAGAATAATGGCTAACAAAGTAGCAACAAGAGAAGCTTATGGAAAAGCTTTAGCTAAACTAGGACAGGAAAATGAAAATATAGTTGTACTTGATGCAGATTTATCGAAATCAACTAAAACAGCAGATTTTAAGAAAGTATGTCCTGAAAGATTTATAAATATGGGAATTGCAGAAGCTAATATGATGGCAGTAGCAGCTGGAATGGCAACTTGTGGAAAAATACCTTTTGTAAGTACTTTTGCTATGTTTGCAGCAGGAAGAGCTTTTGAGCAGATAAGAAACTCTATATGTTACCCAAAACTAAATGTAAAAGTATGTGCAACTCATGCGGGAATTACAGTAGGAGAAGATGGAGCATCACATCAAGCAATTGAAGATATTTCTTTAATGAGAAGTGTTCCTAATATGACAGTAATATGCCCAAGTGATGCAGCAGAAGCTGAGGCTGTAATTAAAGCAGTTAGTGAATTCAATGGACCTTGCTATGTAAGGCTTGGAAGATCAGGTGTTCCAGTTATAAATGATAGACCTGATTATAAATTTGAATTAGGAAAAGCTGTAACTTTAAGAGAAGGAAAAGAAGCCACTATTATAGCTACAGGAATAATGGTAGATGCAGCATTAGAAGCATATAATACTCTTTCAGAAGAAGGAATAAAGGTTAAGGTTATAAATATACATACAATAAAACCTATAGATAAAGATGCCATAATAAAAGCAGCAAGAGAAACAGGAGTTGTAATAACTGCTGAAGAGCACAGTATTATAGGCGGATTAGGCTCAGCTGTATGTGAAGTGTTAAGTGAAAACATTCCTACACCTGTTGTGAGAGTGGGAATAAAGGATACTTTTGGAGAAAGTGGAAAACCAGCAGAGCTTTTAAAAGCTTATGGGTTAACTTCGGATGATATAGTAAAAGCAGTAAAAAAAGGTTTGAATTTAAAATAGAATGATTTGTAAATGGCGGTATTTTAAGAAAATACCGCCATATTTAATTTAATAAGTCAAGAGTTTAGTCTAAAGTTAACATATATGTATCATTTTATTAATAAAAAATTAGCATAATATTTTTTTATTTAATGTCTTATTATGTTATAATAATTGTAGTAATGTAAAAAAATATACAAACTTATATGTATATAAGGAGAGATTTTAATGATAGAGTTTAAGAATGTAAGTAAAGTTTATAATAATAACATATTTGCCTTATCAAATGTAAATGTGAATATAGAAAAAGGAGAATTTGTTTTTTTAGTAGGACCAAGTGGAGCTGGTAAGTCAACTTTTATAAAAATGCTTTTAAAAGAAGTTCAGCCAACAAAAGGTACTATAACAGTAAATAATACCGATATAACAAATTTAAAAAGAAGAGAAATACCTTATTATAGAAGAAAAATAGGAGTAGTTTTTCAAGACTTTAGGTTAATTCCTACATTAAATGTGTATGAAAATGTAGCCTTTGCTATGAGAGTGGTAGAAGCACCTTTAAAAGAAATAAGAAAAAAGGTTCCTGTAGTTTTATCACTGGTAGGGCTAGGTAATAAATATAAAGCTCTTCCTCATGAATTATCTGGAGGAGAGCAACAAAGAATATCTTTAGCTAGAGCTATAGTAAATAGTCCATCTATATTAATTGCAGATGAACCTACAGGAAATCTAGATCCAGAAACTTCAATGGATATAATGGAAACTCTAAATGATATAAGCCGTGCTGGAACTACTGTTGTTATGGCAACACATGCTAAAGATATAGTAGACAATATGAGAAAAAGAGTTATAGCTATAGAAAAAGGTGTTATAGTGAGAGATGAACAAAGGGGTGCATACGGATATGAGGATTAGTACAATTAAATTTTTTATAGTAGATTCTTTAAAGAGTTTAAAGAGGAATAAAACTATAAGTAGTGCAGCAGCAGCAACCGTTGCAGCCACACTTTTTATATTAGGAGTCTTTTGGCTTACTATATTGAATGTTAATCAAGGAATACTTGAAGTGGAATCAAGAGTGGAAGTAAAAATTGTTTTAAAAGATGGTATAACTATGGTTCAACAAAGAGATTTAGAAAAGAAAATAAAGGATATAAGCGGAGTAGAAGACGTTAGCTATGAAAGCAAAGCTCAAGCTATAGAAAATTTTAAAAAACAACTAGGAGATAAGAATAAGGGGTTAGTAGATGGATTAGAGAAGGACAATCCTATGCCTAACTCATATATAGTAAAGGTTCAAAAGCCAGAAATAGTATCCAATGTTGTAAGTGCAATAAAAGGTATGCAGGGTATAGATGAAATAAAAGATGGTAGAGAAATTGTAAATAAAATTATGACAATAACAAAAACTATAAAATGGGTTGGAAGTGTAATGTTTGTAATATTAATGGGAGTTTCACTATTTTTAATAGGAAACACTATAAAACTTACAGTATATTCAAGAAGAAGAGAAATAGGCATAATGAAATATATTGGAGCTACAGATTGGTTCATAAGATGGCCATTTATAATTGAAGGTATTATAATTGGAGTTGTAGGTGGCATAGTAGCAGATGTAGTTTTGTATTATGTGTACAGAATGGCTTACACAAAAGTTTCATCAGGGTTAGTTATAATTCAATTAATTGAGCCTCAATATATTTTAGGAAACATTCTTGGCTTATTTATATTAGCAGGTATGATTATAGGAGCAGTTGGTAGTATTTCTTCTATAAGAAAATTCTTGGCTGTTTAAGAAGCATGCAGTTTAATACTGCATGCTCATTTTTATAAATTTTACAAATAGTTTTGCAAATTTATTTTTTTTAATGTTATAATTATTTAAGCTTTATATAAATACTATAGTTATATAAGTTTTTAAATCAAAGAGGTGGAAGAATTGAATAATAAAAAAAAGTGGATATCATTAGCAGTAGCATCAATACTTATTACAAATACAATTACTTTATTTGGAACAAAGTCATATATTGAAAATCAGAGTGCGGTAGGTAAATTTTATAAACTATTTGAAATCCGAAGTCAATTGTATAAGTATTATGATGGAAATATAAATGATTCAGATTTAGTAGAAGGAGCTATTAAGGGTATGACAGGCGCTTTAAATGACCCTTATACAGTATTCATGAACAAGAAAGAATTTGATGAATTTAATGCTCAAACAGAAGGAAACTATAGCGGAGTAGGATTACAAGTTCAGGCTAAAGACGATAAAATTATAATAGCTGATGTATTTGAAGACTCTCCAGCAAAAAAAGCAGGAATACTTCCTAAAGACGAAATCGAAAAGGTAAATAATACTGATGTAACAGGAAAAGAGCTTGATAAGGCAGTTACTCTAATGAAAGGCAAGGATGGAACAGAAGTCACTTTAACTCTAAGTAGAGAGGGAAAGGGCACTTTTGATGTTAAGTTAAAGAGAGCAAAAATAAACTTAGTTACAGTAAAAGGTGAAATGATAGATAACAATGTAGGATACATACAAATTTCTATGTTTGATGAAAATACAGCTAAAAATCTTCAAAGTAAGCTTAAAGAACTTAAAGGAAAAGGAATGAAATCACTTATAATAGATTTAAGAGGAAACCCAGGTGGTCTATTAAATGAGTGCGTAGATATGGTTTCTAATTTTGTTCAAAAAGATAAAGTTATTGTTTCTACAATAGATAAATATAAAAACAAAAAAGAATATAAATCAACTGGAGGAGATTATATAGGATTACCTCTTACAATACTGACAAATGGTGGATCAGCTAGTGCTTCAGAAATATTCTCAGGTGCTATAAGGGATTATAAGATAGGTACTTTAGTTGGTGAAAAGACTTTTGGAAAAGGTGTTGTGCAGGCTATGTTAGATACAGGTGCTGGAACTTCACTTAAGGTTACAGTTTCAAAATACTATACTCCAAACGGAGAAAATATACATCATACAGGTATAAAGCCAGATGTAGCAGTAACTTATCCAGATGAACTTAGACAGAAAGCCTATGACAGAAGTGTAGATCCTCAATTTAGTAAAGCACTTGAAATAGCAAAAAGTAAAATTAAATAATGAATATTTGGTGTTCTGATTAAAAGTAAATATATAGATATAATATATTTATGATTTTAAGTTAGGCAGAGTTTTCTGTCTAACTTCATTTATGGAGAGGGGAAATCATCTTAATGAGTATTTTGTTATATACTTTAAAATCGGTAGCGTTTGCGTTGACAGAACCATACTTAGTGGCATTTTTACTTATTTTAACACTAATACTTTATAGAAGAAATAAGAAAACTACTATTATGCAAAAGATGATAATAGGAGAAAGAATAAATTCTCCTTTTGAATTAACTATATCTCAAATTGTTATAGGAATTTTTGCAGGTACGTTAGCTAGTCTTATGATGTCATATTTAGGTATTGTATTCGATGAAAATTCTGCTGTAGATTTAATATTTTTATTATCAATAGTTTTTATGTTTTTTAATCAAAGATTTATATGTTTTTCTTATTCAGGATCAGTACTTGGCATTGTAAGCATAGTATTAGGCTTTTTTGCAGTTACTCTTAAAATGCCTAATTTAGATCTTTTGAAAATTGATATAGTAGCACTTATGAGTATGATTGCAGTGCTACATTTTGTAGAAGGACTTTTAATAATTATAGATGGAAACACAGGGTACATACCTGTATTTACAAATAGAGATGGCAAAATAATAGGTGGATTTGCTCTTCAAAGATATTGGGCACTTCCAGTAGCATTATTCTTTGTTTTGCATAACACATCTAATATAGGAGTATCATGGCAAGTGCCTATGCCAAATTGGTGGCCATTAATAAAGAATTCGTTACCTTCGAGTATATTAAAAAGTGCAGTAGTAGCTTTAGTACCATTTTATGGAATGATAGGCTATAATAGCATAACTTTCACAAGAGATAAAAAGGAAAAAACTTTGATATCTGGAAGTTTAACAATAATATATAGTTTAGCGTTATTTGGATTAGCACAATTAGCAACATTAAATATATATTTTAAAATTTTAGTACTTATATTTGCACCACTTGCTCATGAAGGAATTATAATTTTTCAAAGACAAATAGAATTAAAAGGTAGTCCTAAATATATAAGTAGCGAAGACGGTATAATGGTTCTAGAAGTTGCACCTAATTCGCCCGCTAATGAAATGGGCATATCTACTGGGGACTTATTAGTAGAAGTTAATAGCAAAAAGGTGGAAAGTGAAGAAAAAATAATTGAGGTTATTAAGGAAACCTCAAGTTTCATATGGTTTAAGGTTAAAAAAGTTACAGGTAAGTTTGAAGAAGTTAGCTATAACAAAATGAATAATTCAAAAAAACTTGGAATAGTATTTGTTCCTAAAGGTGTGCCTAAAGACAGTATGGTGGTAAAACTTGATGGAACTAGATTTGGAGAGATACTAGATAAAATAAAGAATAAGGATAGGGATGAATAAAGGATGGGAGAATTTAAGATACATTCTAAATTTAAGCCTACAGGAGATCAACCAGAAGCTATAGATAATATAGTAAAAAGTATAAATAAAGAAGAAAGATTTCAAACTCTTTTAGGAGTTACAGGTTCAGGTAAAACTTTTACTATGGCAAATATAATTCAGGCCACAAAAAAACCTACTTTAGTTTTAGCGCATAATAAAACTTTAGCAGCACAGCTTTGCTCGGAATTTAGAGAGTTTTTTCCAGAAAACTGTGTGGAGTATTTTGTTTCTTACTATGATTATTATCAACCTGAAGCCTATTTAGCTCAAACAGATACCTATATAGAAAAGGATGCTTCTATAAACGATGAAATAGACAAATTAAGACATTCAGCTACATCTGCTTTATTAGAAAGAAGAGATGTAATTGTAGTTGCATCAGTATCATGCATATACGGACTAGGAAATCCAGAAGAATATAAAAAACTTACATTATCTTTAAGAGAGGGTATGATTAAAGATAGAGATGAGGTTTTAAAAAAACTTGTAGAAATACAATACGAAAGGAATGAAATAAATTTTGTGCGAGGTACCTTTAGAGTAAAAGGTGACGTACTAGATATATTTCCTGCTTCTTCTAGTAACAAAGCTATAAGAATAGAATTTTTTGGTGATGAGATAGACAGGATAAAAGAATTTGATTCATTAACTGGAGAAACAATAGGAGTTAGAAAGCATGTTTCTATATTTCCAGCATCTCATTTTGCAACGTCAAAAGAAAGATTAGAATTGTCTATAAAATATATAGAAGCAGAATTAGAAGAAAGACTAAGAGAACTTACATCTCAGGATAAACTTTTAGAAGCTCAAAGATTGAAACAAAGAACTAATTTTGACATAGAAATGATGAGGGAAGTAGGTTACTGTAGTGGTATTGAAAATTACTCGAGAATACTAGATGGAAGAGCAAAGGGGACCCCTCCTCAAACACTTATAGATTATTTTCCAGAAGATTACTTGCTTTTCATAGATGAAAGCCATGTTACTATGCCTCAGGTAAAAGCTATGTATGCAGGAGATAGATCAAGAAAAGAAAATTTGGTAGAGTATGGATTTAGATTGCCTTCAGCTTTTGATAATAGACCGCTACAATTCAGCGAATTTGAAGATAAAATAAATCAGGTGGTTTTTGTAAGTGCTACTCCTGCAAATTATGAGTTAGAACATTCCACAAATATAGCAGAGCAGATAATAAGGCCTACAGGTCTTTTGGATCCTAAGATTGAGATTAGACCAATTAAAGGTCAAATAGATGATTTATATAAAAATATAATGGAAACAATAAAAAAAGGATTTAGAATTCTTGTTACTACACTTACAAAAAAAATGGCAGAGGATTTAGCAGATTATTTTAAGGAAATGAATATAAAAACAACCTATTTACATTCGGATATAGATACCATAAAGAGAATGGAGATAATAAGAGATTTAAGAAAAGGTGAAATCGATGTTTTGATTGGAATAAATCTTTTGAGAGAAGGTCTTGATATACCTGAAGTTGCTTTAGTTGCTATACTTGATGCAGACAAAGAAGGTTTTTTAAGATCTGAACGCTCTCTTATTCAAACCATAGGAAGAGCTGCAAGAAATTCAGAAAGCAGAGTTATTATGTATGCAGATAATATAACAAAATCTATGGATAAAGCTATGTCAGAAACCAATAGAAGAAGAAAAATACAGATAGAATATAATGAAAAACACAATATAATACCTCAAACTATTAAGAAAGATATTAGGGAAGTTATTGAAGCTACAAAAATTTTAGAAGAAAAAGCGCCTTATGATAGTTTAGAAGAAGCTATAGAGGCAAATAATGAAAATATAGATGTACTAATAGCAAAGTATGAAAAAGAAATGAAACAAGCAGCTAAGGACTTACAATTTGAATTGGCAGCAAGATTAAGAGATATGATATTAAAATTAAAGAAGGAAAAAAAGAAGAAATCATAATTGATGAAATTGAATTAGATTTGGGCGTATTTACCATAAGAAAAATGAGGAGTGTAAAATAAAAGCAATGAGAGATAAGATAGTAATAAAGGGTGCCAAGGTTCACAATTTAAAAAATGTAGACTTAGAGATTCCAAGAGATAAATTAATTGTATTTACAGGATTATCTGGTTCAGGAAAATCATCTTTAGCGTTTGATACGCTTTATGCAGAAGGACAAAGGCGTTATGTGGAGTCTTTATCTGCTTATGCAAGACAATTTTTAGGACAAATGAATAAGCCGGATGTGGAATATATAGAAGGATTATCTCCAGCTATATCTATAGATCAGAAAACAACAAGTAGAAATCCACGTTCTACTGTAGGAACTGTAACAGAAGTATATGATTACTTAAGGCTTTTATATGCAAGAATAGGAATACCTCATTGTCCTAAATGTGGCAAGGAAATAAAACAACAAACAGTAGATCAAATGGTAGACAGAATAATGTCTATGGAAGAGAGAACAAAAATTCAAATATTAGCACCTATAATAAAAGGAAGAAAAGGTGAACATGTAAAAGCATTAGAAAATATAAAGAAAAATGGATTTGTAAGAGCAAGAATAGATGGAAATGTTATAGATCTAGGAGAAGAAGACTTTAAACTTGAAAAGAATATAAAACACACTATTGAAGTAGTTATAGATAGATTAATTATTAAAGAAGATATACGAAGTAGATTAGCTGATTCTATTGAAACTGCACTAAAGTTATCTGATGGTATTGTTATTATAAATGTTATAGACGGAGAAGATATACTATTTAGTGAAAAGTTTGCTTGTGCTGATTGTGGTATAAGTATAGGTGAAATAGCACCAAGGACATTTTCTTTTAATGCTCCTTATGGAAAATGTGAATGTTGTGATGGGTTAGGTACTCTTATGGAAATAGATGAAGAGCTAATAATACCTGATAGGAGTAAAAGTATTTCAGCTGGAGCCATTGAAACGATGGGCAGTGGGAGTTTAAAAGAAGATTCTTGGACTTTTAGTATATTAAAAGCACTTGCTAAAGAGTATAAATTTTCTTTGAGTACCCCTATAGAAAAACTCAGTCCAGAAATAATTAATGTTGTACTTTATGGTACTAAAGGGAATAAGGTAAAGGTAAAGTATAATGGTGAAAATGGGTTAATGGAAGTTAACCATGCTTTTGAAGGAATAATTAACAATTTGAAAAGAAGATATTTAGAGACTAATTCTGATTATATAAAAAATCAAATTGAAGGATATATGAGTGATAAACCTTGCGTTGAATGTAATGGTACTAGGCTTAAAAAGGAAGTTTTAGCTGTTACTGTAGGGGAAAAAAATATAGCAGAATTTTGTCAAATGTCTATTAAGAATGAACTGGAGTTCTTAGATGAACTTAAATTATCTGAAAAAAATAAAATAATTAGTGATCAAGTATTAAAAGAAATAAAAGGTAGATTGAGGTTTCTAATAGATGTGGGGCTTGATTATTTAAATTTATCTAGAACTGCAGGAACTTTATCAGGAGGAGAATCTCAAAGAATAAGACTTGCAACTCAAGTAGGATCAAGCTTGGTAGGCGTATTATATATACTTGACGAACCAAGTATAGGTTTGCACCAAAGAGATAACGATAGGTTAATTGCTACTTTAAAACATTTAAGAGATTTAGGAAATACTTTAGTGGTAGTAGAACATGATGAAGATACCATGAAAGAAGCTGATTTCATTGTGGATATAGGTCCAGGAGCAGGAGAACATGGCGGAGAAATAGTAGAAGCTGGTACTATAAAAAAAATAATTAGTAACAAAAGATCTATAACAGGTCAATACTTAAGTGGAAAAAAGAAAATATCTGTGCCAACAAACAGGAGAATTGGCAATGGAAAGCATATAATAATAAAAGGAGCTAGGCAAAACAATTTAAAGAATATAGAAGTAAAAATTCCATTAGGAACATTTACTTGTGTTACAGGAGTTTCAGGATCAGGTAAAAGTACTTTAATTAATGAAATACTTTATAAGGGACTAAACAAGAGAATAAACAATTCAAAAGATAATCCGGGATTACATAAAGATATACTTGGAGTAGAAAATATAGATAAAATTATAAATATAGATCAGAATCCTATTGGAAGAACACCAAGATCTAATCCTGCTACATATACTGGAGTTTTTGACATTGTAAGAGAAGTTTTTTCTAGTACTTCTGAATCTAAAATGAGAGGGTATAAACCAGGTAGATTTAGTTTTAATGTTAAAGGGGGTAGGTGTGAAGCTTGCAGTGGAGATGGAATAATAAAGATAGAAATGCAGTTTTTATCTGATGTATATGTACCTTGTGATGTTTGTAAAGGAAAAAGGTATAATAGGGAAACTTTACAAGTAAAATATAAAGGGAAAAATATTGATGATATTTTAAATATGACGGTAGAAGAAGCATTGAAGTTCTTTGAAAATATACCTAGAATAAAAAACAAGATGCAGACTCTTATGGATGTAGGTCTTGGATATGTAAAGCTGGGTCAACCATCAACACAACTATCTGGTGGAGAGGCACAAAGAATAAAGTTAGCATATGAATTATCCAAGAGAAGCACAGGAAAAACCTTATACATTTTAGATGAGCCAACAACAGGGCTTCATATAGATGATGTAAGCAGGCTTATAAGTATACTTCAAAGAATTGTGGATACTGGAAATAGTGTAATAGTTATAGAACACAATTTGGATGTTATAAAATGTGCAGATTATATTATAGATCTTGGTCCAGAAGGTGGAGAAAAGGGAGGAGAAATCCTTTTTGTTGGTAAACCTGAAAAAATAGTGGAAAATCCAAAGTCTTATACAGGACAATATTTGAAAAAGATGTTATAATTCATATAAGACTGGCAATTAATATACTCTAATGCTAGTCTTTTAATTTGTAAAAGGCAATTGAGTGAGGTTTATTAAAAAGTATAAGTAGCAAGAAGGTGATTATATGGATCTGAATAAATTGAGTTTAGTTTTTAAAATTATAATAATAGCTATAGTTTATATTATAATTTTTTTAGCTCTTAGAATAATGTATAAAGATATAAAAAATGGTGGCAAAAAAAGTAGAAACAGGAATAGGAAGTCCTTAGGACTAGAAGTTACTAATCCTGGAAATAACGCTAACTTAAGCAAAGGTGCTGTTATACCTATTCATGGAGAAATAAATATAGGAAGAAAGAATGGAAATTTTATTGTATTGGACGACCCGTATGCATCAGGGTATCATGCAAGAATACTTTTGAAAAATAATGATTGTATATTAGAAGATTTAAATAGTACTAATGGTACATTGCTAAATGGAAACAAAGTAGTAGGAAGAAAGTATTTAAATTCAGGTGATGAAATTATGATAGGAAACACATCATTTAAAGTAATAGGATAAAAGTTAGATTATTAAAAATTGGTGGTGAATGAATTTGGATACTAGTAGAGATGAAAAGAAACTTTTAAGATATACATATCTTTTATGTTTAGTTTGCTTTGGTAATTTAGCTATACTTAAGCAACCAATAGATAAAAGTGCTATGATTATGGCTGTAGTTACATGTTTACTTATAGGATATTCTTATTTTATAATAAGAAAATTTTTTTCTGATGGAGATAAATATATTTTTATATTTTCAAGTATACTATCTGTTATAGGCATTGTTATGATATATAGATTGAATATGGCTACTTCTATAAAGCAAATTATATGGTTTGCTATAGGGGTAACAGGTTTTATATTGATAGTTGTAGTTCTTCCAGACCTAAAAAGTTTTAGCAAATATAAGTATACTTATTTAATAATTACTATAGTGTTTATGGGAGTTGCTACATTATTTGGTAGAGAGGTTAATGGTTCTAAAAACTGGATTTATGTAGGAAGTTATGGTTTCCAACCATCAGAGTTTGGTAAGTTATTTTTAGTAGCTTATTTGGCATCTGCTTTAAAAAACTATAAGGATTTTAAAAATTTAATAGAACCAGGTATAGTAGTAATGGTTTGTTTGGGCTTTATGGTATTACAAAAAGATTTGGGGTCTGCCTTGATATTTTTTGGGATAGCTATAACTATGCTTTATATAGCTACATCTAAGTTTAGGTATGTAGCCACCTGTTTTGGACTCTTTATAGCAGGAGCTTCAATAAGTTATAAGCTTTTTGATCATGTAAGAGTGAGAGTATTAATATGGCAAAATCCGTGGCCATATGCGACCACAAAAAGTTATCAAGTGGTACAGTCTATGATTTCTATAGCGTCAGGAGGTCTTACAGGATCTGGATTGGGACTTGGACATCCTGAATATGTACCAGTTAATACTACTGACTTTATATTTGCAGCTTTATGTGAAGAGTTAGGTATACTTATAGGCTTTGGCATAATAATATTATACTTCTTACTCTTTTATAGATGTATGAGGGCGGCAGTATACGAAGAGGATAATTTTTCAAGACTTTTAGCAGTAGGGTATGCAGCCATGATTGCATCTCAAGTATTGGTTATAGTAGGAGGAGTTATGAATGCTATTCCTCTCACAGGTATAACATTGCCTTTGGTGAGTTATGGAGGAAGTTCTATGCTTATTACATTTTTTTCTCTGGGTATAATTCAAAAGATATCAGAAGAGGGTAGATAGATTATGAATGATATATCAAACAATATAAAAAAGGTTCTTATGATTTTTTTGATATGTTTTATAGGATTAATATCTTATATAACATACTTTGAAATGGTTGAGGGTCCCAAAATAGTGGATAAGGATTATAATAGAAGACTGTGGATAAAAAGAAATGAAGTTTTAAGAGGAACTATTTATGATAGAAATGGAAAACCTCTAACTAAAAGCTCTAAAATAAATCAGGAAACACAGAAAAGAGAATATACTGGTGGAGAAATTTTTGCTCATGCATTAGGATATGTAGATATAAAATATGGCATTACTGGATTAGAAAGAAAGTATGACAAAGAATTAATGGCTACTGATATTGAAGATAATATTAAAAGCCTTATAAAAAATAAGGGTAAGGAACAAGAAAAAATAGGTGATAGCTTAAAAACCACTTTGGATTATGATGTTCAAAGTAAGGCTTTCGAACTTTTAGGAGATAATAAAGGGGCAGTAGTAGCATTGAATCCTAAAACTGGAGAAGTTCTAGCAATGGTTTCAAAACCATCCTTTAATCCAAATAATCTACAAGAAATATGGCAATCTATAAATAGCGATAAAAATACACCGCTTATAAATAGAGCTACAGCTGGATTATATCCACCAGGGTCAACTTTCAAAACAGTTACAGCTGTAAGTGCTCTAGAAAACATGCCAAGTGTAAGAAATAGAGGGTTTCAAGACAATGGAGAATTAAAAATAAGTGAAAAATATTCTCTTCACAACTTTGAAGGAGAAACATTTGGTAATATAGATTTTAAAAATGCATATGTTCACTCTAGTAATGTAGTATTTGGTACATTAGGATTGGAACTTGGAAATGATAAGTTAAAGGAAACTGCAGAAAAATTTTTATTTAATAAAGATATACCAGCAGATGGAATACCAGTAGAGAAAAGTAAATTTCCTACACTAAAAAACAATGAAAAAGGGAATATTGCACAGAGTGCTATTGGACAGAGTAGTGATTTAGCAAGTCCACTTCAAATGGCATTGGTTTCAGCTACTATAGCAAATGGAGGAACAATGATGAAACCTCAATTGGTAAAGGAAGTGGTAACAAGTAAAGGAGACCTTGTTAAATCAATACAACCAGAATCTTTAGGAGAAGTTGTTTCTAGTAACACTGCAAACACCATGAGAGATTTTATGAAATCTGTTGTTGAAGAGGGAACAGGAGGAAATGCAAGTATCGATGGAGTAGAGGTTTGTGGTAAGACGGGAACAGCAGACCATCAAGTCCAAGGAAAAGATGCACCACCACATTCTTGGTTTATAGGATTTGCTCCTTATAATGATCCACAAGTAGCAGTGGCAGTAATTGTAGAAGATGGCGGACAAGGTGGCAGGGCTGCAGCTATGATAGCATCAGAAGTAATGAGATCAGCCCTAAAAAAGTAGAAGGTAAAGGTGGAGGTTAATGTGAAAATTCAGGATATAAGCAGAACAAAGAATGGAGATATAATTGAAGTTTTAGGTATGGTAAGTGATAAAAGGACAGGATACAAAAAAGATGGAAGTCCTTATATAATTATAATTATCCAGGATAATACAGCATCTATATCTTTCCCAGTATGGGATCATTATGACAGATTAATGAATTTGGTACAGGAAAGTGGATTTATACATGTAAAGGGTGTTGCAGGAAGTTTTAATGGAAACATGCAAATAAAGAACCCTGTAATACAAACAGTTCAACAGGATATAGACTATCGTGATTTTATACCATATTACAGCATACCAGAAAAACTTATTACTTATTTTATTGAAACTATAGATAAATTAGAAAATAAATACAAAAAGATAGCTGTGGCTGCTACAGGAGCAATGGACTATAATACAGAAAGATGGGAAGCATTTTTAAATTGTGTTGCAGCAGAAAAATTTCATGGCAATAAAAGAGGGGGATTGTTCCTTCACACTGTAGGTGTAATGAAAACCATGGAAAGTATATTAAACAATTATATAGATAATCCATTCTACATGGATGCCAGTAGTGTAATCAATAAGGATAGACTTATATTAAAGGCAGTAGTACATGATGTAATGAAAATAAAAGAGTATGAATACGATGGTGTGATAAAAAGAAAATCTATAAAGTTGGATCATATAATAATGGGAGCAGCATATATATCAGAAATAAATAAAGAGGTAGGCAATGTGCTTTCAGAAGAAGAACTAGATGATATATGTTATTCCATACTTTCACATCATGGTGAGTTTGGAAAATTTGAACCTAAAGGTGTGGAAGACATATTGTTAAACACAGCAGATATAGTGGATAGCCAAATTGTTAATGCTATAGAAAATAAAATATAATATAATAAAAAATAGTCCTATACATTTTATGAAAATGTATAGGACTATTTTTTATTATGGAAAATCTAGCATTATACAGCATATAGAATGTAATGGTATGCTAAAATTTTACATTAATTTCACAATTAATATTTTCCCGGGAAATTTTGTTGCAAAAAGTAAAATTATCATTATTTTAATGATATAATATAGTCAATAATGGGGTTATTAAAAATTACCATGAAATTTAGGAATAATTAGTATTTAATGGTATAAAAAGGAGGAAAAATGAAAGGAAAAACTCATGCTGGGGTTGGAGTAGTTACTTTTTTATCGGTTTATAATAGTTTACCGGGGAAATTTAATTATATTGGTATGATGGTAGTTATTTTTGCATCAGTTTTGCCAGACATTGACCATCCTAAAAGTATAATAAATAAATATATACTTCCCTTTAGAAATAAAGCAACTAAAGTTACTTTGTACATGTGTTTGGGCATAATAGTTTTATGGTATGATTACTTGTATGCAAAACAACCAGCTTTTAAGGCATTAGGAGTTTCTCTTATGGCCATAGCTATATCCTCACATAGAAATGGCCTAACTCATAGCCTTTCAGGGATGATTATATTTTCTTTTATAGCGGGATATATAGGAAACATGTATAATATACATTATTTGGTATATTATTTTATGATAGGTTATGGTATGCATTTGTTATGTGATATGGCAACTAATAGGGGCGTACCACTTTTGTATCCTTTTCAAAATAAAAAAATAAAGTTACCTGTTACCTACAAGTCTAATTCTAAAGTAGGAGATTCTATAGAAGAATTGCTTATGGTATTTGGTCTTTTGTTTATAATATATAAACTTCCAAGTATTTTCATCAAATAATATTTAGATGTTTTAGAGGTGATGAATGTGTTTAATTTCCAACATCATTTAAAGGTTTTACCAGATAAGCCAGGAGTATACCTAATGAAAAATGATTTAGGAGAAATAATATATGTTGGTAAAGCTAAAATTTTAAAAAATAGAGTAAGGCAATATTTTCAAAACTCGCGAAACCATTCCGAAAAAGTAAAAGCTATGGTAAAGAACATTGCTGAATTTGAATATATAGTTACAGATTCTGAAATGGAGGCTTTAATTTTAGAATGTAATTTAATAAAAAAATACACGCCTAGATATAATATATTGTTAAAAGATGATAAACACTATCCGTTTATAAAAATTACTACCAGTGAAGAGTTCCCTAGGATATTTATAACTAGAATTTTAGCCAAAGATGGAGCAAAGTATTTTGGACCATACACGGACTCGTCAGCAGTTTATGAAACTATAGAACTTTTGAAAAAAATATTTCCTGTTAGAAATTGCAAGAAACTGATAAAAGAAAATAATGAAAAAGTAAGACCATGTTTAAATTATCACATAGGATTATGTAAAGCACCTTGTGCTGGTCATATAGGTAAAAGTGAATATAACAAAATGGTTAACGATGTTATAGACTTATTATCAGGGAGAGATAAAATTATAATGAGCTCATTAAAAAATAGCATGGAAAAAGCTTCAGAAAGCTTAGAATTTGAAAAAGCAGCAATACTTAGAGATAAGCTTATAGCAGTGAAGAAAATTACTGAAAAGCAAAAAATAATAACAGGAAATTTTGAAGATGAAGATTTTATTAACGTGTATAGTGATGAAAAGGATAGTTGTATTCAGATATTCTTTTTAAGAAATGGTAAAATAACAGGAAGAGAACATTTTGTAATAGAAGGCACGGAAGGTACAAATGAAGAGGAAATAGTAGCTAACTTTGTAAAGAGTTTTTATGGTGGAACAGCATATATACCTAAAACAGTATATGTACCTGAAATTGAAGATCAGACATTATTGGAACAATGGTTAACAATAAAAAGAGGTTTTAAAGTAAATATAAAAATTCCTAAAAAGGGTAATAAAAATGACACTTTAAATTTAGTTGGTAAAAATGCAAAAATGACTTTAGAAAATTTTAAACTGAAATTTATTCAGGAGAGAGAACTATATGATGAATCTTTAAAAGATTTATCTAATATGATTCATTTGGAGGATATAGCGCATAGAATAGAAGCATATGATATATCAAATATTCAAGGAGTGGATTCAGTAGGTACTATGGTAGTTTTTGAAGAAGGAAGACCAAAAAATAGTGATTATAGGAGATTTAAGATAAATACGGTAAAAGGTGCAAATGATTATGAAAGTATGCGAGAAATTTTAAGTAGAAGATTTCAACATGGACTTGATGAAATAAGAGAAATACAAAAAAAACAGTTAGAGCTAAGCTCTGGAAAGTTTTGTGTGTTTCCTGACTTAATTCTTATGGATGGAGGAAAAGGTCAAGTTAACATAGCACTTGAAGTATTAAAAAATCTTAATATAGTTATACCTGTTTGCGGAATGGTTAAAGATGAAAATCATAATACAAGAGGACTTATATACAATAATGAAGAAATTTTTATGAAGTCCCATTCTAAAGTTATGAAACTAATTACTAGAATACAAGATGAAGTACATAGGTTTGCCATAACTTATCACAGGAGCTTAAGAAATAAAAGAGTTTTACATTCTATATTAGAGGATATTCCTAGTATAGGAGAAAAAAGAAGAAAAGAACTTTTGAAAAATTTTGGGAGCATAGAAAATATAAAAGTAGCAAAGTATGAAGAACTTATAAATACACCTTCTATTGATAAAAAGGCAGCAGAAAGTATTATAGAATATTTTAAAAATGAACATAAGTGAAATATTTTAACAAAAAGTATAAGCTAATCAATATAAATCTTGATTAAGGATAGTACATACATTATACTAAATATGATACATAATTTTAATTTTCAAGGAGAATATGTCATGAATAAATTTAAAAATTTTAGTGCAAAGTTAACTGGAATATTAGATCCAAAAGATATAGAAATAGATGAACCTATGAAAAATCATACATCTTTCAAAGTTGGGGGACCAGTAGATATACTTGTTACTCCTGAAAACTTTAAACAGGTTGTAGATGTTATAGGCTTCTGCAAGGAAGCAGAGGTACCATATTATATAATAGGAAATGGATCAAATTTACTTGTAAAAGATGGTGGCATAAGAGGCGTAGTTATTAAACTTTGTAAATTGAATGAGATAAAAATTGAAGATGATAGAATAATTGCTGAAAGTGGTGCAACTTTAAAAGATCTATCATCTATTGCAATGGAAAATAGTTTAACAGGCTTTGAATTTGCATGTGGTATACCAGGAAGCATTGGTGGAGCAGTTACTATGAATGCTGGTGCCTATAATGGTGAAATTGTGAATATAATAGAAAGCGCCAAAATTGTAGATACTGATGGAACTATAAGAAACTTAGATAAAGAGGAACTAGATCTTGGATACAGAATGAGTTCCATATTAAAATATGGATATACAGTGCTTGAAGTAACACTTAAGCTTGAAAAAGGAGATTCTGATAAGATAAAAACAAGAATAGAAGATTTAAATAGGAGAAGAAGCGAAAAACAACCTTTAGAATATGCTTCAGCAGGAAGTACATTTAAAAGACCAGAAGGTTATTTTGCTGCAAAGCTTATAGAAGACAGTGGATTAAAAGGAGTAAGTGTTGGGGATGCGGAAGTATCTCAAAAGCATTCAGGATTTATAGTAAATAAAGGAAATGCTACTGCGAAGGATGTTTTAGATTTAATATCCATTGTTCAGAAAAAAGTTAAAGATAATTTTAATATAGATCTTTTGACAGAGGTTAGAATATTAGGAGAAGAATAATCAATTGGATAAAAATTTATTATGGTTTTAAAGTAACTTATATAGTTGCGTGCAAAATGGAGAATTTAACAGTAAAAATTACGTTAAATTCTCCATTTTATATTCTATTTCTTCTTTAAATTTGTTGTGTTATAATTATAAAGTGAAAATCCACTTAAATTGTGGTGAATAAATGATCAAATTTAGATTATTTACGAGAAAATTTTTTACTTGTAATTGTATGAATTATATAATTTAGTACTTATTGGAGGTTTAGCTATGAGATTTGTTATAGTAACAGGGCTGTCAGGTGCAGGTAAAACTCAAGCTATAAGGAATTTAGAAGATCTTGGATATTTTTGTGTGGATAATCTTCCACCTACATTAATACCTAAATTTGCAGAAGCTTGTTATCAAACTGATGGTAAAATAGACAGAATAGCTTTAGTTATAGACATAAGAGGTGGTAAGTTCTTTGATGACTTATTTCAAAGCTTAAAATGTTTAAAAAAGCAAGGATATAAATATGAAATTTTATTTTTAGATGCTTCTGACGAAGTATTAATAAAGAGATTTAAAGAATCAAGAAGGAAACATCCATTAGCTCCAGATGGAAGAATATTAAATGGAATAACAATGGAAAAAAATAAATTAAGAGAAGTAAAAGATAGGGCAGACAATATTATTGATACTTCCAAGCTTGCCACAAGAGAACTGAGAGAAAAAATTACGGAAATATATGCAGAGGAAGGACAATTAGAAACGCAACTTATGATAACAGTGCTTTCTTTTGGATTCAAATATGGAATACCTATGGATTCTGATTTAGTATTTGATGTAAGATTTTTACCAAACCCATATTATATACCAGAACTGAAGGAGTATTCAGGTAATGATAAACCTGTTAGAGAGTATGTTATGAACTTTAATGAAACACAGCAGTTTGTAGATAAATTAGAGGATATGCTTGAATTTTTAATCCCAAATTATTTACAAGAAGGAAAAAGACAACTGATTGTTTCTATTGGATGTACAGGAGGAAGACATAGATCCGTTACCATTGCTAATTCTATTTATGAGAAGTTAAAAGAAAATGGATATAAAGTTAACATAGACCATAGAGATATAGAAGAAGATGTTAACAAAGGTGGTAAAAAGCTATGAAAATTGTAGATTGGTTTAGGCCTGGTATAAAGGTTAAAAGATGGGTTATGCTTGGTGCCATGGGAATTTTATTTATAGCCTTTGGCTTTTTAGAGTTTGTAAATAAAAAATTTTACAGCATGTATTATATATCATTTTATGTGTTTTTAATTGTTTCCGGGCTTTTTGTTCTGTATGTTTCTATAACACAAGGGATGCGCTCAATAATTAGTTTAATAAATAAAGGATATTTAAATGTTTCTTTAGATTCTAGGAAACTTGAAAATCTTATATATGAAAAAAGATTATTGGTAAAAGGTCCTAAAATTGTTGTTATAGGCGGTGGAACTGGTTTATCAACTATGCTCAGAGGACTGAAATATTATACAACTAATATAACAGCTATAGTTACAGTAGCTGATGATGGTGGAGGCTCTGGAGATCTGAGGGAAGATTTGGGTATGCTTCCACCAGGAGATATAAGAAACTGTATTCTTGCATTAGCAGATACAGAACCATTGATGGAAGAATTGCTTCAATATAGATTTAAAGATGGACGATTAAAAAATCAAAGCTTTGGTAATCTCTTTTTAGCGGCCATGGATGGCATTTCAAGTAATTTTGAAGAAGCTGTTCACAAAATGAGCTCTGTTCTTGCTGTAACGGGAAAAGTTATGCCTGTTACTTTAGATAATGTTATTTTAAAGGCAAAACTGAAAAATGGTGCTATTGTAGAAGGTGAATCTAATATTCCTGAAGAGGCCATAAAACGGCATACAGCTATTGATAAGGTATTTATAGAACCCAAAGGTGCCAGAGCACTTAAAGAGGCAGTAGATGCTATACTAGAGGCAGATGCGATAATATTAGGGCCAGGAAGTCTTTACACTAGTGTTATTCCCAATCTTTTGGTTAAGGATATAGCTGATTCTGTGAAGAAAACTAATGCTGTAAAATTGTATGTGTCAAATATAATGACGCAGCAAGGAGAAACAGATGGGTATGGAGTTGAGGATCATATAAAAGCAATTTTCAAGCATGCAGGTGGTGGAATAGTAGATTACGTTGTTATGAACATAGGTAAAATAGATGATAAATTAGAAGATAAGTATAAAGAAGAAACTTCACATTTAGTTAAAATAACTGATGATGAAGAATTAAAAAAACTGAATGTAAATGTAATAGAAGGTGACTTTATAAAGATTAAAAATGGACTTATAAGGCACAATTCTGAAAAACTTGCTTCAATATTAATAGAAACCATTATGGAGAAAAAGCTTTTATATGATAGAAGAAAAATTATTGAATATTTCTATTTATCAGAGAGATTAAAGCAAAATAAGAATAAATAGGAGAATAAAGATGTCATTTTCACTGAAAGTAAAAAATGAAGTTTGTAGATATATAGAAATGAAAAAAGAAGAGTCAGTGGCTGAGTTATCTGCAATAATGAAGGTTAGTGGTACATTATTGCTGGGAGGAAATAAACAGTTTAGTTTTAAAGTAACTACGGAAAATCCTGCTATTGCTAGACTTGTATTTAAGCTGTTGAAAGATCAGTTTAATATTCATACAAAAATAATGGTAAAAAGAAGTAATTCTTTAAAAAAAAATAATGTATATATAATTTTAATTACAGAAGAAATGGGGGTAAAAGATCTTTTAAAAGAAGTAGGTTTATTAAAGGAAAATGAAAATATATTTGCCTTAGATTATAGTATACCTAAACATATTTTAGAAGATGAAAACTGTAAAAGAGCATATATCAGAGGGGCTTTTTTAGGAGGAGGAAGTATAAGTAATCCTGAAAAAACCTATCATTTAGAATTTGTTACTCATGATAATGATTATGCAGAGGACTTGAGTATGCTTATAAATAAGTATTCTCTAAACTCAAAGGTAATACAACGAAAGAGCAGCTTCATAGTTTATATTAAGGAAGGCGAACAAATAGTTGATTTGCTAAATATAATAAGCGCACATTCTTCTCTTTTAGAATTAGAAAACATAAGAATAATGAAAGAGATGAGAAATAATGTAAATAGGCTTGTTAATTGTGAGACTGCTAATTTAAGTAAAACTGTTAATGCAGCAGTAAGACAAGTTGAGAGCATAAAAACTATTGAAAAAGAAATTGGTCTTGCCAGACTTCCTAAAAATTTAAGAGAAATTGCGGAGCTTAGATTAAGTTACCCCGATGAATCTTTAAAGGAATTGGGAGAAATGTTAACCCCACCTGTAGGCAAATCAGGAGTTAATCATAGACTTAGAAGGATAGAAAAAATAGCAGAGGAAGTCAGAAGAGAAGGAAGGTAGGATGGGGTTATGTCAAAGCATGAGGATATAATTAAATATATATTGTCACTTGAGGTTGGCACAAAAATTTCTGTTAGAAGCATAGCAAGTGCTTTAGGTGTTAGTGATGGAACTGCATATAGAGCTATAAAAGATTCTGATGCTCTAGGTATAGTAACTACTATACCTAGAGTTGGAACTGTAAGAATAGAAAAAGTAGAGAAAAAAAATATAGAATCATTAACTTATGGTGAAGTAATAAATATTGTTGATGGAACACTAATGGGTGGAAAAGATGGTATATACAAAACTTTGCATAGATTTGTTATAGGAGCCATGACTATTGATGCTATGGAAAAGTATTTAACAGCAGACTGTCTTCTTATAGTGGGAAATAGAGAAAGAGCTCAAAGGTTAGCCTTAATGAATCAAGGTGGAGTTCTTATAACCGGGGGATTTGGCTGCAGTGATGAAATCAAAAAATTAGCTAATGAAAGATGTCTTCCTATAATATCTACTACTTATGATACATTTACTGTTGCTAGTATGATTAATAAAGCTATATCTGAAAATCTTATAAAAAAGGATATAGTTTTGGTTGAAGACATTATGGAAATGGATCCTTGTTGTTTAAAGGTTAATGACACTGTAGAAAAATGGAAAGAAATTATGATGGATACAAAACATCAAAGATATCCTGTGGTTGATGACCAAAACAAACTTGTGGGAATAGTTACATTGAAGGATTTATCTAATAATGACAATGATGAAATTGTAGGAAAAATAATGCACAAGGAACCTATAACAGTTACGCCAAAAACTACAGTGGCATACGCAGCTCATATAATGGGATGGGAAAGTATTGAAATGTTTCCAGTAGTGAAAGGAAAAATTTTGATTGGTGTAATAACAAGACGAGATGTCATTAAAGCACTGCAATATATGGCTAGGCAACCTCAAGCAGCAGAAACTTTGGAAGATCTAGTATTAAAAAACTTTGAATTTAAATGTGATTTTGATAAAGGGTATTTTCTAGGAAAGATAACTCCAGAAATGTTAGATCCTATAGGAACTGCTTCATGGAGTTCGTTAAATATGTTATTATCTACAATGGGAATTATGACATTAAGACAAAAAAATAATATTAACGTTTTAGTTGATAGTATAAATACTTATTTTATGAAACCTGTACAGATGGAGAGTAAAATACAAATATACACAGATATAATAGATACAGGAAGAAATTTTTGTAAAGTAGAAATAGATATGTATGATAGTAAAAAAGAAATTATAGCCAAAGCATTTTTATCTGCAAAGATATTAAGAAGATAAATAAGGGGGAATGTATCAATGTTTACACACATAGTGTTTTTTAAATTAAAAGACAAAAGTCCAGAAAATGTAGAAAAAGCTAATAACATTTTAAAGGCCATGGAGGTAAAAATACCTCAGCTTAAGGAATTAACTGTGGGAAAAGATGTAGTACATTCAGCTAGATCATTTGATGTTGCAATTATTACAAAGTTTAATTCTCACAAAGAAATGGATGAATACCAAGTGCATCCGTTTCATGTAAATGAAGTTTTGGCAAATTTAAAACCAATGCTAGAATCATCAGCAGCTATAGACTTTGAAGAATAGTTAAAATCCAAACTAGCAAACGCAAAGTTGCATATATACAGTTGAAATTTTTATTGAAATATATAAATAATTGTGTGGAACTAAGAAAAACACCTTAAGGCATTGGTAAATCAAGCCTTAGGGCGTTTTTTAGTTTGTACAAAGGTAGATTCACAATTTTAAGTTAAAGATAATACAATAAAATAAGTTGTTATGTAAAATTTATGAAATCAATTGAGGTGAATATGTTAACTTATATTTTGAAATATTAGGCTAATAAATTACTGTATTTATTTTAAAAAATATTTGTAAAAAAACAAAACGAAACGTATTGAAAACATTTGAAAGATATGATATTATTAAATTGCTTTCAAAATAGTTTTAAAAATTTAGTACTTAATGGAGGAAATTATGTTTGCTTTGGAAAGAAGAGAAAAAATTTATGACTATATTTTAAAAAATGGAAATGTAACAGTACTAGAATTATCAAAGAAATTAGATGTTTCTGAAGTGACAATAAGAAAAGATTTATCTTTTTTAGAAACACAAGGTCTTATTGATAGAACTTTTGGTGGAGCAATGATTAAAAGTCCAGTAATCAGAGAACAAAGTTATTTAGAAAAAGAAAAATATATGATTGATGAAAAATATTTAATAGGAAAAAAAGCTGCGGAATTTGTGAAGCCAAATTCAACAATTATCTTAGATGCTGGGACAACAATGATGGAAATGGCTAAGAATATAAAAAACATTGAGGAAGTAAAGGTTATCACTAGTGATTTAAAAATCGCCCTTTTTTTGAGTAATTTTTCTAACATAGAAGTTACATTGATTGGTGGAAAAGTATCTATGAAATCAAAAGAATGTATAGGTGTTGAAGCGTGTAAAATTGTTGAAAAATATAATGTTGATGCTTGTTTTTTAGGCTGTGATGCTTTTGATATAAAGAGTAACTTTATGACAACTAGTGTTGAAAAAATGTATTTAAAACGTACTTTTATGGATATCAGTGAAAAATCATTTTTGCTAGCTACTAGTGATAAATATGGTAAAAAAAGTATGGTGAAAGTATCTGACTTCAGTAAATTAACAGGCATTATTGTAGATAAACAATCTGAAAAATTAATTAAAGATTTTGATAAATTTAATATTGATAATTGTGTATTTGTTTAATTTTTATATTCATCAATTATATTAACTTAATTGATGAATATGATGGTTAATTAATATAAATATATAAAATATAATTTGAAAAGAGGAGATAAAAATGAGTAAACCTATTATTGCAATTACTTTGGGAGATCCTGCAGGAGTCGGGCCAGAGATTGTTGTTAAAGCTTTAAAAAGTAAAGAAATTTATGATGTATGTAGACCACTAGTAATAGGAGACTATGGAGTTTTGGATAAGGCATTAGGAATAGTGAATAGTTCATTAAAATTAAATGCTGTATCAGGTCCTGAGGAAGGTAAATATACACTAGGAACTATAGACTTTATTAATTTAAATAATATTGATATTTCATCATTAGAGTATGGAAAAGTTCAAGCTCAATGTGGGCAAGCTGCTTTTGATTATCTTTCTTATGCAATAAAATTAGCATTAAATAAAAAAGTAGCTGCTATTGCAACAACTCCCTTAAATAAAGAATCTTTTAAAGCAGCAGATGTTCCTTATATTGGACATACTGAAGTTTTAGAGAGTTTGACAAGCACACAAGATCCATTAACTATGTTTGAAGTGAAAGGATTAAGAGCATTTTTTTATAGTAGACATGTTCCTTTGAAAAAGGCTTGTGATTTAATCACAAAAGAAGGAATTGAAAAATTTGTTGTTCGTTGTGAAAAAGCATTAAAAGTATTGGGAATTGAAAAACCACATATGGCTATTGCTGGACTTAATCCTCATTCCGGAGAACATGGTCTTTTTGGTGATGAAGAAGTTAAATACATTTTCCCTGCTGTTGAAAGTTTACGTGAAAAAGGTGTTGACATTAATGGACCTATTGGTGCCGATTCAGTTTTTTATCAAGCATTAAAAGGAAAATAT
The DNA here is from genome assembly GCA_963780135.1 of uncultured Clostridiaceae bacterium. GTDB lineage: Bacteria > Bacillota > Clostridia > Clostridiales > Clostridiaceae > Clostridium_AM. Next base: position 374,995 of record CAWAAR010000003.1, read on the forward strand.
GATGCGGTTCTTTCTCTTTATCATGATCAAGGACATATTGCCACAAAAATGGTGGATTTTGAAAGAACAATTTCATTAACTAACAATATGCCATTTTTGCGTACTTCTGTAGATCATGGAACAGCTTTTGATATAGCTGGAACAGGTAAAGTAAGCGATGTTAGTATGATAGAAGCTATTTTGCTAGCTGCTAAATATGGACCTAGATTTTTAATTGAAAATGATAAAAACAATTAGTTCTATATTTATAAAAAGTAAAATTGATATTCCATTCTATGAGTTAAGAAAAGTTTTAGTGGCAAACAAAAAAACCTCAATTTGTTAATATAGAAAAGGTTCTGCAAATCAAATCTATTAAACAAAAAGAGGCCTGTCCAGATGGACGTTAATAATTTATCATAATTAGTTTATCACATATAAAGTAGAACTGTAAATATCCTTTACTATTTTCTTAAATTCGCATATCTTGAGGCTTGGTGTTGGTAGCAGATCCATGATTGGATAGAATACCAGCTAAGCTGATAGATATTTATTTGAAAGTTAATGTAATCGTTTAGTATTTAACAATCTTTTAAAAAATATAACAAATATCATAAAAAAGGAGAGATTTATATGTTAAAAACAGTAATTATAGCAGATGACTTAACAGGTGCTAATGATACAGGTGCAATATTAGCACAAAATGGTTTAAAAGTAGGAACATTATTAAAAACTTCAGATGTAGATAAGTTTAAAAGTTTTGATGTTTTGTGTATTTCTACCAATAGTAGAGGAATGGCACCTTCTGATGCCTATGAAAAAGTGAAAAATGCTGCCAATTTATTCACAAATAAAGAAGAATTATTTTTTAGTAAACGAATTGATTCAACTTTAAGAGGAAATGTTGGAGTGGAAATCGATAGCATTATTGAAACCTTAGGTAATGACACTATAGCTATTGTGGTTGCTTCTTTCCCTAATTCAGGTCGTGTTAGTATAGGAGATTTTCTATTAGTTAACGGTGTACCTCTTGAAAAAACAGAGGTGGCTAAAGATCCTACTTCACCTGTTAAAACTTCTAGGGTAACAGAAATAGTTGAAAAGCAAAGTAAATATAATGTTGGATATATTTCATTAGATAAAGTATTGAAGGGTGCAGATATTATAAAAGATGAAGTTTTAGAAAAAGCAAAAGATAATAATAAAATTATTGTGATTGATGCTTGCACAATTAATGATATCAATGAAATTGCTATAGCATGTGTTGAAAGCAAATTAAAATTTGTAGCTATTGATCCAGGTTCATTTACTGCATCTGTAGCGAATGTAATTTATAAAAAAGATGAAAAATTAAAAACCAGAGAAAAAGTATTATGTGGTATTGGAAGTGCTAGTAATTTAACAAGAGAGCAGATAAACTTTTTAAGATTAAAATATAATCCATTAATTGTAAAAACAAACACAATTGACTTTCTAAATGAAGAGAAAAAACATAAGGAAATCAATCGAGTTATAAATGAAATTATTGATAAAGAAAATAATTATAATCTTTTAGTTGTTACAACCACTACTGATGAAAGTGATGTGCTAGATTTTTCAGAAATAAAAAATACATATAATTTAAATAAAAAAGAATGTGCCAATTTAATAACAGATGCTATTGCTGAAATAGTTTATGGTGTAATTAATAAATTGGGAAGTAAAATTGGGGGCATTTATACATCTGGTGGTGATGTTACAGAGGATTTTTGCACTAAAATTGAAGCTGATGGAATAGATGTAAAGGATGAAGTTATTCCACTAGCTATTTATGGAAGGGTAATAGGTGGAATTTTTCATGGTAAGCCAATTATAACTAAGGGAGGATTAGTAGGAACGAAAGATACGCTATATACATGCGTTAATTATTTGCAAACAAAAATATCTAGTGAATATAGTAATGAAAATTAATAATAATAAAATTTAAAAGAAAGAAGGTAAGAAAATGAGTTCTGGAATGCAAATGATATTGGGATTGATTATTGGTATATCTTTACTTATATTTTTAATCACGAAAACAAAAGTGCATGTATTTTTAGGAGTAATTATTTGTGCTGTTACTATAGGAGTTATAGGGGGAATGGAGCAACAAAAACTTGTTGATTCAATTACTAAAGGATTTGGTAATTCTTTAAGCAGCATTGGTATTATTATTGGTTTTGGTGTTATGTTAGGAAAGCTTTTGGAAACGTCTGGAGCAACAGAAGTAATGGCGAATACGTTTATTAAGTTATTTGGAAATAAAAAAGAAGAGTATGCTTTAGCTGCTTCAGGTTTTGTTACATCATTATCTATTTTCTGTACATCTGGATTTATTATTTTAGCTCCCTTAGTTAAAGGATTATCTAAAAAGACAGGAAAATCTGTGGTTTCTTTGGGAGTAGCCTTAGCAGGTGGTTTGCTTATGAGTCATACTTTAGTTCCTCCTGCTGCTGGACCTATAGGTGTTGCTGGAATTTTAAATGTAAATATAGGAAGATTTATGTTGTTTGGAACCATTATAGCTATTCCAATTTTATGTGTAATAATTATATATGGAAAGTATTTAGGTAAAAAAATATATCAATTGCCTAATGACACTGAAGATGGATGGATTAGACCTGATAGACAAGAAACTCTATTTGAAAATAGGGTAGAGATAGAAAATAATTTTGATAATAATAAACAAGGTGATAAAAAATTACCTTCACCTTTTAGGGCTTTTGCTCCAATTTTAATTCCAATATTACTAATATTACTAAATACTACTTTAAAATCATTAAACTTTAAAAATAATATTGTAGCTTCATTTTTTAATTTCACAGGAGCTCCAATAATTGCTCTATCAATAGGATTGTTAATCGCTATTATTGGACTTACTAAAGAACTTTCTAAAGCTGAAACATTAAATGCTATGGAAGAAGGTCTTAAATCTAGTGGTAAACTACTACTGTTAGTTGGCGGTGGTGGAGCACTAGGAATGATTATACAAAATAGTGGAGTAGGAACATTTATTGCAACAGGTATTTCAAAGACAAGCATTCCACCAATTCTATTACCTTTCCTTATTGCTTGTTTATTAAGAATAGTGCAAGGATCAGGATCTGTTGCTATGATGACTGCTGCATCAGTAACTGCTCCAATGATTTCAACATTACATATTGATCCTGTTTTTGCAGCTCTAGCCGCTTGTGTTGGTTCTATGATATTTTCTTATTTTAATGATTCTTATTTTTGGGTTATTAATGAATCAATCGGTATAAGTGATGTTAAGGAACAAATGAAAGTATGGTCTGTTACTACTACACTTGCATGTTTTACAGGATTAATTGCTTTACTAATTTTGAATTTCTTCTTTGGATAAACATTAAAAATAAGAAAGTATCTCTTACATAAAATTTGAGATGCTTTCTTATTTTAATTTATTAAGTATTTATCTAATAATAGTTTAAAAAAAATTAATATAGAATTTATTTTACACTTTTCCCTATAATGATATAATTTATTTATTGGTTGACGATAATTTATATTAAAGATACAAAAGAAAGAAGGTGAGAGTAGTTGGAAAAACAGGCATATGAGTGGGTAAGTTTACATCAACATACAGGATATTCTCTTTTAGATTCTTCAGCTAAGATTCCAGAACTTATAAGCAGAGCTAAAGAGTTAGGGATGAAAAGTATAGCTATAACAGATCATGGAGTAATGTATGGCTGTGTTGATTTTTATAAAGAGGCTAAGGAGCAGGGAATAAAACCTATAATAGGTTGTGAAGTTTATGTTGCTGGTAAATCCATGCATATAAAACAAAATGATAAGGAAAATGAAAATTACCATCTTGTATTACTTGTAAAGAATGAAATAGGATACCAAAATCTTATGAAGATAGTTTCTAAGGCTTCTGTTGAAGGATTTTATTATAAGCCTAGAACAGATCATGATTATTTGAGAGAACATAGTGAAGGATTGATATCACTAAGTGCTTGCTTAGGGGGAGAAATTCAATCTTATATTTTGAAAGACAATTTGAAAAAAGCGAGAGAAATAGCTCTTTTATATAAAGAAATATTTAAAGATGGATTTTATCTTGAACTTCAGTATCATGGTATGGAAGAACAAGAAAAGGTAAATGAAGAGTTAATAAAAATGTCTAAAGAATTAGATATACCATTAGTTGCTACAAATGATGTACATTATATAAAAAAGGAAGATTATAAATCTCATGATGTACTGTTGTGCATACAGACAGGAAAAGTTGTAGAAGACGAAAATAGAATGAGATATCCTTCAGATGAATTTTATTTGAAATCTCCAGAAGAAATGTACAAAATATTTTCTAGAGTTCCTGAAGCTTTAGAAAATACGGTGAAAATAGCGGAGCAGTGTGATTTTGATTATGAGTTCCATAAATCTAAATTACCTAAATTTCCATTACCAGAAGATGTGGATCCTTACGAATATTTAAGGAAAACTTGTTATGAAGGATTAATCCAAAGATATAAAGTATTTGAAGATTTAAAAGAAATTCAGTTTGATATGGAAGATGTAAAAGAATTGGAAAGTAGTAATGATGATGCTAAAGAACTTGTAGAAAGATTAGAATATGAACTTGGCATTATAAAGCAAATGGGGTATGTAGATTATTTTCTTATAGTATGGGATTTTATAAAGTTTGCTGTAGAAAATGGAATAATGACAGGTCCAGGAAGAGGATCTGCAGCAGGATCTATAATTGCATATACTTTAGGAATAACTAAAATAGATCCAATTAAATATAGTTTATTATTTGAAAGATTCTTAAATCCAGAACGTGTGTCTATGCCAGATATAGATTCTGACTTTTGCTATGAAAGACGTAGTGAAGTAATAGATTATGTTGTAGATAAATATGGAGAAAATAGTGTTTCTCAAATTATAACTTTTGGAACTATGGCTGCTAGGGCATGTATAAGAGATGTCGGAAGAGCAATGAATTATCCATATATAGAAGTGGACAGGATAGCAAAAATGATTCCTACTGTGTTAAATATAAATATAAATAAGGCATTGGAATTAAATCCTGAATTGAAGGAAGCTTATGAAAATGAAAATAGAACAAAAGAACTAATAGATGTAGCTAGAGCCTTAGAAGGGCTGCCAAGGCATACTTCTACTCATGCGGCAGGTGTGGTTATAGCATCACAGCCCTTAGTTAATTATGTTCCTTTACAAAAAAATGAAGATAATATAGTTACTCAATTTACTATGGGAACACTAGAAGAACTTGGACTTTTGAAGATGGACTTTTTAGGGTTAAGAACTCTTACAGTGCTTAGAGATGCAGTTAGCATGGTTAAAGACAACAAAGGAATAATTGTAGATTTAGATAAAATAGATTATGATGATAAAAGTGTATATAAAATGATAGGTGAAGGTAAAACTGCAGGTGTATTTCAGCTAGAATCAGCAGGAATGACTTCTTTTATGAAAGAGTTAAGGCCGGATTCCCTTGAAGATATCATAGCAGGAATAAGCCTTTATAGACCTGGTCCTATGGCTGAAATTCCTAAATATATTAGTAATAAGAATAATCCATCAGGAGTTGAATACTTAACGCCTGAACTAGAATCTATATTAGGAGTAACCTATGGTTGTATGGTATATCAAGAACAGGTTATGGAAATAGTTAGAAAATTAGCAGGATATTCTATGGGAAGAAGTGACTTAGTAAGACGTGCTATGTCTAAGAAGAAACTTCATGTAATGGAAGAGGAAAGACATAATTTTATACATGGAATAGTAACTGAAGATGGAGAAGAAAAAGTTCCAGGATGTATAAAAAATGGAATATCAGAAAATGCTGCTAATAAAATATTTGATTCTATGATGGATTTTGCAAGCTATGCATTTAACAAAAGCCATGCAGCTTCTTACGCAGTGGTGGCATTCCAAACTGCTTATATGATATATTACTATCCTACTGAGTACATTGCAGCTATGTTAAATAGTATAAAAGGTGATAATGAAAAGGTTGCTTATTATACTAGATTTGCAGGTGAAATAGGGATTCAGGTTCTGACACCAGATATAAATGAAAGTTATGCTAAATTTACAGTTAAAGATGATAAAATAAGATTCGGACTTTCTGCTATTAAAAATGTAGGAGAAAATGTAATAGATAGTATAGTAAAATCAAGAGAAAAAAAGGGTACATTTTCAGATTTAATGAATTTTTGCAATAAAATAGATGTTGCTTGTATAAATAAAAGAGTAGTAGAGAGTCTTATAAAAGCAGGAGCTTTTGATTGCTTTAATATATATAGATCAAAGTTACTTGCGGTTTATGAAAAGGTATTAGATGGGGTAAGTAGTTCTAGAAAGAAAAATATAGATGGACAATTGAGTCTTTTTACAGATTTTAAAAAGATAGAAGTTAATATAGAATATCCACAAATAAAAGAATTCGAAAAAAGACATATTTTAGCTATGGAAAAGGAAATGACAGGACTTTATTTATCAGGACACCCTTTGGAGGAATATGAAAAAACTTTAGCTTTTCAAACTAGTGCTAAAATATCAGATATAATAGCTGATGAATCTTTAGAAGATGGTATAGTTCAGCAAGCTAAGTTGAAAGATGGAGATAAAGTAATTATAGGAGGCATTGTAACAACAGTATCAAAAAAAATAACTAGAAATAATGATATGATGGCTTTTATAAGATTAGAAGATTTGTTTGGAGTAATAGAAGTTATAATATTCCCAAAAACATTTCAGAAGTTTAAAAACTTAGTAGAAGAGGATAGCATTCTAATAGTAAAAGGCAGAGTAAGTGTAAGAGAAGAAGAACAACCTAAAATATTATGTGAAAGTATAGAACCATTAATAAAAGAAAATAGCGAAAGATTATACATACAAATAGAGGATGAAAAGAGTTTGAAAGGTGCAATAGAGAATACTAAACCTTTGTGTTTGGAGTTTAATGGAAGCATTCCAATATATTTTTGTACAAAAAAAGAGAGAAAAAAGTTTAGAATAGATAAGAATTTATGGGTAAAAAATGATCTGGAGCTGTTGTCTAATTTAAGGAAAAGGTTTGGAGATGAAAATATTAAGTTAATTTAAAATTATTAAGTATATTTTTAAAACTATATACAAAATATATGAATAAAGAATGAAAGGTACATTAATTAAGATTATTTGATGTTTAATTAGTTATTTACTCAACTTTCGCAGTTTAAAAATGATGCGACGCATCTTGCTTATATTAAGTCAAAATTTTGTATGTGCGAAGGTTGAGTTATTTATCATTAGTATAGAAATGAACTTATATATGAAAGTCATTATGCAAATATTAAAATTAATATTTACATAAATTATTGAATATTTTATAGATTTCGATTAAAATTAGTAATATAGAGTACTGAAAAGTAAGTAGTTATATGGTATAATAAAAAATATGATTGTTATGTGATAAAATAAGAACTGTTTTATAATGTTCGTGGGACACAAAATGTCCCAGTGGTCGCAGGAGGTATAAATATGAAAACAATAGCTGTACTAACAAGTGGTGGAGATGCACCAGGAATGAATGCTGCTATAAGAGCAGTAGTAAGAGCAGGTTTAGATAAAGGTTTAAAAGTAATGGGTATACAAAGGGGATATAGTGGACTAATAAGTGGAGAAATTTTTCCAATGGACAGACACAGTGTAGCTGATATTATACAGCGTGGTGGAACTATGTTAAGAACTGCTCGTTGTGAAGAGTTTAAAACAGAAGCAGGAAGAAAAAAAGGTGCTAATATATTAAAAACTTTTGGTATAGATGGATTAGTAGTAATAGGAGGAGATGGATCATTCCATGGAGCTCAATTACTATCAAAGTTAGGTATATCAACAGTAGGATTACCAGGGACTATAGATAATGATTTGCCATATACTGAATATACTATAGGATTTGATACTGCTGTAAATACCGTTTTAGATGCTATAAATAAATTGAGAGATACTTCAACTTCCCATGAAAGAGTAAGTATTGTTGAAGTTATGGGAAGAAATTGTGGAGATATAGCACTTTATGCAGGACTTGCAGGTGGAGCTGAAAGCATAGTTGTGCCTGAAAAAGGTTATAATCAAGATGAGTTATGTAGAACTATACTTGAAGGAAAATTAAGAGGAAAGATGCATAACCTAATAATACTTGCAGAAGGTATTGGTGGAGCAGAAGAATTAGCAGAAAAAGTAGAAGAAATTACAGGAATAGAAACAAGAGCTACTAAGCTTGGACACATTCAAAGAGGAGGAAGCCCTACTTGTGCAGATAGAGTATTAGCTTCCAAAATGGGATTTAAAGCTGTTGAACTTTTAGCAGAAGGAAAATCTTCAAGAGTAGTTGGGGTAATTGATGGAAAAATAAAGGATCTAGATATAGACGAAGCACTAGCTATGCCAAGAAAATTTGACGAAAAACTTTATGAAATAGCAAAGATATTGTCATATTAATAATGTAGATAATTCTAAATTTATATTTATATATAAGGAGAGTAAGCTATGCAAAAGACTAAAATGATTTTTACAATTGGACCAGCCAGTGACACAGATGAGGTTTTATCAAAATTAATTGAAGCTGGAATGAGTGCTTCAAGACATAACTTTTCTCATGGAGATCATGAAGAACATGGACAAAGAATTGAACAAGTAAAGAAATTGAGAAAAAAATATAACAAGCAGATAGGAATAATACTTGATACTAAAGGTCCTGAAATAAGAACAGGATATTTTCCAGAAAAAGTAGAGTTAGTTGAAGGTACAAATTACACTATAGTTTGTGGTGAAGATGTAGATGGAGATGCTACAAGATGTAACTTAAGTTATCGCGAACTATACAATGATGTTAAGCCAGGAGACGTCATATTAATGGCAGATGGTTTAGTTGGTATGGAAGTTCAAGAAGTTAAAGGAACTGATATTCATTGCATTATAAGAAATAGTGGAATGATAAGCACTAAAAAGAATGCAAATGTACCAAATGTAAAAACAAATCTACCTTCTTTTACAGAAAAGGATGTTGAGGATTTAAAATTTGGTTGTGAAATAGGCGTTGATTATGTAGCAGCATCTTTTATAAGAAAAGCATCAGATGTTTTAGCTATAAGAAAGTTATTAGAACAATTTGGTGGACATGATATACAAATAATCTCTAAAATAGAAAATCAAGAAGGTGTTGACAATATTGATGAGATAATCAAATTTTCCGATGGAGTAATGGTTGCTAGAGGAGACATGGGATCAGAAATTCCAATAGAAAGAGTTCCATCAGCACAAAAAATGATAATTGAAAAGTGTAATAAAGCTGGCAAGTTTGTTGTAACAGCTACACAAATGCTAGATTCAATGGAAAGAAACCCTAGACCAACAAGAGCAGAAGCTTCAGATGTAGCCAATGCTATATTAGATGGTACTGATGCTGTAATGCTAAGTGGAGAGTCAGCAAATGGAAAGTGGCCTGTAGAAGCAGCTGAAACAATGGCAAGAATAGCTAAAGAGGCTGAGTCTAGATTAAAATATGAGGAAATATTAAATAAAAAGAGAGAATCCCATATTTACAATGTAGCCAATGCTATAAGTTTAGCTACATGTACAACTGCATCAGAATTAAATGCTTCAGCTATAATAACAGCTACACAGAGCGGATATACAGCAAGGATGGTTTCTAAATATAGAACAGCAAGTCCTATCATAGCTGTAACTCCAAGTGATAAAGTTGCTAGAAAATTAGCTTTAAATTGGGGAGTATTTGCAATATGTGCAGAGAAGATGAATTCTACAGATGAATTAATAGAAAAATCTGTAGAAATTTCACTACAAACTGGATATATCAAAAAAGGAGATTTGGTTATAATAGCAGCAGGTATACCTGTAAGTTATTCAGGAACTACAAACATGCTTAAGGTTCATATAGTTGGAGATATATTAGTTAGAGGTAGAGGAGCAGGCGTTAAACCAGGTTATGGTAATGTAAAAGTAGTTAAGTCAGTTAAAGAAGCAGATGAAGTTATTGAAAAGGGAGATATTCTTGTTATAAAGAATTTGGACAGAGAATATTTATCTATAATTGATAGGGTATCAGGAGTAATAGCAGAAGAAGGTGGATTAACTTCCCATCTTGCTATAGAATGTATATCAAATGAAATACCTATTATATGCAATGCAGGTGGTGCAATTGAAGTCCTAAAATCAGGAGCTTTTATAACAATGGATGTTGTAAGAGGAATTGTTTATAATGGAAGAACTAATATAATGTAAAATAAAGGAGGCTGTCTTTTTTAAGATGGCCTTTTTTTCAATCTTATTGACATTTGATAAATGCAATAGTAAAATTTCCATTAAGTAAATTATTGAATTAATAAGGAGACATAGATATGAATTATAGAAATTTAGTGAGTTCTGGATTAAAGATATCAGTAATAGGTTTTGGTGGAATTCCCATACAGAGAATAGATAAAGAAGCTGCTAAAAAGGTGATAATAGATGCAGAGGAAAAAGGAATAAACTTTATAGATACAGCTAGAGGTTATTCTGTATCTGAGGAATATATAGGAGAAGCTTTAATGGGCAGAAGAGATAAATGGATTATTGCTACTAAAGCTATGTCAAGAGACAAGCAGACCATGATCGATGATGTAAATAAAAGTTTAAATAATTTAAAAACTGATTATATAGATCTTTATCAATTACATAATGTAAAAACCATGGAAGAATATAATAAGGTTTTAAGTGAAGATGGGGCTTATGAGGCTTTGTTAAAATTCAAAAATGAAGGAAAAATAAAGCACATAGGTATAACTTCTCATAGTATTGATATTCTACAAATTGCTATTGAAAGTGGAAAATTTGAAACTATAATGTATCCGTATAATATAGTAGAAGATCAAGCAGAAAAGCTTTTTAAAAGAGCAAGAGAGCTAAATATAGGTGTAATAGCTATGAAACCTATGGCAGGTGGTGCTATTAAAAATGGAACATTAGCATTAAAATATATATTGCAAAATAAAAATGTAACCTGTGTTATACCAGGTATGGGAAAAATAGAAGAAGTAGAAGAAAATGTAAAGGTTGCTTCAGAAGAAATAATATTAACAGAAGAAGAAAAACTAGAAGCTAAAAAAATATCACAGGAGTTAGGAACTGAGTTTTGCAGAAGATGTGGCTACTGTGGACCATGTACTCAAGGGATAGATATACCAGGCATATTTTTGCTTCAAGGTTATAAAGAAAGATATAATCTAGAGAAATGGGCTGAAGATAGATATGCAGCTTTAAAAGTTACTGCAAAAGACTGTATAGAATGTGGAAAATGTGAAGCTAGATGTCCATATAATCTACCAATAAGAAAAATGTTGAAAAGTGTAAAAAAGACTTTTGAAAAATAAAAAAAATTCCATATAAATTTTTCTTGAAAATTTGTATGGAAATAATGTATAATAGATAAATCTATGGTTAAAATAACATGATAGGGAAATAAGAGGCAACTGATTCTATTTTTAGCACCTTTATTAAAAAAAGGTGCATTTTTTTTGTATAAAATCCTCAAATTAAGAAACTATATTAATGAAACTATTAATTTAGGAGGGATTTATATGAGCGGAAAATTAACCTGCAATGCGGAAAAGTGTGTAAATAATATAAATAGCCTGTGTATGGCAAATAACATACATATAATGGGAGACCAATCCAACACTAGCACAGAAACTGCCTGTGAAAATTTTTTACAAAAAGGTGTAGTAAATGCTATGTCGAATTTTACAAATATGAATTTGGTTGGAGAGTTTAAACAACTATTTAGCAATGATTCTATAGAAATGAGCCCAGAAATAAAATGTGAAGCTGAAAATTGCACATATAATGTAAACAAATTGTGTAGTGCAAGTAATGTTCAAATATATGGGCCTGGAGCTAAAACTACTTCGCAAACGCAGTGTGAAACATTTAAGTAACATTAAAATAAGCGGATTTGTCCGCTTATTTTAATTACATACCAAGTACAATTTTTATAAAGCAATATGCTAATTTAATTCCATAGAATACAATTATGCATCCACAAGCTATATTTATTTTTCTTAGAATTTTTTCATTGAAAACATTTTTGAATAGAGAAAAAACTGTAGCTAAAAAGGTGAACCATACTAAAGAGGCAGTACAAACTCCACTAATAAAAAATTTGTAAGAGTTCAAGGGTAAAGATGCTCTAAAACTACCTAATAATAGACAACCATCTATTATGGCCTGTGGGTTGAGCCAAGTTACAGTAAAACATGCAAGTACTACTTTGGATATAGGCACATTTATGTTTGTTGAAATTTCAGTTGATAAACTAGGTTTAGATTTTATAAGAGATATTCCTATATATAAGACAATAATGCTTCCTAATAATAGAACTGCTAGTTTAAGAAAATAAAATTTATTCATAAGTAGGCCTATACCAAAAAAGCTTGAAAGAGATAAGCTTATATCAAAAAATATAGTTATAAAGGCTACTTCATAAGCTCTTCGTCTATTCATAGATATAGATGAGTTTATTACATATAAATTTTGCATTCCTATAGGTGCAACATAACTAAGGCCTAAAATAAATCCTTGAATTAAATATTTGAGCATAGATATTATCCTCCTGAATTAAGATTTCTAATGTAAATTATACTGTCAGTTATGGACAATATCTCCAACCAAAGTAATAAAAGTTTTACCAACCAAAGAAAAAGAACAGTTAAATATTAAGTGATTCTTAGACTCAGGTGGAGTTTGCTTATAACTTGATAAACTTCCTGATTATTTGTGATAATTTTTCTAATCCTAGTTTCATTTCTTCCAATGAAGCATAAGAATAAGAAATTCTTAAATTTTGACTATTAAGAGAATCATATATGTTTCCAGGATTAATAAGTAAGTTTTCTTTTGCTGCTTCAGAAAATAATTTATTCATAGATATAGGTGAATTTAATTTTAACCATATGTAAAATCCGCCTTTAGGAATATTCCAGGTGGCTATATCATAAAAATTCTCATTTAAAACCTTTATAGCATTATCTCTTTGAATTTTTAACTTAGATCTTATATTGTTAAGATGTTCACTATAAAAACCACTTTCAATCCATTCTGTTAATACTAGCTGAGATAAGGAACTAGAACCATAATCTGTCTGCATTTTTATATCGGCTAATCTGTCTACTACTGCTTCAGGACCAACAAGCCATCCAATTCTAAAACCTGGTGCAAGAGATTTTGAGATACTTCCAAGATAAAGTACATTCCCATTTTTGTCATTGCATTTTAATGGTGGAGGAGGTATTTCGTCTAACCACAATTCTCTATAAGCATCATCTTCAATAATAGGAATTCTATATTTTTCACATAAAGATAATGTTTCTATACGCCTACTTTCAGTCATTATGATTCCTGTAGGATTATGAAAAGTAGGAATTGTATATAATAAAGTGTTCATTTTATTATTAATCTCTTTTAATATTTCAGAAGGAATAATACCTCTATTATCCATTTTTATACCAACCATTTTCATTCCCATAGATTCAAATATATGAAGGGATCTTAAATATGATGGTTTTTCTATAAGAATTTTAGAACCTAAAGGTAAAATTGATAAAGCTATTAATTGCAGTGCTTGAAGTGCTCCAGAAACAATAAGAATAGATGAAGGATTAGCGTTTATTCCGTAAATTTTAAGGTGTTCACTTAAAGCAGTTCTTAATTGCGGTAGACCTTTGCCTTCAAGATATCCTAAGGATGTAATTTTGTTTGAACATTTATTTAATATTTTATTCATCATATTTTGAGGAAACAACTGAGGACCAGGCTCTCCGGTACCTAATCGTATAATGTTTTTTTGAAATTCTAATTTGTTAACCATTTGAATAGTATGTATATTAGGTTTATGTATACTTTCTTCAATATAATTTTGCCAATTCAACTTAGACTGTGATGAAAGTAATGACCAGGTACTATTTACTATTATAGTACCGCCACCACGATTTCCTTCAATGAAACCTTTACTCTTTAGCTCATCAAATGCTTCTACTATAGTACTTCTGTTTACCTTAAAGTCTTCTGATAATTGTCTTTGAGAAGGAAGTTTAGTACCAACAACCCAATTACCTATAGATATTTCATTTATTACATAATCTACAATTTGTTTGTATAAGGATTTACAACTATCTTTTTTGGCTTCCAATTAATATTTATCAAAAATAAAATACACCTCCTGTATAATATGTATAGTTTTTACTTATCAATAGAAATTATAATAAGCTTTAATACCTTAATTCAATTTTATGTGGAAATTGAAAGATCTTTTAGATTATATTTTAATAGTTAATAACAATAAAAACAAAATAAAAAACTTGATAGACAAATTTCATGCTAGAATGTAGAATAATGAAAGAAGATTTAATATGGTAGGTGAAAGAATGAGTAAAAATATTTCTATAATTAAAAATGAAGAATATGATATACATATAACTGGCATGGGCTATGAGGGTGAAGGAGTAGGAAAAATAAATGATTTTACAGTTTTTGTGCCAGGCGCTTTGTTAAATGAGAAAGTTAAAGTAAAAATAATTAAAGTAAATAAAAATTTTGCATTTGGAAAGCTTATAGATATTATACAAGAATCTGAACACAGAACAGAACCAGTTTGTAATATATATAAAAGATGTGGTGGATGTCAACTTCAACATTATTCTTATGAGGCTCAATTAAATTTTAAAAAACAGAGAGTAAAAGACTGTATAGAAAGAATAGGAAAATTGAAGGTTAGAGATGAAGAAAATGACAGTAACTCTGATTTACAAAATGAAGGGACAGTTTTACATAATACTATTGGAATGGAAAATCCTTATAGATACAGAAATAAAGTTCAACTTCCTGTAGGTGAAAAAAATGGTGAAATTAATATAGGGTTTTATGCTCAAAGAAGCCATGAAATAATACATATGGATGCTTGCAACATACAACATGAAGCAGCTGATAAAGTGGTGAAATTAACAAAGCAGTGGATAGAAAAACATAATATAAAACCTTACAATGAAGAAAATCATAGTGGGGATATAAGACATATAATGATTAGAAAAGGCTTTAAAACAGGAGAAGTTATGGTAGTTTTAGTTACTAGAACTATGGAATTACCGTATAAAGAACAACTTATAGAGCTGTTTTTTCAAAACATAGAAGGTATAAGCAGTATTGTGCAAAATGTAAATAGTAAAAAAACTAATGTTATTTTAGGAGAGCAGTGTATAACCTTATGGGGAAATGATACTATAAACGATGATATAGGGAATTTTAAGTTTAATATATCACCTTTATCATTTTTTCAAGTAAATCCTGTGCAAACGGAAGTTTTATACAATAAGGCTTTAGAATATGCTGCACTAACAGGAAATGAAATTGTATTTGATGCATATTGCGGTGCAGGTACTATATCCTTATTTTTATCTAAAAAAGCTAAAAAGGTATATGGAGTGGAAATAGTTCCTCAGGCTATAGAAAATGCAAAAATAAATGCAAGGCAAAATAATGTTACAAATACTGAATTTATAGTAGGTGAATCTGAAAAGGTGATACCAGAGCTTATAGAAAAGGGAATAAAAGCAGATGTAGTTGTGGTAGACCCACCAAGAAAAGGCTGTGAAAAAAGTCTTTTAGAAGCTATGGCACAAATGGCACCTAGAAGGATAGTATACGTTTCTTGTGATCCAGGAACATTAGCAAGAGATTTAAATATATTGGACGAATTAGGATATAAAGCTGTTGATATTCAACCTGTAGATATGTTCCCTCAAACTGCCCATGTGGAGTGCTGTGCGTTGATAGTTAAAAAATAATGAAATGTAGCATGTTACCTAAAAATGGGATGTATAGATATTAATATATTGCTAGGCTTCACTTGCCACTATAGAGGTGTTGGAAATTGCGCAAGGGTGGTAGTTCAATAAACATATGAATTTCATGTACAGTGTAAATGCTTAAGTACGGAATTTACACTCCAGAGAGTTTAGTTTAGGATAGAAACAAATTGTTTACATGTTTGAGATTATTTATATACATGTTCCTGTTATTATTAATTCATGAAATTGATTAGGGATAAAGGTATTAATATCGAAGTTTTCATAAAAGAATTTAATGAATCCTATGGGTTGTTTGGAAATCATGTGATAAAAAGTTAGTAGCAAGCTAGCCTATGCGCAAGGCTCACTTGCTACTTATGTTTGTAATAAGCTAAAAGTAGTTGATAAATTATTTTCAAAAAATATTGATTATATAGAAATAAATAAGTTTTAATTGAATCCATAACAATGACCTTTCATTAATAAATTTGAGGGAATAAGAATAAAAAATAAACTTAGAGAAATACGATTAAAGAAAAATTTAACTCAAAGAAAGTTAGAAGATATGTGTAATATGTCTGAAACTCAAATTAGAAACTATGAGAACAATAGAATCAAGTCCTCATTAGTAATTGCTCTTAAGTTAGAAAAAGTTTTAAATGTAAATTTAGATAAAATTTTTATATTAGGAGAATTTGATTTTATGTAAAATATAGAAATTTTTCTCTAAATTTATTATATTATGATATAATGCAAAAGTGAATAAATTTACTTTTGTAAATTATAAGCAGTTATTTAACTGACTATAAACTTATTATACGAGGAGGAATATATGTGTTAAGTAAAAAAGTGAAAACAATTACAGCGTTAGCAAGTTTTTTAATTGTTTCATCTCTTACTTTTACTGATGTGAAAGCTGCTGGAGTAACAAGATTAGGTGGACAGGACAGATATGAGACATCTGTTAATATAGCAAAGCAGTTTGATAAATTAAATGCAATAGTAATAGTAAACGGTGAAGATTATCATGATGCTATCTCAAGCTGTGTTTTCGCTAAAAAAATGGAAGCAGCTATGTTGCTTACAGAAAGTAATACTCTTAGCAAATCTTCATTAGACTTTTTAAATGACAGTGTTTCTAAAGACAAAAATGTATACATTATCGGAAACACTAAAAGAGTTAGTTCAGCTGTAGAGAGCACAATTAAAAATTTTGGATTTAGCAATGTAGAGAGAATTTCAGGACAAAGTGACTATGATACAAATTCAGCTGTATTAGACAAAATGAATGTTGCTGAAGGAACACCCGTAATTTTTGTAAGTGGTGCAGGTTATGCAGATGGAATTTCTATAAGCAGTATAGCAGCAGCTAAAGGCTATCCAATTCTTATGACAGATGTTAATAGTATTTCTAGTTCTACAACAGAAGAATTGAAAAAAATAAAACCTTCAAAAGTTTACTTTGTGGGTGGGAATGGCGTTATATCTCAAGCTAACAGAGATAATATAGCAAGTATTACTGGTGTTTCTAAAGAAAATGTAGTTAATTTAGCTGGTGCAGACAGGTATGAAACAAATTTAAATATAATGAATCAATTTAAATTACCAGGTGACACTGTTACATTTGCGTATGGCGGAGAGGGCAACACAGACGGTAAGTTTGCAGATGCTTTAGCAGGAACAGCATATGCAGCAGCTAAAAATGCACCGATTATTTTGGTTAACAATAGTAACAATAAGCTTCAAAAACAATTCGTTGATAGTATGAAATATTCAAATGTTTTGGTCTATGGTGGCACAGGCTCTATATCAGATAAATTGATAGGATTACTAATAAGTAATAGTAGTTCAGCAATGACAGCATATAGTGCAGTGCTGCAAAATGGAGCGATGTTTTTTAGTACAGATGATAGCAAAAGTGAAAGCTTAAATGATTTTTTAAATTATAACAATGTTATTGGTGATAAAGAAAGCATAACACATTTTACAATGCTTGATATGGATGGTGACAATATACCAGAAGTTATTCTCGAATTATCATCAAGTAATGGACCAAAGGAATACGAAATACTTCATTATATGAATGGTAAAGTATATGGATATCATCGAGTTTTAAGAGCACTAGAAAATCTACAAAGTGATGGTACTTTTTTAGAATCAGGTGGTGCTTTTGATAATACTTTTGCAAAACTTAAATTTAATGAAAATGGTAGTGATGAAATTCAAATAGCAGCAGAAGTTTCCCACCAAGAAAATGGAAATATATCAGAGACATACTACATTGGCAATAAAATAGTTACAAAAAAAGAATTTGATGATTTTATGAATTCAAATAATAAAAGTAAACAAGCAAACTGGTATGTGTATAATAATGAACAAGTTAGTACAATGGTAAAATGAAAGTAGTTTAAAAATAAGTACATCATTGCTCCTTTATGCAGTGATGTACTTATTTTTTTATAATATGGAGGTAATAGCTTGTGATGGAGGCATCTAAAGAAAAAGGAGAGTATCTCAACGGGAAATTCATGAAACTTAAAGACAAATATCCAATAAAAGGTGACATGAGGGGACTGGGCCTTAAAATAGGTGTAGACATGGTTAAGGATCTGATGACAAAGGATAGAAATCAGAGGGCTTGTACAAAAATATGCTATAGATGCTATGAAAAGGGATTAGTACTAACATTCTTTGCAAATAATGTTCTAAGGGTTAGCCTCCACTTGTAATAAGCCATGAGCAGATTGATAAAGCTGTTGATATAATAGAAGAAGCTATTCTTGAATTTGTTGCAGGAAATATTCCGGACGAGGTGTTGGAAATTGCGAAAGCGTGGTAGTGCAATAAACAGATGGATTTCAAGGTGAGACCAGGGGAACGCACAATTGCGCGTAATTAGCATTTAGTGATTTAGTATCATTAAAATGCCGAAGTAAATGCTTAAGTATGGAATTTATACTGCAGAGATTTTAATTTAGAATAGAAACATATTGTTTACATGGTTGAGATTATTTACATATATGGTCTTGGTATTATTAATTCATGCAATGGATAGATATTCATTGAGCAATCAAAAAATTTTAATATTTAAGGAGAAATTTGCATGCAAAGACAAAATGTCAATAATTTAAAGCATTATGTTTTATTAAAAATTCTAATTCTGATATTAATATCTGTATTTACTGCTTCATGTTCAAATACACAGTCGAAATCAGATAAAAAAGAAGTAGCAAAATCATCAGTAGAAGCAGAGAAAAAAACAACTGATATTCAGGTTGTAGCGAAGAATTCAGAATCATTAGCAGAAGTAAAGAAAAAGACGACTAATACTCAAACTACAGCAAAAATTTCTCGCTTTATCTTTGGTACCATCAAGAGCCTTAATAAGGATACTAGGGTAATGGGCTTTGATGACTTAGAGCTAATAACTGCAGATCAAAAAGAAAGAATGAAACAAATTGGGGTTACAGATAAAGATTTTTCAAATTGGTATCTTTAATAATGCATCAAATAAAATAAAGTCATATAAAATTAAAGATAATGTTTCTATAACTATTTATAGTAAAGAGAATGGTAATAAAATATCAACAGATATAAATTGACTCTATAAGCAGTTCACAAGTGGTTATGAGAATAACTATGATATAAAGGTACAGGGTGATTATATCGTTGAAATAGTTCAAAAAATATTGAATGAATAAATAGAAAAGTATTGGAAACCAATCTAGAGGTGCCAATAATGACATTGTATCTTACCGAAACAGACGTTAATTTATATAAGTTATTAAAAGTTAATGGTGTATTAACAGAACCTGGTGAAGATTTTCATGGACTCGGCAAGAACTTTATTTGAATAAAGGTTCCTAAAGACGCTGAAAAGCTTATTAGTATTATAAACAAAAGTGAAAACTATATAGCTTCGTAAATGTAGTTTTGCAGAGCCGTAAGTTTTTTTCGAAAAAAAAGTAACTTTAACTTGAATTCGGCAAGTAATTTTAAAAAACAAAAACTACTTGCTTTTGTTTATTTTTACCATAATATTCAAAATTTTTCAGACCGATAGGTATTTTGAGTTAACTTAATAAGCCTTAATATTAAAGTTTAATTCATTTACAAATATTGTTATAACAGTGGCATCAAAATTAATACAAACCTCTCTTACATCTTCAGTTTTTGGTTTCATATCAAGAATTTGTTTGTTAATTACTCTTAACTCATTCAAGGTTTATATAGGTAGTTTTAATGATATATTATGAAAAAAATGATAATAAGATAGAGTAAAAAAGCGGCAGGCATGAGCACTGCTGTTTTTGGTTAAAATTAAAATCATATACCTCTGATCATAAGAATAATATTGACACCTGTTTTTTAAAAATATAAACAATAACAATTATAGTAAAAGTTTTAAATTAAAATATATTATGATAAAATATGGTTAAATAATATATGATAAATATAAAAAATATTTTATTAATAAACCATGGGGGATTATTCTATGAAATATACTTTAAATAAAAGGGTTATAAGGCCATCTTTGCACAGTAAAAATAATATTATTACGGAAGCTAATAATGAGTTTATAAACGTCAATAGAAAGTTTATAGAAGAACAATCAAGAATTATTAAAGAACAAAAAAAGAGCTAGAAGCTATTATTGAAAACACGTCGGATGCTTTAGCAATTTTCGATAAGGAAGGAAAATTTACAATAGTTAACAAAGAAGCTAGGGGATATCTATTCCATAATAAAGTCTTAAATAATATAGAAGAAGTTTCTAAAGAAATTGAATGCATTGATATAGATGGAAACTTAATTCTAAGTGAAAATCTGCCTGCTCAAAGGGTATTAAGAGGCGAAAAATTATCAGGATATAAAACTCGCATGAAAATTAGTAATAATATAATTAATATAGAGTTAAATGGTACTCCAATATATGATAAAGAAGGTAACTTTATTGCAGGAATATTATGTTTTCGAGATATTACTGAAAAAATAAAACATGAAGAAAATTTGCTAATAAAAACTCAATACGATTTGTTAAATAGAGTAGTAGAAAATTTGGATTTACCTGTTATAAGATTGTCTTATCCAGATTTAAAAATCATAGATATTAATCAAAAGGCTTATAAAGTTATTAACGTATTGAAACCTGAAATAAAATCCATATCTTCACTTAAAGAAAGAAATTATTCAGACATTATTACTAATTCTAATAAAAATATGTTGCTTGAACATATTAAAGATATAATGGATAAAAAAGACACATCGTATTTAAAATATATAAGATTGGTAGTGGATGGAGAAGAAGTATTTTTGAAAAAATTATATCAGCCTGTCTTTGGTCTTAATGGCGAATTAGTTCAAATAGTTGTGATTTTTATGGATGTAACTCAGGAGATAGCAGCCAAGCTTGAAATGGAAAAGAGTCTTAAAAGGAATGAAGAGTTTTTAACTAATATATCACATGAACTTAAAACTCCTTTAAATGTAATATTTAGCTCAGCTCAGTTGCTTGAATTATACCTGAAAAATGGATCTATATCAAAAAATAAGAATAAGATTATTAAAGATACTTATTCTATAAGACAGAATTGTTATAGACTTATAAAGCTTATAGGTAATATAATAGATTTATCAAAGATTGAGTCTGGATTTTTCGAATTAAATCTATGTAATAAAAACATAGTAAGTATTGTTGAAGATATTGTACAGTCAGTATCAGAATATGTTCACAGTAAAGGGTTGAGCATTATTTTTGATACTGATACAGAAGAAAAGATTATTGCTTGTGATCCTGATAAAATAGAAAGGGTTATACTTAATCTTATTTCTAATGCAATTAAGTTTTCAGAGTCAGGAGACGAAATATATGTAAGTGTTTTAGACAAAGATAAAGTTGTTGAAATATCAGTAAAAGATAGTGGTATGGGGATTGACAAAAACCATTTAGATGCTATTTTTGAAAGATTTCATCAAGTAGATAAATCTTTTACTCGTAATGCTGAAGGAAGTGGCATTGGATTAAGTTTGGTAAAGTCAATTGTTGAACTACATGATGGCAAAATAAGTGCTGAGAGCAAATTAGGTGAAGGTAGTATATTTAAAATAGAGCTTCCGTCTAAAACTATAGAAGATAAAAAGGATAATGGTGAAAATAAGTATGATAATAGTAAAATTGATATGATAAATATTGAATTTTCTGATATATATTCAATATAAATATATTAAAAACCTCCTTTGGATATAATGGTTGGAGGTTTTAAATCATCTAATTAATTTTAAAATATTAAATTTAGGCTATTGACAATTAAGAGTTTATATTTTATTATTATAAAATAAGTTCAAAAAATTTAAATATTATAAATATAAAGAAAAGGATTAGTAAAAATGTAGACTTTTTCAAAGAGAGGGAATGAGTGGTGAAACATTCCTAAAGAATCATTTTGAACCTACCTTGGAATTCTGTACTGAAATAGTAGTAAGATACAGCGGTTAATAATCGTTAAAAAATTAAGAGTGAATATGTTTTATAGAAATGTATTAAACAGGGTGGTACCGCCGATATAGTCTTGGTCCCTTATTGGGATTGAAGGCTTTTTTGTATTTAAAAATCTATAAACGTTTTTCATATATTATTTTAGTAAACAGCAGAAGATATTAAAGTTAAAATGTAAAATATTTCATAAAAAACATTATATTAGGAGGATTTTAAAATGGAAAAAGATAAGAAATTAGTAGAACAGATTACGCCAATGGATGAGGATTTTGCTCAATGGTATACAGATATAATAAAAAAAGCAGAACTTGCTGATTATTCAAGTGTTAGAGGTTGCATGATTATACGTCCTTATGCTTATGCGATGTGGGAAAATATCCAAAGTGATTTAGATAGAAGATTTAAGGAAACAGGACATGAAAATGTATATATGCCTATGTTTATACCAGAAAGTTTACTTCAAAAAGAAAAAGATCATGTTGAAGGATTTGCACCAGAAGTTGCTTGGGTTACACATGGTGGCGATGAAGAACTTGCAGAAAGGCTATGTGTACGTCCAACATCTGAAACTTTATTTTGTGAGCATTATGCTAAGATAGTTCAATCATATAAAGATTTGCCAAAGCTTTATAATCAATGGTGTTCAGTTGTAAGATGGGAAAAAACTACACGTCCTTTCCTTAGAACTACAGAGTTTTTGTGGCAAGAAGGTCATACTATACATGAAACACAAGAAGAATCAGAGGAAGAAACAATTAAAATGTTAAATGTATATGCTGACCATGTTGAAGATATGTTGGCAATTCCAGTTGTTAGAGGTGAAAAGACTGAAAAAGAAAGATTTGCAGGGGCGATTGGAACTTATACTATAGAAGCTTTAATGCATGATGGAAAGGCGCTTCAAGCAGCTACTTCTCATAATTTTGGAACTAATTTTGCTGAAGCTTTTAATATGCAATATACAGATAGAAATGGCAAACTACAGTATGTTCACCAGACTTCATGGGGAATAACTACCCGTTTAATAGGTGCGATAATTATGGTTCATGGAGATGATAATGGACTTAAGGTTCCACCTAGAATAGCACCAACTCAGGTAATAATAGTGCCAGTAGCTCAACACAAAGAAGGTGTTTTAGAAAAGGCAGCTGAATTAAAAACAAGAATAGCTAAGGTAGCTAGAGTTAAAGTAGATGATAGCGATAAAATGCCAGGATGGAAGTTTGCCGAGTACGAAATGAAAGGTGTTCCAATTCGTTTAGAAGTAGGACCTAAAGATATTGAAAAAAATCAAGTTGTACTTGTAAGAAGAGATAATAGAGAAAAAATAGTTGTTTCAATGGATGAATTAGAAACTAGAATACCTGCACTTTTAGATGAAATGCACAATGCAATGTTTGAAGCTGCTAAGTTAGTTAGAACACAAAAAACAAGTAATGCAATAAATATGGAACAATTTAAAGATATAGTTGAAAATAAAACAGGATTTGTTAAAGCTATGTGGTGTGGAGATAGAGCTTGTGAAGATAAAATTAAAGAAGAAACTGGTGCAACATCTAGATGCATACCATTTGATCAAGAAGAAATAGCAGGTACTTGTGTATGCTGTGGAAAAAAAGCTAGTAAATTAGTTTGTTGGGGAAGAGCATATTAAAAATAAAAAGATGTATATGAAAAGTCTACTGTGAAATAATACACAGTAGGCTTTCATTTTTTATGGATTTTATTTCATAACACCTTTGATTGTTTAAAAAACTTCTTATATAATGGTGTTAAAGAAAACATTATATTGTAATTTTAAGTATAATATAATCTAAGGAGAGAATGATATGTATAAAAGTATGGTTTTAGATAAGGCAGAAAAATTAAAAGATAAGCTTATAACGATCAGAAGAGATATTCACGCTCATCCGGAAATAGGTATGCATGAAAATAGAACAGCTAAAATAGTAGTAGAAAAACTAAAAGGATATGGAATAGAAGTTCAAGAACATATTGGAGGGACAGGAGTAGTTGGAATATTAAGAGGTAAAGAACCAGGAAAAACTGTACTTTTAAGAGCAGATATGGATTGTCTTAGATTAACAGAAGAAAACGATATAAAATATAAATCACAGTATCCTGAATTTATGCATGCATGTGGCCATGATGCACATACATCTTGGTTAATTGGAGCTGCAGCAATATTATCAGAACTTAAAGATGAATTTAGCGGAAATGTTAAGTTTTTATTTCAACCAGCAGAAGAAGGAGCAGGAGGTGCAGAAAAAACTATTCATAGTGGAGTCTTAGAAAATCCAAAAGTAGATGTGGTGGTAGGTGCTCATGTGTGGCCTGGGTTAGCAGCAGGAAAAATAGGTATAAAACCAGGACCTCTTATGGCGGCTTCAGATAATTTTAAAATAATAATACATGGAAAGGGTGGACATGGAGGTCAACCGCAAAAATGTATAGATCCTATAGCTGCAGCTTGTGAAATATACATGGCACTGCAAACTATAATAAGTAGAAAAGTAGATCCATTAGAACCAGCAGTTATAAGTATTGGAAAGTTTAATTCAGGTTCAGCTCATAATATAATACCAGATAAAGCTGAACTAGAAGGAACTATAAGAACACTTACTTATGAAGTGAGAGAAAAAATACCAGAAATTATGGAGTCTATTATAAAAGGTATAAGTGAAGCTAATGGAGCAGAATATGAGTTTAAATTTACACCCTATCATGCTCCAGTTATAAATGATTATGAAATTACTACTATGCTAGGAAAATCTGCTAGCAGAATAGTAGGGCATAAAAATATAGTAATAGTAGATAAACCCACTATGATTGGCGAAGATTTTTCAAGCTTCGAAGAAAAAGTTCCGGGTACATTTTTTTGGGTAGGAAACTATAATGAGGAAAAAGGCATTACAGAACCACTCCACAGCCCTCAATTTAATGTGGATGAAGATATAATATATAAAGCAGCTGCTGTATTTGCACAATTTGCACTTATATATCTAAATGATTAAAATTACAGGAAATAATTTATAAACACTACAGTTAAAGCATATTTATTGATATAATATATAGTATAGAGCTAAAAAAGAAGATAGTATTGTGGAGGCTTAAATATGTTTAATAACAAAAAATTCGATGGAAATAAAATGAAATATGGCATTTATTATGCTGTAGCTGTAGCCATTGTAATCTTTATATTGAATGATTATATGGTAAATATGAAAACACAGCATATTCAATACAGCGAATTCATGAATTATGTAAACACTAATAAGATTGAAGAAGTGCAAATTTCAAAAGATAAGTTAGTAATTGTGCCTAAAATTAAAGCAGGAGAAAGCAAAAAAACATTGTATACAGAAAGAGTAGACGATTCTGACTTAATAAAAAGGTTAGGAGATGCAAAAATAAAATTTGGTGGAGTTCCACAAGAAAATAGCCCAATAAGAAGTTTTTTTGTAAATTGGATATTTCCTATTGCAATATTTATGTTTTTGGGAAGGCTTTTGTTTGGAAAGCTAGATAAAAAAATGGGTAGTGGCGTTATGTCTTTTGGAAAAAATACAGCTAAAATATATGCAGAAAGTCAAACTGGAGTAAATTTTGGGGATGTAGCTGGTCAAGAGGAAGCTAAAGAATCTTTAGTTGAAATAGTAGATTTTTTACATAATCCTAAAAAGTATACAGACATAGGTGCAAGGCTTCCTAAAGGTGCTCTTTTAGTTGGTCCACCAGGAACAGGTAAAACTTTACTAGCAAAAGCAGTAGCAGGAGAAGCAAAAGTTCCTTTCTTCTCTATATCTGGTTCTGCTTTTGTTGAGATGTTTGTTGGTATGGGAGCTTCAAGGGTTAGAGATTTGTTTGAACAAGCACAACAAAAAGCGCCTTGTATAGTATTTATAGATGAAATTGATGCTATAGGTAAAAGTAGAGATAACAATGTTAGCGGAAATGATGAAAGAGAACAAACTCTAAATCAATTGTTAGCTGAAATGGATGGATTTGACTCTTCCAAGGGAGTAGTAATTTTAGCAGCTACCAATAGACCAGAAATATTAGATAAAGCTCTTCTAAGACCAGGAAGATTTGACAGGAGAGTTATAGTTGATAGACCTGATTTAAAAGGAAGAGAAGAAATATTGAAGGTACATGCTAAAGGAGTTAAAATATCAGAGAAATCTGACTTGAATTCTGTTGCAAAGGGTACTCCGGGTGCAGTAGGAGCAGACTTAGCTAATATAATAAATGAAGCTGCACTTAGGGCTGTTAAAAACAATAGAAAAGAAGTAGTTCAGGAAGATTTAGAAGATGCCATAGAAGTAATTATTGCAGGAAAAGAGAAAAAAGATAGAATATTATCTGACAAGGAAAGAAGATCAGTTGCTTTTCATGAAGTTGGTCATGCACTTATAGCAGCTTTATTAAAAAATACTGACCCAGTGCACAAGATAACTATTGTTCCAAGAACTATGGGTGCTTTAGGATATACTATGCAGTTGCCAGATGGTGAAAAATATCTTACAACCAAGGAAGAAATGATGGAACAAATATGCGTAATGTTAGGTGGAAGAGCTGCAGAGGAAGTGGAGTTTAAGACTATGTCTACAGGAGCTGCCAATGATATTGAAAGAGCAACTGGAGCTGCAAGAAGTATGGTAGCTATGTATGGAATGAGTGAAAGGTTTGATATGATGGGTCTTGAGTCTATGCAAAATAGATATTTAGATGGAAGACCTGTTCAAAATTGTAGTGCTGAAACGGCAGCAATAATTGATGAAGAAACCTTGAAAATAATAAAAGAAGCTCATGAAAAATCAAAAAAATTACTTGAAGGTAACAGAGGCTTACTTACTAGAATATCAGAAAGACTTATAGAAAAAGAAACTCTTATGGGCGATGAATTTATGGCTATGATAGAAGAAGGAAATTACCTGTAGAAATAATTATTAAATTAGAATTGGTGGAGAAATGTTATGGAAAACAGTGAACTGGAAAAAGAGTTAAAAAGAGAAATAGAATTTAATTTGGAAAAAGAAAACTTGGAGGAAGTGCTTCAAGAAATAAAAAGTCAAACTTTAAATTTTATAGAAAAGAGAAAACAGATATCAAGTTATATAGTTAACTTGAGAAAAAAGAATGTTGAAGAATATAAAGACGACGAGGATGAAGTTGCAAAATATTTTGATCATGAAGTATTTGTTAAAGAAGAAGCATTTAAATTTATAGATAAGAAGCTTAGAGAATTTAACATTCTTAGTAGTTCACCTTATTTTGGGAAAGTTGATTTTCAGGGGCAGTTTGATACTGAAAGTATATATGTTGGAAGATTTGGTGTTAATAAAGATGAAGATTATGAACCTATAATTGTGGATTGGAGATCTCCTATTAGTGCCTTATTTTATACTGGAAGTTTAGGAGAAGCAACTTACAATGCTCCTATGGGTGAAGTAAAAGCCAATGTATTAGCTAAGAGACAATTTATTATAAAAAGAGCTAAATTACTTGGATTATTTGATTCTAGTATGGACGTTAAGGATGAAATACTTCAAATAGTATTGAGTAAAAATGCTGGTGAAAAACTAAAAGATATAGTAATGACTATACAAAAGGAACAAGATGAAATAATAAGACAATCCAGAAAAGGTGCTGTAATAGTAGATGGAGTTGCTGGTAGTGGTAAAACTACTATAGCACTTCATAGGGTTGCATATCTTTTATATAACTATAGGAAAGTACTTCAAGATAAAGTTTTAATATTGGGACCTAATAGTATATTTATGGATTACATTTCTACAGTTTTACCAAGTTTAGGCGAGGTCGGTGTAAAACAGTTTACTTTTAAGGAATTTGCGTTAGATATTTTAAATTTGAAATATGTAATGGATTTTAAAGAGTATATGGAAAGTATATTAGGTGGAAACAAAAACTTTATTGAAGAAGTTATGTATAAGGAATCAGCGAAATACATTGAAAAGCTGGATAACCTAATTAAAAAATTAGACTATGAGTACTTTAAAATAAAACAAGTTAAATTTTATGATAAAGTTATAGTAAATGAAGAAGAAATAGAAGAAATGTTTGGTTCTTATTTTAAAGAGATGCCTTTATTTAGAAGAAGTAAAAAAATAAAAAGAATATTAATATCAAAAATAAAAGATGAAAGAAATATTTTAATTAGAGAAATAGAAAAAGAATATAAGGAAAGTATAGAAAAATTATCTAAAGAAGAGTTAATAATTCAAGAAAATAATTTAAACTATATGAGAAAAAATAAAATAAGAGAAATTATAAAACAGGTAATAGAAGTAAAAAATAAATTGGAGTGGATTAAGAATCCAGATATTGTTCAGATATATAATGAAATTAATAACAATAAAGAATTTATTTATGATGATTTATCTGCTATGTTGTACTTGCAAATTAAACTTGAAGGCTTGAAATATAAAAGTGAAATAAAGCATATTGTTATAGATGAAGCTCAAGATTATTCAATGTTACAATTTATTGTTATAAAGGAACTTACAGGATGTAAATCATTTACCATAGTTGGTGATAGTAATCAAAGAATAGTACCTATAGAAGGCGAAACAGCTATGCTTGGATTAGCTAATACCTTCAATGACACAGATGTTCATCATTTTAGATTGGATAAAAGCTATAGATCTACAAAGCAAATTATGAGTTATGCCAATAAGTATTTAAAAAGCAATAAAACCATTCCTTTAGTAAGAAATGGGCAGGAAGTTTTGGAAAAACAGGTAAATAGCGAAGATGAGCTAGTGGACAAAATAGTCAATAATATTATAGAATTAAAAGAGAAAGAATATGAAAGTATAGCAGTGGTTTGTAAAGATTCAAATGAAGTAGAAGTTTTGGGCAAACGTATAAAAGAGAGAGTACATATTTCAATATTAAATAAAGAAAATATAATTTATTCTAGTGGAGAAGTTATACTACCATCTTATTTTGCCAAAGGATTAGAATTTGATGCTGTTATATTAGTAGACAATGAAAAACCTAATAATGAAGAGGACAAATTAAAATATGTAATGGCCACAAGAGCTTTACATGAATTATATGTATATAGAACTTCCTCGATAAAATGAAAAAGCTTTCAATATTTATTGAAAGCTTTTTTGTAATATTTACCAAGCGTTTCATTTTAACTTTTATATGGTTAAAATTTAGTTGGTAATATAAAATGAAATATATAAGTTATGAGAAAAAGTTCATTTAAATAAGAAAGGAATTGAATAGCTGATGGATAAAAGTTTAGAATTAATAAAAAAAGCTGAAAAAACTCATGTTTTAAGTAGAAATGAAATAGTGGATTTACTTAAAGACCATCACTGCAATGAAGAACTATTTAAAGCAGCAGATAGGGTTAGAAAAAAGTATGTTGGAGATGAAGTGCATTTAAGGGGACTTATAGAATTTTCAAATATATGTAAAAGAAATTGCTTGTATTGTGGACTTAGACATTCTAATAAAAATGTAAAAAGATATAGATTAACTTCAGAAGAAATAATAGAATTAGCCAAGAAAGCAGTTGAATATGGTTATAAAACTATAGTAATGCAGTCAGGGGAAGATGAATATTACACAATAGAGAGAATGAAGAATATAATAAGTAGTATAAAAAAGTTAGATGTAGCTATTACCTTAAGCATTGGAGAAAAAACTTTAGAAGAATACAAGGCATATAAAGAAGTAGGGGCAGATAGGTATTTAATTAGGATAGAAACTACTGATGAAAAATTATATGAAGATATGGACCCAGGCATGAGTCATAAAGAGAGAAAAAGATGTCTAAGAGATTTAGGAAGTTTAGGATATGAGGTTGGAACAGGTTGCCTTGTAGGCCTTCCAGGACAATCTATAGAATCTTTAGCAGACGATATTTTATTTTTTAAAGAAATAGAAGCAGATATGATAGGTATAGGACCATTTATTCCTAATGAAGATACACCTTTGAAAGATGCAGAAGGTGGAGATCTTAATATGAGCTTAAAAGTTATGGCTATAACTAGATTGATTATGCCAGATGTAAACATTCCTGCAACTACAGCTATGGAAGCACTAAATAAAAATGGAAGGCTTATAGCGCTGCAAAGCGGAGCAAATGTAGTTATGCCAAATGTAACTGAAGGTGAATATAGAAAATTATATGCACTATATCCAGGAAAGATATGTACAGGAGATACTCCTTCACATTGTAGAGGATGTATAACTGGAAAAATTCAATCCATAGGAAGGACTGTTTCAGAGTCAAAAGGTTTTAGGACTAAAAAGTAAGTTAATTATCAAAATAAAGGAGGACAGCAAAATGATTACAAGAAGCAGTGGTATTTTGATGCATATTACATCTTTGCCAAGTCCGTATGGAATTGGAACTTTTGGAAAAGAAGCTTACGAATTTGTAGATTTTTTGGAGAAATCCGGCCAAAAATACTGGCAGGTTTTACCTCTTGGAAGTACAGGAAATGGAGATTCACCTTATCAATCTTTTTCATCATTTGCAGGTAATCCTTACTTTATAGATTTGAATTTGCTTGCTAAACAAGGATTACTTAGAAAGGAAGATTATGAAAATATAGATTTTGGCAGTGACAATACAAAAGTGGATTATGAAAAGATATTTAATAATAAAATGCCTATTTTGAGAATTGCTTTTGAAAATAGCAAAGGAAAATATGAAGATGAAATAAAAAGTTTTAGATATGAGAATAAAGAATGGTTAGAGGATTATGCATTATATATGGCATTAAAATCAAAGTTTGATTTAAAGCCATGGCAGGATTGGGATGAGCATATTAAATTAAGACATAAAGAAGCAGTGAACCAATATAAAGAGGAATTGAAACTAGAAATAGGTTATTGGGTATTTTTGCAATATTTATTTTTTAGTCAATGGAAGAACTTGAAAAGTTATGCTAATAGTAAAGAAATTAAAATTATTGGCGACATACCTATTTATGTGTCTGAGGACAGTGCAGATGCATGGGCAAATAGTGAGATATTTTTACTTGATGAAAATAAAAAACCTATTGCGGTTTCTGGATGTCCGCCAGATGCTTTTTCTGATACAGGACAATTATGGGGAAATCCTATATATGATTGGAAGTATCTAGAGAAAAGTGACTATAAGTGGTGGATAGAGAGAATTAAAATAAATAGTACTATATATGACGTAACTAGAATAGATCATTTTAGAGGTTTTGAATCTTTTTGGCAAGTACCATATGGAGAAAAAACAGCAGTAAATGGCAGATGGGCAAAGGGGTCAGGTATAAAACTATTTGATACAGTGAAAAGAGTTTTAGGAGAAGTAAACATTATAGCAGAGGATTTAGGATATATAACACAGGAGGTTATAGATTTTAGAAATGCTGCAGGATTTTATGGGATGAAGGTACTGGAGTTTGCTTTTGATACTAGAGAACAAAGTGATTACTTACCACATAATTATGATAAAAACTGTATAGTTTATACTGGAACACATGATAATGAAACTGTAATTGGTTGGATGGAAAACACAAAGAATGATGATGTTAATTTTGCTAAAGAATATTTTAAATTAGATGAAAAAGAAGGATATAATTGGGGATTTATAAGAGGTGCTTTAAGTTCTGTAGCAAATTTAGCAATAGCTCAACTTCAGGATTATTTAGGTCTTGGTAATGAAGCTAGAATGAATATTCCGTCAACAATAGGTGGAAATTGGCAGTGGAGAGTTGAAAAAGAAATGCTAACTGATAGATTAGCTGAGAAAATAAATAAGATTACAAAATTGTATGGAAGATAAGTATACCATTAAAATATTTAATACTAAGAAGTTTACAACAAAGATATATATATAAATTGGAATTTTTAAAAAAGTAATCTTAAACTGTCTTTTTAAACAGTTTAAGATTATTTTGGTTACAGCTAATACTTTAGAAGTTTATTTAATAACATTTCATAGGTTTCATCAAGTTCTCTAAAATTCATGTTACAAATATAATATTTTTCTAGTTCATCGTGAAGACTTTTAGCTGAGGATATAATTGATAGACCTTTATTTAAAAGGGTGTAGAAATTTTCTTTTGACTGTGACAGTTCATTTTTGTCGAGTTTACTATAATCGACTAAGTTCTCCATAAATATTTGGGTACCTGTAAATTTCTTGTTATTTATTTCGTTTGAAGTTATAATAGCAGTTTTTAATTCGGGTATTATTATGTGCTCTATTCTCTCAGGAATTAGAGGATCATGATAAACTTCAATGAAAAAGCCTCTACGTAAAGCCTCCTTATATACAAAGCTAAGAACTTCAGTTTTTCCTGTTCCTGGACCTCCGTTTAATACGTAAATTTTGTTACAGCACTGGCTTAAATTTTCTATAAAAGTAACAATACCATTAGGTGTAAAAGCTGTAGCAAAAATGTGTCTATCATTTCCTAAAGTTTTGGGCAATGAATTTGAAAAAATTTTATCTTTTAAATCTTCTTCTAACAATAGCAATTTGGAAGAATTAAGAGCCATTTTGTTGAAATTACTCCAATCGTCGTGTATAAGTTTTGAAGCTTTTATAAATCTATATGCTCTTTCAAAAGTATTTTTGATTTCTTTGTTAGTCTCAATTATGGAGGCCCTATATTGCTTAAAGCCTTCTTCATTCCAATGCTGCCCCATATTTAGTATTTCATCAACTGCTCCAGGGTTTATAGGATCAACTATATGAGGTGAAGTACCATCCACTAAAGCTATTTCTAACCCTTTAATAACCACTCCATCTAGAGAATTATTATCGGAGGAACAATGGTGATATTCAATGTCATATCCTTTGTTTACAAAGAAACTTCCGATATTTTTCATGAGAGAGGATTTGCCAGTGCCTGGACCTCCTTTAATACATATTTTCCTTTTAGCAATGTTTTCATCTATAATGTACTGGTAAAAAGAATAGAAACCATAAGAAGTATTACCTCCAGGAAAAAAATTTCTTATATTACCTTTCATAAAAACACACTCCCACTTATTTCAATCAGTATATAATATGCAAAGATGTGTCTTTGTGTATATATTTATTGAAATATATCCTATGATTAAAACTTAGTAGGTTATAATTTAAGGAGTATGTTTGATGGCACTAACCTTGGATTCACGAGTGTTAAAAGTAAATTTAACTTTAAAATAATAATAAATTAAAGTAAATTAATTACATTTTTGATTTTATCAGTGTGAACTCTGTTATACTTATAAGTGAAGAGAAAAATTGTAATATATAGATATGATTGGAGGACTAAAAATGAATGAAAAGTTAAAAAAAGCTGAGGAACTTATAGATTTTGTCTATGAAAGTCCAACAGCTTTTCATGCAGTTAGTAGCACAAAAAAAATGCTTTTAAATTATGGATTTGTTGAATTAAAAGAAGAGGATAATTGGAATTTAAAAAAAGGTGGAAAATATTTTGTAACCAAGAATAGCTCAGCAATAACTGCATTTGTAGTAGGTAAAGGTAAGTTAGAGAAGGATGGATTTAAAATAATAGGAGCCCATACAGATTCACCTGGCTTCAAAATAAAGCCTAATCCTGATATAGAAGTAGAAGATTCATATGTAAAGTTAAATACAGAAGTTTATGGAGGTCCTATTATCAATACTTGGTTAGATAGACCTTTATCTTTAGCTGGAAGAGTAGTAATTAAAAGTGAAAATCCTTTTTATCCAGAAGAAAGACTTTTAAATATAAAAAGACCTATATTGATAATACCAAATCTTGCCATACATATGAACAGAAACATAAATTCTGGCATAGAATTAAATAAGCAGAAGGATATACTTCCACTGCTTTCCATGGTAAATGAAAAATTTGAGAAAGAAAAATATCTTATAAAGACTATAGCTAATGAACTTGAAGTAAAAGAAGAAGACATACTGGATTTTGATTTGTTTTTATATGAATTTGAAAAAGGAAGTATAATAGGACTTAATGATGAATTTATATCTAGTGGAAGATTAGACGATTTAATTATGGTACACTCTGGAATAAAAGCGTTAGTAAATACAGAAGTGGGGAACAGTACTAATGTTATGGTATGTTTTGATAATGAAGAAGTTGGCAGCACTACAAAACAGGGCGCAGATTCCCCTATGCTTTCAATTATACTAGATAGAATATCTTTAAGTCTTGGAAAAAATAAAGAAGATCATTATAGAGCATTATCAAAATCTTTTATAATATCATGTGATTTAGGGCACGCACTACATCCGAATTATGGTGAAAAGAGCGACCCTGTAAATAGACCAATAATTAATAAAGGACCAATAATAAAATCAAGTGCAAGTCAAAGTTATACATCAGATGCAGTATCTACAGCTATATATAAAAATATATGTGAAAAAGCAGAGGTTCCAGTTCAAGTGTTTGTAAATCGCTCAGATGAAAAGGGTGGCTCAACTATTGGACCAATATCTTCTAGCCATATAAACATAAATTCTGTAGACATGGGACTTGCAATTCTTTCTATGCATTCAGTAAGAGAGCTAGCGGGCATTGAAGATTATATATATGCTATTAAGTCTTTTGAAAAATTTTATACAATTTAAGAATCCCTTGACGTTAATTGCGTAAACTTTGTATTTACAGAAGTATGTAAGAAATAGGTTGAAAGCCATAAATATTTATGATAAACTTAGGACAATTTAAAAATAGCACAATAAAAATTACCCTGTAATAGAGATACTGTAATTAAGACTATCTATTTCTAGCTGATAAATTATGAGGAATAGATAAATGAATTACAGCAAAAGAAAATAAGTTTGGCGAAACTATTTTCTGGCTTTGCATATAATATGTGTAAGGTTACTATTTAAGCAAGTATCTAAAATTTATGAAAAGTGGAGTGTTACAGGGATACATCAAAGTTGCAATTAATGTTTGTATAATGCGGCAGAGCGTTCCTTTGCCGCATTTGTTTTATAAGATTTTACAAGGAGGAAATCAGTATGAAATTGTTTGGAACTATGGAAATTAAAAATAATACTCTTTATATAGGGAACGTCAGTACAATAGACTTAGCAAAAAAATTTGGAACTCCTCTGTATGTTATTGATGAAGAACTAGTGAGAAATCAATGCAAAAGGTATTACAAAGCTTTTAATTTGAAGGAAAGCAAAAATAGGGTAGCTTATGCAGGAAAAGCTTTTTTAACTTTAGCTATGTGTCAAATGATAGATAGTGAAGGACTATGTCTTGATGTGGTGTCAGGAGGAGAACTTTATACTGCACTTAAAAGTGGTTTCCCTATGGAAAAAATATATTTTCATGGTAACAATAAAACTATGGAAGAGATAGAAATGGGTATAAATTTAGGAGTAGGAAGATTTGTAGTTGACAATTTCCATGAAATAGACAAAATAAATGCAGTGGCTAAGGAAAATAATAAAATTCAAAAGATACTTTTAAGGATAACCCCTGGCATAGAAGCTCATACTCATGAATATATAAAAACAGGGCAAATAGATTCAAAATTTGGTTTTACAATGCTAGAACATAATACTATGGATGCAGTAAAAAGAGCAATTGAATTTCCAAATATAGATTTTAAAGGATTGCATTGCCATATAGGTTCTCAAATATTTGATACAAAACCATATGAAGATGAAGTTGAAATAATGTTTTCTATTGTAAAAAGTATTAAGGATGAAATAGGATATGAAGTAACAGAATTGGATCTAGGTGGAGGTTTTGGAATCCACTACAAAACAGGTGATTCTCCAAAGAAAATAGAGGATTTTTGTGAAATTATATTAAATAAAGCAGAAAAGGTAGCAGAAAAACTGGGAATAAAGCTACCGAATCTTGTTATAGAACCAGGGAGATCCATTATAGGTAATGCAGGGAATACTATTTATACAATAGGAGCCATAAAGGAAATACCAGATATAAGAAAGTATGTATCAGTGGATGGCGGAATGACAGATAATATAAGACCAGCTCTTTATAATGCAAAATATGAATGTATAATAGCTGATAATGTGGAAAGTGAAGCTAAAGAAAAAGTAACTATATCTGGTAAATGTTGTGAATCAGGAGATATCTTACTAAGTGATGTAGAGATTCCAGAAGCTAAAAGTGGAGATACACTTGTGGTGTTAACTACAGGAGCTTATGGCTATTCTATGTCTAGTAATTATAATAAAATACCAAAGCCAGCAGTTGTCTTGGTTAAAGATGGAGAATCTAAGTTAATATGTAGAAGACAAAGTTTTGACCAAGTATTAGAAAATGAAATACTGTTATAAAAGTATGCTGTGGAAAGTTTAATTTTCCACAGCATATTTTTATTCCTAAAATTCATATTTTACAATGTTATGGAGATAATAAGCAAAGCACCAAATTCTTTTTAGACGAGAGGATGATTTTTATGCTTTATTATATCATAGCTGCTTTAGTAGCAATTTTATTAGTTATTAGTATTTATATATTATTAAATAAAAGTAAAAAAGATGAAAATAATATAATGGATGATGTTCCTAGTTTAAATGCTAACAAAGAAGAACTCAAAAGACATGCTGTAGAAATATCAAATTATTCATCAGGTATTAAAAAAAGTAATTCTAGAAGAAGACTTATAAAAAGTTTGGATGCTAGTTATAAGAAGATATTAAAGGGGTATGACTATATCGATAAAGAAGTTAAAAGTAGTAGAGAAATATTACAGGCAGCCGAATGGCTTTTAGATAATCTTTATTTAATACAAAAAGAGTATGCAGATATAAAAAGTAATATGCCAGAAAAATACTATAAGAACCTACCAGTTATAATAAGAGGAGTTATGAAAGGATATCCTAGAATTTATTATATAGCTGTAGAATTGGTTTCACATACAGATGGTATGATGGATGAAGAAACTATAGAAATTTTTATTGATGCATATCAAAAAAATGCTATATTAACAAGTGGAGAACTTTGGGCGTTACCAATAATGATTAGAATAGCCCTTATTCAAAATATAAGTAAAATAACTGAAAGAATTGTTTTTGCACAAAATGAAAGAAAAAAAGGAGATATAATAGCGGAAAGACTTATAGATTCAGTTATTAAGGAAAATGTAGAAGAGGAAATTAAGAAAATTTCTTTGGAAAAAATAGTATTTACATCTCACATATTTGAAAGAATTTTAAAAGTACTTAGAGACAATGAAACAGAAAATAGAAGTATATATAACTGGATTGATAAAAAATTGGATAATGAAGAAACGAGTAGAGAAAGAGTTATAAATATTGAACATCAAAAACAAGGTGGGTATCAAATTTCTATAGGAAACTCTATAACAGGTATAAGAGAAGTTGGAGGATTAAATTGGAAAGAAAGCTTTGAAAAATTAAGTTATGTTGAAAACATTTTAAGAGAAGATCCTTCTAAAGTTTATGAAAATATGGATTTTGAGTCTAGAGATTATTATAGACATAGCATAGAAAAATTAAGTAAATATATGAGTGTGCCAGAATCTCTTATAGCTAAAAGAGCAATAGAATGTGCTTTAGAGGCGAAAAATAATAGCAGTGCAAAAGAATATGAAAAACATGTAGGTTATTACATAGTAGATAATGGCATTGAAAATTTAAAGGAAAAAATACAATCCAAAGAAAACATAATTAAAAAAGTTAATACTAGATTTTTTAAAGGAAATGCTAATTTATACATAGGAAGTATATGGATTTCAACAATGATATTAATGGTTTTAATATTGATTTCAAGTTATTACAATGATGAAAATCCTATGTTGTGGAAGTATATTATAGTAGCATTTTTAATTTTAATTCCTTGTAGTGAAATTGTGGTATCTACATTTAATTGGAGCATAAATAAACTAGTAGAACCTAGATTTATCCCTAAAATGGAATTTACAAAAGGAATACCTATAGAAGCTAGTACAATAGTAGTAATTCCCACACTGTTGAGTAGTGAAAAGAGAGTGAAAGATTTAGTAAATGATATGGAAGTTTACTATTTAGGCAACAAAGAGAAGAATGTGTATTTTGGACTCCTTGGAGATTTTAAAGATGGCACACAGAAAGAAGAAAATGATGATAGAAATATAATTAATACTGGTTTAAAATTAATAAAATCTTTAAATGAAAAATACAGTAAAAATGGGGAAGATATATTTTATTTTTTCAATAGATATAGACAGTATAATGAGAAAGAAGGCCTATGGCTGGGATGGGAAAGAAAACGTGGCAAGTTGGTGGAATTCAATCAATTAATAAGAGAAAGTAAAAATACAAGTTATGACGTTATAAGTGGAAATATAGAAAAGTTGTATTCTGTTAAATATGTTATAACACTAGATGCTGATACAAAATTGCCTAGAGATAGTGCTAAAAGATTAATAGGAGCTATGTACCATGCATTGAATAGATCTTATATAGATTCGAAAAACAAAACAGTATTAAGAGGGCATGGTCTTATGCAGCCTAGAGTAAGTGTTGGAACTATAAGTGCAAATAAAACTGTATTTTCAAAAATATTCTCAGGAGAAATAGGTATAGATATGTATACCTCAGCTATTTCTGATGTATATGAAGATTTATTTGATGAAGGAATATTTACTGGTAAAGGTATATATGATGTAGATACTTTTAATAACATACTTAAGGATGAAATTCCTGAAAATTCAGTGCTAAGTCATGATTTACTGGAAGGTTCGTATATAAGAGCTGCTTTAGTTACAGATATAGAACTTATAGATGGATATCCAGCATATTATAATTCTAGTTGTAAAAGATTGCATAGATGGGTTAGAGGTGACTGGCAACTTTTACCTTGGTTATTTAAGAAAAGTCCTTTAAATAAAATATCTAGGTGGAAAATATTAGACAATTTAAGAAGAAGTCTTTTGGCACCATCTATAATATTACTTATTATTTTATCATTATTAATGTTTAAGAATCCAGACAAGTGGCTTTTAGTTGCATTTATATCTCTGTTATGTCCTATACTATTTGATGTATCTGAAGCAGTTGTTTCACCTATTAAAGGCATAGGACTATCAGGAAAACTAGGTAGTGGTAAAAATATTTTAGAACAAATTTTTCTTATATTTTGTTTTTTACCATATCAAGGATACCTAATGTTAGATGCTATATTTAGAACATTATATAGATTGACTATAAGTAAGAAAAACTTTCTACAATGGCAAACTGCTGAAGATGCAGAACTAAGTTCAGGCAGAAGCTTTGTAGATTTTATAAAATCTATGTGGATAGCTAGTGCCATAAGTGTATCTATAGTTATTATAGCTTTTCAAAATTCTTTTGATGTAGGAGTACTATTAATACCTTCTTCTATTATTTGGTTTACTAGTCCATGGATAGCGTATAACATAAGTAAAGAAAAAAATAAAAGTAAAGAACAGTTAACAAATGAACAAAATCAAATACTGAGAAGACTTACTAGAAAAACTTGGGCGTATTTTGAGGATTTTTTAAATGAAGAAAATCACTGGTTGGCACCTGACAATTATCAGGAGGAGCCTAGTAATGGATTAGCATATAGAACTTCACCTACTAATATGGGGATGGGAATTACATCTAATGTGGTAGCTTGTGATTTTGGGTATATTGGCATATATGAGTTTCAGGAAAGAATAGATAAAATAGTAACTAGCATGGAGTCTTTAGAAAAATTCAGAGGTCATTTTTATAATTGGTATGATACAAAAACTAAGACCCCTCTTTATCCTAAGTATATATCAACTGTAGACAGCGGGAATCTAATAGGATACATATGGCTTGCCAATGAGTCTATAAGTGAATATGCACAGGGTTTTGCCATAAATAATAATATGTTGAAAGCATTAAATGATAGTTTAAATCTTGCTAATTATGAGATAGAACATTCTTTAAATATAAAAGATTTTTATGTAGAAGAGATACATGATTTTTATAATGTAGATTTTGATGTAGTATCCTGGAAAAAAATACTTTGCAGCATAGAAAAAAAATCTTTAGAAGTGGAAAAAATTAATGGAAGTGCTAATTTATATTGGAATAATAAGGTGAAATGCAATGTAAATAAGTATTTAAATGAAATAGAAGTATTTTTCCCTTGGATAGATTTAGTGCTTCAAAAGCCAGAAAAAATGGCATTTTTGGAACAAAAATTAAGAGAAATGTCTATAAAAACTTCTTTGAAAAATATTCCAGAGGAGATAGAAAACATTGAAAAGGAACTGAAGAAACTTTCATTAAATTTTAAAGATCAAAAATCGTGGATATCAAGGATGACTCCATTACTAGAAGATGGAAAGAATGAGATAAAAAATTTTTTAAGTAAACTAGAAAATCTAAAAATACGATTAAGTGATATTGCTGAAAATACAGATTTCAAAATGTTATATGATGAAAAAAGACAGCTTTTTTCTATAGGATATGATGTGGAAAAGGATAGTATAAATAAATGTTATTATGATTTATTAGCATCAGAAGCGAGGCAGGCTAGTTTTATAGCTATAGCAAAGGGAGATGTAGAACAGGGACATTGGTTTAAACTAGGAAGAGCTATGACAATAATGGGGAAGAATAAGGGACTTGTATCTTGGACTGGGACTATGTTTGAATATTTTATGCCACTTATAATTATGAAAAGGTATCCAGATACTTTGCTAGATGAAACTTACAGGGCAGTAGTAGATGGTCAGAAAAAGTATGGAAGGGAAAGAAAAGTAGCTTGGGGAATATCTGAATCAGCCTTTTATAATTTTGATGTAAATTTAAACTATCAATATAAAGCTTTTGGAGTGCCGGGCATAGGTCTAAAAAGAGGTCTTATGACTGATCTTGTTATATCGCCATATTCTACAATTATGGCTCTCCAAATTGATTTAAAAGACGCTTTTAATAATATAAAAAAACTTATTGAAATAGGAATGGAAGGCATATATGGTTTTTATGAAGCTATAGATTATACTAAAGAAAGACTTCCTAAGGGAAAGAAGGAAGCTATAGTTAAATGTTTTATGGTACATCATGAGGGTATGAGCTTAATGTCACTGGATAATGTAATAAATAACAATGTACTTCAAGAAAGATTTCATAGAGAACCCAAAGTAAAAGCTACAGAATTACTTCTTCAAGAAAAAAAATCAAAAACTGTGGTGTATGATAGAGAACAACAATATGAAAGCACAGATTTAATAACAGAAAAACAAAATCTAATTGTAAGAAGATATAACACTGCAAAAACAAAAATGCCAGAAACCAATATTATGTCTAATGGAAATTACTCATTAATGATAACTAATAGTGGTGCTGGCTATGGAAAAAAAGATGATATGAGTGTATATAGATGGAGAGAAGATGTAACTACAGATAATACAGGTATGTTTTTTTATGTAAAAAATTTAAATTCAAATGAATACTGGAGTGCCACATATGAACCTTGTAAATATGAGGGGGAAGAATATAGTGTAATATTTTCATTAGATAAAGCTGAATTTGAAAGAAAGGATGGGAATATTAGAACCCATACAGATATTACAGTGTCTAGTGAAGATAATGCAGAGGTAAGAAAAATTTCTGTAACTAATCAAGGTGAACACAGTAGAGAAATTGAAATCACAAGTTACTGTGAAATAACTTTGGCTCCATATAATGCAGATTTGGTTCATCCAGCTTTTGGAAATTTATTTATAAAAACAGAATTTGTTGATAATCCAGCATGTGTAATAGCAAATAGGAGGCCAAGATCCCAAAATTCAAAGCAACCTTGGGTTATGCAGACTATTGCAATAGAAGGAAAATTAATAGGCTCAATTCAATATGAAACTAGTAGAGCCAACTTTATAGGAAGAGGAAGAGATTTATCAAATCCTGAAGCTATGGATAATAACACTCAGTTGAGGATGTCAGCAGGTGCAGTATTAGATCCTATAATAAGTATGAGGGCACGAATAAGGCTAGAAAAGGGTGAAAGTTGCAAAATAGCATTTACTACAGCAGTAACAGAATCTAGAGAGAATGCTATAGAATTGTCTAAAAAGTATAATGATATGCATAATATAAACAGAATATTTGATTTATCATGGACTGGGATACAAGTTGAAATGAAGTATTTAGGAATAAAATCTTCCCAGGCTAATAATTATCAAATTATGGCATCAAAGATTTTGTTCTTAAATACGCTTTTTAAGAATAGAGAGAATTATATAAAGAGCATAAATAAGGGGCAATCTTCACTATGGGCTTATGGAATATCTGGAGATTTACCTATAGTAATGATTATAGTGAGACATGATGAAAATATTGATATGGTAAGACAACTAATAAATGCTCATGAGTATTGGAGCATAAAAGGTTTGAAAGTAGATTTAGTTGTATTAAACCTTCAAAATAGTTCTTATATACAACCTTTGCAAGATGCTGTAAGAGACTTAATAAGCTCAAGTCATGCAAGAGATAAACAAAATAAATCAGGAGGAGTTTTTCTGCATAGTAAAGCCACTATAACACATGAAGACATAAACTTACTTATGGCTATAGCTAGGTTGGTTATAGATGGGGATAAAGGATCTACAATATCACAGTTAAAGGATG
Organism: uncultured Clostridiaceae bacterium; assembly: GCA_963780135.1. GTDB lineage: Bacteria > Bacillota > Clostridia > Clostridiales > Clostridiaceae > Clostridium_AM. The sequence goes on from CAWAAR010000003.1 coordinate 417,956, forward strand.
TAGATGAAGTTTTGAAGGATGAAGAAATGCTTTTAATGGAACCTAAAAAGTATACTTCTACACCTTATAAATTTGATACACCTGAATTATACTGTTTTAACGGAATAGGAGGGTTTTACGATAAAAACAATTCTTATATTATAATACTAAAAAATTGGGAAACAACTCCTGCTCCATGGATAAATGTAATTTCAAATGGCGATTTTGGTTTTCATGTTTCTGAAAATGGAATATCATACACCTGGAATAAAAATAGCAGAGAAAATAAATTAACTAACTGGTCAAATGACCCTGTAATAGATGGAGAAGCAGAAGAAATATATATAAGAGATGAAAAAACAGGAGAATTATGGAGCATATCTCCTAAACCTATAAGGGATGCTGGTGAATATATTATAGAGCATGGTTTTGGATATTCTAGTTTTAAGCATGAAGCTTATGGCATTATAGGAGAGATGACAATGTTCATTGATATGGATGAAAGTGTTAAATTATGCAGTATAAAGCTTAAAAATAACACAAATATTAAAAGAAAGTTATCTGTAAGTTATTATGCTAAGTTAGTACTTGGAGTAACACATGAACAAAGTTCTCAATATATTTTCACAGAATTTAATAATGAAAATGGATATTTGTATGGTGTAAACCCCTATAGTGAACACTTTGGAAGTTTAATTTGCTATTTGAAAACCTTTGGAGGAAAAGAGCCTTCTTTTACAGGGGATAGAAAAGAATTTATAGGAAGGGGCGGAAATATAAGTGAGCCTAGAGCTATGAAATTAAAAAAACTTTCTAACACTGCAGGTGCAGGTTTTGATCCTTGTCTAGCACAAAATGTAAAAATAGATTTAGATAAAGGAGAAGAGAAATATGTTCTAATAATGCTAGGTCAGGGAGAGAACTTTAAAGAAATAGAAAAGGTTATAAATAAGTATAGTAGTAAATTTAAAGCAGAAGAAGAACTAAACAAAACTAAAAATTATTGGAATAAATTACTTAATACTATACAAGTTAAAACTCCAGATAAATCTATGGATATAATGTTAAATGGATGGCTTATGTACCAAATTATATCCTGCAGATTTTGGGCAAGGACAGCTTTTTACCAATCAGGAGGAGCTTATGGATTCAGAGATCAACTTCAGGATGTAATGGCTATAAATTATGTAGATCATAGTATAACTAGACAACATATAATTTATAGCGCCTCAAAACAATATTTAGAAGGTGATGTACAACATTGGTGGCACCCTGTAGTAGAAAGTGGAATAAGAACAAGATTTTCAGATGATTTATTATGGTTACCTTATGTAACCACAGATTATATCCAAAACACAGGAGATTATAGTATTTTGGATGAAGAAGCTGAGTATTTAGAAGATGAGCCACTAAAAGAAGGAGAAGATGAAAGATATAATGTAGCTAAAATATCCCATGAAAAAAGTAACATATATGAACATTGTATAAAAGCTATAGAAAGAGGATTAAAGTTTGGAAGTCATAATATACCTTTAATGGGTTCGGGAGATTGGAATGATGGTATGAGTACTGTAGGCAACAAAGGAAAGGGAGAAAGTGTATGGCTTGGATGGTTTTTATACAATATATTAGATAAATTTATCCCTATATGTGAATTTAAATTGGATACTGACAAAGTAAAGAGATATAACGAATTAAAAGAATTTATAAGAGATAATTTAGAAAAAAATGCATGGGATGGAAACTGGTATAGAAGAGCATACTTTGATGATGGAACTCCACTAGGATCAATGAAAAATGACGAATGTCAAATAGATTCATTATCTCAATCTTGGGCTGTTATATCTGGTGCAGCAAAGGAATCTAGAGCTAAAGAAGCTATGGATGCTCTGCAAAAAAACCTTGTAAAAGAGGATAAAGGTATAGTTTTATTACTTACACCAGCTTTTGATAAATCTTCTTTAGAACCTGGTTATATTAAAGGATATTTACCTGGAGTGAGAGAAAATGGAGGTCAATATACACATGGATCTATATGGGTAATATCAGCTTTAACTAAAATGGGATATAATAATAAAGCATGGAAGATATTTAATATGATAAATCCAATAAATCATGCAAAATCATATTTAGATTGTCAAACTTATAAAGTAGAACCTTATGTAATGACTGCAGATGTTTATGCTGTAGACCCTCACATAGGAAGAGGTGGTTGGAGTTGGTATACAGGTGCTGCGGGTTGGATGTATAGAACTGGAATAGAAGGAATACTTGGATTAAAATTCAAAAGTAGTGAAGGTTTTACTGTAGAACCGTGTATACCTGACGAATGGAAGGATTATCAAATATATTATAATAGAGAAAAATGCAAATATTCCATACAAGTAGAAAAAGGAGAAGGAAAAGGAATATGGGTAGATGGTAATAAAACAGATAATAACATAGTTCCTTTCTTTGAAGATGGAGATCATGAAGTTAAGGTTATAATTTAAGAATATTAATTTTCAAGGAAAAAACCTATTTAGTTTTGAATAACTAAATAGGTTTTTTTAAAAGTTAATAAAAAATTTCTTTGAACGCTATCTAAAGCTTCTGTCCTCTAAATCGGTTGAGGTATAATCAAATTCAGGACAAGCTATATTGTTTGAAACTATAGGATCAGTGACAGGATCAGGAAGCTCTGTAGAATCCTTTTCTGAATATGATTTTATTATTTTAGGTTTTTCATCAAAGTATCCTCTTTCATTTGGAAGATAAGGTTTTTCTATTTTTTTATCCATAAAAACCAACTCCTTAAATATTATATAGTATATAATTTAGTATTCCATCAAAGTTAAAAATAATAATAGTAATAAATAGAATAAAAATAAAAAAAATTCGAAAAATAAGAAGGAAATTAATGAAATGTGTTGAATTATTATTATTAAATACAAAGTATTAAAAGGAGGAGTAATAATGACAGAGGTTAGACAAGTTTATAAATGTGAAATTTGCGGAAATATGGTAGAGGTTGTTCATAAAGCAGGAGGAACTTTAGTATGTTGTGGAAAACCGATGACTCTTCTTGCAGAAAACACTACAGATGCTGCAGTTGAAAAACATGTGCCTGTTATAGAAAAGTTACAGGATGCAGTAGTTGTAAAAGTAGGAGAAGTTGAACATCCTATGTTAGAGAACCATTATATAGAATGGATAGAGGTGCACACTGCAAATAAAGTATATAGAAAGTACTTAAAACCAGGAGAAAAACCAGAGGCTATATTTAAAGTAGATGAAGAAATATTGTTTGCTAGAGAATATTGTAATGTTCATGGTTTATGGAAAAAATAAAAATATAGGTTTAAATTTAAAATCATATATTGACAATTTGATATTTAAGGCATAATATAAATTAAAAGAATTATATATGTAAAATCCTTTGATAAGAGGTAAGTATGCTTAAAAACAAATTTAAAGAAAACTGTAGATGATGAGATTACAGTAGTTATGCTTAAGCAGAATGGATCTTGGAGGATCAGGATGAATTCAAAGTACTCTTTTGACGTGCGCCTTACGTTATAATGGCAAGATATGTATGTATCTTAAATAAGGAAAAGATTTATTATCTTTTTGAATTTAGGTGGCACAGTGTTAACACACCCTATGATTAATTAAAATCATAGGGTTTTTTTAGTTGTAGAAACATAATTAGGAGGTAGTAAAAATGGAAGAAAAGAAAAAAGTAATATTTAGTGGTATTCAACCATCAGGAAACTTAACTATAGGAAATTATTTAGGTGCTTTAAAAAATTGGGTAAAACTACAAGATGAATATGATTGTTATTTTTGTGTGGTAGATCTTCATGCTATAACTGTAAAACAAGAACCAAAAGATCTAAGAAGAAGAACATTAGAAGTATTAGCAATATATTTAGCAGCAGGTATTGATCCTGAAAAGAATACTATATTTATACAATCACATGTGTCCACTCACAGCGAAGCTAGCTGGCTTTTAAATTGTTTCACATATGTAGGTGAACTTGGAAGAATGATTCAATATAAAGATAAATCAAAGAGATATGGAGAATCTGTAAGTGCAGGTCTTTTAAATTATCCAGTATTAATGGCAGCAGATATATTATTATATAATGCAGATTTAGTTCCTGTAGGTAAAGACCAAACTCAGCACATCGAACTTACAAGGGATATTGCACAAAGGTTTAATACTTTATATAGTCCAACTTTTAATCTACCAGAAGGTTATATACCAAAGTTAGGTGCTAAAATAATGGATTTACAAGAACCTTCTAAAAAAATGTCAAAATCATCAGATAATCCTAATAGTTATATATTAATTTTGGATCCACCAGAAGTAATAAGAAAAAAAATAAATAGATGTGTTACAGATAGTATAGGAGTAGTTAAATATAATGATGAACAACCAGGAATAAAAAATTTAATTACAATACTAAATGCAATTACAGGTGTAGGCATTGAAGAAATAGAAAAAAAATATGAAGGACAGGGATATGCTGGATTTAAAAATGATGTAGCAGAAGCCATAGTAAAGGAATTAGAGCCTATACAAAAAAAGGTAAAAGAATTAACAGATAATAAGGAATATCTAGAGAGTGTATATAAACAGGGTGCAGAAAAGGCTTACTATGTTTCTAATAAAATGCTTAGAAAAATGCAGAAAAAAATTGGGTTTATACCTGTATCTAAATAGAAGATGTACAATCAAAGGATGTATTTTATTATGCATCTTTTGATTTAATTATTGGAGGATTTGAAGTTGAATAATATAAACAACACTAAAAGCATTTTGTCAAAATGGAGTAATTTTAGATTAAAAATTATTATTGAAGGTATTATAGTAGGTTTTTTTTCGGGACTGTTGATTGTAAGTTACAGGTATACATTAGAAAAGGCACTTAGTTTTTCTAAATATATTTATAAAATGCAATTGAAAAATATTTTTATAATTCCAATTTGGATTGTGTTTCTTATCATAGGAGGATGGATTGTAGGTATAATTATAAAGAAAGAACCAATGTCATCGGGAAGTGGTATACCTCAAGTTGAAGGAGTGCTACTTAGAAAGCTTAGTATGAACTGGTGGAAGGTAATACTAGGGAAGTTTATAGGTGGGGCTATTTGTATAGGGGCTGGATTGTCTTTAGGAAGGGAAGGCCCTTCTGTGCAAATGGGAGCTGCTGTAGGACAAGGAGTAAGCAGGATTTTCAAAAGGATTAAAATAGAAGAAAAGTTTCTTATAACTAGTGGTGCTAGTGCAGGACTTGCAGCGGCTTTTAATGCACCTTTAGCAGGTGTTATTTTTGCTTTAGAAGAAGTACATAAAAATTTTTCTCCTATAGTTATGACTACAGCACTATCAGCATCTATAACAGCGGATGTTGTTTCAAAACATTTTTTTGGATTAAAACCAATGTTTAATTTTAAAGAGTTAAAGCCTATTCCATTAGATAATTATTTTTATATAATTATATTAGGTGTAATTTTGGGAATACTAGGTGTAGTTTTTAATAAAAGCATATTTAAGAGTCAAGAGATATATTCTAGACAAAAATGGTTGCCAACAGAAGCAAGACCTATAATAGCATTTTTAATATCAGGAATAATAGGATTAAGCTTGCCAGAAGTTTTAGGAGGAGGACACGAAATAATAAATTCTATTGTAAACTATTCATTTTCATTAAAAATACTATTAATACTTTTAGTAGTAAAATTTTTATTTACAATGGTAAGTTTTGGATCTGGAGCACCAGGTGGAATTTTCCTCCCTCTTTTAGTTGTTGGAGGTCTAATAGGAGTAGTTTATGGAGATATGATAAGTGCTTTATTTGCATTTAACCAAAACTATATAAATAATCTAATAATATTAGGAATGGCAGGTTATTTTGCAGCAATAGTTAAAGCACCTATTACAGGCTGCGTTTTAATTACTGAAATGACAGGATCATTTTCTCATTTGCTTTCAGTTAGTTTAGTATGTTTAATAGCCTATATTACAGCGGATGTTATGAAATCAAAGCCTATTTATGAAGTATTATTGGAAAAATTTTTAAGTAAAAACACTAGTGTATTTAAAGGAGAAGAAGGGGTAAAAGTAATTATAGAAACAGTGGTTTATATGGGGGCATCAGTAGAAGGAAAGAAAATAAAAGAAATAAAATGGCCGTCACAATGTTTATTAGTAGCAATTAAAAGAGGTGAAGAAGAGATTATACCAAAAGGTGATACATCAATTTGCGCAGGTGATTATTTGATTGTGCTTTCCAATGAGAATGATGCAGCTTATGTAAGGGAAAGTTTATCCTCATTGGCAGAAAGAATTTGTGAAATGAAATATGACAAAAGTTCAGATGGAGTATAGACTCCATCTGAACTAATGGAAATCTAATTTAACAAGCTTTGTCATCTAATATAAATTTATTTATTACATGAGCAACTCCATTTTCTTCATTAGTTTTTGTTATATAGTTAGCAATTTTTTTTATTTCAGGAAAGGCATTACCCATAGCTACTCCTAAACCTGCATATTCTATCATGTGAATATCATTGCCAGCATCACCCATGCATATTACTTCTTCTTTTTTTATACCAAGGTTTTTAGCAAGTATATCCACGCCAACACCTTTATTAATCTCCTTGTTTATAAATTCTAGAAAAAAAGGAGCGCTTCTAACTACTGTATATTTACTATAAACTTCATTAGGAAGTTTTTTAATAGCAGTATCTAATAAAGATTCATGATCTATAAACATTACTTTTATTATAGCTGTACTAGGGTCTATATGGTTAAAATCTGATATCTCAATATCAAGACCATTTAAATCCGCTTCATGATTAGTATATTTATTAAGTTTAGGTGTTATGCAAGATGTAAGGGTAGATATGTGAATGTTAAGATTTAACTCTTTGCTTAAATCATACAAATACTTAACATCATTTATTGTCATTAAAGTTTTAGATAGGATTTTACCAGTTTTGGTATTTTGAACTACAGCACCATTAAAGGCAACAGCATAATCATTTTCACTAATTAAGTTTAATTCACTTAGGTATTTTTCAATGCCTTTTATAGGTCGTCCAGTAGCTAAAACTACTTTTACTCCCTTTTCTTTAGCATTTTGAATAGCTTCAAAATTTTCTTTAGATATAGTTTTATTTGAATTTAATAAAGTACCATCCATATCAAGGGCTACTAATTTATACATTGTTAACCTCCAAAATTATAGTTTTATCCATTATAATAGCTAAAAAAGTTAATTTCTTTAGGCTGAGGACAAAGTTCAACTAACATGATTATTATAACATTTGTATAATTTTAAAAAATAACATCTAGATAGTATATTTAGCCATAGAAAATGATTTGAAGAAAAATTAAACGTTTACTGGACATAAATAACTTTGTTTATTTAATTTTAAATAATTCATATGTGTGTAGTGCTAGAAATGCATGGATAAGTTAAGTTGACATTGCTTCATAATAAAGTTAAAATCAGTGATGAAAGCAAAAAAAGGAAGAGGAGAGAGAAGTGTGGCGGATTTAGAAAAAGAAATTGAAAGAAGAAGAACCTTTGCCATAATATCACACCCAGATGCCGGAAAAACAACACTTACTGAAAAACTATTGTTATACGGAGGCGCAATCAGATTAGCAGGTTCGGTTAAAGCAAGAAAAGCTTCAAAACATGCAGTATCTGACTGGATGGAAATAGAAAAGCAAAGAGGTATCTCAGTTACATCTTCAGTTATGCAATTTAATTATGATGGATACTGTATAAATATATTAGATACACCAGGACATCAAGACTTTAGTGAAGATACATATAGAACATTAATGGCAGCAGACAGCGCAGTTATGGTAATTGACTCTGCAAAAGGAGTGGAAGAGCAAACTAAAAAGCTTTTTCATGTATGCAGCCTTAGAGGAATACCTATATTTACATTTGTAAATAAAATGGACAGAGAAAGTAAAGATCCGTTTGAATTAATGGAAGATATAGAAGAAGTTTTAGGAATAAAATCCTATCCTATGAATTGGCCAATTGGATCAGGTGCAGATTTTAGAGGCGTTTATGACAGAAACAAAAATCTTATAGAAGTATTTAATGGAGGAAATCATGGTCAGAGCGAAGTAGAAGCAATAGAAGGTAGCGTTGATGATGATGTGTTTAAGGACTTATTAGGTAAACCACTCCATGAAAAGTTAAAAGAGGATATAGAGCTTTTAGATATTGCTGGAGATGAATTTGATTTAAAACAGGTAAGGGAAGGAACTCTTACACCTGTGTTTTTTGGAAGTGCTCTTACAAATTTTGGAGTAGAGCCATTTTTAAGAGAGTTTTTGGGTCTTACAACTTCACCATTATCTAGAGAATCGGATCAAGGAGAAATAGATATATTTAAAGAGGATTTTTCAGCTTTTATATTTAAAATACAAGCAAATATGAACCCGGCTCATAGGGACAGAATTGCTTTTATGAGAATATGTTCAGGAAAATTCAAAAAAGGAATGGAAGTTTTCCATGTACAGGGGAAAAATAAAATAAAATTAGCTCAGCCACAACAATTTTTGGCACAGGATAGAGAAATAGTAGAAGAAGCCTATGCTGGAGATATAATGGGAGTATTTGATCCAGGTATTTTTAGAATAGGAGATACACTATGTTCAAATTCTAAGAAATTTAAGTTTGAAGGAATACCAATATTTGCTCCAGAACATTTTGCAAGAGTAAAAACTACAGATACTATGAAAAGAAAGCAATTCATAAAAGGAATAACAGAAATTTCTCAAGAAGGTGCTATTCAAGTTTTTAAAGAATTGCATATAGGCATTGAAGAAATTATAGTAGGTGTAGTTGGAGTATTACAGTTTGAAGTTTTAGAGTATAGAATGAAGAATGAATACAATGTAGATATAAAAATGGATAGACTTGCTTATAGAAATATAAGATGGATAGAAAATTCTGAAATAGATCCTGAAAAGCTTACTTTAACTAGTGATACTAAATTAGTAAAAGACTTAAAGGATAGAAATATATTAATATTCCAAAGCGAATGGGCTATAAGCTGGGCTTTAGAACACAATAAAGGTCTTATGCTATCAGATGTAGGAAAGTCTGAATAAGTTAACATTAAAATAACATAATTATAAAAAAGGTTTAAACTCTAATTGTTAAGATGTAATTAAAGTTTAAACCTTTAAATTTTAATGTTGTAATGAACGAAAATTATAGTCGTTTAAATATGTTGAACGAATGGTTCTGTAATAGATACAAGTGAGAGGTTTTTCTATTAGTAACTTACCTTTATCCAGTACAAAATCTACTAACTTAACAGTACAATAAGCAAGCAACATTCCAGCTAAAACATCTATAACCCAATGTACTTCTAGATACATTGTAGAAAAAATTACACTTAAACAGAAAAATCCCCATACATATTTAAATAATTTATTTTTTTCTCTTATAACTAGCAAAAACATAGCAAAGGCTATGGATGTATGCATAGATGGAAAACAGTTAAGAGCAACACCTGCAGCTTGGGTAGGGCTTAAGTGTCTAGCTAATCCATCAGGATGTCCAAGAACATACCAAACTTCTTGAAGATGGAATGTTAAATAAAATGGTGTAATTAGAAATACCTGTACAATGTGACCAGATAAAGCATATCTAAGCATCTTTTTAAAGTCTTTAGATATAGCAGCTCTATAAAGAGGTAACAATAGAGGTAAAACAAAACCATTATTATAAACCATTCTTAAAATCCAAGTAAGGGTTTCTGGCTTGTACACTCTTACAAAACTGGCATCGTTAAAAGGTATTTTACTAAATATAGGATTTAAGTCTACAACAATATTTCTACTTATTTGCCAACTTAACATTTTGCCCCAAAATGCATATCCATGGACATTTACATAGGATATAAACATCATAAATGGAACACATAATATTAAAAATGGAATCCATTTCACATCTTTTCTAATTTCGGAATACGCTGTAAAACTAGCGAAAGCTAACATAAAAAGATAAGTTTTATAGTCTACGCTAACAGGCCAATGTAAGGCAGCCACTATAGCTCTTCTTAAAAAATACAAACCTATAATTATGAAGTAATATTTATTTAATAAGTCAAAGGCTTTAGTGAACAAACTACGTGTGATTCCTACAGCGCTTTTAGTTTTTAAATTGAACATATTTTTTTTAAACCTCCTTCTTACACAAAATAAATTATAACATGACTATATTATTAAGTACATATTAAATAAAAAAATAAGACCCAGTTTACAAATAAGTAATTTGCAAAATGGGTTAAAAATATTACATATCTTTTCTTCTTCCAAACAAAGCATCAATAATGAATACTAAAGCAGCTACTAGTAGTAGAAGATTTATAAATGCTCCACCTATTTTAAAAATTAATCCTATTATCCAAAATAATAAAACAAATCCTCCAAGCCAGCGTAAAAATGTCATAAATATTACCTCCTATTAAAACTTACTTAAACGAAAGATAATCTATGGTTTTATCAAAAAAATTAAATAGATTATCTATAAGTAATTTTATTGTTATCATAAATAGTAAAAATTATTATAACTTTTATTATTTGTCTTTGGCAAAATAATCAAAGTTGTAAGTTATACCTAAATAAAATATTTATTGAATTTTCTGTAAATTTAGCAAAGTGTAACGATACATTTTGCAAATTTAGAAAACATTAATATAATAAGTATAAATAAAATAATATTTATACAAGGGGTGTAGTTAGAAATGGAAAATAAAAATTTGGTCAATAGCCATTTGAAAATTAATGATATAGTTCAAATATCACTTATGGCAGCTATGACTTATATTGCTACAGCTGTAATAAATATACCTAGTGGAGTACTTATTAAAGGAGTAGTTCATCTTGGTGATAGCATGGTGCTTTTAGCAGCAGTACTTTTAGGAAGAAAAAAAGCATTTTTAGCAGCAGCAATAGGAATGTGTATATTTGACTTGTTTTCACCTTATGCTATATGGGCACCTTTTACTTTCGTAATAAAAGGAGTTATGGCATATATAGCAGCTACTATAGCGTATAGAAAAGATTACGATGGTAATAACATGTTTAATAATATATTTGCATTTACTTTAGCAGGAATATGGATGATAGGTGCATATTATTTGGCAGGAGCTGCTATAATGCATTTTGTAACTAAAATAGGGTTTGCACAAGCGTTTGTTTTATCAGCAGCTGAAATTCCTGGAAACATAGCGCAAGTAGTAGCGGGAATAGCTTTAGCAATACCTTTAGGAAAAGTGCTTAAAAAGACTAATATGATAAAGAGATAATAAAAGAGAGGTTTAATACCTCTCTTTTAACATTCTAGTAGTTGTTTCTCATTGAATTTTTTTCTGCTTTTCTTTTTCTTCTACAATCAGGACATCTTACAGGATCGTTTTCAAATCCTTTTTCTTTATAGAATTCCTGTTCACCTTCAGTAAATACAAATTCCTGTTCACAATCTTTACATACAATAGTCTTATCTGCCATTAAAAAAACCTCCTTAAAAATCATAGGACTAATTTTCTTGGATAATTTACCTCCTATGAAAAAAGGAGAATAGAGTACCTTGAAAAAATTAACCTACTTATAAAATCATAGAGCATATACTCTATACATGTATTATAGCATATTGTAAAAAAAAAACAATATTAAAATTAGGGTTTTTGCCATATGATTAGGTTATCTCTGTCTATCTAGATATAACTTATTTATCCTTCATGAAGCATATTGGAAATTTCAATCTGTTTTAACCTCTTAATTAAAGGTGAAGCTTATAAATGTTAATATTTTTTATCAATATATTTAAGCAATGTTTACATAAGTGAGGTATAATAAATCTATTAAAATATTTACTAATAAATGTTATCCTGAACGTGCATAAAATGAAAAATTTACATATTATATTAATGGGATTAATATTTATATAATGAATTTGAGGTTTTTGATATGGATAGAAAAAAATTTGTGAATTTACTTAAAAAATCAGAAGGTACTAAGTTAGATTTTAAACAATCTATAGAAATAGAAACTGATAGTGGCAGAAAAGAATTAGCAAAAGATATATGTGCTATAGCTAATTCAAGAGGGGGAAGAGGTTATCTTATAATAGGTATAGAAGATAAGACTAAAAGAGTATTAGGAGTAGAGGATACTAACTTTAGTGAAGAAAAAATACAGCAAATAGTAAGCTCGAGAATAGATCCTCCTATACCTGTATCATTAGAATTTGTGGATTATGAGAATAAAAAGATAGCGATTATAAACATATATGATGGTCCTCAAAAACCTTATCAGATGAGGGATAATGGTGCTTTTTATATAAGAAGAGGTTCTACTAACGATACTATGAGAAAACAAGAAATAATCTCATCACTTCAGGAAAACCTGAGTTTAAACGTGGAATTATTCCCGATACCTCATAGTGATTTAAAATGCATAGATAATGAATTGGTAGATAAATACTTCTTTTCGCAGGGCATAAAAATAGATGATGAAAATAGAATAGAACTTATGGAGAATGCTTCTATCATATATATGGATAAGGATTCAGGAAAATACATGGCTACTTTAGGAGGAATTTTAATTTTCTCTAAAAAAAATAATGTATATATATCACATAATATGATAAAAATAATTAATAGAACTAATAAAAATTCAGATGGTATTATAGTAATTCAAGGGGATCTTCTCTCAATGTTAGATAAGAGTGAAGAATTTTTACAGAAGATATTACCTAAGTCATACCCCATAGATTCAATATATGAAGGCATAAGAAATGCTGTTTTATACAGGGATTATACAATGTACTATAAAGAAATAGAGGTAATAATAGATTTTAATAGCGTAGTAGTAACTAATCCTGGAGTATTATTAAAGGGTAAAAAACAAAACTCTATTAATTATATGAAAAGGAATATGTGGATATATGAAAAGATGATTGCATTAGATAAAAAAGGAAGATTTATAAAAAATGGAACAGGTTTTAATAGGATGCAGAAAGCTTTTAAGAATAAGGGAAGAGTTAATTTCATAAATGCTATTAAAGATGGTGAATTTAAAGTTATATATCCTGGTATAAAAAAGTTTAAGTAAACTATATATATAATATAAAATAATGAACAGGTGCATTTTATATTTAGTATAGCTATTTAAGAATATTTTTATAATTGTTTTAAAAACGTTGAAAAAATATTCTGAATATTATATAATTTACTCATAAGGGTGGCACAAAATATTAAAGTAAGGGGTGGTAAAGATGATTCATGTATTTTGCAACAAGAGAGGATCAGGAAAAACAAAAGCATTAATTAATCTTGCTAATGAAAAGGTTTTAGCAAGCAAGGGACATATTGTGTATATTGATGATGATAGAAGACCACTACTAGAGTTAGACAGAAGAATAAGATTTATTGCTACTAACGAATTCTATTTAAAAAATCAGGAAAGTTTCTATGGTTTTTTGTGCGGCATACTTTCAGAAGATTATGATATTGATACAGTTTTTATTGATGGATTGTTTAATATTGTAGAAGAAAATCTTCATGATGCAGCACATTTATTTGGTTTAATAGAGAAGTTAATGGATAAAAACAATGTTGACTTTTATATTAATATAAATGGAGATAAGGAGATGCCAGATTTTATAAAAAAATATGTGGCTTAAGAAACTTTAAAATAGAAAATAAATTAATGTTAACATAAGAGGCTGGATCCTATGATCCAGCCTTAAATTTTGCTTCTTAAATATAGATTTTACAATATATATATTTTACATGGAAAATAATTATATAATAAATTTTAGCATAAAAAGCATATTATATGTATTAAAATGTTGATAAAAAAATATTTTAAATATATACTATAAATTATAGAAAAAGGCAAATATAAAACATATGGAAAGGTAGTGATTCAGGTTGGCTAATGTTTACGATACCTTAATGGAGCGTGGATACATAAAACAACTTACCCACGAAGAAGAAATAAGAGATTTACTAGATAAGGAGAAAGTAACATTTTATATAGGGTTTGACCCAACTGCGGACAGTCTTCATGTTGGACATTTTGTGCAAATGATGGTTATGGCACATATGCAGAAAGCAGGACATAGACCTATAGCATTACTTGGTGGAGGAACAGCTATGGTTGGAGATCCTTCAGGCAAGACAGATATGAGGAAAATGTTATCAAAGGAACAAATACAACATAATGCTGATTGTTTTAAAAGTCAGTTTTCAGTTCTTATAGATTTTAGTAATGAAAAAGCTATAATGGCGAACAATGCTGATTGGCTTTTAAAACTTAATTATGTAGAATTTCTAAGAGAAGTAGGAGCACATTTTTCTGTAAATAGAATGCTTACAGCAGAATGTTTTAAACAAAGACTAGAAAAAGGATTATCTTTTCTTGAGTTTAATTACATGTTAATGCAGGGATATGATTTTCTTGAACTTAACAGGAGATATGGTTGTATACTTCAAATGGGTGGCGATGACCAATGGTCTAATATAATAGCAGGAGCAGATTTAATAAGAAGGAAAGAAAGCAAGCCTGCATATGGAATGACATTTACTCTTTTAACTACTAGTGAAGGTAAAAAAATGGGTAAAACAGAAAGTGGAGCATTATGGTTAGATAAGGAAAAAACTTCACCATATGAATTTTATCAATACTGGAGAAATATTGCAGATGCAGATGTAGAAAAATGTTTATCCCTTTTAACTTTTATACCTATGGATGAGGTTAGAAGATTAGGTGCACTTCCAGGTGCAGAAATAAATGAAGCTAAGAAAGTGCTTGCATATGAGGTTACCAGTATTATTCACGGTAAAGAAGAAGCTGAAAAAGCTAAGGTTGCAGCAGAAGCTTTATTTTCAGGTGGAGCTGATATGGGAAATGTACCAACAACAGAAATAGTAAAAGCTGACTTAGGCTGTAGTATAGTAGATTTACTTGTAAATACAAAAATAGTTTCATCTAAAAGTGAAGTAAGAAGACTTATACAACAGGGTGGACTAACAATAAATGATGAAAAAGTAGCGGATGCTAATATGGTGATAACAGAACAGAACTTTAATGATGGCGCTATGATTATAAGAAGAGGAAAGAAAAATTATAATAGAATACTAATTAAGTAATAATAAAGAGTCTGTCTAAAGGTGATTAAATAATTGTCTTTAGACAGATTTTTTATAACTAATTAATCTTTTAATAGTTTGGAAAGTAAATCTATTATTTCATCTACTTTTTCATCTCCGCTATTATTTATAAAAGCATCTTTTACACAATGGTTGAGATGTTGTTTTAGAATTAGTAAATTAGATTTTTTTAACAATGATTGAGCAGCAACTATTTGATTAGATACATCCATGCAGTATCTACCTTCTTCAATCATTTTAATTATTCCCTCTATTTGTCCCTTTGAGGTTTTTAATGATTGTATAGCTTTTTTCTTTTCTTCATTCATTCTTTAGTATCCTCCTCTAGTTTGAGGTATAGTTATATATTATGATTCCACATTATTACTGCATCTTCTTTATTGTCAGCATAGTAACCTTTTCGTAAACCTTCTTCTATAAAGCCATATTTTTTATAAAGGTTTTGAGCTACTATGTTAGATTTTCTTACTTCTAAAGTCATATTGTGTGCAAATTCAATTCTACATATTTCCATTAAAGCTTCTAATAAAAAATTTCCTGCACCTATACCTCTATATTCGGGATGAACTGCTATATTAGTTACATGTCCTTCATCAAGAATTAACCACATACCTGCATAACCTATTATGACATCATCTTTTTTTGCAACTACATATCTTGCAAATTTATTAGTTGCAATTTCATTTTCAAAAGAATTTCTACTCCAGGGTGTTGGAAAGCTTAAAACATCTATTGTAAGTACACTATCAATGTGCTCGTGTTTTAAAGAGAGTATATCAATATTACTCATTTGCAAGAGACTCCATTTTTTTTTCATACTCTCTTTCAGCTTGGGATTTTCTAAGGTATAAAGGTGAAAATGTATATAAGTCATCACAAACACCTAAATTTAAAAGATTTAAACCTATTTCACCGAGAGAAGAAGCTTTTACTACATTAAGGTGTGCAGGAGCAAAACGAACATCTTTTATACTATCTATTAATTTTTCTTTGAATTTGTATATAGCATCTCCTATAAAACAAACTTTATGATTTTTATCATTTATAAGTGAAATTAAATCATCAATGGAAATAATCATGTGATCACCTATAAGTTGTAATTTATTATCAACAAAAGTGTATAACCCAGTATAAACATTGTTGCGCAATGCATCAATAATAGGACATATAATACCGTCTGTATAAGCTAAATTATAAGCAAGGGCATCTAATGAAGAAACACCCACAAAAGGTTTGCCAGTACCTTGACTCAATCCTTTTATTGTGGATACACCTATTCTAAGACCAGTAAAAGAACCAGGACCTTTTGAAACTACAAATCCGTCTAAAGAATTTATGTCTGTTTTTAAATTTTTTAACAACTTATCTATCATAGACATTACTAAAATAGAATGTTGTTTTTTATAATTAAAAGTTATTTCACCAAGTAATTTATTATCTTCTATTACAGCACAAGTAGCTGCTTCTGTAGCTGAATCTAAACTTAAAATTTTCATAGTTTATTTTAACTCCTTTATATAATTGTATCTTTCACCATAATATTTTATTATAATTTTTCTAAAATCTACACCTCTTTCAGGGATTTTTTCAATTTTTATAGATATATGTTCTTGGGGGATTAGTTCTTCTATGTAGTTTGACCATTCTATAATAGTAACAGCATCACTAAAAATGTATTCATCAAAGCCTATAGCTTCAATTTCATCAGGATCATTAACTCTATAAACATCAAAGTGATACAATTTTAATCGACCTTCATATTCATTAACAATAGTAAAAGTCGGACTAGTTATAGGATCAGTTATTTCAAGGCCTTTTGCTACGCCTTTAGTAAAATGAGTTTTACCAGTTCCAAGTTCTCCATCAAGACATATTATATCACCAGGAATTACTATACTTCCCAATTTACTTCCCAGATCTACAGTTGATTCTACACTATTTACAATAAATTCCATTAATAATTCACCTCATATGATATTTTAACCAAAACGATGCAAAAAGAAAAGCAACATTAGCTATATGGACATTCGATTAGTAAAAGCTAATGATTCCTTTAAATATTGCAATGCCTTTTCACAAATAAAATTTTCTGAAACCATATTGTCCATTATAGAAAAAGTTTTTTTGGCATCAAAGCCTTTTCTATAAGGTCTATCCTCTGTAAGGGCCTGATAAATATCGCAAACCCCTATAATACGGCATTCTTCTGATAGTTGTTCAGCAACTAATGATCTAGGATATCCTTTACCATTGAGTTTTTCATGATGACTAGATGCCCAATCACTTATATCCTTTATACTAACAATTCTATCCAATATTATTTTTGTATAATACACATGGGATTTAATAATAGCGAACTCTTCTGCAGATAAAGAATCATTTTTATCTAATATGTTTGTTGGAATAGCCAGTTTTCCTATATCATGAAGCAAACCAGAAATTTTCATTTTTATACATTTGTCTTCAGGGTATCCAATAAATTTTGAAACAGTATAAGCAAGCTCTGCAATTCTTCTAGAATGGGTAGCAGTAAACTTACTTTTATTATCTATTATATTTGAAAAAATATATGCTATACTTTCAAATTGTTCTAGATTTAAACAGTCGTCTATTTTTGGAGACACAGTATCTAATATAAATTCCATAAATGATATGTTTTCAATGTTAAACCAAAAAAAATCTTTATATGAAATTTCTAAGAAAGCATTCACTAGCTTATCAGAAAAAATTATGTTTTTATTATTTTTTACCCATAATATAATACTGTTCTTCTGCTTAAAAGCAGGTATAGTTTCATCATATAAAAGTTCTATTAGGTCACAAATTCTTATAATTTGACTTTTAAGGGGAATATTATTTCCGATTAAACCCATAGCACCACTACCATCAAAGTTTTCATGGTGGTTTAATATTATATCAGAAATTTTATTAAATATAGGAAAATGTTCAGTTATTTCTGAACCAATTTGACAATGCTTTTTTATAAAGGAACTAGATGAATGGCTTTGAACTAAATAATTAGCTGCACCAATATCATGCAAAAGAGAAGAAACATATAATTGTTTTTTTTGTTCTTCACTCAACTTCATAAAGTTTGCTATTTCTAAAGCCATATATGTAGTCCTATGAGAATGGTGTATAAATTTATGGTTTGTGTAATTAACGTTTGTAACATTTTCTATAACTGGTGTATCAGATTCTGAACTGATTTGAGACAAATCAAGTGCTACAGACATAGATCTTATTACTTTATCCATACTTATTTTCATATATAAATAACCTCACTGAAATTTGTAATAGTTTTATTTAATTTTAACATAAGTATTGCATATGTAAAATATGTTCAGAAATTCTTAATTAAAATTATATAATTTAAACAAAGTGTAAAAAAATTATAATTATTTGCATTGTTAAAGTACATTATGTAAAATAGAACTATATGTTAATTTATAGATAGATTTTAAAGTTAACATGGAGTTTATTTACGAGAATTTCTCAATGTTTTTAATTATGAGGTGAATAATTTGAAAAATACAATATTATTGTTTTTTTGCATAATATTATTGAGTAGTTGTAGTTATGGAATTAAAAATAAACCATTAAAGTCAGATAATTATGTAGTTAAAATGGAAACAAGAAAAGATATAGAATTAAATATTACTACTACAAATAAATTATTGTATAACATGGTAAAAAGTATATCTAAAGATATGCATTGTGTAGATTACATTTTTAAAAATAGAGATACAGAAGCAAATTTTCAATTTACATCTGATAGCTTAAATAATATAGCTAAAAAAGACTTGTTGATTTATATGGGAGCAAGTTTTGAACCTTGGATGGATGAGTTTATAGATAATTTAAACAAAAATAAAGTTGGAGTAATAAACGTTTCAAGAGGTGTAAAACTTTTAGCATATAATAAAGAAGTGAAATATAAAAATACAGTAATACAGGATAATCCTTATTATATGATGAATATTGATAACTATAAAATAGCACTAATGAATGTGAAAAACTCAATACAAGATAAGGATCCCAAAAATAGAGATATTTATCAAAAAAATTTTACAGAAGCAATAAAAAATATTGAAGTGTATGAAAAAGAATTAAAGACAGCAAGAGAAAAACTGGTAGATTATAATTTTATAGTTGCAGAAGACGAAATGAATTATTTTGTGAAATATAACGATTTTAAATCAATATATACAATAAAAGATACTAGTGGAAAATGGGATTTAGAATCTAAAGTGAAGAATTCAAAAAACCTTGTGTTTTTATATAATGATCCACAGGTTTTAAAAGATAATGAAGAGATAATAAAAAAATATGATATAAAATCCATAAACATAAAAATATATAATGGTGAGATCAATTATGAAGATATTGTAAAATATAATGTAGAATCTTTAAAAAAGTTCTATGAAAGTCAAACTTTAAAAAAATAATGATTGAAAAGTATTGCAATTTAAAAAGATATGGTGTATAATTAACAATGTCTTAGGGGTATGGCTCAACGGTAGAGTAGTGGTCTCCAAAACCATTGGCTGTAGGTTCGAATCCTACTACCCCTGCCAAAGTTTTATGAAATAGAAATTAAAAAGAGTTCTGACAATAATGTCAGAACTCTTTTGCGTTTAAAAATAGTAAATATCAATTTTAAAAGAATTAAGTTATTTAGGTATATTTTTTATAGGCAAAAAAATTATTATTTAACAAGATACTAAAAGATTATAATAAATTTTTATTAATAAATTATAATAAATTTCTACTAATAAGTTTGAAAAAAGTATAAAGATCATATATAAAAAGCCTGGTATATGATAACATTTACAATTAAATCACATAAGTTTTTGTAGAAACAATATATAAACAACGAAAAAAGTCGAATTTGCAATATGAAGGAAAAGCTCATAAGGTGCTACAAAAGATTAATATCTTTAGAGGATTTTTCTGAATTTTTTTTAAATGTTTAAATTAAAATCAATGATAATTAAAAATTTAACAATTATATGCACAAAAAACAGAAATTCATAATAATAAATCAAATATGATAAATTTATTTTAAATATTAACATTTTTTAAATTATTACTAAAAAATAAAATTTTATAACAAAAAAAGGAATAAAAATTTAATAAAAAATAACAAAAAAATATTTTGCATTTTATATAAATTGTGTTAGTATAATAAGTGTAAGGACATTTCACGTTCTTTTTAAAAAAAATTTTCTTAAAAATCTTTTGCAAGTATATAAATTATATATTTTAGATCCTATCAAATATTTTATAAATAGTTTAAAGACAAACTTGAATTTATTCACCAATTTACCAAAAAAAGTATTGAAAAACACATGAATTAAAGTTAAAATTTTCATGAGAATTCTTGCAATATTAAGACTTTTACGAAAATACGTGTTTAATTTTTAACATTTTTTTAGCATATAACTTTCCTTTTAAATTGAAAAAGATTATAATTGTAACCAGTATATACAATTATATTCTAAATAAAAAAATAATAGGGTTTTAGGTAATAACAGGAATTAACTCCGTTAAATGTAAGGAGTAATTCTGCAAGGAGGGAATTTATTAAAATGGATGAAAAAGTACTTTCAATTGACAAGGCTACACTTCAAATGTTGGACAAGGCTAAAAAAGATGGTGTGCAAACGGCTTGGGACAGAAAAGACCTTTTAAAAACACCTTGTGGTTTTGGATCAGCAGGTGTCTGCTGTAGAAACTGTTCTATGGGACCTTGTAGAGTAAGTCCAGTTCCAGGAAAAGGTGTAGAAAGAGGTATTTGTGGTGCTGACGCAGGTGTTATTGTATCTAGAAACTTTGCAAGAATGGTTGCAGGAGGCGCAGCAGCTCACTCAGATCATGGTAGAAGCATAGCTCTTGAATTATACCATACAAGTCCAGATGGAGACATAAAGGTTAAAGATGAAAAGAAACTAATGAAAGTAGCATCAAGATTTGGAGTTAAAACAGAAGGTAGAGATGTATATGATATAGCTCACGATGTTGCTCAAGCTGGGTTAAACGATTTCGGTAGACAAATGGGAGAAGTTTGTTTCCCACCAACACTTCCTGCAAAAAGAAAAAAGATTTGGGATGATTTGGGAATAACTCCTAGAGGATTTGACAGAGAAGTAGTTTCAATTATGCATTCAACTCATATAGGTTGTATGGCAGATGCTGAAAGCATGATTAAAATGTCTCTAAGATGTGGACTAGCAGATGGTTGGATGGGATCATATATGGCTACAGAATTCAGTGATATAATGTTTGGTACTCCAAGTTCAATAGAAACCGAAGCAAACTTAGGAGTTTTAGAAGGAAATTCAGTAAATATAGTTTTACATGGTCATGAACCAGTACTTTCAGAAATGATAGTACAAGCAGCAGAAGAACCAGAAATGATAGCTTTAGCTAAATCACAAGGTGCAGATGGAATAAATCTTTGTGGTATGTGTTGTACTGCAAATGAAGCTACTATGAGACATGGTATTAAGTTAGCTGGAAACTTCCTTCAACAAGAATTAGCAGTAGTAACTGGTTCGGTTGAAGCTTTAGTAGTTGATGTACAGTGTATATTCCCAGCATTAGCTAAATTGGTAGACTCATATCATACTAAATTTATAACAACTTCACCAAAAGCTAATATCAAAGGTTCAACTCGTATGGAAATGGATGAAGAACATCCACTTAAAACAGCTAGAGAAATTGTAACAGCAGCTATAATGAACTTTAAAAATAGAGATGCTAAAAAAGTTATGATACCTCAAATTAAATCTAGCAATGCAGTAGTTGGATACAGTACAGAAGAAATATTAAACAAATTAGATGGAGTTGTAAACTCTCAAATAGGACCAATGCAAACTACAAAACCTTTAGCAGATGTTTTAGTTGCAGGAGTACTAAGAGGTGCAGCTGCTGTAGTTGGATGTAATAATCCAAAAGTTCAACAGGACTTTGGACATATAGAAACAATAAAAGGTTTAATCAAGAATGATGTAATTGTTGTTGTTACAGGCTGTGCAGCTCAAGCAGCAGCTAAAGCAGGATTACTTAGTAAAGAAGCAAAAGAACTTGCAGGACCAGGACTTAAAAAGGTATGTGAATTAGTAGATATACCACCAGTACTTCATATGGGTTCTTGCGTTGACATAAGCCGTATCTTAGAATTAGTAGGTACTGTGGCTAACCACTTAGGTGTAGACTTTAATGATTTACCAGTAGCTGGTGTAGCTCCAGAATGGATGTCAGAAAAAGCAGTATCAATAGGTTGTTATGTAGTAGCTTCTGGTGTTGATACATGGCTTGGAGTTGCTCCTCCAGTAACTGGTAGTCCAGAAGTTGTAGATATCTTAACTAATAAGTTGGAAGATTGGGTAGGAGCTAAGTTCTTTATTGAACCAGATCCACATAAAGCAGTTGAACAAATAATTGCTAGAATGAATGAAAAACGTAAAAAATTAGGGATATAAAGTTTTTTGATAAATTTTATATTATACTAAATATATAAGCAAATGTTGTGCCAATTTAAAAATTAAGTGATAGCTTGATTGATAGATTGTAAGTCTTAAAATGATACAAATGGTTTTCTCGAAATGATAATATAAATGCAAACTTTATCATTTCGAGAAAAACTTATTAAAAATTAATTGTAACAGCTTTACATAACTACTCGGAAATGGAAAGGGGAGCTAAAAATGAAAATGAAAATGGCCATAACAGGTAAAGGTGGAGTAGGTAAAAGTACCTTTTCAGCCATAATAAGTAGAATATATGCAGAGGAAGGCTATAAGGTTTTAGCTGTAGATGCAGATCCAGATCCTAATTTAGCGTTAGCATTAGGTTTCCCACAAAAATTAATGGATGAAATAGTTCCTATATCAGAGATGAAAAAGCTGGTGGCAGAGAGAACCAATTCCACACCAGGGGCTTTTGGAAAAATGTTTAAAATAAATCCAAAGGTTGATGACATACCTGAAAGATACTGTAAAGAATATAATGGCGTAAGATTGTTAACAATGGGTACAGTAGATACTGGTGGAACTGGTTGTATTTGTCCTGAAAATGTGCTACTTAAAAAACTTACTTCCCATCTAATACTTCAAAATAAAGACATAGTAATAATGGATATGGAAGCTGGTATAGAGCATTTAGGAAGAGGTACAGCGCAGGGTGTAGATGTGTTTGTTGTAGTTGTAGAACCAGGAATTAGAAGCATACAAACTTACCATCATGTAAAAAGATTAGCGAAAGACATAGGAATAGATAAAGTTTTTGTAGTTGGAAACAAAATTAAAAATAAAGAAGATGAAAAGTACATACTTGAAAATATAGATGAAAATGCTTCACTAGGTTTTATAAATTACCGAGAAACTGTAGGAACTTCTGATAGAGTTAACCAATCTCCTTACGATTCCAGTAAAGAAACCGTTGAGGAGGTAAAAAAAATAAAAGAAAAATTAGAGATGGGGGTATTTTAAATGGGTTTTAAATCTGATATCGAAATAGCACAAGAGTGTAAGATGGAGGACATAAAAAAAGTAGCTGCAAAAATAGAAATTTCTGAGGATGATATTGAGCTTTATGGAAAATATAAAGCTAAAGTAGACTACAATCTCTTAAAAACAACTCCTAGTAAAAAAGGAAGACTAATATTATGTACAGCAATAAACCCAACACCAGCAGGAGAAGGAAAAACTACTACGTCCATAGGTGTAGCAGATGCATTAGCTAAATTAGGAAAGAAAACTATAGTTGCACTAAGAGAACCATCACTTGGACCTGTATTTGGAATTAAAGGTGGAGCAGCTGGTGGTGGATATGCTCAAGTTGTTCCAATGGAAGATATAAACTTACATTTTACAGGTGACTTTCATGCAATAGGAGCCGCTAATAATTTATTAGCAGCAATGATAGACAATCATATATACCAAGGAAATGCTTTAGACATTGATCCAAGAAGAATTGTTTGGAGAAGATGTGTTGACATGAATGATAGACAATTGAGATTTGTAGTAGATGGTATGGGTGGAAAAGCCAATGGAACACCAAGAGAAGATGGATTTGATATAACAGTTGCTTCAGAAATAATGGCTATTTTCTGTTTAGCAAGTGACATAAATGATTTAAAGGAAAGACTTTCTAAAATAGTTGTAGGGTATACAAGAAGTGGGGAACCTGTAACAGCTGGACAAATAAATGCACAAGGATCAATGGCTGCATTACTTAAGGATGCATTAAAGCCAAACTTAGTTCAAACACTTGAAGGAACACCAGCATTTGTTCATGGTGGACCATTTGCTAATATAGCTCATGGATGTAACTCAGTAATAGCTACAAGAATGGCAACTCATTTTGCAGATTATGTAGTTACAGAGGCAGGTTTTGGTGCTGATCTTGGAGCTGAAAAGTTCCTAGACATTAAATGTAGAATGGCTGGATTAAAACCAGATGCAGTAGTTATAGTTGCTACAGTTAGAGCATTGAAATACAATGGTGGAGTTCCAAAGGCCGATTTAAATAATGAAAATTTAGAAGCTCTTGAAAAAGGACTTCCAAACTTATTAAAACATGTTGAAAACATAACTAATGTATATAAATTACCAGCAGTAGTTGCAATAAATGCATTCCCAACTGATACAGAAGCTGAATTAAAGCTAGTTGAAAACAAATGTAAGGAACTTGGCGTAAATGTTAAGTTATCAGAAGTTTGGGCAAAAGGCGGAGAAGGCGGAATAGAAGTTGCTAAGGAAGTAATTAAGTTAATAGATGAAGGAAAAAATGATTTCCAATTCTCTTATGATGAAAAATTGCCAATAAGAGAAAAAGTAAGAGCTATATCTCAAAAAATTTATGGAGCTGATGATGTAGTATTTACAGCACAAGCTGAAAAAGAAATAGATGAATTAGAGAAAAATGGATTTGGAAAAACGCCAGTATGTATAGCAAAAACTCAATACTCTTTAACTGATGACCAAACTAAACTTGGAAGACCAACAGGATTTAATATAACTGTAAGACAAGTAACAGTTTCAGCAGGTGCAGGATTTGTTGTTGCTGTAACTGGTTCAATAATGAAGATGCCAGGACTTCCTAAAGTTCCAGCGGCTGAAAGAATTGATGTTGATGAAAATGGAGTAATAAGCGGATTATTCTAATTTCAGAGGAGGAAATTGCAATGAAACTAGCAGACAAAACTTGTACAGATTTTATAGAAGTTCTTGGATCAAAAGCTGCAGTACCAGGTGGTGGCGGAGCAGCAGCATTAACAGGTGCTATAGGCATGGCATTAGGAAGTATGGTTTGTAATCTTACTATAGGAAAGAAAAAATATGCTGAATATGAAGAAAAAGTTAAAGGGATACTCTGTAAGGCAGAAAAACTTCAAGAAGAGCTTTTAAAACTTATAGATGCTGATGCAGAATGTTTTTTACCTCTTTCAAAAGCATATGGTATGCCTAAAGAAACTGAAGAACAGAAAAAATTGAAGGAAGAAACTTTACAGAAATGTTTAAAGACTGCCTGTGAAGTTCCAGTAGCTATAGTTAAACAATGCTATGAGGCTATAAAACTTCATGAAGCTTTAGTAGATAACTGTTCTATGCTTGCTATAAGCGATGTTGGTGTTGGTGTACAGGCTCTAAGAGCAGCAATAATTGGTGCTCAGTTAAATGTAATAATAAATATAAATTCAATTAAAGATGAAATTTATGTACAAAAAGTAAAAAATGAGACTGAACCTTTAATTCAACAGGGAATAAAAATAGCTGATGAATCTTATGAGAAAGTGTTAAAAGCACTTACTAAATAATAATTTTAGTAATAAAATTTACATTTACTTTTGGAAGAGAAATATTCTCTTCCGAAGGATTTGTATAATTTATAAATATATAATTAATAATTTTTGTTTATGAAGGAGATTGTAAGTATGGGTCAGATAATTAAAGGAAAACCGGTTGCAGATGCTATAAGTGAAGATTTAACTAAGGAAGTAGAAATACTAAAGGCAAAGGGTATTACTCCAAAACTTACTATAGTAAGAGTTGGAGCAAACGGAAGTGACCTAGCTTATGAAAGAGGAGCTCTAAAAAGATGTGCTTCAATTGGAATAACTACAGAAGTTAAAGAGTTCCCAGAAAACATAGAACAAAACGATTTCATAACAGAACTTAAAAAAATAAATGAAGATAAAGCTACCAATGGAATACTAATTTTTAGACCTTTCCCAAAACAACTAGATGAAAGTGTTATTAAATATATAATTGCACCAGAAAAAGATGTTGATTGTTTTAGTCCTGTAAATGTTGCTAAATTAATGGAAAAAGATGAAACGGGTTTTGCACCTTGCACTCCATCTGCAGTAATTGAAATATTGAAACATTATAATATACCTATGAAAGGTAAAAATGCTGCAGTAATAGGAAGATCTATGGTAGTAGGAAAACCAGTATCAATGTTACTTTTAAATGAAAATGCAACTGTTACTATATGCCACTCAAGAACTCAAGACATGCCGTCTGTAACTTCTAAAGCAGATATAGTAATTGTAGGAATTGGTAAAGCCAAGATGATAGATTCTAAATATATTAAAGATGGAGCTGCAGTTATAGACGTTGGTATAAATGTTGATGAACAAGGTAAATTATGTGGAGATGCAGATACAGATAGCTGTTTAGAGAAAGCTTCAGTGATTACACCAGTTCCTGCAGGAGTAGGCTCAGTTACAACTTCAATACTTGCTAAACATGTGGTTAAAGCGTGTAAGTTAGAAAATAACCTAGTATAAGTATTTATTAAGATGGAGGAATAAGAATGATTATTTCAGAAAAAAAACCTTTTGAAGAGGTACTTGGATATCTTAAAGACAGTAAAAAAGTAATATTAACAGGTTGTTCTTTATGTGCTTCCACTTGTAAAGTAGGCGGAGAAGAAGAAGTATTAGAAATGAAAGCTAAATTAGAGGAAAATGGAAAAGTAGTTTTAGGATATAAAGTACTAGATCCTTCCTGTAATTTATTAAAAACTAGAAAAGATTTAAAAGCCTTGAAGGAAGAACTAAAAGAAGCTGATGCAATTTTATCCTTAGCCTGTGGTGATGGAACTCAAACAGTTGCAAAACTTTCAAAGGTACCTGTATATCCAGCTAATAATACATCATTTATAGGTGAAGTAGAAAGAGTTGGCCAGTATAAGGAAGCTTGCAGGGCTTGTGGAAATTGTCAGCTTGGATGGACTGGTGGAATCTGTCCAATAACAATGTGTGCTAAAGGTCTTTTAAATGGACCATGCGGCGGAGCAAGAGATGGAAAATGTGAAGTAGATCCAGAGAATGATTGTGCATGGATCTTGATATACAATAAATTAAAAGAAATTAACCAACTTGATAACTTGTTAGATATTAAAGAACCAAGAGACTATAAAATTAATGCTCATCCAAGAAAAGTAGATTTAAGAGATAAGGAATAATTCTAAGGGGGATTAAAAATGAGCCTATTGAAAGAAGCTTTCGAAAGAGGAGAATTTGCAATAACAACAGAAATGGCTCCTCCAAAAGGTATAGATCTTTCTCATTTAATAGAATGTGCTAAAGCTGTAAAAGGAAGAGTGCATGGAGTCAATGTTACAGATTTTCAATCTGCAACATTAAAGGCTACTTCTTTAGCAACATGTAAAATGCTAAAAGATGCAGGATTAGATCCTGTTCTTCAAATAACAGGGAGAGATAGAAATAGAATAGCAATTCAAGGGGAACTTTTATCAGCAGGGGTATTTGAAATTGAAAATGTATTAGCGCTTACAGGAGATTATACAATGACGGGAGATCATCCAGGAGCTAAACCGGTATATGATTTAGATAGTGTAGGTATACTTCAAGTAGCTAGTACTATATCACAAGGAAAAGATATGGCAGGGAATGACTTAAATGGTACGCCTAATTTCTATTTAGGAGCCTGCGTAACTCCAAGATATGATCCTTTAGAATTACAAATTTTAAAAATGGAAAAGAAAATAAAAGCTGGTGCTAAATTTTTTCAGACACAAGCTGTATATGATATAGAAACTTTAAAGATATTTAGAGAAAAAACTAAGAGTTTAAATGCAAAACTTATGGTAGGTATAATTCCATTAAAATCAGCAGGAATGGCTAAATATATGAATAAAAATGTTCCAGGAATATTTGTTCCGGATGAATTAATCGAAAGAATGAAGAATGCGGAAAACAAAGTTCAAGAAGGAATAAAGATATCTGGAGAGTTTATAAAGATGGTAAAAGAACAAGCTCTTTGTGATGGAATTCATATAATGGCAATTGGTGCTGAAGAAAATGTGCCATTAATTTTAGACCAGGCAGGATTATAAAATTAAAGGGGCGGTTATAAATGAAAATAGTTGTAATTGGCGGAGGTCCAGGTGGATATGTAGCAGCTGTAAAAGCTGCACTTTTAGGCGCAGATGTTACTATAATTGAAAAGAAAAAGGTTGGAGGAACATGTTTAAATGTAGGATGTATACCTACAAAGGCTTTGATTGCTTCTGCAGATATATTAAATGCTATAAAAGAAGCTAAAAAGTTAGGAATTAATGTTGAAGGTGATGTAACAGCTGATTTTGATGCTATTATGCAGAGAAAAGATAAGGTTGTTAATCAACTTGTAAAAGGAATAGAATTTATCTTTGAAACTAGAGGTGTAAAGCTTATAAGGGGCTTAGGAAAATTACTAAGCAATAAAGAAGTAGAGGTTACAAAGGAAGATGGTTCAAAAGAAACTATTCAAGCTGACAAAATTATACTTGCAACAGGTTCAGTGCCAGTTGCACCAGGTTTCTTTAAATATGATGGTAAGAAAGTTATAACTTCTGACGAAGCTTTGTATTTAGAAAAACTGCCAAAATCAATGATTATAGTTGGCGGAGGCCCAATAGGATGTGAAATAGGACACTTTTTACACAGTCTAGGAAGTGAAGTTAAGATAGTTGAAATGTTACCACATCTTATACCACTTGAAGATGAGGATGTGGCAAAACAATTACAAAGAAGTTTCAAACAACAAAAGTTGAAATTCTTTGCAGGTGATGGGATAGCTAGTGTAGAATTAGAAGATGATAAAGTAGTTGCTACTTTAAACAGTGGTAAAGTTTTAGAAGCAGAAAAATTACTTATAGCAGTAGGGAGAAGACCTTATACTGAAGGTCTTGGATTAAAAGAAGCAGGAGTTAAAACTACTGAAAAAGGAAAAGTAATTGTAAATGAATATTTGGAAACTAGTTTAGAAGGAGTTTATGCTATAGGAGATCTAATTTTAGGGCCAGATCTTGCACATATGGCGTCAAGAGAAGGTGTTGTAGCTGTAGAAAATGCAATTCTAAATAAAAATAAAAAAATAAGTTATAAAGCTGTACCTGGATGCACATTTACAGAACCAGAAGTAGCTTCAGTAGGAATGAAAGAAAAACAAGCTAAAGAGGCAGGAATTAATTATAAAGTTGGAAAATTTGACTTTAGAGGATTAGGGAAAGCTCAAGCTATGGGTAAAATACAAGGTTTTGTAAAAGTTATTACTGATGAAAAAGATGTAATAATTGGTGCAGTAATAATAGGTGAACGTGCAACAGATATGATTTCTGAGCTTACAATAGCTTGTGAACTTGGATTAACAGCAGAGCAATTAGGAGAAGTAATACACCCACATCCAACATTATCTGAAGCAATGATGGAAGCTTTACATGATGTTCATAAACAATGTATTAATTCAGTAGAGTAGATAGTAGGATTTAAACCCTATACATGACAATAAAGGGAGGTTTTGTACAATGGGATATAAAATAGCTGTAGCAGGAAAAGGTGGGACTGGTAAAACTACGTTAACAGGATTGTTAATAGATTATCTTGTAAAAAAGGGAGAAGGTCCAATACTCGCTGTAGATGCTGATGCAAATGCTAATTTAAATGAAGTTTTAGGTGAAGAAATAGAGGAAACTATAGGGGGAATAAGAGAAGATGTAAGCCAAAGATCACTTTCAGGTGACAAGTTTCCAGGAGGTATGCTAAAAGCAGATTATTTAAAATACAAATTGAATACATCCATAACAGAAGGTGATGGCTATGACATGATTGTAATGGGAAGATCCCAGGGTACAGGGTGCTATTGTTATGTAAATGGGGTATTAAAGGCTCAAATAGATTCACTTTCTGCAAATTATAAATATTTAGTTATAGATAATGAAGCTGGAATGGAGCATTTGAGTAGAAAAATAGTTGAAGAAATAGATACATTGTTTCTAATCAGCGATTGTTCTAGGAGAGGAATACAAGCTGTAGGAAGAATAAGAAGATTAGTTGATGAATTGAAATTAAAAGTAGGCCAAATTTTTCTTATAGTTAATAGGGCTCCAGAAGGTAAATTAAACAGTGGAACTATGGAGGAAATAAATAATCAAGGTCTAGAATTATTAGGCGTTGTTCCTATGGATTCTATGATTTATGAATATGATTCAAGTGGGAAACCTCTAGTTGAAATGCCAGAGGATTCCCCATCAAAAAAAGCATTATATGATATTTTGTCAAAAATTAAATTTAATAAGTAAATTAAGGAGGCATTAACTTATGTTCAAAAAGTCAGTACAGAAATTTTCAGGTAAGATTTGTGAAGTAGAAATTGGAACAGGAGAAAAAGCTACAAAATTAGGTGGAGAAAATGTTCTTCCATTTCATGTTTTTGATGGTGATGTAGGAAATACTCCTAAAATAGGTATGGAAATTACAGATGATTTAGAAGGTTGGCCAGAATTGTTAAAAGGCATTTATAAAGATGTATGTAATGACCCAATTGCTTGGGCAAAACATATTGAAGAAAAATATACTCCAGATTTCATTTGCTTAAAGTTAGATTCAGCAGATCCAAATGGAAAGGATAATTCAGTTGAAGAATGTGCTAAAACAGCAAAGGCTGTAGTAGAGGCTATAAAAACTCCTCTTGTTGTAGCTGGAACTGGAAATCATGATAAAGATGCTAAGTTATTTGAAAAAATTGCTCAAGAATTAGACGGACACAATGTTCTTCTTTTAGCAGCAGTAGAAGATAACTATAAAACTGTAGCAGCAGCAGGTGCCATGGCATACAAACATAAGATTGGCGCAGAGTCATCTGTTGACATAAACCTTGCAAAACAAATAAACATATTAGTAAATCAGTTAGGAGTTGCTAATGAAAATATAGTTGATAATGTAGGATGTTCAGCAGCAGGGTATGGATATGAATATGTTATTTCAACTTTAGATAGAATAAGACTTGCAGCTCTAGGACAAAACGATAAAACTTTACAGGTACCTATAATTACACCAGTTTCATTTGAAACTTGGAAAGTAAAAGAATCAATTGATGAAGAATCATGGCAGGATTTAGAAGGAAGAGGAGTTTCTATGGAAATTTCAACTGCTGCAGGAGTTTTGGCATCAGGATCAAATGCAGTAATTTTACGTCATCCAAAGTCAGTAGAAACAATTAAAAAATTTGTAAATGAATTATTAGGTTAAGATAAATTTTAATTTTACAATGGAATTAAATAAGGGAGGATTCAAAATGGCTTTAAAAGGATTAGATATATTTAAATTAACACCAAAAAAGAACTGTAAAGATTGTGGGTTCCCAACTTGTTTGGCATTTTCAATGAAAGTTGCAGCAGGAGCTGTAGAAATAGGTAAATGTCCACACATGAGTTCAGAAGCTTTAGAAAAATTATCAGAAGCTACAGCACCACTAATGAAAACTGTAACAATAGGTAAAGGTGACAATGAATATAAACTTGGCGGAGAAACTGTTATGTTCCGTCATGAAAAAACATTAGTAAATAGAAATAGATATGCAGTTTTATTAAGCGATTCTATGGATGACGCTGAAATAGATACTAAAATTGCGAATATAAAAGAAATTGACTATGTAAGAATTGGTGAAGAAATGAAAGTTGAATTTGTTGCAGTAAAATATGCTGGCAACAAAGACAAGTATATTTCTTTAATAAATAAAGTAAAAGCAAGTGGATTAAAGACTGCTTATATACTAATTTGTGAAGATGCTAGCGTTGCTAAGGAAGCTTTAGAATTAGTTAAAGCTGAAAACCCATTAGTGTATGGTGCTAACAAAGATAATTTTGCTGATTTCGTTGAATTAGTAAAAGCAGATAATTTAGCATTAGGACTAAAGGCTGAAAGTTTAGAAGCATTATATGCTTTAGTTGAAGAAATACACAAATTAGGATACAAAAACTTAGTTCTTGATCCAGGTTCAACTTCAATAAAAGAAGCCTTTGAAAATACAGTTCAAATAAGAAGAATAAACATTCAAGGTGGAGACAGAGTATTTGGATATCCTTCAATGTTATTTGTAGATGAACTTGCAAAAGGCGATAAATACATGGAAGTAGCGTTATCTACACTATTTACAATGAAATATGGTTCAATAATAGTTTTAAGCGATATGGACTATGTTAGAGCATTACCTTTATATGGTATAAGACAAAATATATTTACAGATCCTCAGAAACCAATGAGAGTTGAACCAGGTGTTTATGGATTAAATGGCGCAAATGAAAATTCACCAGTAATATGTACTGTTGACTTTGCATTAACTTACTTCATAGTAACTGGAGAAGTTGAAAGATCTAAAATGCCAGTCTGGATGGTTATTCCAGATGCAGGTGGATACTCAGTTCTTACTTCATGGGCTGCTGGTAAATTTACATCAACTAGTATTTCAGCATTTATAAAAGAATCTGGAGTAGAAAGTAAGACTAAATGTAGAAAACTTATACTTCCAGGAAAAGTTGCTGTTTTAAAGGGTGACTTAGAAGAAAAATTGCCAGATTGGGAAATTGTTGTTGGAACAACAGAAGCTATGTATATTCCTAAGTTCTTAAAAGAGTTAAATGCTAAATAATAAATAATAAGAGTATTTAAGTTTGCAATTAAGAATCGAGTCCTATCTCGATTCTTAATTACAAATACAATAAAAATTTTATTAACATCACTTTAAAAAATTAATGATATAAAACAGGAGGTCATTTGAAAATGGACAAATTTATTGTTATTGGTGAAAGAATACACTGTATATCTCCAGCTATTAGAAAGGCTATAGCAGAAAGAAATCCAGAACAAATTTTAAAAAGAGCAAAAGAACAATTAGATGCAGGTGCTAATTATTTGGACTTCAACATAGGACCAGCTGAAAAAGATGGAGAAGAAATAATGAAATGGGGAGTTCAATTACTTCAAAAAGAATTTGACAATGTTCCTCTTGCCTTAGATACAACAAATAAGAAAGCAATAGAAGCTGGACTTAAAGTTTATAATAGAGAAAAAGGAAAACCAATTGTAAATTCAGCTGATGCTGGTGATAGGATTGGAAACATAGATTTAGCAGCAGAATATGAAGCTATGTGTATTGCACTATGTGCAAAAGAAGGTATAACTAAAGATAATGATGAAAGAATGGCTTACTGCACAGAAATGCTTGAAAGAGGAATGGGTCTTGGAATGGAACCAACAGATTTGTTGTTTGATCCATTATTCTTAGTAATAAAAGGAATGCAAGACAAACAAAAAGAAGTTTTAGAAGCTGTTAAGCTTATAAGCGAAATGGGACTTAATACTTGCTGTGGATTAAGTAATGTATCTAATGGAGCTCCAAAGGAGATAAGACACATAATGGATTCTACTTTTGCAGCAATGGCTATACAATGTGGATTAACTTCAGCAATAATGAATCCATGTGATTTAAGATTAATGGAAACAATTAAAACATGTGATGTTATAAATGGGGCTGTTTTATACGCTGATTCTTATTTAGACTTATAATTTTTATATAAATTTTAATTTAGGGAGGGGCAAAAAAATGAATTTATATCAAACTGTATTCACTGGTTCAAAACAGGCATTAGAAGCTGCTGAAGGCTTAGTTAAAGAAGCCATAGAAAAGAAGGGTAAAGACTATAAGGTGGCATTTCCTGATACAGCATATTCACTACCAGTAATTTATGCTGCTACAGGTAAAAAAATTACAAATGTTGGAGAACTAGAAGCTGCTTTAGACGTAGTTAGAAGTTTAATAGTTGAAGAGGAAATGTTAGATAAATTGTTAAATTCTGGTCTTGCTACAGCAGTTGCAGCAGAAATAATTGAAGCTTGCAAATATGTTCTTTCAGATTCACCATATTCAGAACCTTGTTCAGGATTTATATCAGACCCAATAATCAGATCATTTGGAGTACCATTAGTTACTGGTGATGTTCCAGGTGTGGCAGTTGTACTTGGAGAATTCCCAGATGCTGAAACTGCAGCAAAAGTAATAAAAGATTATCAATCAAAAGGATTGCTTACTTGCTTAGTTGGTAAAGTAATAGATCAAGCTATAGAGGGTAAAGTTAAGATGGGTCTTGATCTAAGAGTTGTACCTCTTGGATATGATGTTACTTCAGTAATTCATATTGTAAGTTTTGCTATAAGAGCAGCTTTAATATTCGGAGCAGTTAAGCCTGGTGATTTAGGTGCAGTTCTTCAGTATTGTTCTGATAGAGTTCCTGCATTTGTAAATGCATTTGGACCATTAAGCGAACTTGTAGTATCAGCAGGAGCAGGTGCTATAGCATTAGGATTCCCAGTAGTAACTGATCAGGTTGTACCAGAAGTTCCTACATTATTATTAACTCAAAAAGATTATGATAAAGTAGTTAAAACTTCTCTTGAAGCTAGAAAGATAAAGATAAAGATTACTGAAATTCCAATTCCAGTTGCATTTGCAGCAGCATTTGAAGGTGAAAGAATAAGAAAAAAAGAAATGTTTGTTGAATTTGGTGCTGGCAAGAGTGAAGCTTTTGAATTAGTAATGAGTGGAGACGCAAATGAAGTTGAAGACCATAAGATAGAAATAGTAGGACCAGATATAGATACATTAACAGATGTTCCAGGAATAATGCCTATGGCAATGGTTGTTAAAGTATCTGGTGCTAATATGCAAAAGGATTTTGAGCCAGTTTTAGAAAGAAGACTTCATTACTTCTTAAACTATATTGAAGGTGTAATGCATGTTGGACAAAGAAATATGACTCAATTAAGAATTAGTAAAGAAGCTTATGATAAAGGATTTAGATTAAAACATTTTGGTGAAGTAATATATGCTAAAATGTTAGATGAATTCGGTTCAGTTGCTGATAAATGTGAAGTTTTAATAGTTACTGATCCAGATAAAGTTCATGAATTAAAAGAAAAATTTGCTATGCCAAGATTTACAGAGAGAGATGAAAGACTTGAATCATTAATAGATGAAAAAGTTGATACTTTCTATTCATGTAACCTTTGTCAATCTTTCGCTCCAGCACATGTATGCATAGTAACTCCAGAAAGATTAGGACTTTGCGGTGCGGTTTCATGGCTTGATGCTAAAGCAACACTTGAATTGAATCCAACAGGACCATGCCAAGCAGTACCAAAAGAAGGTTTAGTAGATGAAAATGCAGGTATTTGGGACAAGGTAAATGAAACTGTTTCACAAATATCACAGGGTGCTGTAAATAACGTTACATTGTATAGTATATTACAAGATCCTATGACATCTTGCGGATGTTTTGAATGTATAACTGGTATAATGCCAGAAGCTAATGGAGTTGTAATAGTAAACAGAGAACATGGTGCAATAACTCCTCTTGGAATGACATTTGGTGAACTTGCATCAATGTCAGGTGGTGGAGTACAAACACCAGGTTTCATGGGACATGGTAGATCATTTATTCCATCAAAGAAATTCATGAAAGCTGAAGGCGGAATAGGCAGAATAGTATGGATGCCAAAAGAATTAAAAGACTTCGTAGCAGAAAAATTAAATAAAACTGCTAAAGAGTTATATGGAATAGATAACTTCGCAGATATGATTTGTGATGAGACTATAGCCACAGAATCAGATGCAGTATTAGCATTCTTAGAAGAAAAAGGACATCCAGCATTAACTATGGATCCTTTGATGTAATTTAGAAATTTAGTAGGCATTTTTGGGGTGCCAGAATACCAGAAAACTGGAAATCTGGCACCCTAAATTTTAATTATGGATTAATGAAATTATAAAAAAGAGGTGTAATATATGAATTTTCCAAAAGAATTATATTATAGTAATGAACATACATGGGCTAAAATAGAAGGCGATGTAGCTACTATAGGAATAAGTGATTTTGCACAGGATCAGCTTGGTGAAATATTATTTGTTGAAATGCCGGAAATAGGAGATGAAATAACTCAAGATAAATCATTTGGAGTAGTTGAATCTTCAAAAAAAGCATCTGATGTAATAGCACCTTTATCTGGTGAAGTTATAGAAGTTAACGAAAAATTAGATGATGAACCAGAGTATATAAATGAAAATGCTTATGATGCATGGATAGCAAAAGTAAAAATAAGTGATAAGGACCAAATAGATAGTTTATTAAGTGCTTCAAAATACGAGTCAGATTTAAAGTTGAAATAAAAGAACTTCTCGGTTTTTAGCCGAGAAGGTTTTTTTAAAGGAGGTATTTATAAGATATGGTGAAAATTAAGTTTATTCCATCCAATAAAGAAATAGAAGCATTAGAAGGCGAAAATTTATTAGAAGTAGCTAGAAAAGCAGAAATATTTATAGATGCACCCTGTAATGGAAACAGTGTTTGTGGGAAATGTAAGGTAAAAATAGCCCAGGGAAAAGTACGTGGAGAAAAAAGTAGACATATAAGTGATGAGGAGTGGAATGAAGGATACGTTTTGGCCTGCGATTCAAATATCTTTGAAAATATTACAGTAGAGATACCATCCAATGCTTCGGCTTCCATGCATGATATGAAAATAGAAGATTTATCAGGAGAAAGAGAAAAAAAAATATTTGAAAATGCAAAAATGCAGATTTTAAACAAGGGTATGGAGTTTAAAACCTATGTAAGAAAAGATTATGTGAAGATAGAGGCTCCAACATTAGATGATAATATATCAGATTTCGAAAGGATAAAGAGGCATCTAAGAAATAACTTAGGTTATAATCATGTGTTTTGCAGGCTTCCTATGCTTAGAAAAATACCTCCAATTTTAAGAGAATCTAATTTTAATGTAACCATAACTCACATACCAAGAGGCGAAGGTAAAACTACAATAATTAATATAGAAAAAGGCGATACCACAAGCAAGTTATATGGTGTAGCGTTGGATATTGGAACTACTTCTGTAGCTGCTTGCTTGGTGGATTTATATGAAGGAAAGCTTATAGCTAAAGCATCTTCAGGAAATGCACAAATAAAGTATGGTGCAGATGTTATTAATAGGATAATGTATTCTACAAAAGGTAATGGACTCCATGATTTAAATTATTCAGTAATACAAGAAACTATAAATCCAATTTTGAGAAGAATGTGCGAAGATTCAGGTATAGATAGAGATGAAATAGTGTCTCTTATAGTAGCAGGAAATACAACTATGTCTCATTTGTTTTTAGGAGTTTATCCAGATTTTTTGAGAATGGAACCATACATACCTGCTTTTGTTAAACCACCTTTTATAAAAGCTTCAGAACTAGGAGTAGAAGTTAATCCTGAAACTTTTGTATATTTAGTGCCATCTGTAGCAAGTTATGTAGGAGGAGATATAACAGCAGGGGTATTATCATCAGGTTTATGGGATTCTGATGAAAACATACTTTTTATTGATTTAGGAACAAATGGAGAGATTGTTTTTGGAAACAAGGAATTTTTAATGACTTGTGCTTGCTCTGCAGGACCTGCTTTTGAAGGTGGGGAAATTAGCTGTGGGATGAGAGCTTCAAGTGGAGCTATAGAAAAAATTACTATAGATAAAAAAAATTATGAACCTAAAATTATCGTAATAGGCGATAAAAAACCTTCAGGAATTTGTGGATCAGGGATTATTGATTTAATATGTGAAATGATGTTTTCTGGAATAATAGATAGAAAAGGCAAAATAATAAAAAATTTAAACACGAAAAGAATAAGATTTGATGAACATGGAATTGGCGAATATGTAATTGTATTTAAAGAGGAATTTAATTTAGAAAAGAATATAACAATCACAGAGGTTGATATAGATAATTTTATAAGAGCTAAAGCTGCTATATATTCAGGCATTACTATGCTTTTAAATAATCTTGGAATGGATTCTTCAGGAATAGATAAACTTTATATAGCAGGTGGTATAGGAAACAGCTTAGATATTGGAAATTCAATAAAAATAGGTATGCTACCTGACATAGATAGATCCAAGATTGAATATATAGGAAATAGCTCTTTAACAGGATGTTATTTGACTTTAATGAGTGAAGATGCAAGACATAAATTAGAGAACATAGCGGATAATATGACTTATGTTGAATTAAGTGTAGAACCTAGTTATATGGATGAATTTGTGTCAGCATGTTTCTTACCGCATACTGATATAGAAAAGTTTCCTACAGTGAAAAGTTTACTTTCTAAATAGAGTAAAACTTGATTTATTTTACAAAAAGAGTATATTTAAATTAAAAGGAGGTAATTAAAATGTGTGAATCAACAGCTTACTTAATTACACCAGAAGGCGAAAAAAAGATAATGGACTATGTGGTAGAAATAATTCCACAAGCAAATGGCAAGTTATTTTTATCAGATATATTAGGTGAAGAAAAGATAATAGAAGGAATACTAAAAGAGGTTAAATTATTGGATCATAAAATTATGATAGAAAAAATAAACTAAAAAATTTATACAAGAAGAGAGAGGGATAGTTATGGATAATCACGAGCACAAACACAATCATGAACACGAGCATCAACATGAGCATAATGGATGTGAACATACACATGAACACATTCATGAGCATACACACATGCATGGACATGATCAACTTCATTATAATGTCCATAATGAAGTTGAAGGTCATGAGCATATCCATGAGAAGCATAAAGATGATATTTGTGAACATAGTCACGAACATGATCATCATATACATGAACATAATCATTCTTATGAAATATCAGCAGATGCTGAATTGAATTTAGATAAAGAAGAAAAAACTCTAAGAATTTTATTAGATCATTGGGTTGATCACAATAAATCTCATGAAGATGGGTTTAAAGAGTGGATTAAAAAATCAAAATTAATGGGAAAAGTAGAAACTGCAGAGTTTATACAAAAGGCTGTAGAATCTATTGAAAAGGCTAATGAAATGCTTATAGAAGCTAAGAAAAACATGTAAAACAATAATAACCCACAAAACATTTTTTGTGGGTTATTATTGTAATGTAAAAATGAAAGGATGAAAGTATATATGGATAAAATTGCTATAGAGGAAAAAAGAAAAGATAAAATACCTTATGATCATAATAAAAGTATATTAAAAAACTTTGATCCTAAAGAAATGGCTGAAAACAGTGGATGTATTTACAATGAAGAAAAGGGTGAGTTTGTAATAAAACTTATGAGTGAAAATATAATTGTAAAGTATCCAAGTGGAGACGTTTTAAAGGAAGATGGATCAGAAATAGATAAATATCCGCCTAAAACCTTAATATTAAGATATCTTATGAACTCAAAAGGTATTCCGCCAACCAATAAAAATATAACTTACAGAGACGTAGATGGTGGAAATGTTTATTATAATAATTTTTATGGAAGATGTATTTTAAGATTATCTAAAACTTTTGGTAACAGTATTGATAAATTTAAAGAAATCTTTGAAGAAATTGGAGCAGAGAAAATAGACATGGGAGATATAGCGTATAAGTTTCAATTTTTAAACAATATATATGTGACATTTGCACTATGGGCTGGAGATGAAGAGTTTAAAGCATCATCACAAATATTGTTTGATGCAAATGTTCCGTTCTACTTTACAGCAGAAGATTTGGCTGTTGTTGGAGATGTTTCTATAGGTACAATTACTAAATTAGCTTATTCTAAGTAAATACATAAGGGAGGTCAGGGATATGAAGTATATATTAAGTAATTCTGTAGATCCATATTTTAATTTAGCGTTAGAAGAATATATATTTAAAAATCCTGGTGTGTATGAAGATTTCATAATATTATGGCAAAATGACAAAACTATAGTAGTAGGAAGACATCAAAATACCATAGAAGAAGTTAATTCGGATTTTGTTGAGGAAAATAAAATAAATGTAGTAAGAAGGATTACTGGAGGTGGGGCAGTATATCATGACTTAGGAAATCTTAATTTTTCTTTTATAACAAGTTATGATAATAATAATTTAATAGACTTTAAAACTTATACTGTTCCAATAATAAATGCATTAAATAAATTGGGAATAAAATCAGAATTAAGTGGAAGAAATGATCTTACTATAGATGGTAAAAAGTTTTCAGGAAATGCACAGAGCCTCCACAGAGGAAGAATATTGCATCATGGCACTTTGCTATTTAAATCAGATTTAGATATGCTGGGAAGAGTGTTAAATGTGAAAGAAGATAAAATAAAATCTAAAGGTATTAAATCAGTAAGAAGCAGAGTTGCTAATATAAGTGAATATCTAGAAAAATCTATAACTGTTGATGAATTTAAGGAGATTTTATTAAAACATTTAATTGAAGAAAATAAATCAGAAGAATACAAATTAACAGAAGAAGAACTAGAATTGCTTAATAAGCTAAGAAAAGAAAAATATATTACTTGGGAATGGAACTATGGAAAATCACCTAAGTTTAATTTTAAAAATTCAAAAAGGTTTCTAAATGGAAACTTAGAAGTGCTGTTAAATGTAAAAAATGGGACAATTATAGAATGTAAAATATATGGAGATTTTCTAGCTTTATGTGCAGTAGATGATTTAGAAAAAAAGATTATAGGAACAAAATATGAAAAGACAGAAATACAAAATGTATTGGAAAATTTTAATTTAAAACAATATTTTGGGGAAATAACTATAGAAGAAATATTACAATGCTTTTTTTAATTAAAAGCATTTTATGAAGGTATTTAAATAGAAATCTAAAAGATAATATTTATTTAGATGCATGTTCTAGACCTTTGAGTTAATGTAATTCTTTGAGTTAATTTTAAATTTTAAGGCTAAGACATACTTGTGAAAATACTTGCATACTACAAATAAATATGTTAATATGTGAGAAAGATAAAGTTTAAAAGTTAATTATAAAGGCGGAGTTAAGAGAGCCAAATTTTAAGGTAGATAAAAATACCTTGAATTTTAGTTCTCTTTTTTTATATTTTTGAGGAGGTAAATTATAATGTTTGATGTAACAATTATAGGAACTGGTGCAATTGGATGTGCAATAGCTAGAGAATTGTCAAGATATAAATTAAGTACTTGTGTGGTTGAAAAGGATGTAGATATAGCAAATGGAACCACTAAAGCCAATAGTGCTATAGTACATGCTGGTTTTGATGCAAAACCAGAAAGCTTAAAAGGAAAATTAAATGCAAAAGGAAATGCAATGTTTGATAAATTGGCAAAGGAGCTGGATTTTCCATTTAAGAGAATTGGATCTTTAGTATTGTGTTTTGACGAAAAAGATATGGGTGGACTTCATGAATTAAAGGAAAAAGGGGACAAAAATGGAGTTCCTGATCTTCAAGTAATAGATGGAAATGAAGCTAGAAAAATGGAACCTAATTTGTCAGAAGAAGTAGTAGCGGCACTATATGCTCCAACTGGTGCAATAGTTTGTCCATACGAAATGACTATTGCATTAGGCGAGAATGCTTCAGATAATGGTGTAGAATTTAAATTTCAGACAGAAGTAAAAGCAATAGAGAAAAGTGAAGGAAAATATATTCTAAAAACAAATAAAGGCGATATAAAAACAAGGATAGTTATAAATGCAGCTGGATTGTTTTCAGATGAAATAAACAACATGGTAAGTAAAAATAAACTTAATATAATTCCAAGAAAAGGTGAATACTGTTTATTTGATAAAGTTGTTGGAAATACGGTTTCAAGGACTATATTTCAACTACCAACTAAGTTAGGAAAAGGAGTATTAGTAACACCAACAGTTGATGGAAACTTACTTGTTGGACCTAATGCTGCAGAGATAGAAGATAAAACAGATTTAACTACAACAAATGAAGGCATTTGTGAAATAGTATCAAAAGCAGCTTTAAGTGTTAAAGAAATACCAATGAGACAATTGATTACATCTTTTTCAGGACTTAGAGCACACTCAACAAAAGATGATTTTATAATTGGAGAACCAGAAGATGCAGAAAACTTTATAAATGCTGCAGGAATAGAATCACCAGGTCTTTCAAGTGCTCCAGCTATAGCTGAAATGATTAGTGACATGGTAGTTAGAAAATTAAATCCAGGCAAAAATGAACAGTTTAATCCAATAAGAGAAGGCATACCTAAGTTTAGGGAAATGAATAATGAAGATAGAAAGAAACTTATAGCTAAAGATTCTAGGTATGGAAAAATAGTTTGTAGATGTGAAACTGTTACTGAAGGAGAAATTATAAACTCTATAAAAAGAACATTAGGTGCAACTACACTTGATGGTGTTAAAAAGAGGACTAGAGCAGGAATGGGAAGATGCCAAGCTGGTTTTTGCTCAACAAAAATAGTTGAAATTTTAGCAAAAGAACTTGGAGTACCATGCACTGATGTAACTAAATTTGGTGGTGAGTCAAAGGTACTAATAGGTAAGGATAAAGAAAGCATCTAATTAATTAGGAAATAACATAAAATATATATATTTTATAATATTTGGAGGGTTAGAAAATGCAAGAATATGATATAGTGGTAATCGGTGGTGGCCCAGCAGGACTTGCAGCTGCAGTTTCAGCTAAAGAGCAAGGAATAGATAACATTATAATATTAGAAAGAGACAATCAATTGGGTGGAATATTAAATCAATGTATTCATAATGGTTTTGGACTTCATACTTTTAAAGAGGAATTAACAGGTCCTGAATATGCCCAAAGGTTTATAGATAAAGTTGTAGATATGAAAATACCATACAAATTAAATACAATGGTACTTGACTTAAATGAGGATAAGGTTATTACAGCAGTCAATGAAGAAGATGGAATAATTGAAATAAAAGCTAAGTCTGTAATTTTAGCTATGGGATGTAGAGAAAGACCAAGAGGAGCAATAAACATACCAGGAAGTAGATCTGCAGGAATATATACTGCAGGAACAGCCCAAAAGTTTGTTAATGTAGAAGGATATATGCCTGGAAAAGAAGTTGTTATATTAGGTTCAGGAGATATTGGACTTATAATGGCAAGAAGAATGACACTTGAAGGAGCAAAAGTTAAAGCAGTAGTTGAACTTATGCCATATTCAGGTGGACTAAAGAGAAATATAGTACAATGTCTTGATGATTTTGGAATACCTTTAAAATTAAGTTATACAGTAACTAATATAAAGGGCAAGGATAGAGTTGAAGGAGTTACTATAGCAGAAGTAGGTAAGGATAGAAAACCAGTAAAAGGAACAGAAGAATATATTCCTTGTGATACATTGCTTCTTTCTGTTGGATTGCTTCCAGAAAATGAACTTTCAAGAAAAGCTAATGTTAAGCTTTCAAATATAACTGGAGGACCAGAGGTAGATGAAAGACTTGAAACAAATCAGGAAGGTATATTTGCTTGCGGAAATGTTCTTCATGTCCATGATTTAGTTGATAATGTTACCATTGAAAGTATCAATGCAGGTAAAAATGCAGTTGAATATATAAAAGGAAAGAAATTTGAAGGTAAAAAGATAGAGGTTATAGCTACAGAAGGGGTTAGATATACAGTACCTAAGTATATAAGTCCTGAAAATGTACAAGATTTAGTCCATGTTAGATTTAGAGTAGGGGATGTATTTAAGAATAACTTCATATCAGTGTATTTTGATAATGAGAGAGAAATGCATATAAAGAAGAGAATACTTACTCCAGGAGAAATGGAAACAGTGAAGCTTACTAAAGCTGTATTTGCAAAATATCCAAATTGCGAAAAAATCACTATTAAAGTAGAGAGGGAGTAGTAAAAATGAATACAAGAGATTTAGTATGTATTGGATGTCCTATGGGATGCCAACTTCAAGTTAAGTTAGAAGGCGACAAAGTTATAGAAGTAAGTGGAAATACCTGTAAGAAGGGTGAAGAGTATGGTGAAAAAGAATGCACCAATCCTACAAGAATAGTAACCTCTTCTGTATATGTAGAAGGCGGAGTTATTGATGTAGTTCCTGTTAAAACTGAAAGTGATATACCAAAGGGAAAGATATTTGATTGTGTAAAAGCATTAAAAGGAATAGTAGTAAAAGCACCTGTAAATATTGGAGATACAATAGTAGAAAATATAGCAGGAACAAGTGTTAATATTATAGCAACAAGAAAAATAGATAAGGCTATTTAATAGCTTAATAAATTATATAAAGGTAACCAATTCAGAAAATGAATTGGTTACCTTTATTAAGTCATATGAAAGTTGAATATTAATATGTAGTTAGAATACAAAAAATATTTTAATCAATTAAATGTACATCAAGTTTACGATAAAAATTGGAACTTATAGTATCAGATATAGGAAGAGAATTTTGTTTTTGAAAGTTATGAACTATGGATTTAAAATAGTCATTATAAATACCATTAGGTTTAGATTTATAGTAGCCTTTTGCTTGCAGCATAATTTGAATTTGATATACGTCTGATCCTATCATTCCAGGCTTTAATACTCTAAGGCATTCTCCGAAGT
The DNA here is from genome assembly GCA_963780135.1 of uncultured Clostridiaceae bacterium. Taxonomy (GTDB): domain Bacteria; phylum Bacillota; class Clostridia; order Clostridiales; family Clostridiaceae; genus Clostridium_AM. The sequence continues at coordinate 462,882 of CAWAAR010000003.1, forward strand.
TTCCATAAGGGCCTCCCCAAATAATAACAGGGGTGCCATAAGGAATAATTTTATATAGTTCCGCCACATCTGAATTTCTCATTCTTATACAGCCATGTGATGAATTCCAACCTATAGAGGTTGGATGTAATGTGCCATGTATGCCAAACTTACCCCAGGGCACATTAAAACCCATCCAATAGCCTCCAAAGCCATCACCCCAAGTATCTTTTGATGTTATTTTCCATGTGCCTAAAGGAGAAGGAGTACTGGGCTTTCCACCTGCAACTTGGTAAATTTTAAATTGAATACCATCCTTAAAAACTGTTAAATTATTAGAAGAAACATCAACTACAATTACATAATTGATTTTTGATTTGTTTGTATTAAAACTATTTCTATTAGGTAACAATTTATATCCTACGTATATTAATATAGCTTCAACAATTAATATTAAGGTTAAAATTATTAGTAATTTTTTAAAGTTTGACATAAAATCCCCCCCTATATATTTTATGAAAGAGAGGGGATTTAAAGCATTATTTTTTAAATTTATTTTTTGACTTTTTCTTTATAGAATATCCAAACTTGCCTAAAACTTTTGGGTTAAGAGAAAAGTATTCACCATGTGAATAGCATATTAAATCTGCTTTCTCTAAATGAATTTTACCATTTTCATCCAAAAGATTTTCTTCCACATGAATAGATAAAATCTCGGCTAAAAATAGATCATGAGTTCCAAGAGGGGTAATGTTTTTAACCTTGCATTCTAAAGTAACAGGGCATTGTTTTATACCAGGAACTTCTACTTTTTCGCTACCTTCTAGTATTAAATTGCACTGCTTTATTTTATCTATAGTTTTCCCGGATTTTACACCACAAAAATCTACAGTTTTAACCATGTCTTTAGATGGTAAATTGATTACAAATTCTCCTGATTCTTTTATGTATTCGTAAGATAGCCTTTCAGGTCTTATAGCTACAGTTATCATTGGAGGCTTAGTGCAAGCAGTACCAATCCACCCTACAGTAAATACATTTACTTTTCCATTTTTGCCTTTTGAGGTTATAAGAACTGAAGGGACAGGATTTAACATTGCACTGCCCTTAAAAGATATTTTAGTCATGTATTTTCTCCCTTTCTTCATTTATAATACTTGTATATTATAGCATTATATAAAAGATATTGTATTAATGATACTGTATATAAAAAATGTAGATTAAATTTTATTGTATTATACAGTATATATTGCTTGTATGATCTGATTTTTATATTGACTATGTGTAAGATAAAGTATAAAATCACACTAAAGGTGCTTAAAATGATAAAAAATGTATGCTTATATGTTAAACAAATTTGTTGTACATTAATGATAATTCTTATATTTTAAGTGTAAGAGACTTAGAAATAGAATTCAATATATAAAAAGGAGCTATGTAAGTGAAACGTGATGAGTTTATAAAAAAAGTGGATGATAAGATTAAGCTTATAAGAACTGAAAAAGGATATACACAGGATAAAATGGCAGAAATGCTTGGGTTAACTAAGAAGACATTAATTAATATTGAGAAGAAAAGAGGAAGCTTAGGATGGTCAACAGCAGTAACCGCATGTGTTATTTTTAAAGATAGTGAAATAATGCAGATGACTTTTGGGGGAGATGCACAGGATATAATATTGTCACTAGCCTTTGGAGAATATAATGTGAAGGACAAGGATAAAACTATGGGAGGTCATATATGGTGGAATGATATAAAATGCAGTGAAAACTATAAAATACAGCAAAACATAATATCTAAGCACTATAGAATTCTTGATATGGAAAACAGAAGAATATGTTCTTCTTTTGAATTACAATATATAGAAGATAGATTCAAAGAATTAGTATAATTAGGTGAAAATATCAGGTGAAAATCAACAAAAGATAGTAAGGCAGTAAAAGAAAGAATTATATCAATAATAAGTGTAGATTAAATGCTTTTATTAAGTGACACAATTGGAATTTAAAGTTATAATATACTTATTGTGTATTTGAGGAGGGGTTATATGAAAGCCACATTAGTCTTAATGGTGCAAAATGCAACTAGAGTTTTTTGTTATTTTAATACATCACCTATGGTTGTGAAGGAATTTGAAGATAGATATGGTGAAAATTCCTGGAAAAATTCAAAACCAGTTTTAAAAGTGTATTTTGTAGAAGATGGTATTGCTAAAGAAAAGAAGACTATTTTTATAGATGCGTTTGCAAACAATTGGTATATAGATTTAGATAAAGATGATGTTGATGTATTTCTAAAATTGGGAAGAATGCTTCCAAATAACAGTTTTGAAGCTTTCGCAGTATCTAATACAGTTACAACTCCTAGAGAACATGAGTCAGGTGACAGTTCTGTGTATTTTGTAGACGTTTCACAAAACGTAAGCCTACAGGAGCTTCCAAAGTGTGAACAGGGAGATAGCAGCATAGTTAGTCACAAGGAACCAAAACCATATCCTTTTGGAAATATAAAAAAAAAGATCTAATTATCTAGAAATAATAATTAGATCAAATTACTATTATGATGAATTTTTTTATAACCACTTAAAAGAATTGAGAGAAAAATACATTTTAAATTCATCTAATTCTTCACCTACAAAATAAATAGGGGGTTAAAAAATGGAAAAGGCTTGTGTTTCAATAGTACTTCATAGCCATATGCCGTTTATAAGGCATCCTGAAATAAAAGATGCCATGGAAGAAAGATGGCTTTTTGAAGCTATGAGTGAGTGCTATATACCATTAATAGAAGTATATGATAATCTTATAAAGGATGAAATAAACTTTAAAATTACCATGTCTATTACTCCAACACTTATGTTTATGTTAGAAGATGAATATTTAAATACAAGATATACAGAGTACCTTACAAAATCCATAAAGTTATCAGAAAAAGAAATTATAAGAACGAAGAGTGATAAGAAGTTAAATGAATTAGCACAATTCTACAATGAAAGATTTAAGGACTTAATGAAAATATACAATAGCTATCATTGTAATTTAATGAATGCTTTTAAAAAATTTGAAAAACTAGGATATTTAGAAATAATAACTTGTGCAGCAACTCATGGCTTATTACCGCTTTTAATGGTTAATCCAGAAACTGTTAAAGCACAAATAGCAACAGGAGTACAATCATACATAGACTGTATTGGACATGGTCCTAAAGGAATATGGTTACCTGAATGTGCATATACTTATTCACTGGATTCTATACTTAAAGAATTTGGGATAAATTACTTCATATCCGAAAGTAAAGCTGTTCTTAATGCTTCTCCTAAACCTAAATATGGAACGTATGCTCCAATAGCTATGCCAAATGGAGTATGCACTTTTGGAAGAGATATGGAATCTTCCTATCAAGTGTGGAGTGATTTTATTGGGTATCCAGGAGATTTTAATTATAGAGAATTTTATAAGGACATAGGTTACGAATTACCAGAAGATTATTTAAAACCATATATGAATGAAGATGGCATAAGACTTGATACTGGTATAAAATATTATAAAATTACAGGAAAAACAGATAAAAAAGAATATTATAACAGAAAAGTAGCTATGGAAAAAGTAAAGGAACATGCTAAGCACTTTGCTTCAAGTAGATATAAACAAATTAGCAATATAAGTAATCATATGGAACAAACTCCAATAATAGTTTGTCCATACGATACAGAGTTATTCGGTCATTGGTGGTTTGAAGGACCTGACTTTATTAATGAGTTTATAAGAGTGTCTAGTGAAGCAGGGACAAACTATGAATTAACTACACCATCAGAATATTTATTAAAGTATCCTATGGTTCAATGTTGCAGTCCTTCTCCATCTAGTTGGGGAGAAAATAGTGATTTTTCTGTATGGATAAATACTTCTAATCATTGGATTTATAAAGATGTGCACCAATGTGCAGAGGCTATGATAAGGCTTGCTAATACTTATTCAGATCCTACAGAATTGCAAAAAAGGGCTTTAAATCAATCAGCTAGGGAGCTTATGCTTGCAGAGTCTTCAGACTGGCCTTTTATCATTAAAAACAATACCACTGTAGAATATGCAGTAAAAAGAGTTAATACTCATGTAGAAAGATTTAATAAGTTATATGAAGATATAACTAAAAACTCTATTGATGTAAAATATTTAAGTAGATTGGAAGAACTAGATAATATTTTTACTAATATAAATTATAATATGTATAAGCCAAGTGTTTATTAAAATATAAATGAAAAATAACCCACAAATATTGTATATTTGTGGGTTTATTAAACATGAGAAAAATTCACAATTGGAATTTTGTTTGAATTAAGTAGTTTTTCTCATGTTATTTATGTGAACTTTTACTTTTTGCTACTTCTATATTAATTCTTCTACCGTTTAGTCTTTTACCGCTACTTTTTGTTAAAACTGTTTCAAGTAAGTTTTCAGGTACATCTATAAAAGTAAATTTATCGAAGATATCTATATCACCAATTTCATTTACATCTACATCAGAAGTTTCTTCTAAAAAGTTAAGTATTTTAACAGGAGTAACTTTATCAATTCTACCTACAGATAAAAATAATCTTATAGGTTTAGTTGATTTTAAAGGATCTTCAGCATGATCAAAATTAAATTCTCTATCAAAAAGCATTTTCATAAGAGCAGCAGCTACATCTACTAAATTATAATCTTCATCTAAACCAGTTGCTACAGGAATAAAGTCTTTATAGTCTTTTTGTTCTAAAGTATTTTTTACATCTCGTAGCATACTATTATACTTAGCTTCAAAAATTTCATCTAAAGTAGGAATTTCTTTTCTCTTGATTTTGCTTTTTGTGAATTTTTCTAATTGTTTTATCATAATATACTCTCTAGGAGTTACAAGAGAATAAGCTATACCTTCTTTGTTTGCTCTTCCTGTTCTTCCTATTCTGTGTACATAAGATTCCATATCTTGAGGTAAATCATAATTTATTACATGGGTTACATCATCAACGTCAATACCTCTAGCAGCTACATCAGTGGCAACTAAGAAATCTAAAGAACTTTCTTTAAATTTTCTCAAAGTATTCAATCTTTGATTTTGACCCATATCACCATGCATACCTTCAACATTATAGCCTCTTCCTTGCATAGCTTCTACTAACTCATCTACGCCTCTTTTAGTTTTACAAAAGATTATAGAACTAGAAGGTTCATCTATGTCTATAATTCTGCATAAGGATTCAAACCTATCTCTATGTTTAATTTCATAGTAGTATTGTTTGATTTTTTCAACAGTTAAAGAATTTTTAACTATTTGTATATGTTTCACTTCATTTTTCATATATTTAGAAGCAAGTTTTTTTATTTCATTTGGCATAGTTGCAGAGAAAAGAAGAGTCTGCCTATCTTTATTCAATGCTTTAAGAATTTCTTCTATATCATCTATAAATCCCATATTAAGCATTTCATCAGATTCGTCTAAAACTAAGAATTTAACACCACTTAAATCTAAAGTATTTCTTCTTATATGATCTAAAATTCTGCCAGGAGTACCTACAACTACATCTACTCCTCTTCTTAAGGATTTAATTTGTCTATCAATTGGCTGGCCACCGTATATAGGAAGTAATTTGGTCTTTTTGAATTTTGCAATACGAGCTAACTCATCATTTACTTGGATTGCTAGTTCTCTTGTAGGGGTAAGGACTAGTGCTGATATTTTACCATCAGGTTCTATTTGACTTAATACTGGAGCTCCAAAAGCTAAAGTTTTACCTGTACCAGTTTGTGCTTGACCTATCATGTCATTACCTGATAAAATTACAGGTATCGCTTCAGCTTGGATTTGTGAAGGTTCTTCAAAACCCATAGCGTCTATAGCCTGTAAAACCTCTTTATGGAGGTTTAAGTTACTAAATTTAATATTTTCCATTCATATTCCTCTTTCTTTTTTTATAATAAAAATAATTATCATCATATTTTCTATAATACAAAACAAATCTTATCATATCATATTATATGCATATAAGCAAATTAAATTTTTATTATATTTATTTTATGTAGCTTTTTATTTATTATAATATAAATTATAATATAATATACTTATAATTTATATTATAACTAAAAGTAAAAGGAGATATTTTATGTTTAATGCAAAACAGAAAGTTATGCCAAACGGAATAAGGTTGGTTACTATAAAAAAGGATACTCAAATAGCATCTATAAACATGGGAATTAAAATAGGATCTATATATGAAAACATTAGTGAAAAAGGAATAAGCCACTTTATAGAACATATGCTTTTTAAAGGAACTAAAAGTAGAGATAATGAAAAATTAAACATGGACTTAGAAAATTTAGGGGGAGAATATAATGCATATACAGATAATAACAGTACAGTTTATAGCATTACTTCACTAAATGAAGAATTAGAAAATGGAATTGAGATTTTATCTGATATGTTAAGAAATTCTATATTTCCTGAAAAGGAAATGGAAAAAGAAAGAGAAGTTATACTTGCAGAGATAAGGACAAGTAGAGATGATATAGAAGATTTAAGTTTTAAAAAAGTAAATGAAATAGCTTTTAAGAGCAGTCCTTTAAAATATGAAACCATAGGTAATGAAAAAACTGTAAAAAGTCTTAATAGACATAAATTAATGGAGTTTTATGAAAAATATTATGTTCCTAATAATTGTTGCATATCCATAGTTTCACCTTATGAACATGAAGATGTTTCCGATATGATTTGGAAGTATTTTAGTGAATGGATATGGAAAGAATTTAAAAGGCAAGAAGTTATTGTAGAGAATAATATACCAGGAAAAAAAATCTCCTACAAAAAACATATAGAACAAAGTACAATAATATATCTTTTTACATTTCATGATATAAGTAAAGAGGAAGAGTTAGCTTTAAGAATATTAAATCATAAATTTGGAGAAAGTGCTAATTCTATATTATTTAGAAAGCTTAGAGAAGAAAAAGGATTTGCCTATGATGTGTATACAGATTTAGACTTAACAAATTTTGTTAAAACGTTATATATATATACTGCTGTAGGTGAAGAAAATATAGATGAATCATTAAAAGTTATAGATAAATGTATTGAACAAATAAAAAGTGAAGAAATAGTGTTTGATGATAGTACTATAAAACATATGAAAAAGGTTTTAAAGACTGCTATTGCTTTTACTTTGGAGGATTCTACAGATATAGGAAATTATGTACTTCATCAGAGCATAGATGAGGATGAAATTTATAAGTTTGTAAATGATATGGATAAAATAGAAAGTGTAAAAAAAGAGCACATATATAATGTAGCTAGATTGGTTTTAAATAAGCCAACTATACACATATTTAAAAGTGAAAAATAAGGTGAATAAGTATGGAAAATTTAAAAAAGATCATTACTAAAATTGAAATTCAAAAAAGAAATAAAAATAGAATAAATCTATATATTAATGATGAATTTGCATTTGCTTGTAGTGCAGAATTAGTATATACACACAGCATTACAAAAGGAAAAAGTATAGATGCTGATTATTTAAATGAAATAGTAAAAGAAGATAACTATATAAAATGTAAATCTAGTGCTCTTAAAGTTATAGAAAGAACTTATAAAACAGAATCTCAATTGACTTCAAAACTCTTTGAAAAGGGGTATGATGAAAAAACTGTAAGTATGACTGTAGAATTTTTGAAACAATACAGTTTTATTGATGATGAAAAGTATATACAAATGTATATAAAAGATAAGTTGAAGATTAATGGAAGAAATAAAATAAAGTATGATTTGATACGAAAAGGTATAATTGAACAAAAGATAGACGAAAAATTAGTTTGTATAGATAATAGCATTGAAAGACAGGTAGCCTTTGAGTTAGCAGAGAAAAAGTATAAATTGCTATCTAAAAATGAGAATGATTATAGAAAACTTCGTAAAAAAGTAGGAGAATTTTTAATTAGAAAAGGATATAATTCAAATATAGTCTCAGAAACACTAAATAATGTTATAAAAAAAGAATCCTATAGCTTAGATGGAAAAGATGAGATAGTTAAGAAAGAAAACATAGATTTAGATAAGTTATATCAGCTTGCAGAAAAAAGGTATAACATTATAATAAAATCTGAAGTTGACTGCAAAAAAGTTTATAAGAAGCTCAGCGAATATCTTTTAAGACGAGGATATTCTTGGGAAAATGTAAAAGTTGTAGTGAGTTCTGTTATTAATGTAGACAATCCATATGTTTAATAAAAGCATTAGATTAAATAGTGGATGTAAAGTGCAGTTTTGTTAGATATATAATGAACCAGTGTTTTTAGGCATATAGGTTAAGAGGTGAGTGTAAATGTTAGGTATAAAAATTAATATAGTAACCATAATGCTTTGTTTAATATTTTTTTATCCTTTGGTAAAAGGTTTTTTGTTTAAATTTTCTTCACAGAATTTAAAAGCGGACATTGACGAAGTCAATAGAAATGTATCTCTTATTATTTCAATGTTTTTAGGAATTTACTTTGGTAGAAAGGTGTTTATTCAGCATGACTCTGGTATTTATAAAAGTATATATGAACGTATACCAATAGATTTTTTGAAATATATAGAAAACAATAATCTTTTAATTTATGCTTTGATAATACCAATAATAATATTAATAATTTATAAAATTATTAAACTTTGTCTTCAACTTATGAATTATTTAACTATTTATCCTATATTAGATATAATAGAAAAAAAATTAAGTTTTAGAAGCAATTTCTTTAAGAGGATAACAGGAGTAATTTTTCAACTACCAAGGGCGATATGTTATTTACTTTTAGTGACATTTGTATTAAATATACTTTCTATGTTTAATACAAATAAAAATCTAAATAAATACTTAGAAACTTCAAGGCCCTATAATATTATATGTAAAGAGGCAGTAATACCTATTACAAATTCTACAATAGCTAAAAAGCTCCCTAATATTATAAATAATTCTTTTAAGATTGTAATTAAGCAAAGTGAAAATAAAGATATTACACCTGGAAAAACAGAGAATATAGGAAAAACAGTAGTATATTATAATGGAGTTACTTTAGAACAAGGAATAAAATCTAATGATGAAATAAATAAATTTGCTAAAAATATAGCTTCAAAAGAAGACACAACAAGTGGAAAAGCTAGAATATTATATAATTGGATAGGAAGCAATATATCCTATGATCATGATAAAGCTAATAGTGTTTTGAACAACAATTTTAATGTTCAATCAGGTGCTATAACAACTTTTGATTCACAAAAAGGAATTTGCTTTGATTATGCTTGTTTGTATGTAGCTATGTGTAGAGCAAATGGTATAAAGGTAAGGTTAATAACTGGTGAAGGATTTAATGGCGTTAGTTGGGTAAGCCATGCATGGAATCAGGTATATATACCTGATGAACAAAAATGGATAAATGTAGATTCTACATTTTACAGAGGCGGAAATTATTTTGATAGCAAAAGATTTGAAGTAGACCATAAAAATGCGCAAATGGCTGGAGAATGGTAAAAAACTTTTTTGTTTAATAAGATTTACTTTAATAAAAGTTGTATAATTAGGATGATAAAAGCATGGGAGATGGTATTAAATGGAAAAATATGAAAAAAGGATCAAGGAAAATAAAGTAAGACAAAGAAGAAACTTAGTTTTGTCAGCTGTTTCTTTATTGATTCTATTTTCATTGGGTTTTTTTATAGGTGGAAAGATATCTCAGAAAAGTGATGTAGTAGTTAGTGCTGCAAATTCCAAATCAAATGTTAATGCTAAAGATCAAAAAAAATTAGATCAAGAGGCTATGAACAAGAGAGAAAGCAACGTCAATCCTAATAATACAAAAGATAATGGTGCGTTTGATCCATATAAATCAGATGGTAAAAAAGTAGTATATTTGACTTTTGATGATGGACCATCCACAAATAATACACCTAAAATATTGGACATACTTAAAAAATATAATATAAAAGCAACTTTTTTGTGATCGGACAAAATGCTGAACAAAACAAAGATTTGGTAAAGCAAGAAATATCAGAGGGCCATGTAGTAGCAAATCACACTTATTCTCATAATATGAACTATATATATTCAAATCCTAAAGTTCTTATAAGTGATTTAGATAAAGGTAATGCTGTGTTAAAATCTATAATAGGCGATAAATATAATTTAAAGCTTATAAGATTTCCAGGTGGCTCTTTTGGACAAAAGTTAGCACCATTTAGGCAAGAAGTTAAAAAAGCGGGTTATCATTATGTGGATTGGAATGATTTAACAGGGGATGCAGAACATAATAGTGTATCTGTAGTTAACTTAGTTAGCAAAGTTAAAATGTATGCTAATCAAGAGCATTTAGTAGTTTTGATGCATGATGCGCCAGCAAAAACAACAACAGTACAAGCATTGCCAGAAGTAATAGAATATTTTAAATCCAATGGGTATACATTTGAAACTTTAAAATAGTAAATTAGATTTTAGTACAATTTATTTAACATATAAAAATAAGTGCAGAAGCAACAAAAGTTTGTTCTGCACTTATTTTATTTAGTTAAATAGTTTTTTATTATAACATTTATAGCCTTTTCACAATCATTATCCTCATTATTTAGACACCAAGCCATGTTAAAGTATATTAGGGCTTTTTTATTATCATTAAGCATAGTATAACAGTATGCAAGATTAAAAAAATATTTACTTTCTCTTTTAAGTTTAATAGCTGATTTAAGCAGAGAAATTGATTTTGTGTATTCTTTAAGTTTTATAAAGCATACTGATGAATTATAAAGAGATGCAGATTCATTATCTTTAAATTCAACAGCTTTTTCATACATTGTAATAGCATTTTGATAATCTTTTGCATTATAATACTCATTAGCTTTATGAAAGTAGCTCATGAAAATCCTCCTCAAGTTTTTAAAAAAATTTATCTGTATATTTGTATTTGATATTAAATTTATATCCATGTTTAAAGAAAAATATTCCACATGAGATAAGATTTATCACAAATTGGTGAAAGAAATGTACAAAATTTCTAACGCCTTAGTATAAGTTTTTTTTCTATGAATTCAACGCCTTTGTACATTAAATAAGCTAAAATAGATAATATCAATATACTTAACATAACAGTATCAAGTTGAGAAATTTGACCACCATATATTATTAAAAAACCAAGTCCTTCTTTGGCTACTAAAAATTCACCCATAATAACTCCAACCCAAGAAAGTCCAACATTTATCTTTAGAGAAGAAAGTAGAGTAGGGATTGAGCAGGGAATTATAAGATGTATTAATATTTGAAGTTTGGATGCACCAAAGGTTTTAAGAAGTTTAATTTTATCTATATCGACTTCTTTAAACCCAGTTAATACACTTATGATTGTAACTACTATAGATATAAGTAATGCTACAACTATTATTGCAGTAATTCCATTTCCAACCCAAAAGATTATAATAGGGGCGAGAGCTACTTTAGGTAAAGCATTAAGTACTACAATATATGGATCTAAAACTGTAGATACAAAATCTGACCACCATAAAAGTATGGCGATTAAAGTTCCAAATATAGTACTTAATAAAAAACCTAATATAGTTTCTGCACAGGTAATCCATATATGCTTAAATAAAGCTCCTTCTGCATATAATTTTATTAGGCTTTTAAACATTCTTGATGGGGTGCTGGTTAAAAAAGGATCTACTATTTTTAAGTCGCCTAGCATTTCCCATAAAACAAAGATGGATATTAAAATTAATAATCTTGCAATGACTACTTTTCTTTTTCTTTTTTCTAAACTATGAATATATAACTCATGCTCTTTTATTTCATCTATCATTGTGAGTTTAACTCCTTCCATATATTGTTGAAATATACTCTAAATTCAGGTTCTTCTCTGGATTTTAGTGGTGAATCATGAGGAACTGAAAATTCTATATTAAATATTTTTTTGATTTTAGCAGGTCTATTAGACAATACAATAATTCTATTGGACATGGATATGGCTTCGGATATATCATGAGTTACCATAATAGTAGTTTTACCTTCTTTTTTTATTATTTTAAATATTTCATCACTTATGTTAAGTCGTGTTTGATAATCTAAAGCTGAAAAAGGTTCATCTAAAAGCAAAACTTCAGGATTTACAGCAAGAGTGCGTATAAGGGCTACTTTTTGTCTCATTCCACCAGAAAGTTCATTAGGATAATGAAATTTAAAATCATATAACCCATAATCTTTAAGCAAATTATTTATTTTTTCAGTATAGTTGCTTACATTTTTATGTTGGATTTTAAGACCTAAAATTATGTTATCCCATACAGTAATCCATTCAAATAATTGGTCTCTTTGGAACATATAACCTATTTTAGTAGAAAAGTCAGTTAAATTTTCATTATCTATATAAATTTCGCCAAAGGAAGGTTTTAATAATCCTGATATTATATTTAAAATAGTAGACTTACCGCAGCCAGAAGGTCCAACTATGCTTAAAAACTCACCTTCTTCCACAGTGAAATTTATATTCGTTAGAGCTTTAGTAAAATTCTTCAAAGAATGATAATTCATAGAAATATTCTCTATAGATACTTTATTCAAAACATCATCTCCTTATATTTAGCATAACTCTTGTTTTATTATATGAATTTTCATGACAGAGTGTTAAAAATTAAAATTCGATAAATTGAAATATTATACAAAACATGTTGGATAAAAGTAAATATATGTTATAATATTATTATAGAAATTTACTTTTAAATAAAGACAATTCTAGATAAATATAGACATGTATTACAATGAAAAATTACAATATATTATATTTAGAAATATATAAATACAACATTAAGATTTATAAAAGTTAAGTAATAACCGTATATTTGAACCATATGGTTATTTTTTTGCTTATAGATTACATATTTATTATTAAATACATTTAAATGATATTACATTGAACAAGTAAAAGAATCATTTAATGTTGTTTATGGTTTAACATTTATTAATTTGTAAAAGGTGATATGATTTATGAAAAACTTATTTCACATTGGTCTTGATGTAGGATCAACTACTGTAAAGGTTATTGTTTCTGATCATAAAGACAGTATAGTGTATAGCAAATATGAAAGACATTTTTCAGATATAAAGAGTACTATAGTAAATGTTATTAAAGAGGCATATGAGCATTTTAAAGATACAAATATTACAATAATGGTAACAGGTTCAGGCGGATTGTCTGTATCGAAGTGGCTTAATATTTCTTTTATTCAGGAAGTAATAGCATGTACTCAGACTGTAGAAAGATTTATTCCAATTACAGATGTAGCTATAGAACTTGGAGGAGAAGATGCAAAAATAACGTTCTTCAATGATGGTATAGATCAAAGAATGAATGGTACTTGTGCAGGTGGGACAGGTGCCTTTATAGATCAGATGGCATCGCTACTTCAGACAGATGCTGAAGGTTTAAATGAGCTTGCAAAAAAACATAAGGTTATTTATCCTATAGCTGCTAGATGTGGAGTTTTTGCTAAAACTGATATACAACCACTTTTAAATGAAGGAGCTGCTAGAGAAAATATAGCAGCATCTATATTTCAGTCTGTAGTTAATCAAACTATAAGTGGACTTGCTTGTGGTAAATCTATAAAAGGTAATGTAGCGTTCCTTGGAGGACCACTTTACTTTTTATCTGAGTTGAGAAAAAGATTTATAGAGACTTTGAGTTTAAAAGAAAAGGAAGTTATATTTCCTAAAAATTCTCAGCTATTTGTAGCTATAGGAGCTGCTATTTCATCTAAAAATGAATCAATTATTTCTTTTGAATCTTTAATGGATAGGCTACCTGAATTAAAGAAAGTTTCAAATGATGAAGTTCAAATTATTAGACCACTTTTTAAAGATGAAATAGAACTTAAAGATTTTAATGAAAGACATGATAAGAATATAGTAAAGAGACGGGAATTAAATAATTTTGAAGGTGACTGTTATTTAGGAATAGATGCAGGTTCTACCACTACAAAAGCAGCACTTATAGATAAGGATGGAAATTTACTTTATTCTTTCTATGGAAGTAATGAGGGAAGTCCTCTTAAATCAGCTTTAAAAATATTAAAGGACTTATATAGTAAATTACCATTAGGTGCCAAGCTTAGAAATTCTGCAGTTACAGGATATGGAGAAGGACTTGTAAAAGCAGCTTTATCTGTAGATATAGGAGAGGTAGAAACTGTAGCACATTATAAAGCAGCGGAATTCTTTAACCCAGGTGTAGACTTTATTTTAGACATAGGTGGACAGGATATGAAATGTCTAAAAATTAAAAATGGAGTAATTGACAGCATAATGTTAAATGAAGCTTGCTCGTCAGGATGTGGATCTTTTATAGAAACTTTTGCACATTCATTAAATATGGAAATAAAAGATTTTGCTGAGGCTGCTCTCCATTCTAAAAGGCCTGTAGATTTGGGATCAAGATGTACAGTATTTATGAACTCAAAAGTTAAGCAGTCACAAAAGGAAGGTGCAGATGTGGGAGATATATCTGCAGGGCTTTCTTACTCTGTAATAAAAAATGCTTTATTTAAGGTTATAAAAATAAGAAATCCAAAAGAGCTTGGAAACAAGATAATTGTAGAAGGAGGCACTTTCTATAATAAGTCTATTCTAAGAGCATTTGAACTTATATCAGAAAGACAAGTAGTAAGACCTGATATAGCAGGTGTTATGGGAGCTTTTGGAGCGAGTTTAATTGCTAGAGGAAAATTTGAAGAAGGATATAAAACAACTTTAATTAACAATAGTAAATTGGATAGCTTTGATACAGATGTAATTATGAAAAGGTGTGGTAAATGTGCAAATAACTGCCTTCTTACTATAAACAAATTTTCTGATGGCAAAGAGTTTGTTTCAGGAAATAGATGTGAAAGAGGAGCTGGAGTAGAGAAGACAACTGAAAATATACCAAATCTTTTCCAATATAAATATAAAAGAATATTTAACTATGTTCCTATAAAATTGGAAAATGCTAAAAGAGGACAGGTAGGTATACCAAGAGTATTAAATGTATATGAAAATTATCCTTTTTGGTTTACATTTTTCACAGAATTAGGATTTAGAGTAGAGTTATCGTCTAGATCTTCAAAACAGGTATATGAGTTGGGAATAGAGACAATACCATCAGAATCTGCATGTTACCCAGCAAAAATGGTACATGGACATATAATGAATTTAGTAAATAGGGGAGTAAATTTTATATTTTATCCATGTATTCCATATGAGCAGAAAGAGCAAAAGGCGGCAGATAATAATTACAATTGTCCTATAGTAACTTCTTATCCTGAAGTAATTAAAAACAATATGGATGTTTTGAGAGATAAAAATATTAAATTCATGAATCCATTTTTACCTATAGATAATAAAGAAAGATTTAAAAAAAGGATTTTTGAAGAATTTAAGGATTTTAATCTTTCTAAAATAGAAATTGAATTAGCTGTAGAAAAAGCTTATTTAGAAGACAAAAAGGTTAAAGAAGACATAAAGGCTAAGGGAAAAGAGGTACTTGAATACCTAAAACGCACAGGAACAAAAGGTGTAGTTCTTGCTGGAAGACCATATCATATAGACCCAGAAATAAATCATGGCATACCAGACTTGATTACATCTTACAAAATGGCAGTGTTTACAGAAGATTCAGTAGCCCATCTTGGTAATGTTGAAAGACCGTTAAGAGTGGTTGACCAATGGGTATATCATTCAAGATTGTATGGAGCAGCAAATTTTGTAGCCTCCCAAGACAATTTGGAACTGATACAGTTAAATTCTTTTGGTTGTGGTTTGGATGCTGTAACTACAGATCAAGTTCAGGAAATTTTAAATTCCTATAATAAGATTTATACAGTATTAAAGATAGATGAAGGAAGCAATTTGGGAGCTGTGAAAATTAGAATACGATCTTTAAAAGCAGCTTTAGATGAAAGGGATTCTATAGGATTTAAGTGTGAGAAATTAATAAAGTCAGAGGAAAAAGTTATTTTTACAAAAGAGATGAGAAAAAGACATACAATTTTATCTCCGCAAATGTCTCCTATGCATTTTCAATTTCTGCAAGAAGCATTTAAAGCATCAGGATATAATTTAGAAGTACTTCCATCTGTAGATAAAAAGGCTGTAGAAGAAGGTTTGAAGTATGTAAATAATGATGCTTGTTACCCTTCGATTATAGTTGTAGGACAGATAATTGAAGCTCTTAAATCAGGAAAATATGATTTAAATAATACATCCGTAATAATTTCTCAAACGGGAGGTGGATGTAGGGCTACTAATTATATAGGTTTTCTAAGAAAAGCATTAAAAGAGGCTGGAATGTCTAATGTGCCTGTAATATCTATAAATGTGGCTGGAATGGAAAAGAACCCAGGATTCAAAATTACTTTAAAACTTATAAATAAAGCTATAATGGCATTGCTTTATGGAGACTTATTCATGAGAGTTTTGTATAAAGTAAGACCTTATGAAAAAATAATAGGTTCAGCTAATGTTCTATACGAAAAATGGATAGATAAGTGTAAGGAAAATGTTAGAGATGGAAGTCATAAAAATTTTAAAGAGAATATATATGCTATAGTTAAAGATTTTGACAGTCTTGAAATAAATAATATTAAAAAACCTAAGGTTGGGATAGTTGGAGAAATACTTGTTAAATTTCACCCAACGGCTAATAATAATATAGTTGATATAATAGAAAAAGAAGGTGCAGAAGCTGTAGTTCCTGATTTAGTTGATTTTTTTCTTTATTGCGCATATGATGCAAACTTTAAATATTTATATTTGTCAGGAGATTGGAAAAGCAAATTTATTAAAAATTCATCTATAAAGTTTATTGAGTACTTTAGAAGGCATATGAAAAATGCCTTAAATAATAGTACAAGATTTACTCCACCTGCAGATATAGAAATGTTAGCTAAAGGAGCATCTTCTATAGTTTCCTTAGGAAATCAAACTGGAGAAGGATGGTTTCTTACAGCAGAGATGGTAGAGCTTATAGAAAGTGGAACAAAGAATATAGTATGTATGCAGCCTTTTGCATGTTTACCTAATCATGTAACTGGAAAAGGAATGATAAAAGAACTTAAGAGAATATATCCTGGAACTAATATAGCAGCTATAGATTATGATCCAGGAGCTAGTGAAGTCAATCAGATTAATAGAATAAAGCTTATGCTTTCTGTAGCATTTAAAACTTTAGAAAATGCAAAAGATTATATAAAAGCTAAAGCTCAAATAGCAGCAGAAGATGGGAAGAATAAAGCATAAAATAAGCAAGATGGGACGCAACTTTTTTTGAGAGGACAATTGACAGAGGACAGAGGACAGTGAAGGTTGATTTTTTGCTAACGCAAAAGAATCTTTAAATTTATATAAGTCAGCAATGTTTCGCCTTAGCGAAACGAGTCATCAAAAGTTTAATTAAAGATTTTTCGTAGTGTAGCGGAGAAAAATCCTCCTTAACTGTCCTCTGTCAATTGTCCACTGTCCTCTGAAAAGGTTGCATCGCAATATGATTAGGATGTAAAGACTAAATATACTAAAATTAATCAGGAGGTACTATAAGATGAATATAGATGAAAAATCTTTAAAAAAACTATTAGAAGAAACATGTTCCTTTGAACAATTAGAGTTTTCAGGGATACCAGATATAGATTTATATATGGATCAGGTAACTACTTTTATTGATGAAAAATTTTCATATTTAAAAAGAAGTAAAGAAGACAATTCACTTACTAAAACAATGATAAATAATTATACTAAAGCTGGTATTTTAATGCCTCCTAAAAAGAAGAAATATTCTAGACAGCATATGATACTAATTATACTTACATATTACTTAAAGCAAATTTTATCGATAAATGATATAGAGAAGTTATTTTCACCTATAGTAGAAGATATAAATAAGAGCGAAAATAGTAAAATAAATTTAAAAGATATTTATGAGGAATTTTTAAATTTAGAAAAGAAGGAAGTTCAGGATTTTAAAGTGAATTTTGAAAAGGAATTGAGCTTGGGAGATGAGAATGAAAAAGATGGAGATATAAACAAATTAATTAAGACTGTAATTATGCTTGTGGTTAAAGCTAATATACAAAAGCGTATGGCAGAAAAAATAATTGATGAATTTTTAAAAAAATAAGATAAAAAATTTGTAAAGCTAAAGGATTTATATAGGTCTCTTTAGCTTAAAATAATTTTTTGAAACACTCTTTACAAATAAGAGTTTTACCTTTGTTAGCAGTAATACAGTTATCCTTCTTTATTGCCTTACCACATATTTCACAATGCGTTTTGTCGTTTGTGGATACATTTGTACAGCTTTTGGTATTTTTATTTAAGACTTTTTTTCTATTTGGAGGAGCTGAATACTCTATAGGAGTTTCAGGAAGATCTTTCTTTACAATTTTATAATCTATAGAATAAATGCTTTCACCAAAAAGTTCTAATTCAAATCTAGGATTTATTTCGTCATAAAACTCTTCTATTATAAGTCTTCTTATCTGAGCATCATTAACTATAAGACCACTTTTTTCAATACCATCAAATATACTTTTAGTAATATTATTAGTGTCAGGATGCCTTTTACTGCTTTTGTAATATACCTTAAGCACTGCTATTAATGCTTCACTTAATACTATTCCTGGATTTTGGCATCTAGTTTCATAGGCTATTTCTTCTTCGTAAAGAGCATATCTATCATGATATTTTCCTGAATTATAAGGCAATATAGCTCTACCTTGTACATTAAAAAGTTTAAAGTTAGATTTAGATAAAGGTGATCCTTTTACTATAATTTTTGCGTAAGTTTTTATCATAAGTTTTTGCTCCTTTAAATTTATATAAGTCAGTAATGTTTCGCTTTAGCGAAACGAGTCATCAAAAATTTAATTTAAGATTTTTAGTAGTGTAGTGGAGAAAAATCCTCCTTCACTGTCCTCTGTCCTCTCAAAAAAATGTTTCGCATTTTTTTAAAATTGTAACGCTAATTATTCTCAGTACATTATATCATAGTGAATAAATGTAGTGTTATATGATTAGCATGTAATTGTAAATTCTGTTGTCATTGATTATAATTTTTCAATAAAGTATAATTATCCTTGATATATACTAAAAGAAACTATGGAAAAACAAGAGAGGTAATGTTATGGATAAAGATATAAAAATACTTGCTATAGAGAGTAGTTGTGATGAGACTTCAGCAGCGGTAGTTGTTAATGGTAGAAAGGTTTTATCAAATATTATAGCATCTCAAATAGATATACATACTAAATTTGGCGGGGTTGTGCCAGAAGTAGCATCAAGAAAACATGTAGAAGCAATAGCAGTAGTAGTTAAAGAAGCTTTGGATAAAGCTGGAGTTACTTTAGAGGATATAGATGCTGTAGGTGTTACTTATGGACCAGGTTTAGTTGGTGCACTACTTGTAGGACTTCAATATGCTAAAGGGTTAGCTTATGCGATAGGGAAACCTTTAATAGGAGTAAATCATATTGAAGGCCATATAAGTGCTAATTTTATAGAATATGAAGATTTAAAACCTCCTTTTGTATGCCTTGTTGTATCAGGAGGACATACGTTTATAGTTCATATGAAAGACTATGGAGATTTTGAAGTTATGGGTCAAACAAGAGATGATGCAGCAGGAGAAGCTTATGATAAAGTAGCTAGAGCTATAGGGCTTGGATATCCAGGAGGACCTAAAATAGATAAGATAGCAAAAGAAGGAAATGCTGATGCTATAAAGTTTCCTAGAGCTAAATTTCAAGATGGTGAATCTTTGGATTTTTCATTTAGTGGAGTTAAATCAGCAGTACTTAACTACTTGAACAAAATGGAAATGAAAAAGGAAGAAATAAATAGAGCAGATGTAGCTGCATCTTTTCAAAAGGCAGTAGTAAATTTTTTGGTAGACAATTCAATGAAAGCTTGTAAATTAAAAGGTGTCCATAAAATTGCAGTGGCTGGAGGAGTTGCATCTAATACTTGTCTTAGAGAAACTTTAATTAAAGAAGGAAGAAATAGAAATATAGAGGTATTGTTTCCTGAATTTGTATTATGTACAGATAATGCAGCCATGATAGGAAGTGCTGCTTATTTTGAATATATTAAAGGAAATGTAGCTCCATTAACATTAAATGCAGTGCCAAATTTAAAACTTGGTGAAAGATAATATTAAGGTATAAGAGCAAATAGACCAATTAAAATTTGCCTTAATTGTAGATTATAGTAATGATTATAGAAACAGAGAAAGAACTTAAAATGTAAGTTTAATTATAAAAACGTATATTTATTCGTTTTTGTATCTGAAATTAAAACATTTTAATTATTTTTTCCGCACAGAACAATATATTATATGTATTAATTTTTATAAAAAATATTAATTTATTAAGTGAAGTTCTATATAATGGTGAATTTATTTTTGATATAACATAATTAATATTTATGTATAGTGAAAATAAAGCATATAGAGTATCTCAAATAACAAATAGCATATTCTATTTACAAAATAAAGCATATACTATATAATGATTTTGTATAAAGGGAAAAATTGCATGGATATTTTTCAGCATTAATGGAAAAATAATTTGATATTTGAATTTTACAATAAGCGTTTAATTCATATAAAGTTTTTGTTTATAGTTTTTTTATATAAAATGCAAGTAAAAAAAATATAGAATGCAATTGAAAAAAATTAAATACTTATATATAATAGTATTATGTTGTTAAAATTTATAAAGAATTATTAATAAATATGCAAATGAATATGATTTTTATGAAAAAGGGGCTGAATGATTTGGTTAAAAAATTTAAAAGAGTTCTTGTAGCAAATAGAGGTGAAATTGCAATAAGAATTTTCAGAGCATGTCAAGAACTTGGTATAAGAACAGTAGCTATATATTCTGATGAAGACAAGCGTTCTCTTTTTAGAACAAAAGCAGATGAAGCTTATTTAATCGGAAAAAATAAAGGACCTGTAGAAGCATACTTAAATATTGATGAAATAATAAGTTTAGCACTAAAAAAAGGTGTTGATGCTATACATCCTGGATATGGATTCTTATCTGAAAATGCTGAATTTGCAAGAAAATGTGAAGAAGCTGGAATTGAATTTATAGGACCAACAGCTGGTATGATGGAAAAACTTGGGGATAAAATTAAGTCCAAAATAGCAGCCAAAAATGCAGGAGTAGCAACCATTCCTGGAGTACAGAAGCCTATTGAGTCAGAAGAAGATGCTGTGGAATTTGCAAATATATGTGGATATCCAATTATGTTAAAAGCAGCTGCTGGCGGTGGCGGAAGAGGTATGAGAATTGTAACAAAGGAAGAAGAATTGATACAATCTTATAAAAGTGCTAAAAATGAAGCTAAAAAGGCTTTTGGTATAGATGATATATTTATTGAAAAATATGTTCAAAATCCAAAACATATAGAAGTACAGGTACTTGGAGACAAACATGGTAATATAGTACATTTATATGAAAGAGATTGTTCAATACAGAGAAGACATCAAAAAGTTATAGAATTTACCCCTGCAATAGTTCTTTCAGAAGAAAAAAGAAATGCTATTTGTGAAGATGCGTTAAAAATTGCTAAGTCTGTAGGATACAGAAGTGCAGGAACATTAGAATTTTTAGTTGATAAAACTGGAAATCATTACTTTATAGAAATGAATCCTAGAATACAAGTTGAACACACTATAACTGAAATGGTTACTGGAATAGATATTGTACAGAGTCAAATATTAGTAGCTGAAGGTTATGAATTAGGAAGCAAAGAAGTAGGAATATATTCTCAAGAACATGTAAAACCAAGAGGATGTGCTATTCAGTGTAGAATAACAACTGAAGATCCTTCAAATAACTTTGCACCAGATACAGGAAAAATTGATGTTTATAGAACAGGT
Organism: uncultured Clostridiaceae bacterium; assembly: GCA_963780135.1. Taxonomy (GTDB): domain Bacteria; phylum Bacillota; class Clostridia; order Clostridiales; family Clostridiaceae; genus Clostridium_AM. Next base: position 484,814 of record CAWAAR010000003.1, read on the forward strand.
TCAGGATTTGGTATAAGACTCGATGGTGGTAATGGATTTACTGGTGCTGTTATAAGTCCTTATTATGATAGCCTTTTGGTTAAGACTACATCTTGGTCAAGAACTTTTAAGGATGCTATAAGAAAGTCTATACGTTCAGTAAAAGAAACTACTATTTCAGGAGTTAAAACTAACATAGACTTTTTAATAAATGTACTTAACCATGAACAATTTGCAAAAGGTGAATGTGATACTAACTTTATAGCTAATAATCCAGAACTATTTGATATAGAAACAAGGGCAGATGAAGAATTAAGAATTTTAAAATTCATTGGTGATAAAGTTGTTAATGAAACTCATGGTCAGAAAACAGATTTTGATGTACCTGTAGTTCCAAAAGTAAAGATAGAAGCACCTTTAGTAGGTACAAAACAAATATTAGATGAAAAAGGACCAGAAGGATTAGTTAAGTGGATTAAAGATCAAAATAAACTACTTCTAACAGATACAACAATGAGAGATGCTCATCAGTCTCTTATGGCTACAAGAATGAGAACAAAAGATATGGTTAAAATAGCAAAGGCTGAGTCTGTAATTGGAAAAGACTTATTCTCTATAGAAATGTGGGGAGGAGCTACATTTGATGTTGCTTACAGATTCTTAAAAGAATCTCCATGGGAAAGACTTGAACAGTTAAGAAAGAAAGTACCTAACGTATTGTTCCAGATGCTAATTAGAGGTGCTAATGGTGTAGGCTATAAAAATTATCCAGACAATGTTATAAGAGAATTTATAAAAGAATCTGCAAAATCAGGTATAGATGTATTTAGAATATTTGATTCTCTTAACTGGTTAAAAGGAATGGAAGTAGCTATAGATGAAACATTAAAGCAAGGAAAAGTTGCAGAAGCTTGTATGTGTTACACAGGAGATATTTTAGATACAGACAGAGATAAGTATACTTTAGAGTATTATATAAATTTAGCAAAAGAGATAGAAAAAACAGGAGCACATATCCTTGGAATAAAAGATATGTCAGCACTTTTAAAACCATATGCAGCACTTAAGCTTATAAGAGCATTAAAAAATGAAATATCAATACCTATACATCTTCATACGCATGATACTACAGGAAATGGTGTAGCAACAGTACTTATGGCAGCTCATGCAGGAGTTGATATTGTAGATACTGCATTTAATAGTATGTCAGGGCTTACAAGTCAGCCAGCACTTAATTCTGTTGTAGCAGCACTTAAAAATACTGAAAGAGATACAGGTATAGATGGTGATGGTTTGCAAGAATTATCAGATTATTGGGCAGCTGTAAGACCAGTATACAAACAATTTGAGTCTGAATTGAAAACAGGAACAGCTGAAATATATAAATATGAAATACCTGGAGGACAATATTCTAATTTAAAACCTCAGGTAGAAAGTTTTGGGTTAGGTCATAGATTTGATGAAATAAAAGAAATGTACAGAAAAGTAAATCATATGGTAGGAGATATAGTAAAGGTTACTCCTTCATCTAAAATGGTTGGAGACTTAGCTATATTTATGGTTAGAAATGATTTAACACCTGAAAACATGAAGGAAAAAGCAAAAAATATGACTTTCCCAGATTCTTCAGTAGCATATTTTAAGGGAATGATGGGTCAGCCTATGGGTGGATTCGATAAAGAATTACAAAAGTTAGTATTAAAGGGTGAAGAACCTATTATGTGTAGACCTGGAGAAATGCTTCCTCCAGAAGATTTTGATAAAATAAAGACTCATTTAAAAGAAAAGCTTAAGATGGAGCCAACAAATCAAGATATAATAAGTCACTCATTATATCCTGATGTATTTGAAAGCTATTTAAAATATGTAAAAGAATATGGTGATCTAAGTCGTATGGGAAGTGATGTGTTCTTCCACGGATTACGAGAAGGTGAAACTTGTGAAGTTGAGATAGGAGAAGGAAAGACATTAATTGTTCAACTTCTTGAAATAGGAAAGCTTGATGCACAGGGAAATAGAATGGTAGTATTTGAAATTAATGGTAACAGAAGAGAAGTAAAAATTAAGGATAAAATTACTAGTACTAGAATTGAAAGCTCTGAAGAATCAATAGACATGGCAGATCCTGACAATGAAAATGAAGTAGGAGCAAGTATTCCAGGAAATATAATAAAGGTACTTGTAAAAGAAGGAGATACAGTAAAGGAAGGTCAAAGCTTAGTTGTAATTGAAGCTATGAAAATGGAAACTAATATTATAGCAGCAATTGCAGGTACTATTGACACTGTATTTGTTAGTGAAGGTAATCAAGTTCAAGCAGGACAATTGTTAATTAAAATGAAATAGTGTAAAAATAGCTCCGCCCTAAAGAGGTGGGGTTATTTTTAATATAATTTGCTTATTGTGTAGAGTCATCAATTACAACATTTGTAGTATAAGGAGTTGTAAAAAATTATGGATTTAAAACAGGTAATAGAAAATAGTATGGAAGAAGTAATAGGGATAAGAAAAGAACTTAACAAAAATGCAGAATTGTCTTTTAAGGAATACAAAACTTGTAATATAATAAAATCTTTTTTGGAAAAATTGGATATAGACACAAAAATTTTATTTAAAACTGGAGTGGTAGGAGAATTAAATAAAGGTGATGAAGCGATTGCTATAAGAGCAGATATGGATGCTTTGCCTGTAAATGGAGTTTCACATGCTTGTGGGCACGATTATCATATGGCTTTAGCTTTGGGGTGTGCTTTGGTTTTAAAAAAGATAGGTTTTGAAAAATCTGTGAAGTTTATATTTCAACCTGGGGAAGAAGACACGGGAGGAGCAGCACCTATGATTAGTGAAGGAGTGCTTCAAAATCCAAATGTTAAATATATAATAGGATTCCATGTGTGGCCAGATTTAGAGGTTGGAAAGTTAGAAGTTACAGCAGGACCTTCCATGGCTTCAGTAGATGATTTTTTTATAACTTTTAATGGCAAGGGTGGGCATGCTGCTATGCCTCATTTGTGTAATAACCCTATTTACCCTGCTTTAGATTTTATTCAAACAATGAATACTAAATTGCATTTGGAGAGTAATCCTTTAGAGCCTTTCGTACTCACATTTTCTTCAATAAATTCAGGAAGTGCACCTAATGTAATTGCAGATGAAGCAAAAATTTCTGGTACTGTGAGGACTTTTAATGAAGAAGTTAGGGAAAATATAAAAAGTAATATACAAAGCTTATCTAAACTTTGTAGTAAAAAGTATAATTGTGATGTAGCTATAGAATATGAAGATGGATATCCTCCTTTATTAAATGATAAAAAACTTACAGATAGTTTTATAGAATCTTCTAAAAATATATTGGGAGAAGAAAATGTGCTTTCTCTAGAAAAAAGTTTTGCAGGAGAAGATTTTTCTTTTTGCAAAAAAGGTTCCATCTGTACATTTTAGACTAGGTATTTGCAATGGAAATAAGGGTAATAAAGCACTACATTCTAACAATTTTGATGCAGATGATAAGTCTTTATATTATGGCATATATTCTATAGTGAATTTTATACTGTCTTTATCAAATGAAATTTGATTTAAGAGAGTGTTTTTTCTAAGAACATAGGGTAAGATAATGATTAGTAATAGAAAATATGTTCATTAAATTTTAAACTCAGCTGTTCAAAATGTTGTAGGTAATAATTTTAATTTTTAGAAGTGATAGTATTAAGAACGGTATGTATTTTTATGAGATAAGTAAATGCTATTTTAGTATAGGAGCTGATTGCTTAATGTAATCAGCTTTTTGGATATAATTGTTATAACCATAGGAATTATATGATATAATAAGTAACATTAAATAATGTAAAATTTAATTATAGGATTGAGGATGTGATAAGCTATGGAAAAGGTAGGCTTAGTCCTTGAAGGCGGCGGAATGAGGGGCGTTTATACTTCAGGTATACTAGACTTTTTTATGGATAAAAAACTGTATTTTCCATATGTTATAGGAGTTTCTATGGGAGCTTGTAATGCAGCTTCTTATATTTCAAAACAAAGAGGAAGAAATAAAGTAATAAATATAAATTATGTTAATGACAGAAGATATTTAAGTTATAGAAGCTTAATAAGAAAAAAAGGATTATTTGGCATGGATTTTATTTTTGAAGAAATTCCTAATAATTTAGAAATTTTTGATTTTAATACCTTTGCTAGTGCTAAAGAGAAATTTGTAATAGGAGCTACAGATTGCAACTCTGGGAAACCTGTATACTTTGAAAAAAATCAATGCAATGATAATGTATTGCAAGTTATAAGAGCATCAAGTAGTTTGCCTTTATTAAATCATATAGTTAATTATAGAGATTTTGAATTGTTAGATGGAGGCATATCAGATCCTATACCAATAAAAAAATCTATAAAAGATGGAAATTCGAAAAATGTAATAATTTTAACTAGAAATAGAGGATATGTGAAAAAACCTTTTAAATTAAAGCTGTTATTAAAAATTATGTATCCTAAATATGCAGGATTAATAAATGCTCTAATAAATCGTTATAAAATATATAATGAAACGATAGAATATATAGAGAAGCTTGAAAAAGAAGAAAAAGTTTTTGTAATTAGACCAAGTGAGATGTTGCAAGTAAGTAGGATAGAAAGAGACAAGAATAAACTAACGTACTTGTATGATCAAGGTTATAAAGAAGCAAATAAATCTTATGATAAATTACAAAAATGGATATTAAAATAAGGCTGAAGGGAGAATAAAAAAGTTATGGAATTAGAATTAGGAAAAAGTTATGAAGGCTTTAAGGTGTTAGAAAAGAAAGATATCAATGAAATTAATTCCACTGGTATTTTATTTGAACATGAAAAGAGTGGAGCTAGGTTATTTTATTTAAAAAATGAGGATGACAATAAAGTTTTTTCTATAAGCTTTAGAACTCCTCCAAAGGACAGTACAGGAGTTCCTCATATATTAGAACATTCTGTGCTATGTGGTTCAAGAAAGTTTCCTTTGAAGGAGCCTTTTGTAGAATTAATAAAAGGTTCAATGAATACTTTTTTAAATGCATTTACATTTCCAGATAAAACTATGTATCCAGTAGCTAGCAGAAATAATAAAGATTTTTTAAATTTAATGGATGTATATCTTGATGCAGTTTTCTATCCTAATATATACAAATATCCTGAAATTATGATGCAGGAAGGATGGCATTATGAATTAGATAATAAAGATTCAGAAATTACATATAAAGGTGTTGTATACAATGAAATGAAAGGGGCCTTTTCATCACCAGAATCTATACTGTTTCGTAAAATTTCTGAGTCATTATTTCCTGATACACAATATGGAGTAGAATCCGGAGGAGATCCAGATTTTATACCTGATTTGACGCAAGCACAGTTTTTAGAATTTCATAAAAAATATTATCATCCATCTAATAGTTATATATATTTGTATGGAGATATGGATATTATAGAAAAATTAAAGTTTTTAAATGAGGAATATCTTAAAGATTTTAGTAAAATAGAAGTAGATTCTAAATTGATACCTCAAAAATCCTTTGATAAGGTTTGTGAAAAAATCATAAAATATCCTATATCAAGTAATGAAAAGGAAGAAGATAAGACTTTTTTAAGTATGAACTTTGCCGTTGGAGAAGCTACTGATCCTGAAATATATCTTGCTTTTGATATTTTAGAGCATTTACTATTAGAAACACCTTCATCACCACTAAAAAAAGCTTTAGTGGATGCTAAAATAGGAAAAGATGTTTTTGGGGCTTTTGAAGGTGGAATTCTTCAACCTATGCTTAGTATAGTTGTTAAAAATTCTAATGAACATGAAAAAGAAAAGTTTATAAATATAGTCCACGATACTTTAAATAAGCTTGTAAAAGACGGCATAGATAAGAAACTTATAGAAGCTTCTATAAATATAAGAGAATTTCAATTAAGAGAAGCTGATTATCAAGGATATCCTAAAGGTCTTATATACAGCATGAAATCTATGGATAGTTGGTTGTATAATGAAGAACCTTGGATTCACTTAGCTTATGAGAATACATTGAAAAAGATAAAGACTGCTTTGAATAGTAGATATTTTGAAGATATTATCGAAAAGTATATATTGAAAAACAATCATAGTGCTATTTTAATTGTAAAACCCTCTAAAGGGCTTGCTGAAGAGAAAGAAGCAGAACTTAAGAGTAAGCTAAAGAAATATAAAGAAGGTCTTTCAGATGGCCAGTTAGAAACACTTATTAAGGAGACCAATGCATTAAAAGAAAGACAGGTGACTGAAGATTCTCCGGAAAATTTAAAGAAAATACCTTTGCTTTCAATAAAAGATATTGATTTGAAAGCTAAAAAGATTACGTTTATAGAAAAGGAAGAGCAGGGAATTAAAGTACTGCATCATCCTGAATTTACTAATGGTATTGCATATATAAATATGTATTTTAGTACAGAAGGTATAAGAAAAGAATTAATACCTTATATATCAATATTAAGCAGTGTAATAGGCAAAATAAGTACTGAAAAATACAATTATGAAGATTTGGCAAAAGAAATTAATATCTATACTGGAGGCATAAGATATTCTTCAGAAGCTTATGCTGAGAAAGGTGATTGGCAAAAGTTTTATCCTAAATTTGTTATAAAGTCAAAAGCACTTGGAAATAACGTTACAAAATTATTGAATTTATTAGGAGAAATAATTTCCAATACTAAATATGACGATTATAAACGTATAAAAGAAATAATACAAGAAACCAAATCACGTTTGGAAATGATAATTTTTGAAAAAGGCCATGTTATATCAGCTAGTCATTTATTTTCATATTTTTCACCTATAGGTAAATATGATGATATGATAGGCGGATTAGAGTTTTACAAGTTTATAGAAGACATAGAGAAAAATTTTGAAGATAAAGCTGAAGAAATTAGAAATAATTTAGAGGAAACTGCTAAAGTTATTTTTAATAAGAATAATTTAATGATAAGTGTTACCTCTGAAGATAATGATTATGAATCTTTTAAACAAAATATTCCAGTAATATTTAATAAGTTAGAAACAAATAGAGTTGTAAAAGAAGAATATAAGTTTGATTTCTCACCTAAGAATGAGGGCTTAATGACTTCAGGCAAAGTTCAATATGTGGCTAAAGCTTATAACTTTATTAAAATGGGATACTCTTATACAGGAGGACTATTGGTTTTAAAGACTATAGCCAATTATGATTACTTATGGAATAAGGTACGTGTACAGGGCGGAGCTTATGGAAGTTTTGCAGTATTCCAAAAGAACGGGAATATGTTCTTTACTTCTTATAGGGATCCAAATTTGCAGGAAACTTTAAATGTCTATAATGAAGCGGGAGATTTTTTCAAAAACTTTAATGCTGACGATAGACAAATGACAAAATATATTATAGGTACAATATCAGATTTAGATTTCCCATTAACTCCTTCTATGAAGGGTGAACGTGCAGCTGAAAATTATATTAAACATATAAGCTATGATGACATACAAAAAGAAAGAGAAGAAGTTTTAAATGTAAAAATAGACAATATAAAAGGGTTTGGAAGTTTAATATCTGAAGCAATGCAGAAAAATTACTTGTGTGTAATAGGAAATGAAGAAAAAATAAAACAAAACAAATCTGTATTTGGCAGCATTATAGATTTATTTGAATAGTTAGTATTGTAATTATATGAAAGACTATCAGTACTAAATATGGTACTGATAGTCTCTTTATTTTTAGTACAGAGCTATATGAAATAGCAATTAATCAAGAATAAATTAATCTTTAAAAACATATTGAGGTCTGTGGAAAAATGTAGTATATTAAAATGTGAAAGCGGTAACATATTTTATTTAAAATACAATATTTTATAGTAGTATCAACCTACTAGAAATGAGGAGAAGTTAAAGTGCCAGCAACAATAAAGGATATTGCACAAAAATCAAAGGTTTCTTTAGCAACAGTGTCAAGGGTTTTAAATAGTTCGGGGTATGTTAAAGAAGAAACAAAAAAGAAGGTTCTAAGTGCAATAAAGGAGTTAAATTATACTCCTAGTGCAATAGCAAGGAGTTTGTCTAAAAATAAGACAAATACCATAGGGGTTGTAATACCTGAAATAAACAATCAATTTTATGGTGAAGTGATAAAAGGTATTAGTGAAGTTGCAGATGAATATGACTTAAATATAATACTTTGTAATACTGATGAGAACATAGAAAAAGAATTGAAAGCACTAAAATTGCTTAAAGAACAAAGAATTCAAGGCATAATAATTGCGCCAACCTCTGTTGAAGATGAACTGAATAGTGAATATTTAATGGCTATTGAGCAATTAGGAATTCCCGTAGTTTTGGTAGATGGACATGTAAAATATTCTGATTTCAGCGGAGCATTTGTGGATAATATTAAAGGTGCTTATGAATCTACAGATACTTTAATTAAGGCTGGACATAAAAAAGTTGCAATAATTACAGGTCGTATGAACTCTGATGCGGCAAAAAATAGATTTATGGGGTATAAAAAGGCTTTAGCTATAAATAATATACCTTTTAATGAAAAATATGTGTTTTTAGGTGACTATGGCGAAAAATCAGCTTATAAATTCACAAAACAAATGATAGAAATGGAAGACAGACCAACAGCAGTATTTGTCAGTAGTAATAAAATGACAGTTGGATGTGTTAAGGCACTTGTTGAAGGTCAATTAAGAATACCAGAAGACATGGCTATAATTGGATTTGATAGAATTGACATATTGAATTCACTTGGAATGAATATTAGCTTTGTTGATGGACCAACAATAGAATTAGGCACAATAGCAATGGAAATTCTTATGGAAAACATAAAAAACAAACAGTATGTTGAAACAAAAAAAATTACCCTTGCACCTAAACTAATTTTAAGAGGTTCAGAAAGATTTATAGAAAAATTAAGTAAAGCTTGATTTAGTTAGATAATGGAGAAAATGTAGATTTGGTGAATTTATAAGGAAAAGCATTAAAAAATATTTTTGTATGAAACCGCTTACATTAAGTCGAAAAATGGAAATCTATATTTTTAGTATGTAAAGCAAGAAGCATAAAAGCTTTTTTATCAATTTTAAAATTAAGGATAAACTATACAAAATGAGGAGGAATAATATGAATTTTGAAGAAAATATAAACAAGGCATCAAAGTATATATTGGAAAAAACCAAGTATAAACCAGAAATAGGACTTATTTTAGGATCAGGTCTGGGTGCTTTAGCAGATGAAATAGAAAATGCAGAGTTTTATCAGTACAGTGAAATCCCACACTTTCCTATTTCTACTGTTCAAGGACATGCTGGTCGTTTAGTTATAGGAGAATTAAAAGGAAAAACAGTTGTAGCAATGCAAGGGAGATTTCATTACTATGAGGGATATACTATGCAAGAAGTTACATTTCCTATTCGTGTTATGAAATTGTTAGGAATTAAAACTTTAATAGTTACGAATGCGGCAGGAGCTGTAAACGAAAATTATAAACCAGGAGATTTAATGCTTATAAAAGACCATATTAATTTGTCTGGTAATAATCCTTTAATAGGAAAAAATTTAGAAGATTTTGGACCTCGCTTCCCTGATATGTCAGATCCATATAACAAAATATTAGGTAAAAAAGTTAAAGATGTAGCTAAAAAGTTAAGTGTACCACTTCAAGAAGGTGTATACACATGCATGAGTGGACCAACTTATGAAACACCAGCTGAAATCAAAATGGTACGTATTTTAGGTAGTGATGCTGTTGGAATGTCCACAGTTCCTGAGGTAATTGTGGCTAATCATAGTGGAGTTAAGGTTATAGGAGTTTCTTGTATTACAAATATGGCAGCAGGCATATTGGAACAACCACTAAATCATAAAGAAGTAATGGAAACGTCAGAGATAGCAAGAGAAAAGTTTGTAAAACTTATGAAGGGCATTATAGAAACAATTTAAAAATCTTTTATTTGAAGGGAGGGTACTGGTTACAAATTACTAGGTTTCAGTAACCAGAAAAAGTATGGGAAAAGTAATAGAAATGGTTGGTATAACCAAGGTTTTTCCAGGAACTATAGCTAATGATAATGTAAATTTTGAATTGCTGAATGGAGAAACCCACGTTTTGCTAGGAGAAAATGGGGCAGGAAAAACTACACTTATGAATATACTGTATGGATTGTATCAGCCAGAAAAAGGTGAGATACTTGTAAATGGCAAAGAAACAAAGATTACTACTCCTAATGATGCAATAAAACTTGGAATAGGAATGGTACATCAGCATTTTATGTTAGTTAGCAATTTTACAGTAGCTGAAAATATTGTTTTAGGAATAGAACCTAAAAAAGGTTTGAAAATTGATATAGCTAAGGCCTGTAAAAATGTTAAAGAAATTGCAGATAAATATGGTTTTAACATAGATCCAAAGTCAGTTATAGAGGATATATCTGTAGGTCAACAGCAGAAGGTTGAAATATTAAAAGCTCTGTATAGAGGAGCGGATGTTCTAATACTAGATGAACCGACAGCGGTACTGACTCCACAGGAAATAGATGAATTGGGTGTTATTATAAATAACCTCAAAGCAGAAGGAAAATCAGTAATACTAATAACCCACAAATTAAAAGAAGTTATGAAGATGAGTGATAGAGTAACTATAATAAGAAGAGGAAAGGTTACAGGAATAGTTAACACTAAGGAAACTAGTATAGACCAGTTAGCAGAACTTATGGTAGGTAGAAAAGTAAATTTAGTTGTTAAAAAGACAGAAGCAAAAGTTGGAGAAGAAATTTTAAAAATAGAAAATATTAAAGCAAAAGATCACAGGGGAATAATAGCAGTAAAAGATGTAAGTTTAGAAGTTAAAGCAGGAGAGATAGTAGGAATTGCAGGAGTAGATGGAAATGGTCAAACTGAACTTATAGAAGTTCTAACAGGACTTAGAAAACCAGAGTCAGGAAAGATAACTTTAAAGGGAATAGACATATGTGGCAAATCACCAAGAAAAATTGCAGATTCTGGTGTAGGACACATTCCAGAAGATAGACATAAAAGAGGGTTGATATTAAAATATTCTTTATTTGAGAATTCAGTATTAGGTACTTATCATAGAAAACCTTTCAGCAAAGGTATAGTTATGAACTATAGTGAAATACGTAAGTACTGCAAAAATCTTATAGAAGAATTTGATGTAAGAACTCCTAATGAAGAGGTTTCAGCGGCATCTTTATCAGGAGGAAATCAGCAGAAACTTATAGCGGCAAGAGAAATAGCTAAAGATCCAGAGCTTTTAATTGCATCTCAACCTACAAGAGGTATAGATGTAGGTGCTATAGAATATATACACAAAAGACTAGTACAGGAAAGAGATAAAGGAAAAGCTGTACTTTTAGTGTCTCTGGAGCTAGATGAAATATTAGCTTTATCTGACAGAATAGCTGTAATGTATGATGGACAGGTAGTTGATGTACTAGACAGAAAAGATGCAGATGAGAAAAAATTAGGGGTACTTATGGCTGGAGGAACTTTAGATAAGGAAAAAGAGGTGAAGAATGTTGAGCAATAATAAAATAAAGCAAGCATTAGTAAATGCAGTAAAAAGTTTGGCTTTTCCTTTATTTTCAATAATTGTTTCGTTATTTGTAGCAGTATTTTTTGTAATGTGGTCTAAAGGATATGGAATAAGTCAGTATTTTACTGCTCTAACAGACCTAATCGGGATAATAATAAGTGGAAGTTTTGGAGATACTGCAAAAACTTTAGAAACAATGGTGTTTGTAACACCACTTATATTTACAGGAGTAGCAAATGCGGTTGCTTTCAAATGTGGATTATTCAACATAGGTGTTGAAGGACAGTTTACTTTAGGACTAATATGTGCAGCTGTAGTTGGTTTAATACCTGGTTTAAGTCCTTGGGTACATGTTCCGCTAATAATACTTTCAGGTATTATAGGTGGAGGTATATGGGGTGGTATACCAGGTTACTTAAAAGCTAAGTTTGGAACAAATGAAGTTATAAATACTATAATGATGAATTATATTGCTTTAAATGTAGTTAATATTATAGTACTCAGAACACCTATTGGTATTGCATCAAAAGCATCAACGCCAATTATACAGGAAAGTGCACAACTTCTTAAATTTACTACTATAAGCAGAGCTAATATAGGTCTTATATTAGCACTTTTATGTGCGGTGTTTATATATTGGTTGCTTTGGAAAACCACTATAGGTTATGAAATAAGAGCTGTAGGATTAAATCCTTTAGGTGCAGAATATGGCGGAATAAATATAGCTAAAAATACAGTACTTGCAATGGTTCTATCAGGCGCTATAGCAGGTGTTGGAGGTGCTTGTCACCTAGCAGGAGTTATGTATAATGCTACAGATTTAATGGGCAATATCGGATATGGATTTGATGGTATAGCAGTTGCTCTTTTAGCAAAAAGCAATCCAATAGGTTGTATACCAGCAGCTTTATTATTTGGTGCGTTAAACAGTAGTTCAAGAATACTTCAATTAAATTCAATACCAAAAGAAATAGTTTATTTAATTCAATCAGTTGTAATTATATTTGTAGCTACAGATTATGTAGTTAAGTATTTAGAAAACAGAAAAAGAAAAAGGGGGGTAATTGCAAATGGATAAAATAACACTTATTATGATAATAATAGCATCTACCCTAAGAATGGCAACACCTTTAATATTTGCAGGTCTCGGAGGAGTGTTTTGTGAAAAGTCAGGAGTTACAAATATAGGTCTTGAAGGTATGATGGTAATGGGTGCTTTCTTTGGTGTTTTTGGATCCTACATTACAGGTAGCCCTGCAATTGGAATTCTATTTGCTATGGTAGCAGGAGGGGTTTTAGCAGCACTACATGCTTTTTTAAGTATAAATTTAAAAGCAGATCAAATAATATCAGGTACAGCCATAAATTTGTTTTCAACAGCCTTTGCAAGTTTTCTTATATTCAAGATATTTAAAAAAGGTGGCCAGACAGATATAGTAGCAGGACTTTCTTATAACATACCAGAATTTATAAAAGGAATTCCAGTAATAGGACCACTTATAGGGGGACTGAATTGGTTTGTAATATTAGCATTAATATTTGTGTATATATCGAATTTTGTACTATTTAAGACACCTTTAGGGCTCAGGATAAGGGCAGTAGGAGAACACCCAAGTGCAGCAGATACATTAGGTATAAATGTTTATAAAACTAGATATTTTTGTGTAATACTTTCAGGTATGCTTGCAGGTATAGGTGGAGCTGCTTTATCTATAGGTATGACTCCAGTATATAAAGAAGGAATGGTTGCAGGACGTGGTTTTATAGCACTTGCAGCAATGATATTTGGTAACTGGAAGCCAAAAGGAACTATGTGGGCATGTTTATTATTTGCTTTCGGTAGTGCTTTGGAGATAAATGCTCAAAGTCTTTCTTTAAACATACCAACAGAGATTTATTCAATGATACCATATATATTAACTATGCTTGCTTTAGCCGGTTTTGTAGGAAAAACTACAGCTCCAGCTGCAGACGGAGTACCATACGAAAAGGGACAAAGGTAAAAAAATCCACATTGTGAGTAATTAATTACTCACAATGTGGATTAATTTTTTTTTATTAAGCTGGAGTGCTTTCAGATTTTTTAATTTCTTTTAAGTCTTTTACCCATACCTTAGCACTTTCAAATAGTATGATTACTACAAGAATTATAAGTACAAAGGACACAACAGTTAATAAAATGTTACCTTTAGGTATATAATTAATAAAAATGTTTTCTATACAAGCAGTTAATGTTATTACAGTTATACATACCATTGGAATTGCTGTAATTAAGGCATATTTTGCTTTGCCCTTCTTTATAATTATTGTAGTACCTATAGCGAAGGCTATAGCAGATAACAACTGATTAGCAATACCAAACAAAGGCCATATTGTAGATACATTACCTGTGAATAATAGATATCCCCAGCTAAATGATATTAAAGCACTAAAGAATATAAGGTTAAACCATGAATCTTTATCTTCAAAAGGTTTATATAACTTTCCACATAAATCTTGAAGTAGGTATCTTCCTATTCTTGTACCAGAATCTATGGTAGTCAATATAAATAATGCTTCAAACATTATACAAAAGTGATACCAGTAAGACATTAGTCCCCCGAATCCTGGAAGCTTATAGAATACATAAGACATACCAACTGCTAATGATACAGATCCACCAGGTCTTCCAGCTAAGTTTTCCCCAACCATTTGTGAAAGCATTGGAAGTTCTTTAGGAATCATATGAAGTTTAGCAAATACTGCTGGTGCTGAGTTTATAGCAAAATAATCTGCTGTTGGAAGACAAGTTGCTGCAATTAATGCCATTAAAGCTATGAAAGATTCAAAAAGCATAGCACCAAAGCCTATAGGAAGAATATCTCTTTCATTAGATATAAGTTTAGGTGTTGTACCTGTGCTTATTAATGCGTGGAATCCTGATAAAGCACCACAAGCTATTGTAATAAACAAAAATGGAAATACTTTACCAGAAACTATTGGGCCACCACCATGTACGAAATTAGTAACAGCTGGCATTTGAATAGTTGGTCTAACAAATATTATACCTATTACTAGTAATCCAATAACACCAATCTTCATATATGTGCTTAAGTAATCTCTTGGAAGCAATAATAACCATACAGGAAGTGCTGCTGCAAGGAAACCATATAATGCAAGAATTACAGACATTTGTTTAAGATTAAAAGTTAAATATGGTGCTAAAGCAGTATGTTGAATATATGGACCTGCTATAACTCCAACCATTATAAGAGCCATACCAATAACTGTAGCTTCAGCAATTTTGCCTGGTCTTAAGAACTTTAAGTATATACCAATTACCACAGCAACTGGTATTGTAAAACCAACAGTAAAGGTACCCCATGGGCTATTATAAAGTGAATTAACAACTGGTAATCCAAGACCAGCCATAGCGATTATTAATATAAACAATACAGCTATAGAAGTAACAAATCCCATTCGAGTTCCAAGATTTGTTCTAGCAATTTCAGCAATAGATTGTCCTTCATGTCTAACTGATGCAAATAATAGTACCATATCATGTACTGCACCAGCCATTACACCTCCAATTAGAATCCACAACGTTCCAGGAAGGTAACCATATTGTGCGGCTAGAACAGGTCCAATAAGTGGTCCAGCTCCAGCAATGGCTGCAAAATGGTGACCAAAGAGCACCCATTTGTTAGTAGGAACATAGTCATGTCCATCTTCATGAACTTTAGATGGAACTTCTCTATTTTCGTCTAAGATTAATACTTTTGCGGCTATAAATGAGCCATATAGCCTATAACCTAAAATTAATACAAGTGCGCCGATGATGACAAGTACGATTGAGTTCATTTGTAAAAGCCCCCTTTAATTAATAATAATTATTGCTCGTAAACGTTTATTTCACCGCTATCAGTTGTAACACCATTATCTTCTTTAAAGACAGGATATACTTGATAAATGAAATAAAGGTTTATACTTAAATAATATAATATTATTTAAAATTTATGTATACATATATGGTTAAAAGATAAAAAAGGGGGGTGTATGGTAAAATAGGAAGGGTGTTTGACACAACAAAAATAGAATAATCTGAAAATTAAAATACATATTATTAAACTTATTATTACACATTGCATTTATACCTTAATTTAAAGTAGTATAGTAGTATATTTAAGTAAAAGGAGGTGGAATAAGTTGATATATGTGCAATTATTAGAGCGTATGGCCTTAATAGCCTTAGCAGCATATATATACAATCAATCTCATATATTTAAAAACTTAATTAAAGATGAATTAAAAGTTACAGATAAAATTATTATGATTATATTTTTCAGTTCACTATCAATTATAGGAACATATACTGGAGTGAATTTAGAACCCTATGCTATAGCAAATACAAGACCTATAGGAGCTATAGTTGCAGGATATGTTGGAGGGCCAGTTATAGGAATAATAGTGGGTATAATAGCAGGAACTCATAGGTACTTTTTAGGTGGATTTACAGCTTTGGCTTGCGGAATTGCTACAATAATAGAGGGAACTACAGGAGCTTTAGCTAGAAAGTATTCAAAAGATGGTGTTTTTAGCGTTAAAAGTGCCTTTATAGGTGCAGTAATAGCTGAGATACTTCAAATGACAATGCTCTTAATTTTTTCTAGACCCCTTCCTGATGCGTTGCGATTAGTGAAATTTATATCTTTGCCTATGATAATAATAAACCCTTTAGGAGTGGTTATTTTCATAAATATAATGCAGAATGCAAGAGATGAATTTAACAGAATTGGTGCTATGCAGACGCAGAAGGTGCTTAAGATTGCTAAAAGGACAATGTCATATATGAGAAAAGGATTAAATGAGGACACTGGAAAAAGTATAGCAAAAATAATATATGAAACAACAAATGTTAAAGGAGCATTCATAGGAGATAAAAATGGTTTTCTTGCTTATTGTGGTAAAGGAGTAGATGAAAAAAACTTGAGAAGAAGTTTGAAAGTCTACTATGAATCTCCAGATTATAGCTCTATTAAATTTACAAGTATGAGTAAACAGGTATCTTTTATGTGTGCTCCATTTTTTTTATCTAATGCTAGTTTTGAAGGTGTATTGGGATTAGAAGTCAATGCTGATAAAGAAAATGATGGATATTTTGGCGAGTTTGTTAAAGAACTAAGTGAATTGCTTTCTACTCAGATAGAATTATATAAATTAAATAAATCAGCAGAAGAAGCATCTACTGCTGAGTTTAGGGCTTTAAGAGCACAAATAGAACCACATTTTTTATTTAACGCTTTAAATACAATATCTTCTTTTGCAGAACTAATCCTTTGAGAGCTAGAGAACTTATTATAGATCTTTCCAATTATTTTAGGCAAACACTTAAAAGAGAGGAAGACTTTGTTCTATTAAAGGATGAACTTGATTTTATACAATCCTACTTATCTATAGAAAAGGCAAGGTTTGGAGATAGGATTAAAATCACCATAGATATACCAGAAAATTTAATGAATATTAAGATGCCAGTATTTATGCTGCAGCCTATAATAGAAAATGCTATAAAGCATGGCATATTACTTAGAGCGTCAGGTGGGTCTGTTTTTGTAAAAGCTGATTACTATAAAGAAGAGGTTTTATTTTCTATTGAGGATACAGGAGTAGGTATGAATGAAGAAAAATTAAATCAAGTTATAAATAAATGGCCTGGAATAGGGCTTAAAAATGTAAATGATAGATTAAAACTTTTGTATGGGGAAGATCATGGATTAAAAATTATTACAGCGTTAGATAAAGGAACTAAAGTTAAATTTTTAATACCAAAGGAGGCTAAAATTATCCATGGATAAAATAAAATGTGTTATTTTAGAAGATGAAATTCCAGCAGCAGAAGAACTTAAATATATAATATCTCAACATAGATCAGTACAGGTTATAGGAGTTGCTTATGATGGAGAAAGTGGATTAGAGCTTATTAAAAGTAAAAAGCCAGAAGCTGTTTTTATGGATATAAATATGCCTGTTCAAAATGGAATGGAGCTTGCAAAAAAAGTTAGAGAATTTGAAAAATCTATAGAAATAGTTTTTGTTACAGCTTATGAACAACATGCAGTACAAGCTTTTGAAGTAAATGCATTGGATTATGTTTTAAAGCCATTTGATGAAAAAAGAATAGATATTACAATAAGCAGATTAGTAAATAAGTTTAAAAGTAGAACAAGAGACGAAGAAAAGATTCCTAATATGATAAATGAAATAATAAATAAAATTGACAAGGAAGAAAGATGTGCAAAAAAAATGCCTTGCGAAAAAAATGGTAAAATCATATTAATAGATTTTAAAAATATATATTATTGTTATATAAAGGACGAAAAGACTTATGTAAAAGCTAAAGATGGAATTTATTTAGTGGGATGTACTCTTCAACAAATAGAAGGAAAAACCAATTTTTTTAGAGCGCACAGAAGTTATTTAGTAAATATGGATAATATCAAAGAGTTATATTCTTGGTTTAATGGAACTTATAAGTTAGTAATGAGTGATGCTGAAAACTCTGAAGTACCTATAAGTCGTAATAATGTAAGAAAATTAAAAGAATTACTTGGAATTTAAATTAGTTAAGTGTACTATATACTTAATATGCTTTAAAATGGTAGAAAAAGTAGATAAAATTTGAATTGTTTGGTGATTATATGAATTTAAAAAATATATCTATAAAAGTAAAATTAATTATGTTTTTTGCATTAGTTTCAACTATTTTGTTTATAACTGTTGGATTATTATTTTTTGAAAGTAATAAAAGTGTTGTTATGAATTCAAAACAAAAAGAGTTTGGAACCCTTTCAGAAGAAACAGCAAATAAAATTGAAAGATTCTTATCTGAAAGATATGGAGATATAGAGGTAATGTGTACCTCATCTATATTGAGTAGAAAGGATGTAGCTAAGGAAATTAAGCTAGAGTACATAAACAGTGTTAGAGATGCATATAAAACCTATGAATATATTTTAACTACAGATAATTATGGAAATATAGAAACTATTTCTGGTAATTTAAATGGTGATATAAGTTATATAAAATGGATAAAAAACATGAAAGATACAGATTTTTTCGTGTCTGACTTTATTTATATGCCAAAGGATAAAGCTTATTTTGTATACTTTATAGCACCCATAAAAGATAAAACAGGGTTAGTTACTGGAAGAGTAGTAGAAAAAGTACAATTTAACGCTATAAATGATATAGTTAAAAATGTAAGTTTGGGAAAATCAGGATATGCATATCTTCTTTCTAATGATGGAAATAATATATTATATCCTAAAAAAAATGTTCCATCTGTAAATCTAAGTAAAAACCGCGGGAAGATATATTATAACAACTATAGTGAAGGGAAGTATGTTTATTCGTTTTATCCATTAAAAAAATATCAAACTCAAAAAAATACTTGGTATTTAGTAACAGAGCAATCTGAAAGAGAAGCTTTTCAAGTTAGTTATAATTTAAGAAATTTTACTGTAATTGTAGTGGCAATTTCTATATTCATAATATTTATTTTAGCACTTATAGCATCAGAAAAAATAACTAAACCATTTAAAATAATGAATCTAAATTTAAAATCCATGGAGCAAAGAGTTATAAAAATGTCAGATGAACTAGAAAAAAGCGTAATAAGAGCTAAAAATTTAGAAGATTTAGCAGCTATGTCTGCAGGAATGGCACATGAAATAAGAAATCCTTTAACATCAATAAGTGGATATGCTCAATATATTCAATTAGAATTATCGCAAAGTAGTAAACTTCAAGAAGATATTTCTATAATAATTGACGAAGTAGATAGATTAAATAGAATTGTAGATAGGTTTTTAAGTTTTGCTAGACCTAAAGAATTAAAATTAAAACTAGAAGATATAAATGTTGTAGTAAAGAGTGCAATAAAGATATTAAATAATGAATTAAGTTGTAATAATGTAAAACTAGATGTAAATTTAAATAAAGTACCAGAAATATTAATAGATAGAGATCAAATATATCAAGTAATACTTAACATAGCAATCAATGGTATTCAATCTATGCCTCAGGGAGGAATTTTGAATATAAGTACAGGATATATTAAGAGTTCAAAAACAGTTTATATAGATATAGAAGATACAGGAGTCGGAATAGAAGATTATGATAAAATATTTCAACCATTTTTTACTACAAAAGATAAGGGTGTTGGATTAGGACTTCCTATTTGTTTAAGAATAATACAAAATCATAATGGATTTATTGAGGTACGTAAGAAGGAAGATAAAGGTACAAAATTCATTATAAAAATTCCGTTAAAAGGAGTATAAGTTAGGAGATTTTATGTTAGAAACTAGTATTTTAATTGTAGATGATGAAATAAATGTTACTAAGTTGTTAGAAAAAGTTTTTATTAAAGAAAAATATAATACATACACTGCAAATTGTGCTAGTAAAGCTTTAAGTATAATTGATAGCAATTGTATAGATATAGTAATTACTGATATTAAAATGCCAGGAATGAGCGGAATAGAACTTCTAAAGGAAATAAAAAATATAGATCCTTGTATAGAAGTAATCTTAATTACAGCATTTGCTACAGTTGAAACTGCTATTAAAGCTTTAAAAATGGGTGCAAGGGATTATATAACAAAACCTTTCAATTTAAAAGATGTGCTTGCATCAGTAAAGAAAATATCAGGAAATAGTGAAGAAATACAACAGATTGAACCAATAAATAACTATTTCTCTAGCAAGAGCAAAATAATGCAAGAAATTTTTGGATTAATAAAACAAGTAGCAGATACTAAAACTACTGTTATGATGTATGGAGAGACAGGAACAGGTAAAGGTCTAGCGGCACAGGCGATACATAATTTAAGTAGCAGAAGAGATAAAGCTTTTATAAAAGTAAATTGTGCAGCTATACCAGAAACATTGCTAGAGAGTGAATTATTTGGATATGAAAAAGGAGCATTTACAGGCGCCAATATAAATAAACCTGGTAGATTTGAACTAGCTGATGGAGGAACTATATTTTTAGACGAAATAGGAGATGTTACACCTCTTATGCAAGTGAAGTTATTGAAAGTAATGCAAGAAAGGGAATTTGAACGACTGGGAGGAACAAAAACTATAAAAACAGATGTTAGAATCATAGCTGCGACAAATAGAGATTTAGAAGAACTTGTAAGAAAGGAAGTTTTCAGGAAGGACCTATATTATAGATTAAATGTTGTACCTATAAAACTACCACCACTTAGAGAGCGAAAAGAGGATATCCCCTTTTTAGTGGATTATTTTTTATTAAAGTCATCTAATATATCAGGTAAAGGAAAAAAGGAAATCACGGAAGCTGCTATGCTAAAACTTATTAATCATAATTGGCCAGGAAATATAAGAGAATTGGAAAATGTTATAGAAAGATGTGTAGTAATAACTCCATCAAAAACTATAAATGACATCGATCTTCCAGATTACATATTAAACAGTGATGATGAGGAAGGTAATATACAAAGCAAATTAAATGATGTAGTGGATATAGCTGAAAAAGATATTATAATTAAATCCTTAAAGGAATGTAATGGTAATAGAACTAAAGCATCTCAAGTACTTGGTATAAGTAGACGGTCTTTGCATAGGAAGATAAGCAAGTATAATATAGAAGATTATTAGTAATGGGTCAACAATGTCACATAGCGACATTGTTGACCCATTATTATTTTTTAAAATATTAAAAAGATGTAACTATAAAAAATGCAGAAAAATGTTTATATTAGTTGTAAAAAGGTTTAGACGATAAAGTTAAACGTTTTCCAAAAGTTTTGGTATGAATTTTGCTTAAGTAATAGAAAGAGCAATAATTAATAAATTATATTCAAGGAGGAAGTTTAAAAATGGGAAACATTAATTCAGGTGACACAGCTTTAGTTCTTATTAGTGCAGCTTTAGTGTGTTTAATGACTCCAGGGTTAGCATTCTTTTATGGAGGATTGGTAAGAAAGAAAAATGTTTTAACTATCATGATGCAAAATTTCATATCTATGGGTATTGTAACATTTATATGGGTATTCGGAGGATTCAGTTTAGCATTTTCAGGTGATGTAGGAGGAGTTATAGGTAACTTCAAGTATTTTGTTTTAAATGGAGTTGGAATGGCTCCTAATCCTAGTTATGGTGCAACTATACCATTTCTTGCTTTCTTCGTTTATCAAGAAATGTTTGCAGTAATAACACCAGCTCTTATTACAGGAGCTTTTGCTGATAGAATTAATTTTAAAAGTTATTTAAAGATATTAGCATTATGGAGCTTATTTGTATATGTACCAGTAACTCATTGGATATGGGGAGGCGGGTTCCTTGCGAAACTAGGAGTGGTAGATTTTGCAGGAGGAATTGTTGTCCACGTAACAGCAGGCATAGCAGCTTTAGTTTCGGTTATATATGTGGGAAGGAGAAAAATACTTCCAAAAGAAAATACAGCTCCTCATAACATAGCTTATGTGGCTTTAGGTACAGGACTATTATGGTTTGGATGGTTTGGATTTAATGGAGGAAGTGCTTTAGCAGCAAATGGAATTGCAGCAATAGCATTTGCAAACACAGATATAGCTGGTTCAGTAGCTATGATAATGTGGCTTTTAATATCTTGGGCACATGAAAAGAAGCCAAGTATGATTGGAGCTTTAACTGGTGCAGTAGCGGGACTAGCAACCGTAACACCTTGTGCTGGATATATAGAACCATGGGCAGCAGTAATAGTGGGATTACTTTCAGCTATTGTTTGCTATACATCAGTTCAATTGATGGAGAAATTCAATTTAGATGATGCTTTAGATGTTTGGGGAGTTCATGGTGTAGGAGGAATTCTTGGTTCAATACTTGTAGGTGTATTTGCAAGTAAATCTGTAAATGGTGTTAGTGGTTTAATATATGGAAATGTACATCAATTTTATGTACAAATAGCAGGTGTTGGAATAGTAGCTATTTATGCATGTGTGGTTACTTTTGCAATATTTAAGATTGTAGATGTATTTGATCCTGTAAGAGTTGATGAAAAAATAGAAATGGAAGGTCTTGATGAAGGAATACTTGGTGAAGTAGCATATGACTTTGACTTAAAATAATTTATATATAAAACTCCTTAAGCTACTGTAAATTCTACTTGATAAAGGTTAGAATTTACTGCTTAAGGAGTTTTTTGTTTGACACAGTATTAAAAAATGTATAATATTAAGGTGTATTAAAAGTATTTATATGAGGAGGCTATAAAATGTCAAATGTTAATGTTAGCTTACAAGTACTTCCTGTTGTAAAAGAAAAAGACTTATATGGTGTTGTAGATAAGGTTATAGAATATATAGATTCCTGTGGAGTAAAATATGAAGTGGGTCCTATGGAAACAACTATGGAAGGTGAATTAGGAGAGCTATTAGAAATAGTAAAAAGAGCCCAAGAAATATGTGTAGAAAATGGTGCTGAAAGGGTTGTATCTGTAGTAAAAATAGATTATAAAAGCGAAGGCGTTACTATGGATGAAAAAATAGGAAAATATAGAAAATAGTATCTAATTTTAAATGGCTTTTTTAAATATACTAAGAAAGGCATTATTTTTTTATACATATATTTAATGAATAGGAATAAAATGCATTGAAAAACATCACATTATAAGTTAAAATCATATTAAATATATTTAGTGTATGGTGGTGAAACCATGAAAAAAGTAATTCTTATTAATGATTGCAAATTTCAAAGTCTCATTATGAAGGACATGTTAATTAGCTTAGGGTACGAGGTCAATATTACAAATGAATACGGGGCTTTTGTGAAAATAGAAAGTTTCAATCCAGATATAATTATATGCAATCTAATTATGAAAGATATAACTGGAGATAAGCTTGTAAAAGATATTAAAAATAAAAATCCTAAAATAATATGTTTATTGTCATCTGCTAATTCAATAAAATTAGAAGAGTTTTCTAAAAAGTATGTTGATGAAATTATCCATATACCTATAGAACGACAAGAATTAGAAAATATTTTAAGTAAATTTATCAATGAACCTAAAAATGAATCTAAAAAAATACAAAAACTAGATGATGATAAAAATAAATTTTCTTTTTGTCCTTATTGTGGAGAAAAATTAAAAAGTGCAAAAGAAAATTTTTCGTTCTGCCCTTTTTGTGGACAAAAAATAAAGTGACGGAATATAATTCCGTCACTTATTTACATAAAATTTTCCCATTCTTCATATAAACTATCAATGTGATTTTGGTAGTTTGACAATTCTTTGTTGATAGATTCACTTTTATCAAAGTTAGAATAAACTTCTTCTAAACAAAGTTGTTTTTGAAGGTTTTCTATTAGCTCTTCCATATGGGTAATTTCGTTTTCAATATTTTTCATTCTTGAAGTTTTCTCTTTTTCAGATTTTTCAAGTTCTCTTTTTTTTCTCTTTTCATGTTGTATTTGAGTTTTGGTTTTACCTAAATTTTCTTCTTCTTCTTGGAATCTTAATGGATTTTTTTTCTTTTCAATATAGTAAGTATAATTACCTAAATACTCTTTTGTACCATCTTTTACTAATTCGTATATTTTATTTATAACTTTATTTAAAAAATACCTATCATGGGATATAACTAGGACAGTGCCATCATACCCTAATATAGCATCTTCCAATGCTTCACGAGATACTATATCTAAGTGATTTGTAGGTTCATCTAATAATAAAAGATTAGATTTAGAAAGAATTAACTTTAGTAAATTAATTCTACATTTTTCACCACCACTTAGGGAAGCTATCTTTTTAAATACATCATCCCCTGTAAAAAGAAAAGCTGCCAGGGAACTTCTGATTTCAGTAGTAGTCAATTCAGGGAAATCATCCCAAACTTCATCTATGATTGTTTTATCGTCATTAAGGTTAGATTGCTCTTGATCATAATAGCCAATAAAAACATTTGTACCTAATACTGAAAATCCAGAATCAGCTTTAATATTATCCATTACTATTTTAAATAAAGTAGTTTTACCTCGTCCATTTTCTCCTATAAGAGCTGTTTTTTCGCCTTTTTTAATATCCATATAGAGATTATTAAATAAACATTTTTCACCATAACTTTTGCTTAAATTTTCTATATGTAAAACATCATTACCACTTTTTATTTGAGTTTCAAAAGCAACATGACCAAGTTTTTTTTCTTTATCTGGTGCTTTTATTCTTTCGACTTTATCTAATGCTTTTTGTCTACTTTCAGCAGCTTTTACACTTTTTTCTCTGTTGAAGGATTTATATTTTTCTATTATATCTTCTTGTCTTTTAATTTCACTTTTTTGTAAATTATAAGCTTTTAGTTGAACTTCATAGTTTTTTTGTTTTAAATCCAAAAAACTAGTGTAATTTCCATTATAACAATTCACATGACCATTTATAAGTTCTATGGTTTTTGAAGTTACAGCATCTAAAAAATATCTGTCATGAGAAATAACTACAATTGTACCTTTATAATTTTTTAAGTATTCTTCTAGCCATTCTATAGCATCTAAATCTAAATGGTTTGTAGGTTCATCTAAAAGCAAAATTTCAGGGTTAATTAATAAAAGTTTACAAAGGGCAACTCTAGTTTTTTGACCACCACTTAAAATATTTATTTGCTTATCAAAGTCATTTTCCATAAAACCTAGTCCTTGGAGGACTCTTCCTATTTCTGCTTTGTAAGTATATCCTCCTCTGTTATTATATAATTCAGAGGATAATGTATAATCTTTAATTATTTTGTTGTGATACTCCTCTCTTTCAGGATTATAAGGTTCATTCATTAAATTCTCTAATTTTTTCAATTTGTTTTCAAGATCTAGTAAGTCTTGAAAAACTGTTAGCATCTCTTCTTGAATAGTATTATTAGAATCTAAAGATAAATGCTGTGCTAAATAGCCTACAGTTCTATTTTTATCTATAAATAATTCTCCGGCATCTTGTTCTAATTGATTTGTTATAATTTTAAAAAGCGTAGATTTTCCTGCTCCATTTGGGCCTATAAGTCCAATTTTCTCACTTTCATTTATATTAAAAGTTACATTTTGGAGTATAATATCTATACCATAACTTTTGTGAATATCTTTACAACTTAAAACAACCACAATATCACCTTCCTTAATCATTAATATTTTACTATGTTAAACGAAATTTTTGTAGTCTAATTTCATAAATTATAATATAATTAAAATTTTACGGAATAATTAAATAAAAGACAATAAAACTATAAAAAGAGTAAATTTAAAAAAATAAACTATTGACAGGTTGCATACTTAAATAATACTATAAAAAGTAGGACAAAAAGCTGATTGGAATTTTAATTATATAATAAAATCTTTATGCGAAATTGTTTTAATATTCATTTTATGTTGTATTTGAAATTTATCAAGTTTAGATATAATATAAACAATAGTTTACAAAATATATATAATAAGAGGTGTGGTATGGATAAGAAAAAAAATATATCAATGGCTGTTATAAAAAGGTTACCTAAATACCATAGGTACTTAGCAGAACTGCTAAAAAATGATGTAGATAGAATATCATCAAAAGAGTTAAGTGAAAAAATAGGATTTACTGCTTCACAGATAAGACAAGATTTAAACTGTTTTGGAGATTTTGGGCAACAAGGTTACGGATATAATGTAAATGAATTATATAATCAAATAAGTAACATACTTGGGCTTACAAAACCTTATAAAACTGTAGTA
The DNA here is from genome assembly GCA_963780135.1 of uncultured Clostridiaceae bacterium. Lineage (GTDB taxonomy): Bacteria > Bacillota > Clostridia > Clostridiales > Clostridiaceae > Clostridium_AM. Next base: position 511,108 of record CAWAAR010000003.1, read on the forward strand.
GTAGGAGCAGGAAACATAGGGCAGGCTATATCAAATTACACTAGATTTGAGAAAGTTGGATTTAATTTAAAGGCTATATTTGATACAAATCCTAAATTAATTGGTTTAAAAATAAGAGATATAGAGATAAAGGATATAGATTATTTATCAGATTATTTAAAAGATAATCCAATAGAGATTGGAATAATATGTGTTCCAAGTAATAGTGCCCAAAAGGTATGTGATATTTTAGTGAAAAATGGTGTTAGGGGTATATGGAACTTTGCTCCTGTAGATTTAGTAATACCAGATAATGTAAAAGTAGAAAATGTACATTTAAGTGATAGCTTGTTAACATTAACTTGCTTGTTAAATGATTTGGAATAATAAGGGTATATACTTAACTTTAAACACAACAAGAAAAGATGATAATTGAAAATTTAATTTCAGTTATTGTCTTTTTTATAGTTTAATTATTAACAAAATTATGTAAACGAATGCAAAATATTTGACTAATTCCAATGATTTGTCATATGTAATTAAAGTAATAAATTACATAATATGTAGTTTAGCTATTAAATTTAAATTCTAAATATGGTATAATTATAATATGTGTTCATATAATTAAAAAACATATATCATTGGGGGGAACAAAATGTATAAAATTATAGACAAAAGGGAATTGGCACCTAATATTTTCTTAATGGATATAGAGGCACCGAGAGTTGCAAAATCCTGCTTACCAGGACAATTTGTAATAGTAAAAATGGACTCAAAAGGTGAAAGAATACCTCTTACAATTTGTGACTATAATGCTATAAAAGGAACTGTAACTATAGTGTTTCAGACACTTGGAGGTTCAACTCAGAGAATGGCTGATTATGATAAAGGACAATCTTTTACAGATTTTGTAGGTCCTTTAGGACAACCTTCAGATTTAGTCCAGGAAGATTTAGAAGAATTAAAAAAGAAAAATATAATTTTTGTAGCTGGAGGAGTAGGTGCAGCACCTGTATATCCTCAGGTTAAATGGCTTCATGAACATGGAGTTAATGTAGATGTAATAGTTGGATGTAAATCAAAGGAATATTTATTACTTGAAGAAGAGATGAAATCGGTATCAGGAAATTTATATATAGCAACTGACAATGGAAGTTATGGGTATAAAGGATTTGTTACAGATCTATTAAAAGAACTTATTGAAAAAAATGAAAAAAAATATGATCAAGTGGTAGCAATAGGACCTATGATTATGATGAAGTTTATATGCAAAGTTACTAAAGAGTTTAATATTAAAACTATAGTAAGCTTGAATCCAATAATGGTAGATGGAACAGGTATGTGTGGTGCTTGTAGAGTTACTGTAGGTGGAGAAACTAAATTTGCTTGCGTAGATGGACCAGAATTTGATGGACATTTAGTTAACTTTGAAGAAGCTATGAGAAGACAAACAATGTATAAGACAGAAGAAGGAAAGGCAGTAATGGATAAGGAAGAGAAAGAAGAAGGACATGTATGTCATGTGGGATTGGAGGGTGACAAGTAATGGATAATGAAAGAATGAAAAAAACACCAATAAAAGAACAAGATCCAAAGATAAGAGCTCATAATTTTGAAGAAGTTTGTTTAGGACATAGCAAAGAAGAAGCTGTAAAAGAAGCTTCAAGATGTTTAAATTGTAAGAAACCTATGTGTGTATCACAGTGTCCAGTATCTATAGATATACCAGGTTTTATAGAACATGTTAAAAAAGGAGAATTTGAAGAAGCTGCTAAAGTTATAGCTAAGTCCAGTGCACTTCCAGCTGTATGTGGAAGAGTTTGCCCACAAGAAAGCCAATGTGAGGGAAAATGTGTACTTGGAATAAAGGGAGAAGCAGTATCTATAGGAAAACTTGAGAGATTTGTAGCTGACTTTTCAAGAGAAAACAATGTAGATTTATCAGATAAAGAACCTAGCAATGGTAAGAAAGTTGCAGTTATAGGTAGTGGCCCTGCAGGACTTACTTGTGCAGGAGATTTAGCTAAGCTAGGTTATGATGTAACTATATTTGAGGCATTACATGAGCCAGGCGGAGTTTTGGTTTATGGAATTCCAGAATTTAGACTTCCAAAGGAAACTGTAGTTAAACATGAAGTTGAAAATGTTAAGAAGCTTGGAGTTAAAATAGAAACTAATGTAATTATAGGAAGAACTGTAACTATAGATGAGCTTGTAAACGAAGAAGGTTTTAATGCTGTATTTATAGGTTCAGGAGCAGGACTTCCAAAATTTATGGGAATACCAGGAGAAAATTTAAATGGAGTGTTCTCAGCAAATGAATTTTTGACAAGAAATAATTTAATGAAAGCATTTAAAAGTGATTATGATACACCTATAAAAGTTGGAAAAAAGGTTGCTGTAGTAGGTGGAGGAAACGTTGCTATGGATGCTGCAAGGACAGCATTAAGATTAGGAGCAGAAGTACACATAGTTTATAGAAGATCCGAATCTGAGCTTCCAGCTAGAGCTGAAGAAGTACATCATGCAAAGGAAGAAGGAATAATTTTTGATCTTCTTACAAATCCAGTAGAAGTGGTAGGAGATGAAAAAGGCTGGGTTAAAGGTATGAAATGTGTAAGAATGGAACTTGGAGAACCAGATGCATCAGGAAGAAGAAAACCTGTAGAAATTAAGGGCTCAGAGTTTGAAATGGAAATAGACACTATGATAATGTCACTTGGAACATCACCAAACCCATTAATATCTTCAACTACAAAGGGGTTAGAGATCAACAAGAGAAAGTGTATAGTAGTAGAAGAGGAAACTGGATTAACTTCAAGAAAAGGAGTATATGCAGGTGGAGATGCTGTAACAGGAGCTGCAACAGTAATACTTGCAATGGGAGCAGGAAAAAAAGCTGCTAGTGCTATTCATGAATATCTAAAAAATAATAATTAACATATTTGATTAAAAAGAAAAATTGGGAGAACATCCCGATTTTTTTTATACATATTAAGTTTTTATGTGAAAAATATAACTGATTTTTCATGATTATGTTCATAAAGTATTATTTAAAAACTTTAAGTACTAAGGTATAATTAAGAAAAGGATAAAGAGGAGTGATTAAAATGTTAAAGGATATGGTTAAAAAATACTATTCGGAAGAGTATAATTTGAATTGTTCTGAGACTATAATATATGCTGCTAATGAAGAATACAATATGAAGCTCCATAAAAAGACATTAAAAACCATGGCTGCTTTTGGTGGTGGTATGGGTGTTGAAAGTGTATGTGGTGTTATAAGTGGTTCATTGGCTGTAATTGGAATATTGTTTACAAAAGAAAAATCTCATGAAAGTGAAAAAATAAAAAATTTGGCACAAGAATTTTTCAGAGAATTTGAGGATAAACTAGGTACTAGTGAGTGTAAAATCTTAAAAGAAAAATATAGAAATGATGAAATTAGGTGCAGCATTATGGTTGATACAGCAGCAGATATATTAGATGGCATTGTAAAAAGAGAAAAGAAAGCTAAAAAGTAAAGTGATTTATTTAAATGTGTAAAATAAGCAAAATGTCAGGCATTTTGCTTATTTGTGTTATTATTGATAAATTGAAATAGGGGTGTAAAAAATGGATTTTAATTCTGTAGAATCTTTTGAAAATGGAATAGTAGTAAAAGCTGTTAAAAATTTTGAAATTAGTCATATATTTGACTGTGGCCAATGTTTTAGATGGCATAAACAAAAGAATGGTAATTACATAGGTGTAGCTTACGGAAAAGTTATAGAAGTAGAAAAAAAAGAAAATGATATTATAATTTATAATACTAATAAAGATGACTTTGAAAATATATGGGTTGATTATTTTGACTTAAATAGAGACTACTTACAAATAAAAAATTCACTTAGTAAAGATCCTATTTTAAGTACTTCAGTTAATTTTGGATATGGTATAAGACTATTAAAACAAGATCCTTTTGAAATAATAATATCTTTCATAATATCTGCAAATAATAGAATACCTATGATAAAAAGAGCTATTGAAAATATATCTTCTAAATGGGGAAAAGAAATAGAATACAAAGGTAATGTGTATTATGAGTTCCCTAATATAGAAAAATTAAGTGCTGTTTCACAAGAAGAATTAGAAAAGTGTGGTGTTGGATTCAGGGCAAAATACATTAAGGATACAGTTAATAACATTTATACTAAGGGCACTTTGAAAAATGAAGAATATAATGAAGGATATGATATTAAATGGATAAAAAGCCAAGAAGCAGAAGAATGTCATAAAGAACTTCAAAAGTTTATGGGTATAGGGCCTAAAGTAGCTGATTGTATAATGCTTTTTTCTATGGAAAAGTATTCTGCTTTTCCAGTAGATGTATGGGTAAAAAGGGCAATGCAGCATTTTTATGTAGCTCCAGATGTTTCTCTTAAAAAAATAAGAGATTTTGGAATAGATAAATTTGGTGATTTGGCTGGTTTTGCACAACAATATTTGTTTTATTATGCTAGAGAAAATTCTATTAAACTTGACTAATATGAGTTTCTAAAATGCATGGAATAAGGTTACAAATATTACAAAAGAATATTTAAAAAAATCTGTTACATTAATTTAAAAAGTCTGTTATAATGTTAACAGGCTATTATTAAAGGGACAGCGAAACTGTACCATTAAAAATAATCGTTAATTTAATTTTAATTTGATTGCTTTATATCAATTATAAGCATCAAATTTTTAAAGTAACGAGTTAATAGTTATTATGATTTGAATTAAAATCATCTTACTGAAGCTTTTAATGTAATAGGAGGAATAAATTAAAATGATAACTTTTGAAACTCAATTAAAGAAACTTAAGTATTTGGTATTAAAAGAAATAGCAGCTATAACTAAGGAAAATAAGCTTACAAAAAAAGAACTGGAAAAAGTTCCTATGAAAGTAATAAAAGGTGATAAAGCGGAATATAGATGTTGTGTATATAAAGAGAGAGTAGTAGTTTATGAAAGAGCTCAATTAGCAGCAGGTTTTTTACCTAATGGTGATACTATATCTGATTTATCTGTACCTGAGGATGATAAACAAATAATGTATGTTTTACCAGCAGCTTGTGATAAATGTCCTATAGACAAATACACTGTTACAGATGCATGTAGAGGGTGTATTCAACATAAGTGTATGGAAGTATGTCCAGCAGGTGCTGTAAGCAGAGTGGCAGGAAGTGCATATATAAATCAAGAAGTTTGTAAAGAATGTGGTATGTGTAAAAAGGCATGTCCATATGGTGCTATAGCAGAAGTTATGAGACCCTGTAAAAAGGTATGTCCTACAGGTGCATTGGAGATTAATGCAGAGAATAAAATGGCAATGATTAAACAAGAAGATTGTGTAAATTGTGGTGCGTGCATGGCAGCATGTCCTTTTGGTGCAATATCAGATAAAAGTTATATTACAAATATAACTAAGGCATTAGTAGATAAGAAAAAGGTTTATGCAGTAGTAGCACCAGCTATAAGTGGACAATTTGGTCCTAAAGTAACAGTTGGACAAATAAAAAGTGCCTTTAAAAAAGTTGGATTTGAAGATATGATAGAAGCAGCCTGTGGTGCAGATGCAGTAACAGTACACGAAGCTAATGAATTTGCTTTGAGAATGGAAGAAGGTCATAAATATATGACCAATTCATGTTGCCCAGGATTTATGAATTATATTGAAAAGAAATTTCCAGACCAAGCAGAAAAAATTTCAGGCACAGTTTCACCTATGGTTGCTACAGGCAGAATGATAAAAAAATTTGATAAAGATGCTGTAGTAGTATTTGCAGGACCATGTACAGCTAAGAAGACTGAAATTCAAAGAGAAGGCATAAAAGATGCTGTAGATTATGTTATGACCTTTGAAGAGGTTGCTGCTTTAATGGGAGCTTTTGATATAGAACCTGAAAATTGTGAAGACACTATAGTAGAAGATGCTTCATCTTTTGGAAGAGGATTCGCACAAGGCGGAGGTCTTACAGCTGCAATACAAAATTATGTGAATGATAAAGGAATTGCAGAAGAGTTTAAACCAGTAAAAGCTAGTGGTGGAGATGAAATAAAGAGAACAATGACTATGGCTAAGGTGGGAAGACTTCCAGGGAATTTTATAGAAGGTATGATGTGTGAAGGTGGATGCATAGGTGGTCCAGCTACTATGGTTTCTATTATGAAGGCAAAGCCACAACTTGTAAATTTTAGTGGAAAGTCATCTAAGAAATCAGTGCTATCCAATGAAGAATTAAGTAAATTTGAAAAAGTAAATTTAGAAAGATAATTTAAATATTAATAAAAATAGCTGGAAGCATTTGTTGCGTTCAGCTATTTTTATTTCATTTACTTTTCTAAGCTTAATTGATAATATATAATAAACATTTTATTCTAAATTTAACATAAATAAAAAAGAATTAAGGTGAAAGTATGCTTAGGCAGTTTGTTTCAAGAATTTACAACAAAATAAAACAATATAAGTCGTATATTGTTTTAAGTATAATATTTATATGTTTAATATATTCAGCATATCAATATTACAATAGATATTTTTACATATTCAAAGACCCTAATAAAATAAAGCATATAATAATGTCTTATGGCAAATATAGTGTTATAGCATTTATTGTTCTTCAGATTATACAAGTTGTTGCGTTTTTCATTCCTGGAGAGATTGTTCAAATTGCAGGAGGATACATATATGGTACAGTAGGTGGAAGTATTATATCTTTGGCAGGAATAACTACTGGAAGCATAATAGTTTTTTCTTTGTCTAATGCCTATGGTAAACCTCTAATAGATAAAATAATATCTGGCAAGGACATGAAATTTTTTAAAAGGATTCTAAATTTAGGACATATAAATTTTGTGGTTTTTTTATTGTACTTAATACCAGGTATACCTAAAGATGTATTAGCATATATATGTGGAGTATCAAACATTACATTTAAAGATTTTATTTTATATTCAACACTAGGAAGAATTCCTGGAATATTTATATCTGCATATTTTGGAGCTAAAATTGGTTCTGGAAACAAAACTGTATTAATTTTTATAGCTATTATAATGACTTTATTGTTTATTATAGGAGTATTTAAGGGAGAAACCTTGGTAAATAAAATAATGAAACATGATTCTTCAAAAAGTGGTAAGTAGGTAAGCTAAAACTATTTACCACTTCTTAAGTTTTTAATATAAAAGGCTTTTAATATTAAAGATCCAATAATTACAATAGAAACTATTAAAATAGCACAATGAAAAAAATATTTTTCAGGAAGAATATTAATTACTGGGTCATTTGCAGGATCAAATATCCAATAGTTGTTTTTAAAAAACATTTTATGAAAAAAATTAAAGCTTTTATTAAAATTTATGTAAAAAGGTATCAAAATAAGTAAGCATAAAGATAAAAGCAAGTTTGCAGACCAATTTAAAAGAGAAAAATCTTTATACTTATAAAAAAGAAAAATAATAAAGACAATTATTACAGTAAAAATAGAAAGTAATGAATTTAATTTTTTAAATAAGTTTTTAACTTCTAAAAAGTGAATTTTACCTTCTTTAGAGGACTGAAGTGTTGGCATATTAAATTCTACTGTTTTAGGGTCATTTATGTAATTTATTAGGTAATCATATGTAGATTTAATTTCTTCATTATTTAAAGTGGTTTCGCTTTCTATGTTTAAATGTTTTATATCTAAATAATAGAGAGATTTAAGATTTAGAGTGACTTTTACAGAAAGCAACAATATAAAAATAGAAATAACAAAGGAAAATAGTATTTTCAAATACGTATTAAATTTCATAATAAAAATCCTCCTATGGGGTTTTTATTTAATTTTTTTAATATAAGATAATTTCAAAGATTAATAGTAAGTTTTATATTTTGTATTATAACCTCATAAATGGAAAATAACAATGAAATAAGCTGTGTTTATTTAAATATTATTTTGAATAGTTAGTATATTGATGGAATCTTTAGAAAAAAGGAGAAATATTCACCTATGACATGGCTATTTGATTATTTTACCAAAAACAATTTAATAAGTATGAAATTCAAATTTGAAAATATAGACACTATTCATTATTATAATAATTGTGTTAGCACTCAAATGAAACGAGTGCTAACAAAAAAGCTAATAATTATTTTAAATAAATTAAAAGTATTTTAAGGAGGGGTTTAAATGAATATTAGACCACTTGGAGACAGAGTTGTTATCAAAAGAGTTGAAGCAGAAGAAACTACAAAAAGTGGAATAGTTTTACCAGGAGCAGCAAAAGAAAAACCACAGGAAGCTGAAGTTGTAGCAGTAGGACCTGGTGGAATGGTTGATGGAAAAGAAGTTAAAATGGAAGTTAAAGTAGGAGACAAAGTTCTATTCTCAAAATATGCTGGAAATGAAGTTAAGATTGAATGGTGTTGAATACACTATTTTAAAACAAGACGACATATTAGCAGTAGTAGAATAATTAATATGTAAAAGGAGGTGTTTTGAAATGGCAAAAAGTATTTTATTTGGTGAAGAAGCAAGAAGATCAATGCAAACAGGTGTAGATAAGCTTGCTAACACTGTTAAAGTTACACTTGGACCAAAAGGAAGAAATGTTGTTCTAGATAAGAAATTTGGATCACCACTTATAACTAATGATGGTGTTACAATAGCAAGAGAAATAGAATTAGAAGATCCATATGAAAATATGGGAGCTCAACTTGTTAAAGAAGTTGCTACAAAAACAAATGATGTAGCAGGAGATGGAACAACTACAGCTACATTACTTGCACAGGCAATAATAAGAGAAGGCTTAAAAAATGTTACAGCTGGTGCTAATCCAATGCTTATAAGACAGGGTATAAAAATGGCTGTAGATAAAGCTGTTGAAGAAATAAAGAAAGCTTCAAAACAAGTTAATGGAAAAGAAGATATAGCAAGAGTTGCTGCAATATCAGCTTCTGATGAAGAAATTGGTAAGCTTATAGCTGATGCTATGGAAAAGGTAGGCAACGAAGGTGTTATAACTGTTGAAGAATCAAAAACTATGGGAACTGAGCTAGATGTTGTTGAAGGTATGCAGTTCGATAGAGGATATGTAAGTCCATATATGGTAACAGATACAGAAAAAATGGAAGCTAATATAGATGATCCATATATATTAATTACAGATAAGAAAATAACAAATATTCAAGATATACTACCAGTGCTTGAACAAATAGTTCAACAAGGAAAAAAATTATTAATAATTGCTGAAGATGTAGAAGGAGAAGCATTAGCAACTTTAGTTGTTAATAAATTAAGAGGAACATTTACTTGTGTAGCTGTTAAAGCTCCAGGATTTGGTGACAGAAGAAAAGAAATGCTTCAGGATATAGCAATACTTACTGGTGGAGAAGTAATATCTGAAGAACTAGGAAGAGAATTAAAGGATACTACAGTAGAAATGCTTGGAAGAGCTGAATCAGTTAAAATCACAAAAGAAAATACTACAATAGTAAATGGAAAAGGTGAAAAAACTGCTATTCATGATAGAGTATCTCAAATAAAGAAACAGATAGAAGAAACTACTTCAGACTTCGATAGAGAAAAATTACAGGAAAGACTTGCAAAACTTGCTGGTGGAGTAGCTGTTATTAAAGTTGGAGCTGCAACTGAAACAGAATTAAAGGAAAGAAAATTAAGAATAGAAGATGCACTAGCTGCAACAAAAGCAGCTGTTGAAGAAGGTATAGTTGCTGGTGGTGGAACAGCTTATATTAATGCGATGCCAGAAGTAGCAAAACTTACTTCAGATGTTTATGATATAAAAGTAGGTATAGATATAGTAAGAAAATCTCTTGAAGAACCAGTTAGACAAATAGCTGCTAATGCAGGTGTTGAAGGTTCAGTAATAATTGAAAAAGTTAAAGAAAGTGAAGTTGGAATAGGATATGATGCTTTACATGATGATTATGTAAACATGTTAAAAGTTGGTATAGTTGATCCAACTAAGGTTACAAGATCAGCACTTCAAAATGCTGCATCAGTAGCTTCTACATTCTTAACTACAGAAGCAGCAGTAGCTGATATTCCAGAGAAGAATAACAACCCAATGCCAGGTGGAGCACCAGGAATGGGAATGGATGGAATGTACTAATAAAACATATAAAAATGAGCGTTATGAGTTATCATAACGCTCATTCTTATAGTGTATTTAGGGACAAGAAAATATTAAGGTAATTAATAATAATCAATTTGAGTAGAGATAAAATTATGTTTTTTTGATAAAGCATAATAATATGTTTAAGAAGTAAATAGAAAAGCAAAGGGAGACAAAAAATGGATTGGTTCATAGGTTTATGTATATTTATAATAGGAACATTAATAGGTAGTTTCTTAAATGTTTGTATATATAGAATACCTAGAGATGAATCTATTGCATTTCCTGCGTCACATTGTACTAACTGTGGTGAAAGTATAAAATATTATGATTTAGTGCCAGTTTTAAGTTATATTTTTCTAAAAGGTAGATGTAGGCATTGTGGTGAAAAAATCTCTATAAGATACCCAGTTATAGAAGCTTTAACAGGAATATTATTTTTGTTTATTTATTTAAAGTATGGAATTGCCGTAGATACTTTAAAATACATTACATTTGTAGCTTTATTAATACTTATTGGAATGATTGATTTAGACACTACAAACATATATTTTAGTACTATAATAGTAGCAAATATTTTTGCTGTAATATTTTTAGTATATAAAGTAAAATATCAAATAGGGATACTGAATTATATATATGGAGCTGTATTAGGTGGAGGCATAATTTCTCTAATAATTATACTTACTAAAGGTATGGGATGGGGAGATGCAGAAATGTGTTTTTTCAGTGGATTATTTTTAGGAATAAAGCTTACTATAGTTATGATATTTTTTTCATTTGTATTTGGAAGCATTATAAGCTTAATTCTTATAATGTTAAAAAAGAAATCTAGAAAAGATTATATTCCATTTGGTCCTTTTATTGCTAGTGCAGCGGTTTTTACAGTTTTATTAGGACATAAAATATTATTTTTCTACTATATTCTATGATTTTTTTAGAATTTTAATATGAAAACGTATATACATAGGCTTAAATATCATAATTTTGAAATATAATAATTGACAAAGACATAAAAATTGAATAAAATAATGTAAATAGTTTAAATAATATAGATAAATAAATTGCAATTTTTGATGTTTTAAGTGTAAATATATGAAATGAAAGTTTTTTTATTTAGCTCATATATACCCTGAATATGGCAGGGAGTATCTACCGGAAGCCGTAAATTTCCGACTATGAGTGAGATTATTGTGTATAAACATATTAATTTCACTCTTTGGTGATTTAGTGTGTTTTTTTTTACATAAAATCTAAAAAAATTTACTTATATGTTCATTAATATTGTTTATAATATAAAAAGGGAGTTGATTTAAATGGCAAGAATTTTAAAACAAGCATATACTTTTGACGATGTTCTTTTAGTCCCAAATAAATCAGAGGTGTTACCAAGAGAGGTTTCTGTAGCTACTAACCTAACTAAAAAAATTAAATTGAATATACCTCTTATGAGTGCGGGAATGGATACTGTTACAGATTCTAAAATGGCTATAGCTATGGCAAGAGAAGGCGGAATAGGAATAATACATAAGAACATGACTATAGATCAGCAGGCCATGGAAGTTGATAAAGTAAAAAGACAAGAAAATGGAGTAATAACTGATCCGTTTTCACTTGCACCAGATAACAGCATAAATGATGCACTATCCCTTATGAGCAAGTATAGAATATCAGGTGTTCCAGTTACTGTAGACGGAAAACTTGTGGGAATAATAACAAATAGGGATATAGTATTTGAAACAAATTATTCTAGAAAAATAAGTGAAGTAATGACAAAAGAAAACTTAATAACTGCACCAGAAGATACTACTATAGAAGAAGCAAAAGAACTACTAAAAAATCATAAAATAGAAAAACTTCCTTTAGTAGATAATGATAATAATTTAATAGGACTTATAACTATAAAAGATATTGAAAAAGTTAAAAAATTCCCTAATGGTGCAAAAGATGAAAGAGGAAGACTTTTATGTGGAGCATCAGTAGGAGTTACAACAGATATGTTAGAACGTGTTAAGGCTTTAGTTAAGGTAGGAGTAGATGTTATAAATTTAGATACAGCACATGGACATTCTAAGGGAGTTATAGATGCTGTCAAATTAGTAAAGGAAAACTATCCAGACCTTCAAGTTATTGCAGGAAATATTGCAACAGCAGAAGCAACTAAAGATCTTATTCATGCAGGAGCAGATTGTGTAAAGGTGGGTATAGGACCAGGATCTATATGTACTACAAGAGTTGTAGCAGGTGTTGGAGTACCTCAGCTTACAGCAGTAATGGATTGTGTGGAAGAAGCAAATAAATATGGAATTCCAGTTATTGCAGACGGAGGAATAAAATATTCAGGAGATGTAGTAAAAGCCTTAGCAGCTGGAGCAAAAGTAGCTATGATGGGATCAATGTTTGCAGGATGTGATGAAGCTCCAGGAGAAACTGAAATATATCAAGGAAGAAGTTATAAAGTATATAGAGGAATGGGATCACTAGCAGCTATGGCTTGTGGAAGTAAAGATAGATATTTCCAGGAAGGAAATAAGAAACTAGTGCCAGAAGGTGTTGAAGGAAGAGTTCCTTATAAAGGATCTGTAGCAGATACTATATTTCAGCTTTTAGGTGGAATACGTTCAGGAATGGGATATTTAGGAGCAAAAACTCTAGTAGATTTATGTGAAAATGCTACATTTGTAGTACAGACATCAGCAGGTCTTAGAGAAAGTCATCCACATGATATATCAATAACTAAAGAAGCACCAAATTATAGTGTTAATCAATAAAATTTAATAATTTAAAGTTAAAATTAAGAATTATGCGTTAATAATTCTTAATTTTAATTGAAATATTTGGAGGTAATTATGCAAAGAGAATTAGTTCTTGTAGTAGACTTTGGTGGTCAATATAATCAACAATAGCAAGAAGAGTAAGAGAAAATAATGTTTATTGTGAGATAGTACCTTATACATATACTATAGATAAAATAAAAGAAAAGAATCCTAAGGGAATAATTTTTACAGGCGGACCTAATAGTGTTTATGGTGAAGATGCTCCAAGAATAGATAAAGAAATATTTAACTTAGGAGTTCCTGTACTTGGAATATGCTATGGAGAACAGCTTATAGCATATACTTTAGGTGGAGAAGTTAAAAGCCCTGATGTAAGAGAATATGGAAAAGCAAATGTAAAATTAAATAATAAATCTGCATTATTTGATGGAATAGATGAAGAACAAAGCTGTTGGATGAGTCATACAGATTATGTATCTAAAGCTCCAGAAGGATTTAATATAGTGGCTACAACAAAGCCAATGTCCTGTTGCAGCTATGGAAAATACTCAAAAGAAGATATATGGAGTTCAATTTCACCCAGAAGTAGAACATACTCCTTTTGGTAAAAAGATGTTTTCAAATTTCTTATTTAAAATTTGTAAGTTAAAAGGAGATTGGTCTATGTCTTCTTTTGCAGAAGAACAAATTAAAGCTATAAAAGAAAAAGTTGGAGATAAAAAAGTTATATGTGCTTTATCTGGTGGAGTTGATTCCTCTGTTGCAGCAGTACTTGTACATAAAGCTATTGGAAAACAACTTACATGTATATTTGTAGATCATGGTCTTACTTAGAAAAGATGAAGGAGATCAAGTTGAAAAGATATTTAAAGAACAATTTGATATGAATTTAATAAGAGTAAATGCTAAAGATAGATTTTTAGGAAAGCTTATCAGGTGTAGCTGATCCTGAAAAAAAGAGAAAAATTATAGGAGAAGAATTTATAAGAGTATTTGAAGAAGAAGCAAATAAGCTTGGAGAAATAAGCTTTTTAGTTCAAGGAACTATATATCCAGATGTAGTTGAAAGTGGAACTAGATACTTCTGCAACAATAAAGAGTCATCACAATGTTGGTGGACTTCCAGAGGACATGGAATTTAAACTTATAGAACCTTTAAGAGAACTATTTAAGGATGAAGTTAGAGCTGTTGGAGAAGAACTTGGAATTCCTCATAAATTAGTTTGGAGACAGCCTTTCCCAGGACCAGGACTTGCAATAAGAGTTCTTGGTGAAATTACAGAAGAAAAACTTAGAAATAATAAGAGAAGCAGATGCTATTTTCAGAGAAGAAATAGCAAATGCAGGATTTGATGAAAAAATATGGCAGTATTTTGCTTGTCTTACCGAATATAAAATCTGTTGGAGTTATGGGTGATGAAAGAACTTATTGTCATACAGTAGCTTTAAGAGCAGTAACATCATCTGATGCTATGACTTCTGATTGGGCAAGAATACCTTATGAAGTTTTAGATAAAGTTTCAAGAAGAATTGTTAATGAAGTTCATGGAGTAAACAGAATTGTTTATGACGTAACTTCAAAACCACCTGCTACTATTGAGTGGGAATAAAGTTGTAATACCTATAAACTTTTACTAGTAATATTTATATGTATTTAACAGTGGGTTTTCCTATTTTAAAAGAACTATCCCCAATAGAAGTACCTTCTATTGGGGATAGTTCTTTGTTGTAAAAATAGAGTGAATCTCATATTTTTATTAGTTATTAATTAGTTTAGATCTTAAGTTATTTTATCGTAAATAGAGTTTAAATTAATGATGAATGCCTTTATATTTTTTTTCATTTCTATATTGACTCAATCCAGAGGCTATCTTTTGACATCCTTCGAGGCAATTAGTAACTTCAGTTAATTGGCTTTTTATTTGATTCGTAATGTTTGCGTTTTCAGATTCATTAGCAGCTATTTGTAAATTTTGTTCAGCAATTTTTAATGCTTCCTTAGTTTTATGGATACTATCTCTTGCTTGTGGATTCATTTTATTTTCACCTCATTTTAAATTTTTTTCATTAATATTATTTACAATAGGATAAATATAATACAAAAATTTTAATATAGTAGGCAATGTCGTTATAAGGGCTATTTCTATTAAAAGATATACAAAGAAGATAATGTATTTCTAAGCTTACTATTTCATGTAATTCACAAAATGTTTTAAAAAAATACATTTTTATTTAACGAATAATACATAATACTGCAATATTTATTATATATAATAATAAATATACCAAAGAAAACTTAGATAAAAGAGGAAGTAAACATATAATAAGTCCCCCTTATTATATATTGAAAACAGCACTAGATTAATTGCTAGTGCTTATTTTCATTTAAAGACATTTTTATGAATTTATTTACAAACAATCAAGAATAAACTAATATTATTCAAATAAATTGTGTGTTATAATTATAAAAATGAAGATATAGTTATAATTTTATTAAATGGTAAATAAAGTAGGATTATATTAAAGATTAAAGTAAATTTATTGTATTTGGAGGAGTTATTATGATAAAAGTAGTTAATGGTAATGAAGTTGATTTAAATTTACTTGAGATAAAAGATGTTATTGATATCGCATTACTTCAAAAGTTTCAAGATAATTTTGCAGAAAGTATGGATATTGCTAGTGTAACAGTAGATATTAATGGAAGTCCAATAACTAAACCTAGTTCTTACACAAATTTTTGCATGAATTTTACACATTCTACTAAAGTAGGTGATGATAGATGTGCTGAATCTCACAGAAAAGGTGGGGAAGAAGCTACAAGAACAGGAAGGCCATATGTTTATACTTGCCATGCAGGGTTAATTGATTTTGCTGCACCTATAATGGTAAATGGGAAACAAATTGGGACAATTTTAGGTGGACAAGTATTAACTTCTAAACCTGAGGAATCAAAGTATAGGAAAACTGCAAATGAAATAGGTGTTAGTGAAAATGGATATATAGAAGCAGTAAAAAAAGTAAAAATCACTACAGAAAAAAATATAAAAGCAGCTGCAGAGGTATTATATATTATTGCCAATGCATTATCAAGAATAGGATATGAAGAATTAAAACTTAAGGGCATGTCTCAAGTGCTTTCTGAAAATTTCAATCAAATTTCAACAACTATGGAAGAATTGTCAGCATCTTCAATTAATGTAACAAATAATCAGCATATTTTAAGCCAAGAAATAGTTAATGTAAAAAACATATCTATGGAAATCAACTCAATACTTGATTCAATAAAAAGCATAGCTGACCAAACTAAAATGCTTGGATTAAATGCATCTATAGAAGCAGCAAGAGCTGGGGAAATGGGAAGAGGTTTTGGTGTAGTTGCTAAAGAAATAGGAAGTCTATCTCAAAATTCTAAACAAACAGCTTTAAAAATATCGGAACTTACAGGTAAAATACAGCAATCAGTAGACAAAACTATAGAATCTTCAGAAGCTACAGTAGAAACTACAGAGCAGCAATCCGCTGCAATTCAAGAAGTTACAGCAAATTTACAACAAGTTACAGAGCTTACAAACAAATTGAATGAATTAGCTGCTTCTCACAAATAATATTAATAAAGATTCAGTGGTTAGTATATATTAAAATTAGTATATACTAGCCACTTATTTTAGTTGAATTTTTTATTTATTATTTTCTTTCATAGAGATAGGTTTTAAGTAATTGTTTACATTTTCATATTTGTGAAAAAAATGTATTAACCAACTTGATTTATGTAAATAAATAGAATAGAATTTCAGTAGAAGTAATTAGTAATAATTTTAAAGTGTAGATGGGAAGGTGAAAAAATGTTAAAAAGTTTAACATTAGATTTAAGTAAAGCTGAGCCTTATTTGAAAGAATATGAAATGGAAAGTTTACAACCTTTTGTAAATGAAGCACATAAAATGCTTCATGAAAAAAGTGGAGCAGGCAATGAGTTTTTAGGATGGGTGGATCTACCTGTAAATTATAATAAAGAAGAATTTGAAAAAATAAAAAAAGCTGCCAAAAAGATTAGAAATGATTCAGATGTTCTTATAGTTATAGGAATAGGAGGTTCTTATCTAGGTGCTAGAGCAGCAATAGAAATGCTTTCACATACATTTTATAATAATTTATCCAAGGATAAAAGAAAAAATCCTGCCATATTTTATGTTGGAAACAATATAAGTTCAACCTATATGGCTGATCTTCTAGAAACTATAGACGGAATGGATATATCAGTTAATGTTATATCAAAATCAGGAACAACTACAGAACCAGCAATAGCTTTTAGAATATTCAAAGATTTAATGGAGAAAAAATATGGAAAAGACGAGGCTAAAGGAAGAATATTTGCTACAACAGACAAATCAAGAGGAGCATTAAAAACTTTAGCTGATGCAGAAGGTTATGAAACTTTTGTTATTCCTGATGATGTAGGAGGTAGATTTTCAGTTTTAACTCCAGTAGGATTACTTCCAATAGCAGTATCGGGGGTAAGTATAGATGAAATAATGCAGGGTGCTGCTGAGGCTAGAGAAAGTTATAGCTCATCAAATTTAAATAAAAATGCTGCTTACAAATATGCAGTAGCAAGAAATGTTTTATTTACAAAAGGTAAAACTACAGAAATGATGGTGAATTTTGAACCTTGTTTACATTACTTTGGAGAATGGTGGAAACAGTTATTTGGAGAAAGTGAAGGAAAGGGTAATAAGGGCATATTTCCAGCAGCAGCAGATTTTTCAACAGACTTACATTCTATGGGACAATACATACAAGAAGGTTTAAGAGTTTTAATAGAAACCTTTATAAATGTAGAAAAACCAAGAAAAGAAATATATATAGAAGCTAACGCAGATAACTTAGATGGTTTGAATTTTTTATCAGGAAAATCTATGGACTTTGTAAATCATCAAGCTTTTAGAGGCACTATTTTGGCTCATAGTGATGGAAATGTTCCAACTTTAGTTATAAATATTCCAGAACTAACTCCACATTATTTTGGACACATGGTATACTTTTTTGAAAAAGCTTGTGGAGTTAGTGGTTATTTATTAGGTGTAAATCCTTTTAATCAACCAGGTGTTGAAGCTTATAAGAAAAATATGTTTGCTCTACTTGGAAAATCAGGATATGAGGAAATGAAAACTGAATTAGAAAAAAGACTTTAGTTTTGTTTTGCAGAATAAGCATAATGTGATGCATTATGCTTATTCTGCAAATTGAAGTTAATTAAAAAAGGAGCATTTTATGAGAATAATAGTGGATGCAGATGCATGTCCAGGAAAGCATATTATTGAAAAAGCAGCTAAAGAAAACAATATAGAGGTCATTATGTATTGTGATATAGAACATGTAATAACTAGTGATTATAGTACTGTTAAATACGTAGATAAAGGATTCCAAAGTGCAGATGTAGCTTTAACAAATGCTGCAAAAAAAGATGATGTTGTAATAACGCAAGATTATGGTGTAGCAGCTATGGCACTTGGCAAAAAAGCCTATGCTATAAGCCCTAAAGGATACATTTATGATGATAATAACATAGACAAACTTCTCTTCGAAAGACATATATCAGCTAAAGTAAGAAGAGGAGGAGGTAAAACTTCAAATCCTAAAAAAAGAACAAAAGAAGACGATGAAAGGCTTTATAAAAACTTGATTAAGTTAATAAATAAAAAAGTTTATCCATAAATTTGTGATTTGAAGAGGGTTATATTATCTACATTAGTAAAATTACAAAAAAATCCGATATTCCTTTAGTATTTATATTAAAAATAACCAAGGAAGGAATATTGGATATAATATGGAATGGTTTTATATAAATCTTTTAACCATTTTCACATTTAAGTATAAGCCCTTCAAAAAATTTACTTAGAGATATCTTGCCGCCTGTTTGCCTTTTACCGTTTATATACTCCATTTCAGCTTTCACGCTAGCAAAGTCAAAAAGCACAGTTGAGTATATATGAAATGTATCATCAGCATAATCTTCAATTCCTAGGTTTGCTATATTTGTTAAACCATCTTTAACTGCTCTTCTTATCCGTTGCTTCACTACTTGAGGATTATCACCTAGATAATTTTCTAAGTTATCCAAATTACATTCTATAAAATTTTGCTTGTTCTTAATTAGATATAAACATATCTTTATTATATCAGTTGTACCTTTTTCACCAAGCATTCCAAGCACACCCAAAATATGTTTTATTTTTATCAAGTCATCATTTTCATTTTGATGAGGTTCATCAGAATTTTTGAGCATTTTTTTTATGTTTGATAAAACACTTTCCATTTCGATTCTTTCTGCTACCGTGGAAATTACTTTTTGGACTTCGATTTTATTTATTGGTTTGTTTATAAAAAATTCTATTCCTGCTTTATAAGATTCTGATCTGAGTTCACTATCTAATACTTGAGATATCATAATAAAAGAAACACAAGGTGATATACTTTTAATTTCTCTTACAAGAGTATTTCCGTCCATTATAGGCATAAAAAGATCTACTAACACAATATCAGGTTTAAGTAAAAGTATATCATTAAAGGCTATTTGACCATTATATGAGTTTCCTACAACCTCAAAAGAACTAGTTTCCTCTATTATACGGGTAAGTATTCTTACTATGTTTATATCATCATCTACAATATAGAATCTCATTAAAAAACACCTTCTATCTTATCTTTCTTTATTTTTATGGTGAATTCTGTTCCTTTCCCTTCCTCAGAAACAACACTTATGCAGCCTGAAAAAATATCATCTAATATACCTTTTACATGAGAAAGCCCTATTCCTCTACATATGTCACCAGTTTCTTCATTAAATTTTGTGGAGAATCCTTGATCGAAGATGAAATCAATATCAGCACTTTTTATGCCCATACCATTATCCGATACAATAAAAACACATTCATCATGTTTTTGTTGTATTAAAATTTTTATGTAAGCATTATTTCCTGTTCCCATAGCCTCTATACTATTATAAATAAGATTTCGAATTATTGAAACTAAGTAATAATGGTTTTTTACGTTAAAATTATCAAGTACCTTAAAGTCTAAAGATACATTTAATTTATTCCTTCTAATATGTTCCTTAACATCAGCTTCAATAATGTTCACAATGTCTTTAATGCTCATTTTAACATTATCTCTTTTTCGTCAAACATATCTTCTAAACCTTTTACAACACTTAAATAGTCTTTTTTTATTTCATGAACATCTTTTGCTACATCCAGAGAAGCAGTTCGAAGTTCAAAAGGATAATTGTTTTGAGATAATGATTTATAAAGGTAATAGGCTTTTTTCATAACATCCTCAATATCAACTTCGTTTTTGTTCATAAAGTATATTTCATTTTTAACTTTTGAAGTAATCAATATTAATTTTCTATATCTTTCTTCATGTTCCTCTCTCACAAGTAAGAAATTATAGTACCTAAATATCAATATTACACATACTGCAATTATAGTTCGTACAAAAGCTATAATTGCTAAATCCTGAAATATTTCATATCTATATCCTTTGAAATTTAGAAGCACACTTATTTCTAAAACATTAGAAACAAAATCACTTATCACTACTGAAACAAAGAAATTTGTAAGATTTGCCTTTGTTCTTCTCCAATACAAAAAATAAAATAATATGCCATAGGCAAAATAAAATAAAATATCAGGAGGTATTAGTTTTAAGGTATCAATTAAACTATTATTACTTACATATAACATCAATCCTCTGTATAGCGGAGAAATAATTCCAGTTACAAAAGTTAGTTCTATAGGATTAAACTCTTTATTAAAGTAAAGAAGAATTGGAAGTATAATTACAGATAGTGTTATAGTAAATCCAGGCACAAACAAGCTAATATTTATTTGAGATGCAAGAGCAATACATGTAGCAACTATAAAAGTAGTTTTTATTTTTTTCATATTTCCATCCGCCATTTCTCAAAAAAATACAATTTGGTTAAAATATCCACTATATTTATTCACATTTTAACATTGAACAACACAAAGTTCAACTCCAATGCTGCAAACAATAAGGAGATTTATTGATATTATTAGTTTAAAAAAACATAAAAAACGCATTACATTTATTTTGAAAAGTAAATGTAATGTGTTTTTTATATTTTTACTATTTATAGAAGATTTAGATAGTTAGTTTGATGCTTCATCAGTTTTAACTTTTTCAACTTTAATTTTATCAGCAAAGAGCTTATATCCTACATATAATATTAAAATCATAGGGAATCCAGAAAATATAGCTAATCTTTCTGTAGGATCAATTATCATAGCAATTACTATAACAAAATACATAATAAGTGCCACTATTGGTGTTACTGGATAAAATGGAGTTTTATATTTTAAGTCTTCAACTTTATTCCCAGCTGCTATATAACGTTTTCTGAAACGCATCTGGCATATGCAATCAATTGAATAAATGAATACATCTATACTAGCAAGAAGAGAAATTAAGAAAAGATAAACTGTGTCTGCTGCTATAAAGCTAGATACTATTGCAAATGTTGCAAATATCATTGAAATAATAAGTGAATATATGGGAACTTTTTGCTTATTTGTCTTTGCTAATATTTTAGGTGCTTGCCCGTGCTTGCCAAGAGACCATAATGTTCTCATGCTTGCATATAAGAAACCGTTTGCAGAGGACAGAGCAGATGTGACTACTATTATATTAACTAAAAGTGTAGCAGAACCTATACCAGCACTTTTAAACATATAAGCAAAGGGACTTCCTGCAAGATTAGCTTGTCTCCAAGGAAGTACACAGCCAATCAATACAACACACACTACGTAACATAATGTTATGTTAATTACAAATCCTCGTATTGCCTTTGGCATTTCAATTCCAGGGTTTTTGCTTTCTCCTGCAGCAGTTGCAATAAGATCTGAACCACCAAAAGCAAATATAGCAGATAACATAGATACTAATATTGCTTTTAACCCATTAGGGAAAGCCCCTCCATCATTAACAAAATTACTAAATCCGATAGCTTTTTCACCTATAACACCCGTCATTATTCCTATACCAATAATAGCAAATAATATTACAGCAATAACTTTTATACTGGCAAACCAAAATTCTACTTCTCCATAATTCTTAGATGGAAGTACGTTAAGCATAACTAATAGAATAATGAAAGATATTATCCAAACTAAAGAATTTACATTAGGAAATATGTTTTTCATTATGATAGATGAAGCAACTACTTGAGCTGTAACGGTAACTGCACAGTTTATCCATTTAACCCAGCCTGTTGCAAAACCCATTGCAGGATTTATGAATTCTGTTGCATAGGCTTGAACATTACCTGATACTGGCATTGCCACTGTAAGTTCGCCAAGACATGACATCATAAGATACATAATTAAAGAACCAAGCAAATATGCAATTACGGCACCACCTGGTCCCGCATTATGTATAACATATCCAGAAGCTAAAAATATACCGGTACCTATGGTTGAACCTATAGTATACATCTGAATATGTCTGCTTGAAAAATTACGTTCAAGGCCTTTAGATTTATCAAGAACTTCTTTTACTTCACTTTTATTTGTTTCCATTTTTCTAGCCTCCAATTAATATTTAGATCAGATTATCAATTAAGGTTGTCCTGCATTTGCTTTTTTTAATCCTCCTATTATGATTTTATATTTTAATTTCATATTTATTATAAAACCCCAATTTCAAAAATAATCATTTTTATTCAAAAAAAATAAAATATTTTTAATTTTTAATATTTTGCTTCATATGTAAATTTTCTGACTTAAAAAGCAATATACATTGAAAATATATAAAAAACTTAAATAAAAAAAGAAGGAACTTAATAAATTATAATATTTAGTAAGTTCCTCCTTTTCTTTAATCAAAAGGTTTAATATCATTCATATCCACAGTATTTTTAGGTCCTTCAGGATAAAGAAGTCCATTAGTAGTTCTTTCGATAATAGGATATCCTTCCTCAGAAATTCCAGTATCTATAGTAGTTTTTTTGTAAGGATAATTTGGATCATATTTATCTGTTATATACATAATATCACTCCTCTTTAAAATATATTTCCCAAAGAGAATATTAAATATAACTAAAGAATTAAAGGATTTTTAATATATAAAATTAAAATATGATATAAAGTTAAATAAAAAAAACTATTACAAAATATGGAATTATAGTATAATATAACTTGAATATATAATATAGAGGATAGGTGAGAAGATGAATGAGTTAGAAATAAAATATAATTTAGAAAGCCCACAAGAAAAAAACTCAAAAATTCTCATTAACATAAACAATATAATAGAAGAGAAGTTTGTTTATAAATATATGATAGGTTTTAATGGGATTTGGAGCACTTTAAAAGATTTTAGTCAATCTACTAGCGTTGAATGGGTACCTAGTGAAGATGGCAAGTACATAATAATGGTACAAGCCCGCAGGGAAAGCGGGAAAAAAAGTTTTGATTATGTATCAAGAGAAAATTATATAATAGGAAAAGTAGAAGAAAAATTAATAAATAATATAAGTCTAGATAAATACAAACTTAATTTAGGTGAAAAAGTTAAATTGTTTGTAAATACAAATAAAGATTCACTTATGTTTAGATATTGGCTTAAAGTAAATGATAAATGGGAAATTATAAAGGATTATTCACCAGATAACAATATTTCATGGGCAGTGAAGGTGGAAGGGAAAGGCGAAATGTTAGTAGAATGCAAAAATATTGATTCTCAGAATAATTATGATGATTTTCAAACTGTAGAATTTCAGGTAATGAATTTAAAAATGGTAGAAATACAAGACTTTAGTACAGTTAATACAGAATTATTAAAAGATGAAGAACTCATATTTAAAGTGGAGACATCTCATGAAAAAGGAAGAAATATACTTTATAAATTTATTAAAATAAATTGTAATGGTGAAATGGAATGTGTTCAAGATTACTCAACAAAAAGAATTGTAAGTTACGTAGAAAATGAGAGTGGTAACTACAGGCTTTTGTGCATGGTAAAAGATATGTATTCTAATAGAAGCTATGATGATAGAGCCATAATAAATTTTACAGTAAAAAAATATAAGGATATTCGTATAAAAAGTTTTACTACAGATTTGAACTCGCCACAATTATGTGAAACAGTTGTGAATTTAAAAGCAGATGTTATTGGAGGAAAAGAACTATTATATAAGTATGTAATAGATGGAAATTATAATGAAAATTCGGGATATATAAGAAATAAAAACTATGAATGGCAAACGAAGGTGCCTGGTAATTATAAAATATATTTATGGGTTAAAGATAAAAGTTGTGAGGATGATTACGAATCTTGCGAATATATTGAATTTAATATAGATGAAAAAAGCAAAGAACCTGTAAAAATAGATGAAGTTATTATGGATAAGAAAGATAAGGTTTTAGTAAATGAACCTATAAAGGCTAGAGTTAATGCATCTGGAGGAGTAGATTTAAACTACAGCTTCATAATAAGAAAAGAAGATAAAGATTTAGAAAAAGTTAGTTATACAACAAGTAATATTGTAAGTTTTATACCTAAAGAAGAAGGGAATTATCAGCTTGAAGCTAGAGTTAAAGATAAGTACTCAGAGAGAGAGTTTGATTGTCACTATATATTGAATTTAGAAGTTTTTAAATGTATACCTGGAGAAATAGATTATGTACTGTTTCCATTTAAAGAATATTATGTAGTTGGAGATGAAGTCAAGTTAAATTTAATAACCCAAAATACTAGCAATACTGTGGTAAAATATGTTTTGAAAATAAATAAACATAAGGTTGAAGAAATTGATTATACAAAAGATAAAAAATATTTATTTGTACCAAAATGTAGTGGTATATATACAGTAGAAATATTCTCAAAAAATAAAGATAGTGATAAAGTGTTTGATTGTAAAAAGTGTATTACAGTTAAGATTCACGAAGCTAAGCCTGTAAATAATACAAAAATAAGTTGTGACAAAACAAATTTTTTGTGTAATAATTCAGTTACTTTTACAGTTAAAAGTGAAGGTGGAAAAGATACGTTATATGAATTTTATATAATGGAAAAAGGTGAATGGAATCTGGTGCAAAATTATAGTAAAAAGGATTATTATATGTTTATACCCTTTAGCTATGGAGAATATAAAGTATTAGTTTTAGCTAAAAGTCAATATTATAAGGGTGCTTATGAAGATTATGATATGATAAATTTTTTTGTACACTAAAGTTTAAGTTAATTAGTACGATGAAACTAATTAAGGATATTTTAAAGGTTGGTGAAAAAGGTGAATATTGATAATAATAAAAAAGCGGAGAAACTTTTGCAGATTCAACTTATGAGTCAAATTTTTAAAAGTGCTCTTGGAGATTCAGATTCTTTTGGACTTATTATGGAAAGTTTGACTAAGGCATTAAGTGATGATACTGGAAACATAGATTTGAATAAATTGGCAATAGGAGAAACAGATCTAAGTAAACTTGGGTATGGTGCTGGTGAAAGGCTTAATACTATATATAAAGGTTTGAAAAATGATATAAAAAGCAATAATTTAAGTATAGATGAAGCTGTAGAAAAAGCTTCTCAAAAATATGGAGTAGATAGAGATTTAATAATGGCAGTAATAAAACAAGAATCAGATTTCGATTCTAAATCTGTTTCAGGGGCAGGAGCTATGGGACTTATGCAGCTTATGCCTGATACAGCCAGAGAACTTGGAGTTTCAGATCCTTATAATATAGGTGAAAATGTAGAGGGCGGTACAAAGTACTTAAAATCCTTACTTAGTATGTATGCTAATAATAAGCAGTTAGCTTTAGCAGCATATAATGCAGGACCGGGAACCCTTCAGAACAGGGGAGTAACAGATGTTTCAGGAGTTTCTAAATTACCTTATGAAACAAGAGATTATGTAAATAAAGTAATGAAGTACTATTCAGGAAAATAAATGGAATTTTGTATTTAGCTTGAATTTTTACAAATTTAAGACCTAGAAGTTAAGAACAGTCTTGTAATAGGCTGTTTTTATTTTGCTTTTAAGAGGTTATAATACTGATATAGATTACTTAAATATAGGAGGATTTTTTATGGAAAGATTAGATAAAGTTTTATCCAATTTAGGATACGGAACAAGAAAAGAAGTTAAAGCTTTAGTAAAGGAAGGGTTAATAGAGATAGATAATGTAGTTGTTAAGGATAGTGGAATGAAAGTAAATACTGATGATAGTGAAATAAAGATTTCAGGAGAAATAGTAAATTACAGAGAATATATATATTTAATAATGAACAAACCCAATGGTGTAGTTTCAGCTACTTTTGACAATTATGATGAAACAGTAGTAGATTTATTAGACCCAGAACATCAGGCCTTCAAACCTTTTCCAGTAGGTAGATTGGACAAAGATACAGTTGGACTTTTATTATTAACTAATGATGGAGAATTAAATCATAGGTTAATAGCTCCAAAGTGGCACGTAGATAAAGTTTATTATGCAGAAATAGATAAGATGGTTAAAGAAGAAGATATAGAGGCCTTCAAGTTAGGCATTACTTTAGATGATGGATATAAATGTCTTCCAGCGGGACTTCAAATTCTAGAGTCTGATGAAAATGGAGCAAGGGTTGAAGTTACAGTGCAAGAAGGAAAATTCCACCAAGTAAAGAGAATGTTCAATAGTTTGGGTAAAAATGTAGTTTATTTGAGAAGAATAAAGTTTGGACCAATAGATTTAGACTTGAATTTGGAAGAGGGAGAATACAGAGAACTTTCAGAGGAAGAAGTGAAAAGTCTTAAAAATCCTTAATATGAGTTGAATTCAATCATAGCAATATAAGTATTACAATCAAATTTGCAAAAATAACTTGAAATTTATAAAAATCTTTAATATAATTAGTGTGCAAGGATAAATAATAAGGATAAATAGCCCCCTTTTTATTTATGAGCAAGCAGCCCATGCCCCAATGGGCTGCTTTTATTTTCTTTATTTTTTGTATTATGTTATATATCATTCATATTGACCTATTTAAATAAATAAAAAGATTTATTTTTGTAAAATTATTATAATTTTATAGATTAATGCGTTAAATCGTGATAAGATTATAGTTGATAAACAATAATTAAAAATGTAGATAAATAAGGAGTGGAGCTCATGGAAGAATATAAATCCAAATTAGCAGGGGAAGAAATGGATTTTTTATGTGAAGCTGTATTAAGACTGAAAACAAAAGAGGAATGCTACAGGTTTTTTGATGATATATGCACTATAAATGAAATAAAAGCTTTGGAACAGAGACTTCAAGTAGCTAAGATGCTAAAAAGCAAAAAGACTTATTTAGATATTGCAGCTGCAACAGGAGCGAGTACAGCTACTATAAGTAGAGTAAATAGATGCTTGAATTATGGAAGTGAAGGATATAAGGTAGTTTTGGATAGATTAAGTGAAGCAAATAATGAATAATAAATTTGTGTTATATAGTTTTAAAATATATGTGTTGATATAAAATCAGCACATTTTTTATGTTAGTAATGATTAAATGCTATGTAATAATGATATAATATTAAACATAGTAAAAAACCAGGGAGTGGATGTTATGGATTTAAAAATGCTTTTAAATAAGGAACAATATGAGGCGGCTGTGCAGGTAAATGGACCGCTATTAATATTGGCAGGAGCTGGTTCTGGAAAAACAAGAGTATTAACTTATAGAATAGCTCATATGATAAATGATTTAAATATATATCCTTCAAAAATCTTAGCTATAACTTTTACAAATAAAGCAGCTGGTGAAATGAAAGATAGAGTGAGAAATTTGGTAGGAAATGAAGTAGATAATATGTGGATTTCTACTTTTCATTCAAGTTGTGTAAGAATATTGAGAAGAGAAATAGACAAGTTAGGTTATAATAAAAACTTTGCTATATATGATACTTATGATCAAAAAGTATTAATAAAACAATGTATGGAAGAGTTAAATATAAATGAAAAAGATATAACAGATAGAGAAATAATAAGTAAGATAGGAGAACAAAAAGATAATTTAATATCAGAAGATAAATACAAAAGAGAAAGTCAAAGTAATTTCAGATTAAACAAAATTGCAGATGCATATATTTTATACCAAAAAAAATTAAAGAGTAATAATGCTTTGGATTTTGATGATTTAATTTATAAAACTGTAGAATTGTTTAAGAAAAATCCAGAAGTTCTAGAATTTTATCAAAGAAAGTTTACATATATTATGGTGGATGAATATCAAGACACTAATAAATCACAATATGAATTAGTAAGACTTTTAGCAGAAAATCATAGGAATATATGTGTAGTTGGTGATGATGACCAATGTATTTATGCTTGGAGAGGGGCAGATATAAGAAATATATTGGATTTTGAAAAAGATTATCCTGAAGCAAAGGTTATAAAATTAGAACAAAATTATAGATCTAAGGCAAATATATTAAAAGCAGCAAATGATGTTATAAAAAATAATTCTGAAAGAAAAAGTAAGGTTCTAAGAACAGAAAATGATAATGGAGAAAAAATAAAAATATATAGAGCTTATTCTGATATGGAAGAAGCAAATTATGTGTCTTCCCAAATAAAAAAAGTCATAAGAGATGAGAATAAGGTTTACAAAGATTTTGCCATACTTTATAGAACTAATGCACAATCTCGTACTTTTGAAGATATTTTTATGAAATCTAATATTCCATATAGAATAATCGGAGGACTAAAATTTTACGATAGAAAAGAAATTAAGGATATACTAGGTTATTTGAAATTCATAAACAATCCTCTTGATGATGTAAGTTTAAAAAGAATAATAAATGTTCCTAAAAGAAATATAGGAGAAACTACTGTAAAAAAAGTTCAAGAATTTGCAATTTCTATGGAAGAATGTATGTATAGTGTTCTTCTTGATGTGGAACAAGTATTGAATATAACTCCAAGAGGAACAGCGTCTATAAAGAAGTTTGTAAGTCTTGTAAATAGTTTTATAAGAAATAAAGACGAAATATCTGTTTCAAGTTTAATAAAAGAAATACTGGATATAACTGGTTATTTGGAAGAATTAAAAGGTTCAACAAATATAGATGCATTAAGCAGAATTGAAAATTTAAAAGAGTTAGTGTCAGCTGCAGTGGAATTTGAAAGCACTTCAGAAGACAAATCTTTATCATCGTTTTTGGAAAAGGTAACTTTAGTTTCAGATATAGATAATTTTAATGAAGATACAAATACTGTTGTTATGATGACAGTTCATAGTGCTAAAGGATTAGAATTTCCAGTAGTATTTATGGTAGGGATGGAAAATGGAATATTTCCAGGAAGCCAATCATTAAATGATTTTAGTGAAATGGAAGAATCAAGAAGACTTTGTTATGTTGGTATAACAAGAGCTAAGCAGCAATTATATATGACTTCAGCAGAAACAAGAAGAGTTTTTGGAAGAACTGTATCTTATTCTCAATCAGATTTTATAGATGAAATATCAAGGGATTTGAAAGAAACTGATAATGGTATAATAAAAAATTTCAATAGAATAGGAAGTTTCAACAATCATCCGAGTAGAAGCAGTAATATAGTCAATAGTACAGCACCCACTAGTGTTGCACCAAAATTAGATAAAAATAAAGAGGATGCTAATTCACTTAAAGTTGAGGATGTAAAAGCAGGAGTTAAAGTTAAGCACAATAAGTTTGGGATGGGAACTATTGTAGGAGTTTCAAAAAGCGGAAGTGATATAAAGCTCACTATAGCTTTTGATAAAATGGGAATTAAAAACTTAATGTACGGATTAGCTGGGCTAGAATTTATATAAGGGAGCAGGAATAAGATATGAACACAGTTGATATTAAAAAGAAACAAATCCAAGAATTAGTGGAAAAACTAAATAAGTATGCTGAGGAGTACTATCTTCTTGATAGTCCAAGTATTTCAGATAAAGAGTATGATTTAAAGTATGATGAATTACTAAAACTTGAGGAAGAAACAGGAATAGTATTAAATTATTCTCCAACACAGAGAGTTGGAGATAATGTACTTAAAGAATTTAAAAAATACACTCACAGAAGTAAACTGTGGAGCTTAGATAAATCACAAACGGTTCAAGGAATTATGGATTGGCATATAAGAAATCAAAAAATTATAGATGAGTATAACTCTATTCACGAAGAAAAACTTCCAGAGCTTAGATATGTGCTTACAAAAAAATTTGATGGACTTACTATAAATTGCACTTATGATGAAGATGGAGTTTTAATTAAAGCAGCTACAAGAGGTACTGGTATAGTAGGTGAGGATATAACATCACAAGCAAGAACTATAAGATCATTACCATTAAAAATAAACAACAAAAATATTATAGAAGTACATGGTGAAGCCATAATGACTCGAGAAGCTTTTGAGGAATACAATAAAAATGCACAAACACCTCTTAAAAATTTGAGGAATGGAGCAGCAGGTGCTCTAAGAAATTTAAATATAAAAGAAACAGCTAGAAGAAAACTTTCAGCTTTCTTCTATGATATTGGCTATAATGAAGGTACACCTTTTAAAAGTTATTCTGAAATGATGGATTTTATAAAGCAAATGGGACTTCCTATGGATGATTATATTAAGATTTGCAGTCAAGTAGAAGAAATAAATCAGGAATTACAATATGTAGAAAAAATAAGATATGAATTGAATTATGATATAGATGGAGTAGTAATTGCAGTTGATGATATGAAAACAAGAGATATATTAGGTTATACAGTAAAATTCCCTAAATGGGCTATAGCCTATAAGTTTGAAGCTGAGGAGGCAACTACAAAGCTTTTAGATGTAGAATGGAATGTGGGAAGAAGTGGAAGAGTAACTCCTACAGCTATATTAGAACCAGTTGAACTAGCTGGAGTTACAGTTAAAAGAGCTACACTTAATAATATGGATGATATAAAAAGAAAGGGTATTCAGATAGGCTGTAATGTTTTTATTCGTAGATCAAATGATGTGATTCCAGAAATAATGGGAATAGCTGAGAATACTTTAGAAGGTAACATAGAAATAGAAGTTCCAGAGAAGTGTCCTTATTGTGGTAGTGAATTAGTACAAGATGGTGTTCACTATTTTTGTGACAATACTCTATCATGTAAACCTCAAATGGTGAAAAGTATAGTACATTTTGGAAGCAGAGAAGCTATGAATATAGAAGGATTTAGTGAAAAAACTGCAGAGCAACTTTTTGAAAAACTTCAAATAAAATCTATAGCAGATTTATATAGAATAAAAAAAGAAGATTTAATAGATCTAGAGAAATTTGCGGATAAAAAGGCTCAAAACCTTATAAATTCTATAGAAAAGAGCAAAAATTGCAACTTAGCATCTTTCATATATGCACTAGGAATACCTAATGTAGGCAAAAAAACTGCAACAGATTTAGTTAAAAGATTTAAATCACTAGAAAATATTCAAAAAACTAATATAGAAGAACTTGTACTAATTCAAGATGTAGGAGAAATTGTTGGTAAAAGTGTAATAGAATTTTTTAATGAGGAAAAAATAATAAAGAGTATAAACGAATTACTAGAGTTAGGTGTTAAACCAACATTTGAGGAAGAGGAAATACTAGAAAGTTTGTTCAGTGGTAAAACTATGGTAGTAACTGGAAGTTTGAAAAATTACACTAGAACTAGTATAAAAGAAAAACTTGAATCAATTGGAGCTAAAGTTTCAGGCAGTGTAAGTAAAAAAACAGATTATGTTTTAGCAGGTGAAGAAGCAGGTTCAAAGTATAACAAAGCATTAGAACTTGGTGTGAAAGTTATAAATGAAGAGGAATTTGAAAACATGTTAAACCCGTAGGAAAATATTGTAAAAAACAGTGTATAGGTATTTACAAAACATTAAAAAAGGTTTATTATAAAAATGATTTAGCTTGTACATAAATGTACCATATGTGGAGGAGAAAAAATGAGAAAGACTATAAATCTACTAGGGTGGATAGGGGTTTGTTTAACTATTCTAACATTAGTATTAACACTCCTTACTACATATCAATTTACATATGTAAAATATTTTAATAGTTATTTAACTTTGCAATGGTGTATATTTTTCACTATGATTGCTTGGGCTTTTAAAATGTTTGACTTTAAAACCAAGTGTAATGATATAATGTACCCTATGACTTGCATAGCAATTGCAGTTGGAACTATGTTTTTTATATTTATGAAGGTAAAATAAATTAAAGATGAATAACTTTACTTAGGCAGTCTTTTACAAGATTGCCTTTTTATATTTCTTGATTTTTTTTGGAAAGTGTATACATGTGTTGTGTTAATTTTTCCATTAAGTAATTTTTATATCTTAATTGATTTAATATTTGAGTAAGAATTATAAATCCCCATATTAAAAAAAATATCATAGTACACATGGTCAATATAGCGATTATTTCTACAACTAATATCATTTTAATTTCCGTTGACGTTTATAAAATACAATAAAGATTAAAGTCAACGATTATCCCCTTTCATAATAGTAAGCTTAAATATGCTCATTTGAGTTGTTTTTAATAAATTCCTTTAATTGGATAATAAGCTTAAAGTAATGATTTTTACATAATATTTGAAAATTATGTCTTCACCGTATTATAAGGCATATTCAAAAAAATAACAAGTCAGTATGTTAGTATATTGTGTGTCATACTGCGTCAACAGAACCCTTTGATAGAACAACTATCAGCGGAACCTGTTTCCTTGTCTGACAGAAAATATACTAACATCTTTGACTTGTTATTTTCTCTCATATGCCTAACATAAAAATTAAATACTAAATATAATTTTGTATCAAAATTCTTTCTGCATTCATATAATGAATTGATATTGAATAATTTTCTGGAGGAAAATATGGAGTATCCCCTAGATAAATCATATTTTAATTGGAAAAGAAGTAAACTTTATAAAGATAAGATAAAATTAAAAAAAATAAGTATAAGTGAAATAACTGAAAATATTACTAAAAATTGTTGGAATTATAATATACAGTATCAAATAATTTTAAAAAACTCGGATATATTACTTATAAAACTCATTGCAAAAGAAAAAAAACTTTTGCTAAAATATCATAAGAAAGATATTATAATGCTCAGAGATTATGAAAAATTTTTAAATTATTTAGAAAATTATGATGTGTATAGGGGCATTTATATAACTACAGGTTTTTTTGAAAAACAAACATATATTAATGTAAATAATATTTTTCATAAAAAGGTAAAAAAAATAGATGCATATAAGTTTATAAGAAAACAAATAAATATTAGTAAACTAAACTTTTTAGAATATTTGCCTTAAGATGTGGTATCAAGAAAATAAACAAAACTTTTCGTGAAAGTTTTGTTTATTTTTTTTGTAAATGCCAATAATCTAAATATACTATTATATGAGGGAGATACTCTATGAAGAAAATTGTTTGTTGCTTTCTGATTATAAATTTTATATTCTTTAGTGGATGTGTTGAAAAAGACATACAAAGTAGTAAAAATGAAAAAATAAGAAATTATATAGTATGTAATTTTCAAAAGACACCTAAAGATTTAATTATGCTTAATGAGTATGATATAAGAGAACAGGATTTGATAACTAATCTATTTGAAGGACTTGTAAGAATTGATGAAACTGGAAAAATAGCTACAGCTACAGCTGAAAGTTGGGCTTTAAGTAAAGATGAAACTTGTTATACTTTTAAAATAAAAGATAATGCAAGATGGAGTGATGGAAGCTCTATTACAGCAGAAGATTTTGTGGACTTTTTTAGAGAAATTTTAAGTAAAAATACTGATAATATATATGCTGAACAACTTTATTGTATATTTGGTGTTGAAGATTATAGAAAAGGGAAATGTGATTTTAATAATGTAGCAATTAGGGCAGTTGACAAAAAAAGCCTAGAAATAAGATTGAATTATCCTTGTTGCTATTTTTTGAATTTATTAGCAGAGCCTATATATGGCATAAGAAAAATAAACAGCAATTTAAAGGACTGGAAGAAAGAATATAAAAATATATTATATTCCGGATATTTCGTAATAGACTCTTTTCAAAATAATAATGAAATGATTTTAAAAAGAAATAAGTGCTATTGGAATAGTGATAATGTTAAAAGTGAAAAAATACATTTACTATTTAATGAAGAAAGTGAAGCAGCACTTGCGGCTTTTCAAAATTCAAAAGTGGATTTGTTCACAAATCCACCAATAAATGAAGTCAAAAATCTTGCTAATTCAGGGAATATTATAGAACAGCCATGTTTTTCTGCAGAGGCTTTAATTTTCAATTTAAAGAAAGAGAATGTAGTTAGAGATGAAAATTTTAGAAAGGCTATATCAGAATGCATAGATAGAAATGAGATATCGAAAAAAATATTAAATGATTCAGTAAAACCAGCATTAAGATATATACCTTCAGGAGTAAGTGATGGCATGAGTGGTTTTTATATTAATAAGGAGTTTTTTTCAAGTACTATACAAAAAGATAAAGCATTAAATTTAATTAAAAATAGTAAATATGATAAAAATAACTTAAAAATTATTTATCTGAATACAATAGAGAATAAAAAAACATGTGAAAGCATAGTTAAAAGTTTAAAGGAAAATTTAGATGTAAAAGTTGAATGTCAAGGATATAATACAGAAGAATTTAATGATGAAATAAGAAAAAATGATTATGATATAGCAGAAATTCAGTATGAGGGTGTATATAATTATCCATTGTCATTTTTAGAAAAGTGGAAATCTTCATCTGAAGAAAATTTTTATGGTTATAAAAATCTAGAGTTTGATAATATTCTAATAAATTTGAAAATGGAAAAAAGCAAAGATAAGAAAATGGAGATGTTAAGAACAGCAGAAAATACATTGATGCAAGATATGCCTATTGTGCCTTTGTATTTTAATGATATAGTAATTTGCAAAAAAAGTAAGGTGAAAGGCATTTCTATAAGTAAAAAAGGAAATTTAGATTTGCATGCGTTAGAAATGGTTAAGTGATTGTTAGATTCAGGTAGAATTTGATTATAAAATTGTGCAAATTAATGATCATCAACCATAAAATGTATGTTAGTAGTTGAAATAAAGGTCGCAAAAAAATCCCCTTTTTATAAAGGAGATTTTTTTGTGGCTTTTTTAGAAATGAAGTAAGCACAGTTTTTTTCTTTAGTGAAAAGGTTAGAAAGTGAGGTAATATGATTCAAAGTACATTTTCCGTTTTGTGCATGTGTACAATTTTCAGAACAGTTTATATTCATCATAATTTTAAATACCTCCTAAGAAACCAAATTAAAGTTTAACTTTTTACAGGACTAAATTCGTATTTTAGTTATATTATTATATGTTGAAATCTAAAAATATATTTTAAGGTTTTAAAATATATATGATAAGGAAGAATATAAACATATTTTTATAACTATCGAAAGAAATCTTAGAAGTTTTAAAAGTTTCTTTTCTTTTACTGTAAACAACATGCTTTATAAATACTGAAGGAATTTCAGAGCTTTCAGGTGTAGGAATAGAAGCTGTTCTAAAATACTGTTCATCTATTAAATCTTCAGATTTCAATGTATAGTTATTATATCTTTCTGTATCATTCAAGTTAGGTGCATCTGGCCAACTTAATATGATACCTGAGTCAATAAGTTGACGTTTAAATACATCTAATACTATCAAATTATTATCATTTTGTTCTTTACTTATACTCCCATGAAGTAAACAAACTAGTAGATATAGTGATATTTCAGTGCAGGAAAAAGTTATCTCTTTCTTTTCAGTATGCTTCATAAAAATACCCTTTTCAGGATTATAAAGATTTGAAAGTCTAGTATAAATTTCTTTGGCATCTTCTTTAAATTTAATAATTCCAGTAGTTTTATAGAAAAGAATATAATTTATATATTTTAGGCAGTCAAATTCCATTGCTTTATCTGGAGATATAAGGGTGTCATTATTAAACCTATCACACAGCAATTCGCATAAATCTAATAAAAGTGTTTTGCACTGCTTATTTTTTGAATAGTTAAAAAAGATATTTAATCCTAAAGTCAATTTTAAAGTTTCTTCATAAGACAATACATAAAGATCTTCTTTGAATTCAATAAACATATTAAGAATGTCTAATGAAAAAGTTTCATAGGAAATTTTTTCTTCATCATCACTTAAGAAAGCATATCTATAATATGCAGCCATAAGCAAAGCTTGAGATGAAAATTTAAACTTTTTATTTTTTTCTTCAAAGCTTACTTCTCCATTATAAGGATCTTTAGTTTCTTTCTTATCAACGAAAACACCATCTTCATTTCTAAAATGAGAAGTATAAAATTCAAGCTGTTCTTTACAAATAAGCATATATAGTTTAGATAAATTAAACTTTTTATTATCAATACCATCAAAACGCTTATAATAATTGCAAAGCTCAAGAAGAGAAAGAGTCATTAATGCATTACTATCAATATTTATTTCTTTTTTAAAATTTTCATCATCCCAAGATAAACTATCATCAATATTTACAATCTTAGGAGTAGCTTTCTTATACAGGCATAGGAGTGGAGAAAGATTATTAAATGTGTTAATATCAAAACTAGATAAATTTTTTGTTTTAAGTTCTTTAATGGAGGTATATACTCCACACTTAGAATGTAGTACAATTTGATTTAAAGATTCTTTTGCTAAGAAAAAGAGTTGATGTTCTATATTTTCTTTTTTCAATTTGTTGATTCTTAAAAATGGGCCAATATATTTCAAAACATACACCTACCATAAATTAATCATTATATAAATAATATGAAGTAGAGTGTGAAATAGTGCTTATTTATTTTTTGTAGAAAGGGAGAAATTTTAATGAAAGTTGGAAAATTAAATTGGGATGATTTAAAATACATAATAGATAATTCCAAAGGAGCAATTAGGGAAGATGTTAGAATTAGAAGTGGAATAGGAGAAGATTGTAGTGTAATAAATTTTGGAAACTATGAATGTGTAGTTTCAACAGATCCTATTACTGGAGCTGAAAAAAATTCTGGAAAATTAGCAGTAAATATAAACTGCAATGACATAGCTTCTTGTGGGGTAGAACCTATAGGGATTTTAGTAACAATATTAGCACCTGAAAATTCTTCACTGGAAGATGTTAAGAATGTTATGAAGGAAATAGGAGAAGAAACTAAAAAATTAAATGTGGAAATTTTAGGCGGACATACAGAAGTAACTAGAGCCGTAAATAAAATGGTAATATCTTGTACCGTCATAGGGAAGGGAAGAAAAGATAAAGCTGTGGCTACCTCTGGAGCAAAGGAAAACGATGACATAATAGTGACTAAATTACTATGCCTTGAGGGAACAAGTATAGTTGCAAATGACCATGAAGATAAAATTAAAAGTATTCTAACTTACGATGAAATACTAGAAGCTAAGGGATATTTAAATAGCTTAAGTGTAGTTAAAGAAGGTATTATAGCAGGAAAATTTGGAGTAAATTCAATGCATGATATAACTGAAGGCGGAGTTTTAGGTGCATTGTGGGAAGTTGCCAAGGCCAGTGAATTGGGATTTAAAGTATATAAAGAAAAAATGCCTGTGAGTCATATAACTGCAAAAATATGTGAAAAATATTGTATAGATCCGTTAAGATTTATATCTTCTGGAAGTATGCTTATAACAGCTAAATATGGTGAAGAATTGGTAAGTATATTAAAAAAAGAGGGTATCGAAGCTACTATAATAGGTAAAATGGTAAAAGAAAATGGTGTTTTAGTGGAGAATGATATTGAAGAGGAAGTACTTCCACCTGAAAGAGATGAATTATTTGTATTAGAGGAAAGAATAATATAGATAAAATATATTCTATTATTTTAGGCAAAGGTTATTGGAGGGATAAAATTGAGAATTGATGCTAGAAAAAATGATCAACCTAGACACATAAAAATACAAAGAAATTATACTAAGTATGCTGAAGGTTCTGTATTAATAGAAGCAGGAGATACCAAGGTGATTTGTACAGCTTCAATAGAAGATAAAGTACCTCCTTTTCTAAAAGGAAAGGGAGAAGGCTGGATTACTTGTGAATATAATATGATACCGAGGGCTACTAAATCAAGAAAAGTTAGGGATATAAACAGAGGAAAAATTGATGGAAGAACCATGGAAATACAAAGGTTAATAGGAAGAGCTCTAAGATCTGTAGTAGACTTAAAAGCAATGGGTGAAAAAACTATATGGATAGACTGTGATGTAATACAGGCAGATGGCGGAACAAGGACAGCTGCCATTTCAGGAGCATTTATAGCACTAGTAGATGCTGTAAATAAGCTTCATAAGCAAGTTCCTTTTAATATATATCCAATTAGAAAGTTTATAAGTGCTATAAGTGTAGGAATTGTAGATAATATAAAAATGTTAGACCTATGTTATGAAGAAGATTCAAGAGCTGATGTTGATATGAATATAGTAATGACAGATACAGGAGAGTTTGTAGAAATACAAGGAACAGGTGAGGAAAGACCTTTTTCTAAAGAAGATTTTAATGAAATGCTTTTTTTAGCTGAAAAAGGAATAAAGTATGTAATTCAAGTACAAAAAGAAAGTTTAAAAATGGATTCATTGTGGATTGGAACAGGTGATAGAAAATGAAAAAATTAATAGTAGCAAGTAATAATGAACATAAAATACTAGAAATTAAAGAGATACTTTCAAAATATTCTATAGAAGTGTTGAGTCTTAAAGAAGCAGGAATAAATATTGATGTAGAAGAAAATGGAACCACATTTATAGATAATGCCTATAAAAAAGCTAGTGAGATATATAATATTTTGGAGAATGCAATGGTATTAGCTGATGACTCAGGACTCATGGTAGAGTGTCTCGATGGAGCGCCAGGGGTCTATTCAGCAAGGTTTGCAGGGGAACATGGGAACTATGAAAAAAATAATAAGAAACTATTAGATTTATTAAAAGAAAATAAAGATGAAGATAAAAAAGCTAAATTTGTATGTGCAATGGTATTAATATTAGATAAGGACACAGTTATAAAAGTACAAGGAGAAATAGAAGGACAAATAATTAATGAAGAAAGAGGAACAAATGGATTTGGATATGATCCAATATTTTATATACCAAAATATAAAATGACTTTTGCTCAGATGGATTCTAATTTAAAGAACTCTATAAGCCATAGAGCTAATGCTTTAAATAAACTGGAGGGTGAAATTAAAAATCTTCTGGGGGAGGAGTGAAAATTGATAATAGGTGTAATAAGCGATACTCATAGGTATATATGGGTTATTGAAAATGCTATGAAAAAACTAGAGGGAGTAGATATACTTATACATTTAGGTGATAATGTACAGGATATTAAGGAAATACGAAAGTATTATAATGGAGAAATTATAAATGTTAAAGGAAATTGCGATTTTGCAGTAGATGTACCTAGTGAAAAGGTAGAAGTTATTGCAGGTAAAAAAGTATTTATAACTCATGGTCATAGATACGATGTAAAATATGATTTATCAAGAATAAGATACAAAGCATTAGAGGTAGGAGCAGATATAGTTCTTTTTGGACATACACATGTTTCTCAAATTGCATATGAAGATGGTATATGGTTTGTAAATCCGGGAAGCCCTGCTGTACCAAGGGATGGCTTCAGCAGTGTAGCTATAATAAAAGTGGAAAATGGAAAGGTTAATCCTAGTATAAAAGGGATTTAAATAAAAAAAATAAAAAAGTTTTAAAAAATGTATTGACGGATTTAAATATATCGTGTAGAATAATCTATGTTGTCGGGAGTTAATTAAAACTTCTAAAACGGTTCAGAAAACATTCTGAAAGTCGGGGTGTAGCGCAGATGGGAGCGCGCGTGGTTTGGGACCATGAGGTCGCAGGTTCAATCCCTGTCACCCCGACCAATAATAAAAAGTATTGAAATTAGAATATCGGGGTGTAGCGCAGATGGGAGCGCGCGTGGTTTGGGACCATGAGGTCGCAGGTTCAATCCCTGTCACCCCGACCAGGAAGCTCAATAAGAGATTCCAAAAGATAAATTAATATTTAATTATGCGGGTGTAACTCAGTGGTAGAGTGCTAGCCTTCCAAGCTAGTTACGAGGGTTCGATTCCCTTCACCCGCTCCAGGATATGCGTTTTTAGCTCAGTTGGATAGAGCAACGGCCTTCTAAGCCGTGTGCCAGGGGTTCGAATCCCTTAAGACGCACCAAATTGCGGTGGACGTAGTTCAGTTGGTAGAGCGCCAGATTGTGGTTCTGGTTGTCGAGGGTTCGAGTCCCTTCGTTCACCCCAAAGCTTATGGGGTGTCGCCAAGCGGTAAGGCATAGCACTTTGACTGCTACATGCGTAGGTTCAAATCCTGCCATCCCAGCCATATGGTTTACTAGCTCAGTTGGTAGAGCACATGACTTTTAATCATGTTGTCCGGGGTTCGATTCCCCGGTAAGCCACCAAAATGGACAATAGATGTTTTAACAAAAAGTTAACAACAAAAATGTCTATATATTTACAAACTTAATACATGCAGGTGTGGCGGAATTGGCAGACGCACTAGACTTAGGATCTAGCGCCTAACGGTGTATGGGTTCGACTCCCTTCACCTGCACCATTACCAATTTTAGATTGGATATAACATAGTTTTGTATTATGCGGGAGTGGCTCAGTGGTAGAGCGTCACCTTGCCAAGGTGAACGTCGCGAGTTCGAATCTCGTCTTCCGCTCCAATGTATGCGGGTGTAACTCAGTGGTAGAGTGCTAGCCTTCCAAGCTAGTTATGAGGGTCCGATTCCCTTCACCCGCTCCATAATATGCGTTTTTAGCTCAGTTGGATAGAGCAACGGCCTTCTAAGCCGTGTGCCAGGGGTTCGAATCCCTTAAGACGCACCATAATTGTGCCATTAGCTCAGTTGGTAGAGCACCTGACTCTTAATCAGGGTGCCCAGGGTTCGAATCCCTGATGGCGCACCATAACCGGGGTGTAGCGCAGATGGGAGCGCGCGTGGTTTGGGACCATGAGGTCGCAGGTTCAATCCCTGTCACCCCGACCATTTTAAAAAGACATAGTGCGGGTGTAACTCAGTGGTAGAGTGCTAGCCTTCCAAGCTAGTTATGAGGGTTCGATTCCCTTCACCCGCTCCATAATATATGCGTTTTTAGCTCAGTTGGATAGAGCAACGGCCTTCTAAGCCGTGTGCCAGGGGTTCGAATCCCTTAAGACGCACCACATATTTGTGCTATTAGCTCAGTTGGTAGAGCACCTGACTCTTAATCAGGGTGCCCAGGGTTCGAATCCCTGATGGCGCACCATTTTATGGTGGACGTAGTTCAGTTGGTAGAGCGCCAGATTGTGGTTCTGGTTGTCGAGGGTTCGAGCCCCTTCGTTCACCCCATTTATAATAAGTATGGTTTACTAGCTCAGTTGGTAGAGCACATGACTTTTAATCATGTTGTCCGGGGTTCGATTCCCCGGTAAGCCACCAAAATAGACATCCTTAATTTTAAGGATGTCTATAATATACAAATTTTGATACATGCAGGTGTGGCGGAATTGGCAGACGCACTAGACTTAGGATCTAGCGCCTAACGGTGTATGGGTTCGACTCCCTTCACCTGCACCATTACTAATTTTAGATTGGATATAACATAGTTTTGTATTATGCGGGAGTGGCTCAGTGGTAGAGCGTCACCTTGCCAAGGTGAACGTCGCGAGTTCGAATCTCGTCTTCCGCTCCAATATATGCGGGTGTAACTCAGTGGTAGAGTGCTAGCCTTCCAAGCTAGTTATGAGGGTCCGATTCCCTTCACCCGCTCCATAATAATATGCGTTTTAATCTTGATTAGATTTTGAATTAAACTTAGAAGGTTGGAAGTAAGTAAAACGCACATATATCCTGTGAGCGCCCATAGCTCAGTTGGATAGAGTGATGGACTTCGAATCCAGAGGCCGCGGGTTCAAATCCTGCTGGGCGCACCAATAAGGAAAAGTTAATGATTATAATGTATTGATATAGTAGATAGTATGAGTTCATGAGACTTGTAGTGTCTTTTTTTTAATATATAATTAAGATTCTTTAATGATTCTATAGTTATTTAAATGGTGATCTGGTAAAAATCAATATGTTGGTTTATTATGCATAATCATTTTTAAACATTAGGATTGAATTTTATCCAGCTTTATTTTTTAAAGTTTGTTTGCAAAAAAATAAGATGATATTAATATTAGAGTTTAATTCTCATATTAATATCATCTTATTTTTTTATTTAACTAATACAAAGCCTAAAACCCCTACCTATAAAAGCAATGAGATGTAGCTTTTATGAACTGTATAAATTAGACTTGGATTAAGGTTCTAAAGAAAGTACATTTGAAGCATAAATTTCTACATATGCAGTAAAAAAATCAAAAATCACAAAAATTAAATATAAAAAAGTTAAAAATTAAATAAAAATTAATTGTAGAAAAGAAATAAATGTGATAAAATATAATCGAAAGTTAAAAGAACAAGAAAATATAGTGTCAAACAAAGTTAAAAAGTTTATAAATATTGAAAATCGATAGCAGATTTTTGATGAAAATTTTATATCCGCACACAACATACAATTGTAAACGTTTGATAGAAAGACATAATGCAAAATAATGTAAAAAAGAAAAATAGACAGTTTTAAGAAAAGCATTAAAAGTCATTTGAAATATTTTATTCAAATATTTATATTGTATGAATGAAAAAATCCAAAATTAAATGAATAAATTATAAAAATTACTTAGGAGGAATTAATTATGGAATTAAATTTAGAAAGAATTAAAAAGGCTCAGGAAAATATTAAAGGGGTAGCAAGAAGAACACCTATGTTTCATACAAGTACTTTCTCAAAACAATGTGATTGCAATTTATACTTAAAGTGTGAAAATAAACAAAAAACTGGTGCTTTTAAATTAAGAGGCGCATATAATAAATTGGTTAATTTAACAGAAGAAGAAAAGAAAAGAGGCGTAATAGCTTCTTCAGCAGGAAATCATGCACAAGGTGTTGCTTATGCAGCAACTCAATTTGGTGTTAAATCAACAATAGTTATGCCATTAACTGCACCACAATCAAAAGTGCAAGCAACAAATGGTTATGGCGCTGAAGTTATACAGGCAGGTCAAGTATATGATGAATGTTATGCTAAGGCTTTAGAAGTACAAAAAGAAACAGGAGCAACTTTTTTACATCCTTTTAATGATGTAGACGTAATGGCAGGACAAGGAACAATAGCTCTTGAAATTTTAGAAGACTTACCAGATGTTGATGTTATAGTAGTTCCAATTGGAGGAGGCGGATTAATAGCTGGTATTGCTACAGCAGCTAAATCTATAAAACCATCAATAAGAATAGTAGGAGTTCAACCTGAAATAGTAGCATCTACTAAAGTTTCAATGGAAAAAGGAAAAGTTACCACTCTTCCAGGAGCAAAATCACTAGCTGATGGTATATCTGTTAGTACACCAGGAGAGGAATGCTTTAAATATATTCAAAAATATGTAGATGAAGTAGTTACTATAAGTGAAGATGAAATAGCTTATGGAATGTTTACAATTATGGAAAGAAATAAATTAATAGTTGAGGGTGCTGGAGCATCACCTTTAGCAGCTCTATTAGCTAGAAAAATAGATGGAATAAAAGGTAAAAATGTAGTTGCTTTAGTTAGTGGTGGAAATGTTGATATAGCAAATACAGCTAAAATAATAGAAAGAGAACTAATTTTATCAAAAAGAAGAATAAGATTTACAGCAGAACTTCAAGATAAAGCAGGAACATTAGGAGCTTTAATATCTGAAATAGGAAAAATGGGAGCAAATGTTGTTACAGCAAGACAGGATAACAACTGGAATGAAAAAGGTCTTGACTATGCTGATGTATCATTTGAAGTTACAGTTCAGTCTGCAGAACATGGTAAAACTGTAATAAAGGACTTAAAAGAAAAAGGATATGTAATAGAAATCCATAAATAAGCTGCATAGAGTAATATCTTCTAATAATTTATAAAAAATTTGTTGAGTAAATACCAGCCTTTATGGCTGGTATTTATTTGTTTAAATAAATATAAAGTCATTCTTATAAGAACTTATTCAAAAGCGTGTCGGCTGTTAGGCACAGCATAAGAACTCTAAATCGCTGAAGTTCAAGAGTTTTAGTATTTTCCATCTAAAGAAAATTAGAGAACCCAAATTTATAATTTCTGTGATCGATTTTATTCTATATAGTGGTAAATTATGGATAGAAGCTATCGGATAAGTTTTTGTTATAGATGTATCAGGTGCTATAAGTAAAATTAATTCTTAATAGTAATTAAGATATGCTATTATTAAAATGTGTCGCATCTTTTTTATATTAAGTTAAAATTATGTGCAAAATTTGGTTGAGTAATAAATAATATATGTACATCGGA
This sequence comes from uncultured Clostridiaceae bacterium, assembly GCA_963780135.1. Lineage (GTDB taxonomy): Bacteria > Bacillota > Clostridia > Clostridiales > Clostridiaceae > Clostridium_AM. The sequence continues at coordinate 555,488 of CAWAAR010000003.1, forward strand.
GGATATAAAGATGAATGAATTACCAGAACAAATAAATGAATTTGGAGAAAAAAGAAGAAAAGGTTTTATAACTATAAAAAACTTAAAAGATGAAGGAAAGAAAGTAGTAGGAGTATTTTGTGCTTTCACTCCTAAAGAAGTTATAGCAGCAGCAGGGGCAATACCTATTGGAATATGCGGAACTAGTGAAGAACCAATACCTGATGCAGAAAAACATTTACCAAGAAACTTATGCCCTCTTATAAAGTCTAGTTACGGTTTTGCTATAACAGGAAAATGCCCGTATACATACTTTGCAGATTTAATAGTAGGTGAAACTACTTGTGATGGAAAGAAAAAGATGTATGAAATGCTTGGAAAAATAAAAAATGTGCATGTAATGCAGCTGCCACAGACTACAAAGGATCAAGAATCTTATGATTTGTGGAAAAATGAAATCATAAAACTTAAAGAAAAGTTGGAAAAAGAGTTTAAAGTAGAGATAACAGAAGAAAAGTTGAAAGAGGCCATTAAACTAAAAAATAGAGAAAGAGAAACTTTAAAGGAATTTTATGAATTAGGTAAAATGACTCCACCACCTGTTGGCGGTATGGATATATTAAAAGTTCTTAGAGGTGCTGGATTTAGTTATGATAAGGAAGAGGAAATAAAAACTATTAAAGACATGACAAAAAACATTAAAGAATCTTATGAAAAAGGTGAAAGAAAGGTATCTAATTCAGCCAAGAGAATATTGGTAACAGGATGCCCTTTAGGAGAAGCTACTGATAAAATAATTAATCTTATCGAAGAAAATGATGGAGTAGTGGTTTGTTATGAAAATTGTGGAGGAGCTAAAGATATAGGCTTCTTAGTAGATGAAACCATTGATCCTATAGATGCGCTTACAGATAAGTATTTAAACATAGCTTGTTCTTGCATGACACCAAATGACAATAGAATAAAATTATTATCAGATTTAATGGATGAATATAAGGTAGATGGAGTTATAGATATAATACTTCAAGCATGCCATACTTATAATGTAGAAACTTATACAGTTAAAGAATTTGTAATGAAAGAAAAGGATGTGCCTTACTTAAGTATAGAAACTGATTATTCTCAAACAGATATAGGACAACTTAAAACTAGAATAGGTGCTTTTATGGAAATGATCTAGTATTTGCAGAATCCAATAATGTTTTTTATAAATAAGAAGGCTACTATAAAATATTAAAATAACGTTTACTTAGGTTATTATGTTATTATGAATATAAATATAAAATATTTAAAATGTATTTGGAGGTATTGGTAATGGGAGATTATAGAAAATTATGGACAGATCTAGGAGTGGATTTAGAAAAGCATGATAAATTATGTGCTGTATTACCAGAGCTTTATGGTGGTACATATTTAAATCAAGAAAATAGACCAGAAGGTATGAATTATTTTAATTTTGTTGTTGCAGAAGTGCATGGACTTAGAATACAAGAATTAGATGAACATAGAAAAAAAGGTGGAAAAGTTGTAGGTACATTTTGTGTATTTGTTCCAGATGAAGTAATACTGGCAGCTAATGCTATTAGTGTTGGTCTTTGTGCAGGTTCACAATTTTGGGTTGAAGATGGAGAAAAAGTTTTACCAAGAAATATGTGTCCTCTTATAAAAGCTCTTATGGGAGCTAAAGTAGGTGGTACATGCCCTTATTTCCAATCTTGTGATATTGTAATTGGAGAAACTACTTGTGATGGAAAGAAAAAGGCTTGGGAAGTATTAAATGAATATGTTCCAGTACATGTTATGGATTTACCACAGATGAAAAGAACTAAAGATTATGACATGTGGATGGATGAAATAAAAGATGTTATTGTAAAGATGGAAGAGCTTACAGGTAATAAAATCACTGTAGAAAGCCTTAAAGAGGCTATAAGAACAGCTAATGCAAAGAGAAGAGCATTAAAGAGATTATATGATTTAAGAAAACATAAATCAGCACCAATTAGTGGATTAGATTGTCTTTTAATATCTCAAATTGCTTTTTATGATGATCCACATAGATTTGTTGAAAAGGTAAATGAACTTTGTGACGAATTGGACGAAAGAGTTAAAAATATAAAAGATGATGGAAAAAAGAGATTAATGATAACAGGAACTCCAATGGCATTACCAAATTGGAAGCTGCATTCAATAATTGAAAGTTTAAATGCTCAAGTAATAGTAGAAGAAACTTGTACAGGAACAAGGTATTTTGAAAATGAAGTATCAGAAGAAGGAGATACAATAGAAGCTTTAATTAAAAATTTAGCTGATAGATATTTAAATATAAATTGTGCGTGTTTTACGCCTAATACAGGAAGAATAGATGATATAATAAAATATTCAAAAGAATATGACATAGATGGTGTAATAGACTTTAACTTGTCTTTCTGTCATACTTATGCAGTAGAACACAAAGCTGTTGAGAAAGCATTAAAAGAAAAAAATATACCTGTTATGCATATAGAAACTGATTATTCAACAGAAGATGCAGGTCAAATAAAGACAAGGGTAGAAGCTTTTCTTGAAATGATTTAAAAGAAGGTCATAGAATGCAACAGATAAAATATTATATACTATTTCCATCTCACACAGAAGGAATGAAAATGGAAATAATATTAAAAAAAGAAAATGTAAAGTATACAATAGTGCCAACACCCAGGGAACTTTCAGTTTGTTGTGGTATTTCAATAATGTATAATAAAGAAGATGAAGAAAAAATAAAAGCATTAATAATTAGTCACAATGTGAAAACATTAGGTCTTCACTCTGTGAATAAAAAAATTAAAAATCCTTATTTAGATTAACAGAGGTGAAGTTCATGTTTTATGTAGGAATAGATATAGGATCAACTGCTTCAAAAGTTTGTATTTTTAATGATGAAGAAATTGAAAAGACTTTTGTTTTACCTACGGGATGGAGTAGTGTAAAAACTGCAGAAGATATAAAAGAAAAATTGGAAGAATTAGAGTTAAACAAAGATAATTGCAAAATAGTTGCTACAGGTTATGGTAGAGTTTCAGTGCCTTATGCAGATAAAACTGTTACTGAAATAACCTGTCATGGAAAAGGTGCTTACTATATGCTAGGTGAAGATTGTACTGTTATAGATATAGGTGGACAGGATACTAAAATAATAACTGTGCAGGATGGAAAAGTAACTAATTTTACAATGAATGATAAATGCGCAGCAGGAACAGGAAGATTTTTAGAACTTATGGCAGGTACTTTAGGATTAAGTATAATAGAAATGTGTGAAATGTCACAACAAGGTGATGGTGTTGCTATAAGTTCTATGTGTACAGTTTTTGCAGAATCTGAGGTTATAAGTTTAATTGGAAGTGGCAAAAGAAGAGAAGATATTGCTTGCGGTGTGATGAATTCCATTACAGGTAAGGTAAAGTCTCTATGCCAAAAACATTCAGATAGTTTCAACTATTTTTTAACAGGTGGGTTAAGTAGTAATAAATATGTAATAGAAAAGCTATCAGAAAAGTTACAAGCAAAAGTTAAAAATCATGAATTAGGCAGATATGCTGGAGCTGTAGGAGCAGCACTAGTAGCAAAAACTTTGAGATAATATATTGACTTAATGTGTAAGCTATGCTATGATGAGTGAGATAAAATTAAATATAAATTTTTTTATAACCTTTAAAACTAATCCTGTGAGATTAGGAAGGCAAAATCATGAAAAAATTATAATCAAAATGTGTAATTAATCATGCCTTCCCTAAAGGGAAGGCATTTTTTTATACCTTTAAATTTAGCACAGAGAGGCTAAGAAGGAGGAGACGTTTATGTTAAAAGGTAGAAATTTAATAGACCCTATGGATTTTACACTAGAGGAATTAGATGAAATTTTTCAATTAGCAGATCAAATTATTGCAAATCCAGAAAAATTTACGCACACTTGTGAGGGTAAATTACTAGCCACACTATTCTATGAACCAAGTACAAGAACAAGATTCAGTTTTGAAGCAGCAATGTTAAGACTTGGCGGTCAAGTTATAGGATTTTCAGAACCAAGCTCAAGCTCAGCTGCAAAGGGAGAAAGTGTAGCAGATACTATAAGAACAGTAGCCTGTTATGCGGATATAATCGCTATGAGGCATCCTAAAGAAGGAGCTCCTAAAGTTGCATCTATGTATTCTCCAATACCAGTTATAAATGCTGGTGATGGTGGACATCAACATCCAACACAAACACTTACAGATCTTTTAACAATTAAGATCCATAAAAGGTAAGTTATCAAATTTAAAAATAGGAATTTGTGGAGATTTAAAGTTCGGAAGAACAGTTCACTCCCTAATAAAAGCCATGTCAAGATATGAAAATAATCAATTTGTTTTAATATCACCAAAAGAACTTAAAATTCCAGAATATATTAATCAAAGAATTAAATAAAAACAATATAGAATATAAAGAAGTAGAAAAGTTAGAAGACGTTATGGAAGAATTGGATATACTCTATATGACAAGAGTTCAAAAGGAAAGATTTTTTAATGAAGAAGATTATATAAGACTTAAAGATAGCTATATATTAGATGAAGCAAAAATGTCTAAGGCATCAAAAGACATGATAGTTATGCACCCTCTTCCAAGAGTTAATGAAATAGCTTGCGAAGTAGATAAAGATCCAAGAGCTTGCTACTTTAAACAAGCTAAATACGGAATGTATGTAAGAATGGCATTAATTGCAAAACTCTTAGGTGTTAAATAGTTTTGAAGGGGGAATATAACATGTTAACAATAAATAGTGTGAAAAATGGTATAGTAATTGATCATATAAAGGCTGGTCATGGAATAAAAATATTTAATTATTTAGGATTAGATGAATGTAGATTATTCTGTAGCACTAATAATGAATGCAGAGAGTAAAAAATGTGGCAAGAAGGACATAATAAAAATAGAAAACAATTTAGAATTGGATTTTAAGGTATTAGGATTTATAGATCCAAATATAACTATAGATATAATAGAAAATGAAACTATAAAAGAAAAAATAAAATTAAAATTACCTAATAAGGTTGAAAATATAATAAAGTGTAAAAACCCTAGATGTGTAACTTCTGTAGAGAGAAATTTATCAAATGTGTTTGAATTAGTAGATGAAGAACAAGGTGAATACAGGTGCATATACTGTGATGAAACCTACAAAGTTTCAGATATGTAATAAAGTTTTATAGTATTGAATTTTTTATTCTGCTGAATGATATTGATTTACTATATTTAATTAATTGGTAAATCAATATCATATAAATAAAGACAATATTATGTTTTTATAAACTAGGGGAATATAAATTAGAAGCTTACATATTTATTGAAGCGGAAGGTGATGTCTATATGAATTTGTTGATAAAGAATGCAAGAATATTAGATTGGTCACAGGATTTTGTAGGAGATGTTTATATAAATAATGGTACAATTTGCGAACTAGGAAAAGATTTAAATAAAGATTGTGAAACCTTGAATGCTAAAGGACTGACTTTATTACCATCGTTTATAGATTTACATGTACATTTTAGAGAACCAGGATTAACACATAAAGAGGATATTGAAAGTGGAAGTTATGCAGCTGCCAAGGGTGGATATACTATGGTTAATCTTATGGCAAACACTAAGCCAGTATGCAGTAATATGGACACTATAAACTATGTTTTAAACAGAGCTAATGAAGTAGGCATTATAGATGTGCATCAAGTAGCAAGTATAACAAATAATTTTGATGGAAAAGATATAAGTCACTTGGATAATTTAAATTCTTCTGTAAAAATCATATCAGAAGATGGTAGTGATGTAATGGATAGTAAAGTTATGCTTGAAGCAATGGTTAAAGCAAAAGAAAGTGGAAGAGTTGTTATGTGTCATTGTGAAGAACATTCACTTACTAAGGTGGATACAAGATTGTCAGAAAACACTATGACATGGAGAAATATAGCATTAGCTGAGTTTACAGGATGTGCAGTTCATATGGCACATGTAAGTACAAAAGAATCTATGGAATATATTATAGAAGCTAAAAAGAAAGGCCTTAATGTAACCTGTGAAGTGGCACCACATCATATAGCACTTACGGATAATGATTATAGAGTAAATCCTCCTATTAGAGAAAAAAAAGATGTGGAGTTTTTAATAAAGTCTATAAAAGATGGATGGGTAGATGCTATAAGCACAGACCATGCGCCACACACTAAGGAAGACAAGATAAATGGAGCACCAGGAATATCTGGCATAGAAACTTCTTTTGGAGTATGTTATACAAAACTAGTTAAAGAGAAAAAAATAAGCTTTAATAAGCTTTCTGAGATAATGTCAAGAAATCCAGCTTATATAATTGGTGCAAAAAAAGGGCAAATAAAGATAGGATACGATGCAGATTTAGTCTTAGTAGACACAGAAAAAGAATATGAGATATGTGCAGATACTTTTGAATCAAAAGGTAAAAACACACCTTTTAATGGAATGAAAGTGTATGGAAATGTTATTAGAACATTTAAAGCTGGAAAAACGGTATTTAATGGGCAAAGTTTGATTAAGAATAAAAGTGTACTCTAGATGAAACGTAGATACATTAATTGCTTATAGAACTTAAGACATTATGAATTAGATATAAAAATGACTGTGAAAAATACAATGTAGTGAGAAATGGAGCTGACATTGATTATGATAATAGATAAATTGTATGAAAGTGTAGAAAAAAAAGGACATGTATGTGTAGGAATAGACACAGATGTGGAGTATATTCCTAAATGGGTATTGAACAAAAATACTTCAATAGAAGATGCTATTTTTGAATATAATAAAAACATAATAGATGCTACTTTAGATGTGGCAAGTTCTTATAAAGTTCAAATAGCATATTATGAAGCTTTAGGCATAAAAGGACTAGAAGTCTATAAGAAAACTTTAGAATATATAAAAGATAACAAAGGCATAGTTATTGCAGATATAAAAAGAGGCGATATAGCTAAAACTGCACAAATGTACGCTAAAGCACATTTTGAAGGAGACTTTGAAAGTGACTTTGTAACTTTAAATCCTTATATGGGGTTAGATGGCATAGAACCATATCTTCCTTATGTAGAAAACAAAGAAAAAGGTTTATTTTTGCTAGTGAGAACTTCTAATAAAGGTGCAGAGGATATACAGTACATAGATACAGCTAAGAATAAAAAAGTTTATGATGTAGTAGGAGAAAAAATACAGCAAATAGGTGAGAAATATATAGGTAAATGCGGATACAGTTCTATAGGTGGAGTTGTTGGATGCACTCATGTAGAAGAGGGAATAAAGCTTAGATCTGATTTAAGTAAAATGTTTTTTCTTATACCTGGCTATGGAGCACAGGGAGGGAAGGCAGAGGATGTAGCCCTTTATCTTAATAATGGAAATGGTGGAGTGGTTAATTCTTCAAGGGGAATATTGCTTGCATATAAAAAAGTAGAAAATGGAGAAAAAAACTACGGTGAGTGCGCAAGAGAAGAAGCTATAAGAATGAGAGACGATATATTGAGCAAGTTGAAAGTTAGTGACTAAACTAATATGTAATAATCATTTGAGGAACGGAGAATGATTTATGGAAAAAACAAAGATGAATTGTTTATCTGAAAAAGTTTATGAAAATATTGAAATAGAAGATGGAATATTTAAACTTACAATTAAGGGTAAATTTAATGGAAAACCAGGACAATTTTATATGCTTAGATGTTGGAACAAGGAGCCATTACTATCAAGACCTGTAAGTATAAATCATATAGACGAAGAAAAAATAGTTTTTTTATACCAAATAGTTGGTGAAGGAACAGAGTTATTAAGTAAATTAAAGAAGTCAGAAGATATAGAAATTATGGGACCACTAGGAAATGGATTTGATATAGATAGCATAAAAGGAAAAGTGGCTATAGTTGCAGGAGGCATAGGAATTGCTCCTATGCAATATGTAACAGAGAACCTTAAAAATTGCAAAACAGATGTTTATGCAGGTTTTAGAGACAAAAGTTACATTATTGATGAATTTAAACAGTTTTCACAAAACATAAATATATCCACTGAAACTGGAACAGAAGGTTATAAGGGATACATAACTGATTTGGTTAAGCCTGAATTATATGATGTAGTTTTGTGCTGCGGGCCGGAAATTATGATGAACAAAGTTATAAAGCTTTGTAAAGATAAAAATGTAAAATTGTATGTTTCTATGGAAAAGCATATGGCATGTGGTGTAGGTGCATGTTTGGTTTGTACGTGTAAAACAAAACAGGGAAACAAAAGAACCTGTAAAGAAGGTCCAGTATTTTTAGGTGATGATATAGTAATCTAAAATTGAGAATGGAGAATAAGATATGAATGTAAATATATGTGGTATAGATTTTAAAAATCCGGTTATTGCTGCATCAGGTACTTTCGGATTTGGTGAAGAATATGCTCAATTTTATGATGTATCAAAATTAGGTGGAATATGTACTAAAGGCCTTACTTTAAATCAAAAGGAAGGTAATGATGGTATAAGAGTCTTTGAAACAAGAGGTGGAATGCTAAATAGCGTAGGACTTCAAAATCCAGGAGTAGATCATTTTATACAGTATGAACTTGCAAGTATGAAAAAATTTAATACTGTTATAATAGCAAATTTAGGTGGAGCAAGTATTGATGATTATATCCAAGGAGTAGAAAAGTTAAATAATACAGATATAGATATGGTGGAACTTAACATATCTTGTCCTAATGTTAAATCAGGAGGCATGGCTTTTGGAATTAAGTCAGAAGTAGCCTATGAAGTAGTAAAAGAAGTTAGAAATATTTGTAAAAAGCCTTTAATGGTGAAGCTTTCTCCTAATGCAGAAGATATTGTAGATATGGCTTACAAATGTTGTGATGCAGGAGCGGAGTCCATATCCCTTGTAAATACATTTAAAGGTATGGCTATAGATATTAATAAAAGAAAGCCTATATTTGATAATGTTACAGCAGGTCTTTCAGGTCCTGCCATAAAGCCAATAGCACTTAGGATGGTTTATGAAGTAAGTAAAGCTGTTAATGTTCCTGTAGTGGGGCTTGGTGGTATAAGTAACTGGAAAGATGCCATAGAATTTATTATGGCAGGAGCTAGTGCTATTCAAGTTGGAACAGCAAATTTTATAAAACCTGATGTATGCTTGGATATTATGAATGGAATAGAAACTTATATGGAAAAACAAAACATAAAGGACTTAAGTGAAATAAGAGGAATTATATAGAATTAATATAATGGAGGAATTTGAAAAATGGAAAATACAGATAAAATGGTTATAGATACATTAAAGGAAGTAGGAGCACTTTTAGAAGGACATTTTCTTTTGTCCTCAGGAAAACACAGTGATAGATATTGTCAGTGTGCAAAATTGTTACAATATCCTGATAAAGCAGCAAAAGTTTTAAAAGTAGTAGCAGATAAGCTTAAAGATGTGGATTTTGACATGATAGTAGGACCAGCTATGGGTGGTGTAGTTGTATCTTATGAATTAGCAAGACAAACAGGAAAGCCTGGAATATTTGCTGAAAGACAAGATGGAGCTATGACTATAAGAAGAGGTTTTGAAATAGAAAAAGGACAGAAGGTTATAATATCAGAAGATGTTATAACTACAGGTAAATCTTTTTTAGAAGTAGCTGAAATTATAAAAAGCTTAGGTGGAGAAGTAGTTGGAATAAGCTGTATAGTTGACAGAAGAGCAGAAGGAGTAAAAGTAGAATATCCTATGTATAGTGCTGTAAAATTGGATATTAAAAGCTATGACAAAGAAAATTGTCCTATGTGTAAAGAAGGAACACCTTATGTAAAACCTGGTAGCAGAAATATTAAATAAATTAGAAGGTCATTTTTAAATTAGTTTAACTTCAATTTTAAATTATTATTTTTTAAAATTGTTATTAATATAAATTAGCTAAGTATTTTTCCTTAATATATATTTTATATTTTAGGCTTCAAGCTTTTTAGGTTTGAAGTCTCTTTTTTATGTGTCAAAAAAGTGCATGAGCAAAATCCAATAATAATAAAAAGTAAAAAAATAAATAGCATATGATAAACATCATTATATAAAATAAATAATTTATTACTTAGAGTGCTTATTATGAAATCCTAATTCGTATTTATATAATGAACATAAAAATATGATTAAGTCTTTAGTTTATGATAACAATTATTACATATAAGATGAGCAAAACTTTAAAACTTATATCAACGTTTAATAAATTTAATATAGTCTAATAATAATTGTTTACTACTTATATCAGATAATTTAAACCAATTTTTTAATATTAATATAAATATACCTATTTGAAAAAATGATAGATATACATCTTTTAGGTCAAAAGCGAAAAAATGGTTTATAAGTATATAATCAAGACTGCCATTCCAATACACCTTATCTATCAAAGAGCTTAAAGAGCCTGAAAACCAAAATATCTCAGTTAATCTAATAAAAATATTGTCCTTTTGTTTATAGTAATAAAATTTATAAGCATAATAAACTAACAACATGATAATAATATTTGACACTACATGAACAAAAACATTAATAGGAAGATGAAGTAAGGAAGCAAACCAAGAGTAGTATTTATTTAATGTTGGTTTAAAGTATATTATTTTAAATAATATGGGTACTTTTGCGCCATAGTAATTTTTAACTATTGTTTTAATTATTTGATCTAATAGTATTAAAAGCAAAATAATGAATGTTTGAATTTTAGTAATAGTTTTAAATTTCATATATGACCTCCTTCATTTTAGGCGCTAGTAAAAAAATTACTTTATCTTTACATATTATTATTGTAGATTTTAATAGGGCATATTCGCTACTTGACTTTGGTAAACTTTTTTAAGTGATATAAAGTTCTACTAGTGAATTTTGAATATCACCTTTGTTAGTTACTGTTTAAAGTTTTAGTTCTAGTGAATAGTTTATCATTAAAATGCACCCCTCAGTATTAGATTTTTATATCTAACATTTGGAGTGCAATTCATTTTACATATGGCTATGACCTAAAACATTAAGTATTTTAAATTATTTTTTCTTACTTTCGTCAGAACATCCTTTTGCAGTTCCTGCAATAAATATTCCTATAGGTATAAGGACCCATGCAAAACCACCATTAATATTTTGTAATTCTTCTGATTTAAGTTCCCTCATTATAGAAACCTCCCTTCTTAATCTTTTTATTTTCAATAATTTTATATAAATAACTTGGTCCTTCCAGACTTTTAATGTAAATTATAGATTTGTAAAGTTATAATTTCAGCTAGAAAGAAAGGATCAAGCTACCGTCGTGATTAATGAACTAATAAGTACATTATTTACACCATAGTATTAACTAACAACTTATTTTTCTAATCAAGCAAATTGTTGGTTAATGCTAGGTCTGATAAACTAGTAAAAGAAAAACATCGTAAGTTTAAAGTAAATAAGCTTTCTATCTTTGAAGTTCCCAAAAAGTTAAATTTTATTGCTGATGGTAATCAAGTATATCTATTAGTTTAATAGCTTTTATAAATAATAATGAATGTCCAAAGGAGATAGAACTTTAAAGCAAATAATTGAACGTATTAAGCTAACATTTAAAGACAACTACAGGAAAATCCTCTTCGAGGTAAAAATAAAATTTGTGTTCTTGCATAATTATAAACTGGCTATTTTCATATAGTTTCCTTAATAGGCTTGAATTTGAACAAATAATCTAATAAATATCACATCTAAAATTATTACACTAATAAAACATTAATTCTACAAAATATCGTGAAATACATGAAAATTCACCACAAAATAAATAGTTAAAAAAAAGATTGCGTTTACGATAGTATCATACTATTTTATGGAATATAGATTGAAATTCATAACGATTTATTTTAATATATTTGTGGTGACATAATCTATCATGTAGGCGCCTGCATGTAATATAATTCATTAAAAATCTTAATTTTCGAGAGGAGAAAATCAATGAATAAATTACAAATAAAGGAATTAGATTTAAAAGAATTAAGTAATGTAAATGGTGGAGGCGAATTTGCTAAGCAGTTAGGAAATGCTGTTGGTACTGGACTTGCATATATTGCTAAAGGATTAAGTAATGTAAACGAATTAGAACACGGTGGTTTGAGTCATTGTGGTGGACATTGGGGGAATCAATAATGAATATGGAAGAATTAAGTCAGTTTCAAGAATTAAATGAATTTGAATTAGACCATATTGATGGTGGAAAGTTGCCTGGATGGGCAGGTTTTGTAGATCAAATATATGATTTTGGATATGGAGTAGGACAAGGATTTGCACGCACAGCAAAGAAACTTTAAAAATTAATAAAGATACCTAAGATTTTTAAAGTCTTAGGTATTTTTATAGTAATGCAGAATATAGATTCTTAGCTAAAGATAATTTTTAAGCTAAATAATGTGAAAAATTGTTGAAAATGCGTAGTTTTTATGTTAACAATATGTTTTATTATAATATTAATATAATTATACGGTTATTGTTAATAAAGAAAGGTAGGTAATGGTGTTGGTGATGAATAGAATTAAATATTTAAGAGAAATATTTAATGAATTGAGTGATATTCAATTTATAATTCTAATGGGAATTTTGTGTTATTGTCTAGTTATACCATTAGTTCCTTTATCAGAGGTATATGAAAATTTTTTTGGACAAATTGGTGGACCTCAATCCCTTAATAAAATGAACATTTTTTTAGCATTTTTATTTGCTGTAATATTAGGTCCAATAACAGAATCATTAATAATAATTTTTATAATAAAAATATTAAAACTTAAAGTAAAAAAGAAGAAAAGTATACTTTTAGGTACTTCAATTATTTTTAGTAGTTTACATACTTATAGTATATTTTATATGTTAGCAGTATTTATACCAGCAACTATATTTGTTTATTCATATATGTATTATGAATGTAAAAAAAAGTCACCATTTTGTGTAATGACATGTATACACGGTATTTATAATTTATTATCATTAATAGCAATGAGGTATTTTTAGTAATTGCTATGATTAATATGTTGAGTAATAGAGATTAATATTTTACAAAAGGTAGCATTATAATAGTGTAGAAGAGAATGTATGAATTACCAAAAATATGATTTGGAGAAGTTAATCTTATGGAATGGAAAATTTAGTGTAATAATTTTAGATATGATATGTATATGCATTTAGGAGGATACAAAATTTATGTTTAATATATTCAAAAAATATATATGCATTAAACAGCATGACATGAAGGATTGTGGATGTGCTTGTTTAGCGACAATATCAAAACAATACGGACTAAAAATACCAATATCAAAAATTCGTGAAGTTGCTGGTACTGATAAACAAGGAACTAGTGCTTATGGAATTATTAAAGCTGCAGAACAATTAGGGTTCACTGCTAAAGGAGTTAAAGTAAATAAGCCTGATGATATATTTTCTGAATTTCCACTGCCAGCTATAGCACATGTAGTTATTGATGGAAAATTATTACATTATGTGGTTATACATAAAATAACAAAACAAGAAATAATAATTGCAGATCCTGCAAAAGGAATTGTAAAGTATATTCCAAGTGAATTTTTTAAAGTATGGACAGGTATACTAATACTACTAGTACCTACTATTGATTTTGAAAAAAGAGATGAAACTCAAGGATTATTTCAGAGGTTTTTTAAATTATTAAAGCCTCAAAAAGGATTGTTAATAAATATATTTCTAGCATCCATTCTTGTTACTGCACTAGGAATTATAGGTGCCTTTTATTTTACTGCACTAATTGACTACATATTACCTAATAACTTAAGTAAGACTTTACATATATTTTCTATAGGAGTTATAATTTTGGGCATTTTCAAAATGTTGTTAGATGCTTTTAGAACTCAATTACTAATATACTTATCACAAAATATAAATATACCCTTAATGCTTGGATATTATAATCATGTAGTGAAACTGCCAATGAACTTCTTTGGAACAAGGGAAGTTGGAGAAATAATATCAAGGTTTAATGATGCGTCTAAAATAAGGGATGCTATATCAGGAAGTACTTTAACAATGATGATAGACGGTTTAATGGTATTAATTGGTGGTGTAATACTATATTCTCAAAACCATTTGCTTTTTGGAATTACAATAGTACCAGTTATTCTTTATGCCATTATAGTATGGGGGTTTAATAAGCCTCTAAGTAAAATTAATAGAGAAACCATGGAGAATAATGCTAAATTAACATCATATTTAATAGAATCACTGAATGGAATACAAACAGTTAAAGCTTTTAATGGAGAAACAAAAGTATGTTTTGAAACTGAAAAAAAATTTATAAAACTTACTAAAAATGCATTTAAACTTGGATGGATAGAAAATATTCAAGGTTCTATAAAGGGGGCTGTAAAGACAATATTTGGGACTGTAGTACTTTGGTGTGGAGCATATGAAGTATTAAAGGGAAGTATATCTATAGGACAATTACTTACATTTAATGCACTACTTGCATATTTTTTAGATCCTATAGAACGTATAATAAATTTACAAGCAACATTGCAAACAGCAGTGGTTGCAGCAGATAGATTAGGTGAAATATTAGACTTAGAGCTTGAAAAAAGTAGGGATGAGGGTAAAAAAATAAATCCAAGTACTTTAAAGGGTAATATAGAATTTAAAAATGTAAATTTCAGATATGGAACAAGACAACTCATATTAAAGGATATAAATATTATAGTTAAATCAGGTCAGAAAATAGCTTTAGTAGGAGAAAGTGGCTCTGGTAAAACCACAGTATCTAAATTACTTATGAACTTTTATCAATGTGAAAAAGGTGAGGTATTAGTAAACGGATATAATATAAGAGACATAAATATAGAAAGTTTAAGAGAAAAAATAGCTTATATATCTCAAGAAGTTTTCTTCTTTAGTGGAACAATAAAAAAAAATCTAGAGTTTGGATTAAATGATGTGGATATGCAAGAAATGATAGAAGCTTGTAAAAAGGCGCAGATACATGATTATATAAATTCACTTCCATTAAGATATGATACCATGATTGAGGAAAATGCTTCAAATTTATCAGGAGGACAAAAACAAAGACTTTCTATAGCAAGAGCTATATTAAAAAAGCCAGAAATACTTATAATGGATGAAGCTACAAGTAGTTTAGATTCTATAACAGAAAAAGCTATAGAAAAAACTATAGGAGAATTTAGTAAAGATATTACAACAATAATTATAGCACATAGATTAAGCACTATAATGCGTTGTAACACTATATATGTTATAGATAATGGCAGTGTAATTGAGAGCGGTAGTCATTTTGAACTTCTGAAACAAGGAGGAAGATACTATAACCTTTGGAAAGAGCAAATACCAGAAATCGATTCTATTAAAGAAGTGGCAGCAGCTAAATGTTAGAGGTGATTTAATATGAAATATGTTATGGAAAACTTGAATGAGCTTACAGATAGTAGAGAGATTATGGAATCAAGACCATATCCATTTACAATAATATTTATATATATGGTAATAGCTATATTACTATCAGCTTTATCATGGGCCTACTTTAGTGAAAAAGAAGTGGTAGTAAAAGCTAATGGAATTGTCAGACCAAATAAAGATGTTAATAAAATAATCAATAAGGTTGGTGGAAGAATAGCTTCTATAAATATAAAAAATGGTGATAAAGTTAAAAAATTGCAAGTTCTTTATACAATTCAGCATGATGATTTAGATTTACAAAAATCTTCTACAGAAAATGAAATAAATAATATCAAAAAAGAATTAGATAATTTAAGTAAACTGAAAAAGAGTGTACAAGAAGGAAAAAATTGTTTTAATAAAGATTCTGCAGATGAGATGAGATTTTTGAAGAATATGAAAAATATGAAGCTGATTATAAAGCGGCAGAAGCATCAGCACAATCAGGACAAGCACAGCTGGCTAATATTACTAAAAACATAAATGATTTAAATGCTTTAATGGATTCAATTAATTCTGGAACTAATAATTTTGACGAAACAAATGCAAATTACCACAATGCTTTAAGTTATCAGGTAAATATAAATCAATATGAAGATAAGATTAAGCAAGTACAAAAAAATTATGATATACAGGTTAAGTTAGGTAATTATGTAGCTGCCAATGATGTAGATAATACAAAAAATCAACTTGAAAGTGCAAAACAGGATCTTGAGAAATATAAGGCTGAATATAAATTAAATATACAAAATAGTATTGAGCAAAATCAGCAAAAACTTAATGAAGTTAAAGCGACTCCCTTAAATCAGTATACTGCAGATGAAATATCACAAATAAATGGCAATATAAAAACGGATGAAGATAGCTTGAAAAAACTTGAGGACAATTTAAAGAATATTAATATCAATATTGATGATTGTATTGTGAAGTCACCTACAGATGGCGTGATAAATATGTTAGCTCAAGTTAATAGGGGAGACTTATTACAAGGTGGTGTTGAAGTATCAACTATTATTCCATCAGATACTTCAAAATATAAGATACAGCTTACATTATCAAATGGAGATATAGCCAATATTAAGATAGGACAAAATATAAAGTATCATTTTACAGCATTACCATATGAGGATTATGGATATTTAAATGGAACTATCACTAAAGTTAGTGCCGATTCAATAGTTGACACAAGTAAGGGGATAAGTTACTACAACTCAGAAGCTTCTGTTGAGAATAAATCATTATATAATCGTAAAAAAGAAAAAGGTGAAATAAAAACAGGTATGACTTGTGAAGCTCAAATTATTACTAGAAAAGAAAAAGTTTTATATTACTTACTTGAAAAAGTAAATTTGAAAGACTAGTTACTTATTTTTCTGTGTATTAAATCATATAAATAGTTTAACTTTGATAGATAATACATGTTTTAATGCAGTGTATATTATTTATGATAAATATAAAATTTTGAGAGGATGATGTAATTATGACAAGAAACAAATTTCAATCACTTTCTACAAAAGACCTTCAAGCTATAAATGGTGGACAAGCACGTCCTATCATTGTACACACATTTGGAATTTTATCAGAAGAACAAATAAGAAAATCGTATCCACCTGGAACAGCACTTATAATTGTTCGCTAATATGAATATTGGCTTTTAATATTAAGCTAGAAAAAGCAAGTGATTTTTAATTTTAAAAATTACTTGCTTTTTCTATTGTTCAAAAGTCAAATTATAAATTATCTTAAACCTATCCATGTACATAAATTAAATATGGAGTGAAATATTATAGGTACCCATAATGATTTATATTCTCTAAATAAATATCCCAAGACTAAACTAGCTAATGAAATTGTAATGGCAGATGACATAATGTTGTTATGAGAGAATAACCATGTAGGTATATGAAGTATAACAAATAATATTGTAGTAAGTAAATTTGCTGTCAAAAAATTTGTTTGTTTTAGTAGTTTTTGCATAAGAAAGCCTCTAAAAGGTATTTCCTCAAGTATACCTACCGATAAGCCGCTTACCCAAAATATGCCTATATTTAAATTAATATGTTTCCAACCTATTAATATATTTTTGATTATAAGCAAAGATATAAATATTATGCTTATTAAAAATCCAGTTAATATTCCTTTTAATGGATTATTTTTGAGTTTAAGATAGTCCAGTGGATCAGTTTTATCTTTTAACTTTATATAAAGAACAACTGGAAGTATAAATATAAATAAATAAAATAATAAAGTAAAAATAAACAATGTTAAATTAATCAAGTGTTTTAACCACCATTCTATATATTTTATCAAATTTTCAAATGCATATAGTTATTTTATGATAGTGCATTTACATTCTTTATTATACCAAAGTAAATACACATTTTAATATGTAAAATTCGGTTTAAAATGATGTAAAGCGACAAATAGTGGAAAAAATAGCACTATATATGATATAATATTGTAAAAATGTAATTTAATTTTCATAATATTTGTTGAAAGAAGGGAACAGGATGGGATGAAGATATGTGGAACCATAAGTAAAAAGTGTATTGAAATTATTAAAAATAACTTAAATAAAACAGAAGAGGATTTAGAAAAAATTCAATATGGTATTGATGTTATTTTGATAAACATATTTAAATTAATTATTTTATTTTTAACTGCATATTTATTAGGAATATTAAAGTATACTGTTATAGCTTTTATAAGTTTTGCAATACTTAGGGGATTTGCAAGTGGAGTTCATGCAAATTCTAGTATTAATTGTATCATTATGAACTATATAATTTTTTTGGGAAATGTTTATCTAAGTTTGAATTTCCTTATAAGTAAAGTGTGGATGATGATTATATTTATTATAAGTATTATATTTGTAATATTGTATGCGCCAGCTGACACAGAAGAGAGACCTCTTATTAGCAAAAAAGTACGAGATGCACTAAAAATAAAAGCAATTTTAATTGTTTTATTTTTTAGTATTATAACTTTAGCAATGAAAAATTCTATATATGCAAATTTAATTACATATTCAATTTTTGAAGAATCTATATTGATTACCCCCATAATGTATCGTATGTTAGGAAAAAAGTATATGAATTATAAAAATTATGAAAGTAATAAATTAGTTACATAACTGCTATTTAATTTATTGTTTTCATGTATAAGGAGGAAATGAGATGATTAATATTGTAATTTGTGAAGATGACAATTATCAAAGAGACCAAATAGAGCTTATTATAAAAAATAAAATAAACAATTTAAATTCTAATTTCAATATTGCATTATCTACAAAAGATCCAGATAAAGTTATTAAGTATATTGAGAAATATAGAGATAATACATTTCTTTGCTTTTTAGATATTGAATTGAAATCTAAAATAAACGGGATGGAACTTGCAAAAATAATTAGAAAATTTAATCCCATGGGATATATTGTATTTATAACATCACATGTAGAACTTACACTTCTTACTTTTGAATACAAGGTACAAGCTATGGAGTATATAGTTAAAAATGATTTTTGTAGTATGAAAAATAAAATTATTGATTGTATTAATGAGGTTTATAATGATGTTAAAAATACTCTAGCAGTAAAGAAAAATTTTATAAAAATAAATGTGGCAAACAGAAGCATTTATTTTAATTTAGATGAGATTTTATTTTTCGAAACTAGTGGAAATGATCATAAGATAAAGGTACATACTTGCGATGAACAATTAGAGTTTTATGGAACATTAAAAGAAATTCAAAAAATAGCATCGCCTGATTATTATAAAGTACATAGATCATATTTGATAAATACTAAGAAAATTAAATGTATTGATAAAAGTAATCTTATAATACACATGATAAATGATGAAACGTGTTATATATCAGAGCGACATCTGAAGGGATTGTTAGAAAAATGTACAATTTAATGTTTGATTCATTATACTCAGCTATATTAATAATTAATATTACTATCATAATTATTAATATAAGCCCTAATAAATTTACAAAAAAAAGCTTGGTTGTATTTAGCATAATAAATTATTCTGTAGTTTTTTTATTGCATTTTATTAAATGTGATATTGTAATGTTTTTAGCATTTTTTATAAGCTCTATTTTATATTTATATATAGTTTCAAAAAAGATATATCAATCTATATTTATTGCAGCGTTTATAAATATTATTTTTGCTATTAGTGATACTATTGCAGGTTTTTTTGCTATTAATATTTTTAAGTTAAGTTACCATGAATTAATAATGAATTCAAATATATATTTTATTGTAGGTCTAAGTATAATTTTGTTTTCTTATGTTATAAGTAAATTTGCAGGAGTAATTTTTAACAAATTTTTAGTTAAAAATAACAATTTGAATAATTACTTAAAAGAAAATTTATTAATAATAATTTATATGATAGTTGATTTAATTATAATAAGCATAAGTTTTTTTGTGTATAAGTACATAGTTAAGAGGATAGATAGAAGTACTATTTTTTTCCATGTTATAATATTATCTGTTATTCTAATTAGCTCAATTATAGTATTCTATTTTAGTAATAGAAATATTAAAACAAAACTTGAACAAAAGTATAAAAATAAAGAGTATCAACAACTTAAAGAATATACAAGTATGCTTGAAAATACAGAAAATAGTTTGAAAAGATTTAAACATGATTATTTAAACATATTGCAGACATTGGGAAATTATATAGAATCAGAAGATGTTACTGGGTTAAAACAATTTTATAAAAATGAATTATTGCCTGAAAGTAATAAGATAATTAATAAAAACAAATATTTATTTTCACTTCAGCATATTAAAATTAGTCCATTAAAAGGTTTAATATCTTCAAAAATAATTAATGCAAATTCAAATGATATTGAAACTAAAATAGAGATTGCAGATGACATATATAGTGTTTCAATGGGGATTATAGATATATGTAGAATTATTGGAATATTAATTGATAATGCTGTTGAGGCAGCAGCATTAACTGATAATAAAAATGTTCATATTGCTATAATAAAAAATGAGTGTGGTGCTATATTTGTCATAAAGAACTCATGCTCAAAAGATACTCCTCAAGTTTATAAAATATATCAAGAAGATTTTTCTACGAAAGGTGCTGACAGAGGAATTGGATTAAAAACAGTAAGACACATTATTGATAATAAATATAGTAATGTATTATTGAATACCAAAATTAAAGATTTAGTGTTTAAACAAGAATTAATAATATATGATTAAAAGCTATCTAATATACAGATGTGATTAGAACAATTTTAGAGGTGAGTATGGTTTGTGTAAAGTTATAATAAGCAATTTTAAAAAAATCCATTATAACTCATATTCCGCTAAATGCATAAAAATACAATTTGTTTTATAGTTTTATGCAACTTTTGCCTTTATGTGGCATGAACTTGCGAATATTAATCCATTGATATCTAACGAATTTTCAAACCTAAAATTTAAATATCGTAAATCTAAAAATCATTGTGCGGAATATGAATTATAATCCATCTAAAATTTATTTAAAAATAGACAACATAAAAAAGTACTCTTTTGTAAAAAAATAATTTAATTTTCTAAATTATTTACAACAAAGAGTACTTTTTTATGTTGTCTATTAATAAAATTTGTATAAAGATTTTGGCATTTTGGGTTCTTCAAATAAACAAGCCCAGCACATTGATGATGAAGTATTAGCTATAAGCATTGCAGCTGCACATATAAATAATGCTAAATATTTTTTAATTTTATTATTTTTCATAATTATCAGTTTCCTCCTATATTAAAGTGTAGACTTATATTACATACACATCAAATTATATCATAAAAAACCAAATTGTTCTATATATAACAAATTCAGATTTTTTATTTTAGTAAAATCCAAATTTCTATTAAATTCTTAAATATTAACACTAAGATAACTATAGATAAATGGGAATGTTGTATCTAACACATAATAAAAATAATGCGACGCATTTTGCTTAGACTGCGAAAGTTGAGTTATGTTACTAATTGATATTGTAAATTTATTTTTTTGTTTTGTGTAAAAATTGTAATTAAATGAAATGATAGTAGTGTTTTTTATTTATAAGCCTTTATTGACAACAAACCATCATTGTGATATTCTGTGTATAAATATTAATATAAATGAATAAAAATAAGTAATGACAATTTGATATTTTCCGAAAAGTCGCTGTTAAACTGGAAATATTTAAACCTAAGTTTGAATTTCGTGCATAATAAATGTATAAAATTAAAATTGAAGTGAAGTGGATTTAATCCTTCTGCAGCATGCAGAGGGCTTTATTTATAAAAAAATTATAGAGGTGGATATTATGAACGGATTATTATATTTAGAGGATGGAAGTATATATGAAGGAAAAGGATTTGGTAAAAATGGTACCTCTGTAGGGGAACTTGTTTTTAATACATCAATAACAGGATATCAAGAAATACTTACAGACCCATCTTATGCAGGACAAATAATTACAATGACTTATCCTTTAATAGGAAACTATGGTGTAAACAGTTTTGAAGATGAATCTACTAAAATACATGCAAAAGGTTTTATAGTTAAAAACATATCAGAGAACCCTTCAAATTATTTAAGTGAGAATACTGTAGATCAAATGCTTAAAAAAATGAATGTAGTTGGTGTATATGATTTAGATACAAGAAGTATAACTAAGAAAGTAAGAAATAAAGGGGCTATGAAATGTGTAATATCAACAGAACAATTAAATGAAAAACAGCTTAATGAATATTTAAACAAAACTGAACTACAAGAAAACTTTATGGAAGAAGTTAGTACGAAAAAATCTATTCATATAGAAGGAAAGGGAGCAAAAGTTGCTGTTATAGATTTTGGAGTAAAGTCGAATATAATAGAAAATTTAAAACACAGAGAATGTGATATAACAATATTGCCTTATGATACATCTTATGATGAAATAGAAAAACTTAATCCACAAGGAATTCTTTTAAGTAATGGACCTGGAGATCCCAAAACAGTGGAAGAAGGAATAGAACTAGTTAAAAACATAATTGATAAGTATCCTACCTTTGGAATATGTTTAGGTCATCAAATATTAGCTTTAGCAGTTGGTGGAGACACTTATAAAATGAAGTTTGGACATAGGGGTGGAAATCATGGAGTTTATGATATAGATAAGGATAGAGCATATATAACATCTCAAAATCATGGTTATTCAGTAGATGCTGAAAGTGTAAAAGAAAAAATGATTATAACTCATATAAATTTAAATGATAAAACGGTTGAAGGTATGCGACATAAAGAACTTCCTGTATTTTCAGTACAGTTTCATCCGGAGGGTGCACCAGGACCAGAAGATTCGGCATATTTGTTTGATAAGTTTATAAAATCAATGGAACAATAGTTAAGATACTTAAAGGTTAGAAAACAGGAGGAAGTAATAATGGCTTTAGATAAAAGTTTAAAAAAGGTTTTAATATTAGGATCAGGTCCAATAATAATAGGTCAAGCAGCTGAATTTGATTATTCAGGAACTCAAGCTTGCAAAGCTATAAAAGAAGAAGGAATAGAAACTATTCTTATAAATAGTAATCCAGCAACAATAATGACAGATAGTAATATGGCAGATAAGGTTTATATAGAGCCGTTAAATTTAGAATGTGTAAGAGAAATAATAAAGAAAGAAAAGCCAGATGGCATATTAGCAGGATTTGGAGGTCAAACAGCCTTGAATCTTGCTATGGAATTGAAAGAAGATGGTGTATTAGATGAATATAAAGTAAAACTCTTAGGAATAAATAGTGAAGCCATAAAAAAGGCAGAGGATAGGGAAGAATTTAAAAAATTAATGATAGATACAAACCAACCTATACCTATGAGCATTATAGCTACAAATGTAGATGAATGTGTGGATTTTGTAAATGAATATGGTTTTCCTGTAATAATAAGACCTGCATACACTCTTGGAGGAACTGGCGGCGGAATAGCACAAAACATGGATGAGCTTTTAGAAATATGTGATTTAGGAATAAAAATGAGTCCTATAGGTCAAATACTTTTAGAGCAAAGTGTAGCAGGATGGAAAGAGTTAGAATATGAAGTTATAAGAGATGGAAAAGATAATTGCATAATTATATGTAACATGGAAAATATAGACCCTGTAGGCATACACACTGGAGATAGCATAGTAGTTGCACCTTCACAAACTTTAAGGGATAAAGAGTATCATATGCTTAGAAAAGCAGCTATAGATATAATAAGAAGCCTTAAAATAGAAGGCGGATGTAATATACAATTTGCATTAGATCCAGAAAGTAGTGACTATATAGTAATAGAAGTTAATCCAAGGGTTAGCCGTTCTAGTGCGTTAGCTTCAAAAGCTACAGGATATCCTATAGCCAAAATAGGAGCTAAAATAGCTATTGGGTATAGCTTAGATGAATTAAAAAATTATGTTACTGGAAGTTCTAGTGCTTGTTTTGAACCAACCTTAGATTATGTGGTAACTAAAATACCAACATGGCCTTTTGACAAGTTTAGCAAAGCTGAAAGAATTTTAGGAACTCAAATGAAAGCTACAGGGGAAGTAATGGCAATAAGCAGAACTTTTGAAAGTTCTTTGTTAAAAGCAGTAACATCTTTAGATGGAAAGTTTTCTAGCTTAAAAATACATAAAATGGAAGAAATGACAGTAGATGAACTTATTGATAAAATAAAAATGCAGGATGATCAAAGAATATTTGCTGTAACCGAGGCATTAAGAAAAGGTGTGACAGTAGAAGAACTTCACAGTGTAACTAAAATAGATAGATGGTTTTTAAATGGTATAAATAACATTGTAATCATGGAAAATAGGCTAGAAACAGAAGAAATGAATGAGAAGCTTTTATATGATGCAGAAGCAATGGGATTTATAGAAGAAGAAATATATAAACTTTCAGGAGCCTCTAAAGAACATGTAGATGAGTTAAGAGTTAAAAACAATATATATCCAGTATATAAAATGGTTGATACTTGTAGTGGGGAATTTGATGCACAAACACCTTATTATTATTCTTGCTATGAAGATGAGGATGAAAATGTAATAACTGAAGATAAAAAAGTACTAGTGATAGGTTCAGGACCTATAAGAATAGGTCAAGGAATAGAATTCGATTATTGTTGTGTACATGGAGTATGGGCTATAAAAGAAGCAGGATTTAAAGCTATAATAATAAATAATAATCCAGAAACAGTAAGTACTGATTTTGATACAGCAGATAAATTGTATTTTGAACCACTTCATATAGATGATGTTATGAATATAGTAAATAAAGAGAAAGTAGAAGGGGTTATAGTTCAGCTTGGAGGACAAACATCTATAAATTTAGCACAAAAACTTAGTGAAAAAGGTGTTAAAATACTTGGAAGTTCCTTTAAAGCTATAGATCTTGCAGAAGATAGAGATAAGTTTAGAAAGTTTTTACAGGAGTTAAAAGTACCATCACCAACAGGAACAGCAGTTACAAGTATAGAAGAAGCTTATAAAGCAGTTGAAGAACTTCAGTATCCTGTAGTAGTAAGACCTTCATATGTAATTGGAGGACGTGCCATGGAAGTGGTTTATGATAAATTAGGACTTACAAAATATATGAAGGAAGCAGTACAGGTGTCCACAAATCATCCTATACTTATAGATCGATATATTAAAGGTACAGAAATAGAAGTTGATGCTATATGTGATGGTGAAGATATATTAATGCCAGGAATAATGGAACATATTGAAAGAACTGGCGTACATTCAGGGGACAGCATAACAGTATATCCTTATATAACTTTGAAAGAAGAAACAATAAAGACTTTAATAGAATATACAAAAAAGATAGTGATGAATATGAAAATAATAGGACTTGTCAATATACAATATGTATTTGATGGAAGTAAAGTATATGTAATAGAAGTTAATCCAAGAGCATCAAGAACAGTTCCTATACTTAGCAAAGTAACAGGAGTACCAATGGTAAAAATAGCTGTAGAAGTTATGTTAGGTAAAAAATTAAGCCAATTTGAATATGGCACAGGTCTTTTAAAGAATAGAAACTTATTTGCTGTAAAGGTACCTGTTTTTTCAGGAGAAAAACTGGCAGATGTAGACATGTATTTAGGACCAGAAATGAAATCTACAGGAGAAGTACTTGGAGTAGACAAAACTTTAAATGGAGCTATATATA
The DNA here is from genome assembly GCA_963780135.1 of uncultured Clostridiaceae bacterium. GTDB lineage: Bacteria > Bacillota > Clostridia > Clostridiales > Clostridiaceae > Clostridium_AM. The sequence goes on from CAWAAR010000003.1 coordinate 581,183, forward strand.
AAGGGTTTAGTGCTTCAGGTGTGGATATAGTCACAGAAGGAAGTATTTACGTATCATTAAAAGATGTAGATAAAGAAGAAGGAATAGAAATAATAACAGATTATTTAAAATTAGGATTTAATTTCTATGCTTCAGAGGGAACAGGGGAATATTTAAAGAAGAACAAAATTGCTTGTACTATAATAGATGTAGAAGAAGTTTCAGACCTTATAGTACAGGGAAAAGTAAAAATGATTTTAAATACGCCAACAAGAGGAAACAATCCTGAAAGTGAAGGATTTAAATTGAGACGTAAGGCTGCAGAATACAGGGTACCTGTATTTACTTGTATAGATACTGCAAAAACTTTTTTAATGGCTATATATATGAAGAAGGAAGATAAAAAAATAGAGTATAAGAGTATAGAAGAATATTTAAATTAAATTCACTATAAAAACCTTATGAAAAAATAGTTTTCACAAGGTTTTTATGTTTTCCTATTTAAAGTATGTAAATAGAATAGCCATAATGGTAACAAAAAATTATTATTTTTCTTTATAGTTTTGAGTTATAATAAATAATGAATAATTATGGTATAATAAAAGAACGAAAATGTAATTTTAAATATTTTATGTAGGAGGAATTGAAGGTGGCAAAACCAAGCATATTTAGTAAGGATTATGAAAAAAAGATGAGAAGAAGAAGGAAGATAATCACCTTCGTTGTTGCCATATCTATTATTTTAATTATATTTACAGCAACATCTATAAAAGGTATATTTAAGAATTTAAATAAAGAAATAAATGAAGTTAAGAATGTTACTACTGAAAAAAGTAAGGAAATAACAAAACCAGCAGAAACACCAGCTAAGAAAACAGAAAAAACAGAAAAATCGGAAGGATATGCGGTTAATTTAAGCAATGGGAAAAGTGTAAATGCAATATATGAAGTGAAAGATGGAAATAAAATTTTTAAAGAGGTATCACCAGCAGAAAGTAATGTTTCTTATAGTATAAGTCCTTCAGGTAAAAATATGGTAGTATATGATAATAAAGTTCAAGGTATCACGCTTTTGGACATAAATGGTAATAAACAAGATATAGGCAGTACCCAATATACTTCTAGCAGTGGTACAGTAATAACACGAGAATCACAAATTGCATCTGATCCTAATTATATATGGTGTTATTCTCCCAAGTTTATAGATGAAAATAATATTGCATATATAAGTCAACTCCCATGGATTGGCAAGTCTACAAAGTATGTTTGGATTGAGACTATTACAAATAAAAATAGTACCCTTGTACAAAGTATTCAAGGAGAAGATGTTAAGTTAGATAAATTAACGGATAAAGGATTAACAGTAATTTCAGATGGAAAAACTGTATTTTTAACATCAAATGGAAATGTTACTGAATAGATAATGATAGAGATTTTAGCAATGAATGTTTATTGTCAAGAAAAGTGGAAGTTAAATTTAAAAAAAATCTTGTAAATTAAAGGAAATAGGTTATAATGAAATAGTAATTATAGGAGCACATAGTAATAACTATTTAAACTATGATGAACTTAAAAATTCAAAAAATTTTTAAGTTGCCAAATATAAATTAAAAAATAATTGTAAAATTTATGTTTTTTGGTATATAATTATAATACAGAAATTTAATTTAAATTTTTAAATATTAAATAATGTATAACATTAACTAACATATGTTAATACTTTTAAATGTATGTTATAATATTATGGTTAACATAAGCACTTATGGTGAGTAGGAGGAATAATATAATGAATGCAAAAGTAGAAAAAATAGAAAATAATGTTGTAAAATTAGAAATAACAGTAGGGTCAGAAAAATTTAGTGAGGCTATGAAAAAAGCGTTTAACAAAAATGCTAAAAAATTCAACATACCAGGATTTAGAAAAGGTAAAGCTCCAATGAATATAATAAAGAAGTATTATGGAAAGAATGTATTTTATGAAGATGCTATAAACTTCTGTTGTGATGATACATATCCAGAAGCTTTAGAAGAAAACAATATTAAACCAGTTGATTATCCACAAATAGACATAGTTCAAATTGAAGAAGGAAAAGAATTTGTATATACAGCAAAAGTTACTGTTATCCCAGAAGTTAAACTTGGAGAATACAAGGGATTAGAAGTTAAAAAGAATGTATATGAAGTAAAAGAAGAAGAAATAGAAAATGAATTAAATGCAATGCAACAAAAAAATGCAAGAATTGAGACAAAAGAAGAAGGATCAATTGAAAAAGGAAATATAGCAGTTATAGATTTTAAAGGATTTGTTGAAGACAAAGCTTTTGAAGGTGGAGAAGGAAAAGACTATGAACTAGAAATTGGTTCAGGTACATTTATAGATAACTTTGAAGATCAACTAGTAGGATTAAACAAAGGCGATGAAAAAGATATTAGTAGTAACATTCCCAAAAGAATATGGTAAAGAAGAATTAAATGGTAAAGAAGCAACATTTAAAGTTACTATTAAAGATATAAAAATAAAAGAACTACCAGCATTAGATGATGAATTTGCAAAAGAAGTTTCAGAATTTGATACTTTAGATGAATTAAAAGCAGATGTAAAGAAGAAAATGGAAGAAGCAAATGAATTAAGAACTAAAAGAGAATATGAAGAAGCAGTTATTGATGCAGTGTGTGAAAATGCTAAAAATAGATATTCCTAGAAGTTATGATAGATAAAGAAATTGACAATATGTTAAAAGATTTAGAAATGAGATTAAAATATCAAGGATTAGATCTTCAGATCATATTATCAATATACAAATAACACAGAAGAAAAAGTTAGAGAATATATGAAAGAAACTGCTGAAAAAAGAGTGAAAACAGATTTGACTATTGAAGAAATAGCAAAAGTAGAAAAAGTTGAAGCAACAGAAGAAGAAATGTTAGCTAAAGCAACAGAAATGGCAAAACAATATGGAAGTAAAGAATTAGACAAAACAGCAAAATTAATTTTAGATTCACAGAAAAATCATTTAAAAATTGATGTAGTCAATGAAAAAGTAGTAAAAATGTTAGTAGATAATAGTAAAGAAATAGCATAATATATTAAAAAGATTAATTGCCAGGAATTTTTCTGGCAATTAATTTTAAATTTATCAAATTTTTAAATGGGTAAAATATAATTTTAATGATTTAAAAGGAGGAGAGATATTATGAGTTTAGTACCAGTAGTTGTTGAACAAACAAATAGAGGAGAAAGATCTTATGATATTTATTCTAGACTTTTAAAAGATAGAATTGTAATGTTAAGTGAAGAAGTTAATGATGTAACAGCAAGTCTTGTAGTTGCACAATTACTTTTTTTAGAAGCTGAAGATCCTGATAAGGATATATATTTATACATAAATAGTCCAGGAGGATCTATAACAGCAGGAATGGCTATTTATGATACAATGCAGTATATTAAACCAGATGTTTCTACTATATGTATAGGAATGGCTGCTTCAATGGGAGCTTTTTTATTAACATGCAGGTGCAAAGGGAAAAAGATTTGCACTTCCAAATAGTGAAATAATGATACATCAACCATTAGGTGGATTCCAAGGTCAGGCAACTGACATAGGAATTCATGCTGAAAGAATACTTAAAATAAAGAAAAAATTAAACAGCATATTTAGTGAAAGAACAGGTCAACCATTAGAAACAATTGAACATGATACTGAAAGAGATAACTTTATGTCAGCAGAAGAAGCTAAAGAATATGGATTAATAGATGAAATTATGGTAAAAAAGAAATAACCTTTAGAGAGGTGTAAAAATGGCTAAAATTGATGATAAAAAACAATTAAAATGTTCCTTTTGTGGTAAAACTCAAGATCAAGTTAGAAGACTAATTGCAGGTCCAGGTGTATATATTTGTGATGAATGTATAGAACTTTGTTCTGAAATAATAACTGATGAATTTGAAGAAGATACTCAAGTTGATATGAGTTCACTTCCAAAACCAATGGAAATAAAAAGCTATCTTGATCAATATGTAATTGGTCAAAATGAAGCTAAAAAATCTCTAGCAGTAGCAGTATATAATCATTATAAAAGAATAAATTCTAATGCAAATAATGATGATGTAGAATTACAAAAAAGTAATATTTTATTACTTGGACCTACAGGATCAGGTAAAACTCTTTTAGCACAAACTTTAGCTAAATTTTTAAATGTACCTTTTGCAATTGCAGATGCTACAACTCTTAACAGAAGCAGGTTATGTAGGTGAAGATGTTGAAAATATTCTTCTTAAACTTAATTCAAAATGCTGATTATGATATAGAAAGAGCTGAAAAAGGAATTATATATATAGATGAAATTGATAAAATAGCTAGAAAATCAGAAAATCCATCTATAACAAGAGATGTATCTGGAGAAGGTGTTCAACAAGCACTTATTAAAAATACTTGAAGGTACAGTAGCTTCAGTACCACCTCAAGGTGGAAGAAAGCATCCTCATCAAGAATTTATACAAATAAATACTACAAATATATTATTTATTTGTGGTGGTGCTTTTGATGGAATTGATAAAATTATTGAAAGCAGAACAAGAATAAGCACTTTGGGATTTGGTGCTGAAATACAGTCCAAAAATGAAAAAGATATAGGAAAGCTTTTAAGAGAAATAATGCCAGGAGATCTTTTAAAATTTGGTCTTATTCCTGAATTTGTAGGAAGACTTCCTATAGTTGTAACTCTTGATGCATTAGATAAAAATGCATTAATTAGTATACTTAAAGAACCTAAAAATGCACTTGTTAAGCAATATAAGAAATTTTTTGAAATGGATAATGTAGAACTTAGAATTTGAAGAAGAAGCTTTAGAAGCTATTGCAAATGAAGCTATTAAAAGAAATACAGGTGCTAGAGGCTTAAGAGCTATAATTGAAGACACAATGAAAGAAATAATGTTTGAAATACCTTCAAGAGAAGAAATTGCTAAGGTAATAATAAATAAAGACACAGTGAAAACTAAAAAACCAGAACTTATTAATGCAGAAGGAGATAAAAGAACTCCTATAAAAGTAAAAAAGTCTAGATCAAGAAAAGGTTCAGAAAGTGCATAAAAGTTTAAAGTAGAAAGAGTACTGAAAATTTCAGTACTCTTTTGTATTATTAAAAAAAACATCTATTCTCCATTTATATTTAGAATATACTAAACAAAAAATGTTCATAATACTAAGGTGAGGGCAAATTCGTATATATTATGGAAGTAATGGAGGGAGGTTTTTTAGTAATGATGTATACTTTAATAGTCATTGAAATGATAGTTACTATGGTAATGGGGCTTTACTTTTTTAATGCATTAAAAGGTCAAAAATCACGAAAGATAATTGTAGATAAAGAAAGTAAAAAGGAAATGGAGGAATTAAAAAAATTAAGAGGAATAAAACTCACAGAACCTCTTACAGAGAAGAGTAGACCATCAAATTTTAGCGAAATTATAGGTCAGGAAAAAGGTATAAAAGCACTTCAAGCAGCTCTTTGTGGCCCGAATCCACAGCATGTAATAATATATGGACCTCCAGGGATAGGGAAAACAGCAGCAGCTAGATTAGTGCTTCAATATGCTAAGAAAAAAAATTACTCACCTTTTAATGAAGCTTCAAAATTTATTGAAATAGATGCAACAACCATAAGATTTGATGATAGGGGAATAGCAGATCCACTTATAGGATCTGTGCATGATCCTATTTATCAAGGGGCAGGGCCATTAGGTGTAGCAGGAATACCACAACCCAAACCAGGAGCAGTTACAAAAGCCCATGGTGGAATACTATTCATTGATGAAATAGGAGAACTTCATCCTATAGAAATGAATAAATTGCTAAAAGTATTAGAGGATAGAAAAGTTTTTTTAGATAGTTCATATTACAATTCATCAGATACGAACATGCCAACATATATTAAAGATGTTTTTGACAATGGACTTCCAGCTGATTTTAGGCTTGTAGGAGCTACAACAAGGAATCCAGATGAAATCACCCCAGCTTTAAGATCAAGATGTGTAGAAGTGTTTTTTAGAGCTTTGGTTCCCGATGAAATAAAAACTATAGCTCTTAATGCTATAAATAAAATAGGATTTAATATCGATAGCAAAGCTTGCAATATGATAGGAAAGTATTGTCAAAATGGTAGAGATGCTGTAAATTTAATTCAACTAGCTTCAGGTATAGCTTTAAATGAAGGTAGAAATAATATTACAATTGAAGATGTAGAATGGGTAGTTGAAAATGGTCAGTATTCACCAAGATTTGAAAAAATAATAAATAGTAAACCGGCTATAGGGTATGTTAATGGATTAGCAGTTTATGGATCAAATATTGGAGCTTTAATGGAAATAGAAGCTACAGCTAAAAAATGTAATGGTAGAAAAGGAATGTTAAAAATAACAGGCATTGTAGAAGAGGAAGAAATAAGTAGTCAAAATAGAAAGATGATAAGAATGAGCACAGCTAGATGTTCCGTAGAAAATGTAATTACTGTAATTGAAAGAACTTTTAATTTAAATTGTGACGAATATGATATACATATAAATTTTTCAGGAGGTGCACCAGTAGATGGACCATCTGCAGGGATAAGTATTGCTACAGCAGTATATAGTGCTATAAATAATATAGCTATAAACAATGAAGTAGCTATGACTGGAGAATTGTCCATACATGGAGATGTTAAAGCTGTTGGTGGAGTAAATGCGAAAGTTCAAGCAGCAAAAAAGGCAGGGGCTAAAATTGTCATAATACCATGTGAAAATTGGCAGGAAAGTTTTTCGAAAATCGAGGGTATAAAAATCATATCAGTTAAAAGCATAGAGGAAGTAATAAAGTTCTCATTAGTAAAAGAAACTTCGGAAAAAAAATATGAGGATATAAATACTAGTGTCGATATATTGGCAGCAGAATCCTTAAAAGCTTAAAAGTATAAAATGATTTAGGCATATGAAAAAAAATAACGAGTCAAAGATGTTAGTATATTTTGTGGTGTGCAAGGAAATAAGTTTCGCGGATAGTTGTTCTATAAAAAGGTTATGGTGAAGCTAAATATACTAATGTACTTATTAGTTATTTTTTTGAATATGCCTTAATGTTAATTTATTTTGTATAATAAGCGTTTTATAGGTATAGAAGTAAAATTTCATTAACGTTCCAAAGGTAAATCGTTAATTTATAATCAAAAAACTATATAAGTTAAATAGAATAATTGAAAAAAAACTATTTTATAGTTATAATATATTAGTCTAACTATATATTAAATTGTTTTTTTAATATACTAAATTTTAAAAAGTGAGGGGAGAAATAATGGATAAAACTTTACAGGTTCTTCCTCTGATTCCGCTAAGAGGCATTACTGTATTTCCATATATGGTTTTACATTTTGATGTAGGTAGAGAAAAATCTATAACTGCTATAGAAGAAGCAATGCTTACACAGCAAAAAATATTTTTAGCTGCGCAGAAGGAAGCTAAAATTGAAGATCCTGAAGAAGAAGATATATTTATAATGGGAACTGTTTGTAATATAAAACAGATTCTTAAGTTACCAGGTGATACTGTAAGAGTATTAGTAGAAGGTGAAAGTAGAGGAAGATTAGAAAAATATGTTGAAAAAGAACCATTTTTCAAAGTTGAAGTTAAAAGTTTAATTGATGAAGATGGTAATGAAGATAATAAGTGTGAAGCACTTGTTCGTTCAATTAGAAAGAATTTTGATGAGTACATAAAATTATCAGGAAATATACCAATAGATACAATAGTCACACTAGAAGAGTTAAATAATCCTGGAAGGCTTGCAGATGTTATAAGTTCATACCTTATGCTTAAGCAAGAAAAAAAGCAGGATCTTTTAAATACTTATGAAATAGAAGAAAGACTTCAAAAACTTTTAGATATATTAGTCAATGAGGTTGAAATATTAAAGTTAGAGAGAAAAATAGGCATAAAAGTAAAAAATAAAATTGATAAAGTCCAAAAAGAATACTACTTAAAAGAGCAGTTAAAGGCTATACAAGATGAACTTGGTGAAGAAGATGAAGAAAAAAGAGAACTAAATAAATATAAAAATAAAATAAATAAAGCTAAATTACCGAAAGTTGCAAAAGAAAAGGCTCTATATGAATTAGACAGGTTGAAAAATAGTGGAACTTATTCAGCAGAAAGCGGCGTAATAAGATCATATTTAGATTGGGTATTGGATATGCCTTGGAATAATCAGACAAAAGATAATTTAGATATAAAATCTGCCAGAGAAGTATTAGAAAAAGAACATTATGGACTTGAAGATGTAAAGGATAGAATAATTGAATATTTAGCTGTTAAAAAAATGAGTAATTCATTAAAGGGACCAATACTTTGTCTTGTTGGACCTCCAGGAGTAGGAAAAACTTCTATAGCTAAATCTATAGCACATGCTTTAAATAGAAATTTTGTTAGGATGTCATTAGGTGGAGTTAGAGATGAAGCTGAAATAAGAGGACATAGAAAAACTTATGTAGGTGCTATTCCAGGAAGAATAATATATGGAATGAAACAGGCAAAATCAAAAAATCCTTTATTTTTATTAGATGAAATAGATAAAATGAGTAATGATTTTAAAGGTGATCCATCAGATGCACTTTTAGAAGTATTAGATAGTGAACAAAATAGTACTTTTAGAGATCATTATCTAGAATTAGAATTTGATTTATCAAATGTTTTGTTTATAACTACAGCTAACAGTTTAGAAACTATACCTAGACCATTATTAGATAGAATGGAAGTAATAGATGTATCTGGATATACTACTGAAGAAAAATTTCATATAGCGAAAGAACATTTAGTATCTAAAAAATTAAAAGAGCATGAAGTAGATGATGATAAAATAAAGATTTCTGATTCAGCTATATCCCTTATAATAGACAATTATACAAGAGAATCTGGTGTAAGAAGTTTAGAAAGAAAAATTTCTTCTATTATAAGAAAATCTATAGCAGAAATGATTGAAAAAGATAAGGATAAGATTATAGTTAATTCAAATAAAGTTAAAGCTTATCTTGGGCCTCAAATCTATACTTATGATAAGGCTGATAAAGAAGATAAAGTTGGAGTTGTAATGGGAATGGCATGGACAGGATATGGTGGAGACACACTACCAATAGAAGTAAGTGTTATGCCAGGAACAGGAAAACTAGAATTAACTGGACAGCTAGGGGATGTGATGAAGGAATCAGCTAGGGCAGGATATAGTTATGTTAGAGCTAATTCACATAAGTATGGAATAGAAGATACTTTTTACAAGGATAAAGATATACACATACATGTTCCAGAAGGTGCTGTACCTAAAGATGGACCATCAGCAGGTGTTACAATGATAACAGCAATAATATCTGCATTAAGTGGTAAAAAAGTTAAACACTAATGTAGCTATGACTGGAGAAATAACTTTAACAGGCAGGGTGCTTCCTATAGGAGGACTTAAGGAAAAAAGTTTAGCTGCCTATAGAGCAGGTGTTACTACTATAATAATACCAAAGGATAATGAAAAAGATTTGTTAAAAATACCAAAAACAATTAAGAGTAAACTAAATTATATATTGGCAGATAAAATAGATACTGTATTGGAAAATGCCTTAATTAAAAATGAGTAGGTGAAAGTAAGTTTATGGAAATAAAACAATCGGAATTTATAATTTCTGCAGTTTTAGCAAATCAATACCCTGTAGATAATAGGGCAGAGATAGCTTTTGTAGGAAGATCTAATGTTGGAAAATCATCTTTAATAAACACTTTAGTAAATAGAAGAAAGTTAGTTAAAGTTAGTGGTACTCCGGGAAAAACCAGACTAGTGAATTTTTTCATTATAAATGATGAATTTTATTTTGTTGATTTGCCTGGATATGGCTATGCAAAGGTTTCAAAGTCAGAAAAACAAAAGTGGGGAACAGTAATTGAAAGATACCTAACAGGAAGAGAACAATTAAAAAAAGTAATATTACTTGTTGACTGTAGGCATAAGCCTAACGAGGATGACATAATTATGTATAAATGGATAAAACATTATAATTATGATACCCTTATAGTGGCAACTAAAATCGATAAATTAAATAAAGCTGATCTTAGAAAGAATATTGAAATGATTAGAAAGACTTTTGAATTAAAAAGTGAGGATCAACTTTTAACTTTTTCTTCGCTCAAAAAATTGGGAAAAGAAGAGCTTTTAGATGTAATTGAACAGAGCGTAAATAGTTAGTTCAGTTAAAGATACATAGTAAGGAGAGAATATGTAATGATTGATACTATTAAAAACCTACTTGTATTTTTATTCATCTATATTCCGCCTCTAGTAATTTTTATAAAATTTTTTAGAGAAAAAAATAAAAGTAAAATATTGTTGATATTAATAAGCTTAGTATACATAATATTATCTGTTTTTACAAATAATCTTTTACCTTTTATTCTTGTAGTTTTTGATATTAAATACTTAAAGGATGCAAATAAGATATCTGATTTTTCTAGATGCGATAATAGTGTCGATTCAGAAAAAGAAAGTTTTGCAAAAACTATAAGCAAAAAATTAAGTAATGATTTTGTAAGATTTGGCTTTAATATAAGAAAATTTAATATACTTTCAGGTATAAAATTAATACTTTTTTCTTATTGTATGACAATCATCATTTTAATGGTAGAGACAGTTGTGTTTTCCAAGTTTAAAGTACAAGTTAAGGAGCAAGAAGTAGTTACTTGGATGTCTAATATGCCACTGAACAGATTTATAATATTGATACCAATACTAATAATTTTTGCTCCAGTACTTGAAGAATTTGTTTTTAGATGGCTGATATTTGAAAAAATATTTAAACCTAGAATAGGGATCTACTTAGCAGCAATTAGTAGCAGTATGATTTTTGCTTTTATCCATTTTAATTTAAAAGCATTTCCCGTATTAATATGGATAGGATTGTATAATTGTTATTTAATAGAAAAAAAAGGATATTGGTATTCTGTGTTTAATCATTTTATTTTCAATTTTGTAACTACTATTGTATTATTGTCTCAAAAATTAATGATGATAAAGACATAAAAAAACAGACATGTATAGTTTTTATACTATACATGTCTGTTTTTTATGTCTTCAACTATTGTATTAAATTGAAAATAAAATATATTTTTTAATTTTATATGAAAATGTACTAAATATACTAAAAAATTTATTAAATATAACGATATAAGTAAGGATTAAGATAAAATTATACTGGGGGTAAAAAATATGTCTAAAATTTCTCACTTAATAGAAATGATAATAACACTGCAATATAAAGGTCTTACTACTGCAACAGAATTAGCAGAAACTCTAGAAGTTGATAAAAAAACTATATATAGATATATAAATAGCTTAAATAAGGCTAGTATACCCGTACATACTAAAAAGGGTAGGTACGGGGGATTTTACATAGATCAAGAATTTTATATGAAACCATCGAAGCTTAGTGAAGGAGAATTACAATCATTATTTATGTCTACACAAATACTTACAAAAGAAAATGGATTTATGTATGAAAAAGATTTACAAAAAGCTGTAACAAAAATAAAAAATTTGTATATGAACTCAGAGAGTGAATTAAAGCATATAAATGAAAGTGGAAACTTCAAAATCAATGAAATTGGAAGTTTGCAAAATTTAGAAGATAAAATATCTCAAATAAATTATGCTATGAGTAGAGGAAGAACTTTAAGTATAAATTACTTTTCTATAAATAGAAATAATTTAACTATAAAAAAGGTAGATCCTTATAATTTGATTTTTAGGGAAGGCTCATGGTATATAATAGGTTATTATTATAAAAATGATCAGGTTCAGACTTTTAAAATATCAAGAATTCAGAGTTTAAAAATAACTGATGAAATATATATGATACCACATAACTTTTCCTTAAAAGAATATTTAGAAGAAAATTTGACTGCTTTTAAAGGTGATAAAAGCAAGGTCGTAATAAAGTTTGATAAAGAAGTTTCAAGCTTTATAAAAAATGGGAAATGGCATATTAATGAGCAAATAGAAAATTTAGATGATGGGTCTTTATTATTAAGTATTTATTTAGATGAATTAAATGAAATAAAAAATTGGATATTAGGATTTGGAAAAAATGCAGAAGTTATAGAACCTATAGTGCTAAGAGAAGAAATAAAAAAAGAAATAGAAGATATTTATAAAAAATATTAAAAAATTTAATTTAAGATGAATAAAACTTTTGGAAATTGGATATTATAATAAATGTAATTGGGAGATATATCTCCCAAGATATCAAACAAATCACATTTAAGTTTGTTTGATATTATAACCCCCCATCCCCCTTGGGACCGTGAAACGGTCCCTTTTGTTTTTTAAAATATAGAAGAAATTTTAAAATAATAATTATTTTTGCTATTCTCATTAGGTGTTAACAAAAGATTTATAGTGTAATTTTTGATTGTTTTTTTATCTAAATTTGATATACCTCTAAAGTTAAGCGTCCAAGATATTTCTGATACATCGCCATCCTGATTACATCTATTTTCTTTGAATATGCTGTCTTGAAATATATAAGTGTTATTGTCTGAAGAAAGTTTCTTTAATAGTGCTAAATCTTTGTTGTATAGGTCATCATCAAAAATATCTTTAGGTTTAAAAGGTTCAGGTTGAGGAAGACTTTGTACAAATTTAATAAAGTCACATATTGTATCAATTCCCATAAAAGTATTATTGTTATCATAATTGTAATTTTTGAATTTATAGTTTAAAAATATATAGTTTGAAAGAGTAATTTTATTATTTTGAAATTTACCTGATATAACTTTTGGTGTTTTATTATTTTTACAATCAATAAAACCTAAAATATTATTTGAATTTGAAAGTATATTATCAAACTTTTTATAATTCCAAATAAAAACATATTGAACAGGGTTATCTTTATTTGAAGTTTGAATAAAGATTTCGGGAATCTTATCTCTAGACACATCCATAAGAGTTATTCTCATAGGCCAATAAGATGAATAATTATATGTTGCTGAAGAATTTTTATATTGAGTAATAGGAAAATTTTTGTCTTTAATCTTAACGTCTAAAGAATACTTATCGTTATTTTTTTTAACAGATAGTATGTCCTCTTTTCCATCACCGTCAAAGTCAGCCTTTAATATTTTATCTTGAGAAATATTATTAAAGGTTGGTGAATAATGTTTTGATAAAAACAAGATAATTAATAATATAAAAAGAATTAAAGTTAGTAGCATAAAGTAAATATACTTCTTTTTTAGAAATATTACTCTAAATTTCATATAGTTCACCTCCAATTAATTATATGAAATAATTATATATTTAATTATTATGTACAAAATAAAATTACAAGTACTTTGATATGAAAAAAATTTAATATTTAAATTCTAAGCTGGAAAGGAGGAAGGACATGATTTATAGAAAAAAGGGTGTAATATTGTTTTTAATATTGATGTTTATGATTAATATTGTAGCTTGCAATAAGGCAAAAGATTCGGATAAAGAAAAACAGTTAAACATATATATAGATTTAAAAGACAAAGAATCTTCAAATATACTGAAATTGCTTATAGAAGAATTTAAAAAAGCTAATCCTAAAATTAAAGTTAATAGTAACAATATTATAGGAGGAAAAATAGAAGATGATATAGGTAAAAATATAGGCGCTGATGTAATATTTACTTCTAGAAATAATATATTTAAGTTAAGTAGAAAAGGTTTATTAAATGATATAGGAAACTTTTATGATGAAAATAAGCTTAATGATAAATACTATACTGTAGTAAATGCTTATGGAAGATTTGACGATAAATATTATGGAATAACATTGATTCCATATACTATAGAAATTCTATGTAACCAAGATTCTTTTAAAAAACTGAATTTAAAAGTTCCATCTAATGAAGAAGAATTTGAAAGCACATTAAAAAAATTAAATGATGTATCAATGAGGATTCCTGTGATTTTGACAGAAGATTTAGATATAAATAGTAGTTTAGCCTCTATAATAATAAATAATAAAGTGAGTATGAGAAAGTTAGAAAGTAAGTATGATAGTGGGGCTGAAGCCTATAAAACTATAAATGAAATGCAACAAGCCTTTGATAATTTATCAGCAGTCATAAAGAAAAGTAACATAAATAAAAATACTTTTGAAATTGGAAATGAAAGTAGTATAAATAAATTTGTAAAGGGAGATATACCTTTAATTGTAACTTCATCATATTATTGTAATGATTTTAAAGGTGAAAATATAAAAGTTATAGGTGGATCTACTAAGGATACCTATTCTAAAATAAATATGCCTGTTATTTCTAATTGCTTGTTATGTACGCCTGTAAATAGCAAGAACAATGAGGAAACAAGTAGTTTTATGAAGTTTATGATAAGTGACGATTTTCAAAAAAAACTTGTAGAAAGTGGTTTTGTAACTGGCAACAAAAAAGTCAATAGTTCTATAAAAGGAGGTGCAAAGTCTATTATATCTAAGCATCTAGAATGGAGTACAGAAAATAGCATAATTTATATATATAATATACCAGAAAGAATAAAAGCTAACATATCTTCAAAAATAGATGAAATGTTATCAGGAAAACTCAGTGGTAAAGAGTGGCAAGAAATTGTAAATGATGCATATAGATAGTGTTAAAAGCAAAAGTGGCTGTTGTAATAAGTATTTTATAGATAGGTAATACCAAAACTTTACTTATACTAAGAAAGTAGAATTGACAGTCGACAGTAAAAAGAGAATTTTTCTTTGAAAAGTTTTATATGTAAATAAAAATGGCTATTGCACTAATTAATTAGTGCAATAGCCATTTTTACTTTAATGAACAATTATTTTAATTAGTTGTATTACATGATTTGCAAACACCATAGAAGTATACTTGATTTCCTGATATTGCATAATCAGTATAATTTTTAACCTTATCATTTAAATCTGAAAAACAGATTCCTTCAATGTCATCTACTTTACCACAGTTAAGGCATTGTATGTGTGGATGTGGTAGAACATTTCCGTCATACCTAAAGTTTCCTTCTCCTACATTAATTTCTTGAATTAGGTCTACTGAAACTAAAGTCTTTAAAGCTTTGTAAACAGTAGCAAGACTCATTGTAGGATATTCAGGTTGAAGAGCTTTATAAATTATTTCAGCAGATGGATGTTCTTTTGTTGATTGTAAAAATTTATATACTGCAATTCGCTGAGGAGTAAGTTTTAATTTTTTTTCCCTAAAAATGTTAGATAAGTTATTCATATACACCATCCTTATTATATAATTAATCATATTATATAATAAAAATTCTTAATTGTCAAAAATAGTTTTGTGGTAATAATTTCTATGAAATAAAGAGTGTTGAAATTGTCAATGTATTCATAATGATCTGAATTTATTTTTGAAACATATTTTCTGGGAAAATGAAAAAAATATAAATAAATAAATTATTTTTGCAAATGATAATTATAATTGTTGCAATAAGCAAATAAAGTAATGACTTAAAATTGATAGCTGTAATAGAATACAAAATTCTGAAGGAAGAGATTAATATGAAAAAAATATTTAAAAGAAAGCTGTTAATATTATTAATAGTATTTTTCACCATATTTACAGCTAGTATTAAATTTGTAAACAGTAAAATTTCTAATAAAGAAAATAATAATGTTTTAAATTTTATAGGACTCAATATGGAACAAGATAATATATTAGTTAAGTTTGAAAACAAAGAACTAAATTTAACTTTGCCTGTATATGTAGAAAACAATAGATATTATTTACCTATAAGTGAAATAGTTAAAAATTTAAAGGGAGAGGTTCTAATAGAAAATAATATAGTAAATCTTCAATTACAAAATAATAATATAAAAATTGATACTACTAATAATAAGTTTATTGTTAATAAAAAGAAATATAATTTAAAAAAGAAAGTAATTGTAAAAAATAGCATAATATATGCATCTATGATTGATTTTACAAATTTTTTTAATTTGAAAACTTATTGGGATATAAAAAACAAAACTATAAGTTTTTATACAAATAGGGATAAACTAAGTTTTGCAAAAGAAGAGGGAGGAAGTAGGGCATCATTAATAAGGATGGAGGACATTACTGCTGGTGCAATATATTCATCTCCAGAGTCTTTGGAAAAATTAAGAATAGTAGCTGACTATTTATATAAACAAAATATACCATTTCATGTAGCATGGGTTCCTAGATATATAAAACCTTCTGAGCACATTGATAATGATATTTCAAAAATTTATAGCTTTTATAATGCAGAATTTATATTTACCCTGGATTACTTTGTAGACAAAGGCGGCATTATGGGATTACATGGATATACACATCAATATGGCAATACAGAAAGCGTGGAAGGATTAGAATTTCATAGAGGGAAAAAAGATAATATTCCAGATGGAGAAGAATATGCAAGAGAAAGAGTTGATAAGGCTATAGATGCTGCAAAAAAGTTAGATATAGAATGTGCTTTTTTTGAAGTGCCTCATTATGGAATTTTAAAAAAGCAACTAGGAGTTTTAGAAGAAAAATTTAAATATATATATGAACCTTACTCAGAAAATGGTGGGATAACAGAATATAAATCCATAATTAAAACTAATAAAAGTGGAAAAACAACAGTATATATTCCTACACCACTTGATTATGTTGATGGAAAAAGTGATTGTAATAATATGCTAAAAAAGATAGAAAATGCAGATAAGAATTTATTAGGTAGCTTTTTTTACCATCCATATATAGAATTTGAAGACATAAAAATAAACAGAGGAGAAGATGGGTATCCTTATTATAATTACTCAGAACGATCAGTATTGCACAAAATAATCAAGAAGTTTGAAAATCAAAAATATAAATTTTATAAAATAAGTGATTTCAAATAATTTTATAAATAGTAAATAGTAAGTTAAAGAAATGATGAAGTGGCAAAAAGTTTGACAATAATTTGTCGAAGAAAATATATTACAATTATGGAAAATATAATTAATTTGTACGCGAATATCCACATAAAATGCTAAAAATGCGGAAAAACGCGAATAATTATGTACAAAAATAAATTTATTGCAAAATTCCACTTGATTTAAAGCATAAATCATGTTAAGATTTTATCGGAATAAGATATATTTTGTAATTTAAAATTTATGGGGAGGAATTTAGAAATGGGTAAAAGCGAATTAAAAAAAGAGATTGGTCTTGTACCTGCTCTTGCAATCGTTATCGGTATGGTTATTGGTTCAGGTGTATTCTTTAAACCTAGAGCTATATTTACAGCAACAGGAGCACCAGGACTAGGTATGATGGCATGGGTTTTGGGTGGAATTATATCTGTAGCAGGTGGACTTACAGCTGCTGAAATATCTGCAGCAATACCTAAAACAGGTGGTATGGTAGCATATTTAGAGGAAACTTATGGAGATGTTTGGGGATACCTTTTAGGATGGGCTCAAACAGTTATATATTTTCCAGCTAATATAGCTGCACTTGCAATAATATTTGCAACACAAGTTATATCATTATTAGGATTAAATGACTCAATGTTAAACATAATAGCAATTATAGTTATTGTATTTTTAGTATGTATGAATTCATTAGGATCAAAGACAGGCGGAGTTATTCAGACTGTAGCTACAGTTGGTAAGCTAGTACCTTTATTTGCAATCATAGTAGTTGGACTTATGAAAGGTGATGGCGGAGTAGTAAGATTATTTCCAATGACAGCTGTAAACCATCCCATAGGTACGAGTCTTGGTTCAGCATTGGTAGCTACAATGTTTGCTTATGATGGATGGATAAATGTTGGAGCTATATCAGGAGAAATGAAGAATCCAGCTAAGGATTTACCTAAAGCAATTGTTGGTGGATTATCATTAGTTATGGCAGTTTATTTATTAATAAATGTAGCATATCTTTTCGTATTACCAGCATCTGCTCTTGCAGCAACAAAAACACCAGCAGCTGATGTTGCAACAATAATCTTTGGACCAGCAGGTGGAAAGATTATAACTGTAGGTATATTAGTATCTATATTTGGAGCATTAAACGGATATATATTAACAGGAATGAGAATTCCATATGCTATGGCAGTAGAAAACAAATTGCCAGCAAGTGGTTGGTTATCAAAATTACATCCTACATTTAAAACACCAATAAACAGTGGTATATTGTTAGGTGTTATATCAATAATATTAGTATTTTCAGGTAAATTTGACCAGTTAACAGACCTTTTAATTTTCGTAATATGGATTTTCTATGTTATGACATTTATCGCAGTGTTTGTACTTAGAAAAAATAAACCAGATCTTCCAAGACCATATAAAGTTCCACTATACCCTATAGTGCCAGCTATAGCGATTTTAGGAGGAGCGTATATAATATTAAATACTTTGTTTACTCAGCCTATGAATGCAGGAATAGGTATTGTACTTACTGTAATAGGTTACCCTGTGTATTTATCTAGAAAGAGTAAATTTAAGAAAATAGATGAATAATATTTAGAAATTAAAAACAAACCTGTAGATAAAAAATATCTACAGGTTATTTTTTTAATAAGAATTTGTCTATTGAGAGTCTTTGCTATATAATTTATTTGGGAAACTATATAGATGGGGGGCAATTTATGAATTTATACTTTGTAAGGCATGGGGAAACTGAGCTCAATAAAAGTAAATTTTATTATGGTAAAATGGATGTATCAATAACTCAAAGGGGTATTGTCCAAGCAAAAGAAGTTTCACAAATACTAAAGAATATAAATTTTAATAAAGTATATGTGAGTGAAATGAAAAGAACTGAGCAGACAGCTAAATTTATATTAGATAACAGGACATGCAGTATGATTAAAGACTCCAGAATAAATGAAAGAAATTTTGGGGCATTTGAAGGAAAAAGTTATGATAAAATAAAAGAAATTTTTCCTGAAAAATGGAGATTGTGGTGTGAAGACTGGAAAAATACAGTACCTCCAGAAGGTGAAAGCTATGTGCAGTTCTATTCCAAAGTAAAGGATTTTATGGACGATATTTTAAAACTTAAGGATGATAACGTTCTTATTGTAACTCATAGTGGGGTTATAAGGTCTATATATTGTTACATTTTAGACAATAATTTGGACTTTTTTTGGAAATTTAGTTCTAAAAATGCAGATATAACTCTTATAAAATATGAATATGAAAATTTGTACATAGATAGTATATCTCATGTATAGTGCAAAATTAAAGTTATTAGTTACATAAGATATATTCAAGTGAAAAACAATTATAGAGGAGGATGACATGAGAAGAATATTTAGTAGTTTTTTATTAATGATTCAATTTTTTACCAGAATACCTGTAAATTTAAAATTGTCTTGCGAAAATGAAGATTTTAAAACAGGTTCTATATTCTTACCTATGGTAGGTTTAATAATAGGTGCTATCCAATGGGGAGTATATAAAGCTTTTATAGAAATACTACCATCTAATGTTGTAGCTGTTTTAGTTATCTTAGCTGGAGTTCTTCTTACAGGAGCCTTACATATAGATGGACTAGGAGATACTTGTGATGGTTTTTTTGCTTTTAAAGGTAATGAAAAAATAATTGAGATAATGAAAGATAGTAGGATAGGAACTTATGCATGTATTGCAACAATAATGAACTTTTTATTTAGATATGCACTTTTAACATACATTGCACCTGAATTTTCTATAGCAATTGTAGTAGTCCCAGCTATTTCTAGAGTTTGCACTGTATTCATATCTTGTATAGGCAATACTGCGAAGAGTACGGGAACAGGAAATTTTTTCATAGGTAATATAGGCAAAAAAGAATTTTTTATAAGTATTATAATGACTTCAGGAATTTTATCATTAATAATGTATTGGAAATATGTTATGATTTTGATTCTTTTAGGAATAATATTTACATTTATATTTAATCTATTTTGCAAAAATAAAATAGGTGGTCTTACTGGAGATACCTTAGGAGCAAGCAATGAATTAAATGAAATACTTGCATTAATTATTATTGCAGCAATAGTTAAAAATTTTATTGTATAGGAGTATGAGTATGGGGAAAATAGTTTTAGTTACAGGTGGAAGTAGAAGCGGTAAAAGTACCTTTGCAGAAAAAATATTAGAAGGAAAAGACAATGTATTATATATTGCCACAGCTGTAGTTACAGATGAAGAAATGAAAAAAAGAATAGAAATACATAAAAAAAGCAGAAATCAAAATTGGTCAACTTATGAAGGCTTTAAAGATTTAGATCAAATTTTGAACAAAGACAATAATAAGTATATAATGTTAGAATGTATAGGCACTATGGTCACAAATTTAATGTTTGAAAAGACTTATGACTTTGATAATATTTCATTAGAAGAAACAGCAGAGTTGGAAAAAGAAATAAAAAGCGAAGTGGAGAAACTAGTCACAACAGCAAGAGAAAAGGACAAAGAATTGATTGTAGTTACAAATGAAGTTGGATGGAGTTTAGTGCCAGAATATAAACTTGGAAGAATTTTTAGTGATATTTTAGGACATATAAATCAATATATAGGAAGTTTAAGTGATGAAGCTTATATGGTTGCATGTGGATTTCCTATAAAGCTTAAATAGCTTATTAAGCTTATGTAAAGGCAAAAATAAGGTGGTTTAATATCAAAACTAGATTCAAACAAAATATAAAAAAGAGGTATAAGAAATATGAGGAAATCAGTAAAAAAAATAAGTTTCGGAATTTCCATAATGATCTTTATTGCTTTATTTTATGGATGTGGTAAAAAAGAGTTACAGCCAGTTGAAAAAACAGAATATGTGCTAGGGACTATTTGCTCAATACAAGTATATGATGGTGATAAGGAAAAAGCTATTAGTAGTGCATTTAAAAGGATTAAAGATATAGAAAATAAAATGAGTGTTAATAAAAGTGGAACTGAGCTTGATAATGTTGCTGATAATGCTGGAAAATCTTATGTTAAAGTATCAGATGATACTTTATATGTTTTGGAAAGAGGAAAGTATTATTCAGACCAGTCTAAAGGAGCATTTGATATTACCATAGGACCTTTAGTTAAACTTTGGGGCATAGGCACTGACAAAGCTAGATTACCTTCTATACAGGAAATAAACGAAAAAAAAGCTTTAGTAAATTATAAAGATTTAGCTATAGATGAAAAAAACAAAAAAGTAATGTTAAATAAAGCAGGTATGTCTTTAGATTTAGGTGGTATAGCAAAAGGCTATGCGGCAGATGAAGCTACAAGGATATTAAAAGAAAATGGTGTCAAACACGCTATTGTAAATCTTGGAGGTAACGTACTGGCTATTAATGATAATCCAGAAGGTCGTCCTTGGACAATAGGAATACAGAATCCTTTTGATACTAGAGGAGATTCTCTAGGTACAATAAATGTTACAAATAAAACTGTTGTCACATCAGGAATATATGAAAGGTTCTTTGAAAAGGATGGCAAGAAATATCATCATATTTTAAATCCTTTTACAGGATATCCAATGGATAATTCTCTTGCAAGTGTTACCTTGGTTACAGATGTGTCAATTGATGCAGATGCTATGACTAAAAATATATTTTATAAAGGTATAGAAAAGGGTCCAGAATATGTAAAAACCTTAAAAGGAGTAGAAGCAATATTTGTAACTAAAAACAAAGAAGTTTATATAACTGATGGGTTAAAAGGAAATTTTGAACTTACAAATTCAGGATTTAAGCTTGCAAATAAATAATAAGGAAAAATAATAGTTTTTTTAGCATAAAAAAGTAATAATAGTACTTGATATACAAATAACTAAGTATTACAATTACAATATAATACTGAATTTAAAGAGTACATCAATGTTAAAATAAATAACTTCATTGAAGTTATTATGATTATTAAAACTGGATAAGTTTAATAAACTAAGCATATAATAGGTTCAGTATTGCAAATAAATAAAAGTGAGGTATTTAGTATGGAAAGAATAACTAAGGATATGACAATTGGAGAAATAATTAGATTAAACCCAAAAACAGCAGAAACTTTAATGACTTTTGGAATGGGATGTGTAGGATGTCCATCAGCTCAAGGTGAATCATTAGCAGAAGCTGCTCAGGTTCATGGCATGGATATAGAAAATTTACTAAGAGCATTAAATGCTTTAGACAGGTAAATATAATTTTAAAATCAGCAATTAAATATATAAAAAATCATAGAATTTATTCTATGATTTTTTTGTGCTGAAAAAGTGTAAATTTTATTTGTAACTAAATTTCTATATTAGATTTAATTTATTCACATTTGTCCTTATCTGTATAATCACAAGAAGAACAATTCTTAACACATGATTCTAAATGTATAGTAGCTTGAGTATTTTTTAAAGAATTTTCAATATCATTTTCTATTATATCACAAATATCATGAGCATCTTTTATAGTCATTTTTTGAGGGAAGACTAAATGCAAATCAATATATTTAGTTTTTCCAGATTTTCTAGTTCTAAGATCATGAAAATCGCAATATACAGAACTATGTTTATCTATAGCAGTTTTTATGGAACTTATTTGTTTATCTGATAGTTTGACATCCAAAAGAGGATCAAATGCTGTTTTTAAAAGGTGATAAGCTTCTTTTAAAATAAATATGGCAACTATAATGGCAACAACAGGATCTAAAAAGTGTAATTTAGTAACCCATATTAGCAATAATCCAACTCCAACACCTAAAGAAGTATAAACGTCAGCTTTTAAATGAAGAGCATCTGCTTCTAAAGCTATAGAATCTTCTTGCTTTGCAATTTTATATATTTTTTTTGATACTAGATAGTTTACAAAAGAAGAAATAAACATAACTATAAATCCTATGCCTATTGAACCTACAGGTTCAGGGTTCATTAGTTTTTTTACAGCTTCTACTATTATCCATATAGAAGCTGCAAAAATAAGAATTGCTTCTAGCACACCAGATATATTTTCAACTTTTCCATGACCATAAGGATGATCTTCATCAGCTGGTTTATCAGATATTTTAACAGAGAAAAAAGCAATAATTGAAGCTGCTAAATCCATAGTTGAATGTATAGCTTCAGATATAATACTAACTGAACCTGTAAACATCCCCACGAATAGTTTCATTATTATAAGAATTGAGTTAGAAAATATGGAAAGTCTTGCAACTTTTATTTTTGCATTCATTTTTAAAGCCTCCTAAAAAATTAAAGTCTATTATCATTTGATAATAGGATATATATATATAATAAATACAAAAACCTTAAAAGTCAATAATATAGATGGTGAAATATATTATCAATTGATAAAGAATTTTAATATCTTTTAAGTTTAATATTTACTATTGTTTGTAAAAATTTTAATTATATTTATTCTGTATTATAAATTTAGCTATGGGTTAAAATAATTTTGAGGTGAGTATTATGTCATTGAACTTAAAAGAATTTTTAATAGGGAAACCTTTAAAGTCTGAAGAAATTCATCATGAAAAATTTAGTGTGTTTAGGGGGCTACCAATACTTTCTAGTGATGCAATATCCTCTGTAGCTTATGCAGGAGAAGAAATTTTATGGGTTTTAATTCCCGTTATAGGAATATTGGCATATACATATATGTTTTATGTAGCACTGGCCATTGTAATACTTCTGTGTATTTTAGTATTCTCATATCGTCAAACTATAGATAGCTATCCAAATGGTGGAGGATCATATAAAGTATCTAAAGAAAATTTAGGTACTACGTGGTCATTAATAGCAGGTGCATCATTAACAATAGACTATATACTTACGGTAGCTGTAAGTGCTAGTGCAGGTACAGCGGCAATAACTTCAGCTTTTCCTAAAGTTTTAACTCATAAGGTTGTTATAAGTATATTAATAATTATGGTAATGGGTATAGGAAATTTAAGAGGAATAAGAGAATCATCTAAGTTATTTAGTTTACCTACCTATTTGTTTATAATAGTATCTATAATAATGATAGTATATGGATTAATAAAGTTTTATATTTTCGGTTATATACCACAGCAAACGCAGGTTGTTCATGAAGTTACTGGTAATGTAACCATAATGTTAATATTAAGGGCCTTTGCAGGAGGATGTACAGCGTTAACAGGTGTAGAAGCTATTAGTGATGGAGTACCTAATTTTAAGGAACCAGCACAGAAAAATGCTAAAAGGGTTGTATTTCTATTGGCATTAATAATAATGGTTATATTTGGCGGTATATCATACTTGGCTACATTATATAAAGCAGTTCCTAGTCTTGATAAAACTCTTATTTCTCAAATAACAGAACAAGTATTTGGAAAAGGAATAATGTTTTATATAATGCAGATAGCTACAACATTCATATTAATAATGGCTGCAAATACAGCTTTTTCTGATTTACCTTTACTCTTATCATTTATAGCAAAAGACGGATATGCACCAAGACAGTTTTCAATAAGAGGAGGTAGATTAAGTTATTCAAATGGGATAATTGTTCTATCTTTTGCAGCAATATTTTTAACTATACTTTTTAAAGGTGAAACACATTTCTTACTACCTTTGTATGCCGTTGGTGTTTTTATTTCATTCACTTTATCTCAGACAGGTATGGTAGGAAAATGGATAAGAGGGAAGAAAAAGGGTTGGAGGCATAAAGCATTTATAAATGGAGTTGGTGCTTTAGTAACATTAATTACAGCTATAATAATAGGTTATACTAAATTTTTACATGGAGCATGGGTTGTGTTCATCCTCATACCTTTTATAGTATATTTAATGAAAAATGTAAGAAAACATTATGATGAAACTGCAGAGCAGTTAAGTATGGAAAATCAGGATCTACCCCAGTTTAATAAAGAAAAATTAAAACATTTTATTGTTCCAGTTGGAGGTTTAAATAAATCTGTACTAAAAACTTTGAATTATGCAAAATGTTTATCAGATGATATAGTAGCTTTTCATATATCTGTAGATGATGAAGAAACTGAAAAACTTAAGAGTAAATGGGAAAAATATAATATATCAGTTCCTCTGGTAATAAGAAAATCGCCTTATAGAGAAATAAAAGGACCTTTAATGGAATATATATTTTCCGAAGAGTATCCTTCAAATGTAGGTGATGTGGTAACCATAGTTATGCCTCAGTTTGTGGTTAGTGCTTGGTGGGGGAATATACTTCATAATCAAACTGCACTAATTTTAAAAAATACTCTTTTGAGAGAAAAAAACATAGCAGTTATTACAGTTCCATATATTATAAAAAGCAAAAAAAAGAATTAAGTATGGAGTAGTAATTTAAGCATAATGCGATGCATTATGCTTGTTTTGTGAAGATTTAGTTGATAATTACATTTAATTTAGTTATACTAAATTGAATATATACAAGAAAGTGTAGTGATGAAATTGAATAAAATTATAATTATATTGTTGTGCATAATTATTTTGGCTGTAGTTTTGATATATGCGCAGAAAAATTCTAATCAGGGTTCTAAAAAATTTAATGCTGTAGATGAACAAACATTTAAAGATAGCAATAACCCTATAGCTACAATAGCTATGGAAAATGGAGATGAAATTAAGCTAGAGTTATATCCAAAGGCAGCACCTAATACTGTAAATAACTTTATATATTTAGTTAGTAAAGGATTTTACAACGGATTGACTTTTCACAGAGTTATACCTAAATTTATGATTCAAGGGGGATGTCCCAAAGGTGATGGCACTGGAGAGCCTGGATATAAAATAAAGGGAGAGTTTGCTGAAAATGGATTCTCTGATAATGGATTAAAACACACGAGAGGTGTAATTTCTATGGCTAGGTCTCAAAAAAATGATTCAGCAGGCTCACAATTTTTTATTATGCATGGAGATACATCAAGCCTTGATGGAAAATATGCTGCATTTGGAAAGGTTACTAAAGGAATGGATGTGGTTGACAAAATAGTTTCAGTAGATAGAGGCTCTAATGATAAACCTAAAACAGCGCAAGTTATGAAAAAGCTAACAATAGAAACCTTTAGTAATAAGTATGATGAGCCTGAGATGATTAAGTAAAATACACTTTTTAAAATAAAATAATAAATTAAAAACCAGTTTAGGCTATAATATAAAGCTTAAACTGGTTTTTATATTAAAAGAGTGCTGAAGTTTTATTACTAAATGCTTTTAACAAGTAAAAAATTTGGGATTATAAAATCTTTTCAAAACCCTCACCTAATACTTCATTTATTTCATTAACCGTAATAAATGCTTTGTCATCAATATCTTTTATATAACCTTTTAATTTTAAAAATTGTTTTCTACTTAATACTGAAGTTATAACTTCCTTTTCATTATTGTGGTAAGCTCCTTTTGCATAATATATAGTAGCACTTTTGCTAAGGTTTTCAACTATATAAGTTTTAATTTTTTCCCCTTCACTACTTATTATTGCTACATGTTTATAAGTATTAATGCTTTTTATTACATTATCAATAATGGTAGAATTTATTAACACACCTAATATAGCATACATACCTTTGTCTATTCCAAATATTATAGATGCAGCTATGGTAACTAGTATATCTGGAATCAGAACAGATTTACCTATGCTAATTTTCAAATATTTATTTATTATTTTACCAATAATATCAGTTCCACCTGTAGACGCATTTTGATTAAAAACTATTCCCATTCCTAACCCGCAAATTAGAACTCCAAATATAAGCTGAACGAGAACATCATTACTTAATGGGCGAGCTTTAGGATAGATTTCTTCCAAAAGTAATATCATTCCAGATATTGAAAAACTGCAAAAAATTGTTTTTCCTCCAAATATTGGACCTATAACTATAACTCCAATTGTAAATAAAATAACTTCCATTGCCATCATTAACACACCGATAGGCATATTGGGAAAAATGTTATTTATAATTATAGCAGCACCGCTTATTCCTCCAGCAGCAATTTTATTTGGAACAAGGAAAAAATAAGTTCCAAATGCAACAAGAAATGCACCTAATAAAATTAAGAAAAAGCTTTTAAAATTTTTTTTCATAGTCACTCCTCCTTCTATTATATTCGATAAAAAAAGCATATAAATCCAAGTAAAAAGTTTCCTTAGATTTATATGCTCTCATCACACATAAAAGCTCATGTGTAATGTCTTTTCACAAATTTAAGTATAATTGAAATCTAAGTATATGGTAACATATAGAATATTTTAATGTCAATATATTTCAAATCTTTGGATACATAAGGTTAATTTTTTAAATTTAATAGGGCTAATTTTAGGTTTACGCATTAAACATTAATATATGTATAAAATTAAAGAAATTTTTAATTGACAAAAGAAATAGTAAGTATTAAACTTTAATAAATGAGTGAGTACTCATTTATAAGACCCGATTTTGAAAATTAAAGTATGTGAGGAGCAATGTTATGAATTTAAATGATGATGATTTTAAAGAAAATATTGAAAAGCTTTTAAATAATGAAGGTAACATAGAAGAAAATATAACAAAAAGGCAGTGGCAAATACTAGAGGCAGCTATGAAAGTATTTTCTGAGAAAGGATTTCAAGGAAGTAGAACTAGTGAAATTGCAAAGGAAGCAGAAGTAGCTGAAGGTACTATATTTAGATACTATAAAACAAAAAAAGATTTGCTTATGGGACTTTTAATACCTTTAATCATAAAATTTTTTAGACCTTTAATTATTAGATCAGCAGAGAGAATAATGGAAAATAAAGAAGATAAACCTATAAATGAAGTTATGGAAGAATTATTTTCGGACAGGTTAAATCTTATAAATGAAAATTTTGCCTTAATTAAAACTATATTTATGGAAGCTGCATATGAACCAGAACTTCTTAAAACTATTCAAAAAAATTTAGGTGTTAAAATTATTCCATTTATAAATACTTTTGTGGAGGATAATATTGAAAAAGGAAATTTTAAAGAAAAAGAAGCTATGGTAATTACAAGAACTATAATGAGTTTGTTAATGGGTTACATAGTGCTTAGCAATACTTTTCCTGATTTTTTTAGTGGTGAAAATGATGGGGAAGAAATTAAAAAAATGGTTGATATATTTTTAAATGGAGTTGCAAAGTAACATATAAGGAGGAAGCGAAAAGATGAATAAAAAGAAGGGTATAAAGCTTGTAATTTTATTTATAGTAATAATGTTATCACTTTCTGGATTTTTTATAGTTAAATCATTAAGGGATAAACAATCTGAAAACTTTGTATATTCAGGAACTTCAGAAGCAGATATTATTAATGTAAATGCTGAAACTTCAGGTAAAATTGGTGAAGTTAAAGTAAAAGAAGGTAGTAAAGTTAAAGCTGGAGAGTTGGTGGCAGTAATAGCTTCTGATGAAACATCAATAAATTTACAAAACTCAGAAATCAGTATGAAAAATGCGGAAAACGAGTTGGGAAAAATTAGTGATGGGAATAGGATAGAGGAAATAAAAGCACAGAAAGCGGTAGTGGAGCAAGCTCAGTCATTAGTGAAGCAAGGTGAAGCAGGTATAGAAAGTGCAAAAAATAATTTAAAAACAGCTCAAAGTAATTATGATTATAAAAAGAAATTATATGATGATACTGTTACATTGTACAATAGTGGCTCAGAATCAAAGTACAAAGTAGATGGAGCAAAAAATGAATTAGATAATATAACTAACGTTCTAAATAATGCAAAAAGTACACTAGATGTGTCACAAGCACAATTAAATAATTATAAAGCACAACTAAGTGCTGCTAGCGAAAAACTAAACCTTTTAGTAAATGGTGCTACGGAAAGAGATAAAAACTCTTCACAATATAATTTGGATAAAGCGCAAAATTCATATGAGTTATCTAAAATTCAATTGGATAAAAATAATTTAGCTGCAGCAGTAGATAGTACAGTTCAAACTATTAACTTTAAAAAAGGAGAATATGTTACTCCAGGATCAGCTGTGGCTACTTTAATTGACACTAAAAATGTTTGGGTAAAAATTTATGTACCTGAAAGTATGCTTCCTAATATAAAATTAGATAAAAATGTAACTCTTAAAAGTGATTTTATAAAAAACAAAAGTATAAAAGGAAAAATCACATATATATCACCAGAAGCTGAATTTACTCCTATGAATATAGTTACAAAAAAAGATAGAATGAAAATGGTATATGCGGTAAAGGTACAAATATTAGATAATTTAGACATTGTAAAACCAGGAATGCTTTTTGATGTGGATTTAAAATAATGGAGGTGAGTACATGGAGTATGCTATTTCTATAAAAGGTCTTACAAAAAAGTTTGGAGATTTTACAGCAGTTGATAACTTGTCTTTCAATATACCTAAAGGAAAAATTTTTGGATTCTTAGGACCAAATGGATCAGGAAAATCTACAACTATAAGAATGATATGTGGTGTATTAAGCCCAACTTCAGGCGAAGGAAAAGTTTTGGGTTATGATCTTTTAAAGGATACAGAAAAAATCAAACAAAATATAGGATATATGTCTCAGAAATTTAGTCTTTATGAAGATTTAACAGTAGAAGAAAATTTGGATTTTTACGGTAATATTTATATGATATCTAAAGATGTCCTAGAAAAAAGAAAAAAAGAACTTATTCAAATGGCAAATTTAAAAGGTAAAGAAAAGAGTTTAGCAGGAACTTTATCAGGTGGATGGAAGCAAAGATTGGCCCTTGGATGTTCATTAATTCACAATCCAAGTTTACTAATACTAGATGAACCTACAGCAGGAGTAGATCCAGTTTCTAGAAGAGAGTTTTGGCACACAATAACAGAGCTTGTAAATAAAGATGGCATAACAGTATTAGTAACTACACATTATATGGATGAAGCTTCTATTTGTAACATTATTGGATTTATCTATAATAGCAAACTCATTACTATAGATACTCCAGAAAACCTTTATAAAGAACATAAAACAGAGAATTTAGAGGAAGTTTTTATAAATTATGTTAGAAAGTTCTCTGATAGACAAGTTATATCTTCATTTAACGATTTAAAATCATCAGAGTAAAAGAGGGGATATGGATGAAATGTAAAAGATTACTTACTATTACTAAAAAAGAATTTATTCATATAAGAAGAGATAAGGCAAGTCTTGTTATAGCTTTGATGATGCCAATTATGATGCTTCTATTATTTGGATTTGCAGTAAATACAGATGTAAATAATGTAGATTTAGCAGTTTATGATGGAAGTAAGACATTAGAAAGTAGAGAACTTATAAGTAAGTTTACTAATTCTTACTATTTTAAACTTTATGGATCTATGGATTCGTCAGAAGAAGTAGAAAAGTATATAAGCATGGGAAAAGTAAAGGTAGGCCTAATAATACCATCTAATTATACAAAAAATTTAAGAAGAAATTCTGAAACAGAAGTTCAAGTTCTAGTAGATGGTTCAGATCCTACCATAGCTAGAACAGCTATGTCATATTCACAACTGATAGGAAATAATTATTCGTTAAAAATAAAACATATAGATGTGCAAAAGACAACTTTTAAACCTTTAGTGCTTTATAATCCAACCTTAGAAAGCAGCAAATTTAATATACCTGGAGTAATTGGTCTTATTCTTCAAAATATCACTGTAATACTTACATCTTTTGCTATGGTAAGAGAAAGAGAAAAAGGAACTATAGAACAGCTTATTATGACGCCAGTTACACCCTTTGAACTTATAATTGGTAAACTTATACCATATACCATAATAGGATTTGTTGATATGCTAGTTGCATTATTTTTGGGGAATATAATATTTGGAGTAGTGGTAAAAGGTAGTATGGCACTGCTTATACTTCTTGGTACTTTATTTTTAATATGTTCTTTAGCAATGGGTATGCTTATATCTACAGTATCTAAGAATCAGCTCCAAGCTATGCAAGCTTCAATTGCATTGTTACTGCCAAGTGTTCTTCTTTCAGGGTTTATGTTTCCAAGAGAAGCTATGCCAAAAATTATATATTATATGAGTAATGTTCTCCCTATGACTTATTTTTTACAAATATTAAGAGGTATAATTGTTAAGGGAGTAGGAATTTCATACCTTGTAAGTCCTATTATATCTCTTCTTATTTTAATTTTTATAATTATTGGAGTTACTATGAAAAAATTCAGCAAAACTTTAGATTAAAAAAACAAAGTTCACTTTTTTTGAAGTGAACTTTGTTTTTTTAATCTAATACTTTTAAAACTTCTACGTCGTAGTCTCCATCTGGTGATTGAACAGTAACTTTTTGTCCTACTTTTAGTTTATGTAGTACCACACCTAAAGGAGATTCAATACTTATTTTCATATTTTTGGCATCAGCTTCTACAGAACTTACCAAGGTAACTTCATCAGTATCGTCAGTATCATAAAATTTTACAAGAGCTGTTTTATTAATACCAAAAACATCAGCTTCATTAGTAGCTTCTATTAAAACTGCATTTTTAAGTTGAGCTTCCAATTCCATTATTCTTGTTTCTGTCATGGATTGATCATCTTTAGCTGCACTATAGTCAGCATTTTCACTTAAATCTCCTTGAGCACGAGCAACTTTTAAAGCAGTTTTAATTTCTACTCTTTTAATAGTTTTTAGATATTCTAACTCATCTTCTAATTTTTTCTTTCCAGCTTCTGTTACCATTACATTACGCATTAAAAAATCACCTACTATCTTAAATTCTGTTAAATTAACGTATTTAACTTTATTATATCATTATAATATTACTAAATTAATAATACAAGCAATAAGAAGCAAACTTTAATTTGTGAATTAAACATTAGTCATCACTGGAGGAAGAATCATCAGATGATTTTGTAAGTTCACCACAATCTTTTATTGAATTTTGTGTAATGTATGCTTTGTAAAAGTATCTCTGCTGAGACTTTATTACTTTACCATCTTTATCTTTTTTTATATAATTATTAGCATAGGCTTTAACTGTACCAGGCTTGTTTGTGGTGTCAGAGGAAGTTACATAAATTATTTCTATTTGCTTGTCAATTACATCTATATTGTTTGATTTTTCGTTGTTTTTTTGTCCTTGAAAAATATAATGAACTTGTCCATTTAATACACCTTTACCAAGATAAAAACCTTCTACATTAACTAAATTACAACTATCAACTAATTTCTCACTTTGAATAGTATATCCTATTAAATTTTTATCATTTTCTCTTTCTTTAAATTTCTTTTCTCCATATATGCCTAGCAATACGAAAATAAATATTAATAGGACAAGTATTGTATGGCGATGATTAATGAATTTACTTTTATGTTCGTTATATAAGCTTATAGATTCATATTTGTTCTTTTTCATAATGTGTCCTCCTTTACAAACATAGGAGCATATACGCAGGAACTAGTTGTTACAATACTGCCTAATCTAGTGTACAAACCACAAAATTTATCACCAGTTATATAAGTACCAATAATAGGATATAAAAGTTTACTTTCTTTGTGTAAAATAGAGTAAACATCAAAATCTATTGGATTTATATGCTCTCGTTTCTGAAAAATAAAGTCATATTCAGGTTCTTCAGATGCTTCATATCCTAATAGAACACCACTACCTTCTCTTTCTAATAACGGCTTTATAACAATGTCAGAGGTATTGAGTTTTTCCGCATTAAAACTTGTTTCTGATATATATTTTTCTATTATAAGACTTTCAGTTTTAGAAAAAAATCCTTGATGTTTTAACTCAAAAACTAAAGCTAGAAAAGCTTTAGTTTGGGTAATTATGGTATGAGGAGGGTTTATGCTAAGGGTATTTTCCTCCAGGGCTTTTAGTATATCTAATTTGCCTTCACTAATAAACCAATCTAATGGGTAATACCTAAATACTGCATCTAGGGGATTACCATAAAGATATAGTTTATCATTTTTTACTTTCACATCATAAATATTTCCCATATTTATTTTATAAGGGAGATCTTTGATTATATTATATAGAATGCTTGTATTGTACCAATCTTCATAGTATGTACCAGATAAAATTCCTATATTGTTAATGGAACGTTCTTTTGAATAATCATTTAATATTTTATAAAATTCTTTTTTTATCATGTCTATCATATTTTCATTAGGATTTTTGTATGGAATATTTAATTCTTCTTTTATTATTTTACTTAAGCCAATGCTTTCAACTAAACCGGCAGGAGTTTCAGAATTAATTTCAAGAAGCTTCCATTGACCTTCATTATTAAGACACCAATCCATTCTCCCTAAAAATAAAAAAGAATCTGTGCATTTAGTTTTAATTATGTTTTCTAGCTCATTAATACCTAAAATATGAGAGAAAGTATTGATATTTTCTAATACTAGATTTTGAGCTTTTTTAAATATACTACATATATTATTGGTAGCACTTTTTAGTTCATCAAATTTTTCTTTGTCTAAAACAAGGCTATCTAGAGATACATATTCTTTATCTCTAAAGTAACTTCCAGTAAAATCATATTCCATCATAGCTCTATCCATTACTTTATTCCAAATTTCTTTTCTACTATTTTGGGAAAAAGGGATTATATCAATATATTTATTTGATAATCCAATAGGTGTGATCCAAGTGCTTTCATCACAGGTTAAGTAACTCTCATTCCATCTAGTGCAAAAGCCTTCTACTTTTCCATTAATAAGATAAACTCCAAAGTTTCCGAAAGCTTCTTTAGGTATAAAGCGATCCTTTGACACTGCAGTTACAGCATCTTTGTGAATGGAACAAAATTCCTGAACAATAAAATCATCTGAATTTTCTATAACGTATTCTACTGCTTTTTTCCATTCGTCTTCTGAGTGAAGTATACCAATAAATACATTTTCACTATAACGTCCATAAATAGGTTTTAAAACATATTTATTCTTATTTTTTAGTATATCTTTTAAATAGGTTTTATTAAAAATATAGGTATGAGGAAGAGTATTTCTTATTACCTCTTTTTCACATTCAATTAATCTTTTATCATTTTTTTCTACTAATGTCCATAAGTAGGCAAACAAACTTTTACATTGGCCAATAATCACCCTTGGATCATTTAATATCAAAATTTTACCTTGATCATATAAGGATAATATTTTTTCAATATCACAAATTTCATTTATATATTCCGTAGGAAATTGCCTTAAAACAACTTGTATTTTTTCTTTACCGAATGCTAATAACTCACCATTTATAACTTTTAAGTTTTTAGGACCTACAGCTATAAAATGAAAATTATCATCTTCCATAATATCCTTATATAAGCAGGATAAATGAGTTTCCTCTAAATGGCATGGATCTACAAGTATGGCTATATTAAAGTTATTTTTTCCTTTGAAAAAGTCAGATACTATATTTTTAAATGAGGTTATAAATTTATCTTTAAAACCTTTATTTACATTATTATGAGCTTCTAAATATTCACTGACCATAATTTCCCTTTGTGCACAAGGTTTATCATAATTAAATTCGGAGAAAAAAATTCCACCTTCTTGCCTTATAAATGCATCATATCTTGCCCAAAATATAGGGCTTAATGGTATCTTTGTATTTAAAATCTCTTCTTTATACTTAAAGTCTTTTATATACTTCTTAAAATCAGAAAAATTTCCATGAATATTTTCTATTATTCTTTGAACTAGAAGATCTAAAATTTCTGTAGATTTTATTATATTAGTTAAGGTTTCGGTATCTAGATAGAAGGGACATGGAGAAAAAATAGTGTCCTTTCTCCTGCAATCTATCATGCTGTAATCAAAGAGAAGTTTATCAGTTAAAGAGTTATACATTTTAAAAACATCCTCCAAAAATAATATTTTTAACTAGATACACTTCCTGCATGCACTCCAGAATAGCCTCCACTAGAGTTAGGAGTAGTCCATGCATGCCAGCCGCTAGATTTTTCAGTTGTAACAGTGGATTTACTACTGCTAGATCCTGAACTGGAATTAAATATAAAAGGTGTTGAATATGAAAAATAGGTAGAAGATTGATTTTGATCATCTTTATCTTTATCCTTATCCTTATTGTTGCAGCCAGTTAAGGCTAAAGGATTTACCATTAGCATGGAAACTGCTAAGCTTAATGCAGCAGATTTGTATTTCCATGATTTTTTATTATCCATAAATTTTATTCTCCAATCATAAATTTGTTTATTTTTATATTATAATGCTTTAGATAATCAAAATAGCAATCAATATCCTCTTTAATAGATGATTTATAAATATAAACTACATTATTGAAACACAGCTCATTTAATAATTCAAAGGATGGCATATCTTCCTCTGTAGTTTCATATTGATTATTAAAATAGTCCTCTTCTGTACCATTAGATCCAGAAATGTATCTTCCGCTATCCAATATAAAAATATAACCCTTTGTTTCTATGTCATTAAGTTTGTTTCCATATATAATTAAATTACTTATAAAAGATTGATCTTGCACTAAACCATAGGGATGAAGTATAGCATTAAAGGTTAGTACAGGTTTTATACTCAAGTTATTTTGTAGCATACAGGCAAATTTAATGCTTTCACTTCCGGGTATGTCCAAAATAAAAATAGTATTATGTCTCTTATAATTGTTTACTATGTGTTCAACCTCTTTATATTGTTTTGTTTCATCAGAAGTAATACTATTTTCTTTTATAAAGAAATCCGAATAATTTTTTATGGAAACAAAAGGTGTAGATTTAAAAAAGCACTGAAAAGGTGCAGTACCTTTTTTCCATTTTAAATAAATGTCATATATGTTGAAGTTTTTAAGATTATCCAAAACTATTTAACTGGCTATGATTATAATAACAAAACATAACCTTACTCCTTTTCTTAGTTATTTAATAAACAATAGCTACAAATTTATTCACATTTATTATATGAGTGTAACCAGTAGGATCTTTTACTACTAAAAAACCTTCTCTTTGAATTTCTATAGTTATGTCGTTTATAACTATATCTGGAGTTGAATTATTATAGGATTCGACACTTGTATAAAGATTTAAAGTTTTTGTTTCATTAAACATTTTATATATCCTCCTTAAATTTTGTGCATTTTTAATTTATACAAATATTATCATTTTATGATAATCTATTCAATAATGATTTAAGCTTAAATACAATTAAAAATGATCTGTTTCAAACTTAAGATATGGTTTTAATAACCCTATCTTGAGTTTACTTTTATTATATTGTAAAAATGATAAAAATATATAATATCTATTCATATTATATTGTATAGGTTTGAAAAATCAATTCATATAAAAATGGTTATTTCTATTTTATTTATTATAAAATTAGGTAATTAAAATAAAATATATGATATAATAAATTCAAATATATTTTGATTAAAGGAAGTGATATATTTGAAGAAAATTTGGAAATTATTTGTTAGTTTGATAGTTGTATCCTCAATTATATTTGCATCTACATTTGTACAAGCATCTGGAGTAACGGACGCAACTGAAAGTTCTGATTATAATATTAAAGTGAATATTATTAATGGAAAATATTATACAGGAAATATTAGTAGAAAAAATAAGAATCTTCTTAATGCATCTGTTAAGCAACAAGTAAAAAAACCAAATCTTTTATATAGTAACAATTCTTGCAGTACTATAGAACAGGTAAAACAGTTAGCTAAAGATAATTATTTTAATAGAAATACAAATTTTTCAATACACTATACAGGAAATTTTTCTGATTTGAAAGGTATATTAAATGAAGTATTAGATTATGTTGATGCTTCTGATGATTATTTAGCAAATTCCATTGTAAGCTCTGAAGTAAGATATCATGGATATAATGAAGATGTAGATATAGACTTTACTGTGGAGTATTTATTAACGATGGATCAAGAAAACTGGGTAGACGAAAAAGTTGATTCTATACTTCCAAACATAATGAAGGCTTCTATGACTGAGGATCAAAAAGAGAAGGCTATACATGATTACATAGTTGCAAATACTGCCTATGATGAAACTCTTGTAAGACATAGCGCCTATGATGCATTACATGATGGTACTACAGTATGTCAGGGATATGCACTTTTAGCATACAAAATGTTAAATAAAGCTGGTGTGCAAACAAGAATTGTAGTTGGTATGGTAGATGGCAGCACTGTGGAAAATCATGCTTGGAATTTAGTAAATCTTCATGGAAAATGGTATCAGCTTGATTGTACATGGGATGATCCAGTACCGGATATTCCTAAACGTATAAGCTATGATTATTATAATTTAACAGATTCTAAGTTATCTAAAGATCATAATTGGAAGAGTTCAAATTATCCTAGTGCTTATACAGAGTATGACCTTAATAGTGTCAATATTCCAGTTACATCTGTGACATTGGACAAACATAAAATAACTTTAAGAGTAGGAGAAAATGCTTCATTAACTGGAAGTGTATTGCCAAATAATGCTTCAAATAATTCAATAAGTTGGAAATATGATGCACAAGGTGTACTTTCATTTGATGGCACAAATATAAAAGCTTTAAAGCCTGGCACAGTGTCTATAAATGTAGTGTCACAGGATGGAAGTTTTAGAGATACTTGTGTTGTAACAGTAATTAATCAAATTACAAATGAAGTGGATATAAATAATTCAAGACAGCTACAGGAAAAAACTAATGTTGATCAAAACAAATTTTGGAAATTGAAGTTCAATAAAAATATAGATAGTTCAACAGCAACCAAAAGTAATATATTTGTGTTAGATGAATTAAATAATAAGGTAGATGTTGATATAAGCTTTGATACAAGTAAGGATACTTTAATAGTAAAACCTTTAGAAAGTTATAAATCAGGAAAAACTTATTGGTTAGTGATAACTGGAAGTGTTTCCTCAGATTTGGGAAAAAAGATGCCTAAACCTGTTTTAATGAAATTTACTGTAAAGTAATAAAAAATGGCAGCTAATTTTTAGCTGTCATTTTCGCGTATTAATTTAATTTTAATGGATAAAATTTATATAGATATGCAATTATGATTTGATTAAATTTTATTTAAGTTGTAACTAATGGTACGGATTAATTATAGAATTTATATTAGTATTTAATTATGAGTAAATGATTATATTGAGGAGGAAAAAATTATGGAAAAACATTTTATAAAAAATATTGATTTTGCAAAACCACTAGAAATGGAAGGACTTGTAGACTATCAAGAAGGAAGAGTTGTAAGTAGAACTCTAGCTCAAGGCAGGCCTCTTAGTTTAACGTTATTTGCATTTGATAAGGGTGAAGAAATCAGCTCTCATTCAGCAGGAGGAGATGCTATGGTTTATATTCTTGATGGTGAAGCAGAAATAACAATAGGTGATGAAAAATTTAATGTTAAAAAAGGTGAAACAATAGTGATGCCAGCCCAAGTATCACATGCTCTTTTAGCAATAGAAAAATTTAAAATGCTTTTAGTGGTAGTTTTTAGCTTAACATAATTAAAAACTTAATTGGTAAATTTATAAATTGACAAAATATAAATTGTTGTTTAATATTATATTATAGAATTTAAAAATTTAAAAAAAAATCACGTGACTGGCGGAAGTGGGGTTTACCACAGGGAGTGTGATTTGTGAGAAAAATGTCGACCGCCTGGGCAAGCAAAATGTCCAGGCGGTCTTATGTTTTTTTGAATCCTCCTGGATATGTTACAAATTTTAATATTAAAAGGGAGGCATTTTTTATGTTAAACAAACAATGGCAAGGATTCAATCTAGGTAAGTGGGCAGAAGAAATCGATGTAAGAGGATTTGTACAAAGAAACTATGTATTGTATGAAGGTGACAAGAGTTTTTTAGCAGCACCTACAGAAAAAACAAAGAAACTTTGGAAAGAAGCAGAAACTTTAATCATAGAAGAAATTAAAAAAGGTGTTATGGATGTTGAAACTAATGAAGTTTCAGGTATAAATAATTTCAAACCAGGATATTTAGATAAGGAAAATGAAATTATAGTAGGTTTCCAAGCAGATGCTCCACTAAAGAGAATAATGAATCCTTTTGGTGGAATGAGAATGGTGGAACAATCACTAAAAGAATATGGCTTTCAAATGAATGAAAATATAGGAAATTATTTTGGTAAATATAGAAAAACTCATAATGAGGGAGTTTTTGATGCTTATAGCGAAGGCACAAAAAAAGCTAGAACAGTTGGACTTTTAACGGGACTTCCAGATGCTTATGGTAGAGGAAGAATAATAGGTGATTATAGAAGAATAGCTCTTTACGGAATAGACTTTTTAGCAGCAGAAAAGAAGAAAGACTTAAATGGATTAGTGGGAGCCACTACAGATGAAATGATAAGACTTAGGGAAGAAACATCAATGCAGATTCGTGCATTAGAAGAGATAAAAGCTATGGCAGCATCATATGGAATTGATATATCAATTCCAGCGTCAAATTCTAAAGAAGCAGTACAATTCTTATACTTTGGATATTTAGCAGCAGTAAAAGAAAATAATGGAGCAGCGATGTCCATAGGAAGAAATACTACATTCTTAGATATATATATAGAAAGAGATTTAAAAAATGGAGATATAACAGAAGCTGAAGCTCAAGAAATAATTGACCAATTAGTTATAAAGTTAAGAATGGTAAGACATTTAAGAACTCCAGAATACAATGATTTATTTGCAGGGGACCCTAACTGGATAACAGAATCCATTGGAGGAATTGGAATAAATGGAAAATCATTAGTTACAAAAACAGCTTATAGATTTTTACACACATTAACTAATTTAGGACCAGCACCAGAACCAAATATGACAGTTTTATGGTCAGAAAAATTGCCACAAAACTTTAAAAATTATTGTGCTGAAATGTCAATAAAGACAGATTCAATTCAATATGAAAATGATGATATAATGAGACCAATATATGGAGATGACTATGGAATAGCTTGCTGTGTATCTGCTATGGAAATAGGAAAGAGAATGCAGTTCTTTGGAGCAAGAGCAAATCTTGCAAAATCATTACTGTATGCTATAAATTCTGGATATGATGAAAAGAAAAAAGCTAAAGATGGCAGCTTAATCAAAATTGTACCAGGTATAGAAAAAATGGAAGACGAAGTTTTAGATTTTAATAAAGTGGTTAAGAGCTATCACAAAGTTATGGAATATGTAGCAGAACTTTATGTGGATACAATGAATACAATTCACTATATGCATGATAAATATGCTTATGAAGCAGGACAAATGGCTCTTCATGATACACTGGTTAAGAGATTTATGGCTTTTGGTATAGCAGGATTATCAGTAGCTGCTGATTCATTAAGTGCTATAAAATATGCAAAGGTAAAACCAATAAGAAATGAAGAAGGAATAACAGTAGATTTTGAAATAGAAGGAGAATTCCCTAAATACGGTAATGATGATGATAGAGTTGATGATATAGCAGTGGAAATAGTTAAGAAGTTTTCAAATGAACTTAAGAAACATAGAACTTATAGAGATGCAGAACATTCATTATCAGTATTAACTATAACATCAAATGTGGTTTATGGTAAGAAAACAGGATCAACTCCAGATGGAAGAAAAGCAGGAGAAGCCTTTGCACCAGGAGCAAATCCAATGCATGGAAGAGATGAGAATGGAGCATTAGCATCACTTAATTCAGTAGCTAAAATACCATACAGAAATTATTGTCAGGACGGAGTATCTAATACTTTCTCAATAGTACCAGATGCACTTGGAAAAGATGAAGAAAGTAGAATAGTAAATCTTGCAAATATGATGGATGGATATTTTACACAGGGAGCATTCCATTTAAATGTAAATGTACTAAATAGAGAAACATTAATGGATGCTATGGAAAATCCAGAAAAGTACCCAACATTAACAATAAGAGTATCAGGATATGCTGTTCACTTTAATAGATTGACTAAAGAACAACAGAGAGAAGTTATAAGTAGAACTTTCCACGAAAAAATGTAGTTAAATGTAAAAGTAAAAGTGCACTAAAAGTATGAAAATGCTTTTAGTGCATTTTGCTTAAGATAGTCACTGATTATAAGTTTTTAATTAAGTCTTATTTTATAGCTTTTTCTGAAAATTCATTGTTTACTATTTTACTAAAAGCTGGTCTTTGTGGTATGAGATTTGAATCATAAGATTGAATTATATCCATAAGTCTGTTTAAGTTTTCTTCTTTCAGTACAGGTGTTATAGCAAAAGCATTTATTGATCTATAATTTTTTATAACAGAAACAAGAATACTTTCATCTGTGCCAGGGAAGAAAGATTTTATTGATTTTGCCACTTCCTCATCACTATGTTTTTGAACCCAAAGTTGACCCTTGTAAATAGCTTTAGCAAACTTCTCTAAGGTTTGAGGATTCTTATCCATATAGGATTTTGTTGAAAAATAGCAGGTATAAGGTATAACGCCAGCAGATTTCCCTATAGAAGATACAATATACCCAGCTTTGTCTTTTTGAAGCATACTTCCTGTAGGTTCAAAAAGAGCCACATAATCTCCTGTGCCAGCCTTAAAAGCTCCAGCGGTAGCAGTATAGGCAATATTGGTTATAAGATTTACATCTTTACCAGTTTGAATACCATGATTTTTTAATACATATTCTAAGCTCATTTCAGGAACACCACCAGGTCTTCCGCCTATGATACTTTTACCTTTTACATCTTCCCACTTAAAATTTTTTATGTCATTACGTCCTACAAGGAAAGAACCATCAGTTTGAGTAAGTTGTGCAAAAATAATAGGATAATCTTCTTTATTCTGATTATTAATATAGATTACTTGTTCAGGACCACAGAAACCAATATCGCAACTTTTACTTATGACTTGTTGCATAGTTTTATCAGCACCTTGACCTGTAGCAAGGTCTATGTTTATACCTTCATCCTTAAACATACCTTCATTTATAGCTGCATACATAGGAGCATAGAAAACAGAACGAGCTACTTCATTTAATTTCACAGTAGTAACAGTGTTAGTAGATTTTTTATCACCACCACAACCAGAAAAAAAAGTAACAACAAATACAAAGCTTAGTAAAAGTGAATAGATATGAAATCTTTTATTTTTCATAATACATCCTCCGATGTTTTTTATATCAATTTATAATATGAAATGATAGGGAATTGTGTTAATTTTTTTAAATACTACCAGTACATAAAAAGTACTATAATGTGAAAAGTGGTATAATAGAAATATATTTGTCAATGAAATAGTATAATTAAACTTTACATATCTGAATTGCAATAAGGAGAAAGTAAGGGAGGAAAATACTTGGAACAATATACAGTGAAGAAGGTTTTAAATAATAATGTGGTAATTGCTGAAAAGAACACAAGAGAATTTGTTATAGTTGGGAAAGCTATTGGTTTCAATTGTAGAAAGGGAGTTGAAATTCCAGAAGATAGAATTGAAGGAATATTTGTAAAACAGTCTAAAAAGTCTAATGAAGGATTTAATAAAGTCTTGAAAAACGTTAATGTTGAGATTATAGGTA
The DNA here is from genome assembly GCA_963780135.1 of uncultured Clostridiaceae bacterium. Taxonomy (GTDB): domain Bacteria; phylum Bacillota; class Clostridia; order Clostridiales; family Clostridiaceae; genus Clostridium_AM. The sequence goes on from CAWAAR010000003.1 coordinate 623,618, forward strand.
TTTCAGAAGAAATAATATCTTTATGTGAAAAAGAATTAGGATTAAAAATTAGTGAAGCTATACACATATCTCTTCCAGATCATATTAATTTTGCTATCCGGAGAATTAAAGAAGGAATAAAAATTGAAAACCCATTTTTGTATGAATTAGCAGTTTTATATCCTAAAGAATATAAGTTGGCAGAAAAGGCTCTGCATATGATTAATGAAAGATTTGAATTAAAACTTCCTAAAGATGAAATAGGTTTTATTTGTATGCATATTAATGCAGCTATCGTACAAAAGGAAGTAAGTGATACGTTAGCCCATACTAAAAAAATAGGGGAAATTATGCAGTTTATATTTAAACTATTAAATAAGAAATTTGATCCAAGTTCCTTGAGCTATATAAGAACAATTACACATTTGAATTTCATGATAGAAAGAATATTAAATAAGAAACCTATCAAAAATAATTTGCTTGACAGCATAAAAAAGGAATATTATAATGAATACGGAATAGCAATTAAAGTTGCTATGAAAATTGAAAATTTGTTTTCTGTAAGTGTTCCGGAAGATGAAGTTGGGTATATTACTCTTCATATTAATCGGATTAATGATATATGAGCAGTGTTACTATTGAATTAGGCACGAGCTTAAAGAAGATAACTAAGTAATAGTTATTCTCTTTTGGCTCGTGTTTTGTTTTTTGTTTAAATCTGATTATTTTAACTAACATACCAAAGCAGCTTAAAAAATTATAAGCTATTCTATTTCAAGACACTTAATCCTGTAAATTTATTCAGGATAATATATTAAAATCGGAGGAATAAAATATGAAAAAACTATTTGCAATATTACAGAAAATAGGTAAATCATTGATGCTTCCTGTATCAGTTTTACCAGCGGCTGGATTGTTATTAAGGTTCGGACAGCCTGACTTATTAAACATAGCTTATGTGGCTAAGGCGGGAGATGCTATTTTCACTAACTTACCAATGATTTTTGCAGTTGGTGTAGCAATTGGATTCTCAGGAGGAGAAGCAGTTGCAGCACTAGCAGCAGTAGTAGGACAACTTGTACTTGAAGCCATAATAAAAGTAGCTAGTTCTAGTGCTGCAGCAGTAGTAGCGACAAAAGTTGCTGCAGAACAACATACTACATTAGCAGCTTTTATGAATACTACAGCTTATAGCGATATAGTTTCAAAGACCACTATTAATATGGGGGTTTTTGGAGGTATTTGCATAGGTTTAATTGCTGGAGCTTTATACAATAGATTCCATGATATTAAGTTACCACAGGTTTTGGGATTCTTTGGTGGAAAAAGATTTGTACCAATTATTACATCTGTTGTAGCTATAATATTTGGAATAATAGGTGTAAACATCTGGGCTCCAATTCAAAGTGGAATTAATGTATTTGCACATTGGGCAGATACATCTATGTTTGGACCAGCTTTTTATGCAGCTGGTAAGAGATTATTAATTCCTGTTGGATTACATCATATGTATTATCCAGCATTCTTATATCAATTCGGGCAATATGTTTCAGGTGGTGTAACCTATTTTGGAGATTCATCAAGATATTTCCATGGAGATCCTACTGCTGGAGTATTTATGGCATCAGAATATCCAATTTTAATGTTTGGTCTTCCAGGAGCTGCTGTTGCTATGATTGCAGCTGCTAAAAAAGAAAAAAGGCAACAAGTAGCTGGCATGATGATTTCAGCAGCATTCGTTGCATTTTTAACAGGAATTACAGAACCAATTGAATTTTCATTCATATTTGTAGCACCAATATTATTTGTTTTCCATGTACTTGCAGCATTTTCATCCGGAATTATTACTAGTTTACTTCACGTTAGATTAGGATATACATTTTCGGCATCCTTTATTGACTATCTATTAGGATTTAAATTTGCCGGACATCCATGGTTTATTTGGCCAATAGGCATAGTATACTTTGCTTTGTACTTCTTTGCATTTTATTTTACAATTAAAGCAACTAATGCAAAGACACCAGGTAGAGAAGATGAAGATAGTGAAAACATTATACCTATAAATGCTAAAGGAAGTGAAAAAGCAGCTAGAGTTTTAGAGGCTATTGGTGGAAAAGATAATATTGAAGGTTTAGATGCTTGCATTACAAGATTAAGACTTACATTAAAAGATATTTCTAAAGTTGATAAGGTTACACTAAAAGCACTTGGAGCAGCTGGCGTATTAATAGCTGGAAACAGTGCTCAGGCTATTTTTGGAACAGAGGCGGAAAGAATTAAAGATGATATAAAAGCAATTATTGCCAATGGTGGAATTGTAGAAACATCAGAACATGATGAAATTTCAATAGATGCAAATAAAAAAGTCCTAGGTGCTTCGTGTACATTATTCAATCCTGTAGATGGCGAAATAGTTGAACTAAAACAAGTTCCAGATGATGTTTTTGCAGATAAAATGTTAGGAGATGGATTTGCTGTTATACCAACAGGAAATGAAGTATATGCACCTTTAGATGGTGAGATAAAGGTATTATTTCCTAGTAAACATGCAGTTGCTATTGTAACAGATGATGGATTAGAAGTATTAGTGCATGTAGGTATTGATACTGTGAAACTGAATGGTGAAGGATTTGTAGCTCATGTGAAACAAGAAGACAAGGTAAAAAAAGGAGATTTACTTTTAACTTTTGACCATGAAATAATTAAACAAAAAGCTAAAAGTATAATTACACCAGTAATTATTACTAATATGAATTATGTAAAAGATATTGACATAAAATTAGGGAAAAGGGAACATGGTGAGAGTACAGCTGTTATAACTACAAATAAATAAATGTTTTATTGGCTTTCTAAATTAATTTTTTTTGCCAATTTATAATCATAAAAATAGAGCTTCAATGCGTAATTTAGTAAAAGTATTAAATTTAAAGAATATAAATAAGTGAAAGTCTGATTACAAAATAAAACATAATCAGGCTTTTTTCTATGTAAATTTCTTAGGTGATTTAATACTAAGCATCTTAGTAACAATACTTGTGTTTTGAAAACAGTTCATTCAGTACAACATTTATAAAATAACTAAAAAGAATAGTAATATAATTTAGAAAATTCAGATACAAAAATGGCAAAAAATGCTATAATAAAACAATAAATCTAGATTATTTATTGTTTTATTAAATGTAAATGGGTTTTTAAATAATTTAAAAGGAGATGTTGTTTATGAAATTACGGTTTAAAATATTTCTTTTACTAATTGGTATTATTATTATACCTCTCATAATAGGTATTTCATTTACTCATAAATATATTAAAACTAGTATTAATGATATTGAAATTGAAAAAGGAAAGTCATATATATATAGCGCTAATGAATATGTGAATCTTTTAAAAAGTAATCATGGTGAATCATATCTTACATGGACTTCATGGACTGATTATTACAATGCGGTTTTTAATAAGGATGTTGATTGGATTAAGGCGAATATTTTTATTTCTGCCAAAGAGGATACAAATAATGAAGTAATAATTGCATTAAATAATGATGGTAGCATTTTAGCAGAAATAAATGCTCCAAAAGAGTGGAAAAAATTAAATTTTAAGAATTTTGACTTGTTAAAAAAACTTAACAAAGATAGTAAATGTGTAAGCGGGATTGAAAAAACATCAGATGGAGTATATATTACAACAATAGTGAAGTTGGCAAAGAGTGATGATGATAAATTTGAAAGTACTAATGGATTTACAGTATATGCTAGAAAACTTAAGGATGATCTTCTTCAAAAAGGGAAAAACATGATAGGAGCAGACATTGTAATGAAAATGGATGATGGAAGTGTATTTTCTACGAATAAATCTTTAAAATTAGAAAATACTGACTCAAAAAATTTTAGTAATAATGAAGTAAAAAGTTATTCGAAAATAATTGGCGATAGCATGAATATAGAGGCTGAACAGCCATTTACAGATTTTAGTGGTAAATTAATTGGTATATTGCATATAGAAGCAAATAGTAAAGCTGAAGCAGTGTCATTAAATAAACTTACAAAGAATTCTATTATATTAATTGCTATATTGATGCTTTCAGTTACTTTAGTTTGTTTTTTGATAATGAAAATAATTTTAGAACCTCTAAATTTAATTGTTAAGCAAGCACAAGAAATAGCGAACGGAAATTTGACTGATGAAGATAATGTTGGAATACTTAATAAGTATACAGATACAGGTGACGAGATTGGACAATTTGTAAGAGCATTTAAATCTATGAAAAGTAATTTAAGGATAATGATATCTAGAGTAAAAGAATCAGCTATTGAGGTAGATAGATTATCAGAGGATATGGTAAAATCGGCAGAATCTACTGGAAAGGCTTCTGAACATATAGCTGCATCTACTAATACTATGGCAGAAGGAGCTGCACTGCAGAATGAACAAGTTGTTAACATACAACACCATATTGAAACTAGTGTAATCAAAACAAAAGAGGGCTTTGAGAAAGCAAATGAAATGTTAGAAGTGGCTAGGTTTTCATCTGATGTTGCTATAATCGGAAAAAACCAGATTAAGGAAGTTATTGAACAGTATGAATGGTTTAGTGAAACTGTAGAATATGCTACAGAGGCGATTCAAAATCTCGATAAAAGATCTGAAAAAATTGGTGAATTTATTGATATTATTACTGATATTTCCTCACAAACAAATTTGCTTGCTTTAAATGCATCAATTGAAGCGGCTAGAGCAGGAGAAAGTGGTAAAGGTTTTGCAGTTGTAGCAGAGGAAATAAGAAAACTTTCAGACAGTTCTTCTACGGCAGTTAAAACCATTTCAGAATTAATAGTAGATGTTCAGCAAGAAACTTCAATTACAGTAAAAACAATGGATAGTAATTTGGAAAAGGTAAATATGCAATTGAGTGCAATTAAAAAAGGCGGAGATGCACTTGAAACAATTGTTTCAAAGGTTAAAGAGACTGAGAACAGTGCAGTAAATATATATGATATATATAAAGAAATTGAAAAATTATCTGAAATTGTAAATCATTCGGTGAATGAAATTTTAGGTATTGTTAGCGATAATGCAGCTTATTCTCAGGAGGTTGCAGCTTCTTCTCAACAACAATATTCCTCAATGGAGGAAATTGTAGTCAGTGCTACTAAACTGGTTACTTTGTCAGAAAATCTTGAAAATCAGATTAGTAAGTTTAAATTCAATTAAAAGCAAAAAAATGCAATAAGATTACTGAATACTATTTTGTTAATATTACTTTGCCATTATAATTTATTAACTCAGATTTTGTAGTTTAAGCAAGATATTTAAGAATAAACAATTTACATTTAAACACCTATAGTGTAAAATTACACTATAAGTGTTTAAATATAAGGAGTTGTATTGTATATGAATAAAAAAACTGGTTTTCTTATAATACATGGTTTTGCTGGAAGCGTAAGTGAAATAGAACCTTTAAACAAGTATTTAATAAATAAAGGGTTTAGTACATTATGCACTAAATTAAAAGGACATTCGGAAAACCCGAAGGACTTGTGCAAAGTAAATTATATTGATTGGATTGCTTCTGCAGAGGAGAGTTTGATTAAACTTTCAGTTCAATGTGAAAAAATTATTATTGTTGGTTTTTCTATGGGAGGACTTATAGCAGTGAATCTTGCATTAAAGCATGATATTGATGGAATCATAACACTCAGTACACCAATTTATTGCTGGGATATAAAGAGAATATACTTAAACATACTAAGTGATTTTAAAACAAAAAACTTTAAAAATTTAAAACATTATATAAAGGCAATAAATAGAATTCCATTTTCAGCAATGGTAAATTTTAAAATACTACTAATAAAAACAAAACCTAAATTTAAGAAGATTAGATGTCCTATATTTATTGCACAAGGATTATTAGATGACACTGTACATTATCGAAGTGCTGATTATATATATTCAAAAGTATCATCGAAGAAAAACATACTCAAATATTATAATAATTCAAATCACATCATATGTCACAGTAATGAAAATTGTGAACTTTTTCATGATATATTTATATTGATAAAGAAAAATTTTATGTAGAACTAATTATTAAATCTAATAATGTAAATACTAAAAAAGAATTAAGTATAGTCATAGAATAAACAGAAAAATATAGATTGAAAAAAAGTGAAATATGTTATAATAAATATGAATATATTTAAAAAACTTATCCAGAGGTGTTATGCATGGTAGCCATGGAATAAATCACCATACGAGGAGTGATATTATGTCAGTATCAATATCTGAGATTGAAATATTAAATTCTTTTAATGATGTTATTAAATATTTGCCTTCATTTTTTGATGATGATATTGCTTTTGGAATATCAGATAGAAATAAATACTTAAAGGTACAAGATGGGAAAAAAATAAAATTAAATATCAAGGAAAATGCTTCGGTACCAGAGGGTGGAGCCCTTTTTGAAGCGTTGAAAACAGGAAAAATAGTAATTAAATTTGTTCCAGAAGAAGTATATGGATTTGCTCTTAAATCTTATTCAATACCTATTAAAGATAGTGCTGGCAAAGTAGTTGCTGGTGTTGCTGTTGCAAAAAGTTTAGAAAGAAAGATAGAAGTAACGGAGCTTTCACAAAATTTATCTACTTCTCTTAGACAAATATCTTCTGCTCTAAATGAGGTATCATCTGGAGTACAAAGTGTAGTTACTATGAATTCAGAAGTTTTGGGAGAAGTTAAGAATGCCAATGAAAATACAAAAGATACTAATGGAATTTTAAGTTTTGTTCAAGGTGTTTCAACTCAAACGAATTTATTAGGTTTAAATGCATCTATTGAAGCTGCAAGAGCTGGAGAATCTGGAAGAGGATTTAATGTAGTTGCTACAGAAATTAGAAAATTATCATCTTCTACAAATGAATCTATTAAAAAAATCGATTCAGTTTTAAAGAATGTGGGAATTTCTATAGGTAATATTACGGATAAAGTAACTAAAACAACAGATGTTTTTCAGGATCAAGCAGCTACTCTTGAAGAGATAGCAGCTTCTATTGAACAACTAACTTTAACAGCTGAAAAATTAGATAAGTTAGCAGAAAATTTATAATGGGTTCACTTAAATAAATTACCACTGAAAATCAACAAAGAAATGGTTTAAGATATTCTTATTATTTTAAATGTTACTTGAAAAAATAAATACTTTAATCAAAAATAAAAACCCACCTGAAAAATCAAGTGGGTTTTTAAACTATCTAAAGTTTTAATTTTTTTATGACTTATTTCTAATTTGATTAACTAACCTTATTTTTATTCTCAACATTGGCTTTTCCACTCTTATCTTTTATTTCTTTATAAATCATAAAGAATGTGAAAACAATAGCTGAATATCCTGCAAGAGGATATAAAATATTTACCAATTTGTCAAAAGGAAGTACCCCTCCAAACAACATACCTATAACAGTTAATATTGTTGCAATTATATTGAATTTTTTAGTTCTGTCATGAGCAAACTTTCTAACAGTCATTAAAAGGAATGAAGCTACTGCTGAATAGATACTTATTACTATTAACACTGAAAAAATTAATCCTAAGATAGGAGATATATAATTAGCAATTTCTAATGTGGGAACTTGTTTGCCTACAATCAATTTATAATAAACAAGTTCAGCTATTACAAGCAAAATAATTGCAATGGTAAAAGCAACGGTTCCAACAAAAGCTGCAGTTCTTGCTTCTTTTACACTTCCAGCTGACTTTGCGCAGTCAACCTGAAAAGGTATACTAACCATAAGAGCAAGGAAGGCATATAGTGCTCCTGACCATGCCCAATTAGAAGAAGCTGATTTAAATCCTAAGGTTGGCATAAGACTGTTAGCTTCTGATAATAAAGTTGGTTGACCAAAAAGAGTAACTAGTCCAGCAATACCTATTATTACAACAAATACAATTTTAATAGGACCTATTACACCTATTATGTCGATAAGCTTTTCTACTCCGAGCAGTGCTGTACCTAATGCAAGAAGAGCTATAACTCCAGTACCAATATAGGTTGGTATACCATAATATTGATGAATTGTGGCACCTGCACCTGCTAGCATAACTACAAATATGGCATACACTAATATAACATTGTACCATATATAAACTTGACCTAGAACTTTGCCACAATAATATTCAAAAACATCATATGGATTTTCAAATTTCTCTTTTTGACCTATTCCATATAAAACATACGTTAAGTAACTCATTAAAATTAGAAAGATTAATGCTGCGGTAATACCCTTTGTTCCACTTGTTGTGAAAAATTGCAAAACTTCCTGTCCTGTTGCGAATCCTGACCCAATCCAATATGCACATAATGCTCCCGCAAGAAGTACTACTTTTTTTAAGTTGATTGATTGTTTTTCCATCTTTATCACTCCTTGTGTTTTTAAGTTAGTTAATGAAATGGTTTTTTACACCTTTTTTATTAATAATTTAAAAATTAAGTTTTTAACAATATTACTTACCTACTTTTTAAGTAAGCTTGTTAAATAACAAATACTATGCCATTTTTTCAGACTGATGATAAAAGTTTTATCAAAATCTAAATTCTATATATGGGTACACCAACACTCACAGGTTAAAAATAATTCTCTATCATGGAACGAAGGTGTAATCCTTTTCATGAGGCTTTTTCGAAATACCATTAGAAGTAGGAAGGAGATATGGCCTATTGTAAGCCCATTGGCAAACTACCGGCTAAGCCGGTAGTCATGATTTGGAAATTATCTTCCTATCATGATATTAAGAATTTCCACATCAGTGGATTTCATGCCCTGGCGTCCCATTCGACCGATATTTTGAATCGTCTTTTCGTAATCCTTTTCCACAAGTCCTTCTCCGAATGGGAATACTAAACCTTGCTTTGCCATTTCATAAGCAATGATGCCAGCGTCTACTGCACTAGAAATTTTCGCTGCACAGGAAGCTTTAGCTCCATCACACACAATACCGCCAACATTACCAACAGCATTGATTATAGTATTTCCGATTACATCGTAATCAGCACCATTCATATAGGCAATACCACAAGCTGCAGATGTTCCAGCTGATACAGCTCCACAGTAAGCAGATAAGTTTCCAATATAACGCTTTTGATGTAGAGATATAAGGTTAGTCAAAATAAGAGCTCTGTAAAGAGTATCCTCATCTACTTTCATCTCGTTAGCATAAACTAAAACAGGCATAGTACAAGTGATTCCCTGGTTACCGCTTCCTGAATTAATAACCACTGGAAGAGCACATCCATTCATTCTGGCATCGGAGCCTGCGGCTGCTGCTGCTCTTGCTCTCATTCGTACATCGTTACTACTAAATTGCATAAGAGTTTTTCCAACTTGAGCACCCCAATTATGAGTTAAGCCTTCTTCTGATATAGCAGAATTATATTTAATCTGTCTACTTATAACTTCTCTTATATCGTCTAACTTTACTTCATTTGCAAATTGAAGTATGCTTTTTATATTTAGTTTTGACTTGTCCCCAGATTGTTGAGTTGCAATGTCAGATTGCTCAAATATTACATGACCATTTTTTTCGATTTTAGAAATATGGTTGTGCTTTGAGCTGACTTCAACAGCTACAACTTCTTGACCAGCTGTCAATTCTGCGCGGATGAAAAGATTTTCTTCTCCTTCCTCCAATTCACAGTTGCAAATTCCCTGGTTGTATAGCTCTTTGGTCTTATCTATATCTTCCTGTTTTACTTCACTTATAACCTGAAGTTCTAATTCTGATTTTCCAGCTACAACACCTAAGATAGCTGCTACTTCTACACCTTTTTGGCCACCAGAATTAGGTACAATAACGCCCTTTACATTTTTAATAATATTGCCACTGCAGCGAACTACCATCTTTTCTGGCATCTGTCCAAGAACCTCTCTTGCCTTTGCAGCTGTAAACGCAATGGCAATTGGTTCTGTACATCCCATAGCAGGAATTAGTTCTCCTTTTAATATTTTAACGTAATTATCATATTGAATTTTATCCATTGAAAAGTTCTCCTTTGTGTAAAGTTTAATTATTTACCTTTTTTGAAAAATGATATTTCACAGGTTTTACATCCCTTAGCAATAGTGTTTCCCAGGTGGAATTCATATCCCATGGCTTTGGCAATATTTCTGTCACCATCCATAGCGATGTCACATAATTTCTCACAAGTTTCATCATCAAAACCTAAATCCTGCCATGCTTTTAGTAGTGGACAATGATGGAATTCTATATCTAGTCTGTCTTCAGTTTTGTTTTTGAATTCAACTTCAAAAGTTTTTGCCACATTTGGAGTAAAGAAAGTATCTGCAAAACATTTAACATTTTCTGGATCTTGGCATTCAGCTTTGACTTCAGCACCCTGAATTTTACCAGTTTCTACAATTGCTTCACGGATAATTTTTTCTGCTTCTTCTGCTTTTCCTGCTTCTCTAGCTTTAGTGTAAGTTAAGCCTGTCCATGTTGCACGATGTCCAATTGCACCTCTCTGAATATCTACTACTGGGTCACCTTTAATGCTAATTTTGTTATCAATCATATTCTTGTTCTCCTTTTCTTTTTTAATTTTTATAGTTATAAATGTTTGTTATTGTTAGCTATTTAGATTTTCAATGTTTGCAAAATGGTAAACGTATTCACCATATACGACGTTATATACTTCCATATGCTGTCGCAATTATTTAACTTAATGCTGATATGATTACAAAAACTTATATTAAAGACCGCATTTTTGTAATATATAATGGGTTTGTTGATGTTTACCATAATTACTAGCTATAATTTAATACTCGAGTATGTGTCCTAATCATATCACACAAAATTCTAACAATCAATAGTATATAGTATAATTGTGTGAAAATTTTATTTTATCCTGCAAATTTATACATAAATTATAATTTAATCATAAATTTAACAATTAATTATGTTTACTAGTATGATTAGTAATATTGATTTACACTGTTAACATTTAAACAATACTTTTCTAATATTGACTTCCATTCTTTTTCAATGTATAATAATTTGACACTATACAAGGATATTAGCATATAAGGAGGTAGTTTTATGGGCGAAAAAAACTTCAGTACATTAAAAAATCAAGTTTATGATGCTTTGTTTTCTGATATCATTAATGGAATATATCCTACTGATACAATTCTAACTGAAAAATTTTTGATGGAAAAATATAATGTTAGTCGTGCACCAATAAGAGAAGCACTTACACAATTGACTGGAACCCATATCTTGTCCAGTATACCAAGGCAGGGATATAAAATTCTTCAGCCAAGTGAACAACAATTATTAGAAATAACTAAATTTCGTTCTGCTTTGGAATGTTCTTTTTTAAGAAATTATTTTATTTACATAGATGTTTCATCAATTAAAGAACTAAGAAAGATTTGTGAGGATTATACTAACTGCCCAGATAACGATTTCATGACTCACTGGCACTACAATTGTCAGTTCCATCTAAAGTTATTTTCTATTTATGGCAATTATTATGCCTATAAACTTTTGGAAGATTCTCTGAATATCCAGACTATCTTTTTCGTACAGAAAAAGTATTACGCTACTATGGATTTGCATCTTGCTTTAGTTGATTATATAGAAAAAGGTGAGATTGAAACAGCTATGAACATTTTGAAGGCGGATATTGAAAATCTTTTACTTACAGATGCTGCTCCTAATCCAGTTGACTATAACAAAAGTTGACTATAATAAAAAAGGGAGATCTATGATGAGTTGCACAAAAATACTAGTGCGACGAATCGTTCCAGTTGTAAGGTGAAAAAAATATTCCAAATTATCACTTGATAATATACTTGACAGTTTAATAATTAAGGTTATAATAATACTTAAAGTTTAATATAGATTTATTAGCTGTGAAGAAGAGGAGTAAAGGTAAGGAATGTATTAAGAGAGGAAAGCTTATTAGCTGAAAGGCTTTCTATATGGATTACTTTGAATGTAGCTTCTGAGCTTCTTTACTGAATTTTAGTAAGTGAAGACGGTTTTCTTAATCGTTAATTTTATTAAGAGCCTGTAATTTTTGCAGGAAAAAAGGTGGTAACGCGGGTCTTCGTCCTTTTAAGGGATGAAGGCTCTTTTTTTTTACAAAAAAAGCTAATAAGCAAAATAAATAATGGTTACCAAACTTGAAATTTCCATGCTTACAAGGGTTAGCAACTTAAGCTTAACTAAGATTCATAGAAAGTAAAGTTCTATATGAATTAAGCTTCACTTGATTTATGGAGGTGAAAGTATGAAATTTATTATTAGACCAGTAGAGTTAAAAGATGCAAGAGACATAAATGAAATTAGAACTATGGATGGAGTAAGAGAAAATATTTTGGGAATAATTAGTGAGAGAATCTCACAATCAGAAACATTTATAAGTACTTTAAGTGAATATGATCATTTGCTTGTAGCAGAAACAAATGACAGTGATTCACAAAAGGTTATCGGTGTTATAGGTATTAATGTAAATAAAAATCCAAGAACAAAACATGCAGCTTCTCTTGGTATTATGGTTCATAAATGCTATCAAGGCAAGGGCGTAGGTAAAAGTTTGATGAAAAAAATTCTTGAACTTTCGGATAATTGGCTTATGCTTGTAAGAGTTGAATTAGGAGTTTTTACAGATAACGAAAAAGCTATAAATTTGTATAAAAGTTTTGGATTTGAAATTGAAGGTACTAAAAAATATGCGGCTGTCAGAAATGGTAAGTACGCAGATGAATATATAATGGCAAGATGTAAAACGAATTGAAACTAAAAAACAATAAGGAGGAAATTTTTATGTCACAAAATAAAGAAATGGCAACTACTTATGATCCTAAGGAATTTGAGGGTAAACTTTATAAAAAGTGGGAAGAAAAATCATATTTTACTCCAAAGGTGGATGAAAATAAAAAACCTTATACTATAGTCTTACCACCACCAAATATAACAGGAAAACTTCATTTAGGTCATGCACTAGATGATACTATTCAAGATATAATTATAAGAACAAAGAGAATGCAAGGTTACAGTACCCTATGGCTTCCAGGACAGGATCACGCAAGTATAGCTACAGAAGTTAAAGTTGAAAATGAACTTTTAAAACAAGGTCTTAAGAAAAAAGAAATGGGAAGAGAAGCATTTCTAGAAAAAGTTTGGGACTGGGCTGATGAATATAGAGGAAGAATAATGGATCAGGTAAAACAGCTTGGATGTTCAGTGGATTCTACAAGAGAATGTTTTACTATGGAAGAAAAGGCGAACAAAGCTGTTAGACACTTCTTTGTTAAATTATATAATGATGGATTGATTTATCAAGGAAACAGAATAATAAATTGGTGTCCAAAATGTCAAACTGCTATATCAGATGCAGAAATTGAATATAGTGAACAAGAAGGACATTTTTGGCATGTTAAATATCCAGTAGTAGGAAGCGATGAGTATTTAGAAATAGCTACTACAAGACCAGAAACTATGCTTGGAGATACGGCTGTTGCAGTTAATCCTAAAGATGAAAGATATGCTCATTTAGTAGGTAAAACATTAATGCTTCCACTAGTTAATAAAGAAATTCCTATAATAGCAGACGACTATGTAGATATGGAATTTGGAACAGGTGCAGTTAAGATCACTCCAGCTCATGATCCTAATGATTATGCAGTTGGTAAGAGACACAACCTTCCAGAAATAATTGTTATGCATGAAGATGGAAGAATTAATTTCCCTGGAAGTAAATATGATGGAATTGATAGATATGAAGCTAGAAAACTTATAGTTGAAGACCTAAAAAACGAAGGTTTCTTAGTTAAAATTAAAGATCATGCTCATAATGTAGGATGTCATGATAGATGTAGTACAACTATTGAACCTATGATTTCAAAACAGTGGTTTGTAAAAATGGAATCTTTAGCAAAACCAGCTATAGATGTTGTTAAAACTAAAAAAGTTAAGTTTGTGCCTGAAAGATTTGAAAAGACATATTTTAACTGGATGGAAAACATTCAAGATTGGTGTATTTCAAGACAGTTATGGTGGGGGCATAGAATCCCTGTTTGGTATTGCAAGGATTGTGGTGAAGTTATTGTAAGTGCAGATGAAGTAACAAAGTGTACTAAATGTGGATCTGATAAATTAGAGCAAGATAAAGATGTACTTGATACATGGTTTAGCTCAGCTTTATGGCCTTTTTCAACTCTTGGTTGGCCAGAAAAAACACCAGATTTCAAATATTTTTATCCAAATAGTACATTAGTTACAGGATATGATATAATATTTTTCTGGGTAGCAAGAATGGTATTTTCAGGATTATATTGTGCTGATGATATTCCATTTGAAAATGTATTGATTCATGGAATTGTAAGAGATTCAGAAGGAAGAAAGATGTCTAAATCATTGGGAAATGGTGTAGACCCATTGGATGTAATAAATGAGTATGGAGCAGATGCTTTAAGATTTACGCTTATTACAGGTAATGCACCAGGAAATGATATAAGATATTATCCAGAAAGAGTAGAAGCATCTAGAAATTTTGCAAACAAGATATGGAATGCTTCAAGATTTGTACTTATGAATATAGATGAAGAAATACTGAATAAGTACAAAGATTGCAAGAATTACAGTGATGCTGATAAATGGATTTTATCTAAAATGAACACTTTGGTAAAAGAGGTAACAGATAATATAGAAAAGTTTGAATTAGGTATAGCATCACAAAAGGTTTATGACTTTATTTGGGGTGAATTCTGTGATTGGTATATAGAACTTATTAAGCCAGTAATGTATGGTGATGATGAAGAGGCTAAAGGTGTAGCGTTTAATGTTCTAAATAAAGTATTAACTATAAGTTTACAGTTATTGCATCCAGTTATGCCGTTTATAACAGAAGAAATATATACGCATCTTTATACTGAGTATGAATCAATAGTTATATCAAAATGGCCTGAGTATGATGAAGCTCTTAATAATGAAAAAGCTGAAAAAGACATGGAGTATGTAATTGAAGCTATTAAATCATTAAGAAATGTAAGGACAGAAATGAATGTACCTCCATCAAGAAAAGCTAAGATAATGGCTTATGTAACAGAAAATGAGGCATTAGAAGCATTTAAAAACGGAGAAAGTTACTTCCAGAAACTTGCTTCAGCAAGTACAGTAGATTTTGTAAATACTAAGGACGATGTGCCAGAAAATGTAGTTTCTGTAGTTACAAGAGGAGCAGAAATGTTTATGCCTCTACTTGATTTAGTAGACCTTGAAAAAGAGCTTGAAAGGTTAAACAAAGAAAAACAGAAATTAGAAAATGAAATAGACAGAGTAGAAAAGAAACTTGCTAATGAAAAATTTGTATCAAAAGCACCTGAAGCAGTAGTTAATGAAGAAAAAGCTAAAGGTGAAAAATATAAGGAAATGCTTCAATCTGTGATTCAAAGATTAGAAGGATTAAAATAAAAATTATCATGGCGTTAATGGTATAAGTTATCATTAGCGCCATTTGTTTTTTATAATTATCTAGTGTAAAATTAAATGGAATAACTTTAGAATCATAGTCAAAATAAATATAAAATGTGGGGATGTTAAATTATGAATTATGAAGAAACTATAAGCTATATAAATAATACAGCTAAATTTGGTAGTAATTTAGGATTAGGTAGAACAGAAAAAATATTAGAGTTTTTAGGAAATCCACATAAAAAAATAAAATCTATACATATAGCTGGAACTAATGGAAAAGGTTCTACTACAGCTATGATTACAAAAGTATTAATAGAATCAGGCTTTAAAGTGGGAATGTATACTTCTCCTTATCTTGAAGAATTTGAAGAACGAATTCAAATAGATGGTAATAATATATCTAAAAAAGCTTTAAGCGAAGCAGTTACAGAAGTGTCTAAAGCAGTAGATAAAGTTATAGAATTAGGGCATGATCATCCTACTGAATTTGAAATAATTACTTGCACTATGTTTTACTATTTTTACAAAGAAAAAGTGGATTTTGCATTAATTGAAGTAGGTTTGGGTGGAAGGTTAGATTCTACAAATGTAATGCAGCCTTATTCTAAAGATACTCAAGGAGGAGTTATAGCTAGCATAATTGTATCTATAAGCAGGGACCATATGAATATACTAGGTGATACTATAGAAAAAATTGCTTATGAAAAGGCTGGAATAATAAAAAATGAAGTTCCAGTAATTATGTATCCTCAAGAAAAATCTGTAGAGCATGTAATAGAGAAAGTCTGCAAAGAAAAAGAAACAAATTTAATAAAAGTTCCATTAAATTGTGTACAATATGTGGAAAATAAAAAAATAAATAATAATAGTAGTGAATATGTTCAGAAGTTGAAAATCGAAACTTTTAACAATAAGTATAGTATAGAATTATCTTTATTAGGTAAACATCAAATGTTAAATTGTGCAACAGCAATTTTTGCTATAGAAGAAATTATAAAACAAGGTTTTAATATAAAGTTAGAGCATATACTAAACGCATTAAAAAAAGTTAAATGGATTGGAAGACTTGAAGTAATGAAGAATAAACCTTTAGTTGTAATAGATGGAGCTCACAATATAGATGGAATTACAAAATTAAAAGAAAATATAGATATCTATTTTAAATATAAAAAAATGATTTTAATTCTCGGCATATTAGCTGATAAGGAAGTAGAAGAAATGGTAAAAGTCATAGTTCCTATGGCAGAAAGAGTTATAGCTGTAACACCTAATAGCTGCAGGGCTGAAAATGCAGAGGAACTAGAACAGGTAATTAGAAAATATAATGATAAATGTGAGTGGAAAGAAAGCTATGAAGAAGCTTATAAAACAGCATTATCATATTCAGAAGAAGAAGATATTTTATTAGTATCAGGTTCTTTATATATGATAGGAGATATGAGAAAAATTATTAGAAAAAGTAAATAGTTTAAATTGATAAAACAAGGAAAATGCTACGATTCTCAAATTGAGGAAGCGTAGCATTTTTTTTAAACTTTGAAAGTTCATTAAGATATTGCCTTTTGTAATGCACTTGCAAGTTGGTCAGGACAAGAAGTATCTTTTCCACTACAAGTAATCCCTTTTAACTTTTTTATAGCATCATTAACATCCATACCTTCTATAAGAGTTGACACTCCTTTAAGATTGCCGTTACATCCTCCAGTAAAAGATACATTGGACACTTTATTGTTAACTATGTCAAAGTTTATTTCACTTGAACAAACACCTTTTGTTAAATAGTTGTACATAAATATCACCATCCTATTAAAAATTTTAAGCAACAAAAATATTATATATAATATTAGAATATTACTCAATATAAATAATTAAAAAAATATAGCCATTTCAATAAATATTCATATTATATTTGTAAGGGGGTGATAAATTTGAACTATCTATATGTATGTAATACTTCTTCTGATTCTATTTCTAAAGTGAATTTAAATGAATTTAAAGAAGAAAGTAAAATATTTTTAAAGTCATATAACAGAAATGATAGAATTGGTCCTCATGGTATATCTTTAAATAACAATAGGATAATAGTAGCTAATAATTATAGCAATACTGTGTCAATTTTAAACATGGAAAAAGGAGTTGAAGAAAGTAATTACTATATAGGAGTACATTGTAACGATGTAGTAGTGTTTCAAAATAATGCTTATATAATATGTGGTGATCTTAATAATTTAATAGTTTTCAACTTAGATAAAAATGAAATAAGTGCAGAGATACCCTGTGGTAATTTGCCGCATAGCATATGCTTAAATAAAGAAAAAAAACTTTTATTAATCTCTAATATGCAAGAGGATAGTATAACCTTAATTGATTGTGTTAACAATGAAAGTATAAAAAACATAAGAGTAGGAGCATATCCTACTAAAGCATTGTTTACTGTGGATGGAAATTATGCTGTTATATGTGAAAGTAATATAGGTGCTGATTTTAGAGGAAGTATAGCTATAATGTCCTTAAAAAATTATAAGATTATAAGTAGAATAACAGTAGGAAATTCCCCAGTAGATATGTTCTGTAATGAAAGGTTTTGTTTTGTATCAAACTTTGGCGATGGGACTATAAGTGTTATAGACGTAAACTGTTATAGAGAAGATAAAAATATAATAGTAGGAGGAATGCCTAGAGGAATAATAAAATATGGAGACAGTGTTTATATAGGTGACAATTATAATAACCTATTAATAAAATTAAATATAATGAATGAAGAGAAAAAATATATACCTATAGGTGGAGAACCTACAGGTATGCTTATAATATAAAATAATATTAGTCGTTTATAAGTAGTTGAATTATTTTATTATATAGCTCAGAAGAATCGTTTTTCCATTTATGACATAAATCTCTAGCATCTTTGTTAGATCCTACATTAAGTTTGATATCTATAAGTATAGAATCATTTTCTAAAGCTTTTAGATTTACAATAAAATTTCCTTTGTTTTCAATAGTATAATCAGCAGTTACAGTGACTTCTTTTTTTATATTATTTATTTTTTCACTTAAATAGTCATCTACAGCTTTCATTTTATCTTCAGATATTCTGTTTTCAAATAAAGATAAAACTCTAATTCCTTTTTCTGTAATTACAAATCTATGATTACCTGTTTCATCTGTGTACTTTAAAAAATTAGAGGAAAGTAGTTCGGTTAAATATTGCTGAAGAGTGAAATAATTTATAAAATTATTTTCTAAAATAATTTGTGTTATCTGATTATTAGAAACAGGGAATTTGATTTTTTTAAATATAAAAAGTAATAGAAGTTTATTTTCCGCTAATTCTAAAGTATCTTCAAACATGTCTGTCCTCCTAATATAAATTAATGATCTTGTATCAACTATATTGTATATTATAACATAAAATATATGAAAATAAATAAAGCATTAAAAATACTTAAATGTTTTATTTTATACTATAAGATATTATAACTTTAGTAAATTTATGTAATATTTATCTATAAAAAATACTATATAAAATTATGAGAGTAAATTATTTTGGAGGGTAAAATTGAAAGCTAAATTAATAAAAAAGATTTTTTTTACAATGTTATTACTTAGTATAGCGGTGCTGGGATCTACTTTTTATAACAATAGAGAAAAAGGTGTATTTAGTAATATAAATAGAAAATTGCCAATATACTGTGTGGATACAAAAGATAAAAGAATTTCAATAACGTTTGATGTAAGTTGGGGTACAGATAATACAGATAAAATTTTGGAAATATTAGATAAGTATAATGTAAAAGCTACTTTCTTTTTAGTTGGAGGATGGGTAGATCAATATCCAGAAAAAGTTAAGCTTATTCATGAAAAAGGACATGAAATAGGAAATCATTCAGATAGGCATCCTGATATGACTAAAATTTCAAAAGATAAAATTATACAAGAAATAGACATTAATGATTCTAAAATAAGAAAGCTTACTGGAGAGGGTACAAAACTTTTTAGATGTCCAGAAGGCTCATATAATGATTTAGTTATACAAACTGTAAAAGACACAGGTCATTATTGTATTCAATGGGATGTAGATAGTATAGATTGGAGAGAAGAAGGGGCTGATTTGGAATATAACAGAGTAATAAAAAAAACAAAGGATGGATCTATTATATTATTTCACAATAATGCAAAGTATACACCAGATAACTTATCCAAAATTATTGAAAAGTTGAAAAACGAAGGATATCAATTTGTTAAAGTTGGAGATTTAATTTATAAACAGGACTATAAGATAGATTATGAGGGCAAACAAGTACTAGATTAATATAAAAATATAAAGATTAAATATATCATTATTGAAACTAAGGTCAAATTTGTATTATAATGGAAATATAACTACAAATCTTAAAAGGAGGAAATTTTAAGAAACTAATGAAATAGAATAAAAAGTTATCTCTTGTTTAAAATAACTTTAAATAGTTATAAATTAAGGAGGTAACAAAATGAATACTATAGCTAGTATAGGTGCTAATAGAAATTTTAATAGTTATTTGTTAAAAATTCTTAGGTTAAAAAAGATGGAATTTAAATTATTTACAAAATGCATTGTATCAGAGGAAAACTATTATGACTATGTAATAATAAATGCTAATAATAATATTAAAGATACGCGATTGAAAGGCGGCTATTGTTTTATTAACATGGATCTTATTGAAAATGTAAATGCCCATATTAGTGTACATGGAAATATAATAACTTATGGATTAGGTAATAAAAATACAGTTACCTTATCAAGTATAGAAGATAAAAGTAGTTTTGTTTATTGTCTTCAAAGAAATGTTGATTATAATGCGCTTAGTATTCTTGAACCTGAAGAAATACCAGTTAATGTAAATTTTGAAAATGATGATGAATTATATGCTGCTATGGTAGGAATTACTATAATTCGTCTTCAAGAAAAATGCATAAATAATTTAAATGAAAGTAAAAAAATTACAATTTTAAATTAATTTAATCTTTTATAAGTATATTTTAACTATTTTGTGAATAATTATATGGTGATAAGATAATTTGAAAACGAAGGGAAAGAGGGGTTATCATGGAAAATTCAATGCTAAATAACAAAATCTATTTAGAGGGAGAGGTAATTTCCGAGTTACAATTTAGTCATGAAATGTATGGTGAAGGATTTTATACTTTCTATGTGGAGGTTTCCAGATTAAGTGAAGCAAAAGATGCTTTATTTATAACTGTATCAGAAAGACTTATAGGTGGAATGGATATTAAAATAGGTTCACAGATTATAGTGGAAGGTCAGTTGAGATCGTATAACAAATTTATGGATGGATCAAATAGATTGATATTAACAGTTTTCGCAAGAAATATAGTCTATTGCGAGGAAAAAAGTAAAAATCCTAATCAAATATATTTAGATGGTTTCATTTGCAAAGAACCAGTTTATAGGACAACTCCTTTTGGCAGGGAGATTTCAGATATACTTCTTGCAGTGAATAGAGCTTATAATAAGTCAGACTACATACCAACTATTGCATGGGGAAGAAATTCTAGATTTTGCAAAGTGCTAAAAGTTGGTGACAATATAAAAGTTTGGGGTAGATTACAAAGCAGAGAATACCAAAAGAAAGTATCTGATACAGAAACTATTAAAAAAATTGCATATGAAGTATCTATATCTAAAATGGAAAAGGCAACTAAAGACGGTGAAGATGGGGAAATACAGAATGAACATGAAAAAGGATCTGATGAAGCTTTGATAGATAAACAAATATCATAAATATAACTATAAAAAATAGACATGAAGGCAATTTTTTAATTGACTTCATGTCTATTTTTAAAAAACTATTTTCTTAAATCTTCTAATAATTGGGTTTTACCTTTAGTTTTATCATCCACTGTTTTAATTATTTTTGCAGGAACACCAGCAACCACAACGCCAGCAGGTACGTCCTCTACAACAACAGAACCAGCAGCAACTACAGAGCCTTTGCCTATTTTTACGCCCTCTAAAATAACTGCATTAGCACCAATTAAAACATCATCATCTATTTCGCAAGGTGATTTGCTTGGTGGTTCAAGCACTCCTGCAACAACAGCTCCTGCACCTAAGTGAACTCCTTTTCCAAGTTTACCTCTTGCACCAACTACAGCATTCATATCTACCATAGTGCCTTCTCCGATTTCAGCACCTATGTTTATAACAGCGCCCATCATTATAACAGCATTTTTATCTATTTTAACTTTATCTCTTATAATAGCACCTGGTTCAATTCTAGCATTTATTTTTGTCACATCAACAAGAGGAATTGCTGAATTTCTTCTGTCATATTCTATTTGGAATTTTTTTATTTTATCTTTGTTGTCGTCTAAAAATTTAGAAACTTCTTCTGATTCTCCAAAAAGTACATGGAATCCAGATCCATCATAACTTTCTATATTTCCTAAATTACAATCTTTAATGTCACCATCAAGATAAACCTTAACAGGAGTGGATTTTTTTGCTTCTTTTATGTATCTTGCTATTTCATATGGATCAGTTAAATCATAGCTCATAAGTATAACCTCCTAAGTTAAATATTATAGTTACTAATATTATTATAATAAATATCTTTTGTCAATTAAAGGGGCAAAGTATTTTTTAGTAACAAAAATGCAGTAAGTTAAATATTTTAATAGTAGAGTGCTTTTGGAGGTAATGTAATTGGATTATGAAATGAAAGATTGTATTGATGCTGGAAGTATATATTGTGCTTGTAAGATGAAAAGGCGATAGGCGTTTACCCTTACGGGGAGCTAGTTTTTTTTTACTCCCCAAAGGTTTATTTCAATCTCTTTAGTATCAGGGTGCCATATAATAGAGTCAACTATAAATTCTATTAGCGTCCTTCTATTATTTATATCTGTTATGGTGTCAATTGTTTTATTAAAATAATTTAGAGATTGCATTACTAAATCAATATTATATTCTTTTTTATTTATTTCGTCTTTTTTATTCAAAAAATTATTATGTTCGGTCTGTAAAGTTTCTAATTTATTATTTAGTTCATCAAGATCAGCTTCTATAAATTTAGAATAAGCTTTATCTCTATTGTTAGCAAGTTGTTTTAATAGAATTTTTATGGATTCTTCAACATTATCTATTTTTTCTTCAATATTAGTTAATGCTGAATTTTCATTTGAATTTGATAATTCTTTTTTAGTTTTTAGAAGTTCTTTTAAGATTTTTTCTTTATTTGTTTTTTTCAATCCGTCTATTACAAATTTCTCCATCAAATCCACTCTTACATTTTTACAGTCACAAAATTTACCATATGATTTATCTTTATTAGCACATACATAATAGGCATATCTTTCTTTCTCATTAGATTTTGTACTTTTATGACCATGCTTAACAAACATTGAGCTTCCACATTTACCACATTTAAGTATTCTAGTGAGCAATGCTACTTTAGATGTTCCTATTCTAGCAGGACCGTTTTTCTTACTATCTAGTATCTTCTGTACTTCTAACCATTTTTCAAAATCTATTATTCCTTTATGTTTAGCTACAGCACAGATCCATTCAGACATATCTCTTTCAGTGCTAAGGTTTTTTTTCTTATTGTAACTTAGTATACCATTTCCATTTGCGTCTCCAGCAGTAACTATGTTTTTACTTCTAAGATATTCTAAAACTGACTCATCTGATTTAACGTATACAGGATTTCTTAGAATATCTTTTACTTTTTGCGCATTCCATTCTCCACCTTTTTTAGTTTTAATACCATTGCTGTATAGCCATTTGAAAGTCTTATTTAAACTTTGTAGTTCTGTAAATTTTCTATATATAAGTTTTACGGTTTCTAGTTCTTCTTTTGATTCGGTTAGCTTATACATACTTCTTTCTTTCATTTCTTCATCAAAGTATATAATTTGCTCTGATTCATACCCTAGCGGAGTCTGACCTCCTAACCATCTTCCGGTCTTAGCTAATTGAAGCATGTTATCTCTTACACGTTCAGCGATAGTGTCTCGCTCTAATTGAGCGAATACACTCGATATGTACACCATAGCCTTTCCCATTGGAGTTGACGTATCAAACTGCTCTTTTATACTTGCAAATGCTACAGAGTGGTTCTGAAGCAATTCTAAGGTATTAGAGAAGTCAGCCACATTCCTTGATATTCTATCAAGTCTATAACATATTAGAACATCAAATTTCTTATTTTTAACATCTTCTAAAAGTTTTTGAAATTGGGGCCTATTAACATTGCCTCCTGAAAAACCTTCATCTTCATATATTACAAAATCTTTTATACCTAAAATCTTTTCACCGTACTCTTTACACATCTGTACTTGGTTCTCAATAGATTCGCCTTTGCCAGTGAATACTGATTTTCGTGAATATATAGCTGCTATCATAAAAGTTTCATCCTTTCTATGATTTTTTATTCTTTTAATTTGAATTATAGCATATTAAGTTAGATAAAAAAACGACCTATAAAAGATCGTTTAAATAACCTATCTTGTAATTTTTTAGAAGTCTATGCTGATAATTTACCCCCTTTGGATTTAGATATACGATACTCTTCTGCTTGAGCTAACTTTGTAAATTCAACAGTTTTATTATGTTTAATTTTTACTAGTTTTTCTACCTCTTCCAAAGTTACTTTAAAAAATTCCTTTCTATTATTTACCAGGTTAACTCTTTTATTAGTAAATGCTTTATGAAGCTCGTTTTCAAGTTTTGGAGCATCTTCACTAAATATCATAGCATGTACATCAAAATTAAATGGAACAGATGCATCTCCTAATTCCTTAACTCTATCCATTGGTTCCAATCTTTTAGTCATGCCTATTTTATAAATATTTTCACCAAATGATCCTATATTTGATATTATATATACATATCCAGCACGAGTATTTTGTTCTCTTTCAGAAACATTTTCTTTATCTTTTTCAAGTAGTTTTAATTTTTCTTCAAGTTCTTTAATTTTATCTAAATAAGTTGATTTTTCAGATTCATTAATTTTATCGAGTTTTAAGGTTAAGTTTTGAATTTCTTGTGAAAAATGTTTTTGCTCCTTATTTATTTTTTCCTTCATCAATTCAATTTCTCTTTGTGCCTTAGCCTCTTCTCGCATTTCCTCTTTTATTTTTTGCTGCTCTTCTTTTTCTTCCTGCAATTTTAACTCATATTCATAAGCAAGATATAATTCATCAAGTTTTAAAGCTAAATATTCATTTTTAATTTCAATTTTATTATGCTTATTAGCTTTATTTAGAGTTGAATATGCAGTTTTTATCCTCTTTTCATATGATTCAACATTGTTGAATTTAACTTTTGAAATTATAGAATCACATTCATTATTAAACGAACGTAAAGTTAGCTTAATGTTGCTATCATTCATAACTTTACCTTTTTGCTTAGAGTTATCTAACATCCATTCGTTGGAGTGATTAGTTGCTATAAAAGATTTAACCATGCTTTTTTGTTCATTTCTAATCTCATCTAAGCGATTTTTGTATTGTTGGGAATTTTCTAAGTTGAATTTTGGATCATAGAACCCAAATGATTGTAATAAGATTTCATCTTCTAGTACGATCATTTCATTCTTCTTTTCTTCTAATTGAAATTGTTTTTCTTTTAATTCAGATTCGATTTTTTCTTTCTTATTAATTAATTCTTTAGCTAGATTAAGAGATACATTATTTTTGTCAATTAAGGATTGTTTTTCAATTATTTCTGAATTTAATTTTTCGATACTTAATGATAAATTTGTTTTTTCTTTTATTAATAATTCATTGTCAGAAGATATTTTGAACTTTTCATTTTTAGTATTGTTTAATAGTTCAATAGCATTATTTAATTCTATATTTATATTTTTTAGTTTTCGATTCGAATTAGAAATTTCAGTATTAATTCTTTCTAAGTCTTCTTTTTTACTTATAACTGATTCGTTTTTTAATTTTTCTATTTGAGATGATTGCTCTTGCTGAATTATTTTATTATCCTTTGAATTTAAGAATAATAAAATAATTCCTATTATACCTGGCAGAATAAAGAACCAAAAAGCAAACATCAATGAAATAAACCAAGTTTGTAAATACCACTTTTTTTTATACATATATCATTTCTCCTTTTGTAACATAAATTGTAAAACAAGAAATTATTCTTACAATATTGTAAATTTCTACACTAATTATGAAAATTCCTCTTAATTCTCCAGAATAAAAAATAAAAGCTGGATGTTAATATTTAATTATCATCCAGCTTTTATTTTTTATTATTTTTTTCATTTTTATATTCTTCAATTGCGAATTCTATAAATTCTAAATGTTTTTCATCTACGTTATTTTTATCTTTTGTTATACCATGTCGTATCATTAGTTCTAGTATATCCTGCTTAAGTGTTTTATCTTGAGTTTCCGGTTTGTATGGATTACGTATATCTGTAAGTCCCATTAACCAATCTAATGTTACATTAAAATCATTGGCAATTCTTTTTTTTAGTTCATCATCAGGTTTACTAAAGCCTGATTCATACTGAGATATTGTTGATTTTTTTAAATTGTAAGGTTTTCCAAATTCTTCTTGAGTTAAGCTATTTTCATTGCGTAGCAATTTTATTCTTTTCCCTAAAATATTATCCATATTTATCCCTCTTTATAGTTTAAAAATTTTAAACCTTATTTTAATAATATCATAAAATTAAAAATAATATACAAAAGTTCTAAAAGATTAAACTTTTTTTAGAAAACATCTTGACTGTTTAAGTTTTTCAAACTATAATAAAAACATAAAGTTCCAGAAGCTTAAACTAAAGGTGGTGATAAAATGAATTTATCTCTTTTAACTAAAATAAGAGAATCAAAAGGATTTACACAAGAAAATATGTCTAAAAAATTAAATTATAAAAGTAAAGGTAGCTACTGCCTTATAGAAAATGGTAAATCAAAAGTTACTGTAGATTTAGCATTAAGTATAAAAAGTATTTTAAATTTAAGTGAAGAAGAATTTAAAAAAATTTTTTTTGCTAATGAAGTTCAAGAAACTAAAACTTATAATGTTGAACAACTAGCTTAAATTTAAAATTAATCCTTTCAGCCTTAAAAAGCATTTCAATAAGGCTATAAAAATAAATTCATATCTATAAAAAATTAAATATAGGACAATCAGTAAGATTCATAAAAATAAAGTAGGAGGTGTTATTAATGCAAGAACTAAAAGTAAGGGTAAATTACCCAACTGACCCTAAAATATTAGATGAACTTGAAACAAGGGCAGCAAGAGCTATTGCAAAAGCATGGGCAAATGAACTACCTCCTGAAAAATTTGATGAACTAATAGAAAAACTAAGCAAATCACTTAATAGCTAAAAGTTCATCTACTAAAGTTGATAAAATACTCAACTAAAGATAAAAGATATATGAACATGTTAATTATATTGTAACTAATTTATAGGTAGATATACATTAAGATAAATCTACTTATAAGGGATATGGAAGTTAAAATTCTACAAGGAGGACTAAAAATGATTAAAGATGCGATTAAGGACGCTAGAGAAAGCAAGGGGATAACCCAAAAGGATTTAGGAGAATCAAGTTTTCTATCTTACAAAACAATATCTGCAATAGAAACAGGAAGGAGACCTTTAACTCAAGAAAACTTAAAAGTTATTTGTAAGGAACTAGATGATCCACGATTATATTTTGAAGCAACAAGTGAAATTACTGGTGATATTTTTACACTGCATTGGCTAAATGGTGAAGCTGCTGACTTGCATAGAGCTTGTGTGAAAGAAAAAGTAGTAGAAGAACTTGTTGAGGCACTAGATGCAATAAATTTAACTAAAGTTGCTAAGAATCCAAGTTGCTGCAGTGAGGAAGATAAAAAAATTGTAACAACGAGCATACAAGAAACAATAGATGTTTATATTGCCAGTGCTATATATGTTGCTATTATGTGCAAGGAATATAACTTAGACATTAAAGAAATGTTTGGTATTCAAAAGAAAAAACTTATAAAACGCAGGTATTTAAAGGAGGAATGAAAGTGTTTAATGCAGAGAAAGTAAAAGGATACAACAAATTAAATGATAGTGGTAAAGAGCTTTTTAAAGTGTTTTGTGAGAAATTCTATAAGGCATGGGAATACCCAGAAGATCACAAACCAATAAAAATAGAAAAAATGGATAGTAAACATTTAAAAGTATCATTGAATGATGGTGATTGGTTACACATATCAAAAGATGGGAGTTGGTATTAGTGATAGAAATTCTTAGAGATAAATTGCATCAATGTGTTATTTTGTATGGTGCACTTGATGAAAGAACATTAAAGATTAGTCAAGAGTTGGATGGGCTTATAGTAATAGAGCAAATGGTAATAAAAAGAACCCTCTGTAAAGGGATCAATTAAAGAAAGTATTTAAATTTTAGTGTAAGGTACGTGCGAAGTACCTTACCCCCATTATAACAATAAAGGGGTGATGGTTGCAATAAAAAGTTTATGGATATTAAAATTTTTGAACTAGGAGAGGAAATAGTTATGGCAAAGTATAGATATGTATATACAAATTTTTGGGACGATCCAAAGGTTAGCGAAAGCTTTACACCAGAGGATAAGCTTTTTTTCCTTTATCTTTTAACCAATTCACATACTACTCAAGTAGGAATATATAAAATAACTAAAAAAGCTATAGCCTTTGAAATGGGTTATTCGATTGAATCTGTTAATAGTTTGATGGCTAGATTTGAAGAACATCATAAAATGATTAAATATAACCCAGAAACTAGAGAGATAGCTATTAAAAACTGGGGAAAATTCAATCTTAATAAAGGTGGTAAACCTGTCGTTGATTGCGTTAATAAAGAGCTTAAGAATGTTGAGTGTAGAGAATTGATAGATTATGTAATTCAAGGAATTACAAATGAACAAATAAAGAATTTATTTCTAATTTCAATAGGCAAATTAGAAGAGCCAAATTCTGATAAATTAGATAAAAAAATAGACGATACGTCACCGAATCGTGAACGAATCGAGGACAAAACTAAAACTAAAACTAAAACTAAAACTAAAACTAAAACTAATAATAATAATAGTGAAAATGAAGAAAACTTTGAACCTGTGGATAATGTGGATAACTCTAATTTATCAGATGAAACATCTGATGATATATGTAAATCAAATATCAGAAATAAAGTGGTAGTTCCATACACAGAAATAGTAGAAGCTTTTAATAGCATATGTACATCAATGCCAAGTGTAAAAAAAATTCATGATAGCAGAAAAAAAGCTATAAATAAGTTTTATAAAGAGTTCAATGATCTAGATTCTATAAAAGAAATTTTTATGAAAGCAGAGGTTTCGGATTTTCTGTCAGGTCGTAATGGAATTTGGGGCAATTGCAACTTTGATTGGTTAATAGCAGTCAATAATGCAATAAAAACACTTGAAGGAACTTATGATAATAAAAACAACAGCTTCAGTAAGCAAAGTTCAAAACAAGGGATTTTTAATGATTTTGAGCAGAGAGAGGATGCACTAGAAAAGTATAAAGAGCTTGAGGAACTATCACAGGAATCACTTGAAAGACATGCTGAAGGGTTAGATAGTAAAGCGATAATAGAAAAGCTAAAGAATAAAGCAATAGGAGGTATGTCTTAAATATGAAGATATGGACAAAAGAACAGGAAGAATTTTTAGAAACTAACTGGTTAAATATGACGAATTTTGAGTTAGGAGAAAATCTTCATAAAAATCCTGGCACAGTGTCAGCCAAAGCTAAAAAAATGGGACTTGAAGATAAGAGAATAGTTGTTTCGAGCAAACATAAACCATATAAAAGCATAGAAGAATATGAGTTATCTCCAGAAACAGTAAAAGAAAAGGGTGGAAGAGATAAAACATTAGAGTTTTTAAACAAAAAAAATGAATTTAACTTAAATGACAATCTTTTAATTAAAGCTTTTGGAAAAACTGCAAAAATAGAACCCAAAATAGTTCGAGGAAAGGTTATACAGATAAATGAAAGCTTTATAACCTTACAGGGGAAGGGGTACAAAGAAAGTTTCCCATATGTTGACTTTTATACTGGTAAGGCAGTTATTTTATAAATCAAGGAGGACTTATTTGATGAAAATATTAAGTATTGTAAATATAAAAGGTGGAGTAGGCAAAACTGCAAGTAGTGTTAATATAGCTACATCATTAGGAGAGGTTGGTAAGAGAGTTTTAATAGTAGATGCAGATGCACAGAGCAATGCAACGCAGTATTTAGACTGTTATTCTACAGAAGGAACTTCGACCTATGATGTACTTATGGATAAGGATTTAGATGCAAGCACAGTAGTCAAAAACACAAATGTAAAAAACGTTAGTATAGTGCCTGCTAATATAAAGTTGATATTATGTGAAAATGAAATAATAAATGATACGAGAAGAAGTAGAGAAAGCAGACTAAAAAAGGCATTAGAAAGTTTAAAAGAATATGATTACATTATTATAGATTGCCCTCCAAGTCTTGGAGTAATAACAACTAATGCACTTGTAGCATCTGATTACGTTCTTGTACCTATTAAAATTGATAAATTTGCACTAGATGGATTCGGATACTTATTAGAGACTTTAGATCAAATAAGAGACGAATTTAATCCGAAATTAGAGTTCTTAGGGGCTTTTATAACAATGGATAAAAGAACTGCAATAAATAGAAATATAAAAGCAAAACTTAAAGAAGCTTTAAAAGAAAAACTTTTCAATGCATCTATAAGAGAAAATGTAAAACTTATTCAATCAACATTTGAGCAAAAGCCAGTTGTTATCTATGATAAAAATGCTATAAGCAGTAGAGACTATAGAGTCCTTACACAGGAGGTAATACAGCATGTCAAGCTTTGATTTCAAGGACATTGCAGATAAAGTAAACAAGCTTGATAGTAAACAGGACTTTAATTTACAGAATATAGATATAAAAAAAATAATACCAAGCGAGAAAAACTTTTATGGTATGAGAGGTATAGAAGAGCTTGCAGAAGATATAAAGATTAATGGATTATATCATAATATTGTTGTAACACCTTCAGGAGATAAATATAAAATAATTTCTGGTGAAAGAAGGTACCTCGCATTAAAAAAGTTAGGTTATAAAAAAGTACCATGCCAAGTTAGAGAAAATTTAAGTGAAGTAGATAGTGAAATAATGCTTATTCAGGCAAATGCCAAAACTAGAGAACTTAGCAATTCTGAAAAAATGAAACAGATAGAAAGACTTAAGGAGCTCTATGATAAAAAAAGAGCGAAGGGTGAAAAATTAGAAGGTAAAACTAGGGATATTATAGGCAAAGATTTAGGACTTTCAGGTGGACAAGTTGGTAAGTACCAAAAAATTAATAAAGATCTTATTCCAGAACTTAAAGAAATGTTTGAAAAGAATAATTTAGACATGGCAAAAGCAGCAAGCATAGCAGCATTGGAGTTGCCTGGACAAATGACTATATATGAAATTTTAAAAGGTAATGTAGAACTCAGCAGAGAGGAAGTAAATAAGATAACAAAGGCACTTAAGGAAAAGGAAGCTCAATTAAAAAAACAACAAGAAGAACATAAAAAGCAGATTGAAGAAGAATATAAAAAGTTGAAAAAAGTTAGAGAAGATTTTAATCAAGATTATGAAAGATTAAAATCTGAAAAGAATCAATTAGAAGAAAAAGCAAGAGAAGTTATGAATGAAAAAGTTGAAGAAGGAAAAAGTGATCACAGTGAGCACCATAAAGTAGATATAGAAAATTTGGAGTTTAATGCTGAAATGACTATGGCAATAAGAAATTTAAAAGATATTGCAAATTTACTTGCAAGAAAGTTAATGTCCGTTAAAGAAGATAAGCGAATATTAAATGAAAAAAATTTAAAAGACATTGATGAGTTACAGGAAAATCAGTTAAAGTATATTTTAAATTTTAAAAGGTGATCACAGTGAGCACTTTTAGGGGGAAGGAAAATATAGACATAATAAGAAACTTTGTGATAGGGGTTGTGAAGCCTCCGCAGTAATTAGGTTTAATGTAAATAAAAGATAGGGGGATAAAAGAATGAGTAGAGCTAAGACAAAACGGCTAAAAGGTTTACTTAGAGAAAGAATTAAAATTGCAGATAGAGCAGTGGAAGAAAGTAAAACTTTAAAGAAAAGAGTTAATGAATTAGAAGAAAGTTGTGCAGCTTTTTCAGAAGTAGAACAAAATTTGCATAAGAAGATAGATGAATTAACTAAGGTTTCTTCTAAAAGCATAAAGAAAAGATTTGTAAGTTTCTTTAGTTAGAAATTTTTCAGAAGTAACAAAACGTTACATCTTGAAAGGCGATTATAGTGAACATCTTTTGATTTAGAATGGAGTGAATACTAATTGAAAATTAATGCAAAAGAATTAGAACAGTTAGCTGAAGAAGTTAATATGGAAACAGAATATGAGCTAGAGCAGATGAAAATTTTAAAATCAGGTTTTGATAAATTACATGCAGAGTTATTAGCTGAAAGTAATGCTTATGCTGCAGGATATTTATCAGTAGAGATAGATAGATTACAAGAAGTTATAGATAACTATACAAAACCTTTGATGCCAGATGACTTGATTGAAGAAAAAACAAATTTAAACATAGAAGCTGATTCCTTACATTGTATATATGCAAAAACATCGAATAGCAAAGGAGAGTACGGGATATCTTAAAAATATAAAATAGCTAGTACTCCTGAAAATATTATGTATCTTCAAGGAGGAGTTTATGGAGATAAAAACAATAGTTGTATCTCTAGGTTTTACACCTAAAAAATTAGAGAGCTTTGATTTAGCTGGATGGAGCGTTACAGAACAACAAAAGGAAGCACTAAGAAAGTTAAATATTGAATTTGAAAAACTGAGAGCAATAATGGCTGACATTGATACTTCAAAAATGAAAAATGCATTCGAAGAATTGGCAAGGCAATTGCATCTATTTAAAACTGAAGTACAGCCACAAAGAAAAAGGTGGGGCAAGAAAAGATTTTATGAATAGGTACACAATGAAAAAATTGAAAAGTAAGAAAGGAATGAAATGTAATGAATAATTTAGAAAATAGTATTAAAGATTGTATATCAAAAGAATTAGAAAAAGGAATTATAGAAAAGGTGCTTTCAGAAAAATTAGAAGAATGTATATCTTCAGCAGTAAGAGATATGTTTGGATATAGTGGCAGCATTAAAAAGGCTATAGAAGGAAAAATTGAATCTGTTATGATACCTTACTTAGAAAACTATGATTATTCTAAGTATATAACTAAGCTAGATTCAGTATTAGTCGATGTTTTAAAGAATTCAGCACTAGAAAATAAAAAACTTATAGAAAACTTTAGTGTATTACTATCTAGTGACAAGGCACCAGAAAAGATTAATATAAGTGAAATTTATAAAAAGTGGTGTGATTACTGTAAAGAAAATATTGATAAGGACAAAGTTAAAGACTCTGACTATGAAGGTGGATATATAAATACTAACTTATCGGTAGAAGAGGTTAGCAGTGACTGGAGCAATTATGAAAAGCATGTAGTTAGATTTGAATGTGAAGAAGATGAAGATTTGAATGTAGAATTTATGCTTAAAAGATGGAAGAAATATGATGAAACACACACATTAGATTGGGAAAAGAAGAGTGATTTAAGATCATTAAGATATCTAAGTGAATTTGATATGTTTATGATGAAATTGGACCAAGCCTATTCAAAAATCATACTTGATACAGAATATGAAGGCGATGAAATATTT
The DNA here is from genome assembly GCA_963780135.1 of uncultured Clostridiaceae bacterium. Classification (GTDB taxonomy): domain Bacteria; phylum Bacillota; class Clostridia; order Clostridiales; family Clostridiaceae; genus Clostridium_AM. The sequence goes on from CAWAAR010000003.1 coordinate 656,851, forward strand.
GTTGAGAATGAAGAGTAGTACGTAAAGTGAAAACAATGCGACACAAAAAGTTTACTAAAATAGTTTAAAAAGTAAACAAAGTTTACAAAAGAAATGAATTATGTAAAAAGGTGGTGGAATAAAATGGGTTTTGAAGAGTTCAGAAAAGAGACTGGTTTAAGTTGTACGGAGCTTGAAGAAATAACTGGATATACCAGGCAAGGGATACACAAAGTATTTAGAAAAAAAGAAGAAGGAAAGCCACCGAATAAAAAGTTCTTAGTTAGCATCAATGTTGCCATAGAAAAAAGGATGCAGGAAGAAACAAAGGCTTATGAAGATAAAATGAATAAGCTTAGAGAGCTTCAGGAAAAGTTTAAGGAGGAATAAAACTTGATTATTGAAGGAACTGAAAAGCATTTAGTTAATGCAAGTATATATCTTAAAAATTCTATCTTAGAGTTAAAAAATATACCTTGTAAATGTACTGAAGATAATGTTTTAGATTGTGCTAAGTGTGCATTGATAGATGATATAAAAAATATTAGGCATGACATAAACGAAGAAATTACTAAATTAATAAAGTGAAAATTATATGTCACACCAGGAGGTAAGAGAACATGAGTGTATTAAATAAATTGACATCAAGATTTAAGCAAAAAGATATAGGGGATTATACATCAGGAAATCCTTATAAACATGGAGGACATTTATGGTGCAATGGAATTAGATATATTCCAAGAGATGTATCTGCTTTAATTATGTATCAAGAATATTCTAAGCAAAGACTAAAGGATTTAGAAACAAAGATTAATGAAATAAAAACAGGAGCACCTTTACCTTGCAAAATTGGTGACAAAGTAAAAGCGATTACAGTTAGATCATATAACAATCATGAAGTCACAATACATGGAGAAGTGGTTGGGATATTCATTACTAAAGATAAAAAAATTATAAGAGTTTTATACAATGCGATCAGAACCATTGATTTTTATGACACGGATTTTGATAAAACTGTATTTGTAATAGACGGGAAAGATTAGTTCACAATTCAAAGATAAAGGAGTTGAGAGAATGACTATTGATGAAGCAATCCATCATTGTTATGAAGATGCTGAAAAAGAAGGAAAGTGTGATAAAGATCCTTGCGCTAATGAGCATATTCAGTTGGCACAATGGCTAGAGGAACTTAAAGAAAGAAGGGGAAAAGATGATAAGTAAAGAGAGATTCGAAGAGATAGAAGCTAAATATGGATGTGGTTACTGGGCTGTATGTGATGACCATGCATGTTCTTGTTCTCCAACAGCAGCAGTAAGCCAAGGGTTTAATCTAGAAGTATATGCAAGTATGCAAAGACAGCAAGAAAAAGATAGAGAGAATATTTAATCATTCATCTATATAAATAAATAGATAATTTAGCATTACAACCACAACAGGACCAGGGCTCGTTGCTAAATGAAAATATTGTGTATTAACGAAAGGAGTAAATATATGTTGAGTTGCAATGGTTGTCGTTATAGTAGCGTATTCTATGATAAATGTATCAAATGTAGGAGGTCTGCTCCAGTAGATTTATCCTTAAAAGATTACTATGAATTAAAAAATAGTCAACTCGAAAACAAAAATTATGAAGAGCTGTATAATCAAGAACCTAAGAAAATACTTGAGCATGTTATTGACGATATGTTGGTTTCTAAAGGAACTTTAGATAAAGTAACTGAATGGAGATATATTTTAATGCAAATTGAGAAAAAACTATAGTCGCATTCCAAAGAAATTGCGAAGAAAGGAATATGAAATATGGACAATCTAAATAAAGAGTTAGAAAACAAAATACCTAAATTAGCTGAACATCTTAAAAAAGGAAAAGAAATAACAATGCTGCTAACACCAAAAGGATTAAAAGTTAAAGCAGCAGATATAGAGATAATTAAATAAAATGCATACAACTAAATGGAGTTGTAGAAAGAGCTAATGGAGCTATAGAATTATTAAGTTAATTCTATAGCTCCTTATTTTTAGGAGGTATAGGAACATGGATATAGAAAAAACATTAAGAGAATATAAAATTAAAAAAGCTTATGTAGAAACTACTTTGGCAAGAATAGAGCAATATAAGTTTGCAATAGCACATCCTGAAATGTGGGTAAAGTATTATGTACCATCAGGTAAGGAAATAGGTATGCCAGGAGCTCCATTAAGAAACACGCAATCACCCATTGAAAGGGAACTAACTATGAAAGAACTCACAGTAGATACTATAAAAGATTGGATACAAGATGATGAAAATAGAATATTTTTACCTAAACTAAAAGTTGAACAAATAGAAATGGCATTAGAAGCTTTAACCAAGCAACAAAAGGCGATAATAGAGTATAAATATTTTGAGAATATGAACTGGAAGAACATAGAAATAAATTTTAACAAACAATATAGGCAGATGAATTATATAACTGTAGCAGGGCTTAGAAAAATTAATTCTGATTCAATTGATAAGCTTATAGAAATATTAGGACCATTTTATAATCAATTTAATATTGCATAATTCAAAAGGGAACAGAAAAGGGGCAGTTTTGGAACAGATTTTAATAAAACCATATAGTATAATAGTATCATAGAAAATTTTAAAAAATACTCATAAAAACACTTGGATAAATACCAGGTGCTTTTTTATTTGAAATTAGTTATCAACAACATATTGTGTATAATGTGGATAACTAACACTATATATTGTAAGGAAGTGAGAAAATGTTAAGTGCCTATACGAGTTATAAGTGCAGAACATGTAAAAAAGAATTTGTACTTTTATCAGAAGATGTAGAAGAACAATTAAAGCTAAATAGGTATTTAGCGTGTCCTTATTGCAATAGTAAGAAAGTGGACAAGGGAAAGGCTGCTGATAGTCTAAAAGAGTGCATGAGTGAAAGAAGTTATAAGAAAGTCCGTGGAGCTATAAGACAGGTGAGATAATATGTTATAATATTCCTATAGAGGTGATATTATGGGGTTAAGTTTTAGAAAGTCAATAAAGATAGGTAAAAATACTAGAATTAATCTTAGTAAGACTGGTGGGATAGGAATAAGTACAGGGGTAAAAGGTGCTAGAGTTAGTGTAAATAAAAAAGGTGTTAGAACAACAGTAGGCAAAGGTGGACTACAGTACAGAAAAGATTATAGTTTTAATAAGAAAAATAAAATAACATCAAATGATAATATGATTAATAATAGCATTATATATTCTTTACCAGAAGGAGTATCAATGCCAAAAACTCCACCTAAAATAATTAAAGGTGTTGTTATATCAATAATTTTACTTATTGCAGGATTTGTTTTCGTACCTGTATTATTATTAGCATTAATAAGTATAATTGTTACATTAGGTATAATGATTACTAATAAAGAGTATAAAAGTGCATATTTAACTCAAAGAGCTATTCAATTTTATAGAGCTGGTGACATTAGTAATAGTAAAAAATATTGTAATAAAGCAATACAAAAATTTGATAGAAATAATTCAGCTAAAGCATTATTGAAACATCTAGAAGCATCTTAATTTGATGCTTCTTTTTATTTAAAAAGTAAATAGTAATGAGGTGGTGGTATGAATTCAGTAGAGCCAATAAGAGATATAAATTTAGTATATGACATAGAAGATTACTTAAAAGAGAAGAGTAAAAGAAATTATATTCTTTTCTTAATAGGAGTAAATACAGGGTTAAGGATATCAGATATATTAAAACTTAGAACTAGAGATATAAGAGATTCAAAAGGGAATATTAAAAAGCACATTGTTCTTGAAGAACAGAAAACTGGTAAGGACAAAAAGATTAAAATAAGTGATGATATAAGACCAATATTAAAAGAATACTTAAAGGATAAAAAAGAGTATGAATATATAATTAAAAGTACTAAAGGCACAAATAGACCAATCACAAGGCAACAAGCATATAGAATACTTAGTGAAACAGGTAAGCTATTTAATATGAATGACATGGGGTGTCATACTTTACGTAAAACATTAGGGTATCACTATTATAATAAGACAAAAGATATAGCTGCACTAATGAATTTATTTAATCATTCAAGTCCAGTGATAACCCTCAGATACATTGGTATAGATCAAGATAGAAGAGATTTAATGATAGAACAATTAAACTTTGTTAGAAGGCGTTAAAAACGGAAGTATTTTTTTATTTACCCACTAATGTTACATAAAAAATGCAACGTAACATTGGTAGGTAATATTTGAGCACATATATTAGAAGAAAAAATCTAAGGCAGATGTTACAAAATACTTAAAAGGTAACATAATAAGTGGAAGGAATATACATGAATAGTAGTTTGATGGATAAGATAAACAAGTATAGAGCTATAGCCAAAGGATTCAATAACAAGATAGATAAGTTTATTAATGTGTTAGATAAGTGTACAATCCAACCAAATGATTCATTACAAACAATCATATGTAAAAAGTATATTGAACTAAGTGATGTAGTTAAAGTTGCAACATATATAAACAATGAAGGCTATAGGATAAAGACCAACTCATATAAGAGAGAAAGAAAGTACACAACCAATGACATAACAGCTATAGTAGACGGACCTGATAGCAGTGTAGATAGTACATTCGTACATGCTATAAATGAGATGAAGGACATAGATAAGATGATAATGAAGATGAACGTTAAAAAATTTTTGAATCAGTAGGTACTCCTGGAAAACGTTGATAACATACGGGTCGAGCGATGCCCAAAACATTTCTAGTTGCAAAAAAAATTTTAAAGGTGTTTCCGTTACCATTTTAGAAAGGAGGAGTTACTTTGAGTGATGAAAATAAGAACATTAATAATGTTGACCAAGTAACAGTATCAAGTACAGTTTTGGCAAATCTATTTGGACTAACATCAAGGAGAATTCGACAATTAGAAAATGAAGGTGTTATAAAAAAGATTGCTAGGGGTAAATATTCACTACAGGATAATATAAAAAGCTATATTACTTTTATAAAAACTTCATCAGATCTTAAAGAAAATAAAACAGAAGAAGGCAAAATAGATTATGATGAAGAACATGCTTTACTAGAAAGACGAAAAAGGGAAAAAATTGAATTAGAACTTGCCGCAATGAGAGGTACAATGCATTTTAGTGAAGATGTTCAAAGAGTTATGAATGATATGTTATCTAATTTTAAAGCAAAGATATTAGCATTACCTTCAAGAGTAGCTCCAAGACTTATGGGAATTGATACTATTGCTGATATACAAGAAACTCTACAAAGTGAGGTACTTGAGGTACTTGGTGAATTAAGTAAGTATAATCCCAGTGATTTTTATAGTGAAAAGTATGTTGATGTTATTGATGATGAAACTATTAATGAAATTAATAAGGATTTAAAAATAAATGAAAAAGAAACAACAGATTCATAAGAAAACAATAGATTTATTTAAAAATCTAGTTTCAATATTAGCACCACCACCACTTTTAACTGTATCTAAATGGGCAGATAACTATAGAAAACTATCTCCAGAAAGTTCTGCTGAACCTGGTCAATGGAGAACATCAAGAGCAGAATATCAGCGTGAAATAATGGACTCGCTTTCAGACAAGGAAACTGAAGTTATTGTTGTTAAATCTTCTGCTCAAGTCGGTAAAACAGAATTAATTAATAATATAATTGGATATTTTATTGACTATGATCCTTCTCCAATATTGTTATTAATGCCAACTTTAGATTTAGCACAATCTTATTCGAAAAAAAGACTTGCTCCAATGATAAGAGATACTCCAGTATTAAGAGGAAAAGTTAACGAAGCAAAGTCAAGAGATTCTGATAATACTTTATTAGAGAAAGGATTTCCGGGAGGATACATTGCACTAACAGGAGCAAATTCACCAACAGGATTATCTTCAAGGCCTATTAGGATTCTATTAGCAGATGAAGTTGATAGATTTCCTAAAAGTGCAGGTATTGAAGGTGATCCTTTATCTTTAGCAGAAAAAAGAACAAAAACTTTTTGGAATAAAAAGAAATTTTGGGTTTCAACACCAACTGAAAAAGGGATTTCAAGAATTGATAAAGAATTTGATGATAGTTCGCAAGAAGAATGGTGCTTACCTTGTCCAGTTTGCGGAAAGTTACAACCATTAAAATGGGCTCAAATTAAGTTTGAAGATATAACCCATGAATGCAAGTTTTGTGGAGATCGATGTAATGAGTTTGAATGGAAGGTGGGGAAAGGAAAATGGATCGCTAAATACCCTGAAAGAATTAAAAAAAGAGGATTTCATCTTAATGCATTAGCTTCACCTTGGGAACGGTGGGAAGATATTATAAAAGACTTTAAATTAGCAAATAAAAATGGTTCTGAAACACTAAAAACTTGGGTAAATACAACATTAGGCGAAGTTTGGGAAGATGATGAAGGAGAAGGAGCAGATAATGAGGATTTAGTTTCTAGAAAAGAGTTTTATGTCACTGAAGTTCCAAGAAAAGTTATTATTCTTACTGCTGGAGTAGATGTTCAAGACGATAGACTTGAAATTGAAGTTGTTGGATGGGGAGTAGGAAAAGAAAGTTGGGGAATAGAATATAAGGTTTTTTATGGAGATCCAGGACAAAAAATAGTTTGGCAGCAATTAGATGAATATATACTTAGAACATTCTGGTTTGAAGAAGGAGATGGAATTATATTATCTTGTGTATGTATAGACAGTGGAGGTCATTATACAACTGAGGTTTATAAGTTCTGTAAAGGTAGAGAACATAGAAGAGTATTCGCAATTAAAGGAGTAGGTGGATATGGAAAACCATTCATAAATAAACCAACTAGAAATAATAGAGAAAGAGCTGCTTTATTTTCTTTAGGTGTTGATAGTGGAAAAGAAACAATATTATCAAGATTAAAAATAAAAGAAGATGGTCCGGGTTATTGTCATTTTCCTAAGGAGACAGATAGGGGATATGATGAAAATTACTTCAAAGGACTAACATCAGAAAAAAGAGTTCTTAGATATAAAAAAGGTATAGCAACATTTGAATGGACAAAAAAGAGTAGTAGCATAAGAAATGAGCCTATGGATTTGAGAAACTATGCAAATGCTGCATTTGAAATATTAAATCCTGATTTAGATGCAATGGCAGCTAGAAATATTAATGGAAATGTTTTTGCACAAGGTAAAAAAGCAACTAAAAAGAGAAAAAGAATAGTGTCAAAAGGACTATAGAAAGGAGAAATTTATGGCATTTACAGTTGAAATAGCCGAAAAACACTTAAATGCATGGCTTGATGCTGAAATTTCAATAACAAATGGACAAAGCTACACAATTGGATCAAGAACGTTAAATAGAGCAAATTTATATCAAATAAGAGAACAGATAAAATATTGGAGCAATGAAGTTGCAAAAGCTAAAAATACACTCAAATACAAAGGCAGAAATAGAGTAATGAGAGCAGTTCCAAGAGACCTATAGAATAATAACTAGAATGGAGGTGATAGAAATGAATGTAATAGACAGGGCAATAGGAGTGATTTCACCGAATACAGCATTAAAAAGAATGTTTGCGAAACAAAAACTATCAATAATGAATAGTGGTTATTCACATCATGGAGCTAGTAGAACAAAAAAAAGTTTATTAGGTTGGATGTTTGGCGGTGGAAGTCCTAAAGAGGATATAGAAGACAATATTCAAGTATTAAGAGAACGCTCAAGAGATTTATATATGGGGACTCCAATTGCAACAGGTGCTATAAAAACATTAAGAACTAATGTAGTTGGTGGTGGACTTAAATTAAAATCACAAATTGATTATGAATTATTAGGACTAGCCGATGAAGAAGTAGATAAACTAGAAACTACCATTGAAAGAGAATTTTCTTTATGGGCTGATAGTGTTAATTGTGATTTAGCAAGACTTAATAATTTTTATGAATTACAACAACTTGTATTTATAAGCAGTCTTATGTGTGGAGATGCATTTGCTTTACTTCCATATACTCAAAGAGTTGGAATGCCATACGATTTGAGAGTACAACTAATTGAAGCAGATAGAGTTTGTGATCCTTATTATAAAAAGGGATATGATAATATAAGTGCAGGAGTTGAATGCAATGATAACGGAGAAATAACAGCATATCATATAGCAAATTTCCATCCATTATCTACTGATAGGATTAATAGTACATGGACTAGGGTAGATGCTTTCGGGGAAAAAACAGGTAGAAGAAACGTAATTCATATAATGGAAAGTGAACGTATAGGGCAACGTAGGGGTGTTCCAATACTTGCACCTGTAATTGAATCATTAAAACAACTAGGAAGATATACAGAGGCAGAATTAATGGCAGCAGTTATATCTGGAATGTTTACAGTTTTCATTGAAAGCAAATCTAGTAGTGAAGATGCTCCAATTGGATCGATGATACCAGAAGATGAAGAAGTAGATGCAGATGATGAAAACAGCTATGAATTAGGCAATGGTGCAATAGTAGCACTTGGAGAAGGAGAAACTGCTAAAGAAACTAATCCAGGAAGGCCCAATACTGCATTTGATGGATTCATAGCTTCAGTATGTAAACAAATTGGAGCAGCACTTGAAATACCAAATGATTTGTTATTAAAACAATTCAATGCTTCATATTCAGCTAGTAGAGCTGCATTACTTGAGGCTTGGAAAATGTTCAAAATGAGAAGAACATGGCTTGGGAATGATTTTTGCCAACCTATATATGAAGAATGGCTTTCAGAAGCCGTAGCCAAGGGCAGAATTTATGCTCCTGGCTTTTTTGATAGTCCAATAATCAGAAAAGCTTATTGCAATGCAGAATGGAATGGACCATCACAAGGTCAATTAGACCCAGTCAAAGAAGCTAATGCGGCTGTAATTCGTGTGGAAAATTGTTTTTCAACAAGAGCGAAAGAAACTGTAGAACTTACTGGGGGAGACTTTGTTAAAAATAATAGGCAAAGAATCAAAGAAGAAAAAATGAGGCAAGAGTTATTAGCTTTAAATCAAAAGGAGGGAAAAGTTATAAATGAAAACAGTTGATGTAAAAGGAACAATAATATCTCAAGAAGATAAATGGATTTATGATTGGCTTGAATATCCATATACAACAGCAAATGATATTAATAAACAATTACTTGATGCTAATGGTGAAGATGTACAAGTTAACATTAATTCTAATGGTGGTTCAGTAAATATTGGAAGTGAGATATATACAAGCTTAAAATCTTATTCAGGAAACTTAATTATAAATATAGTTGGTATGGCAGCAAGTGCTGCTTCAGTTATAGCTATGGCATCAAAATGTTTAATGTCCCCCACAGGACAAATGATGATTCATAATGCATCGATGGGAGCTCAAGGTGATTATAGGGATATGAATAAAGCAAGTGAAATTTTACAATCTGTAAATAAGTCTATTGCAAATGCATACAAATTTAAAACTGGAATGTCTGATGAAAAACTTAAAAACATTATGGATAATGAAACATGGCTTACAGCTCAAGAAGCTAAAGATTTAGGATTAGTTGATGAAATAATGTTTGAAAGCACACAACAATCTGATAATTCGACACAAAATTTTTATAATAGTTTGGTTACACCTAGTATTAAAGCTATTGAGGAATTAAAAAAATGTGGAAGTGTTGAAGCCTTTAAGAAAAGTATTATTAATAATAAAGTTCAAAATACTGTTAACTCAGTAATTGATAATAAAAAAAATGAAGAGGAGAATAAAATAATGGATTTAAACACATTAAAAAATGAACACAAAGACATCTATGATCAAGTTGTATTAGAAGCAACTAATTCTGAAAGGACAAGGATTAAAAGCATAGAGGACTTAGCTATTCCTGGGAATGAAGATATAATTGATAAAGCTAAATTTGAAACTGGAATTACAGCTGAAGCTGTTGCAGTTGAAATTATCAAGGCTCAAAAAGCAAAGGGAACTGATTATATTAATCACGTAAAAGATGATGCAGAAAATGCTAATCTACTTAAAGTAAATAATTTAGTACCACCTGAAAATAATAAATCTAAGGATGTAAAAGACAAAGAAGACGCTGATTATATGGCAAATTGTATGAATGGAGGAGTTAAATAATGAATTTATATAGCAATGAAGAAACTTTTAAACCAGATAATATTTTTGCTGGAAATAGTATCCCTGTAATTATCAAAGAAGTAAATCTAGCACCAACTTCAAGTGGAACTTATGTAAGAGGATCAGTGTTAATGTCTTCAGTAGATGGCAATGCTAAATTACTAGATAAAAGTGGATTGCCTAGTACATTTACAGTAGCTAATGCAGTAGTAACAGAAACAAAAGGCTCAACAATTATTGGTATTTTAACAGATGATATAGTTGTTCCAATCGAAGGAACTACTGCAACTAAAGCAAGTGTTTATATATGTGGATATTTCAAGAGTGAAGCATTAACATTTGCAAGTGATACTAAGGCTACAGAGGTAGAATTAGAATTAAGAAAAATGAATATTTTCATAGATTAAGGGGGAATAGATAATGAGCATATATGAAACTAAAACAATGTTACAAGCGATTGAACAAAAGAAACCAGTCTTTACATTTTTAAGGGATACATTTTTCCCTAATATAGAAACTCTTTTAACAGAAAAAGCAGAAGTTGATATTAAAAAAGGTAAGAGAAAACTTGCACCGTTTGTAGCACCTAGAGTAGGTGGAAAAGTAATGGTAAGAGAAGGGTTTAAAACTGATATAATTACAACTCCTAAAATTGCACCAATAAGAGTAATTACAGCAGATGATATTAAGAAAAGGACTCCAGGAGAAAGTGTATATAGCATAAAAACGCCTGAAGAAAGAGCAATAGTAATGCTTGCTAATGATTTAGTAGAACTAGATGAATCTATAACAAGAAGAGAAGAATGGATGTGTGCTCAAGTAATATTAGGAGAGGCAATCGATATTAACGTTGAAGGTGCAACTCAAAATATTGATTTTGGATTTACTAATAAAATTACATTATCAACAGGTAAGAAATGGAGTGATGCTGGAACAAATCCACTTTCTGATTTAAAGGCTTGGAGACAAAAGATAATAAAAGCAACAGGTAAAACACCTGATATTTGTATAATGGCAGATGATGTAGTGGATAGTTTTATAGGAAATAGTGAGGTGCAAAAATTACTTGATCTCCAAAGATTAAATGTTGGAGCAATTGAACCAAGTTATCAGGGTGCTGGTGTTACTTTTATAGGAAGATTACCAGCTTTAGGACTAGAAATTTATTCATATACAGAATATTATATTTCTGATGATGAAGATGAATCAGAAATGCAACTTATTCCGAATGGTAAAGTTATTGTTGGTGCTACAAAGAGTGGTAAGCGTTATTATGGTGCAGTAACTCAAAAAGAAAAAGGTGCATGGATAACATATGAAGGAATGAGAGTGCCAAAGTATACTAATGATGATAAAAATGAAATTGATGAATTAAGACTTACAGCAAGACCATTACCAACACCAGAAGATGTTGATAGTTGGGTAGTTGCTACAGTATTATAGTGAAAGGTGTATAGCCTTTTTTATTATGAGTATTAAATGTTTAGGAACAATAATTAATGATGAAGCTGAGTATGTATCAGGTGATATTATAACTGATATCACTAAAGAAGAAGCTGATAGATTAATAAATTTAAAAGTTGCTATAAAAATTGATGATAAGTTCAAAAGAAATACCCAAGATTTGAGAAAAGTATATGTAAATAGATATAGAAGAAATAAATTTGGAGGGTGGCTATGAATTTTAAAGAGCAACTAAAAGAAGACTTGAATTGCTTCTTTAATTCTGATGAATTTGGAGAAGATCATAATATTAATAATGAAGTTATTAATATTATAGTTGACAATGAATTATTAAAAAAACGTCAAGCAAAGTTCTCAGAGGGAACTTATTTAGGGGATATTCTTTTTTTAGTTAAAAAATCTGACTTTGGAGATCCGCCAGCTAAAGAACAAATAATAAAATTTGATCAGGAGCCTATGCGAGTAACTGATTTTCAGGAAGATGGGAACATATATACAATTACTTTGGAGGCTGTTATGTCATGATAACTATTGACATAGATAAAATAAAAGAAGTAGAGAAGGAATTAGGAGAATATAAAAACAAAGCACCAGTAGCATTGTCAAGAGCAATTAATAGGGCTGCATCAAATGCAAAAACAAATGCTTCAAGGAAAGTAAGAGAACAGTATACAGTAAAATCTAAAGATGTAAATTCAACTATTAGTATAACTAAGGCTAGTACAGGAAGTTTGGGAGCTGTTATAAAGTCAAAAGGTGAAAGAATGCCGCTTATAAAGTTTAAGGTAAGCCCTTCAAGCCCAAGGCCTAAAAATCCACCTAAGGTATTAAGAGTTGAAGTTAAGAAAGGTGGATTAAAGAATTTAGTAGGGGCATTTGTTGCTAATGTAAGTGGTAATAAAGTATTTAAAAGGATTACTAGCAAGCGGTTGCCTATACAACAACTATTTGGTCCTGCAGTACCACAAATGTTAGGAAATATTAGTGTTAAAGAATTTATAGAAAATGAAGCTAAAAAAGTATTTGATCAAAGGCTCGATCATGAAATTGAAAGAATAATGGGAGGGAGCAAATAATGACTCCTACAAGATTACAAGATAGTTTAGTTGCTGATTTAAAAAAGCAATTAGACTGTTTTTTACTTAAAAACGTAAAAGGTAATATAGTAAATTTAAATATTTATCCTCAAAATTTACCTGCTAAAAAAAGTCAAAAAGATTCAGATCACTTTCCGTATCTATTAGTTAGGGTTATGGATGGTGAAACTCAAGAAGGACAAGGTGAAGAGGATAATACTTGTAAAATAGCATTTGTTGTAGGTATATATGATGATACAGATAATTATCAAGGGTATAAAGATGTTATGAATATTATTGAGAAAATAAAGCAAAGATTAAGAATTAAAAGGTTTTATAATAATCAGTTTGAATTAACTTTACCTTTAAAATGGTTAATTCATGATGAAGATACTTATCCTTATTATTTTGGAGGCATTGAAACTAACTGGAAAATTCCAATTATTAATATGGATGATAACTTAATTTAGGGAGGTCAATTAAATGGCTTATCAACATGGTATTTATATTAAAGAAAATGCAACAGCACTTGCGACGCCTACACAGTCACTGTCAACTATAGCAGTTGCAGTTGGCACAGCACCAGTAAATATGCTAGCGAATCCTAGTATTGCTGTAAATAAACCAATTGTAGTAACAAGTTATCCAGAAGCTGTTGCTGCAGTTGGATATAGTGATGATTGGGAAAGTTACACATTATGTCAGGTAATAGATGCATTCTTTAAGCAGTTTAGTGTAGGTCCATTAGTATTAGTAAATGTATTTGATCCAAGTATTCATAAATCTTCAGTTTCAGCTAATACAGTTACAATAGCTAATGGAGCTGCAAAAGTTGAAGATTTAGGCGTTTTATTAGATAACACTTTTATTGTTAAGAGTAATGATGGAGCTACAACTTATGCGTTAAGTACAGATTACAAGGTTGTATTTGATGATTCGGGATATCCTATTATATCTATAGTTTCTGTAGGCAATATACCTACTGCAACAACAACATTGAAGGTATCATACACTAAACTAGATCCTACTAAGGTTAAAAAAGAAGATATAATTGGTGGATATACTGCAGCAACTAATACTTATAAAGGTATTGAGTGTATTTCACAAGTTTATCCTAGATTAAATTTAGTGCCAGGGCTTCTAATTGCACCTGGTTGGAGTCAATATAAAGAAGTAGAATCAGCTTTAAAAGCTAAAAATTCATCACTTAATGGTTCGTTTAATTCCGAGGTACTAAGTGATATAGATTGCACCGAAGTTAAGATTTATACAGAGGCGATTATTTGGAAGTCTACAAATGATTATAAAGATAAAAGAGAATTAGTTCTTTGGCCCAAAATAAAGATTAATAGTAAAATTTATTGGTATAGTGCAATTTTAGCAGCATTAATTGTCTATACAGATGTTGCAAATAAGGATGTTCCTTTTAAATCCCCATCAAATAAAAAAATACCTATAAGTTCTACAGTGCTTGAAGATGGTACTGAGGTGTTTTTAGACCAAGTGCAAGCAAATGAATTAAATGCAAATGGCATAGTTACAGCAATAAATATGGCTGGATGGAGAACATGGGGAAACAATACTGGGATATATCCAGATAGTACAGATCCAAAGGATAGATTTATTGCTGTTAGAAGAGTATTTGATTGGTGGGGAAACAACTTTGTAATTGACTTCTTTGATAAGGTAGATGATCCGACTAATTATAGATTAATAGAATCCGTTGTAGATGAAGAAAATATAAAAGCAAATGGATATCAAGCAGCAGGACAAATTGCAGGTGCAAAAATATTGTTTAGACAACAAGAGAATGCTACAACGGATATTTTAAATGGGAAAATTCAATTTATACAAAAGATAGGGGCGTTCACTCCTGCTGAAAATATTATAAATGTCCTGGAATTTGATCCTACAATGATTGAATCGGCTTTATTTGGGGGTGGTAATTAATGGGCGTTAATGCAATACCTGAAAAGGTAGTTAATTATAATATTTATTTAGGTAATGATAAGTTAATTGGAATAAAAGCAGATGTTACATTGCCAAAGCTTGAACAAATGACCGAAACTATATCAGGAGCTGGAATTGCAGGAAGCTATGAAAGTTCTGTTCCAGGACATTTCGGAAAGATGGAAGTTGATGTTACATTTAATGCAGTTACAGAAGATGCAACTAGTCTCTTAGTTCCTGGTGCTAAATCACTAGTGCTTAGAGCAAGCCAACAAAGCTATGATGTAGCTGCAGGAGAAATGAATTTCAGACCATTAAAAATAACACTTAAAGTGTTAAATAAAGGTATTGACTTAGGAAAATTAAGTCCTGGAAAATCAACAGAAACAAAAGCTATATTTGAAACAACATACATTAAAGTTGAGGAAAATGGCAAGACACTTATAGAGCTTGACAAACTCAACTTTATTTTTGTTGTTAATGGTGTGGATGTATTAGCAGATATAAGAAATCAAATATAAAATTTATGGAGGTATTTTAAAGATGAATGAAAATATTACAAACAATGGAACTAATATAGTTACTGGAGGAGATGTGGCTAATACAATTGAAGCTACTAATGATTGCTTGATTAAATTCAATAAGGCTTATAGTTTTGAAGGACAAACATACACAGAAATAGATCTTTCAAATCTAGAAAATATATCTACTAAGGATTTGATAGCAGTAGATAAGTTGTATTATGCTACAGGGAATATGGCTCCTAGTTCAGAAATGTCTTTGGCATATTCTTGTATAGTAGCAAGTAAAGTAGCAAGTAAATCTTTAGAATTTTTCAATCAATTGCCTGCAAAGGAAGGCATAAAGGTTAAATCGGTGGTAGTAAATTTTTTATTCAATTAGGTATTAAACCAGGTGACGGACAGGTGCTAAGAAGAGTAGCTGTCCGTTTAGGTTTAAATACCTTTACTTCATTGGAATTTTTTATGAAACTAGGAATAATTGAACTTTGTCAAATTGCTTCTGAGATAGGGGAGGCTAATAAAAATGGCAAGTAAAATGTATGAAATAGCTTTTCAACTTGGAGCAAAAATATCTTCAAGTTTTGGTGCTACATTTAATACTGCAAGTAGCAAGATTAAAGCATTAGAATCTCAAAGCAAAGCGGCTAACAAAAGTTTCTTAGGATTAAGTGAAGGAGGATCTAAAATTTTCAAGGCAGCATCAGGAATTGTAGGAGGAATTGGTTTTGCTGCTGCTGCTAAAAAATCAGTTGAATTAGCTTCAAATTTAGTTGAGGTACAAAATGTCGTTGATACAACTTTCGGTGGTGGATCAAAACAAATTGATGCATGGAGTAAAACGGCTTTAAATGGTTTTGGATTATCGGAATTACAAGCAAAACAGTTTAATGGAACATTAGGTGCTCTAATGAAGAGTAGTGGAATCACTGGCAGTAGTCTTGTTGGAATGAGTGAAAATTTAACAGGATTATCTGGAGATTTTGCATCATTTTATAATTTACCAATAGAGGATGCGTTTGAAAAGCTAAAATCGGGTATTAGTGGAGAAACCGAACCCTTGAAATCATTAGGAATCAATATGTCAGTAGCAAATTTACAAGCATATGCACTGACTAAAGGTATATCAAAACCATTTGATAAAATGTCGCAAGGTGAACAGACGATGCTAAGATATAATTACCTAATGAATGTTTCAAAAGATGTTCAGGGAGACTTTAATAAGACCAGTAACACTTTTGCAAATCAACTAAGAATTGCGCAAACTAATTTAGCTCAGACAGGGGCAACTATTGGAAGCAAGGTATTACCAATGCTAAACAAATTATTACTAGCATTTAATAATGGAGGCATGGGTAATTTAGGTAAAATTTTAAATAGTACATTTAAAACTATTGGAACTGCAATAAGTTTTGCAAAGCAACATGCAGAATTATTCAAGGCAGTATTACTAGGATTGGGATCTGCAGTAGCTACATTTAAATTAGCTGGATTAATAAAAGATATAAAATCTTTTAGCACAATAATAAACTTAGTAAAATCTATGCAAAAAATAAGTTCAACTTTTCAATTAGTAAGAATGGGAGCTGTAGGATTTGGGTCTGCTCTAAAATTTTTAATTGGTCCAGTTGGAATTGCTGCAGTAGCAATTGGAGTATTAGTAACTGTAGTATATTTAGTATATAAAAATTGGGCGCCCATAAGTAAATTTTTTAGTAAAGTATGGGCTGATGTAAAAGGAGTTTTTAATAATTTTTGGAATTGGCTTAAAAATTTTCTTAGTACATGGGGACCAGGTATACTTGCTGTTACACTTCCTTTTATAGGTATACCATTATTAATAGTTCAGCATTGGAGTCAAATAAAACCTAAATTAAGTGCTGTATGGAATTCTTTAAAAGCTTCAGTTTCAAGTACATGGACAAGTATAAAAAATACTATATCTAATGTTGCCACTGCTATATCAACTACAGTAGCTAAGGTATGGAAGGTTATTATTACTGCTATAACATCAAGTCCACTATTTAAAATAGTTTCAGCAGTTTTCAAAGGTATATTAGCAGTAGTAATAGTAGTTGCATACAACATATATACAGCAGTTAGTGGAGTGTTAAAAAGAATTTGGAGTGTTATAACATCTATATGGAATTCTATTTATTCTACAGTAGCAAGCGTAGTTACTAAAGTACGGAATATCATAGTTTCCGTATGGAACACAATATATTCTGCAGTAGCAGCAATATTAACTAGGGTATGGAGTTTTATAGTACGAATATGGAATTCTATTTACGCATCTGTCAGCAGCGTTCTAAATACAATTTGGAATGTTATAGTACGAATATGGACTACAATATATTCTTCTGTATCATCAATTTTAACATCAATATGGACCTTTATAGTTACCATTTGGAATAATGTTTATAGCAGTGTATCGAGCATTGTAACTACAATATGGAATACAATAGTTAATGGATTTAATAGTGCAGCTAGTGGCGTAACATCTATATTTCAAAGCATGTATAATACTGTAGTTAACATCTTTCAAGGAATATGGAGTGCAATAAAATCAATTATAAATACCGGAATAGGTATGATTAATGGATTTATAGGTGGAGTAAATAGTGTCATAGGAGTAGCAAACAATGTACCAGGTGTCCATATTGGTACAGTTGGTACAATTCCACAACTTGCAAATGGAGGATATATAAAGCATAGGCCAGGCGGTATTTTAGCAAACATTGGAGAAGGTAAAGAGGATGAAATAGTTTCTCCGGTAAGTAAATTAAAAAGCATAATTGGAAGTAATAATACTTCAAATATACAACAACCAACTTTTGTTTATTCTCCACAAGTAACAATAATGGGCAATGTATCAAAAGATGATATTAATGAAGCTCTAAGCATGAGCCAATCAGAATTTAATAGAATGGCAGAAAACTTCTTTAAAAACAAACAAAGATTATCATTTGATTAATAGGAGGTGGTATGGGTGACGTATACAACAGTTTTAGGCGACACTTGGGATATTATTGCATTTAAAGTTTATGGAAAAGAAAAATATGCTAAGGAGATTGTAGAAGCAAACTTGAATTATGTTAAAATTGTTATATTTTCAGCAGGTACAGTGTTAGCAATTCCTGATATAGAAAAAACTGAAGATTATTCAACATTGCCACCTTGGAAGCGAGGAAATGCAAATGCAAGCACGTAGAGCTTCAGTAACAGTTAACTATATGGGTGTAGACATAACAAAAGATATTCAATCAGACTTGCTTAGTTTTAAATACACTGACAATGCCAGTGATACTGCAGATGATATTGATATTGAATTAAAAGACGAAAAGGCTAAATGGTTAACTGATTGGTTTCCACAGAAAGGTGATATTATAAAAGCCACAATAAATACTATAAACTGGCATAAGGATGGGGATGCAGGGGAACTTTATTGTGGTTCTTTTATAGTAGATGAACCAGAGTATTCAGGAAGGCCCCGGAAAATGACAATAAAGGGCATATCGATACCAAGTAATACAAATTTTACTAACACAAAAAAAAGTAAAGCATGGGAAAAAATTAAACTTAGTGCTATAGCCCAGGACATTGCCAACAATGCTGGGCTTGATCTATTTTTTGATGCTCCTTCAGATCCTTTGTATGACAGAAAAGAGCAAAGTGAAACCTCTGATATGAGTTTCTTAGCTGATTTATGTAAAAAAGAGGGATTTGGATTCAAGGTAACTGACAGTAAAATAGTAATTTTTGATGAAGTTAAGTATGAAAAAGAAGCAGTCATAATAACTCTAAGTGAATCAGGAGGGTTAGTTAATAGTTACAGTTTTAAAACCTCTCTTACTAACACCAGTTATGCAGGATGCAGGGTTAAATATAGAAATGCTAAGAAAGGCACAGTAATTGATTATCTATATACTATTAAAGACGAAATAGAGGATACTGATAAAATATATGAACTAAATAAAGTAGTAGATTCTTATGATGAAGCTATGAGATTGACACAAAAAACTCTAAGATCCATTAATAAAAAAGAAACGACAGCAAAATTAAATGTTGTAGGTGACCTAAGATATTTAGGTGCTGTATGTGTACAATTAGTAGATTTTGGAGCATTTAGTGGCAAGTATTTTGTGGACAAAGCTACTCATAATATACCTAGTTACACTATAGATTTAGAAATGCATAAAGTACTGGAGGGATATTAATATGGAAGATGCTGAAATAAAGAGAACTTTATCAATTTTAATCAATATGATTAGAGTTGGGAGAATAAATTCAGTAAATGAGAATAAAGGCACAGTTAGAGTATTATTTGATGATAAAGATAACCTGGTAAGTGATGAATTGCAACTCTTAGACTTTGAATATGATATTCCTCCTATAGGAGAACAGGTAATTTGTTTTTTTCTTCCTAATGGAATTAAACAGGGGTTTTGCCTGAAAGGGTTTTATTCAGACATAAACAAACCACCAGTCAAAGATAGAAATATATATTTTAAAAAATTTGGTGATAGTACTTCAATTGAATATAATAAATCAACTAAAGAACTAACTATTAATTCAGAAGCATCAATAATGATTAATGGCAATGTTAAAGTTAATGGTGATATATCAGCAGCAGGCAGTGTAACGGCTGTAAATATAACGAGGTGATAAAAGATGGTTGGTTATTATGGGAATATAATCTTTGAAACTTCAGATCAAAGAATTTTAACATTTACAGATTTTAAACATGACTCGGCTGCAAGGTGGGAAAAACATAATGTAATTGGTAAAAAGCCTGTAAATGAATTTATAGGCCCTGATTTAGATACATTAACATTTACTGTAAATCTTAATGGTAATTATGGAGTGAAGCCTCGTGATGAAATGGAAAAATGGATTGATTTAGTTAACAAAGGATCTGCTGATATATTTGTTATCGGAACTAAGACCATTGGACAAGATAAGTGGAGCGTAAAAAGTGTAAGTGAAGCGTGGGGAGTTGTTTTTAATAGAGGTGAATTGTTTAGTGGAAAGATAGATGTTACTTTAGAAGAATATATTGAACCTATTGAGGAGTCAGTTACTGAAAAATCAACTAATGTAAATGTATCATCAAATAGTCAAATAGATAGTCAAACAACATTAATAAAACAAGTGCAGCATGATTTGCAAAAAGTTAGTTGTCTTGTGTCAGGAGAAAATAATGCCACAGGTAAAATTGACGATAAAACTAAAGCTGCAGTAAAGCAATTTAGATATATTGTAGATTTGTCAGTGTCAGATTCTATAGATTCGCAACTTATAGATGCTTTAAATTCAATAACTAAAGAACCAATCGTAGGATGTGGATGGCCTCCTAATCCTACGGCTGCTAAATTTATTCAATGGTGGATAGGAATATCACCTAAAAATGGATTATGGGATCTTAATATGGTTGGAAAGGTTAAGGCATGGCAAGTTAAGAATGGCATATGGAGTACTTCGGGAGCCGATGGAGTAATAAGAAAAAAGGACTGGGATAAGATTTTAAGATAGGAGGATGTAAATGATTATTTTAGATAATATAAGTATTACAGGAACTACTGAAGATATAGTAGAGAATCTTAAAACTATATTTACAACTCCACAAGGTACTGTACCATGGGATAGAAATTTTGGTATTGATACAAATATTTTAGATGAACCAGTCAACATAGTTCAAGGAAAACTTACAGTTGAACTTATTAGAAAAGCTCAACTGTATGAACCAAGAATAAAAGTAAAAGAAGTTACTTTTCAAGCAAATGATAATAGCAATTTAGTGCCGAAAGTGAGGGTTGAATAGTGGATTTAAATAGCCTTCCAGATGTGTCTTTTGCTCAAAAAGACATTGAAACAATTTTAAATGATATGATTTTACAATATGAATTAGCTTATTACCAGCAAACTGGCAAGCAAATTACCTTGTATCCAGGAGATAAGATAAGAATATTTCTTTACAGTCAAGCTCTTAAAGAGTTTCAGTTAAGACAACTTATTGATTTTTCAGCTAAACAAAATTTATTAAAGTACTCTACAGGTGACTATCTTGTTAATTTAGGAGCTTTTCAAAACGTTGAAAAATTAGAAGCTGATTATGCAACTGTAACTGAACAGTTTAATCTTAGTGCTCCACAATCAACAATCCAAACAATTCCTAAAGGTACAAGGATAGGCTCAGAGTCTAGCAATGGAATTTACTTTGCATCAGCAGAAAATATAACAGTACCTGCAGGTACTTCTAGCATTACTGTAGTACTAGAATGTACAAAGTCGGGAACTGTTGGAAATAATTTTACTCCTGGTCAATTGAATATACTTGTAGATCCACTTCCATGGATAGCAAGTGTAACCAATATAGATACAAGCCAAGGTGGTGCAGATATCGAAGAAGAAGATAGTTATAGAGAAAGAATTCATGAAGCTCCTGAAGGTTTTAGTGTAGCTGGGCCAGAAGGTGCTTATTTGTTTTTCGCTAAAAAATATAATTCAAATATATTAGATATAAAACTAAATTCACCAAGCCCTGGTACTTTAGATATGAGAGTTTTACTTAAAGGAGGAGAAATACCTACACCAACATTTTTAATTGGGTTAAACAATTATTTAAGTGACAAGACATTAAGACCTCTTACAGATAATTTAAGTGTTAATGCTGCAGAGGAAGTAAATTATGATATCAACCTAACTTATTATATATTATCAGATAATTCAGCAGAGGCTAACTCAATACAAAGCAGTATAAATCAAGCAATTCAAGATTATATATTGTGGCAAAAAAGTAAGATAGGGAGAGACATTAATCCTGATGAATTAACTACAAGAATAAAAAGTGCAGGAGCTAAGAGAGCAGTGATAACAAGTCCGACATATACAGCTATAACTGGTACTAAGGTTGCAATTGCATCAACTAATATTACAGCAACATATGGAGGCTTAGAAGATGATTGATATATATAATGTTTCAGTATTAGATTTGCTTCCACCTAATTTACAGCAAGATCCGGACATGATAGCAGCAGCAAAATCAGTTGATAGCGATTTTTCAATTGTAGTTAATGACGTTAAGCAATGTATTTTGCTACCAAGGATTGATGAAATTGAGGATGGTAATGTTTTAGATTTATTGGCATGGCAAATGCATGTAGATTTTTATGATACAACTTTACCAGTTCAAATAAAACAGGAACTAATAAAAAACTCAAATCATCTGCATAAAAGAAAAGGTACTGCAGGTGCAGTAGAAAAGGCAGCAGGAATTGTTTTTGGACGTTCTTGGGTTACTGAGTGGTTTGAATATAGTGGTAATCCCTACTATTTTAAAGTTAATGTTGAAGCCACTAATAGGGGGGCTTCAGAATCAGATTATGTACTATTAGAGCAATTAGTTAATGCATATAAGAATAAACGTAGTTGGCTTGAAGTAATAAATATATTCCTAACAACAAATGGAACTATGTATTTTGGTGGCTGCATGAATTCAGGTGAAGATATTACAGTTTATCCGTGGAGTCCTACAGAAACTATAAGTACAGGAAAAATAAATCTAGGATTTAGCAATAGATTTATTGAAACAACGACAATATATCCAAAGGAGGCGAGCTAATGGCAGAAAGTTATTATACAATACTTACAACAGTAGGCCAAGCTAAGCTAGCTAATTCCTATGCATTAGGAACAAAATTAAATTTAACAACGTTTAAAGTCGGTGATGGTGGAGGTGCTTATTATAATCCAACTGCAGACCAAACAGCACTTAAAAATCAAGTTTGGACCGGTAATATTAGTTCTATATATGTAGATGCTGACAATCCTAACTGGATAGTAATAGAAGTAGTCATACCTTCATCCGATGGTGGTTTTATGATAAGAGAAGCAGGAGTATTTGATGATGCTGGAAATATGATAGCCATAGGTAAATATCCTGAAACTTATAAACCAGTATTAGCTGATGGGAGTGCTAAAGATTTATATATAAAAATGATTTTAGAGGTTTCAAATACAGCATCGATAACATTAAAGATAGATCCTTCAGTAGTACTTGCTACTAAAAAGGATATTCAATTATTACAAAATCAAATAAGCACTATAACAATTCCTGTGACAAAAGTTAATGCTAAAACAGGTGAAGTGGTATTAAAAGCATCTGATATAAAAGCAGATGACGGCACAACTTTAGAGGAAATTAAAGAAAATTTTGTGTCACATTCGGCAGATACTATGACGTATTCTGTTATAAAATCAGGACTAGATAGTAATGGAATCTATGCTACAATTCAACATAAAAGAAGTGATGGTACATTAATTTTAAAAAGTGTATTAAGTGGTGGAACAAGCCCTAATTATACTACACGTACAGAAACTTATTATAAAACAGATGGTACTACAATAGATAAAACAGCAACTTATACTATAACCTACGATGCTAATGGGATGGTTGCAAGCGAGGTGATGCAATAGTGGATACTGTTTTAGTTGAGCATGGAATAGGAGCAGGATTACCTATTAAATCTACAACTGCAATTACAATAACACCAAGTACATCAAACCAAATAGTATCAAAAGGACAGTATTTAAAAGACATAACAGTTAAAGGTGATGATAATTTAGTTGCAAGTAATATTCAAAGTGGAGTAACTATGTTTGGAGTTGCAGGAACTTCTCCAATATATCCATCTGTTTTTGCAGATGCTACGAGTTATAAATTAATGCAAGTTGATATGAACTATTTATATTTTCTTGATATAACAAGTAAGGCAGTTAAAAAGTATAATTACGCAGGAACACTTATAAGTACAACAACTCTTACCGCTCCAGCTACATCTGATGGAGCAACTTTAGTTGGTGTAGGAGCAACCTATTCTATGTATGATATAGGGGGTACTCAATGGGGTTATGATGTATGTAATTATAATGGTACGATTGTGTATCAATGTTCCAATTCACGTATATTTCAAGCTGGTGCACATGGATTTTATTCTAATGGATATGTATTTAGGTCACAATCATCACAAATTGACTTTTATGCAGTAAATAATTCAACTGCATTAGCCTACTTTAATGGTAGTAGTTTTCCAACGCTCGGTGACAATTTACCATTTTTAATAAATAAAAATAATCATGTAGTTGCATATGGTACTATACCAAAGTATTTGAATTATTCAAATAATACAATAACCAATATAAACCCTATATTTGGGTTAATAGTTTAAAGGGGATGAGAATATGTATTATAAAATAAGTAATATATTAGATTCAACAGGAAGATGTGATTATAAAGGGTTGGATACAGACAAATTTGTTAGTGGTTCTCATGTATATACCACTGATTATAAAATTTGTTTAGTTAATTCAACAGAGGAAGTTACTCCAACTAATACTGATGTGACGGTATTAACGAAAGCAGAATATCTTGAAGAAAAACAAAATATTATTGTGAGTTTTCCCCCTAAACCTCTTACAGCGGAGGAAAAAATTGCAGATTTGGAACAACAAAATGCACAAATGTTATTAGCATTAGTAAATGGAGGGTTAATATAATGGATTGGTTTAAAATTTGTAGTGATTATTACAAAGCAGGATACTATACTAATGATTCTTTAAAAAATTTTGTTGTAAAAGGAAAGATAACAACACAACAATATCAAACAATTACAGAAATAAGTTATGTCGCATAGGAAAACTTATGCGTAGTAAAGACTTATGAATTAAGTCTTTTTATTTTGCTTATTTTTAAAAGATTTTTTCCTCTCTAAAGGGCAAGGATAGCTTTTTTGTAAAACACCACATAATAGATTTGTAGATCAAATTTTTGATAATGCTCTCTTGATTAGAGAGTAACAAATACAATCGCCTAGCAAGGTAACAAGTCCTTGCTCTGGCAAGGATGTTTTGTCCTTGCCAGAGCTTAGGGAGGAAAAACATGAATTGCAATGAAGAAGTAACAGTAAAATTGGTTGGTAAACTTACACTTAAGGTACCTGAACTAGATCAGTTGGAAATTAGAAACCTGATTGATGAAGTACTTGTAAATTATGAATTACAACCAATTGAAAAACATCTAGTTGCTAGTGACATTGAAGAAAAAGCTCAATATTTTTTAGCTACTAAAAAGTTAGAGGGTGCAAGTGAAAAAACTCTTTACAATTATGGATTAACTTTAAGAAGGCTTGCAAGTATCATTCATAAACCTACTGCATCTATAACTGTAGTGGATATAAGAATTTTTTTAGCTATGATCTCAAAAGACAAAACAAAAGGAACCATGAATACTAAAATAAGTACACTTAAAAGTTTTTTTGGTTGGCTTGAAAATGAAGAAATGATTATTAAAAATCCAATGAAAAAGATAAAAGGAACTAAGAAGGAAAAACATCTTAGAAAAGCTTTAACTCAAGAAGAATTAGAGTCGCTTAGAGATGCGTGTAAAACTACTCGTCAACGAAGCATTTTAGAATTTTTATTCAGTACTGGATGTAGACTTCAAGAGTTAGTAGATGTAAATATTGAAGACATTAAATTTGATAAAGGTGAACTAAATGTTATAGGCAAAGGTAATAAGGAAAGAACTGTATATTTAAATGCTAAAGCAAAATTATATTTAAAGAAATATTTAAAAGAAAGAGAGAATAGAGACAATCCTGCATTATTTATTACTTCAAAATATCCTTTTTCAAGGATGGGTGGAAGATCAATAGAAAGAGAAATTAACAAAATAACTCAAGTCGCAGGATTTGATAAATCCGTGTATCCTCATTTAATAAGACACACGACGGCGACCCTAGCTTTGAAGGGTGGTATGAGTATCACATCGATTCAACAAATTTTAGGTCATGAAAATTTAGCTACTACAGAAATTTACGCAGAAACTGATAATACGGAAGTGAAGCATGAATATAATAAATATTTAAATCAATAACTTTTTTTAAAAGAGTTTGGATCTAGTCCAAGCTCTTTTAATTTGCAATTATAGGAGGCGTATGTATGGATGAAAAGGACGTTAAAATTGAAAACTTAGAAAAACAGTTATCAGAGGTAAAAGAAAATGAAAAAGACTTTGAAAAGAGACTTACATTACTAGAGAAAAATACTGCAGTAAGTGAAGAACAAATAAAAATGATCTATAAAATTTTGAATGAAATTAAGGATAGTATAGCCAGTATTGCTAATAAACTTGATGTAATAGAACAAGAACCAGGTCAAGAAGCTAAACAGATTAAAGTATCTGTGATAGCTTCTTTTTTTAGTGCAATAGCAGGAGCTGTAGCTGTGCTATTATTTAAAAAATAGGAGATGATTTTATGTTTATATGGGTATGGCAATTAGAAAAACAAGTAAATAGGTTTGGAGGTATAGACAAATTAATAGATTACTTAAAATCTTTAAATATAAATAATGTATGTATCAAGTATCACGAAGGCTCTGGACCTGTGGGTTCAGGTATAGATTTTAGAACGGATTTTCTGGCTTATAAAGATAAATTCAAATCTGCAGGGTTTACAGTAGGTACCTGGGGATATAATTATTTTAATCATTGGGATGATGAATTAAATATGATTATAGATGCTTTAAACAACTCAGATTATTATATCTATGATCCAGAAGTAGATGTATCAAATAAATTTGAAGCTGCTGAATATATTTGCAGTAAAGTTAGAGAAGCACATCCTACTGCTAAAATAGGATATTCAAGTTTTCCTATAGTAAGTTATCATGACGATATACCTTACAGCATTTTTAATAAGTACTGTGATTTTGCATCACCTCAATGTTATTGGAACGAAATGCAATGGGATATTAATAGATGTATGGATAAGATGATACAGGACAACAAGAATTATGGATTAGATAAGCCTATAGTTCCATCTATAGAAGGATATAAAACATCTACTAGTGAAAAGGATGCTTTTATAGCTTATGGATTAGATTGTGGAGTTTGGGTATTAGATTTACTAGACGGAGATGCAGAATACTGGTTTAAAAACAATAAATTTGAAGATAAATTAGGAGGTACAAAAAAAGTGGAAAATTTAGTTGTTTATAATTATGGCCCAGATATGCACAGCGCAGAAATACTTGCAGACTTTTTAAATTGTCCTACTATATCTAATGGAAGGAGTTTTGATTATAATTGTGTTAAAAATATTTATGCTGTAGGAGG
This sequence comes from uncultured Clostridiaceae bacterium, assembly GCA_963780135.1. GTDB lineage: Bacteria > Bacillota > Clostridia > Clostridiales > Clostridiaceae > Clostridium_AM. Next base: position 684,127 of record CAWAAR010000003.1, read on the forward strand.
AACTGCAGATCAATATACAAGTTACTTAACTAAGTTAATCTCCGGTGGTGATAGATATACTACAGATCAGGCTGTACTGGACTTTATAAAAAATGGTGGTAAATAATTGGAGAGCTTCAAAGGCTCTCTTTTAATTTATAAAAAATAAAACTTATGGAGGATTAAGAAATGAAAAAAGTAAATCAACTTAATATTACTGACAAGGTAAAATTAAATATGCCCAACTATCCTGATGCAGATAAGGCTACAGTAGAAGTATGTAACATTGACTTTATTAATAACGATATTTATTACAATGCTAAGCTTCATGTGAATTGCCCTGACGGTAATGGTGAAGGGTATGACACTACTGTACAGTTTAAAGATGGACAATATGAAATTTTGCAACATACTTCAAATGGTCCAGACTACTATCCTGAAAAAGAAGATGAAGAAAAAGCTGTAGAGAAAAATCTAGAAGAACAAGAAAATATATCAGAATTAGAACAATAAAAAAATAAAATTTTGGAGGATGATTTTTATGTTAAGTGGAGAAATGATACAAGTGATAGTTATGTCTGGTGTTACAGGAGCTGTAATAGCTTCTGGAAGTATATTTGCGTTTTTAAAGAAAAAAAAAGTTGATATACCTAAAGTTATAAGTATGGTAGAGCAAACAACAGATGTAGCAACACCAGTAATTGATTTAGCTAAAAAAATAGCACCTAACAATCCAATAGTAAATATAGCAGAGTTAATTAAAGATTGGGCTAAGACAGGAGCAAAAAATGCAGAGCAACTATATTACTCTAGTCAACTAACTGATGGACAAGAAAGGCTAAACATAGCAAAGAACACTGTATATGTTGTATTAAAAGAGTATGGAATAGAGCCAAATGAAAATCAAGAAAAAATAATAAATGATACTGTAGAAGCTGCAGTAAATGACCTTGGCCATAATAAAACAGAAGCTGAAAAACAAGCTCAATTGCAAGAATTGCAAACTCAAAACCAACTATTACAGCAGGAAAATGCAAACTTAAAATCTACTATAACTCAATTTACTACAAATGCCGCAAATATAATTCAACCAGCAGTAAAAGATACTGAGACTGTAGCATAAACTGCATAAAGATATCTACCCCTAGGCTTTTAACTAAAACTAGGGGTAGATAAGAAACATATTAAAAAATGTTATTTAACAATTTTTAACTTTGGTTTTATGCTCAACTTTTCTTCTTTAAAAAAGCTAGGGTCTAAACAACATATATTTATAAGTTCATCATCACTAAATAAAATTGAATTTTGAATATCTGATTTTGTCATAATATCATTATCAATAAGTAACTTAAATGCTTCACTAAATAACTGTGGTTCTTCACATTTAATTACATCATCTAAAGGTTCAAAAGTTCGCCATTTTCTTTTGCTAATCTGTTTCTGCAAAGTTGTATATCTTTCATCAGTAATTAACTCTAAATCAAGGCATCTACGTATTACTGCCCCGATTGATATACCCCATTTGCTTTTTATGGGTACTAACCCATCTAATGATACAAATGAAATTTCATTAATAGCAGATTCACTAGGAAACAAAAATTCACCAGCAAAATAGTTAGCTTCCTTCTCTCTTTTTCTTATATCTTCCCCATCTTTAAGGTTCCGGTGTAATATTATATGACCTAACTCATGTGCTAAAGTAAATCTTGTTCTTACTGCTGCATTTTTATCTGCATTAAGAAATGTATATGGTCTTTCAGATAACCATTTAGAGTATCCATCTGTTTTTTCTGAATTTAAATTTAATCTAGCTATTATACATCCGTTTTCCTGCATTACATATGTTAAATTCTTTATTGGCTTATCATTTAAACCCCAATGGTCTCTTAATTTTCTAGCAATATTAATAATGTCATTTAAACTATACTCTTCCTTGTATTCAACATCAATCAAATTTAATTTTGGTAAGTTAATATATTTTTCAATAAAATATATTATTTCTGTTGAAAGATATTTGAGTTTTAGTTCCAACATATCCTTAGTTTTACATGGAATGGCGCTACTTCTAAAATAAACTTCACCTTGATTTTTACAATTTACTCTTTCTTTGTAGAAAAAATTAATAGGGAACTCTAATATTTTAGATATTTCTAACAATATATTCAAAGGAGGTATGTTAGTACCTGCCTCATAACTATTTATAGCTTGCCTTGTAAGTCCGATTTTTTCGCCTAATTCTTTTTGTGTTAATCCTCTATAAATTCTTGTCTCTTTTATTCTTTCAGGGATTACCGACTTTGATTTATCTGTTACTTTATAATTTAATACTTTCTTCCCTGAATTCATATTATTAACCCTCCGATTGCTTTTTGAAATCTTTTATTAAACTATTAGTATTTAATAAGCTCTTTTGTTTTTCTTCATCACTCATAGTAGATTGGTAAACATATAATCTATCAATCAAATTTATAGAATGATATATCTTTTTTAATTTATCATCGAAGAATATTATATCAGCAAATTCAATACCTTCCCAGTCTTTTTTCAATCCATATAATAATATTCCATGATAATTATTTTCCTCATATGTATCCAGTGACATTAAATTTAAAAATGTTTCCTGACAAGGAATTTCATTGTTTTTTCTGCATTTTTTCTTAAGATACTTTTTATCAGTTCCATTTAGCTCGTTTTTATTTATGCCTCTCATTACAGAAATGGTAATGTCTGATTTTCTTAAAATAGGTATACAATACTTATTTCTGTGATTTATTTCCTCTTTACATACTAGAAATGGACAAGACGAAAGTTTGCTTTGAGCTGATAATTGCTTGTTAATGCTATAACTCAATAAGTGACTAGGAACCATGTTTAAATAATCTTCACATTTAAAGAACTCTTCATTTGTTTCCATAAATGACTTGCAAACAGATTGCCCAGTTTCTAAAACAGGCATTAACCATCCTAAGCATTTATCATCTAATATAGAATCAATATATTCTTCTTTTTCCGTTGTCAAATTCATGTATTTTTCTCCTCTCCGTTGCTTTAATATTTTAATTGTAATTGTTGAAAATTATTTTGTCAATCCTTTTCAGTGCGTTAGCTGAAATCTTTGTTTTACAGTTAAGAAATCAGAAGTCATTAAAAACATAAATTTTACTAAATACTTGAGTTTAAAAAAACTGGATTTTATATTTTGCTCAACTTAAACTTTATTTTTTCAGAAACTCAATTTATTAAAATCTATCACATAATATATATGAATACATTTTGTAAATGCTCCTAATTTACCTGGAGTAACATTTTAAATTGGCTGCAAAGCTAACATTCTTTAAAACTCTAAAAATAATAGCATATCTATCAAAATTTTCATTAATTATTAATTTCGTGTAGCGGTGAATTCTACGTTTGGAACTTTTGTAGGATTAAGCGTTTTAATAGATTAAAGTTTCTTCTCGCTAAGAGTCTGCACTTTAAGCAGAATATAGTTACAAGAGCATACAAGTGTATGTTATATAACTTTCTCTGTTAGCATAAAAAATTATGCTTGAGATATATTACTGAGCAAATTACAAGTGAATATTTTATTTTAATTCGATAGATACAGACTTGCTTTTTAAGCTTGAAGCCTTTTATTAGGCAGTTTTGTACTATTAGAAGATTAGAAAACACAAGAAACGATATTAATTGATATAGCTCCTGCTATGTAATTTTATAAATAAAGAAAAAAGAGAGGATATTTAAGATGAAAGGGAAATATGAAAATTTAAAAAAGCAAATTGATAAATTATTTAGGGAAAATAATAGGAAGAGTATAAAGACAAGGTACAGGTACAAAGATGCTGCATATAGATTTGGTGAGTGGCTTTCTGAAACTACAAATATAAAAAAATTCTCTAATATAAAAGCTAAACATATTTATATGTATGTAGATTATATGAAGGGAAAATATGCTGCAGGAACAATAAAAATGGAGTTAAGTGGAATAAGATTTTTTCATGCTCTAACAAATAGTAAAGAAAGACTGCCTGAAAATTCGAGATTGAATTTAGAAAAAAGAATATTTGGAGGAGTGAGAAGATCCTGGAGCAAAGAAGAATTTGAAAAGGCTATAGCCTTAGCTGAAAGAATGAATAGAATTGATGTGGCGATGGCTTTAAAGCTTGGATTTAACTTTGGTACAAGGTTAGAAGAAGCTGTTGTTTTAACTACGTGGCAGCTAAAAAAGGCTATAGAAACAGGATATTTATGTTTAGATAATACAAAAGGAAAGAATCCAAGAGAGGTACCTGTAGAAAATAAATTAGATACACTACATTATGCGTTGAAAAATGCTAGAAGTAAAGAAAGAATTTTCATAGGGATAGGAGATAAGACACATAAGATTAAGAAATCAATTCAGGACTGGATAAGAAACCATAGAAATGAGTTTCAGGACAATGATAGGATTAATAATGCTGAAGCTAAAGATGCAGTTAAGGCAGGAGAAACTCCAAAAGCAAATATAACAATTCATGGAACACGTCATTCTTATGCCCAACAAAGTTTTCTTGATTTTGTAGAGGCTGGAGATGATAAAACTACATCTAAAAAAGCTACATCTGAAAGGCTTGGGCATCATAGGATAAGCGTTACGAATATTTACTTAGGAAAAGGTAAATAAAAATATTTTTTCAAAGCTAAAGTTAATAAAATCAACGCTTCAAGGCAATGTGAAAATAATGGAGGAATAATGGAAAAATTTTTCGTATAGGTGTGATATTATAGTCACAGAAAGGAAGTGAATGGTGTGGAAATAAAAATAGCACCCTTTTAAAGAGAGCTATTTTCTAGGCTTATTAGGTAGGTGTTCAATTAGATCTGCAACATTGCAATTAAGAACATCACATATTTTATCTAAATGTTCAAGGTTTATTCTTTCCGCAAGTTCGTGATAATAAGCCCCTATTGTAGATGGTCTTATTTTTGTCATTCTTGCTAAGTCAGCCTGTGTTATTCTCTTTTCGCCTAAAAGTTTTGATAAATGTATTTTGATCATACAATACCCCCTTTTTAGGGACATTGTAACGCTTGTAAATATTTTCGTGTTCAAATTGTGATTTTATAACGAAAATGGTTATTGAATAGGCGAAAAAAGATGCTTTTTACAAGTATTATCGAATGAACAGCCCATACAAAAGTTTACTAATTCATAGGGGCATATATTTAAAGCTCTAGAAATTCTTTTTAAAACTGGTTCAGTAGGAAAAGATAAATTACGTTCTATATCAGAAAGAAACTTTCTTGAAATGTGTGCTTTAGAAGCTAGTTCAGTTTTTGACATGTTCAAGCTAATTCTATGCTGTTTTAATAGTGTTCCCATAGAAACCTCCTATTTTAAGCAGATTTTTTATAACCATTTTACAACATTTTATTACATAAGACAACAGAAATATATATGATTTTTTTCAACATATTTCCAAAAAGTAACTCATGTTTTCATTTTGTATTTTAATGTCATTTAAAAATCGATTCATGGGGAGTAAAACATGTGGCGTAATTTAGGATAAATAGTATAATAGTGTCTGTAAAAGAAGTGTGCACCTTATTTAAGAAAACATGGATATATTCAAAGTTATTATAAGAACTTCAGGGGGAGATTTTGAAATGAAAGAAAATTTCTATATTATAATTGAAAAAAAATTAAAAGAATTAGAATTAAGTTACTCAACTTCATTTATAATTGAATTGTATAATTTAATTCTAAATCATGAAAATTAATTACATATTTAGAAAACATTATATTTTAAGAATATAATGTTTTCTTACTTGAATTTATATAATTTTAAGTGTTTTTAGTTTATTATAATTTTCTCTGCTAATTTTAGCACCTTTTTCCCAAGAACTCCAAGTTACATAATTCACATTAACTTTTTTAGCAGCAGCAGTAATTGTTAAGTTATATTTTTTTCTCCAGCTTAAAATTTTACTGGAATAATTAGAGTCCAAAAATTCATAATAATCATCATAAAAGTATTTCTTATCTATTTCAAATATCTTAGCAAGGTTAATAGAAAGTTCAGGAGGTGGATATAAACCTCTAGTTTCATAGTCTTTTATCAAATATCTTCCTTGTTTTTCGTTCAAGCCTAGTTTGCTTGCTAGCTCAAATTGACTCCAACCTTTTAATGTTCTATAATATTTTATTTTTTCTCCTAGCGTAGACTTATCAAGCCCTTTAACCAGTTCATTTCTATAGTTCATACTAAATCTATTTATTATCGCCTTTTCATCTTGCAAGTATGTCCATGTCATTTATCTGAAACAGGAGATTGTGTCTTATGCTCACAGCTCTCAGGAAAAAACTTTTGTGATTGCATAAATTGGAAGGGTGTGTGCATATATCAAGAGTATATTTTAAATAAAGAAAAGGCTAAGCCAGGAAGAAAAAATTATTTATGTACAATAGTAAAAAAGGAAAAAGTAGAAGAAAATTTATATATTTTCACAATAAGTGCTCCACATAGTTTAGTGCATGATCTCGTGTATCCAGGGAGTTTCATATTTATAAGAAATCCTGAGTCAATAAATTACTATGATACACCAATTTCTATTATGGAAGCGGATACAGAAGAAAATACATTAAAAATAGCCGTAGAAACGAAAGGTGTTAAGACAAAAAATATATGTAAACTTGAGGAAAATGAAAAAATGCTAATCAGAGGGCCTTTTTGGAATGGGGTACTAGGGTTAAAAAACATTTATAAAGCAAAAAAAGGGGTATCTATAGTTATAGGAAGAGGAATTGGCATAGCACCAACAATACCTGTTTTGAAAAAGCTATATTCTAATGATAATAAAATAATAACAATAATTGATAAAATCCCTTTTAAAAATATTTTAGGAACAGAATATTTTCAAAAATACAATTCAGAAATATTAGAATGTAAAATATTAGAAGGAGGCGAACTTACAGAAGAATTTAAAACCATGATGAAACAAATTTTAAAAGTAGAAAATGTAAATTTAATTCATTGCGATGGTCCAGATATATTAATTTATAAGATAATGGAATTTGCAGATGAAAATATTAATTTTTCTTGCTGTAATAATTCTAAAATGTGCTGTGGAGAAGGTGTATGTGGTACTTGCAGCACTAGATATAAAAATCATATAGTAAAAAAGTTGTGCAAGGTACAGATAGATCCTAAACATGTATTTAAAGAAAGGAGATTTATATAAAAAGCACAAGAAAGTTTTAGAACTTAGTATTAAGGAGGTTTTTTAATGAAGGTAGTTATAATTGGTGGCGGTTGGGCTGGATGTGCAGCAGCTATAAGTGCTAAAAAGGCAGGTGCACAGGTTTCGCTTTACGAAAAAACTGATATGCTTTTAGGACTGGGGAATGTTGGAGGAATAATGAGAAACAACGGAAGATACACTGCTGCTGAGGAATTATTAGCTTTAGGAGCAGGAGATTTGATAAATATAACAGATAGTAATACAAGACATAAGGATATAGATTTTCCTGGTCATAAACATGCATGGCTTTATGATGTAAATAAAATTGAACCGGCAGTAAGAAGATACTTAAAGGATATGGATATAGAATTAAATATGATATGCAGAATAGTTGATGTAGATAAGGATGGAGATAGGATAAAAGGAATACATTTATCAGATGGAGATTATGTAGACGGAGATGTATTCATTGAAGCTACGGGGTCTACAGGACCTATGGGGAATTGTTTAAGGTATGGAAATGGATGTTCTATGTGTGTGCTTAGATGTCCTGCCTTTGGTCCAAGAGTAAGTATAAGTATGAGAGCTGGTATAGAGGATCTTCAAGGGGAGAGAGAAGATGACATATATGGAGCATTTAGTGGTTCTTGCAAATTGTGCAAAGAAAGTTTAGAACCCGGCATAGTAGAAGAGCTAAATAAAAATGGAGTGGTTATTTTAAAAGTTCCTAAAGAAGACATAAATATGGATAAATTAAAAGTAAAAGTATGTCAGCAGTATGCATTAAAGGAATTTGCTGAAAATGTAATACTTTTGGATACAGGGCACGTAAAACTTATGACATCCTATTATCCTTTAGAAAAATTAAGAAAAATTAAAGGCTTAGAGAATTCAAAATATATTGATCCTTATGCAGGAGGAAAAGGAAATTCCATAAGATATTTATCTGTAGCACCTAGAACAGATGATATGAGGGTAAAAGGCATAAGTAATTTATTTTGTGGTGGAGAAAAAAGTGGACTTTTTGTAGGGCACACAGAAGCCATATGTACAGGAAGTTTAGCAGGTCATAATGCAGTAAGATATTTTCTAGAGATGAATCCCCTAGTTCTTCCGAAGACTACCGTTATTGGAGATCTTATAGCTTATGCAAACTACAAGATGATGACTAAGGAAGGAAGAAGAAATAGATATACATTTGCAGGAGCAGAATATTTTAAGAGAATGCAGAGTTTAGGGCTATATTCTATTGATAAAGAAGAAATAAGAAGTAGAGTTGAAAAACTAAATTTATTAGATGTTATGAATCAGAAGCTTATTTGAGATAATGTTTTAGTTAGAAATAGGAATTGGAAAGTTAAAGTCCAATTCCTATTTAGTTTTTTGTATTGGTAAATAATCTAAAATTTTGATGCCATATCTTTAAGTAATAATGCAGATGAATTTAAATTTTCTACAATTTCTGAGATTTTATTTATAGAGGAAGCTTGTTCTTCAAATATGCTGCTTGATTCATTTGTTTTTGAGGATATTTCTGTGACTGAAGCTTGAATATTTCTTAGAACTGAGTCTATTTGCTTAATTGATTCACTACTAGATACGGATAATTTTCTTATTTCATTAGCAACAACGCTAAATCCTTTGCCAAATTCTCCAGCTCTAGAAGCTTCAATAGCAGCATTTAATCCTAATAAATTAGTTTGTCTTGCAACATTTTCAACAAATTGTATTATTTCATCTGTGTTTTTAGTTTCAACGCTTGTTTTTTCAACATTTTCTTGTACTAGAGTATTTGTGCTTGAAACCATGTGAACACCTTGTGTAATCTTATTGATTATAGTTGCTATTTCAGATAAAGAATCGGAAACGTTTTCTGCCAAATCAAGCATAGATGTTTTACGCTCCAAGCTTTTACCTATAACAATGGAACCAACAAATTCTCCATTTTCCTTAATTGGAACACCAATAGCTTTTAAAGTTACACCGAAAATATTTTCAGGTACTATTAGTGAAACAGATTTTTTATGCTTTAAGCATTCGTAAGCAGCACCGCCAGGAGGAATAGGGTCGCCTTCTTTTGATGACATTTTAATATTAGGGCTGTTTAAAACTTTTAAAAAATATTTAGTATTTGAAATTGTAAATACTAATTCGTCATCAAAAAAATACTGAAAGTAAGGTATTAAATTATTAAAAGAATTCATGATTTCATTTTCTGCTAAAGTTGTTACCATAAAAAACTCCCCTTTTTACATAAAAGTGTATTTTATTTCAATATATTTTAAATTACTGCTGATGTCAAGGATTAAAGCCAGCTATACACCTAAATTTTTTTATGCTATTATGTTTTTATCCGAAAACTAAGAATCACTTGATAAAATTAAGGGGGCCAGTAATTATGATTAAAGATAATTTAATTTCTAAAAATGTTGAAAGTATAGAAATCTCAGGTATAAGGAAATTTTTTAATAAGGTAGTTAACTATCCAAAGGCTATTTCTTTAACTTTGGGTCAACCTGATTTTAATGTACCTGATAAAATAAAGAAAGCTATGATTGAAGCAATAAATGAAAACAAAACTACATATACATCCAATGCAGGTATTGTAGAGCTTAGAGAAGAAATATCAAAATATTTAAAAACTCAACATATAAGTTATAATAAGGATGAAATATGTATTACTGTAGGTGGAAGTGAAGGATTAATGGATGTTTTTACAGCATTATTAAACCCTTCAGATAAAGTTCTTATACCAACGCCAGCGTATCCGGCTTATGAAAGCTGTGTGAAACTTCTTGGAGCGCAAGTTATAAACTATAATTTAAATGAAGATTTTTCCATTGATTTTGAAGAACTAGAAAATTTAATAAATAAGGAAAAACCTAAAGTTATGGTAGTATCCTATCCGTGTAATCCAACAGGAGCTATTTTATCAAATGAAGATAATAACAAGCTTTATAAAATAATAAAAGAAAATGAAATTGTAGTTATAAGTGATGAAATGTATAGTTCATTATGTTTTAAAGATGAATATTATTCTATAGCTCAATTTGATGATATAAAAAACAAAGTAATAGCTGTTGGTGGATTTTCAAAAATGTTTTCTATGACGGGACTTAGAATTGGATACATATGTGCGTCAGATACCTTTATGACGGCTATAATGAAAGTACATCAATATAATGTATCTTGTGCTCCATCTATTGTTCAGTGGGGCGCATATGAAGGCCTTGTAAGTTGTATGGAAGATGTAGAGTATATGAAAAAAGAATTTATAAATAGAAGAGACTATCTTTATAATAGATTAATAAATATGGGTTTTGAATCTGTTGTGCCTATGGGGGCATTTTATATGTTTCCATCTATAAAAAAGTTTGGAATAGATAGTGAAGAATTTTGTGAAAGGATGCTAAAGGAAGCTCAAGTAGCTGTGGTACCAGGAACTGCATTTGGTGTAGGAGGAAAAGGCTACATGCGAATTTCCTATGCTTATAGCATGGAACAGTTAAAAGAAGCAGCAGATAGAATAGAAAACTTTGTAAAGAATATATAATTTGGCTGAAGTGGACTTTTTAAAAGTCCACTTTATAAAAGTGAAATATAATTTTATTGTCAAATTAATTTGTAAAAAAATTAATTTGAATTTATTATATTTTATAATAAAAAAGCATAAAACCTTATAAATGAATGAAATAATGCAATTTTTCACATTGATATATTCATGATGTATTAATAGCTATATAAAACTATATATATAATTTATAAATTTAATAAGATAATTTAAACGGCTTATATTTGAGGTATAAGCCGTTTTTGCTTCGAAAATAATCTAGAATAGACAGATGGAAATGTATTAATATGAAGATTTAAAAGTTCGAATAAAGTGAAAAAATTTTCTGAAAAATGATTTATGGAAAAAACGTTTGATATATGATTTTTTTTATGCTACTATAAAAAAGAAGAATGGATTGGTCCATTAATCCATTACTCCATATAAGATTTGAATATTGAATATATTAATTTGGGACAAGGCTATAAAATAAGATTTTTAGTTTATAAATTAAAAATGTAAATAAATTATGAAAAGTAAGTTCTAGGAGGGCTCGTTAATGAAAACTTTAGTTATTGGCGTAATTGGCTCAGATTGCCACGCCGTTGGAAACAAAATATTAGAACATTCATTTACACAGGCAGGATTCAATGTTGTTAACATTGGAGTGTTATCTCCACAGGAGGATTTCATAAATGCAGCAATAGAAACTAATGCAGATGCAATAGTAGTTTCATCACTTTATGGACATGGAGAAATTGACTGTAGAGGATTAAGAGAAAAACTTAATGAATCAGGGTTAGACGGTATATTATTATATGCTGGTGGAAACTTGGTAGTAGGAAAACAAAAATGGGAAGACGTACATAAGAAATTCACAGAAATGGGATTTGACAAAGTATATGCACCAGGGACATCACCAGAAGTTACAATTAAAGATTTGAAGGCTGATTTAAAAATTTAATATTAAATAAACCTATATTGAAAACGATATTAGTGAAATATTGTAAGTGCGTTTAGTTAATATAATTTGAAAAAATATGTGTTGCATGGTTGTTACTGAAAAACATAACTATATGGAAGTTAAAATAATGAAAAAATATTTGCTTAAAGTTAATTAGGAGGTAATTGAGGTGGAACTTAAAAATAAAAAGTGGACAGAAGAAGAATTTTTTAATATGAGAAAAGAAGTGCTGGGTCAATGGGTAACAGGAAGTGAAGTAGATCTTAAAGAAGCAGTAGAATACTTAAGAAAAATACCTATACATAAGAGTTTTCCAGCAAAACTAAAAGCAGCTAAAGAAGCAGGAAAAACATTAGCACAGCCAAGAGCAGGGGTTGCATTATTAGAAGAACATATAGAACTTTTAACACATCTTCAAAACGAAGGTGGAGCAGATTTACTACCATCAACAATAGATAGTTATACAAGACAAAATAGATATGATGAATGTGAAATAGGAATGCAGGAAAGTATAGCAGCAGGAAGATCATTGTTAAATGGATTTCCAGGAGTAAATCACGGTGTAAAAGGATGTAGAAAGGTATTTGAAGCAGTAAACTTACCACTACAAGCAAGACATGGTACACCAGATGCTAGATTACTTTCAGAAATAATACATGCAGCTGGATGGACTTCAAATGAAGGCGGCGGAATATCTTACAATATTCCATATGCAAAGAATGTAACACTAGAAAAAAGTTTATTGGATTGGCAGTACTGTGATAGACTTGTTGGATATTATGAAGAACAAGGAATATCAATTAATAGAGAACCTTTTGGACCTTTAACAGGAACATTAGTTCCACCAAGTACATCAAATTCAGTTGCTATAATAGAAACATTACTTGCAGCAGAGCAGGGAGTTAAAAATATAACAGTAGGATATGGACAATGCGGAAACTTAGTTCAAGACGTTGCAGCAATAAGAGCGTTAGAAGAACAGGTAAATGAGTATTTAAAAGAATATGGATACAATGATGTATATATAACAACAGTATTCCATGAATGGATGGGAGGATTCCCACAGGATGAAGCTAAGGCATTTGGAGTAATAGCATCAGGAGCAACAACAGCAGCATTAGCTGGGGCAACAAAAGTTATAGTAAAAACTCCACATGAAGCAATGGGAATACCAACAAAAGAAGCAAATGCAGCAGGAATAAAAGCTACAAAAATGGCATTGAATATGCTTCAAGGACAGAGACTTCCAATGTCAAAAGAGTTAGAAACAGAAATAAGCATAATAAAAGCAGAAACTAAATGTATGCTGGATAAAATATATGAACTTGGAGATGGAGATTTAGCAATAGGAGCAGTAAAAGGTTTTGCTGCAGGAACAATCGATATACCATTTGGCCCAAGTAAATATAATGTTGGTAAGATGATGCCAGCTAGAGATAATAACGGAGCAGTAAGATATTTGAACTTTGGAAACTTACCTTTAAGTGAAGAATTAAAGGCATTTAATACAAGAAAGTTAGAAGAAAGAGGAAAATTTGAAGGAAGAGAAGTAAGCTTCCAGATGACTATAGATGACATATTTGCAGTAGGAAAAGGTGTTCTTATAGGAAGACCAGAGTAATATGTATTTAATTAAATTTACAAAAAAATACGAAGGAAGATAGGTGTAAAAAATGAAAATTGTTGACGTTATTTGTTCAGAATCAAAAACAGGATTTTATTTTGACGATCAGAGAGCTATAAAAAAAGGTGCTAGCCATGATGGATTCACTTATGTAGGAGAAGCAGTAACAGAAGGCTTTACAAGTATTAGACAATCAGGAGAAGCTATATCTGTTATGATTATATTAGAAGATGGTCAGGTAGCAAATGGAGACTGTGCAGCAGTTCAATATTCAGGAGCAGGCGGAAGAGATCCTCTATTTTTAGCTAAAGATTTTATTCCAGTTATAGAGAAAGAAATAGCACCTAAGCTTATAGGAAGAGATTTAAAAGAATTCAAAGCATTAGCAGAAGAGTTTGATAAAATGCAAGTTAATGGAAAAAGACTTCATACAGCTATAAGATATGGAATAACTCAAGCAATACTTGATGCTGTAGCAAAAGCTCAAAAAATAACTATGGCTGAAGTTATAAGAAACGAATATAATGAAGGATTTGACATAAAAAGAGTACCAATATTTACTCAATCAGGAGATGACAGATATGATAACTCAGACAAAATGATTATAAAAGGTGCAGACGTAATGCCACATGCACTTATAAACAATGTAGAAGAAAAACTTGGATTAAAGGGTGAAAAACTACTAAAGTATGTTAAATGGTTAAGTGATAGAGTAATAAAATTAAGAACAACAGAAGAGTATAGTCCAATATTCCATATAGATGTATATGGAACAATAGGTGCTGCATTTAATTATGATACAAAAGCTATGGCTGACTATATAGCTACACTAGAAGAAGCAGCAAAACCATTCCATTTAAGAATAGAAGGACCAATGGATGTAGAAGATAGACAAAAGCAGATGGAAGCATTAAGAGACTTAACAGCAGAATTAGATGGAAGAGGAATAAATGTAGAGTTAGTAGCAGATGAATGGTGTAATACTGTTGAAGATGTTAAATTCTTTACAGATAACAAAGCAGGACATATGGTTCAAATAAAAACTCCAGATCTTGGAGGAGTAAATAATATAGCAGATGCTATAATGTATTGTAAAGAACATAACATGGGAGCTTATTGTGGTGGAACATGTAATGAAACAAATAGATCAGCAGAAGTTACTACAAACATAGGTATGGCTTGTGGAGCAAAACAAGTATTAGCTAAGCCAGGAATGGGCGTAGACGAAGGTTACATGATAGTTAACAATGAAATGAATAGAGTTGTTGCATTAGTAAATAGAAGAAAATAATGTACTAAAATTAACATTTAACACAATTGAATTTAATTAGTGTAAAAAAGGCAGTTTTATTAAACTGCCTTTTTCATAGAATTTAATCATAGGAATAAATGATTGAAATGAAGTTTTACATATAAAAATGACGGAATAAGACTATTTGAAATTAAGATAATGAAGAAATTTACATTAAATTATCAATATGATAGAATACAAATATGCAATTGTAGAAATACATTTATAAATTTTTGAGTTTTTGTAAAACAAAAAATATAATGTCTTTTCTAAAAAGCGTATTAATATTAATAAAGTGGTGAAATTATATGTATAGTGCAATGTACGAAATAAGAGAATTTATACAAAATCTAATAGAAACAACTAGTTCAGTTATTGAATTTGATATTTATGTTATGGACAGTCATTTAGTAAGAGTTGCTGCCACTGGACTTTTCAAAGAATCCATTGGACAAGCACTTCCTAAGGGGTGTGCTAATGATTATGTTATGGAAAGTGGAGAAGTTTTAATTATTGATAGTCCTAAAGGAAACAAGATATGTGATACATGTCCAATTAAAACATATGGAAAATGTTTTAATGAGTACTCTATAGCCTATCCAATAAAAAATGATGGCAATTGTATTGGAGCTATTACAATTATGTCCTTAACTTCCAAACTTAAAGAAAAACAAGTTAAAATAAGAAACAAATTGATTACTTTTTTAGAAAGATTGGCAGAGAGCATTTTAAGTAAAATAAAAGAAAAAGAAACAAAAGATAGATTGATAACAGTTTTAAATTCTATAACTGAAGGTGTTGTGCTTACAGATTCATCGGGACAAATACTTGTGTGCAACAGTGTTATGGAAGAGATGTTAAAAAATAAGCATAATATTAAAGAAATTTTTTCTGAAGATTATTTTCAAAATATAATAAATGACTCAAAAGATGAAGTGAACAAGGAATGGGAGGTAGTTTTGAAATCTTTAACTCCTAACAATAGAATGTTTGTAAGTGTTAAATTTATTAATAATAGTAACGAGAAAACAGATATTCTTTTTGTATTTAAACATAAAAAAGAACTAAGTGATATAGCATATAAGCTTTTAGCAGATGCTTCACATCTAAATATAAATCTTGATAATATAAAAGGTAATAGTAAGTTGATTAACCAAACTAAAAACCTTGCCACGCAAGCTGCAAAGTATGAATCTAATATTTTAATTTTAGGAGAAAGTGGAACGGGAAAAGAAGTGTTTGCTAGAGCAATTCATAAAATGAGCAAAAGAAAAGATGAACCTTTTATAGCAATTAATTGTGCAGCAATACCTGAAAACCTTCTTGAAAGTGAGCTTTTTGGATATGAAAATGGTGCCTTTACAGGAGCAAGTAAGGGAGGTAAGCCTGGCAAGTTTGAACTTGCAAATGGTGGTACAATTTTTCTTGATGAAGTAGGAGATTTAGCATTACATCTACAACCAAAACTACTCAGAGTAATTGAATATGGACAGTTAGAGAGAGTGGGAGGAGTAAAATCAATAAAATTAGATGTTAGGATAATTTCAGCTACTAACAAGGATCTTGAATTGATGGTGAAAAAAGGTGAATTTAGAGAAGATTTTTTTTATAGATTGTGTGTAATACCTATAATGATACCTCCTTTAAGAAAACGCCCAGAGGATATAATTTTATTGGCAGAATATTTTCTTGACAAGTATAATGAAAGGCTTAATAAAAATATTCTTAGCATATCAGAAGAAGTAAAAAAGCAATTATTATTGTATAATTGGCCTGGAAATGTAAGAGAATTAGAAAATGTTATTGAATACTCAGTTAATATGGAAAATAAAGATATGTTAACACTTACATGTATCCCTAAAAAAATAATCAGTGAAAAAAATGATATTGAATATAACAATTTAGAATCAATAAGAAAAAAATGTCTTGAAGAGTTGTTAATTAAACATGGCAGTACTCTTATGGGTAAGCAAAAAATTGCAGAAGAACTAGGTATAAGTCTTTCTACATTATATAGAGATATAAAAAAATATAATTTATAAAAATATATAGTAAGTTCAAAATGAAAAGTTTATTGTCAAAATGACAATAAACTTTTTTGTTGCAAAAACATATATTAATGCGATATTATAAGGACATGTTGTTAAAATGACAAGTCATTTTGACAACATTGATCCGAAATAATGCTGCAGATGTCCAAAATTTCAGAATCTTGTTTATGGCATATTTATTGCTGTCATTATATTATGAAAATTCTTTAAAATACAAAAAGGAGGATTGAGTTACATTAATTGTATTTTCATAGTTTAAGAATGATTTTATGAAATAAATAGGGGGAGTAAAAATGAAACCAGTTATAGGTATATGTGCAGATTATTCTTATGGATTAAGTGGTGTTTATGAAGGTTTTGGTAGTGCATTTGATTGGCAGCTTGCTTCTAATGATTATGTTAAAGCAGTTGAAAAAGCAGGAGGAATTCCTGTAATTATTCCTGTATTCAGTGATATGGAAAATATTGAAAACGTTATTGACATTGTAGATGGTGTGATTTTTGCAGGTGGGGCGGATATTGAACCAAAGCATTATGGCGAAAACGTAGGATTTAAAATAGGACAAATTATTCCTGAAAGAGATAAACAAGAATTGCAGCTAGCAAAAAATATTATTGAAAAAAGTCAAATCCCTGTTTTAGGTGTTTGTAGAGGTTATCAGCTTTTAAATGTTGTTTGTGGAGGAACACTTTATCAGGATTTATCTGAAGTTCCAGCAGAGCTTAGAAATAATAATATTATAAATCATTCAATGAAAGGTTCACCAAAGTATAATACAGTGCATGAAGTTAAAATTAATGAAAAAAGCAGGCTTTATAAAATCCTTAATAAAAAAACTATAGGTGTAAATTCATATCATCATCAGGCAATAAAAGATGTTGCTGATGCTTTCAATGTTGCAACTGTTTCACCAGATGGAATAGTTGAAGCCATAGAAATGAAAGAAGATAGATTTGTAATAGGTGTGCAGTGGCATCCTGAAATGTTAGGAGAACGTCACGCTGAACAATTTTCAATTTTCAAGGCTTTAGTAAATGCTTGCAAGGAATATAAAATAGTTCATTGTGCTAGTTAAATGTATTAGCATTATTTAAAATTTAGAAAACGACAATATGAAGGCTAATTTAAAAGATTAAAAAATTTTGGGGAGGTTTTTACAATGAGTAAAGAAAATGAAGAACTTAGTCGAGGGCTAGAAGAAAGACATATTCAAATGATAGCACTGGGAGGGGCAATAGGTGTTGGTTTATTTTTAGGATCAGCAACAACTATTAAAATGGCAGGACCTTCAATTTTGCTATCATATTTAGCTGGCGGAATTATCTTATTTATTATTATGCGTGCACTTGGTGAAATGGCAGTTGAACATCCAGTTGCAGGTTCATTTAGTTCTTATGCTAATGAATATATGGGACCACTTGCTGGATATTTAACAGGATGGACTTATTGGTTAAACTGGATTTCATGTTGTATGGCGGAACTTACTGCAATAGGAATTTATATTAACTTTTGGTTTCCAGGGGTTCCTAAATGGGGATCAGCTCTTATAGCTCTTGTTATTATGGTATTTGTAAACTTAATTGCAGTAAAAGCCTTTGGAGAATGTGAGTTTTGGTTTGCTCTTATAAAAGTTGTTGCTATTGTTCTCATGATTGTCATAGGCGTAGCCATGATTGTAACTGGAATAGGTAATGCCGGAAAGCCTATTGGTTTTTCAAATTTATGGACTAATGGAGGATTTTTCCCTAATGGAATAAAAGGACCTGTGAGTGCTTTGGCATTGGTTACTTTTGCTTTCTTTGGTACTGAACTTATAGGTATTACTGCTGGTGAAGCAAAAAATCCAGAAAAAACTATACCATCAGCTATTAATAAAGTTTTCTGGAGAATTTGTATATTCTATGTAGGAGCATTAACAGTAATTATGTGTCTTTATCCATGGAATAAAATAGGGGTAATTGGAAGTCCGTTTGTTTTAACATTTAGTAAACTTGGTATCAAATCTGCAGCTGGAATTATAAACTTTGTTGTATTAACAGCAGCATTGTCTGGATGCAATAGTGGTATTTACACAACAGGACGTATGGTATACAACTTGTCTCTTCAAGGTTCGGCACCTAAAGTTTTTGGAAAAGTTAACAAAAGACATGTCCCTATGAATGCAATTTTGGCATCTTCGGCATGTATGTTAATTGGTGTTGTGCTTAACTATTTTCTTCCAGGTAAAGTATTTGTGTATCTTGCTAGTATTGCAACTTTTGCAGGATTATTTGCATGGTTTATGATAGTTTTAGTACAAATAAAGTTTAGAAAGACTCTTACACCTGAACAAGTAAAAAAATTAAAATTTCCAATGAAGATGTACCCTTATACAAACTATTTTGCTTTAGTATATTTAGTATTTGTGTTTTTAGTAATGGCATTAAGCCCAGATACTTTAATAGCAGTAATTGTAGGACCAATTTGGCTTATAGGTTTAACTGCTTGCTACTATGCATTTGGCCTTAATAAAAACAGTTCTTCTAATGTATCAAGTAAGGTTAAAGAAGGGTAATAATTAAGAAATATAAAATTACATAATGAATTCAAAATGAAAAGTTTGTTGTCAAAATGACAACGAACTTTTTTGTTGTTAAAACATATACAAATGAAATATTTTGAATTTTATTTTCAAATTGATAAGTCGTTTTGAAAATAAAAATTTTGCAATAGCAATGAACATTGCGAAAAATCTAGAAATTGAATATTGGCATGGTTATTGCTGTTATACTGGGTAACGGTTATTTAAAGCATTAGAAGGGGGCATAGGATGTATAAAGCGTGAATACTTGTTTATTGTAATTCTAATAATAAAAAAAATTGAGCGAATAAATAGGAGGAATAAAAAATGAAACCAGTTATAGGTATATGTGCAGATTATTCTTATGGATTAAGTGGAGTATATGAAGGATTTGGTAGTATATTTGAATGGCAATTAGCTTCCAATGATTACGTTAAAGCAGTTGAAAAAGCAGGAGGAATACCTATGATTATTCCTGTATTTAGTGATACAAATAATATTGAAAATATCATTGATATTGTGGATGGAGTAATTTTTGCAGGAGGAGCTGACATAGAACCAAAACATTATGGAGAAAATGTAGGAGATAAAATAGGACAGGTTATACCAGAAAGAGACAGACAAGAATTACAGCTAGCAAGAAATATTATTGAAAAAAGTAAAGTGCCTGTTTTAGGTGTTTGCAGAGGATATCAACTTCTAAATGTTGTTTGTGGAGGAACTCTTTATCAGGACTTATCTCAAGTTCCACAAGAATTAAGAAATGACAACGTTATAAATCATTCTATGAAAGGTTCACCAAAATATAATCCAGTACATGAAGTTCAGGTTAATAAAAAAAGCAAGTTTTATAAAATTTTCAATAAAGAAAAAATAGGTGTGAACTCTTACCATCATCAAGCAGTAAAAGATGTTGCAGATGCTTTTGAAGTTGCTACTGTATCACCAGATGGAATAGTTGAAGCTATAGAAATGAAAGAAGATAGATTTGTGTTAGGCGTACAATGGCATCCTGAAATGTTAGGTGAACGTAATGAGGAACAACTTTTAATATTTAAAGCATTAGTAAATGCTTGTAAAGAATATAAATTGGCTCATTGTGCTAGTTAAGTAAACGTTTTTTGAATGTGATTTATTATACATATTGAATTTAAAGACTTTATAAGTATTTACAAAAGAGGAGGAACATAAGTGGAACAATTATTACAACAAATATCAGTTATAGTTTGGGGCCCATGGACAGTAATCGCTTTGGTGGGATTAGGCGTGTATTTAACAATAGGTACAAGATTCTTACAAATAAGAAAATTTCCTTTTATTATTAAAGAGACCTTTGGTAAAATATTTATGAAAGAATCTGAAATTGAAGGAGAGGGGACCTTAACTCCTTTCCAATCTGCTACTACAGCATTAGCGTCTACAGTAGGTGTTGGAAGTATTGTTGGAGTTGCAACAGCTTTGGCTTTTGGAGGGCCTGGTTCAATATTTTGGATGTGGGTTGCAGCATTCTTTGGTATGTGCACTAAATATGCAGAAATTACATTAAGTATAGCATATAGGGAAAAAAATGAAGATGGTGAATTTGTTGGAGGACCTACATATTACATGAGAAAAGGTTTAAATTCTAAGTTTTTGGCAGGGTGGTTTGTAGTTACTTTAATATTAAATACTTTGTCAGGAACTATGATTCAATCAAATGCACTTGCTGGTAATATTATGTATTATTTCAATGTTTCTCCTAAAGTTGTTGGAGTTATAATAATAGTTCTTGTAGGACTTGTATCTATGGGAGGTATAGGCAGAATAGGAAAGGTTACTTCAAAACTTATACCAGCTAAGGTTATACTTTATCTTACATCAGGAATTATAGTTATATTATTTAATATAACAAAGGTTCCAGATGCATTTATGATGATTTTTAAATGTGCTTTTTCTCCTGTTGCTGTAGGAGGTGGAGTAGGTGGAGTTGCAGTAGCACAAGCTATTAGATATGGAATTAACAAGGGATTGTATTCTAATGAAGCTGGACAAGGAACAGCACCTATTGCCCATGCTACAGCAAAGACAAACCATCCTGCTCGTCAAGGAATGTGGGGAATTGTAGAAGTTTTCATTGTTACCTTTGTTATATGTACAATAACTTCTTTGGCCATTATAACAACTGGTGTGCTTGGATCAGGACAGTCACCAAACATTTTAACTAGTTTAGCTTTTGGAAAAGTTTCGCCTATTTTTTCTTATGTAGTAAGCATAAGTGTTGTGTTATGTGCTTATTCTACATTAATTGGTTTATGTTACTATGGAGAGTCTACATTAAATTATATTGGTGGTGCTAAGCTTGGAAAGTGCTACAGGTACATATTTTTATTATTTATTTTCTTAGGCTCTGTAGGTGCACTAAAAATGATTTGGTCTATTGGAGAAATTGTAATCGGTTTAGGAGCACTTTGCAATATTATTGCTCTTGTGCGTTTAAGTCCTCAGATATTTAAATTGACAAGAGAATTCTTTGATGATAAAAAAGATGATTCAACAGCTCAGTACAAATCAGCTAGTTAGAAAAAGGGAAGGAACATTTTAGTTCCTTCCCTTAATTTTATTTAACTACATCATCCATGGAATATAAACCTTTGTGTTTTCCAGACATAAACTGGCAAGCCTTAAGAGCACCAACAGCAAAGACATCTCTTGACATAGCTGTATGCTTTAGTTCAATAATTTCACCTTGACCAGCAAATATAACTTCATGATCACCAACTATAGAACCACCTCTTATTGCATGGATGCCTATTTCATTATGAACTCTCTTTGATATACCATCTCTTCCGTTAACAAATGTGGTTTCTTCAGGTATAGAATCCTTTATGGTATTTCCAAGAAGAAGAGCAGTTCCACTTGGAGCATCAACTTTTTGATTATGATGTTTTTCTATTATTTCAATATCAAAATCTTTATATAATAATGTACTTATATTTCGAAGTAAATTATTTATTACGTTAATTCCAATAGACATATTGGCTGAACGGAATACAGGTATTTCTTTTGATGCTTCATTTATCTTTGTAATTTGCTCTTTAGTGTACCCTGTAGTACATAGAACAATTGGAATATTCTTCTCTTTACTATATTTGAGGAGCCCTTCCAAAGCATCTGGTCTTGAAAAATCCAAAATTACATCAGCACTAATATTGCAAGCACATATATCTGTAAATACAGGGAAAGTAATTTTCTCGGGAATTTTATCTATACCAGCTACTATATTTAAATCCGCAGAATCATTGGCCATTTTGGATATGACTTTACCCATTTTACCGTTGCATCCGCTTAGTATAATTTTGACCATAAAAAAACCTCCCTATTTTAAAAGTCCATAGTTTTTAAGTTCTTTTTTTAGAGTATCTAAGTTTTCCTGAACCATGTCACAAAGTGGAAGTCTCAAATCTCCAACATTCATGCCAAGAACATTCATAGCTGTCTTAACAGGTATAGGATTTGTTTCTATGAACAATGCATTTGTTAAAGCCAAAGAATCCAACTGTATTTTTAGTGCTTCTTTTACATTACCATTTAAAAACAATTCACACATGTTATGAACATCCTTAGGAATTACATTTGAAAGTACGGATATAACACCAATTCCCCCTAAAGACATTATAGGAATTATTTGATCATCATTTCCAGAATATATATCAAGCCTATCACCGCAAAGAGCTTTAATTTCAGCTATTTGACTTATATTGCCACTAGCTTCTTTAACTGCTTTTATATTATCAAATTGGCATAATGCTTTTAATGTTTTTGGAAGGATATTTAAGCCAGTTCGACCAGGTACGTTGTAAACAATTATAGGTATTTTAACACTAGTTGCTATAGCTTTAAAATGTTCAACAAGACCTTTTTGTGTAGTTTTATTATAATAAGGAGTTATTATTAAAAGACCATCTACTCCCATACTTTCTGCCCATTGACTCATACTAATGGATGCAGCAGTATTATTTGTACCTGTACCTGCTATTACAGGTACTCTTTTTTTAACTACATCAACTGTAAATTTAATTGTTTCCTTTCTTTCTTGTTCGGACATAGTAGAAGCTTCGCCAGTAGTTCCGCAAATTACCATAGCGTCTGTGCCAGATTTTATTTGCCACTCTAGAAGTTCTTCTAATTTTTTGAAATCAACGCCTCCATTTTTAAATGGTGTAATAATAGCAACAGCTGAACCTTTGAATAAACTCATACAAACACCTCATTTTTAATATTTATTTTAAATTACTTAATTTGATTTGCAATACATTCAGCAATCTGTATTGCATTAGAAGCAGCACCTTTTCTTATATTGTCTGCTACAACCCACAAATTTAAACCATTATCTAGACTGAAATCTCTTCTTAATCTTCCTACATAGACCTCATCATGACCTGCAGCATCTATAGGCATAGGATAAATAAGTTTATCTACATCGTCTTTTAATATAACTCCGTCAGCAGTTTTGTAAAGCTCAAAAATATCTTTTATATCAAATTCTTTATTTAATTCTACATTTATGCTTTCGCTATGACCATATACAACAGGAACTCTTGCTGTAGTGGCTGTTATTTTTAAAGTGTCATTGTGTAATATCTTTCTAGTTTCTTCTATCATTTTCATTTCCTCTTTTGTATATCCGTTTTCTAAGAAAACGTCTATATGAGGTAAGATATTACCTGCTATAGCATAAGGAAATTTTTTCGGAGCAGTACCTTTGTAACCTTCAAGTAAATCGTTATAACCTCCCATACCAGCGCCAGATACTGCTTGATAAGTAGAATAAATTATTCTTTTTATACCATACTTAGTATATAAAGGTTTTAAAGCTACTACAGCTTGTATAGTGGAACAGTTAGGGTTAGCTATTATTCCCTTATTCCATTTAATATCTTCAGGATTCACCTCAGGTACTACTAAAGGTACTTCAGGATCCATTCTCCAAGCACTACTATTATCTATAACGGTAGCTCCGTATTTAACAAAAACAGGTGCAAATTCCTTACTTATGCTTCCCCCAGCAGAAAATAAGGCAAAATCTATTTTTTTATTCTTTACGTTATCTTCTTTTAATTCTTCAACAGTAATTTCCTTGTCTTTGAATTTTAATATCTTACCAGCAGATCTAGAAGATGCGTAAAAGTAAATTTCATTTACTGGAAAATTTCTTCCCACTAACACCTCTATAAATTTTCTTCCAACCATTCCTGTACAACCAACTATCGCTACATTGTAATTCATTCTAAATGCCCCCTAAAACTTATTTTACATTAATATTATATAACTGCTTCTAATAAAAATATATACTTTTTTATTAAGTTTAGAAGCTTATATAATCATTATATTATAATTTTTTACTATGTTTATTGCTAAACGTGCTTGAAATTTGCAAAAAATGCTATATAGTAGGAATATAATTACAAAGTTACATTGGAATTATATTAAAATAAAAATCAAAAAAAGTATGCAAATTTAATATTTTATGTTTTATTAAAAGAAATTTGGTATAAAATTAAAATATAAGTGTATACTACATGACTTAATTAAAAAGAGGCAAATCACTAAGGAGGTATCTTTCTTTGAATATTAAGAAATTATTATCTATAACTATAATTTTAATGTTAACTTTAAGTTCATTATTAATGGGATGCAATAATGAAAAAAAAGTTGAGGTAGTTAAGACGGAAATTGATAAAAATCAATATTTAAATTTAGCTTTAGATGGTGAACCAAAAACTCTAGATCAATCAAAAGCTAAAGATCATAGTTCAATTCAAATATTAACAGAAATAAATGAAGGACTTACAAGAATAGAAAAGAGTTCAGAAGGTAAAGAAATAATAAAGCCAGCAGGAGCACAAAGTTGGCAGGTGTCAGAAGATAAACTTAAATGGACTTTTCAATTAAGGGACAATCAATGGTCTGATGGCAAAAAAGTTACTGCAAAAGATTATGAATATGGTATAAAAAGAACATTAGATCCGAGTATTCAATCACCTAATGCATTTTTATTATATGCCATAAAAGGCAGCAAAAAATACAATGATATAAAAACCAATGAAAATAAAAATATATCCTCAGATGTGGTAGCAGTAAAAGCTTTAGGTGATAAAACTTTAGAGATAGATTTAGAGTATCCTTGTGCCTATTTTATAAATATAACAAGTTCTATAGCAATGCAACCTCAAAGACAGGATGTAGTTGAAAAATATAAAGATAGATATGGAACTGAAGTGGATAAAATAGTATTCTGTGGTCCTTTTATTATAAAACAATGGATTCATAACAGCAAAGTTGAATTGTATAAAAACGACAAATATTGGGACGCTAAATCTGTAAAGCTTCAAAAGGCAAATTTTAAAATTTTTAAACAGGACAACACTATTATTGGTGAACTATCAAATGGTTCTTTGGATGGAGCAAAAATTACAAATGGAGATTTTAAAATAAAGACAAATAAAGAATCAAAAATTGATGTAATAAAAGCGCCACAAGCAACTACTGATTTTGAATTTTTTAATCAAAAAGATAAAATGTTTTCTAATGTGAATATAAGGAAAGCATTTTCTTTAGCTGTAGATAGGGAAGAAGTTTCTAAAACTTTATGGAAAGGCTTATATATGCCAGCATATGCCTTTGTGCCACCTTCACTTCAAATTGGGAAAGAAGATTTTAGAGGAAAATCTAATTTTGAACCAATAAAAAAATTAAAGGAAGACAATGACAATCCGAGAAAGCTTTTAGAACAAGGATTAAAAGAAATGGGAATGGATACTGATCCATCAAAAATTACAATAAAATATTTACAACCAGGCACTGATACAAAACAAAAAGATATAGCAGAATTCTTTCAAAAAATGTATGAAAAAAATTTGGGAATAAATATAAAAATAGAATATGCAGATTGGGATGAATTTGGTAAAAAATTACAAGGAGGAGATTATCAATTAGGATCTATGACTTGGTTTGCAGATTATAATGATCCTATGGCTGAATTCTATTTGTGGACTACAGGTTCAAATATAATCTATACAAATTGGTCTAATAATACCTATGATACTTTAATTACTAATGCATCAAATTTAAGCGAAAATAAAAATGAAGAAAGATTCAATGCATTTAAACAAGCTGAAAATATATTGTTAGCGCAAGATGTTGTGATATCACCTACAGTATATAGAAGCAAAGAAGTATACAAATATAAATATGCTAAAAACATAATGATTACAATGTTTGGAGCACCTTATGAAATAAAATATGCATATACAGAAGGAAGATAAAAGCTCTGATTAATTTAAAAATTTTTGCATAAATAAGCCCTTTCAAGTAAACCATAATAAATAACAAGAAGGGGTGAAGTAAATGGGAAAGACTCCACTAAAGAAAGTAATAAAATCTAAAATAAAATCTCATAGAGAGCTAAATGATGCAGAAAAACTTAGAGAAAAAATGAAATATGAAATAGCACACGAACTAGGTTTAGATAGTAAGGTTAAAGAATATGGTTGGGGATCACTTACTTCAGAAGAAACAGGAAGAATAGGCGGAATAATGACTAAAAGAAAAAAACAGCAAAACATTCCTAAAAATGAAATTATTTTAGAAAACGAATAAAGTCAATAATATAAAGTCTTATATTATTGACTTATAGTTTAAAAATATATAATATTAATTGGTGATGAATAAGTAATATTTTTTCGAGAGGAAATAAAAATGGATTGTTATAAAGATTTTGCACATATTTATGATGAACTTATAAATAAAGATATAGATTATAAAAGTTGGGTACAAACTATATTAGAGAATTGTGACGAATTAAAGGTGAAAAGAAAGGATTTTTTAGATCTTGGATGCGGTACAGGAAATATAACTGAACTTATGGCTTCTAAGTTTATTTCTTCCTGGGCGGTAGATTTATCCTATGATATGCTTACAGAAGCAGAAACAAAGATGAGAAGCAAAGGAATAAAGGTTAAATTTGTGTGCCAAGATATAACGAAGCTGAATTTAAATAGAAAATTTGATCTTATAACTTGCTGTCTTGATTCTACAAACTACATATTAGAAGAAGAAAAACTTATATCATATTTTAAAGGAATATGGAATCATTTAAAGGATGAAGGGATATTTATATTTGATATGAATTCATATTATAAACTTACAGAAATACTAGGAAATAATGTTTATAATTATGATGATGAAAATGTAACCTATATATGGGAAAATTCTTTAGAAAATGATATTGTGGACATGTATCTCACATTTTTTGTGAAACAAGGACAATACTATAATAGGTTTGATGAGGAACATAGAGAAAGGGCTTATAAGCATGAAAAAATTTATGAGCTTTTAGAGTTATGTGGACTAAAACTTGTAAAAGTTATGAATAACTATGAAGAACAAGTGATAAATGATAAAGCAGAGAGAATAACTTATATAGTAAAAAAATGCAGTTGATCTTTGGTGTATAAACATAAAAATGAGGAGGAATTTAATTATGAAAGATAAATTAGTTAGAGCTACAGCTAGTAATGGTGATATAAGAATAATAGCAGCCACAACTACAGAGCTTGTAAATGAGGGCGTAAAAATACACAACTGTGCTCCGACAGCGGCAGCAGCATTAGGTAGAATGCTTACAGCAGGAAGTCTTATGGGATCTATGTTGAAATCAGAAAGTGATACTTTAACTCTACAAATTTCTGGAGGAGGAAAAGCAAAAGGAGTAGTTGTTACATCTTATTCAGATGCTACGGTAAAAGGATATATTGGTAATCCATCAATAGATTTACCTGCTAATAGTAAAGGAAAATTAGATGTAGGTGGGGCAATAGGTAAAAATGGAAATCTTGTAGTAATAAGAGACATGGGGTTAAAAGAACCTTATGTTGGGCAAGTACCTATTTACACAGGTGAAATAGGAGATGATCTAGCGTACTATTTCACAGTTTCAGAACAGACTCCATCAGCTGTTGGACTGGGAGTACTTGTGGACGTAGATTTAAGTATAAAGGCAGCTGGAGGTTTTATAATACAAATGATGCCAGAAGCAGATGAACTTGCAGCAGATTTAGTAACTTATAGATTGCAAGAGATACCATCTATAACAGAAATGATAACTAAAGGAATGAACATTGAAGATATTCTTAACTATATTTTTGAAGATATGGGTTTGAAAATATTGGAAACTACCACTCCTTATTATAAATGTGATTGCACAAAAGAAAAGGTTGAAAAGGCTTTAATAAGTATAGGTTTAAAAGATTTACAAGAAATATATGATGAAGGAAAAGATGAGGAACTTAATTGTCATTTCTGTAATAAATCCTATATATTTAAACATGATGAAATAGGAGAGCTTATAAAATCAGCAAGTAATTAGTGGAGAATATTAAATTCTCCTAGTTCTCTTTAAGAGATAACAGCATTAAAATTTCAGATTAAACAATCAGTGAATAACAATTGATTTTTTTAATGCAAAAACAGTTGACAACATTTAAATTAAGTTATATAATACTAATTGTCGTGGTGAGTGATATTTGGGCGCATAGCTCAGCTGGGAGAGCATCTGCCTTACAAGCAGAGGGTCACAGGTTCGAGCCCTGTTGTGCCCACCAAATATGGCCTAGTGGCTCAGTTGGTTAGAATGCCGGCCTGTCACGCCGGAGGTCGAGGGTTCGAGTCCCTTCTGGGTCGCCATGTGTGCCTGGATAGCTCAGTCGGTAGAGCAGAGGACTGAAAATCCTCGTGTCGGTGGTTCGATTCCTGGTCTAGCCACCATTATGCGGGAGTAGCTCAGTGGTAGAGCGTCACCTTGCCAAGGTGAACGTCGCGAGTTCGAATCTCGTCTCCCGCTCCAATATGGCGCCATAGCCAAGTGGTAAGGCAGAGGTCTGCAAAACCTCTATTCCCCAGTTCAAATCTGGGTGGCGCCTCCATAAAAAATTAGCCTATTCATTGAATAGGCTAATTTTTTTATGTTTATTTCTTAATAGCTAAAAAATTTTAGATAGTTCCCTAAACGAATATATGCTTATTAATTATATCTATATTTAAGGTTAAAATATTAGATTTTCTTTTTTACAATCTTCTATTATAGAAAATCTTTTTAATTCTATAGAATTAAAGTTTTTTAGTTCTTTTAAAGCTTTTAATAAGTATTCATCTTTAAATCTAAATTGTGATTCATACTTAATTTCACTATTTATTGAATAATCTATATGAGCTGGAGTCATTCCAACTATGTATAAAGGAAATAAATGTTCTATACATTGATTTATTAAAGCATACTGATAAATAGAAGTATCTACTACTTGACCATTATAAACATTAAAACAATGAGCAAATTGGCGATTGTAGCCATTTACTTCTACATGCAGAATTCCTCTTACAGCAGGAATGTCAATTTGGGCCTTTCTACCAAGTTGATAAACAAAACTAGATAGTATAGGAGCATTATTTAAAACTTGATATTTATTTATACAATACAAGCATATATTATCTATTATTTCTCTTTCTTTTAAATTCATTAAAAAACCTTCCTTCTTAATTTTCAATTAAAAAAATACTGCCCCTATCTATTAACTTTCCATTACTTAAAAAGATAGGCTTTACATTATATTTTTTAAGAAATTTCATTACTTCATTGCCATACAAATAATTATTTAAGTTTCCGTAGAATCCCATAAAATCTTCGCTTAAAAGCCCACAACATCCACCTATAAAACCATAGTCTAATCCAGGAAGTAATATATCTCCAGGTGGAAGTAAGAGTACATCTACATTTTCATCAAGTAAAGCACTAGCTATAGATTTATCACTGGTCATAATGGCATTGTCATTTACAATAGCAGTAGAGCACTTGGTATAGCCTTGATTCACATTTATGAGTTTTTTATTTTTAATGTAAAGCATAAGATTAGGGTCTGTATATTTTAAGTTATGAAGAAATAAACTTGACATATGTACACTATTTAAAAAAATATCATAAGGATATTTTTGATGAAGTCTGTTTTTTGAAAAAACTACTTTGAAATTAATAGAAATAAGCTTATTTATGAAATTTTCATTCATGTTTTTATGAACCATTATTGTGTCACTAGAAATTATATGCAAAAGAATATCAGGATGCCCACATACTGCTTCGTATAGCAAGTTCGATGGTGGACATATTAAAACTTCATATCCTAAATCTTTAAGATTGTTTTTCTCTTCAGTACTTGTTCTAAAATCTACAATAGCATATTTCATTGCTAAGAACACCTCTTTGTATTAATAAATTTGATTTTTATGAAATAAGTTAAGAAAATTGCTTAAAATATTATACCACAAAGAGATATTTTACTTTTTCATAATTATATTAAAATATATTTATCAAGTTTGAAACAGTAGCTGAAGAAGCATCTAATTAATAGAAAAATAAATATATATACAAATGAGCAAAGAATTAAATATTAAGTTAGGATTTTAGATATGTCCCAAAATAACAAGTCAATTAAGATAATATATTGGCTTGTTATTTTTGGTTTTGTGTCGATATTTGAAAATAAATTTTTGAATATACATTTTTTTTAAACACATACTATTTCAAAGAAGGGAGTGAAAAGAATGTTATTGCTTACTGTAGTATATGATAATGATAAAGAAAGTGTAATAAATGGAATAAACAATATAAAAGAATATTTCAAAAGCAAAAATGTAGTTATAGGAATTTCAGAAAGTATAGAATTGGATACTCACTTCGTAAAGATATTTTGTGATGAACAGATTAGTGAAAAATTGCATAATATGTTTAATATAAATATAGCTAATGTATTATATGAAATTGTTATAGATGAATTTTATAAAAAGGACATGGAAATCTTTTTGGGAGACACATATTTTTTCCTTAAGTATGATGAAATAAAAGAAATAAAGGAAAATAGTATAAAGGTATTAAAAGGAAAAGAGACAATAATTGATGAAAATTCAATTTATTATATGAATAAAAAAAATATTATAATAGATAAAATAGTAAAATGCATAATTGAAAATAAAGAAATAAATATAAACGGATTTATAACTTTTAGAATGAAAGAATTAAAGGATGATTTGGAAAAAATAATTGATAAGATTGTAGAAAAATACATGGCTGAGAAAGAGTATAATGAATTTATAAAACTTTTAAAGTATTTTGTGGAGATTCAAGATAGTAAAGTGGAAGAAATAGATATAATAATAAAAGAGGATGGCAAATATTCAATACAAGACAAAGATGGTAATGATATAGAACAAAAGGTATTTAGTGATTTAAGTGATTTGAAATATAAAGAAAATACCAATATGGATGATATGATTATAAGTATGTTAATAACTAATTCACCAGAAAAGATAATAATTCATTGTAGGGATAACTGCAGAAATTTAGATTTAATAGATACAATAAAAAAAGTATTTACAAACAGAGTGGAGATGTGTGATAACTGCAAAATATGTGAAAAAATTAAACATAGTTTTAATAAAGTATAAAATAAATAAGAGCTTAAAAAAATTCAATGTTTTAAATTAAAGTGTTGACAGGTATAATTTTAAATACTATAATGAAGTAAATAAATTAAAAAAAACAGTGATAAGGAAGAGTAAATGACAAACTACTCTAAGAGAGAGGAACTCACCGGCTGAAAGGTTCTTCGGGTAAGAGTTATTGAAAACCACCTTTGAGTTGTGTACTGAAAGTATAGTAAGTACTTCCGTTTCCTGCGTTAAGGGTCTAGAGATAACAGTAGATTATGTATAGTTGAATTTTTTGATTTATACATTTTTAATGGCATTTACTAATGTGATGTCTGTATAATTTATTTACTGTTAAAATTGGGTGGAACCACGAACGACACTCGTCCCATATTCCGGGATAGGTGTTTTTTTATTGCAAATTAATAAAGATTAATGTTATAAGTAAATCTTTATTATATCATAATTTCAACTTTGATTCAATAAAATTATGAAAAAATCTATTGACAATGGTTAACTTAAATAATATAATATACAAAAAAAGCTTTGATAAGGAAGAGTAAATAACAAACTGTTCTAAGAGAGAAAAACTCATTGGCTGAGATGTTTTTCGGATAAGAGTTATTGAAAACCACCTTTGAGCTGAATACTGAAATTTTAGTAAGTATTTCCGTTGCCTGCGTTAAAGGTATAGAGATAGCAGTAATATGCAAAATAATATTTTAGTTTTTTTGCTGTACAGATTTTAGAAAGTACTACTACATTTACTGTTAAATTGGGTGGAACCGCGAAATAACACTCGTCCCATGTTGTGAGATGAGTGTTTTTGTTTTACAAATAATTAATTAAAAATAAATGAAAAAGAAGATTAGGAGGAAAATATTATGGTAAAGATTAGTTTAAAAGATGGAAGTTTAATTGAGGTAGAAAAAGGAACAAAAGTAGTAGAAGTGGCAGCTAAATTAAGTACATCACTAGCAAAGAAAGCTTTAGGGGCTAAAATAGATGGTGAAAAAGCTGAATTAATGGCAGAAATAAATAATGATTGTAAGCTTGAAATATTAACATTCGATGATGCTGATGGAAAATGGATATTAAGACATACTGGTTCACATATACTTGCACAGGCTGTTAAGAGAATATATCCAGAAGTAAAATTAGCTATAGGACCAGCAATAGACACAGGATTTTATTATGACTTTGATGCAGAATTTTCTTTCACTCCAGAAATGCTTGAAAAAATTGAAGGTGAAATGAATAAAATAGTTAAAGAAAATTTAAAACTTGAGAGATTTGAACTTCCAAGAGAAGAAGCTTTAAAGCTTATGAAGGAAAAGAAGGAATGTTATAAAGTTGAATTAATAGAAGATTTACCTGAAGATGCAGTAATATCTTTCTATAAGCAAGGAGATTTTGTAGATTTATGTGCAGGACCTCATGTACCATCAACAGGAAAACTTAAAGCTATAAAATTGCTTTCAATTGCAGGTGCATATTGGAAAGGCGACGAAAAGAATAAGATGCTTCAAAGAATTTATGGAACTGCTTTTGAAAAGAAAGCTGATCTTGATGAATATTTAAATATGCTAGAAGAAGCAAAGAAAAGAGATCATAGAAAATTAGGTAAAGAATTAGATTTGTTCAGTATGCATGAAGAAGGACCAGGATTCCCATTCTTCCACCCTAAGGGAATGATAGTAAGAAATACTCTTCAAAACTTCTGGAGAGAAATGCATGCAGCAGCTGACTATGATGAAATAATGACTCCTGTAATTTTAAATGAAAAATTATGGAGACAATCAGGACATTGGGATCATTATAAAGAAAATATGTATTTTACTAAAATAGATAATGAAGACTATGCTATAAAACCAATGAATTGTCCAGGATCTATACTTGTTTATAAAAATGCAATACATTCTTATAGAGAACTTCCTTTAAGATATGCTGAAATGGGCTTAGCTCACAGACATGAAAAATCAGGTGCATTACATGGTCTTATGAGAGTTAGATGCTTTACACAAGATGATGCACATTTATTCTTAGCAAAAGATAATATTAGAGATGAAATTGTAAATGTTATTAGATTAATAAGCGAATTCTACAAAGTATTTGGATTTGAATATTTTATAGAACTTTCAACTAGACCAGAAGATTCTATGGGAAGCGATGAAGATTGGGAAGCAGCTACTAATGGATTAAAAGATGCTTTAGATTCAATAGGACTTGAGTACAGAATTAATGAAGGAGATGGAGCATTCTATGGTCCTAAAATAGACTTCCACTTAAAAGATTGTATAGGAAGAACTTGGCAGTGTGGAACTGTTCAACTTGATTTCCAGATGCCAGAAAGATTTGATCTAAATTATATAGGCGCTGATGGAGAAAAGCATAGACCAGTTATGGTTCATAGAGTTGTATTTGGTTCTATAGAAAGATTTATAGGAATACTAATAGAACACTATGCAGGAGCTTTCCCAGCTTGGCTTGCACCAACACAAGTAAAAATAATGAATATTACAGATGATCAAATCGAATATGTAAATAAGGTTGCTAAAGAATTAAAGAAGAATAAAATAAGAGTAGAAGTTGATTTGAGAAACGAAAAAATTGGATATAAAATAAGAGAAGCTCAACTTCAAAAAGTTCCTTATATGCTTGTATTAGGTGACAAAGAAATGAAAGAAAATTCATTAGCTGTAAGAAGTAGAAAGCTTGGAGATATTGGAGCTATGAATTTAGATAAATTTATAGAAAAAATTAAAGAAGAAATTGATAAAAAAGAAAGTTCTGTAGACTAATATAGAAGAAAAATAAAAGTATTGACAAGTTTATAATAGAATAGTATAATGATTTTGTTAAGAAGAAACAGCCGTTTCTCACCTTACAGCAATGCTAGTGAGGTTACTACAATTTTTAACTAGGATTGTATTTTAAGGACGGCATAAGCCGTCCTTTTTTATATGATATAAAGCATAAGGATAAAAACACCTGGGAGGTGAAAACTATTAATAAAGATTTTCTTATGAATGAGGAAATAAAAAACAAAGAGTTAAGAGTTATTGGATATGATGGCTCTCAGCTTGGAATTATATCATTAGAAGATGCGCTTAGAATGGCTGAGGAGAAGGAAGTAGACTTGGTCATGATATCTCCTAATGCTAATCCACCAGTTTGTAAAGTAATGGATTTCGGAAAATACATTTATGAGCAAGCTAAAAAGGATAAAGACGCTAAGAAAAAACAAAAAGTTGTAAGTCTTAAAGAAGTTAGGCTTAGCCCAACTATAGAAGAACATGATATTTCTATCAAAGCAAATAATGGACGAAAGTTCTTACTTGCAGGTGACAAAGTAAAAGTCACTGTTAGATTTAGAGGTAGAGAAGCAGATTATTCATCTACAGGTAGAAAAATATTAAATGCTTTTTTTTCTAGACTTGAAGATGTTTGTGTAGTAGAAAAACATGCTAAGCTAGAAGGAAGAAACATGATAATGATTTTAGCACCTAAGAAAGCATAATTGAGAGGAGGAATTTATTATGCCAAAAATGAAAACTAAAAGAAGTGCGGCAAAAAGATTTAAAGTTACAGGAACAGGTAAACTTAAAAGAGCAAAAGCTTTCAAGAGCCATATATTAACAAAGAAAAGCGCAAAAACTAAAAGAAACCTTAGAAAAGCAGGTTACGTTTCAGTAACTCAAGAAAAAACAATGAAACAATTAATGCCTTACGTATAATAGATGGTTCGAAGGAGGATTTTTTAAATGGCAAGAGTAAAAAGAGCTGTAAACGCTCGTAAATATCACAAGAAAATATTAAAACTTGCAAAAGGTTATTATGGTGGTAAAAGCAAGTTATTTAAGACTGCTAATGAGTCAGTTATAAGAGCATTAAGAAATGCTTATGTAGGAAGAAAGTTAAAAAAGAGAGACTTTAGAAAGCTTTGGATAGCAAGAATAAATGCTGCTTCAAGAATAAGTGGTCTTTCATATTCAAAATTCATGAATGGAATGAAAACTGCAGGCATTAACATAAATAGAAAAATGCTTTCAGAGATAGCTATAAACGATCCAAAAGCGTTCGCTGAATTAGTTGAAATAGCTAAGAAACAATTAAACGCTTAATTTAATAGTTACATAAAAATACAGCTATAAATGCTGTATTTTTTTTAAGTTTTTTTAAAATAAGATATTATTTAGAAAAGTTTAAGAGAAAGGTATAGAATGCTATGAAGATTAAAATTAATAAAAAAATGTCAGTGACTCAAGTACAAGTATTAGTACTTGGATTTATTGTGCTTATTATGGTTGGTGCAATCCTGCTTTCAATGCCTATAGCATCCAATGATGGCAAATCTACTAACTTTATGGATTGTCTATTTGTATCAACATCAGCAACTTGTGTAACTGGGTTAGTAACAGTAGATACAGGAACTCATTGGAGCTATATTGGAAAAACTATAATTTTAATTCTTATAGAAGTAGGCGGATTAGGATTTATGTCCATATCTACTTTAATAGCTTTGTTAGTTGGTAGAAAAATAACCCTTCAAGAAAGAATTGTGATTCAAGAATCCTTAAATTTTTTTAAATTACAAGGCATTGTAAAGCTATCTAAATATATATTATTATTCACTTTTTCAATTCAGGCATTAGGTGCAATGTTATTATCAACGCAGTTTATTCCACAGTTTGGTATAGGTAAAGGTATATATTATAGTGTTTTTCACTCCATATCTGCATTTTGCAATGCTGGAATAGATTTGATGGGAAATTATGAAAGTTTAACTTCCTATTATGATAATACTGTAGTAATAACAACTATATCAGCTCTCATAACTATAGGAGGATTAGGATTTTATGTATGGAGAGAAATTTATGAATATAAACATACAAAAAAGTTATCTACTCATTCTAAGGTAGTTATACATACTACAATATTATTAATAGTAGTTGGAAGTATACTTATGTACTTTTTTGAAGTTAAAAATGTACATACAATAGGAAACATGAGTATAAAGGGAAAAATTTTATCTTCAATGTTTGCAGCAGTAACACCAAGAACAGCAGGATTTAATTCCATATCTACTGATGATATGACTAGAGCAGGTAAGTTTTTGACTATGATTCTTATGCTCATAGGAGGTTCTCCAGGATCAACAGCAGGTGGCTTAAAAACTACAACCATAGCTATTCTAATAATGACAATTGTATCTGTTATAAGAGGAAGAAGTGATACTGAAATATATAAAAAAAGAATAAATAAAGCTACTGTTTACAGAGCTTTTGCGGTGTTAGGAATTGCAATATGCTTATTAGTAACAGTAACTATGATTTTATGTATGACAGAAGTGGGAGATTCTTTGGAAGCCATATTATATGAAGCTATTTCAGCTTTTGGAACAGTTGGATTAACATTAGGAATAACTCCAAGTTTGAGTGAAATAGGAAAATTAGTAATAATTATTACTATGTATTGTGGAAGATTAGGACTTCTAACTATTGCGGTAGCTTTAGCTAAAAAAGATATAGCTAATACAATAAAATATCCTGAAGACAAAATATTAATAGGGTAGGTGTAATAAAATGAGCAAAAAACAATTTGTAGTTATAGGGTTAGGTAGATTTGGAAGCTCTGTAGCTAAGACTCTTTATGAACTTGGTAATGATGTTTTAGCTGTAGATGTAAATGAAAAGAGTGTGCAAGATATATCAGAATATGTAACTCATGCTGCTCAAGTAAATATAACTAGCGAGGAAGATTTAAAAGCTTTAGGTATATCAAATTTTGATGTAGCAGTAATAGGCATAGGAGTAAATGTACAGGATAGTGTTATGACTACACTTTTAGTAAAAGAATGTGGAGTAAAGTATGTTATAGCTAAGGCAGATACAGAACTACATGCAAAAATATTATATAAAATAGGCGCAGATAAAGTAGTGTTTCCAGAAGGTGACACAGGAATTAAAGTAGCCTATGATTTATCAGGAAGCAACATATTAGACTATATACAATTGTCATCAGATTATAGTATAGTAGAAATTGCTGCACTTAAATATTGGCACAATAAAACTTTAGGTGAATTAGATGTAAGATCAAAATATGGAATAAACATAATAGCAATAAAAAGAAAAGATGATATAGAAGTATCACCAAGTGCTGATTTTATAATAGAAAGTGGGGATGTAATTGTAGCATTAGGAAACGAAGAAAAAATAAAAAAAATAAAAGGAAATTTATAATTTTGTAAAGGTGAAGTGATATGGATATAATTCAAAGTAAAAATAATTCATTGATAAATGAAACAAGAAAATTAAAAGAAAAAAAGTATAGAGTGAAAAATAATCAATTTTTAATTGAAGGATTTAGATTTGTTTTGGAAGCTTTAAAGTCAGATTTTCAAGTGCCTATGATATTTGTAAGTGAGAAAAGCAAAGATAGATGGGAAAGTTTTGCTATTAATGATGAACTTCAGAAAGATACGAAAATTTATTGGGTTACAGAACAAATATTAAAGCTTTTAAGTGATACAGAAAACCCACAGGGAATAGTTGCAATAGTGGATAATAGAGAACTAGATGTGGAAAACAAAGAAGGTTTTTATATTCTTGTGGATAAGATACAAGATCCAGGAAATATGGGAACTATTATAAGAACTGCCCATGCATCTAAAGCTCTTGGAATAATAATTACCAAAGGAACTGTAGATATATACAATGAAAAAACTTTAAGATCAACTATGGGGTCTGTATTTCATGTGCCTATAATACAAGATAATGATTTAGACAAAATAAACTTTTTAAAAGAAAAAGGATTTAAATTAGTAGTTAGCTCATTGGACACTGATAAAAATTTTTATGATGTAAATTTAAAAGATAAAGTAATAATAGCTGTTGGCAATGAAGGTAATGGTATAAGTGATGAAATATATAATATAGCAGATATTAAAGCGAAGATACCAATGCCAGGAGGAGCTGAATCTCTTAATGTATCTGTAGCGGCAGGAATTATGATGTTTGAAATTATACGCCAAAATTTTGTTTAGATAAAAATATAAAATTTGTATTGACAATGGAAAGCTATATATGTAAAATAATAAAATAAGTTAAAACATATTAAGCTGTGAGGAAGAGAGTAAATATATAGTTTTTTTAGAGATGGAAGGTCAAAGGCTGAAAGCCTTCTTAAAAGTCTATATGTCGAAGTTCACTTCTGAGTTCTAATTGTGAAATTTATAGTAGTGATTAGCGGTTAAAACCGATATATTTACAAAGTGGGTATTGTTTTTTTAAAAATAGTACCAATTTGGGTGGTAACGCGGATATAGTCCGTCCCTTTTTTTAAGGGACGGATTTTTTGTGTACATAAAGTGACTCTTAGATCAATTTTAAAGCTTTACTTATGTGATAACATCAATTTAGAACAAAATATGAAAGGAGAAAAAAATGAAAGAAAAATTAGAACTTATAAAAAATAATGCATTAGAAGAGATAAAAAACAATTCAAATGGCTCTGAGCTTGAAAGCATAAGGGTAAAATATCTTGGAAAAAAAGGTGAGTTAACACAAATACTTAGAGGAATGGGAGCTCTTTCAGCAGAAGAAAGACCTGTAGTTGGAAAAGTAGCAAATGAAGTAAGAGCGGTATTAGAAACTGCTATAGAAGAAGGAATTAGTTCTATTAAAAACAGAGAAAAAAATGAAAGACTAAAAAGTGAAGTAATAGATATATCTATGCCTGGAATAAAGCAAACTATAGGTAAAAGAAATCCATTAGAGCAAACTTTAAATCAAATGAAAGAAGTATTTGCATCTATGGGATTTAGTATAGAAGAAGGCCCTGAAGTGGAATTAGATTACTATAACTTTGAAGCATTAAATATACCTAAAAATCATCCAGCAAGGGGAGAACAAGATACATTTTATATAAATGACAATATAGTTTTAAGAACTCAAACATCACCTATTCAAATTAGAACTATGGAAAAACAAAAGCCGCCAATAAAAATGATAGCACCAGGAAAGGCTTATCGTTCAGATGCAGTAGATGCTACACATTCACCAATATTCTATCAAATGGAGGGGTTAGTTGTAGACAAGGGAATAACTTTTGCAGATTTAAAAGGTACTCTTGAATTGTTTGCAAAGAAAATGTTTGGAGATAAAATTAAAACTAAATTCAGACCACATCATTTCCCATTCACGGAACCATCAGCAGAAATGGATGCTACATGCTTTGTGTGTGGTGGAGAAGGATGCAGAGTATGTAAAGGTGAAGGATGGATTGAGATTTTAGGTTGTGGAATGGTTCATCCTGATGTACTAAGAAATGGTGGAATTGATCCAGAAGTTTACAGTGGTTTTGCTTTTGGAATGGGTGTAGATAGAATGGTTATGCTTAAGTATGGTCTTGATGATATAAGACAACTTTATGAAAGTGATATGAGATTCTTAAATCAGTTTTAAAACTATAAGGTTTTAATTTATTAAGTTAAAAAAGGAGAGAGTATAAATGAAAGTTCCAGTTAAATGGTTAAAAGATTATGTTGATATAGATATTCCAGCTAAAGAGCTTGGAGATAGACTTACATTAAGTGGTTCAAAGGTTGAAGGTATAGAAACTACAGGAGATGAAATTCAAAATGTAGTTACAGGAAAAATAGTAGAAATAGTAAAACATCCAGAAGCAGATAAGTTGTCTATATGTCAAGTAGATATAAATAAAGAAGAATTATTACAAATTGTTACAGCTGCTACAAACATGAAGGAACAAGATGTAGTACCAGTAGCTCTTCATGGGTCTACACTTCATGGTGGAGTGAAAATAAAAAAAGGAAAACTTAGAGGCGTAGTTTCTAATGGAATGTTTTGTTCAGAAGAAGAACTTGGAATAGCTGGAGATAAGCCGGTTTATGGACTTATGATACTTCCACAAGATACACCTCTTGGTAAGGATATAAAAGAAGTTTTAGATATGACAAGTTCCGTAATAGATTTTGAAATAACTTCAAATAGACCAGATTGTTTAAGTGTTGTAGGAATTGCAAGAGAAACTGCTGCAACTTTAGGCGGTAAATATAAAATGCCAGAACTAAAATTTGAAGCTACATGCAAAGACAATATAGAAGATGAATTAAAAGTAGATATAAAAGATACTCTTTGTAGAAGGTATATGGCCAGAGGTGTTAAGAATGTTAAGATTGAACCATCACCAGGCTGGATGCAGGATAGACTATTAGAAGCAGGAGTAAGGCCAATAAACAACATAGTAGATATCACAAATTTTGTTATGTTAGAGCTTGGTCAACCTATGCATGCTTTTGATGGAAGACAAATAACATCAAAAAATATAGTTGTAGAAAGAGCTTTAGATGGAGAAAAATTTACAACTTTAGATGGAGAAGAAAGAATATTAGATTCAAATGTTCTTAATATAAAAGATGGAAACAGAGCCGTAGCAATAGCAGGCATAATGGGTGGATTAAACTCAGAAGTTGAGGATGGCACTACTACAATAATATTTGAAGGTGCAAATTTTGATGGAACTAACATAAGAATATCATCTAAAAAGGTAAACTTAAGAACAGAAGCATCTTCAAGATATGAAAAAGATTTGGATCCTAATTTAATAGAAATTGCTATGGATAGAGCTTGTAATTTAGTACAAGAATTAGGTGCTGGTGAAATCATGGAAGGCACTATTGATGTTTATCCAGAAGAATTAAAACCTCATACTGTTGAAGTAGATTCTAATTGGATAAATGAATTTTTAGGAACTGAAATATCAAAAGAAGATATGAAGGATTATTTAGATAGATTAGAACTAAAGACAGAAATTAAAGAAGATATGTTAGCTATAGATGTACCAACATTTAGATCAGATGTAAATATAAGAGAAGATGTAGCTGAAGAAGTAGCTAGAATATATGGATATAGCAATATACCTACTACAATAATAAAAAGTGTTACTCAAAGGGATGCAAAAAATAGAAAGCAGCAATTAGATGATAAAGTAATTGAAACTTTAATAAACAGCGGTTTAAATCAGTCTATAAGTTATTCCTTTGTAAGTCCTAAAGTTTTTGATAAAATTCTTATTCCTAAAGATAGTACGTTAAGAAAAGTAGTAGCTATAAAAAATCCTCTTGGAGAAGATTTTAGTATAATGAGAACTACAGCAATACCATCTATGCTTGAAGCATTAGCTAGAAACTATTCAAGAAACAATGAATATGCTGCATTGTTTGAAATGGGAAGAATATATATTCCTGGTGAAGATGAAAATAAATTACCAGAAGAAAAGAATATAGTTACTTTAGGACTATATGGTGGTGTTGATTATCTTAATTTAAAAGGAATAGTGGAAAATATAGAGAGTGCTTTAGGAATAGAAGGAGCTTCATTTAAGAGAGAAAGTGAAAATCCAACCTTCCATCCAGGTAAAACAGCATCACTTTATATAAAGAAAGATTTAGTTGGAACACTAGGAGAAATTCACCCTGATGCAGCTGATAACTATGAAATAAATGAAAGATGTTATATAGCTGAGTTAAACTTAGATGTAATGTATAAGTACGCTAATATAGATAAAAAATATAAGCCGCTTGCAAAATTCCCAGCAGTAACAAGAGATATGGCTATATTAGTAGATGATAATATACTTGTACAGGATATTCAAGAAATAATGTATAAACAAGGTGGACATTTAGTAGAAAGTATAAAGTTATTTGATGTATATAAGGGTGAGCAAATACCAGAAGGTAAAAAGAGTATAGCTTATGCACTTACTTATAGAGAAGAGAGTAGAACTTTAACAGATAAAGAAGTAAACAAAGTGCATGACAAAATAGTTAGAACTTTAGAAAGTAGACTTGGAGCACAACTCAGATAATATGAAATGAATGAACAGCTTTGTGTAAATTTAATTTTATACAGAGCTGCTTATTTATTATAGTGTTTATTCAAAGAATAGGTTTAATATATACAAATTTTATGATAGAATAAGGTTATATAAAACTGTAATAAATAGTGTTATCTAAGAAGGTGTTTACATGAATGTTATAACCGTTAAGATAAATGGAATAGAGTATAATTTAAAAGGTAATGAACAAGAAGAATATTTACATAAAGTAGCTGGGTATGTAGATAAAAAGGTTAAAAACATATTAGAAAATAATGGTAAATTGAGCACTTCATCAGCAGCAATACTTTCAGCAGTGAATATAGTAGATGATATGTTGAAAAAACAGAAAGAATATGAAGAGCTTCATATTAGCTTCGAAGAAATGGAAAAAACAAAAAAAAATCATGAAGAACAAATACAATCCCTAAAAAAACAGTTAAAACATATGGAAGAATATAATGCAGAGCTTCAGTTAAAATTAAAAAATGATGCAAATACTCAATATTTAGATCAAAAGCAGCAGCAGATGGAAAAACTTATAAAAGAATTGGAAATAATGCAAGAGACAGCTCAAAAATATATAAAAGAAAATACACAAATTAAATCTGAAAATAAAGAACTAAAATTTCAGATACAGTCTGCTAAATATAAAGTAATAGATTTACAACATAAGCTAATAGAAAATCAAATAAGTTTAGCAAAAGAAAAAAAACAAAATAACCCTTTATTGAGCAATGAGTAAGTAAAAACAAGCACTTTCATATGAAAGTGCTTGTTTTATTAAATTATATTTAAAATTTATTTTTTATTAATCACTTATAGTAGTAGCAGCAGCAGTAGCGTTGCTAATTGTTACAGT
Source organism: uncultured Clostridiaceae bacterium (assembly GCA_963780135.1). GTDB lineage: Bacteria > Bacillota > Clostridia > Clostridiales > Clostridiaceae > Clostridium_AM. Next base: position 727,645 of record CAWAAR010000003.1, read on the forward strand.
AGGAACACCAAGTACAGCACCAGCGGCAGTAAGTCCGGAAACAGTTGCATTAATTACATCTACTGTGTAAGTTATGCAGCCATGGAAACAAGAAGTACATTCAAATGTGAAAAAAGTAAAGGTGTCACTAGTTGTTAAACCACCTACAAGTCCAATGCCTTTAGTTCTTTCATAGGACCAAACTCCACTTACAGGAATTTTTTGACCGGATACTATTTTAAAAACCTGAAAATTTACTATGGCAGAAGCAGCAGTAGCAGCAGTAGAAGGAAAAACAGTTTTAATATTACTAGCAAAATCAATTTTAACTCTTCCGTCATGGACTACAACAGAAACAGTAGCTACTGTTGTAGGGGTAGTAATATTAGGTGGTATAGTTAGTGATCCTGGAGTCCCAACTGATAAATTTAAATTTTGGTGTCTGCGTTCAGATTCATGATCATGGTCATGACATGGATCACATGGATTACAATGATTATTATTAGAATATGAATTCATAAAAAATCCTCCTTTTAGATACATTAAAAAATAAATTTTATTTAAAGGATCCTATTAAGTAAGTTAACTAACAAGCATTTATGAATCCTTTTGTTATAATATATGAATTACATTTTATAGTGTTACAACCGTTATAAATATTATATAATTTATTCTAATAACTGCTGTAGTTTTGATCATCAATTACATCATTAATATCGTCGTCACATGGAAATAAAGGTTCTAAATTTTGATCAGGATAAAATTTAGGTACAGGTGCTTTCTCAAATTTTTCACAAGGGTCTTCAATAGGTTCTTCTGCACAAGGACTAGGAATTGGACAATAATCAAAGGTTGGAATAAGAAGTTGAACTATAAGTTCACATTTTACAATTAAGTGAAAGCCTAAAGTAATATCTAATACGTCACAATTCTCATCATTTTTAGTAAGTAAATTGTCTAAACATGCAGCAACCATTTCAAGTTTTATAATTTCAGTATCTAAATCGTCAGCATCTTTAACTGGCAATAAGCTGGAAGAAATTTGGGATATAGAATCAGGGCAGTAAAATCTAGGAATTAATTCAGTTCTATTTATTTCAAAAAATTCACATTGAGTAGTATTATTAGTATCAAGAAAATCTGCATAAAATGAAATTTTAAATGAAATAACTAATCTTTTAAATGATGGATTATCTGTAATAGGAGTTTTGTCAACAGATAAAAGTTGAATATTAAAATCTCTACAACCTAAAAATTTTTTAGGGTTTCTTAATGGATTACTTCTCAATTCTTCATCAGTAGTATTAGTGTCAGGGCCTTCAGCGAAAGTAAGACATCTTTTGAATAAACATTGGTCAAATACTTTAGGTACCTCAATGCATACTAACTCTGATGGATCTGGCAGATGACCTTTTTTGTTTACAATACCTGGACGTAGTATAAATTTGTCATTATCACGAGCGATAGCCATATACTTTCCTCCTTTTTATAAATTACATCAATTACTCTTTTTAAGTTTTGAGCCGTTAGGCTTTTATATTTTTTTCTTTTATGAAAAATCAATTATTCATAAAAGAAAATAACAAACTAATCTTAATAATAGATTAGATTTTGTCAATATAAGTTAGATTTACTTCAATTGAAAAGTTTCCTATGAGGGTTTTATAAATAATTACAAAATTAAAGTTATTGTAATTAACAATTTACTGAGAGATATTTGCGCAATATATGTTTGAATTTTTTTTGCAATCTGTAAATTAAGTTTTATTTATTCCTCACAATACATGATATGCACACGTAATTAATGTGTTACAAATTTATAAAATACAATATGTTTTTGTAATAAATAGATAAACTGCCTAGTATGATTTTTAATATATATAATATTTATATTAAGGGAGAAACAAAAATGGAATATATTACAGAAAAAAGCAAAGACAATAAAAATATATTAAGAATGAAAAAAGATGATGAAATAATATATGTAGGAAATAAATATTCTGTTAAAGAAGATATAAAAGAATTTAAGAGTAAAATTAAGAAATTAAATAAGGAAACTATATTCATAGTATTTGGATTAGCATGTGGTGAACATATATTAGAACTTATTAAAATTACTCGCGGTAATAATAAAATTCTAATTTTGGAACCAGATGAAAATATTATTTATATATTTAATAAATTGCCTTGTGCAAATCGAATTAATAAAAGTCCCCAGGTTAGCATAATATGTTATAAACATAGCCAGTTATCTAAAGTGTTAGATAATTATATAGAAGTTAATAACATTAATAACATAGAATTAATAGATTTTGCAAATTATAGTAAGCTATATTCCAATCAGTTCAATGATGTAGCAAATGTTATAAATGAAAAAATAAATAATTTAGCCATAGAATTAAACTTTTTTATAACATTAGCAGATCAGCATTTTACGTGCTTTATAAATAATATTGAAAAAGTAATAAAAAGTACTTTAATAAATGATTTCAAAAATAAATTTGTAGGAAAACCAGCTATTGTAGTATCTGCAGGTCCTTCTCTTGAAAAAAATATTAATTTATTAAAAACAGCTTCTAATAAATTTCTTATATTTGCAGGAGGAAGAACTTTAAAAGCTCTTTTAGATATAGGAGTAAAACCTGATTGTGTGTGTGTAGTAGATCCCGGACAGCCTTCTTATGATGTAATTAAGGATTCCTTATATTCTGATGTGCCTTTAGTATTTAGTGAGTTAACAAATTATAAAGTAGTAGAAGAACATAAAGGAAAAAAAATATTTTTTACAGATCCATATTTAAAAGGAATAACATCAGAACTTATAGATTATAAAGTAGATGAGTTATATCAAGGAGGTTCTGTAGCACATGTATGCACATCATTCGCTTCTTATTTAGGTTGCAATGAAATAATACTTATAGGACAAGATTTAGCTTATACAAATAACAAATGTCATGCAGATATGGCTACTATAAATACAGATGTAAAATTTCATTCAGTACATTATAAAAGTGAAAATATAAAAAGTGATACGAATAGTGACAATGAAGAAGAACTTTTTACAGAAGATATAAATGGAGAAATGATAGCAACTAGTAGTGTGTTCTTATATTATAAAAAATTCTTTGAAAAGTTCATAGAAGAAAAATCAAATATACGTTTTATAAATTGTACAGAAGGAGGAGCTAATATTATAGGAACAGAAGTAAAAAAGCTTAATGAAGTTATAGAAGAACATAATGAAACTATATATAAAAATATAGATAATATTTTTAATATTAAAATAAAAAATGATGTGGTAAAAAATAATTTATCCATGATAATAGAAAAACTAAAGGAATTAAATGAAAAAAGTGATATTGCCATAGAATGTGCAGATAAGGCTATTGAACATTTTGAAAATAGGAAGAAATATAATATAAATAATATAAATAGACAGCTTGATGAAATAGAGATTTTTTTAAATAAAAACGTAGATAAGATAAATATATTAAAAATGCTTTTAATGCCTCAAATAATGGCAGTTATAATGGATTTTAAATATATAGGAAAGATAAATGAAACGGAAAGAGAAGGAGGTAAAAGATCATCAGAAAGAATAAAAGTTATGTATGAGAGAATTAAAAAAATTATAGAAGAGGTTTTACCTGAATTGGAAAACACAGTAAAAAAATTAGATGGAGATATGGAAGGGAGGAGGTAAATGAGTTATTACAATAATAAGAAGATATTAATAATAGGTGGTACAGGAACCATAGGAAGAGGATTGGTTAAAGAGTTAATAAAGCATAATCCTAAAGTAATAAGGATATTCAGTAGAGACGAATATAAGCAGTTTATAATGCAGGATGAATTAAGTAGTTTAGAATATAAAAGTTTTAGATTTTTAATAGGAGATGTAAGAGATTATGACAGAGTAGAAAGAGCCATGAATGATATAGATATAGTTTTTAATTTAGCTGCCATGAAGCATGTAGCTGCTTGTGAGTATAATCCATATGAGGCTATTAAAACTAATGTAGATGGCATGCAAAATGTAATTAATGCAGCTATTTATCATAACATTGATTGTGTTATGTTTACCACTTCTGATAAAGCCATTAATCCAACTAATTCTTATGGAGCTACTAAACTTTTAGCAGAAAAGTTAGTACAATGTGCTAATTATAGTAAAGGTCCTATAAAAACTAAATTTTCAGCAGTGCGGTTTGGGAATATTATAGGATCTCGAGGATCTGTTATACCACTTTTGAAAAAACAGATATTGGAGCAAGGGAGAATAACTGTTACTAATTTAGAAATGACAAGGTTTATGATGACGCTAAAAGAAGCAATAAATCTTACTATGCTTACTGTAGAAGAATCTTATGGAGGAGAAGTTTTTGTGTTAAAAATGCCTGTATTTAAATTAAAAGATTTAGTAGAGGTGGTTGTGGAGGAAACTTGCAAAAAATACAGCTTGAATTTTAAGAATATTAAGATGGAAATTATAGGAGTTAGAGCTGGAGAAAAGATGTATGAGGAACTTATGACAGAAGAAGAATCAGCATTTGCTTATGATTTAGGTAAAATGTATGCAGTAATACCAATAACCTTTGTAAAATCTAAATATGAAAACTTTTATAAAAATTTCAAACATTCTGAAATAGGTAGATATACCTCTAATAAACAGAACCCTATTACAAAAGAGGATATAAGAAAACTTATATTAAGTGAAAGCTTAATATGAAAATTAAGAAGTGAGTATTAGTCAAAGTTCATATTTAAAAAATTATAAATAGAAGGACGTGTATTAGTAAATGAAAATTCTTATTACAGCTATAGGTAAAAGGGTACAGCTGATAAGATATTTGAAAAGAAATTCTATAGTAATAGGAGTAGATTCAGGAGATATGACTCCAACTGCAAATTTTGTAGATAAATTTTATAAAATACCTAAATGTAGTGAAAAAGGATATATAGAAACTCTTTTACAAATATGCCAAAGAGAAAAAGTAAGTTTACTTATACCTCTTCATGAGTATGAATTTTATATTTTATGTGATAATAGAAATAAATTTGATGAAATAGGAACTACTCTTATGCTTAGCAGTAGAAAAATTTTAGATATATGCCAAAATAAATTTAATACTTATGAATTTTTTAGAAAAGTAGGAATAGATACTCCAAGATCCTATTCAAAAGAGCAAATACTTATTAAATTAAAAGAAAATTTTAAATTAACATTGCCATTAATAATTAAACCCATAAATGGGATGGGAAGCGAAGGAGTATTTAAAATAAATAATATAAAAGAATTAGAATTTTTTATAGATTATGTAAAAAATCCAATAATACAAGAATATGTAGAAGGAATAGAGTATACCATAGATGTGCTCTGCGATTTTTATGGATATCCATTATCTATAGTGCCAAGAGAAAGGATAGAAGTACGATCAGGAGAAGTATCAAAAACTACAACAGTAAAAAATAAAGAAATTATTAAAAAGACTTGCAAGATAATAGAAGCGTTAAATAAAGAAATTAGTAACTCACAAAATTTAAAACAAGAAAAGGCCATAGGCCCATATACTATTCAATGCAAAATGAATTCAAGAAATGCTATCAAATTTATTGAAATAAATTCACGATTTGGTGGAGGAGTGCCTATTACTTTTGAAGCTGGAGTAGACTATGGAAAATTCTTTGAAATGATGGTAGAAGGAAAACAAATTCAACCTATCATAGGTCAGTTTAAAGAGATAACAATGCTTAGGTATGATGATGCTGTGTTTTTAAAATGAAGAAAGTATAGAATAAAGCATAAATATCCACACCTTAATATTTGGGGGAAGTTATGATTAAAACAATTATATTTGATTTAGATGATACATTATATAATGAAAGAGATTTTGTATATGGAGCTTTTAGTGAAGTATGTAAATATTTATTTAAAAACTATAGCATAGATTATGATGATTTATATAAAAATATTATAGAAATTTTTAACAAGTATGGTCGAGGTCAAATTTTAAATATATTATGCCAAAAGTATAATATAAATGAGAGTATAGAGAAGTTAGTTGATATTTATAGACATGCTACACCAAAGCTAAAATTGTATGACGATGCTTTATTTATATTAGAAAAGTTAAAAGCTTCTTCTGTTAATGAAAGTAGTTACAGATATAACTTAGGGTTAATTACGGATGGTAAGGCTTCAGTACAGTGGAATAAAGTAGAGGCATTAAAGCTTAAAAATTACATGAAAAAAATAATAGTAACAGATGATTATGGAAAGAACTTTTGGAAACCTAATGAATTTCCTTATAGGAAAATAATAAACTATTTTAATTGTAAACCAAAAGAATGTGTATATGTAGGGGATAATCCAAACAAAGATTTTATAGGAGCTAGAAAAGTAGGAATCTATACAGTAAGGATTATAAGGGAAATAGGGGATTACATGCATGTTTTTTTAGAAGATTCTTTTGAAGCAGATTACAATATTAGGAGTTTAAAAGAAATCGAAAATATAATTGGAGATCTATAGAATAATATATATTTCATATAGTAAAAGTTAATTATTATGTAAAAGAAGAGGTGTGGAGTTTTATATGAAAGTTATATGTGTAGTCCAAGCTAGAATGGGATCTGAAAGATTACCTGGGAAAGTCATAAAAGTTATAAGAAAAAAGCCTATGATACTTTACACTTTAGATAGATTAAATAAAAGTAAATATATAGATCAAATTATAGTTGCTACTTCTATGGAAGAAAGAGAGAAGCCTTTAGTGGATTTAATTAAATCATCAGACTATGATCTATTTAGAGGACATGAAAGCAATGTTCTTAAAAGATATAAGAACGCAGTAGATAAGTTTGGTGGAGATATAATAATAAGAATAACAGGAGATTGTCCTTTTATAGATCCGATTATATTAGATAATGTAATAACCTATTTTAAAATGAATATTTATGATTATGTAAGGTTAGATGTTCCAAATACTTTTGTAAGAGGTTTTGACGTAGAAATATTCACAAAAGAATCTTTAAATAGAGTATATGATATTGTTATGAAATTTAATGAAAAAGAAAAAGATGAAGAATTTAATACGTATATAGAACATGTTACTAATTATATGTATAAGCATCTAGAAGAATTTAAAATAGGACTTGTAAAAGGCAGCAATCTATATCACAAAGATTATAGATTATGTGTAGATACTAATGAGGATTTCTTGCTTGCAGAAAATATATATAATCATTTTAAAGATGAATTTGTTTCTTCAAAGGATATAATAAAATACTTAGATGAAAATCCAGAAGTAGCGAAAATAAATAAGTCTGTAAGGCAAAAGTAGTGTGTTAGAATTATCCAGTCATTGAAAGCGGTTTAATTGAAAAGGAATAGATGCATTTCAAAGTGGAGGATAGTATGGATAAATGTATAAAGATAGGTAATAAGAAAATAGGAGAAGATAATCCTGCTTTTATAATAGCGGAAATGTCTGCTAATCATCATCAAAATTTTGATAAAGCAGTGGAAATAATAAAGAGAGCAAAGGAAGCAGGTGCAGATGCTGTAAAGCTTCAAACCTATACTCCGGACACTATAACGTTGGATTGTGATAATGAATATTTTAAAATAAAGCAAGGAACCATATGGGATGGAACTACTCTTTATAAATTATATAAAGAAGCTTATACTCCTTGGGATTGGCAGCCTAAACTTAAAGAAGCTGCTGAAAAGGAAGGCTTAATTTGTTTTTCATCTCCTTTTGACAATACAGCAGTAGATTTTTTAGAGGATATGAACGTACCAGCATATAAAATTGCTTCCTTTGAAATTACTGATATACCTTTAATAGAATATATAGCTTCAAAAGGAAAGCCAATAATCATGTCTACAGGAATAGCCACACTTTCAGATATAGAACAGGCTTTAAATGCATGCAAGAGAATAGGTAATACAAAAGTTGCTCTTTTAAAATGTACAAGTGCCTATCCTTCGCCTATGGAAGAGATAAATTTAAAAACTATTCCTAATATGGCAGAAACCTTTAAAACTGTAGTTGGGCTTTCAGATCATACTTTAGGTGCTCATGTATCTGTAACTTCTATAGCACTAGGAGCTAAAATTATAGAAAAGCATTTTACTTTAAGAAGAAGTGAAGGAGGTCCAGATGCAGCTTTTTCCATGGAACCAGAGGAATTTAAAAAGATGGTAAAGGACATAAGAGATATAGAGAAGGCTTTAGGCACTATAACCTATGAGCTTACAGAAAAACAGATAAGAAGCAGAGAACATTCGCGTTCTTTATTTGTGGTAAATGATATAAAAAAGGGAGAAATATTTACTTATGATAATGTTAAAAGCATAAGGCCAGCTTTTGGATTAGCGACAAAATATTTTAGTGATATTATTGAAAAAAAAGCGGCAGAGGATATAAAAAAAGGGACTCCAATGCAGTGGAAGTATGTGGAGTAAGTAGACAGGCATTTAGCTTTTATATACAAGCTTATTTAAAAATTTGATATAGAAACTGTAACTTTTCTCATTTATCAAATTAATACCATCCGTAAAATTCGAGTTATTCTAAATTAACTACTTTTACGGAACATTATAAAACAATATTCATACTATGTTATAAGTGAATATTGTTTTGTAATATTTATACTCATTTATAACACAGTGTTTTGATAATTGTTTTTCACATAAAATTGAAGTGTGAAATTTTATGTGAATTATTGATAAAATTTTAAAAATATATAAATTAAAAACAGGAATTTAATTAAAAGGTGTGGAGTAATTATGAAAGTGATTATATTGGCTGGTGGTTATGGTACTAGGCTTAGTGAAGAAACACATTCGAAACCTAAAGCAATGGTTGAAATAGGTGGATATCCAATACTATGGCACATTATGAAAATGTATTCTCACTATGGAATAAATGATTTTATAATATGTTTAGGATATAAAGGATACGTTATAAAGGAATATTTTGCAAATTACTTTCTTTATCAATCAGATGTAACTTTTGATATGACTACTAATAAAATGGAGGTTCACAATAAATATTGTGAACCATGGAGAGTTACACTTGTAAATACAGGATTAAACACTATGACTGGTGGGAGAATTAAAAGAATACAAGAGTATCTAGGAAATGAAACTTTTATGTTAACTTATGGTGATGGTGTTGGAGATATTAATATAAATGCATTATTGGAATTCCATAAAAAAAATAAAAAATATGCCACAATAACAGCTGTTCAACCTACAGCAAGATTTGGAGCTTTAAATATAAATGAAAATAATGATGTTGAAAGTTTTGTTGAAAAGCCATTAGAAGATGCAAATTGGATAAATGCAGGTTTCTTTGTTCTTGAACCAGAGATATTCAATTATATAACAGATGACAGTACGGTATGGGAAAAAGGACCTTTAGAAAATTTGACAAAGGATAAAAAGTTATGTGCATATAAACATAATGGATTTTGGATGCCTATGGATTCTTTAAAAGATAAAAATAGTTTACAAAAAATATGGGATGATGGTAACATTCCATGGAAACTATGGAAATAGCAAAAAGGAGTATTAGGATTATGAGTGAAAATATATTGGGTCAAGATTTAGAATATATAATGAAAAATTTAAACAGTAAAGAAATAAATAAATTTAGAGGTTCTAATATACTAGTAACGGGTTGTGCTGGATTTTTGGGATACTATTTTATGAATTTTTTTGTATCTAGATCAGAACAATTAGGTATAAATTCTATAATTGCTTTAGACAACTTTAAACTTGGGCATCCAAAATGGTTAAGCAATCTTAGTAAAAAGAATCATAAATTGAAGATATACAATTTTGATGTAGCTGAACAGGATATATGTGAAATAAAGAATGCAGAAAAAGTGGATTTTATAATTCATATGGCATCAATAGCGTCACCTACGTATTATAGGAAATACCCGATAGAAACATTAGATGCAAATGTTTGGGGGCTTAGAAAATTATTAGACTGTTATAAAGATAAGGATATAAAAGGTTTTTTGTTCTTCTCTAGTAGTGAAATATATGGAGATCCCATAACTGAATGCATCCCTACTACAGAAGAATACAGGGGCAATGTGTCATGTACAGGGCCTAGAGCATGTTATGATGAAGCTAAAAGATTTGGAGAAACAATGTGTTCTCTTTTTTCACGTCAATACCAAATACCCATAACCATAGCAAGACCTTTTAATAATTATGGTCCTGGTATGAAAATTGATGATAAAAGGGTTCCAGCAGATTTTGCAAAAGCAGTTTTTGAAAATAAAGATATTATGATTTTTTCTGATGGTACACCTAAAAGAACATTTTGTTATATAGCAGATGCCATAGTAGGTTATTTAAAAATACTTATATATGAAAAATTTGATTATTTTAATATTGGTATAGATAAGCCTGAAATATCTATAAAACAATTAGCAGAAATATTCAAGCAAAAGGGTCAAAAAGTTTTTAATTATAGTGGGGATATAAAGTTTCATACTTCACAAGATAAAGATTACCTAACAGACAATCCATCAAGAAGATGTCCTGTAATAGATAAAGCAAAAAAACTTTTAAACTATAAACCTACTATAAATGTAGAAGATGGGGTTGAAAGGTTTTTAAAATTTATAAAAGAAAATAAGGGACAACTGTAAGGGGGAAACTAAATGATTACAATCATTGGTTTAGGTTTTGTAGGATTAACTACAGCACTTGGCTTTAGTAATAAAGGATATAAAGTTTATGGATATGACATAGATGATAATAAAGTAGAAAAAATTAAAAGCGGCACTATACCTTTTTATGAAGAAAAACTTAATGATGAATTAAATAAAAGCCTAAATAAAAATTTTTATATTAGTGAAAACTTGAAAGAGGCTGTAAATAACAGTAAATTTATCTTCTATTGTGTTGGAACTCCATGTCAAGATGATGGCAGTGCAAATTTAGAATGTTTATTAAATTCTATTGATAATACTCTAAAAGTTATGGACAAAAATGAACACAAAATTATAATAATTAAATCTACAGTACCTCCATCCACAACTATGTTAAATGTAATACCTTATATTGAAAAATTAGGATTTAAGGTTGGAAAAAATATTGGTGTAGCTAATAATCCAGAATTTTTAAGAGAAGGTTGTGCTTGGGATGATTTTATAAACCCAGATAGAATAGTAATAGGACAATGCGATGAAAAAACAGGTAAGGAAATAGAAAAATTATATGATCCATTTGAGGCACCAGTTTATAAAGTCTCGCTTAATACAGCAGAATATATAAAATACTTGTCCAATACTCTTTTGGCTACTCTGATAAGCTATTCTAATGAAATGTCTATGATAGGTGATACTATAGGAAATATAGATATAAAGAAAGCATTTAATATTTTATTGTTGGATAAAAGATGGATAGGAAAGCCAGCCCAAATGTCCACATATGTTTTCCCTGGATGTGGATTTGGTGGATATTGTTTGCCTAAAGATACAAAGGCTATATATTGTATTTCAAAGAAAAAAGGGATTGATGCTAAGATATTAGATAGTGTGCTTGAAATAAATAAAAAAATAAAAGAGTATGTAGTAAACAAAGTAGTATTAGAAACAAATAAAGATGACTATATTGGTATACTTGGATTAGCTTTTAAACCTAATTCTGATGATGTAAGAGAGACACCAGCTAAAGATATAATAAAAGACTTAATAGCTAGGGGATATAACAATATAATAGTATATGATCCAATAGCAAATGAGAACTTCAAATTTCAATATAATTTACCAATAGAATATGCTGAGAATATAAGTGAAATTTCAATTAAATCAAAAGTTCTGATTATAACTACAGCATGGAAACAATTTAGGGAAGAAGAAAGTAAATTTAAAAATAAAAAAGTTTTCGATTTTAGATATATGCTAGGGGAGTAAATATGCATAGAATTAAAAAGAGAGAGTATATTTATATAGGGTGGTTATTGTGAATGAGTCTATATTAAGAAAAGAAATACTTGAAAAAGTAAGTCAAATATATAATTTAAGAGAAAAAAATAAAAAATTCATACCAGGAAAAACAAGGGTTAACTATTCAGGACGTGTTTTTGATGAAAAAGAAATGGTTTCAATGGTTGATTCGGTATTAGATTTTTGGTTAACTTTGGGTCCTAAGGGCAAACAATTTTGTGATAATTTAAAAAACTATTTAGCAGTGAAAAATTGTTTAGTTGTAAACTCAGGATCATCTGCAAATCTTATAGCAATATCTGCATTATGTTCAAAAAACATAGAAAATCCAATTAAAAAAGGTGAAGAAGTTATAACTACTGCTATGGCATTTCCAACTACAGTTGCACCAATAATTCAGAATGGATTAATACCTACTTTCGTAGACATAGAAGAAGACACTTATAATATAGATGTATCAAAAATTAGTAATGCAATTTCAGAAAAAACCAGAGCTATAGTTTTAACCCATATGCTGGGAAATCCAGCACAAATGGATGAAATTATGAACATTGCTAAAAATCATAATTTATATGTTATAGAAGATACTTGTGATGCTCTAGATTCAAAGTATGATGGAAAACACTGTGGTACATTTGGACATTATTCAACTTTTAGTTTTTATCCAGCTCACCACATTACCATGGGGGAGGGCGGAGCAATTTGTACTAATCATACTGAACTATATAGAACAGCTGTGTCCCTACGAGATTGGGGAAGAGCTTGTTATTGTCAGACTGGAGAAGCAAATCCTAAGGGAACCTGCGGTCATAGGTTTGATTTTAAGTTTGAGGGCTTCCCTGAAGGATATGACCACAAATATGTTCACAGTAACATTGGTTATAATTTAAAACCTCTTGATATTCAGTGTGCTATGGGTATAGAACAGCTAAAAAAGCTACCTGAATTTACGGAAAGAAGAAAGTATAATTTTAAAGTATTATATGAATGTTTTAAAAAATATGAAGATAGATTTATATTACCTAGGTCACTACCTAGAGCAGAGCCAGCTTGGTTTGCATTTCCACTTACTGTAAGAGAAAATGCAGGATTTACAAAGAGAGATTTTGTAGTTTATTTAGAAAGTAAACTAATAGAAACAAGATCCTTATTTGCAGGTAATATATTAAAGCATCCTGGGTATAAAAATATAGAGTGCAGAATAGTAGGAAATTTAAAATATACAGATCAAGTATTATATAATACTTTTTTTATTGGGGTTTATCCAGGAATTAATGATGAAAAATTAGAGTATATGATTGATTGCATAGATAAATTTTTTAATTAATAGATATAGTAATAGAGGAAGGATGAATATAAATGAAAAAAATATTCATAACAGGTGGCAGCGGGTTTATAGGAAAAAATCTAATTGAACAATTATCAGGTGCATATGAAATATATGCACCTAAACACAATGAATTAGATCTGTTAAATCAATATGATGTATATGAATATTTAAAGAATAATAATTTTGATGTGGTTATACACACAGCTACACAAAATGCTAGTAGAAATGCAAAGGAATCTGTACAATTTGTGCTGGAAAAAAATTTAAGAATGTTTTTCAATTTAGAAAAGTACAGTGATTGCTATGGAAAGATGATTTACTATGGATCAGGAGCAGAATATGATATGGAAAATTATTTACCAAAGATGCCAGAAACATATTTTGGAAAACATATTCCTAAAGATATATATAGTTTTTCAAAATATATAATGGCGAGCATTATTAAAAATAAAAACAATATATATGATTTGACTTTGTTTGGAGTATTTGGGAAATATGAAGATTGGGAAATAAGATTTATATCTAATGCATTATGTAAGGCTATTTATGATATGCCAATAACTATAAGGAAAAATGTATATTTTGATTATTTATATATAGATGATTTAGTCAATATAACAAAGTGGTTTATAGAAAATACGCCTAAGTATAAAAGATATAATATAACTCCAAACATATCCATTGATTTATGTTCTATTGCTGAAAAAATATTAAAGGTAACAGATAAAAAGCTATCCATAATTATAAGCAAAGAAGGCTTAAAAAAAGAATACAGTGGAAGTAATAAAAGGCTGATAAATGAAATGGGAGCGTATAACTTTAAAAATATAGAAAAGTCAATAGAAGAATTGTTCTATTGGTATAAAAGAAATAAGAGCATTATAGACAAAAAACTTTTGATATTGGATAAATAGTTAATAAGAAATTTAAAAAAACAATTTTAATATGGGGGAATATATGAATAAGTTAACAGCTGTTTTATGTACATATAATAGAGAAATGTACGTAAAGCAAGCTATTGAATCTATATTAAATCAGACTTATACGGATTTTGACTTTATTATATTAGATAACTTATCAACTGATAATACAAAAAATATAATTGAGTCGTTTAATGATAAAAGAATAAATTATATAAGAAATGATACTAATATTGGAGCTTTTGGAAGTGGTGTTAAACTACTGGAACTAGTTAAGACGGAATATTATATTGCACTTCATGATGACAATATTATAGATAAAGAATTATTTCAATATGAGATTGATATTATGGAAAAATATCAAGATGTAGTGGTTGTATCTTCAAATGCTAAGGAAATGGACGATAAAGGGAAAATCACAAAAAATGAAATGTGTAATAACTATACTTCAGATAAGTTATTTAATAAATATGAATATGTTCAAGAATACCTTGGAACTAGTTTTTACATTTTGACTCCATCTGCAATGTATAGAACTTCCGTATTAAATAAGTACAAAATTAAACTTAATGCAAAAACGGGACCTTTTAATGATGCATATGTTTTTATAGAATTAAATTCTCTACCTGAAAATAATAAAATATATTATTTAAGTAAATGTTTATTTTATTATAGAATTCATGAAGGTCAAGATAGCCAAAAAGATTGTGTATTTGAAACTTATGTAAATCTTTATAAAGAAATTTATAAATTTATACATGAAAAAAATATAACTTATTTAATGGATTCACTTAAAGATAAAGCAAATTATGTGTTTAAAGATATTTTTTTTAATAGAAAAAATGTCTTTACAAATATTACAAGAGTTAAATTTATAAATGATTTGAATTTTGTTGAATATTTGGATTTTAGTTTAATATCTAGATTAAATTTATACAATAAGTTTAATAATATTGAAGTTCAAAATGAAGAATATAAGAACGCAATTAATTATTATAAGAATACTATTAATATTGACAATGATCAGTATAGTGATGATACAGAGAGGAATATTTATTATTGGAATTATTTGTTAGATAAATTCAACTTAGGCATAAGCAATGTAATAAAGGAGAAGGGTATTAAAAGTGCAGCTATATTTGGAAGTAAGCTAAATGCATATTTAATAATGAAGGATTTGAAAAAAGAAAATATAGAAGTTTTTTGTTTTATAGATAACAATGCAAATCTTTTAGGAGAAGCTATTTTGGATAAATATATATTTAGTCCATATATCATTAATCATATAAAAGATAAAATTGATGCCATTATAGTGTCCGTGGAGGATAAAGTAGTCTATGATCAAATAAAAGAACAATTATTAAAAACCGACGATGATTTAAAAATAATATACTGGAAAGATATGGTCAAAGAAAGCCTGGAAAAGATAAAAAACTAATTTTATGGAGGAATAAAAGTGAATATTTTTGATAAGCCATTATTTATTTTTGAAATGGCAAATAATCATCAAGGAAATGTTCAACATGGAATAAAAATCATACAGCAAATAAATAAAGTTTGTAATGATTATAGAAATTATTTTAATTTTGCATTTAAATTTCAATATAGAAATTTAGATACATTTATACATCCTGATTATAAGAATAAGCTTGATATTAAAAATATAAAAAGATTTACAGAAACAAAGTTAACAAAAGAAGAATTTAAACTATTGAAGGATGAGGCAGAAAAAAATGTTTTTTTTACAATATGTACTGCCTTTGATGAGGAATCAGTAGAACTTGTAAAAGAACATAATTACCCTATCATAAAAATAGCAAGTTGTTCTTTTAATGATTGGCCATTGATTGAATCTATAGCTAAAATAAATAAACCAGTTATAGCATCAACGGCAGGTGCTTCATTTAAAGAAATAGATAAAGTTGTAGAATTCTTTTTCCACAGAGGTATAGATTTAACTTTAATGCATTGTGTAGCTGAGTACCCAACAAAATTGAAAAATCTTCAATTAAATCAAATAGATTTATTAAAAAATAAATACAATGTGAGGGTTGGATACTCCACTCATGAATCTCCAGATAATTATGAAGCTATAAAAATAGCAATAGGTAAAGGTGCCGAAATTTTTGAAAAACATGTGGGATTAGAGACAAATACATTAAAACTAAATGCTTATTCTGCAAATCCAGAACAGATTGAAAGATGGCTCCATGCTGCTTGTGAAGCTTTGTTTATGTGTGGAATAAAAAATAATAGATATGAATTTACAGATAAAGAAAAATCAGATTTGATGCAATTAAAAAGAGGGGTTTTTGCAAAAAGAAAAATTCTTAAAGAAGATAAATTAGATTGCAGAAGTGTATATTTTGCATTTCCAAGTAGAGAAGGACAATTACTTACTAATGATATGTCAAAATACAATGAGTTTTATATAACAAGTGATTATATAGAAAAAGACCATCCACTAATGGTTAATGAATTAAGTAAAATTAACAATAAGAATAAAATAGAAAGTGAGATAGACAAAATTGTAGAAGTAATAATAAAAAGCAAAGTTGTTGTTCCTTTAAATAGTGAATGTGAACTTTCTCATCATTATGGCATTGATGAATTTGATAAATGTGGTGTTGCTATAATAAATTGTGTAAATCGAGAATATTGTAAAAAGATATTGGTTGTTTTACCAGGTCAAGAGCATCCTAAACATTATCATAATGTAAAAGAAGAAACTTTTAATATACTACATGGAGAATTAATCTTAAATTTAAATGGTATTGAGAAAACATATTTTTCTGGTGAATCTGTGCTTGTAGAAAGAAAAGTTGTTCATAGTTTTTCATCTAAAGAAGGATGTGTATTTGAAGAAATATCTACAACACATTATAAAGATGATTCATATTATGAAGATATGCAAATAAAAAATAATAAAAATAGAAAAACAAAGGTTCATATAACAAAAAAATTATTAGACAAACACAAATTAGGAGATGCATAGAGATGATAAAGCTTTCAGATTATGTTATGAAATTTATAGCAAGTCAAGGCGTAAAGGATGTATTTTTACTTTCAGGAGGAGGAAGCATGCATCTTGTTGATTCTCTTGGAAAATGTAAGGATTTAAATTATGTGTGTAACCTTAATGAACAAGCAGTTTCTATTGCTGTAGAAGCATATGGACAATATACTAATAATTTAGGGGTAGGTCTTGTTACCACTGGACCTGGAGGAACTAATGCAATTACTGGCGTTGCAGCAGCTTATGTGGATTCTACACCCTGTGTTATTTTATCTGGTCAAGTTAAAAGGTCTGATTTAGCAAAACAATATGGTGTAAGACAGATGGGATATCAAGAAGTAGATATTATATCTATAGTTAAACCTATAACAAAATATGCAATAACAGTTATTCAGCCGGAAAAAATAAAATATTATCTTCAAAAAGCAGTTTATTTAGCTACTAGTGGAAAAAAAGGACCGGTGTGGATTGACATTCCACTTGATGTTCAGGGATCAATGATTGATGAAAATAATATGGAAGAGTTTAATAAAGAAAAGGAAATTCAAAATAAAGTATGTGATGATTTAGAAAAAGAAGTTAATAAAACAATAGAACTTTTAAATAAGTCCAAAAGACCATGTATATTAGTTGGAAATGGAGTAAGATTGTCTAGCTCTGAAGAATTATTCTTACAGTTAGTAAGAAAGATAAACATACCAGTTTTAGCTACATGGAAAGCTATAGATTTTTTTGATGAAAATGATGCTTTGTTTTTTGGCAGGCCAGGTTCAATAGGTCAAAGAGGAGCAAATTTTATTCAACAAAATTGCGATTTCTTATTAGTATTAGGAGCAAGATTAGATTTTGGACAGACAGGATATAATCATGAAAATTTTGCAGCAAAAGCTAAGAAAGTTATGGTAGATATTGATAGATTTGAAATAGAGAAAATGAATATGAACATTGATGTGAAAATAAATTCAGATGCCAAAGTTTTTATAGAAGAATTTTTAAAACAAGCTAATAGTGTTGAATATGTTAATAGAAATAATTGGTTTAAATATTGTACTAATATGAAAAATAAGTATCCAGTTATATTAAAAGAGTATTGGAAACAAAAAGAATATGTAAACTCTTATGCACTAATAGATGCTTTAAGTGAATTTTTAAATGAAAATGATGTAATTGTTCCAGGAAGTTCAGGAAGCTGCAGCGAAGTGACAATGCAATCATTTAAAGTTAAGAAGGGACAGAGACTTTTTAATAACGAAGGGTTTGGTTCAATGGGGTTTGGATTACCAGCTAGTATAGGGGCCTGCATTGCTAGTAAAAGAAAAAGAACTATATGTATAAATGGTGATGGTGGTTTTCAACTTAACATTCAAGAATTAGAAACAATAAAAAGATTAAATTTACCTATAAAAATTTTTATATTAAATAATGAAGGCTATGGATCAATTAGAAATCTTCAAAGAAATCATTTTAATGGTCATTATGTAGCAAGTGAAAATGGCAGCGGCCTAACTTTACCGAATATATGCAAGGTGGCTAATGCTTATGAAATAAAAAATATTTCAATTAATAATAATAATGAATTGAAAGAGAAAGTAAGAGAAGTATTAGATTATAATGGTCCTGCTATTTGTGAGGTTATGATAGATCCTGTGCAGCCTACTTCACCTAAATTAATGTCAGAAAAACTACCTAATGGTAATATGATATCAAAGCCTTTAGAAGATTTATGGCCTTTTTTAGATAGAGAGGAATTTAAAAATAATATGCTTAAATGAAATTAGTTATATTAGAGGTGGTTCTTAATGATTCATGATGAGATTAGAGAAAATATACTTAATGATTATAACTCAATTATTAAAGATATGAAGGATGTATATATATTTGGAACTAAAAAATTAGGCTTAAAAACCTTAAATT
This sequence comes from uncultured Clostridiaceae bacterium, assembly GCA_963780135.1. Taxonomy (GTDB): domain Bacteria; phylum Bacillota; class Clostridia; order Clostridiales; family Clostridiaceae; genus Clostridium_AM. Next base: position 746,783 of record CAWAAR010000003.1, read on the forward strand.
GTCTAAAGAGTATTGGTATAGAACCTATAGGATTTATTGATAACAATAAAAAAATTCAAGGACATTATTTGAAGGGAAAACGAATTTATTCATTAAAGGAGATTGATGAAAAATCACAACCCATTATTATTGTAGCTTCTATTATGTATATGAATGAAATTAGTGACCAATTAAAAAAAGAAAAGTTTTATAAAGTTATTCCATATCCAATATTGACTTTATGGGATGAGAAAAAATTTCCAGCTCAATTTACTTTAATAAATATACAAGGGGATTTAGTTAAAAATGAAATAGAATATATAAATTTATATTATGATTTACAAGATGAAGAGTCAAAATATATTTTAAATAACATAATAAAATTTAGAGCGACTTTGAACTTTAAATATATGGATTTGTGTTATGACGAAAAAAATATTCAATATTTTGATATAGATATACTTAAACTAAATGAAAATGAAATTTTTGTGGATGGTGGAGCTTTCGATGGCGATTCTGCAATGAATTTTATAGAACAAAGTAATTATAAATATAAAAAATTATATTTATTTGAACCAAATAAAAGTTTATTAGAAGAAGCAAAGAAAAATTTAAGACAATATAAAAATGTAATTTATAGTAGTTATGGACTGTATTCAGAGAAAAAAATATTGAAATTTACTGATACAGGTGGATTAGATGGAAGAATAAGTGAAGATGGAAATGTAAAAGTAAATGCTGTTTCTTTAGATGACTTTATACATGAAAATATAAGCTTTTTAAAATTAGATATTGAAGGTGGGGAAATTGAAGCTATTAAAGGTGCAGCAAGGCATATAAGAAATAATAAACCTAAACTAGCAATTGCTGTATATCATAATAGCTCAGATATTTGGTCTATTCCGAAATTAATAAATTCTATTAATACAAGTTATAGATTTTATTTAAGGCATTATACTAGGAATGTTGCAGATACGGTACTGTACTGTATCTAAAAAAAGTAAGTTGTTAAATAAATTTTTATTATGAATTGAGGAAAGAAAAATGAAAAGAGATTATTTAGGAAGAAAAAAGCTTGAAGAAATAATTCCTATAGATACTCCAATGCTTGTTTTTATAGAACCTAGTAATATGTGCAATTTTAAATGTAAGTTTTGTCCTACTGGAAATAAGAATTTGCTTAAAAAGGTAAATAGACCTGCTGGAAGCATGAGTATTGAAATGCTAAAAAAAGTAGTAGATGAGATAAAAGAATTTCCAAATAAAATTAATAAAATTCATTTTTATCTAAATGGAGAGCCACTAATTAATAAAGATTTATGTAAAATGATAAAATATGCAAAGGATAACGAAATTAGTGAAGAATTATGGATAAAGACAAATGGATATTTGTTAACACCACAGTTAAGTGTTGAACTTATAGAAAGTGGACTAGATTTTATAGGAATATCTATAGAAGGAGTTTCTAATAAAAGATATAAAGAAATATGTGGTGTGGATATTAACTATAATACTATTGTTAAAAATGTAGAGTACCTATATAAAAACAGAAAAAAGTGCAAGATATACGTTAAAATTGTGGATTATGGGTTAAGTGAAGAGGAAAAACAAAAATTTTATAGTGATTTTGAAAGTATATCTACAGAAATTCAAATTGAAAATTTAATGGGATGGAGCATGTCAAGTGAGAAAGATTTTACATTAGGTACAAATCCTGACAAGACTGTTGAAGGAGATCACATAAAAGCAAAAAATGTATGCCCATATCCATTTTATACTTTAGCAATAAATTTTAATGGGGATGTGTCTTTATGTTGTGTGGATTGGTCTCTAAGTACAGTTGTAGGTAACTTAAATCAAGAAAAATTAATAGATATTTGGAATGGAAAAAAGCTATATGATTTTAGACGGATGCATTTAGAATTTAGAAGAAAAGAGAATAGTGCATGTGGAGACTGTTATTTTATAAATTGTCATCCTGATAATATAGATGATTACTCAACAAAAATATTGAATAATATGGAGAATGATTATAGAAAAAAGTTTGAAATTAAGAAGGAGAATAAGAGTGAATTTAATTGAAAAACAAACTGTAAGAAAATGCCCAATTTGTAATAATAAGATATCGTATTTTCTACATTATCAAAGGTTTATTCTTCCTAATAATTGTTTTTTACCACAAGATTATGATATTGTATCTTGTAAAAAATGTGGATTTGTTTTTGCTGATACTTCTGCGACACAGGAAAAATACGATGACTATTATGAAAATTTATCTAAATATGAGAGCAATGTAGTTGGTACTGGAACTGGTACAGATGAAAATGATAAAATGAGACTGAATGGAATTGCTAAAAGAATATGTAAGTATTTAAATAAGTATGACAATGTAATAGATATAGGATGTGCTAATGGTGGCTTACTGTCTGAAATTAAGGAAAAAGGTTTTTATAATCTTAATGGAATGGATCCATCGAAAGTGTGCGTACAAAATGTGAGAAATAGAGGTTTTAAAGCATTCCAAGGAAGTATATTTTCTTTAAACAAAGATAAGAATAATCAATTTGATTTTGCAATATTATCTGGAGTATTAGAACATTTGTATGATGTTGAATTAGCAATAAAAAATGTTTGTAAATTAGTAAAATATGATGGATATGTATATATTGAAGTACCAGATGTGTTGAATTATTTATCTCATTATATAGTTCCATATTATTATTTTGACATAGAGCATATTAATCATTTTAGTATAAATGATATAAAAAATTCATTTTTAAAAATTGGATTTGAATTAGTGGAATACGGACAGTGTGAATACTATGCTTCTAATAAATTTAAATATCCAGATATTTATACTGTTTTTAGAAAAATCAGAGGAGTAAATGGGAATGCTGAACAGTATGCTGATAAAAGTATGAATAAGACTATTAAATATATAGAAAAGAGTAAGAGTGATAATATATATGATTCAGTTATAAATGATATATTTAATAGCAAGGAAGAAATTGTAATATGGGGTGCAGGCATGCACACATATAGATTGTTAGCTTCATCAAATTTAAATAAATGTAATATTGTTGGATTTATAGACAACGATATTAAAAAGCAAGGGCAAACACTTAGTGGAAAAAAAGTATGCTCCTCAGAATTATTAAAAAATTATACTGGAACAATTTTATTATGTTCTGCATTTAATAATGACACAATAAAAAATCAATTATTAAAATTAAATATAAAAAATAAAATAATAATGTTATAAAGCTTTATTTTTGGAGGAAATAAATTGATTGAAAACTTGCTGTTTGATTTTGATGGTACAATTGTGGATACCAGTGAAGGTATAATAAAATCTATGCATTATGCTTTTGAAAAATTAGGGATAAAAACTTTACCAGATTTAAGAATAAAACAAGTAATAGGACCACCTTTACAAGAAATGTTTAAAATATTACTAAATAGCACTGATAAAGAAATAATAAACAAAGGGATATTCTATTTTAGAGAGATATATTCTAAAAATGGATTAAGTCAGTTAAAGTTATATGATAATGTACAAGAAACATTATCATATTTATATACTAGAAATATAAATTTATTTATAGTAACATCAAAGCCCTATGAATTCACAAAAACTATAATTGAAAACTTAGAAATAAAAAAATACTTTAAAGATATTTCAGGTACATCATTAAATAAAGAAGTTAAAAGTAAAGGGGATAGAGTAGGGGGAATTATTAAGAAGTATAAGCTGGAGATAGAAAAAACTGTTATGATAGGCGATAGGAAAGAAGACATTTTAGCTGCTAGACAAAATAAATTAAAAACTATAGGAATGTTATATGGTTTTGGTAAAAAAGAGGAGCTAAAAAGTGTAGATTGTTCATATCTTTGTAGTGAATTTGAAGATTTAAAAAGTATCTTATGTAAAATAGATCAGAGTAATAGTTAATTCTATAGATAATACAAAGTTTTTATTAGAATGAGGAGGTGTAAATGAATAATAAAATTTTATCTATATTTATACCAACATATAATAGAGGGAAACTTCTAGAACCTTTATTAGAAAATCTAATCTCTCAAATAAATGAAGTAAAAGATCAAGTTGAATTAGTCATATCTAATAACTCTTCTAAAGATAACACGGATGAAATAGTAAGAAAATTTAAATCAAAGCCTTTTGTAAAGTATAACTTAAATGAAAGAAATTTAGGTGGATTTAAGAACATAGTTTTGTCAAGTGAACTTTGCACAGGAGAATACACTTTAATTATAGGTGATGATGACTTTATTATAAAAGGCAAATTGGCTAAAGTAGTAGAAATTCTTAAAAATAACTTGGATACTGATTATTTTTTCTTAAATTATGCATTAGTTCCTATAAAACATAGAAATGATATTTTAATTAATAAAATTGATTATAGGCCTAAAGCTTCAGAGTGTTTTAGCAATGATTTCGAAGTTAAAAGAATTGATAAGTGGGAAAACTTATACAATATAAATAGTAAATATGCTGCCACTATGTTTACTTATTTAGGATGTAATTTATTTAGAACATCTATATGGAAAAAAAATCTTTATATACTAAATGTTAATGATAAGAATAAAATATATAAAACATTAAATGACGAATATTTTCCAATAAGTTTAGACTATATTTTTCCTCACATAAAAGTAATTTCTAAAGTAATGAAAGGGAAACCATGCATTTATATTGGAGATCCTATTATTGGTGAGGGTATAGGAGTTCAATTTAGTTTATGGGGAGATACCTGGGATTTAGTAAACATTGTGGTATTAAATGAGATTTATGATTACTACAAAAAAATTGCTGTAGATTTAGACAGTATCAAACCTTTTGAGGAAGCTTTAATGATTAATAGTGGAAAATATATTGCTAAAAAAATATCTAATTTCAATATAAATAAATCAGAAGAAATAAACCTAGAAAGATATATAAATGAACTTAGTAATAATGATATATTTTTAAAATCTTTTATTAAAGAATGCAAAAAATACATGGTAAATTCTAATGAGAAAATATATAAGGATTATTCAGAGAGTTTTTTTGAAAATATTATTAAGTATTATAAAAAAATAGCTATTTGGGGAACAGGAGATATAACAAATAGTCTTATAGAAAAATCTAATTATTTAAGTAATAATATTAAGTTTGTTATAGATAGTAATATTCATAGACATGGACGAATAGTGGAAACCCTCAATGTTATTATACAAAGCCCTAAAGTATTACTTAATGAAGCTGTAGATTTAATTATTGTAGGTTCTATTGCCTATGAAACTGAAATTGTAAATGAAATAGTAAACATGAAATTAAAGTGTGATGTAATTTGGTCAAAGGGATTATTAAGATTAGGTATTTGAAGATGCCTTAAGTAAAGGAAGCAGATAAGGGTATGGATTTAAAGAATAGTTTCTATGAAGAAAAATTTAAAAAAACACTTATATTAACTAATGATGGTATAGGTGATGCTGTTATAAGATTGAATTTATTAGAAAGATATGCAGATTATTTTGGATATGAAAACACTTATTTTCTAGCTTCAACAAATAATGTAGAAGTTATAAGACTAATCTCAAAAAACGTTATAGTAATAGATAGAAACGAGTTCAAAAAAAATTTATCATACAAAAAAAATATTCTGATGAATTTAAATAAACTAACCTTTGATCAGATAATTAATGTTATAAATAGAGCTGTTTTATATAATGAAGCAATTATAAGGGATGTTAATGCAAACTATAAAGTAGCTTATGAGGGAGAAGAAATAGAAAAAATAGGATTTTATAGAAAAACAAATAATGAAAATTATGATTATATAATACCAAGCATTGATTTTGAAAAAAAGTTTTCTGTTAACTCTCATGGAGTTACATATATACTTAAACATGAAACAAAAATTTTTAATAATATTACAAATAGTAATCTGGAATTATTAGAAGCTAAAACTGATTTGAAAAAGTATTTAATTAAGAATATACGATATGATATTGAAAGACCGTATATTGTATTTGGTATGGGAGCGTCTCAAAAAGGGAGAATGTATCCTGTGGAAAAGTTAGTAAAGGTTATAGAAGACTTAGATAATGAAAAAATGGTATTTTTAGGTAAAGGGTTAATGGATGAGGAATACTATGATAATGTCATTAGCAATTTAAGTAAATGTAACAATATTATAAATTTGACGAGTAAGTTGAATTTAAGTGAGAGCTTTGAAGTTATAAAAAATTCTACAATGTTCATTGGTGTGGAGTCTGGACTTTGGAATGCAGCATATGCTTTGGATGTACCTTCAATTGTAATATATGGTGGTGGACATTGGGGAAGATTTATGCATAATGATAAAAAAACAAGATATGTTTACAAGAAAATGAAATGTTACTTTTGTAGATGGAAGTGTGAGTTTCAGGATAGTTATGAATATTATAAATGCATTTCAGAAATACCTGCTGATGAAATTATAGAAAATATTAAAATGTTAAGTTTATTATAAAGTGTGAGTGATAAGTATGAAAAATATTGTATCAAATTTACTTTCTGAACATATTAATGTAGTTGAAGCAATAAAAAATGATTTCATAATTAGCAATATAAATTTATTTTCAAAGTTATGTATTAAAACATTAAAAAATAATGGCACTATTTTTTTTATGGGTAATGGTGGTAGTGCAGCAGATAGCCAACACATTGCATCTGAACTTGTTGGGAAATTTAAAGGAATAAGAAAAGCATATCCAGCTATAGCTATTACTACAGATACTTCTAGTTTAACTTCTATAGCAAATGATTATGGGTTTAATAAGATATTTTCTAGACAGATACAGGCATTAGTAAATAAAGGGGATACAGTAGTAGGAATATCTACGTCAGGAAATAGTGAAAACATAATAGAAGGAATAGTAGAAGCTAAAAAAATAGGAGCATATACTGTGGGCTTGCTAGGGAAAAATGGAGGGAAGCTTAAGGATATTTGTGATTTATCTATTATAGTACCCTCTAATATTACTGCAAGAGTGCAGGAAGTGCATATCTTAATAGGACATATAGTATGTGAGCTTTTAGAAAAGGAGCTTTAGTAATGATATATAATTATGATGATATTAATAAGGCTTTGAATAAATTAGATAAAGTTAGAATTGCTGTAATTGGAGATGTGATGCTTGATAAATATTACTATGGTGATGTTGAAAGGATATCAGAAGAAGCTCCAATACCTATAGTTCATGTTGAAAGTGAAAAAAATATATTAGGTGGAGCTGCAAATGTGGCAAATAGTTTATCTGTGCTTGGGTGCAAAGTTTTTTTATGCGGTGTAGTTGGAAAAGATTCTAATGGAGATAAATTAAAAAGTTTATTGAAGGAAAGAGATATTAATCTTAATGGTATATATATAGATGAAAAAAGATCTACTACGACAAAGGTGAGAATTATAGGTATCCACCAGCAGATGATTAGATTAGATTTTGAAGATAGATTTTCAATTTCTGAAGCTGTTGAGGATGTGATTAAAAAATGGGTAGATCAGATTTTAGAGAAAGATATAAAGGCAGTTTTAATATCTGATTATGCGAAAGGTTTATGCACGCAAAGTTTATGCAATTACATAATAAATAAGTGTCTGCAAAAAAAAGTTTGGACAATTGTAGATCCTAAAGGTAAACAATGGAATAAATATAAAAATGCTAACATAGTAACACCAAATTTAAGGGAATTAAGTGATGCTTGGGGACAAAAACTAGAAAATATAAATAATGATATTGAATTTGCAGGAAATAAGATTTTGAACAGTTATCATATAAAAAATCTTGTTGTAACTAGATCAGAAAAAGGATTAAGTTTATTAAACAATTGCAAAAATTTACATGTACCTTCTTTTGCAAAGGAAGTATTTGATGTATCAGGAGCAGGAGATACTGTTATTTCTGTGCTTTCAGCGCTTGCAGTAGCAGGACTTAATCTTGAATATGCGGTTAACATTGCAAATATTGCAGCAGGCATTTCTGTAAGTAAGGCTGGTACTTACTGCGTAAGTCGTAAAGAAATACTTAGTAATTTAGATAAACATGGAATTTATGGTTTTTTTTCAAAAGTTATGGAATTGGATACTTTGAAAAGAAATTTAAGTAAATGGAAAAAAGAAAACAAGAAGATTGTTTTTACCAATGGATGTTTTGACATACTTCATGCTGGTCATATTAACTATCTGAATAAGGCTTCTAGATTAGGTAGTAAGCTTATTGTAGGTATTAATTCTGATGATTCTGTAAGACGGTTAAAAGGTAATGAAAGACCTATAGTTTCAGAAATAGATAGAGCGAATATTTTATCAGCTTTGGAATTTGTAGATGCAGTCATAATTTTTAAAGACAATACTCCTTTGAATTTAATAAAACTAATAAGTCCTGATGTACTTGTAAAGGGTGAAGATTATGAAATAGAAAACATAGTTGGAAGAGAATATGCAAAAGAAACAAAAGTTATATCCTTTTTAAAAGGATATTCTACAACAGGAATTGTACAAAAAATTATAACTAGTGTTAAAGGGAATGATGATAAGTATGAATAAGGCAGTATTTTTAGATAGAGATGGTACTATAAATGTAGATAAAGGATATGTATATAAAGTAGAAGATTTTTATATTATAGATGGTGTACTTGAATCAATAAAGATACTCAATAAAGCAGGATACAATGTAATAATAATTACTAATCAATCAGGAGTGGCAAGGGGATATTATAGTGAGGAAGATGTGATATATCTTCATAAATATATAAAGATGTTATTTAATCAATATGATGTTCATATTGATGATTTTTATTATTGTCCTCATCATCCTATTTTAGGTGTTGGAAAGTATAAATTTGAATGCAATTGTAGAAAACCTAAATCAGGACTTATAGAGAGAGGTATAAAGAATTTTAATATAGATGTAAATAAATCCTGGATGATAGGTGATAAAGAGAGTGATGTAATAGCTGGAATAAATGCAGGTTTAAGAAGTATATTGCTTTGTGAATTACCTAAAAAAGAAAATGAATTTATATCATTACTAGATGCAGTTAAATATATAGTCAATTTAGGACTCTGAAAAGAATATCAGCAATAGTTAATTCATATATCTAAAATAGAGATTAATTAAAAAATATCTGAAATTGGGTGGGTATAAGATGAATATTATACATATAACTACTTTTCTGCAAGGTGGTGCAGGAAGAATAATTAAAGAGATAGCAGAATATCAAAAAACAAGAGGTCATAATGTAGTTATAGTAACTAATTTAACAGAAGAGATAGGGTATTGCAATTATTATGAATATTTAAATGAACTTCAAAATCTTAAAATACCATGTTTAAAAGTAGATTCTACTTTTAAAAGAAACATGTATCTTAATTTAAAGGTTGTGGAAAAAGTAAGAAATATTTTAATGAAAGAAAATATAGATATAATACATGCTCATGCTGCAGTTCCGGCTATGGTTGGTGTAATTGCAAGATCAGGCATTAATAGATATATTCCTGTGATCCAAACTATGCATGGTTGGGGCACTAATAAAAGAGAAGAACAAGAAAAAATGGATGTGACTATTATGAATGGACTAGATAAAGTAATTACTGTTTCTAAAAATGACGAAAAACTTATGATAAAAAAAGGAGTTGATAATGAAAAGCTACTTACAATATATAATGGCATCCAGGAAAAAGATAAATATAAAATTTTAGATAAGGACATTATATTTGATATAAAAAGTCATAGAAAAAATGGATATAGGATATTAGGATGTATAGGTACTATATGTGAAAGAAAAAATCAAGAACTTTTAATAGAAGCTATAAATAATTCTAAAAAAGATGAAAAAATATTTTGTGTATTTATAGGGGAAGGAGACAAGTTAAATGAATTAAGAACTAAAGTTAAGTCCTATAAAATTGAGAATAGGATAAAGTTTTATGGGTATAAAGCTAATGCTAGTTCTTATATAAAGTATTTTGATTATTATATATTTACTTCTTTAAGTGAAGGTTTAAGTATTGCTCTATTAGAAGGTCTTAGAGAAAAGGTTCCTGTAATATGCAGTGATATACCTGCTTTTAATGAGTTTATTGAAAATAATAAGACAGGTTATTTGTTTAAAAGTAATAATGTAGATAGTCTTAGAAGTTTGTTAGATGAAGTTTTAAAGCACAGTTATCAATATGAAAAAGATTTAATGGAAAATGCTTATTATGAGTATAACAACAAGTTTACAATAGATATTATGATGAAAAGTTATAAAAAATTATACAAGTATATTATAGGAGAGGATGAGAGTGTTAGTAATTTCAGTGATTTGATAAAGAATTTTTCATAATAGTATATAGTATGGAATATGGAAGGATTTATATGATAATAGGGATTCGTGCAGATGGAGGAACGCAGATAGGAATGGGACATATAATGAGAACTTTAGTTTTAGCAAATGAGTTTTTAAAATATAAAAGCAATGAGGTTTTTTATATATGTTTAGAAGGGGATAAATACCAAAAAGGAATAGAAGAAATATTAAATGAAGGCTTTCATATTAAATTTATAAAAGAAGGAAATTCTTTTATAAATTTAAAAACTATCTATGCAGAGTTATTGATTACAGATAGTTATAATATAAGCGAAGAATATTTTGATGTTACAAAAAAAATATTCTCTAAAACAGCCTATGTTGATGATATGAATCTTCACTATTTTAATGTTGATTTTTTAATAAATCAAAATATAGGTGCAGAAGAACTTGATTATAAAGTAAATAAAGATACAAAACTTATGCTTGGTGCAACTTATACAATGCTCAGAGAAGAATTTAGAAATATTTCACAGAAACACATAAAAGAAAAAGTTTCTAATATCATGATTACAGTGGGAGGCTCTGACCCGTATCATGTCACAGAGAGACTTTTATCTTATGTCAAAGACTTAAATTATAATTTTCATGTGGTAGTAGGCCCATCTTTTTGTAACATACAGAAACTTAAAATCTTTGAAAGTAAAAATATAAAATTTTATTATAATGCAGATATGTATACTTTGATGAAGCAATCTGATATGGCTATATCAGGTTGTGGCAGTACTTTATATGAATTGGCATTATGTGGAGTTCCAACTATAGGTATAGTAATTGCAGGTAATCAACAAAGAACGGGAGATAAATTAAGTGATATGAAAGTCATAAAAAATATAGGTTGGTATAGTGCGATAAATAAGGAGATTTTGATTCATAACATTGAAACTTTAGCTAACGATAAAAGATTAAGATGTAATATGAGTGAAACATCTTCAAATCTTATAGATGGAAAAGGTGTAAAAAGAATAGTAGATCAAATACTAAATGAAGTAAAATAAGCAAATTGAGAAGCATATTTTTATAATATGAAATTTAGTTACTTAAATAATAAATGGGGAGTGAAACAGTATGAATATATTAGTAACTGGAGGTGCTGGTTTTATAGGGCGTTGGGTTGTAAAAAGGTTGTTAGATGATGGACATAGTGTAATGGTATTAGACAACTTATCTAATGGAACATTGGAAAATATAAAAGAGTTTAATAACAATATTAATTTTAAATTTGTAGAAGGGGATATAAAAGATGAAGTTATTTTAGATAAAGTTTTTGAAGAAAAGTTTGATATAATATATCATTTAGCAGCATCTATAAATGTACAGGATAGTATAGATAATCCCAAAGCTACTTTTTATAATGATACAGTTGCTACATTTAATATTTTGGAAAAAGCAAAAATACAGATGTTTGGTAAAAATGCTAAAATGGATGGAGATAAGTGGGTATTAGATAAAAATGAAGATATGCATTTATGCAAAATAGTATTTATGAGTACCTGCATGGTTTATGACAAAGCATATTATAATGGAATTAGTGAAGAACATACAATAAAAGCTGCATCCCCTTACTCAGCTAGTAAGATAGCAGCTGAAAATATGGTGCTTGCTTATTATAATACGTATAAATTACCCGCAGTAATAATAAGACCTTTTAACACTTATGGACCCTATCAAAAAACTAATGGGGAAGGTGGGGTCGTAGCTGTATTTATAAATAATGTATTATACAATAAAGATTTAAATATATATGGAAATGGAGAGCAAACTAGAGATTTACTTTATGTAAAAGATTGTGCAAAGTTTGTGACTATAGCTGGATATTCTGAAAAAGTAAATGGTGAGATAGTGAATGCAGGCACAAATGTAAATATAACTATAAATGAATTAGCAAATATTATAGCTAAAGGAAGAGTAAATGTAAACCATGTTAAACATATTCATCCACAGAGTGAGATAATGAAATTAAAATGCAATTATTCTAAAGCAAAAGCATTAATTAATTGGGAACCAGAGTATGCTTTAGAACAAGGAATAAAAGAAACAGAAAAATGGATTTTAAATAGTAAAAACAAAAGTTCTTAAGCCTTTAGTAAGTAAATTTAAGGGATTAAGAACTTTAATAACATTATTAAATAAGATTTATTTTAGTAATAATCATCATAGTCATCATAATTGTCATCAGTGTCATCATCAGTGTTATCATCTGGAAATAAAGGTTGTAATTTTTGGTCAGGATAAAATTTAGGTACAGGTGCTTTATCAAATCTTTCACATGGTTCTTCAAAAGGTTCTTCTTCACAAGAATTAGGAATTGGACAGTAATTAAAGGTTGGAACAAGTAATTGAACCATTAGTTCAGCCTTTACAATTAGGTGAAAACCTAAAGAAATATCTAATACATCACAATTATTTTCATCTTTAGTAAGTACACCTTCTAAACATTCAGCAACAATTTCAAGTTTTACAATTTGAGAATCCACTGTACTATTAGTATTGTTAATAGGTAAAAAGCTAATAGATTTTTGAGATATAGGGTCAGGTAAATAAAATTTAGGTATTAATTCAGTTCTGTTTATTTCAAAAAGTTCAGATTGCATAGTATTGTTTGTATCAATAAAATCTGCACAAAATGAAATTCTAAAGGAAATAACAACTTTTTTATATCCAGGACTATTTTTAATTGGAATCTTATTAACAGATAAAAGTTTAATTTTAAAATCCCTACAGCCTAAAAAATTTTCGGGATTTTTTAGAGGATTGCTTCTTAGTTCTTCATCAGTAATATTAGTATCATCACCTTCAGCAAAGGTAAGGCATCTTTTGAATAAGCACTGATCAAATACTTTTGGAACATCTATGCATACTAATTCTGATGGATCTGGGAGTTCATTTTTTTTATTTACAATGCCTGGTTTAAGTGTAAACTTACTTCTGTTAAAACTATCATCCATAGCAGTTCCTCCTTCCTATAGGGTAGGTATCTTTGAAGATGTAATAAGAAGCTATAAAGCTTTCACTATAATATATGAAGGATATTAGCCAATGTTACATATAACAATTTTAAAATATGAAAGTTGAGTAATATACTTGTAGATGCAAAAATATAATTTATAAAGAGAGGTGGGAAAATGAATAATTGTAATTCTTGGATTTTTAATGATCGATCAGATAATTTGTGGAGATTTTTTATCACGGAGAATGGAGATTTGATTTATAGCATCATGTATGGAGATGATAAATGGACTAAAGAGAAAAAAATTGATACAGAAATATTAGAATTTGCTGTTAACATAGATGTAAAAGAAAATATTCACATTGTATATATTAATAAAAAAAGACAATTAAAATATTGTGTATGGGAAAGTAGTCAGTGGTTAGGAAAAATTCTTTATAACTTTGAAGATAATAATTATGATGTTAATGAATTAGCTTTGATAATAAAGGAAGACAGTATACATATCTTTTTTATGCTTAAAAAATCAAATCAAAAGCAAAAAGCATCACTTATACATTATTTATGGCAGGGGGAAAAGTATGAACTTAATACTATTTGTAATGTAAATCTTGTAGCTGATGTTAATACACATTATTATGTGGAAACAGAATCAGAAAATAAAATTTATCTACTTTTCATTAGTGGCGGTGAAAATGGAGTAACTTTGAGAGTTTGTAGATATATGAACAATGCATGGAGTAAGATTAAAACTTTATATATAATAAGGGGAAGTGAAATAGCATTCTATAGTTTAATATATATAAATAAATTTCATATATTAAATCTGTCTAGAGAACATTCTATATATTCATTAGAATATGTATCAGTAGATTTTGATGGAAACATGAAGAGTAGTAAGGTTAATGAAAGTTTAGAAAAAATTATAAATCCTGTTTTTTTTATAAGGGAAAATAAACTATTTGCGTTATGGCAAAGAGAAAATAATCTGCTATGTTCTTATTTTAAAGATTATTGGTATACTCCAATAAAATTGAATAGTGAAGATGATGACATTATTTTATTGTATAACTATATAACATCCAATGGTAAAGAAAATAGTTTGAAAACAAAAAAAATATTTGGTACTGTTTTCCCAGATATAAAATTATTTTTACCACAAATTTTATTAAATGAAGATAGTAACAAAGAAATAAAAGAAAGTAATATGCAAACACTTGGAATTGAAAATACAAATGTTATGGAGAATACACAAAAAGATATACCTCAATTAAAAGAAATTAACAAAAATTTATGTGAAAGAATTGACGAAATGAAAATGAAGTTTCAACATAAACAAAAATTTATTAATGAAATTGAAGAAAATCTTAGGATGGTACTTGAAAAGAATAAAAAGGTAGAAGAAAATTGTAGCTTCTTTGCTGAACTTCAAAAATCAACACAAGCAGAGCTGGAAAAAACAAAAAAACAATTAGAGGATGAGGAGAATTTAGTAAAGGAACTGCAATGTAAAATTCAAGAGATAGATGAAAAGCAGAAAGAGCAATGTCAACATTTAGAAGAAGTTAATGGGGAAAAACAAGAAATGCAAAAAGATATAGAAAAGTTAAATGATGAAAAACAACAAATGCAAGAGGATATAGAAAAATTAAAGACAGAAAAGGAAAGTCTAGAAAAAGATTTGGAAGATGAAAAAAATATGCCTTTTATGTATAGAGTGTTAAATAAGAAAAAATAATAATCCTTAACAAATTAGAGACTATATGCATAGTATAAAACAAAAAGTTAACTAAATTTTATTATAGATAGAGGTGAGATATTATGGAGGGAAGAAGTACCGAATATATAATGGTATTTACTTCACATAATAGAGCTGTATTTTTGTATGACAGACTTATAAGAAAAAAATATAGAATTAAATTAGTTTCTACTCCTTGTGAAATTTCTAAAGGATGCAGCCATTCTATTAGATTTAGAGATGAAGACTTCCAGGCTATTAAAAATGAAGCTAATAAAAATAACATTACACCTAGGGCTATATATAAAATAGTTCTAAAAGGAAATAAAGAGTCTTATGAGTTAATATAGAATATAAAAAAGCCCGTAAGGGCTTTTATAGTGTATATAAAGGCAATTTTAATATATTTTGCATATTATATCTATGCGGGTCATATTTTTAAGTATAAGTAATGATATATATTGAGGAAAGGTATATGACGGATATAACAAAAAATACAATATATTATATATCAAATTTAAAAGATTCTACTATAACTGTTATTGATAGTAATAAAAATTCTATAATGCAAACTATTAGAGTTGGTCATAGACCTTTTAGCATAGTAGAAGATGATAAAAATATTTATATTGCTAGTGATGGAAATGATACAGTTACAATTATTAATAATGTAGAAGGAAATTTAAAAACATTTAATATGCCCAATAATGGAAGTATACAGACGGATTCATTAAATAAAAGAATTTATGTATCAAATGCTTCAGAAATTCTGATATATGATATGGATACCAAAGAAAAAATAGCTAATATTACAGGTTTTATTTCGGCTGACAATATAAAGTTAAATAATAGTAAAAATAAATTGTTTGTACTAGATTTATTGGTAAATGAATTGAAAGTTTTTAGTACGTTAAAATTTAATTTAATAACATGCATTAAAGATGTTGGTGTAAGACCTAATTATATGTTAATAAATGAGAAGGATGAAATAGTATATATAGCAAATCAAGGTGATGGAACAGATGAAAATCCAGGAAGTGTTTCTGTGGTTAATATTGAAGCTTGTAAGATAGATAATATAAGTTTTACCAAAGGGTCAGTAATAACGGCATTAGAACTTAAAGAAAATGTTTTATATGCTGTAAATAGGGGACTTAATAGAATAGAGTTAATAAATACTATAACAAATTCATCTTGTGGATTTATTCTAACCACATTACCACAACCTCAAAGAGTAACATTTACTTCAGATAAAAATAAGCTACTTGTAACTAATAGAAATCCAGGAGGACAGGGTGGATTAGATATAATAGATACGAATAGTAATTCTATAGTTAATACAATTCCTATGGGAACATTTAATAGCCAGCCTTATGATGTTATTGCTATTAATAAAAGTTTACTAGCTTCAGAGGAAGGCGTAAGCTTAATAGATTTACAGGAAAAAGATATAAAGAAAAATATATATAAATTAGAGGATTCAAAAGAATTAATTCCAATCATAGTAAAAAAAATTTTTTCAAGGTGTGAGCAAAAATTAATATTTCCAGAAGTTTTAGCAAGTATATCAGAAATTAATAATTATCAATATACTTTTCAAAAAATTACATTTGATAGAGGATTCATATCAAAGGGAACTGAAAGTAGAACTTTAATAAAAAACAAACCTAATTATTCACGAATACAATTTACTCTAAGAATTCCATATACAATTAATTTTACAGATGATAAAGATAATACAAAAACAATAGGGGGTTTTTTGGAAGAAAATAAAGATTTGGTATTATTTATACCAGAATTGCATGATGAAGACGAATTTAAAATAGTAATTAAAACTAAATCAAAATTATTAAATAGTCCTAATTTAATTAAAAATAATTTTATATTTGCAGTAGGGGTAATTATGGAGGCAATGGTTGTTGGAGAAATTGAAGTATTAATTCCAAATTTTAAAGATTTTTCACATCCACTTAGAGTGAATAATTAAAATTATATGTAAAATAAAAATATTTGAGAAATTTAGGAGGTATATATGATTTATTTAGATAATGCTGCAACTACTTTTCCAAAACCTACTGAAGTTTATAAAGAGGTTTTAAATTGTATGAAGAATTATGCAGCAAATCCAGGAAGAAGTTCTCATAATCTAGCTGTACAAGCAGAATCAAAGATTATGGAAACTAGAGAAGAAATACGAAGAATTTTTAATATTTCTAATCCTTTTGAAATAATTTTTACAAGTAATGCAACAGAAGGATTAAATATAGGGATTAAAGGAATTTTAAAAAAAGGTGATCATGTAATAAGCACAGTTATTGAGCATAATTCAGTTCTCAGACCTTTGAAGAGTTTGATGAAACAAGAAGTGCAAGTTACATTACTTGCAGTAGATGAAGGTGGATATATAGATATAAACACTTTAAAAAATGAAATAAGAAAAAATACAAAATTAATAATTATAAATCATGCTTCGAATGTTATAGGAACTATACAGCATATATCAGCTATTGGAAAAATAGCAAAAGAAAAAGGTGTAATATTTATGGTGGATGCATCACAAAGCGCAGGGATTATAGATATAGATGTGGAGAAAAGCAATATAGATATACTTGCATTCCCTGGGCATAAGGGATTACTTGGACCACAAGGTACAGGGGGCCTTTTTATAAGAGATGGAATTAAAGTAGAACCATTTAAAGAAGGTGGAACTGGAAGCAATTCAAATAATATGGAACAACCTGATTTTATGCCAGATAAGTTTGAAAGTGGAACATTAAACACACCAGGCATAGCAGGATTATGTGAAGGTATAAAGTTTATTGATAAAATTGGAAGAAGAAATATGTACAATCATGAATTATCTTTAATAGAGTATTTAATTACAGAGCTAAAAAAACTTGATTATATAAAAATTTATGGGTCAACCAATTTAAAAGACAGATGTCCAGTGGTTTCAATCAATATTGATGGAGTGGATAGTTCATTAGCAGGATATAAACTTAACAAAAAAGATATAGCAGTAAGAACAGGTTATCATTGTGCACCATTAATCCATAATATTATAGGAACTAATAAAAAGGGTACAGTAAGGATAAGTCCAGGTTATTTTAATACTTTTAATGATATAGAAATATTAATAAAGAATATAATTGAGATATATAAACAATAAGCATAATGCGAAGCATTTTTTTGAGATGACAGAGGACAATTGACAGAGGACACTGAATGTAAGTTTTCAGACGTAAGGAAGAAAACTTACATTCACTGTCCTCTGTCCTATGTCAATTATCCTCTGAAAAATGCGTCACATAATGCTTAAAGTGTGAAAACTCTGATGAAATAGTTCTTTTATATGCCTAAAATAAGTTTTAAAAGATAATAATATACTGTATAATAAAAAACGTATGGGTAAGAAAATAAGTAATTTCAAGTACTAGGAGAGATGAAATATGAAAAAAGTAGAACTATTAGCACCAGCAGGAAGCTTAGAGAGCCTTTATGCTGCAGTACAGTCAGGAGCAGATGCAGTATATTTAGGAGGAAACAAGTTTTCAGCGAGAGCTTATGCTTCTAATTTTGATAATGAAAATATGAAAAAAGCAGTGGAATACTGTCATTTATATGAAGTGAAAATGTATGTAACTATAAATACATTAATGAAAGAAAAGGAACTAGGAGAAGCTTTAGAATATGCTAAGTTTTTATACAGTATTGGTATAGATGCACTTCTTGTACAAGACACAGCATTAGCATTACTAATAAAAGAAATATTGCCACAGTTTGAACTTCATGCTTCAACTCAAATGACAGTACATAATGGTGAAGCAGCCCTTCTTTTAAAGGATAAAGGATTCAAAAGAATTGTACTTTCAAGAGAGTTATCTTTAGATGAAATAAAACATATATCTAAGGATTTAAATATAGAAACAGAAATTTTCGTACATGGGGCACTTTGTGTATGTTATTCAGGGCAGTGTCTTATGAGTAGTTTAATTGGAGGAAGAAGTGGTAATAGAGGTAGATGTGCTCAACCTTGCAGATTGCCATATACAATAATAGATAGAAGTAATGGAAGAGAAAAAAAGGGATATTTATTAAGCCCAAAGGATATATGTACTATAGAAAATATTAGAGATATAATTGAAAGCGGAACTACTTCTTTGAAAATAGAAGGAAGAATGAAGAGACCTGAGTATGTAGCAGCAGTGGTATCAGCATATAGAAAAGCTATTGATAATGTTATTAACGAGAATGACATAAATCTTAATAAAGTAAATATTAACAAAGAAAAAAAGAAGCTTTTGCAGCTTTTTAATAGAGAAGGTTTTTCAAAGGCTTATTTATTTGGAAACACAGGAAAAGATATGATGGCATATAATTTTCCTAAGAATACTGGAGTGATTTTAGGAAAAGTTCAAAAGGATTTAAGTATTTTACTAGAAGAAGAGTTGAGCATTAAAGATGGTATACGAAATGGAGAAAAAGGTTTTACAGTTTCAAAGATTATAGAAGAAGGCAATGAAGTTCTGGAAGCTTCTAGTGGAAGCAGGGTAAAGATTAAACCATCAGAATTTAAAAGTGGAGATGTTCTTTATAAGACTTCAGATGTAAAGCTATTACAATCTATGGAAAGCATTTATAAAAATCCTTTTGAAAGAAAAATAGATTTAAGCTTAGAGGTAAGTTTTAAAGTTAATGAGCCTATAAGGTTAAGTACTACATATAAAGAAAAAGAATATGTTGTTAAAGGTAAGTTAGTTCAAAAAGCATTAAATAAACCTATAGACAGGAACAAACTGGAAGAATATCTTAAGAAGAGCGGAAATACTCCTTTTAAATTTTCTAATATAAAGTTTGAGGATTTTCAAGAAGGGTTTATGCCTGTATCAGCTATAAATGAAAGCAGAAGAAGTTTAATAGAAGCTATAGAGAATGAATCAATTAAAGTAAGTAGAAATAATATTATTAATGAATTAAAGGAAGATAAAAAGACTCCTAATGAGATTCCAAAATATATTTTTTGCGTTAATAAACTAGAACAAATGAAAGCTATATATGAAAATGGATTTTTAGATGTGGCAGTGAATATATTTGGAAGAAAAAGCAATATAAAAGATGTGAATATAAAAGAAAATAATGTTTGGCTTAAAGTTCCTAATATAATAAAGAGTGAATTTGAAGCTGTATGTTCTAAAATAGAGGAACTTCTTCCGTACATAAAAGGTATTGTTACATCAAATTTAGGTATATTACATAAATTTAAAGGGAAAACAACAATAATAGGAGATTACAAATTAAACATATTTAACAGTACTGCTGCAGCTTTTTATAGTGATTTTTTAGATGGTGTATGTATAAGTGCTGAGCTTAATAAAAATGAAATATTGGCATTAGTTAAAAAATCTGAAATTCCATGTCAAGTAATGATTTATGGAAAAATAGAAAATATGGTTTCAGAGTATTGTGTACTAGGAAGTACTTTTGGTGAAAAAAGTGAAGTGAAAAGTTGTAATAAGCCTTGTGAAAAAGGTGAATTTTATTTAAAAGATAGAATGGGAGCAGAATTTAGTGTTCATACAGATAAATTCTGTAGATGCTATATATATAATAGTGTACCTACAAATTTAATAGATAATATAAATGAATTGGAAAAGGCAGATATAAATAATTATAGAATTGATTTTATAGATGAAGATTATAATGAAGTAAACAATGTACTTGAATGTTTAAAGCAAAAAAAATGGAATGGAAATTTTCAAGGGTTTACAAGAGGACATTACAAAAGAGGTGTGGAGTAAGAATAAGAAGCCAGTTTTTAGTTACTGGTAATTATTTACTCGCTACTATATGAATGGAAAAGGTGGTTGAACAAGTTGAATACAAAAGCATTAAAGGTGCTAGAATTTTATAAGATAAAAGAACAATTAAAGCATTATACAAATACTGGTGCCGCTAAAGATATAATAGAGGAACTAAAACCTTATGATAATATATATGAAGTTAGAGAACATATTGAAGAAACAAAAGAGGCGTTTAAGCTTTTAGTGACAAAAGGAGCACCTCCTTTTGAAGGCGTTTATGATGTAAGAGAAGGTATAAGTAGAGCAGGAAAAGGATCAACATTGATGCCAGGACAGCTTTTAAAGATAGCTGCTATACTTAGAGCAGCCAGAAGGTTTCAAGAGTATATAAGTCATAAAGAAGAAGAAAAAGGATTTAGAGTTATAGAAAATTTATGTCAGGGTATTATTCCTTTAAAAAATATAGAAGATCAGATATTTATGTCTATAGAAGGTGAAGAACAAGTTTCAGATAGGGCAAGCACAGCACTTTATAATATAAGAAAGGCTCTAAAAGATAAAAATTCTTCTGTAAGAGATAAGGTTAATTCTCTTATAAGAACTTATTCAGAATATCTTCAGGACAATTTGTATACTATGAGAGGCGACAGATATGTTTTACCAGTAAAAGCTGAACATAAAGGAGCAGTTCCAGGACTTGTACATGATCAAAGTTCTAGTGGTGCGACTTTGTATATAGAGCCAATGGGTTTAGTTAACTTAAATAATGAGATAAAGGAACTTATGTTAAAGGAAAAAGCTGAAGTAGATAGGATATTAACTCATCTTTCAAATGAGATTTATGGAAGTATAATTGCAGTAAGAAATAATGCAAATATAATATGGGAATTAGATTTTATTTTTGCTAAGGCTAAGTTTGCTAGCGAACTTAATTGTACAGCACCTAGTGTTAATGATGAAGGATTTATTGATATAATTCAGGCAAAACATCCTTTAATAGATAGAAAAATAGTGGTACCTTTAGACGTATATTTAGGTAAAGACTTCACTTCATTGGTTATAACGGGACCTAATACAGGCGGTAAAACTGTTACGTTAAAAACGGTAGGATTATTACATATTATGGCTTTAAGTGGACTTATGATACCAGCTAGAGAAAATTCCACAGTAAGCTTTTTTAAAGAGATATTTGCAGATATTGGAGATGAGCAGAGTATAGAACAAAACTTATCAACTTTTTCATCTCATATGACTAACACTGTAAATATAATCAATGAAGCAGATGATAAAGCTTTAGTGCTTTTTGACGAATTAGGTGCAGGTACGGATCCTACAGAAGGAGCAGCATTAGCAGTATCTATTCTAGAAAATCTAAGAAGTAGAGGTTGCAGAACAGTGGCTACTACTCATTATAGTGAACTTAAAGCTTATGCCTTAAAAGTTCAAGGAGTAGAAAATGCATCTGTAGAATTTAATGTAGAAACATTAAGACCAACATATAGGCTTTTGATAGGTATACCAGGTAAGTCAAATGCTTTTGAAATATCTAGAAGGTTGGGACTTCCTGACTATATAATCCACGATGCAAAGGAAAATATAAATAGCGATACTTTGCAATTTGAAGATTTAATACAAAGTCTTCAAGAAAAAAGTATAAAAGCTGAAACTAATGCAAGAGAAACAGAAACATTAAAATTGCAAGCTACAAAAATTAAAAATAAATATGAAGAAAAAATGATGGGCCTTGAAGGGACTAGAGAAAAAGCTCTAATAGATGGTCAAAGAGAGGCTAAAAGAATTATAAAAGAAGCTAAGGAAGAAGCAGACAAAATTCTCAAGGAAATGAGAGAGTTAGAGAAGGTTGGATATGCTTCAGAAGTAAGACACAAGCTTGAGGAAGAAAGAAGAAAGTTATCAGAAAAGCTTGAAAACATAGATGAAAAAGTTAACAAGGTTAAGAAAGATGATGGTGAGGAATTAAAACACGTAAAGGAAGGGGAAGAAGTTTTTGTACCTTCTTTAAATCAAAAGGTTATAGTTATATCTAAACCAGATAACAAAGGAAATGTTCAAGTTCAAGCTGGAATTATGAAAATAGAAGTTAAGCTAAAAGATTTAAGAGCTGTAACTGGAGCTTCCAATAAGGAAGAAAAGAAAAAGATAAAAAGGGAAGCAAAACTAAACTTGAGATCTGTAGCATCATCAGTAGATTTAAGAGGTATGGATTCTTTAGAGGCAGTGTATACTGCAGATAAATATTTAGATGAGGCATATTTAGCAGGACTAAATGAAGTAAGTTTAATTCATGGAAAAGGAACAGGTGTTTTAAGGAATGCCATAACAGATATGTTGAAACACCATTCACATGTAAAAAAACATAGATTAGGAGAATATGGGGAAGGTGGCACTGGAGTTACAGTGGCAGAACTTAAGTAGAGAAGTGATAATAAATTTATATAATAAGCAAAATGCGAAAAATTAATTTTATATTTATAGAGGGGAGTGAAAATGCATGATATTAGTTAGTGCTTGTCTATGTGGGGTAAACTGTAAATATAACGGAGGTAACAATTTAAACTTTAAAGTGTTAAAATTGTTGCAGCAGAAAAAAGCTATACCTGTATGTCCAGAACAATTAGGAGGTCAAAGTACACCAAGAGCTGCGCATGAAATACATATGTCTACTGGAGCTGAAGTGCTAGATGGAAAAGCTAAAATAATTGGGCCAGATGGTGATGAGGCTACGGCTGAATTCATAAAAGGAGCTTATGAAACCCTTAAAATAGCAAAACAATGTGGGGTTCAAGTTGCCATTTTAAAGAGTAGAAGTCCTTCTTGTGGTTATGGAAAAATCTATGATGGTACATTTACAGGAAGTAAAATAGATGGAAACGGAGTTACTGCAGAATTATTAGAAAGAAATGGAATTAGAATTTATAGTGAAGAAGATATTAATAATAAAGAAGAGGAAATGGAACTTGATTAAGTCTAGTTCAGTATTAAAGTATCTTTAATTTTCGAAAAAATTAATAGTATAATTTACTTAATAATTATTGAGATTTTAAATAAATAAACTATAATTAAAGTGTATGTTTAAATAAAAACAATATATTTATAAAGTAATTTGAATGGGGGTATAAAAAATGAGTTACAAAGAAGTATTGAAAAATGCTCGTGAAAATTTAAATGGAAGCTGTAAGGTTTGTCCAGTATGTAATGGAAAAGCCTGTGCAGGAGAAGTTCCAGGAATGGGTGGAAAAGGAACAGGGGAAGCTTTTTCAGTTAATGTGGAAGCACTAGATAGTTATAAGCTTAATATGAGAGTTATACATGATGCTAAAGATCCAGATACAAGTATAGAATTATTTGGAAAGAAAATGGATGTACCAGTATTTGCGGCACCAGTATCAGGTACAACTTTAAATATGGGCGGTAAATATACAGAGGAACAATACATATCATGGGTCATTGGAGGATGTCTTGATGCAGGTATTTATCCTATGGTAGGAGATACTGCAGTAGATTCATTTCTTATAACTAATCTTGAGCAATTAAAGAAGTTTAATGGAGAAGGAATCGCTGTAATAAAACCTTGGGAAAATAGCAATGTTATAAATAAGATAAAGCTTTCAGAAGAAGCAGGTGCTTTTGCAGTAGGTATGGATATAGATGCTGCAGGACTTATAACTTTGGCACTTCATGGAAAACCAGTTGGACCTAAAACTGTAGAACAAATAAAAGAAATAGTAAAGAGCACAAAACTTCCATTTATATTAAAAGGAATAATGACTGTAGATGAAGCAGAACTTGCAGTAGAGGCTGGAGTAGATGCTATAGTTGTTTCAAATCATGGTGGAAGGGTGCTTGACCAAACTCCTGGAGTAGCAGATGTTTTACCTGAAATAGCACAAGCTGTAAAAGGAAAAGTTACAATTCTTGCAGATGGCGGTGTTAGAAATGGAGTAGATGTTCTTAAAATGTTAGCTTTAGGAGCAGATGCGGTTCTTATAGGAAGACCATTTGTAACAGCTTCTTTTGGAGGAGAAAGAGATGGAGTTAAAATGTATATAGATAGCCTAAAGAGCGAATTAAAATCAGCTATGGTGCTTACAGGCTGCAAAAATGTAAAAGACATTACAGATAGAATATTATACTAAAATTAATAAAAATCCAGACTTGTGAAAATAAGTCTGGATTTTTATTAATTTAGGGGATAATTTTATTAATAAAATAAACTAATACGTAGCAATGGTATTTTAAGTATTCATAATTAATACCATTAATACCGATTAATCAATGCTGGCAAGTGAAAATATTAAAAATCGTGAGAATACAAGTTTTTTATGTTTGGCATAATATTTGCTACTTATAATATATAGTGTTAAGCCATTTTTGTAAGTTCAGTGAAAGCTATTTATGAAAAGTGTAGCTATGGCTTAAGAAATCAATTTGAATAATGGAGGTATATACTTTATGGCAAAGAATTTAGAAGAACTAATAAGTTTAGCTAAAGAAAAAGATAAAAAAACTCTTTCAGTAGCAGTAGCTCAAGATAAAGAAGTTTTAACTGCTGTAACAGAAGCAGTTAAAACTGGAATAGTAGATGCTATTTTAGTTGGAGATGAGGAAGCTATAAAAAATATAGCTAAGGAAGAAAATTTACATATAGAAAACATTAAAATAATAAACGAAAAAGATATAAAAAAGGCAGCTGCTATAGCTGTTGAATGTGTATCAAAAGGAGAAGCACAATTTATAATGAAAGGAATGCTTGGAACTGCAGATTTATTAAGAGCTGTATTAAATAAAGAAGCAGGCCTTAGAGGAAAAGGATTACTTTCGCATGTAATGATTTATCAAGTTCCTTTATATCACAAGCTGATCTTTTTAACTGATGGAGGCATGGTTCCTTATCCAACTCTAGAAGACAAAATAGGCATAATAAATAATTCAATAAAAGTAGCACATAAAATAGGTATAGAAAATCCTAAAATAGCACCTATTTGTGCAGTAGAGGTAGTTAATCCTTCAATGCAAGCAACTGTTGATGCAGCTGCATTAACTCAAATGAATAAAAGAGGACAAATAAAGGGTTGTGTTATTGATGGACCTTTAGCTTTTGACAATGCAATATCAAAAGAAGCAGCAGCACACAAAGGTATTGTAAGTGAAGTAGCAGGAGATGCAGATGTACTTTTAGTTCCAAATATAGAATCGGGTAACTTTGTAGGAAAGTCTATGACATATTTTGGCAAAGGAGAAAATGCTGGAGTTATAATGGGTGCTAAATGTCCTGTAGTTCTTGTTTCAAGAGCAGATAGTGCAAAGTCAAAATTGTACTCTATAGCACTAGGATCTATAATATCATAATTATAAGAACTTATCTGGGTGTATAGCATTGCTTACCCCTCGCGAGGTGTTAGCAATGGTAGCAATGGGATAAATTAAACTAAGGTTTAGTAGAAGATATAATAAATTAAAAATTTCGAAAACGGGGGTATATATATGAAAGTCATTATGTCAGGAAATGAAGCTATTGCAAGAGGTGCATATGAAGCAGGTTGTAATGTTGCTTCAGCCTATCCTGGAACACCAAGCACAGAAATACTTGAAAATCTTGCTACCTACGATGGAGTTTATGCAGAATGGGCTCCAAATGAAAAAGTAGGTTTAGAAGTAGCAGCAGGTGCATCTATTGGTGGAGCAAGAAGTTTAACAACTATGAAACATGTAGGTTTAAATGTAGCAGCAGATCCACTATTTGCTATGGCTTATGAAGGCGTAAATGGAGGGTTTGTAGTAGTTACAGCTGATGATCCAGGAATGCATTCATCACAAAATGAACAAGACAACAGGCTTTTTGCACCTCATGCAAAAATAGCTATGGTAGAGCCATCAGATTCACAAGAATGTAAAGATTTTATGAAAGAAGCTTTTAAAATAAGTGAACAGTTTGATACAGTTGTGCTTTATAGAAGCACAACAAGAGTTTCACATTCAAAAAGCGTAGTAGAATTAGGTGAAAGAGAAGACTCAGAAATAAAGCCTTATGAAAAAAATATAAAAAAATATATAATGGTACCAGCTCACTCAAAAAAGAAACATTATGAAGTTGAAGAGAGACTTAACAAGTTAAGAGAGTACTCTAATAATTGCAGCTTAAATAAAATTGAGATGAAGGATACTAAAATAGGTATAGTTACTAGTGGTATATCCTATCAGTATGTAAAGGAAGTTTTTGGAGATACGGTATCTGTATTAAAGATAGGGATGAGTTATCCACTTCCAGATAAGATGATGAAAGAATTTGCATCAAAGGTTGAAAAGCTTTATGTTGTTGAGGAAAATGAACCTTATTTAGAAAATGCACTTAAAATTTTAGGGATAAGCTGTATAGGCAAAGAAGTTGTGCCTATATGTGAGGAGTTAAATCCAGATATTCTAAGAAAAGTTATATTGGGAGAAAGTATTTCAAAGAGTTATTCTACAGATATAAAAGCTCCATCAAGACCACCTGTACTTTGTCCAGGCTGTCCTCATAGAGGAATTTTTTATGCAGTTTCAAAATATAAGGATAATATAATATCTAGTGGAGATATAGGCTGCTATACATTAGGAATGGTTGCACCACTAAATGTAACTGATACAGTAGTCTGTATGGGTGCTTCAATTACAGCTGGACTTGGAATAGAAAAAGCAAACCAGTTAGCAGAAAGAAATAAAAAGGTTTTTGCATTTATAGGGGATTCAACTTTCTTCCATTCTGGTATTACAGGACTTATAAATTCAATATATAATAATATACCTATAGTTACATGCATATTAGACAATAGAACTACAGGCATGACAGGACACCAAGAAAATCCAGGAACAGGTAAAACATTACAAAATAAAACAGCACCAATGGTAGATATAGAAAAACTTGTTCTTTCATTAGGCATAAAAGAAGAAAACTTAAAAGTGGTAGATCCTTACAAATTAGAAGAAACTGAAGCAGCAGTAAAAATCGCATATGAAAGCACAGAACCTTTTGTTATAATAACAAAACAACCTTGTGCTTTAAAGAAGGACGTTATAAAGAGAAGAGCAAATATGCACTGTAATGTGGATTCAGAAAAGTGTAAAAAATGTAAGGCTTGTCTAAAAACTGGATGTCCAGCGCTTAAATTTAAAGATGATATAGTTAGTATAGATAAAAACATGTGTAATGGATGCGAATTGTGCAAACAAGTTTGTAAATTTGATGCTATAGAAAAGGTTGGTGAATAATATGAATGATGTTAAAAGTATATTATTCGTAGGAGTAGGTGGACAAGGAACTATACTTGCTTCAAAGATTTTAACAGAAGGTTTATTAAAGAATGGTTACGATGTAAAAATGTCTGAAGTTCATGGTATGGCACAAAGAGGTGGTAGTGTTACTACTCAAGTTAGATTTGGAAAAAAGGTTTATTCACCTCTTATAGAAGAAGGAACAGCAGATGTTATAGTAGCTTTTGAAAAGGGTGAAGCAGCAAGATGGCTTACTTATTTAAAAAAAGATGGATATTTGGTTGTAAATGATTATGAAATATATCCAGTTCCAGTGCTTATAGGTGAAGAAAAATATCCAGAAGATGTTAATGCAAGACTTAAGAAAACAGTAGAAAATACAATAGTAGTTGATGCTACTAATATAGCAGAGCAGCTTGGAAATATCAAAGCACAAAATGTTGTAATTCTAGGAACTTTAATTAAGGCTCTTAAGTTAGAAAATATAAATTGGAATGAAATTTTAGAAGTTATAGTTCCGCCTAAAGCTATTGATTTAAACAAGAAGGCTTTAGTAAAGGGAATAGAAGCATAAAAAATAAGATGATTAAGATTCTAAGGAATTTTAATCATCTTATTTTTGTGTTATTTTACAACTTTGATAATTTCTACTTCTGGATCTTCAGTTCCTTGGACATATAGACCAGTTTCTTTAAGTTTTTGAACGTAGTCTATAATTTCCTTAGTTATTTCCTCTCCAGGGCACAAAATAGGTATTCCAGGTGGATAAGCCATTAAGAATTCTCCACTTACCATACCAATGCTTTCTTTTAAAGCTACTGGGGTTTTAGCTCCATTGAAAGCTTCTCTAGGTATTTTAATTTGTTTTGGTATGGATGGAACATCTATGAAATCTGAATTCTTATTTCCGCTTCCATAGTATTCTGTGCTTATTTCTTTTAAAGCATTTATAAGAGCATTTATGCTACTTTTAGTATCTCCAAAGGAACCTACAGCAAGTATATTGTATAAATCGGAAAGTTCAACTTGAATATGATATTTATTTGAAAGTATCATATCTAAATCGTAACCAGTTATTCCTAAATCTCTACATGTAATAGTTATTTTAGTTGGATCAAGAGCAAAAACTCCCTCATTGCCTAAAATTTCTTCTCCAAAACAATAAAAGCCTGGAATCATATTTATTTCATTTCTAGCATAATTTGAAAGTTCAATAGTTTTATCCAAAAGTTCTTTACCGTTAAGAGCAATTTGCCTTCTTGCACAATCAAGTGAAGCCATTAATATATATGAAGGTGATGTAGTTTGTAGTAAAGATAAAACTTGTTGAACTCTATTTATATCTATAAGATTTGAACGAACTTGTAATAAAGAGCACTGCGTTAAGGCCCCAATTATTTTATGTGTGCTTTGAGCGCAAATATCAGCACCAGCTTCCATTGCAGAAGTTGGTAAATTTTCATTAAAACCAAGGTGTGGACCATGTGCCTCATCCACTATTAAAGGAATATCATAACTATGGACTATATCAGCTATTTTCTTTATATCAGTAGCAACCCCATAATAAGTTGGATTTATGATTAAAACTGCTTTCGCATCAGGATTTTCTTTAAGTGTTTCTTCTACAGTTTCTGGTGTAACTCCATGAGCTATACCAACTTTTTTATCTAATACAGGCTGCATATAAACAGGTACTGCACCGCTTAATATAATTCCTGCAGTAATTGATTTATGAACATTTCTTGGTATTATTATTTTATCTCCAGCTGAAACTACAGACATAACCATGGCCTGTATGGCGCCAGATGTTCCATGTATTGAAAAGAAAGCAGCATCTGATCCATATGCATCAGCAGCTAATTGTTGAGCCTTTTTTATAGGTCCTGTAGGATGATGAAGACTATCAACTAATTTAAAAACAGTAACATCTATTTTAAAGGGGTTTTCTCCTATAAAACTTTTGAATTCTTCATCCACACCTACGCCTTTTTTATGTCCTGGAACATGAAAAGGTATAGTATCTCTATTTACATATTCCATTAATGCATCATATAAAGGGGTTTGATTTTGATCTAATTTATACACCTTGATAAAGCACCTTCTTTCATAAAAATACCCCCTTTGAACTCTGATGGTTCAAGGGTTGGCCTATATTTTCATTTAAACCAATATAATTATATGTTAAATGTTTTATAAATGCAACAATGTGAAGGAATTTTATAAATAAATATTTTTGAAAATTAAAATAATGAATAATATGATGAACTCTGTAAATAATGAATAATATGGTTAAGCATGTATCTAATTGATTTAATAAAACGTATTCAGGAGGAATTTAAAATGGAGTCACTAATATTACATAAAAGAAATAAAAGTACATCACACCAGGCTAGAAAAGAAAGGAGACTCGGAAAAGTACCAGGAATAATTTACGGAAAAAACATAAGCAATTTAATGTTTGAAATAGGAGAACTTGAATTAAACAAGGAAATTAATAATAAAGGGGTGCATGGTGTATTAGATGTTGAATTTGAAGATGAAAAACATAAGACTTTAGTAAAAGAAATACAAAGAGATGCTGTAAGCCAAAAAATAGTTCATGTGGATTTAGAAGAAATACCTGAAAATGAAATCATTCAAACAGATGTATCTATTGCATTTACTGGTGAAGACTTAGTAATGAGAAAAGGCGGCATTGTTCAAAAAGAAAAAACTGACATTAAAGTTCAGTGCAAAGGCGAAAATATACCTAAATATATTAATGTAGATCTTTCTAATCTAGAAGTAGGAGATTTCTACAGAGTCAGCGATGTGGAACTTTCAAAGGACATAGCTTTTATAGATGATTTAAATACTGTAATAGCACTTGTAACTTCTAATAATAAATCAAAAGAAGATGCGTTAGAAGGGGCTGCAGAAGTTTAAAAATTGGTGGTAAGGGTAACGGGATACCCTTACCACCAATTTTTGTGTATAATCCATAAAAATCTTATTATAAGTATTATTATAATAAAATTTATAGTATAATAGTAAATGTTAAATATTACATATTTAAGGAGGGCTGATAAAATGTTATATAAAGAAAAATATAATATTTGGTTAAATTCGGAATTTGTAGATGAAGTTTCGAAAACGGAATTAAAAAATGTAAAAAGTGAAGAAGAAATGGAAGATAGATTTTATAAGGATTTAGAGTTTGGAACAGGTGGATTAAGAGGAATTATTGGTATAGGAAGTAATCGAATGAATATATATACTGTTGGTAAAACAACAGAAGGATTAGCGGAATATTTGATAAATAAATACAAAAAAGATATATCTGTAAGTATAGCTTATGACTCAAGAATAATGTCAAAAGAATTTGCAGAGGCAGCAGCAACAACCTTATGTGCTAATGGAATAAAAGTATATTTATTTGAGTCGTTAAGAGCAACGCCTATGCTATCTTATACTGTAAGATATTTTAAAAGCAAAGCAGGCATTGTAATAACTGCATCACATAATCCAAAGGAGTACAATGGATATAAAGTTTATGGAGAAGATGGTGGACAGGTTACAGATGAATCTGCAAAAGAAATTTTTTCATTTATTCAGGGAATAGATGATTTTCAAAAGATAAAAAATATGAATATAGAAGAAGCTAGAAAAAAAGGACTTTTGAATATTATAGGAGAAGAAGTAGATAAAAAATATATTGATAGAGTTAAAGATCTAACTATAAGAAAAGAATTAGTAGATAGGAATGCACAGAACTTAAAAATAATATATACTCCAATACATGGGGCGGGTAATATACCTGTAAGAAGAGTGCTTAAAGAATTAGGATATAAAAATTTAACTGTAGTAAAAGAGCAGGAGCAGCCAGATGGATATTTTCCTACAGCAGCTTATCCAAATCCAGAGGATCCTAAAGTTTTTAATATAGCACTAGATATGGCTAAAGAAATTGAACCAGATATAATTTTTGGGACAGATCCAGATTGTGATAGGATAGGTATAGTTGTAAAAGATAGTAATGGAAAGTATAGGGTACTAACAGGTAATCAAACTGGAGTGCTATTAACCCATTACATATTATCTTCTTTGAAAGAGATGAACAAATTACCTGAAAATGGAACTATAATAAAAACAATAGTTACTACTGAAATGGCAGCAGATATTGCAAAAGACTATGGAGCAAATCTTATAGATGTATTAACAGGATTTAAGTATATAGGTGAGAAAATAGGTGAATTTGAACAAAAAGGAGATAAAAAGTATATTTTTGGCTTTGAAGAAAGTTATGGATATCTTGCAGGGGATTTTGTAAGAGATAAGGATGCAGTTATATCATCAATGCTTATATGCGAAATGACATTATATTATAAAAACAAAGGAATGAGCTTATATGAAGCTTTAATGAATTTATATAAAAAATATGGATTCCATAAAGAATCATTGGTCTCTTTGGAACTTAAAGGAAAAGAAGGACAAGAAAAAATAGCCAAGGCGCTTCAGTATTTGAGACATTCTATGAGATATAGTTTGGGAGATGTAAAAATAGTAAAAAAGATGGATTATAAGTTAAGTATAGAGAAAGACTTAATAAATATTAATGAGAAAATAATAGAATTACCAAAGTCAAATGTGCTTAAATTTATAATGGAAGATAACTCATGGTTTGTAGTTAGACCTTCGGGAACTGAGCCTAAAATGAAAATTTACTTATCTGTAATTGGAAGTAGTATAGAAGATTCAGAAGAAAAAATAGCATTATTTGAAAAGAACGTTATGAAAATTATAGATGAAGCATGTAATTGCTAAAATTAAGGTTAAGGTGCTATATTAGCACCTTTTTCCTTTTGGTGGGCGCAAAATATACTAATATCTTTGACTTGTTATTTTCTTGAATATGCCTTATGATAAAATTTGTAATATTAAATTTAGAAAAGTAGGTGTTTTTTTTATGGATATAAAGTCACGTTTTAAAGATAAATTAACACAAATTTTATTTTTAGAGATAAAAAAAGAGAATGTAAAAAAATTGTTTAATACAGAAATTAAAGAAGATATATACATTCCTGTTAAATCGTCTAACATATTAGATAAAATTAAAGCAGAAGAAAATTTGGAACAGTTTCCTATAAGTTTTTTTATTGAGGGTATGTTTTATGTTATGGGAGCAGATGGTGAATTTAGATTTAATAATGATTATAAAAATATATTGATTAATATAGAAAATAGCAATAAATTTGTTAAAGGAAAAATTGCAGAAAATATAAAAGGCAAAAATTATGAAGATGCGTACATACTTCTTAAAGGATTGTATAATACTGAAAACAGTACAGAAATTTATGATAAACTTTTAATTGTAGTAGATGAGCTGAGAAAACTAGACAAAACATATGCTAGTGAAGAATTAGAACTTGTTGACAAAGCAAAAAGCGATGAAAACTATGCTATGCCTTATTTTTATGAAGCACTTATAAGGAAGGAGCAAGGAGATTTTGATAAGGCTCTTTTTTGCATAAATAATTACATTGCTAAAGGTGGAGAACAGACTATAGACATTACGGAATTTAAGGAATCATTAAAATTAATTATAAATTATGAAAAAGGTAAAGAAATGTTGTACGAGTTACCTAAAGAAGCTTTAAGTTTATTTTTGCCTCTTCTTAATGAATTTGGTGATGATGCCACACTTTACTATTATATTGCAATAGCATATAGAATATTAGAAAACTATGAAAAAGCTATATATTATTTGAATGAATCTATGAGTATAGATAGCAATATTGTGGAAGTTATAAATGAACTTGGAATAAACTATGCTTCATTAGGTGACTATGAAACTGCTATAACCTACCTAAGGAAAGCTTTTGAGGCAACTAAATCTATAGAAATATGTACTAACCTTACTATGTGTTATTTAAATAATAAGGACATGAAAAATGCTAAACTTCATTTAGAAATTGCAAAAAAAATAAACCCTGAGGATGAAATTGTAATTGAACTTAATGGAATAATAAAGTAAGTGTATATTCATTATACAAGTCTGTTTTGAATTTATATTTAGAAGCAAAGTATATTTTAGAGATAAGTTTTCAAAGTAAAAGATTTGGTTGAAAAACTTAAACTGAAAGGAGCAAAGAATAGAAGTAAAGAGCTGTAAAATCTTACAACTCTTTTTTAGATGAGTTTCTTTCTTTAAAAAATATATTGAATAATTTTTTCTATGATGTAAAATAGAAAAAGGGAGTTTTAATACAAAGCTTTTACAATAATGTTTGAGGATGTGTTAACGTGGAGAAAGATAAAAAACTTATAATATATGATATAGTTTTTCTTATAGCCTCTTTATATTTTGCTTTTCTTTTGAAATTTAATTTCAAGATACCGTCAGAAGATATGGTATTTTTAAAATTATCATTAATTCCAGTGGTTATTATAACTTTAATATGTAATAAATTTTTCAAATTATATAATAGTATATGGAAATATGCTTCTATTGAAGAACTAATGTCTATTATATATTCAATGTCTATATCGAATATTATATTTGTAATATATAGTTATGTTATAACTTATAAGTTTTTAGAAAAGACTTATTATAGATTTCCATTTTCAGTACATATAATATTTTGGATTTTATCTGTAATTGCATTAGGTGGAATAAGATTTAATTACAGGGTTAAGGAAGAAAGCAAGGGAGAAAAGACTACTAAAAAGCATGATAAGAAGCTGCTTATAATTGGAGCAGGAGATGCTTCAGCAATGCTTATAAAAGAAATAAAAAGGCATAAGGATTTGACTTATGATATAGTAGGGCTTATAGATGATGATGAATCTAAAAAAGGAAAATTAATTAATGGAATAAAAGTTATAGGTGGAAGAGATCAGATAAATAGAGTATGTACTCAAAAAAGAGTAGAGGAAATTATACTGGCTATGCCATCAGCAGAGCTTAATATAAAAAGAGAAATAATAAATATATGTAAAAATACTAAGTGTAAGTTAAAAACTCTTCCAGGAATATATCAAATAATAGGTGGAAGAATTAATATAAGTAAGTTAAGAGATGTTAATATAGAGGACTTACTAGGGAGAGACGAAGTTAAACTTAATAATGAAAATATTAATAAGTATATAAAAGATAAAACAATTGTTGTTACAGGGGGAGGCGGATCTATAGGATCAGAACTTTGTAGACAAATAGCTAGATTTAATCCTAAAAAATTATTAATAATAGATATTTATGAGAACAATGTATATGACGTTCAGATGGAGTTAAATTATAATCATCCTGAGTTAAAAAAGGAAGTTATTATAGCTTCCATAAGAGATAAAAAACGAATGGATAAAGTTTTTGCTAAGTATAAACCAGATGTAGTATTTCATGCAGCAGCGCATAAACATGTACCTTTAATGGAGGGAAATCCATCAGAAGCTATTAAAAATAACGTTATAGGAACATACAATATACTTAAATGTTGTGATGAGTTTAAAGTTGAAAAATTTGTACAAATAAGTACGGATAAGGCTGTAAATCCTACAAATATAATGGGAGCTACTAAGAGATTTTGTGAGATTATGGTTCAAGCTTTTGATAAGGTTAGCAAAACAGAATATGTAGCAGTTAGATTTGGTAATGTTTTAGGGAGCAATGGATCAGTAATACCACTATTTAAAAAGCAAATAGCTCATGGTGGACCAGTTACAGTAACTCATCCTGAAATAAATAGATTTTTTATGACTATTCCAGAAGCAGCACAGCTTGTAATTCAAGCAGGAGCTATAGCCAAAGGTGGAGAAATATTTGTACTGGATATGGGGCAACCTGTAAAAATAGTTGATCTAGCTAGAGATTTGATAACTTTATCGGGTTATAAGCCTGATGTAGATATAAAAATAGAATATACTGGACTTAGACCAGGTGAGAAATTGTATGAAGAATTATTAATGAGTGAGGTTGCTTTAACTTCTACAGAGCATGATAAAATATTTGTAGATAAACCTAATGGTGAAGATATGAAATTTATAGAAGACTCCATAGAGCAATTTAACAATGTTGCATATATGGATAAAGAGAGCATATTCAAGCTTATGGAGGAAAAAGTACCCACGTATAAAAGAAAAAATTAGTAAATAATAGATAAATTTAATTTAATAGTTGTTTAAGCATATTTCAGATTGAAATGAAATCTCAGTGAAGATAAAAAGTATGTTAATATTATAATTATAAATATATAGAAAATTAAGCTAGAAAGTGTAACAATTGATACAGTTACGAGATTATAAGAAATACAGGAGGAAGAAAAATGTCACAGTTAAGAGACGAATTAATATTAAAATTGAAAAACAAAACAGCTAAACTTGGTGTTGTTGGATTGGGTTATGTAGGACTTCCACTTGCAGTGGAAAAGGCTAGAGCAGGATATGAGGTTATAGGATTTGATGTTCAAGATAAAAAAGTAGAAATGGTAAATAAAGGTCAAAATTATATAGGCGATATAGTAGATACAGATTTGGAAAAACTAGTTAATGGAGGAAAACTAAAAGCTACTACAGATTTTAGCTTTGTAAAAGATGTAGATGCTGTTTCAGTAGCAGTTCCAACTCCACTAGATTTATATAAACAGCCGGATCTGTCTTATGTTGTAAGTTCAGCAAAGAGCATTGCAAAGTATATACATAGAGGAATGCTTATAGTACTTGAAAGCACAACATACCCAGGAACTACTGAAGAAGTTTTAAAACCAATTCTTGAGGAAAGTGGATTAAAATGTGGAGAAGATTTCTTTCTAGCATTTTCACCAGAAAGAGTAGATCCAGGTAATAAAGAATTTAAAACTAAGAATACTCCAAAAGTAGTTGGTGGATGTACACCAGAATGTACTGAAGTTGCAGCAACCCTTTATAGAAGTGTTCTAGAAAGTGATGTTTTTACAGTATCTTCACCAGCAATAGCTGAGATGGAAAAAATACTTGAAAATACTTTTAGAAATATTAATATAGGCCTTATAAATGAAATGGCTATATTATGCAATAGAATGAAAATAGATATATGGGAAGTAATAGAAGCTGCAAAGACTAAGCCATATGGATTTATGCCATTTTATCCAGGTCCAGGACTTGGTGGACATTGCATACCGTTAGATCCATTTTATTTGTCATGGAAAGCTAAAGAATTCGATTTTCACACTAAACTAATAGAAGCATCAGGAGACATAAATGATTCAATGCCAGCATTTGTAGTAGATAATGCAATGAAGCTATTAAATACTCAAAAGAAAGCAATGAATGGTGCAAAAGTATTATTATTAGGTGTAGCATATAAAAATGACATTGATGATATGAGAGAATCACCAGCTCTTAAAGTTATAGAGCATTTAGAAAAAAATGGAGCAAATTTAATAATCAACGATCCATATGTTTCAGAATTTAAACATAATGGAAAACATTATCAATCAGTAGATTGGAAAGAAGTAATAAGTATAGCAGATATTGTTATAATAACTACAAATCACAGCTGTTATGACTATGAAACAATAGTTGAAAAGGCTAATCTACTTTATGATACAAGAAATGCTACAAAAGATGTAAAGAATAATAGAGAAAAAATTAATAAGCTTTAATAATAATTTTCGGAAGGTGAGCACCTTCCGAAAATTATTAAAAGACAGTTTAATGATAGGAAAATAAAAATTCAGGAGTGGTATTTATGAAAAAAATGAAAGTTGCAATTATAGGTTGTGGAAGAATATCATATAAGCATGTAGAAGCAATAATCGCTAATAAAGAAGAAGCTGTTTTGGTGGCTACTTGTGACGTTATAAAAGAAAATGCAGAAGCAAAGAAACAAGAATATATAACAAAATTAGGCGAGGATGTTAATGTAGCTATATACACAGATTATAAAGAAATGCTTCTTAAAGAAGATATAGATATAGTAACTATAGCTACAGAAAGTGGTTACCATCCAGAAATAGCTATGTATTGTATGAATAAAAAGAAGCATGTTATAGTTGAAAAACCAATGGCTTTATCTATAGAAGATGCAGATAATATGATAAAATGTGCAAAAGAAAACAATGTTAAGTTATGTGTAAGCCATCAAAATAGATTTAATGTACCAATACAACAATTGAGAAAAGCAGTAGAAGAAAATAGATTTGGCAGACTTGTCAATGGAACTGCAAGAATACTTTGGAACAGGAATATGGGATACTATACTCAAGCGCCATGGAGAGGTACATGGAAACTTGATGGTGGTACTTTAATGAATCAATGTATACATAACATAGATTTATTACAGTGGATGATGGGCGGAGAAATAGACACTGTATATGCAGCTTGTGATACATTTTTGAGAGATATAGAAGCAGAGGACTTTGGAGCAATAATTATAAAATTTAAAAATGGTGCCATAGGAATAGTAGAAGGAAGTGCTTGTGTATATCCAAAGAATTTAGAGGAAACTTTAAGTATATTTGGAGAAGAAGGAACTGTTTCTATAGGTGGACTTGCAGTAAACAAGATAGAAACTTGGAGATTTAAGGATGATAAAGATAATGAAGATGAAATATTAAAGGCTCAAGGTGCTGATCCAGACTCTGTTTATGGATTTGGTCATACACCATTATTTAAAGACATGATAGATGCCATAAATAATGATAGAGCACCTCTTGTAAGTGGAGAAGAAGGCAAAAAAGGCATGTCTATAATTCTTGCAGCTTATAAGTCAAGGCTTACAGGAATGCCAGTTAAATTCCCAATGGAAAGTTTTTCAACTATGGAAATGGTAAATGTAGAAAAAATACATAAAAATAGTTAAGAGGAATGGAGAATAGAGAATGGAAAACTATATATCTAATAAAGCTAAAATAGGCGATAATGTGAGTCTGGGTAGATTTGTAGTAGTGGAAGATGACGTGGTTTTAGGAAGCAACTGCATTATAGGACACAATGTTGTTATACATAAAGGCAGTGTACTAGGAAATAATGTAAGAGTAGATGATAACTCAGTAATAGGAAAGCAACCTATGAGAGCTGTAAACAGCATATTTAAGGATGAGAAGGAATTTCCGCCAGCATTAATAGGAGAAGGCTGTTTAATAGGAGCAGGGGTTATAATTTACTGTGGCTGCGAAATAGGAGAAAAAACTCTTGTTGCAGATTTAGCAACAGTAAGAGAAAATGTAACTATAGGAAG
This sequence comes from uncultured Clostridiaceae bacterium, assembly GCA_963780135.1. GTDB lineage: Bacteria > Bacillota > Clostridia > Clostridiales > Clostridiaceae > Clostridium_AM. The sequence goes on from CAWAAR010000003.1 coordinate 786,110, forward strand.
TAAAACTATAATAGGAAGAGGAACTGCTGTTGAAAACTTCTGTAAGGTTGGTTCAAACTGTAAACTAGAAACAAATGTTTATTTAACAGCTTATTCAGAAGTCCAAGATAATGTATTTATAGCACCTGGAGTGGTAACTTCAAATGACAACTTTGCAGCTCGTTCTAAAGAAAGATACAACCATTTTAAGGGAGTTACTGTGAAAAAGGGTGGAAGAATTGGTGCACAAGCTACAATATTACCTGGAAAGATTATAAATGAAGATGCTTTTGTGGCAGCAGGTAGTGTAGTAACAAAAGATGTAGAAAAAGAAATTATAGTAGCAGGAAATCCAGCTAAAGAATTGAGAAAAGTGCCAGAAGATCAATTACTCAGTAATCAATAATATATCAACATTATTCAGCAGATAGTTGGCAATGTCCATTGTCAACTGTTGCTGTTTTTAGGGAGTGTAAATTAATGGCTAAAATATGTTTTTTAGCAGATGCAGATAGCATCCATACAAGAAAGTGGGTAAATTATTTTTCAGATTGTGATAATGAAATATATTTGATATCTATGAGAGATACTAAATATAAATATAGTGAAAATGTAAAAGTTTTTATAGTAACACCACCTTTTTCAAATAAGTTATCATATTTTTTTATTGCAAATAAAATAAAAAATTTAATAAAGAAAATAAAACCGGATATACTGCACAGTCATTATGCTACAAGTTATGGACTTTTTGGAAGAATGAGTGGATATCATCCTTTCATTGTATCTGTATGGGGAAGTGACGTATATGATTTTCCGAATTCTAATGCGTTTAATGCCAAGTTATTAAAGTACATACTTAATGGTACAGATGCAGTATGTTCCACTAGCATGGATATGGCTAATGAAACAAGAAAGTATTATAAAAATGAAAAGGATATAACAATAACTCCTTTTGGCGTAGATATAAATAAATTTATTGAAAAGTCTCCAATACTACAAAAAAGTTACATAACTATAGGTGTAATTAAAAATTTAAATAGGATATATGGAATAGATTACTTAGTAAATGCTTTTAGCGTTTTAGGTAAGGAAACTAATAAAGATATAAGACTTATGATAGTTGGAGATGGAGTTGAAAGAGAAAATTTAGAAAATCTATGTATAGAATTAAATATAGAAAATAAAGTTACTTTTACAGGAAAAATAGATAATGTAAAAGTACCTGAATACATAAATATGATGGACGTAGTTTGTATTCCATCACTGCGAGAAAGTTTTGGAGTAGCAGCAGTAGAAGCATGTGCGTGTGGAAGACCAGTAGTATCAACTAATGTTGGAGGATTAACAGAAATAGTTTTTGATGATTTTAATGGTTATACTGTAGATTCTAAAAATAGCATTTTATTAAAAGAAAAACTAAAGGTTTTAATAGAGGATGAAAATAAAATGAGAGAATTTTCTGTTAATGCTAGAAAAGTAGTTGAAGATAAATATAATTGGACGCACAATGCAGAAACTATGCAAAAATTATATGATAGTTTTCTGATTTCGGGAGGAAAAATAGATGAACAAACTAGATAAAAAGAGCTTAGGATTTTTATGTGTAGTATTTATTGCTGTACTTGCACAATCATTTTTAATTAATAATTATGTAATTGGAATGTTATTTTTTGTATGTACAGCTTTAAGCTTAAGCTTAACTTACTCACCTGAATTATATGATAAATTGTATTGTACACTGTTAGTATCTGCTGCATTTGAATATACAGCATATCTACCAGGTCATGAACAGATTTATTTTTTTCATGTAATGTTGTTCTTGATGATTATTTTTACAGCTTTACAGTGGATTAAAAATGGTGGAATAAATGTAAACATGGATAAAAAGATTTTAGGCTTTTTTATAATATGGTTTGTATATATATGTGCAAGTTATTTGTGGTCAAAAAATAAATCTTTTAATATTAAATATATTGCAATTTATGCTATGATGTTTGCTTTTTTAGTAGCAATTGTTGTATATAATAACACTAAAGAAAGATTTAAGAATACCATAAAGGTTATTGGGTTAATGGCCATAGTAATAGTTATTATAGGAGTAGTAGAAACTGCTACTGGTGTAGAATTACCTGTTAAGCATTATTATAGCTATACGGTTCATAAACTCTCGGAAATGGAGATAGAGCTTTTAAAAACAAGACCTATGGTATTTTCCTATAATCCAAATAATTTAGCTACACTCTTAACTTTATGCTTACCTATTCCATTATTCCTTTTTGCTTTTACAAGGTATGGCAAGCAAAAAATAGTTTATTTACTATGTAGTTTACTTGTTTTTGCTGCGATAGTACTTACAACATCAAGAGCTAGTCTTTTGGCTGCAATATTAATTGTAATAATCTTTGCTTTAGCTATGTTAAAAGAATATAGGCTAAAGGGATTGGTATATCCATTAATAATTGTTATAGGTTTTGGAGTTGTGTACAAATTTAGTTATGTATTTGTAATGAGAAATAGTGCTATCTATCGTAATGAAATGAAGCAAAAGATGAACAAAATTACTAATATAGAAAAAGTTCAAGTTGGTGAAGAAGGCTCAGAAGGTGAAAGAATAACAGTAGTGTATGATGTAATAGAAGGTGTATTTCATGATAAAAGACTTTTAGGCTTTGGTGCAGGAAATACTACACAGCAATTAATGGACAAAAAAAATACTCATGGTATATACAGCCCTCATGGATTAGTCATAGAGGTACTTGGTGATTTTGGAATTTTCTTCTTTGCTTTATATGGAATTTACTATTTATATTTATTATACAGATTATTTCTTATATCCAATATGAGAGATTATGGAGCTAAAATGTCAGCATATACATTAATGACGGTATTGTTTGGTTTTGCATTATCCAGCCTTGGACCAAGTTCTGTTACATATTTCTTTCCATATTGGATAATGTATGGTGTTACAATATCATGTATTAATTTATATAGTAGACAATAAAAGGGTGAAAAAATGAGTGATGGAAGTAAGTTAATAAAAAGCGCTACTATAATAGTTGCGTGTACTTTTATAAGCAAGATACTTGGATTATTAAGGGACAGTGTAACAGCTGCAAAGTTTGGAACTATAGAGTTAGATGCTTACAATGCAGCATCTAATCTTCCAATGGTATTATTTATAATGATAGGAGCGGCAATTACTACTACACTAATTCCGCTTTATAATGAAAAATTAAAACAAGGAAAGAAAGAATCATGTGATTTTATAAGAAATGTTTTAAATTTTTTCATATTAGTAACTATAATTATATCTGTAGTATGTGTAATTTTTATAAATCCTATAGTGTCTCTTTTAAATCCAGGATTTATAGGTGATAAACTTCAATTTACAAAACTACTTACTATTATATTAATACCTACACTTATAGTTAATGCTGTGCTGTACATATTTAATGCTATGCTTCAGTCTGAAAATAATTTTGCAGTACCATCCTTAGTGGCACTTCCATTTAATGTGCTTATAATTGGGTATTTATTTATTTATGGTAAGAAGTATGGAGTAATGGGATTTACTATAATAACTCTTATTGCAACAGCAATTCAAATATTGCCTCAAATACCATATGTAAGAAAAATTGGTTTAAAGTATAGCTTTAAAATAAATTTTAGAGATCCTATGCTTAAAAGAATGTGCTTAATGCTTATTCCTGTTATTTTAGGAACAGGAGTTCAGCAAATCAATACCTTTGTTGAAAGAGGAGTAGCTACAAATTATAATGCAGGAAGCTTATCATCTCTAACTTATGCTTATAGAGTTTTTGCGTTATTTGTAGATATATTTGTAGTAGCTATATCCACAGTGATTTATCCTAAGATGGCAAGACAAACAGCTAACAATGAGATAAAGGAAATGAAAACTACTTTAAGTGAGTCTATATGTACATTAATAGTGTTTATATTACCTATATCTTTAATTGTAATGATGCAAAGCAAACCTATTATTTACATATTGTTTGAAAGAGGAGCATTTACTAGAAGTGCCACGGATATAACTTCTAGTGTATTATGTTTTTACTCTTTAGGTCTTTTAGCCTTTGGTTTAAGGGATTTTGTATGTAAAGCATATTATACACTGCAGGACACAAGAACTCCAATGATAAATAGTGCTATATCTCTTGTATTGAATATAGTATTGATATTTATATATAAACATTTTCTAGGACTTAGGGGATTAGCACTAGCTAATGCTACATCTATGTATATAGCTTGTGCATTACTTATTTTTAGTTTAAGAAGAAAAATAGGAAGTATGAATGGTAAAAAAATACTTACAACTGCAATAAAGACAGTTATTGCCTCAGTTGTTATGCTAATAGTTATATATTGTTTAAATAGAGTACTGGATTTAAAATATGTGTCAACAGTTTCAGTATTTATCAAAATTTTAATTTCTTCATCTGTAGGAGTTATTGTATTTATAATAACTGCATTTATAATAAGAATGGAAGAAATTATTAAACTAAAGGAAATGATAATGTTTAGAAAAGCAGTATAAGTTAAAAATATTAAAGAGGATTTTAAATAGGAGGAAGAGTTATGAAGATATTAACAGTGGTTGGTGCAAGGCCACAATTTATAAAAGCCGCAGCTGTGTCTAATGTTGTAAGAAAACAACATAAAGAAATACTTATTCATACAGGACAACATTATGATGAAAATATGTCTAAGGTGTTTTTTGATGAACTAAAAATTCCTAAGCCAGACTATAATTTAGAAGTTGGTTCTGGAAATCATGGACATCAAACAGGAACAATGCTTATTAAATTAGAGGAAATATACTTAAAAGAAAAACCAGATTTGGTTTTAGTATATGGAGACACTAATTCTACATTAGCAGGAGCATTATGCGCTAGTAAACTTTTAATTCCAGTAGCACATGTAGAAGCTGGGCTTAGAAGTTTTAATATGAATATGCCTGAAGAACAAAATAGAATCTTGACAGATCATATTTCTAAGTTTTTATTTGTGCCTACAACTTCAGCTACAGAAAATCTTAAAAATGAAGGTATAACTAAAGGAGTTCATAACGTTGGAGATGTAATGTTTGATGCTGTGCTTCATTTTAAAGGTTTAGCTGAAGAGAAATCTAACATAATTGATAACCTTAAAGTTAATAAGAATGAATATATATTAACTACTATACATAGAGCGGAAAATACTAATGATATAAATAGATTAAAAAATATAATTGAAGCATTAAATGAAAGTGGGAAAACAGTAATATTACCTATGCATCCAAGAACTAAGAAGTACATTAATGACTATGGATTAAAATTTAGCGAAAATATAAAAGTAATAGAACCTGTAGGATATCTTGAAATGATAAATTTAGAGATGAATTCACAAAAAATAGTAACAGATAGCGGCGGAGTTCAAAAAGAAGCTTTCTTTTTAAAGAAGCCATGTGTAACTATGAGAGATGAAACTGAATGGGTTGAAACAGTACAAAATGGATGGAATAAGGTTGTAGGAACAGATAAAAATAAAATATTAGATTCAATAGTAAGTTTTCATCCAGAAGAGCAGCAAAAGGATATATTTGGAGATGGAAAAGCTGGAAATAAAATATTAGACATAATAGGAAAATAAGGAGTGAAAAAATGAAAATCTTATTTTTAACTCAATATTGTCCTCCAGAAGTTGGAGCTCCTCAAAATAGAATTTTTGAGTTTGCTAAACAGTTAAAAAAGTTTAATCATGAAGTTACTATATTGACTGCTATGCCCAACTACCCAAAAGGAGAAATATTTGAGGGATATAGAGGTAAAAAAGTTGTTCTTGAAGAAATTGATGGAATAAAAATAGTTCGTACAAGTATTTATGCAACAAAAGATAAAAGCTTTACAAAAAGACTTAGAAATTATTTGTCATTTACATTTTCATCAGTGCTTACAGGATCAAAGTACATAGACAAACAGGATGCAATAATAACAGAATCACCTCCATTATTTTTAGGATGGTCTGGTTACATTTTAGCTAAGAGAAAAAAAGCAAAATTTATTTTTAATGTATCTGATCTATGGCCTGAATCTGCGGTGAAGCTTGATATGCTTCATAATAAGTTGTTAATTAAGTTATCTACTTGGCTTGAAGAATTTTGTTATAAGAAGGCGCATGCAGTTACAGGACAAACTCAAGGAATAGTAGATAATATAGTTAGCAGAGGATTTGATAAAAACAAGGTGCACCTTATAACTAATGGTGTAGACACAGAGTTTTTCAAAAGAGAAAACAGAGATGAAGAATTCAGAAAAGAATTGGGTATTGATAATAAATTTGCTATATGTTATGCAGGAATTCATGGTATAGCTCAAGGATTAGAAGTTATTATAGAATCAGCAGATATTTTAAGAGATTATAAAGACATACAATTTTTATTTTTTGGTGATGGACCTGAAAAAGAAACTTTAATTAATATGGTAAAAGAAAAGGGACTTAATAATGTTACATTCATGCCAGTTCAGTCTAAGCCTAAAATGCCTAGAATAATAGCTTCAATGGATGCAACAATTATACCTTTAAAAAGACTTGATTTATTTAAAGGAGCCTTGCCTTCAAAGATGTTTGAGGCACTTTCTTCAGAATTACCTATAATTTTAGCAGTAGAAGGTGAAGCTGAAAAACTTATTAAAAGTGCTGGAGCTGGAATTACTGTGGAACCAGAAAATTCTAAAGAAATAGCAGAAGCTGTTTTGACATTGTATAAAGACGAAAGTTTAAGAAGTAAGTTAGGTCAAAATGGAAGAAAATATGTAATGGAAAACTATGCAAGAGAAGCTATATCTAGAAAACTTGAAAAAATATTATTGAATTTAATATAGTTTGAAAATATTGGCATGCAAATACTGCATGCCAAAACTGTATTTTTATATATTAAATTCAACTAGTAGTTATAGGTAGGTGATTTATATTAAAGTTTTGCATGTTATATCAGGAAATGATAATGGTGGTGGTGGAAAGCATGTATTAAATTTATGCTTTTATTCAAAGGATAAATTTCAAACTGCAATGGGATGCATAGGAAAGGGTGAATTGTATGACAATGCCCAAAGTATGGGCATAGAAGTAATATTAATTGAGAGTTTAAAAAACAACCAGGTTTGTGAATATGTAAGAAAAAATAATGTGGATATTGTAAATTTTCATGGAGCTAAGGCGTTTTTTATGCATTATTTAATGAAAAAGAAGCTTGATATACCTTGTGTTGCTAGTGTACACAGTGATTATAGATATGATTTTTTAAATAGTAAATTAAAGTACATATTATTCACACCATTAAGTAAGTTAGGATTAAAAAGTTTTCCTTACTATATGTGTGTTTCAAACTATATTAAGAACCTTTTAGAAGATAATAATTTTAATGGAAAAAAGGCTATTGTTAATAATGGCATCAATATGGAAGAAATAAAAGTTATAAATAATAGAGATAAAATAAGAGATAAATATAACATAGATGATAAAGATTTTGTATATGTAATGGTTGCAAGAATGCATCCCATAAAGAATCATTTATACTGTATAGAGGCGTTTAACAAGTTGCAAAAATTACATTCCAATGTAAAGCTTTTATTAGTTGGAGATGGAGAATTAAAATCTAATTTAAAAAATAAGTGTGATGAATTAATGTTAAATAATAAAGTTATTTTTACAGGGTTTCAGAGTAATGTTATAGATTTTATAAATGCAGCTGATATAAGTATGCTTACTTCATTTAATGAAGGTGGCTCACCTCCTATTGTTATATTAGAAAGTGGAGCTATAAAAAAAACAATTATATCTTCAGATGTAGGAGATATAAGGGAATGTATAAATGATGAAACAGGTTTTTTAATAAATCCTAATTCAATAGAAGACATATATTTGAAAATGAAAAAAACATATGAAAATAAAAGTATGTTAAGTGATAAAGGGCAGAATTTATATGAAATTGTGAAAAAAGAATATTCCATGAATAGATTCTGTGATCAGTATTATAATTTTTATAAAGAAATACTTTCAAAGGTATAAGTGGAGTGAGAATCAATGACTAAAAAAATAATAAAGAAATCTATATTAGTTATGGTATTTATAATTTTTGGTAAAGTCTTGGCATTAGTAAGAGATTCATTAATTGCGGCAAAGTTTGGAGCGAATTACACTACAGATATATATAATTTTGCATTAGGAATAGTTTATTTGCTTACTACTATAAGCTATGGATTAACTACAACGTTTATACCCATACATACAGAACATTTACAGAAAAGTACTAAAAAGATAAGAGATAAGTTTATAAACAATGTTATAAATGTGTCGTCAATAGTTACTATTATACTTACTATTGTACTGATTATTTTTGCTAAATATATAATTTATATGTTTGGTCATGGTTTTGTTAGTAATCCTAGAGTTTTTCAAATGTCTATAGAAACTACGAGAATTATGTTATTATCTTTAATATTTGTAAGTCTCCAAAGTGTTGTAACTGGAGCACTTCAATGTCATAATGAATTTTACGAACCAGCTGCTATGGCTTTGGTGTCAAATGTAGTATATATAATATATCTTGTATTTTTAACTGCGAAATTTGGAATAAAAGGATTTGCAGTAGCTACAGTTATAGGTTTTTTCATGCAATTTATAATTAATGTACCTAAATATAAAAAACTTGGATACAAGTATGAAAGGTATACAAATTTTAAAGATAAGGAAATGCTTAATATGTTTAAGCTTATGATACCTGTTATTATAAGCACATCATTAATTCAGTTAAATGTATTTGTAAATAGATCTTTTGCTACAAATATATTCTCAGGTGCTGTTACTGTATTGGATTATGCTAATAAAATAAATACTCTAGCCTATGAGGTTTTTGCTATAGGAATAGCAATGATAGTATATCCTACCATGTCAGAATTAGCAGCTAAGGAAGATAAAACAGAATATAAAATAGCAGTAAAAAAAGCAATAAATATAATTATACTTATAATGGTGCCAGCAGCAGTGGCTATAGGCGTATTAAGACAGCCACTGATTAATGTTATATTTAAGAGAGGAGCTTTTACTAGCGAAGCAGCAAAATTAACATCCAGTGCCTTACTGTTTTATTGTCCTGCTATGATTTTTTATGGAATAAGAGACATTTTAAATAAGGCATTTTATTCAATTAAGGATACAAAAACACCAATGATAAATAGCTTTATTGGAATATTAATAAACATAGTTATAAATATATTTATAGTAAAATATATGAAAGTCTCAGGATTAACTTTAGCAACTACTGTATCATCAATTATTGTTACGGTAATAATGCTTAGAGATTTAAACAAAAAAATTGGAAATATGAAAATTAGACAAATATTTAATGTATTATTAAAAAGCAGTATAGCTTCTTTTGTTATGGGAATTCTCATATTTCTAACAAATAGAGTGTGCATGACATTAGTTTCAACAGAGCTTAAGGGAAGTATATTATCAATAATAATGTCATTTTTTATAGGGATAGGAGCTTATGTAGCATGTATTAGTTTATTTAAAGTAGAAGAATATATGTATATGGTTTCACTTATAAAAAGTAAGATGAAAAGAAGTGAATATTAACATAGATTTAACAATCAATTAAAATCATTGAAACATAAGGAACTATTTGATATATTAGGTAATAGAGTCGTAATAACTACTATTTTGTGTGAAGAGAGTGTGTAAAATGAAAATTTTAGAAAACATCTTATATGCATTTATGTGCATTTATATAATTATACTTCCATGGAAACAAGGAAAGACTACATATGGTGACGAGGTACTAGCTTTAATAATAATTATATATATAATAAAGCTAATTTTATCTTCAAGAAGTAGGCAAAAAATGATTTCCGATATTAAAAATTTTTTCCATGATTATTTAAGCATATCTATGAGTATATTATTCTTAGTAATGATTATATCTGTAAGTTATGCTTTTGATAAGAAAATAGCGTTAAATGAAAGTGCTAGATTTCTTTCATATATAATTTTATTCTTTATAATTAAATATGAGTGTAATTATAAAAGATATGTTCACGGTATAATAAATTCATATGCGTTTTCAGTTTGTTCTATTTGTATTTTTGGAATATATCAATATTTTACTGGGTTTGGATTAAGTCCAGAATTCACAAAGTATGCTTATACAGATAAGAAAATAGAAGCAACATTGGATAATCCAAACAACTTAGGAGCATTTTTGGTATTAGCTTTATTTCCAATAATAATGCTTGTAATATATGAAAAAAATAAGATTAAAAAATCTATTTATTCATTAATATCAGTACTTATAATAATTAATATAGTGTTAACTGGTTCGCGTAATGCTATTATAGGAGTAGCATTAGGTGCAGTTATATTAGCTATAGTATTTAGTTGGAAACTTATATTTATTATAGGTCCGGTAGCAGTTATTTCATTATTTATACCTAAAATTAGTCATAGAATTTTAGACATTGCTAATTCATCACAAAATGCATCTAGAATTTATTTATGGAAAACTGCTTTGAAAATGATAAAAGAACATCCTATATTAGGAGTTGGTAATGGTAATTATGTGAGTTTATATGATACATATGTAAAGAAATACCCAGAATTAAAATACCCATGGTTTACTCATAGGCCATCTCATAATTCATACCTAAAGGTTACTAGTGAATTGGGTATTTTAGGCATAATATCATTTGTTTGTATGCTAATATTTTCTTTATTAAGAGTGAAGCAAGTAGCTGCAAATGCTAAAGATAAGTTTTATAGATATTTTTGTACAGGAATTCTGGCTTCCATGGCAGGGTTTTATTTTATGAATATATCCGATAATTTATTTTTTGTACCTAAGACAACGGCTTATTTTTGGATACTTTTAGCTATTTCCCAAGCAATAGCAATTAGAGAAAATAGTAGAGAAATTTTATATTAGGTTATGATTGCAGAAGGGGGTGACATAAAATTAGTAGTAGAAAACGTATTTTAGAAATGGATGTTATAAGAGCAGTAGCTACTATTGCAGTAATACTTATCCATGTTTCTGCAACAATTTTATATAGAGTAAATGTAAACTCAAACACCTATAGAGGATTTTTGGCTATCAATCAACTTAGCAGATTTTCAGTGCCAGCATTTATAATGCTGTCAGGTATGGGACTTACTAATACATATAAAAGAGAAAGTGGATATTTTAAATATCTTTCACATAGACTTTATAAAATTATACCTAGGTATCTAGTATGGTGTTTTATATATATTTTATTTGTAAATAAAACCTTTGATGTATATAAGTCAAGTAATGATATTATTTTTGGAAATGTATTTTATCACCTTTACTTTGTTCCTATAATCGTACAATTTTATTTGTTTTTTCCTTTTGTGTATAAATATATAGATTCTAAGTGGAGTTTAGTTATAACTTTTATAATAACTAGCGGAATTTTAGTAAGTATACATTATTTTAACATGCCAGGAACATTGGTGTGGTTTTTTGAACGAAAAAATATGTTAAACTGGGTTTTTTATTTTTCCCTTGGTGCTTTTATAGGAAAAAATATGGACTGTTTCAAGGAAAAAGTTTTAAAATATAAAGTTCAAGTATTTGTCATATTTATCATAGTAACTTTTGGACTAATTTATGGATCTATTATAAGTACTGGGGATCTAGATTTTGTTACTACATTTTTAAGACCAAGTGTATTAGTATATACTACAGTTTTTGTATTATTTATATTTAGCATTCAGTGGAAAGAAAACTTGTTAATGAAATTAATACAGTATGTTTCTAGAAGTTCCTATGGAATATACCTATCTCATGCATTTATACTGTACTACTACACACAATATTGCACTAATAGGTCAATACCTATAAATACATTACAATTTGGAATTAAAGCTTTTTTTATAAGCTTTGTGGGAGCAATAGTAATAAATCAAGTTCGTAAGCTACCCTAAATTCAAGTTAGAATGTGGAATAAATGAAGTATTTACAATTAACTAATTAAACTATTTATGTGGGGGGCGCTTTATCAAATGCTAAAACTAAAACAAAAATGTGCATCTATGTATGGAAAATTGACAATGATATGTTTCATTATGATAAGTTTAATATTTATTACAGCAAGTAAAGGTGAAACAGTTCATGCAGAAGCACAAATACCAAATAAAACTTACTATGTTTCAATAAAAGGTGCTGATATTAACGATGGAACAATAGAAAAACCTTTTTATACTATTCAACGAGGTATTAATGAAATGAAACCAGGAGACACTCTTATAATACGAGAAGGAGTGTATCATGAAGCAGTTCAAATTTACAAAAAAAATGGTTCAAATGATTCATGGTGTACAATTAAGAGTTATCCAGGAGAAAACGTTAATGTTACAGGTGAATATAAGCTTAATATAAATGATATGGCTGATCCTAGTGCATTTACATTTAGAGAAAGTTCATATTGGAAATTGGACGGTATTAAAATTAATCAATACGTAGGGTCAGGTATTTATATAACAGGTAAATCTAGTTATATTGATATGAATGATTTAAATATAGGTGATATTGATTATCCAGTTTATAGGCCTTATGGAACTTCTGGTATAGATGGTGAAGATTCTAGTTATTGTACCGTTAAAAATTGTGAGATATACAATGTAGGGTTAAAGGTTGATAAACCTAAAGATCATGGAATTTATATAGGTTATGGAGCTTCTAACTGGAAATTTGAAGGCAATAATATACATGATAATGCAGGTGCTGCTATACAAATGTATGGAAAGCCTAATGGAGGAAGTAATTGTACCCTTATAAATAACAAATTATATAATAATCACGCATTTGGACTAGCAATAGGATCAAATGCTGCAAACAACTCTATAAGTAATAATTTGTTTTATGGCAATAGAGGATGTGATATATATTTACTAGAAAATTCTAATAACAATTGGTTTAAAGAAAATTTGTTTTTGACAGCTTATAGCAACTATAATATAGAATTAGCAGGTGAACAATCATTTAATAATTCATTTAATTACAATACCTATTATAAAGCAGATGCAAGCGTAACTAGTAGATACTATGAGGCTAATAAATATAATGAAGCACTAAGCTACGATCAATGGAAAGCCTCTGGTCAAGAAGATTCAGGAAAATTCATAAGTGAACCTGATGAAGCACAAGAAGCTGTTAAAAAATGGGAACCTATTACTGCTAAACAGTATACAAGTAAAAGATTAACTGGTTCAGACAGATTTAGTACAGCAGTTAGTATAGCTGAAGAATTTAATAACGAGAAGATAAGCGATGTTACTATAACTTCAGGTTATGATTTTACAAATGCATTAAGTGGTAGTGTACTGGCAAAAAAATTAAATGCACCTATACTTTTATCTGGAAAAACAGATTTAGAAAATAAGCCTGCAATCCAATATATACAAAAACATATGGACAAAAGTGGAAATATATATATATTAGGAAATAAAATGAATTCAAACGAAAATATTATTATAAATTTGAAAAAATTAGGATATAATAACATAAAGACACTAAATGATGGAGAGAAATTTGGAGCTACAAAAGCAATCAATGATACAATAAATGCATCTCAAGGTACACCTATAATAATTACATCAGGAAATGAATTTGCAGATGGATTAGGTGCGTCTACAGTAGCAGCTTTAAATGGATATCCTGTAATACTATCTGATGTATATGAAATACCTTTAGAATCTCAAGAAACTTTAAAGAAAGTAAAACCTTCTAAAGTTTATATAATAGGTGGAGATACAATAATATCAAACAATGTAAAAGATAAAGTTAAAAAGCTATGTGGCATATCTGATGATAAGATTGTTAGAATATGGGGAGAAGATAGATATACTACATCAATTAATATAGCAAAATATTTTCAAATGGATGGAAGTAATATTACATTATCTTCAGGAGAAGACTTCCCAGACGCACTTGCAGGAAGTGTTCTTGCAGCAAAACTTAATTCACCATTAATTCTTTTAGGTGATAATAATAATGAACAAAAGAAATTTATAGATTTAGGTAAATACACTAATCAAATAATACTTGGAGGGACTTCTTCAATAAGTGATAACGTTAAAAAAGACCTAGCACGTTAGCTGAAATTTTAAAGCCAAAGTTAAACAGTTTTCAAATACAAGAATTGTCCAAACTACTTGTAAATAGATACTATATTTGATATATTGTATATTTGTAGATATATTATAATTATAGGAGGATAAAATGGAAGCTAAAAATATAAAAATAGATGTGGAAAAAGATATAAAGGGAAAAAGATTTCAATTTTTCTTAAAAAGGATAAGTGACATAATATTAGCAGCCATAGGAATAGTTATATTGTCACCAGTATTTATAATACTAGCTATATGGATTAAAATGGATTCTAAGGGCCCAGCAGTTTTTAAACAGGTTAGAGTGGGTAAAGATGGAAAAGATTTTACGATATATAAATTTAGAACTATGGTTGTAAATGCAGAAAAGAAAAAGGAACTAAATATTGATCCAGGTAATTTAGAAAACTTTGTTTTTCAAAGTAAAAGCGATAATAGAATAACTAAGTCAGGAGCTTTTTTAAGAAAAACAAGTTTGGATGAAATTCCTCAATTATTTAATGTATTTATAGGAAATATGAGTTTAGTGGGTCCTAGACCAGAGATACCTGATGTGGTTAAATTTTATCCAGAAGCCTATAAACAGAGATTATTAGTTACACAGGGAATAACAGGACTAGCGCAAATAAGCGGTAGAGGAGAAATAGAGCTAGGAAAAACAATTTATTATGATTTAACTTACATAAAACAATTCTCCCTATGGACAGATATAAAAATATTATTTGGAACTGTATTTTCAGTATTTAAAAAAGAAGGAGCTTTTTAAAGAATTGTAACTTATCTATTTTTGTTTTGTAAATTTAAGCAGATAAGAAATATTAGAAACTCAAGGGATAATTTTGTATGAAATTTTTCCTTGAGTTTCTGTGAATTTAAGTTACTACAATATATAGTTTGGAGGAAGAATATGTTTACTAGGATATTAGAATATAATGTCTTTAACGGAACAATGAAAGAGCTTATGGATTACATGGAAAAGTTTCATAAAGTGAATGTAATATCAGGAAATCCAGAAGTATTATATAATGGGCTTAATAATCCTTTATTATTTGAAAATTTTACTGGCACTAAATCTATAATAATTCCAGATGGTGTTGGAACAGTAATGGCTTCTAAAGTGGTAAAAAATCCCGTGAAACAGAAAATTGCAGGTATAGAACTTATGGAAGAAATTATAAAAAAATGTGAAAAAGAAGGCAAAGGTATATATTTAATTGGTGCTAAACAAGAAATACTTAACGCATGCATTGAAAAACTTAAAAATAAATACATTAACTTAACTATAAGTGGTAGTCATAATGGATATTTTGATTTAAATAATTGCAGAGAATTGATAGATGATGTTAAAGCTAAAAAACCTTATGCTTTATTTATAGCTATGGGTTCACCAAGACAAGATATGTTCATAATAGAAAATATGGAAGAATTGCCTTGTAAAGTTTTTATGGGTGTTGGAGGGAGTTTTGACGTATTTTCAGGTAACATAAAAAGAGCACCCAGGTGGATGATTAGTTTAGGATTAGAATGGCTTTATAGAGTAGCAAAGGAACCTTGGAGAATAAAAAGATTAACATCTATTCCAAAGTTTTTAATGCAAGTTTTCAAGTATTCATCAAAATAATTTGTAGGTGAATTTCAAAATAAACCAAACAATTACAAAATGTATGTTGTGTTTACAATTACAGCGATAAATGATAAAATTACCATTGAAGATGCTTAATACAAGAGGGGAAAAATTATGACTGTGATAGATATAATAAACAAACATGGAATAGAAGAACCTAAAAAAATAGCTCATATATATAAAGATCATGCTATGAGTTATAAGGAATTATTGGAAAAATCTAATGCATTAGCTTCCTATTTAATAGAAACTTATGGAGAAGATAAAACACCTATAGTAGTATATGGTGCTAAAGAACATGAAATGTTGATATGTTTTCTTGCCTGTGTTAAATCAGGTCATGCTTATATTCCAGTAGAAAGTTCTTTTCCATATGAAAGAGTAAAAGATATTGTAGAAAATTCGGGAACTAAACTTATATTTAATATAGGCATGTGCAATTATGATTTTCAAAATTGTAAAATAAAAAGCTTAGAAGAAATTACAGAGTTAATAAATAGATATAAATTTAAAAAACCAGATACAAATTATATGTTAAAAGATAATGATGTGTATTACATATTATACACATCTGGTAGTACAGGAAAACCTAAAGGTGTTCAAATAACATTATCTTGCATTGAAAGCTTTATAAAATGGGGATTATCTTTATGTAATGGTAGAGAAAAAAATTCAGTATTTATGAATCAAGCTCCGTTTTCTTTCGACTTGTCTGTTATGGATTTGTATTTATCTTTAGCTAGTGGAGCTACGTTATATAGTATAGATAAGACTATGATAAGTAGTATGAAAAAATTATTTGAAGGATTTGAAACTTCTAATATAGGTATATGGGTTTCAACACCTTCTTTTGCAGATATGTGCCTTTCAGATAGTAATTTTAATGAAAGTATGCTTCCAAATTTAAAGCTTTTTTTATTTTGTGGAGAGACGCTTACTAACAGCTGTGTTGAGAAGCTTAAGAGCAGGTTTAAACAAGCAGAAGTTATTAATATGTATGGACCTACAGAAGCTACTGTAGCAGTTACTTCAGTTCAGGTAACAGATGAAATTTGTAATAAGATAAATCCTTTACCAGTAGGAAAAGTCAAGGATGATTGTATTATTAAAATAGTAGATAAAGAAGGTAAAGAGGTACTAGAAGGAGAAAAAGGAGAAATCATTATAGCAGGGGACAGTGTAAGTCTTGGTTATTATAAAAATGAAGAAAAGACTAAAAAAGTATTTTCAACCATGAAGGTTAATGGTGATGAAAAAAGATGTTTTAAAACAGGAGACGAAGGCTATATAAAAGAAGGTATGCTATATTATCAAGGAAGAATAGATTTTCAAATAAAGTTGAATGGTTTTAGAATAGAACTTGAAGATATAGAAAACAATCTCAGAAAATTAAAAGAAGTTAAGAATTGTATAGTGATACCTATAATTGACAATGAAAAAATAAAGTATTTATCTGCTGCTGTAGTTTTAAATAAGGAAATAACATCAGATAATTTTTCTGCAATGTTAGGCATAAAGAAAAATTTAAAAGAATTTTTACCAGAATATATGATACCAAGAAAAATAGTAATAAAAGAATCTCTTCCCATGACAACTAACGGTAAAGTGGATAGAAAAGTATTATCGGAGGAGATTAAATGATTCCATATGATGGTTTATATTTCTTTTACTTTTTATTCCTATTGTTAATTCCAGCAGTAATTTTAGGATTTTGTGAAAAAACTATTAAGTATTATGGTATAGCAGTTACTATTATAATTATACTTATGATATTTGGACAGCATAAAGTTAATATGCTTAGTTTAATATTATTTTATGCAAGTGAATTAATACTAATTAAAGCGTATTTACATATAAGAAAAATATATAAACAGAGATGGATATTGTGGATAGTAATAGTTTGTGCTATAGTACCTTTAATTTTGACTAAATATGGAGTAACCCTTATACATAGAAGTGTAGGTTTTCTGGGAATATCTTATGTTACTTTTAAAGTAGTTCAGATATTAATAGAAATTTATGATGGATTAATAAAAGAAATAAGTATAAAGGATTTCACATATTTTATTCTATTTTTCCCAACAATAAGTTCTGGTCCTATTGATCGTTTTAGAAGATTTAAAGATGATGCAAATAAAGTAATGGATAGGGATAAATATTGTGTATTACTTAGGGAAGGTATATGGAAAATTGCAAAGGGTATAACTTATAAATTTGTTTTTGGAGTTTTAATTTACACTTATTGGTTAAATAAGATTCCACAAGGACATAATTTTACAAATACATTAAACTATATGTATGCTTATAGTTTTTACTTGTTTTTTGATTTTGCAGGATACAGCTTAATGGCTATTGGAGCAGGATATGTTTTAGGAATTGCTACGCCGGAAAACTTTAATATGCCTTTTTTAAGTAAAGATATAAAAGAATTTTGGAATAGATGGCATATGACTTTATCATTTTGGCTAAGAGATTTTTTATATACTAGGTTTGTAATGAGTTCCATAAAGAAAAAATGGTTTAAAAATAGATATACAGCTTCATACATAGGATTCATGATGAACATGCTTGTTATGGGAATATGGCATGGAACTGAAACATTTTACATTCTATATGGATTATATCATGGTATATTAATAGTTTGTACAGATTATTTTGAAAGAAAGAGTAATTGGTACAAAAAGGTTAAAAATAAAAATGGTTGGAATATATTATTTACATTTATAACTTTTAATTTAGTATGTTTTGGCTTTTTAATATTTTCAGGATATTTATTTAAAAAATAATATGGGAGATGAAATTAATGGTTGAAAAAGAACAAGTAGTTAATATTTTAAGAGAAATATGTAATATTGATAGTTTAGAAGAACATGGAGATTTAGATTTATTTGACAATGGATTATTAGACTCATTAGGTGTTATAGAACTTTTAGTTCAGTTGGAGGAGAGCTTAGGAATAAAGATAGAACCAACAGAAATAGAAAGAGAGGACATAAAAACACCTAATAGAATAATAGAATATCTATCTAAGAGGGATAAATAATGAAAAAACTTAGAGTAATTTTTTCGATGCTTGTACTTTTAGGGTGCATAGTATTTGGAATTTTATTTGCTTTAGATAAGTACTATACTAGTAAGATACAAGGAAGATATTATAATGCTATTGATAGCGAATTGATATATCAAAAGTTTAAGGGATTAGATCTTCAGGAAGAGAGTTTAAAAAGAAGCGATATAATAAATGTTTATGGTTCTTCTGAGTTAAATACTAAGACTGTAGATAGTCACCCTAGCAATTTTTTTAAAAAAAATTATAATGGATTTGATGTTAACTTGGTAGGAACAGGATATTGTCAGAGTATAATACATGCTATAAGTTTAGGAGCAGTAGATGATAGTGTGAAAAATAAAAAATTAGTAATAATTGTATCGCCACAATGGTTTAATAAAGATGGGTTAACACCAGAACAATTTAATATGAATTTTTCAGAACTTCAGTTTTATGAATTGTTAAATAATAAAGAATTGGACAGCTCTGTAAAAAATTACATATCAAACAGAGTAAATTATTTAACTAGTAAAGATTCCAGTTATCCTAATATGCATATTTATGCATATTTAAATTCTAAAAATGATATATTTTCAAAGATCATTTTAACTGTAATTGAACCTTATTATAAGTTAGAAAATTATTTGCTTAAAATAAGAGATAAGAGTAAGACCTATGAAATATTAGAAAAATATAAGACTTATCCTTCATTAAAAAAAGATATAACATCAATAAATTGGCAAGATGAACAGAACAAAGCAAATGACATAGGAAAAGCTAAAGCAAATAATAACCAGTTTTACATTATAAACGATGTATATAATTCTTCTATAAAAAATAATATGCAGTCCTATAAAGATTATTATAAGGGACAATCATATTCAGAATCACCAGAATATGAAGACTTAAAAGTTTTATTGAATATATGTAAACAACGTAATATAAAACCTCTATTCGTAAGTGTTCCTGTAAACGGAAGATGGTATGATTATGGTGGATTTACTAAAGAAGAAAGAGAAACATATTATCATAAGGTTAAAAATTTGATTGATTCTTATGGATATGAAGTAGCTGACTTCACAACAAATGAGTATGAACCTTATTTTTTAAAAGATACAATGCATTTAGGATGGAAGGGTTGGTTAAATGTTGACAAAGCAATTGATGAATATTATAACAAAAATTGACGAAAATATAAAAACTAACAATATATATTTGTTAATCTATTGCATTAGTTTAATAATAGGTTTATTAATAATATTTTTGTATTGTAATACTAATAATATAACATATATATATAATCAATTTTAGCCAACTTGAAAAATTAGCAAATAAAGTGGGGCTGTCGTATTAAGAATAAATACTACAATATATTGTGATAATTTTAAATTTGCAAAGCAATATATTGTATATAAATTTATTAGTGCGACAGCCCTATTTTTTATTTTTATATGAATAACCTGTATACAATTTACACAAACTATTTTTAAGGGAGAGTGATTGCATGCAATTTTATAATGTTATAGAAAATAGAACAAGTGTAAAAAAATTTAAAAACACCAGTATTGACAGGGAAAAGATAGATAGAATGCTTAATGCAGCTATGATGTCTCCTTCTTGGAAGAATGCATCATCATACAAATTTATTATAGTTGAAGAAGAAAATAAGAAAAATATTATAGCAGATGCTATAAATAATAAAACTGGTGAAGCTGCAAAATCGGTTAGGGAGGCACCAATGATAACAGTAGTGGTAGCTGATCCTAATGAATCAGGGGTAATAGACGATAAACAGTACTATCTTGTAGATGGAGCTATTGCTATGGAGCATTTCATCCTTGCTGCCACTGCTGAAGGCTATGGAACTTGTTGGATAGCAGCTGTAGATGAAAATGCAATAAAAGATGTATTAAATATACCTGAAAATTACAGAATCATAGGATTAACTCCTGTAGGAGAAATCCAGGAACAGAAGAATCATTATGATAAGAAGGATGCTGGAGAATATGTATTTTTAGATTCATGGAATAAAGCATATACTAAAAATAATGAAGTTTTACATTAGCAATATGAAGTTAAATATAATTTAAACCACTAGTTATACACAGATAAAAATAGAAGTTGTACTAAATGTAAGTGCAACTTCTATTTTTATAATTTTCCATCTAATATATTTTTAAATGTTATACTTTCCAAATCTTTAACAAGATTATCCTGAACTCTTTCTAATGCTCTATGTACTCCACAACTAGTACTTCTATTTAAGTTACAATAAACAGGGTCATAAAGGCATTTATTAAGATGTATAGGGCCATCTATAGCTTCTATTACTTGTTTTAAATTTATATTTTCTGGCATTTGGTCAAGAGCATACCCACCATTAACGCCTCTAAAGGATTTTATTATATTTGCATGGGTAAGTTTCCTTAAAAGTTTTAATAAAAACCTTAATGGTATGTTTTCTTGTTGAGAAATGGACTTAGCTTCTATTTTTCGTCCTAAACCCAAATTAGATAAAAATAATATAACTCTAAGTGCATAATCAACTTCTTGTGTAATTTTCATTTTATTTCTCCAAAATATAAAATATACTTATTAAGTACATTTTTTAATATACTATTTTACCATAAGGGTGTCAAGTTAAAATAATAAGGATTATTATTTTATTATTATTATTATTAGTTTGTATGATAACTTAGTTTTTACAAAGATTAATTAACTGTACGGATACTTATATATGTATTCATACAGTTAATATTAATTCTGTCTACTATGATTAAGCAGGTTTATTTTGTTAAGTCTTCAACAAATTTTGGTAATACAAAACAAGCTTTGTGAAGTTTTTTAGTATAATATTTTGTGTCTATATCTATAGTGTGTGATAAATCTACAGTTTCTGGATCATGTTTCTTAGAACCTACAGTGAAACTCCAGAAGCCACTCGGATATGTAGGAATACCAGCCATAAATAATTTAGTTATAGGAAATATATCATTTGCATCACTATAAACACGTTTAACTACATCTGGTAAATAAAAAGGTGTTTCAGTTTGAGCTATAAATATGCCATCATCAGTTAAGCATTGGTATATTTCTTTATAAAAGCTTCCGCCAAATAACCCTTCGGCAGCACCAAATGGATCAGTGGAATCTACTATTATTACATCAAATTCATTTTTATGTTCATGGACATATTTAATTCCATCACCTATAAATAGTTCACATCTTGGGTTGTCTAATGCACAGCTTATTTCAGGAAGGAATCTTTTACACTCATTAACAACTTCTTTATCTATTTCGCATAGTACTGCTTTTTCCACTGATGGATGTTTTAAAATTTCTCTTATAGCACCACCATCTCCGCCTCCAACTACAAGAACTTTTTTAGGATTAGGATGAGTAAATAGAGGAATGTGAGAAATCATTTCATGATATACATATTCATCTTCTATAGTTGTTTGAACTATACCATCAAGCACAAGCATCCTTCCAAAACTATATGTGTCCACTACAGCTAAATCTTGATATTCAGTTTTTTTACTAACAAGAGTTTCCTTTATTTTATAAGTCATAACTGCATCTGCTATTTGACCTTCTTTTAACCACAAATCCATAATATATACCTCCAAATTAAAATTTTATTATATATAGACATATTAAAATCACTAGCTAATTTTAGTTAGCTAATTTTTTTTATATGTCTTGAAGTTTTTAATCAAGTAAATAATATTATAACAGTGATTTCATAAAATGACAATTAGTATGTATAAAAATGTATAATGTGGTAAAAATAAATAATAAAAATATATTGGGAAACAGCAGGAAAATAATTCCAAACGGAGAATATTAATTACGTATGTGATATAATTTTTGCAGTTATTCCAAAGAAAATTTAAAAAGCGAAGGGGGGTAAGAAGGTCTTGCTCGGACTATGCAAGTATGCATATACTATAATTATAATTTATATTAATTTATAATTATAGTCACGCTGTAATTGCGATAGAAAGCAGTGTGGTAAATTAAAGTTAAAGGAAAGCCTTTAACGCTAAGAGTTTTTGCAAATCATGATATTAATATAGCCCTTAGTAGAGCGGAGATAATATGTATTTAGAGTTTGAAAATAAGGATGATAAGCTAATAGTTCATATGAATGGAGAATTAGACCATCATAGTGCAGAAGAAGTAAGAAATAAAATAGACGATAGGCTAGATAGAGATAATATTGGAAAACTAATAATGGATTTTTCAGATGTAAGTTTTATGGATAGTTCTGGCATTGGCGTAGTTATAGGTAGATATAAAAAATTAAACTTAAAAAAAGGGAATATATGCATTACAAAAATTAGTGGTTCAGTAGAGAGAGTATTTGAACTATCGGGTATGTTTAAGATAATTAAATCTTATAAAAGTATTGAAGAAGCAATTGAGAGTATATAATGGGGGGATTAAAAAAATGTATGAGAACATGATGAAAATAGAATTTTTAAGTAAATCAGAAAATGAAAGTTTTGCAAGAGTTGCTGTAGCAGCTTTTGCATCTCAGCTTGATCCTACCATAGAAGAAATAACAGATGTAAAAACTGCAATATCAGAAGCAGTGACTAATTCTATTATTCATGGATACGAGCAAAAAGAAGGGACAGTAAAAATCCAAGCGCACATTAAGGACAAAGAGTTCATAGTAATAGTTGAAGATGAAGGTTTAGGGATAGAAAATATAGAGCTTGCAATGCAACCCTTATATACATCAAGACCAGATTTAGAAAGATCAGGAATGGGTTTTACTGTTATGGAAACTTTCATGGACAGTTTAGAAGTACATTCTGAAAAAAATAAAGGGACAAGATTAATAATGAAAAAAGTCTTCAAATCTTTAAGTTAGGTGGATAATATGAGTGAAGAAGCAGTAAAAAAAACAAGTTATAATTATGAAGATAATCTAGAGCTCATAAGGTATGCTAGAAATGGGGATAAAGGTGCATTAGATAAGTTAATAGAGGTTAATTTGCCTTTAGTTTCTGCTATTAGTAAAAAATTTTTAAATAGAGGATATGAGTATGAAGATATATTTCAAATAGGTTGCATGGGACTAGTTAAAGCTGTTAATAATTTTGATGAAAAATATAACGTGAAATTTTCTACTTACGCAGTGCCTATGATTTTAGGAGAAATAAAAAGATTCTTAAGAGATGATGGTATGATAAAAGTAAGTAGAAGTGTAAAAAATACTGCAAAAAAATTACATTACGATAAAGAAGCATTAACTAAACAACTTAATCGAGACCCAACTATTGAAGAATTATCGAAATATTCAGGAATAGCAGCAGAAGATATTGTATTTGCCATGGAATCTGCTAATAGCCTTCAATACTTATATGATACTATACACCAAGATGATGGCGCGCCAGTTCTGCTTATTGATAAAATAAGTCAAAAATCTGATAGAGATAGTGAAATAGTGGATAGGATAGCATTAAAAGAGGCTTTGAAGAACCTAGATGTTAAATCAAGGCAAATTATTATGCTTAGATACTTCAAAGATAAAACTCAAATACAAGTGGCAAAAATGTTAGGAATAAGTCAAGTGCAAGTTTCGAGAATTGAAAAGAAAGTTCTTAGAGTTATGAGAGAAAATTTAAGTGGATAGGATACAAATTTGTACCCTATCCATTTAAGTTATATTCAAAAAATTAAATTTGTTATAAGAGAAAAACTAAAAGTGAGTTATTCACTTTTAGTTTGTTATAGTAGGCTTTTTAGGATTTATAACATTATTAGGAGCAGTATCTGTATTGGAATTTGTATTCGTATCTGTGTCTGTATTTGAATTAGGTTTACTAGTATTTGAATTAGTTGTATTAGTATTGGAATTAGGCTGATTTCCAGTACTGTTAGAATTTTTATTAGTGTTAGCATCAGGTATAGTAGTATCCTTAGTGCCTTTATCTGGATTAAATAAAGAATTATTCTTAAAACCAGAATGTGCGCTATTACAGTATTCTGAAGGTTCAGTTCCCTGTAGGAATACTTCATTATAAGCTGTATGGTCAGCATAGCATGCGGATGTAGCTAATTTACCAGAACTTGCACAAATGCTTGCAGTTGTAACTCCAGATGGTATTTGTACATCATTTGGAGATAAATTTTCATGTATTGGTTGCATTATAGCTCCCCATACACCTGCAGCTTTATTACTTGAACCACCTTCACAAACAGAATCATCATCATTACCTATCCAAACTGCAGCTGAATAGTAAGGTGTAAGGCCGCAAAACCAAAAATCCTTGTTATCACCAGAAGTACCAGTTTTTCCTCTTACAGGCATATTGCCAAAGTTAGCTTTTGGACCTGTTCCTTCAGGACTTACTGGCCCTTTTAATAAATCATACATTATATAAGCACTTTCAGGTGAAAGTACTTTTTTTGTTAAGGTTTTGTTTTGCAAAATAACTTTTCCATTTCTATCTAAAACCTTAGTGTAAAGTTTTGGAGAAGTATAGTTACCGCTATTACCAAAAACACCATAAGCTGCAGACATAGTTAATGGATTAGTACCATGATGTAATTGTCCTAAAGATAAGGCTGCTATACTGGTTTTGTCATGATCATCTAATGTTAAACCAAATTTTTCAGCATATTCAATACCGGTTTTTAATCCAATTAAATTTTCTAGTTTTACAGCTACTAAGTTTCTTGATTTTGTTATTGCAGTTCTTAAAGTTACATTACCCATATATTCCCAATCGTCGTTTTTAGGATTATAGGGAGTACCGTTAGAACCATACAAGTTTGCAATATCATTTGGTAACGGCGAGTCATCTATAACGGTAGCTGCTGTTGCCTGTTTTGAATCAATGCTAGCACCATACACTGACAGAGGTTTCATACTTGAACCAGCAGGCCTTAAGTACTTTTCAGAGGCAGCTCGATTGAAGGATCTAGGTGGTTGATCACCTCTTCCACCAACGATAGCTTTTACCTCTCCAGAATGATAATCCATAACTACTGCTGATGCTTGGGGTTGAATTATACCATTTTTATCAGTCCAAGAAGAAACGCCAAGTACACTATCAGAGTCTAAAGCTTTGACAGTATTAGCTTGCATATCTTTATCCATGGAGGTATATATTTTTAAACCACCATACATAAGTAGATGTTGAACTTCAGTATCAGTATAATGATACTGGCTTTTTAAATCTCTTTTAACTTGTTCTATGGCAGGTGATGTAAACCATTCGAAGTTAAGCTTATTGCTAATTTCAACTTGAGGTTGAAATGTAAGCTTACCATTATTTAAATCATTTATAGCACCATTATATTCTGCTGCATTTATATAACCATTTTCATACATTTTCTTCAATACAGTTTGAGTTCTATTCAAATACACTGAAGGCTTTTTTTTGGCAGAGCTAGAAAAAGGGTAATATACAGAAGGGCTCTGAGGCATTCCTGCAATAAAAGCACATTGAATTAAATTTAAATCCTTTGCTTTTGTGTTGAAATATTGTTCAGAAGCAGCTTCTACACCCCAAGACCGACCCCCTAAATATATTGTATTCATATAAGCTTCAAGTATTTGATCTTTAGTTAAATGTTGTTCAAGTTGTATGGCTAAGTACATTTCCTGTACTTTCCTCTTTAAAGTTAGTTCAGAGGATAAAAGTGTATTTTTAAGTAATTGCTGTGTTATGGTAGAAGCACCCTGTACTCCTGATTGTCTTTTTATTTTATTTTTGACATCTATAACTATTACTCCTGCTATTCTCCTTAAATCTATACCACCATGTTTGTAAAATCTTTCATCTTCTATACTTACAAAAGCATTTTTTAAGTTTTGAGGCATATTTTTACCTTCAATAACAGTTCTTTGTTCATTTGTTACAACTATATCCATAAATTGATTTTTGTTGTCGTATAGAACAGAAGGTTCATTTAAAGTTAAAATCTGATTTACATCTAATGGAGGAGCGTTTTGTATTATAGCTAGAACTACTCCGAAACAGGCAACAGATGTTAATATAAATAAACTTAATATAGTAATCAGCGTAATTTTAAAAGCTCTT
Organism: uncultured Clostridiaceae bacterium; assembly: GCA_963780135.1. Classification (GTDB taxonomy): domain Bacteria; phylum Bacillota; class Clostridia; order Clostridiales; family Clostridiaceae; genus Clostridium_AM. Next base: position 813,012 of record CAWAAR010000003.1, read on the forward strand.
TTAGGAGAAGCTTTTTTCCGCCTTTTGCTCATAATTGTCCTCCTTAATTCTTAGTCTAGAAATTGATAATTTTAAATTATTATAACATAAATTAAAGTATTAATGAAATATAACTTTGATTTAGAAAAAAATACAGCATAAATTTTATTTAAATAATTTAAATTTATATATATTTTCGGTAAATAAATAAGTTATTTTTCATATAAATTATGTAAGATATAATTTTTAGGATGTGAATATTATAAAAAAGTTTAAATTTAAAGGCATAAGGATTAAACTGTGTAAATTTTATATTATATTTTTATTAATATGTATATTGATTGCTATAACAATATACGTTATTAATGAATTAATAACACCGGCTATAATAACGGCTGCAGATATAGAAACTAGAGCTAAAATTACAGAAACTATAAACTATGTAATAATAAGCGAATATTCAGAAAAATTTAATTATGATAATATAATTAATGTAGAAAAGGATAAGGAAGGGAATATAGCTATGATTAAAGCAGATACTCTAAAAATGAACAAAATAGCTTGTGATGTGGCTATGAAATCTCAAACTCAGCTGAGAAAAATAGGGGAAGTAGGGTTAAAAGTTCCATTAGGATATATGTTTAAAAATAATTTGTTGGCTTTTATGGGACCCAAAATAAACGTGAAAATGCAACCAATAGGATATATAGAAACAAAGTATTTATCAGATTTCCAAAGTGTGGGTATAAACCAAACTAGGCATAAAATATATGTTCAAGTTAAAACAAATATGAGAATTATAGTTCCTTTTAATAGTAAAAACATAGAAATAACAAATGAAGTGCCAATTTCAGAAACAATAATAGTGGGAAAGGTACCAGATACATCTATAAATATGGGATTAGATAATGCAGGATTTAAGCTTCCAAATAGTAAATAAGTTATGTAAAATAAGCATAATGCTTCGCATTATGCTTAAAATATGAAAATTTTATTCCCAGTTGAATACGTATGGCACATTTCTATAGTAGTCGCCATAATTTAATCCGTAACCTGCTACAAATACATCAGGGATTTCGAAACAACAAAAATCAGGTTTTAAATCTAATTTTCTTCTTTCAGGTTTATCTAAAAGTACACAACATTTAACGCTAGCAGCCCCTAATGCTTTTACATGGCCCATAACAAAGTCCATTGTTATACCTGTATCAATTATGTCATCTACAATAAGAACATCATAGCCATTAATATCATCTTGTATATCATTTAAAACTTTTACGCAACCAGAAGAAACTTCACAGTGACCATAACTTGAAGTAGTCATAAAACCTATTTTTAAAGGAAGATTTATTTCTCTTACCATATCTGCAGCAAATATAAAACTTCCTCTTAAAAGTGATAAAATGTAAAGATTTTTGCCTTCATAATCTTTACATATATCTTGTCCTAATTCATGTATTCTTTCAGCTATTGCATCTTTACTAATTAATATATTTTTTTCTTTTTCTTCCATTGTGATCCTCCAAACTACACATATTTACAACGTTGACTTTATAGTATAAAATTATATGAAAGTTGTCAAGTGTGTAGAGGATGCAGGGTGAAATTGATTGTATTTTTAGAATAAATTTATAATTTCCAAGTAATAATAAAATGATGGAGTGATGAAAATGATATATGGAAATATAGAAGGTGTTAAAAATTCTGTTTTGGATAGGCTTGAAAAAGTTTATGAAATGAAAATGCCTAAGGATAGTATTTGTACTGAGGAATTAATAGGACTACTATGTGATGTTACAACATACCTTAATAGAGAGGTTAGTGTTGGAATAACTAGAAAGGGAGCTGTAATAAGTGTAGCCATAGGAGACAGCAGTACTGTAGAAATTCCTGAAATTGATATAAAGGAAAAAAAATTATCACAAGTGAAAATAATACATACTCATCCTAATGGAAATTCTAGACTTTCAGCAGTAGATGTATCTGCACTTATAAAGCTTAAATTAGATTGTATGGCTGCAATTGGAGTAGATGAGAGTGGATTCACAGATATGACTTTAGGATTTTGTGGTATAGAAAATGATTTGTTTGTAACTGAAATGACAAAACCTCTTAGTATGGAAGTGGGAATTAAATATAGCATACTGGATAGAATAAAATATATAGAGGACATAATAAAAGATAGAAATGTTATTGATGATCATACTGAAAGAGCAATTTTAGTAGGAGTGGAAAGTGATGAAAGTATAGATGAACTTGAAGATTTGGCTAAAGCCTGCAATGTAAATGTAGTATATAAAGTGCTTCAAAAAAGAAATACAATAGATAGTGCTTTTTATGTAGGTAAGGGAAAGGTGGATGAAATATCTCTTTTAAGGCAAGCGTGTGCTGCTAATCTTATTATTTTTGATGATGAACTTTCATCCTCTCAAGTTAGAAATTTAGAAGAAAACATAGGAGCAAAGGTAATAGATAGAACTACTTTAATACTTGAAATTTTTGCCACAAGAGCAAGGAGTAGAGAATCAAAAATACAAGTAGAACTTGCACAACTAAAATATAGATTACCTAGGTTATCTGGACTTGGCACAGTACTTTCTAGAACTGGTGGAGGTATAGGAACTAAGGGACCAGGAGAAAAAAAGCTTGAAACGGACAAAAGACATATAAGAGAAAAAATATATGATTTATTAAGAGAATTAAGAAAAATAAAACAAGTAAGAGAAACTCAAAGAGAAAGAAGAAATGAATTACCTAAAGTTTCATTGGTTGGATATACCAATGCAGGTAAATCTACATTGAGAAACAAATTATGTGAAATTGCTATGCCAAAAGAAGGAACCCATAAAGAAAAAGTTTTTGAAGCTGACATGCTTTTTGCAACTTTAGATGTAACTACAAGGGCTATAGAACTTTTGGACAGCAGAATAATTACAGTAACAGATACAGTAGGATTTATTAGGAAACTTCCTCATGACCTAATTGAAGCTTTTAAGTCTACACTTGAAGAAGTTATATACTCTGATTTACTTTTACATGTAGTGGATGTATCTTCAGAATATGTAGAAGAACAAATAGAGGCAGTTGATAGTGTTCTAACACAACTAGGAGCAATAGATAAACCTATCATGTTAGTTTTAAATAAGGTGGATAAAACATCAAAGGAAAGAATAGAAGAAATTAAGGAAAAGTATCATGGAATAAAAACTGTATGCATTTCAGCTAAACAAGAATTTAATTTAGATGTACTATTGGAGGAAATAAGCAGGACATTACCTTATACACTAAAGGAAGTAGAATATAGCATACCATATACAGATCAGTCTATGGTAGCATTTTTACATAGAAACTCAAAGGTTAAATGTGAAGAATATAGAGAAAATGGAACTTATATGTGTGTTTTAGTAGACGATGAAGTATATAACAAGTGTAAAAAACATATGATTTAAAGCATTTTCGGAAAAATGGATAAATTAAAATATTTTTAGGCAAAAGTCAAAAAGATAATTTAAGCTTTAAATAAATAAAAGGTAAAAAGGTATGAAGAAGAAAATGCTTTATATCTTTTTATTCATTTAAAAATATATTTTAAATAATAATATAAGATAATCTAGGAAAAGCATGTTAAAAATATACTAATAAAGGAGTGTGAATTTTATTGAAAAAAATGTGCCCAGCATGTAATGGATTAAGTGTAACAAATTTTTTGTGCGACAACTGTAATGGTATCATGGAGGATATGGGAAGAGCACAAGATTACGCAGACTCTTATGCTTGCCAGCAGGATATAAATGATGCAGATAATTACTGTATACACCTATTTAAATGTAAAAATTGTAATAGTATAAAAAGATTTAAAGTTTGGAAGATTGAACTATAAATATTGAAAGAAATCATTCATGTTTGCAATTCAAGTATTGTAATTGTATTAAAGTATAGTATATAATAGTAAAAAAATTAAATTTTTTTTTATTCTTATTATTTTTAAAAGGGGTGGCAAACAATAAATGGAAAAGACTATAGTACAATATCAAAGAGCATTTAATAATATAATTGAAAGTTTAAAATCAAATGATTCAGTCCTTGCAGTTATGGTCTTTGGAAGCATGGTTACGGGGGACTTATGGGAAGAATCTGATATAGATTTTTTTGTTATATTGGATAAAAAACATCCAGATATAGAAAATATCTATACGGAGGAAAAGGGAATACCGGTACATATTAAATTAATGAGTAAAAATAAATTTTTACAAATTCATGAAGATGATTTAAAAGGTGGATTTATTCATAGAATATTTGCATCTTCTAGACTTGTATTTTCTAAAGATATGCAAATAACTTCTAGATATGATAATGGCAGATATTATCCAGATTTAGATAGAGAAAGATGGAATATGGTTTATTTCGGGAATTTACTAAAGAGTTTAGGTGTATGCAAAAAATACTTATATAATGATAGCTTGTATACAGCATATACTGCTGCTGTACGCTGTGCCGAAGAGTATGCTAGGCTTTATGTTAACTTTTCAGGTTATATGATAAGTAAAGATGCAATGACTATGGCTATGAATTTAAATGATACTTTCAGAAAACATGTGGATGAATTGTTTTTTAATAAAAATAATGTAGAAGATGTAATAAATAGTATTTTAAGTTATTTACAAAAAAGTATAGATGGATCTGCAAGAAATTTAAGTAATGTCCTAGTAAATTACATGAGAGAAAAAGATTGTTTTTTAAGTTCAGAAGATATAAAAAATGATAAGTTATTTTATGATTATGATATAAACATGGAAGAAATATTAAATAAACTTTGGACAAAAAATTTAATAAAGAGAGAAACTAGAGATTATAAAAACGAAGAAGGGAAAGTTTTATTTAAGGAGAATGTATACTTTATATAAAATTTTATTTAGTAGATACTGCAAATAAACGAACTTAAATTTAGATACAATAAAATTTAAGTTCGTTTATTTGCATAATTAGGCATATGAAAAAAATAGCAAGTTGAATCAGGCAGATAGTTGCCAGTTATTTTTTGAGTGAGCCTTATATAGATATGTAAATATATAAAATATAAGGAAGTGCCAGTATGGATAAATATTTTACAAACTTAGAAGGAGAAACTCCTAAATATGTAATTATTACAAAACATATAAAAAGATTAATTGATATAAATAAAATTGAAGATGGGGAAAAGCTGCCTTCAATAAGATCTTTAGCAGAAATTCTAAAAGTAAACAATGTAACTGTAGTAAATGCATATAAAAAGCTCCAAAATGAAGGTTATGCTGTGCAGAAAATGGGAAGTGGTACTTATGCCAAGAAAAAGGACATAACTAAAAATTTCAAAAAAGAGTATTCAGAAGCTCTAAAAAAAATATCAGGTAAAATGCTAAAAGAGTATATAGATTTCACTGGAGAAACTCCACGAAATAATTTTTTTCCAGTACAGTCTTTTAAAGATGTACTAAATGAGGTTTTAGATAGAGATGGGGCTGAAGCTCTTATATATCAGGAAACATTAGGATATGAAGGGCTAAGAAAAAGTATAAGTGAAGTTTTTTGGAATAAAAATATTAAAAGTGATGATGTACTTATAGTTTCTGGAGCTCAGCAAGGTATAGATATAGTATCAAAAGCACTTATAAATACAAATGATAGTGTTATAGTTGAAAAGCCAACTTACAGTGGTGCTCTGTCTGTTTTCAAATGGAGACGAGCTAATATTTATGAAGTGCCTATGGAGAAAAATGGTATAGATATAGATAAATTCGAAAAAATATTAAAGAAAAACAATATAAAATGCTTTTACACTATGAGTTATTTTCAAAACCCTACAGGAATGAGTTATAGTGTAAGAAAGAAACAGCAAATTTTAAATTTAGCAGAAATTTATAACTTTTATATTATAGAAGATGACTATTTAGCAGAATTAATTTATGATAATAATATAGAATATAAAAGCTTTAAAAGTTTAGATAAAAATGATAGGGTAATTTATATAAAAAGTTTTTCAAAGATATTTTTACCAGGTATAAGAATAGGGTATTTAATACCGCCTGAAAAATTTAAGGAAAGTATTCAAAATTCCAAAATAAATACAGATATATCAACATCTAGTCTTATGCAGCGAGCTTTAGATTTATATATAAGAAAAGGTTTATGGCGAGACTATATGAATAATTTAAATGGAATATATAAGCAAAGGTACTTACTAATGGAAGAATGTATAAATGTTTATTTAAGCAATAAGGTTGAATTTATAAGTCCAGGGGGAGGTCTTAACTTCTATTTAAAGATAAAAGAATCTCTAGATATAGATTCTATTCAATTATTTAGAAGAGCTAAAGATAAAAAAGTATTGATTACTCCAGGAACTTTGTTTTATAAAGATCCTTCAGAAGGAAAAAAATATTTTAGAATCGGTTTTTCTCAAACAGATGAGGAAAGCATGAAAAAAGGATTAAATATAATAAATGAATTACTAGAATACAAATAAAAAGGGAGGGAGGTTATTATCATTAAAAAAGGTATGCTTAATATAGAGTGGAATAATATCAACTCATATACAGAAGAAGATATAACTTACTTCTTATTTTTAGAAGGTAAATCTATAGAGTGTTTATGCAAAATAAGAAATTTATCCAAAGAAATTGTTCAAAAACATATATTAGATGGTAAAATTGAATATGGAATATTAGTTAAGAGTGGAAATGAAGAGGAACTATTCCAAACTGTATCAGGATCTGGAAAGTTAGATAAAATAGAAGTTTTGAAGGGACTAAGTTTAGAAAACAAAACTAAACTTATAGATTATATAAGAAATAACTATGTTAATATGAAAACTAAAGATAAAGAAAATGCTGTTTGGATACTTGGAGAAATAGGAGATGGTAAAATATTAGATATTTTGCTTAAAGCATCTGTTCATAATCATGTAAATGTGAGACGAATGGCAGTTTCTGCTATAGGAAAAATAGGGGATAAATCTGCAGAAAATATACTTATAAGGAAGTTAAATGATGAAAATAATCAGGTGATTATGTATGCTATAAAATCATTAATAAAAATTAAAAGTGAAAAGGCAAAAGATAAGGTTAGAGAAATTTATAGAAATACAGAAAAAGATTATATAAAAAGAGTATCAGAGGAATACCTTAAAACAATAGCAGATATAGAGGCAAAAGCTAAGGAGTGATTACATTGGGTTACTTTACTATAAAAGATGAAATAAGCACACAGTTTGAAGAAAAAAAATCTGTTTTTATAGGGCACATAAAAAGAGTATATGAAGAAGATAAAGCAAAAGAATTTATAAATAAAATAAGAACAGAACAAAAAGAAGCAAGGCATAATGTGTATGCTTATATTATTGGTGAAAATATGGGGATACAAAGATATAGTGATGATGGAGAACCACAGGGAACTGGTGGAATACCAGTTTTAGAAGTTATAAAGAAAAATGGAATAACAGATGTGGTTGTAGTAGTTACTAGATATTTTGGTGGAATACTTTTAGGAAAAGGAGGTCTTGTAAGAGCTTATTCAAAGGCAGCAGCTATGTCAGTAAATGAAGGAAGCATAGTTGAAAGGGTTAAAGGATCCATATTAGATATATTTATAGAATACGATATGCTTGGAAAGGTTCAGTATTTATTTGAACAAAACCTGTGGCATATAGAAAACATAGATTATACAGATAAAGTGAAAGTTACGATGTACTGTGATGTTTGTAAGCTGAAAGAAGTAGAATCTATGACAATAGAAGCTACTAGTGGTAGATGTGAAATTATAGTAGGAGATGAAGATTATTATTTTAAGAAGGAAAATAGATTGTTTAAAGAAGAGGATATTTAATATTGTTAGTGTTTTAAATTCAAGAAAAATTATATTTAAAATTTGAATTTATAAGCTCTTGTATGATATAATATCTTAGGTATTTTATTAATAAAAACTTAAAAATCTTAATACTACATAATTTTTAATAATAATTTTAAATAATATATAACCAATAAGTTAGGGGGAAATAAATATGTCAGGACATTCAAAGTGGCATAATATACAACAAAAAAAGGTAAGATTGATGCTAAAAGGGGTAAAATTTTCACTAAATTAGGCAAAGAAATTGCCATTGCATCTAAAACTGGAGGATCAAATCTAGATACAAATGCAAAATTAAGAGACGTTGTAGCAAAAGCTAAAGCTGCAAACATGGCTATGGATACAATAGTAAGAGCAATAAAAAAAGGTGCAGGAGAAATGGAAGGCGTAGACTACGAAGAAGTAGTTTATGAAGGATATGGTCCAGCAGGAACTGCTGTTATAGTAAGTGCATTAACAGATAATAAGAATAGAACAGCAGCTAATGTAAGGCATGCTTTCACTAAGAATGGTGGAAACATGGGCTCAACAGGATGCGTTTCTTTCATGTTCCAAAGTAAAGGTCAAATTGTTATAGAAAAGACAGATGAGATGGATGAAGATGAATTAATGATGATGGCTTTAGATGCAGGAGCAGAAGACTTTGCAGCAGAAGATGAAGTTTTTGTAGTAACAACTACACCAGAAGATTTTGGAACAGTAAGAGAAGCTTTAGAAGCTAATAAACTTGAGTTTTTAGAAGCTGAAGTAAAGATGATTCCAGATACATATACAGCAATTGATGAAGAAACAATAGTTAAGTTCCAAAAAATGATTGATGCTTTAGAAGATGACGAAGACGTCCAGGATGTTTATCACAATGCTGAGTTCCCAGAAGGATTTGAAGAATAAGGTTAAAAAATTATTGATAAAACTAATCAATTTTAAATTAACCTTTGAAATTTGAATTGGTAAAGGTATTATTCATAAAATGTGTAATTTTATGAATAATACCTTTAATATATGTCCATAATATCTTTTAGGAGGGATATTATGGATTTTATTAATAGAAATAGAAAAAAAATAAAAACTGGTTTATTGGCTATTTTAACCCTTGCAATTTTCAGTTTAAGTTATTATTTGTGTATAAGTAAGTTGAAGAATGCAAATGTCAAAGATAATAAATATGAAGTTCAAAATAATAGTAAAACTTCAGACAACACTGTAACTGTAGATTCAAACGTAAATACTGCTCTTTTAACCAATACACAGATAATATTTAAGAAAAAATATACTAAAAGTGGTGAAATTGTAACTGAAAAACAAGAGAATGCAGGAAATTTGGTGGGAAAGAAGAAGAAAGAATTAGAGCAAATTTATAAAGGACAAGGATATACTGTGGCAAGTATCAATTCTTCTGAAGCGGTACTTATAAAAGAAGTAGATAAGTATGTTCCAAATAAATATGTACTTGGTATAAAAAACGGATTCATTTCTATATATAAAACAGATAAAGAAGGAAATATGTTCATAGAGAATGAAAAAAGGGATATAACAGATATAAAAATTGATAGACTAAAGAAAGCAGATATAGAACTTTTAACAAAAGGTGATAAATATTTTCAGTGCAATACAAGAGAAGATGCAGAAGCACGCCTTGAGGACTACGAATAATAGTCCTTAAGGCTTTTTACAATGGATAATATTCTTTGTTTCTTGAATTAAATTAAGTATAATGGTAAAGTAATATATGTGAGTTTATATGGAGAATTTTTGATTTTAAATTTAAAAAAATTTGGAGGATGCCTTTGATGTATGAGTATATAAGAGGAACTTATGCAGGAATGAATAAGGATTATATAGTAGTTGAAAATAATGGTATTGGCTATAAAATATATACTTCGGGAAGCACTCTAGCTAAAATTCCAAAAATAGATGAACAAATTATGCTTTACCTTCAGCAAATAGTAAGAGAAGACTTTATAGGTCTTTATGGTTTCTTAACTAAAGAAGAATTAAATATGTTTAATTTACTTTTAACTATAAATGGTGTAGGTGCAAAGGCTACGTTATCACTGTTGTCTATAAGCAATGTTAATAACTTAAAATATGCTATTTTATCTGGTGATGAAAAGACCATAATGAGGGCACCAGGTATAGGTAAAAAAATGTCTCAAAGAATTATACTTGAACTTAAAGATAAGATACAAAAAGAACAAGGGAATGTATGTCAAGGTGATAATGTTGAAATAGATGAAAACACAGGAAAGGGTTCAGAAGCTTTAGAGGCGCTTATGGCATTAGGATATTCTGAAAAAGAAGCTGAAAAAGCTATGAAAACTATAGATAAAAAAGATTCTATAGAAAATATAATAAGAAATGCTTTGAAATTTTTAATGAGTTAGGTAGGTGGTAACTTTATGGAAGATAATGAAGATAGAATTGTTACGCCTTTAAACATGGGAGAAGATACAGAAAATGAATATAGTTTAAGACCTAAAAAGATTAGTGAATATATAGGACAAAAAAAGGTTAAAGAAAAGCTAGAAATTTTTATAGAAGCAGCAAAAATAAGAAGAGAAGCCTTAGATCATGTGCTTTTATATGGTCCACCTGGACTTGGTAAAACTACACTGGCAAATATTATAGCAATACAGATGGGTGGAAATTTAAAAGTAACATCAGGACCGGCTATAGAGAGAGCAGGAGACTTAGCAGCAATACTTACTAGTCTTAATAATTATGATGTGCTTTTTATAGATGAAATTCATAGACTTAGTAGGAATGTAGAAGAAATACTTTATCCAGCTATGGAAGATTATGCTTTAGATATTGTTATAGGTAAGGGTGCTTCAGCTAAATCAATAAGGTTGGATTTACCTAAGTTTACTTTAATAGGAGCTACTACTAGAGTAGGCCTTTTAACATCTCCTTTAAGAGATAGATTTGGAGTAATGTGTCCAATGGAATTCTATGAAGATGATGAGTTAAAGGAAATTATAATAAGATCTGGTAAAATACTTGGTATGGATATAGAAGAAAAAGCTGCACTAGAAATAGGAAGCAGATCTAGAGGGACTCCAAGAATAGCTAATAGACTTTTAAAGAGAGTTAGAGATTACTCAGATGTAAAGAGCAATGGACTCGTGAATGTAGAAGTTACTAAAGCTGCCTTAGAACTTTTGGATGTAGATAAAGAGGGCTTTGACAGCATAGATAATAAAATATTAAAAGCAATAATAGATAATTTTAAAGGCGGACCTGTAGGATTAGAAACTCTAGCTTATTTTATAGGCGAAGAATTGGATACCATTCAAGATGTTTATGAACCATATCTTCTTCAAAAAGGATTTATAATACGTACACCTCGAGGAAGAGTTGCATCAGATAGTGCGTATAAACATTTAAATAGAAGCAGAAAATTTAGTGAAACAAATAAAAGAAATATAGAGCAAGAATCAATATTTAACGATAAAATATAAGAAATGGAGAGTAGATACTTTTGAAAGTTACAGATTTTGATTTTTATTTACCAGAGGAATTAATTGCACAATGTCCATTAGAAAAGAGAGACGAAGCAAGATTAATGCTTCTAGATAAAGAAACTGGTGAAATAGAACATAAAGTATTCAAAGATATAATTGACTATTTAGGTGAGGGAGATTGTCTTGTATTAAATGATACAAGAGTACTTCCAGCAAGGCTTATTGGGGCAAAAGAAAACACAGGCGGAAAAATAGAATTTTTACTGCTTAAAAGAATAGATAAAGATAAATGGGAAACTCTTGTTAAACCAGGAAGAAAAGCACAAATAGGGACAAGGTTCGTATTTGGAGATGGAGAACTTAAAGCAGAAGTAGTTGATATAGGAGAAGATGGAAATAGAATAGTTAATTTTGAATATGAAGGTATATTTGAAGAAGTATTAGATAGGTTAGGACAAATGCCTCTTCCTCCTTATATAAAAGAAAAACTTGAAGACAAAGAAATGTATCAAACCGTTTATTCAAAGGAACAAGGATCTGCGGCTGCACCTACTGCAGGATTACATTTTACAGAAGAACTCTTGAAGAGCATAGAAGAAAAAGGTGTAAATATAGCATTTTTAACTTTACATGTGGGACTTGGCACTTTTAGACCAGTTAAAGTTGAAAATATACAAGAACACAATATGCATTCAGAATACTACACTATGTCTAAGGAAACTGCAGATATAATAAATAAAACAAAAGCAAATGGAAAAACTGTAATTGCTGTGGGAACAACCTCTTGTAGAACTTTGGAAACCATAGGAGATTCTAATGGAGAAGTTAGAGAACAATCAGGATGGACAGATATATTTATATATCCAGGTTATAAATATAAGGTAGTAGATAAGATTATAACTAATTTTCATCTTCCACAATCTACATTAATAATGTTAGTAAGCGCTTTAGCTGGAAGAGAACATATAATGAATGCTTACGACAGGGCTGTAAAGGAAAAATATAGATTCTTTAGCTTCGGAGATGCAATGTTTATTAAATAAAGGGGTGTTTTAATGTACAAATTACTCAAAAAGTCTGGAAAGGTTAGAAGGGGTGAATTTACAACTCCTCATGGCGTAATTCAGACACCTGTATTTATGAATGTAGGTACACTAGCTGCTATAAAAGGTGCAGTATCAAGTATGGATTTAAAAGAAATAGGATGCCAAGTGGAACTTTCAAATACATATCATCTTCATTTAAGACCTGGTGATGAAGTAGTAAGAAAAATGAATGGATTACATAAATTTATGAATTGGGATAGACCTATTTTAACTGATTCAGGTGGATTTCAGGTGTTTTCACTGGCTAAAATGAGAAAAATAAAAGAAGAAGGTGTTTATTTTAATTCTCATATAGATGGAAGAAGAATATTCATGGGACCAGAAGAAAGCATGAGAATTCAAAGTAATCTTGGATCTACTATAGCCATGGCTTTTGATGAGTGTATACATAACCCTTCACCAAGAGATTATGTTGAGCAATCTGTAGAAAGAACTACTAGATGGCTTAAAAGGTCTAAAGATGAAATGGACAGATTGAATTCTCTTCCTGATACTATAAATAAAAAACAAATGCTTTTTGGTATAAATCAAGGTGGAATTTATGAGGATATAAGAATTGAACATGCCAAAACTATAAGTAAAATAGATTTAGATGGATATGCTATTGGAGGTTTGGCTGTAGGAGAAACTCATGAAGAAATGTACAAGATAATAGATGCAGTAGTTCCATATCTTCCAGAAGATAAGCCTATTTATCTTATGGGAGTTGGTACACCAAGTAATATATTAGAAGCTGTAGATAGAGGTGTAGACTTTTTTGATTGTGTTCTTCCAGCTAGAAATGGAAGGCATGGCCATGTGTTTACTAAAGATGGAAAGATAAATTTATTCAATGCAAAATTTGAATTAGATTCTAAACCTATAGATGAAGGATGTGAATGTCCAGCTTGTAAGCATTATTCAAGAGCTTACATAAGACATTTGTTTAAAGCTAAAGAAATGCTTGCCATGAGACTTTGTGTGCTGCATAATCTTTATTTCTATAATAAGTTAATGAAGGAAATAAGAGATGCTATAGATGGTGACTATTTTAAAGAATATAAAAAAGAAAAACTAGAACAATGGAATGGAAAAGTTTAAAGTAGTTAAGAATTAAGAGTGAAAAGTTGAGAGTTAAAGAAAAATGTAACTAGCAACTATTAACTATTAAATGGAGGGAGGTGATTTATATGAAAGCTTTAATACAATATTCTCCACTTATATTTATGCTTGTAGTTGTTTACTTAGTTATATTAGTACCTGAAGGAAAAAGAAAAAAACAATATAGAGCAATGATAGATAGTCTTAGAGTTAATGATGAAATCATGACTAAAGGTGGCATAGTAGGTAAAATAATAAATATGCAGGATAGATTTATTGTTCTTCAAACAGGTCCAGATAAGGTTAGAATAAAACTTGATAAAACAGGAGTACTAAACTTATTATCTGAAATTGGAGAATATCAAAATAAAGATAGTAAAAGTGAAGATAAAAAAGAAGACAAAGTCATAGAGGACAAATAAGGATGTTAAGATTTTAATCATAAAACACCTTCTCTCTACATAGATACTATTAGGTAGGAGGTGTTTTTAATTGGAAAAAAACAAGAATATAAGTTATGTTGTGGCAGCAGAAGGAGTGTTAAGGGGATTCATTATAACAGTGGTGTTACTTCTTATATTTGCAGTTATAATGACATTTACAGAAATAAGTGAAACTGTTAGTTCTACATTTTATTTAGTTACTACACTTTTAAGCATAATTTATGGTACCATATATGCAGTAAAAAAAATAAAAAGAAGGGGTTTTTTAATAGGAATTATGGTAACTGTTTTATATTTACTAGTACTTTATATAGTTTCTGTTATATCGGGAAATTCTGCTGTAATAGGTTATAATAGGGCAGCAAGATTTTCTCTAGCACTGGTAGTAGGGGCTTTATCAGGTATACTTGCAAGAAACCTTTAATTCATTATCACTTTATTTTATTTACGCTTTATGTTATAATCAAACAGGAAACTTTATGAATGGAGGAATTTAAATGAAACATATAAGAACTATAAACAAAACAAATATAAAGGATAGTTTAAAGAAGCCAGGCTGTAAAGAATGTGCTAATTCATGCCAATCTGCATGTAAAACTTCTTGTACAGTTGCTAATTTAGCTTGTGAAAATTAACATAAATTTAGGCAGTAACGTTATGTTACTGCTTTAAATTTACACGTAGATTTTGCAAAGTTAATTTTGAATACTTATTTTTAGGAGGAAGAAAAATTGGCAGATATTCACAAGTTTGTCCAGGGTGGAGAACATTATGTAATAGATGTAAACTCTGGATCAGTACATATAGTAGACAAGCTAGTTTATGATATTTTAGAGGATGATAAATTAGAAGAAAAACAAAAGGTTATAGATAGATTAAAGGATAATTATGACAAAGAAGAAATAGAAGAAGCTTATGATGAGATAAAAGAACTTATAGAAAAAGAAATATTGTATTCTAAAGATTTGTATGAAGATATAGCATCAAGCTCAAATAAGACACCTTCTTATATAAAAGCTTTATGTTTAAATATAGCTCATGATTGTAATTTAAGATGCAAATATTGTTTCGCAGATGAAGGAGATTATAAAGGATGTAGAAAGCTAATGTCTGCTGAAATGGGTAAAAAAGCTATTGATTTTGTTATTAAAAAATCAGGCCCAAGGAAAAACATAGAAGTAGATTGGTTTGGTGGAGAACCACTAATGGCATTTGATGCTATAAAAGAAATTATGGAATATACAAAAGAACAAGAAAAAATTCATAATAAAAACATAAGATTTACAATGACAACTAATGCTACATTGCTAAATGATGAAATAATGGATTATTTAGATAAGAATATGGGAAATATAGTTTTAAGTATAGATGGAAGAAAAGAAGTAAATGATAAAGTTAGAGTAAGAGTTGATGGAAGTGGCTCTTATGATAGTATATTACCTAAAATTAGAAAAATGGTTCAAGTTAGAGATAAATCAAAGCAATACTATGCAAGAGGAACTTTCACAAGATGGAACACAGACTTTTTTGAAGATATAAAATTTATGGCAGATGAAGGTTTTGATGAAATATCAATAGAGCCAGTAGTGCTTCCAGAGGATCATCCACTTTCTCTTAGAGAAGAGGACTTGCCTACCATATTTGAACAGTATGATAAGCTATATTTTGAAATGCTTAAACGACATAAAGAAGGAAAAGAATTTAAATTTTATCATTTCAATATAGATTTGCAAGGAGGACCTTGTGTTTATAAGAGAATATCAGGCTGTGGTGCAGGACATGAGTATGTGGCTGTAACTCCAGAGGGCGATATATATCCTTGCCATCAATTTATTGGCAATAAAGATTTTAAATTAGGAAGTCTATTAGATGATGAGGAATTGAACACTGATATAATAGATAAATTTAAAAACGCACATATATATAATAAACCTGAATGTAAAAAGTGTTGGGCTAGATTTTATTGCAGTGGTGGATGTCAAGCCAATAATTATAACTTCAATGGTGACATGCATAAACCATATTCACTAGGCTGTAAAATGCAGAAGAAAAGAATTGAATGTGCAATTGCATTAAAAACAAAAATGATGGAATAGTTCTCTAAAAGTTTACATTTATAAATATTGACGGTATATTTTTTAAGTAATATAATGGCTATTGTAAATAGATGTAAATTAAAAAGAATCAATTATTAACAAAGGAGGATGAAAATGAGAAATAAAAATGAGAATAAAAATAAAATAAAGAGCACGCTACTGTTTCTTATATCTATAATTCTTATAGGCTTCTTATCTTATTCAGGTATCTATGGAGTTACTATTGGTGATTACAGACTTAAGTCATTCAACGAAGTTATAAATAAAGGTCTTGATCTTCAAGGTGGAGTTTCAGTACTAGAAGAAATTCAAGCTGATAAGGTTGACCAAGCAACTTTTGAAAAAACCATAGAACTTTTATCTATGAGAGTTAACAAAATGGGAGTTAGTGAAACAGTTGTAACTAGAGAAGGACAAAAAAGAATAAGAATAGAAATACCAGGAAAATTTGATGCTAAGTCTGTAATAGATGGTGTAGCTAAAACTGGTGAACTTAAATTTATAGGCCCAGATAAAAATGTTATACTTACAGGTAAAGATGTTAAGGATGCTACATCTAGTATAAGTCAAGAAAGTCAAAAACCAGTAATTAACCTTGAACTTAATGATGCAGGAACTAAAAAATTTGCCAATGCTACTCAAAAGTTTTTAGGACAAAAAATAACAATTACTATGGATGATCAGCTACTTACAGATCCAACAGTTAGTGTTGTAATAAATAATGGTAAAGCAGAAATTAGCGGAAGTGCAAGTTTAGATGAAGCTAAAAGGAAGGCAAACATAATTAAATCAGGTGCGTTGCCTGTTGCTGTTAAAGCAGTTGAATCTAAAGTAGTAGGTGCATCTCTTGGAGCTAATGCTCTTCCATTAAGTATATTAGCTGCTAAAGTTGGTATAGGTATAGTATTACTATTTATGATTTTATATTATAGAGTTCCAGGACTTATTGCGGGAATCTCATTAATATTATATGTATATATATTACTTCTTGCATTTGCTGGAATAAATGCCACATTAACGCTATCAGGTATAGCAGGTTTCTTGCTTACGGTAGGTATGGCGGTAGACGCAAATGTGCTTATATTTGAAAGAATGAAAGAAGAACTTAAAGGCGGAAAATCAATAAAATCATCTATAGATGCAGGTTTCCATAGAGCTATGACTTCTATACTAGATTCTAATATAACTACTATTATTGCAGGTGTAGTACTTTATGGATTAGGATCTGGAACAGTAAAAGGATTTGCATTAACCCTAATTATAGGTGTTGCATTAAGTATGTTTACAGCAATAACTGTAACAAGAACTTTAATAAAACTTGCAGCAGGCATGGGATGGTTCAGTCATAAATGGACCATAGGAACCTTCGGAGTACATGACTTCAGAAAGGGGGTAAAATAGTATGCTTAAAGTTATAGAAAAGACTAAAATATGGTTTGCGATATCCCTTATTATAATACTTATAGGACTTTTTACTGCTGCTACTAAAGGACTGGAATATGGTTTGGATTTTAAGGGCGGTAATGTACTTGAAATGAGTATTGGAAAAGATTTCAACAAAGCAGATATAGATAGTATAGTGAAAAAATATGATTCGGATTTTCAATCAAATAAGGTTAATAATACTTCTATTGAAATAAAAAGTGCTAAATTAACCACCGATAATATGAATGATATTGTTAAAGATGTTAAAGCTAAGTATAAGGGAAGCAGTGTTACAAATCAGGAAAGTATAGGAGCTTCTATAGGAGCTGAAACAAGAAAGAAGGCTGTTCAAGCAGTAATTTTGTCAGCAATAGCAATGCTCATATATGTAGGTGTAAGGTTTGAATTTAAATTTGGTGCTGCAGCTATTCTTTCACTTGTTCATGATGTTTTAGTTATGTTTGCATTTTATGCTGTATTTAGAATACCAATAGATTCAATGTTTATAGCGGCAGTGCTTACAGTTATAGGTTATTCCATAAATGATACTATAGTTGTTTTCGATAGAATAAGAGAAAATCATAAATATATGAGAGGATCAGATGTAACGGAACTTTGCAATGCCAGTATAACGCAAACATTGGCAAGATCTGTAAACACAGTTGTAACAGTTTTAATAATGTTAGTAGCTGTTTATGTATTTGTACCTACTATAAGAAACTTTTCAAAACCACTTTTAGTTGGTATTGCATCTGGATGTTATTCATCAATATTTATAGCAACTCCATTCTGGGTATTATTTAAAAAACATGTAGGTAAAAAAAGAAATTCAGGAAATAGAAATTTAAAGCCAGCAAAATAAAGAAAACAGTTTAAAATATCAGTTTGTTATGATAAAATAAAAAATCTAGAGTATATGAAACTCTAGATTTTTTTTATTGTTAATAATCTCTTTACAAAGTGTTTGTAAAAAACGACAATATCAATTATAATATATATGCTTTCGATAAATTTGGAGGATTTTATTATGGAGATACAAGAAGGAAATATGGAGTATTCTAGATTTTCAGATGCACAGGACCCTTTTCTATTAAAGGGTGTTAAAGAAGCATTGAGAAGAATCATAAAGGCAGTAAATGAAAGAGAAAAAATAGTGATTTATGGATACTATGACTTGGATGGCATAACAGCTGTCTCTTTGCTGTTGCTAGTTTTAAAGTATTTAAATGCAGATGTAGAATACGTTGTTTCTGAGGATGGAGATGAAGATTTCAGTATAAATTCTGAAACGGTAAAAAATCATATAAAATTTCTAGGGGCGAAGCTTATCATTACAGTAGGTTGTGGTGTGAATTCAGTTTCGCAGGTTAAGCTTTGTGAAGACTTAGGTATAGATGTAATTATAACTGATTATCATAAATGCGGTGAAGTTATGCCTGAAACTATTATTGTGAATCCAAATCAAATAGATTGTAAATATGCTTTTAAAGATTTAACTGCAGTGGGTATAGCTTTTAAAATAGCACAAGCTATATCTATGTATTATCAAATGAAGTGTATAAGTAAGTATTTGGATTTGGTTATGATTGGAACACTTTCAAGAGTTACAAGTGTAACTGGTGAAAATAAAATCATGATAAATCAAGGAATATACCATTTAAATTATACAAATAATTATGGCCTTAAGGCTTTAATCAAAATCCATAAAATTGTCAATATAAACAAAGATAGCATATATAAATTAGCATATAATATTATACCATCATCAAAAAGTAGAAGAAATGTAGATAATGCAAGAATAGCTGTAGAATTGTTTACTACTACTAATATGGATAGAGCTGAACAAATAGCAAAGTATTTAAAGAATGAAAATAAATTGTGTATTCTTTAAAAAATATTTTAAAAATCAACATATATGTCAATAATTAAATATATAATATGTAAAAATATATTATGGGAATTACATTGAGGGGGAATACAAGTGAATTTAAAAGAAAAAATAAGGATAATAGATAGACTTTCCAAAAGAAGGAATAAGTTTTAAAGATGTAACGACTATATTACAGGATAAAGATGCATTTAAATACACTGTTGATAAAATAGTAGAGTATTTAAAGGATAAAAATATCGATGTTGTAGTTGGACCAGAAGCTAGAGGTTTTTTATTTGGAGCACCAGTGGCGTATGCGCTAGGAGCAGGATTTGTTCCTGTAAGAAAAAAAGGAAAACTTCCCTTTGAAACTATAAGTATAAACTATGACTTAGAATATGGTAGTGATGAATTAGAAATGCATAAAGATGCATAAAAAAAGGCCAAAGGATTGCTATAGTAGATGATCTTATTAGCTACAGGAGGAACTATAGATTCTGTTGCTAAACTTAGTAGAACAAGTAGGCGGTGAAGTTATAACTGTAGATTTTGTTATGGAATTAACTGATTTAAAAGGAAGAGACAAATTAAAAAAGTATGATATAATGTCTTTAATTAAGTACGATATATAAGGGATTTTTAAATGCGTAAAAAAATTGCAAGTTTCTACAGTATATAATATAATATTAATAAAAAATAATGGCTGGTTTTGTTAACCAGCCATTGATTTTAGAGGAGTAGTAGCATGCTGGAAAAATTGATAAAAAAGATTGATAAAAATTGCAGTAATGTAGATAAAGAAATGGTAAAAAAAGCCTATGACTTTGCTTACGAAGCACATAATCAGCAAAAAAGAGAATCAGGAGAGCCATATATAATGCATCCAGTAGAAGTAGCATGCATACTAGCTGAAATGGGTATGGACACTAGTACTATAACAGCAGGACTACTTCATGATGTAATAGAAGATACAGAATATAGTTATGATGATGTAGCTAGAGAATTTAGTATTGAAGTTGCCAATTTAGTAGAGGGTGTAACTAAACTTGGAAAAATACAATATAAGACTAAAGAAGAACAACAGGCAGATAATGTCAGAAAAATGCTTCTTGCTATGGCAAAGGATATAAGAGTTATATTGATAAAACTAGCAGATAGACTTCATAATATGAGAACTCTAAAATATATGTCTGTAGAAAAGCAGAAGGAAAAAGCAAAGGAAACTTTTGATATATATGCACCCCTTGCCCATAGATTAGGTATGTCAAAAATAAAATGGGAATTAGAGGATTTAGCATTTAGATATATTAATCCAAATGAATATTATTTTATAGTTAGAAAGATTGCTGAAAAAAGAGAAGAAAGAGAAGAGTATATAGGCGGAGTAATAAAACAATTAGAAGAAAATTTGGATAAAGCAGAAATACAATCAGATATAGATGGAAGACCAAAGCATTTTTACAGCATATACAGAAAAATGGTTAATAAAAATAAAACTATAGATCAAATATTTGATTTAACAGCTGTTAGAATACTTGTAGATACTGTAAAAGATTGTTATGCAGTACTTGGAATAGTACATACCATATATAAACCTATACCAGGAAGATTTAAAGATTATATTGCTATGCCTAAACCTAATATGTATCAATCACTTCACTCTACAGTTATAGGACCACAGGGAAAGCCTTTTGAAATACAGATTAGAACTTTTGAAATGCATAAAACTGCAGAATATGGTATAGCTGCCCATTGGAAATATAAAGAGGGAGTGGACAAAGCAGAGGATATAGATAAAAAACTTACATGGCTAAGAGAAATACTAGAATGGCAAAGGGAAACTTCAGATGCAGAAGAATTTATGGAAGGTTTTAAAATAGATTTGTTTTCAGATGAAGTTTTTGTATTTACTCCAAAAGGTACTGTAATTAATTTACCTTATGAGGCGACTCCAATAGATTTTGCTTATAAAATTCATACTGATATAGGAAATAGATGTGTAGGTGCAAAAGTAAATGGTAAAATGGTTCCACTTGATTATCATTTGAAAACAGGAGAAATTATTGAAGTATTAGCATCAAGTAGTCCAAAGGGACCTAGCATAGATTGGCTTAGCATTGTTAAGAGTAATCAAGCCAAAAGCAAGATAAGAGCTTGGTTTAAAAAGGCCAAAAGAGAAGAAAATATTGTAAAAGGCAAAGATTTAATGGAAAAGGAAACCAAAAAGCAAGGATATAATTTTGGTGAAATTGCTAAAGGTGAAATATTAGAAACAACACTTAAGAGATATAATATGAACTCCGTAGATGACTTGTACGCTGCTGTAGGAATTGGTGCTGTTATTCCATCTACTGTAGTAATAAAGTTTAAAGAGCACTATTTAAAAAGCGAAAAACATGATGTAGATGAATGGAAAGCAGTAGAAGAACAATTAAATAAAAATAATAATAAGCAAAATAAAACAAAACAAAAACAACCAGGCATAATAGTTAAAGGTGAAAGTAATTTACTTGTTAGATTTGCAAAATGTTGTAATCCTGTTCCAGGGGATGCTATAGCAGGGTATATAACTAAGGGAAGAGGCGTTTCAATTCATAGAAAAGATTGTAAAAATGTAGGGTCTCTACTGGAAAATGGAGAAAATAAATTAGTAGAAGTAAGTTGGGGAATACCTAAAGGAGCCGATTATATAGCTGAAATTCAAATTAATGCAGATGATAGAGAAGGATTATTAGCGGAGTCTATGGTAATTATAAGTGATAGCAATACTTATTTATATGCTATAAATGCTAAACCACCTAAAAATGGCACTGCTATTATAAATATAAAGTTAAAAATATCTAGTATAGATGATTTAAAAGCTGTTATGAAAAAAATAAAAAAAATTAATGGTGTTATTGATGTTTATAGGACCAAAAATTAACTATTAAAGATTAGGGGTGATTTTTAATGCGTGCGGTAGTACAAAGGGTTAAGTATTCAAAAGTAGAAATAGAGGGGAAAGTAGTTGGAGAAATAGGTAAAGGCTTAAATGTTTTGCTTGGAGTATCAAGGGAAGATACAGCGGAGCATATAACTTACTTAAAAGACAAAGTCCTGAATTTGAGAATATTTGAAGATGAAAATGGAAAGTTAAATAAGTCACTTATAGATGTTGGCGGAGATTTATTAGTAATATCACAATTTACTTTATATGGGGACTGCAGGAGGGGAAGAAGACCTAGCTTCATAGAAGCTTTAGGAGGAGAAGCTGCAGAAAAAATTTATGAAGGATTTGTGTCTCAATGTAGGGAAGTTATATCTAAGGTAGAGACAGGTAAGTTTGGTGCAGATATGATGGTAACAATAGAAAATGATGGACCTGTGACTCTAATTATAGATAGTAATAAAACTTTTTAATTATGAAGGAGGGGAAATATTATGAAAATAAAAGCAATGCCAGTAGGAGTTTATGCAGCTAATTGTTATATAATAATAGACGAGGGAACAAAAGCTTGTGTTGTAATGGATCCAGGTGGAGATGAAGAAGACTTAATAAAATATATAAAAGAAGAAAAAGCTGAAGTTAAATATATATTACTTACTCATGGTCATGCAGATCATACTGAAGCTGCATTGAAGTTAAAAGAAGAATTTAACGCTCCTTTGTGCATTAATGCAGAAGATTACGAAATGATAAAAAATAGCGAATTCATGTATGGAAACATAGCTGGAAAGGTAGATAAATACATAAAGGAAGGTGACAATTTTAAAGCAGGAAATATGGATATAAAATGTATTCATACTCCAGGGCATACGCCAGGAGGAGTTTGCTTTTTAATTGGAAACTGTGTATTTACAGGAGATACATTATTTGCTGGTTCAATAGGCAGGACAGATTTTACTGGAGGAAACTTTGAAACAATAATAAAAAGTATTAAAGACAAACTCATGATATTAAATGATGAAGTTAAAGTTTTTCCAGGTCATGGACCAGAAAGTAGCATAGGAAGAGAACGAGTACACAATCCGTTTTTATAGGGTTCAAGATGGAGAATTTTTAATTCTCCATTTTTAAAGGAGAGAATATATAAGAATGAAGATTAAAATAAAATTAAATAATATGAATTATAGATATGATGTATATCATGTAGTTAATATATTTTATAAGTTTTCAGAAATAGATTTTGTAGAAGAAAAATGGGACATTTACATAGAAATAAATGAAAAAAATATTAATATTATGGAAGAAGAAAACTTAAAAACCTTTGAATTTTCAGATGAAATAACTAAAAAAGAAGGAATAAAAAAGTCGATTTTTCAATACTTAACCCAAAAAACTGGAAAAGAAATGCCTTGGGGTACTTTAATAGGTATAAGACCAAGTAAAATAGCTTTGTCACTAATAAATGAAGGAAAAGATAATGAATACATAATTAATTATTTCAATAAACATTCTCTTGTAAAACCTAACAAGACAGAACTTTGCATTAATATAGCTAAGACAGAAGAAAAACTAATTAACAAAGATAATAAAACCATTAGTGTGTATATAGGAATGCCATTCTGTCCTACAAGGTGTCTTTATTGTTCATTTACTTCCAATCCTATTGAAGGCTGCAAAAATATAGTGGAACCATATCTTGAAAGTTTACATTATGAAATAAAAAAGACAGCTGAATATATAAGAGAAAAGGAACTTAAGATCCAGTGTGTATATTTTGGAGGAGGAACCCCTACTTCAATTAGTGATATTCAGTTTGAAAAAATTATGGAACATATATATAATAGTTTTGTACGTGAAAATAATATAAAAGAATTTACAGTGGAATGTGGAAGACCTGATAGCATAACTTTGAATAAGCTAAGCAGCATGAGAAAATATAAAGTACATAGAATAAGCATAAACCCTCAGACAATGAATGATGATACGTTAAAGCTTATTGGTAGAAGGCATACGGTTCAAGATGTTATAAATAAATTTAAAATGGCAAGAGAACATGGATTTAATGATATAAATATGGATATTATAGTAGGACTTCCGGGAGAAGGACTAAATAATGTAAAGAAAACTTGTGAAGAAATACTAAAACTTTCTCCAGATAGCGTAACTGTACATGGTATGTCGGTAAAAAGAGCTTCTAAACTTCATGAAAATATACTTAACAATATAAAGTTTTCTTTGCCAGAGCAAAGTGAACTAAATCTAATGCATGAAGAAACTATGAATTTATCTAAAAACCTTAATATGAAACCATATTATATGTACAGACAAAAAAATATGGTAGGTAATATGGAGAATATAGGATATGCTAAAGCTTCAAAAGAAGGGCTATATAACATTCAAATTATAGAAGAGATTCAAACCATTATAGCTTGTGGAGCTGATGCAGCTACTAAAGTTGTGTTTTTAGATGAAAATAGAATAGAGAGACATGCGAATGTTAAGGATGTAAGAGAGTATATAAAAAGAATAGATGAAATGGTAAATAAGAAAATAAAACTTTTAAATACACGATATAAGTAAGTTGAGAATGGACAGTTGACAGTGAGCGATTTTTTTATGATGTAAGCATAAAAAATTTAATTGAGCATTGTCAACTATCAACTGTCAATTGAAATAAAGGGAGGTATTATTATGATTATACAAGCACCAAAAGGAACAAAAGATATGCTGCCACAGGATTCTTATAAGTGGCACTATGTTGAAAACAAATTTAGAGAAATTTCAGAGCAATATGGAATAAAAGAAATAAGAACGCCTATGTTTGAGCATACAGAATTATTTACAAGAGGCGTAGGTGAGACTACAGATGTTGTTCAAAAGGAAATGTATACATTTCAAGATAAGGGTGGTAGAAGTATTACATTAAAACCAGAAGGAACAGCACCATCAGTAAGAGCCTTTATTGAGAACAGTCTTTACAGTGAATCTCAACCTACAAAGCTTTATTACTTTATTCCTGCTTTTAGATATGAAAATGTTCAGAAAGGAAGACTAAGACAATTTCATCAATTTGGAGTTGAGATTTTTGGGTCTAAAGAAGCTTCCATAGATGCAGAAGGAATAAGCATAGCAATTAGAGCATTAGATGAGTTGGGACTTAAAAACTTAAGCTTAAATATAAACAGTTTAGGATGTCCAGAATGTAGAAAAAAATTTAATGATGCATTCAAGCAGTTCTTAAAAGAAAATTATGAAGACTTATGTGATACTTGCAAATCAAGATTTGAAAGAAATCCAATGAGAATACTGGATTGCAAAGAAGAAAAGTGTAAAGAGATAACTAAAAATGCTCCAACTATATTAGATTATATATGTGATGAATGTAAAACACATTTTGAAGAATTAAAAAAGTATCTAGATGCCATTGGAATTGAATACACTATTGATCCTAAAATAGTAAGAGGATTAGACTATTATACAAAGACTGTTTTTGAAATAATATATAAAGATTTAACGGTTTGTGGTGGTGGAAGATATGATAAGCTTATTGAGGAGTTAGGTGGACCAGATATGCCTGCTTTTGGATTTGCAACAGGTCTTGAAAGAATTATTATGACTTTGGAATCAGAAAATATAGAAATACCTAGATTTGACTATATAGATTTATATGTAGGTGCTATGGGAGCTGATGAAAGAATAGAAGCCTTTAAAATAATAAATGATTTAAGAGCAAAAGGTATAAAATGTGATTGTGATCATATGAATAGGAGTGTTAAAGCTTCTATGAAATATGCAAATAAAATAGGTGCTAGATTTACAGTTATACTTGGAGAAAATGAACTGCAATCTGGTATGGCAAAACTTAAGAGAATGGAAGATGGAGAGCAATTTGAAATTAATTTGAAAAATTTAGAAAGTATTATTGATTTAGTGAAGATAGGTTGATTTTTCAATTTAACAAAAAATAACAAATTTACTATTTGTAAAAATACAAAGAAGTTTACTGGAGGAGAAAAAATGGGAGAAGCATTAAACGGACTTAAAAGAACTATTATGTGTGGAGGGTTAAGAGAGACTCATGTAGGTAATAAATATACTGTTATGGGATGGGTTCAAAGAAGAAGAAACTTAGGAGGACTTGAATTTGTTGATTTAAGAGATAGATCAGGAATACTTCAAGTTGTTTTTGGAGAAGAAATAAATAAAGAGGCTTTTGAAAAAGCTGATACTGTTAGATCAGAATATTGCATAGCTGTAACAGGAACTTTGGTTAAAAGACAGTCTGAAAATAAAGAACTTCCTACAGGTATGGTGGAGCTAAAAGGAGAAAATATAAAAATCTTATCAGAATCAGAAACACCACCTATATATATAAAGGAAAATTTAGATGCAGCTGAAAGCATAAGATTAAAATACAGATATTTAGATCTTAGAAGACCAGATATGCAAAAAATATTTATGATAAGGCATAATACAGCTAAAGTGGTTAGAGAGTTCTTAGATGAAAATGGATTCCTTGAAATGGAAACACCTATACTTGGAAAGAGTACACCAGAAGGAGCTAGAGACTATCTTGTTCCAAGCAGGAATTATAAAGAAAAGTTTTATGCATTACCTCAATCACCTCAGCTTTTTAAGCAGCTTTTGATGATATCAGGTTATGATAGATATTTCCAAATAGCAAAATGTTTTAGAGATGAGGATTTAAGAGCAAATAGACAGCCAGAATTTACTCAAATAGATATGGAACTATCTTTTGTAGAAGAAGATGATGTTATAGAATTAAATGAAAGATTAATTAAGAAGGTATTTAAAGAAGTTGCAGGAGTAGATGTTAAGCTTCCAATAGAAAGAATGCCTTATAAGATAGCTATGGAAAAGTACGGAAGTGATAAGCCAGATTTAAGATTTGGTATGGAAATAAATGATTTAAGTGAAACTGTTAAAGATGTAGATTTTAAAGTGTTCCAAGATGCATTAGCAAATGGTGGATCAGTAAGAGCTATAAAAGTTGAAAATTCTGCTTCTATGGGAAGAAAACAAATTGACAAATTAGTTGAATTTATAAAAACTTATGGAGCTAAGGGACTTGCTTGGATAGCATATAAAGAAGATGGAATAAAATCTTCTATAGCTAAGTTTTTAGATGAGGACCAAACTAAAGCTGTACTTGATAAAATTCAAGCTAAAGCCGGTGATTTAGTACTTATAGTGGCAGATAAAAATAGTGTTGTATTCCAAAGCTTAGGAGCTTTAAGAATTCATATGGCTAAGGAATTAGGAATACTAGAAAATAGTAATGAGTTTAGATTTGTATGGGTAACTGAATTTCCTCTACTTTCATATAATGAAGAAGAAGATAGATTTCAAGCTGAACATCATCCATTTACAGCTCCTATGGATGAAGATATTAAGTACTTGGAAAGCGATCCAGGGAGAATTAGAGCTAAAGCTTACGACATTGTATTAAATGGAGAAGAATTAGGCGGAGGAAGTATAAGAATACATGATATAAAACTTCAAGAGAAAATGCTTGAATTCTTAGGATTCACACAGGAACGTGCTTGGGAAAGATTTGGATTCTTACTTGAAGCATTTAAATTTGGAGCACCACCACACGGAGGACTTGCATATGGATTTGATAGAATGATAATGTTCCTTGCAGGAACAGAAAACATAAAGGATGTTATTGCATTTCCTAAAAATCAAAATGCTTTCTGTCCTTTAACAGAAGCCCCAAATGTGGTAGATGAAGTACAATTAAAAGAACTTGGGATTAATGTAAAATAATCTAAAAAAATAAGCAAAATTGAAGAATTATGAGTAAATTCTGAAAAATACTTTAAGATAAATTTATTAATAGTGTAGTATAATATTAAATAAGGATATTGTTAAAGAAAAATCCTGCTATGTGCGACCAATGAGTTTATATTGACCCAACATTTTTGTGAAAGGGAATCAGACTCTTTTTGTGAAATGATACTTGGAATTTTAAATCCAAGAACAAGAAGCAAGAAGGAGATACCCACCTGTGAAAGCGGGCTCAAAGATAACTCGAAAATCGGCATGGTGGGGTTTTATTTTATTTTTCATAAAACTTGCACTGGCGCCTATACTTTCTTTCATAATATTAAAAAAGAAAAAACATCTTAAGTTTTTATGTTTTGCATAGAAACTTTTTTTATTTTTTTGTTTAACTAAGTTGAGACGTGATAATTGGTCAAAATGAAGATTTAGTGATTCGAATCTCTGAATTTTCAGCAAATTAAGAGTTGCCAAAATGTGTGTTTTACTATATTATATAAAATAGGCATAATTTACACATAAATAATATAAATTGAATATATTCATTTTATTGTAAATGTTTCAATTTACAGTATATTATAAAAATAGAATGTAGATATAGACAGGAGGTGTGGATTCTATTTGAACAAATACTATTAACTATGTAAAATGAAAAAGTTAGCATCATTTAATGAAAAATATAGATTAACTTAAAATATTTTGAGGGGGAGAAACAATGAGTGAGGCAATAGAAAGTCAGAGTCAAGTTAGAACTAATAATTTAGGATATAAGCAGGAATTAAAAAGGGTATTAACTTTTAAGGATATTCTTATATTTGGAATAGTATTTCTTAATCCTATAGCACCATTTGCACTTTTTGGTGTAATAAATTATAAAACTGGTGGACATATGGCACTGGCATATTTTATAGGAATGATTGCTATGGCATTTACTGCATATAGCTATGGTAAAATGGCGGGAGCTTTTCCAGTGGCTGGATCAACATATACTTATACTCAAAGGGTTATAAATCCTTATGTAGGTTTTATAACTGGATGGATGATGTTTCTTGATTATGTATTATTGCCACTTCAGATAAACATAGTTGCTGCTATCTATGCTAATGCATTAATACCTAGTATACCTAATTGGATGTGGGTTTTTATATTTTCAATATTTATTGCTATTGTTAATTATATGGGGATTCAATTAACTGCCAAAGTAGATATTGTTGTAGCGATATTTAGTTTGGCATGTCTTATAACCTTTGTAATTTTTGCAGTACACGCTGTAAATAATGGAGTAGGAACAGGTACTTTATTTTCTATGAAAGCCATATATAATCCAAGTACATCTACTTTTACTGGTGTAATCTCAGGTGTAGGTACAGCGGCACTTTCATTTTTAGGATTTGATGCCGTAACTACTTTAGCTGAAGAATCTGTAAATCCTTCTAAAGATATAGGAAAGGCTGCTATAATGACATGTTTAATAGGCGGAACTTTATTTATAGTTCAAGC
The DNA here is from genome assembly GCA_963780135.1 of uncultured Clostridiaceae bacterium. Classification (GTDB taxonomy): domain Bacteria; phylum Bacillota; class Clostridia; order Clostridiales; family Clostridiaceae; genus Clostridium_AM. Next base: position 842,590 of record CAWAAR010000003.1, read on the forward strand.
TTATGTAGGAGCTTTAGTATGGCCAAATTATAATACTTATCCTAATGTAGACTCGGCATTTATTTTTATTATAGAAAAAGTTGGAGGACATTTACTTGTGGTGTTCTGCTCAGTAGCTTTTATAGTAGCATTAATAGCTGGAGGTGTAGTTGCTCAGGCAGGAGCATCAAGACTTCTTTATGGAATGGGAAGAGACAATGTAATACCAAAGAAAGTATTTGCTTATCTTGATCCTAAACATAAAACTCCTGTTTATAATATACTTATAATGAGTATTATAAGTATATTAGGCGCTTTGATTTTAAATTTAGAAACAGCATCTGATTTAGTATGTTTTGGAGCTTTTATAGGATTTATGTTTGTAAATTTATCAGTGCTAGTTCATTTTTATATTAGAAAGAAAGAGAGAAATGGTATAAAGTTCATATGGAATTTGGTATTCCCTATGATGGGATTCGCAATTTGTTTTTATATATGGATAAACATGTCTAAAATTTCAAAAATAGTAGGATTCAGCTGGATGGCTATTGGAATAATCTATGGTCTAGTTAAAAGCGACTTATGTAAAGATGTGAAAGAAAGTATTTTATAAAAAAAGAAAAATTAAAAACAGGTTTATTTACAAAACTTAATCAAGTTAGTTATGGAAATTACAAAGCATGTCAGTTAAATGGCATTTAATCGACATGCTTTATAAATAAGTTGATTTAAATTTATATCAATTAGAAAACTTAACTTTAACTTAAGAATCACTTGATAGTTTATTTTTTAAAAAGGACAATGATTCATTTATTTCTTCACGAGGCAGATTGCTTTCATTTAAAGTTTTATCATCTTTGAGCAGAAGAGATTCATAGAAAACAATTCCCTTTTCTATTATATTTTTATTAAAATCATTATGTTCCAAAACATCATAAAATATATCTTCAGCTTTATCATATCGGTTCATTTTAACGTAATAGTCCATAATTTTATTTTGAATGGAAACAGGCATTTTATATTGATATACTTTTTCTATAATGGGTTGTATATCAGAAAAATAATCTTGCAGATCACAATCATTATCTTTATTTACATAGGCTTCTAAAAAAAGATTTAGAGACTTTAGATTCATATAAAAAGCTTCATCAAGGTTATTTTCATCTTCAAAGATAAGAGCTTCTTCCTCTAAAAGTTTTGCCATCATGATGCATTTATCTGCATTTATTGTACCATCTGTTTTTATCATGTCTAATAAGTTTTCATCAGAAAAAGAATTGAAAAATTTGGAGCTTAATCTAAATATCTCTTTAAAAGTATCATCAATAGTATTTAAAGCTTCTTTATTTTTGCCTTCTTTTCTATAGTTAAGTATTTTATCCATAAATTCTTTAAATTTTGCCACTAGCTCTGATGTCAAGTTTCTTTTTAACATTTTTATACCTCCATAAGTATAATAAGGTAAAGCTATATTGAATTATTAGCAATGTTTACAATAAAATCTTGTACGTTTGTAACTATTGAAGTAACTTCTAAGCTTCCTCTATCTTTTAACTTATTTACTCCGAATTCAGATACATCTACGGTATAAATGTAAACAGGCCTTACTTTATCTTCTTCTACTTTATACATAGGTGTCATATTTCCAGTGGCAATACTGTGAAGTTGTGTTGCCATACATATCACTGTAGTTGCTTTTTTGCAATGAACTCTCATAGCATCCTGTGCTTTATACACATCAGAAAAAACAGGAGGAAGAGGACCATCATCTCTTATAGAACCTGCTAAAACAATAGGAATATCGTTTTTTATACAAGCATGAACTACACCATCAGAAATTCCTTGTTCACTTACAAATTTTTGAAGTGAACCAGCGCGTCTCACTTCATTAATAATATCTATATGATTATAGTGTCCATTAGGAATTGAAAATTGTGAGTATATGTCTTGGCCAAGGGCTGTTTTTAAAACAGAACCTTCTAAATCGTGAGTAGCTAGAGCATTTCCAGCAAAAAGTGCGTCAACAAAACCTGCATCTATAAGTGATGCCATAGCTTTTTTTGAATCGTGGTCAAAAACTACAGCAGGACCTAGAACCCACAATATGTAACCATGTTCTCTTTCATATTTAAGCAATTCGTATAAGTCGTCATAATCTTTAGAGTATGAGCTTTCTCTTGTTCTTGAGGAACGGAAAGCGAAAGCTTGATTAGCAATTTTTTCACGTTTAAAACCATCCACATGAACATAAATACCATCTTCTGTACATTCAGTTCTTCCTAATACAACATTATCGCCAATATGTAAATTTCTAAATTCTTTTACTTGAAGTTTTTCATCTTCTGTTACTACAACTAGACAATCCATACGACTTTCAGAAGCTAAAATCCATTTGTTATTGATTTTAAAATACTCAGGATATATGGATGTTGCGTGATAGTTACTCGGAGCAACGCCCTCTATTGTTACCTTTTCTGTAGTTACATTTTGTGCTGAAATAAATGGTTCTTTTTCAAAATAAGGGGCTTGATATTTAGGTAGTTTGAAGCTCATAAGAATACCTCCTTGTATATTTCAATTATGATAGGATAATAGATATATTATATCAAAAATGTAAACCTAATGCCAATATATAACTATATATTTATAAATATTATAAGATTTGATAATTTTTAACTATATAGAAAAATTTTATAGAAGGTATTTGATATTATTTAGGAGTCTTTAAGGCTATTTTTTAATTTAGCATAAAAACTGTTTACCGGGAAAAACTAATAGAAGAAAGGAGCGATTATAGTGGGAAATAAGATGAAAACAACTAATAACAACAAGAAAGAAGATAATAAATTTAGAAAAAAACACATAGATCATGATCCGCAAAATGAAAGTTCAAGAGCTAAATCCCAAGTGGAAAAAAATATATAAAGGAGAATACATATGGAAAATAAAAACAATCCAGATAAAAAATGGTCTAAAGATCCAAACAGTGCTAAATATCATTCAAGAAGTGCTGAATTTAAAGCAAGTGAAAAGTCTAATAAAAATAGTAAAACAAAATTTGACAAATAATAAAGAGTATTTACTATCAAAAATGAAATAAAATATAGGGAGGTAAATTTAGTATGAACTTAGATACCAGAGATATTATAAAAAAAAGGCTGTTAGATGCACAAGAAAGTGTAAGAGATTATCAAATGTTTTCTCATAAATCAGATGATCCTGAGGTTACATCTGCATTTAAGGAATTTGCAGAAGAATCAGCTATGCAAGCTAGAAAACTACAACAATTGCTGGGCAAGTATGAAAATGTGAAATAATATGCAAATATGTATAATAAAGTAGAAATTTTTACTATTAAAATCTATTTGTTTTTTCATGTCTTATTTATGAAATAATTGATATTTTTTTACTTATGTCATATTATATATATATAAGAATATAATATAATTTGGGGTAGGTATAAAATTATGAAAGTTACTATTGTTTGTTATGTGGGAGATTATGTTATATGTAAAAAAGAAAATGGTGACGTTTTCAATTTGCCTAAGGAGAAAGTCTTAGATTGTAAGACAGGGGATGTAATAGATATTACTAAAGATGGTGAAATAGAAAAAGAAGAAAAAGAAGGAAAAGAAGAAAAATATTATATATGTGACGATGTAGTAATATTCTATAATGATTAATAAAAAATAAAAATAAGTAGCTGATATAATTCAGCTGCTTATTTTTTTAGTATAAATTTTTATGAGTTACTTAAACTATATAGAAGCTATGTAGAAAAACATATAGAATCTTATGAAAAATGGAGGTATTTATGGAGATTGAAAGATTAAAGGAAATACTAAATTCACCATCCAATATACAAGTATTATATGAAAGTCATCCTGTATGGATAGATGCACTAGATACAGGGGAACAATTGGCTAAAGTAAAAATACTAGAATCAAAGGAAAAAAAATATGTCCCTGTAGAAGATTTAGTAGATACAGGTAAAGTAATAAATATAAAAAGGTAAAGGAGTTTAATTATGGGAAGATGGAGAAATAAAGGAACACATGAGAGATCAATGGAGAATGCAAAAGATTTGATAGATAAAGGTATAGGAATGGCAGAAATAAAAGAAAGAACAGGAATTAACGAACAGGATGTCACAAAAGCAAAAGAAAAAATGGAAGGTAATAGATAGAGGGGAGACAGAAATATGAAAGGTGAGCTTCAAGAAGCTAAAGAAAGAGCAAAACAAATGATGATAAAAGGTATGGATTGGGATGAAATAAGACTTGAAACCAGGCTTAGACAAAAAGATTTAAAGAGGATACAAAAGGATATAACAAATAAATTTTAAAAAGTAGTTATTAATAAAAAAATATAAGGATAAGGTAAATTAAAATGAGTATAAAAGGAAAACTTACAAACAAACAAACTTCAGCGTTAGGAATAGAAAAAGAAGATAATGGTAAGAACCTATATGAAGAAAAAAGGAGAAAAACACAAAATAAAAATGATAATGTAAAACCAAGTTAAAATAATATATTTAAAGGGCGGTGTTGAACCGCCTTTGTTTTGTATTTTTTATTGTGTAAATATGAAAATATAGTTAATAATGTGGTAAAATATAATTAAAATTTAAATAAATAACTTAAACAAGCTCACCTAAAATGATAGGACTATTTATTGGTAAATTGACTAAATTGTATCAATACATAAAATAGAAAAGAATAAATGTATATTTTGTCAAAACACCATCATAAAAAATCTCATAACATATTAAATTTAAAAAATGTATTTTTATAGTAAAAGCAATAAATAAATGATGAACAAAAGTGAGGGGATCCAATGGAGGAAATAGCATTAAAAAATATTAGCTTATTTGAACAAACTCAGTTTATTAAGGAAAATCAACTCTATGATGGCAAAATTTTAAAAAAATATGATGAATGTCTAGCAATAAAAATATGTATTTTACAAAATAACTATGTTTCTTTCCAAGTAAATGATGATGCAAATTATATTTTGATTAGTGAAAGCGAAGCATTAAGGTGTACATCAAAAGTAATAGGAAGTAAAATAGACGGTGATTACAATATAGTGCTTTTACAAACACCAAAATTAGTAAATAAAATAGAAAGAAGGCAGCATCCAAGGCTGAAAATAGTTAAGGATATAGAATATTGTTTTCTACCAAATAGAGCAGATTTTAAAAGTATTAATGAAATTTCCTATCGTTATTATTCAAGATTAAAAAAATCCTTTACTATTGATTTAAGTCTAGGTGGGGTTAGCTTAATAACTTATGAAAGCAATTCAGATTCAAATGATGCTCTTATAACAATACATTTAGATGAAACTACAAATATAACGGCTCTATGCACTGTTATTAGAGTTGAACAAAATGATACTAATTCTAACTATAAAACAGCTCTAAAATTTAAAGAAATTGATGAAAATAATTTAAAAATAATTAATTACTTTGTAAATCAAAATCTTAAATTAAAAAAGTAAGTTAATTTATAGTAATATGTATTTGCTTATATTGTATTGCAAAAAAAATATTGTACATAATTAAAAACTATAGGATAACCAAATAGTATATAGGTTATCCTAAATTTTATGACTATGCTTTTTAAAAGCAATAACAATTATTTTAGATGGATTGTTAATTACAAATTTATTGAGCTTTTCAGAAGTAACTTCAACAATATTTTCTAATATACCAACAGCTTTAGGATGAATCGTTAAAAGTATTTTAATGGTAGAATATCTTTCTATGGTATCAAATTTATATACAACTTTACCTTTAGAATATTTGTACTTACCTTGTTTGAGAAGAATAGAACTTGATATAAATTTAGTGCTTTCAGGCAGCCTATCTAACAAATGTATGTCAGTTATATTAGAATCAGTGTTGTTTATCAGATAAATAGTGTATGTTAAATCGTCACCTAAATGAATTTTACACTTATTTACACACTGGAATAGTATTAAGCAAGGCGATTCTCTAACAGAAAGAGTTGCAGAGGCCTCTAATGGGTCAATATTATCAGCTCTAACTATAGAAGTATTTGTTACCATTGTTGAGGGTGATTTAAGGTTTTCTTCAGATAGCAAATTTACCATAATTATTCCCTTTCCTCTTGTTTTGTATATAAGAGAAGTAAGTCAAATCAAGCATTAATAAATGAAAATAGATTTAGTTTAGTATTAACTTATTTTAGATAGTTACAGCTGTAGCAGGAATTGTGATTTTAACTATTTGTGATAGAACCATATCTCCCACATTAACTTTAATGTAATGATCATTTGAACTTGCATCGATAGTTCCTTTGGAAGTTGTTACATTAGTAACATCAAAATCAACTTGGGATGGACCAGTATCTTCCATTACCACATTAGTTGCTGTGCCTGGTCCAATATTAGTAATTACTATAGAATAGGTAAGCGTTTGTCCTACTAATACAGCAGCAGGTGATACAGATTTAACTATAGTTAAAGTAGCACCAGGTGTATCAATTTGTACAGATACTTGATTCACAGCAACAAGAGTATTTGAACCTTTAGCTGAAACAACATTAACGGCATTAGACACTTTAGATCACTTCCTTTCTAGCTATTTGATTAAAATAGACTAATTTTAATTGTTCTAATGATAATATATGATGAAAATTAAAAAAATGTAACTAAAGGTAAGAAAAATTTTAAAGGCATATTTAGCAATTCAAAGTAAAAATATTTAAAGACTGAATTTTATTAATACCTGTCATTCTATATATCTAAAAATGATTATTAAATATAGTGGAAATATAAAGAATTTAGTTGAAATTTTTCCATATATAAGTAATAATTTATATAAATATATATTTATATAGTTATGTGCTATATGTTGAAAGGAGATATTATGTCAATTATTCTTGAAGAAGTTAAAGGAATGTATAAGATTATTAAATTAAAAAGATTTCGAGACACACCAGGTGTTAATTTTGATTTATTTCCTATGGATGCTATTTCTAAGATTGATTCTATTGACAGAGTGATTCATCAAAAAAAGGCTATTTCACCTGGTAAAGTTGGAAATGTGGAACGCCCTTGGTATATGCATGAATATCAAGATGACAATTTAATAGTACTTCATGGTCAACGTGAGGTTGACATATACAATAAAGAACATGGACAAGTTGAGCACTTTACTTTAACTCCTAATAAAATCTTTAAAAATGGGGAACTTCTTTATGAGGGCGGTGCAATCTTAGTTTGGGCAAAAGGAGTTTTCCACCGGATAGTAAGTGGTGAAGATGGATCAGCATCATTAAATATTGCAGTACATTATGATGGATTTGATATAAATAGTAATTTTGATATTTATGATTTAAATTTGCAAACAGGTGATTATAAAGTAATTAGAAATGGATTTGAAGATCAATAAGGATGTAGAATATTTTGTAAAGATAGTAATAACATATGCATAAATATTTTTGTGAAAGTTTGCTGTTAATATAAAACCTTCAACACTTATAAAAAATGTTGAAGGTTTTAAAAAATTATTTTATAACTTAATTTTGTGTTTTTTTATTGAGAACCATAGTTCAGCTTTATGTGCTTTCTCATCTGACATAGGATAAACTTCAATATCGTACATTTCAGCGTATTCATAACCGGAAAAAGGTAACCATTCCGTATAAAAGCGTCTATATAGTTCTTGTATAGCATCTGGTTGAGGTCCAGTGCATTCAAAAATTGCCCATGTTGCTGCAGGAATTTCATATTCGATCATTCCCTGAGGTATTGGTTTATCTGTTGCCACAGCTATATAATGATAAAAATCTTTTTGACTTTGGTATGCAGTAACACCAAGTATGCCAGAAGGAGATTGATTCATTAGTTTACATATATGAGGAAGCATTTCGCTTTTTTTTAATTCATGCCAAAATTGTGGAATCATCACAAAGTTTTTTTCCATGTCCATTTTATACTTTTTTCTAATTCCAACAATACGAATTTTTGGGGTTTCTTCTATGCGATATTGCATTTCTGCATCGCCTTTCACAGTAATACTAAAAACTAATTTAGGATATGTTTTTAATATAATACCTTTCTGGCGAGCAACAGATGGAGGTATCTTGTGAATATTTTGAAATGCACGACTAAATGATGTTGGAGATTCATAACTGTATTTTACTGATAAATCTAAAATTTTAATATCGCTGTTTTGAAGTTCAAAAGCAGCTTTAGTCATTCGTCTGCGCCTAATATATTCAGATAATGAAACGCCTGCAATATACGAAAACATTCTTTGAAAATGAAAAGTTGAACAACAAGCTATCTTTGCGGCTTCATTGAAATCTATTATTCCTTCAAGATTATTCTCAATATAGATAATTGATTTATTTAATCTTTCTATCCACTCCATATCATCACCTCAAATTTCATTATACATCTATTATAAAAAATATACCGCTCATTTTATGCACAAAAATGTTTGATTTACAGACTGAAATATAACTCTTTATTGTTTGGCATCTTTTTGTAAACTCCATATTGCTAGTATAAAGCTGAGAAAGCACAATACCAAGAAAAGTCCTCCAGCAAATAATATGTTATTCCAGTCAATGTAAGATTCAAAAAGAAGGCTTCTAAGGCAATTGATGATATGGGTAAAAGGATTAAGCATAACAGCAATTCGAAATGCACCTGATATGCGATCCAATGGGAACAACGCAGTACTTACAAAAAATATTGGAAGTACAATTGTAGTCATCATAGTTTCAAACACAGCTTCATTGGGTAGAAAGAGGCTGAGTGAATAGGTTATGCCTGCCATAAAAAATGATGTTAAAAAAATTAATGTAATCATTATAAGAAATCCGTTAAGCCCTGATGCTATACGCACAGACAGAAATAAAGATAGCACAAAAAGTATTGTAACCTCCATAAAGGAAAGCAAAACAGACTCTAGAATATGGCCAAGCACAATATAGCTTCGTCTAATAGGTGATATCTGGATTCTATAAAAACTACCTCCTGTTTTCATGATATAATTTACTATGCCGCCACCACAAGAACTAGAAAAAATAACAAGTACCAGTATTCCCGGAAGAATAAAAGCTGTATAATTGCCAACCTTAAGATCAGTCATGGTTTGCCCTGCAATAGTACTGTATAGAACAAGCCAAATTAGTGGCTGTAGAATAGTCATTACGATGGTGATAGGATTCTGAAAGCGCCACTTCATATTACGCCATAGAATATTCAACACACTCATTAATTGATTCTCCTTTCATTAGGATTTGTCAAATTCAGAAAAACATCTTCTAAACTAGGCTGCAGAACTTCCAGAGAAACAAAGTCTATACCTTGGTCTAGCAGCCATCTGTTCACAGATGTAAAGTCTGATTTGATGTTTCCAACTTTGAAAAAAATGGAAATACCACGAACATCGAAAGATTTTAAAGGATTGGCTTTTGCAAGGGAAGCCGCGCAACTTTTGGCCTTTTCTATATTTTCAAACCCAATTTTTAATATATTTTGCCGAATATACTGACGTAGGTTGTTTGGAGTATCTTGAACTAATTCATGACCATCCTTCATAATGCAGATGGTGTCACTAAGCTCATCAGCTTCCTCAAGGTAATGAGTGGTCAAAAATATTGTGGTTCCAAATTCATCACGGATTTTTTTCATCATTTCCCACATTGATTTTCGAGATTGAATATCCATCCCAACAGTTGGTTCATCTAGAAATAAAATTTTTGGATAGGATACCATATTCATAGCTATATCCAGCCTGCGTTTAACTCCACCAGAATAGGAAGCAGTGGGATATTTAAGATATTTTTCAAGGCCGAAGCTGTCAATCAAAGTGTTAATTCGATTTTTAGCTGCTCCAGCATCCACTTTGTAAAGCCTGCTTTGAAATATCATATTTTCCATCAAGGACAAATGAGCATCTATGGATATTCGTTGAGAAACACAGGCTATTTGTGATCGCACAAAATTAGGTTCCTTACATAAATCCTTTCCTAACATTGTTACTGTACCAGATGTTGGAGTTAAGTAAGTGGTTAATGTATTAATCAAGGATGATTTTCCTGCTCCATTTGGACCAAGCAAAGCGAAGATTTCTCCACTTTTAACATTAAGACTCAATTCATCCAGTGCCCTAACGCCATTCTTATATTGTTTTACTAAATTACTAACTTGAATTGCTTCCACTTTTTCATTCTCCTTATTCATTTTCTTGTACCAAAGGAATAGCGATTTCAGTAATATAGTTTTTAGGATTACCTTTGAAGAACATACCTGGGCCCTTAATATAAGTTTCGCGGCAGGTCAATTCACCACGTAAGCTATTTTCTATAAGGTAGTTGTTCAATGCTTTATAGGCATTAAAAAGCGTGTCATAACTTCCGATATGTGTGGTACATACAGCTCTGATATGTGGTAATTCTTTAATGGTAATGCCACTTGTATTAGGTTTCTCCTCAGTAGGTACACACAGTTCCACATGGGCAGTTTGTTTATGTTCATCCATATCATAATAGCAACAGAAAGGTATACCACAGGATTTACCTTTAATTGCCTTAAAAATTGTAGGAAAATATTTTGCTGCTTCCTTATATTTTCCCTTGTACTGCATGGTTGCTACTGTAATAGGCTCAAGCTCTTTAATTTCAAATTCATAATTCATTTTTACTATCATTCCTTTCATTTTAGATATATTCACAGCTCGTGTTTACATCTTCATTAAAAAGAGTAGCATATTCAATTTTTTAAATCCTCTCATTCGGTGCACAAAAATGTAAGATGTGGAAAGCAAAAGGTTATAGTATAACTAACAAAATAATGATCAAAGATGTCTTTAGCGTCAATTTTTGATGCTTATTTATATAATTGTTGAAGGAATAATATATTAATAGATGCATTTGAAGATTTATGTTAATTTCCTGAATTCCAGAATGTATCTCTAAATGGATCCATGGAAGATTGAATGTTGAAATTATTCTTTAAAGTAGCATGGACACCATTCAGCATATATCCTTTCAGTAAACACCCCATTTCTTCAAAAGAAAAAAATGGAGGTTATATAAAACATAGGCCAGGCGGTATTTTAGCAAACATTGGAGAAGGTAAAGAGGATGAAATAGTTTCTCCAGTAAGTAAATTAAAAAGCATAATTGGAAGTAATAATACTTCAAATATACAACAACCAACTTTTGTTTATTCTCCACAAGTAACAATAATGGGCAATGCATCAAAAGATGATATTAATGAAGCTCTAAGCATGAGCCAATCAGAATTTAATAGAATGGCAGAAAACTTCTTTAAAAACAAACAAAGATTATCATTTGATTAATAGTAGGTGGTATGGGTGACGTATACAACAGTTTTAGGCGATACTTGGGATATGATTGCATTTAAGATTTGGGGTAAAGAAAAACACGCTAAGGAACTTGTTGAAGCAAATTTAAAACATGTTGAAACTGTTATATTTTCAGCAGGTACAGTGTTAGCAATTACTGATATAGAAAAAACTGAAGATTATTCAACATTGCCACCTTGGAAGCGAGGCAATGCAAATGCAAGCACGTAGAGCTTCAGTTACAGTTAACTATATGGGCGTAGACATAACAAAAGATATTCAATCAGACTTGCTTAGTTTTAAATACACTGACAATGCCAGTGACACTGCAGATGATATTGATATCGAATTAAAAGACGAAAAGGCCAAATGGTTAACTGATTGGTTTCCACAGAAAGGTGATATTATAAAAGCCACAATAAATACTATAAACTGGCATAAGGATGGGGATGCAGGGGAGCTTTATTGTGGCTCTTTTATAGTAGATGAACCAGAGTATTCAGGAAGGCCCCGGAAAATGACAATAAAGGACATATCGATACCAAGTAATACAAATTTTACTAACACAAAAAAGTAAAGCATGGGAAAAAATTAAACTTAGTATAGCCCAGGACATTGCCAACAATGCTGGGCTTGAGCTATTTTTTGATGCTTCTTCAGATCCTTTGTATGACAGAAAAGAGCAAAGTGAAACCTCTGATATGAGTTTCTTAGCTGATTTATGTAAAAAAGAGGAATTTGGGTTCAAGGTAACTGACAGTAAAATAGTAATATTTGATGAAGTTAAGTATGAAAAAGAAGCAGTCATAATAACTTTAAGTGAATCAGGAGGGTTAGTTAATAGTTACAGTTTTAAAACCTCTCTTACTAACACCAGTTATGCAGGATGCAGGGTTAAATATAGAAATGCTAAGAAAGGCACAGTTAGAGTATTATTTGATGATAAAGATAACCTGGTAAGTGATGAATTGCAACTATTAGACTTTGAATATGATATTCCTCCTATAGGAGAACAGGTAATTTGTTTTTTTCTTCCTAATGGAATTAAACAAGGGTTCTGCCTGAAAGGGTTTTATTCAGACATAAACAAACCACCAGTCAAAGAAGGTGGGAAAATATAATGTAATTGGTAAAAAGCCTGTAAATGAATTTATAGGCCCTGATTTAGATACAATAACATTTACTGTAAATCTTAATGGTAATTATGGAGTGAAGCCTTGTGATGAAATGGAAAAATGGATTGACTTAGTTAACAAAGGATCTGCTGATATACTTGTTATCGGAACTAAGGCCATTGGACAAAATAAGTGGAGCGTAAAAAGTGTAAGTGAAGAGTGGGGAGTTGTTTTTTTTTAACAGAGGTGAATTATTTAGTGGAAAGATAGATGTTACTTTAGAAGAATATATTGAATCTATTGAGGAGTCAGTTACTGAAAAATCAACTAATGTAAATGTATCCTCAAATAGTCAAATAGATAGTCAAACAACATTAATAAAACAGGTGCAGCATGATTTGCAAAAAGTTAGTTGTCTTGTGTCAGGAGAAAATAATGCTACAGGTAAAATTGACGATAAAACTAAAGCTGCAGTAAAGCAATTTAGATATATTGTAGATTTGCCAGTGTCAGATTCTATAGATTCGCAACTTATAGATGCTTTAAATTCAATAACTAAAGAGCCAACAGTAGGATGTGGATGGCCTCCTAATCCTACAGCTGCTAAATTTATTCAATGGTGGATAGGAATATCGCCTAAAAATGGATTGTGGGATCTTAATATGGTTGGAAAGGTTAAGGCATGGCAGGTTAAGAATGGCATATGGAGTACTTCGGGAGCTGATGAAGTAACAAGAAAAAAGGACTGGGATAAGATTTTAAGATAGGAGGATGTAAATGATTATTTTAGATAATATAAGTATTACAGGAACTATTGAAGATATAGCAGAGAATATTAAAACTATATTTACAACTCCACAAGGTACTGTACCATGGGATAGAAATTTTGGTATTGATACAAATATTTTAGATGAACCAGTCAACATAGCTCAAGGAAAACTTACAGTTGAACTTATTAGAAAAGCTCAACTTTATGAACCAAGAATAAAAGTAAAAGAAGTTACTTTTCAAGCAAATGATAATAGCAATTTAGTGCCGAAAGTGAGGGTTGAATAGTGGATTTAAATAGCCTTCCAGATGTGTCTTTTGCTCAAAAAGACATTGAAACAATTTTAAATGATATGATTTTACAATATGAATTAGATTATTACCAGCAAACTGGCAAGCAAATTACCTTGTATCCAGGAGATAAGATAAGAATATTTCTTTACAGTCAAGCTCTTAAAGAGATTCAGTTAAGACAACTTATTGATTTTTCAGCTAAACAAAATTTATTAAAATACTCTACAGGTGACTATCTTGTTAATTTAGGAGCTTTTCAAAACGTTGAAAAATTAGAAGCTGATTATGCAACTGTAACTGAACAGTTTAATCTTAGTGATCCACAATCAACAATCCAAACAATTCCTAAAGGTACAAGAGTAGGCTCAGAGTCTAGCAATGGAATTTACTTTGCATCAGCAGAAAATATAACAGTACCTGCAGGTACTTCTAGCATTACTGCAGTACTAGAATGTACAAAGTCGGGAACTGTTGGAAATAATTTTACTCCTGGTCAATTGAATATACTTGTATATCCACTTCCATGGATAGCAAGTGTAAGGAATATAGATACAAGCCAGGGTGGTGCAGATATGGAAGAGGAAGATAGTTATAGAGAGAGAATTCATGAAGCTCCTGAAGGTTTTAGTGTAGCTGGACCAGAAGGTGCCTATTTGTTTTTCGCTAAAAAATATAATTCAAATATATTGGATATAAAGCTAAATTCACCAAGTCCTGGTACTTTAGATATGAGAGTTTTACTTAAAGGGGGAGAGATACCTACAGAAACATTTTTACAAGGCTTAAATGAATATTTAAATGATAAATCAATACGACCACTTACTGATAATCTTCAAGTTAGTGCTCCAGATGTAGTGAATTATGATATTAATATAACTTATTATATATTATCAAGTAATTCAGCAGAGGCTGCAACGATCCAAAGTAGTGTAAATCAATCAATTCAAGATTATGTATTGTGGCAAAAAAGCAAAATAGGGAGAGATATTAATCCTGATGAATTAACTATAAGAATAAAAAGTGCAGGAGCCAAGAGAGCAGTTATAACAAGTCCGACATATACAGCTATAACTGGTACTAAGGTTGCAATTGCATCAACTAATATTACAGCAAGATCCAGACATGATAGCAGCAGCAAAATCAGTTGATAGCGATTTTTCAATTGTAGTTAATGACGTTAAGCAATGCATTTTGCTACCAAGGATTGATGAAATTGAGGATGGCAATGTTTTAGATTTATTGGCATGGCAAATGCACGTAGATTTTTATGATACAACTTTACCAGTTCAAATAAAACAGGAACTAATAAAAAACTCAAATCATCTGCATAAAAGAAAAGGTACTGCAGGTGCAGTAGAAAAGGTAGCTGGAATTGTTTTTGGACGTTCTTGGGTTACTGAGCGGTTTGAATATAGTGGTAATCCCTACTATTTTAAAGTTAATGTTGAAGCAACGACAATATATCCAAAGGAGGCGAGCTAATGGCAGAAAGTTATTATACAATACTTACAACAGTAGGGCAAGCTAAGCTAGCTAATTCCTATGCATTAGGAACAAAATTAAATTTAACAACGTTTAAAGTCGGTGATGGTGGTTTTATGATAAGAGAAGCAGGAGTATTTGATGATGCTGGAAATATGATAGCCATAGGTAAATATCCTGAAACTTATAAACCAGTATTAGCTGATGGGAGTACTAAAGATTTATATATAAAAATGATTTTAGAGGTTTCAAATACATCAGTAGTAAATTTAAAGATTTATCCTTCAGTGGTGTTAGCTACTAAAAAAGATATAACAATTTTACAGAATCAAATAAATAATATAACGATTCCTGTTACAAAAGTAAATAGGAAGACTGGAGATATAACATTAAAAGCATCTGATATAAAAGCAGATGATGAATCTGTATGCTACGATTGGACACCTCAACAAATTTTAGTATTAGGTTCTGACATGTCTACATTTATGACAAATACTATAAAGCATAAGGAAATAATACAAGCCTATATACAAACATTAACTACAGTAGAGGAGGTGCAAAAAGTAGTATGGGATACAGTGATTCCAACAACTTAAAAAATAAAATTTATAAAGATATAACCCTAATATTTATAATGGGTGCTCTTTATATGGTATTAGAAGGTTTTTGGCGTGGATGGACGCATATAAGTATGCTTGTAGTTGGAGGACTAGCTGCTTTCCTAATAGGAAGACTTAACGAGCATCCAACTTTTTACGATAGGAAGATGTGGCAGGAATGTGTAATAGGTATTTTAATAATTTTTGTACTGGAATTTACTTCAGGAGTAATTTTAAATATGTGGTTACATTTAGACATATGGGATTACTCTAATGAGTGGGGTAATTTATATGGTAAAATATGTTTGCTTTATGCTTTTATATGGTTTTTATTAGTTCCACTTGCTATATATGTGGATGATTATTTAAGATATAAGCTTTTTGGAGAAAAGAAACCTGAAGGAATATTAAAGAATTATAAAGATTTAATTACGAGAAATTAAGGTAAAATGTGCAGAATTTATTAAACTATTCTGTGAAATGAATATATTATAACAATTAAATTCTTAATAATACCATAAATAGTATGATTTGACAAATAAGTAAAAAAGCATTACTATGTAATTGTATTAAGTATCAATATTTTACAAAATTTGAAGGGGGATAAACATTATGAAATCAAAAAAAATAATAGCTAGTTTAATGGCATTGTCAATTATTGGATCAGGTAGTTTAGTATTTGGGGGAACTGCTAAAGCAGCAACATTAAATGGTCCAAGCAATAAGTCTTTAAGTTCACCTTGGATAGGGTATAAGTTAAATACAGATATTAGTTCAAATGGAGGTCTTACTTGGGCTGAAGTTACAGGCGCTAATAGATATGAATTTAAAGTGATATATATTAAATATGGGCAACAAGTATTCGCAGGTGGCGGTGGTGAAACTTATAAACAGGAAGACCTTAGACATAATCTTCCGTATTCTGGGAAATATTATGTAAATGTAAGAGCATATGATTCAAATAATAAAATTATGGATGAAGAAACAGTTTATTTTTATTATGATGGTGTTAGTAGGTATACTATGGAATAACTATTACATTTTTAGAAGATTATAATTAAGTATAAAAAGCACACCTAAATTTAAGGTGTGCTTTTGTGTCACAATAGAAAACTTTTACGACTTAATTTAAAAAATTAAATATAAGTATTTTATAAAGAGTTTGGATTAATCCAGGCTCTTTTAATTTTGTAAAATCAGGAGGCGTTTTATGAGTGAATATAGTGAAGAACTCTGTAAAGAAAAACATGAAGCTATTGAAGAAAAGATTGCAACACATGAAAGGAGGCTAAATGACCATGCGGACAGGCTAAAAAAGATTGAAAATGAAAATGTAGGAACTGCAAAAGATGTAAAAAATTTTAAAAACACCCTTGAAGATATTAAAAAATTAATTGAGAAAATGACTATACAATTAGAAAACCTTAGAGAGAAGCCAGCTAAACGTTGGGATAACCTAATAAATCAGGTTATTACTGTTATAGTTGGCATTATTATTGGTAAATTTTTAAAATAGGAGATGGGTTTTATGATAATAACTTATGATTTTGGACATGGAACAGGTGAGGATAGAGGGGCAGAAGGTTATAGAAATGAGGAACATGACTGCAGTATTGATTGAACCATTCTTCTGTGATACAAAAAGCGATTGTGATAAATACGATCAGGAAAAATTGGCTACATCTATAGTAAAAGGTATTACAGGACAAACAGTATCAAACCAGCCACAAATTACTGCACCAATTCAAGTAGTATCAAAGTATGCTGAAACTATTCCTGAAGGAGTATTTCAGGTACCAGGGACTAAAGCATATATTGAGCCACGAACTGATGGAGGAATTGGGATACATCTAGACAGAGGAAACTATTTTGTTATGAAAAAAGGTGAAATTTTAGTTTATTGGAATGATAACAATGGTCATGGTGGAAGTAAAAAAATATCTGGTTAGTAAAAGAGCTGTTAAGGCTCTTTTTAAATTATCAAAAATAAAAACAAAATTTTAGGAGGAAAATAATATGTTAAGCAATGAAGTGGCAAGTATAATTTCACAGGGAGTATTAAGTATTTTAGGAGCTTTAGCTTCTTATGGTGTAACAGTAGGAATTGCTTATCTTAAAAAGAAAAAGGAAGTTCTTATCAAGCAAATAGGAATTGATCAGTATAATGAAGATTATAAGATGGCACAGGACATTTATTATATAGCAGAGCAGCAATTTAAATTTGTACCACAAGCAGCAGAACAAAAAAGAAGGAATTTGATAAACTCTTAGTTGAAAAAATTCCAGGAATATCTCAGGAAGAACTGGACCATTTTAGAGAAGCTATTTGTGGAAAAATAAATTCAGAGGTTAAGGATGCACAACTTTTGGCTCCTGCGTTTGATTCAAGCAAAGATATAGCTGATGTGATGGAAATTAATAATGTACAGGATAATAATGGAACTATTGATACAACAAGTACAGTAATACAATAATAACTTAAAGTATAGTGGCTCTTAATAGTGGCCACTATATATTTTTTTACTTTTTAACCGAACATATGTTTATAAATGAAAGGATGATGTATAATGTTAAATCCACCAATTCCTCGTGTTGGAGGAAAATCAAAATTAAGAAAAGCTATAATAGAAATGATACCAGAGCATACTTGTTATGTTGAATTATTTTTTGGTGCAGGATGGGTTTATTTTGGGAAGGAACCTAGTAAAGTTGAAGTTATTAATGATATAGATAAAGAGCTGATAAATTTATTTAAAATGATTAAATATCATTCACCAGAAATAGAAAGGCAGCTGCAATATGAATTTTCAGGAAGAGGCGTATTTGAAGAATATAAAAATTGTACTATAGAATATTTAACGGAAATACATAGAGCGGTAAGGTTTTTGTATATTATTACTCAAAGTTTTGCTGGAAGGGGAAAAAACTTTGGTTATGGAACAACCGGTAAACCATCACCCCATATTTTTAATAATGACCTTAATAAAATTAGAGAACGACTTAGAAATACTTATGTAGAAAATCTAAGTTTTGAAAAAATTATTAGAAAATATGATAGAAAACATACTTTCTTTTTTGCAGATCCTCCTTACTTTGAAACATGTGGTTATGAAAACAAATTTACTGAAACTGATCATATAAAATTAAGAGATTTATTAAAAAATATAAAAGGCAAATTTTTACTAACCCTTAATGACCATGAAAAAGTAAGAGAATGGTATAAAGATTTTAATATAATTGAAACTGAGGTTGGTTATTCAATTTGTAAAGATAGAAAAGGAAAAGGAAAGTATAAGGAATTAATAATTACCAACTATTAAATTTTCAGGTTAAATTCTAGGAGATTTTTTACTATAATAGTAAGTCAAAAAATAAAAAATCCACACTTTTTTAAAAGTGTGGATACTGATGGTGCCGAAGGCGGGACTTGAACCCGCACGAGTGTGACCTCGACGGATTTTGAGTTGTATGGGTGGTATTTTAAGGTAAATTAGTATGTGTTAATATGTACCTAAAAGCTAGATAAATCAAGGCATACCAGGAAAAGCTTGTATTAATAAAAACCCGTATATTTTAGTGTGTTTTAATACATATGTTTGCAAAATGTTAGCAGTATTTGCAGGGGTGACTTTTGGTTAGCAAAAATTTAAAGCCTTTAATATTAAGGCTTTGCATGTTTAGCATTACGAGGAATTAAAGTTTAACGTGTTTTAGCTAGAAAATTTTTATGATATTTTTTTAGGGAGTACGAATTATTATATATTGAGCATAAAGATATAATCCAATAAACAATATAGGTAAAAATGTGGCTCATTGAGTGCGTAATTCGAAAATATAGGTAAAAAACTAAAAAAATACCTATATTTAATTGAAATGGGTAATTAAGTATGATATATTACCTATACTATACCAAATAAACATATTCTTATTGATACTATAAATCTAAACGAAACTCCAGAAGATTATGTCCATTTACAAACGTCAGAGGATGATTTGGTATAAATGAATTAGAAGATTTTATAATAATGTGTGTAATAACTTTTTAGAAATATAATAACTAAAATAATATTGAGCATTTGCATTAGAATATAAATAGGGGGATAAGAATATGATAAAAGAATATAGTTTAGAAAGCATATTATCAGGCAGTAATAAATTAAATAAAAAATACGAAAGGATTAGTAATTTAGCAAAGGACTTGTTAAGAAGAAGTGTAGATTTTGGGTTAAAGAATAATATTTCAATTAATAATCCAGATATGGAAGAATACAGGTATACTGTTATGGGACCAAATAACAGAGGTGAACGTGTAGAAAGAAATTTTGTATTAATAAGACCGTTGCAAAATGAATTAAGTTTTCATATTTGGAGAAATGAATATAAAGTAGATTTAAAAAATTTAGAGTACACTGCTGCTAAGCATAATGGGCCAGATTGGATTGTATTAAAAGCAGATACACAGGAAAAGCTTAATTTAATTTTTGAAATTATTTTGGAACTATATAATAATGCTTATTAGCGTATATGAAAAATTTGTAGCATTTAATTGAAGTAGTTGGAGGATTTCTTATATGACTAATATTAATTTGAAAAATTTAAAGATTGTACATAAATTTAGAGAAGGTAAAACATATGAAGAATTATCTAGAGAATATAATATATGTTATTCAACAATCGGCTGTATAATTAAAAAATATGAACAATTTGAAGCTTACTGCAGTAAGATGGAAAGATTAAAAACAAAAAATGAAATAAATGAAGAAACCAAGTTATATGATTTATCTAAATTATTAAAGTTTGATAACCGCAGTATTAATGCTTTAGTTTATAAAAACATTAAGAGTATAGATGAGCTTTTATCATTAAGTGAAGAAGATATTTATGCAATAAGAAATCTTGGAAAAGTAAGTCAAAAACACATAAAAAAATGTATAAGTGAGTACAAAGAAAAAATGATTCATCATCCTAATATAAATAGAATAGGTAGTGATAATACAAAACAAATAACAAAGGATCTTGAAGAACCAACAATTGAAAACTCAGTAATTGAGCCAGAAATAAGTATAAAAGCTAATAGAGAATATATTTATAAACTTATTAAAGCTGTAGATGATGGACAAGTAGATTCAAGATTTTTGCAAAAAGAAATAACCAAAGAATTTGATAGAATAGAAAATATAAACAAAGAACTATTAAGGACTTTAATAAATTTACAAAGGGCTAGGAATATGCCTTGGGCGGATGAAAATAATCGGTATAAAGTAGAAATGGAATGTCGGTTAGAAGAAATTTTAAGTATGTATAAATAAGCATTAGATTACATTTGAATATCAATATAATAGATGTTCAAAAACAGTGGCTGGAGTCTTTATGAAATAAAGTTTAATAATTAAAATCAAACAAATGCTGTAAAAACATAGACATAAAAGACAAATTAATCAGATAAAATAGATACTTATTAATGATATATTTATTAATAAGTATCTATTTTATTGACTGTAATCAATGAAAATGAGTATAATATAGATAAAAGGGAGGAATGTTTATGTTAAGTACAAACGAAATAATAGGAAGAAATATTTTAAATATATTAAATGAAAAAGACATAAAACAAACTCAATTAGCAGAAAAATTAGGAGTTACAAAACAAACTTTAAACAAGATAATCCATGGAAGAAGAAACATTTCAATAGATGAAATAAAAAAAATATGTAATATTTTATCTGTACCTATGGAAAGACTTACGGATGAAGATGATTTAAAAGAAGAACAGACAGAGCCTATAAAATTTTTTATGGGAGAAGTTAACAGCAAAGAAGCTAAGTGTGGATTAGTGCATGCACAAAAGATTATGGATATGATTCTTTTTCACAGTGAAATTCAAGAGAAGAAGGCAGTACTTCAGGAAGTGTGGGATGATTAATGCATGATTTAATTAGTAGAAGTATATTTAATAGAAGTAAGGATATTTATGATAAATTGGAAGAGGGGGCTATTTCATTCTTAACTAAATATTTTGGAACTGGGGAAAGGATGATTATCCAAGACGATATATTTAGTGTTATTATGAATTACTGTCCTGAACTCAAATTATTAATGTATCCAATTGAAGATAATGAAATATGTGGTTTTGTATGTAATTACAAGGGACAAATTTTTATGTATATAAATACCTACCTTCCATTAGAAAAACAAATATTTACAGCAGCTCATGAACTATATCATTTAAAATATAATAAAGAACAGTTAGATAAGTATTATAGTCACTTAGTGAAGAGTATAGACTTAGGAAACGACATTGAAGAAAAGGCAAATCTTTTTGCAGCATTATTATTAGTTCCAACCAATTCTTTAAAAAAGCAAATAGAACTTCTAAAGATTGATAAGAGCAAATTAAGTGTTTTAGATATTATAAAACTTATGGATGTTTTTGCGGTACCTTATAAAACTATTGTTTTACGTCTATTTGAAATAGAATTTATAGATGTAAAAAAAGCGGATGAACTACTGAAAATTCCGGATAGGGATGAAAATGAAGGGATTTTATATGAAATAAGTAAGTATGAAACAGCTGTAAGGTGGCAAAAAAGAACAAATGATATTAGATATGATAATTTAAAGGCATTAATAATAGATAATAATTCAGAGGAATTAGTACCTGTCATGAAAGCTAAAGATGATATTGAATATATTACCAGAAACATTGATGATATTTATAGAGAGCTTGGTGAAAAAATTGATTAAACTTGGTACAACTGTTTTGGACACAGACTCTATAATAAAAACTTCTATAACTTTAGATGGAGAAAAAGAATCTTTATTAGAAAAATTTTTAAAATTAGAAGGTATGTATTATATTCATGCTCACATACACAATGAAGTTGAATGGCCGAAAAAATCAAAGAAGTTGTTAGATATGCTAATAGAAAAAGGAACTATAAAGGTGTTGTCTGATAAGGATTTAATAGAGATGCTTAAAGAAAATTATACAATGCCATATAGAACATTTTTAAGCAATTTAAAAGTTTGCTGTAGCATATTCAATACAAAGTATTATGATGACTATTATATGGAGTTAGAAAAATTAAATCTTAAAAATTTGCAGATAAATGAGTTTTTAATAGAACTTAAAGTTATTGAAGATAAAATATTAGAAAATTGTAAAAATAACAAGATTCCTTCAAATTTAGGAGAATTAAAAACAGCGCTAATGTCATCCATTTTGTATATAGTTAAGAATACAAAGGTGAATGTTTTTGTATCTGATGATAGAAGAGCTAGAAGATGTATGGTTATTGGGTATAGCAATGAGTATTATAGTTTAAAGGCTCTTAGTGTTTTAGGAATTTTTTATATTCTTAGAAATACTTTAGATAAGGAAAAAGCTACTGCATATATAAATGAGTTACCTCAAGTTAATTTTAAAATATATGATAACAAAAATAACATGATTAAAAAAAGTGGAGAATATATAGTTGATTTGTTATATGCGGGAAAGCTTGTTTTATATAAAGATGGTAATATGAAATTAGTAGATTAAAAAATTATTAAGGAATTTAAAGCATTGTTAAAAAATGAATATCTAATAAACCAGTACTTAGAGTAAGAAGTACTGGTTTATAATTATTTATAGATAACATCATCTAACTTATTCGCTGCATCTTTATTCATATCTTTAAGCACATGAGAATATAAATCCATAGTTATACTAATACTGCTGTGACCAAGTCTTGAAGATGCTACTTTAGGAGCGGTACCAGATAGAAGCATTAATGTTGCATTGGTATGCCTTAAATCATGAAATCTAATATGTGGTATATCAAGTCTTTTTATAAAGTCACCAAAGGCATGAGAAAAAGTAGAGGTATTTAGTGATTCACCAGTATCTTTTGTACACACTAAATTATGATTATTATTATATTCTCCATAGGAGCGTACTTTAAGTTCTAGCTGCCTTTTTTTATGCTCTTTTAGAAGTTTTAAAAGATGAATAGGTGCTGAAACACTTCGTGCACTTCCTTCTGTTTTAGGCTCCTTGAATATAAGTTCAGTTCCAGCTCTAACTAAAGTTTGTTCTATGGTTATAATTTCATTATCAAAATCTACATCAGACCACCTAAGGCCTAATATTTCACCAAGTCTTAAGCCTAACGCTAGGGCAAGATTCACAGGTACTTCAAATCGAGTATTATTAACAGCAGTTAAAAGTTTTTTTACTTGTTTTGGTTCTAAAACTACAGCGTGATATTTTTGAGCTTTTGGAGCTTCAACCATGTCCGCTGGATTTTTACTTATTAGCTGCATTTTCCAAGCATAGTCTAAGGCTTTTCTTAAAACTCTATGATGTTGTAATAAGGTTTTTCCTGAAAGAGTTTTAAACTTTTCATTGTAATACTTTTGTATATGAAGTGGTTGAAGTTTTTGTAATTCTATTTCTCCAAGAGAAGGTATTAAGTGAAGTTCTAGTATTCCTTTATATCCATTATAAGTAGTTGGAGAAAGATTTACAGCGCGAGAATCAAGCCAAAGGTTAAGAAAAGTTTTTAAATTGGTTTTTTCAGGTATTATAAAATTATTGTTTTCTATTTCAGAAATTTTTTCTGATAAAGCTTTTTCGGCTGCCTTTTTAGTTTTATAGCCGCTAAACCATCTTTGCCTACGTTTACCAGTTTTTGAATCTCTTCCAATATCTAAAATTATTGAATAAGAACTTCCACGTTTTGTTATATTACCTCTCAAATTTATTCACCTTCTTAATTCATTTGTTTACATGTATTGTCTGTAATAACGACGGATTTTATACAAATTTTTATGAAGACTAAGATATTATAATAAATTAAACATATTGTACACATATTAATTTTGTGGTTGTTTTTTATTTTATCTGAATATTATTTAAGATTTATTTTTATATTTGTAACTAATAAGTTTTAATTGGTTTAATAAATCTAATATAAAATTAGATACTTCTTCTTTACTTAATTTGTGTATATCAATACCGCAAAAATTCATTAATGCAGGCTGCTGCAATATAAATTTCAGAGCTTCTTCAGGAGTTCCAAATAGATGAGACGAATTATCTTCAGAAGAATTAATGAAATCATATATGTAATTTATATTTGTAGCAGGATCATGTTTTATATTTTCTCTTATTCTACATACATCATCAGTAGATAAACCATCCAATTGTAATTTAACAAATTTATCTATGTCTTGATTTAAAATTTCACTGTCTTGAAAAAAACTGATAGAAACTCCACAAGCATTGGCTATTTGATTTAGAAGTACAAAGCTAGGATATGTTCTCCCGGACTCGATATCTCCAATATAGCTCTGAGATTTACATATATCATTGGATAGCATTTGTTGAGTATAGAGTCTATTAATTTTCTTTGATTTTAGTCTCCTGGCTTCTTTTATTAATTTGCCTAAACCTTTTTTACTTAGTGTCAAAAATCCCACCTCCTGAGTATGTAAAGTTTAATTTATTATATTATAACGTATTAAACGTTAACAAGTCAATAAAATATCGTAAATATGCGTTAAAAACAGAATAAGCTTGATAAATTAAGAAAACAGGTATTTTTACATACATTGTAAATTTGAATACATATATCATTTAATGTTATATTATGGTTAACGTAAATGACGTTTAGCAATTTCAAAGGGAGGTTAAATCTTATGTTAAATGAATTAAGAGTTTTATCCTGGAATAAAAAAATAGAAGTATTAAGGGTAATAAACAATTGGACGCAGGAAGAAGCAGCAAAAGAATGCAATACAAATCAAAAGATGTATTGGAATTGGGAAAAGGGTAAAAACTACCCCAGGAAAAATAGCCAAATATCAATAGCCAGTGCTTTTAAAGTTAAGGTTGAAGATATATTTCCTGTTTAAAAAATAAAAATTGGGGGAATGGGTATGGAAGTATATTTATATACAGTTGAAGAAGTAGTATCAATTTTAAAAATAAATAAAAACTCGGTATATCATTTTATTAGAAATGACACATCTATTTATTAATACTCAAAAGGAGTGGTTCCATGAAATTTACTATACTAGGGTTTAATCAAGTTAAATTAATGGAATTCAGATTAGATGCAATAGATGCAGTATTACTTAGATATTTTGTAGATTTTAAAGATAGCGGTACTATGTTTAAGGAGACAATAGATGGCGAATTATATTATTGGCTTAAATATGATGGAATAATGAAAGAACTTCCCATACTGAATCTAAAGAAAGATAGCGTTTACAGAAGATTTAAAAATATGGCAAAGGTTAAGATATTAAATCACAGAACAATAAAAAGCAGGGGAGTATATTCTTATTACAATATTGGGAGTAATTATTTTAAATTATTGTCTAATTCTAACGTAAATGGGTCGGATTTAGATCCGAGGAGCTCGGATTATAATCCGTACCCATACGGATCTAAATCCGGAACAAAGTATTAATCTATTAAAAGATAACTCTATTAAAGATAATAATACATATGCTTTGGTTATAGATTATTTAAATAAAAAATTAGGTACAAACTATAAATCTGCAACTAAAAGAACTCAGCAACTAATAAAATCAAAAATTAATGAAGGATTTACTATAGAAGATTTCTATAAAGTAATGGATAACAAAGTTTCTGAATGGCTAAATACAGATATGGAGAAATACTTAAGACCGGAAACTTTATTTGGATCGAAGTTTGAGGGATATTTAAATCAAAAAAGTAAAGGGGGAATAAAAGATGGAGGCAGTAAGCAAGATTCTTCAAGAGAACAATCAGATGAAGTTGGGTTTAGTGTGTAAAGATATAGAGAGTATACCAAAATGCAAAGTATGCGGTGAACCTATTGGGATAGCTGTAAAAATGGTATTTGGCACTAGAATATATCCTAGAGCTTGTAGGTGTAAAAGAGAAATCCATGAAAAGCAGCAGTTAGAAGATAAAAACAAACAAAAACAAATAAGGCTGGGGCAGATAATTTATAATAGTATGATGAATGAAAAATTTGGAACTTGGAGTTTAGAAAATTGGGATCATCAGTTAGGAAACGAAAATTTATATAAAATTGCAGAAGAATACATCTTAAAGTTTTCCAAGATGAAAACAGACAATAAGGGAATGCTTATATATGGTGAACCTGGCAATGGAAAAACTTATTTTTCAGCTTGCATAGCCAATGGTTTATTGAATAAATTAATTCCTGTTATATGTGTCGGAGCTGCAGTCCTTACTGAAAGAATAAATAAAAGTAAAAGGAATTGGGGAGAAGAAGGTATTTTCACAGTACTTAATAGTTTGGAGAATGCAGATTTACTCATAATAGATGATTTAGGAACTGAAGAAGATAATAAGTGGACAAGGGCAATGATATATCAAATCATAGAGAAAAGAAATGCTGTAAACTTGCCAATTATTATAACAACCAATATAAGTATAGATGAGTTAAAAGAAAGATATGATTATAGAACTTACAGTAGATTAACCTTTATGTGCAGCTTTATAAGAAATACAGGAAACGATATAAGAAGAATTCAAGGTAAGGAGAAGACAGATAATTTTTTAAAGGAAGTCATGGGGGATAAAATCATGGGGTAAATTCTACCTTGAAAACTTTAAGAACTAGGAAGAATATAAAACAAAGAACTATAGCTAAAATTTTAAATATGACTGTGCCTGCTTATAGCCGTAAAGAAAATGGACAAAGAAGTTTTACTATTGATGAAGCAGCAAAATTAGCAAATTTTTTTAATATGAGTATAGAAGAATTATTTTTAAAGTAATGGATTAACTAAGTGAATAAGTTTGATGTATAGATAATTATATTTTTACATAATATACGGTAAAAATTTTATCCGATAGCTACCATTGCTAATACCCCCATCTTATTCAAGTAGTGGATAAGCACTGCTGCGCGCCTGGATAAGTTCTTCTGAGCCTCAGATGGGTAAAATAATACCTAAATGGTATTTTACGAGCTTGCTCAGGGAAGAGGTATTCCTCTCACAGGCAAACTCCACCTGAGTCTAAGAATCACTTGATGGCATATAATCATCAATAAATTGCTTCAGTTATATTTATATGAAATTGAGAGTTTAGGAGTGATAAATAATGACAGAAAAAGAAATGAATGAACTACCATCATTATTAACTGTAAAAGAAATGGCTTCAGTGTTAAGAATAGGAAGAAATTCTGCTTATCAAATTATTTATGAAAAAAGTTTTCCGATTTTGAAATTAGGACCTAAAAAAATAAGGGTACCTAAATATGAGTTAATACAGTGGATTAAAAGTAATACATCCAAATTTCAATTTAGTGAAGGTTAGGATGAGTTATCAATTTGTAAAATAACAGATAAAAATAATAAATTGTATTTAAAAAACCATATGGTCTTCTTTGATAATAAAAATTATTTTGAAAAAGCCTGCCTACTTTTCATTTAACAGTATATATATTAAGTGAAAGGGGTTGATATATATGGCTGCAAAATCAACAAAGCTTGAAAGTGCAATGACTCTTAAGTATAAAGACGGATTAGATAAAAATGGGAAAGAGATAATTAAAAAGCAGAATTTCTCAAAGATTAAGACTGAAGCTTTAGAACAGGACATTCTTGATGTAGCAAAAGAAATTGAAAAGCTTCTTGGAAAAACTTTAGATGAACTTATAAGAGTTGATCAGAGCGGAATAACAAACGCTTAAAGAAAAATGCTAAGGGGCAATTCAAAATTAAAAAGGGGGGATTTAGATGGCTAAATCATTATCAATGAGTTTTTTAGATGAGGCAGGAAAGAAAGCTTCAATAACTGTAAATAATGTAAAAGAAGATGTAACAGAAGCTGAGGTTAAAGCTGCTATGGGTTTAATAATAGCTAAAAATATATTTTTCTCAACTGGGGGAGATTTAAAAACAATAGATTCTGCTCATGTAGTTGAAAGAAACAGCACTAGTTTATCAGTTAAATAGTTAAAAGCTTCAAATTAGCTGTTTGTTAAATGGACAATTAATGGGGATTTTCTATAATGAAAATCAACAATAATTGTCCATTGCACATTAAAGCAAATGGAGGTGATTATTTTGGGAGATTTGGTGAATTTAATAGGAAATGTTGGTTTTCCGATAGCAGTATCCATATACCTTTTGGTAAGGATTGAAGGCAAAATGGAAGTACTTACACAGAGCATAAATAATCTTTCGAGTGTTATCAACGACATTAAGGGTGGCAGCAAATAATCAAATGAACCTGTATGAGAAAAAATCTTGTACAGGTTTTTTAGAGGAAAATTTACTACTAAGAATAAATAAATTTCCATTTTGGTAACTAATAATATAATACTATATTATTGCTTGTATAATAATGGTAAACGAGTAAAGGTGGTGTTTATCATAGAAGAACTTGTTAAAAGAGCTAAAGATGGAGATAAGGCTGCAGTGGATGAAATTATTGAGAAGTTCAAGTATTTTATTATTAAACAGGCAGCTAAGTACAGCGTACCTTCTTATGATTTTGAAGATCTAGTTCAGCATGGATATCTTTCTATAATAAAAGCAGTACATCTTTATAAAATTGGCAGAGGATCATTTACTACATACTGCACAAATGCAGTTATAAATAATTTCAACGCACTTTTAAAAGGACAGATAAAACATTATAGAGAAATTCAAGATGAAGATATTATTAATTCAGAGTTATATGAGTTTACTCTTGAAGAAGAATTTATTGCATATGAAGAAACAAAGAGAGTTAAAAATGCTTTGGACAAGCTCCAGGATACTGAAAAAAATATTATTACCAGTGTATATATTAAGGATAAGACTTTAAAAGAAGCTGCAGTTCATTTTGATATAACTTACAAAAAGGCTATTAAACTCAGAAAAGAAGCATTAAGAAAGTTGAGAAAATACTTGAATAATTAGTATGTTTTTATAAGTTTTAAATTGTCGGGAGGTGTTTAATTTGAATATAATCAATGCTAATTTAACTTTTAGAGATGGATTAAGATATGGTAACAATCCTAAAATGGTAGTACTTCATCATGCAGATGCAGTAAGCTGCAGCATAGAAGATATTCATCAGTGGCATTTAGAAAATGGCTGGTCAGGATGCGGATATCATTATTTTGTAAGAAAAGATGGGACCATATATATAGGCAGAGATGAAAAAGCTATAGGAGCTCACTGCTTAAATTATAATGCTGTGTCCATTGGAATATGTTCAGAAGGAAATTTTAAATGCGACATTATGGGAGAAGCACAGTATAATTCACTACTGCAGTTAACACGCTACATATTAAACAAGTATGGAATAGATAAAATACATGGCCATGGTGAATTAAATAGTACAGATTGCCCAGGAGAAAATTTCCCATTAAGTAGAATAAAAAAAGAACTGGGACAATCATCATTTAATAATACAAACTATCCTGGATATTTACTTCTTATGGATCCTAGTAAAAAGGATGAGAACGTAAGGCTTATTCAAAATAAATTAATAGATAAAGAATATAGTATAGGAAGCTGTGGAGCCGATGGATATTTTGGTGAAGGTACCTTAGAAGCAGTAAAAAGATTTCAAGAAAATAATGGACTTGAGGTTGATGGAATTGTGGGAGTTAATACATGGGGAAGACTTATGACATAGTAGAAAATTATAAAGTAATTAATGGTTAACATGTGTAATAAAATTAGGGGGAGTTATAATGAATATTATAGAAATCTTATGGAAATTAGGATGGGATGTATTAAGTTTTAATGAGGATAGAGAATACAAAATACAACTTGGTAAGGCTAGAAAGGATTTAACTGATAAACAAATAAAAGATGGTTCTGTAAGTTGCGAAGGTTATACAAGTGATATATATACAGTTAAGGTTGATGATGTTGGATTTAATGGAATGGGAGATTTATATGTTTTCTTTAAAGATATAGAAACTGGAGATTGTATTGATAGCTATGAATATAGAAATATGGATAGTAAGGAGTTGTTTTAATTAATATTGTGTCAATAAAGTCTATCTATTGTATAAAATTCACCAATTATGTTGAACTTATAACTCCTCTTAAGTGACACGAAATTAAAAAGTGGTGTAGAGTAAATTAAGAGGGTTTTATTATGATAGATAGACTTTATTTTGCTATTATAACTTAATATGAGAAATTGTGAAATGATATTTAAAAGATGAAATTGTGGTAGGTCATTTTACATTGAAAAGTTCCATAAAAAATAAAAGATGTAGTTAATTATTTAAACTACATCAAAACCATAAGGTTTATCTATTATTTTTGCATTGCTATCAAATTTTAGTAAATAAAATGCCATATACAAGTCACCAGTACTTCCAAGTAAATTTAATACATATAGTGTGCTGCCAATCCAAGTTGGTAAAACTAAAGTTGCTGCTGATATTATTACAACAGGAGCTAACAGAACTATAAGAAATTTTATCTTATGTAATGGCAATTCTGAAATCTCACGTGTATATGCATAAATTACTCTAAATCCATATTTTATTTTTCCACCAAATAATTTATATGCTAATCCATGATACACTCATGAACTATAGATATTATAGTTAAAAAAATAATTATATATAGAAATGAGTTTTCCAAGTAACTTTAAAAGACATATTATCACCTCAATTTGAAGTATTGACAGGTATTATATTTTTATACGTGTTGTAAAATATTAGTGAAAATTACTGCTGATTTAACTGTTAAAAAAGTGAAAAAATGTAGTGTATAATGTCATATGGTATTATAATTAGAAACATATATGTGTTTTGGGTAGCAAAACAATGTTTATTTGTATACGGATAAAATTATATTAAAGGAGTGATAAATAATATTAATTTAGAAGATGAATTGGTTACAGTGGAGTATATTGAGGAATTGTTTAGTGAAAAACCAACAAAATTTTTATAATATTTAGTTATAATGGTAAATTAATACGAATTTAAAGCTATAAAAAATTATTAATAAATTATCCACGAAATATTAAAATAAGGAATTAATTAACAAATACAAAATTGTAGTTTTAGGAGTGGTTAACTAATGCAAAGGCTGGAAATGAAAAACTTTAATACTGATAAGAATTCAATAGAAAGCGACTTAACAGTATATATAGATTTTGTTGAAAATACTTTTACATATGCTTGTAAATCAGTAATATTAAATAAGTTTGTGACTATTGAAGATTATGTATATATTCTTTATTATTTAAGATTTGAAAAACAATTAAGTTATTCAGAAATAGGTAAAAAAATATACCCTGAAAATAAAAATTTTCATAACAGTGCGTATGTAGAATATTTAAGACTTGGGTTAAATTTTAGTACAAATTATGATGAAACAAAAGAAAAATTCACAGATGAACAAAATAAATTGAGGGTAATTAAAGAAAAAAGTTATACGATTTCTGTAAATGAATTAAATTTAGCACATATAGAAACTGATGAATACTATGCATTAATCGAAAATTTTAAAAGGAAGTTTTTACAAAATTTTTATCATTCAAAAGTATATAGTAAGTATGGATACCATAATTTAGAAGACTATTTTAAAGGATTTTACTATTTTGTAAAAGTATGTGAAATATCCACGCCTCAAATTAGTAGATTATTTGGTTATTCATCAACAGAGATAAAAAATAGGCTTAGAGAAATGGGATTATCAATAGATATAAAAACTGCACAAGAAAATGCAGTAAAACATAATAGACGTAACTACAAAAATACATTACTTGCAGGTAGAAAATCAGTAAATAAATATTTATCTAAAAATGCTTCATTTGGTAGTATATTAGAAAATTCAATTAGAAATAAATTTGCAGTTTCTATAGCAGGATATATTAATACTAGTAAATATGAAGTAGTAATTGGTATAAATAATAAAAGCATAATAGCACCTAAAGAAGTAGATATTCCAATAATCATAATTGATTCACTTAAGAAAAAAGTTTACAAATTTGCAGTTGAAATTAACGGAGATATCTTTCATAAAGATGATGATAGAGAAAAAATAAAAATAAAGTTGCTTAATAATAAAAACTGGATTTATTATTCTATTTGGCAATCACATAGTACAAAAGAACAAAAGGTGAAGTATGGAACAATTGAAGAACAAATAAATCAAATATGTATTAATATTAACAGAACTCTGCAAGAAAATTAAAGATAAAAACAATATGAAACATCTAATATGACTATATCATTAATTTAATTCTTAATATTCTTAAAAAATCCAAATTACATTTTAATGGCTTGATGGTATAAAAGATAAATATAAGATTTTAAGTATTTCTACTTTAAATGTATTCATTTTACTTGGGTTGGGGAGCATTCATTCTTCTGTCGTACAGATTTAGGGAATATAGTGTTCTTGGAAAATCAAATGAAGTACTTAATATCTCATAAGTATATAGAATCTATAGCAAAAGTTTCTGATAATGAAAAGAGATATAATTTTTTTATTAGTTTACCTGATAATATAAAATGTTAAAGGACATCAGCTTGTAAGTTGTAAATAAAGAAGACAATTTATATTATGTTACAATAATAAATAATAACAAATTGTCTGAATATTGATAATTTCCAGTAGTAATCCAATGACATGAAATGTAATATTATTCTTTAGTGTCACAACTGAAAAAACGAACAATTTATGAAACGCCATATTATTCAATCTGAATTTTATGGCGTTTTTACATCGCATCTCAACCATAAAGCGCCTATTACGCTGAATGGATAAAAATACAACTTATTTTATGAATTTATTCACTTTTTACCTTAAATTGGTATAAAACTATGAATATTAAATACATTTTTGAGTTAAATTCCCTATCATATAGCGAATATTTAATGTGAAAATTTAAATATCATAAATTTGAAAATCATTGTTCGGAATATGAGATAAAGTCTATATATTGTAGTAGATTTACGCTAGATAGACTTTATTTTACTATGATGGTTTATGGAATCTAGAAAATATTATATTATTATAATTCAAATACATAGGTTTAAAAGGTGAAGTTTGAGGAGTTATATAGAAGGAAGCTATAGACCATCTTTAACTCTTCCTAACGTCAGAATAAAAGCTAGTCCATAGACAATTAAATATAATGGGATGCTTCCGCCCCAAACCCAGGAAGCAAAGCTCTGTGGTCTTATAATAGTCCACTATACGTGGAAAGGAAGCTTTGGACAAACTTATCCGCTGCAGCCATGGAGTATTCCTTTAGGGTCGCAGCCGATAAACTTGTCCAAAGCAAATAATCCGCTGGGCGTAATATGTCAAAAGGCTGCTGTTGTACATTGAAGAAAACAAATGGGCATTTTTAATTGATTCAAAACTAATAAAATCAGTAGCGGAAAGAGCCCTTTGACCTATGGACCAAAGGGAAACCTTGTACAAGCTATTCTTTTTCACTTCACTCATGTAGCGCTGCAAGCCCTAAGTATTTTTCTAGGGTCATGAGCTGCACTCCTTACGTTCAAAACAATAGCTAGTCCAAGGTAAAGAAATAATATAATTACACATTAAGTTTTGAAGTTCATATAATAGCAGGGTAGATAGTAATGTAGTTTTAAGAGAATATATTTAAAAGATTGTATTAATTTTTATTAGTAGCTGTAATTTTAATTGATATAGTAATAGTATATGTAACATTGATACGAATACTAAATCTTTGGGCACTAATACTGCCACCCAAAAAAGTACAGGCTCCTGTCTAGTAATTCTAAGTTTATAAAAGTCTCTCCCTTATTTCCGAGCCTTCTATAAACTAAGAATTTCACGACTTTAGCTAGTCCTTTATTTGAGTACCCGGCAGAGTGCATGAGGGTGGACTTGCTTCCTGCAAAAATCTACATGTACAGGCATTAAAAAGACGTGTCCATATAGGTTTTCACAGCAAGACAGGTACACCCTTTCTTGGTATTCCTATGGGGTCTTTTTTGAGGCATTCCTTAGGGGTCTCCCGCTGGTCTACTTCGCTAAACAAAGGTAATTTAGCGCACGAACAAGCTACTAGCGGAGCCTGGGTAAATTCTCTAAGGTCAGCAGCTTGTACAGCGCCAAATTAATTGTTTAGCTAAATAGACAAGCGTTCAGGGTATTCCTTTTCCGTCTTTACATACGCACAAAATTTTATTCATATAGGTATTTCAATTCACGCTAGGCCACAGGGGTGGACATGCTTCTAACGTTTGGTTACAGTACAAGCATTAAAAAGACTTGTCCTTATAGCCACGTTACAAGGCAAGTCCACCCCTGTTGGTGTTATGGATTTATATAGGTTGTGTAAAATTAATATGGATCATATTATATTGAGTAATTTTTAAAATAAAGATGAATTGATTTTATTTTGTAAGTATAAGTATTAATATGGATTAATATGGTATAATTTGATTAGAAATATTATAACGTATGTAATGTATTTTGATTATAGTAATTATGT
This sequence comes from uncultured Clostridiaceae bacterium, assembly GCA_963780135.1. GTDB lineage: Bacteria > Bacillota > Clostridia > Clostridiales > Clostridiaceae > Clostridium_AM. Next base: position 877,636 of record CAWAAR010000003.1, read on the forward strand.
CTATAATAGGAGCTTATTAAATGGATCAGTAGAATATATTTAGTAATTAAAATATAGTTGAAATTAAACTTAATAATATTAGTATGTATTTATATGTAATTTTATATCTAAACTTTAGTTAGTAATATAGCTTAATTTTATTTTAGGAGGAATTTAATTTGGATCTTTATAAATTGTTTAATCCTTTTCCTAAAGAAGGTAAATTAGTGTATGGAAAGATAACGGATGTTAAAGTAGATAAAGAAGAAAAGAATATGATTGTTAATATTACTTTGACAAATGATGAGATGTTAGAATTTGATGAAGATATTTATGGAAAAAAAGGATTGTTGAAAAATATTATAAATTATTTTAATAATATGCAAGATGGGTTTAGTGAAAATATAAAAAGAATATCACAAAAATATAATTTGGATAATGATGTAAGTTGGATTTTTAATATTGATGCATATGATATTAACAAACACATGAATTTACTAAAAGAAACATTTGACAAGTTCAAGCCATATTTTTATGAAATTAGTACAACCATTACTGAGGATAGCAAGGTGTGGAAATACTTATGCATTCTAAAGTATTTTTGCAATAGAAAAAAGCCTATATTGTATATGCTTAATATAAATTATATAAAATTAATATATTATATACATCAAAATTTAGAGAGTATATATCTAAACTTAGATGATGAATATAAAAATTTAGATGATATAAGCGATTGGTGGGACGGATTGTATAGCGGATATTGGCCATTTAAGCTTATATGTAACGAAGACATAGATAGACAAAGAAATTATTTTATTAAGGGAAATGTTTTGTTTAGTGCAAGTCCAATTAAGGTAGAGAATGCTGTTATATATATAGTTGATGATGATATAGATGCAAAATATAAAGCAGATATGATTGATGAAAAAAATAGAAATATTTTTAATACTGAAAAAAATGTAATTAATGATGAAGAAATAGATAAAAAAGTATTAGAAAATACAATGAATAAATATTATCCTAAAAATATAAATAAAATTAAGTATACAATGTATTATGTTGGTCAAGGATTATGTTCATATATTAATTTTAATAGAAACTTTGGACTATTTTATGATATAGGATTTTCAGTGAGTGGACAAAAAGATACAAGTATTAACTTTGAAGTAGATGGTTCATATAAAAGGTATTGTAATAATAGGCCGAAAGCAATCATCTTATCACATTGGGATACAGACCACATCTTAGGAATAGTTTATTGTGATACAGAAATATATGATAGAATATGGATTGCTCCAGATCTCAATAATATTCATAGTAATTCAGGTTCAGCACTGCGTCTTAGTAAATATTTAAGTTTAAGAGAAGAGATAAAAAATATAGGTATAGCAGAATATAAAAAAACTTTATTTTTAATTAGTGATGAATATAATGATAATATTGTTTATGGTAATGGTAAATTTACTATATATAAAGGAAAAGGAACTGCTACAAATGGATATAGTAATAAAAAAAATAATATAGGTTTATTAGTTGAATTGACTATTATGGATAAAAATTTATTATTAACTGGAGATGTAGATTATTTTAAAATGCCTAGTAAACTTACAACAAAAAGTTTTGATTATTTGCAAGTACCACATCATGGTGCCAATGTAGGTATACCAATATTTAAACCTAAAGTAATAAATGAGTCAGTTGCAATAGTTCCTGTAAGTAAAGTAAATAAATTTAAACATCCATACTTAAATCATATGAAAGCATTAAAAAATGATGGATTTGAGATTCTTAGAGCTGATAAGTTTGAGGAAAGAAATGAATGTATATGTAATGGAAATAAGGATAAGTTTGTAATTTATTTGTAATATTATTAATAAAAAATTTGTTTCTTGAAAAATAACAAGGAATTTAAAGAATATGATATTTAGGATATATTAAATTACTTTTATTCTAAATATATACTCAAATTGAGTATAGTATAAATTTTTATACTAAATACATATTTAATTAAGTTTAATAGTAGTTTTTATTGATTATTATAAAAAATGCTTTGATATTTTGTAAAATTTAAGCACTTGAAATAATTGCTAAATGATAGAACTTGATTTTATTAAATTTACTGTATTTGATATCATTGAGAAGAGTAATGTCCATATAATTAAACAGATAAATATAAAAAATAGGGGGAAGAGTTTATGAAAGTTTTACTAGTACAATGTTGCAGAGGAATTTCAATTGGTGAAATTGAAATAGAACATATAAACCATGAAAGCTATTTTTATTATTATTTTAAAACAGGAGAACTTAAGAATGAATTAGACCAAAGAGGAACTGTATTGTTAGTACAGTTTAAAGATAAAAAGAACACAGAAAATAAGGCGAAACAATGTTCTGCGATGGCATTTGGTGAATATAAGGAGTTAGAAATTGATAGTATAAGTTCACAAAAAGGTTTGTTAAAGATAGAGAATATTAAGCCAATTAAATTTGATAAAGATAAATCTGAGATTGAAGAATCTAAGATTTATAAAGATGTAATAGAAATTATTGAACAAATAAATCCTGAAGTATTAAATAATGTAACTCACAATCTTATTGAGATTGAGGTTGATGATTATAAGTATAATGAGTTAAGACAATTAGTTAATGATAACGAATCTGCTGTAGAAGAGAAGAAAATTAACTCTCATATGCATAACTCATATGATAAATTCGAAAAATATCTTCGTAAATCAGCACAGAAAAGCATATATGCTAAACGTGTAGAAAATAAAGGAGATAGAAGAGAAAATAGAACTGAAAATAGAACTGAGTATCAGCATGATTGGGAAAGAGCAATACATTCAAAATCGTTTAGAAGGTTAGAAGACAAAGCACAGATATATACACTGTCTAAAGGAGATCATTTTCGTACAAGATTAACACATACATTAGAAGTAACTCAGATTGCAAGAGGAATAGCTAGAGAGTTAGATTTAAATGAGGACCTTGTAGAAGCAATAGCATTGGCACATGATTTAGGACATACTCCATTTGGACATGTTGGTGAAAGAACTTTGCATAAAATATTGGAACAAGAAAATGTAGAAGGTGGATTTAAGCATAATTTTCAAGGAGTTAAAGTAGTTAATTATTTAGAAGAAAAGTATAAAGATTTTGAGGGCATAAATTTAACATACCAGGTTATGGAGGGAATTTTAAAACATACAAAAACTTGTGAGTGTAAAAAAAAGGAAGAATGTTCAGATGAACCGAAAAAATGTATAGTATGTAATGAAAACTCATATGAAATTGGTAAATTTTTACGTAAGGGTAATGTAGAAGAGTTACATCCTGAATATAAATTTTCTACTACTTTAGAAGGACAAGTAGTTGCAGTAGCAGATGAAATAGCTCAAAGAGCTCATGATTTAGATGATGGCATAGCAAGTGGTATAATTAATGAAAAAGTTTTTTTAGGTCAGCTAAAAGAAGAATCTATTTTTGCAAAACTTAATCAAAAAATAGAGAACTCTTTAAAAGATATAGATGATAATAAGCGAGATTATATAGATACTTTAAATATTAAACGGGCTAGAATTGTATCAGATGTAATAACATATTTTATTGGTGAAATTGTACAAGAATCAAAAGTTCGTATTGATAAATACGAAGAGGGAATGGGTGATATAACTAATTTTAAAGAATTGGTTATTAAAGAATGCTTAATTAGTTTTGATGCTAATGGCAGAGATAAATGTAGGATTGAAAAAGTAAGAAATAGATTAGAAGAGATAACTTCACATGAGATAATAAATTCGGAAGAGGTAAATTGTTTTGATGGTAAAGGAAAATATATAATACATAAGTTGTATAAAGCTTATAAAACTAATCCAAGACAAATGTCCAGAACCACTTTGAAAAGAATCTATAGAGAAATGTCTAGATATACTAATGATGTAGTTGATATTATTAGCGGTAAAAGAAATTTAGTAGATAAAGAGTTTGAGATTTATAGAAAAAAAGATAATGTCAATGAGTTAGATATATTAAAACATAAGATATTTATTAGATGTATAGTTGATTTGATTTCAGGAATGACTGACGATTTTGCCAATAAGCAATTTGAAAAATTATATTCACCAAGAACATATTAAATTAGAAAAACATCATGGAGATTTTATTTCTAGTGGAGATAATTCAGTTTTGTGTCCATTTCTAAGATTTCTATGATGTTTCTTTATTTATTATGCACGTTTTACATATATAGTAAATGCATAATATTTTAGCATATGTTACAATAGATAAGATTAATATATATTTAATTAGTTAATTATAATATCAAAAATTATGAAAATATATAGTTCGTATTTTAAGAAAGTGAGGAAAATCATGAATAGTAATAAAGATTTTTTTCAAAGTCTAAAAAACCTTTTAAATGGAAATGAAATTACTTATGTATCTACTCCAATTAATACAGGCAACAAATTTATAAGTTGGTATAATTCAGTTGGAAAAACAATAGTAGAAAATAGTAAAGAATATGATGAAGAAAAGTATAGAAATGTTATTGAACCAAATATTCGAGATGCTAAAGAACAAATAAAAAAACTTAGAAAGATAACTAATAAAATCATTATTGATCCTACTACTTTTGAGGATAAAACCTTGAAATGGAGTCAAAATGATTTTTATAATTTTGGGGCTAATGTCATAAGAGAATTAGTTAATGAAGTTATATTCCTTGATGGATGGGAATATAGTATTGGTTGTTGCTATGAATTATTGGCTGCGGTTGAAAAGCAAATAAATATCTATTCACAAGATTTAAATAGATTAACTATAGATGAATGTATGAAAAAATTAAATAGTAGTGTAAATATATATTTATCAAATAGCTTAAAACAAGGAATAAAAATCAAAGAAATATTAGAAAAAGTAGAGTACTATAATAAAAATACATTTAATAATTTTATACAGGATAGTGAAAAAGAACAAATGAAAGATGAGAAACTAGATTATTTAATAACAAATAAAGTTGCTAATATTGCTCAATTTATAAGCTTTGAGCCAAATTTAAACCTAAAAACTAGATTTATTCATATAAATAATTTTGAAAATAATAATGAATTATCAAGTAGAAAAATTATTGAAAAGCTAATTTTGTCTGCTCCTTCAAAAGCTGTGAATATAAGAAGTTTTAGTAGAAAGACAATGAAGGGAAATAAATTAATTTTCAATAAAGGAATAAATGATATAGATGAAATTCTAAATATTATTAAAGAAAATTCATTGGATAATAAATTTTCAATTGTCAATGAGAATATTGATATAAATGATTGTGGAGTTTCAGGAGTTGTATTAGGTGATGTAATAGAGTTTTCGCCTGAAGATACCCCTAAGTGTGTTGAAAAAGAGGGGGTATGTTCTTTACCAAAAGAAATAGGATTTAAAATTTTGAAAAATATATATGGATTTTCACCTGATATTAATTTTACTCCTAACTATAGAGTTGAGTTTAGCATTCATCCTAATAGACAAGGAGTTAAGAAAGAGCATACTATAATTTGGGAATATGAATATTATAAAAAAGTAGATTACCAAAGAAAAATATCTTGGCCTAATAATTTTTCAAGATTTATTGGTGACAAGGCTTTTGGATTATTAATTGCTGATGCATTGAATATTAGAGTTCCTAGAAGTACTGTTATATCAAGAAAAGTAGCTCCATTTTCGCTTGGCATTGATACAGGGCTTAAAGAAAAATGGATTAGAACATGTCCAGTAAAAAAAGAACCTGGAAAATTTTATACTGGATCAAGTTGGATAGATCCATTTGAATTAATGGTAACAGAAGAAGCTAAGGGATCAAATAGAATAAATATTGCATCAATTATATCTCAAGCTGCAGTTGATGCAATATATTCGGGTGCTTCTTTTATTAGGAAAAATGAGAAAAATGACTTAATTGAAGGTGTTTCAGGTAGAGGAGATAAATTCATGGTTGGTGAAGAAAGCAAGATTGATTTACCACAAAAAGTTATTGATGAAGTAAAGATTCTTAATAATCAATTAAGAAACTATCACAATATATTAGGTGATGTTTCTATAGAATGGGTGTATGATGGAATAAATACATGGTTAGTGCAATTAAATCAATTAAAGAATACAAATCAATATAATAATTTAAAGGGCAATGTTATAGTAGACGGAAATCCAGTATATTATGAAAAATTATTTGTTAAAGATGGTTTAGATGCATTAAGAAGCAAAATTAATTTTGTAAAAGATAAAAATATTGGTATAGAGTTAATAGGTAATATAGGAGTAACTAGCCATTTTGGGGATTTGTTAAGATTATCAAATATACCATCTGTTCTTAAAAGTGAAGATTAAATATGAATAAGTTTGTATTAGGCATATTTAATCTTCGTAAAGGTTTGGTTGGAAAGTGATTAAATTATTTATTTATAGTTGTGGATTCTAAAGATTAAGCTTTTCTTATACTTATTAATACAATATATTTTGAAAAATTTATGTATTAGACAACTTGATTGAAACAATAAATTAGAAATAAAGAAAACAGTTTTTAGCAAAACTTTTAATTTGCTTTGGACTAGCTATTGTTTTGAACGTAAAGAGTGCAGCTCTTGACTTTACAGGAATACATAAGGCTTGCAAAGCTGCAGCGAGTGGAGAGAAAAATAATAGCTTGTACAAAGTTTCATTTCGACCAAAGGGAGACTATTATAAGACTTCGGAGCTTTGCTTCCTGGGTTTGGGGTGGAGCACCCCATTATATTTAATGTCTATGGATTAGCTTTTATTCTGACGATGAAGAGTTAAAGCTGGTCCATAGCTTCTTTATTTTTTGAAGGAGGTTTGGAGGAATCCTCCATTAAGATTATTCTAATCCAATTTAGCTAAACAAATGTTTATAGAATTTAGGCAAGCTCCATGAGCTTGTTTAAGTTTTATAAACTACTTGTTTGGCGAAGTTGGATAAGACCCTAGAGGAATACCCTGAAGGTTCTTTACGTCTACCAAAGAGTACTGCTTAAGAAAAGTAATGAACCCCGCTACTGAAGGAAGGAGATACGGACTTCAGAGAAAGGCTGCTTTGGCAATAGTATGTCCTTCCTGGGGTTAAACTTTAGGATAAATAGTATATTAAAATGAGTATTTGAAAAGTGTATCTATAACAAAATGTTGAATAATACTGTAGTTAAAATAATATGTAATATAAAAATGTGTAAGTTTTATAATTTATAGTAGTAAAAGTAAGTTTATATCATAAATTAATATGAATTACCATTAAAACATAAGGATCCTATTTAGTTATAAGTTTTGAATAATTAAATAGGATCTTATTTAGATTTGAAGCAAAGTAGTGTGGGTTTGGTTGGAAAAATATAAAATATAACAGTTAATGTAATATTATGATATAATGTATGTAAATTTACAGAATATTTAGCTGAAATGCAACATCAAGATTCGGGGGTGGAAATTTGAGATTTATAGTCAAAGCAGAAATTATAGAAAAAAGAATACCTCACAAAAGTAATTACAAGTATGAAATGTACTCAATGTTAATGAATAACCTTAACAATGATATTGTTGAAGAATTTCATAAAGTCAACAAGGCGTTTAGATATTTAACATATAGTGATGTTTATATAAAAAATAATAAAGTACATTTCTATATAGTTGCAAGGGATGATATAGCAGAGATTATAATAAAACATTTATCAGCAAATTTAATTGTAAGATTAGGGGATATGGTAATTAATATAAATAAGATATTACAATTAGATAATCTAAAAGAAAAAGAAAAGTATCTATTTAAAACAAGTCTAATAGTTAACATATCTAAAAATAGTAAATGTATTTTAAGTGATGAAATTTCTTATATTGAAAAAAGATTAAAAGAAATAGCAATAAGTAAAGCTAAAAAATACGGTATAGATAAAAATAATATAGAATTTGAAATTATTAACCCTATTTATAAGGTTAATAGATATAAAGATGGCCATATAAATAGTTGGAAGTGTTTTTTAAAGGTTTCAGGAGATTATGAATTAGTTAATTTCTTATATTCAGTTGCAGGAGTAGGAGAAAACACTGCTACTGGGCATGGATTGTTGTGGGAGGCGGTATAGTGAATCAGGAACTAAAAGTGTATCACTCCTCTAATGAAGTTGAAGACATTTGTATACTTAATGGCTTGTGTAAACTTTTAGAAATGAATGATGTTGACTTTAAAGTTGAAAAGCTGAGTGATTACTACTCATTAAAACATGAAACATTTAATTATGAAGAAGCAAGGTATAATCCTATAAATGAAATAGAGTGCTATACGTGCAATAGTTCTTCAAATAAATCTGAAAAGCTTATGTCTATAAATGGTGCCAATGAATTTTTTAAAAATAATGTTGTTTTAACATTTAAATATTTCTCAATTCATAATGATGAATTATTAAAGAAAGAAAAAATGAAAAAAGATGCTGGAAGCATATGTAACGGATCATTTTTTAATACAAAGGGGGTAAGAGCTTCAACATCAGCTAAATCACTAAAAATTTATCCAATGCAAAGATTTGCTGCGTTTCTTGGATGGGTGAGTTCAACCAATTATATAAGGAATGATGATGTAGAGATAAATGTAGTAATTATTCCTAAAGTAGCAGATCGTATAATAAGACCCTATGAGTATAGGTATCCGCCGGATAAAGAAACTAATGAAATTAAAGTAAAAACATATTGTGGTAAACGTGAAAAAAGATCAGATATTATAATGCTTGCAGAGATTTATGCAAATACTGCTACTGAATATTTGTTATATAAGAAAGATAATGACTATGAAATTGAAGATATTCTATTTATGATGCTTACGAAATCAGGGCAAAAGCCATTACCCAATAAATGTTTTCAATTACCAGTATACAATTGGAATAGAGAATTATATTTAAAGCTTGTAGATATATTAAGTAGGTCTTATGGAAATTATGATGTTAGAGATGTTACAGCAAGGTTTATTTTAAAGCCTAGTTTAGTTAATTTTCATAAGTTAATTCATGTATTTTCAAAAAAGAATCAGCTTTTAGAGCTAAGGTTTAAGGAGGATTTAGTTAACATGTACAATAATAAAGTGCAAGAAATTCATAATAATGTTACTGTTCAAAAACTAGGAAGAGCTTTGAATTTACTTATATATAATAAGAGAGGTTTTGAAATTTTAACAAGACTATATACTGTTAGAACATGTGAAAGTTTAGCAGTTAGAATAAGAGAAATAGAAGACTCTTATATTAGATTAAAGTCTAGTCCAATATTAAATAAAGAAGAGCATACTAGCTTAATTAATTTAATAGATACAAATAAAGATGCTGTTATTTGTGCAAATGCAATAATAAGTTATGGTAGAGTTTTTTATAAGGCCAAGAAAACTAATTCTCAAGGTAAAACTGATATTAAAGAAGCAGATAATACCGATAACTTAGAGCAGATTGTAGATGAAATTTCAATGCAAATGAATTAGGAGGAGATTAGTATGGATAAGTTAGCTATAATGTTAACGATAACACTAGAAGGAGAAGCATTAAATAATGAAGGCAGCATAGGTAATACTATGCAGCCTAGGCAGGTAGAGTTAAGCGATGGAACTATTAGAAATGCTATTTCAGGAGAAATGTTGAAGCATTTTCATACAAAAAATGTTAGGTTATTAGCAGATGAAGATGAGTTATGTGAAACTTGTAAAATATTTAGTCCAATGAAGAATGGAAAAGTTAAAAATAAAGATAAAAATTTAAGTGAAAGCGGTAATAGGGTAAAAGAGTGTATTGTAGATGATATAGAAGGATTTATGAATGCAGGTAAAGGCAGTAATGAAAAAAGAACAAGCTGTATTAAGTTTAGCTGGGCCATTTCAAAGGGAGAAAATGATTATCAAAGTATGCTTCATAATAGGGTAGATCCTACAGATAAAAATAATAAAACTAAAATTCAGCAAAATTTAGATGTCGAAGGTAATCCAGATACCACATCTGAAGCAAATACAAATAAAGATCAAAATACACAAATGATATTTTATAGACCTATAAGAAGTAATGAGTATGCTCTAACTATACAAATTGATTTAGATAGAGTAGGATTTGATGATGAAAAATTAAAGGAAGCGGTATCAGAAAATGTTAAAAGAAGAAGACAAAGCATTTGCTTAAAGGCGGTTAAAAATATGTTTTTAGATATTGAAGGAGCTTTATGTTCAACTAGATTGCCTCATCTTAGAGATATTAGAGGAATAGTTGTAAGCAAAACTAAAAAGGATGAGGTTTTGTCAAAATATTCTGCTTTAAATGATGACTTTATAGAAGAAAATAAAAAGTTATCAAGCAATAGTTATGAATTTGGAAACATAGATGAATTCTCTAATGAATTAGACGGCTTGATAACAAAATATGGAAATAAATAAGAAGGTGCACAGCATGAGTATGAATAAGGTAATTTATAAGACTTCTAATCTTTTTACACTTAAAAAATATGAAAATAGCAACTTAAACTGTCAAAGTTATGAATATCCTACACTATATTCAATTAGATGTGCTATTTTAGGAGCTATAATTCAACTAGATGGAATAGATATGGCAAAGGAATTGTTTCATAAGGTTAAAAATGCAGTTATTTATATTCAGTATCCAGATAATTTCAAAATAAATGGATGTAGATTAAAAAGATTTGCTAATAGCTTTTATAGTTTAAAGGATGAAGATAAGATAGATATAGATAAGCTGGTAGTGAATAACTTTTGTACTTCAATAGGATTTAGAGAATACGTATATTTAGAAAAAATAATTTTTTATATAGACAATTCTATTGAAAATATTTCTTTGTATTTAAAAAATATTGATTGGATAGGTACAGCTGAGAGTTTAGTGTATCTAGATTCTATTGAAAAAACTAATATATTGAATAGAGTGCTAAAACAAAGTGAAACCACTGAAAAAAGAAAGTATGAACAGTATGATTGGAATAGCAGAACTAAGTTTGAGAATATATATATGTATTCCTCACAATATGGTAGAAGAGAACAGGTTAAGTTAATGTGTACTGTAGATGATATAGAATTGTAGAGAGGATAAGATAATATGTTTTCAAATTACTTTAACATATTAGGTTTTAAAAATACTAGAAAGATACAAGAAGAAGTTAAAAATGTTATAGAACGTAATCCACATAAGAATATACTTGTAATTGCAGGCTGTGGGAGTGGAAAAACAGAAGTAGGAAATTATGCTCTTTTAAAGTGGAATGGAAAGAGATCAATATTTGTTGAACCTATGAGAACATTAGCAACTTCTATACAGAAAAGACTCGATGGTTATAACAAAATACTTAATATTAATTCTGGATGGACGATACAACATTCAAGTATACAGGAAGACAAGTATTTAGAGAATAAGTATTGCGTTACGACTATAGATCAAGTATTAGCTGGATGGCTTGGGATTGGAAGACAGTCTTTTATAAAAGGAAAAAATGTATTGTTATCCAATTTTGTATTTGATGAAGTTCAAATGTTTCAGCCAGACAAAACTTTATTAACAACAATAAATTTTTTGGATAGTATATATAAAAGAGAAAATAAATTTGTAATAATGACAGCTACTATGCCAAATTACTTAATTAAGTTTTTATGCAAAAGATACAATATGCAATTAATTAAAGCTGATGAAGAAGCTGTTTGTGGAAGAAAAGTTTATGTTAATTTTAGAGAAAAGTTAGATTTTAATAAGATAAATGCTATGGAAGAGAAACAAATTATAATATGTAATACTCAAAAGCAGCAAGAGTACGTTTTTAGTAATATTGAAAATAAAAATAGATGTATCATTTTAAATAATAAATTACTAAATACTAATAGGGAAAAAATTGAAAATCAGTTATATAAATATTTTGGAAAAAAATTTGAAGAAAATAATAAGATATTAATTTCAACTAGTATAGTTGAAGCAGGTGCAGATATTTCAGCTAAATATTTATATTCATATGGCTGTCCTATTGATAGGTTTATTCAAAGGTGTGGAAGATGTGCAAGATGGAGTGGTGTAGGAATTGTTGATATCGTAAAAAATGATGATATGTTATTTAGTGAAAGTATAGTTAATAGAACTTTAGAATTTTTTATGGATAATCCAAATTTAGATTTTACATGGGAAATACAAAAGGATACTGTATCAAAAATATTAAATCCTTTTTATAGTGAATTGGTAAATGAAGATAGTATAAGAAACAACAAAATGGATTTAGTTTACGGCGGATCAAGTAAGCTCATAAGAGATATACAAAATGTAAATATAATAGTAGATAATGATATGAGTTCAGATAGTGAAAATATTACAAGTTTTAATAGAGAAAGTATAAGTATAAGTATGGGTTTGCTGAAAAAGCTTTCAAAAACTAATGATCTGTATATATTAAATAAAGGAAAAATTCAAGAAAAACATTATTCGGAAACACTAGTAGGAGAAACAATTGTAATAAAAGGAGATAGCTGCATTTATGATAAATTAGGATTTAGATATCAGTATGGCGGTAAGTGCGAAACTTTTATTTATTATAATAAAGTGTTGGATAAGTATGATAGAAATTTTGTTGATTATAAAAAGGAGACATGGATAAATCACGCAGTTTCGGTAAAAACGTTATTTAAGGAAAAGTTATTACAAGACAAATACTCAAATTATATTATAGAAAATTTAGAGTTAATTTCTTCTGTAGGATCTCTTCATGACATCGGAAAATTAGATGAATTGTGGCAGAGTGATAAATGGGCAGAAGCAGGTCCTATACCATTAGCTCACTTTCCATTTAGAAATTCACATTCATCACTATTTAAAGGAAGAAATCATAAGTTTATAGGTGGAGTATTGATGAAAAATTTTATAAATAATACTTTATTCAATGTTATAATACAACACCATGGTAGAATTATCTCACCAGATCACGATATTGTAGTTGATAAATATAAGTTACATAAGAATTATAAAATGTGTTTATATGAGCTAGGATTTAATAAAAAGGTAGAAGATGAAGGTGAAAATATTAAAATAAAGTATAAAGAAATAATTTCACCTAAAAATAAAGAATGGGATGATTTCTTATATATTGTTGGAACATTAATGGAAGCGGATATTGAAGCTATTAATTTATTTCATAAGTAGAAAAAAATCTTTTATTATTATATACAAGTTTTATTTTGCAGTAAACCTTGGGTAGTGTAAAGTATAATTATTTTAAATGCAATCTAAAGCATCATGTTTCAAGGCCTGTAGTATGATTTGCAAAAAAGAGGTTTACTGCAAAATTTATTAAATACATAAAAAGTTATTTTGTCAATAATAACTTTTTAGGAGAAAATAAAAGAATATTAAAGTTTTTTAGGGTTAATATTTAATAAAGTATTATTTAAAATAAAGAAAGAAGCTAGTCCAGCAACTACTAACATAGTTAATATTTAATAAAGTATTATTTAAAGTATGAAAAATATAAATTAGAGGAATCATACTCAAAAGTTAATATTTAATAAAGTATTATTTAAAGCCACTAAATCCTTCATCTTCATACACCAATATATCATGTTAATATTTAATAATGTATTATTTAAAGGTTACTTCTGCTATTGTTCCTATAGATTTCACTAAGGTTAATATTTAATAATGTATTATTTAAAGTCAAATATAGTTTGGGGCAATGCAAAAGATATGAGAGTTAATATTTAATAATGTATTATTTAAAGAGCATCCACCAGAGCGTCAGCAACCTCTCCTTCTGCGTTAATATTTAATAATGTATTATTTAAAGATATAAAATATGGGAGTAAACTGCAGTAACACAAAAAGTTAATATTTAATAATGTATTATTTAAAGGTAGCACACGCGGCAGGACAATCATTTGAAATGGTTAGTTAATATTTAATAATGTATTATTTAAAGCTTGTTAAAATAGGAAGTCCTTTGGATAAGTTAGGATGTTAATATTTAATAACGTATTATTTAAAGGATATAAACATGAGCATTATTAATGCGCTTGTTGCGTTAATATTTAATAATGTATTATTTAAAGGTTACAGTGTAATGGCTCATAAGGATTAGTGGAGCATGTTAATATTTAACAATGTATTATTTAAAGTAGTATGTGTTTCCAAGTTCTCCATCTGGAAGTAAAGGTTAATATTTAATAATGTATTATTTAAAGCATGAACTTAGACATTACTTTTGTACCAATGCATTAGGTTACTATTTAATAATGTATTATTTAAAGAGAGCTATTTGTTTTAGGGGGATTATTAATGTTAGAGTTAATATTTAATAATGTATTATTTAAAGAAGGAAGTATGGCAAAAGTACAATGCCGGTTACTCAGTTAATATTTAATTATGTATTATTTAAAAGCAAAAATAAAAATTTGGATTTTGCTAATTTACTAGCAAAATATTGTAGTATAATCTTTAACTAATATTTCAGATTGTAATAAAAAACTACACAATTATAATCAGCAAATTTATTAAAATATAAAATGGCGGAAAGAACGAAATTTTCCACCATTCTTCCGCCAATGCAGAAATTAAAATAAAATATAATAAGATATAGAATATTATAGTAAAATATTTAGGCTCTTTATATATCAACATTTTTAGGTTATATAAAGTCATAGTTTAATATAAAAAAGTATATTATAATAATTTTATGAAACAAACACCACTTGAAGAAAGCATAGTAAATGCTGTTTATCATAGAAGTTATGAAATAAGAGAACCTATTGAAATAAGGATTTATAAACAAAAGATAGTAATTTTGAGTTTCCCTGGACCTGATAAATCAATAAGAAAATCTGATTTAGATAGTGGTACAGTTATTGCGAGGAGATATAGGAACAGAAGGATAGGTGAATTTTTAAAAGAATTAAAGCTTACTGAAGGAAGATCTACAGGAATACCAAAAATAATCAGGTCAATGAAAAGTAATGGATCACCTAAACCTATATTTGATACTGATGATGAAAGAACCTACTTTAAGGTCGAATTGTATATAAATAAAAAATTCAATAGTAATTTAGAGGCCCAAGATGAGGCCCAAGATAAAAATATAGAAACATATGATTTAACTGAGATTGAGATTAAAATTTTAAAAATTCTAAGTGAAAGGCCGGCTTTAAAAACAGAAATAGCAGCTGGTTTGGGTTACAAATCAATTTCAGGAAATATTAAGAGAGTTTTTGATAAATTGCTAAATAGAAATCTTATTCAATATACTATACCAGAAAAACCTAAAAGTAAATATCAGAAATATGTAATAACACAGAAAGCTTCAAAAATATTATCAAGTAATTCTTAGGTTCAGGTGGAGTTCGCTCATAAGGAATGCATCTGAACCTTATTAACAGTATTCTTAGTGTCTTTAGCACTTAGAATACGTTATCCTTTAGGGAAAGAATTTATTCAGGGGCGTAGCAGTGATTACCTCCCACTTTGAAGAAGCTTAGGGTTAGCAATGGTAGCGATCAGATATTAAAAAGAAGAAAGAGAATTTGAAAGCTAGTTAATGAATAAAACAGGAAAAACAAGTGGGTGGTAAACTTGAAGTTTGCCACCCATGTAAAAGTTATAAAAAAACAATACAGAATATACCAAAATATAAAAACCTTGATTTCAAGCCGTTTTCAGGATGATAAAAATACAATAGGATATGAAAAAATAAAAAAAAATACTAGTCTCATGGAAAACAATGATTGGAGCTTAACACCTGGAAGATATGTAGGAGTAGAGCAAGTAGTTGATGATGATTTTGAATTTGAAGGTAGGCTAAAGGAAATACAAATTGAGTTGGATGGGTTGAATGAAGAGGCGTTTGAATTGGCGAAGATAATAAAAAGCAACTTTGAGGAGTTAGGAATATGATAACAAAGAAAGTTAAAATAAAAGATATAGGAAGAGTAGTTACAGGAACTACACAACCTACTAAGATTCAAGAGTATTATGGAAATGAATTTGATTTTATTAAGCCAATTTATATAGAAAAAGACACTAGATTTTTCAATAAATCAGAAATGAAGTTAAGACTTCTGAAAAATGGGATTAGATATAAAGCCTCATAGGGAAAAAATTAAAAAAGGAATAAAAAGAAAAGACCAAGATAAATATATAGATTTAGCTACGGATTATAAAGATTCACAAAGTCCATTTAGACTTGTCATAGTTTGTGCTATGTGCCTTACAGGGTTTGATGTAAAAAGTTTGTCAATTTTATATTTGGACAAGATCTTAAAAGATCATACATTAATGCAGACTATTGCAAGGGCTAATCGTGTATATGAAGGTAAAAACAATGGCCTTATTGTGGATTATATAGGAGTTCTTAAAAATTTAAGACAAGCTCTAGCTGATTATGGAAAAGCAGCAGGAAGAGAAAATGGGGAAAGTAATCCAACAGGAACTCACAGCTAAAACAGATGATGAACTTATAAATGAATTAAGTGATGTAATTAAACAAACTAAAAAGCATCTTAAATTATTAAATTATGATTTAGATGAGCTTTTTAAATGTGAAAATGGATTTAAAAAGATTAGACTTATAGATGATGCAAAAGAAGTTATATATTCTAGCATAATATGAAATAGAAGATAAAAAGGAAATCTTATATGGACATTTCTTTTATAATTATAAGAATTTAAAATCTAATATATATACTCAATATTGAAGTTAATGTATCTATGTATAGCAACTTTAAGGTTGATTAGTTATTTAAGAGAAAATAAGTGCTTCTTGAAAAATTAAGAGATTTACACAATAGGGATGTAACTATTGAAATTAAAAATTAAATGAGCATATTATATACAGCGGGTGGCTAATAATTTTTTGCTATCCGCTGTATTGTTTAATGTAATTTTACGGTAAAAAAATTACATTTTAAATAAAATTAAGTGTAAAAAGTATACATTTTATTTTGTTTTGGATATAATATATATAGGAAGGTGATTATAATGTTAACAAAAATAGAAATTGAAAACTTTAAATCCTTCAAAAATAAAACAATAGTGGATTTTAGAAGTACTAATTACAAAATTCTAAAGGAAAGAAATGTATCACAAGATGGCATATTAAAAGGCGGTATATTTGTAGGAGCTAATGCTTCTGGTAAAACTAATGTAATATTATCTTTAAGATTATTATTAGAATTATTATTTAGTGAAAAATTAACTAATATCAGTACCTATAAGTGTTTGTTTTCTGAAAATGCTAACATAAAGCTTCATTATGAATTTCAATTTGATGAAGATATTATTGAGTATAAAATTGAATACGACACAAGGAAAAAGTTTATGCTTGAAACTTTATTAGTAAATAATAAAATTGTCTTAGACAGAATGGGAGAAAATGCAAAATCATATATTACAGATAATCAAATTTTTACTGATGTAGATAAGGATTCTCTGCTGTTAAGATCAATATACTTTAACACGAAGTTTATGAGCAATGATATTTTAAAAAAGTGGTTTAAGTATTTATTAAATTCAATTTATCTAGATGGTTTTCTTAGAATAGGAGTAAATCCTTCAAATAATAGTTTAGGACTAAAAGAATATTTAGAAAAGAATGGCATAGAAGATATTAACAGCTTTTTTAGAGAATATAATTTTAATCAAGTAATAGAGTATTCAGAAACAAGTATTGGAAATTTAATTTCTATAGATACTGAAGGTGAAAAAAACATTTTCTTTAAAAGAGAAGGAATTGGCGAGCCTATACCATTTGTAATGGAATCATTGGGAAATAAAAATTTATTAAGTATGCTACCATCATTTTTTCATGTTATAAAAAACGGAGGTATGCTAATTATAGATGAATTTAGCAGTGCCTTTCATAATGAATTAGAGGAATTATTAATTAGATATTTTATGGAAAAATCAAAGAAATCTCAAGTATTTATAGTTTCTCATTCAACTAACTTGTTATCAAACAGTATTTTTAGACCAGATCAAGAGTACGCTGTGGAATTTAAGGGAGCCGATGGAAGTGTAATAAATAGATTTTCCAACGAAAAACCAAGGGAAGCTCAAAACATAGAAAAAATGTATGTTAGTGGTGTTTTTGGCGGAAAGCCGGTGTATGAAGATGAGTAAAATTACTTTTGCTGACAATGGAAAGCGTATAGGAAAAGTATTATTTATTGTTGAAGGTATCAAAACAGAAGTAAACATACTTTATAAGATATTTACTAATGTATTTGATTATCAGTATGAAAAATTAGACAGACTAGCTAGATATAGACCATATAATAAGAAAGAGAATCCATTATCATCAATATTCGTTATTAATACAGAGGAATCAAATATTAAAGATATAAATGATGGAAATGGCTATTTAGATAACTTGTTTGTAAGACTTATTAATGAATATAGATTTCCTGTTGATAAAGCTGCTATATTTTATATTTTTGATAGGGACAATTATTCTAATACTGATAGTGAGGTTATTAAGGATTTGATAAAGAGATTAAATAATTCTAGAGAGAGTAATGACAGTTATGATAGGCAAGGATTACTGCTGTTAAGTTATCCCTCAATTGAGAGTTTTACAGCTTCAAATTATATAACTAATTCATTCAGTATAGAGTTAGAAAAAGGATCAGAATTAAAAGCATATTTACATGAAAGAAACATTAGCTATCAGAAGATAAATAAAAATACTGTTAAGTTAGCTGTTGAGGAAATGGATAAAGCGCTAAGAAGTATGGGAATTGATAGTTATGATTTAGATGATTTTAGAGATAATAACATTAGTATATATAATTATCAAGAAAGCCGCCATATTAAAACTAAAAAATACAAGTTGTTAAGCTTGTTAACAATAGCATTGCTTGATTTAGGATTAATAATAATAGAAGATTAAGCAGAATAATTCTAATTTATATTAAGGGCGGTGTAAGTGATCCCAGAAATTAGTAAAATATTAAATAGAAATGATGTAGGATTAAGAAACAATTATTTAAATAGATTGGTTAAAGAAAATAAGTTAAAGCTTATTATATCCTGGACAAATAAATCATCCTAAACAGGCCTATTTAACTAATGATGGAGTAGAGCTGTAGTAATAGTTTATTAAGGATAAACCACTAAATAATGATCAAATAAGCATTTTAGAATATATAAAGATAAATGGAAGTATTAGTAACAAAGAATGTAGAGGAACATTCAGATTTGGAAAAACAAAAACATCAGGATTATTAAAAAAAGGTAAAACATTTTAGGAATTTAAAAACTTAGAGAGTTTTATTTTATGAAAAATTTGAAATATAATTTTAAAACCATAAATTTATTTTAATTTGAGTTAAAAAGGTTTAAATTGTATGTTAGCAAAATGTTAGCAAATACATGAAAAGAGCACTTTGGAAACAAAATCCAAAGTGCTCTTAACCGTTGATGCTTCATGGTGCCGAAGGCGGGACTTGAACCCGCACGAGTGTGACCTCGACGGATTTTGAGTCCGTTGCGTCTGCCAATTCCACCACTCCGGCAAATAACAAATTAATAATATCATACAAATCACAAATAGTCAATATAAAAAAATAAATTTTTGATAAAAATGCTTTAGAGAATTAAGTAGTCAGCATTATTTTAGCAGACTCTTAAAGTAATTGAAAATAAAATTTATTATTTATTAATAATAATGTATTGAGCTACAACCACCTGTGATGAATTTCCTGATGAATCTATTGCTACCATAGCAAGAATTGTATTATTTTTTATTGTTATTGGTCCTTTGTATAAATTACTTTTTGCTGTTGGCGTACTTCTATCTGTTGTATAGTAAATTGATACTCCAGGTGTTGTATCACTTAAAGTTATAGTTTGTACTTTATTATATATACCACTTCTTACACTTGATACTGGATTAGTAGGAGGTGTAACTATAGTATATGAGTTACTTAGAACTCCTGAAGTATTTCCATAGGAATCAACAGCTATGGCTTTTAAAGTACTAGTTGATGATATTTTTATATATCCTCCATAGAGTGTGCTGCTAGTAGTTGGAGTGCTTCCATCTAAAGTATAATAAGCTTTTAATGGTTTTGAATATCTATCATAAAGTGTAACCATTAAAGGAAACTTATATGAACCTGATGGTACAGAAGCTGTTGGTGTAGGTATTGCTGTAGTTCCTGATTGTGATATTGTATACAACACACTTAAAACTGAAGAAGAAACTGATGAACTATTTACTGCAACAGCTTTTAATGTTGTAGTTGAACTTATTGTAATAGGTGATGAATATAATTTACTTGATGATGTTGGCGTAGTTCCATCTAATGTATAGTATATAGAAACTCCACTAGTTGCATCACTCAAGGAAATAGTTTTACCTGAAGTATAAGTTCCACCTGCTATACTTGTTGTAGGTGTTGCTACTGTAGTACTTGTAGTTGCACTACTTGGTGCTGTTATTAATCCATAACCATACAATGAATCTTTACCGGATATTCCAAGGTCTTTTACATTGTTGTCAAGTACTTGCCTTAACTGTAAATTAGTATAGCTTGGATACTTCTGCTTTAATAGTGCCAAATCTCCAGTTACAAAAGGAGTTGCCATTGATGTACCGCTCATTTTTTCATATCCATTATTTAAGTAGGTACTTATTATATCAACTCCAGGGGCACTTACTTCAAGCTTACTTCCAGTAGAGGAAAAATATGCTCTATTGTTGTTAGAATCTACTGCGCCTACTGCAATAGCTGAAGAATAATTAGCAGGATATTCAATATTGGTTCCAGTTCCACTAGTATTACCATCATTACCAGCTGCTGCGACAATTAATATTCCATTACTATAAGCTGTATCGATAGCATTTTTTAATGCTGTGGAAGATTCACTTGTTCCCATACTCATTGATATTATATCCATCTTATTTTGCATTGCCCAGTCTATTCCGGATATTATGTCTGAAGTATAACCCTCGCCACTAGAGTTAAGTGCTTTTATAGCATATATTGAAGCATCTGGTGCAACTCCTTTAACGCCGTTATTTAATCCTTGTGCTGCAATGATTCCTGCTACATGAGTACCATGTCCATTTTCATCAGTATATGATGCTCCCGATGAACCGCTTATAACATTAGTACCACCTGCAACTACCAAATCGGAATGTGATGCTACTCCACTATCTATAATGGCAATCTTTACACCTTTGCCTGTTAATCCTGATTCCCATGAAGAGGGAGCATTTATATCAGTAACTCCCCAATTAGTCATGGAAGTTGATGATTTAACTATTGAAGTTGAGGATATTTTTACTACATTATCCTCTTCTACGTAATCTACAGTTGAATCCTTTTTTAGCTTGTCTATATTTTGTGCTGTCATTTCGGCAGTAGCAACGTTGAAATGTTTAAATTGTTGTTTGAATTTACCGTTATATTTTGATACTACTTGGCTTCTATCAGTACTGCTTGTCTTGAATTTAATTATATATCTTTTTGTAGCACTTTGTGATGGAGCACTAGCAAAAACAGTTACTCCACATAGAAAAGTAAGCAATAATGCTATTAACAATATACTTATATATTTTTTTTGCTTCATTTTATAGTCCCCCTTATGTGTACAATAAATTTTATATTTAGTAGCATATTTATAAGTTTAGAATAATTAAGTTTATTTAAACATTCTTATCAGCCCCTTTAATAACTTTTTATTAATTTGTGTGCATTTTTATGTAGATTTGTTTAGTTTGCGACATTTTGTCATATAAGCTCATTTTAACACATTAATATTACAACTATGTTACAAAAGTAAATGGAGTTTCATAATTAACTGTATTAATTTTTGTAGCATTGAATAAATTTTTATACAGAAATGTATTGTTAAATGAATATATTTTTGATAAAATATAAGTGTTCATTATGAAATTTGTTGTATTACGTGGGAACAAATAAATCCCACTGGGTCATAAAACATACTGTTCGGAGTTTAAAGTTTATAATTTGAACTCTGAAAGAAATAATTTTATCAGTAGAGGAAGGAGAATAAAAAATGATTTATTCAACAGAAGTTGACAGAATGTGTTGCGTAACTAAAGGAGCAAACCATCAATCAGCTCCAATTCCAGAAGAAGGAAAATGGGTGAGAGCTAAAGAAATAAAAGATATAGCAGGTTTAACACATGGTATAGGTTGGTGTGCTCCGCAACAAGGTGCTTGCAAGCTTACTTTAAATGTTAAAGATGGTATAATCGAAGAAGCTTTAGTTGAAACAATAGGATGTTCAGGAATGACTCATTCAGCAGCTATGGCATCAGAAATACTTCCAGGAAAGACTATACTTGAAGCATTAAACACAGATTTAGTCTGTGATGCTATAAATACAGCTATGAGAGAATTATTCTTACAAATAGTATACGGAAGAACTCAAACTGCTTTCTCAGAAGGTGGACTACCTATAGGAGCAGGTCTTGAAGACTTAGGAAAAGGATTAAGAAGCCAAGTTGGTACTATGTATGGAACAAAAGCTAAAGGAACTAGATACTTAGAAATGGCTGAAGGATATGTTACAAATGTAGCTTTAGATGAAAATAACGAAGTTATAGGATATAAATTCGTTCACCTTGGAAAAATGATGGAAATGATAGGAAAAGGAATGGATGCGAATGAAGCTAAAGAAAAAGCTACTGGACAATATGGTAGATTTGATGAAGCTGTAAGAGTTATCGATCCAAGACACGAATAATATATAAGGAGGACGTTTGAAATGGCATTATTTGAAAGTTATGAAAGAAGAATTAATCAGATTACACCAGTGCTTGAAAAGTATGGCATGAAGACTATAGAAGAAGCTAAAGCTGTTTGTGATGAAAAGGGAATAGATGTTTATAACATAGTTAAATCAACTCAGACAATATGCTTTGAAAATGCTTGCTGGGCGTACATATTAGGTGCTGCAATAGCTATAAAAAAAGGATGTAAAAAGGCTGCTGAAGCTGGAGAGGCTCTAGGAGAAGGCTTACAAGCTTTTTGTATTCCAGGATCAGTTGCAGACGATAGAAAAGTTGGAATAGGACACGGAAATTTAGCAGCTATGCTTTTAAGAGAAGAAACTAAATGTTTTGCATTCTTAGCAGGACATGAATCATTTGCTGCTGCTGAAGGTGCTATAAAAATAGCTGAAAAAGCTAACAAAGTTAGAAAAGAACCATTAAGAGTTATATTAAACGGTCTTGGAAAAGATGCTGCTTATGTAATTTCAAGAATTAATGGATTTACATATGTTGAAACTAAGTTTGATTATTATACAGGAGAATTGAATGTAGTTAGAGAAGTTGCTTTCTCAAAAGGTGAAAGAGCTAAAGTTAAATGCTATGGCTCAGATGATGTTAGAGAAGGTGTTGCAATAATGCACAAGGAGGGAGTTGATGTATCAATAACTGGTAACTCAACTAACCCAACAAGATTCCAGCATCCAGTTGCAGGAACATATAAAAAAGAATGTTATGAACAAGGTAAGAAATACTTCTCAGTTGCATCAGGTGGTGGTACTGGAAGAACTCTTCACCCAGATAACATGGGAGCAGGTCCTGCTTCTTACGGTATGACAGATACTATGGGAAGAATGCACTCAGATGCTCAATTCGCAGGTTCTTCATCAGTTCCAGCTCACGTTGAAATGATGGGACTTATCGGAATGGGTAATAACCCAATGGTTGGAGCTTCAGTTGCAGTAGCCGTTGCTATTGAAGAAGCAATGAATAAATAATAGTTTAAGTGTACCTATAAAATAAACTCGTTCCACGTGTAATAAACACGTTTCGAGTAAAATAAAGTTGTTCCAAAAGCATGAAGGAAATGCAGGAGATTTTTCTGTATCCCTTCATGCTTTTTATTTTCTTTTTTTACTCAAGCCATGCAAAGAAAGAAGGAAAAAAAGATTGAATAAAAGCAGAAAACACTGAGTAAAAGAATGATATTACTATCTCAATTTATGGAATAATGTGGTACAATTACAGACATAAATGCTAAATTTATGTCTGTAATTTATTATGAATTAAATAATAAAGTTTGGGAGGTATGTAAAATGAATGATTTAAAAATAAATACTAAAGTAATTTTGGTAGTGCTTTTGATTATGATTGTTGAATGGTATGGATTGAAACAGTATTATAAAAATTATTACAAATGTACACCAGAAACTGCACCTAAACTTGAAATTATGTACCAAAATAGAGAAGTAGTTTTGAAAAATGCAGATTATAATTGGTTTGACAAAAATCCAGGAGGAAACAGTAATCTTTTTGGAGATCCAGTTGAAACATTAAAAGATTATAAACCAGTAGATGTTAAGAGTGATGGGTCACTTCAATATAGTTTTACAACAAATAAACCACCAAATATTATTTGTATAAGCATAAATAAGTGTGTTGATTCGCAGTGGAAAGCAGCAGGTGAATATTTTATATTTTATAGTGATGTAAAAGAAGGCAGAATAATTCAACTGCCAAAAGAAAAAGGAATTTACATTTATAGAATAGAAGGTATATGGGATGATACTCATTCAACATCAAATATTTTCAAAATAAATGTTAAGTAAGTTAAAAGTAAATGTAATAGCAATTCATAAAAGAAATAGATGATATATTTAAAATGAAAATATTATATAATATTTAGGATATGCTTAAAATGAATGATGACTAACGGAACTAAAGGCACAGAAAAGTCTGTAAAATAGAATAAAAAATTTGAGTAGGAGAGAGATGAGTTATGAATGATAATTATAAAGTATCTTATAGCAAAGAAGAATTAGTACGTCAGATATTAGAAAAGGATAAGGATTTGGAAGAAAGTAATATTGATGAAGAATTAATACATGAACTCATTAGTGGAAAAATATCAAAAAATATAAATGAAACAGATGATGAAAATTCAACATTAGGTCAAAGAGTTGCAGATAAAGTAGCTAAATTTGGTGGTAGCTGGGCATTTATAATAAGTTTTGGTGTGGTGTTAGTGGTTTGGATTATAACAAATGCTTTTATTTTAAGTAATAAAGCATTTGATCCATATCCATTTGTATTTTTGAACCTTGTGTTATCATGCCTTGCTGCTATACAAGCCCCTATAATTATGATGTCACAGAATCGTCAATCAGAACTATTAATAACAAACTTTTAAATCTCAAGTGTATGGCACTGGATAAATTTTAGAAGGGAAGTTTTTATGGAAGTTTTAAAAAGAAAAACTGTACTGTTAGTTATTATTTTTATAATTAGCATTTTAGGAATTGGATGTAGTAGAGAATCAGTAAAAGAAAATAAATTAGAACCTGTAGAAGTTATTACACAAAAGGTAGTTAAAGTAGAACCTGTAGAATCTGTTAAACAAAAGGTAGTAGCATATTTGAAAACAAAAGGTTATAAAGAAGAGGAGTTTAAGGTGACTGTTGAGTATCATCCTGATAGCGTAAGTTCATTCAAAGAACCATACTCTATAAATGCAATTTTTAATGATGAACCAAATGTTACTTACAATTATAGGTATAATTATAATTCGCAAATTAAAGATATAACTCAAATAAATATATCTTCAATGAAAGATAAAAATTTTAAACATGCTGAATAGTAAAATAAATATTTTATAATTATGGGGGGAGATAACATGACTATAGATAAGGTTTTAGATAGTGTCAGAGAGGGCAACCTACTTAATAAGCAGGAAGCAGTTTTATTATTAAACATAAAAAATGGTACTGATGACTTTTATAAACTTATTTCATTAGCAAATGAAATGACACATCATGAGTTTAAAGATAAAGGTTTTATATTTGCACAAATAGGTTTAAATGCAGAACCCTGCCCAGTAAATTGTAAATTTTGCTCTATGGGCGAAGATCATTACGCTATGGAAAGTGTATGGAATAAGGATATAGATTCAATATTGTTGGAGGCAAAAGTTCTCATTGATAGTGGTATAGATGACTTGTTTTTAATGACAACAGCTGATTATCCAATAAATCAATTTATGAATGTGGCTAAACGTATTAAAGAAATTCTTCCGGATAGTGTAAAGTTAGTAGCAAATATTGGAGACTTTGACTATGATGCAGCATTAAAATTAAAAGAAATAGGATTTACAGGAGCATATCATATTAATCGTTTAAGGGAAGGAATTGATACAACTATTAAGCCTGAATTTAGAATTAAGACACTAGACTCTATAAAGAGGGCAGGTTTAGAATTATATTATTGTGTAGAACCTATTGGTCCAGAACATAGTTATGAAGAAATTGCTGATGAAATGTTAAGAGCAAGAGATTATAATGTTGGAGCTATGGCAGTTATGAGAAGAATACCAGTTAAGGGTACTCCTTTATATGAAAAAGGTCAGATTTCATCAGTTGAGCTTTCTAAAATTGCAGCAGTTGCTAGAATAGTTACAAGACCTTATCGTTCTATGAATGCACATGAAACTACTCAAATGAGTTTGATTTGCGGAGTAAACCAGTTATATGCAGAAATAGGTGCTAATCCACAAGATAATAATTCCAATACTGAAAAAAGTCGTGGACTTACAGTAGAAAGCATAAAACAATTACTTATAGATGCAGAGTTTGAAGTGTAATACTTAATAAGACGTAATAATTTTATATATTAGGAAAGTATACAATAATAAATTTGATTTAAGGCAAATGGAAATTAATTTGAGATAGGGGTGTGATTAATGGATAAGTGTTTTAATACCACTGGTATTTGTATTCCACATTTACACTATATGGTTGATATAACCAATAAGCTTAAAAAGATTGAAGATATGGTTCAAAAAGGCCACTACTTTGTTATAAATAGACCAAGGTAGAAGGAAGAAAAAGTTGAGTATGAAGGAAAAGAAATATTTGTAGTATATATATAAGAACTTGTATGAACTTCATAAAGATAATTATATTTTGCATTTACTAATTGACATAATATGCATTATCATTTAAGATTAAAGCATAATAATAAAATTTACAATTGCATGTGTGTTTAAAAAATAGTTTTTATTTTTTTAAACTACAGAGTCACACAACTGGCGGAAGTGGAGTTTACCACAGGGAGTGTGATTTATAAAGTATAAATGTCGACCGCCTGGGCAAATGTCCAGGCGGTTTTATGTTTTTTGTTAACTGCTGGACATCTTTAATTAAATTTAAGGTTTAAAAAGAACTTTTTATGTAAAGTTAACCAATCTCTTTGAGAGTTTAATATAAAAAGCCATTGAAGAGATAAAAATAAATATTAGAGATGGAGGTATTTTAAAATGGGTTTTAAATCAGATATCGAAATAGCACAGGAGTGTAAACCACAAGACATAAGGAAAATAGCTGCAAAAATGGGTATTTCTGAAGATGACATTGAACTTTATGGAAAATGCAAGGCTAAGGTAGATTACAACTTATTAAAGAAAACTCCAGGAAAGAATGGCAAGCTAATCCTTTGTACAGCAATTAATCCAACACCAGCAGGGGAAGGAAAAACTACTACATCAATAGGAGTAGCTGATGCTTTATCAAAATTAGGTAAGAATACAATAGTTGCATTAAGAGAACCATCACTAGGACCAGTATTTGGTGTAAAAGGTGGAGCAGCTGGTGGTGGATATGCACAAGTTGTTCCAATGGAAGACATCAATCTACATTTTACTGGTGATTTTCATGCAATTGGAGCAGCTAACAATTTATTAGCAGCAATGATAGATAACCATATATATCAAGGAAATTCTTTAGACATTGATCCAAGAAGAATTGTTTGGAGAAGATGCGTTGACATGAATGACAGACAATTAAGATTTGTAGTTGATGGTATGGGTGGAAAGGCCAATGGAACACCAAGAGAAGATGGATTTGATATAACAGTTGCTTCAGAAATAATGGCTATTTTCTGTTTAGCAAGTGATATAACAGACTTAAAAGCAAGACTTGCTAGAATAGTTGTAGGTTATACAAGAGCTGGAGCACCTGTAACAGCTGGACAAATAAATGCGCAAGGTGCTATGGCAGCATTACTTAAAGATGCATTGAAACCAAATCTAGTTCAAACTTTAGAGGGAACACCAGCTTTTGTACATGGTGGACCATTTGCAAACATAGCTCATGGATGTAACTCAATAATGGCTACAAGAATGGCAACTCATTTTGCAGATTATGTAGTTACAGAGGCAGGTTTTGGTGCTGATCTTGGAGCTGAAAAATTCTTGGATATTAAATGTAGAATGGCTGGACTTAAACCAGATGCAGTAGTTATAGTTGCTACAGTTAGAGCATTGAAATACAATGGTGGAGTTCCAAAGGCCGATTTAAATAATGAAAATTTAGAAGCTCTTGAAAAAGGACTTCCAAACTTATTAAAACATGTTGAAAACATAACTAAGGTATTTAAATTACCAGCAGTAGTTGCAATAAATGCATTCCCAACTGATACACAGACTGAATTAAAATTAGTCGAAGATAGATGTAAGGCTCTTGGAGTAAATGTTAAATTATCAGAAGTTTGGGCAAAAGGTGGAGAAGGTGGAGTTGAAGTTGCTAAGGAAGTAATGAGATTAATAGAAACAGAAGAAAACAATTTTCAATTTGCTTACGATGTAGAACTTTCAATAAGAGAAAAAATAAGAGCTATAGCTCAAAAAATTTATGGTGCTGATGATGCAGTGTTTACAGCACAAGCTGAAAAAGAAATTGATGAATTAGAGAAAAATGGATTTGGTAAAACTACAGTATGTATGGCCAAAACTCAATACTCTCTAACTGATGATCAGACTAAACTTGGAAGACCCACAGGATTTAAGATAACTGTAAGGCAAGTAACAATTTCAGCAGGCGCAGGATTTGTTGTTGCTGTAACTGGAGCAATAATGAAGATGCCAGGACTTCCTAAAGTTCCAGCAGCTGAAAAAATTGATGTTAATCAAGATGGAGTAATAAGCGGATTATTCTAATAAAGTTACTGCTTACATAATTTAAAGCATCAATGATTTTACATATGTTAAAACTGAAATTAATTAACATATAGGAAAATAGATAGTGTTCAAGCTCTGTAATTAGTGCATATGATAATAAATAAGTTATCATATGCCTATTTTATTATTCATTTAAAAGAATATTGAAAATATTTTCAATATTCTTTTAAAATAGTAGTGACATTTATTCATAAAAATATTATAATAGTATTATAGAACATACATAATACAAATTCTAAACAAAAGTATAAACCTGTTATTATGTTTTATTGTAACCATGATCATTTGAAATGCATAGTAATAAGTAAAAAGGAGTGGTTTTCATGAAGGGTGTTACTAATGAAAGTAAAAAAAATACGGAGACTGCTGAAAAACCTAAAAAAGCAGTAACAAAAGTAAAAAGAAGAGAATCTTATAGATTTTTGTTTGACATGATGAACGTTTTATTTACAAGAGGTTAAAAATTAAAATATATGAACAGCAGAATTTTTCTGCTGTTTTTTGCATTATTTAAATATAAAAATAAAAAGGGTTACAAAATAGAGATTTGGTTCCTTTTAAAAATTATTTAATATTGTTTTTATTCAAAAAATGTGGGTATCATTAAAAAAGAAAAGTAAACTTATTTGATAAAATATTTGAAAAAATAGAGAATAGTTTAATTAAGATGATATAATAAAGAGATTAATAAAAGAAAAAAAGTAAATTTAAGCAGATTTAATTTATATAGGTACATAGCAGCCAGTATATAAAATAATCAGAAAATTTGGAGGGTTTTATGTCTAAAGAAAAGTTATTGATACTTGATGGAAATAGTTTAATGAATAGAGCGTTCTATGCACTACCCCCTTTAACTAATTCGGAAGGGTTGCATACCAACGGAGTATATGGTTTTATAACAATGCTTTTAAAAATGAAAGAAGAGATAAAGCCTGATTATATAGTGTGTACTTTTGATAGAAAAGCACCTACCTTCAGGCATAATGAATATAAGGATTATAAAGCAGGAAGAAAAAAAATGCCAGAAGAACTAGCGGAACAGTTTCCGGTAGTAAAGCAATTGTTAAATATGCTTTCTATAAGTATATTTGAAATTGATGGTTTTGAAGCAGATGATCTTATTGGAACACTTTCTGTATATGCAGAACAAAAAGAAATAGAAGTATACATAGTTACAGGAGATAAGGATGCGCTTCAATTAGCTACAGATAATGTAAAAGTTGTTATAACTAAAAAAGGAATTACAGAAAAAGAAATATATGATAGAAAAAGAATGCTTGAAGAGTTTGAAGTTACTCCAACTCAGTTCATAGATGTAAAAGGTCTTATGGGAGATAAATCTGATAATATACCAGGAGTTCCAGGTGTAGGAGAAAAAACTGCTTTTAAACTTATAAAAGAATACGGTAGCATAGAAAATGTATTAGAGAATATAGATAATATTAGCGGCAAAAAAATAAAGGAAAACTTACATCAGTTTAGTGAACAGGCAATATTTAGTAAAAAACTTGCTACTATTATGATTAATGTTCCTATAGAAATAGATTTACAAGAAATAAAATCAAGAGAAAACTATGATGTAGAAGGTGTAAAAAAACTATTTTTAGAACTGCAATTTAAATCTCTTATAGAGAAAGTAATAGGAGAAAAAGATTTGCAAGAAGAAAACAAAAGAGAAGATATTAAGGTGCCTTTTGAAAACATAAATAATATAAATGATTTAGAAAAACTAAAAGAAAATATAGTTTTAGTTTCTAAGAAAAATAGTCTTTTATATTTAACTTTTAAAATAGTAGATGGTAATGTTTATTCTAAAAGTTATATAGAAAAGATATTTTTAAGTTTAGAAGATAAAAATTATGTAATAGAACTTCAAAAAATATATCTAGAAAGTTCCAAAGAGACACTAAATATTCTTAAATATATATTTGAAGGTGAAGGAATAGAAAAAGTAAGTCATGATGTAAAAATACCATATACTATACTTCATAAAATGGGAATCAATTTTGAAAATGTAAAGTTTGATACAAAGATAGCAGCTTATTTAATTGATTCTTCCAGGGGAGAATACGAACTAAGTTCTATTATACAAGATTATCTTAAAACAATATTGCAGGGAGATGGAGATGAGCTTGGAGTTAAAGAAAATTATCTTTTAAAAGAGATTTTTGAAAATTTGAAGAGTAAAATAAAAGAATTGGATATGGAAGATCTTTTATATAAAGTAGAACAGCCACTTACCTTTGCACTAGCATCTATGGAATATGAAGGGTTTAAAGTAGATGAAATAAAGCTAGGTGAACTTGGAGAAAAGTTTAAAATAGAAATAGAAAGACTTCAAAAGGATATATACAGTTTGGCAGAAGAAGAGTTTAATATAAATTCTCCAAAACAGCTTGGAAAAATACTTTTTGAAAAACTTGATTTGCCTGTAATTAAAAAAACAAAAACTGGATACTCCACTAATGCTGAGGTACTAGAACAACTTTCAGATAAACACCCTATTATAGAAAAAATAACTTGTTATAGACAGTTTACTAAACTTTATTCTACATATATTGAAGGGTTAAAAGCTGTAATTGATAAAGATGGAAAAATACATTCTAGTTTTAATCAAGCAGTTACTACTACAGGAAGATTATCAAGCACAGAACCAAATCTTCAAAATATACCTGTAAAATATGAAATGGGTAAAGAAATAAGAAAAGTATTTATACCTGACAACGAAAACTCAGTAATACTTTCAGCAGATTATTCTCAAATAGAGTTAAGAGTACTTGCGCATATAGCTGATGATGAAAATTTAATAGATGCTTTTTTAAATCATAGTGATATTCATACTAAAACAGCATCAGAAGTATTTAAAGTGCCTATAGAAGAAGTTACACATCTTCAAAGAAGTAATGCTAAAGCTGTAAACTTTGGAATAGTTTATGGTATAGGAGACTTTAGTTTAGCTAAAGATTTAAAAATACCTAGAAAAGAAGCTAAAACTTATATAGATACTTATTTTGAAAGATATCCAGGTGTAAAAAGATATATGGATGATGTTATAAAACAGGCAGAAGATAATTTATATGTAAGTACTATAATGAAGAGAAGAAGGTTTATACCTGAAATAAAAAATTCTAAAAAAATGATAAAAGCTTTTGGCGAGAGATTAGCCATGAATACACCTATTCAAGGCAGTGCTGCAGATATTATAAAGATGTCTATGGTAAATGTATATAATAGTTTAAAAAACAAAAATTTAAAAAGTAAAGTAATACTTCAAGTGCATGATGAGCTTATTTTGAATGTTTATAAAGATGAATTGGAAGAAGTAAAAGAATTAGTGAAAAATGAAATGGAAAATGTTATTAAGTTAAGAGTACCTTTAGAGGTAGATATTAATGTAGGAAACAATTGGTATGAAGCTAAATAGTCTTAAATATATATAAAAGGAATGGTAGTATTATGCTTAAAATAGGTCTTACTGGAGGTATTGGAAGCGGTAAAAGCACTATTTCTAATATACTTAAAAAAAGAGGATTTAATATTATAGATGCAGATATCGTAGCTAGAGAAGTATTAAATATATATCCTGAAACCATTTGCTATATAAGAGAACAGTTTGGAGAAAGTTTCTTTGATGAAAATAATGGACTAAAAAGAAGAGAACTTGGCAATTTTATATTTGCTTTTGAAGAAAGAAGAAAAAAATACGAAAAAATAATTATACCATTTATTGAAAAAGAAATATTTTATAGGATACATAAATTAGATGAAGCAGGAGAAGAATTATGTATATTAGATGCAGCTACTCTTATAGAAAATAATTTTCATAATCATATGGATGTAAATGTACTGGTTTGGGTGGATTATTTTACTCAGATTCAAAGAATTAAAAGTAGAGATAATTTAGGTGATGAGGAAATTATTAATAGAATAAATTCGCAGATGGCTTTAGAAGAAAAGATTAAATTTGCAGACTATATTATAGATAATTCGGGAAATTTAGAGAATACTATAAAAGAATTAAATGAGACTTTAGAAAAAATTGGCAGAAATTTTAGGGGGGTGAAGTGCCTTAGTGATTTAGGCACAAATTGAGTTGAAGGGAATTAAAAGAGCGATAAGTTTTATAGTACTGATTATATTATTAATGAATGCAAGAAATATAATTAAATTTTTTTATCCATTAAAGTATTCAGAGTGTATAGTTAAATATTCTTATAAGTATAAATTAGATCCATATTTGGTTTCGGCAATTATAAAAACAGAAAGTAATTTTAATAAAGATGCAAAATCAAATAAAAATGCATATGGTCTCATGCAGATAACTCCCGATACAGCTAAATGGGCAGCAGAAAAAATGAACATAAAAAATTTCAATGTGGAAATGTTAAATGATGCTGATTTCAATATAAGCATGGGTTGTTGGTATTTGAGCAACTTAAAAGAAGAATTTAATGACAATATGGAGTTAGTTTTGGCGGCATATAATGGAGGCAGGGGTAATGTTCAAAAATGGCTAAAAAATTCAGAGCATTCTTCTGACGGAAAGAACCTACATTATATACCATTTAAGGAAACGGACAAGTATGTTAAAAAGGTAAAAGTAAACTGTAACATATATGAGCGTTTATACAATGATGATAAAATATTAAAGAAAAGCTCTAGTAATTAAAATAAGAAAGTTGTGGGGTTTTTTAAATCTTACAACTTTTTTGCAGTATATAATTTATTAAGTGTTCTTAGGATTAATCCATTGACTAAGATAAAAACACATAGTATAATAATTATAGTTAAGAAAGATAATTTAATTAAACGTATGCAGGAGTGGCGGAATGGCAGACGCGCACGTTTGAGGGGCGTGTGAGTAATCGTACGGGTTCAAGTCCCGTCTTCTGCACCAAAGCTTGTATAATTTCTGGAATACTCGATAGGCTCTATATTTTGAACCTACATTACATCAAAGGGAGTTTTACATCAAGTGTGGATATGTACCTTTTTATGAGACCTTTAAGGCATCTTAGGCGATAGAGACATATGTGCGAACACCCACCTATCGAAAGATAGGTGTCAAAATTAGGGTAACCGGTATTTCGGATTTTTATTAAGTAAGATTGATTTAAGCCACCTATTTTAGGTGGTTTTTATATTGGAAAAACACAAAAAACTATCACACATTATGCATGAATTTAAAGTGTATAAATGTGTGAGTTTGTGTAAAGTTCTAGTGGGCAATTTTTTTTGGAAAATTTCCATTATAAATTCAGTTAAAATTTTTCTCTTAATAGGGTTTTGCCACCAGCCCGAAAGGGCGCACTTTTCTCGTTGTTTTTTACTTTCAATTTTTAAATTATCTATAAATAAGTTCGCTAAAAATTTTCTGTTTAAAAAAGCTTTGTATTACTTTTCTACCATTATTCATGGCGCAGCCTGTAAATGGTATGCTTGATTGTTGTATAGGATAATATTTGCCTTTCTTTACTTTCTTATTTACATCAACTGCTGTTAATGTAATCATTTCTGTTATTATTTCTTGCTTATCTTCTGATTTTTCTGCTCTACATACTGCTAGGTTGCATCTGTGAGGGCAACCATCTATCGGAGCGATAGGTGTCAAAATTAGGGTAACAGTATTTTGAATTTTAATTTAGTAAATTATGTTTACGGATTAAAATAAGAGATACTACACATTTAAATTACAAAAGTTGTTATAGATGTGTAGTATTTTAATTTTACATTTTATTATTAAATATTTTGTCTAAGCAGACTAATGCAAGCTTGAAAATATTTTCTGTTAGAAATTGTATAAAATGTTGATGAAAAAATGAAATATAGAATGAAATTATGTAAAGAGTACTATTAATTATTATTATACCTAAATAAAAGTAAATTAGTTATAATAATAACATTTTTATAAAATTATATTTTGTTGTAAAATAAAATCCATATTATTAAAAAAATGGATTTTCAATCAATAGAGTTGTTTGTAAAAATTGTAAAGTAGCATTTTGATTGTGATATATATTGTTTTATAAGGTAAAAAAGATATAAAATATAATTTCAATACAGTTTGTTTTGAGATTGCTGAATATTAAAAAAATAGAACTATGAAAGTTAAAAAATTATCAAAAATAATATAACTTTTTTTACAGTAATAAACTATTATTCTAAAAATATTATTGTAATATTGAAATTATGGATAAAATATAGTAATATGTGGTAGTAGTTTGAAATTAAAGCAGTATTTGAAGTTAAATAATGTAAACTTAAGTTGATTACATTTTTGTATAATTAAAGATTTATGAAATACTTTAATGATTATTGTTAAAAAAATAACTGAATTGGTATTTTTAATGGTTATTAAGTTAGGTGAAAGAATGATAAAGGTTAGACAACAAATTATCAATAATTAATTTAATTAAATAAGATATAAGGAGATGATATTCATGGAAAATATGTTTAAATATAGTGATATAGATACTATATTAGAAAAGCATAACTTTCAATCCACTAATATTATTGCAATACTTCAGGACATTCAAGAAGTATATAGGTATTTACCTGAGGAGATATTTCAATATCTTTCAGAAAAACTTGGTATGAGCAGAGCAAAAATATATGGAATAGCAACTTTTTATGAAAATTTTTCTTTAGATCCTAAAGGTAAATTTGTAATAAAGGTATGTGACGGAACTGCTTGTCATGTAAGAAAATCAATCCCTATATTAAATAAAATAAGAGAAGAATTAAAACTTTCAGAAGATAAAATTACAACAGACGATTTATTATTTTCTGTGGAAACGGTTTCGTGCCTTGGTGCTTGTGGACTAGCACCTGCTATTACAGTTAATGATCAGGTGCATGGTGCTATGACTACTGAT
Organism: uncultured Clostridiaceae bacterium; assembly: GCA_963780135.1. Taxonomy (GTDB): domain Bacteria; phylum Bacillota; class Clostridia; order Clostridiales; family Clostridiaceae; genus Clostridium_AM. The sequence goes on from CAWAAR010000003.1 coordinate 913,507, forward strand.
AAAGTGGTAGAACTTTTAAATTCACTTAAGGAGGAAAAATAGTATGCTTCTTAATAGAAATGATTTAATTAATGTTAGAGATGAATATAGAAAGAGTCTTGAAATGCAGAGCAAGAAAATTCTTATATGTGGTGGTACAGGATGTGTTGCAGGTGGTGCATTAAAAATTTATGATGAATTTTTAAAGCTAATGAAAGAAAAAAATTTAAATTGTACAGTAGAGCTTGAAAAACATTCACATGATGAATCGGTTGGACTTAAAAAAAGTGGATGTCATGGATTTTGTGAAATGGGTCCTCTTATAAGAATTGAACCATTTGGATATTTGTACATAAAAGTAAAGCCAGAGGATTGTGCAGAAATTTTAGATAAAACTATACTTAACAATGAATGTGTAGAACGACTTGTATATAAAAAAGATGGTGTAATGTATAAAAAACAGGAAGAAATTCCTTTTTATAAAAAGCAAACGAGAATAGCTCTTAAACATTGTGGACATATAGATGCAACTTCAATAAAAGAATGTATAGCTTTAGGTGGATACTCTTCTCTTGAAAAAGCATTATTTGATATGAATTCGGATGAAATTATTAAGCAAATTGATGAGTCGAATTTAAGAGGACGTGGAGGCGGAGGATTTCCTACTGGTCGTAAATGGGGTCAAGTAAAACGTCAAAATGCAGATATGAAATATATTGTTTGTAATGGTGATGAAGGTGATCCAGGTGCATTTATGGATAGAAGTGTAATGGAGGGTGATCCTCATAGATTACTTGAAGGAATGATGATTGCAGCTGTAGCCTGTGGTGCAAGGGAAGGTTACATTTATGTTCGTGCGGAATATCCTCTTGCTGTAAGCAGACTTGCCAATGCAATTGAACAAGCAAAAGAATGCGGATTATTAGGTGAAAATATTCTTGGAACAGATTTTAGTTTTGATATTAAAATTAATAAAGGTGCAGGTGCCTTTGTATGTGGTGAGGGAAGTGCACTTACAGCTTCTATAGAAGGAAAAAGAGGAATGCCTAGAGTAAAGCCTCCAAGAACTGTTGAGCATGGACTTTTCAATAAACCAACAGTACTTAATAATGTTGAAACCTTTGCAAATGTACCAGTAATTATTGATGAAGGAGCACAATGGTATAAAGAAATTGGAACTGAAAATAGTCCTGGTACTAAGGCCTTTGCTTTAACAGGAAACATTGAAAATACAGGACTTATTGAAGTACCAATGGGAACTACGTTAAGAGAAGTAATATTTGATATAGGTGGAGGAATAAGAGACGGCAAAAAATTCAAGGCAGTACAAATAGGTGGACCATCAGGAGGATGTCTTACAACTGATAATCTTGATTTACCACTTGATTTTGATTCACTAAAAAAAGTAGGAGCTATGATAGGTTCTGGTGGTTTGGTAGTTATGGATGAAGATACTTGTATGGTAGAAGTTGCTAGATTTTTTATGAACTTTACCCGTAACGAGTCTTGTGGTAAATGTGTTCCATGTCGTGAAGGTACTAAGAGAATGCTTGAAATTCTTGAAGGTATTGTTGCAGGTAATGGTAAATTAGAAGATATAGATATGCTATTAGAACTTTCAGATACTATATCTTCAACAGCATTATGTGGACTTGGAAAATCAGCTTCATCTCCAGTTGTTAGTACTATTAAGAATTTCCGTGATGAATATGAAACTCACATAGTTGATAAAAAGTGTCCTTCAAAAACATGTACTAAACTTAAGAAAATATTTATTGATAAAGAAATTTGTAAAGGGTGTTCAAAATGTTCCAAAGTTTGTCCTGTTGGAGCGATTTCTGGTAAAGTTAAAAATCCATTTGAAATTGATCAAAATAAATGTGTGAAATGTGGTACTTGTATTGATGCTTGTGCATTTAAAGCTATAAAGGAGGATTAGTAAAATGAATGGAAGTTTTATGACTATAGATAATATTCCTGTTAAAATAAATGGTGAAAAAAATATTCTTGAATTGATTAGAAAAATTGGTATTGAATTGCCTACGTTTTGTTACCATTCAGAGCTTTCAGTTTATGGAGCATGTCGTATGTGTATGGTAGAAAATAAATATGGTGGTATAGAAGCAGCTTGTTCTACTCCACCTAAAGCAGGTATGGAAATATTCACAAATACTCCTAGGCTTAGAAAGTATAGAAAAAATATTCTTGAATTATTGCTTGCAAATCACTGCAGAGATTGTACGACTTGTGAAAAAAGCGGTCATTGTAAGCTTCAGGATTTAGCAAAAAGATTTGGCATAAAGAAGGTAAGCTTTAATAATACTTCTAAAAATGAGCAAATAGATGATTCTTCATCATGCATTGTAAGGGATAAAAGTAAATGTATACTATGTGGCGATTGTGTAAGAGTATGTGAGGAAGTACAAAATGTTGGAGCTATTGATTTTGTTAGTAGAGGTTCTAACATGAGTGTAACTACTGCATTTGATGAACCTATAGCAAATTCAAATTGTGTTGGTTGTGGTCAATGTGCAGCAGTATGTCCTACTGGCGCTATTGTAGTGAAGAATGATACTGCTAAACTATGGAAGGAACTTAGTGATAAAAATACACAGGTTATAGTTCAAATTGCACCTGCTGTAAGGGTAGGAATTAATGGAGAATTAGGACAAGAAAATGGGAGCAATGCAATGGGTAAAATAGTAGCGGCTCTTAGAAGAATGGGATTTGACAGCGTATTTGATAGTTCAACAGGAGCTGACCTTACAGTATTAGAGGAATCAGCAGAACTTATTTCAAGAATTGAAAAAAATAAAAAATTACCATTATTTACATCATGTTGTCCTGCGTGGATAAATTATGTAGAAAACAATCATATGGATCTAATGAAAAATATTTCTACATGTAAGTCTCCTATGGAAATGTTTGCTTCTGTAATTAAAGAATATTACAAGAATTCTGATAAGAAGGTTGTAGTTGTAGCAGTAATGCCTTGTACTGCAAAAAAATTTGAAGCAAAAAGAGATGAGTTTAAACAAAATGGTGTTCCTGATGTAGATTATGTAATAACTACACAAGAACTTATTAGTATGATAAGGGAATCAGGAATAGTATTTTCTGAATTAGAACCTGAAGCAGTTGATATGCCATTTGGACTTAGCAGTGGAGGTGGTGTTATATTTGGAGTAACAGGTGGTGTTACAGAAGCTGTTTTACGTAAAATTTTAGAAGATGAATCCAATACTATATTAAATGCTATTGTATTTGATGGTGTTAGAGGTTTGCAAGGTGTTAAAGAAACAAGTATTAATGTTGGTGATCGTGAAGTAAAAATTGCAATAGCAAGTGGACTAAAAAATGCAGAAAATCTTGTCAGAAAGATAAAATCTGGTGAAGTGCATTATGATTTTATTGAAGTTATGGCATGTCCAGGTGGATGTATTTCTGGCGGTGGTCAACCGTTTCAAAATAGTGAGGGGAAATTAAAACGTAGTGCTGGATTATATAAAGCTGATAAAATGAGTAGCATAAAACGTTCTAGCGATAATCCGTTGATGAAAACATTATATTCAGGATTGTTAAAAGATAAGGTTCATGAATTGTTACATATAGAGTATAAATAAAATTATGGTGAAGCATCTAAATAAGTTGTAAATATATTAAGGAAGTAATGAGTAAATTACTTCCTTTTTTAATATAAAAATATTTTTATTATATATGATTGATATTAAATGATTTAAATAAATGTTTGTTACGGTGAAATAAAAAATATTCTTATTATTGATTAATTTTAAACATATTTTTTTGTCTTACTAGATTTAATCTATATAAAAGGGTTATATAGAAGAATGAAGAAAGTGCAATTTATGATTTTATATGTATTATAGTAATTTGCAAAAAATAATAAATTTTCAATTATAATGAAATAAAACTTTGTTATCAGTTTGAATATATTTTGTGTTATTAATTAAGTTATTTTGTTAGATATAAGTGAATAAAATGGAAAAAATACATTTAATGTATTTTATAAATGCCAAAATAAGGTGCTAAAGGAACTAAACTTGATAAAAGCATAACAAAGTTTTTGGAATTAATATTATTATATTTAATTTTTTTTAAAAAAATTTCCAAAAAAATTAAATGAAATTTAATAATGCTTTGAAATTAAAAGGTTTTATTTGTATTTAATATGTTTTTTTTACAAAAAAGATTGTTAAAAAGGTTAATAATATCAGCTTGACATTAATTTCAGAATATTTTAATATGTATGTATATTAAAATGGATTACAATACTTTGCAACAAAAAATATTTTTGAGAGTAAAGGATACTATTGGTATATATTCTTATAGGGTGAATGGGTAAATTAGGGGGGAAACAAATGGAAAAGAAGGTACTAACTATTTGTCCATATTGTGGTGCTGGATGCAATATGTATTTAACTGTAAAAGACGGAAAAATATTAAAAGCAGAACCGGCTGATGGTAGAACTAATGAGGGTAATTTATGTCTTAAAGGATACTATGGATGGGATTTTTTAAATGATCCTAAAATTTTAACATCACGTATAAAGAAACCTATGATAAGGAAAAATGGACAGCTTAAGGAAGTGTCATGGGAAGAAGCTATAAATTTCACAGCTTCAAAATTAAAAGAAATTAAAGAGAAATATGGATCAGATTCAATCATGGGAACAGGATGTGCTAGAGGATCTGGAAATGAAGCTAATTATGTTATGCAAAAATTTATGCGTGCTGTTATTGGAACGAATAATGTAGATCATTGTGCGAGAGTGTGACATGCTCCTTCTGTAGCCGGTCTGGCTTACGTATTAGGTAATGGAGCAATGTCAAATGGTATTCATGAAATAGATAATACTGATTTAGTATTCGTCTTTGGCTATAATGGTGCGGATTCACATCCTATAGTTGCAAGAAGAATAATTAAAGCAAAACAAAATGGAGCTAAAATAGTTGTAACAGATCCACGTATAACAGAATCAGCTAGAATAGCTGATTTATGGCTTCCTATAAAAAATGGTACAAACATGGTATTAGTAAATACTTTTGCAAATGTTTTAATAAATGAAGGTTTATACAATAAAGAATATGTGGAAGAACATACAGATGGTTTTGAAGAATATAAAGCTTTAGTAGAAAAGTATACTCCAGAGTATGCAGAAAAAATAACGGGAGTACCTGCAGAAGATATAAGAAAATCAATGAGAATGTACTCTAAAGCTAAAAATGCTATGATACTTTATGGAATGGGAGTATGTCAATTCGGACAAGCGGTTGATGTAGTTAAAGGATTGGCTTCAATAGCACTTCTAACAGGTAATTTTGGAAGACCAAGTGTTGGGATTGGGCCTGTAAGAGGACAAAACAATGTACAAGGTGCTTGTGATATGGGAGCACTTCCTAATGTATATCCAGGGTATCAATCTGTAACAAATGATGCTATAAGAGAAAAATTTGAAAAGGCTTGGGGAGTAAAGCTTTCAAATAAAATAGGAACTCATTTAACTGAAGTTCCTCAATTGATACTAAAGGAAGATAAAATAAAAGCTTACTATATTATGGGTGAAGATCCAGTACAAAGTGATCCAAATTCAGCAGAAGTGAGAGAAGCTTTAGATAAGTTAGAACTTGTAATTGTTCAAGATATATTTATGAATAAAACAGCACTTCATGCAGATGTAATACTGCCAGCCACTTCTTGGGGGGAACATGAAGGAGTATTTAGTTGTGCAGATAGAGGTTTTCAAAGATTTCGTAAAGCAATAGAACCTGATGGGGATATGAAACCTGATTGGCAGATAATTTCAGAAATTGCCACAGCTATGGGATATGAAATGAATTATAAAAATACAAAGGAAATTTGGGATGAATTAAGAAATTTATGTCCGAACTTCAAAGGAGCAAGCTACGAAAGGCTTGAAGAGCTTGGAGGAATTCAGTGGCCGTGCCCTACAGAAGATCATGAAGGAACTTCTTATTTATATAAAGGAAATAAATTTACTACTGCAAATGGCAAGGGAAAATTATTTGCATCAGAATGGAGAGCACCTATGGAGCTTCCAGATGAAGAATATCCTCTGGCACTTTCTACAGTAAGGGAAATTGGACATTATTCAGTAAGAACAATGACAGGTAACTGTCGAGCACTTCAGCAGTTAGCTGATGAACCAGGTTATGTTCAAATAAATTCAAAAGATGCTAAAAAATTAAATATATTAGATCAAGAATTTATAAGAATAAGTTCACGTAGAGGATCTGTAGTAGCTAAAGCTTTAGTTACAAATAGAGTTAATAAAGGTGTAGTATATATGACATATCAGTGGTGGATAGGAGCATGTAATGAACTTACTTTAGATAACTTAGATCCGATATCTAAGACACCAGAATATAAATATTGTTCGGTAAAAGTAGAAAATATTGAAGATCAAAAAGCTGCAGAACAATATGTAAAAGATGAATATGATAAAATAAGGAAACAAATGAACATAGATATATCAAGTGAATTTTAGGCGAACTATCTAGCAAGTAGAATATATTATTCAACGCTTTTAGAAGCGGGAGTTTTACGAATGATATTTACTTATTAAAATTGAGAATATTTAAATCAAATGAAGATCTATCTTTAAATTAAACTCTTTGTATTATTAAGAGCATTCAGCAACTATATCAAAATCATAGATTTTGGTTGACTGATGAAAATGATTTAAAGATAGGTCTTTTGAAAAGCAATAATCTAAATAAATAGTTTTTACAGATGCTTTACTAGCATTTAATATATATAAATATTTAATTATATAAAAATAGAAGTATTAAAATATAATTGATATAAATAATTTTTAATTAGAAGGATTAGGGTTAAATTAGGGGTAAATAGAATAATTTATTATTCTATTTATATAAATCTTTAGGTAAGAGGGTGAATTTTAATGGATACGGCACAAAAACAAAATTTAGAAACAGACATGAGGGGCTTAGACGTAATACAAAAATATCCTAAAGAACAGAGATATACTTTAGCTATATTACAAGATATACAAAGAAAATATAAGTATATCCCTAGAGAGGCTTTGGAAAGTTTGGCAGGATATTTAGAAACTCCAGTTAGTAGACTATATGGTATGGCTACTTTCTACAAAGCTTTAAGTTTAACACCAAAAGGAGAATATATTATAACAGTATGTGATGGAACTGCCTGTCATGTGTCTGGATCTATGGTGGTGTTAGATGAACTTGAAAAAATATTAGGCATTAAACCAGGTGGAACCACAGAAGATCTTAAGTTTTCAATAAACACAGTTAACTGTATAGGATGTTGTGCTATAGCTCCTGTTATGATGATTAACGAAAAATATTATGGAAATTTGACACCTAAGATGATAAAAGAAATTCTCGATGAGTATAGGGGTGAAAAATAATGAGTAATAAGAAAACAGTTAATGTATGTTGTGGAGCAGGATGTTTAGCAAAACATAGTATGGAAGTATTTGAAGAACTCAAGAAAAAAATAGCAGAACTAGGAGCTGAAGCTGAAGTAAAAACAGAAGTTAAGTTAAAAGCAACTGGCTGTGATGGACTTTGTGAAAAGGGACCAGTAATAAAAATTTATCCAGATGACATAGCATATTTTAGAGTAAAAGTTGAAGATGTAGAAGATGTTGTAAAAAAGACATTAATGAATGGAGAAATTATTGAAAAATTATTATACTTTGAAACTTCTACTAAACAAAGATTAAGAAATCATAAACAAAGCGAATTTTGTAAAAGACAGCATAAAATTGCGCTTAGAAATGTAGGAGAAATAGATCCAATAGTTATAGAAGATTATATAGAAAGAGGCGGCTATAAAGCTTTAAAAAAGGTAATTGGTGAAATGAAGCCAGAGGACGTACTTAAGGAAGTAGGAGATTCCGGACTTAGAGGAAGAGGTGGAGCTGGATTTCCAACAGCACGTAAATGGCAAACAGCAGCAGGAATTGATACAACACCTAAATATGTAGTATGTAATGGTGATGAAGGTGATCCGGGTGCATTTATGGATAGAAGTATAATGGAAGGTGATCCTCATAGTGTTATTGAAGGTATGACAATTTGTGCTTACGCAATAGGAGGCACTTTAGGTTTTGCATATATAAGAGACGAATATGGACTAGCTGTAGAGAATATGCAAAAAGCTATAGATGTAGCTAGAGAAAGAGGACTTTTAGGTAAAAATATATTAGGTACTAATTTTTCGTTTGATATTCAGGTAGTAAGAGGTGGAGGAGCATTTGTCTGTGGTGAATCTACAGCACTTATGTCTTCTATTGAAGGTATGGTAGGAGAGCCTAGAGCTAAATATATACACACTACAGAAAAAGGATTATGGGGGCAGCCTACAGTATTGAACAATGTTGAAACATGGGCTAATATTCCTATAATACTTGAAAAAGGTGGCGCTTGGTATCATTCAATTGGAACTATGGAAAAAAGCAAGGGCACAAAGGTATTTTCGCTAGTTGGTAAGGTTAAAAATACTGGACTTGTAGAAGTGCCTATGGGTACTACTTTAAGAGAAATTATATTTAATATTGGTGGCGGAGTATTAAATGATAGAAAATTTAAAGCTGTTCAAATAGGAGGACCTTCAGGTGGTTGCTTACCTGAAGAATACTTAGATTTACCAGTAGATTATGATACTTTAACTAAAGCAGATTCTATGATGGGTTCTGGTGGTATGATTGTCATGGATGATAGAACTTGTATTGTAGATGTTACAAAATATTATCTAAGTTTCTTAGCTGAAGAATCCTGTGGAAAATGTGTGCCTTGTAGAGAAGGCGTAAAGAGAATGCTTGAAATATTAACAGATATATGTGATGGAGAAGGAAGAGAAGGGGATTTGGATGAACTTCTTGAAATTTGTTCCATGGCAAAAGATGCAGCTTTATGTAGTCTTGGAAAAAGTGCACCAAATCCAGTAGTTGCTTCAATAAGATATTTCAGAGATGAATTTGAAGAACACATAAGAAATAAGAGATGTAGAGCAGGTGTCTGTAAGAAACTTACAACATTTGTTATAGATACAGAAAAATGCATAGGTTGTGATTTGTGTAAAAAGAATTGCGCTGTGGATGCTATTACAGGTGAACTTAAAAAACCTCATGCAATAGAAGATGATAAATGCGTAAGGTGTGGAAATTGTATGAATATATGTAAGTTTAACGCTGTTAAGGTTAAATAGGGGGTAGTGTCATGAAAATTATAATTGACGGTAAAACATGTGAAGCTGAAAAAGGAGAATTTATTCTTCAAATAGCAAAAAGAAATAATATATATATACCTACACTATGCCACAGTGATGCCTTAGCAGGTCTTGGAAGCTGTAGATTATGTATGGTAGAAGTTGTAGATAGAGGTTGGTCAAAAGTTGTAACTTCATGCCTTTTCCCAGTTACTAAGGAAGTTGAAGTTGTAACTAATTCAGATAAAATAAAGAGAATAAGAAAAAACATAGTAACTTTACTTCAAGTAAGATGTCCAGAAAATGAAGAAGTAGCAAAAATGGCTAAGGCTTTTGGCGTAGAGAAAAAAAGAGTAGAAAGATTTAAGCTAGATAATACTGAAAATTGTGTTCTTTGTGGACTTTGTGCAAGAGCATGCAAAGAGTTAGGAACAGGAGCTATATCAACAGTTAATAGAGGAATTTATAAAGAAGTAGATACACCTTATCATGAACCCTCACCAGAATGTATAGGGTGTGGTTCTTGTGCTAATGTCTGTCCAACTAATGCCATAAAGATAGTAGATAAAGATGGACAGAGAGAGATATGGGGAAAGAAATTTAAAATGGCAAAATGTGAGTGCTGTGGAGAAGCTTTTGCTACAGAAGATCATATTAAATTTGCATATGAAAAAATAGGAAAAGAATTGGATATGGATAAAGTTCTTTGTGAAAAGTGTAGAAGAAAAGCTGGCGCTAATGAAATAAAAGAGATGTATGAAAATTTGATGCCGTAGTAATAAAATTACAAAAGTGTCTTCATAAATCAAGGCGCTTTTTCTAGAATATATTTTTGATGCAGTGATTATTGAAATATAGTTACTGATAATATACTTTTGTGAATGAGAAAGGTGGTAAATTAAATGAAACCAGATCTTAACTCTTTTGTAATAGCTGATCCAAGTAAATGTATTGGGTGTAGATCTTGTGAGGTAGCCTGCGTGGCAAGCCATAGGGATAAAGATGCAGGGTTAACAGTAGGAACTATGGAAACACCAATTGTTCCAAGATTGTTTCTTATAAAAGAAGAAAAAGTTGTTATGCCAATTCAGTGCAGACATTGTGAAGATGCTCCTTGTGCTAATTCATGTCCAGTGGGTGCTATAGTACAAAAGGATGGAAGTATAATGGTAAATGAAAGTGCTTGTATAGGTTGTAAAACTTGCATGCTTGTTTGTCCAGTAGGTGCGGTAGAATTGTTACCAAAATTTGATCAAAAACAAGCAGGTACTGCTTTCGAGGAAAAGGTAAAATTAGTAGCTCATAAATGTGATTTATGTAAGGAAAATGGTGATACACCAGCATGTGTTAAAGCTTGTCCAAAAGAAGCTCTAAAAATTGCTGTTCCTAAAGATGAAAAGCAAGGGCGTAATATAAAAGCAGCTTTAGGATTATTAGATTTTAATAGTGAGATATAATTAATAAAAAATCCATTAAAGAAAGGGATGTTAAAATGTCAATCAATACTGCCATAATAAGTATAGATGAAGAATTATGTACAGGTTGTAGACGCTGTGCTGAAATTTGTCCGGTAGATGCTATAGAAGGCAAAGATGGAGAGCCTCAACATATAAACACAGATAAATGTGTTATGTGTGGACAATGTGTACAAGTGTGCAAAGGATATTTCCCTATGTATGAAGAAGTTCCAACACCACTTAGTAAGAAATATTATGATAGAGGTATTTTAAGTAGTGTTAAAGAACCTCTATTTGCAGCATATAAAACAGGTCAAGCAAAAAAAGTTAAAGATTTACTACAAAACAAAGATTTGTTTAAAGTAGTTCAATGTGCTCCAGCTGTAAGAGTAGGTTTGAGTGAAGATTTTGGATTACCTCTTGGAACTTTAACTCCTAAGAAAATGGCAGCAGCACTTAGAAAACTTGGCTTTGATAAAGTTTATGATACTAACTTTTCAGCAGATCTTACAATAATGGAGGAAGGCAGTGAACTTATAAAAAGAGTAACTGAAGGTGGATCTCTTCCAATGTTTACATCATGTTGTCCAGCATGGGTAAAATATTTAGAACAAACGTATCCAGAACTTTTAGATCATCTTTCAAGTTGCAAATCACCTCAACAAATGGCAGGATCAGTTTTTAAAACTTATGGAGCTAAAATTAACAATGTAAATCCAGCTAAAGTTTTAAGTGTATCAGTTATGCCGTGTACTTGCAAAGACTTTGAATCAGAAAGAGAAGAAATGAAAGATAGTGGATATAGAGACGTTGATGTAGTTATTACTACAAGAGAATTAGCTTATTTAATAAAAGATAGTGGTATAGATTTTAAAGAATTAAAAGAAGAAGATTTTGATGATCCTCTAGGAAAGTATACAGGTGCAGGAACTATATTTGGCGCTACTGGAGGAGTTATGGAAGCTGCTCTTAGAACTGGATATGAGCTTATAACTAAAAAGGAGATTCCTAGCGTAGATCTTAGTGCTGTTAGGGGTGGAGAAGGTTTTAGAACTGCTGAAGTTCAAGTTGGAGATTTAAAATTAAAAGTTGGTGTGGTTTCAGGATTGAAAAATGCAGCACCAGTACTAGAAGCTATAAAGAAAGGTGAATGTGATCTTCATTTCATAGAATTTATGACATGTCCAGAAGGCTGCATTAGTGGCGGTGGACAACCAAAGTTACTTTTAGATGAGCATAAAGAAGAGGCTTATAATAATAGGAAGCAAAGCTTATACAAACATGATTCCAATTTAAGTATAAGAAAATCACATGAAAATCCAAGCATCAAGAAAATTTACAGTGATTTTTTGGGAGAACCTTTAGGACATAAATCTCATGAATTATTGCATACTAAGTACAAGTCTAGAAAGGAGTAAAAAACATGGCTAATTGTTTTATAGTTGCTGATCCAGGTAAATGCATAGGATGTAGAACCTGTGAAATAGCATGCGTCGTAGCTCATTCAAAGAAAGATATATTTACATCAAAAGTATCAGAAATTGAATTTTTTCCTCGCTTAAATGTAATAAAAACTGTAGAGGTAAGTGCACCAATTCAATGTAGGCAATGTGAGGATGCTCCTTGTGCTAAAGTTTGTCCTGTTAAAGCTATTAGTACTGAAGATGGTCACGTAAAAGTAGAAGAAGAAACTTGTATAGGATGTAAAACCTGTGCAATTGCATGTCCTTTTGGTGCTATTGACATGATTACAGAATTTAAAAATGGTGAAAAAGTTGTGCAAGCAAAACTTAGAGTTAAGGATGAGAATTGCAGTGAAGATGGCAAAGAAAGAATTATTGCCCATAAATGTGATATTTGTTCAGAAAGAGAAGGTGGACCAGCTTGTGCAGAAGTATGTCCAACAAAGGCTTTTAAAATAATAGGACCTGAAGATATGGAAAGAATGATGAAACAAAAACGTAAGAATAGTGCAAATATAGTTTTGAATGCAACTAATGAAAATAGTTAATTATGAAAATTATATATTGGCATTAGTTGAAAGATAATTATAAGAAATAATAAGTTATTTATATCAAGAATTTTAATCTGCTGCTTTCGTTTATTAGAAAGCAGCAGATTTTTTAAAGTTTTTCTGCAGCTATATTATATTTATTTATTTTTCTATAAATAGTAGCTTTGCCTATTTGCAAAAGTTCAGCTGCTTTTATAGCATTTCCATTACAGAAGTTAAGAGCATCTTTTATACATTGTTCTTCAATTTTTTCTAAAGGAATAATTTCTTTAGGATGAACATGTACATCATCTTCAGAGATTACATGAGTATGAGTTACTACAGTTTTCATTTTAGTAAGAAGATTTGAAGTCATTAAAGAATCTTCGCAAAGATAATAAGATCTTTCAAGTATATTTCTAAGTTCACGTATGTTTCCAGCAAAATCATGATTTTTTAATTTATCAATATAAGAAGGGTCTAGATATTTTGGTTCACAAGGATTTTTGGAGTTTAGCTTATTTAAATAGTATTGAGATAGAAGTTCTACATCATCTTTTCTATTTCTTAAAGGAAGTAAATGTAGGTTCATTACATTTAGTCTATAGTATAGGTCACCCCTAAAATTTTTGTTTTCAATTTCTTCACTTAAAATCCTATTAGTAGCAGCAATAACTCTTACATCTATAGTTTTTTCATAAGTACCACCAACTCGTACTATTGTAAGGTTGTCCAATACTCTTAGAAGTTTTGATTGTACATCAAAAGGCAATTCTCCAATTTCGTCTAAGAAAATAGTGCCTCCATCAGCTAATTCGAATTTACCAGGTGAACCACCTTTAGATGCTCCTGTAAAAGCACCTTTCTCATAGCCGAAAAGTTCACTTTCTACAAGCTCTCTTGGTATGGCAGCGCAGTTTACTGCAATGAAAGGACCATTGTGTCTAATACTGTGATTATGGATAGATTGTGCATAAACTTCTTTACCAGTACCGCTTTCACCTTCTAATAATATGTTACAGTCAGTTTTTGAAGATTTTTTTGCTAATTCTATTAAAGTTTTTACCTGTGGATTTTTTGTAATAATATCATCAAAAGTAAAAGAAGCTTTATAGCCTACTAAATTATTAACCATTTTATGTAAGTTTTTCGCATCTCTTAGTGACAATACTAAGCCTATATTTTTTCCTCTTAATTTAACAGGAACTATATTCATAAGGCAACGTATTCTATTTCCATTAACGTAAAAACTACAATCTTCATTAAAATAGGTTTCTCCTGTAAGTAAGGAATTATTTATAATGTCTTCTTTTAATATATTATTTAGAAAAGTTTCATATAGGGTATCTTCTTTTATACCCAATATTTTAACTGTTGTAATATTGACTTTTTTTATTAAAAGATTATCATCAGTAACAATTAATCCTTCAGTTGTAGAATCAAAAATTGCTTGTAATATAAAAGAAGATATATCATATTCTAATATACTATCCATATCAATTCTGCACATATCATTAGAATCATCCCAACAATCTAAGTTTTCCATGTTTACTACCTCCATATAAAAACAATTATTAAAATACAATAAAAATTGTAATGTAAGAAATTTAATATTACAATTTTTAGTATATCATATATATATAGAAAATAAAATGAATATAGTTTCAAAATGAAAAAAATGATATAATTTTTATCATTTTGAAACCATAGTTTAAGATCATTATGATAAAAATAGAAAAAAGATGTTTAAATTACTAAGTTTATATATTGGCATAAAAAATGCTTATTATAAATAATGTGAATACAGATTAAAACAATATTTTAATAGCCCTAAACCTAATTAACCCTATTAAAAAATAAAGTGCTTGAGAACAGGTCCCCCCTGTACTTAAGCATTTTGTTTTTTAGGTTGAAATTGTTAATTGGTTGTGGTAGTATTATAGAAATATATATTGCGTTATGTGCGTACAAATGTATATTCCAAACAAACAGAAACGAGGGGTTTTATGAATAACAAACATTTGATAATTGATACAAGAATCCTACCAGAGGTTTTTATAAAGGTTGTAAAACTAAAAGAATTGTTACGAACTGGAAAAGTAAAGGATATTTCTGAAGGAGTGAAGGAAGTTGGGATAAGTAGAAGTACTTACTATAAATATAAAGATTCTGTATTTACACTATCTGAGGGAATAACCGGTCATAAAGTCACCTTAGGTTTAATTCTTGCACATGAAGCAGGTACTCTATCAAAGATACTTGATAAAATAGCTTTAAGGAGAGGAAATATACTTACTATTAACCAAGACATTCCTATAAACAATGCAGCAAGTGTTAGTATAACCTTTGATGCGTCAAAATTAGAAATTGAAGTTAATGATTTACTTGAAGAACTTAAATGTGTTAGAGGTGTTATAAAAACAGATTTAGTGGCAGTAGAATAGACATAAGTGGAAGCCTATAAAGAAGGGTAAGAAAATTAATTGTAAATAAACTTTCATAATTTAAGCAAGATGCGACACAACTTTTCAGAGGACAATTGACAGAGGACAGAGGACAGAGGACAATGAAGGTGAGTTTTCCTCCTTACGTCAGAAAACTAATTTATTTTTACGCTTGTTTTGCTAAAGTAAAACACTGCTTAAGCAGGAAGCTAAAATCTATGATTTTTAGATAATTTTGCTTGCTTAGAAAGCATTTCTTAAAAACAAAAAAACGTGAATTTTTTAAAATTAAAGATTTTTCGCAGTGAAGCGGAGAAAAATCATCCTTCACTGTCCTCTGTCAATTGTCCTCTGTCCTCTGAAAAGGTTGCGTCGCATTGTTTTTACATATCGAAATTAAGGTATAATTTTATATTTTACTCATTATCTTTCATAATATATTCTATGAGGCTTCTTGCTGGTAAAGCATTAGAACCTGAATCATAAGGAGCAGAAGATTTTGAGCTGTATGCACAACCAGCAATATCAAGATGAGCAAAGTTTACATCTTTGCAAAAGCTTTCAAGGAACATACCACCTAATATAGCCCCACATTTTGATGAAGAATTTTTAATATCTGCAGCTTCAGATTTTAGTTCATTCATGTATTCCTCATTATTTGGAAGTCTCCAAAAATTTTCTCCAACATTTTTTCCAGAGTCTATAATATCTGAGGCGAGCTTTGTAGAATTACTAAAAAGTCCTATATTGATATCTCCAAGGAAATTAGCGCAAGAACCTGTAAGTGTAGCTACATCAATTATAGTTGTAGAGCCAAGTTCCTTAGCATAAGATATAGCGTCACATAAAATAAGTCTACCTTCAGCATCAGTATTAACTATTTCAACAGTTTTACCACTATACGTAACTAGTACATCACCAGGTTTATAAGCACAGCCTGATGGCATATTTTCAACTACAGGTATTAAAGCTATTACATTTTTTTTGGTTTAAGTTTAGAGATACATTTCATTACAGCTAGAACTGAGGAAGCACCTGCCATATCTGATATCATACTTCCCATGTCTTTTGAAGGTTTCAAAGAAATACCACCACTATCGAAAGTGACACCTTTTCCGATTAAAGACAAAATCTTTTTATCTTTAGGTTTTCCAAAATACTGCATGACTATAAGACGAGGATTAAGTACACTTCCTTTAGATACATTACATATACAATTCATACCTAATTGTTCCAGCATGTATTTATCTAGTATTTCAATATCTAGATTTTCGTTTTTAGCAATGTTTTCAGCTTGTTGGGCAATATATTTTGGAGTTATATAGTTGCTTGGCATGTTAACTAAGTGACGTGAAAAGTTAATGCTTTGACCTATCATTAAACCTTTATTTATAGAATCTTTATGTTTTGAAATTATATTTATGTTTTGGAGTTTAACTTTTTTTTCTGTTTTTTTTATTCCGTTGTATTTATATAAAGAAATTTCAATGCTTTCACCTATAGTATAGCTAAATTCTTCGGGAAAAGTAGGTAATATGTCTAGTTCTGCTAAAGAATTTTTTAATTTTAATATAGCATGACCTAGAGTTTTGAAAAGTTTTACTGAATTGAATTCCTCTGTGGTTCCTAGGCCTAGGATGAAAATATTTTTATAGGTAGATTTACCTAGAGTATTAATAGATTCAAGCTCTTTATCTTCTCCAGTATTTTGTGAAAATTCCAATATGGATTTAATACTATCGGGATATTCCATTGTAAAATTTTTAAATTTAAAAATCAATAAATTAGAATAAGTTTCATTGTCTGATACACTTATCATAAAGCATTCCCCCTGTCTAAAAAATATATAATTATGATACCATATTTTAAAGTAAATGTTTACAGGTTTGTTAAAATAAAAGGAATTTAAAATTAAATGTAGAATTTTTATAAAGTATAAAGGCATAGAAGAGGTGGATTTATGTTAGATATTAAAATAGAATTTAATGATATAAAAGTATCCAATATAAATAAAGAAGATTTATTAGAAATACAAAAGTGGATGAAATGTCAAAAAAATTTTTGCAGGAAGAAACGGATGCCGATGTATTAAAAGAAAGATTTTTAGAAAGCTATATTAGTGAATGTGAGTTTTTTTTAAAAATAAATAAGTGTTTTAAATTAGTAGGTATTTTAAAAGGAAGATTAGAATTTAAAAATCCTAATGAAGCTTGGCTGTGGTTTTTTTATATTGATGATAACTATAGAAACACAGAGCTTGGTAATATAACTGTGAAGGAAATTATGAAATACGTTTTTACTCAATATGGTATTGATATATTTTTCATAAGAATAATGAAAGAAGATAAAGAGATTTTAAATTTTTGGAAAGACTTAGGCTTTAAAAGCGTGAGAATGGTAAAAAAATTTTATAATATTGATGGTGAATATAAGGATATGGTCATTATGAGAAAAAATGGAATATAGTTTATATCTAGGAATAAATTTTCTTGCACTTAAATATTAATAGATAAGAACATTTAATTTAGGGGTGAGAAAATGAAATACACACGATATGATTTAAAAAAGAAAAATGACAATAAAACTTTTATTATTCTTGTAGTTTTAATACTTGTTTTAGCATTTTTGTTTGGAACTATAATTTTTAAAATCTTTACAGGAAATTTTACTAGTGGAAAAGGTTTAAAAAGTGAAACTACCACTGGAAAAAATTCTACAAATGAAAAAACTGAAAACAGTAAAGCAGGAAAAAGCAATAATGATATATTCAAGTTTATAGTTATACAAGGAGGAATATATCAAAATAAAGAAAATGCTGAAACAGAAAAAAATTTATTAAACTCTTATGGAACTCCTTTTGTTATAATTGAGGATAACAAAACAAGGGTGTTAAGTGGTATATATAATGAAGCAGAAGGAGAAAAAAATATAAAATCTCTTAATGACCAAAAAATTGATAATTCCAAGATGGTGTTTATAGTAAATAAAGATGATATGTGTGATGCGGAAATAGCTGAAATAATAAATGCTAATATACAAATATTAAACAAGCTCTCAGAAAAAAATGTTAAGGGAGTACAAACAGCAGATCTTAAAAAGTGGTGTAAATCTCTTGAAAACGTGAAAAATCAGAGTAAAAATATAACTACATTAAATGAACTTAAAAATTATGTGAATAAAATGCCAAAGGAAATTTCTAAGGAAAAAGCAGCAGAGAATTATACTTATTTATATGGAATTTTGAAAAAAGTAGCAAGTAAAAAATAATTTTTAATAAAAATAATTTAAGAAAAGGGTTAAATAAGGGAAATTTTTATTTAATCCTTTATAGTTTTTTTGAAGCAAAATCATGAAACTGATTACAGTAAATGGCAGATATTAAAATTTTTTTTAAACAATAGTATATGTACTTGTTTATGCTTTTATTAAATGATAAACTATATTAGATATATAATTAAGGTAGGCGATTTATTTTGAGAGGGGCTGAAAAAGGTATAAGTTTTTTATGGTTTATAATATTTCTAGGAGCAGTATGTGGAAGCCTTTTAGGTGATGTACTGGGAAATAGTTTAAGCTTTTTGAGTTTTTTGAAGAATTCCTATACTATAGGTATGTCTACACCAATTGTATTGAATCTTAAGGTTATGGATATAACTCTAGGATTAAACTTTAATATCAATATTATGACTATAATTGGTATAATATTGGCTATAATATTATATAGAAGACAGTAGGAAGTGATACCATGGAAATTATTTTAGCATCAGCTTCCATTAGAAGACAGGAACTGATAAAAAGATTAACAAATAATTTTAAAATAATAGTAAGCGATTTTGATGAAAGTACTATTAAATTTAAAAATGATTGTGGCTCTTATGTAATGGATATAGCTCAGGGAAAGGCCATGTGGGTTAAGAACAAAGTGAAAAGTGAATCTTTAATTATAGGTTGTGATACCATTGTGTCTTTCAATGGAAAAGTGCTTGGAAAACCTAAAAATGATGAGGATGCTTTTTATACCCTAAAAATGTTAAGTGGCAATACTCATGAAGTATATTCTGGATTAGCTATATTGGACAGTGTTTCAGGAAACATAAAAAAAGATTTTGTCTGTACAAAAGTGGATTTTTCAAAGTTGTCAGATGAAGAAATAAGAAAGTACATAGAAACAGGGGAGCATAAGGATAAAGCAGGCTCTTATGGCATTCAAGGATATGGAGGGATTTTTGTTGAAGAAATCCACGGTTGCTATTATAATGTTGTAGGACTTCCTTTAAATAAATTGTCAAAAATGTTAAGAGGGATGGGGGTAAATCTATAGAAGGAGTATAATTTATGCAACAAACATTGAGAATTATGGATTTACCTGAAAATGAAAGACCTAGAGAGAGATTGTTAAGGTATGGAACACAAAGTATGTCAAATGCTGAACTTTTGTCTATAATATTAAGATGCGGAAATAAAAGAGAAAATGTATTAAATTTAAGCAGTAGAATTATAAAAGAGACTGGTGGCTTAAATGGTCTTTTAAAGTCTACGGTGGAAGACCTTATGAATCTTAATGGTATTGGAGAAGCAAAGGCAGCACAACTTATGGCAGTATTGGAGCTTTCTAAAAGATTTAAATCTTATAAAGATGGTGAAAATTACAAAATATCTAAACCTAAAGATGCAGCAGAACTCGTTATGGAGGAAATGAAAAATTTTAAACAGGAGCATTTAAAGGTTATTATGTTAAATACAAAAAATGTTGTAACGTTTATTAAGGATGTTTCCGTTGGAAGTTTGAATTCATCTATAGTTCATCCAAGGGAAGTGTTTTGTGATGCTATAAGAAAAAATAGTGCTTTTATAATTGTGTGTCATAATCATCCTTCAGGGGACCCACAACCTAGTAATGAGGATATAAATGTAACAAATAGATTAAAGGAATGTGGTAAACTTTTAGGCATAGAACTACTAGATCACTTAATTATAGGTAAAGGAAAGTATATTAGCTTAAAAGAAAAAGGAATAGTGTAAAGTTTGAAAGGAGAAATTAATATGGGTTTTTTTGGAATGTCTAGAGATATGGGTATTGACTTAGGAACAGCTAATACTTTGATATATGTAAAAGGAAAAGGTGTAGTACTTAGTGAACCTTCAGTTGTAGCAATAAATAGTGATGTAAAAAAGGTTCTTGCTGTTGGTGAAGAAGCAAAGCAGATGATAGGAAGAACTCCGGGAAATATAGTAGCAATAAGACCATTAAAAGATGGGGTAATAGCTGATTTTGATGTTACTCAAACTATGCTTAGAAAGTTTATAGAAAAAGTAAGTCCAAAGTCTGCATTTACAAGTCCTAGAATAGTTATATGTTTTCCGTCTGGAGTTACTGAAGTTGAAAAAAGAGCAATAGACGAAGCTACAAAACAAGCAGGTGCTAGAGAAGTTCTACTTATGGAAGAACCTATGGCTGCTGCTATAGGAGCAGGTCTTCCTGTAAATGAACCAACAGGAAGTATGATAGTGGATATTGGAGGCGGTACTACTGAAGTTGCAGTAATATCACTTGGAGGTATTGTTACAAGTAAGTCTTTAAGAGTAGCTGGTGATGAATTAGACCATGCTATTATAAGTTATATTAAGAAAGAATATAGCCTTATGATAGGAGAAAGAACAGCTGAAAATGTTAAAATAAATTTAGGCTCAGCTTTTGATATTGGAGAAGAAGAAACTATGGAAATAAGAGGAAGAGATTTAATATCAGGACTTCCTAAAGTTGTAGATATTACTGAAAGTGAAGTAAGAGATGCTTTAAAAGAGCCAGTAGCTCAAATAATAGATTCTATTAAAACTACTTTAGAAAAAACACCACCAGAACTTGCTTCTGATATTATGGACAAAGGAATTATGCTTGCAGGTGGTGGAGCAATGCTTAAAGGATTAGACCAACTTATAAATAAAGAAACTCATATGCCTGTCCACATAGCAGAATCTCCTCTTGATTGCGTTGCACTTGGTGCAGGAAAAGCACTAGATACTATTGATAAAATAATAGCTAGTAGAAAATAGCATATAAGATTATGAAAATTTTTAGAAATAAACTGGCGGTAACTATTGTAGTGCTGTCAGTTACATTTTTAGTTTTAATTTCACAAAGTATCAAGAGAGATAAGATGTTTTTTTTGGGAAATGGCATAGGCTTTACTTTTAATTCAGTACAAGGTGGTATATATAGTTTTAATAGTAAAATTAAAGATACAATAAGGTTTGTTTTTAATTTTTCAAATGTAAAAAAAGAAAATGAAGATTTGAAAAAGAAAAACAGTGAATTAGAAAGTAAACTTATTGATTATAATTCAATTAAAAGTCAGAATGCGGAATTTAAAAATATGCTTAATTTTAAAGAACAAAATTCGGATTATAATTATATAGGTTGTGACATAATAGGAAAAAGTGGAAATGGAATGTTAGATCAGTTTTATATAAATAAAGGCAGCAAAGATGGTATAGAGAAACAACGTATAGCCATAACAGCTGAAGGATTGGTAGGTCAAGTAACTTCTGTAGGCAGTAACTGGTCTATAATTCAGACATTAGGTAATGAAAACATTGCAGTAAGTGGAATTTTAGAAAGTACCAATGAAAATGGTATAGTAAGAGGGTATAAAGATAATGATAATAAATTGCTTGCAAAATTATATTACCTTTCTCAAGATTCTAAGATAAAAGTTGGAGATGCAATCATAACATCTGGTGCTACAGCTGACGATATAGGAAATTATCCTAAAGGAATTAGGATAGGTTCTGTAACAGACATAGAAGATGACAAAGGTAAGGTAATGAAAAATGCTGTAATCAAACCTTATGTTGATTTTAATAAACTTGAGAAGGTGCTTATAGTTGTACCTAAAAACAAAATAGATGTGAAACAATAAGGTGATATAAAATGAAAAAAATATTAGTTCTATTTCTTTTATCAATTTTGTTTTTCGTATTAGATAATGTAATTATGCCTTTTTTGGCTATTAAAACCATATATCCCAGCTTACTTTTAGTTTTTTGTATATGTTATTCTATTGTAAATGGGAAATGGGAAGGTTTATGGCTTGGAGTTTTTTCTGGTGTGCTTCAAGATGCATATTTTATAAATGGATTTGGTATAAATGCATTAGTTAATATGATTATATGTGTAATAGCAGGATTTATAGGGGAAAATATATTTAAGGAAAAAAGTATGATTCCTATAGGATCTTGTTTTGTGCTAACTTTTCTAAAGGGGTTAATTCTGTTTTCAATATTGTATTTAAATAAAATATATACTAATATAAGTGATATATTTTTTATAAGTATTTATACTATGGTTGTAAGTATTATAATGTATAAGAAAGTTTACAAACTCTGTGCCAAGGAATATATGCAGAGAAGATGGAAATTTTAGAGGAATGGTGATTTAATGGAAGGTAAGAAAGAAAGAAAATTTACTAGATACACTGCATTAATAGTAATTATGATAATGATATTTACTGCTATTGCCTCAAAATTATTTATTCTCCAAATTCTTAATGGTGAGATGTATAAGGAAAAAGCAAATGTTAAGTCTATAAGGGAAATACCTGAAGCTGCGCCAAGAGGAAAAATATTAGACAAAAATGGTGCAGTATTAGCTTCAAATGCTACAACTTATATTTTAATCTATAATCAAGCAGATGAAAGTGATAAATATTTTTTTGACACTATGAGCAAGGTATTTGATGTTCTTGACAAAAATGGAGAAACTCAAAAGGATGATTTTGAACTTAAGGTAAATCCTTTTAGTTTTCAATTTAGGGGCGATGATGATAAAACTAAAAGAATGCTTGAAATAAAGTTTAAAACAGATAGAGGACTTAATGAGGATATAAAAAATAAGTTATATAAAGGTAAAAAAGACAAACTTACTGCCGCAGAGCAGGCAAAAATTGATGAAGAACTTCTTAAAATAACGCCTGAAGAAACTTTTAAAAAACTTGTTAAGCAATACAAAATTGATGATAAAAAGTATTCTTTGGATCAGCAGAGAAGATTTATGATAATAAAAGATACGTTAAAAATGAATAGTTTCTCAGGTTATAAGCCAGCCGTAGTTGCAAATAATATAAAGAAGGATACTGCCTTTAAATTTTATCAATTGTTAAATGAGTTTCCTGGTATAGCTGTAACTACGCAACCTATGAGAACTTATGAAAACGGAGAATTGGCATCTTCTATTTTGGGGTATATATCTAAAATAGGTTCAAGTGATGATAAGTATACGGAAAAAGGATATGATACTAGTACAGATTATATAGGTCAAGGCGGAATTGAAAGTGCCTTTGAAGATAGGCTTAAGGGATCTAAAGGTGGAGAAATTGTAAAGCTTAATAAACAAGGAAGAATAATTGAAAAACTGGGTAAAAGAGATCCTTATCCAGGACAAACTATACAGCTTACAATAGATAAGGATGTACAAAAAGCCACTGAAGATGCGTTAGATCAAAAAATGAAGGAACTTAGGGAAAATCCTTCTTCACAGGTTGGTTCTTATACAGCTAATGCTAATAGAGGAGCAGCTGTGGCTATAGACGTAAATACTGGTGCTGTAATAGCACTAGCCAGCAGGCCAGGTTTTAATCCCAATGCTTTTGCAGCACCAGGTGGTTTATCCTCTGATTTATACAATCAATACTATACGGATGTAGCTGAAGCGGGAAAACAATACATTGAGAAAATGGGTATTTCAGGAGAAAGTGAAGAAGATACATTGAATAAATTGTTTCCTGTGGATAAAAATGTAAAAGGTAAAACAGTAAGACAGGATATTAAAGATATATTACCAAAGCCATTATTTAATTATGCTACTCAATCAAGGTCTATGCCAGGATCTACTTTCAAGCCAATGACAGCAATTGCAGCTCTTGAAAGTGGTGTAATAACTCCAGATTTTGGTGTTGATGATGAAATGTACTTTGATAAAGGTGGCGGAAAGGCTGGAAGAGTATATTTTACAAATGATGGTCCGAATGGTTGGGTAGATTTAGCGAAAGCTATAGAGAAATCAAGTAACCCGTATTTTATGACTATAGGTAAAATGATGAGAAGTGCATATGGTGATGATATTCTTGCTAAGTATGCATGGAAATTTGGTTTGGGAGCGGATCCTACTTCAAATTCTAAAAAATCTACAGGAATAGAAATACCAGAAGCATTTGGGCAAGTGTATAACAGCTGGTCTTTAAAAAACAGTTATTCTCAAACATACTTGTGGAAGGCTATGGAATTTCTAAAAGCTGGAGAGAATGATAGAGGAAATAAGTGTACGTCTATAGATTTATATGACAGAGATGGCGATTCAAATAAGGTTAAAACAGTAAAAAGTGATATAAAACAGCAAATACAAAGCTCCATAAAAGAAGGAGATAAAGCTTTTAATAAGGATAATTATAAAAAATTAATTAGTAACTTAATAGAAGCAGATCCTGTGTATAAAGGCAAAAATATAAGTGAAAAAGAAATAAGCAGCATGATAAGTATTATTTATTCAACAGCAGTTTCTGATGCTAATAGTCAGATTAGAGCAGGATTTAGTATGTATGATGCTTCTATTGGTCAAGGTATAGATGCATTTACTCCAGTTCAAATAGCAAACTACATTGCAACTATTGCTAATGGCGGAACAAGATACAATGTTCATCTTGTTGATAAGTTTTTAGATGCCAATGGAAAGTTAATTGAACAGATTAAGCCTGAAGTTGTAGAAAAAACAGGAGTTAAAGCTGAAACTTTGGAAGCAGTTAAAGCTGGAATGACTGCAGTTAATGAAAAAGGTACTGCGGCAGAAGCATTTAGAGGATTCACTATGCAAACAGCAGGAAAAACAGGTACAGCAACTATATCTAATGACCAGGGGGATTTTGGAAGAACAGATACAGCAGTTTATGTTGGATTTGCACCTTCAGATAAACCTCAAATAGCTGTATGTGTTATGCTGTATGATGGCGGCCATGGTAGTGGAGCAGCTTATGTAGCAAGAGATATGTATGAAGCATATTTTAAGAAAAATACTAATAGTAGTTCAACAAGTGCAACTAGTGAAAGTAATTAAAATAATTATTATGTAATTAGAAAGATATATATAAGCAAAAAATGCTTGTATATATCTTTTTTTTAAAATAAAATTGACTTAGAAGGATTTAAAATTCTAATGTTGAAATATTACATTAAGGTGACTTGGTGTTGGAGGTCTAACATGGTAGATAATAATTTGATAATTAAAGGAAATAGAGATGGTATAAATGCGATTATTAATATGAACAAGTTTAAAGATTTTGATGATATGCTGGAAAGTTTAACGGAAAAGTTGTCAAAAGGTAAAATTTTTTATAAAGGATGCACTCTTAAAATAACTGCTGAACTTAAGTATATAACTGAAAAAGATTTTAGAAAATTAAAGGATGTTCTATTTGAGCAATTTTTAATAAAAGATTGCATTATGGAGGAGAAAGAAGAAAAAGGCAATAAAAGTTTTACAGGGATTTATGAAGGGCGTACAAAGTTTTTGAGGAGAACTATAAGGAGTGGTCAAATAATAAATTACCAAGGAAATATAGTCATAATTGGAGATGTAAATGCTGGTGCTGAAATATATGCAGGTGGAAATATAATAGTTTTAGGAGCACTAAAGGGATATGTGCATGCAGGGTTTGGAGGAAATGAAAAAGCCATTGTATCAGCATTTTATCTTCAACCGGAAATACTTCAAATTGCAGATGTAATGACCAGATCTCCGGAAGACAGTAGTAAACCTCAATACCCAGAAGTTGCAAGGGTAAAGGATAAAACAATAATTGTAGAACCATATTTGCCTAATAAATTTATTTAAAGATCGTAAATGTAAAATAACGCTTGGTTAATTCCAAGTGTTTATAATTGAGTGTTAAAATTATACAAAAAAATAATGTAGATTAATGTAACAATGTTTAGTATAATTATGTTGTTGAGAAAACTTAATTAAGCCAAATTTTGAATATCATATGAATTTTAGTTAAAAATGTACAAAATAGAAAGTTAATTAGATTAGGTTTTGAAAAATACTAAATATTAGTGGTATAGTAAAGTTGTAAATATTATTATTAATTGAAATAAAAAACAATTATGAAAATAAATGTATCAATTATATTTGCCTAATAAACTTATTTAATGGAGGTAGTGTAAATGGGAGAAGCTATTGTAGTAACATCAGGCAAAGGTGGAGTAGGAAAAACCACCACCACAGCTAATATAGGAACAGGACTTGCATCCTTAGGTAAAAGTGTTGTAGTGGTGGATGGAGATACAGGTCTTAGAAATCTTGATGTTTTAATGGGTCTTGAAAATAGGATAATCTTTACATTGTTAGATGTGGTGGAAGAAAAATGCAGGCTAAAGCAAGCACTTATTAAAGATAAAAGATTACCTAATTTATATCTTCTGCCTACAGCACAAACTAGAGACAAGGATGATGTTAACACAGAACAAATGATTAAACTAATAGAAGAGCTTAAAAAAGAATTTGATTATGTTATTATAGATTGTCCTGCTGGAATAGAACAAGGATTTGAAAATGCTATAGTTAGTGCGGATAGAGCATTAATAGTGGTAAATCCGGAGGTTACATCTGTAAGGGATTCAGATAGAGTTATTGGAAAGTTAGATTCTAAAGGACTAGAAAATCATCAACTTATAATAAATAGAATAAATTACAGCATGGTTAAAGAAGGAAATATGTTGGATGTAAATGATATATTGGACAGCTTAGCTATAGAACTTATTGGTATAGTTCCTGACGACAGAAATGTAACTGTTTGCACTAACAAAGGAGAACCTATTGTTTTAGATAATAAGGCTTTAGCGGGACAAGCATTTAGAAATATAGCAAAAAGAATAGAGGGAGAAAAAGTTCCCTTTATGGATTTAAGTGATAACCAAGAAGGTTTGTTTTCAGGAATAAAAAAACTATTTGGTATTAAGTAGGGAGGTATCAAAATGGATTTATTTAAGATTTTTTCCCAAAGACCTTCCTCAAAAGATGTAGCTAAAGAAAGATTAAAACTAATTTTAATACACGATAGGTCAAACGTTTCACCAGAATTATTAGAATCTATAAAAGAAGATATACTAAAGGTACTATCTAAATACGTGGAAATTGACGATGGAGAGGTAGACGTAAAAATGACTAAAATGGAGCAATTGGAAGGAGACTCACCAGCTCTAATTGCAAGTATACCAATAAAAAGAATGAAAACCGATAAATAAGTCACTTATGAATTTGCTTCAGAAAAAATTTGTTTTTTCTGAAGCTTAGTTTATTTTGATATGCAGATTATGGATATGTAAAATACACATAGATTTTTTCAAGGGGTGTGGTATAATCATATTTATATTGGAGGTATAAATACATGCTGCAAAAAATTACAATTAATAGAAAACTCTTAAAAGAACTAGATTTTGTATCAATTATTACAGTAATAATTATAGTATTATTTGGTTGTTTAAACATTTATAGTGCCACACATATAAAATCAGGAAATCATTTTTTAAAGACGCAGTTAATGTGGTTATTGGTAGGACTAGCAATAACTTATGTAATTTTGTTGTTTGATTATTCCATTATTGAAAATTATGCAAGTATAATTTATTGGCTTGGAATATTTCTACTGGTATTAAATGATACGATATTTAAATCTACAGTTAATGGAGCATCCTCATGGTTAAAAATAGGAGGAGTTCAGTTAATGCAACCTTCTGAGTTTGCAAAACTAGGTATGATTATAATGCTAGCAAAGCAGCTAAACATTATGGAAGGAAATATAAATAACCTAAAAAATTTTTTAAAACTAACAGCTTATGCTGTACTTCCTATGCTTTTGATAATAGAACAACCGGATATGGGAATGACTATGGTATGTTTTTTTATTGTGCTTGGAATATATTTTACAGCAGGTTTAGATTTGAAAATTATAGGCGGAGGGATAGCAGGGATAGTAGGACTTATTGCTGTTGTTTGGAATTCACCTTTAATGGAAGAATATTGGAAAACTAGATTAACTTCTTTTATAAACCCAGAATCTAATGAATTAGGGTCTGGATTTCAGGTTGTTCAATCACAAATAGGAATAGGGTCTGGTGGAATTTGGGGAAAAGGATTTTTAAAAGGGACTCAAATAGCAGGTGGCTTTATTCCAGAATCACATACAGATTTTATTTTTTCTGTAGTAGGTGAAGAATGGGGACTTATAGGTGCATTAGTACTTTTGCTTTTATATGGCATATTGATATACAAATTTATAGAGACAGCTAGAAATTCAAAAGATATTTTTGGTTCTGTTATCTGTGTAGGTATTGTATCATCTTTATTATTTTCAGTATTGCAAAATATAGGTATGACTATAGGAATAGCACCAATAACAGGAATTACACTTCAATATATGAGTTATGGAGGTAGTTCCATGTTAACTAGTTTCATGGGGTTAGCACTTGTTTTAAATATAGGAATGAGAAGAAAAAAAATTAATTTTTAGGGGGAGATACTTATGAAAATTGCGTTCATAGCTCATGATAAAAAGAAAGATGACATGGTGGATTTTGTAAAAAGATATAAGGAAGTTTTTGAAGATCATGAGTTATTTGGTACAGGAACAACAGGAAGAATTATAAGTGAAACAGTGGGTTTAAAAGTTCACAGATTTCTTTCAGGACCTTTAGGTGGAGATCAACAAATAGGTGCAAAAGTTGCAGAAGGAAATATGGATTTTATAATTTTTTTAAGAGACCCACTTACTGCACAGCCTCATGAACCAGATGTTTCAGCATTACTTAGAATTTGTGATGTTCACTGTATTCCACTTGCCACTAATCTTGGTTCAGCAGAAGTTTTTGTAAAAGCTCTTAAATCTCATGATAACGAAAAATAAAAAGACAAAAACCTTAACAAAAAAGTTAGGGTTTTTTATTTTTAAGTAAATAAGAAAGAACTGTATAGCTATCATAAAAAAATGGATACAAAAGTATATATATATTAAGTGCTTTATATAGGACTTAATATATTAAAAATTGGAGGACCGTTTTTATATGGGAAGTTATAATTCTGAATATGAAGATTACTATAATTCTTTAAGAAAGAAAACTAGAGCTGCATACGTACCTTATCATAAAAATGCTTTTACATTTAGTAAAGAAGAAAAAAATGAGGGGAATTACTGGGGAAGAAGAATTGTTAGGGATTTAATAGGAGTTTTTATTCTTTTTATTTTTGTTATAGTATGTAAATCAGTACCTAATGCTAAAACAGTAGCAGCATACAATTACTCTAGAGAAGTAATAAATCAAAACTATGATTATAAAGCTCTTTTAAATAAGAGTAAAAGCTTTGATTTAAGAAAGTTTCAGGACAATATAATTAATAGAATTGAAAAGATTAGAAGTAAAGTCACAGGAACAGATATGCTAGAAGATAAGATAAAAAAAGAATTTATACTGCCAATGGAAGGAACTGAAACTTCTGCTTTTGGCTATAGAAAGGATCCAATAACTAAAAAAAATAAATTTCATTCAGGTATAGATATAGATGCAAAAATGAATACGGATGTTAAGGCTGCTTTTAGTGGGAAAATTAAGGAATGCTCGGAAGATAGCGAACAAGGAAAGTATATTTTAATTGATCATGGGGATGGACTAGAAACTAAATATTGTCATTTGAATGAAATACTTATAAAAAAAGAAGATGTGGTGAAAAAAAGTCAGATTATAGCCAAAAGTGGTAATACAGGCAAATCTACTGGACCACATCTTCATTTTGAGCTTTTATACATGGGAGAAAATAAAAATCCAAATGATTATTTTAGTACGACAAAAAATTAATATGTAGGAGTAGTTTTGTGATTAAAGTAAGTAAGTATTTTATTCCTTATGTTATATTTCTAATTATTATAGGTTATAAAGGGAAAGTTATCTACGCTTTTTTAATTGTTATATTTCATGAAAGTATTCATTATTTAGTTGCTAAACATTACAATTTTTCAGGATTTGATATAGAACTAAAAATGGTTGGAGCATCAATAAGATTTAAAGAATTAGATGATGCATCTCCAAAAGAAGATTTAATTATATCCTTATCTGGACCTGCATCAAATTTAGTTTTAGGTGTGATTTTTTATTTTATAAATGCAAAAATACCCTGCAGTGAATTTTACATGTTATCTACAGGAAATATGGCTATAGGAATTTTTAATCTTATACCTGCTTTTCCTTTAGATGGAGGAAGAATGTTAAGAGACATATTATATTTTAAATTTTCTTACAAAAAAGCAAATAAAATTATGATAAATGTAAGTAGCATTATAGCTGCTTTTCTAATGTTCATATATATATTACTGTTTTTAAAAGGAATTAATAATTTTAATATTGGTATTATAGGAGTATTTATAATAATATCGTCATTTAAAGAAAAAGAAAGGATAGCGTATATAATTATGGGAGATATTATAAAAAAGAAATATAAGTTTATAAATAAAGGATATATGGAAAATAAAAATATTTCAGTACATTATAAAAAAGATTTATTAAGTATTATGGGTCTATTTGATAAGAATAAATATAATATGTTCACTGTTTTAGACAATGATATGAAAGTTATGGATATTCTTTATGAAGAAGATATAATAGATGGTCTTAAATTGTATGGTAATATAAGTTTAGAAGAATTTATGAGAATTCACAGCTAAAAATAAAAAAATGTATTTTATATTTATATTTTGTTATGTTAGAATATCAAGTGATAACACAAGAGGAGGATTATTAATGAATAGAATTTCAGATGATATATTGTTTAAGGTGGAAAAACCAGCCCGCTACATAGGTGGTGAGCTTAATTCTTATAATAAGGATAAAAATGAGGTTGATATTAGGTTTGCTTTTTGCTTTCCAGATGTATATGAAGTTGGTATGTCTCATCTTGGTATGAGAATTCTTTATTATATACTAAATGAAAGGGAAGATACTTTTTGCGAAAGAGTTTTTGCACCATGGACAGACATGGAAAAGCTTATGAGGGAAAATGATATACCGCTTTATGCACTTGAAACTAAAGATCCTGTAAAGGAATTTGATTTTATAGGTTTCACTCTTCAATATGAGATGAGTTACACTAATATATTAAATATGATTGATTTAGCAGGTATTCCTATTAGAGCATCAGAAAGAGGAGAAGAAGATCCTATAATAATGTGTGGAGGTCCTTGTGCATACAATCCAGAACCGCTTTATGCTATAGCAGATTTTTTTGCTATGGGAGAAGGCGAGGAACAAATGAATGAGATTATGGACTTGTATAAAGAACATAAGGGTAAGAGTACTAAAAAGGAATTTTTAAGAGAACTTTCACATATAGAAGGAATTTATGTTCCATCTCTTTATACTGTAGAATATAAAGAAGATGGAACTATAAGAGAATTTAAACCATTATATGATGATGTACCTAAAAAAGTTAAAAAAAGAATAATAAAAAATTTCAGTGATGTAGCATATCCTGACAAATTTATTGTTCCATATACAGATATAGTACATGACAGAATAATGCTTGAAACCTTTAGAGGATGTAGCAGAGGCTGTAGATTTTGTCAGGCAGGTATGATATATAGACCAATAAGAGAAAAAACAACAGATAAACTAATGGAGTTAGCAGAAAGCCTTATAAAATCTACAGGTTATTCAGAACTTTCACTTAACGTCGTTAAGTATATGTGATTATTCTAGATATACAAAATTTAATACATAGGTTGGTAGAAAAACACGAAAAGGACAAGGTTGGAGTTTCCCTACCATCTCTTAGAATTGATTCATTTTTTGTAGATATGATAAATGAAATACAAAAAGTTAGAAAAACAGGTTTAACTTTTGCGCCAGAAGCTGGAAATCAGAGGATGCGAGATGTTATAAATAAGGGAGTAACAGAGAAAAATTTAATGGATTCAGTAAAAAGTGCTTTTGAATCTGGATGGTCTACCATTAAATTATATTTTATGATTGGGCTTCCTTATGAGAATATAGAGGATGTAGAGGGTATTGCTGATTTATCACAGAAGGTGGTAGATCAATATTATGGGGTACCAAAGGAAAAAAGAAAGAAAGGACTTAGAGTTACAGTAAGTACTGCCATATTTGTTCCTAAACCATTCACTCCTTTCCAATGGGTTCCACAAATAAGAATGGAAGAAGTAAGAGAAAAAATAAATGCTTTGAGATCATCAATAAAAAGCAGAAATATCGTTTATAATTGGCATGAAACTCCTGTTAGCTACTTAGAAGCTATATTTGCAAGAGGAGATAGAAGAGTTTGTGATGTATTAATTAAAGCATTTGAAAAAGGCGCGAAATTTGATGGATGGTCAGAATACTTTGATTTTGATAATTGGATGGAAGCATTTAAAGAATGCAATGTAGATGGTGACTTTTATGCTTATAGAGAAAGAGAATATGATGAAATATTGCCATGGGATTTTGTAGATGTAGGTGTAAATAAAGAGTTCTTAATAAAGGAAAATGAAAAAGCTAAAAAAGAAGAATTAACACAGGATTGCAGACAGGGATGTACTGGATGTGAAGTGAATATTAACTTAGAAGGGAAGTGCTTTGAGGGTGCATTACTTAATAAAGTTCAGTAAGGAAAGTGATATAAAATTTATAGGACATTTAGATTTTATGAGAACTATTCAGAGAATGATTAGGAGATCAGGGCTTCCTGTAGAGTACTCTAAGGGATTCAATCCACATGTAAATATATATATAGCTCAACCATTAGCTGTAGGGGTTTATTCATCAGGAGATTATATGGATATGATGCTAGATGAAGAAGTTGATGAAAATATCATAATAGAAAAATTAAATGCAGTGGCTCCTATGGGAATAAAGGTTTTTGAAGCTGTGCAAATAGAGGATATTGAAAATAAAAAGATATTTAAATCAATGGCTGCTATTGATGGAGCAAAATATACAATAAGAATAAAGTATATAAATTTAGATTCTTTAAATCAAGAAATTGAAAAGTTATTAGCTTCAGATACTTGGAATACTATAAAGAAAAGTAAAAGTGGAGAAGCTGAAGTTAATATAAAAACTATGATTAAAGAATTAAATTATAAAATAGAAAGTAATGTTTTAATTATACAAACTATCATAGATTGTGGTAGTAGAAAAAACTTATCTGCAGAGCTCCTAGCAAAATACATTCAAGAAAATACAACAGGAGTAAACCTGGAAACTTTTGTTGATATAAAAAGAGAAGAAATGTATGGTGAATTAAAAGGAAAATTAGTACCGTTGTATCAGTATGCAAAAGAAGTATAAGTGTAATTAAGTTTCAAATTTAAAAATAATGCGACGCAACCTTTTCAGAGGACAGAGGACAATTGACAGAGGACAGTGAAGGATGATTTTTCTCCGCTTCACTACGAAAAATTTTTAATTTTAAAAAAACTCACGTTTTTTTGTTTTTAAGAAATGTTTTCTAAGCAAGCAAAATTATCTGAAAATCATAGATTTTAGCTTCCTGCTTAAGCGGTGTTTTGCTTTAGCAAAACAAGTGTAAAATAAATTAGTTTTCTGACGTAAGGAGGAAAACTCACCTTCATTGTCCTCTGTCCTTTGTCAATTGTCCTCTGAAAAGTTGTGTCGCATTTTGCTTATTGTGTGTAAACATAGTGATCAACTTTTGCACTCAAATGAAAAGGGGATGTTAATTTGAAAGATATATTTATAGAAAGGCAGGAGAACCTTTTAAGAATTGCTATAAGACAGAAAGAAATTATAAAAGAGTGCTTTATAGAAGAAGAAAATGGTGAACCATACCCTGGCGAAATATATAAGGGAGTTGTAAAAAACATTGTACCTGCTATAAAATGTGCATTTATAGACATTGGTCATAAAAAAAATGTATATATATATTTAGATAATAAATTTAAAAATACAAAACTGAAAAAAGGTGAAGAAGTTTTAGTACAAGTGCTAAAAGAAGATTTAGGCAGTAAAGGTGCTAAAGTTACAAATGCAATAAGTATCCCAGGAAAATATTGTGTACTAATGACTATGGATAATGAAATAAGTTTTTCGAAAAAAATAGAAGATGAAGCATTAAAGATGGAATTAGCTAAGAATTTAGAAAAACCTGATGATGTAGGTATAATGATAAGAACTGAAGCAGTAAATGCACCTGTAAGCACTATAAATGAAGAAATAAATAAACTTTACCATATATATATGGATGTAAATAATAGATCAAAATACTTCAATAAAATTGGGCTATTGTTTGATAATGGTGGAATTTTAGGAAGAGTTTTAAGAGATAAATTAAATAGCGATAATTGCAAAATATATGTTAATTCAGAAAAAGATCTTGAGTATATAAATGAATTTTTAATGGACTCATTATATGGAAAAATAACAGTAAAACTCCATGAAAACAGCAGAACTCTATTTGATTATTATGGAATTGAAAGAGAAATATTAAGTCTTAGAAATAATAGAGTTTATTTAAATTGCGGAGGATATATTGTTATTGATAAAACAGAAGCTATGTTTGTTATAGATGTTAATTCGGGAAAAAATGTAAAAAGCAATTCTATAGAGAAAACAGCATATACTACTAATTATCAAGCAGCAGAAGAAGTTGTAAAACAAATAGGGCTTAGAAATCTAAGTGGTATTATAGTTATAGATTTTATAGATATGTACAATGATGAAAACAAGAAAAAAATAATTGAAAAGCTTAATGAAGGTTTTAAATATGATAAGAATAAAACAGTAATATATCCATTTACAGAGCTTAATTTAGTTCAAATAGCTAGAAGAAGATCAGGAAAATCTATATATGACTATATAGAGGAAGATTGCGAGCTCTGCACAGGAAAAGGAAAAAGAATAAAGTTTTCATATATATGTATGCTTATAAAAAATGAAATTTTAAAAATAAGCGAGCAAAGAGATATAAAGGATATACATATAGAAATAGATGAAAGTTATGCTAAAAATGTAAAAGGTGATGTGCTAAACTTCATAAGGGATATAGATGCTTTAGATAAAAGTATTTATGTTACATATGTAAAAAGTGAATACTTTAAAGTAGAACCATTGATTTTTGCAAATCAAATAGAAAACCTAGAAATGTCCAAAATTTATGAATAAAAAACTTTACAAATAGAAATACATATGTTAAAATGGCATTTGTAGACCGCACGGAGAAGGTTATTAAACTGCAATATAAGGATGTTAAATCTATAATATTGTGTACCTTGGATGGCGAGACTGGATTGAGGAGGTGTATTTTAATGTATGCAGTTGTAGTTACTGGTGGAAAACAGTACAAAGTTACAGAAGGAGACGTTATATACGTTGAAAAGCTAAATGCTGAAGTTGAATCAACAATTGAACTTGACAACATTCTTGTTGTAAGTAAAGAAAACGGAGAAACAGTTTTCGGAAAACCATTAGTTGATGGAGCTAAGGTTACAGCAAAAGTTGTAGCTCAAGGAAAAAATAAGAAGATTATTGTTTTCAAGTATAAGAGAAAGAAAGACTATAGAAAGAAGCAAGGACATAGACAGCCTTTTACTAAGCTTCAAATCGAAAAAATTAATGCGTAATTGTCATGATTAGCATTAATTTTTTAAAAAAACAAGATAACTTAGTTTCTATGCAAGCTATTGGTCATGCAGAATTTGATGAATATGGAAAAGACATAGTGTGCAGTGCAGTCTCTGCATTAAGTGTAGCTATACTTAATGGTATAACAGAGGTATTGCATTTTAAACCTATTTTTCATATAGATGAAGATGGATTTTTAAGCATAAATATTGAAAATTTACATATAGAGCAAATTAAAACATGTCAGGTACTTATGGAGACTTTGTTGTTAGGACTACAAAATATTGAAATTAATTATAGTGAATATATAAATGTAAAAGTAGAGGAGGTGTAGTAGAATGATACTAATAAACCTTCAGTTATTTGCTCATAAAAAGGGAGTAGGTAGCTCAAGAAATGGTAGAGACAGTGAATCTAAAAGACTTGGAACTAAATGTGCTGACGGACAGTTTGTTCTTGCTGGAAACATATTAGTTAGACAAAGAGGAACAAAGATTCATCCAGGAACTAACGTAGGTAAAGGCGGAGATGATACTCTTTTTGCTAAAGCTGACGGAATAGTTAAATACGAAAGAGTTGGAAAAGATAAGAAAAAAGCTAGCGTATATCCTGTAAATGTTGAAGAAATTGTAGCAGCAGAATAGTTTAAAAATAAGGCACCCTTTACTAGGGTGCTTTTTTAAAACTTTTAAATGATTGTAAATTGAGAAAATTTTTAAATTTAATATAGTAAAAAATATGGAGGATTATTATGAATAGCATAGAGAACTCCATTCACTTAATTAGAAAGCAAAGACATGACTTTATGAATGATCTCCAAGTGGTATATGGCTATTTGCAGATAGGAAAAAGTGATAATGCTTTAAAGTATATAGAAAAATTAAGTGAGGAAAATAAAACTATAAGTTCAATATATGCTCTAGGTGATAATTTTTTTGGATTTTGTATGGAATACAACATTAAAGAATTATCGCAAAAAAATATTTCCGTAGAAACTAATATTGAAATAGAAAAATTTTATAATAAAATTTTTAATAAGGATTATAATGAAAAGTATGAATTAGTTAATAATATATTTAGTAAGTTTGAAAATAATGGCATTAAAAATGTTTATATATATATTTTTGAAGATGAAATGGGACAAAGTTTACTAGTATGTAATGATGAGTCTGTATCAGACGAGTTAAGCTGGATGGAAAGTTGGAAAAAAGTCCATATAAATTTAGATAATGTAAGCTTACATGAATGTAGTTATGGTAATAATATTGGATATAGAATGACTTTTTTATAATATAAATGTCATATTAAGTATATAGGTAGAAAAAGGAGAGGAATTAAGTGTTTGTAGATACAGCGAAAATATTTATTAAATCTGGAAATGGTGGCGACGGTGCTAACTCTTTTAGAAGAGAAAAGTACATAGCTTTTGGAGGTCCTGACGGCGGAGATGGTGGCAGAGGAGGAGATGTAGTTTTACTAGCAGAGCCTAATATGACTACTCTTTTAGATTTTGCATATAAAAGAAAGTATAAAGCAGAAGAAGGCGGCAATGGTTCTGGTTCTAAATGCTTTGGTAAAGATGGAGAAACCTTATATATAAAGGTACCTATGGGTACTGTAGTAAGAGATTTGGAAACAAATAAAATAATGGCAGATTTGTCTCATAAAGGAGACAAATTCGTAATTGCTAAAGGTGGTAGAGGTGGTAGAGGAAATGTTAGATTTACTACACCTACAAGACAGGCTCCAGATTTTGCTGAGCCAGGGATGCCAGGAGAAGAGAGATGGATAGCATTAGAACTTAAGGTTCTTGCTGATGTTGGATTGCTTGGATTTCCTAATGTGGGAAAATCTACATTACTTTCTGTAGTTACAAAAGCTACACCAAAAATTGCAAACTATCATTTTACAACTTTAAATCCTAATCTTGGAGTTGTTAACATAACTGGAATACCTAGCTTTGTAATAGCAGATGTTCCTGGTATAATAGAAGGCGCATCAGAAGGAGTAGGGCTAGGAATAAGATTTTTAAGACACATAGAAAGAACAAGACTTTTAATACATGTAGTTGATATATCAGGTATAGAGGGAAGAGATCCTTTTGATGATTTTATGAAAATAAATGAAGAACTTAAGAAATATGATGTAAAACTTTGGGATAGACCACAAATAATAGCTGCGAATAAAGTTGATATGCTTTATGATGATGAAGCTTTTGAAGATTTCAAGAAAAAAGTTGAAGAACTTGGATATAAAAAAGTGTTTAAAATATCAGCTGCAACTAAACAAGGTGTAGAAGATCTTATGAAAGAGGCAGCAAGAATATTAAGTACTATACCAGTTTCAGATATTGAAATAAATGAGGATGAAAAGTTTGTACCGGAAGAAAAGAGATTTACTTACAGTATAAGAAAAGAAGATAATGTGTATATTGTTGAAGGAAGCTTTGTAGATAGGCTTTTAGCTAGTGTAAATATAAATGATCCTGATGCTTTGAGATATTTCCATAAGGTACTAAAAAACAAAGGCATATTTGAGGAATTGATTAAAATGGGTATTGAAGATGAAAATTTAGTAAGACTTAATAATTTTGAGTTTGAATATTTATTATAATTTTGGAGGTTAGGAATGATTACAAGTAAGCAAAGAAGTTATTTAAGAGCTATGGCAAACAATATGAGTCCTATATTTCAAGTAGGAAAAGATGGTATAGAAGATAATTTTTTAAAACAAGTAGGAGAAGCTTTAGAGGTAAGAGAGCTTATAAAGATATCTGTACTTAATAACAGCGGATTTGAAGCTAGAGAAGCTTCAAATATGATTTGTGAAGAATTAGGCTGCGAAGGAGTTCAGGCTATAGGAAATAAAGTAGTATTATATAAAAGATCAAGTAAAAAACCTAAAATAGAACTTCCTTAGTAATTAAAGTATAAGTCACAATTTTTATTGTGACTTATGCAATATATTTAGGAGAAGGTATGTATGATAAAAAAAGCTATTTTTGGAGGGACATTTGATCCCATTCATAATGGACATTTGCATATAGCTTATGAGGCATTATATAAGTTAGATTTGGATAAAGTTATATTCATGCCATCAGGTAATCCACCACATAAGTGGAAAAAAAATATAACTGAAGCTTTTTTAAGATATGAAATGGTAAAGACAGCTATAAGAAATGAAAAACACTTTGATGTAAGTGATTATGAAATAAATAGGACTAACTTAAGTTATACTTATAAAACGCTTGAACATTTCAACAATTTGGAAAAAGAAACTAAGTGGTATTTTATAACTGGTGTTGATTGTCTTATGGATATTGAAAGTTGGAAAAATTATTATGAAATACTTAAGCTTTGTACTTTTGTAGTTTTTAATAGAACTGGATATAACATAGAACAAGTGTTAGAAAAAAAAATTTTAGTAGAAAAAAAATATAATACTAAAATCATTTTTTTAAGTATACCTTTACTTGAAATTTCTTCTACAAACATAAGAAAAGATGTGAAAATAGGGAAAAAAGTAAATTATTTAATGCCTGAAAGTGTATACCATATTATAGAACAACTTAAATTGTATAAATAGTTTACATCATTATATTTATTTGGGGTGATTTAGGGTGTGGAGTGAAAAACAAATTGAAAATTATCTGCAAGAAAAACTGAAGATAAAAAGATATGAACATAGTTTAAGTGTAAGAGATACAGCTATAAAATTAGCAGGTTTATATGGTGAGAATGTAGAAAAAGCAAAACTTGCAGCTTTGGTTCATGATTGTGCAAAAAATATGAGCGATGAAGAAATTTTAAGTATGGTTAAAAGTCATAAAATAGAAATTGATAGTACATGCAAAGAAAGTCCTCAATTAATACATGGAGCAGTAGCTGCTATAATAGCCAAAGAAAAAATGGGTATTGATGATGAAGAAGTATTAAATGCTGTTACTTACCATACTACTGGTAGAACAAACATGAGTATGCTGGAAAAAATAATCTATATATCTGATTATATAGAACCTTTAAGGAACTTTCCAGGTGTAGAAGTATTAAGAAAAGTTGCTTGTGAAGATTTAGATAGAGCTTTATTAATGTCTTTTGATAATACTATAAAGTTTGTTATTGAAAGAGGTCAACTTATACATATGGATACAATAAAGGGTAGAAATTTTATTATTTCACAGCTAAAAAATTCAAAAAACATTACTTAAATTTATTAAGAAACTATCTTTAATTGTAGTATAAAGTGTCTTCAAAAGAATACTTTCACAGTTTATCTAAAAAATATATAAATAAATTAGCACAGTAATGAAAAGTTTGATATAATGGTATTGTTTGAATAAAATTAAAATATGATGGACGGTATTATTTTACTGTTTAAATCACAGGAGGTTTTAAAATTATGGAAAAACAAATAATAAGCACATCAAAAGCACCAGGAGCAGTAGGACCTTATTCACAAGCTGTTAAGGTTGGAAATTTATTATTTACATCAGGTCAAATTCCACTA
Source organism: uncultured Clostridiaceae bacterium (assembly GCA_963780135.1). GTDB lineage: Bacteria > Bacillota > Clostridia > Clostridiales > Clostridiaceae > Clostridium_AM. Next base: position 953,797 of record CAWAAR010000003.1, read on the forward strand.
GATCCTGCAACAGGAGAACTAGTTGGAGGAGATGTAAAAAAAGCTACTGAAAGATCTTTAGAAAATATAAAAGCATTGCTTGAAGAAGCAGGAACATGCTTTGATAAAGTTGTTAAAACAACTGTATTTGTAAAAAATATGGGAGATTTCGCTGCTGTTAATGAAGTTTATGCAAAATATTTTACAAAAGATATGCCAGCAAGATCTTGTGTACAGGTAGCACTTCCAAAAGATGCTTTAGTTGAAATAGAAGTAATTGCTTTAGTAGACTAATTAAAGCTACATAATTTGTTAGAAAGAGTGAACTTAAAAGTTCACTCTTTTATATAGAAAGAAAACCTTAAAAGGAGCATTGTATGGAGAAAAATAAACTTATTTTTATAGTAAAAATTAATGAAGAAGGTATGAAACTTAGGCCATATCTCAAGGATGTTCAAAAACTTTCAAGCAGACTTATTAAAGGGGCTGCCATGGATGGAAGAATAAGTATAAATGGTAATAGGGTTAAGTTAAATTATGTTGTTAAATTCAATGATGAAATTTCTTTTGATGTGGAAAAAAAGGAAAGCCAAAATATAGAACCAGAAAAAATAGATATAGATGTAGTTTATGAAGATAGTGATCTTATAGTTCTAAATAAGCAGCCAGGCATAGTGGTACATCCAACAAAGAGCTATCCAAATGGAACACTAGCTAATGGACTTTTGTATTATTTTAAAGAAAAAGGAGAACGATGTATAGTAAGATTAGTTAGCAGATTAGATATGGACACATCTGGACTTATTATAATAGCAAAAAACCAATTTGCACATATGTGTTTAGCAAGAGATATGCATAAAGAAGATTTTGAAAAAAGTTATTTAGCTATTGTGCATGGAAACTTAAAACAAAAAGAAGGCGAAATAAATGAGCCTATATATAGAACTGATGATGGTAATATAAGAAGAATTGTAGATGAAAGAGGACAAGAAAGTATAACTTGTTTTAATGTTATAGAAAGTTTTAATAAAGGTGATTTAGTAAAATTAACATTAAAAACTGGAAGAACACATCAAATAAGAGTTCATATGACTCACATAGGGCATCCTTTGTATGGAGATAGTTTATATGGTGAAATTAATGATAAAGAATATATAGAAAGACAGGCACTGCATGCATATAGATTAAGTTTTCCACATCCTAGAACTAGAGAAATTTTAAATTTAGAAATAGGATTACCAAAGGATTTAAAAGAACTAATAGAGAAAATAAAAAGCTGATGACCTTATATTTATAAAGTCATCGGCTTTTTTTATTTACTTAAATAATTTATATTTTTTCAGCAGATATATTGCGCCACCAATTATTACTAGTGCACCAGGAATTAAGTATTCCATTTTTAAATTTATGCGTTTAAAAGGGCTTGATTGAAGTACTTGTTTTAGTTCATGGCTAGTACCACTCATGAGTTTTAAAGTACCTATATCTTTATTGTTCATAACAACAGTTCCCTCTGCAATTACGTCATCTTTTTTAAAAAACTTTGCACTCAAATTTTCATCTTTCATAGTAAATTTTGGCGTGGAAGTATCTCCCTTTTCTTTTATATAGTAAAAATCTGAAGCTGCTAGCAGCGGTATATTTAAATTATTGTTACTATATGTATTAACAAGGTCACCTTTTGCATACAAGCGTACAGTTTCAAAATTGCTAAAACCATAGTTGAATAAAGAAACCGCATCAGGAAAAAAGGTTTTATTTTTATCATGAACTAAGGCAACTATAAGTTTTTGACCATTTCTTGTGGCATAAGCTACGTAAGAATGGTCGGATTGAATAGTATAGCCAGTTTTACCACCTTGACAACCATCATAATAAAATTCTGAGGATTTCTGTATTAATTTGTTTTCATTCCATAAGGGCCTTTCTACTGCAGACTTATTTGTAGGTGGTATTTTATAAAAACTAGTACTAGCAATTTTAGTATATTCAGGTTTCTTAGATAGTTCTCTCATTATAAGAGCTAAATCTTTTGAAGAAGTTTTATGTTTTTCATCAAATAATCCACTAGGATTCACGAAATGTGTATCTTTACAGCCTAATTCTAGAGCCCTCTTATTCATTTCTACTGCAAAGTTATCTAATGATCCACTGATATGCTCAGCAAGGGCCTCAGCACAATCATTTCCAGATTGAAGCATTAAACCATAAAGAACATCTCTAACTTTTAATTCTTCTCCTTCAAATAAATAAATTTTACTACCATCTACTTCTGGCGGATTTTTACCAACTTTTATGGTGTCATCTAATTTGCACCTTTCTAAAGTTAAAAGTGCAGTCATAAGTTTAGTAGTAGAAGCAGGTGGATAAGCGGTATCTTCATTTTTTGCATATAAAACACTCCCTGTTACTGCATCCATAAGAACTACGCTGTCAGCAGAAACAGAAGGAGGATCAGCCTTTGCTTGTACCTCAAATTGTATATTTGAAAGTACAAATAAAAAACTCATCATAAAAACTAATAATTTTTTCATTTTGGCCTCCTGTAATATCGTTAATCATAATTATATCAAAAAAAATTTATTTTTGCGACAGAATTTTTAAAACCTGTCAATAATTTAAGTAGTAAGTAAAAAAATATATTTTATTGGAGGTTTACAATGAATAGGAAAAAGAAAATTATAGGGTCTATAGTTATTTTAACTATATTTACAATATTTCTAATAACAGGGTATTTTATATCCAGACCATCAAAGGAATTAACAACTAAAGAAGTTTTTAATGAAACAACAGCTGTAGAAAGTAAACAAACTAAAGATATGACTATTTACATTAATGGTGAAGTTAAAAATCCAGGAGTTTACAAATTAAAAAGTGAAAGTAGAATAGAGGACTTAGTGAAAGTTGCAGGTGGATTTAATGAAACAGCAGATAAATCTAAATTGAATCTTGCAAAAAAACTTAAGGATGAAGATTATATTTTCGTCGACAAAAAAAGTGATAAAAATGTTTCAGCGGTAGGTGGTAATACAAATTCTAATATATCACAAGATGGCAAGGTAAATATAAATAGCGCTTCAAAGGAACAATTAAAAACTGTATCAGGAATAGGCGATGTGACAGCGCAAAAGATAATAGAATATAGAGAAAAAAGTGGAGCTTTTAATTCTGTTGAAGATTTAAAAAAGGTTGGAAGAATAGGAGATAAAACTTTAGAGAAAATAAAGGATAAAATAGAAGTTAGATAAAATTTAATGTAGTAATAACTATACTTATGGCTAAAATTAAAGTATTATATATATAGTAATTATGAATTTAGGAGGTGCCGTTGTGTCAACAAAAAGACTTACAGAATTATCTAAAACTTCTGGGTGAGCAGCTAAAATAGGGCCGGAGACCCTAGAGAAAATTTTATGTAAATTACCGAAAATGGAAAATGAAAATTTAATAGTTGGAATTGAAACTTCAGATGATGCGGCAGTTTATAAATTAAATGATGAACTAGCAGCAATTCAAACATTGGATTTCTTTACTCCAGTAGTAGATGATCCTTACACTTTTGGACAAATAGCTGCAGCTAATTCATTAAGTGATGTATACGCTATGGGTGGGAAGCCTACAGTAGCTTTAAATATAGTTTGCTTTCCTACTTGTTTATCTATAGATGTTTTAGGAGAAATACTCAAAGGTGGAGCAGATAAAGTATTGGAAGCAGGTGCAGTAGTAATAGGAGGTCATACTGTAGAAGATAGTGAACCTAAGTATGGGTTATCTGTTATGGGGCTTGTTCATCCTGACAAAATTTTAAGAAATTATGGATCAAAAGTAGGAGAGGTAGTTTTAATAACCAAACCTTTAGGTCTAGGTATAATAAATACTGCTATAAAAGGAGAAGTAGCATCCAAGGAAGCTTATGATAAAGCAGTTAAAGTTATGTCAACTTTGAATAAGTATGCAGGTGAAATTATAGTGAAATATAATATATCTGCATGTACAGACATAACAGGATTTGGTATTATGGGTCATGTCTATGAGATGGCTTCTGCTTCAAAGGTTACGCTAAAGCTATATTCAGATAAAATACCTTATATAGAAGAAGCAAAAGAGTATGCTGAAATGGGATTGGTACCTGCAGGATCCTATAATAATAGAAATTATATAGAAGGAAAATATGAATTAAAAAATATACCTGAATGGATGAAAGATATATTATTTGATCCTCAAACTTCAGGAGGTCTTTTGATTACATGCCCAAAAGAAGAAGGCCAAAAAATAATGGAAGAGCTTTCTGTTTTAGAAATGCCATCTGCTATAATTGGAGAAGTTATAGAGCAGCAAGAAGAGAACTATATAATAGTTCAATAAGAGGTGATATTAAATGATAAAAAAAGACCTGTTAAGAAAATTGCCTAAAATTGATGATCTTTTAAAGGAAGATAGGGTTAAGAATAGATTAAATGATACAATGAGAAATCTAGTTTTAGATGCTTTAAGGATTTCTATAGATGGATATAGAGAATCCATATTGAAAGATGAAATACAAGATTTTGAAAAGGAAAATATATTAGTAAAGTTTGAAGAGATTTTAGAAATCAGCAAAGAACCTAATCTTAAAAATTTAATAAATGCTACAGGAGTAGTTATACACACTAATTTAGGAAGATCTATACTTTCTAAAGAAGCTATGGAAAACGTTATAAGAGTAGCAGGAAACTATAATAACCTGGAGTATGACTTAAAAAAAGGTGAAAGAGGTTCTAGATACAGCCATGTAGAGGAACTTATTAAAAAAGTAACGGGTGCAGAAGCTGCTGTAGTTGTAAACAATAATGCAGCAGCTGTAATGCTGGCTTTAAATACATTGTGCAAGGATAAAGAGGCCATAGTATCAAGAGGTCAGTTAGTTGAAATAGGAGGGTCCTTTAGAGTTCCAGATGTTATGACTTTTAGTGGGGCTAAGCTTGTAGAAGTTGGTACTACAAATAGAACTCATTTGTACGATTATGAAAATAATATAAGTGAAAATACAGGAGTTTTACTTAAAGTACATACTTCAAATTTTAAAATTCTTGGATTTACAGATGAGGTTTCAGTAGAAGAATTGGTACAACTTGGAGAAAACAAATCTGTGGTTGTAATGGAAGATATAGGTAGTGGGACTTTGGTTGATTTTTCAAAATATGGTTTTACATATGAACCCACAGTACAAGAGAGTGTAAAAAAAGGTGTGGATGTAGTTACCTTTAGTGGAGACAAAATGCTTGGAGGACCTCAAGCAGGAATAATCGTAGGTAAAAAAGAATTTATAGATAAAATGAAAAAAAATCAACTTACTAGAGCTCTTAGAATAGATAAAATGACATTAGCTGCTTTGGAAGGTACTCTTAAATGTTATTTAGAGGAAAAAGAAGCAATAGAAAAAATACCTACACTTCATATGATATTAAGCAGTAAAGAGGAGCATAAAAAAAGAGCTTACAGATTTAAAAGAAAACTTCAAAATAAAACAAAAGATTTTAATTTTAGTATGGAAGAGAATTATTCTATGGTAGGTGGAGGATCTATGCCTATAGAGAGAATTCCAACCTATGTAATAAAAGTTAAAAGTGATAAATATAAGCCAGAAGAATTAGAAATAAAGTTAAGAAAAAATAAAGTGCCTATAATAATAAGAGTATCTAATGATGAAATTATTATGGATGTAAGAACTATGTTTGATAAAGATTTTGATATCGTAGCAGAAACTTTTGCTAATCTTTAAAGTATTTATATGGATTTAAAATAACAGATAAAGTTTTGCTGCTGCAAGGCCTTATCTGTTATTATATTAATTAAGTATATATGTATATAAGAAAGGATGTAAGCTTATGAAGCATATAATAATAGGAACAGCAGGACATATAGATCATGGTAAAACTACTCTTATAAAGGCTCTAACTGGAAGAGAAACAGATACTTTAAGAGAAGAAAAGGAAAGAGGTATATCTATAAACTTAGGATTTACATTTTTTGATTTACCTTCAGGAAGAAGAGCTGGTATTATAGATGTTCCAGGTCATGAAAAATTTATAAAGAACATGTTAGCTGGAGTAAGTGGAGTAGATATAGTAATGCTAGTAATTGCAGCGGATGAAGGTATAATGCCACAGACAAGAGAACATTTTGAAATACTTCAACTGCTAAATATAAAAAAGGGATTGATTGTGCTTACGAAATCAGATTTAGTTGATGAGGAATGGCTTCTTATGATTAAAGAAGACATAAAAAATGAATTTAAAGGTACTTTTTTAGAAAATGCACCTATACATTCAGTTTCTTCAAAAACAAAAGTTGGTTTAGATACATTAATAAAAGATATAGATGAACTTACAGAAGAAGTTTCTGCTAAGGATACACAAGGACACTTTAGGCTTCCCGTAGACAGAGTTTTTTCAGTAAGTGGTTTTGGTACTATAGTAACAGGAACTGTAATTAGTGGAGCAATTAAAGAGGGAGAACCTATAGAAGTTTACCCTTCAAAAGAAATATCTAAAGTACGAGGAATTCAAGTACATGATAAATCTGTAAAACTTGCAGAAGCAGGACAAAGATGTGCCATAAATATAGCTAATGTAAAAACTAGTGATGTTAAAAGAGGAGATGTAGTTGCTGCTCCAAATTTAATGGAACCTTCTCTTATGATAGATTGCAAATTGTACTATTTAAAAAGTGCAGCAAGACCTTTGGAAAATAGACAGAGGGTAAGAGTTTATCATGGTACTAGTGAAATAATATGCAGAGTTGTAATATTAGACAAAGAAGAAGTAAAACAAGGTGAAGAGGCTTATGTTCAGTTAAGATTAGAAAAGCCTTTAACCGTTCAAAGAAATGATAGATTTGTAATAAGAAGTTATTCACCTATGTACACTATAGGAGGAGGCTCTGTAGTGGAACCTTTAGCTAAAAAAGCAAAAAGATTTGACCCAAAATACATAGAAGAGTTAAAAATAAAAGAAAGTGGCAAAACTGAGAATATAATTGAAAATAATGTTAAGAATTTAAGTAGTGAATATCCAAGAACTTCTGATATACTTAAAGCTTTAGGAAAAAATGAAGAAAAAATTGAGGAAAAATTACAACTCCTAATAGATGAAAATAAAATAGTGAAGTTTGATACAGGGGATAAGGCAGTATACATTCATAAAGAGTATTTAAATGAAAAAGTAAAAAATATATGTGATATATTAGAAAAGTTCCATAATGAAAACCCATTGAAATGGGGAGTATCTAAAGAAGAAATCAAGAACAAGGTATTTAAAGGTATAAAACAGAAAATATATGATGAAATGCTAAATTTATTTGCAAATGATAAAAAGATAGATATACATGGTAGTTTCATTTCATTAGTAGATTTTACTATAAAATATACTAACGAACAAAAAAAGCTAAGAGAATATATTGTAAAAGCATTTAAAGATTCTAAGTTTTCACCTCCAAAATATATTGAACTGGAAGAAAAACAGATGGATAAGAAAAGTTTTAAAATGATATTTGAATCTTTATTAGATGAAGGTGCCATAGTAAAAGTATCAGAAGACTGCATGTTCTTGAATGAAGATTATAATAAAGTTAAAGAACTTATAATTAACTTTATAAAAACTAATGGGAGTTTAACTTTAGCAGAGCTTAGAGATCAACTTAATACTAGTAGAAAGTATGCCATGGCTTTAATAGAACATTTTGATGGTATAAAGTTAACCAAGAGGGTAGAAGATAAAAGAGTGTTATATTAAAGTTAGAAAATAAAAAACTATAGATGCTAATAACTTTTGTAAAAGAAATTTTGGTAGTTATAATATAAAAATGTATTAATATGTTTAGAAATCTACAATTAAAAACCACCAAAACATGTCTTTTAAAAAATATGCTTAAAAAGCAAGAAATTATGCCTAAAAAAGTTGACATAAGTAGATTCTTAATTTATAATAACTAAGTGTAATGGATTGCAGTGTTAAGTATTACATTTTGTAATACATTGCAATGTTAGTTAAACTTATCCATAACATAACATTCTTTATTGATAAATTATAATAGAATGAGTTGATGTTGTTATGATGTTGGATAAATTAGGGGAGTAGATAGGTGCTGGTGTGCCTGCCGGTCTTCAAAACCGTTCTGCCGTGCTAAGACCACGACGGGTGGGTTCGATTCCCACATATTCCCGCCAATTGAAAAGTATAACCTCTAAGTGTGTAATATCAATGTGTTACATAGTTTAGAGGTTTTTTTATTTTTAAAATTCTAATTAATTTCCCACATTGTTTCTACATGAGGGAATGTAAAACAAAGGCTATGTTTAAAAATAGTGTTGAAACTATAATGATTTCAAGAGGAATTTTCAAAAGGATTCTTTTGTTTCTTAATATAAGAATGTTGCATCTTAAACGCTTAATCACATGTATAGTATGGATTTTCTAGTTCTTCGTTAAAAATTCCCTCATCAATATGATGTTTTTCAAAATATCCATTACCAATTCTAACACTCAATCTTTCAATAAACCATTAATATTAAACTTTTAAGTTTATGATGTCACAATAGAAAAACTAGATTGCTTAAAAGTATTTATAGGTATGAGCTTAATGGATTTATTGCCATTAAAGGTGTATAATTGAAAATAAATGTATAGTGGGGGGATAAAAATTGGAAAACAAGATTATGAATAAAAGGAAATGTCTTAGACTTTTATTAAGTGGAGTGATGGGAGTAATTATATCTTTTGCGTTAACAACTAATGCTTATGCAAAAATTATATCATATGTTGCTCAAGATAATGATGAGGTTATTGGCTTTAATTTAGATGGCTTAATACAAAGTTATACTAATAAGTTAGCAGGTTCATCAGCACCTATGTTTGACACTTATCTTGAATATGCACCAAAGCTTATAGGTTTTTATGATGATAAGACGGGGTTGGTTTCACTTGATTTTGTTATACAGGCATATACTAATAATGCAATATCATGTAGCGGTAGTGCATTTAATATTGATGCTGTTACTGAAAGTGCTAGTAATGAAAATATTATAAATGCTCTAATTGGCTATGAATGTAATTATAATGATGGCAAGATAGTACCATTATCAGCACTAGAAGTAGTGCCAACTGGTGCATCAATATCAATACCAGATATAAAGGTAAGAATAAGCCCAAATGAACAATATACACCACCGAGAATGTTAACAGCGGTTATGAATGGCAAAAGTATAGCGAATATTAAGGTGGTTTGGGATAAGCAAGTAGATACAAGTACGAAAGGAACTTTTATTTACACAGGAACAATAGTCGGATATAGTGGCAAAATTCATTTAACCTTAAATATAGATGATGTATCAATGGGAAATAAGCAGTAATAGTAATTGAAATAAATGGTAACTATAACTGATGAGGGCACAAAAAACGGATGAAAAGCTATTACCTAAAAGTATAGCTTTTTACGTCGTATTGAAAAATTTATATGAAACAATAAGCAAGTTATCTGATCAATTAAGTGATAGGAGAGAGAACTAGACTAAAAGATGTGAAGTTTAATGAGATTTGTATTGCAAATTAAGAAACTAATAAATTGATTTAAGACAAAATTTCTGTTTTTTCCTTAATTGTTATATAGATGTATTTTTATATAGTGTAGTATGTAGGGGAGATTTACATGAATAAAATACTAACCAGTATATTAATTGCTATCTTTACATTTATATAGATTTAAAAAATGTAGATGATAAAGGTATATTAGTATTAATTAATTGTTTAGAGTATTAACACTACTTTACAAGTAATTTAAAATTACCCAAAAATATAACTCACCAAATATCTCTTAATTATCAATACTAATCTTGAGTACAAAAATACTGGTAGGAGGTATCTGGTACTATGATTAGTATTGACGAAAAATCTCTGTACTAATATCAAGCCTTGAGAGGATTTAGATAATTCTTTCAAGGCTTTTTTAATTATATAGGAACGTTCTATTTTTATCCTTTGCTTAAATCAATTTTATTCTCCTCAGGAGATTATGGTCCCTTATCTAGTCTATATCCTGATTTTATAAATTGTGGGTGGGCGGGTGAAAAACAATTTACTGAATCCTTGTTGTAGTAATGTTACAAATATACTATAATTTTTATGTATACAGTTGAAATTTGTAAAATAAAGTATAATAAAATGTAAAATAGGAGAGATACAAATGAAAACAATATGTACTTAACCAATATTAAATCTTCTTAAAAAGTATTTTAAACAACCATGCAACAAAAAAATTAAAAAATCATAGTAACTGATATAGTTGCAAAAAGTGGCGCAAGTCGTCAGTATTGATAAACTGATTTATATTGGAGGAGATTATGAAAAACTTTATAAAAGATAAACAGAAACAGATCCCTTTACGCTTTGAATATGTTTTGATAGCACTGGGTATTGTGTATGGTGATATTGGTACGTCACCACTATACGTAATGAAAGCAATTGTATCTGGAAATGGTGGACTTGCTACATTAGATGATAATTTTATTATTGGTGCACTTTCTTTAATTATTTGGACAGTGACTCTATTAACAACTGTGAAATATGTTATGGTTGCCATGCAGGCAGATAACCATGGAGAAGGTGGCATATTTTCCTTATACTCACTGGTAATGAAACGTGCAAAATGGCTTGTAATTCCTGCAATCATTGGAGGTGCAGCATTATTAGCAGATGGCGTTCTTACTCCTGCTGTTACAGTTACTTCAGCAATTGAAGGCTTGCGTGGTATTCCATTGCTTTCAGATTTTATAGGAGAAGGACAAGGAACAATTCTATTAATCACTATTTGTATTATTAGTTCTTTATTTCTTGTACAACGTTCAGGAACCAGTTTAATTGGAAAAGCATTTGGACCTATAATGGCCCTTTGGTTTGCATTCCTTGGAGTTATTGGCATATTATCCATTAGATTCAATCCACATGTACTTTTAGCACTAAATCCTCTCAGAGGTATCCAATTACTTTTTAGTTCCTATAATAAAGCTGGCTTTATGATATTAGGCAGTGTTTTTTTGGCAACTACAGGAGCAGAAGCTTTATATTCTGATATGGGTCATGTTGGTAAGCTAAACATCTATGGTAGTTGGCCTTATGTTAAAATCTGCTTAATTCTTAATTATTTAGGACAAGGAGCTTGGTTGATGCAAGCGCGATTACATCCACAAAATTACCCTGTAACTGACCTAAATCCATTTTTCTCTATGATGCCAAATTCTTTACAATTTTTTGCAGTAATTTTAAGTACATTGGCTGCGATTATTGCTTCACAAGCACTTATCACGGGTTCATTTACTCTTGTTTCAGAAGCAATCCATTTAGGCTTGATGCCTCACTTACAAATTCAATATCCCTCTAAAATGAAAGGGCAAATATATATTCCGAAGGTCAATAATATAATTTGGATTTCATGCATTGGCGTAGTATTGTTCTTTAAATCCTCAGGAAGAATGGAAGCTGCTTATGGATTAGCAATTACAGCAACAATGCTCATGACCACACTTTTGCTTTTCCAATATTTACGTAGCAAAAATGTATCAAATGTTTTTTCTGTTCCTTTCCTTGTATTTTTTGGTGCATTAGAAACTTCTTTTTTATTGTCCAGTGCAACAAAATTTATGCATGGTGGGTATGTAGCTGTTCTACTGGCTCTAGCTTTATTTACTGTAATGATTACCTGGCATAAAGGATACCAAATTGAGCAAAAACAATCTAAACTTTTCCCAGCTAAGCGGTTTGTGGAGCAATTAAGGCAATTAAGAGAAGATATTACTATTCCTTATACTGCTTGTAATCTCGTATATTTAACAAGCAATGGAAATATGAATCATCTTGAAAGAGATGTGTTGTATTCCATTTTAGACAAACGTCCAAAGCGAGCACAAATTTATTGGTTCATTCATATAGAAGTTGCAGATAAACCTTACACAAGGGAATATAGGATCCAAAATTTTGGCACAGATTTTTGCTTCAAAGTTCAACTAAAATTAGGATTTAAAGTGGATCAGCGAATCAACGTCTATATGAGACAGATTATTCACGATCTCATGAAAAGCGGCGAAATAAAGCCACAATCTCAAGTGTATTCTTTGTATGATGAAAAAAAGGTAGGTGACTTTAAGTTTGTTCTCATCCGAAAAACTTTAGCTCCTGACAGTGACATTTCAGGAATTGACCGTGCCTTTATGAGATTAAAATACAATATTAATAATTACACAGGATCACCAGTTCGTTGGTTTGGACTAGAAAACGCAAGTACCATTGAAGAATCTGTTCCTTTGTTTATGAAACAGAAAGAAACACATATGTTAACACGAATGGACAGTAAAGTCATATGCAATGATATTGGAGAGAAAAAAAATGCCTAGGATTTCATTGGTGTTGAATTGATTTAGATCAAATAAGCAAAGGTGAAGATTATAGGAAGCTTGCAAAAAGTTATATAATATTTATTTGCACATTTGATTTGTTTAATAAAGAACGGCATAAATATACATTTCAAAATGCATTGAATTTAATGAAATGATGGAGAGTATCGTATATGGTTTATTTGAATGTTTTTACATTTCCAAGTGATGATATGGAATTTGACTTTTTAATAGAGGAAAGAAGAACGTGCTATGATTCTTTTTATCCATTTAAGATATTATCAAGACATGGTTTTGAAAGAATTGATTTTGAACCAATTACTATTTTATATGGTGGAAATGGTTCGGGAAAATCTACAGCATTAAATGTAATAGCAGAAAAAATAGGAATAAGCAGAGATTCCATCTATAATAAATCTAATTTTTATTCCCACTATGTGAATATGTGTGAGATGCAGCTTGAAGATGATGATATTCCTGAAAATAGCAGAATTATAACAAGTGATGATGTATTTGATTATATGTTGAATATTCGCAATCTTAATGAAGGAATTGACCAAAAACGGGAAAAACTTTTTGAAGAGTATTTGGAGGCAAAATATTCTCATTTTAAAATAAGATCTATGGAAGATTATGATCAGCTAAAAAAAGTAAATACTACTAGAAGCATAACACAGTCACGTTTTGTGAGAAATGAATTGATGGATAATGTAAGGGAATATTCAAATGGAGAAAGTGCATTTCGATACTTTATTGAAAAAATAGATGAAAATGGATTATATATATTGGATGAGCCTGAAAATAGTCTTTCTCCAAAACGTCAGCTGGAATTAGTGAGACTTATTGAGGATTCTGGACGATATTTAGGATGTCAGTTTATTATATCAACACATTCACCATTTCTGCTTGCCATGAGTGGAGCGAAAATATATGATCTTGATGAAAATCCAGTTGATGTGAAAAAGTGGACAGAGCTAGAAAATGTGCGTACATATTACGAGTTTTTTAAAAAACATGAAAATGAGTTTTAATATTATTTAAAGTGGAGATATATGAGCATCAATGGCTGGATAAATAGCTATTGATGCTATTTTGATGGGATTAATGCCAGACTAAAAATAGTCAGGGGCTTTTGGAAAAATTAGTATAGATATTATAGTTCGAAAAATAACCTTAAAATAACTTTTATAGAAAATATTACATTGCATAATTAGAATAAAATTATTTTTATAGCAAAATTTAGAATATTATGATAAAATTCCAATATAGATATGTAATTTAGTGTAAAAAAATCAGAATATATAAAAAATGCTAGACTATTTTGATTGAAAATTTAAAAATTAGTTTTATTTCAACTTCTATATTTTGGAAATCAGATAGACATGCTGTTATTGTGAAAAAGATGATATATTTGAATTTTAAAAGCACAATATAAATCATTATTAAAAGGAGTGAAAAAAATGGATTATGATAGGCTTTCAAAAAAAGAATTATTGGAAATCATTAAAGATTTAGAGGCTTTAAATAAGCAATTGCTTGAAGAAAAAGAGCAAGAAATTTATTTGGATTTTCAATGGACGAGTAATCTAGGTCACTGGTATTGGAGCATAAAAACCAATACTGTAAAATTTAATCCTTTGAAAGTTACTACATTAGGATATACAAATGAAGAAATTCCAAATGTGGTACCATATCAATTTTTCACTAATTTACTACATAAAGATGATTATGAAAATACTATGAATGCCATGCGTATGCATATGCAGGGAAAAGCCAGTGTCTATGAAACAGAATATAGGATTAAAACTAAAAGTGGAAGTTATAAATGGTATTATGATATTGGGAAAATAACCCAAAGGGATTTAGAGGGTAACCCCTTAATAATTGCAGGTATAGTTTTTGATATAACTGAAAGAAAAGAAAGAGAATTTCAATTGAAGGAAAAAAACAAGTTATTAGAAAAAGAGGCCTGTACTGATGGGCTAACTAGGATTAGAAATCATAAATCTATTATCGAATGCTTAGAAAAAGAAATAGATAGAGTGAATCAGAATAAAAAATTTTTATTTATAAACCTATTTGATATTGATGATTTCAAAAAGATTAATGATAGCAAAGGGCATCAGTTTGGAGATCAGGTTTTGTATAAAGTTGCAGAGATAATAAATCAGAATATTAGAGAAATTGATTATGCAGGAAGATACGGTGGGGAAGAGTTTTTAGTGATTTTTCCTAATGTTGATTTGAATGAAGTAAAAGTTATTTGTGAAAATGTAAGGATATCTATCAAAGATTACTTTGATAATAGAAATATAACTTTAACAGTAAGTGGTGGATTAGATGATTATAAAGGAACTAGTTGCAAAGAATTTATTAATAGAGCCGATAAAAATCTATATAAGGCAAAATCACTAGGAAAAAATAGAATACTATATTAAATTAAAATATATTATTAAAAAAATTTTATAATTAAAATTGATAGAGTAATGATATATTGATGAAAGTTATAGATATAGAAAATAGAGGTAAAAAAGACCATTACAATTTAAAAAAATTAAGATACCATTGTCTGTTCAAGTACATCATGCATTAGTTGATGGTGTACATGTTGGGCAATATTTTGGTGCAATTCAAGAAATTTTAGATAATCCTTTAAGATATTATCAAGACATGGTTTTGAAAGAATTGACCAAAAACGGGAAAAATTTTTTGAAGAATATGATGTGAAAAAATGGACAGAGTTAGAAAATGTGCACACATATTATGAGTTTTTTAAAAGACATGAAAATGAGTTTTAATGCTATTTAAAGTGGAAATATATGAGCATCAATGGTTGGAGAAGTAACTATTGATGCTATTTTGATGGAATAAATAAAAAGTAGTATAGAGTTTTAAATACAAACCCTATAGAATCAAACTTTTAAAGGATGTTATGAATAATGGATAAGGTTTTTATTAAAAGTAAGATAAATATACCAAAAGTAAAGGACAAAATAGTAAAAAGAAAAGATTTATTTAATAGGCTTAATGAAGCTATAAACTATAAGCTTATATTAGTTACTGCTCCAGCTGGTTTTAGTAAAAGCACTTAGTAACAATTTTCCCAAATGAAATTCTAATGGCCTTCGCAAGAGATTCTAAAGTTTTAACTATAGGATCCACATATTTAAGAATTAATGCTTTAGGTTATTTAATATTCAGTGTAACCTATGTAACCAATGGTATTATAACAGGTTCAGAAAAAACTATGGTAACTATGACAATTTCAGCAGTAACACTTTTATTATTTAGAGTACCACTAGCTAATTTTATGTCACAAACCAGCATAGGAATTAAAGGAATTTGGTAGGCTATTTTAATTACCTATGTATTTTCTACTATTTGCAGTATGCTTTATTATTTATCAGGAAGATATAAGAAAAAGTTAGTTGTTTATAGAGAAGAAGTTTGTAATTAGATATATATAAGTTTTGATTTAGTATGGTGAGATATTATGGACAAATAAAGGATGACATACTAAGTGATATACGTTTAAAAAATATAGATGATAAAAGTACATTAATATTAATTAATTGTTTAGATTATTAATATTAATGTACTTTTTAAATTTCGGGTTTTATTAATAAATTTTTTTGATGCTAACTTAATCCTAAACCTTTTCTTTTTTTGATTATGTGTGCTTCTATACCATTTGCTACTTCAACAGGATCATCACCTAGTGCAATTTTTCCACCTACTATATCTTCTGCTTTTTTAGTTAAAAGTTCTACTAGCTGTGGAGCTCCTGTCATGAAAGGTGTAGGTGATAGGTGAGTATAAGCGCCATAAGCTAATGCAAAAATGCCGTCTATAGTTGCTTTTTGCTCCATCCACTCTGGAGCTGTAACAGCTATTGGAAGATCAGATATATCAACATCCAAATGATCTGCAAGAGCAGTAACAAGCATAGATATTCTTCCTGTATCTGTACAAGTTCCAAAGCTTAGTACTGGAGGGATTTTTAGCATATTACATACTTCTTTTAGTCCTTCACCAGCCATAGTATTAGCTGCTTCAACAGTACAGAGTCCTGCAACTTCAAGAGCATGATTTCCACAGCCAGCACTGACAACTAATATATCCTTTTTTATAAGCTCTTTTGTAAGATTTATTGTCATGGAATCTTGAGGACCATTTCTTAAAGTGGAGCAGTTTGCAAGTGCTACGACTCCTTTGATTTTTCCAGCAGATATTACATCTACTAATGGGTCAAGCTTATTACCAAGAGCACCTAAAACAGCTTCAGTGGAGAAACCAGCTATAGCTTTTTGAATTTTCTTTGGTACCATTGGTTCAATTTTTCTTTCTTTTCTCTTTTTAAAATTTTCTATAGAAAGTTCAATTAATCTGTCTGCCATAGTATCAACTTCAGAAGGTTTATAAGGAATTTTCTCTTTAAGGCCTGGTATATCAATGATAGTACTTACAGAAACCAAAGCTATTTGATATTTTTCAGCATACATATCTATAGCTGGAGGTGAACAGTTTTCTTCCATAGCAAATACATCTACAGTACCAGTAGCTAGTAATGGTTCTATAGTAAGCCAATTTCCCATATGACCTATAAAAACGTCGTCTATTTCAAATCTCTGAAGTAATTCTTGACCTGTTTCTATGGAACCCACTATTCTAAGTCCTTTGGCTCCAGCAGATTTTGCTTTTTCTTGAACCTCTGCTGTTCTTGCTTTTAATATTGTTGCAACTCCAGGCCAAGGTTGATGTCCATTGAATACTATGTTTATGTAATCTGGGTCCATAATTCCCAAATCCATATTAACTTCATGTGGTTTTGGAGTTCCGAATAATATATCCTGAACCATTTCAAGCCCTATCTGAGAATTATATATGGTTGCTATACCAAGTCTAAGAGCTTTCATTGCTAAAGAAACATGGCTTCCATCTACATTTGTAAGACAGCTAGCTACACAATTTTGTTCTTCATGTACTGTTCCACCGGGATATATGTCTAGTTTCCTCCATAGTGCCTTTCTCTTTTTGGGAGCAAAGGCTTCAACCATAATATTATTGTCTTCCACGCCAATAATCTGTTGATCTTCAAGTACTATAGCTAATTCTATAGCCATATCATTAATTTCCTGATTTGTGTTTATACCTACCTTTTCACACATCCACTTAAGCTTATCTACATCTGTAATCTTAAATGGAGTTTTTCCTTCAGCTGTAGCTTTTAATGTTCTGAAAGCCTCGTAGGCATGATGACTATATGTACCTGCTCCCATTATGTTTTTGAGAAGAAAATTTCTCATTGCCATGGCATCAGCGGCTATTCCACAGACTCCTTTGGTCTGCCCTGTTTTTTCACTTATCCTGCAGGGACCGTTTGAACATAGTTGACAACTTAAACCTTCAAGGCAAAACTTACACCTTATCTTTTCCTGCTGGGCATACCTGTCAAATGCATTAGACATTCCATCTTCTCTAATTCTTTTAAGCATTTCTTCTACGGAATCATGATAGCTTACTCTGCCTTCTGATTTTTCTAATATAGTATTACTCATAAGATATTCACTCCTTTAATTATATACATTGGAACTAGTAATAAATTTTCCTATAATGGACTTAATTATGCATTCTAAATTTAAAAGTATGGAATTGAGTTTTTTCTTTAGCATAACTAATGAAATGGAAGGGCATGAACAAATTTCTAATAAACACAAGGTTGTACTTAATATTTATTTTTGCTATTAATTTCATAGCATTATAATTTGGATATTGAACAAAATAGTAGGGGTGATATTACAGTAAATTCTTATTTTTACAAGGAGGGATAGACACTATGGGTGAAAAACATGATTCGTCTTGTGCTAGCCAGCAGCAAAAAGAAAAGAAAGCAAATAATTCTGGACCTAAACATAATAAAAAGACACATAAAAAAGATTAATATTAACATTAATCTAAAGATATTAAGTTTCAAGTATGTATACACCTTTATATAAGGTTAGTTTAATTAGTTCAAAAAAATTAAAACCACCAATCAGTTAAATGACACTAATTGGTGGTTAAGCAAATCCTAACTCATTTGAAAAACTATTTGGTTCTGTTTTAATTCAAATTCACCCCCTATATAATAGATTTACCCACAACTTTACTTAATCTAGGGTAGTAAAATAAATTGTTTTTGTTATCTATTGGTATCTGTAAGTTTTTACCTTATAGGTTAACATATGCCCAATATCACTATTTGAGCTATTTTGTACTATACGTACATCCTACAGTTTAATGCTTACAGATTGTTGTAGAATTTTTATAAAAACATAGAGTTTGTACTAATTTTATGAGTTAGAATTTGCTAGAAGAAAGCTTGCTTTACTTCTTGTAAATAATATAACATGAAACTTATTAAAAAGCAATATGATTATTCTGAATATTTAAATTTTTTTGTTGGAGCGACAGAAACATTTGCTATTGATATATACTGAATATTATGTTAAATTAATAATGTAATCTGACTTTAAGGCTAAAACCAAGGAGAAAGATTGAATAAAAAGAAATCGTTCTGAAATACATGAGGGTTCGTCCCAAATGATAAGGCGGTATTATAAGATAGCTTTGCATATACTATCTCTGCGCCTTTTTTGGTACAGAGATTATTTTTTGAAAGGAACAATAATATGGATACAAGAATTGCATTAATTGGAATTATAGTAGAGGATGTAGAAGCAACAAAAAAATTAAATACTATTTTACATGAATATGAACAATATCTTGTGGGTAGAATGGGAATCCCTTATAGACAAAAAGATATTAGAATAATCAGTGTAGTTATTGATGCTACTAATGATATTATAAGTTCATTATCTGGAAAGCTAGGCATGATTGATGGAATAAATATTAAAACTATTTATTCTAAAAAGGGAAAGTAATTTTTTTGTTAGCATTGTTGTGCATTTATTGTAAATGAAAAGAATTCTTGTAGAGCTAAGCTAATTTATGTACAAAACTATAGGTGTATAAGATATCCTACAGTATACTGACTAGTTGTTTATCTGAAGATGCCTTAAATATATCCCTAGAATTTTAGTGAAAAAATATTAAATCAGAACGAGTTATACAAAACCAATGTAACACTTTCCTAAATAAAAATTTCATTATAGAAAGAAGAGGTTGAATACATGTATAACGTAAAATCAAATGCAGCAACTGAATTTATTGATGACAAGGAAATATTAGATACCTTAGAATTCGCTAAAAAAAATAAGGATAACAGAAAATTAATCGAAGAAATTTTAGAAAAAGCTAAAGAATGTAAGGGCGTATCTCATAGAGAAGCAGCAGTATTGCTTGAATGTGATTTAGAAGATGAAAATGAGAAAATGTATAAGCTTGCTAATGAAATCAAGCAAAAATTTTATGGAAATAGAATAGTTATGTTTGCTCCATTATATCTTTCCAATTACTGTATAAACGGATGCACTTATTGTCCGTACCATTATAAAAACAAGCACATAACAAGAAAGAAGCTTACTCAAGAAGAAATCAAAAATGAAGTTATTGCACTTCAAGATCTTGGACATAAAAGACTTGCCTTAGAAACAGGAGAAGATCCAATAAATTCTCCAATTGAATATGTCCTTGAAAGTATAAAAACAATATATAGCATAAAACATAAAAACGGAGCTATTAGAAGAGTTAATGTAAATATTGCAGCTACAACTGTAGAAAATTATACAAAGTTAAAGGAAGTAGGAATTGGAACCTATATTTTATTCCAAGAAACTTATAATAAGAAGATATATGAAGAACTTCATCCAACAGGACCAAAGCATGATTACGCTTATCATACAGAAGCAATGGATAGAGCTATGGATGGTGGAATTGATGATGTTGGAATGGGAGTATTGTTTGGGTTAAATATGTACAGATATGATTTTGTTGGAATGCTTATGCATGCAGAACATTTAGAAGCTGTTAAGGGAGTTGGACCACATACAATTAGTGTTCCGAGAATAAGACCAGCAGATGATATAGATCCAGAAACTTTCTCTAATTCAATTTCTGATGATATATTTGCTAAAATAGTTGCAGTACTAAGAATTTCAGTACCATACACAGGGCTTATTGTATCAACAAGAGAATCTCAAAAATCAAGAGAAAAGGTACTTCACTTTGGAGTTTCTCAAATAAGTGGAGCGTCATGTACAAGTGTTGGTGGATATGCTGAAAAAGAAAAAGAAGAGGATAATTCTGCACAATTTGATGTTAATGATAATAGAACCTTAGATGAAATCGTAAATTGGTTGCTTGAAATGGGGTATATTCCAAGCTTCTGTACAGCCTGTTATAGAGAAGGAAGAACTGGAGATAGATTTATGAGTCTTGTTAAATCAGGACAAATAGCTAACTGCTGTGGGCCTAATGCTCTTATGACTTTAAAAGAGTATTTAGAAGATTATGCTTCAGAAGATACAAGAATCAAAGGGGAACAGTTAATTAAAAATGAAGTCCCAAAAATTCCAAATGAAAAGGTTAAAGAAGTTGTATTAGAACATCTTGAAGACTTGCATAAAGGAAAACGTGATTTTAGATTTTAAGTTGATTAATCAAGCTATAATATCAAGTGATTCTTAGGTTCGGATGGAGTTTGCTTATAAGGATGACTTTCTCCAGTTGAAACTTAGAAGAACTTATCCAGGCGCGTAGCAGTGCTTATCCCCAACCTTGATAGAAGATGGGGTGTTAGCAATGGTAGCGATCGGATAAATTAAAAGGGTGGGACTATCCCATCCTTTTAATTATAATAATTATTATATATAGATATTTGATAAAATGAATTTTAGTAGTATAATCTATTTAACATAAAATAACACATATATCTATATGTAAATTAATCGGGGGTAAGAAATGAGCAGATTAAAAGAAATATTAGAGTACAATGAGAATTTTGTAAGTAATAATGAATATGAACCATATGTAGTTAGCAAAATTCCCAAAAAGAAAATGGTTATATTATCTTGCATGGATGCTAGATTAACAGAGTTATTACCAAGGGCTATGGATATAAAAAATGGTGATGCTAAAATAATAAAGGATGCAGGAGCAACAGTTATTCATCCTTTTGGTGGTGTTGCAAGAAGTATAATAGTTGCAATATATGAATTTGGAGCAGAAGATGTGTTTATAGTAGGACATTCTGGATGTGGAATGAGTAATTTAGATACTAAAAGCCTTGTTAATAAAATGATAAATAGAGGAATAAGGGAAGATACTATAGATATATTAAACAATGCAGGTGTTCACGTTGAAGAATGGCTTCATGGTTTTGAATCAGTGGAGGAATCTATAAAAGAAAGTGTTAAAATGATAAAAAATCATCCTTTAATTCCTAAAGATATAAAAGTACACGGATTAATTATGGATTCTAAAACAGGGGAAATAGATGTAGTTATAAATGGAGATAAAGAGGGCTAGGTATTGGATATTAAGATAGTTAGCATGAGCTTTGATTAATGATAGTTGAAAAAATTTAAATAGAGCAAGAAAAAAGTACCTACATATGAGTAACGTATGTGGGTACTTTTTTCTTGCTAATTTTTATATTTGGGAAATGTTTTTTAGTAATCAGAATCGATTTTATGATTTGAAAAATACATTTGATAACTAGTATTTTATCTCGAAGTTTTTTCTTGAGAAATTTAAAAGACTACTCTAATCTCATATTATTAAGTTTATTATATGCATATAGATTAAAAGCAAAAATAATCACACCTAAAGCAGAAGTGTTCAAGCTATTAGTAAGTATAGATTTAAATACTAAAGCACAAGTAAAAATATTGTTTAAAGTATAAAGTAAAGTACGATTTTTGTATATGAAGTTCATATTTATCATATTAGTATTCTCCTTATAATTAAGATTTATATATCATATAATAGCATATTTTGGATTTATAAAAATGAATAAATGTTTAATAAAGTTTTACAGTTCTGAAAACAAAATATGACTTAAGCACGTTTGTAATGATGGGTATGGGTAATTATCAGAAATCTCAGTAGACAAAAATAGATTAGTTAATGATATTAGAACATGAAAAAGTAAAAAAGTAAACCCCTATGTTTTGAAAATATAGGGGTTTGTAATGATTCAGAGATCAATAATTTTATTTTAGTCTATTTCGTTTAAATTATAAGGTGTTTCCTGATAAACATAATAATTTAACCAATTTGAGAACAATAAGTTAGCATGTCCTCTCCATTTTACGATAGGGTCTTTTGTAGGATCATCCTGTGGAAAATAATTGTTAGGCACGTCTATATTAAGACCTTTATCTATATCCCTATCATATTCAGATTTTAATGTTAAGGAATCATATTCTGAATGGCCAGTAACAAAAATCTGTCTTCCTCTTTTAGCTGTAACCATATATACACCTGATTGTTCAGATTCAGCTAATATATTTAAATCAGGAATTTTTTCTATATCTTCTCGTTTAACTTCTGTATGTCTAGAATGAGGCACAAAGAATTCATCATCAAAACCTCTTAATATTTTCATGTTTTTCTTAATGACTTTATGAGGAAACACACCAAACATCTTATTTTCTAATGCATGTTTAGGCACGTTATAATGATAATATAAACCTGCTTGAGCACCCCAACATATATGTAAAGTGGAATACACATTATGCATGCTCCATTCCATTATTTCTTTAAGTTCTTCCCAGTAGTTAACTTCTTCAAAATCCATTTGTTCTACAGGAGCACCTGTAATGATTAATCCATCAAATTTTTGATCTTTAACTTCGTCAAAGGTTTTATAAAAATTCATTAGATATTCTTCTGAAACATTCTTAGACACATGTGTTTTTGGATGTAACAATTCGATTTCTATTTGTAATGAAGTATTACTAATAAGCCTTAATAATTGAACTTCTGTAGTAATTTTAGTAGGCATAAGGTTTAAAATGGCAATTTTTAGAGGCCTAATATCTTGATGAAAAGCTCTATTTTCAGGCATTACAAATATATTCTCATTATTTAAAATCTCAAATGCTGGTAAATCGTCTCTTATTTTTATTGGCATGATTATCACCTCTTAAGTTTCATTCTAAAATTTTTATCTATAATAGATAAAAACTTATTATAACATAATATTCTAAAAAATCACACTCTAAGATTCTGCTTATATCAAATAGGGGATAAGAATATAAATATTAAATGATTTTTAATAATGGTATATGTTGGATAAAAGTATTGACATATGAAATTTTAGTAACTATAATTAAACCATATCAGACAAAAATACTCTGAATTGCAATGATAAGAAGAAGTAAATTATTATAAGCTTACAGAGAGAAATCCCGTTTGGTGGAAGGGATTTTGTGTGGAGATAGTTGAAATGCATCTTTGAGCACTGAATTGAAATTTAGTAGATTTCAGCAGGTACGCCTGTTATAGCGTTTAAGCATTATTGTGATAATTATTTAGATATATAATTTTTATGTAAATAATAAACAGAGTGGAATCGTAGAAGCAAACTTCTACCTCTGAAAGGAGGTGGGAGTTTTTGTTATAAGTCATATTCAAAAAATAACATAGAAAAATAGATTAGTATATTTACTGTCTATTTCTTGTATACAACATAAAATGGAGGGTGAGACATGTCTAATACAATCCTTAAACTAATAAATGTATCAAAAGAATTTGATAATCAGAAAGTGGTAAAAGAAATGTCTTTAGAGATTAAGGAAGGTGAATTTTTAACAATATTAGGGCCTAGTGGATGTGGAAAAACTACTACTTTAAGAATGATTGGAGGTTTTGAAAATCCTACAGCAGGAAATATACTTTTAGAAGGAGAGCATGTTGAAAATAAACAACCCTACGAATTGAATATGAACACAGTATTTCAAAATTATGCACTTTTTCCTCATATGAATGTATATGAAAACATTGCATATGGGTTAAAGATTAAAAAAGTGAAGAAATCAGAAATATCCATTAAGGTTAAAGAAATGCTAAATTTGGTACAACTTAATGGCTATGAAAAGAAAATGCCAAAGCATTTGAGTGGAGGACAAAAACAAAGAGTTGCTATTGCAAGAGCATTAATTAATAATCCCAAAGTGCTACTTTTAGATGAACCACTAGGAGCCCTTGATTTAAAGCTCAGAAAACAAATGCAAATTGAATTAAAAAGATTGCAAAAGAAATTGGATATAACCTTTATATATGTAACTCATGATCAGGAAGAGGCACTTAATATGTCAGATCGTATTGTTGTTATGAATAAAGGTATTATAGAACAAGTAGGTACGCCAGAAGAAATATATGAAAAACCTAAAACAAGGTTTGTTGCAGATTTCATAGGAGAGTCAAATATATTTGAAGCTTTAGTAGAAAAAACTTATGGAAATAAGGCAATATTAAATATAGGGCAATCAAGTATAATTATTGAAAATAGAAATTTAGAAAAAGGAAGTACTGAAATTATTTCTTTAAGACCAGAAAAAATTAAATATACAACTAATGCAGTGAATGATTTTAATATTAAGGGTATTGTAAAAGAGCATAGTTATGTAGGTGCTGCTGTTAAATTTATAGTGGTTTTACCAAATGGTCAAGAGATAATAATAAGTGATTATGAAAAAAAATCAAATATTCCTGAAGTTGGAACAGAGGTGTTTTTGCATTGGGAAGAAAAGGACTTGGTGTTTATAGGCAGTGAATATAAAAATGCACTAGAAATTTCACAAAAGGAGGAGATATCAGTATGAGTGCATTAAACTATGAAGGTTCAGATAAAGAAAGGAAAAAAAGGAAAATAGATTTTTACAAGTTTACTTTAATTTTTCCAATATCATTTTGGATGATATTTCTTGTAGCTGTACCATTAATTTATGTTATATTTATAAGTTTTTTACAAAGAGGTACAGATGGTGGAATAAATTTTATTTTTTCTTTTGAAAACTATAAAAGAATGATGAAACCTTTATATTTTAAAGTTTTTTTTGATTCTTTAAAGATAGCCTGTATAACTACTTTTTTAACGTTACTATTTGGATATCCTTTTGCGTATTTTGTTTCAAAAGCACCAAAGAAAATTCGTATATTTGCTTTGATGATGATAATAATTCCATTTTGGACAAATTCACTTATAAGAACCTATGCTTGGATGGCATTACTTAGTACAGAAGGACTTATAAATCATATATTTTTAAATTTAGGATTAATTAAAGAACCTTTAAAATTACTTTACACTTATGGTGCAGTTTTAATTGGAATGGTTTATACCTTATTTCCATTTATGGTACTTCCGCTTCATAATTCTATTGAAAAAGTAGATAAATCTCTTGTGGAGGCAGCAAAAGATTTAGGAGCAAATAATTTAGAAACATTTTTTACTGTTACAGTACCTCTTACAATGCCAGGAATTATAGCAGGATGTATATTAGTTTTCATACCTTCTTTAGGCTTGTTTTTTATACCTGATTTAATGGGTGGAAGCAATATTATGTTAATTGGAAATCTTATAAGAAATCAATTTTTGATTTCAAGAGATTGGCCTTTTGGAGCAGCACTATCAATTGTTCTTATTATTATTGCATTAATTATTATACAGGTATGTAGAAAACTTACTGGAAAAAATGTAGATGTGGAGGTTTTCTAATGAATAAAAAATTTTTAGGCTTAATTTCAACTATTTATACTACTTTGATATTTTTACTTTTATATGTACCAATATTTGTAGTTATAATTTACTCTTTTAATGCATCTAAAAGCAATGCAATATGGACTGGCTTTACTTTTGATTGGTACAGAAAATTGTTTGATGATAGTAATGTAATAATTGCATTTAAAAACAGTCTTATAATTGCAACTGTGAGCACAATTATTTCTTCAATAATAGGCACATTAGGAGCTATAGGATTATATAAATATAAATTTAAAGGCAAAGGTATAATAGATATGCTTCTTAATATAGTTATTGTAATACCTGAAATTATTATGGGTATATCACTTTTAATATATTTTGCACAGCTTAATGTACCTTTTGGTATAACCACTCTGGTGTTATCACATGCAACATTTTGTATTCCTTTTGTGCTTATTGTAGTAAGAGCAAGATTTTCTGGATTTGACAGTTCCATTGAAGATGCTGCTATGGATCTAGGGGCCAATAAGTTTAAAGTGTTTAGCACTATAATTTTGCCACTTATATTGCCAGGTATACTTTCAGGTGCAATGCTTGCATTTGCATTATCTTTTGATGATGTAATTATAAATTTTTTTGTATCAGGTTCAGAAAGTACAACCTTACCAATTAAGATTTTTTCTATGTTAAAATTTGGTCTGTCCCCAGAAATTAATGCACTGTGTACAATAATGTTACTTCTTATATTTGTTATTCTTATTGTTTCGCAGAGTATTAGATTTAAAAGACAGGATAAAATTAAGATTTAAAATTTTAATCACAATATTTTAGAAGTGAAAAATTCAAATTAAATTCTTATATAAGGAGAGGATAATATGTATAAAAAGTTAAAAAAAGTTTTAAGCATGGTATTAATAGGAATGCTTCCAATGTTTGCATTCTCAGCATGCTCAAAGTCAACTAATACAGCTGGTGGTACACAAAAAACAAGTGAAGAAAAGGTGGTAAATGTATTTACTTGGGCAAATTATGTGCCAGATGATGTTGTTAAAAAGTTTGAAAAGAAAACAGGTATTAAAGTAAACTATACTAATTTTTCAACTAATGAAGAAATGCTTGCCAAGCTTCAAGCTGTTAAAGGGTCACAATATGATGTGGTGATTTGTAGTGATTATATAGTTGGAGTTATGGGGAAACAAAAAGATTTATTAATGCAGCCTATAGACAAAGCTAATATAGCTAACTTTAAAAATGTTGATCCCAAGTATTTAGATCAGGAGTACGACAAGGAAAATAAATATTCTATACCATACACATTAGGTACTCAAATGATTGTTTATAATCCAGAAAAAATAAAAACCGATATAAAGGGCTATAAAGATTTATGGAATCCAGATCTTAAAGGATCTATGGTTCTTGTGGATGATCCAAGAATAATAATAGGTATCACATTAAAGAAATTAGGTTATTCCATGAATGAAACAGATAAAACAAAACTAGATGAAGCAAAAGCTGAACTAAAAAAACTAAGACCTAATGTAAAAGTTTTTGATGCAGACACTCCACATAATAGTCTTATAAGTGGTGACACTAATATAGGATTTATGTATGGATCACAGGCATCAGCAGCAGTAAGAGCTAATCCAAAGTTAAAAATAGTATATCCAGAAGAAGGAATGAACGTAGAAGAAGATAATTTTGTAATACCTGTAAAAGCTCCACATAAAAACAATGCAGATCAATTTATAAACTTTATGTTAGATGGTGAAATAAGTAATATGGCTACTACAGCTAATGAATATATTAATACTAATCTTCAGGCTAAGAGTTATATGTCAAAAGAATATTTAAATAATAAAGCTGTATTCATTCCAGACGAAAACTTAAAAAAAGCAGAACATTTTAAAGATTTAGGAGATGCAACTAAAATTTATGATTCAATCTGGTCTGAATTTAAGCAGCAATAAAAATTTATAGGAGGTGAAAATATGAATATTTATGATTTAGTAATTAAAAATGGAGTACTTGTGGATCCAGAAAAAAATACTATAGTTCATGGTAATATAGGTATTAATGGTTGCAAAATAGCGGTAATTACCCAAGAAAATATATCTGGAAAAAAAGAAATTGATGCAGACAATAATATAGTATGTCCAGGATTCATAGATATTCATGGCCATATAGACGGACATAGAGAATGTGGAGAATTATCTGTAGTTCAAGGAGTAACTACAAGCATAGGAGGAAATTGTGGTGTTTCGCCTCAAGACTTAAAAAAGTTTTTTATCCAGCAAGAGAAAAAGGGATTTCCTATAAATCAAGCTCAATTTATAGGACATTCTTTTAGCTTAAGAGAAAATGTTGGAATAACAAATCCTTATGTACCTGCAACAGATTTTCAAATAAAATGCATGGAAAATATAGAAAGAAAACTTTTTGAAGAAGGTGCTATTGGATTGTCATTTGGATTAGAGTATGCTCCAGGTTCCTCATTTAAAGAAGTTATCGCACTTAGTAGCATTGCAGCTAAGCATAAGAAATTAGTAGCAATACACACTAGATTATCAAATCCAAAAGATATTGATTCATTGAAAGAGGCTATAAAAATTGCAGAAATTACAGGTGCATCTGTTCAAATATCACATTTCGTATATCAATATGGAACTGGTATAATGAGTGAAGCACTTGAAATTGTAGACGAGGCTAGAAAAAAAGGTTTTAAAATATGGTTGGATAGTGGCATGTATACAGATTTTGCTACATCTATAGGGACTAGTGTTTTTGATGAAGAGCATATTGAAAAATTTAACTGGAAACTTAGTGATATGTTAGTTGCTACAGGAAAATATAAAGGGGAAAGACTAACAGAAAAGTTGTATAAAGAATTAAGAGATAAATATAAAAATGAAACAATAATTTGTTTTACAGGTGTTGAAGATGAGATTTACGAGGTACTCTTAAAAGATTATGTAATGTTATCTTCTGACATAGGACCTAGTCCTTCTGGAAATAGCGATGAAGGACATCCTCAAAATGCAGGTACATTTCCAAGGTTTTTTAGAAAAATGGTAAGAGAACAAAAAAGTATTTCAATTATTAAAGCTGTTGAAAAGTGTACTTTACTGCCAGCTAAAGTTTTAGGGTTAAAAAATAAGGGAAGATTAAAAGTTGGTTTAGATGCTGATTTAGTAATTTTTGATATAGAAACCATAAGAGATAAATCTGATTTTTTAGGAAAAGGGAAACCTGATACCAAACCAGAAGGAATCAACTATGTAATTGTAAGTGGAACAATTGTTGTAGATAAAGGCAATATTGTAAAAGGAGCTTTACCTGGAAGACCAGTAATAGCTTAATATATCATAAGAATACAAAGTTATAGAGATTTGATTTTTTATAAAAAACAAAAGAAAGAGGAAACAATATGGATATTAAAGATTTAGCAAAACAATATGAAAAATACACTATAAAAATTAGACGAGATATTCATGAAAATCCAGAACCATCATGGCAAGAATATAGAACAACAGAACTTATAGAAAAAGAGTTAAAGTCTTTCAAAATAGAAACTAAAAGACTAAAAAAGACTGGAATTGTTGGAATACTTAAAGGAAAAACAGAGGGAAAGATGGTAGCGCTTAGAGCTGATATAGATGCACTATCTATAAAAGAAAATACAAATTTGTCATTTAAATCTAACAATTGTTATATGCATGCTTGTGGTCATGATTGTCATACTGCAATGCTTTTAAGTGCAGCTAAAATATTATCTGAAATAAAGGATCAAATAAATGGCACAATAAAGTTTATATTCCAGCCTGCAGAAGAAACTTGTGTTGGTGCAAAAGTGATAATAGAAGAAGACAATGTACTCCAAGGGGTAGATGGAATATTTGGTATGCATATATGGGGAAAGCTACAAGCTTCAAAATTTAATATAGAACAAGGGGCTAGAATGGCTTCAGCAGATACTTTTAAAATAAGAATAAAGGGCACTGCAAGTCATGGTTCAACGCCTCATTTAGGAGTGGATTCTATTGTTGCTGCTTCAGCAGTGGTTATGAATTTGCAGAGTATAGTAAGCAGAAATATAAATCCAATAGAGCCAGTAGTTATTACTGTAGGAACTATAAAAGGTGGAGACAGGTTTAATATAATTGCTAGTGAAGTAGTTATGGAAGGTACTACAAGGGCCTTCTCAAAAGAAGCAAGAAAACTTTTAGAAGGTAAAATGAGAGAAGTAATTCAAAATACAGCTAAAACCTATGGTGCAGAAGGAATATTAGAATATGAATATTGTCCAGCTCCACTTATAAACGATGATAGGTTAGCTGATATAGCAATAAAATCAGCAAAAAAGCTTTATGGTGAACACAGCTTAGTTCCTATGGATAAATTGACTGTTTCAGAGGATTTTACTTATTATATGGATAAGGTTCCAGGGGTTTTTGCATTCTTAGGTGGTGGAAATAAAGAGCTAGGCATATACGAAAATCATAATGATAAATTTATGATAGATGAAAATTCATTGAATATGGGTGCTGCATTATATGCTCAGTTTGCTATAGATTTCTTAAATGAAAAATAATCAAATGGAACTTAATTCAGGTGGGGAATTTGTCTCACCTGAATTTTTTTACTTTATTTAGAACTAAATTAGTTTTAAATAAATAAGTTTCTTTACATATTGATAAACAAAATAAAGAATTTTTGTTAAATTGGAATATATTTTCAAAGTACTTGTAGAAAATGGGTATTTATGTAATAATTAAAAATGATTCGAATCACATTAAACATATATATTTTTATTTAAAACAATTACTTGTAAACGTTTGCTAGAATTACTGCAAACGTATATACCATCTAAAGGGGAGGAATTATTATGAATGGACAAGTTGATGTTTCTGGAGAAACTAAAAAATTAAATCATCCTAAAGGGCTTTACCTTTGTGGTATGACGAATCTGTGGGAGAGGTTTGCATATTACGGAGTTAGATCAACCTTAGTTTTATTTTTAACAGCACAAATGGCCACTGGTGGGTTAGGATTTTCAAAAGCTCAGGCATCATCTTTTTTGGAACTTATGCTGCATTAACATATCTTTCACCAGTTATAGGAGGATGGATATGTGATAGATATATAGGAGCAAGGTTTTGTATAATTATAGGTAGCTTACTAATGGCAGCTGGATATGTAGTTGCCTTCATTTCACAAGGACAAGCATCTATTTATTTAATGATGTGGTTTGTAGTTGTGGGAACAGGTTTCTTTAAAGGAAATTTAAATACGTTAGTTGGTAATTTATATAATCAAGAAGACTCTAGAAAAGACGGAGCTTTTTCAATTATGTATTCTTTTGTAAATGTTGGAGCAATGTTTGGACCTCTGATTTGTGGACTTTTAGCAAATGAATTTTTTTCAACAAAAGTCAATGGCAAGATAACATTTTATGGATATAAATATGTTTTTTTAGCAGGTGCTATAGCTTCTGTACTTACTACAATTACTTTTATAATTGGAAGAAAAAAGTATATTGGAGATATTGGAAGTGTTCCAGCTGCTAAACTTAATCCAAATAAGGATTCACAAAAGCATAAAAGTACTGAACCATTAACTCAAAAGGAAAGAAATAGAACCATAGTTATTATATTATTATCCTTTTTTTCAATATTCTTTTGGTCAGCATATAATCAAGCATCAACCTCAATAGCCCTTTATACTAATGATTTTATAAACATGAATATTGCTAGCTTTAGTGTTCCGGTGCAGTGGTTGGATTCTTTTAATGGTTTCCTTTGTGTTGTACTAGGACCAATTATGTCTGCTATATGGTTAAAGCTTTCAAATAGTAAAAGAGGAGACTTAACTATTACTCAAAAAATGGCCTTTGGATTCGTATTTTTGGCAGTAGGTTTTGTATTTATGATATTTGCAGTTTTACAGAGAGGAAATGGTATAGATCCTGCAATAAAAGCTAGTGTAATTTGGGTATTACTATTTTATGTATTGCAGAGTATAGGAGAAATGTGTTTCTCACCTATAGGAAATTCTATGGTAAGTAAACTTGCACCTTCTAAGTATGCATCTTTGCTCATGGGAATTTGGTTTTTAAGTACATTTTTTGCTAGTAAAGTAGCAGGGTATGGGCAAGCGATTATTGACAATTTAGGAACTTTACAAGTATTCATAGCAATACCAGTATTTTTAGTTGTAATAGGAGGTATATTGTTCTTATTAAATAGAAAATTATTAAAGCTTATGGAATAGAAGTTTTAGCTTAATGAAGAGGTCTATGTTTATGTAATTGAAAAAATTAAATAAACATAGACGTTTTAAATGCATGAAATGTTTTAACTTAAGAAGTAAATAATAATTTGTAATGTGAAAAGTAGTAAAAATAAGTAAATATTTAGAAATACACCCTTCAAAGTCCTATGGAAAAAACTTAGAAGCCTATATATAATTATTAGTATAATACAAAATGAAGGGGGTATTTTTCATGGATGAAAAACAAGCTGAAATTATTGAAAAAATATTAAGGGAGCTCCAGGATATTAAAATTATTCTTCAAGAAAATGTGGACAAGGATAAAAATATAGAAGAATAAAAAATTACATAGTTCTGTTATTAAGAAAGTTTTTTAGTGGAACTTTAGGATAATAATGCAGGAAGATAGGTGTTTAAGTAATTTATAAATTAATTAAACGCCTTTTTTGAGTAAAAGTCTTCAAGAATCTTATGATAAGGTAGAATTTGAAGAGGCTAAAGCTTTGAAAACAAGATATGGACAGACTATGATTAAAATAATAATGCTTCAAGCTATAACAAATGTTATTTCAACAATATGTAATGAAGTCATAAATTTTACAAAATATACAGTATTAGTTGCAGCTATTGGTATTGGTGATTTACTCAGAGCTGCAAAAGAAATTGTAACACGAGAGTTCACCATTACCCCTTTTATTGCCGCAATACATGTGTTTATGTTTAGAAGTGTTGAAAAAAAGTATTCTATATATAAATTTTAATCCTTTGTATTAGGAAAAAGAATTCGGTTATCTACTGCTAATCGGGGTCTTCTTTTCTTTTTTTTCCTTTGAATTGCAATTATCTAAGCATTCTTTTAAGCATTCCTCAATTACATCAATGGATATTTGAAAATTTTTTATCTCTTTCATAATTTAAACTTCCTCTCTATAATAAAGAATTTCAGAACAAGTAAAATAAGAACATGTAAATTATTATACCATATTTTACCAAAAAGTAAACACCGATATATTTAAATTTTAGGTATGAATACCACAACATAGTTAAAATAGTTGGAAAGTGGTACTTTATTTATTCCAGTCTATGTATAAAATATAAGTAAGAAGACAAATAAGATTTATGGAGGAGTAAAAATGAAAATTGGAGTTATAATGGGCGGAATATCATCAGAAAGAGAAGTTTCTTTGAATTCAGGAAAAGAAATAGTAAAATATTTTAATAAAGAAAAATATGAGGTAATGCCTATAGTAATAGATAAAAAAGATGAGGTAATTGATAAGACTAAGGATATAGATTTTGCATTCATAGCACTACATGGTAAATTTGGAGAAGATGGTATAATACAAGCAGTACTTGAAACTATGGATATACCTTATTCAGGATGTGGACCACTTGCAAGCGGTGTATGTATGGATAAGGATATAACTAAAAAAATATTAAGATCAACAGGAATAAATACAGCAGATTGGTTGTCTGTAAAATCTATAGAAGAAATAGATTATGATTTTATAGAAAAAATGGGCTATCCTGTAGTAGTAAAACCTAACTGTGGAGGTTCTAGTGTAGCTACTAATATAATTAAGAAAAAAGAAGATATAGAAAATGCAGTTAGTTTAGCATTAGACTATGATACTGAAGTTATGATAGAACAATATATTAAAGGTGATGAAATAACTTGTTGTATATTAGATGGTAAGATGCTTCCTGTAATAGCTATAAAGCCTAAAGCAGAATTCTTTGACTATACAGCAAAGTATGCAGATGGTGGTTCAGATGAAATTATAGTAGAATTTGAAGAAGGACTTCAAAATAAAATAGAAGAAATGGCTTTAAATTGCTGGAAAGTTTTAAAATGTAGTGTATATGTAAGGGTAGATATGATAATAAAAGAGGGAGTGCCATATGTACTTGAACTAAATACATTACCAGGTATGACTAAAAACAGCCTATTCCCTAAAAGTGCAAAAGCTGTAAATATGTCCTACACAGAATTGTTAGAAAAAATAACGGAATATTCATTAATAGAAGTAAGATAAAAAAATTAAAAAGAGGCTGTCGCATTAAGAATAAATACTACAATATATTGTATGTAAATTTCTTAGTGAGACAGCCCATTTTGTTACAATAGATACTCCGAAAACTCCAGTTAATAATATGTTACATCTTATATGTTATAATAAAATGCATAAATAATAGGGGAACGTTGATAAAACAGTCTCTTGTAGATCAAATGTATTCTCAATACAGAGATGATATAATAGAAGAGTAAAGCATTGGAGTAAGTAAAATATTTTACTTACTCTTTTCCCAGTCACAGTAAAAATTTATATGGCAAAATTTTTACTGTGACAACTCAGCCTATGGAATATGCTTGGTATAGTAGAAGTTACAGATATAAATAATCCAAGTCTTATGTTCGTACACTTATGTCAGGAAAAGGAAACATGTGTGTATTAAAAGATGATTTTGATTGGTTACTTGACAAAATGTTGGATGCAGATGGAATAATTGTGGCACTTCCAATCTTTGAAAAAGGTATCCCTGGAATTTTCCAGACAATCACAGATCGTTTTGGACCAAGAATGGATAGGGGAAATAATGTAATAGCAACTAAGAATTCACAAGAAAATGTTGGGAAAATTCCAGATCCAAGAATATTAAAAGATAAAGTTATTTCCTATATAGGAATTGGTGGTTCTGATTGGATTACAAAGTTTAAATGCGGTTCAGCAATGCAGGCTTTAACGCCTATGTGGAAGGTTATCAATAATGAAGTATTTCCATGGTCTTCTGCTATTATTGTAGATGATGAAAGAGTTGCGAAAGCACATAAAATAGGAGCTAATATTGCAAATGCTGCAAAGAATATTGAAAATGCATCCTATCAAGGAGAAGAAGGTGTTTGTCCACACTGTCATTGCAGAAATTTTTACCTAGATAGAGAGTCCACACATGCTATTTGCGAATTATGTGGTATTGAAGGTGATATTAAAATTGTAGATGATAAAGTGAAATTTGAATTTCCAGAAGAGCAGCTAGGACATGTATATGATACTTTACCTGGAAAACTCATCCATGTGGAAGATATAGGAAAAACTGTAACTACAATTATGGGTATGAAAAAAACTTAAATGTTTTGACTTTGTCTTTAGAAATAGCATTGCTGCCTCCAATATGGGCAGTAATAAGTCCTTATTTGGGTATTACTACAGGTGCTGTAGCACTAATTTGTGCTGGCATCTTTGTTGCAAATGGAAATAAAATGGAAGATGGTGTTGAAATATCTATAGTCTTTTTATTAGGAGATTTATGGGGATGCATAGCACTAAAAGTAATGGATATGGTAAAATTAAATGAAAATGTAGAACTTTTTTGTGATTTATTTGTTTTGGGAGGTTTAGCAGTAATTATTTCAAGTACTAAATTAGAAAAGATAATATTTTTACCAGCGTGGTTAGCTGGATGGGCAATAACTTTATTAATTATGGCACTGTTAAATATGAATTGGGGAACTTTACCTGTTCAAATAGGAATATCAATGTTAATAGGTGTATGGTATGTAGGAGTAGGCGTATTAAAGTTTCAAAATTTATTAACTGCACTGATAAAAAAGTAATACAAGAAGCTAAGAGATTCAAATTAATTTGGATCTTTAATTTTTAAATGTATCAGTTAAAACATTACAAAGATGGGACAGAGATGATGTTTTAAAAGCTTTTAGAACCCCTACCGATAGAAGATATTATACATATGACCAATATCTTGAATATAAAGGAATAAACAATGTTAATGACAACAAAAAGAAAGTTATCTACACTAGAGTTTCTACTAATAATCAAAAAGACGATTTAAAAAACCAAGTCAAATTTCTATTAGATTTTGCTAATGCTAAAGGAATTATAATTGATGAAACTATAGAAGATATAGGAAGTGGACTTAATTATAATCGCAAAAATTGGAATAGACTTATAGAGCATTGTATGGAAAATAAAATAGATAGTATAATGATAACTCATAAAGATAGGTTTATTAGATTTGGTTATGAATGGTTTGAAAGATTTTTAGGAAAATGCAATGTTAAGATAATAGTCGTTAATAATGAAACCTTATCACCCAATGAAGAATTGGTTCAAGATATAATATCAATTTTACACATTTTTAGTTGTAAAATTTATGGTATGCGTAAGTATAAGAAAAAGATAGAGGAGGATGAAGAAATTGCTAAAAGCCTACAAAACGGAAATAAAACCAACACAACAGCAGAAACAACAGATTAATCAAGGAATTGGAGTTTGCAGATGGTTATATAATTGTTACTTAGCTAAAAATCAAGAATTATATCAGAAATATAAAGATGGATTAGTCCATAAGAAACAAGCGTTTATGAGTGCTAATGATTTTGATAAATACATCAATAATGAAGTTAAAACTATAGAAGAATATGAATGGATAAACAGCTGTGGTTCTAAAGCTAGAAAGAAAGCTATTTGTAATGCTGAAACTGCTTTTAAGAAGTTTTTTAAAGGTGAAAGCAAGTTTCCTAGATTTAAGAAAAAGAAGAAACAAGAGGTTAAGTTGTATTTTCCTAAAAATAACAAAACAGATTGGAAAACTGAAAGACATAAGATTAATATTCCAACATTAAAATGGGTTAATCTTAAAGAAAAAGGCTATGTTCCTACTAATTTAGAGATAGTAAGTGGAACAGTATCTAAAAAAGCAGACAGGTACTATGTTTCTGTGTTAATAGAAGTTAGCGAAAAACATCAGATTAATTCAAATGATGGAATAGGAATTGATTTAGGGTTAAAGAATTTTGCAATAATATCAAATGGTAGCACTAAGAAAAATATTAATAAGACTAAAAAAGTAAAGAAAATAGAAAAGAAATTAAAAAGAGAGCAAGTCAAACTTTCAAGAAAATATGAGAGTTTAAAAGAAAGAAATAAAAATATTAAAAAAGAAGGAGGAAATGCTACTAGACAAAATATATCCAAACAAATAGTTAAGGTACAGAAAATTCATCAAACTTTGACTAACATAAGAGAAAATTACTTAAATCAATGTGTAAACGAAGTGGTAAAAATCAAGCCACAATATATTACAGTAGAAGATTTAAATGTTAAAGGAATGATGAAAAATAGACATCTTTCAAAAGCAATATCAAAGCAAGGATTTAATATGTTTAGAATTAAATTAACAAACAAATGCAAAGAATTTGATATTGAATTAAGAATTGTAGATAGATTTTTTGCTTCTTCTAAAATATGTCATGAATGTGGCTGCATCAAGAAAGATTTAAAACTTTCAGATAGAATTTATAAGTGTGAATGTGGATATGAAGAAGATAGAGATTTAAATGCAAGTTTTAATTTGAGAGATGCTAAAATATACAAAGTTGCATAATAAAGCGATTGTATATGTGTACCGATGGCTAGTCGGGAATTTAAGCCTTTGGAGTGTTATATCAAATGTTAGTAGTATTAGAAATAATATGAAAGCAGACACGTTGAAAAAGGAATTTTCTTGATATGGATATGTTTGCCCATATTTTAAGTAGCAAAATGTATATGATAAAAAAAATAGGATTTATTGCTTCAGACGAAAAATTAAAGGATTTAGTTGTACATTTGTTTAGAAAAGAAGTGGAACAAGGCGAAATAATTATAGATATATTAGATCCTGATAATATGAAGTCACAAGGAAAGCTGCTGGAGGATGAGGGAGTAAATGCTATTATAGCAAGAAGTGGAGGATATCGACATACTGTAGGTACAGTAAATGTACCAGTTATAAATTTAAAAATAAGCACATTGGATATTTTATATGCATTAAAGAGAGCCAGCAAGTATAATAAAGACATAGTTATTGTTATATCAGATTTAGAGTGTTTTGATTATGACGACTGGAAAGATTTGATTTGTGAGAAGGTTATAATTGAAAGATTTGAAGATAAAGACAGCATAGAAAGCTTAATTAATAAATATAAAGAAAAAAAAGATAAGGTTGTAATAGTTGGAGGAGGCATTCCTTGTATGTATGCTGAAAGTTTGGGAATATGCAATATTTCTATAGGTGCAAGTAATGAATCTATTTGTGAAGGAATTGAACATGCAAAACAATTAGTAGATAGCTTATATGAACAAAATTATAGAAATGAAGTATTAAACACGATTTTAGATGGAGTACATGATGCAGTTATTGCTATAGACAAGAATGGGAAAATTATATTATACAATGAAAGAGCACAAGAATTATTAAAAAAGAATAGCTCAGATGTTATTGATAAAAATATTGAAGAAGTTTGCCCTGAACTTATTTTTATGATGGATGTTTTAAAAAGTGGAGTTAACCAATACAATGAAATAAAAAACTTATCTGAAATTGTAGTTACAGCTAATACGTCTATATTAAGTATAGATGAACAAACCCATGGTGTTCTTTGTTCTTTTCAAGATATTACTAAGCTTCAAAATTTAGAAAAAAAGATAAGATATGAATTAAATAAAAAAGGCCTTGTTGCTAAATATAAATTTGAAGATATTATTGCTAACGATCCTATAATGAAAGTTATAGTATCGAAGGCTGTTAAAATAGGTTTAGATGATAGTACTGTTATGGTTTATGGTGAAAGCGGTACGGGTAAAGAAATGTTTGCTCAAAGCATTCATAATATAAGCAGTAGGAAAAAGGAACCCTTTGTAGCTATTAACTGTGCAGCAATTTCTGAGAGTCTTTTGGAAAGTGAATTGTTTGGGTATGAAGAAGGAGCATTTACAGGTGCAAGAAAGGGAGGAAAACCAGGTTTATTTGAACTTGCTCATGGAGGAACTATACTTTTAGATGAAATAAATAGTATGTCATTAAATCTTCAAGCAAAGTTTTTACGAGTTTTGGAAGAGAAAGAGGTAATGAGAATAGGATCAGATTATGTTATTCCGTTAGATGTAAGAGTTATTGCAGCTGCCAATGAAAAATTAAAAAGAAAAATTAAAGATGGCACATTTAGAAGTGACTTATTTTATAGATTAAATATTTTAGAATTGCATATACCACCATTAAGAGAAAGAAAACAGGATATAGTTCCATTATTTATGTATTATCTTAAAACATTATCAAAAAAAGCTTGTGAAGCTAAAATTGAAAGTAAAATTGAAAAAAAGATAATGAATTATTCATGGCCAGGTAATGTTAGGGAATTAAAAAACGTTGTTCAAAGATACTTGATTTTTCAAGAAATAGATTTAGATGATGATGAAATAGTGGAAAATAATGATGAATTGCTTAATGATGATAATGAAAAGAATATATTAGATCTAAAGCAAATTAATAAGTTTGTGGAGGATAAAGTAATAGAAATGCTTGAAAATAGTGGAATGTCAAAAACAGAAATTGCAAAAAAATTAGGCATAAGCAGAACAGCTTTATGGAAAAAAACTAAAGTCTAATACAGATAGCGTAAATAAAACAGAACACTATGTCAACTAAAGTTAACAATAGAAATAAAAACATTTACACAAAAGCAGGCTGTAAGCCTGTTTTTTGTTTTGGTATGAAAGTTGCTTATATAATTAGCATAAATAGAAAATAATATTTTAATTATTAATTATATAGGAGGAACAAAATGGTATTTAAAAATTTTGAAGAATTAATTGAAAAAGTTCAAAATTCAGAATCAAAAAAAATAGTAGCAGTAGTGGCAGCTGAAGAGGAACATACTTTGCAAGCTGTATTTAAAGCTAGAAAAGATAATATAGCAGAGCTTATACTAATAGGAAATAAATCAAAAATAAAAGAAATATTAAAAAATTTAAGAGAAGATTTAGATGATAGTTCTATTATTGATGCAGAAGATGATGCTTCAGCAGCAACAAAGGCAGTAGAACTTATTAATGACAATAAAGCAGATTTTATAATGAAAGGAAAAATTCAAACTGCAGATCTTTTAAAAGCAGTGGTAAATAAGGAAAAGGGACTTAGAACAGGAAAAGTTATGTCTCATTTTGTTATTAATGAAGTACCTAACTACCACAAGTTAATAGTAACTACAGATGGTGGAATGATGATGTACCCAAATGTAGATGAGAAAAAGCAAATTATCGAAAATGCTGTTAACACACTTATTGATATGGGATATGAAAAACCAAAGGTTGCAGTTTTAGCAGCTGTTGAAAAGGTTAATCCTAAAATGCCTGAATCTGTTGATGCAGGTTTATTAAAAGAAATGAATCAAAAGGGAGAAATTAAAAATTGTATTGTAGAAGGTCCGATATCCTATGACTTAACTATGAGCAAAGAATCAGCAGAAATAAAAGGTTATGAAAGCCCTGTAGTAGGAGATGCGGACATTTTAATTGTTCCTAATATTACAGCAGGAAACATACTCGGAAAATCCTTAGTTTATTCTGCAGGGGCTAAAATGGCCGGTTTCATAGTTGGTGCTAAAGTTCCTATTGTCTTAACTTCAAGAGGATCTTCAGCTGAAGAAAAATATCTATCATTAGTACTATCTGCATCAGCAGCTAAGCAGTGAACCAAAATCTATGATTTTGTGTGAATCGCTTCCTCCTCCTGACAATAGGAAGAGGAGTTTCATATAAAGAAAAATTCTTAATTTAACATAGTAAGAATGAATAAGAAAGCTTAGTAAAATTTAATTTGATAATACTGAACATAGAATAAAGAGGAGTGAAAATATGAAAAAGTTATTAACAGGAAATGAAGCTATTGCACGTGGTGCATGGGAAGCAGGAGTAAGATTTGCATCTGCATATCCAGGAACACCTAGTACAGAAATATTAGAAAATATTGCATCATATAAAGAGGATATCTTAGCTGAATGGGCTACAAATGAAAAAGTTGCTTTAGAAACTGTAGTTGGAGCATCTTATGCAGGAGCTAGATCTATGGCGTCCATGAAGCATGTTGGTCTTAATGTTGCTGCAGATCCACTTTTTACTGCAGCTTATACAGGAGTTAATGGTGGACTTGTTATAATTACAGCAGATGAACCAGGGATGCATTCATCACAGAATGAACAGGATAACAGAAATTATGCAAGAGCTGCTAAAATGCCAATGTTAGAACCATCAGATAGTCAAGAAGCAAAAGATATGCTTAAAGAAGCTTTTGAAATAAGTGAAAAGTATGGTACTCCAGTACTTTACAGACTTACTACTAGACTTTGCCACTCTAAGGGGATAGTTGAATGTGGAGATAGAAAAGAAGCTCCAATAAAAGAATATGTTAAAGATGTAGTAAAGCGTGTTCCAGTTCCAGCATTTACAAGAGGAATGAGAATAAAAGTAGAAGAAAGATTAAATAAATTAGAAGATTTTTCAAATAACACACCTTTAAATTATATAGAAATTCATGATACAAAAATAGGTGTAGTTGCATCAGGATGCTGCTATAGATTTGCAAAAGAAGTTTTTGGAGATAAAGCATCTTATTTAAAATTAGGATTTACAAATCCACTTCCTAAAAAAATGATGAAAGAGTTTGCGTCAAAAGTAGAAAAAATTTATGTAATAGAAGAAAATGACGCTATAATTGAAAATGAATTAAAAAGCCTTGGAATAGAATGTTATGGAAAGGATGTATTCCCATACCATGATGAATTAACTTCGGATGTAATCAGAAAATCAGTTTATGGAAAGTATAACGAAACTATAGAATATGATGAAAGCAAAGTAGTATCAAGACCACCATCTTACTGTGCTGGATGTCCTCACAGAGGTTTTATGTATGAACTTGGAAAGCGAAAAAATACTGTGATGTCTGGAGATATCGGATGTTATGCATTAGGTTTTGCTGAACCATATAATGCCATGGATTGGTCTTTATGTATGGGCGCAAGTTTTAGTATGGGACATGGAGCTCAACAAGTATTTAATATGAAGAAAGATAATAAAACTAGAGTAGTATCATTTCTTGGAGACTCTACATTCTTCCATACAGGAATTAACTCATTACTAGGTGTTGTTTATAATAAAGGCAATTCTATAAATGTAATTTTAGATAATAGAATTACTGGTATGACAGGACATCAACAAAATCCAGGTACAGGATATACACTTCAAGGTTTAGAAACAGAGCTTGTTGACATAGAAGCTTTAGTAAAAGCTTGTGGAGTTAAAAATGTAAGAGTAATAGATCCAAATAATTTAAAAGAAGTAAAAGAAACTTTGGATTGGGCTTTTGACTTAGAAGAAGCATCAGTAATTATCACTAGATGGCCTTGTGTATTAAAAAAATTATCAAATGAAGACAAGGAAGAATTTAAAGATGCATTTAAAAATAAATGTAAAGTGGATAAAGAAAAATGTATAGGATGTAAAAAATGTGTACATACAGGCTGTCCGGCACTATCTTTTAACAAGGTAGAGAAGAAAGCATCAATAGATTCTGCACCATGTGTTGGCTGTGAAGTATGTAAACAAGTATGTCCAGTAGGCGCAATTGTAAAGGAGGCAAAATAACATGACTAAAAGCATAATGTTAGTTGGAGTAGGTGGACAAGGTACAATTCTTGCCAGTAAATTGTTGACAACAGGACTTATGGAAGCCGGATTTGATGTTAAGATGAGTGAAATACATGGAATGTCTCAAAGAGGAGGTTCTGTATCATCACAGGTTAGATATGGAGAAAAAGTTGAATCGCCAGTTATAGAAATAGGTGGAGCAGATATGCTAGTATCTTTTGAACAAATGGAAGCGTTGA
Organism: uncultured Clostridiaceae bacterium; assembly: GCA_963780135.1. GTDB lineage: Bacteria > Bacillota > Clostridia > Clostridiales > Clostridiaceae > Clostridium_AM. Next base: position 996,835 of record CAWAAR010000003.1, read on the forward strand.
GATACCTTAAACATTTAAAACCAGAAGGGAAAGTAGTTGTTAACGACTATCAAATCGACTCAATGCCAATTCTTAATGGAAAAGCAGATTATCCAGAAGGAATATTGGAAGAATTGCAAAGTAAAGCAAAGACTACAGTAATAGATGCGGCAAAACATGCTGACGAACTTGGAAATTCAAGAGTTGCAAATGTTATATTACTAGGAACTATTATTAAATCAATGGGACTTGAGAATATAGATTGGGATAAAATTATAAGGGATAATGTTAAGCCTAAATTTATAGATGTTAATCTAAAGGCTATAGAACTTGGAATGAGCTTAGTTTAAAAATTGTAAGAAGCTTGAACAAATAAAATGCTGCATAAAAAACATAGTTAATGATTTTAATATATAGTTTTTGTGCAGTATTTTTAATATAGTATTATTTCTTATTAGCAGTTTCAAAAAAGGAAAGTTAGTTTAAGTTAAAGCTGTATGTTAATATGAATATAGAGAGAAAAAAGCTCAAATATCAAAGTTCAAATACTGATGGTTTCCTTCGTAACTCATCAGTAAATCTATAAGTTTAATATTTTCTGACCTTAGGAGGAAGATTATCATTATCTGTTCTTTATTCTCTATTATTTGATCATTATGTGAAGGATAAATAACTATTTATAAATACAGATTTATAAAAACAGGAGGAATAATAAATGAGTTATAAGATATTAGCAATTAATCCTGGGTCTACTTCTACAAAAATAGCTTTATATGAAAATGAAAAAGAAGTATTTTGTAAAACATTAGATCATCCCTTTGAAGAAATTGAAAAATATGATAACGTTACAGATCAATTTGACATGAGAAAAGAAGTTGTTCTTTCATTTTTAAAAGAAAATGGATATGAAGTTCACGAATTAGCTGCAGTTGTTGGAAGAGGCGGAATGGTTCCAAAAGTAAAATCAGGAGCTTATAAAGTTAATGCATCAATGGTAGATCGATTAAAAAATAATCCAGTAGTGGAGCACGCTTCAAATTTAGGAGCTTTGATTGCCTATGAAATAGCAAATTTTATTGGAGTGTCAGCATATATATATGATTCAGTTAGAGTAGATGAGTTGAAGGATATAGCTCGTATATCAGGTATGTCAGACCTACCAAGAACAAGCACCAGCCATGCATTAAACTCAAGAGCAATGGCAATGAAGGTTGCAAAAAAATATGGTAAAGAATATACTGACATGAATTTTGTTGTTGCTCATTTAGGTGGAGGAATATCACTAAGTGTTCATGAAAAAGGACGAATGGTAGATATAATGGCAGATGATGAGGGTCCATTTTCTCCTGAAAGAGCTGGAAGAATTCCTTGTAAGAGTCTTATAGATCTTTGCTATTCAGGAAAGTTTGATAAAAAAACCATGAATAAAAAACTTAGAGGAAATGGTGGACTAAAAGATTACCTTAATACCGTTGATGCTAGAGATGTTGAAAAAATGATTGATAACGGAGATGAAAAAGCAAAGCTTGTCTACGAAGCTATGGCTTATCAGGTTGCTAAGGGAATAGGTGAACTTGCAACAGTAGTAGAAGGTAAGGTAGATGCTATTGTTATTACAGGAGGTATAGCATATTCAAATATGATGACTAACTGGATTAAAAAACGTGTACAGTTTATTGCACCTGTTGAAATTATGCCTGGTGAGAATGAGATGGAATCACTAGCTTTAGGAACGCTTAGAGTACTAAACGGTGAGGAAGATGCTAGGGAGTATGATTTGAACTAAATGATTAAAATTATAAGGGGCAAAGCTTAACGGCTAAAAAGTAGGCTGATTAAGGCTTGCAGAATTCCTCAAGCCACTAGTTATAATTATATTAAAAGGAGTGGAAAGATAATGATATCAAAAGAAATGTACGAGTTAGGAGCAAAACGCTCTGTAATTAGAGAATTATTTGAGTATGGAAAGCAGCAGGCTGCAATTGTTGGAAAAGAAAATGTATTTGACTTTAGTATTGGAAATCCAACTGTTCCAGCACCAGAATGTGTAAAAGAAGCAATGCTAGAATTGATGGAAACATCAAAATCAGAAGAAATCCATGGTTATACTTCTGCGCAGGGAGATCTTGAAGTAAGAAAAGGTATCGCTGATTATATGAACAGTACATATGGTTGTCAGCTTAAAGCAGATAACTTTTATATGACATGTGGTGCAGCAGCTTCCTTAAGTATTACACTTAAGGCTCTTACTGAAAGTCCAGAAGATGAAGTTATAATTATTGCACCTCACTTCCCAGAATATCAGGTTTTTATAAAAAGTGCAGGTGCAAAGGTTGTAGTGGTACCAGCAGACACAGAAAATTTTCAAATTAAGATAGATTTATTGGAAAAAGCTATTAATTCCAACACAAAAGGAATAATAATAAATTCTCCTAATAATCCATCTGGTGTTGTTTATTCAGAAAAAACATTAAAAGATTTAGCAGATTTATTAAAAAAGAAATCTAAAGAATATCAGAAACCTTTGTATCTTATATCTGATGAACCATACAGAGAAATAGTTTATGATGACATAAAGATACTATATGTTCCAGATTATTATGAGAATACAATTGTATGTTACTCATATAGTAAATCACTTTCGCTTCCAGGAGATCGAATAGGATATATTCTGGTTCCTGATTGTGTGGAAAATGGTAAGGATATATATACAGCAGTATGTGGTGCTGGACGTGCTCTTGGATATGTTTGTGCACCAAGTTTTTTCCAGAAAGTAATTAAAAAGTGTCAGGGAAAAACATCAGATATAGCATTATATGATGTAAATAGAAAATTGCTATATGATGGACTCAGTAAAATGGGTTACCAATGTGTTAGACCAGATGGTGCATTTTACTTGTTCATAGAATCACTAGAAGAAAATGCTGTAAGTTTTTCTGAAAATGCGAAGAAATTTAATCTTCTCATCGTGCCAGCAGATGATTTTGGATGCCCAGGATATGTGAGAATCTCTTATTGTGTTGATCCAGAGATGATAAAAAGATCTTTTGACGCATTTCAGAAATTAAGAGATTTATATCGATAAAACTAGATACTTTAATTGTTTGCTAAAATAAAAGTAGATTAACTAATTGCAGAATTGATAAGGAGGTATTTTAATGAATGTTAAAAAAAGTAAACTTGAAGATGTTTTAAAAAGCCGTGGAATTGATATGAAAGAAGATTACAATATTTCAGAAGCAGATATTAAAGAAGCAAAAGAAAGCACTAAAAAGCTTATGGATATTTATTATAATTTAAAAGTTACTGCAGATATGGAAGCTGCATATTGGTATAACAGAACTTGGTGGGAAAATGATGGTGATATAATTGAGGTAAGAAGAGCTAAAGCTGTGGCTGCTTCTTTATCACATATGACACCTACAATTCTACCTTATGAGAAGCTTGTTATGAACAAGACAAAAAATGTTAGGGGTGCATTTCCATTCCCTTGGGTTTGCGCAAGTTTCTTTAATGCTCAAGCAGAAGCTTTAATGAATGAAGTGGATGCTCCAGCAGAAAATGAAGCTGATTCAGTCAGTGTTGTGGGTGCTGGTGGAGGTAATGTTACTGAAAGTTATGGAAATATTGTCTCTGTTGCTAAAAAGTTTGGTATGAGAAAAGAAGAAATTCCTGTTCTAGTTAAAACATCAAAACCGTGGGAAGGAATTTCAGTAGAAGAATTAAGCGACAAGTACTCAAAGATGACACCAGGATATGATCAGTTTAAAAATATCATGGAAAGTGTTATCTGTATGTTTGATTCCTTCGCAATTCCACAGGGACGTGAAGTAATGAACTATTATATGCCTTTAGAGTATGGCTTTGACAGAATCATCGAATTATGTGATGAAAAAATGGCTGAAGTTATGGGCGAAGCAGGTGATGATGGTGATTTCGGTATGAGCAGAGGTTATTACTATGCAGCAATGAAGGAAATTACTAAGGGCTTGAGTGCATGGTGTGAAAATTATTCAAAACAAGCAAAATATTTATCAACCATTGAAACAGATCCAAAACTTAAAGCTAACTACGAAAAAATTGAAGAAGTCATGGGAAATATTGCTCATAAGAAACCTGCAAATTTCTGGGAAGCAATACAGATGACACTTTGTTGTCATTTAGGTGTTGTAAACGAAGATCCTCAATCTGGCCTTTCAATTGGTAGAATTGGACAGGTATTACAACCATTCTACGAGAAGGATATTGAGGATGGCGTTATGACAGATGAAGAAGTAATTGAAATCCTTGAGTTATACAGAATTAAAATTACTTGTATTGAATGTTTTGCATCGGCTGGTGTATCTGGCGGCGTTCTTTCCGGTAATACATTTAACAATCTTTCATTAGGCGGACAAAATTACGATGGTCTTTCAGCAGTTACTCCACTAGAATATTTAATTATTGAAGCAGGTATGAGAAACCAAACTCCTCAGCCTACACTGAGTATACTATATGATGAAAAGACACCAGAAGACTTCCTTATGAAGGCTGCTTCCTGTACAAAATTGGGACTTGGATATCCTGCATGGATGAACAACCAGACAGGTATGAACTTTATGATGAGAAATTATGGACCAGAGGGAATGGATCTTTATGATGCAAGAGCATGGTGTCTTGGAGGATGTTTAGAATCTGCACCTGGATGCTTCTTACCACTTGATTATAACGGAAAAGTAACAATGATTCCTGGTGGTGCATCACCTACATGTGGTACAGGTGTTCATTTCATCGCAATGCCAAAAGTGCTTGAACTTGTTCTAACAAATGGGTTAGATAAGAGAACAGGAAAACAAGTATATCCACCTCATAATAAGAAGATTGATTCTTATGAAACAATGGTAGATCAATGGAAAGAGTATATGGAGCTTACTACAAATGTTGTTAATAGATGCAATAACATTCAGATGGATATTTGGAGAAAATACAATATGCCAGCTGTTAATTCCCTGTTAAAGCCTGACTGCTTCACAAAGGGTAAACACATTGGTACTATGGGTGCAAGATATAATGCAACTATCAACTTTGAATCTTGTGGTACCATTACTCTTGTAAATACATTGAGTTCCCTTAAGAAAAATGTATTTGATGATAAGACTTTTACCATTGAAGAAATGACGGATGCAATGATTAACAATTTTGGATTTAAGACTGCTTATGATACAGGTGTATTTTCACCAGACTTTAGAGAGAGTACGGAAAATAGCTCTAAATATGAAAAAGTATTTGCAGCATGTGTAAATGCACCGAAATATGGTAATGCTGATAAGCGTGCAGATAATATTTTAAAAGCTTACGAATATTATATGTATGATATGGTACGTAAGTTCCGTTCATACTATGGAAAACCTTTATATATGTGCCAGATTTCAGTATCAACACATGGACCTCAAGGTTTTGTAACATTGGCTACAGCTGATGGAAGACTTGCAGGCACAACTTATTCAGATGGTTCTGTATCTGCAGCATCAGGAACAGATAAGAATGGTATTTATGCTATATTTGAATCTGCAACAGTTTATGATCACTCAATGGAGCAGAATTCACAGATGAATTTGAAACTTCATCCATCAGCAGTTAAAGGCATCAGTGGAACAAGAAAACTTCTTGATCTTGTACGTGCTTACATGAGAAAGGGTGGGTTCCATGTTCAGTTTAATGTTGTTGATTCTAAAACATTGAAGGCTGCCCAACTTACACCAGATAAATACAGAGAACTTATGGTTCGTGTAGCTGGATTTACGCAATACTGGTGTGAAATTGGTAAGCCTATTCAAGATGAAGTTATTTATAGAACTGAATATGATAAATAATAAAGAATGCTAAAAAATGAATGGAGGGTAATAGTAATGCGCCACTATGATTGTAAAAACTATATAAATTTAGATTGTGAAAAAGGACTATGTGCATTAACAAAAGGAATGGTTCCTATTGATGGTGAAGGAAGTGAAGCTTGTCCTAATTTTAAATTGGCTGAAAAGTGCGGAAACTGCAGAAACTTTTGTAATCCGGATAAATACGGATTAGGAACATGTAAAGGATTAGAAAAAGAAAACTGGGCATACTCTACTTGTGGTGCTTCCACATGTCCTGGCTATAAAGCAGAATAGGTTAATGATATGAAGGAAAAAGGTTTAATATTTGATATACAAAGTTTTTCCGTACATGATGGACCAGGTTGTAGAACTAGCGTATTTTTCACAGGATGTCCTTTGCAATGCAAATGGTGTGCCAATCCCGAAAGTTGGATTAAGAAAAAACATATTATGGTTGCAGAAAATGTATGTAAGTGGAAAAATGGCTGCCGTGCATGCATAAAGGTATGTCCACATGGTTCAATCAAGTTTAGTGATGATGGTAAGGCAAAAGTATTGTGGGATATTTGCGAAAAATGCGAGACTTTTGACTGCGTTAATATCTGCCCAAACAATGCTTTGAAGCAGTGTGTAAAAGAATATACGGTGGATGAGCTTATGACAATTTTAAAACGTGATTTTAATAATTGGGGTTCTGATGGGGGAGTAACTTTCACAGGCGGAGATCCTTTAATGCATCATGAATTTTTGGTTGAAGTATTAAAAAAATGTCATGAACGCCAGATTCATAAAGCAATTGAAACCAGTGGATATGCGAAACAGGAAATGTTTTTAGAAATATTGAAATACATTGATTTTGCATTTATTGATGTGAAGAACATGGATAGAGAAAAACATAAACAAGGAACGGGAGTTTATAATGATTTAATACTCTCAAATATTGAAGCACTTAAAAAATCTACTTGGAATGGAAGGCTTGTCTTGAGACAACCAACTATAGCAGGATATAATGACAGTGATGAAAATGCATATAAATTAATTGAGTTTATGAATAAAAATTCTTTATACGAGATTAATCTTTTGAAATTCCACAGGCTAGGACTTACCAAGTGGAATCAATTAGGAAAAGATTACGAATATAGTAATCATGGAGATATGACAGATGAAAAGATGGAACATCTTCAAGAGTTATATTTAGATAATAATATAGCTTGCTATATAGGTGATAACACTCCTTTCTGATGATTATCTTAATATAGCCTTTTATATTAGTCGTGACAGCCTTTTTAAAAGTTGTTTGTTATTTAGATTTTATAAAACTAGTAATTCTAGTATTAGAGTTGCTAGTTTTTTATTATTTTTATGACATATATATTCAGGAATAAGAGTTGAAGGAAAATAATACCTATTTTTTACATACTTATCATACAAATAAATTTACATGATAAGTAAATTTATGTATAAAAAATTCCAAATTATTGCATAATTCAGAATGATATATACTTTCCATACTTTAAATAGTATAATATTAGAAAAGAAAGTGGTCGAATAAAATAACATAAACATAAAATGTCAATTAATTATATCTGATTTAAGAATCAAAACTTGCTTTTATATAATAAAATGAATTTATATTTATTTTAAGGAGGACACATTATGGAAAAGAAACTTGCAAAACCAAAGTCAAGTAGTAATATAAATGGAAAGAGAACAAATGGAAAGGTTGATGTCACATCAAGTTTAGGTCAAAATTCAAATGAACTTGAAAAGAAAAGGGAATTAGCAAAAAGACAGGCTCAAGAGAAAATGCGTGCAAGAACTTTGGCAAAACAGCAGCAATTAGCTGAAAGAATAGCCACTACTACAGAACAATTAGCAGCAGGTATTGAAGAAGCAAGTAGTGCTTCAAGAGAGTTAGGTTCTGCTATGCTTCAGATTGCTACAGGAGCAAATGAAGCAGCGTCAGCTGCAGAGGAATCAAGAACAGCTATAAATCAAATAGATAAAGCTTCTGTAATTGCAGATAAACGTGCCAAAGAGTCCTTAGAAATAGTTGAAGATGTTCAAACATCTATTAAAGCTAATACTGAAGAAATTGATTTGATGATAAAAGGAATAAAAGATTCTGCGGATACAAATGTAGAATCAGTAAAATTAGTAAATGAACTTGAAAATCAATCTAAAGAGATTGGAGATATAGTCCAAGCAGTAGTAAGAATTGCAGATCAAACAAATCTGTTAGCATTAAATGCAGCCATTGAAGCTGCAAGAGCAGGAGAACACGGAAGAGGATTTGCAGTTGTTGCAGATGAAGTAAGCAATCTTGCAGGTATATCTGAGAAATCTGCAAGGAACATAAGGGAACTTATTAATGAAATACAAGGAAATGTTAAAATAGTAGTTAAAGATATCGAGTCAGCTGGAAATATAGCAAATGAAGAAGCTGAAAAGGCTAAAAAGATAACATCAGGTTTAACTAAAATAAATGAAGAAACTGTTATTGTAAGAAGAGGCGTGGATGAAATATCTGAGAATGCTGCAGAATCTAGTAAAGGTGCTTCAGAGTTTTTAGAAATGGCTGATCAAATTGCAGCAACTTCAGAAGAACAAAGTAGTGCAGCTGAAGAATCAGAAAAATCTATAACCGAACAAAATAAAGCCTTTGAAGAATTAAATGCAGCAGCTGCTGAATTAGCACAGTTAGCAGAGGAATTAAAGATATCCACAGATGCACAAAAATCATCTGAAACATTGGCAGCTTCCTCAGAAGAACTCTCTGCTAATGTTGAAGAAGCAAATACATTATCAGCTGAAATAATGAAAGCTCTTGAACAAATTTCTGCAGCTTCTAATTTACAAGCTGAGTCAACTGATAAAGGTGCTCTACTTGGAGAAAGGTTAGCTTCTGCAGCAGTTCAAATGAATCGTAGAGCAGCAGAATCTGTAGATAAAGTTTCAGAGCTTAGAAATATTATATCTAATAGTAAAGAGGATATAGACAAGCTTATTGAAGGTATTTCTAGCTCTGCAAAGGCAAGCAACCTAGCTTCTATTAATATTAGAAATCTTGAAGATACCACTAGGAAAATAGATAAAATCATTGATGCCATAGTAAACGTAACAATTCAAACAAATATGTTAGCTGTTAATGGTTCCATTGAAGCTGCAAGAGCGGGTGAATATGGAAGAGGATTTTCTGTTGTTGCTGGGGATATAAGAACTTTAGCTAATGAATCTGCTGAAAATACGGATAAGATAAAAGATCTTGTAAGAGGAATTCAAACTCAAATACTTAAAGTTTCAGCAGATACAGAATTTTCAAGTAAAACAGCTCTTGTAGAAGTTGAAAAAGCTAAGAAGATAACTAATAATTTAGTTGAACTTGAAAATAATATGATCACCATTATAGAAGCTGTAAAGGAAATAGAAAAAGGTGCAGGAGAATCAATGGTTGCTTTGGAGCAATCTAAAAAAGGTGTAGAACAAATAGCTTCTGCGGCTGAAGAAGCTTCGAAGGCGGCAGATGAATCTTTACTCGCAGCAACGGAACAAGCAAAAGGTATGCAGGAACTTGCTGAAGCCATTGAGGAAATTTCAGGTTTAGCAGATGAATTGCAAAATATGTAGTAGAATGGAGGGAGTGGTATGTCTTTCACAATAAACAATTCTATAAGCTTAGAGAGACAGCTTGTAATCTACCATCTTGGAGATGATGAATTTGGAGCAGATATAATGAATGTGAAAGAAATTGTTAGAGTGCCTGAAATAACTAAGGTACCTAATGCTCCAGGCTATATTGAAGGGGTGTGTAATCTTAGAGGAAGTGTGTTGCCCATAATTGACGGAAGAACAAAAGTGGGTATGGAAAAAAAGAAAAATGATGAATATAGCAGGATTTTGGTTATTGATATAAATGGGAAAAATGTTGGCATGATTGTTGACAGGGTTTCAGAAGTAATCCGTGTTAATAGTGCTGATATTGAAGCACCCCCTTCGATAATAAAAGATGTTAACGCTGATTACCTTAGTGGAGTTGTAAAATTAAATGAAGGTAATAGATTAATTATGTTTTTAGAACTTAGCAATGTGCTTAAAATTGAAAATTCTTTAGATATGAATCAATATAAAGGTGATACAGATGTAAATAGCATAAATGATGAAGCTAACAAAATAGTAGTTGATGAGGAACAGCTTGTGTCATTCTTACTTGGTAAAGAAGAGTACGCTTTTGGTATTATGAGTGTGAAGGAAATAATTAGAGTTTCTGATATTGTTGAAGTACCTAATAGTGAAGATTTTATAGAAGGTTTAGTTTCTTATAGAAATCATCTTTTGCCTATACTTAATTTAAGGCAATACTTCAATATGGAAACACAAGAAATAACTGAATATACTAGAATACTGGTAGTAGATACGGGATTTATGACTATAGGGATTTTAGTTGATAAAGTTTCTGAGGTATTGAGAATTCAATCCAACATAATTCAACCTCCGCCAACTATGTTTTTTAGTTCTATTAAGGATCAAATAAAGGGAATTGCAAAATTAAATAATGGTAAAAGGATTATAATGATCTTAGAATCAAGTAAGTTAATGCAGGATGAAAATGTAAATAGTATTTTAGAACTTCAAGGGAAACAATCCAATGAGGAAGAAGCTAAGAGCATTGAAAAACAACTGTTGGAAGAGGAACAATTAGTGACATTTAAGATCGATGAGGAAGAATATGGAATAAATATTGATTATGTTCAAGAAATTAACAGAATCACAGAAATTACAAAGATTCCTCGCGCACCTTATTTTATTGAAGGAATTGTTAATTTAAGAGGAAATATTATACCTGTTATGGATTTAAGAAAAATGTTTGGGCTACCTGAGAATCAGTATACAGATGCCACCAGAGTAGTTATTATTGATTTTGAAGGTAAAAAAACAGGAATCATTGTTGATATGGTTTCAGAGGTATTGCGTTTTGAAAAATCCCTTATAGAATTACCACCACAAATTTTAAGTAATGGCATGGATAATGAATATATTAAAGGTGTAGGTAAACTAAATCAGGGGAAAAAAATAATATTAATAATAAATTTAGAAAGATTATTTTCATATAATAAGTAAGATTTAAAGCAAGGAATTATTATTTTTATAGTTTCTTGCTCAATTATTAGGGAAGGAATGGAATTATTGAGAAAGATCAGAGTATTAATTGTTGATGATTCGGCATTAATGAGAAGAGCTATTAAACAGATTTTATTGACGGATGCCGAAATTGAAGTTGTTGGTACTGCCAGAGACGGAGAAGATGCGATTTTAAAAACTAGAGAATTAGCTCCAGATGTTATAACCATGGATATAAATATGCCTTCCATGGATGGTATAACCTCTATGCAGTATATTTTAGAAGAGTATCCCCATATGCCTATATTGATAGTTAGTTCCATATCCAAAGAAGGAGCACTTGTTACATTTGAGGCATTAGAACTGGGAGCTTTTGATTATATTTTAAAACCTTCTGGAACTGTATCCTCCAATATTTACGTTATTGGTAGAGAAATTATAAGTAAAGTGAAATCATCATATAAATATTTTCAAAAAAGCAGAATTAGAAATAATGTTTTTAAAAATAAAGCATCTGAAAGTGCTTCTAAATGCTCGCCAATAGACATAAAAAACCGTGATAGTGCATCAAAAGTTGTTGTCATTGGAATTTCTACTGGCGGACCTAAAACCTTATCTGAAATACTCCCAATGGTGCCTGCTAATCTAGATGCTTCAATAATTATTGTACAGCATATGCCACCATCTTTTACTTCAACTTTTGCAAAAAGAATTGATAGCGAAAGTCCCTTTAGTTTTAAAGAAGCACAACCAGGAGATAAAATAATGAATAGAAAAGGTTTTTTAGCTAAAGGTGGTTATCAATTAATAACAAAAAACGGAGTACTGAGACTTTCAAGTACCCCAAAGACATTATTTATGCCTTCGGTTAATGTTACTATGGAATCAGTATTAGAACAATTTGGTGGAGCTAAAACCATAGGTGTGCTTATGACGGGAATGGGTGATGATGGTGCAGATGCCATGGTTAAAATTAGAAAGGCTGGAGGAGTAACTATTGCAGAAGATGAATCTACAGCTATAGTTTATGGTATGCCTAGGGAGGCCATTGAACGAGGGGGCGCAGAAATTGTTGTTCCTTCTTATTGTATAGTTGATGAAATAATTAAAGCAATAAATAGATGATAACTTATAATGATTTTTCCTAAATTTAAGGAATAATAGGTGAAAAATATGAATGAATCAGATAACATATCAAAGGAGTTGCTAAATGTATACTTTGATGACTCTTCTGAATTTTTACAAAAGGCAGAGGAGTCGCTTGTAAGGCTTGAAAAAATATACACAGAAGATGATATAAATCAATTATTTAGGTCTGCCCATTCTTTAAAAAGTTCTTCTGCTGCAGTAGGTTTTGATGAAGTAGCGCTATTAACTCATAAGTTAGAAGATTTGTTTGATTGTATAAGAAAAGAACAATTATTAATAGATAAAAATATAATTAATATAAGCTTCGTAGCTTTTGATATTGTGTCAAATGTTTTGGAAATTAAAAGAAATTCAATGGACAGTGAACTTCCAGATTCAATTATTGAAAGTATGTCAAAAATTGAAGAGGATATTAATTTATTAATTATTATAGAGCCTGTGGTAGATCATAAGAAGATAGAATCTCAAAGCATAAATTTTGATAAAAGTTCAAAGGATAATTGGATAAATTCTTTTATAATTGTTGTGGCATTTGATAAAGAGTGTATAGAAATGGTTCCTCTACGCCGTCTTATGCTATTAAATGCAATTAATGAGATTGGAGAAATTGTATATTCTGAACCAAAAATTGAAAAAATCAACAACCTAAGCTCTGAAATAGAGGAAGTAAATTATCAGTTTATAATTAAAACAGATAAATCTGAAAGTGAGCTGCACAATTTACTAGATGTTGGAGATATAGAATTTATAGAAATAATAAATGTCTCTACTGATTTTGTTATTTCAAATCAAAATAAAATTACATCAAGTAATGTAAAATTAATAATGAAATGTTTTGAAAGTATAACAAAATTATCAGAGAGATTATTTATCAAGGCTGAGACAGAAATTGGAGAAGAACTGATAGACGAAGAATTTTTTAAGCTAATACAAAATGAGTACATTACGTCTATTAACAATATGCAGATTGACAGAAAATCTAAAAAATCGATTAAAGTTCATGAAGATGTATTAAACTTCTTCAATTTTTTAGGTATCTGCGTAGAATATAAGATTAAAGCTTCAAATAATATAAATATGCTTATACAAAAAATGTATATTCATATTAATAAAGAAATATTTTCTTTATTTCAAAATAAATATATTTTTAAAATTATTAAATTAAAAGAAAAATCACACTTTGAAAATATTATTTATTTATTGGAACAAACAGACAGAAATGTCTTTAAATATTTTCTTATTGATATAAGTGACATAGAAATTCTTGAAGCTGAAGAAATTAAAATATCGTTGGAAATTTTAAATAAACAAGCAGATGGATTAAAAATATGCTTAATTAACAAGGGCATATATAGAAGAAGGATATATACTATTTTTGATTCGATTGCATTTGATAAAAAAATAGTAATGTTTTATTCAGAGATAGAAGCTATTATAGGATTAAATTTAGGATACAGAATAAGTTATTTGAAGTCTCAATTAACTTGTTTTGGGAAAGAAGAATGATTAATGGGGAAAAAATATAATATCCTTATTGTAGATTACGATGAAAATATTCTTGAGGAAACAAAAAAAAAATTTGAATTAGAAGGTTTTAGGGTAGATACTTGTAATGATTCTATTGAAGCTTTCAAAAAATTCAAAATGAATAAATACCATATCGTTGTTACTGAAATAGATATGGAAATGATGGATGGAATTGAATTGCTAAAAAAGATTAAAGAAATTGATGCACTTACAGAGGTTATAATTATGACTGAACATTCTTCCATGGAAAGAATATTTAAATGCTTAGAGGCTGGAGCAAGTGATTATGTTCTGAAACCTTTTAAAAGTTTAGACTATTTTTATGAAATTATTAATTGTTCTATTAAAAAACTAGAAAGATGGAAGGAAGCAATTAGAGATATTGTGAAATAATTTAAAACAAACAGTTCAAAATATACAAAAGATATGTGGTAGTTAGATAAATAAAGAATATTTAAAAAAGTTAAAATATAAAGGAACTGACAAAATAATTGTCAGCATAGGGTGAAGTCTATTGATACTTTCCGATGATTTATTTGCTAAATTTGTAGATATGGTGTATAGAAGAACTGGTTTGTATTTTGAAAACAATAAAAAATATCTAGTCCAAAAAAGAATTGAAAAAAGAATGAATGATTTGAGTATTGAAGACTTTAAAGAATACTATCAATTTATAAAATTTTCAGTAGACCAAATTGAATTTAGTACCTTAGTTGAGGAACTTACTACAAATGAAACATATTTTTTTCGTGATTTTCCACAATTACAGAATTTTGCAGAAGAAGTACTACCTGTAATTATAAAACAAAAAGAAAAAGAAAAAGACTATACTCTAAAAATTTGGAGTGCGGCATGCTCAACTGGAGAAGAAGCATATACTCTATCTATTATTTTACTTGAAATGCTAGATAATCCTAAACTGTGGAATATAGAAATTTTGGCTTCGGACATAAATAATTATGTCTTAGAACGTGCAAGGGATGGAGTCTATGAAAATAGGTCGATAAAGGATGTTCCAGAAGTATATTTAGAAAAATATTTTAATAAACGTAATAGCAGATATTGTATTAACCTTGATGCGAAAAAAAATGTTAAATTTAAAAATATAAATTTGTATGATAGTAGTGAAATGCTGAATTATTTTGACTTTGATGTTATATTTTGTAGGAATTGTCTTATATATTTTGATGATAAATCAAGAAAAAAAGTTTTAAAGAGTTTTTACTATAACTTAAAATCAGGAGGATTCATATTTTTAGGTCATTCAGAATCTATAAACAGAATAGAATCTTCATTTGAGAGTCAAAGGATAGGGAATACTGTAGTTTACTCTAAACCTTGATTGAAAGGCGTGAAATGGTGATAACTTATGGAATATACTATTGAAAAAAAAGACTATAAAATAATAAAATTATTTATTAAGGAATCGCTTGATAATTTAGCAGATGTTGAAACTATATTACTAGAAAAAAATGTAAATAAAATTCATGAAATTAAGATGGGATCATCGTTTTTTGGCATAAAAGATATATCTATGTTATGTTTTCAGATTGAAGGAGCTTTTAGTGAAGCTATCAAAGAAGGAAACTTATTAAGTAATGAATTAATGCAGGTCATAAGTAAAGCTTTGTTAATAATGAAAAATAGCTTTGAATTTGCTAGTAAAAAGTTTTCATATAAAAATTGTTTATTATCCTTTGAAGATTCAGAGGAGATTACTAATTATAAGAATAAAATTGAAGAGATTCTTAAAAAGAAAAATGTTGAAGAGGTTACTGTCTCAAATAATTTGAATTTAGAAGAACTTAGCACTTCAATATCAGAGGATTTTAAAGCTCAGTTTGTTGCTGAAACTTTAGAATATATTGATAAAATTGATAATGAGTTGTTATTAAATCTAGAAAAATCAAGAGAAGATTTTGGTATAATTAATGAAATTTTTAGGTGTGTTCATAGTATAAAAGGTGGAGCAGGGATTGTAATAAGTTCACTAGCTGGTGATGATATTATTCTCCCGATAGTAAAACAAATATCTCAAATTAGTCATTGTTTTGAAAGTTTGCTTTCAATTATTAGAGATAACAAATTGATGGTAGAAGATGATGTTATAACTTTAATATATGGGGTGTTAGATTATTTGAAAATTTGTACAAGTTATATTAATGATGATAACTACGAAGAGGTATCTGTAAATGATATAGTTGAAAATATTAGTGAAATTACAGCTAAGTATTCTAAGCTGCCGGCTAAAGAAAATATTATAAATTCAAATAAACAAGAAGTTATAAAAAATAACTTTAATTTAAACAATGGTTTTCAAACTATTAGAGTAAGTGAAAATAAAATTGAGAAAATGATGAATACCATTGGAGAATTAACAATAGTAAAAAATACGTTTATGCATTTTGCTAGAACTGTAAATGTAGAATATAATTTGCCAATCTTGGCAAAAGAAATAAAAACTATAAGTAACTCAGTTAATAAAATATCTGATGATCTGCAAGATGCAATTATGTCCATTAGGATGATTGAAGTAAAAACTATATTTAATAAAATGCCAAAGGTAGTAAGGGATATTGCACAAATTAATAATAAGAAAATTAATTTGGCTATTGAAGGTGAAGAAACCGAAATAGATAAGACAATAGTTGAACAAGTGAGTGATCCTATTGTACATATAATTAGAAATGCGGCAGATCACGGAATAGAAAATTCAGAGGAAAGAATAAAAAATGGAAAAGAAGAAAGTGGTATAATAACTTTAAGAGCTTATAATAAAAATAAATTTGTTTATATAGAAATAGAAGATGATGGAAAGGGAATGAACCCTGAAGACATAAGGCAAAAAGCTATTGAAAAAGGATTTTTAAAAGAAATAGAAATGAAAAATTTAACTAAATCTCAAATATTAAATTTAGTTTTCTTACCTGGTTTTAGTACTGCTGAAAAAGTTAGCGAAGTTTCAGGTAGAGGCGTAGGAATGGATATTGTTAAGAATAATATAACAAAATTAAATGGTACTGTAAAAATTGATAGTGAAGTAGGTAAAGGTACTAAAATGACTATTCAATTGCCTATTACATTATCTGTAGCTAGGGGACTTTTAATAGAAACTCAGGGTGAAGAATACATTATTCCAATTGAAAGTATAATAGAAACGGTAAAAATTAATTTTAATAATATACACGTATTTAAAGGCAAAAGTTTTACTAATTTACGAGGGGAAACCATAGGAGTAGAATGGTTAAGTAAAGTTTTATTACTAGAGAAATTTAGTTGTGAAAAAGGTGAAGATAATGTTAATGCTGTAGTTATAAGCGATAGTACACAAAAACTAGCTTTAATTGTAGATAAATTGAAAAGTGAACAGGAATTTGTTGTTAAGACATTAAGTGATTATTTGTCATATATACCTGGAATAGCTGGGTCAACTCTATTAGGTAGTGGAAAAGTTGTTTTAATACTAAATTCTGCAGATTTAATTAAAATGTCTAGTGAATTACAAAAATAAAAAGTTTAGGAGTGATATTGTCATGAAGATTATGGTAGTAGATGATGCATTATTTATGAGAATTTCAATTAAAAATGTTTTATCTAAATATGGATATGAAATAATTGAAGCGGAAAGTGGAGAGATAGCTATAGAGAAATATAAACAATTTAATCCTGATATAGTAACAATGGATATTACTATGCCTAAAATGACAGGTATAGATGCACTTAAAGAAATAATTAAATTTGATAAAAATGCAAATGTAATAATGCTATCTGCCCTGGGGCAAGAAACAATTGTTATGGAAGCTATGAAACTTGGAGCAAAGGATTTTATTGTAAAACCAATTAAGGATGATAGAGTAAATGCAGCAATAGAAAGAGTATTAAAGAAAAGTATTACTTAATCCTATTTGAAATTTTGATGGAAGAATAAAAAAATATTCTGGCATTAAGGTAAATGTAGACATAGGGGTTTCCCAATTCACTTTGATAAATGGGGAGAGGATAGTATGAATAGCAAACTCGAAAAATATGCTGTTTTTAACAATAAGGGTGGAGTTGGCAAGAGCACTGTTTCAGTACAAATTGCACATGGTCTTGCTTTATTTGGAAATAGGGTTTTGTTAATAGATATGGATGGACAAAATGATGCTGGTTTATTTATGGGTTTTTCTTCTGAAGATTACAAAAATACTTTTTATGATTTAATTGATAAAAGTAAAAACACTAAGCTATCAGAGTGCATTATTAATGCTAGAGATAATTTAGATTTAATTCCTTCTACACGAATAGATCTTATTAATACAGAATTATATAAAGAATTTAGAATTGATTTGATTTTAAATGAGAAATTGGGAAATCTAGAAGCTATGGGTTATGATTATGTAATTATTGATTGTGGTCCACAGCGAAGTAAAATTAATGATGCAGTTTTGCATTATGTAGATAAGATTATAGTTCCAGTCCAAGTGGAAGCTGCATCTGTGAGAGCCATTGGTAATATATATGAGTATTTTTATGATTTAGGATTAAATCCTGAAATGATTTCTATGGTAGTTCCGAATATGTTTGATCAAAGAACAAGCGAGTCTAAAGAAAATCTTGAGTTATTAAGAGAAGTATTTAATAATGATGATTTAATTACAGAACCCATATACAGAAGAGTTAAAATAACCGAAGCAGGTAAATTAGGAAAAACTATTTTTGAATATGACCAAGAATCTGCTAAACAATTTTACAAAATAGTAGAGAGGTTGGTAAAGAAAAATGGTGAAAAATAATCTTGAAAAGATAAAAAGAGAAATAAATAATAAAAAACAAAAAGCTATAGAAAATTATAAGACTAATGCACAGATTGATGATAAAGTATCAATAGAATTACCAATAGTTTCTGACAAGGGAAATGAAGAACAACAAATAATACTTTTTATTCAAAATAACGAGGAATATGGATTTGAAATATCTAGTGTGAGAGAAATTATACGATTTTATGATGTGGTGAAGATTCCAAATACACCACATTTTGTTGAAGGAATTATTACTGTAAGAAATAATTGTCTTCCACTTATTAATCTTGCAAAACTATTAAATTTAGAAAATAATGGTGATATATATGAGAAGCATGTTTTTATAATTGATGTAGGTGAATATACATATGGATTAATGGTTGATAAGGTTGTAGGCATTATAAAAACTTATGATCAGAGTTGTTATGAAATCCCTTATATAATTGAAGATAGGAATTTAAAAATAATTAAAAGTTTTATAAATTTGAATAATAGAAATAAAATTATTATGCTGTTGGATCCATATAGTATTAGCGATATGTATAAGTAATTATTAGTATTTTTACTAGGGGGGGGGATAAGAGATGTATGAATGGAAAGATGAATATAAAATAGGAATACCTAGTATAGATAAACAACATATACATCTGTTCGAGTTAGTGGGACAGGTATATATAGTTTTAAATGATAGTGTTTATATCGATAAATATGATAGTATAGTTGTTTTGATAAGAGAGTTTATTTCTTATACCAAAAATCATTTTAAAGATGAAGAAGATTATATGAAGAAAATAGGTTATCCTAAGTTATTAAACCAAATGATTGATCATTTATCTTTTATTGAAGAGATGGAGAAAACTGACTTAGTTAAAATAGAATTTAATCAAGATGAGTATTTAAGGGAATTGCTAGACTTTTTAAAAAAATGGTTAGTATATCATATTATAGAGAAAGACTCTCTTATAGCAAATTATAAAAAACTTAAAGTTCTATAAAATATTTAAAAGCTATAAAAATAAAAGTTGACAAGCCATACTTCTATTGTTATAATTTAAAACATAAATTAAATAAAAGTTTCGTACTTATTAAGAGTGGTGGAGGGACTGGCCCGATGAAACCCAGCAACCAGTATCATATTTATTATGGTATATTGGTGCTAACTCCTGCAGCGTAAGCTGAGAGATGAGAGGTTGAATTTAGAGTTATAGCTCGAGGTTTTCCTCGGGCTTTATTTATTTGATTTCATAAGTATGAGATGAAATATGTAGTTTTTGTAGCTGCTTTGATTTAACAAGTTACAGTTATAACGAATTACATCAATAAACATTTAAAGAAAGGAAAGAGCAAATGATTAGATTAACAAATGTAAATAAAAGTTTTTCTGGCAATCAAGTACTTAAAAATGTAAATTTGCATGTAAAAAAAGGTGATATTATAGGCGTTGTAGGACACAGCGGAGCAGGAAAATCTACACTTTTAAGATGCTTAAATGGTTTAGAAACTTATGATAGTGGAAATGTAACTATTATGGAAAATGAATTAAAAAGATTAAATGAAAAAGAAATAAAAAGTGCGAGAAAAAATATGGGTATGATATTTCAAAACTTCAACCTTTTAAATAGGAAAGATGTATTTGATAATATAGCACTTCCCCTAGAGGTATGGAATTTTGATAAAGCTTATATAGAAAAAAAGGTGAATAATCTTGCTACATTAGTAGGACTTCAAGATAAAATTCATAGTATGCCAAAGGACCTAAGTGGGGGTCAAAAACAAAGAGTGGGTATAGCAAGAGCGCTAGCTTTGGAACCAGAAATATTATTATGCGATGAAGCTACATCAGCATTAGATCCTAACACAACAAAATCTATATTACAACTTATAAAGAAAATAAATGAGGAATTAAATATAACGGTAGTTTTAGTTACACATCAAATGGAAGTAGTTAAGGAAATATGTAATAGAGTTGCACTTATGGAAAAAGGAGAAATAAAAGCTGAAGGTACTGTAGAAGAATTATTTTTAAAACCAGATAAAGTTTTACAAAAATTGTTAGGCGAAAATGAAGTGCTTCCTATAAGTGGAGTAAACATAAAAATATTTTTCCCCAAAGAATACAGCCAGCAGTGCATTATAACCTCAATAGCTAGAGAACTTGATATAGATTTTTCTATAGTATGGGGAAAGCTTGAAAGATTTAGAGATAATGTTTTAGGATCACTTGTTATAAATACAAGTGAAGAATGCAAAGAAAATATATGTGAATTTTTAGATTCAAAATCTATAATTTGGGAGGTGGTTGAAAATGATGTTTAATGAAATATTACTCCCAGCATTAGGGGAAACAATACAAATGGTTTTAATATCTACTTTTTTAGCAGTAGTTATAGGATTTTTGCCAGCAATTATACTTGTAATAACAGATGAAGGCGGATTGAAACCTAATAAATTTATATATAAAACATTAGATTTTATAATAAATATTCTACGTTCATTCCCGTTCTTAATACTTATGATTGCTATATTCCCAATCACAAAATTACTTGCAGGCACAAGTATTGGAACTAATGCAGCTATAGTACCTTTGACCATAGCCGCAGCACCATTTGCAGCTAGAGTAATAGAATCTTCTATGAAAGAAGTTGACAAGGGTGTAATAGAAGCTGCCAAGTCCTTTGGTTCAAGCAACTGGCAAATAATATATAAGGTTATATTAAAGGAAGCATTTCCTTCTATAATATTAGGTGTAACTTTAACAGTTATTAGTGTAGTTGGTTATTCTGCTATGGCAGGAGCTATTGGTGGTGGAGGATTAGGCGATGTAGCAATTAAGTATGGTTACTATAGATTTAAGACAGACATAATGGTTTACACAGTAGTGATATTAATAGTTCTTGTCCAAGTATTTCAAAGTTTAGGTACATTATTTTATAGAAAATTAAGTAAATAAAATTATATTTAATAATCAAAATCAAAATATATAATAATTAGACGGGGGTAATAAAAATGAAAAAGAAAAAAATAATATCTTTAATACTATCATCAGTTCTTATTTTAGCATTAGCAGGTTGTGGTGCTAAAGGTGGAGATGCTTCAAATTCAAGTAGTACAAGCAAGGATAAAAAAGTAATAAAAGTAGGTGCTACACCAGTACCACATTCAGAAATATTAAAGGAAGTTAAACCAATATTAGCAAAAGAAGGCTATGATCTTCAAATTGTTGAATTTACAGATTACGTAACACCAAACACTTCTTTAAATGAAGGTCAATTAGATGCAAATTTTTATCAACATATACCTTATTTAGAACAGTTTAATAAAGAAAAACACACTGAATTATCTTATACTGTAAAAGTTCACCTTGAACCAATGGGAGTGTATTCAAATAAAGTTAAAAAGATAGCTGATATAAAAGATGGTGCAGAAATTGCAATACCTAATGATCCAACAAATGGATCTAGAGCTTTAAAAGTACTTCAAAAGGAAGGACTTATTAAAGTAAAAGACGGCGAACTTATTTCAAAAGCAGACATAACTGAAAATAAGAAAAATATTAAAATAAAAGAGCTAGATGCTCCACAACTTCCAAGAGTTTTAGGAGATGTAGATGCAGCAGTTATAAATGCAAATTATGCTCTTCAAGCAAATTTAAATCCTACAAAGGATGCTATTGCCATAGAAGCTAAGGATTCACCATATGCTAACATACTTGCAGTAAGAACTAAGGATAAGGATAAAGATTCTATAAAAGCTTTATCTAAAGCACTTAATTCACCAGAAATTAAAAAGTTTATAGAAGAGAAATATAAAGGAAGTATAATTCCAGCATTTTAATAGTTAAGTTTAAAGATAAGCATTAAAAAAATTTTAATGCTTATCTTTATTTATTTTTTAATCTGTGTAAAAATATATCTTAGAGGTGAAGATATGTTCTCAGATATAAAATTTAATAAAGAGACACCTGTATATATACAAATCAAGGATTATGTTAAAGAAATGATACTTGGAGGTATGCTTCAAAATGGAGAAAAATTACCTTCTACAAGAGAAATGTCATCCATTTTGAAAGTAAGTAGGAATACTGTTATATATGCTTATGAATTTTTGCAAGATGAAGGATTCATAGTAATTAAGAAAGGTAAAGGAGCATTTGTATCACAAATTCATGTTGAAATGCAGGAAAAATGGAATGTAAATTGGAATGCATTAGTTAATGATTATGCTAAAGCTTCTGAAAGTCTTGATATTGTAAAACATGAAGCTAAGTGGAAAAAGGGAATGATATCTTTTAAAAGTATAGCACCAGATGAGAACCTTTTTGAGGTAGAAGAATTTAAAAAAGCCTTTTTAAATCGTATAGCTATAGAGGGTAAAAAAATATTAAATTATGGATATGCTCAAGGATATAAGCCTTTAATTCAGTATCTCCTTAAATATATGAAAAATAAAGGAGTGAATATAAAAGGAAAAGATATACTCATAACAAATGGTTTTACTGAAGGGTTTGATATAATGCTATCATCTCTTACAAAGCCTAATGATAAAGTGCTTTGTGAAAATCCTACTCATAATACAGCAATAAAAATAATGAAACTTCATGGGTTATGTATTGAAGGGGTAGATATGGATATTGATGGAATAAACATAGAAAAGTTGGAGGAAAAACTTTTAAAAGATAAATTTATGCTTTCTTATTTTATTCCGTCCTACCATAATCCTACAGGAATTGTAATGTCTCCAGAAAAAAGAGTTCAACTTTACAAGTTATTGAAAAAACATAATGTTCCTATAATTGAAGACGGATTTAATGAAGAACTAAGATATACAGGTGCACATGTTGCTCCAATAGCAGCATTATGTGGAGAAGGAAATAGTGTAATATATATAGGAAGTTTTTCAAAAATACTTTTTCCAGGTATAAGAATTGGATGGATTTTGGGAGATGAAAAAATTATAGGATATTTAGAAAGTGTTAAAAGAAGCAGAAATATCCATACATCATTTTTAGATCAAGCTGTATTTTATGATTATTTACAGAGTGGAAATTTTGAAAAGTATATAAAAAAGGCTAGGAAGGTTTATAGGGAAAAATATGAATTTGCAATTGAATGTGCAAAAAAATATATTTTTAATGGACAGGTTATAGGAGAAGGTGGCCTTCATATATTTATAAAACTCAATGGTATAGATGCTAGAAAATTACTAAAAAAGTGTTATGATAAAGGTATTATATTTACACCAGGAGATATTTTTTACACAAATGACAAAGGTTTTGATACATTTAGATTAGGATTTTCAAGAGTAACTAAAGAAGAAATAGAAAAAGGGTTTAAGATAATTGGAAATGAAATTAAAAATTTAATGAAAAGAACTAGGGGGTAAAAAATGTTTAACGAAAATTATAAAACCGTAGATGAAACAGACTGGGAAGGAAGAACAGATAGTGAAACTAATTTTGATGCTTTTAGATGGCATCAATGGGTTAAAAGCATTAACTTAAGAAAAGAAAATTTAGAACCTTATAGTGGTAAATTAGGATTTGCATTTATTGGGTTTTGTTGTGATGAAGGTATAAAACTTAATAGAGGCAGAGTTGGAGCTGTCAATGGACCTAAAAGCATTAGAAAAGAATTAAGTATTTTACCTTGCGCTTTTAAAAAGGACGTTGAACTTTTTGATGCAGGAAATATATTTTGTGAAAATGCAAGCTTAGAGGAAAGCCAAAACTTACTTTCAGAGGCGGTAACAAAAATATTATCATTGAACCTTTTCCCTATAGTTTTAGGAGGAGGACATGAAGTTGCTTTTGGGCATTATAATGGAATATTAAATAGCCTATTAAAAAATGAAAAAAAACCTAATATAGGAATAATAAATTTTGATGCTCATTTTGACATAAGACCTTATGAAAAAGGAGGTTCATCAGGTACCATGTTTAGACAAATAGCGGATATTTGTAAAGACAGGGAGCTAAAATATAATTATTTTTGCATTGGAATTCAAAAACACAGTAATACTGTTGAATTGTTTAAAACTGCAAATAAACTTAATGTAAATTACATTTTAGCAAAAGATATTACAGGAAATAATATCTTTGATGGATTAGACAAATTAGATAATTTTATAAAAGATCAAGAACATATTTATATAACTGTATGTTCAGATGTATTTTCGTCAGCTTTTGCACCTGGTGTAAGTTCATCTCAACCATTAGGCTTGGACCCAGAAATGGTATTAAAGTTTATTAAACATATTTTAAAATCTAACAAAGCAATAAGTTTTGATATAGCCGAAGTTTCACCAAGATTTGATCAAGACAATACCACTGCAAATTTAGCAGCAGTGATAATCTTTTCAATAGTTACAACTTTAGCTAAGGTTAATAATTTATCATGTGATTAATAAAAAAACAAAATACAATGGTGGCAGTTTACAAAAATTTATGTTAAACTACCACCATTTAAATTTATCTGATTACTATCATTGTTATGGGAAAAGCAATCTTTATAATCAAATGCCACATTAATCTAAGAATCATTTTAAGTTAAACTGAATTTTTTTACATATAACCTATAGCTTATTTCTTCTAATAAGGTAAATAAACTGGTAGTTATAAAGTACAGTCCAATTGCTATGGGAGCTTTTATACTTATTAGTATACTAAATATACTGGTTATAACTAAATTGGTTTTGGAAAGTTTAACTTCTTCTAATACTTTGAAATAATTTAAATTGGGAATAAGTTGTGGGCATATAGAAACCAATCCATATATCATAGGAATGATATAGTAATTATCATACATTTTAATACTTGAAATCCAAGGTAAAATAATTGTGCCAACTTGAACGGGCATTTTCATTACTACATTATACAAAGTGAAAAGTATCGGTAGTTGAATAAAGCTTACTAAGCATCCCAAAGTGCTTTTAGCAAGGTCCTGTTGATATTTGATAGTTTCTTCTTTAACTTTTTTTTCATTATTTTTATACTTATATTTTATATCTTCAATTTTTTTTGAAAGCTTTTGTTGATTGTGCATAGCAGATTTTTGTTTTATAGAAAATGGTAGAAGTATTATTCTTACCAATACAGTTAAAAAAATTATAGAAATACCCCAATCCCCAGTTAAATTAAAGATAGTACTTAGTATATGATTCAAAAAATTAAAAATAATGTTCATTAAAATCTCTCCTCGTTTAATAATTTAAAAAGTTTTAATTCTATAAAACATTATTTTTAAAAATGTACACAAAATCTCCATATATGATATTTTTCAAAAGATAAATAATCTTCTATATGTATGTTTTGAATGTACTTAACAGTTTTTGTGTTAATAGCTGTGTAAACATCTAAATAAATATGTTTTGTATATTTTTTATAAGAATGCATTATATATGAAAACATAATTGAAATACAAATAAATAAAAATAGAATTTGTATCAAGTCAAAAATATTTAATCTCATTTGAATTATCTCCTTAAACAGTATTGTTTACTGTTTAGATTATATCACTGAAATTTTAATAAAACAACTATATTCCTTAAATTTTTTAATTCCATACAATAAGTATGATGCGACACAAGTAACAAAGTAAATGATGTGGTAATGGTATGGAGAAGTTTGAATTTTAACTTATACTTCGTGATATATGATAAGTATTTTGTCACGTTAAATATTTTTTATTAGTCTAAAGCTCTAATTTCAGGAAGACCTAAGAACTTTGCCAAACTCGTTTCACTCAAACAAGGCTAAAGTTCTAAGGTTTTCCTGAAATTTTCGCTAAGACTAATAAAAAAATATAATTTGTTTTCTGTTTATTCATTTCACTCCAAAGTCCGGTATATTGCTGTCAATCCTTCTATATCAATACCTTCATAGAGCCCGCAATTTGTTCCTAGTATGATTCCGTTTCGAGTGGAGAGGCTTTGTATAGAAGCTGAGAAGTTTTTTAGAAAATCTGCATCATGTGCACTGGATGTGTTTTCGGTATCGATATGTCCCCACAGGCATAGCCAATCCCCATATTCCTCCTGTAAAGCAACAATGTCCATACCGCATCGTTGTTCAATGCATTGAAGCCCCTGTATACCCATATCGATCAAATCAGGGATAATTTCACGGTAATTGCCATCCGAGTGGTAAAAGACTGGAAGTCCAAGATGTGTAATTTCTTCAATTTGTTTTGCCAAAGAAGGCAAAAAATATTCTCTCAAAATATTTGGATTTGTCAATAGTCCATTTGCATAAGCGATATCATCTGCCAGTATTATTCCATCTATACCCTGGTCGGCTGATTGTTTCATTGTGGCAATATTCAGTTTTTCGACCTGTCTAATAAAGTTTTTCAGGTCATCAGGAGATTCTTTCGTTAGTGTTAGAAAATCCAAGAGGCCATATGTCCTTAGGCCTGTCTCAAATGCGCCATCAATTAGTGCAAAGGTAAAAACCGAGGTCTGACTAGCCCATTTTTTAATATCGGGCCATTCATATTCATCCGGTTCTGGTAATCTATTCTTGTCATGTGGAAAAATCGGTGAAACAGTAAAAATGTCAAGATCGAGTCGGTCGATAAATGCAAGTTTTTCTTCAAATCCAATTTTACTGCAATTTAATTCACGAGAAATAATAGAATCAGTAATACAAAGCTCTCCTTTAGGAATCCTGTCTGTTTTCTCATGCCTGATTGTCCTTAGTACTCTTTCACGTTTGCTATAATGACAATATTTATCCATAAAGTAGTTTGTCGCCCCCCTCTATACTTGTATCTTTTTATTGTTCCAAATGTATGTCTAGTAGACATTTTCTCTGTTTGAGATTTTCTGCATCTATCACTGAAGATATTAATCCAGTATCATAGAATCTATAAAATATTCCTGAAAATCTTCTCTTTTTGATAACTCTATATATGTTGTTTTATTAATAATATCTACTGCATTCTCTCTTATTCGTTTTGATAGCAAATATATTTTAGCTCCACCCCCTGCACAGTTGCCAACAGATTCAATCTTACCCTTGAGCTCTTTGGGTATCATGCCTATGGTAGCAGAACTTTCTATATCCATATAATTACCAAATCCACCGCCAATGTACACTTTTTCTATTTCATTAAAGTTTATGTTCTTTTCTTTTAAAAGTATTTTGATACCAGCACATACAGCAGCCTTTGCTAATTGAACTTCTCGTACATCCTTTTGTGTAAAGGTAATACTTTCCTCATGTATACTATTTTGTGCTAGAATAAACTGTCTCATATTATCTATCTCAACAATCCTATTCTGATAATCCTTGTTTTCAACTTCGTCCGCTCCTGCCATTCTACCTGATTCATCTAATATTCCAAACTTCACAAATTGTGCCACAGCATCCAACACTCCTGAACCGCATATTCCGCAAGGTTTTTCATTGCCTATTGTTTCATATATTTTATCCTTTGATAAATCAACCTTGCTTATAGCTCCTTTTATGGCACCAATTCCATGCTTAATATTTGTGCCTTCAAAAGCTGGTCCAGCAGCTGTAGAGCAAGTTACTACTTCGTTTTTATTACCTAGCGCAATTTCTCCATTAGTTCCAAGGTCTAATAATAATGAATATTTTTCTGAATTTAACATACCACAGGATAATATACCAGCAGTTATATCACTTCCTACAAAAGCTGATATACCAGGAAGTAAGCTTACCATGCCTTTAGCCTTAATTCCAATCTCCTTAGCTTCAAGCTCCAGTGCCTTTGTAACCACTGGAATGTATGGTGACATAGTTATATTTTTACATGGGAGTCCAAGTAGTAGGTGAATCATAATGGTGTTTCCAACAATAGCTATATCATATATGTTATCTTCACTTATGTTATTTTTTTTACATAACAGTTCTATCATATCATTAAGCTGAGTTACAATATTATCCTTCAATATACCTAATCCCTTTGGATTCTCAATAGTAAAATTTATTCTTGAAACCACATCAGCCCCATAACTTCTTTGGTTATTAACTCTTGAATCTATATCTATTACTTTCCCATCATTTAGATTTAATAAATAGATTACTATAGTAGTTGTACCTATATCTACAGCCAGTCCATAGTTTTGTTGTAAACAGTTACCATTTTCTAAATGTAAAAGACGATTCTTATAAAGTGATGCGGTAACATTAAAATCAGCTTCTCTTAACAAATCACTTATTTGAGGTAAATATTGTAATCCAATGAGTAAATCATCACTTTCACAAGCATCACTTAACCTTCTATAATCATCTCGTTGATCATTAATGGATGGTTTCTCAATTGCTAAATATTTTTTCTTTACTACAGTATCTAAAGTATATTGCTGTTCTGTCCCATTTATTAATACTTCCATATCTTTATTCTTTTCTAAAAGTACTATTTCTGAATCTTCATTTATAGTCAAATTACAGGATAACCTAAATCCACTTTCTAACTCTTCTTTAGTTAAATGTTTTATATCAAGTGGAGTAAGTTCCTTTAATCCTTTTACTACTTTAACTTTACATTTTCCACAAATTCCTTTTCCATTGCAGGGACTATCTATAAATATTCTGTTATCCATTAATACATTAAATAAATTTTCACCTGGTTTAACCTTTATGACTTCTTTACCCTTTTGTGAATTAATAATAATTTGAAATTTTTTATTTAAAATATTCATATAATTCCCCCTATGAAGTATTTTTCTTTAAGTATAATTATATTCTACTTGAATATACATAATTTAAGTTTTGGAATATAGGAGTTCACTATACATTAGACAATAAAGTGAGACTCGTGCTTGACATTGTAAGAAGCGAAGAACTCTCAGTAGGAAAAACGCAAAAAACATTTTGGATTAATTTATTTTTAACATTGATCCAAAATGTTTTTTTTATTTACAACAAAAATGTTTTGACCCAGTTATGCAACTTAAAACATTTTTTTACTCATTTCATCTATTGCATTACTTACTGTCTCATATACATTTGGAAAATATCCCTTAGGTAAACCCGCAGTGAGGCATGGAATAAAGTATTTCTTTCCATTAGCTTTGCAAGCTTCTTCTACATGTTTGGTACAATTTTCAGGTGTCCAATCTGGAAAATCAATCAAACCGCTGTGGAGACCTCCCATAAAGGATATTTTTTCACCATATTGCTTGATCAATTCAGGAATATTATTAGTGTTCATAACGCCTTGCCAGATATCGATGCCCATTTCGATCATATATGGAACTAGGTTAGCGGCATAAGAATCGCTATGATGAACAATCAATTCAACACCATTGGCTCTATAGTAACCATAGATTTTTTTATAAGCCGGAAGAAAGAACTCTTCAAACATTTTAGGAGCTACAAAAGAGTTTTTTTGGCTTCCCCAGTCATCATGATGGAAAATGCAATCTGGATGAAGTTTTTCAACTATCACTTTTGCAGCATCCAACTCATACTGCGTAATGGCGTCAATTAACTCATGCATAGCTTCAGGCTCTTCATATAAACCCATTAATGCATCTTCCATACCCATAAGATGATGTGTCATTTCAAAGACACCTGGGGCATAGAAAGGTGAGACAAATTCCTCGTTACGGTCAACAGAATTAGCATGAGCAATAGCTGCAGCCCAAGCTTCATCGGAAGTGTCGATTTCAGGAATTTTAACGTATTTCTTCCATTCGGTAACATCTTTTAAAACTCTGTGTTCGTCATCATGCACAGGGAACGCACCAAGTTGACCTTCTGGCCATTGCCATGTTATCCCCCAATTATCTTTCCAAGTACAACCGTAGTTAGATCCACTTCCCAAAGGCATTTCCAGGATCATATTCAAAAATTCATATTGATTAACAAAACGATCCGGATTTCCACCTTTAATAGTTTCGAGTAAATTCTGTCTTTTAGTTAACATATATCAATACCTCCTTATATTATTTATGATATATTTATTATGCTGTTGCCAATTCTTTAGCTTTAAGTGCAGCACTACCTGCATCAGGCGTATATGCATCTGCCCCTATTGAAGCCGCAAATTCAGCTGTTACAGGAGCACCACCAACCATTATCTTGAATCCTTTTAATCCACTTTCTCTTAAAGTCGCAACTGTTTTCTTCAAAGCTGGCATTGTTGTAGTAAGAAGTGCTGAACATGCTACTATTTTTACATTTTCATTTGCCTTAACTGCTTCAACAAATTTAGCATCAGGTACGTCTACGCCAAGGTCTACTATTTTAAATCCAGTACTTTCAATCATCATTGAAACTAAATTTTTTCCAATATCATGTAAATCGCCTGCGACTGTTCCAATAATACATGTTCCTAAAGAAGATGAAGACCCGCTTGCAAGATGAGGTTTAAGTACTTCTACACCTCTTGACATTGCTTTTGCTGCTATTAGCATTTCAGGTACGAATAGTTCTCCTGTTGAGAACTTATCTCCTACAACACCCATTGAGTCAATCATAGCTTGAAGTATATCTTCTGCTTTGCTTCCCTCATCTAGTGCTTCCTGCACCAATCCTTTAATAAGTTTAGTTTTACCTGTCTCTACATTAACTTTTACTTCTTCAATTTTAGACATTACTTTTTCCTCCTTATTATTTTATATAATTATTTCTTTTTACCAAATATTCCTTTTCTGTATGCCCCAATATATTCCATGCAGTACTCGTCTTCACCTAATAGTGCTTCTGTTGCAAACAACATCCCTATTAAATCCTGATTCAATGGATCAAGAATAAAGCTGTCCATTCCTGCATTCATAGCCAATACTGCAAATGCCTGATTGACAATTTTCCTAGCTGGAATATTAAAGGAGATATTACTAACAGCTCCAACCACATGAATCGTAGGATACAATTCTTTGATTTTTTTCATAACTTCGGTTACCATGGTGATCCCTTCTTCTGATGTACATAGCATTTCAATCAAGGGATCAATATGCATCCTAGACGGATCAATGTTGTATTCTTTTGCTTTTGCCATTAAATCTACAAATACATCCAAACGGTCTTTAGCAGTTTTGGGGATTCCTTTGTCGCTGTTCAAGAGAGCAACACACTCCCATTTTGTATCAGCGATTGCAGGAAATGCCACGTCAATCTTGTCCCCTTCCATTGATACGGAATTGAAAAGGCCTGGCTTCTTACAGTATTTCATGGCTTCTACGCATGTGTGAACGTTAGGGCTGTCCACTGCGATGGGCACATCGGTTGCATCCTGTACGATGTCTATAAGCCATTTCATTGTTTCAAGTTCGATCTCATTATCCACTGAAGCACAAACATCAATAAAATCTGCACCTGCTTCTGTTTGCTTTATTGCAAGATTTCTTATGAATTCTGCATCCTTTGCTGCAATGGCTTTAGCTGTGGAAGGAATAGCTCCATTAATTTTTTCACCAATTACTATCATAATATACACCCCTTCTTTAAACGTTTACGTTAAGTTACAATCATATCGATTATTACTACAACACTTTAAATTTCTTTGATTTGTACCTTATGCTTTTTATCTAAATTTTTCCACTTTTGATAAATCCAATCACGGCAAATACGTCCGCCACAAGACAAATTACACCTGGTATTAGCCATAGGGACAAAGAGAAATTAAATTCCATAATTGATTTCATACATATCACCCATTGTACATATAGTTGATAAAAATAATGCGGCAAGATTCAGAAAAATCAGATTAGGTGCTCTTATAATATTTTTGCATATGATATGTTCATCATCCTACACCGAAAAAAGTCCTGTTAAACATTTACATTAGGGAAATGTAACCCCTCAGCTGTTCACAACATTTAATTGCCCCTAATCAGGATATGTATCTGTTGCATCAATTGAAAGTATATGCCATAAGCTCTAATTCTCCTAACTGAATTTATACATTTTTTATTATTGTATAAGTAACAGGAGAACCAGCAGAAAGCGTTGTAATTTATCAACCATTTGATATAATTATATTATAGCAAATGAAAATTTGTAATTCTATTTGCACAATGTACATTTTTTTAACAATAATTTATACAAAATGTATAATTAGAGGTGCTCATGAAATTAAATGCATATATTATCAAAGATTACGTATCATTCCCTATCATCATAAGTTTCTTAAATTCCAGTCCTCTTGATTGTAGAATGGAACGTGTGACGGCTTACCGTTAGGATAAAGCGCGGCAATCTTCCGATTTGGATTTGATTAAATTAGATGAGTTAACCGCACTTCGAAATTCTGATCAGGACGAGGCATATATTTGTTTCTGATATGATGAAAGTATAGAATTTCCCAAAAACATGTAAATAATATATTTATTAGTTTCATAACATTCTTATTTAAAGAAAAAATTGAAAAAACGAACAATTTATCGAGGTAATGTAAAATTTAAACATAGTGTAGTAGAATATAATTATTGATATGGAGTGAACTAATTATGAAAAAAATTGAAAAGAAGACTTTATATAAAGGTAAATGGTTATCACTAGAACAAACAACTTATAAAAATGAAAAAGGCGAAGAAGTAAATTGGGAAAGTATAGAAAGAACTAACACTAGCAATACAGTAGTTATAATATCTAAACTTATTCCATCCAATAGATATTTAATGATAAAACAATATCGTGCAGCTATAAATAATTATGTTTTAGGATTTCCAGCAGGACTTGTGGAAGGTAAAGATTTAGAAAAAGAAGCATTGAGAGAGCTTAAGGAAGAAACAGGATATATAGGTGAGATAAAAAGCATAAGTCCAATGTTATATTCTAATGCTGCATTATTATCTGATACTGTACGCATTGTTAAGGCAGAAATCAATGAAAATATAGAGGAAAATATAAATCCTAAACAGCAACTTGAATCAGAAGAAGAAATAGAAGTTGTTTTAGTAGAAAAAAATAATTTAAAAAATTTTATATTAAAAGAACAAACTAAGGGCACAGCTATAGGTATGGGACCATGGTACGCATTCGGTGAAATTCATGACTAATAATTAAAATCAAGAAATTTAAATGGAGATGATTTAAATGATACAAAGTATGATAGTAATGTGCAGTATAATAGCTGTTGTCATATTTATAATTGTAGTAGTAGCATTCATTTCTTTATTTAGGAGAAAAAAATAATAGCGCAGGTATAAAAAACCTGTGCTTAAAATAAAATTATGATGAATATATATCAGAAAATTCTATATTTATTTTTTGAGTATGACCTTCCCCAAGTTCACTGTGTGTTATAGAGTTGCTATCATGTGATTTTGTAGTAACGGGAAGTTTTATAATAAATTCAGTTCCTTTCCCCAAATCGCTCTTAACGGAAATTTGCCCTCCATGCATTTCTACTAGAGATTTAACGAGAGATAAACCTATACCACTACCTTCATTGTTTTTTGATGGATTTTTATGAACTTGACGGAATCTTTCGAAAATTACACCTAGGTTATTTTTGGGGATGCCAATACCGGTATCTTTCACAGAAATAATAATGTAATCCTTTTGGTCCCATATATTTATAAATATATTTCCGCCTGGTTCTGTGAATTTTATAGAATTTGATATTAAGTTTAACATAATTCGTTCTATTTTATCAGGATCAAAAGCCATGTTTTTTTCCTCTATATCTGTATCAAAGGTAAGGGTTATGTTTTTATTTTCTGCATATTGAGCTACAGACAATGTTATATCTTCAATTATATTAATTATATTGTGATTAGATGGATGTATTTCAAAATATCCAGCATCCATTTTAGTTAAATCTATTAAATTATTAATAAGCCTTAATAGCCTAAAAGAATTTTGTCTTACACTATTTAGGTATTTATAAGATTTTTCTTTATTAATTGTTAAATTATTAAAAGGATTTATAAGTTGAAGGGCACTTAAAATTATATTTAGTGGTGTTCTAAGTTCGTGGGAAATATTTGCAAAAAACTCTGTTCTTAATTTGTCAACTTCCTGTATTTTAGTTAGTAATTTTTTATCTTTCTCAATTTTTTTAATTAAAACTTTGTTATTATCACACTGTGTCTTTAATAGTTCAGTATTTCTTTTTAACTGATAATTCATATTTTCTAATATAGAACAATCTTCAATAGTAAAGATTACAGCAGATTTGTTTTTCAAAGGACTAATTTTTATATTACAATATCTATAAGATCCATTAAAAGAAAACTCTTGTATTAAAAAATCATTCAAAATAATAGTTTCTTCAGTTTTTATTATATTTTTAATTTTAAGTTTAATGTTTTCATCAAATGTATAGGGGAAAACTTTAAAAAAATTTTTTCCTATAACTGTTTTGGAATTTAATTTTGATATTTTTTCTTGTGCAGAATTCCAAATTATTATATTAAATTTATCGTCTAAGATCATAACTCCTATAGGAATATTGTCTATGATGTTATTAAACATATCCTTGTTAGTAGGAATATTGTTATTAGTAACATTATTAGTAGGAACATTTGCACTCATGGGAAATTTCATATTAGAATTATTTGAAAATAAACAGGGATAATAATAATTTAACATATTAATAACTCCTCTCTTAATTTGATAATTACATAAGTCAGTAATTATGCCAAATAAATACAATACGTAAAATATATTCTACAAAAGTGATAAAAATCCTTCTGAAATATATTCTCAATGTAAAAATAATATCGATTTATATAAATATTACAAAATAATGTAAAGTGCTACGTGTATTAAATTAATTGCATTAAAGTTTTATATATGATATATTTTTAACAGAACCGATCTGTTTGAAAATTAAATTTAATTGAGCATATGCATAGTTAAAAAATAATTTCAATGTGTATTTGAAATTATTTTTTAAAGAGAATTTAAATTTAAAATTTAATAATTTATAGTAAGTAGGTGGAATCTAATGGAGGATTGGCTTTTAAAAAAGGATGAGTATATACCTAAAGTTGATAAAGATAGATTTATAGATAAAACTATAGTAGGACTTTTAAGTATTTTATCGCTTATAAAAAGAAGTAATAAAATTAGCAGTAATTTCATTTATAATCTTAATCCATCTATGAAATTAGTTTTTACAATTATAAATATAATATTTCTTTCAATGTCTAAAAATCTTATGTACATACTAGTTGTAGATGTATATGTATTATTCATGTTAAGTTTATTAGAAATAGAAGATATTAAAAAAATTTTAGCGTTAAGTATAGTAATACCAATCTTTACATTGATTATGCTTATACCTTCTATAATAATGGGAAATGTAAAAAATAGTATATTTCTTCTTTTAAAATTATTAGGTACCATAGCTTCGATAAACATCTTATCTTACACCACCAAATGGCATGATATAACCAAAGCTTTGAAACTTTTCTTTATACCAGATATATTTATATTAGTGTTTGATATAACTATAAAATACATTTATATTCTTGGAGAATTTTCTTTAGAAATGCTTTATGCTTTAAAATTAAGATCTGTAGGTAAGAATGACAAAAAACATTCTTCTTTATCTAAGTTAATGGGAAACCTCTTTTTGAAATCAAAGGAGTTAGGTGACGAAATGTATTACGCCATGGAATGTAGGGGGTTTACAGGAGAGTATGTGTCCTATTCTAATTTTAAAATTTCCTTTAAAGACTGTATATATGTTATAATAAATATAGCAATTATATTAATGTATTTCTATTTTGCTAGGATGTGATGAAATGATTGAATTTAAAGATGTATTTTTTAAATATAAAAATGCAGATGTATTAAAAAATATAGATGTAAGTATTAAAGAAGGCGAAGCTGTAGCATTAATAGGTCCTAATGGTAGTGGAAAATCTACTTTTCTAAAAATCATAAATGGTATAGTTTTTGCAGGAAAAGGAAAATATTCTTTTAAAGGACAAGAAATAAACAGTAAAAAGTTAGAAGATAATAAATTTTGCAAGTTATTTCACAAAGAAATAGGTTTTGTATTTCAGAATTCTGATGCTCAATTGTTTTGTTCTAATGTGTATGATGAAATAGCTTTTGGACCAAGACAAATGGGACTTAAGGAAGAAGAAATAAGTAGACGAGTTGAAGATTGTTTAAGGCTTTTGGATGTAGAAGATCTCAGAGAAAGAGAGCCATATAATTTAAGTGGTGGTGAGAAAAAAAGAGTAGCCATAGCTAGCGTTTTAGCTTTAAATCCAGAGGTTTTAGTCTTAGATGAGCCTATGAATGGTATAGATCCCAAAGGAAAAAAATTTTTAAGAGAACTTATGATAAAACTAAATTCTAGTGGTAAAACCATAATTTGTTCTACTCATGATTTTGAATATGTACAAGATGTATTTAAAAGAGCTTTGGTTTTTTCAGAAGAACATAGCATTATAAGGGATGATGATTATAGTGCTGTAATTAATGATAACGATTTTTTAGTTCATTATAATATTAAGTAGAATCATTGACAGTTGAAAACAATTGTAATAAACTAAACTCATAAAAAAGAATAATAAACTTCAGGTGCCTTTTAAATAAGGTGAAAAGGGAATGCGGTTAAATTCCGCAGCAGCCCCCGCTACTGTAAATGAGGACAAACCTTTACTGGCCACTCTATATTAATATTAGAGGAAGGCAAAGGGGAGAATGATTCATAAGCCAGGAGACCTGCCTGATTAAAACATATGCTTTCGGAGGGAAAGGACTTTTAATATAGTACTTCCGGCATTTGCCGGTTTTTTTATTTTATAAAAAAAATTGTCTTAAAAGTCAAAAACTGTGCATTGTCTTTAAACATATAAAAATATTGCATGGGAGTACTTCTGGACAGCTTTTTTTAGTTTATATCAATTTAAGAGGGGAAGGGTTATTATGGCTAAAATTATGATTCAAGGCACAGGATCATCTGTAGGAAAAAGTATATTAGTAACAGCACTTTGCAGAATTTTTACACAAGATGGATATTCTGTATGTCCTTTTAAATCACAGAATATGTCTTTAAATTCATACATAACTTTAGATGGAAAAGAAATGGGCCGTGCTCAGGTACTTCAAGCTTATGCGGCAGGGCTTCAACCAGAAGCTTACATGAATCCTATACTCTTGAAGCCAACTTCTGATAAAAAATGTCAGATTATAGTGAATGGAAAAGTTTATGGAAATAGTACAGCTATGGAGTATCACAATATGAAATTAGAATTTAAAGATATGATTAAAAGCCAATTTAAAGATATGGAAAAGAAGTTTGATATTATAGTTATGGAGGGAGCAGGAAGTCCAGCAGAAATAAATTTAAGAGATAGAGATATAGTAAATATGGGAATGGCAGAAATGGTAGATGCACCTGTACTATTAGCAGGAGATATAGATAAAGGTGGAGTATTTGCATCTTTAGCAGGAACTATGCTTTTACTTACTGATGAAGAGAAAAAAAGAGTTAAAGGCACTATAATAAACAAGTTTAGAGGAGATATAGAAATATTAAAACCAGGACTTACTATGCTTGAAGATATAATTAAAATACCCTGTGTGGGTGTAGTCCCTTATTCTAAATTAGTATTAGAAGACGAGGATGGTGCAGTAGAGTTTAATACGAAGATAACAGCTCCAATAGATATAGCTGTTATAAAAATTCCTCACATATCAAACTTTACAGATTTAGATTCTTTGAAGAGTGAAAGTGATGTTTCTGTAAGATTTGTAAGCTCTGTAGAAGAGTTTGGTAATCCTGACTTACTTATAATTCCAGGCAGTAAAAATACTATAGAAGATTTACTCTATCTTAGAAAATGCGGTTTGGAAAAACATATAAAAAAGTACAGTGAAAAAGGTTTTGTAATAGGGATTTGTGGAGGATATCAGATGCTTGGAAATCTTATAAAAGATCCTTATGGTGTGGAAACAGAAGTTCCTGAAGTAGAAGCAATGGGGCTTTTGGATGTGAACACTGTATTTGAAGAAGAAAAGGTTACTACTAGAGTAAATGCAGAAAGCATAAATCAGTTCAGTATATATAAAGATGAGTGTGAAACTGAAAAGAGAAAGTTAAATGTATATGGTTACGAAATACATATGGGAATATGTACTTATGGTGATAATGCTAAACCTCTATTTAAAATTATAGATAAGAATGGAGAAAAAGTTTGCACAGAAGATGGTGCTATAAATAATACAGGAAATATTATGGGAAGTTATATACATGGAGTTTTTGACGGTGTAGATTTTAGAGAACATGTTTTAAATAAAATAAGATTAAGAAAAGCTATGAGTGTTAAAAAGTCTTATGTTTACGAAAACTTAAGGGAAAAAGAGCTGGATAAATTAGCGGATATTGTAAGGAAAAACTTAGATATAAAAAGTATATACAAGATTATTGGAATGGAAAAATAATGGGGTGATTGATTTTGACAGTATCTTTTATGGTAATGAATATTATAGATATACTTCTAGCTGTAATATTAGACTGGTTAATTGGTGACCCATATTGGGTACCACATCCAATTATATATATAGGAAAATTTATAAGCTTTTTAGAAAAGCAGGGAAGAAAATCATGTAAAACTAATATGGAAATTAAAATATTTGGAGCATTTATAGTAATAATTGTAGCAAGTGTAAGTTTTATTATTCCATTTATTATTTTAAAATCTTTGGTTTCAATACCTTGGCTGTATCATGTTTTAAATGTAATAATAATATGGACAACTTTAGCAGCAAAATGTTTAAGCAAAGAAGCTAAAAAAGTTTATTATGCATTGAAAGATAAAGATATAGAAAAAGCTAGATTAATGCTTTCATATATAGTTGGAAGAGATACAACGCAGCTTAGTGATAATGAGATAGTAAGGGCTGATGTAGAAACAGTAGCTGAAAATGCTTCTGATGGAGTTATTGCACCTTTGCTTTATGCTATCATTGGAGGAGCGCCCTTAGCAATGATGTATAAAGCTATAAATACTATGGATTCAATGCTTGGATATATGAATGAGAAATATAAACACATAGGATTTTTCCCAGCTAAAGTAGATGATGTTTTTAATTTTATCCCTGCAAGAATAACTGGAATACTTATATGTTTGAGCTCCTTTGTAGTTAAAGGTAATGCTGTAGAAAGTTTTAAAATAATGATGAGAGACAGGAAAAATCACAAAAGCCCAAATTGTGCATATCCAGAAGCTGCGGCTGCAGGAGCTATGAAAGTACAGTTAGGAGGCACCAATATATATTTTGGTGAAGTAGTTTATAAACCTACTATTGGAGATAAAAAAAAGGAATTAAGTTTTGAACATATAAATGATTCTATAAAGATTATGTATGCTGCAGAAGTGTTCATGATGTTCTTATATATTATAGTTATGTTTGTAATTATTAAAAAATAAGCGTACTTTAAAATAAGTAATTTAGGAAGTGATAAGTATGGAGCACGGAGGAGACATATATACAGAAGGAATTTTAAAAGGAAAGGAAATTCTGGATTTTAGTTCTAATATAAATCCATTAGGCGTTCCAGTTAGTTTTAAAAGTCACATTGAAGAAGCATTAAAGGCTGTAGAAAAGTATCCAGACGTTAAGTATAGAAGCTTAAAGAAGTCTATTAAAGAGTATTTAGAATTTAGCAGAAATTATTTTAGAGATAAATCTGATTTAAGTAATTATAGCGAGGATAAGTTTTATATTTGTGAAAATGATATAGTGCTTGGTAATGGAGCAGCAGAAATTATAGATTTATCAATAAGTTGTTTCAAAAAAGTATGTATAGTAGTACCTTCCTTTATAGAGTATGAAAAAAATGCTTTAAAGTGGGGATGCAGTATAAAATATTCTAAGCTAAAAGAAGATATGACCTGCGATTATGAAGATATACTTTTACAAATGGAAAGTGCAGAGGCACTTATTATAGGTAACCCCAATAATCCTAATGGAGGAGTAATAAATAAGAATAAATTTAAAGCTGTACTGGATTTTTGTGAAAAAAATAATAAAACTGTTATAATAGATGAAGCATTTATTGAATTTACAGGAAAAAATGACTTTAGTTTTTTAGAAGAAATGGAAAATTATAAATGTATATTTATAGTTAGAGCTTTAACTAAATTCTTCTCTATGCCTGGCATTAGAATGGGGTATGGAATAACTAAAAATAAAGAATTGATAAGTAAAATTGAAATGAAGCAAAATCCTTGGAATGTAAATTGTTTTGCAGAAACAGCAGTGAAATATGTTTTGAAGGATAGAAATTATATAGAAAAATCATTACTATGGATTGAAGAAGAGAGAAAGTATATGATTTTAAATTTAGAAAAAATAAACTTAATAGAAAAGGTATATAATACTTATGCTAATTTTTTATTGTGTAAACTTAAAAATTTAGATTGTAATAAGTTATACCAGTTATGTTTAGAAAAAGGAATTGCAATTAGAAAATGTGATAATTTTAAAAGTTTAAATGAAAAATATATTAGATTAGCTATTAAAAGTAGAAGAGATAATAATAAAATTATAGAGCTTTTAAATTCACTAATTTAAGTTTTCGTGGTGAATTATTTTGGGAGATGATAATAATGATACAACTTATAGGATTAAAGAGGGATGTAAAATTAGAGATAAGAGAAAAATTTTCTGTAATACAAAAACGTTGTGAAAAGTTTACAAAGAGTTTAAGTAACGTTTGCGAGGAAGTTGTAGTAATAAGCACATGTAACAGAACAGAAATATACTTTAATGCTAAAGAACATGATGAAAATATTATAAATGAAGTTTTCGATATATTAGGTTGGGATAAAAGTTTGAAATGTCATACTTTCCACTATAAAGAAGGAGAAGTAATTAAGTATTTAATGGATGTAGTCTGTGGGTTTCATTCTTTAATTTTGGGAGAAGATCAAATTTTAGCACAAATTAAAGAAGCTTATGAAATTGCGTTGGATGCAAAAACTGTAAGTAAAGATTTACAGAGGCTTTTTCAAATAGCAGTAACTTGTGGAAAAGAATTTAGAACTAAGTCAAATCTTTATAAGATACCAGTATCGTCATCTTCTATAGCAGTTAATGAAAGTAGAAAACAGGGAATAAAAAGATTTATGTTATTAGGTTTTGGTGAGGTTGGACAGCTTGCAGCAAAATATATTTTATCAGCAGGTTTTGAAGTGCTTTATGTGGCAGTGAGAAATCCAAAAGTTGTAGAAGTAGAGGATCCTAGAGTAAAAGCTATATATTTTGATGAAAGAGTGAAGCATTACAAGGATGTAGATTGTGTAATATCCTGTACTTCAGCACCGCATTGTGTAGTAAAAAAGGATAACTTACCAGAAAAAAATATGCTTATATTTGATTTAGCTGTTCCTAGAGATGTAGAGGAGCAGGTTTACAGTATGGAAAACGTAAAAGTATATAACATTGATAAGGTAAGTTCTATAGATGATGAAAATAGAAAAAAAAGAAAAGATATAATGATTAAAAACAGGTATATAATCAATAAACATATTAAAGAATTTATGGATTGGCAGAAGATACAAGGTATTTCAGGAGAAATATTAAACCTTAAAAAATGTGGAGAAAAGGTTTATAAAAAAAGATATAAAACTTTTAAAAATAAAAGATACACTAAGGATAATGAAAAATTAGCTGAAATACTTTTTAAGAGTACTTCAGATGCATTTGTTAATAGAGCTATAGATGTATTAAAGGAGGAACAATTGAAGGGATGTGCTGAGGATTGTATGAAAATAATAAAGAAGATATTTTATGTAGCGGAATAAAATATACAATGCTCTCACTTATATCAAAAAAAATAAATGTACTTATTGTTGGAGGCGGAAATGCTTCACTTATAAAGGCTAAAACCTTTATAAAAAAAGGATGTTTAGTTTCTGTAATTTCCAAAGATTTTAATGTAGGTTTCAAAGAATTAGAGAAGTATAGTAATTTAAAACTTATAAAATCAGAATATAAAAAAAAGTATATAGAATCTAATCATATAGTTATAATTGCTACGAATTCAGAAAAAACAAACTCGGAAATAAGGCTGCATTGTACAGAAAGTTATAAACTGTATATAGATTGCAGCATTCCGGAAGAGGGCATTTGTGTTACTCCATGTCAAAGAAATACAGAAAATATTTTTTTAGGAGTAAATACTTCTACTGGAAATCCTAAAGCAGCGGTATATCTGGCAGATAAGATAAAAGAGTATATAAATAAATATGATAAATTTACTGAGTTTACATCAAGTATTAGAAATTATGTTAAAGAAAATCATATAAAAAAGGAAATAATTAAGTTTGTATGTTCAGATGATTTTTTCTTTTTTTATGAAAAGGGTAAAGAAGAATTAGTGTTAAAAATGTTTTATCCATATGAAGATATTGTAAAATAGGATGGTGATTGATTTTGAAGCTAAAAATTGCAACGCGTAGAAGCAAATTGGCTCAGGTACAAACAGAAACTATAATGGGAATTTTAAAAGAAAATCATAATATTGAGTGTGAAAAACTTTTAGTAGAAACCACAGGAGATAGAATATTAGATGTATCTTTAAGCGAAATTGGAGGAAAAGGTCTTTTTATAAAGGAAATAGAAATTGCGCTATTAGAAGACAGAGCAGATGCTGCAGTACATAGTATGAAAGATGTACCCTTTGATGTTCCAGATATGTTTGAAATAGTTGCTATACCTATTAGGGAAGATGTAAGAGATGTATTTGTTGCTATTAATGGTGTACATTTTAAAGAG
This sequence comes from uncultured Clostridiaceae bacterium, assembly GCA_963780135.1. Taxonomy (GTDB): domain Bacteria; phylum Bacillota; class Clostridia; order Clostridiales; family Clostridiaceae; genus Clostridium_AM. The sequence continues at coordinate 1,039,908 of CAWAAR010000003.1, forward strand.
TTAAAAGCAGGAGCTAAAATTGGAACTAGCAGTAATAGAAGAGCAGCACAAATTAAACTTTTAAGACCAGATTTAGAAATAGTACCTATAAGAGGAAATGTTCAAACTAGAATAGCTAAAATAGAAAAAGAAAACTTAGACGGCATAATACTAGCAGCAGCAGGACTTAAAAGAATGGGTATGGAAAACATAATAACAGATTATTTTACTGTAAATGAAATAATACCAGCAGTAGGTCAAGGAGCTTTGGGAATAGAGACAAAGAAAAATGCCTTAAATCAAGAAATATTTAAAAGATTAGAAGATGAAAATACAAGAATTTGTGTGGAAGCTGAAAGAAGTTTTATGAGAACTTTAAATGGGGATTGCAATTCAACTATAGGAGCTTATGCTTCAATAGACGGAAATTCAATTAGTATTATAGGAATATTTCAAGTTGGAAGCAAATTAGTAAAAAAAGAAATAAGTGGTATAAAGGAAAATTATATAGAACTAGGTGAAAAACTAGGTAAAGAAATTATAGAAGCATAAGGCATCTTAAAAAAAGGAAGGCGTGAGAATTGAATGGGGAAGGTTTATCTTATAGGAGCAGGTCCAGGAGATGAAGAGCTTATAACGTTAAAGGCTGTAAGAAAATTAAAACAATGTACAGCTGTAATGTATGATAGACTTGCAGGAATAGGCATTTTAAAATATTTAAATGAAGATTGTAAAATATATTATTGTGGAAAAGAGCCAGGATGTCATTATAAAACTCAGGATGAAATTAATGATATGCTTGTAAAACTAAGCAAGCAAGGTCACACTGTTGGACGAATAAAGGGTGGAGATCCTTATATATTTGGAAGAGGTGGAGAAGAAGCTTTAAGGCTTATAGAGGAAGGAATAGAGTTTGAGGTTGTTCCAGGAATTACGTCACCTATTTCTGTACTTAATTATGGTGGTATACCTGTAACTCATAGAAAAATAGCACAAAGCTTTCATGTATTCACTGGTAAAAGTGCAGAAAAGTTAAATATTAATTGGAAAGCTGCAGCAAGTATTGGTGGAACTCTTATATTTCTAATGGGGTTTGAAAATTTAGGAGTTATTTCAAAAAAACTTATAGAAAATGGAATGAAAGAATGTACACCTTGTGCAGTAGTTATGAGAGGAACCACTGCTAAACAAAGAAAAGTTGTAGGAACTTTAGAGAACATAGAAGAAAAAGCTTTAAAGGCAGAACTACACTCGCCATCTATTATAGTTGTTGGAGAAGTAGTGCAGTTTAATGATAAATTAAATTGGTATGAAAAAAAGCCTCTATTTGGTAAGAATATTTGCATTACTAGAACTAAAGAGCAATCAAAAGAAATAAGAGAAAAATTAATAGATTTAGGTGCTCAGGTTACAGAGATAAATTCCATAGAAATAAAATATACAAATAAAAAAATGGATGAATATATAAATAAACTGGATTGTTATGACTATATTGTATTTACTAGCGTTAATGGAGTAGAAAGTTTCTTTGATTATTTAAATAATAATGATTATGATATAAGAAAAATAAAAGCAGATTTTGCGGCCATAGGTCCAGCTACTGAAAAAGCTATAAAGCAAAGAGGGATTATTCCTAAAATTATTGCAGAAAAATTTGTAGCAGAGAGTTTATTTGAAAAAATGAGAGATTTCATAAAACCTGGAAACAAGGTGTTTTTACCAAGAGCTAAGAATGCTAGACCTTATCTTGTAGATATATTAAGAGAAAATGGATGTATTGTAGATGAATGTCATACCTATGAAACAACAATGGGAACACTACCAAGTGGACAATGTTTTAAAGATGTGGATACAGTGATATTTACAAGCCCTAGTACTGTAAATAACATGATAGGATTGGTTGGAATAGATAGTATAAAAGAAAAAAGAGTAATTTCCATAGGACCTATTACAGGAAATGCATTAGAAAAGCAGGGAATAAAATATGAAATTTGTGATGAATATACCACAGAAGGAGTACTTAAAAAGTTAATAGGTAAGAGTGAATAGTTAAGAGTTTAATTGAGGTAATATAAAAAAATTACGAAGCAAAGCTTTTTGAGTTGACAGTTGATAGTGGACAATTGACAGTGAAGGTTGATTTTTAGCTATCGCAAAAAATCTTTAAATTTATATAAATCAGCAATGTTTCGCTTTAGCGAAACGAGCCCTCAAAAATTTAATTAAAGATTTTTTGTAGTGTAACGGAAAAAAATCCACCTTCACTATCAACTGTCAATTGTCCACTAAATTGCTTCGCAATTTGCTTATTATGTAAAATAAAATGTAAGTTCAATTTATTAATATAAAAAAATAATATATAGAAAAAGGGGTAATGACAAATGTTTAGAAGACACAGAAGATTAAGAGAGAATAAAGTTATAAGAGGAATGGTAAGAGAAACATACCTTCATACAAGTGATTTTATATATCCACTATTTGTAGTAGAAGGAACAAATATAAAAAATGAAATTTCATCACTTCCAGGAAACTATCATTTTTCTATAGATAGACTACATGAAATAGTAGATGATATGAATGAAGTAGGTGTTAAAAGTGTAATATTATTTGGAATTCCAGACCATAAGGATGAATGCGGAAGTGGAGCTTATGATGATAATGGGATAGTTCAAAAGGCTGTAAGAAAAATAAAAGAATTAAATCCAGAGATATTTGTTATAACAGATGTTTGTATGTGTGAATACACAAGTCACGGACATTGCGGCATAATTCATGATGAAAAGGTAGATAATGATGAAACTTTAGATTACATAGATAAAATAGCAGTATCTCATGCAAAGGCTGGAGCTGATATGATAGCTCCTTCTGATATGATGGATGGAAGAATACTAACTATAAGAGAAGCGCTTGATGAAAATGGTTTTAAAAATATAGCTATAATGGCTTATAGTGCAAAATATTGTTCTGCTTTTTACGGACCATTTAGAGAAGCAGCAGATTCAGCACCTCAATTTGGGGATAGAAAGAGTTATCAGATGGACCCAGCAAATGTAAGAGAAGCTATGCTTGAAATAGAAGATGATATAGATGAGGGTGCAGATATTATAATGGTTAAGCCAGCTATGCCTTATTTAGATGTAATAAGATTGGCAAGAGATAGATATGATGTACCAATAGCAGCTTACAATGTAAGTGGTGAATACGCTATGGTTAAAGCAGCAGCTAAAGCAGGAGTTATAGATGAAAAGAGAGTAGCACTTGAAATGTTAACATCTATAAAAAGAGCAGGAGCAAAGATGATTATCACATATTATGCACTAGAAGCTGCTAAATGGATTAGGGAGGAAGAGTAAAAATGAGAAATTCGGATATATTTAATGAATCCAAAATATATATGCCAGGAGGAGTAAACAGTCCTGTTAGAGCTTATGTAGGTTTAAATATTGATCCTCCAATTATAAAAAAAGGTTCTGGAGCTTACATTTATGATGAAGATGGAAAAGAATATGTGGACTTTATAAATGCTTGGGGTCCTATGATACTTGGACATTGTGATGAAGATGTAGTGAAGGCTATAAAAGGTGCAGCAGAACAATCAATTGCATTTGGTACACAAACAGAACTTGAGTTAAAATTAGCAAAACACATATGCTCTACTGTAGATAATGTAGATATGATAAGAATGGTTAATTCAGGAACAGAAGCAACTATGAGTGCTGTAAAATTGGCTAGAGGATGTACTAAAAGAGATAAAATAGTAAAATTTGCAGGATGTTATCATGGCCATTTTGATGGATTCTTAGTTGAAGCAGGTTCAGGAGTTATGACTTCAAATATTCCAGGTTCACCGGGTGTTCCTGAAGGAAGCATAGAGAATACTTTAATCGCTCAGTATAATGACCTAAATAGTGTTAAAGAACTTTTTGAAAAGCAAGGAGAAGAAATAGCAGCTGTTATTATAGAAGTAATAGCAGGAAACATGGGAGTTGTACCAGCTAAAAAAGAATTTTTACAAGGTGTAAGAGATATATGTACAAAGTATGGAACTATATTAATATTTGATGAAGTTATGACAGGCTTTAGAGTTGCATATAAAGGAGCTCAAAGTCTTTATGGAGTAAAACCTGATTTAGTAACTTTTGCAAAAATAATGGGTGGTGGTCTTCCATGTGGAGCATATGGTGGAAGAAGAGATTTAATGGAACAATTAACACCATTAGGACCAGTTTATCAAGCAGGAACAATGTCAGGAAATCCAATAGTTATGGCAGCAGGTTTAGCAGCAGTTACAAAGCTTCATAATAACTTAGCATACTATGATTATATGGACAGCATAGGAGAAGGAATTCAAAACGTAGTAGAACAAATAGGAAAAGAAAAAGGACTTCCAGTAGTTGTTAATAGAATGAAAACTATGATGACTATATTCTTTAACGAAGGTGGAAAGGTTACAAATTACAATGAAGCTAAGAAGTCTGATGTTAATCTTTACGGAAGATTTTTTGAACATATGTTAAAGGGTGGAATAATGATGGCGCCATCCCAATTTGAAGCTATGTTTATATGTGTAAAACATACAAAAGAACATGTAGAAAAGTTTGCTGAATTAATGAGAAAATTCTAAGATAGAATCTAAAAACATTGCGATACAATATTTTTAAGAGGACAGAGTACAATTGACAGAGGACAGTGAAGGAGGATTTTTCTCCGCTACACTACGAAAAATCTTAAATTAAATTTTTGATGACTCGTTTCACTAAAGCGAAACATTGCTGATTTATATAAATTTAAAGATTCTTTTGCGTTAGCAAAAAAATCAACCTTAACTGTCCTCTGTCCTCTGTCAATTGTCCTCTCAAAAAAGTTGTTTCACATTATTTTTAAAGCGTGAAATTTGGCCTGAAAGTTAATAGGCAGGGGGTGAAGTGCTTGAAAAGCATAGTAATATCTTCTAACAGTAGTGGTGGAGGAAAAACCACAATAACTTTAGGAATTATGAAAGCACTTATGAAAAAGGGATTTGATGTACAAGGATATAAGGTAGGCCCAGATTATATTGATCCAGCTTTTCATAGTCACATAACAGGAAAACCTTCTAGAAACTTAGATTTGTTTTTAATGGGTGAAAAAGGTGTTAAAGCAGCTTTTTCCAGAGGAAAAGGAGATATAGGTGTAGTAGAAGGGGTTATGGGACTTTATGATGGAAAGGGTATAGATTCTGAGTATTCCACAGCTCATGTAGCTAGAGTTTTAAATCTTCCTATATTATTAGTTATAACACCTAAAGCTCAAAGTGCTACCTTATGTGCTGAAATAAATGGAATACTTGATTTTGAAAATGCAAATATAGTAGGAGTTATATTTAATAGTATAAGTGAAAGCTATTATAAGTTATTAAAAGCTGCTGTAGAGAAAAATTGTAAGATTAAGGTTTTGGGATATGTACCTAAAAATGAAAAGTTATCTTTAAAAAGTAGACATTTAGGTCTTGTTCAAAGCAGCGAAATAGAAGATTTAAATGAAAAGATAGATTTATGTAGTGATTTAATATTAAAGAATGTTAATTTAGAAGAGCTTTTAACATTCTTTAAAGAAACAGAAAATTATGAAGATATGTATCATTTAAAGAATATAGGAAAAAAAATAGCCATTGCTTATGATAAGGCTTTTAGCTTTTATTACACTGAAAATATAGAACTTTTAAAGGAAATAGGTGAGGTTACTTTTTTTAGTCCTATAAAAGATAAAAAGATACCAGAAAATGTAGACTTTATTTATTTTGGTGGTGGATATCCTGAAGTTTTTGTTGAAGAACTAAGTGCAAATGAATCTATGCTTTTAAGTATAAGAGAAGCACTTAAAAAAGGTGTAACATGTTATGCTGAATGTGGTGGTCTAATGTATCTTACAGAAGGTATACAAAATATGGATAGTAATAAGATTTTTGAAACGGTTAGTTTTTTTACGGGTAAAGCGTATATGACTAAAAAACTTCAAAACTTTGGATATGCACAACTTGAAGTTAGTAAGAAAAACAGCCTTATTGAGGCGGAAACAAAAATCAATTGTCACGAATTTCACAAATCATATGTGGAGCTGAAAGAAGATAAGATATGTAATCTTACAAAAGAAATCTATGATGGTTCCTTAAAAAAGTGGCAATGTGGTTATGCTAAACAAAATACATTAGCTATGTATGGACATGTACACTTTTTTGGCAACTTGGACATGCTTAAACAACTTGTAAAGTACTAAGTTAAGCGCAATGCAAAACAACATTTTTACAATACGAAAGATAATTATTAAAATAACACACTAAATAAGAGTGGGGTGAAAAATAGTGGGATTATTAGAAGAAACGTTGAAAGTAATTAATCCTTCAGATAAAGAAACCATAAAATTAGCTTGGAAAAGTATAGATAATCTTACAAAACCCATAGGTAGTTTAGGCGGATTAGAAGAAATAGCTGCTAAAATGGCTGGTATTACGGAGAAAATACATAACAAAATAAATAAAAAAAATATAGTGATAATGTGTGCTGATAATGGTGTGTGTGAAGAAGGTGTAAGCTGTTGTGATCAAAGTACCACTGTAACTGTTGCTAATAATTTCACACGAGGCATAACCGGAGTATGTGTTTTAGCAAAATATGCTAAGTCTGATATAACTGTTGTAGATGTGGGAGTTAAAGAAGACCTTCCTAATCCTAAAATAATAAACAAGAAAGTAGCATATGGAACTAAAAATATGGCCAAGGAAGCTGCAATGACAAGGGAACAGGCTGTAAAAGCTATAGAAGCAGGTATAGAAATTGTAGATAATTTAGTTAAAGAAGGTTATGATTTGTTTGGTACAGGAGAAATGGGAATAGGAAATACCAGTACCAGTGCAGCAGTTTTAAGTGTTTTAACAGATCTTTTAGTGGATGTTGTAGCAGGAAAAGGTTCAGGACTTACAGAAGAACAATTTCAAAATAAAAAAAGAGTTATTGAGAAGGCTATAGAGGTAAATAAACCTAATAAAGATGATATTATAGATGTAATTTCAAAAGTAGGCGGTTTAGATATAGCAGGAATTTGTGGATGCTTTTTAGGAGCAGCAAAAAATAGAGTACCTATAGTAATAGATGGTTTAATATCTTCAGCAGCAGCACTTTGTGCTTATAGATTAAATAACAAGGTTATAGATTTTATATTTCCTTCACATCTTTCAGCTGAACCAGGAGCGGTTTATATGATGAAAGAACTTAATTTAAAACCAATGCTTAATTTAGGAATGAGACTAGGAGAAGGATCAGGTTGTCCTCTTGCTTTTAATGTTATAGAGGCAGCACTAGAAGCTATGAATAATATGGCAACCTTCGATGAAGCAGCATTAAATAGTGAGTGTTATGTGGATATTAGGGAAAAATAAGTTATTCAAATTTGAGAGGACAGAGGACAATTGACAGAGGACAGTGAAGGAGGATTTTTCTCCGCTACACTACGAAAAATCTTCAATTAAATTTTTGACGACTCGTTTCGCTAAAGCGAAACATTGCTGACCTATATAAATTTAAAGATTCTTTTGCGTTAGCAAAAAATCAACCTTCACTGTCCTCTGTCCTCTGTCAATTGTCCTCTCAAAAAAAGTAGCTTCACAATATTTTTAAATTATGAAGCTACTAAATTATATATGAAATGGAGAATGAATTAAGATGGATTATATTAAAATTCCTATGGATATAGAAGAAAGAAGTTTTGAAATAATTGGACAAGAAATGGGTCAACATAATTTCTCAGAAAGAGAACTTAAAATAGTAAAAAGAGTTATCCATACCACAGCAGATTTTCAATATAAAGACTTAATTTATATAAGAGAAGGTGCTATAGACAGTGCACTAGAAATTTTAAAAAAGGGAACTACAATATATACAGATACTAATATGGCTGCATCAGGTATAAATAAAGCTGCACTAAAGAAGCTTAACAGCAAAGTGGAGTGTTTTGTAGCTAGAGAAGATGTTACAAAGATAGCTAAAGAAAGAGGAATAACTCGTTCTATGGCAGCAGTAGAAAAAGCAGTAGATGAAGGTGTAGAATTTTTTGTTTTTGGAAATGCACCTACAGCACTATTTAAACTTATAGAGCTTACAAAACAGGGAAAGGCAAATCCTAAGTTTATAATAGGAGCACCTGTGGGATTTGTAGGAGCAGCGGAATCAAAGGAAGAAATAGAAAAATTGAATGTGCCTATGATAACTATAAGAGGAAGAAAAGGTGGAAGTGGTATAGCAGCTTCTATAGTAAATGCACTTATGTATATGATAGCTAGATAGAACAAATTACAAAATGTCTAGGTAGAAGGTGAAAATATGCTTGATATGTATGTGAATTGTGATGGAAAAAGATTAAGATGTGGATATACTACAGGATCTTGTGCGGCAGCAGCAGCAAAGGCAGCTACAAGAATGTTGTATTTTAATGAGGAACTAAAGGAAATAAAAATAGATACACCTTATGGTATAGAACTTTTAATTCCACTAGAAAAAATAAGAAAAGGTGAAAATTATGTAGAATGCTGTGTAATAAAAGACGGTGGAGATGATCCTGATGTTACAAATGGCATTGAAATATGGGCAAGAGCAGAAAAAAGAGAATATGGTTACAGCTTAAAAGGTGGAATTGGAGTAGGTACAGTTTGTAGTGAAGGTCTTTATGTAGAAAAAGGAGAACCTGCTATAAATCCAGTACCAAGGAAAATGATTGAAAAAGAAGTTAATGAGGTACTTTTAAATAATAAAGGTGTGGAAATAACTATATTTGTGCCTAGAGGAGAAGAAATTGCTAAAAAGACCTTTAATCCAAGGCTGAATATTCAAGGAGGAATATCTATACTGGGAACTACAGGTATAGTAAAGCCTATGTCAGAAGAAGCTCTTACCAAATCTATAGAAATTGAAATAAATCAAAAAAGTATAAAGGGACACAAAGATGTAATACTTTTATTTGGAAACATGGGTGAAAATATGGCAAAGAAGTTAGGACTTAATCCAGATAAAATGGTTATATTTTCAAACTATTTAGGTTTTGCATTAAATTATTGTGTGGAGAAAGAAATTAGCAAAGTGCTTGTAGTAGGTCATATTGGTAAGTTATGCAAAGTTGCTTCAGGATGTTTTAATACTCACAGCAGAGTATGTGATGTAAGGCTAGAAACATTGCGCTGGAGCTTGCTTTAATGGGGAAAAACAAGGAACTTGTAGAAAGTGTTTATAATCAAGAAACTACAGAAGGTGCTGTGAAATTTCTTGGAGATGGATATGAAGAATTATATAAAAATATAGGTGTTAAAGTAAAAAATAAAATAGAACAATATACATATAATACCGTGAAAGCTGATATTGTCATGTATTCTATGGATAAAGGGATTCTTTATAATAGCATGGAGTAAGGGAACGGAAAAGGGGTTTTATTATGGAAAACAAAGTTTATATTGTGGGAATAGGACCTGGAAGTAAAGATTACATATTACCAAAGGCTGTAGATACTTTGAAAAAATCAGATTTAATTGTTGGATTTAAAAGAGCTATTGAAAGTTTAGATTTTATTAAAGAAAATAAAATTATAGTGAAAAAGCTTACAGATATAATTGAATTAATAAATTCTAAAAAAGGCGAAGATATATCAATAGTGGCATCAGGAGACCCTCTTTTTTATGGCATAACAGATTATTTGAAGAAAAATTATAATGGATATATAGAAATAATTCCTGGATTAAGTTCTTTTCAGTATATGATGAGTAAGATAGGAAAAAGTTGGCAAGGAGCTTTTCTAGGAAGTCTTCATGGAAGAGAAGATAATTTTTATGATATAGTGAAAAATAATAATATATCTATATGGCTTACAGACAGCAAACATTGTCCAGCTTATATATGTAAAGTTTTAAAGGAAAAGGATATAAAAGCTAGAGTTTATGTGGGAGAAAATTTATCTTATGAAGATGAAAAAATTACTATAGCAGATACAGAAGAAATGGAATATATGAAGTTTAGTAATTTATGTGTAGCAGTAGTAGAAAACTTAGAGTATAGTGTGGAGGAAAATAAAAAATGATTTATATAAGGGATGAAGAATTTATAAGAGGGGACTGCCCTATGACTAAAGAAGAAGTTAGAATTCTAAGCACTGCTAAGCTGGAACTTCAAGAAGAATATAGAGTTTTAGATATAGGTGCAGGAACAGGTTCTGTAAGCATACAAATTGCAGCTATATGTAAAAAAGGCCAAGTAATAGCTATAGAAAAAGATAAAGAAGCACTTAAGGTAATAAAAATGAACAAGGAAAAGTTCCAAGCAAGCAATCTTAAAATAATAGAAGCAGAAGCAATGGAAATAGAAAAAACTATAGAAGCTCCTTTTGATGCTATATTTATAGGTGGCAGCGGTGGAAATATAGAAGATATTATAAAAAGTTATGATTTAAAGCTTAAATCAGGAAGAAATATGGTTTTAAATTTTATTACTTTAGATAATTTATACAAAGCTATGAGCACTTTAAAATCTTTAGATTATCAGGTTGAATGTATGCAGGTTTCTGTAAATAAGAGCAGAGGAAAAAGCTATATGATGTTTTCAAGTAATAGCATATTTATTTTAACTGGAACGAAAACAAAGTAGATTAATTTGAATAAAAATATAGGAGTGTAAGCAAATATGGAAAATAAGGCTATAAAATTAGGTACTCTATATGGTATAGGGGTTGGACCAGGAGATGAAGAACTTTTAACATTAAAGGCTGTAAATATTATTAAAAAGTGTCCTGTAATAATAGCACCTTCTGCTAAAGAAGGAGGCACAAGTATTGCATTAGAAACTGCTAGAAACTTTATTACAGAAGATAAAGAGGTAATGGTGAAGCATTTCCCTATGGGCGGAGATGAGCAGGAAGAGAAAATATATAAAGCCTTTAAAACTATTGAGGAAAAGTTAAAACAAGGAAAAGATATTGCTTTTCTAACTATAGGAGATCCTTTTGTATTTAGTACATATATATATCTTTTAAGATATATAAAAGAACAGGGATATAATACTGAAACAGTACCTGGAATAACTTCGTTTTGTGCTGGAGCAAGCATTGCAGGTGAGCCTATAGTCATAGGAGATGAAAGAGTTTTAATACTACCAGCAACTCAAGTAGAAAAAATAACTGATGAAAAATTTGTAGTAATCATGAAAGTATATAGGATTGAAGAAAAGGTATTAGATGTTTTAGAAGAAAAAGGATTTAAATATGTATTTGTAAAAAGAGCTTATAGAGAAGGACAACAAGTACTTAAAGATAGAGAAGAAATATTAAAAAATAGAGATTATATGTCACTTATTATAGCACAAAGAGACTAAGCATATGAAAAGGGGAGAATAATTATGGAAAATGTATTATATTTTATAGGAGCAGGACCAGGAGACCCTGATTTAATAACAGTGAAGGGAAGAAACATATTAGTAGAAGCTGATGTGATAATATATGCAGGTTCATTAGTTAGTAATGAACATTTTAAATATTGCAAAGAAAATGTAGAAGTGTTTAACTCTGCTTCTATGACTTTAAATGAGGTTATAGAAGTTATAAAAAAATCTTATAAAGAAAATAAGAAAATAGTGAGACTTCATACTGGAGATCCATGCTATATATGGTGCTATAAAGGAACAAATGGATGAACTCCAAAAGCTTAATATACCTTATGCAGTAATTCCTGGAGTAAGTTCATTTACAGCAGCAGCATCTGCTATAAAGAAAGAGTTTACTCTTCCAAATGTAAGTCAAACTATTATACTTACTAGAGTTGAAGGTAGAACCCCAGTACCAGAAAAGGAAAACTTAGAAAAATTAGCATCTATAGGTGCATCTATGGCACTATTTCTTTCTGTAAGTATGATAGATAAAGTAGTAGAAAAACTTAGAAAAGGTTATGGAAGAAATGTTCCTATAGCTGTAATCCAAAGAGCTACTTGGGAAGATCAAAAATGTGTTATAGGAACTTTAGATGATATAGCTGAAAAAGTAAAAAAGGAAAATATAACAAAAACAGCTCAAATACTTGTAGGAGACTTTATAGACTGCGAATATGATAAAAGTCTTTTATACGATGAAGGTTTTTCCCACATGTTTAGAAAGGGTAAAGATGAAAATAGCGGTAATTAGTGTAACTTCTGAGGGAGATATTATAGCTGAAAAACTTAAGCAGAGTTTAGATATAGATTTGTATTCTAGAGAAGCTATAAAAAAGTCTGGTATAAAATCCTTAACTCAAAGGATTTTTAAAGACTATAAGGGAGTAATATTTATAAGCTCTACAGGTATAGCAGTAAGAGCTATAGCAGAGTATCTTGAAAGTAAGGATAAAGATCCAGCAGTATTAGTTATAGATAGCAGCGCAAAGTTTGTTATAAGTCTTCTGAGTGGACATTTAGGAGGAGCTAATGAAATAACGCTTAATATAGCAGAGATACTTAAGTGTACTCCAGTTATAACCACGGCTACAGATAACATGGGAGTTACTGCACCAGATATGATTGCAAAAAATTATGGATTAGTAATAGATAATCTTAAAATTGCTAAAAATATTGCAGCGTTATTAGTAGATAAAAAAGAAGTAGCTTTTTTAGACTCTAAAAACATTATAGAAGTGCCAAAAGGCTATACGAGCAATCTAGAAAAAGCTCAAGGAATAGTATATACTAGTCATAATTTAAGAGAAACCTTAGAACATAAGAATTTTAGTGTATGTGAAAAAAATACATTGAAGCTTATAAGAAAAGATATTATATTAGGTTTAGGCTGCAGAAAAGATTTTGATCCAGAAAAAATGAAGGATTTAATAAAGAAAGTTTTAGAACAGTATAATTTAGATGAAAGATCAATAAAATCCATTGCTACAGTAGAAATTAAAAAGAATGAAAAAGCTATATTGATGTTAAAAGAATATTTAGGATGTGAACTTAGAATATTTTCTATAGATGAAATAAAAAAAGTACATTTAGATTTTGAAGGCAGCGATTTTGTAGAAAAGACTATAGGAGTTAGAGCTGTATGTGAACCTTGTGTTAAGTTATCAGGAGCAAGGCTACTTACAGGAAAAATTAAAATTCAAGGAATGACAGTTTGTATTGGTGAAATTTTGGCTAATTAAGGAAGGATGTGTTTTCATATGGGAAAACTTTATGTAGTAGGAATTGGACCAGGTGGATTAGATTATATGACTATAAAATCAGTAAAAGCAATAGAAGAAAGCGAAATTATAGTTGGATATACTAAATATATAGAATTTATAAAACCAATTATCAAAGATAAAACTATATTTTCTACAGGTATGCGTGGAGAAGTAGAAAGATGTAAACAAGCATTAGAGTTATCAAAGGATAAAGTGGTTTCTATAGTAAGTACAGGAGATGCTGGTATTTATGGAATGGCAGGACTTATACTAGAAATGAGAAAAGATGAAGACGTAGAAATAATACCTGGAGTTACTGCAGCATCTGCAGCGGCATCTGTAGTAGGAGCACCGCTTATGCATGACAATTGTAATATAAGTTTAAGTGACCTTATGACTCCTTATGAACTTATAAAAAAGAGAGTGGAATTAGCAGCTCAAGGTGATTTTATCATATCTTTATATAATCCCAAAAGTAAAGGCAGGTCAACTTATTTAAGAGAGTGTATGGATTTAATAAAAAAATATAGACCTTTAAATACCCCGATAGCTGTAGTAAAAAATGCTTTAAGAGATGGTGAAGAAACCACATTATTTACAATAGATTCTTTTGATGATACTAATGTAGATATGTTTTCAATTGTAATAATAGGTAATACTAAAAGTTATATAAAAGATAATAAATTTATAACCCCTAGAGGATATAGTGTATAGAAGTTGGTAATTAAAAAATGATTTATCATGTAATTATAAATAAGAGGTGAAGCAAATGAGCAAAAAAGGTATATTAGTAGCAAGTTTTGGAACAAGTATTTTAAATGCATTTGAATTGTGTATCCAAAGTACAGAAAGTAGGATAAAACAAAGTTTTCCAGAGTATGAAATAAGAAGAGCTTTTACTTCTTATATGATAATTAAAAAATTAAAGGAAGAAAATAAAATTTTTATAGATACAGTAGAAGAAGCATTAGAAAAGATGAAAGAGGATGGATTTACAGAAGTTTATGTACAGCCATTACATATTATGCCAGGAGATGAATATGACAAAATAATCCGTGGAGTAAATAAATATGCAAACGCTTTTTCTAAGCTAGTTTTAGGAAGACCTATTTTATATAGAGAAGATGATTATAAAGTAGCAGTAGATGCATTAAAGCATCAATTAGTTAACGTGGATAAAAATAAGGCAGTAATGCTAATGGGGCATGGCTCTACTCACCCAGCTAATGCTAGTTATGCTTTACTTCAATGTATAATAAATGATAAGGGACTAAATAATGTATATGTTGGAACAGTGGAAGGATATCCTACTTTAGAAAATATAATTCCAAAAATGAAAAAAGATAATATAGAAGAGGTTACATTAATGCCATTTATGTTAGTAGCAGGCGATCATGCTATAAATGATATGGCAGGAGAAGAAGAAGATTCTTGGAAAGCTCAACTAGTAAAAGAAGGCTTTAAAGTTAACATATATCTTCATGGCTTAGGTGAAAATAAGGCTTTTCAGGATATATATGTAGAACATATTAAAGACTGTATCAATGGTAATCCTTTATTAGTTCAATAGTGCCTTAAAGATAGGAGATTTTAATATGATAGGTTTAATCCTTGGAACTTCAGAGGGAAGAAAGATACTTTCTCTTTTGAATAATTTTACAGAGGACATTTTAATATCTACAGCTACTGAATATGGTGGGGAATTATTGAAAAATTATAATTACCAACATTTAAATACAAAGCCTTTGAACTTAGAAGGACTAAGCGAATTATTTCAGAGAAAAGGTGTTAAGCTATTAGTAGATGCTTCACATCCTTATGCTGTAGAAATTACTGACAATGCTATTAAAGTTTGTAAAGATTTAAATATAGAGTATGTGAGATATGAAAGAGCAGCCTGCACAGAAAAGTTTAAAAACCAAAGTAAAGTGGTAGAAGTAGAAAATTATGAAGGGCTTTATGAAGGATTAAAGTGTATTAAAGGGAATGTACTTAATACTAGTGGCAGCAGAAACCTAGATAAAATACTATCCTTAAATATAGAAAATAGAATAATCCATAGAGTTTTACCTTCAGTAAAGGTTATGGAAGAGGTTTTAAGTAAAGGCATAAAAATTGAGGATGTAATAGCTATAAAAGGACCTATAAGTTATGAATTAAATTGTGCATTTATAAAAGAATATAAAGCAAAAGCTATGATTTTGAAAGATAGTGGTATTCAAGGTGGAACAGAGGAAAAAATAAAAGCGTGTATAGATAACGATATATATGCTTTTATAGTGGAAAGAAAAGTACAAAAATATAAAACTATTTTTTATGATGAAGAAAGCTTAGTTAAATATATTGTGGAGAAACTTAAATTAACAAAAACTAATAAGTAAAGGGTGTATTTTATGGAATTTACAACAAAATATCCAGGAAGTTTTGGCGAAGTACTTCAAGGTAGCGTAGAACATAGGGATGTTTTGCTGTCTTGCCCAGTTAATATTTATACTAATGTTAAAATATTAGAGAGTACAAGCTCTAAGAATAAGTTCAAGTGGGAAAAAGCTGCTACATTTTTGAGTAATATTTTAACAAAATGGGATTATAAAAGTTACATAGATAATTTAGACATAGACATAATATCTAACATACCTTATGGAAAAGGTATGGCAAGTAGTACTGCAGATTTATGTGGAGTTTATTATTGCTTATTAAAGATGTTCAATAAAAAGTTTAATCAGGAAGAATTAATAGAGCAATGTATAAAAATAGAACCTACAGATAGTATAATTTTTAATGAGATGACTATTTTTGATTATAAAAAAGGTACATATAAAGAAAATATAGGATCTTACTTTAAATATAATATACTAGCTTTTGAAGGAAAAAAAACAGTAAATACAGTAGAATTTAACAATAAAAAGTTACCAACATTAAGCAAAGTAGATGATTTATCTCAAGTTTTAAGAGAAGCTATAAAGGAAAAAAATTTAAAAAAACTTGCTTATGTGTCTACAGAAAGTATTATTAGAAATCAAAAAAGACTTTACTATGATTGGGTACAGCATATTATGAATATAAAAGATGAAACTTCTGGTCTTGGAATAATGGGAGCACATAGTGGCAATGTACTAGGAATAATATATGATGATGATGAAAAGTTTAACTATGCTGTAGAATTTGCAAAAAAATTAAGAGGATATAAAATATATCCAGTTCAAACTTTAGATAGGATTGATATATAAAAGCAGTTTATTGACACAACAAAGGTTTATAATAAATTTAAAAACAAATATTAAAATAATATTGATTATATAAGAAAGAGGGTATTTATCATGGATAAAGGATACATTCAAATTTACACAGGTAATGGAAAAGGAAAAACTACTGCAGCTTTAGGGTTATCACTTAGAGCCGTTTGTGCTGGTAAAAATGTTTTTTTTGGACAATTTACAAAAGGCATGAAATATAGTGAACTAGATGCAGTGAAATATTTACCTACATTTAAATTAGAACAATTTGGAGGAGATCATTTTATATTCAATAAACCAACTAAGGCAGATATAGCAGAGGCTAAAAAGGGATTAGATAGAGCAAAAGAAGTATTAACTTCTGGTGAGTTTGATGTAGTTGTTTTAGATGAAATAAATATTGCCATATTCTATGAGCTTTTTTCTGTAGAAGAGGTTATAGAAATGCTAGATAGTAGAAAAGAAAATGTAGAAGTAATTCTTACAGGAAGATATGTAAATGAAAAGCTTGTGGAGAAGGCAGATTTAGTTACAGAAATGAAAGAAATAAAACATTACTACGAAAAAGGAGTTCAAGCAAGAGTTGGAATAGAAAGTTAAGTAAGAAAGTTGATGCTAAAAAATTAGCATCAACTTTTTTTAATAAGGTAAAACAAATAATTGTAAAATATATTTATTCTCTAATTCCACTCAATCTTTTTATGAGGATTATTATAAGCATTAATGCTACAGAAGTAAGAGCTATGGTGCCACCTGGAGCACTATCTATATAATAAGATAATATTAATCCTGCAACAATATCTATAAATCCAAATACTATGGAAAACATAAGGGTTGATTTAAAACCTTTATGTAGTTGAAGTGCTGCTGCCACGGGCATAGCTATCATTGATGACATTACAAGTATTCCCATTATTCTAATAGAAACAGAAACTGTAGCACCAACTAATAATGCAAAAAGATAATTTATAAGTTTTACTTTTACACCTATAATTTTTGCACCATCTTCATCAAAGGTTATATAAAGCAATTGGTTATAAAATACATAAAGTGTTATAACAGATACTATGCTAAGTGCAAAAACAGTGTAAAGTTCAGTACCAGTTACAGTTAAAATACTTCCAAACAAATAGGAATTTACATTTGCATTAGTTTTGCCCATGCTTATGAGAGTAATGGCTATACCTATTCCAAGAGTCATTACAATTACAAGTATAAGTTCAGCATATTTTTTGTAATAACTTCTCAAAAATTCTATGGAAACACCAAAAAAAGATGTAAAGATAAAAGAGGATAATACAGGGTTATATCCAAATACCAATCCAACAGCTACTCCAGCAAATGAAGCATGAGATAAAGCATCACCCATCATAGAATATCTTTTTAATACTAAAAATACGCCTATTGATGGACATAATATAGATATAAATATAGATGCTATTAAGGCGTTTTGCATGAAACTATAATCTAGCATTTGAAGCCTCCAAATTAGTGTATTTAAATTCGCTGATGGGGTATAATCTAGCAAATCCATTTTCCATTTTGCATATATGTGTAGAGTTACATAAAGCAGCATTAAGATTATGTTCTACAGATATAACTGTTATATGTGAGTGAAGGTTTAAGTATTTAATGATTTTATATATTTCATTTTGGCTTAGTACATCAACTCCTGTAGAAGGTTCATCTAATATTAGTAGTTCTGGTTTCCCAAGAAGTGCTCTAGCTATAAATACTTTCTGCTGTTGGCCTCCAGATAAATTTCCTATTAAGGAATTTTTAAGATCGCACATCCCAACAGCCTTAAGAGATTCGTCTATAACTTTGTGATTTTTGATTTTTAATATTTTCATATGACATTTAAGTATTTCATAAACTGTAATAGGAAATTGAGTATTAAGACTTTCAACTTTCTGAGGTACATATGCAATATTCTTTGTTCCTAAGGATATGCTCCCTTCTAAAGGGCTTAGAAGCTTAAGAATAAGCTTTACCAGAGTGCTTTTGGCACTTCCATTTTCACCTAGTATAGAAACATAACTTCCTTTGTTTATATTTAAATTTATTTTATTAAGAATATAAGGCTCATTACCTGTATAAGAAAAAACTAAATTTTTAATTTCTATCATTAATAAATAACTCCTCCACTAAATTAATTTTTTTAGTCAATTGAATCCAAAAAAGTTGATGTTTATAAAACAAATGCCATTTGGATATAGTTGACAGGTATTACTTACCGTATTATTATATACCTATGTGCAAACTGTTTGCAACAACTAAGTTAAATTTAGGAGGTTTTTTAATGTCAAAAAAAGTAATGGCTGTACTTATGACAATATCAATACTAATATTATTTTCAGCTTGTGGGATTAAAAACACAGGAAAAAGCGTAGAAAGCAGCAATTCAGAACAAAATGGAAATGGTAAGATTAAAGTAATAACAAGTTTTAATGCTATGGCAGAGTTCACAAAAGCAGTTGGAAAGGATAAGGTAGATGTTGAAGTAATAGTGCCAAATGGAAGTGAACCTCATGATTTTGAACCTAAAGCTAAAGACATAAAAAATATAAGTAAATCTAAAATTTTTGTATATAATGGATTGGGAATAGAAGCTTGGCAGGACAAAGCAGTAAAAGCAGCCAATAACAAAGACTTAGTACTAGTGGAAGCGTCTAAGGGTTGCGATTTTATAAAAAATGATGGTGATGAAAAAGAACATGGTTCCTATGATCCACATACTTGGTTAAGTTTAAAAATGGCAAAAATAGAAGCTAAAAATATTGAAGAAGCCCTAATTAAAGTAGATGGTAAAAATAAGAGTTATTATGAAAATAATTATAATGAATTTGCTACAAAACTTGACAATATGTATAGTGATTATAAAGTTAAATTTGATGGAGTTAAAAATAAAAATTTTGTAACAGGTCATGCAGCTTTTGCATATTTGTGTAGAGATTTTAATATAAAACAGAACAGCTTAGAAGATGTATTTGCAGAGGGAGAACCTACACCAAAAAAAATGCAAGAACTCACAGATTTTTGTAAAAAAAATAATGTTAAAACTATATTTGTAGAAGATATGGTAAGCCCTAAAGTTTCACAAACTCTTGCTAAAGAAGTTAATGGGAAGGCAGAAAAAATATACACTGCTGAAAGTGAAGAGGATGGCAAAGACTATATTGGAAGTATGAAAGAGGATTTAGATAAGATTTACAAAAGTCTTGCATATTAATTTTGCAAATAAGCACTGTCTCAAAATAAATTTTAGTGGAAGATTTGAGCAGTCATTTTAGTAATTAGAAAAAAAGCACTATGAATTTAAATAAAATTTATAGTGCTTTTGATATGTTAATAAAAATATCCTATACATTATTGACTTGTTATTTGTTTGAAAATATATAATTAAGTATAGACACAAGTTTTATTTTAAATAAATTTATTTTATGAGAGGGTTTACAAATTTTATATAACGTAGTATCATATAAATGAAAATGAATATCAGTATCGATTGGAAATATTACTTTGAAACATGAATACAGGAGTAATATATTTTTTTAAGATTGTATTGATAATGAAAATCAATATCGAGGGAGTGGTTTTATGTCAAATTTAATGGGATTGCATGAAGTTGGAGTTAAATCTGAAGTAAAAGTTGTTGAGATATCTAAGGAAAGTAGAATGAGAAAAAGAATAATGGACATGGGAATAGTTAGAGGAACTAAAATTATTATAGAGGGCAAAGCTCCAATGGGAGATCCAATAGAAATTTTAGTTAGGGGATATAATTTAACTCTTAGAAAAGATGAGGCTAAGGACATTAAAGTAGAACTATTGTAAAAAATTAACGCTCAAAATACAAATTGTCTAATGGCTAATAGATTTAATGTTCTTAAAAATTTTAATGTGTAGGCTCAATTAAGATTTTATTTCAATGGAGAGGAGGAATCAAAATAATGGGTGTGGGTATGCCATTAAATGCTATAGAAATTGGTAGATATGCTGAGGTAAACAATGTAATAGGTGGAGAAATGATGTGTAAGAAACTTATGGAAATGGGTGTCAACAAGGGAAGTGTAATTGAAATGGTAAGGAATGATTCGGGACCTTTAATAATAAGGGTGGGAGAATCAAGATTAGCATTAGGTAGAGGAATGGCACAAAAAGTCATGGTAAGAGAAGTTTAAAGTATTGGAGGATTAATATGAGTAAAGAATTAATTATAGCTTTAGCTGGTAATCCCAATTGTGGTAAAACCAGTTTGTTTAATGAATTAACAGGTTCAAAGCAGCATGTGGGAAACTGGCCAGGGGTTACAGTTGAAAAAAAAGAAGGTAAACTTAAATATAAAGATAAAAACATAACAGTAGTAGATTTACCAGGAACATACAGTCTTGGAGCTTATTCAGAAGATGAAAGAGTGGCTCGTGACTTTATATTAAAAGACAAGCCCAATGTAGTAATCAATGTAGTAGACGCCAGTAATATTGAAAGAAATTTATATTTAACAATGCAGCTTCTAGAAACAGGAGTTAAGGTTGTTTTAGCTCTTAATATGATAGATGAAGCTAAAAATAAAAAAATAGAAATAAATATAAATGAATTATCTAAAAGATTGAATATACCGGTTATTCCTACAATAGCAACAAAAGGAGAAGGAATAAAAGAACTTGTAAATGAGGCAATAAGTTTAGGGTATGAAGAAGAAACTCAAATATATAAAATTGATTATGGTAAGGACATAGAAGAAGAAGTTAGGGTACTTGAAAACACTTTTTCAGCAAGTGCTGGGGTGTTAGAGTATCCAACCAAATGGACAGCTATAAAACTTTTAGAAAATGATGAATATATGAGAGATTACATAGAAGAGAAATGTGAAGCAATAAAAGATAAATTAAAAAACAGTGTAGAAAAATTAATAACAATAATAGGATATGAGCCAGATACTTATATAATAGATAAAAGGTATGAAGTAATAAGTGATGTAATAAAGCATAGTGTAAAGAAAGAATTAATTAGAAAAGAGAGCAGATCTGATAAAATTGATAAAGTTGTTACAAATAAATGGCTTGGAATACCAATATTTGCAATTATAATGTTTGCTATGTATCAATTTTCCATAACATTTGGTAATGGCTTTTTAGGTGGAAAAGTGGATGATGGGTTTGGTGCATTGGGTGAATTTATAGGAAATACTTTAGGAAATGCAGGTGCTCCTAAGCTTTTAATATCATTTATAACAGATGGACTTATAGGTGGTGTTGGATCAGTAATTGTATTTTTACCAATGATTCTCACAATGTATTTAGTTATGTCTATACTTGAAGATAGTGGTTACATGGCAAGAGCTGCTTATGTAATGGATAAGCTTATGAGTGCAGTGGGTCTTCATGGAAAAACAGCTGTATCATTAATATTAAGTAGTGGATGTAATATATCAGGAATAATGTCAGCAAGAACACTAGAAAGCAAAAAAGATAGAATGATAGCAATACTTATAAGTCCATTTATGTCATGTCCAGCAAGGCTAGTGATTTATGGAGTATTTGTAGCTGCGTTCTTTGGTGATAAAAAAATAGGAATTTTTAATGAAGGTGGAATTATAATATTCTTACTCTATGTTTTAGGAATTGTAGTTGCAGTATTAATGGGCAAGTTTTACAGTAAAAAAGTATTTAGTGGAGAAGATTCATATTTTATAATGGAGTTACCTCCTTATCGTATTCCTACATTTAAAAGTGTATTTATTCATATGTGGGAAAAATCAGCACACTTCTTAAAAAAAGCTGGAACAGTTATTTTAGGTGTAGTTGTAATTGTGTGGATACTTTCAAATTTACCAGCAGGAGTAGAACCTGCAAGTAGAGATAGTTTTATTGGTATATTGGGTTCATTTATAGCACCAATTTTTAAACCAGCAGGTTTTGATAATTGGCAAGCAGGTGTAGCTCTTATAACAGGATTTGGAGCTAAAGAAGCAGTGGTAGGAACTTTAGGAACAATATATGGAGTTGAAGAAGGACCAAGACTTATATCAGCTATTCAGCAGAATTTCACATCACTTTCAGCTTTAGCTTTTATGGTAATGTCACTTTTATATGTTCCTTGTTTAGGAACTGTAGCTGCTATAAGAAAAGAAACAAATTCGAGAAAATGGGCTGTAATTTCATCAGTAATCAGTTGCTTAATTGGTTGGGTAGGAGCAGTTTTAATATATCAAATAGGAAAATTTTTAGGATTTAGTTAATAAAAAATCTTAGAAGGGAGAGGTCTGTTGATTGAATGATAATGATTATTAGTATCAGATCTCTCCTAAAAACTAATGGATGTACAACTAGATTCATTAAATATTGTTTGAAAGGAGAATTTTATGAGTGTTTTAGTTATAGGTGGGGATAATATTTGTAATATAAAAGAAAAGTTAAGACAAACTGGTTTTGATAAAATAGACCATATAACTGGAAGAAAAAAAAGTGATAGGAAAATCAGAATACCAGAAAAAACAGATTTAGTATTAGTGTTAATAGATTATGTAGGACATAGTTTAACCTGTATTGCAAAGGAAGAATCTAAAAGAAGTGACACAAAGATTGTGTTTTCCAAAAGATCTTGGGTATACATGGAAAATGCTATACAAGATTTCGTTAAGGAGACAGAAGATGCTAAAAAAGGTGTTGCGTGGTTTTAGAGAAAAAGAAATTTATCATGATATAATTGAAAGTTTGGTAACAGCTCTTGAAGCAAAAGATTATTATACGAGAGGTCATTCAGAAAGAGTGGCTTTTATGACACAAGAACTATCAAAAAAACTTGGTATAAAAGGATTGGATTTAGAAAGTATTCATATGGCAGCACACCTCCATGACATAGGAAAAATAGGAGTACCGGATAAAGTATTAAATAAAAATGGAAAACTTTTACCTCATGAATGGGAGTATATAAAAATGCATCCTAAAATAGGTTTTGACATTTTGAATAAATCATATAAGTTAAAACATATTGCTAAAATTGTACTTCATCATCATGAAAGATGGGACGGAAAAGGTTATCCTAGTGGTTTATCTGAACAAAGCATACCACTGGGGTCTAGAATAATTGCAATATGTGATTCTATTGATGCAATGACTTCAATTAGACCATATAGAGAAGCTATGAGCATTGAAGAGTGTATGAAAGAAATAATAATCAATAAAAATATTATGTTTGATCCAGTTATTATTGAATGTATTGAAAGTAATTTAAGTTTTGTAAGAGAAATGATAAGTTTTAATCAAATAAGATGTAAAAATTTTTAGTGAAAATTGAATTAGCAATTTAAATTGAGGTGATTGTTTTGAGCGAATTATTAAGTACCATGCACGAAAAAATAAGTAATATTTTAAGTTTCTCAAAAAAAACTTCTAAGTGTGAAAATAAAAATGAAGATGATGAAAAGTTTAGATTGAATACTTTAAATGGAATTAAAGAAATTTCTTATAAAGTTAAAGAAAATACCTCTGGTATGAAAACTTTGATTGATGAAATGCAGGAATCTGCAAACAATAATTTAAATATATCAGAAAAGTTAACTGAAGAAATTTCAGATATATCTGCTAAAGCAGAGGGAATGAGCTCATCTATAAAAGAAATTGAAAAATTAACATTTTTAATAGCAGGAAAGTCTTTAGAGAGCTGTGAAAATATTGATATAGTAAACAATAAGTCAAAGAATGTAAAAGCAGAGATTTTGAAGTCTATAGAAGATTCTAAAACTATGTTAGATAAAGTCAAAATCGATTTAAATAAGTCTATAGAAGAATCAAGAGAAGTAGAAAAAATATATAGGTTTTCAGACGATATAATAAAAATAACGAAGCAGACCAACCTTTTAGCGCTTAATGCATCTATTGAAGCTGCAAGAGCAGGAGAAGCAGGTAAAGGTTTTACTGTGGTAGCTGGAGAAGTTAGAAAATTAGCTGAAGAATCTGAAAAAATTGTAAAGAATATTAATGAAGTAATAAATAATGTAAGCTCTTCAGTTAAAAATTTAAATAAATGTTCCTATGAGGTCATGAAATATTTAAGTGAAACTGTAACTGGAGATTATGACAAGTTTATAAATGTTTGTGAAGAATATGATAAAGAGATTATAAATTTTAGCAG
Organism: uncultured Clostridiaceae bacterium; assembly: GCA_963780135.1. Taxonomy (GTDB): domain Bacteria; phylum Bacillota; class Clostridia; order Clostridiales; family Clostridiaceae; genus Clostridium_AM. The sequence goes on from CAWAAR010000003.1 coordinate 1,064,454, forward strand.
TATTATGAATGAAGTAAGTACATCTACAGAAAAGATAAATATGTCAGTAGAAGAGATAACAAATGTAGTAGATGGAGTTGCAAATACTATAAGTAAGTCTTCGGATAATGTTACTGAAATGTCTTTTGATATTTTAAATACTGTGGACAAAGTATTTGAAGTTCAAAACAAAGTAGAGTTTAATGGAGAAGAAATTGAAAAGTTAGATTCTTTGGTTCAAAATATTTAAAAATGAAGAGGTGTTTATAATATGTTGATGAGAATTTTAAAAAGATTAACTCAAGGTGGAATATATTCAAATAATTTAATGGCAAAAGATTTAGGTATAGATGAAAGTTTAGTAGAACAGATGGTAATTCAATTACAGCATATGGGATATATAGAGAAGGATAGTATTAATTCTTGCTCAGAATGTTGTAATTGTGGAGGTTCAAAAAAATCAAGTTGTTGTAGTGAGAAACCTAGTGCCAACATAAATATTTGGAAAATAACTGAGAAGGGAAGAAATGCATTAAAGAAGGTTGGATAAATTTTAATAAAAAATGTAATTAATTGCTTGACTTAATAGATAATATATAATATAATAAACAAGTAAATTAAATGTGTAACGAGGCCTCTTGGTCAAGCGGTTAAGACACCACCCTCTCAAGGTGGAATCAGGGGTTCGATTCCCCTAGTGGCTACCATAAAAAAAGAATGGCTTAATTAGAATGATTAAGCCATTCTTTTTTTTATTTTCAATTATATTTTTGAAAATTTTACACCATTTTTACACCATAGTTTTTATGTCATCTAATACGTAAATTGACTTTTCTTTTTCTCTTTTCAAAACATGAGTATATATGTTAGCTGTTATTGAAATATCACTATGACCTAAAAGCATGGAAACAGTTTTTAATGGTATATTATTTTCAAATTGTTTAGTAGCATATGTATGTCTAAGTAAATGAAATTTCTTATGGGGTATGTCTATATGCTTTAAAAAGTTCTCCCAGAATTTATTCAAGTTACTTGCATTGATTAAGTTTCTTTCCTGACTTAAAAATATATAATCTAAGTTATTTATGAAATAACTATTACTAGCTTTTAGCTTTTCTGATTTCCTAATTTTAACTATGTTTTTAATTATTTTTATTAATGATTCTGACAAAGGAATTATTTCTTTGAATTTCTACTTTTAGGTTCTTGAAGTTTGTGTCAAATTCTAGTGGGCAATTTCTTTTTAAAAAGTTTCTGTTATAAATTCAGTTGAAATTTTTCTCTTAAGAGGGCTTTGCCCTAAGCCCGAAAGGACGAACTTTTACCATTGATTTTTTACTTTCAATTTTTAAATTATCTATAAATAAGTTCATTAAAATTTCTCTTAAATATTATGAATTTAAAAATATAACTAAGTTATATAATAAGATACTTCAATGAAATCATTAATAAGTATCTTATTTTATTTATAGGTGCATTTAAATTTGTAAGATTATTCAAAAAACAACTTTGATTTTCATGATAAATGTATTTATTAAAATGTTTATTAAATCTAGTAATTATGGGAGCTAATAGTTTCTTGCTTTAATATTTTTTATATGAAACAAAAATACAAAAAATATTAAATTGTTCTGTAAAATGAATATATTACAACAATTAAATTCTTAATGATACCATAAATAGTACAATTTGACAAATATTCAAAAAAACATTACTATTTAATTGTAATAAACATTAATATTTTACAAGATGTGAAAGGCGGTATTGTTATGAATAAAAAAATTAAACTATTGACACCTATTTTATGTGGAGCATTGTTATCATCTAGCTTAGTATTTACAAATGTACAAGCTTCTACACCTGCAAAAAATGATGTTAAACAGGAAACTAACATAAAATCTATAATACCTGTTAATCAAAAATATTCATTTTATTGTCAATTACCAAGTAAAGCATTAAGTCAGATAGAAAGATATGTAAGTAATAATGAAAAACCTACTGCTGATGGAATTAGAAATATTTTAATTCAGAATGGAATAAGTAGAATTGCTGCAAATAATATTTCTTTTAGCTTATTAGATTTATCGGTAAAATCTCATGGGGGATCAAGCTCTTATGATGTATTTCCAGAAAGTGCATTTAGAGGTGATATAGGTAGAGATGACTTAATATTAAGTGATGGAAATGGAAGATTTAGTTTAGCAGAAGGAGTTCCTGCGACTGGAAATTATTCCATCTACGGAATCTTATCTAATAAGGATTTGTCAACTCTATACAGAAATATGAAGAATGATCCTTTTACAGATGGAAATATTTATGATTATGCAGAAAGAATGATTATAAAAAGTGATATAACAGATGATAAAGTAATGGCAAAAAAAATAGCACGACTTTTTTATAATTTTGTAGTTAACACTGATTATTTTTTTCCGCAATGTATAGGGTTAAATGAAAATTTTCTTATTATGGTAAGTGATGATAATGAAAAGGTTATAATAACTCGTGAAGCAAGATAAAGAGTCCGCATCATCCATCTAACGGGTGATGCGGACTCTTTATTTTATATCACAATAGTAAATATTAGCATTTGTATATATCTATAAAATCTTGTAAATAAAAATTTCTAGATACAAATGGATATTTTCGTCAATAGAAGAATTATATAAAATAAAGACTAGTTTTTACTTAATCTTTATTTTTGTACTAATAATATGGCAACATTAAATTGTAGTTGCGACTTAATGCGTCTTAACTAAAATAACTCTTTTAATTGTTAGGAGGGGTTTAATGTCAACAGTACTTCTCAAAGTTAGTCCTTTTATAGTGTGCTTATATTTTTTTCAACAATACATAAAAACAAAGAAAAAATATAATATATTAGGGGTAATAATTTTAATGCTTGTAATTTTTTCAAAGGTTTCTCGATTAAACAATATTTTTAAGCTATATGATAAATCTTTAAAGTATATATCATTAGTTTTAGTTATAATTTTTCTTTATTTATTTTTAAAAGATCTTTTAAAATGTTTTATTTCATACTTTTGAGACAAAGTATAACATTCTAATTATATGAATTAACTATAACGAAAAGCTATACCTGGAGGTATAGCTTTCTATGTCATATTGAAAAATTTTTACGACTTAATTTTAAAAATTAAATATAAGTATTTTATAAAGAGTTTGGATTAATCCAGGTTCTTTTATTTTGATAAAGAGACGTGCTTTATGAATGAAACAGAAATAATATTAAGAAACGAATGAACAATATATGAAAGATTAAGGTAACTATGTTTTTAAAAAGAAACTTTTGAATAATAAAGTTAATATCAGAATTCAATGCATCATATTGAGTTATATAAGCTATGTTAATCAATCAATTGCTGATGCAAAGAATAGTATAGAAATAAACAATGAAAACATTTATGTGTTAGGTGATGCTATTAAAAATACGCAAATCATCAGAAAAATAACAGAAAGGCCTATAGAGCCACCTAAAATATAGTTATCACTCTACAAGTACAAACTTATTTATCAGGTGTTTTCTGTAGATCATAGATGTATGTAGGAACATATACCATCAAGTATCTAAATATATCATTGTTTGTAGTTGCTAATGCAGAATTATACACTGATATGTATAAGTACTGTTGATTGTAAGCAAGAATTTATTAGGCTAATCTCTATAGTTAATTTTAATAAAATAATTCATGGCAACTTAACTATATATGAGGAAGGTAGAAAAAAGATAGAAATAATGGTAGAATCAGTAAGAATGTTTATATTGAAATTATGCGGAGATATAAAAAAGTTTTTATAGATAATAAAAAAATACTCATAAAAATATTTTATATAATTGAAAAAAAGATAAGATATAAAAAAAGAAAGTACAAAACAGACAAAAAATGTGCTAGGAGGAATAGTTAAAAGACCATTAATAGAAGATGGTAAAATAATAATAGAGTCTAAAAAATGAATAATTAATATTAGTGCTGTAATATTTTAGTTCATAATCTCAAAATGTTAAAGGAGGCAAATGATGAAGTGTAAAAAATTATTGATACTATTAGTAGTAATTCTTAGTTTTCTTGTTAGTTTTTCATATGCAAATGTTCAAGCTAGAAGCCATGGAGGTGGACATTCATCTTCTCATTCTAGTTCTTCACATAGTACAAGTTCTAAAAGTAGTAGTTCGGGAATTAAAAGTGGAAGCTTTTCAAATAGTAAAGCAACTACAAAATCCACAACTACACCCAAAAGTAGTATAACTACAAAGCCAACTACACCTAAGAGTGCCACAGGAATTAAAAGTGGAAGTTTTTCAACAACTACATCAACTGTGAAATCTACACCGACTTTAAAAAACACTGTAGATACTAAATCAAGAGCTTTATCTAGCATTCCAACAAACTATAGCTGTCATTCCATCAGTAACAATTATTATTACAATACTAGCAATGGAGGAAGTAACTTTTGGAGCAATTACTTTCTATATAGAGCACTAACCCCAGAACACAGAACTTATGTTACGACTACTGGTTCAAATGCAGTTGCTCCTGCATATACAGGATTTCGTTCTATAATAGCAGATGTAATAACATTGATATTTATTATAGGAACAATTGTACTAGCAGTCTATATAGTTAAGAAAAAAATTGCGAAGAAAAGAATATGAAATCTTTAGTAGTTTCGATTTGTTTCTTTTTATGTTCTGTATTATCATTAATTGTGCTATCAGTTAAATTTTCATATTTATTTGATAAGAACGGAGTAAGAAATTAATAATTAATGGATTGTTTTAGAGATTAGTCCATTTTATTTCTTTTATTGGAAATATAAATATAATTTTCACATTAAAGGAATTTTTAATATATACGATATTTATAAAAACTAACTAACTAAATTAATTGAAAGAAAGAAGGTTAATAAAATGGGATTAGCAATAGAAAATAAATATAATTATTTAAACTATTCAACTAATGCTAGCACTACAAAAAATAATTCAGTAACAGCAAAAGAAGAATTTTCAAATATCTTAACAGAGAAAAAAAGCAGTCCTCATCTTAATACAAGTACAATAAAGTTTGAGATGGAAAATGGCATAGCAGAAGCAGCATATGTAGATGGAATTAAGATGGATCTTTCGGATATGTTTTTAGCTGACAGAAGCCAACTAAAGGCAAATATAAATAGAAAATACAATAAAACTGATGCAGAAAAATTAGAAGAAATATTTGGATTATAAGATCATTAAAAAGAAGATACAGTAAAAATAATTTCTAATACATCTTCTTGTTATATTAATTAATTGTAACGAAAAGCTATTACCTAAAGGTATAGCTTTTTATGTTTTATTGGAAATATTAGATTACTTATATATAGGTATTTATCTGTTATAAATAGTACGTTTCAGAAATTTTTATATATTTGTAATACCTAAAATATACTTACAATGTAAACAATTCTGTGACGGTAATGTAACAATTGTTATATATAATAATAATTGTGATAAAGAATTAAAACTTAGAGAACAATATTTTAACAAGTAAATAATTGGTTGAAAAGGAGGGATACTGCATGGAAATAATTATATTTGGAGTATTAGATATAGTGACTATAATAATAACATTAGCTTTATCCAATTCTGTGGCAAAGGAAAATAAAATATAATATGATAATTTACCCTTGTATATATATATATTAAAAGGAAGCATTAGTGCAATTACTGATGCTTTCTTTAGTTTAAGTGATATGAAACTATTTGCTTAATATAAGTGATTTCATAATAAAAATAGTAAATATAAATAAATTTTAATACATTTATAAAATTTACTGAATATAATAGTAATAATGGAAGGAAGGAGGAATAATTTTGAAAAAGACCTATATCTTAGATACAAATGTTATTCTATATTCGCCAGGAGCTATTTTTACCTTTGGAGATAATGATGTAATAATACCTGAAATAGTATTAGAAGAGTTAGACAGTTTTAAAAAGCAAAAAAATGATTTAGGTGCTAACGCCAGACATGCAGCTAGAATTATAGATAAACTTAGGAGAGAAGGAAAGCTTAATGATGGGGTTGATATACCAGGTGGAGGAAAATTAAGAGTAGAAATGAATCACTATGATACAGAAATACCTCCATGTTGGGATAAAAGCAAAGCTGATAATCGAATAATACAAGTTTGCAAGGCACTTAAGGAACAGGGAGAAAATGTATGTCTTATTACAAAAGATATTTTTGAGCGGATTAAAGCAGATATTGTTGACATAGATGTAGAAGATTTTTATGAAAAGGTGGTACCGGAAAATGAAAGCCAATACACAGGAAGGATAGATGTTTATGCTTCAAGTGAAAAAATATCAGAATTTTATCATAATAAATTTATAGAAGCTAAAGATGTTCTTCAATATGTAGAGACAGAAAATAAGTATGTTATTCCTGATTTTTATATTAATCAATTTATTACAATTCATTGTAACGAAAATTTAAAACAGACAGCATTAGGAAGGTTTGATGGTAAAAAAATTGTGAATTTATATTATAAAGATAACATTTCTCTAGGAATCAGTGCAAGAAATTTAGGTCAGAAATTTATGATGGAAGCATTATTTACAGATGCAGATAAAGCTCCATTAGTAATAGTGAAAGGTCCAGCTGGCACAGCTAAAACTTTATTTTCTTTAGCCGTTGGACTTCATAAAATTATGGAGTGCGGCACTGAGCAATATAGAAGAATTCTTGTATGTAGACCTAATGTTACTATGGATGAAGATATAGGATTTTTACCAGGGACAGAAGAAGATAAAATAGCACCTTTTATGAGACCTGTGCTAGATAATTTAGAAATATTAGTTGATTCAGATGAAAAACAAAGATACAAAAATGAAAAAGAGTTAGCAGATAAAATTAGAGAACTATTTGATAGAAGAATTATAACTACAGAAGCAGTAGCTTACTTAAGAGGAAGATCTATAGTTAAGAATTGGGTTATTATAGATGAGGCTCAAAATCTAACGCCAAAACAAGTTAAAGCAATTATAACAAGAGTAGGTGAAGGAACAAAACTTATACTAATAGGAGATCCAGATCAGATAGATCAACCATTTCTTGATTCAAGATCAAATGGACTTTGTTATGCTTCAGAAAAAATGAAAGGGAGCAAATTATGTTATCAAGTTACATTAAATTATGATGAGTGTGAAAGATCACCACTAGCCTATGAGGCTTCAAAAAGATTATAGTAATTAAAAAAGCGGAGTTAATCCGCTTTTTTAGATAAATGGATTTAAATCGTATTCAAATGAAAATATATGGCAATAATTTTACATATAACTACAAGTGTAAAATTATACATTTATTATAGAGAATAAGTCCAATCAATTTTTAGAAAACCCTTAAAATACTTAAAATTTAATCTTTATTAACAACTTTTACATGGTATTTATAATTATTTCTATTTAAAAAATATATCATTTATTGTACAATGTTGAGAGATGTTATTTTAGAAAGGAAAGGTTTTAATATATGAGCAAAAGAAAAACCAATGGTAAAAAGGGTAAATCCATTTGGAAGGTAATTGTAGGTTTTTTTATATTTGAATTATTATTTACTGGAGTTACAGCTCCTCTTTTAATATTTTATGGACCATTTGAAAATGTAAAAAAAACAATAGTAGAATCTGCAATGACAACACTTAGTCATCAATATATTGCTAAATTATTTTTATCAGATAAAGAAATAAATAAAATTTTAGGTGAAAATACTATAGACAATATTCAACAAGACAAAGTTTCTCAAGTAAAGTTTGAAAATAATCATGATAGTAGTATAGAAAGAGAAGAAGTTAGTGATGGAAGAAAATTCAAAGGGTCTATGATTATTGTCCATGATCCAACAAGAGTAAAAGTAGGTTATAGTAAAAAGTTAGGTGTAGCAGGAGAATTAACTAGTCAAATAGCGACAGAAAATGGAGCTATAGCTGCAATTAATGGTGGAGGATTTACAGATAGTTCATCAGGAGATAGTAAATGGACAGGAACTGGTGGTAAACCTGTTGGGATATTAATGAGTGATGGAAAAACAGTATATAATGATGTAGAAGATGAAGATAGTGCAGTAGAAGTAATGGCAATGACTAAAAATGGAGTACTTTTAGTAGGTTCTCATAGTTTAACGGAAATGAAATCCCTTGGTGTAACGGAAGCTATTTCTTTTGGTCCTGCATTGGTTGTCAATGGAAAAGGAACCATAAAATCTGGTGATGGTGGTTGGGGCGTAGCTCCAAGAACTGCTATAGGTCAGAGACAAGATGGTTCTATATTGTTTTTGGTTATAGATGGAAGACAAACAAAAAGCGTGGGTGCAACATTAAAAGATGTTCAAAATATAATGATTCAATATGGGGCAATAAATGCTACAAATCTTGATGGAGGATCTTCATCAACTATGTATTATGAAGGTGATGTAATAAACAACCCATGTGATCCTTTAGGGGAAAGATCTGTACCTTCTGCAGTTTATGTTAAACCTTAAGCACATTAGATAAGTATTAAAAGGAGAGTGCTCAATGAAGATTTTCGTAAGAATTATTATATGGATAATGATATCATTAACACTGCAGTTTGCAGGGCTTTTTTATGCTAATAAATACTTATTGGCATCAAGTACAGATATAAAAACTAAAAAAGTAGTTAAAAGTGACAACAAAAAACCAGATATTGAAATTAGCATACCGGACGGCGCAAAAAACATAAATATATCCTTTGATGGAAAATTTCTAGCTTATTATGATGGAGATGTGTTGAAAGTAGTAAACACTATAACCGGAGATGAAAAAAAAGTAGAATTTGAAGATGGCGTCCAAGTATCTTATTATAAGTGGCTTTCTGATAGAAATAGAATGCTTATAGTTGAAAAGGAAAGTTCAAATCAGGAATCGGAATCAAATTTTAAATTAGTTTATTATGATGTAAGTAAAGACTTAAAAGAAGATATTAAAACTTTAGATTTAACTAATAAAAAATCAGAAATTGAAGATATACAAGCATCACCACTTACTAATGTTATATATGTTAAGGTGGCTAACAGAACTAATATATATAGGATTGATATAATGAAAGAAATGAAATCAGTTGAAACAAAAAATTGTCAAATAGGAAGAATAAGAGTAATTCCACATGAAGACAAACTAATATATGAAGATTTAACTCATGGTAAAATATATACAACGGATAAAGACGAACCTTTAGAAATAAGTGGAGTAAATAATCCAAGTTTAATAGGTGTGGATGATAATGACAATGTGTATATAGGTGAAACTGATCTTGATAAAGTTACAAAGATATTTTATGGAACTGTAAAAGAAGGGAAAAATGATCTACAAACCATAGATTTAGGAAGTGCTGTAGATAAAAATAGCATACTTATAACTAGTGGAGGAAAAGTTTATATAAACGATAATCTCAAGGGAGTTGTAAAAGAGTCTGCAAGCGGAAAAGAATATAAGTATCCAGGAACTTTCACTCAAATGTATAATGGAGGAGTTATATCAATAAGTCAAGGAAAACTTATAAAAACTTTATTTAATTAAAAATAGCTTATATTAGAGAAAGGATGAATATATTTGGAAAATTGGTTGTTAAATAAAATACTTATGATACCAGCTATACTTATAGGATTTACTTTTCATGAGTATGCGCATGCTATTGTAGCAGACAAATTAGGAGATAAAACTCCTAAATTCCAAGGAAGACTTACGTTAAACCCATTTGTGCACATAGATATAATTGGATTTATACTGATATTAGTTGCTAGTTTTGGATGGGCAAAGCCTGTTCAAATAAATCCATCAGCTTTTAAAAATAGATATAAAGACGATTTAAAGGTATCCATTGCTGGACCTATAGCAAATTTAATAGTGGCATTTGTAGGAGCAATATTCAAGGTACTCCTATCTAAGTACGGATTAAATGCACTAAGTGCAACGCCAGGGCTTTATGAAATACTTTCAATAATAATTTCATTTACAATTAGTATAAATTGTATGCTTTTTGTTTTTAATCTAATACCAATACCAGGTTTAGATGGATTTCATATTTTAAGAGATTTATTTCCAAGTTACTATTATAAAATATCAGATACTATATATAGGTATCAAATGATTATACTTTTAGTTATTATAGTAACTCCTATAGCAACATATGTAGTTGGAATACCATCGGGATTTTTATATAATCTGTTTATCAATATTGCTAATGGTATAATATAAATACAAAACGCTATAAGATATATTTTCTTTCATATGACTAAGAAGGTAATGAGTTTTATGCTGCATTACCTTTCTTTAATTAATTATAGTATGTTTTTGGTTAAAAATTGACAAGATGTCTTTTAAAATGCATAATTATTTTGAGTAAAATAAACACTTAATATTAAATTTTTATTAACAAGGCAGGAGGAAAACTTATGAGACTAAGGAAAAAATGGTGGGCAAGACCTAAAATGGTGGAAAGCCCTTTAACTATAGTAAATCCACAGGATTACAAAGGAAATTGGAATGAGGAATTTAAAAACGAAAATCCCATATATTTAGAATTAGGATGTGGAAGAGGAACTTTTTTATGTGAACATACAAAGCAAAATCCTAATATTAATTATATAGGAATGGATTTAAAAGATGAAGTAATAGTATATGCTCTTGAAAAATTAGTGGCAGAAGAACTTACTAATGCAAGGATTCTTCCAACTAATATAACAAATATTTCAGAGATGTTTGTTGAAAATGAAGTAAGCAGGATATATATAAATTTTTGCAATCCATGGCCAAAGGACAGGCATAATAAGAGAAGGTTAACTCATACAAGGTTTTTAAATCAATATAAAAAGTTTTTAAAACCAGAGAGCGAAATTTGGTTTAAAACTGATGATAAGGGGTTGTTTGAAGATTCTCAAGTTTATTTTAAAGAAAATGGTTTTAGTATTGAATACTTAACTTATGATCTTCATAATAGTGATTTCCAGGGAAATGTAGTTACAGAATATGAGTCTAAATTTACTTCTTTGGGAATGAAAACTATGTTTTTATTAGCAAAGCTTTTGTAGAAAATAAACATTTAAAGTATAAATAAAGTTTTGAATAAATGTATCCATGTTAGAGTGAAATTATGATTTAACTCTAATATGGGTATTTTTATTACAATAAACCTAGAAAAAAATTATAAAGCAAATGAAAAACAAGATTTTATTACAAATATAACAAAATATAACATAAATGTGTTATTATATAATTAAGAGGTGATATAAATGCTGAATTATATAGATAATATGAAGAATGGTATTAACAAATATATATTAGACTACATTTTTTTTTCATTTTTTATAATTTTAATATATTTTAGTTTTTATAATTATTTGATTTTTCATACTATAATAGAGATATTTACCATAGTAATAGGATATAGCATTATGATTATAGCATTTAATACATATAGTATATCACAAAATTCTTATTTTAATTTTTTAGGAATCGCATATGCCTTTGTGGGAAGCATAGATTTAGTGCATGTATTTACCTATAAAGGAATGACACTATTAATCAAATCACCAGATATTTCAATCCAATTATGGGTAGCTGCTAGATATTTAGAAAGCATTTCTATACTTATATCTTTTGCATATTTTCATAAAAAGATGGAATCTACTAAAATCATGTTTATATATGTTTTTACTACGATTTTAATTATTTTATCAATATTTAAATTTAATATTTTTCCAGTATGTTTTGTAGCAGGTTATGGTTTAACAAAGTTTAAAATAATTAGCGAATATATAATAAGTGCAATTTTCATTTTATCCTTATATATACTCAATAAAAAGTATAAAAAAAATATATCACAATATAAAATATATAGTCTTTCTATACTTTTCAGTATATTATCAGAAATATCATTTACCTCCTATAATGATGTTTATGGATTATTTAATTTAATAGGACATGTCTTTAAAGCCATATCATTTTATCTTTTATATAAAGCAGTAGTTAGAGAAATAATTAGAAAACCTTTTGGAACGATTTTTTATAATCTAAAAATAAAGACAAGAGAATTGGCAAAAACTAATTATAAATATAAAAAGCTTTTAAATTTCCTGCCAGATGCAGTTATTTTAAGAGAAGGTGAGATTATAGCTTATATAAACAACAAAGCTTTAGAGTTACTAAATTTAAACAATAAGGAAGAGATAATAGGGAAAAAATTACTTAGTATAATACATGAAGATTATAAAGATATAGTAAAAAAAAGATTTAATATGGAATGCAAAGAAAAATTAATGCAACCAGTAGAAGAAAAATTTATAACATCAGATAAAAAGGTAATTGATGTAGAAGTATCAGCAATATCAGTTTATCTCCAGAATAAAGAATATTATTTACTAATTATAAGAGATATAACAAATAAGAAAAAAGTTCAAGAAATGAAATTAAAATTACAAGAAAGCATAGAAAAGGATAGAATTAAAACTGAATTTTTTGCTAATATATCCCATGAACTAAAAACACCTATAAATTTAATAAATAGTGCTCTTCAGTTAGAAGACATTTATATTAATAAAAATGATTTTGCTAGTATAAAAGAATACAATAAAGTTATTAAGCAAAGTTGTTCTAGATTATTGAGAATAAGTAATAATATTATTGATATAACTAAGATAGATTCGGGGTTTCTGAAAGTGAATTTTAGTTATATTAATATAGTTAGCTTGGCAGAAAATATTGTGATGTCTGTGATATCATATATTGAAAATAAAGGAATAAATGTAGTATTTGACACCGAAATAGAAGAGGAATATATAAAATGTGATTTGGAATTTATGGAGAGAATATTATTAAATCTTATATCTAATTCTATTAAATATAGAAAAGATAATGGAAATATAAGTGTGAATATATATTTAACCGATAATGGATATGTAAATATTAGTGTAAAAGATGATGGGATAGGTATTCCGCAAGAAAAACAAGAATCTATATTTAATAGATTTAATCAGTTAGATAAAATATTTACAAGAAGGTGTGAAGGTTTTGGTATAGGATTGTCTTTGGTAAAATCACTAGTTGAAATACAAAAAGGAAAATTAAAACTTGTAAGTAAAGAAAATATAGGTACAGAAGTTATAATAAGTTTTCCTATTGCAGAATTAGATGAAATTGCATGTACAAATGAAATGGATAATATTGAGATAGAAGAACATAGAAATATTATTGAAAAGGTAAATATAGAATTTTCAGATATATATTTATAATAAAAACAATATTGAAATACAAAGAAAAATAGTAAGAAAATTAGATTTTATACTATTTTTCTTTGTTGTTTTTTTAACTTACATTGAACTTTTTTGCAAATTTGATTGGTGAGTAAGATAGTTTAGCTTTTCTAAGGCCTTCAATTCCTAAATCTTGTTCACGATTTATAAAAGGAACTTCAGTAAAATAGGTTTCTATAAATGTTCTATTAATAAAATTATAAAGACCTCTTATATCTGAATCGGCTTTTTCAATATGAATTATACCCATATTTTCATTGACTTTTTCACCTATAGTGAAAGCTGATAATTTATCATTAACATAAACAACCATACCTATAAAATCTAATTTATCACTATTTTTCAACAGTTCTTCTATAGATTTGAGTTCATATAGAAGATAGCCTTTACATATATTTTTATGGCACCATTCACGAGCAGCCTTTATGCAAGGCTGTATGAGATCAGAAGTGATTTCAGAAATTTTATAGCTATAGTTTTTCAAAAAATAATTATAATGATTTTTCTTTTTGTGAAGAATTTTACCAGAAAGACTTATAAGTTTTTCGCTTTCATATATATAATCAAAGTTATCTCTATCTTCTTCTATAACAAACATATCTCCACAAACCTCTAAAAGATCATTTATAAAAGATTCTTCTGCATCTTTAAAAAGATAACTTAAATCATATAAAGCTTTATGTTCAACCAAGAAACTAACTATGTCTTTTAGATTTTCTTTGTTATAACCTATAGGTTGCATAAAATGGTAGCTTCCATCAAAATCCATTTTTTTTATAATTAAAGCATCTTTATAAATAGAGTATTGTATATCACAAGCCTTTCTCCATATAAAAAGGTTTGTAAAGGAGTATTCACAGGTCTCAAATAAATATGGTTTTAAATATTTATCTAAAAGTTTCTTATCCTCTAGGGTTAAAGGTTTAAAATTAAGCATATATTACATCCTTTCCATAAAGTAAATACTAAATAATACTAACTATTAATTATAGTATATACATATTATATTACAAAAATGTTATTTCTGAAACATTATTTTTACAGTATTTAAAATTATTCCATAATATTTTAGATAATTATGTATTTTTATTGTTAATAATATTAAATTTATGTTATTTAAAGTTAAAGTAAGGTTAAACTCTCAAATTTTTAATATTATTATTACTTTTTAATAGTAGAATAATTAATGTAAATAGCAGTTACTAATAATATTAAGACTAGGAGGAGTACAATGAAAAAAAGTATAAATGGAAACAATTTTATAAATAGGATAAAAAGTATTGATTTTAATTTTATAACTAGTGTTGGTTTTAAGATAGTATTCCAAATAACTATTTTACTTATAACAGTTTGCGGAATTTTAGGAGTTGTTTCATATTGTAGTTCATACAAAACATTAGAAAATACTATTACATCTTCTTTAGAATCTAGAACTTATGATGGGGCATCTTTAGTAGCTGCAATTATTGAACAAGACACTAGAGTTATGACTGAAATAGCCTCAAGACCAGAAATTCAATCTATGAATATGGATATACAAAGCCCAGTGCTTTTATTGGAAGCTAAAAACTTGGGATATATAAATTTAAATATACTTGAATTAGATGGCACAATACATTTTCAAGGGGGAGGAAAATCCAAAATAGATCTCTCTGATAATTTATTAAATGATTTGTACTTAAAAGAAGCACTAAAAGGGAAAGTATCTATATCTGATCCAGTTACCAATATAGAGGGAGAACAAATCATAGCTATAGCAGTGCCAATAAAAAACAAAAATAGCGAAATAATAGGCGTTTTATTTTCTAACATGACTACTAAAAAATTAAATGAAATAGTTCAAAAAACAAAAGTAGGTAAAAGTGGATATAGTTTTATAATAAATAAGGAAGGTACCAAAGTTGCACACAAAGATTTAAAGTTAGTTTTAAACAAAGATAATACGCTTAAAAATGTAGCCAAAGATAAAAGTTTAATAGAATTAGCAAAATTAGAAAGTAAGATGGTGAAGTTAGAAAAAGGACATGGGTATTATATGAAAGATCATGAAGAAATGTTCATGGCGTATGCTCCAGTTCCAAATACAGAATGGTCTATGGCATTAACTATACCTAAAGATGAAATATTTAATGAAGCAAATACATTAAAATATAAATTTATAATTATGACGATTTTATTTATATTAATTGGTATGGTGGTAGGCTTTATAATATCAAGAGGGATAAAGCGTCCATTGTTAAAAATAAAAAAATATGCAGAAGAATTATCAAACTGTAATTTAAGTCATAGAATAAATATTAAAAGAAAAGATGAATTTGGACAAACAGCCATTGCATTAAATGCAGCTATAAATAGTGTTGAGAAACTTATATACTCAGTAAAAAGAGATAGTAAAGACACTTTAAATTCTACTAATGATATAAATAATATGTTTAAAAAAGTACATAAAAATGTAGAGAATGTTTCTTATATATCTGATAAAATTTCTGCTAATATGCAAGAAGCTTCTGCATATATTGAAGAAGTGGCTTGTAAATCTTTAAATATAAAAAACGAAATAAATAATACATTAGCACAAGCCAAGAATGGTTTAGAAGTTGCTAATAGTATAAGAAATAAGGCAAATTCAATGAAGAATGAAACAGAAGGTTCTAGAACTAAAATTTTAGATATTTATTTTGAATCAAAAGAAAGATTAAATGGTGCATTGCAGGATACAAAAGTTGTTAAAAATGTTTCTCAAATGGCACAAGTAATAATGGATATATCTAAAAAAACAAATTTATTGGCTTTAAATGCGGCAATTGAAGCTGCAAGGGCAGGTGAACATGGAAAAGGATTTTCAATAGTAGCAGATGAAATAAGAGCATTAGCAGAACAATCTGCCGGTGTTGTTCAAGATATACAGGAAAATGTAAAAGGTGTTTTAAACTCAGTAGAAAAGCTTTCTGATTCTTCTAAATTTATCTTAAATGTTATGGATAATGAGGTATTGAAGAATTATAATAAGATTATAGTTGTAAGTGAAGATTATAAAGAAGATGGAAATAAATTTAAAAATATTATAGAAAAGTTCAACTTGCTATTACAAAATGTTTATATATCAATAGAAGAAATGACAGTAAACATGAAAACTTTAACAGGCTCCGTCAGTGAATGTGCAATGGCATCAACTAATATTGCAGACAATATAGGAGGATTGAGAGAAGAAAATCAATATATATCTGTTAAATCAACTAAAAATGCAGAAGCAGCAGAAGAATTATTACAACTAATAAGTGAATTTAAAATCAAATTATGTAAAGAATCTTAGGTAGTGGTATAATAATACAAGTGTAATTTTATACTAAAGGAGTGAAGGTTCAAAAGTGGAAAGTTTAACAGGAAAAGTAGCAGTGGTTACAGGTGCTTCTAGAGGAATAGGAAAAAGTATAGCATTAGAAATAGTTAAAGCAGGGGCTGCTGTAGTAATAAATTATAGAGTTAATGAAAAAGAGGCATTAAAAACTTTAGAGGAAATTGAAAAAATTGGTGGCATTGCAATTTTAATTAAAGCAGATGTAAGTCAATATAATGAGACTAAAATTCTTATAAATAAAACAATAGAACATTTTGGAAAGATAGATATATTGGTTAATAATGCAGGAATATCACAAGTAGGTCTTTTTATGGATATGGATGAAAAACAATGGGAAAAAATTATTAATGTCAATTTAAATGGAGTTATTAATTGTTCACATAGTGTACTTCCTTATATGGTAAGCAAAAAGATGGGTTGTATAATAAATATATCATCTATGTGGGGAAATACTGGAGCTTCTTGTGAGGCTATATATTCTGCTTCAAAAGGAGCTGTAAATTTATTTACAAAGTCACTAGCAAAAGAGATGGCGCCTTCTAATATAAGAGTAAATGCGGTAGCTCCAGGAGTTATAAACACAGAAATGAATAGCTGGCTTAGCAAAGAAGAGAGAGAAGAATTAGAAGGTGAAATTCCTATGGGTAAGTTTGGAGAAGGTGAGGATATAGGTAAAACTGTAGTATTTTTATGCAGCGATGCTGCAAAATATATTACAGCGCAAGTGATATCTGTAGATGGAGGAATAAATTAAAAAATTGTTTTTAAATAATAAACAGTTTATATACAGTTTATGTACAAGTTATCCACAGAATTATCCACAGCCTGTGCATTAATAATTGAATAGTTAAAAATTTTGATAAATAACAAGTATTCAAAAAACTTTATTTTTAATAAATATATAAAATTGTAGAAGAAATAGACGATAAATAAATGTGTTTACTAAAATTAGATTTCTTGCTTAAATATTAAAAAAGGAATCTCAAAAGATAATCATTACATGAGAGATGGGTAAAATATGGATAAAATAATAATATTAGATGATATGGTTTATATAAGGTATAGAGTAAAACAATTATTAGAAGAGCAAGGTATAGAAGTTTATGAAGCTGCTACATCTTTTGACTTTTTTAACAAGCTCTATGATAAAAAGAGTGAAATAAATTTGATAATATTGGAAATAGGATTAAGTAGTGAAGATGGTTTTGAGATTCTAAAAAGAATTAGGGGAAGAGAACTTAATATTCCTATAATGATATTAACAAAATTGAACACAAGAGCTGATTTTATAAAATGCATAAAAGAAGGAACTAGTGAATATATTTTAAAACCATTTAATAACAAAATGCTTATAGAAAGAATAAATAAATTAATAAAATCTCATAAAGTAGATGAAAAGCCTGGAGAAATTGTTTATTTAAATTTCCAAGAATATATGATAAAACAAATAAATAAAGCAAAAGAAAACGGAACAAAAGTTTCATTTATGATGGCTAGTTTGATAAAAGCAAATGCTACTTCAGAAGGAGAAAAAATTGATATTAAGGATACTTATTTAATTTTAACAGACTTATTATATGAGGAGTTAAAAGGATTATTTAAAACTCCAAATTTGTTTGTAAAATATGGATTTTCCACATTTATAGGAATATTCCCTGAATGTGACAATGATTCTATAATTAAAATAGAAGAAAGTATACAAAAAAAATATAAAAAAATTAAAGGTAATAATGAAAGATATAAGGATTATAGTATAGAGTGTGTTTTTGTTACTTATCCTGAGGATGGGCATGAAAAGCAAGAACTATTAGATAATTTAATGGCAAATATGAAGGAAAAAATTGATAATAATATTAAATAAAGATTGTGAAAAACCAACTATAATTGCTTGTAAAAGTGGGGAAGAAATAATAAGTCCATTATTTACAATAAAATAATTATAGCAATAGGCTAGCTTTTTTGTAGAATTTGTTTTATGATAATGACATAATTATCTGATAAATAAGATTGTTTTAAGAAGGAGTTGGCATTATGATACATTCATTAATTTTTGGCTTAGTAACATTAGGTTTTGGTATAGTACCTAAAATCGTAAGACCAAAGAAAATTAATTCTTGGTATGGATATCGAACAGTTACATCTATGAAGAATCAGGAGACTTGGGATGAAGGAAATAAATATTCATCAACCCAATATATTATAGCAGGAGTCATTTTATTGATTATAGGAAGAATTTCATATGCTATTGTTGCTAATAAACCATACTTAGCTCCACTTATAGCATTTATTCCTGTATTGATGCTAACAGTATTTACAACTGAAAAGCATCTAAAAAAGGTTTTTGATAGTAATGGAATGAGGATCAATAGCATGGGTAAATTAAAAGAAAAAGGCATCTAACAATAAAAAGATAAAGATTAGTAATGAATTTTGCTAATCTTTATCTTTTTTATTGTTAGAATGTTGACATACTGTTATATTTGTTATACTATAAATATAACAAAATGCAATTTGATCCGTATGTTATTATGCCTAAATGTGGAGGTGAAATAGAATGCTAATAAAAATAGATTTTGAGTCAGATACACCTATATATATGCAGTTAAAAAAAGAAATTATACAGGGGATAGCAAAAGGTGATTTTAAAGAAGGAGATAGTCTTCCTTCGGTAAGGCAAATGGCAGAGGACATAGGTATAAATATGCATACTGTTAACAAAGCATATAATATGCTTAAAATGGATAGTTTTATAACTATAGATAGAAGAAAAGGGGCTATAATAAATAAATCTTTTTCTATATATTCAAAAGAATATATAGAAAATTTAAAAGAAGAAATGAGATATATTATAGCAGAAGCTTATTCTAAAGGTGTGAAAGAAAAAGAATTTCTAAATATTTGTGAAGAAGTATTTAAGGAATATTTATAGTAATAATAGTTTCTAAAATTAATTTTAAAATTTGGAGGAAAAAAGATGACTGATAAAATCATACCATCAATGTCAATAATATCTATTATAGTTATAGTATTTATAACTCAAATTCTAACGCCTAAGCTTAGTAGAAAGGAAATATATTTTGGAGTAAGAATATCAAAAAATGAAATAAAAAATGAAAAGTATGAAAAAATTTATAAACAATATGTAAGAAACAATATAATAGTTTCAATTCCATATGTAATTATAGTATTTTTATTATCATATTATTTTAGTGATTCTTTAAAAAAGTTAAATGCAATATTAATAATAGCATATTTAATATTAAGTTTTTTTGTTTATTCTATTGCTAATAAAAAAGTGAAAGAAATTAAAACCCAAAGTAAATCTAATTTTAAGAAATCTAAGAAGTCCGTGGTAGTAATTGATACTGATTTTACTAAAGAAAAAGGTATGTTAGCCTCACCTTGGTGGTTTCTAATACCGTTAGTTATTATAGCTATAAATGTGTATATAGGATATAAAGTTTATGGTAGACTTCCAGATGTTGTACCAACTCATTGGAATGCTGCAGGCCAAGCAGATTCATGGACAAAAAGGTCCTATAAAGTTGTTTTCCAAATGCCTGCAGTTCAGCTTTTTATGACTGCAATTATGTTTTTTAGTTATAAAATTATTGGTTGGTCCAAGCAACAAATAAATGCTTCTAAACCTAAAGAGTCCAAAGAAAGAAATAAAATATTTAGGTATAGATGGTCTGTATATATGATAATAATGTGTATTGTTATGATTATTTTCTTTACTTTTGGAAATTTGAGTATGCTTCAAGTTATAAATATGAGCAGCAAGAGTACAATGATATTTATATTTGCAGTAACATTACTTATGGTATTTAGCAGTGTATTTATGGCTGTGAAAACAGGACAGGGTGGAAGTAGAATTAATATTGAAAATAAAGAAGTTGAAAATTTAAAGGTACAGGACAGAGATGATGATAAATACTGGAAGTTTGCTAATATTATTTATGTAAATAAAGATGATCCATCTGTTTTTGTAGAAAAAAGATTTGGTATAGGATGGACTGTGAATTTTGGAAGCACCAAAAGCATAGTAATTATTATTGTATTCATAATTTTACTTATTGCAATACCAATATTAACTCGTTAATGAAAAAATAATCAATGCGACGCATTTTTTTCAGAGGACAGAGGACAATTAACAGAGGACAGTGAAGGAGGATTTTTCTCCGTCACTGTCCTCTGTCAATTGTCCTCTCAAAAAAATTGCGTCACAATTTTTTTATAATGTTACATAATCAGAATGGACAAATCCCACAGAAGAACCTGCTTTAACTTTATACCAGCGGCCGCTAGAAGAGATTATTTCAACTTTACTTCCACAAGAAAGTGCAGAAACTATTCTTCCTGTCCATGGTGCAGATCTTAAGTTTAAAGTGGAACTTTTATTACTAAGAGTTACTGTTCCAACTTTGCTATTGCTAGTGCTTTGTGTTTGTGAAGCAGCACTAGCACTTTCAGATGAAACAGAAATGTAGTCAGAAGATACATATCCTATAGTTCCATTCGAATTCACTTTATACCATTTTCCACTGCTATCTAGTATTTGAACTTTAGCCCCAGAAGGCAAGGAACTTATAACACTTCCTGAAGGATTACTTCTTAAATTAAGATAAGAAGATTTATTACTTAAGTTTACAATCCCAGATTTAGCTGAAGCTACTGTAGTTGGATTGCTTACAGGAGTAACAGTATCAGGAGCAGCTGCATTAAGGCTTATATACTTAGAGCTTACATAGCCATAGGATGAGTTGTATTTAATTTTATACCAATCACCACTAACTGCAACTATACTTACAGAACTTCCTTTTTTTAATGAACCTAGAACTTCTGAAGAACTACTAGCACTGCTTCTTACATTAAGAGTAGAACTATAACTAGAAGTATTAACTAAACCTTTACTTGTTTTCGCTTCCTCAGAATTATCATCTTGTCCACCATTTGAATTATTTGGAGAAGGTGCTGGTGGTGGAGTTGTTGATGATATATATATATATCCCTTTAAAAATAAATTTCCTCTATTTTTAATTTCTTCTTTTGATAGAGATTTTAAACTTCCATCATAAGCACCTCTAACGTTAAAATTACCTTCGTTAAAATATACAGTATCGCCTTCTACTTTTTCTACAAAGGCAACATGGCCATAGCCTTTGTTTCCGCCACCCCAAACTACTATGGAGTTAGCTTTAGGTTCAGCACCATAGCTATATGTTTTATCTTTTACATTAGCATACCACCAGTCTACAGCATTTCCATAAAATTCTGAAGGTAAATTTATAGAAAGCTTTTCTAAAACTCGTCCATAAGTAAACCAAGTACACTGCCCTTTATATCCATATTTAGTGAAAATGTTTGAATTGCTAGTATAGGAGCTGTCTTGTGTATTTGGAGTTATTCCGGCAGCATGCACAGAATTATGTAATAAACATTTTGCGTTCATTAGGGAAGCAGTTATAAAAAAAGCAAAAACTAATTTTTTCGATTTATTCATTATGCTACCTTCCTTTCTCAAGTTTTTAAACATATATAATCAAAAATAATATTTAATTTATATTTCAATTCAAAAACATTATCGTATGAAATTTGAAAAAATTAATAGTTTTTTTACATATTGATATAATAAAATTATGGTTCAACCTCTATTTTTGTGAAAAAACCTAATAACTGTAAAAATAGATTGAAAAACAATCCAATCACATTCAACTGATATGTAATAAGGTAAAATTTCAAAGGCTAACCCTAGCTTATTTTAGTCCTATATTTTTATACATATTAAAAATATAGCACATTAAAAAAATAATAGATATCATTTTAAACTATATATTTTAAAAATAAGAAAAAGGAAGGCTGTAATACCTTCCATCTGAAGACAATTTTAATGAATTCCATCTTCAAGTTTTATTCTTTTCTACACTTGCACTGCATCTTCTTGTTCTAAAATATCTTCTTCTAAAATGTCTTCTTGCGAAATATCTTCCTTTAGCAGTTTGCTATTTTTATATTTCATAAAAGCAATTTTAGCAGAATACATCGTAAGTCCTATTGGTAACCAAAATGAGCCAAACTTAAGCTCATTTTTTAAATAAGGAAGCATAAGATCCCAGCCTAATCCTTTTAAATTTAACATCTTTAATCCTATAGTCATATGTCTGAATGGCCATAGAATATTGAGAGCCTCAGGCATTCCATTTGGCAGCAGATAATCTGGGAATATAACACCACAAGTTAGAAATATAGGTATATTTATCAAGTTAAACAATAATATAAAATGGCCAATGTTATCCATAAATGATGAAAAAACTAATCCCATAGCTGTAAGGTTAATGAAAAATAAACTCATTAAAACAATATATATTAATATATCACCGCGAAGAGGTACACAGAATAATTTATCAACAATACATAAGCAAGTGAAAATTACTATAGTACATATAGTAGAATATAGTAATATTCTTCCTATAAGACCAATTACAGCTTTTACACCTTCTTTTGAACGCATCTTAATATGTGCAAATTGCTCTTTCTTTTTCATTAGAGCAGGTACCAAAAGTACTGGTACAAAAAATCCTTGATTAACTAAAGGTATCAAAGTATAAATTAAATATCTAAGATAACTACTTTGTGGCTCATAAAGTATACGTTCAGCATAAGAAAAGTTTAAAACAGCTTGTTTGGATTGGTATGGAACCATACCATTTCCCTGAAGAACGCTTATTTGAGCACCAGCATTTATGGTACCTAAAACCTGACTAGTGTATCCTGAAATACTGGCTTCTTTAGGAAGACTAGTTCCATCTATTAGTACTAGAGCACTAGGTGACTTTGCCAAACTTACATCTTTTTCAAAATGCTTAGGTATTATTATACCTCCATTTACTCTGCGATCTATTATTGCTTTTTCAAGTTCAGTATCTGAATCTGCATAATAATTAACATTTAAACCTGGATTAATTTTAAGCTGTTGTACAACAGTTCTTGACAAATTTGAGTTATCTTTATCAACTACACCAAAGGGAATATTATCTATATAAGGGTTAGACATGGCATAACCAAAAATAAGTGTTGCTACAATAGTAAGTATAATAGTCTTAAGTAGGGGACTTCTTTCTTCTTTTAATATTTTAAAAAGACTCTTCATCATATTATCACCTCTGAATCTTGACTATTAATGATACTATTTTTCTCATTTATTCTAGTATTTCTAAGTCTTTTAGCCTCTTTCATTTTATATAAAAGGAATGTAGTAACCCATATAAAAATCATATATTTAGTAAGCCAGAATATATTAGATAAGTTATCTTGAAAATTTCCGCCAATAAGTGATAAATCCCTTAGAGGTATGGCATAGTAGTAAAATGGAATATACTTAGCTATCATAGGAATAATATTAGGCATAGCTACAGATGGAAATGTATATCCAACTAAAAATAAACTTATAGCTATTGGACCTGCTAAACCTACTGCATCTATTTGGTTTCCATTAAACAAGATACTTAGCAGTACTCCAACAAATGTCGTTGAGACACAAAAGAGAATAGTTAGCATAATTCCTGCTTTAACAGAACCCCTATAAGGCAGACCAAAATATTTACAATAAATTGCTAGAATAATAAAAACTGAAATTGATGCTAGAAGTCCAACCATAATACCTTTAATCCATATTTTTTTATAGCTATTACCTTTGTTTATTAATAAAATTACAACTATAATCATCCCAACTTGAATAGTATTGATTGCAAATCCTGGAATGAAAAAATTAAACATATTTTCAGTAGGATTTCCTATAACCCTGGAATTATAACTTATTGGATTAATATAATTTGCAGCTACTTGTGGCATTAATCCAAGTTTTCCCTCTGCTACACCTATTAAATATGCTGATTTAATGGTACCTAAAATCTGTGCAACTCTTGTTCTACTAGAAGAAGTCATTGCCATTTGTGCCCCATCATAAACAACCATGATTTTAGGGTCCTTCCCATCAATTAGATCCTTTGAAAAGTGTTTAGGAATAATAAATCCTATGGATACTTTTCCTTTGTCTATTAAATCTTTAACATCATTATCAATCTGACTATATTGGACTACATTAAATTTTGAGTTTGTCTTTATTTCTCTAACAAAAGCTTGAGTTGATAAAGAGTTATCATGATCTACAATAACAGTTGGAATTTTGCTAAGTGAATGAGCACTAAATTCAAGTGCTAAAACAATAGCCCCTCCAATACCAAGTATAAGAAACATTAAAATAGGAATTATCATATACTTAAATCTTAATATTTTTTCTTTCATGATAATCATCACTTCTTTCCAAAATCAACAAAGGTTGTCATTCCTGCATGAAGTGGTTTATTCATATCAATTAATTCAACTTTAACTCCATAGGATAGTACATCAAATTCCCCATTATCATTTGTTGCCCTTTTAACTGCAAAATCAGCATCTTTATTAATTCTAACTATTTTACCTTTAAATTGTTGATTAGGATAACTAGAAAGTTTTACAGACACTTCTCCATTTAACTTAACTTTTGAAAGATCTGTTTCTTTTACATTACATTCAATCCAAGGTGCAGTTGTATTTGTCATTACTAGAAGAGGCATTCCTGTAGATACTAATTCACCAACCTCTACATTTAACTGATTTACAACTCCATCTGCTGGTGCTGTAATTGTTGTATCATTAATGTAGGTTTGTACTTCATCCTGTCCACCTTCAGCTTGTTTAATTTGAGCTTGATATCCCTGTATTGTTGCATCTGCTTGACTTACTTGTGCTTGCAGGGCTGCTATATCTTCGGATCTTGCTCCATCTTTAGCAACATCATATTGCTTTTCATACACATCCATAGCTGTTTTAGCTTTATCTAAATCTTCTTTAGCTGCATAACCTTTACTATACAATCCATTTACTCTATCATAGGTGGATTTCGCTAAATCGTATTGAGACTTAGCTTGAGAAATTTCCTCAGGTCTTGCTCCATTTTGAGCCTTCTGAAGTTGTGCTTGTGCTGCTGCTTTTGCTGCTTCTGCTGCTTTCATTTGTCCAGTAGCTGCATCGATTTGAGCTTTTGATTGAGATTCCTTTGCAACGAGAGAACTATTATCTATAGTTATTAAAACTTGTCCGTTTTTTATACTGTTACCTTCAGCTATATTTATAGCCGTTATTTTTCCTGCAACTTTTGAATTTATGTTTATTTCTTTGGTTTCTATGTTTCCTTGAACAATTAAGTGGTCGCTTTGCTGCTTTACTATTTTATCTCCAGTTAAAACAACATTTTTACTACATCCTGAAAACAAACCTGTTGTAATTGTTAGAGCTAATACTAATGCAAATTTTTTTCTTTTCATATAAATCCTCCTAACCAAATTAATATATTTACTCATAAGACCTGTTAGTTAAACGTTGTCTGATTTTTACAAGTGATTCATGTAGAATTTGCATCTCTTCTTCTGGTAAAACATCTAATAAAGACGCTACAAAGTTTTCTTTATCTGGTAATATCTCAGCTAAAATTTTCTTGCCATCTTCTGTTATAATAACCTTTGTATATCTTCTATCATTTTTATTTTCCTGCCTCATAACAATTCCTTTTGATGTCATTCTATCAATTAAAGTTGTTACGCTAGGTTTCTTTACTTCTAATTTCTTGCTAAGAGTAGATGAAGTGCTTCCTTCATCACCACATAAATATAAGTAATACAGAACTTTGAATTGTACTTGTGTTAATTTAAACTTTTTATATCCCTCTTCACCAACTTTATTTATTAATTCTGATACTTTAACTATCTCTTCAATTACTTCGAAATTTAATTCCATTGGATCAATCTTAATCAAATCGGTATCTTTTTTATTCATAAACAACACTCCTAAAATATTTTTTTGTATTATTTCACTAACACTATTAATTTTGTTAATTTAACCTATTGTGCTACTTAATTATGTGGATTAATAATTAAAATATTGAAGATATATATTTTGAATTTTTAAATATCATAATAGATTAATTTAATATACTGATAGTCATATAAATATTAGTTAGTATAGTTAATAGTTAGTTATACTAACTATTAACTATATTAATCATTATACATATTATTATATTAATTGCAATATCAATAATTGGAAATTATTAAAAATAATTTGTAATTTTTAATTGTAGCTCTGCAAAATAAAAATCTAAGTTGATAATATTACCAAAAAATAAATATGGCATACTTTTAACCACTATTGTGAATGGATTAATAAATTTACCTATTAAGTATTAAAATTAATTAAAGAAAATACAAAATTAAAGAATGAAATTAAGGATTTCAATGAAAAGTATGATAGACTAAAAAAAGAAATAATGTATTAGAAAGAGTTATTTTAAGCAATATTAATGAGGTGATATAACTCATGAAACAAAATGAAATTAAAACTTCCATACGAAACCTTGTTGAGTTTATTTTACGTTCTGGAGATATTGATAGCAGATTTGTTGGAAGCGGTAGAGCTTTGGAGAGAGCTTTAGAGGGAACTAAGCTGCATCAGAAGATTCAAAAAGCTGGAGGAGAAAATTACACAGCAGAGGTGCAGTTAAAATATATAAAAGAATGTGATGACTTTCTATTAATATTAGAAGGGCGTGCAGATGGCATAATATCAGAAGACAGTTGCATTGTAATAGATGAAATAAAGACTACTTCTGTTCCATTGGAATATATAGATGAAAATTTTAATTATTTACATTGGGCACAAGCTAAATGTTATGCATTTATTTATGGTGAACAAAATGGACTAAAAAACATAGATATTCAGCTAACTTATTATAATGTTGATACTGATGAAATTAAAAGAATAAGGAAAGATTTTAATTTCAATGATTTAAGTGAATTTTTCTTTGAATTAATTGATAAATATTTAATGTGGGCAAAACTTACTCGTGAATGGTGTATTGTTAGAAATGAGTCAATAAAAAAAGTAAAATTTCCATATAAAACTTATCGTAAGGGCCAAAGAGAGTTAGCTGTTTCTGTTTATAAGACAATCTGTGAAAGTAAAAAGATTTTTGTGCAAGCGCCTACGGGTATAGGTAAAACTATTTCAACGCTATTTCCTTCTATTAAAGCTATGGGAGAAGGTAAAACAAGTAAAATATTTTATTTAACTGCAAAAACTATTACGCGCCAAGTAGCAGAAGAGTCTATTGAAGAAATGAGGAATTGTGGATTGGCTTTCAAATCAATTACTTTAACTGCAAAAGATAAGATATGTTTTAAAGAAAGCACTACTTGCAATCCAGAGGCTTGTGAGTTTGCAAAAGGACATTTTGATAGAGTTGATGAAGCGATTACTGACTTATTTAAAAACGAAAATGCTTTTACAAGAGATGTTATTAAGATGTACGCAAAAAAATATATGGTATGCCCTTTTGAACTCTCTTTAGATTTATCATTATGGGCAGATTGTATAGTTTGTGATTATAATTATGTTTTTGACCCACGGGTTTATTTAAAAAGGTTTTTTCAGATTAATACTGAAGACTACACTTTTTTGATTGATGAAGCTCATAATCTAGTAGATAGATCAAGGGAGATGTTTTCTGCAGAAATTTTTAAAGATTCTTTTCTACAGTTGAAAAAAATATATAGCACAAAGAAAACAGGAATGTACAAGATATTAAGTAAATTAAACAGTATGATGCTTAAGATGAAAAAAGAATGTGAAATAGATGGGCATTTTGTTCAAGCAGAAGAACCAAAAGAAATTTATACATTGTTGAAAAGGTTCATAAAGGAGTCAGAAATTTTACTTAGTGAAAATAGCAGGCAAGAAGAACATGAAGAATTATTAGAATTGTATTTTAATGTTCTTGCATTTCTAAAAATTGCAGAATTCTATGATAAAAGATATATTACTTATTTAGAAAAAGATCAATCTAATGTTAAACTAAAGATTTTTTGTCTTGATCCTTCTTTTGTATTAAGCGAAGCCTTAAAGAGGGGAAAGTCAGCTATATTCTTTTCAGCTACTTTAACACCCATTGATTATTTTCGTGATATATTAGGTGGTGATGAAGATAACTATAAAATGAGACTATCATCTCCTTTTGATGTTAATAAACTAAGCTTATTAATAGCAAATAAAATATCTACTAAATATAATAATAGAGAAAAAAGTTATTCGGAAATTGTTAAGTATATTTATCAGGTTATAGTTCAAAAAACAGGTAACTATATGGTTTTCTTTCCATCATATAAATATATGAATGATGTAGTGAGTGCTTTTAAGGATATGTATCCGGATATAGATACCATAGTTCAATCAAATGCAATGACAGAAGAAGATAGAGAAATATTTCTTGACAGATTCAAACCATCAACAGAAGAAACGGTACTTGGTTTTACAGTTCTAGGAGGTATTTTTTCTGAGGGTATTGACCTAAAAGGAGATAGACTTTTAGGAGCAATTGTTATTGGTGTAGGACTTCCAAAAGTATGTTTAGAACGTAATATAATTATGGATTATTTTAAAGAAAAAAATGGGCGTGGATATGAATATTCCTATATGTATCCAGGTATGAATAAGGTACTACAAGCATCTGGTAGAGTGATTCGTTCTGAGGATGATAGGGGAATTGTACTTTTGATTGATGAACGATTTTCTAAATTTTATTATAAAAAATTGTTTCCTACACATTGGAGTTCTTATAAGGAAGTTACTAATTTAAAGCAATTGGATTTTTATGTTAGAGATTTTTGGGATAAAGAATATGAAAGAAAGCAATAAATCAATAGGCTATTGTACTGGCTAGTTATTTTCTTGAGTATGCTTAAAGATTAATAAAATAATATATATTATAAATGATTTTGGGAAAAAGTAAATAATATGATTTAAATATTATTATGATAAGAGGTACTTAATATGAAAAATTCAGAAAAGATATTTAAAGATTTTGATAAACATTTATTAGAAGATGAAAAACCCTCTGAGTATTTTAATTCTATGGTTGAAACAGAACTATTTGAAAATATATATCCATTAACCATGCTTAGAGATTTAATACAAACACCTCAGTCTCCAGTGCATCATTCAGAAGGAAATGTATGGAAACATACTATGCTTGTTATAGATGAAGCTTCTAAGCTGAAAGATAGTAGTAAAGATCCTAAGGTGTTTATGTGGGCAGCATTATTACATGATTTAGGAAAAGCACAGACTACAAAAATAAGGAAGGGAAGAATAACATCTTATGATCATGATATAGTTGGAAAAAAACTTTCAATAGACTTTTTGAAGAAATTTGACTGCAAGGAAGATTTTATAGAAAAAGTTTCTTATTTAGTAAGATGGCATATGCAGACTCTTTTTGTAGTTAAAAATATGCCTTTCGCCAATATAAAAGATATGGTGTTAGAGGGAAACTTTGAAGAGGTGGCATTACTTTCATTATGTGATAGATTGGGAAGAGGAGGAATGACATTAGAAAAGATTAAAGAGGAAAATATTAATATAAAAATTTTTATTGAAAAGTGTAGAAATTTTATAGGAAAACTTTGTATAAAGTAATTTTAAAATAAGAAGTTCTCAATTTTTAGTTTAAAAGTTTGTGAACTTCTTAATATCAAAAAAATCTACAGAGTTTGTGGCTTTTTAGGTAAGGTAAATGTAAAAATTGTTTTTTTAAAGGGAGAACTATTTACGTAAATGGTACCACCTTGAACTTCCACTAATTTTTTAACTATAGTAAGCCCTAAACCACTACTTTTTAAATTTAATTTTCTTGATTTTTCAACAGTATATAATCTGTCAAATACATAATCTAATTCCTCTTTGGGAATCCCACCACCATTATCCCATACATCTATAAAAACAAGGGATTTATCTTCTCGCAAGTTAATTCCTATAATAGTACCTTGTAAGCCATATTTTAAAGAATTGTTTATAAGATTACTTAAAATTCTATTTAATGCTTTTTCATCTGCAAAGGCGTATATATCCTTTTCAGGAATATTTATTTGTGGTTCCATATTAAATTTTTTAAACTCATTAAAAAATGAAATTATATTTTGCCTTACAATTTCAGATATGTTTAATTCTTTTATTTCTAATCTAATATCATTGGATTCAAGTTTTGAAACCTGGAAGAATTCTTCCATAAGGTTATATAAATGATTGCCTTTAGTAAAAACTATATTTATATATTGTTTTTTTTCATCATCGCTTAATGTATTATCATTAAGCACAAGTTCTAGATATCCAAGCATTGAAGTTAAAGGAGTTCTAAGGTCGTGGGATATATTAGATATCATTTTTTTTGTTAAATTTTCATTTGCTTTATTTTTTTTAAATACATTCTGCAAGTTTTCTATTAAAGTGTTTATATTTATACATAATTTATTTATAGGTCTCATATGATTTTGAAGTCTTATTCTTTGATTAAAGTTCCCTTGTAAGACTTCATCTAATGTTTTGATTATATAATTTATTTTTTTGACAAGCAAAACTATTAAAGTTATAAGGACAAATATTATAATTATAAAAATGCAAACTAATATATTCATTTTAATCACCAAGTTTATAGCCTATGCCCCATACGGTTACTACATATTTAGGAACATTAGGATTGTCCTCAATTTTATTTCGCAGCCTTCTTATATGAACCATTACAGTATTGTCGTCATTTACATAATTATCTTCCCATACAGTATTAAATATTTGAGATTTTGTAAACACTCTATCTTTATTAGAAAGAAAAAACTTTAAAAGTTCAAATTCTTTTGGCGTTAAATTTAGCTCTTTATTTTCTTTGAATACTTTGTAATTTAAAGTATCTAACTTCAGTTCCTTATATTGCAAAATAGAATTTTCATTGCTACTTTTACTATAATAAACATATCTTCGCAGTTGAGCTTTTACTCTGGCAGCTAATTCTCTAGTAGAGAAGGGCTTTATCATATAATCATCAGCGCCCATGCTAAGACCAATTATTCTGTCTGATTCTTCATCTTTAGCTGAAAGAATTATAATTGGGACAGTACTTAATTCTCTAATTTTTCTTAAAATTTCTATTCCGTCAATATAAGGAAGCATTAAATCAAGTATAATTAGCTTGAAATCATTATTATATTTTTCAAGGGCTTCTTTACCATCAAAAGCTTGAATTATATGATAATTTTCTTTTTTTAAAGCTGCAGCAACTAAATTATTTATTTCTTCATCGTCTTCTATAATTAAAATATTAGAAATTTCCATTGTATCACCTTTCTTTTGAGTTTTGTTTCTCAAAGATATAAAATCTTTAATTTATTGTAACATAAAAGTTAGTAAATATTGTTTATTTACAGTTTTTAAAAATAAAAATTAACTTAGAATAATATATTATCCCCAAACATATGGTAAAATAAGTATATTATTGAATTTTTAGTAAAATTATATATTAAGTGATTTAGGGGATGATAGTATGGGTAGATTGAAGTCGCTTATATTTGAAATGGTGATTATAATAATAAGCTTGTTTTTAGTTTTAGTAGCAGGTCTTGTAGATATAAGAGCAAGTCAATCTAGTGTAAATTCCAAAGAAATGCAAGAAATGAATGTTTCCATAGAAAAAGATAAAAAAAATATTGAGACCATGAGTGATAATTTAGTTAAAAAAAATGAGGAGCTTGAACAAATTAAAAAAAATATTGATAAATTAAAAACTGATAATATAACTGAATGGAATGATAGTATTATTACTTACAATAAAAAGTTATTGGAATACAAGAGCAGTTTAGCAGAATATAATGCAAGCTTAGATAAATATAATAAAAGATATACCCAATTTAAAATACTAGGAGAGAAAAATGAAAGCTTAACACAGTGGATTAAATCTGTATTAGGAATTTAAAAAAATATTAAGTATTTATCATATTAATATAAATTTTATGTGATAAAATTTAAATATAAGTAATGAAAATAAAAAAAACAACGAAAATATTTATAAGGAATCTGAAAAGAAATAATAAATTAAGTATATGGCAGATATTTTAAATTAAACAAAGAAACTGATTCAACTGTTGGATTGATATTAAATGGTTAAGTTAATGCAGCATGATTTAAAATAAAGTTGTATCTTAATTAGTTGTTTTTTAGATGATTGAAAGTTAGAAAATAAAGTTATCATAATAACTGGGGGTATAATATGAAAAACGAATTCAAAAAATTTCCTTTAGTATTTTTAATATTTGGAGTTTTTTTAATTGTACTTATTTCTGGAGTATCTATGAAAAAATATGTGAAAACTAAAGAAGCTGACAATGCTAAGCAGATTGCGTCACAAAAAAGTACTGATTCTATTAAGGAACAGGAAAAGGATAAAGATAAGCTCTTTTTTAATAAACCAGAAAAGATGCCTGAAAAGACTTCAATTAAAATATATAAAAAAAGAAGAGTGTTAGAATTGTATGCTAGTGACAAATTAATTGGAAGATTTAAAATTGGACTAGGGAAAGTTCCAGAAGGTGATAAAGAAAAAGAAGGAGATAACAAAACTCCAGAGGGTAGCTATTATATATGCTACAGAAACGGAAATACAAAATACACTTATTTTATGGGAATAAGTTATCCAAATATAAAAGATGCTAAAAGGGGAATGGAACAAGGAATTATTAAAGAAGCCACTTATAATAAGATAAAGAAAGCTATAGAAGAAGAAAAACAGCCACCATGGAATACTGCTTTAGGTGGATCTATAGGAGTACAAGGTGGGGGAAACAATGACAATTGGTCCTATGGATCTATTGCATTAACTAATGAAGATATTAATGTTTTAAAAGAATATGTACCAAATAAAACCTCTATAGAAATTTATAAATAATGAATGGCAATTGAATTGCCATTCATTATTTTTATGATAATATATAGACATTTGCAAGGAAAATGTTAAAAATTAATGATTTTAAATAAAATGTGTGATATCATTATTGTTGTAATTTAACTATAATTTAGTGAATTTTTATTCATAAATTACATTATAATGAGTAATAGTAAAAAAAATTGACTAAAAACTTATGATAAAGGAGCATAATTATGAATGAGTTATTGGAAAATAAAAGTAAGTCTATAAAATTTAAAGTTCTTACTATACCGTTAATTATTATATTTTCAGTGATAGTTTTAATAGCAACAGTGTCTATAGCTGAAACAAAATCAAAATTAATAGAACAAATGAAAATAGATGGGACAAACATGGGAAAACAAATATCCAGTGAAATGGGTAAGAATAGCAGTAGTATGGATGCACTAAATACATCTATAGAAACTAGAATTAAAACATTAGGAGGTTTTATAGGATCTAATCAGGATAAACTAAATAATGAATATCTAGTTTATCTTGCAAAGCAATTTGAAGTAGATGAAATAAATGTTACAGATGCTAGTGGTAAAATAATAAATTCTAATTTACCATCTAGTATAGGTTCTGTATTTGATAGTAAACATATATCTTACATTGTACTTACAGGGGAAAGAACAGAGTTAATGGAGAACATAAGAAAGAGCAGAGAAAATAACAATTATTATAAATATGGATATGTTAGAAAACCTGATGGAGGAGTAATTCAAATAGGCATACTTGCCAATACAGTTCAAAAATTAAGTAAAACCTTAGAAAATCAGTCCTTAATTGATGGTTTAGTGTCTGGTGATAAAAGTATAGTTTATGCTGCATTTATTGATAAAAATTTAAAAGCAATAGCTCATAGTGAAAAAGATAGAATAGGAAAAGTATTTGATGATGAGGGAAGCAAATCAGCAGCAATAGATGGAAAAATATATTCATCTATATACAAATATAAAGGTAAAACTGAAGTGTATGATGTAGTAATACCAGTTTATAAAAATGGTGGTAATATAGGAGCTATAGATATAGGACTTTCTACAGAAAATGTACATAAAACCATTAATAATATGATAAAAATAATACTAATTATTTCAATAATAGCTTTTATAATATTTTCGGCTATCATGCTTAAAGTGGCTAAAAAGATAATAAAACCGCTTAATGACTTGGTAAAAGTATCTAAAAAAGTTGCACAAGGGGAATTTAATAATGAAATTGAGGTTGTTAGCAATGATGAAATCGGAGTTTTAGCAACTAGTTTTAAATATATGTCAGATAGCTTAAAAATAACTATAGGAAACTTGAAAAATGAAGCAGCGAAGGTAAGTAATATGTCTTCAAATTTAAATAATAATGCTGAACAGATGACACATGCAGCCAATGAAGTAACTAATGCAGTGCAAGATGTAACTAGAGGAGCAACGCAGCAAGCAAATGATTTAGTGGATGTTGTTAATCATATAGCTAGCTTGGCTGAAGAACTTCAAAATATATATAGTAAGATATCTTGCGTAAAAGAAAGTTCAGTAGAAACAGAAGAAAAAGCTGAAGTAGGGAAATCTCAAGTAGATATTCTTCTAAAATCTATTGAAAATATAAAAGAATCTTTTGACATAGTAGCTGAGAAGGTTAGCAATCTAAATTCAAGTGTATCACAGGTAGGAAGTATAACTGATGCAATTAATGGAATCTCAGAACAAACAAACTTACTTGCACTAAATGCTGCTATAGAGGCTGCTAGAGCTGGCGAAGCAGGAAAAGGTTTTGCTGTAGTAGCAGAAGAGGTAAGAAGACTTGCGGAACAATCACAAGAGTCTACGGGAGAAATACAAAAGTTAATTCAATCTATAAGCAGTGAAACATCTAATGTAATGATTACATCAGATGAGGTTAAAAATCTATTAGGAAAGCAAAAAGATACAGTAAATAATACTATAACATCTTTTGAAAATATGCTTAATGCATCAGCTAAAATAGCACCATTAGTTCAAGATGCTTATATTTCTATTGAAAATACGATGGAATCTAAAGAAGTAATTTTAAACAAAGTGGAATCAGTTACTGCTGTATCACAAGAAACTTCAGCATCTTCAGAAGAAATTTCAGCATCTTCAGAAGAAATGTTAGCAAATACAGAAAATGTTTCTCAGTTTGCATCAGAATTAAATGAAGTAGCACAACAGCTTAATTTAGAAACAAACAAATTTAAAATTTAATATTAAATAAGTAAAACAGCTGATTTAATTAAAATAAAATCAGCTGTTTTAAGTAGTTCCCAATTTAATAAAATGGTCAGTATACATTTTTCGAATTTCCAAATCAATCCTTTCTGCGTACAAACATACAGAGTGTTTTTTTATTTAATTCAAATATTAAAGAAGAGAAAAATATCACATGTTTTAGGGGGAGAGTTTTAAACAACTATATTGGGAACTACTAACAACAATTAATAAATTACTGTTAATAGATATTATAGCATAATAAAATATAATATCAAGAATTATTTAAGAATATTTAGAAAATTTCAATAAAAGAAAAAGTAATACTAAATAAATCAATTATTTAGTATTACATATATATATGTATATATGTATATAGAAAAAACTATGCAAGACATTTTTAAATAAATTAGTCTTGCATAGTTTTTTCTATAAAGATTGTTTTAATTCGTCAAAACAATGTTGACAAATGTTTTTTCCTTTATAATTTGTTACATCCTTAGCATCACCGCAAAATATGCATGAAGGATTGTATTTTTTTAATATGATTTGATTTCCATCTACATATATTCCTAAAGGATCTTTAATAGCAATATCAAGGGTTCTCCTTAATTCTATAGGTAAAACTATTCTTCCAAGCTCATCAACTTTTCTTACAATTCCTGTGGATTTCATTTTCTTTTCCTCCTTGAACAAAATTCGACTTTTCTCACTTAAATAATAGCATCAATGTTATTATTAGTCAATAGAAAAGTCATTTTTTTTGACAAATATAAAAAAATAGAATAAATTTGGAAAAAAATTGATTAACATTGAATAAAGGAAGAAAAATGTTGAAAAATAACATTGAAATTAATATGCTAAATTGCAAGTAATTTATTATATTAAGATAAAAACAGATAAAGCTTTGAAATTCCAAGAAATGAAAGTTTGTTTACGGTTTAAGGGTAAAATATAAATTGTTTATATATAAACAATTATGCTATACTAATGCTATGATATTAGCACGCAATATGTTACTATTAGAAAATAAAGTATAACATTATTATTGTGCAAAATGAAAAATTATAGAAGGAGAGCAAATATGATTTTCTATGATGAAGATAATTTAGAAATAATAGAAAAAGATCTTAGATATCTTCAGTTACTTGCTAAACAATATCCAACTATTTCAAGTGCAAGTACGGAAATTATAAATTTACAAGCTATTTTAAATTTGCCAAAGGGAACAGAGCATTTTATAAGTGATGTACATGGTGAATATGAATCTTTTACTCATATGCTTAAAAATGCTTCAGGAGTTATTAAGAGAAAAATAGATGATGTTTTTGGAAATTCTCTGAGAGAACAGCAAAAGGCTGCATTAGCTACTCTTATTTATTATCCAGAGCAAAAAATGGACTTAGTAAAACAAACAGAATTTAATGCAGAGGATTGGTACAAAATAACTTTGTATCAGCTTATTGAGTTATGTAAAAACATATGCTCAAAATATACAAGATCTAAGGTCAGAAAAGCTTTGCCTAAAGATTTTGGATATATAATAGAAGAACTTCTTCACGAACAAGAAGATAGAGTGGATAAACAGGCGTATTACAATGGAATCATAAAGACTATAATAGATATAGATAGGGCAGGAGAATTTATTGTAGCTATATCAAAGGTTATACAAAAACTAGTAGTGGATAGACTTCATATTATAGGTGATATTTATGATAGAGGTCCTGGAGCAGATATTATAATGGAAGCTTTAATGAAACATCATTCGGTGGATATTCAATGGGGAAATCATGATATTCTATGGATGGGAGCAGCAGCAGGATGTGAAGCTTGTATTTCTAATGTGCTTAGAATATCTTTAAGATATGCCAATTTAAGAACTATTGAAGATGGATATGGAATTAATTTGATGCCACTAGCCACTTTTGCTATGGAATTCTATGAAAAAGATGAATGTAAAGGGTTTAAGCCTAGAACTTTAGATAAAGATATAAGTAATAATGAACTGAATCTTTTAGCTAAAATGCATAAAGCTATTTCAATAATTCAATTTAAGTTGGAAGGGCATATTATTAAAAAGCATCCAGAGTTTCAAATGGAAGATAGGTTATTATTAGATAAGATAAATATAGAAACAGAAGAAATAAATTTATATGGAAAAACCTATAAATTAAATGATAATATATTTCCAACTATAGATTGGAAAAATCCTTATGAACTTACTGAAGAAGAAAAAGATTTAATAAGCAAATTAACTCGATCTTTTGTAAATAGTGAGAAACTTCAAAGAAACATTAAATTTTTATATAGCAAAGGAGGAATGTATTTAGCATATAATTCTAATCTTTTATATCATGGTTGCATTCCGCTAAATGAAGATGGAAGTTTTAAAGAGGTTAAAATAGGAAATATAAAATATAGTGGTAAGGCTTTGCTAGATAGATTTGATCGTGTAGCAAGAGACTCTTTTTTCTTTAAAAATGACATGGAGCTTAAAAATTATGGTATGGATATGATTTGGTATCTATGGTGTGGTATGGATTCGCCAGTTTTTGGAAAAAAGAGAATGGCTACCTTTGAAAGATATTTTATTAATGATAAGTCTACTCATTATGAAGAGAAGAACCATTATTATAAATATAGAGACAATGAAAAGATATGTAAAAATATTTTAGCAGAATTTAATTTAGATCCTGATACTTCTCATATTATTAATGGACATATTCCAGTAAAGACAAAAGAAGGCGAGAGTCCTATAAAGGCTAATGGAAAGTTACTTGTAATAGATGGAGGCTTTTGTAAGGCATATCAGCCACAAACAGGAATAGCTGGATATACACTAATTTATAATTCTTACGGATTGCTTTTAACATCCCATGAACCTTTTACAGTTATTAAGAATGCTATAAATGAGGACAAGGATATTCTATCATCTACTATAATTTTAGAACATGTAGCAAAGAGAAAACGAGTAGCAAATACTGATAAAGGACTAGAATTGAGAAGTCAAGTGAAAGATTTAGAAAAACTTCTTATAGCTTATAGAAAAGGCTTAATTAAAGAAGGGGATGAATCTAAGTGGTGAAAATAATATTTTCACCACTTATTTTTTACATTAAAGCTGAAAAAATTCTACAAAATGCCTCAAAAGCTTTTGTAAAAGGAGAAAGGTTATTAAAATAGTCTAAAGTAATCCTTTTACTTCTTTTTAAGTCGTCAAAAAATAAATTTTCAAGTTCCTCTGTAGTTTCTTCATCATAAATTACAGCATTAATCTCATAATTTAGCTGATAGCTTCTAATATCCATATTGGCAGTGCCGATAGTACATATTTTACCATCTATGGATGTAGTTTTTGCATGTACAAAATTGTGGGAATCATAAAAATATAATCTAATTCCATTTTTAACCAAATCTTCGAGATAAGTTCTTGAAGCATAATGAACTAAAATGTGATCATATTTTCCGGGGAAAAGTATATGAATATTAACTCCACTTAAAGAAGCAATTTTTAAAGCATTTAAAATACTTTCACTGGGTATAAAGTAAGGAGTAGTAATGTATACATGATCTGTTGCCATACTGATCATTTTAATTACTGCCTGTTCAATAGCTGGAAATTCGGAATCAGGGCCACTTTTTATAAGTTGCATTAATTTCTTGTTATTGTTTTCTGTGGATGGAAAAAATTCTTCAAAGTTATCATCATAATAAAAAAATTCTTTATTAGCTTCCTTTATAGTGACGAAATCATCTAAAAACACCGCTTGAAGTCCTAAGGCAAAATCACCATTAACCATTATGTGTGTATCACGCCAATAGCCATATTTACTTTTTCCTACATATTCATCTCCTATATTTATACCACCTACGAAACCAACTTTACCATCTATAACTACAATTTTCCTGTGGTTTCTATAGTTTATTTGTGTATTAATATGACGTAAAAGAGGTGCTAAGAAGTAAGAATATTGAACTACATCTACACCAGCATCTTTAAGTTCTTTTATGTATTTTCTTTTTATTCCTATAGAGCCTACTCTATCAAGAATAAATCTTACATTAACTCCTTCTAAAGATTTTTTTATAAGGATATCTTTTATTTCGTTTCCTATGGTATCACTTTTTACTATATAATATTCTAGATGAATGTGATTTTTTGCTTTTAACAATTCTTTCTTTAATTCCTTAAATTTTTCGCAGCCATCCTTAAATATTTTTATAGTGTTATCTGTAAAAAGGGGTGATTCACTATTTTTAGA
The DNA here is from genome assembly GCA_963780135.1 of uncultured Clostridiaceae bacterium. Taxonomy (GTDB): domain Bacteria; phylum Bacillota; class Clostridia; order Clostridiales; family Clostridiaceae; genus Clostridium_AM. The sequence continues at coordinate 1,104,479 of CAWAAR010000003.1, forward strand.
AAGCAGTTCTATTAAAGATGAATAACTATGGTCTTTTATATCTTTTGAAGCTTCATAAATTAGTTCTTGTATATTTATATTGGTTTCATTATGCAATTTGTGTTTTTTCCAATTTCTTCCTATAAAAACATATAGAAGCAGTCCATAAGGTGGAAATACAATAAAAACCAGAAGCCATGCTATAGTTTTTTCAGGATTTTTTCTTTCTAGAACTATAACTATTATGGAGACTATAGCATTAATAAAAAATATCCAGTACAAAGTAGATTTCAAATGTATTACCTCCTATTGATAAGTTTAATGAATTATAAAATTTACTTAATTATAACATATTTTTACTTTGTAAATTATAAGTATAGTTTCTGTAAAATAAATTAAAGAATTCACTTAAAACTATAGAATATTTTATATTTATGGAATATACTTAGTATAATGTTTTATATAGATATATGAAAGGATGATACAATATGGATTTTGGAAAAATAATATATTATTCAGCACTTCCTGTATTTTCTATAATATTTGTATTTTTATTAATTGTGCTTATTAAAATGTTAAAAAAGAATAAATAGCACAGCATGAAAAAATAAATGCTGTGCTAAAGTCTTTTTGATGAAGTAATATTAAATTATACCTCCTGAAATCTTTCAGCGGGTATATTATTTTTAATGATTTCACAATCATTTATATAGTCTTCTTTAAGTTTAAAACACAATTCTGTTATTTTGGAATTTTTATAGTAATATTCAATTGCAGGTATGCTATTGTGCAATTTTACTGTTATGTTACAAGCTAAGTTTAAAATATTGAAAACTTTTATTAATAGCTCTGCGGAAGGTTGAATTAATTCTTTTTCAATATCATGGTAGTAACACGGTTTTACACTTAATTTTTGGGCCATAGCTTTTAAACTAATGTTTTTTTCAAGTCTGCTGGTTCTTAAAAATTCACTTAATCCTATGCCTAAGTTACTTTCAAATTTTTTTGTTGACTTTTCTGCATGGTCAACGCGTAGATTATTTATCATATTATCAATAATTTTTAATCTAGCTTCTAAATCTAAAGTACTGAGAGTATCTTTATTAAAGATATATTCTTTATAATACTTTAATGCATCCTCTAAAGTAATAAGTTCTAAAATGTTTTCAAATTCTATTTTTCCTGTACCTACCTTTGGACCTTTGCAATTAACATATAGTTTCATTATACCGCCTCCCTTATGAATTACAAATTAGCTTTATAATTTATATAAAATGTATTCTAAAAGCAGAATTATTATTACTTCAAAGTTTTCACAATTCTGTAAAATAGGAAAAGTACGCTATATATCATGATCAAATTATTATGCACTTATAGTTTTAATTTCCTATGAATTATTACCAATAAATGCACAATAAATTATTAAAAAACATATATTTTAGTATAGTTTCTAATTTCAAAAATTAAGAGTGGAGTAAAATTGTTTAAAAAAATAACAATTTTTGTAAGTGAAATCGCTTTAAAGCTGTGTTATAATTAAACATAAGATATATGTTTGTAGCAGTTATATTTTTAATCAATGGGAGGGGAAAAATTGCTTAAATGTGAAGTTTGTGGTAAACAAGCGGATAAGCATCACATAGTTTATAGAAGCCAAGGAGGAATTGACTTTCCGCTAAATTTTAAGTATCTTTGTCAAGAACATCATAGAGGAAAAGAAGGGCCACATAAAAATAGAAAATTAGATTTACAATATAAATTAGATATGCAGAATAGTTTACAAACACTCCTGTACAAGGATTTTTATATTTTAGATGAATTAGTTAGTTTACTACAGATAAATAAAGGTATGCTAAAAAGAATTTTTAAAGAATATAAATTATATAAAGAAGGATACAGGAAATTAGATATAGTATATAGACTTATGGGAAAAAAGATATACACGCATTATATGTTGGAGCAATATTGCGATTTTATAGAAAATATTTAAATATAAAACCAAATTTAAGATACAAACGAAGAATGACAAGTGATATTTAATGTACATCACTTGTCATTTTATATAATTTGTAGTATATTAAACTATAAAATAATCAAATTACTAATTAATAAATATTATTTTCAAATAAACTCTTTGTTTTTATAAACTAAATGGATGGAATGAAACTTCATTCAGATGGGGCAGAATCTTATTTGAACATATCCAAGTTGTATCAATTGTTATTTACTGTTTATAGAGCATAAATTTCACAAGTGGTACCTGATGGGTAAATTTTAATATCCTCTTAAATAAAATATAAGAGAGAAGGGGGCTTAAAAATGAAAGAAGATATATTAATGCTTTTAAACTTAAAAGAGGTTAGTGATATTATAAAGGGTCTAAAAATTGCAGCAAATTGTATTAATGAAGACAATGTAAAAGTTGATGAAGGTTTAGAAAAAAATATAATAGATATGTTAAAAAAATTAGAGTATGTAGAATATGAATATTCTAATAAGTCAGATTAGTCAGTTCGATTTTAAAATTCCAGTAAGATTTATTTTTGCTGGAATTTTATTTTTTTATTTAAAATCTGTAAAATCATATATACATTATAGGATAAAAATTTTAAACATACATTTTTACTGAAGAAATGGCAATACTACTTAATGAAAAAATGTATATAGGAGGTTTTAAGTAATGGATAGATTTAGTATTGAAAATATAAAAGATGTTCATGTAGGAGATTTGCCAGCAGCTAAAAAAGGTATAATAGATAGCCTTATGGGAAAAGATTCTCTTAAAGAAGAGGTGCCTGTAGAACATATGTCATCATATAAACAAGGACATCAATTAGGAACAGAGATTGAAAATTTGTTAAAAGGTGATGAAAGAGATTATTAAAGAAAAATATAGTAAAGTATTATGAATTTTAATTGATCTTCAGATGGAATTTTACTTGATTAATTTATGATTTCAGTCCTATTATTTAATTTAAATTTCACTTGAAGATCAAGTGATTCTTAGACTCAGGTGGAGTTTGCCTGTGAGGAATACTCTCTCCATCTGAGTCTTAGAAGAACTTATCCAGGCGCGTAGCAGTGCTTATCCCCCACTTGAAGAAGATGGGGGTGTTAGCAATGGTAGTGATCGGATAAAGGTGTGTTCAAAAAACAATTAGTAATTAGCTAGTTTGTTTTGTGTCATACTGAGCTAGAAAATTTCTTGGCTTGCACAGTATGGCACATCTTTGAAAATTCAGCTTATTTCATATAATTAACTTATCAATAATATAGGATTACATAGGAAACTTTAAATAGAAAGGATTAATTAAGGTAAAAGAACTAAAAAACATATTTATAAGGTTTTCATTAATATCAAAAAAGAATTATAATTATCTTATGTTAGATTAATATGAAAAACTTCCTTTAAGAATCTATTAAATCAAAAGAGAGGGAATATTATGAATATAGCATTTTTCCTTACACCTAAAAATGAAGTCGTTTACGCTACGCTAAATACCACAATGAGACAAGCACTTGAAAGGATGGAACACAATAGTTATACTTCTATTCCAATAATTGATGATAAAGGAAAATATATAGCAACTCTTACGGAAGGAGACTTACTATGGAAGCTTAAAAATACTCAAGGCCTTAGTTTTAAAGGGACCAATAAAGTACTTTTAAAAGACATTCCTAGACATGTAAACAATAAGTCTGTACATATTGATGCAAATATAGAAGATTTGATATCTTTAGCAGTAAATCAAAATTTTGTTCCAGTTGTGGATGATAAAGGAGTTTTTATAGGAATAATTAAAAGAAGTGACATAATAGATTGTTGCTATAAATTATTATTTAAAGAAAATAAATCTATAGTATAAAATATTAAATACTTTATTTTAGAAGCGATTACAAACCCCTATGTTTTAATAAACATAGGGGTTAAATTTTTGCTTAAAATATTATGCGTTTTTGACTTTTTATCTAAGGTGAAGCACGTTTGCGATTTTAATAAAAAGGTGTTTGATTTTGATAAAATTTTATTTAAATTAAATATTTTTAAAAACACAAAGAAGTGCGTAAAAATGATACAGGTGTAGAAACTGTACTATTTTATATATATAATCGGCTTAAAAAGGCGAATGTATCCATTGATACAGATTAAAAAACAATATATAATAGGTACATAAAGTGATTAGCGAAATAAAAATAGTTTTAGATAAATATAAAAAAAATCAAATTAAGGGAGATGTTTATAATTATGAAACAATGGCAAGGATTTAATATAGGAAACTGGTCAGAGAAGATAGATGTCAGAAATTTTGTGCAAAAAAATTATACAGTATATGAAGGAGACAAAAGCTTCTTAGCATCACCCACAGAAAAAACAAAGAAACTTTGGAAAGAAGCAGAAACTTTAATTATAGAAGAAATTAAAAAAGGTGTTATGGATGTTGAAATTAATGAGATTTCAGGTATAAATAATTTCAAACCAGGATATTTAGATAAGGAAAATGAAATTATAGTAGGTTTCCAAGCAGATGCTCCATTAAAGAGAATAATGAATCCTTTTGGTGGAATGAGAATGGTGGAACAATCACTAAAAGAATATGGCTTTGAAATGAATGAAAATATAGGAAATTATTTTGGTAAATATAGAAAAACTCATAATGAGGGAGTTTTTGATGCTTATAGCGAAGGCACAAAAAAGCTAGAACAGTTGGACTTTTAACGGGACTTCCAGATGCTTATGGTAGAGGAAGAATAATAGGTGATTATAGAAGAATAGCTCTTTACGGAATAGACTTTTTAGCAGCAGAAAAGAAGAAAGACTTAAATGGATTAGTGGGAGCCACTACAGATGAAATGATAAGACTTAGAGAAGAAACATCAATGCAGATTCGTGCATTAGAAGAGATAAAAGCTATGGCAGCATCATATGGAATTGATATATCAATTCCAGCGTCAAATGCTAAAGAAGCAGTACAATTCTTATACTTTGGATATTTAGCAGCAGTAAAAGAAAATAATGGAGCAGCGATGTCCATAGGAAGAAATACTACATTCTTAGATATATATATAGAAAGAGATTTAAAAAATGGAGATATAACAGAAGCTGAAGCTCAAGAAATAATTGACCAATTTGTTATAAAGTTAAGAATGGTAAGACATTTAAGAACTCCAGAATACAATGATTTATTTGCAGGAGATCCTAACTGGATAACAGAATCCATTGGAGGAATTGGAATAAATGGAAAATCATTAGTTACAAAAACAGCTTATAGATTTTTACACACATTAACTAATTTAGGACCAGCACCAGAACCAAATATGACAGTTTTATGGTCAGAAAAATTGCCAGAAAACTTTAAAAATTATTGTGCTGAAATGTCAATAAAGACAGATTCAATTCAATATGAAAATGATGATATAATGAGACCAATATATGGAGATGACTATGGAATAGCTTGCTGTGTATCTGCTATGGAAATAGGAAAGAGAATGCAGTTCTTTGGAGCAAGAGCAAATCTTGCAAAATCATTACTGTATGCTATAAATGCTGGATATGATGAAAAGAAAAAAGCTAAAGATGGCAGCTTAATCAAAATTGTACCAGGTATAGAAAAAATGGAAGATGAAGTTTTAGATTTTAATAAAGTGGTTAAGAGCTATCACAAAGTTATGGAATATGTAGCAGAACTTTATGTGGATACAATGAATACAATTCACTATATGCATGATAAATATGCTTATGAAGCAGGACAAATGGCTCTTCATGATACACTGGTTAAGAGATTTATGGCTTTTGGTATAGCAGGATTATCAGTAGCTGCTGATTCATTAAGTGCTATAAAATATGCAAAGGTAAAACCAATAAGAAATGAAGAAGGAATAACAGTAGATTTTGAAATAGAAGGAGAATTCCCTAAATACGGAAATGATGATGATAGAGTTGATGATATAGCAGTGGAAATAGTTAAGAAGTTTTCAAATGAACTTAAGAAACATAGAACTTATAGAGATGCAGAACATTCATTATCAGTATTAACTATAACATCAAATGTGGTTTATGGTAAGAAAACAGGATCAACTCCAGATGGAAGAAAAGCAGGAGAAGCCTTTGCACCAGGAGCAAATCCAATGCATGGAAGAGATGAGAATGGAGCATTAGCATCACTTAATTCAGTAGCTAAAATACCATACAGAAATTATTGTCAGGACGGAGTATCTAATACGTTCTCTATAGTACCAGATGCACTTGGAAAAGATGAAGAAAGTAGAATAGTAAATCTTGCAAATATGATGGATGGATATTTTACACAGGGAGCATTCCATTTAAATGTAAATGTACTAAATAGAGAAACATTAATGGATGCTATGGAAAATCCAGAAAAGTACCCAACATTAACAATAAGAGTATCAGGATATGCTGTTCACTTTAATAGATTGACTAAAGAACAACAGAGAGAAGTTATAAGTAGAACTTTCCACGAAAAAATGTAGTTAAAATTGCTAGATAAGGTATTTAAAAAGAAAAATCTTTTTAAATACCTACATATAATAAAATCCTTATAATAAAGCGTGCTCGTTGTTTTAAACAATGAGCACGCTTATAATTAATAATAGAACATTAAGAGAAACTAAAGAATTTGTAAGGAGGAAAAAACTATGATTAAAGGAAGGATTCATTCTTTTGAAAGTATGGGGTTAGTTGACGGTCCAGGAATAAGATCGGTAGTATTTATGCAGGGATGCACTCTAAGATGTGCCTATTGCCATAATCCTGATACTTGGAGTTTTAATGAAGGAACAGAAATTACTCCGGAAGAACTTGTTAAGAAGATAATTAGATTTAAGCCTTATTTTAAAAAAAATGGTGGAGTTACATTTTCAGGTGGAGATCCTTTAATGCAGGCAGATTTTTTAATAGAAGCATTGAAGTTATGTAAAAAGGAAGGAATTCATACTGCCATAGATACAGCTGGATATGGCACAGGAAAATATGATGAAATTTTAAAGTATACAGATTTAGTAATACTTGATATAAAGCATGTAGATGATGAAGGATATAAAAGTCTAGTGTGTAAGAGTAAAAAAGGTTTTGATGATTTTTTAGAGGCTGTTCAAAATTCTAATACAAAGTTATGGATAAGACATGTAGTAGTGCCAGGGATAACAGATTCAGAAGATCACATAAAAAAATTAGCTGCGATAATAAAAAATATAAAAAATGTAGAAAAAATAGAACTTCTTCCTTATCATACTTTAGGAGTTAAAAAGTATAATGAAATGGGGATAGAATATAAACTGTCACATGTAAGTTCCATGGATAAAGAAGAGATAGATAAATTATATAAAGTACTTGATAGAGAAATTAAAGCTAGGTAAATTAAATATTTAATAAGCAAAATTAATTATTTGAAAGCATGTTTTAAATAAGATGTATTTCAACTTATTGTAAAATAAAAAATGGCCATAAACAAAGCTATGAAATTAAGGTATGCTTATATTTCATAGCTTTTAAATTTACATTTACTGTTTTGAAAAATTATAACTAAATGTGAGAGCCATTATCATTATGCCTCATAGCTCTTGCTTTGGCATGAACAACAGCAGGGTTTCCCTGTTCTAAATACCCAGTGGAAGAGTCTTGACTATTTTTACTATGATCTATTGCAGATTTAAGTTTTGCATCTTCACCATGATGCGGCTTTTTTTTAGACATAAATATACCTCCTATCTACCAGATAATTTCCCGGATAATCCAGGTGTTTCCTTTTGCTGTAATTTTTTTTCTTCATCTATAGGGGGATTTTTAAATTCTTTGTCTCTTGTATATAAATCTTCTTGTGTATATATATTCTCTTTCTTTTTTGGCATAGTTAATCACTCCTTTCGTATTTATATTTTCCTGTAAAAAAACTTTTATACTTGTATTATGCCATGTTTAAAAATTAGTAGTATGTGTTAAAATAATCTTAATCTAAAAAGGAGGTGATGTTTCTGTATTCGGAAATTTTAAAAATTAACAATACTAGCATATTTATTGCTGACATAAAAGAAAAATCAAATATTGTAGTAGGAGTACCTCATCATGCTCCATCTGGTACAGTAAAAATGCCTTGTAGTACTCATCCGTATAGTGATGAAAATGCAGGTTATGTAGGTGCGTATATTGCTGAAAAACTTCAATGTTCTTTTTTATGTGCTTGTAACTATTTTATAGATGCAAATAAAAATGTTAATTCTAATTACAGCGATTATTATAAAGCAATTCAAAGGTGTAATCCTAAATATTTAATAGAAATTCACGGTCACGGTATGGAGCATTCACAAAATGATATAGAAATATCTAGTGGCTGTAAAGAAGATGAAAAATATGCATTAGGATTAGAAAAAGAGTTAAAAAATATCATTTATAAAAAGTGGAGTGAAAATAAAGAAGAAGTGGATTTATGCAAACTTAGAGATATTAGAATAAATGCAGATTTTGATAATATATATTTTAAGGCCACAAAATCATCTACAATAACAGATAAGAGTTGGATTAGTTATCACATAGAGTTACCATTAATACTTAGAACAATTCTGTCAAAAGAAAACAAGTTGCCTTCTCAAGGCAAAAAGTTCAATGAAATACTTTATGAAGCTATAAAAAACATATGTAAATAATTTAATATGTGATATTAAAAAAGTGCTTGACACTAATAAATTAAAATGATAATATATAGAAAATTCATTAAATAATCCGTTGACAAGGAATAGTAACCAGCGTGTTTAGTTACAGAGAGTTGAGGATGGTGGGATCTCAATACAATAACTAATGGTGAATGGACCTTTGAGGAGTAAATTGAAATCCAAAATTTTGGAGAGTAGTGCTTACCGTAATCCGTACGTTACAATGGATAGGACATGTTGGTGTCTGAAAGAGAGGTGTTTTATTGCACAATTTAGGTGGTACCGCGGGAGTATCTCCGTCCTAATATATAATTTAGGACGGAGTTTTTTGTTTTGTCCAATATATACTTAGAAAGTCAAAAAGCCGGCTTTTACTATAAACTTTTTTTAAAAATTCAATCCATATATTTGAAAATAATAATTAATTTTACATTAAAGGGAGATGTTTATTATGAATTTAAAGAAATTAGTTACAAATTCACTACTTTTAGCTATAGGTGCAGTATTGCATCAAATTACACCACCAATAGTACTTGGTATGAAACCAGATTTTTCATTAGCTATGTTATTTATAATAATGATTTTAAATGAAGACTATAAATCTTGTATAAGTGCAGGGCTTATAGCAGGAATACTAGCAGCAGCTACTACAGGGTTCCCAGGAGGACAAATACCAAACGTAATAGATAAGTTAATAACTACTAATATAATATTCTTAGGATTAAAGCCTTTTAGAAAGATTTTAAACAATCAGATAAAAATAATTGTAACTACAGCTATAGGAACAGTTATAAGTGGTACAGCCTTTTTAACATTAGCTTCAATTATGGTAGGACTTCCAACTAGTTTTCGTGTATTATTCTTATCAATAGTACTTCCAGCTAGTCTTATAAACACTGTTGCAGGTTCAGTTTTATTTAATGCCATAAGTGTAGCTCTTAAAAGGAAAGCAACAATTTAAAAATAATGCCACGTAAGTTGAACATAAAGTTTAGTTGTGTATATGGTACATTATGGTGTTGTTTTTATTTTAACTTATACTCCATGGTATATTATAAGGAATTCGCACTATTAAATATGTTTAAGCAGAGAGCCAAAATCTATGATTTTGTGCGAATCGCTTACTCCTCTGAGGAAACGAAGAGGAGTTTCCAGTTTAAAATTAAAGCTCAAATTTACTGAAAGCCTAAGAACTTTGCCAAACTCGCTACTCTCAAACAGGGCTAAAGTTCTAAGGCTTTCAGTAAATTTTCGCTAAGACTAATAAAAAAATAATTTAATTTATGTGACAAATTCCTTATAATATAACATTACGTATAAGTTAAAATAAAAACTAGTATCTTAAGACTTAATTCCGTACACACCTAACAATATGTATTTGTTGTAAATTTTAACATTTAAATTATTGTGAGAATAGACAACACACTATGCCTTTAAAAATTTTCCTGCATAACTCCATTTAAAGGGCTTTGCTAGATTTTCGTTGTAATACTTTATAAAAGTCAATATCTTTTCCTCGAGTTCTTGTACTGATTTAAAACTTGCACGTCTGGCTAATATCTTACAACTTAATATGCTAAACCAAATTTCTATATATTTCAAAGTCAACTGTTCCCTTAATTAAGTATTAAGACACTAGTGAATCAATACAGATTCTAAAAACAACTTCTAGGACACGCTCACTATTCTAATGGAATTAATATTATGCGTTGAAAGGAATTTAAGTTAGTTCCAAATGAAACATCTTTCTTTAATAATTTATATTTATTGCCTGAAATCAATAGTATAGGTTCATTGTTTACTCCTTTTCTAATAATTTCACATGCTTTATTTTGCTTCCTTAAATAGTTAACTATTAAGATTAGCAAATCTTCTACACTTGAATTCATTTCATCCACTAATATTATAATTGCAGATTTCTCAATAGACTTCTTCTTGATCCTTCTTATAAACTTTAACACCCCATTTTTGAACCACCCCATATTATCTTTTCCCCCTTTAGAAATTCTTATAACATATTTTCAATCACTTTTAAAATATGAAAACTTAATGCTTCTTGAACTTATCTTGTAATTTATTATTTATTTAGATAATAGCTAACTGAGTGTATTAATAATACACAATTGTATAATAAAACTATCTTTTTATTATATAAGATGATTCTGACAAATCTCTTACAAAAAACAAAAAAAACAGTATATTTAACTGTTTTTTCATAGAATTATGTTATTTTGGGCACTGCTTTATTTTTTAATATTTTACATTATTTCGTAATTTTATATTACCTTAGGCAATAAACCCATCAATAAGAATTAGCATTGAATACTGAACTGACTACAATATTGGTTAAAAATCTTTCTCTGTATTTTTTTTATAAACTTTTGAAAACAATTCTTCTATTTTTAATGGTATTTCCATATCATATTGAGTTTTCAAAATCCATTTAATATTTTTATAATGCTTTCTTAAGGAGTAAACATCATTCATTTTATCATATGCTAAAAAAATCATATTATTTATTTCTTCATTGTATGGATTCTTCTCTACTAAAATATTTAAATACTTTAAGGCAATTTTATATTTTTCATATTTTATTAAATACTTAGAAAAATCCATTAATAAATCTAAATATTTTCTTCTTAACCTTTCCTCCATTGGAGCTGACCATATATAACAATTTTCAGCAAGATAATCTCCAGTGTATAAATTTATAATTTTGTCGATAACACTTATTGTATCTTCATTGATTATTTTACATTCATCTATAAGTCTCTGAAACTCAAATATATCACAATATATATTTTCCATATTCATTTGATAACAATTATTTGAATACTCTATTTTAAAGTTTCCACCTAAATTTTTCATTGACTTTCTAAGTCTACTTATAGTAGTTTGCAAGTAAACAAGACTATTTTTATAGTCATCTCCAAACCATAAATTTTCGATTATTTTATCTTTATGTATACTTTTCCCTATATTTTCAAATAAATAAGCAAATAAAGATTTTTCTTTTTTGTCTTCCATTTTAGCTTATTCTCTCCATAATAAACTTCTAAGGCATTAAAGCACAATATCCTATATTTTCCATTTATTTCAAGCTTTTCTTCACTAACTCTTTTATCTATAATTCTTTTTAACGTTTTATTAAATCTTTCTTTTCTGATAGGCTTTAAAACATAATCCAATGCATTTACTTCGAAAGCTTCCACTGCATATTCACTATATGCTGTTATGAAGACAATTTCCATTGCAGGATTTGTTTCTAGGAGCTTTTCTGAAAGCTCTAACCCATTTATTCCTGGCATTTCAATATCAAGAAAAGCTATATCTGGTTTTAATAAATTTGAAATTTCTAGAGCTTTGTAAGGATTTAAAAATGATCCTACGATTTGCAGATCACAATCATCTTTTATTAATTCTTCTATTTCTAAGATATTAAATTCCTCATCATCCACAATGATAATTTTAATCATACTTCCTACTCCCTTATTCAACTCTTTTTACCGGAAATTTCATAAAAATCTTAGTTCCTATTCCAATGATACTTTCTATTTCAATACCACGCCCATAATAATTTATAAGCCGCCTATTTACATTTAGAATACCTACTCCTGCTTTTTTATCCTTACCATTTATTATCTGTGAAATCCTATCTTGAGATATTCCAATTCCATCATCCTCAATCTTTATATACACATAGCTCTGCTCTCGCTGTATAGAAATCTTAACTGTTACACCCTCTTCTTTTTCTAAAATGCCATGTCTTACCGCATTCTCAACCAATGGTTGTATGATAAGCTGAGGTATCTTTATATTTGTATCCTCTCCAACATAAATTTCTATCTTAAGTCTATCTTTAAATCTTGCTTTTTCTATAGAAAGATACGCATTTACTGTTTCAAGTTCTTTAGATATAAAGACAAAGTCATCTTTTCTATTAAAATTAAAACTTCCTCTTAAATAATCACTTAAATCTAATATAAGTTCTTTTGCTTTAAGTGGTTCTCTAGTTGTAAAAGATGCGATAGCACTAAGAGCATTGTAAATAAAATGAGGTTTTATTTGCGCCTGTAAAAAAGCTGTTTCTGAAGCAATTACGCATCTTACAGATTTTTTTAATTGCAGTAATGTATTCACTCGTGCCTTCATTTCTCCAAGATTATAGGGCTTTACTAAAAAATCATTAGCTCCAGCTTCAAATCCTAAAAACAAATCATTTGGATCTGATTTTGCTGTTAGCATCAGTACTGGTAAATCTAAGGCTGAATACTTTTCTCTTATCTTTTTACATACCTCTATACCTGAAATCCTTGGCATCATAAGATCAAGAATGCACAAGTCATATTTTAGTCCATCTTCCAGTAATTTTAATGCTTCTTTTCCACTAGTCACAGCTGTTACATTAAATTTTTCCATGAGCAGTACATTTAAAAGCACTTTAAGATTTGCTTTCTCATCATCTACCGCAAGTATTGAAAATTCTCCTCCTACATTATGCTTAAAATTTGTTTCCTCTTCCATTGTAAATTCATCCCAAACAATAGGTTCTATATAAAAATCATCTGCTTTTAAGTCAATATTTTTTTTATTACTTTCTTTTAATGTAAAAATAAATTCAGAACCTACACCTTCTTCAGATATAACCCCAATTTTCCCTCCATGTATTTCTACAAGCTGTTTTGTTACTGATAAGCCAAGTCCTGTACCTCTATACTCCCTTGTATCTTTTGGATTGACCTGCTCAAAAGATTTAAAAATATTTTCATGCATCGCTTTTGGTATTCCTATACCTGTATCTTTTACAGATATATTTATATTTCCGTTAATTTTTGTTGCTGCCACAGTTATTGTGCCTTCTTCTGTAAATTTAACTGCATTTTCAATGAGGTTGTACATAATTTGTTTTAATCTATTTTCATCCGCCCACACTAAAAAACTTCCAGGTTCAATTTTACTTTCAAATTTTACTTTTTTATTTTTTGTCGTATATCTTAATATTTTAAACACCAAAGAAACCACTGATTCTAAATCAACACTGCTTTTATGCAGTATTATATTACCATTTTTCATTTTTGAATAATCTAGAATATCATTTACTAAATTAGAAAGTCTTCTTCCCATATGTGCTATGATTATAAGATTCTCTTGCTGCTCTGTATTTATCTTTCCAGCTCCACCATGTACTAAAGACTGAGATATATTTATAATTCCATTTAAAGGAGTTCTAAGTTCATGGGACACCGTCGCCATAAACTCATCTTTCATCTTATCAATAATTGCTAGTTTTTCTGAAAGCTCTTCTACTTTTTTATAAGTTGTTGTAAATCTTTGAGACATCAAAAGACCTTGTGAAAGAATAAAAAGAGGAATTGCTACTGGTGGTATAAAACTAATATCTAATTTCCAAAAAGTTGCTAATAATGCTACAACTTGCATTTCTATAAAACATATTGTACTTGTTACTGCATAAACATACTCCTTCTCTGCTCTCATTATTCCTCTTAACATAATAAAAACACTATAAATTATTCCAATTACAGTAATTAATCCAAATATAGGATATAATCCAGAAAAAAATTTTAGTGGCGTAGTTAACACTAAAATTATCTCAAAAGTAGTGCACATTCCAAAAAATTTTAATGCTTTTTTAGAATATAATTCCTTATAAAGATTATATATATAAAGATAAGTAAAATACGTACTTAAAGCTCCAGATAAGGCCATTAACCTATGATATATTTCGTAGGGAAGACTAGGTATAATAGCAAAAATTAGCTTTTCACCATTAAATAATAAATAAAAAGCTGCAAAAATACAATATAATGCAAAGTATAAAAGTTCTGATTGTTTCTTTCTTTGCATGTAAAATCCTATAAAATAAATTCCCATAAATGAATACCCTGTACAAATTAGAACATCCATAGCAACGCTATATTCTCTAAAAGTATTGATTCCATTATAACTTCCAAAATATATAGAATGAAAAATACCTCCATCAGAGTATCTGAAATTTGCTACTTGTATAATAATTTCAACAGTATCTCCGCTTATTTCTGTAAGATCTGTCTCTGGAAGAATTTTAGGAATTGTTTCTTCATAACTTTTTCCAGGTACTCCACTATGACCTACTTCTATTCCATTTATAAATATCCTATTAGATTCCCTTATTCTTGTAGTTTTAATACCATATAAAGCTTTATTTATTTCTTTCACTTGAACTCTAATTCTATAAGTAGCATAGCCTTTACTAGGAAGTAACCTCCCATTTACTTTGTATGTATTCCAGTTTGAAGGAACTGGATAATATCCTGAAAGTTTAGGTTTTATTGAAACATTGTTATTCCGCTCAAAATCCTTAGGGTATAGCAGTTGATTCCAATAGAATTCCCAGTCACCATCAAGTCTAACCACACCTTTTTTATTAAAGTCCAAATTAGACAAATCTATATAACCTTTTATAGCTTGAACAGAATTTTGCTCCATATATTTTTTTATAGGCAGAATATTTGAAATTAATAATATCACGAAGAAAATTGTAATATAAATTACTTTTACAACTTGAGATTGAGTTTTATACTTAATAATTTTATCTCCTCCTTTAAATAGATTGAATTTAGTCGCTTGCGGAATTTCGCAAGCGTTGATTAGCCTAACTTTTTAGCCGTTAGGCTTTTATATTTTCCTCCACTGTGAAACAATAAATGTTACCACACAAAATAATAAAACACAGTGGAGGAGAACAAACATGTTTTGTCTTAATAAATCTAAACAAATTAATATTTTTGAACAGATATCTGAATTAAAACACATGACTACTAAACAACCCGTAGCTTGTTTTATTAATATTATAAAACAAAAAACCAACAGTTAGCTTCATACTACTAACTGTTGGTCGGTTGCACCACTGACTCAAAATTCTTAAGGTGCCCAAGTTATAAGAATTTTTCATTGTCACCAACTTATATTATGTAAAATATAATTTAAACATTTTTGATATATTATAGAACATATTGTAATATTATCATCTTATTATAAAAAAATCAATCTTAATGTGATGAATATAAGCTTTAAAATGGATATAGGTTAACTACCATTGATGGTACTACAATAGAGTTACTTAATACAGAAACCTTAAGAAATGAGTTTGGATATGCAAAAAAATCAATTTAAAACAAGTTTTATTTTAATATTTTATAAATCAACCCAACAAAATAAAAATTACAATATATATTCCATATTATTGAATATTAACTTTTATATGTTTTGTCATCTTTGTTTCCAGATAATACTTTTGCATCAATCATTACTCCGTTGGCTGCGCCTATGCCCATTTTAATTTGTTTTTTATCTCGTTTTTTTGCTTGCTGTAACCAAAATCTATAGATATTACACCTTCTTTAAGCTCTTTAGTTTCATAAGTTCCCCACTTTTCCAATGACTTTTTAATCATTCTAAGAGAGCTCCCAGAAGATTTTCAGCGATGAGTGTAATAAAAAACATTTAGCCGTGATAAAACACTTATCATATATCACGTAGTAAAATTTAAAATTCAAACTGCCACTGCACTTTAATATCTAGGTGCGTCACATTATGCTTATTTGTTGTCCTTATTTAAAATTATTCCAATTGTAAAATGTATATACATGGACATAATAACATAGTATATCGCATGTTATTATTTTAATAATTTTATGAAAGAAAGCTGGAGTGTTATGGTACAAATAGGGATGCTTCATTACATGTACGTGGCAATTATAATATTTATTGTAATTACAATGATCTATAAGAAGGATGTAATTTTACAATGTATTATAGGAATAGGAATTATAGGATATATTTATACAGGAAATATTTTAAGTTCAATACAAATTATATATAAAGCAGTAGTAGTATCAGCAAGAGAGTTTATTGAAATAATTGTTATAATTTCACTTATAAGTGCTATGTCTAAGTCATTAAAAGATATAGGTGCAGATGAAGTTATGATAAAACCTATGAAGAGGTTTATGATAAACTCTACATTATCTTTTTTTATATTAGGATTTACTATGCTTATTACATCCTGGCTTATATGGCCAACTCCAGCAGTAGCTTTTATAGGAAGCATAATGGTACCATCTGCATTAAAGGCTGGTCTGCCGCCTATTTGGGCAGCAGTAGCTTTAAATTTGTTTGGAAATGGAATGGCTCTATCTAGTGACTTTTTTATACAGGCAGCACCAGCTATTACATCTAAAGCCTTAGGACTTAGTAATCCATTTTACTTAATACAATCTAGTATATTGCTTTGGGGTGTGATGAGTTTATCAACACTTATAGTTGCATTCTTTATGATGAAAAGAGATATTAAAAAAGATAAAAAGTTATTTTTAGAAGAACAAAAGGAAAATAATACTGTGCCTGAAAAATTGTCTGCGAAAATTATAGCTATAATTACTCCAATGGTATTTATTATAGATATATTTTTAATTTACAAATTCAAGTTAAAGGGAGGAGAAGCTACGTCACTTATAGGAGGTACTGCTGTAATAGTTACTACAGTAGTTTCTATAATAAAGTATAATTTTAAAAGAGCCTTAGGAGAGATGGCTGGAAGCATAAAGGATGGATTTGTATTTGGAATGAAGGTGTTTGCACCAATTATTATTATAGGAGCTTTTTTCTTTCTTGGAAGTAAAGAAACTTCTGTGGAAATATTAGGTTCATCCTTAAATTCTACAGGAATTCTCACAGACATCGGATTGTATATATCTCAAAAAGTGCCTCTTAATAAAATTTCAGTAATACTAATGCAAACATCTATAAGTGCACTTTTAGGAATTGGAGGATCGGGATTCTCTGGATTGCCGCTTATAGGAACACTAGCACAAGTCTTTTCATCTACTGTTAATGTAAACAAAGAAGGACTTGCTGCATTAGGTCAAGTAATAACTATATGGGTTGGAGGAGGAACTATAATTCCTTGGAGTGTAGTTCCTATTGCGGCAATATGCGATGTACAGCCCTTTGAGTTGGTGAAAAAAAATATAATACCTGTATTAATAGGTATTATATGTACTATAATAGCAGCTATAATATTTTTGTAAGATGTAGCAAAAATTTATTCAGCTGAAGTTTAAATTTAAAAACTTCAGCTGAATTGATTAATTACTTTTTATTTTTCACCGTTAAGTGCATCTAATCTATTTTCTTGTTTTCTATTTATGTTTTTAAGATCTCCTTCATCCATTTTTGAACCATAGTGGCTAATATACTCTTCTGTATCATCATAATTTTCTCTTAAATTATGAAGATTATTATTTGAACATTCATTGCCATATACAATGCTGTCTTTTAAGTGTTCAATTTCAGACTTTCTTTGGCTTTGCACATCTGCTACACGTTCAAGTCTTTTAGGATCACCTATATCTGAGTGTTGTTCTAAATGTCTTTCAGTTCTTGTGTAATTTTCTACAGTATTAATTAATTGATTTACTCTGTTTTCATTTTGTTCTTGAACTCTTCTTTTTTCTACTTCTCTGTCAATATCTTGTTTTTTATTCATATATAAATCCTCCTTTTGTGTTGTAGTATACACATACTTATTTTTAGTTTTATAAGGAGGTTTAATACATGTTTTAATATGTTAGATTTTTCATGCTTAAATCTAGAACTTTAAAGGAATGTGTTAGAGCACCTGTTGAAACATAATCTATATTTAATTTTGATAAATTTTCAATACTTTCTAAATTTACATTACCAGAAACCTCTATTTCTGCCTTGTTATTTATTATTTTTATTGCAGATTCCATTAAAGGTATATTCATATTATCTAACATTATTATATCTGCTTTAGCATCTAAGGCTTCAACTAGCTGTTCTAAATTTTCCACTTCTACTTCTATTTTTCTAACAAAAGGAGCACTAAGTCTTACCATATCAACTGCATTTTTAATGCCACCAGCAGCAGCTATATGGTTATCTTTTATAAGAACACCATCATTAAGCCCAAATCTATGATTGTAGCCTCCTCCAATAGTTACAGCATATTTTTCAAACATTCTCAAATTAGGAGTGGTTTTTCTAGTATCTAAAAGTTTAATTTTAGTACCCTGAAGTTTATTTGAAAATTGTCTTGTTAGAGTAGAAATACCACTCATTCGTTGAAGAAAATTTAAAGCAACTCTTTCACCAGTAAGAAGAGTTCGTACATCTCCAGAAATTTCTCCGATTTTTTTACCATTAGAAACAGTATCTCCATCTTTTACAAAAAACTCAACTTCAGCATTTCCAAGAAGAAAAAAAACTCTTTTAAAGACATCTAAGCCGCATATTATGCCATTTTCTTTTGAGATTAAGTCTACTTTTGCTTTTTTGAAATTTTTTACAATAGACTCAGTGGTAATATCTCCATAGGAAATATCTTCATTAAGAGCATCTTTTATTATCTTATCAGCAAGTAACCAATTCATTTTTAATGTCTCCTCTCACTTTAACTAAGGATTCTATAAATATTTTTTTGTTTAAGTTCTCATAGTACTTTTTATCATAATTTAATAAAGGTGCATTAATATTAACCATAGGAATATTTGAAATATCTTTATTTATTTTTTTTGCACCACGTCTTGAAAAAACCAGTGCCTCTAGTAAAGAGTTACTTGCAAGCCTATTAGCTCCATGAACACCAGTACAGCTAGATTCACCAAAGGAAAAAAGATTTTCCATAGAAGTTTTTCCGAAGGTATCTACTTCTATACCACCCATAAAATAGTGCTGAGATGGAGAAACAGGGATAGGGTTTTTAGATATATTTATTCCATTTTCTAAACATTTTTCATATATAGTTGGGAACCTATTTTTTAAGAAATCTTCATTCATAAAGCTTACATCAAGATATACATTTGAAGAATTAGTATTTTTTTCTTCCTCATATATATATTTAGTAACTACATCTCGAGGAAGTAATTCATCTACAAATCTATTACCTTTGCAATTTATAAGTTTTCCACCTTCGCCTCTAACAGATTCTGAGATTAAAAATTTTCTTTTATTTAGATCATTGTTAAAAAAAGCTGTAGGATGAAATTGTATATAGTTTAAATTTTTTACTTTTATATCATTTTTTAAAGCTACAGCAACTCCATCGGCAGTTAATATTCTTTGATTTGTAGAATTTTTAAAAAGTCCTCCTATACCGCCAGCAGCTATAATTGTTACTTTAGAATGAATATTAACTTGTACACCTTCTCTTATACATAATGCACCTGCACAAATATTATCTTTTTTTAAAATGTCAACCATAGGACAGTTTTCAAACACAGTTATATTTTTTTTAGAGGGAAGTTCTTTTAAAAGGGTTTCTTCTAATTTTTTACCAGTTTTATCTTTATAATGCACTATTCTATTTATACTGTGTGCGCCTTCACGAGTGTAACATAACCCATTTTCATCTCTATCAAAATCACAACCCATCTTACATAGTGTATTTATATTTTCTATGGATTCTTTTGCAAGTATTTTTGTTGCATTAATATCATTTTTATTGGAACCTGCTTTTAAAGTATCATTTACAAATAAGTCTATGTCATTAACTCCTCTGGCCACAGAAATACCGCCTTGTGCTAAAGCAGTATTACATTCATCTATTTTACTCTTTGAAATCATTATTATTTTTAAATCTTCTCTTAAATTAAGTGCTGAATAAAGTCCTGAGACTCCAGTACCTATAACTAAGACATCAGTATAAACATCCATTTTATTTTCCTCCAAGTTTATGCATGTTAATAAGTGATTTATAAGCTTTTTTTCTTATATCTTCATCTATTTCTATAGTATATTTCATGTTCAATAGGCTTTCATAAACGTCATTTAAATGAGTTTTTTTCATGTTTATGCAGGTCATACCGCCACCAGGAACATAAAATTCTTTATCTGGATTTTTACTCTTAATTTGGTGTAGCACACCTTCTTCAGTACAAATTAAAAATTTTTTATCAGAACTTTTATTTACAAAACTTATGATTTCACCTGTACTTCCTAGAAAGTCAGCAAGTTCTCTTACGGGCTTTTCACATTCAGGATGTGCTAAAATTTTTATATTAGGATGAAGTTTTTTAGCTGCTTCTAATTCTTCTGGTTTTACTTTTTTATGAGTTATGCAAAAACCATTCCAAAGTATAATTTTTTTGCTTTTTACCTGCTGCTGAACATATTCACCTAAGTTTTTATCAGGAAGAAAAATTATTTCATTTTCATTTAAACTATTTATTATATTTACAGCATTAGAAGAAGTGCAGCATACATCTGATATAGCTTTAGTTTCAGCAGAAGAATTTATATAACATACAATTTTAGCATTGGGATGACTATCTTTTAATGCTAAGACATCTTCAGGCTCAGCCATATCGGCCATAGGACAGCCAGCATCAAATGCTGGTAATAAAACAGTTTTTTCAGGAGATAGTATTTTTGCACTTTCAGCCATAAACTTAACACCACAAAAAACTATTATATTTTCACTGCATTCTTTTGCAACTTTGCTTAAATAATAAGAATCTCCAACAGCGTCTGCTATATCCTGTACTTCAGATCTTTGATAGTAATGAGCTAGTATTATTGCACCTTTTTCTTTTTTTAATTTTAATATTTTCTCTTTTAAATTATTTTCCATATCTATGCCTCCATATTTACATATATTACTTTACATGTGTATATACAGCTGTATATAAAATATAGCATTAAAAAGAAAGAATTTCAACTCTTAGCGAAAGAAACAAATTCAACATATTGTGAATATATATCAAAAACAGGAAATATAAATAATTTTAAAATTATTTAGCTTGATGAATTTTAAATGCAATGATAAAATTATCTCATAATTAAGTTCTTCTAAGATTCATGTGGAGAGACATTCTTCATAAGAAAACTCCACCTGAGTTTAAGAATAACTCCATCAATTCAGATATTTTAGTGAACATCTGAAATATTTGATTTTAAATTTATACAATAATCGATATTTTAACTTAAAGTGTATGTGATATGTGAAATTGTATAAAACAATGTGTAAAATAAAAAATAACACCTAACAGAGAGGAAAATTCTAATTTGAAGGGAAAGTTTAAATGAGAAGAATATATATTTAAAAAATATATATTTGTAAAATTGTAACCTTTCCTGAAGTTATTGCTCTGGGAAAGGTTTTTGTGTTTAAGAAAGAGGGATTATATGAAAAAATTAAAAGGATTCGTTATACCTTTAATTATTATATTTATATGGTGGTTTGGATCAATATTTCATATGTTTAACGATTATATAATACCTAGTCCAATAACTATATTTAGTACTGCTGTAGAATTAATTAAGAATGGTATACTTATAAAAAGTTTAGCGGTGAGTTTTGCTAGAGTTTTTATAGGCTTTTTTATAACTTTTATAATAGCTTTTCCCATGGCTATCATATTGGGAATGAAAAAAGAACTTATATCTTATTTTGAGCCATTTTTAGAATTTATGAGACATGTGCCACCCATTGCAGTTATTCCAATATTAATATTATGGTTTGGAATAGGAGAAATTTCAAAGCTAGCAGTTATATTTCTTGCTACTTTCTTCCCTATATTTTCAAGTACATTGAATGGAGTTACTAATTATGATAAAAAACTTTTAGAAGTGGGGCAGGTTTTTGGATTTAATAATAGAGATAAGTTTTTAAAAATAATTTTACCTCAAGCAATACCATCTATAATAACAGGGCTTCAATTGGGATTAGGTTATAGTTGGAGATCTCTTATGGGAGCAGAACTCATAGCTGCTTCTTCGGGTATAGGGTATATGATAATGGATGCAGAACAGTTATCAAGGCCAGACATCATATTGGTAGGGATTTTTTCTATAGGAATTTTAGGTTATGCTGTTGATTATATTTTTATCAAAGCAACTAGTAGGTTTATGCATTCTTATGAAAAGGAGGTAGATCATGGCAGGATTGAAAATAGAGAATCTGTACAAGAGTTTTGATATAAAAGGTAATAAAATTATGGCTTTAAATAACATTAATTTGTTAATAGAAGATGAAAGCTTTGTAACCATAGTTGGAAAAAGCGGATGTGGAAAAACTACTTTGCTGAGAATAATATGTGGACTTGAAGAACAAACAGAAGGAAATATGGAATTTACGTATAAAGGAATTAAATCAGAAGAGAAAGACTTTAAAAAGAAAGTTGGTATAGTTTTTCAAGAACCTAGATTGATGCCTTGGCTTACTGTAGAACAAAATATGGCTTTTCCACTTATTAAAAACAAGGATAGAATTCAAGTTTATAATATAGTTCATAAATATTTAAATATGTTGGGGTTAGAAGATTTTAAAGAAGCTTATCCTTCGCAAATTTCAGGAGGCATGGCTCAAAGGGTATCTTTAGGCAGGACACTTTGCTATAATCCAGAAATAATTCTTATGGATGAACCTTTAGGAGCGCTGGATGCTTTTAATAGAAGAAAGCTTCAAAAAGAGTTTATAAATATATTCTTAAAAAATAAAAAAACTATAATTTTTGTTACTCATGATGTAGACGAAGCTATTTATTTAGGTCAAAAAATAGTAGTTATGGATAGTGGAGTTGTAGTAAAGGAAGAGCAAGTTAATATGAACTATTATAGGGACAACTCAGATAGTGAATTTTTAAAATTGAAAAAGGATATACTTAAAGAATTTTCAATTTAAATGTTAGCATTAGCCTGTGGTATCAAGTGATTCTTAGACTAAGGTGGAGGTTGCTTGTGAGGAATACTTCTCTACACCTGAGCCTTAGAAGAACTTATCCAGGGGTGTATCAGCCGTTATCTCCCACCTGAAGAGGATGGGACGTTACGGATGGTAGCCATCGGATAAAAAATAATGTTATAAACAACAAAATAAGGGGGAAAAACAATGAAATCATTAAAAAAATTGAGTTTATTACTAACAGTTGCAATGATAACTACATCATTAGTTGGTTGTGGTGCAGCTGAAAAAAAATCTAGCAGTACGGATTCAAGCAAAAAATCAACAGAGCAGAAGGTAAGTAACATAAATATTTCTTATGTTAAATCACCTTTAAATGTACCATCTATAATAGAAAAAAAGAAAAATTTATTCCAAGATGAGTTTTCAAAGGATAATATAAAAGTAACATTTCCTGAAATTACAGAGGGTTCGAAGATGACAGAAGCAGTAGCTTCAGGTTCATTAGACTTTTGTAATGCTATTGGAGCTACTTCAGTTATTTTAGCTGCAGCTAATGGTGTTGATATTAAGATAATAGGAATGTACAGTAGAGCACCTAAAGCATTTACAATTATGGCCAAGAATCCAGATATAAAATCTGTAGAAGATTTAAAAGGGAAAAAGGTAGTAGGACCTAAAGGAACTATACTTCATCAATTACTTATAGGTGCACTTAAAAATAAAAATATGAAAGTTGAAGATGTTCAATTTATAAATATGGGAATACCTCAAGGTGTTTCAGCTTTAATGTCAGGCAGTGCAGATGTGGCTTTAGTTGCAGGACCAGCGGTACCACAAGCTTTAGAAAAAGGAGCACATATTGTTACGACAGGAGAAGGAATATTAGATGCTACTATAGTAATTGCAGCTAGAAAAGATTTTTTGGGTAATCATATGGATATAGCAAAAAGATATATGGATATTCATAATAAGAGTCTTCAGTTTATGAAGAATAATCCAGAGGAAACTTATAAATTGGCTTCAGAAGAAACACAAATATCTGTTGATAAAGTTAAAGAAATGTATAATTGGTATGATTTTAACCCTAAAATAACAGAAAAGGATATAAAAGAAATAGAAAAGACACAGGACTTTTTAACAGAAAATGGAATGCTTAAAAAGAAAGTTGATGTAAAGTCACTAATACAAGATGTTAGTAAATAATAAAACTTTTACAAAATAAGCAAATTGCGACGAAAGTGTCAATGAAAATAGGGTTCAGTGGCAGTTTGGATTTTAACTTCTACTTCGTGATATATGGTAATGTTTCATCACGGTTAAATATTTTAATTAGTCTAAGCTCAAAGTTCAGGAAAACCTAAGAACTTTGCCAAACTCGCTTCACTCAAACAGGGCTAAAGTTCTAAGGTTTTCCTGAACTTTTCACTAAGACTAATAAAAAATATTTAACTAATGTGAGGAAACATTACCATATATCCCTACGTATAAGTTAAAATCCAAACTAGTAACCATATAACTATAAATCGACTAATCTATAGTTGAAAGCTTTTGTGTATATGTTTTCTATAATTATGTTTATCTCCACCAAGGGCTGATAAGCACTAACCGTAGGTTGGAATTCACTTAATATTTTCATTAGTTTCAAACGTTTTTATATTAATAAATCAAAGGCGAGTAGCCTTTTAAATTTTAAAGAGAATTACATTATCAATTTATATGATGGCTACCTACTGTAACACCCCACTTCTATCAAAGTGGGGGATAACAGTAGCTACGCCCCTAGACAATTCATCTAAACTTAGTGGGAGAAACAAACTCCTACTAAGTAAGATTCATTGATGAACTGTTTTATTGTATTTAATAGTGATGTGAATTAAAAGGAGTTGGTTATTGATAATTGAAGATTTAAGATTTAAGATTTAAGATAAAAACAAGTAATTATACTAATATAATATCGAGCCGGAATTGTAATTAAATGTAACATATGAACGATGTAAACAACTTAATAAATTGGAATTTATAGAGTTGATTATTACTTATCTTAATTATGAATCCCAATATGAATTGGCAATACTTCTCAAAATACTGTGTTTACTATCATTTTCCACTAAATAGTCAATAAATAATTGTTCAACTTCAGGATCATCTTTTATATCAGATAATACTTTATATGCCTGAACTTTCAGCTTACAATCATCCAATTTTTTTGCACAAATAAGCGCTGTCTTTTTAAGGCGAGAATCATTACTATTACAAAGAAAAAAAAGAATTGTTTTCATTCTTTGCTGATTTTCGTTATTAAGATTTTCAAGGCACTCGGCAATCATTTCATCTGAAAAATCATATACTCCACTTGATACCATATCAGCATACTCTACTACGGTAGGATAATATTTTGAAGAATCCAAATATTTTTGTGGCCAAGATTGATTAGCAATTTTTCCTTCACAGAATTGGACACTGTTTTCACTAACAAAAGATCCTTGTTTAGGAATAGGCGGAAGATACTTTGCTGGTATATAATCAATATTTAACTCAATTGTAGAGAAATATAAACTATCTACAACCATTTCATTTCCAATATTTTTATATCTATATCCTGAAAATGGTATTATAGATATACAATTTACTGCCTTTCCTAAAATGGCTGCAGCACAAGCCTTGTGATGACCATCAATAATAAAACTCATAAACTCTTTAAAGTTATAAACAATTGCTCTTGGAGGAGATATAGAATTTTTGATTGTATTAATGTAGTATCGTACTCTTTCTTCATTAAAACAACTTGTATTTTCGGTTGGATATAGGAATACTGGTTCCCCATCAACAAAATTATAGTCATCTTTAGGTAATAAAACACCTGCTGTTGCTGAACTTTCAGTTAGTGTGTTTGATACATTCCAAAAAAAATGTCCATCTCCATCTGTCGGATAGCACAGAATATCTGCTACTATATATAATCCACTTTCAAGTAATGATAATAGTGGTTCTAAATCTTCAATTGAATTTTGCAAATCAACAAATTCACTATTAATACCCTTACTAATTTTTGCCAATTCGTGCGCATTTGCTTTATCAATCCCAAATCCTGTTGCTAATAAACTTTTACAAGTTGGACAGGATGGAGCATTAATTTGAACTAAAGGAATATCATTGAGAGTTATCTGTGTCAAATAGCGCGTTCCATAATAAGAATCATCCACACTTTTAGTAGACGATTTTAATGCTCCAACTCCATCAATATATATTAATTTAGCATCTTTACACATCGGTAAAAATGAAATATCAATTTTATCGTTAATTATTAATATTCTATTTTTATTATTCAAATACAACTACTTACACCTCCGATAGTTGCAATAGATTTCCTCAACAAATTACTATTTATAATACTCAATCTTAAATTGGAATTTGTTTATTTGATTATAATACTTAAACTATAGACTAACAATAGATATTTTTACAAATTATTCTAAAATAATTTGTCTTATTTGCTTAGTTAAACTTCTTAGAATTTCATAGAGTTCCGCTTTTGTAGTTAGATAGTCTTTTCCAAAGGCTTTATTTGTTAATCCTTTTAGTATATCATCTGAAATGATTTCAGTCTCACTTATGTACTGACCCAAACCATAATGAGCGAGACAGTTACGAAATTTTCTATCAAATAAACAGTCATCTATATAAAAATCAGTATTCTTTTGAGTATTCACCTCTTTAATGAAATCACAAAGATAATAATACTGTAAATATGCATATTTAAATTTTTGAGGAATCTCATCTATAAAACAATTTTCAATAAACTCTATTACATAATTAATACTGCAAAGTATAGAGAAAAGCAGGAATCCAAAATCGTCGTTCATCTTAAGCGGTGAATTTCTGTAAAAATGGTAATCCTTGTATTTAACAAAAATATTATCATTATATCTATATATGGGAAACTCCTTACAATCCAAATAAGCTGCTAACTTTCCAGCAACTATGCTCATATCTCTTATCCATGGCTCCACACCTTCATTGCCTAATAGTTTTATAGGAGTATACATTGAACATAAAATTGTATTACCACAAAACTCACCATTACACAAATCAGTACCTACATTGTAATATCCAAAAATCTTTTCACGTAAGCTACGTATGTTATAAAAGTAATTTTCGCTTTCTGTGAACTTTTTAAAAAGCAGAGTAGCATAATCTCCATAACTTTTTTCAAAAAGCTTGTGTCCCTGTCTTAATTGCGTATAAAATACTTTCTCAGATGGATTAAAGCGAGGAGCATTTGATCCAACTTTTTTGCACCATTGCTCTGCACCTTCTGTAAAAAGTCCGATATAAGGTAGGCTCATACAAATATAATTACTACTAATATTTTGAGCATTTTTTAAAATATCAGTTAATGTATATAAAAACCTTGCGTCTGCTTGTATTAATTCATAAGCAGTTTTCTGTACTTTATTCAAATTATTTCTCCTTCAAGTTCTAATATAAACAAATTACTATTTATAACTCATATTTCGCTGAATGCTAGATTATTCAGCGATAATTTTTTGTTTGAGATTTTCAAGTGGAATAATAACACCTGAAATGAAGATTATTCCATTTAAAATATGTATATAGTTTCTCAATCAATATTAGCATTAAAAAAAATTATTCAAACATTATATCAAAGAAAGCTACCTGTAAATATTGCTTCATCCAATCCCAAATATCTAATTATTTTTGATTGGCTATCATTTAACGGATTCATCAATATCCTTCTTTTCATACCGTTTTCCTTGATAACAAATATTGCAACATTATGAAATATTGAAACTATAGACTTCAATGTAGGTTTTATCATTTTTATTTTTCCAGGGCCAATTACGATTTCATTTTCTTCTTTTAATTCTCTCCTTACTACATGCTCAACTACTGATAAAATCATCATTGTCATCAATAACATATATGTTAATGCTTCAACTCTTTCAGGTGTTTTTATATACAAAGAATTAATAAAGTCTGGAGACTTTAACTGTTGAAATTTTTTCTCTACGCTACTTTGTGTTTTATATTCTATTAAAAGCCCTTCACCTGAAATCTCTAAATCATTGCTAGCAAGAAGAAATGTACATGCCTCTTCAAGTGCATCTTGGATTTTTACAGTATCCTTGCAAATATCAAATCTAAGAGCATATTCATACTTCTTTTCATATTCCTTTTGTGAAGGTCTACCTACTTTCTTTATGGCTTCTGCCTCAATATAACAGTCTAATGTGTGGTATTTGAATTTTTTTACTTTGAATTTTTGAATTTCATCAATTTCTTTTTTAGCATCAGCTTCACAGGCAAAGCTACGTTTCACATACTGTTTTATATATTTCTTTAATTCTTCTTCCTCTTTCTTTAAATGTCTTGAAATAGTTTTGCTCTTAATATCTTCTAAGCCATATGAATACGACACTGCAAATTTACATTTAGTGCCGTTGTATTCTCCATCATATTCAGAAATCAAGTATTCGACCTCTTTTTTTGAGCATTCTTAAATACAACTGTTTTAGCATTAAACCTCTCTTTAAGTGCCTTTCTTATTAATTCTTTTGATAAATTTGTTGTTTCAGGAACTCTAGTTATAAATTTAATATTTTTACTTTCTGCTTTCAATATATTGGTCTCTGTAAAAAAAGAACTGTCCGCAATATAATAAAAATCTTTTTTATCAGTATGAGTTCTTTCAAGAACTGCGTCTACATCATCTAAATTTTCGTTATTGTAAGTCTTATCATCTACATTCCCCGATAATACTTTTGCATCAACTATTATTCCATTAGCCACTCCTATACCCATTTTTATTTGTTTTTTATCCCCACGTTTTTGTTTACTATGACCGAAGGTGATGGATATCTCGCCTGCTTTACCTTCAATACTTTCATACTCTCCCCACATTACTTTTGAAGTTGTATCATAATTAATGTTTTTTATAGTAAGCCCATAAGTGGCGAAAGCCTGTGTACTAATCTCAGAGAATACCTTCCTTGGGCCTGCGGCATACAATTGATCGAGATAGTTTCCAAATCTATCATCATTAAGTTGCTCAATATCAATTTCAGTATTAAAAATGCCTTCTAAGTCCTTCTGTTCATAGTATTCCTGTATTAAATATAACGGTTTGTGGCTGTCACATAAATTTACTATCATCATTTCAGCCAAAGTCCCATATGAAATATCGGGCTTCCGCCCATTGGATTTTGAAAGAGATTTTTCAATTATTTCAGAGACTTTTAGTTTTTCACAGATACCAGCTACAAAATTCATTTTTCCATGAAAATATGTCCTTACATTTTCAAGTATATTTTCCATTGTCTAAATCCCTCCTATGATACTTTATAATGAAATCATAGACAAAACACAACTAAAAATATACAGAAAATTAATTGGTTAGTTGGAAAATTTAGTTATGCGAGATATGAGTTATAATACTCAACTTTAAATCAAAATTTGTTATTAGATTTATAGCTATGTTTTGATAAATTTACTAAGATATAGGTAATGCTCATACTAAAAGTTTTAGCTAAATACAACAGCTATTAATTCCGTCGAAAAAAAACTTATGTCTAGAATACCGTATCAGATAGAAATATGAAAATCAAATCCATCTTCAGGTTCTCCTACCTCAAATCCTACCAGTTCTGAAGCTCTATTTTTAAACAATTCAAACCAAGCATCCCATTCCTCTTGAGATAATTCAGCATAAAATTGTAAACCACTAGGTTCAACAGAAGCAGTAATTATTCTTTC
This sequence comes from uncultured Clostridiaceae bacterium, assembly GCA_963780135.1. Classification (GTDB taxonomy): domain Bacteria; phylum Bacillota; class Clostridia; order Clostridiales; family Clostridiaceae; genus Clostridium_AM. The sequence continues at coordinate 1,134,603 of CAWAAR010000003.1, forward strand.
ATCATTCTTTTGTCCATACCATTGAGGACTTCCATCAATAAAGCCACTCCAAAACGGCATCTCGGAATATAGTTGAGCTACCTTCTCCCATGTATATTCTGGTAATGAGTAATGAATATTCAAATTATGATTATGTATTTTCACAAAACCTTCTCCTTTACTTTTGCCTAACGTTTACGCATTTAAAACATTCTTGAGACTAGTCAGACCTAGCTTGGTCAGAGGATGTGCTTTAACACTCTTTCCAAAACAAAGCGAACTGGAATTTTTTCCATTTTCGTATTTTTGTTCTGAAGGACTTGAATGGTGCAACAGTATTGATGCGAATCCACTTCCATATTGGCCAATTAGATGGGGTTGCTGACGACCACTTTCTTCCGCCTTGCTGAAATAATTCGGCATCTGTATAACTATTAATCATTTCAATAATTTGCTGTTCTGCCTTTATAAACATAGTACTTAACTCTTTGAGAGTATATCCATTGTATTGTTTATAAAAACTTTCATATAAACGACCGAGATTATTCCATTTATAGTCTGGAGTTGGCGTGATAACAATATGGCCTTGCTGTTCTTGCTTCTCCCAATCAAGAATGAGATTCATCCATCCTAACTGATAAGCAATCATTTGAGTAGGTGTTCTGTCAACTCCATCAATTAGTCTATCTTTATCTTTTTCATCAATATCATTAAATTCTTCGATGAATAGTTTTGCACGATTTGAAATTTCTGAAATTAATTCTTGTCTATTTTGGTATTCCTTCACTTTTACACCTCGCTTTCAAATTGAAATTTGTGAACAAGGATTATGCTCATTTTGTGTAGTACAGTTTGTTAAATGATTCCACTCCATTTACAGCATTTATTAATGCAATCAAATCGTCAACACTATGTGCTCCAAAGAATATAGCAGTAGTAGTTAATGCTGACTCTCCTGTCCAACCTAATTTTCTAAGTTTATTCTCATTATCGTTAATAATAATTGTAGGTCCCCAGAACGTCGCTAGCCGCTTATGTGATTCATCTATAATTGACAGTACCTTGGAACTATCCCAATTAAAATCTTTGTCGATATATATATTATTCTCAACCTTTGTATATCCACGAATTGTAAATTGAATAAAGAACATGCCCATAAGAATTAGCATGAATGCTATAGTCACTATAATTATATGTTTTTTTGATTTTTTTCATTGATTTCCATCCTTACTTAATTTCTTGTTTTAATAGATTATTAGTAAAAAAAATATGTTTACTATGGAAGAAGGAACTGCCAATAAATATTAACCTTCTTCCAATATTATACTATAGCCTTAATTGCAATGCCACTGGGAAATATGAGATGTTTGTGTCAAGTTCTAGTGGGCAATTTCTTTTTTAAAAATTTCCATTATAAATTCAGTTGAAATTTTTCTCTTAATAGGGCTTTGCCCTCAGCCCGAAAGGGCGCACTTTTCCCATTGATTTTTTACTTTCAATTTTTAAATTATCTATAAATAAGTTCACTAAAATTTCTCTGCTTAAAAAAGCTTTGTATTGCTTTTCTACCATTAGTCATGGCGCAGCCTGTAAATGGTATTCTTGCTTGTTGTACAGGATAATATTTGCCTTTCTTTATTTTCTTGTTTACGTCAGCTGCTGTTAATGTAATCATCTCTGTTATTATTTCTTGCTTATCCTCTGAAATAACTCCAGAACACACTTCATTTATTAACTTATATATTCTTTTGCTTGCTTTTTCAGCTAATATTTTAGCTAAATTATTTGCACCACTAATGGACCAACTCATTTTTCTCCCTTTCATTCTTTGAGCTAGTATATCGCATATATTATGCTCCATTGTACCTAAATTTCTGTATTCTAATCCTTCTGGAGCCTCCGGCATCTTTATTTCTTTCCTTAAGTGATATGGCCTTAATCCTATTTTATTATCAAAAAAATATGTATATAGTTTTTCTAATTTTTTAAACTTATTTTCATCTTCAGTATACTTAATCATTAGATTTGTTACATATTCCAAACTTTCTTCTACTTTTCATTCACTCAACATTTTTATTAGTTTATGGGCTTCTCTTTTGTCCCGAATCGCTCTTAATACAGCCTGGCTCTTATGAAATGGATCTAGTTGAAAATACACACCTTCTTCTACTGCATTTTGTTTTATCCAAGATGCCCCATCTCCATTTAAAATTCTCGTTTCTATTTCATCTGTATTATAAGTTTCTGCAATAGCAGCATCACTTAATTCTTTGAATCTTTTATTATTACTAAAGCTAGCACAAGCTATTTTGTTTTCAACTACATAAGCATCTTTACTTCCTTTTCTTTTCTTCCATCCTTCATAAGTTATTCCAAGTTTAAGTTCTTTCTTCTTAGACTTTCCTCTTTTAGGCTTATCTTTTCCTTGAATACTTAACCAAATTCCATCCATTTCTTGAAATAAAACTTTAACTTCCTTTGACCCATTTAACTGTCCTTTTTTATTTAACAATATTTTTCTTTCTTCTTTTTCTTCTATTTTAGAACCTAATTTTTGTACTACATTCCATACTGCCGTATGGCTGATTTCTTGGTTTGTTAACTCTTTGATATTACTTGAAGTGTTTCTATAAGAAACATTGGTTACATTGTCCACTATTTTTTCAACTAAAGTACTCGAAATATGACCTATTGTGTCCATTTGTAAATATTCATCTAATAAAAATTTATAAACTTTCTTGCCATCTTCTGTTTTCAATTCATACAGACGTCTCTTAAACTCTACATTTCCCATTATTGTTTTTATACATGTACTTCTTAAACCTTTGCTTCTATAAACCTTAGTATCTCTTTCCTCCATCAACCTTCGGTCCAAGTGCGTTAGCACCTCTGTTATAAATCTGCATGCTTCATCACATACGCATTTATATATTTTTTTCTCTAAACTATTGAAAGTTATCTCACTATTGGTTAAACTTAAATCGTACATAATCTCACCCATTCTTGTATAGTCTTCTTAACTTACATTATAATGGATTTTTTATGTATATGGGAGGTACTTTTTGTATCTCCCTTTATTATTTAAGCAGTAATTACTACTATCTTTGCCTACTAAAATTATACTCTAAGATATGAGATATACTAAAACAGCTATTAATCTTTATTTTCTGCATATAATACTTCTAGTTTCAATCATTTGTGGTGTTGGCTTCTGCATTAACATATATCACGTAGTAAAATTTAAAATCCAAACTGCCACTACACTTTAATATCTAGTTGCGTAACATCATGTTTAAAATTAGACTAACGTGTATTTACAGAATATTTTAAGTTTTATATCGCTGTTATTAATAAAATGCTATAATATATTTAGATAATATTTTAACAATGTATTTTTTACATATAAAAGAATATTAAGGAGAGAAAAAATGTTCTTAATGATTGATAACTATGATTCTTTTGTTTATAATTTAGTGCGGTATTTAGAAGAATTACAGGAGGATGTAAAAGTATTTAGAAATGATAAATTAACTTTAGAGGACATAGAAAATATGAAACCGCAAGGAATTATAATTTCACCAGGACCAAAATCTCCTGAAGATTCAGGAATTTGTGTGGATGTAATAAAGAAATTTGCAGGTGAAATTCCCATTTTAGGTATATGTTTAGGACATCAAAGTATAGGATATGCTTTTGGTGCGAATATAGTAAAAGGTAAGGAACCTGTGCATGGAAAAGTATTCCCAGTACATCACAAAGGTAAAGGAATTTTTAAAGGAATAAAAAATCCTTTTAAAGTTACCAGATACCATTCCCTTATAATAGAAAAAGAAAGTTTACCTGAATGCTTAGAAATAACCTCAGAAAGCTCAGATGGAGTTATTATGGGTATAAAGCATAAGAAGTTTTTAATAGAAGGAGTGCAGTTTCATCCTGAGGCAGAACTTACAGAGTTTGGACATGAAATTCTAAAGAATTTTTTGGAAAGGGCTAAGACTATAAAATAACTGAAAAAGCACAATTTAAAAAAGCTGGGGGTAAGGTTTATGCAAGCTTTAATTAAAGAAATAAAAACAGATTTAAATGCTTTTGATATATATTCCCTATTTAAAGAAGATAAAACAGTTACTATATTAGATAGTGGAAGGGATGCAGAGAATTTAGGAAGGTACTCTTTTATAGGATTAAATCCTTTTTTAAAATTTAAGTATGAGAAGGGTGTCTGTACTATAAACGATGAAAATTTTGAAGAAAAAAATCCTTTTAAAGAAATTAAGAAGCTTATAAATAAATATAAAATAGAAAATAATACAAAACTACCTTATGTAGCAGGAGCCATGGGGTATTTTTCTTATGATTTGGGACGAAGTATAGAAAATCTACCAACTATGTCAGTAGAAGATGTAAAAATACCAGATTGTTACTTCTATTTTTATGATAATGGAATAATCGTAGATAGTCTAGAAAAGAAAACTTTTATTACGGCGTTAGGAGTATTAGACTCGAAGCAAAATAGTATTGATAATATAAAAAATGTAATATTTAAAGGTAATAAAGTTGAATATCATGAATTGAAAAATAGCAATACTGAATTTATATCTAACTTTGAAAAGTCAGATTACATAGATACTGTAGAAAAAGTTAGGAAGTATATTAGAAATGGTGATATATACATTACTAATCTAACTCAAAGATTTTTTTGTGAAACAAATAAGGAACCTTATGATGTTTATAGAGATTTAAGGCACATAAACCCGGCACCCTTTGCAGCTTTTATGAATGTAGAAGATTTTAGTATAGTGTGTTCTTCACCAGAAAGGTTCTTAAAGATTAGAGATAACATTGTAGAAACAAGACCAATAAAAGGTACAAGGCCAAGGGGAAAAAACAGAGAAGAAGATTTGAAAAATAGACAAGAACTTATAGATAGTGAAAAGGATCGTGCAGAGCTTCTTATGATTGTGGATTTAGAAAGAAACGATCTGAGCAAAGTTTGTGAACCTTATTCTGTAAAAGTTAAAGAGTTATTTGAACTAGAAGAATATAGTACTGTATTTCATTTAGTATCTACAGTAGTAGGAAAGTTGAAAGATAAACATACTTCAGTTGATTGTGTTGAAGCATGTTTTCCTGGAGGCTCTATAACAGGGGCACCAAAGATTAGATCAATGGAAATTATAGATGAGTTAGAACCTACTAGAAGAAATATATATACTGGAAGTATAGGCTATTTTGGATTTGATGGTAATGTGGATTTTAATATAGTAATAAGAACTATAATTATGAAAGCTGGAAAAGCTTATTTTGGAGTAGGTGGGGGAATTACTTGGGAGTCAGATAAAGAGTCGGAGTATGATGAAACCTTAGATAAGGCAAGAGCATTAATGAGGGTGCTATAAAAGGATGTGGGATAATTTGATAGTTTTAAATGGTAATTTATTAGAACAAGAAAAAGTTATATTAGATAGTGGTTTTTATTTTGGAAGAGGGCTTTTTGAAACTATGCTAGTAAAAGAAAAGCCTATATTTTTAAATGAACATTTAGATAGAATAAATAAAGGACTTAAACTTATAGGAGTAAACAAAACTATAAGTGATGAAGAAGTAATGGAAGCAGTTTTAAAATTAAAATGTAAAAATAATATTTTAAAGCTAGTAGTTACTGAAAAAAACACTATTTTTACTGCTAGAAAAAATAATTATACTCAGGAACATTATAAAAAAGGTTTTAGTATGAAAATAAGTGATGTAAGAAGAAATGAACATTCAGCATTAACTTATTTAAAATCTATGAATTATCTTGAAAACATATTAGAACATGAAAAATGTATAAGTGAAGGATATAATGAAGTATTGTTTTTAAATACTAAAGGTAATTTAGCAGAGGGCAGTATCTCTAATGTGTTTTTTGTAAAAAACGGTAAAATATATACGCCAGAAGTAGAATGTGGATTACTGAATGGAACTATTAGAAAATGTATTGTTGATAAATATAATGTAGTAGAAGGAGAATTTATAAAAGAAGATTTACTTAATTCAGAAGGCATTTTTTTAACTAATAGTATTATGGGTGTTATGAAAGTATCAGAAGCATGTGGAATAAAATTTAAAGATAATAATATTATAAAAAATATATATAAAGACTATAATAATTATATCAATTTGCTAGAATAATTTGTAAAGGGGTGAAATCTGGTTAAGCAGTTAGTTTAACTAGAAAAGAGATGACAAAAATAATGAAGATAGGTAAAAAAGATTTTGAAATTGGCAAAAGGACTTATGTAATGGGTATTTTAAATGTTACTCCAGATTCTTTTTCAGATGGAGGCAAATTTAATAACATAGAAAAAGCTGTACAGCATGCCAAGGAAATGATAGATCAGGGAGCAGACATAATAGATATAGGCGGAGAATCTACAAGACCTAATCATAAACCAGTGGAAGAAGCAGAGGAATTAAATAGAGTAGTTCCTATAATAAAAGCTTTAGCTAGTGAAATAGATATACCAATTTCTATTGATACATATAAAGGTAAAGTAGCAGAAGAAGCTGTAAAAGCAGGTGCTGCACTTATAAATGATGTTTGGGGATTTAAAAAAGATGCTTATATAGCAGAAGTAGCAGCAAAATATGAAGTGCCATGTTGTTTAATGCATAATAGAGAAGGTAAAGATTATAAAAATCTAATGGAAGATATACTAAGTGATTTAAAAGAAAGTATAGACATTGCTCTAAAAGCAGGTGTAAAGCCGGGAAATATTATTTTGGACCCAGGTATAGGATTTGCTAAAACTTATGAGCAAAATTTAACTGTTATGAATCATCTCGAGGATTTCAAAAAATTTGGGTATTCATTACTTTTAGGAACTTCTAGAAAGTCAATGATAGGGAATGCACTAAATCTTCCTACAGAAGAAAGAATGGAAGGTACTTTAGCTACTACAGTTATAGGGATAATGAAAGGATACGACTTTGTAAGAGTTCATGATATCAAAGAAAATAAAAGAGCATGTATTATGACAGATGCCATATTAAGATCGAGTGATTCTTAGACTCAGGTGGAGCAGCTCCTTTATTCTTGTGAATTTGGTAATAAAATTAAGGGTTCTTTAATATTATATTATAGTGAATTAATGTGGTAAAAGGTGATATAATTTGAAGACTTGTGCTGTTTTTCAAGGAGGAGGAGTTAAGGCTATAGGATTTGTAGGGGCAATTTGCAAGTTTGAGGAATTTGGATACACTTGGGATAAAATGGCAGGGACCTCCGCAGGAGCAATAATAGCAGCTTTATTAGCTGTGGGATATAGTGGAAAAGAATTAAAGAGTATAATGTGCAAATTAGATTATAATAAATTTTTGGATAAAAATAAAATACAATCATTACCATTTGTAGGTAAGTTATTAGGCATTATCATAGATAAAGGACTTTATACTGGAGATTGTATAGAAACATGGATAAGTGAACTTTTAAAAGCCAAAGGAAAAACAAAATTTAAAGATATAAGTGTAAATGGAGAATCAAAACTTAAAATAGTAGCTTCAGATATAACTAAGAAAAATATTCTCATACTTCCAGATGATCTTGTTAAATATGGAATTGATCCTATGGAATTTGAAATTGCTAAAGCAGTTAGAATGAGTGTAAGTATTCCGTTCTATTTTAAGCCTGAAAAATTAAAATATGGAGATGAATACAGCTTTATAGTGGATGGAGGAATACTAAGCAATTTTCCAGTTTGGATATTTGATGTTACTGGAATTCCTAAATATCCTACCTTTGGATTTAAATTTGAAGAGCCGGTTAAAACATACAGTAAAAAAGAAAAAAATAGTTTTTTATGTTTTTTAATAGATTTAGTAGAATCTATAATAGATAATTATGATGAAACTTATTTAACAGACAAAGATAGAGTAAGAACTATATCTATACCTACTGCAGGGGTTAAAACCACAGATTTTGATATAGAAAGAGATAAAAGTTTAAGATTATTTAACTTAGGATATGAAAGTGCAGATAAATTTCTTAATGAATGGGATTTTAAAGAATACATTAGGTGTTATGTAAATAAAAAAACTTTAATATAAAATAAGCATATTGCATCGCAATATGCTTATTTTTAATAAATAAAGTAAAACTTATTTAGAATAAAATTCATTCAGAATTGTAAATAATTATACAAGAAAAAACAACATATACTAAAAATATGCAAAATTTATTACATTTTTTGACTTGTAAAGTAGTACATAAAATAATATAATTATACAAGTACATAAGTAAAAAATTTCATATATTTACAGCTCTAAATAGTAATTTTATCAGATTATATATGAAAAATTGTTTGCATACTAACAATATTTAAAATATTATACAGAGGTGTATTTGCTATGATTGGATTAGATAAAAGTACAAAAAAAGCAGAAGTATCTATGAGATTTTCTGAATTTGAAATGCCACCAATGCAAGATGTTTTAATTGTAGGAAAAATAGCAGCAGTAGGTCCAGAAGGAGCCAGGAGAATGGCAGATATACTATCACCAGATCAATATGAAATTATAAGAATAAAGCATGATTTTATAGAGGCTCTTGTAGTAAGAAAAGCTTTATTAAGTATTTTACCACAGGATAAGTTAATTCCTCTAATTTTAGAAGAAGGAGGGAAAGTTGCTAATTCTTCAATGATAGTAAAAGTTCAAATAAACATTGTATTAGAAGTTAGCAAATCTATAGAATTATGATAGAAGATATATCTAGTATTATAATGAAAAACTTTACAATTATTAACCCTTGTGATGGTATACAAAAAATTCAAAATCTTTTTTCACAAAAGGATCATTATTATTTTCCAGTAGTAGAAAACAATAAATTACTGGGAATACTAACTTATAAGGGTTTGTTGAAAGCACATCCCAATAGAATTGCAGCAGATGCTATGTCAACTCACATTATGGACATACCTATAAACACTCCAATATGGAAAGCAAAAGATATTTTTGAAAGTAAGAAAGAAGATGTACTATTAGTTAAGGATACAGAAAAAATTATAGGATTTATCACTAAATCATTTCTTTATACAGAAATTGGTAAACATACAGATCTTTTAACTGGTTTATATAAAAGTGATTACATATATTATAGAAGTATAGAAATGATTAATAAAGGATTAGAAATATCTATGATATTTTTAGATGTAAATAATTTTGGAAAGATAGATAAAGAATATGGACATATTAAAGGAGATCTTATATTAAAAGAAATAGGTGGAATTTTAAAAGAAAACTCACCTAATGAAACTTTTATATGTAGATTTGGCGGAGATGAATTTGTAGTGTTAACACTATATCCTGTAGATGAATGCGTTGCTTTTGCTAATAATTTATTAAGCATTATTTCTAAATGTCATTTTGTAAATAATGTTCATGTTACAGTATCAGCAGGAATTTCTATTCTTAAATCAGAAAATCTTAAGGATAAAAATATTAATTCTATAGTTTATGATTTTGTTAATGCTGCTAGTTTGGCATCTACAAAAGCTAAAAAGAATAATTGCAATTTAGTGGTAGCTAATATAGATGAAATTTTACAAATGAATTTATAAAGAAATAGCATGTTTTATTATAAACACCTCGAAATTTAAATTGTCCTTGACAAAGGATACATTTTATATATCGAGGTGTTTTTAATAAAATAGGATAAATTTTCTTTATAAGTTTTAAGTTTTATTCTATTATTATAAGTAGGTAGTAAATGATATTGATAGGATGAAAATAGGTAGGTGAATTATCAATGGGCAGAGTTAAAAGTTTTTTAGTTAATAACAAGATTAAATATATAAAAGGTATAATAGCATTAATTGCTATAAATTTGATCCAAATAACTATACCTAAAATCATTGGAGCACTTATAGATGGAGTTCAAAATAAAACTATAAATATTTCAGGAGTTTTTATGTATTTTAGTTTTGTAATAATAGTTGCATTAGCTATTTTTATATTAAATTATCTAACAAGACTTCAGATTATGGGTTCTTCTATTTTGTTTCAATATGAAATAAGAAATGATATGTTTAAACATATAGAGAAACTTTCTATGAAGTTTTTCAATAAAAACGGTGTGGGAGACATAATGGCTTTATCAGTAAATGATGTTACTGCAGTAAGAATGGCATTGGGTAGAGGGGTTACATTAATTATAGATACATTTTTTACTTTGATTTTAAGTATCATTATTATGGCAAAAACAGTAAATTTAAAACTTACTTTAGTAGCATTTTTACCTTTTCCTATTTTAATATTTATAATAATAAGTTTCGGTCGGGTTATAAATAAAAAATTTAGAAAAGTTCAGGAGTCTTTTGCAAAACTCACACAAAAGGTTCAAGAAAATATTTCTGGGATTAGAGTTATAAAAGCTTTCGTACAAGAAAAAGAGGAAATAGAAAATTTTAAAATAATAAATAAAAAAAATTATGATGTAAATATGGATTTAGTTAAGGTATGGGGAATTTTTTATCCTCTTATTGAATTTATAAGCTCTGCAACTTATTTAATAGTGCTATTATATGGATCTTATTTAGTTCTAAATAAAAGTATAAGTTTAGGAGACTTTATTGCAGTTAATAGTTATATAGGCATTTTAGTAAGACCTATAAGATTTTTAGGCATGATTGTGAATTTAATACAAAGAGGCAAAGCTTCAATGGAGCGAATTGAAAAGCTTTTTTATGAAAAACCTGAAAATGATAACAAAAATTCAGAAGAAAAAAATAGGTATAAAAAAATAGAGTTTAAGGATTTAAGCTTTTCATATAATGATGGAGATAAACAAGTCTTAAAAAATATAAATTTAACCCTAGAACCACAAAAAATTGTAGCTGTGGTGGGGAAAATAGGAAGTGGAAAATCTACTTTAATAAATTTAATTTTAAGGCTATATACTGCAAAAGAAGGGCAGCTATTAGTGGATGGAAAGGATATTGAGAAGATACCTTTAAAAGATCTCCGTAACAGCATAGGCTATGTTCCACAAGATAATTTTTTGTTTTCACAGAATATAAAAGAAAATATTGCATTTTCTGATGAAAAATATAGCATTAATGAAATTAAACAGGCTGCAGAAGTAAGTGAAGTTTATGATAATATTATGGGGTTTCCTGATAAATTTGATACGGTGCTTGGTGAACGAGGAGTAAACATTTCAGGCGGACAAAAACAAAGAATATCTATTGCTAGAGCTATAATAAAGAAGCCAACTATACTTCTTTTAGATGACTGTTTATCAGCAGTGGATACAAACACAGAATATAAAATACTTTCAAATTTGCAGCCTATAGTTAAAAATTGTGCTTGTCTTATTATTTCACATAGAATATCTACTATTAAAAATGCAGATGAAATTCTAGTAATGGATAAAGGATATATAAAGGAAAGAGGTACTCATAATGAGCTTATGAAAATAAGAGGGCTATATTATGAAATGTATAAAAGACAGCAAAACCAAGGGAAAATTCTAGATAGTTAGGAAGTGAAGCAATGAATAGGAATACTAATAAAAAAGATAGAGAAATTACTAAAAGATTAATAAATTATTTGCGTCCTTATTGGAAACAGTTTTTTTCCTCTTTAATATTAATACTTATAGTTTCAGCTTCACAATTGGCAAGACCTTATTTGATAAAAATAGCCATAGATGAATATATGAAAAAAGGAATAACTGGAGTTTTAAGCATAGATAAATGCCAATCCGGTATAAAAATTTTATGCTTAATATATGCAGTTCTTATAACTAGTGAATTTATTTTAAGTTATTTTCAAACTTATATTCTTGAGCATGCAGGTAAAAAAATAATAATGAATTTACGTGAAGAAATTTTTAATCATATACAGAGATTACCTATAACTTATTTTGATAAAAATGCTGTAGGTAGAGTAGTAACTAGAGTAACTAACGATACGGATTCCTTAAATGATATGTTTACAGATGTAGTAGTGGGTTTCCTGCAAAATGTATTTGTTGTTATAGGTATAGTTATAATAATGTTGAGCTTAAATTTAAAGCTTACTGTAATATGTTTAATGGTTACACCACTAATGTTTATAGTCACTGTACTTTTCAAAAAAAAGGCCAAAGAAGTATTTTCAGAAATAAGAAACAAATTAGCTCTTATAAACACTTTTATATCAGAACACATATCAGGTATTAAAATAATTCAGATTTTTAATATGGAAAACGAAAAATATAAAGAGTTTGAAAATATTAATAAGGAGTTTTATAAATCTAGTTTAAAGCAAATTGTTCTTTTTGGGATTTTCAGGCCATCTATGGATGTGGTAAAAAACTTGTCTTTGGCACTAATTTTACTTTATGGTGGTTTCGGGCTTATTAAGGGAGCAATAGAAGTTGGAACACTTTATGCATTTATAAACTATATAAATAGACTGTTTCAACCTATTATAGAATTAACAGATCAATATAATACATATCAAAGTTCTATGATATCTGCAGAAAGAATATTTGCACTGCTGGATGAAAAAATAGAAAGCATTCCGTCAAATGAAATAAAACTAAATAAAGTTCAGGGAGATATAGAATTTAAAAATGTTTGGTTTGCTTATGATGAAAGTAATTGGGTTTTAAAAGATGTCTCATTTCACATATTACCTGGTGAATCTGCAGCTTTTGTAGGGGCTACTGGAGCTGGGAAAACTAGTATAGTAAACTTAATTTGTGGGTTTTATCAGCATCAGAGGGGAGAAATATTAATAGACGGTATAAATATAAAAAGCATAAGAAAAGAAGAGCTTAGAAGCAATATAGGCTTAGTAATTCAAGATGTATTTTTGTTTTCAGGTGATATAGAAACAAATGTAAAGTTGTTTAATAAAAATATATCTTTAGAAGGTGTAAAAATTGCAGCACAATATGTTAATGCAGATTATTTTATAAACAATTTTAATGATGGATATAAGCATGAAGTAAATGAAAAAGGAACAACTTTATCTATGGGACAGAGGCAACTTCTTTCATTTGCTAGAGCTATTGTAATTAATCCAGCTATTCTTGTTATGGATGAAGCTACTTCTAATATTGATACGGAAACAGAAATAATAATACAAGAAGCTATAAAAAAATTAATGAAAGGTAGAACAAGTATTTCTATAGCACATAGGCTGTCCACTATAGAAAATTCTGATAAAATTATTGTACTTAATAAAGGTGAAATAGAGGAAATAGGAAATCACAACGAACTTATAAAAAATCATTCACTTTACTACAATTTTTATAATGTAAATTTTAGATAAATATATTTATAGAGAGTTCTTCTAATTTGGCAGTATTGTTAATGTTTATAGATGTAATTACTTTAAAAATAAGTGCATTTTTATCTAATTTTAAAGCACAACTAATAAGAAAACTTCCATATACAAATTAACGAATGTAAATTTTTTCTTGTGAGAATTATTAAATGCATATGTATTATTATAATTTAAATATTTAACTCATATATAATACTGTAAAAGTTTAAAAAAATGTAAAATTGCAAGTGTTGATTTTTGTTAGAGTTTATGATGAAATATAGTAAGGCATATTATTGATTATAATTAAAAAGTTGTGTAAACGACTCTCATAAATGAAAGGATGATTATTATGATAAATGAACTATTAAAAGATTTAAAATCAGTTAAAGTGTTTGAATATTTCGAACAACTTTCTCAAATTCCAAGAGGATCAGGAAATGAAAAGGAAGTTAGTGATTATTTAGTTGATTTTGCTAAAAATCATAATTTAGAAGTAATTCAAGATAAAGCTTTAAACGTTATAATAAGAAAAAAAGCTACTTCAGGATATGAAAATAAGCCAGCTGTTATAATACAGGGACATATGGATATGGTATGTGAAAAGAATACAGATATAGAACACGATTTTACTAAAGATCCATTAAAATTAAGGATTGAAGGAGATAAACTTTCAGCAACAGGTACAACTCTTGGTGCGGATAATGGAATTGCAGTAGCTATGGGTCTTGCAATTTTAGCTTCTAATGAAATAGCACATCCTGCAATAGAACTAATAGCTACTACTTCTGAAGAAACTGGAATGGATGGTGCTGTAGCATTAGATCCTAAAGATGTTAAAGGAAGAATGCTTATTAATATAGATTCAGAAGAAGAAGGAAAACTTCTTGTAAGTTGTGCAGGTGGAACTACTGCTAAAGTAAGAATTAAAACAATTTGGGAAAAATCAGATAAAAATTTAATTCCTTGTTCAATTAGAATAAGGGGATTAAAAGGTGGACATTCTGGAATGGAGATAGATAAAGGAAGAGCAAATGCTAATAAACTAATGAGTCGTGTACTTGTAGACCTTTTACCTTCAGTAGACTTTAAACTTGCATCAATAAATGGTGGATCTAAACACAATGCTATTCCACGTGAAATGGATGTTATTGTATTAATAAAAGCTGAAGAAAAAGTTTTAGTAGCAGAAAAAATAGCGGAATGGGAAAAAGTATTTAAAAATGAATTTAGGACAGTGGATGGAAATTTAAGATTAGAATTTGAAGTTCTATCAAAATATGAAGATTTAGTGTTATCAAATAAAGTTAGAGATAGTATAGTGAACTTTTTATATTTAGTTCCAAATGGAATAAATTCTATGAGTATGGATATTAAAGGATTGGTTGAAAGTTCATTAAATCTTGCAATAGTAACAACAGAAGAGAAGGAAATAACTTTCATAAGTGCAATAAGAAGTTCTGTAAAAAGCCTAAAAGATGACTTGTTTAATAAGATAAATGTAACTGCAAAACTTGCTCACGGTGAAGTTTCAGCTGAATCAGATTACCCAGAATGGGCATATAATCCAAATTCAAAAATAAGAACTGTTTTTGAAGAAGTATATGATAAAATGTTTGGAAACAAGCCAGAAATAGCAGCCATTCATGCAGGCCTTGAATGTGGATTATTTGGAGAAAAATTTGGTGAAAGTGAAATGGATATGATTTCTTTTGGACCAAACTTATATGATGTACACACTCCAGATGAACATTTAAGTATAGCTTCAGTGGAAAGAATGTGGAATTATTTGTTAGAAGTATTGAAAAATATTAAATAAAGATAATAACTTTGTTTAGATATATGAAAGAAAACAATTAATTAAATATTTTTTGAGTACACTTATGTACTGTGCCTTCTCTAAGCATTTTTTAGAGGAGGCGCAGCCATAAAGTTATTTACATTTCTTACTCCATCGTTTATACAAATCAGGATATTCTTCTCGTAATATTTTCATAAATTTAGATAGCACTGATAATTTTTTAAGTCCGGATAATATACTTTGAGGATAATTAAGAGATCGTTCAAAAACTTTTCTAGGATCTATTACTCTAATATCTTCATTAGGCTGTACAAAAACATGTGCAAGTCTTATATCTAATTTTTTAAATCCAGAAGATTTAAAGCTTTCTACAAGTTCAACAATGTTTATAGCTAGTTTTCTAGAAAGTCCATTTTTACTTATATAATCTTTAATGCATATTCCAGGAATATATTCTCTTATCATGGCTTTGCGGTTATAATCATATATTTTAGCAAAATGTGGATTATCCTGTACCTTTAGTAATATTTCAGTTTCTCCCTTGCAACCTTTTTCTTTATTGTATACTTTAATAATTCTTTTTTTATCTGGAAGCATATAGACAGATCCTTGACGACCTTTACCGATAAATTTACAATCTCTCAAATCAATTTCAAAATATTTTTTATCTATATGGTTATTCATTTTTTTACCTCCATTAACGCTTATTTTTTATTAGCATTTAATGTTTGCTTAATATATAATATTAAATAATATAAACATTTGACATTAATTTAATAAAAAAATAAAATAATTATAGATATAGTTATTTTAAACTATACATTTGAAAGGAGCTTATACCAATATGAATAGTATATTAAAGGTAATAAAAGATAATACATTAACTTATCAACAAAAATTAATAGCTCTTGCTGGCTCAGCAGAAGCTACTTTAAATGTGTTAAATATAAGTGATGATGTACAAAAACTTAGAGACGAAGGAGTAATTTGTGATCTTAATGAAGGTAATGCACCTTATAGACCAAGATATGTAGTACCTAATTATGAAAAATTTATGGAACAAGGAAGTGAATTTTTAGGTTTGCAACCTGCGAATGATATATGGGAAGCAGTAAATAATTTGCTAATACTATATAAGCATATACCTTCAGTTACAACAATGCCTGTTTATGTAGGCAATGTGGATACTTTGTTAGAACCTTTTATTGAGGATGAAGAAGAGGCATATAAAGCAATAAAATTATTTTTCATTCATATAGATAGAACTGTAACAGATTCTTTTTGTCATGCTAATATAGGTCCTAAAAGTACAAAAGCAGGAAAAATAATATTAAAAGTGCAAAGAGAAATTAAAACAGCTATACCTAATATAACTTTAAAATATAGCAAAGAAGAAACATCCGATGATTTTGCTGTGGACGCTGTAAGAACAGCACTAGTTACAGCAAAGCCAAGTTTTGCAAATCATGAGATGTTTTTAGAGGAATTCAAGCCTAATAGATATGCTATAGCAAGTTGTTATAATGGTCTTTGTATAGGTGGAGGAAGTTATACTTTAGTTAGATTAAATTTAAAAGCTTTGGCCGAAAAAGCTAGTAGTGAACAAGAATTTATAAATGAAATTCTTCCAGATACTATGGAAAAAATGGCTTCATACATGGATGAAAGAATAAGATTCTTAGTAGAAGAAAGCGGATTTTTTGATTCGAATTTTCTTGTAAAGGAAGGGCTTATAAGTAGAGATAAGTTTACAGCTATGTTTGGTATGTTTGGACTAGCTGAATGTGTAAATACACTTTTAGGTGCAGAAGATTTAGATAAGAGGTTTGGACATAGCAAGAAAGCTGATGAGTTAGGTTTGAGGATTATACAAAAAATGTATGAGGTGGTAAATAAGAGAACTAATCCATACTGTGAAGCAACTAAAGGTAATTTTTTACTTCATGCTCAAGTTGGTATAGAAACTGATAAGGGTACAAGTCCAGGATGTAGAATACCTATAGGAGAAGAACCTGATATGTATGAGCATTTAATCCAAAGTGCTAAATTCCATAAGTATTTTCCATCAGGCATAGGCGATATATTTCCTTTTGAAGTGACTGCGAAGAATAATCCAGAAGCTATTTTAGATATAATAAAAGGTGCGTTTAATGACAAAATGAGATATTTTTCATTATATGCAGCAGATAGTGAAGTAATAAGAATAACTGGATATCTTGTAAAAAAATCAGATCTAGAAAAGTTAGATAGAGGAGAACAAGTACTTCAGGATACTGTAGCATTAGGATTAGGTGCAGTTAAAAATTCAAGAGTGCTTGAAAGAAAGGTTAGGGAATGTTAAAGGGAAATGTAAGAAAAATTATTCCATTTAGTTTTGTAGATGGTCCAGGAAATAGAATAGCTATATTTTTTCAAGGATGTAATTTTGATTGCCTTTATTGTCATAACCCAGAAACTATAAAAAGTTGCAGTCAGTGTGGAACCTGTGTAGATAACTGTCCATATAATGCAATATCTGTAATTGAAAAATCTGTGGTATGGAATCCGGAAAAATGTAAGGATTGTGGACTTTGTGTTAAGGTATGTAAAAATCAATGTGGACCTAGATATAGAAACATGGATGTGGATGATATATTAGAGCAGATATTAAAAGTTAAGCCTTTTATTTCTGGAATAACTGTATCAGGGGGAGAATGTACCCTTCAATGGGAATTCCTTGTAGAGTTATTTCAAAAAGTAAAGAAATTAGGATTAACAATATTTGTAGATAGTAATGGAAGTATAGATTTTAGGAAGCATAAAGAACTTACTGATTTACTGGACATGGTTATGTTGGATATGAAATCTTTTGATAAAGATGAGCATAAGATGCTAACAGGAAAAGATAATAATATAGTTATAGAAAACGCAAAATATTTAGGTAGTATAAATAAGTTATATGAAATTAGAACAGTAATAGTGCCTGATATTTTAGATAACTATAATAATGTAAATGAAATAAGTAAACTTATAGCTAGTATTAACCCCAAAATAAGATATAAACTTATAAAATACAGAAGCATAGGCACCCGCACAGATAAAATTAACACACAGCAGCCTACAGATGAATTGATGGAACAACTTAAACTTAAGGCTTATAATAATGGTTGTGAGAATATAGTTATAGTGTAAATTTTTTATATGAATCTAATTTAAGTATTTTATTAACTAAACTTTTATAGTTTAAGCAAGATGCGACGCTTCGCTTTGCTAGTTGAGAGTTGATAATTGAGAGCGGAGAGTTAATGTGGATTTTTTTTCCGTTACACTACAAAAAATCTTTGATTAAATTTTTTATGGCTCGTTTCGCTAAAGCGAAACATTGCTGACTTATATAAATTTAAAGATTTTTTGCGATAGCTAAAAATCACCCTTCACTCTCAATTTTCCACTCTCCACTAAAAAAGTTGCGTCGTAATATTTTTATATTAAGTTAAGATTTTATTTTTAAATATGTTTTATTGTATAGAGTAGCCTGTATTTATAATACATTCCTCTATTTTGCCTGAGTCTGCAGGAGTATTAAATTCTACTTCTACAGTTCCACGAGCTATATCTACAGCAATTTCCTGAACTCCTTCTATTTTATCTAAAGCATTTTTAAGTTTAGTTTTACTCTCAGGATACACCATTCCTGAAACATTAAAATGAACTGATTTCATTTTTTACCCTCCCTTTTATACATTTCTGAATCTATATAATAGTATTTGAAAAATGTAATTTTTTATCCATTGTTTTATTTTTAGAAAAAGTTTTTAGTAAAATGCGTACAATGTTGTAAGAATAAGTACTATAATTAAAGATACGTAATAGTAAAAATTCTGAAAATAAGGGTGATTGGAATGCCAGAAAAATATTGGCCTGAAACAGTAATATTGTGGGGTGCTGGTGCAACTAATTCATTGGGACTTTATGCCACAAAGGAATTAATTAAAATCGTAATAAAAATAAATAAAAATGATTTTTCATTTTTAGATGGCAAAGATGAACAATTAAAATCATCTTTTAAAAAATTAGTGACGGAATACTTGATTGAAGATCCAGAACTTTCAAAGATCTATGATTTAAAGGCACTTCAAACTATTATAAATACAAATACAAAAATAAATATGCATGAACTTTTCACTATGCTAGATCAATTAATAGAGAATAGTATGGGGTTTAATGCTTTTTGTAATGGAAAAACAGAATTTTTAAGAGTGGAAAGGGTAAAAGGGGCTAAAAGATGTTTAATTCTTTTGATTGAAGAATTAGAAAGATTAAGTGTACAGAAAAAGCCAGGGTTTATGGATAAAATGAAAGTAGATCCATACTACCAATTTAGTAAGATACTAACGGATCTTATGAAAGAAGAAGGAGATATTTTTGATAAAAGAGGATACAAAAGAGATACTAGAAGATTTTATCTTTATTCTTATGCTATAATATCTTTTAATTGGGATCCTGTTATTTTATGGAATATTTTTAATGCTCATAAGGAACAAAATGATAATTCATATTATTTAAAGGATGGGTTAAAGCTCAGACTTTTTGATGATTTTGGAACTCAAATAACCTCTATAAAAATAGATCGTAATGAGCCAGAGATTTGGTATACGGTAGAAGAATCTCAATGTAAAAGGATAAATGATTATAAATATCCATCTAGAATTGTAAGAATAGGAAAAATTCTTTTTCCCCATGGTATTTTTGGATCAAGAATATGTGCAGAATGTGGTAAATATATAACTACATTTGGAGGAAGTTGGAATAGATTATCTACAGAAGCTTTTGGTCCATCTGTATTAGATGGTTTGCAAAAATGCTGGAAATACAAAAGTGAAAATGAAAGAAGGACTAAAAAAGGAGCAATAGAATGTCCATACTGTGGACAAATAACATATCCTTTCGATATGCCACTTATAATGCAAACTTTAGCAAAACAGAAAAGCATACCTCCTCTAGAAGAAATAAAAACAGAAATGGGATTATTAATGAAAAATGCAAAACATATAATATTTGCTGGGTATAGTTTACCTTTAGACGATATTATGGTAAAGACTTTTTTTATGTCTTCTCTTTCTGGAAATGATAGAAATAAACTCAAATGTACAGTTATAAATTATGATGAAGACTATAAGGGAGCAAAGGAATGGCTTACAGGTGATGACATAGATAAATATATAAAGAAAAGTAAAAATAGTACTGTAGTAGATTGTATAGAAAATGTTTGTGATATATTCAATGTGGAAAATGTAAGAGTTTTTCTTAAAGGAATACCTGATGTATTTATGAAAAATGATAAGTGCAATAGACACAAAATTATAGATTTACTGTATCCAAAGGAGTATTTTCCCGAAGGATTTCCTATTAGTAGAGAATAAGCTCTCATAGGATTCAGTGGCGGTTTGAATTTTAACTTCTACTTCGTGATATATGGTAATGTTTCATCACGGTTAAATATTTTAATTAGTCTAAGCTCAAAGTTCAGGAAAACCTAAGAACTTTGCCAAACTCGCTTCACTCAAACAGGGCTAAAGTTCTAAGGTTTTCCTGAACTTTTCACTAAGACTAATAAAAAATATTTAACTAATGTGATGAAACATTACCATATATCCCTACGTAGAAGTTAAAATCCAAACTAGTAACCATATAAGCATAAATCGACTAATCTATAGTTGAAAAATTTTTTGTATATACTTTCTATAAATATATTTTTCTCCACCAAGGGCTGATAAGCCATAACCGTTAGGTTGGAATTTACTTAATACTTTAAGTGGTTTCAAACGTTTTTACATTAAAAAATCAAAGGCGATTAGACTGTTAACTTTGAGAAAAAATTATATTGTTAATTAACGAACTACTTTATTGTACATAAGCTTATTATTTTGACAATATAAAATCATTAATTAAATACACAGAAATCTATTTAAGGATGAGTCAAAATTCACCTTATGTTATTTTATATATTTTCACTAGTACTAATTAGTTGTACTTTATATTCATTACTTAAAATCTAGTGTTTGTTGCTTGGTTACAAGAATTATTGGTAATTACCTATAAGAGCTCTGTTTATATCAAAACTTTTGAAAATAATTAAATATATGCAAATTCGAACCTAACGGTATCAAGGCTTATCAGCCTTTTAACAAAGAATATATAAGTATTTGTAGAAATCAAATTTAAATTGTAAGTGAGTACATTTATGGTAACTAGTTTTTATTTTAACTTATAATATACCATGGAGTATAAGTTAAAATAAAAACAACCCCATAATGTAGTCTACATACAACTAAAATTGGAATTAACTACTTGCGTCGCAATTTGCTTAAATTGGAGAAGGTGAGCGATTAAATTGCAACTGTAAATTGAAAGTTAGCCTGTAATATTATGGCTATAAAATAAATAATGTGTTATAATTGTTAAAAAAATTATTAGGGGGCTAAATCATGAGCGTAAAAAGTGTAAAGAAACAATTTGAAGATGAAAACTTAAGTTTAAAGGTGGTTGAGCTTGATAAAAGTACTGCAACTGTGGAATTGGCAGCTCAGGCTATAGGGGTAGAGCCTGAGCGTATAGCCAAAACTATGGCTTTTAAATTAAAAGACAGGGATATTTTGATAGTATCAAAGGGAGATGCCAAAATAGACAATAGAAAGTTTAAAGATTGTTTTAGTACTAAAGCAAAAATGTTAAATCCTGATGAAGTATTAGAAGTAACAGGTCATGCAGTAGGAGGAGTTTGTCCGTTTGGACTTAAAAATCCTATAGATACATATCTTGATGAAACACTTAAAGAATTTGATTTTGTGTATCCAGCAGCAGGAGCACCTAATGCTGCAGTAAAGGTTAGTGTTGATCAATTAGAAGAAATAACCAAAGGTACTTGGGCAGATTTGTGCAAGTAATATAAAATGAAACATGATTTTTATACAATGTTTTTAAAATCTGAAGTTAGTAGTTTTAACTATCAAAGGAAAAGCACTTAATTTTTTTATATAGTATAGTTATAAAATTATAAAAAGGACTATATTAAATAAAAAAATAGGTGCTTTTTATTTTTGAAAAAATTATCTGAAACATATTGAAATTTAAATCTAAATAAGCTAAAATTAAGTTAGTAAGCAAAAGTTAAGAGATGGAGAGGAGTTATATGACAAATAGAGAAGAAGAAATTTTAAAATTTATAAGAAATAATCCTATGATTTCTCAAAAAGAACTTTCAGAAGCTTTGGGAATTACTCGTTCTTCAGCAGCAGTACACATTACAAACTTGATGAAAAAGGGATACATAAAAGGTAAAGGTTATATAATAAACGAATCTCCTTATATATGTATTGTAGGTGGTGCTAATGTTGACATTCAAGGATTTCCTAAAAATGAATTAATAGAAAAAGACTCTAATCCTGGACAAGTAAAGATATCTTTAGGAGGAGTAGGGAGAAACATAGGAGAAAATCTCAGAAAAATGGATGTAGAGACTAAGCTTATTACTGTTATAGGTAATGATGTATATGGTAATAAGATAATGGAAGAGGGAAGAAGTATAGGTTTAGATATGCAGCATTCTCTTATACTTCAAGAACAACCTACTTCTACTTACTTATGCATACTTAATGAAAAGAGAGATATGCAGCTAGCTATTGCTTATATGGATATTTTGGATGAAATGACAGTTGGATTTGTGCAAAAGAAAAAACATGTAATAGATAATGCTAGCATTTGTATTATAGACACAAATATACCAAAGGAAACTATTGAATACATTGTAACAAGTCATAAAGATACTGAGTTTTTTTTAGACACGGTATCTACGAGCAAGGCAAAAAAAGTAAAAAATATTATTGGACATTTTCACACTATAAAGCCTAATAAAATAGAGGCAGAAATTCTTTCTGATATAAAAATAGAAAGCAATGAAGATTTAAAAAAATGTGGAAACTATTTTTTAGAAAAAGGTGTGAAGAGAGTGTTTATAACACTTGGAGAAGATGGTACTTATTATAATGATGGTGTGGAGGAAAATATCATAAAAACACCAAAAGTTAAAGTAGTAAATGCCACAGGAGCAGGAGATGCTTTTCTAGCAGGTCTTGTTTACTGTAGAATAAATAATTTGTCTATGGATTATAGTGCAAAGCTTGCTATGACAGCATCTATTTTAGCTTTGTCTCATGAGAATACTATAAATCCTAATATGTCAATTGAAAATATAAATAGAAAAATGGAGGAGTTAAAATTATGTTAGAAAAATATTTAGATATAAACCCAGAGGTTAAAAAGGCATTAGATGATGGAAAGGCAGTAGTAGCATTAGAATCTACTATAATATCACATGGTATGCCATATCCTAAAAATGTTGAGACTGCAAGAAATGTTGAAAAAATTATAAGAGATAAAGGAGCAATTCCAGCTACTATTGCTATTTTAAACGGAAAATTAAAAGTGGGACTTACTAATGAAGAACTTGAATATTTAGGAAAAGGTAAAAATATAATTAAAACAAGTAGAAGAGATATTCCATTTATAATAGCAAAGAAAATGGATGGAGCAACTACTGTGGCATCTACAATGATTATTGCAGAACTTGCAGGAATAAAAGTATTTGCAACAGGAGGAGTTGGTGGAGTTCATAGAGGTGCACAACAAACTTTTGATATATCAGCAGATTTGGAAGAGTTATCACATACAAATGTAGCTGTAGTGTGTGCAGGTGTGAAATCTATATTGGATATAGGATTGACTTTAGAGTATTTAGAAACTAACGGAGTTCCAGTAGTAGGTTTTGGTACAGATGAGATGCCAGCCTTCTATACAAGAAAGAGTGGGTTTGGAGTTGATTATAAAATTGATTCTGTTAAAGAACTTTCAGATGCTATAAAGGCTAAATGGGATTTAGGATTAAAAGGTGGATTAATAATTGGAAACCCAATTCCTGAAGAATATCAGATGGATTATAATGTAATAAGCAAAGCTATTGAAGCTGCTTTAAAGGAATCAGAAGAAAAAGGCATAAGAGGTAAAGAATCAACACCATTTTTACTTGCTAAAATAAAAGAAATAACTGGAGGAGATAGTTTAGAGTCAAATATAAGACTTGTTTATAATAATGCAGGGCTTGGTGCAGATTTAGCAGTAGAACTATCAAAATAAAATAAATTTTTTTTACTTTTTATATTGATTTTTATCCTCAAGGTGATAAAATTAAATCGTCGGTATTCTTTTGAAACCGAACAGGGATTTTATTATAAAGAATTCCGAATTATATCCAAAATTAGGAATAAGAACGGAGGATCATTATGGAAAGAGGATTAAGATCTGCATCTAAGTTTAGCACAAGACAACTTGCAGTTATAGGGATGTTGTCATCAATTTCAATTATATTAGGAATGACAGGATTAGGTTTTATACCTATACCACCTGTAAAAGCAACTATTATGCATGTTCCAGTTATTATTGGGGCCATATTAGAAGGACCTTTAGTAGGTGCTATGGTAGGATTAATTTTTGGTGTATTTAGCATAATACAATCAATAACTGCACCAACACCAGTTTCATTTGCATTTATAAACCCATTAGTTTCTGTATTACCTAGAGTGCTTATAGGGATAACATCTTATTATGTTTATAACGCTGTTAAATCAAAATCAAAACCTTTAGGAATTAGTCTAGGGGCTGCGGTAGGTACACTTACTAATACTATAGGCGTACTTGGAATGATGTATCTTATATATTTAGGACCTTACGCAAAAGCTTTAAACATAAGTTTAAGTGCTGCTAAGAAGGGTATAATAGCAATTGCTGTAACTAATGGTATTCCTGAAACAATTTTGTCAGTAGTTATTGTAGTTTCAGTAGTAACTGCAGTTAATAAAATAAAACATAAATAAAAAGTAAAAGAGTATTCTCTAAGTTTATAATAAAAATTAAACTTAGAGAATTTTTTATTGTAAAATATTAAGATTAGAAAAAATTTATTTGGGAAATATGGGTTATTTAAAATAATATTGTCTCAAATGTTAGAAAATCATGGTATTACTATGCTATAATAAATTTAAATTCTATTTTTACCAGGAGGAAGGAAGAAATGTTAAAAAAGAAATTTTGTTTATTAGTTTCAATTGCATCAATAAGCTTATCAGTATTTTGTACAACTAAGGCTAATGCAGCATCACCTGAAGTTAAGAGAGTTTGGGGAGCTGACAGATATGAAACTTGCAGTAAAATTGTACAAGAAGGATGGAAAAGCCAGAGTCAGTATGCAGTGATAGTTAATGGTGAAAACTTTCCAGATGCTTTAAGTGCATCGGTATTAGCAAAAAAATATGACGCACCTATATTGTTAACTGAAGATAATAGTTTAGGTGATAAAACTTATAGTGAGTTAAAAAGATTAGGCGTAAAAAAAGTATTTATTGTAGGTGGTAAATCTGTTGTTACCCCTGGAATAGAAAATTCAATAAATAATATGGGAATAGATACACAAAGACTAAGTGGAGAAGATAGAAATGAAACTTCAGCAGCAGTAGCGAATGAGATTGGTACTGAAAATGGGGTTATAATTACTACAGATAATGATTTTACAGACGCATTATCTATTGCTCCTATGGCAGCCAAATATCAAATGCCAATCATTTTGATGCCTAAAAATGATATGCCTAGCTCTATTGAAAAATTTATGGCTGGTAAAAGTATTCCTAAAACTTATATAATTGGAGGAACAGATGTAATATCAGAGGACACGGCACTTAAGTTTCCAAGTGTGGAAAGAATTGAGGGTAAGGACAAGTATGAAAGAAACATAAATATCATTAATGCTTTTGGGGACAAGGTTGACTTAAGTAATGTATGCATAGCATATTCAGAAGAATTTGCAGATGCATTAAGTGGATCTGCTTTTGCAGCAATAAATGGTAATCCTATTATACTAATGGGAGATAAGGACAATGTATCTACTAAATATTTTTTAAGTACTAAAGAGAATGAAATTAAAAATGTTACTGTTTTTGGTGGAGATGCAGGAATTAAAGATTCACAATTACAAAATTTATTTAATAGCAGTGTTTCTGATAGTGATGATTCTAAGAATACGCCTAGTACAAATGAGGACATAGAAAATAATGGATCTATTGTAGTAAAGCAAGGTGATTGGATTTACTACAGTACAAAAAATGGAACTTCATCAGTAAATGGTAAATTGTATAAAGAGAAAAGCGATGGATCTGGAAAAATAAAATTATCCGATGATTTTGCAAAAAAAATTTGGATTAACGGTGAATATATTTATTATATTAATTATTATGGAGAGAGTCAAAGAAATTCTTTCTATAGAATAAAAATTGATGGTACGGAAAGAAGTGAATTAGCAACTGATGCGCCTTCTTGTGTGAATTTTAAAGGTAATTATATTTATTATACTAAATATGATAAGATAGATTCAGACAAGTTTTCAATGTATAAAATGAAGAATAATGGTACAGAAAAACAGGCTATAGGAAATGAACATGGAATGTATTTGACATTAAAGGATGATTATTTATATTATGCTAATTTAAATGATAGCTCTAAAATATATAAAATAAAAATAGATGGATCAGATAAAAAACTTTTATGTGAAGATTCTGCAGAAAGATACATGAATGTTGCAGGTAATTGGATTTACTATTGTGATAATGAGAATAATAATTTATATAGAATTAAGCTTGATGGTTCAGAAAAACAAAAACTTAATAATGCTAATAGTAGGAATATAAACATTGTAGAAAATTATATATATTACAGTGCAATAGATGAAAATGATAATGGTTTATTATATAAAATGAAACTAGATGGATCTGAAAATAAAATGTTAAGTGATGCAGATTGTTCTACTGCAGTAGAAGTTCATAACGATTATGTTTATTGTTCTGGATTTAATTCAAAGGGAATCTATAGAATAAAAACAGATGGAAATGGTTATGAAAAAATAAGTGAAAGTAAATCTGTTATTTCATTATATACAACAGGAAATTGGGTATACTATGTAGATTTTATGTCGGGAGATATGACTAGTATATTACATAGAATGAAATTAGATGGATCTTCAGATGAAAGAGTTGAATGAAAATTTGATTCTATTTAGGGTTAGTAATGAAGTTTAAATAAAATTTGTTTGTAATTTAAAAGTTCATATTGAGTTTGTTAAAAAGTGCAACCTTCTTGGTTGCATTTTTTTAATTATACAGAGGTATTGACAATAATTTAAATACGCACTAATATGTAATTAAGTAAACTAATAGTTTACTTAATTACATATTAGTATAGGAGAAAATAATATGGGAACAAAGGAACGAAAAGAAAAAGAAATGTTAGTAAGAAAGAATGACATTGTAGATGCAGCAGAAAAGGTTTTTTTTGAGAAAAGTATGCAGGGAGCAACTATGGACGAAGTTGCTAAGAAAGCTGAATTTAGTAAAAGAACAATATATGTTTACTTTCAAAGTAAAGAACAAATTTATTACGAAATTATGTTGAGAGCATTTAAAGCTTTAAATAGCATGATGAATATGGATTTAGAAAAGTATAAATCAGCTGACAGTATAGAAAAAATTAAGATAGTAGCAAATACTTTTATCCAATTTAGCATAAGGTATCCTAATTATTTTAGAGTAATAGTAGATTATGAGAATCAAGAATCAGATTTTAATACTCAAGATAGTGTAATTATTGAATGTTATAAAGAGGGTGAAAAATCATTAGATAATTTGAAAGAAATACTGAAACAAGGGATTCAAGAAGGAAGGATATTGGAAAATATAAATGTAGATCATACGGTAATTATTCTCTGGGCAAGTATTGCAGGTGTTTTCAATAATATTGTTAAGAAAGAAGATTATTTAAAATATTATCATGACTTAAAAGCACCTCAATTAATAGAAGAGACCTTCGAATTTATGATAAGATCGATAAAAAAATAAAGGTAGGGAAATTGATTATGAAAAAACAAAGAATATTTTTGTTCCTTGCGATTATTATAGTTATATTTGCAGTTTACAAGATTGTAGATACAATAAAACTTAATAAGACCAGTAATATTATAATGACCAGTAAAAGTGAAGGAAAAAGTTTAACCATCTCAATTGCAAAAGGAGAACAATATCTTCATAAGTTTCAGGTTAATTCTTTTATTAATATAAAAACCCCTCCACAATTTGCTGTTTGGATTGAGAACTTAAATGGAAATTATGTTGAGACATTATATGCAACTTCAAAAATTGTTAATGAAAGTTGGGGTAAGGCAACAGATGGTGGAAGCAAGAGAAGGGAGGCTTTACCATATTGGACTCATAAGCGAAGTAATAATAAAATAAGTACAGATGCTGTATCATCAGCTACACCTAAGGGGAGTTCAATCATAGAAACTAAAATTAATGAAAAACAAGGTAAATATATAATTTGTGCTGAAGTTAATATGTCAACAGATTTTAATGAATATTATCCCAAAAATGCAGTAATTGGAGGACAGAACTACTCAGGAGGAGCACTAGGAAGTGGACAACCTGCACTAGTTTATAGTGCAAATATTGATTTGAATTCAAAAAATAGAGTCTATGAGTTAAAACTTAATGGACACAGTAGTCCAGATGGAAATGATGGAAAATTGTATGAGGATTTATCTAAATTAACTACGGCAAAAAGTATAATCAAAAATATAACTGTCAACGTGGAGTAGTATAGATAGATCATTTAAAATTATTTGAGTTTTAAAATTTAGGAGATGATTATAATAAATAAAATACTTGTATTAAATGGGAGTCCTCGTAAGGATGGTACAGTTTATACTTTATTAAAAGAAATAATTAAGGGATCAAAAGAAAATAATGAAATAGAATGGATTGATATATATGACCTGCAAATGCGACCTTGTGTAGCATGTATGAAATGTAGAACTAAAGAAAAATGTGTGATGCCTAAAGATGATGCACATATTGTTGGAGAAAAAATAAAAAAAGCAGATATATTAATTGTTGGTACGCCAACTTATTGGGGGAATATGAGCTCACAACTAAAAGTTCTATTTGAACGCAATGTTCCAGTTTTTATGGGAGAAAGATCTAATGGAATGCCTTTAGCAAGACAGAAAGGTAAAAGAGCAATAATGGTTGTTTCTTGCAGTACACCTTGGCCATTTAATTTTATTGCAGCAGAAAGTAGAGGTGCAGTTAAAGCTGTACAAGAAGTGCTGCATTATGGAGGATATAAAATAATAGGTAAAATAGTAAAGCCTGGAACTAAAATAAATACTAATATTTCTGAAAAGTTTTTAAATAAAGCAAGAAAAATAGGAACAAAAATAGAATAAAGATAATAAAGAGAATACATTTAAAAATTAAAATTAATTTACATGGGAGATAAAAAATGAAAGAAATATGTTTTAGTAGTATAGAAGGAATAAAAATAGGAAATTTTCAGGACTTCAATGGGCCTACAGGATGCACTGTAGTAATATGTGACCAGGGAGCATCTGCTGGAGTAGACGTAAGAGGCGGAGCACCGGGAACTAGAGAGACTGATTTACTTGATCCTGTAAACTTAGTAGATAAAATTCATGCAGTAACTTTAGCTGGGGGAAGTGCATTTGGATTAGATGCATCCGGTGGAGTAATGGAATATCTAGAAGAAAAAAATATTGGCTTTGATGTGAGTGTTACAAAAGTACCTATAGTATGTTCTGCAGTATTATTTGATTTAGCTATTGGAAATCATAATATAAGACCAGATAAGATTATGGGATATAAAGCTTGTGAAAATGCAGAGCTAAATGAATGTAAAGAAGGAAATGTAGGAGCAGGTACAGGAGCTACAGTAGGTAAAGTATTAGGAAGCAAATATTCAATGAAGGGTGGATTAGGTTGTTATGCTATTCAGGTAGGCGAACTTCAAGTAGGTGCTTGCATTGCGGTAAATTGCTTTGGAGATATAATAGATCCTTTAACAGGACAAATTATAGCAGGAGCTTTAAAAGAAGATAAAAAAACCTTTGCTGATACAGAAGCAACAATGATAGCACGTTACTCAGAAAAGAAAAATCTATTTAGCGGAAATACTACTATAGGAGTAGTAGTTACTAATGGAAAGTTTACAAAGTCAGAAATGAATAAGATAGCTTCTATGTCCCACAATGGCTATGCAAGAACTATGAGACCAGCTCATTCTATGGTTGATGGAGATACTATATTTACAATGGCAACAGGAAAGATAGAAGCAGATATAAATGTAGTAGGTCTTTTAGCTGCTAGAGTTGTAGAACAGGCAGTGTTAAGAGCTGTAAAAAGTGCTGAATCTATTTTAGGATACACAGCGTATAAAGACTTGATTAAAATTAAATAATTGCGTAAGATAAAAAAATTGCGACGCAACTTTATTTAGTGGAGAGTGGAGAATTGAGAGTTGAGAGTGAAGGTTGATTTTTAGCTATCGCAAAAAATCTTTGAATTTATATAAGTCAGCAATGTTTCGCTTTAGCGAAACGAGCTATGAAAAATTTAATCAAAGATTTTTTGTAGTGTAACGGAAAAAAATCCACATTAACTCTCCACTCTCAATTATCAACTCTCAACTAGCAAAGCGAAGCGTCGCATCTTGCTTATTTTATGATTTGATATTTTTTTAGAGGATTAATTTTAAATTTAGTAAATTTTATAATGCATTTTGTGTACAATATTAATGAAAGTTAGATATAATAGAAGGTAGATACTTTAGAAAAAAATATTAAGTTAGGGGAGATAAAAATGACAGAAGAAAATAAGAATACAAACTCCATGAATGAGTTTATGAATGACATAGAAGATTCTATGAAATTAGTTAGAAAAGGAGAAATTGTAAAAGGAAGGGTTATATCTGTAACAGATAATGAGGCTATAATAAATATAGGGTATATGTCAGATGGAATACTACCTAAAAATGAAGTAAGCGAAAAAGAAGAAATAAGCCTTAAGGATATTTTAAAAGAAAATGAAGAAATATATGTTAAAGTACTAGATATGAATAATGGAGAAGGAAATGTACTTTTATCTAAAAAACTTGCAGATAAAATAAAAGCTTTGGATGAATTAGAAGAAGCTTTTGAAAAAGAATTAGATGTTGAAGCAACAGTAAGAGAAGTTGTAAAAGGCGGTGTTGTATCTTACATAAAAGGTGTAAGAGCATTTATACCAGCATCTCAATTATCTTTATCTTATGTTGAGGATTTAAAACAATTCATAGGAAAAACTTTAATTGTAAAAGTAATAGAGTTTGACAAGGAAAATGATAAAATTGTGCTTTCTAGAAAGGTAATAGAGAAAGCTGAAGCTGATGTTAAAAAAGAACAAATTTTAAATAGTATTAAAGCAGGAGAAAAAAGAAGTGGTGTAGTAAGCAGACTTGCTAAATTTGGAGCATTTGTTGACTTAGGTGGAGTAGATGGACTTATTCATATTTCACAATTATCTTGGAAGAGAGTTAACAATCCTGCAGATATAGTTTCTGTAGGAGATAAAGTTGAAGTTTATGTGCTATCTGTAGATAAAGAAAATAACAGAATATCTTTAGCATTAAAAGATGTAAACGAAGATCCATGGGGAAACGTCACTGGAAAGTGTAAAATTGGAGATGTAGTAGAAGGTGTAGTTGTAAAATGCATGGACTTTGGAGCTTTTGTGGAAATTCAACCTGGCGTAGAGGGACTTGTACACATTTCAGAAATATCAGAAGAAAGGATAACTAAAGTTTCGGATGTATTAAATATAGGCGATAAAATAAAAGTAAAAATATTAGACATAGATAATAAAGAAAATAGAATTAGTTTAAGCATTAAAGAAGCAACTGAAAGGCCAAAAGAGGATCTAGATAAATTTAATGATAGTGAAAGTGCAGGAACTAGTTTAGCAGATTTATTAAAAGATTTTAAATTTTAGTTAAGTATAAAGTTATTCTTAGGTTTAGGTGGAGTTTGCTTACGAGAAATACTCTTTCTGGAGCAAAGACTGTTAAATGCCATTTAGGCATTTAACCCACTTGAGCCTTATTTTTAATTTTGAAATATATAAATATATTTTATATATTGTGTTTTTGCGAAAAAAATCAAATTTACTATTTATTGATTTATTTACATAATATGACTTTTAAAAAGTACGTAAATATTATATTATTATAATTAAGTTCCTTAAATGTATATTAAATTGTATTTAGCAATATGATTTTATTATAAGTTCACAAAATGCATAATAATAATAATTATTATTATGATATACTAGAAGTATTTTTATTATTTAATTGATATAGAGGTGGTATTCTTTGGACTATGGATTAAAAAGAAGTGAACTTCAGTTAGAGAAATTGCTTGATAGTACAAAATATTTTACTAAATTTGAAGCAAATATGAAAAATTGCACTTTAGATCTTTTAGAAGGAGTATTAAGAGGCATTCCTGATATTATAAAAGTATTTGATTCAAACAATACAATTTTATTTTTTAATGAAGCTGGATACAATTTTTACAAGAAAACTCGAGATGAGATTAGGGGCAAAAAATGTTGTGAAATTTTAAATAGTAAGTACAGCTGCGAAAACTGTGATGTAGAAAAGGTGTTTAAAACTAAACAAATAATAAGGATAGAAAAGTATATTCCAGAGTTTAATAAGTTTATGGATTGTACTTATAATCCAGTGTTAGATAATTCAGGTGAAATAATATTTGTTGTCGAACAATTAAAAGATGTTACGGAAAAGAAAATATTAGCAAATACTATTAAAGAAAGTGAAGAAAGGTATCGAAAAATTGTTAATCTTTCACCAGAAGCAATAGTTATTGTAGTGGATGGTAGAATTGTTTTAGCAAATCATCAAGCTTGCAACTTAGTAGGTATAGAGTATAGTAAGGTTATTGGAGAAAGTATATACAAATACGTGGAAAATGAATCTGCAAAAACTATTCGAAAAAGAATAAAGCAAATACTAGAAGAGAAAAAAGAAAAGTCTACATTTGATAATAAAATTGTTCGGTATGATAATAGTATAGTTGAAGTGGAGATATCTTCAAGCTATTTAACATATAAAGGTAGACCAGCAATTCAAGCAGTAATTAGAGATATTACAGAAACGAAGAGAGCATTAAACCAAGCTGCTAAATTTCAAAAAAGGTATATTGAAAATGTATCACCTATTCCAGAAAAATTGAAAATGGAAAGCTTGTATATGCCAGCTAGAACTGTAAGTGGAGATTTTTTTAGAATATATAAGGTTAATGAAGATTTAGCAATTGGAATAGTTGGAGATGTTAGTGGTAAAGGAATTACAGCAGCTCTCAGTGTATCAGCATTTTTTGTTTTATTTCGAGAAGCAGTTTTAGTTAGTTATGATCCAATTGAGATAGTTGAAATTTTAAATAAAAAAATTGTTAATTATTTAGACAAATATATTGCAGCGTGCTGTTTTAGTTTAGATTTCAAAAAAAATGAAGCCAAAATAGCAGGTGCAGGAATAAATCAATTTATGTTTCAAAAAAGTAATTGTAACTCACAGGAATTTATTATTAAAGGGCCTTTTTTAGGTATGTTTGAAGAAGGTATGTTTGAGGAGCAAGTAATTTCTTTTGAAAAAGGTGATAGATTCTATTTTCCAACTGATGGGTTAGAATTCATATTCAATGATGTCGAAATTAAAGAAAACTATCTTAAATCACATACAATAACTGAATTTATACCATATTTGAAAAATATTTTAAATAATATAATTACGGATATTGGAGGATTAAAGGATGATAGCACATTAGTTGCATTAGAAATTAAATGATTTGGGAGGAGTGCAAATGAAGAGTAATGAGTTTACTTTATACGGTTTATCAGAATATAAACAGATCATCGATAAAATTATTTCAGATTTAAATGCTTCAGAGTATAATTTTGATATTAAATTAATATTAACAGAAGCTTTGACAAATGCTTTTAAGCATGGCAATAATAAGAATGTAGATAAGCCTATTTACTTGAGATATTTATATAATAACTCAAGCGTAAAATTTGAAATTGAGGATTGTGGAAGTGGATTTAAAAATGTAATAATTAATGAACCATTGGAGGAAGAAAATATTTTAGAAGATCAAGGAAGAGGATTATTTCTTATTAAGAATCTTTCAGATCACATTGAATTAAAACAAAATACTTTAATTATACAAAAATCATTAGCTGGATAAATAATCATAATATATAAACATGTGAATACTTGGAGGTATTATTAATGAGGACAAGTTTAAAGAATAAGTTAGGTTTAATGTTCTTTATATTCATAGCTGTTCCTCTTATTATTTTGGGAAGTTTTTCTTACATTAGAACTTCTAGTTTAATAAAAAGTACAATTGAACAGCAATTAGAGAATACTACAAACCAAACAGCTAAATTAGTAAGTGGAAATATAAGTTCAGTAAGTAAGTATGTTGAAATGTTAAGTTTGGATAATAGGTTAGAAGGCATTATAAATGGTGATGAGAAGAATAGTCCCGATGTTTTTAACTATTTAGTACAATTACAAAAACAAAATAGCAGTCAAATTGAGCAGGTGTTAGTTACAAATTATTCTGGTAAAGAAATTATAAGTAATGAATCTCAAAAATCTGATATTGATTTAAGTGATCGCGATTATGTTAAAAACGCTTTAAAAGGAAATGAAACTGTAAGTGAAGTTATAGTATCTAAAAGCACAGGAAAGCCAGTGATAGCAATTGCTATGCCATTAAAGTCTAATGGTAAAGTTATAGGTACAGTAGCAGCTACCATTAAATTTGAGGAGATTTCAAAATATGCTTCAAAAGTTAAAATAGGTGATAATGGATATGCTTATATAATAGACAAAAATGGATTAATTGTTTATCATCCTAAAAGTGAAAAAGTGCTTAAAGAAAATATTTTAAGTATTAACAACGATGAGTTAAAAGCTTTATTTGATAAAGCTAAAGCAGGTCAAAGCTTCGAAGGTTACTATACTTATGATGGGGCACGTAAATTTGTAAGATTTGTTCCAGTTAACAACTGGTTTGTGGCAGTAACAGCTGATTATAATGAGTATATGTCTCCTGCTGCAACTATCAAAAAGTTTACAATTATGATAACCATAATATCTATAATTATTGCAGTATTTTTATCATATATGCTTTCTATAAAAAATATAATAAATCCTATTAAAGAATTAGAAAGTTTAATGACTAAGGCTGGAAATGGTGATTTAACAGTAAGATCAGAAATAAGTACAAAAGATGAAATACAAACCTTAGGTGAATACTTTAATAAAATGATTGAACATCAACATGATACGATACACAATGTTAGGGATGCATCAGAAAATTTAACAGCATCTTCAGAAGAATTAGCAGCTTCTAATGAAGAAATAAGTGCTACAACAGAAGGAATAGCTAAAACTATAGAGCAGGTTGCAGAAAATTCTCAGGTTCAAAGCAATTCGGTTGTAGAAGTATCATCAGTTTTAGTCCAGCTTTCAAGCTTGGTTCAAATATCTCAAAGCAGGGCGCTTACAGCTAAAAATAATTCTGATCATACTATGGATACGGCAGAGCAAGGAAGAAACAAAATTGAAGAAACAGTTGCTGCTATTGAAAATATTAGTAAAGCATCAACTGAAACTGAAGATACCTTGAAAGTAGTACAAGAGCTTTCTAAAAAGGTTAGTGGGATTATTAGTACTATAAACAATATTTCATCTCAAACTAATCTATTAGCATTAAATGCGGCTATTGAAGCAGCAAGAGCTGGGGAACATGGAAAAGGATTTACAGTAGTAGCAGAAGAAGTTCGTAAACTTTCAGAGGAAACTAGTGTTGGGGCAAATGAAATATCCTCATTAATAGTTGAAATGGTAACTGAAATAGGTAAAGCTGTAGAAACCATGAATTCAAGCAAAAGTGCGGTGGAAAATGGAGTAATCATAGTAAAAGATACAGATAAATCCTTTGTTAGTATTATAGATGCAGTAAAACAAATATCAAAGGACATAAAACAAATAGTAGATGTTACAAAAGATGAAGTAGCTACTTCTGATAAAATAATTAATCTTATTAATACAGTTGCAACTATTACTGAAAATAATGCAGCTAGTAGTCAAGAGGTCGCTGCATCTGCTGAAGAACAAAATACAGCAATTGAAAATGTGGCAGCTAGTGCGGAGGAGTCCAGTGCATTAGCAATATCATTAAACAATCTTGTAGAAAAATTTATAATCTGAGGTGATTTAAATGAGTGAATTAAATATTGAAATACCAGAAAATTTTGCTGTAGATGAAGCAGATGAACTTAGAGAAAAACTTAATTATTTAATGAATAGTGGAGAAAAAAACTTCGTACTAAATTTTAAAAAATGCACTTTTATTGATAGTACAGGTCTTGGAGTTTTAGTGTCAGTCTATAAAAAGTGTAAGAATGTAAATGGTAGTTTTAAACTCTATTCAATTAATGAAGAAGTTATGAAAATTTTTAGTATGACTAGGTTAGATAAGATATTTGAAATATACAAATAAGTATTTATATATGAAAAAAATTACTACGAAAATTATTTCGTAGTAATTTTTGTTTTAAATTGGATTTCTATGATATAATTTTTATCTGTATTTTAATACATTTAGAACATCTTTTCTTTTTAACAATAATTTAAATAGAGGATAGCCTATGCATGTTACAACAACAAATTCTCCTAAACAAACGTATAATGTAGATATCCAAAATGGTTGGTGCAAAACAAAATAAAGTTCAGCACCTACAAATACACAGTTTATAGTAGGCCATAGTGTAGCAATAAATAAGCTCTTGGTTTTACTTATCATATAAACGCTAATAAGTGTAGCCGTAGTCCCAACAAGTACATCAATAATGCCTAGAGGACTGTATATGTTTGATAAAGCACATCCTAGAACTAAACCTGGAATGTACAGAGGATCTATAAATGCTAAGAGAGTCATAACTTCAGAAAATCTAAATTGAACAGCTCCATAGCTTAAAGGGGCAATAGCCATGGTGAATGCGGCATAAAGAGCTGCTGTTATAGCTATCTTAACTAATTTTTTAATATTCATTTTCATTACCTCCAACTCCAAAATCAGTATTATTCCAAAGCACCTCTACATTAGCATTAGCTTCAAGAAAACTATAAGTTTCTTTAAACCATTTAATTAATGCTTCATCTCTTTTAAGAGGTGTAGAATTTTCCACATAAAGGTTTACGCAACCATACTGAAAATAATTTAAGAGGTAGTCTATGTCCATTTTTATCATATCTTTAGTTTGACCTTTAATTCCTACCATAAGACAAATAGAATTAAAGTAGTTTGCAACTTCCTTAGGGTCAGAAAATACTGCTCCTTTTTTTAGAACTTCATTCCTAAAATGAGTATCAAAAGTTTCAATACCGCATTTAAAAATAATAGGAACATTAAAGAATTGTTCCATTTCTTTAAGTCTGTCTCTATAAATCCAGTGGCTTTCTAAGAATAGTTTTTTTATACCTTTAGAATGTACTATATCTTTTATGTGCTGCAAAGTTTCTTTAGGTAGTTCAAAACAGCTTCCCGAATTTATAACTTCTAGAACTTCATATTTGCCGGTAACATTTTGGAGAATTTCCTTATTGAAGTTTACATTGAATTGTGTGTCACTACTGTTATCTTCAATATAATCACAGAAGGTACACCTTCCCCATATGCAGGGAGAAGCTTTTAATAAGACTATTTCTCGCGCGTTTTTATTATCTATAACACTGTAACGAATCATGTATATTTTCCTCCTTGTTTTGTTATTTTAAGAAGTGGTTAGACAAGGAACACCTCTTTAAAAACCTTAAATATTATAGCATAAAAATAACTATATATCCATAAAAATTTTAATTCCAAATTTTTTCAAGTATATTAATATGTTTAGATTTATTGCTAATCATATCAGATAATATTTTGTAGGTTTTTGTGTCTATATCACTGCTGTTTTTTACAGATCTACCTTGCAAATCAATAAGTAAAGAATACACATCCTTTTGAAAATCAAGTGAAAATTTTAAATAACCTCTAACATTGACAACTTCTGTTACATAAACCTTGGCATTAAATTCATTTATTAAAAAGGACATTTTATCATATACTCCAAAATCAATTTCTTCAAAGTTTAGATTAGCCAATTCTTTTTTTAGGCTTTCGTAGTATTGAATATTTTTATCTACTTCTTGGATTAAAACTTTTGACATTATTTTTATTGATGGAATATTACATTTTTCTTTTCCTATGTTTTCATACATAGTTTTTTCCTTAATTGAAATACTTATAGATTTGTTAATTAAATCTATAACATTATATCCCATAGTAATACCACCTTAAAATTTAATATTTTTTATTCACTTAAAATTAATATGTAGTTTATATATATTAATTATACATCTTATACAACATGTATTGGTAAAAATATTTTATACTTATTTTAAATTGGTACCATTTATTTGTAAATTATGTGTATATATGAGCATAATAAATTTATGTTATAATGGATTTATTATATTGGGGGATAATTATATGAATACTAAAAATAAAAGTTTAATTGAAATACATTTTGCAGTTTTATTATTTGGATTATCTGGTTTATTTGGAAAGTTAATAGAGCTGCCGTCTCTTATCATTGTCTTAGGTAGAGTTTTCTTTTCCAGTATTTTTTTAGTGACTATACTACTTATTTCTAAAAAAAATATTAAGTTAAAACAAAGAAAAGATTATTTCTATTTAATTATAATGGGAGTAATTTTAGCTATTCACTGGAGTGCATTTTATAAATCAATCCAAGTGTCTACAGTAGCAATAGGATTACTTACCTTTTCAACTTTTCCTGTATTCGTAACATTTTTGGAGCCATACTTTTTTAAAGAAAGGTTATCACTAAAGGATGTATTTGCAGCAGTGGTTGCGTTTATTGGCATAGTACTTGTCATACCTAAGTTTGAATTAGGCAATACTATAACGCAAGGTGTTATATGGGGAATATTTTCAGGTTTTACTTATGCGATTCTTTCTATGCTAAATAAGAAATGTGTACAAGATTATTCAGGATCAGTTATTTGTTTTTATGAACAATTAATAGCAACTATAGTTTTATTACCATTTTATTTTGTAGTAAAACCTATATTTAACACAAAAGATATATTGTTATTAATTTTATTAGGCGTAATTTTTACTGCTACTGCACATTCACTATTTATTAGTGGTCTTAAAAATGTAAAGACACAAACAGCAGGCATAATTTCAAGCCTTGAACCAGTATATGGTATTATATTTGCTGTTTTCTTTCTAAATGAAATACCTAACTTTCGGGAAATATTAGGTGGTATACTCATTTTGGTTACAGTAATTTATTCAACTATAAAATCAAGTTAAAAAACAAAAGATTATATATAATATAAATGGGGTTGTTACACTAATTAATTAGTGCAACAGCTCCATTTATTTATGTTGAATGGACTTAAGCAATAATTCAACATAATCATATCTAATATTTTTATCTTTATAATTTAAATTGCTAATATTTTCTGTTTTATTATTTAATAATACAGGAAAAATCAAGCTGCTAATAATTTGTAATGCTATCATATGCAAATGATTATCGTCTTTAATCCCTGTCAATTCTTCTAAAGTATCTCTTACACTTTTAATTCCTTCTTGCTGAAGAAATTTCATATATTCAGGTTCAATTCCTTCATTATATGTAAGTTTACTAACAAAGTTTCTAAATACATCTGGATATTCTATACTAACATCTGAATAACTTCTAAGAAAACTCCTCATCCTCTCTACTGGAATTAGTTGTTTGTCATCAAGAATTTTAAAAGAAGTTATAAACTTACTAGTAAGACATTTTAGTGCTTCGTTAATAACATTGTCTTTTGATCCAAAATGATAATTAATAGATGCTATATTAACATCAGCAACTGCTGCAATTTTTCTTATGGTAACGTTTTGAAATCCTTCTTTTCCAATAATATAAAGTGTTGAATTTAATATTCTATCCTTTGCATTTGGAATATCTTTAAAGTTATTTTTCATATAAATTCCTCCTATATTCATAAACAACGTTTAAAACGTACGTTAATACTATGGTACTGATTTATATATTTTTTGTCAATAAAAAAAAGTTTCATATAAATAAATTTTTATTAATTTATACAGGGTTGAAATTCGTTTATTAAGGATTTACATAGGATTTTCTAAGGCCTAAATCAATTCGTTTTTTTATATAGTAGATTTTTAAAATAAAATTATATTGACAAATAATAAAGAAAATATTACTATTTGTTTAAACAGTGTTTAAAACATAGTTTAAATAAATGCTTTGAAAAAATAGTAATTAATTTATTGTTTTGATAATGTTAAGATTAAAAATTTTATTAATAAGAGGGGGAAATATATTTATGTTAAGGCAAGAAAAAATGAAAAAATTAATACCATTACCATTAACACTTCTAATATTGTTTACTGGATGCTCATCAAGTGAAAATAATTCTAAACAGACAATTAAAAATCAAACTCAATTTGAAGATGTATATATTTTAAGTGGGAAGGTTCAAGCAAATAATTCAGCTAATGTATCATCTCAAATTAATGCAAAAGTAACTGAAATTAAGGTTGATGTGGGTGTTAAAGTAAATGCTGGAGATCCCATTATTTATTTAGATAGCAAGGATATTCAATCTCAAGTGAATCAAGCTGAGGCTGGTGTTGCGGCTAGTAAAGCCAATTTAGATAAAGTTAAATCAGGTACAAGAGCAGAAACAATTGCTGCTCAAAGAGCCCTTGTGGATGGAGATAAAACAACTTATGATATTGCTCAAAAAAATTATGACCGTCAAAAACAATTGTTGAAAGGTGGTAATACTGCTGAAGTAAACCTTGAACAAGCACAGCAGACACTTTCTGGCGCAAAATCTAAATATGATGCAGATGTGCAAAATCTTACTTCTATGAAAAATGGGGCGACAGCAAGTGATATAAATGCATCAGAAGCCCTTGTAAAACAATCTCAAGCTACTGCAGAAATTCAAAAAACTTCGTTGACTCACACAGTTATTACAGCGCCAATATCAGGAACAGTTACTGTAAAAAATATAAATGAAGGTGAAATGTCAGGTGTTGGTCAATCCCTTATTACAATAGTAAATAATAATGAATTTCATGTAGATAGTTATTCACCAGAGGAATTACTTCCTAAGTTAAAAGTTGGTCAGCAAGTTAATGTAAAAGTATCTGAATTTCAAGATAAAGTATTTCAAGGAGAAATATCTACAATAAATGCACAGATAGATTCTCGTAATAAAAATGCTTTAGTTAAAATAACCCTTAAAGACGGCAGTGACATTTTAAAACCAGGAATGTTTGCAGAAATAGGCTTAAAAAACAAGGTAGGTGAATAAATTATGAAATCAAATAAAAAGATGTTAATAATTCCAGTATTCTTATTGATGCTGTTAGCTGTAGGAGGAATAGTTGGATACTACTGGTATAATTCTACTTATTTCGTTTCAACAGATGATTCAACAATTCAAGGTGACTTAATAAAAGTAACGCCCCAAATTTCAGGTAAGCTTTTAGA
Organism: uncultured Clostridiaceae bacterium; assembly: GCA_963780135.1. Taxonomy (GTDB): domain Bacteria; phylum Bacillota; class Clostridia; order Clostridiales; family Clostridiaceae; genus Clostridium_AM. Next base: position 1,176,333 of record CAWAAR010000003.1, read on the forward strand.
AATAAATATTAAGGATGGTCAGTATGTACAAAAAGATCAAATAATTGCAAGACAAGATATGGGTACTTTACCTGATACAAGTATGGATTCTTCTATCTTAAGAGCCCCTATTAATGGAATTGTGCTTAAGAAACAAGGAAATGTTGGAGAGATAGTAACGATAGGACAGCCTCTTGCTATAATGGTAGATCCATCTAATCTTTATATAAATGCTAATATAGATGAAACAAAACTAAAGAAGGTGAAAATTGGACAAAGTGTTGATATCACTGTGGATGAATATGATGGTTTAAAGTTTACTGGTAAAGTTACTACTATAGGTGACTATGCTAATTCTGCGTTGGCTACTATTCCTACATCAAATAGTGGAACTTTCACAAAAGTTGTACAGAAAGTTCCTGTAAAAATATCACTGCTAAAAAATAATTACAGACTAATACCTGGAACAAATACTATTGTTAAAATCCACATTAAATGAAAAGAGGTGAGTTTTAATGGAAAAGGATGTTAAATCAAACTCGTATAGATGGTTTGCCCTTGCAGCAGTGGTTATGGGCACATTTATGGCTATTCTTGATACTAGTATAGTAAATATTGGGATACCTAAAATGATGTCAGTTTTTAATGTATCCTTAGATGATGTGCAGTGGGTTCTAACTGCTTATACACTTACGTTAGGTGCTATTGTACCTCTTACAGGATTTTTAGGAGAAAAGTTTGGAAATAAAAAATTATATATTTTTGCATTAATTTCATTTACAGCAGGGTCTTTACTTTGTGGCCTGTCATGGAGCAATTCATCAATGGTAGTATTTCGTATATTACAAGCTATTGGTGGAGGAATGATTATGCCAGTTAGTATGTCTATTATTTTTCAAATGTTTGACCCAAAAGAACGTGGATTAGCTTTAGGTTTTTGGGGAATAGCAACTATGGCAGCTCCTGCTATAGGACCCACTTTAGGTGGATTTATTATTGAAAAATTAGATTGGAGGTTAATTTTTTATGTGAATGTTCCTATAGGAGTTATTGCAGTAATTTTGTCAAGTATTCTGCTAGAAGAGTTTCCTCATAAAGCTACACAAAAGCTTGACTTTATGGGATTTATATTTTCAACAGTGGGCATTGTAAGTATTTTATATGTTTTAAGTCAAAATCCTATAGATTGGGGAGATGTAAAAAACCCTATTATTATTACAATAGGAGTTTTTAATTTAATAATGTTTATTATAAACGAGTTAACTGTTTCAGAGCCACTTTTGGACTTAAAATTACTAAAAGAACTTAATTTTTCCTTTTCTTTAATTGCTTTAACTTTAATAAATATGTCATTAATGGGAGGTGTATATGCAATACCTTTGTTCCTACAAAGGCTTAAGGGATATACAGCTATGCAAACAGGTATGCTAATGTTTCCATCTGCAATTGTTACAGGACTTATGATGCCTATAAGCGGAAAAATGGTGGATAAAATTAACCCAAAGATAATAATACTGCCTGGACTAATTTTATTAGGTTTATCCTCATACAAATTAGGTAGAATAGATTTAAATACATCGAGAGACATGACCAATCTACTTTTGATACTTCGTGGAGCTGGACTAGGGCTTACTATGATGCCCCTTACTACTTTAGGCATGAATACTCTGCCTAAGGATTTAATAACACAAGGTTCAACTCTTCAGAATACTTTTAAACAAATAGCAGGATCTATTGCTATAACTATGATGACACTTTCTCTTACAAGTAAAATGAATATAAATTATTATAGATTATCAGAACAGGTAACACCTTTTAATATACCTGTTGTAGGATTTTTAAATCAAATTCAAGGTAAATTAACACAAAGTGGAATGTCCTTTATGCAATCACAGAGTCAATCTAATAGTATTCTTATAGGATTAATTAAGCAGCAAGCTTCTGCAGATGCTTTTGATTATATATTAATGCTGTGTGCGTTATTTGTATTAGTAGCGTTGATTGCAACTTTATTAATAAGAATTAAAGCTGATCAAAATTAAAATTGGTTTCTTTATTAAATATTAGGGGTGGCAGTTATGCTGTAAAAAATCAAAATATTTAAAGGAATAATAGTGTTTTTAAAAAAAATAAAAAAAATTGTAAAAAACAGTTGACGAATTAAATATTTGCTAGTATAATTAGTAAATGTGTTGAGGAAATAAACAATACAAATTGGGGTGTCGCCAAGCGGTAAGGCATAGCACTTTGACTGCTACATTCGTAGGTTCGAATCCTGCCATCCCAGCCATATGGTTTACTAGCTCAGTTGGTAGAGCACATGACTTTTAATCATGTTGTCCGGGGTTCGATTCCCCGGTAAGCCACCAAATAACTAAAGATAAGCAATAGCTTGTTTTTAGTTATAAACTTTAATTTAATAGCATGCAGGTGTGGCGGAATTGGCAGACGCACTAGACTTAGGATCTAGCGCCTAACGGTGTATGGGTTCGACTCCCTTCACCTGCACCATTTAATGCAAAAAACAAGTAATTTTTGAAATTACTTGTTTTTTTTATCTAATGAAAAATTATATTTTAAATAGAACAATTTTCTTTCAGTAGGAAAGAGAAAATATTAAATTTGTAAAAAAATATCTTCATGTAAAAAAATGTTGAAAATTAAATAAATGCATATTATAATCTAATTATATAAATTGATGAAATAAAATGAAAAATCTAAGAAATGGCAATAATTTAAAAATTCTTATAAGAAAATTTAAATTATGTCATATTACGGAGGTGGTTTGTTGTGAAAAAGTTAGAAACAAAAACAATAATCACTATTGCTGCATCTTCATTAGTGCTAGCTTTTATGGGAGGATTTGCTCTATTGAAGAAAAAAAAATAATGGCATGCTGGACATAAATAAAAAATTTACTTATGTCCAGTTTTTTTATTTAAAAAATAAAATTTAGTCATTTTAAATTTAAAGGTGAAAATAAAACATTAAATAGAAATTTAATACAAAACAATATTTATCATTGAGATAAGCTAATTAGGAGCTTATTTTTTTAATGTTTTAAATATTGTGTATAACAACATAAAACGACTTTTTTCGATTATAATAAATATATATTTAGTACAAATGGGGAGTTGTTTTATGAAAATTAATAATTTTGTTTTATATGAAGACAGTAAAGAGGATAGCTTTGCATATGGCACAAAATTCACACCAAAAAGGACATTAAATAAATTAACGGATTTTATGATTGCTTCTATAAAAAAGCATATTAATAATGAAGATACTTACAATATATCATTTAAAAGAAATCAAAATGGTAATTCTGCTTCAAGTAGCTATAGTTTTAATAGAGAAAATTTCAAACAATATATAGACTTTTTAATGAATTTTACTATTGATATAACAGAAAATAAGTCTAATTCAGAAAAGAAATTTGTTATAGATGGTGAAGTTAAAATAACTTTAAGTTCACTTAATAAAGAATATATAAAGATATGTGCTATAAAGCAGGATGAAAGTTCTATAAGTAGAATATTTTTTACTTTATTAAAAAAAGAATTAATGATTTATATAAATGTGCTTCAAAGCATTTATTCTGGAAAAGAAATTGTAAGTTCTTTAGGTTATGAAATGGGATTTTTAATTAATCCTTTAAGTAAAAAAGAAAGAGACTTTCTTTATTTGAATGCACTTTATGCATTAGCAGATAGTGCATTAGATGGTAGGGATGAAAAGGCCTTTAATAGTATATCAAGAGAAATAAAAAGAGTATTAGATTATTAAAAATATCAGTTAGCTGTACTTTTACAGTTAGCTGATATTTTTGTACACAGTATTTTAGTTAATTTTTGATTCTAAAATAATATTCAGGTGTATCGGGAGTAATAGTTTTAAACTCATATCCACAATTTTTATAGTACTTTATTACCATTTCTAAACATTCACAAGTATTTTTATTATTTGAATCACAATGCATAAGTAGAAATATTTTATTAGGATTAATACACTTTCTTGTAGCTTCCTTATATAATTTATCTGCTTTGATATTGTAGTCAATTCCATCTGAGGCACATAAATTCCAATCATATATTTTATAATTATTAGTATGCAGTTTTTCTAAAAGATGTTTAGATAGATGATTTTTACTTCCAGAGGGAAATCTTATGAGTTTAGGTTCTATACCAATTACTCTTTTTACTTCCATGCAAGTTTTATCCATTTCATCTAGGAAGGCGTCTTCATTTGCATAAATTTTTTTATATATATGAGTGTATGTATGAAGACCTATACTATGTCCTTCCTTATAAATTCTTTGCAAAATATCTTCTCTAGCATTTATTTTATAGCCTACAACAAAGAAAGTAGCTTTTACATTTTGTTCTTTTAAAATATCCAACATTTTATTTGTAACATTAGTGCTGGGGCCATCGTCAAAAGTTAAATATATAATTTTTTTATCTTCAGAATTTGGCGAAGCTTTAACAAGAATTGGTGTTGTACAATTTAAAAATATAAAAATAATAAGTAAATATGAAACTACAAATGACAGTGTTTTACCCTTTAACTTCATAATGTGTTACCTCCACTATATATTTATAGTTAGTATACGCATTATGAAGAATTTTAATATTTAACTCAAATTTCAGTTGTTTGTAGGATACATTATGGGGTTGTTTTTATTTTAACTTATACTCCATGGTATATTATAAGGAATTTGCACTATTAAATATTTTTAATTAGTCTAAAGCTCAAATTTGCTGAAAGCCTAAGAACTTTGCCAAACTCGCTACTCTCAAACAGGGCTAAAGTTCTAAGGCTTTAAGCAAATTTTCGCTAAGACTAATAAAAAAATAATTTAATTGATGTGACAAATTCCTTATAATATACCATTACGTATAAGTTAAAATAAAAACTAGTTACCATAAACGTACTCACTTACAATTTAAATTTGATTTCTACAAATACTTATATATTCTTCATTAAAAGGCTGATAAGCCTTGATACCGTTAGGTTCGGATTTGTATATATTTAATTGTTTTCAGAAGTTTTGATATAAACATAGTTCTTGGTAGAAGTTTGAGTTTTGACGCCATCTGATGATTGAAAACCGTTATCCATCAACGTGTAGTTATCAGATAAAAATCTCAAGGCGATTAGCCTGTTAAGTTTCTTGTTTCCAGGAAATGTGTACGATATTACACTGGAAATTATATAAGTGTAGGTAATTACCAATAATTTTTGTAACTAAGCAGCAAATACTAGATTTGAAGCAATGAATATAAAATAACATCAAATGATTCTTAGTTCAGTTGGAGTTTGCTTATAAGGAATAATAGAGGTACAACTTTGTTACATCCTGAAATTCTTTATAAATGTTGATTTTTCATAATCCAATAAATGTAAAAATTACAATTCCAGGTATACTGAGTATATTGGGAGTTTTTTATGCTAAACAACTTTAGCGTATACTAAAAATGTATAATTGAATGCATAAATACATATACATTTATAAATTTATTTTTAAAACTTAAGAGGTATCTTAAAATGCATAAACAATGATTTTATAAACTATATGGTATAATATTATAATAAGTCACTTAATTCGGTAGTGGCAGCAGATGTATAAAGTTGGAGAATAGACTAAACTAAATAAGTTTTTAATCATTTTAAAGTAATATTATTTAAATAATAAAATAAATTATATGAATATCTAAAGAGGAGGATTAACAGTGGAAAGGGAGAAGGAGTTTTTACTTAGAAATTCATTGTCTTAACCCTACAAGCTAAGAATTAGAGAGATACAAAACAAGGTAGAGCCTCTATTAGCTAGAACAACAAATGCCAATCCAACCTTTACCGAACACACAATTAAACATTCTTTAAGCGTAGAAAATTTATATGGTATTTGTTTTGAAGAAACGGTTAATATTTTAAATGAAGATGAAAAATTTTTATTAATCGTGGCTACACTTTTACATGATGTAGGAATGGTTGGAGATAGTAGATTTTTAAATGATGCTGATTATGGAGAAAATATTAGAAGTTCTCATAACCAAAGATCAGCAGATTTTATTAATGATTACAGGAGAGATTTAGGATTAGATATGAAAGAAGCTGATGCTATAAAGAGAATAGTTTCAAGTCATAGAAAGGTGCCGTTGGATTCAATTTTAGAGTATGAGTCATATGGACAAGGGGGAGACATTAGGGTTAGATTGTTATCTGCATTAATTAGATTAGCTGATGAATTAGATATTCTGGAAGAAAGAGCACCTTATTTAGTTAAGGAATATTTAGGTATAAGTAATGAAAGTTTAATTCATCACGAGAGGCATGAAGTGATGACAGGTATTAATAGAATAAATAGCTCTATTTGCATAAAGGCTGTTGCTCCCAATGAGAAACTAGAAAATGCAATAAAAGAGATGTTTGAGGAAATATTAAAAAAGCATTCTGAGGTAAATCCAATTTTAAAAAGCAATAATATAAATGTTGACGAAATAAATATAATCATTGATGCATCTAAAATTATAGAAGATGAAGGTAAAATAATTAAAAATGAAAGTGTAAAAGAATTACTTGATAAAATTGAATTATATAAAAGATTAAGAAAATCAGGAAAGACATTAAAAACTTGTTTTTGTGGAAGTAAAGAGAAATTTTATAATTGTCATGGTAAACAGTATAGATTATAAAATCAGTGGAATATTTGTATCAGAAATTTATTGAATATTGAAATGAATAAGGACTAAGTGTTCTTATTCCATTTATAAAACGAACTAATCTTATTTATAATGATAGGGAACAGATATGTGTTAACAGCATATAAATAATAGTAACACTTTAGCTCAACTTACCATAATGTTCGCCGATAGACTTGAACAATATGTATAAAAGACACTGCTTGTACTAGTTTGAATATTTATTAATAATAATAAGATTATTGCAAAGAATAATAACATAATCAGCTATACTTGCTCATTATTTAGTATTACCATGAAAAATAAAAATTACTACAGGAATTTCCCAATAAGACCCATCTATTCTTTACAATTTTACACAAACCTATAGACGTTCTCAAAAATTTAACTAAAGAAGATCCTAAATGAATTCTATATGTTAAGTCGTTTACATCAAAACTTGCCAGTATCATTATATTGATACTGGCAAGTTTTATCTTATTTTTTATTAGACAGAATCTATTACAAATTATAAATTTTTATAATTTACTACTGAAGTTGTCTAATAATAACTTTATTTTACATTATAAATGAATTTGGAGATATTATTATCATAATCATTTGCTTCATAATAAATTATATTATTTTTAACTATTTTAATAGAGGTACAAATCTTATTCTTATAATCATTGTTAACCAATGAAGTAAATTTGTTATCAGAAAAATTATATACACATCTGCCATTTGATAAAGTACTTAACCAATAAAACAATCCTTTATTGTGTGATAAAGTAGTTATACACTCTTTATTACCATCTAAATAATTGTCAATTTTTTTATCAGAAAATTTAGTCCATTGATTTGTGGTAAAATTATATTCAACTATATAATCACTACCATATGCAACTGCTAGCTTACTGTCATATATATCCCTTTTTTTTATAGCAACTATTCTATTATTTTTAATTACAGGGTCTTTTAAATCTTCTGTGTTTTGCAAATTTTCTATTTTCTTAGTGTTAATATCATATTTTAATATACTAGAAACTCCATTTGTCAAATAAGACCAAACGATATACTTATCATTAGTGTTAGGTATTGATACATAGTTAATGTTTTCACCATTCTTTAGTGGGTATGTTGCAAGAATTTCTTGAGTATTTTTTTCTAAATTTACAAGCTTAATTTTTATGTTATTTTCATTAATTATATAATAAGTTAAATATTTTGAAGACATAGACATGTAAGGTAGTATATTAGAAGTAGTTTCATCTAATAAGTCAATTTTATTGGATGAAAAATATTTAATGTAGACTTTGGTAACTATGCTGGGTTCTATCTTATTTTCAACCCAAATAATACCTTTATCAAATACCAATACACTTTTTACTTTAAAACCCTCATGTATATCTACAAGTTTTTTTTCATATTTTTTCTTCTTTATATTATATAGTTTTAATTTATTTGAATCTTCTACAACAAGTTCGTTATTTGACATTATATCTAAGACATTAATATTATTAGGAATTTCATAATCATATTTTAAAATTTTTTTATTTTCACCAGACAAATTTCTAATTGAATTATTTATATTTACAATAGATTCATTTTTATTGATGATATAAATTGTTGCTATCACTATTATAAATAATAAAATAATTGCAAATATTATTTTATTAAGATGTTTTTTTAATTTCATTTATATACTACACAGTAATATTACCATATAATTCCCCTCACCATAGTTGCAGATGCAAGTTTATCTAATGAAGTCCAGTAAGTTCTTGGTATAGTTGCTGTGTTTGGATGAGAATCTGAAATAAGTACTTGTGCAGGAATTGTATTTGGGTAATCATCATAACCACCTACAGTCACATAATGCCAACTATCTGTTGCGTAGCTGTATCCAGGATGAAGTCTTGAACTTGAATCTGTAATGTGGCAATCTGCTACGACAGGATATCCTTTATCAATTGTATAAATGATACAATCTTTAAGTTTAGTTCTCCAATTTGATAAACTGCCATAACGGTTTGCCCAAAAACCTTGATAGCCATTACCAGGCCTCCATGCATTAAGCATTTCTGCCCAAGTCCCAGGAAAAGGTGTCCCATTTTCATCAGTTTTGAGAGCTCTAGCAAATACCTCTTGAGAATTTGCTGCGTTAGTTGCATTAAAGGCAGTTGCAGGTCCACAATAATTACCATAATTTTGAACGCAAGTTGCAAATGATGCAGTAGCACTACTACCATATGATCTAGTTTGATGCTTTGCTTTTGATTTAACATATGAGTCAACTAATTTTAACTTTTCTTCAGCTTGCTTTATTTCAGTTTCGCTTTGTATAGTAGTCGGTTGAACTACATTTTCTTTGATCTCATTATCTGCTGCTTTAACACTTGGAGTAGTAAAAAGTGAAAAAGAAAAAATTAAAGTTGCACTAAGTATAAGTAGTTTAATTGATTTTTTGTTCATAATTTATTCCCCCTAAAGTTTAATTTTTTAAACTTAAAATTCAATAAATAAAAAATTATTAGTTTTTATAGTAAAAATATGTTCATATAAAAATTAATAATTGTTATTTAGTAAAATTTAAGTTTAAATATCAATTACATTACCCACTATACTATATTAATCGATTTATTTCAATATTTTTCAAAAAAATTTTTAATATTACATATATTGAAATAAATATATAATATGTATTTACACAATCATAATTACAAATATATGTAATATTAAAAAGATAGAGAAATCATATGTATATGTTTCTAAAAATATAAAAACTTTGAGATTATATAAATGTTATGATATAATTATTGTAAAAGTATACTATATTTACAAAAAATAAAAATTGGAAGGAGTTTACTTTGAAAAAATATTTTATTATTGTAATAATAACATTACTAATTTTAGTATTGTTTTGGGTTAAACCTATAAAAAAATTTATTCCTTTATCACCACCAAATATTAGTGTTACATATAATCAGAATAAAATTAAAACCGTAAAAGGTGATTTTACTTGGAGCAATAAAAATAGTGTTGGAAATTCAAACTTGGTTGCGGATAATCCAATAGACTTAGCGAAAAATTTAAAAGCTACTTCTGTAAAAAAAGATGAAAAGATAAAATTTACTTTTGATACTTTATGGAAACAACCAAACGAAACTACTGTATACTTAGTAAAATCAGGCATTGGATTAGATAAACAGATTGAGAATATAAATTTTTTTAATGCTCCAAAGGAAAAGGGAGAATATATTTTCTTAATTTTTGGTTTGTGGGATGAAGGACATTCTGTTAATTATGTGTTTAAAATAAATGTTATATAGATAGTAACTATTCAGCTACCTCAAAAAAATATATAAAAAAACACCTTACCTTCAAATATTTTATGTATTTGACAGTAAGGTGTTAATATTAAATTTATGTACACTAAAAAGAGGTGTTGCACCTCTTTTTAGCAGAGCTTTTTATGATAAACTTGGGTCTATTGGATTTGCTGTAAATACTGATTTTATACATTCTAAAGCATTTTTAGATTGCTTTCTTACAGTAGATACATATCCCCGAATTCTAGTAAAAGCATTTGCCCCTGCGGAGCTTCTAAAAGTTCCAGAGATTTTTTGTTTAACCTTAGCCATACGTAAATCACGTTCGGCTAAGTTATTATCAAAAGGTATATCAAAGCCATACATAAAAGCAAGAATTTGTTCTTTGTAGCCACTTAATCTATTAAGTAAATTAAGACTTACACTTCTCTTTACCTTCTTTTTAGAGTACAATTCAATATTTTTAGCATAGTATTCATCGAAACTAGCTTTAAGTATTTTATCATACTTCGCTTCAAAATCTTGGATTTTATCCAAAGGTAAAGCATTATAAGTGTTCCAATTTAATTCTACTTCTTTCTTAATTTCTATTAATGCTTTGCCCACTCTTGATTTTGTAGTTCTGTTATACCATTAAGTTCTCTTAATATATGAGCATTACATAGAGCATGACTACAGTTTGTATATTTATTATAAGTTTTGAATCCATCGTGGACTGCCGTCCCAGTAAAGTTTGGAAGTATTCCAATTTCATCTGGAGTATCACTTAGGCACAATGTTGTTCCTTCATGACCTTCTTGACCGCCAGGTTTTTTACCTGATTTTGTTCTTAAACTTTTAGTTTTCTTTTTAAAGCCATCTGACGATGGAGGCTTACTGCTGTTATTACTATTTTTATTTACTTGATTTTCTAATGATTTTACACGCTCGTTTAGAGCTTTATTATCTTTAGAAAGTGTTTCTACTTGAGAATTAAGTACTTTAATTTCATTGGATAATTCTTTAATAACACCTATAACTTGAGATATACCTTGGTTGTAAATCTCAATAATGTTGCCTTCGTTCACGATGTGTCACCACCTTTATCATTAGTTTTTGTAAGACAGGCTTTATGATACCAAAAAATAATGATAAATGGAAGAAATATTTTCAATAAATTAATAATAACAGTAAAATTAAATTATTTGAATAGCTGAATAGTTACAAATAATAAGAGTAAGGTAAGTTATGTAATTATCAATACCTAACTTTAAAAAATATTAGAAAAGTCTGAATTGAAAGAAGTTAAATAGGGGCAATGAATTAATTTACTGGGAATTTATTAAATTAGTATGCTAATAGCCTTATATAATAAAGTTTATAAGTATATAAATGAACAATTTAGTTTAACATAGCATAAAATCATTTCTTATGGAATAGAAAAGAAAACTATAAAATATAAGAATGGTATCAAGTTCAATATCGTTAAAACAATAGTTATAATCAAACTTATTTTACCTAACTTACTAGGAAACATCTTATTAGATATAAAAGCTGCAATAACCCCTAATACACACATAATTAGTGTGAAATCAGGTGTAATGCCCATAATAGTTTTGGCATGGAAGAATCCAAATACCATAGTAATAAATGTAGCTAGAGGAACTACAATAGCAACAATACTAAGTATTCTAGCACGATTTTTAGTTGAATTTGTGTTATCTATGTTTTATCTCCTTTGCATTAGAGAATTGATTTTCTATAAACTTAATGGCTTCTTGTCCAATCCCATGATTTTTACAATCTGGTACCACACAAATACCACTGAGAAAGTACGTGATATCATTATTATCTTTAACAAAATCAGAATAGAAACTTTGATTTTGTATATTAATTAATTTATCAACGTTATTAATTGTTGCTCTTTCAAATTCAATTTTCATGGTATAATTTCCTTTTTATATTATTGATAACTACGCCCTAAATTACAACTGTGAATTAAATCTTTACCAAACAGTTATACTAATTATACCATATATCACGAAGTATAAGTTAAAATTCAAACCGCCACTGAACCATATTTTCATTGCAAATTGCATCGCATAATGAATAGAGTTGGATTCGGAAGTTGAGCCGAAGAAAAAAAGCAGTTTGATTTTAAGCAAAAACTATGCTTTAATTCAAAAGCTGCTCAATTTTCGAAACAACCTATAGGACGAAGCCGCGTACCACTACACTATGGAATTTCAATAATTTCTTCTTTGCTAAAATAAACGATATTTAAGTATATTTAGATATAATAATTTAATAGTAAGCATAGAGTTTGTGAGAATCGGTATATCTTGTATATTCTCTTATTATCTTAAAATATCACATATAAAAACAAGCTAATGCGGCAATATATAGAAATATATAGGAACATATTTTCTTATAAAATATGATTTTATAATCTTATGAAACTTTACTAATTAAATTTTATAAAAAACAAGAAGAAAATTCAAGCTAAAAGTTTTGGTATTGGCACTTACTTGCCACCGCTTTCACAGCGGTTTAGTCCTATTTTTAAACTGCGAAAGTTGAGTGTTTAACTTATACTATATTTATATAGTAGTATTTAATAAAACAAAAACCAGATTATGCAAATACAGCTTAATCTGGTTCATTTTGTTTGTAAAAGTAAAACTTAAAATAAGTTTGTTATTTTATTAAATGGAAAAACTCGTACAACTGCATGACCTTTTAAATCATTTAAATTAATTGGTCCTAATATTCTGCTGTCGGTACTATTGGTTCTATTGTCTCCAAGTACAAATACACAGCCTTGAGGAACTGTGAACTTTGTTTGTGAAGTAAGTGGTTGAGTAATAGTCTGAGAATCAAGATAGGGTTCTTGAAGCTCTTGATTATTTAAATATACTTTGCCGTCAATTAACTCTATTTCATCGTTCTCTATACCAATAACTCTTTTTATGTAATTAGAATCATTGGCATCTTTTGAGTCAAATACTACTATATCTCCTCTTTTAACCTTTTTCATTTCTGTGCTTACTTTCTCAATAAAAAGTATATCCTTATTATGAAGGGTAGACTGCATAGATGGTCCATCTACGTCGACTCTTGCAAAAACATAACTATGAACAACTAAAGCTATAGCTAAAGCTCCTACAATAACAAATGCCAATTCTTTAACTTCTTTTATTAAACTTTGTTTACTAGGTTTGTTTTTTATATCCATTTTTTAACCTCATATCCGTTACGTAAAACTTATAAAACTTTATAAAAGCTAATATTTACTTCCTTATTCAATGTGTCCAGTTTTGGCGAACCTACTCCTGTTTGTTATAACACTCCAAAGGCGTAAATTCGGATGTAAACTCACCCTACATATTAGTAGTATCGTTTAAGTGATTAAACTACTAATTCATATCTTGATAAATTGACACTTGCTTGAAAATCCCTATCCATAACATTTCCACATTCACATTTGTAAACTCTATCAGAAAGCTTTAAATCTTTCTTGATATTGCCACAACATGAACATAGTTTTGATGAAGGAAACCACTTATCAGCTTCTACAAATTCAATACCATATCTTTCAGCTTTATATTTAATCATGGTCTTGAACTCATATAATCCTTGTTGTGATATTGCTTTAGATAAATGGCGGTTTTTCATCATTCCTTTAATGTTTAGACACTCCATAACTACTCTTACTGGCTTGATTCTCACTATCTTAGTAGATTCTTCATGTCTATAATTAGTACGAATATTTGCAAGTTTTACATGCAATTTAACAATTTCCTTTTCAAGTTTTATAATATTGCTTGTTTTAACGTAACTCTCTCCTTCCTTATTTTTAATATATTTTCTTGATATTCTGCGTTGCAATCTACGCATTTTCTTTTCTAAATTTTTAATTTTATGTTTTTTGTTAATATTTTTAGATATAATACCATTGCTACATACTGCTAAATCTTTCACGCCAACATCTATTCCTAAGCTTTCATTACTCAATTCAGTATTTTCGTTTTCTACCTCGACACCAACAGATATATACCAATTCATTCCATAAAAACTTACTCTTGGATTAATGTATTTAACATCGTCCCCTGTAGGTATTCTGTTTTTTTCAGAAAGTTTTATCCAATTAAGTTTTTGTTTATTATTCTTTTTGCTACTTGCAAAACCTTCAAACTTAACATGAGTTTCAGTGAATTGAATTTTATCTGTATCTTGATAAAACTTAGGTGGCGAATGTTTCTTGCTCTTAAATTTAGGTTTTTCAGCTAACTTCTTGAAGAACTTTTTATAAGCTTCGCAACAATCTTTAATAGCTTGTTTGGTTACATTATTACTGATACTATTTAGCCATTTATATTGCTCTTGTTTTTTTAATTGAGTAAATTCTTTTCTCAAATCACCATCTTTAATAAATTTACTACCGTTTTTATAGTTTTCCTCTTGTCTTGCAAGTGTCCAATTATAAGCAAATCTCTTAGCACCTGCATATTGAAACATTTTTGTATTTTGTTTATTGTTAGGCTCTAATCTAATCTTAATCCCCTTTATCATTCTCAAGTAACTCCTTAATCATCTTTTTGCTTGTGGGAACTCACTCTGCAATATCCAATTACTTTTTTAGTTTTAGTATCAATGCATTTAATTCCTAAGAAATGATTAAGTTGCTCTTGTGAATAGTATCTGTAGCCTGGTTGATTCAACCCTAACAGGCTTTAATGTGCCTACTTTATCCCAATTTTTTAATGTCTTTGTTGTTTTTCCGATAGCTTTGGCAAACTCTCCTATTGAATAATATTTCAAAAGGGTCACCTCCTAAAGCTATTATAATGCATATTGTAAATAAAGCATATAGTTTTCTAAGGTTTTCGTTACTGTATGTTATCCTCTCAAATAAGTTTAATTATATCAAAAAATTATTAAATTTTAATTGACTATTTATATATTTTTTGTGAATAAGATTTATTTAATAGTTAAACTAAATGTATTAAAACATAAGAAAGTCGATTTACTTGTATTTAACTATTTTTTTAAAGAAAGTGTCTTATTAATAAATTCCATTCCATCTTCTTGATGCGAAATAATCATTAAGATATTACATATATTTCTTTTGTTAAGTATTTCAAAAATAATTTTTCTAGTTTCTACATCCATATTACTTGTTCCCTCATCTAATATAATTACATCCTTTTTTACAATAGTTGCCCTTAGAAATGCAATAATTTGAGTTTGTCCTCCTGATATTCCAATACCATTTTGACTAATTTCAGTTTCTAAACCATTCTCAAAACCCTCCATATATTTTTCTAAGTTATAGTCCTTTATTAATGATATTACATCTTCTTTAGTTTTATTAGGTTGTCCATATAATATATTATCCAGCACGCTACCTCTAAATAAAAATACATTTTGAGATACAACGCCTATTTTATTTCTTATACTTCTTTTATCAATAAGGGAGTAACTTTTGTCATTTATAAAAATTTCACCTTCAGTTGGATAATACAATCCTAAAAGGTTTTTAATTAATGTGGATTTACCTGTACCATTTTCTCCTTTTATAAGTATTTTATCTCCCTTGTCCATTTTAAAATTTAATTTATTTATGATATTTTCACTATTTTCATCATATTTAAAGCTTAAATTTTGAATTGAAATACTATGTATGCTTTCAGTTATTATTTCAGTTTTTTCTGTATTTTCATCCTTCATTTCTAAAAATTCTTTTACTCTTTCAATGCTTACACACACAGGTTTTATAGTCATTCCTAAACTTGCAAAGCTCGATGTAGCCACAAATACTTTGCTCATGTATCCAATAAAAGCAGTATATATTCCAAGGGTTAACTGATTTTTTAAAATAAATATTCCTGCAAACAGTAATATTAAAACTGATGCTAAATTATTTACCAAAAGGATATTCTCCATAAAAAATAAAATTTGTTTACTTTGTTTTATACTGCTTTTTACCATTTCATTTAATTTGTTTTTAAATTTTTTAAGTTGAACTTTTTTACCATTTAATAGTTTAATTTCTTCTATACCATTTAATACTTCATAAGTTTCACCACTTAAAACAGCACTGGTTTCCAGCATTAATTTTGTACTTTCAGATAATTGATTAGAAGAATGCTTTACAGTAAAAAAGTATATTGGAACTATTATTAATACTATTATTGTTAGTTTATAACTTAATGTAATCATCATAATTACTGCAAATATCAAATCAAAAATACTTAGAAATGTATTTACAAACATAGGTGAAAATAAGCCTCCTATATTTCCACATTCAGATATCCTGCCAAGTATATAGCCTTTTTCACTTTTACCTAAAAAGCTCATAGGTAAATCTATTACTTTATCCATCATTGATACTCTGACTTCATTAACTACAAAGTTTTGAACTTTTATAAAGAGACTTTTTGAAACAATGCTTATGCCATACCGCACTAAGTGCAATAAAGTTAAAATCATAATAATTTTATATAATTCCATATAACTTTTATGCGGTATCAATATTTTATCTATTATGTATCCCATTAAATAAGGCACAGGAGTTACCATAATTGAACAAATAATCATTCCTATTATACCTGCAAAAAAATTGAATTTGCACTTTTTTATATAATCTTTTAATTTAAATAAACTACTATACTTTCCCATATTTTAATTAATACCTCCAATTGTTGTATTGATTCTTAATAATAGCATATCATTTATAAGTTTAAATTTAATAAAATATTTTTTATAAACATATTGACACGATTTCTGTAACTGTATATACTGTTCATATACAGTATATCAAATATATACACTCTTTTGCAAGGAGCATCTTATTATGAATATAATTATTTCAAACTCGGTTGGTGAACCAATATATGAACAAATAGCAAAACAAATGAAAAATCTTATTTTTAATGGAGAACTTAGTGAAGGGGATTCTCTACCTTCCATAAGGAATCTAGCTCAGGAATTAAAAATAAGCGTTATTACAACTAAAAGAGCCTATGAAGAACTGGAACGAGATGGTTTCATTGAAACTATTCCTGGAAAGGGATCTTATGTAGCTGGACAAAATAAGGAACTTTTAAAAGAGAAAAGGATAAAACTTATTGAGGAGAAGCTGCTAGAAGCTATTGAGGAAAGTAAACTTATAGGTTTATCATTAAATGATTTAAAGGAAATGTTAGATATATTGTCTGACAGCTTACATAGTTAGTAATGGCGCAGTAATAAATAAATATGGAGGATTACTATGAGTAATATTTTAGAAATTAAAAATTTAAGAAAAGAATATAAGGATTTTACATTAGACAATATAAGCTTTAATTTGCCAAAAGGTTTTATTATGGGATTTATAGGTCCAAATGGAGCTGGTAAAAGTACTACTATAAAACTTATAATGAATCTTGTTAAAAAAAATGATGGGGAAATAAAAGTTTTTGGGCTTGACAATGTTAAATATGAAAAAGATATAAAGCAAAAAATAGGATTTGTTTATGATGAAAATTATTTTTATGAAGAATTAAATTTAATGGAGATGAAAAAAATAATATCTCCTTTTTATAAAAATTGGGACAACAAAATTTTCAACCAATATATGACAGACTTTAATTTACCAGTAAAGAAAAAAATCAAAGAACTATCAAAGGGAATGAAGATGAAATATTCTCTTGCTATTGCCCTTTCCCATAGTGCAGAACTTATTATAATGGATGAGCCTACTTCGGGCCTTGATCCTGTTTTTAGAAGTGAAATGCTGGATATTCTTTGTTCAATAATACAGGATGAAAATAAAGGAATACTTTTTTCAACTCATATTACTACAGACTTAGAAAAGGTTGCTGATTATATAACTTTTTTAAATAAAGGAAAGATAATATTTTCTGATGCAAAGGATGATATTCTTGAAAACTACAGTATTGTAAAAGGTGATAAATCTCTCTTAGATGCAGATACAAAAAAAGAGTTTATTGGGATAAGAGAAAATTCTTTCGGTTTTGAAGCTTTAACAAAAAACACTGAAAAGATTAAAAGGTTGTTTAAAAATAATTCTTTAATTGAAAAAGCTACTCTAGAAGATATTATGGTTTATACAGTAAAGGGGGTCTAAAAATGTTAAGTTTAATTTTAAAAGATGTCCTTATTCAAAAAAAATATTTACTCGTTTCTATTTTATATGCTTTGTTTTTTACCTTTTGTTTTAAATCTAATTCTTCTATGGTATTCAACATGCTTCCAATAATGATTGCATATGTGCTTATAAATGGAGCTTGTAGTTTTGATGATAAGAATAAATCTGAAATGATGCTTAATAGCCTACCTATAAATAGAGCTAACTTAATAATATCAAAATATCTATCTACAATACTTTTTATATTTATTGGAATAGCTTTAGTATTCACTTTTTCAACTATATTAAACTTCTCTGGTTTTATCCACATGAATAGACTAATGAATTTAGAAGATATTTTGGGAATCTCTATTTGCACCTTAATTATGAGCTGTTTATACTTTCCTTTTTACTTCAAATTGGGTTATCAAAAGGCTAGATATTTTATAGGAGCTACATTCATGTTGATTTTTGCTATTGTAATGATTTTAGCTAATAATGTTAACAAAACTTCTATAAACTTTATGGCTTATTTAAATAATCAACCTGATTGGCTAATAGCTAGCTTTATTGTTGTAATTGCAGCTATACTATTACTTATGTCCATACTTCTCTCAATAAAATTTTACATTAATAAAGATCTATAAATAGTTTTTTTAATTTCTTTGGCTTTGAATTTTTAACAAATGATACTAAAAAAATTAAAAAGCTGTTTAAAAATAATTCTTTAATTGAAAAAGCTACTTTAGAAGATATTATAGTTTATACAGTAAAGGGGGTATAAAAATGTTAAATCTAGTTTTAAAAGATATTCTTATTCAAAAAAAATATTTACTTGGTTCCATTTTATATGCTTTATTCTTTTCTTTTTGCTTTCAATCCAATACTTCTATGATATTCACCATGATTCCAACCATGATTCCATACATGCTTATATTAGGAGCCTGTAGTTTCGATGACAAAAATAAATCTGAAATAATGCTTAATAGCTTACCTATAGATAGAACTAACTTAGTTATATCAAAATATCTATCTTCACTTGTTTTTATATTTATGGGAATAATTTTAGCATTTGGTTTTACAACTTTATTAAGTTTTTCTGGTTTTATCCACATGAATAGACTAATGAATTTAGAGGATGTTTTGAGTGTTACTATTGGAATATTAATTATTGTTTGTTTATATTTCCCGTGTTATTTTAAATTTGGTTATCAAAAAGCAAGATATTTTCTTGTGGCTATGTTCATTTTAGTTTTTGGCGCTACAACTATGGTAATTAGTAACATCATAAAAATCCCTATAAATTTTATGACTTATTTAAATAGTCAACCAAATTGGTTAGTAGCTGCTTTTATTATTGTAATAGTACTTATAATAGCACTCTTCTCTATGCTTCTTTCAATTAAATTTTATGCTAACAAGGATTTATAATTACTGTTTAAAATGCTAAACTAAATTAATAAAAAAGTGCAATGCTGAATTTTATTTTCAGCATTGCACTTTTGCATTGAAAACTACAAAGACTTATATAACACAACTTAATGATGTAATCACATAAGGTATATAGCTAACATGATTTTTATAGAATAGTGGGGAACTTGGATCTAATAATTCTGAACTAAATTTACCAAAGGCATAAAGTCCAAAAGAAAATATTAATACAACCATTATTAAAAAAATACTTATAATATCAAATTTTACTATAAATTCATGTTTTAATGAATAGTGACTATAAATTAAAACTTCCAAACCTAAGGATATTAATACTAGCGGCCAAAATTTAATCATAGCAAAATCAATAGATAAGTTTAAAATATTTATTGATAGATATAATATTCCAACAACTATAAATACTAAACCTAAAGTTAAAGTTCCTACTCTTCTCCCTTGCATTTTTCATCACCTGCCTTTAAGAAAAGTACTTTTTTTTTCCTTAAAAGAATTAATCCCAAAGCAATAAAGAAAATAGATATACCAACTGATTTTATATATCTTATAATTTCATAATCAATGTACTTACCTGCTAATGGAAATATTATGTTGTTAATTAATGCTAATATACCTACAATAACTAAAAAATAGCCAATGTATTTTTCCATAGATCTGTTACCTAAAAAATCTTCCCTGTAGTGGATGTTAGAAAAAATCTTTAAATTTGAATCTTCTAAAGGTTCTTCACTCATAACTTTTGATCTTACATCAAAAACACTATAAAACCATATTATAGGTAAGAAAACTGCTAAGAAATCTAAATTAATAGTAGAACTTAGGAAAAATGTAAAGAAAAATAACATCATAAGTTCAATTCCTTGTCTTGTAAGTCCTAAATACATATGACCTGCTCCTGGTAACATGGCAAAAAAGGTTGCCATTCTTTTGAATTTTTCACGATATATACACCCCTTATTTAATCTTTATTATATATTTATTGTAGATTAGAAATCTTAAGATAAAGTTCTATAGTTTCTTAATATTTTCTTAAGATTAAAAAAAGCCTATACAATAAAGGTATAGACTCTAAATTACAAGTGACCTTAAAAAATAAGCATAATGCGACATTATGGGGGTGTTTTTATTTTAACTTATACTCCATGGTATATTATAAGGAATTCGCCACTATTAAATATTTTAATTAGTCTAAAGCTTAAATTTGCTGAAAGCCTAAGAACTTTGCCAAACTCGCTACTCTCAAACAGGGCTAAAGTTCTAAGGCTTCCAGCAAATTTAAGCTAAGACTAATAAAAAAATAATTTAATTGATGTGACAAATTCCTTATAATATACCATTACGTATAAGTTAAAATAAAAACTAGTTACCGTAAATGCACTCACTTACAAATTAAATTTACTTTTTATAAATAAGCATTGATACCATTAGGTTTGATTCTGTATGTATTTGATTGTTTTCAAAAGTTTTAATATCAATGAATATAAAGTACCACTAATTAGTGTCAGTGAAAATGTATAAAACAACATCAAGTGATTCAAATGACTTCAAATATTTGATACAGATAAAGAGATAGTAAAGGCTAAGAACTTTATGGTTAAAAGAAATGTAACACATTCATATATCAAAGTAAAAGATTTAAAGAATAGAGAACCGATGTATGTATAACATGTGTGATATTTTGTAAATTATGTTATAGTAAGTATTATGCAAAATAATAATCTAATAAACAATAGTAAATAAAGAAGAAGTAAAAATTATTTCTATAATATGCAGACAAATAGTAATTTGTTGAGTAGATTATAGGAATACTCATTGAAATTTGGAGGTAACTTATGAATAAAATAAGTAGTGTTGAAGAAATTCTAAATAGCAAAGTTTCTTTAGAAAAGGATTATAGTGTAGAAATAAATAAATTAGGATGGGGTTATACGGATGTTTTATATTCTTTTCTTGGAGTTTTTGTTGTGGGTCTAAAAGTATATTGTGGTGAAAATGAATGTGCGAATTTATTAAAAATATGGGCTAAAGAAAACAAGGAAAGTATCTATAAAAGAGAATATAGTTGGAATTTTATTGACGCCTTTGTCAATTATTATTCTGATAAAGATAAGGATAATAAAATTAAGATTGCTGTCGATGAATTGAAAAATCTTAAGGAAATAAATGAAATTATTAATGTCTATAGTTCAATAGGAAATGTTTATCCTATATGGCCAGGAGGCAATGAGCATAGAGGTAAAAATGGATGTTATGATATTCCCGATATATATTTTAATGATGCATTGATACAAAATTATTCCAGGCATTTTTTTAATACATTTTGTACAAATAATTTTATGGAAAAAATCAGATATGGAAAATATTGTACTCTTACGCGTGAATCGATGCTGAATTTTGGCAGAGAAGAGTATAGAAATTTCTTAATTCATATTCATGATACGATATGCGAAAGAGAAGAAAAAATACATACCATGTTAAAATAATAGGAGTAATTATTTATACTTATAAATTCCAATTTAAGGTTGAGTAATGTAAATAGTAATTTGAAGATGCGGAGGAAATATTAATATGACAATAGAGCAACTAATTAAGGATTGGGATTTAAGTGAGGATAGATACGATTGCTACCACCCCATAAAATCAGTAGAAATATTCAACTATTTACTTGATGAAGATACTATTAAAGACTGTGAAATTAATATATCAAAAAAATGCAATTTGATATAAATACTTCCATTGGTAAATAAATATTTGGAATGGTTTAAAGAGTGTGAACATGAGTTGACTTCATATTTTCAAGAAAAGTTAGGTGAAGCTCTTCCAGATGATTGGTTTAAAAATATAGAAGTCTATCATTTTTCTATCACATTTGATACGTCAAACGATTTTGCGGCTACTATTTCATGTGGGGATAATATTTTAAGCGATCATATACTGGAATTTGATTTTGAGATGTTTCAGGTTGTTGATGATAGATTAAATGGCTAAATAAGCAAGAGGTAGTTAAACAGAAATTCGTCTGCGATTTAGTAGGATTTCGAGATAGTAGCCAACGAGTTAGAGTGGTGGATAAAGGAGTATGATTATGAATTTTGAAAAACTTAATAAGCTGATATTTACTAAAGAAAATTCAAATAACGATTATGTGCGTTGGGATATTGGAAAAGAGCCTACAAGTCCTCGTTATATATTTGAAAATGTAAAAGAAAGTGGATACCGTCATATTATTCAAGCAAAAACTCGGCTTGATGAAATAGTGTATCAAGCTGTTTTTGAATATGTTAATACAGAGGACTTATGTAATTCTCAGGAAGGTATGTTTCCCAGAAATGACTGCATGACAGGTAACTATTATGTAGCCGAGGAATATTACAGTTCGTGTGGAAATGGAATACAAGGCAATATTCTTACTCACTTTACCGAGATGTTTTGCGGCGGAGTTATCACTGCTCCTACCGAACAGGATTATCTTGGCCTTGAAGTTCATTTTATCATACATAATGATGGCAATATCGAAATAATAGGTGTTGATTCATCATCTATATAGTCTAATAAGCAAAAGGATGGTAAGGTGTTCAAATTCCAATTTAACGTTGAGTAATGCAAATAGTAAATTTATAGAGGTGATGAATATGAAACTTACATTGATTCCACTTAAAGCAGAAAACATTGCAATGTTTAAACGAGACATGCAAGAGGCATTTCAATATGGATATGAAACGGAATGTGGATCATCCGAAGAATTAATTTTACCAGAAAAGGATATAGATGATTCACTCAATGCCAATGGTGCTGAAGTGTATCAGGCAATTGTTAATGGTGAGGTTTACGGTGGAACAGTCATAAATGTTGATAACGCAACATATCATAATCATTTAGATTTTCTTTTTGTTAAAGTTGGTTGTCAAGGAACTGGCGTTGGGCAGGCACTTTGGAAGGCAATAGAAAATTTACATCCTGAAACAAAGGTATGGGAAACATGTACACCGTATTTTGAAAAAAGGAACATTCATTTTTATGTCAATAAATGTGGTTTTCACATTGTTGAGTTTTATAATCCACTCCACCGAGATCCCAATATGCCAGAGACTATAGGCGGAATACCAGCTGATGAAGGTGATTATTTCTTTAGATTTGAAAAAAATATGAACAGAACTTCTGTATAAATTGCAAATTTAAGGTTGAGTAATGCAAATAGTAATTTAAGTAGATATACAGAAGAAATTAGTACAAATTTAGAAATTCAGAATTGTAATTCATTGTGACTAAAGAGGGGGAGAATAGATGGAATATGGAATTGCATTAGCGTTTTTATTTATAGGTTTTATATTTGGCAAGTTGGTGATGAATCAATCAGTTAAAAATTATGATAGAGATTTACTCATACTTACAGCTATTTTCTTTGTTATTGGCTCAAAAACAGTAGTATTTGCAACTATCGACTTTAAGGTTGTACTCTCAAATATAGTATCACCTTTTATTTTAGGGGTTGTGATAAGAAGATATATAAATAATCATTTGTATAAAAGACATATTAATTAGTTTTACGACAGAACATTAAAATTTTACCCACCAATCGAATATCTACGATAGTTTGGTATTAGTAATTTTATATATGATATAATATGATTTATAAAAAATATAGCTGAAAAAGAGGTGAATAATATGATAAAACCAATTATAAAAGATATATTGTTTTTAGGACAAAAATCAGAAGATGCAACTAAAAATGATATAGTAGTAATTGATGATTTAATAGATACATTAAGAGCAAACCTTGAGAATTGTGTTGGATTGGCTGGTAATATGATTGGAGTAAAAAAGCGTATATTAGTATTTACTGTAGGCGACCTTATTGTGCCTATGATAAATCCAGTTGTATTAAATAAAGAAAAGATTTATGAAACTGAAGAGAGCTGTTTATCTTTAATTGGCTTTAGAAAAACAAAGAGGTATGAAAAGATAGAAGTGGAGTATCTTGATAAAAATTTTAAGAAGCAAAAGCAAGTGTTTACTGGATTTACAGCACAAATAATTCAACATGAAATGGATCATTTTGAAGGTATAATAATCTAATTGAATAATTAAAATATGAAGTAATCATTAGCCTAGAGGTCATTGAGAACCATGTGAATTAGATAAGAGAGGTTTTCATCTGATCATTAACTAATAATGATTAGGGCTACTGTTATTTAGAAACATAGTATACTTGAGTTTAAAAGAAATAGTTATTTAAAAAAAGAAAGAGAGGGGAAAAATGGAAAAATTTTTTAAAGCAATAGAGGAAAAGATAAGAAAGTCAGGATATCCTGGAGAAGTCAGTGGCGAAGAAATTTACGCTGAAATAAGTGATGAGGCCGAGGATCAAGAAGAAGGAAGTTACTTATTCATGAAGAAGCAAAATGATGATATCATGTTCGAGTACAGAGTGGATATTTTAGAGGACAATATTAATTTAACAACCCTAACGATACATACATCAGAGAGAAATTACTTTATTGATTTTGATGCTGAATAGATAGACGTATTGGGGATGAAGTGTGTTACTTATAAAATAAAATTGGATTTTAAGAATTTTTGTGATTTTTTTAAATTAAGAAATAGTTTTAAAATAAACAAAGAATAAAAAAGAAGAGAAAAAACATCATAGTTTACTATGAGTTCTATCTCTTCTACTAGTATAGTTAATACACGAATGGTTGCCATACCCAAATTTGATTCTCAATAACTTCCAAAGGAACAAATCCTGCTCCTAATTCACCAAGGGAAGTAGATGTTTTGATTTCAAAAGTTCTGATGCTAATTAACTGGAATTTATTTTTTCATTCAATGCATTTATGATAATTCTTTAGAATTTTTAATATTCAAAAATCCAATGTATGCAGTAAATACCATTGTGAAAACAGAAATCATTCCAGCTGATGCATATATTTCAACATTTGTAGCATGTGTAATTCCGTCAATTACAATGCCTAGTCCCATAAATAGATAAACAATACACGGTTGAAGCCAATAACTCTTTGTTGTTGTTAGAGCAATATTTTCTGCTTTTACTTCTTTGACTGAAATGTATAGGGTGAAGATTTGTAGGAATACGTACACCACAAAAACCCATCCAATAAAATTAGAGATTGGCACGCCATAAAAAGCGCCTCCATCCTTCCAGACCCATGATCCTTTTAAAGTTGAGGCCTTAGGATCAGTGATTAAATCCCACATAGTCATCACTATGGCTGCTGTGAGTGGAGTAGTAAATTTATAAATTCCTTCAATCTTCTTGTTTAGGTGATTTGTTACAGCTAGTGCCGCTATCCATGAGGTATAAACAATTGCAAAATAGGCAACCATAATAATAACTGGTACATCCCAAATACGAGGACCTCCCATGGTATAATGATAATTACCAAAAGGAAATCCCATGGCGATACTTAGTCCTTCAAAAAAATTGCTTACAATCCATGTAATCACAAACCATATCCCCATGTTTTTCGCACCATATTTTTGAGATCCATGAACACATGCAAAAATAAACATTGGTATAAACTGTATAAATTCCTTATTAGGGATTACGCCAAATTTCATTAATAATGTTAAAATTACGAAAAGGCCAACAAACCCCCAATTTATATAGCATAAAGTCTTATTGCTCTTGGTGCTTAATTTCAATTCAGCATTAATATTTACGTTTGTATTAGACATATAATAAACCCTCCTTTATAAATCTTTATAATCTCAATAGATTTAAATATCATTTTTTGTAATCTGTTCTTTCTTAGCATTTCCTCCTTATTTTCATATTTCAAAGTTGTTGTTGTTATTGTTCAAAAGTCAATAAATCACTACAGTTAATAATAAACACAATGTTGATTTTGATTTGTATTTTTATTATAATATGGGTACTAACATAATGCACTAATCAATATTTCATATAATGTTTGTTACTCAACAAATTTACATAAACATGTTCATTAGTATATATTTTTTTGAAAGGATATTTATAAATATGGATAAACAAACTGCAGACAGACGAATTAGAAAAACAAAAAAATTACTAAGAGAAGCACTTACTGAGTTAATGAGTGAAAAAAGGCTAGAAAATATCACCATAAAAAACTTAACAGAAAAGGCTGACTTGAATCGTGGCACTTTTTACTTGCACTATCATGACATATATGATTTACTAGCACAAAGTGAAGATGAGGTGATTGAGGAAATTAAAATTATTACGAGCAAATTCGACCTAGGTTCATTAATTGAACATAATTTTAAAAATAAGCCCTTTCCACCTTTAGTTGTACTATTGGAATATCTTGCAGACAATATGAATTTTGGTAGAGTCTTGATGGGCCCCAAGGGAAATATTTCATTTTTAGAAAAATTAACGTCTATATTAAAAAATCAATTCAAGAAATGGGTTAGTATTTACAAAAAAAGAATGATATGATTTTTAATGAATATTTTATTGACTTTAGTATATTTGGTTTTATTGGAATTATAAAAAAGTGGTTTGAAAGCGATTTGGAAACACCTCCAAAAGAACTGTCAGTAATTATAGTAAAAATGATATTCAATTTGGCTTAATAAATAAAACAATTTAGTTAAAGATTCTTGAGCATACCCCAATTACAATTTAATAAGTTCTAAGAAAATCCTTGACATTTCTATCTGTTTTAGTAAATGGCAATTTTTAGTATATAATGGTATAATTTACTTATGTGACGATTTTATTATATAACTTATCTCATAATTTTCTTTTTATATAAATTAATCATGATAAAAAGCTATACTTTTAGTAATAGCTTTTTATGCCGTATTGGTAGGATTATGCAACAAAAATTAATTATGTTTAATGAAAGGATTTTGATTAATGCAATATTTAAAAAAAATACCTTCTACGGATAAAGAACTGAGTACCAAGCTAATATCAGAGGGATGGAATAAGCTAAAAGAACCTTCTAATTTAGGCATAGCAATTTTACTATCAGTACCTTTCATGTTCATAAATGGCATTATTTCTATGGTTATTTCCTTTTATTTATATCCCCCATTGAAGGAACTTTTCAACAGTAAGCATGGCTTTAGTATTACTTTCACAGTAAATTTATTTACTCTTATATATGTTGTTATAATTTTCATGTTTATGACTATACATGAATTCCTCCATGCTTGTTTTATACCTAATGTATTTAAATCAGATAGAATATATTGGGGCATTAATGGCTTTTTAGGATTTGTTTACACTACTGAAAAAATTGAAAAGAACAGATTCTTAATTATTTCTATTATGCCTTTCATTTTGTTATCAGTTATATTACCTTTCATTATAAATTTTTTAGGATGGCTAAATGGATTCACAATATTTCTATGTTTAATAAATGCAATGGGTTCATGTGTTGACTGCTTGAATATGTGTTTAGTGGCAATTCAAGTTTCAAAGGGTTCATATATTATTAATAACGGATTTGAAACATATTTCAAGTAATTTAAAATTATGAGCGTAATCTTTGATAATTCGTTATTAGATTTACATCGCATTATTCTTTTTATGTGTAATAAAGTAAAGTTTGGTATTTGTAAACTATGTTATAATTTAGTAAAAGATAAAATAGTAATTTGGAAGGGATGTTAATATGATTGAGATAAAGATAATAAATCAAGATTTTTCGATATGTAAAGTTGAAGATTTATCACAAATAGATTATTCAGATGAGTTTTGTTTTATTAGTAAGACAGACGAAGAATTATCATTAGTGTGTAGTACAAAATTAGTGCCTGAAAATGCAGTTGAATGTGATAATGGCTGGAAAGGATTCAGGATACAAGGTATATTAGATTTTTCTCTTATTGGGATTTTATCAAAAATAGCTACATTATTAGCGAAAAATAAGATTGGAATATTTGCAGTATCAACTTATAATACAGATTACATATTTACTAAAGAAGAAAATTTCGAGAAGGCAATAAAAGTTCTTGAAAATAATGAATATAAAATAAGTTGATAAGTTTTCAATTTAGGTTCTAGTATTGCAAATAGTAATTTGAACTACGAATTAATTATAATTGATAGAACAGGAGTGATTTTTTGAAAGTTATAAGTACATCTTTAGAAGAAGTAAAGATTATTGAATATGAGCTAAATACTGATAACAGAGGACTTTCCTATCCGCTATATTGTAAAAGCGAATTAGAAAATGAAGGGATTAAATTTAATTATATAGAGGAACGTATATATTATTCTGCGAAGGCAGGTACACTTTATGGTATACATTTTCAAAATAACCCAAAACCACAAGCTAAATTATTATTTTGCATTAAGGGTAGGGGAATTGATTATGCTATAGATTTACGCAAAGACTCTTCTACATACTTAAAATGGATTAGTGTCGAATTGAGTGAAGATAATCGAAAACAGATATATATTCCTAAAGGCTTCGGCCATGCTTTTATTTCACTGGAAGATGATACAAAAAACGTTATGCGTTTTGATGAGCCATTTGATTCTCGCTATTCAAGGCAAATTGCATACAATGATTCTAAAATAGGAATTATATATCCAATTGATAACCCAATACTGGCACCTCATGACATAAATGCGCCTACATTAGAAAATAGCGATTTAAATCTATAATTAGGATACTCGTCAAATTCCAATTTGTCTTACTGAACAAAACTAGCATAATATGTAGTTTTGTTAATTCACAACATCCTTATATTGAGTATTATAGATGGACAATCCCAACTATAAATTTTCTGAATACACGAATTTTAAAAAGGCTAATCGCCTTGAGATTTTTATATTAAAACTTTTGAAAACAATTAAAGATATACAAAATCAAATCTACCGGTATCAAGGATTATCAGCCTTTTAATAATAATATATACCAATTTGTAGAAAGCAAATTCAAATTGTATGTTAGATGACTTACGGTAACTAGTTTTTATTCTGACTTATACGTAATGGTATATTATAAGGAATTTGTCACATTAATTAAATATTTTTTTATTAGTCTTAGCGAAAATTTGCTGAAAGCCTTAGAACTTTAGCCCTGTTTGAGAGTAGCGAGTTTGGCAAAGTTCTTAGGCTTTCAGCAAATTTGAGCTTTAATTTTAAATTGGAAACTCCTCTTCGTTTCCTCAGAGGAGTAAGCGATTCGCACAAAATCATAGATTTTGGCTCTCTGCTTAAACATATTTAATAGTGCGAATTCATTATAATATACCATGGAGTATAAGTTAAAATAAAAACAACACCATAATGTAGCCTACATACAACTGAACTTTGAATTAACTACTGCTTTGTATTATTTTTAAATTATTTATTTACAACGTTTAGTATTCCTGTTGCTATAGCTTGTGAAGCTTTATTTTGAAAACTATCATTATTTAAAAGATTTTCCTCATTAGGATTACTTATAAATGCAACTTCTGCAAGTATTGCTGGAGCATTAGTATTTTTTAGAACATAATAATTTTCTGTTTTTATCCCTCTATCTGATAAACCTGTGGCGCTAATTAGTTGATTCTGTATTGACTGTGCTAGTTTTTCTCCTGTTGCACTGCCATTCATATAGTAAGTCTCAGTTCCATGGGCACTAGGATCATCTGAACTATTGGCATGTATACATATAAAATACTGAGCACCAGCATTATTTGCTATGTCACAGCGTTTTTGAAGATCTGCATTTACATCTGAAGGCCAAGATACTTCATTAGTTGTTCTGGTATAGATAACATCTATACCATTAGCTTGAAGTATTTTTCCAACTTTCAAGGTAATAGCTAAGTTCACATCTTTTTCAAGTATCCCTGTTGGACCAACTGCGCCAGAATCATATCCTCCATGTCCTGGATCTAGAACCATTTTAATTGATCCACCAGTACCACCAGTAGTGAAAATCTTATTTATTAATGCATTTGAGATTACACCAATTCCGCCTAATATGTTTATTGTTGATATACTTTTCAAATTAGCTTTAATTATAGAATTATTAATATCAAATGAATTACTTACTAAAATAATAGGTGCTGATTTTTTTGCTGCAGCAGCAGAACCTGATAAAGCATCTGCAAAATTTTCTCCATTTGCTAAATACACATTATTAAAGGTTGTACTATTTGCAAATTCATTAATAACTGCAGAATTAGTAGCATATCTATCAATACCACTTAATCTCTTACTGCCTTTAACACCACTAATAGAATTTTTGCTTATAGCTCCTAGACCTCCAACAATATAAGTCTTACTTATGTTGTTTTTATTAATAAAATTTTTAATGCTACTTGGTAATTCATTTTGTGAAGTAAGAAGTATAGGCATTTGTCTTGCTGCTGCTATAGGAGCAGCTGACACCCCATCAGGAAAATTTTCTCCCGAAGTAATAAATACTCCATTATTTGGTCCTATAATTTCTGCTACTTTTACACTGGTTTCATATCTATCTTGTCCATATATTCGGGTAGATTTTATATTAATATTGCTTAATTGCTTTTTTATATTATCAGATAATACACCAGTTCCACCTATTATAAATGCATTTTTAACATTTAATCTTTTTATTTCTTGAAGTACACTAGTACTTATGCTGTTTCTTCCAGTTAATAGAATAGGTGCATTGTATTTTTTTGATAATGGTGATGCACTTAAAGCATCTGGAAAATTTTCACCTGAAGCTAGTATAATATAGTCTGATTTTTCCCAATTATTTTGTGAAATTTTTACTGAGGTCTCGTATCTATCAGCACCACCAAATCTTTGAGATGCAGGATTAGCTGATACTTCCTTTGAAGCTTTAAATAATACAAATAGAAAACATACAAAAAACAGTAAAAACTTTTTTTTGGTTGACATTTATGCTCACCCCTTAAAATGATATATACCTTATTTTAGCATATATTTTAGTAGTATTGTGGTAGCATTTAATGGAATTATAACTTATAATTGTAATGAATATAAGTTAAATTGTAAAATAAAAGTAGACTTTTGGTAAAAAAGTTTAATATAATATATTATAAATACATACTATTTTTATCATATTAAGGAGATTGTTGTTCTTATGAAAAAGATTTTTTTAGATACAGAAACAACTGGACTTGAACCAGGTGAAATTATACAGCTTACATACTGCGTTTGTGACATAAATTCTAAAGGAGAAGAAAAAGTTTCTTTTGCAAAGAATTTTTTCTTTACTGTAGATTATGTTGAACCATCTGCAGAAGCGATACATGGCTTTGGTGTAGAAAGGTTAAAGGGTTTATCGCAAGGACAAGTATTTAACGATGTAGCTGCAGAAGTTGCAAAAGACTTAAAAGGAGGCATTTTTATTGCTCATAATGTAAAATTTGATAAAAAATTTATTGTTTCTGAGTTTGATAGGTTAAATAATATAGACTGGAATCCTAATGAATTTTTTTGTACTATGGAATATTTTAAATCCATAGTAAATGCAAAAACCAAAACTGGAAGATCAAAATATCCTAGGTTAGAGGAAACTATGGACTTTCTTGAAGTAGATCAAAATAAAGTACTTCAAGGAGCTAAAAGGCTTTTCAGCTGTGATGATGTTGATTTTCATGATGCCAGATATGATGTAGCAGGGCTTGTATCATGTTATTATAAAGCTAAAAAGCTAGGATATGATTTATAGTCATATCCTAGCTTTTACACTTTAAAAAATGTTATTTTGCAAGTTCATAAATTGCATGACCATAAATTTTAGCATTAAGTATTAAATCATCTATTTCTATATACTCATTTGTTTGATGGTCAAGATCAGGTTTTCCAGGGAATATTGGTCCAAACCCAACTATATTAGGAAGTTCCTTAGCATAAGTTCCTCCACCTATTGCAAGAAGCTTTGCTTCTTCACCAGTTTGCTCTGTATATACTTTTTGTAATGATTTTATAAGTGGATGATCAGCTGGGAAGAATAAGGGTTCTTGATGATCCATATTTTCAACTCTTATTCCAGTGCCTTCAAGTCTTTTATTAAATGGATTCATCATATCCTCGTACTTAAATGTTACAGGATATCTTAAATTAAATGCCATGGAAACCTTTTCCTCGTTCATAGATATTGTTCCTACAGTAAAGGAAAGCTTACCAGATTCTTTATCTTCAAGACCAACTCCAAAAGAGTCTCCATAAACTTCAAGACCAACATATTTATTAAAGAAGCTTATATAGTCAACTACATCACATTTGTCTATTGATAGTTCTCCAAGGAATTTAAACAATTGCATTATAGCATTTTTTCCAAGTTGAGGTACACTTCCATGTACGCAAATACCAACAGATTTTATAACAACCGTGTTGTCTTTAATTTCAGCTTTTACGTCATAACCATTATTTTTTTTGAATTCTTCAGCAGCTTTAATAACAGCATCAGGATTCTTAGCTGAAATTATAGCTTCACAGTAATCAGGAACCATATTAGCTCTTTGACCACCATTAATAGCTTTAATAACAATGTCTCCATTACCTTTTATATTTAAATCTTTAACTACATCAAATTGTGTATAACCTTTTTCGCCATATACTATTGGATATTGTGCGTCTGGTGTAAATCCAGAAATAGGTGCTTTTTCTTTTTCCAAATAATGAGGCATTTCTAAACTACCAGTTTCCTCATTTGTACCAAATATAATTCTAACTCTTTTTGATAATGGAAGATTTAAGTCTTTTATAGCTTTAAGTCCATAAAGTGCAGCTACTATTGGTCCTTTATCGTCCAGTGTTCCTCTTCCGAACATTTTACCATCGTGAATTTCTGCACTATAAGGTGGATACATCCAGCCTTCTCCTTCTGGAACTACATCTAAATGACCTAGTACTGCAACATAATCATCACCTTGTCCATATTCAGCATATCCAATATATCCATCCAAGTTTTTTGTTTTGAAACCAAGATTTTCACAGATTTCTAAAGCTTTATTTAAGGTTATAGCTACGCCTTCACCATAAGGCATACCTTCTTTTGGTTCTTCTTCAATACTTTTCATCTTTACAAGTTCTTGTGTAGAACTTATTAAATCTTCTTTAAGTTCATCGATTTTTTTATTTATTTGCATAATAGCATCTCCTTTGTGTTGAAACTATATAAATATATAGTTCTTATATAATGAATATTAGTCACTAATGTATATGTTAACATAATTAAAAATAGTTATTAAATGGCATTTTTCTTTGTATATATTCATTAAATGAATTATATTGGAAGAATACTCATTATTATGGTTTTTTCCTTTAAGTTCATATGTTTTGTTAATTAAAATGTATAGTTATACAAACATTTCACCTTGCTTTAGTGACTTTATTTTAAATTGTTAAAGAATTTGTAAAAAAGGTAAATAAGTGATACAAAAATGAATATAAATCTTTGAAAGTGTTATGAATATATAGTATAAATATCAATGTTTTTTGTATTATATAAGGAATTGATAAATTGATACTTAATGGAATAAAACTATATTATATAGTATAATGTGGGCATAAGAAATATATTGCAAATTTTATTATATGAGGAGAATGAAAATGTCAGATAAAAATATTGAAATGATGAAGAAATTAATTGAAGCTAAAAAGAAAAAAGGTGCAGAACAAAAATCTGTTTTAAGAGGAGATAAAAACATAGGTGGAACTAGAAAAGCCTTTATAAATAAAAAGACTGGTGGAGTATTTGATAAATAGAAAAGGAGATTTTAATATATGAAAGTAGATAAGACACTTTATCCAATAAAATTAAATGGCAAATACGGATATATAGATAATACAGGAGAAATTTCTATAGAGCCTAAATTTGATTATGCTGAAGATTTTAATGGAAAATGGGCTATGATAAGTATGGGAGAAAGCTTTGGATTTATAGACAAAGAAGGAAACTTAATAGTTAATGCTGAATATGATGATGCTTATGATTTTAGTGAGGATTTAGCTGTAGTTGAGTTAAAAGATAAATATGGTTATGTAGATAGTAAAGGAAGTTTAATTGTAAATCCTAAATTTAATGAAGCAAAAGATTTTTCAGAAGGTTTAGCAGCAGTAAAATTAGGTTATAAATGGGGGTATGTAAATAAGGAAGGTAAAATGGCAATTGAGCCTGAATTTTTAGATGCTTTTGATTTTAGTGAAGGTTTAGCTCTAGTTCAGTCAGGTGGTAAATTAGGATATATAGATCAGCAGGGAAGGGAAATTATAGAGCCTAAATATGATTATGCCCATGGGTTTAGTGAAGGTTTGGCAGCAGTGCAAATAAAAAATAAATATGGATATATAGATAAGTCAGGAAATGAGGTTATTTCACCTAAGTATAAAGAAGCTAATGATTTTAGTGAAGGCTTAGCATTAGTTGAAGCCAATAATAAGTGTGGATTTATAGATTTAAAAGGGGAAATGATCATATTACCTAAATATGATTGGGCAGATAACTTTTATGAAGGATTTGCAGCAGTTGCCATTGAAGATAAATATGGATTTATAGATAAGGAAGGTAATGAATTTATTCCAATAAAGTTTGACAATGTAGATACTATTAGTGAAGGTTTAATATCTGTAGAAGTTAATGGAAAATGGGGATATACAGACAAAGAAGGAAAATTTATTATAGAACCAATTTTTGATGAAGTATCAAGATTTGTAGATGGAACTGCAAAGGTTGTATTTGAAAATAGGATTAGATATATAAATAAAAGTGGGGAATATATATGGAAAATTTAAGACATATATAGAAACTAAATCTAGGACTGTACTGTTAATTCAGTACGGTCCTTTTTTATTTAGTAGGAATTTAAAACTTTTTTGCTTAAAAAAATATGCCGTTAGGCATTGGAAATAAAGGATTTACAAGTCGATGTAAAATATTTCAAGGAATAATATGTAAGAAGATTTATGATAAAATTTATAATAAAAACTATGTAAGAGTGATGTGTAAATGGTAGGAGTTATAAAAAAGATATTTATAGATAATTGGGATGAATTTGAAGAATTGAATAGAGGTAATACAAGAAGTATTGTTTATAAAGAAATAAAGAAAATGCTTAATTGTGGTTCTTTAGATATAGGATATATTGAATTTAAATGCGAAGCATGTGGTGAAATAAAAAGGGTTGGATTTAGATGCAAGAGTAGATTTTGCACATCTTGTGGAAAAAAGAAATCAGAAGATTGGGCAGATGAAATGGTTTCAAGATTGATAAGAACAAAGCATAGACATATGGTATTCACTATACATAAGGAACTTAGAAATTACTTTGGTAAAAATAGAAAGTTACTTGCACTATTGCCACAATGTGCTTCAAAAGCTATTATGAGTTGGTTTGGAAACTTAAATAAGAAAGAAGGTTTTACGCCAGGAATAATAGCAGTTATACATACATTTGGAAGGGATTTAAAATGGAATCCTCATGTACATTTATTAGTTACTGAAGGTGGAGCAGGAAAATTTACAGTTTGGAAAAAAGTTAAGCATATACACTACGAGTCATTAAGAAAAAGGTGGCAGAAATTATTATTAGATGCTTTAGAATTGAATCTTATAAATGTTAAAAAGCAGTTTAGAAAGTTAAAAAATGACCTATATAAGAAGTTAAAAAATGGTTTTTATGTGTATGGTAAAGGTGAAGTGAAAACAGCAAAACAAGCAGCTAAATACGTAGGCAGATATACCTCTAGACCTGCGATAGCAGAGTCAAGAATATTAAAGTATGATGGAAAAAGAGTAGTGTTTTATTATGAAAGACACGAAGATGGAGTAAGGGTTGAAGAAGAATTAGATGTACTTGATTTTATAGGGAAAATTATAAGACATATACCAGAAAAGAATTTTAAAATGATAAGATATTATGGTATATATGCTAAAAATACTAAGCATAAGAATAAATTTTTTAAGTTAATAGATGAAAAAGTAGCTGAATTTAAAAAGAAGATGAAAAATTGGCAAACAAGAATATTATTAACTTTTGGAGTAAATCCATTAGATTGTCCAAATTGCGGAAGAAAGATGAAGTTTAATGATATAGTCTATTATGGAGTAAGTGTTAAA
Source organism: uncultured Clostridiaceae bacterium (assembly GCA_963780135.1). Classification (GTDB taxonomy): domain Bacteria; phylum Bacillota; class Clostridia; order Clostridiales; family Clostridiaceae; genus Clostridium_AM. The sequence goes on from CAWAAR010000003.1 coordinate 1,212,922, forward strand.
GAGAAATTAAAAAAACAAATTCTCATAAGCAATGAAAAGAAAATTGAACAGTTAATGCATGACTACGGAGTGATAAAAGGAATAATTCATGATAAAATAGAGCCAGTATTTGCATAAGGAAAGGTAAGATGTAAAATGGCTAGTAAGAAAAAGAAAGTAAAGGACAAGCAAAGAGAAAAAAATAAAATAAAGAAGGCAAAAGCTCTAGTAAAGGCATTTTTTGAAGAAGAAAAGAATGATAAAATAACCTATCAGTGTTTAAATTGTGGCGCAGAAATGGAAGTTCCAAGATTATCTATAGAAATGCATATAACTAGAGGTGAATTCGGGGATGTTGATATACCAGGATATGCATGCGAAGCATGTGATTCTACAATGATAGTTAAAAATCCTGAAGAGTTGGATTTTAAAGAAGCAGACTTTGATGAAGTATTTAAGGAATTTAAAAATAAAAATTTCTAGATTTCTAATGCTACCGCATAGAATGTAACTGTAAAAAATTTAAATTAAATCAATAAAAAGGATAAGACAAAAGGCTGCTGCCTTATTTTTAGAGAGCGATAGCAATAAAGAGGCCCCAAGGCCTCTTTTTTATGAAGTTATTTTTAGGTTATGGTGACACAGTAGAGATACAACTTTGTTGTATACTGAGATTCTCTACAAACGTTGAATTTGTGCATTTCAAAAAATGTAAAAAATACAACTTTAGTGTATACTAAAGTTGTATAATAATTAAGAATATAAATATATATTCTTAATTATGATTATTTTTCAAACCTTTTATTATCTTAATAGATAAAAATTATATATATCCACCAAAAGCTGTTTTGAAGTCTGATGAAAAGTGCTCCAAAGATTTCTCAAAAGGTATTCCAAAAGTAAAATAACATTTGTTATCTGTAAAGAAAGACATTGCTCTATGTGCTGTTTCATACATTAGTAATATTGTATTTCTATGAATTCTTGTTTGGTTATAATTATAACCAGAAACATATGTTATTGGCATTAATGATGCATTCCTAGCTATTGCTCTGTAGACTATTATAAACGTTGATTTTGAATAGCATAATAAATGTAAAAAATACAATTTCATCTGTATTGAACGTACAGGTGTTTTTGTTCCATACAATTAAGCGGTACACTGGAATGGTATAATATATATATGTAAATTCACTTGTGTGGTTATTTGCAGTACAACTTATATTATATTTGAATATAATATAAATTATAGTATACTAAGTATTTTTATAAGGTAGAGAGAATTAATGTCTTTTTTAAAATTGTTATTGGAATAGTAAAAGTTTAATGATATATGGAGGCGTTTAAGTTAATTTATAAAGTTTGTCTTATATGCAAATTAATTAATATAGTATCTAATATAAATAATTATTATAATGCTAAAATTGAAATTAGTTAACAATGAGAGATAAGATATTTTAATAGTATAACCCTATGTAATTGGGACTGTATAAAATGTATATTGTAAAATTAATTAAATGTCACGATAAAGTGAGATCAGAAAGATAATTAGGTTAAGTTCCAGTTTTATTTATTATCACTAAAAACATTTTATAGAAACTTAACATTAATACTAGCTTAATTACAAATATAGATATAAAAATAAGGTATAAAGATATTTTGCTTAATAGCTATTGATAACAAGTAAGCTAACAGTAAACATTATAGATTTATAAGAAATCGTTTTGTAAATGTTACTTTATAGTTACTAATAATTCAATAATATTCAATATTAAATTTTAAAAGTATGAAAGGGTGAATAAATTGAAAGTAGATTTTTTTATAAGTTATAGTTATAAAGATGAGGAATATGCCTTATGGATTGATAAAATATTAAGGGATAACGGATTTACCACTATAACTGAGATTTTTAATTTTAATGCTGATTCAAATATAGAAACAGAGATAGAGAAAGTATGTAAAGAAGTTAAACATATAATAGCAATCATATCAAATAATTATTTAAGTTCAGATTTTTCAAGAAAAGAATGGAACATATTTCTATTGCAAAACAACAAATCTAAAAGCAAAGGAATACTTCCAATAGTCGTAGAAGAAGAATTGAAAATTGATAATTTTTTAGGCGACTTAAGATATATAGATATACCGAAAATTATAAATGAATCAGATGAAGAAGAAATAGAAGAAAAAGTTAAAGACTTCATCTTGAAAGAAATTAGAGTAATTAAAGGTGAGCAATTAATATATAAGGAGGTGAAGTTTCCATTTAGAAAAAAAAATAATAAAGTTAAATACATTACTAGAGAAATACCAGAAATGATTAAAGATACTAATTTTGTAGGGAGAAAAACTGAATTAGAGAGTATTGATAATTTACTTAAAGAAAATAATATTGTTTATATTACAGGTATGGCGGGAATAGGAAAAACTGCTTTATGCAAAAATTTTTTTTGTGAAAATTATGGTAAATATGCTTATGCTGGATGGATTAACTATAGTGGAACTCTAATAGATTCGTTAGTTGGACAACTGAATGTAGAAATGATAAGTGAATATCCTAGTTATCAGCAAAAGTCTGAAAAAATAATTGAGTTTTTAATTAATATTGATGAAGATGCTCTTTTAATAATAGATGAAGTTCCAGAACTAAATGATTTAGATATAAATATTCTAAAAAAACTTAAGTTTAAAATTTTAATCACATCAAGAAACTTTTCAAGGATATTTGATCAAATCCATATAGATATACTGACTGAAAGTGATAGTGAAGATATATTTTATCATTATTATAGTATGGAGAAAAATAGTGAATATCTAAAGAAAATATTACAGTTAACAGGCAATCACCCTTTAAGTATAAAGCTTTCAGCTAATATAGCAGAAAGCAATAAATACAATTTACAGGAGTTTTACCAAAAACTTAAGTATGAGGTATCAAGTTTAGAAAGTTCTAATTTAGAAGTTGAAGATCCAAGTTACAAAGGTGAATTCAAATTGTCTGATTTAATTATAAAAAAAATTGAACTACAGAATTTAAATAATAAAGAAATCTCAATAATGATAAATTTATGTATATTGCCTGATGTGTATATTGATCTTAAAGATATAAAAAAATGGCTTAATCTAGAAAGCTTTGATAGTATATGTTCTTTAATAGAAAAAAAATTGGTTATTTGTAGTGAATCATCTGTAAAAATTAATAAAATAGCGAAAGAGACAGTAAAAGAAAAAATAAAACCAGATGTTAAGATGTGTGCAAATCTCATAAAGAATTTGGCTGAAGATTTAAATTTAAAACCATATGAAAATTTTATACATAAAGTAAAGTATATTATATTTGGAGAAGCTGTTTTAGAGAATTTACTTGAAGAGGACTTAAGTATGGCTAGATTGGCAAATAATATGGCGATTATTTGTAAAAACACTGGAGAATATAATAAAGCATTGAAATTTATGTTAAGAACTGTTGAGATAGCAAAGAAAGTACTTGAATTAGATAATATAGAGATGTCAACTTTTTATAATAATATATCGATGGTTTATCAAAATGTAGGGGAAAATGATAAAGCTTTAGAGTTTGGTTTAAGATCAATTAAAATAAGAGAAAAAGTACTAGAACTAGATCATCCAGATTTAGCAAGTTTCTATGAGAATATATCAATGGTTTATCAAAATAGAGGAGAAAATGATAAAGCTTTAGAATTTGGTTTAAAGTCAATTGAAATAAGAGAAAAATCACTAGAATTAAATCATCCAGATTTAGCAAGTTCCTATAATAATATATCGATGGCTTATCAAAATGTAGGTGAATATGATAAAGCTTTAGAGTTTGGTTTAAAGGCACTTGAAATGAGGGAAAAAGTGCTAGAGCAAGATCATCCAGATTTAGCAAGTTCCTATAATAATATATCGATGGCTTATCAAAATGTAGGTGAATATGATAAAGCTTTAGAGTTTGGTTTAAAGGCACTTGAAATGAGGGAAAAAGTGCTAGAGCAAGATCATCCGGATTTGGCAAGTTCCTACAATAATATATCAATTATTTATCAAGGCAAAAGTGAAAATGATGAGGCATTAAAGTTTGCTTTAAAAGCACTTGAAATAAGAAAAAAAGTTCTAAAATCCAATCATCCAAGTTTGGCAAATTCATACAATAATGTAGCAATGGCCTATCGAAAGAAAGGGAAATATAATGAAGCTTTGAATGCTGCCTTAGAAGCAATTAAAATAAGAGAAGAAGTATTAGAACCAAATCATCCAGATTTGGCTGCTTCTTATAACGATGCATCATTAATTTATCGGAACATAAGTGAATATAGTAAAGCTTTAGAATTAGGAGAAAAAGCAAGAAAAATACTTACAGAAATGTCAGTAATAAACTATGCAGATTTAGCAATTTGTTATAATAATATGTCATTAACTTATCAAGGTAAAGCGAAACATGATAAAGCTTTGGAATTTGCTTTAAAGGCAATTGAAACATTTGAAAAAGTATTGCCAGTAGATCATCCTTATTTAGCGAATTTTTACAGTAATATATCAATTATATATAGAAGTATGGGTAATAATAAAGAAGCTTATAAATGTGAAAATAAATCCTTACAGATTGAGAAAATAAGAAAAGCGTTGTCGAAAGATGCGGAAATTGAAGATATTGAAGAAGCTATTGACATTTGCAAAAATAATAAAGGATTAGAAGTGAGATTGAATGATTTAGAAAATTTAAAGGAAAATAAAGCACCTGAACTCACGAAAGATATTTACTTAGATAATGAGAATAAAAAATCTTTACCTAAGGTTATAAAAAGTTTCTTTATAAAAAACTTTCAATGTATAAAAGAAATGGAATTCAAAGACATTCCTGTTGACTGTAATTGGATTTTTATAACAGGAGAAAATGGAGATGGAAAAACTTCAGTACTTCAAGCGTTAGCATTAGGTTTATTAGGTGAAGACATGGATGATAATAAATTACTAGAAAGAAAATCGAAAATAAAAGTTGAATTGAAAGATGAAAACAGAAGCGGTATAAATAAATTATATTATAAAATTAGTAATTGGAATAATTTTGAGAGTTCTAATGATGTAATTGGATATGGAGTCTATCGTTTAGCAATGCAGTCATCTAATATAAAAGAAGAAAAGTATAAGGATAATTCAGCCTACAGCCTTTTTAATGAGGGTTATGGAAATCTACTTAGTATAGAAAACTGGTTCAGGGAAGAACAGTTAAAAAAATCAAATACAATTGAAAAAGTGAAGGAAGTTATACTTGAATTATTACCAAGTGTTGAAGATATAATATTCAGAGGTGAAAAAATAATTTATAAAGAAAAAGGTTTTGAAACATCTTTCAAGCAGTTGTCTTCTGGAAATAAAAATATTATTGCTATGATTGGAGATATGATAATAAGGTTAATGATTAACCAAAATGCTGATGATTTACGTGATTTAAAAGGAATTGTTTTTATTGATGAATTAGACTTACATTTGCATCCATGTTGGCAAAAGAAATTACCAGAATTGCTGACCAAACTTTTTCCTAAAATTCAGTTTTGGGCGAGTACTCATAGTATAGTTCCTTTTATGGGTGCCCCTAAAAATTCTATATTCTTGAGAGTGAAAAGAGATAAAATAAAAGGAACGGAGATACACAAAATTAGTATAGACATGAGGAATATTTCTCCTAATATATTAATTTCATCACCTTTATTTGATGTTTCCTTAATGTCTAGTCAAAATGAAGACCCAGCAGAATTTAATACTCATAAGGATTATATGAGTTTTATAGAGGACAAAAAGTTAAATGAAGAGCTGGCTCTTTTTAATGAAAAAGGTCTAAATTTTGATGAAGACTTTTTTGATTAGGGGGAATAGTTTATGATACACATAGAAAAAGACTTTAAAGATATTCCTGAATCTCTAAATTATAGTAAACATAAAATCCGTATGAGAAACTTGTTAATTGAGAAACATAAGCATTGTTTTGCAGGTTATAATGATGAAGAAGTAAAAGAAAAATTAGTTGATTTATATAACCATAAATGTGCATATTGTGAGTCTAAATTGGAACCAGGAAATCTTATTATAGAACATTATCGTCCCAAACATCAGTATTATTGGTTGGCATATGAATGGACTAATCTTATAATTGCTTGTATGGCATGTAATAATAGTGGCACAAAAGGTACTAAATTTCCAATAAAGAATGAAGGTAAAAGAGTAAAAGTTCATTCTGACGATAAGAAAGAATGGAGAGCAAATTCGAATACTTTACAGAATGAAGAACCGTTACTTCTTCATCCAGAAATAGATATACCCGAAGAACATATTAAATTCAACTATGATGGTAAGGCAGATGGGATAACCGAGAAAGGTAAAGAAACTGTAAAAATATGCAATTTAAATAGAGAGAGTTTATGGATTATAAGAAAAAAGGATATTGATGATGCGTTTAGGGACGTGAGAGATGAGCTCATTAAAGTCTTACGTTTAAAAGAGAAAGGAGCTATAAAGAAAATGTCTGATATATTTGAAATAGATATTTTCAGAAATGTTTTTAATAAAGCAAAAGAATATTGTGAAAAAGAAAATGAATATTCAAGTCTGTTTTGTTATATGTATAAACACTTTGAAGAATTTTTAGATTTTAATTGTTTAACAAAGAATTTAAGAGAAGATTATAAAAAAATTATAAAAATGGTTTTTGAAAAATATAAAAATGAATCACAAGAGGAAAGAGTAAAATATGAACAAAAAATATATAAATTATCATATGAAGAAACAGCAGCAACTAAAACAATTAAAGGAGAATAAATTAATTATTTATTAAGAGAATGATTGCAATCTTGTGTATGATTTTAAATTAAAGTTATTCTAGAATTAATAGAGTTTTTGTGTTAATAGGACTACTATGTGATAGCTATATATTGAAAGTTACACTGATGCAAAAGAGGTGAATTCAGATTTGATGTGTAAACTAGTTGTAAGTTGTGTAGTAGATATTAGGGTAAAAAAAGTAAGTATAAAATGAATTGGAATTGATGATAAAAAAAGGTCATGTGAATTATGTTGGTAAATGTTGTAGTGTTTTGTGCACAATTGGAATAACCAATTTAAAATTGATGGAGACATTAAAGTTTATGGATGATAGTAAAAGCATGAATTTTGCTTCACAATGGATTTCTTTATAAAGAACAATTTTCAATAGTTTAATAAATATAATAAATGTAAAACCATTTATACCAAATGTATAGGTGGTTTTTTATTATATACAATTAGGGAGGATATTGAGATTTTATGTGGAATATTGGTATTATGGGTTTAAATTACATATAAGTAGTGTGCTTATAATAGAAAGTTGTTATATCTAAAGAAATGGAGAGGGAGATAAGTTAGTTGAGAAAATAGAAGAAATAGGTGGCATGCAGTATAAAGAGAATTATAATGCATGTTATAATTACTCAACTTATTATGAAAATCAAAATAAAATGTCAGAAATATTAAAAATTATACTATAAATTTTAGGCTTTATTGGACTATAAGTTTATAGTACTTATACATGGGGGAATGCTTAAATGAAATTAACAAGTGTTAAAATTCAAAACTATAGGTTACTAGAGAATTGTGTAATAAGAATTGATAACGAAATAACAATTTTAGTAGGAAAAAACAATTCAGGAAAGACATCATTTTCTTGCTTATTTGAAACATTTCTTAATAATAAGGAACTTAATTTTAATGATTTTTCTATAGGGTGCCATAAATTATTTATTGATTCTTATGCAGAATATTTAAATATAAAAGATAACGTAGAATTGATGGAAGATTTTTTTGAAAATATTGATAAAAAATTACCATCTATTCAACTTGAGTTAGATATAGAGTATGGAAAAAGTGATAACTGGAGTAATATAAGACCACTATTAACAACTTTAGATGATAAAAATAATTTAAAAATATTATTTTCATATGAAATTAAAGATCCAAAGAGTTTTTTTGATAGTTTACATGAAAATATTTTGAAGTTGGTACCAAAAAAAAGAATCAACAGCGTTTATATTTTAGAAGAAATATCAAAACTAGTTAACCTATTTTATGATTATAGAATAAGACCTAATTCTGAAGATAATCATGCTGAAAACGTGAAAAAGTCAGATATAGAAAAAATTATTTACAGTTATTTTATTGCAGCCCAGCGTCAAGTAGAGGATAGTAACTCTAAAACAAACTCAAAGTTGGCACCAGTATTCCAACGCGAATATAGAAATAGTGAAAAGTCAAAAGAAAAAGCTAACATTCATGAATTGGAAAAATTACTAACGTCTATGGAAAAAGCTAACAGCGACATTGATAATAAATTAGCAGTGTTTTTTAAAGAATTTACATCTTCTTTTGCTACATTTGGATATCCTAATATTGAAGGATCTGATGTTGTTTTGAAGTCTAATGTTACATTACCTAACTTGTTCAACGGAATACAGTTATTTTATAAAGATAAAGAACATTTGCTACCTGAAAAGTATAATGGGTTAGGTTATAGTAATCTGATTTATATAATTTCTGAAATCTTGAGCTTTCGCTCAAAATTAAAAGAGATACAAACAGATTTGAACTTTATATTTTTGGAAGAACCAGAAGCACATATGCATCCACAGTTACAATCTACGTTCATAATCAAATTAAAAGAGTTTATGGTACAAAATAATATAAATGCACAGGTTATTATTTCAACTCATTCTTCTCATATTATTTCTAATGCAAAGTTTGACAATATAAGGTACTTTAGTAGATCGAATTATTCAGTTAAAATAAAAGATTTATTACAGTTTGAGCTAGATATAAAAAAAGCTACTCATGAAAAGCAAGAGAAGTTTGATGATGACACAATAGAATTTTTAAAGCAGTATATAACACTAGTAAAATGTGATATGTTTTTTGCTGATAAAATAATTTTGGTTGAAGGATTATGTGAAAGATTGTTAATGCCAATGTTTATACAAAAAACTGATAATGTTATAAAAAATAATCAAGAATACAAAAAACTGCGAGTGCTGTCAGAGCAATATATATCTTTAATAGAAGTTGGTGGAGCGTATATGTGTAAGTTTAAAGAGTTCCTTGAGTTTTTAGGAATCAAGACACTGATTATTACAGACGCTGATAGTTGTATGTCTGAACAACAAAAAGATGAACAAGGAAATAGAGTTTTTGAGGATGATGGAGTAACTCCTAAAATGACAAGACCTAAAAAGAAAGAGATTACTCAAGATAATATAAAAGATTTAATAACATCTAATCAAACATTAATAAAATGGGTACCTGGAGAGCAGAAAATAAAGGATTTAATTTTTAATAAATTTAATAAAAATGCAAAACAGTTGATAAGCGTTACTTTTCAAAAAAATATTTATACTAATAAATCTAATATAAAATGTGGAAGATCATTTGAGGAAGCATTTATAATTGACAATACTACATATATTATAGAAAAAAAAGATAAATTAAGTAGTATAAGAAGCAAGCTAAAAGAATATCAAAATGCTGATGAAATTTTTCAAAGTTCTTATGATATTTATAGTTATATTGATAAAAATGACAAGAAGTCAGATTTTGCTTTTGATGTAATGTATATTTCATCTAATGATTGGAAAGTTCCGACTTATATACAGGAGGGATTATTGTGGCTAGCAAAGTAGAAGAACTTATTATTGAGTGTATTAACAATAACGAAAGTTTTATTATTGAAGCTGGAGCAGGTAGTGGAAAGACCTGGAGTTTGGTACAAGCGTTATTTTATATTATTGAATCTAAAGGTAAACAATTAAAAAAGTTAAATAGAAAAGTTATGTGTATTACATACACTAATATTGCTAAAGAAGAAATTATAGAGAGAACTAAAGCAAATGAGTTAATAGAGGTCAAAACTGTTCATGATTTTTTATGGGATATAATAAAGCCTTTTCAAAAGGAATTAAAAATAGAGTTGATGGAAATTGTAACAATAAAATATAATGATCAGCAAAAAATTTTATCTACATCAAAAAATACAACAAAAAAGTGGGCAGAAGCAAAAGAGAAAGCTGAAAAATATAAAGTCACATTGGATGAATTAGAAAAATTTCATGGTAGGATAGAATATCATGAATATTATAATAGAAAAAAAGGGATTATTTCACATAATGATGTTATTAGCGTAGCATCAGTTATGTTAAGAAAATATAATAACATACTTAAAATTATTCAAGATGCATATCCAATAATTTTTATTGATGAATATCAGGATACAAATCAAGAAATTGCAGAGGTAATTTTAGACCATGGTAAGAAAAATACAACTATATTGCTTGGTTTATTTGGAGATTATAAACAACAAATTTATGCAAAAACAATTGGAAAGATAGATGATATTAAATATAATTTAAATAGGATTCCTAAGGATGAAAATTATAGGTGTTCAGTTGAAATAATAGAATTACTAAATAAGTTGCGAAATGATATTGAACAGCATCAGACAGGAGAAGAAAAACATGGCAAATGTCTTTGTTATTATATCAATGATGTGGAAATAGATACAGAGAAATTTTTGATCGAAAGAATATGTCCAGATTTAGGTGTAAATGAATCAACAGTTAAACGACTGTATTTAGTTACAAAATCTATAGCCAAACGCAATGGCTATCTTGAACTTCATGATTTATATGATGAAGAAAATAAAACAGTAGAGGGGCGGAGAGCAAAAAAGAAAGATCAGTTACTTAAAAATAAAGATAATAGGGATTGTCCGTTTGCTAATTTTTTGTTTGATATAGAAGAACTGATTGAATTGTATCAAAGTCAGAGTATACAGAAATTATTAAAGAAAACTTGTTATGGTGTATTTTCGCTTGGGGACAAAATTAAGTTGAATAATATTATGAATGATCTAGTAGGTGGAGCCGATAATAAAAATATAGGAGAAATTTTTGAATTTGTGTGGGATAATAATATACTAAAACAGCCAGATAAAATAAAGAAGTTTTATGAAGATATATCTTCACAAGATGATTTTTTTTCTACATTTCTGCAAATAAAGTATAAGCAGTTTAGAAATTTATATTATGCTGCAAAAAAGACATCACCTTTCTCGACTGATCATGGAACAAAAGGTGCAGAATTTGATAATGTTGTCTGCTTCATTGATGATAATGATTGGAAATCAAGTTATAACTTTAATAATTATTTTGAGCAAACAGATAAAGGAACAGCAAGATTTGAGAAAACAAATAATATGTTTTATGTTATTTGTTCCAGAGCTAGATATAATTTAGCCATTGTGTTTTTGTCAGGGTTAAGTGAGAAAGCAAAAGAGGATCTCAAATTGTTATTTGGAGAAGAAAACTATATATAAGTTTGATAATATTCAATATAAGTAGAAAATAGGTTGAGAAAGTAAATGGAATGATTAAAAAAATATGAGATACATGGGTGAATTTATGAAATTGCTAAATAGAAGAGAGGATTTAAACAAAGTTCATGCAACAATATGTTATATAATGGAATATATAAGTTTCTACAAGTTGAGTTGCCTTTGGATTATTTAACTTTAGCAATACTAATTCACCACTAGATACGAGATGGTATCAATATATTTATATGATTGCCAAAGGAGTTATAATAATAGGATTCTTGGCGGCATGTTCTAAATATGTGTTTAATTTTGGAAAATAATATATGAACGAATCTTTAAAAATGCAGATAGAATGCATACCATTTCTTTTGGTAGATTTTAATTAAGAGCATATGAATATAAAGCAACTTGGAATGAATTAAAAGAAGGTTTTCAGCATTGGAATTTAGATAAATATTCATATCTTACTAATCTTAATTCTAGTGAATTTGATTCTAAGATAGCAGAACTTGATGCTGAAATAAGTAAGTTCATATCTTCAAAGGAATAATTGTTCTTAATAACTTACTATAACATCTAGCGTAATAAAGTTTGGTATTGGAGGACTGCAAATTAAGTTAATAGATCATAATTATAGAGACATACTAAGAATACTTTTAATTTTATACTTTTTTTCTGAAGACTATAGAAATTCTGAAAATACGAGTTTATTGAAACTATTTAAAAGCGAAGTAAGACTACAGAAAATAGATTTTTTAATTAGAAATCCAGATTACTTAGCATATGAATTATTGGAAATGTTAAAAGAAAACAATGATATAGAGCAAGATAAAATTAAGATAATTGTTAAGAAAATATATAATTCTAATGAACCAGAATTAAGGCGTGAAGAGATGATGAGGTATTTCTTTGGTGCATATGAGGATATAGATGATATAATAAGTTTTCTATGCTCATTTGGTTTCTTAAAATTTAAAAATAAAGTTGCTATTGACGGACGAGCTTATAGTAAATCCTATTACTTAACTGATTATGGGATTTCAAAAATTCAGAATGGTATTACATTAAATTTAAGCTGTGCAAAATGGTATATTGATAGATGTATTTTAATAAAAGACTACTTTGGAGATATGAGTGGAACAGAACTTAAAATTCGTCAATATACTCATGCCGAATATAGTGAAACTTTATATGGCGATTACATAAAAGACATAAATGTAAAGGTAAAATTGTCATATAAGAAATACTTTGGGGAGGATTTATAAATGTTTAATTATGATACACTTTGCAAAATGGTTCATGAAAAGTTTAAAAACAATTATCAGTTAGTAGAAATAAGAAATTTGTTAGATATAAGTGATATTTTTGATAAAGATAGCCCAAATTCTATTGGAAAAAGACTACTGTATTTTATACATTAAATTTCTTCCAGATTATACTCAAAAGCTCTACCACTTTTTATAGAAACAATTTATTAACTAGGCAAATTTTCAATCCATTTTTTAGTTTCTTTTAACCTAAAAGAATTACCATTCATATTAATCATGTATGACTTATAAGTAAGTCTGTCAGTCATTGCTGCTGTCATTACTGGATCTTGAAATATCTCTCCCCATCTGTCGAAAGACAGGTTAGTTGTAACTATTGTTGATTTTCTTTCAGTTCTTAAAGATAAATTTGTAAAAAGAAGTTCTGCACCCTCCTTATCAGCAGAAATATATCCAAATTTATCCAATAATACTAAATCATATTTTTCAAATTTGTTTTGATAAGCTCGAAGAGTTCTGTTTGATCTACATTCTTTGAGTTGATTTATAAATAAAGGTACAGTAGTAAATAATACTTTGTAACCCTCAAAGCATGCTTTTATACCAATTCCTATGGCTATGTGAGTCTTCCCAGTACCAGCATTTCCAGCCAATATAATATTTTGACCTTCTTTAATAAAGTCTAACGACGATATAATTTTCATCTTTTTCTTCGCATCTTCTGGAAGATCATCAATAACCAAGTCTTCAATATATTTTTTATAAGGAAACTGAGCAAGCCTTATCCTATTTTTCTTGCCATTTTCTACTCTTGTATCATATTCTGATTCTAATAATTTTAATAAAAATTCCTCATAGCTTATATCATTTATAGTAGCTTCTTGTATAATAGATTCTAAATCTTTTCTTATTGATGATAACTTTAGATATTCAGTGTATTCTTTTATAGATTTAAGAGTTGTTTTTTTATTTTTATCACTCACTAATTTATCACTTCCCTACAAGTTTCTTCTTTAGAAGCAGCTGAAAGTATCTTTGTATAGTATCCAAGCATTTCTTTTGATTTATCTATGGTTTCAGAGCTTCTGTTTTCAAAATAGTTATTATATACACCTACGGAATCATCTCTATTACATATAAATTTTATTTTTTCAGTACTTATATACATAGAATTAGTTGATAGTATTACTTTAATTGCTTTTTCAATTTTTTCCAGTCCATTTTCTCCTATAAATTTTAACAACTCGATAAATTCTTTTTCTTTTTGGGTATAATAACTACTGTATATTTCTTTAAGTCTGGAATCCATTTGTTTAACAGCTACGCTGTGAGTAAGTGCTCCAGGCTTTTTTGTTAGAGTATTTAGGTAATGCTCTATATTAAATATCCATTCATTAAACCCATATTTTCTAACATGCTCTGCAATTTTATTGTTGTTATAGAAACATATTATTTTATTGGAATATTTTTTCACTCTAACTAAGCAATTGATATACTTATCTGATACTGAGTAATGGCATGTATCAGTAACTATGGTTGAGTACTTATCAACTCTTAAGTCCATAATTTCAGCTGTTTCATACATAGGCATTCTTGGAAGAATATACTTTTTTTCTTCACTAAACATTTGTGATGCATTTTTATTACCATAACTAGGTTGAGGTTTGTTATTTAAAGTATCGCAAATACTTTCAAGATAAGCGTTAGCTTCTTCCAAAGATTTAAAACTATATCTTTATCACAAAAAGCCTTATGCCTTATATAATCAACACTCCTTTCAACATGACCCTTTTCATTACCTGAGTATGCATTACAAAATCTGAAATTAAATCCATAATAAAGCGATAGCTTTAAGAGTTCATCTGTAGGTTCTTTTTCTGTTCTACCTATAAATTTCTTTACCCCAACTTTCATATTGTCATATACCATAGTTCTGTATACACCTTGAATTTTTTCAAAGAATAGTGCATGTGATTCTAAAAAACAGTTAGTGTTTTGGAAACAGTCTAGCATATCTGTAATTACCATGTGCTGTAGTAAATACAGCCATCTGGTACTCTCTTAGAATGTTATTATCTGTATATAATTTCACAGTACCCCAATCAAATTCACAGCATTCACCTAACTCATATTCCTGCTTTATATAGGCCTCTCGGCCTTTTCTTTCAATATCATTAACTGCTTGAGCTACTGTTGTATATCCTATTTCTATACCATCAGATAGTAAAGCTTCATATATATCAATTTTTCTTTTCTGCTGTTTATTTAATCCTTTAATTCTCTTAGTTTCATTTTCTTTTAGATAGTATTTTATTCTTTCTACAACATCCTCAGTTACAACTTTTCTTTTTTTTTACCACCATGATACTTTAGAGCTTCCACTATATCTGATATGATATCTGCTTTTTTTACATCATCTCCATCTTCAAGATTATTAAGTTCTCTAAGCTTTTCATCATACTGTCGTATATATTTTCTTATAGTATCTCTAGCAATACCAGTTTATCTTTGTACTGACCTTTGTGATTTTCCTTCTCTATAATATTTAAGAATTATTTGTTGCTTTTCATTCAAGGTAATCATCTCCACCAACTCCTCTTACGTTAATTTTCCATAAGAGGGTTTATTTTATGTAAAGTGGAAGAGCTTTTTAATAAATTTATGGTATAGTCTTAGTATGTAAAAAACAATATGATTAAAGAAGTATAATCATATAAATTTTCCTTGAAAATAATAACTATTTCTGTAGTAAAGAATTCTATTATCCACAACAAGATATATTCAGTATATTAAAAATATGCATTTAGCCAATTGATATAGTTATATAATATGAATATTGTCTATCAATAAAAAGATATCAATGTTTTTTCCTTTATACTTGCAATAGATGAAAAGCATCTTATTGTGAGATCTACTTCTCAACATATGCCACTGAGGTTAGAATTCCACCTTTTACCTCATTTTTACCCTACAAATCAATATAATGTAGATAGAGTATATAAAACAATACATTCAAAATGAATATAACAAAAATGCCTATAGCTAAAACCACTACAAGCCTTCGTATATCAATATTTTATGCTATTTTGGCGAATGTAATCTTTTATCTAAAATCATACATTTGTCAAAATAGGTTTAAGCATTTTAAAATGTTATATACCTAAGAATTAACTAAACAAAGTTAGCTTTTATTTTTATAAAATGTAATTAATAAAAATAATTTTTACTTTCTCTTCGTTTTTTAGCCTTATTTGAAAGTTTGGCCAAATTGCTATTCATATTAGATATTACTACTTATACTTGGTTGGTCAATTTATTTATCTTTTAAGTTTTTTATTCTTTTTATCATTCTGATTTGGAAAAAGTACAAAAGCTTAAATCCAAGAAATGCAACTATTAAAGCTCCAAATAATTAAATATTTAGTAGTATTTAGATTATCCTACTTAAAAATATGCTTATCTATATTATAATTTAGATTATTTTATAAATTAAAAAAGAGGGTAGTTTTGAAACTCCCTCTTTTTAATGAATTATTAATATAATACGTATTATGATTTATTATTAATATTAATCTCTAAATCTAAAACATCTAAAATTTTAAGTAAAGTATTGATGTTATAACTTTCACCTCTTGTAACCCTAGCTATTTGGCTATAACTAACCTTATATTCATCATCATTCATGTTATCAATAAGTTTTGAAACCTTGCGCAATGACAAATTTTTAGCAACAAGAGCGTTCTTTATATATTTAGCAATTTTTAATTTAGGTATCTCAATTCTTTGATATTCATTAAATCCCGTAGCATCATTAATAAAGATATCATTTATATTCATGTAGTTTCACCATCTTTCTAAATAATTGTTGTGTAATCCGGCTTTGCTTATAAAAATAAGTTGATTTACTATAATCCTCCAATAAATCATCTGTGCATAATCAAATTCTAAAAATCGAATTGTTTTTAATCAATTGTTTTGATCTTGAATATAATATTCGAAACTTATTTATTAATTTCCAGGCTTTCACGAAACACTCAATCAAACTATTCAGTCATATTTAAAACTCTAAAAATCGAATTGTTTTTAATAAATTGTCTTGATCTCGAATATAATATTCGGAACTTATTTATTAATTTCCAGACTTTCACGAAACACTCAATCAAACTGTTCAGTCATATTTAAAACTCTAAAAATCGAATTGTTTTTAATCAATTGTCTTGATCTCGAATATAATATTCGAAACTTATTTATTAATTTCCAGGCTTTCACGAAACACTCAATTAAACGGTTCAGTCATATTTAAAACTCTAAAAATCGAATTGTTTTTAATCAATTGTCTTGATCTCGAATATAATATTCGTAACTTATTTATTAATTTCCAGGCTTTCACGAAACACTCAATTAAACGGTTCAGTCATATTTAAAACTCTAAAAATCGAATTGTTTTTAATCAATTGTCTTGATCTCGAATATAATATTCGGAACTTATTTATTAATTTCCAGGCTTTCATGAAACACTCAATTAAACTGTTCAGTCATATTTAAAACTCTAAAAATCGAATTGTTTTTAATCAATTGTCTTGATCTCGAATATAATATTCGGAACTTATTTATTAATTTCCAGGCTTTCACGAAACACTCAATCAAACTGTTCAGTCATATTTAAAACTCTAAAAATCGAATTGTTTTTAATCAATTGTCTTGATCTCGAATATAATATTCGGAACTTATTTATTAATTTCCAAGCTTTCATGAAACACTCAATCAAACGATTCAGTCATATTCAAAACTCTAAAAAATTGAATTGTTTCCAATCAAGTTTTCTTTCTTATGTATAATTAACCAAATCATTTCTTCTAAATTTGAATTTTAAAAATTAACATGTTTTTAATCATTTCCATTTATTCACCTCTCAATATTAAATTTAATATATAATTATTGTTCTACACCCTGTAATAAATTTGCATTTAAATACTAAATACCAAGAATATGAGGTTTTGGGCCTATATGGGCCCAGAGAATCTTCAAAACCAATTCTCTGAGCTAGCCTGTCTTTTTGCTTTTTTCCAATCTATATCGCTTATTGGATCTGTATCTTTCAGAAACATATGTATAATTCCATATGTCAGGATACCATTAGTTGTCTTTATTTGCCTAAATAATATTCTCCAACAATCGCTTTTTTCCTTAATTCTCAACTCATACCACCCTTCTTGGAGCCTTTTAAATTGCTTAGGACTAACAAAATCTTTATCCAACCCAAATTCATTAAGACGAGACAACGTTGATATAACTTTAACCCTTGCTTTAGAAGTTAAAGATCTATCATTCCTCAGTGTGTTACAAACCCCCTCAGTAAATTCAAGATTGTTCAAAGTATCAATTTTAATACTCATGTAAGTGCCCTCCTCGGTATTTTATTTAATTTTCAATGTGCAAATTTCATGTAGGGTGTTATCACTTTTGATAACATTTTATATTAAAAATATCGATTTTAATTGAATACTTCTATTATACACTATTTTGGAAAAAATGCAATACATTATTAATTTTTTTAGTTTACAATGGATAAATATCTGAATTATATGATTCTATAAATAATAATAATTTAAATTTAGCAATCTAATTTAAATAGAATCCATAATTCTACTAATGATGAAAAATGGCGCCAAAACTAAGATTTAATTTATTATATCTAATGATATATCTTCGATAAATTAAAATTTATGAAGCTAACTAAGGTTTAATCTTGCTAAACTTAGATTTAGTAAAGTAAAATAAGAAAAGATGTTCAACCCGAACATCTTTTCTTAATGTAATTCTTTATTCAAAATATTACATTCAATTAATGAATTATGATTAGTACAGTATAATTTTTAAGCGTGTCAGTTTTTCAGTATATAAGAAAATAGAGTATTGACTTTTTGAGTTTTTGGAGTTATTATAATATCAATAAGTAAGTTGATTAAGTTAACAGTTAATCAATATAATAATATATAAGCTTTTAAATCGTTAAAAATTAATGATTATTTGAGGAGGGTATTATGGACGAAAAAAAATCAAAAGCAATGGCTTTGTTTGACAAACCAGACACTTCAAACTACAGAGAAATTAAATATAACTATTTTTACTTAATAAATTCAACGTTACATTCACCGGCTAAAAATTATCCAACATGGAAAAATGCAAAGGAAAAAGGAGTAGATATTGAGAATAGCTTCCACTTAGCTCTTGAAAGTTCAAATGCTAGAAGTGGCTGTGAAAGAAATTTTCAATTTATCGGCACTCACTCTGAAATTTCATACATCACACTTTTGTCTTCAACAAGAGAATTAACAAAGATAGAAGTGTCTAGATTATTCGGTAGTGTTAGTAAAGAATTATTCAATACCTATAAATTTAAGGATTTGATAGCTCAAACTGAAAGTGGAACAAAAAACAGATTATTTGATTTAAAAATAAAAATTGTAACTAAAGATATAGAATATGTGGCAGATATGTAAAAAAATCAAATAAAAAGGAGCGATTGTTACTATGAATTTTATGACTCAAGTAAAAAATCTGACCAACTCACAAAAAATTGCTAATGGACTTGATCTAATTCATATATTATCAACTCTACCTAAGCTTTCGGCGTGCAAAATAAGTAATACAACATATAAAAATGCCCAACAGAAGAGTTTCAATGTTATAAATTCCAAAGATGAGGTCGTTCTATATATTTCTATAGATAATCTGTTCTATATTGGAACTCCAAAATCCGCAAAAGCTAATGCTTATTGCAAGTGTAGACTATCTAGTTTACCTAGATCAACAGTAACTCAAATATGTATAAATGGTACCCACGGTCACTGCATTAGAGCAAGTAATCCAGTAATCAGTAATTACTTAACATTTATTGAAAACTACTGCTAACCAGGTACAGCTCACAAACATGTAAAAATAGGCTACATTATGGATATAAGTTATAAAGTGTAGCCTATTCTTATTTCGATTGTAGTTGGTGAACATTAAATTACAACTATGAACTAAATGTTTAGCAAAACAATTATATCCTACAGTGATATTATAATGTTATTTCTTATATTTTCTGAATAAGTGTTAATTTTAAGATTGTTATTTACAACAAGATTTATTTTAGCAGAAAAAATAAGCTTTAAGTACTCATTGAAAGTACCTAAAGCCTATTTTTATTTGAATGTTAATGAATAAATATTCACTTTCTGGTAACCCTCAAAGTTGTATCAGGAAAGGTCAAAGTTGTTCCAGTAACCCTTAAAGTTGTACTAGTGAAGGTTAAAGTTGTACTTTTACTGACACTTGATTATCTTCACTTTGATAGAAGCTAAGAGTGTTTTCAAAGTTAGCCAGGGGATAAATAGAGTTCTTGTTATTAAATGAAAATTTTTTGTTAAGAAATTTGTAAGAATTTTCATAAGTTATTTGTAAAAAATGCCTTGTATACTTAATTTGTAGCTTAAGTAAGGAGGTGAAAAAGATGATATAATTTAATTTAGACATGAAAGAAAATGGACTAGCATATTGACTAGTTATTTTTTTCAACATGCCTTAAGGAAAGGATGGTAGGATTACAATGAAACATAATGTGTTAGTAGTAGATGATGAGGAAGAAATAATTGAAGCAATAGAGATTTATTTAAGAAATGAAGATATAAAAGTGTTTAAAGCTAAAGATGGTATTGATGCTTTAATGCTTTTAGAAGAAGAAGAAATTCATCTTATTATAATGGATGTTATGATGCCAAGAATGGATGGAATTAAAGCTACATTTAAAATTAGAGAAAATAAAAATATTCCTATAATAATGCTTTCTGCTAAATCAGAAGATATGGATAAAATAATAGGACTTAATGTAGGGGCAGACGACTATGTTACGAAACCCTTCAATGCTTTAGAGTTAGTAGCAAGAGTGAAATCTCAGCTTAGAAGATATATAAATTTAGGTAATTACAAGGAAACTGAAGATAAAATAACTGTAAAAGGTCTGGTTTTAGATAAGAAGACAAAAATGGTTACAGTAGATGGAGAAGAAGTTAGACTTACAGCTATTGAATATAGAGTGTTAGAACTTCTAATGGAAAACAAAGGAAGAGTGTTTTCTATTGAGGAAATATATGAAAAAGCTTGGAAAGAACCTTACTATAATGGAGAAAATACTGTGGCAGTACATATAAGAAGAATAAGAGAGAAGATAGAAATCAATCCTAGAGAACCTAGGTATTTAAAGGTGGTGTGGGGAATTGGGTATAAAATTGAAAAATAAATTTGTTTATTTGGGACTTTTTATCTTGGGCATAGGTATGATTGCACTTTCAATATTGAGTTTTTCTGATGTTAAAAAACATAGTAGTTATATTGTAAACAAAACGTATTTTAATAGCTTTGAATTTCAACAAGAGATACACAGCTATTGTGAAAATTTAAATAACTTTTATGTATATTATAAAGATTATAATGATAAATTTGGAGAAAGTAAAGCTAGTAAAGAAGATATGGATGGATTAAAGCTATTTTATGAAGATAAGTTAAAAAATAAGCAAATTGAAATTGAAAATAGCTATAAAAATGAAATAGCCGAAAAAAGTCCTGATAAAGATAAACTTAATAAAGTACTAGATGAAAAAAATAAGAAAATACAAGAAGCAATAAAAGAAAATACTAAAAGTGATGAAGAAATTAAGAAGGAAGTTGCATCAAGATATGATAAAGATTATGAAAGCATTAAGAAAAGTATACAAGGTAGAAATGATATAAAGTATTATATTAAAAACAAAAAAACTAATGAAATATATCATAATTTAACAGGGAACAGTACTATTGAAGAATATATAAAAAATGAATCACTTTTTACTATTGAGTTTCCACTAAAATATACTGAAAATAAAGAATTTAGGAGTACTAATAGGATATTTCAAAATTCTTCCTGGGAAGGTTATATTATAATTCCTAAAGGATTAGATTCAGGCAGCTATATATTAAGTAATTATAAATATTACAATTCTGTCAGAAGTAGAGTTATTAAAGAAGGAATAATAGGAAGTGCTTCTTTAATTATAGGATTGCTTATATTAATAGGAATAAAAAAAGATGAAAAAATAAAAGTAACTTTTGTAGAAAAAATAAAAAAATTTTACAAAAAATTACCTATAGATTTAATGGCATTTATGTTTATTATTTACACATTTATAATGTTAATATATTTAATAAATCTTAATTTTTTTTATAAACCCTTAGGGATTCAACATTTCATTAAAATTATCATCCTAAGTATTTATGTTTTATATTTTATACTTAATTTTAAGGCTTTTATAAAACTTATAAAAAATAAAAAAGAACTTTTGATTAAGTGGAAGAGAAGTTTAATTTATAGATTCATTAATGTTACTAAAGAAACCATTGTAATTAAAAATATAAAAATTCAAATATTAGCTATTACAGCAGTTACAATTATGCTTGCTTTATTCACACTTATATTAGTGGTGATGCTGGGTGTTAATATAATATTAGGGATTATAATATCCGTAAGCTATATAATTTTACTACTGCATTATATGTTTAAAAAGGCAGATTATTTAAATGAAATATTAAAGGGAACTGAAAAAATAATTTCAGGAAATTTGGATTATGTTATAGAAGAAAAAGGTAAGGACCATCTTTCTAAGATAGCTTATAACATTAATAATATAAAGACAGGGTATAAAAGATCTCTTAAAAGTCAGGTGAAAAGTGAGAAACTTAAATCAGAACTTATAACTAATGTGTCTCATGATTTAAAAACCCCTCTTACTTCAATAATAAACTATATAAATTTGCTTAAGAAAGAAAATTTATCACAAGATGAAAGGGATGGATATATTGCAGTTTTAGATAGAAAAGCTGAAAGGCTTAAGGTGCTTATAGAAGATTTGTTTGAGGCATCAAAAGTGTCCAGCGGGTCAGTAGAGTTAAATATAGAAAAGGTAGATGTGGCAGCTTTATTAGAGCAATCAATAGCAGAATTAGATGAGAAAATAAAAAAAGCAACATTAACCCTCAGAGTTAAATATGCAAATAAACATGTGTATGCCAATTTAGATGGAAAAAAGACCTGGAGAGTATTTGAAAATTTAATAAACAACATTATAAAATATTCTCAAGCAGGTACAAGAGTATATATTGATTTAATAGAAGAAGATAATAAAATTTTAATTATTATGAAAAACGTTTCTTCTTATGAAATGGACTTCGATGCAGAAGAAATTTTTGAAAGGTTTAAAAGAGGAGATAAATCACGAAATACAGAAGGTTCAGGTTTAGGACTTGCTATTGCAAAAAGTATTGTAGAACTTCAAGGTGGTAAACTTAATATAGAAATTGATGGAGATCTTTTTAAGGCTATTGTTAAATTTAATAAATGTGAAGTACTGGAAAATGAAAAAACAAAGGAAAATATAGTATATAAAAATGGGGCATAAGCCCAATGTCATTAAGTTAAGAACTAAACATTATAGTTTTGAACAGAGTATGGTTGAAAATACATACTCTGTTCTTTTTTTTTATTATTTTTATTTTCATTATTTAGCATTGTAGCAAGTTCAAATTTCTCAAATATCGTATTGTCCAAAATTATATAAGGTAATTACTGTACAAGGATTTAAATAAAATGGGATTATTAGGAAGAGAAGCAAAACTATAAAACAAAATTCATGTTAAGATAAAAATTAGTTATAAGTTAATATGTATTTTGTTAGTTATACCTCTTTATATTTTTTATTTGACAATAGTATTTTGAAATGATACTATTATGTAAATAAATATCCGCATTAATATATATAATGCGGATATTAAAACGCAGGTGGTATTATGATTTTTAACAATGAAGAAATTAAAAAAATTTTTATTGATAACAAAGGAATAGTTGAAACTTCTGATATAACAGCAAAAGGTTTTACTATACGTCATCTAAACAAACTTATAGATGATGGATTTGTTTACCGTATTAAAAGAGGGCTATATCAATGGATAGATGAGGATATAGATGATTTAGAAATTTTATATAAAATCATTCCAGAGGCTGTACTTTGTATGGGAAGTGCTCTGCATTATTATTTATATACGGATAGAACTCCAGATTCTTTTTATATAGCTGTAGATAGAGATATAAATAAAAAGAAACTAGCAATAGATTATCCGAGGATAAAACCTTATTATGTAGAATCCCATTATCTAAAAATAGGTGTAGTAGATGGACATATAAATGGAGTAAAGGTTAAAGTATACGATAGAGAAAGAACTATATGTGATGTGATCAGATATATAAATAAAATGGATAAAGAGATTTTTAATAAAGCTGTCAAAAGCTATATTAAAGACAATAAAAAAAATATACCCAAACTTATAGAGTATGCAAAAATATTTAGAGTATATAAAAAAATGCAAACATTGATTGGAGTGTGGCTTTAATGGCAGATGCAGCACAATCTATACTAGCTAAACTTAGAAATAAAGCAAAAGCTACTGGTAAGAGTTTTCAATTAATTCTTCAGTTATTTTGTCAGGAAGAATTTCTAAGGAAAATAACCTATTCAAAATATAAAGAGAACCTTATATTAAAAGGAGGCCTTCTTCTTTATTGTATAAGTGGTTTTGAAGGTAGACCAACCATGGATATAGATTTCATGATGAAAAATTTATCCAATGATATAAAAAACATTGAAAATGTTATTCGTGAAATTGTTGATATTAATACTGGTAATGACTTTATAATATTTGAAATGAAAAGCATTGAAGAGATAACAGAAGAAAGCGACTATCATGGAATTAGAACTAATATTATAGGTAAAATTAAAAATACAAAAACACCTTTTCATATAGACATAGGAGTTGGAGACGTTATAATTCCTAAGGCCCAATGCTTAAAGCTACCAACTCAAATTGAGAGTTTTGAAAAGCCTGAGATTATGACCTATTCTCTGGAATCTACTATAGCAGAAAAGTTTGATGCTATTATTTCACGAATGGAGCTTAATAGCAGAATGAAGGATTATTATGATATATTTTATTTGGCCAATACTTATTGTTTTGATGGAAGAAAGCTTCAGGAAGCTGTATTTCAAACACTGCAAAACAGAAGAACTATTTATGAGAAAGACAGTTTTAAAAGAGTATATGGTTTTAACAAAGATGGTGATATGCTGCTTAAGTGGAAACATTTTATAAAAGGTACGCTTAAAATAGAAATTGAATTTGCAAAGGTAATTGAAGTAATATATTCTTTCTTGAATCCTGTATTTGAGGCAGTGGTAAATGAAAATGAAATGTTTGAAACCTGGAATTCTTCTTTACTTAAATATGAGAAGAATTCTTAAATTAAAATAGACTAAACTAAAAAAGAAAGGGATTTCACCAATATCATTAAGTTAAGAACTAAACATTATAGTTTTGAACAGAGTATGGTTGAAAATACATATCCTGTTCTTTTTAAGCAACAGAGATTGTCAGCTAACTTCCAATCTCTGTTGCTATAAATAAATTAGTGATTTACTAAAATTGGATATTTAGATGAGGAAAATGAGGAGTATAAGAAAAAATACTCCTCATTTTTGTTATAGAAATATTAATATCAGTGTATTTGTATTAAGTAAAAAACAATTATTGGTATGGATTTTGCGGATATGACAGGATTACCTTGTAGGGTAGTAGCTGAGATTAAATAAATAATATAATGGAACATATTAGTGCTAGAATTAAGAAGTAGGACACCATTGACAAAATAAAAAGATAAATATATAATAGTTTACACTGAGTAAATGGTTTACACTGTGTAAATCATTTGCGTAATGTAAATTAGGAGTGATAACTATGGAAAATTCGTATTTTAAAAAACTACCTTTATTTATTTTGATGATAAACTTATTTATAGCTCTACTGGGACAGGGGATGGTTATACCAATTTTACCTGAGTACCTAAAACAATTTAATGCTGCAGGGAGTGTAGCAGGGTACTTGGTAGCTGCCTTTGGAGCAGCTCAATTCCTATTCTCACCTATAGGTGGGAGGCTTTCAGACAGATATGGAAGAAAAATAATGATTTTCTCCGGTATGACGCTTACTATTATATCTGATTTTATATTTGCAGTTTCTCCTTATCTGAGTCTATTATATATAGCAAGGTTTATAGGAGGAATTGGTTTAGGAATAATGATTCCATCGGTTCTAGCCTATGTGTCAGATGTGACTTCAAAAGATACCCGAGCAAAAGGTATGGGCTACTTAAGTGCTGCTATGAATTTGGGTATGGTATTAGGCCCAGGAATAGGCGGAATGATAGCTAATTTTGGAATAAGAGTTCCTTATTTTTTTGCAGCAGCTTTAGGATTTGCGTCTACATTGTTAACATTAATACTTCCAGAAACTCTGCCTATAGAAAAAAGAACTACATCAAAAGGATCTGAGCAGCAGGAATCTATTGTAGAACAACTTGTTCAGTCTGCTCATACTTCTTATTTTAGATACTTGATTCTCATTTTTATTATGACTTTTGGTTTGGTAAACTATGAAACTGTTTATTCGCTGTTTGTAGAGCATAAGTATGGATTCACCACTCAACAAATCTCTGTATTAATAACTCTTGGAGCAGCTATTGGTATTATTATGCAGGTATGCCTTATAGACAAGGTAATAAATCGTTATGGAGAATACAAAACCATAAGATTTTCTCTAGTTATGTCTGCTATTGCGCTTGTATTGATGATATTAAAAGTAAACTTTATATATCTTATACTAGTCTCATCAGTATTCTTTACCTTTAACTCATTACTTAGACCAACAGTAAATACTATGCTTTCAAAAGAGGCAGGGGATCAGCAAGGTTTTGTATCAGGACTTAATAATATGTATACAAGTTTAGGTAATATAATAGGTCCAATATTGGCTGGGAACTTGTTTGACAAACAGATAAATTTGCCTTATATTTTAGGTGCTTTTATTCTTTTAGCAACAACATTTCTAGTGAGAAAAGAAAATAAAATGCAAAATAATGAGGTAATTGAAAATGAGCGAAACCTGGCATGAAAAAGTAAAAAATAAAAATAGAGATGAAATAATTACAGCAGGAAAAGAGTTGTTTTTAAAAAATAATTTCCTTAATGTTAGTATTAAGGACGTATGTACACTTGCAGGAATCAGCAGAGTTACATTCTATAAATATTTTGATTCAATAGAAGAACTTATATTTGAGATTCATGTAGATGTTTTAAATAATATGAAACAATGGATAAAGTCAGTTGATAAGCTAGATGTCAGTGGGATAGAGAGGCTTAGATTGATACTGAACGCATGGGTAGATTTTGGAAAACAGCACAAGGATCAGATGAAGTTTATTATCTTATTTGATCTTTATTATGAATGCTATAACCCTAATGAGGCATTGAAACTAAGACGAGAAAAATTCCTCAGTAAAGAAATAAATGACCATTTTCTTAACTCAGTTATTAACACTGGAATCGATGACAAGTCACTAAGGGGAGATTTAGACACTATTAAAATAGGATGTTATATCTTTTCAACAATTATGGGAGTTTTGCAAAGAATGAGTTCTACTGTATTGATTTATGAAAATCAAGACACGATATTTGATGAAGTTGCAGAGGCAGTTGTGGAGAGTATTTTAAATTATATCAAAAATAATGATGCTACAGTATAAAGCTAAATTAGTTAACAAGACTTATCATTTAATAGAAGATGACTTTTAAATTAAATATTATGAAAAGCGAGGAGATTTAGAAATGAAAAAGAAGGTATTAGGTATTTCTTTTGGAAGAAAGATGGGCAACACTGAAACAATGATCAAAACTGCGTTGATGGAGTGTGAAAAGGAAGGTGCCGAAATAAAATTTATTCGTGCAGATGATTTAGATATTAAAGATTGTACAGGCTGTACAGCTTGTGTAGGAAGCTTATTATTTGAAGGCAACGGAAATTGTACTTTAAAAGATGATATGAAAATTATTGATGAAGCATTGATGGAATGTGATGCAGTTATAGTAGGTTCTCCTACATATGTTTTGTCACCAACAGGAAAGTTTAAAACAGTATGTGACAGGATAGGACCATCTCATGATATAGCTTTTAGAACAAATGCAAAAGAAAATGGAATTAAGATGGGAAAAGAAGCAAGTAAGTTGCCAGATGAGAGATCCTTTAAGCCTAGGGTAGCAGCATTAATTACTGTTGGTGGTGCAATGACACAAAACTGGTTATCCTTTGCAATGCCAACTATGTATGAATTTACAATGTCAATGTGAATAGATGTTGTTGATAAATATGAATATTTTGGTGCTATGGCTTATGAGCATGTAGTAGGAAATGAAGAAGTAATGGATAGAGTGGTTACAGTTGGAAAAAACATTGCTGATGCTCTTCATAGTGATAAAGAAGAAATGAGTAAGTGGAGAGGAAATGAAGAAGGAGTTTGTCCTGTATGTCATTGTGATATGCTTACAATAATTCATGACAAGAATAAAGTAGAGTGCCCGGTTTGTGGAATTAGTGGAGATTTAACAATAGTGAATGGAGATATTAAAGTAAGTTTTAGTGAAGTACAACAAAAACGTTCCAGGCTACACTATGATGGTAAACTAGAACATTATATAGAAATATCTAAAGGAGCTATGGAACATACAAAAATTCCAAATAAAAAAGAATTACTTGAAAAGTATGTTGGATATGGAGAATAAATTAACAATTTTTATGAGAGGACTAGATATTTTTTAGCAATGATTTTTACGAGAGGACAATTGACAGAGGACAGAGGACAGTGAAGGAAAGTTTTCTTCCTTACGTCAGAAAACTAAATTTATCTTTTAGGCTTGTTTTGCTAAGGCAAAACAAGCCTAATCTATATAAATTAAAGATTTTTAGTAGTGTTAGCTGCGAAAAATCCTCCTTCACTGTCCTCTGTCCTCTAAAAAGATATCTGTTTAAAGAAAGTTGCTATTGTGATATTAAATATCCTGTATAATCATATAAAATCTGTTTATTTTGTATATGTAACTTTTCCAAGATATCCATCGCATTTCTTGTTGTATAAAAATTTTCAGAGGATAAGGGAGAACTAGGAATTGTTTCTATGGGAATATTAGAATATAATTTGCGATATTCATTTGGAGTGCAGTCATAATTTTCACGAAAGACTTTGTAAAGATATCGATAATCAGAAAAGCCACATTCAATGCAAATATCGATTAATTGCATGTCTTTAGTTAGAAGTAGTTTTTTAGCATAATTCAAGCGATGGTTATTTACATATTCCTGAAAGGATTGATTTAGATTATCCTTTATAAAATGTGATAAATATGACATAGATAGATTTTCTTTTTCTGCAATATCAGATAAACGGAGCTTCTGCATATAATTTTCATCTATATAATTTAATATTCTATTTAGTCTTTCAACCTTCTGCAGGTTAGCCTTTTTTTCTTCATCAGAAACAATATGAAAAGGCAAAGAGTCTAAAAAAATGCGAAATAGCAGATTTAATATACTCATACAAGAAAATTCATAACCTTTTCTTTTAGCATAATATTGATAAGCAAGTTCAATAGTTAAAGCTTTAATATATTTAAAACATTCCTCTGATATGTTTTGATTAATATTAAAAGAGTCAAAGATCAAATTTGGCATATCAGGAAAGTAGTTGTAACAAAACTTTGGAGAAACTTGTAAACAAAGAATTAGGGCACTATTTTTGCAAGTACGAATTTCATGAGGCTGGTTAGCATTAAATATGACAGCAGAATTCTGTGATAAATGATAACTTTCATGTTTTGATGTAATTGTTACTTCACCATCTATTATTAAAATTAACTCAATATCTTGATGTAGATGAGGGGTTCTATAGTCTAGATTAACCAAAAATACGTTTAGATACTTAATGTTAGGATGTTTGATGATTTCAAATTCACTTTTCATTTTTTTTACTCCTTTTCTATTCAGTATAGAACCAATATTATGATACACTTCTTCCTCAAACTTTGTCAATTTTGTTTTTTTAAAAAAGCAT
The DNA here is from genome assembly GCA_963780135.1 of uncultured Clostridiaceae bacterium. Lineage (GTDB taxonomy): Bacteria > Bacillota > Clostridia > Clostridiales > Clostridiaceae > Clostridium_AM. The sequence goes on from CAWAAR010000003.1 coordinate 1,242,620, forward strand.
TTTAGACACAATATATAAAAATCTGACAGAATACAAAAAATAGTTATAAATTTAGAAGTTTAGGCATATAAAGCGTTTACAGTATAAAAATAAATAAATTCATATAATGTAAATATATAATTTTAAAAAAGCTAAATAGTCTTATATTTATAACAAATTATGAGAAGAATAATTTTAATAAATTATATAGAATAATATCAACAAATAAAAATATTAAATCCAAATTAGGAGGAAGAAAGATGTCAAGATTTAAATTTTCAGTTGGACCATGGAATGTACATAATGGAGCGGATTCATATGGACCTGCAACAAGAGAGGATATTTCCTTTGAAGAGAAAGTTAAAAAGTTTGCAGAGATAGGATTTAGTGCTATTCAGTTTCATGATGATGATGCCGTTCCAAATATGAATGAATTAACAGAAGAGGAAATCAAGGCAGAAGCAAGAAAGGTAAAGGCTGTTTTAGATAAATATAACTTAAAAGCAGAATTTGTTGCACCAAGATTATGGATGGACAAACATACAATCGATGGAGGATTTATGTCAACATCTAAGGAAGATCGTGACTTTGCAATGTGGAGAGCTTATCGTTCTATTGATATAGCAAATGAATTAGGTTGTGACAAAATTGTATTATGGCTTGCAAGAGAAGGAACTCTTTGTGCAGAAAGCAAAAGTCCTGTATGGGCTACTCAGCAGTTAATAAATGCAATAAATGGCATGCTTCAATATGATGCAAAAATTAAGGTTTTAATCGAACCAAAACCAAATGAACCAATTGATAGAAGTATATGCGGAACAATTGGACATGTCATGGGAGTATCAGCAACTACAATTGATCCTTCTAGAGTAGGTGGCTTACTTGAATCAGCTCATGCTATATTAGCAGGCTTAGATCCTTCACATGAAATTGGATTTGGACTTGCAATGGGTAAACTTTGGGGTGTACATCTTAATGATCAGAACGGAATCAAATATGATCAGGATAAAACCTTTGGTGTAGAAAATCTTAGACAAGCATTTAATCAAATTAAAGTGTTAATGGAAAACAATTATGGTTCTAATGGTGAATATATTGGACTTGATGTTAAAGCAATGAGAACAACAAAAGATGAAGATAGTTATAAACATCTTGAAAATAGCTTGAAAATAGCAAAGGCATTAGAAGAAAAGGCTTCAAAATTCGATTATGATTTTCAAAAGAAGTGTGTGGAAAATAGAGACTTTGAAGCACTTGAAATGTATGTTATGAATCTTTTAATGGGAATTGAATAATCATTATAAGATTGGATGAATTACAATTTAAAATTATATTAGGGGGAGTAAAAATGATCAAAGAAAATAAAAAAGTGGTTGTTGCAGGGCATATTTGTCTTGATATTACTCCTATTTTTTCCTCAAATAAAGCTGGAAAACTTAAAGAGTTGTTGGTACCAGGAAAGTTAGTAAATGTAGAACAGGCAGATGTTCACACTGGTGGAGTTGTTGCCAATACCGGTTTGGGTATGAAAATTCTTGGTGGAGATGTGGAGCTTATGGGAAAAGTCGGAAAAGACTCCTTTGGTGAATTGGTTTTGAATATATTGGATAAATATGGGGTATCAAAGGGAATGATTTCTGATTCAAAAGTAAGTACCTCTTATTCAATAGTTATTGCTATGCCAGGAGTAGATAGAATCTTTCTGCATAGCCCAGGGGCAAATGATACTTTTTTAGCAGAAGATATAAAGGAAAACCTGCTACAAAATGTTTCAATGTTTCATTTTGGGTATCCACCACTTATGAAAAGTATGTATGAAAATGAAGGTGAAGAGTTACTTAAAATATTTAAGAAAATTAAAGAACTTAATATAGCGACCTCATTAGATATGGCAGCTATTGATACAGTATCAGAAGCTGGAAATGTTAACTGGACAAAAATTTTAGAGAAAGTACTTCCATATGTGGATTTTTTCGTTCCAAGTGTAGAAGAACTAGGTTTTATGCTTGATAGAGAAAGATATGAAGCTTGGCTTAGAAGAGCTGATGGTAAAGATATAACTAGTATATTATCCATTGATAAAGATGTTAAGCCATTAGCAGATAGGCTTAAGGATATGGGAGCCAAGGTTGTTTTGATAAAATGTGGGGCTCCTGGTATGTACTATAGAACTGGGAATAAGGCTAAATTGAGTGGAATTGGTTCCAATTTACATATGGATTTGGAATCGTGGATTGATAAAGAGGGCTTTGAAGAAAGCTATAAGCCAGAAAAGGTTGTATCAGGTACAGGGGCAGGTGACACCAGTATAGCTGCATTCCTTACAGCTATATTAAATGGTGGATATACTTTTGAGAAGTGTCTGCAATTAGCTGTTGCAACAGGAGCTTGCTGTGTATCTTCATATGATGCTTTAAGTGGACTGAAGTCCTTTGCAGAACTAGAAGAAAAGATAAATAATGGATGGGAAAAGCAATATATGTTAAGGGAGTGAAATAACAGATGTTAGTAAACTTAAATGAAGTTTTATTACCAGCAAAACAAAATAGATACTCAGTAGGATTGTTTAATTCAGTAAATCTGGAACTTGCTAGAGGAATTATTCAAGGGGCAGAAGAAACAGGATCTCCAGTTATTATGGGAACAGCTGAGGTGTTATTGCCATATGGGCCTTTAGAAGAGCTATCATATTTTCTTATTCCAATGGCTAAAAAAGCTAAGGTTCCAGTAGTTATCCACTATGATCATGGATTAACCTTCGAAAAGTGTATTGAGGCACTTAAATTGGGCTTCACTTCCATAATGTATGATTGTTCAACGGATACTTATGAGGAGAATGTTAGAAAGGTAAAAGAACTTACGTATATTGCTCACCAATTTGGAGCAACTGTAGAAGGAGAGTTAGGTCATGTAGGAGACAATGAAGGTTCAGCAGAAGGAGAATCTCATTTGTCTGATCCATCAATGTTTTATACTAATCCCAAGCAAGCAAAAGACTATGTTGAGCAAACAAAGGTAGATGCGCTTGCAATTGCCGTTGGAACAGCACATGGTGCTTACAAGTTTAAACCAAAGTTAGACTTTGACAGAATTTCAGCAATTGCAAGTATTGTGAACGTACCTTTAGTACTTCATGGAGGATCTGGGCTATCAGACGATGATTTTAAAATGGCAATACAAAGAGGAATTAGTAAAGTTAATATTTTTACAGATATAAATGATGCTGCAGCAATAGGTTCACAAAATGCTTTTGCTGATGGTAAAAAATGTTTAACTGATATGATTCCCTATGAGATAGAAGAGATAAAAAAAGCTGTTATTAAGAAAATGAAACTATTTAATTCTGTGAACAGAGCATAAAGTATTTTTAAGACCAGCTAGTAAAAGTCAATAAAAAAGTTTAAAAAAGTTATTTTTAAAAAATTGCATGCCAAAAAGGCATTGCTTAAAAGGCGAACAATGCAAAAATTGGTAATAATTTTTGCGGCCGATTAGGCTGCTGGTTTATTGGAATTTTCAAGATGCATTTTGTGATGAATTTTTGGCAAACGCTGCTCGTATTCCTTTTGGTTACGTAGGACAGCAAAAATATAGTTTACAAGCTTATGCATAATAGCTACTAAGGCTACCTTCTTTTTTTTACCGTTTAGGTTATTTTTGTAGTAATCTAGTAAGATTTTATTATTGGCTTCACCAGTACGCTTAGTTCTTATAGAAGCTAAAGCTACTGCGTATAAAGCTCTACGACCAAAGCGAGTACCTCTTTTGGATATTTTGTCTTTATCACTTTTAAATTTACCAGATTCGTTAACAGAAGGATCTATGCCAAAGTATGCAACTAACTGTTTAGGTTTTAAGAAACTTTCAAAATCGCCTATTTCAGTTAGTATAGTTATAGCAGAAATAAAACCAACTCCAGGTATGGACATTAATAACAGGATATTTTGTTTAAACTTTGAAGAAACATCATTGCCATGTAAGACGTTTTCTATTTCTTTTAATATTAGCTCTATCTGTTTATTAAAATTTTCAATAGTTCCAATATTAATAGTTATTTTTATTGACAATCCAAGTGATGATATGCCAATGCATGCAGCATTAGAAGCCATTTTAATTAATTTATCGTAAGTGTTGTTACACCAAATCAAATTCTTTTTAGATGACTCTTTAAGAATTTTTATAATATTTTCTTTAGAAGAATCAAGAATAGAATGAGGAGTCTGATAACACTTAAGAATAGCAATTGAAGTTACTCCAGTTACATCAGAAAATACATTGTTGTATCCTGGAAATACTATACGTAAGTCAGCAGATAACTTTTTCTTAAATGTTGATCTTGTATCAACAAGTTTATAATAATCACGGCATAGAGATTTTAAGGTAAATATAGAAACATCAAAATAACTGTAAGCTTTTATGTCTTCAAATTTACCTATTTTAGCTATAGCTAAGGCGTCCTTTTTATCATTTTTCACTTTTCTTATGTCTTTATTTTTGTTAGAATTAGTAACTAGAGGATTAATAACATAAGCCTCTAAGTTGTTGGTTTTAAGAAAGTGGAAAAGAGATAAGTGGTACACGCCAGTGGACTCCATGAAAATGCCAGTTTTCATGTTAAACTCTTTTTCCACTTTCTTTATTTCTTTAACTAAGTGGTTAAAGCCGTCCACATCATGATTAATCTTAAATGCCTTTCTGTAAATATCACCGTTAGGTGTAAGAATAGCAACTATAGAAAAGTCTGCTGAAACATCAATACCTACTGTTGGGCTGTAAAAAAATTTAGACATAATTAATATCTCCTTTACTTTAGTTAGTTTGAGATAGAACAGAGTATCCACTTCTATCAATGAGTCTATAACCTTATTTGTGACACGGGTAATTCCTAAGGTAACACCCTACGGGAAACCCAACCAGCTAAACCATAGAAATCTCACTGATGGAATGACACGCTTATTTACGGGTATGATCTCTACGAGATTCCCTGGAGGAATACATCTAACCTCTATTCAGGAGATATTATACAATGATTTAATTTTAATGTTAAGTTTCCTGTTAGGTATCTTAATAGAAAGCATGAAATGAAGTGATTAATTATCTGACAGGTTAAATAAAATATAAGAATGATTTTTAAAAGTGAGTTGTTAATGTTCGCTAGAAAATAAAGATGTTTTCTATTAAATGTTACAACTACATTATATAAGGAGGTAATATAAATGAAAAGAGTTTTAAACTATGGAATGGTTGGCGGAGGCCCCGATGCTTTTATTGGTGATGCACATAGGCGCTCTATTAATTTGGATGGAAAAGCTAAAATTGTTGCTGGATGCTTTTCAAGAACACAAGAGAAAAACTTATCTATGGGAAAACAACTTGGAATCTGTACAGAAAGATGTTACAAGAATGCATTTGAAATGGCAGAGGCAGAGAGCAAAAGGGAAGATGGTATTGATTTTGTTGTTGTAGTAACACCAAACCATTCACATTATGAAATTTGTAAACGGTTTTTAGAAGCTGGAATCAATGTAGTTTGTGATAAGCCAGTGACTACTGAATCTAGACAAGCCATGGAATTGGAAGTACTTGCAAAAGAAAAAGGCCTGCTATTTATGGTTACCTATACTTATATGGGACATGTAACAGCAAAACATATAAGAGAAATCATTAAATCAGGTGAGATTGGAGAAATTAGAACAGTTATGGCTGAGTATCCACAAGGCTGGCTTGCTTTTGAAGATAATTGTGGTGGAAAACAAGGGGAATGGAGATGTGATCCTGCACAGTCAGGTAATACGAATTGCTTAGGGGATTTAGGAACCCATGTTGAAAATGCCGTAGCAACTATGACTGGACTTAAAATAAAGAAAGTATTAGCTAAAATGGACATTATGGTTCCAGGACGCAAATTGGATGATAATGATACTGTGCTTGTGGAATACGAAGGCGGAGCCACAGGGCTATATTGGACATCTCAAATTGCTATCGGCCATGATAATAGTTTAAGAATGCGAATATATGGCAGCAAAGGTACTATTCAATGGTTTCAAGAAAACCCAGAAAAAATTACTCTTATTAAAGAAGATGGACTTATTACTGAAGTACATAGAGGATATGGATCAATTGCTGAAAAAGCAGCAAAATATCAAAGACTCCCAAGTGGGCATCCAGAAGGATGGTTCGAAGCAATGGCAAACTTATACTCAAGTTTTATTGAATGTATTCATGGAAAAGAAGATGGTACATTTAAAGAAAGTATGATTGACTACCCAACTTTAGCTGATGGGTTGGAAGGAATTTTATTTGTAGAAGCTTGTTTGGAAAGTAGTAAAAATGGAAATGTATGGGTTGAAATTAAATAATAAAAAAAATAAATTTTAGGAGGAATTAATCATGGGAAGACCAGTTACGTTATTTACAGGACAATGGGCAGATTTGGGATTAGAAGAGATTTGCAAGTTAGCTAGTGAAATGGGATATGAAGGGTTAGAAATTGCAACTTGGGGACAATTAAATGTACGTAAAGCAGCAACTGATCCTGAATATGTGAAGGAAATAAAAGAAACACTTAAAAAGTATAATTTGGGTTGCTTTGCAATTGGAGCACACCTTGCAGGACAATGTGTAGGAGATGTATGGGATCCTAGATTGGACGGGTTTGCACCCTCTGAACTTGCAGGCAACCCAGAAGAAATTAAAGCATGGGCAATTGAAGAAATGAAATATACAGCAAAAGCTGCAAAAGCAATGGGTGTCAAAGTTGTAACAGGCTTTACAGGATCGCCAATTTGGAAATACTGGTATTCATTTCCGCAAACAACAGAAGAAATGATAGAAGCTGGATACAAAGAAATTAAAGATCTTTGGTCACCAATTTTTGATGTCTTTGATGAGTGTGGCGTAAAATTTGCACTAGAAGTACATCCAACAGAAATTGCATTTGATTACTACAGTACTAAAAAACTGTTAGAAGTATTTGAATATCGTGAAACATTAGGTATCAATTTTGATCCAAGCCATCTAATTTGGCAGGGTATTAATCCGGGAATGTTTTTGTATGATTTTGCAGATAGAGTATATCATGTCCATATTAAGGATGCAAAAGTAAATCTAAATGGACGTAATGGTATATTAGGCTCACACATTACCTTTGGTGATCCTTGTAGAGGATGGAACTTTGTATCACCAGGCCATGGAGATGTGGATTTTGATGAGATTATTAGAGTATTGAATGCGAAAGGATATAATGGACCATTATCTATTGAATGGGAAGATAGTGGAATGGAGAGGGTATTTGGTGCAACGGAAGCCTGTGAATTTACAAAGAAAATGAACTTTTCACCATCGAATATAGCATTTGATGATGCTTTAAAAGCATAATATATAGATTAATTGTAGTAACATTTTTTTGGCTTTTATTGGAATGACTAATATGAAAAAAATGTATTCTTTAGTGAGGCGTTCAATGAGCTTCGTCACCACCAAATAAGAGCTATAATTTTGATACATATAGAAAGTCCTTGAATTCAAGGGCTTTCGGTGTTTTTCGAAGAAAATGCAAGGCGAAATTTAAGTTTTGAAGGCATAAGGTTATGGAATATAATGGAACAGATGCACACCTCAATGAATTTTGAAATTAGGGGTGTGCATTTTTAGGTTGCGGTGTTCACTTACAGAGTAGTAGTCGTGGCTCTGCTTTCGCTTTTAGTCTTTCTCCCTGCTCGTAAAAATAACGCAGCCGAAGCTGCGTTAGAAATATGAATTAGTATCAGAATCTTAGTGACAAGCAAGTGAGGCTGCCGTCGATTTTCTTGAACTCGCTTGTATCAACTAGCCTTACCAGGTAGCCTAGGTCCTCGATGATTTTAAGAGTCTTAGGATATCCTTCAGGAACAAGAACTGTACCGTTAATGTACAGACTGTTGATTGCGTAAAGTTCGTCAGGGGCTACAACGAAGCGGTTAAAGTCTTTGAAAGCTTCTAGCTTGTCAACGGTTTCTGTAACAAGCATATTGTTGTTTTTAAGGTAGATTGCGAAATCCTTTAGATGAAGGCCTTCTGTTACAGGTACTGTGGATGAAGTGTAGCCGAACTTTGTAACTATTTCGTTGAACTGGCGGGCGCCTTCTGCGTTTGTTCTGTCGCTCTGACCAACGTAGAAGTGATCTGCTACACGCATTACATCACCGCCTTCCATTGTTCCTGGAGCTTCGATGTGAAAAATCTGGTCATCTGAGTAGAACTTACGAATAGCTGGAAGGATTTCTTCCTTTTCGCCATTACGAGAGTCCGTTGCAGGGTTTGTGATCACTGCACAACGCTCCATAACAACGGCTGGGTCTTCTGTAAAACATGAGTCAGGGTAACGCTCATCGGCTTCTAAATCTAAAACTTCTAATCCAAGAGATTCAAGAATCTCAACGTATTTATCATGCTGTTTGGCGGACAATTCGTATTCTGGCTTTTCGCCTGGTTTTACGAACTGAGCTGTGGATATTCCGCCGATTAATGCTTTGCAAGGTTTCTTAGTAATAGCTCTTGTAAACATATTTATACCTCCGTAAAATTAAGTTGATGTTTTCTATGTTTTGAGTATATAATACAAATAAAGATTCGTAAATAGAAAGTATATCATGGTTTCCATGAATAATTATCATATAATGGACAAGGAGGTGAATCATGAGTCTTTCACAATACGAGGCATTTATCAAAGCTGTCGAGACTGGAACAATGACTAAGGCGGCGGAGGAGCTTAACTACACACAATCAGGGCTTACTAGAGCATTAAATACACTAGAAGAGCAATGGAATGTAAAACTATTAACTAGAGGACGAAACGGTGTACAACTTACTACAGAAGGGCAACTGCTATTGCCATATATAAGAACGGTCCTTCATGATCAGCGTAGACTTTCCGAGCGAATCGGAGAGATCAATGGCCTTCGTGAAGGTCTTATTAGAATTGGAACATTTAACAGTATCTCCGCACAGTGGCTCCCTGGGATGATAAAGAGATTCCAACATGATTACCCTGGAATCAGATTCGAGCTGCTGCACGGAACAGATACTGAGATTGTCAGTTGGATAGCTGATGGACGAGTGGATGTGGGTTTTGTTGCATACCCAACTTTACCAGAACTTGAGTCCGAATTCCTGTACCGTGACCCCATCGTAGGCATTTTTTCCGAAGATGATCCCTATGCCAGAATGGAAAAACTCAACATTTCCGAGCTGCCAAATCTGCCATACATTGCGCTTAACGAGGGTGTGGAGGATGAGATTACAGCCATTCTGGACAAAAACAGGATTACCCTAGACGCGCGTTTCGTAGAAAGCGACGATCACGCCGTAATCGCTATGGTAGAGAAAGGGCTGGGCATTAGTCTTATGTCTGTAATGATGATACAGGGTTTTGACCGACGAATTGTGGCGATTCCACTGGACCCTCCGGGCTACCGCGACCTTGGAATTGCTTGCCGCAGTCATAACCTTCTGTCTGGCGCAGCATCAAGGTTCTACGAGTATGCCTGTCACTGGGTAGCTGAGGAGTACAAGCCTATCGAACTATGACATATTTACAAGGGACTATGCGTCCACAAAATAGCATCGCAAAAATTGCAAGAAAATAATTGCCGAACAGCATACAGTCTGGCACTTATTTTAGAATTCATAATGGAATGACTTTGTTTGGTATTGGACTATTGCGCTTTTGTAGAGTGTGTAAAATGAAGTTATACGCATACAAAAGGCGGTGTGATTATGATTGAAATTTCCAAAATAGTCATCAAGGGTGCGTCAGGATATTGTTGTGTGGACGAGGCTTACTATGATAAGGTTACAGTTTAGCGATATTAATAATGCTGCTTTTAATTAATAAGTCACTAAATTGTATCAATATCTAAGTTATTAGACATTAAAACCCACCACAGTCTGTAGGTGTTTTAAATAGTAACTTACAGGCTGCTATGTTTTTTTGTTAATGTATTATAATTTAAAATTTTAAGTGAAAGTTCTAATTTGAATATATCATAATTGTTACCTAATGATGTATTAAGTACACTTTGGATTTTATTAAAACGGTAAAAGAATGTACTTCTATGTATATTTAGTTGGATAGATGTATCATTTGCATTTCTATTATTTTCTATATAGGTTTTTAGAGTTTTAAATAAATCTGTTTTATTTTCACCATCAAATTTAATGAGCTTTTTAATCCAAGGATGAACCAAAGTTAATAAATTTATTTTATAAAAATCATCGGTTGTACCCATAGACATATTAAATAAATAGTACTCTATATAATCTTCAAAATAATTTATAGTATTATCTATTTTCATACATGATGATAACTCTAAGGCGTATATAGATTGATAAAAAAAATCTTGTATATCTAATAAATTTTCAAAAACCATGCTAATGCCACACCGCAAATTGTTTAATTTCAAAAATTCTAAAAGAGTTTCTTTAAGAGAATCATTAATAACCTCTTTATGTTCATTACTTATAAGAAAAATAATTCTATCTTTATAATATGTTGAAATACAATTGCCTAATATAGTTTTAATTTTCTTTATTAATTCCTTTAATCCAAAATTATGTCTATAATCCTTATATTTTTGTTTAAAGGGTATTGAAAGTATGATGAAGTTTTCATATAAATTAAAATTTATATATTGTAATCGTTCTGTTATGTATTCAACATTATCTATTCTATTTATTAATAAATCTGTTAAATAATATTCTTCATCCAATCCAGAATTACTAATAAACAAATTTTCTTTCTGAAGTTGAATGGAAAGTACCTTAGACAGTACATTTGTCAATTCTAAATCTTCTGCATTAAATTTCCTTTTGCTTTGTAAAACACATATATATCCAACAGTAATATTGTTAATTCTGATAGAACAAAAAATTAAAATCTCCTCTGAATTATGAAAAAATGCATTATCTGAATTATAGATGTTATCAATACATTTGTTTTTTTGCATTAATTGAACAATATCTAGCAAAAGGTAACTTTCTCCGTTATGAGTTTCTATGCTTGAATTATCAAGTTTGGCCAGGTTTGAACGGGCTATAATGCGATAACTGGTATCTAAAATAAAAATAGGATTACCTAAAAAATTTTCACCTATATTAAGAATTCCGTCTATATTATTTTCAGTAAATAAGCTATTGTATAGTTCGTATTTTCTTTTATATAAATCATTTTTTTTCTGCATAAGTTCTCCTTATTTTATTTCAATTAGAAAAATGTCTAACTAGTAAGCAATTTAAAGCATTATTTTAAGACTTATTTTGGATGAATTTCACTTCTTCACATGTTAATATTATAGCAAATGATTTGATTTTGTAAGTGGAAATTCATATCTTATAGAAAACAAAACATAAAATTATAAAACATTTTAAGAAAAACATTAAGATTGTTAAAAGGAGATTATTATATTATGGCTTTTACAGTATTAGGTATTACTGCAGGAAGAAAGGATTCAAATTCTGAAATTCTATTAAAGGAAGCATTATTAGCTTGTCAAGAACAAGGTGCAGAAGTTAAAATGATCAATTTAAGAGATTACAACATTATGGAATGTTCAGGATGTACAGCTTGTACACATGGTATGAGTAGTGGGAAAAATGTTGGGTGTACATTAAGCAAAAAAGATGATAAGCAGGCAATTATGGATGTTATGTTAAATGTAGATGCTATAATTGCATCAGCACCAACATATGATTTAATGCCCACAGCAACATTTTCAAAATTTATGCATAGAAATCTTGCATATGAATCAGCATTTTTAGAATCAATTGGAGCAATCGAACATAGAGATAGAGTTGCAGGGTTAATTGCAGTTGGAGGATCTACTCGTTCATGGCAATCAATGGCTTTAGAAAGTATGCAAGCTACATGTTTTACCAATGATTTTAAAGTAGTAGATATGTATTTAGCAACAAGAGTACCAGCACCAAAACAATGTTTATTACATGATGATATGATTGAACGTGCTCATAAGATGGGTGAAAATATCATGAAATCATTAAACACACAAGTATCAGAAAGAGGATGGCTTGGTGATGAAGGTATGGGATGGTGTCCAAATTGTCATTCAAATGCACTAATTTTAGGGGAACCACAATGGGATGGATTATATTTCCCAGTTGAATGTCAAGTTTGTGGTGCAGGCGGAAATTTAGAAAAGACAGAAGAAGGTAAGTGGAAGTTTGTAATTCAAGAAGATGGATTAAGTCGTGACCGTACAGATACTGAAGGAAGAAAACAACATGTAAAGGAAATTATTCATACGCAAGGTGGTTTCTATACAGAAGAAAATCTAACAAGAGTTAAGGAAAAGTTTGCTAAATATAAGAATTTAAAATTCCCTACAATTGAAATAAATTAAGAATATATATGAACTTTTAATCTAAAATAATAAGTTTTTAAACTGAATAAGTTTTATGGTGGATTTCAAAGGTCATGTTTCGCATCTACCATACATATTAAAGACCGCCCATAAGTGACTTAAATAGCTACTTATAGGCGGTTATGTTTTTTGAACGGTGAATGTAGCACCACCAGCAATATTAAATTAGTGAAATTACAAAAGCAGTAACTGAAGTCTTTCAAGAATATAAGTTAAACGCATTAGAATTAATGAAAAGTATTTTGTGAAAGTTATATTATTTAGTATAATTAAATATAAAGGGGATTTTAACTATGGAATGAAATAGAATAGGATTATTAAAAACGGGGAAGTGTAATTTATATAACTGAATAATAAGTAGGTGTAAAAATGAGTCTTCAAGTTGGTTTTTATTTAACTACGATTTTAACGTTTTTTACCACATGCATATTGATTAATGTTTTAAATATAAAAAATAAACAAGCATTGCATTTCATGTTTATATTTACCGTATCATGTATTTTAATTTGGAATATAAATATTTCAATAGTGTATTTGTTTTTTAGAAATGAGATAAATGAGCATGTTGGAATGATTTATATAGGAGTTTGTTTACTGCCACCATTTTTTTTGTTAACTGCTTATTTTTTTGCTCATAGTGATAAATATTTTAGGTTTAATCAAATAGTTTTATTTGTTATACCTTTATTAACTCTAATTTTAGCTTTTACAAATACTAATCATAATTTATTAATGATTAATCAAGCCTTTGTGTTAAAGCATAATAAGTATGGACCATACTTCACCATTCATTCCATATATTCATATGGGTGCATAATTTTAGCTCTTTATTATTTGATAAGCTTTGCTATTAAAAATGCTGGATTTTTTTCTAAACAGGCTATACTTGTTATAGTTGGGTCAGCAATACCGTTAGTTATTAATATTTTAGGAACAGTAAAGTTTATGGATACATCCCAATTTGATTTATGTATTTCATTTTCTTTTACCATATTTTTTTATTGGATAGCTATTATTAAGTACGATTTTTTGAACATAGTCCCAATAGCCTTGCAACAAGTTGTTAATCATATATCCGATGGTCTTTTAGTGTTAAGTAAAGACTATTTATTAATAGATTTCAATAGCACAATCGAAACCATGTTTTCAGGAGTCCTTACAGTAAACAAAAAGGAAAACATTCTTGAGATAATAAAGAAAGTTAATTTATCAGAAGAAAATTTTAAAGAGATTTTGAGACAGGTTATAAGTGAAAACAGGACTATTTCAATAGAGAAAGAAATAAAAGTAAATGATTTTGATAAGTATTTTAGCATTGATATAACTCCAATGTATTGTAAAAAAGTATATGTTGGTACAATTATGCTATTTAAAGATATCACAGAACATAAGCAAAATATAACTATACTTGAATCAAAAAATAATGAATTAGACCATGTAAATGCGGAGCTTCAAGCTCAAAATAAAAAAATCCAGGAGTTAAATATTAAATTAAAAAAATTATCAGAAATAGATGCACTAACAGGTGTGTACAACCGTAGGTTCTTTGATGAATACTATGAAATTGAAATAACAAGAGTATTAAATCACATTGAGCATAAGCAAGAAGAAAAGTATAAAATGAATTTCTGTATTGCTATTCTTGACATAGACAATTTTAAAAAAGTAAATGATACATATGGTCATATGGTAGGAGACAATGTATTAAAACAATTCGCACAAGTAGTTAAAACTATAACCCTCCCAAACGATATAGTATGTAGATATGGAGGAGAGGAATTTGTAGTAATATTTGCAAATACATCAAGAAAAAGAGCAATAGAAACCTCACAGAAAATAAGAGAAGAAGTTGAAAAACATCAGTTTTTATTTAATGAAGAAATTAAAGGTGCACATATAACAGCAAGTATTGGATTTGCGTCATTTGATGATAATTGTGGAAAAGAAAAAAATAACGTTTTAATGATTGCGGATGAAAGACTTTATAAGGCGAAAAATACAGGCAAGAACAAAGTGGTATATGAATAAGCAACAAAAACTGTTCTAGTTTTTGTAAGGCAACAGGTGCTTTACAGAGATTGGGAGTTAGATGACAATCTCTGTTGCTAATAAATCACAATACGATTGCTTATTTCTAAAGGTAATAATAGAAACTTGCTTACTTACAGATGAAGAAAAGGTTAAAGTTTGTGAAATTTCAAAATTAACTGGAGCAGATTTTGTTAAGACTTCTACTGTTTTTTCAACACATGGTGCAACTACTGAAGATGTTGCATTAATGAGAAAAGCTGTAGGTAAAGAATTTGGATTTAAAGCTCCGATTTATTGATTTTTATATTGGACATGCACACCTCTATTTGATAACAATAAATCATATTTATTGTGTCTGCATATTGATATTATTCGGCTGTCCGCATATAATTTATGGTGCTATTGTTTGCAAACGAAAGGACGGTGAAAATAATTGAAACATATTTTCTTTGTTGAAGATGATTTGAGTTTAATTAATGGTTTATCTTTTGCTATCAAAAAGCAAGGATATGAAATAGATGTTGCCCGTACAAGTCTTGAAGCAAAAGCACTATGGACAAATGAGAAATATGATTTGGTGATTTTGGACGTGTCGCTTCCCGATGGCTCCGGTTATGATTTATGCAAAAAAATTCGTAAAACATCAAAGGTGCCGATTATGTTTCTTACTGCTGCTGATGAAGAAACGGATATCATAATGGGGCTTGATATTGGTGGTGACGATTACATAACAAAGCCGTTCAAACTAGCGGTGTTTATGTCGAGAATAAATGCTTTGCTTCGCAGAAGTGACAATTTTAATCATGTTGATACCGAATTAAATTCTAATGGTATAAAAATACAACTGCTAAAAGGAGAGGTCTATAAAAATGGAGAACAACTTGACTTAACAGCAAGTGAATATAAATTGTTACGTCTGCTTATGGAAAATCCAGATATTGTTCTTTCAGCAGAACAGATTTTAAGCAAGTTATGGGACTGCGATGAAAACTATATAGACAACAATACTCTTACCGTATATATACGCAGACTACGTACAAAAATCGAGGACGATCCGGGCGACCCTCAAAAAATAGTGACGGTTCGGCGTATGGGGTATAAGTGGAATACTGTTGATTGGGGTGTACGATGAAAATACTGGTAAACAGGAAAATCAAAAAACTTTTTTGTTTGGTAGTGCTGCTAATAGTAGCATTTACTTTGATTTCTACTGCTTTCATAGGTTTGAAATTTGAAAATTCAGCATTGTATATATTGGTATGTTCCTTGTGCATGAGTATCTCGATATTGGCAATAGGTTATAGATATTTCAAGGAACAAAATGCAATCATGGAAAATGCAGTAACGCAAATTAAAGAATATATTTCCGGAAATCAAAATGCACGTATTGAATGTTATGATGAGGGCGAGCTATACAGACTATTTCATGAAGTAAATTCCTTAGTTTCTATTTTGAACGCCCACGCTGAAAATGAAGGGAAAGCAAAAAAATTTTTGAAAGATATCATTTCCGACATTTCACACCAGTTAAAAACTCCGCTTGCTGCCCTTAATGTCTATAATGGTATTATGCAAGAAGAAACAAAGAATTTACCGACCATCAATGAATTTACTGTTTTTTCAGAGCAGGAACTTGACAGAATAGAAATACTGGTGCAAAACCTCTTGAAAATCACAAAGCTCGACGCCGGAACAATCGTAATTGATAAAGCCAAAGAAAATGTATCTGAAATGATGGGCTGTATAGAAAGACACTTTTCATTTCGTGCCAAGCAAGAGGAAAAGAAAATAATTCTATCCGGTGATGATGATGTTACTTTATTGTGTGACCGTAATTGGCTGATTGAAGCAATCAGTAATATTGTTAAAAACGCCTTTGACCATACGCAAAAAGGAAATGCAATTCATATTGAATGGAAACAATTTCCGTATGTAGTTCAACTCATCATAAAAGACAACGGAAGCGGTATTCACCCAGAGGATTTACACCATATTTTCAAAAGATTTTATCGCAGTCGTTTTTTTAAAGACATGCAAGGTATCGGACTTGGGCTACCGCTTGCAAAAGCTATTGTTGAAGCACACAGCGGGACAATCGAGGTTAACAGCGAATTAGGTATTGGCACTACTTTTACAATCAATTTTTTAATTCCTACAAAATTGTAGGATAAGTGTCATATAACAGTAGGATTGACATGATAATCTTTCAATATCAAGACAGAAAGAGGTGTATAACCTATGAATTTATTGGAAGTTAAATCAATTTCTAAAACCTATGGCAGCGGTGAAGCTGCTGTACACGCATTAAAAGATGTTAGCTTTTCCGTTCCGAAAGGTGACTTTGTCGCAGTCGTAGGAGAATCCGGTTCCGGCAAGAGTACACTTCTTAATATGGTAGGTGCGCTTGATACGCCCACTGCCGGTAAGGTTTTTATTGATGGTAAAGATATTTTTTCCATGAAAGATAGTAGCTTGACAATTTTTCGGCGCAGAAATGTTGGATTTATTTTTCAGAGTTTTAATCTGATTCCAGAATTGAATGTTGAGCAAAACATCATATTTCCCGTACTGCTTGATTATCAAAAGCCTGATAAAAAGTATCTTGAGGAAATACTTACGGTGCTTAATTTGAAAGAACGTCGCCACCATTTACCCAGTCAATTATCAGGTGGACAGCAACAGCGTGTAGCAATAGGACGTGCGCTAATTACGCGACCGTCGCTTATCCTTGCCGACGAGCCAACGGGTAATCTGGACACGCAAAACAGCAGTGAAGTGATTACTTTGCTTAAAGAAGCTGCAAGAAAGTACCAGCAGACCATTGTTATGATTACCCATAGTCGAAGTATCGCACAGACCGCAGACCGGATACTGCAAGTGTCCGATGGCATACTGACCGATTTAGGGAGGTGCCGCGAATGAAAAGCTATCTTAGCCTAATTCCGATTTCTGCAAAAGTACACAGACGGCAGAACCGCATGACGCTTCTGTGTATTATATTTGCCGTATTTTTGGTAACTGCTGTTTTTAGTATGGCAGATATGGATGTTAGAATGGAGACATCAAGATTACTGAGTAAGCAGCAGAGGCCTTAGTGGAAGATCGATGGCAACTCTATATTATACAGCAGCTGTGCTGTTTGTACTTATCATGATTGCAGGGGTGCTGATGATTTCAAGTAGTATAAACAGTAATGTTGCCCAAAGGACAAAGTTTTTCGGAATGATGCGTTGCATTGGAATGAGCAGACAACAGATTATCCGTTTTGTCAAACTGGAAGCCCTCAATTGGTGCAAAACTGCGGTTCCAATAGGTGTGATACTTGGGATTGCAGTCACATGGGTATTATGTGCTGGGCTACGGTTTCTTGTCGGTGAAGGGTTCGCAGATATACCCCTTTGGGGAGTCAGTCCAATCGGCATTATCAGCGGAATAGTTGTGGGAGTTGTTACAGTACTCATTGCCGCTAGGTCTCCAGCAAAACGAGCTGCAAAGGTATCGCCTGTAATGGCAGTATCGGGCAATTTAGAAAACACAAAAAATGTAACCCGTGCGTTGAATACCCGTTTTTCAAAAATTGAAACTGCTCTCGGTATTCATCATGCAGTATCGGGAAAGAAAAACTTAATACTTATGACAAGCTCCTTTGCTCTTAGCATTATCCTGTTTTTGAGCTTTTCAGTCTTAATAGACTTTATCGGCTATATTATGCCACAGTCATCAAATACTGCTGACATCGATATTTCTAGTAATAACATTTCAAATTCCATAGACAGTGGACTGCTTGATAAGATAAATGGTATGTCAGGTGTAAAACATGTTTTTGGCCGAAGGAACTACCGTGATGTTCCAGCAGAAGTAAATTCTCAAACAAACACGATTGATATGATTTCCTATGATGATTATGATTTGGACTGTCTTACAAAAGATAAGCAACTTAGAAAAGGCAGCGATATTTCAAAAGTGTATGGGGACAGTAATTACGTACTTACAATTTGGGACAAGCATAATCCTTTAGCAATAGGCGATAAAATACAAGTAGGCAATAAGAAAGTAGAAATCGCAGGGCTGTTAAAATGTAACCCATTTAGTGATAACGGTGCTCCAAGTGGGAAAACAATACTCATTACTTCTGGTAAAACTTTCACTCGCCTTACCGGTGTAACCGACTATTCACTTATTCTGATACAAATGACAAAGGATGCGACGGACAAAAATGTTGAAGCCATCCATAATGTCGTAGGTGAAAAGTACAAGTTTAGCGATAAACGCGAACAACGGACTACCAGCACATATATGGCATTTACGTTTTGTGTATATGGATTTTTGACAATTATAACTTTGGTTTCTGTATTAAATATTATGAACAGTATTTCTATGAGCGTATCCGCAAAAATAAAGCAATATGGAGCCATGCGCGCGGTTGGGTATGAGTGAACATCAGATTACCAAAATGATAGCCGCTGAAGCGTTTACCTATTCTATATCAGGTTGTATTGTCGGAGTTGTAGTTGGTTTGTTCATTAACAAGTTACTATACGACAAGCTTATTACTGCTTATTTTAACTACGCTACTTGGAGTATTCCTATTATGCATATAATTATTGTGCTTTTAGTTGTTACAATTACGGTTATCGCTGCAATCTATGCTCCATCAAAACGTATTCGGAATATGGCGGTAACTGATGTAATCAATGAAATGTAAGGGTGCTATTTATGAAAACAGAAAAAAAGATTAAACCAGACTGAATACTCTACTATCTGCCGGACGACGGCAAAAGAAAAAAAGCCATCGTATAGCAGACATATCTTCATGCACCAAAGAAACGGCGGTTTTGATTTTCAGAGCCGCCGTTTCTTTACGTTTAGCAACAAAAACTGTTCCAGTTTTTGTAAGAGGTCAGGTATCTTACAGAGATTGGAAGTTAGCTTGCAATCTTTGTTGCTATATTCAAATATATCACTTTTGATAGTATTTCTTTTCAATTATGAGAGTGGTTTTAAAAATCTTGCAGTGCAAACTAGTTTTCGGACAGTCTGTGGGGTGTGCATTTTTAACTTGGGGTGTGCACTTTTTAGCGGAAATATGTAGATATTTTTTAATATGTGTATAGCACTAAGTTGGCATGGAGCAAGGCTAATCAGTGAAAACTAAACATGAGGAATTAGAAGCAGATGTGAGCATCATAAAGTTACATTATGAGGGATAGGATATCATTGCTAATCTTCTCAATAGTATAGAAAATCGGGTGTGAACTAGAATTGAGTTGGAAAAAGTTTGGATGAGGGTTTGTTAAGGATTTAATAACCCCGGTGAGGTTGATTCTATAAATATTACCAAATTTGATATAATAACGGCATATAGTTAATATATATTTAATGATACTATGAGATTTTATTAATATATACTAAACATATTTATAAAAAAGGGAGGATTGGATAATGGAACAAATCGTCTTTGAGACAATTAAAATAGGAGATGTCAAAATTTATTTGTTAAATTTGATCAGTCAATATCGTCAGCCATCTGGTAGGGAACTACTAGATGAAGTTGAAAAAAAGTTTGGATGGCAAGTTAGATGGAGCATCTGTGACATAATAAACAATTTGATTCAAGACAAATCACTTACCAGAAGTGAGAAGGAGTATTTTATAGAAATGGTGGACCAAGATAGTGATAATAGCATAATTAGTGCTCTTGGTGGTCAAGCCCTAGATAATAATATTTTTAAATCGACATTGGATGTATTGCTTGAGGATGGGCAGAAATACCGAAAGTCGGCCGATTTTAAAGAAATGATTGAGTTTATGGCAAAATTTCGTCGCTATTCACCGTATAATAATATGTTAGTTAAGATATAAAATCCACACTGTTCGTTTTATGAATCCAAATATGATTGGCATAATTGCTTTGAAAGACACTTGAAAGATGATGCAAAACCAATGCTTATTCTTGCCACTATGCATCCTGTTATGTTAGTTTACGACCTTGATGAAACTGAAGGAGAAGAATTACCGCACGAATTAAAAAGCTTTGCACAATTTGAGGGTGATTGGAACCCAAAATGGCTAACTAATTTAGTTGATAATGTAGAAAAATACATGGTAAGGGTTGATTTTAAAAAGCACAGTACAACAAGTGCAGGATTTGCCACCTTAGTAAGGGGGAAGAATATGGAGAAAATGAGAGTTTCAATACATAATGAACTCGATGAACCTAGCCGATTTGGAGTCTTATGTCATGAACTTGCACATATTTTATTGGGACATTTGGGCTCAGATCAGGATTGTTGGTGGCCAAGTCGTCTGAATTTAAATCATGACTCTGTAGAAATTGAAGCTGAATCAGCAGCATTTACAGTAACTCACAGACTAGGGTTAAAGGGTAATAGTGATGCTTATGTGTCAGCCTACTTAAAAAATGAACACATACCAAAAGGAATATCCATAGACTATATTGCTAAAATAGCTGGAAAAATTGAAGAGATGGCTAAACGAACTGTTGCAACGCCTAAAAGAAAAGTGAAATCTAAAGCAAATTCAAAGAGTAGATAAATTAATATTTAATTTAACACATCGGTTCCTCAGAGTGTGTTTCTGTTTTGTATTTTATTGATATATTCCCTCAAACACCGCACGTGGAGACAGTAGTGTTGATACAGAAGAAATAGCCTGATATCAAAGGCTTTAAAGGATTTTAAGTGAAAATGGAAGTGTGTTTTATGTTCCCTCAGACTGTTTTGAGGGAACTTTTTGTTTGGGGGGGTTGCACCTTTATTAATTTTAAAGGTATTTTGCGTTAAGGTATGGAGATTTGCGAAATAGTATAGGCAAAATGGGAAAAATACCCTCACAAAATTTTATTGGGTTGAGTAATTTTCATTATGGCTAAGTTTTCAAGAGGTATAGCATTTCAATAATTCATATGATTTGATTGTAAAAATTAAACATCAATATATCAAGAATTAGGGTAGAGATTTAGCTCTGTGACCCTATACCAACCTGCGAAATAGTAAGGTGGTTCAGCTAAAAAAACGATAAGGAGGTGAAAAAATATAGATGTTCATCGTTCTTGTTATCTTATGATAAGAAGATTTTTTTGTTTCAAAATAAGGTTGCGGAGTGGTTAATCCGGCTTTCAATAGTACAACCGATTTTTGTTTTTAGGGAAAAGATTGTTTATCAGCTGTTTTAAATGTGATAATTTCCTGCATCAGCTAACTGTTTTCTCATAAAATAGCTATTCGTAAGTTTTTAGCTAATGATTTAATTTTAAGGTCGCTATTTTAATGAAAACGCGAGCTTTATTATATGGATTTCCTAAGCTTTTTACCACAAGTGGTATTGCTAGGGCAGTGCGATAGGGTCCTCAAGGGAATGACAAACAGTCAAAGTTTACGACATTCCATATCGGGGTGAGGGTTCTGGGGTCTATTGGTGCAGCTATAAGTTTGGTTTTTAGTGGATGATTTGGATGCTTTTAAGATTTTTTTAGATATCTAGTCTGTCGCCTATTGGTATCCACAGGGTTGTAAAAAATGTTATTTTTTACAACGTATTGAATAACTTAAACTTTATTTTATTGAAAACAAAAAAACTAAGAATAATTCAAAAAAATAGTTGCTATTTTAAATAATTCTGCATATAATAAAAATATAATAATACAAAAACTAAAAATAATTCACATATAAATGAAAAGCAAAAATAATTAGGAGGCAAGTTTATGGTTAAAGAAGAGATATTAAGTAATTTAATTTCAAAAATAAGAAGAGAAGGGTTGGAAAGACACGAAGCTCCTAAAGCTTTATTAAAGTCTCTAGAAAAATATAAACAATCAGGCAGTTTAGACAAAAATGATATTTTTTATGAGACTATTAAAGAAATCGCACTATGGAATAAGGAAGAAAAAGCTGATTTTATAAGCCATGCGTTAAAAGAATTAATGGGCAGAGAAGTAGGAAGTTTAAAAATTAATGAAAATATTGTTCATATGATGATAAACTTATTGAAACCACTTGAAACTGTTGAATTAAGAAATATAGTAAATTTAAATTCTGGATTTGGTGATATTGTAGTACCTTTAGCAAGCAATTTTATGGAGTGTAATATTGTATCTATTGAATTAAATGAAGAATGGAACTATATACAAAGAAATATTTTGAATTTTGCTTATATAAATAATGTTAAATTAAAAAATGAAGATATATTACTTAATAAAAATGATGATGAACAATATGATGCTGCGGTGTATAATTCGCCTTTTACTTCACAAAGATTTAGAGTAGAAGATTTAGAGATGAATTATTTAATAGATTATAGAATTAATAGACTAGGGGCCGAAGGCGCTTACTTAGTAAAAGCTATAGAAATGGTCAAAGATCAAGGATATATTATTAGCTTATTACCTATTGGAATATTATTCAGTTCATTATATAAAGGGATACGTGAATTTATATTAGATAAAGCGCAAGTTCTATCAATTATTGAATTACCTAACAGAGTATTCGAAAATAGTGGAGTATCTACTGTGATTTTAGTATTAAGAAAGAAGAAAGAAAATGAAATAAATCCTAAAGAGGTATTAGTTGCAAATTTGAAAGAATTAGATATTAGAAGTGATGAATTTAAAAAAGCAATAGAAGAATTTCAAAACAAGTGGAGTGGATATGTTGAGGAAGGTGGCTTATGTCGATAGCAAGAGTTTCATATGATACCCTTTATCAAGATTCATGGATAACTTCAAAACTTATGTATAATGAGCCAGAAGTGAGTTTTAAAACTAAACTACTAGTTGAGGTATGTGATATAAATTCAAGTGATAGAAGATTTAGTTATGAAGATTTTGAAAAAACAGACTTCGAACTTATTGAATTAACTTCTATTAACAAGGACAATAATATGATAACCAAGACAAAAGAATTAACTAAAGAAAACTATACTAGCAAAGCTTCATTAAAAGCTTACAAGAACGATTTAATATATCCACTTATACAAGTTTCAAAGAGTAGTAGATTGCTTCCATCTTTTGTAGGGTTAGAGGTAGCAGCGCTATCATCTAATTTTGCAGTTATTGTTCCAAAGGAAGATTCCTATTATTTGCTATGGGCACTAGAACAAGATTATGTAATTGATCAAATAAAAGCAAATTATACAGGTGCACTTATATCAAGAATATCCATAAGTAGTTTGAAAGAAATAAAAATTCCTTGGCTAAATGAAGAAGAAAGAAAAGAAAAAAGCAAATTAATGAAACAAAGGTTTGAAAAATTGGTTGAAGAAAGCTCTAAGTTACCATTGGATACTAAAGTAAATAAATTGTTGGAGAAATATTATAATTTAAAAACTTATGACCAAACAAGCGAAGTTAAAAGTGTCTCTTATAATAAATTATATAACGATAGATGGGATACTGAAGTATTGCTAGATGATGAGATAGTAATTTTCAATGGTGTTGATATGTCAAAAGTTAAAAAACTTAAAGATGTATGTGCTAGTATTGAAATAGGAATTAACGTATCAAAATTTCGAGAAAGTGCAACTGAAAATTTAATAATAAAGTCCATCAATATTGAGCCGTTTATTATGAAAGGTAAATTAAAGCAGGTTGAGTTTAATGAAAAAATGGCTGATAAAAAGGGAGATTTTAGTGTAAGAGAAGGCGATATTCTAACAACAATTAAAGGAAGGGTAGGAATAACTGCAATAGTTACTGAAGGGTATGAGGGATACAAGTATGATGATTTTTTAGTAAGAATAAGAGTTGATGAGAAATGTGTTAATCCTTATTATCTAGTAGCATATATGAACAGTTTATTTAGTAAAAAATTATTAAGTAAGTATATAAAAAATACAACTATGAAGTATATTACTTTATCAGATTTGGTAGAACTTCAAATTTACATTCCCAATTTACAAGAACAAGAAAGATTTTTAAAGGAATTATAAGTAAAAACCTGAGATTATGGTTAAGTGCATAATCTCAGAAAAGATATCTTAGCAGATAATTAAAGTATATTTCATTACTATTTAAGATTCAGATATAGAGGATAAATTTGTATAACTATTGAATTATATAAATGATAGAATTAAGAGATTGTGTGGATAATAAAAAATTATAAGTATATGAGTCTAACTGCGACTTACAGTTTCTTCAATGTTAAGATAGTATTCGAAAATTGAACTTACCTATATTGTGAATTGAGGTGATTTATATTACAGATAAGATATACAATCAACTAAAAACCCCTAAAACCTTAGAAGAGATGCACGAACGGTTAAATGAAATAGGTATCTCGTGGAATAAAGCTCAAATACAGTTGTTTTTAGAAATGGACAAAACCATAATTCAAAAGGGGCATAAGTGGCAGGTAGAAGGTGGAGAAACTAAAGATATTATTTTGGATTTAATTGACAAAATTTTGGGAAATAAACCCATTGTGCCAATAAAACTAATAATGCAGCAGATTCCAGGTGATATAATTACAAGTGAGGAAGAGATATTAAAAATTGCGTTAGAAAGTTTTAAATACATTTCTACAAATGGAAAAACTTTAAAACGTTCAATTTAAAGGAGTATAAAAAGATAAATATATGTTAGTAAAATACAGGAGGAAAAGGAATGCAAAATTTAAAGGAAAAAGTTCAAAAATTAGGTTATAAACAAATTAAAGATATAGATGATAGTACCTTTTTGGCTAGCAGCAAAGCTAGCAGTGTGTTTGTTAGATTTCTAGATGGAAATGTGGAGTTAAAGCCTGAGGTAGTGTCAACTATTACTTATGAAGCAATGGAATTAGATCCTATGCCAGGTTATGCATGGATTACTAATGGTGAAAATAATGCTTATATTTTAGTTGAAGAAACAAAATCTATTTCAGAAATACCAGCAATAGTTTCAGAAGAAGATTCAAAGAACTTTGGATATAAAGTGCTAACTGAGAGAGATAAATGGTCTATAACGAAATATCAAGAATTACAAGAGTCCTTTAATGGGATACATGAACTAATATATAGTATTAAAGATCATGTAAACAATTCAAATGATGTTATTGATGAGTTTTGTAAACTGATATTTATGGAAGAGTTTAGACTTAATCATAAAGAATATATTTTAAATCAAGGTATAGTTGCAGGAATGAAGTTAGATGATATATTAAATTATTCGGTAATAGAAAATGATAAAGATAAGAAAAAAGTTGTTAATGACATAAGAGAAGCATTTAAAGAAATAAAAAGTCATCAAGATTATATTGCGGTACTTGATGATGGAACTCAAGCACCTATATTTGGAACAGACGAGTATATAAAATTAGAGAATCCTAATATATATATTGCTGTATTAAAAGCACTTCAGGAATTAGGAGATTTACCAGAGAGTTTAGGTGGTGGAAAAGCTACATTAATAGATTTATCAGGAGATGTATTAGGAAGAGTATTTGATGTTTTACTTAGAGGTAAGTATGAAAACAAAGGTGGTATGGGAATATACCTTACACCAAGACCGGTTACAGAAGCAGCAACAGAAATGGTAATCCATGATTTAACTAAAAATGGAGCAGCAAAACTAATAGAAGTTGATGAAAATGGTATACCTAAACTTAGAGTGATAGACGGATGCTGCGGATCAGCAGGTTTTATTATTAAGGTACTTTTAGAAATTAAAAATTACTTGCTTAATAAATTAACTGGTGATAAGAAATATTATGAAGAACTTTTTGAAAAGATGAAGGAACACTCTTTTGTAGGTGCGGACAGTTCGCCAGGAATGATATTAAAGGCTAGAATTAATATGGCACTACATGGAGCAAATAAATGCCCTATATTCCAGACTAGAAACTCATTAATGTCAGAAAATCTAAAGCCAGGAACTTTTGATGTGGTTTTAACAAATCCTCCATTTTCAAGTACGGGAGTTTCAAAAACAGTAAAAGATAAAGTAAATGAAGAAGGAATAGAAACTATTAAAAAATATTCAAGTGATATAGATGAAGAAGGTCAAAATAGAATGAGTGAATATGGTCTATGTCTTGGTTCTAAACCTAATAGTAGAGGGAAATGGAATGAGGTTAATTCAATTGACCCAGCAGTATTATTTATAGATAGATATTTACAATTATTAAAACCCGGTGGATTATGTATGATGGTAGTTCCAGACGGTATTCTTTCTAATTCAGGAAATAAATATGTGCGTGAATACCTTATGGGTAAAAAAAATGAAGTTACAGGAGAATTTGAAGGCGGTAAAGCAGTACTTAAAGCAGTAGTAAGTTTACCACAAGAAACATTTGCATTATCAGGAGCAGGTGCTAAAACATCATTATTGTACTTTAAAAAGAAAGAACATACAGGGGAAAAGCAAGGTTCGGTATTTATGGCTGTAGCAGATGAAGTAGGATTTACAGTAAAGAATAATGTAGAAAAACAATTAGGTGACGATAGAAATGATTTATTGAAGATTGTTAAGGCTTATAAAAAGGGTATGCTAGAGGAAATAGAGTAGGAGGTGACAATATGGGCGGACAAATTAGAAAAAATAAATATTGGATAAAAAAAGAAATCATGGATGAAGATAGATTAGATCCTTATTATTATAGTGATAGATTTATTGAATTAGAAGAACAATTTATAAAGTTGTCATTAAGAAAATATAAGATTGGAGATCTATTTAGAGTATTAGATGGAGACCATGGTTCAGTTGAATTAGTTCCACAAGGGATAACGTATCTAAGGGCCCAAAATATACTAGATAGTTGTATAGATTATGATAAATTAGTTTATATATCAAAAGAACAACATAATAAATCAAAAAGATCTAAGATATTTAATAATGATATATTAATATCTGTAATGGCGTCTACAGGAATGAGTGCAGTATTTAATAAGAATTTTGAATGTAATGCTAATCGAGCAGTTGGAATTTTAAGAGGAGATAATGAAATTATTGATAAATACTTTTTGGTATCCTTAATTAATTCTAAAATTGGAGGAAAAATATTTTCAAGAGGAATTAGAGGTTCTATACAAAAACGTTTGAATTTAAGTGATATAGGAGAAGTAATTATTCCACTACCAACTATTGAAATTCAAAAATATATAGGCGATAAGGTACGGAAATCAGAAGAATTAAGAGAAGAAGCAAAAGGAGCAAAGGGAAAAGCAGAGAATATATTAGACGATAAAATTGATAGTATATTAATTCAAGGGAAGAGTGAAATAAAAAGCCATTGGATTAACTGCAATAGCATTGATGACAGAATTGATGGGGATTTTTACTCAACAAAATATGAAATTTTAGAAAAAATAGACAAATACTTTGAGTGTATAACTTTAGAAAAATTGATTCTTGATAAATTTACAGGGAGAACACCAGATAAATCATACGACTTAGAAAAAGGAATTCCTTTATTGATTGTAAAAAACATAGAAGAAAATTCAATTAATGTAGATAATGTTGAAAGACGAATTAAAGATAACGATGAATTTAAAAAGACTAAACAGGGAGATATGTTAATAACTAGAGTTGGAAGTGTTGGAGTCACATCAGTAATTGAAGAAGAAAATGAAGGGCTATTTATTAGTGACAATGTTATAAGTTTGAGTGTTCAAGATACTATACCAAAACGTTATGTAGCATTTTACTTAAATTCTAAATATGGAAAATTAATGGTTGAAAGATGGAATAAGGGTGCAGTTCAGGCAGTAATTAATTATCAGAGCATAAATAAATTTAAGATACCTATTTTAGATAAGAATGAAATGGATAACATTGATCAATGTATTGTTAGTTGGAAGAAAAAAATTAAATTATCTAAAAAATTAATTGAAGAAGCCAAACAAGATGTAGAATCTCTCATAGAAGGCACTTTTGATACCTCAAAGTTAAATTAACCTGAAAGAAGGTGAATACATGATTATAGCAAATAAATTCATGGAGAGTTTGAATATTTTATACGATTATGGAGAAACAGATGAATATACACATTTAAAATATCTAATAGGGTTAAACTTTCTTACAAGTAAAGAAGGAAAATATATCATAACTAAAAAGTGGATTAAATTCAGCAAGGTAGTCATAAGAGAAGATTTTATATCTTCTCTTATATGCTACTATCCAAGCCTATTGGAAACACTTTTATTAAGAGTTTATAAAGAAGCAGTTAATATTGGAAAAAGTGGGGATAGTAAAGCCTTGTTTGAATTTATAGATAGCATCCCCAAATTTGCAGATAAAATTATTGAAATAAGAGGTAAAGAAATAAATGAAAACGAAGAAATAAAAGGGCTTTATACTGTACTTTTTCAGGGGTACCCTCAATACCTAAAAGTACTTAGTATTTTTAAAGATATGCAAAAGGCTGAAGAATATACACAAATAGAAGATACCTTGATAGGTAAAGTTCCAGATGAAATGTGGACTAATGGTAAAAAAGTAACATCTAATGTTAAGTTAATGAAGTCAAAAACTAATAAAGCTTATTCATTAGCTCCTTTTGAGTATACACACTATAATCTTAGAGATGATATAAAAGATATATTATCTTACCCATGGAAAACATTTTTAGTAGTGCTTGGAATGGTTATTTCTGAATCTAAAAGCGTTGGATTTGAAGCAATATCTATAAAACCACAAGATCGTAGTAACCCATATGTAATTCAAGATTTAAATGTTTATATTCATAATACTCAAGGGAAAGAAGTAAGAGTTGGAAACTTAAATAAGTTTGCTTATGAGTTATGCATACGTAGTGGATTTTTACTTTTTCCAGATAAAGAACCTGAGGTAAATTTGGTGATTTTTGAATTAATGGATGCGAATATATTTAAATATAAAGATGGTCAATATCAGCTAGAAGAATCTTTTAATGAACGAATTTATCAGAGTGAGATGATACTTAAAAACTATTCAAGAGAACTAAAAAATAAGATAAAGGATTATGTTGAAGAATTGAGGAATGTACTATGATTTTCAAAATATCTAAAGAAAAATTTTGGGATAATTCATCAGGTATTGAAAGATGGCCTGAGATGTTAAAAAGGTTGCCTTTTAAAATAGAATATAGCGACAAGAATAAAATTGCTGAAGAATACTTTGGCATGAAAAAAGATGAAAAGGGTAGGCTGAATGGTTCTTATGAGGTATATGGTTTGTTTGGAGGTGAAAGTAAAGACGATGTAGTTACTCTTACAGGCTGTAATTTAATAAGAAAGGCAGAACAAGGGTGTAAATTAACAGATGAAGCAGTTAAGTTAGTAGAGGCTTATGATAATGATAATAAGTGGGAAATACTGCTT
This sequence comes from uncultured Clostridiaceae bacterium, assembly GCA_963780135.1. Lineage (GTDB taxonomy): Bacteria > Bacillota > Clostridia > Clostridiales > Clostridiaceae > Clostridium_AM. The sequence continues at coordinate 1,272,337 of CAWAAR010000003.1, forward strand.
ATGGAACAATTATTGAAGTATTCATTAAGAGTAAGAACAATTGTTACTGCACTTTTAAATGGCGGTAAATTCTACTTCGAAGAAGGATATCTAAAGGGAATGTCTAATTCATTCATAGAATATGAAAAGGAAATATATTATGTATTCTATGATAAGTGTGATAAAAAAAATCTAAATGATTTAATGGGTATATTTCCAAGAAAGACCGTAGGGGAATTTTGGCTAAAGGAGTTTGAAGTCAATGAGGATGAAAATGTAAAAATAGAAGGTATAAGCAATTGTAATCCTTCTATTAATAGTATATCTACACAAATTAAAATACCTATGGTTTTACTTGAATATTTAGGATTTATAAAAGAAATAGAGATAGGATATTATTCTATAAATAAAAGTAAATTTAAAAAATATATATCCAAAGATGTACTTGAAAGTTTTATGTTAGAAGATGAAATAGATGAGTTACAAGTGTTAAAAAATTTAATACAAGAACATAAGGACTATAGTGGATACTTTCCAGTTGCTATTGTGGGCGAGAAATTAAAGGAAATACTAGATCCAGAAAGTAGAGTATCTATAGAGAGTTGGATTGATAAATATTTTATATCAGGATTTAATTTAGGCAAATTCAGATTAATTTCTTATCAGCAGGGGCAGCCAAGGCATGGAAGAGGGCTATTAGCGAAAAGAGAACAACAATTAATCAAGATTGAATTTAATGAATAGGGGGAGAAATTTATGGATTCGATATGGGCATTGTATGGTACAAGTGATTTTCCTTTAAGTCAGCCAATGGTAGGTCAAAAGGATTTTTATGATACATTCAAAGGATTTACCAAAACAATGAAAAATGTTGGAATGGCAACTATTTTTCCACTAATTGCAAAGTGGGGTATTGGAAAATCAAGGATAGGATTTGAAATAGTTTCGCAGCCATTAGGAATGAATAAGGGCTGGGTAATAACAGAAGATGGACAGCAAAAAAAGGTAAAGATATTTAAAGAAAACTTTGAGGATGGAGTATTACCAATATACATTAGATACTCTCAAATGTGTTATAAGAATTTAATGGGCGATTCTTGGGTTGGCTTTGGTGCTTACACAGCATTATCAATTTTAAGTAAAGAACCTGATGATAGTATCCAAGGTAAGATAATGAAAGAAATTCAAAATGCCTTTGAACCTATGGGATTTGAAGGAGAAATTTTAAAAGGAATATTAAAGGTAGGAGAAGTTACAATCGAAGAGCTTTTATCGTTAGATTCACCACTAGATGAATTAGTAAAAGCGGGTATGGAATACTTAAAGAAATTTGGTATAGAACATCTTTTAGTAGTATGTGATGAAATTGAAACAGCAGGTGAAATAGCCAAGTATGGTATAGAAAAAGACAGAGATGAAATGAGAAAAGTTGATGGAGAAGCAATAAATGTGATCACTTCTGCTATAAAGCATGAAGATCCTAAAAAGAAGTATCCTAATGTATCGTATCTACTTCTTTGCTCTCCCGCAATAGGCGATAGTATACAAGGAATAGGTGCATTAAACAGAAGAACTGAAATGTGTGAAATGGTTCAAAATTCTTTTGCAGATATAGTTGAATTTACAGATTATTTAACAAAGAATAATATTAATATTTATAATTATCCTAAAGGTTTAATTGAAGCAGCATATACAATAGCAGGTGGAAACTTTGGATGGTTTAACGTTATTATGGCTAATGTTGAACAGTATTTGAAGGATAAACCTAATGGAGATACAGGGGAGATTTTTGAAAGTCTGCTAAATACTAGTTCGAGATTTAAAATGAGTTTGATAGATAAAGATGCATTTGATTATATAAAATGTGAGGAAAAATATCGTAAATTAATAAAAACGGCTTTATTAACACAATTACCACTGCAAAAATCCTCATACACAAGTGCAGAAATAGATGTTTTATTAAATGCTAAAGCAGAAAATGGAGAAAAACTATTTAAGGAATTTTATAACCTCAGAATTACTAAAGATGATATAGGTTCATATTTAAATTCAGTTGGGTATAAACGTGAGTCTGGTAATTTATTTGTAAATGAAATAGGTGGAAGTTTTGATTTAGAGGTTTTATTAAAAAGTCTTAAAACATTCTCTTTAAATGTAAAGGAAAATGAATATTTAATAGGATCAGATAAGGAAACTTTTATTGACCAGGTTAGAATGTTGTATCCTAAAGATAATATAGATGAGGCAGGAGAATATATTTTTCAATATATACTTGAAAGAGTAAATAAAGAAGATATAGAAGAACCTAAGTATATAGGACCAAGTTTTGCATATCTACAGATGTTAGATAAACGTTATAAAGTAGAAAGAGGAGATTTTGGATATGCTTTAGATAGTCACCAGAATAAAGAGATTGAAGAACATATAGAAGAATTAAGAAAGGATAAAAATCGATACATAAGAAGAGTACTATCAGGATTTGCAAGAGCAATAGAAATAAACTATCCAGAAGAAAAGTATTATGAAATTGATGAAGCTCCTTGTATGGAAGTTAAAATTCAAGAAGGTCCGTTTTTAGATGTAAATCCCCAGAACATAGTGCATATACTTTGGGGGAAAGATGAAGAAGCATTAAAGAGAGTTGTACAAAATAAGAATTTATTAAATCAAGGTGTACATCCTATCTTTGTAATTTGTAATACACATGATATAGCTTTTGAGAACAAGTTAAAAGATGATTTTGAGGAAATTGGAAAATGTTTAATATTCATTAGTTTAACGAAAATACAAGAAGAGATGTTGGAAGTTATGTCAATAAATAAGGAGAAAATTGATTTTAGGGATGCAGCAGATGAAGTAACCTCTTCTTATAAAGAAAAGATTAGAAAAATTAAGGATCATATAGGAACAGTGGTTAGAAAATGGTTTGATGAAATAGATGCAGAAGGATGGGTATTAAGACCTATAATATATAAAAAGCATGAAAAGAAAGACATTACCATACTTGCAGAAGCTGTTAAAAGAATGATTATAAATGATGCAACTTATGAACAATTAGGTTCTGATCCAGCGGTTAAACTAGAGGATGGAGAATACGCAGATTTAAATAGTATACTGAGAAATGTTAATTTAGGAAGAATATATGAAAATAAAGGATATAGAGAAACCGGATTATTTAAAAATGATAAGGATTCATATTATGTAGAAATACCTTCATGTATGAAAAGAATATTAGAATTTGTTGATAATTCCAAAAAGTCAAACAATGAGTTTGAAACTAGATTTTTCTTTAGTTGTTTCGAAAAAGTTAAATCTAAAAAAATAATTGAGCAGTGGATACAATTTTTTGTGGAATTAAGGTTATTAGTTGAAAATCAAGGCCTTATTGAAAAAATATCAAAGTATGATTTAGATAATAAATTTGACCAAGTAAAGGATTGGTTTGATAAGGATTATAAAACAGAGATAACGAACATGAAACAACTAATAGATGGTCCTTATATGGGTGCATTAGCAATGCAGGACACGTACTATAAAGAAAAACTTGATGAAATAAAAATTATTAAAGATACAACACAGTTAGACATATTTACACAAGATAGTGATGATATTGTAAATAATTGGAAAGAAGGACTTTCAAAAATAGAAATATTTTATAATTTATGCTATATGATATTTGACAGAAATCAGTGGGATTCTTATAAGGCATATAATGAGAATATAATTAGAGTATTAAAGATAGATGATTTGAATAAGCCATTATGGTATAGAATTAAGCATGTAAGATTATTTTTAGATCATATAAAAGAATTAAAGGATCCAGCAGCAAAAATAGTTAGAGAGAAAATTAATAAAATAAAGCAGGAAAATGAATATAAAGGATATCAAATGCCTATTTCTCCAGTAACAAATATACTTGATAGTTATTGTAACGAACTAGAGTATGCCACTGATTTAAAAAGTTTAACAACATATAGAACAATGGTAAAAACAACAAGTACATTAGCATACAAACTTCAAGCAGGTGATTATGGAGATGCAGTTATAAGGTTAGAAAACATGCTTGAAAAATGTGGAATTGAGGGAAAAGAAGTTAGAGACTTAAAATGGGCTGATAACTCAGGAATAAATGGAGATTATAAGATGATATTTAAATCATTTAAAAATATGGTTGATGGGTATTTAGATGAGTCTAAAGATGCAGAACATTGGGCTAAATACTTTCTTGATGCCACTGATAACTTAAAAAACATGACAGAAGTTAAAAATATTAATGCGGATATAATGAAGCTTACTATATACCTTGAAAATGGATTAGATGAAGAAATAGAAGAAAAAGAGGCTGAATTATTGAATAAACCTGAAGAATATTTAGAGTATTTAAAAGAAAGCATTCAAAATATGGAGCAGGTTATAGGTGTAATTAGAGGGTACAAAGGAACTATTAAAAATAAAGCAAGAGAAGAAAGAAATAAATTATATGATGATGTACTTATAACTTCTATTGAGAAAACAAGAAAAATAAAAGAAGGTAGATTTGTAACTTTAGGTGTAGACAAATCAAATTTTCCAAGTGAAAAGACCTATGGAGAAACTAATAAAGCTATTGGTGAACTAATGACAGAATTAAATACAGAAGGAAATAAGTACTTTGAAAAAAATGCTAAATATATTAAATTTGATTTCTTTAGGTCTATGATAGAAGCCAATGGAGATATAAATTGGGATGATAGATTAAATGAGAAAAAAGAATTAGAAAGTTTAAAATTCATAAGAACCAAGGTAGAGGTGTTGTAGATGATTCAAATACTTAGTGAATTTGAAAAAAGAACTGAATATATGGTTTTAAAGGAATTGATTGAATTTACTAGTGTTTCTATAAATGAATTGAAAAGTGGAAAATTAATTCTTCCAGGCTTTATACTTAGAAAAATGACAGAAGAGAATTTAGATAAGCTAAATAATTGGTTAGTGAATAGAGGTAATCACCTTATTATAGTACCTTCATGGATAGAAATAGATTTAGGAAAAGTATTTCAAACTTCATTACCATTAGAAATACAATCTATTGAAGAAAGAATTTATGATGATATACCTGTGAAGTATGGTATTCAAACAATTATAAAAGATAAATTTATCGAACAAAATGGGAATGTGTTTGGTGTTAATTTTAGAAGAAATACAGCAAGTGCTCTAGTAACGGTAGTAACACTACCGTTACTAGATTACAAATTATCGCATTTACAAGAAAAATTTAAAGAGATTTTTAATAATTTACTTTCATTTAGTGAAGAAGAGCAAGAAGAAAAAGTATTAGATGATGAGTATATAGTTTTAGACTCTATTCATATTAATTTAATAATATTAAAAGCAGCTGGAATAGAATTAGACATAAATCTAAGAGAGCAAATATACAAGTATTTTTATATAAATATATCTAATCAAACAATAGAAAGTAAATTAAATGAACTTATAATAGGGGGATTTATTATAGGGGATCAATTAACTGAGAAAGCAAATGAAGTAATAAAAGAAAGAAGATTAAAGTCTTTCGTAGATGTGGTAAAGAGGAAAGAGGTGAATGGTGATGGATGGAAATAAAAAAGAAGATAGGCCAGTATCTCAAAGTATAGTTGCTAATATACAATTGGGATTACCAGCCACAGTATCTAAGTTATCTTCTAAAATGAGATTTATTGATAAAACAGCACCTATGCTGAAAGAAGCTGGAATTATAAGAAATATAGGATTGATTAAGCCGTTAGATATCAGAGCATGTGGAATAGCAACTTCGAGTAGGACAACTAATGCCTTTGGTGGAATTTTATATGTTGCTGGCGCTGTTAGACAGGATATATTAATAGAAAATGGTACTATATATAAAACAAGACAAGAAAGTACTGTAGAATTAGATGAAATTGATGATTTAGATATACAAAAGAAAATAAAATATATAAACATAATTAACACATACAAATTACTAGATGAATTGATGGAAGATACAGAAAAGCCAGAACTAGTTATGTTAGATACATCAATTTTATTAGAAAGAGCAGATGCTCCACTTGATGATAGAGTAGATGTAAAGAATATTTACGATAGATGTAAGACTGTAATTAAAGATTTTTGGATAAAACATAAAGATAAAGTTTATCCCTACAAAGAAAATGGAGTAAAGATAGTTTCAATTGGCAATAAAAGATTTGGAGCTGTTATATTCGCATTAACTGAAGATAAGATTAAATTTATACCTGATAATATAAATAAAAATATGGTAGGGGAAATAACAGATGAAAAATATATGAATAAGTTAAAAAACGTGGGTATTAAAAGGTTATTGCATGGTGTTTTAGTTAAACGTACAAGAACAGCAGCCTTTCAATTTGATGGTATAAATAAAGATAGTAGATTAGAACCAGAAGAATTAAGGGATTTAGGGTTGATGGGGATGCATATAAAAGCAGGAAATAATACCCCTCCGCTATTAATAGAGATGTTGGGTACAGTTAATGAGTGGACTTCACAAATGTTAGATGAATTAGCAGCACAAGTAATAGGCCTAATAACATTTGATCAAAGCAAAGCAAAGCCACTTCCACTATGGTATGCAGAGTATGCATTAAAACCTATTGAAGTTAGACCTGGAGTGTTAGAGTATTATAAAGCTGAAGCAAAGCAAATGCTAAGAGAACAAGAATTGGAGAATGTATGGAAAGAGGGATTTGATGTTTTTGAGGAATAGTTAAGATAAAAGGGGGCGAGGTAATGGCGTACAAAACAGATACAAATCAAATCAGACAGTATGTACAACATTTAAAAAGTACTTATGGATTTCAAGGACCATTACATTTTACAGATTTTTCAAATTTGAAGAGCGTTTTTGAAAGTGGATATTTGAATAGTAGAGGAATGTGTTTAAATAATAATATTAATTTTTTAGATGGGGCAGATCATGAAGTTATTGAACATACAAATTTGGATGTAATAAATTGTGTAAGATTTTATTATAAAGAACAGAGTCAGACATTATATGTAAATGAGGGAATAAAGAAAAAGAAATATTTAGGAAATGCTCATTTGCCTATACCAGTATATCTATTGTTTGATGAAGAAATTTTATATTTGGATTCTACAGTATTTTCAGATGGAAATGCAAAATCTAAATATACGAGCTTTGGATATAAAATGGATTTTGTTCAAAATATGGATTGGAATGAAATATTTAATAGAGATCCTATTTGTGTTGAAGAAGGGATAGAAAAATGGGAAATTAAAAGAAAAAGACATGCTGAATTATTAAGCAATGAATCTATCTCATTAAAGCATTTAAAGAAAATAATATTTAGAGCTGAAGCAGATAGAAAGAGAGCAATTAATTTATTTGGAAACGATATTAGATATGATGTAAACATAAATATGTTTTCAAATAAGAATAATCAGTGGTGTAAGGAATGCTATGAAAATAATTTTATTAAAGATTATAATATTAGCTTACAAAATGATACAATTGAATTTCAACTTCAATTTAATAAGCAATGGGGAGATTGTGATAAAAGGTATTTAATATCTGATATTAATGGAAACCAAATAAATGCTAATAGTGTGGATGTTGAATATCAACCTTTATTTGGTCCGAGGATAAAAAATAGTATTAATAATAATGAGAAAATAATATTAAAATTGCAAGGAAATATAAAAGAATGGCATAAAATTAGTATGTTTATAAATGATTTTGAATGTGTTGAAGAATATTTAAGAAAATATGAAATAGTAAATCATAATATTACTTTCAATTATGAAGAAGGTGTAACTAAAATGGTTTTACACAGGCAATTTAGAGATTTTCAGTTTTGTAAATATCAACACAGATACGAGATTTTTGATGACCAAGGTAAATTAATTATAAATGGAATATTAAATTTTCCTAATGATATAACAGGATTAGGATGGAATTGTACGTTTGAAAATTATGCATATAATTGGAATAAGATAAGATATTATATTAATAATGTTTTATGTATTGATAAATTTATAAGTAATCCTAACAGGTTCACTACTTATAATGATGGTGATATACCATTTTAACAAAAGCATACAAAAGGAGAATTAATATGTTGAAATATTATGAAGGAACTATTTTTAATACACCTGCTAAAACTTTAGTTAATACTGTAAATTGTTTTGGAGTAATGGGTGCAGGTATAGCGTTAGAATTTAAATTGAGATATCCAAAGATGTTTTTAGATTACGAGGAAAAATGTAAGAACAAGGAATATAAGACTGGTAGACCTAGATTATTTAAGGATGAGATGTGGATATTAAATTTCCCAACAAAAAATCATTGGAGATATCCATCAAAAATGCAATGGATAGAAGAAGGATTACAATATTTTGTTAATAATTATAAAAGGGCTGAAATAGAATCAATTGCTTTCCCTAAACTTGGAACAAATAACGGTGGTTTAGATTGGAAAGATGTAAAAGAAGTTATGGAGAGGTATTTGGGTAATTTAGATATAGATGTGTATATTTGCTTGGATGAAAAAAAAGAAGCAGAGGGTATTGAAAAAGAAATGGTTGATTCTATAAATAAAATAAATATTGAAAAATTACTGAATGATATTGAATTAACTAAGAAACAATTAGATATTATTAAGAAATATATTCCTATTAATAGATTTTGGTACTTAAGTAAGGCGAAAGGATTAGGAAATAAGACTTATGAAAAAGTATTTGAATATTATTATAATAGAGCAGTGCACAAGGATAAAAACAATAATGATAGATTGGAAAATATAATTGATGGTGAGCAATTAAGTTTATTTTAATAGTAACATAAAATATGAACAATGATTTAAAAGGTATAAATGGATGGTGATAAAATGGATAAATATATAGGTAAACTTATAGGTAACACAGGAAATCCTAACGATTTAAAGATTGCTCTTGAAAATAGTTTCTCTGCTAAAAGAGGCGAATTTGTAAAGGTAAGGCATACAGAGATAGATAGTGAAGGCGAAACTTATGTTTTAGGAAGAATAGTAGCAATTTCAAGAAATAATATTCTTTATAATTCAAATATGGGTGAAGGGTTATCTGAACTAGAAATATTACCTGGTGCACAAATTACAGGTGAAACGTTATTTGGAACTATTCAACTTGTTGGCTACAGAGATATTTTGGGACAAATAAAAATCCCTAGAAGACCATTAGACCCTGGTGCAAAGGTTTATGGGGTTGACTATAATTTCTTATCAAAGTTTTATAAATTTGATGAAAATACTAGTATCAATATTGGAAATCTAATTGGATATGAAAAAGGTGAAAATATTGTTCCAGTATATATTGATGTTAATAAATTGGTTACAGAACATCTTGCAATACTTGCAATGACTGGTTCAGGTAAATCTTATACGGTTGGAAGAATTATCGAAAAATTGGTAGCAGAGATGAATGGTTCTGTAATTGTTTTTGATGTACACGGAGAATATGGAAAAGCCTTTTCAAAAGGCGAAGTTCATTTTAATGATAATTTAGAGCAAATAGAAAATGAAGATGAAATAAAAAGCATATTAAAAATACAGGAGTCTTTTAGAAAATTATTGGCTGCGGGTGGAGGTATAAAGGTTTATACTCCTCAAATGGAAGCGTTTGATTATAAGTACAATAATAAAAATGCTCATTTAGCACTTAAATTTGATAATTTTGATATGGATGATTTATCTTCAGTTCTTCCAGAGTTAACAGAACCACAACAGAGATTACTAGATGTGGCTATGAGATATTGGAAGATAAAATATAAGGAGAACCAAAGAGATATACAAGATTTAACAAGACTATTATCAACTGAAAATGGATTAGAAGAACTTAAAAACTGGGATGAACTAACTGAGGGAGAAGCAAAGGCGTTAAATAGTAGAAGTGCGGCTGTTGTATCTATGAAATTAAATAGGGTAATTAATGAGGCGAAAAGTTTTTATACAAGAGCAATAGGAGATTCAACAGATATTTATACAATGATTGGTGAAAAGGGAAACAATATAGGTAGATTAGTGATAATAGATTTACAGGGATTATCAGACGATGCTAAACAAATAATTACAGCACTTATATCTAGTGAAATAATGAGAGCAGCATCAAATAAAAAAAGACAAATAAGACCTGCATTTCTTGTTTACGAAGAAGGCCATAACTTTGCGCCGGCAGGCATACCATGTATATCTAAAAAGATAATTAAAAAGATTGCAGCAGAAGGAAGAAAATTTGGTGTTGGGTTTTCAATTATATCTCAAAGACCATCCAAATTAGATCCAGATGTCACATCTCAATGTAATACAATTATTACAATGAGACTAAAGAATCCTGATGACCAAAGGTTTATTGCTAAAACATCAGACATGTTTTCTAAATCCGATATAGATGAATTACCTTCTTTATCTACAGGAGAGGCTTTGATATGTGGTAGATCTATTCCTGCTCCACTTTTAGTAAAAGTAGGTACCAAGGCATTAATGCATGGTGGAGAATCACCAGAGGTGATTTTAGAGTGGGGTTCATTTAATGGATAGGAATAATATAATAAAAGTTATAAGAGAAGAGTTTCAAAGTGGAAAAATACAAGATGATTTATTTCCTATGATGACTAAGTTCGGAGTAAGAGACTACTCAGAAACAGTACATTCTCTAGGGCTTAATTATATTACTGCTGTAGGTAGAACTATTGATGAAATAGCAGCCGTATCTGAATGTCCAGTGTATCCTTATGAATCTATTTATCATGAAAGTGATATGATTGCAGAAGATAGTAGTTCAAATTATGGAGAGAAGAAAACTAAGGATGCAGAGATTAGACCAGACTCTATTTGGTATTTTAAAACAGATAATTCACCTATACTTATAAGTGAATTTGAAAGATATGAAAAAAATAGAGTGAAAAATAACAAATTAAAAGAAAAAATACAAAATTTACTCATAGCATATCATCAACTTGGAAGCAAAGTTCCTATTATATTATTTGTTTATTGGAGTTATGCATCTGTAACACCAGGTGATATGTCAGATGTTATATCAATATTAGATAAAGGTTTTACATTACCTAACAAGAAATTTATATCAGGAATTGATAGTAGAATAACATCGTATCTAGTATATCATTGTATAGCTTCTGGTAATAAAGAAAACTTAACTTTAAAACAATGGATAAAAATAAGGTAAGGTGATTCAATGAGAAAAAAAGCCTCAAGTTTTCGACCAAAGCAAGATTCACCAATAGGGAGCAAATACATTTTAAAAGATTATATTGATGAAGGTACTTTTGGAAGTGTTTGGACAGCTGTTAATTTAGAAACAAATGACATAGTAGCAGTAAAAATACCTAAAGATCAAGAAAGAGCTGATAATACACTTACAGAAGGAAAAGAATTACAAGGGTGTGAACATCCTAATATTGTAAAGTTAAATTGGATGGGAAGAGTTGATGGAGTTTTTGTTATTGAGATGGAATATTTTAAAGGTCATAAATTATCGGATGAACTTTGCGAAAAGGGGTTCAAAAATCCTAAAACATTTGAGAAAATATATATGATTTTCAATAAAATACTTGATGGAATAGAGTTTATTCATAAGAAAAAGATTTCTCATGGTGATATAAAACCTCAGAATATTCTTGTTAGAGAAGATGTTATTAAAATAACTGATTTTGGTACAAGTAAATATATTGAAAATATATTTATTAAGACTATTGATGGAGAAGGAACAATGGCTTATATGGCTCCTGAAATTGCAGGGTCTAGAAAAAAAAGATATATAAATTCTGATATATATTCATTAGGAGTGCTTTTATATCAATTACTTACGGGAAGAACGCCATATGAAACTACCTTTCAACTTTTAGATGGCAAGACATATCCTAGACCAAGAGAAATAAATGATAATATTCCAGAGAAAGTTGAAAATATTATTTTAAAAGCTTTAGCAAGAAAACCTAAAGAACGATATCAAAACATAAAAGAATTCAGAAACGAGTTGGACAAAGCATTTAATTCGTGGGGAGAAAGTATATTAACATACGCTAAAAATGTAGAACCAGAAATAAAAAGTAGCGATTGGCTTGAAAATGTTATGGTATTTTACAAAGAAAAAGAATTTAAAAAGGCGGAATTATTGTTAGAAAATGAGATAGAAATAGGAAATACTTCACAAGATGTAATATACCATTTAGCATTTGTTTATTCAAAACAAGGTAGATTTTATGATAGTTTAAATAAATTAAATGAAATTGATTTATCAAAAGTAGAGGATATAAGAAGAGAGGCTTTTGAGGATAACATTCTATATATAAAAGCAAGATTATTCTTTGAATTTAAGAGATATGATGAAGCTAGAGAGTTATATAAAAAATTAGTAGATAATAATCCAGATAATATTGATTATAGATATAAATTGGCTTGTGTATATGCATTAAATATTGAAGAAGAGAAGGCTATTGAAATTTTGGAGCATATTAATAAAAATACACCAGGGTTGCTATATATAGTTAAAAAACTAGGGCGGGCCTATGATCAGATGAAAGATTATAGCAAAGCAAGAGGGTATTATAATTATGCATTAAGATTAGATCCAAACGATGAAAAAATAAAAAATAGAATTGAAGTGTTTAAAAATTATTTATATAATAAGAGATAATAATTCCAAAATTAATCAGTTATACACTTACAGTTTTCCTACTCCATATAATAGTTTTACAAAATGGGGGTAAACGATGAAATAAATGCGCAAATAATGCGCAAATATAGAAGGTATATAAAAATATAGCAATGAAAATTGTTAACTATGTTTCCAATTTTTGAAAAGTACCTGTGACCTTACAGAGATCGTAGTGAAATGGACAATCTTTGTTGCTTTATTGAATATCATATTATAAGAAGAACATTAGCCATCGATTTGCAACAGTCGGTGGTTTTCTTCATATCTTTCCTAAAAAATTAGCCTGTGGCACATAAGGAGCATTTAATTTATGTCCTCTGCTGTGCCTTTATCATCGCAAGTTCAGCATATACACCTAGCACACTAGCTATCTTGGGTATAAGTATAGTTTTTGGCTGATAGTTCAAAAAAATTATCATCAGGGATAAGAAATTCTGCAGCAAAGTAGTTTGATTTTATCTCAGGTGTAGAGGTTTTTAAGTATACATACATTTTATCTTGAAGAATATTAATATTGAGACTTCTGTGAAGGCGGCCATGACCAATTTCATGAGCAAAATAGTCATTTATTCCTTAGCTATGTCACCTGTTATTTTAGGATAAAGGTTAAATTCATATCATTAGCTTCTAATCATATGATATTTTAGTTTATGATATTAAATGATAGTGAATTAGAAACAAAAAATATACATAACAAATGGTACTTATATTTTATCAAATGTACAGGTAGACAAAGAATGGAACTTATCTGAGTAATGGTCATATCTTTATAGTGGTACTCATCTGCTTCAATAACAATTAAAAGTTCAGCTGCAAACTTATCAGCTTCAATTTCATATTTATTTTTTATCAGCATTGTATTCTCAATGAAAAAGCTAATAGATATATTGGAATGCAATACAGCATGTCCAAGTTCATGAGCATAGATATACTTCATTTCATTTTCGTCAATCTCGGAGTTTATATGTAAGAGGATAGTTTTAGTTAATAATTTAAACATTTACTACAAACATAGGGACTATTCGTTTTATCAGCCAGTTTTACTATGTCTATACTTGTTAATATCAATTATGGATATTAACATTTAAGTTTCGCCTCGACCAATGAAAAGTCTTGGAAATTATTTCTGATTTTTTGCCTTTGAGAATCTGTTAGTAGATTATTAACAGTAAACCTTACTATAAACTATCAATTAGGCTAATACCACCACGTCAGAGGCTTAGTGCTATACATACAACACAAATCCTAAACGATTGCAGTAAAATATGTATCCTTATACTGATTCTCTATAGAAATCATATAAATAATGTTTACCCAAAAATAAAGTCACGATGAGGCAAAGTCTATTACAGTTTGTTGTTGGATAGTTTCTATGATTTCTAAGGAAAAACAGTATTACTTAACATTTACTACAATTGGAATTGTAGATTGGCTTTTATAGGGTGTGCACCTTTTAGCAGAAATCCTATACAATTTAGCGATATTAAAGTCACTACCTTCAATGAAAAAGTCACTAAATTGTATCAAAATTATAGTTATTAGACAATGAAATGCTCGACAGAAATGTTGAGTTTTTTCTTTTGCATAAATTTAGAATTGTTTATGGTAAACCGTACATAATCTCGATAAATAGCAAAAATATATGTTTATTTTTATAAAAAATTTGATATTATATAAGTTAAGAAAAACTTAGTATGCTAACACTAAGCAATTCTTAGGACATTTATTTTGTTTTAGAGCTATTGTGACTAAGTAAGAAGTAAACAATTTAATAAAAAACTTAGCGATATATCAAAATTATGATATAATATTGATATATTAATTGGAAGGCATAAGGATTAATAATCTTTATGTATAGAATGAGGAATACAGGAGGGATATTTTATGCCAGCAATAAGACCAAGTTCAGATTTAAGAAATAAATATGTTGAAATATCAGATTTCTGCCATAAATATAATGAGCCAGTTTATATAACAAAGAATGGTCAGGGAGATTTAGCTGTTATGAGTATTGAAACCTATGAAAAACTTGTAGGTAAATTTGAATTGTATAAATTGCTTGATGAGGGTGTTGATGCAATGGAAAAGAAAAAAGCTAGACCTTTTAAAGAGGCATTGGCTGATATAGAAAAGGATTTATAAAATGAGTGCTTATGATATTCAAATCACTGAACCAGCTGAAAAAGATTTATATGAAATAGGGGTATATATATCTAAAGAACTTTTAGATCCAGGGACAGCAAAAAAAGTAATTTCAAGGATAGCTAAAGTAATCAATTCTCTGGAAGATATGCCTTTAAGAAATGCACTAATAGAAGATGAAAGACTGGCTTATAAAGGTATACGAAAAATCATGGTGGATAATTATATTATATTTTATATTGTTACTGAGGAGAGTACAGCAGTTACAATTATTAGAATACTGTATGGAAGACGTGATTGGATGAATTTATTATAAATATTCACGAGGGATGTAAACAAATTACTAACAATTTGTTTTGATAGCAATAAAGCCCATGTTACTTCATTAGATAGCATGGGCTTTATTATTTTTGTATAAGATTATCAAAATGTAAAGCAATTATAACAATTTATGTTAATAATCATTGGTGGTATTATAAATGTAAGACAAATATAATTAAGGGGAGATATAAAGAATGCTGGATAAAAATTTAAAAGCATTGAGAAAAAGATTTAAATTTTCTCAGGAGCAAGTGGCTGAAAAAATAAATGTATCACGTCAAACTATAGCAAAGTGGGAAAGTGGAGAAAGCATACCAGATATTAATACCTGTGTTGATTTAGCACAGTTATATGAGGTGACATTAGATAATCTAGTTAATTATTCTGATGAAGCAAATGGTATGGGAATTCCTCCAAAAGGAAAGCATATTTTTGGAATTGTAAAGGTTGATGAAAATGGATGCATTTGTATACCAGAGAAAGCAAGAGAAATATTTAATATTAAAGCTGGAGAAAACTTACTTCTACTAGGAGATGAATTAGAAGGTGGACTTGCTCTAATGTGTGAAAATGAATTTACTAAATCTCTTTTAGAATGCTCAAAATTAAATGAACAAATTTAAAACTGTATTTTATATGAATTCATAGTATTAAATAGTATAATTATCCATCACTTTATATCATTGCTATCTATCATATTTACTGACAGTACAATTAAATTTATTAAATAACGGAGGATATAAAGATGAGAAAGCATTATCTTGATAATACAAAATGGATAATTATTATTTTAGTAGTAATACATCATGTAGTTTGCATTTTTAATAGTACAGGAGCTGTGATGAACTTTAATGCACCGGGAATTCCAGTATTAGATATCTTTGCTTATTTTGTGTACCCATGGTTTATGCCCTGTATGTTTTTAATTGGAGGAATGAGTGCAAGATATTCTCTAAATGGACGTACGAATAAACAATTTTTAAAGGAACGTGTTAATAAGCTTCTTATACCATTTGTATTTGGTATGCTTATAATTGCGCCTTTACTTGGAATATTTACCCTTAGTACAAAGGGCTGGTCACAAATAGCTTCATTACCTAAAGCAATTCAATGGTTAATTATAATGTTAAGTGGCATGGGACCATTGTGGTTTTTGATACAAATGTTTATAATATCGGTGATTTTTGTGATTGTAAAATCATTAGACAAAAAAGATAGATTATGGACATTGGGTGGTAAAGCAAATATATGGATTTTACTTTTGATGTATATACCATGTCTTGGAAGTGCACAAGTTTTAAATCTTATGTGTGTATTTCGTAATGGTTTGTTTATAATTCTGTTTTTATTGGGATATTTCGTATTTTCTCATGATAAAGCTCAGGAAGAATTAGAAAAGTATAAGAGTATTCTATTAATAGCTGCTGTTGGACTATTTGCTATTGAAATTCATAGATTTTGGGGAAAGAGTTTTGCAGATTTAGGAATTATAAATAATTATCTTGTATTTCTTTATGGCTGGATTATGATGCTTGCAGTTATAGGAAACTTTAAAGCTTATTTTAATTATTCTAATAGATTTACAAAGTATATGGGAAGTAGAAGTTTTTTAATTTATGTGTTTCACTATCTTCCTATGAATGTTATTGCTTATTATGTAGTAAGGTATTTAAAGCTCCCAGTAATTCTTAACTATATATTTGTATTGATATTATCCCTTGCAGCAACCATTATTATTTGCGAAATAGTTTATAATATTCCACAAGTTAGTTTTTTGTTTGGCATAAGAAAGGGTAAGGGGAAGAGTTCAAATATAAAAGCAGTATAGTAGGTTTTATATTTGAGCTTAGACTAATTAAAATATTTAACAGTGATGAAACATTACCATATATCACGAAGTAGAAGTTAAAATCCAAACTGCCACTTACATCGCATTATGCTTACTATATTAGAGGTCATTTCTTAATTTGGTTTGAATTTTTTTATATCTTCTAATCCCTGATAAATTTCTTCTTTTGAAAAGTTGTTTTTAAGCAATTCTTCATCACTTTTCTTTAGCAGTAGATTATAAAAAGTACAGGCTGCTTCATATATTTCTGGCGAATTATTTTTTTCTAATTCATGAAAAATTAAGTTTTCGGCTTCATTATAATTCCCTTTATTATATAAGCTTTTTAACACTACT
Organism: uncultured Clostridiaceae bacterium; assembly: GCA_963780135.1. GTDB lineage: Bacteria > Bacillota > Clostridia > Clostridiales > Clostridiaceae > Clostridium_AM. Next base: position 1,289,669 of record CAWAAR010000003.1, read on the forward strand.
TTAAATATGCCAATGGAGCCCATTTGATTAATATTAATTATTTCGCTGCTTTTTTCTTCTTTATTAAATAAACCTTTTGCGCCTATTTTTCCAAGACCTTTAATAAGATCTTCAATATAACCCATAGCTTCACCCCTTCTTTATAATTTTGTATTACTAAAATCACCTATAACAATGTAATTAAATGTGTATATCTGAAGTTACTAGTTTGAATTTTAACTTTTATGTAGTGATATATGGTAAGTGTGTCATCACATTTAGCCGTGGTGACAACTTACCATATATCACGGAGTAAAAGTTAAAATCTAAACTTCTATTGCACATTTCGTCACATTGTTTTTTTACTGCTAAAGTTGAGGTATTAACTTTTACAGTGAATTAGAACATATGCCAAAATATGAGGAAGAACTAACAAATAAATTGGGCATAAGCCCCATTTATTTTGTCTTATTTCCACTGTATTTAAGACCTAATTGATATAAATCAATGCTAGTAACTTGTCCTTCGTCATTTGTGTTGAAAGTTAGTGTACCATTAAAAGCTTTGAAGAAAAATTTGTTTTGTGCTTCAGGAAACATTTCATATTTTGGTTGACCTTGAATTTCAAAATAAGTATGTCCATCTTCATTTACTATAGAAACAGTTCCAAGGGTACTGAATGAATATTCACCAGCGTATTTATTTAATGTGTCAGTATCAATTTTTACCACTTCTTTTGATTTTGGCATTTCATATTTATACCCAAGACATATATCAGTTAGTGTATTATTTACTGAATCTAAATCAGAATATCCTATATTACTTAGTATGATTATAGTTAAATCTTTATCTACCAATCTTGCTATATTACTTGTAAATCCAAGTATATTACCACCATGGAAAATGTCACGACCAACAGGTGAGTCATACAACATCCATCCATATCCATAATATACTTTACTATTTTCAGACATTGCTACATGATTTGAAAATATTTTATCTGAAGTTTTTTCGTTTACTAGTTTATGCTCTTTAAGTGCTCTATCCCATTTATATAAGTCTTCTGTAGTGGAATATAATGCACCTGAACCATAAAGTCCATTAAGTAATGCTTCATCACTAATAGGATAAACATCCAGGTAACCTGTATATCCAGTGGAAGTGTAATTTTTTTCTGTACCATTATAACCCATGCCTGTATGATTCATATTAAGAGGCTTAAAAATGTTATTTTGTAGGTAATCAGCATACTTTATTCCACTAACCTTTTCTACTATATATCCTAGTAAAATATATCCTGAATTAGAATATTGAAATTTAGTTCCTGGATTAAAATTCAGAGGCTTATTTTTAAATAAGTTAATTACGTTATCAACTTTTTCAGAATCCTCTGGTTTCATAGTTAAAAGTTCAGGGACTGTAATATCGCCTACACCAGATGTATGAGTAAGTAAGTTGTCTATGGTTATTTTATCGCCATTTGGAAAGTCAGGAATGTATTTCGAAACTTTATCCTGCTCATTAATCATTCCTTTTTCAACTAACTGCATTATTGCCATTGATGTAAATTGTTTTGTCATTGAGCCTATAGGAAATGTTGTATAAGCTGTATTTTTAACATTTTGTTCAAAGTTTGACATGTTATATCCTTTGTCAAGCAGTACAGTGCCTCCCTTAGCTACAAGAACACTTCCAGAGAAATTGTGAAGTTTTTGCTCAGCATTTAAATAATCATCTACTTTTTTAGAAATATCTTTGTCATTTGAAAGAGATGGGGAATTATTAAAATACTTTTCAGTATTTTTTCCTATATCACTTATATTTACGGTATTACTATCACTATTAAAGTCTACTGTTTTATTAAGTACTTCACTAAAAAACTGTAAAGGTACAGAAACTTCAACATTATTAACAAAGGATTTTATAGATAAATCAATAGCAGTACCATTTAAAGTTATATTTTTATCACCATTATGAACTTTTATTGTGTCTTTATTACTTCTTACTGTAGCACATCCACTCCCTATTTGGATATTTGAAGTAATGGATATTGCTTTCATTATAGGGGTAAGTGGTAACATAACCTTTGAATTTGAATCAAAATAGGCACTGTTACTATCTAAGGAAATAGGTTGTCCATTAAAATTAACTTTGATGGAATTTGATTGAGGTGTAGCATTAGCAACAGTCGTTGTTTTTGTGCTGGCAGAACTATCTTGTGCAGCACTTACAAAAGTTACATTGGAACATGTAACAAAAACTGATATTAATAAACAGGAAAAAAACTTTTTAAACATTATTTATCATCCTTTCTTTTGTCATATGACTAAGTGTTTAATATTCAACTCTATTTATCTGATTTTGATTTTTGATAAATTTTTTATATTTAAAAGAGCTATTAATAAACAACCTAAAATAAAATATATTTAAATTATACTATAAAAAGGAAACAAGTTAAATTGTTAACGTATACAAGATGAAGTTATACTAATGAAAGGATATCTTAATAAAAAATTCACAATTTTATTAAGGTTTTTTTAAGAAAACTTTAGTAGAATATGATTTAAAGACTGATGCTGAGAGGTAAATTACATATGATAAAAAAATACTTGAAAAGTGAAAATTACTATAAGATTACAATAATTTTAGGAATAGTATTATCTATACTTTGGATAATTTTAGTAGATACAAAACTGGAGTCTGATTTTAAATATTATTATGAGATAGCGGTAGATATTGCAAATGGCCTTTCCTGGGGAGATACTTATACATCAATAGGGTATTCAATTGTTTTGGGAGGTATATTTAAGTTATTTGGTGCTAGTATTTTAAAAGCTAAAATGTTTAATATTGTTCTTACTTTTATATGCTATGTATGTTTTCTAAATATACTAAAGAAAATAGATATAAATGAAAAAGATAGAAGAATTATATTTGCACTATTTGTATTTTTTCCAAACAACATATTTTACAATAGTATTCTTGCTACAGAAATATTATTTACCATGATTCTACTGATTATAACACTTGTTTATTTTACTGAGTGGAAATATAAATATATACTCATAGGTATTCTATGTGGTTTAAATACTATGATAAAACCATTTTTTTTAGTATTTTTCTTTGCTATATTTTTAATTGAATTTATTATAAATAAAAAATTTTTTAGAGCACTGAAAAATTCTTTGATTATATTGATTATGGCCTCACTAGTAATAGCACCCTGGGTTTATAGAAATACTAAAATGATGGGGCAGTTTACCTTTGTATCTAATAATGGAGGAATAGTTTTATATATAAATAATAATTCAGAAAATAAGTTTGGTAGATGGATGCCAGTAGAAAATGTTAGAAATTCTATTGTAAAGACAAAAGAATATAAGGTAGCAAATGCTACAGAAAAAGATAAAATGTTAACTAAAGCAGCTAAGAATTGGATAAAAACTCATCCTATACGTTTTATAGAACTAGGATTTGAAAGATTACTTAATAATTATTGTTTAGGTGATGACATTTTATATGTTGCATATGGAACTGGAATGAAAACTTATGTTATTGTTATATTATTTATATTGACCAATATTATAAGAAATATTATATTTATTCCTGCTATTATATATATTTCAAAAAAAGGTTTTAGTATTTTAAAGACTATTATTAAAAGAAAAAACTATGAATTAGATAAATTTGAATTATATAATATAGTTTTGTTTTTCATGTTTAGTGCCATATATTTTTTAACAGAAGGGCAAGGAAGGTATGCTTTTCCAGAAATTTTTATAATGGTATATTCTTTTTATTATTTTAAGAAGGATCGTAAAGTTTTAGAAAAAAGAAAAGTAATTGCTCCATCAGTGATTAGTCAATATAATACTTTAAATAAGGCATATTCAGAAAATAATTAGTCAGTATGTTCTGCGTTATAATCCACCCCTTGATAGGAGAACTATCAAGGGGTGGATTTTTTATATGGTAGAAAATATACTAATATCTTTGAATTCAGTCAGTTAGAATTATTATGCTGTGCATAAGCACTGCTACGTGTTTGGATAAGTTCCTCCCCTAAAGGATAACGTATTCTAAGAAGAATACTGTTAATAAGACTCAGATGTTTAAAGTACCTAAATGGTATTTTTATGAGCTTGCTCAGGGAAGAGGTATTCCTCACAGGCAAACTCCACCTGAGTCTAAGAATTACTTGATGAAATAGAACATGTAAAAAAATTACCAAAACAAGTAAAAAAATTACAAGATAGGAAGTCAATATAATAGTAAAAATAAACAAAATAATCAGAAAATTCTCAAAGGATATATTGTACAATAAAAGAGTAAAAAAATTTAAAATTTATGGAGGTGCTTTTATGGGACAAGAAGCATTAGGAATGATAGAAACAAAAGGACTTGTAGGGGCAATTGAGGCAGCAGATTCAATGGTAAAAGCAGCAAATGTTACTCTTATAGGATATGAAAAAATAGGATCAGGTCTTGTAACAGTTATGGTAAGAGGAGATGTAGGTGCGGTAAAGGCAGCTACAGATGCTGGAGCTGCATCTGCTAAACGTGTAGGAGAAGTGGTATCTATACATGTTATTCCAAGACCACATACTGATGTGGAAAAAATATTACCTAAGTTATCAGAATAATAGTTTTGAGATTGAGGGGTAATGAATAATGGATAGTAATTTAATTGCAAACGTTTTGGAAGAAGTAAAAAAAAGAATAAACATAGACAACATGGATAAAGAGCAGATTAATAAAATTATACAGAATATAGCAAGTCAAATGTTAAGTAATGATGCTAAAGAAGAAAAAATTCAAGAGAAAAAGATTGAAGAAAATAATTTAGAAGAAAAAAAGGAGGCAAATACAATGAGTGCACCATCACCAATAACAGAGTTTGTAGGTACAGCAAACTATGGAGATACAGTGGGATTAGTTATTGCTAATGTTGACAGTTTACTACATGAACAAATGGGACTAGATAAAAAGTACCGCTCAATAGGTATAATAAGTGACAGAACAGGTGCAGGCCCTCAAATAATGGCTGCAGATGAAGCTGTAAAGGCTACAAATACTGAAGTAGTAAGTATTGAATTACCAAGAGATACAAAGGGCGGAGCTGGACATGGAGCTTTAATTATACTAGCTGCAGAAGATGTATCTGATGCTAGAAGAGCTGTAGAAGTTGCTCTTAAGGATACAGATAGAACTTTCGGTGATGTTTATGGATTTGATGCAGGACACGTAGAACTTCATTATACAGCAAGAGCAAGCTTGGCACTAGAAAAAGCTTTCGGTGCTCCAATAGGAAAAGCTTTTGGTATAATTGTTGGCGCTCCAGCAGGTATTGGAGTTGTAATGGCAGATACAGCATTAAAAACTGCAAATGTAGATTTAGTAAGTTATGCAAGTCCAAGTCATGGAACTTCACTTACTAACGAAGTTATTATAACAATAACTGGAGATTCAGGTGCTGTTAGACAATCAGTAATTGCTGCTAGAGAAGTAGGAATTGCAATCGCAAAATCTATGGGTCAAAATCCTGTATCAACTACAGGGCAACCATACATTTAAGATTTGATCAGTCAATAAATAGTAGTGCTTAGTTAATTAAAAAAAGGTGGTGCTGAAATTAATGAAAAGGTCAAAAAGATTTGAAATATTAGAAAAAAGACCAGTTCATAATGATGGATTTGTTAAAGAATGGCCAGAAGTGGGACTTATTGCAATAGAAAGTCCTAATGATCCAACTCCAAGTATAAAAGTAGAAAATGGGAAAATCGTTGAAATGGATCAAAAAAAGAGAGAAGATTTTGACTTTATTGATAGTTTCTTAGCTGATCATGCTATTAATATTAAAAATACTGAAAAGGCTATGGCAGTAGATTCAATTGAAATAGCTAGAATGCTTACAGATATAAATGTTTCAAGAGAAAAGGTAGTTGATATAGCTACTGCTTTAACACCTGCAAAGCTTGTTGAAGTAGTTGATAAACTAAATGTAGTTGAAATGATGATGGCTATTCAAAAGATGAGAGTTAGAAAACATCCTTCAAATCAAGCTCATGTTACAAATATACGTGATAATCCTATTCAAATTGCTGCAGATGCAGCAGAAGGTGCAATAAGAGGTTTTGATGAAGAGGAAACAACAGTAGGTATAGTAAGATATGCTCCATTTAATGCTGTTGCACTCCTTGTAGGATCTCAAGTTGGAAGAGGTGGAGTGCTTACTCAATGTTCACTTGAAGAAGCAACTGAACTTAAACAAGGTATGCTAGGTTATACTGCATATGCAGAAACTATTTCTGTATATGGAACTGAGCCAGTATTTGTAGATGGTGATGATACTCCTTACTCAAAAGCTTTCTTGGCATCAGCTTATGCATCAAGAGGACTTAAGATGAGATTTACATCAGGTAGTGGTTCAGAAGTCCAAATGGGATATGCCGAAGGAAAATCAATGCTTTACTTAGAAGCAAGATGCATAATGATAACAAGAGGTGCTGGAGCTCAAGGCTTGCAGAATGGTTCTGTTAGTTGTATAGGTGTTCCTGCAGCAGTTCCAGGAGGTATAAGAGCAGTACTTGCTGAAAACCTTATAACTACAATGCTTGACCTAGAAGTTGCATCAAGTAATGACCAGACATTCACTCATTCTGATATAAGAAGAACTGCAAGAACTATGATGCAATTCTTACCAGGAACTGATTTTATTTGTTCAGGATACAGCTCAACTCCAAATTATGACAATATGTTTGCAGGATCTAACTGGGATGCTGAAGACTACGATGATTGGGTAGTTATGGAAAGAGATTTAAAAGTTGATGCAGGTCTTGTTCCTGTAAAAGAAGAAGATGTAATAGCTGTTAGAAATAAGGCAGCAAAAGCAATTCAAGCTTTATTTAAAGAACTTGGACTTCCAACTATAACTGATGAAGAAGTTGAAGCTGCAACTTATGCTCATGGCAGTAATGATATGCCAAAGAGAAATGTTGTAGAAGATTTGAAAGCAGCACAAGATATGCTAGCAAGAGGTGTTACAGGTCTTGATTTTGTAAAAGCTCTCCATAAAGGAGGATTCCCTGATATAGCTGAAAGAGTTTTGAAGTTATTAAAACAGAGAATAGCAGGAGATTATCTTCATGCATCAGCTATATTTGATGAAAACTTTAATGTAATAAGTGGTGTTAATGATCGTAATGATTATATGGGACCTGGAACAGGATACAGGCTGGATGGAGAAAAATGGGAAAAAATAAAGAATATAGATTTTGCTTTAGATCCAGATAAAATGTAAAAGAAAGGAGTGAATGGTATGGTTAATGCAATGTCCAATGAAGAATTGGTAGAATTAATAACTAAAAAGATACTATCAGAGTTATCTGGAAACAGTAATAATGATAAAAAAGATGCTAGAGTAGGAAAAATGGAACTTACAGAAGTGGGCACAGCTGAAACAGGAAAAAGAAGTGACGAAGTTGTTATAGCATTAGCACCAGCTTTTGGTATATATCAAACAGAAACTATAGTAGGAATACCCCATGATGAGGTCCTTAGAGAAATTTTAGCAGGTATAGAAGAAGAAGGAATTACTCCAAGAGTAGTTAGAGTCTTGCGTACATCTGATGTATCTTTTATGGCTCATGATGCTGCGGTAATAAGTGGTTCTGGAATAGGAATAGGTATACAGTCAAAAGGTACTACGGTTATACACCAAAAGGATTTACAACTGCTAAATAACCTTGAATTATTCCCACAGGCACCATTAATAGATAGAGAAACTTTTAGAGCTATAGGGAAAAATGCTGCTAAATATGCAAAAGGAGAATCACCAGATCCAGTTCCAGTTAGAAATGATCAAATGGCAAGACCAAAATATCAAGCAAAAGCAGCAGTACTTCATATAAAAGAAACACAACATGTTGTACCAAATGCAAAGCCTATAGAATTAAAAGTAATTTTTAAGTAGGGGGTGAAGTTATGGATAATAATGTTTTAATAGAAGAGGTAATTAAGCAAGTTTTAAAAGGCATGACTGAAGGTGAAAATAAGCCAGCAGAAAAATATGAAGAAAAAAAGTGCACAGAAACTTTAACTGAGGCTGACTATCCTTTAGCTAAAAAGAGAAATGACTTAATAAAGACAAGAAGCGGCAAGAGTTTTGATGATATAAACATGGAAAATGTTTTAAATGGAAGTGTAACTCTTGATGATATAAAGATTACTCCTGAAGTTCTTATATATCAAGCTCAAATAGCAGAATCAATAGGTAGAAATCAATTTGCATCAAATTTAAGAAGGGCAGCTGAACTTACATTTGTACCTGATGATAGAGTACTTGAAATATATAATGCAATGAGACCTAATAGATCTACAAAACAGGAATTACTTGATATTGCAGCTGAACTTGAAAATAAATATAATGCAAAAATTTGTGCCTCTCTTGTTAGAGAAGCTTGTGAAGTATACGAAAAAGAGGAAAACTAAGAGTTTAGGTAGGTGGTCTAAGTGAAACTTGTAGCAGGAGTTGATATAGGGAATTCCACCACAGAAGTAGCCATAGGCGATGTAGATGGAGAACTTAAATTTTTAACAAGTAGTATAGTGAAAACTTCAGGTGTTAAAGGCACTTTAGACAATATTGCAGGTATTTTAACAGCACTTAAAGATGGGTGCAGCAACTTAAATAAAAAAATAAGTGATTTGGATGTTATATGTATAAATGAGGCTACTCCAGTTATTGGAGATGTGGCTATGGAAACAATTACAGAAACTATAATAACTGAATCAACTATGATAGGTCATAATCCTGATACTCCAGGAGGAATTGGAGTAGGAACGGGAAGAACAATATTTTTAGATGAATTAGAAAGAATTCACGAAAATGATAAAGTAATATGCGTTATTCCTAAAACTGTAGATTTTGAAACTGCAGCTAGAAAATTAAACGAAGGTTTTGAAAGAAACTTAGAAATAACTGGAGTTATAGTACAGGGTGACGATGGAGTTATAATATGCAATAGGCTACATAAGAAAATACCGATTATAGATGAAGTTTCTTATATAGACAAAGTGCCCATGGGAATGCTTGCAGCTGTAGAGGTTGCAGAAATAGGAAAGACCATAAAAATTCTATCTAATCCTTATGGACTTGCTACTTTATTTAATCTTTCACCAGATGAAACTAAACATATAATACCTATATCAAGAGCATTAATAGGAAATAGATCTGCAGTAGTTATAAGAACTCCTGAGGGAGATGTAAAAGAAAGAGTTATACCTGCTGGAAAGCTAATCTTATTTGGAACTTCTGAAAAGAAAATTCCTATTGAAGAAGGTTCAGAAGTCATAATGAAAAACTTAAGTGAATTATGGCCTCTTAAGGATGTAAGTGGAGAATCAGGCACCAATGTAGGTGGAATGATAGAAAGAGTAAGACAAATAATGGGTGAACTTACATCACAAAAGGTGGAAGATATAAAAATACAAGATATTTTAGCTGTAGATACTTTTATACCTCAAAAGGTACAAGGTGGACTTGCTGGAGAATTTGCCCTTGAGAATGCTGTGGCACTAGCTGCAATGGTTAAAACCAGTAAATTACCTATGGAAAACATAGCAAGAAAATTGCAAGAGAATACAGGTATCAAGGTACTCATAGGAGGAGTAGAAGCCAATATGGCAGTGCTTGGAGCATTGACTACACCAGGAACAGATAAACCTCTTGTAATACTTGATATGGGTGGAGGCTCTACAGATTCTGCATATATAAACAGAGAAGGCAAAGTTAAATCCATTCACCATGCAGGAGCAGGAGAAATGGTAACAATGTTTATAAACTCAGAACTTGGACTGGAGGATTATAACTTATCTGAAGATATAAAAAAATATCCTTTGGCTAAAGTAGAAAGTCTTTTTAATTTGAGATATGAGGATGGAACAGTATGCTTTTTTCAACAGCCTCTAGATCCTTCTTTATTTGCAAGAAATGTAGTTGTAAAAAAGGATGAAATGGTTCCTATACCAACTAAAAATTCCTTGGAAAAAATAAGGCTTGTTAGAAGAGAAGCAAAGAAAAAAGTTTTTGTAACTAATGCTATAAGAGCACTTAAAGATACAGCACCAAACGGAAATCTAAGAAGTATAGATTTTGTGGTATTAGTTGGTGGGTCTGCTCTGGACTTTGAAATTCCAGAAATGATATCAGATGAATTATCTCACTATGGTATAGTTTGTGGAAGTGGAAATATAAGAGGAATAGAAGGACCAAGAAATGCTGTGGCTACAGGACTGGTGTTATCTTACTATAACAACTTGAGAGGGTAATTATTATGGTAAATAATGTTTTAGATAGGCCAAGTATATTAGTATATGTAGAAAAACAGCAAGAATCTCTTTTAAAAGAGATTCTTGCTGGCATAGAAGAAGAAGGAATACCTTATGATTTAATAAAAAAGCCTATAGAAAAAAAGGGATTTATAGAAAAAGTTTATTTGTTAACACATAAGTCAAGAATGGGGATAGCTGTAGGTATCACAGAAAGTAGAGTGGTACTTCATTACAATAAGTTAAAAGAAGATAAACCATTATTAGATATTAAATTGAATTTTTATGAAAAAGAAAAGGCAAGAATAATAGGCTCTAATGCAGCTCGGTTATATAAAACAATGCCTTTTAAAAACATAGACAACTTTAAAAGTGAAGAGCAGCTTATAGAAGAAATAAGAGCAGCTGTAATGAATGTATTAAAAACCAAAAACATAAAGATACAAACAAATTTTATGAGTTAAGGGGGAATTTTGATGAAAGAAGCCCTGGGACTTATTGAAACTGTTGGTATGGCTGCAGCTATAGAAGCAGCAGATACCTGTGTTAAATCTGCCAATGTAGAACTTATAGGTTATGAATTAACAAGGGGACAGGGCATGGTAACAGTTAAAATAAAAGGTGATGTAGGTGCAGTGAAAGCAGGCATAGAAGCTGCAAAAATTAGTGCAGCAAAAGTAAGTAGGGTTGTGAGCACCTTAGTAATACCAAGACCTGCACAAGGAATTGAAGGCATTATAGAGTCAAATTCAACTGTTGGGATAATAAAAGAAAAAGATAATGAAGAAGAAACTGTTAAATCTGAAGAAAAAGTAGTTGTGGAGCAAAAAGAAATAGTAGATGTTGAAAAAAAAACAGAAGAAAAAGAAAGCGAAGAAAAAGAAGAAATACCTGAAACAAAAATAGAAGCAGATTTAAAAGAGGAAGAGTTAAAAGAAGATAGTGACACATGTAATATTTGTCATGATACAGCATGTTTACGTAAAAAAGGTCAGCCTAAAAATATGTGCATACACTATAATGAAATGCAAGGTGATATAAATGGCAGAGTTTAAAATAGAAGAACTTATAGGCGATATAGTAGAAAATATAATGAGAAAATATGAAATAAAAAATAGAAAGTTTTCAATTCCTGTAGGAGTATCTAATAAACATTTACATGTAACTCAAGAGGATTTAGAAACTTTATTTGGAAAGAACTATGAACTTACGGTTAAAAGCACTGTAAAACAACCAGGTCAGTTTGCTGCAAATGAAACTGTAACTATATCAGGACCAAAGGGAGCTTTTCAAAAGGTTAGAATACTAGGCCCTGTAAGACCCTATAGCCAAATAGAAATATCTAGAACAGATGCCTATACTCTCGGAATAAAGCCACCAGTAAGAAATTCAGGTGATCTTAAGGACTCTGAGAGTTTATGTGTAATAGGACCTAAAGGAATGATTATATTGAAAAATAAAGTTATATGTGCAAATAGACATATACACATGCTTCCTCATGATGCAGAAGAGTATGGGGTGAAGGATGGAGATTTGGTAGATGTAGAAACTTCTGGATCTAAGGGGATCATATTTAAAAATGTACTTATAAGGGTGAGCTTAAAATCTGCATTAGAATTTCATATAGATACAGATGAAGCTAATGCAGCTGAAATTAAAAGCAATGATGTCATAAGTATTAAGGCTAAGAATAGGTGATTGATATGGAGAGTTTAGATATAGAGAGTTTAGATATAGCAAATAACTTTATAGAAAACATGGGAGAAACCTTTAAAACTCCTAAGGATATAGAAGAAAAAACAAAGCTCAAAGTAGGAGTAGATTTAGGTACATCTAATATAGTAATTACTGTGTTAGATGAAGAAAATAATCCTGTGGCAGGTGCAATGAAAAAAGCTTCTGTGGTTAAAGATGGAATAGTGGTGGAATATTTAAAGGCAGTTACTATAGTTAAAGAATTAAAAGAAAAGCTTGAAAAAAAACTTAATAGAAAACTTGAGTATGCAGCTACAGCTATTCCACCAGGAATAGGTGAAGGAAACACAAAAGTTATAACAAATGTGGTAGAATCTTGTGGTTTTGAAGTGACTAATGTAGTAGATGAACCTACAGCAGCTGCAAAAGTACTTCAAATTAAAAATGGAGCGGTTGTGGATATAGGAGGTGGAACTACAGGAATATCTATATTAAAAGATGGTAATGTAGTTTACTCAGCAGATGAACCAACTGGGGGGCATCATTTAAGTTTAGTTCTATCAGGAAGTTTAAATATGGAATATGAAGAAGCTGATGAATATAAAGTTGAGTCTCAAAACTATGATACAGTATTTCCACTGGTAAGGCCCGTTATAGAAAAAATGGCTAGTATAATTTTACATCATATTAAAGGATATGATATAAAGACAATTTATCTAGTTGGTGGAACTTGCTGTCTTAATGGTATTGAAAAAGTGGTGGAGAAATATACAGGGGTAGAAACAATAAAACCTTATGATCCATTACTTGTAACACCTATGGGTATATCTATGAGTAGCTTGGCTGTTTAAATTAGAGATAATTCTAAAATATTTAAACTAAAGACTAATGTTAACTGAGTAAGTTCAAGTAAGGTTCACTTAATTAGTGAAAGAGGTGAGTAATAAATGGAAATGGAGCAATTACTAAAGCCTATAGTTACTCAAATATTAAATATGATGAATAAAAGAGTACTTTTATTTATAAGTGGTGGAGCTGTAAATATAAAAGACATATTTAACACTCTTTCTTCTTATAAAATAGTGCATTATGATATTGTGTGTACAGATAGTTCAAACAAGGTTATATCAGGGGAATATATAAAAAACTTAAATGGAAACTTAATAGATTGTAAAAGTAACATGGTAAAAGCTATAAAAGAAGCAGATGTAATATTAGTGCCTGTTATGACTAGAAATACTTTAAGCAAATGTGCACTAGGTATATCAGACAATCTAGTTACCCTTGGTATAGCAGAAAGTCTTATGATGAACAAAGAAATAATAACAGTAAAAGACAGTTTTGACCCATCCAACAGTGTAAATATATCTTTGGGATATTCTAAAAATCCTTTCTACAATAATTTTATTTCAGATTATGAAAAAAGACTTACATCCTTTGGAATAAAATTTATAAATTCACAAGAGCTTGATGAAATACTTCAACAAAAATTAAATTTAAATTTAAGATTGAATAAATGTGATAATGAAAATTATGAAGTTAAACCTAATGAGTTAAAAAAAGAAGAAAAAAAAGAATTGAATTTTAATGTTGAGGTTAAAAAAGATAGAAAAATTTTGTCAGGAGTTTTAACCCTTGAAGATATTATGGGAGCAGCTGATAAAGACAAGGAAATACATGTAAAGCAAGGAGCATTAATAACCTCTCTTGCTAAAGATTATATATACAATAATAATATAGAAGTTAAATATTATTAAGGTATCTTAAAGAAAATAACAATTAAAGGTATTTTATTGAAGAAACCTAAAGTAAAGGAGTAGAGTAACATGTTTTTAGCAAAAGTTGTTGGGAATGTAGTTTCAACTCAAAAAGATGAAAAGTTCATAGGGACTAAGCTTCTTGTAGTTAGGAAGATAGATGAAAAAAATCAGGGAATAGGTGAACCTTTGGTTGCTATAGATACAGTTGGGGCTGGAAACGGTGAAATAGTTCTTGTAGTTACAGGAAGTGGTGCAAGATATGTAGACACTTCAGAAAGAGTAATTCCATCAGATGCTTCTATTATTGGTATTGTGGATTCTGTTGAATTAATAGACAGTTAAAGGTGGTGGAAATTCTATGAAAATATATACAAAGACTGGGGATAAAGGCACAACTAGTCTTGTTGGTGGAAGTAGAACAGAAAAAAGTGATATAAGGGTATGGTCTTATGGCAGTATTGATGAAGCAACTTCAGCTTTAGGTGTGGCAAGAAGTCATATACAAACCACAGAAATTAGAGATATAATACTCAAAATACAAAAAACACTTTTTGAAGTAGGAGCTGAACTAGCTTCAGCTGGTACTGATTATTATAAGGAAAGAATAAAGCAAGATGACATTCTCTTTTTAGAGAACACTATTGATAAAATGGAGAGTTTAAAACCAGATAAAAATGGTTTTATAGTTCCAGGGGGAACCGTGGAATCTTCATATTTAGATATAGCTAGGACAGATGTGAGAAGAGCTGAGAGATATATAACAGAGGTTAGTTTTAAATATGATATAAGTGAAAATCTTCTTAAATATATAAATAGGCTTTCAGATGCTATATATGCATTGGCAAGGTATATAGATTATAAAGATATATGGGCAAAAGCTGAAGAAAAAGCAAGAAAAGCATTATATAAAATGGAAGAGTTAGATAGGAATACAGCGGAATATATAACTCAGCATTGTATGAAAAAGGCAGATGAAATAAAGGTTCCCATGGTTATAGTTATAGTGGATAAAGGTGGAGATTTAATTATGCTGCAGCGTATGGATAATTCACTTTTAGGAAGTATAGATGTGGCTATGAGAAAAGCTTATACTTCTGCAGCTTTTAAAATGGGTACAGATCAGTTGAAGGAAATGGCTGCTCCAGAAGGTGAACTTTATGGCATAGGAAATTTAAAAAAGGTAATTACTTTTGGAGGGGGATATCCTCTACAAATAGGAGATAAACTGGTTGGAGCTATAGGTGTAAGCGGTGGAACAGCACAGCAAGATATGCTTGTATCAAAATATGGTGTTGAAGTTTTCAAGGAGGTAATTATAAATGGAATTAGGAAGTAATGAATTATCTATTATAATAGAGAGAGTTTTAAAGGAAATGAACAAAAATGAATTTAGTAAAAAAGTTAGTGATGGCATATTTGATACCATGGATGAAGCTGTAGAAGCAGCTTATACAGCTCAAAAAAAATATACAACTTATTCTTTAGAGCAGAGAGAAAAATTAATAGCTGCTATGAAAAAAGCTATTATGGATAATGCTATGGAAGTAGCTAATTTATGTGTAAAAGAAACAGAAATGGGTAGAGTAGATCATAAATATTTAAAACTTAAATTAATAGCTGAAAAAACTCAAGGAACAGAAATTTTAAAACCAGAAGTTTATACAGGAGATAATGGACTTACACTTATAGAACGTGGAGCTTTTGGAGTTATAGGGTCCATAGCACCTTCTACAAATCCAGCAGCTACAGTAGCTTGTAATAGTATAGGAATGTTAGCTTCAGGAAATACAGTAGTTTTCTCACCTCATCCAGGAGCATTAAATTCATCTCTTTCTATGATAAGAATATTAAACAAAGCTATTAAAGAAGCAGGTGGGCCTGAAAATCTTATAACTACTGTAAAAGAACCATCAATAGAAAATACAAACATTATGATAAGTCATCCAAAAATAAGACTTGTAGTAGCAACAGGTGGTCCTGGAATAGTTAAATTAGTTTTGTCTTCAGGTAAAAAAGCTATAGGTGCAGGAGCAGGAAATCCTCCAGTAGTTATAGATGAAACTGCTGATATAGTAAAGGCAGCAAGAGATATAATAGCAGGTTGCAGTTTTGATAATAATTTACCTTGTATAGCAGAAAAAGAAGCTATTGTGGTAGAGTCTGTTTATGAGAAACTTATAGAAGAAATCAAGAAAAATAGAGTGGTATATGAACTTAATGATGAAGAAGCAGAAAAATTAGTAAAAACAGTTTTAAATTATGATGAGAAAAAGAAAAAATATTCTATAAATAAAAAGTTTGTAGGAAAAGATGCTAAGTACTTATTAGAGAGTATAGGAAAAGATGCAGGTAATGGTGTGGAGTGCTTAATTTATAGGGCAGAAAATAGTCATCCATTTGTACAAGAAGAGCTTATGATGCCAATTTTGCCTATAGTAAAAGTAAAAAATGTAGATGAAGCCATAGAAACTGCAGTAGAGGATGAGCATGGAAACAGACATACTGCTATGATGCATTCTAAAAATATAACTAACTTAACTAAAATGGCAAGAGCTATAGATACCACTATATTTGTAAAAAATGCACCATCTTATGCAGGTATAGGTTTTGGTGGAGAAGGACATACAACCTTCACCATAGCAGGACCTACAGGAGAAGGACTCACTAATGCATTAACATTTACAAGACAAAGAAGATGTACTATGGTGGATTCTTTTAAAATAGTGTAACTAAAAAAGTTGAGAATTGAGAATTGAGAGTTGAGAGTGATTTTTAGCTATCGCAAAGAATCAACATTAACTTTCCACTCTCCACTCTCAACTAAAAAGAAAGGGGGGTAACTTGTGAGCCTTAGAGATAAAATTCATGAAGCAGGTATTGTAGGTGCAGGAGGTGCAGGTTTTCCAACGGATACAAAGCTTAATTGTAAAGTGGAATATTTTATAATTAATGGACTAGAATGTGAGCCTCTTTTACAGTCAGACAAGTATGTAATGAGAAATAAAAGTGATGAAATAATAAAAGCTGCACAGGAAATAGGAAAATCAGTGGAAGCTTCAAACATAATTATGGCTTTAAAAAAGGAATATGAAAAAGAAATAGAAGCATTAAAAGCATCTATAGATAAATTGAATTCTAATGTAACCTTGTATTTATCAGATGTGTTTTATCCTGCAGGAGATGAACAAACACTGGTATATGAAGTAACAGGAAAGACAATACCACCAGCAGGAATTCCTTTAAATGTAGGAGCTGTGGTATCTAATGTTAGTACAGTTTTCAACATATATGAAGCTATGGAAGATAAGCCAGTTATATATAAATTTGTTACAGTTATAGGAGAAGTAAAAACTCCTTCCATAATTAAAGTTCCCATAGGTACTTCCGTACTGGAATGTATAGAAAGCTGTGGAGGAACTAGAAATGAGGATTATGGAGTAATACTAGGCGGACCTATGATGGGAAAAAGAGTATTAAAAAAAGATTTGGAAAATAAATTTATAACTAAAACAGATGGTGCCATTATGGTACTGCCTTCAGAACATTATTTATTAAATAGAGAAAAAACTACTATAGAACAGATGAAAAAACAAGCAAAGTCAGCTTGTATACAGTGCCATTATTGCACTGATATGTGTCCTAGACATTTAATAGGACATCCTATACATCCTGACAAAATAATGAGAAATCTAGCTTTTGGAGTGGAAAATGAGGAAGCGTTAAAAGAAACGCTTATATGCTGTGAGTGTGGAGTATGTGAGATGTATGCTTGTCCTATGGGATTATCTCCAAAAAGGATAAATGTGTATTTCAAAAATGAATTAAGAAAAAAAGGTGTAAAGTGGGTAAATAATAAAGAAAGATTTGAAGCATCTACTGTAAGGGATTATAGAAAAATACCTACAAATAGACTTACATGGAGACTTCATTTAGATGAATATGTAAATCAAACTTTAAAAGAAGGAGAAGAAATAAACCCTTCTAAAGTAGAAATACCACTTAAACAAAATATAGGAGCTGCTGCTGAGCCTATAGTTTCTTTAGGCGAAAAAGTATTTAAAGGGCAGAAAATAGGTGAAGTAAAAGAAGGAAATATGGGTGCTAATATACATGCTAGTATAGATGGTGTTATAGCAGACATAAAGGATGGCAGGATTGTTATAAAGCTTATGAAGCCAGAGGTGATAGTATGATAAAAACTATAGGAATGTTGGAATTAAACAGTATAGCAAAAGGTTTTGAAACAGCAGATAAAGTAGTTAAAGCAGGAGAAGTAGATTTACTTCTTGCAAGAACAATATGTCCTGGAAAATATATTATTCTAATAACAGGAAATGTTGGTGCTGTAAAATCAGCTGTAGAAACAGGAGCTCAATTTGCCCAGGAATATTTGGTAGATAAATTAATGCTTCCTAACGTGCACCAGCAGGTTATACCAGCTATTAATGAAGCTACAAATGTAGAAAAGATAAAGGATTTAGGCATTTTGGAATTCTTTAGTGTATCAGCAGCTATAATTGCAGCAGATGCAGCTGTAAAATCAGCTAATGTGGATTTAATTGAACTTAGACTAGGCATAGGCATAGGCGGAAAATCCTTTATAAGTTTAACAGGAGATGTAAGTTCCATTAAAAATGCAATTACAGTAGGTGCTAATACTGCTTTAGATAATGGAATGTTTGTAAATAAAGCTGTAATAGCAGCACCAGACAAACAGCTAATTAAGTTTTTATAATAGGGGAAAATGTGAAATTGATATTCCATGTAAATTATTGTTTAAGCCTACAAAAAAATTTCTTTCTGATATGATATATTACTTTACGATTACTACTTCATTTGTATTGGAAGAGGAATGTTTCATAATCAATCATAAATTAAAGGGGGAATTTGTATGAAAAATAATTTAGTTGGTGAGTGTATAGCTGAACTTTTAGGTACCTTTGTTTTTATATTCATAGGAACAGCTACTGTTGCTTCATTAGTTACAGCAAAAACAAATATATCATATTGGGAACTATGTTTATGCTGGGGATTGGCAATAACTATGGCAGTATTCATATTTGGAATTATTTCGGGAGCACACTTAAACCCATCAGTTACAATAGCACTTGCAGTATGGAAGGGCTTTGATAAGAAGAAAGTTGTTCCATATATTGTAGCCCAAACGGTAGGAGCTTTTTTAGGAGCAGCAGTAACTTATGGATTATATGGAGGAACTATTACGGCTTTTGAAAATAGTAAAAATATAGTAAGATCATCAAGCGCAGGCTGGGCTACAGAGGGAATATTTTGTACTTTTCCAAGGTCAGGACTGACAATGTTCAATGCCTTTATGGTAGAATTATGTATTACAGCACTTTTGCTGCTAGTTATATTTGCAGTAACAGATGGAAATAATGACAGCTGCCCTAAAGCAGGATTTCCAGCATTAGCTATAGGTTTAACTGTAGCATTCATTGGTGCTTCCTTCGGACCTTTAACTGGTTTTGCAATGAATTTAGCACGTGATCTTGGACCAAGATTATTCTGTATGATAGCAGGATGGGGACCATCAGCAATTGGACCTAATGGGTATGGACTTATTGTGCCAATTTTTGCACCAATTATAGGAGGAATTGTTGGCGGAGGTATATATGAGAAATTAGTTGCACCATATTTGCCAGGAAGAGTAAATGCTAAAATAGGTAAAAGTGAATCAGTATAAAATCTTTTGTAAAGGTTAATAACTTAACTTTTGTAGTTTAAAAATTTTACGAACTAAAGGTGATAAAATAATTTATTAACTTTGACCTACCGCATAACGAATCTGTATTTGTTTCAAAATATTAATTCTTATTATGTGTAACCAAAATATTCCTTAAATTAAAAATGAGCAGACTACTTAAAGATCTGCTCTATATCCCTTAATAATTTAATATCTTTTTAAATATTATCTCATTTTCATAAAATTTTCGCTTAAATTGTAAGACACGCTTGGTAAATCTTTAAGTTTTGAATACAAATTTTCAAAGAAATTTACAGTTATTTATTTTTCATCAACACAGATATTTCCAATGGCATAAAGAACTGCTCTACCACTTAGTTTCACTCTTTCGCCACAAAACTCACAGTAAACCGTGCCACCACGCTTAGATACTTGTCTTGCGACCATTTTATCAAGTCCGTTTCTTTCTCTCCAATACGGAATTAGACAGCAGTACATTGAACCACATACGGGATCTTCATTGATATTTATCTTTGGCCAAAATGCTCTGGCAACAAAATCAAACTCCTCACTTTCTGCGGTTACAAATGCAGATAAACCTTCTGGAAATTCCTTTATCTTTGAAAAATCCGGTGTTAAATTCTTCACGGTATCCTCAGAATCAAATATAAATATTAAATCTCTACTCGTCTTAAGTACCTCAATCGGAACCGCACCTAATGCATCAACCATCAGATCTGTTAAGTGATGCTTTTCGGGTATGGAGGTTGGAAAATCCATTTCATATAAATCATCCTTCTTTGTAACCACCAGATGATAATTCATTTGCTTGGTATTGAAATGGAGTACATTGGCATCGGTTTCAAAGAACCTAAATAAAATATATGATGTTGCAAGGGTTGCATGACCGCAAAGGTCTACCTCCCCACCAGGAGCAAACCATCTTAATCCATATGTATCCCCTTCCTTTACAGCAAAAGCTGTTTCTGAGAGATTGTTCTCTATTGCTATTTTCTCCATTTTTTCTATAGGAATCCATTCGTCCATTATGCATACTCCAGCCGGATTTCCTTCGAAAATTTTATCTGCAAATGCATCGACTACATAATATTTAAGCATATCTCTTCCCCCTAACTATTTATGTGCTATGGCATCTATTTCAACTAATGATCCTAATGGTATTTTTGATACTTCCACGCAGATTCGTGCAGGATATGGCGCTCTAAAATGATTTGCATAAACTTCATTTACTTTTGCAAAGTCATTTACATCCTTGAGGAATACAGTTGTCTTAAGTACGTTATCCATAGAACTACCTGCTGCTTCAAGGACCGCCTGCATAATGGTCAGAATCTTCTCTGCTTGCTCCTCAACTGCACCAGAGAGAACGCCAGTTTGTGGATCAATGGCTATAATTCCAGAAACATACACTATACCATTGTACTCAATAGCTTGTGAATAAGGTCCTTGGGCTTTAGGCGCTTTGTCAGTATGAATTTGATTTTTTTTCATCTTTATCTTCCTTTCTTATTTCTATTTGAATTTTGCTTTTCTTTTGATATATTGGATGTTACTATAAATATAAGCAATCGAGAACAAATATACAAGTACGCACATTTTTGTGCCCTGAACAGGAGATTTTTATGTCTGAGAATAAAGAACAGGAAGTTTTTAACAAGCAAAATTGTGTCATGATACATGCTATGGATATTATCGGTGGAAAATGGAGACTTCCAATAATATGGAAATTATATCAAAACAAAACTATGCGTTATAATGAGCTTAAAAGAAATATAGTTGGGATTACGAATATTATGCTTACAAGGTCACTGCAGAGTTTGGAAGAAAGTGGGCTTGTGAACAGAGTGGAATTTAGCCAGATTCCGCCTAGAGTAGAATATTCATTAACAGATAACTGTCTACAACTTGTGCCTGCATTGGAAGTTATTTTTAATTGGGGACGTGAGAGGATGCTAAGTGAAAATTTGGATTTACAGGCTGCTACTACAAAGACAAGATAAATGCTTACCGTGATGGGATATTGATGATAAGTGAAGATTACCTAATTAATTTACAATAATCTTATTTAGCGTAACAATTGAAAAAACGAACAATTTATCTAAACACTGTATTATTCAAAGTTGAATTCTACGGTGTTTTTGCGTCGCATTTCAAAGGCTATATGTATCTATTGTAGATTTACGATAGATACACTTTCTGAAAATTATATGTATTAATCTATAAATCTAAATATATGAATGTTCTTTGAAAATGAAATAATGCGGTGTTTGAAAAAAAGAAGTACTTATTCCTTTATTGCAAACTGTTCTGTAATAATATTATAAATATGTTATAATTTCTATATGTTTAGGTCGAAGTTGTAAATTATTACGAACGATGCAAGAGGAAATGTTAACACCCTGAGACAATTTTGAAGGAATTATAACTGGCAGTAATGGGGGCATGGTAAATGTACAAGACAATAAATAATTTACTCAGTTTTTTTACTATCATAGTTTGTATCGGATTTGGGATTCCATTCATGGGTTTGCTAAAAGGTAGAGGCGGTACAGACTCTCTTTTTCATTATAACAAAGCTATGTATTTCAGGGTTTCATTAATTGGAATAGTTATAGCAATACTATTCATAGTTATCTGCATTGTCTTAAAAAAGAAAATTAGGGCTATGGAATGTGAAATAAAATCCCTACCTTCGTATACTGCACCTGTAGTTAAATATACGCTATTTAAAAGCGAATATTCAGTTGTCTTTAGCATAGATGGTAAGAAATATGGACATAAATTTGAAGCAATAGGAGTTAAGAAAGTTTATGACTTTAAGCAAGGTTCTTACGTAAGATATAGGATTTATAAGGATGAAATTATTCCTGAAAGATTTTATTTAGCAATTCCTAAGTATGAGAAAGATATTAAAAACAAGTGGGCTTATTTAAGCAAAAATCAATAGAGAAAATAATGCTAAGTCACATTATTCTTATTTACTGACTTAACTATAAAAATCAAATAATCTACTGGAACACCGCATTATTCATGTTTGAATTTTGGGGTGCTTTTAGTTATTTTTTCAAGAATTATATTTTAATATCTATATATAAAAATAAATAGATAAAAGCGTATTGAAAAGACTATATGTATCTATTGTAGATTTACGATAGATATACTTTCTGAAAATTATCCGACGTAACTATTGAATTTGAAAATACGAACGATGGCCTTTGAAAATTGAATAATGCAGTGTAAAGAAGTAAGTGATTTGTATTTATTAGGAATACCATTGGCTTTTATTTGTAAAGATTATGATATAATTACTATTAATAAAGTCAAAATAGTAAATTTATATGAAAGTGATATGATAATTGAAATGAAAATAAAACACTGATAGAGGAGGCTATTAATATGGAAAAACAAGAGTATCTATTTATTGATTCAACAAATGAATTACTCTTTCACTGTGCCCACATATTAATTAGGATGATTGATAAGGGTACTATTTCTATTTCAGATTATATAAATGAAAAGAATTTAAATGAAGATATTTATACTTTTTTACAAAAGGGTTTACTATTAATTAGCGAAGGTAAAGATCCTGATAGACTAAGACTTTTAATGGAGTTGGAAAAGTGTAAATGGATAAGAGATTTGAATAAATCTGAAAATGACTTGCAGCTAATTACAATAATACAGCATGTTTTACCATTAATACAGACACATCAAATCTTCTCGTTTTTAACAATTCTAGATGAATTTGTTGATAGAAAAAATAGAAGTTATTTATATAATTTATTTCAGAAATATGATTATATGAGTAATGATACTGGCAATGTAGGTGTGGCGTACATCAAAATAGATTAAATATAAATGTATTAAAACTCATATGATTTTAAAATTTATGATACTTTAATTTTAATATAAACTTCGGGATGTTCACAGTATTTCAATTTAACGCAACAACTGAAAAACGAACAATTTACCTAAACACTGTATTATTCAAATTTGAATTTTACAGTGTTTTTATGTCTCATTTCAAAGATATGGTCAATTAATCATAAATCTATGATAATTGAGTAATTTTCTTATCTCACGTCATAACAGCCACAAAATAGCAGTTCCATTTTTGATTTATAATTTTTTAAAATGGTAAACACTATCTTGTGGCTGTTAGAAATGGTAGCAATCGGATAAAAATAGTTTTAGCCCATAGATTTTATTTTAACATCAAAGTCTTTTTCACCAACAGAGGTTTTAGCTCTTACTTTTATTGTTTTTCCTGCGCCTATAGTGTACACGGTTTCTCTTAAATCATTCATGCTTTTAAGTTCTTTACCGTTTATAGAAAGAATAATGTCACCTTTTTTAAGTCCAGCTTCATAAGATCCACTTCCTGCAGATACATTATAAATATAAATACCTTTTTCAAAATTTATATCTAAATAGCCTGCCATGGACTTATCAAAACCTATAATTCCAATAATAGGAGTATCAAACTTTCCAGTTTCTTTTAAGCTCTTTAGCACTGGCTTAATTATGTTAATGGGTACAGCAAAACCTATACCTTCAGCACTGGTGATTTTTGCGGAATTTATGGCTATAACATCTCCATTTATATTTGAAAGAGGCCCTCCACTGTTTCCAGGATTAATAGAAGCATCTGTTTGTATCAAATCTTCCATAAAGTTACCTTCGCTTACTTCAATGGTTCTATTTATAGCACTCACAATTCCTGATGTAACAGTTCTTTGAAACTTTAATCCTAATGGATTTCCTATGGCAATGGCAGTTTCACCTATTCTAACCTTAGAGGAATCTCCAAATTGTACAGCAGGGAGATTTTTCTCATTTATTTTAATTATAGAAAGGTCTAAGGTTTCATTTGACCATATGGATTTTCCATCTACATCTCTTCCATCATAAAGAGAAATTTTTATACTTTTACTGTTAATACCAGCTACATGGTTATTAGTAAGTATGTATCCACCACTATCAATTATCATTCCAGAACCTACTCCTTGAACATCTTTGTTGTTATCACCTAAAAAAGTAGCAGTAATACCTACTACAGAAGGTATTATCTTTTCAGCAGCAGTTGTTATAGGAGAAGCATTTGTAGAAGTAGTATTTGTGGTGTTTGAAGTATTTTGCTGGGCACTTGATTTGTTTTCAGCAACTCTACATCCAGTAAAACTTGAAACAAGAAAAATATTTATTAAAATTGTAGATATTATTTTAAATTTTTTCAAGATATCACCACCTTTAATATTTTAAAAATTGTATTAATGGAGTGAATATTATATTGTTTCTGTATAAACAATACTATAATTTAAGATGGATATCCTCTAATCGATGTGGCAAATCTAAATTAGGATCTTTGAAATCTCCACCAACATTTTTAATGATATCCTTTGCTTTATCAGAATCTTTTTCATCCAAGTTCACAATTACTTTGTAATTAGTATCTGTAATTTCTTCAAAACCACCCATGCCGCTTACCATAGGACTTGCTGCAGCTAAAGGTCTTTTAGTAAAATCTTCAGAAAGCTCCCCTGAATTCATAACAATAGATGATAAGTTAGATGTGTCATTAATTGCTGTTTTAGCAGTCTCACTATTATATTCTACATAATGATCATTTAAATCTACTACTGAATTACCAAAACCTTCTGATTTTAATTTTTCAACTGCACTGTTGGCATTTTTTATGCCGCTAAAATAAGCTTCAATTTTCATTACAATCACCCCTTTAATTTTTATATAAGTATTTTTTCACTGTAACGTAAATATTATTCTAAATTGTATTAAGTAATTAACTTAAAGTTAAAAAAGACAGCATATAAATGTAGCTACTACAACAGACCGAAATTTTAAAATTACTACAAATAAATTCCAATAATGTGTATAATATAATCAAGTGATTCTTAGGCTCAGCATAAGAACTCTAACTGACTGAAGTCAAAGAGTTCTAATAT
Organism: uncultured Clostridiaceae bacterium; assembly: GCA_963780135.1. Classification (GTDB taxonomy): domain Bacteria; phylum Bacillota; class Clostridia; order Clostridiales; family Clostridiaceae; genus Clostridium_AM. The sequence goes on from CAWAAR010000003.1 coordinate 1,315,120, forward strand.
CCCACCACTTTGAAGAAGAGATGGGGGTGTTAGCAATGGTAGCGATCGGATAAAGATAAAAGGTATAGGTAGAATTCTGATAAAAAAGATTAGGAATATAGGTAAATAGAAATTATTTGAATTTTATATAAAAGGAGAAATTTAAATGGAAATAAAAGTTTATACATTAAATGCTTTTGCAAAAACAGATAATGGTGGAAATCCTGCCGGGGTTGTTCTAGATGCAGACTCTTTGTCAGCATATGATATGCAAAAGATTGCAGAAAAAGTTGGTTTTTCAGAGACAGCCTTTGTTAAAAAATCAAATAACGCTGATTTTAAGGTTGATTTTTTTACCCCTAATGCAGAAGTGGATTTATGTGGACATGCTACTATCGCAACTTTTTATTTACTGGCAAATAAGGGAATTATAAAAGTAGGTCAGTATACCCAAGAAACAAAAGCTGGTGTTTTAAAGGTAGAATGTAGAAATGACAACATAATTTATATGAATCAGCGAAATCCTGAGTTTTACGAAACACTGGATAAAAAAGAGATAGCTGATTCATTAAATATTAATGAAGATGAAATTATGAATAATATTCCAATTCAAATCGTATCTACAGGATTAAAGGATATTTTAATTCCTATTAAATCATTGAAAGCATTACATAATATAAAACCTGATTTTTATAAAATTTCTCATGTTAGTAAGAAAAAAGATGTTGTTGGATATCATCTTTTTACATTGGAAACGGAATATGGTTCTACTGCCCATTGTAGAAATTTTGCACCTTTATATGATATCAGTGAAGAGGCTGCAACTGGAACATCTAATGGGGCATTAAGTTGCTATTTATATAAATATGGACTTATTTTAGAAAAGAATATTGAAAATTTGGTTTTTGAGCAGGGATATTCTATGAAAAAACCATCGGAGATTTTAACCAGCTTAATAATTCATAATCAAAAAATTGATGAAGTGAAAGTTGGAGGAATTGCTTTAAATATTGAAGAAAAAAAGATCGATTTGTAACATATTGAAAGGTTGATTTTGATGACGTTATTAGAAGGAGATCAGATTATGTATAAAAACATTATATTTGATTTAGGAAATGTATTATTGAACTTTAAACCTGAGGAATATCTAAAGACAAAGATTATGGAAGCTAGAGTTTTAAGGACAGGGGAAACGTCCCTTGTCCTTAAAATTAAGTTATTGAAGAGTTTCATAAACTGCTTTTACTACTTCTTCCATAGTTATATTATTTTTAGGTCTAATATTATTATTTGAATCTACATCAATAAGACCTAGAGCTTTTGCAAGAGATACATAGCCTATATAATCCGTGGATATAGAAGCTTTGTCTGATGGTTGGAAATTGAAGGCATCTTTTAGTTTTGCAACCTTGTTGTATTGTAATAATTTTACTAAATACATTGAAGCTTGTTCTCTTGTAACTAAATCTGATGCTTTAAATTCTCCTGAATTATCTAGTATTCCAGCATTTACAGCTAACTGTAAATATTTATAATCAGCTGAATCCTTAGATATTGAAGTTGAAATTTTTAAATTTATGTTGTCATTTCTATTATAAGGATCTAAACTTTTTATATTAGTTAATATTTTTATGAATTGTAAGTTTGTAATATTTCCATCTAATTTAAAATCTTTAGTATCAATTATTCCATTAGAGGCTAATATAGAAGCTTCTTTTTCTACAGAAGAGCCTTTTATTGCAGTTTGAAAGTTGGTCAAACTATCATCTAACTCTTGTCCCGAATAATTTAGTAGTTTACCAGTAATTGCATCAACATAAGTATAACCACCCTGCAGGTTATTTATGGAATAAATGAGCTTTGCTTCTTTTTCAGCATTTTGAGAACTATTATCTTTAGGAGTCAGTATATACATAAGTTCAGGTACATTACTAGAAAGAAATACTTTTTTTGCAGCATCTGTATCTATTGCATTTGAAGGAGTAGGTGCAGAAATTGAATCTTCCCAGGTACAATTTAAATTAAGTAACTCTCCAGTTTTAGTACTAAAATTAAGGTTTATACCATCATATTTGTAAGGAAGATTATTTACAAGTCTTTGAAAGTTAAAGCCTAAATTAGATTGAATATAAGAATTTGAAGTTTTATTAGATGAATCAATAATATTTTGTTCTGTCTTTATATCTTTGATTTTTTCAGGATAAAGATTAGATATAATTTGTATAGCTTTATCATATGCTTGTTCAGAAGTTAGTTTAGGCTCAAATTTTTCTTGGTCCTCTCTTGAAAATTGATTAAATCCATATATATCAATAATTTCACCGTTTGAAGTATTTATAGAGATATTACCATTATTATTAATGGCATTTGAGCCCTTTATATTAAATGAAAAATCCCATGTCTTAATTCTAGTGCTATTAAGACCTGAGGAACGCTCACCATAACCTGCAGAACTTATAGTAAAGTCTCCATTAAAAAGTACTTTAAGCTTTTCTTTTGCAATTTCTTCTGCTTCATCGCTAGTTAAGGTTTTGTCTAATCTTTTTGTGCCTTGAGAATTCTTATAAATATCTTCTTTTTGCTGAGTTGTTATATCCTTAGCTTTAACTTTTCTGCCAGTAAATTTATCTAAGTTAAGCACTTCACCTGTTTTAGCATCAATTATATTTGAGGCATCAGAGTTGTCAGTATAAACAAGTTTAGTATCTTTTTCTATTTCTGAATTAAGGGCATCTCTTGAAGTAATATAAGCTAAATTCATTTTAGTATTTTTACTAACTAAATCTGATCCCTTCTTCTCATCAATAATTCCATCCTTAGAAGGTAAATCAAGTTTATCTGTCCATTGAATGGAGTAGGAAGTTATTTTTCCAGTAAAAGCATCTACAGCTGCTGAAATACAATCTCCATATACAGGAATATCATTATCTAACCTATTATAAGAAAAGCTAAAATTCTGATTTCTTAAGGTTTTAGGTTGGTTATTTTTCACAAGTTTAGTAGATTTAAATTCTTCAGGAGCAATCTTTGAAATAAAGGCTTCTGCAGTAGCTTTTGCCTCATCTTCAGTTATAGCAGCTGCAACTTTAGGCTTATTATTTGACATGTCACCAGTGTAACTATGGAAATTGATTATCTTGCCAGTACTTTGATCAATTGATACAAGCCCACCAGAATGATTATCACCATCATCTATGTTAAAATTTATATCCCAAGAACTTTTTCCAGCTTGTCCAGCACCATCACGGAAACGTGAATCAATATTAATCCTAGAATTAGAGTCATCAATAGTAATATCAAAATAATCCTTTAAAGCATCTTTTGCCATTTGTTTAGCTTGTTCTTTGGAGATTTTTGAGGTAACAGACTGGGCAGTAGTTGTTGTAGAAGTACTTGTCAAAGCATTACTAGTGTTTGCTACTTCTTGAGCACACACAGGTTTTGAGCATGCAATGACAGCAGCAGTTACTGCTAAAATAATAACTTTTTTACTTTTCATATTAATCCCCCTAAGTATTTTATTTTGTATTAAAATGGAATACTTTCCAATAATTATATCATGTAAAAGTAGGTATTGAATAGATAGTTTTTTTCTAGAATTTAGTGAGTTTTATTATATTTGAGCTATGGTAGGCAAAGTGTATTTAACGACTTTTACTTAGGTAGAAAGTAATTTTTTATGAGCAAACTCCACTTGAACCTCTGAATTACTTGATTTTAAGCGATAATTATTTTCCTTGCCCTGTATTTCCACAGTGAAATCTTTGCACATTTCTACAATTCTGCTGCCAATACTTTCGTCAAAATTTAGAAGCTTTTCTATGGTGAATTCAGAAGATACTATTATGGGCAGATTCTTCATATATCTGTAATTTAGTATTTCAAAGGTTATATTTATGTCTGATTCAGTAAGCTTACCTTTGAAAAGATCGTCTATTATTAAAACCTGTGATGTTTTAAACTTTCTTGTGCAAGTTTCATAGTATTCTTCATCTAAAATATTCTGTTTTAATTTTAATATTTGCTCTCTGTAGGACATATAAATTACAGGAATACCTCTTGATAAAAGATTTAAGCCTATAGCTGTGCTAAGGTGGGATTTACCGCTACCAACTTGTCCTAAAAAAGCTATACTATTTTTTCTAGTGTTTCTTATGGATTTAAAGCTTTTAAAGTATTTTAGAGCAGTATCCATTGCCTTTTCTGTGGCTTCATTATAAATTCTATAACTTTTAAAAGTCAGCTTGTTTTTTTGAGTTTCTATGCCTGAAAAACTCCACATTCTCTTAACTTTATCCATTTCTCTACACTTACAGAACATAATGGTGTCTTGAGCATTAGGAGAGTGCTTTATAATATAGCCTTTTCCACCACAAATAGGACATAATTCTTTAGCTTCAATTTCAGATGAGTCCTTCCAGGTTTCTTTGATGCCATATGGTTTTTTCATCCCATGTTTTATGTTTTCCATATTCTCTTTTCTTAGTTTTTGAATTAAAATAAGGACTCTTTCCATAGTCTCTCTCTGATTTTCCAACTTTTTTTCCTCCCTTATGTTTTTTATAATTTTTTAAAAAGTCTATAACTTCTTCTTCTTGCTTTAACCCTTTATGTTTCCAGCTGTACAGCACTTTTTCAATATATCTTAAATTTTTAGCATTGCTTTTTAAGGCCTGCTTCATGCCAAGTATAATTAAATTCTTGGAATCAAAGTCCTCCATAAAAACTTTTAACTGCTGAATTTCATAAGGACTAGCACAGCTTATATTTTCACTATAAAAATTTACAACATCGCTGAACTCTCCCTTTTTTTCTTCTTCTTTAAAGCTAGTCTCTGTAGTAATCTCTGGTATTGCTTTATTAAAATTGGCATTATCCATTGGACTTTTTGACACTATGGAAGAAGGGGAATGGTGTTTATGAATGAATTCACTTGGTTTATCCATAGATTCACTAGTGTTATTGTAAAATTCACATTCTTTTTCTATAGATATACTTGCTTCATTTAAATTTTTATAAGTTTTATCTGCATCATCATAATGATATTGATTGTTGGAATTTTCATTATTTGAAAAAGTATCACTTGAAATTTCTATTGATCCTAAACTAGTATCATTTCCTAGTTTTTTACTATCATCAGGAATATCGCTTAGAACTTCATTTGTTTCTAATTCAGCAGCACTTCCTGAGTTTTTGCTATCTACAAAAGCATCACATAAGCTTTCAAGTTTTTCATAATCTATGGTGTACCATTTAGTCTTGTCCATTTTTGACCTATTGAAATTAGAACTTAAAACTACTCCAGCATCTTCAAGCTTTTTTATAGCTCTTATTATGGTTCTTTTACATAGAAAATTTATCTGACCATGCCAAGCTTCATAACTGTTGTAAATCCAAGGAGCACCATCTATTATGTGCTTACTTTTTAAAAGCCAGTAATGCATTTGCTGAAGTATTATACTTTCTGTAACTCCAAAAATCTCTGCAAGCTTAGGCTGAAAAACCATAGTGATTTCATTTTCTAAAAGTACTTTTTTCATAAGATAACACCATTCCTTTATTTGTTTATTGATATAATAATTTGTTTTAGCTTCTCCAGTGCTCTTTCTTTTCTCTTTTTTGCAGCTTCATATTTTATGTTTTTAAGTGTTGCATATTCCTTTAAGGTTTTTTCTTTAAAATAGTACCAGTATATAATTTCTCTAAAGTCACAGGGAAGAAGCTGTAAAGCTTTTCTTAAAAGGTCGCTATCTTCCCTTAATAGGAAATTTTCTTCAATATCTTCAGGGCTTAAAAGCATGTCCATAAATTCAGTGCCCTCTTTTGTAGTATTGTTTAGACTAGATTCAAATTTTTCTCCATTTCTTTTATTAAGAGCACTTCTGAGTTCACTGTTTGCAGCATTTTTTATAACAGTGCTTGCATAGGTTGTAAAAGCATTTTTTAAGTCACAGTTATATTTAAATATGGCCTTAAATAAAGCCAGGTTTTCTATTTGAACAAGATCTTCTATTTCATATCCATTTATGTAAATGGAATTAGCAATTTTATACATAAAGCCTTGAAATCTTTTCAGTACCTTCTTGAGAGATATTTTATCCCCTTCCTGAGCTTTTTTTACTAAATCTTCAAGTTCATTTATTGTAAGCACCTCCTCTAATAAAGAATTGATTTAATTTCTTCATATTTTAATTTTTTCTTCATCCTATAAAAAATAGATCTTATAGTAGAGTATTTACGGTTATGGGTTTCAGCAAAGTATTTTAGTGTTTCATTTCTGTAATAGACATCATTAAACAACTGAATCTCTAAAGGTTTTAACTTGCTTTCTAAATAGGTCATTAAATCATCATTTAACATAGCTTCCTTAAAAATAGCATCTTTCTTAGAGATAAAGTTTTTTTCTATATAGTTTACACATTCTAAATCGTTTTCATTATCTAAGGATTTAAATCTATATTGATGGTCACACTTATCTCTAATAACTTTCCTGATGCAGTTTAATATAGTTTCATAGATATAACTTTTATAATTACTTTGAGTTTTTCCCTTAAAATGCAAAGTTGCTGAAAAAATGGACATAGTTACTTCACTTAAATAATCATCCCAATATTCATTACCATAAATATTTTTGATTTTTTTATTATAGTTTTTTACTATGAATCCCTCACAAGCTTCATATAGTTGTTTTATAGCATCATTATCCTTAGTTTTTAATCTTCTTAAAAAATTTTCTAAATTAATCATATTATTACCCCTTTCTTTTTTAACCCTTTAATAGCTAATTTCCGTTTTATGAATTTATTGTTGCGTTTTAATAAAAAAATGATTTTACTTATTTATACAGCCGTTTTCTACAATTGTAGTTAAATATAGTGATATATGCTAATTATTCATGATTATTGGAGAATAATTATTTTTTTTAGTGACGAATTGCTACTAATGCAGTAGCTTTATGAGGAAATTTTTTATTAAAAAAAAGTCCTGATTGAAGAATTTTCAATCAGAACTTTTTAAATTTGACTATTTTACATCAAGAATCATTTGACTTATTTTCGCTTTTTAACATTTGGTTTATGGCACTGGATAAATTATTAATACTGCAAGTTAAGTTTTCCATTTTGCTTTCAACTCTTACTAAAAGGTAAACAGATACTGCTATAGGAAAACCCAGGTTGCCGATTAAATTTACAAGATTTACTTCCATAGTTTAAACCTCCAAAGATAATGGGGTTGTTGCAACATCAATTGTCAACTGTTAAAAAACATGTATACGTGTTAAAAGGGCTGACACATTAATTAGTGCAGCCCTACTAATTATGAGTTTGAAATTTTACTTTACTGTTAAGCTGGAACTATTTCTTTCTACTAAGTGAGCTGAGTCCTTTGTTTTCAAATCTAGACCATTTGATTCAAAGACATTTTTAGCTATTATTACATCCATAGCTGCCTTAACTTCAGCTTCAGTGACGTCTTCTTTAACATTGTTCAAAGTTATGGAAGATTTCTTTCCCTCTTCATTTAAAAAACTCATGGATAATGATTTTGCCATACTAAAACCTCCTTTTTTATTTTAAAATAATTAAGTGAATTAAGGTTTCTAAGGAAGGAGAGTTAATATAGTTACCTCCTTCCTTAGAAAAGTGTTTAGGCGTTAGTTATTCCACTTTGGTCTTCTCTTATAAGTTCATCTAAAGTTTTACCAAGCAGCTTTTCAAATTCTTTTGCTACATCAAAAAGATCTTGATCTGCTGCTGAAGTTTTGATTTTTGAAAAACTCTGTTTTTTGATTACCTCCTTCCCGTTTTTATCCACCCCGTCTTTGTATTTAAGAATCATCCCAGTTTCAAGCTTTGTTGCTTTTGCAGCCATGCTTATCATCTCCTTTCACTTAATATATAGGGGCGAGTTTTTAAAAGGGGACAGAGATTTTTAACTGTAGACATTTTAAGTATGCAGTTAAAGAAAATATAGTAGTTTTGAATAAAATAGATTCAGCAATAAAAAATGAAGGAACTATTGAAAGTAAAGCAGTAATAAAAGTATATGGCAGTGGAGATATAAAATTAAAGATTAATGATGAAGAGATTACTATAAAAAGTGTAAATGAATATGTAACTGTAGATTGTGTTTTAAATGATGCGTATAAGGATGATGTATTAAAAAATAGTGATATGATTTGGGGTTTTATAGTTATTAAGGTTGGAGAAAATAATATAAGTTTTAGTGAGAATATTAGCAAGGTAGAAGTTAAGGTTAATGAAGCTTGGATATAATAAACTATGTGAAAAATAATATATATTTTAAAAGATATAGCTTAAAAATAAATAGATTTTAAGTTATAATATAAAGTAAAGAGGGGTTGACTTTCTTTAAGCAGAGAACTCAAATCTTTGATTTGGTGTGAATCGCTTACTCAGATGAAAAATGAATCTGAATTTCCTTTAATAATGATATTTCAGAAGAAAAATTAAAGGAGTTGATGAAAATGGATACAGATATAAAAAGAGCTGAAGAAAGACTTGAATATTTAAGCAGTGATGAAAAAACAATAGAGATTTATAAGGCAAGAGAAAAATCACTACATGAGAGGGCAAATATGATAAGTAGTGCAAAGGATGAAGGGAAAATTGAAGTTATAAAAAATGCATTAAAAGAAGGATTAGGGTTAGATATAATCTCTAAAATTACAGGAAAGAGTATTGATGAAATAAAAGAAATTAAAAAGGTACTTAATTAAGATAAAACTAGCTTATTATGTTTATAGTAAGCTAGTTTTTTATTGCTCCAAATTAAAATGATTGGAGGTGATAGAATGATATGCATATATGCTAAGAAAACAATAAAAGGTTATAGGTAAGTAGTATGACAAGAATTTACCTAAATGGACAAAAACAATAATGTAAATATACTATGTGTACATTATGAGAATAAGATATTATAGAGTTATAAAACCTTCTTTGACACAATAAAGAACGATTTAGGTACATCACTAGAATAATTTTAAATTAAATAATAATGAAACACGTAACCAAAAAAGTCACATCTAATCTTGATAATTAATTTAGAAATAAAAAGATTATGTTTTAAAACCAATCTTATAATATTTATGAAATAAAGTAATCAAAAAGATCTTCTCTAACAGGTGTTAATAATTGATAATTTATTTCTACAGCTGATTTATTTGTATTTTTCATAATAATAGGAGTTGGAGTTCCTACAGCTTTAATCTTTCCTAAAAAATAAAATTCTTTTGAGGTTTTGTCATCTTTATTTTTTCTAACAAATAAACTCATAAAAACACCATCTTTTTCAGTGTTGTACATTTGTACAATGTCAGGGGAGTTTACCTTTCTAGGTTGTTTGGATATTCCAATTAACATGGAAGACGATTCAAATCTATCTTCATATTTTATTGTATCGCTAATATCTTCAGATTTATTATAGTTAATAAATATTGGATAAGTTTTTGTTTCTTTATTAAATTTATATCCTCCAATATTAGTAGCAACTTCATTTTTCTCCCATTCTAACAGCCTGCAAACATCTTCATAGTTATATTTTTGATATAATTGAAAGCTTGTATCCATGTAGCAGTTACTATAAAATTTATTGTATCTATCTATACCAAAGTCAATTAGTTCTAAAATAATGTTTTTAAAATCCTGGCATTTTAAGTTTTCCATAAATACATCAGAGATTTTATAATCTTTGTTATATTTCTCTAAGAAAATACAGTGTTTATATGTATCCTTACCAGTTCCACTAGCAAATTGATTTGTAAGAACATTAACTACAGAAGTTTCTGTACTATTTTTAAAGTTAATATTATATTCTTCTTTTAGAATTTTCTTTAATCTAAAAATTAAATCAAATTCATAATTTATTGCACATTTAATTAATTCTAGTTCATGAATTCGCTTTCCAGAAGCAAGTTTTTTTGAAATAAATTCAATGAAAGATTGTTGAACTGTGCTAAGTTCTATATTATATTCTTTTTCATATTTTGTTAAAAATTTATGATATGAGCCTAAGCTGTTATTATCAAAAATTCTTATTGGATCAATGGAATCATATAAATCAAAATCTTTTAAGGTATGGAATTCTACCTAACTTTTGCTTCAAACTGTTATAACTTTCTTTAATTAACCTAACATCATTAAAATTAGTTTTATCAATAGAATCAAAAATACGTTTTTTAGTGATTTCATCAAAGTTTACAGTAGAACAGCCTGGAATTATTCTATTTCCTTCCATTACGTATTTTCTAATATTATCTTTATTGTACGTCCTATCCCCTGAAAGTGCTATTGGAATTAAGAAGTTGTTATTATAATTTCCAACAAAGTCTATAATAACTACATATTCTTTACTATCAAATTTTCTTAGTCCACGTCCTAATTGCTGTACGAAAATAATAGCTGATTTAGTAGGTCTTAGCATTACAACTTGATTAACAGCAGGGATATCAACACCTTCATTAAAAATATCAACAGTAAAAATATAATCTAAACAATTATCACTTTCATCTTGTTCTAGACGTGAAATGGCATCATTACGTTCTTCCTGAGTATTTTCACCAGTTAATGCTAAAGTCCTTAAACCACGTTCATTGAATTTATTGCATAATTCTTTAGCTTCTTTTTTATCGCTACAGAAGATTAACCCTTTAACTTTGTTTCCACAAAATCCATAAAAATTAATTTTATCAAGAATATGATTAACTCTTTCATCATCTACTAAATATTTAAAATCCGTATTATCATCTAAGATATTACCATCTATAGATATATCAGTAATTCCAAAGTAGTGGAAGGGACAAAGTAAATCTTCTTCTAATGCTTGTTGTAGCCGAATTTCATAAGCTATATTATGGTCAAACATTTTAAAAATATCAAAGTCATCAGTTCTTTCTGGAGTAGCTGTCATTCCTAATAGAAATTTTGGCTCAAAGTAGTTTACAATTTTTTGATAGCTTATGGCTCCAGCTCTATGGACTTCATCTATGACTATGTATTCAAATTCATCTTTAGGAAAACTCAATAGCACATCATCTTTAGCTAGAGTTTGTACTGTTGAAAAGATAAAGTTTTTATTTATATCCTTTGAATTACCAGAAAGAATTCCCATACTTTTAGTATCACCAAAAACATTTTTATAACTATTCATGGCTTGTTTAGCAATCTGCTCTCTATGTACAATAAATAATGCTTTATCTGGATCAAAATTTCTAACATCAAAAGCTGATAAGTAGGTTTTTCCTGTACCAGTAGCTGATATTAGCAATGCTTTAATTTTTCCATTTTCTCTTATATTATTTAAAGCTTGAATTGCAGATACCTGCATCTTATTTGGCTTTAAGGTATATTGAGAAATCCTTAGAACTCTACTTTTTCTAAAAGATTCCCGCTGTTTCAAATATATATCTTCATAGGTTTTAATCCAATCCAAAGTTAAATTATCTGCTTCGGACCACATGGATTCGAATTCAGTTAACACTTCCCCTGTTAATGAGCCTTCTTCCAAAGAAGATACTTTCATATTCCATTCTTTATTTTTTGTTAAAGCTGTTTGAGTTAAATTAGAGCTGCCAACAATAAGTTTGTAATGATCATTGTATTTAAAAATGTAGCCTTTGGTATGAAAGTTATCTTTGCAGTACATTTTTATAGTTATATTGGAAAACTCCAGAAGTTTTTGAAGTGCTTTGGGTTCACTAAAGTTTAAATAATCAGTAGTTAGTATCCTGCCTTTAATTCCATTATTTTCAAGTGTTTTTAATGTTTCTAAAAGAGGAGTTAATCCACTACTTGTAATAAATGCTACAGATATCATAAATTCGCTGCATTTTGAAAGCTCTGAAATAATATCACTTAAAACTTTGCTGCCTTTATTATAATCATTTATAAGCAGCTTAGGCCTAAGAGCTAAATTAGAGTCTATCATATTATTTATTAAACCTGTTTCATTAGATTTCAAAATATCCTTTGCAATTTTATATTCATCATCATAATTATTTGTATCTATTGTTTTAATTTCTATGGTGGATTCTAAAATATCTTTATTATTTAGTTCAGTAAAATTACTCATATGAACCTTCCTTAAATATTTATTATTCTATTTTTTCCAGATATCATTTTAATTGGTTAAATAAAAATTAGATATAATACATACTGGGTTTTTGATAGTATTATAACATAAATGTATAATATTTTCTGGATTAATGTAGAAAATTGTAGCAAGGCGAACTTCTGAGTTCGCCTAGTACTCCTGTGGTCGTTATAGAAACTGGAAGCTTTTGATGCTTTTATATTTCATCTATTTTACAGTACGCCACACCTACATTACCACTATCATTATTCATATAATCATATTTTTGAAATAAGTCATGTAGATAATCTCTATTTTTTCCATGGACAAATTCATCTGCAATTATTGAAAATGATAAGATTTGATGATCCTGTATTAATGGCAAAATATGATGTATTATTGTAATTGACTGCAAGTCACTTTCAGATTTATTCAAATCTCTTATCCATTTGCACTTTTCACACTCCATTAATAATCTTAATCTATCATGATCTTTATCTTGGCTAATTAACAACAAACCTGTGTTTGTGAGTCGAAAAGCTAAATTTTCTATACTAATAAGTAAAAAATTGAAAATAAAGTAAAAACATTATATAATTGGGGTGTAATATAAGGTGAAAAGGGGGACAAATATGAATTTGAAAAAAAATATAAACAAATATTTAATTAGTCTTATTACAATTGTTTTTTTGTTCACAGGAGTAGGGTGTTCTGATTCAAGCAGCTCAAGTAGTTCAGGTACTCAACAGAAGGCTGTAGCAGCAACACAAAAACAGGAAGAAACTAAATCACCTATAAAATTAGACAAAGCAGTAGTGACCAAGCATATTGATGGAGATACTGTTTATGTAAAGCTAGAGGATGGTACTGAAACAAAGGTTAGATTTATAGGTGTAAATACTCCAGAAAGTACAACAAAACAAGAGCAATATGGCGAGGAAGCTTCTAACTACACAAAATCTCAACTTTTAGGAAAGACAGTATATCTTGAGAAAGATACAAGTGACACTGATCAGGATGGAAGGCTTTTAAGATATGTTTGGTTAGACCAGCCAAAAGAAATAAATGAGAATGAAATTAGAACTAAAATGTTCAATTCTATTTTAGCTCTAAATGGATATGCAGAACAATCTACTTATCAACCAGATGTAAAATATGCTGATTACTTTAAAAAGTTTTCCGCAGAAGCTAGACAAAATAGTAGAGGTCTTTGGGCTATAAATCCTAATGGAACCACCAAAGGTGATGGAATAGCAGCACCAGATACATCAAGCAGCAGCAGTAGTACAAGCAATGCAGGTAGTTCTTCAAATAATAGTAGTGCTGCAGTTCAACAGGCTCCAGCACAACAAACAACTCAAAGCAATAATCAAACTGCGACTGTCTATATAACTAGAACAGGTAAAAAATATCATGCTGCAGGTTGTAGATATTTAAGCAAGAGCCAGATTCCTATAAGTTTGGATGAGGCTAAGAAAAGTTATGAACCTTGTAGTGTTTGTAATCCACCACAATAGGAAAGGTTATTTTAAATTTTATTTACCTTTTGCATTATAATTTTAGAATACATCCAATTTTATGAAAGGAATGATGTACGTGAAATTAATCATAAAATTTATAGTTGCTTTAATGATAATAGCATTAATAATAAAAGTTTTAGGACTAGTAATGCTTATAGCACCAATAGTAGCTCTATTTTATTTGCTTTTTAGAGATGGAGCTTTTAAAAGTTATTCAAATTTAAAGAAATGTGCAATAATAACAGCATTATTAGTAATAACCTAACCTCTATTGGAGCAGAAATTACTTTCGGGATTGGTTCTAGACATCATAGTAGGCATTTAAACACAATTAGTAGCGGGGCGAACTTTTGAGTTCGCCTAGTACCGTTGAGGTGATTACATGAACTGGAAAGTTTTTATTTAATTTTGTATACTGTCGTTGCTAAAGAAAAGAAGCTCTGTTTTAAGAGTTTCTATATCCAAAATACAATTTCTAGAATTCATCTACAGCTTTTTGGGGTACAGTTCTTATGTATTTAAATTTTGGATAGTTTATCAACATACAGGTAGCAAAGTTAACGATCCCCGGCAGATTGAGCGAAAAGTCCTTAAATATGATATAATATATCTACTAAATTATTAGGTGAAGGTAGGGAAGAAAATGAATTACATCGAAGGTAAAGACAGAACCCAATTTCAAATGGAATGTATGGAAGAATATGTTGATGAGAATAGTGAAGTTAGAGTAATTGATAAAGTAGTAGATGTTATGGATTTGAAATCTTTAAAGTTTAATATTGGTAATAACGAAACAACTGGAAGACCAATGTATGAACCAAAAGATATGCTTAAACTATATATTTATGGCTATTTCAATGGTATAAGATCTTCACGTAAATTAGCTAAACAATCAAAAATAAATAGAGAAGTTATTTGGCTTTTAAAAGGATTACAACCTAAACAAAGAGTTATCGCTGATTTTAGAAAAGATAATAGCGAAGCTCTTTTTAATGTGTTTGAAACTTTTGTGGATTTTTGTATTGATCTTGGATTATATGGTAAAAAGTTAATAGCTGTAGATGGGACTAAAATAGAAGCGTCAGCTTCCAAGCGAAAAAACTACAGCAAGAATAAGATTGCTAAAATGAAAATGAATGCACAAGAAAAAATTGATGAATACATGAAAGAATTAAAAGAAAATGATTTAATAGATCAAGACATTACTTTGGATTTAGATAAAGCTAAACTTGAAATGGCAATTGAACAGCTTAAAGAGAAACAGATTTTTTATAACAAACTTGAGAAACAGCTAGATGAAACAAATGAAAATGAAATTAATTTTACAGATAAAGATTCTAAAACAATGAAATTTGGAGCACATCAAGGAACTGATTTAGGATATAATATTCAAACAGCCGTTGATGATAAATACAATTTAATAGTAACATATGATGTTTCAAATAATTCTGCAGATCAAGGATAATTATATAATATGAGTAAAAAGGCTACTGAAAAGTTAGAAGTAGATAACATTGAAGTTTTAGCTGATAAAGGTTACTTTGATGTTGATGATTTAAAGAACTGTGAAGAAAATAATATAACAGCTTATGTAGCAAAAAACTCTTCTGGAAATAGTGCTGGTGATTCAAGATATTTTTCTGATAAATTCATTTATAATTTTGGAAGTAATACTTACACATGTCCAGAAGGTAAAATTCTATATTGTTTAACTAAAAAATTTGGTGCTAAAGATAAGAGATATGCTAATTATGAGGTATGTGATAACTGTAAGAATAAACAATATTGCACAACTTCTAAAAAAGGAAGAACTGTAATACGAACAAAAGATAAAGATTTTATAGAACTGATAAATAGAAGAACTAAAAAGAACAGCGAAAAATATAAACAAAGGCAATCCATTGTTGAACATCCTTTTGGAACCATAAAAAGAACAATAAATATTTTAGGTGCAAGGCAACTAATGGAATGCCTTGCTTAGCATAAAATAGCAATATTAACAATAGAAAAATTAATATATCAAAAAGCCTAGTTGAAAATTGATTTTATTTTATCAAAATTTGACTAGGCTTGTTTTAAAAATCTACTTTTCGCTCAATCTGCCGGGGGTCGTTGTGAAGCGTTGGCTGAGCTTGCTATTTGTTTGTGGAAAAATCTAGATAAATACAGATTAATTAATGAAATAAATTAATGTAATTATTGAAATTAGAAGGATTATTTGGAATTTTGTAGAATAAGTTAATAAGTCTTATTATGAAGGTTTAAATGTAAAAAATATATTAGTATATTAGGGGTGAATGGATTGAATCGTACAGGTTAATATAAGAAAGTTATGATTTTAGATCTAATAGAAACTTGTATTAAATATGTCAGAATATTGTTCTAATAATAAGATAGTAGGCGATATTAGCTTAGAAATAGGTCATCATAAATGGGTTTAACATTAAGAGAAGATTGCATAAGAATTATTACAGACAAGTTTGAAAAGTTCATTTGGGGACGAAAAAGTGATTTTAAGCATTATATATAAGGAAAAAGATATACAAAAAATTATGCTTGTGATAGATTTTACCAATTGGAACACTAAATTTCAATATAATTCTGGGTATCTTGTGGTTTTTGAATCAATGAATAGATAGTTTGTCATGGATATTCCTAGAAAAAGGTAACGAGTTTGGATTTGTAAATACATAAAAATAATTAATTCATATTGCTAAAAAGTAGAGTCTTGTCAAAATCAAACAGAAAAGAGTAGGTTAAATGAATAATAGAGTAAATGTAACATTAATACAAGCAGATGAAGGAGATTTTATTTGGATAGCTTATGGCTCTGATAAAAAATCTCATTTATTGATTGATGGTGGAACAAAAGACACTGGTAGTTATTATGAAGATATATTGAAGAAAATAATTGAAAAAGAAGAAATTATTGAAGCAATAATTTTGACACATATAGATTATGATCATATACAGGGAATGTTGGAAGGAATAAAGGAAATAGATGATAAATCAAAATTACAAGCTTCAATTAAGAATATATATTTCAACACCTGCAGGGGGATACAAAAATGGAATAGTGATGTAAAGACAACTTTAGGATATGCAGAAGATGACATTAAGACTACGAAAAAGAGAGATGGATATGGAGTTGGAGAGGCAATATCCTTATTAAAATTACTAGAGGAAAAAGGCCTTAAGGATTGTGTTATAGAGTATGTAAATTATGAGGAAGAACATAAACTTATACCTTTAGCTTCAGGTGCAATATTGAAAGTTATAAGCCCTGGAAAAGACGAATTAAAGAAATTGGCGGAAGAATGGGAGAAATATGAGAAATCACAAATTGAGAAGGGGTATTCTACTAATGGGGAGGATACATATAAAGATTTAGAAGAATTAAAGAAGGAAAGCTTAACATATGATAATTCTACGAATAATAAATCGTCAATTGCATTTCTTTTTGAATACGAAAATTTTAGGCTAGCATTTCTTGGAGATGCCGTTCCATCTGTATGCATGAAAGGATTAAAGGCACATGGAATTACTTGTCCATATCCTGTCGATTTGCTAAAAATATCACATCATGGGAGTAGAGGAAATACAAGTGATAGATTACTCAAAGCCTTACCAACAAAAAATTATTTATTAAGTACAGACGGAAACCATAAGAAAGTACCTAACAAAGTTATGATAGCACATTTATTAAAAAATAGCTCTAATAATGAAAAGAATACTTTGTTTTGTAATTATGAATGGTGGGAGGACGAATATCATGGCACTTACTTTACAAATAAAGATTTTGATGAGATATTGAATATAGGTAAGTTATCGTTAGAAGTACTAGATTTAGAAGAAAAGAAGATAAAGGATGGGCTATTTGTTAATGGATATGAGTTATAACTTAAAAATAGTAGAAAACTATGCAGTTAGAATTGCCATTGATGATGGTAGTGTGCTGAAAGGATCAGGAATACTGTATACTAGTAATCAGGGTAAATGTGCAATGATTTTTACAGCAGCACATGTTATACATGATGAGAAAGGTAATGTTTATAAAAATCTATATTTAAGTTTTAAGGATACAAATAATCATTTTCAAGTAATTAACATAAAAACTAAACATGTTTCAAATGAAGAATTGTCATCAGTTGAGTCTGGAAATGTATACTTTCATACTAGTTACAACTTTAGTTCATTGGAATATGATGCAGCAATTATTTTTATACCATGGTTTGAGTGGATGAATGATTTATTGGCTTTTAGAATAGGAGAATGTAAGACAGGAGATAGTCTATTAGGAATTGGATTTCCCGAAAGCTTAAATAGAGAATGGAAGGCAAATGGGGTATTGGAGCATGGTGGAAAAGATAATTTTTGCGGAATAGGAATAAAACACTCTGAATATTCATATTCAGTTTCTTTTGAATTTAGTAAAGCAAGTGGGATAAAGATAGAGAATGCTATGACAGGATTTTCTGGAACGGGATTATTTGTACAACATAAAACTTCCTTAGAATTTTCGGGAGTGATTTCTGCTCCAAGAGGTACAAAATCATCTAAAGATACATTATGGGCATGTTCTGCAAAAACATTTTTTGATATTATGAAACAATATTCATTGAATATTGTTCCACCTCCATCATTTGAACCATATATAGAAAAAATTACAGAAACATTTGCTAGATGTAGACAACCAGCAAAAGATTATTTTGTAGGAAATGCTTACAAAGTGATTGACCAAAATGTATTACCTAAGCATATATTGAATGATTCTTTTGCAGACTTGCAATGTGATGGGGAAAGGAAACTCTGTAATCATTACTTTTTGGGGCAATTTAAGAAATGTATAATCTTATATTTAATTAATGGAAATGAGCAAGTAGGACAGAAACGAAATATGGTAAAAATTCCTGATCCATATAATGAAGTTGTTTTTGCTGAATTTTTATGTTCCGAAGCGAAGGCAGAAGATGTTATATATGACTTGGTAGATAAGAAATACTTTGCAGAACAAAGTACTTTGAATGATGGTACAATTTTTTTGTGGAATGGCGGAATTCATTCACATGATAAGTATGAAGTATTTAAACGAAAAGAATTCCGTGGAATACTTACAGATATAGCTGATAGTATGCGAAAAGATAATAATATGCGTGAGGTACTTAAGTCATTGTCATTGTTGTTAAAAACCAAGGAATACAAATTTAGTATCATTGAAGGCGAACTTCAAGAAACAGATTTCGCATTAGTATCTATTGAAAAATTTATGAATGTCATTGAGCATAATGGAGGTGACGATTGTATGACAAAATTAAAGATAGGAGAATTGTTAAAAGAGATATGGGAGATATAGTTAACTTAGATGGATGGGAAAAATGTAAAATAAATGAACAAGAAGTGAAAGATGGAATAGGTGATTATCCATTCTATCATTATATGAGGAAGATGAGTCAGTCAAAAGTTTGTATCAAAGAATACATGTCTCATATTTTCATATGTTTTTTTTTAAATGAACAGGAGCTAATGGAAAGTTGGAAAAAGGTAAACGTCTATGTTGCCTTAAGAGTGCAAAGTCAGATAAAAGATTTAATAGAAAAAAGTAACTTTTATATATGCTTTTTTGTAAAAGAAAAAGTTTCAACTGATTTGCAGGAAAAAATTAAAGGAGACACATTCTGTGCGAAAAAGCATATTTTTATTAATGAAAATATTGAATTATATGAATGTTGTAAAGACATAGAACATCGTATTTTCTCAATTCAAATACCAGAAAAAATAGATATGTCGGAAAAAGAAAAAGTAAAGTCCGTAACTCTTCAAAATTTTAGAGTCTTCGAAGATAAAAAAACTGTGGAGTTCTTAGATATGAACAATAAGCCAGCATCTTTTGTAGCAATATATGCTAAAAATGGTGTTGGAAAGACAAGTATATTTGATGGTGTAGAATTTGCATTAAAAGGAAGTGTAAACCGATTAATTGAATTGAATAAAGGAGATGAGGTTGAGACAGGCGCAATCTATCATAATCGGAAAAATAAATCAAAAGATGCAAGCGTAACAATAACATTAAAGTCTGATAGAAAGATAATTAGAAACATTTCGAAAGTAAAAGATTTGGAGGATGGGAATGATTGTCGTAAAAATCCCCCTGTTCAGGGAAGGGAGATAGTTGGGGATTGCCCTGAACAATGGGATTTGATGATCTTACCACATGATAAAATAGAAAAATTCATATCAGCTAAGAAACCAACTGCATTCTATAAAGAATGGATAGCGTCGTCAGAGATTTTAAAGAAACAAAGTAAAACTTTTATTGATAGCCATAAAGTGTTAAATGATAAAGAAAATAATTTAATAAAATTGCAGAATGAAATTACAGAACTTAATACTCAGTTACAAGAATTGAGCCAGAGACAAGATATTAATAATCAATGGAGAAAATTGATTATGGAGTATAATTTAGATAATCAAAATCGTACGTTGGATATTGATGATGATACTTTTGATGAGAAGAGTTATGATATAATAGTTAACCTTGCAAATAAATATATTCGCAGCATTGAAGAAGAATTTCATGATTTGGAAGATAAGGGTAAAGTTGCTGATAATGTGCAAAAAGTTGGGATTGAATACTATAAAAATAGTATTAATCGAACTATTGAGATTAAGAAGCAATTGGAGGATATTAACAAAAAAATCGATAGAAAAAGACAATATGATGAGTTTTATCTCAATCTTTTAGAAAAATATAAACGAATAAAACGGTTGCAGAGTGAATTTATCCATATAAAACAGATAGAAAAAAATGGAGTTGAATTTATTTTTAAAGAAAAACAAAACTATGTCGAACGTAAACTTGAGATAAAAAAATTAATTGATTGGAAGAAAGCTACACATAAAGATAATATCATATTAAGAGAGAAACTTTTAGAGTTACAATTCAATATACATAAAAGTAAGAAGAAACTAGAAGAGAGAGTGGTAGAACAGAAACTTTATCAAGCTAGGAAAAAATATGATGAGATTGATAAAGAAATCGATAAGATTAAGGGGAATATAGAAAATTATGTAGTAAATAAGCAGAAGATTATTGAAAATGAACAAAGGCAAAAGATTATTCTTGATAAGATAAATAATGTATATCTTCCAGAAAATTTAGATGATTTACAGATTAATCAAGTATCTGATTTGATGCAGGTATTAGACATTGAAAGTATTAATCGATTAAATGATTTACAAAACCAATATGCTGGATTAAAGGAAAAAAGAAATGTTTGCCAAAAGAGGTTAAGTGATACTGAGCAAAATCAAAAAGAATTAGAACAATTATGTTTTGATGGAAGAGATTATTTGAATAGACATATGCAAATTAAAAGTTGTCCATTGTGCCATACGCCTTTTGATAGTTGGAAGGAATTATTTGAGAGAGTCAATAGTGTGGAATCTGGCAATTTAGGGTTTTTTCAAAAAGAATTACACGACATCAGTTTTAGCTTAAGTGAAATAGCGGATGAGTATACTGTTGAATATAGAAAATTTTATAAAGTCAAGCTTGGAAAGATTAATGATAAAAAGATTGAATTACAAGAAATTGAAAATAATAAAAATGAATATGAAAAAAATATTTTGAAACAATCGGAAATACTTCAAGTTAGACAAACAGATATATATTCATGCAAACAATTTTTGGTTAGTGAAGAAATTTCTTTTGTTGAATCGGTCGATCAGGCAATAAGTCTATGGAAACAGGAACAGAAAAAAAAGATAGACATACTATGTAGTGATTTGGAACAATTAGAAAATAGGGAACGAGAAATTAAAAGTAAGGAAGAAAAACTTAATACACTGCAAAAAAAACAAATAGATGTTGAGGATAATTTAGAGTTATTTGAAGGAATTAATTTTTTAATAGACAAACATCAAGGATATAGTATACAAGCTGATAAAGAGAGAATAAATGATGAGATATTAGTGGTACAAAAGGAAAGAGATGGCATTCAGGAGGAAATAAGTAAATTGAAGGACATGTCTGATATTGAACTGAATTACTTTATAGAATTAAGGGAGAATCAGAAAAAATTACTTGAAAAAGAAAGCTTAATCTCAGAGCAATGCGATATCTTCCCTGAACTAACAGAAAAGTCTATTCAGGAGTCTTTGATAAATTGGAAAGAGAAAAGTAAAAAAAATAAGAAAAGCAAAGAGTTGTTATATCAGATATGTAGTGAAAATGGTATACGTGTCTATTTAGAAAAATATAAAGAATCAAAGAAACAATTAGAAAAAAAAGTAGAAGAGAAGGAGAAGAATGAACTCGATAAAAATGCATATAGTATTCTATATGAGGAAACTAAGAATGAGTTGGAAAAAAATCTGAAGAATTATTTTAGTCAGACATTCATTAATGAAATCTATCAAAAAATTGATCCTCATTATTTTATGAAAAATATTGATTACAATATTTCATTCAATAAAGATAATAAGCCACAGCTCTATATGCAGGTTAAAGAATCTACAGAAAATGAAGTCAAAGATGCATATAGACCGGAATGGTTTTTCAGTTCAGCTCAACTTAATACGGTGGTTTTTAGCTCTTTTTTTAGTAGGGCATTGCAAACTGAGAATTTACCAATTGGAACGATATTTATCGATGATCCGATTGAATACTTTGATGATATTAATATGCTTGGTTTTGCGGATTTGCTTAGAAGTGTACTTGAACTTAGCAATTGTCAGATTGTAATATCTACGCATGATGAGCGAGTATTCCGAATTTTGGAGAGGAAGCTAAATAGTAAATTTTATAGTTCCTGTTTTGTTCGATTGCCAGATGACTATAGAAGTAGCCAGTAAGGCACCACAAAAGAGATGTAATTGTTAGCAAAACAAATTGTTAACGCCCTCGGCAGGCTGCGCGAAAATATAATAAATAGACCTTTCTAGGAAATACTAAAAGTAAATAAAGTTTCTAGAGAGGTTTTTTATCATGAATTACGCTTTAGGAAAACAGAGATTTCAACTAGAGATAGAATGTTTAGATGACTACGTTGATAATAATAGTGAAGTTAGAGTTATTGATAAAATCATTGATGCATTAGATATAGAAAAGCTTGGGTTTGGCTTAGGCCATAATGAGGAAATAGGTAGACCTAAATTTAACTCTAGGGACATACTTAAACTATTTGTTTATGGATATTTTATTGGCATAAGGTCATCCCGTAAACTTGAAAATCAAACTATAATAAACAGAGAGTTAATATGGCTAATAAATGGGATACAACATAAATATAGAGTTATAGGTGATTTTAGAAAAGATAATATAGATGCACTAAACAGGGTATTTGAGTGTTTTGTTGATTTTTGCATAAAGCTTGGCTTATATGGCAAAGAACTTATAGCTGTTGACGGAACAAAAATTGAAGCATCAGCATCTAAAAGAAAACATTACAGTAAAAACAAAATTTCAAAAATGAAAGAGTTAACTGAAAATAAGATAAATGAGTATATGTACGACTTGGAAAAGAATGATTTAATGGGGGATGAAGAGAACGTAAAACTTTAGAAAGAAAAAAATTGAGCATGCAATAAAAATACTTGAAGACAAGATAAATGAATATACTAAACTTGAAAATAATTTAAATAATGCAGTTAATCTAAAAGATACAGATGCTAAAACAGTTAAATTTGGTGCCCATCAAGGCACTGATGTTGGTTATAATATTCAAGCAGCTGTAGACTCTAAGAATAAATTAATAACTACATTTGAAGTAACAAATAATTCTGCAGATCAAGGATAATTGTACAATATGAGCAATAAAGCAAATCAGTTTTTCATGTGGAAAGTATAGAATCTTTAGCAGATAAAGGATACTTTGAACCATCTGATTTAAAAAAATGTGAAGAAAATCAGATTGTTTGTTATGTGGCTAAGCCTATGTTTTGTAATAGCACAGGAAATTCTGTTTATTTTAGTAATAAATTTAAATATAATATATATGACAACACCTATACTTGTTCAGAAAAACATAAGTTATTTTGCATGACTAAAAAAGCAGATGCAATAGAGAGAAAATATGCAAATTATGAGGAATGCTCTAAATGTGTCAATCTGAATCATATAACTATAATACTTATGTGTCATAAGATCCTTAGTATTTTGAATAGCTTTAAATACATATTTAAAAGATTGTTTATACATTTTTCAATATATTTTATATTCTTCGTTTTCTAATCAAAAATAATATAAATTTTATATACTCCATTACGAATTATTTTAGTTTCATATAATTTTTGGATAACCGTACCTTAAAATCGCTCATTGCTCTACTTTTATATTGTTTTCCAGTTTTTTTAAGTATTTTTTTTGCAAGATTAAAATTATTATCTTTGGAATATAATTGCCTTGTACTACATTTAACTTGAAATGTATTAAAAAGTTTAATCTGATTTTTATTTAATTTGACACATTTTTCTTCATGCTTTTTATTATACATTATAAGAATAGTTTTACTGTTTAATGGATATACGATTAAATCGCTATTTACAAAACCAACAAATAAATTATAAGCATTATAATCAGTATTAGTCATTAGTTTATATGCAACTGGATTATCTGATGTATATAACAACTCTGATGTCTCATTTATTCCAATAACCCAATAACGTTTTATTAGTATCCCCATTATATAACCTATTATTTCTGGCCTTCCCATAAACATTGCTTGCACAACAGCAGCTTCTTTTTCCATATTCTTCTCAAATACTTCTTCAATAATCTCCTCCTTAGGTATTTGATTAACCTGATCTCTAATTTTTAAATATATCACTCTTTTTAACAACGTTCTAAACATCTTTGTTCTTGTAATTTGTAAAGCAATGAAATTTGCCATTATCTTTTTTTCTATTTTATTAAACAATTTATTATGCTTGTGTAAACAGTACTTATTATCATCCATAAACTTACTAATGGTATCTGTTAATACCTCTGAGAACTTAGTTTCTATTGTACTAAATCCGTTTTCAACAGATTGTCCTTTGCCAAAATTTTTATAACATTCTTTTATCTCATTTATCATGTCTTGTGTATAATTAGAGTTTAATTTTATAAATTCTTCTTCATTAAAATCTGGAAAATCATAAAAATATAACTCTCTTGCCACATCTAATATATTAGATCCAAAAATACTTTCGTTATCTTTATCAAACACATTTAGATGCTCATTATCCTCACAAAATTGCTGTAAATAACATTGAGGTACATAATGTTGCTTTTTCTTTTTATTATCCATTAGTTATCTCCTAATTTTTAATTTACTAAATTTATTTTTAGTAAAAAGTCTTTTAATAATCATATATATTTAGATTTAATAATATATTTATAGAATATTACCTTAAGTAAACATTAAGGCATTGTTACTCTTCTCCATCCATAATATTTAACGTTTCTTCCAAATAACTATTTTCGTTATCACTATATTCACCTAAAAAAGCTCGTTCTTTTACCCCTTCTCCTACACAAATTAGCTTAGCCTCTTCACTAAAATACTTCTTATTATAATCACGTATATTGTTTTCATTTTCTTTTGTTTCCGCTATTGATAATATTAGTTGCGTATCATCCGGCTTATGTTCGCCAATAAATTTAATAATAGAGTTTCTGTTTTCTTGCTCAATATCCTCTTTAAAAATTGCATCCAACATAAATGGAAAGCGATGAATATTTTCTGTTTTTTCTATTAGTTTATTAAATGCAAAATTATATGCAAGTACTGTTTTATGTAGTTCAACCCCTTGAGAAGGAAAAGCTGAAATTTGATATAATAATTTAAATCTATCTTCCTTTAAAGGTTTTACTCTTAAATCATTTAAAAAATCTAAAAAAGCACTTAAAAATTCTTTACTCTTATCTAATCTGGATTTTTCAACTTCCTCATCCGTTTTGAATTTTTTTAAGTTTTCTTCAATTTCTAGTTTTTTAGTAACCAACTCTCCTAACTTAAATTGAATATCATTAATTAATTGAGTATTAACTTTATTTTTCATCCAACTATCATAAGAGATATTATAATTAAAATACTTCCTCAGAATTTCATATTCTTTTGAAATATTAGTTCTTAATTCATCAATATTTTTCCTCATGCTATTAATTTTAGATTGTAAGTCTTTTATCTTTTCTTTGCACTTTTTTACTTCCATTTCAGTGTCATTTTCTTCTTGAAAATACCTATATGATGCATCCATGCTAAATTGAAGTTTTTGTTTACAAGTAGGGCACAGTCCCTCTATAGGATTTTGACTTTTATGATTCTTTGAAATTTTTCGCAGCAATCGCTGTCTCTCCTGATAATAACTCTGTTCATTACATTTAGAAATATATATTTCTTCGTATTCATTTAAGAGCATTTGATTTTCTTTATGCAACTCAATATAAGTTTGCGATTCATGAATAAATTGTTCGTCAACTAGTTTTGTAAGTTGAAACTCATTATTATTTTTCTCTAATCTTGTATAGAATTTTATTTCTTCTTCCTTACATCGTAATTCTTTCTCCAATTCATGTTTTTTCTCTCTATCAACAGATGATTCAATGCCCAAATAGTAGTCCAAATAATCTTCTTTAAAGTTTCTATAAAAATCGAGATTACTAAAAGATTTGCGAAGATATACCCAACCTACTGATTGAGATACATAATAAGGCAAAAACATTGCTTCAATTGGTGCTATATTATACCCTTTCTTATTTTCTAGTTTTAATGAGAATTCAAATAATCTATTCATATATTTTTTTAATTTAATATGCTCTACAGATTTATCAGAATTAATACCACTAAATCTCAAGACTGGTCGGTTACCTCTTTTAATAAACATAGTTTCATATTCTCTAATAAAAGTAATATTTTCATCAATTCCGTTCTTTGTTATTAGACAATCTACTCTAAAAAAAACATCTTCAGCAAGTATTTCACTTAGGTTATCATTATTATCATTTATACCCAGTGTATATATAATTGCTTGAAAAATTGTGCTTTTACCAGATGTGTTTTTACCGTGAATTATATTTATGGTGTCACTAAATTCTGTATAAAAATATTTTTCACTTCGCTTTGAATATGCAAAAAGTGTTTTTATTTTCAATTTTGTTTTCATAATGTCTCCCTCGTTTCTATATAGGCAGCATAAATGGCTGCTTTTATATTTAATTCATCAAGTTGAGAATTTGTACTTTCTTGAAATTTCTCATATAACTTTTCGATACATTCAACCTCATCTGTAGAATTACAAATTAGATTAACATTGTTCTTAACAAAGGAAAATATTTTGATATGTTCTACTTGAAGCATGTCCTTAAATCTATCAAAACTATTAGAAAAACTAATTTCAAAACCATTTCTATCTGGAATAAATATATTTAATTTTTTGCATATTTCTTTTTTTTCATTACGCCATAATTCAAATGCCATGCTTTTGGTAGTAATTATATTAATAGCATTATTTATACTTTTGTAGTCTACACGTTTTGATTCATCCATTAATTTTACAACATTGCCTTGGTTTAAAGTATTTTCAGCATTCCTAAATAGTAGTAACAAAGTATTTATCGCAGCACTACAATCAATAACCTTTTTTCCAAATATTTTTCTAAATTCACCTTCTAAACAATATTTTTGTCCTTGGCTTTGCTTAGGAAGATCTATATAAATCATAGAAACATTATTTAATTCATTTATTCCTGTTAAGTTAACTCCTGGTATTTTTTTTATTTCATCTTTAATTCTATTGCTAATCTCCTGATCTAAACCAACGAATTTTATCCTGCTATTACTTTCATTAATAGTTACCGCCTTAGCATTCTTTCCTCTCTTTCCATTACTTAATATAATGGAGTTATTTGTAACAAATTGAAGGTTATGCTTATAACCATTCGCTTTTAAAGTACTATCAGAGTATAGTGCTAATCCCACATCTGTCATTTTTTTCACCAATTCATACATATCATCGCCTAATTTCCACGCTGTGGAAGACTTTTTTGCTTGATAAGAGTCAACAGAAGCAACAAGTTCATCACTTGTCTGATAACAAAATAAAAAGTCATCGTGATGCTCTAAACAAATAAAATATTTTCTATCCTTCAACTTTTCATATTTTTCAAATAAAAAATATAATGCACAATGTTTTTGAAACTCAATGCCAATTGAATTATGCACGCCTGCATTTACAGATTTATTTTGCATTTCCATGCTTATCTTTCCTCCTTTGCTGCTAACTATCTTTATGTTCTCATCTGAATTTTATGTGGAGTCTCATGAAATATTTAAACTTTATTAGTATTTAATATTAATTATATTTTCTTGTATTTATCTCAATATTACCATAAATTCACCACAAATTACCACAATTATGTATAATAATTACTATTGATAATTAAAACATATTTAACCTACAAAAATTTAAGATATAATAAAGAAGGTTCTCATATTTTAATAATTCATAAAAAAACCGAAAGGTGGATGTTGATATGCTCCCTTTAAGGTAGACAGATTAAAAAATAAAAAATTGGACTTGTCCAGTTTTTGTAGACACAAAGTTAATTAAGTTTTATGAATTCAATTCTTGGAATTGAGATGGAGATAGATATCCCAATGAAGAATGCATTCTCTTAGTATTGTAATATAACTCAATATATTTAAAGATTTCTTTTTGAGCCTATTTAGGTTACTCGTAATGTGCATCTTGAATGAGTTCTCTTTTTTTAGTTCTATATAAGGAGTTCGTTACTGCAGTGTCATAAGGATTTCATTTTCTACTTTGACTATGAATAGCACCATGTTTTTTCAATAATGCTTGAAATCGTCCCACTGTAAACTGGAAACTCTGATCTATATGTACTAGCAACAAAAACTGGTACGGTTTTTGTTGCTAAAGAAGGTTTTTATTTTCTTGGATTTAACAATAGGAAAATCAAACAAAAGACTAGAGATGGAAGAGTTGGGAGAATGCTTACACATAATCCATCGACCAAATCAATGAAGAGCATGCGTGAGAAAATAAAGCTGACATTAAGGAATACTACTTGTAATGATGATATCATAAATAGAATTAGAATTCTCAATAGAAAGTTAACAGGATTTAGAAATTATTATAGCATGAGATATGCGAATAAGTGGCTTTATAAAATAGACTGGTATGTTATAATACGGTTTACTATATGGGATAATTACAAAAGAAAACGAAAACATAGATTTTCTCGTATTGATGAAATAAGAAAAGTAATAAATAATCTAGGCATAGTGAAAATGGTAATATAAAAGTTGAATACATTAGGAAGAAGAATATCGAAAAGCCATGTGCTGGAAAATCGTATGCACGGTTTGATGAGGGTAAGGAGGTGAAAAACTCTGACCTACTCTACTGAGATTTTTTCTATAATTAACACTATAAATGTTAATAGTGCCATCAAGAATATACCTGCAGTAAATAGTAACATTAAAGTATCGTTACTTATATGCATCACCTCCCTTCTAAAAAAAGAGGTAGGTGATACCAGTAGCCCACAAAAACTTATTGAATTATATATGGAAATTATATCATAATACTCTAGAGGATACCATTGAAGATAAAGGTAAGGGAATAACAATAAAGATTACTATCAGGGCAAACGCATGAATATTACTTTGAATTGACACTATAAATCTCTGATGATATATTGAATTTATGAATAAATTTACATAAATGGTATGTGAATCTTGATTTTAACATATTTTTTACTTATTAAAATATATTTTTATAAAGGAGCTAGCACAGTTTATGAAAAATATTACAATAGAAGGAATCATAGAAAAACTTGACCCTAACATATCGTACCAAGAGTATATGCACAATTTAGATGATGCAACTGAAAGTGATATAGCTATTAAAAAATATATATCAAAAATTAAAAATAAAGCTTCTATAAAAGAGGATCTAAAAAAAGCACTATTTCATGATGATGATAAAGAATCAAGTATGGATTCATTGATGTATTTCAATGTTAAAGGTAGCTGTATATACATTTATTCATTGGCAGGTTTCAGCAACGATATTACATCTACTTTCAAAAAAGATAAGTCTTATTCTTTTTTGAGATTTTTAATGGATGAATTTTTTAAAGATGATAAAGATAATCTGGATGATAAATATCTTAATGTAGATGACTATTTAACCATAAAAACAAGAGATTATATTAAAAAAATTTTTTCATTAATGTGTGATGAAAAAACAGAAGATAAATCTGACTGCATTGAAAAAAATTTATTTGAAGAAATAAACTACATATCTACTTTACCTTATGAAGGCATAGATGTTTGTGCAAAAATTGCTATTATGAATGAAAATTTAGCAGATAAATATATAGACTACTATATAAAACTAGAGAAGTCTATTAAATTTTATGAACATAGAAAGGTAAGAAAATTACTACAGACTTCAGATAAAAATACTTATTTAATTGGAGATAATGAAAAAATATATGGCTTAGGTAAATTTACTGAATTAAGTAAACTTCAAACCCAACTTGAAGAAAGCATTCCTATTTTCATATTTGATTTTACAGGTAGATTTGAATATACAATAAACTTTATTTTTATTACAAACAGCATAATAAATAAGAATGATAATAGGGAAACAACTGAATATACTGTAAATGAAAATTTTTTAGTAAATATAAAAAATGGAAAGCCAAATTTAATAGAAAATAGATACTCTGAAAGTACACTAGAAAGTGCTCTTAAGAAAGTTTTTAATAATGAGTTTAAAGAATCAGAATCAGAAGAAAAAATAAATTCATTAAAGAAAATAATAGGTTATGCTAAAAATCAAAAGCACGGAACTACACTGGTAATAACTACACCAAAACTTGCAAAAAGTGAAACTGTACAGCTTGTAAATCAATCTATAAAAATTAAAGAAAAAGTTTTAATCAATGAAGACTGCTTAGAAGATTTAATATATAAAATAACAAATATAGATGGAGCGATATATATTGATATTAATTCCTGCTTATGTGCTATAGGAGTAATACTTGATGGTACCGTAGATGATAAACATGGTGATTCTTCAAGAGGATCAAGATATAACTCAGCTATTAAATACTCATTGAAAAAAAATTTAACAGATAAATGCATAATAGTTGTTATATCTGAAGATGGAATGGTTGATATAATTTATAAAGGTAATAAATATGTTAATATTATTAAACAAATAAATGAATTGTTCAATGAAGCTACAGAATCATTTAATAAAGCTGCAATTTTACATAGTAAGAAATATTATGAAGATGCACTGAGTAAATTAAATAAAATTTTAGAATTAGATGCTACATCAGCAGAAGCATATTCTAAAAAAGGATTTATTTTTTATGATCTTGGGCAAAAAGAAGAGGCTATTAAATATTATGACTTAGCTATTAAATTTGATCCTAATTTAGCAAAAGCATATTATAACAAGGGAATTGCTCTTTATGATCTTGGACAAAACGAGGATGCTATTGAATGTTATGACTTAGCTATTAAGTTTGCTCCTTATTACGCATCTGCATATAATAACAAAGGAATTGCTCTTTTTCATCTTAAACAAAAAGAAGAGGCTATTAAATGTTATGATTTAGCTATTAAGTATAATCCCTATTCAGCATCTGCACATACTAACAAAGGAATTGCCCTTTATGATCTTGGACAAAAAGAAGAGGCTATTGAATATTATGACTTAGCTATTAAGTATAATCCTAATTACGAATCTGCATATGAAAACAAAGGAAATGCTCTTTCTGATCTTGGAAAAAAAGAGCAAGCTGAAGAATGTTACAAAATAGCTAATGAATTAAAGCAAAAGTTAAAACAGGATTAGTAAGTTCAATTTTTGAGTTAGCTTGGTACTTCTTGGGTTGTTACATAAACTGGAAGTTTCTGTTTAATAAAAATGAAAGAGTATATCTTTCCATTTCTTTTAAAGATGATAAAGGTTCTTAAGTAATTATAGGGGGATGAATATATTGAAAAATAATGTTTTAACAGCAATTCTTTTTAGTTTATTTTTGCTATTTTCACATAGTGTACAAGCAGCCGGTATTATAGATAATCAAACAGTAGATCAAAATAAGGTATGGACAATCAGATTTAATAATGAACTTAGTTTTGATGATTTAACTAAAAATGGAATTACAGTAACGGATAAAGCAGGCAAAAAAGTTGATGTAGGAGTACAATTAGGTGAAAATAACAAAACTGTTGTGGTATCAGCTCCAGTAGGTGAATATAAAAGAAAATGCTTCTTCAAGTGATGTAACAATTGACAAAGCAAGTAAAGAAAAAGCAATAAAACTAATAGAACAATTAAATGGAAGAAATATAAAAATAATACTAGAAGCTTATCCATTAATTAATAATGAAGAAATCCCTGAAACAAAATGGAAGCCTAATGATATAAACGCCTTCTTTTTAAAATGGAAAACAGAGGTGTTAAAAACTTTAATTTGTGATATTGCTAATCCATATAATATAGATGCATTAAATATTGGTTCTAATTTTGATCTTATAGAATAGGAAGAAGAAAATTGGTGTGGGACTATAGATTATGTTAAAACCTATTATAATGGATTAGTAACCTATAGAACTAATAAGTGGGGTACAGCGCAATGGGATAGTAAAACTATTGATAGATATAAAGAAAAATTAAATAATAAATTATTTTCAAAAGTAGATTTTATTTCCATTTCAGCTTATTTTGAACTTACTAATAATCCTAAAAATACCGTTGAAAATTTAGTAAGTGCAATAGAAAGCACTCAAATATATGATAGAAAACAAAATGTTAAACAAGAAACAAAGAACTTTTATGATAAATGGAATAAACCTATATTCTTTGGAGAACTAGGTTTTCCTAAAACAGATGGAGCATCAATTAATCCATGGAATCCAAATTATAATAAAACTGCAAATGATGTTGAACAAGCTAATTGTTTTGAAGCTTATAGAAGAGAGTTCCAAAACGAGTCCTGGTTTTTAGGCTTTTCTGTATTTGCAATAGGTGAAGAAGGTACTGATAAAAAATATTATCCTAGTGAAAAAAGTGCAGAGATTATTAGAAATTGGTATAGTAAATAATTCTATAATGAATTGTAATTTCCTTTATAACAAAGTGACATGCTTTAAAGCATGTCACTTTGTATTTTAAATTCATCTACACTTTTACATTTTGCAGCTAATTTAATCCATTGTTTTAATATTTCAATATTGTCTTGAGCGTATATAGCTTTTTTCATATTATCAGGTACTGTTCCTATATCTGACAATATTTCAATTATATCTTCTTTTTTACTTTCTAATTTTCCTTTTTCTGTATAGTGTATCTTTCTTATTTCATCAATACTCATTTTAAATACACCTCCATTTGATTTTTTATACTCTTCATATTTATTTTCTAGTTCAGGATTTTCAATTAAAAATAAGTATTCTAGGAAGTCAACTAGAGCTTTAATTTGTTCATTATTTTTTACTTTGTCATAGTTCATTAATTCTTCAGCTAAGCTTATCTTTGCTTCATATACATCTTCAGCTTTTGTTCCTGTTTTTAATAAGCTTTTTGCAATTTTAAATACTAGTTTTAATGGGTTATCGTCATTTATGTTCTGTAATTCTAATTTTTCTACATCAATAGTATTGAAATTGTATATAAGAATTTCTTCGTCAATATAAGGTAGTTTGTATATGTAATTTTTATCTTTACCTCTTTGACCTTTATACGTGTATATAGCTGCTGCTACTATTTCGGATTTATCCTTATATTTATATCTAAACTTATCCCATATTCTGTAGAAGTACCTAAACATTCTTTCTCCAAAAACATCTTCCTCACTGCTGTAACTTTGCACTTCTACGTGAATAAATAATATTTTACTTTCTTTATCATCTAAATTAACTTTGATTATTTTATCTGAAATAATCTTTTCACTGCTGTTTTTATCGAATATTTCTTTTTGAATCTCTAGAAGTTCTTTATCTAAAGATTCAGTACCTAATTCCCAAACAATCTTATGAAATATCTGTGGAAAGAGAAGTTCAACTATTTCTACTTCAAAAGCTTCTAAAATTGATTTCCATGCTGCGTCAAAATCATGTTTTTTTGGCAAAATCTATTCACTTCCTCATAGGTATATAATTTTTTTATTAGTTTAATTATATCATAGAATTTTTTATTTATAATATATTAAAGTTAATAAAATCTGTTACATTGTATGGAGGATTATTCCACTTTTGTATAAGCGTAAAAGAATTGATGCCTTTAAACTAATAAGACAATAGTAGGGCATTTATTAAAAAGGACATTATGTGAAACCGATTAGAGTGAAACAATACAAGGTCATATAGAACTAAGATAATATTTAATAATTTTGTTTATGAAATTGAAAGAGTATTTAACGAAAGCGAACACAAAAATATCTATGAAATGTGTTATATATAATTTTTAAGTTTATAGTATGACATAAATGTATTATTTGTTCTGTATATGTAATAATTTAGAGGCAGTACCATGAATTTTATTTTGGTACTTTTGATTTGAAAATCTTTATTTTTATTTTGCAGAGAAATATTTTAATGATTATAATATTTGTATACTGTAGGGTTAGTACAAATGTAATTCTAGGAAAAAATCATACATATGCATTTACTAATAATAAACAGCAAATAAATCATGGTAATCAAGAAAAACATTTGTCAGGAAACGATCATGAGCCGATAATAGAGCCTGGAAAATTAGCAACTATAGCAAAATACTTAGAATCTTTACATACCGACAGTTTTAGAGTATATAAAAACATATTTCGATATAAAAAAGTACGTTATAATAATTTTATGAAACAAACCGATCTTGAAGAAAGCATAGTAAATGCTACTTATCATAAAAGTTATGAAATTAGAGAACCTATTGAAATAAGGATTTATCAAGTGATTCTTAGACTCAGGTGGAGTTTGCTTGTGAGGAATACCTCTTCCCTGAGCAAGCTCGTAAAATACCATTTAGGTATTTTACCCATCTGAGTCTTAGAAGAACTTATCCAGGCGCGTAGCAGTGCTTATCCCCCACTTTGAAGAAGATGGGGGTATTAGCAATGGTAGCGATCGGATAAACAAAAGATAGTAATTTTGAGTTTCCCTGGACCTGATAAATCAATAAGAAAATCTGATTTAGACAGTGGTACAGTTATTGCGAGGAGACATAGGAACAGAAGGATAGGTGAATTTTTAAAAGAATTAAAGCTTACTGAAGGAAGATCTACAGGAATACCAAAAATAATCAGGTCAATGAAAAGTAATGGATCACCTAAACCTATATTTGATACTGATGATGAAAGAACCTACTTTAAGGTGGAATTACATATAAATGAAAAATTTAATAGTAATTTAGAGGCCCAAGACCAGGCCCAAGATGAGGCCCAAGATAAAAATATAGAAACATATGATTTAACTGAGATTGAGATTAAAATTTTAAAAATTCTAAGTGAAAAGCCGGCTTCAAAAACAGAAATAGCAACTGATTTGGGTTATAAATCAATTTCAGGAAATATTAAAAGAGTTTTTAGCAAATTGTTAAATAAAAATCTTATTCAGTACACTATACCAGAAAAACCCAAAAGTAAATATCAGAAATATGTAATAACACAGAAAGCTTCAAAAATGTTATAAAGTAGATATTGGAGAAAAAATCTAAAAACTGATCCTAACCAATATTATAAGTTAAAAGAAGCTAATAGTTAAGCTTCTCATAACTTAATAGAAGCTTCTCATGAAATAGTCATAGCTTTTTATATTTAAGTAAAAATTTATGTGATCAAATTAATAAACTTATAGTAGTTAAGCCTTCAAGTTGTTCATATTATGTATATTTAATAATATATCATTATGTAATGATTAAGTGATAAGCTTCTCAAAAAGTAAATGTAGCTTCTCACAGAAAAGTTAAAAAAGACATTTTATGATTAATTTCATTAAACAAGATTCTCATTTAGAAAATGTGTCATACATATTTAATGTAATATTTTAGTGCCAAAAATTATTTTTATAATTATATAATCAACAAAACTATTAAAATATAAATGGCGGAAAGAACGAAACTTTCCGCCATTCTTCTGCCAATATAGAAATTATAATAAAATTTAATATGTTCCCTGATACAGGGCAAGGAAACAGCAAGTATGATACCCCTCGTCTCCACCATGAAACCCACGACCATTTGTATGTGGCTTAAATAGCTACTTACAGGTGGTGGTGGGTTTTTATTGCTATGGGTAGATCCAGCAATCATGAATTTTATTAGAATATTTGTTTTGATTTTTATAGAGTGGATATTACTGAGTTATAAAAGTAAACTCTAATGGATTTCTGTCAACTAATCTTGAATAAGTATATTTAGGATATCCTACCATAACAGCACCAGTGATTTTTTTATTGTTAGCGATATTAAATAATAAATACATGCTAGTAAAAATACAGTGCAACTTGCAATTGTAATTCCAATAACACCAAATGAATGATAGACAGAGGTACTTATCCATGAACCAAGAGATCCACCTAAGTAATATCCAACCATATAAAGGGAATTTAATCTACTATGATTTTGGAGATTAAGCTTATAAATTCGTCCTTAAAATCCAGCTGCGAGTGCCCCTGCTATACCTAGGAAACCAAAGAGTCCAACTATGGCACTTCCATAATTATAAGGATAACTTTCTAAAATAAAGGATAATGAAACCCCAAAAATATTAAAGGCACAAAATGCAGTAGCACCAAAAACTATTATTTCCCTTAATACTTTCTCTTTTTTTAATAAATGAAGCGACTGAAAAAATGAATAATTTAATAAACACTGTATTATTAAAAGTTGAATTCTATGGTGTTTTTTATGTTGCAGTAAAATACCTATCTGAAAATTTTGAAAATTAATGAGTATATTTAGATGATATGGTATAATTTTTACATAAGCTAGCAATAATTATAAAATTATGTAAAAATCAATTCGTATGATGGATGGAAGGGTTACTATGGAAGAGCGAGATTTAACATTTAAAACTAGTGAAGGAATATTCAATTATAGAGTTGGGGCAATTATAATAAGAGATCAAAAAATACTTATGGTTAAAAATGATAATGCACCTTATTATTATTCAGTTGGTGGAAGAGTAAAATTAAATGAAACATCTGAAGAAGCTGTTGTTCGTGAAACATTTGAAGAAACTGGCATTAAATTTGAAATTGATAGGTTAGCCTTTATCCACGAACACTTTTTTCATGAAGAAATAACAAGGGAACATTATCATGAAATTGCCTTCTTCTATTTGATGAAAGAAAACACCAATGTTAATTTTGTGTGTAAAAGTTCTGGAGACCAAGGTCAAAAAGAACATTTATACTGGCTGCCTATTGAGAATTTAGATCAATATCATTTGTTCCCCGAATTTTTTAAAACGAAATTATCAGGAAGTATGACTGGTATTGAACACATTGTTTCAAAAGAATGTTAAAAAGCATAATTAGGACAAGTATTTGTAAGCATTAAAATGACAATTATACCATCATTGGAGGGAGTTAAAATAGAATTCTATGCTAATTGATGAGAATAACATAAAGGTTTTTAATGAATTTGTATCTGAGACATTATCAAAAATCGATCAGATAAACCATTAATAAAAGTATATGGCATTGACAGGCAAAAAATATAAAGATATAATAAAATTAATAAATAAATGTTTATTTATTAATTTAAGATTGAAGGTGATATATATGGCAAGAATTGCAGATCCTGAGAAAATGGATAGTATTAAGAGAGCAGTAATGGAATGTGTAGTAGATTATGGCTATGCAGGAGTATCAACTTCTTTAATCTGTGAAAAAGCAGGTGTCTCACCAGGGTATTTGTACAGATACTATAAAAGCAAGGAAGAATTAGTGCAGGAATTGGTAGATTTAGAGATGCAAACAATAATAAAGTATTTTACAGCATACATAGATTCTTCTAGTACATTGTACGAAGTATCATATAAAACAATAAAGAAATTATTTTTGAGAGCAAATGAAGAACCTATGACAGCCAGGTTTACCTCTGCAGTTGTTATGGATTTAAAAATACCAGCAAAAGGAAAAAAGAATAACTTCAAAGCAGTTCTAGAACTGGCAGAAAAATGTATTAAACTAGGTGAAAAAACAGGCGAAACTAATCCAGATATAACTCCACTAGAAGTATTGGTTGTTTCTTTTACAATTCCATTTAGATATTTATCATTTTCATTGGAACTTGATAAATATAAAATATTCACAGAAGACGAGATTAAAAGAATAGCTCAAATATGCATAAATGCAATGAAATAATTTTTTTTAAGCATTAATGAATAAATATTTATTTATTAATAATCTAAGAAACTAATTTAAAAATTGGAGGAATAGTATGAAGAATAAAATATTACTTATTTGTTCGTTATTTTTAAGTGTAATTATGTTAAATGGATGTAGTGGAAAATCTAACACAGATAAGTCTAATGTAAAAACATATCCTGTAAAAACTCTAGAAGTTAAAAATGAGAGTAATTCTGTTTCTTTGGAATATCAAGGCATAACTGGAGGCAGCGAAGTGAGAAAGCTTTCATTTAAAAGCGCTGCCAAGATTTCAAAAATATATGTATCTAAAGGCCAGCATGTAAAAAAAGGAGATTCTTTAGTAGATCTTGATAAAAGTGATTTGAATTTTGCAATGGAAGCTTCTAAGTCTCAGATGAATGCAGCTTCAGCACAATATAACAAATCCGTTAATGGTGCACAGGAGGAAGATATAAACAAAGCGGAAATAGCAGTGAAAAATGCTGAGGATAACTATAATTACTACAAAGACTTGTATAATAAAAATACTAAGCTATATCAAAGTGGAGCAGTTTCAAAGCAGGAATTAGATGGTGCCAAGCTTCAAGCAGATAGTTATGAGAGTGCCTTAAACAATGCAAAACAAAGTCTAGAACAGCTTCAAAATGGTTCTAGAGAAGAAGATAAACAAGCTCTTCTAGCTCAATTAAATGAAGCAAAAGCTGGTTATGATTCAAAGACCAACCTAGTTCAAGATGCTTCTATGCATGCAGATACGGATGGCTATGTGGTTGATGTGCTTTGCAAAGAAGGAGAAATACAAGGGGCTGGAAATCCAGTAGTATTATTCAGAAGTGAAAATCAAGTTGTTACTGTAGGGTTATCTGATGATGATGTGAAAAAAGTAAAAGTTGGTACAAAGGCACAAGTTAAAATCGATGACAGCACAGCAGATGGAGAAATTATAAATATAGTTCAGATGTCAGATAAAACATCAGGAACTTATAGTTCAGAAATAAAATTGTTAAAGCCAATAGATAACAGTAAATTTTATGTGGGTCAAAGTGTAAAAGTTTATATTAATATGGGGGAAAAGAACTCCCTATGGATTCCTATAGGTAGTATTTTAAATGATGGAGAAGACTATGTATTTGTCGTAGAAAATGGACATGCTGTTAGAAAAAATGTAACTTTAGGAGATACAAACAAAGATAAGGT
This sequence comes from uncultured Clostridiaceae bacterium, assembly GCA_963780135.1. GTDB lineage: Bacteria > Bacillota > Clostridia > Clostridiales > Clostridiaceae > Clostridium_AM. The sequence goes on from CAWAAR010000003.1 coordinate 1,354,307, forward strand.
TTCTGTAGAAGGCTTAAAAACCAATGATAAACTTATTATTGAAGGTATGAAAAATATAAAAGCTGGATACCAGGTTTCTATAAAATAAAGGAGGAAGATATTATGGGATTAATTAAAGCTGCCATAAAGAATAAAAAAATAGTACTTTTTTTAGTAGCAATAGCTATTATAAGCGGTTTTTATTGCTATTATATTATTCCTAAACAGGAAAGTCCGGATGTTTCATCTCCAGCAGCCATGATTACTACAATATATCCTGGAGCTTCACCAAGTGATATAGAAAAACTGGTTACAAAAAAAATTGAGGATAAAGTTGAGGAAATAGATGGTTACGATTATGTAGAATCCTTTTCAAAAAATAGTGCTTCTGTAGTTATTGTTTATTTGAATAATGATGCAGATAAAGATAAGGCATGGAAAGATTTAAGGGATAAAGTAAAAGATTTGAAAGCTGATCTTCCAGATGGCTGCGAGGACAGTACAATTGATACAAATCTTACAGAAACAGCAGGGATGATTATAAGTGTGTCTGGTAAGAACTATTCCTATGAACAGCTGGGAAATTATACAGATGACATTAAGAAAGAATTAAGTAGTGTTAGTGGCATTTCCAGGTTTGATGTAAAAGGAAAGCAGGATAAACAAGTAAAAGTAGAAGTAGACTGGAATAAAATAAATAAATATTCTGTTTCTATTGAAGATGTCTGTAGTGTGCTAAAAGCACAAAATATAGACATTCCTTCTGGCTCTCTAAGTTTAAGTACAGGAAAAATAAAGGTTAAAACACCAGGTACTTTTACGTCTCTTCAGGATATACAAAATACTATTGTAGGAGTATCAAGTACTACCGGCGAAACTGTAAGAATTAAAGATATAGCAAAGGTATATATGGATTATGATGATGATTCTAGTTTGAAATTTATTGACAAAGGAACTAGCTCAGTATTATTGGCTGGATACTTTCAAGACAATAAAAATATAGTCTTAATTGGTAATGATGTAAAGAAAAAACTAGATACCATAAAGCAACAGCTGCCAAAGGATTTAACTATAGATGAAGTTACATTTCAACCGAAGGATGTAAGTGATTCAGTATCTTTCTTTATGAAAAATCTTAGAGAAGGTATAATTCTTGTAATTATAACAGTTCTTATAGGAATGGGGCTTAGAAATTCCCTAGTAGTATCTGCAGTTATTCCTATATCTATATCAATGTCTTTTTTGGTAATGTATGTGCTGGGAATTAAGGTACAGCAGATGTCCACTACAGCACTTATTATAGCACTGGGAATACTGGTGGATGATGCCATTGTAATAGGAGATGTTATTCAGGTAGGAATAGATGGAGGGATGTCTGGTGATGAGGCAGCCTTTAGTGGTATAAAAAAATTATTTGTACCTGTATTTACTTCTACATTGATTATTGTAGGTGCTTTCTCACCATTACTTACAATACCTGGAGCAGTTGGGGAATTTTTAAGAACCTTACCTCAAGTAGTAATGATATGTGTAACCTGTTCCTATCTTTCAGCTTTACTTGTAACTCCAGCAATGTCTTCCTTAGCTTTTAGAAAGAGTAAAAATACAAACAAAGAGAGCAAAATTCGTAAAATGTTTCGTAAGCTTTTAACCTATGGGCTTAATAATAAGAAGAAGGTTGTTATAGCAGCTATAGGTGTATTTTTACTATCTGTAGGTATGATGAAGACATTGGGAATGCAATTTTTCCCTTATGCAGATAAGAATATAATTTATATCGATGTTGCTAATGAAAAGATGGAAGATATAAACAGTACATCTAATTTGGTAAAACAGATAGAGGATGTATTAAAGGAGCAGAAAGAGGTTACAGGATACACATCAGCTATAGGTGGAGGTATGCCTAAATTTTATATTACCGTGCCTGCAGTTGCAGCATCAAAGGATACAGCTCAAATTATGGTAAAAGTTGATATAGAGAAAACTAAGAAATTTGAAACTAGACAGGAATTGGTTGAGTATATACAGGGATTATTGGATAGTAAAATTTCTGGAGGTACAACTACAGTAAAACTTTTAGAACAAGCCCAACCAATAGGGGCGCCTATTCGTTTAAGACTTACTGGAGATGATTTAGATAAAATTTATGCATCTTCAGAGAAAATACAGCAAGAGTTAAAAGCTATACCAGGTACTCTAAATGTGAGAGATGATGCTGCTAAGAAGACTTTTGAATATGAAGTAAATATAGATGACGCCAAAGCTTCACAGCTTGGATTGTTAAAGTCTGATATTTTAAAACAGATAAACATAGCTTTAAAGGGGTATAGTAGTTCTGTATATAGAAAAAATGGAAGTGAATATGATATTTTAGTTAAAACAAATATTTCTTCTGCAGAAGATTTAAAAAATCTACAGATTAAATCTAGTGTAACTAATAATAAGGTATTGCTGTCACAGGTAGCATCTATTACCCTTAATTCGGAACTAGATCAAGTAAAACATTATAAAAAAGATAAGACAATAACAGTATACAGCGATGTGAAAACAGGATACAACTCAGTAAATATAGAAAATGCACTAACTGAAAAAATAAATAAGATGGATTTAAATGGTGTAAATGTACTTTATGATGGAGAAAAACATCAGATAGAGAAGAACTTTACAAGCCTAGCTCTAGCAGGAGTACTTACTGTACTGATAATTTATGTGATTTTATTTGTGCAATTTAAGTCCTTTGTACAGCCACTTATAATAATGTGTTCGCTTCCACTGTCACTGATGGGAGTTGTAATAGGACTTATGATATTTAGAATGCCTCTCTCACTGACAGCTGTAATGGGAATAATAAGTTTGATTGGAGTAGTAATAAGAAATGCCATACTGCTTATGGAGTATATAATTGAAGGAAGAAAAGAGGGACTTTCTATAGATGATGCTTGCTTGCATGCTGTAAGTCAAAGGTTTAGACCAATAATATTAAGCTCTACAGCAACTATTACTGGACTTATACCTCTTGCATTTTCTAAGAGTGCTCTATTTGGTCCAATGTCTGTAACTATAATGTTTGGACTTCTAACAGCCACTTTTCTAACTTTTGTGGTTGTCCCAGTAGTATATTCTTTAGTTAATACAAAGCTAGAGCAAAGATTAGCAAGAAGGAATTCTATATAAAAATAAATGAAAAAACTTGAATAAGAGGAAGAAAAATTTTCCGCCATGATTTTATACATGGCGGAAGAATTATTTTGTATAAGAAATGAGTGTTTCAAGTTTATCAACACTATCATTTTTTAGTGTGCTTCTTGTCAAGGTCTTTTTTGTTTATTCAAATTGACTGTTAGCAACCAAAATAATTTTAGTGGAGGGAAATAAAAATGAAATATGAAGGATTGGCAAAATAACTTATGTCCTTGCGGACAAGTATAGGAAAAAGAGCAATTCCTTTATGGTATAAAATATTTGAATATAATGAGAAAAACAATAAAAACTTTAAACATATAAAAGAAGGAATATCTGAACTAAATGAGATCTTTAAGGCTTATGATTATGAAGTTATACTGCTTGGAGATAGAGGTTTTAAAAGCATAGACCTATTTAAATTTATAAATGAACTTGGATGGAAATATTGCATAAGATGCACTAATGATATGCTTGTGAAGATAGATGGAAAAGAGAAAATTAAATATCTAAGAGATATAACCCCTATAAAAACATATGTAAAAAAATTCAATGGTATTTTGTTAACTGCTGAAAAATACAAGTGCAATCTTGCTGTATGTAAGGCTGAAGATTCATATGATACGTAGTATTTGGCCACTAATATGGATAGCAGATATGCTGTAATGGAATATAAAAAAGATTTATTATAGAAGAAATGTTTAGAGATTTAAAATCCAACGGATTTAACATAGAAGATACATGGACTGAAGACATAGTATATTTTAGAAATCTATATTTATGTACAAGTATGGCATATACATGGATGATAATATTAGGAGCTGACTGTTCTAAGAATAAAAAAAGTAAAATTATAGGTGCTACAAAAAAGATGCACAACAAAGTTATTTGAATATATAGCTTATTTACTTCTGGTGTGAAATGGTTTAATAGATGTTATGATTCCTCTTCCAGAGAGTACAAGCTCAAATTTGATTTTGTGCTCTATGATATATAAAACAACCAATTGAAAAATAATAGTAAGATTCACCAATGTATAAGTATACTTATTTTTACTTCTATAATTTTATCTTTTTGTTTTATATATGGTTTTTAGGTTGATATTTTATTAATTTCCATTGTAATTATAATACATTATCTTTATTTTGTAGAAAATAAGTATACTTAATTCAAATAGCTGTCTGTAAGTCAGAGCTTACCTAAGTATTAAAAAAGATAATCAAGAACTATAAATAAACCAGGGCTGTCTTTTGAAGATTTCTTAATCGCAAGTAGGCAGCTCTGGTTTTATTTGTATAATGTTTCAATCTCCTTAATTAAACTTATTGGTATGCTGCGAGGGCCTCGAACCGCATATACACCATGTTCTCTTAGCATGGCAAGATTTATTGAACAGCTGTCATATTTCATCAAGAGCTTGATTTTCATAACACGATTCATACTTACTTTATCATCATTGTAATTATAAGGAATATTAACTTCGACTACTTTACATTTATATTTAATAGAAGAATAGGGAGCAGCTACATACATGTATACAATATCACCTACTGCAATGTTGTTACTTTGTTTCCAGAGAATCACATCATTATCCATGAAGGCTTTTTCAAGATCAAAGTATTTAGGATTTGCAGGAACAATCCATTCAGTATTTGTGCCAGCTTGTGAGCGACCATGTTTCTTGTTGTTCAATGTTAGTTCGAAGCTCATGTCAAGCAAAGAAAAAATCGTATTCATGTCAACAGAACCATTGAGTAAAATTGAAATCCAATTCAATCGGTTCATATGATAAGCAGGTAAAATTCCATCCTGCATACGAAGAGAACCGATTAGAATTGGGTCACACTTTACATTCAAAATATCTACTATCTCATCACCGTCTAATTGCAATTTTTTTCTTGAAACATTTGCAATTAGTCCATACCATTTAGTATTGTCTGAGTGACGGAGCACCGCATAACCAGGCAATTTCATCCACGGATAATCAGGCTTAGTGCCATATTTCTTATTTGCATACTGAAATATTTCTGTACGGCTGATTAGCATGGCTTTTTTCTGTGGCTGTTTATATTTCATGATTAAAACCCCATATCATGATTGAGTAAAAAACCGGCATTAGGTCTTTACCTTTTTCTGTAAATGAGTATTCTACGTGGGGAGGGATTTCATTAAACTGTATTCTATTGATAAGGCCATCCGCTTCCAGTTCTCTGAGAGTGTTTGTAAGCATTGTATTGGTAATATTTGGAAGATTCTTTTTAAATTCTCCAAAGCGAATTGTATCATGGATACATAGTTCATATAAAATTTGTGATTTCCACTTTCCTTGTAGCATTAACAGAAGTGGTGTAACAGGACAGTTTCCCTTTTCTGTTAGGATGCCTTTTTTTACATCTACCAAATATTCTTCATATGTCATCATTTCGTTCATCATTGTAAAACCTCCCTAAAATCATAGTACGTTTTTTGTACTATGTATAAAAATTCTGCGTACTTGATTGTTTTGATAGAGTAAGTATAATAAATATACAAGCGGAAGTCAATGACTTACCAAAGAACAAAGATAGGAGAATTTTAGATTATGATAAAGCCAAAACGTTTGAAGGCCGGAGATAAAGTTGCTATTATCAGTCCGTCCAGTGGTATGCTAGGAGATGCAAGATACTTACATAAATATGAGCTGGGAAAACAGCGGCTGGAGCAGGAGTTTGGAGTACAGGTTGTTACTATGCCAAATGCTCTAAAAGGCAGTAAATATCTTTATGATCATCCAAAAAAACGAGCTGAAGATTTAATGTCAGCCTTTTCAGATAAAAATATAGCTGCTGTTATCACGGCTATTGGTGGAGATGATACCATACGTTTGCTCCCATATCTGGACTTAAGTGTTATCCATGATAATCCAAAGATTTTAACTGGGTTTTCTGATACAACAGCAAATCACCTTATGTTGTATAAAGCAGGTATCATTTCTTATTATGGGCCCGCATTAATGTCTGACTTTGCGGAGTATGGTGAGATGTATGATTACACAGTAACTGCTGTGCGTGAACTGTTGTTTCAAGGTAATCCCAACTTTGAAATTGAAAAATGTCCTTATTGGATCAATGAGGATATTCCATGGGATAAGAAGAATATATCAAAATCTAAGCGTCATATTGTGGATGAAAAAGGATATGAAGTGATACAGGAAGGAAACACAGTACAGGGACGTTTATTGGGTGGATGCATTGATGCTTTTCCAATGTATAACGGAACATCCATCTGGCCAACTCTTGATGAATGGAAAGATACCATTCTATTTCTAGAAACAAGTGGTGATTGCCCAAGCCCAGTATTCCTGGCCTATTATCTTCGAAACTTAGGTGCACAAGGAATTTTGCAGCACTGCAAAGGAATGATTATAGGAAAACCATGCAAAGAAAAGTATTACGAGGAATACAAAGAAGTGTATCGAAAAATCTTGAAGGAGTTCAACCGACAAGAGATGCCTGTCCTATATAATGCCAATTTTGGACATTGTGCACCAATTGGAATTATTCCGTATGGAATACTATGTGAGCTCGATGTAGGGAAAAAGAAGATCACGTTACTAGAAAATGTGGTTGAGTGAAAATAACATTGATTAAATAATAAGGAGATAAATTATGATTCAAATTAACATTAAGTTTATTAAATTAATGAAGAAAACATTGTCTGCCATGGTGATTTTATGCCTGCTTATAGGTGGTTTTACAGGATGTGGAAAAAACAATAACAAAACATCTACGGCTAAAGCACATAATAGAACAACATTGCGTGTAGGCATGGAATGTGCTTATGCGCCGAATAACTGGCAGGAAGATAAAGCAAGTGATACTAATTTGCCTATAGAAAACAATAAGGGCTTTTATGCAGAGGGATATGACGTACAGATTGCAAAACAGATAGGTGAATCTCTTGGTGCTGATATTAAAATAGTCAAATTGCAATGGGACGGGCTTTTGGAAGCATTGAATAATGGACAAATTGATATGATCATTGCAGGTATGGTGGATAGTAAAGAGCATAAGCAGGCTGCTGCGTTCTCAGATATATATGCTGTCCATCCAACTGAATACAGTGTGCTTGTTCAGAAAAACAGTCGATATGCCTCTGCTACGAAGCTTAAGGATTTCTCCGGCGCAAGTATTCTCGGTCAAAAAGGTACAAAATTAGATACAGTCATTGATCAGATTTCAGGTGTAAAACATGTGTCTCCGGTAGATACTATTCCTAATATGATTGACCGTCTAAATACTGGTACGGTGGATGGTATTGTAATCAATTTGGATTCTGCTAATGCTTATATTAAGACCTATCCTAATCTATCTGTAGTAGATTTTAAAGACGGGGATGGCTTTAAACTTGACTTTACAGGAATTTGCGTTGGTCTGCGCAAGGATGATACGGAGCTTTTGAAAAAGGTCAATAATGCTTTGACCAATATTTCAATTGAGAAACGTCAAAAACTGATGGATGCCGCTACTGCAAAGGTGGGCAAATAAATGACTCAGAAGATTAATTATTACAAAAATTTCGATGGTTTTGGATGTGGATATTGATATTTGGAGCGATGAGCCTAATCTTACAAACTTTTAAATCTGATTATCATCAACGAATTAGCATCTTTAATTTAATACCAGTATTTATAAAAGCAATTCTTTTGAGCTTTCTTGCTTTGGATATTCCAGTAGAATTTATAACACGAAAAAACTCTTCCACGCAATTGCATAAAAGAGTTTGGAAGATAGGAATTTACTTTATTCTACTTCTCATATATGTTGATAGGATTGGGTTTGCTTTCTTTTCTCGTTGTCTTGACATGGCTGCATTAGATTCAAATCCGGGGCCTTTGTTGGATTCTATGATTTATATGTTAGTTAAAAGTCATAAGATTTGGATTAATGGTATCGTGGGGACACTTGAGGTCTCTCTGCTTGGTACAATGATTGGATTTTTATGTGCAATTTTGCTTGTATTTTTAAGGATAAATACACCAAGTAGAAGAAATCGAGAGATCGTTCAGCTTTTAAAATTAATTGGAAATACATTTGAAAAGATTTATGTTACTGTAATTCGTGGAACTCCTATGATGGTACAGGCATGTATTGTATACTATGCAGGTTTTACAATCGTTAAGGCTTACATGACAGGTGCATCTATTACAGAAGTAAATCAAGCATGGAGTTTTTTTACAGCAGGTCTTATTACGGTATCATTAAATACTGCAGCATATCTTGCGGAGGCATTGCGTGGAGGTATTGAATCACTAGATAAAGGACAAAGAGAAGCGGCTGAATCCTTGGGATTTACAAATTGGCAGACTATGATGAAGGTGATTTTTCCTCAAGCTGTCCGAAATTCAATGCCAGCCATAGGTAACGAATTTATTAATAATATTAAAGGAACTTCAGTACTTAATATTATCGGCTTTGTAGAGTTGATGTTTGCTACGGGAACTGTAGCAGGTTTTTATTACAAATATCTGGCATCCTACTGTATTGCAGCAATTATTTATCTGATTATCACTTTTAGTTTAACATGGTTGCTTAATTATGTAGCGAAAAAGATTGGAATTACACAGTTAAAAATGCAGGAAAGGAATAGTTGAAGGAGAAATTATGGAGAAGTTATTATCAATCCGACATCTTGAAAAATCATTTGGTGATCGGACTGTATTAAAGAATATAAATTTGGAAGTAGTTAAGGGTAATGTTACTTCAGTAATAGGTTCTTCTGGTTCTGGTAAAAGCACAATGCTTCGGTGCATAAATCTGCTGGAGGAACCAGATCAGGGAGAAATCATATTAGAAGGAGTTAATCTGTGCGATTTGAAAACAGATCTGTCAAATCTTCGACAGCGGATAGGCATGGTCTTTCAGTCATTCAATCTCTTTAACAACAAAAATGTAATAGATAATTGTACATTACCGCTAATTACTGTAAAGAAAATGTCAAAAAGAGAAGCAGAGGAAATAGCAAGAGTTCGTTTAAAAGAAGTTGGAATGGAAGATTTTTGGGCTGCTGACAGTTGTAAACTTTCCGGTGGTCAGAAGCAGCGTGTTGCTATTGCTAGAGCATTATGCATGAATCCTGATGTTATGCTATTTGATGAGCCGACATCTGCGTTAGATCCGGAAATTTCTGGTGAAGTTTTGGAAGTTATGAAAAACCTAGCACGAAATGGTATGACAATGATCATAGTAACTCATGAAATGCAGTTTGCAAGAGAGGTTAGTGACAGAGTTGTATTTATGGATCAAGGTGTGATTTTGGAAGAAGGCTCGCCGGATGATATTTTTGAAAACTCAAAGCACGAACGTACAAGGCGTTTCTTAAGCCGATATCAGAGCGGAATAAGAGTATAAACTAAATGGAGGAATAGTATATGGAATTAGTTATAAAAGAAATTAAGACAAAAGGTGTTCTGACAAAATCAAATCTGCCAATTGGTGGATATTCTGCTAATCCTTATACGGGATGTGCTCATAATTGTAGATACTGCTATGCATCATTCATGAAGCGATTTACGAATCATTCTGAACCTTGGGGAGAATTTGTAGATATCAAACACTGGCCAGAAATCAAACATCCAGAAAAGTATGCTGGTCAGAAGATTTTCATTTCTTCTGTAACAGATCCATACCAACCTTTAGAGGAAAAGTATTTTCGCACAAGGACTCTTTTAGAACAACTTCAGGGTAGTGGTGCTGAAATCAGTATTGCTACAAAATCAGATTTGATCCTTCGAGATTTAGATTTAATCAAATCATTTCCAAATGCAAGAGTATCATGGTCAATTAATACATTGGATGATGACTTTCGTACAGACATGGATGATGCTGTTAGCATTGAGCGAAGATTAGCGGCAATGAAAGTCTTTCACGATGCTGGAATTCGAACTACCTGTTTTATTTCACCAATTTTTCCTGGTATTACAGATGTAGAGGCAATTATAGGACGAGCTAAAGAGCAGTGTAATCTTATATGGCTTGAAAACCTAAATCTTAGGGGTGGCTATAAGACCGTTATTCTTGACTATATCAAAGAAAAATATCCTAAGCTTATTCCGCTGTATCAAGATATTTATCAGAAGAACAACCGTAGTTATTGGGCTGCTCTAGATGAAGAAATGAAAAAGTTCACAAGAGATGAAGGTCTATTATATGTAAGGAATGATGATTCTATTTGTCGACCATTTGAAGAACCGCCAATAGTAGTCAATTATTTCTTCCATGAGGAAATTGTACCTTCTGCAAAGAAGAAGAAAAATTGTGAGTGAAGTTATGCAGATAGAGATTTCGCTTTATGATAAAAATAGAGGTGATGATATGGAACAAATAACACTTTTTGATAGAAACATTTCACAGCCACTTGCAGATAGGCTACGTCCTCATACATTGGATGAGTATGTTGGACAGAACCATTTGCTGGGTAGAGGAAAGGTATTGAATCGCATTATTGAAAATGATCTGATTCCCTCTATGATTTTTTGGGGGCCTCCTGGAGTTGGTAAGACAACACTTGCTAGAATCATTGCCAATCATACGAAGGCATCTTTCATCGACTTTTCTGCAGTTACCAGCGGAATTAAGGAGATTCGTACTGTGATGCAACAAGCGGAGGATCATCGTAGATATGGTGAAAAAACCATTGTCTTTGTGGATGAAATCCATCGTTTCAACAAGGCACAGCAGGATGCATTCCTGCCTTTTGTGGAAAAGGGCAGCATTATTTTGATTGGAGCAACAACCGAAAATCCATCATTTGAAATCAATAGTGCTTTACTTTCCAGGTGTAAGGTGTTTGTTCTTAAAGAAATAAAGGTGGAAGAGTTAGTTGTACTGCTTTCACGTGCTTTGCTGGATAAAAAAGGATTTGGTAATCAAAAAATTCAAATGCCTAACGATATATTGAAGATGATTGCCATATTTGCAAATGGCGATGCTAGAATAGCTTTATCAACCCTTGAGATGGTTGTGCTGAATAGCGATTTAGATAGTAATGGTGTGATCACCGTAACTGCTGAGACACTGGAGCAATGTACTTCTAAAAAGTCGTTGATCTACGATAAGACAGGTGAAGAACATTATAATCTGATTTCTGCACTGCATAAATCTATGAGAAATTCAGATCCAGATGCAGCTGTTTATTGGCTTGCAAGAATGCTCGAGGCGGGTGAAGACCCATTGTATATAGCTAGGCGTGTAACCCGATTTGCCAGTGAAGATATTGGATTGGCTGATTCACATGCATTGGAAATAGCGGTGGCTGTTTATCAGTCATGTCATTTGATTGGTATGCCAGAATGTACGGTGCACTTGACACAAGCAGTGGTTTATATGGCCATGGCACCAAAATCTAATTCATTGTATATGGCTTATGAACGAGCTAAAAATGATGCACTAAAGCATCTTGCAGAGCCAGTTCCCCTTATAATCCGCAACGCTTCGACTAATTTAATGAAAGAACTGGATTACGGGAAAGGATATCAGTATGCTCATGATACAGAAGAAAAACTAACTAATATGCAGTGCTTACCAGACTCACTTTTAGGAAAGGAATATTATACCCCAACAGAACAGGGTTCAGAAGCAAGATTCAAAACACGACTGGGACAAATTAAGGCGTGGAAAGAACAGTATAAGAAATAAATTTAGGAAAAGAGCTACAGTACACTAGTTCAGTGACTTGGTTCATCCGTACACAAAACGAGAGGAGAAATAAACAAATGCACGATATATGGAATCCATGGCATGGATGTAAGAAAATTAGTGAAGGATGCCAGAATTGTTACATGTATTCTTTGGATAGAAAAAATGGGAGAAACGGAGCAGATATTTATCGTACAAAAGCAGGATTTAACTACCCACTTAAAAAAGACAAAGCAGGAAATTATAAGATTAAAAGTGGCGAAATGATACGTGTGTGTATGTCGTCTGATTTTTTCCTTGAAGAGGCAGACGAATGGAGAGAAGAAGCGTGGCAGATTATGAAAAGAAGAAGTGATGTGAAGTTTTTCCTGCTTACAAAGAGACCAGAGCGAGTTAAAGCACATTTGCCAAAAAATTGGGGTGATGGATGGGAGAATATCTTTTTCAATGTAACCTGTGAAAATCAGAAAAGAGCAGATGAGAGATTACCTATCTTAATGGAGTTGCCATTTAAGCATAAAGGTGTTATGTGTGCTCCTTTTATTGGGGAAGTACATATGGAACAGTATCTGGCAACAGGACAGATTGAACAGGTTATCTGTGGCGGAGAAAATTATGAAAACCCAAGATTATGTAATTATGAATGGGTAAAATCTTTACGAAACCAATGTGAAAAAGAAAATGTGTCCTTCTGTTTTGTTGAGACAGGAACGGAATTTTATAAAGATGGGAGAAGGTACCATATTGCAAGAAAGCTCACACAGAGTGAGATGGCTTATAAATCAGGGATTAACTTCATAGGAAAACCGCAGCACTTTATATTAAAAGATGAATATGGCAGAGTCCTTTCTGATGAACAACTGTACCGTCCACATTACAGGGAAAACTGCCGTATGTGTGGAATGAGACAAATATGTAACGGTTGCAGTGATTGTGGAAAGTGTAATGGAGCAATCATAGAATTGAATATGTAAGTCGATAGATAGTAGCGGATTTTATGTAGCTACTGAACCTATATAGCAACAAAAATTAAAAATTAAGTTTCCAATCATGGAGAGATAATAAGATCTATGATTCAATTAAATACAAAGTTTACATTATAATAAAAACGAAAGCATTAAAAAATAAAATTAATGCTTTCATTTCTTTAAAAAATTACTATTTGAAATACAAAGTGAGTTTATATCAAATCCCTTTGTTTTAAGTATCTGTCCTTTAAAATTCACTAGCTCAATTGGCATTATTTTTAGCTCAGTAGCAACATTGGCATAGGTATAGTCTTCTTTAAATAGATCCAGGTATAAATAGTTCAGCAGCAAAAATATTAGCTTCTCTTTCAGGTTTTGATTTCATATCGAATAAAAGGCTGAGTTTTCTTATCCATTGTAAAAGTTCCGGGATGAGAGGTATAAGATTCAAAGTGGTGAATTGATTTGCGTTTGTATGATTCGGATTTCTTTCTGGAGGAAGCTGATATATGGCGTGATAAGGCTTGGAAAATCATTGAAGAAAGAGTATATAGCAGTCAATACTACCTTCTGCTTTAATGAAACAGGAACAAATTTCATTAAGGAAGGAAAGAGGTATCATATTCCAAAGAAGATTGTTCAAAGTGAAATGGGATATAAGTCTAGCATGAATTATTCTGGGAGGCATTTTTATGATAAAAAGAGAAGAAATCTACAATTTAATTAATTTGAGCTATGATTTAACAAAATAGAAATTAATGAGCAAAAATAAAATATAATTCATAAATTCAAGTATAAAAACTCAATCTTCCCCAAATAGGGAATCGCGTGATAAGGGACTATTGAGAACTGTTGAATTTGTACCAAAAGTAAAAAACAACCGATAACCTTAGCGTAAACGAAACCGGCTGTTTTCTTTTTGCAATGTTCCTACAGTATATAGGCTAGGATTATTCACAACAAAAGCAATTCCTAAACCAGTAACATTTAATGGGTGGAAGTATAAGCACAGTAGATAAGATAATTAATGTTATAAATGTAGTGTTAAATGTCTTTGACTTTATCGGTAAAAGAATATAATCTAAATATAGAATGCTGTTGGAGAAAATAAAATGTACTACATGACAACAAGACAAGCCTCCGAAATTTGATATATTTCTCAAAGACGCGAAAAAGCTTGTTGATGGGCGAAGAAAGGAGTTTCGAAATGAATAGTATTTTGATTATAGACGATGATAAAGAGCTTTGTACTCTTATGAAAAAATGTGTAGAGAAAGAGAATTTATCTGCTATTATTGCACATGGTGGTATAGAGGGGATTCGTTTGCTTGATGAAAATAAAAGTAATGCCTCTCTTTCTCTCGTAATATTGGATGTAATGATGCCAGATATAAATGGTTTTCAAGTTCTTAAAATAATTAGAGAAACAAGCAATATCCCTGTGCTCATGCTTACTGCTAAAAGCGACGAGGACGATAAAGTTTCTGGACTACGGTTAGGTGCCGACGATTATCTAACAAAGCCGTTCAGTATTAATGAACTGATGGCTCGTGTCAATTCTCTTATTCGCCGCTACACCACCTTAAACCATACAACAGAAATAGATACGGAGTGCATGGTGCTAAAAGGAATGGTCATTGATAAAGCAAATCGCATTGTTTCTGTCAATGATATTCCAGTTGAGCTTACAAGCAAAGAATTTGATTTGCTTTCATTTCTAGCTTCTAATAAAGGACGGGTGTTTACAAAAAAACAGATTTACACGCAAGTGTGGGAAGATGAATATGCTTTTGATGATAGCAATATTATGTCTTTTATCAGTAAGTTGCGCAAAAAGATTGAACCAGATCCTGACTGTCCATTTTATATTTTAACAGTCCGAGGTGTAGGCTATCGTTTTAATAAGGAGGCCTGATGTAAATATGAATATTTATTTGTTTTTTGCTTTGGCTCTTGCTTTGATTATTATAGCGTATCTAGTTTCTGTCTTAAGGCGTGTTCAAACACAGCTTGCACTTATGAAAGATGCTTTAGAAGATATAAAAAATGGAAACCTTAATCGACGTGTTTTAGTAGCGGAGAGCGATATGACAAGGCAAATTTGTTATGGTATTAACGAAATTGCATTAAGCGGCCAATCACAGCTTATTAAGCAAAAGCAATCAGAGCAGGCATACAAAGGTCTAATGGCAAGTCTTTCCCATGATGTGAAAACACCACTTGCTTCATTGGTTGGTTATTTGGAAGCAATCGAAAGTAAAATTGTTGTAGGAGAAGAAAAGGACGAATATATCCATGTTGCATCTGATAAAGCCCATCACTTAAAACATTTTGTAGAAAATCTGTTTGAATGGGTTAAATTAGATTCCGGGGAACAAATTTTTCATTTCGAGATTTTTGATTTGAATGAGCTATCCCGTAATATTATAGCTGATTGGATTCCTATTTTAGAAAACAGCCATTTTGAATATGAATTTGATATACCTGAAACAGAGTATTCCATCCGCATAGACGCAACTGCATATACCCGTATTCTTAATAATCTATTACAAAATATTATTATCCACAGTGAGGGTGATAATATGGCGCTGTGTATTTTTGAGAATGAACAGCAGGCTAAAATTGTAATAACAGACAACGGGAAAGGTATATCTTCTGATAATCTCTCACTTATTTTTGAAAGAATGTACCAATGTGACCATTCACGGGCTGCCAAAGGAAACGGGCTTGGCCTTTCTATTTCCAAAGAGCTTGTCAGCGCCCACAAAGGGACGATTACAGTATCAAGCATTCTCGGCTCTGGAACTACATTCACCATTTTATTGCCAAAAGCCCTGTGATAGCACAGGGCTTTCTTACTGCTAAAACAAGATCAAGTGATTCTTAGACTCAGGTGGAGTTTGCTTGTGAGGAATACCTCTCTCCATCTGAGTCTTAGAAGAACTTATCCAGGCGCGTAAAGTAGCTATCCCCCACTTAAAGAAGATGGGGGTATTAGCAATGGTAGCGATCGGATAAAAACAAGGTTACGGCAAGGTTTTGGCAAGGTTCATGTTGTATACTTTTAATTGTGATTGTTTCTGCCTTAATATCGGTTATCATATTGGGAAAACACAGTTATGGAAAGTGAGGAATTTTTATATGAATGATTTTGTGATTGAAACGAAACAACTGACAAAAATTTACGGAGAGCAGACAGTAGTTAGCTCAGTGAATCTCCATGTAAAAAAAGGTCGGATTTATGGTCTGTTAGGGCGCAACGGAGCAGGGAAAACCACTATTATGAAAATGATTTTAGGGTTAACTCCAATCACATCTGGTGAGGTAGATGTGTTAGGACGAAATATCAAAGGTCAAGAAAAACGGGTATATCCACGTATCGGTGCTATTATCGAAACACCAGGATTTTATCCAAATTTGACAGGAACAGAAAACTTGGAGATTTTTGCGAAGCTGCGTGGTACAGCCGCCCCACACGCAGTTGAAAACGCATTGAAAGTAGTAGGATTACCTTATAAAGATAAAAAGTTGTTTAGTAAGTATTCCCTTGGAATGAAGCAGCGTCTTGGTATTGCCAATGCTATTTTGCATGACCCGGAACTATTGATTTTAGACGAGCCTACAAACGGTCTTGACCCTATTGGCATTGCAGAAGTAAGAGATTTTATTAAGAATTTGAGCATTGAGCGTGGAAAGACAATTCTTATTTCCAGCCATATTCTCTCGGAAATCTCATTGCTTGCGGATGATATTGGAATTATTGACCACGGTGTTCTGCTTAAAGAAAGTAGCATGGAGGAACTTAAACGAAAAAACGGTAAGTATATTCTACTTGAAGTTTCTGATGTTTCTAAAGCGACCTTAATTTTGGAACGTCAATTCGGCTTGAAAGAATATTCTGTGCAAGATGATCATACGTTGAAACTCTATGACACCTCACTAGATATGGCATCTGTCAATAAGACACTTATGCTTAGTGAGGTGTCGGTTATCAGTTCGGGACTTTGCAATGATACTTTAGAGGACTATTTCAGAAAAATTACAGGAGGAGATGGCATTGCTTAAACTTATTCAAATAGAATTTCTTAAACTGCGACGTAAAAAATTTGTGTGGATTATGATGTTGTCAGCTTTCATAATGCCATTTCTAGCATTTTTATTATTCAAATATACAAAAATAACAGGTGGTGACCCTGTACAATTTTATAGATGGTCAGCGTTTGGTTATACGATGTTTATTATCTTGCCCTTTGTTTTGGGAGTACTTTGCACCATGCTTATGTATGAAGAAAATCAGTATGATATGCTCAAACAACTTTGGATTGTGCCTATCAGCAAAATGGGATACTTTTTCAGTAAATTTTTTGTTGTTTTGATTTACTCCATTTGTTTCATGCTGATTACAGCTGTTGCTTCTGTTATGTTCAGCATACTTTCCGGATATGTGGTATTTCAATGGGGGAGCGTTTTATTCTTGCTGAAAAAATGTTTAGAGATTGGTGTTATTACTGCTTTTGCAATGCTGCCCATATTTGCAATAGCTGCATCGCAAAAAGGATACATCCTCCCAGTTTCTATAACACTAGTTTATGCTTTTCTTGGCTTTACTTTAATGTCGATAAATATGTATCTACACCCATTATCCAGTATGTCAGTTATTGTCCTCCAAAATATTCAAAGTATTGCAGTTCCACGACCGATTAACGTTCCTTTAGCGTTTCTTTGTATTTGTATTTGGGATATTATTGCAATATTACTTGTAAATGTAACATTGAAAAGAATGAAATGAGGTGTGAATAATGCGAATTTTACTTTGGGCTGAACTTCAAAAGATTCGCCGTTCAAATATTGTTTGGATTACAATTTTTGCAACAGTTATGGTAGCTGCCATTGTTTTTATACAGGGATGGTTTACGTATAATGGTTCAAGGGATATAGATAGTGCAGGATGGTATATGACTATGGCTCAGCCTTTGGCAACAATTTTTGTTCTTCCCGCAGTCATTTCTCTTTTGGGAAGTTATATGATTTGTCGTGAAGAAGATGAGGATACTATAAAATCTTTGCTGCTTATTCCCGTAAATGAAACAAAGTTAATTGCTACAAAAATGATTATTACTTTTTTATTCAGCATTTTCATTTATTTACTGCTCTTTGCAATAGCATTTTTCACTGAGGCAATATTACATCTCTCCGATTTATCGGTAGGAATGGTTTTAGATTTTCTGAAAATATATTTTCTTCTAGGTGTGGGGATATTCCTTGCTATCTCGCCCATTGTTGCCTTGGTATCGTATATGAAAAAAGGTTATTGGATTGCATTATTATTAACTGAAATCTACTCTTTTGCTGGAATGTTCATGAGTATGTCAAATAATCTAAAAACATTCTATCCGATTACGGCAGCATTTGGAGTTGCCGGTTACTATGAAGCTACTGCCCAAAATCGAATAGGAAGTATTATAATCTTGTTACTATGTGGTTGCCTTTCTGTTTTTATACTGAAAAATTTCAAATATAGTGAAAAAAATTAGCTATACGCTTAGATGTATGGCAAAAAACAAGGAGAGGATTACAAACCAGTATATGGTGTAATCCACTCTTTGTTTAGATATTTATTTTCAAATAACCTTGTATATATTTCCAGTGTAGAAAAAAACTTATTTCTCAACAATAGCGCCATCAAAAGTACTGTCTTGAAGCTGTTCCTTTTCATTCTCTTTCTCTTTTATATGTTTCATTTCAAAAAATACAACGATTCCAGTTATAAGAGCAGCCAAAACATCGGCTATAGGTGGAGTTCTCCAAATACCTTCAATACCCCAAAAGCGTAGTAATATCAATAATAGTGGAACTAATAAGAACAATTGTCTGGATAACCCCAGAATTGTGGATTGAATTGGTTTGCCAACTGCCTGAAAGTACTGGGAAGAGACAATTTGGAAACCAGCCACAGGAAACATAAAAAAGAAGATATACATTGCGTGAGCAGTTAATTGAGTCAGCTTAGGATTATTATTAATGAACATATTGGCAATTTGAGTAGGCCATAAATGAACTACTGCAGTACTGAATGCTGCTATAATTGTACCAACAATAACTGCTTTTTTCAGGGCTTCTTTTACCCTAGTAAATTCCTTGGCACCATAATTAAAGCCAATGATTGGCTGAGCACCTTGGCTAATACCAAGAATAGGCATAAACATTAATGTGGCTATACTTCCAACAATACTACAGCATTTCCAGCTATTTTATTAGCTTCTTCTGGTCTTTTTTCACCTAATCGAATGGAAATAAGTGATGTAGCGCCAACTCCAATTAATGCGGATACTGCCAGAAGAGTAAGCATAATTGGAAAGGTAAGCATAATTGGAAAGGCTACAGTTATGGCTGCAATGGCAAGTGAGCCAATACCACGACCTACAAATATACGATCAATAATGTTATATTTGCTGTAATGATTTCTTTAATAGCTTTTGAAGTAGGATGTATCATTAATAGAAAAACAAAATTAGCCATTTTAAATCCTCTTTAGGAATTGCGGGGATCACAAATATTTTAATAATTTCTACGATAACAAGAATTTTTAATAGCATAATTTAAAATCATATAATGAAAATCAAACAAAAATTATTGTAGTATGTTGTCCTAGTGGTACAGCATTGAACATAATGTGTTTTTTGGCCAAAAGAGATTTAGCACTTTGAGTATAAATATAAAATAAATATTGACACTTTGAATTCTAATTGTTAAACTATAAATAGTTAGAATTCTAAGCTAATTTTAGGAGGAAGTTGAATGACTAATTCTAGATACTCTATACAAACACCATATTCACAATTAATAAGAAGTATTGCGATAAAAATGAAACTCAGTTCTGATGAAAAAGTAAAAAAGTTAGGATTAAATTCTGGGCAAGGACGCATGATAGGTTATATTTATGAACATCAAGACATTGGTATTATTCAAAAAGATTTGGCACGAACATTTCAACGTACAGAAGCAAGCATTACAAGTATGCTTCAAGGGTTAGAGAAAAAAGGATATATAGAAAGAAGAATTCCTAAAGAGAATGCGAGACAAAAATATATATATGTATTGCCTAAAGGTGCTGAATTAATAGAAGATTTTAATAAATCAGTGGTTGAGGCAGAGGAAAATATTATTGCAAGCTTGACGGAACAAGAGAAAGAGATGTTGTTAGCTTTGCTATTGAAAGTAGATAGAAATTTATAAGTTATTAATATAATAACTTATACTTAAAAACTTAGAATTCTAAGAGTATGAATTCTAAGAATACTTATTGTGGAGGATGAAATTATGAAACAAAAATTGTCAAACGAATATTATTTAGAAAATGCACCAATTACTAAGGCAATTGCACATTTATCTATTCCTATGATGATTGGTATGTCAGTAGGTACAATATATAATGTTATTAATGCTTTTTTTATTGGACTATTAAACAATACAGATATGTTAACTGCTATTACTTTAGGACTACCAATTTTCACTATATTGATGGCTTTTGGAAATATGTTAGGAGCTGGAGGCGGAACATTTATAACTCGTCTTGTTGCAAAACAAAATATAGAGAAAGCCAAGAAGATAGCAGGATATACTTTTTATAGTAGTATTATCATAGGAATTTTGCTTGGAATAATCTTAACAATAGCACTTACTCCTATTGTTAAGATTATGGGGGCAGATACTTCTGCTATTATTAATTATACAAAAAGTTATTCTTTAACTATGTTTATTGGTGGTTTTGCAATTGTAATGAACTTTGCATTGGAGCAAGTTGTGAGAGCAGAAGGAGCATCAAAAGAATCAATGTTCGGAATGGTTGTAAGTACAATTTTTAGTCTTATCTTTGACCCATTATTTATACTATTATTTAAATTTAATGTTGTAGGAATAGCATTATCAATGATTTTAGCTAATATAGCTTCATCTATTTACTATGTTTACTACTTGGAAACAAAAAGTGAGAATTTAAGAGGATTTATCAATAATTTTAATATTTCTCTTAAAGATAAAATAGAGATATATAAAATTGGGATTTCTGAATTGTTCCTAGCTGGTTTTCTAATTATTACAACTATTCTTTTGAATAATTATTCAATTAGATATGGAGAAAGTGTAGTAGCTAGTTTTGGGATTGCTTTGAGAATTGTACAAGTACCAGAATTTCTTGCAATGGGGCTGGCGCTAGGAATTATTCCTTTAATTGCATATAATTTTTCTAATGAAAACTTTAAGAGATTAAAAGACAGTATAAAACAATCAGCTTTATGGATTTTGGGATTATCAGGCGGGGTTGTTACTTTAGTTTATATTTTTAGAAATGTAATTATTCATCTGTTTTCTAATGATGCAGCAGTATTAAGTGTTGGAGTTTATATCATGGCTGCCATGCTTATTTCCGCATTTTTCAATGGATTTACAACATTATTTGTAGGAATTTTTCAAGCATCAGGTCAAGGAACACCATCAACAATTATGGCAATTACACAAGGAATTCTTTTTATTCCTGTCATAATAGTATTGAATAATTTCTTTGGATTGCATGGTGTTATATGGTCTATGACCATTACAGAAATAATTACCTTTTTAACTGGAGTAATACTATATATTATTTTTAATAATAAACTAAAGAAGAATCAAGTAGTAGCAAACTAGCATCAATAAATATTGTATCTATATAACTATTTAGTTTTAATAAAGTGAGTATAATAATCTAATTATATATTATTTAACTTCAAATCAAAAAACAAGGAGAGGATTACAAACCAATATATGGTGTAATCCTCTCCTTTTTTAGATGTTTATTTTTAAATAATTCTGTATATATTTCCAGTGTAGAAAAAAAACTTATTTCTCAGCAGTAGCGTTATCAAAAGTACTGTCTTCAAGCTGTTCATTTTCATTCTCTTTCTCTTTTATATGTTTCATTTCAAAAAATACAACGATTCCAGTTATAAGAGCAGCTAAAATATCTGCTATAGGTGGAGTTCTCCAAATACCTTCAATACCCCAAAAGCGTGGTAATATCAATAATAGTGGAACCAATAAGAACAATTGTCTGGATAACCCCAGAATTGTGGATTGAATTGGTTTGCCAACTGCCTGAAAGTACTGGGAAGAGACAATTTGGAAACCAGCCACAGGAAACATAAAAAAGAAGATATACATTGCATGAGCAGTTAATTGAGTCAGCTTAGGATTATTAATAATGAACATATTGGCAATTTGAGTAGGCCATAAATGAACTAGTGCAGTACTGAATGTTGCTATAATCGTACCAACAATAACTGCTTTTTTAAGGGCTTCTTTTACTCTGGTAAATTCCTTTGCACCATAATTAAAGCCAATGATTGGCTGAGCACCTTGGCTAATACCAAGAATAGGCATAAACATCAATGTGGCTATACTTCCAACAATACCCATAGCGGATAATGCCATATCTCCACCATAACTCATTAATGCTTTATTCAAGATAGTATTTTGAAGACTGTTAGCTAATTGCATTGCAAAAGGGGCGAAACCAATAGACGTAATGCTAATAACTAAGTTTTTCTTCAGCTTGAGATTTTTTAACTTTATTTTTACAACACTAGGGCCAAATAGAAAATAACTTAACACCCAAATAGATGAAAATATCTGACCACAGACAGTTGCAAGAGCAGATCCTCTAATTCCAAAACCTAATTTCATAACGAAAATGTAATTTAAGATTACATTGATAATGGTTCCGATTACTTGAGTATACATGGACATCCTAGGATTACCTTCAGCTCTAATAAAATTAACCATTCCCATGCTTATAGAGCCTAAAGATGATGCCATCATTATAATATTGGTAAAAGCTTTAGCATAAGGCAAAACCTGAGGGCTTGCACCAAAAAAAGTTAAAATAGGAGTGCTAAAAAGAAAATAAATAATGCTAATACAAAGAGGTAGTAAAACCAACAATACTACAGCATTTCCAGCTATTTTATTAGCTTCTTCTGGTTTTTTTTCACCTAATCGAATGGAAATAAGTGATGTAGCGCCAACTCCAATTAATGCGGATACTGCCAGAAGAGTAAGCATAATTGGAAAGGCTACAGTTGTGGCTGCAATGGCAAGTGAGCCAACACCACGACCTACAAATATACGATCAATAATGTTATACATAGAATTTACCAGCATAGCTATAACAGCTGGCCATGAAAACTTCCATAATAGAGTACCAATTTTTCCATTTCTAAGTTCATTTGTGTTATCCATTTTTAATTCACCTTCCTAAAATTTTTGCATAAATTCTACAGCATATTTGAGACTGTCAGTAAATTTTGCTAGTTCATTAGGATCTGCAGTACTTAGAATTTCGCTCATACGGTAAATGGAGATATTCATAATACTTTCCATTTCCTTTATCCCAGTATCTGTGAGAGATATAAGTACTTTTCGTCGGTCATTAGCATCATTGCAGCGAATAACAAGACCTAATTCTTCTAATTGATCAATCAAGGTAGTTAAGCTGCCTTTTTCTATATTAAGCATTTTTGAAAGTTCTGTTGCAGTAAGAACCTTATATTGATAAAGGAACCCAATGATTCCAGTATGATTTTTTTTTAGTTCTGGATGATTTGGGCTTTCAGTGCAAAATTTACGGATAAATTTTGAATGGAATAAGCCCATAGTTTTAAATAATAAGTCGTGTATTTCTTGAAATTCATCTTTTGCCATAAACATCACCTTTCAGATAGTCAGAATACTTAAAGTAAGAATTCTAACTAAATTTTATGCTTTTAGTTTCTATTTGTCAAGATACCAATATGCATATCAGATAATTGTACAAGACCTATTTCTTTGAAACATATGTTAGGAAGTACCATATGTTTCAAAAAAATTGCATTTAAAAAATATATTGACGTATAATATAAAAAAGAATAAAATGAATTTGAATTCAAATTCAAAAAGACTTATTACGAGGAGAGAAATATAATGAATGATACTAGTTCTAGTAAAAGTTCTTTAAAAAGAAAGAATATTCTTGAAGCAGCTGCAAAAATTTTTTCAGAGAAAGGATACATTGAAACTTCTATAAAAAACATAACAGATGAAGCTAATGTATCAGTAGGAACATTTTATAATTATTTTAATGATAAAGAAGAGGTTTTGGAGCAAATTTATGAGGAAATTTCTAATATGAGTCTGAAGGCAGCTTCTGAAGTTTCTATGAATAAGGATGATAGCATTTCTCAAAAGTTTACTTTGGCAATGGCATATGTAATTAACACATATGCAAAAAATAAAAATTTATCGAAGATATTATTCGTGAAGTCCATGGGAATAAATGAAGCGTTTGAAAAGAAGCGTTGGGAGATATTAGATAGAACAAATGTATATTTAAGACAGATATTAGAACATTTAAAAAAACAGCATTCCTTAAATATTCATGATGTCAATGTAACTTCGGTTTTACTTACACAAAGTATATTTGGTGTTATTACATATTGGCTTAATGAAAAATTTACTAATGATTTGAAAGATATAATATTTTCCTTGTGTACATATCATCTAAAAGCACTTAACATTGATTTTACATATGAAGAGATAAATAAATATATAAATCAAATAGAAATATGAGAGCATGAAACAACTGGATAAAGCAAATGAAAAGAAAAATAACTTTTGACATTTGAAACAATTAATAATTTTATTAAATTTAAGGAGATGTATGTTATGAAAGAATATAGAACTAAAGAGATTTATGGTGATTTTTATGAAAATGAAGGAAAACCGTTAGTTGTTATTATAACAGGAAGCAGACCTGGACTTCCACCTGTAAGTGAAAAATTAATGGATTATTTAATACCTGATTATAATGTTTTACGATTAGCATATTATGGAGTTCCTGGACTTTCTGAATCTCTAGAGAATGTTCCATTAGAATACTTTATAAATGCTGCTAATTTTATTAAAGAAAATTATAAAGTAGCTGATAATAAGGTGATTTTTATTGGATCATCTAAAGGTGGAGAAGCCGCATTATTATTAACTAAGCATATGGAGTCAGCAATTACTATTGCTTGCGTAGCTAGCTGTTATGTATTTCAAGGGTTACCAAAGGATCTTTACAGCATATCGCAGGTACCACCTAAATCTTCATGGTCTTTTAATAATAAGGAGCTGCCATACATCAAGTTTGAATTTGATGAAGATGATATTGAAGATACAAAGAATCAATATTTTTGTAAAATTCATGAAAAATCTATAGAGAAAAACTTTAATCAAGAGGCATTGATAAATATTGATAACTATAAAGGAAAGCTGTTTCTTCTTTCTTCGGAAAATGACAGGTACTGGCCAAGTAAAAAAATGAGTAATATGATAGCACAAAATAGCAACAACAAAAATAATATAAGTCATGTTTGCTTAAATTTAGAGGGGCATGGTTTTTTGACTTATGATGAGTCAGTTAATGAGATGATTCACTATTTAGAAGAAATAAAACAAGCATAGTATTCCTTATAAAGGTCTTAAAGTTAGCTTGATCGACAGAATAGTAGATACAATTGAAAAATTTTATAATACTATATATGTATATAGCAATCTTTAAAAAATTACTATAGAATTTATATATACATATAAATTAATTTGGTGGGTGAGTTTATGATTGATAATAATGGAGGTTTAGAAAAATAAAAAAGGATCTGGAGGTGATATTGTGATAAATATAGAGAATAAAATAGAAAGCTTAAAAAAATATTTTAGTGAGCAGCCTAATGTTTTGGGAGCATGGATAATAGGTTCATATGGGACTGAGTATCAAAGAGACGATAGTGATATTGATTTTGCTATACTTTATGATAAAGATATAAACGATCTAGAAGAAATGAAATTTGCTTGTGATCTTACGGAATTACTTAAAGTGGAGAATATTGATACTATAAATTTAAAAAAGGCACCCATTACCCTTCAATTCAAAACCATAAAAGAAGGCAGGACTTTATATGAAGCAGATTATATAAAAGTGTGTGATTATATAGAATATGTGATAAATAATTATCAAAATAAAAAATATTATTTAGATCAATTTGATAAAGACTATTTTGCTAGTTTTTAATTCGTTTTATAATTTATCAAGAAATTCCACCAAGTCTATTATTAATTAGTGACTTGGTGATTCTTTTTTTGGGGATAAAATTAAATTATACCTAATTGCGGTGTTGGGATACCTTTTTATTTTATCTATAAGTACGATAATTAAATTTATCAAAGCTACCCAAAATGATAGAGCAGCAAAAACCACTATAAACATTTCGTACATTAATCATAGGTAAAAAGTGTATGGATACCATACACTTTGATGCAATTATTTATTCATCTTGATTTTTTAGGAGTTTATCAATTTCATTATTTTCAAACTTATTATTAAAAGGATTGATTTGCTCAAATATTGAGTATTCATATGGATAAAAACCAAAGAGAACGCATGCGGCTAAAGCATTACAGATTGACCATAAACTTCTTTCATCAGCTTCAAGTATTTTATGTTTATACTTACGCTTAATCACTTCACTATTACCAGAAGCCAGATATGGCTTTAGTGGTTTGTTCTTTTTAATGTTAGCACCTCCTAAATTAATTACAGACAAAAGTGTATGGCTACCATACTCTTGGGTACAATTGTTTATTCGTCTTGTTTTTTTTATAGTTTATCAATTTTATTATTTTCCAACTTATTATTGGAAGGATTGATTTGCCTAAATATTGTGCATTCATAGGGATAAAAGCTGAAGGGAACGCATGAGGCTAAAGAATTATAAATAGCCCTCAAAGCCATTTTATCAGCTTCAAGTGTTTGCTTATACCTCCTCTCACTCACTTCACTATTATCAGAAGCCATATATAACTTTGATGATTTTTTCGTTTTGATGTTAGCACCTCCTAACTTAATTATAGACAGAAAGTGTATGGTTACCATACTCTTGCTTAAAAATTTTATCCGATAGCTACCATTGCTAATACTCCCATCTTTTTATATGAAACTCCTTCTCCTATTGTCGAAGGAGTAAGTGATTCGCACAAAATCATAGATTTTGGCTCTCTACTTAACTGGGAGATAAGCACTGCTACGCGCCTGGATAAGTTCTTCTAAGACTCAGATGGGTTAAATGTCTAAATGACATTTAACGAGCTTGCTCAGGAACTAAATGCCTAAATGGCATTTTACGAGTTTGCTCAGGTAAGAGGTATTCCTCACAAGCAAACTCCACCTGAGTCTAAGAATCACTTGATTCATCAAAGTTTTCACTGAAAAATTTAACCTTGTTCATCAAGGAAGACAAAAAGTTTGACAAAAATTCTAATTCATGTTCGGAGGTATTTTGTAGCTCATCTTCAACCATACTGTTTACAACAGAATGATAGTGCATATGGTTGCTATGAGCTTTTTTACCCTTTTCAGTCAGACTCAATGAATATCTAGATAGATTAAGATCATCAACTTCCTTTATAACTAGATCCTTTCTCTCTAGCTTTTTCAGAATTTCGGAAACAGACCCTTTTGTTACTCCTAGAATATCAGCTAGACCACCCACATGAATGCCAGGATGCTCGGCAATAGTCATTATTACATGTATTTCAGAGTAAAAAATCGGCACATCCGTTTTGTAGTTGCGAGTCTTTTTATCCAGATCAACCAAGGCAAGTGCTAACTTCAAAGAATTATCTGCAATTTGATGTTTGTTATCTACAAATTTATCCATGGCAATAGTATATGGCTGCCATACACTTTTGTCAAGTCACTATTTAATTTCCTGGGAAACAAAATTATAATATCGCAATATTATTTCCTCGTAAACTATTTTTAAAAAATAATATTGAATAGGCTAGTTATATAAGGTATAATGTGATTGTTTCCATAGAAATTAATTTTAAAAGGAGATTGTGATCATGAAAACAGAAAATGCAAAATTTGAGATAGATTTAATAATAAATAAGTTTATAGCAGCCTTTGAACATATAAATAATTCGTTGAATAGTCATGATGATGAAATAAAGGACTTGTTAATCAAATATAACTGCAAAGAGCTTTATGATATGGGATTAATGTTTTCAGAAATTCACGTAATTGATTGTATTGGAAAAAATCAATTGATTAATGCAACATTTATAGCAAAGGAATTAAATATGACGAAAGGTGCCATATCTAAGATTACTAATAAACTGTTAAAGAAAGAGTTAATAAAAGGAAATCATTTGGAAAATAATAAAAAAGAAATTTATTATACACTGACAGCACAAGGAAAAGAAGTATTTAAAATACACGAAATGCTCCATAAAGTTCAACGTGAAAAATTTATTAAAATATTAAGTAAATATGATAAAGAAGGATTAAACACTATAAATAGTTTTCTAGATGATTTAATAAGTGAAATTTAAGGAGGAGAATAGGATGATGCAAGAGAATAACAGCACAATAAATAATGGAGAAACACAGGTTAAAGAATGTATTGAAACTATATCTAATTTATTAAATGAAATAAAAGGAAATATAAGTTTTTCAGAGGAGGTAGCTAGCAGAGGAAATGAAATGAGCAGTTTTATTGCAACTTTTGAAGGTCTTTTAACTCATACAAAATCCATAGAAAATATCTCATCGGAAATAAATAATGTTGCATCTAGAACTAATTTGTTGGCACTTAATGCATCAATAGAAGCTGCAAGAGCAGGCGATGCTGGCAGAGGTTTTTCAGTAGTTGCAGATGAAGTTAAAAAGCTTTCTATTGGAACAAAAGAATTAGTCTTGAGTATGAATGATACACTGAAAAAGATATATTCTTTGACAGAGGAAGGAAGTATTGAAATGGAAAAATTAAAGAGTAGGTTAAATAATGTGCAACAAGCTAGAAGTAATTTTTCTAAAGTAAGTAATGAAATGGATATTGTACTTACCAAGTTTGATGAATTAAAAAAAATGACTGATTAAGGAGAATTAAATGCAAGGAAGATTTATTAAATATTTTATAAAATAATTATAAAATTTTTATAATTATTTTAAAGTAATTTTAAATAGGAATTTTATAATGAATTCATGAAATCATATAGGAGATGATATTGTGAATGATTACTTAGATAGCATATATGAACAATTAAAAGCAGCAGATATTAATCTTACTTACCAACGTAAGATTATACTACAAGTTTTATTTGAGAATAAAGATAATCACTTAAGTGTTGAAGAGCTTTATCATTATGTTAGAATAAAAAATCCGGATACTGGTGTGGCTACAGTCTATAGGACTTTAGAATTACTATATCAATTTGGAATAGTGAGAAAATTAACCTTTGGCGATAATATAACTCGTTATGAGATGGTTTTAAGCAAAAGTGAACATAAGCATCATTTTATATGTAAAGAATGTAGAGCTGTTATAGATGTAAAAGATGATTTTATAAGTATTTTCAATGATAGAATCAGCAATAATTATGGATTTTATCTTACAGAGCAAAGCATAGTTTTTGAAGGTTTATGCTCACAGTGCTTAAAAAAGAAATCTACATTTATTGCAGATAGCCAGTAAAAGTAAAGGCAGTATTAGAGTTAATAGAGATCAGGGATTTGGAATTGGTATAAGTTCTAAAAATCCAGAGTTTTTAAGAAATAGATAGTTATAATTATAAAAGAAGTGGATTTTAAAGGTCACATTCGTCTCCACCATGAAACCCACGATTATTTGTATTTGGCTTAAATAGCTACTTACAGGTGGTCGTGGGTTTTTATTGTTAGGGATATTAAATAATTTAATTAGTGGGGAATTATCCTTCATAGCAATTCTTTCAAACATTCCACCCCAACATGAGCCTAATCCTAGTGTTGGTGCATATAGTTCCAAATATGCTAATGAAAAAATAGAATTTTCTCTTCTTCGTGGAAAGTTAAAATCAGCAGTTGCTAGTATAAGGCTGGATGCTCCTCGCAAAATGCTCAACATTAATAAGATCCATTAAATTTTTTCTTTTTAAATCTCTATTTAACAAATGGTGGAGTAATCAAGGTATTATGGGAACACCAGAGGGTCAAAAACTTTTACATCATCCTTTAGTAGGAGACTTATACTTAAGCTATATTTCATTTAAGTCTACAGAAATAGAGGGGGCAAATATAACCATTCAAATGCCCATAGATGATTATACAAAAAATAAATTAGAGCAACTTACGTTAGCATAAATTTATTTTAGTAATAAAATGAAGCAACTGAAAAAATGAATAATTTAATAAACACTGTATTATTAAAAGTTGAATTCTATGGTGTTTTTTATGTTGTAGTCAAATACCTATCTGAAGATCTCGAAAATTAATGAGTATATTTAGATGATATGGTATAATTTTTACATAAGCTAGCAATAATTTGTAAGCATTAAAATGACAATTATACCATCATTGGAGGGGATTAAAATAGAATTTAATTTTGAAATAACAGAAGAGGATTATATTAAATTTAATTTGTATCATGTTGAAAACTCACCAGCACATAAAAGAACATATAATTTGTTAAGATATTTATTACCATTGATATTTTCAGTACCTATATATGCAATGGGTACAAGTTTACTTAAACAACCAAGTGCTTATTGGATTGTTATTGAAATATTATTTGTGTCAGTATGGATTATTAAATATCCAAATCATTATAAAAGATTAGTAAGAAAACAAACTAAAAAAATATTGCAGGAAGGCGATAACTCATCTATATTTGGTAAGAAAACTATGCTAATTGATGAGAATAATATAAAGGTTTTTAACGAATTTGTATCTGAGACAATATCAAGAAAAAGCATAAAAACCATAAAAGTTTATGATGATATGATACTTATTTATTTAAGTGGGTTTACAGCTCAAATAATACCAACAAGATATCTAAATGAAGAATCTAAAAAATATCTTATAAAAGAATTAAATCTACTTTAAATATAAGATAAAGCTTAATTTACATGAACACTGTATTATTCCTAGCAGGATCAATAGTAAATATCAAGTGAGTCTTAGAAGAACTTATCCAGGCGCGTAGCAGTGCTTATACCCCACTTTGATAGAAAAGCAGATATCCCAAATCTTCGATTTGGTGATAGTCGCTTTCACTGTGTGCGATGGGGGTGTTAGCAATGGTAGCGATCGGATAAAATATAATGACTGATATAGGGATACCCGTAGGATTAGCAGAAATTGCTTTTCTTACGGGTTGTTTTATTACATTTCTATCCTTTAGGAATACGATAAATTATAGAATTAATAAAAGAATATGTTATAAGTTTGCAACAACTATGGTATATAATTAGTTAAGGTAAGGGGGGGAAACTGTGGATAATAGTATACTCATAATTGAAGATGATGAATGTATAAGGGAAATTTTAACGTACTCGTTTGAAGAAGAAAAATTTGTTGTATTTCAAGTTGCAACTGGTATGGACGGATTAAAAATCTTGGAAAATGAATCTATAGATCTAATTATATTAGATTTAATGTTGCCTGATATAAATGGCTTTGAAATATGCAGGAAAGTATCAGTAGAATATAAAGTACCTATAATAATGTTGACCGCAAAAAATGATATTATGGATAAAATAGTAGGCTTAGAGCTTGGAGCTGACGATTATATTACCAAGCCTTTTGACATAAGAGAAGTAGTTGCAAGGGCAAAAGTTAGTATAAGAAGGATTGAACAATTTAAAAGTATTAGTAATAAAGATAATATTATAAAATTAGAAAGAAATATAACAATATTTAAAGACAAATACGAAGTATATCAGGGCGATAAATCAATAAATTTGACAACGAAAGAATATGAATTACTCTGTACGCTTGCAGAAAATAGAGGAAAGGTATTTTCACGTGATAAGCTTTTAGAAATTATATGGGGATTTGACTTTGAAGGTGAAAGCAGGACTGTAGATGTTCATATTCAAAGGTTAAGAAAAAAACTATGCAGTGATAAAGATAACTCTATTATAAAAACTGTATTTGGAGTTGGGTATAAGGTTCAGTAGGGAAGGTGTGCATTTTCTATGAAAATATCTATAAAACTTAAATTTATCATTGGTTTTTTAGTTATATTTTACATCGGTTATAATGCAATGAGTTTTTTTATGAATAGGCTTATTGTACAAAATAATAAAGATATAATAAAAAAAGAATTAGTGACCTTTGAGAAAGATTTAACTATCTATATGAGACAGTATTTTGAAATAAATAGTAAAGATATGGATTCTGCTAATTTTAATAGCGCTAGTAAAAATATAGCTTCAAATTTATCTTTAAAAGTTGGAAGTAGAATACTTCTTTATTCCAATGGTGGGAAGTTTTTAACCGACTCAGCAAATGCAAATGGACAAGTTTTAAATTATGAAGATATAGATAAGAAAAATAATTACAATAATGAAGATTTAAAACTATCCATTGACAACAAATCTGCTTTTACAATAGTACCTGTTAAAGATAAATATCTGGTTGTTTTTTCCTGCCCTATTGTAAATAACGGCAAGAGCATAGGTATTGTTAGATCAATTATGGATTATTCAGAAATATTTAGTTCCAGCAAAAACTTATTAAAGCTAACTAATACCTTTGTACTATTAGTCTTTGGAGGAATTTTTTTATTTGTATTATTGTTAGCTACAAAAATAACTATACCTATATTAAAATTGAGCAAGGTTATAAAAGAGGTGGCAGAAGGTAATTTTAACCAAGATATAAATATTAATTCTAAAGATGAAATAGAGGAACTGTCTTTAAATTTCAATAAAATGAAATATAAGATTAAAAATCAGATAGAAACAATAAAAAAGGACAGAGATAACTTAAAAAAGCTTGGAGGTCATAGAAAGGCTTTTTTTGATAATATGACTCATGAAATGAAAACTCCTTTAACTATAATCTCTGGATATTCTCAAATACTTCTTAAACAAGAGGTTAATGACAGAAAATTTGCTTTAAAAAGTATAGAAAAGATAAATGGTGAAAGTGAAAGAATGCATAATATGATAATTGAGCTCTTAGAAATATCAAAGGTTGAATCAAATATAACTTCAGATATAAAAGAAGAAGTTGATTTAGCACAAATTATAGATTCAGCCTGTAATGATATGAAAATAAGAGCAGATAAATACGATATACATATAGAAAAAGCTATTGACGAAGCTGTTATTGTATTAGGCAATCACAATGAGCTTAGAAGAGTAATTATAAATATAATAGACAACTCTATTAAATATGGTAATGTTAAATCTGCTATAAGTGTAAAATTACTTAGAGAAGGTAGTAACTGCCATATAATTATTAAAGATAAGGGGCAAGGAATACCTTCTGATAAGTTAGAAATTATATTTGAACCTTTTTACAGAGTAGATAAGCAAACTTCAAGAGAAGCAGGAAGTTCTGGATTAGGACTTTCTATAGTAAAAAAAATTATAGATAAACATAATGGAGATATAAAAATAATTAGTGAAGAGAGAAAGGGCACAGAAGTACATATAATAATTCCTCTAAAAGTTTACAACATTGTAACATCCTGTTAAGCCAATGTAACAACTTTTGTTTATGATTAATATATAAATTTTGATCTAGGAGGAAAAGTGATGAATCAAGAAAATAAAAATTGGAAAGCAAAAGCTGTAGTTGGAGGATTATTAGTATTAGGGGCAGTGAGTGTAATATATTCATACTCTAAGCCTTTAATGGCAAGTACTAAATCTGTAGTAATGTCAGACAATGCAGCAAATTCAGAAGATGACAGGCCGCTCCAAGTGGTGAAAAGCGAAAAAACAGATGCTATTGAAGGTTTTAATAGAATAGTGGGACTAATAGGGGATAATGAAGCTCTTGTTAGAATAGGAATTACTAAAAAGGAGATTGAAGAAAGACTTAAAGTACTTAATAAAAATAATCAAGAAGATGGAGAGAAATTTATTAAGGATGTTAAAGGTAAAACATATAAACTTAATTTATCTACTTTAGAAAAGTCACTCTTTAATTTTGGGGACTCGGGGATAACTTCTCCTGATGGGACAAAGTATTTATATGGTGAAAAGGAAAATGGTGAACAATCTTGTTATATAGTTGACATAAAAAGTAACACTAAAAGGAAAATTAATATGAAAGGAAACATATTGGTTGCAAACTGGACTGGAAATAGTAAATATATAGCAGGAGTAAGTTATGGTGAAAATCAATCTTTAATAGTTGTATATGATGTTCAAAACGATAAATTCAGGGAATTTAAAGATGATAGTAAGAGTATAAGTTCTTTGGACAGTGTTTATAGCAGTAACGGAAAAGATTTCTATTTTGAAGAGAGGAAACATGAAAAATCAATTACAGTGGTAGGGATATATAAGTTAAATACCGATGATGGCAAAATAGAACCTGTAATGGAGTTAACATCTAATGAAAAAGATAAGTCTAAAAACCGCATAGGTTCTCAAGGCTTTGCAGTTATTGATGAAGGTCAAAAATTAGTTTTTCAAGGAACTTTAAATGGTGAAGGTGGATTATTTATTTATGATGTAAAAAGTAAAAAAACAAATAAAGTTATCCAATCAACAGGAAGTGGGGACACGCCATTTTGGATTTCCCCAGATGAAAATAAAATTGTATATGCAACATATAATGGGGTATGGAGTATATCCGCAGCAAAGTTTAAAGGAAATGATTTAGTTAACAAAATTTTATTACTAAAAGATTTGAATTCTTACAGCTTCACTAACCAAAAGAATATGGTATGGTGGAACAATGACAGCAATAAAGTCACAATTTTTGAATCTAAACCCTTTAATGACGTAGATAATAGGCCTTTTCTGGAAAAGGGCATTATTCATAGTGTTTACCTTAAATAGAAAAAATAGTATTTATAGGTTTAAAGAATTGAAAAGGTGTAATTTTCCTTGAACAGTGCAAATAGAATACTCATAGAAATTCTAGTAGATTATAAATAATATATTAATAGCTATTAAACTAAGACGCAATGTTCAAATATCGTAAACAAATAAAGAAACGTATCTTCTGCTTTTAATAGTTAATATTCAAGAGGTAATAGCTAAAATATAGTGAGGACTTAAGCTGGTATAAAGTAGGTTTTATTATGATAGATAGGCTTTATTTTGCTATTATAACTTAATATAAGAAATTATGAAATGATATTTAAAAGATGAAATTATGGAGTTACTATATGAAGGAAGGTTATGAATAGAATAGGTAGGTAATTATAAAAAAAGCTTGCATTTGCAGGCCTTTTTTATTTACATTTTAAAATGATTAATTAGAAATATGAAAATTATATGTATTAATCCATAAATTCGAATATATGGGTGTTAATTTAAAAATGAATGATCACGGGTTTTATTCAAATTGGTGTAAATATATGACTAAAGTAATATCTTATTGAGTACTAAGGTTAGTATAAAAAAAATATGGATAATATATAATTAATTTATCGAAGATTTTTAAATCATTATATTGTTATATGGAGGTGTTACTTTGAAAGAACTATTTTCAATTTTAATCTGGTGTTTACCTATTTCATTTTGTCTACATGTATGTGAGGAATTTATCCTTCCCGGTGGATTCATCAAGTGGTATAATAATTACCGACCTAAATTTGCGTATAGGAAACCTATAAGCTATTATATAGAAAACTTAGTTTTTATTGCTTTAACTTTTAATGTTGCGTATCATACAACTACGCAACACAACTTAGTTGTTTTTTTGATCGTATGTGGATTTTTAAGCTTTAATGCAGTTATTACGCACATTCGAGGAGCTATCATTACAAGGCAATATTCACCTGGGATGATAACCGGAATTGTATTTCAAATTCCTGTTGCAATAATGAGTTATAGTATAGTTTTAAAAAGTGGTTATTTGAATATTTCATCAGTAATGATTTGTTTACTTGTAAGTCCTTTACTTGAAGCTATATTTGCTTTTAGACCAGTAAAAAAAATTAATGCATGATTAGATAGGAAGTTGAATTCAGCTTTTGTTTTATAATTAATAAAAAGTAAAGAGTTTCTAGAGCACCGTATTATTCAAATTGAATTTCAGGGTGCTTTTGATTAGTTTCTTAAAAACTAAATTTAATTATCTATATATAAATTAGGAGGTAAACAGAAATGAAAATGACTATATCGGCCTATGCCTATCCAATAATCTTAAAAAATCCAATAAAAGAACAACTAAATAAATATTATTCACAAGATAATATCAAGGATTTACTTAAAGAAATTAATAAAGAATATAAAGCAGTAGTAAGACGAGCACCGGATATTGGTGGAAGTAAAAATATATTTATAAGTATTTATTTAATGAGTTCATATCTTATTGCAGCATATAAAAATACCAAGGATAAAATTAGCACTGATGATTGGGATAAAATTATTTCAGAGATTCTGAGTAACTTTAAGTTTATTAAAAAGCAAATAGGAAAAGAGGACCAGCTTTCCGAAAGTTATAAAAATAAAATTATAGAAGCAGGAAAATGGTGTAATGAAAATGAAGATAAGTACCCTGATAACTGGCAGGTGGAACTAAAGGACAAAGAAAATCATGATTTAACACATAAAGTTTTTACTAAATGTGGTCTTTGTGCTTTATGTAAAAAAGAAGACATACCTGAGTTTACAGCCTGTTTGTGTGCTACCGACTATATAACTGTGGGCTTTTCTAACTGTAAATTAGAACGCCCAACCACTTTAGAAAAAGGAGACAGCTGCTGCGACTTTTATATCACACGCTTATAGGTATTTGTAGGAGATTATCTAAAATTCCTTGAATATTATTCTTATTTAATGACTCAACTGTAAAAACTGAATAATTTTCTAGAGCACCACATTATTCTTGTTGAATTTTAGGATGTTTTTAGTTATTTTTTAAAGAATTTTATTAAAACATAAATGGCGGAAAGAGCGAAACTTTCCGCCATTTTTCCGCCAATATAGAAATTATAATAAAGTTTAATATGATATGGAAAGTTATAGAAAAATCTTTAGATTCCTTTTTATATAAAAGATAATCTTAAGAATTCTTAAGCTTTTTCATACCTTTTATTTAATAAATAACATCTATAATAAATCTTGAAGTTAATAAAGGAGCCAATCTATAATTTTTGAATAGAAATAACGTCAAGAAGAGAGGTATGAAAAATGAATAAGTTGTTTAAAGGTATAGTTTTTTTATTTTGGATAGTAATTCTATTTATTTTCCTTAAATATCAGTTGTATATCGATAGTGTAGACAAAATCACTGGATTTTTAAAAGCATATCCTAATTACAGCACATTGCTGTTTCTAATAATTGCTTCACTTAGAATTTTTACTCTTGTTCCGTGTACTGTTTTTATTATCATTGCTGGAATACTATTTAATCCTGTAAAAGCAGTTGTTTTAATTACAATAGCAAATTTACTGAGTGAGATTTTATTGTTTTTATTTGTTAGGGTAACAATTGGAATGAGATTTCAGGAGAAGATAATTAATAAATATCCTAAGATATATCGATTAATTAAAGATAATAATGTTAAGGTTTTGGCTTTAGGGGTTTCTTCCCCTGTAGTACCTTCAGATATTGTATGTTTCTTCGCTACTCTAACTGGAATATCTTTTAGTAAATATGCTTTTACTATATTTATAGCTGATACACCAATTATTCTTCTATATACTTTTTTAGGGATAAGCATAAAGTATTCTGTATATGTATTTATTGTTACATTTATTATTATAATTTCAGTGAGCTATATGAAATATAGGAATTGGAATAGCCAGGTTGATTTATAAAATCTTAAGAATTCTTAAGGTTTTTAAGGGGAAAATATTAATCTTTTATCTTTATACTAAGAACATGAAATGAAGAAATAACTGCACGTAATCATAAAAAATAAGGAGGAAGACTTAGTATGAAGATAGTAAAGTTTTTAATAGAATATTTTAAGTCACCAAGAACTGTTGGAGCCATAGCCCCTAGCTCAGAAAAACTAGCAAAGAAAATGATTAGTGGTATTGATTTTAAAAGTTCAAAGTGTATAGTTGAATATGGTCCAGGCACAGGAGTTTTTACAGACAAACTTGTAGAAGGAAAAAGTCAAGATACAATATTATTACTGCTAGAATATAATAAAGAGTTTTGTACACTACTAGAAGAGAGATATAATGGTTATGATAATATTATTATAATTAATGACTCAGCCGAAAATGTAGATATGTATTTAGAAAAGTATAAAATTGAAAATGTAGACTATGTGGTTTCAGGGTTGCCTTTTGCCAGTCTACCTAAAAATATTTCAAACAGAATTTTAAAGAAAACTAGAACTATATTAAAGAAAGATGGATTATTTATAACATTTCAGTACACTCTTCTAAAGAAGAAATTTATTGCCAGATATTTTAAAGAAATAGAACTGGAAAGAGTTTTACTTAATGTGCCACCTGCTTATGTTTTGAAATGTAATAATCCTTAATAGAAAGGAGCTTACTTTTGTCAAAGAAAATTTTAATAGTTGATGATGATGAAGAAATAAGGAAAGTTATAGGTATATATTTAGAAAATGATGGATATGAAATACTTAAAGCTGAAAATGGAGCCCAGGCGCTGAAACTTATAGCTGAAAATGAAGTTGCCCTTGTGCTTTTGGATATTATGATGCCAGGTATGAATGGTACAGAAGTTTGTATGAAAATCAGAGAGGATAGTATTATGCCAATAATTTTTCTATCTGCAAAATCAGAGGATTTAGACAAAATTCAAGGACTAGCTTCTGGGGCTGATGACTATATTACAAAGCCTTTTAGTGCGATGGAGTTAATTGCAAGAGTTAAGTCACAAATAAGAAGGTACACCAGGTATACCACTGAGTCAAGAACACCTAAAAATATAATTGAAATTGGTAATTTAACTATAAATACAGACACAAGACAAGTGTTTGTAGGTAATAAGGATGTTAGACTTACTCCAAAAGAATTTGATATATTGCAGCTTCTTGCAAGCAACAAAGGAATTGTTTTTAGTATAGAAAAGATTTATGAAAGAGTATGGGGTGAAGATTTTTACAAGTCTGATAATACTGTAATGGTTCATATAACTAAGATAAGAGAAAAGATAGAAGAAGAACCTAAGAAGCCCCTATATATTAAAACAGTTTGGGGAGTTGGATATAAGATATGAAAAAAGTTGATATTAACATAAGTCTAAAAGTTAAGCTTTTAATCGAGATAGTATTGAGTTTTATATTAACATTAGTGTATCTATTTACTTTCTCTTTGTATGTACTTGGTCCTTATTTTGCAAAAAATCGAAATAATTGGAGTACTTCATTTGCTTACTATTTTGCAATAATATATTTTATATCCGCTATCGGAGTTTTTGTTTTATGCTTTTTATTAATGTCAAACAGACATGTAAAATATATTAAGTACATAGCTGGAGAAGTAAAGCTCATTGCTGGTGGGAACTTAGGGCAAACACTTAAGATTAAAGGTAAAGATGAACTTGCTGGATTATGCATAAATATAAACACCATGTCTAAAGAATTAAAAAATATATTTGAGTCTGAGAGAGAGTTAGAAAGAACTAAGTCAGAGCTTATAACAAATGTTTCTCACGATTTAAGAACACCTCTTACACCAATTATTGCATATTTAGATATTCTAAAAAATGAAAAATTTAGTACCAAAGAAGAAGAAAAGGAATATTTAAATTCATCTTATAATCTTTCTATAAAGTTAAAAAAATTAATCGACGAACTTTTTGAATATACAAAGCTGTCAAGCAAGGAGATTGTTTTAGAACTTGTAGATGTGGACATCTGCCCTATACTTAATCAAATTGTAGGAGAATATTTTCCTATGCTTGAAAGTAAGGGATTAAGAGTTGTAACACAGATTTCTGATGCAGAACTACCCGTAAAGATAGATGTTGAAAAAATGGTTAGAGTTTTTGAAAATATTCTAAGTAATGCAGAAAAATACAGTTCCAAACCATCAGATATTATTGTTAAGGCAGACAATAAGGGAGATTATGTTGTAATATCTATATCTAATAAAGGTGAACATCTAGAGCAGGATAAATTAAATAGAATGTTTGAAAAGTTTTATAGAGTTGATATTTCAAGGTCAAGCAATATTGAAGGCTCAGGACTGGGACTGGCAATTTCTAAAAAAATAGTAGAACTTCACCATGGTCAGATTTGGGCTGAATGTGATAGTGATATAGTAACAATAAATGTAACATTACCCAGTATTAAATATGAGAAAAATATGTCTTGGCAATGAGGCACATTACATTTGTTTATAAATGATACTATTAAAAATATAGGGAAGTGGGGCACATTATGCCAAAAAATGATAATATGCTAGCAATTTTATGGATGCTGAATTCAGGTGCAAAAATAACTGCAAAGCAAATATCGGAAAGGTTAGAAATAAACATAAGGTCAGTTTATCGTTATATGGATGCATTGTGTGTTAGTGGAGTGCCAATAATATCGGAGCCTGGTCATAACGGCGGATATAGTTTGCTTAACAATTTTATCCGAACACCCCTGTTTTTTGACCTTGAAGAGAAAAAATCACTTTTACATGCTGCCATTTTTGCAATGGAAGCAGGATATCCTTTTATGGAAGCACTAAATAGTGCAACATCAAAGTTAAAGATGTTCTCGAATCAAGAACAAGAAAAAGTTCTTAATCGTCATTTAGTCGGGTTTGAAGTAGTGAGTCGTATTTGCGATCCAGCTGTCAAACCTATATTAATGGAAATTGAGCAAGCTGTTGCTAATGAATGCTCTATGGAAATTGAATACTGTTCAGGTTATGAAGGGCATCCTAAGCATAGGGTTGTTGACCCCTATGGGATGCTTTACTGGAACAATAAATGGTATGCTA
Organism: uncultured Clostridiaceae bacterium; assembly: GCA_963780135.1. GTDB lineage: Bacteria > Bacillota > Clostridia > Clostridiales > Clostridiaceae > Clostridium_AM. Next base: position 1,395,033 of record CAWAAR010000003.1, read on the forward strand.
TTGCATTTTGCCATCTTAGGAATGAAATTCGCAGCTTTAGGGTAGATAGAATAGTAAATATTATAAGCACTAAAAATTCGTTTAAGCGTCCTGAAGCTTTTTCGGCACGTGAGTTTTTTACAAAAAACTTATTATCGAATGTGGAAAGTAAATTAGGACTTTGCACTTTAGTAATTGAGGGCAAATCAGAAGCATTGAATGACCTTTGTGCACATTGGTTTTTAGGATATCATCTGATAGAACGAACTGAATGCAGAGCTAAATTTTTAATGGATGAAGACTCAATCCATACCTATGTTCCTCATATTCTACTTCAATATGGTAAATCAATAAAGGTGCTTGAACCAAATAGTTTTAAAGATGCTATGGCAGCAATTCTTAGAGATTTGATGGCCCATTATCTTCACTGACCGAATCTGTCAGTGAAGATAATATATAATAGATCGAGATGGAGTTTGAGACCATCCTGTAACAAATAGCAACAATAAAATGAATTTGGAGGAATAGAAAATGAAGAATACAGTATATCTTTATGTATTTGATACAATGGCAGACTGGGAAATAGGTTATTTAACCACTGAAATCAATTCGGGAAGGTACTACAAAAAGGGATTAATGCCGCTAAAAGTAGTAACTGTAGGAATTACCAAGACACCTATTACCACAATGGGAGGTCTGAAAGTATTGCCAGAAATTGAACTTAAGGAGTGTAATGCTCATGATGCTGCTGCTTTGATTCTACCTGGTGGGAATACATGGACAGAAGCAATTCATGCTCCCATTATAAGAATGGCTGAAAAATATTTAGAGAAAGGTATTGTTGTAGGGGCAATTTGTGGTGCTACAATGGGACTTGCTATGGGGGGAGCATTGGATAAGCGGGATCATACAAGCAATGACTTGGGGTATCTTAAAATGGTCTGCCCAAGCTATGATGGAGAAAAGTATTATAAGCAGGAATGTGTAGTAACTGATGGAAGTTTGATTACTGCTTCTTCAGTAGCTCCCCTTGAATTTGCTTTGCATATATTGAAAATTCTAGATGTATTCTTACCGCAAACCCTAGATTCCTGGTACAATCTGTATAAAACCCAAGAGTCAAAATATTTCTTTAAGCTTATGAACTCAATTCAATAAAATGGCTTAAAGTGGGTAAGATAGCTATTTCAATAATATTAGAAAAGGTGATTTTATGATTGGGGAAGAAAAAAATAAAATAGATTAGTTTCAAAAAATAATGGGGGATATTTAATATGAAGTTGTATCATGGTTCCAATGTAATAATTTCAGATATTAATTTAGATAAATGTAGACACTACAAAGATTTTGGAAAAAATGAAGCACCTAAGAAAGAATTTAGAAGCTTAGAATATGGAAATATAATTAAAAAAATGCACCCACCTTATGTATTGGAGTAAGGTGGATGCATTTTTATGTTGGGAGGGTGCACTTTTTAGGAGCGCCTTATGACGTAAGCATTGTGTTAAAAGTTCTACATAAGTTAACTTACTATGGGAAAAAAGGTGAACATATAAAATGAGCAGTTTATTGTATGAAATAGTATTTCATGGTTAAATGGAATATGTTTCCCAGACACCACAGGTGGAAACATAAATTAATAATAAAATTAATATAGAAAAAGATGAGTGAAAATGATACAATACAATAAATATTATACTATGGATAAAGGGAGTACATATGTCAATTATACATGATTTCTTAAGTTTCTATCTGCAATCATATATGGCCAGTTTTATGATATATTTCATATTAATAAAAAGTTTCCCATTAAAGATTGGTAAGCAAAGGGCATTTATATTAGGAGTGTTATGCGCTAATTATGTACCTATTACAGATAGCTTATCCATTGTTTATATCGGAGAAGGAATCGTTAAGTATTCCACAGCAATATATTGGATATTAAAATTATCTAATTTCATTTCGCAATTTGTAATGATTTTTTTTATTATGTACGTATCTAAGAAAGAGTGGTATAGGTGTTACTGGTGGGGGATTATTTTGCAGTTTGTTTTATTTTTACCAATCGAGTTATTCTATATGGCTAAATTTATATATGTCGATAATATAGTGATTTTTCGAAAGATTCATATGAGTTTAGTACCAGAATATCTGTTATATCTACTAATACCATCACTTTGTGGTATTGTATTTGTTTATCTTAGCAAACTTGTGAAGAAAATAAAAAAATTAGATATGATTAATAAATGGTATTGGTATATACTTTATGTCCTTTGGGGAAATGTGGCTTACTTTTGTGATAAAAATTATTCAGCTAGGGAGGTTGGTAAGCCTGCCATAGGATATATAAATTACTTCGTAGTTTTTTTTGTATTTATGCTAATTTTTCTGTTTTTCGTGATGAATATATATGATAAAAAAGTATTAAAAACAGAGAACAATCTATTAAGACAGCAAAATGAGATGCAATATGTTAACTATCTCGCAATGCAACAGCAGGAAAATAAAATACATAAATTATATCATGACATTGGTAATCATATAGAAACAATCAAAATATTAATAAATAACGGAGACAATCAGGAAGCAAAAGAATATTCAGATGAGCTTTTAAAGAAGTACTCAGAAGTAAGAAAAGAATATTATTGTAGTAATAAAATCATAAATGCTGTATTAAGTCAAAAGTTTAAGCTGTGTGAGGATAATAAAATATTAAGTGATTATGAATTGCGGATACCGGATAATCTTTCAGTTAAGAACATTGACTTAATGTGTATTTTTGCTAATTTACTTGACAATGCAATTGAAAGTTGTCAAAGAAATAATGGCTTTGATAATTATATAAATCTTAAGGCTAAAGTTGTAGGAAATTATTTTGTGGTTAAGGTAATAAATAGTAAGATTTTTGAGGATACAGATAATAATAAAATCCATCATACATGGAAAAAGGATAGAAGTTTACATGGTTATGGATTAAAAATATTAGAAGAAATAGTTAAGCGGTATGATGGCAAGTCAGAGTTTAAGAACAATATAGATAATTTCTCAGCAATAGTAATGTTAAAAATGGAATAGTAATTCAGTGGATAACATAATTTATTGAGTTATTACATTACTATAGAAAGACACCTAGTAAAATTGTAACATACACTTATGAAGTGTGCGTTGGTTTACTAGGTGTCTATTTTATTTGAAACAAAACTCATATAAGCGTCGTTGAATGATTTTGAAAAAGTATAGCTTATAGGGATACTGGCTTTTGTAACTAAAGTACAGTTAGTACGATTTACCGAGTAAACATAATTTAAGTTTACAATATAACTTTTGTGGCATTGAGTAAATCTTTCTGACAATCTAGTGTTGATATGTTTAAGGGAATTGATGCATTTATAAATGTTGTCAGAAGAATGGATATGTAAGTAACGTCCAAAAGATTCAATGTATGCAATATCCGAAAGGGCTATTCTATATTCAATATTTTGATAATTTATATTTAAATATTGCATATGGCATTCATTATAAACAGATAAAGCCTTTATAAGAGCCTTTGGAAGACGAGTATCAACCTCTGATTTTAGAACAAAATAAATATGATCTACATCATAAACATATGTTGCATAGTTTAGGAAGTTACTAATGAAAATGACAATACAGGAGGGATTAATTTTATTAATTTGCTTAACAAGAGAGATGCCATTGAGGGTACCCATGTCAATGTCTGTTATTAAGATATCATAAGAGCATGATAAGTTTTGTATATTTGTTTGTAGTTCATCTGGTGCTAATGAGGAAACCACTATTTGACTATTGTTAGGCAGTAATTGGCTTACTTTTTTATGTAAATGTTTTAAATAATCTTTGTCATCATCACAAATTCCTATATTCATTATGTCTCACCCATCCTTATAAATGAAGAATATCATATGGACACAGAAAATGCAATAAATGTCGTAAAAATAGCATGGTTGCAAGGATATAAGGTATTAAAAATTTTATTTGTATATTAAATAATTAAAAAAAGGAGAGAAAAACAATGAAAAAATTAGCATCAATCTTACTTACGACAACACTAGCTACAAGCCTAATGTGTACACCAGTATTTGCCAAAGCAGGAAAGACGGTAATGTTTGAGGGGGGAGTAGTATATGCAGTAAATATGTTCAAGCCAGAACTGGGGACATATGGTACACTTGAAATGGAGTTAACAAACATAGACTCTCAAGCAACTGTAAAAATGGATAATAAGGAGCTTATGACATATCTTGATGATGACGGAATAGTAGATAAAATCATATATACTGATGATGAAGGCAAGGGGCATTCAATCAGTAGCATTGTAAAAGATCTAAATAAGTATGAGGATGGAGTTCCTGTATATTATGCAAGCAGCATGCCTGTTATAACTGCTAAAAAGCCAATGACAGCATTTATAGCTTGCTGGAAAGGTGATGATGCAACAAAGGCTAAGTTCATTCCTAAGTATTGGAGTTTAAAGGATTTTCGAATGGATACATCAAAAATTTATGATACTAGACCTGAGGGTGGTTGTTTATTTGCACCTAGTACATCTGAACAAATAAATAAACCTGGTAGGTATCTATTTGTTTTACATGACAGTGGATCAGTAAGTCCAAGTCCATTAAATATTATATGTGTAAATGTTGGAGGAGATTCTAATACTGTCACTAATAATACAATTAAGGCAAACAACGTAGCAAGGTTAGCTGGAGCAGATAGATATAAGACAGCTGTAGCTATAAGCCAAAGTGGTTGGACGCAATCAGATAATGTAATACTGGCTGACGGAAATAATTATCCTGACGCATTAGTTGGTTCAAGCTATGCCTACTTAAAAAATGCACCAGTATTAACAACACCGTCAGATAAACTTAACAGTGACATTAGTGCTGAAATAGCAAGACTTGGAGCAAAAACAGTTTATGTACTAGGAAATAAGACTTCAATATCACAAGGTGTAGAAGATGAATTAAGTCAAAAATGCACTGTAGTAAGAATATGTGGTACAGATATATTTGATACAGCCGTGAAAGTTGGAGAAGAAATCAGAAAAACGAAGACATTTGATACAGTAGCAATTTCATCACAAGATGGATTTGCAGACGCATTAGCAATAGCACCATTCTCAGCAAGGAACACTATGCCAATATTATTCTCAGGCAAGGATAGTCTAAGATCTGACACATTACAAGCTTTAAAAGATTGGAACATAAAGAACGTAGTAGTTGTAGGCGGTACAGGAGTAATATCAAGCTCAGTTGAAGATAACTTAAAGAGCATGGGAATTACGGTTACACGTTTAGCAGGTCAAGACAGGTATGCTACGGCTCTTGAAATAATAAAACACTTTGCACCAAGTGACGGATACAAAAGTATATCAATAAGTTCAGGAGAAAATTACCCAGATGCCTTAGCAGGAGCAGTATTAGCAGCAAAAAATAATACACCATTAGTTCTTGTAAGTCAAGATAGTGCTAGTGACGCTATGGCACAATATGTAAACAAGAATACATTGGACAAGAGCTACATTTTTGGTGGAACAGGAGCTGTGTCAGATAACATCATAGGTAACTAAAAATATTGCATATATCAAAAAGATGCAATGCAGGTTATTCTGAGAGGTACAGATTTATATACAAGCTCACATAAATATTATGAACAGCCAATTAAGTATAAAATCTACACATTTTAAGTGTATTATATATGAAGAAACGCCCACCGTGTATGCTCACAGTGGGTGTTTCTATTTGTAAAAATCCAGGCCATGCTAAGAATATTGTAGATTTACAAAAGAAATAAATTATGTAAAAAGGTGATGGAATAAAGTGGGTTTTGAAGAGTTCAGAAAAGAGACAGGTGTAAGTTGTATTGAACTTGAAAAAATAACTGGATATGCCAGGTAAGATAAATGGACTTGAAAATTATAAAGAAAAATTTAAAAAAAGTGACGCAACTATTTAAATATTGAATACCAACAGTACTCTTTGACAATTGAATAATGCGATGTTAAAATTACAAGTATATTTGCTTATTATGTAAAATTATGTTTAACAAAATATTAAGTGTAGGGGAAAGCGTAAAATATATGCGAACTAATATGAGGAAAACTATATCTATTATATTTACCATATGGACTGTAATTGTATTATTTATTGTTTATAAAAATGTTGAATTCCCTTTTGTTTTTCAATTTGTAATAGGATATATAGCGGCCTTGTTATTGGCATGTGTATGTTTTATAATCAATATATTTTTTCATATCAGAAAATCAAAATGGAGTACAATAAAAAAAATGTTATTTAAATTTATTATTGGCTCTTTTGTTATTTGGGCTTTGAATGTTCTGTTAATTTACCTAACTAAAGGTGAATTAATAATAATGGATAAGGTATTTCATTCTATAGTTATTTCTTTTGTTATCAGCTTTGGAGATTTGATATTTGAAAAGAGATCAGAGATTAATGAATATAATAGCTAGTTTTAAATTTTCTAATTTAATGAAACGATTAAAAACTGAACAACTTACCTAAACACTGCATTATTCAATTTTGAATTATGTGGTGTTTTTGCGTCGCATAACAACTACTATATGTATCTACTGTAGATTTACGATAGATATACTTTCTGAAAATTATGTACAATAATCTATAAATTTGAATATACAAATGTTCGTTGAAAATTAAATAATGTGGTGTTAAAGAACAGAATCTACTTAGATTCGTTTTGAGAATAATCATAGTTACTATATAAATCATGATGTAATTGCTATTAGTATAGTTAAAATACTTTGAAACAAAGATTTATATTAATTTGGGCATATATTGGTGATAATTGCTTTTCTTAATTTATTTAAATTTTACTATTGACTTTAACGTAGCGTAAAAGTTTATTGTATAACTATACTAAAAAGAAAAGAGGTAAAAAAATGAAAGTTACAGCAATTAGATCAGATGAAATTTATAGAAAGATGATTTCTTCAGAGCCTGAAGACCGTGATGATATATATCGTTATGAATTAATGAAACCATTTGAATTTAAGTGGAAATGTGTTGGTATTCCAATTAAAACAGATCAGCTAGGTGGTTATGATGTTGTTATGGCAAGTAGTATGGGTGGTGGATTTACACCAAGCCAAATTAACAGCGAACGAGCTGATGATATTGAAAAAATCAGTGATGAAAACTTTTGGCAAAATTGTGAGGAAAGCATTACAAAAACGCTTAAAGGGTTTGAAGATAATGGTATTTCACTTCCGACAGAAGATTATATTTTTACTGTTTTATTGAATGATCCACTAAATCCAATGTCAAAAATGATTGGTGATTATTGTGGAGATGGAGGAATTCCTGGATATATTATAGGAACAATTATTCCAAATGGAAGATCTCTGCAAATGTTGCCTGTAGCACTTGCTCATGAAACAAATCACAATGTGAGATGGCAATTTATGAAGTGGAGCAATAAAATTACACTAGAAGATATGATTGTTAGCGAAGGTTTAGCAGAAAATTTTGCAACATTTATGTTTGGTGAGGATAAACTTGGTATTTGGGTTAAGAATACCACTAAAGAAATGCTTAAAACTGTTATTAAGCCTGCGATTAAGGAGAACTTGAACTGCAGTGATTTTAATAAGCTTTCATCTTTTTTATATGGTGATGAAATTATGGCTATACGAGGTGTGGAACCAATTGGTATGCCTTATTGTGCAGGATATGCCTGTGGATATCAGCTAATCAAGCATTATCTTAAAAAAACTGGAAAAACAATATTTGAAGCTACCATTACACCAACTGCTGATATTTTAAAGGAAATAGAGGATTTTTGGAATTAAGGATTAGTTATTTAAGAAAAATATTGATCGGAATGTTGAAAAAACAGAACGATTCATTTAACAAGTAATTGCAGTTTAATGTACAAAATGAATATAATTTTTATTGCAAATTTATTTGAGCACCGTATTATTTAATTTACGGTGCTTTTGTGTCGCAATGCAAAGATATTATAACTTAATCATAAAAGAAGAACATATTGACTTATATAATTACATTTGTAGTATTACTAATAATTATTGGGTATTTTAGGTATTGATCTAAACGCAGATGAAGGATCTGATAATACAGAGCTTTAAATAAAAAAATGTTCTTTGAAAAGTGAATAATGTAGTACTTATTAAAAATTGTTAATGATATATGTAAAAATATAAAAATAAATAAATTTATTTTCAGTGCTTGTTTATACAAAATTTTCAATATAATGTATGATATTATATAAATAGTTATAAAAGGTTACAAAAGGTATAAAAAAGTTATAACTAATAATAAAATGTCTTAGGAGGGAATAGTTATGTCAATAAAAGCTACTTATTATTTGGACAACATCAAAAAAAATGATATTATGTCGTGGTCTCTATCTTCCCAAACAGGAACTACAGGAACTATAACATTGCAGGATGATAATAACAAAATTTATTTCACTGCTAAAAAGTCAGCAGAAGATGGATATGCATTTAATGTTTTGCAACCAAGTGTGCAGTCAGCTGTGTATACAGGAGAAGCCAAATTAAAGCTTGTAGTAACATTAGATCAAGATACTGCTGAAATTAAACAAAATATCAATGCTTATAGTGTTGTTGAACCAAAATCACAGGAAGCACTTGGATGTGGATATAATATATTTATAGAAGATTCAACTGACAATGATTATAATGATTATTACGTAAATGTAGTAGCATGGTCAAAACAAAATTAACAGGAATTAATAATTAAATATTTTAAAAGTACCGTATTTTAGTAAATTTTACGGTACTTTTTGTTTTTTGAATTTATAAAATAGTAGAAAATTTTGATAAAGTGCACTAATTAAAGTATTTGGGAAGAAGTAACTTAATGAAAATTATGCGACGTAACTATTGAATATGAAAATACGAACGATGGCCTTTGAAAATTGAATAATGCAGTGTTAAAATTCCTATACTTTTTGTAAATTAATAAAAATATCTAGATGTTATGGTATAATTTTCATATTAATTAAGTCACAGTCGTAAATTATTGTTTATCAATTAGGTTTTCAGAAAATACTAAAATTTAATTGACCATTTCTTTTACAATTACAACCATAAAGATAAATTTAAAATAGGAGTTTTTATTAATATGACATACAGTTGTCAACTTAAACAAAGTATAATGATATTAGTCTTAAAAATAACTGAATTTTATTAGGAAGAAGTGAAAAATATGAAAGATATGAACTTTAGTGAAGCAGTTGAACGTTCCGTTGAAATAAGAAAGTTATACCATAATTTAGAGTTGTTGTATCATAAAAAGGAATGGACTGTGGAAGAGGATTCATTAGCATTTCTAACGGATGCTGGATTGGTTGGTCGTTTAACAATGTCTCAACAAGGACGTTGGCCAATGAATGGTGAAACTGAGTCTGAACTGGAACATAAACTTGCCGAATGTATATGGTGGGTGATTATTTTGGCTGAACGCATGAATATTGATATCAGTGAATCATTAGAAAAATTCTTATCTAAAACTGAAAAAAATTTGCGTGATTAAGTAAATAAGTATGTGTAAAAGTGGAATTTGCGTTTGTTGTAGTAGACTTAGTTGATTCGCAACCTTCTTATCTAACGAAACAATCGAAAAAGTGAACAATTTTTATAAACACTGCATTATTCAAGTTTGAATTCTGCAGTGTTTTTGCGTCGCATAACAACAACTATATGTATATACTGTAGATTTACGATAGATACACTTTCTGAAAATTATATGTATTAATTTATAAATCTAAATATATAGATTTTCCTTGAAAATAAAATAATACAGTACAGTATTTGAAAAAATAAGTACTTATTCGTTTATTGCAAACTGTTGTGTAATAATATTACAAATGTGTTATAATTTCTGTATGTTTAGTTCCAAGTTGTAATATATTGTTCATCAATTTTTTGTAATTTGGATACTATAATATTATATATAAATTTAAAATATAAAAGGAGTGTATCAGCATGAATGACAAAAAAGATGCTTTAGATAATGGTCCTTTTTTTCATGGTACTAAAGTAGAATTGAAAATTGGAGATTTATTAGAACCACAACACTTATCAAATTACCAAAATAAAAAGTCAAATTATATTTATTTTACTGCAACATTAAATGCTGCTAAATGGGGTGCTGAATTAGCGAAATCTAAATCAAAAGAAAGAATTTATAGTATAGAACCATTAGGTGAATTTGAAAATGACCCGAACTTAACTGACAAAAGATTTCCTGGAAATCCAACACGTTCTTATAGGTCTAAATCTCCTTTGAAAATAATAGCTGAATTAGGTTCATGGGAAAGACATTCTGATGAAGAAATAAATAATATGCTTTCATCTTTAAAAAAGTTAAGTGATGAAGGAAAAAATGTAATATACGATTAATTTATAAATATATAATTCACAACATTGCAAGGCAATTGGTGGAATATTTTCTAATTTAATGGAATAATTAAAAAAGCGAATAATTTTTAAAAAACACTGCATTATTCAATTTTGAATTTGTTGATGAGCTTATAGCACTGAGTATCAATATTAAATGTGAGCAAATAGAACTTAGTGTTGTTGAAGATAATACAGGTGCAATTAATATTTATAAAAAAAATGGATTTAAGTTATGTGGAACGATAGAGCATGCAGAAAAATTAAAAGATGGTTCTTATCAAAATTTACATATGATGATATGTAAACTTTGATAAAAGTATTAGTTAAGTAAAATTTAAATTTAAGATTGAGTATTATAAATAGTAAATTTATCGGGTTGTTTATAAATATTGTAGGACAGATGCAAAAATGCAGAACTTAAAAGAGAAAAATGAAATAACAGCAAGTAAAATCAAGCAGTAATCTTTCTACTTCTTTATAATAAATGTAGGACGGTTGAAACGAGGTGAACAGATGAATGTACGAGTGGCAGAAGCAAATTCAAAAAATCGTTAATGAAATTGACAAATGTATTAAAAACTATAATGATGAAGCCTTAACACTACGCGTTCTTTCTCGCAGGCTGGGTTATTCTGAATTTTATACAACGAGAAAATTCAAAGAAATATCTGGTATGCAATTTAGGGATTATCTGCGGCATAGAAAATTAGCCTTTGCACTAAAAGAGGTTCGGGATAGTGAAAAAAGCATTTTGGATATTGCTTTTAATTATGGTTTTTCATCACATGAAGCTTTTACCAGAGCTTTCAAGAGAACATATGGTGTAACTCCAAGTGAATACCGAAAAAAGCCTAATCCTGTTGTTCTTCGTACAAAAATAAACCCTTTCGACCGCTACTTTTTAGGATTGGGAGAGATTGGTATGATGAAATCTATAGATGATGTTAAAATTTATTTTGTAACCATTCCTGCACACAAGTTTTTGCACATTAAAAACTATGAGAGTAATGGGTACTGGGATTTTTGGCAAAAGCAAAGTCTTATTCCGGGACAGGACTACGAAACAATTTGCGGCTTACTCGATAGTATCAAGGGTAAATTGGATGATGATGGCGGGAGCGAATGTAACAGTGGCAGCGGTCAGATTATGGCGTACATTAATGACCCGGACGGTAGACTCTGCGATTGGGGTATTCTACGTACAGAGTGTCATGGTGTACGTCTTCCTTTTGATTATAAAGGCGAAGTACCATCACAAATGCTTATGGTTGATGTTCCCGAAGCTGAGTATATTGTTTTTGAACATGGTCCATTCGATTATGAGCAGGAAAATCGTAGTGTGGAGGAAAATATTGAAAAGGCAATGGCAACTTTTGATTTTTCAGGCACTGGTTACTGCTTTGATACTTCCCCTGGTAGAATAATTTACTTTTATTTTAATCCTGAACGGTTTTTTAAGTATATCAGACCAGTGCAAAAGTAAATAAAATTGAATAGTTTTCTAGGACACCGCATTATTCAGAGATGGATTTTGAGGTGTTTTTTAGTTCGAAGTTCAAACACTATATGTATCTACTGCAGATTTATACGTATCCTAAAATAAATAATTATTGAAGGAAAGATGGAACTGTGTATATTGGGAGAGGTGAAAAAGCTATAGGAGCCTACTATTTAAATTATAATGCTGTATCTATAGGCATACGTGCAGAGGGGAGTTTTAATGTTGGTGGTAATACTTGGAAAAGGCTTATGGAGAGGAATTAAATTTGAATTATAGAGCATAAGGGTTAGAGATCTAAAGGCCAGTTTAATTTATAAGGTGATTAAAGTAGCCCAATATAGATAAAAAGGGCTACTTTTAAAGTAAGTTTTCAAATGATGGTATACTTCAAAATATGCTATCTCTCAATTGTTGTGGTTAGTAAATAGCACTGCTTTTTATAAATAGTACTTTTATATCCTTATCCGTAGCATTTCTAAATTTATGCTTTCTATTAGGAAGTATTCTTGCAGTATCTCCTTCAGACAGAAGAAATTCCTCATCTTCAAACATTATATAAGTTTCTCCCTCTAAAATAAAAGCGATTTCTTCGCCTTCATGCTTTGAAAACCCTCCAAAGGTTTCACTATGAGGATTCAAATTCATAAGTAACAATTCAACATTTGATTTTAATGGACTAGGAGTTAAAACATCATATAAAACATGATCCTCATTAGGATTAAATATTTTTTTTCTATCTTCTTTTCGTAATATTAAGGTTTTATTATCAAGTTCCTCCACAAACAGTGAGAATAGAGGAATTTTTAATGCAGATGCAATAGCTTTTAATGCACTTAAGGTAGGGTTAGCAATATCTCTCTCTAATTGACTTATTAATGAAGTACTGAGACCTGTTAACTCTGAAAAGTCTCGTATAGTTAAGGCGTTAGCTCTTCTATATTCTATAATTTTTTTACCTATTTTTATATCTCCCATGGGTCATCTCCTAAAATATAAAGTTTTATTTATATTTATTATATCATAGGTTGTTTGTTTATTATAATAAACAAAATATTTTATATTGAATTTTTTTGTGCATTTGATATAATGAGTTTATTATAATAAATAAAATATATAATAATAAACAAAAATGAATAAAGTAATACTATTGGAATTGTTAAATTTATTAATGATAAACATAATTAGTAAGGTATGAGGTACTAAATTTTTTTAATTTTTAGGAGGTAAATTTTATGTTGGATTTAAGATTTGTAAGGGAAAATCCAGAATTTATTAAAGAAAATATGAGAAAAAAATTTCAACATAACAAGTTGGAATTAGTTGATCAAGTAATTGCCATGGATTCGGAACTCAGAAGTATAAAACCAAAAGCAGATGGTTTAAGAGCTGAGAGAAACAAAGTTTCAAAGCAAATCGGTGGATTAATGGTTCAAGGAAAAAAAGAGGAAGCAGAAGAATTAAAAAAGCAGATTGCAGAAGCTTCAGAGCACTTAGTTGAGTTAGAAAGAAAAGAAGGAGAACTAGAGGAAAAAATAAAAAATATTATGATGATTATTCCTAATGTCATTGATCCAAGTGTTCCTATTGGTAAAGATGATAGTGAGAATGTGGAAGTTCAGCGTTACGGAGAAGCAATTGTGCCTGATTTTGAAATCCCATATCATACTGAAATCATGGAAAAATTTAAGGGAATTGATTTAGAGAGCGCTAGAAAAGTTGCTGGTAATGGTTTTTATTATCTGATGGGAGATATTGCAAGATTGCATTCTGCTGTAGTTTCCTATGCTAGAGACTTTATGATTAGTCGTGGTTTCACATATTGTATCCCTCCGTTTATGATTCGCAGTGAAGTTGTAACTGGTGTTATGAGTTTTTCTGAAATGGATGCTATGATGTATAAAATCGAAGGTGAAGATTTATATCTAGTTGGAACAAGCGAGCACTCTATGATTGGTAAATTTATTGATACTATACTACCAGAAGCGTCTTTACCACATACGTTAACAAGTTATTCTCCTTGTTTTAGGAAGGAAAAGGGAGCGCATGGAATTGAAGAAAGAGGAGTATATAGAATTCATCAATTTGAAAAGCAAGAAATGATAGTAGTATGCAAACCAGAAGATAGTATGATGTGGTATGATAAAATGTGGCAAAATACAGTAGATTTTTTCCGTTCTTTAGACATACCAGTAAGAACTTTAGAATGTTGTTCTGGTGATTTGGCAGACCTAAAAGTAAAATCAGTAGATGTAGAGGCTTGGTCTCCTAGACAGAAAAAATATTTTGAAGTAGGTAGTTGTTCTAATTTAGGTGACGCACAAGCACGCCGTCTTAAAATTCGCATAGATGGTGAGAAGGGTAAATACTTTGCGCACACATTAAACAATACTGTAGCTGCACCTCCAAGAATGCTAATTGCTTTTTTAGAGAATAACTTAAATGCAGAGGGTTCCGTCAATATTCCAGTTGCATTGCAGCCATACATGGGTGGCATGACTATCATAAAATAATTAAAACACCAAAAGTACTAAAGAATATATGGGTGATCTAGATAGAATTACTGAATAAGAAAAATGCCAAACTTTTATATAGTTTGGCATTTTTTATACTAACAATATAATTCAGTTTATCTGATGACTACCTGTTCTATCCCAATTTAAACGTTATCAAAAGTAAAAAACTGTTTAATAAAGAATAGTAGAGGAGATGAGCATCGTGAAAGAAAATACACAAATTTTTGATTGGGGACAAATAGAGTGGATTTATGAGCCAGACTCTAACAATCCTTTGAATAATATGAGTATAGGAATTGTCACTATTTTACCTAAGAAACGTCAAAATAGACATATACATTATGGAAATGAACAGGTTATATATATACTATCAGGTGAAGGTAACCAGCTTATTGGGGATAAAATAAGTGATATAAATCCTGGGCAGATATATCATATGGAAGCAGGCATTATTCATGAAACAATTAATCAAGGAAATGAACCAATAAAGCACTTGCTAATATCCATTCCTGTACAGTATGAACAAAATATATTAATACAAAAGGATGAATCAGAAACACTTAGTATTAACAATGGCTTCAATGATAGCATCGAAATTAACAATGAAATAAGTTATATTTATAAAACAATTGTGGATCCTTTAAAAATACCTGTTGCTATCTTTGACATGGAAGGAAAAGAAGTTATTAGAGGTAAAGGATATTCAAAGTGCTGTAAATCAAATTGTTCAATTGATGAAAAGGGAGGAGTTTGCCCTATGTATAATATAAAAGGTGAATATGCACCTCCTCAGTACACAGATTTATCAGCAGTTATATGCCCTTATGGATTAACTGTATTTACTATGTTTATTTTTCTTAATAATAAGCCTATTGGAACTATAAAAGGAGGACATATTTCAATATCACCATCAAATATGAGTAGCTGTAGTACTTTAAGTGAAGAGATTCAAATTATTCCAAAGGCAACACTAAATGCATTATTACAGCAGATAAAAAAACTTAGTAAAACTATAGAGAATTATTACATTTTTAAAAATATAGAACTTCAACTAAATAAAAAAGAAGAAATTATTCAAGATATAGTGAGAAACGAAATCGAACTTGAAGAATCATTAAAATCAACTAAGAAAAAGGTATTAAATATACAAATTAATAATCATTTTTTATTTAATACACTAAATGATATTGCTGGTCTTGCTGTAAAAGAAGACGCCTTTAAAACCTATCAATCTATTATAGATATATCAAAGATTTTAAGATATACAACTACAAATCAAAATAATTTTATTCAATTAAAAAATGAACTTGAGTATTTGAAAAATTATATGAGTTTGCAGAAGTTAAGGTATAGAGATAAGTTAAAAATTAAAATTGATCTTCCAACCTGTATATATGATAAAAACATTCCATTTAATTGTTTGCAACCAATTGTAGAGAACTGCTTTATTCATGGCTTTAAAGATATGAAGAATAATATGGAAATAGATATTATAGGAAAAATAGATAAAAATAATTTAATAATTGAGATAAATGATAATGGTATAGGATTGAAGAAGGAAGTTCTGAATAAACTTAGATTCAGAATCAGTGAATATGAGAAATATGAATTAAGAGGACTTATGATGGTTTACTATAAGCTGGAATTGCTGTATGGAAATGAGTTTGATTTTACAATAGAAAGTTCTGAAGACAAAGGTACTAAGGTAAAAATAACTTTGTTTAAATATATATAATAAAACAGCAGAATGTTTAATATATGGGGGGGAATAAAATGAGACAAGCTGTTATTGCTGATGATGAAGATTTATCTATTGATTTAATAAAATATTTAATTAAACGGTTTAATTTGCCTATAAATATTGTAGCACAAGCTTCATCAGGAGACGAGACTTTGGAAATGATAAATAAGCTAAAACCAGATATAGTTTTTCTAGATATTAAAATGCCAGTTTTAAGCGGTTTAGAAGTCATAGAAAAAATAAAAATGTCAAAAAACAACCCAATTGATTTTATTGTCATTACTGCATATAGCTATTTTGAGTATGCTCAAAAATCTTTAAGATTAGGAGCGAAGGATATATTATTAAAGCCAATAGAACCTGAACAATTCTTAGAAACTATGGAAAGAGTTTTAGGATACAGATATTCAAACAATCAGATTTTCAATGAAATACTTGAGTATATAAATCATAACTATCAAGATGCTATAGAACTGAAGGAATGTGCAGAAAAATATCATACAAGCCCAAGTTATATTGCAAGAATGTTTAAAAAATATTATGGAGTAAGCTTTATTACTTACGTAAACAATTTGAGAATTGATAAGGCAGTAGTATTACTCAAAAATACAGATATGCCTATTAAGGAGATATCATATAAAGTAGGATACAACAATCTTAATTACTTTTATAAAGTTTTTAAAAAGAATATAGGAATTACACCAAATATATTTAAAAATGGTTTAATTCAAAAGTAAAAATTATTTAAGATCAAATGCTGAGGATAGATTCTTTAATTATGTTCAATAAAAAATCAATTTAGTTAATATAAATTGTCTCAGCTTTATGGAATAATTGTTTATATAGTTAATATTATGCTTTGTTAAATGAGTGAAGATTGGGGACAAGTAAAAAAATCAGAATATTAAAAATACAATTAGTAAGGCAGTATTTTTTCTTACTAAATAAAAAGGGGGATTAGTAATTAATATGTTTAGAAACTATAGACCTGTATGGGCAGAAATAAACTTGGATAATCTTGCGTATAATATGAGAAGAATAAGGGCAAAAACCTTAAGCAAAGAGATTTTTGGGGTAGTTAAAGCAGATGCTTATGGTCATGGCTCAATAGAGGTTGCAAAAGTATTGTTAGAAAGCGGTGCGACAAGGTTGTCGGTAGCAGTTCTAAGTGAAGGCGTAGAACTCAGAAAATCAGGAATCGCTTGTCAAATAAATATTCTAGGCGTTACACCCTCTACTTTATTTGACGACCTCATTGAATATGATTTGGAGCCAGTGGTGTTTTCATATGAATATGCAAAAAAATTATCTGAATGTGCAAAAACAAAAAACAAAACAGTAAAAATACACTTTGCTGTAGACACTGGAATGGGTAGAATAGGATTTTTTCCTACAGAGAGAAGTGTTGAAGAAGCATTAGAAATAATGAGACTTCCTAAAATTGAGGTTGAAGGTATATTTTCACATTTTTCTACAGCAGACGAAACAGATAAAGAATATTCTTACATTCAATTAGATAAATACAACTGGTTTATTGGTAAACTAAAAGAAAATGGTGTGAGTATTAGAATCAAAAACATTTGTAACAGTGCAGCAATAACAGAATTACCAGAGGCTCAATATGATGGAGTAAGACCTGGAATAATAATATATGGATATTATCCTTCAAAAGAGGTTGACAAAAAACGTATAAATGTTAAGCCAGTTATGACATTAAAAGCTAATATTGTACACTTAAAAACTTTAGATGAGGGACAGTATATAGGATATGGAAGAAAGTTTAAAACAAAGAAAAAAAGTGTTATAGCTACCCTACCTATTGGATATGCTGATGGCTATACTAGAATGCTGTCTGGAAAAGCAAAAGTAATAATAAAAGGGAAATTTGCTCCAGTTGTAGGTAACATTTGTATGGATCAATGTATGATTGACGTTACTGATATTGAAGACGTAAAAATTGGAGATGAAGTAATACTTATAGGGAGTCATGAAAATCTCAAATTTGATGCCGACGATATAGCTGATCTTTTAGGTACGATAAAAAATGAAGTTCTTTGTATGATAGGAAAGAGAGTTCCAAGGGTATATATAAGAAATGGAGAAGTTGTAAAGGTGAAAAACTATGTATAGTGTTGTGCTGAGTGTGATGGATTTTGTTTTGACTTTTCACTTAATCACCATAAATTGTTATATTGTAATATAAAGGAGACGTGGTTATGAAAATAGACTTTACCAGAGAACAATATAAGTTATTAATAAATATGATTTATGCTGGTAACATTTTAATAAATGGTTTTAGAGATAAACAGGAAATAAATAGAGGATACGAGAAACTTGAATATTACATATATTCTTATGCAAAAGAGTTTGGTTGTGAGGATTATGTAGAATATGATAATGAATTCAAGGAACATTTTCCTACTTCAAAATTTGATAAGCATATGAGAGATAAGATTCATGAGTATGACGATTATGTGTACAAGTCAAGACTTTTAACAGATGTAGTAAAAAGAGTTGATTTGGAATAAGGTGGGTTTAAATCAGATGTAGATGTAATTAAGTTTAATGGAGTAGTCTAAAATGAATTTAGAAGCTATATATAGTGATCAATTAGAGATAAATAAAGAATATTCGGCTAAATTGGAATCATTATAATAAAAGTTGCCCCTATGTTTAATGATAAAAACATAGGGGTTTAATAAAATTTGATATTAAGATAGCTTTCTTACGGATAAATTATACATCAGGGGCATCAGTATTTGCTTCTATTTTGACCTTCTTATTTAATCCAAAGCCATAATAGCAACCTACAAGAGCTAAAAGCCATATTGGTCCTACTATAATTGCTATTAAAGTATCTGGATTAAAACACATTATAATGAGCACTAATACTAAGAATGCAGTACCAAAGTAGCTACTAAAAGGATAAGCTATCAATGGAAATTTTAATTTTTTTACTTGTTCAGGTGTAAGACTCTTTCTGGATCCACTATGACAGTACATAATCATTAACCATGTAAATATTGAACCGAAAGTTGAAATACTTGCAACAATAAGAAATACTTTACCAGGAGCAACATAATTGAGAACAACACCAATAAGCATGATGAACGAAGAAGCTAAAATTCCATTCATAGGAACTTGATTTTTACTAAGTTTGCCAAAAGTTTTTGGTGCACAACCTTGAAGTGAAAGATTATAAAGCATACGACCTGTAGTAAAAATACCACTATTACAGGATGATAATGCTGCTGTTAATACAACAAAGTTTATAATTCCAGCTGCGGCAGCTATTCCAAGTTTATTGAATGTCATAACAAATGGGCTACCTATTGTGCCTAACTGATTCCATGGATAAAGGCTCATAATTACAAATAAAGCACCTATATAGAATATTAATATTCTATATAAAACTTTATTAACAGCTGCTGGTATTGTTTTGTCTGGGTTTTTAGCTTCGCCAGCTGTAACGCCAATAAGTTCGATTCCACCAAATGCAAAAGCTACCATTACTAAAGCTGAAAGTGTACCTTTTATCCCCATAGGGAAGAAACCGCTATGACTCCATAAATTTGAAATACCAATTGGTTTTCCTCCATTGCCAATTCCAAAAGAAATCATAAGTAAGCCTATTATGATCATAAGAATAATAGTAACAACCTTAATAAGTGCGAACCAAAACTCAAATTCTCCGAAAGCTTTTACAGCAATTAAGTTTACTCCTGTCATTAAAACAACAGCACTAAGAGCTGCTATCCATTGTGGAACATTCGGGAACCAGAACTTAACATATATGCCTACTGCAGTGACTTCTGCCATACAGGTAGCCACCCAGTTGAACCAGTAAGTCCATCCAGTTAAATATCCAGCAAGAGGACCGCGATATTTACTAGCGTATGCACTAAATGAACCTGAAACTGGATGCTCTACTGCCATTTCTCCAAGTGCACGTAGAATGAAAAATAAAGCCAATCCTGCAACTCCATATGCTAATATAAGTGATGGCCCAGCGGTTTTTATAGCACCTGCTGACCCCAAAAACAAACCAACCCCTATTGCACCACCGATTGACATTAATTGAATATGTCTTTCTTCCAAACCACGATGAAGACCTTCATTAAATACGTCATTCTTTTCACTCATGATAAAATCCTCCTAAATCTAAAATTAATTTGATAGTTGCTTTTTCTAGAACTCTATTTTTAATTATCACCACCTAAAAATTAAATTACATGAAGCCAAAATAATGAATAATAACGATTGACTAAATATTCAGATTAAACGGATAATAAAATTATTGCATGAAAATAAAAAAAAAATATATCAACTAATTTGACATATGATTGAACAAAATTAGACGATTTCTTCGCTGAAGATTATTATTTTGTGAAACTTCATTAGAAAAAATGTTTATAAATTAACTTTTTTTAATTAGCAATTTAATATTTATTAGTTAACTATGAAATTTTGCAATATATAAACTTGCCAATTTAAGATATTTAATTAATAATGCAATGTTTTAAATTAAATATAAATAGATTCTAGTATAAGAATTTGGCATACATACCAATAAAGACTTAAAAATTAACATTAATAAAATTTCAATTCTATTCAATATAAAGTCAATTTAGTTAATATAAATTATTTGAGTTTTATGGGATGATAATATATGTAAACGTTTCGACTACTATAAAATTAAAAAAATGGGGGTATGTAATATGTTAAAGACAGTTAGAGAAAGTGATAAAGAGTTATATGAAATAATAAAGGAAGAATATGGTCGTCAGAAGACAGGTATTGAAATGATAGCTTCAGAAAGTTTTGTACCAATTGAGATTCTAGAACTTCAAGGAAGTATATTAACAAATAAAACTATGGAAGGATTTCCAGGAAATAGATTTCATGCTGGACATCAATTTATTGACAAAATGGAAATCCTTGGTATAGAGAGAGCAAAAGCGCTTTTTAAAGCAGGACATGCTAATATACAACCACATTGTGGATCAAATGCTAATCAAAGTGTTTATCTAGCAGTACTTAAACCTGGAGACACTGCAATGGGAATGAGATTAGATCAGGGAGGACACCTAACACATGGCAGTAAAGTAAGCTTTTCAGGTAAAACCTATAATTTTGTTTCATATGGATTAAATAAAGAAACAGAGTTAATAGATTATGAAGAGATGGAAAGACTAGCAAATGAGCACAAACCTAAAATAATAGTAGCAGGAGCAAGTGCATACCCAAGATTTATAGATTATGAAAGAATAGGGAAGATAGCTAAGTCAATTAATGCATATTTTATGGTAGACATAGCACATGTAGCAGGTCTTGTTGCTGCAGGAGTGCATCCAAGTCCAGTACCATATGCTGATTTTGTAACATCAACTACAACCAAAACTTTGGCAGGAGCAAGAGGTGGATTTGTACTTTGTAAAGAAGAATATGCGAAACAGCTTGATAAAGCTACATTTCCAGGAGCGCAGGGTTCGGCACATCTTCATATAATGGCAGCTAAAGCATTTACTTTTAAAAGGGCAGCAACTGAAGAATTTAGAGATTTAATGAAGCAGGTAGTAAAAAATGCACAAAAACTTGGAGAGGTTTTACAAGAAAAAGGATTTAGACTTGTAACAGGTGGAACAGACAATCATTTATTATTAGTAGATCTTCGTCCAAAAAAATTAACTGGAGCACAGTTAGAAAAAGCACTTGATTATGTAGGAATATCAGTTAATAAAAATATGATTCCATTTGATCCAGAAAAGGCTATTGTAACAAGTGGAGTGAGAATAGGTGCAACTGCAATGACAACAAAAGGTATGAAAGAAAAAGAAATGGAAATTATCGGAGGATTTATTGATGAAGTAGCAGAAAATATAAATGACAACAAAGCTTTAGATTTAATCAAAGCAAGAGTTAGTAAATTAGGAGCTCAATTCCCTCTTCAATATCCTGAATATTTCGAAGCTGAATAGAAAAAAAGAATAAAATAAAAATATCACAATAGAAATTTTCTGCTTTATATTAACTTAAATTTAAATTGCAAAATCCTGTGCATACTAATTGGCAAATTATTGTAGTTAATTCACGGTAATTACAGTAATTATAAGGATTATACCCATTGTAACTTATACCCAGAGAAACATAAAAGAATTATATGCCATTAATTAAACTGGCATATAATTCTTTTATGTTATATTGTATAGTTACTTTGTTAATTTTTTTATAGTTCTATAGAAAAATGCAGTGAGGAGGATTTATTTAATGAAGAATAGCTTAAGTATTATTCAGGATTTGATGACACAATATGAAAGGCCTTTCTACATCTATGATGAAGATGCTATTTCTAAACAAATTGGAATACTTACAGAAAAACTTTCACAATTTGAGTTTTTATATTCAGTAAAGACTAATCCATATGCACCTATAGTAGATTTAATTGCGTCAAAAGGCTTTGGTGCTGATGCAGCTTCAGCAAATGAAGTAATCATAGCACAAAAAGCTGGACTATCTTATGAAAAAGTTTTATATTCATCGCCCGGAAAAACACGTCAGGATATTGAAAAAGCTTTAGATAAATCAATAATAATAGCAGACAGTTACAATGAGCTGAATTTAATTAACGATGTTGCAAAGCAGAGAGAATTACATGTAAAGGTAGGATTAAGAATAAATCCTGACTACAATATGAATATGGGAAAAGGGGTAAGTAGTAAATTTGGTGTTGATGAAGAAACGTTAGTTAAGCAGAAAGAATTGTTTGAAGATTTAACTAATATAAAGATTGTTGGTATTCATGTACATCTGCGTTCACAGATACTTGAACATATCACATTATATAGATACTATGAAAGAGTGTTTGAGTTAGCACTATTTTGCAAAGAGAGTATGGGCTGGGAATTGGAATTTGTGAATTTTGGAGGAGGAATTGGTATACCATATTCACTAGCAAATGATATTCCTTTAAATTTTGAGTTACTAAGCGAAGGGTGTAAAATATTAGTTGAGAGATTTAAGAATAAAATCAATGCAAGACTTATCATCGAGACAGGTAGGTTTTTAGTGTGCCAAGGTGGTCAATATGTTACTCATGTTGTAGATATAAAGGAATCTAGAGGTACAAAATATATAATTGTAGCCAATGGGCTTAATGGTTTTTTAAGACCTTCTATTGCTGAATTTCTGACTACTTATGTGCCGCAAGAAAGTAAATTACAGGGGTGTGAGCCGTTATTTACTGCTAAAGATGCTTTTGAATTTACTATACTTAAAAGTGAGAAAGCGTTGCTTGAAAAAGTAAGTATTGTGGGTAATCTATGCACATCAGCTGATATAATGGCAAAGGATATAATGCTTCCAAAGGCTAATATTGGAGATATATTGGTAATATCAAATGCTGGAAGTTACTCGTATACATTGACACCAGTACTATTTGCAAGTCATCCTCTGCCACTGCAGATTTACATTAAGTCAAATGGTGAAATATTTGTAGGATAAAAAAATAAATTCAATCTATTATATATAAAGGCGAAGTATCATCACAAATGCTTATGGTTGATGTTCCCGAAGCTGAGTATATTGTTTTTGAACATGGTCCATTCGATTATGAGCAGGAAAATTGTAGTGTGGAGGAAAATATTGAAAAGGCAATGTCAACTTTTGATTTTTCAGGCACTGGTTACTGCTTTGATACTTCCCCTGGTAGAATAATTTACTTTTATTTTAATCCGGAACGGTTTTTTAAGTATATCAGACCAGTGCAAAAGTAAATAAAATTGAATAGTCTTCTAGGACACCGCATTGTTCAGAGATGGATTTTGAGGTGTTTTTTAGTTCGCAATTCAACCACTATATGTATCTATTGTAGATTTACGATAGATACACTTTCAGAAAAAAATACGACGCAACTGCTTGTAAAGTAAATACAAACGATGTTCTTTGAAAAATGAATAATATAGTGTTAAAAATTCCTATGTTTTCTATGTGGTAATGAAAATATATAGATGTTATAGTATAATTTTCATATTGATTAAATCGCACTTGTAAGATAAAGCGAACTAATTTCAATGTCCTATCGTATGAATAAATATAATAGAATTGGGTGATAAGTTTGAAAACTAATAAAAAAATTATTGTTTTTATTTCAATATTTTTAGTTCTATTAGTAGGTTGTTCAAATGGGACTAAAATTAAAGGGAATAAAATTGTAGGGGATAAAATTGTAGTTGAAAAACGAGTTGGGGAGGCAGATAAATATGAATATTGTAATGAAATCAAGGATAGTAAAGGTGTGCAAATGGTCAATCATATTCTTGATAACATTAGTTGGACAAATGCAGAAGTAAGTATGGTACACCCTCCTGATTATAAATTTCATTTTGAGAACACTAACGGTAACGCAAGTGGGGCAGTTTATGAACTATGGATAAGTCCTGACAAAGGTGGAGTAGAACTTGTTATTGACAGTGAAAGTAAATATATTCATCTAAACAAAGAAAAGTCATTAGAGTTGTTTAAAATAATTACGGGCAAGAAATTGGATGAAGTTTAGCAAATTACTGTAATGCACAATTTGAAAATAAAGCGACGCAACTGAAAAGAATGTTACTTATGTTAGAGAGAATGATGAAAATTAATATGTTAAATCTAAAAGTGCTATAGAAAAAGTATCTAAGAAGGGCACAGCGGTGATTTAAACCATTTAAAAGTAGAGAAACAAATTATCTTTTATTTGTTTCTCTACCTTGAATAAAAAAGATCAGTATTCCAACAGTCATAATAATTAAACCTAATAGTTCAAAAATACTAGAAAATGTTTTGAAATTAGACGTAATAAAAAAGTTTGTAAATAGCAGGATAAGACTTAAGAATAAAGGCAGTTTATCTAAAATTTTATGCTTTTCTTTATACATGACTAAACCTCCAAATGTTTTAGTTAAAGTATAACATGGTATGGTGTATATGGAAAATATTTTAATAAGACTAAGATAATAATCAAGTGAAAGAGAAGATGGCAGGTATATAACTATTGAAAATCTTAATAACGAATTGCAGTAAATAAGAAAGGTAGAATAAGCAATGAGTAAAAAAATAAAAGATTTTTATAGATCAGTAAGCTTAACTGCAAGAGTTAATTTCTCTATTAAGGCAGAAGATAAAGAAAAAGAATAGTCGCATTACAAAAACTATATGTATCTATTGTAGATTTACGATAGATACACCTTCTGAAAAATTTGCGGCACAACTATTGGAATTTGAAATACGAACGTTGGCCTTTGAAAATTAAATAATTCAGTGTAACGAAGTAAGTGATTTGTATTTATTAGGAATATAATTGGCTTTTATTTGTAAGAGTTATGATATAATTACTATTAATAAAGTCAAAATGGTAAATTATTACTCACAAATAATTCATATTAGATTTGCAATTTTTGAGGCATGGGTTAAATAAAGCAATTAAAAGCAGACATGTTGCGATGATAAATGTGCTGGAATAAAATATCAATAATGTAGAAAAAGACGGCATGTTAATCTTAAAGTAAAGTGCATTATCAAGTGTGGAGGTGACTCTCTTTTTTCTTTTAATATATTACTTTTCCTTTAATAGGTACGAAAAAAGCACCTTTATCAAGATGCTTTATAGATAGGGTTGAATATTTATATTAATAGTACTTAGGTCTAAAAATCATCCAAATTATCCATAGTCCTGAAGTTATAACAATCATAAAAATATCAAATAAAAAAGAATGATGTCGTCTAATTTGGCCATTTATTGCAGCAGCAGATGCGGAAGCCGACGATGAGGAACTGTTGTTAATGATAATCGGTTGCTGCTGTTGTTGCCTGTTTTTATCAAAATTTTGTGTTGGTACACCACAATGAACGCATATAACTGCGGCATTATCAATTTCTTTACCACACTTCGAACAAAACATTATAATACCCCCTTAAATCAATTGAAACTAATTATTATACTATATTACTTCGGGAGAATTTTCAATAAAAATATGAATTTCTATCTTTTTTTGACATTTAAGTATAACGCATTAATTTACTTGGAGATATAAGCAATTTTTTGCAAATATAAATCGAAGCGTTGAGGCACAATTTTCTTATTTAGCGTAACAACTGAAAAAATGAACTGGATGTTAATTGATAATATACAAGATGATGAAAAGATATACAAAGGTGCATGTATTCGATTTTATAATACAGCGAAAAGTTTAGAAGAGCAATGTGCCTTACCTTGTGGGAGAGATGACTTTTTAGATTATATTGTTACAGAGATTTATGACAATAGAAAGTATTTCCAATTTACTTGTTTGACAGAAGGTGAAGTCGGTAATATAACATGTGTTTTAAGGAGAGAAAATGGCAATCGTTTTATAATAGGAAAAGAAATCAAACGCATGTTACAGAGCAATTTATACAAGATATTTATTCATACACAGCCTAAAATAGTTATAAAATAAGCTTTATTTTAAATTGTTAACACGTTAAATAAAATGGAGATAGATATGGACAAAAAAGATACCTTGGATGATATGCCACGTTTTATCATATTAAAGAAATGCTGCTTTGCATGGATGGCTTATCTTATAGTGATAAAAGAATGGTAAAGATAATTAATTTACATGGTGGACTTGATGAGTATTATGAAGAATTGAAAGAAAGATATATTAAATTTCAAGAACAGAAGAGAAGAATATGATAATCTTATACATTGAAAATTGAATAGAGCAGTGTTAAATAATGAAATTCTATCTTTTTAATATGAGGAATTTAGTTGGATTATATAGTATAATTGGCAAAAATTAATTTATAATCGTAGATTAAAGCGTAATAGAAGTTATTTATATAACCATTGAGAAGTCCTATCAGATATTTTTAAAGAGAGGGAAGAAAATTTCAACTATGAAAATTAGAAATCTGAAATCAAGAAGATTTTTTCTGTATATCCTGTTACAATTAAGGAGCAAATAAAAGGTGTCTTAATAAAACTCAACTTTAGACAGGAGGAAATATATTATGACAAAAACATATTTTAATCCAGGATGTGCTTTAAGTATATATAAGCCTGAAATAGAAAATAAAATTTTAAAGTTTTTGAGTGAAAACTATGGGGAGGTTACATTGCACAAAATATGCTGTCGCCATGATCCGCAACTTGAATCAGGCTCATTGATTATTAATGTATGTGCTGGCTGTGACAGGCGTTTCAGAAGCTTATACCAGGGCATATCAACAATCTCTTTATGGGAAGTACTTGATGGATTGGATGCATTTCAATATCCTGATTATAAAGGCTTGAAGTTGTCAGTACATGATGCTTGTCCTGTGCGTGAAAAGCCACAGGTTCATAAGGCTGTACGCAATCTGTTAAAAAAGATGAACATTGATGTTGTGGAAACAAAGTTTTCCGGCACGAATTCAATATGCTGCGGAGATGATCTTTATCTTAAGATCCCCATTGAAAAGGTTCACCAAAAAATGAAGGAACGAGCAGACTCGATGCCTTGCAACGAGGTTTGTGTATATTGTATTTCCTGTATCAAATCAATGTATACTGGCGGCAAAAAACCTAGACATTTGATTGATCTTCTAATGGGTGAAATAACTGAACCACAGATATACAATACCGTGCAGTGGCACGACCAATTACAAGATTATATTGATAAGCATTAAGGTACAATCACTATGACCAATGAAGAAGATGGAAAGCTGTTATTGAAAACAACGTTGACAGTGATGGTAAGTTTTTTTAAGCAGTCCGAACCACAAACTTTTGATTTGCAGACCATACTGCAAATCAAAAGTTACGCTTACAATCAATGTGAAATTTTTTAACAACAAGAAAGCTCAGCCAAGTCTTCGCAACAACCACCTGGGGCTTGTTAACAAATTGTTAATAATTTGTTTTGCTTAAGACGTTTGAAGCTACTTAAAATATTAAGTGAATTCAAACCTACAGTTATGACTTATAAGCACTTGGTGAAGAAAAATATATTAATATAAAGTATATACAAAAAGTTTTTAAATATAGATTAATCGCTTTATGGTTACAGTTTGAATTTTAGATTTTATGTAGGGATATAGATAAATGTTTCATCACATTAGCTAAATTGTTTTTTATTATTCTTAGTGAAAATTTCAGGAAAGCCTTAGAACTTTAGCCCTGTTTGAGTGAAGCGAGTTTG
The DNA here is from genome assembly GCA_963780135.1 of uncultured Clostridiaceae bacterium. Classification (GTDB taxonomy): domain Bacteria; phylum Bacillota; class Clostridia; order Clostridiales; family Clostridiaceae; genus Clostridium_AM. The sequence goes on from CAWAAR010000003.1 coordinate 1,423,417, forward strand.
GCAAAGTTCTTAGGTTTTCCAGAAATTTGAACTTAGAATAATTAAAAACATTTAGCAGTGATGAAACATTTATCATATATCCCGTAGTAAAATTTAAAATCCAAACTGCCACTACACTTTAATATCTATTTGCGTAGCATTATTTTTAAACTGCTAAAGTTGAGGATATTATAAGTTTAGTAATCTTGCTATGTTTCCACCTAATACCAGTTCGGAGGTTTTTCTGTCAGGGCTAATTATCTCAATCATTTTTCTAGATAGTAGGGGATTACCATAAGGAGCATCTGAACTAAACAATGTACGTTCAGGCAATTCTTTAATTGCTATGGTAGGTGCTAAAGTTGTATATGTAGCTGATAAATCTAAATAAATATTATGGTTTTCTTTAGCAAGTTTTATTACATCAAGCCAGTGTATACCTCCCATATGCCCTAATATTAATGGAACTTTTGGATATTTCTTAGCTAACTCAACAAGTTCTTTAATATCCTGAAAATTTAAAGGATGAAAAGTATGAACCCATATAGGCAAATATCCTAATTCATTGGAAGCCTTAAAGATTACTTCTAAATATTTAACTCCACCAGACATTGGTGAAAATTCTCCTAAACCATAAAAGTTGTTTTTAACTGCATTATTATCTATCCAATCGGCTGTTTCATTATATGTTAAAGATAATGGTACAGATCCAAAACCTATAAATTTTGATGGATTTTTATCTATAACTTCTTTTAATATTGCAGTAGTACTTTTAAGGTTTTTAATTCTCTCATCTAATGAAGTATTACTTGATAATATATTGTTTAATATAGACATTTCTTTTTCTAGAGACTTTAAATCATGAGCTTTTTCAGGATGGGGTGTTGTAGAAAATAATATAGTTTTATCTATTCCAGCCTCTTCCATCATTAATATTTGTTTTTCTGCTGGCAATATTACATGAGCATGACTATCAATTATCATTTTTAATATCCTTCTTTCTTAAATTTAGTATATTTGAGAGTATATCATTAAGAATAATACATTTAAAGTACGCACAAATTTGAAATGTAGTGTAGTAAATGATACTATAAAGTTATTATTTACAAGGTGTAAAGGTGGAATTAGAAATGGCAAAATCAAAAGAAATAACAACAGAATGTCCTATGAATGTAACTATAAATATATTAAGTGGAAAATGGAAAATGTCAATTCTTTGGCATTTAACAAGAGGAATAATTAGGTTTAACGAATTACAAAGATTATTGGACAACATCACTCAAAAGACACTAACACTCCAGTTAAGAGAACTAGAAAGAGATGGTGTAATTTATAGAAAAGTTTATGCAGAAGTTCCACCAAAAGTTGAATATGGACTTACTAAACTGGGTGAAAGCATGAAACCTATTTTAAGTTTAATGTGTGAATGGGGAAAAGACTATCAGAAAAATTCTCAACATATTTAAAATGGCGTTAAGAGAAAATTAAGAGTATAGAGAGAGCAAATAAATGGATTCAACATATTAAAAAAACTTCATACTAACAAAATAGGGGGAATAAGAATGGATAATTTAAGTGAAATCATTAAAGAAGCTTTATTAAAAAAAGGGGCATCACTTGTAGGATTTGCTGATTTAAAAGATATGCCAGTTGAAAAAACAGAAGGTTTTAGATATGGTATTTCAATTGCAGTGGCTGTTGATCCTGTTATAATTTCGGGTATAGAAAGTGGCCCTACAAAAGAATATTATGCTGAGTATAATAGGCTTAATAATCTGTTAGATGAGATTGGCGAATATGCATCTGATATTTTAAAATCCTATGGATATAGTGCAGTTCCTAGAACAACAAAGGTTGTGCATCAAAATGAAGAAAGTTTAAGCACAATGTTACCACATAAAACGGTAGCCACAAGAGCTGGACTTGGTTGGATTGGGAAATGTGCATTGCTTATTACAGAGGAGTTTGGTTCTGCAATAAGGTTATCAACTGTATTAACTGATGCAAAGTTAGAAGTTGGAGAACCTATAAATGAGTCTAGATGTGGTAATTGCAGCGAATGTAAAAAATATTGCCCTGGCGATGCTATTAAAGGTGTGAATTGGAATACAAAATTAAGTAGAGATGCTTATTATAATGCATTTAATTGCAGCAAAGCAGCACGTAAGGTAAGTAGTGAAATTGGCATAAAAGATAGAATATGTGGAAAATGTATAGTTGTTTGCCCATGGACTAAGAAACATTTAAAATCAAAGGATATTTAACATTTTTGATTTAAGGAGAAAAATAATGACTGTTTTAAATAATTCAGATTCTGTCATAATAATTTTGCACGAAATATATGGAATTAATCCACACATATTGAAGGTTTGTGAATATTTCAAGACATCTGGATTTGATGTTATTTGTCCTAATTTATTAAATCTAAATGAATCTTTTGATTATGATCAGGAAGAAGACGCATATGAATATTTTATGAAAAATGTTGGTTTTGATTTGGCTTCAAAAAAAGTTAAAGATTTAATAATAGAAGCCAAAGGAAAATATAAGAATGTATTTTTATTAGGTTTCAGCATTGGTGCAACAATTGCATGGTTGTGCAGTGATGAAGAACCTATATGCGAAGGCATAATTGGATATTATGGTTCAAGAATAAGAAATTATCTTAAAATCATTCCTAAATGTCCAACATTATTGATTTTTGCAGCTGAAGAGAAGTCTTTTAATGTAATGGAATTGTCATGTGTACTTGAAAAAAAGACAAACGTTGATATTCATGTGTTATTAGGAAAACATGGATTCAGTGATTCATTTTCTAAAAGATATTATAAACAATCGGATCAAGATGCAGAAAAATTGGTAGAAGATTTTTTGAAAAGAGATCAAATATAATATAATTTTTTTGTGTTTTTAGTAGCACAGAATTAAATGGATAAGTTCTTCTAAGACTCAGATGGGTTAAATACCTAAATGGTATTTAACGAGCTTTGCTCAGGGAGGAGGTATTCCTCATAAGCAAACTCCACCTGAGTCTAAGAATCACTTGATAACTATATTCTAAAATTATATTCGAAATATTTAATTATTTTCTACTTGATTTTTAGAAATCATCCTTTTAGAAAATACTTTTTTAAACAAGCCTTTTAAATCATCAAGCAAAGTATAAACAACTGGTACTATAAATAAAGTTAATATTGTAGAAGTAATCAATCCTCCAATTACCGCCTGTGCCATTGGAGCACGCATTTCAGTACCAGCACCCTTGGCTACAGCTAAAGGAATCATACCAAATATCATAGCCAAAGTGGTCATAATTATTGGACGTAATCTTGCAAGCCCTGCTTCTTTTAAAGCTTCATTCATATCTAGACCTTCTCCTCGTTTTTGCTTTGCAAAATCAATTAGCAGAATACCATTCTTCGCAACTAATCCCATAAGCATTATGATACCTATCATAGCCATAATACTAAGTTCACTGCCAGCAACATATAATCCTAAAATAGCTCCAATTATCGCTAGTGGCAATGCAAACATAATGGATATAGGGTCAATAAAGCTTTCAAACTGAGCTGCCATAACTAGGTACAAGAAAAGAATTGAGATAAATAATGCTATTATTATGCTGTTAAATCCCTCCTGCATGGTTCCGTTCATTCCTCCAACATCCACTGAAACTCCCTTTGGAACCTCCATTCCATTTTTTAGTTTATCTAAGTATAGATTTAAAAAATCACCTGTAGCCATGCCTGCAACGTTAGCAGAGATTTCAACTTGTCCTGTTCTATCATACCTATGCAGTGAAGAAGATGCTGTTGAGAAAACTTTTTTAGATACTTGATTTAAAGGAACCATTTGATTATTTGAACCTGAAACATAGATACCTTCCAAGCTATCAAGATTTTTACGCTGATCATCCTCTATAGATACTTTTACATCATATCTATCTTTACCACTATCAAACTTACTTACAACATTACCGTTGAACAATGTATTTAATGTATTCGCGGCGGCGGCAGTGTTAACCCCAAGGTCTGCTGCTTTGTCACGATTTACATCTAATTTTATTTCTGGTTTACCTGCTCTATAATTAATGCTCACGTCTCTTGCATGAGGGTCTTGAAGCATCATCTGTTTTGCCTTGATTGCAAAAGCCTGAAGTTGTTCATAGTTATCTCCCATAATATTAAAGGATACATCCTTTGAGCCTGTTGGTCCTATAGATACTGAATTTATAGCAATCTCTGCTCCAGGAATTTGCTTTAAATCAGTCCTCATTTTCTCAACTATAGTTTTTACATTCTTTCTCTTACTTTTATCAACTAATTTAACAAAAACAGATACGTTATCTTTCTCTACTGTAGAATAGATAAATTTTACTTCAGGATACTTTCTAAGATTCATTTCAATTTCCTTAGTTTTTTGCCCAGCATTCTCAATGGATAATCCTGAGTCTAGATTAGCATCAAGAACAATTTCTCCCTGATCTGTGGTAGGCATAAAACTAAAGCCTAGTAGAGGAATTATTTTAGTACTACCAAAAAACAATACTATGGCAAACACTATGGTCACTAATCTATGCTTAAGAACAAATCTTAGAAACTGTGCATATTTCTTAGTAATCTTATTAAACCCATCATTAAAACCATCGAAGAATCTACCAAAAATCGTTTTTTTCTTTTTGTGTTTTCCTTTAAGCATCCTTGCTGACATCATGGGTACAAGAGTAAAGGATACAAACAATGAAACAATCATACTAAATACAACAGTAAGTCCAAATTCAATAAAATATCTACCAATCATACCACTTACCATTGCTATAGGAAGAAACACCGATATAACAGCCAAGGTTGTTGCGATTACTGCAAATCCAATTTCGGAGGTAGCCTCTTTCGCTGCCTGAAGTGGAGGTTTTCCCATATGCAAGTGACTCACAATATTTTCTATAACAACTATAGCATCATCAATTAAAAGACCTACTGCCAACGATAATGCCATCAATGACATCGTATTGAGTGAAAACTTCATCATTTTCATACAAATAAAAGTACTGACGATGGAAATTGGAAGAGAAGTTGCACTGATAAGAGTACTCTCCCATTCATTTAAAAACACGAATACAATGATAACAGCCAATATACATCCTTCTATAATAGTTTTTATAACTTCATCTACTGTATCTCTTATGGATACTGAGTTATCTCGAACTATATCAATTTTTACTCCCTTTGGCAGTGAAGCTTTGATTTTTTCTATTTCTTTTTTAACTCCATCTGCTACTTCTACCGTGTTAGAGCCAGACTGCTTGACAATGTCTATACCAATTGCTTGTTTTCCTTGATAGAAAGAAAGACTTTCCTTATCCTTAGTTCCATCTATAACTTTTGCTACATCTCTTACCCTAATTTCGTTGCCAGCTCTTTTTGCTACTAGAATGTTATTAAAATCTTCTACCTTTTTTACATTACTATTTGTTTTAAGAGAAATTTCTCTACCACCATCTGTAACTTTTCCGCCTGACATCTCAAGATTATCACTTTGAAGACTGCTAACTACTTCTGCAGTAGTCACTCCATAGGATGCTAGCTTTTCCTTATCTAACTTAATTTGAATTTCTCTTTCATCTTTACCATAAGTATTTACTGTTCCTACACCTTTCACCGTATAGAGTTTCTTTTTTATAACATCATCTACTAGGGTAGAAAGTTCTTTGTTATCACTACCACCTGTTACAGCTATAGATACTACTGCTTTAGCTGTAATATCGAATTTAGCGATAATCGGTTCATCAATCTCCTTAGGCAGCTGACCACGTATTCCTGATACTTTATCTCTAACCTCCTGTGCTGCCACATCTGAAGATTTATCCAGCACAAATTCTATAACCGTATTTGAACTACCATCTGTCATAGTTGAAGTAATATGCTTAACTCCCGAAATCTCACCTACTGCCTCTTCTACCTTTTTTGTTACCTTTGTTTCTAATTCTTCTGGCGATGATCCTTTCTGATTAATTGTAACAGTAACAGTAGGTGAATCAGCCTCTGGCATATCATTAATTGTTAAATTTTTATAACATATTATCCCTAAAACAGTAAGGGCTATTATAACAACTGTAATAAGTACTGGTCTCTTAATACTAATATCTGCTAAACGCACTCTATATCCCCCCTATTTAGAAACTACTTGTATTTTATCACCATCTTGTAGTGTACTTGTATTGGTGCAGATTATCTTGTCTTCACTTTTTATCCCAGATTTTATTTCCACCATATTTTTGTCCGTTTCACCAATTGTAACCTTATGTTTTTGGGCTACTCCATTATCACTTACAAAAACATAGTATTGTCCTTCATTTCCACCTAACGCTTCTATTGGCACAACAAGTACTGATATCTTTTTAGAACTAAGTATTTGGGCTTTAGCAAAGACTCCTGGATGCAAAGAGTTATCTTTGTTATCTAGCTGTATTTTACAACTAAAAACTCTGGCATTAGGATCTGCTGATGCATCTATCCTATTTATAATTCCTTCATAAGCCTTATCATCACCATTTATCTTAACTAGAGACTTTTGCCCTATTTGAACGTTTTTTACATTTTCCTGTTCTACCTGTATTACAGCGTATAGTGAAGATGTGTTATTTACCTTTGCTAGTACTGCACCTGGAGAAGCCATTTGTCCTAAGCTAACAGTCTTTCCATCCATTACTCCACTAATAGGCGCTTTAATTACCATATCATTTAAAGAATTTTGTAAATTATCTATACTAACTTGTACTGATTCTATACTTGCCTTTGATATTTCAATGCTAGATCTTCCTGAATCATAATCTGCTTTGGCATTTTTTAAAGCCGTTTCAGCATTCTCGAATTCAACCTTTGATACAGCTCCCTGATCAAATAAGCTTTTTGTTCTATCATAATTACGCTGTGCATTTTCCACACCAGTCTGCAATTTCTGTAGAGCAAGTTCTGAAGAGCTTAATTGACTTTGAGATATTTTCAATTGGCTTTCTGCACTTCTTAACTGATTTCTTATATCTGTATCATCTAATACAATTAATGAATCACCCTCGGATACACTTTTTCCGTTTTCAAATAATATTTGAGCAACCTTACCTGAAATCTTACTGCTTACAATTCCTTCTTCATATGCTTCCAGAGTAGCCTTATATGAAGCACCCGAATCTTTTTCTATTGTTTTTGCTTGTTGTACCTGAACAGAGGTTTTGCTGTTTACAGTTGTAACTTTTGAATTATCTTTCTTAGCTTCATTTGAAAAAACCTTGTTCTTACTCACTGAAATTCCACCTGCAATAATTAAAGAAATGACACCATATAAAACTATTTTTTTGACATTTTTCATACTCAATACCTCCTAAAATTACAGCAACAAATAATATTCATTAATCTTTAATTGTAGTAATAAATAGAGTCTATCTTATCCCAACTCTCATCACAATTATATTTACAAGTTTTAATTCTCATTAGAATGCCTCCTACTGCATCTTTTTTAATGTCAATTTCTTCTTGACTTTTGATTTGAAATTTAATAAAATTAGTTCAAATATAGACACTCTGTCGCTTTTATATTTATATGATATAAGGAAAAAATACCAAAAGCAATCGACAATTTTCAACACACTGTCGTGTTTTAAAGGAGGATTTGAAATGGGAATCTATGACAAGGCCAAAAAGCAGACTGAAGATAAGATTATCCATGCTTTCTGGGAGCTATATAAAACTCAGAAAATCGAGAAAATCACTGTTAAAAGTATTACAGATGCCTGCGACATTCACCGCGCAACCTTTTATCTGCACTACCATGATGTCTATGGCATTTTAGAACAGATAGAGACCTCTCTCATACAGTCCTTAGATGACATGAACACAGCTTCCATCAAAACAGACGTAGATATGACCAATTTCGCCAGTAATGTCTACGCTTTATTTCAACAGAATCATGATTATTTGCATGTCCTGCTCCGTGAGCAGAAAGAACCTGCCTTTGCAGCTGCGTACAAAAATAAATTAAAACAAAAGCTTCAACAGATTTTACAATTTACCGCTGAATCTTTCGATAGCAAAACAAATGCCATCATCGATATGACGCTTTCAGCCCATGTAGATATGTTCATCTATTGGGCAGATGAAACCCCTTTTTCTTTTGAAGAACTGAACCATTTAATGAAAGGATATATGCTGAATGGTGTCCGTGCTACTTTAAAAAATGATTTCAACATTCAATCTGCAATAGGTTCATTTAGAGATGATTTTTGAAATTTAGGAAATTAACGCAAGATGAAAATGATGGTTTAGTATCTATTGATTCTGCTAAATGAGGAGAATTTAAAGGTATACTTAAGAATAAGCACAGGAGATAAATTTAAGAAGAATAATATAAAGTTTTTTATCCCATGGCTGCTATCCGTAACGGCTGGCAGCAATAGGATAAAAATTTTTTAGTTTTTAAATTAAATAAAACATAAAAAAGGAACTTAGAGAACCTAAAATTGCACCAATTAAAACATCAGAAGGATAATGCACTCCTAAATAAATTCTAGAAATTCCAACAAGACAAGCTATCACAATACATATACAAGTTACAGCTGGATAGAATAATGAAATCATAGCTCCAAGTGTAAAAGCAGATACAGTATGTCCAGAGGGAAAAGAATATTTGTCTATACCTATCTTTTTTATGCTAAGATTTTTAACTGTTAGAAATGGTCTACATCTATTTACAGTTCTTTTTATTATTTGAGTTAGGGTTGTACTAAATATTATTGCCATAGTATATTTTATGCCTAACAAATGCATCAATGGATTAGAACTTAAAAGAAAAAATAAGCCAATTAAAGTTAAAAAAGACTTTGAAGATAAACAGGTGATTATAGGTAATGTAATGTCAAAAAATCTGCATTTTAATGAAGAATTAATGGTTTTTAATAAAAAAGTATCACTACGTACTATAGAATTTAATATACTCATAAAAACCTCCCTCTAATATATATAGTTTTACATTAATTTTATCTGTTTGCTTTTAAGTATGTTTTAAAACCGTGTTAAATTGAGTTTAAATTTTAAAAAAAGATGAATTAATTTATCTTTTTTTAATGTAAATTTTCTTTTACAAAAGCGTAAACTCTTCATAATATTCCAGTGTTATCATTCATATGTAGAATATGGAACGTATGGAGGTATACACATGGAACAAATAGTAGAGAAACTGGATTCAACTGATAGTAGAATTCAAGTAAAGAAAGGAATTTTAAAAAAATTAGAACCATATTTTTATCTGATTCCTTGTTTATTTATTTTTTTAACTTTTACCTATTTCCCATTCTTTAAAACTATTTACTTGAGTTTGTTTAATACTAATGCTCAAGGTGAAATAAGTTCTTTTGCAGCATTAACAAATTATACAGATCTTTTTAAATCACCTTCTTTTGTAAATAGTATAGTAGTTACATTTAAATTTGTAGTTTTAACTGCATTTCCATCTATAATATTAGGTCTTATTACATCTTTATTATGCAATAACAAATTAAAATTTAAAGGGATTTTCAATACAATGTATGCTATGCCAATGGCTGTAGCGTCTGCATCTGCATCAATTATTTGGCTACTATTTTTTAATCCAAGTATAGGTTTAATTAATTATATATTAAAAAGGAATATAGGTTGGCTTACTAGTCCATTTTGGGGATTAATTGCAGTATCTATTGTTACTGTTTGGATGAACACTTGTGTAAATTTTATATTTATAACAGCAGGACTTCAAAATATTCCAAAGGAATTAAAAGAAAGTGCGTCAATAGATGGAGCAAATTATTTTCAGTGTTTAAAAAATGTAATTTTACCCTGCTTATCTCCAACATTGTTTTTCGTATCGGTAATTAATATAATAAACGGGTTTCAGACTTTTGGACAAATAAATATTATGACTTTAGGAGGGCCAGGAGAAGCTACTAACGTACTAGTATATTCTATATACAGAGATGCATTTTTTAATAATAAATTTGGTATGGCTAGTGCTGAATCTATAATTCTTTTTATAATAATGTTCATTATAACACTACTTCAATTTAGATATGAAAAGAACAAAGTATTTTATAGTTAAGGAGGTGAAGGAAGAAATGAAGAAAAAAATAAATAAGATATTCCTTTATGCAGTAAACATTTTATTTTCATTAATAGCTATAGCACCACTTTTATATGCATTACTTATTAGTATAATGCCGCCTCAGCAGATATTTGATTTTCCACCTAAATTAATACCAAAAAGCTTTTATATTCAAAATTACATAGATGCACTAAATACAGCACCAATAATTAAATTTATAGTAAATAGTTTTGTTGTATCCCTATTAGTAACGTTTGGACAGGTTTTAACTTCTTGTATGGCGGCTTTTGCTTTTTCCTTTTTTAAGTTTAAAGGCAAAAACATATTATTTATGGTAATGATAGCTACAATGATGATTCCAGCTGAAGCAATTATGATATCTAATTATTTAACAATAGGATCACTTGGATGGTTAGATAGTTATAAAGCTCTTGTAGTACCTTATTTAAGTTCTGCTATGGGAATATTTATGATGAGACAGTATTATCTAACACTACCTAAAGAATTATACGAGGCAGCAAAAATTGATGGCTGCAGTAGTTTGAAATTTTTAATAAAAATAGTAATGCCTATGTCAAAACCAGTAATAGGTTCACTGGGAATATATACTTTTTTAGTTACTTGGAATCAATATCTCTGGCCTTTACTTGTAACAAGCAAGGACAGTTCAAGGACAGTGCAAATAGGAATAAGTATGCTGCAGTTTTCAGAAAATCAATCCTTTGGACTTATAATGGCAGGTATTGTAATGGTAATATTGCCTTCCATATTGATTTTTATATTTGGACAAAAGCAACTTGTAGAAGGCATGACAGCAGGTGCGGTAAAAGGATAATAGTATAATATTTAACTCAACTTTCGCACATACAAAATGTTGACTTAATATAAGCAAAATGCGAAGCAAAGCTTCGCTAGTTAAGAATTAATAGTAAAGGTTGATTTTTAGCTATCGCAAAAAATCTTTAAATTTATATGAGTCAGCAATGTTTTGCTTTAGCAAAACGAGCCATCAAAAATTTAATCAAAGTTTTTTTGTAGTGTAACGGAAAAAAATCTACATTAACTATTAATTCTTCATTCTTAACTATTAACTAAAAATATTGCGTCACAATATTTTTAAACTGTGAAATTTGAGTATTTAAATAATAAATGTATTTTGAGAGGAGAAAAATAATGAAAAAGAGACTTATAAGTTTAATAACAGCATCTTTAATGATAACGGGTATGCTAGCAGGATGCGGAAATAGTAGTAAGAGTGCTGCGGGAAGTGGAAAGCCTACAGAAATAACTTTTTGGCATTCCATGGGAGGAAAGAATGGGCAGGCAATAACTAAAATGGTAAATGACTTTAACAGCTCACATAAAGATATTAAAGTCAATGCTGAGTATCAAGGAAAGTATGATGAAGCTATAAATAAGTTGAAAAGTGCTAAAAAAGGTAATGGTGGGCCAGATGTAATGCAGGTATATGATATTGGTACTAGATTTATGGTAGATAGTAATTGGGTTGTTCCAATGCAAAAATTCATAGATGCAGAAAAGTATGATGTATCTCAATTAGAACCTAATATATTAGGATATTACACAGTTAATAATAAGCTTTATTCAATGCCATTTAATACATCAACTCCAATATTATATTATAATAAGACCGCTTTTAAAGAGGCTGGTTTAGATCCGAATAGTCCTCCAAAAACTTTTGCTGATATAGAAAAATATTCAGCTGCTTTGTCAAAAAAGGATAGTTCAGGAAAAGCTACTCAATACGGATATTCTATGGCAATATACGGATGGTTTTTTGAACAATTTATTGTTAAACAAGGTGCAAACTATGCAACTAATGGAAATGGTAGAGAGTCAGCACCAACAGCAGTTGAATTCGACAAAAATGGATCTGCATTTAAACTTTTAAATGAGTGGAAAAAGTTAGTTGATTCTGGTAATGTGGGCAACTTTGGAAGAAATGAAGATGATACTGAAAATGCGTTTATTGCAGGTAAAACAGCTATGTACATTGAATCTACAGCTGATTTAAAAGCAGTTTTAAGCGGTGTTGGAGGAAGATTTGAAGTTGGAACAGCTTTTTTACCATCTTTTGAAGGAATACAAGATGGAGGTGTTTCAATAGGGGGAGCTTCATTATGGGCTTTAGATAATAAAGATGAAGCAAAGCAAAAAGCAACTTGGGAATTCATAAAATTCATGGTATCAGCTGATGAACAGGCTTATTGGAATACACAAACAGGATATTTTCCGGTAACACAAAAAGCTTATGATGTTCAAGTTATGAAGGATAATTTAAAGAAAGCGCCACAATTTCAAACTGCTATAGATCAGTTACATGCATCACCTAAAACTGCTAAAGGTGCATTAATGTCTGTATTCCCAGAAGCAAGACAAACTGTTGAAAAGAATATAGAAGAAATGCTTCAAAATAAACAGACACCTGATGAAACAGTTAAAAATTCAGCAAAAAGTATAAATGAAGCTATTGATAAATACAATAAAGATAATAAATAATTCATTGCTTTTTAAACGTGAAACATAAATTTTAAACATATAGTGAAAAAGGGGATGAGTCAATCCCCTTAAATAAAATAGTGCATATAGTTTAATTGAAAATTATGGATTTCATGAATATAAAGGAGATTCTATATATGAGAAAAAGTTTAAATATTGCACATAGGGGATTTAGTGGTATATACCCTGAAAATACTATGATTGCATTTAAAAAAGCTGTAGAAGTAGGTTGTGATGGTATTGAAACAGATTTACATATTACAAAGGATGGAATTATAGTTATTTGTCATGATGAAACTATAGATAGAACTACAAATGGCAGTGGCTTTATTCATGATTATAGTTACAAGGAACTATGCAAATTTGATGCGGGAATTAAATTTAATAAGGAATTTAAAGGAGAAAAAATTCCAAGCATTGATGAATTTTTAGATTATGTAAAGGATAAAAATTTGTTGATAAATTTAGAACTTAAAAATGATATATTACGTTACAATGAATTTGAGAAAAAGGTAATAGAAAAAATTTATAAATTCAAATTAGAAAACAATGCAATATTATCATCTTTCAATCATTATTCAATGATTAGAGTGAAGGAGTATGATAGCAATATAAAAACAGGGCTATTATGCTCAGCAACTCTTTATAATGTACATGATTATGTAAAAATAGTAGGAGCAGATGCACTGCATCCATTTTATCCATCAGTAATGAATGAAAAAATAGTAGATTGTATTAAGAAAAATGGAATAAGAATTAATGCATATACAGTAAATGAAGAAAAGTATATGAAGAAGCTTGTAGAACTAGGAATAGATGGAATTATAACAAATTATCCAGACAAGCTAAATAAAATTTTGTAAAGGACGGTAAATAGTATGGCTAAATTAAGTTTAAGAAATATTAATAAGTGTTATGAAAATGGATATAGTGCAGTAAAAAATCTGAATTTAGAAATTGAAGATAAAGAATTTGTTGTATTAGTTGGGCCATCAGGATGTGGAAAGTCTACCACTCTTAGAATGATAGCTGGATTAGAAGATATTTCTAAAGGTGAACTTTATATAGGAGACAATTTAGTTAATAATGTGGAACCTAAAGATAGGAACATTGCAATGGTGTTTCAAAATTATGCCTTATATCCACATATGAGTGTTTACAAAAATATGGCTTTTTCATTAGAACTTAATAAAGTTGATAAAAATGAAATAGATAAAAGAGTTAAGGAGGCAGCTGAAGTTTTAGGACTTGATAGTCTTCTTAATAGAAAACCTAAAGAATTGTCTGGTGGACAAAGACAAAGAGTTGCACTTGGAAGAGCCATAGTTAGAGAACCAAAGGTATTTTTAATGGATGAACCACTATCTAATTTAGATGCAAAACTTAGAGTAACAATGAGAACAGAAATTGCAAAACTTCATAAAAAGCTAAATACCACTTTCGTATATGTTACACATGATCAAACTGAAGCTATGACAATGGGTACTAAAATTGTGGTAATGAAAGATGGGATAATTCAACAGGTAGGCTCTCCAATGGATATTTATAATAATCCTTCCAATATGTTTGTAGCTGGTTTTATAGGAAGTCCTCAAATGAATTTTATTGATGTACAAGTTATTGAAAAAAGTAACAAACTTTTAGGAAAGATACAAGAAGAGGTCTTCCAATTTAACAAAGATAAAGCTGAAAGATTAGAAAAAGAAGGTTATATAAATAAAACTATAAAGTTAGGTGTGAGACCAGAGCATATACATTTAGCAGAAAACATAAAAGAAAAACAAGAAGATTATATTATAATGGAAGCTGAAATAATATTAGTTGAATTTTTAGGTTCAGAAACATACTTGTATTTGAGTTTAAAAGAATATAATATTACAGCAAAAGTCACAGTTGATATAAAGTTAAACGTAGGGGATAAGATAAAAATTGCAATAGACAATAGACATATTCATGGTTTTGATATTGAAATGGAAAATTTAATATTTTAACTCAACTTTCGCACATACAAAATTTTGACTTAATATAAGCAGGATGCGACGCTTTGCTTTGCTAGTTGAGAGTTGATAATTGAGAGTGGAGAGTTAATGTGGATTTTTTTCCGTTACACTACAAAAAATCTTTGATTAAATTTTTCATGGCTCGTTTCGCTAAAGCGAAACATTGCTGACTTATATAAATTAAAAGATTTTTTGCGATAGCTAAAAATCAACCTTCACTATCAACTCTCAATTCTCCACTCTCCACTAAATAAAGTTGCGTCACAATATTTTTAAACTGCGAAAGTTGAGTAATATAATAATCACTATATAGAATTGCTTACAGGCTATCAAATTTAAAAATATTAAAAAAATCTAAATTGACATATTTGTATAATAGGTATATAATTAAAATGTTAGGTAAAAGAAGGTGAAAAATTGAATAAAAAATTAGTATTAATAACACCAGATGTTATTGAGGAATGTTTATGCGAATCACTTGATATTCTTGAAAAAAATATTAAGACTGCCAAAAAAATTGTTATATTGCATAGCAAAACTCGAGAATCCTTGAAATAGAAGTCTATTACAAGGCTTTTTTAATTTTTCGCTATAATTAAAACAAAATATATTGAAAATTTATATAAATAAGTTATTGAAATTCGCAAAAAGGAAGTTGCTTTGAAGCACTTACTTTTTGTGAATTTCAATAAAAGTATATTAAGAATCACTTGATATACAGTTATGACTTACGGATCTATATTTATGAGGTGACAAACCTTCATATTTTATAAATACCTTACTAAAATAGGAAGGGTCTATATAACCTACAGTCAAAGAAATATTGCTTATGCTTTTATCTGTGGAAAGTAATAATTTTTTTGCTTCTTGTATACGTATTTGTGAAAGATAATCAATAAAATTAATTCCTGTATGATTTTTAAAATATCTGCTAAAGTATTGAGGATTTAAATATACATGGGATGCTACAGATTCTAAATTTATATTTTTAGTAAAATTTTTATGAATATAATTCATAGCCGCATCAATAAGGGGTGATTTAGATGATGATGATACTGTCATAAAGTCATCATTAACGCCTTGAAACAAATTAAAAGCTTTATTTATAGAATTATATAATTCAGATGGTCTAGCTGGCTTAAGAATATAATCTACTACCCCTAGTTGTATAGCTTTTTGTGCAAAGTCAAAATCGTTATATGCGGTTAAAATAATAGTTTTTACATAAGGATGAAATTGAATAATAGATTGGAGGGCATCTATACCATTCTTTTCTGGCATTTTTATATCCATAATAATTATGTCAGGCTTAAATTTATGAGCTAAATTTATAGCTTCAACGCCTGTTTTAGCGTCCTCAAGTAATTGTATGTTATTAAATTTTTTTTGGATAATAATTCGTAAAGCTTTACGTTCTAAGGATTCATCTTCAGCAATAAGTAATTTATACAAAAAAATACCCTCCTTTAAAATGTTCATATTAAATTAAACATCAAGTGAATATTAGTTTAAAGCATAGCTGGTATTGTAACAGATACCTTTGTTCCTATATTATAAGTACTTTCTATTTTAATACCAAATTCTGGGCCGAAATAATATTTTATTCTACCGTCCACATTTTGAATACCTAGACCTGTATTAGACGCCAAATTATTGGTATTGTTCATTATAATATTTAGTTTTTCAGGTGTTATTCCCACGCCATTATCAGATATATCTATAGTTATATTGTTATTAAATGTGCTGGCTTTTATAATAACGGTTCCAGGATCTTTTTTAGGCTCAAGACCATGTATTATAGCATTTTCTACTATAGGTTGAAGTGTCATAACAGGAATTTTGCAGTTTCTTATATATTCAGAAACATCTATTTTAAAATGTATTCTATCACTGTATCTAGTAGTTTGAATGAAAAGATATTTTTCTATATTATATAGTTCTGTATTTAACTCAACCATATTGTCTGAGTTTTTAAGGCTGTATCTAAGAATATCTGAAAGAGCATATATGAGGTCTCCAGTATTAGGTGCATTTTCTATAAGAGACATTCGTGCTATAGTATTTAGCGTATTAAATAAAAAGTGAGGGTTTACTTGAGATTGTAAGGACTTTAGCTGCATATCTTTTGCTAATTGCTGAAATTTCATTTTTTCCTTTGTTTCTTCTAATAGTTCACCTTGAACCAAATTTGACATGCCCATTTTAGCAATTAAGTTAGCAAATAGATACAGAAAATCTGCTATATCTTTTATTTTGCTATATTCTAGTATAACTATTTTATCCAGAGCATTTGAAAGCTTTTTACATGGCAAAGAAAACTTATCACAAAGTTTTTTTACATCAATAGAATTTTTGTTGTTTTTTTCTTTAATAATTACTTGCCCACAAAGCATGGCTCCTAAATGGCGATTATTTACTATTATAGGCGCAGATAAATCTGTAAGTCCTGCATGACAAGTATAAATTTCAGGCTTTTTTGATAATATAGATTTCAATCCACCAGTAGCATCACAATTAATACATTTTTTATATCCTTCGCTTGAACTTCTTATAAGGTTACAAAATTCGGAAAAATTGCTTGGATTTACTATAGGATTACCTTTTTCATTTACTGTTATTGTTGAAATATTAGTTAATTTTGAAAATTTATCTTGAATATGTTGTACAGATATTACGTCGATTAGTTCCTCTAATTTATATTCTTTTGAAGTATTCATATAAAAACCTCTTTAATCAAAAAATAAGAGCATCAAAAAATAAATTATATATATATAATAGCACAAATAATAAATGTAATAATAGTCTTATTAGGTATATATTTGTATATAAGCATAATTGAGATAAGTTATTTCAAGGAAAATAATTATAAATGTATATAAAAATTTACAGTTAAGCTTAAGGCAAAAATTTCAAATATTATGCCTTATAAGTTAAATTAAAACACATATAGTTAAAAAAGGTTAATATGTTAAAGTGCTAATTTTAAGAGTTTTTAACAAATTACGGTTGAAAATAAAGAAAAAAAGATGTAAACTAATAAATGTGGTAATGTTGAACAATTGGGGGGATTAGGATTAATGAAAAAATGTGTAAAAAAGATATTTATAGTCTGTGGATGTATTATTTTTTCTCAAACTTTAAAAGGTAATATGGTTTTTGCTGCAGAAAATATCACAACAAAGGCGAATGTATCTGTAGTGGCAGAAACTTCGAAAATTGTAAATGATTCACAGAAGAATATAAGTGCAGATATTGCAGTATTAAATTCAATAGCTAAAACAGATGTTCCTGTGGACAAGGTTTGGAAGATAAGATTTAATCAACCACTAGATGATAATTCTATAAAGAATAAAATAAAAATTATAAATAGAGATAATGGGGATGAAACAAATTCAAAGGTATCTTTAAGTGAGAATAATACCGTAGTAACTATTTCATCACATTGTGATCCAAATACTAACTATTCTTTAGTTATTGATAAAGATATTAAATCTAAAAATGATAAAACATTAAGCGATCCAGTTTATGTTGAATTCAAAACAGCTGGACAAACTGCATCAGCACCAACAAAAACGGATTCACTTATATCTTACATAGATAATATTAATGTGACTATAAAAGAAAATGAAAAATTTAATTTTCCAACTACAATAAATGCAACAATGTCTGATGGAACAACTAAGAAACTAAATGTTTCTTGGGACAAGCATGCTGAAGTTTCAAATAAACCAGGAACATATACTTACTATGGAAGTATTGATGGATATTCAAAAAAGGCATGTTTGAATTTAACAATAGCTGATTTAAATTCAGGAAGTAATACAACAAATGATTTAAAAATAGATTCTACAACAGAAATTAATTTAAATGCTAAACAATACGAGAGTTTTACACCACCAGATACCGTTGATGGAGTAACAGCAGATGGAAAAAATGTTACAGTAAAAGTAAAGTGGGATGATGAAATTACCACAAATAGAGAACCAGGAACATATACATATTATGGCGTAGCTGAAGGATGTTTAGTAAAAGCAAAGCTAAATTTAACAATAACTGCTCCAGATATAAAAACTCATTCTGATTTTCAAAAAACTTATATAATTATCTTTCAGATTCAGGTAATAGACAATCTGTAATGACAAGAGCTGTAGAATTACACGGAGGATCTTTGAGTAACAACTGTGTTTATTTTGCAAGTGAAGCTTTAAGAAGAGCGGGACTTACTGATTTATCAGAAAGTGTTGCTAATACACGTACACTTACAAATCAATTGGTTAGTAGAGGATGGCAAAAAAGCCAAAATTTAGATGATCTTAAATCAGGAGATATATGTTTTACAATAGATGCTGATGGAACTGGCCCAACACATACTTATACTTTTATGAAGTGGGTGGATCCAAATTATCATGAATATGCATATATATGTGATAACCAGGGAAATGAATATGATGGAGATCCTTATCATAAGCGAAATGTAAATTTTGCTACAGCTTCAAAAGATCCTATTTCATATTTTATGTACATTCCTCAATAACAATTTGATAATTAAATAAAGAATGAAATATTTAAAGTTATTAATGAAAGTAGAGTAAGTGTATAAAATTACTCTACTTTTTAATTTTAGAATTTATATCTGTATCCGTGTAGGTATAATTACCATTGGATGATTCTAGTTCTATATGTTTTAGCCTGGAATTTATATCTTTTAATTCTGAGTTTATTTCTGTAAATAATTCTTTTATTTCTTTGTCCAATACTAATCCTCCCTTCTAAATTTAAAATTATATTAACCATAAATAAAAAATTTATTCTTTAATCTAAAAATGTAACTTAGGTTACCGATTTTAATGTGTATATTTAGTAAAATAAAATTGTAAATAGATGAAAAATAAATATAGTAAAATAAAAAATTAATTAGGGAGGGTATAATTATGAAAATTAACAAAGATACATTAATAGGGGATATACTAAAAATAAATCCTAAAGCTGTAGAAATTTTAATGGCACATGGAATGGGTTGTGTGGGATGTCCATCAGCACAGATGGAATCATTAGAACAAGCAGTAGGGGTTCATGGAATAGATTTAGAGGATTTACTTAAAGAATTAAATGAAGGATTGGAAGATTCAACAGAAACATTGGATATGTTTTGTTATCAATGTGAGCAGACTGCAGGAGGAAAAGGTTGTACAAAGGCAGGAGTTTGCGGAAAAAACTCTAAAGTTGCAGCACTACAAGATCTTTTAATACATCAACTTAAAGGTATTGGATTTTATGGAAATAAAGCTATAGAAAAAGGAATAGTGCTTGGAGATAAAATAGATAAGTTTGTTATGGATGGATTATTTACAACGCTTACAAATGTAAGTTTTGATGAAGACAGACTTGTAGAATCAGTAAAAGAAGCAGACCTTTTAAAAGCTGAGGTGAAATCTTTATGTGGAGAAGTTACAGAAGTTTTTGAAGGTGTAGATTATAAGGCTCCAGAAACTAAAGAAGAAATGTTAAAGGATGCAAAGAAATTTGGAGTAATGGCAAATGCTACTTTAAATGAAGATGTACGCTCATTAATAGAGCTTTCAATATATGGATTAAAAGGAATGGCTGCTTATGGACATCATGCATTTGTTTTAGGAAAGAAAAGTGAAGAAGTAAATAAATTTTTCTATAAAGCATTGTCAGCTACTTTAGATAAAAAGTTAGGTGTAAATGAATGGTTAGGATTAGCTATGGAACTTGGACAAGCTAACTTTAAAGTAATGGAATTATTAGATGGTGCTAATACAGGAACTTATGGTAACCCATCACCTACTAGTGTTTTAGTTACTAAGAAAAAAGGTCCTTTCATAATAATTTCAGGACATGATTTGAAGGATTTAAAAGAACTATTAGAGCAAACAGAAGGAAAAGGTATAGATATATATACTCATGGAGAAATGCTTCCAGCTCATGCATATCCAGAACTTAACAAGTATCCTCATTTAGTAGGAAATTTTGGTGGAGCATGGCAAGATCAGCAAAAAGAATTTGACAATATTCCAGGTTGTGTAGTTATGACAACAAATTGTATACAAAAGCCAAAAGATAATTATATGGATAGAATTTACACAACTAGTGTAGTAGCTTGGCCTGGAGCTTCACATATTGAAGAAGTAAATGGAAAGAAAGATTTTACAAAAGTTATAGAAAAAGCGTTATCACTTGGTGGTTGGACTGAGGATGAAGAAGAAAAATCAATATTAGTAGGCTTTGGACATAATGCTACATTAAGTCATGCAAATGAAATTATAGAGGCTGTTAAGAGTGGAGCTATCAAACACTTCTTCTTAATAGGTGGATGTGATGGAGCAAAATCAGGAAGAAATTACTATACTGAATTAGCTACATCCCTTCCAAATGATACTGTAATATTAACTTTAGCTTGTGGTAAGTATAGATTCAATAAGCTAGATTTTGGAACAGTGGCAGGTCTTCCAAGACTTTTAGATGTAGGACAATGTAATGATGCTTATTCAGCAGTGAAAATCGCCCTAGCATTAGCAGAAGCTTTTAATTGTGGAGTAAATGAGTTACCATTGTCATTCATCTTATCTTGGTATGAACAGAAAGCAGTATGTATATTACTTACATTACTTTCTTTAGATATTAAAGGTATAAAATTAGGACCATCATTACCAGCATTTTTATCGCCAAACGTAATAAATGTGTTGGTTGAGAAATTTGGAATTGCACCTATTAGCACTCCAGAAGAAGATATAAAAGCAATATTAGGATAAAACAAAAATCCCAAGAGTTTATTTCTTGGGATTTTTATTTTATCTTAATATTAATCTAGCATGTAATGCTATAGATGGGCTAAAAATTAAATATAAGTTTATAAATATAAGTTTATAAAAATAAGTCCTTAAATATCTTAACATCTTTCGCATAAATATTTTTACTAAAGGATTCGCTTATTTTCAAACTTGATTCTTTATAGAAAATAGATGGAGCATTGCTTACTACGTAGTAATATACATCATCTTTTTTATAAATAGGATCACTTAAGGTAGTGTGAGTACTGCCTTCAATTGCTTTACCAGCATTGGCAGCAGCATCAATTATTAAACAGTTTTTCTTTAGTTTTTTCTGCATGTCCAAAGTTAGTATGTGTAAGTTTTTTTCATCAAGTTCTATGCCATTTATTATAATATCAAAATCATGAAAAGAATCTAAAAATTCGTCCATAGTTTTTCTATAAAACATTCGTATGTTATTGCTAAATTTGGAAATGGCACAAAAAGCTCCTTGAGAAACATTGCCAGATCCTAGTATGGCTATTTTGGTGTCTGCATTTGGAATTGATCCAAAGTTGACTAAAGCATGTAAAGCAGCTGAATAGCCAGCTATAAAGCTATTTTCTTTAATGAAATTTGGTTTAATCCAATCTATACTTTTTACTTTGTCTTTATAATAAACTTCAGGATGTATATTATCTAAATCTACCACAATTAAATTTTTAGATTTAAATTCAGTTTCCATAAATTTTTTGCCAGAACCAAAGGGATGAGTCCAACCAACAATAATCTGATTTTCTCTTAAATATTTATAATCATCTTCTTTAATGACTTTAAGTGAAAATATAGCGTCACAATTGGAAAAAATATCTGCTCTAGATCCAATTTCACAACCTGCTTTCTCGTATTCCTCATCTTTTATATTCATATTCATTCCAAAGTTATGTTCTATCATAATGCTATTTTCAAAATTATTTACATGTTGAGGCAGTAAGGCCACTCTTTTTTCGTTAGGAAAATTAGGGATGATAAAGCCTAGTTTCATGAAGTTAATTCCTCCTTATTTATTGTTTTATTTTATGTACTAACAAATAAAGCTTTTATTGTAAAAAGCTGGTGATTAATGCGGAGAATCTTGTTCTAAATTATGGTTATACTGTGCAGAAAGCACAAATGGACCACAAGTAGAATCCTTTACTTCAACAGAAAGAATGTTACTTTCCAAGTAAAGAATTATATATTTGATAATTTTTAATTTTGCAGAAAAATATTTTATATTAGATATAAAATGATGGATAATAGATATTAGTGTAGAAATATCTAAGAATTGAAATTTAATATTATAAAAAAGTTAGTGCGTAACTAATAGTACTATTAGTTAGAAATTATTGTAGTGATATCTAAGTAATAGTTGATATTATGATATATTTAAATGTAAAAAATAAGTAACAACCTTAATATATCATAAAGTTGTTACTTAGTAAAGTGTTAAGATTTTTATGTCACGAACATCGGCCACAGTACCTATATAGGATGTCAAAAACTCTGTATAAATAACTTAACAAGTTTTAAGTATAATTGATTTTAATTTTTCAATTTGAGGGTGCAATCTACTGGTAAAAATTATTTGTAATGATATAATAATTGAAATGATGAATCTATTCAAATATGGATTTTTTTAACAGAAAATTTATTTTATAAAATTTTTAAGGAATAATAGTTATATTTAAATATAATAATTTAAATTAAGGTGGTGAGCATGTGGATAAAATAGTAATTAGAAAATGCAGAAAAAGTGATGAAAATAGTATAATAGATATATGCTGGAAAACAGGATATATGGGAGAGGATTTAACGGATAGAAATATTTTTAATGATATTAAGTTATTTGGCTACTTGTTTTGTAGTTATTATTGTCTTTATGAAAATGAAAATAGTTTTGTAGCTATAGATGAAAGTAAAAACAATAAAGTTATTGGATATATTATTGGAACTTTGAATTCAAAAAGGCAAGAAAAATTATTTATAAGAAAAATGTTTTTAAAAACAATTATTAGGCTATTTTTATATACTAGCTGGAAACACAGAGAATCATACAATGCAGTAATGTTTTTTGTTAAAAATATTAATTTTAAGCATAAGTATGATAGATTATACACAGAATATCCAGCTCATTTACATATTAATATTTTACCTCATTATCAGCACTATGGTGTAGGATCAACACTGATAAGCACGTTTGAAAGGCATGTGAAAGAAAATAATATTTCAGGTATTCATTTAAGAACTTCTAATAAAAATATTAAGGCTATTCCTTTCTACGAAAAAAAAGGATACAAAATAATTAATGAAAATCATGATAAAGTATGGAAAGATGCAGCTGAATATAAAAATATAATTTTTGCGAAAAAAGTATAGGATGGTATGGTTATGAAATGGTTAAGGTATAAGAAAAAAATAATGTTCACTATTTTACTTATTATATTAATAAGTATATTGCTTTTTTTCTTTAGAGAATTTATTTCTAATTATCTAGTTAGATTTAATTTGACAGATATAGAGGCACCAGGCAAAAATTCTAAAGTTCTTATATTTTCACCTCATAATGATGATGAAGTATTAGGTGCTGCAGAATTAATAAAAAATTCAGTTAAAAGTGGGGCGGAAGTAAAAGTAGTTTTAATTACTAATGGTGATGGATTTAAGGAAGCTATCCAATTTGATTATTTTAATTTGCATCCTAAGCCAAAGGATTATATAAAATTTGGATATACCAGACAACAAGAATCTATAAATGCATTAAAAACTCTTGGAGTTCCAGAAAAAAACATAACTTTTTTAGGATATCCAGATGGTGGGGTTTCATATTTATGGAGTTCTTATTGGGATAGAGAACACCTTTATATAAGTAAGAATACACAAAGTAACAAATCACCTTATTCAAATAGTTATACTAAAGGAAGTTTGTATGCAGGGGAAAGTGTAGTTAGTGATATGACTAAAATTATAAATGATTATAAACCTACACACATTATATACCCTCATCCAAATGATAGACATCCTGATCATTGGGCGGTAAATGCATTTGTGAAATATACATTGACTACCATGAATTATAAACCTAATAAAGAATGGCTTTATTTAGTCCATAGGGGAGATTGGCCAACACCTATGAAAAAAGAAATCTCCATGTATTTAGTACCTCCTGCTAAATTGATGGATATAGATACTAATTGGCATGCATTTAGTATAGGAATAGATGATATAAAAGAGAAGGAAAAAGTAATACATTTTTATAAAACACAAATTAGAACATTGGGTCCATTGATGACGGCATTTGAAAGAAAAAATGAATTGTTTGGTGAATACAAAAATTTAGACATTAAAACATCTAAATATAAAGAAGAAAATATTATTCCAAGTGTAGATAATAAGATAATTTCTGACCCGCTGCAAGATGCTTTAACTTTAGAAATAAGTAAAGGTTCAGATATACATTCAATTTATTTACAACAAGATTATAATAAAAATTTAAACTTTTTTATAGAAACAGATGGAGAAATAGAAGAATCTACAAAATACAGTATTAATTTAATATTATTTCAAGATAACAAAAATTCTAAATTGAATATAGGAGTAAAAAATAATAAAGTAACAAACGAGAATATTTCAAAGGAATCAATTACAAATATAAATGGAATAAAATCAGAATATAATAAGAATATTTTACACATTACAATTCCCTATAGTATAGTAGGAGACTTTAAGCATATATTTGTAAATGCCAATACCTCCATAGAGGATAGAATGTTAGATAGAACTGCATGGAGAATGATAGACAAGAAATAAAGATATAGGTATTAGTAATGATAGCGATTATATGAATGTAATGCAGATAATGCATTTGCAAAAAAATCTTTAGGTGGAATACACTTTATATGATATCAAGTGATTCTTAGACTCAGGTGGAGTTTGCTTGTGGGGAATACCTTTTCCCTGAGCAAGCTCGTAAATTACCATTTAGGTACTTTACCCATCTGAGTCTTAGAAGAACTTATCCAGGCGCGTAGCAGTGCTTATCCCCCACTTTGAAGAAGATGGGGGTGTTAGCAATGGTAGCCGGTCGGATAAAGTGTATTCCACCTAAATAATAAGGTGATTTATTCACAATCTTCACAGCTTGAACATCCACCAGAACATCCTGTATTTTCAGGTTTATGAATTGGTTCTAGAGTAAATCCACCCATGCCATTTTCCTCACCACATAATAATATAAATCCACTATATTGAATGAAAAGATCTTTATTTAATATAAAGGTTAAATCACCAACCTTTTGACATAGATCATCTTCTTTTAATTCACTGGACGAAACGTTAAAAGCAGGGCCATGGCAAGACATATTTGATAAGTAAATTCTAATATTATCAAGTGGTACATTTTTTTCACTTAACAATTCTTTAAATTGTTCACAGGCTAAATCGGTTATTTTTAAAAAATTCATTTGGTAAACCTCTTTTCATCTTTAATTTAGAAAATTATTCTTTGTTAAATTAATGTTAATATAGTTTGAAAAAAATTTCAATAAATTTAACATTAATATTATAATTTTTGTATTTTACAATTTTATTTGGAAAAAATATAGAAATATTAATTTATAGTATTTTAAATAAAAATATTGAACTATAATAGGAAATAAAATATAATTATACAGGACATTGAAAGAGTAATGACAATAGTTTACTTTATTTGAAAAATAGACATTATTAGATAAAATATGCTTAAAAGTTTAAATAATAGATTAGTTAATTTAATTAACTATATTCAAAATATGGGGGGATACTTTTGAATACCCAATACAAGTTTTGTGATTTAATAGATATAAAAAAACTTCAATCTCTTGTTGAAAGTTTTAGTAATATAGCTCAAGTACCACTATCAATATATGACATAGAAGATAGAATATTAATTTATACGGAACAGAGAAACATCTGTACAAAGTTTTTCAAATTAAATGACAGTGTTAAATCTAATTGCATTAAAAGTAGTAAGGAAATATTTGAAAGAATAAAAGATGGCGAAAAATATGTAATGAAAAAGTGTAAAAATGGTCTCATAAATATTGCATGCCCTATAATAATAGAAAATGAAGTTATAGCCACTATTCTAGTAGGTCAATTTTATTTTGAAAAGCAAGATAGGGAAGAATGCATAAGAGTAGCAAAAATGTGTGGGTTTGATGTAGAGGAATATTTAAAGGCGATAGATGAAGTTAAAATTTTGTCAAAGGAAAAAGCTGATGTGGTAATTAGATTTGTAAAAGAACTTACACAAATAATCACCAATATGGGTTATGCTACAATAAAAGAATTTGAAAGTGAAAAAAGTATTAAGGAAGCTTATGATAAGTTATATAATTTGAATAAACAACTAGAATGTGAAAGAGAAGAAATAAAGTTTTTAGCATATAAAGATTTAGTTACAGGACTTCCAAATAAAATGGTTTTTTATAAAAAATTTAAAGAGAAATTTCCTGGAAATTGTCTTGAAAATGGAATTGAAAAGGGCTCATTATTAATATTAGGTTTAAATAATTTTAAGAATATAAATGATACCATAGGATATGATTATGGTGACAAAATTTTAAAGATTTGCGGTGCCAAATTAAAAGAAGTATTAGAAGATGAAGCTACAGTATTTAAGTTTGATAGTGATAAATTCTTGATATTTATAAAAAATGTTAAAGAAAAAACTTTCTTAAAAACCATGATAGAAAAAATATTACAAATATTTGAAGAACAATGGAATGTAGCAAGGTATAAAATTTCAATTACTGTATCTATCGGTGTATCCATATTTAATTATGATAATAATAATAACCCAGAAACTATTATAAAAAATGCGGATGCAGCTATGTATAAGGCAAAAGAGCTAGGAATGAATAAGTATGTGTTTTATAATAAAACAATAAGTGAAGCTTTAGAAAGAAAGGTAGAAATAGAGAACTGTTTAAATAAAGCTTTAAAAAACAAAGAATTTTATCTGTGTTATCAACCACAAGTTAACGTTTTAAATAATAAAATTGAAGGATTTGAAGCATTACTAAGATGGAATAGTGAAGAATTAGGTCTTGTATCACCAGTGGAATTTATTCCAATCGCAGAAGAGACTGGACTTATAATTCCAATAGGTGAGTGGGTTATAAGGACAGCTTGTATTCAAAATAAAAAATGGAGTGAAGAAGGATATAAGTTTGATCATATTGCAGTAAATATTTCAGCGGTACAGCTTCAGCAGCTTAATTTTGTAGATACTGTAAAGAAAATATTAAAAGAAACAGAGGTAAAAGTTGAAAGCTTTGAAATAGAAATTACAGAAAGTACATTAATAAAATCTTTAGATTTAAATATAGAAAAATTAGAAGAATTGAAATCTATAGGAGTTAAAATAGCCTTAGATGATTTTGGAACAGGATATTCATCGTTAAATTACTTGAAAATGTTGCCAGTTAATAGAATAAAAATTGACAAATCTTTTATAGATGACATATGTACAGGAATAAATGAAGAAATAATAATAGAAGGATTAATATTTTTAGGACAT
Organism: uncultured Clostridiaceae bacterium; assembly: GCA_963780135.1. Classification (GTDB taxonomy): domain Bacteria; phylum Bacillota; class Clostridia; order Clostridiales; family Clostridiaceae; genus Clostridium_AM. The sequence continues at coordinate 1,451,418 of CAWAAR010000003.1, forward strand.
AAAATGAATTTAGATATTGTAGCTGAAGGTGTTGAACTAGAAGAACAGGTAGAAATCTTAAAAAGTAAAAATTGTGATAAAATACAAGGATATTATTTTAGTAAGCCTTTAAAAGAATTGGATGCAGAAAATATTCTGAAAAAGGGACTAACTAATGAAAAAAATATTTGAAGTATATGAAAAAATAAAAACAGGATTTATATATGAAACTGTATAAATCCTGTTTTTATTATGTAAATTATAATTTACTTGCTTGAATTTTTAAGAAAATATTAAGAAATTTAATAGAGTTTATTTAAAGTTAAATTAGTATAATTATTATTAACTCAACATTGGCACATATAAAATTTTGACTTAATAAAAGCAAGAAGCGTTTTTGAGAGGACAATTGACAGAGGACAGAGGACAGTGAAGGTTGATTTTTTGCTAACGCAAAAGAATCTTTAAATTTATATAAGTCAGCAATGTTTCGCCTTAGCGAAACGAGTCATCAAAAATTTAATTAAAGATTTTTCGTAGTGTAGCGGAGAAAAATCCTCCTTCACTGTCCTCTGTCAATTGTCCTCTGTCCTCTGAAAAAAGTTGGGTTATTAAACAATTTTTTATATAGTAAAGTTTTATATTATGTATAGTATCTGATATAATTTTAGAAGTAAATAATTTTGCATTAGATGAATATTTTAAAGTGGAGATGGTATTTATATGGAAAAAGAAACTATTCTTGTAGTTGATGATGAAAGAGAAATTAGAAATTTAATAGGAATATATTTAGAAAATGAAGGGTATAAAGTAATTAAAGCTTCAGACGGATTAGAGGCTTTAAAAATATTAAAAACTAAGCAAGTGCACTTAGTTATATTAGATATTATGATGCCTAATATGGATGGAATGGAAGTTTGTATGAAAATAAGAGAGCATAAAAATATGCCTATAATAATGCTTTCTGCTAAAAGTGAAGATATGGATAAAATAATGGGACTCACAACAGGAGCAGATGATTACATTGCAAAGCCTTTTAATCCATTAGAACTTATAGCTAGAGCAAAGTCTCAAATAAGACGATATACTAAATTGAATAATACAATAGAAGATATAAATTCAGGGGTAATTGAAATAGATGATTTAAATATAAATGTAAACAATCATGAAGTAAAAGTAGGAGAAAAGTTAGTTAATCTTACTAGAAGAGAATTTGATATATTAGAATTATTAGCTAAAAACAGAGGAATTGTTTTCAGTACAGAAAAAATATATGAACGAGTATGGAACGAAGAATTTTATCAGTCTGATAACACTGTTATGGTTCATATAAGAAAGATAAGAGAAAAGATTGAGGAGAATTCGAGAAAGCCTAAGTACATAAAGACTGTATGGGGGGTTGGCTATAAAATTGAAAATTAGGTGTCCAAAATTTATAAAAAGAATTTTTAAAAGATTGTTTAGTCCTACTCTTAGACTATATGAATTTAGTAAGGAAAAAGTAAGTAAAAGTATAAGAATGGAGCTCGTGGTTACATTTGTAATATGTCTTTTAGCTTCTTTTATGACTTCTGCCTGGTACAACAGTTACTACAAAGAAAATCATGGAACAACAATTATAGATTATAGTTCAGGTATAAATTTTATAGTAAATCAGTGTTCTAGAATAAAGAATGATGTTAAAGAAAAAAACATTAGTTTAAAAAATGAAGCTGCAGTGGCCAGTATTATAAAAAGTGAAGAACAAAATGACAGTGCCAATGAAACTATTAAAATACTTATAACTGACTTAGATGGAAAGGTATTGTATAAATCCAAAAATTCAGAAGAAAATGAAGTTAGTATACATGATTTAATGAAAAAAACTTGGGAATTTAGAAATAGATATGATAATAACAATTATGTTAATGAGAATGGTAGAAAAACAATAACCTTAGATAAAGTTTCCGAGTATGTGGAATTAGATGCAGTAGATTTTTCTGATGGGAAGGCTTATGTAATAGTAAAAGGAATCCCTCATGGAGAAACTACTCATATAAAATCTGAGAATTCATTTTTTTCAGGAATACTGGCAATTGCTGTATTTATAATGTTGTTTTATCTTATAACCAATAAAAAAATGAAGTATATAGAGGGTGTTTCAGAGGGACTATTTCAAATAGCTAAGGGCAATTTAGATTCTAAAATATACATACAAGGAAAAGATGAATTAGCAAAACTAGCAGATAATATAAATTTTATGGCTAAGGAATTAAAAAGTAAGATAGAAAATGAAAGAAATGCAGAGAAAACTAAAAGCGATCTTATAACTAATGTTTCTCATGATTTAAGAACTCCACTTACCTCTATAAAAGGATATATTGGACTTGTTAAAGATAAAAAGTATAAGAGTGACGATGAACTTCAAGAATACTTAAATATAGCTTATAATAAATCTGAAAAATTAGAAGTTCTTATAAATGACCTTTTTGAATATACAAAATTAACAAATAAGGGGATAAGTTTAAATAAACAAAATATATCTTTTAACGGCTTATTAGAGCAGCTTGTAGAAGAACTTTATGTTATATGTGAAGAAAGCAATGTTGTAATAGAAAAGAATATACCAAATGAAAAGATTTGTGCACATGTGGATGGCGATAAAATGGTTAGGGTTTTTGAAAATTTACTAATGAATTCTATAAGGTACAGTCCCAAGCCAGGAAAAATAAATGTGAATTTATATACACAAGATAAATTTGTAATTGTGGCTATAAAAAATAGATGTGAAAATGTAAATGAAGAAGAATTGAAAAAAATATTTGATAGATTTTATAGAGTTGATAAATCAAGAGCTGAAGCCACAGGTGGAAGTGGTTTGGGACTTGCCATTGCAAAAAGTATTGTGGAATTACATGGAGGAAAAATTTGGGCGGAAATAAAGGATAAAAACATAATATTTTTTGTAAAATGTGATGCTGAAAAGTGCACTGAATAAGGGAATGTCTAAAATGCATATGCACTTTAGACATTCCCTCTAATTTTAATGATTTCTAATTTTTATGCTGCCAGAAGTAGCCGATATATTAATTTGATTTTTACTATTTCCAACGACACCATTCAACTCATTATGTCTAGATTCACCTTGTATAGTTACAGGAAAATCACATTTTACAGAACCTGAGGTAGCTTTAGAATTTAGAGCAAATTGAGAATTTTTAGGAAGATTCAATATTATTTCTCCAGAAGAAATATTTAAATCTACATTATTATTAAATTCTGAGTAAGTTACTTCTGTTTTACCAGAGGTTGAACGATGTTTTAGATTACCTTTAAATCCATTTAAGTTTATACTTCCAGAAGAAAGTTCTAAGGATGAATTTTCACATACAATATTTTCACCGTAAATTTTACCAGAAGTAGCATGAAGTGATAAATTTGATGCTGTTAAATTTCTCAAATCTACACTTCCAGAACTTAAATTAAGATTAAAATTATTCAGCTTTAGTGGATTAGATGATGTTACTTTGCCTGAAGTTAATTTAATGGATACATCCGATGCATAAGTTTGAGGAATGCTTATATCAAGTTTTAGTCTTCTTATAGAAGAAAGATTGAATCCAAAATTAAAGGAATTATAAGTTTTTGTAGAGATTATAAGTTTATTTCCCTCTACTCTACTTTCTAACTGAGGTTTAGATGAACCACTTACATCACCATAAAAATGGGATTTAACGTCTGCTCTATTTTCCGATGTTATTGAAATATCTTCACTTGAACTTTCTATATATATTTCTTTTATACCATCTATTTTTTGAGTTTTTTCATCATTTATAGTGTAAGCTTTACCATTAGAAGCTATAAATGAATCAGAACTTCTAAAGCCACCAGTAGCGAGCAGTATTGTACCTCCAGCAGAGAAACTTATAACTATAACAGCTATGAGAATAATTATTAACTTTTTCATTTTAATATTAAACATAATTTGGACCTCCACGGATTTATTATTTAGTTATAATATTGATGTTCCATTTTAGATATTTTATTGTAGCTTTATAAAAGAATTTTGATAAATAGCATACTCCAATAAAGAATAATATGCCAAGTGCAGTGGCTCCTATACCGAAAAATATTACAGCAATAGGATTACCGTATATTGTTACAGTGGAATTAAAAAAAGGATGAAAAGCTGCGGCAAATATACTAGCTACCCCCCCTATAAATATAGCTATTGCAGCAATGAAAAGTGATATTAAAACTGCTACTAAACCGATAAAGGGACCAAGGACTATTACTAAATTAAAAAATCCAAGGGCTACAGCAGCTAAAATTGCTTTTCCAATGTTTTTAGTAGAGGGATTTTCAATAGCATCCTCCACTGCAGCAGAAGCTATATAAGACTTACCTATAGTTTTAGGATCACCAAGTTCTTTTATAATTTCTTCTTCAGTTTTGTTTTTTTCAAAACCTATTCTAAAATGTTCTTCATAATCATAAAGTATATCTTCTCTTTCAGATGCATTTACATTGCCAAGAGATTGTTTTAAAGTTTTCATAAATTCTTCTTTATTCATCAAATTCACCTTCTTTAATATTTTTTTCTATGGCTACTTGAAGATTGCCTAAATTAGCACTATTAACAATTTGTTGTACTCCACTAACAAAGTGAGTCCATTCTGATATGAGAGTAAGTCCTTTTTCTTTTCCGAGGGTTGTAAGACTGTAATATTTTCTAGGAGGACCATCACTGGATTCTTGCAAATAGGTGGTGACATATCCTTCTAATTTAAGTCTTCTTAAAAGAGGATATATGGTTCCTTCAGAAATATCTATATGTTTTGATATTTCTTCTACTAACTCATATCCATAAAATTCTCGTTTATAAAGTTCTGCAAGCACACAAAGCTCTAGAACACCTTTTTTAAATTGAACATTCATATTTAAAATCCTTTCTGTTGTATTTCAATGTTTATATTATAATACACAGTAGTGAATAATGCAAGGTACTAAACAATACACTAAACAATACATTAAACAATATACGCAAAACAAGGCAAAAATAATTAATATTTAGCATATAATTTGTTTATGAAAAAAAATAAATGTGATATAATATCAACATATAGAAAGTGTTTTTATATTTTTTTATTAAAATAAAGTTTAAATTAAAATCCATTAGAAGATATCAAAAGTTTACCAATGTAATCTCATAGAAAAGTATAAATTAAAAAATAGAATTGCAACATAAGCATATAAAAAATAATAGAAAAGAGGGGTAGATTATGGAAAAAATAAAAGTTGTTATTGTTGACGACTCACCTTTTTCAATTAATGTAATTAGGGATATATTAGAGGAAAAAGATTTTGATGTTGTTGGTGAAGCGGGAACACTAGAAGAAGTAATACAAGTTGTGAAAGATACAAGACCACAACTAGTAACTATGGACATGACTTTACCAGGAACTGATGGTTTAGAATGTACTAGAGCAGTACATAAAATAGATGAAAAAATAAAAGTAATAGTTGTAAGTTCCATGATGGATGATGAAATAATTAAAAAAGCAAAACAAAATAAAGTAGCTGGATATGTTCAAAAACCAATAGATCCAGAAGAACTTATAGATCAAATAGAAAGAGTTATTTCTAGTGATAAAATATTTGATGATCTTGAAAAAACTTATTTTAATACTTTTAAGGAAGCATTTTCAGGCGGAGTTACTAGATTTACAAAAACTATAACTGAATTTGATGAAGACAAAAGAACTAATGACATAGAAGTATCAAGAGGAATTTCTGTAGTAATAGGTATTATAGGCAATTTTTCAGGTAGAATGATTATGGATTTATCTAATAAAAGTGCTGAAAGTATGGCAAAAGCCATGTTAAGAAGAGACCCAAAGAACCAAGAAGAAATATTAAATGTTACAGGAGAGTTTGCCAACATAATTGCAGGTAATGCATGTTCTATGATGAATAGAAAAAATAAAGTTTATGGACTAAGAGTTGCACCTCCAACAATATTTTATGGGGAATCTATTAAAATATCAAAGTCTAAAATTGATACTTTATCAGTGATAGCTCATACAGATTTTGGAGAAGTTTTGTTGAATGTTGGATTTAAAAGAGGTGAAGAATAGTGGATGTGAATCATGTTAATCCATTTATAGAGGCCTTTTTTAATATAATGCCTCAAATTGGATTTAGTGACATAAAAAAGCAAGGAATTGTTGTAAATAATGAAATTAAGAGCAAAGGTATTATTATAAATGTAGGTATCGTAGGAGATGCAAAAGGAAATGTAGTTTATATAACTGATATTGAAAGTGGTAAAAAAATTGCATCAAAAATGATGATGGGTTTTCCGGTAAATGAATTGGATGATATGGCACAAAGTGCTTTGTCAGAACTTACTAATATGTTAACAGCTAATGCTAGTATTAATTTGTCTAACATAGGAGTAAATGTAAATATATCTACTCCAACTCTATTGTATGGAGAAGACATACAAATTAAAATGAATGTGGATAAAATCTTGTGTATTCAACTAACTGCAGACGATATCCCTATAGATATAAATATTGCACTACAAAATATTTAATTGAAATCAGAAAGAGAGGAAGATGCCTCTCTTTTTAATTTTGTAAAGTAACAAAAGTTACCGATTTTTTTTGGAATATTTATTATAATTAACACAAACTATTATTTAATACAATATAGTGATTTGAATTGTATTTAGGGAGGTAATAAAATGAAAGTGCTAATTATATGTTCTGAAAAAAGTGGTAAGTTACCTGAAAATGATTTTTATATTAAAACTGATTCTAGATTTGCTAGTGCAAAATTCATACCTAATTTAAAGGACCATAAGGAAGTTTGTACTGTGTGTGGAAAAAACTGTGTTTGGTGTAGAGAAAATTATAATTTAAACTTTGAAAATGATATAGTGGAAATAGTAAAATTACCTGATGTATATAGGATGTTTGAAGATGAACCATTAAAATATTTGCCAAATAAGTTTAAAGAACATGATATGGCGGTAGTTATTGGAGTACACCAAGATATACTAGTGGAGCTACCTGATATTCTAAAGAAAAGTGGAGGAAAGGCTTTAATAGTTCCTTGTGAAGGTAGTGATTGGGTGTCTAGATGGACTAGAGAAATGGTTATAAAAGAGTGTGAAGAGCTTGGATTAGAGTATGCTTTTCCTAAGCCATTTTGTACTTTAAATACAGGAAAGTTTGAAACGATAAATAAATTTATAGATGAATTTAAATTAGGAAAACCTAAATTTAAATTGTATGTAAATAAAGATGATATTATTGTAAAGGCTGAAGTTGTAATTTCTGCTCCTTGTGGCAATGGATATAATATAGCAAAACACCTTGTGGGAAAAAGGTTAGGAGAAGAAGCAAAAAAAACAGTAGCGAAATTTTGGCACAGTTATCCATGCATGGGAGGCATGCATGTAGATCCAGAAATAGGTGATACACCACTGCACATAGGAGGATATGCTCATTACAGTGCATTAGAAAATGCAGAAATTTGCAAAGTTTAATATTTAATTTTGCATAATAAGCTTGTATCAAGTGATTCTTAGGTTCAGGTGGAGTTTGCTTATAAGGAATACCTATCGTAAATGGTAGCAATCGGATAAATTAAACTTATAGAAAAAGTATAATAATAATAAAATATTATTATACTTTTTGGAGATAATATAATAAAATGATAAAGAATGAAATAATTTTTTAGCAATTATATTTGCGAATTTAACAAGTGAATTGTTGCAGATTAAGTTAATAGGGAGGTTTTTTTATGCAAAGAACAAAAAAATATTTATTAGGCGTAGTTTTTTCAGTAGTTAGTATGTTAGCATTTTCGGCATGTTCTGCTGGAAATCAGGCAGCAAAAAATGATTCAGGAAAACCAAAAGCTATAACAACAAAAGATCTACAAGATAAGATTGGTAAAAGTGATTGGGTAATTGTAGATACAAGAAGTAATGATTCTTTTAATGGGTGGAAATTAGATGGCGTAAAAAAAGGTGGACATATTAAAGGCGCTACAGATTTTTCAGCTAATTGGTTAAAAGCTGAGGACAAGGATAAAGATAAGGAAAAAAGACTTCAAGAAGCTTTAAAAACTAAAGGAATTACTAAAGAAAAAAATGTAGTTTTATATGATTCAAATGGAAAAGATGCCGATGGAGTAGCAGAATATTTGACTAAAAATGGAGTGAAAAACATATATAAATATGATGTTAAGCAGTGGGCATCAGATGATAATCTTCCAATGGAAAGCTATGCAAATTATCAAATGCTAGTTCCAGCTTCTTGGATTAATGATTTAATGAATGGTAAGAAGCCAGAAACTTATAATGGAAGTCCTTATAAAATATTTGAAGTTAGCTGGGGCGATGAAAAAGCAGGAGATTATTTAAAGGGACATATTAAAGGAGCAGTACATATAAATACTGATGAGGCGGAAGAAGGTCCTATATGGAATCGTTTATCAGACCCAAAACTACAAAAATTTGCAGAAAATAATGGTATAACAACTGACAGCACTGTAATTTTATATGGAAGTGATTCTATGGCTTCATTTAGAATAGCTGCTATATTAAAGTATATGGGTGTTAAAGATGTTAGAGTATTAAATGGTGCTTTAGCAGCGTGGAAAAATTCAGGATATGAGTTAGAAACCACTTCAAATAAAAAAGTACCAGTTAGTTCATTTGGTGCAGTAGTACCAGTTAATAAAGGATATATAGTAGATATGCCTCAAGCAAAAGAAATACTTGCAGACAAAAATGGGAGCAAACTTGTAGATATAAGAAGCTGGGATGAATATATTGGAAAAACTCCAGGTTACAAAGACATAACAGCAAAAGGTCGTCCAGCAGGTGCAGTATGGGGTCATGCAGGTACAGATTCAGGTCATTTGCAAGATTTCCGAAATGTAGATAATACTATGCGTAATGCTTCAGAAATACTAGCTATGTGGAAAGAACAAGGTATTACTCCAGAACAAAAATTATCTTTCTACTGTGGTACAGGTTGGAGAGCAGCAGAAGTTTTAACTTATGCTGATACAATGGGATTAAAAAACATTTCATTATATGATGGTGGATGGTACGAGTGGAGTGCCAATAAAGATAATCCAATAGAAATTGGAGAACCTAAAAAGTAAAAAACATTTTTCTAAAAAGGCGATATTATATATTGCCTTTTTGGTTTGTTAATTTAAATAAATACTTGATAGGAGGTAAAAATGAAACGTTTATTTACCATTATTCAAATAATAGCTTTTATTCCAGCTATAGTGTTTGAATATCTTTCTTCTAAAAAGATGGGGGTTATGAGATATCTTTTATATAAACAGCATTTATATGAACAAAATCAATTTAATGCTAATTTAATGAGTACATATAAGATTATTTTAATAATACTACTTTCTATAAGTTGTATAATGTTAATTTATAATATAGTTAAAATGAAAAATAGTTATATTATAAAATCACAATTATATGCAATAACTATAAATTTAATCGGAATAATTTTTATTACATTAAAAAACTCTTTGGATTTAAAGGCATATTATTTTTTCTTTATAGGAATTTTGGTCAGCATAGTTTTAGAATATTTAAGACTAACTTTGGATTTTGTTAATACAAGATAGAAGATATTAATGTTTTGTAATTAAAGAAATATAGTTATTTTAATTAATAGTTAAGAATGAAGAATTAATAGTTAATGTAGATTTTTTCCGTTACACTACAAAAAATCTTAAATTAAATTTTGATGGCTCGTTTTGCTAAAGCAAAACATTGCTGACTTATATAAATTCAAAGATTTTTCGCGGTAGCTAAAAATCAACCTTTACTATTAATTCTTAATTATTAATTCTTAACTAACGAAGATTTGCTTCGTAATTTGCTTATATTAAGTCAAAATTTTGCATGTACAAAAGTTGAGTTAATTAATAAAGAATACATAAAAAATTATCCTAATGGATATTCTAATGGGGGAAAGGGAGGTTTTTTATGAATAAAAATAGCGAAAAAAACAAGAAAAACGATAATAAAACTAAAAACACTAAAACATCTAATCCAATTACTGGAGCAGTGGATCCTAATATGAACAAACCAGTAAGAGGGCTTCCATAATATTGAAAAACCACCTGTCTTGTAAAAAAAACAGGTGGTTTTAAAATTTATGCCTATATTAGAATAACTTTAACCGTTTCACCCTTGTTTAGAGGCAAAGAGTTAGCAGGTATATCTATAAGACAATTAGAATTTAAATTAGAACTTAAAATTCCATTACCTTGAGTGATTTGTGTAAGGTCAACAAGAGGAACATTTTCATTATAGGACAAATGGCCTCGTAAAAAACGTCTAATTACACTTTTTTTGTTAAAATCTTGCTGAAGTAATGCATTTATTGTATGCAATTCAAGATCTTGTCTTTGGGTAATTTGTGACAATAGAGGATGTACAAGAAGTTCAAAGGTAGTTATAGCTGCTGCTGGATTTCCTGAAAGACTAATCACTAGCTTGTTATTTAAGCTGCTGCAAAATATAGGAGAACCAGGTTTAATAGCTACCTTCCAAAAAAGTAAATCTGCACCTAAATCTCTCATAACATCCTTTATTAAATCTTTTTTACCTACAGATACTCCACCTGTAGTTATAAGAATATCTGATTTGTCTAACGCATCTTTTATTTTTTTAGCTAGATTGCTAGTATCATCACCAGCAATGCCCATATCAATAGGTTCGCAATGAAGTTCTTTAAGTCTAGCACATAAACAATATAAAGTGCTGTTATATATTTTACCAGGAGATAACTGATCTTCAATTGATAATAATTCATCACCAGTACTTAAAATCCCAATTTTTGGTTTTGTGTAAACTGATACATTTTTGCAGCCTATGCTGGCAAGAATGCCAATTTCATTATGTTTTAAAATAGTACCTTTTTTTAATACCAATTGATCTTTTTTAACATCTTCACCCTGAAAACAAACATTTTGCCAAGGGGAAAGTTTATTAAATATTTCTACAAAACCATCTTTTGAAACTATATCTTCTTGTCTTATAACACAGTTTGCTCCTTTAGGTATTGGAGCGCCAGTCATTATTCTTACTGCAGTACCTTGTGTTACTTCCATATCAGTATAGGAACCTGCATAAAGTTCATGTATAACTTTCAACTTGATTCCATTATCCTTGCTTGCAAGTTCTGAATCTTCAGCTCTAAAAGCATAACCATCCAAAGGAGATCTATTAAATGGAGGTTGGTTTATTTCAGAAAATATATCTTTTGCTAAAACTCTTTCATGGCAATCTATAAGATGTATGTCCTCTGTTTTCAAGCAAGGGGTTTTTTCTTTTAAAATATCTTTAGCTTTTTCTAATTCTATAAATTCAAGCAATGTGAATTAGCACCCCTTCCCAAAACTGCAATTTGGATATCTACATACTTCACATTCTAAACATAGTCCACCATGACCATAGGCAACGATATCTTCCTTTTTAATTTTTTCACCTGTAAGTATTCTTGGAAGCATTAAATCAAAGATTGTAGTTTTAGAATACATAACGCAGCCTGGTAATCCTAAAATTCGAACATCACCCTTATAGGAAAGTAAGAACATAGCTCCAGGAAGCACAGGAGCTCCATAGGATACTATTTCAGCACCTGTATTTTTAATGGCAGCAGGTGTTGAATCATCAGGATCTACAGACATACCACCTGTGCATATAACCATTTCGGCACCTTTATCTATAAAATCTTCTATAGCAGCAGTAATTTTTTCAATATCATCAGGCACTATAGTACTGCCAATAATTTCACAGTTAAAAGCGGATAGTTTTTTCCTAACAACAGGTCCAAAAGCATCTTCTATTCTTTTATAATATACTTCATTACCTGTAGTAACTATAGCTGCCTTAAAGCTTTTATAAGGTTTTATATTTACAATAGTATTTCCTGCTGCCAAGTGTTCAGCTTGTATAAGCTTTTCTTCATTGATAACTAAGGGAATTACTCTAGTACCGGCAACTTTTTCTCCTTTTTTAACTGGAGTGTTATTATGCATTGTAGCTAAAATAATTTCATCTATTGAGTTTATCTTAAACAAAAGATCCTTATCTATTTTTAAAACACCATCGTTAGCTGCAATAAAATTAATTTTTCCCTCATTCACTTCAGAGAAGGTTAAACCATCACCAGCTGCCAAGTTTTTAAGTCTCTCAGCTCCTTCATTTTCGTGTAAATATCCTTGCTTTTTTTCCCACACATAAAGGTTATCTTTTCCTAAGGATAACAAAACAGGGATATCTTCTTTTGTTATTATATGACCTTTTTCAAAAGCTCTGCCTTTAATTTTACCTGGAATAATTTGAGTAATGTCATGACATAAAATAGTTCCTACGGCTTGTTCAGTAGGTATTTTTTTCATTATATTTCCCCCCTAAATTCAACTAAATTTTTTTTGTAAAAAAACACTGTTGTTCAGGAGATATGAGTAATAAGCATAAATAATTTTAACTCATCTCCTTTCCTAAAAACGTGGAGGCACTTTTGTTTCCTTAAAGTACCCTGTGGACTTATAGCCCAGGCCTGTACTCCATAGAAATATCCTTAGGAGTATGAAGCTCGGAGAATAACTCATTCTAATTTTATAATAAAAATTGTGAATATGTCAAACTATGCAGCAATTCATACATTTACAATACTAGGAAGTCAATGAATTTTCATAATTTATGCATAATTATGAGGAAGCATTTTTTTGAGAGGACAATTTCGACAAAGGACAGAGGACAATGAAAGTGAGTTTTCTTCCTTCATTGTCCTCTGTCCTCTCAAAACTGCGAAAGTTGAGTAATTTAATATATATAGCTTAAATAACTGCCAGACGCGAAGCCTTCAATTCCATTTATGCGTATTTTTAACCACTTACCATCATCTGAATATCCAATTACTTCAGCGTATTGGTTTTGACTTAAATATCCAACTATAGTAGAAGATGTTGATGGATTACTTCTTATATTTAATTGGTAAACTTTGTTTATAGTAACATATTTGCCTGTAGGAATAGATGCAATTAGATTGCCCCATACCCAACCAGTTTGGCCATTGTAACTTACCTGATACCAACCTGCAGAATAATCAATTAAATAAAGAATGGTACTTTTAGGTATAGAACCAATGATAACAGCATCTGTAGATCCCTTGGCTCTGAAATTTGCTGCAGTATTTACGTTTGTTATTTGAGCAAATATACCAGCATCTACTGGATGAGGAATGGTTGTAGTAGTTATAACAGGTGCTGGAGTGACAACGGGAGTAGTAACAGGTGATGGATTAACAACAGGAGTAGTAGCAGTAGAATCTTCGATTAAATTTACATATCTTCCAGGAATATATCCTTTGTTGATTTCATCCATACTTATGAAGTATTTCTTAGTACCTTGTATGCCACCATAGGTTTGGTCAGGGGTTGATTCATAAGTAAAAGCACCATTAACACCATTTAATGTACCCCAGCTATCAAAGATAACTACATGATCATAAGGTTTATTGAGTATATCCATATGTTTAATATCATTTAAATTAATTTTAGTAAAATAACTATTAAACAAAGAAGAGGTTGAAAGCTTAGAATCTTTTATATTAAATGTAGCTTGTACAAAACCGGAACAGTCTATACCTGCAGTACCAGGAATATATCCATATCCAGCTTGTGTATTAACATTGCCAATATAAGCACCTTTATTAACAGCATCTAAAAAGTTTTCCCAAGGTGAGTTATAAGAATTTGAATCTAGAGAATCTTCTCCACCCCAATTATAAGGAATGCCAGTAGTTGTAACTGCTGATGTATCTTTAAATTGACTAGGCTTAGTTATACTTGAAGCATAGTCAGTAGGTAATGTTCCGTTTTTATCACTGGAGTAATTCCAATTTAAATTAATCATGTCTAAGGCTCTTTGTTCTGCTGCACTTCTAGTTATAGAGCTTTGAGAAGCAGCATCTGCTTTTTGAATAGGAACAATTATAGAAGTAGCTAAGAATAGAGTAATAAACAGTTTAGAATTAAATATCTTCATCAAATATTCTCCTCATCTTTTATTTTATTTAGTATAATGTACAAGTACAATTATATTTGCACAAGCTAATATGAGCAATGCACAAATAGTGGTAAAACATTGTGAACGCTATCAGGGGATAGAAGTTGGGATCAAATACAAAATTATTAGATTTAATTTAATAATGTATATATGTATAATAATATTGTTGTGAAACATTGTTTGAAAATTTTTTTAAAATATATGAAATTAAGAAATTGAGGTGAAAAAAGTAAAATGGAAATTATTAAATCATTATTTTATTTTGTGTTAGCAGGAATATTTGAAATAGGAGGTGGATATTTAGTATGGCTCTGGATTAGGGATGGAAAAAGCATATGGTATGGGGCAGCAGGAGCATTGAGCTTAATAATATATGGAATTGTTCCAACATTACAACCGCCTAATAGCAATTTTGGAAGAGTCTATGCTGCTTACGGAGGCATATTCATAGTTCTATCTATACTTTGGGGATGGAAAGTTGACAATGTAGTTCCAGATAAATTTGATATAATAGGTGGTATTGTAGCTCTTATAGGTGTACTTATAATAATGTACTACCCTAGGAATGTTTGAAATGGCAATTAATATAAATTGTAAGCTTATTAGCACTTTCTTAAATGAATAATAAAATTTTTTAAAAACAAACTAAATATATAGAAAGAATAAGGAGGTGCTAAAATGTCAAAAAAACCACTAATACCATCATCGGAAGGGAAACTCGATAAATTTAAAATAGAAGTAGCAAAAGATATGGCAGTAGAAAATGTTATGAATAAAAAACAGTTTGGTGTTGATAAAAACTCAGGCAATGTAGGTGGTGAAATGGTAAAAAGGATGGTTAAAGCTGCAGAGAAAAATATGGTGGATAATAAAAAGTAATTAATTCTATAATTAATAAAAATATACTTATTTATAAAAGTGTGGTGATTATCACCACATTTTTTTTTGATAAAAACTGAAAAATGTTTAATTGTGGAACAAAAATTATCTTGTTTTTAACTTAAGTTTAAACTATGGAATATAAGGATAAATATACTTATTGAATTACAACCTGATTTCCTCAATAATTATAACTAGGAAAGAAATTAGATGTAGTAACTAGAAAACAGATACTATTAATTATATTGCCAAATTTAACTAGATATTTGTAAATAAAAGTTATACTAGGAGGAAAAAATGATTATAATTAAAAAAATTCCCACCGCATTTTATACAGTTATATTTTTATTGTTTATTATAGTAACAAAAGTATCTGCTGCTCCCAACAGTGTAAGAATAGGAGGAGTGGACAGGTATGAAACTGCAGTAAAAGTTTCACAAGAAAGTTGGAATGAATCGGATTATGTTATTCTAGCTTCAGGTGAAAATTTTCCGGATGCTATTTGTGCTGTACCTCTTGCCAAAAAATATAATGCACCTATTTTAATAACGCAAGGAAATAATTTGAATGCTGTAGTGTATGATGAAATCAAAAGATTAAAAACTAAGCAGGTTTTTATAATAGGCGGGGAAGGTGTCATATTTCCGAGTGTTGAAAAAGAACTAAATGAAAATAGCATAACCACTACCCGTATAGGTGGACAAGATAGATATGAAACTAGTGTAAAAGTAGCACAAGAATTAGGAGAAAACAATGGGATAATACTAGCATATGGTGAAAATTTTCCTGATGCTCTGTCTATAGCACCTATAGCAGCTATAAAGAGCATGCCTATAATTCTTACGGACACTAAAGTTATTCCAGATAGTGTTAAAGAATATATAAATGATAATATTATAAGTAAATGTTATGTATTAGGTGGTACTGGTGTTGTAAATGATAGTGCTGTAAAAAATATATCTAATGTTAAAAGGCTAAGTGGAGCTGATAGATATGAGACTAATATATCTATTATAAATGAGTTTTCATCAGATTTAAATTTTAAAAATATTTATTTAGCGTCAGGAGAAGATTTCCCAGATGCTTTATGTGGTTCTGCTGCTGCTGGGAAGGATGGTTCACCAATTATATTAACAAATACAAATTACTGTAAGGCTAGAAGTATTATTAAATTAAAATTAAATGATATAGATTCTTTTAAGATATTGGGAGGAGCAGGTGTTATATCAGATAAGCTTGTACAATCAATTTTATCTCCTACAAAAAGTGTAATAGCATATACTGGTTATTATTATTCTGGAGATGATTTATCTTACAAGTCTTTGGCAAGTTATTCAGGGTTAATTGATGGAATTGCCACAGATACTTATAATGTTGATGGATTAGGCAGTATAACAGGAAATGTTCCTCATGAGCAAATAGAATATGCAGATGCAAATAAAATATCAACTTATGCTATGATATCTAATTCTTTTGATGGTAATATAGCTAAAACCTTATTGGAAAGTGATGCAAATAGACAAAATTTAGTAAATAACATACTCCAGGCTTTAGAGAAAAATAATTATAGGGGAGTAAATATTGATTTAGAAGGTATATATTACTATAACAGAGATGGATTTACAACGTTTATGAGTGAGCTCTATAACACATTACATCCACAAGGATTTGAAGTAAATGTGTCCATCCCTTCAAAAACAATGGACAATCCTAAAGAAACAGGAACTGGAGCCTATGACTATAATCAAATTGGAAAATTTTCAGATAAAGTTATGATAATGACTTATGATGAACATTGGTCTGGTGGTTCACCAGGAGCTGTTGCATCTATAGGTTGGGTAAGCAAGGTAATTGATTATGCAGTTACTACTATTCCCAGCGATAAAATAATGTTGGGATTAGCAGCCTATGGATATGATTGGACATCTAATGGAGCTAAGGCAAGTGCTTATGGTATAAATGAAGCTTATAGAACAGCTTATAAAAATGGTGCTTCAGTTAAATGGGATTCAACATCTAAAAGTCCATATTTTAATTATACAGATAATTATGGTGTTTATCATAGTGTATGGTTTGAAAATAGTACAAGCATTGGGTATAAATTAGATATTGTAAATAAGTACAATTTAGCTGGAGTTGCCATATGGAGATTAGGATTAGAAAACTCTGATTATTGGAATGTGATAAATGAAAAACTTAATAATTAAATTAAGATTCATTTCCACATACTACAAAAATGATTATAGGAATTTTATAATTTAAAAATAATGTGATGTATTATTTTTAAGAGGACAGAGGACAGAGGACAGTGAAGGTTGATTTTTTGCTAACGCAAAAGAATCTTTAAATTTATATAAGTCAGCAATGTTTCGCTTTAGCGAAACGAGTCGTCAAAAGTTTAATTAAAGATTTTTCGTAGTGTAGCGGAGAAAAATCCTCCTTCACTGTCCTCTGTCAATTGTCCTCTGTCCTCTAAAAGTTGCGTCGCATCTTTCTTATTTTACATATTAAAGTTTATGTGCAATTTTATTTAATTGTTCTGAGGTAGAAGTTATTTCTTCTATGCTTGCTGTAATTTCTTCTGTAGCAGCAGCTTGTTCTTGACTTGAAGAAAGAGAACCTAGACTTTTTTTACTTGATTCATTTACTTTCATTTTTATATTATCTGTTAATTCTTTAATTTTAGGGACTGTGCTGTTTGATTGCTCAGATAATCTTCTGATTTCTTTTGCAACAACCCCAAAACCTCTTCCGAATTCTCCTGCTCTTGCTGCTTCAATAGCTGCATTTAAACCAAGCATTTTAGTTTCATTAGCAATTTCTTTTATAAAAGAAGATAATTCATTAATTTGTTCAGATAGACTAGTTATTTCACCAATGCTATTATTAAGATCTTGCTGATTTGTATGTATTTCGGATGCTGAAGCTGCTAATTCCTCAATGGTAGAAGAAATGCCTACAAGACCATTTTGGAGATTATTTGACATATTTCTTAAGGTTACAGCAATTTCCTTTGGTGTAGTGATGCTAAAAGTGCCTACAACTTCATTATTATCTTTATCAAATAAAGGATGGGTTGATATTCTAACAGGAACCCCATATTCTAAAGTATCTATTTCCTGATTTTCAGGTTTTCTTGATTTTATTGCTTTACTTTCAATAAAATTTTCACCAATAGTAAGTCCTGGTTTTAAAGAAGGTATATCAAATTTTTTTGAAGGCTGAGAATATATAATTTTATTTAAATCTGTTAATCTAAGCTGAGATCCTTCTGGAAACATTTCGGATAGCATAGGTGCAAAGTCTGGAAATGCTTTCGCTACAGGATGTAGTTTAGGAAATGCCATAGAAAAAGCTCCCACAGCAGTACCTTTTTCATCTACAATTGGTATTGAAGCAATAGTTAACCTTGTACCATAAGCCGCACGGGAAACATTTTGAGACATAACCCTTTTTTCACGGATTGAAGTCAAAGTGGTACTGTTCTTATCAAGTTTTAAACCAACATAAAATATATCTAGATCAAATGAATCAGAAGATTTTACCCAGGTCATAGTATCACCTTCTGTAATTCCATATACTACGCCTCCAGGTACTAAATTTGCTTCTACTTCAGCCAGTGCTTTTAAATTATCAAGTCCTTGGATAGAAATCATAATGTTAACTTCCTTTCAAATTTTTAATTTACTAAATTTAGATTAAAAAAGTATAATTTTTAACATAAATTTGTATTGCTTATAAATATTTTGGAAAATAATAATATGAAATTTAATAATTAATATTATTAATTATAACATAATGTTAATAATAATGGAACATTATGTAATATTGTGTAAAATACCATTTTAAATTTAAAAAAAAACCACTGCTGTAAATTACAGTGGTTTTTTAAAAGATTAAGGTTGTAAATTTTGTGATAATTTTTTAACTGAGCTTTGATAAATCGTTCAATATTTTTTTATGTGAGCTTTTGATATAGTAGTTTATTTTTTGATGAAATAATTACTGAGATTATGGCAGTTTGTTTAATATAATTTTTTATTGTTTATAAATGTAAGTGTAATTTCTTTAATTTTATTTTGCTATTGATTTGTTATGATTTTGTTTATCAGACTTTTGTGATCTTTCGTAGTACTCTGATCCCCATTTGCACATAGTGCTTAAAATCGGCATAAGACTCCTACCATCTTCTGTAAGAGAATATTCAACCTTGGGAGGAACTTGTGCATATATTTTTCTTAAAATCATTCCATCAGATTCAAGCTCTCGAAGTTGTTGTGTAAGCATTTTTTGAGTTATTCCTGGAAGAGTTTTTTTAACTTCACTAAATCTTAGTGTACCATATTCATTAAGATGCCATAAAATTAAAGATTTCCATTTACCACCTAATATATCTAAAGTTAATTCAACAGAACAGGTATATTCCTTATTTCGTATTTTCATTATTTTACAGGGTTCTTTCATAAAAAAATTCTCCTTTGAAATTTATAGATATAGATAATATTGTATTTATTATAGCATTTGTAAAAATATCATTCAAATTTAAGCAAGTTGCATTTGTTTTGTTTGTAAATTAAAAAAATTCAGAGAATTACTTTATTTGTATTAACAAATATTGTATAATGAGATTGGAAAATATATAAGTTTTTTATGAAAGGGTGTATAGCAATGACTGAATGTTCTTTTTTATCAAATTACGATAATAGTATAGAGTGTTTTAAAGAATGTGCTATGTATAATTATAAGGCCACAGGAGGTGTTTGTCCTTTTCAAAATTTTAATGAATATGTAATAGAAAAGATGGAGTATAAAAACGTAGTAGATTCCATTCAGAAAGATGCATTTTTTGTTGAGGATTCTTATATGGAATTGCATAATCATTATTTATAAAAAAGTACTGAGCTGTCGCACTAAGGAATTTACATACAATATATTGCTTTGTAAATTTAAAATTAGCACAATATATTGTAGTATTTATTCTTAATGCAACAGCCCTGTTAATGCATTTTAAATTATTCTTCGTATGTATCTGAATATTTGTGAAGTAATTCTTGTTTTAAATCCCATAATTTTTTTGACAAATCTACGTAATAATTATGAGGATTTTCAAATCTTAAAACTTCACACCACATTTTAGAAGTTTCCTCTTTTACTATTTTTTTAATATCCATAACTGTAGGACTTTCATATACAGGGACTCCCTTATGGAAAATTTTTACCATTAGTTCTTTTACATAATAATCTTTAATTTTTTTCTTTTTCCATGTAAAAACTGGATCAAATATTTCAATAGGTTCATTTTCATCTACTTCTTCATCATTTAACATTATTAAATCTGCTATAGCTTTATCATCTTGCTTACTATATATTCTATATATTTTTTTAAATCCTGGGTTAGTTATTTTTTCTTCATTTTCGCTTATTTTTATTTTAGGAATTATATTTCCAGAGCAGTCTTCTATGGCAGATAATTTATATACTCCACCAAATACAGGTTCAGATCTTGCTGTAATTAATCTTTCACCTACTCCTAGTGAGTCAATACTAGCACCCTGGCTTAAAACATCACTTATAATAAATTCATCAAGAGAATTTGAAATAACTATTTTTACATCACTAAAACCTGCTTCGTCAAGAAGCTCTCTACACTTTTTAGTAAGATAAGTTATATCTCCACTATCGATTCTTATACCTTTAGGTCTATAACCCTGAGGGAGCAAAACTTCATTAAATACCTTTATAGCATTAGGTAAACCAGATTTTAGTACATTATAAGTATCTATTAAAAGCACACAGTTATCAGGATATACATCTGCCCAAGCCTTGAAAGAATCATATTCTGTGGGGAAAAGTTGTATCCAACTATGAGCCATAGTTCCAACTGCAGGTATACCAAACATTTCTTCAGATATAGTACAGGCAGTAGAATCACAACCACCAATAACAGCAGCTCTTGCACCATAAATAGCACCATCATAGCCTTGGGCTCTTCGAGAACCAAATTCCATTACAGGTCTACCTCCGGCTGCTCTACAAATTCTATTAGCTTTTGTGGCTATTAAGGTTTGGTGATTTACGGTAAGAAGTATCATGGTTTCTACAAATTGAGCTTGAATAGCAGGACCTCTAACAGTAACAAGAGGCTCGTTAGGAAAGACTGGGTTTCCTTCAGGAACAGCCCATACATCACAGGAGAACTTAAAATCTTTTAGATAATTCAAAAATTCTTTAGAAAATATATTTTTATTTTCCAGGTATTCAATGTCATCTCTTGAAAATTTAAGATTAGATAGATATTCTATAACTTGTTGAACACCTGCCATAATGCAGTATCCGCCACCATCAGGCACTCGCCTAAAGAACATGTCAAAATAAGCTATTCTATTACCCATATCACTATGTAAGTAACCGTTTCCCATAGTAAGTTCATAAAAATCAACTAACATGGTAAGGTTTCTTCCTGTTCTTATGTCGAAGTTTTTAGTATATTCCATGGTTAAATCTCCTCTATATGTTTTAATTATATTAATAATGTTAACAATTAAAATGTATATATACATTTTAATACTTTACTAAAATTATTACAATAGTATAGAATTAACTTACAACATACAGTATTGCAATTAAATTATACAAAGAGGAGATAGAGTTTTTTAATATGAATAATTTAGATATACATCAGAAGAAAGCAGTTTACACTAAAGATAATAATGTACTAATAGTAGCACCACCAGGATCAGGAAAAACTACAGTAATTGTGAATAGAGTAGCCCATCTTATAAGTAATTTAGGTGTTAATCCACAAAACATGGTGATAATAACTTTTACTAAAGCAGCAGCTGTAAATATGAAAAAAAGATATGTGAACATGACTAATAGTAAAAATACACCTTTTTTTGGAACCTTCCATGGACTGTTTTATAAAATACTAATTAGACACAGGAAAAAAGTGAATATAATAGATGGTTCAAAGGTTTATAGAATAATAAATGGAGTTCTAATATCCTTTTTAGATTCAGTAGGAGATGAAAAAATTAAAGAGGTAATAAATAATATATCTCTTTTTAAAAATAGCAAACAAGAATTACAATATTTTAATCCAAGCATAGATAAAGATATTTTTGCAGAATGTTTTAAAGTCTATGAAGAATATAAAGAAGAAAATGGGCTTATGGATTTTGATGATATTCAATTAAATGCTCAAAAATTATTCTTAGAAAGACCAGAATTATTAGAAGCTTATAGAGGAATTTTTAAATATTTATTAATAGATGAATTTCAAGATTGTGACGGTTTGCAAATAGAACTTTTACAGATGTTATCAGAAAATAATTCCGTTTTTGCAGTAGGAGATGAAGACCAATGCATTTATGGTTTTAGAGGCTCAAAACCTGATTGTATGGTTAATTTTAATGAATATTTTAAACAGGGAAAAAAAATATTTTTGTGTACTAATTATAGAAGTAATGAAAATATAGTGGATATTTCAAAAAAAATAATAGCAGGCAATAAGAATAGAAATAATAAAAATATAGAAGCAAATAAAAATACTGAAGGAATTATAAATTTTTTTAATTTAAAGGATGAAAAGGAACAAGCCTTAAGTATATGCAAGACAATAGAAGATTTATCAAGGAGTGAATCTTATGATTTAGAAGATTTTGCAGTTTTATATAGAACTAATTTGGAAAATAGAAGTCTTGTAGATGTTATGTTAAAAAGAGAACTACCTTTTAAAATATTGGATAAGCAATATAATTTTTTTCAACACTTTATATGTAAGGATTTAATAGCTTATTTAAAATTATCATTAGATATAGATAATAAGGAAAGCTTTGCACGTATAATTAACAAACCTTTTAGATATATAAGTAAAGTGCATATTGAAAAAGTGAAAAAGAATATAAATAAAGAAAGTTGTTTTAAGCTTTTAATATCGGAAGATGATATAGCTATTTTTCAAATTAAGAATTTAGAAAGATTGGAAAAGGATATTTTAAAATTAAATAAAATGAGTTTAAGAGATGCTTTGAATTTTATAACAAAGGATTTAGGATATTATGATTATATTAATGAATACAGTGAAAGACTCAAAATAGATAGCAGTGAATTAAAAGACATAATAGAAGAATTTAAAGTTTCAGCTTCTGATTTCAATAGTATAATTCCATTTTTAGCACATATAGAAGAGGTA
This sequence comes from uncultured Clostridiaceae bacterium, assembly GCA_963780135.1. GTDB lineage: Bacteria > Bacillota > Clostridia > Clostridiales > Clostridiaceae > Clostridium_AM. The sequence goes on from CAWAAR010000003.1 coordinate 1,474,584, forward strand.
GAAGAAAAATTAGAGAAAAAATCAAAAGAAGATAGTGGAGTTATATTAAGTACTATACATAGTGTAAAAGGTATGGAGTTTAAAAACGTATTTGTTATAAATTGTAATGAAGGGGTAATACCTCACATAAATAGTATTCCTAAAAACGTAGAAGAAGAGAGAAGACTTTTTTATGTGGGAGTTACAAGAGCTATAGATAATTTAAGTTTATATACTACAAATAAGTTCAAAGGCAAAGCAGCACATATGTCCAGGTTCATTGAAGAATCTGAAGTTTATACAAGCATTAAAGAAAGTAGTAATGCAAATTTAAAAAATATGTTCAATATAGGAGAAGAAATTGTACATAGAACCTTTGGAAAAGGTAAAATAATATCTTATGAAGGAAACTATGTAAATATTATGTTTGATAACTATATAGAAAGAAAATTTGATGCATATGTTTTAAAGAATAGTGATTTATTGGTGAAAATAGAAGCTATTTAGTAATAATTAATTAAGAAAATTATTCCATGTGTATGTAAAGTTACTGGCAAATTACACAACATCTTAAGATTATAAATAGATTAGACTTAAAAAATCTAAATGGTAATACTCATAAAGTATACATTTTGATAACATAATGATAAATATTTTACAAAAAATAAAATCCCTTTAGGAGTGGAAGGATCATCTGTGGTTGTAAAGATGATCCTTCCACTCCTATTATTTGATTGTAAATTTCATTACAACGGGTTTATCCATTTTTTGCCCTGAATCAGAAGAAATGTTTCTATTTATAACCAAATAATAAGTTTTACTCGATTGGTAACTTTCTAAAGGTTTAACTATTAAAGTATCTCTACTTACATCAAATATCACATTAATCTCTACTCTATTGTTAAATTCGTCTAATACATATATATTATTTTTATTTGATGTAGAACTAGACATATTTTTATTGAATTTTAATTTCCATGATTTATTTTTATCTACATTAGTTTTTTCTTGCAATTGTGTTGAATCATTAATGTCTATCTGATCTGTAAGTTCATTAGTTACTGTTACAATACAAGTATCTTTAAAATTTTCATCATTTGACAATGCGTTTATGTAAATTACACCAGGTTTTAAAGCCTTTATAGTCTTACCATCAAAAGAAATTACTTCTTGTTTATTATACTTCCACTTTATTAAATTATCTGAAGCATTAGTTGGTAATACATTTGCAGTTAATGAAGCAGTTTCTCCTATTTTTAAAGTTATTCGGTGTTTGTTCAGCAGGATAGATTTAACTGGAATATTAATAGTACTTAAGTCATATTGTGTATAAGCGCTTGGATACTTTTATCTATTCCAACTGTGATCTTGCGCTAATTTATCGTCTGTTAAATTATAATAATCATAACATACACGGTTAGGAACATCTGGTACTGGATCATCCCATGTACAATCCAATTGATACCATTTTCCATTGAGATTTACTAGATTCCAAATATGGTTATCATCACTACCTTCATCTACATTGCCTAAAACAAGCCTATTTTCTATACCTGCTTTATTTAACATTTTATATGCCAAAAGTGCATAACCTTCGCATACTGCAGTTCCATCATATAACGCATTATAAGCACTATATTTTGTAAGAGCTTTATCATAAACAACGTTTGCAACTATGTAATCATGTATAGCTTTTTCTTTTTGATCCTGTGTCATAGAATCTCTTAATATATTTTTAAGTATAGAAGAAACCTTTTCATCTACCTGATTTTCTTGATCATATGTTAATAAATAATCTATAGCGAAATCTATAGTTACATCCTTATTGTATCCATGAGAACTTACTGTACATTCTTTAATAGAATATCCTACATAATTATCATATGCTTTAATATATTCTATTATTTTCTTTGGCATACCATTCAAATCCGAAAAATTTCCTGTATAGTGTATTGAGAAATTTGTATTCCTATTAAGGATATTATCTTTAGCTAACTCTTCTATCTGTTCTATGTTACTGCACCAATTGCTATTATATGAAAAAGTTGTTTTTTTAACTTGTGGCTGAATATATGCATTAAGAAGATTTTTATTTTTTACAATAATACTTTGACTATAATATTTTCCACTTATACTATTCACTTTAATGTTATAAGTATAATTTTCAGCTATATGCTTTACTTCAGATGCTTGTACAAAAGTAGGCGCAAATATAATCAAAAATATAATTGATATGCTAGATAATAATCTAAAACTTTTTTTCAAGTATATCACTTCCTTAGTATAAAATGAATCTATACTTAATTATATCATATAGTTTACCTTAATTGATAAATTATGTATATGTGTAAAATTGTGTTTATAAATACTAGATTATCACTAAAAATGTAATTTACTTAATATAAAATGGGACATATTCATTTTTATATCTATATATAAATGAAACTATGTAAATATTATGTTTGACAACTATATAGAAAGAAAATTTGATGTATGCGTTTTAAAGAATAGTGATTTACTGGTTAAGATAGGTGACAATAAAAGACGGTGAAAAGTTATACCATTTCACCGTTTTTTTCAAGTTTAGTGTACATTTTTTCTTGTTGTTTTGTTGTAAATTGAAAGTATATTTCTGTATTAGAAACAGATTTATGGCCAAGCCACCATTGAAGTTCTTTTATATCCATATCTGATTCTGCTAAATGAACAGCAGTAGTGTGTTTTAAAGAATGAAAATGGCATTTCTTTTTATCTGAAATATTTGCCAGAGAACAATATTTTTTCATTAAGTAATCAAGAGTTTGTCTTGAAATAGGTTTATTTTGTTGGCTTTTAAACAATGATTCTGATTCTAATACTACATTATATTTACAAATATATTTATCTAAGATATATTTAGTCTTATTATCAAGTCTAATAGTATTATTATTGCTTCCTTTTAATCTTTTACAATAAAGTTCTCCTTTGGATACATTGTAATCTCCTAATTTTATTAAAGCAACTTCTGATGCCCTTAAACCGCACCTATAAGTAACTCTAAAAATTGCTAAATCTCTAATTGAATGAATACTTTCTAATGTTTCAATTGCATTAAAAAGCCTTATTGTCTCATCTTGAGTAAAATATTTAATTTTAGTATCAGAGCCATTTGACATAGATATATCTCCTCTATAGAAAAAATTGTACAAAATAGATATTTTGTACAATTAATTATAACATAATGTTCATTAGAATCCAATTATTATCAAAAACAATGTATTATTATAGGAAAAAAAATATTATATTGACAAATATGAGCTGCATATTTTAGCAAAATGTAGATATCTTGTATGATATTTTATATTGAATAAATTAATACAACTATAAATTAGAACAAAATATCTATTTTGTTCTAATAAATAATATAGTCTAAAAATTAAAATGTCAAAGGTAAAAAAAGTAACAAATTTTTGATTATTTCTCCAGAAAGGATAATTATATGAAAATGGGATTTGAAAAAAATAACAACGAGCCAGAGAAATTTGATAATTTAAATCGCCCTTTAGAAAATTTAATGAAGATACTTAATTATTATTCTAAAGAACATGGTGATTTTGCAGCTTGTCTTTTAGACATAAGCGATTTCAAAACATACAATTATTTATTTGGATATAAATTTGGAAATAAGATATTAAATGAAGTATTAAATAAAGTGCAAGAATGTGTAAGTGATTTTGGATGTGCTTATAGTGTTAGAGGTGATGTTTTACTAATTGTACTTTATAAAGAAAACTACAAAGGTAAAATTACAGCTATTGTTGAAAAAATATTAGAATTGTTTGATAAAAAATTTGAAATTGATAGTCAGAAATTGAAAATTTCAGCTAACATAGGAATTTCAATGTATCCTAGTGATAGCAAAGAAGTTGAAAGTGTTTTAAAGTATGCAGAAATAGCTTTAAATTATAGCAAAGGTATTTGTAAAGAAGGATATAAATTTTTTCAATTGGAAATGCATAAAAATATATTTGAAAAAGAGAGAGTTAAATCTGATTTGCAAAATGCTATATATAATAAGGAATTTGTTTTATATTATCAACCTCAGGTTGATATAAGAACTATGAATATTTATGGAGCAGAAGCATTAATAAGATGGAATCATCCAAAATATGGATTAGTGTCACCTCAAAGTTTTATTAGTACAATTGAACAAAATGGAATGATAAATGAAATAGGTAAGTTTGTTTTTTTTGAAGCTTGTAGACAAGTAAAAGAATGGAATGATATGGGATATAGTGATTTGAACATATCTATAAATATATCTGAAAAACAAATGGAAGATGATAAATTATTAGATTTTATTAGTGGAGTTTTAAAAGAAACAGGAATAAAAGCTAATAATATCAATATTGAAATAACAGAAAGAATGTTCATAGGAATTGTAGATAAGAATTTAAAAATGTTTAGGGCATTAAAAGAAATGGGATTTAAAATATTTATTGATGACTTTGGTATAGAATATTCTTCTTTAAGTTATTTATATTCATTTCCTGTAGATGGAATAAAAATAGATAAAGCATTTATTGATGGAATTGGCGAATCAGAAAAAAAGAGAGTTATAACAAAAACTATATTGAAACTTGCAAGGGAATTGAATTTAGATGTGGTAGCAGAAGGAGTTGAAAAAATTGAACAATTAGAATGGCTCCTTACTAGTAGCTGCTATAAAATACAAGGATACATTTTTGAAAAAGCAGTTAGTAATAAGAAATTTATAAATTATTTAAAAAATTTTAAAACTAAAAAAATCTGATGAGTTTAAGATGTATTTTGTGAATTGTATTTTTATGTATGTCAAGCTGTTTATAAAATGTTTCGATAATAAATATAGAAGCTATTATCAATTAAGCTTACTTAGTGTAAGTTTACTTCTCCCACCAAGTTTAGATGAATTATTCAGCGGGATAGCTAATGTTATAACCCACTTTGATAGGGGGTGTTACAGTAGGTAGCCATCAAACAAATTAAATTAAAAGGAGAATGTTTTTATGAAAAGTATTAAATCAAAGATAACATTAGTAATTTCTCTAGTGTGCATTTTTAGTTTATTGTTATCATCTGTAATCACTTATTCTATATCTTATAATTCTATAATGAAAGAATCTAAAAATGGACTTTTAACATCAGCAGATAAATATTCACAAATGATTAATGGCTGGCTTGATGGTCAAGGAAAAATAGTTAATGAAATTGGTGATTCCATGGAAAATATGGACAATTTAAGTGATGATAAAATTAAGCAGTACTTCCAAAAAAAATTAAAAACGAATTCCTACGCTTCAGAGATATATATAGCATTTGCTAATAAAAAAATGATTGTTGGAAGCGATTGGGTTCCGCCTGCAGATATGGATTTCACTCAAAGAGTTTGGTATAAAGATGCTATTAAAAAAAATGGGCTGATTTATTCTACACCATATATGGATGCTAAGACAAAACAAATGATGGTAGGTATAGCTAGACCTATAACTAAAAATGGTGAAATAATTGGAGTTTTAGGTTGTGATATTAACATAGGAACAATTACAAACATTCTTGAAAAGGCAAAGCCTATAGAAAATAGTTATGCTTTTTTAATTGATAATGAAAACAACTTTTTAATTCATGCTAATAAAGAATTTAAGCCTACAGAAAAAGGTGCCCAAAATGTTAATAAAGTCATGGATGGACAGTTTTCTAAAATCTTAAGTAACAACATGGTTACCTTAAAAGATTATGATGGAAAAGAAAAGTATTTTGTAACCGCTAAAGTAAACACAAGCAACTGGACAGTTGGTTTTTCAGTACCTGTAGCTGAAGTAATGAAACCAATGAAAGAATTAGTAGTATCTTTTGCTTTAATAATGATTGGGTCATTGTTAGTGGCAGTGGTAGTTTCTATATACTTTGGCAAAAAAATAGGAGAACCTATAGTGACCTTATCAAAAGCTATGAAAAAAATAAGCAATTATGATTTAAGCTATGATAATAGCTGTGAACATCTATTGGTACATAAGGATGAAATAGGACAGCTTTCTAATTCATTTGCTGTAATGCAAAAGGAGTTGATTGGATTAATTAAAAAAATAATGGATAGTTCTCAAGATATGAGTGCTTCAAGTGAAGAACTTTCTGCAACTACTGAAGAGCTAACATCAAAGTTTCAGGAGATAAATGAAGCAACCAAAAATATAACAGATACAATACAGGAGACAAGTGCTTCTTCAGAAGAAATAACTGCATCCATAGAAGAAGTGAATTCTAATATTATTGAACTATCAGAAAAAGCAGAGGAAGGAAATACTATTGCAAATGAATCCAAGGAAAGAGCAATAGAAGGCAGTAATAAAGGAAAAGCATCTATAGAGGAAACAAGAAATCTTTATGGAGAAAAGAAAGAAAAAATACTAAAGTCCATTGAAGATGGAAAGATAGTAGAAAGCATAAGAAATATGGCAGATACTATAGCAAGTATATCAGAGCAGACAAATTTACTTGCTCTTAATGCAGCTATAGAAGCAGCTAGAGCTGGAGAGCAGGGCAAAGGATTTGCTGTAGTAGCAGATGAAGTGAGAAATCTTGCAGAACAATCCTCTGAATCAGTAACAGTTATTCAAAACACTATTGAAAAAGTGCAGCAAGCTTTTAAAGATAGTGCAGATACCGGAAGTGATATTTTAAAATTTATAAATGAGAATGTAGATCCACAACTTGGGGAGTTTAAAAATATGGGGGATCAGTATTTTAAGGATTCAGAGTTTATTACTAAAATGTCAAAAGAAATATCCACTATGTCAGGAACGCTTAATGATGCAGTAAATCAAGTAAGTGAATCAGTACAAAGTATGACAGGAAATGCACAGAAGTCATCTGAAAATGCAGAAATCATAAAGATAAGTATTGATGAAACTTCAAAAGCTGTAGAGCAGGTAGCTATAACAGCTCAAGGACAAGCAGAATCTGCTCAAAAACTTAGTGATATGATTCAGAAATTCAAACTTTAAGTTTATCCGATGGCTACCATCCGTAACACTCCCATTACACACAGCGAAAGCGATTCACACAAAATCATAGATTTTGGTTCTCTGCTTTTCTTTAGGTGGGAGATACTAGAACTCTTGAGCTTCAGCGATTTAGAGTTCTTATGCTGTGCATAACGGATGATACGCCCCTGGATAAGTTCTTCTAAGACTCAGATTACGATGGAATTCCTCATAAGCAAACTCCATCTGAGTCTAAGAATCACTTGATAGTGAAAATATATTTTGTTTATAAGCGGGTTACATGATAAAAATAAATTTATTATATTTGGGGGAGTTATTATGTTAGAAATGATTAATGGTAATGAGGTTGATTTGAATTTGCTTGAAATAAAAGATGTTATTGATGTTGATTTACTTCAAAAATTCCAAGACAATTTTGCAGAAAGTATGGAAATTGCTAGTGTAACGGTAGATATAAATGGAAATCCAGTAACTAAACCCAGTTCTTACACAGATTTTTGTATGAAATTCACACATTCTACTAAAGTAGGTGATGATAGATGTGCTGAATCTCACAAAAAAGGCGGCGAAGAAGCTGCAAAAACAGGAAGGCCATGTGTTTACACTTGTCATGCAGGATTAATTGACTTCGCTGCACCTATATTAATAGAAGGTAGGCAAATTGGAACAATTTTAGGTGGACAAGTATTGACCTCTAGTCCTAATGAATCAAAATATAGACAAACTGCAAAGGAAATAGGAGTTAGTGAAATTGGATATGTGGAAGCAGTAAATAAAGTAAAAGTTATTACTGAAAAAAGTGTGAACGCAGCTGCAGAGGTACTATATATTATTGCTAATGCATTATCAAAAATAGGATATGAAGAATTAAGAATTAAAGGTATGTCGCAAGTACTTTCAGATAATTTTAATCAAATTTCAGCAACTATGGAAGAATTGTCAGCATCTTCGGTTAATGTTACTAATAATCAACATACTTTAAGTCAAGAAATAGTTAATGTAAAAAATATATCAATGGAAATTAACTCAATACTTGATTCAATAAAAAGTATAGCAGATCAAACAAAAATGCTTGGATTAAATGCATCTATAGAAGCAGCTAGAGCAGGAGAAGTGGGAAGAGGCTTTGGCGTTGTTGCAAAGGAAATAGGAAGTTTATCCCAAAATTCCAAACAAACAGCTTTTAAAATATCAGAGCTTACAGGTAAAATACAAAAATCAGTAGATAAAACTATAGAATCTTCTAGTGCCACAGTAGAAACCACAGAGCAGCAATCATCTGCAATCCAAGAAGTTACTGCAAACTTGCAGGAAGTGACAGAACTTACAGAAAAGCTAAACAGGTTAGCAAGTTATCATAAATAAAATTCAAGAAGGTTCAGATAAAGTAAAACAAAAAATATTTAAGTTTAAGAGGCAATGAAAATAGGGTTCAGTGGTAGTTTGAATTTTAACTTATACTTCGTGATATGTGGTAATGTTTCATCACGGTTAAATATTTTAATTAGTCTAAGCTCAAAGTTCAGGAAAACCTAAGAACTTTGCCAAACTCGTTTCACTCAAACAGGGCTAAAGTTCTAAGGCTTTCCTGAACTTTTCACTAAGACTAATAAAAAATATTTAACTAATGTGATGAAACATTACCATATATCTCTACGTATAAGTTAAAATCTAAACTAGTAACACTCCCACTAAGTAAGATTCACATGAAATTTCGGATTTTATGTGAATCTTATTTTTGAAAATTATATTATCTACGAAGTAAAAACATTTAAAAAAATGCAATGTTATTATGGTCTCGACTTTCTAACATACAAAATTTTGACTTAATATAAGCAAGATGCGACTCATTTTTTAGAGGACAATTGACAGAGGACAGAGGACAATGAAGGTGAGTTTTCTTCCTTACGTCGGAAAACTAATTTGTTTTTTAAGCTTGTTTTGCTAATGAAAAACATCGCTTAAGCATACATCTAAAATATATGATTTTCAGATAATCGCTTACTTAAAGAGTACCTCTTAAGAAACAAAAGAGCAGGAATTTCTTTTAAATTAAAGATTTTTCGTAGTGTAGCGGAGAAAAATCCTCCTTCACTGTCCTCTGTCAATTGTCCTCTGTCCTCTCAAAAAAAGTTGAGTTATGGTATAATAATATTATGTAGATGTATGCATAGAGCTGCAAGAATAGTTTTGAGCTTATGTTTTTGGTTACAGCTGTTACAAATTATCTTTGAGATTTGTGAATTGATATTTTAATTAGAGGGGTGAAAATATGGAGTGGAAACTAAAGAAATTTGAAGAATTAACAATTGGAGAATTATATGAAATTCTTGAGTTAAGAAATGCAGTGTTTATAGTTGAACAAGAATGTCCATATCAAGATTGTGATGGAAATGATAAAAATTCTTATCATTTATTCCTTGAAGATAATGATAATATAATTGCTTATTCAAGAATCTTAAAAAAAGGCGTTTCTTATGATGAAATATCAATTGGAAGGGTAGTTGTAAATAAAAGTTATAGAGGAAAATCCATAGCAAGAGAATTACTTACAAGAGGAATTGAATTTGTTAAGGAAACTTTAAAGGAAACAGAAATTAGAATAGGTGCGCAAGCATATTTAACAGATTTTTATGGAAGTCTTGGATTTAAGGCAGTTTCTGATGAATATTTAGAAGATGGAATTCCACATGTAGAAATGCTTTATAAAAAATAAATATGAAAATTAAAAAAAGAACTCGATAGTTATAATGTTAATTATCGAGTGCTTTTATTGTTATCTAAAGTTAACTGTTAGTACTAATATTTAAAATAAAGTTTACAATGTCTCTAGCAGCATTAGCATTATTGTAATCTCTTTGGGACTTTCTGATTTTATTTAAGCTTTGTGCATTATCTTGAAGCAAAGCATCTATAGTATCCTTCATTTTTTTAGTATCAGTGCAAGTTATTCCTAAATTATATTTTTCAGCAAATTCTGGATTGCCTTCCTCTTGACCAGGTAAAGCACCAGTGATCACTAAGGGTAAATTGCATGCTATGGCTTCCATCATAACATTTGGACTTCCTCTAGTAAATGCAATGTCAGAGGAGAACATTAACTCTTGTATATTTTCCATGAAACCATAAATTTCAACTTTATCGCCATATTTTTCTACCAATGATTTTTCTAGTGATTTTTTTAATCTTGTATTTCTACCTGCAATAATTCTAACAACACAATTAAAATTATTAAGAAGAATTTCAGCAATTTTTCGCATATTGCCGACACCTTCTCCGCCGCTCATTAGTAAACATTTCAAAGGTATATCTGGGTTATAATCGCTATGTTCACCATGATCATTAAATCTTGAACGTACTGGAAAACCTAAAACTTTTATTCTTTCTTCTGGAACACCGAATTCTATACACTTATCTTTTGCTTCTTGCGTTGGACTTATAATATAATTAGCTCTAGATTCCGCCCAAAGAGGATATATGCTCACTAGATCTGCTATTAAAGTAATAAATGGTGTTTCGATTTTATTTTCTTCTAATACATTTATAATAGAACCATTAAAATTAGGGTGTACAGATAAAATTAAATCAGGTTTAACTTTTTCTAGTAGTTCCATTAAATTATCTTTTATTATTAATTCAATAAATTCATTAACTAAGGATGGTCTTAAAGTAGACATATTCCAGACTAATTCCCATAAATTTTCTGATTTTCTCGTTATTGGACCATAAGATTTACCTATTTTTAAAAGAGTTTTACCGCCAAGGGAAAATCCATCTACAACATGAATTTTAACATCATTATTCTCCGAAAAAACTTCACATAAAGATTCAGTTATGCTTTTGTGTCCATGTCCTGTGTAATCAGAGGAAATAATAAGTATATTTTTAATCATAATAACTCTCATTCCTTTCTTAAATATCTAGTGATAAGAGCATTCAAATCAGCACAGAAGTTATTTTAACTTACACTAAATGTAATAAAAACTTTTTTATTTAATTATATTGTGTTAAAAATTAATTTTTTATGTAGATTTGGTAGAAACTATAGTTTATTGAATACTTATGAGAAGAGGTAAAGGATTATGAATAGGCGAAACCTAAAAATGATTTATACTATATTTGTTTTTGTGGCTTTAGCTGCTTTTGATAACATTATTATAGGATTATTTCCACCACTATTTTCTTCTATTGCTAGGGATTTAAATGTAAGTTTATCTGCACTAGGGGCTGTTTCAGCTGTTAATATTTTAGTTACATCACTTTCATCAATTTACTGGGGGTATCTTTCAGGAAAATTCAAACGAAAAAAGCTTATTATAATAGGTACTATTTTTTGGTCTATATCAGTATTTTTAACCTCCGTTAGTAATAATTACTTTCAGCTTTTGATTTTTCAAATTTTTACTGGAATAGGATTAGGATGTATAGCATCAATAGGATTTAGTGTATTAACTGATTATATCCCGCATAAGAAGCGTGGAATGATTTTAAGTCTTTGGGGTATGTCACAAGGATTTGGTGGAATTGCAGGAGCATTAATGGCATCTCTTACAGCTACTTATGCAGGGTGGAGAGCACCATTTAAAATTGTTAGTGTAATAGGATTTTTCCTGATTATTTTATATCTTTTTATAAAAGAACCTACTTTAGGAGAAGCAGAGCCTGAATTAAAAGAACTTATTAATGCTGGATACGAATATAATTATGATATAGAATTTAATCATTTATATGAACTAGTTTCAAAGCATAGTAATATTTTATTGTTTTTTCAAGGCTTTTTTATGAATATCACAACAGGAAGTTTAATATGGCTTCCAACACTATATATTTCAAAAATTCAACATCTAGGATACGATAATAAAACAGCAATAATTGCTTCAGGGTATCTTTTTGCTTTATTTCAAATAGGTGGGTTAACATCATCATTTTTTGGTCATCTTGGTGATATAGTTCAAGGAAAAAGCTATAAAGGAAGGGCTATATTGACTTCATTTTTTGTTTTTATTACTATGCCATTTTATATATTAATGTTTATGATACCAATGAATAATTTAGTATTACCTAGGAACAACAATGCTTCTTTGATTTTTTTTGGCTTACTGAAAGAAATAGTTGTAAATCCATGGATAACTGGAATGTTCATTTTATCTTTTTTAGCTTCAGCAGCACAATCTGCAAACACACCAAATTGGCTTGCATTAATAACAGATGTAAATCTACCAGAGCACAGAGGAACTTCCTTTAGTGTAGCTAATCTTGCTAATAGTTTAGGAAGAACTTTGGGAAATGTTGGTGTTGGGACTTTGCTTGTTATTGTATCTAGATATGCATTAGAACCAAATAACTATATAATTACTTTAATAATATTTCAAATGTTTCTTATTCCATCATCCTTTTGTTACATAAAAATGGCTAAAAGTAATGCTCTAGACATAAATGAAGTTAAATTAACTCTTCATAAACGCTCAAAATTAACGTGACATAAAAATTATGCGATGCAAGTGGTTAATTCAAAGGTCAGTTGTATGTAGGATACATTATGGTGTTGTTTTTATTTTAACTTATACTCCATGGTATATTATAAGGAATTCGCACTATTAAATATTTTTAATTAGTCTAAAGCTCAAATTTTCTGAAAGCCTAAGAACTTTGCCAAACTCGCTACTCTCAAACAGGGCTAAAGTTCTAAGGCTTTCAGAAAATTTGAACTAAGACTAATAAAAAAATAATTTAATTGATGTGACAAATTCCTTATAATATACCATTACGTATAAGTTAAAATAAAAACTAGTTACCGTAAATCAGCTAACATACAATTTGAATTTGCTTTTTACAAATTGATATAGTCTTCTTTAAAAGGCTGATAAGCCTTGATACCGGTAGGTTTGGTTTTGTATGTATTTGATTATTTTTAAAAGTCCTTAGTAGTACCTTGAGTTTTACTGCCATCTGATGCTTATTAACAAGCTTCATAGTGTCTTGAGCACTTAGAAGGCGTTATCCTTTAAGTAAGAGCTTTATCCATTAACAGGTATTTGTCAGATAAAAATTTCAGGACGATTAGCCTGTTAAATTTCTTGTTTACAATAAATATGTACGATAGTACACTTGAAATTATATAAATCTAAGTAATTACCAGTAATTCTTGTAACTAACCAGCAAACTCTATATTTAAAGAAATAAATATAAAGAATCATCAAGTTATTCTTAGACTCAGGTGGAGACTGCTTGTGAGCAATACCTCTTCCCTGAGCAAAGCTCGTTAAATACCATTTTGGTTAACCCATCTGGAATCTTAGAAGAACTTATCCAGGGGCATATCAGCCGTTATGCATAGCATAATAACTCTAAATCGCTGAAACTCAAGATTTCTAGTATCTGCCAACATAAAGAAAAGCAGAGACCAAAATCTATAATTTTTTCTTAAAGTTAGCAGGCTAATCGCCTTTGATTTTTTAATGTAAAGATGTTTGAAACTACTCAAAATTTAAGTGAATTGAAACCTGACGGTTAGGGCTTATCAGCTCTTTGTGAATAAAAATATATTAATATAAAGTGTGTACAGAAAGTTTCCAACCATAGATTAGTCGATTTATGGTTACTAGTTTGGATTTTAACTTTTATGTAGTGATATATGGTAAGTGTGTTATCACATTAGCTAAATTGTTTCTTGTTATTCTTAGTGAAAAGTTTGGGAAAGCCTTAGAACTTTAGTCCTGTTTTAGGGAACCGAGTTTGACAAAGTTCTTAGGCTTTCCCAAACTTTGAGCTTTAGAATAATTAGAAACATTTAGCAGTGATGACACACTTACCATATATCACGGAATATAAGTTAAAATCCAAACCACCACTGAACTCTATTTTCATTGCCACTTGCGTCACATTGTGCTTGTTTTATGAAAGTTAAATTATTTTGTATAATCATTGTAATCTGCCTTAAACCATTTAATAGATATACTAGATTTACCAGCATCATCTTTAGGATTTATTTGCAAATCATTACTACTTATTTTAGTTTTGTTTAATAATAATACTGTATTTTCTGGATCATCGCAGTAGAAAGTAATTCCTCTTATATTATCAATAGTAGGAGTGAATTTACCGAATATAGGATCATTTATAGAGCTTATATTAATATAAGTTTTACCATTTTCAGTTAATTTGTTATACATTAAATATTTATGAATATTAGCATAGTTTAGAACTCTAGAAGTTTTTCCCACAAGTATTTTTCCGTTAGTTTCATATTCCTTTAATAATTTTAATGATTTTATGTTGTCTTCTGAAAACAAATCTTCTGTATTAATGCCAAAATGTTGAGCTACTATACTGTACTGTTTGTTGCTAACTAGGCTGTCCAAATTATCTTTAGTAAGTTGACGGTGGAGATGTTTAGGTGTCCATGTCCAATCCATTTTGTTATTTACGAAATTATTTGTATATCTGTAAAAGCCCCAAATTTTTTTTCCATCTCTTAATGAAATTTCATAAAGAGGATAGTCATGTCCAAAATTGGAATCTCCTAAAGAATTCCATACATATTTAACACCATTTTCTATAGTTAAATCTGTGTGGTAATAAGATGAACTAGGATTATCACCTTGTTGATAACTCATAAAATTTGAAGTTCCATAGGCGCCAAAGTTTTGTTTATTGGATCTATTGCCGTGATTTATCCATACTGTAGGTTTAAAATTTATGGAGTTTAATGTATTCCAAGCATTTTCAGCTAAACTTCTATTAAAAGAAGTACTCTTCTCATTTTTTGTTGAAAAGTCTCCAAAAGTATGAATACAATCTATCCATCCAGAATCAATAAAATGAATCATTTCAGTAGCATTATGTCTTTCTACTTTATCTGTGCCTTTAAAAAATGTCATTATATTTTCCACACCATTACCTTGTGTATCTACTGTGGATTTTATAGTATCACCCATATACATCCATAATGAATCTCCAATATCTAGACCTAAACCTTCGCCTTGAGGGGTTTGATCTTTGGTATTTAGGAATCTATGATAGGTTTGAAACTCATCTAATGTGGCATCGTCAATGTCAGAACATATAGCCAGCATAGAACTGAATGGATAAGGAAATTTTCTAATGTCTTTATTTTCTGAATCTGTAGTTTCATTATTAGAATTTAGTATGTCTTCAGGTATAGTATCAGTAGTCTTATTTTTTTCAGAGTTACTTGCTTGTGAATTAGTACTAGCTGATGCTTTTGAAATATTTTTTAGATTTTTTGAAGCATAGATTTTAAAGCAAAAAAAGAAACAACTAAAATTAGTGAAATAAAAGAAATTAATTTTAGTAATCTAATTTTTTTAGCTCGTTTAGATTTTTTTATTCTTGTTGGTCTTCTCATAAACATACATCCTTATAAGTAATATTTTCTGTAAAATCTTGTAGCTAAAAATATTATATAGCAAAGAATCATTTTTTACTAGTGCTTGGCTTTCAAAAAAGGAGATTGTAAATAAAATAAGAAACATACAATTAATTCAACTTATTGATAATATGTGTAAAAAGAAATTTTAAAATATTATTGATAATTATTTGCAATATATTTATAATGATAATATAGTAATTGTTAACGTTAACAATATTGAAATATAAATATAAATATTAATTAGCATTTAGAAAAGTAATTATAAAGTTTATTGTTAACGATAACAATATCAAATGTAATTTGCTAAGGATTATGAGCAAACTCCACCTTAACCTAAAAATCACTTAATAACTTAATGGTAGTCAGTGAAGATTTTTATGTGTTATAAAAGCTAATAGGTATTAGGCGAAAATAAATGAAAATGGAGATGTTAAAGTTGATAACTAAACAAAAAGAAATTGCATGTATAAAAGAAGTATTATGGAAAGGCCATAAGGGTATTTGCTTTTCAGCAGGCGGATATGAGGCTCTTATAATACCAGATGTAGGAGCTAATGTAGTAGAATTAAAAGATGTTTCTAGAGGATTAAGTTTACTTAAAACACCTAATGAGGATTTGGAGTTTGAATCTTTTAAAGATAGACCTCAGGTTTATGGACTACCAGTATTATTCCCACCAAATAGAATAGAAGATGGTAAATTCAAGGTGGAAGATAGAGAGTATCAGCTTCCTATAAATGAGCTTAAACATAATAATTACATACATGGGTTTATTAAAAATGATAAATGGGAAATAAGCAAGAAAGAAGTTATTTCTAAGGATGAAGTTCAAATAGAAGCTACTTTTAATTTTACAAAAGAACATGACTTTTATAAATATCTACCTCATGAATTTCAATTTAAATTACTTTATAGTCTTTCTCATAAAGGTTTAAAACAGACAGCAAGTATTACTAATTTAAGTAATGAAAAAATGCCTATAGGTATAGGATATCATACAGCTTTCAATGTTCCATTTCATCCAGAAAGTAAGGATGAAGATTGTAGAATAATAGCATCAGTAGATAAGAGATGGGAACAGGATGAAAGAAATCTACCTACAGGAAAAATTTTAGAGTTAACAGAATCAGAAAAAAAATATATTGAGAATGGTGTTACTCCATTAGGATATAAAATAGAATCTCATTATATATTGAAAAATATAAATGTAAATGACAAACAGTTCCATGGTGCAATAATTGAAGATTTATCTAAAAAAATGAGAGTTATTTATGAAATGGGAAATGATTATAAACATATGGTAATTTGGAATGATATGGGGGATAAACATTATGTATGTATAGAGCCTCAAACGTGGGTAATAAATGCTCCAAATATTAACTTGCCTAAAGAAATAACTGGATTTAAAACTTTATTTTCAAAAGAAACTTGGAGCGAAGAATCAAGAATATATGTTGAGGATACAAAGTAAATGTTAGTAAAATATATATGCTTATTTTAAAAGATAAAATATATTATGCACACGTTAACAAAAACTATTGTAATTTAAAAAGAAAACGATTATAATAAAAGTATGTTAAATTGTTCACGTGAACAATTTGAAAATATAAATATGAAGAATAGGGTGATTATAGTGAAAAAATTTATGGATGAAAATTTCTTACTATTTAATGATACTGCAGTGAATTTATATCATAAATATGCAAAAGATATGCCTATTATTGATTATCACTGTCACTTAAGTCCAAAGGAAATTTTTGAAAATAAAAAATTTAATAATATAACTGAAGCGTGGTTATATGGAGATCATTACAAGTGGAGAGCTATGAGAAGTAATGGTATAGACGAAAAATACATTACTGGAGATGGGACTGATTATGAAAAATTTACGGCTTGGTCAAAAACTTTACCAATGGCTATAGGAAATCCACTTTATCATTGGACTCACTTAGAACTTCAAAGATTTTTTGGAATACATAATGTTTTAAACGAAAAAACTGCTCCTGAAATATGGAAAAAGACAAATGAATTATTAAACGGAGAAGGATTTGGTGCTAGGGATTTAATTAAGAAGTCTAATGTAAAGGTTATATGTACAACAGATGACCCAATAGATTCTTTAGAATATCATTTAAAACTTAAAGAATGTAATGATTTTGATGTGAAAGTTTTGCCTGCTTTCAGACCAGATAAAGGAATAAAAATAAATGAAAAAACATTTAGACCATGGGTGGAAAAACTTGGACAAGTAGCTGGAAAAACTATAAATAGTTATGATGAATTTATAGAAGCATTAAAAGGTAGAATTGATTTCTTTCACTGCGTAGGGTGCAGAGTTTCAGATCATGCATTAGATACTGTAACATATACAGAAGGATCTAAAGAAGAAGTTGAGAAAGCCTTCTTAAAAGCATTAAAAGGTGAAAAGTTAACTTTAGAGGAAGAAAGCAAATATAAAACATACACTTTAATATTATTAGGAAAAACTTATGCAAAATTAGAATGGACAATGCAGCTTCACATTGCAGCTATGAGGGATAATAATACTAAAATGTTTAATAAACTAGGTTCGGACACAGGATTTGATTCCATTAATGACGAAAGTATTGCTTATCCTCTTTCAAGATTTTTAGATGCATTACAGAAGGAAGATTTGTTGCCAAAAACCATCTTATATACATTGAATCCAAAGGATAACTATGTTCTTGGAACTATGCTTGGAAATTTCCAAGGCAGCAGTGTTCCAGGAAAAATACAGTTTGGATCAGCATGGTGGTTTAACGATAATAAAGATGGAATGTTAGAGCAAATGAAATCGTTAGCTAATCTTGGACTTTTAAGTCGTTTTGTAGGAATGCTTA
Organism: uncultured Clostridiaceae bacterium; assembly: GCA_963780135.1. Classification (GTDB taxonomy): domain Bacteria; phylum Bacillota; class Clostridia; order Clostridiales; family Clostridiaceae; genus Clostridium_AM. The sequence goes on from CAWAAR010000003.1 coordinate 1,492,838, forward strand.
CTGATTCTAGAAGCTTTCTATCATATACAAGGCATGAATATTTTAGAAGAATAGTTTGTAATTTAATAGGTCAGTGGGTTGAAAATGGAGAATTTCCAGAAGATATGGAACTCTTAGGAAACATTGTAAAGGGCATATCTTATAACAATGCAAAAGAATATTTTGGAATGTAGACAACGGATAAAATAATATGTAAAAAAATCAAATATCTCCTGTTTACAAAGCGGGAGATATTTGGAATAGTAATATTTTTTAAAATAATTGCATGTAGTTCAGTTGAATGAAAACGATTTAAAAAATGGAGGGTTAATAAGTATGGAAAAACGTGAGACTCAAAAGTTAACAGCAAGTGGTAATAAAAAGCTAACTTTAAAAGAAAAAATATCTTATGGTTTTGGTGACTTTGGTAATGGATTTATGTTTGATTTAGGGCAAGCATATCTTTCTAAGTTTTTTACAGATGTCTGTGGCATACCAGCAATGGCAGCGAAAAATATATTTGTATATACAAAAATATTTGATGCTTTTATGGACCCTATAGCTGGATCAACAGTAGATGCTAAAAAGCCAGGTAAGTATGGCAAATTTAGACCTATCATGATGTTTTCCAGTATAATCCTTGCAATACTTACAATAGTTACATTTATTATGCCTAATGTTTCAGTAACTAGTAAGTTAGTATATGCATATGCTGCTTATATGGTATGGGGGCTTGTTTATTCATTTACAAATGTTCCATATGGATCATTAGCATCTGTTATGACACAGGATGTTGATGAAAGAAGTCAAATGGCAACATATAGGCAAGCAGGTTCTTTAGGAGCACAATTAATAACTGGTGTAGCCTTTGTTCCTATACTTATACATTTTTCAGATCCTAGAATAGGCTATCCAGTAGCTGCTACTATTATGGCATTAATAGGTGTGATTTCGTTTTATATTTGTTTTAGAAATACTAAAGAAAATATCCAACCTAAAGCTAAAGTACAAGAAAAAGTAACTTTAAAAGATTATGGTAAAACAATATTTACAAATAAGCCATTATTATGTTTAATTCTTATGACACTATTTACAATATCTGCAATGAATGCAAATAACCAAATGATGATATACTACTGTCAATATGCACTTGGAAATGTTAAGCTTCAACCGGTTATAAATACTATAATGATTGGATGCTCAATTTTAGGTATTATTGCTATTCCAAAGCTAGTTGAAAAGTTTGGAAAAAAGAAAACTGCTATGATAGGTTTTGGTATTGGTATTGTTGCAAATGGATTGAACTTTATATTACCAGCAAACTTTTATACATTTACAATACTTGTTACTATAGGATATGCAGGATTAGCCATTCCAAACGGTGTTACCTGGGCTTTCGTTTCTGATGCAATTGATTATGGTGAGTGGCACACAGGAAAAAGAAAAGAGGGTATAACTTACGCTGCATTTAATTTTTCAAGAAAAATAGCTCAGTCTATAGCTGCATATGTTACTTTGGGTGCTTTGGGACTAACTGGATATGTGGCAAATGCCCATCAAACTGCAAAGGTTATATTAGGAATGAAAGCAGTAATGGCATTATATCCAGCAGTTGCATTAACTATAGCAGCTATTATAGTTGGAATATTATATGATTTAACAGACGATAAATATAGAGAAATAGTAGCTGATTTACAAGAAGGAAGATTTGATAAAAACATAGTAGAATAATGTGGATTAATTACTAAAAGCTATCTTTTATCAGAATTGCAAATTCAATATTTAATAATAAGTTTTAACAATATCTATTAATTTTTTAATGAATTTTATAAGATGCAGGTGTTTAAATTTTAAAAATGTAAACACTTGCATCTTATTTTCACAGGGAAATCTAAATGTACAAAGATTATATTTTGGGGGGAGCATGTTCCGTGAGTATAAAGTTAAATAAACTACAAAATATTAAAATTATACCAAGCGTTATTTTGATGTGGATGGTAGCGCTAGTAACAACAATTGTTATTGGAGTAGTTGGGTATACCAATACTTCTAAAATGTATAGTATAACTAGCAACATGAATAATAATGTGGTTCCAAAGTTAAAAGAATGGGGACAAGTTAATGGAGATATGGGGGTTTTGAGGAATACTTTAACTAAAATAATTGATAGACCTTTCGATGAAGAAAATGAAAAGACAATGATAGGATTAAATAAAGATATAGAAAATATAATATCTAAAAATGTTACAGCATCAGTAAATGATAAAAAGGAAGCTCAATTAGTTAGTGATATGAAAGAATCATATGAACATTATTATTCATTTATACCACAGATTATTGAGGAACGAAAAAATAATATAGTTCCAGATAAGCAAATAACCAATGTGGATATGGGAAAATACGGAAATTCTTTGGCCAAAAAGAATATAGAATTGGTGGAATATCAAAATCAGATGGCAAAGGAACAAAATGAAAAGTCTAGAAATTTATATCACAATAATATGGTTTTATTTAGTATTATATTTGCAGCATCTATTTTAATTTTAACAATAATATCAATTGCTATCATTCTTATAATTAAAAACTCCATTAAGGAATTTATTAATAAACTATGTGTTATATCTGATGGTGATTTTACAGTTGAATTTGATAATAACCTTACTAATGAATTTGGTATAATGTATAAGGCTTTGGGAAAAACGGTTAATTCTATTTCTTGCATTATTTCAATAATTAAAAATGATTCTGTATATGTTACAAATCAATCTACAGTGCTTACAAAAGTATCTGAACAGATGCACTCGTATATAAAAGAAGTTTCAAATTCCATTCAAGGGGTAGCAAAAGGATCGTCAAATCAGGCTCAGGAACTTATAACAATAAATACTACATTAAATTCTTTTGGTGAAGAATTAGAGGAAATAAAGGAGTCTATAAGCAGGGTTGATAAAAACACTAAAAATATTAGTGATAGAGCAAAAGAAAGTGATAATAAATTAAGTAACCTTGTGGTGTCTATAAATGAAATTGCATCATCTTATGATGAATCAATGAAAAAAGTAAATGATTTAACTTTAAGCCTAAAAAAAATTACAGAAATAACTAATTTAATTAATGGCATAGCAGATCAAACAAATTTACTTGCTTTAAATGCAGCCATTGAAGCATCTAGAGCTGGCGAAGCAGGAAAAGGATTTTCTGTTGTAGCAGATGAAATTAGGAAGTTAGCAGAAGAGTCTAAGAATTCGTCAAAGGATATAAATAGTTTGCTAGATAGTATTAATGATGAAGCTAACTTAGTTACAAAAACAACAAACCATGCAAATACTGAACTTGGAAAACAAATTACTGTAGTAAGTACTACTATAATTTCATTTAGAGAAATAATAAATTCTATAGAAGATATATTGCCTCAGGTTCAAGATATGAATAATGCTATAATACAGATTAATAATAGAAAGGATAAAATCATATCAAGTGTTGAAAGTTCATCTTTTGTAGCAAAAGAAAATTCAGAGGCTTCTCAAGAAATTTCCTCATCAGCCGAAGAGATGACTGTGTCATCTGACGAAGTTTCAAAGTCATCATTATTATTAAAGGATGCAATGGAGAAAATTTTAAAACAAGTTGAAAAATTTCTTGTTTAGATGTTATATAGTTTAAGATGATAGAAATTATTTCTATTATATTTAACTTGAAAATCATATAGTTTACTTATAAAAAATGTGATATTATCAGAGTAAAGTATACATGTATAAGAACTGTAATTTCCACATTAAATATTATGTTTTAAATTAATTTAAAGTTTTTGTATTAGATTAAATTAGAAATTGCAGTTATAAGAAGAAAGGTGGACATAATGAGCGTAACAATAAAGGATATAGCAAAATTAGCAAATGTATCACATACAACAGTTTCCAGAGCACTTAATAACAGTCCTTTAATAAATGAAGAAACGAAAATTAAGATAAAAGCTATAGCAAAACAATTTAACTATGTGCCAAATTACAGTGCAAGAAGTTTAGTTTTAGATAAATCTTATGCAATAGGGTTGTTTTTTTCTAGTATAAGTAAAGGTACATCTCCAGGTTTTTTTTATGAAACCGTAACAGGAGTTAACAGCGTTATAGAAGAAAATTATAACTTGGTTGTAAGGGGCATTGATAGTTATAAGGACTTTACAACCATTAACAAGAAAAGGTTTGATGGAATTATTTTAATGAGTCAAAGTGATGATGATAATCCATTTGTTTATCATGTGATGGAAAAAAATATTCCCTTAGTTGTTCTAAATAGAGAAATAGAAGAAAAATCTGTAGTAAACATAGTATCTGATGACGAAGAAGGGACTTTTAAAGCTACAGAACTTTTAATAAAAAATGGACATAAATGTATAGCTATAATAGAAGGAAAAGAAGAATTTAAATCTAGCAAAAAAAGAAGAGATGGGTTTATGAAAGCTTTGATACAATACAAAATACCAGTTTATGGTGAGTATATAGTTAGAGGTAACTATGATATGAAAAGTGGATATAATGCCATGAAAAAACTTATGGAACTTCCTAAAATTCCTACAGCAGTATTTTGTTCTAATGATGATATGGCTATAGGAGCTATAAAAGCTATATTTCATAGCGGTCTTAATGTGCCAAATGATATTTCAATAGTGGGATTTGATGATATAGCATTTTCGGAATATGCTACACCAGCACTTACAACGGTAAAAAGACCTATAGAAGATATAAGTGTGCTTGGCGGGGAAAAAATAATTGACATAATAAATGGGAAAAAGTTTGAAAAACAAAAAATTTATCTTAAAACTAAACTTATAGTTAGAGAATCTGTTTTGAAATTAAATCAATAACTAAGTAACTATTAGGTTCAGGTGAAATTTGATTAAGTGCGACAACTTAGTGATCTGAACCTTGAAATTCATATAAAAGCTAATATAATAAGGCAAATTGATGCACACGTTAACAATAATGGGAATTTAAGATGAATTAAATTATAAAAAACTATTCAAAGATTATAAAAAATTATATATAGAAAAAGAAAAAATTTGAAATGGAGAATTATAGGCTAGGTTGTTTATAATAGCTTAATTAAGCGTATATGTAAAGTACTCTTTTTATGGTATATAGTTCGTAAAAATTAGTATAATAAATATTTTTATATAGATTAATAAAAATGTTTTACAACATATTGTTAACGTGTGCTAAAAGTAGTATAATAAATATAAAAGTAAGCGTAAGGTCCTTATAAAGGATGACGTATAAAATTAAGACTTTTATGCACACGTGAACAATATATATTTGGGAGGATTAATTATGAAATTAAATAAAGAGACTTTTAAAGAATACAAAAAATATCCAGAAAAGGTTTTACAATTTGGAGAAGGTAATTTCTTAAGAGCTTTCATTGATTGGCAAATTGACAAAATGAATAAAGAAGCAGATTTTAATGGAAGTGTAGTAGTGGTTCAGCCTATTGCAAACGGTTTAGTTGACAAATTAAATGAGCAAGATGGATTATATCATTTGTATTTGCAGGGAATAAAAGATGGAAAAGCTCTTAAAGAACATTCTATTATAAACAGTATAAGTAGAGGAATTAATCCCTATGCTGAATATGATGAATATTTAAAAGTTGCAGAGCAGCCAGAATTAAGATTTGTAATTTCAAATACTACAGAAGCTGGAATTGCTTTTGATGAAAACGATAAACTCCAAGATAAACCACAAAGTACTTATCCAGGAAAATTAACAGCATTTTTATATCATAGATTTCAAGCTTTTAAAGGAGATAAGAATAAGGGTTTAATAATAATTCCTTGTGAACTTATAGATAGAAATGGTGAAAAACTTAAAAATATAATTCTTAAGTATACAGAACTTTGGAATTTAGGAGAAGAATTTTTAGATTGGATAAATAATGCTAATACATTTTGCTGTACTCTTGTAGACAGAATAGTTCCTGGATATCCAAGAGATACAATTAAAGAAGTAATAGAAGAATTAGGATATGAAGATAACCTTGTAGATGTTGGCGAACAATTCCACTTGTGGGTAATTGAAGGACCTCAGTGGATAAAAAATGAATTTCCAACAGATAAAGCTGGATTAAATGTTAAATTTGTTGAAGATATGACTCCTTATAGAACAAGAAAAGTTAGAATTTTAAATGGAGCTCACACTTCTTTAGTGCCAGTTTCATATCTTTATGGATTAGAAACTGTAGGACAATCAGTTGAACATGATGTTATTGGAAGATATGTAAGAGAAACTGTATATGATGAAATAATACCTACATTGGATTTACCAGAAGAAGAATTAAAATATTTTGCAGGAGCAGTATTTGAAAGATTTGCTAATCCATTTGTAAATCATTATTTAATGAGTATAGCATTAAATTCAATGTCTAAGTTTGAAACAAGAGATTTACCTTCATTAAGAGAATATGTAAATAGAAAAGGAAAACTTCCTAAAAAATTATGTTTCTCACTGGCAGCATTAATAGAATTCTATAAAGGTAAAAGAGGAGAAGAAGATATAAAACTAGCAGATAATGAAGATATTTTAGATTTGTATAAATCTTTATGGCAAAATTATGATGGAACTGAAGCAGGCTTGAAAACTATAGTAACTACAGTTTTAGCATATGAAAAGAACTGGAAAATGAATTTAAACGAAATTGAAGGTTTAACAGATAAGGTAACCAACTACTTAATAAAGATTGAAAAACTAGGGATTAAAGAAGCACTTAAAGAGGTTATGTAGTTAATTTGGACTTCATGGTTGAAGCATAATGTGACGCAACTTTTTTGAGAGGACAGAGGACAATTGACAGAGGACAGTGAAGGAGGATTTTTCTCCGCTGCACTACAAAAAATCTTGAATTAAATTTTTGATGACTCGTTTCGCTAAAGCGAAACATTGCTGACTTATATAAATTTAAAGATTCTTTTGCGTTAGCAAAAAATCAACATTCATTGTCCTCTGTCAATTGTCCTCTCAAAAAAAGTTGTGTCGCATCTTACTGATAATGTAAAATTTGATGCCTTTTAAAGATATCTTAGAGAAAGTGAGGGAGGGTTCCATGAAAAATTTTATTAAAATAAATGAAAATGATAACGTAGTGGTAGCGCTAATAGATTTAGAAAAAGATGAAGTCATAGAAACTGAACATGGGAAAATTAAGGTGAAAGAAGATATTAAAAGAGGGCATAAAGTAGCTATAAAAAAGATTAATTCTAATGAGAATATAATTAAATATGGTTTTCCTATAGGTCATGCAATCTGTGATATAGAAGAAGGTCAGTGGATTCATACGCATAATGCAAAGACTAATTTAGATGGTATAAAAGATTATAATTTTAATCAAAAACTAGTGAAAAATACATTTGAAAATAAAGATTTAACTTTTAAAGGATACAAAAGAGAAAATGGAACTGTAGGAATAAGAAATGAACTTTGGATAGTACCTACAGTAGGATGTATAAATGGTATAGCGGATAAAATCATACAGAAATTTAAAGATGAAGCAGGACCTTTATTTATAGATAATACTTTAGTGTTAAAACACAACTATGGATGTTCTCAATTAGGAGATGATCATGCTAGCACCAGAACTGTATTAGCGGATGCTGTTAAACATCCTAATGCTGGTGGAGTGCTTGTAATGGGTCTTGGATGTGAAAATAACAACATGCCTGAATTTAAAAAGGCATTAGGTGATTATAATAAAAAAAGAGTGAAATTTTTGGTGGCTCAGGAAGTTTCAGATGAAATAGAAGAAGGAGTTAAACTTCTAAAAGAACTTTATGAAAACATGAAAAATGATAAAAGAGAAGATGTACCTTTATCTGAACTTAAAGTTGGACTTAAATGCGGAGGTTCTGATGGATTTTCTGGAATAACTGCAAATCCCCTTGTAGGTAAATTTTCGGATTGGCTAATAGCACAAGGTGGAACAACAATTTTAACAGAGGTTCCAGAAATGTTTGGAGCAGAAACCTTGTTAATGGACAGAGCTAAAGACAAAGAAGTATTTCATAAAACTGTTCATTTAATTAATGATTTTAAAGAATATTTCATGAAATATGATCAGCCAGTATATGAAAATCCTTCACCAGGAAACAAAGCGGGAGGTATAACAACGCTTGAGGATAAGTCTTTAGGATGTACACAGAAGGCAGGAACAGAAACTGTATTAGATGTGCTTAAATATGGAGAAATTTTAAAAGAAAAAGGATTAAATCTTCTAAGTGCTCCTGGAAATGATTTAGTAGCAGCATCAGCATTAGCAGCATCAGGATGTCAAATTGTTTTATTTACAACAGGAAGGGGAACTCCTTTTGGAAGTTTTGTTCCTACTATGAAAGTATCAACTAATTCAGAGTTATATAAATTAAAACCTCATTGGATTGATTTTAATGCGGGAACTTTAGTAGAAGATAAATCTTTAGATAGCTTATTAGAGGAGTTTTCTAAATATATAATTGGAGTGGCTAGTGGTGAACTCGTAAACAATGAAAAAAACGATTTTAGAGAAATAGCCATATTTAAAAGAGGAGTTACTTTATAGGTATTGACTAGTATTAAATTTACAAATAGATTCACAGGAGGATTTTTTATGATTGAAAAATTAGAAACTTTAAGAAAAATTACTGAAGTAGGTGTTGTTGCAGTAGTTAGAGCTGAAAAAGCTGAAATAGCAGAGAAAATTTCAAAAGCTTGTATAGAAGGTGGAATACCCGCAATTGAAGTTACATTTACTGTTCCAGGAGCAGATAAAGTAATAACTTCATTAAAAGAAAAATTTTCAGAGGATGAATTAATTGTTGGAGCAGGGACAGTACTTGATAGTGAAACAGCTAGAATAGCTATACTTGCTGGTGCTAAATATATAGTAAGCCCAGGTTTTGATTTGGAGACGGCTAAGTTATGCAATAGATATCAAATACCTTATATGCCTGGATGTATGACAATTACTGAAATAATTAGAGCAATGGAAGCTGGAGCATCTGTTATTAAAGTATTCCCAGGAAGTGCTTTTGGTCCAAGCATAGTGAAAGATTTTAAGGCACCTCTTCCACAGGCACCTATTATGCCAACAGGTGGTGTAAGCTTAGAAAATGTAGATCAGTGGATAAAAAATGGATGTATTGCAGTAGGTGTAGGCGGAAAATTAACTGCAGGTGCAAAGACAGGAAATTATGATGAAATAACTAGAATTGCAAAACTTTTTGTAGAAAAAGTAAAAGAGGCTAGAAGTAAATAGTTAGGGAGGATAACTTAAAAATGAAAAAAGTAGTAACTATGGGAGAATTATTATTAAGATTATCTACACCAGGATACGAAAGATTTACTCAAGCACAGAGCTTTGACATAGTATATGGAGGAGCGGAAGCTAATGTAGCTATATCACTAGCAAATTGGGGAATTAACTCCTGCTTTGTAACTGAACTGCCAGATAATCCTATAGGACAAAGTGCCGTTAATAATTTGAAAAAATATGGTGTAAATACAGAGTATATTCATAGAGCAGGAGATAGGATAGGTATTTACTTTTTTGAGAAAGGAACCTCTGTAAGGCCATCTAAGGTGGTATATGATAGAGCTAACTCGGCAATTACAAAGGTAAATGCTGATGATTTTGACTTTGATGAAATATTTAAAGATGCAGATTGGTTCCATGTTTCAGGAATAACACCAGCATTAGGGAAAAATTGTATACAACTTACAGAAAAAGCAATAGAAGCAGCTAAAGCACATAATGTGCCTGTAAGTATAGATTTAAATTATAGAAATAAGCTTTGGAGTATAGAAGAATTTGAAAGAGTAATGCCTGAATTATTAAAAGGTATAGATGTATGTTTTGGATGGCTTACAAGTGTTGAAGGAAAACAAAGTGAATATAAAGTGGCTGATTTTTCAAAGGGTGAATTAGATGAAGAAAGATTTAAAGATATCTTTGGAAAAATGATAGAGAAGTTTAATATAAAATATGTGGTATCAACATTAAGAGAAAATTACTCAGCTTCACATAATGGTCTGTCAGCTATAATTTATGATGGAAAAGAGCTTTATAGATCAAAAAAATATGATTTTTCTATACATGATAGAGTAGGAGCAGGAGATGCTTTTGCTGCAGGACTAATATATGGATTAGTTCAAGGTGAAAATCACAAAGAAGCTTTAGAGTTTGGGGTAGCAGCAGGAGTATTAAAGCACAGCATAGATGGAGATGCAAACATTGTTACAGAAAAGGAAGTTCTAGAGCTTGCAGATGGGAATGTATCTGGTAGTGTGCAAAGATAGATGAAATTAAATATAAAATAAGGAAGTAACTTTAATGGAGTTACTTCCTTATTTTATTCAACTGTTATAACAATAAAATACATAAGCTGGTGGAATATTTTTTTTAACTCTTTCTATATCTAAGTTATTAAAAAATTGACTAATAAAATGTTTCTTAAATAAAGTATATTGAAATGTTATAAATTTGCCATCTTTTTTTATTATTTTTTTCGTTAGATTTAAAATATTAGTTGAAATATTTTTTGGCAAACTTGCAAAGGGAAGTCCTGAAATTATATAATCTACATTTTCTATCTCATACATATTTAAGTATTTTTCTATGTATTCTGCAGAATCATTTATTATGTATAAATTTTTTTCATTGGCATATTTGTTTTTTAATAGTTCATAAAAATCAAAGTTAAACTCTATAAGTATAATTTTAGTGTTTGCATTTCTATTTTCTATTAACTTTTCTGTAAATCTGCCTGTCCCAGGTCCATATTCTACTATACATTTTGCTTTTGAAAAATCAATATTTTCAATCATTTTATTAGCAAGTCCTTCAGAACTTGGCAATATTGCGCCTACTGTTTTAGGCTGTTTTATATACTGTTTTATAAACATTAACCATTCCATTTTTGTCCTCCTAAAGTTTTTCTATACAATCATTGTAGATTAAATATCTTAAAATAAAGTTCAATAATTTCTTAAAAATTTATTAATATTAATGAATCTTACTTAATTAAAAATTAGTACTTAGTTACCTTTTAAAATATAATCCAAAATAGGATCTTTCTTATTTACATAATCTTTTATAGAGATTTCAATTGTCTTATCTGGCACAAAAGTGCTAGAAGTATCTTCTGAGTTATCTCCATCAGATTTATTAAGTTGGGTAGAATATCCTATTGATATTTTTGAATTAGGAAGTACAAAATCTTTTGCGGACCCGTAGTGATTAGGCTTAGCACTAGTAGATTCACCTACAAAGGTTGCACTAGTTTGTTTCTTTAAAAGAACAGCATCAGTCATTGCTGCAGAAAAGGTACGTCTTCCAACTATAACAAATAAACTATTTTTATTATTTAGTTTATTATTTTTTAATTTATCTATAATAGGAAGGATATACTTGTCGGTTCCGCCTCCATTATCTCTCATATCAATTACAAATTTATCTACAGGATGCTTGTCAATAAAATTTAACATATCAGCTATAAAATCTTCTATTTTTGGAGCCTTTTCATCTGCATCTGGTAAACATTGATTGTACTTAAAATATAAAGTTTTTTCTCTATCTAAATATTTGTACCAATAGTTTGAATTTGGCTTTTGCATATATAAAGGATAGGAGCTGTCATAGGATTCACTTACAATTTGTTTACCACCTTTGCCTCTGTATACAGATTTTACATTAACATCAAAAATTTCACCGTTATCATTTTCAAAGGTAAACACTGATTTTTCTATACCTGGCGCAACTTTAATTCCATGAAGAATTTCAGAATTCGACAAATAATTAGGGATAGATTTTTTTATCATTGCTTCATTTTCAGCAACAATTAAAGGAATAATGGCTTGTTTAACTTTTTCTATATCTACTCCATTTATTTTTACAAGTTTTGAGTAAAGAGCTTTTTTATACTCACTAGTGGTGTTAATTACATATATTCCGTCTTTAAAGCAATAAAATTGTACAGGGTATAGCTTAGAAGATTTCTTATATGCAGACGAATGTGCATCACCAATAGAGGCCATTATCTTATAAATTCCAGCGACAATTTCATCATCATTTGATTTATCAACAGAGTTTTTCAAATCACTTATATCCTTATGAAATTGATCTTTACTAATTTTAAAAAATAAGTTTTCATGTTTTTTAGGAAGAGCTTCTTCTAGATAACTTAAATCTTTTTTCCACTTAGCATTTCTATCTCCACCTAAGTATTGCGACTCACAGCCAGCAGAAAACAGAATTGAGAAAATTAGAATAAAGCAAAAACTAATCTTTATAAATTTATTCATTATTAAACTCCTTTTTAAGTTAATGTTAAAAATTAATCTATATCCTTCTTATTAAATTCATATATACAAATAGGCATAAATAAAATAAAACATAAGATACTAGAAATTATAATGTGGTTAAAATTAATATATTTAGGAAAGTAAAAATATGCAACTGAAACATGAGGTGACATGAAAGGAATATAGGCGGCATAAGGGGAATCGGCTCCTATAAAACCTGATGAAATTAAACTTAATATTCCGTATACTAATGGAATCATAATATTTTTACTAATATTTGCAATTAATATTGGAATTGGAATTAATAAAAATTGAAATAGCATAGAAACTATATTAGCCTTTATATCAGTCATTATAAGAGTAGATGAAGGTACTATACCATTTGCTATGTAATAACTTAAATACATAGATATACATTGAATGAAGTAAACTAAAAAAATTAATATATATATTGTAATTAATTTTGATATAAAAATTTTCATTCTACTAATTGGATAAGTATATAATATGCTGTCAGTTTTATCTGTAAATTCTCTTGAGAACACATATCCTGCTATTAAAGAAAATAAGATTATATTTAACATTGAAAAGTTCATCTGTTCTATATTCCATACAAATTTTTCAAAAGACATACCTATACCTGCTAATAAATTTCCAAGTACCATAAATATGCTCATAATTACTCCGGAAATTAATGATACAGATAGAATGTAGGATTTTTTTAACTTTAAAAATTCTGAATATATTATATTTAACATTTAAATTCCTCCGCAAACTTAATTGACATCCATCTTGTTGTAATGATAAATAGATAAAAACATAAATATACTAAAGGTAAGTACAGCACCAGTAGTAGTTAATACAAAATCAATTGGATCTCCTCTATGAAAGTAATACATAGGTAATACAGGAAGCATTAAAGGAGAAAATTGCATATAAACATCTGCATACACAACCCCTGCAGCCATAGCACCCATACAAGAAGCAGCTCCAAGCACACCATATACTACTGGGAAAATAACGTTTTTTGTTATATTTCCAATTAATATAGGTATAGGCATTAATAAAAATTGTAATAATAGAGAATATACATTAACTTTCATATCAGTAAGGATAAAATATTTAGCAGGCAATTCCTGCCAGGCTATGCATAGAGTTAAATACATAGCTAAGAATTGAACAATATATATAAATGAAATTATTATATACAATGTTAATAGCTTGCCAATAAATATTTTTGTTCTGCTAATTGGATAGGAATATATTATATTATCTGTTTTATCAGTAAACTCTCTGGAAAAGATATAGCCAGCGATTAAAGAAAATAAAACTGTATATAAAAATTCAAAACAATTTGCTTCTATATTTACTTTATAATTTTTAATGAATGTATATCTTAAGGCACTTGAAATACCACTATAATCAGTTGATAGTGATATAATAAATGCAATGATAGGTAAAAAAACTGAAGCAATTACTGTTATAGTAAACAAATATGATTTTTTAAGTTTTAAAAATTCCGAGTATACTATATTAAACATTTAATTTCCTCCTGTAAGTCTCAAAAAGTAATCTTCTAAGCTGTCTGCTTTCAAGCATATTTCATCTACAAATATATCATTTGAAACAAATATTTTATTCATATTTGAAGCTTCTTGAAGTTTTTCATAAACTCTTAAATTATTTTTTCCCCATATAACATAATCTTTTATATTGAGTTTTTCTTCTAAAATAAAGGAAGCTTTCTTGTCATCATCCACTTTAATATTTATATAGTGTCTGTTCCTCTTTTGTAATTCTTCATAAGCTATTTCTTCTAAAAGTTCTCCCTTATGAATTATTCCTATTTTGTTTGCCATCTGTTGTATTTCACTTAATATGTGACTGGATATTAAAAAGGTAATACCTTGTTTATGAGATAAATCAATAATTAATTCTCTAATTTCCTTTATTCCCATAGGATCAAGTCCATTAGTAGGTTCGTCCAATATTAAAAATTCGGGATGATGAAGCATTGCCCTAGCTATTCCAAGTCTTTGCTTCATACCAAGAGAAAATTCTTTTACCTTTTTGTTTTTTGCATCTTCTATACCAACTAGTTTTAAAGAATTAATTATGCAATCTTTTCCTTGAACTCCCATCATTCTTCTATGAATTTCTAAATTTTCTTCTGCTGTTAAATTAGGATAAAACCCAGGATATTCTATCATAGAGCCTATCCTTTGAAGTAAGTTTCTATTTTTAGGAGAAGCTTTTTGTGAGAAAAGTTCTATTTCCCCAGAAGTTGGTTTTATAAGTCCCATAATCATTCTTATAGTAGTAGTTTTACCAGCACCATTTTGTCCAAGAAAACCATATACATCTCCTTGTTTTATGTTTAGATTTAAATTTTTAACTGCAGAGAAATTTTTGAACTCTTTAGTTAAATTATAAGTTTTAAGAATTTGATTCATTTTAATACCTCCAGTTTTGTTAGTAGCTTAAAATTAGCTTTGTAAAAATCACTATATTTATAATATACAACAAAATCCTTACACTACACTTACGCAGTTCTTACAATTTCCTTACGATTTAAATTATATGATTTTGATAGTTGTAATTTTATAATTGTAGTTATTATGGCTTATTATTGAAAGATTTAAAAATAGATAAGAGGAAATTGTAGTATAAACTCAATCAGGCGTGTCAATACATTATATATTGAGTATTTAACAGTAAAATTGATTATGAGAGATGTAACGTTAAGTAGGTAGGAATAGTATTAAAATCAATTGATTTTAATATGGTAAGATTACATTCGTTGGCTGTGTGAATCACAAACAATGAAGCAAAGTTGTTTAACATAATGTCGCGGGGTGGAGCAGTTGGTAGCTCGTCGGGCTCATAACCCGAAGGTCGCAGGTTCAAGTCCTGCCGCCGCAACCAAAAAGTGTTGACAACAAATTAAGAAGTATGGTATTATGTAAAAGTTACCAAATGTAACAAAGCTTAACAAAAAAAGAATTTGCAAATATTCTTGACAAAGTTAAGTGAACATGATAAAATATGGAAGTCGCTTAGATGCGGCAAGATCCTTGAAAATTAAACAGAGTGAAAGTAAGAAGACATTCTTATTTTAAATAAGCCAGTATAGTTAAACAAATGTTTAACGTCAATAGTTTGAGTACAGATTAAACTTTAAAATTGAGAGTTTGATCCTGGCTCAGGACGAACGCTGGCGGCGTGCTTAACACATGCAAGTCGAGCGATGAAATTCCTTCGGGGATGGATTAGCGGCGGACGGGTGAGTAACACGTGGGCAACCTACCTCAAAGTGGGGGATAGCCTCCCGAAAGGGAGATTAATACCGCATAACATTAGTTTTTCACATGGAGAACTAATTAAAGGATTTATTCGCTTTGAGATGGGCCCGCGGCGCATTAGCTAGTTGGTGAGGTAACGGCTCACCAAGGCAACGATGCGTAGCCGACCTGAGAGGGTGATCGGCCACATTGGAACTGAGACACGGTCCAGACTCCTACGGGAGGCAGCAGTGGGGAATATTGCACAATGGGCGAAAGCCTGATGCAGCAACGCCGCGTGAGTGATGAAGGCCTTCGGGTTGTAAAGCTCTGTCTTTGGGGACGATAATGACGGTACCCAAGGAGGAAGCCACGGCTAACTACGTGCCAGCAGCCGCGGTAATACGTAGGTGGCAAGCGTTGTCCGGATTTACTGGGCGTAAAGGATGCGTAGGCGGATTTTTAAGTCAGATGTGAAATACCCGAGCTCAACTTGGGTGCTGCATTTGAAACTGGATATCTAGAGTGCGGGAGAGGAGAGTGGAATTCCTAGTGTAGCGGTGAAATGCGTAGAGATTAGGAAGAACACCAGTGGCGAAGGCGACTCTCTGGACCGTAACTGACGCTGAGGCATGAAAGCGTGGGTAGCAAACAGGATTAGATACCCTGGTAGTCCACGCCGTAAACGATGAATACTAGGTGTAGGAGGTATCGACTCCTTCTGTGCCGCAGCTAACGCAATAAGTATTCCGCCTGGGAAGTACGATCGCAAGATTAAAACTCAAAGGAATTGACGGGGGCCCGCACAAGCAGCGGAGCATGTGGTTTAATTCGAAGCAACGCGAAGAACCTTACCTAGACTTGACATCCCCTGAATTACTTGTAACAAAGGAAGTCCTTCGGGACAGGGAGACAGGTGGTGCATGGTTGTCGTCAGCTCGTGTCGTGAGATGTTAGGTTAAGTCCTGCAACGAGCGCAACCCTTATCATTAGTTGCTACCATTTAGTTGAGCACTCTAGTGAGACTGCCCGGGTTAACCGGGAGGAAGGTGGGGATGACGTCAAATCATCATGCCCCTTATGTCTAGGGCTACACACGTGCTACAATGGTGAGTACAGAAAGATGCAAGACCGTGAGGTGGAGCCAAACTTTTAAAACTCATCTCAGTTCGGATTGTAGGCTGAAACTCGCCTACATGAAGCTGGAGTTGCTAGTAATCGCGAATCAGCATGTCGCGGTGAATACGTTCCCGGGCCTTGTACACACCGCCCGTCACACCATGAGAGCTGGCAACACCCGAAGTCCGTGAGGTAACCGTAAGGAGCCAGCGGCCGAAGGTGGGGTTAGTGATTGGGGTGAAGTCGTAACAAGGTAGCCGTAGGAGAACCTGCGGCTGGATCACCTCCTTTCTAAGGAGTCGACGAAGTAGGTAATTCTACTTCGAAGGTTTATTTAATAGCTCTGTTTAATTTTCAGGGATTAAAAACGTTGAGTATTATACTTAACGTTTTTGTTTTTTGTGTAAATTTAAATTTTTGAAAGATATAATAACTAAAACATATAGAAATATTGTGAGTTTTAGTTTATAATAATGGAAATACGTAGTAGTTTTTAGTATATTAAGAAATTACGAGGTGACTTAAGTGTTGAAAGAATATAGTAAAGAATATGTAGTTTTTTTAAATAACTTAAAAGATAAAATAATAAATTCGCAGCAAAAGGCTGTAATGTCAGTAAATATAGAATTACTTATGCTCTATTGGAACATTGGAAATTTAATTTTAAAAAAACAAAGTGAAGGAATATTACAAGATATAATTATTGATGAATTATCAAAAGACTTAAAAATAGCATTTCCAAATATGCAGAGCTTTTCAGAGAAAAATCTAAAGTATATGTGCAAATTTGCTGAAGAATATAAAGATGAAAAATTTGTAAAACAAGTTGCTTCAAAAATTAGTTGGTCGCATAATATAGTTTTAATAGATAAAGTTAGTGATTATAATAAAAAGATATATTATATAAATAAAATTGTAGAGAATTCATGGGAGAAAAACACCCTATTTAATCAAATAGAATTAGAATTTGAAACTGATGAAAATTTAGAAGAAAATAATAATCTAGAAGACATTGCCCAAGAACAGAGTAATGATATTGAACATATTAGTATTATAGAAAACAAGCCTATACTTAATGATACAGAAGAATATAATATTACATTAGAGGAAATTGTAGAAGATAATAAGGATTATAGTGAAGACGAAAACGATTCACAAGATAACATATCCATTCAACTGTTAAAAGATAGCTATATACTTGATTTTTTAACTTTTTTAGAAGAAGAGGCAGAAAAAGATTTAGAAAAGCAATTTAAAAATCATGTAACTAAATATTTTCTTGAGTTAAATTCAGGCTTTGCTTTTGTAGGAAATGATTATCATATAGAAGTTCAGGAAGAAGATTACTATGTAGGTTTACTGTTTTATAATTTAAAGATAAGATGCTATGTAAATATTGAATTGAAAATAGGTAGTTTTAGACCAGAATATTTAGGAAAACTTAGTTTCTATCTTTCTTTAATAGATGATAAATTAAAGAGAGAACATGATAAGCCAGCTATAGGTATCGTATTATGTAAAGATGAAGAAAAATTGATTGTACAGTATGCTTTTAAGGATATTACGAAATCTGAAAAAGATACAGAATACAGCTTAACTCAGGATATCCCAAAGGAATTTAAATCAAGTTTACCTACAGTGAAAGAAATAGGTCTTGGAATTAAAGAAAAATTTAAAGGTTAAATAAGTCAATAGTTATTAGATGTACTATATAAGAGTAAAGAAGAGTAAAAGTGATAGCCTATAGTGTTTATACATATAGGCTATTCTTTTTAAGGATTTTATGGAAGATTATAGTGTAAATGGAGATTGTATTTTTTATATGAGAATACTATAATCAAATCATATTAAGTGATTTTAAATATCACTTAATATGATTTTTAATTATATAAAATCCATAAAAACTAGTATTGAAGTTAATCTTAGAACAACTTATCTAGTGATCAGCAAGTCGTTATATGACATATTAATTTTACAAGATGCTGATGGGTTTGATTAAGAAGGGGGGATTTATATGGAAAAGGTATATACAATTATGTTTTGGGTAGGGGTTATATATACCTTAGCAACATTTATAATTGGAGACTTACTTGGAGCAATTCATCTTGGTGGACATATAGATAGTCACGATCTATCTAATGGAGTTACAGTTTTCCCATTAAAACCTATAACTATTGTCTCATTTATTACTGTGTTTGGTGGTATTGGACTTTTGGGAACTAGCTATAAATTAAATGTTATAATTATATTTATAATAGCTATTATCTCTGGAGGTATAGTTTCCTTTATATTATATAGATTTGTATTAATACCACTATATAAGGCGCAAAACACAAGTGCAGTTTCTCAAGCTAAACTTATAGGAATGGAAGCAAAAGTCATATCACCAATACTAGAGGACAGCTTTGGAACCATATCCTATACAGTTAATGGAAGCAAGTATAATGCTCCTGCACAACATATTAACAAAAAGTCAGTATCTCAAGGTGAAAATGTAATGATATATGAAATTAAAGGTAATGTATTTTATGTTCAGCCTTTAGACGATAAAAATTAAAATTTATTAAAAAGGAGTGGTGTATTGTGTCAACTATTTTTATTCCTGCAGTTATTGTAGGTGTTATCTTACTTTTAATTTTAGGGGTTTTTTCAATGTGGAAAAGAGTACCTCAAGATAAGGCTATTGTTATAACAGGTCTTAAAAAGAGAGTTATTACAGGTGGTGGTGGATTTGTAGTACCACTATTAGAAAGAACAGATAAAATATCTTTAGAAAACATGGAAATTGAAGTTCGTATTGATGGTGCTTTAACTGGACAAGGAGTAGGAATTACTGCTGATGGAGTTGCAGTTGTAAAGGTAAAATCAGATACTGAATCCATTTTATCAGCTGCAGAGCAATTCAATACATCTAATGGAATGCAGCATACTCTTGGAGTTATTGAACATACAACAAAGAATGTTCTTGAAGGTAAACTTAGAGAAATTGTGTCTAAAATGACTATAGAAGAAATATATAAAGATAGAGAAAAATTTGCATCTCATGTTCAAGAAGTTGCAGCATTAGACCTTGCACAAATGGGATTAGAATTAAAAGTTTTAACTATTAAGGATATTTCCGATAAAAATGGTTATTTAGAAGCACTTGGTAAACCAAGAATAGCTGCTGTTAAAAGAGATGCACTAATTGCAGAGGCAGAAGCAGCAAAGGAAACAAAAATTAAAACTGCAGAAGCAATTAGATTAGGAGAAGCTGCTAAGATTTTATCAGATACACAAATTGCTGAGTCTACAAAAGACAAAGAATTAAAAGTGCAAGATTATAGGAAAGAACAGGAAAGAGCGAAGGCTATATCTGATTTGGCTTATGAAATTGAAGCTAATAAAGCTAAGAAGGAAGTTACAGAAACACAAGTTCAGGTGGAAATTACTAAGAAAGAAAAAGAAAAAGAACTTGCAGATGCTACATTACAGGTAGAAATAACTAAGAAACAAAGAGAAATTGAACTTGCTGAAAAAGAAGCTATAAGAAAAGAGAGAGAACTTGAAGCTACAGTTAAAAAGCAAGCAGAAGCTGATAAATATATGAGTGTTCAAACAGCAGATGCAGTTAAATACAAAGAAATTGCTGATGCTGAGGCAAGAGCAAGATCAATTGAATTAGAAGGTAAGGCAAAATCTGAAGCACTAAGACTTCAAGGTATGGCAGAAGTTGATATTATTAGAGAAAAAGGTAAAGCAGAAGCCGAAGCTATGATGAAAAAGGCAGAAGCATATAAACAATATAATGATGCTGCTATGGCTCAAATGATTATAGAAAAATTGCCTGAAATCGCCAAGGCTATTTCAGAACCATTATCTAAAACTGAAAAAATTGTTATTGTGGACAATGGATCAGGTGAAGGAAAAGCAACAGGTGCTGCAAAAGTTACTGGTTATGTAAGTGATATTATAGCTCAGCTTCCTGAAACTGTAGAAGCATTAACTGGCGTTAATATTATGGACTTCTTAAGTAAGGCAACAAATACTTCTAATGAGAAAAAGGAAGAAAAAAATACAGAAGACAGTTCTAACTAAAAAATTATTTTTAAAGCCTCTGGGGTTCTTGAATTGAGCTCCAGAGGCTTGTTATTTAGTGGAAAAATAGAATTGGTATTAATCCTTTAGATAGAGTTAAATACATACTTTATGTACGTAATGCATTGTAATAATTGAGTTAAGCATTTAACAATTAGAATAATGGAATTTTACTGTATATTTACATTGAAATAATATTTTTTAAACTCATTGACAAATTTAAAGCCAAGTGTATAATGAAATATTGTATGGTAGTATTATAGCTTAAAAAAACTTAATATGTGAATGAAATGAAGATGAGTGATATTAATTTAAATGCAGTTAATATCGGGAAAGTTCAGCCTTTCGTCCTTTTATAGGATGGGAGGTTTTTATGTTGTAGAGTTTAGAACTTATATTTTGGAAGGTGGGTGGATTATGAAAGAAAAAATAATTGACTTAGGCGTTATGGTATTTGCAATTTTTCTATTTTCTTTTGCTTTAAATGTGTTCTTTTCTCCGTATCAGATTGTACCAGGAGGAATTTCAGGATTAGCCATTGTTTTCGAAAGTTTATTTCACATTAAAAAATCAATAATAATAGGAATATTTAATGTACCTATTTTCTTATTAGGATTATATGTACTTGGTAAAAAATTTGTATTAAATACATTACTTGGAGCCCTTTTAGTTCCAGTATTTGTTGAATTAACTAGTTCTGTTGGACCACTTACGAAGGACATACTGTTAGCTACAGTATTAGGTGGTGTTATGACAGGAGTTGCACTAGGCATGCTTTTAAGTAAACAAGCTTCTGTTGGTGGAACAGACACCGTAGCTAAAATGATATCTAAATTAATAAATAGACCTGTTGGTAAAGTTATGATGTGTATTGATTTCTCAATTGTTTTATTTACTATTTATGTGTTTGGAATAGAAAAAGCGTTATATGGTGTTGTAACAGTATATATAGTAGGCAGAGTTGTTGATATTTATATTAAAGGATTTAAAGATTCTAAGTCAGTCTATGTAATTTCAGATGACATTGAAAAAATTAATAGTCTCATTTTGACAGAGTTGAATGGAAGAACCACTAAATTGGAAGCAAGAGGTGGTTATACTGATGATGAGAAAGTAATTTTAATGTGTGTTATTACAAGCAAAGAAATATTTAAATTAAAGAAAATTGTAAAAGATGTGGACAATAATGCTTTAGTTTTAGTTCAAGATTCCTATGAAGTTTATGGAAAGGGATTTAGCATTACTTAAGAAATTTTAATATAATAAATATTACAAAAGCACGGTTCAATCCGTGCTTTTTCTATGAATTAATTTAAGCTGCTTTTTTAAAATATGAATTTAGGTTATAATGTTAAGTAATTCAATTTTCTCAATTTAAGCATAATGCGACACAACTTTTTTGAGAGGACAGAGGACAATTGACAGAGGACAGTGAAGGAGGATTTTTCTCTGTTACACTACGAAAAATCTTTAATTAAATTTTTGATGACTCGTTTCGCTAAGGCGAAACATTGCTGACTTATATAAATTTAAAGATTCTTTTGCGTTAGCAAAAAATCAACCTTCACTGTCCTCTGTCAATTGTCCTCTCAAAAAAAGTTGCTTCGCAATTTTTTTAAACTGTGAAATTTGAATAAACAAATTAATTTAGATAACAGGTAGGTGATAACCATGAAAATTTCATTTCTAGGAGGAGCGCAAGAAGTTGGTGGAAGTTGTGTACTCCTGAAAATTTACAATAAAAACATACTCTTTGATTGTGGTATAAGGCAGAGTGCAGCTAAAGATCCTCTTCCTGACTTTAGAACTATTCAGGAGCAGGGAGGGATAGATGCTATAATTATAAGCCATGCACATATGGATCACATAGGGTCACTACCTATAATAAGTAAGGAGTATCCAGGGGCTAGAATATATGCAAACAATATGACAAAGGATTTAATGAAAGTACTTTTATATGATAGCTTAAAAATAATGAATAACAGGGAGGCAGAAATTCCTCTTTATGCAGAAGTTGATGTGCAAAATATGTTAAACAGGATATTCACCATAAACTATATGGTAGAGTTCCCGATTTTTGAAGATATAAAAATAACTTTTTATACAGCAGGACATATAGCTGGTGCTTCTTGTGTATATATTACTACACCAGAAGGTTCTTTGTTTTACTCTGGTGATTTTTCTATATTTCCACAAAAAACAGTAGAGGGTTTAAAAGTTCCAAAACTTAGACCAGATGCTGCAATTTTTGAAACTACTTATGGTGATAGGCTTCATGCAAACAGAGAAGTGGAAGAAGAAAGGCTTTTAGAACTCATAAGAGAATGTGAAATGAATAAAGGAAAAATGCTTATTCCCGCTTTTGCTTTAGGAAGATCTCAAGAGATTCTTTTAATTATTAAAAAGGCTTTAAATAAAAAATCTATAAAGAATATAAAAGTGTATGTAGATGGAATGATTAAAGATATAAATAGAGTTTATAAATTAAATCCATTGTACTTAAAAAATTCTCTTGGTAAAAAGATATTAAGAGGAGTTGAGCCTTTTTATGATGATAATATAATTGCTGTGGATAAAAAAGAGATTAGAGAAAAGATATTAGAGGATAAGGAACCTTGTATAGTAGTTTCAAGTTCAGGTATGCTTACAGGAGGGTATAGTCAGTATTATGCAGAAAAAATAGCTCCTATGGAAAACGGATATATAATTATAACTGGATATCAAGATGAGGAGTCTCCAGGTAGAAAGTTATTAAATTTGTTAGAAGATGAAGAAGATAAAAAGTTAGAGTTAAATGGAAGAAGTATTCCTGTAAAATGCAAGGTGGAAAAAGTTGGACTTTCTGCTCATGGAGATAAGGGAGAAATAAAATCACTTATAAATTTATTAACACCTAATAATATATTTATGGTGCACGGAAATGAAGAAGTGATAGAAAGCTTTTCAAAGGAACTTTTATCAGAAGTAAGGGCAAGAGTATATGCACCTAAGTGCGGTGAAAGCTATGAAATAAATATAAGGAATCCCAGGAAACAATGGAAAAAACAAATGCCTCAAGTTATTAACTCTAATGAGGAATTAAATGAAGTAAATATAGAAAATCTGTGGAAGTTTATAATAGATAATTATGGAGAAAAGTTTTTTACTGTAGAGGAATTGATATATATATGGAAAGGCAGCAGTAAAATAAAAATTTCAGAAATAGATAAAATTCAAAGAATAATAGTGCAATCAGTTTATTTTGAAAGCGATAATAAAAGACTATTTTTGTTTAAAGGAAAAACAAAGGATCAGGTAGCAGAGGAAACAGCAGTAAGAGAATTAAAACCTAACGAATTGAATGATTTTATAAATAAGTATTTATCTCAGTATAAATTTAAAAAGGCAGGACTTATATATAACGATAAGAAAGTAATTTTAAGTTTTGATTTTCCAGATATAGTTAACGAAGATATATATGAAGCTTGTAGTGAGTTTGAAAAACAAACAAATTGGAAAGTAGAAATAAGTAATACAGTAAACATAAATGCAGTAGATAGCGTAATATTAGAACTTTTATATGATGTGGATATAAAGAAAATATCATATAGACTTGCAGAAAAAAAAGCTTTGGTAATATTGAATTCAGAATTTAAGATAGATGAACTTAAATTAAATAGTTTTAAGGAGAGAACAGGGTTAGAGCTTGTAATAAATAATCCAGGAAAAACTAAAGAATTCAATAATAATATTGTACAAAGTGAAAATAAAGTTAATGTGATGGAGCAAAATCAAGCTTTAAAGTTTATAGAAGATGGCTTTGAAAAAGAGAAATTTAAACCATATAAAAAAAGTATAAAATCAAATTCAAATGGAAAATATATAGAACTATCATTTATATCACCTGTAATTGGTGAAAAGTATAGAGAAAAACTTGATGAACTTGTGAAAGTTACTGGTTGGAGTATGAGTATATCAAGTTCTGTAAATCAAAATGAAATAATAAAATTGGCTCAAGTATTGTGTAGAAAAGAAGAAATAAACATAAAGAAGAATCCGTCGTTCAATGCGTTAAGTTTAAGTGTAGAGTTAAAGGTAGAAAATGCAAATGAAGAAAAAATGAAAATTATAAAAGAAGAATTTGAATATAAAACTGGATATAGTCTTAAATGGTGAGGAATATATTGTATACACAAAAAAATAAGGGCTCTTGCACTAATTAATTAGTGCAAGAGCCCTTTCTCAATTCTTATATTTCATAAAAAACAATGTAATATTTTTTAGTTGAATTATTTATTTTTAGTAGATTTATTAGACTGATTTTCATTAGAAATAGGAGCAGTGGGGGTATTTTGATTATTAGTGGTAGTGTTGTTTATATTATTGGTATTTTTATCATTGATATTTTTATTATCAAAAGGAAGCTTATCAGACTGCTGACCATTTTTATTGGCTTCAGTTTTTTTGGTGTCAGAAGGATTCACATAATTATTTTGAGAATCTGATGGTAAATTATCTTGAGAAAATAATTCTTTTACAGCATTTACATAATTATCAGGAACCTTTTTTCCAGTATTTTTATCTACATAGACTTCTTTAATTGAATCAGGCTTTTCAAAATCAATATTAGGAGATCCTGTACTTATCTGCTGCATATAATAATTCCATATGCTACCTGGATAAGTAGCACCAAATAAATTTTCTACATGCTGAGGTTTGTCAAAACCTACCCAAACGGATGTAGTATAGTAGGGCGTATATCCGCAAAACCAACCGTCTTTTGAATCGCTAGTTGTACCAGTCTTACCAGCAGAAACCATGTTAGATAATTTAGAACTATATCCTGTTCCCCAGTTGTTTTCCATGTTACCCTTTAACACATCTGTCATTAAATAAGCTGCATCTTTAGTGTATACATCTATTTTTTTTGTATCATTTTTATATATAGTATTTCCAGAGGAGTCTTTTATTTCTAATATACAGCTAGGATTTATGAACTTTCCACCTCTTTCCAATGTGGAATAAGCAGAAGCAATTTCTACAGGACTAGTACCATTAGTTAAACCACCTAAGGAAGCTGCTAAAGTATAATCTTTAGAGTCTATTTTACTAAAATTCATATCTTTCAAAAATGATAAACCATAGTTAGGTGTTATTTGATTAAATAGTTCATATGCTATTGTATTTATAGATTTTTGAGTAGCATATCTTAAATTTACAGTACCTAAATAATTGTTATCATCATTATGAGGCCCTCCTTCTATATATTTATCAACCATAGTGCTAGAAGGAGCATATCCCTTTTGAAAAGCTGGAGTATAAACTACTAAGGGTTTTATGGCAGAACCAGGTTGTCTAAAGCTCTGAAAAGCCCTGTTTAAAAAATCTTCTTTCTCTGAGGTTCGTCCTCCAACTATGGCAACAACATTACCTGTAGCATTATCAATGGTTACAGCAGCACCTTGAAGTGAATAAATACCATTTTCTTTTTCTGTAAAATTTGATAACTTGTTATCAACAGTTTGTTGCAATAGGTTTTGTTTGTCTAAGTCTAAAGAGGTATATATTCTATAACCATTCCTGTACAATTCATTTGTGCATTCTGTGTAGAGCTGGAAATACTCATTATTGTAAGTGGATTCCTCTTTGCTATCTTTAAAGTCATTTTTAAATGTAAAACCTTTTACAGTCATTAATGCTCGTGCAGCAGAGTTTAATGCATAGGAGTTTATGGAATTTTGATTTTTATAAGTTTTCTCTGAATTAAGAACTATTTGTTCGCTTATAGCAGCATTGTATTGTTCATCTGTTATAAAGTTTGAATCTTTCATATTTAAAAGTATCAAATTTCTACGTTGAATTGTGTTGTTTTCATTTTTCAAAGGATTATAGTACTCGGGATTGTTTGGTATAGCAGCAAGAAAACAAATTTGTGATAAATCTAAATCATTAATATCTTTATTAAAATATTTTTTTGATGCAGACTCTATTCCATAAGCACTGTTCCCAAAATAAATATTATTTACGTAGAATTCAAATATTTGTTCCTTAGAATACATGGATTCAAGTTTTAATGCAATAAATATTTCTTCTATTTTTCTGTTCATGGACTGTTCTTGTGTTAAAAAAACATTTTTAGCTAGTTGTTGAGTAATTGTACTTCCACCTTGAGTAATTTCTCCTTCATTTTTAATCATAGAATAAGCAGCTCTTGCAATAGCTTTAATGCTAAAACCATGATGTTTAAAAAAGTCTTTATCCTCAATAGCTACAAAGGATTGAACAACCATTTCAGGAAGCTTATTATACGCTATATAATCAACATCTTTAGAATCATATAATTTATTTATAACATTATTCTTATTATCATATATATAGGACGTTTCTCTGCTTTTAAAAGTGTTTTCTGAAACCAATTCCATTTTTGTATTGGCATCATTATATAAAGAAAATATTTGCTTTATATTATTAAGATTTAAAACTATAGCAATTAAAATCAAAAATAATGAAATTAACAGGGGTGTTATAAGTGACTTATTTCTTTTACGCTTTATCATGATTTTTGTTTCCTACCTTATCTAAGGCATATTCAAGAAAATAACCAGGAAGTTAATTAGTCTATTTTGCATCATCATAATCTTTTGATAGAACAACTATCATTATCTGAAAATATACTAACATCTTTGACTTGTTGATTTCTTTCATATGCCTAATATTAAATTTGAATATAATATAAATTATCAAATCACTACATGAATCAAGTTACACCCTATGTGAAGAAATATGTCATATTATTTCTAAGTTTTTAATTTTACTAGTATTAAGATATCACATATTTATATATAAAATATTAATAAAAGTTAAAATAATTATTAAATTTATTTTTTTAGAATAAAAAAGCAATTATATATGTTGAAACAAGTAATAATATAAAAGAAAATAGCAAATATATAAGGATAAAGATAAAGAAAAATAAAAATTATGTATAAGCTTTCCTTGTGAAGGTTATATAGAAATAAAAAGTAAACGTAACATATTTTTCATTTGTTTGCCATGAAATTGACACACAAGCAAGTTAATATAAAAACATAAACATAAACAAAATATAAATATGAAAGCTTGAAAGGGGAAATTAAAATGGTAAATAAAAAATTAGTAACTAAGGTTATAGCAGCATTAATGGTAAGTGGTACACTTTTTTCTAATGTAAGTTATGTATCAGCTAAAGATGCAAAAGGAACTACTAAAACTGGAACTTTCCAAGGAGTGAAGGCAAATAAAACTAAAGGTTCAAACACATCACTAAAAACACAACTTGATAAACTAGTTACAGCAGGAACTATAACAGCAGATGAAGAAACTAAGATAATAGATTTTCAAAAGCAAAAGGCTACTGCAGCAAAAGCTGAAATGGCTAAAGTTAAAGCAATGACAGAAGCTGAACGTAAAGCTTATTTTGCAGCAAATCCTAAACAAAAAACTGATTTGTTCGCAGAATTAGTTAGTGCTAACATAATAACTCAAACTCAAGCAGATGCTATTAAAGCAGCTTTACCTCAAAAGGAAGCAAAACATAATAAAAATGGAGCACAACAGGGACTTAAAGCACAGTTAGATAAATTAGTTACAGCAGGAACTATAACAGCAGATGAAGAAACTAAGATAGTAGATTTTCAAAAACAAAAAGCTACTGAAATGAAAGCTGAAATGGCTAAAGTTAAAGCAATGACAGAAGCTGAACGTAAAGCTTATTTTGCAGCAAATCCTAAACAGAAGACTGATTTCTTCGCTGAATTAGTTACTGCTAACATAATAACTCAAACTCAAGCAGATGCTATTAAAGCAGCTTTACCTCAAAAGGAAGCAAAACATAATGAGAATGGAGCACAGCAGGGACTTAAAACACAGTTAGATAAACTAGTTACAGCAGGAACTATAACAGCAGATGAAGAAACTAAAATAGTAGATTTTCAAAAACAAAAAGCTACTGAAAGAAAAGCTGAAATGGCTAAAGTTAAAGCAATGACAGAAGCTGAACGTAAAGCTTATTTTGAAGCAAATCCTAAGCAGAAAACTGATTTATTTACTGAATTGGTTAGTGCTAATATAATAACTCAAGCTCAAGCAGATGCTATTAAAGCAGCTTTACCACAAAAAATTCAAAAATAAATATTAAGTAGAAAAATTCTAATAGTATGTTTTAAAAAACAATCCTTGATTAAATTTAAGGGTTGTTTTTATTTTTTTGCTATAATAAATGCATAGTGTTAGGAGAATTCAATGTTTTAAACAACAATTATCTTCAAAGAAAGGTCAATTTAAATCGTTTAAATAAGTTATTGGTTTATAATGGAAAACATTCCTTATAAATGACATATTGGTTAGAGTAACTTGACAATGACATTAGTATACGTATATAGTATAAATAATTAGCAAGCAAACTATTTATATGTTAATTATATTTGTTGAATTTTTCAAAATTTATTAATTAAGGATATTAAAACATTAAATATCTTTAACTAATAGAGCATGTGAAAGTATATAAATCAAATTATTCTTAGAAAGAATAGCTATGAGAAAAACAAATAGTAAAAATAAGAAAGGAAGTGAAAAATCCTGATTTATGATTAGCCAAAAGAATAAGATATTAAGAGTTAATACTAACTTTAATAGAGGAATTCTTTTATTCTAACACATTATTAGCGGATAATGTAAAATGGTAGATAATTTTATTAATTTAAGATTATTAAACATTTAAAAATCGGGTATTGAATAGTTGAATAAAGAAAATAAAGAGCTAGATATTAATAATATTAGTTCCTTAAAATTATTAGGAGTAATTTCTAAAACATCTAATGTAATACAAAAAGTTCTTGATAAGTTTTATAAGGAATTTAGATTGTCTGAAACTCAATTTGCTGCATTATATTTAGTTTATTTAAATGGAAAAGAAGGAATTACTTTGTCTATTCTTGGTGAAAAGATGAATGTGACAAGAGCTAATATAACAACACTTATGGATAGAATGGTATCAAGAGGATTAGTCGAAAGAATTTCAAATGAAAATGATAGAAGAAGTATAAAAGCTGTAATAACAAATAATGGAATAGAAATAATGAAGAGTATATTCCCTAAATATGAAGAGTTTACGTCCATGCTTTTAAACTTTTTAAATGAAAAAGAAAAAGAACGTTTTCATGAATTGCTTTTGAAAATACAGGAAGAGCTTACTGAAAATTATTTAAAAGACTAATTTTAAATAGCTTTTATATAGTTACAATTTAGAATAGTTTACTATTAAATTTATAATGAATTAAACAATCAAATATAACTAAAATTAAGGTGGAATTTATGTTCCATCTTAATTTTAGTTGAAAAATAATATAGAAATAGAAAATCTTATAATAGAAAAATAGATTTATCTTTTAAAGCAGCAGCAATTACTTCTAATAAACCTAAAATAGCATTAAGTGATAAAGAGCTTGGCAAATATTAATACGTGAAGAAAAACAGCAAAGAATCAATATTAGTAACCTATGGTACCGATTATATAATTATAAGCCAGTATAATAAGCTCATAGAACAAGCACAGATAGTGCTTAAAAAGATGGAGGTTGATTTGTATGTCTATGTTTTGTTATCAATGTCAAGAAGCAGCAAATTGCAAAGGCTGTACAATAAAGGGAGTTTGTGGTAAAACTGAAAACCTAGCAAAGGCTCAGGATTTGCTAATTTATATAACTAAAGGAATATCTGTATACAGTGTACGTGCTAGAGAAAATGGTATTATTAATAATAAAGTAGATAATTTCATAATGGAAAGTTTATTTGCAACTATAACAAATGCAAATTTTGATAGAAATGTATTTATTGAAAGAATTAGAGAAGGTTTAAAATTAAGAGAAGAAGTAAAAGAACAACTTGTTAAAGCTGGAATTAAGTTAAGTGATAAAGGTGAAAATTCTAATTGGCTTAAGAAAATATTTAATACATTTGGATTTGGTAAAGAAGAAGAATTAAACTTACCTGACGCAGCAGTTTGGTTTTCTAATAATTTAAAAGAATTTGATGAAAAAGCAGGAAAAGTTGGTGTACTATCAACACAAAATGAGGATGTAAGATCTTTAAGAGAACTGCTTATTTACGGACTTAAGGGAATGGCTGCTTATGCTAAGCATGCTAATAATCTTGGATATAACGACGAAGGGCTTCATGCATTCACTCAAAAGGGCTTAGCGTCTACTTTAAATGATAATTTAAGTGTTGATGAACTTGTGGCTTTAGTACTTGAGTGTGGTAAGTATGGTGTTGATGCAATGGCTTTACTAGACAAAGCTAACACTTCTAGTTACGGAAATCCTGAATTAACAAAAGTTAATATAGGAGTTAAAACTAATCCTGGTATATTAATTAGTGGACATGATTTGAAGGATATGGAAGAATTATTAAAACAAACTGAAGGTAGCGGAATAGATATTTATACTCACAGTGAAATGCTTCCAGCTAACTACTACCCTGCATTTAAAAAGTACAAGCACTTAGTTGGTAATTATGGAAATGCGTGGTGGAAGCAGAATCAGGAATTTGAAAGTTTCAATGGACCAATACTTATGACTACAAACTGTATTGTGACTCCAAAAGATTCTTACAAAGATAGATTGTACACTACAGGTGTAACAGGTTTTGAGGGCGTTAAGCATATAGCTGATGGAATAAATGGAAAAGCAAAAGATTTTTCTTCAATAATTAAACAAGCTAAAAAGTGTGCACCGCCTAAGGAAATTGAAAATGGTGAGATAGTAGGAGGCTTTGCTCATAATCAAGTAATAGCCCTTGCAGATAAGGTTGTAGAAGCTGTTAAAACTGGAGCAATAAAGAGATTCTTTGTAATGGCAGGTTGCGATGGAAGAATGAAGAGTAGAGATTACTACACAGAATTTGCTGAAAAATTACCTAAAGATGCAGTTATATTAACAGCAGGTTGTGCAAAATACAAGTATAACAAATTGAATTTAGGTGATATTGGCGGAATTCCAAGAGTATTGGATGCTGGACAATGTAATGATTCATATTCCTTAGTAGTAATAGCACTTAAACTAAAAGAAGTATTTGGATTAGATGATATAAATGAACTTCCAATTTCTTATAATATTGCGTGGTATGAGCAAAAGGCAGTTATAGTATTACTTGCATTACTACATTTAGGTGTTAAAAATATTCATTTAGGGCCAACACTACCAGCATTCTTATCAGCAAATGTGGCAAAGGTATTAGTTGATAACTTTGGCATTGCTGGAATAACTAATGCAGATGATGATATAAAAATGTTCATGGGAGAATAGTCATTAAAACAAGAATTTAATATTGATAAAGCCTGCAATTTGAATTGATTGCAGGCTTTATCATTTTTTATTTAGACGCATTTTTCGCATTTTAAGTTGTAATCTGGCAAATTTAATTGTTTGATTTTCTTAAAATATTTTTTACACGCCAAACCTTCATAAATTATCATGAAAATCCAACCTAAGGCCATAGCATAACATACATCTGAAATTCCTAAGTATGGTGAAAGAATATATGATGCTGAAACTTTTACAAGAATTTGCATCATTTAAAATCTCAATAGGGGTTTAAGTTATTATAGTAAAAATTATTCCTAAAAAGCATTGACAAGCCCCAAATATACTATTTTTGAACTGTAAAAGTTCAGAGGAATATGACTTATTAAGCAAAAAGGTCAGTTTTACATTTAAATGTTTTTAGAAATCCATCTAAAATTTTAATACTATCTATACTGCTTGGCTTTGGGTATCTATGAGTAAGCTTATAGATAATACGATTTGGTGGAGGTTCTAAGATATTGTAAATTTGAAAATCTGTTATTTCTTTAAAAGCATTAGCCATTGAAATAGGTACTATTGCCCAGTATTTAGGATCATCCATGAGATTTAGTATTAGTGATGCAGTATCAATGTGTGCATGAGGACGTTTAGAAGAATCCCACCAAAAATCATGCCAAGCTCTATAGTTGGGGCTCCAATCTAAAAAAAATTCATTTTTTGAATCTAATTCATTAGGATGAAACGTTTGATTAGAGTCGTCTTCGGTTGGTCTACGTATTAAAACCATTTTTTCGTTTAAAATAGGTTCAATCATAATATTTTTATGTACTATTTGACGCAGAACAAAACCAACATCAATTTCACGATTATCTAATAAGTGGTATATTTCTCCTGATTGATGAGTTCGAACCTGAAGATCAATGGATATTTTATTATTTAAAATTTGATTATATATAGGTGGAAACATGTACGTACTGAGACTATCAACACATCCAATAGATAAGGCCAATCTAGGCTCTGTGTTTTGAAGCATACATGTATCTTTCCAAAGGGCTTGCCAGCGTTCAGCTATATGAATAAACTCTTCACCTTTAGAAGTTAAGTTAATGAGTTGATGTCCTTTTTTTCGCTCAATCAAAGTAGTATTAAGTTCCTGTTCCAGAGATTTTAGACGATGACTTATAGTAGATTGAGATAAATAAAGTGATTCAGCAGCCTTAGTTAGACTTCCTGTCTCCACAATTGTAAGAAAAGCTTCAATGCCTAAAAAATTCATTCCAAACCTCCTGTTTTCAATAAATATCAACTTTATCGATATTATACATTAAATTGTTTCATTATTCAAATAAGTATACCTGTAGTAAAATACTATTAAGATGAGTTGCAACGCTTCAATAGTTTTAAAATTCAGAAAATAAATCAAAAGAGGCCTAAAACAAAGAAAAAAGTTTTTGTGTTAAATACACTTGAAAGTACCTTAATACTATCATTATAAATGTTTTGTAAACGA
The DNA here is from genome assembly GCA_963780135.1 of uncultured Clostridiaceae bacterium. Classification (GTDB taxonomy): domain Bacteria; phylum Bacillota; class Clostridia; order Clostridiales; family Clostridiaceae; genus Clostridium_AM. Next base: position 1,526,448 of record CAWAAR010000003.1, read on the forward strand.
TATCGTTGATTGACCGAAAATTATGTAAAATTTAATGAAAACAAAAATGATGTTAAAGTTGCATTTTGGAAAGTGTTAAAAAGATTTATTAGAAAACAATAACAACTAAATTAATGAAGTAAAGGGGATGTAAAAATGACAAATACACTTAAAAAGAATAAATTCCCACTAGCATATCAGATACTTATTGCACTTATACTTGGAAGTATTGTAGGTGTTGTTTTTTATGGTAATGCATTAGTTTCTACATATTTACAGCCAATTGCAGATATTTTTCTTAGATTAATTAAGATGATAGTTGTTCCTATTGTATTCTGCTCGCTTATAGTAGGTATCGCTGGAAGCGAAGGTGAAGAGTCGAAACACATTGGGAGATTAGGAGCTAAAACTATATTTTACTTTGAAGTAGTAAGTTTAATTGCTATTGTACTTGGAATAATTGTTGGAGTTGTATTTAAGCCAGGTGCAGGTGTTGATATGAGTCTTATATCAAAAGGAAGTCTTACCACTTTACAATCTAATGTGGAAAAATTGAATCACAATGGGCTTGCAAGTACATTTATAAATATTGTTCCTACTAACATAGTTGATTCGCTAGCTAAAGGAGACCTTATAGCTATCATATTCTTTGCAGTTATGTTTGCTCTAGGTTTGAATCATATTCCACAAAGTGGAAGAGAAGTAGTAATTAAGTTTACTAATGGAATAGCTACAGCTATGTTTTGGGTAACAAATCAAGTTATGAAAGTAGCTCCATACGGTGTATTTGCAACAATGGCAGTAACTGTTTCAAAATTTGGAGTTAAATCTTTAATACCCTTAGGAAAATTGACACTTTGTACTTATGGATTGGTAATAGTTTTTGGAATTGGTGTACATGGATTAATAGGGAAAATATATGGTGTAAATATCTTTGACTTCTTTAGAATTATGAAAGAAGAATTTATACTTGCTTTTAGTACAGCAAGTTCTGAAACAGTATTGCCTAAATTGATGGAAAAATCAGAAAAATTTGGATGTCCAAAAGCAATAACAACCTTTGTAATTCCTATTGGATATACTTTCAATCTAGTTGGAGGCATGATATATGAAGGTTTAGCAATATTATTTATAGCCCAAATGTATAATATTCATCTATCTGTGGCTGATCTTGTAAAATTAGCTGTAATATTAATGATTACTTCAAAAGGAGCTGCTGGAATACCAGGTGGAGCTTTCATCATAATAATAGCTACACTTCAACCTATGGGAATACCTATAGAGGGAACTGCATTTATATTAGGAATTGATCGTATTCTTGATATGGGAAGAACTTGGGTAAATGTTGTTGGACATTCATTAGCTGTTGTCCTTATGTCTAAATGGGAAGGGGTATATGATGCTGAGAAAGGCAAAAAATACCTTGAATCAATAAAGGCAAAAGAAATATCAGCATAAATAAAAAAAGACAAAATTATAAAGCGAGGATGGGGTAAAAATGAATAAAGATATTAATAAAGGTGAATTATTTTCAGAGGAATTATTGAAACAAATAAAGGATAAATTTTACGATGTAGATAGTGATCCAAGAAAAGGTAAAAGATTATTCTTTGATAATGCAGGTGGTTCTTTCAGACTAAAAAGTGCATTACAGGTTTTTCAAGAAATAGATTCACTACCTGATTGTCCAGAAAGAGTTCATGATACAGCATTATACTTACAAAAAATTCAGGAAGATGGAACTAATGATATAAGAACAATATTAAATGCAAAAGATGGAAGTATATTAACTTCATTAACAGCTTCACAAGTTATGTTCCAAATAGTTGGGACAATCGCAGAAAATATTTCAGGTACTAATATGGTTACTACAGTTTTAGAACATCCATCATCCTTTGATGCTATGACATATTATGCAGATAAAACAAATAAAGAATTGAGAGTAATAAAATCAAATCCAGTAACTGGTGGTGTTGATGTTGAAGAAGTTATCAAGCTTGTAGATAAAGATACTTGTGTGTTAAGTGTTATGTATGCTTCTAATATTTCAGGTGCAATTTTAGATATAGAAAACATAGTGAAAGAAGCAAGAAAGATAAAGCCAGATTTATATATCATTGTAGATGCTGTACAGCATGCGCCTCATGGAGTGATTGATTTAGAAAAAACTCCTATTGATGCTATGAATTTTGCACCATATAAATTCTTTGGAGTTAGAGGTTCAGGAATTGCATATGTTTCAGACAGAGTTGCAAACATGCCACACCATCGCCTTCTTGCAAAACAGCCTAATGAATGGGAACTAGGAAGTCCTGCACCAGCGCAATTTTCAGTTATAACTGAAATAGTTAACTATGTTTGCTGGATTGGAGGACATTCTATAGAAAGCAAAGACAGAAGAGAATTATTTGTGGAAGGTATGAACAGGATAAAACTTCATGAAAGAGCATTAATGTACAGGATGCTTAATGGGACAAGCGAAATGCCTGGTTTAAGAAATATGGAAGGTGTTAGTGCATTCCTTGATTATGAAGATTTAACTACAAGAGACTTAATTATGGCAATGGCTATTGACAATTTAGATTATTCACAAACTGTAAGAGAATATGAAAAATCAGGTGTTATTGTGTATGAAAGAGTTGCAACAAGTCTTTATTCAAAAAGAATGCTTGAATCCTTTGGATTAAAAGGTGCAATTAGAATTTCTCCATTACACTGTCATACACCAGAAGATATTGATAAATTCTTAGAAATTACTAAGAAGTTAGCTTCAAGTGTAGTTCAATAGAATATGAAAAATAAATGAAGTTAATTATTATAATGTCAGTATAAATAATAAATGCCTAAAAGAGATTACAATTTCTTTTAGGCATTTATTATTGATATCCTCAAGTGATGTTTATACATTTTTAGTAATAGAAATATAATAAAAATAGCTGTAAATGTCTATATAATAAAATTTATATACCCAATATGTAATTTTAAATTTACTGCCAGAAATATAATGTGGAGGAATTTTTATGAAAAGGTTAAAAAGTTTTAAAATAAAATTAATTATAGTTATTTCAGTAAGTATTATTACTTTATTATGTATCTTAGGATTTTTCATTTATCAGAAATGTTATAATGTTGTAGAAGATATTTTTAAAAACAATTCAAATGAAAGTATATTAATAGTTAATAATTCATTAGATAACTTTTTAATTGGCATGGAAGGTCAAATAAATGTAATGGCTGAAAGCTCTTTATTAAAAGATTTAAATGTAGGGAATAACTTAAGTAAAAATATGGCTACTGAATTATTAAAAAATATAAAAAATACCAATACTAACATAGCTAATGTCTATTTTACAAATGAGCAGGGAATGAGATTAAGACATGATGGAGATGTAATATATGCAACTGCTGATAAAGATCTAAGAAAGAGACCATGGTATATTAATTCCATGAATAAAAAGGGGCAGATTGCTTGGTCTGACCCTTATAAGGATCTAAATACAGGTGAAATGGTAGTTGCTGTTACAAAAACGGTGGAAAAGGATGGCAAAATTATAGGTGTTTGCGGAGCTGATATTTATTTAAAGGATTTAACTAAAGATATAAATAATATAAGGTTAGGAAAAACAGGCTATATAAATATATTGGATAATAGTGGAGTAGTTTTAATAAATAAGGATTCTAAAAAAATAGGTTCTGATAGTGAACTTAAAAAGAATTATTGGAAGGATATATCATCAAAAGATAGTGGTTTTATAAAAACTATATATGAAGGTAAAGAAGGATTTTGTAGTTATAAAACTAATAAGGTGACTGGATGGAAAATTATATCATTTATAGAAAAGCAAGAATTAAACTTAGATATAAATGTTTTAAAACAATTTATTATACTGTCACTTTTAATGGGAATTATAATTTCTGTTATAGTAGCAACATTTATAGGTAATATCATTAGTAAAATTCTTTCTAAGTTGAAAAAAGTATTTCAAGAAATGGGAGCTGGGAATTGGAATGTTGAAGTTCCAGAAGCATTGCTTAAAAGAAAAGATGAATTTGGAGATATAAGTAACTCTATAAACGATATGAAATTGAATGTAAAAACATTATTTTCCACTATAAAAAATAGTGCTGCAAGCGTAGAAAATCATTCTGAAAACTTAAGTGCTATATCGGAAGAAATATCTGCATCTTCTCAAGAAGTAGTTTCCACAATTCAGGGTATAGTAAGAGGAGAACATTCTCAAAAAGAATATATAGATAATGTATTAATTTTATTTGATAATATAGAGGGAAATATGAAAGATATAAATTTAAGAATAAATTCAGTAAAAGATAGTAATAATACTACAATATCTAAAGCTGATATTGGTAAGCAAGAAATTGAGTATCTTAAAAATTCATTAAAAGATGTAATGGTATCTTTTAATGTTGTTTCACAAAAGGTACTTAAGCTTAATGAATCTATATTTGAAGTTGGAAAGATAACAGATGTCATATCATCAATAGCTGAGCAAACGAATTTATTAGCTTTAAATGCAGCTATTGAATCAGCAAGAGCTGGAGAAGTTGGAAAAGGTTTTGCCGTAGTAGCTGAAGAAATAAGATCTTTGGCTGAAGAATCTAAAAATTCAGCAGAAGAAATAACCCAATTAATTAATATTATAAATAATGATTCAAAAGAAGTCATTAAAAATTCAAAGGAAGCAGAAAAAGCTGTAAATGATCAAAATGCAGCAGTAGAAAATGCTACACACTCCTTTGATATGATTGTAAACTCTATAGAGGAAGTATCTCCTCTAATTAATGAAACTTATACATCTGTAGATAAAACAATGAAATCTAAAGATGAATTTTTAAATCATATGCAGAAGTTTAATGTCATATTAAAGGATACAGTTAATTCTACTGAAGAAATATCCTCTTCATCAGAGGATGTTAGTGCTGCAGTTGAAGAAGTGGCATCTTCTGCTGAAAAATTAAATAATATGGCAAAAGAGCTCAATAATGAACTAGATAAATTTAAGTTCTAACTCACAAATTATATAAGTTTAATAAATAATATCCCTCTATAGATTTTGAACAGAAATCTCTATAGAGGGATGTTCCTTATGTCTAAATGCTTGTTAAGTACTAAAATACAAAACTAGTCAGGTAACAAAAAATTAAATATTATCATTAAATAAATCTGTTGATTTCAAAAGAGTTGCAATTAATGCACCTGCTAAACTTTGTAGAAATAGTTTTAGCTAAGTGTTTATTTTTTACATCAAATCGTGTTTCTAATATAATGAGGAGAATTGCTGATGAAGCTTTTGATGATTTAGGTATTGCATCATTTTATGTGTACTTGTTGGTAATAATTATCCTATATGGTGAAATTATACGATCAGAACTTGGTGAAAAATCATATGTCTCAGCATCTACTTGTACAAGATTCGTGGATAAATGGTATTACGAGATATTGTGAAGAAAGATCATAATTGGAAAAAGGTTCATATGTTAAAAAATTTATATCAAACTCCAACAAATTCTAACTTTAAAGTTTTTTTATATTGATATAAAATAAGCAAAGACTTTTAGTTATGAGGAAGGTAGAACTTTATAAAATCACCTAGATATTTAATTTTAGTTTTATTTGAGTATTTAAAATAGATGAAATAAATAATAGGCAATATATAAAGATAAAAAGCATAAGGTAAATATCCTGTTGTGCTTACATTCATAGTTGATGTAGGTACCAATGCAGCTATATTCCATGGGATAAGTGCAGAAATTAAAATTCCGGAATTCTCTAAATCTAAAGCAAATTGATATTTGCTAGTGGTGTTATAACAGTCTTCCATAATTTTATTTGTCATAACAGTAGAGATTGATTGATTACAGCCAAATGCTGCAGTTACTATACTCACTATCGAAGTAATTCCAAATAGTTTATGCTTTGCTGCAGGCAGTTTTAAAAGTAAAATTTTTACCTTGTCGAACATTTTTATCCCTTCAAATATGCCAGCAAGAGAACAAGATACGAATATTACTAATGAAGGTTTTAACATAGATATAATACCACCACCTTTTATAATATTTTGTAAAGAATTGTGGTTAGCTATTTTGAATCCAAAAATAATAAAATAGACTGATTCTTTTAATTGGTAATTTTGAAAAAATATGGCCAAAACAGATGCAGATAAGGTACTAACTAAAATAGAAATACTAATTTTAATTTTACACAATGCCAATATAAGTATAATAACAGCGGGCAATAACATAATAAAATTAATATTAAAGGTCTTTAAAAGTTCTACTGATAGAGCATCATCTACAACTTTTAATGGTTGAGACATTGAAAATGTATAGTAAAAAATTAGTGATAATATAAATGGAATTATAGATGAATATATCATATTTTTAATATTAGTATATATATCTGTTTTAGTTAAATTGGCAACTAAATAAGCACTTGAAGACATTGGAGAACATCTATCTCCAAAGTAAGCACCTGCTATAATGGCGCCTGCCATTAAATTTAAGTTAACGTGTCCACTTCTTGCTATTATCATTAAAGGTATGCCAACAGTACTCACTGTTCCTAAAGAAGTTCCTATTAAAAAAGATGTTATACAGCAAATTATAAAGGTTGAAAGTACAAATGTAGAAGAATTTATATATTTTAAGCAGTAATATATTATGCTTGGTATTGTACCAGAGGCCATCCATGAACCAATAATTGCGCCGATTAGAATAAACATTTTTAAAACTACAAAAGATTGTTTGCCTCCATCAAATGACATCTTCGCTATTCTACTCAAAGTATAACCTTTTTTAAAAGCGATTACTGCAAACAAAATCCAGCAAGTAATTAGAATGTAGCCAATAAATATACTTTTTAATACACTGAAAATTATAAGGAAGAAAGAGACAACTAAAGCTATATATATTTCCATATTTTATACCTCACTTGAAATTATTTTTTATTTCATGTACCATTATAGCAAAGAAGCATATATACGAAAAATATCTATATACTATTATACTTATATAAAAATATGTATAAATCAAATATGTGGAGTGATCAATTTTATGGATATTAGGCAACTTACTTATTTTATTGCGATTGCTGAAGAAGGGAATATAACCAAAGCAGCTGAAAGGTTGCATATAGCTCAACCACACCTTAGCCAACAATTGAAACTTATGGAAGATGAGTTAAATGTTAAATTGATAGAGAGAAACACTCGAAAATTTCAAATAACTGATGCTGGACAAAGATTATGGCATAGATCTAAGCAGATGATAGAATTAATGGAATCAACAGTTAAAGAGCTAAAAGATTTTAACGAAGGACTAGAAGGAACGTTATCAATTGGAATAATATCATCTTCAGGAAATATAATTTTTCCAAAGCGGATATGTAACTTTAATAGAAAATATCCAAACATAAACTTTGAAATAAGAGAATGCAGCACAAATGAAATATTAGAATTGTTAAAGAGTGGCGTAATAGAAATTGGAATTATACGAACACCTTTGAATTCAGAGGTTTATGAGTCCATAAGTTTACCCATTGAACCTATGGTGGCTGCAACTAGCAATAATTATCATTGGGATAATAAGAGAAAAAACATATATTTAAGGGAACTTGTAGACAAACCTTTGTTGGTACATCGTAGATATGAAAAAATGATATTAGGATTATGTACGCAGGAAGGGTTTAAGCCAAGAATACTTTGTAAAATTGAGGATACCAGGTCCATATTGTTATTAGCCAATGCAGGAATGGGTATTGCTATTGTACCAAAAGATTGGGTGGAACTTATTCCAAATATGAACTTAAGTTATAAAATAATTAATGAACCAACATTGAACACAAGTACAACTATAGTATGGATGAAAGGTCATTATTTGTCTTCTGCAGCTAAGCACTTTTTAGAAACTTTTCAAGGATAGATAAAATGTTTTAGTAGACACGGTTAGCTAAATAAAGTGATGCTGTTTTGATTGAAAAAATGAAAACAGCATCACTTTATTTAGTTGAGCATTTTTACCACACTCTTATATTCATACATGCGTTTATCAGCAATTTTTATCAGATCTTTATATTCTATTCCATCTCCTGGAAAGTTAACAATACCATAACTATAGCTGCATGTAATTTTGTTTTCTTCAAAAATTATTGGATTATTTTTAAAGCTTTCAATTAATTCTTCAAATTTATTAATTAAACTCTGTGAATCTACATTAAAGAAAACACCAATAAATTCATCTCCTCCAAATCTTCCTATAATATCAGAATCTCCAGCAAGACGACTTAATCCTTTTGAAAATATTTTAATCAATTCATCCCCAACTAAATGACCATAATTATCATTAACAAATTTCAGACCATTTAAATCACAAACCGCTATAAAAAAGTCCTTTGTATCTACATAACCATTATAAATATCATTATGGATTAATTGTTCAAAATAGCCCCTATTATATACATTGGTTAATTTATCGTATCTAGATAAATATACAGTTTTTTCATAAAGTTTATGCCTAGTAATTGCAACGGAAATCTGATTTGCCATGTATTCCATTAATTCTAAGTATCCTTCATCAAATGTATTATTATGTATACTATCAATATTTAAAAAACCATACAACTCACCATCTATAATAACCGGCGACCTAACAACAGATTTTATTTTTTTTCCTTCTGCTGTATCTAACATACTTATATTTTTCATTTTATCAATATCATTGTAAATAATTGTTTTTTTAATATTGTCTATGCTGCTATTCCATGCAAAACGTTCTTCAAGTTTAATTACAAATTTGTTAATATCTTCGGAATTATAACCTTTAGCTGCAGCTATTTTCAAATTATTATACTGATCTAAAAGCAATATGGAACCACTACTTTCTTCATCAACACAATTAATAACCTTATCTAATATTAGTTGAAGCAAATCATTAATATCTGATATTTCATTAATTGAATATCCAATGTTCAGCATAGCTTCCTTTAACTTTAATAACTTATTTATTTTATTTATATTTCTGTTTTGCTCTGTAATATCTATGATAACACCAACGCCACTATTATCACTCTCATGTTCATTTACAACTCCTGATATATTAAAAATTACATCATGATATGTACCATCCTTATGCATAAGCTTTGATTCATAAACTCGAACTCCATTTTTCGTAGTTGAATTCTTAATCGATTCACAATCTACTTCTGCTAATTTATTTTCAAATATGCTATAAATAGTATTTCCTATAAATTCTTCTTTTTTGATTCCTAAATATTCTGTAAGTGCAATATTACAATGGTTATATACTCCATGTTTATCCCTAGAATATATAGGATTAGGAATAGCATCAATAAGTGTTTGAAGGAAATTATAATTATCAGATAATTTTTCTCTCTGCTGCTCAATTTCAGTAATATCATTCAAAACAAGTATTTTCCCAATGATTTCACCAGTATTTCCGTAGATATTATTAATATTAATCTTATAATATCTTAACTGCTCTTTGTCTTTTATACTTATTAGACTTTCGTTATAAGAATCGTTGTTTATAATTTTTGGTATAATTTCATAGTTCTTCAATAATTCATTGATTTTTTTATCACCTGCTTCTATATACTTCAATTCTGAAATGATATTCTTTGATGCATTATTAAAATTAACTATATTATTTTCAGAATCTAGTATTATAACTCCATCTAGCATATTAGAAAAGACTTTATCCAGTGCAATTGGTGTAAGTTTTGAAAATTTAAATTTTAATACAGCAAAGCTATATATTAGTGCTGAAATGGAAAGTGCAAGTGGAGTCAAATCCATATCAAAGGGTAGCAATCTAAATATATAAATAACATCTGAAATCCATGGAATTATCCAGGCTATTATTAAAAGTAATATCTGTTTTTTTATAATTGCCACTGCTTTTAAATAAGCTCTTATAAAAATTATTAAGCCTATAAGCATTAATACATAAGTATATATTGTATGAACCCAATACCATGGACCATGTATTACTTCTAAAATTGGAAAAATTCCCTGAGTATTAATATACATTTTTTTATAAAACAAATGATGAAAATCATTTGTATAATTAACCGCTACTATAATAATAGGTATAATATATAATAACATTAAAGTTCTCTTTTTAAATTTATCCTTATAACCAGTAAAATTAAGTGCAAACATTAACCATAATACGCCTAGAAAAGCCCCGCCTAAATATTCTACTTTAACCCAAAATTTTACCCATTTAATGCTTGTACATAATATTTCAAATGCATATCCAAATGCGTAAATTGATACAGGAAACAAAGATATAGAAACATATTTCTTACCAATTTTCCATGAAAAATATCCTATACAAAGCAGTGCTAATGATGATAATAATAGCATCAAACTTAAAAAATTGTTTACCTTCAAAAAATTCACCTCGTATACCTATTATACTAAACATTTGATAGAATCCCATATAGATTTATTATTGATTGTTTCAAAAATAAATATAATTTGACACTAAAGTATAAATATAAAACATTTTTAGTCGATAATTTAAATAATAAAATGATATTTTTTTATTTAAATGAATATTTTAGGAAACAATGATGAATTTCTTAAACTTGGGCACTTGAGAAATTTGGAGTTAGTAGTGCAACCGGCCAATTATTATTAGTAGTAGATTTAATGAATTTTACTAATAGCAATTGGTTTTTAATTTAAAAAAATTTATGAGAGGATTTATTATTATAATTAATTCACAAATCACAGAAAAATTTTTGAAATATGGGGGACTATATATGAAATGGTTAAATAATTTAAAGGTTGGCAAAAAACTGGCATTGCTTATATCCTGTTCTTTAATAGCTTTAATTACAATAGGAATATCTGGGTATATTTTCTTATTATCATCTAATAATGCAGTAAATTCAATGTATAGCGAAAGATTAGTATCAAGTGAATCTATAAATGAAGCTAGAATAGAAGCTCGTGCAATATCTGCGGATATTTATAGGCTTATGGTAACATCTGATAAAAGTGAAAATGAAACGTTAACCAAAGATATAGGTTCTCGTGCTGACAAATTCAATAATTATATTAGTTCATATAAAAAAATGAAACTAGATACATTTGAAAATGATAAGATTAATGAAATGGAAGGAAATTTAAACAAATATAGAGACGGAAGAAAAAAAGTTTTAGATTTAGCTATTCAAAATAAAAATAGTGAGGCATATGAATTATATAAAAAAGATGTTGATCCTTCTGTGGAAGCTTTTATGAAAAATATGATTGAACTGGGTGATCATAATAAAGAAGTTGCACAGGAAATAAATAAGAAGAATCAAGCTAATTTTGTATTTGCAGTAAAAATATTTATAGGTATTGTAAGTTTAGCAGCTATTATAATAATTCTACTTGGATGGACAATTACCAATCGAATAACTAAGCGCTTAAACGATTTTGTTGTTTTTATAGGAGAGTTATCAAAAGGAAACTTTTCTAAAAAAATACCAGAAGTAAATCTTCAGGATAAAAGTGAATTTGGATTGGTATCTAATGCATTAGATGCAATGACTAAAAATATTATAGATCTAATAAGGCAACTTACACATACATCGGAGCAATTATTATTATCTTCAGAAGAATTGACTGCAAGTACAGAACAGTCAGCCGATGCATCAAACCTTGTGGCTGATTCTGTAACTGATGTAGCACAAGGTGCTGATAAACAAAGTTTATTATCTACTACTACTTCTGAATCAGTAGAAAAAATGTCTAATGAAATATATAATGTTTCTCAGAATACAAATTTGGTTTCAGAATTAACTGATAAAACTACGATTTCAGTTAATGAAGGAGAGAAAGCTATAGATAGATCAATTGGTCAGATGAAAATAATAGAACAGAAAACTGATGATACTTCAAATATTATTTGTGATCTTGAAAATAAATCAAAAAAAATAGGGCAAATTATTGAAGTTATTGAAAGTATATCTTCACAAACAAACCTTCTTGCATTGAATGCAGCAATAGAATCCTCTCGAGCTGGTGAAGCGGGAAGAAGTTTTAGCGTAGTGGCAGACGAAATTAGAAAGTTAGCAGAACAATCTCAAAGTGCTACAGAAGAAATTACAACAATCATCAATGATGTTCAATCTAAAACCAAAAGCGCAGTTATGTTTATGAATGAAAGCAAAAAAGAAGTTGATACAGGAACAGATGTTGTAAATATTGCTGGAAAAAGTTTCTCTGAAATTTTAAAAATGGTAAGAGAAATATCAAACCAAATCCATAATGTTTCAAATTCTATTAATGCAATTACAAATGAAGCTAAGGCATCAGTTATTTCAATAAATGATATCAAAAATATAAGTGTACAGGTAGCAGATGAAACTCAGACAATATCAGCAGCAGCCGAACAACAATCTGCATCTATTTATGAAATTGCTGAATCCAGTAAAACTTTATCAAAAATGTCAGAAGACTTAAGTAATGTTATTAGAAAGTTTGAAATTTAAAAATTCATCCCAAATTATATATGTAAGTACAAAATAGTTCCCGTTTAAATAGTAAATGGGAACTATTTGACGCTTGTTTTTATACAAAGATTACCACTTAAAATTGGCTTTATGTTCAACATATCCCACTATTTTACCATCAAAATGCTTTACGGTGATATTCATTCCTGATGGATAAGAAAGATTAATTGTATTATAAAAATTTACTAATAATATTAGAAGAGTAATATAATAAATAAAATAAATTATATTTAGGAGGACATTCTATGAAAAGAGGAGCAGCAGAAAGAAATTTTAGAAAGATAAAAAATCAAATTTCACAAATACAGGAAATAGTGAAGCATACTAAAACAAATGCACTATGGGAGCATGAGGCTGCTGTAAGAAAGAAAATAAGACACTTAAAGGAATTTGAAAATGATGGTCTTAGAGATTTTAAAAGTGTTTATGAAGGGTACTTAGAAATATTAGAAGACATATCTAAAAGGCTTATAGATGACTATAATAGAAAAAATGATACTAATTTTAATTTTAAGGAAATAGTGAAAAATAACTATGCCAGTTATTTAGGTTCAGGAGTAATTGGTGTGCTTATAACTAAACATATACCTAAGCTAGTATCTAAAGAATTTGACAATGTGTTTCCAGCAAATCCTAAGGATGAATATGAACATGCTAGAAAGCTTGTAAGAAAATTTTATCTCCACTTAGGGGAAACTAATACTGGAAAAACATATAATGCAATGCAGAAACTGAAAGAAGCTAAAAATGGAATATACCTTTCACCTTTAAGAATATTAGCACTGGAAAACTATGAGAAATTAAACTCAGAAGGTGTAAAGTGCAACCTTATGACAGGAGAAGAAGAAATAATTGTAGAAGGTGCTAATCACATATCCTGCACTATAGAAAAATTAGATATTAATGAAACTTATGATATAGCCATTATAGATGAAGTTCAGATGATAAAAGATGATCAGAGAGGAGCAGCGTGGACTAGGGCTTTACTTGGATTGAATTGTAAAGAGATACATATCTGTGGAGCAATCAACAGTAAAAATCTATTAATTAAGATAATTGATGATTGTCAGGATCAATATGAATTTAAAGAGTACACAAGAAGTATACCTCTTGAAATGCAGTACGATTCCTTTTCATATAAAAATATTCAAGATGGAGATGCTCTTGTAGTATTTTCTAAAAAGAGAGTGTTAGAATTAGCATATTATTATGCAGGTTTGGGAATAAAAGCAAGTTTAATTTATGGAGATTTGCCTCCAGAAGTAAGAAGAAAGCAATATGAGCAATTTGTAAATAAAGAAACAAAAATATTGATAACTACGGATGCTATTGGTATGGGAGTGAATCTTCCAATTAGAAGAATTGTATTCATGGATGTGAAGAAGTTTGATGGTAGTGAAATAAGATTTTTAAATTCCCAAGAGGTAAAACAAATTGCAGGTCGAGCAGGAAGAAAGGGTATATACGAGGTTGGATATGTGGCATCTTATGGAGGAACTCAAGAATTTATAAGTGAGATGATAAATGCAACAGATAAAATTATAGAAGAAGCAGTTATAGGACCAAGTGAAGCAATACTTAAAATAAAAAGCCTACCTTTAAAGGAGAAGCTTGCCCTTTGGAGTACCCGAGAAGAAAAGATGAACTTCTATAGAAAAATGGATATTTCAGAATATATTATAGTATTGGACAGTATAAAGTCCTACAAATTAGACGAAAAAACGCAGTGGATGTTACTAAAGATACCTTTTGATGTATCAAATCCTACTATGATGGATAGCTTTTTAGCTTATGTAGATGAGCTATTTATAGCTAAAAGAGATGTTATTTCAAAACCTACATGCTTGTTAAAAGAACTGTATGAACTTGAGCTTTATTATCAGAAAATAAATCTTTATTATTCTTTTTCTAAGATTTTTAATTTGGAATTTGATGAAGAATGGGTTTATGAGGAACGTATAAAAGTAAGCGATGAGATAAATAAGATATTAACCAAAATTTAGAAAAGTTTATATTAAAAGAATACTAGTTATTAGAATTAATTGAAACTTAGAATGAGATAAATTTTGTATTATCCAGGTAATATTTAATTTTATAAGTAATGCTGTAGATAATACGCAAAAGGGGGTATTTTTTTACATTAGAAATCATAAATGATAAACTATAAAAGGATCTGCTTTAACATACCCTTTTATAGTTTATAGTTATCTATTAAATTTTGTTTTAATGGTTGTCCAATAATCTGAATTTTCAAGACCAAGTTTCCATATACCTATTCCATATAAATTATAAGTATTTACTAAATCTAATTTGTATCCAACACTTTGAGCATTCTCAAACCAACATGAATGAGAATTACCTGAAGTATCTACAAAGTTGAAGTAAGGTGTTTTAGAAACACTATCCCACATAACTGTGGTTTTATTTGCTGTTGCTAAATTGTACATTCCATTTATACCATAAGATTTAGTAGTAGTAGAATACCAATCATATCCATAAGCTGCTACACCTAACATGATTTTTTGACTAGGTATTACCGTAACTGCATATTTTACAACATTCTCTACCCATCCAATGGAAGCTACAGGTCCAGGAGTTCCACCAGGATAATGTTCATCATAAGCCATTATTTCTATTTGATCTGAGTAATTTGCAAGTGCTGCATAATCGTAGGCACCATCCCATGGACTTGTTGGGGCATCGCTAGTTTTAGCAGGAACAGCTATAGTTACTGTAAAGCCCTGAGGTTTTAAAAGATTATATAATTCTTTAACGAATGTAGAGTAGTAGTTTCTATCATAGGAATAGACACCTTCAAGATCAACATTTACACCCTTATAATTATTTGCTTTTAAAGCTTTTAAAATATTGTTTTCTAAGGCTTGTCTATTAGTAGTATTTTCTAAAACTGCTTTTGCTATATCACCATCAAAATTATTTTGAATCATTGCAAGAGTCGTGATTCCTTTACTATTTGCATAGGTAAGCTGGTTAGTTGGAATTAAGCCTGAAATATTACCCATACTATCTGTTTGATATGTTTGAGTAGCAATTTCATCAATAGTTGAAGTATTAGCTTTTAGTGAATTTAACGAAGAAGCATCTCCACTATAATAATAAGTAGTAAAACCTAAAACCTTTTTCGCAGTTGTTGAAGTAGTAGCTTGTACAGTAGTAGAGGATGCTGCAGAGCTCATTGGTTTTGCATAAGTAATTCCTGCGTTAACAACTAGACTTAGTGTAAGTGCCACACCTAAAAATACATTTCTTTTAGCGTTCATTTGTAAATCCCCCCTATACACTACTTTTTAATAGTGCTTTTTATTTATTTGATGATCTAATTATATCTTTTAGAGGGTTATTTTAGTAGATTCTAAAAGTCACAAAAAAAGGGACTTTTGTCCCTAATATGCTTCAAATTTTGATTTGTAGTAAGCGTTAATATTGTTTTCTATGAAATTTACAAATGAAGGCAGCAGAATATGCCTAATGTTATTCGAATTTTGATTTGAAATAATCTTGAATATTATTTTCGAGCGCAGTAATTGTAGCTTGAACACGATCAGACACATTAATTTTTCTAAATAAATTTGTTGCATAATTTTTAATTGTTTTTTCAGAAAGATATAATTGGGAACCAATTTCTTTATTACTAAATCCTTTAGATATTTTTAGCAATACTTCAAGTTCTCGTTTTGATAAGTTATCTAAAATATTATTACTTTTTCTATTTTTATTTTTTATATCTGAAAAAAGTAAGGAAATTAAAGATTTATCAATATATTTTTCGCCACTATATACGGTTTTTATAGCATCAACAATTTCTTCTCCAGCAGAGTCCTTAAGTACATACCCATCTGCTCCAATATCGATAGCTTCATGAATAGTTTTTTTATCATTTTCTACTGTAAGCATAATTATCTTAACATTAGATTTTAGGCCTTTTATATTTTTAAGTACATCAATACCATTTAGTAAAGGCATATTTAAATCTAATAATGCTACATCTGGTTTTTGGAGTTTTAACATTTCCATAGCTCTTTCACCATTTTCTGCTTCACCAACAATAATCATATCTTCTTCAAAGCTGATAATTCTCTTTAGACCCTGACGAATAAGATCATGGTCATCTGCAATAGACACTTTAATCTTGTGGTTTTTCATTAAGAATCACCTCTCTATTAACAGGAAGTTTAATAGTATAAATTGTTCCAGATCCTTCTAAAGACTTAATTTCAATTTTTCCCTGTAGCTGAGATACTCTATCTAATATACCCATAAGGCCATAGGAAGTTCCTTTAATTTTTACTCTCTTTAAAGTTTCTTCTACATTAAATCCAATTCCATCATCAGATATAATTAAAATTAAATATTTTGTACCAAAATCTAATTTTACTTCTGTATTTTTTGCTATAGAATGTTTTTTTATATTATTAAAAATTTCTTGAACAATTCTATATAAAGCAACCTGAATAATTGGTTCTATTTCTGAGTTTATAGGTTTCAATCTTAGTTTTATATGTATATTGCAATCTTGGGTAATAGCTTTTACAGTTTCTTCAATAGTTTCATTTAAACTTAAATTTCCCAAAGACATGGGTCTTAAGTCAAAAAGAATCATTCTAACTTCTCTTAAAGCTGTTTTTACACTTTCTTTTAAATTTTCTAATTCTCCAAGTCCTTTTTCTAAATCCTTTTGAAGAATATTTTTGCAAAGATCTATATTCATAATTACATAAGCCAAATGCTGTGTAGGACCATCATGGAGATCTCTTGCTATTCGTTTTCTTTCATTTTCTTGAGCTTCTAGTATTCTTATACCTACAAACATTTGAGAATTTTTGTCTGCATCTTCCAAAAATGAAAGAAGATTTCCCTGAAGATATCCTAAAGCGATACTTACTTGATTAATTACTTTTTCACCTGATTCTATATTTTTCATAGATTTTTTTAGTATTAGTTCTAAATTATATCTTCTTTCTTTTAATATTTTTTCTTCATTTATTTTGGTAATAAAATTTATTCTAACATCTGAAGCTTTTTCATATACAGCTTTTATTTCATTTTCGTTATATCTATCAAAGTTTTTAGATACCTCTACTAACTTTGTTCTCATAATTTTATCTTGTTTTTCTAGATAGTCTACTTCATTAATTATTCTATCAATATCATCTTTAATTTTATATAACTCTGACTTTAAATGTTCATATTCATCCCTTATATTATCAACTATATTAAATATATGTTCTTTACTGGAACCGATTTGCTGTATTATTGTATTAATTATTTTATTAACTCCAGTAATATCCATATTGTTATTGTTCATTATAATATCACCCTTATTAGTATTGACGAAAAAGTAATAATTTAAGCAAGATGCGACACAACTTTTTAGAGGACAGAGGACAATTGACAGAGGACAGTGAAGGAGGATTTTTCTCCGCCACTGTCCTCTGTCCTCTGTCAATTGTCCTCTCAAAAAAGTTGCGTCGCATTATGCTTATTTTATTGCTCTAATTAATTTTAACGTTTCTTATTTTATTTTGAATTCATTATGCTTTCAGCCATTTTTGACATTTGATCAAAAGTTAATTTGTTATTTTCATCAGTAAGTCTATAATTTACGTTACCTTGTGTCCATTTTAATGAATGCGAAGGTTTAAATTCCTCACTAAGCTTTGTACCATTATTACTGCTAACGCTAATTAAGACTTCTTTACCATTCTTGCAAGCTTCATCGATTTTATCTTGTTGCTGCTGTGACATTTTATCAAATACATCTACAGGAAGTATATGAATTGTATATTCTGCCCAATATGCAGTGGTATTCCCAATATTTACAATTTTAGCATTTTTAAATATTGGTGAATCAACCTTTACACCTGCTTTACAAACATCTAAGGAGACACTGTTTTTTCTACCCTTATTTTTTGAATACGTAGCACCTGCTTCTTTTTTATCATATTGTTTCTCTGGTGGTGCTGAACCATCAATATGACCAGATATACCACTATCAATTAATTTGTATCCTTCTGGAAGAGAAGCTGGCATTTTTACTTCATAGCCTAAATCTTTTTTTAATTCATTTTTTGATGGTGCTTTATCATAACTTTTCATACCTATATAACCATTAGCATGTTTATCTATTATTTGAAGAGCTGAAGCTCTAATGCTAGGTGAAAATGCCAAAATTGATCCTGAAATTATAAAAGCACTACAGAATGTGGCAATTATAGATTTTTTAAAGTTTAAATTTAAAGGTAAAAATTTTTCTTTTAACATAAACTTTTTTTCACTCCTATTCAATTGAATTTCATATTTTATATTTTCAAACATATTATCTGGTGGAGATATTTTTTCAGCTTTATTAAGTAAAGATGCTTTTACTATATCTTCAAATTGTTGTTGCTTTGACATGCTCATTATCCTCCATTCCATTTAACTTATTAGTAAAAGAGTACCCTTCAAACTTTTTGCTTCTCATTTCCTTTTCAAGTAATTTTCTAGCGTTATAAAGTCTTGATTTAACAGTGCCTTGAAAACATCCTAAAACTTTTGATATTTCTTTAATGGTTAGTTCATTGTAATAATAAAGAATAATAGTTGTTTTTAAGGGTATGCTTAGTTTGTCAATAGCTTCATTTATAAAATTTTTAATTTCATCTTTTTCAGCTATATCAGATAATACTAAGTTGTCTGCAATTGTATCTTTATTGTTATCATCTATACTTTCTGTGTACAAATGCTTTTTTTCTTTTGAACAATAACGCCAGACTATTCTTGTAAGTAAGCGGTAAAACCAAGCTTGAAATGTTTGAGGATTTTTTAAATTTTTAATTTCTTTATAACATTTTATAAAAGCCTCTTGTACCAAATCTTCTGCTATGTCATTTCGTCCACTTATGAGATAGACTGTTCTAATTGCTTGCTTATTGTATTTTTGGAACAAAGCGTTAAAGGAATCCATATCACCCTCCTTACAGCGCTGTATTAAACTAATCTCGTCCACATCATCAACTCCTTTTCTAGGTGCACCTATTATATAAGAGACATTATACATAAAAAAGGTTCAAAAGTTTATTGTGAAACTTAAAGTTTTATCAAAAGCAAAGTGACTATAAGGAAATATAGTCACTTTGAACATTTTCTATGAATTTTTCCATTAAATTAGGATCAAACTGAGTTCCTGAACATTTTTTCAATTGAAATAAAACTTCCTGTTTTTTCATTGCCTTTCTGTAAGGGCGATCATTGGTCATAGCATCATAAGCATCTACAATAGATAATATTCTACATTGTAGTGGTATTTTAGTTCCTTTCAAACCAAAAGGATATCCTTTGCCATCCCAACGTTCATGGTGCTTTAAAATCCAATCTGAAATAGGAATAAGATCTGTAGAGGTTTGTGCAATTCTATAGCCAATTTCTGAATGGCGCTTCATTTCCTCCATTTCTACTTCAGTTAATTTACCTGGTTTTAAAAGTATACTATCTGAAATTCCAATTTTACCTATGTCATGGAATTGGGCAAGTAAACATATATCTGCAATATCTTTTTTTGGTAAGCCAGCAGAATTAGCAAGTTCAGTTATTAAATTTTCCAAACGACTGGCATGGTTTTCTGTATTAAAATCTCTAACTTCTAGCATCTTTTTCATTGTATTTACAAGTTCACTTTTAGGACTTTGTTTTTTATGAAGTTTTTCACGGTACATCCTTTTATCTGCTTCTTTAAACATTTCTTGCAAATTAAATTTTTCTCCATTAGTAAAAAAATATCCTAAAGAAACACTTAAAGGGATAGAGTTTCTGATAGAATTGAATTCTTCAATTTTTTTATTGAAATTGTTACAAACTTTTTCAATTTCCTTTTCACAAGTATTCCACATTAAAACAACAAACTCATCGCCACCAATTCTGTATATTATACAGGTTTCTATGAAAATTGAACTTAAAATTTTTGCTGTAGAAATTAAATATTCATCACCTATAGAATGACCTAATGCGTCATTAATTAATTTTAAACCATCTAAATCAAAGATAACTAATCCAACATTTGCAACGCCTCTATTTTGTAATTTTATCATATGATTTTCAAAATGATTACGATTAAAAAGTCCTGTTAATGAATCATGAACACTTAAATCATATAAATGTGATTCTGATATTTTTTTTTCAGTAATGTCTCTTACAATGGCTACTATTTTATCAGAATTGCAAAGATTTAAACTAGCTTCATAATATAACGTTTTCCCTTCTATATTTAAAGAATATTCTAATGTTTCTAGGTTACCAGTTTTTACAACTTTACTTATGCAATCTAAAAATTTTTTTGATAGCTTTTCTGGAAATATATTTCCAATAAATTTTTTTAAAAACATATCTGGAGTAATATACAATTTTTTGTTTTTTACAGCATGGAAATCTAAAAATATCCCTTCACTATTTAAAAAAAAGAACATGTCAGGGATAGCTTCTATAATGGCTTTATTTCTGGATTCGCTTGTACGAAGTTCTTCCACTAATACAGAAAGTTCATTTGTTTTTGATTTTACTTTTTTCTTCAATATTTTATTCCACAATAAAAGTAATAAAAATAGCAGAAATATTAATAAAGAAAAAAACAAAACCCATTTTATTATTGGTAAATGGTTATACAAATAACTATATCCAAACCATTTATTATTTATATTACTATATTCATTTTTGGTGATTGTAGAAAAACCATCTTCTACAAGATTTAATAAATCAGAATTACCTTTTTTTACTCCGCGGCGAAGTTGGCCTGTATAAAGTGAGTTATAACAATTAAACTCATTTTCAATTTGAAATTTATATAAATAATAAAGTGCACAAGGCTTATCCATAACAAATATGGTAACTTTATGATCTTTAGCTGCTTTTATAAGATCTTCATAATTGTCAAATTCCTGCAAATTATTTACTCCATGTTGTTTTAAAAAGTCTTCACAGGTATCTCCCTTTGTAACAGCAATGGAAAATCCTTTTAAAGATTCTACGCCTGTAATTCCAGATATATTTTTATGAAAAAAAACAGGAACTTCTATTTTGGCAAAGGGTTTTGTAAAATAATATAATTTACTTCTTTCTCCATTTTGAAATATATTGTCAATTACGTCATAATTACCGGTATTCACTTCTTTTAAAGCCTTGTCTAAAGGCATGCCTTCAATTTGAACTTTAATACCTGTGTTTTTTTCCCAAAGTGACCATTCATCAATGGATATTCCTTGTAAAACTCCATATTCATTTCGAAAGGCATAAGGAGGATAATTATCATCCATAACAACTTTTATAGTTTTAGGTTTTTGGTAATTTTCACTGTAAACAGAAAAACAAACAGAAAAATTAAAAATTAAAATAGCAAATAAAATAAAAGTCCATTTTCTTTTAATAATTTTCAAATTTATCACCTCGCAAAATCTTATAGCTGTTCCAATTTATATGAAATGTTTTTTGAAAATACTGTATATTTTAAATTATATAACAAAATATCGTATGATTCTACTTGTAGTTGCAAAAATATATATAAATATATATTGACATAGTCAAGTAAAAGAATTAATATAAACATATGAACAAGTAAACATATGAACAGATAAGCATATGTATGAATGGAGAGATAAATATATGGATAGTAAGAACAATATTGAAGTTTGTAATTGTAATATAATACATGAGGATGTAGTAAATGAGGTAAAAGAAAGTATACCTGAAGAGGAAAAACTTTATGATTTGGCAGAACTTTTTAAGGTGTATGGAGATACAACAAGAATAAAGATAATATGCGCACTATTTAAAGCAGAAATGTGTGTATGCGATATAGCAGCTTTATTTTCAATGACTCAATCGGCAATATCACATCAATTAAGAGTATTGAAACAAGCAAGATTAGTAAAGTTTAGGAAAGAAGGCAAGGTTGTTTATTATTCATTAGATGATGAACACATTAAATCTATCTTTGACCAAGGATTACTCCATATTAATGAAAGATAATTTTAAGAATTACTATAAGTTGAAGGCGGTGTTAATATGACAACTGTAATTAAAAAAGGAAAAATACCAAATAAGACTGTTAAAATTATAAAGAAAAGTGCAAATAATAAGTTAAAAAAAGAATTTATATTAGAAGGATTAGGTTGTGCAAACTGTGCTGCTAAAATGGAGGACAAGATTAGTAAACTAAATGGAGTTTCAAATGTTTCTGTAAATTTTATGACAAAATCTCTAGCACTAGAAATTGAGGAGATAAATAAAACAGAAGAACTTATTGCAGCAGCTCAAAAGATTGTAACAAATATTGAAGCTCATGTTGTAATTAAGGAAAAGGTATTAAATAAAGTATATAGAAAAGTACTTTTGCTCAAAGGATTGGATTGTGCGAATTGTGCTTCTAAGATAGAGAGAAAGATAAATAATATTGTAGGAGTCCGAAATGCAATTGTGGATTTTGTATCTAAAAAACTATTTGTAGAGATTAATAATAAAGCTGATGAGAATAGAATTGTTGAAGAAATTAAAAAAATCGTTAAAATAATAGAACCTGATGTACAAGTATTAGAGGAAGGGTTAAAAGGAGAAGAATCACACAGTCATGAGCATGAACACAATCACGGAGAACAATCAAATAAAAAACAGCTAATACAGTTGTCCGTTGGTGCAGGGATATTTGCAATTGCATCTGTTTTTAAATTTAATTTCTGGCCAGAATTTATTTTATATCTTGTTAGTTATTTGATAGTAGGTGGAGAAGTAGTACTAAGAGCTTTGAAAAATATATCAAAAGGACAAGTGTTTGATGAAAACTTTTTAATGAGTATAGCAACTATTGGTGCTTTTTCCATTAAGCAATTTCCAGAAGGTGTTGCAGTTATGTTGTTTTACCAAGTAGGAGAGTTGTTTCAAGATATTGCTGTAAATCGTTCAAGAAAATCTATTTCATCACTTATGGATATCAGACCAGATTTTGCTAATGTTAAATTGGGAGACGAAATAAAAAAAGTAACACCAGAAGAAGTGAAAATAGGAGACTTCATTATTGTAAAGCCAGGAGAAAAAATTCCTTTAGATGGAATAATAGTAGAAGGAAAATCTATGCTTGATACTTCTGCTTTGACAGGGGAATCTGTACCAAGAAATGTAGCCGCTGGAGATGATATACTTGGAGGATTTATTAATAAAAATGGTCTTTTAACTATTAAAGTTACAAAAGAATTTGGGGAATCCACAGTAGCTAAAATATTAGATTTAGTAGAAAATGCAAGTAGTAAAAAAGCTCCAACAGAAAATTTTATAACTAAATTTGCTAGATATTATACTCCAATTGTAGTTATATCTGCTGTTTTATTAGCCTTCGTACCACCCTTACTAATTAACGGGGCAAGTTTTTCAAATTGGATATACAGAGCCTTGGTATTTTTAGTAGTTTCTTGTCCTTGTGCATTAGTAGTTTCTATTCCTCTTGGGTTCTTTGGAGGTATAGGAGGGGCTTCTAAAAATGGTATTCTTGTAAAAGGAGGAAATTATTTAGAAGCTTTAAACAATGTAGAAATGGTTATATTTGACAAGACAGGTACTTTAACAAAAGGTGTATTTAAAGTTACTGAGATAAATGCACTTAATAACATGTCTAAAGAAGAAATATTAGAATATGCTGCTTTTGCAGAAAGTTATTCCAATCACCCTATAGCTACTTCAATTTTAAATGCATACAAGAAAGAAATAAATAATAGTATGATGGAAAATTATGAAGAAATATCTGGACATGGAGTAAGAGTAGTGGTAGAGGGAAAAGAAGTATTGTGCGGAAACGTTAAATTAATGGAGAGAGAAAAAATAGCCTATGACAAAGTAGATACTTTTGGAACAGTGGTTCATGTGGCTATTGATAAAAAATATTCAGGATATATTGTTATCTCTGATGAAATAAAAAAAGATTCTAAAAAGGCTATACAAGGTTTAAAAAGGGCTGGAGTTAAAAAAACCATCATGTTAACTGGAGATAATAAGGTTGTAGGATCTAAAGTAGGACAAGAATTGGGATTAGATGAGGTTTATTCTGAGCTGCTTCCACATGAGAAAGTTGAAAAACTTGAGATGATTGATAAACAAAAGTCATTAAAAGGTAAAGTTGTTTTTGTGGGAGATGGAATTAATGATGCCCCAGTACTTGCAAGAGCAGATATAGGAATAGCCATGGGTGGTGTAGGATCAGATGCAGCAATAGAAGCAGCAGATGTAGTAATTATGACAGATGAGCCTTCTAAAATTGTAACTGCTATAAGAATAGCAAAAAGGACAAAGAGCATTGTAATGCAAAATATAGTTTTTGCATTAGGGGTTAAAATAGTAATTCTAATATTAGGAGCATTAGGAATTGCAAATATGTGGGAAGCTGTATTTGGAGATGTAGGTGTAGCTGTAATTGCAATTTTAAATTCTATGAGAGCTTTAAAGGTAAAAAAATCATTCTAATATTTCTCAAGTATGTAAAATTACAAAACAAGCTTATAAAAACAAAAGTGGGATTATCAAAAAAGATAAATCTACTTTTGTTTTTTCTAAGTGTATTGATAATATTATAAACATTCTAAGAAAAGAGTAAAAATATACTTATTAAATTCAGTTATTGCATATAAAATATTTTAGTGGTAGTATACATATATATACAATTAATATATAATTTATTATAATATGACAAATTATAGCACTATATTTGCGGCGGGAGATTGTGTTATTATGAAATATAATAAAGGCATATGTAAATATATAATTTTAACTATCCTAATAATGCTTTTTCAAGTGATTGTTAATGCTGGAAATATTACAAAGGCTAAAGGAAATATAGATTTATTACTTGAAAATTCTCAATTAATCTATGTTACTTCAAATAATGTAATTTTTAATAAGGAAGCCTTTGCTATAACAATAACTGTTATTATAGTTATTATTATAGCAACAATTATTTTTATAAAAACAATTAATAGCAAACGCAAAATAGCTGAGAAGTTATTACTTGAAAGAGATAGTCTATTAAGCACTATAATGAATGCTACTCCAGATATAATTTATTTTAAGAATCCTGAAGGAAAGGTTCTTGAAGTAAATGAGGCAATTTTAAAATTAATTAAAAATGATAAAAAAAATTGCATAAATAAAGAATTATATGGAGCTTTCAACAAATACAACGAAGTGGATAGATTTCTATTTAATTGTGAGGTAATGGATAGAAAAGCATGGGAAAAACGCAATGTATATAGAAGTGAAGATGTTATATCAGATGAAAAGGGGAGTATTAATAAAATATATGATAGTTTAAGGATTCCTATATTTAATGATGATGGAAGTCCTAAGGGTTTAGTACTAATAGGTAGGGATATAACAGAAAATAGGTTTAAGCAAAAAAATAAAAGAGTTATTCAAGAGTTAAAATATTATAATAAATTTAAAACTGATTTTTTTTCTAATATTTCTCACGAATTAAAAACTCCTTTAAATGTAACTTTCAGTGCTTTGCAAGTTATAGAATTAACCTTAAAAAATAATAACATTGAATTGCAAAATGAAAACTTAGAAAAGTATACAGCTATAATGCGACAAAATTGTTATAGATTGCTTAGAATAATTAATAATCTAATAGATATAAGCAAGATAGATGAAGGGCATTTTTTTATGCATTTTAAAAATGAAGATATAGTGAGTGTAGTAGAAAATATTGTTTTGTCTATTGTAGATTATGTAGAAAGTAAAAATATTTCTATTATTTTTGATACAGAAGTAGAAGAAAAGATAATGGCGTTTGATCCAGATGCTATAGAAAGAATTGTACTTAATTTGCTATCAAATGCTATAAAGTTTACACCTAGTAATGGAAATATAGAAGTTAACATATATGACAAAGTAAAAAGCGTGATTATTTCTATCAAAGATACAGGAATAGGAATACCTGTAGAAAAACAATCTGCAATATTTGAGAGATTTGTTCAAGTGGACAAGTCATTTTCTAGAAATAGAGAAGGATGCGGAATAGGTCTTTCTCTGAGCAAAGAATTAATAGTAAAGCATAATGGCAATATTAATTTAGAAAGTATAGAAGGAAAGGGAAGTGAATTTAGAGTAGAAATACCTGTGAGAACACTTCCTAAAGATGAAGAGTTATGTGAATGTAGCATTTGCACAGAAGAAAACAAGCTAGAGAAAATAAAAATAGAGTTTTCTGATATATATGATTAAATTGATAAAAAGGATGTAGAAGAATTATTTCTATGTCTTTTATTATTTTAAAACAATTAAATTCATAATATTTTGATAAAAATATAAATATGTGGTATAATTTTACTCAAATGTTATATTGTTATTTGTAGTTTTTTTCACAATCGCAATTAATGTTTTTAAAAATTTATATAGTTAATGCGCGTTAACTTATAAGATGATTATCTATATATTTAGTCTAGAATGAAAAATATTTTAAATAAATGTGTAATGTATAGAAAGGATGATTTTTATGAGTTGGAAGGAAATATATGAAAGTAAATTAGTTAGTGCAAAAGAAGCTGTTTCTAATATAAAATCTAATAGTAGAGTAGTTGTAGGTATTGCAGCTTCAGAACCTACAGAGCTTATAGATGCATTAGTTGCAAATAGAGAAAATTATGAAAATGTAGAAGTGGTTCATATGGTAGACATGGGAAAGAGCGAATATGCCAAAGAAGGAATGGAAAAATATTTTAACTATAACTCCATATTTGTAGGGGCTAGTACAAGAGATGCTGTTAATTCTGGGAGATCAGACTTTACTCCATGTTGTTTCTATGAATTGCCTGGGTTATTTAAAGAGGGATATTTACCTGTGGATACAGCGTTAATTCAAGTAAGCAAACCTGATAAACACGGATATTGTAGCTTTGGAGTAGCTAATGACTATACTAAGCCAGCAGCAGATTGCGCTAAAATGGTAATTGCAGAAGTAAATGAAAATATGCCTAGAGTTTTAGGAGATTCATTTATACATGTGTCAGATATAGATTACATAGTAAAAACTTCACATCCAATAATTGAATTAAGGGAACCAAAGATAGGAAAAATTGAAAAGGCTATAGGAGAATATTGTGCTTCATTAGTTGAAGACGGATCTACACTTCAACTTGGTATAGGAGCTATTCCAGATGCAGTACTGTTATTTTTGAAAGATAAAAAAGATTTAGGTATACATTCAGAAATGATATCTGATGGTGTAGTTGACTTAGTGAAAGCAGGGGTAATTAATAATAAGAAAAAAACTTTAAACCCAGGAAAAACAGTAGTAACTTTTTTGATGGGTACAAAAAAATTATATGATTTTGTAGATGATAATCCTATGGTAGAGTCTTATCCTGTAAGTTATGTAAATGACCCTACAGTTATAATGAAAAATTATAAAATGATTTCAATAAATTCTTGTGTTGAACTAGATTTAATGGGACAAGTATGCTCTGAAAGCATAGGAATGAAACAAATAAGTGGAATTGGAGGACAAGTTGACTTTATAAGAGGAGCTAACATGGCAAAAGACGGAAAAGCGATTATTGCTATACCATCCACTGCTGCAAAAGGAAAGGTTTCCAGAATAGTTCCACTACTAGAAAAAGGTACACCTGTTACAACTTCAAGAACTGATGTAGATTACGTTGTTACAGAATATGGAATTGCCAGGCTTAAAAGTAAAACTTTGAAAGAAAGGGCTAGGGCTCTAATAAATATTGCACATCCAGATTTTAGACCATGGCTTACAGAAGAATATGAAAAAAGATTTAGGGATACATTTTAAAAATAATACGACGCAAGTGGCAATGAAAATAGGGTTCAGTGGCGGTTTGGGTTTTAACTTATATTCCGTGATATATGGTAAGCGTGTCATCACGGCTAAATGTTTCTAATTATTCTAAAGCTCAAAGTTTGGGAAAGCCTAAGAACTTTGTCAAACTCAGTTCCCTCAAACAGGACTAAAGTTCTAAGGCTTTCCCAAACTTTTCACTAAGAATAATAAGAAACAATTTAGCTAATGTGATAACACACTTACCATATATCACTACATAAAAGTTAAAATCCAAACTAGTAACCATTAAGCAATTCTAAGACTCAGGTGGAGATTGCTTGTGCAGAATGCCTCTCTTCATCTGAGTCTTATTAACAGTATTCTTAGTGTCTTCAGCACTTAGAATACGTTATCCTTTAGGGGAAAAACTTATCCAGGGGAGTATCAGCCGTTATTAGCGTTACGGATGGTAGCTATCGGAGAAATCGACTAATCTATGGTTGAAAACTTTCTATACATACTTTATATTAATATATTTTTATTTACAAAGGGATGAAAGCCCTAACCGTCACGTTGGAATTCACTTAACTTTTGAGTAGTTTCAAAGGTTTTTACATTAGAAAATCAAAGGCTAACCTTAATGTTTTTTTCTTACAGAAATCTATTTAAGTATGAGTCAAAACTCACTTTATTGTACTTTATGTTCATTACTTCAAATCTAGTGTTTGTTGGTTAGTTACAAGAAGTAATGATAATTACCTAGACTTATATAATTTCCAGTGTAATATCGTACGAATTCCCTGAAAACAAGAAAATTAACAGGCTAATCGCCTTGGGATTTTTATCTTATAACTACACCTTGATATTTACCTACTGTAAAACTCCAACTAAGTTTATATGAATTGATATGAGAACCTTTGGAAATAATTAAATGCATACAAATCCGAACCTAACGGTATCAAGCTTATCAGCCTTTTAATGAAGACTATATCCATTTGTAAAAAGCAAATTTAAATTGTAAGTGGGTACATTTACGGTAACTAGTTTTTATTTTAACTTATACATAATGGTATATTATAAGGAATTTGTCACATCAATTAAATTATTTTTTTATTAGTCTTAGTTCAAATTTGCTGAAAGCCTTAGAACTTTAGCCCTGTTTGAGCTAAAAGCGAGTTTGGCAAAGTTCTTAGGCTTTCAGCAAATTTGAGCTTTAGACTAATTAAAAATATTTAATAGTGCGAATTCCTTATAATATACCATGGAGTATAATTTAAAATAAAAACAAAACCATAATGTAGACTGCATACAACTGAAATTTGAATTAACTACTTGCGTCACTTTGTGCTTATTACGTGTAAGTTAAACATGCCATATTTCTTGTGCATATTTTTTTATAGTGTTGTCGGAAGAAAAAATTCCGGATTTTGCAATGTTTATTATGCACATTTCTTGCCATTTATTTTTATCTCTGTAAAGTCTATCTATTTTATTTTGAGCATTTACGTAAGAATCAAAATCTTTTAAAATAAAGAACTCATCATTTTTTTCTAAAAGTGATGAATATATAGATTTAAACTCAGAAAAAGATACATTTAAAGAACCATCCACAAGAGAATTTACTATTTTTGTAAGTCTAGAATCTGAGGAATAATAATTATTAGCATTATAACCATGAGTTTTTTCTAAATTTAAGACTTCTTCTTTTTTCATGCCGAAGAGCACTATATTTTCATCACCTACAGCTTCTTTAATTTCAATATTAGCTCCATCTAAAGTAGCAATAGTTATTGCTCCATTCATCATAAATTTCATATTTCCAGTTCCAGATGCTTCTTTAGTAGTTGTTGATATTTGTTCGCTTACATCAGCACAAGGAATTATTTTTTCAGCCAAGGATACAGAATAATTTGGTAAAAATACAATTTTTAATTTCCCATGTATATCATCTTTATCATTATTAACTTTATCTGCCACTGTATTAATAAATTTTATAGTTTGTTTTGCAAGATAATAACTTGGAGCAGCTTTGGCTGCAAAGAAAAAGGTTCTTGGAACAATATCTAGCGATGGATTTTCTTTAAGCCTGTAATATAAATCTAATATATTAAAGATATTTAGTAATTGTCTTTTATAGGCATGAAGTCTCTTTACTTGTACATCAAATATAGAATAAGGGTTTACATCTATACCATATACTTTTTTACAGTAGTTGCAAAAATCTATTTTATTTTTTTCTTTTACCTCCCTAACTTTATTCTGAATAGCTAAATTTTTAGCGTACTTGGAAAATTTATCTAATTCTAAAGGGTTCTTAATCCACTTAGTTCCTATGGTTTTGCATAAAACTTTTGTAAGATCTGGATTTGCATTAATAAGCCATCTTCTGTGAGTTATACCATTAGTCTTATTATTAAATTTTCCTTCATAGAATTCATGGAAGTTTTTAAGTTCTTCATTTTTTAAAAGATCTGTATGGAGTTTAGCAACACCATTAACAGAGTGACTGCCGACTATAGCTAAAAAAGCCATCCTTATTTCACCATTTAATATTATTGACATATCATTAAGTTTTTTGTTATCATTTGGATATTTAAGTCTTATTTCATCACAAAACCGTTTATTTATCTCTTCTATTATCATATAAATTCTTGGTAAAAGTTTTTGAAACATGTTTACAGGCCATTTCTCAAGAGCTTCCGAAAGTATAGTATGGTTTGTATAAGACATAATATTTGTAGTGATTTTGAAGGATTCTTCCCAAGGCATGTTCTCTTCATCAATAAATATTCTCATAAGTTCTGCTACGGCTATAGATGGATGTGTATCATTTATTTGAACAGCTATATATTTATCTAATTCATTTATAGAAATTCCCATTTCTTTATAAGTTCTTAGTATACTTTGAAGACCTGCACTTACAAAAAAGTATTGTTGTTTGAGTCTTAATAACTTACCTTCTTTTTTGAATCATCAGGATATAATACTTGAGATATGGATTCAATAGAATTTTTGTGTTCTATAGCTTTTAAATATTCTCCTTTATTAGAGGAGTCGAAATTACTATCTATAACTTCAGCATTCCATAATCTTAGAGTATTAACAGTGTGTGTATCATATCCTATTATGGGAGTATCATAAGGTACAGCAAGAATTTCTTCATAATTTTCATGTATGAATTTTAATGAATTGTTTTCAATTATAGAATAAACATTTCCACCAAATTTAACCCTAACAGCTTTATCTTCTTTTCTTGTTTCCCATACGTTGCCATCTATTAACCAATGATCAGGAACTTCTACTTGATAACCATTTATTATTTTTTGCTCAAAAAGTCCGTAATAATATCTTATACCACAGCCGTGACCAGGAATTCCTAAGGAAGCCATGGAATCAAGAAAACAAGCAGCAAGTCTTCCGAGACCTCCATTTCCAAGTCCTGCATCACTCTCGACTTCTTCTAGTTCATTTAAGTTTATTCCAAGTTCTTTTAAGGCTTCCTCACAAGTATCCTTTATTCCTAAATTTAACAGGTTATTTCCTAAAAGTCTGCCTATTAAAAACTCCATAGAAAAATAGTAAATTTGTTTTTTGTGAATATTTTTATATTCCCTATTAGTCCTTAGCCAATTTTGAGATGCATATTTTTTAATTAATTTTGCAAGAGCAAAATATTTATGAAGTTTAGATGCATCTCTAACATCTTCAGAGTATACAGTAGCAAGTTCATTTAAAAAATCTTTTTTAATGCTTTTTTTATCAATAAGCATAATATCATCCTTTCCTGAAATGTAAATTGCTTTACAATTATAGTTTTAAAATATTATTAATACTATATTATAATATAAAATCAAAAATATACCGATTAGGATATAGAAATTGAGCTCATATCTTCATAAGTAATTTTTCTAGAAGATTTTTAAATAAAAATGCTTGTATAAAATATGGGATTTTGTGTAAAGTAAAATTTTAGATAATTATAGAAGTTAATATTTATTTGCTTAATTAATATCAAAAAAAAGGAATTTATGATTTTTATGTAGAATATATTCATAAATATAACAGATTATATTGAAAATAATTGAAAATAATTATAAAATGGAATTAATTAATGCTAAATGGTAGAAAGTAATATGGTTGCGATAAAAGTCATAAATTAAAAAATGTGACATTATATGATATTGCATGATATAATATTACATAATGTGACATTGAATAGCAATTCTATACCGAGTTTTAATACTTTTTCAAATTGTGTAAATTTGTATCAATATTGATAAAACATATCATTTATTATCATATCAGACGATATATCTAGTAATGAGGTGAACAATGCATTCAGAAATGGTTGTAGTTGTTATGTATCTAAAGAAAATTTAACACAGCTACACATTTATATAATGGAAATAATAAATAAGTAAATAAAAAAATATTGTAGGGAGTGATTTAAGTTGGATAGAGAACCTATGTTGGATATGTTCCTTTTTGAAACAAATCAGCTTATAGAACAGCTAGAAGAAATAATAATTCAATGTGAAAAAAATAAAAAGCTTGAAGATGAAAACATAAACGAAATTTTCAGAATAATGCATACAATCAAAGGATCATCAGCAATGATGATGTTTAATAACATTTCTGTACTTGCTCACTCTTTAGAAGATTTATTTTTCTTCATAAGAGAGAATAAAAACACTAAAATTGATTTTGAAAAATTATCAGAATTAGTCCTTTCAGGTATTGATTTTATAAAAGCTGAGATAGACAAATTAGAGAACTCTAATGAAGCAAATGGGCTTTCAGATTCCCTTGTAGAGAGTATAAAAATGCACCTAAATTCCATGAAAAGCAATGAAAATGTAGTTGTTGAGCAAGAGTCTAAAAATGAAGAAGATAAACCACAATATTATATAAGTTCTTATAAAACCACATCTTCAAACGCTGAATTAACAAAATATTCTGTACGCGTTTTCTTTGAAGAAGATTGTGAGATGGAAAATATTAGAGCATATACTGTTTGGCATAATATTAAGGATATTACTGCGGAAATTTATTATTTACCGGAAGATATTATAGATAATAATGATAGTGCAGATATTATAAGAAAAGATGGCTTTTTAATGTATTTTTCTACAGATAAATCGCAACTAGAAGTTGAAGTGTTATTAAATCAAACTGCGTTTGTGAGGAGTTTAGAAATAAACCAAATTGAAGAGTATCCAGAGGAACCAGAATCAGAATCTCAACAAAAGGATACTATAGAAGAAACAGAAAAACCTTATGAAATTGAATCTACTAACGTGGACGTTAAAAATAAAGTTAAGACATCGAAGCAGCAAAGTATTATAAGTGTAAATATTTCAAAATTGGACATGCTAATGGATTTAGTAGGTGAAATAGTTATTTCAGAAGCTATGGTTACAAGAAATCCAGAAATAGAATCTTTGCAATTGGATGGCTTTAATAAAGCTGCAAGGCAATTAAGAAAGCTTACCAATGAGCTTCAGGATATTGTAATGTCTATACGAATGGTTCCTGTGTCTATGACTTTTCACAAGATGAATAGAATAGTTAGAGACATGAGTAAAAAATTAAATAAAGAAGTTGAACTAGAAATTATTGGAGAAGAGACTGAAGTTGATAAAAATATTATAGATCATCTCTCAGATCCACTTATGCACCTTATAAGAAATTCATTAGATCATGGATTAGAAGATAAAGAAACTAGATTAAAAAATGGTAAAAATGAAAAAGGAAAAATAATATTAGAAGCAAGAAGTGAAGGTGGAGATGTATGGATTGTAGTTAAAGATGATGGAAAGGGCATGGATAGGCAAAGAATTTTAAGTAAGGCAAAGGAAAATGGACTTTTAACAAAAAATGAAAATGAACTTACAGATAAAGAAGTTTTTTCATTTATACTTTTACCAGGCTTCTCCACGAAAGAAAAAGTTACTGAATTTTCTGGTCGTGGTGTTGGTATGGATGTGGTGAAAAAAAATATTGAAAGTATTGGCGGAAATATAGTAATAGACAGTACTTTAGGTGAAGGAACTACTATAGTGATAAAAATTCCTTTAACTCTTGCAATAATTGATGGTATGGAAATAGCAGTGGGAAAAACAAAATATACAATACCAACAACATCTATAAGAGAATCTTTTAAACCTTCATCAAAAGATGTTACGGAGGATTGTGATGGAAATGAAATTATCATGATAAGAGGTCAATGTTATCCTGTTTTAAGAATTCACAGAGCATTTAATATAGAAACAAAAATTACTTCAATAGAAGATGGAATTATGGTAATGGTAGATGGAGATTTAAAATCAGCATGTCTTTTTGCAGATGAATTATTAGGTGAACAACAGGTGGTTGTTAAAGCATTACCTAAATATATTAAAAAGGTTCGAGGAATTGCAGGATGTACTATACTTGGGGATGGTAGTATAAGTTTAATTGTAGATGTGAATGGAATTTTAGAAAAACTATAGTGAAAGCATGAGGAGAGAAATGAAACGATTTATAAATGTTACCCATAAAGAAATTGATTTTGACTTAAGAGGAGTGGATTATGATGAGATGGTTTAATAATATGAAAATTTCTAAAAAACTTATTAGCTCATTTAGCATTATAGCATTAATTAGTTGTATTCTTATTTCAGGAGTATCCATTGTAAACATTAAAAGTATTAATAATTTAAGTCAAAGCATGTATAACGATAACCTAGCACCATTAGATTCTGCAAATAAGCTTCAAGTTGACTATTTAAAGGTAAGAATTAATTTAAGAAGTATGATTTTAAGTAAAGACAAAGATAAGTCTAAATATGTGAATACTATTAGTGATTTATATAAGGATTTATATGTTAATTTAGATACTTACAGTAAAGGGGTATCTTCTGATGAAGCGTCTCAAAATTTAAAAGATTTAAAAAGTTCCCTAGAAAAATATACTATTGTAAAGGATAAAATTATAAGTTTAACAGTTTCTAATCAATTAGATGAAGCTTTAGCTCTAGTAAATGGAGATGGAGATGTTATATCAAAGGAAGTAGATAATAATATTATTAAAGTTTTTCAAATTAATATGAATCAGGCTAAAGATCGTAATGTAACTAATGTTTCTAAGGGAAGTACAGCAATAAAAGTAATGTTTGCAATTACATTGTTAGCAATAATTTTATCTGTAATAATTGGTTTTATAATTTCAAAAATTATTAGTAAACCATTAAATATTATGGTCGATGTAGCAAATTCAATTTCTATGGGTAATCTTGATGTTAATTTGAAAATTGATACTAAGGATGAAGTAGGAATTCTTGCTCAATCATTTCGAAAAATTGTGGAAGCCCTTGGCAATTTAATATCTGATGCAAATATGCTTGCTGAAGCTGCAGTGGATGGAAAACTTAGTGTAAGAGCAGAAACCTGCAAACATAATGGAGATTATCGCAAAATAGTAGAAGGTGTAAACAATACTCTTGATTCAGTAATAGGTCCACTGCATGTAGCTGCGGTTTATGTAGATAAAATAAGTAAGGGAGAAATACCAAGTAAGATAACAGATAACTACAATGGAGATTTTAATATAATAAAGAATAATTTAAACGTATGTATAGAAAGTATTGATCTGTTAGTATCAGATGCAAATACGCTTGTTCAATCCGCAGTAGAAGGTAAGCTTGATGTAAGAGCAGATGAAAGCAAACATAGTGGAGACTATCGTAAAATAGTAGAAGGGGTAAATAAAACACTTGATGCTGTTATTAAACCAGTACAAGAAGCATCTTCAGTATTAAAAGAAATGTCAAATGGAAATCTTAAAGAAAGAGTAATGGGAAATTATAAAGGTGACCATGCAGAATTAAAGAATGCATTAAATGAAACTCTTAATACGTTATCAGGATATATAGATGAGATATCAAAAGTACTAAGTCAAATGGCCAATTCCAATCTTAACATTGAAATAAATAAAGAGTACAAGGGTGATTTTGCTGAAATTAAAGATGCGTTAAATCTTATAATTACATCATTCAATGACGTTTTTTCAGAAATAAACAATGCTTCTGATCAAGTTGCTTCAGGATCAAGACAGGTATCTGATGGAAGTTTATCATTATCACAAGGGGCAACAGAACAGGCAAGTGCCATTGAAGAGTTAACAGTATCTATTACGCAAGTAGCAGCGCAAACAAAGGAAAATGCTGTTAATGCAAATCAAGCAAATGAATTAGCAATTAGAGCAAAAGAAAATGCTAAATTAGGTAATGATCATATGCATGAGATGCTTAAATCTATGGAAGAAATTAATGAATCATCTTCAAATATTTCAAAAATTATTAAAGTAATAGATGAAATAGCTTTTCAAACCAATATACTAGCGCTTAATGCGGCAGTGGAAGCAGCAAGAGCAGGGCAGCATGGAAAAGGTTTTGCAGTAGTAGCAGAAGAGGTTAGAAATCTGGCAGCAAGAAGTGCAAATGCAGCAAAAGAAACTACAGGACTAATAGAAGGTTCTATTAAAAAAGTGGAATCAGGCACGGGAATAGCTAACGAAACAGCTAAAGCTCTTAATGAAATTGTAGATGGAGTAGCAAAATCAGCAAATTTTGTTGGGGAAATAGCTTCAGCTTCTAATGAGCAAGCATCAGCTATAGCACAGATAAATAGTGGAATTGAGCAAGTATCACAGGTAGTGCAGACAAACTCTGCTACAGCAGAAGAAAGTGCAGCAGCTAGTGAAGAACTTTCAAGCCAATCTCAAGTATTAAAAGAAATGGTAGGAAAATTTAAGCTAAAAAGAGAAATATCAAATTACAGAGGATATGAAAAAAATCAATATAGAAATAAGGAATCCTATATGAATAGCATGAATTCTGCATATGCTGAAGCAGCAGTAAGTTCAAATAATCCAAGAATAGCTCTTAGTGATAGTGAGTTTGGAAAGTATTAATTAAAGTATATTTATAGCAATATTTAGCAAAAACATTTCTGCCTTTTGTAAGATTCAAAAGGCAGGTTTGATATACATTAAAGGGGGATTGCAAATGAATTATTTTAAGAATTTAAGCATAAGATGGAAAATCGCAATATCATTTATTTTCGTAAGCATATTAATGCTTACCATGGGATATATAGCAATGAAAGATGTTCGGGCTATAGATAGTTTAGACACAGAGCTATATGAAAAAAACACAAAGCCATTAAGTAACTTAAGCCTAATTTCAGTAGACATTGAAAAGATGAGCAGCTTGCTGAGAAATGAAGTTATAAGTACAGATTTAAATGAAATTAATAATAACAAAAAAGAAATAGAAAACTTAGATAAAGATGTAGATAGTAATATGATGGAATTTCAAAAATCTATTAAGGATCAAGAAATTGCTGATGAATATAATAATTTCAAGAATTTATTAGATAAATACAGACTAGGTAGAGATAAAGTGTCAAATTTGGCAGCTCAGCAAAACGATGCAGAGGCAATAAAAACAATGAATGGAGAAGGCGCTGAAATAAAAAAATCCATAGATAAATCCAGTAAAAAGTTATTTGATTTAAAGGTAACTCACGCCAAAGATAAATCAGATAGTAATACTGCAACAGCAAATAAAACAACAACAACAATTTCAATTTTAATCATTGCATTTATAATATTATCACTGGCAATAGGAGGAATTTTATCACATATAATAAGCAAACCACTAAAAAAGCTTACTGAAGCTGCAAAAAAAATCACACTAGGCGACATTGATGTCAATGTGGAATCAAATTCCAAAGATGAAATAGGAAACCTTGAAGGTGCTTTTAAAGATATGGTTGAAAATATAAAGGAAAATGCTAATGCTATAAATAAAGTAGCTTTAGGTGATTTTAAAGTTCAAGTTAAAGTGAAATCAGAAAAAGATGTACTTGGAAAGTCATTAGTAAAAATGATTGATAATATAAAACTTTTAATGAATGAAACAAGTGTCTTAATTGAATCAACGGAAAAAGGAAAGTTAGACCTAAGAGGAAATTCAGCAGCCTTTGTTGGAGAGTGGAAAGTTCTTATAGAAGGAATAAATAATCTAATAGATGCATTTCTTGTGCCAATAAATTTAACATCAAAATATGTTGAAAGAATAAGCAAAGGGGACATACCACCTAAAATAACAGATGAATACCTGGGAGATTTTAATGAAATTAAAAATAATTTAAACGATTGCATAAATAATATTAGCGCATTAGTAGAAGATACAAATATGCTTGCTAAAGCAGCAGTGGATGGAAAACTGAATACAAGAGCAGATGTAACTAGACACAGTGGAGATTATCACAAAATAGTAGAAGGAATAAACAATACTCTTGATGCTGTAATACAACCATTGAACGAAGCAAGTGATGCTTTAAGTAAATTGTCTGTAAATGATTTAAATGTAAAAATGTCTAGCAATTATAAAGGGATGCTTAAAGAATTTTCAGATTCAATAAATGGCGTACTTGTAAGGCTTCTGAGTGTAGAAGATGTTTTTGTTAAAATTGCAAATGGCGATACAAGTAGATTAGAGGAATTCCGTAGAGTAGGAAAAAGATCTGAAAATGATAGACTAATGCCTGCTTGTATAGAAATGATGAGCGCAATACAGAATTTAATTAATGAATCGACTATGATTGCTGGGGCAGCAGTAGAAGGTGAACTAAATATTAGAGGCAATGAAGATAAATTTAAAGGTGGGTATAGAGAAGTTATTGAAGGAATGAACAAAACTATGGATGCAGTGGCTAAACCAATTCATGAGGCTTCAAATATAATGCAAAACATGGCACAAGGGGATTTAACAGCTAATATGGATGAAAATTACAAGGGTGAATATGCTAAAATGAAAGATTCTTTGAATTTCACAATAAATTTTTTAAATAACATCTTAAGTCAAATTAATGATGCATCTACAGAAGTTGCTTCAGGATCAAGACAGGTATCAGAGGGAAGTCAAGCATTATCTCAAGGTGCTACAGAACAAGCAAGTTCTGTGGAAGAATTAACTGTATCTATTACTGAGGTAGCAGCACAAACAAAAGAAAATGCTGTTAATGCAAACCAGGCCAATGAGTTAGCAATTAAGGCAAAGGAAAATGCTGAAAAGGGAAATAAAGATATGGATGAAATGCTTAAATCTATGGAAGAAATTAATGAATCTTCTTCAAATATTTCGAAAATTATTAAAGTAATAGATGAAATAGCTTTTCAAACCAATATACTAGCACTCAATGCAGCAGTGGAAGCAGCAAGAGCAGGACAGCATGGTAAAGGTTTTGCAGTAGTAGCAGAGGAAGTGAGAAATCTAGCAGCAAGAAGTGCAAATGCAGCTAAAGAAACTACAGGCCTTATAGAAGGTTCTATTAAGAAAGTAGAAGCAGGCACTGAAATAGCTAACGAAACAGCTAAAGCTCTTAATGAAATTGTAGATGGTGTAGCAAAATCAGCAAATTTTGTAGGAGAAATAGCTTCAGCTTCCAATGAACAAGCAGCAGCTATTGCACAAATAAATAAGGGAATTGAACAAGTATCAAGGGTTGTACAAACAAATTCCGCTACAGCAGAAGAAAGTGCAGCAGCTAGTGAAGAACTTTCAAGTCAATCTCAAATACTAAAGGAAATGGTAGGAAAATTTAGACTTAAGGGAGGTACACCACTTTATGCATCCTATGGAAAAGACCAGTATAAAAGCAAAGAATATTATGTGAATAATATGGACCTCGCATATGGTGAAGCAGCAGTAAGTTCAAATAAGCCCAAAATAGCTCTTAGTGACAATGAATTTGGTAAGTACTAATTAAGTATGAAGCATTAGAAATGGTAGTAATTAAATAAAACATTGTTTACAAATTTATATGGTTTTCTTGAATGCAAAGAAAGGGAAGGTGAATTAAATGACAGAAATAGTTGATGGAACAGTAGATTTAGAAGAAGATACTCAAAAAGGAAGATTTTTAACATTTTCTGTAGGTAAGGAAGAATATGGTATAGAAATTAAGTATGTTAAGGAGATCATTGGTATACAAGAAATAACAGAGATACCGGAACTGCCTAATTATGTAAAGGGAATAATAAACCTTAGAGGTAAAATCATACCTGTTATGGATGTAAGGTTAAGATTTAAAAAAGAACCTAAAGAATATAATGACAGAACATGTATAGTAGTAATTGACATTGATGAAATTTCTATAGGATTAATAGTGGATAATGTTTCAGAAGTGCTTACAATAGAAGAAGAAAATATTGTTCCACCACCAGATTTGAAAACAGGATTTCATAATCGATTTGTAAAAGGAATAGGTAAAGTAGGGAGTGAGGTTAAACTTTTATTAGATTGTGAAAAAGTTTTAAATGATGGGGATATGGATATTTTCAAGGAAGTTTTATAAAGTGATGACTAGGTTCAAAGAAAGGTTGCTTAGGAGAATAGAAAAATAATATTGTTAGTAATAGTATACATGGGGGATAAAGCCAATAATTCAATTAGAAAGGAATGAGACGTTATGAAATGGTTTTATAATATGAAAATTTCTAAGAAAATTATTAGTTCATTTGTTATTGTAGCTGTAATAGGGGGAGTACTTATTGGATCAGTAGGTTTTTTATATATTAATAAAATCAATAGTTTAAGTAAAGTTATATACAATGAAAACCTTGCTCCATTAACGCCTATATATAGAGTGGAAGTAGATCTTTTGAAAATGCGTAATAATCTAAGAGATATGGCATTAAGTAAATCACAAGATAAATCTCAATATGTTAATACAATTAATGATTTATATAAAGATTTAAATAATAATTTAAATCTTTATAGTAAATTTATATCTTCTGATGAAGAGAATCAAAATCTTAAATTACTGAAATCTGAATTGGATAGGTATGTGGTAATAAAAGACAAGGTTATTAATTTAATACAATCTAATCAATTGGATAATGCTTTAACATTAATGAATGGAGATGGAGGCACTGTAACTAATGAATTAGATACTTCAATTACAAAGGCCTTTGACATTAATAACAAACAGGCTGATGAACGTAATAATTTGAATACAGCTAATGGAAGTAAAGCAAAAATGTTAATGTTTGGAATTGTTTTGTTAGCAGTAATTATGGCAACAATAATAGGGTTATTTGTCTCAAAGATAATTAGTAAGCCTTTGAATAAAATGGTTGATGCAGCAAATAACATTTCTTTGGGAAATCTTAACGTAGATTTAAATATTTATACTAAAGATGAAGTTGGAATTCTTGGACAAGCATTTGAGAAAATCATACAATCGCTGAAAAATTTAATATTAGATTCTAATATGCTTTCTGAAGCGGCAGTAGAGGGAAAGCTAAGTGCAAGAGCGGATGTAAGTAAGCATAATGGAGACTATCGTAAAATAGTAGAAGGTTTTAATAATACCCTTGACTCAGTAATAGAACCATTAAATGAAGCAAATCAAGTTTTAGGTAAGATGGCAGTGAATGATGTTACTTTGAAAATGGGAACAGATGGTAAGGGGATGTTCAAAGAATTTGCCAATTCAATTAATGTTGTGCATAGAAATTTAGGAAACATTGAGGATATTTTTATTAGACTTTCAAAAGGAGATATAAGCAGATTAAATGAATATAGAGCCATAGGCAAAAGGTCTGAAAATGATAAACTAGTTCCTGCAGGCGTAGCTGTTATGGAGTCAATAGAGGATTTAATAAATGAAACAATTACCCTTTCAAACACTGCTATAAATGGAGATTTAAGTGCAAGAGGAAATGCAGAAAAATTCCAAGGAGGATACAAAGCATTGGTAGAAGGCTTTAATAAAACTATTGATGCAATCATTGAACCTATTAATGATTCAATGGTGGTTTTAGAAAAGTTTGCGTCTAATGATTACACAATTAATATGTCCAAAAGTTACAAAGGAGATTTTAATACTTATGCCAATTCAATTAATGATTTGCATAAGAGGTTATTGGTTATACAAAGAGCCTTTAATGATACTGCAAAAGGAGATATTAGTCAGTTAGAAGAAATAAAACGCGTAGGAAAAAGATGTGAAAATGATCAACTACTTCCAGCATTAATAGAGATGATGGAAACAAATAAAAATTTATTCCTTGAAGTTCAAATGTTAACCAATAGTGCCATTGAAGGCGAGTTAGAAATTAGAGGAGATTCAACAAAATTCAAAGGAAACAATAAAACAATAATTGATCAGGTAAATAAACTTATAGATGAATTTAATGCTCCATTAAATGAAGCTAATCAGGTTTTAAGTAAGTTGTCTCTAAATGATTTGAGTACGCAAATGTCTGGCAACTATAAAGGAATGTTTAAACAATTTTCAGATTCTATAACAGATGTACATCAAAGGCTTTCAAGTATTCAAGATATCTTTATTGATATTTCCAATGGTGATACAACAAGATTGGAGGAATTACGTAAGTTAGGGAAAAGATCTCAAAATGATAGGCTGCTTCCAGCGATACTAGGGATGATGGAAACAATACAGAATTTAATTAATGAATCTAGGGTGCTTGTTGATGCTGCTGTAAATGGAAATTTAAGTATAAGAGGAAATGTAGATAAATTTAAAGGTGGATATAGGGAAGTTATTGAAGGAATTAACAATACCATGGATGCAGTGGTTAGGCCAATAGAAGAAGCTTCAAACATAATGCAAAAAATGTCAGAAGGAGATTTAACATCTACTATGAATGAAAACTACAAGGGGAAGTATGCTAAAATTAAGGACTCCTTGAATTTCACAATTAGTTTCTTTAACGATATATTGAACAAGATCAACAACGCAGCTACAGAGGTTGCTTCAGGGTCAAGACAAGTATCTGATGGAAGCCAGGCATTATCACAAGGAGCTACAGAGCAGGCAAGTTCTGTAGAAGAATTAACAGTATCTATTACAGAGGTAGCAGCGCAAACAAAGGAAAATGCTGTTAATGCAAATCAAGCAAATGAGTTAGCCCTTAGAGCAAAGGAAAATGCTGAACAGGGTAATAAACATATGGGTGCAATGCTTAAATCTATGGAAGAAATTAATGAATCGTCTTCAAATATTTCAAAAATTATTAAAGTAATAGATGAAATAGCTTTTCAAACAAATATACTCGCACTCAATGCAGCAGTGGAAGCAGCAAGAGCAGGACAACATGGTAAAGGATTTGCAGTGGTAGCAGAAGAGGTTAGAAATTTGGCAGCGAGAAGTGCTAATGCAGCTAAAGAAACCACAGGGCTTATAGAGGGATCAATTAAAAAGGTAGAAACTGGTACTGAAATAGCTAATGCTACAGCTAAAGCTCTTAATGAAATTGTAGATGGTGTAGCGAAATCAGCAAATTTTGTTGGGGAAATAGCATCAGCGTCCAATGAACAAGCGGCAGCTATTGCACAAATAAACAAGGGAGTTGAGCAAGTATCACAGGTTGTACAAACGAATTCTGCTACAGCAGAAGAAAGTGCAGCAGCCAGTGAAGAACTTTCAAGTCAATCTCAAATATTAAAGGAAATGGTGGGAAAATTCAGACTTAGTGGTGGAAACTTAAATTACCCAGTATATGAAAACAACCAATATAGAAATAAAGAAAATTATATGAATGATATGAATTATTCATATGCAGAAGCAGCAGCAACCTCAATTAAACCCAAAATAGCCCTTAGCGATAATGAATTTGGTAAATATTAAATTAAGGTAAAAATATTTTGAAAGGCTATTGCATAGTTTTAAAATAGTTACAATAGCCTTTTTTAGAAACTTAGAGGTGAAATTATGATTAGTATAAAACAAGATGAATTTAGGGAGCTGACAGAATATTTAAAGAATAATTATGGTATAAACCTTACTAAAAAGAAAACTTTGATAGAGGGAAGATTAAGCAACATTTTGATTGAAAAAGGTTTTAAAAATTTTAGAGATTATTTGAATC
Organism: uncultured Clostridiaceae bacterium; assembly: GCA_963780135.1. GTDB lineage: Bacteria > Bacillota > Clostridia > Clostridiales > Clostridiaceae > Clostridium_AM. The sequence continues at coordinate 1,570,734 of CAWAAR010000003.1, forward strand.
ATTTATTTAGTGATATGTCAAAAAGTGAATTAACCCTTCTTATTAATAAGTTAACTACAAATCATACTTTTTTTATGAGAGAAGCTGCTCATTTTGAATATTTTAAAAATCAAATATTGCCTTACTTGGAGAATACAGTAAAAGAAAAAGATTTAAGAATTTGGAGTGCAGGATGTTCTTCAGGAGAGGAACCCTATACCCTGGCAATGATAATGGAGGATTATTTTGGAAATAATAGAGGGCTTTGGGATAAGAAAATTTTAGCTACAGATATTTCTGTAAATGTCCTTCAAACAGGAGAAAAAGGTATTTACACAGATGAATCCATAGAAAAAATTCCACCTAATTGGAAATTAAATTATTTTAGCAAAATTAACAGTAATAGTTATCAAGTTTCGGATAAATTAAGGAATCAAGTTATTTTTAGAATTTTTAATCTTATGGATGAAGTATTTCCCTTTAAGAAAAAGTTCCATGTTATATTTTGTAGAAATGTAATGATTTATTTTGATGCTAAAACTAAAATGGAGCTGGTAAACAAATTTTACAAAATGACTGAACCAGGGGGATATATTTTTATAAGTCATTCAGAATCCATTAGTAGGGATGAAACTGACTATAAGTATATAATGCCTGGAATTTATCGGAAAGGATAGATTACTATGTATATGAATAAAAAAGTGAAAGTACTGGTAGTGGATGATTCCCTTGTATTCAGAGAAACTGTGGCTAGAGGAATTGCAAATGACAGAGGAATAGAGGTTGTTGCTACAGCGTCTGACCCCTTCGATGCAAGAGATAAAATAATTAAATTTGAACCAGATGTGCTTACCTTAGATGTAGAAATGCCTAAAATGAATGGTATAGAATTTTTAAAGAGATTGATGCCACAATATCCACTTCCAGTTGTGGTGGTGAGTGCAGTAAGCAATAATGTATTTGATGCTTTAAATGCAGGAGCTGTAGATTTTGTTACTAAGCCAGATGGTAGAAGTGTTAATGGGCTGGAAGGATTTATTAAAGAATTAGTTACAAAAATTAAGATAGCTTCTGTAGCAAAAGTTGGACATTGGAAGAAAAAAAATGATGAAAGATTTTCTAATAGTGTTATAAAAAATAGTATTTCAAATAAAATTATTGCTATAGGTTCATCTACAGGTGGGACAGAAGCTGTAGCCACTATTTTGAAAATGCTACCTAAAAATGTACCACCTATAATTATAGTACAGCATATGCCACCTGTTTTTACAAGGATGTATGCTGAAAGGCTGAATAATTCATGTCCTATGGAAGTAAGAGAGGCTAAAAATGGTGACAGACTTTACAATGGACTTGCATTAATAGCACCTGGAGAATACCATATGGCATTAGAAAAAAAGGGTACTTATTATTATGTTAAGTGTTTTAAGGGTGAAAAGGTTAATGGACATTGTCCTGCGGTAGATGTACTTTTTGAATCAGTAGCAAAGGATGCGGGAAAAAATGCCATAGGAATCATACTTACAGGAATGGGTTATGATGGAGCAAAAGGACTACTTTCCATGAAAAAGAGGGGAGCAATTACTATAGGACAAAATGAAGAATCTTGTGTAGTATATGGAATGCCCAAGGTAGCCTATGATATAGGAGCTGTACAAAAGCAAATTTCCATTGAAAATATAGCGGGTTCATTAGGGTCTCTTTTAAGTGAAAAATAAAAATATTTATTTATTCATTTAAAATTCTGATAAACAAGTAGGTGAAAATTTATGAGTAAGTTTTTTAAAAAATATAAGCTTAAAACTTTTACTAATGATAATGATAAAAACTTTAAAATAATTTTCAATAGCGCTCCTGTAGGTATGTTAATACTAGACAAGGACTTAAGAATAAATGAAGCGAATAAATCTGCACAGGAACTTTTAGGTGGTTCTATTAATATAGTTAACAGAAAAATAGGTGAGGGTTTGAAATGTATTAACAGTTATTCTAATGAAGATGGATGTGGATTTGGGGAAACATGTAAGGATTGTACATTAAGAAAATATCTAAATGATGCATATCAATCTAATATATTGCAACATGGAATAGAGAATAATCTTAAAATACTAGATCAAGGAAAAGAAAAAAAGGTATGGTACAGATTAAACATAGATTCTATTGTAATTAATAGTGAGAAAAAACTAATAGTATCAGTAGATAATATTACAGAAAAAAAAGAAAATGAAAAAAAGTTAGAAATTGCAAAAGAAGCAGCAGAGGCAGGAAATCGATCAAAAAGTGAATTTCTAGCAAACATGAGCCATGAAATACGTACACCTTTAAATGGAATAATTGGTATGATAAATCTTACAAAGCTATCAGATTTAAATGAAGAACAAAGGGAAAATTTAAATATGGCAAAAGATTGTGCAGATTCGTTACTAAACATAATAAATGGGATTTTAGATTTTTCAAAAATAGAAGCGGGAAAAATGATAATAAATAATGATGAATTTGACATTAATGTATTAGTGGAAGAAATAGTTAGGACTAATGCTTCTGAGGCAGAAGAAAAAGGAATTCATCTAATATATAATTTAAGTAATTTTATAAATGAAATGTTAATAGGAGACAGTTATAAATTAAAAAAAATACTAGAAAATTTAATTAGTAATGCCATTAAGTTTACTGAATCTGGAGAAGTTATACTTACTGTAAAAAGAATATCTTTGGAAAATAAATATGTAAAATTAAATTTTTCTGTAGAGGATACAGGCATAGGTATAGATAATAAAGACATAGAAGGGCTTTTTAAGGTATTTAGTCAGCTAGATTCTTCTGATACAAGAAAATATGGAGGAACAGGAATAGGACTTGCTATTTCAAAACAGTTGGTAGAAATTATGGGCGGTCATATAGAAGTCAAAAGTGAAAAAGGAAAAGGAAGCATTTTTAGTTTCTCTATAAGTTTTAAAAAGTCTGAAAATAAAGTAATATATAATGAAGTTGAAGATTCATTATGCAAGGCACCAAGAAAACTAAATATTATCCTTGCAGAAGATAAAAGTGTTAGTCAGTCATTTACAATAAAAACTCAGCCTATTTATATTGTTTCTGATTATATGGAAAAGTTGGGAAAAACTTTAGAAAAAAATTGTTTATCTAATAAAACACCTTTAAAAAATGTAGAAAAATTTGCGCATATAATTAAAGAAGAAGCTATAAAAATTAATGTTCCATGGATGAAAACTAGAGCTTTTAAACTTGAGCTTGCTGCAAGAAGAGAAAATATGTTAGAAATTAGTGAAATTTATAGCTCATTAAAAAATGAATTTAAGGATTATATGGAAAAGGAAGGAGATAAAAATGAAGATATTAATAGCAGAAGATGATCTTGCTAGTAGAAAATATTTATTCAAGTTGCTTTCAAAATATGGTCAGTGTGATATTACAGTGGATGGTATGGAGGCTCTTGATGCATACCTAATGGCTTTAAATGAGGGTGAATTTTATGATTTAATATGTCTTGATATTATGATGCCTAAACTTGATGGAGTAAAGGTGCTTAAAACTATAAGAGATTTAGAAAAACAGAAAAATGTACCAAAAGAAAAAATGGCTAAAATAATTATGACTACAGCACTTAACGAAAGTAGTGTTGTGTATAGTTCCTTTGAATCTGGATGTGAAGGTTTTGCTGTAAAACCTATAGATGATAATAAGATGCTTGAAGTAATGAGAAATTTAAAGCTAATAGAATAATTAATTTTTTTCATATGTCTAAAAGTATTATAAAAATGTAGTTGTAAGTAATAAAAGTCAGGTAATTTCACCTGACTTTTATTATTTAGTGCTATTGACATATTAATAAATTAGATGTATGATTTAGCATTGTAAAAATTTGCTTATTTACGGTATGGTAGCCATCCTATAAAACTAAAAATACGACAGTTTGTACAATAAAAAGTATATATTAGCAACTATATATTTATTTTGAAATTAATAATTAATATTATATTAATTATTAATTCTAAATGCAAAAGAAAGGTAGGAAAAATAATGATTAAAGTTCAATCAATAAGTAAAATATTTAAGAAAATTCCAGCTGTAGATGATATTAGCTTTGAAGTTAATAATGGCGAAATAGTGGGACTTCTTGGAGAAAACGGAGCAGGAAAAACAACTACCCTTAGAATGCTTGCAACTATGCTCAAACCCACAGCTGGCACAGCCTTAATAAATGATTATGATGTAAATAAAGATCCAGAAAGTGTAAGGGGAGAAATAGGAATACTTTTTGGTGGAGAAGTTGGTCTTTATGATAGATTAACTGGAAGGGAAAACATAAGATATTTTGCACAGCTTAATGGAATGTCAAAAGAAGAGACTGAAAAAAGCATAGACTATTTAGCAGAGAATCTTGAAATGAAAGAATACTTAGACAGGAGAGTAGGTAAATTTTCAAGAGGAATGAAACAAAAAATTTCTATAGCAAGGTCTATAGTTCACAATCCATCAGTAGTATTGTTTGATGAACCAACATCAGGACTTGATGTTACAGCAGCTAGAATAGTGCAAGACTTTATAAAAAAATGTAAATTAGATAATAAAGCTGTTATATTTTCAAGTCACAGTATGTCAGAAGTAGAAAAACTTTGTGATAGGATAATCATAATTCATAAAGGCAAAATTATAGAAACAGGAACAATAGAAAATTTAAAAGTTAAATATGATAATAATGATATGGAAGAAATATTTATGAGGTTGGTAGGTGATACAAATGAAAAATAATATTATAGCAGTAGTATTAAAAAAAGAATTATTGGATATGTTTAGAGATAAAAAAACAATAATTATGAGTATATTAATTCCAATTTTAATTTTACCTATAATTTCATTTGTTATAGGCATGGCTACCAGCGATAGTAAAAAGAAAGTAGAAAATAACTTAAAAGTAGCTATAGTAGATAAAGGAAATAGTAATTTTAAATCATTTTTAAAATCACAAAAAAATATTAAAATAACTGAGTCCAATAATATAAAGCAGGATGTAAAGGATGGTAAAATTTTAGCAGCAGTAACTATACCAGAAGGTTTTGATGAAAATATAAATAAGGATATGAATGAAAATATTACATTGACTTATGACAATTCAAGCAGTGATGGTACACAGGCTGTGGACATATTAAACTCTTATATAGAAAAATATTCAAAAGATATAGTCACAAAAAGATTAGAGAAAAGAAGTATTGATTCTAAAATATTGAATCCAATAAATGTTGTACAAGATACTATAGAGAAAAAAGAAAGCGGTTTGGGAAAATTAATCCTCACTATGATGATACCTTTACTATTAATAATAGGAAGTGTAGGTAATACAGTAGCACCATCTTTGGATTTAGGTGTAGGAGAAAAGGAAAGAGGCACGTTAGAACCACTTTTAACTACAAAGGCCAGCAGAATGTCTTTGCTTTGGGGTAAGTTCCTTGCAATCACTATAATGGGAATGATAGTATCATTAGCAAATTTAGTAGGACTGTTTATTGCAATTAATCAAACAGGAGGAATGTTTCAAGGTGCAAAGGATGTTAACATAGGAATGGGAACTATTGTTTTAATAATGATTTTACCTATAATGCTAACAATGGTTTTTGGAGCTTTAGGATTATCTATAAGCATTTATGCAAAATCATCAAAGGAAGCTCAAACATATCTAAGTCCAGTTACAATAGTATCTATGGTATTAGTTTATGCTACAATGATGAAAGATGGTAAAAGTATAGAAACTTATTTCTTTAGTATACCTATAGCTAATGCTTCTTGTTTAACAAAGGAATTTTTAATGGGTATACATAATACATCACATATAGCTATAACCTTTGCATGGATGATAGTATATATAATTGCTTCAATTTTATTTGCAAGATACATGTTTAACAAAGAAAGTGTTATCTTTAGAGCATAAAGTGACGTAAGTAGTTAATTCAAATTTTAGTTGTATGTAGGATACATTATGGGGTTGTTTTTATTTTAACTTATACTCCATGGTATATTATAAAGAATTTGCCACGTTAAATATTTTTTATTAGTCTAAAGCTCAAATTTGATGAAAACCTAAGAACTTTGTCAAACTCGCTACTCTCAAACAGGGCTAAAGTTCTAAGGTTTTCATCAAATTTGAGCTAAGACTAATAAAAAAATATTTAATAATACTTGATATAAATCTTTCTGATGGAAATGGAGTTGATTTTTTAGCTAGGCTATGTTTTAAACTAGAAAAATTTAAGCTTTTATGTTAATATTATGCTAATATATATTACATTTGAGGAGGAATTATTAATGGAATCAGACCCTAGCCCCGACCCGAGTATAATGGCACAGTTTATTTTAATAGCTATTTTAACGTTAATTAACGCGTTTTTTTCTTTAGTTGAAATAGCATTGGTGTCAGTTAATAAAAATAAGATCAAATTAATGGCACAAGAAGGAAATAAAAAGGCTCAGCTTTTAGAAAAATTTATTAAGGAACCAACAAAAGCATTATCTACTATTCAAGTAGGAATTACTCTTGCTGCATTTCTTTCCAGTGCATTTGCTTCTACAGGTATAGCAAATAGATTTACAAAGTTTTTGGCTAACATTAATGTACCATATAGTAATGAGGTATCTATAGTTGTTATAACCATTGTATTATCTTATGTAACGCTGGTATTTGGTGAGCTATTTCCTAAGAGGATAGCCCTTCAAAAACCGGATGTATTTGCAATGAAAACTATAGGAATAATTGTATTTTTAGCTAAAATTACTTCACCTTTTGTAAAGTTGCTTTCTGGATCTACAAATATTTTAGTTAAAATATTTGGTTTAGATAAAAAAAATACAGAAGAAACAATATCTAAAGAGGAAATAAAATCATTAGTGGAAGCAGGACGGCAATATGGTGTTATTAATGAAACAGAAAAGCAAATGATAAATAGCATATTTGCATTTGATGATAAGTTAGCTAAAGAAGTTATGACACCAAGAACGGATGTATTTTTAATTAATATAAATACTCCTTATGATAAACTTATGAATAAATTATTGGAAGAAAAATATTCAAGAATTCCTGTATATGAAAAGGATAATGATAATATAATAGGAATTTTGTATATGAAAGATTTATTTATTGAGACCCATAAAAATAAAGTTGAAAATATAGATATAAGGAAAATGCTACATGCACCATATTTTGTACCAGAAACTAAGAATATTGATGAACTATTTAAAGAACTTCAAACTACTAGAAATCATATGGCGGTGCTAATAGATGAGTATGGCGGATTTTCAGGAATAGCAACTATAGAAGATCTTATAGAAGAAGTTATGGGTGAGATAGATGATGAGTATGATGATGACGAACCAGACATAAAAAAAATAGATAATGATACCTTTGTTGTTAATGGTTCTATATCAGTTGACAATGTAAATAGTCAACTTAATTTGAAATTAGCTTCAGAAGATTCTGACACCATAGGTGGTTTCGTAGTAGACTTATTAGGTCACATACCACGTAATGGTGAACAAAAATCTGTTAATTATAAAAATATAATATTTAGAATTGAAGAAGTAAAAGATAGAAGAATTGAAAAAATAAAAGTTTGTATGATTAAAGAAGCCTAAGTGGCTTCTTTTGTTTATTAGTGCTTTATTGTTTAAAAGCTGTTTGGAAGGAGGAATCTATTATGAGAAGTTCAACTGAAGGTTGATTTTCCTTTATGATAATATACTATGAGAATCATCTCAAAAGGTGATTAATTAATACCATATGTTAACTTTAGGTTTTTACCTAAGAAAGACTATTTATCAATAATTGCATTAATTATTGATAAAATATAACTTTTATCCCATCGATACCATTGTGAACACCTTTAGATTCTAAGAATCACTTGATGGTGTATATTGACAAAACAATTGAAATTGATTATTATTATCACTATGAAAAGGTTTAAAACTAATATATATATACTTAAACATACAAGGAGGAATTATTTTATGTTTATTGGACTTTTAAATTTGTTAAAAAATCATAAGAATTGTTCTTTGCAGGAAATGGCTGATTTTTTTAAGATAGATATTTCAATAATAAAGGTACAACTTGAATATTTAGAAGAAAAAGGGTGTGTAAAAAATATCAAGGAAATGTAGAAAAATAAAGAGGATAATTGGAAAATCTGTTCTAGAAGAGACGAATAGATTAGGAATCGAGATAATTGGAGAAATAAAAAAAATTTATTTCTGACTAGATATTATTGAAAAGAGCTGGTTGCAGTAATATAAAATCGAATTTAGCCAAAAAATATATTTTATATGTAAAAAATATATGGATAAAATAATATATTAATTCAATTATAAATAAAAAAGCATTTACAAAAGCTAATAAAAGTAATATACTTGTACTTAGGAAGATGATATTGAATATCGTTATCAATTGCAAAATATAAATAGCAACTATTTGTATTTTATTTTTTTAAATTCATTGATAATGATTATCGTTATCAATAATTAGTCCTTTGAGGCTAGATAAACTAGTTTAATATTTATACAATACAAATAATATAAGAAAACTTTTTATGTCAACAGTATTCAGTTATAGAAAGTAGTGATATATATGAAAATAAAAACTGCTGATATTAGTTATATAAGTGAAAAATTAATAAATGGAGGATACAAAATTACAAAACAGAGATGCGAAATTATAAAGACAATGTATGAAAATAATGTACATATGAATGCAGATGAAATATATGAAAAAGTAAGGCATAAAAAAATAGGACTTAGTACAGTATATAGAAATCTTATGATACTAGAAAGTGTTGGAGTATTAAAACAAATTAATACAGCTAATACAAACTATTATGAATTACAAACTGTGGAAGAGGTTGATATACATGTAAAGTGTACAAAATGTAATGAAATAGTAGATATAAAAAAAGAAAAATTAGAAAAAAGTTTGAATGAATTAATAAAAAATATAAAAAAAGAACACAAAATTATAATTAATAGTACAAGTATTATGATATCAGGAATATGCGAGGAATGTGAAAATAAGATTACATTAAATATAAATTCTAATAGGAAGTAATATGGATAAAATAATTTTCTTAGGTAATTCATTTAAAACAATGAAACCTATAAAAGGTATTGAAAAATGCAAGAAGCTAGGTGAATTGTTAACAAAGGTTTAGGAATATATTGAAAAGTAGAAATTTAAATGTATAAGATATGATGAAGGAGGAAAGGATTATGCCATTAATATTAGCAGGTAAAGGAAATGAAATGAATATTAGAAAAATAACTGGAAATGATGAAACAAAGAGATTTTTAAATAGTTTAGGATTTGTAGTTGGAGAAACTGTTAGAATTATTTCTGAAATTGGAGGTAATTTAATAATAAATGTTAAAGACAGTAGAGTTGCCTTGGATAAAAGCATGGCAAGCAGAATAATAGTTTAGACAAAGGAGGTCATTTTAATGAGTACATTAAAAGAAATAAAATGTGGGCAAACTGTTAAAGTTAAGAAAATTGAAGGAGAAGGAGCTGTCCGCAGACGTATTATGGATATGGGTATTACAAGAGGTTGTGAAATTTATGTACGTAAAGTAGCTCCACTTGGAGATCCTATAGAATTAACTATTCGTGGATATGAATTATCAATTCGTAAAGCTGATGCAGAAATGATTCTTATAGAGTAGTAAGGAGGAATGAAAATGACAATCAAAATAGGACTTGCTGGTAATCCAAACTGTGGAAAGACAACTATGTTTAATGAACTTACAGGTTCATCACAGTATGTTGGTAATTGGCCTGGAGTAACAGTTGAAAAAAAAGGTGGTAAGTTAAAGGGAAATAAAGACGTTGAAATTGTAGATTTGCCAGGAATATACTCTTTATCACCATACACTTTAGAAGAAGTTGTAACGCGTAATTTTATGATAAATGATAAACCGGATGCAGTAATTAATATAGTGGATGCATCAAACATTGAAAGAAATTTATATTTAACAACCCAAATTTTAGAACTGGGCATTCCAACAGTTATAGCACTTAACATGATGGATGTTGTAGAAAAAAATGGAGATAAAATTGATATAGAGAAGTTGTCAAAAACACTGGGATGTCCAGTCGTTGAAACATCTGCTCTTAAAGGAACTGGTGTTTCGGCTGCTGCGAAAAAAGCAATTGAAATTGCAAAGAGTAAAAATAAACCAGCTTTTGAATTAAATTTCTCCGAGGAAGCAAAAAGTGCTTTTCAAGAGATAGAAAAAATTATTACAAAAAGTATTCCACATGAAGAAATTGAAAATTCGTGGCTTGCTATCAAGCTGTTTGAACGTGATGAAAACATAATTAAAAAGTTAAATATCTCAAAAAGTATATTAGATGAAATAGAAACTATAATACAAAAATATGAAGATGAACTAGATGATGATAGTGAAAGTATTGTTACAGGAGATAGATATGCTTTTATAGGAGATGTGGTTTCAAAGTCTATTAAGAAGAATAGAAAGGGAAGAGAAACAACCTCAGATAAGATAGACAAAATTGTTACAAATCGTTTTCTAGCACTACCAATTTTTGCAGCTATTATGTTTGGAGTATATTATATAGCAATCAGTACAATTGGAACTGCGATGACTGATTGGGTAAATGATACTTTATTTGCAGGTATAATTCAAGGTAATGTTTCAAATTGGTTAGCAAGTGCACAGGTTGCTGATTGGTTACAAGGATTAGTAGTAAATGGAATAATTGGTGGAGTAGGTTCAGTACTTGGTTTTGTTCCACAGATTATGGTTTTGTTCTTATTACTATCAATTTTAGAAGACTGCGGATATATGGCAAGAGTAGCTTTTATTATGGATAGAGTTTTTCGTAAGTTTGGACTTTCAGGTAAATCTTTTATACCAATGTTAATCAGTTCAGGGTGCGGTGTTCCAGGCATTATGGCAACTCGTACTATGGAAAATGATAGAGATAGAAAAATGACAATTATGCTAACTACATTTATTCCATGCAGTGCTAAATTACCAATTATTGCATTGATTGCAGGAGCACTTTTTGGTGGAGCCTCTTGGGTAGCACCAGCAGCTTATTTTTTAGGAATAATAATGATTATTATTTGCGGAATTATATTAAAGAAGACTAAATTATTTTCTGGAGAACCATCACCATTTGTTATGGAGCTTCCACAATATCATATTCCAAGTGCTAAGGGTGTTTTAATGCATATGTGGGATAGAGGAAAAGCATTTATTATTAAAGCAGGTACAATAATCTTTGTTTCTTGTGGTGTAATATGGTTTTTACAATCCTTTAATTGGTCACTTGCTATGGTTGATGCAGGAGAAAGTATGTTAGCAAGTATTGGAACTGCAATAGCTCCTATTTTTAAACCTCTTGGATTTGGTAACTGGCAATCAGCTGTTGCAACAGTTACTGGTTTAGTTGCTAAGGAAAATGTTGTTGGAACTTTTGGAGTTTTATATGGTATAGCTGATGCAGCAGAAGATACTCCAGCTCTTGTAACAAATGTTGCAGCGATGTTTACAGTTGCTAGCGCTTTTGCCTTTGTAGTATTTAATATGCTTTGCGCTCCTTGTTTTGCAGCAATTGGTGCAATAAGACGTGAAATGGGTTCATGGAAATGGACATGGATTACTTTAGGATTTCAAACTTTCACAGCTTATATAACTGCACTTGTTATAAATCAAGTTGGTAGTTTCATCATAGGTAAAGGAAGTTTAAGTGGGGCTGTAATTTCAATAATAGTAGCAATTGCAGTAGTTGCAATAGCTATAACTACAGGAAAAGTCTCTATGAAGAAAGAAATTAAAGGACAGGTAAGCTATACAAGATAATATATTTTAAATTAAGGATAAGGAGTGAGTTTTTATGGTAGCAACAGTTTTAATAGCAGGTATTATATTTGCATTAATGGCTTTGGTTATAGTAAAGCAAGTTAAAAAGGCTAAAAATGGAGAAAGCGGCTGTGGCTGTGGTTGCAGTAACTGCTCTTCATCTAGTGTATGTCATGGAAAAAAATAAAATATAATTAGGACTGTCAGCTTGCTGACAGTCCTAATTATTTTATCCGATAGGGGTGAGTGCTACAATTTGTAGCACTCCAATCCTTTTTAGGTAGGAAATATTAGAATTCTTGAGCTTCAGCGATTTAGAGTTCTTATGCTGTGCATAAGGGCTGACATACACTTGAATAAATTATTCTAAAACTCACTTGATACTTAAAATTTTTAAATTATAATAAGGCTATTAACCTCACAGTAGTTGCAACTATAAAGCAAATGGTAATTCCTGAAATGGTTGGTACAAGAAAAGAAATAAGTGTCCATTTCCAGCTTTGAGTTTCTTTTTTTATAGTTAAGCAAGTAGTAGCACAAGGCCAGTGCATTAATGAAAATAGCATAACACATATAGCAGTTAGGGATGTCCAACCATTTGTAATAAGTAGATTCCTTAATTGATCTAAGCTATTAAATTCAAGCATACTTCCAGTAGCCATATAACTCATAATTATTATAGGAACAACTATTTCATTTGCAGGGAAACCTAAAATAAATGCCATTAAAATATAACCATCTAATCCAATAAGTTTTGCAAATGGGTTTAAAAAATTAGCACAATGAGCTAAAATACTTGTATTGCCTACTTGAGTATTGGCCATTATCCAGATAACTAATCCTGCTGGTGCTGCTACTACAACAGCACGACCAAGTACAAATAGAGTTCTATCAAATATTGATCTAATTATAATTTTGCCTATCTGAGGTTTTCTATATGGTGGCAGTTCTAAAGTGAAATTAGAGGGAATACCTTTTAATATGGTTTTTGATAAAATTCTAGATATTGTTAATGTCATTACAATTCCTAGGGTAATAACTCCAGTGAGAATCAGTGTAGATATTACAGATTGAAAGGGACTTACAATAACTCCAGTAAAAAACATAGTGATAATTGCTATAAGAGTAGGAAATCTTCCGTTACAAGGTACAAAATTATTAGTTATAATGGCAATAAGTCTTTCTCGGGGAGAATCTATTATTCTACAGCCTATTATGCCAGCTGCATTACAGCCAAAGCCCATACACATTGTTAATGCTTGCTTTCCGCAAGTACATGCCTTTTTAAAATAGTTATCAAGATTAAAGGCTATTCGAGGCAGGTATCCTAAGTCCTCCAGTAATGTAAAAATAGGAAAAAATATAGCCATAGGAGGAAGCATAACAGATACTACCCAGGCAAGAGTTCTATACATACCCATAACTAGAAGTCCATGTATCCAAGGAGGAGTACCTAACCAAGTAAAAAAATCTGTTAGTCTGTCTTGTATCCAAAATAGGCCAGTAGCAATTAGGTCAGAAGGAACGTTGGCTCCAGTAATGGTAATCCAGAAAACTATACTTAGAAGAAGAATCATAGTTGGAATTCCAAATTTTTTTGAAGTAAGGTACTTATCTATTTTTCTATCAATGTGATTATAGTTACTATTTTTTAAAGAAACAACTTTAGCACTAATCACTTCTGAAATTTTTACAAGCCTACAAACAATTTTATCACGAAAAGTATCAGAGTTAATATCATGTTCATTTAAAAAAGCTTTTGTTTTATAAACCTGTTTCATAATTTCATTATTTTCAGATAGATTAAAATTTAGATATTTACTAATGGAAGATAAGAAAGCTTTATCTCCGTCTATAAGTTTTAGTGCTACCCATCTAGGATTAAGTGAATTCTTAACTACTAATTTAACTACATTTTCAACTTGAAATATAGACTTTTCTATTGCTTCTTCATACATAATGTTAATAGTGTTAGTAGTAATTTTGTTAGATGCAACATCAAAAACTGAATTCATTAATTGAATTAAATTTTTTCTATTAATAGCACTTGTTCCTATTACAGGAATTCCAAGACATTTAGATAATTCTTCTAAATTTATAGATATTCCTTTTCTTTCTGCTTCATCCATTAGGTTGACACATATTACTACTTTTGAAGTTATTTCCAGTGTCTGTAGAACAAGATTTAAATTTCTTTCTAAACAGGTAGCATCTAATACAATTACTACTGTATCTGGATTTCCAAAACAAATAAAATCTCTAGCAACTTCTTCTTCCATGGAATTTGACATTAAAGAGTATGTTCCAGGTATGTCTACTAAAATGAAATTGGTATTTTTATAAAAATAGTTTCCATGAGCATTTGTTACAGTTTTACCAGGCCAATTACCTGTATGCTGATTTAAACCTGTTAGATTGTTAAAAACAGTACTTTTTCCTACATTAGGATTTCCAGCTAGTGCTATTATCTTATCATTTGGTGTGCTTTTAGTAATTTTAAGCTCATTATCCAAAATTTTTATCCCAGTTGAATTGCTGGTTAAACCCATTAATATTTCCTCCTTAAAAAGTGTTAAACTTATATATTGTTTATAAATATAGTCTTAAAGAGTTTCTACTAATATCATAGATGCTACTTCAGTGCGAAGAGCAATTACTGCTCCTCTAATAAGGTAAGCAATAGGATCGCCAGATGGACTTTTTTGTAAAGACTGTATAATAGTATTATCAATTAAACCTAAGTCTAATAATCTTCTTCTTATTAAACCTTCAGAAGTAAGTTTTTTTACTCTACATTTTTTACCAAGTGGTAACAGATTTAGTGGAATATAATAATCATCCATATGAAAATAACCTCCATTATAATAAAATAATTTAGTGTAGGGAAAAAAACTTTCCCTACATTAAAATATGATAAATGTTTTAAAGTGTGTTACTAAATATATAGATTTTTATTAAAATAGTGGTTAATAAATGATAAAGGAACTTCAGTTTTTAACAAGCTGAAGTTCCTTTTATTTAATAAGAAAGGTTTTACTAGCAGTGGAGTTAATATAAATATTGCAAAGCTTTTAAATGATTAATTACTACCTCCAGCTAGTTATCTGTTTTACATACATTGACCTTGAAAAACAGAAGTAAATTGTCTGAAGCAGCAAGTAAATTCCTACTATAATCATTAAATAAAGGCTGAGGCTTGTTTGCAATATATTACTTAAGGCCTTTATTGCAAAAGTAGTATGGACAAAGGATACTGCAAAAGGTAAGAAGAACATTATAAAGCATTGAATACTTACTATTTTCTTTATTTCATCCACAGACATTCCCATTTTTCTAAGAGCTGTGAATTCATGTCTATCGTTTTGAATTTCATTGAACAACTTAAAGTATATTATGCTGCAAGTTGATATAAAGAACAATATTGAAATAAATGTTCCAATGAAGAAAAACGTGGACATAACTTCCATCATCTTAGAAAAGTTTAGTACTCTTTCAGAAAAGTTATTTTTCAGTTCCTTTGGTACTTCATTTTTTATTTTTGATACTGAATTTACTGCTTTAAATCCATTTTTTATAGTATAACCATAGTAAACTTTTAGATTATCATTTGCAACATTAGTCTTAAGCTTGTTAAAGTCATTATCACTTACTACTGCAGTGTTGGAATTTTTGCTATCCTCATTAATTATTCCACCATTTATTTCATCTTTAAGTTTTAAGTTTGTGGAATTATTTTCAGTATTTAATTTCAAGTAATTATTATCAGCAAATAACCGTGTATCTTTAGTTGCAATGACATTATGATAGTGAACAACTACTTCACCATCATTTAGCTTAATAGATGGCTTTTTCTGTTGACTTGCTAAAGTGTTGTAATCAGTACTAGATATAATATAGAAATCTTTTTTGTTAATAAGATCTTTATAATTTGAATCTTTACTTAGAGATAAATCATTATTAGTTGCTTTAATAAGTACAATTTTATTTTTATATTCTATTTCATTTCCATAGGATTTAAAAATTTTTTCAACCTTTTGAGTTGATAGTACATTGTGTGTATTTAACCCAGTTTCAATAAAACTTATATCTTGAGGATAGTCTAGTACAATTTGTTTTTGCGAAGTTTTTTGGAATGAGTACACGCTTGCAGAAGAGGTTAAGGTCACAGCTGAAAGTATTGATACAGCAAAGAGTATTTTTGCATTGTCACTAAGTTTATATATTATTTGGGACAATGTTATCATATTAATACCCTTATAAAAAATTTCATTATTATTTTTAATTTTATTTGTAATATATACACTGAATTGTGAGTACAACATATAAGTTCCAGCTACTGTTACTATTAAAATAGGAAACATGGTAAGTATTATAGCTTGCCCTGAAAAAACTGCCATAATGTATCCAAGTCCAATTAAAATTATAGATAAAATTGCTTTTTTACTAGAAAATTTAGGTACTGGTTTTGCAATTCTTGATCCTTTCAAAAGTTCTATTATGTTGTCGTTTTTTATTTTATAGCTTGATTTAAAACAAGTTATTTGGAATAATACTAAAAAACACATTGAAGTTAATACTACAGCTTTAATTGATATAGTAAGAGGAATTTCAGTATTCAAAATCAAAATGGTTGAAATTGCCATGAAAAATAATTTAGAAAAAAGAATACCAAAGACAACTCCTGTTGCTATGGAAAATAAAGAAACGATGAAGTTTTCAAACATAACATAGTTTCTTACCTCACTTCTTGTTAATCCAAACATTGATAAAAGTCCAAATTCCTTTTCTCTTGATTTTAAAAAGCTTGATATGGAATAGTTAGTAAATACAACTGTAAATATAAGTATTACAAACTCACAAAGATAAACTGTTTCTGTCATAATTGCCCCAGCTTGGCCCATAGTTTTTAAGCTGGAAGCCTTGGGACTTAAAAGGAAATTTGCAAATATGAAGAACACCATAACCACAAAGGTGTTACTTAAATAATACATTATAAGTTTATTTAAGTTTCCTTTTATATTTTTAATAGCAATATCACGCAATGTCATTGTAATGTCCTCCTATTAAAGTAAGTGAATCCATGATTTCTTTGAAAAAGGCTTGTCGATTACTTCCTTTTACAATTTCTAAAAAGAACCTTCCATCCTTGATCATTATTATTCTTTTACAAAAGCTAGCTGCAAAAGGATCATGAGTAACCATCATTATAGTTGCTTTTCTTTCGCTATTTAGGTTAGTTAGAGAATCCATAACATCTTGGGAAGCTTTAGAATCAAGATTTCCAGTTGGTTCATCTGCAAGTATTATAGATGGACTGTGAATTAACGCTCTAGCACAAGCTGTCCTTTGCTGCTGACCACCGGAAGTTTCATAAGGTCTTTTATCTAGAATTCCTTTTATATTTAACAGAGATGCAATATCATCCACTCTTCTTTCTATTTCTTGAGTATTTGTTTTATTTAGTACTAATGGAAGTATTATATTTTCCTTTATTGATAAAGAATCTAATAAATTAAAATCTTGAAATATAAATCCAAGTTCCTTTCTTCTAAATAGTGCAGCTTTTTTTTCATCAAGCTTTTCTGGGTTAACTCCATTTATAAAGAGCTCTCCTGAAGTGGGGGTATCTATTGTTGCAAGAATGTTTAAAAGGGTACTCTTTCCACTTCCTGAAGGTCCCATAACTCCTACAAATTCTCCTTCTTCTATAGTAATATTAAATTTATCAAGGGCCTTTACTTGTAAGCAGCCTCTTTTATCACCATAAATTTTAGTTATATTTTCAGCTTTTAATACTGACATACTATCATTCCTTTCATTTGTTTATGTATATATTATAAAAAAAGTAGAGAAATCAATGTATCGATTTCTCTTTCAAATAGAATTTTAATCTTACAATATTGAAAGATTAAAATTTAAACAAGTTTTTACCCTTAAAAAATACAATAGAAAAAGTTGTACCTTTTTCTACTTCTGATTCTAGAAGAATTTCATGACCAAGGTTATTACATATTTTCTTTGCAAGATACATTCCCATTCCTGTAGATTCATCGCTCTTTCTTCCATTTTTGCCTGTAAAAAAAGCATTGAATATTCTATTTAAATCTTCTTTAGGGATACCTATTCCTTCATCACTTATAGACAATATAATTTTTGAGCCTTTATCTATAATTTTAAAGTTAACATACTTACTGGACTGAACTTTAAGCTTTGAATACTTTATAGCATTTATAACTATTTGATTTATCACAAAGTAAATCCATTTTTTATCCGTTTCTACTGTTATATCTGAATCATCTGTAAGCTTAGGAAATATGTGATTTCTTATGAGAGATTTTTTATTGTTATTAATAACTGTTCTAACCATAGATACAATATTTAAGCTTTCTACATTAAAATCAAAGTTAAACTCATTAAGTCGTGCGTTGCACAGCATCATATCAAGACCATGAGATAACTTCTCATTTTCTTCTAATATGCTGTCAAATACGGCTCTGTTTTCTTCATTTATTTCATCTTGAAGCATGAGATTGATAACAGATATAGGAGTTTTCATTTGATGTACCCATTTGGTTATAAAGTTTATGTATTCTTTGTGTGCTTCTTCATATTTTATAGTTCTGTCGCTGCAGATTTTATAAGTTTTAAGCAGAAGTTTTTTAAACATTTCCTGTTCATGAGTATTGCAACTCCCTATGTTAAGTATGTTATCTAAGTTTTCCTTTGAATTTAACATTATATTTAGTTGATTATAAAAGTGCCTATTTTTACAATATTCATATATTAAAAATAATATGAAAAAGATTACTGAAATTAAGAAGGCATAAAGTATGTTATTATTCATAAGTTCAATTTTATTTATAATTAAAGTAAGATACATTACAAGTATAATTGCAGCAGTAGTTAAAAAATAAACCACTGAAAAAGATATTTTGTCTTTAAGAAAGTTTTTGAAATTCATTTGTTTCACCTGCTTTGAATTACCAATTTGGTATTATTTTATAACCTTGTCCACGTTTAGTTTCAATTACCTTGATAATTTCAATTTCCTCAAGTCGTTTTCTTACACGAGTCATATTAACAGATAAGGTATTGTCATCAACAAAGTCCACATCATTCCATAAAACTTCCAGTAAGGTTTCTCTAGAAACAATTTTATTTTCATTTTTAAGCAAGGAATATAAAAGTTGAAATTCCTTTTTACTAAGCTCTATTTTTTTACTTTTATATTCTACTGTATTTTGATTTATATATAAAAAAAGTCCATTTGATTCAAATACTTCACTTGTGCTACTTTCAGAGTAGCTTCCATAAACTCTTCTTATAACTCCTTTTATCTTTGCAATAAGCACATCATAGGAAAAAGGCTTGGTTATATAATCATCCCCTCCATTTTCAATGGCCATAACTTGATCCATATCAGAATTTCTAGCTGAAAGAAATATTATAGGTACGTTTGATATTGTTCTTATATCTCTGCACCAATAAAAGCCATCGTATAAAGGTAAGTTAATGTCCATAAGAACAAGATGAGGATTAGTTTTTATAAACTCAGCTTTTATATTAGAAAAATCATCTACAGAGTAAGTTTTATATCCGTATTTTTCAAGGTGATTGCTTATAAGATTGTCTAATTTTTTGTCATCTTCAATTATCATTATATTGTACAAGTTATACACTCCTTTAGAAGTAACGTGATTTAATATTTTCATTGTATCATAAATTTTATAATATAATTAACTCAACTTTCGTACATACAAAATTTTGACTTAATATTTTTAAACTGTGAAAAGTAAATAAAGTTTGATAGGTATAATACATAGGAGGCATATAGGTGTTTAGTAATAGGTTTAAAGGAGCATCTTTACAATACTATTTTATTATGATATTATCATAATAAAATAGTAAGTTTGGTTATTATATATAAACTTACTAAATAAAATTAGGAGTGGTTACTAAATGTACAATTTTGAAAATATTATAAAAGGAAAAGCGGATATTAAGAGAATATGGGAATTTTACTCCGATGTGACAAAATGGCCTGATTGGGATTGTCAAATTAACAAAGTTGATATGAAAGGTGATTTTGAAGTGGGTGCAAAAGGGAGTATGTTTATGGATAACATGCCTCCTCTTCCTTTTGTTTTGGATGAGATTGAAGAAAATAAAAAATTTATTGATACTTCTGTATTTGGAGACATTAGTGTGACTTTTGGTCATTTCATTACAGAAGAGGCGGATGGAGAAGTTTCTATAAAGCATACTGTAAGTATAACTGGGCCCAATGAAGGGCAGATACAGGGAATGGGAAAAGGCATTACTAAAGATATTCCTGAAAATATGCTAAGACTTTTGAAACTCTCTACACCGAATAAACCATGAAATATTCAAAATTTAAGAACTCTAATGAAAGTCCAGGATTACTATTTTGGCAAGTGTCTTCACAGTGGAAAAGAAAAATTAAGGAAGCTCTTATTCCTTTTGATCTAACCCATACTCAATTTGTAATTTTAGCTGTTAGCCACACTTTAAATTACACGCAGGGAACTGTAACACAAAAGGATATATCTGATTCTTCTAAAGTTGATGTAATGACTATTTCAAAATCAATTCGATTATTAGAAAAAAAAGAATTAGTGATTCGGTTAAATGATCTTAATGATACAAGAGCAAAAACTATAACAGTTACAGAAAAAGGAGAGACGTTATTACGAACTGTTGCTCCAATTATTGAAAATGTTGATGAACAGTTTTTTTCCTTAAACCAAAAAGAAATAGATACTTTTCTAGATTTGTTAAATAAACTAAAAGAAAATCAATAATAAAATATTCAGAAATACAGTAAATTATTTAAAAAGTAAAATGTTGATTAATCACATATTCTATAATACTTTCATATTATATTAAGTGAAAAATAATTGAAGGTGTGCAATGGAAGAAAGATTTGGAACAGCTTTAAACTGTATTGACGGTAGAACTCAGATTCCTGTAATAAAGTGGTTGATAGAAAATTTTGGTGTGGATTATGTGGATTTAATTACAGAGCCTGGAATGGATAGGGTATTATCTCAAGGTCCATGGGCTGAAAAAGAAATGATAAGAGAGAAAGTTATGATTTCAATAACAGCTCATGACTCCAATGTAATTGCTGTAGTAGGACATTATGATTGTGCTGCAAATCCTGTTAGTTGGCGTAAGCATTTTGAAGATATAGCAGCATCAATATATATAGTGAAGTCTTGGCGTCTTCCAGTTACGGTAGTTGGTCTATGGGTAGATAAATTTTGGAATGTTCATGTTGTTAGAAGGTAAGCTGAGCTTATTTGTGATAAAAACAGTTATGAATTATTTGCAACTGTTTAATTTAAATTTGTCAAGTAATGAGTTAAATTGAGGGATGGAAGGCGCATCTTTGTATTGAAAAAAATACAATATAAAGATGCGTCTGTTCTGAAGTTAATGTACTTTTTCATGTACTAATTAATCAAAATATAATATACTTATATTTATACATAAATTTGCATAAAGGAGAATATTAATGAAAACACAAAAAATTAAATCTAACCTTTTACTTTTACTCACTTCTGCTATATGGGGATTTGCATTTGTTGCTCAAAGAGTTGGTGGAAAATATTTAGGAGCATTTACTTTCAATGCTGTAAGATTTGCAATTGGAAGCATATCATTACTTCCACTTATTCTTTTTTATAATAATACTAATAAAAAAGGTCAAACCACTAAAAATTTTAAAAAGTCTCTTATACCAGGAATTATTGTAGGAATTTTTATATTTTTAGGTTCATCTTTTCAGCAAATAGGAATATCACATACTACTGTTGGAAAAGCAGCTTTTATAACTGGATTATATATCGTAGTGGTGCCTATCTTAGGTGTATTTTTAAAACAACACGGTAATTTTAATACTTGGATAGGTGCTATAATAGCTGTTTTAGGATTATATTTTTTATGTATAACAGATAAATTTTCCATATCATATGGTGATTTTCTTGAACTTATATGTGCCTTTTTCTTTGCAGTTCAGATACTTTTAATAGACAATTTTTCTAAAAAAGTTGATAATTTAAAACTAGCATTTTTTCAATTTGCAACTTGCTCAATACTTAGTTTTATATGTGCTTTATTTGTAGAAAAAATATCCATAAGTTCAATTATGCTGGCTGCTGTACCTATTCTATATGGAGGTATTCTTTCATCTGGCGTGGCCTACACGCTCCAAATTGTAGCTCAAAAAAATGCTGAACCATCTCAAGCAGCTATTATAATGAGTATGGAATCAGTGTTTGGAAGTATAGGTGGATGTTTTATTTTGAATGAAAGTCTAGGACCTAGAGGGATTTTAGGTTGTGTACTTATGCTTATAGGAATGCTTTTAGCACAATTTCATATTGAAAAAAAGGAAAATTCGGTTTCAGATTTTACAAATGAAGATTTGCAAAATAAAAATAAACAGGCTGCTAACCTTTAAGTATATTAAAAATATGTGGTATCATTTAGTGAAATAACAAAAATTGCAGATGTAACTGCTTTTTTGTATAATACTATATGAAGCTTTAAAAATTTAATGGAACTTTAAGGGAGAATGTGTAAATGACTAAATATAAATGGTGTGTATGTGATATGGATGGAACACTATTAAATTCCAAAAGTATTATATCAGAAGAAAATAAAGCAGCATTAAAAAAACTCCAAAAAGAAGGACTAGAAGTTATCATTGCTTCTGGAAGAACAGATCTTATGATTAAATCTTTTGCAAAAGATTTAGGATTGACAGGTCCTGTTATATCAAGCAATGGAGGATTAATTAGAAATGCAAAAACAGAAGAAATACTTTATTCAAAATTAATTAAAAAATCAGTGGTAGGAGAAATTTTAAGTTATTGTGATAAAAACAATCTAGACTTTCTTTTATACAGCTTTGATAGAGTATATAGTAACAAAGGAAACCCTCTTGCTGCTAAGTATGAAAAACTTAATGAAGATCTTCCGGAAAACATAAAAATACCTATAGAATATTTACATAATATAAGTGAAATTATTGATACTATAGATGTACTTAAAATTTTACTTGTTTGTAGTGAACATGAAAGAATTATAGAATTAGAAAAATATTTTTCAACAAATGAACAAATTACTGCTGTAAGTTCGGCAAAAGGACTTTTAGATATAATGGCACCAAACATATCGAAAGGTAATGCATTAAAGATTTTAGCAGAAAAGATGGATATAGACTTAAAAGATGTAATTGCATTTGGAGATAATTATAATGATATAGAAATGCTTAAATGTGTTGGAATGCCTATAGCTGTAGAAAATGCTGTAGAGGATGTTAAAGTTCAAGCAAAGTATGTAACTAAATCCAACAATGAATCGGGAATAGCCTATGCAATTAATAATTTCATAAGAGAATAAAAATAAGCTAAATTACAATTTCGAGTTTTATTTTAAGAGAAAAAATTGCAATTTAGCTTTAGTTTTTTTAAAATTATAATTTAAAAATTCAAATCAAATATTATAAATAAATAGTAGTTTCCAAGCACTGAGTTTTTTAAATCAACAGTTCTTTTTATTAAAAAGCGTTCTTATATGATTAATATGAGTACCATATTTTATATTATCTATATTTGCAAGTATTTTTCCAGTTGCAGAATCTATTAATACATCCCAGTTTCCTGTCTCAGGCTCTGTATAGTATATATTAACACTATATATTAAAATAGGCAGTTGGTTTTTAATTATAAATTGTTCTTTTACTTCTGGAGTTTTTTGTAAAGTTGTATAATTAAATTGTTTTTTGGCAATATCTATTGCCTCATCTGGCATAATAGTTTTTATGGTTGCTTTATCAAAAGATTTAAAGGATTTATTAATAGAACCTATTATGTTCTTAACAACACCATTCTTATCTAGATGTATTATGAGTTCACTTCCTCTAATAGGAATGCCATTTATTACTTGAATTGCTTTAACCTTAGTATAGCCTAGACTATCTTTTTCTATAGATGATATTTTAAAATTACTTGAATTATTTGCGCTTTCAAGTATTGATTTGTTTTCATTTAAGTAAGATAGTATATTTTCTTCTGTTATTTGAAGCTTGTTTGATAAGTTTCCTTGCATGAATACATTATCTTTTTTGTCTTCATATGAATTGAGGTTTTTATGTGTGTTACTTTTAGTATTTGGTTTTTTCATATTGATCTCCTTAATAAAATTTTATTGAAATAAAAACTAACATATACAAAAACTAAGTTACAATTTTTATATTAACTTAAAAATTGTAACTTAGTCTGAATTATTATATTTTTTTTAGATGTTTCAGTTTATAGAGCTATGCTAATATGTGAAGTTATCTATTTACTGTAAATTTGAACTTTGAGTAACTCCAACAGAATCAAAAGCATTGTTTACAGCTGTTACTTCAGAAGTGCCATATAAGTCAGAAGCTGCTGATACTAAAGCATTTCTTGCTGCTGAAAAATCTGAATTATTTGTTAGATACTCAGTAAGTGCTCTGTAATAGATACGAGCTGTTTTTTCACAACCTATCTTCTGTGCAATTAAAAAAGCTGCTTTATTAGGTATACCACTATTTGTATGAACTCCTCCATTATCATCTGAACCATTTACATAATTTTTCATATTATCTGGTTGGTCATAAAGTGTTGGATCAGCAAGACTTCTTAATGCATCACCAGGTATATTTGGAGTATAAATAGCATCGCCAACTACCCAATCTTTAGAATTAAATTTCCATGATCCACCATTCTTTACATCAGAGTTATCATAACTTTGAATTAAAACTCCCATAACATCAGAAAATGATTCGTTTAAAGCACCAGATTGATCATAATAGTCTAGATTTGCAGTGTTTGAAGTTACTCCATGAGTTAATTCATGAGCTACTACATCAAGGTCGCCACTGAAATATGTGAACTCTTTACCATCACCATCACCATAAACCATTTGGTTTCCATCCCAAAAAGCATTATCATATGCATTGCCATAGTGAGTTGTGGAAATTATACTCATACCTTTGTTATCTATACTATTTCTATTAAATAAATTTTTATAAAAATCATAAACTACACCAGCATAATAATGAGCACTAACTGATGCCTTAAGATTCTCAGTATTAAAGGCATTGGTTTTATTGCTTACTATAGTACCAGGCTCAACTTTTCTATTATTAGCAGTATATGTTTTTATTTGACCGCTCATTGACTTAGTAGTATCTATCATTTGATAAGAATTTTTAGAAAGATTTAAATTAAGATTTTTCTTGCTTCCATCAACGGCAGTTCCTGTACCAGTAGCAGCGCCATCATATCTTATATTGCTTTCTTTACTAATTATACTTCCAGATACAGAATCTATTAGCACGTCCCAATTTCCTATGTCAGGTTCTGTATAATATATATTTACACTATATACTAAAGTAGGAGATCCATCTTTAATTACAATTTGTCTTTTAGCGTCTGGTTCTTTCATCAAAGATGTATAAGTAAATTGTTTTTTAGCAATGTCAATTGCTTTGCTTGGGGAAAGGGTCTGTGCTCTCGTAGTATCTAAGGGTTTATAATCTTTATTGACAGATCCTATTATATTTTTTATAATACCATCTTTGTCTAAATGTAATATGATTTCACTTCCTCTTATAGGAACGTCATTTATTGATTGGGATACTTTAACCTTAGTATAACCTAAGTTATCCTTTTCCATAGAGACTATTTTAAAATTATTTGTGCCACTTATATTTGTGAATGATGATTTATTTTGCTCAAGATATGCAAGAATGTCTTTTTCGGTAATCTTTACTTTATCTGATGATTTTCCCTGTAAGAATATATTGATTTTTTGGTCCTCATAAGAGTTGGATTTAGTGCTTTTAGAGCTTGTCCCACTTGAATTTGCAGTTACAGTAATCTTAGCATTAGGTTGGTTCATAGAACCTTCCTTTGCCAAAACACCAGTGAAACAGCAAGAGCCAGATACAAGAGTTGCCGTTAACATAATTGATAACATGGTTTTTTTCATAAAATGACATCCCCTTTTATTATATATTTTTGTAAATTAATGAATATATAGAATTTATTAGTATATTGAAATTATATACCATATTCTAATAAATGTAAATAAATATAAAAAAATACAAAATGTAAAATAAATATACTTTTATTTTATTATTTGGTAATTAATTTAAACATATTAAATATAATTTCATAAAAAATCAATTTAGAAAATGCTATATTATAATTTCAATATTAAAAATATTGCGATTAAAGAAAAAATATTTTTAATATTAGTTAAAAAATAAAAATTTCAATGCATGTTTTAATTAACTTTTAATTTAAAAAATATTGTTGTTGAAGCGTTATAATTTTATAGAAATATATAATAAGATAAAAGTGGTAAAATACATTCATTAGGAAATAGAAAAGGATTAGATTAAAGAAAGAGGCTGTCGCATTAAGGAATTTACATACAATATATTGCTTTGAAAATTTAAAATTAGCACAATATATTGTAGAATTTATTCTTAATGCGACAGCCTCTTTTTATTTAATGGTTTATAATGTAAAAAGCTTTATTTGTATATTAAATATTTTTCTCTTTCAGCTTTAAAACTATCAAGACCAGCTTTGTATTCAGCTTCAATTTGCTGAGGAGTATAACCTGCTTCTAAATATTGTCCAATTTTATCGGTACCCATTATTTTATCAAACATAACAATAGAACTTGTACTTTTAGGCACAGCAAAATTATTTAATGAATGAGCATAAGCGAGTACATATATGCCAGTTCTTGCAGGATTGAAACTGTGATAATCTGTAATTTGAAGTTTTACTCCACCAAATCCATCACGAGGATAGGGATTAAATTTAACTCCAGATAAATTAGATCCATTTAGGAGTTCAGCAAACTTATCGGAATTAATACCTTTTCCGCCAACCCAAGTAAAATAGTCATCTTGATATACAGTAGTTCCTTCACCAAGACCGGTGGCTGAATAACAGAAAACAGATTCTATATTAGGTATATAAGGAGAACTTTGTGTCCAGTTAAGTCCAGTATCTTGAAATATCATATTCCTCTTGTAACCTTCCATAGGTACTACTGTAAGATTAGCATTTATATTCCTATTAAAGAATTGTGCTAATTCACCACAAGTCATTCCATGGGTCATTGGCATATTATCTACACCAACAAAGGTTTTAAATTTATCTTCTAATACTGGTCCATCAAAAATCTCTCCACCTAAAGGATTAGGTCTATCTAAAACAATGATTTCTTTATTATATTTAGCTGCTGCTTGCATACAATAATTTAAAGTAGACATAAAAGTATAAGAACGTGCACCAATATCTTGGATATCAAATACCAAAGCATCTACACCTGCTAGCATTTCTTCTGTAGGCATCCTTGTATCTCCATAAAGGCTGTATACAGGTATATTCAATTTTTTATCAATGTAAGATTTTACGGAGTCTCCTGCTTTAGCCTTTCCATCAATTCCGTGTTCAGGTCCATAAAGAGCTACTAATTTGGCTTGGCCAAAATTAGCTAGTAAATCAACACTGCTTGTACCAGTGCTGCTTACTCCTGTTTGATTAGTTATAAGACCAACATTTTTACCCTTTATTAAATTGCTATATTTACTTATTAGTAGATCATCCCCAAGTTTGAACTTGGTCTCTACTTTATCATTTAATAAGTTTTGTGCATCTTCATCTGACACAATAGAATCGCCTCCTAATACCTTCAACTGAACGGCAGTAGGTATTTGTGCAGCAAGAGACGTTTGCATAACAGATATGTTACCATTTGTAAGTACAATTGGTGATTTTGATTTTGCAGCAGCTGCAGAACCAGATAATGCATCTGCAAATTCTTCTCCAGTTGTTACATAAATATTACTAAAATCTATGTCTTTTGAAAATTCATCAATTATAGCTAAATTTGTTTGGTATCTATCCATACCGCTTAATCTTTTAGAATTACTAACATTTTTCGAAATATTATCACTAATTACACCGATACCCCCAACTACATAACATAAATCAACTTTATTAGATTTTATGTAATTAGAGATACTGTTTGGTAACGAATTTTTTGAGGTCAACAATATAGGCATTTGCTTAACTGCTGCCATAGGAGCTATGGATAATGCATCTGGAAAACTTTCTCCAGACGACAATACTACTCCATTAGAAGTTCCTATAAGTTCAGCAACTTTTGAACTGGTTTCATATCTGTCTAATCCTGATATTCTTTTACAGTCTATATTCATAATTTTTAATTGATTTTCAACGTTCTCAGATATAACTCCGGTACCTCCTACTATAAATAGATGTTTTACATTTAAACGGACTAATTCCTTTTTCATGGAGTCATTTAAATTTTTACCATCGGATAACAGTATAGGGGCGTCAAATTTTTTAGCCAGTGGAGCAGCGCAGAGTGCATCTGGAAATGCGTCCCCTGAAACTAAAACAGCATAGTCTGATTTATCCCAATTATTTTCAGATACATTAATACATGTCCCATATCGATCACTGCCCCAAAATCTTTTTAAAGAAGAAGATGCAGATGCTTTACTTGGCGTAAAAAACAAACTACACACCAAACAACTAATAAATACTAAATATATTTTTTTTATCATCGCAATTATTCCTCTACACTTTATTTTAGGATATTGTTTTAAATTCATATCCTTGATCTCTTAAATATTCTATAATTTGAGGTAATGCTTTAGCTGTTTGTTCTTTACCATAGGTATCATGCATTAATATAACAACCTTTTCTTTTGTGCCAACACTTTCCTTTACATGCTCTAAAAGTTGTTCTGCATTTTTTCTTCTACCTTCTGCATCAAAGTCATAAGCATTCCAATCTATACTGTACATATCTTTTTCTTTTAATCTAGCATTAAATTCAGGTAAATTAGGATCATGGTAGTATTCTCTTGACATGTAACCGCCAGGCATTCTTATCACTCTTGTATTAAAATCTTTTCCTATAATATTTCTTATAGCATTATTATCTTTTTCAACTTCTTCCATATAAGAATCCACATTAAGTTTGTTTCCAGGATATAATTTTTTCATATTATGAGAATAAGTATGATTTGCAATAGCATGTCCTTCTTTAAAAATTGTGTTTACCAGCTGTTTGCTTTCTTCACTTTCTTCTATATTTTGTCCCATTAAACAGAAAGTTGCTTTTACATCATAAGTTTTAAGTGTATCCAATATTTTGGGAGTTACAGATGTAGATGGACCATCATCAAAAGTAAGAAACGCTATCTTTTTTCCATCACTTTCTGCTTTACCATCTAGTATATCTTTTACTTTCCCCGCATCATAAGTATATTTTTTTCCTGCACTAGATACATTATGTTTTTTATCATTTTCAGCAGTTTCTTTATCTTTCTTTTCTTTCTCTGCCTTTTCTTTAGCAGCAGTTTCTTTATCCTTAGCATCATTTGCAGAAGATTGATTTTTATCAACAGCAGCAGTTTTATTTGTTGAAATAGCCTTATTGGCTTCTACTTTAGATCCATAAAAATGATTATAACCTTTGTATGATAAAGTAAAAATTCCAATTAGCAATAATAAAATTACAGCACCATTTCGTAAAGTTTTAATACGCTTGTTCTTTATTGACATAGTTTTTTATCTCCTATCTGTTCTTATTAAATCAAATTGATATTGACTTAGATTAAGTTTGTTGTAATAACTTATCTATTTTAGACTTATATGTGAAAAATAGGCGATTAAATGTAAGTTTAACATCTAATTTTTATCTGAATCTTAGAAAGAAAGCTCAAAGTTTAAATTTATTGGTAAGCTCTAACTTTATTCAGATATTAAGTTATTGTGAAAAGTGGTAATTATTAATAAAAATATATATCTACTTATATTATAAGAAATATTTGTATATAAAGTTTGTTGTATTTGTAACAAAACTGTAAACTATACGCATATATTGTTTAAATGAAATTGTGAGTTTAATGTATAATAACTACTTTTATTATACAAAATTATACACGCTAAAACTATAGGATTAGGATAAAAAAAACAGTTTTTATCTTACAATTTCGTAATATAGGATTTTTATTTAATTTCTGCTAATATCTTGTAATAATTTTTTGGTGAAAGCCCAAACATTTTTTTAAAGGCTCTAACAAAATTTGAATAATCTCCAAAACCACATTCCATACAGGATTCAGTAATGCTTTTCCCAGATTTCATTAATGAATTTGACATAATAAGCCTTTTTTGAAGTATGTAGCTATGGATTGTGTAACCAGTCTGTATTTTGAATTTGTGCATAAGGTAATACTTACTCATATAAAATTTAGCAGAAAGGTTGTCTATAGATAAATCTTCACATAAATTTTCGTTTATATAATTTAAAACTGAACTAATATGTTCATCATATTGAATATCAGACAATTCTTTAATATTTTGTATTCCTAAAAACAATCTATTAGCATATACCATAAATTCTAAAAAAAGTGAAGTTCTAAGTATTTCAGATGCAAACTCTTCAGTTTTGCAGGCGGTTTCAAGTTTGAAAAGTAAATTTTTTATGTTCATAATCCACTCATCATTTAATCTTAGTAAATTGAAATTTTGTTTTGAAGCAAGTTCAAAGCAAGTTAATAAATTACAACCATTATTATGCTTTATTAAAAAGTCGGAATTTACCCAAATAATTATGCGTTCATAGACAGAATTAGGATCTATTATAGCTTTGTGTATATCATTGTTATTTACAAGTATTATATCCCAGGGCCTTAAATTATAGGATTTTCCTTCTATAAGATAAGATACATTACCAGATATGAAGATTACTACTTTATTAAAGTTATGATAATGAAATTGAAATTGATTATCTTCTTTATCTTTTAAGTGAAAAAGTTGAAAGTTTTTTTTCAAATAGCCTCTTTTTATTTTTAGGGTTTCATTTTCTAACATAATTATTACCTCTATATTAAGTTTAAAAATCAATCATTTATATGCTACAGCATTTTTTGCAATGTTTCAAGCAGTTTTAGCAATAAACATAGTAAAAAATTATAATATAATAATCATATAAGTAAGATGTAAAATTTTACAGATTAATTGGAGGTATTACAAATGAAATTATTTTTTAAAACTTATAAAGCTTCTATTATACTACTAGCTTCTATAATGTTAGGTGGTATTATAGGTGCTATTTTTGGAACAAAAACATCAATATTAAAACCTTTTGGTGACTTGTTTTTAAATTTAATGTTTATGATTATAGTGCCATTAGTATTTTTTAGTGTTACGTCAGCCATAGCTAATATGAAAGGCATGAAAAGACTTGGAAAAATTTTGGTAAGTATAGTTATAGTATTTTTAGGTACTGCTTTTATAGCTGCAATAATTGGTATTATAGGTGCTTTAATAGTAAATCCTACTAAAGGAATAGATTATTCAATTATAAAAAAAGTTATAAAGGCAATTCCGAGTACTTCAGAAAAGGCTAAACAGTTTGGAATAGTTGAGCAGATTGTTAATACTGTCACTGTTCCAGATTTTGTAGCATTATTTTCTAAAAGTAATATGCTTCAACTCATTATTTTTTCAATAATGTTTGGAATTTCTACAGCAATGCTTGGAGAAAAAGCAAAGCCTGTAGCTAAATTTCTAACATCAGCATCTGATGTCATCATGAATATGGTGAAAATTATAATGTATTATGCGCCTATAGGTCTAGGCTGCTATTTTGCTGCAATAATAGGAGAATTAGGACCACAAATACTTCAAGGATATTTAAGGGTATTTATTTTGTATATAGTTATTACAGTGGTTTATTATTTTGGATTTTTTACTCTCTATGCATTCTTGGCCCAGGGAAAAGAGGGAATAAGAGTGTTTTGGAAAAATGCTTTAGCACCAACAGTTACAGCCATTGCGACATGTTCTAGTGCAGCATGTATTCCTGTTAATTTGGAAGCTGCAAAAAAAATGGGAGTTTCAGAGGATATAGCTGAAACTGTAATTCCATTAGGAGCTAATATTCATAAAGATGGGTCTGTATTTGGGGGTGTTATGAAAATTACTTTTTTATTTGGACTATTTGGAAAGGATATGACAAGTTTTTCAACTATAGTAGGTATTATATTAGTATCTTTCTTAGTAGGAGCTGTAATGGGAGCTATTCCAAGTGGTGGTATGATTGGAGAAATGATTATTTTAAGTGTATATGGATTTCCACCAGAAGTTTTGCCTATAATTGCTATTATAAGTACAATAATAGATGCTCCTGCAACTTTGCTAAATTCCACTGGAAATACAGTGTGTGCAATGATAGTAACAAGACTTGTAGAAGGTAAAAAAGTATTATAATGTATTCAAATGGAGCAACTGAAATTTCTAAAAAAATGCGTTAATGAAACCCTTAGTTTTTTCTTTATAGTTGCTATAATAAATATAAGTTAAAAAAATTGAAGTATTTTAACTAAAAAAATAGTATACTAAATTATAGGAAGGAAGTGAAAAATCCTGATTTAGGAGTTGAAAAACTTATATAGTAGACTTTTTTTAGTTTTATAAATCAGGTGGAGTAAATATGTTTGAAAATAACAAAAAAGAAAGATTCGAAGTGGTTCATTCAGAAGGCAATCTACAAGGATCTAAAATTATTAGAGACAAAGAGACTGGGGTTAACTATTTATTTTCATTTTCAGGATACGCAGGTGGATTAACAGTTTTAATAGATGAAAATGGGAAACCTTTGATAACTAAGTCTGAAAATTAGCATTTAGTTAATTTTTTTACAAATGAAAATTTATTTTAAAATATATATGTAAGAATTTAAAGTTAGCATTAGTAAACTAAATGCTATTATCTGTTTTAGTTTGTTCTTAAAACATAATGTTGCAAGAATCAAAATTTATTTAATAAGAAAGTTAGGTGATGATAATAAATGAAACCTATAGTAATGTTTATAACATCATGGTGTCCATATTGCAAACAAGCACTTTATTTTATGGAAGAATTAAAGAAAGAAAATCGAAAATATGAAGATATTGAAGTGAAAATAATAGATGAAGAAAAGGAACCTAATATAGCTAAAAAATATGACTATTATTATGTTCCTACATACTATATTGAATCAACTAAAGTACATGAAGGAGCAACTTCCAAAGAAATTATTCGTAAAATATTTGAAAAGGCTTATAGGTAAATTTATGTTACAAATTAAATATAAAATCTGGTTACAAGATGAGGGAAGAACTTTTGGAAAAGGCATACATAATCTTTTGATAGGAGTAAAAAACAAGGGATCTTTATCTGAAGCAGCAAAAAATATGGGCATGTCCTATAATAAAGCTCATAATTTAATTAAAAGTGCAGGTAAAAGATTAGGTTTTGAACTTTTAGTAAGTAAATCAGGAGGAAATAAAGGTGGAGGTTCTTTTCTTACAGAAGAAGCAGAAAATTTTATAAAAGAATACGATAAATTTTTTATGGAATGTGATAAATCTTTACAAGATATTTTTAGTAAGTACTTTAAAAATATCTAAGTGTGAAATGAAAAAATAGGAAAATGTTATTTACAATGGTATTTAAAGTCGTTATACTGATAATAGTATAACGACTTTTTTATAAAAATTTTAGGGGGAGATTATATTGAAAAAAAATTTGTTAATTCTAGGTATTTTAGCCACTACTTTAATTTTTTCAGGATGTTCACAAAAAAGTGCAGAAAGCACTAAAGAAAGTCCAAAAAGTATTACAATTTCAGCGGCTGCAAGTTTAAAGGAATCCTTAACAGAGCTTCAACCTAAATTTGAAAAAGATAATAATGTAAAACTTACATTTAATTTTGGTGCATCAGGAACATTGCAAAAGCAAATAGAGCAGGGTGCTCCATCAGATGTATTTATATCAGCTGGAAAGCAGCAAATGGATAACTTAGAAAAGGAAAATTTAATTGATAAAAGCAGTAGAAAAAATTTATTAAATAATAGGCTGGTTTTAATAGTATCAAAAGACTATAAGGATAAAGTAAAGTCACTTTCAGATCTTACATCTGTTAATGGTAAGATTGCAATGGGAGAAGCTAGTGTAGTACCAGCAGGTCAATATGGAAAAGAGAGTTTAGAAAAGTTAAATTTGATGGACAAAGTAAAAGATAAGATGGTTTATGCAAAAGATGTTAAACAAGTAGTTCAATATGTGGAAAGCGGAGAAGCAGTTGCAGGAATTGTATACAAATCAGATGCTACAGTACTAAAGAATAGTTCCATAGCAGAAACTATTGATGAAAGTTCTCATAAACCAATAGTTTATCCAGAAGCAATAGTTACAGCATCTAAAGAAAAAGAAATTGCAAAGAAATTCTTAGAGTATTTAAATACTGATAGTGCAAAAGAAGCTTTCAAGAAATATGGATTTGATACTAGTGTAAAGTAGACAGAATAGTACATATTAAAGTTCAGTAAAAAATATTTGAAATAAGTTTTGTTGTAAAAAATAGTGACAGTTATATAACTGTTACTACTTTTTACAACAAAATTGTTAAAGATACTACAAACAAAAAGTAACAAATATTTATTGCGTTGACATAATTTTTTGAAAACGTTATACTTTAAATTATGTAATGCATTGAAAAAACTGAAATAAAGTATTGTGAACATGGGTTAAATTTTTCACAGTGCTAGTTAACAATAGATTTTATTATTGCATTTTGGAATTAGTAGGTCATACTAGGTTATTTTTTTAACATTATTAAAATAAAAATCCATAATTAAGATACTGTAAATTAGCATATTATTATATATGGTAATTTATATATAATTTTTATGATGAAAGGAGAGTATGTATGGAAAGTATGATGTTAAAGCCCAGTGAACTATGTGATGCTTCTATAGGTAGTGGATGTGGTAAAGCAAAATTAACGATTTTGCAGCAAATGGTGTTAGGGATTCTAGCAGGTGCATTTATAGCAATGGGGGGAGTT
The DNA here is from genome assembly GCA_963780135.1 of uncultured Clostridiaceae bacterium. GTDB lineage: Bacteria > Bacillota > Clostridia > Clostridiales > Clostridiaceae > Clostridium_AM. The sequence continues at coordinate 1,605,618 of CAWAAR010000003.1, forward strand.
GTTGCTGCTGTGGCTTCGCACAGCATAACTAATGTAGGATTGTCTAAGTTTATGGGGGGAGCATTGTTTCCAGTAGGACTTATGTTAGTTGTAATTTGTGGAGCAGAATTATTTACAGGAAATTGTCTTATGATTGTACCACTAATAGATGGAAAGATAACCTTAAAAGAAATTTTAAAAAATTGGGTAATTGTATATATAGCCAATTTTATTGGATCAATACTAATAGCATTTTTAGTCTTTCAAGCAGGAGTATTTGATTTAAACTCAGGCAAACTTGGAGCAACTGTAATAAAAGTTGCATCTGCAAAAGGAAATCTTTCATTTGGAACAGCCTTTGCTAGTGGAATAATGTGTAATTTTCTAGTTTGTTTGGCTGTTTGGGGGGCTTCGGCAGCGAAGGATGTTGTGAGTAAGATAGTTATAATTTGGTTTCCGATAATGGCATTTGTCACTTGTGGATTTGAGCATTGTGTAGCTAATATGTATTTTTTGACAGCAGGTATGCTTGCTAAATCTAATGCAGCTTTTGTTAAAGCTTCTGGAGTAATTCCTGACAAAATAATAAATGGCTCAGGTATAATTCATAATTTAATCCCCGTTACGATTGGAAACATAGTAGGAGGAGCAGTTATGGTTGGGATTGCATATTATGTAGTTTATAAACATATTCCTGCTAAGAAAAACAGTGAAATTGTAGATAATGGTTTAAGTAAATAGGGTTAACTTGATAGGGCTCATGAAATATTATTCATGAGCTTTTGCACGTGTAAAAAATATATAATGAATTATAGAAAAGCTATGGAATATGATATAATATCATTGTCTAAGAAATAAATGCTTATATCTAAAAAAATTACCATTTTAGGTTGCATGATATTTATTAGATAGCCAATCTTTTTATGAAAAGGAGTAAAAAATTGTGATGAACGGGGAAGAAGTTGTGATTAGAAAAGCTGATAAGTCAGATGCTGAAGCACTAATAGAATACCTCAGCATAATTGGAGGAGAATCAGATTTTTTAACATTTGGTCTAGGTGAATTTGGGAGAACAGTTAAACAAGAAGAAGAATTTGTAGAAAATAATTTAGTAAAGGATAATAATTTATTTATTATAGCTGAAATTAATGGAAAGGTAGTTGGAAACTTAAACTTCTCAAGTGGAGCAAGAGAAAGAACTGCTCATGTTGGAGAATTTGGAGTAAGTGTTCTTAAAGAATATTGGGGAAGAGCTATAGGAAAAGAACTTATAAATTATTTAATTAACTGGAGTAAAAATTCAAAAATAATTCGAAAAATTAATTTGAGAGTTAGAACTGATAATGAAAGAGGCATTTATCTATATAGAAAACTTGGATTCCTAGAAGAGGGAATACTAAAAAGAGACTTTTTAATTGATGGTAAGTTTTATGATTCTTTAATGATGGGACTTTTAATTGATTAGTTGATTAAGATTTGAAATAAAAAAATAAATTAAAGGTGGATATATATGAGAAATTTAAAAATAACAATACAATATGATGGAAGTAGATATAAGGGATGGCAAAAACAAAATCAAAAGGACAGTAACGTGTCAACTATACAAGATAAAATAGAAAAAGTATTGTCTAAAATGGCAGAAGAAGAAATTCAAGTAGTGGGTTGTGGTAGAACTGATTCAGGTGTCCATGCGGAAAACTATATAGCAAATTTTCATACTAATTGTAATTTAACTATAGATACTATGTTAAATTATCTTTATGAATTTTTACCTGAAGATATAGTAGTAAAATCTATGACAGATACAAGTGAAAGATTTCATGCGAGATACAATGCTAAATCAAAAACTTATGTGTATACAATAAATAATAATAAATTTAGAAATGTATTTAATAGAAAGTATGCTTATCATACTGATGAGAAACTTAATCTAGAAGCAATGAGAAATGCATCAGAAATATTAATAGGAACTTATGATTTTCAAAGTTTTACCAGTTTGAAACATAGTACTAAATCTACAGTTAGAACTATTAATTACATAAATATAACAGAAAATCATGGAATAATAGAAATAGAAGTAAATGGAAATTCTTTCTTGCTAAATATGGTAAGAATCATTGTTGGAACGCTTTTAGAAGTAGGTAGAGGTAATCTTAAATCAACAGATGTAAAGAAAATTTTAGATGAAAAGAAAAGATCGGAAGCAGGTCCAATAGCTCAAGCAAAAGCTTTGTGCCTAAAAGATATTCAATATTAAACCTTGTTTCAATTTGTGGATTAGAAATACTATTTTCATGAAAATAAGAATTGCAATATGATATAATAATATTGTTTTAAAATTATATTGAAATGTATACTAAAAAATAAATTAAGGTAATGCATGAAAAGAAAAGGAGATTAAAAGTATGAAATTAAAAACAATTATAGGTAAGTTTATGGTTGTGCTTTTTGCTATGTCTATAGCAATCTATGCACCGGGAAAAGAAGTTCATGCGGATGCTTTTAAAAATGTTACTTTAGGAGCAGATTTAACTGATCAGCAAAAACAAGATATGCTTAAATATTTTGGGGTGACTAAGGACGAAGCTAACGTACTAGAAGTTAATAGAGAAGAAGAGATTAAGTATTTAGGAGGGGTAGCTTCTGAGAAACAAATAGGAACAAAATCTATATCTTGTTCTTATGTGGAACCTACTAATCAAGGCGGATTGAAAGTATCAACACATAATATATATTGGGTCAATGAAAGCATGATAAAAAATGCCTTAATTACTGCAGGTATAAAAAATGCTGATGTTAAAGCAGCTGCTCCTTTTAATGTATCAGGAACAGCAGCACTTACAGGAATATTAAAAGGCTTTGAAAACAGTACTGGTGGGAAAAAAATTGATGAAAAGCAAAAGCAAGCAGCTAACGAAGAACTAATTACTACTGGTAATTTAGGTGAAAAAATCGGACAAGATAAAGCTGCAGGCTTAATAAATGAAGTTAAAAAAGAAGTTGTTAAACAAAAACCTAAAACCCAGGAAGAAACAACAAAAATAGTAAAGCAAGTAACTGGTAACTACAATTACAATTTAAGTGATGAAGATATTAGTAAAATATCCTCTTTAATGAGCAAGATAAGTGGTTTGAATTTAGATTTTAATCAATTAAAAAGTCAATTAAATGGTGTTACAGATCAATTAAAGGGAGTATTACAAAGTGATGAAGCTAAAGGTTTCTTTGGTAAGTTATGGACTGCAATTAGAAGCTTCTTTGATAAAATTTTTCAGTAGTAAGAATTAAAGATACATTAGCAATACTTTAAAGTATGAAGAAAAATAATTTTAAAATATTGAGGTAGTGTAAAAATGAATATAATTGATTTTTCTATAAGAATTATAATGGCATGTGTACTTGGAACGGTTATAGGTTTTGAAAGGCAGTATAGACATAGAATGGCTGGCATTAGAACCAATGTATTAGTTTGTGTAGGGGCTTGTTTATTTGTTACATTTTCAATACTAGATGGAAGCTCAGATAGAACAAGGGTTGCAGCTCAGGTCGTATCAGGAATAGGTTTTCTTGGTGGAGGAGTAATTATAAGAGAAGGTTTTAATATAAGGGGACTAAATACTGCAGCAACATTGTGGTGTACAGCATCTATAGGAGTATTAACAAGTGAAGGGTTTATTTTACAGGCAGCCATTGGAACAATAATAATTCTATTTGTAAATATTGCACTTAGACCTTTAGGAAGAAAAATATATAGAGATAATGGTACTCAAGTAGAAGATGAGTTTAGCTATGAAATACGAGTAAAATGTATGAATAAAGATGAGTTCCACATAAGATATTTGCTTATGCACATGGTTAAAGATGAAGACATAATGTTAAGAAATTTGGAAAGTCAGGATACTGAAGTAGATGAAAAAGTAAATGTTAAGGCAGAAGTTGTAAGTATTGGTAAAAATGATATGTGTCTTGAAAAAATAGTGAGTAGAATTAGTTTAGAGTCAGGAGTAGTATCTATAGGATGGAAAATACAAGAATAGTTACATTGTCTATATATAACTGGCTGCATGTAAAGTTACATTATTAATCTTTATAGAGGATCGTATATAACTGAAAAAATAAAATTGAATTCATCAGGTAACAAAAAAAGTTATTTGGTGAATTCAAGTTAAATTAGATAAAATTCATCATTGCTTTGAATTATAATAAGGCTTGGTTAAGAAACTTTTTTATTACACCACCACTTTATAACCAAATCCACGCACAGTGCGGATAATGTTATGTTCCTTGTCACCAATCTTATCTCGAAGATATCTAATATATACCTCAACAATATTAACTTCACCATTAAAATTGAAGCCCCAAACTTTTTCTAGAATAGTTGGCTTGCTTAGTACTAATCCATTATTTAATAGTAAGTATTTTAATAAATTATACTCTGTAGGCGATAACTCTAAAAGATTATATTTAAAAGCAATTTCATGAGCTCCATCATCTATAGAAAAATCTCCTATAGATATGATATCATTTAATTCAGGAAAGTTATTACGTAATCTAGCATTGATTCTAGCCAATAATTCTTTAAAACTAAAAGGCTTTACCATATAATCATCTGCACCCAAATCTAAACCTCTCACACGATCATCTATATCATCTCTAGCTGTGAGCATAATGATTGATGTTTTTATAGCTTTTTTTATTTCAGAACACACCTCATAACCATTAATTCCTGGAAGCATAATATCTAATATTATTATGTGAGGATTTATTTTTTTTGCTAAAGAAACTGCTTCATTGCCATCAAATGCAATATGTACAGTAAATCCCTCATCTTCTAAGCCCATTTTAATAAATTCAACGATATTTTCTTCATCATCAACAACAAGAATGTGAATTTGATCTTTAATTAATGAATTCATAAAATTATCTCCTTTTTATAATGACATTTAATTATTATAAAATAATTAAAGCATAATAGTGTGCTCTAATCAAGAAAACTTAGAAAAAGTAGATCAAATGAGATTTGATTTAGAATTTTAAATTATACGTTTTTGTTATATAGGATGTAATCTATTGTATAAGAATAATACGTATAAAGAGCTACATACTGTTAATTAGCATATAGCCCTTTTTTATATATCTTTTTAGTATTTTCAATTATTGCATTACGAATTTTATTCTTTATGTAACTATTATGATAAACAACATCTGTGCTAAATTTGCACTTATTTATTAAGGCTATAAAAGTTATATTTTTATTACTTTTTAATAAACTTTTCACTGCTTTATCTATTTTTCTATTTATAAACTGTATTTCTTTGTAATAAGATATTTTTTCAAGCATATAGTTTCTGAGTGCAGGATATTGTCGTATAACAAATCTAGTTATACCAGATTTTTCAGCAATAATAGCAAAAACCAATCTTTCATCTTTTGAAACTAAGTATTTAATAACATTAACAATGTCAATTTTATATTCTTCTATATTTTTGAAGTATGACTCTTCTGTGTAGCATACCGCTAAATTGTTCAAAGAATTTTCCATAATTAATCTCCTTATTCGACAGCATTTACAACTTAATGATATATCATTATGATTAATTTGTAAAATTATTTTGTTAATAGAAAACAGTTGTAAACAATATGAAAAATATTTAGTTAACATGTTTACTAAATTGCATTTTTTATTTTATAATGGTATAGTCTTATAAAATCATTATGTATGCATAAACTATAGGGTGAATTTTAGTTTGGCTTATCAATCTGTTAAATTAAGGTATAAGCCATATCAAGGAAACAAATAGTCAAGTATAATAGACTAACCCTCTGTGGCTTGTTATTTTCTTTTATATGCCGAAAAGTTAATTTGTAGTTTATATAAAAATTTAAAAGGAGGTACTAAAGCTTATGAAAAATATTTTTAAAATATATAAAAGAGATATGAAAAATATATTAACAAGTTATGTAACATTAGCCATAATGATAGCTTTAACTATATTGCCATCACTTTATTCATGGTTTAACATTAAAGCTTGTTGGGATCCATATGCTAATACTAAAGGACTGTTAGTTGCGGTAGTTAACTTGGACAAGGGGACAGAATTTAGAAATGTTAAAATTAATGTTGGGAATGATGTAGTAAAGAAATTAGCGGACAATCAAGCTATAGGATGGAAATTTGTTAGTGAAAGTGAAGCACAAAATGGAATAAAATATGGCAAATATTATGCTAGTTTAACTATTCCTAAGGATTTCTCGCAAAATCTTCTTTCAGTTGTAACTCAGGATACACCAAAGAAAGGTGAATTAATTTACACAGTTAATGAAAAAAGAAATGCTATAGCCCCAAAGATAACTCAAAAAGGAGCAACTAACTTACAGGAGGAGATTACTAGAACATTTATTCAGACATCAAGTGATACCATTCTTTCATATTTAAATCAGTTTGGAATCGAACTAGAAAAAATTAAACCTCAGCTGAAAAATATTATTGATGCTGTTGTCAGTATGGATAATAGCATGCCTGAAATTGGAAAAGATATAGACAATTTTTACTCACAATCATTAGCATTTCAAAAATATATGCAAAATGTTCAAGGAAATTTGCCTGTTATGTCTGATGCAGTAAACAATACTTTAGGTATTGCTAAAACTGGTAATGAGTATATAAAAAAAACAGAGGATTCTCTAAAAACTATATCACCTTTTGTAAAGGCAAATTTATCTCTTGTAAAAAATACAGCAGATAATTCTGAAGCTCTTTTGAAAAGTATTCAAGACTTAAAATCATCAAACAATGGTGCAAATAGAGCGGCTTTAGTTACAGTTAGGGATAAATATAGTGATGGTATAAAAAACATTGATCATATTTTAAGTTTAATGAATTCAATAAACAATGTTTTGAATAATAATGTTATTGGGAATTTTATTAATAATCTTTCAAATATTAGAAATCAAATGACAGATGGACAAAATCTTACAAATTTTCTTATTGATACTATAGATAGGGGCAATGAAGTTTTACCTGCAGATATAAATTCTGCAATACAAGGTGCTAATAAAATTTCAGGATCATTAAGCAGTATCATTGATAATTTTGATACTCAAACTGCTCCAGCACTTGATCAGTCCATGAATAATTTTGTTGGATTATCAGGGGATACAGTAAAAATGTTACAAAATATGCAGACCAATATGCCATTAATTAGCAGTCTTATTCAAGGCGCCAATACAGGCTCCGATTCTAGTGTAACAAGATTAAAAGAGCTGAAGGATAAGTTCCCAAAGATACAACAAGATATACATTCAAATTCAGAAAAATTGAAGGGACTTAGTGATGATGAAAGATTTAATGAAATTATTAAATTATTGAAAAAGGATGCTAAAAAAGAAAGTGACTTTCTAGCAAGCCCTATAGATTTAAAGCAAAACAGAGTTTATCCAATACCTAATTATGGTTCAGCTATGTCTCCATTTTATACTACACTTGCTCTTTGGGTAGGCGCATTTATATTACTTTCATTATTGTCTGTTGAAGTTAAAAGATTTGAAGATGGTGTAAAATTAGGAGTAAGAGAAGAATTTTTTGGAAGATATCTTACCTTTGTAACTATTGCAATTATGCAAGCTTTAGTAACAACAGTGGGAAATTTAATTCTTTTAAAGACATATGTTGTATCTCCAATTATATATGTAATGTTAGGAGTATATACAAGTATTGTGTTTACTATGATTATCTATACACTAGTATCTGTTCTAAGAAATATAGGTAAAGCTTTAGCTATGGTGGCAATGGTATTGCAAGTTTCAGCTTCAGGAGGTACATTTCCCATAGAATTAATGCCTCATTTTTTTCAAAATATAAATCCTATGATGCCTTTTACCTATGCTATAGGAGCAATGAGAGAAGCAGTAGGTGGGATTTTACCAGAAGCATTAATTAAGAATATACTTGTGTTGTCAATATTCTTTTTTGTTTCTGTATTCTTTGGAGCATTCTTTAAAGAAAAAGCAAATAAATTAAGTGAAAAATTTGTAAAACAGTTTAAAGATAGTGGCTTAGCAGGAGAATAGTATTTCTCTAAATTAAGTTTGCTAAATAAGTAGATGTTTCAAAAGTAGAATTTGTGAAAAAGGTATGTTTGTTAAATAGATGAAATTTCTCAATTTCTAATACTAGTGTAATGTTCTAGTGTGTATTTATAAGTTTTTCTAAGCTTCATATGAATTGCTATCTCCATAAGTAAATATCATATGAAGCCTAGAATTATAACACAAAGTTTTGCAAGAACCACAAAATTAGTTATTAATTTACTTTCTTTTGTTCCTATTAAAATTGAATATATTATGAAAAAACTTCATATAAGTAAAGAGAATGATGAAGAGCAAGAAATCCAATAAAAAGCTACTTTTCAAACTCATAATTTTTATTATATATTAACTTGATTTATGTTAAATATAAAGGAAGTTATATTTCTATAGTATGCATATAGTATTTATATATAAGTTTGTCCAATTCTTGACTAAGGGTTACTATTTCATTAGAATATAAGCAGCTATTTAGTTCTACTAATTTATGCAAATGTTCCCTAAGCAATTCAATTTGTTCCTTCATAAGTTCATCTCCAAATAATAATTTTTTAAAACGATACATGTTATTATAATATAATGTTAAAAATATTTCAACATTTTCAATATTATATCAATAATTTCCATAAAAAATTATTGCATTAAAAAATTAACATTTTTGAAGCAAATATGGCATAAAATTGTCTAATCACAATATAATGTTTTCAAGTGATTCTCAGTTTTAGGCCAATATTAACTGTATTTATGTTGGACTTAGAATTAGTAAGTTGAATGGAAGATGTTATAAAAAATGATAATAGCTTTAAATTTAAAAGAATGTTAAATATAAAAGTAATGCATTTAGCGAAATTATCATAAGAGTTATAAACACACCTAAAATTTTAGTGAAGGGTTTATTAACTAAAATGCCCATTAAATCTTTGCTACTTGCTACATATAACATTTGAATAACTGGAAAAGGAAGTATAAAACTTAATACAACTTGGCTTAAAACAAGTATATGCATTGGATTAACACCAATAGCTATAATTATCATAGCTGGAATCATTGTTATAAGTCTCCTGATATTTATGGGGATATTCAAATTAATAAAACCTTTCATAATAGTTTGGCCGGCTAAAGTGCCTACAGCAGAAGAAGATAGTCCTGAAGCAAGTAGAGCAATGCCAAAAGCACCACTAGATAATGAGCCTAATAAAGGCTGCAGAGATTTATGAGCTTCTTCTATAGTATTGACAGATATTCCATTTTTATAAAATACTGCTGCAGAGACTATAGCCATAGCAGCATTAACTATAAATGCAATATTCATGGCTACAACTATATCTATCTTTTCCATTTTAAGATGATTCAATTTTTCTAAGTTAGATGAACTAGATCTTCTATATTGAACTAAGTGGGAGTGTAAGTATATTACATGAGGCATAACTGTGGCACCAAGCATACCAACGGCAATTAGAACTGCTTCATCATTAGAAAGCATAGGAATTATTGTATGAATACCTACTTGGGTCCAGTCTGGCTTGGAAAGGAACAATTCTAAGGTATAAGCTATGCAAATTATAGTTACTAAGAACGTTATAATAAATTCGATAACTCTCTGACCATACTTCTCCATATATACAATAAGAAAAGTTAATGCTCCAGTTAAAAATCCGGCATATATTAGTGGTATTCTAAATAATAAGTATAATCCCAAGGTTGCACCAAGAAACTCTGCCAAATCAGTGGCCATAGCACCAATTTCGGCAACAATCCAAAACACACAGTTTGATGTTTTAGAAAAAACTTTGGCACATATTTCAGGAAGATTTTTTCCAGTGGCTATGCCTAATTTAGCAGACATAGTCTGTAGAAAAATTGCTATTAAATTACTCCAAAGAATAACCCAAATAAGCTCATAGTTGAATTTGGAACCACCACTTATGTTTGTAGCAAAATTTCCAGGGTCAATATATGCTACACTAATAACAAAAGCTGGTCCCATATATTTTAATAAGTTTTTTATTTTATATAATATATTGCTAAGGTTATTAGTTTTTCTATTCATAATTTGAGCATTATCAGCATTAACATTAGACACATCTATTGAACTTCTATCACTTTCCATTGAATATTCACCTCAACTATTTATTTTATTTCACAGGTATAATATAATTATTAAGGGCTAAGTATTTTACCCTAGACTAAGTTTATTTCAGTAATATAAATTATGCATTATGTTTTAAAAATGTTACTTTATAAAGTTATTTTTTCTTTTAATTAAACATATATATATAGTTTATGAGGAGTGGTTAATTTGAAAATATATATAACAAGACATGGTGAAACAGAATGGAATAAAGAACGCAGAATGCAGGGATGGAAAAATTCTAATCTTACAGAAACAGGGATTGAAAACGCTAAAAGGCTTGGAGAGCATTTGAAAAATATAGATTTTCGTGTGATTTACAGTAGTCCATTAGAAAGAGCAGTAGATACTGCAAAATATATTAGGGGAATGAAAAATACAAAAATATTAATCAATGAAGATTTTAAAGAAATGAATTTCGGATTATGGGAAGGAATGACTGGAATCGAACTAACAAAACAATATCCAAAGGAGTATGAAAATTTTCTTCAAAAACCTCAATTATTTGAGCCTTTTGGAGGTGAAAATTTCACAGAATTTGTGGAAAGAGTAAAAAGGGGTTTATACAGCATTATTGAAAATAATAATGCTAAAGATAACATATTAATTGTATCTCATGCTGTGGTTATTAAGGCTGTTATGAAAATAGTTAAAGGTTATGGAATTGAGGATTTATGGAGTCTTCCCTTTATAAATGGTACAAGTGTTACAATTTTAGAAGTGAAAGATAAAAAGATAAGTATGCTGTTAGAAGGAGATACTTCTCATATAAGTTAAGGTAAAACGTAAATTCTTTTATTTTAAATGTAAATGGAATATAATATAAGTATAAAAATAAAAGTTGAGGTGTTCTATAATGAAATTTAAATTTGATCACAATAATATTAATGTATTAGATTTAGAAAAAAGCGTTAATTTTTATAAGGAAGCTCTTGGATTTGAAGAAGTAAGAAGACATCATTCTTCAGATGAAAGTTTTGTACTAGCATTTTTAAAAGGTAATGATGGTGAACATCAAATTGAACTTACATGGCTTAGAGATAGAAAAGAGCCATACAATTTAGGAGATAATGAAATACATATGGCAGTGAGGACAGATGATTATGAAGCAGCTCATAACAAGCATAAGGAAATGGGATGTATATGTTATGAAAATGAAAAAATGGGCCTTTATTTTATAGCAGATCCAGATGGATACTGGACTGAAATATTACCTTTTAAGGCATCTGAAATTAAATAGATGGATTACAAAAGTTGCCTAAAGGAAGGTGGAATGTATTTTGAATAACTTAAAAATACATTATTTATACAATAGTGGATTTTGTGTAGAAACTACAAATAATATTCTTATCTTTGATTATTACAATGATGAATGTAAAGGAAAAGAAAAATCTTTGGAAAATGGAATCATAGGGGAAGAGATATTAAAAATGCAAAAACCAGTGTATGTTTTTGTATCACACAGTCACTATGATCATTTTAATCCTTTAATATATGATTTTGCTAAATTAAATTCTAATGTAAAATACATTTTAAGCAGTGACGTTAAAGACATAAAAGAAGATGTAAATTACACAATTGTAAAAAAGGGTGAAAGCTTAAAGTTAGATAATTTAATTGTAAAAGTATATGGATCAACGGATCAAGGAGTATCTTTTTTAGTAAATTGTGATGATCATAGAGTATTTCATGCAGGAGATTTAAACTGGTGGCACTGGAAGGAAGACAGCACTGAAGATAATCAAAAAGCTGAAGAATGGTTTAAAGAAGAAATAGAATTTATAAAAGGCGAAAAGATTGATGTGTCCTTTTTCCCTGTAGATGCAAGACAAGAAGAGTATTATTATCTTGGGGGAAAATATTTTATAGAAAATTTCAAACCGGAAGTTTTTATTCCGATGCATTTCAGAGAAAACTTTAATGTAACCAAAGAATTTAAGAAGAAAATGAAGGAATCATCTACAAAGATTTATGACATACCATGTAGAGGATTTAAAATAGAAATTTAATTTGTAATTAAAGCAGAACTTTTTAGTTCTGCTTTAAAAATATTTTAACTTAACTTTTACAATATAAGCAAGATGAGACGCTTCGCTTTGCTAGTTGAGAGTTGATAATTGAGAGTGAAGAGTTAATGTGGATTTTTTTCCGCTACACTACAAAAAATCTTTGATGGCTCGTTTCACTAAAGCGAAACATTGCTGACTTATATAAATTTAAAGATTTTTTGCGATAGCTAAAAATCAACCTTAACTCTCAATTCTCCACTCTCCACTAAAAAAGTTGTGTCGCATAATTTTTAGCATGTGAAAATTAAAGTTATCATTTACTGAAGTCATTCTGGTAGCATCTGCTTTTTCTCCAATACAACTCGTTTATAAAAAATCTTAAACTAAACAATTCAACTTCATATCAATCTTGAATGTAATAATTATAAAAAAATTATGAATATTTAATGTATAAATTTTATATTACGCATGGAAAGTAATAAGAACTTGCCATTGCATGAATTAATACTTTTTTAATTTTATTTTGAATATTTTATAAATAATTTTATATACAATGCATTTTATATCAATAAATGTAAAAAAAGATAGTAATATTTGATAATTTGAAAAAATTTAATTGAAATGTTAATTAAATTATACTATAATGTAAATACATTACAGTGCATTGTACTGCAGTTTGATGCATTTATACTATAGTGTAAATGACTAAGTGAAATAAATAACAAATATATTTGAGCATTAGTTGCATTTATATAGTATTTAAATAAATTTTTAAATTAGCAAGTTATTATTTAGAAAATATGATTTTAAGGGGGCTTATCTTGTGAAAAATATGGATAATAGTAAAATAAATATATCTGAAATTAAAATTAAAGATATTATTGACGTTGATACTCTTCAAAAATTTCAAGACAACTTTGCAAAAAGCATTAATATAGCTAGTATCACTGTGGATGTAAATGGTAATCCTGTAACCAAACCAAGTTCATATACAAGTTTTTGCAGAGACTATACTCAATCAACATCTAAAGGAGAAAAAGGATGTGCTGAATCTCACAAAAGAGGAGGAGAAGAAGCTGTACGAACTGGAAGACCTTATGTATATACTTGTCATGCAGGATTAATCGATTTTGCAGCACCTATAATGATAGAAGGAGTTCATATAGGAACTATATTAGGTGGACAAATTTTAACTTCACCTCCTATTGAATCTCAATTTAGACAAACAGCAAAAGAAATAGGTGTTGATGAAGACAGGTATACGGAAATGGCGAAAAAAGTAAAAAGTATGGATAAAGAAAATGTGGAGGCTGCTGCTGAAGTTTTGTATATAATTTCAAATTCGCTTTCAAAAATTGGATATGAACAATTAAAATTATCAAACATGTCAAAAAATCTTTCAGAGAATTTAACTCAAATGTCAGCGACTATGGAAGAGCTTGCTGCATCTTCTATAAATGTTACAAACAATCAACATTTATTAAATGATGAAATAAGCAACATAAAAAAGGTATCTGTAGAAATAAATACTATACTTAATTCTATTAGAAGCATTGCTGATAAAACAAACATGCTTGGACTTAATGCTGCTATAGAGGCTGCAAGAGCTGGTGATGCTGGCAAAGGTTTTAGTGTGGTGGCTAAAGAAATAAGGTCTTTATCTGAAAATTCAAAGCAAACAGCTTTAGAAATAATGAATCTTACATCTAAAATACAACAATCAGTAGATAAAACTATTGATTCTTCAAATTCAACATTAGAAACTACAGAACAACAGTCAGCTGCTATTCAAGAAGTTAATGCTAATATGGAGGAAGTATCTATATTGGCAGATGAACTATCAGATTCTCATAAATAGCTTATTTTACGCAAACCTTTATTTCTTCTTTATGTTTAATATACTTTTAATATATTAGAAAATGTTAAACTTTAATTTAAAAAAATGTTGACAATATTAAAAAGTATAATTATAATATGAACTATTAAATAAATAATTATTTGGAATTAAAAAGAAATTTAAAATTGAATATTTTACCTTATCAAGAGAAACGGAGGGACTGGCCCTATGAAGTTTCAGCAACCACATGTAGCGAGCATGTAAAGGTGCTAATTCCAGCAGAACTTTGTTCTGGAAGATGAGAGAAGGTATAAAAGTTGTATTTTTTAATATAGTTTTTTATGTCAAAAATCCTCTTCTTCAATGAAGGGGATTTTTTTATTTATGCATTTTCAAAGAAATATTAAATTAAAGATAAATTAAGGGGGGACAAAAATGATATGGCTAAAAAATATTAAAAAAATTTATACAAATGGAAATGTGAAGGTTGAAGCCTTAAAAGAAATTAATCTTCAGATTAAATCTGGTGAAGTTTATGGAATTATAGGATATAGTGGGGCTGGTAAAAGCACTCTGATTCGATGTATAAATTTACTGGAAAAGCCTACTTCAGGAGATGTGATTGTGAATGGAAAAAATCTGACTCAACTATCAACAAAAGAACTTAGGAAAAGTAGGGAAAAGATTGGAATGATATTTCAAAATTTTAATCTTATGAGAAACAGAACTGTATTCGAAAATGTGGCTTACCCTTTAAAAAGAAAAGGATTGAGCAAACAGGGAATAAAAGATAAAGTACTAAGTCTGTTAAAGTTAGTAGAACTTGAAGAAAAAGTGGATGTTTATCCTTCACAATTAAGTGGCGGACAAAAACAAAGAGTAGGTATTGCCAGAGCTTTAGCTAATGATCCAGAAGTGCTTCTATGCGATGAAGCAACGTCAGCTTTAGATCCACAAACTACTGGGTCAATTTTAAAATTACTTAAGGATATTAATGAAAAACTAAAATTAACTATAGTGATTATAACTCATCAAATGGAGGTTGTTAAAGAAATTTGTCAGAAAGCAGCAGTAATTGATGGAGGAGAAATAGTAGAACAAGGATCTGTAATAGATATATTTACAAATCCAAAAGCAGATATAACAAAGAAGTTTATAGGTTCGATATTTCATTATGAAAAGATTTATGATTTTCTTAAAAAAGAAGACTTTGCTTTCAATGAAGTTACAGAAGGAGAAAAGGTAGTAAGAATATCCTTTACAGGAGAAAAAACAGGTCATGCATTTATTTCTAAAGTTTCAAGAAAGTTTAAAGTAGATGCTAGTATACTCTTTGGTAACATAGAAATTATTCAGCACATTCCAATTGGTAATTTAATAGTGAAAATTAATGGATCTAACGAAGGCATAGCAAGTTCAATAAAATATTTAGAAGAAAACAATATTTCTGTAGACACAATAAATATTGAAAAAGATGATAAAAAATTAAAGATTAGTAGTAATTAAGTGAGAAAAACTTTGCGGAGGTGACAAAGATGATTGAATATTTAAATAATATAGCGCCAAATTTAGTGAAACTTTATCCTGATATGATAAAAGCATTATTTGAAACTTTTTATATGGTTGCCATTTCAGGGATTATATCAGCAGTTATTGGAATTGTTTTGGGGGTTACTTTGGTGGTTACAAAGGAAGGAAACATATTGGAGAATAAAGTTATTAATGGCATTCTTGCAAAAATAATAAATATTTTTAGGTCTATACCGTTTATTATTCTCCTTGCAGCTATAATTCCATTTACAAGACTTTTGGTAGGAACTACTATAGGTACAAAAGGAGCTCTTGTACCACTTATATTTGGATGCACTCCATTTTTTGCAAGACAAATTGAATCAGCATTACTTGATATAGACAAAGGAGTAATTGAAGCTGCACAAGCTATGGGTTCAAGTTCTTTAGAAATTATATTTAGAGTAATGCTTAAAGAAGGATTGCCAGGTATTATTCATGCTGTGACTATAACAATTATCAGTCTTATTGGATTGTCAGCTATGGCAGGTACTGTTGGAGGAGGTGGACTTGGCGATTTTGCAATACGCTATGGATATCAATATTTTCAAACTGATATTATGGTAGCTACAATAATTGTACTTTTAATTATTGTTAATATTATTCAATTTTTAGGAGATATTTTATCAAAATTAGTAACACATTAATTTTTAAGAGGTTAGCGGTCTAAATGACCTTTAGCGAGTAGTTCATGAGCGGAAGCGAGTAGAATTAACTACTCCGTCTTCCGACTAAAAGGAGGTTAAAGGTCTAAATGACCTTTAACGAGTAGTTCATGAGCGGAAGCGAGTAGAATTAACTACTCCGTCTTCCGACTAAAAGGAGGAATAATCATGAAAAAATTTACAGGTATATTTTTAGCAATAGCATTATCTTTAGGACTTTTATCAGGTTGTGGAACAAGCAAAAGTGCAGAGCAAACTAGTTCTAGCAAGAAACAGGTAGTAAAAGTAGGTATAACAGGGGATGATCATAAGGTATGGGACAAAGTTAAAGAAAAGGTTGCAAAGGAAAATATCGATTTACAGATAGTGAGTTTCTCAGACTATGTACGTCCTAATTTAGCTCTTTCAGATGGAGAAATTGATTTAAATTCATTTCAACATCATGCTTATTTAGATAAATTTAAAAAAGAGCATAATTTAAAAATTACTGCTATAGGAGATACTGTACTTGCACCTCTTGCAGTGTACTCAAAAAGTTTAAAATCTGTTAAGGACGTTAAAAATGGTGGTAAAATAGCAATTCCCAATGATGCAACTAATGAAGGCAGAGGATTAAATTTGCTACAGAGTGCAGGTTTAATAAAATTGAAAGATGGAGCTCAAAATTTACCAACACTTAAAGATATAGCAGAAAATCCAAAAAATATTCAGTTTGTAGAACTTGCAGCAACTCAAATTCCAAGATCTCTTCAAGATGTTGATGCAGCTATAATAAACAGTGGAGTTGCAATAGATGCTAAATTTAATCCAGTTAAAGATTCTATACTTACAGAAGATGTTTCTAATGATAAAGCAAAACCTTATATAAATTTAATAGCTGCTAGAGAAAAGGATAAGGACAATGAAGCTTACAAAAAAGTAGTTAAAGCTTATCAAAGTGATGAAATAAAGCAGTTTATAAAAGAAGCATATAAAGGTGCTCAAGTACCTGTCTTTTAAAAAATCAAGTGATTCTTAGGTTTATTTAGAGTTTACTTATGAGAAATTCAATTGTAGCCAAGGGATAAGGTTTCGTAAAGGAGTTTTTGATATGATTGATAATAACAATGAAGGTTATGAACTAAAAGAATCCATTATTGAAGAAGTAGAAAGAATGGGAGCAAATCTTATAGGATTTGCACCTGTTCAAAGATGGGAAGAAGTTAAAGATACTAAGTCAGAATTTTTTCCTCAAAATATTTGGCCAGAAACTAAGAATGTTATTGTTTTAGGATTGCAAATATTTTTGCCTATGCTTGAAACTACTCCTTCAGTTGTTTATTCTGAGTTATATAATACTACCAATCGTTTATTAGATGATATGGCATATAAGCTTGCTAATTACCTTAATAAGAAAGGATATAAAGCGTTTTTCTTTCCAAGAGATTGCTATGGAGATATTTCTGTATTAATTAAAAAACCAGAAGCTGCTTTTTCTCATGTGCTGGCAGGTAAATATGCTGGACTTGGTACTATTGGAAGTAATCATACTTTACTTACAAAGGAATTTGGACCTAGAGTAAGACTTGTATCTGTCCTAACTGATGCTTTTATTCCTGAGGATGAAATGTATGCTGAAGAATTGTGTATAAAGTGTAATCTGTGTAGAAAGTGTTGCCCAACGGGAGCTTTTACTTCAAAGGAAGGTTCTATTTTTAAAATGGATAAAGTAAAATGTGCTAAATATCATGCTGAACTTAAGGGAGCTTACAAATATCCATGTGGTGTATGCATAAAAGTATGCCCTATTGGAGAGGATAGAAAAGTTTATGGAATGGATGCTAATAAATATTTAAAAGAGAGAGAAGTACTTGAAGGAAATGGAGATACTTCACAATATAGTGGGTGGATTCACTGCAGAAGTTATGGATCAAATTAAATCAATAATATAAATTTGGAGGAAACTAACATGAAAAAAAGTTTTGCAACAAGTCTTGCTCATTTAGGAGAAAAAAGTCCACCATCAGTGTCTTCAGCAAAGTCTATACCTATATCAATGAGTTCAGTATTCGTTTTTGATGATGTAGAAACATTAGATGCAGTATATGAAGGGGAAGCCAATGGATATGTGTATTCAAGAAATGGAAATCCAGTTCATGATGCTTTACAAGAAATAATATCAAATATAGATCAAGGAGAAGATGCTCAAGTATTTTCTTCAGGGATGGCGGCAATTACCATGGCTATTATTTCAGAGGTAAAGTCAGGTGACCACATAATAGCTTCAAATGTACTATATGGAGGAACTTACCAATTTCTTAAAATTGAATTAGACAAATTTAATGTGGAAGTTACATTTGTTGATGCTGTTAATGATGATATAGAAAAATACTTTAAACCAAATACAAAATTAGTATATGTAGAAACTATATCAAATCCATTAATGGAAGCTATTGATATAACAGCTATTTCTAATAAAACGCATAGTCATAATGCAAAGTTAATTGTAGATAATACTTTTGCTACAGCCATAGTTTGTCAGCCTTTAAATTTAGGAGCAGATATTGTTGTCTATAGTGCAACAAAATATCTAAATGGACACAGTGATGTAACAGGAGGAGTTGTAGTTTCAGATAAAGATACTATAAACAAAGTAAAAAATACAGGAGCATTATATGGACCTATGATGAGTCCTTTTGATGCATGGCTTTTAATAAGAAGTTTAAGAACATTAGAACTTAGAATAATTCAGCACTCTAGTAATGCTTTAAAGTTAGCAGAATTCTTAGAAAAACACCCTAAAATTGAAAATGTATATTATCCTGGTCTTGAAAGCTCACCTTCTTATGAAATTGCAAACAAAATTTTTAATAATAATTTATATGGTGGTATGCTCAGCATTGATGTGAAAAATGGAGAAAAGGGAGCCTATGATCTTATAAGAGAGCTTGAAACAATAAAATTTGTTCCAAGTTTAGCAGGAGTTACTACATCAGTTTCTTATCCAGTTAAAACTTCTCATAGAGCATTAAATGATGAAGAACTTAAAAAAGCAAATATTTCAAAGGGGTTAATTAGAGTTTCAACAGGATTAGAAAATATAAATGATTTGATTTCTGAATTTGATAGAGCATTAAGCAAAATATAAGCAATATTTTCCTCATCAGATGAATTAATGCTTATGAAGTGATCCTTAGAAGAACTTATCAAAGGGGCATAGCTGATTATGGGGTGTATTTTAACAAACAGGAATATTAGAATGGGTAGTTCATAGAGAAGTTAGTTTACACTAAAAGGGGGCATTTAAATATGAATGTATACAATTTTGAAAAAATTCAACAAGGTATAATTAATGAAATAGAAAAGAAAAAAGAGGATTATATAGATATAAGTCATAAAATACACGAGCATCCTGAAACAGGAAATGAGGAAGTTTATGCTTCGAGGCTGCTTATAAACACCTTAGAAAAAGAAGGTTTTACAGTAGAAAAATCATTAGCAGGACATACTACTTCTTTTATAGCTAGAAAAAAATCAAATAAAAGGTCTGGACCAGTTATAGGCTTTTTAGCAGAATATGATGCTCTTCCAAAGTTAGGTCATGCTTGTGGTCATAATATTATAGGCACTGCTAGCACAGCATCAGCTATCACTTTATCTAAATTTATAGATGAAGTTGGTGGAGAAATTTTAGTACTTGGAACACCTGCTGAAGAGGGAGGGGAAAATGGTAGTGCAAAGGCAAGTTTTGTTAAGCAAGGTTTACTTAAAGGCATAGATGTTTGTTTGATGGTTCATCCAGGAAATGAAAATTCTGTAACTCCAGAATCTTTAGCTAATAACCCTATACAGTTCGAATTCATAGGTAAATCTTCTCATGCTGCATCTGCACCAGAAAACGGTATAAATGCACTAGATGGAGTAATTCAACTTTTTAATGGAATAAATGCTTTAAGACAGCATGTAACAGATGATGTTAGAATACATGGGGTTATAACTGACGGAGGAAGTGCACCAAATATTGTTCCAGATTATGCAAAGGCTAAGTTTTTTATACGTGCAGCTACAAAAGAAAATTGTGATTTAGTAACAGAAAAAGTTAAAAATATTGCTAAAGGAGCGGCTTTAAGCACTGGCTCTAAAGTTAATATAAGTTTTTTTCAAAATGAAATAGACAATTTCATTATAAATAAGAAATTCGATGAAGTATTTGTAGAAAACCTAAAATTACTTGGAATAAATATAGATAAGATTCCTAAAAAAGGTATAGGATCTACAGATGCAGGTAATGTGAGTCAAGTAATTCCAACTATTCAGCCTATTATAAAAATAGGTGATAAAAACTTGTGTGGTCATACACCTGAATTTTGTGAAGCTGCTAAATCAAAAAAAGGAGATGATGCTTTGATAATTGCATCAAAAGCTTTAGCACTTACAGGATTTACTCTTTTAACAAATGAAGATAAATTATTTGAAATTAAAGAAGAATTTAATAGAGATAGGGTTAAAAATAGAAATTTATAATAATGTAATATAAAAAAATTGCGAAGCAACTTTTTTTGAGAGGACAGAGGACAATTGACAGAGGACAGTGAAGGAGGATTTTTCTCCGCTACACTACGAAAAATCTTGAATTAAATTTTTGATGACTCGTTTCGCTAAAGCGAAACATTGCTGACTTATATAAATTTAAAGCTTGTTTTGCGTTAGCAAAACAAGCTTTAAAAATAAATTAGTTTTCTGACGTAAGGAGGAAAACTCACTTTCATTGTCCTCTGAAAAGTTGAGCTATTAATCTACCATTTTAGGAAATGTACTTGCTGCAGCGGTCATAACATAAGTCTTTAAGTCTTTTCCTTTTTTACTCCAAGTAATTTCTAGGGCTTCTTCTAAAGTCTTAACTACTGTTATGTTAGCTTTTTTTAAGAATTCTGGATCTAAATCTGATACAAATATAACATCATATACACTAGCAAGATCACAGAAAATATAAGCTATATCCTTTGAAATGCTATATTCTCGGCGTAATTCTTTTTCTCTATCCAATAAATTGTCGTAATTAAGCAACATGTCTTGAACATCTTGATTACCTCCAAGACCTTCACTGCACTGACTTAAAATAATCATAGTGCCGCCTTCGCGTACAGCTTCTTTTACATTTATAATAGTTTTACTAGTTTGATAGAAATTTATGTCTTTAGGGAATCCTCCTGCTGTACCAATAACAAGATCAGCTTTTTCTTTTATATTTATACCATCCATCTTATCAACTATTTTGCAACCTCCATAAAAAGCTTCTATATAATTGCCACTAACAGCAGCAGCAATTTTACCATTATGTCCAGCAACTACATTAAACATAAAAGTAGGTCTTAAAAATGCTGCAGCTTGCATCATGTCTTCATGCACTGGATTACCTTGTAATCTTGAACAAGCTGAATTGGGATTTTTACCTTCTCCTAAGTTTTCTTTAAGACAAAGTGCATGATTATGCATTATAGTTTCATAAGAGCATATTCCAGGAAGAACAGTTTTTCTTCCTCCGCCATATCCTGCAAGAAAATGATATACAATACCACCTGCAAGTACTATATGATCACATTCTAAAGCTTTTTTGTTTACCCATACTGGAGTTCCATATGTAGTTTCACCAACATAGGATAAATTTTCTTTATCAAAGCAATCATGATCAATAACAGATAATCTATTCGCTAGTTCTTTCCCCAATAGTTTTTTATGTTCCGCTTTAGTTTGCTTTCTGTGAGAACCTGCTGCACTTATAACAGTTATATCCTCATCTTTTACACCACCTGCATTTAATTCTTCTACAAGTCTATATAAAAATTTGTCGGTTTTTTGCCATGCCCTTGTAATATCAGGTATGACTAAACAAACAGTTTCTCCAGTATGAACTAGTTCCTTAAGCCTTGGACTTCCTATAGGATTGTGTAATGCATCTAGAATAATTTCGTCTTCTGATGATGAAACTTTAAATTCATTTCCTTCAATTATCCCAATTATATTTTTTTCTTCTAAAGAAAGATTAACAGTTCCTTTACCATAATTTAATTCGATACTTTTCATATACAAGCCCCCTAATTTTTATAAGTTTTTTTAATATAAAATATAGCACTGTAACCAAATTTAATCAATAACTTATAGAAAAATTATCTAATTATTGCCATTAATAATAACAGATAGTCTTTAATTAAGAAAAATATTATGAAATACAATAAGTGGCTAGTATATGACTATTTGCCTTGTACGATAGCTGCCATCACTTGAATGCAGCTTAAATTCTTCCTGAAATGAAGAATATTACAAATGATACTGTAATTGGACTTATAATAGTTGAAAGAAATACTGCTTGGGATGCAAAATCTGGTTCACTGCTATATTGTATAGCAAGTAGTACTGAATTTACAGCAGTAGGTGCAGCTGAAGAAATAATGGCAACTTGGGCTGGTATTCCCTTTAATCCCAAAGCTAGTACTAAAAAATAAGCTAAAATTGGACTTATAAGTAATCGTATAAAATTTGAAAGATACACTTTAGGTACTTTTAATGTGTATTTTGTTTCGGCAAGTTGAGCTCCCAGTGAAATTAATGCTATAGGAACCATAGAGCTTCCAAGAGAATCTAGAGCAGTCCATATGGGAGGCCATATTTTTATATTTAAAGATCTTAAGAGTAAAGCGAGCACAATACTATAAATCATCGGAACTTTAAATACCTCAATCAAACCTTCTTTTACACTTTTATTACCAGAAGTAATACTATAAATTCCTACTGTATTTGTTACTATATTTTGAACTGTCATTATAAGTATTTGAACAGATAATGCAATGGGATTATTAAATAAGAGTTGAACAAGAGGAAGACAATAATTACCGCTATTGTAAAGACAAATAGAATTGGTAAAAGCACTGGAAGTAGAACTTTTGTATTTTAATAGTTTGCATATTATGTAGCTTAAAATATAAAGTAATATAAATAAAATAATACTATGTAAGGAAATTTTAATAGCTATATCTTTATTAAGTTTAGTGTCATACATTTTTACAAATAACAAAGCAGGTATAATTAAATAAAACTGTATTTGTGCCAACGTATTTATGCTGAAATTAATGACTTTTTTTAATCCATAACCTAATAAAATTTGTATAAATATAGGTAATATTATACTTGTTAAGATAAATATAAAATAATTCATTTAGTTCATTGCTCCTTGTTTTTCATTTGTTTAAGATACTTTTTTAATTGAAATAATTAAGAAAATTAATTAAAATCTACTAGAAAATTATACTAAAGAATAGATAAAAAAACAACTTAACTAGGAATTAGCAAAGGAAATACAACAAGTAACATGCAAATCTAAATTTAAATAAAAACTGTAATAAATTAATGATTTACAGTAATATTTTTATAGTATTTAAACTTAATAAAAGAATATATTTTCAGTAAATTATTCATATACCTTTCAATTATAATGTTATACAATATATATAAATAATTAGCATTTGTGTTTTTAGAAAAACGTGAATCTTCAACAATTTAGGATTGTCTGTTAAGAAATAATAATTGATTTAAGTGATATTTGATTCAAAGTTATCAAGTGATTCTTAGGTTCAGGTGGAGTTTGCTCATAAGGAATACCTATCGTAATCTGAACTTTAGAAGAACTTATCCAGGCGCGTAGCAGTGCTTAACTCCCACTTTGAAGAAGATGGGGGGTGTTAGCAATGGTAGCGATCGGATAAATTTGAATTTAACGTAAAATTTTAGGAGGAATTATTGATGAAAAGCGATGTTGTAAAAGGTGGAGCAAAAGGTGCTCCAGCAAGATCTTTAATGTATGGTATGGGTTTTACGAAAGAGGAAATAGAAAGACCTTTAATTGGTATTGTAAATGCACAAAATGAAGTAATAGCAGGACATGTTCATTTAGATGAAATTGCACATGCTGCAAAGGTGGGAGTTACTATGGCAGGAGGTACTCCAATGGAATTTCCAGCTATAGGTGTATGTGATGGTATTGCTATGGGACACATAGGAATGAAGTATTCTTTAGCTAGTAGAGAACTTATAGCTGATTCAATAGAAACCATGGCAATAGCACATGGATTTGATGGACTAGTTTTAATTCCTAACTGTGACAAAATTGTACCAGGAATGCTTATGGCAGCAGCTAGATTAAATGTACCAGCAGTAGTTGTTAGTGGTGGACCAATGAAAGCAGGTAAACGTAATGGTTGTGATGCAGACTTTACTACTGTTATAGAGGGGGTTGGAACTTACAATGATGGTAAAATAACACCAGAAGAACTTGAAGATATAGCTAAAAAAGCTTGTCCAGGATGCGGTTCTTGTTCTGGTTTATTTACTGCTAACAGCATGAATTGCTTAACTGAAGTTTTAGGAATGGGGCTTCCTTTTAACGGAACAGCAGCAGCGCATTCAGGTGAAAGAAAACAATTAGGTAAGTATGCTGGAATGAGAGTTATGGAATTATTAAAAAATAATATAAGACCACTTGATATATTAACTTTAGATGCTTTTAAAAATGCAATAACTGTTGATATGGCTATGGCTGGTTCAACAAACACAGTATTACATTTACCAGCAATAGCGCATGAAGCTTCTATAGAGCTTGATTTGAATTTATTTGATGAAATAAGTTCAAAAACTCCTTGTTTGACTAAATTAAGTCCTAGTGGAAAATATCACATGGAGGATTTACATCTTGCCGGAGGAGTTCCAGCTATGATGAATGAATTATCTAAAAAAGGACTTATTTGTGAAAATGCAATGACTGTAACAGGAAAAACTATAGGAGAAAATATTAAAAATAGAACCGTACAAGATGAAAATGTAATTCATTCTGTAGAAGTACCTTACAGCAATAAGGGTGGACTTGCAATATTAAGAGGAAATTTAGCAGTAGATGGAGCTGTTGTAAAAGAATCTGCAGTAGCTAAGGAAATGCTTAAACATGAAGGACCAGCTAGAGTCTTTAACTCTGAAGAAGAAGCCGTTGAAGCAATATTTGGAGGAAAAATAAATAAAGGTGATGTAATTGTTATAAGATATGAAGGACCAAAAGGGGGTCCTGGTATGAGAGAAATGTTATCACCAACTGCTGCTATAGCAGGCATGGGACTTGATAAAGAAGTGGCACTTTTAACTGATGGAAGATTTTCAGGAGCAACAAGAGGAGCAGCTATAGGTCATGTTTCTCCAGAAGCTATGGAAGGTGGAATCATAGGACTTGTAGAAGAAGGAGACACAATTTTTATAGATATACCAAATAAAAAATTAGAATTATTAGTTAGTGAAGCTGAACTTACAAAACGTAAAGAAAAATATGTTAAACCAGAACCTAAAATTACAAAAGGTTATTTAGGAAGATATGCAAAATTAGTTACATCTGCAAATACAGGAGCAGTATTAAAATAAAAAAAGTTCTTAGTGTCATAGGGTATTAACCTAGATGATGCTAAGAACTTTTTTGTATAAGAACATATATGATATTTTCTATAAATTTTGTGCAATTTTATTTAATTCTTCTGACATTGAAGTTATTTCTTCTAAACTTGCTGTAATTTCTTCTGTAGCAGCAGCTTGATCTTGACTGGAAGATAACGAGTGCTTACTTTTTTCACTTGATTCATCTACTGATATTTTAATGTTATCTGTTAACTTTTTAATTTTAGGGACTGTACTTTTGGATTGCTCAGACAATTTTCTGATTTCATCTGCAACTACACCAAAACCTCTACCGGCCTCACCAGCTCTTGCTGCTTCAATAGATGCATTTAAACCAAGCATTGTGGTTTTATCAGCAATTTGTTTTATAAAAATGGAGGTTTGATTAATTTCTTCTGACAAGTTAATTATTTCTCTAATTCCATTATTAAGTTCCTGCTCATTTTCATGTATTTGAGATGCAGATGCTGCTAATTCTTCAATTGTGGAAGAAATAGCTTCGAGACCAGTTGCAAGATTACTTGACAGATTACGTAAATCAGAAGCAGTTTTTTTAGGTGTAATTATGCACAAAGTAGCAACAATGTTATTATTATTATCTTCATCAAATAATGGATATCCCGTTACCAATACAGGTACTCCATAGAAGGAGCTATCTAGTTCTTCTACTATAAGTTGTTTTGTATTTATTACTTTCTTTGTTATAAAATTTTCTTTAAGATCTTCTCCTATTTCCAAAGATGGCACTTGAAATTTTTTTGAGGATTGAATATCAACAATTTT
This sequence comes from uncultured Clostridiaceae bacterium, assembly GCA_963780135.1. GTDB lineage: Bacteria > Bacillota > Clostridia > Clostridiales > Clostridiaceae > Clostridium_AM. The sequence goes on from CAWAAR010000003.1 coordinate 1,632,141, forward strand.
AAGTAAATCAGTTAAAATAAAACATGAACCTTCAGAAAACATTTCAGCTAGAATTGGTGCAAAATCCTTGAATGCTTTTGCTACAGAATGAAATCTTGGAAATACAATTGAAAATACGCCAACAACATCTCCATTGTCATTAATCAATGGTTCAGCAATAGTTTTCAATCTCATGCCATAAAGAGAACGTGGAACATTTTCGATTATTTTTTTCTTTTGTTTGAGTGATCTCACTGCTATACTATTAGCATTTAATTTTTGTCCAATCTGAAAAATGTCTAAATCAAAAGATGAGGATGCTTTTCTCCAGGTAAATGTATTACCATCAGTAATTAAATACAAAACACCTCCTGGTATTTCATCTGCCTGTAATTCAGCCATTTTTTTTATGTAATCGACTCCATTTATAGAAATCATAAGTAATATCTCCTTTCATAAAATATTTAGTTAATTCTATAAGTTGTTCAACCACTAACAGCACTTTGTAAAAAAAAGAGTACACAATTAATTTTAAAAAATGTATCATATGTATCTTTAATATGAGTAGGTAATGTTATATTATGGAACAATACTGTAAGAACCATTAATTTAACATTTTCTTTTTGAATTATCGAATATACTAATCATAACCAAATGGTTTATCTCATGGCATATTGTATGATTATGATAATGTTAAGAAATTTGCAAGGCGAAGGGATAATAATTTGACTGAAATAATTACTATAGTTAAGTCATTATAACATAGTATTGTAAAGAAATTCAATTTTCAGCATAAACTGATAATATCTAAATTGTATAGCTAAAATCCTTAAAAGTTATTTAAATTAGAATGGTAGCGATGCATAATTTAGTTATAGATAAGTAAAATCAATTTTAAACATTAAAAAATTTTTGGGATTGGTGACATAATGATAAAAAATAAATGTGATATACAAAAATTCGATTGGGGAGAAGTTACTTGGCTTCATGAACCAAGTAATTTACTTACACAGAGACTTAGTGCAGGTATGGTTAAGTTTTTGCCTGGCAAAAAACAGTTGAGACATGTTCATTTTGGCGAAGAACAAATATTATATGTGATTAAGGGATATGGTGTACATAAAGTAAATGGAGAAGAAAAAAAGGTAGAAGAAGGAATGCTTATTCATTGCCCTCCTTATTCTGAGCATGAAGTTATAAATACAGGCAAAGAGGAATTAGTTTTTCTTATAACATATACTCCATCAAAATTAATGGAAATACATCAGAATTTGGCTATTGTGAATGATAAACACATATTAGATACAGTTGACAAAGAAGTGCTTCAAAACATTCAAAAGGAAGTGTCTGAACTTTTAAAACTTTCAGTAGTTATTACGGATAACAACAATAATAATATTACAGAACCTGTAAATTTAAACAAGTTTTGTAGTTTATGCAGTGCAGCTAATATATGCAGAGAAAAAGAAAACAAATATGAGAGTGAACTTAACAAACAAGATAAGGTATTTGTGTGCTGTAATAATATAATAACTATAATGGTTCCTATTTTAATGGGAGATAAGATTATAGGGTATGTAAAATGTGGTCATCTCATTATAAATAAATCTAAGGATACTGAAAAGTTAATTTTAGAAAGCTGTAAAAATAAGGCTGTAAATTGCACGGAATTAATAGAGGCATATAATGATATACCGCTTATTCCTAAAAGCAGGCTTTATGCGCTCCAAGAATCTCTAGGGGTAGTTTCTAAACTTATTTCTCATATTATTGAAAATAGTTTAGTAGAGAAAGAACTTAGTGAAAAGAGCAATGAAATACTTAAAAATACAAAGGAGAAAGTTTATTTAGAAGATGCTCTAAAACAAGCTAATTTAAAACTTTTAAAATCACAAGTATCTTCAGGTATCCAAAATTATAATTTTGAGTCTAAAAATTTTTTCTATAAGGAAACATTAGAATATCCAATTGAAGGAGAAGAAAAATTAAAAGATGCCATTAAAAAACTTGATAAAGATGGTTGTCTGAAAATAGTTTTAGATATTATAAATATGAATAAGAATAAAGGATTTGAGGTGAAGGAAGTAAGGGAAACCTTTGAAGAGCTTTTAGTAAGTTTAAGTAAAATTATTTATACGGAAACTAATGACAGAGATATGTTCTTAAATATAAGGTATAAATGTAAAGAAAAGATAAAAAATTCTAGGGATTATAATAATCTCAAAGATGCACTTATGGAAACCTGTGAGGAAATTATAAATATATTAAAAAATATATTGTTAAATGGAAAATATGATCTTATACAAAAAATAAATTTATATATAGAAAATAACTTTAGGCAGGAAATTACTTTGAACTTTCTTGCAGGAATGTTTTTTATAAGTCCTAATTATTTAAGCACAGTTTTTAATGAAAAAAATGATATGTCTTTAAAAGATTATATAAATAAGTTAAGAATAGAAAAAGCTAAAGAATATCTTAAAGAAACGGATATGAAAATATCAGATATAAGTAAAAAGGTTGGATACAGCCAATTAAGTTACTTTGGAAGTATATTTAAAAAGATGGAGAATTGTACACCTAATGGATATAGGCAAAGTTTAAAAGAAAACAATAGAGTTTAAAGAAGTTCTCATATAATAAGCAAGATGCGATGCAAGTAGTTAATTCAAATTTCAGTTGTATATAGGCTGCATTATGGGGTTGTTTTTATTTTAACTTATACTCCATGGTATATTATAAGGAATTCGCACTATTAAATATTTTTAATTAGTCTAAAGCTCAAATTTGCTGAAAGCCTAAGAACTTTGCCAAACTCGCTACTCTCAAACAGGGCTAAAGTTCTAAGGCTTTCAGCAAATTTGAGCTAAGACTAATAAAAAAATAATTTAATTGATGTGACAAATTCATTATAATATACCATTACGTATAAGTTAAAATAAAAACTAGTTACCTTAAATTAGCTAACATACAATTTAAGATTTCTTTACAATATAGTTATATATTCTTCATTAGAAGGCTGATAAGCCTTGATACCGTTAGGTTTGGATTTATATATATTTAATTGTTTTCAAAAATTTTGATATAAACATAGCTTTTTGTAGAAGTTTGAGTTTAGATGCCATTTGATGTTTAAAAATATCAAGGCGATTAGCCTGCTAAATTTCTTGCTTCCAGGAAATGTGCACGATATTACACTGGAAATTATATGAGTTTATCTAATTACTAATAATTCTTGTAACTAACCAGCAAACACTAGATTTGAAGCAATTGATAAATAGGATTCTATGTATTTAATTAATGTTTTACCAATTTGTTATAAGATAATTTTATGTTGTCAAAATAATAAACTTATGTACAATAAAATAGTTCGTTAATTAACAATATAATTTTTTCTCAAAGTTAACAGGCTAATTGCCTTTGATTTTTTAATGTAAAGACGTTTGAATCTACTTAGGATATTAAGTTAATTCCAACCTAACGGTTAGGGCTTATCAGCCCTTGGTGAAGAAAAATATATTAATACAAAGTATATACAAAAAGTTTTCAAATATAAATTAATCGCTTTATGGTTATTAGTTTGAATTTTAGATTTTACATAGGGATATATGATAAGTGTTTCATCACATTAGCTAAATTGTTTTTTTATTATTCTTAGTGAAAATTTCAGGAAAGCCTTAGAACTTTAGCCCTGTTTGAGAGTAGCGAGTTTGGCAAAGTTCTTAGGCTTTCCTGAAATTTGAACTTAGAATAATTAAAAACATTTAGCCGTGATAAAACACTTATCATATATCACGTAGTAAAATTTAAAATCCAAACTGCCACTACACTTTGATATCTAGTTGAGTCGCATTGTTTTTAAAATGTAACTTAATTTATTTACAAGAAAATAGTTACTTTTTAGGCCAATTTTTAACCATATATTTAAAAATAAAGAATGATGATATTATAAAGGCAATAGAACTTATTGAACCTAACAGAGTAAGTTCTATTTTTGTAAAAGATAAAGGAGCATTAGCATTACTAGAAGTACTGCTGGTAAAAAATGAGATAACACTAATTAAGGATATTATGAAGTTATTCATAAAATGAATGCTTATAGTAAAAAATAGGTTCTCTGTTTTTATATATAATAAACACATCACAACTCCAAAAATAAATGCACCAAAAAAGGCAAGTTCCATATGTATAAGTCCAAAAGCAATGGAAGATACTATTATGGAAGCAGTTATACCCCATCTCTTTTTTAATCTATTTAAAATAACTCCCCTAAAAATGAATTCTTCCACAAAAGGGGCAAGGAATGAAGCTCCAATTGCATTAAAAATAACAGAAGAGAATGTATTACTGCTATCTTTGTTAACTTCAGATAATAATTTATTACAGTATTCTGGGTTTATAACATATGCTAAAAAAACTAATAAGCAAACTAAAGATAAGCTAAAGGCAATATTCATAATTAATATTTTTAATGTTTCATTCCAAGTAAACTTATTTTTAAAATCTTCAATAACATTTTTAAATTTTAAGTTATTCTTAAACATTTTTAATGCAAAATAAATAGATAGTACTAAATTAATAAGCATAAACAAGAAATTAAAATCTAATACTGCTATTTTACTGAAAGGTGGTAATTCTGAAATCCCCATTAAGGCTAAACAAACAAGAATATATATAATTACTACTTTTCTTATTTTTATACTTTCAAAAAAATCGTTCATTTTAAATCCTCCAAGTGTTAATAATTAAGTGTTTTATAATAGCTTATTTTAAAACTATATTCTTAAAGCAGGAATAAGTTAATTATGTAGTGAAAAATATTAGCAAGAGAGAACGTACAAGCTTTAAAAGTTCTGTATAAATTAATTATAGATGATTTTTATATAAAGAAACTTAAAATAAGCTTAAAAAAACCTTATAGTTACCTTAAGAATCAAAAATCTAAGTAGAAAAACACAAAATTTTATGTTTGATGTAACCTGTACAGTTTTTGATATAGTAATTATTTTTCTTGAACTAATTTAAAAAAATCATATGCTATTTACTACAAAAGTACATTATATAGCTTTGGTAATTTGTATGTTAATTTTGTTGTAAGATTTGCGAAAAGTAAATTTTAATCCATTTACAAGGTAATGTAATTATTGTATAATAATAATTATTATATAATAATTATACAATAATTATAAAAAGAAAGAAGGCAATTTAAATGGAAAATAATATAGATTCTAAAATATTAGATAAACTTACAAAGGTTTGTATATGTAAAGGAATTTCTAGAGCAACTATAAAGTTAGCTATAAATAATGGAGCAAAAACTGTAGAAGAAGTGAAGAAGGTTACAGGAGCTGGTTCTGGTGGATGTGGAGGAAGGCGTTGTACTCCTAAAATACAAGAAATACTAAACAATTTGAAGGAAACTTAGAAATAATAAACAGATATTAAATTTTTTAGAAGGATAAGATTATAAATCCTATCTTTCTAAAAAGTTTTAAATTAAAGATTTTTTCCTTTAGATCTTAAAAAATCAAGAAATTCTTCTTTGCTTTTATTTATAATTAATTCTTCAGGCATATCTATTTGTTTTAACACTTCTATTGCAGCATCAAAGCCGCCTATGCGATAAGCAAAATGCGAGTCACTATTTAGAATTATTTTTACTCCATGTTTTTTACATGCTTGTGCTATTTTGGCACATTTTTTTTCGCTACCTATTCTTGAGCTTACAAAAGAACTGTTGTTTATTTCAATGAGTACATTTTTTTCTTTTGCCTTTTTAACTAATTCTTCTTCGTGAATTGGAAATTTAGGATTACCGGAATGACCTAAAATGTGTACGTTAGGATTATCCATAACTTTTAATAAGGCAGAAGTATTTACATCTGGATTTTTATTTGCTTCCATTATAGGTTCATGGATACTAGCTATAAGTATATCTAAGTTTTTTTGCATATCCATTGGTAAATCAAGATTACCTTCATAATCTATAATATTTGCTTCGCATCCATAAAGCATAGTTACACCAAAAAGTTCTCTTGGAAGTACTTTAAGATTTCCAAAATACCATTCATGTGGAGCTCCGGGCATAGAAGGACCATGCTCTGTTGCACCTAAAACTTGAAGACCTATCTCACTAGCATATTTGGCATTTTCTAATAAAGTGGAATAAGCATGCCCACTGACTATAGTATGAGTATGCATATCGAGAATGTATTTCATTTAATATTAACCCCTTTCAAAATCAAAACAACGTTATATTTATTATATATTAGTATTTATGTTTTTGTCATTTAATTTTGATTTTTAACAAAAGTTTAGAATTTGATCATCAAGCTTAATTAATGTAATGGTGTTCGTTGAAATGAAAAGGTTAGTGATATATAATATTTTGTAAAGATTACTATACAACTTTTTATAGCATATTTAAGAATATAAGTATCATTTAAATTTTAAGATGAGGAGTGTTTAAATGACAAAATCAACACCAGTAATAATGACTTTTCTAAGAAATAGATTTGTTCAAGCAATTGTAATTTCATCTGTTTTAGTACAAATAGGAATTTGGGTTCGTAATTTTGCTGTTTTATTGTTTGTAATGGATAAAACAAATAATAATCCTTTGGCAGTTTCTATGATCTCTGTGGCTGAATTTGCACCTATATTTATATTCTCATTTATTGGAGGAACTTATGCAGATAGATGGCGTCCAAAGAGAACAATGGTTTGGTGTGATTTGTTAAGCGCGGTTTCAGTTTTTATTGTGCTTATTGCAATAGTATTTGGTACATGGCAAGCAGTGTTTTTAGTGACCTTTGTTTCAGCTATTCTTTCACAGTTTTCACAGCCTTCTTCAATGAAATTAGTAAAAATACATATACCTAAGGAATATATACAAAGCGGAATGGCTATTTTTCAAACTATGATGGCAATTTTTGTGATTATAGGACCAATGATTGGCACTATTGTGTATCAAAGATTTGGAATAAATACAGCAGTTGCTATAATGGGAGTGGCTTTTTTGTTGTCTGCTGCAGTACTAACATTCTTACCAGCTGATAATATAGATAAAAACGAAGAAATAGAATTAAATTTTTGGAAAGAATTAAAGGATGGTTTTTCTTATGTATTAAAAAGAAAAACACTTACTATACTTGGAGTTATTTTTGCTGTAGCTGGGCTAGCAGTTGGTATTGTTCAACCTCTTGGAGTTTTTATTATAGTAGAAAGACTGGGACTTCCAAAAGAAAATTTGCAGTGGATACTAGTATCAAATGGCGCAGCTATGCTTATAGGTGGTATATTGGTAATGGGAATCTCAAAAAGAATCAGTGCTCAGAAATTACTTATGATAGGGCTTTTTTTTAATTCCATATCAATAGTTGCAATAGGATTGTCAACCAGCTGGACAATTACACTTATATCTGAATTTTTAAACGGATTGTTTATGCCATGTATTCAAATTGGAATTAATACATCTATTCTTGAAATAACAGAAGAAAAATTTGTAGGAAGGGTAAATGGAGTGTTGAATCCAATGTTTATGGGTTTTATGGTGGTTACAATGAGTTTAACAGGGTGGTTAAAGGTTCAATTTTCTTTAGTAACATTATACATAGTATCAGCCTTACTATTTTTAGTAGGTATGTTTTTTTCAGTTGCTATATTAAATGTGAAATCTTCAAATGAGGTAAATGATTAATATAAAATTTGACAAATCATTAATATATATTCATATAAAGATATTTTAAATAGTATGAAAGAAAATAACAAGTCAAAGATACTAATAGCAACTAGTTATTTTTTTGAGTATACATTATAATAAGTGATAATATTATATTAATCCTATAAAGCATATGAAGGAGGAAAATTATGGCTATAAAAGAAGTATTACTATTAGGAAATGAAAAGTTATATAAAATTTGCAAAGAGGTTTCAAAGGATGAAATTAATAAGGCAAAACAAATAGTTGAAGATTTACATGATACAATGATAAACTTCAGAGAAAAGTATGGCTTTGGAAGAGCTATAGCAGCACCTCAAATTAATGAACTTTTTAGAATAATATATATGAATTTTGATAATAATTCTATAGCTTTTATAAATCCTAAGCTTGAATTCATAGAAAATGATAAATTCGAAATTTGGGATGATTGCATGAGCTATCCAGGTTTAGAAGTAAAGCTATATAGATATAAAAAATGTAAAGTTTATTATAAAGATTTAGATTGGAATGATTGCAGTATAGAATTTGAAGGAGATTTGGCAGAACTGATACAGCATGAATATGATCACTTAGATGGTGTGCTAGCTGTACAGAAAGCTGTTGATAATAAGTCATTTAGAATAAATAAAAACAAATCGGGATGCTTTTAGTTACTGTAGCAAAAAAACTAGCGTTTACTTTCTAATAGAAGTAAACGCTAGTTTTTTATATGAAATTAAATATGAGTTTTGATTTTAAGTCTCTGATCTATTTTTAGTTCGTTGAAGTCTTCCTTTAAAGCTTTGTTTAAGAAGTAAAATGAGGTTAAAGCTGCAGCAGCATCAGTTATAGGATAAGCAACCCAAGCTCCATTTATACCAAAAACCTGAACAAATAGTATAGATAAAGGGATAAATATTATAATTTGTCTATATATTGAAAGTAAGAAACTTTTTTTAGCTTCACCAATTGATTGATAATAGTTTATTCCTACATAATACACTCCTGTTAAAGGAATCAGACAAATACATAATCTGAAAGCTCTAACTGTTTGATGAAGTAAAGTAGCATCTTTTAAGAAAAATCCTATGATAGAATTTGAAAAAGTCATAAAAACTAACCAAAATGTGAAAGAAGCTATTAATACAGTTTTAATTGAAGTAGTTAAAACCTTTTTAACTTTAGCGTAGTTTCCAGCACCGAAATTATAAGCAACTATAGGCTGCATTGCAGAACTTATACCTATTATTGTTACAAATAGAAACATGGAAACTTTAGTTATTACTCCTATCATCACGATAGCAGACTCTCCACCTTGAGCATAAAGAATGTTATTTAGAACTACAGAAACTAAAGCATCTTCTATTTCTATTATAAAGGTTGAAAATCCAATAGTTACAATTCCAATTAAAATTTCTGATGTAACTGAGTTATAAATAGAATGAATTGAAAAGTTAATATTAAAGTCCTGTACAACATCTTTGAATTTATAAAAAGCAAAGGCAAAGGCAGTTATTTGGGAAATTACTGTAGCTATAGCAGCTCCCTCTATTCCAAAGCCTAGCATAACTATTAAAACGTAATTAATTATTATATTTAAAACAGAACCAATTAAGTTAGTGTACAATAGAGCTTTAGTTTTTTTAAGAGAAATCATAATATAACAAGCAACTACTGATAAAGATTGAAACACACCACCAAGTAGAATTATAGATACATATTTATTTACTAAGGCATAAGTTATCTCACTAGCACCTAATGTGTAAAAAATAGGTTTTCTAAACATAAAAACAATAAATGAAACTACTAATAGTAAAACTAAAACCAAACTCAAAGAAGTAAGTATTATTTTTTTAAATTCTGAAATGTTTTTTTCACCTAAGGTTCTAGCAGCATAAGTAGAAGTTCCAACAGCTATTAAGAGTCCTATTGCTATTAATAATTTCTGAATTGGAAATGCTATAGTAACAGCTGCTAGAGCAGTAACTCCTATGTAGTGACCTACATATATTGTGTCAACAATATTATAGAGTTCAGATACTAGCAGTGCGAATATAGCTGGTATAGCAAATTTTAAAAGACTTTTATTTATTTCTTCTTTTGCAAAAGTATTATTGTCAATTTCCATAAATTTCACCTCAAATTTCAGCAAACTAAGTTAAAAGCTTTTAAATATTATTAACTTGTTTACCCTTTAATTAAATTATAATATGTTTGGGTAAAATTTACATTCACTTAAAGGTTGATAAAAAAGTACAATACTGTTATGTTAAGAAAATGATGAAAATAAGAAAATAGCCTAATAACACCTGATTTAAGGTATTATTAGGCCTCTTTTATTAAAATTAGCAAGGCGCCATAGCCTTTAAGTTTAGTTTGTATATTAAATACAGTGCTTTTTTTAAAGTTTTTAAAGTATATATTAGGAAAAGAAGCTTTATGAAGGATTTGTTTTTCTTCTTTACTCAATCTTTTAGGTTTTCCCATGTCAACCCAGTAGTTATATGAGGAACCTGATTTTTCATTTATTTCATAAGTAGTTATTTTTATAGATGAAGGTATATTTACTATATTTAATGAAAGTTTCTGAGTAGTGGCATTTTTAATAGCTCTAAGTTTTAAAAAACTCTTAAAGGGAATCAATTTATCCACATCATCATGATGGTTATAAAGTAAAATTTGATATTCCTTATCAGATTTTGTAACTATATACCCATTATCTTTAGCAACTAAAGTGTCTCCAAGTTTATTTAATAAGTAATAAGAATAATAAGAGGGCTTTTTTATACCTTTATCATTTATAAGACCAGGATATCCAAAGAATACTTCATTAGTTAAGTTAATTTGTTTATCTAAAACATCAAAAGCTCTTAAAAAGTTTAGAGAGTTTACACTATTTACTACACCATTAATAATATAAGGTAACATATATGTTGTATCATAAATAAAATCTACACTATCTTCCACATAAAATACATCATTAGCTATTTCTAATTGGTATTCTGAAGATAAAAGTTCTGTTACTTTATTCATAACAATAGGCTCCATAGTTGAACTAAATTGAAATTTAAAAGAATACAAATCTAAAATATCTAATTCTCCAAAATAATTCAAAAAAGATTTTATAGCTTTTAAAAAATCTTCAGAGGAAAAGTTACTGTCATCCAGAACTATAAGAGGTTTTATATTAAGTGTATCCAAAAATTCAAATACATCACTGGACCTGTTCCAATTATAAAATTTAGATCCCGGGAAGATGCACATATCTCGACTAAAGACATTTAAGAGCCTAGCATATTCAAAGCCTATTTCTTCTTGAAGAACTTCTAATATATCTTTATTATCTTCTAAAAGAAGATCAAAGGCATCTCCTACATTTAGTACATCTTTAAAAACTTTTTTGAATTCACCAAGGTCTTTTCCCATATTTATATTTATTTTTGTTATTTTATCTTCATAATTAAACCTATCATAATCTTCTAAATAATAAGTTATATATTGAAGGCTTTCATTTAAATCATAAAATTCAACAATCTTTTGATTCTCAAAGGTTTCTTCATCAACTTTGAATTTTTTTCTATATTGTAGAGGAGTATATTTATAATGAAATTTAAAATGCTTATTAAAGTATCTAGTATGGGAAAATCCAACTTCTTCTGAAATTTCAGATATAGTTTTGTCAGTATCTAAAAGAAGTTTTAAGGCTTCTTCAATTCTATTTGAATTCAATAAATCTGTAAAACTAGATCCTGTAACATCCTTTATCCCATGAGATAGATAATCAGTGCTTAAAAATTCCTTTTTAGCAATATCCTGAAGAGTTATGTTATCGTTATAGTTATTAAATATATATTTTGAAATTCTATGATATCTTTCTAACTGTTCTTCTTTTTCCTTTAGATCTTCATTTTCATACATTAGATAGTGAAAATTATTTATAAGATGATAAAGAAGATCTATAAGAATAGTTTCTATTTCTTCATCATAGTTATCTTGCTTTTGAATTGCTTCACAAGTAATTTTAGATAAAAATATTCTAAGAGCATCATATTTATTACTTTCTTGAGCTCTGTCATCTGTGGTATTAGTGAAAAAAAACATATTTTCAATATCACTATAGTACTTTTCAAAAAAGTAAGGATCTATATGAAATACTAAAACTCTATTATCTTTATCATTACTTACAATATTATGAGCTTCGTCCATGTTTATTATCTCTAAGTCTTTTTCTATAAGATCATATTTGTCAGAGCCTATGTTAATAGTAAGGTTACCCTTAAGAACATAAAGTATTTCTATTGAATTATGCCAATGCATAGGATAATTAGTTATAGATGACAAAGCTATTGAAACGGGCATATCTGAAGGATAGTTTATGTATTCTCTCCTCATAAATTTAACTCCTTTCTTTTTAAAAGTAAGCGTAAAGAAGGGGTAATCCCTTAAATAACGATTTTTTAATTTATGATTAGTATAATATAAGGAAACTTTTTTTGCAATTTGTAAAATACTTGATTAATTTTAATTTGATAAGTGTTTACAAAATATGAATAAATGTGTAATATTTTATACAAAGTAACTTTATTGATTAAAAGTTATTTTTGGTTTTTTGTCTTAAAAGTTTTGGACAAGCAGTTTAGTTTATCCCATAGCTACCATTGCTAACACGGATAAGCATTGCTATGTGACTGGATGAATTCTTCTAAGTTTCAGATTACGATAGGGTATTCCTTATAGGCAAACTCCACTGGAACCTAGGAATCACTTGATGCTAATAATTTTGTTTGAGAGGAGGAGAATGCTTAAAATAATAATTTAAAAGTAATAAGGTATCTTAAAAAAGCATAAACATTTTTATAGGACCTTATGAGTGATTTAATATTATAAATTAAAGGGGTGTTTAAATGACAAAAGACAATAAAGATGGAATTTTTAAAAATATTATAGGTGTTATAATATCACCAAAAGAAACATTAGAAAGGGTTAATGAAAACCCTAGAATATGGGGATACTTAATTCCTATAACATTAATACAATTAATTATTACAGCAATAGAATTGCCTAAGCTTATAAGTTTTGCAATTTCACAAGCTCAGCAAATCCCAAATTATTCTCAAAGCACAGTTTCAATTATGAAAACAACTGTTGTAATTGCTAGTTTAGTTGGAGCATTAATATGGCCAGTATTAGCAGTTTTAATAATTACAGCCATAATTAAGCTTCTTACTATGTTTTTTAAAGAAAATTCAGATTTTAAAAATTTATTTTGTTTAAATATTTTAGCTTATGTACCAATGATACTAGCTACAATTTTAAGTGGAATAATAATGGCTTTTACAGAACCACAAGACATAAAAAATATTTCAACTAACCTTACTTTAGTTTTAAGTTCATCAACAGATATAAAAAGCACTATTTATAAATTATTTTCTTGTATAGACTTTTTCTTTATATGGAGTTTAATTCTAGTATCAATTGCTACTTCTGTTGCTTATAAAATGAAAATAAAAAAAGCAGCATCTGTTGTTTTTGGTCTTTATGTTGTTGGAGTAATTATTAGAGTTTTGGTTTAAAAGTTAAATTAAAAGTAGTAGTGAAAATAATTCACTGCTACTTTTAATTTTTTATGAAGCAATGAACTTGTTAACAATTATGTAAGTGGGATAAATAATAAAAGTTTTAATAAGGAATACTAAAATTGTAAAGAAAATATTATTTATAAATAAGGGGAGAAGAAATATGGAATTTCCTAACAAAGTACCACCTCAAAAGCAAAATAAACAACCTGGACTTGAATCACTTATGAACCCAAAACCAATTTATGATAATGCTAATTACAAAGGCTCTAATAGATTGAGTAATAAAACAGCATTAATTACAGGAGGAGATAGTGGTATTGGTAAAGCTGTAGCTGTTGCTTATGCTAAGGAAGGTGCAGATATAGCTATAGTATATTTTGATGAACATGAAGATGCTAAAGAAACTCAAAAGATAATACAAGAAAAGGGAAGAAAATGTGTACTTATATCAGGTGATATAGGAGATGAAAGTTTTTGTATTAAAGCCATAGAAAATGTAATTAAAGAACTGGGGAAATTGGATATACTTATAAATAATGCAGGAGTTCAATATCCTCAAAATAGCATAGAAGATATTACTAGTGAGCAACTAGAAAAAACCTTCAGAACCAATGTTTTTGGAATGTTTTATATGACAAAAGCAGCTATGCCTTATTTAAAAGATGGAAGTATAATTATTAATACTTCGTCTATTACAGCATATAAAGGTAATAAAACTCTAATAGATTACTCCTCCACAAAGGGTGCGGTAACTTCTTTTACAAGGTCAATGGCTCTTTCATTAGCAAGCAGAAAAATAAGAGTTAATTCTGTGGCACCAGGACCTATATGGACACCTCTTATCCCCTCCTCCTTTAATGAGAAGGAAGTTGGTGAATTTGGAACGGATACGGAAATGGGAAGACCAGGTCAACCTGTAGAGGTAGCTGAAGCTTATGTATTTTTAGCTAGTGACGGTTCCAGTTTCACTTCAGGTGAAACTATACATATAAATGGTGGAAAATTAGTTACTGGTTAAATAATTTACAGAGTTTTTCACATCAGTATGGTTCACTGAACAAATTATTGAGTAGCAGTAGTAATTTGACCATTAAATTCTATTTATGGATTTAAACTTTACCTGATGTGAAAAACTCAAATTTATACATATACAATTAGGTGTCTTTAAAGAAATAACTAGTCAATATGTTAGTCTGTTTTACATAATAATACTTAGATATAACTTTTGGGTAAATGGATTATCAGCGGAACATACCGCCTTGTTTTGTGCAAAATATCCGTCATATCTTTGACTTATTATTTCTTGAAAGATATTTTAGTTCGTTTTAGTTAAAACCATGTACTTAGCACCTGCTTTGTATGAAGGATCAGCATCAGTCTCTTTTTCAGTGTTTGGCACAGCGCAGTAGAATACACGTGTATTTCCTGTATCTTCAGAAATATATCTGTTTGCTACATTTCCGTTTGAATCATATTCCACTAGAAGATAGGAATTACCAATATTGTCTAACTGTTCAATTTTATATTTAAAACTCTTGTTTGGCCATACTGCAGTAAGATCATCTTTGAATTCATATGTGTTATTAGCAGAATCCTGAAATTTTCCTACATATACAGACTTATTTATAGATTTAACTAAGTCTGTTCTAATAAAAGATTGATTATATGAAAATGTAGAATTACCATTAGAATGATAAGAGTTAGGTGTAGTACAAGAAATAAGAGTAATTAAATTTTTATCATTATCTATAGAAAAAAGTGTATCATATTCATCGGTTCCATTAATTCCGTAGAATAAATATTGGTTTTTTGATACTTTTCTAATTTTTTGCAAGGTTTCTAATTGAGCATCATTTTTGTATGCTGTAATAAATTGGTATTTTTCAGTGCCTTTTGTATTAAAATGCAGGATTTTATCAGTATATGGCACAGTTACATTTTTGTCCTTTAAATAAGTTTGCTTATACCAATCACCTTGAAGCTGTGATAATAAATCATTCATTTGAGTTTCAGTTAAATCTGAGTTGTCTGGGATTGAATCTAAAGATGAATTAGAGACAGTGGTATTTCCAATAATACTATTAACAGTATTATCACTTAAAACGCCTCTTCCACCTAACACATCTATAGTTTTAACACTATTTTTACTGATGAAATTAGAGGTAGTTTCCACATTGCTATTTCCTAATAATATAATTGGATTTGCTGATTTTCCTGCTAGTGATGAACCTGAAAGAGCATCTGCAAAGGTTGAATCACTGGCTATAAGTATTTTGCTTAAATCTAAGTTTTCCTTAAAGTCATTTATTAGTGCTAGATTTCTACTATATTTATCAGCTTGATTATAAAATTTTGCGGGTGTTAGTTCTTTAGAAATGTTACTATTTAAAACATCAAGTCCCCCCACTAAAAATAAGTTCTTGCCCTGATTACTTGTTGCATAATTTTTAACTGTAGCAGGAACTGAGTCTTTAGCTACTAATATAATAGGGTACTGAAGCTTGGAAGCTATAGGAGCTGCACTTAAAGCATCTTCAAAGGTATCTCCTGAAACAATAAACATACCTTTAGTATCAGCATTGTTATTTAATTCTTTAGCCACAGCAATGGAGGTTTCATATCTGTCATTACCTGAAATTCTTTTTGTAGTAATACCCATTGAATGTAAATTATTTACTATATCATTGGAAATAACACCAGAACCACCTACAATATAAACAGTTTTAACCTCTAATTTTTGTAATTGATCCTTAATGGAAGCTGTTAAAGTATTACCTTCGGTAAGTAAAATTGGAGCATTATATTTTGTAGCCAATGGGGAAGAAGTAATAGCATCTGCAAACATTTCAGAATTAACTAAAATAGCACAATCAGATTGAGACCATCCTTCATTAACAATTTTATTACAGGTTTCATATCTGTCTGTACCAGCTAATCTAACAATATTAGGTTTGTTGGAATTACTACTAATATCATTGCTTGCAAAAACAGAAGTTGGAAGTAAAAAACTTATACTAATAATAATTGAAGTAACTAATAATTTTATTTTTTTCATGAACACGTCCCCCTAAAATTTATCATTAAACAATTACATTATAACAAAGGAATATATGGATTTTAAATATTCCAAGAGGTATAGTCACCTTAATAAAATTGTTTATGCAAATTGATTTTACCATAAAGATACTTATATAGTAAATATATTGAGTTTTAATATGTTAAGTAAATAGAAGTTTAATTTAAGTGCATCTTACATATTAAATAATGTATGTTAAAAGAAAGTTGTAGTTTTAATTTATGGAATCTAATAAAATAAAATCATAGTGTTAAATAAAAATGTTAAGAGGAGGGTTTTGCTGTAAAAATAATTGTTTTAAACGGTAGTCCAAAGTCAGAAAAAAGTGTTACAATGCAATCAATGAAATATTTAAGACAGAAATGTAGATAAGATGAATTTAGCTGTAGATGATCACTGTAGTGACTTTGCGTTATAATTATAAATGTTAATGTATTTGAAAATGAGGTTTTAGTATGGAGATGGATTTAATTTGTTCAGAAAATCTTAGAAGAATCTTAGAAGAAATTATTACTAATCGTAAAATAAGAATTAATAAAGATGCTAAGGTATGTATAATTGAAAAAGGATTTGATTTAGATCAAGATAAAGTAGGTATATATTTTGATATGACCACTATAAATGTTTTAATTGACTATTTAGACCAGGCTTTAGGAAATAAAGAAGAATTTAAAAGTGTAATTACAGGAAAATGTGATGAGGATGAACTTAAAGTATTGACTTATGACAATATTTACTATTTTGAAGCTATGGGGAATGATGTTTTTTGCAGAACAGGAGATAAAAAATATAAGGTAAAAGAAAAACTTTATGAATTAGAAGAAAAATTAGAAAGTAAAGGTTTTATAAGAGTAAGTAAATGTTTTGTTGTAAATATAGTCAAAGTAGATCGTATTATTTCCTGGTTTAATAGTAAACTTATATTAAAAATGATAGATATAGATGAAGAAATTTATGTTACAAGAAAATATCTAAATGAATTTAAAAAATTTCTTGGATTTTGAGGTGTTTTGATTATGAAGGATAATTTAAAAGGTTTTTGGTTTAATTTATTAATATCCACATTTATTGGGTTATTTGTTGGTATGATTGAAGTAATATTTATGAATATGAACAGTGAGATTGCAGTCACATTAATCATATCTTCAATAATGGGAGGAATTATTGGAACTATTTCTAAAACTGTTTTTATTTATATATTTGCTATAAAACAAATAAACGTAAAGGTAGCATTTATAACAGTATTTATTATAATTGGACTTGTTTCCTGTACACCATCCTTCTATTATTATATAACAGAAAACAAAAAGATTTTTACAGAAGGATTAGTTTCAATTTTATTATCAGCAGAATTACTGGGAATGGTTTTTTGTTATTATTCTTATAAAAAATTCTTGAATTTTAATTTAAAACTCACACATAAGAAGAAACAATTTGTAAAGAAATAAGAATAAAGTTTTTATTCATTAGTTAGAATGTTTTGTATAATTATAAGGGGAAAATAGGTCGCAGGATGGAATTAATGTCTATTATGTGGCTTTTTTCTATTTTAAGACGATTAAATCATTTATAACCATTTATAAATTAGATATATTAAAATAAATAAAAGATAAGTTATTAATGCTATTTATAACTTAACTTGATTATATATAATAGATTATGTATAATAGATATAGATTATGAAGAAATTGAAAAATCAAATAACTCACAGTACTTTAATAAAATTGAAAAGTCTAATTGAAAGAAGGGAAGATGAATATGACAGATGTGAAACTCAAAGAAAGTGAAATCATGACTGTTAGTGAAGTGGCTGATTATTTAAAAATTAGTGAAGTAACTACATATAAATTAGTACAAGACGGGAAAATTCCAGCTTTTAAAATTGGACGTCATTGGAGAGTACAAAGGAGTGATCTTGGAGAATTTATAGAAAATTTGAAACGAGGAGAGAAATTATAGAATTAATACAGTGAAAACTTTATATTTTATTTAATTTTTAACTTAGTAAACGATATTTATGAAAAAAGATGAATGAATATAAATTGGTTAAAATATGAAAATTATATTTATTCAAGTTTTTTCATATACAACAAATTATAAAAGATTAACTCATATGTTTATGTTAAAAAAATGAAATTTCTATTGGTACAGTATCATTGGGGTTATTTTTATTCTTTTGGAATATTAATTAAAATATTAATTTTTACTTATGTATGAAGTAAAAATTAGTATATCAGAGTATGGATAATAGATGATAATTATTAATATACTAATTAGAGTAATTTACGGTGAAGTCTATTTTGACACTAGAGATACTGTTCATCGGATTGATATTTGAAAATATCAATATTTAATAACATTAATTACGTATGAAATTAAATACATATAAAATGAATTGATTGTAATTTCTGATTATTTGCACAATACACTTATTTTTTGTGTTATTTGCTTGAATCAGATTTAAAAATGTATGAAAAAAACATTTAAAATGAAATAATAAAAAATATATATAATGTTAAAGAAGCTTAGCATAAGATGAGTTTTTTTACGGATTGGAGATTAGATGATAACTAAAAACAAAACTAAAACCAAAGTAAAAATTATACCACTAGGAGGGTTAGGGGAAATTGGAAAGAACATTACAGCTATAGAATACGGTGAAGAAATAATTGTTATTGATTGTGGCTTAGCCTTTCCAAGTGCAGAACAGTATGGTGTAGATTTAGTAATACCTGATATAACATACTTGTTGAATAACATTGAAAAAGTAAAGGGAATCGTATTAACTCATGGTCATGAAGATCATATTGGAGCACTGCCTTATGTTCTAAAACAAATGAATGTACCAGTATATGGCACAAAATTAACATTAGCTTTAGTTGAAAGTAAGCTGCAAGAACATAATATGCTTTCCAATTGTACTCTTAATGTAGTTAAAATAGGAGAAGAGGTTAAAACTGAAAACTTCAGAGTTGAATTTATAAGGACGTGTCATAGTATTCCAGATTCCTGTGCACTAGTTATACATACTCCTCAAGGTATGATAGTTCACACAGGAGATTTTAAAATAGATTATACTCCTATAGATGGAGAGATAATAGATCTTCCGCGTTTTGGAAAACTAGGAAGTCAAAAAGTACTACTTTTAATGGCAGATAGTACTAATGTTGAGCGTTTAGGGTTTACAGTTTCAGAGAAGGTTATAGGAGAAAACTTAACAAGGATTTTCCGAGGAGCAAAAGGAAGAGTAATCGTAGCAACTTTTTCATCAAATATTAATAGAGTTCAACAGATTATCAATTCATCTTTGTTTTATGGAAGAAAAATAGCCTTTAGTGGAAGAAGCATGGAGAAGATTTCTAGTATAGCTATGGACCTTGGATACATGACTTTACCAGAGGACCAACTTATAAGTGTAGAAGATATTAATAAATACCCTCCTGAAAAAATAACTATTATAACCACAGGAAGCCAAGGAGAACCAATGTCTGCACTTTCAAGAATTGTTTCTGGAGCACATAAAAATATTACAGTTGAGCGAGGAGATTTAGTAATTATATCTGCCTCACCTATTCCAGGAAATAACAAGGCTATTTCTAGACTAATAAATGAACTTTTCAAAAAAGGAGCAAATGTAATTTATGATGCTTTAGAAGAAGTTCATGTTTCAGGTCATGCTTGCCAGGAAGAACTTAAACTAATTCATAATTTAGTTAAACCTAAGTTTTTTATGCCTGTGCATGGAGAATATAGACATCTTAAACAACATGCATTATTAGCTGAAAGTTTGGGAATGGATAATAAGAATATATTTGTACTAGAAACTGGCCAGGTGCTAGAATTAAATAGAAATGCAGCTAGAAAATCAGCAATAGTTCATTCGGGAGCTATTATGATAGATGGTCTTGGTATTGGTGATGTAGGTAATGTGGTACTCCGAGATAGAAAACATTTGTCACAGGATGGTATATTAACAGTAGTTATAACAATGGATAAAGAATCATTTAATATACTTTCAGGACCAGATATCATTACAAGAGGATTTGTTTATGTAAAAGAATCTGGCAATCTATTAAATGAAGCAACAGACGTAGTAAAAGCAGAGATAGATAAATGTATGGATAGAAAAATTACAGATTTGTATGTGATAAAATCTAATATAAGATATTCTTTAGGACAATTCTTATATAACAAAACAAGAAGAAATCCTATAATTATGCCAATAATTATGGAAATCTAAGTAAAATGAAAGTGCCTTAAAATATAAGCTTTTAAGGCACTTTTTCTTAATTTAAAAATTGAAAACCTCTATAAGTACATTCATAATTCCACCACATACCATGCCTTCCTCTTCAGCAACATAACCTGTCATATCTATTTTTTCAGTTTGGTATGCAATGTTATTTCTCAGCATATAACGAGCAGAATTGATTACTTCCCCTTCACTACAGCCGCCACCAATACTTCCTAAAATTTCACCGTGATGTCCTATAATCATTTTTGCACCTTCTTTTCTAGGCACAGAACCTTTGGTAGAAACAATGGTAATAACTGCCTTTGCAGTGTTTTCTTTTTTACTAAGTTTTGTAAGTACATCTCTGTCAAATTCAGGCCAAGTGGTTTTTGAAGATTTTATACTACCCGTAGTTCTGTCAATAAGACGTCTGTATTGGATAACCTGAGATATAATGGAAAAAGCTATTTCTTCAGGAGTAATTGCACCTATATCAAGACCTATAGGGGCATTGACCTTGCCAAGTTTTTCTTGAGAATAACCCTCACTTAGTAATTTATCTATGACACCTTTAACTCGACGTTTTGATCCAATCATTCCTACATAAGCACTATTATATTTTAAAGTTTGTCTAAGGCAGTCCATATCATGTCTATGACCTCTGGTTACAATAACAACAAAGGTAGATTCGTTTAAAGTAATAGAATCAAAACACTTTTCAAAACTCTCACAAATTACATTTTCGGCATCAGGAAATCTAGGACCATTAGCAAAAGATGGTCTGTCATCAATAACTGTAACTAAGAACCCTGCCTTTGCACCAAATTCAACTAAAGGCTTAGCAATATGACCACCACCAAAAACTATTAACTGAGGTTCAGGAAAGTAAGGTTCAATCAAATAAGTTTTTTCCTCAGAAATTTTAATAAACTGAAGGTTTCCAGTTTCTAAAGCATATTTTGCTTTTTCGTAAATTATTTCATCAAAATCAGATGATTTGTTATATGTAAGTAAACTTTCATGGGTGAAAAGAATTTTGTTTTGAGAAGAGCTAATACACTTATTACTATCTAAGGTTGTAACTATAACCGCTCTTTTTCCAGCATTAATTTCTTCAAGTAATTTTTTATAGATGTTTGTTTCCATTTTACTGATCCTCCCATTAAATTTATTATTATAATTAGAATTTAACTCTAATGAATAATTGTTAAATAAGATTATATCATAGAAAAGATTTGAATAAGAACATTCAGTTACAAATGGATATATACTTTGAATATTAATGGGTATTAAGACGTATGCTTTAAAAACAATATGTTCGCAGTGATGAAGGAAGTTATAGGGATAATGAGCACAATGCCTATTCCACCACACAAAATTTGAAATACTTCAGAACAAAATACTTTTGCATTTAATATGGAAGACATTGAATAATGGAGTTCATTAAAATATATTATTAATGTCATAAATCCTCCTATGTATGCAAAAAGCAATGTATTTGTCATTGTTCCTAAAATATCTTTTCCAATAGTCATTCCAGATTTTAATATTGTAGGTTTGGATATAGACGAATCGTTTTTATATAGTTCATACATTGATGAAGATATAGAAATGGATACATCAATTACTGCACCTAATAATCCAATTAAAACTTCACATATAACTATTTTGGAGAAATTCAACTGAATATATAGTGAAAGAGCTGAAATAGTTTCTGACTGCTCCATACCAAAACCCTGTATTTGTGCATTGTTTCCTATTTTATATGTAATGATCATAGTTAGAAATATAACCAAGGTAACTGACAAAAGGGATGAAACTGTTTTTATATTAAATCCATTAATATAAAATAAGGTGACATAACTAATGGTAATGCATCCTAAAAAAGTTATTTTAATTGGGTCCAGATTAGCAGAAATGAGTATAAGCATAAAAAACAAAATTAGAAAGTTAAAAACTAAGGTGAAAAATGATTTTAAACCACGTTTTCCACCAACAATTATCATTAAAAAGAAAAGTATAATTAATAGTACTAATGATACATTCATAGTTTTAAAATTCTCCAATCTTATGATTTTTAAAAAATAGTACAGAAACATAAATAGTAATAGGGATACTTAAAACAATGCCTATGCTTCCTGTAAGTGCACGTATAAATTCTAAAGAAAGATTTATACTTATGATATAAAAAATAGGAAACCCGTTTTTTAGAAGAAGTAATATAAGTGGAATACTGCCGCTTATATAAGCAAAAACTAAAGTATTTGTCATAGTACCCATAATATCTTTGCCAATTTCCTTACCTGAATTAATAAGAACCTTAGTTTCAATGTTTGGATTTTTATCACATAATTCTTTTATAGAAGATGAAATAGAAATTGCAATATCCATTATTGATCCTAAAGTACCTATAAGAATTTCAATATAAAATATTTGTTCTGGTGGATGAGTAAGAAATTCCATCTCTTCAAATTTGATACCATTCCAATGGTTTGACTGTATTACAACAACAGCTATTAACATTGATAGAAGAGTTCCTGCCATTGTGCCAAGTATGGCAGAAAGAGTTTTTTTGTTTATTCCAGATACAATGGATATAGATAAAAAAACAAACAATAGGCTGGCTATAACAGAAATAAGTATTAGATTAAATCCATGTAAAAATAGTCTGATTACAATAGAAAAAATTATAATATTGATTATTACACTGAATAAAGACCTAAAACCTTTAAGACCGCCTATTAGTAAAATTAGCAGTACAAATATTGCTGTAATGTATACAATGTATTTATCTCTTTTAAGATTAAGTATCTTTCCAGAAATTGCTTTGCTATTTGTATCTTGCTGGACTGATACAAATACTTCGTCATTTACTTTCAAATTTAAATCATTAACTCCAGAATAAGAAGATGAATTTTGTAATTGAAGTTCTTTTCCTTTATAATTGCCATTCATAATTATTGATTTGATTTGTTGCTTTTTAACTTGTTCAACATTACCATTCACGTTTGTTATTTTAGATGAAGTTTCATTCACAGATGTTATTTTTGCTATGGTTTTGTCATAATAAGCTTCATTATTTGATATAAAATAATAAAAAAATGCAAAAACCAGTACTAATAATATTGAAACTATGAAAGTAAGTTTATTATTTTTAAGTAATGATTTTAACGTTTCTAATTTAATTTTATTGTGTAAAATTTTTATCATGTTTTTCATAGCTCCTTTTTATTTCTAATAATAGCATATTGCAGTGGCTGCGTAAACTGAGAAAAAGGGAATATGAAAAATGCATTATGCTTAAGAGGTGAAATTTAAATCCATGTTTTCTTTTTAAAGTATCTAATCATTAGTAATGTAATAATTACTACAATAATCCAAAACAGACCATAACCATAGGACCATTGCAATTCTGGAATGTATTTGAAATTCATACCATATACTCCAGCTAAAAATGTTATTGGAATAAAAATAGTTGATATTATAGTTAAAACTTTCATAACATCATTTGTCTTATTGCTTATACTGGAAAGATAAGTATCAAGCATACCTGATAACATATCTCTATATACTTCTACAGTATCAATTATTTGTATAATATGATCATATACATCTCTCAAGTATACAATAGTGTTTTGGGTAAAATGCGAATTGTCACCTCTTACAAGTATGCTTACAACTTCTCTTAAAGGCCATATGGAATTTCGTAAAAAAAGCATTTCTCTTTTAAGATTATGTATGCTCTTTAAAACTCCTTTTTGAGGCTCGTTTATTAATTGATCTTCAACACAATCTATTTTGTTTCCGAAATTTTCAAGTAGAACAAAATAACTGTCGACAATAGCATCTATTAAAGCATAGAGAAGGTAGTCTGCTCCAAGTTTTCTAATATTTCCGTTGGCAATTTTAATTCTGTTTTTAACATTGTCAAATATACCAACATCTCTTTCTTGAAAGCTAATAATACAATTTTCAATAAAAACAAAACTTACCTGATCAGATTTTACTTTTTTTAAATCCTTATTATAGGTAAGCACTTTTAACACAATAAATATGTAATCGTCATAATCATCAATTTTAGCTCTCTGGCCTGTGTTTAATATATCTTCAAGCAAGAGAGGATGAAGTTTGAATTTTTTTCCTACTTTTTCTATAATAGAAACATCTTGTAAACCTTCGATATCTATCCATTTTACCTTTTCGTTATTGAAATTAGAAAAACATTTGTCAATATTATCTGTATGTAATATTTCTTCTGTGTCTTTATTATATTGAATAAGTGTTATTTCTGAGCTTTCTTTAAATTTATTACCAATATGTACAAGTGTTCCAGGGGAAGATCCTACTTTTTTAGGATTATTAGCAATATATCTATTCATAATATTTTCACCACCATAATAACTAATATTTTAATTTTAACATTAAAAATTAAAATATCAACTTTAGTAGCAGTATTTAAACGTAAGATTATATGGCTTATTTTAGTTTGTAAAACTCGAAAATTAAGTTAAAATGTATGTATTTGTTTTTACACAATAGTTTATTTTGTCATAATTAGGCGTATTATTGAAGCAAATTTAGTGAAAATACAATAAGTATGATATGCTATTAGCTAAAACACGTAATAGATTTGACTTGAATACAATATATGTTATACTATATACATATATATGAGAATTACTTATAAGTTTAGGAGGTATAATTTTATGATAGCTTTTAAAACAATGTGGAATGATGTGTGTGGAAGTGTTTCAAATAAGGAAATTAAAAACATTGAAATAGTGGAAGAATTTAAAAGTGGATTCGTAGTAAAAGACAAAGAGGACACTCATTTTGTAACTAAAGATGATTTTGTGGATTTTTGGTGTAATATGCTTTGTTTTAATGAAGTTGAAAAAGATAAAATTTCAAAAGAAGGAAAATCAAAATTAAAATATGTTTATGAAATCATAAAAACCTTACCTTATATAAATGAAAAAGAAGGTATATTAAAGTTAAACGAGTAGTTTGTTGAATGTTTGTATATAATGTTATATAATTTTATTAAGCTCATATTCTTAGAATATGAAGTTTATACCTTTAAACATTAGTAAATAAGCCAGTTCGATGTGAAACGACAATAAAATCGTCAAAAATTAATTATAAAATTTTATTAATTAAATTTTTAGCACTATTCATCATGTCATCATTTACGTGTGAATAAGTATCAAGAACTTGTTTAACATCATTACCCATGAGTTTTGCCACAGTTTTGAAATCAAGACAATTTGCAATTAGTGTTGTGCCGTAAGTGTGACGAAGCTCATGGACTGATATCTCATATCCAATCTCTCTGTAAGTCTTACATAAAGCTGATGAAATTTGTTCTCTCGAACCATAGTTGAATATCCTATCATTTAATTCTATAACTTTCTGGTCACTCTTATAAGCCTTGAGTTCTGACATTAAATTTGGTGGAATGGGAACTTGGCGTTTTGAGTTTTTGCTTTTCAGTATGCCAAAAGAATATTTACCGTCTTTATTTTTTTTCCATTGTTTATTAACACTTAATATAAAGTTCTTCATATCAATATCACTCCATGTCAGACCTAATATTTCACTTATACGAAGCCCACATTTTGCAGCTACCATTGATATGAGACGCAATTTTTTGTTTTTTATTTTATTTAATAGATCAATTAATTCATTTTGTGTAAGAGCTCTTTTAGTTTTCTTTTCCTTTTCAATTTTATAATCAATGTCACGTACAGGATTTTCTATAATAATTCTATCTTTTTTTATTGCGTAATTAAAAGTATACCGCAGAGAAGATAAGAATCCCTTTATTGATATTTGGCTGTAACCTTTTTTTATCAAGTCATCAATGGATTTTTGTACATTGAAATTTTTTATATCTATCATTCGTAAATCATTTAGATCATTAAATATGTTAAATGTTAACTTATAATGCTCAATTGTATTTGGTTCTTTGTATAATTTTTGATGCTCAATGAAAAGTTTTGTATATTTTTCAAATGTAATATCCCTCAATTCTGGAATATCGATACACTCGTGCATCTTTTTCAGTTCCTCAATCTTGTTTTCAGCTTCAATTTTACAAAGCTCCTTTCCTTTTCTGGAGAGTTCAAAACCTTGTTTACTTTTTTGCCGCCATTTTCCGGTACTATCCTTATAAGAAATTATATACTGCCAGCTATTGTCTTTTTTTCTGTAAGTAATGTTATATTGCATAAAATCACTCCTTTAGAAACTTATTTTTAAAACATTTTTACTATTCTTAAGTTTGGTTCAAAATAAATTGTATAATTATCAATTTTATAGTAAACTCCATATTTTTCTTTATAGTGTTTAATTGCTTCTTCCAAAAACTTCTCTGTTACATTTAAATATTCTGCTAAATCATGTCTATTATTAATACATTTTTCAAATGCATTTATTAAAGATACAATTCCGACTGATTTTTCATAAACCCAATTTCTAGCACATTTTTCTTGCTTTGCATTGTTAATTCTTGATTGATCTAATATATTTCCAAAGGATGTATAATGATGCCCTAATTCTTCATATAAAACTTCGCATTTTTCAGTATTTGTCATATTTGAATTTATAATAATTATATTTTCTTTATTATTACTAAGATATTTTCCACATTTTTTTCTAGTGCCAAGGTCAACTTCTATGACCTCGACATCCTGTTTTTCAGTTTCAATCAAAAGTTTCTCATATTTTGTCATGTGTAATCTACCCCCTGATTACTTTTGTCTTTTCTTTAAGGCCTCCATTATTTTCATATCAACATTTTGCTTTTCATTATTTGTTAAATCATCATCATGTGCGGCTAATGTTGTATATTTATCTTCTAAAGATTGAGATTCTTCTTTAGATGCAGTGGTTAAGTCAATGCCATTTAAGTTTTTAATTTCATTTTTGTTTTCGCTTGTTAATTTATTAAGTTCAAATGAAACAATTTTATTTACATATTCATATAATTTAAATACGTCTAGAGCAGTAAACTTATCGTCTAATGAGGTTATCTCTTCTGAAAAAGTTGCATGTAGGTATTCAATAAAATTCTTTAAAGATTCTTCATTGTAAGAAGAGATTCTGTTAATAAATTCCTTGTTTTCTTTAAAACCGTTAACTATTGTATTAATATCATCTTTATTTATTGTTTCAGCGATATCATTCCAACCCATTAAATATGCAGGTGTTGTTTTAAGCACATCAGCTAAGGGATTAATAATTGTTATCGGAAGATTTTCTATATAATCACTTTCATATCTGTATATAGTTGCTCTATTTTTGTCTAATTTTTCAGCAATATCATCAACAGATAAACCAAGTTCTTTTCTTCTTTGCTTTATACGATCTCCTATGGTAGTCATTTTAAAAACCTCCTTAATATTTTTACTAAATTATATAACATCTTTATTATATAACATTTTTCGCAAATATGCAACGAGATAAATAAAATAATGAAAAATAATCGCATTATATGCAAAAAAAGTATTGACTATTAGAATTGATGATGTTAATATTAAATCAATCAATCGCATTACATGCGAAAGTGAAAAGAGGTGTAAATATGATAAATATAAACAAGCTAAAAGGTAAAATAGTCGAAAGAGGAATGAACATATCAATATTAGCAAATGAAATAGGTATTGACCGTTCTACGTTGTATAGAAAGATCAAAAACAACGGGGACGATATATCCATCAAAGAAGCTAATTTAATTGTTAAAGTGTTGAATTTAACTATTGATGAGGCAAATGCAATTTTTTTTAACCAAATAGTCGCATGAAATGCAATTAAATTAAGGAGGTTTCGATGAACAACTTAATACCATTGGATTTTAAAAATCAAAGAATAATTACAACTAAAGTTTTAGCAGAAGAGTATGGTACCGAAGAAAAAAATATTCAAATGAATTTCTTGAATAATCAAAAAAGATTTACAGAGGACAAGCATTACTACAAGTTAGAAGGACAAGCATTAAAGAATTTTAAAAATAGCCTACCCAATGATATTAGAGAGCCTTTAAAATTTGTTTCACAGCTTATTTTATGGACAGATAGAGGAGCAGCGAGGCACGCAAAAATTTTAGATACTGATGAAGCTTGGGAAGTTTATGAACATTTAGAGGAAACTTATTTTAACGTAAGAGATAATTTAAACAAACCCAAAGATAGTTACATGATAGAAGATTCAATTGAAAGGGCTAAAGTTTGGATAAAAGAGCAAGAGGAAAAGAAACAATTACAGTTAGAAAACAAGCAGAAAGACCAATTAATAGGAGAACTTAAACCTAAAGCAGATTACATGGACAGCATTTTAAGAAACAAAGGACTTGTAACCATAACTCAGGTTTCTAAAGACTATGGCTTGAGTGGTACTAAGATGAATGACTTATTACATGAATTAAAAGTTCAATACAAACAAAGTGGACAATGGTTATTATATAGTCAGCATCATGGTAAAGGATACACTCATTCAGAAACAGTTAATATTACCCATAGTGATGGTAGACCAGATGTAAAAATGAATACTAAATGGACGCAAAAAGGCAGATTGTTTCTTTATGACTTATTAAAAGAAAATGAAATTTTGCCAGTTATTGAACAGTGTGAAAAGGAAGTGTGTTAAATGGAAAAGCTTTTAACTAAAAAGGATTTAGCTGAAAGATGGCAAGTAAGCCCTCAAACAATAGATAACTATATAGCTGATAAAATAATTATTCCTATTAAAGGAATACCTTCTATAAGGTTTAATCCACATCATATATCTGAACTAGAAGGAACACGATTTGAAAAATTCTCTACGTTAGAAAGAAGGAGGCTTGAAAGAGAATTAGAGGAATTGAAGACGAGAGCTGAAAATGCAGAAGAAGCATTAGCTAGAGCAAATATGATTATTACAGAAGCTATATATATTAAAGATAAAGAGGCATAATACATTATTATTCCATAAAAGAGCATACTACCTTTAAATAAATTAAAAGGTAGGGCGATTAATTATGGTGGATAACAAACTTTTAACAACAAAGGATCTTGCTGAAAGGTGGCAAGTTGGGGAAAGAACTATAAATGAATACAAAGCACAAGGAGTAATAGTACCAGTAAAAGGGATTCCATGTGTTAGATATAATCCTCAGTATATTGCAGAGTTAGAAGGCATTAAATTAGGAAAGTTTTCACCATATGAAAGAAGAAGGCTCGAAAGAGAAATTGAGGAGCTTAAGCAGGAAAATACATTGCTTAAACAATCATGGTTAAGCAATGTATTTTCTGAAAGCGCAAATATAGCACCTCTTATTAAATAAAAAACCAAATACATTATTATTCCACCAAGGGGCATAATATTTCCGAGGTGAGAAATATGGCAAAAAGAAAAGAAAGAAAAATTAAGGTAGTAGTTATGAATCCAGAAAGAATCCCATACATGGAAGAAACACTGACAAAATTATTATATGAGGAATATATAAGAGAAACTTCTAAAGAAGAGCATAAGAAAATTGCTCAATAGATGTAAAAATCACATCTGACAAAGTAGGCTGAAAAGCCTATTAAAAAAATAATACTTACTTAAAAAATGTAAACACTTCATATTTTATTAATATGAGCATCCAGTTTAGAATATTATATTTTTTAGTATCACAATAGTACAAGCTCTAGTAAAAAATCATACTCCACTAGAGGCTAAGGAGATGTGTTGGAATGGGAAATATAAAACAAAGGAGATGAAAAGATGAATGGTCGAATAACTAAATCAGAAATTCAACAGGTAGAAACAACAAATTTAACACCTATTGAAATTGTGCTTGGAATAGATGAAGAAGGAAGAACTACAGCTAAAAAATTATATGAGTTTTTAGAACTTGCCAAGGGTCAGTTTTCAAGATGGGCAAAGACAAATATTTTAGAAAATCAATTTGCAACTAATGGAGAGGATTATCAGGGGTTCGACACTAATGTCGAGGGTAACAAAGTTATGGATTATAAACTAAGTGCTTCATTTGCTAAAAAACTTGCAATGGGTACTCATAACTTTAAAGGTGAAGCAGCCAAAGAATATTTTGTGAAAGTTGAGGACAGGCTAAAGCAAAAGTGTATAGATGCATCGCAATTAAGTCCAGAAACCCAATTACTACTTAAATTAAGTCAATCTATAGCAAACAATGAGTTAGAACAGAGGAAACTACATCAAGGTATTACAGAAGCAAAGCAGCAGGCAGTTGAAGCAAAAGAAGAGGTACAAGCTATAAGAGATGTAGTAGAAATAAGGCCTTCACAAAACTGGAGAAATGAAACTAACAACTTTATGAAAAAGATATGCTACAAACTTTCAGACTATAAGACACCAAAGGATGAAGTTTATAAAGCTCTGCAGGAACGTGCAGGATGTAGCTTAAAGATAAGGTTAGAAAATATGAGAGCTAGATTGCTTTTAAATGGTGGCAGTAAAACTAAGGCTGATAATTTGAACTATTTAGATGTTATAGCAGAGGATAAAAAGCTTATTGAAATATATACAACAATAGTAAAAGAGATGGCTATAAAGTATAAGGTTGTGTAATTAAATGTAATGTTTACATTGTAAACATATTTAAATTTTATAGATTAAGACTTAAATAAAAAAGGAAGTGAGAAAGATGAATAAGAAAAGAAATTATGCAAAGCTAGAACATAGAATTATTGAGTTAGAAAAAAGAGTAGCTGCACTTGAAGTACCAGTTCAAGCACAGCCAGTAACAGTAGTTATAAATTCAAAAAATACTAAGACACCTGTTGAGATTGAAGCTGATTTAAAAACGAATCTCTATCAATTGGCGAAAAAGCTATAATTTGATCAACTGCAAGTTGAAAACAATTGCCATTAAAAGTAACGGATTTTACAGGTGAAACTGAAGTTATCACTATAACATCACTAATTGTTATATATGAAATTCCAGATTTTAATTCCTCAACATATGGCTTGCCAATTAAGAAACCATTAGGAATGATAAACAAAGTATCTTCATTTTTAAGCATAGTGGGTGTCATATTTTCCTTTAAAGAAGCTTTCTTACTAATTTCCAGACTTGTTTGATGATTTATCAATTTAATCAATTCTTCTTTACTTAAATCTTCAATATTATTAAAATCCATAAAAATCACCCCCTTTCAACAAAATTTTACCATAAAGGGGACAAGTATACAAAGCTTAGAAAGAAGGTGAGAAAAATGACAGTAAAAGAGCTGCTCACAAATAAGAAAACAATCTATCTATTTACACAGAAAGGTTGGGACTTTTATGCATATGACAGCAGATTTTACAAAGTGTTTAAAGATGTAGTTTTGCCAGCAGAAAAATAAAAGGAGGAATAGGAAGTGAATATAATTTATCAAGAAAAAATTCAGCAGCTTGGTAAGAACATACAGAAGCATAAGGAAAGACAGGATCAACTTAAAGCTGAAAAGATAAGATGTTTTGGTAAGGATTAAGAGCTTTTATAAAAATTGTTTTAGGAGGGGTAAGCTTGAAGACTCTTAAAAAGGAATTAAATAAAAAAGTTACAGTAAACAACCTGTTAGATCCTAAAATATTAGAACTAAGCCAAAAGCTTGATGTAGATATAGTAAAAGAAATGAAAAAGCAGGTGGTAAAGGTTGGCTAATACTTATCTTACTTATAAATTTGATTTAGATAATGGCCAGGTATATGACCCTATAACAGGAGAAAATTCAAATGACATTGGAGATATTACAGAGGAACAATTAAAAGAAATATTAGGTATAAAAAAAGAGTTGCAAAAGCAACCAAAATAAAAATTAAAATAAAAAATCATTAATTCAATTGTATATAGGAGGATGAAAAATGTCAAAGAAAATAATTTTAAAAGGATTATATCTCAAAAACTTCAAAGGAATTAAGGAACTAGATATAGATTTTGGTAACGTAACAAGCGTATATGGAGACAATGCGACAGGTAAGACTACTATAGGTGATTCTTTTAACTGGTTGCTATTTGATAAAGATAGCCAAGATAAAAGCAAATTTAGTGTGCAACCTTTGGATGAAAATAATAACACTATTCATATGTTAGAAACTGAGGTTCAAGGTACTTTAGAAATTGATGGAGTTAAAACAGTGCTTAGAAAAATTCTGAAAGAAAAATGGGTTAAGAAAAGAGGAGAAGCAAATTCAGAGCTTAAGGGAACAGAGACAAGCTATTACAGTAATGAAGTACCTAAGAAACAAGGGGAGTACCAAAAAGCGATTAGTGGGATTATTCCAGAGGACATATTTAAGTTGTTAACCAATCCATTATATTTTAGCTCAGTTATGAAGTGGCAAGACAGAAGGGAAATAATCTTTAAATTAAATGGTGATGTAACTGTAGATGACATTATAAGTTCCAATGAAAAGCTTAAGGACCTTACAAATACACTTAATCCTAATGAAGATTTAGAAGGTTTCACCAAAAGGATTAAGGCTCAAAAGAAAAAGCTTACAGATGATAAGAAAACTATACCAGCAAGAGTAGATGAATTAACCAAAACTAAAAAAGAGGATATAGACTTTGATGCTCTTGAGCTTAGAAAAAAAGGAATTGTTTTAGAAATAAAAAGTGTAGATGAAAATATTGCTGATAAATCAAAAGTAAATGATGAACTTTTAAAGGAAAAAGATAGAATTTATTTATTAAAATCTAAATTAAAAGATATTGAGCAGAGCACAAGCATTGAAATACAAAAGCCTTTAGAACATATGCAAACAGCTTTAAGAAAATCAGAAAATAAGCTTATGCCAATACAGATGAAAATAAATACTCTTAATAATTCTATTAGCACCAAAGAAAAGTATGTTTCGGGCATTGAAAATGAAATGCAGCAATTAAGGAATAAATGGGTTTCGCAAGACGAAGAAAAATTGATATTGCCAGATGATGATAAATTTGTATGTCCCACTTGTAAAAGAAAATTTGAAACTATTGATATAGAAGCAAAGAAGCAAGAACTAACAGAAAACTTTAATGAAAATAAAGCTAAAAAATTAGCTGAAATAAGTTCTTCAGGTATAGCTAAAAAGGGAAAAGTTGAGAAACTAAAAGAGCAAATTGGACAGCATAAGAAGGAATTTGAAGAACATGTTGTAAAAGAAACTGAATTAAAAAATGAAATTCAAGAGCTGCAGGAAGAAATTAAAAATTTTAATCCAATTTTAGACTTATTAGCTAATGAAGAATATCAAAATATTAAAAAGCAAGTAGAAGAATTAGAAACTAAGTTAACTCAACCAGTGGAATTTGATAGAGAGCTTCAAGATTTAAAAGATAAGAAAAAAGAATTAGATACAGAACTTCAAGGAGTTAATACCCAACTATCTTACAAAGAGCAAAATGAATCTCTAAAAGCTAGAATTGCAGAACTTCAAGAAAAAGAAAAACAGTTAGCACAAAAAATTGCAGACTTAGAGAAACAGGAGTTTCTTTGTGAAGAGTTTATAAAAGCTAAGGTGAATTTATTGGAAAGTGGCATAAATTCAAAATTTAAATATGTTAAATTCAAGCTATTTGATACTCAAGCAAATGGTGGAATAAATGAAAACTGTGAGGTACTGGTAAATGGAGTTCCTTTCAATACTAACTTAAATAGTGCTGCAAGACTTAATGCAGGGTTAGACATTATAAATACCTTATCAGAACATTATGAGGTACAAGCTCCTATATTCATTGATAATAAAGAATCTGTTACTAAATTAATAGATACAGATAGTCAGGTAATTAATTTAGTAGTTAGTGAATCAGATAAAATTTTAAGAATTGAAAGTGAGGAAGTTTAAATGGCAAACTTAATGGAAATTGAAAATAAATTCAGTGTAAATGGCGAAGAGATAAAACTTACAGGAAGTATAGTAAAAAATTATCTTACTAGAGGCAATGATGCAGTTTCAGATCAAGAAATAGTAATGTTTATAAACTTGTGCAGATATCAAAAGTTAAACCCATTCTTAAATGAAGCTTATTTAGTGAAGTTTAAAGGATCACCAGCACAAATAATTACATCTAAAGAAGCTTATATGAAAAAAGCTGAAAGAAATGAGGACTTTAAAGGATTTAAAGCTGGGTTAATAATACAGAGAGATAAAGAAATAATGGAAATCGAAGGTGCATTTGCTTTAAAAACAGATACAGTGCTAGGTGGATGGGCAGAAGTTTATAAGAACGGAAGGGATTTTCCTTATATAGCAAAAGTTAATTTAGATGAATATAACAAAGGCCAAAGTACCTGGAATCAAAAGCCTAAAACGATGATTAGGAAAACAGCAATAGTACAAGCATTAAGAGAAGCTTTTCCAGAAGATTTAGGAGCTATGTATGTAGAAGAAGAGCAGAATCAGCCACAGGGCGTTGAAGTTAGTGTAAAAGAAGAAATCAAGGAAAATGCAAATATAAAAGAAATTGATATAGAAACTTCTAAAAAAATAGTTGATGTTGAACCTACTAAAGTAGAAAAGGTAGAACTAAAGAATGAAAACAATGGGGGACCAGGTTTTTAATGAAAATTAAAGTATTAGGGAGCTCTAGCAGTGGAAACTGCTACCTCCTAGAAGGTGAAAAAGAAACTTTAATACTTGAATGTGGACTACCTTATAAAACCATTCTAAAAGGTTTGAATTTTAATCTTAGCAATGTAGTAGGGTGTTTGGTTACTCATGAACATAAAGACCATTCTAAGGCTATAAATGACTTAATAAAGAATGGAATCTATGTTTATACAAGTATAGGAACTATATCAGCATTAGAGTTAAAACTCAATTACAGATTATTCCCTATAGAATCAGAAAAGCAAATTAGATTTGATAACTTTGCTATATTACCATTCGGAACACAGCATGATGCAGCTGAATCACTTGGATTTTTAATACAGCATGAAGAAATGGGCAAGATGATTTTCATTACAGATAGTTATTATTGCCAGTATAAGTTTAAAGGATTAAATCACATTTTTGTGGAGTGCAATTATTCTAATAAAATACTAGAAGAAAATTTGAACCAAGAATTAATTCCAAGGAGCTTAAAAAATAGAATAATTAAATCTCACTTTTCACTAGAAAATGTTAAAGAGTTTTTAAAAGCCACAGATTTAAGTCGGGTAAAAGAAATTACATTACTTCATTTATCTCATGACAATAGTAATGCTGCAGAATTTAAAGAAGAAATAGAAAAGTTAACTGGAAAGCCAGTTTATATAGCAGATAAAGGATTGGAATTAGAGTTGTTTAACTAAGGAGGCTAGTAAGTATGGCAGAACTTAAATGGATTAAGTTAAATTTAGATATGTTTGATAATAGAAAAATAAAGCAGATAAGAAAGTTACCAGGTGGGAATGATATGGTTCTGTTTTGGGTAATGCTTTTAACTCTAGCTGGTAGAAGTAATTCTCAAGGATATATTCTTTTTACTGAAAATCTTGCATATACACCAGAAATGTTAGCAACTGAATGTGATCTTGAACTTAATACAGTAAAAATGGCATTAGATATATTCAGCAAATTTGGGATGATAACAATGAAAGAAGAGCTTATTACAATAACAGGGTGGTCAGAACATCAAAACGTAGAAGGTATGGAAAGAGCTAAAATGCTCACAAATGAAAGGGTTAAAAAGCATAGAGCTAAGAAAAAAGAATTACTTGAAATAGCACAAAACCAAAGCTGTAACGGTGATGTAACGTTACATGAAACGTTGCGTAACACTGAATTAACGCATCTAGAAGAAGATAAAGAAGAAGATAATTATCTTCTTTATATAGAAAAAATTATAAATTATTATTGTTCCAAAGCAGGAATATTAGAAGTTAATTTTAAACCCAAAGAATTTGATACAGTAAAAGAATTGTTAAATAATAAAATACCTGCAGATGTAATTAAAAAAGGCATAGAGGAAGCTTTTAAAAACTATAAACCAAGTTTTTTAGGTGAAAAGATAAGTTCATTTAATTACTGTAAACCTGTAGTGTTAAAGCTTTGGAAGAATATAAATACAAAGAAAGGGGCTAAGAAGGATGGAACAACTAAACGAAGTGCTGAAGATGAACTCCGAGATCAAGGAATCGGATTGTAAAAAATGTACTGAGTGTGGAGAACCAATAGAGAAAGTAACTTATCTTCCAGGATTCAATAGATACATTAAAGGTCCTGTATTATGCAGCTGCAGAAAAGCAGAAATTGAAGCTAAAAAGATTGAAGAGCAGAACAGAGAAAAACAGTTGAGATTAAAACAAATTATTAATAATTCACTTATGGATGAAAATTTTAAAAAGTGTAGATTTGAAAATTGGGATCATATTAAAGGATCTGAGAGAATGCTTAGAGTTGGGATTAAATATGCAAATCAATTTTCAAAAATGAAAAGAGAAGGAATAGGATTATTGATATATGGAAATCCAGGAAACGGAAAAACCTATGTAAGTAGCTGTATATCAAATAAGCTTATAGATAGTATGATACCTACAATTTGTGTAAGTATAAATGGATTGCTAGATAGAATAAAACAAACGTTTAATAAATGGGGTAAAGAAGGAGAAGAACAAATTTTAAGAAGTCTTTCGAATGCAGATTTGCTTATTATAGATGATCTAGGAACGGAGCAAGAAACGGATTGGTCACAAACTAAAGTCTATAACATTTTAGATAACAGATATAGAAATGGATTACCTCTAATAGTTACAACTAATTTTTTATTAGAGGAGCTTAAGGAAAAGTACCATCAAAGGACTTATGACAGACTTATAGAGATGTGTACACCTGTTAAAAATGATAGTAAGAGCATAAGGGTTGAAAAGGCTAGAGAAAAAACAAAAATTCTGAGTGATATATTAAAGGAAAATTAGTCATAATTTTTAAAATATCGTGTATTAATTGTGAAAGAAGGTGAAAAAATGTATGAGCAGATAAGTATATTAGGAGAGAATATTCAAGTTTCAAATGGATCTAAAATTAAGAAATTTGAGGATATTTTAAAAGAGCTGCAGCAGGCAATAGAAGACAAGAATCAGAGGATAGCTTGTTTGGAAGATGTAAATGAAAAATTAAACTCTAAAATCCAAAACATAAACGCAAGATCCAGTAAAGAAAAGATTATGATAAATGCTGATAAAGCTAAATTTTTAATTGCATTTATACAGTTATACAGAGGTAACTTCACTAAATTTTGGACTGTAAATGAGGATGCTGAACTAAAAGTTTCTAAATTTATAAGAAATGTTTTATATGAACTAGGAGATACGACCTTTTCAAGAGATGATGAGGATATAGATTTTAACAACTTAGATGATGTTAAGGACTTAATTAAGCATGAGTTTAGTTACCTTAATTTTTAAGTTAGGGTAAGCTACAATTTGAAAATAATGCGTAACACCAGGAGGTGAAAATTATGAAATTAAAATGGAGTACTAAACCACCAGAGTTCCCTGCTAAAGCATGTTTAGTTACAAAGCAATATATAGATGGTACTAGATGTGTTGAAGAAGGTTGGGCAGGTTTTGGAGAAATAAGTAAAGGGGCAATAGCTTGGGCAGCTTACCCAAATTTTCAAGATTCTAAAGAAGGTTGGAAATCAGAATATATGGGGGACGAATTACCTGAGAAGGATGGCAGATATATAGCAACTAAAGAAAAGAGAATTCCAAGAATATGCAGATATAATTCTCAAAAAAGTTTGTTTGGAGGAGATTCAGCAGTTATAGCTTGGATGGATATCCCCAAACCTTATTCAGGAAATAAGTCATAATGCAAAGATATTAGGAAGGAGTGAGATTATGTGCTATACAGGAATATGTTCTTGGGAAGGCGTTAGTGGTGAATGTAGATTAGAAGAAAGCCATTGTCCTGAACAAATGGAAATCCCCTGTGAATGTGGTTGCTCACTTAAACAAATGCAGGATGATGGTGAGTATCACTGCTTAGATTGTAATAAAATTGTTGATTAATTTGTAATTTAAACATTTTGTGAAGAAAAAGAGGTGTGAAAAATGAATGATGAAAGAGAAGATCAGAGGGTAAGAACAGTAGAAGCTATAGCTATAATTGCAGATATAAGTTTTCAAAAGGCTGAGAAATTCTTAGATGCAATGATAGAAGAGCATAGGCAATCAAGAAAGCTACAGAGAG
The DNA here is from genome assembly GCA_963780135.1 of uncultured Clostridiaceae bacterium. Taxonomy (GTDB): domain Bacteria; phylum Bacillota; class Clostridia; order Clostridiales; family Clostridiaceae; genus Clostridium_AM. Next base: position 1,670,867 of record CAWAAR010000003.1, read on the forward strand.
AATTTGAAGAAGCCAAGAGAGCTGAGTTTAATTGTTAGGAGTGATTAGCATTATACAGTGTAAAGAACTTACAGACATGGAGCGTTTGGAATTAGATCTAAAGTACAGCATATCAGAGGACCATAAAAAATCTTTAATGGAACGTATGTCTGGTTTAAATAAACCAGAGCAAAAGAAAGTTGATAAGTCAAAAGGTCCAGAACAAATAAAGCTATGGTAGGTGTAAACATGGACATTAATTACTGGATTGAAGAAGTAATCAAGCTATATAGACAAGGTCATAGAGTATATAAGGCTATAGAAATAGTTAAGGAGAGAATGAGTAAATTTTAAACGAAATAAGTCCATTTTGGAAAGAAAAATGTAAAGCAATATAAATATATGTCTGAAATTTAATAAGCTTAGAATGGTTCTAAACTAAATTTAAAAGGGTTAGGAATAAGAGTAATTTTGGATATACCTATAACTCGACTGTACTAGAGTACTAGTTAAATAATACTAATGAAAAGGAGAAGGTTATGACAAATAAAGAAAAGTTTATGGAATATGTTGATTGGCGTAAAAAGCAGAAAGAGTATGCAAGAAGAGCATTACAGTGTGATTTAAATAGTATGAGTATAAGAGCAGTAGAGAAAACATCCAGGAGAAAAATAGGACAAGTTACAAGGAGGAAGTAAGTTGGAAGAATATAAATGTTGTGGGTATTGTGGCAAAAATAATCCAGAACTTCATCACATTGTTTTCAGGAGCCAAGCACCTTATATGGCTAATATAAAGATTAACTTTAAATATTTGTGTCCAACAGATCACAGAGGTGATAATGGACCTCACATGGATAGAGATACAGATTTTAATTACAAATATGAGCTACAGACAAAATTATTTGAGTTGTTTAGTAATCCTTATTATACAGAAAAAGAAATTAAGGAAAAGCTTGAAACTACAGCAAGTATAGCAAGAAAGATAACTAAAAAATTAAAGCTTTATAAAGAAGGTTATGAAAGATTAGATTTAGTTGCAAGACTTATGGGTGGGAGGATATATGCAAAATGAGAAACTTAGGAAAAATGTTTGAGGAAGATATAATGAACAGCATTGCAGAGGGATTATTTAAGTACAAGCTTAGAGATAGTGCAGCAGCATGGGGAGAAGGCAGTAAGACCAGGTTTACTACAAACAATATATGCGATCTTATAGTACATGATGGTATTTGGCTACACTTATTGGAACTAAAATCACATGCAGGGAATGGTATACCTACAGGTCCTAAGACAAATGAAAAAGGAAAAATAACTCACTATGGAGTCATAAAAATAAACCAACTAGAAGGACTTATGGATGAGCATCCAAAGAAAAATGTTTCAGCAGGATTTTTATTCAACCTAAGAGATAAAAATAAAACATATTTTGTTGAAGCTCCAGCAGTTCATATAGCTGTAGTCTTAGAAAATAAAAAATCTTTAAATTTACAATGGATAGAGCAGCATGGAATGTTAATACCACAGATGTTAAAAGGCAGAAGTAAGATTCACTGGAAGTATGATTTATCAGCATTATTAGATAACGTAAAGGGGGATTTAGTATGCCAAAAATAAGGATACTTAATGAACGTACAGGAGAACTTAAAGAAATAGATTGTATAGGTTACAACTTGCAGTATGCAGAAGCCACTGGAGATGGAAAAATTCAAAAGATAAGAGCTCTCAATAATGGAAAATATGATTATAAACATTGGATTAAGAATGAATTTTACAAACCTTTAGCTGAGAAAATAAAGGATAAATTTAAAGAGAAAGTACCTGATTTTACATGCATAAACTTAGACAAAATCTTATTTATTGAGGACATAGATTATGTAGGTGATGAAGTAAAACGTAATGATGAAATAATGTGGATTAAGAAATTACCAAAACAAGTAACTGAACTTACTGGATATAAATTTGTTATTGAGAGCAGAGAGTTTTGGATGGAAAGAATAAGTAATGAACAAATAATAGCATTGATATATAGCTGTTTAAGACAAATTCAAGATGGAGACAAACTTCAGGAACCAGATTTAAAAGGCTGGAAAGAAGTAATAGGAACTTTAGGATTAGGATGGGAAACAACAATGTCACCAATTCCTAATATACTTAATGGTTTTGATGAAGAAGATTTTAGAATGCTTAGGAAAGCAGATAAACAAGTAAGCATATTTGATAGAGCTGAATAATATGGGGCACCATGCCCCACCCTAAGGGGTGATAAAAATTGAAAAATAAAGAATTAATACCAAAAGGTCAGTTAAGCATATTTGATATAGAAATCACAGAAAAGCTTGAAAAAGTTACAAAAGTAGAAGAGAAAATCACAGAAAAAGCAGTTTGTGTTACAAAAATTATCAATAAAATTACACCTGAAGAAATTGAGAAAACTGCAAAGTCTTTGAAATTAACAGAAGAACAACAAAAATTCTTAGATAAAAATAAGATCATGGAAAATGAGAATTTATCAAGAATAATACTTTATTCTAAAGGCAGCATTATGGTAGAGATTAAAGAGTTAGATATATTTACAGCACATTATATAAATTCAGAAGGTAAAGAAGGATTTGCATATAAAAATAAAGCAACAGTACTTCCTTGGGACAAGATTATTTACTATAGTCCAGAATTTAAAAGTATATCTCTTACAGAAGTACAAGAGAATAAGCTTCAGAGGTTACTAGACGAGAGAAAAGACATTAAGAGAGTAATTCACCGTAAAGGCGATGAAAACATTCTAGTAGAGCTTACAGATGGGATTATAAGTATAACACCTATAGGATGGAAACTTCCATTTGAAAGCATAAATCATATAGAGTGTTCCGAGGATGAGGTTTATTTAATACCTGAAGAAGTTGTAGAAGAAATAAATTCAGAAAATGCACAAAAGATAGCTAAAATTGGTGATTATGTACAAGTGGATAATGGAAAAGAAATGATAGAAGGAAAATTATTTTCAGAATACAATTCAGGGCACACTTTTAGCATAATTTTTAATAATGGAAATAAACACACAGCAATACCAAGAGTAGCTATATTAAAAATACTTAAAAGTGCTTAGGCAGGTGATTAAATGAAACAAATGTGGCAGCCAATAAAAGTACTTTCAATAAAAGAAGAAAATAATAGGACAATCCTCCATGTTGCCACAACTGCAACCAAGGAGGAAATACTTAAATACTCATTGGGTAAAGAAATAAGAGGAGAACTTAGATTTGAAGATTATAGATTAATAACTTCAGAGCAAAGAAAAAAGATATTTGCTACTATAAAGGATTTTAGCATATATACAGGCTATGATGCAGAGTATGCAAGGCAGCTATTAACACTATCGTTTTGCTATGAAGTAGGGATAGAACATTTTAGTCTTTCAAATTGCAGTTTAGAGATTGCTAGAGAGTTTATAAATTATTTAATAGAGTTCTGCATAGACAATGAAATACCTCTTGCAGAAACAGCAATAGAGCGAACTGATGATATAAATAAATATTTATATATATGTGTTAAAAAGTCTATATGTTGCTGCTGTGGCAAGCAAGGAATAGTTTATAGATTTAATGATGGCAAGAAAATAAGTTTATGTAATATTCACTATGATGAAGCTAAAATAAAGGGCTTAAAGGATTTTGAAAAGTTATATAAAGTTTATGGAATTAAGGTTAAGGAGTAATGATATGAAAATAATGATTATGAGTTGTTCTAGTAAAAACGCATGGTACAAGGTAAGTGCTACTTATATGGTAGTTAGAAAAGACAATGAATATTATTATGTTAAATCAAAAGGTACTATAGAAAAAGTACCTAAGAAGGATGTAGAAGCGATTTAAATAATAATAACATTAATGAATTCCACTAAATAAAATAATTAAAATTCCTAAAAGCGAAATTAGAATATTAGTAATTTTACACAAAGTGTTATTTAAACTATATTTTATATATTTGCTTACAGGAAGATGTATTGAGTAAAGGAAAAGCCCTGTAAGACCAAAATACCCCAAAAAAATTGCATAAACAAATAAGACCCAAAAACTAAGTGTAGCAGTTATAATGCTTTTATGAAAAAATAAAACATCTATAGGCACTAAAGCGCTACTGATAAGAGCAAACATTATAAATGTTATATCTATTATTTTAAATAAACTAAATTTATTCATATTTTCACCCCTAAATTTTAATATGCTAATTAATTTTAACTCCATTAAGAAATATTTGTCAATTAGTATAATTATATAATCATGAAATGATACGGATTGAAAGATAAAATCATAACTCTATATTATCAAATAATAATCAAATGAAAGAAAGGCGAAATAATGAGTAAGGAATGTGTAGTATTACGTTTAAAAGATATGTATGCAATAAAACATGCACTACAAAAGAGGGTGGAAGAGAGGGAAAGCCACCTAAATGGGAATGGATATACCGAGGAAGGTAGAGAACAAGCAGAAAAGTATCAATTACAGACTTCTTAGCTGGGACAGAAATAAGATTTGAGAGGATTAATAAACCAATTTACTATAGATGTTTATTTAAGATAGATGGCAGAAAATATAGAGCACTGATATGTTTTGAAACTGGAATAATAAAAATCAATGGACAAGTAATTAGAAGGTGTAATGTATGTTAACATTAGTACTTTTAGCCGCATCACTAACTCTTATAGTTGTAACTCCAGTAGTGGCATTAGCAATATGCAAAGTAACAAAGGAATTTAAGGAGGACAAACATGATAGATAAAGAAACATTTAGAAAAACAGAAGGTAGATTATATAGATATTTTAAGCAGATAAAAGAAATAGAAAAGCTAGATTATGTGTGTAGAGAACTTGAAAACCAGAAGGAACGTATAAGAAAAGATTTGCAAGAAACCAATATAAGTTTAGAGGAAGAATCTAAATCAATGACTTATGAGGAAAGAGTGCAAACCTCTTCCTCTGGTTGTGGATACGCAGAAAAAGAAGCTATAAGGCAAATAACAAGATTAGAAGAAGAATGGAAATATATAAGAAAGAAACTGCTTAAGAAAAGGGCTAGAATAAGAGAACTAGAAAGGCAGATAGCTCCATTAAAATTTAATTTATCTATGTTATCAGAAGAAAATAAAAGATTTATTGAATGGAAATATGCAGAATGTAAAAGCGTTGGATGGATAGCTATAGAAATGTATGCAGGAGCTAGAGCAACAGCATATAGAAAAAGAGAAGAATTAGTAGAAGATATAGCACAATGGTGTAATTTAATAGTATAAGATTAATATGTAGCTGCATTTAGACTATAATTTATTAGTCAAAATTAATTAATGTAGCCTTGATTAATAATAAAGTAAATAAAGGATTATGTAGTAAAATGTAGAATTTACTTTATTGTTAAGGGAGGTATATTTATGAAATTTAATAGTTTGGTTATAAGTATAAATATAAAGGAGTATCCACTTAATATAACTCTTATGTTACCAAGAAATAAGGTGATTACGATAGATAATATCTCAATTTTCTATGGATGGAATGAAGAAGGAGTTTATTTGGAAGAATGGATAAATGAAGAAGTAGAGAGAAGAGAGGTATTCTCAAAGTTTTATGATTTTAATAGGATACTTTCTTTTTTGTATAGATTTAATATAGGCTTACTAGATGATGATCGTGTTAGTTATAGTAACAATAAAACGGGAAAAAGGCAAAAATATGTAGGCGAAAATATGAACGTATCTAGATTGAGTAATTTTTGGACAAAGTATAAATCTTTACAAATTCAACAAAAGAAGAGATTGGATTGCTGTATAAATCTTATTAATAAATCAGCATATTTTCAAAATGAATTACAGCTACAAGAAGAATCCTTTATTTATTTGTATAAAATTATAGAAATAATATCAAATGAGGTTGTAAACAAAAATTTTATATTGAATCAACTAAAAGGTATTGATCAAGATAACAATCTTGATATGCTAGTTAAGAAATACTTATGTAGTGATAACGGAATCAATAATTATCCAGATATAGCCTCAACTCTTAAAAATAAAATACAAGAAAGGTATAGTTCAGCCAAAATAAAAATACATCATTTAAATAGAGTTATAAAAACTATCTCAAATATTGAGGACATGGATAGTATAAAAGAGATTGTAGATTTAAGAAATACACTATCACATGCGAATCCTCGAATAGATGATGCAAATAAGTTTGACGAAATATATGCTAAAGTTTTTAGATATGTACCTGAATTAATTTGTAAATACTATTTAAACGAAAATTATGAAGATATAGATTGTAAACTCAAAGCAAAGTAGATGTGATACAAGATAGTATATAATAATGTAATTTGATACAAATTTGAGACAAAATTGAGATGAAAAAGCTTAAATAATCAATTATAATAGTATCATAGAAAATTAAATGATGGTTTCCACAGAAGGGATTACATACTGTGTGGCAACAGTGAAAGGCACTCTAGGAATAGGGTGTATTTTAATTTAAACTGTATAACGGTTTTGTATAGTAATAACGTACAAGGGTGATTTTTTTATTAATCGTTTGTTTGATTTTTTCTTTTCTAGTTTTATGAGAACAATTTTTAAAAAATAAATATATAGTTATTATAGAAGAAATTGCTGAAAGAATAGTATTAAAAATGTTTAATAAATGCATATAAATCACCTCAAAAGCTATTATGTACAGAATAGATAAAAAATATACATTCATGGGGAAAAGGAAGGTGAAAGGTGTGAAGGTAGAAAAAATATCAAATACCCAGCAACCGGATATGAATAAGCAATCAAAGCAACAGAATAATAGAAAGAAATCTAGGGGAGGGGAAGAAGACCTCTCCTTTTCTGATGTAATGGAACTCATGAAGCATAGTTCCTATAAAAGACATAAAGGAGCTATTAAACAAATAAAATAAATATTTGATATTGCAGGAAACCTCCTTTTAACATAGAAGTTATTATGTGGGAGATGGTAAAGTGGATGAATATAAATGGAAAGAAAAATATATAAAAGAACTTAAAAGTATTAAGGATATAATTAACAAAGGACAACAATTCACTATTTATGAGGATAAAGATGTTTTAGCAGAATTAAATGATATAAAACAAAGTTTAAAAAAATTAATTGACGAATTTCAATGTATCCCTAAATATTTATATCAATATACTAGCATTGAAACATTGGGACTAATATTAAAAAGCAAATGTATAAAATTTAATTCACTAAAAAATGTTGATGACTTAGAAGAAGAAATTGCAGATGGTATAAAAAATTATGGTAAATATACATTTGTTAGTTGTTGGACTGATGATGAAAGGGAAAATATTGCTTTGTGGAATATGTATACTGAAAAGATGAAAGGAGTAAGAATTAAATTACCGAGTTACTGTTTAATAGATGATACAGGCTATGTTAATAATCAGTTAGCTGAAAATGGTCTTGATTTAATACGATATAGTAGACGAGTAGTGGACGTGAGTTCGGGAATTGAAAAAGGAGATTTGGGTGGATTTGCGAAGTATTACCAACTTAGAAAGATTAACTATACTGAAGATGAAAAAAAGCTTAACATAAAAGTATTAAATAAAAGAGAAGGTGATTCATATTATTTTAGACCTTTAAATAGTACTAGCCTTGGTGAATATAAAAGAACTCAATGGGAATTTCAAAATGAATGGAGATATATAATCTATTCCTGCTTGCATGGAATAAATAATGATGGAGAACTTTCTCAAGAAGAAATTGAGCAACTAGAAGACTTTGATAATATACCTAAGGGAATATATTCGCATATATCTGATGATGCTTTTAAAGATATGGAAATAGTCTTAGGACCAAGGACTTCAGAGGCGGATATGATTATAGTAGAATCCTTAGTTGATAAGTACAATAAAGGTATTAAGATAAGGAAAAGTAGAATAAAGATAAATGGTAATCAAAATAAATGATATAATTAAAATGTTAAGCATATAATATGTCAACTGGCGTTTAGGTCTTAGGACTTAGGCGCCTTTACTATTTAAAAAATAAATAACCAATTAGGGCAGGTGAGGTGATGTGCCAAGGCAAAGAAGCCCAAATAGAGATAAGGCATTTGAAATATACAAAGAACATAAAGGCAATATAACATTAAGAGAGATTGCTAACATACTTAATGAAGATGAAAAAAAGATAGCAGTATGGAAACAAAGAGACAAATGGAATGATAATTCTAATGTTGTACAACAAAAAAGAAAATGTTGTACAACAAATAAAAATAACAATAAAAAAACTACCCCAAAAGAGCCTATTGCGGATGAAGTAAAAGAAGTATTAAGAAATACTAAACTTACTGAAAAGCAAAGGCTTTTTTGTATTCATTATATTAAGTATTTTAATGCAACTAAAGCCTATCAGAAAGCATATGAATGTGATTATATTACAGCTAATACTAATGGACCTAGATTGCTTGTAAATGCTTGTATAAAGAAAGAGATACAAAAGCTAAAATCAGGTAAATTAAATAGAGCAATGTTGAGTCCTGATGACATTTTTCAAAAGTATATGGATATAGCTTTCACCGATATAAATGATTTTATGGAGTTTGGACAAAAAGAGGTACCAATGATAAGTTCTAAAACAGGTGAGCAACTAAGTGATGAAAATGGTAATCCAATAACATATACCATAGACTATGCACATATTAGAAACAGTTCAGAGGTAGATGGTAGTTTAATATCAGAGATTTCAAAAGGCAAAGATGGAGCAAAGGTAAAATTGCAGGACAAAATGAAAGCACTTCAATGGCTATCAGACAGGATGGATTTACTTCCTACTGAAACTAAAGAAAAGATTAAGATTGAAGAAGAAAAACTTAAACTTGCTAAAGAAAAAAATGAAATTGACAACAAGAAATTTGAAGAGGATACAGAAGTTAATAATAAACTTGATAACCTAGCTGATGCTATAAGGAAAAGTGCTGAACTAATTAATGGTGAACAGTAATGGACTTTGGGTTATTTGGAGCAAAAGCATTAAAATTTATAGTTAATCCTATAGAAAAAGATGCAAGGATAAACATACTAGAAGGTTCTGTAAGAAGTGGCAAGACCGTTGCAATGATACCTAAATGGATTGATTATATAAAGTATGGTCCTAAGGGGCTATTAGTTATAACAGGTGTATCCAAAGAAACTATTTATGATAATGTGCTTATGGATTTGTTTGATACTGTGGGAGAGAAAAACTATAACTATAACGCTCAAACAGGTTTAATTAAAATGTTCGGCAGAAAAATAAAAGTTATAGGTGCTAAAGATGAAGGCTCTGAAAAGTATATTAGAGGTAAAACTTTAGCTGGAGCTTATTGTGATGAATTATCATTAATGCCAGAAAAGTTTTTTAAGCAACTGTTAAATAGATTAAGTGTTAAAGGTGCTAAGTTATATGGGACAACGAACCCAGATAATCCATATCATTATCTTTATAATGAATTTATAACTGATGAAAAAAAGCTTGAAAGTGGAATGGTCAAGGTACTTCATTTTGAATTAGAAGATAATCCAAATCTTGATGATGAATATATAAACTTTATCAAAGGTGCATATACTGGATTCTGGTATCTAAGGATGATAGAAGGCAAGTGGGTAGTTGCAGAAGGTGCTATATACGATATGTGGGATAAAGATTTAAATACATTTACTGATGAAGAAACAGGATTATTATTTAAATCAATTTCCCAAAGATATATTACTATAGATTATGGGACCACAAATCCAACTGTATTTTTAGATTGCTGGGATGATGGCAATATAGTTTGGATATTAAATGAATATTATTATGACAGCAAGGCAAAAGGCGTACAAAAAACAAATAGTCAGTATGCTGATGATCTGATAAAGTTTATTGGTGATGAGAGTCCGAGGGCAATTATATTAGATCCTTCCGCAGCAAGCTTCAGAGTTGAACTAAAAAGTAGAGGATTAAGAATTAAAGATGCAGATAATGAGGTTTTAGATGGAATAAGGATGATGGCAACTTTAATAGCTAAAAGAAAATTGAAAGTTCACAGGAGATGTAAAAACTTTTTAAAAGAGGTTAGTGGGTATGTATGGGATGAGAAAGCAGTTTTAAGGGGAGTGGAACAGCCTGTAAAAGTTGCGGATCATTGCATGGATGCCACAAGATATTTTATAAAAACAATAATAAAACCTAGAAGGTTAGCAAGATAATGAAAGAACAATTATCCAAAATAGCAAGCAATATACATTGTTATGCATAAATAATTGAATAAATATTCATGCATAAAAGGTAAATGAGAATAATTTTATTTAACGTATAAAAATAGAAATTATAGAATGGCTTAATATCAACGTTTCAAGGATATATAAAAAGTTATATGCGTTAAATAAATATTTAATGCACTAAGTTATTTTAGAAGACTAATGATCTTCTTTTTATTTTGCAAAGAAAGGGGGGTAATAGGTGAAAAGGAAAAGAAAATATAATAAAGATTCAAAGCCTAATGCTCCAAAAACTAATACTTCTAAACAAAGCAGTAATAGAATCATGACAATAGATGCTTTTTCAAATGTACTTGCCAGGTTAGGTGCAGGAACACCCAATTTACTTGAGGGTACCGATTACCCAATGACAAGATTAACTCAGGACTTTCAATTAATGAATAGTTTGTATAGATCACATTGGATAATAAGAAAAATAATAGATTGCATCCCTGAAGATATGTGCAAGAACTGGATATCAATTAAAAGCCAAATGGAACCAAACGATATAAAACGATTTGATAAGCTTCAAAGAACTACAAGGATACAAAGAGACATATTACAGGGATTGAAATGGGGAAGACTTTATGGAGGTGCTGGTGCTGTAATCATAATAGAAGGTCATGAAGATATGCTAGACCAACCACTAGATTATGATGCTATAATGCCAAATAGCTTCAAAGGGTTAATTGTAGGAGATAGGTGGACAGGATTAACACCAGGAGCAGAAACAATAACAGATGTAACTAGTCCAGACTTTGGGTTGCCTGAGTACTATGAATGGGTTACAGATGAATTTAGCATTAGAGTACATAATAGCAGAGTCTTAAGGTTTATAGGAAGAGAACTACCACCATTAGAGCGTTACACAGAACAACAATGGGGAGCTAGCGAAGTAGAAGTTATTTTTGATGAATTAAAGAAAAGAGATAATACAAGTTGGAATATAGCACAACTTATTTTCTTGGCAAACTTAAGAGTACTTAAAATGGCTGACTTAGGAGAACTACTTGCTGCTACAGACGAACAGTCACAAAAGGAATTATACGATACCATACGAGCACAAAATATGCTTATGTCTAATTCAGGACTATATGTGATGAATAAAGATGATGATTTTCAAACGCACCAATATAGTTTTGCAGGATTAAATGACATATATGAAAGCTTCATGTTAGATGTAAGTGGAGCTGCTGAAATTCCAGTTACTAAATTATTTGGACGTTCACCTGCAGGTATGAATGCAACTGGTGAAAGTGACATGCAAAATTATTATGATACTATAGAACAAAAACAAGAATCACAATTAAGCCCAGCATTAGACAAGATTATTCCTATAATGATGATATCTGAATTTGGAGCAATACCCGATGATTTAGATTATGATTATAATCCTATAGCAACACCAGCTGAATCAGAATTAGCAGATATAGTAGATAAGAAATCAGGTGCTATTATCAATGTATTTAATGCAGGAATAATATCACAAAAGGTTGCTTTAAAAGAATTAAGGCAAATGAGTGATACAACAAATATGTTTACTAATATTACAGATGCAGATATAGAAAATGCAGATGATGAAACAGACATTGTAGGAGAGAGCATGCCAGATACATCTAATATGCTAAATTTTAAGGAGCCATCAGGTGGTTTGCCAACAACTGATGGCGGGGAAGGAAGTGGCAATTTTGGACATGAAGGAAGACTAGGAGAAATAGGTGGAAGTGGAGAAGGCGGAAATTTAAATGATGGAGCTAATACATTTACCAAGGGTTTTAGCAAACATAATCTTGATGTTCATTTTGAAAGGCATGACAAAGAATATCCTAATTTGTCTAAGGAACAATATGCAAAAAGAGCTTTAGAATTAATTCAGAAGCCCATTGGTGATAATATATTAGGATATATAACAAATAAAAATAGAATTGTACGATATGATATCAACACCAATGATTTTGTATCTGGAAATCCTAATATAGGAATAGCTACAATGATGAAATTGACTAATGGATTGGAAAGATTCAAATATTTAAAGAAGAGAGACGAAATGGTGATTGACAAATATGGTAAAAAGAAGTAAACTATAATCTTAAATATATTATAGGAGTTGGTGAATATGAGTAATGAAAAATATGTATGTCCATGTTGTGGTAATAAAACTTTAGAAGAAGAAGACTTTTATTGTATATGTCCTATTTGTGGATGGGAAGATGATCCTGGTCAACATGATAATCCAGATGATAATATTGGAGCAAATGAGATTAGCTTAAATGAAGCAAGAGAGGCATATAAAAAGAGTAAAGAAATAATATAGAAGCACTTACTTAAATAAATAGTAGGTGCTTTTCTTATACAAATTTTTAGAGGAGGGAATGCAAGGCGGTGATAATATGATTCCTAAAAAGAATACTGCCAAGGATTTATGGCAACCCAAGCGAAGAATAGAAATAATGTATAAGAAGGCTTTAAGGCAAATAACTAAGAAGTTGGAAAAGAAACTAATTGGATTGACAAATTTAAGAGATATATTAAAAACAATTAAGAAGTTTGCTAATAGCAAAGATTTTCATGAATATGCAAACAGAGCAGCTATGAAGATGGTAACTAATTTGTTTACTGATGCAGGGCACACATGGAGAGAAGCAGCAAGGGCAAACAGTAAAGGTAAGCTAATATATGAAGCACTTAGGAAAGAATTAAAAGGACCTATAGGTGGAGCTATTAATGAGCAAATACAGCAAAATGCAAAAATAATAAAAAGTATGCCTTTAATAATATCTAAAGATATAACAGAACATGTTGCAAAAGAAACTTTTAAAGGTAGAAGGGCTACAGACATAGCAGAAGATATACAGAAAATGTTTCCACATGTAGTTGAGTTTAAAGCTAAATTAATAGCAAGAACAGAAGTAAGTAAAACATCTACAGCACTAACTAAAGCAAGGTCAGAAAACATAGGAATTAACTGGTATGTTTGGAGAACATCTGAGGATCAGAGGGTTAGAAATTCACATTCACATATGGAAGGTGTGCTAATAAGTTGGAATGATCCACCAAGTCCTGAGGCTTTAGCACATGAAAAGAATGTTGGGTATTATCATGCGGGTAATATATATAATTGTAGATGCTATCCAGAGCCATTAGTAAGCTTAGATTTTATTAAATGGCCACATAAAGTATATTACAATAAAACGATTCAAACCATGACTAGGAAGCAATTTGAAGCTATCATGTAGGAGGTAAGAGTATGAAAAAAATAATTAGTACAGCACTTATAGCGAATAGCAAAGGGGATGCAGAACAATTCGGAAATAATGTTAATGAAGCAATTAATAAAATGCAAAAAGAAGAATTAGAAGTTGAGGTTCAATATCAAGAAGTCCCTGGTGGATTTTCAGCATTCATTATAGGAAGAAAGAAGTGCTTGGAAATATCCCAAGATTAGGATTAAAGGGAGGTGAACTAGATATGAAATATTCTCAAAGAATTGGAAAAATAGAAAATACTTATGAAGGCAATACACCAGAAGAAGTGGCAAGTTTAGTAAATGCTATTGAAAATGAAAATATAAAAGCACCGACTGTCATTAATAACATAACAATAAATAAAAAAACTTTGAATTCTTAAGTCTTATTAATAAGGAAGTGATGCATATTGAAAGCATACTATGGCTCCAGGTTTAGTCCCAATATGACTAAAACACCTGAGGGCTTTTTAATTTGTCACAATGTACCTATTGCTCGTACTGGATGGTATGAGTATCTAAAAAAAGAAATAGGTGCAGATGGTGATCCAAATGAAATAGTAAAAGTGTATAGGAGTCCTGAAGAAGTTTTTAGTAAACAGGCAATTGCAAGTTTTGAGGGTAAGCCAGTTACAGATGAACACCCACCAGAACTACTTACACCAGATAGTGTAATGATTTTTACTAAAGGAACAGTTCAAAATGTAATTCAGGGTACAAAGGAAAAAGATTTATTAATTGCAGACTTAATAATTTATGATTCTGTTTTAATAAATGAAATTGAATCAGGTAAAAGAGAAGTGTCTAGTGGATATGAATGTGCTTACAAGGATAATGGAAATGGAACATATAACCAAGGACAAATATGCGGTAATCATGTAGCTGTAGTAAACGCAGGTAGAGCAGGAGACCGTGTTGCAATAAAGGATTCAAAAATTAAAAGTGTGGAAGGAGATAAAAATAATATGAATAAAAAAGTACAATTACCAAGAAAGCATTCAAGTGTAAGAGATTTTTTAGCAGCAGTTGGATTAAAACATTTTGCTACAGATGCAGAGCCAGAAGAAATTATGGATGCTGTGGAGGAAATGACTTCTGAAAATCAAAGTAAAGATGAAGAACCTGAAAAAAAAGAAGAAAAGGAGAATGTAGCAGTTGATGAAGAAAGTACAAATCCAGAAGTAAAAGCTTTAACAGATAAAGTTGATAAATTAACTGATCTTGTTACTAAAGTATTAGAATCAAAGGAACAAAAAAAGCCAGAAGATGCTATTGATGCAATGATTGAAGAGTTAGAAACTAAAAAAGGTGAAGATGGTGAAATTGGAGATGAAGAAAACTCTGCAACAATCCCAGTAGAAGAAATGAATGATGAAGATATTCCAGGTGGAGAAGTAACAAATCCAAGTGATAGACCTAAAAATCCTATTCCTAATGCTGATAGTGCTGCAATGCTTAGAGCATTAAAAGCTATGAAACCAGTAATAGCAAACATAAGTAATCCTACTGAAAAGAAGAAAGCTTGTGATTCACTTATAGCTGAATTTAAAAAAGTAAAAAAAGGCACTGGTAAAAACGGATATGCAAATATAATTACAGCACAAAAATCAAATGCTACAAAAAATCAAAAGGCAATTGATGCAAAACAAAAAGCAGCTGAACAAATAGGAGAAAATTTAAAAAAGAAATTTAATCCACACTACAAGGAGGTAAAATAATATGCCAGGCAGAGCAATAGGAATAGAACTTAATTTAGGATATGCAGGTACAGTATCTAGGAGTATAGATGCAATTATTACTCCTAGAGTAATAAAAAGTGTTATTACAAATAGTACTGAAACAGAAGCAAGTATACTTTTTGGTGAACCAGTAATTTTAAACTCTGATAATACTTATAGTAGATTTGGATCAACAGGAGTTGCTGCTACTTTTGCTGGAATAGCAGTAAGAGAAGTAAAACAAGCGACAGATTATTATGCTGCCGCAGGTTCATATTTGCCAGCAGAGGTTGCGGATGTACTTGAAAGAGGAAGTATTACAGTCCTTTGCAATGTTGGTACTCCAACAGCAGGAGGAAAAGTTTATATTCGTATAGCTGCGAATACAGCAATACCTAATGGTGTAATAGGACAATTTGAAGCTTCAGCAGATGGAGCAAACACAATAGAAATACCAAATTTAAGATGGACCACAGGTAGAATAGATAAAAACAAAATAGCAGAGGTTACAGCACTTACTAGAGTAAACCCTTAAGGAGGAATGGATATAAATGAATGGATTAATAGGAAATGGACAAACATATGGACTTAGTGGATACACAGCAGATATGTCGGCAATGGATGCAGCAGGAATAGGAAGTGGAATGGCTTTTTTAACTGGAGAGTTAGAAAAAAGAGATCCAAAACTTAATGAACCACTTACATCAGTAACATGGATGCGTGATATAGTAGCTAAAACAGGTGGAGGATGGGTTGAAAATACATCTAACCTATTTGTCGATTATTCTACAACTGGAGGTAATTCAAATGGATTAATTAGAGGTCAATCTAATAATATTCCAATTATACAAGCTGACACTAGCAAAGATGTGTATAAAGTATTTCCATGGAGTAACATACTCAAAGTACCTTTCATAGATCAGCAAAAAATGCAAGGGATTGGTAGAACATTAGATTCAATATTAGATAATGGTATTAGACTTAATTACAACAAAGCAGTAGACTATATGGTTTATAGAGGTGTTGAAGAAGAAAATATTTATGGATTAGTTAATAATCCTAAAATTACTATTTCTACAGTAGCTAATGGAGGTAAAGGAACAGCAGCATGGGTTACAAAAACGCCGGATGAAATTTTAGATGACATTAATATATTACTTACAGAAGCATGGACTAATTCAGAATATGATTTAGGTGGTATGCCAAATCACATTTTAATTCCACCAAAACAATATACTTACATTGCTACTAGAAAAGTAAGTGAAGCAGGTAATGTCTCTATACTAACTTACTTGCTAGAAAATAACATAGCAAAAAATCAAGGAGTGGATCTTGTAATTGAGCCTTCAAGATGGTGTGTAGGTGCTGGTCTTAATAAGACTGACAGAATGGTTAGTTATGTCAACGATGAAAGCAAAGTACTTATTGATATACCAGTGCCATTAATGAGAGCAATGACACAGACTTCTGTGGCTGATATGGCATATCTAACAGGTTATGTTGCAAACTTAGGACAGGTTAAGTTCTTATATAATCAATGTGTTCTTTATGCAGATGGCATTTAAGAAAAATATAATTTAAATAAATTAAATATAAGCAATAAAGATGGTTTTAGTTTTTACTAAGACTTTTTTTATTGCTTAATTTTAGGGGGAAAATAAATGAGAATACAGTCAAAAAAATCACTTTTGTTTAGAGGTGATTCTGGAAATGAAAAAATAAAACACAATGAAACTAAAGATTTACCAGATTGGGTTGCAAAAACGGATACATTTAAACTTGCAAGACAAGAAGGAAGCTTAATGATAATTTCAACTAAAAAGCAAAAGATTACAGCTGAGAATGGAGATTAATCTAAAATAGTAAAAGATAAAAAAAGTGAGGAATAGGTGATTTTATGAATGGAATTATAGCAAGTGCTAGTAATATTAGGCAAGGGGATAATCCTCCATTTTCTTTAGAAGATTTTTTAGAAATGTATCCACAATTTAAAGCTGATACTTCAGGTAATTATGTAGTTCCAAAGTTTATGATAGAAAAATATTTAAAAACAGCTAATGCTTGCATAAAAGAAAATAAATGGCACAGTTATTGGGAAATCGGAATGGGGCTTTTTATAGCACATTTTTGTACAATTTATTTACAAGGAATATCAGATCCTAATGGTGGTGCGGCAGGAGTTATAGAAGCTGGCAAAACAAGAGGACTTGATACTTCTGTAAGTGTTGGAGATGTATCTGTAAGTACAGATTACAGTATAACAGCTAACAATATAGATGGATGGGCAGGATGGTCATTGACAACGTTTGGCCAACAATTAGCAAGTATAGGTAAGTTAAAGGGTAAAGGTGGAATGTTAGTTTACTAAGGAGGTGTTTTATATGCTTGAAGGACTAACTGATATTACTATAACTAAGGATTTAACAAAAGATATATTGAAATCTTTTGAAGAATTAGCTAAAAAAAATGTATGTGTGGGTATTCCTGAAGAAGAGAACACAATGCATGATAAAATAGCTAATGCAGAGTTACTTTATATTCATACAAATGGAATAAGAGACACATCTATGATAAGAGAAATGCAACATGATATAGATAGTGGTATGCCTTACAGTAAAGCACATGAGTTATATGTACATGAAAATGGATCTCCTTTATGGCATTCTCCACCAAGACCAGTATTAGAGCCAGCACTAGATAACAGTAAAGAACAAATTGCTGAACTAATGAAAGAAACTGCAAATGTAGCGCTGAATGGCGGAAATATAACACCGTCATTAGAAAAAGTAGGAATGCAAGGACAAAATATTGCTAGAGATTGGTTTACTAATCCAGAAAATAAATGGGCACCTAATTCACAAGATACTATAAAAAGAAAAGGCAGCAATAAACCTTTGATTAATACTGGTGAACTTAGAAAATCAATTACTTATGTTATAAAAGATGGTGATAGTAATGATTAATGTTTCAAAAGTAATAACAGATCCAAGGGTTGCCAAAACATTTACCATTTATAGAAAATCGGGTGAATGGGTATCAGGAAGATTTGAACAAACTGAAAACCCAATGCAACTCACAGGGGTTATAAGTGTTGCTAGTGCAAGAGAAATAGAACAAATTCCAGAAGGGGATAGAGTTGGTGGAGAAATAGTTATCCATTGCACCCAAGAAATTTTTACTACCCATACTAGTGATACTTCAAGTGATACAGGAACATCAGATGAACTTTTATGGCATGGAGATAGATACAAGATATATTCTGTTAGCCCATATTCAGACTATGGATATTACAAAGCTATAGGACAAAGGATGGCGAGCTGCTAATGTCAGATACAGTATTAACACTAAAGCAAATAGAAGATATCTTTTTTACTATTACATGCCAAATGTTAAATATAGATTTAACTAAAAAAGAAAATCAAGGGAAAGTAAGAATTGCATGGCCAACTAATGGATCACCAGGATGGAAAGTAAATGATGATGTAACTTTTATAAGAGTAACTCCACAGGATGATAAATTAGCCAGGCATCAGGATATTTTATATACACCTTCAGCAGTTGATTCTACATTAGCTTCAAAAGAAACTGGATATACAAGGGTTCATAAAATTGATTGGACTTTATATGGACCTAAATCATATGACAATGCTGATTTAATTAGATATGACATTTTTAAGTCAGATTATACAGAGAAATTAAAAAAAAATAATCTCTTTTTAATAACGGATGTTTCAATGCCTACAAGATTACCAGAACTTTATAATGGTCAATGGTGGGAAAGGACAGATTTTTCAGCAACTTTTAATGAGTTGGTAGTAAGAAGAGATGCGGTACCTTACATAACAGGTACTGACTTTAGAATAATAGAAAGCAAATAATGAAAGGAGGGTTTAACAATGTCAACTTTATCACTTAATGATATTGTAAATGTATCTGTTAGTGTTGGACCTGTGGCATCTGTAAGAACTGGATTTAATTTAGGATTAATTGTAGGAAAGTCAAAAGTTATAGATGTTGCTGCTAGAGTTAAGGTGTATTCAAAATTGGGGGATATGACAGCAGATGGATGGAAAGGAGAAGAACCTGAATATCTTGCAGCACAAATATACTTTTCTCAAACCCCAAGACCTTTAAAATTGGCTATAGGTAGACAGGATGCAGATAATGAAACAGTTGTACAGGCAGTAACAGCATGTAGAAATGCTAATACAGAATGGTATGGATGTACAATATGCGGAGCACAAAAAGCAGATATTATAGCAACTGCAGCTTATATAGATTCAGCTTCACCAGAGTCTGCTTTTTTTTATACAACAGCTGATTCAGATGTACTTGCAGGAACAGCAGACAATGTAATGGATATATTACAAAAAAATAAGACACATAGAACTTTAGGACAGTACTCAACAGAGGAAAATGCGGTAGTAGCAATCCTAGGATATGCTATGGGTGCTAATAATCAAACTGCTGGTAGCGTCTATGATTTAGCTTATAAATCAGAAGTAGGAATTTCGCCTGAACCATTAACTGGTACTCAAGTAACTAAAATAAAAAATTATAAAGGTAATGTCTATGTTAATAGGGGCTCAGTATATAATCTTTTTGAGGATGGAACTATGGCAGATGGAAGCTATTTTGATGAAGTTATTAATCTAGATATGTTAACAAATAATATTCAAGCTGCAATTATTAATGCATTTTCAACTATGGCAAAAGTTCCTCAAACAGACGATGGTGTTGCAATGCTTACGAATGCTATAACAACACCTCTTGAAAAAGCTAGAACTATTGGATTTATAGCACCAGGTATATGGAATACTGCAGGAGTACTTAGTGTAAAAACAGGGGATGTATTAAGCAGAGGATATACAATATTGTCAGACGTAGTAGCTAGTCAGTCCCAGGCTGATAGAGACACCAGAAAATCTCCACCAATTTATATACTAATCAAATTGGCTGGTGCAATACAAAATGTGGTAATAAACTTATTCGTAAATAGATAGGAGGTTTAAAAATGTTTACAACTTATAGTTTCCAAGATGTAAATATAGCTTTTGACTGTAACTCTGTGGGAGCTTCATCTTCCACAGGTGCGGGATTAGGAAGTATAAGTGTTGCTATGGCAGGAGAAAAAACAGTACATGAAGTAGCTGCAGATGGTTGTGTAATGATATCTAAAATACTAGGAAATAATGGTAATATAGTTATAACAATGCAGCAAACGTCTAAACTCCATAAATACCTTCTACGATGGTATAACTATATTAACAGTACTAGTACTGCAATATCTGAATGGGCAACTATGAATATAACTATACAATCAAATAATTTAGGTGATATTACAAAATGTACAGGAGTATCACCACAAAAATTGCCAGATCGTCCTTATCAAGCACAAGGGCAACAGGTAACATGGACATTAATGGCAGCTGAAATAACAGAAAGTTAAGAGAGGAGAAATATATAAATGGAACAAAAAGAATTATTTAAAGATATTGATATAGATGGACGTAAATTTAGACTTGGCAAATTTGATGCTAGAACTGGGTCATTTATGTTATTTAAAATGATGGGTATAATAGCCCCTATTTTTAAAAACATAACAAAAGAAACAAAAGATAAAGAATTCGATATAGATGATATTAATTTAACAGAATTAATGTCATCTATATTTAGTTTGCCAGAGAAAGATTTTAAGTATATTCAGGATAATTGTTTAAAAGCAACAAGAGAATTGTTACCAGGTAATGATCCGCAAATTTTAGATGAATTTGGAACTTACGGTGCAATAAATGTTGAATTTGATACAATGCTAGTACTCAATTTAACAGTACAGACTTTAATATTTAATTTATCTGGTTTTTTCAAAGGAAACCTCTTGGATTCGCTAACCAAGAGGTTGAATACATTCCAGCAGAATTCCAAAATGTAGATGCATTTTTATATGCTCCTGTTATAGCTAAAATATGGAATCAGCATGAGCTGTGGGATGGGACTTATACTCTTGATGATTTACTAGATGCACATGAAATATTAGCAGTAACACATGAAAATGAGCGCCGAGCATATGAAGCATCAAAAAGGGAGGTGAATTAATTGTCTTTGGATTTAATAAAACAATATCTAGTAGGTATAGGATTTAATGTAGATTCATCTTCACTTGGAAAAGCAAAGCAATGCATGAACGAGGCTGAAAAGTCAGTAAAAAGTTTTGCCAAAAATAACATTAAAGGTATGTCTGATACAAATGAATCTATGAAAGATATAAGTTCCATAATGAAATCTTCATTGGGTTCTATTCCAAAACTTTTCCCTGAAATAAATAGTAATCTAGGAAAATTTGTTGTATATGTAGGTTTAATAAAGCAAGTTTTAAATAATTTTTCTAAGGCAGCAAAAAAGGATATGGAGGATGCATCTAAATCAGTAGAATCTTTTTCAAAGAAAGGCAAAACACCAGCAGCATCGTTTTACAATGAAACAAAAGAATATATGAATAAGGTTGAAAAATCATTAAAAGATTTTGTTGAAAAGGCTTCTAAAAATATATCTAATATAAAAACATCTTTAAAAAATAATAATACTTTTAAAGATGTTTCAAAACTTTTCCCTAAAATAAAAGATCCTTTTAAAGACATAATTAAAAATGTAAATAAATTTAAAACCACATTAAATGATGTTTCTAAGAAAATAAAAATGAGCATGAAAGAATCAAGCAAAAGTGTAGAGGGTTTTTCTATAAAGGGTGAAAGTTCCATAAAAATGTTTGCTAAAAAGATAAAAGAATATTTAGATAGAGGAAAAATTTTAGTAAAAGATTTTGTTAAGAATATAAGTAGGGAAATGTCATTTTTAAAATTAAGCTCTAATTTTAATTCAGTAGGTAATATTAATAAACTTTTTCCAGATGTGCAAGCTCCATTCGGGAAGATTTCTAATGGCATAAAGTCACTAAAGGGAGCAGGAAATGATTATTCTAAATCTACAATTAAAGATATGAGTATGGCTAAATCTTCAGTAAAAGGTTTAGCATCAGAAGGCGGAGCAGCAATAAAAAGCTTTGCAGGGATAACAGTGTCATCTATAACAACAATAATTGCTGCCGTTGCTGCTCTTATAGTTGCAGGTGCTGGAATATATAAATTCTTAAGCTCATTAGCAAAAAAAGATTTAGAATATGAAAAATTAGCTAGACAGTTATGGACTACAAAAGAAAATGCTAAAGAAATAGATATGGCACTAAAAACCATGGGCGTTACTATGAAGGATTTATGGTTAAGTCCAGAACTATTAAAACAATTTAATCAGTTGAGAAAAGATTCAGCACAGTTAAAATTACCCAAAGAGTATTCAGAAAATCTTAAAATTGTAAGAGACATAGGATTTGAGTTTCAGAGGCTTAAGCAATTAGGGACATTAGCTTTTCAATGGATAGGTATGTATATATTAAAATATGCAGCTGGGCCATTAGCAGATATTCATCAAGCTTTGCACAAATTCAATGATGGATTAGTAAGCAAAATACCATCAATAGCTAAAGTTATTGGTACTGCATTAGGAATTGTATTTAGAGTTATTGTAATAATAGTAGAAACATTAGGTTTTGCATTCAATCTTATAGGTAAAATATTTAACTTCATAGGTAAATTAGCAGATAAAGTGTCAGGTCCTCTGAAAAAGATAATAGAAATTATTGCTTTAATAGGAGTAGCAATAGCATCAGGACCAGTTGGAGCTGTAATAGGTTTAATACTCGTGATAGATGATTTATTTACTGCGATAAGAGGTGGTAAATCTGTAATAGGAAGTGTATTTGGATCTTTAAAAGATAAAGCCAAGAGTGCTTATAGCAGTATATCAAATGGATATAAGAATATGAAAAAGAGTTTTCATGACAGAATGAAAAATATAGGCAGTGATTGGGATTACTATTGGAATAAAGCAAAAGGAGTTTTAGAAAAGCTAGAAGATAAGGCTAAAAAAACATGGGCTAAAATTAAGGAATGGTCGAAAGGTATATGGGATAAGGC
This sequence comes from uncultured Clostridiaceae bacterium, assembly GCA_963780135.1. Lineage (GTDB taxonomy): Bacteria > Bacillota > Clostridia > Clostridiales > Clostridiaceae > Clostridium_AM. Next base: position 1,694,128 of record CAWAAR010000003.1, read on the forward strand.
TAAAGATAAAGCAACTGATTTAGGTAGTAAAGTAAAAGATTTTTCAGCAAAAGTTTCTGTAAATCATTCCATACCTGCAGGGTACTTAACATCTAATAATACATCTAATAGTAATAGTGTGTCTAATAGCAATAATAAGAATAGTACTACAAATAATATTAATGTGTATGGCTCAAATGCACAGGCTACAGCTAATGCAGTAAGTAATAAGCTTACTACTGGTATAGGTATTAGAAATATGCAGGGGGTATATTAATGGCTAAAGCACAAACCTATTTTGATACTCAATTAGGACAATTTGTTTTTGATGCTTTTTTTAATATACAACATGATACAAGCTTAAAAATAACAGAGCACCCAATACAAACAGGTGCAGATGTAAGTGATCATGCTTATATGGAAGCAAAGCAGCTTACATTCGATATAGGTATGAGTGATGTTATGGATAGTGTAATAGATGGACAATTTAGTGATAATAATTCCAGATCCGTAAGTGCTTATAATGTACTTAGAAAATTACAAGAACAAAAGTTGCCAGTAAATGTAACTACTCGTCTAGGTGTGTATAATAATATGCTTATTGAAACCATATCATCAGGTGATGATTGTAAAACAGCAAATGGATTAAGAGCTACTGTAACGATGAAAGAAATATTTGTAGTAGAGGTTACTAAGGTTAAAGTATCAGCTAGACCTCAGAAGAGTGAAGAAACTAATAATGGAGATCAGAAAGCACAAAAAGCAGATGAGAGCTTACTATCTGGATTTTTAAAGTAGGAGGTGTTGGAAGTTGTATATAATACCATTAACAACTGATCCAAATCAGACTTTTAGCAGCACTATTCCCATAGATAATAAAAAAATTACTCTGTACTTCTTTTTGAGATATAACACAGAAGCTAAATATTGGATTATGGATGTATCAGATTCAAAAAGAAATAAAATTCTTGATTCAATGCCTTTAATATGTGGAGGTAATTTGTTAGAACAATATAGCTATTTAAATATAGGTTCAGCCTATATAGTTAAAGTTGATAAAACATTATTAAGTGATAGACCTGATGAATATAATTTAGGCACTGATTTTGTATTAGTTTGGAGTGATACTGTATGACAAATCAAGAATTTATAAATTCACTTATAGTAGCAGCGCAATCAGGCTATAAAAAATATGGAATTTTACCTTCTGTGACTATAGCTCAAGCAATAAATGAGTCAGGTTGGGGGAAATCTAGACTGGCTCAAACTGACTATAATCTTTTTGGAATTAAGTTTCCAGGAAATCATGATCCTTCATTAAAAGTTACTCAAGGATCTTGGGCTACTGATGATGGTGGTTATTATGCACACTATTCTTCAACTGGTGACTCAGTTGAAGATCATGGATTTTTCTTGAAAAATAATTCTCGGTATGCTGCAGCTATAGGATTAAAAGATGCAAGTGCTCAGGTTAAAGCAATAGCTGATGCTGGATATGCTACTGAATCAGATTATTACCAAGTAACTATGCAAATAGTAAAGGATAATAATCTAACACAATATGACTCAGGGTCATATACAGGTGCTCCAAGTGCTAATACACAACAAACAATTACTATTGAGAGTACTAACTATGAGGTAGTAAAGGGTAGCGAAACAAAAGGAGATATTCTTTATGGTAGAAGATACAGAATTGTTGTAAGTGATAAAGCAGGAAATGCTTTAAATGTTTCACAACTAAGGTGTACTTTTTCCATTGTTAAAACTATACAGATGGAACCTAATTATTCAGAAATAACTATTTATAACCTTAATTCTGAGACGGAAAATGCAATAATGATGAATGGTTCAAGAGTAACAGTAGAGGCAGGATATGAAGGCAAACAATTTGGAATTATTTTTGATGGTGATATGCTTCAGACGGTAAGAGAAAAAGAAGAGGGAACTACTTATGTACTTACTATAGTGGCACTAGATAGTGACAGAGCCATTAATTTTGATATAGCTAACTATTCTATACTTAAGGGTCAGACAGCAAGAGCTATAACAGAACACATAGTAAATAAAGCACAATATCCTATTTCGCTAGGAAGTATATCAGATTCATTAGATGAAACAAAACTTACTCGCGGAAAAGTTTTGTTTGGAAAATCAAGCGATTATTTAAGACAAATATCGAAAAGTCACGATGCACAATATTATATGGAAGATGGGAAAGCAAATATTATTAAAATGGATGATTTACCTGAAGGAGAGATATTTGATTTAAGCCCAACATCTGGGTTAGTTGGTACTCCAGAGCAAAGTGAGTATGGCATATCTGGACAATGTTTGTTGAATCCTGCAATAAAAATAAATAGCCTTATACATGTAGATAATAGTTTAGTTAGAGCGAAAAAATTAGATATTAATGGAGGTGGATCTAATCCTAATCAACCACCCCCAAGTAGTGGGAGTGGAAGCACAGACACTAGAAACAAGATTATAGCAGAAGCAAAAAAAATTTGTGATGATCCTAATGTTCAATACAGCCAAGAAAACAGAGGACAGACTGTAGGTGGAATAACATACTGGGATTGTTCTTCCTTCGCAAAACATTGCTATGAGGTAGCAGGACTTTCAATTGTAGATATAACAGGACCCCAATACAACCAGGTTGCAAATGAAGGAGGAAAGTTTATATCTCAGTCAGAAGCGTTACCAGGAGATTTGGTATTTTGGGGGAAAGGAGATGCATGTCACCATATCGCTATTTATGCTGGTAATGGGTATCTGTATGCTGCAAGAGGTAGAGATGGTAAAGCACCAGCAGACCAAGTTGCATATCATCCATTGTATGGATCTCCCGATTTTGGAAGACCTAAATGCTTATGTGATGCAGACAATGGACAACCACCCAGTAGTAATACAAATAGCTCTAGTAGTTCTAATAGCAATCAAGCGCCACCATTCAGAGCTCTAGATAAAGATGGTATATATAGAGTTATAAAAATGACCTATCAAGGAGACACAAGAGGTGATGATTGGTACTGCAATTTTGAGACGATTACACAGGTAGGCGGAGTAATACCTGCAGTAACAAGTTAAGGAGTTGATAGAATGAGAAATATAGCTGAAATATGTTGTTCAAAAGATGAATTAAACAGAAGAATGGGCGAAAACTGGCAAAGTAATTTAAGAGTTGCTGCACCAGGAATAATAGAAAGTTTTGATCCAAAAACACAAACTGTTACTGTGCAATTAGCTATAAGAGAACATATAAGAAAGGAAGATTTATCTCAAGAGTGGGTGAATCTTCCTTTGTTATTAGATGTACCCATAGTTATTCCACGAGCAGGAGGATTTACACTTACTATGCCTATTAAAAAAGGGGATGAATGCCTGGTTATATTTTCAGATATGTGTATAGATGCTTGGTTTTCTCTTAGTGGAGTTCAAAATCAAATTGAAAAGCGCAGACATGACCTTTCGGATGGATTTGCAGTATTAGGCACATGGAGTCAACCCAATGTAATAAAAAATTATTCTACAGATTCTGCAGAGCTAAGAACAACTAGTGGTAATACTAAAATATCTTTAAAAGAAGATGAAATAGAATTAATTTCACAAACTGTAAAAATTAATGGAGTTAACTTTAATAATCATATACATAATGCACCTTATGGCGGTGGTCAAACTAGTGGACCAAGTTAGGAGGTTTTATGAGATATAGAATATTAGATCAGAATGGAGATTATTCTTTTGGCAGAGGACAACAGAATCTTACCTATGGTACTTATGCCGTAAGTCAAGCAATTAAAACAAGACTAGCACTACTTAAAAATGAATGGTGGGAAAATTTAGAAGAAGGGCTGCCACTTTATCAGGATATTTTAGGAAAATCAGGATCAATAGATAGACTAACCATAGTTGAATTATTAATAAAAAAAACTATAGGAGAAACACCAGATGTAATAGGCATTAAGAGTTTTGATAGTACTTATAAAGATAAAGTATATACTTTTAACTGCGTAGCAGAAACAAAATATGGAGATGCTACAGTAGCAAAAAGTTTTTAGAAGGGAGTTGGTAAGATGGCATATTTTGCTCCTTACATAGATGCAACAGGTCTTCACATTCCAACTTATATTGATACAAGAGATCAACTAATATCTGATGCAAAGCAAATATTTGGACAAGACATTTATTTAGGTATAGACAGCCAAGACTATCAATGGATAGCAACTGTGTCAGAAAAAATTTATGACGCTTTTCAACTTGCGCAATTGGTATATAACAATAGAGGACCTAATGTTGCTATAGGTAGTGGATTGGATTCTATAATAAAAATAAATGGCATAAAAAGAAAGACTGAAACTTATAGTAAATGCCAAGTTACAGTTTCAGGGACACCAAGAACTATCATTAATAATGGAATAGCACTGGACAAAGGTAATATAAAATGGGAGTTACCTCCTTCTATTACTATACCAAGTACAGGAACTATAGATGTACTAGCAACATGTGAAATACCTGGACCTATTGTAGCAAATCCTGGAGATATTACGAGTATTTTTAATCCTACTTATGGATGAAATGGAGTTTATAATTCTCAAAATGGTTCTTTAGGTTCAAATATAGAAGATGACAGTTTATTAAGGACAAGGCAATCTAAAAGCACTGCTCAACCAAGCAGAACTGTGCTAGAAGGCACAAAAGGTGCCATAGCTCAGATAACTGGAGTAACAAGGTCAAAAGTGTATGAAAATGATACTGGTGAAATAGATACTAATGGGTTGCCCCCACATAGTATCACATGTGTTGTAGAAGGTGGGGATGATTTAGCAATAGCAAATGCAATATTTATCCATAAGGGACCAGGTTGTTATACTAATGGAACTTCAAGTATTAATGTTACAGATGAAACAGGTCAAGAAACACCTATCAGATTTTCTAGACCTGCTTATATAGATATTGTTGGAACTGTTAATATTAAACAGATAAATGGGTATACTACAGCAACTACAGATGCCATTAAAAAGAATTTGCAGGATTATCTTGATTCTATGGATATAGGCAGCAATTTAGCAATATCATCTTTGTGGGGAATTGCTTTAATGGCTATGCCAAGTTTAGCAAATCCAATGTACTCTATAACATCTATTACAGCATCAAGATTAGGTGATCCTCAAGGGAGTTCTGATATAAACATGAAATATAACGAAGTTTGCAGAGGTAATATAAATAATATTACTGCAAATGTAAGTTAGAAGGTGTTTTAATGGCAATAGATAGCTATGTAAATAATATTACTTCACAACATAGGGATAAACCTAAATTTATTAAATGGGTAAGCAAAAATCTTAATGTTATAGATGATACTTATTTACTACTTAAAGCAATGGATAGTAATTTTGATATAGATAATGCTATTGGAAAACAATTAGATACTTTAGGAACTGTTATTGGAAGGAATCGAACACTTACTTTTCAACCCTTAAATGGATTTAATCCTATTTTAGATGATGAACTTTATAGATTAACGCTTAAGGCTAAAACGGCTATGAATAATTGGGATGGAACGATTCCGCAGATGTATGAGATATGGAATAATATTTTTGATGATATACAACTACAATTAGAAGATCATCAAGATATGAGTTTTACTGCATATGTTTCAGGCTATGTTAACCAGATAAGGCAGAATTTAATTCAAAAGGGATATATAGTACCAAAGCCACAAGGTGTGAGAATAAACTATGTAAGTAAATCTCCTATAGCTTTTACTCCTTATGTAGGTATGCTTGTATCAAGTTTTCAATCTGAAACTATAAACATGAGTTATTCACCAGTAGAGACAATTAATTTTAAAGAATGTTCAAGTATGTTAGTCCAAGGAATAAATACAGTAACTTTAAATGTAAAAGCAAAGTAAGGAGGTTTCTATATGGCTATTTTTGGGAATATGTCAATTACAAATGCTGGCCAAGTGCTATATACAAAGGCTCAAGCTGGCAAACCTATAATATTTACTAAAATGCAATTAGGTTCAGGACAAATTGGAACACAAAATCCAGCAACATTAGTAGCATTGGTTCAATCTCAATTTGATGTTTCAATAAGTTCTATTACGCCTAATACATCACTTAAAACTGCAACAATTAGTGGAACAATAAATAATAATGATATAACAGAAGCTATATATATTTGTGAGATGGGATTATGGGCTCAAGATCCGGACGTAGGCGAAATTTTATATGGATATGCAAGTGCTGGAACATTAGGCGATTATATGGCACCAGCTTCACAAGGGCCATATTCCTGGTCTTATCAAATAAATGCTGCAGTAGGTAATGCAGCAAACATAACTGCAAATGTAAGTAGTATTATGTATGATTATAGCTTACTAACATCTGATAGTAGTCTTTCTGTTATATCAGGGGGGAATCAAAAAGAAATAAATAAAAGCATTGATAGCCTACTTAAAAATGTAACAAAGACAGCTCATGGAGCTGTAGCTGATTTAGTAGCATTAAAAGCAATAGATACTAGTAGCTTACCAGATAATATAACAATAATAGTAAAAAGTTTAGGATTTTATAGGTTTGATTCCACAAGCACATTAATTGCAGATGATAATTCAGTAGTCCAACCAACAACAGGATTGGGTCGTTGGCTCAATGACCTTGCGTCGCATAGGGCAGATTTAGCGTCACAAGATTTAAATAAAGGTGCAAGTTTGATTGGAATACATGATGCCAATAATCAAATTATAGCTACAAATGTAGAAGGTGCATTAAATGAACTTGCTTCAAGACCACAAAAGGATATGGATAATGGAAGATACCAAGCTGATTTTGGCTTTGAGGATATGATAACTACCGACAGTGCCTTGAATGGTAATATAATAACTTTAGATACTACTATTTTAAATGTATCTAAAGTGACAGCAACAGGAAACGGCAATTATGCAAATGTAGTAGGAGCAACATTATCTGGTGCGAGGATAAAATCAGGATTAATTACGGTAAATAATATCAAGACGGTATCAATATATGTGGATGTGCAAAACGGCAATGGGAGTGACTTGGAACTTGAAATATATGATGTAACATCTTCCACATCGCTTGGTACAAAACTCATATCACGTTCAAATATAAAATTAGCTAATTATAACGATTTTATATTTGATGTGGCAATTAACATTAATAATGCTCATACTTTGGATTTTAGATTAAGAACTAAAAATTATACATCTGCGGATGGTTATGGCATTCAGGCATGGACAAATAATGTTGCAAATAATTATTATCTTATAACAACTTCAAATTCATGGAACAACATTACTGAAAGTACCACTTATGGGGTACTGATGAATATATACTCTGAGTTAAGTAATATAACAGGTACAGCAACAAAAACAGTAACACCTTCAGATATAAAAAAATGGGGGAATTTAAAATGGACACAAAATGTTCCTGTTAATACAAGTGTTGTATGTGATGTATTAAAATCAGATGGAACTACAATTTTAAAATCTAATGTAGCAAGTATTGTGGATTTAAGTGATATTGATATTGCTGCCAATCCTAGTTTAAAAGTTAGATGGACATTAAGCAGAAATAGTATAAGTGATGTAAGTCCTACAGTAAATAATCCTAGTGTAACTTGGGAAGGACAAAAATCTACCTATGGGGAGGTGAGAAATTCCGCACCAAATAATCCTAAAAATGGACAATTTTATTATGATTCAATACTTAATAAAATGCGATTTTTTATTAATGGTGCGTGGGTTTGATGGAATTGGTAAACAAAGGGCTAGTGGAACAGGAACTTTTGTAAGTAATTCAAACTATATAGATGTGACAGGATTAACATTCCAGCCCAAAACGATAATTGCTCAATTTGAATATTTAGTAGGTGGATATATGTATTTTTGTATATATTCATCTGAACTCTCGGGCTTTGCACTAAATAATATACTATTTGATTTGTATCATTCAGGGACAAGTATTACAGGTTTTAACAATATAACGGAAACTGGATTTAGATTTACAGATAGTTCGCATACAAATTGGAATGGTGTAACAACTAATTTTAAGTGGTGGGCATTAGCATAATCAATATTAATTAGGAGGAATTATTATGAATTTTATAGGTAGAAAAATATATTTTGATAAAGTGACAGGGAATTCTTTACTAGATACTGGAGAAATGTGTGGAGATGTTAGAGAAACAACTGTAAATGAAGATTTTATGACTTACATAGAGTTAGCTAAAAGGACAAAAGATTCTGTAGGTGTTATAAAACTGGGATATGGTTTTAAAGCAAATGAATTTGGAAATTGTACAGGATATAGAATAGACCTTGAAACAAATAATATAGTTTTTAGTTTTACTGCTCCAGAAGCTACTTTGGAAGAAGTGAAACAAGCTAAAATACAAGAATTAGAGAATTGTTGTACAAAAGTAAAAGATAGAGGTTTTAAATCAAGTTGTCTAGGAACAGAAAAGATTTTTGACAGTTCTCCTGAAAATAGGAATTTGATAATAGGACTAGCAATGAAAGCAAGTTTGGTAGCAAATGGAGCTACATTAGCTGACAGCAATATTGATTGGAAATCAGCAGGTGAACCAGTTTGTTATCCTTGGCAGCCACAACAAATGATTATACTGGGTGTTGATATGTCTACATTTTTAACTAACACTATAAAGCATAAAGAGCAATTACAACAATATGTTAGTGCTTTAAAAACTGTAGAGGAGGTTCAGAAAGTAACATGGGATACAGTAATTCGGACAACCTAAAAAATAAAATCTATAAAGACGTTATTTTGATATTTGTAATGGGAGCATTATATATGGTACTAGAAGGTTTTTGGCGAGGATGGACAAATATATCTATGCTTGTAGTTGGTGGCTTATGTGGATTTTTTATTGGAAGGCTAAATGAGTACCCAACGTTCTATAATCGTAAGATGTGGGAACAGTGCATTATAGGTACTATTATAGTATTAGTTGTAGAATTTACTAGTGGAATGATTCTTAATGTATGGTTAGGACTTCATATATGGGATTATTCTAATACTTGGGGTAATTTACATGGTCAAATATGTATTCCTTATGCTGTTTTATGGTTTCTGCTAGTTCCAACAGTAATTTATGCAGATGATTATTTAAGATTTATGCTATTTGGAGAAGAAAAGCCCATGGGTGTATTAAAAAATTACAATAAATTAATTAAATTGAAATAATGACTTATATTATAATAAATTCATAATGATATTTTAATATATAAAATTTGACAAACAAGTAAAAAAATATTATTATTTAATTGTATTAAACATCAATATTTTACAAAATATGAAAGAGGGTAGTAGAATGAATAAAAAAATTAAATTTTTAACTCCAACTTTGTGTGGATTACTATTAGCTTCTAGTTTATCTGTAATTAATGTACAAGCTAAACAATGTAATACAGATACAAAGATACAATTTAAAAATAATATATTTGCATCAGCAGTAAATGAAAATTATTCTAGATTTTTCACTTATTGCACTATATCTCATGAAGATGTTACAAAAATACTTAATTATTATAAAAATCCACAAGGACAGGAGTTAAGCGAATTTCTGGTAAACAATAGAATAGTTGATATTTCACATGCTAATCTTATTGGTCATGCTCTAAATGAATTCAAAGATAAATCTCTTAAATGTGAAGATAGAGGAAATGGAATAAAATTTTTAAAACCATATGATTGTGGAAACCTGGTAAGAATGACAATAGCACCTAATAATACTTCTGCTAGCAATTACACACAGTATTGCAGAATATCTAATGCTAATAGCTGGGATATACTTTTCTACATGAATGAAAATAAAAATTTTACGGTAAATCAGTTAGCAAGCCATATATTGCAGATTGGTGTCTCTAGTGATGCAACAGTTGCAAATAAGGTTGCTTCTTTAATAATGCAAGATGGAACTGAGAAGTTTTCTGGAGAATTTAATGCAGGAGTATACGTATTAAAAAGTGATGATAACGTACTTGTAATAACACCTATCCAAGTTTAAAAAATAATAATTGCATTAGAATTGTTTTTTGCATTATCAATCATTAGCTCAATTAGTTTAGTATTTGGGGGGAACGGCTAAAGCAGCAACTTTAAATAGTACAAGTACTTCTACAAGGGCAGTATGTAACTTAAAAGTTCAAATTAGCAACAGTGGTTAAAATACTAGCAATAACGAAATATCATTATGATGTAACAACAGAAGTTAGTCCATCAGGCATACAGGATGTAACATCAGGAATGATTTGGTGGGGTGATTTGCAAGCAAAACTTTGGCAAGATACATATTTTGATAAAGGATATAGAAAATATAAAGCTAATGTAAAATCATTGGATGATAATAACAATATTATTAAGAGAAGAAACAATAGAGTTTGTCGCTTGGAATTGCAATACATTTAGGATACTATAATAAGTATATTTTTAAAAGACTATAATTAGTATAAAAGCACATCTAATTTAAGGTGTGCTTTTGTTTCGCAATAGAAAAATTATACGTCACAAAGGCTTAGGTATCTAGGTCTTTTTATTTTACATTTAAAAAGATAAAAATAATTGAATTAAGTGCCACAAAATTAAATAAATTATAATAAACGATAAATAGAGGTGAATAAATTGGAACAGGCTTTATTAACAAAAACTAAAGAGGTATTAGAAGAATTGAAGAAATTATTATCAAAAGATGAAGTGTTAGAAGCTGAAAAAAACTTTATTTTAGGAGAATTGTGGGTACTGGTAGATTTATTAAAAAGTACAAAATAGAAAATAAGGGGATTTGAGATCCCCTTATTTTATTGGTAGTTATATCTAATTGTAAATATAGGATCTTGGTGAATTTCAAAGCTAACTACATTTTTGTTAACTAGTCCAATTGGTGTTATTGTTTCTTCAGATACAGTTTGTCCATTTAGATCTTGAGCTTTTGTCATGGTTGGATTTATTGTTGCGCCAATAGGAGCTATAAGAGTAACTTGAATTTTTCCACCAGAAGGATATATTCCAAGTCCATCAAATGGTAATAATACTTTAAAATCAAAGTTATTTGGTTCTACCGGATAAAGTCTATATTTGTAAGAAACAATGTACCTACAATTATTGCTTTCTAATGGTTCAATAGGGGCTACATGCATAGATGTTAACAATAAAGCTTTTTCTATATCTTTCAATGTAGCATCCATATTATTAGAATCAATATCATTTAGGATGTTAGATATATCTTCTCTTAATTTGCTTTTTAGCATTGGATATATTGGGGTTTTACCATCCTTAATTAAGTTAATAGCTTTTTGAGGTATATCCTCAACATGAGGTATAGCCCATTGAAGCTCTGGTGGAATAGGGGAATCAGTTTGCATTAGTATTGTTACATGGGCAATATCATATTCAAGTCCATGCCTTGAAGTACCATGTACAACAGTATTTAAATCTTGTAATATTACATTTGGCATTTTGCCACCTCCTAATTTTTTATTACATTATTAGGATATAATACAAGTATATATAAATCAATGAAAATTTGCATATTTTTATAATATATTACATTAAACGTAGAGTATTTGTGGAAAAATGTAAAAACAAATAAAGAAAACTTATATGATCTAAAGGCATTTAGAATAATTAAGTTGCATTATGTGGGCATATTGTAATTATAGGTATATAATTGGTAGTATCTGTACGAATAAGGGGGATGAAAAATTGAAAAACAAATTTATAATTGCAACTTTTATTAGTGCTTTTCTATTGATTGCACCCAATGTAAAGGCAGCAAATTATACGGACTATCAAACAGTAGATTCAAGCAAAACATGGACAATTAAATTCACAGGAGAAGTTGGTTTTGATGATTCAACTAAACAAGATATTACTGTGATAGATAGTAAGAAAAATACTATAAATGTAAGTTTGAAACAAGGAAGTGATGCTAAAACTGTTCTAGTTAGTGTACCACAAGGTGGTTACACACCAGGAGAAAGTTACATATTAGATATTGGAAATAAGGTGCATTCTAAAAAAGGAAAAGCATTAAAGAATAAATACCAAATTCATTTTAATGTCAAAAGCAGTACTGATGTAGTAACTTTTAAAGACAAAAACTTGGAACAAGTAGTAAGAGAAATCATAAAAAAACCTATAGGTGATATTTATAAAAGTGATGTTGAAAAAATAACAGAATTGAATGCCAGTACTAGAAATATTCAAGATATTAGTGGAATTGAAAATTTAACTAATTTAAAATTGCTTCATTTAGGTATTAATAAAATAACTGATATAAGTGTTTTAAAAGGATTAATTAATTTAGAATTGCTTGATTTGAGCACCAATCAAATAAGTGATATAAGTGAATTAAAAGGATTAACTAATTTGCAAACTCTTTACTTGAGTTATAATCAAATAAATGATATAAATGCATTAAAAGGACTAATTAATTTAAAATTGCTTGATTTAGATAAAAATCAAATAAGTGATATAAGAGCATTAGAAGGATTAGCCAGTCTAAAATTGCTTGATATGTATGATAATCAAATAAGAGATATAAGCACATTGCGAGGGTTAAGTAATTTGCAAACACTCAGTTTAGATAAAAATCAAATAAGTGATATAAGCGCACTGAAAGAGTTAACTAGCTTGCAAATGCTTTATTTAGGTGGGTTAGGTCATAATCCGATAAGTGATGATGATAAACAGTCATTGAAAAATGCTTTACCTAAATGTAATATTGTTTTTTAGATATAGAACTGAAAGTATTAATGTATATGAGGTTATAGTAATTTTAACTACATTCTTTTTTATTCTAATGCTTGTAAATAAAAATTGAATATAAATGTTTTTGAAAGAAGCTTGAATTTATTCAAGCTCTTTTAATTTTGCAAAATAGGAGGTGTAATATGGATTATGATGAAAAGCTATGTGATGAAAAACATGGGAACATAAAATCTATGCTAGAAGATCATGAAAAAAGATTAAATGGACATTCTACTAGACTAGATAAAATTGAACAAAATCAATCTGAATTTAAAATTGAAATAAAAAATTTATGTGAAAGTCTAAAAACTTTAACAAATACGCTAAAGTGGTTTATGGGAATCTGGGTAACAAGCTTACTGGGGTTCTTTTTTTATGTAATTCAAAGTCATATTTTTAAATAAAAAAACGGGAGGTAAAAATTATGGTAATAACTTATGATTTCGGACATGGTACAGGTGAGGATAGAGGGGCAGAAGGCTATAGGAATGAGGAACATGACTGTAGGGAGTATGGAGCATCTACTATTAAAAAATTACAAAGTTTAGGACATACTTGTTATGATTGTACACCACCAGAAAGTCCTGCATTATCTTTGGGACAATCATTAGCTTATAGAGTTAACAAGGCTAATTCTATAGGCTCATCATTTCATCTTTGCTTTCATGTTGATGCATATGAAACTGATAAAGCTAATGGTTGTGAAGTAGAGTATATAAGTGATTCAGGTAAAGATTATGCGGATAGAATATGCAATGAAATGTCCAATGCGTTAGGTTTTAGAAACAGAGGTAGTCAATTAAGAACTGGGTTATATGTACTTAAATATACAAATATGACTGCAGTATTAATTGAACCTTTTTTCTGCGATACAAAGAGCGACTGTGATAAATATGATCCAGAGAAATTAGCTACAGCCATAGTAAAAGGAATTACAGGACAAACAGTATCAAATCAGCCACAAATTACAGTTGCAGCACCAGTTCAAACAGCAGCAAAGTATCCTGAAACTATACCTGAAGGAGTATCACAGATACCAGGAATTAAAGGATATGTTGAACCACGTACTGATGGTGGAATTGGTATACATTTAGATAGAGGCAATTATATAGTCATAGGTAAGGGATTTGTAGATGTTTATTACAACGATAATAATGGTCATGGTGGAAGTAAAAGAATATCAGGTTAGTTAAGAGTTTTAATTGTAAGGCTCTTTTCAAATTATCAAAAATATAAATAAAAATTTAGGAGGAAAATAGTATGTTAGGAAATGAAGTAGCAAATATAATCTCACAGGGAGTATTAAGTATTTTAGGAGCTTTAGCTTCTTATGGTGTAACAGTAGGAATTGCTTATCTTAAAAAGAAAAAGGAAGCTGTTATCAAACAAATAGGAGCTGATTAGTATAATGAAGATTATAAGATGGCACAAGATATTTATTATAGAGCAGAGCAGCAATTTAAACTCATACCACAGGCGGGTGAGCAAAAAAAACAGGAATTTGATAAGATGCTAGTTGAAAAAATTCCAGGAATATCTCAAGAAGAATTAAACCACTTTAGAGAAACTATTTGCGGAAAAGTAAATAGTGAAGTTAAGGATGGAAAGCTTTTGGCTCCTGCGTTTGATTCAAACAAGGATATAGCTGATGTTATGGATATTAATAATGTACAGTAGAATAATGTAACTATTGAAACAGTTCAAAATACCACACCAGTAACACAATAAAATTGAATAGGTTAAAGTTAAATCCACAGTGTAGATTAATTTCTATGCTGTGGATTTTTTTATTTTTTGTAAATACTTGTCCTTTTTGGTAAAAAGCTTTACAATAAAAGAAACCACTTTGACGACCAAATCAGCAGCGGTTTAGAAAATAATTTTGTATTTCTTATAATATACCTCTATTATACAGAAGTATTTGGAGAAATACAAGACTATGGAGGTATACTTAATGAAAATACAAATTCCTAAAAAATTAGATTTATTTAGCACTTTAAACTTTTGTAATACTATTGACAGTATACAAGAGGATGATGTTTATGTCTATGACTATGAAAATATGAGTACAGTAGAACCATTTGGAATGCTTTTATTGGGTTCAAAAATTAGAAAATTTGTTGGTTTAAAAGAAGGTTGCAGCCATGAGGACTGTAATTTTGAAGGTAATAAATATGCGGCGCATATGGGATTTTTTAAAAGTGTATATCAAGATTTTGGTAAGGAACCAGGGGAAGCAAGCGGTAGTAATAGATATATACCTATTACTAATATTAATATTAAAGATATAAAAAACAAGGCTATCCGTAATAAAAAAGATATTTATGAATATATTGAAGATATAGCTAAAGATTTGACAAAAGTTTTATCAAGAAACAATGAAACTTTAATGAAATGTTTATCATATAGTATAATGGAGTTACTTAGAAATGTTTATGAACATAGCGATTCAGAAGAATTATGGTATGCAGCTCAGTATTGGCCAAGCAAGAACATGGTTGAAATTGCTATTTTAGATGAAGGAATTGGCATAAGAAATAGTTTCCAAAAAAACAAAAAAATAAATGTGAAAAATGATGAGGAAGCAATAAAACTAGCACTATCTCCAGGAATCAGTAAGAGTGGGATTGGCAAGGTTAGCAGTGATGCTTATGATAATACAGGATTTGGTTTGTATATGATTAGTAATATATGTAAAAATGGTGGGGATTTTGTAATTTGCAGTGGAAGCAAATGTTTAGTCATAAATTCTAAAGAAACATGTGTTCATGAAACCTCATTTAATGGTACAGTTATAAGAATGAGAATTAGACCTTCAGAAATAACTAAATTGTCAGAAGTTATGAGCAATCTATCTAGGACAGGAACCAAAGAAGCAAAAAAATATAAAGGGTTATCAGAAATATCCATTGAAAGTATAAGCAATGTTTAAAATATAGTATAATAGTTAAAAATTTTAGTGGGGTGATATATGTGAATAAAAAAAACTTTAAGAATAAAAAAACAAATGATCTTCTGGATGTTACTAAAACAGTAAGAAGCAGTATAGATAATAGCCCTACTTTAAAACTAGATAAGGTAGTAGATTTTGATGTTATGGAACTTGTCAATGAATCACATTTAAATATGGAGTATGTAGGTGAAACAATAGAAAGTAAAGCTAGAGATATATTAGGTAAGTATGGCTTTAAGATACAAATAAAAAAATTTTATGCATATTTAATGAGGGAAATTATGAGAAATGTGGTTGAGCATAGTGAGGCAACAAATTTTCGTGTTGGGTTATACAGCAATAATTTAAATGAGTTTAGTTTTAAAGTGATAGATAATGGTATTGGTATTAAAAAAAGCTTAACTTACAACCCAATGTATGATTTTACTAATGATTTAACTGCATTGGCGTTTTGTGTAAGACCAGGAATAACAAGAAGTTATAAAAGAGATCCTTTTAGAGATGATGTTTGGCAAAATTCAGGATTTGGATTATATATGGTTAGTTCTATTGTTAATGACATTGGGTATTTTCAAATTGCAAGTGGTAATAGTAGTCTAATAATTAAAAATAGATTTAAAGAATTTAGGAACTCAAAGATTAATGGAACAGAAGTAACGGTTACAATAAATGCCAATATTAAAATAAATATTGCAGAAACTATAACAAAAGTATCAAAAGAAGGTAATAGAATTGTAAATACTTCTGATAGATTTGCTGAATTTGCTCAAGTAAAAACTGCCTCAAAAGCATCGACACTTTTAAAGTAAAAAGAATGTTAAGTATTTATCAAAGAGCCTGCATCTATTTAAGATGCAGGCTTTGCCTTATAAATAAAAGCATTATGCACAAAAACCTCTTCACCAAATTCATTTATAACTCTGCAGCCAAACTCTTTATAATAAAATTTAACATGATAATTTTTGCCCCTAATAAATTCTCCATCCTTAAAATACTGAGGGAATATTCTAAGTTCCTTTTCTCCAAGTAACGTCTTAGTTGATTTGGAATCATCAACTTCACAAGAGCTGCTCTCATATTCAGCAAATTCATCAAGCATATATTTTAAATACTTATCAGTATTAACTTTTTTAAAAACAAGCACTTCATGTCCATTACTAAGAATAAATTCATCTTTTTTATTTCCTACAGTATATTTACTTAAATCTTTTACTACTTCTACAGTATAAAGTGTTTCATCCTCTATTTTTTCTATATCCTCTTTCCTTACCAGGTACTTATGGATTAAACCACAATCTATTAATACATAATTATTATTTAACATATTCAATTCACTCCTTTTAATTTTTATTGGAGTGTGCTATTATTATTTTTAGCAACTCCTTTATTGGTGTTGTGGTGTTAAAGGGTTCTGCAAACTTTGGTCGGGGAGCAGAACTTTTTTATTTTCTTTTTAAACTTTCAGCAATTTTTTCTATTGCTTTTTCATTAAAGATATAATTTCTTTTTCCAGCCGGTCGCATATCAGTATCTGATAGTTCTCCATTTTCAAGTAACTTTTTAGCTAAACGAATTAGGTAAGCAGGATTTAAACTCAATTTATCAGCAACTTCCTTTGTTATAAAAGCTTCATTAACATCTACCATAATATAAAATCTCCTTTCTTAAAAGTTGTATGTCGTACTTACGATTTAACTTAATTATATATAGTCGTAAGTCGTATGTCAATACTATAGCGAAAATATTTTAAATAAAGGATTATTTGTAATAATGTAGAATAAATTAAAATGATATTTATTTTGAAGGGGGACCAAACATGAAGAAAAAAATTTTTACATTAATATGTGTTTTTGCATTTGCACTATTTTTAAATGCTCCAGTTAAGGCAGATGCATCTATACAAGATAAACGACTAGGTGGATTGGATAGATATTCTACAAATATTAAAGTTATAGATCAAGGTTGGCAAAAATCGGAATATGCAGTTATTGTAAATGGTGAGAATTTTCCGGATGCTTTAAGTGCTGCACCTTTAGCAAAAAAATATAATGCTCCATTATTTCTAACATTTCCTACTAATATAGATTTTACTATAACGAATGAATTTGACAGATTAGGAGTAAAAAAAGTTTTTATAATTGGAGGACCTGCTGTAGTATCTACTTTAGTAGAAGATAGCCTTAAAAGTAAAGGAATAAGTTATGAAAGGATATATGGAGCAGATAGATATTTAACATCTATTGAAGTCGCAAATAAAATAGGTACATCAAATGGAGTTGTAGTAACTACTGGTGATGATTTTGCTGATGCTTTATCTGTAGCACCTGTAGCTGGAAAATTGCAAATGCCTATACTATTGGCGCAACAAGATGTTTTAGATTCTATACAAAAGAAATTTATATCTGATAATACTATTTCTAAAACATATGTATTAGGTGGAACAGATATAATAAGTGATAATGTAGCATCTAAATTCCCAAATGTGCAGAGGATAGATGGAAGAGATAAATATAGTAGAAATTTAAATATCATAAAAGCTTTTGAAAATGATATTGATTTTAGTAAAGCAATATTAGCTTCTGGTGAAGATTTTCCTGATGCTCTTAGTGGATCGGCTTTTGCAGCTTTAAATGGTAATCCAATATTATTAGTTAGTGAAAATACAAATAAGAATTTTATAGAAAATATATTAGGAAATAAAAATACAAATATTTTATATGCATTAGGAGGAACAAATGGTATAAGCGATAATACTTTAAATGGTATGACAGGCGAAACAAATGCATTAAATACTATAAAATCTAAAATAAAACTGAATTCAAAGTTACAATTTGGAGCTATAGGAACTTATAGCTATGATGGTAGTAATTATTATCGTATATCATTATATACTTATAACGAATATACTAAAAGCTATATAACAGATTATTATCAGTATGATTTCTTAGTAGACATGCAAACAGGAGATACTTATAAAATTGATACAAACACTAACACCAGATATCTCCATTAGATATTACTCAAATACCATCTAATGTACAAAATTCTAATAGTATTTTAACTTTTGATCAAGCAATGGATTTGGTTAAGGCAAAAGTAAAATTAGCTGCTGATGAAAAATTAGTCATTCCTGCTGCAGAATCTGATAGGACAACTGTTTATAATGGCTCTAATTATTATCATATATATGAAGAGTATGATAGTGGTGATGAAGTATGTGAGTACTTAGTTAACACGAAGACAGGGCAAATCATAGAATGTAATCAAGGACAATATACTCCAATAAATTAAATAGTTTAAAGTTAAATCCACAGTATAGGTTAATTCCTATGTTGTGGATTTTTATAATTTAGGTTTATATGTATAAGACACTCAAATAAAGAGTGCCTTAAGATTTTTCTTTAGAACATCTACCTCCAATCTATTATTTTTTACTTAAATATAAGTATAAGCATAAAGAAGAAAATAATAAACTACTTGATGCAAGATTTTATAAAAATAAGTAAATTTATTTATAGAAAGAGTTGAGTTTAAAAAGTGATTAAAAGGAATATAAAAAATAGCACCCTTTTAAGTATAGGGTACTACTAGTTTTAAAGAGAATAAATTATTTTTGCCGTCAAAAATTCGTCAAAAATAATTTATATATCATTATGTGTTTTTATAATTTAGATTTTATCAAATCTGTTTATATAAGCTAGTTTACAAATATTTTATTATTATTTATAATGTTTGTAAGACATAAGAACATATTCTTAGAATATGAGCTTTTAAATTATTAAAATAAAGAGGTAAATATTATGAATAATACTAACACTAACATTAATCCACAGGATATAATATTTGCATTAGATATAGGTACACGTTCTGTAATAGGAACAGCTGGTATAGTACGGGATAAAAAATTCCATATAGCAGCTGAATATTGTATAGAGCATGAAGAAAGAGCAATGGTTGATGGTCAAATTCATGATATTGCTTTAGTAGCTAATGCAGTAAATAGTATTAAAAAGCAGTTAGAAGAAAAACTTAATATGAAGATGGAAAATGTAGCAATTGCAGCTGCAGGAAGGTTTTTAAGAACGGTAATATCTAAGGCTCAGCTTAATGTGGAGGATGATAAGGAAATAGATAAGGATACTGTAAGAAGTTTAGAACTTACAGCAGTAAAATGTGCAGAAGAAAAAATAAATGAAAAAAGAGAAGGAAAGCTTTATTGTGTTGGTTATAGTGTAAAAAGTTATTATTTAAATGGTTATATAATAAGCAATCTACTTTCACATAAAGGTGAAAACATAGAGGCAGAAGTTATAGCAACTTTTCTTCCAAGATCTGTTGTAGATAGCCTTTATTCTGTTATGGATAAAGTAGGACTTACAGTAACAAGTATGACTTTAGAACCTATAGCTGCTATGGAGGCAGCTATACCACAAAATTTGAGGCTTTTAAATTTAGCCTTAGTAGATGTAGGAGCAGGTACTTCTGATATAGCTATAAGCAGTAAAGATAGCATAAGTGCTTATGGGATGGTACCACTAGCGGGTGATGAAATAACAGATGTAATTGCACAAAATTATCTTGTAGATTTTAACACTGCAGAAGTCATAAAGAAACAGTGTAGTGATAAAGAAAAACTAGTATATAAGGATGTTTTAGGCTTAGAAAATGAATTAGACTCTAAAGATGTAATTAAGTTTATTACCCCAACTGTAAAAAAAATAGCAGATGAAATAGGTAGCAAAATCATAGAATTAAATGGAGATAAATCTCCTAATGCTATTTTTATGGTAGGAGGTGGAGCACATACTCCTAATTTAAAGGAATTTTTGGCGGAGAAACTTAATATAGTGCCTGAAAGAATAGCTATTAAAGGAAGAGATGCTATAACTGAATGTGTATGTGAAGATAATTCTTTAGGAAGCATAGGGGTAACAGTTTTAGGAATAGCTTTAGTATCTATAAAAAGACTTGGACATGATTTTATAGATGTAATTTTAAATGATAAAGTAATAAGTTTATTTAATTCACATAAACATACAGTAATGGATGTAATGATGCAAGCAGGCATTAATCCTAAAGTTCTAATTGGTAGGAATGGAAAAAATATAAGATTCACTTTAAATGGAATAAGAAGAGTGGCGTTTGGAACATTGGCATTAGCAGCTAAAATTGAGATTAATGGAAATAAAGCTAGTATAGATGAAGAAGTAAAAGAAGGCGATAGTGTAGAAATAAATTATGCTAGAGATGGAGCTGATGCATCACCAAGCATAATAGATTATGTTAAAAAACTGTATTCTATAAGCTTTTTTATTAATGACATAATAGAAAATTTAGAGCCTACTGCTATAATAAATGGAGAAAAAGTACATCTTAAGGAGAAAATAAAGGAAAATGATGAAGTTAAAATACTGTTTCCTGAAACCTTAGCTCAGTATAAAGAATATTTAACTGAAAATAATGGACAGTATAAATACTATCTAAATGGTTTAGAAATTTCAGATGATTATGAGATAAAAGACGGAGATAATATCTATAGCATAAAATATGATGAAGTAGAAAAAAAAGAAGTTATAGAAGATGCTAAAGAAGAGCTTAAAGAAGAGGTTAATGATTCAGAACAAGTTAAAGAGTTAGAAAAGAAGAATGATATTATAGAAGAAGATCAGGACATTAAAGTAGAATCAGTTTTGCAAAATGAAATTAATGAAGAAGAAATAGAGAATAAGGATGCTTTAGCTAATGAAGAAAAAGAAGAAGAAATAAAGAATGAGGCTGCTTTAACTGCTGAAAATAAAATAGATGATGAAATTAAAGTAATAGTTAATGGTAAAGCCACATGTTTAAAAGGGAAAAAAGAATATGTTTTTATAGATATATTCAATTATATAGACTTTCAGTTAACTATTCCTAAAGGAAGTTTATACTTACGTTTAAATGAAAATAAAGCAGGATATTATGATAAACTTTCAAATGGAGATGTAATTGAAATTGGATGGGAATAATATTTAGATTAGGGAGGTAGCTATGAAATTAGATTTTTTAAAACTATCAAAGGATATAGAAGCTGAAATTATTAGCATAAGAAGAGATTTTCATAGAAATCCAGAGCTTGGATATGAAGAACATAGAACATCTCAAAAAGTAAAAGAATTTTTAAAAAAAGAAGGCATAGAATATACAGAAACAGCTAAAACAGGAATTTGTGGAATAATAAGAGGAAAAGGTAAAAAAACTATAGGACTTAGAGCAGATATGGATGCACTTCCTTTAGAAGACAGAAAAAATTGCGATTATTGTTCTTCTGTAAAAGGAAAAATGCATGCATGCGGACATGATGCACATACTTCTATACTTTTAGGTGCAGCCAAAATTTTAAATAGTATAAAAGATAGTTTAAATGGAAATATAAAATTATTCTTTGAACCAGCAGAGGAAACTACAGGTGGAGCTAAAGTTATGATAGAAGAAGGAATTTTAGAAAATCCTGAAGTACATAACATAATAGGTCTACATGTAGATGAAAATATAAAAGTAGGAAAAATAGGAGTGAAAAAAGGAGTAGTTAATGCAGCTTCTAATCCATTTACTATAAAAATCAAAGGAAAAGGAGCTCATGGTGCTAGACCTCATACAGGAATAGATCCAGTGGTCATGGCAAGTTCTGTTGTAATAGCACTTCAAAATGTTGTAAGTAGAGAAATATCTCCAACTGATGCAGCAGTTATAACTATTGGTACTATTCATGGAGGAACAGCTCAAAATATAATACCAGAAGAGGTTACAATATCAGGTATTATTAGAACTATGACTACAGAAAATAGAGCTTACGTAAAGGAAAGATTAGTTCAAGTGGTGGAAGGAATTGTCCACTCCATGAGGGGCGAATGTGAAATAGAAATAGAAGAAAGTTATCCTTGTTTATACAATAATGATAATATGTTAGATAAAGTTTTTAGTGCTGCTAATAGTATAATAGGAAAGCAAAATGTAGAAGTGCTAGAGAGTCCAAGTATGGGCGTAGAAAGTTTTGCGTATTTTTCTATGGAGAGACCATCAGCGTTCTATTACTTAGGATGTAGAAATGAAGATAAAGGAATAATACATCCTGCTCATGGAAGTTTATTTGATATTGATGAAGATTGTATTTCCATTGGAGTAGCATTGCAGTGCAAAATTGCATATGAACTTTTAAAATCAAGTGAAGTTTAATTTATCTACAGAGAGTTAGATATTGAACACCATTTTTACCAACGCAAGTTTTCTAGATGGTGGTTATTGAATAAAAGAGGCTGACATACTAATTAATTAGTGTGCCAGCTCTTTTTATTCAATAACTAGCCGCTTTTAAATAACGATATAATATATAGTGGGTCTATTAAAAAAAACTATGATACACTAAGTATATATTAAATGTTTTTATAATAGTTGTTTTAATTTTTTAATAAAAATACAATTAGTAAGTAATGTTTATAAATTTAAATAAAAATACAAAAAAGTAAATTAAGGAGGGTTTTTATGGAAAAATCAATGATATTTGGAGAAATTAGAGATGCATTAGTAGAAATGGAACAAGAAAAGGTAGTAGAACTTTCAAATAAGTGTTTAGAAGAAAACATTGATGCACGTGAAATAATAAATAATGGACTTTTACAAGGGATGAATGAGGTAAGTAGATTATATGAAGAAGAAGAATATTTTCTTCCAGAGGTTTTAATGTGTTCAGATGCATTTAATGCAGGGCTAGATGTAGTTAAACCACACTTGGACAAGAATTCAATGAGTAATCCTATTAAGGTAGTTATAGGTGTAGTTGAAGGAGACACTCATGATATTGGAAAGAACCTTGTAAAAATAATGATGGAATCTGCTGATTTTAAAGTATATGACTTAGGTAGAGATGTTGATCTTAGTAAATTTGTTGATAAAGCAGAAGAAATAAATGCAGATATTATATGTATGTCTACTTTGATGACTACCACTATGGATGGAATGAAAAATGTAGTGGACAAGTTAAAAGAAAGAAATATAAGAGATAAATTTAAAGTTATGATTGGTGGAGGTCCTATATCAAAGCATTTTGCAGATATTATAGGAGCAGATTTGTATACTAAAGATGCAAATGAAGCAGTTAGAAAAGCAAAGGAAATTACAGGGAGAGCATAGGATGAAAATTAGAGAAGATATATTAACACCTAAACAAAGATCTGAAGCTTTTGGAAATAAGAAGCCAATAGATAGAATAATATGTGCTCCTATGGTGGCTAGTAATGCATCACACCTAATTGGAAGGACAATAAAGGAGTTTCAACTAGATCCAGAAGTAATGGCAGCTTCTCATATTGCAGCATATAAAAAATTTAAATATGATTCTATTGGACTTTGTACAAACTGTTCTGTTACAGCAGAAGCAATGGGCGCTGTGCTTGTATACCCTGAAGATGATGTGGCCAGCTGTGATGAGCCAATAATTAAATCTAGAGAAGATTTGTGTAAAATAAAAGTAGCAGATGAACATGATGGTAACCTATGGGTATTTTATAAAGCAGCAGAAATTATAAATAAAGAAGTAGGGGATGAAGTATCGGTTTCTATATCTTTATCAGGGCCTCTTACAACTGTAGCCATGTTAAGAGGAGTTGAAGCTTTTGCTAGAGATATGTATTCAGATCCGGAATTTTGTCATATCCTACTTAGAATGGCAACAGATAGTGTGAAAAATCACATAAGAGCAATAGTGGCTCATGGTGCTGAAATTGGAGGAGTAGGAGATCCAATAGCTTCTGGAAGCTTAATAAGTCCTAAGATGTTTCAAAAATTTGCTTTCCCTTACATAAAAGAACTTATTGATTTTATACATGGACTAAATCGTTCAGCAGGATTACATATATGTGGTAAAACAAGCAAAATACTTGAACAGATGGTTCAAACAGGAGCTAACCTAATAAGTATAGACGATGTAGATTTAGCTCTTGTTAGAGATGTTGTAGCAGGTAGAGCAGTAATACTTGGTAATATAAGCCCTACAAATGAAATGCTTTACGGTCCTGTAGAAAAAATTCATGAGGTATGTAAAAATGCCATAGATATAATGAAAGGCTATGAGGGAGGATACATATTATCTACAGGTTGTGATACTACTCCAGTAGCTCCTTTTGAAAATGTACAGGCTATGATGGATGCAGCAAGAAGCTATGGACTCTATGAATATAGTAAATAGAAGTAAATATAAATGTTTTAGGTATTTTTATAGAAATAACAAGTGATTTTTCTAAACATACCTTAGGAGGTTATTATGGTAAAGATTGATGTTATATCAGGATTTTTAGGAGCAGGTAAAACTACTTTAATAAGAAAACTTTTAAAAGCTTATGAAAATGAAAAGGTTGTACTTATAGAAAATGAATTTGGAGATATAGGAATAGATGGACAAATAATCGAAAGAGAAGGTTTCGATGTATTTGAAATAGCAAAAGGCTGCATTTGTTGCATTATGAAAAAGGATTTTGTGAATTTATTTGGAAAAATTCTAGCAGAATTTAACCCGGATAGAATAATTATAGAGCCTACAGGTATAAGCATATTAAGTGAAATTATAGAAGTACTTAATAAAGAAGAATTTTCATCGCTAGCTACTATTAATTCTTTAATAACAGTAATAGATGGATTGAATTATTTAGAACATAGAGAGTGTTTTGGAGAGTTCTTTGAAGATCAAATAACCAATGCAGGAACTTTGATTATCAGTAAAAGTCAAATGATAGAAAAAGAAACTTTGGATAAAATAATCCAATCCTTAAAAGAATTAAATAAAGAAGCACCAATAATAACACATGATTGGACAAGTCTTACATATGAAGAAATAAGAGAATTACTGCATATGGAGTTAAAAATAGATTTTAGTGATTTATTTTACACAGAATATAAGCCTTGTAGTGACAATCAATTTGATACTTTAGCTATAAGGAGTTCTGTGAAATTTAGCAATGATAAGTTGACAGAGGTTTTAGAAAAATTGAAGAGCAATGAATTTGGACAGGTTATAAGAGCTAAAGGATTTCTTAGAGGAAAAGAAGTGGATTTGGAATTCAGTTATGCTAGTGGAGAATATGAAATTTATGAAAGTAAATTTGAATCCAGTGGAAAATTGTGCATAATAGGTAAAGGATTAAATGAAAAAGCCATTAAAGAACTTTTCAAAGTTAAATTTGGTGGATTGTTCAAATGGTAATTGTAGTAATTTAAGCACAAAGCGACGCAAGTAGTTAATTCAAATTTCAGTTGTATGCAGTCTACATTATGGTGTTGTTTTTATTTTAACTTATACTCCATGGTATATTATAAGGAATTCGCACTATTAAATATTTTTAATTAGTCTAAAGCTCAAATTTTCTGAAAGCCTAAGAACTTTGCCAAACTCGCTTTTAGCTCAAACAGGGCTAAAGTTCTAAGGCTTTCAGAAAATTTGAACTAAGACTAATAAAAAAATAATTTAATTGATGTGACAAATTCCTTATAATATACCATTACGTATAAGTTAAAATAAAAACTAGTTACCGTAAATGTACTCACTTACAATTTAAATTTGCTTTTTGCAAATGGATATATTCTTCATTAAAAGGCTGATAAGCCTTGCTACCGTTAGGTTCGGATATCAATTCATATAAACTTAGTGGGAGTTTTACAGTAGGTAGATATCAACGTGTAGTTATAAGATAAAAATCCCAAGGCGATTAGACTTAGAAACCTGGGTTCACTGATTAATTGCTTAACAATATAATTTTTTTTCAAAGTTAAAAGGCTAATCGCCTTTGATTTTTTAATGTAAAAACCTTTGAAACTACTCAAAAGCTAAGTGAATTCCAACCTGACG
This sequence comes from uncultured Clostridiaceae bacterium, assembly GCA_963780135.1. Taxonomy (GTDB): domain Bacteria; phylum Bacillota; class Clostridia; order Clostridiales; family Clostridiaceae; genus Clostridium_AM. The sequence continues at coordinate 1,720,730 of CAWAAR010000003.1, forward strand.
GTTAGGGCTTATCAGCCCTTTGTGAATAAAAATATATTAATATAAAGTATGTACAGAAAGTTTTCAACCATAGATTAGTCGATTTATTTGGTAGATACCATCCGTAACGCTAATAACGGGTGATAAGCCCTTCTAAGACTCAGATGAAGAGAGGGCTCTGCATAAGCAAGCTCCACCTGAGTATAAGAATCGCTTAATGGTTACTAGTTTGGATTTTAACTTTTATGTAGTGATATATGGTAAGTGTGTTATCACATTAGCTAAATTGTTTCTTATTATTCTTAGTGAAAAGTTTGGGAAAGCCTTAGAACTTTAGTCCTGTTTGAGGGAACCGAGTTTGACAAAGTTCTTAGGCTTTCCCAAACTTTGAGCTTTAGAATAATTAGAAACATTTAGCCGTGATGACACGCTTACCATATATCTCGGAATAAAAGTTAAAATCCAAACCGCCACTGAACCCTATTTTCATTGCCACTTGCGTCGTATAATTTTTAAATGGTTTGGAAACTCAGAAAAATGTTTTAAAACTATAGAAAATTTTATAAATTGTACAATAAGTCTCAAAAATTATGAATTAAATCTATATCCTGTACCCCAGATAGTTTCAATGTACTCAGGGTTTCCAGGATCTTTTTCTATTTTTTTTCTAAGTTTTTGTATATGAACTGCTATAGTAGCTGTATCTCCACAGTAATCTTCACTCCAAATAGCACTAAATATCTGGTCTTTAGTAAAAACAATATTGGGATTTGAAGCTAAGAAAACCAGTAGGTCATATTCTTTTGTTGTTAGTATAATTTCCTTGCCATTAACAAAAACCTTGTGGGAATCTGTTCGTATTTCCATTGCCTTATGGCTAATAAGTTCTATAGTGGTTTTTTTCCCGGAAAGACGTTCATATCTTATTATATGAGATTTTATCCTTGCAACTAATTCAGCTGGGCTAAAAGGTTTAGTCAAATAATCATCTGCACCAAAGCCTAATCCCCTTATTTTATCAATATCATCAGTTCTTGCAGATACAATTATAATTGGAATTTCAAACTTATCTCTAATTTCTTTAACTATTTCGTATCCATCTTTACCAGGCAGCATTAAGTCTACTACTAAAACATCATAAATTCCAAGTAGAGCTTTTTTAAAACCTAACAATCCGTCGGATTCTATATGGACTTTATATCCATTTAATTGAAGATAATCTCTCTCCAACTCTGCTATATTTATGTCATCTTCAATTATTAAAATCTGCTTCATAAAATATCTCCTTTCTCAAATTACAATGGGAAGTTCTAATGTAAAAGTACTGCCTTTGGTTAAAATACTTGAAACAGAAATTTTTCCACCATGTGCTTCTAGCAGTTCTTTAGCAATTGCGAGACCAAGTCCTGTACTCATTAAACTTTTGGTTCTTTCTGTATCTATACGATAAAATCTATCAAATACATAAGGAATTTTATTCTTTGCTATACCAGGCCCATTGTCGCTGATATCGATTTTTATATAATCTTTTTCATTACTTAATTCTATAGAAATAGCTAAGTTCTCTTCATGACCATATTTAACTGCATTTCCTATAATATTTCTTATAGTTTGATATATCCTTTTTCCATCTATATTAACTTCTAATTCTCTTTCAATTTTATCAATAAATTTAAAATTAATATTTTTTTCCCCTAAAATAAAGCTAAACTCTTCCATCATATCTCTCATAAAAGGTTTTATACTTACTTTTTCAAATTTAAAGTCAAGTTTTTGCATATCCAGTTTTGAAAATAAAAACAAATCATCAATAAGTCTATTTATATATTCTGTGTTATTATGAATTGTTTTAAGATAACTATTTATTGCAGCAGGTGAATCAGCAACTCCATCTAGTAAAGCTTCTACATATCCATTTATTGAAGTTATTGGAGTCTTTAAATCGTGAGATATATTTGCTATGAGGGTTTTCCTGTTTTCCTCATATTCTTTTTTTAATTTTTCACCTTGCTGTAGTTTTTCAGCCATTTTATTAAATTCATCTATTAGAATGCCAATTTCATTATAAACATTTTTTTGGACTCGTACTTCATAATTTCCTTTAGAAATTTGTTCTACTCCAGTTTTTAAACTTTCAATAGGTTTCATTATTCTCTTTTCCAACCGCCAATATATATATAGATGTGCCACTTCTTTAGCAGTAAATATTGCTGCAAATAATAAAGTTATAGCTTTAACGCCTACAAACTTAAAGATTAGGTAAATTATAAATATATTAATAAATAAAGCTGCAGGGCGCAGCCATATTAAGTATCTATGACATAGGCGGAATTCATTTTTATGTTTATGATGTTTTTTATGAATTTTATAATAATGTTCATGTTTTATATCATGAAATTCATGGGCAGTTCTATGCAAATCATACAGTTTTTTATGGGATGTACTCTTATTTTTTCTCCAAATATTCATAATCATCACCTTTAAAATATAATTACACTAATATTATCATAATATCTTCACACTTAAAATAAAATAATGGGTGTAAATATTTTAAGTTTACACCCATTGGTTGATTAAGCTAAGTTTACTAAAGCATTGAAGCTATTTTCTCCATTAGCTATAATTTCTATTTTTTCCACTTCATTATTTTTATTCACATATATATTTAATGCAGCATCACTATATGTGGAGCAGAGAAATTCCTTCATACAAGCACAATGATTAGGATGTTTATCCATATCATGTTCAGCTGAATTTTGGTGATTTTTATCTAAATCTTTATGGTGATTCTTAATTTCGCTAATTATTTCTTTTAAATCTAGTGATAATATTGATCTATCGCCTTTTTCTTCAGTTTTGATATTATTTAAGATATTAAGCATAAAAGTAATTTTTGAAAGCTTCCCTTTTATACCGTCATGTCCACAGCACATTTCATGATGGTGCATGTGCATATTATGGTGAAATTTATGATGTTTACAGTCTTTCATGTTAAATTCTGTAGTGCTTTCATGTTTAGCTTTCTTTCCATCAAAGTCTGATTCACTGTTTATTTTAATCTTTGTTTCTCCAGTAGTTGAATTAGTAGAAAATTCATTAGAGAATGATAACACCTTTGTTCCAGCTTTTACTGCATCTACTTTAATATTTCCGTTAAAGGACTCCTTTTCTTTCATAGTTTTGAATACATCATATAAAACTTTAATCTTATTCATTAAAATGACCTCCTTAAATTTGAAAAGATACGATTAGCACATATCTTTCTTTGCTATGAGTTCATTATAAATACAGAAATTAAAAATTCTTTAAAGCAATTTTAAAAATTTTATAAAGAATTATAAAATAATTTTAAAAAGATTTCATAAAATTAAGTTACAAACAATGGTTATGTTGAAACAGCATCTTTTACTGGTATTCTGCTAAAAAAGGAAAACTAAAATATATAGATTTTCATATTATGATAAAATTAAATATTTATATATTGATTTTGACAATAATAGTGTTATATAATTAGGTGTTGTTTAATTAGTTAAATTGTAAATAGCAATATAATATAGGCATTAAATGTAGATAGATATATAATAAGATTAGGAGTGATGGTATGAAAATTGAAATAGGACCGAATGAAGCAGGCCAGAGATTAGATAAATTCTTAAGAAAATGGCTTAAAGATATACCTTTAAGTGCTATATACAGAACTATAAGAAAAGGTGACGTTAAAGTAAATGGCAAAAAGGCTAAAGAAAAATATTCCTTAATAGAGGGAGATTTAATAGAAACAAGGGATATGGTTTCAAGTGTTCCAAAAACAAAATTTAAAAGAATAGAAAATAGCTTTTTGAAAATAAATTATGAAGATGAAAATATGGTTATAGTTGAAAAATGGCCTGGAGTTTTAGTACATTCAGATGGAAAGAAGAAAGAGTCTACGTTAACAGACTATGTGTTATCATATTTGTATGATAAAGGAGATTATGCTCCAGAAAATGAAGTGACTTTTACGCCAGCACCATGCAATAGACTGGATAGAAATACTTCTGGTGTAGTTATTTTTGGAAAAAATTACGAAGCTTTAAAATTATTGAATGAAATGATAAGAGAAAAGAAAGTTCATAAATATTATCAGTCACTAGTAAAAGGAAGAATTAAGGATGGCTTATATAAAGCTTATATACATAAAAATGAAAGTGAAAATATATCTAATGTTTATGATGAACCTAGAAAAGATACAAAAGAAATTAGTATGAATGTAAAAAACATTCAAAGTTGTGGAACTTTTTCTTTAGTTGAATTAGAATTGTTAACAGGAAGAAGTCACCAATTGAGAGCTCATTTGGATCACCTAGGAAACCCAATAATAGGTGATACAAAATATGGAACAGCTAAATTAAATAGTTTCTTCCACAATAAATATGGATTATCGTATCAATTTTTATATGCCTACAAACTTATTTTTAGAGAATGTGAAGATAAGTTAGAGTATATGAACAATAAAACTGTAGCATCAGGATTACCACCTATATTTAAAAAGATAAAAAATGATGTACTTGACAAATTTTAAACTATAGTTAGAAATAGATAAGGAGTTTGTTATGAAGGAGCAATCAACCACTAAGGGATTTGCAATACTCTCTGCAGCGGGTATGATGGTGAAGGTTTTATCTTTGCTCTACATACCCTTTTTAATGATGATAATTGGTGATGAAGGATATGGAATATATGGTGCAACTTATCAAGTGTATGCATTTGTATTTGTTATCACCAATTCAGGAATCCCTGTAGCAATATCAAAACTAATATCAGAACTTACAGCAGTGGGAAACTATAAAGATGCAGTAAGGAGCTTTAAAATAGCAAGATTTATGCTTGTAATTATAGGAATTTTAATGTCAGTTATATTACTTGTTTTTGCAAGATCATTAGCTCAATTAGTTAAATATAACAAAGCTTATTTATCACTTTTAACATTGGCTCCAGCAATACTGTTTACTTCCATTGCATCTGCTTATAGAGGATATTTCCAGGGAAGAGGAAATATGACACCAACAGCAATATCACAGGTTATAGAACAAGTGATGAATACTATTTTTTCTTTAGCTTTTGCTGCCTATTTTATGAGATACGGTTTGGAAGCAGGCTGTGCAGGCGGTGCTATAGGAACATCTATAGGAGCTCTTATTTCCGCTGTTTTTCTAATGGCACATTATGAAAAAAATAAGAAATTTAGGGTGCCTAAAGGATATTTAGATGGAGAAGTAAAAAGATTTACCACAAAACAGTTAGTGAGAAAAATAATTAAATATGGTGTGCCTATAACTATATGTGTGGGAATGACCTATGCTGGAAACTTAGTAGATGTATATAATACAAAGGTAAGGCTTATGGCAGGAGGAATTCCAGAAGTCAAAGCTACCATATTATATGGTTTTTTAACTAAGTATCAGTCGCTTTTAAATGTACCCATAGCAATTATATCTTCACTATCTGCTGCAATTTTGCCTGCTATATCAGGAGCTATAGCAGTAGATAATAAGAAACTTGCAAAGAATAAAATAAACTATTCTTTTAGGCTTTGTTTTCTTATTGCAGTACCATGTGCTGTTGGACTTGCTTCTTTAAGTGATCCAATTTTTAATATGCTGAAGTTTCGTGGTGGATCTTACATTATGACCTATGGTTCTGTAGTCTTAGTATTAATGTCCATTATGCAAATACAAACTACTATCTTACAGAGTATAGGCAAGCTTTTTACGGCTACATTATATTCTATTATAGGTATAGTTTTTAAAATAGTTGCAAATTATTTTTTAATAGCTATTCCAAGCATTAATATTTTGGGTGCAGTAGGTGGAAGTGTAATAGGTTTTATAATTCCTATATTCCTAAACCATAGAATTATTAAAAAATCATTGAACTTAAAACTAAGTCTTTTAGTTCACTCTATAAAGCCAATTTTAGCATCAGTAGTTATGGGGATTCTCGCATTTGGTGTTCACTATAGTTTGAATTTTTTGTTTAGCTTTATACATAAAGGATACTTTGCAAATTTAGCAGCTACGATAATAGCTGTTGGAGTAGGTGTTTTTGCCTATGCCTTTGGATTAGTGATTTTAGGGGGAATAAAAAAGGAAGATTTAAGTATAATACCTTCAAGACTTAATAAATTTATTCCGCAATTTATGCTTAATAAAATCAAATAAAGTTTTTATTTAATATATAAAAGAAAAACCTTACAGAATACTTTAAAGTTAAAATATCATGGAAATAAATCCATGATATTTTTGTTTAATTAAATTAAATCTTGTTATTTGGAGGAATTTAAGAAAATTTGTAGAATAAATATTAATTACACAATATATTTATAATGCTGAAGGAGGAAAAAAATGAGCTATTGTCATGAATGTGGATCAAATATTGAAGATGGAAATTTATTTTGTACTAAGTGTGGTGCAAAGCAAATTGAAAATTCCAGAGCAGAAGAAATTCAATTCCATAAAAATCAGAATTTTATCCAAGAAAACAATTTTTCAAATTCACAGGGGGAACAACAAGAAGAATTCTATGAATCTTATAGAAATATAAAGTCCCAAGTGAATTTTTCAAGTTTGGGAGATATTTTGATTAAGATGTTATTAAAACCTATTTCAGGAGGAAAACAATTTATAGAAAATAGTGAAAAATCATCTGTTATAGGATTAACTGTATTTCTTACAGTTATACAAGGAATATTAGGTGTATGGAAAGTAAATCAAGTTATTTCTATGGTACAAAATATAGCTATAGAATTAATACAAAAAATGTCAGGAATAATGAATCTAATAGAACCAAACGCATCAGGAAAATTATTGGACTCCAGTGAAATAATGGGGATAACAACTCAAATAAATAAAGTGAAATCATTTATAAATATACCTTATGGTAAAATATTTTTACAAAACAGTGCATTATTTTTAATGGCAATTATAATACTTTTTATAATAATATATTTAGGAACTAATATTTTATCAAAGCATAAAAGTGAACCGTTTACAATATATAAAATAGCACTTATAAGTTTAGTTCCAACTTTATATTTCGAAATTTTTTCAATTCTATTTTCCTATATGTCATTTTCTATAGGAACTTTTATAGCACTAATTGGAGTAATAGTTTCATTAAGTTGTTTAACTATAATTGTTAAAGAAGAATTGCCTATAGATAAAAATCATGTTGCATTTATAGTTTCAATTTCATTTATAGTGGTTCTTATTGCCATTTTAATATGTTTGCAAAAGTTTTTGACATCTAATATAGCTGATATAATAATGTCTGTTACAAATATAATGAAAACTATTAAATACTAAAAAGTTTGAAAAATGGAGGAATTAAAGTGAAATTTTGTGGAAAATGTGGTGCTAAACTAGAGAATGAAGAAAAATTTTGTTCCCAATGCGGAAATGGTTTAAATACAGATGAAGATAAAAATAAAGAGTATGAAAAATTCACAGATGATGATTATGTAAATGAAAGCAGTTTTAAAAATCATAACGAAATTGTACCTAAATCTAATTCTGAAAGAAGAAATTTAAATATTTCTATGAGAACAAAAATAAATATTATGGCAGCTGCAATTGTTGTAGTCTTATTAATTGGTCTTTATATAATAGGAAATTCATTAACAAATCCTGCTAAGGTAGTTTCAAGATTTGAAAATGCTGTTGCTTCAGGAAATAAGGGAGAAGTAGTTAGCACACTTTATTGTGATGATAATAGACTAGAAATAAATGAAAAGACAATAGTACCTTTGTTAACTTATTTTAAGGATAATCCATCTTATTTAAATACTGTAGTACAAGGATTAAATAGAGATGCTTTAAATATGAGTCAGACTAAAACCTTATCTGGAATGAGTGGTAATTCTAAAGCTGTTTTAACTCTTACATACTCAGGAAAGAAATTCTTATTTTTCCCTAATTATAAAATAGGAATAAAACCAGGTTTTATTCAAGTTAAGACAAGCATAAGGGATGTAGTTTTCACACTAAATGGTACAAAAATTGGGCAAAGTGATGTAAAGAATTTCAATAAAGAATTTGGACCATTTATACCAGGAAAATATACTCTTTTAGCAGATTATAAAGGAAAATTCACTTCTTTAAGTGATGATCCCCATGATATTAATTTTATTGAGGGAAGTAGTGATAAAGTAACTGTAGAGGCATTTACAAATGTTAATTATGTAAATGTAAAAAGCGATAACCCAGAAACAAAAATTTTTGTAAATGGTAAGGATACAGGAGTTAAAGTTGCAGATGGCAGTAATTTTGGACCTTTAAATAATAATACAAAAATATATGGTATGGTTACTAAAGATGGTAAGCTATTAAAAAGCAATGAGGAAACAGTAGATCAAGGTGACAAGGATGTTTATTTGAATTTTTCTCAAGCTGAAAGTAACGTTAAAAGCCAGGAAAATCAAGTTCATAATTTAGTATATTGGTATACTTATTATTTCACAAGAGCTGTAAATACAAATAACTTTATGATGTTAGAAGGTTTTTTGTATCCAGGAAGTCAGGTTTACGATGAGCAAAAGAGCTATATTCCTAGTACTTATAGTAAAGGAATAAAGGAAGAGATTAAGTCCTTTAATGTAATTTCCTATACATTAAGTGAAGATAATAAATCTGGTACTGCAAATACAGAGGAAGTGTATAATATATATGATAATGGAAAATCTTCAATTAAAACTTTCAAATATAGGTATACATTTAAATACAATGAAGCAAAAAATGGTTATCAGATGGAGAGTATAGCCTCTGCTGAATAGGTAAATCTATATATAAATGAAAACTGCTGATAAAGGTATTTTGTCAGCAGTTTTTTAGAAGTAAAATATGGTTGATTTGACATTAATAATAATTAGAATATGAACAGAGGAGGAATCTTTATAATGCATTATTGTGTAAAGTGTGGTGGAAAAGTTGCAGATGACGCTAAGTTTTGTACTAAGTGTGGAGCTCCACAAAAAACAGTTGGTAAAGATAAAAATGCTAGAGAAAAAAATGATTACAATAATGAATACACACAAATAATACCTAAGATAAAAGCAACTCCAAATAGAAGAGAAAAAGAAAAAAAGTACAACTCTTTTAATGGAAGCTCTTTAAAACCAGCAGTTGCAGGGGTATTAATTGGATTAGCTATTTTAGCAGCAGGATTGGGTGGTTATTATGCATATTCTAAAAATGATAAATTAGTAAAAGAGCAAACAGCTGCAATAAAATCAACAGAAAACACGGAAAACAGTAAAAATAGCTCATCAGATGATACAAATAATACATCAAAAGATAATGAAGGAACAGATAAATCTAAGGATAGCACTAAAAATAATAGCAATGCTTCTGCAAATACTAGTAGTAAAAGTGATGAATATATGTTTTCTAATAGTGGAAGTGTAAAACTTACAGATAGTCAAGTAAGTTCTCTAAGTAAAGAAAATTTATCTTTTGCAAGAAATGAGATATTTGCAAGACATGGTTACATATTTCAAACAGAACCATTTAAAACTTATTTTAGCAACAAAACTTGGTATAAATCTAATGCTGCTTTTAAAGGTAGTGATGAGGAACTAAGTTCGGTAGAAAAATCTAATGTGGACTTAATACTTAAATATGAAAACAGTAAATAAAGATTTGTGGCATATAATATAAGCAAAATGCGACGCAAATTTTCAGAGGACAATTGACAGAGGACAGAGGACAATGAAGGTAAGTTTTCCTCCTTACGTCAGAAAACTAATTTATTTTTAGAGCTTGTTTTGCTAACGCAAAAGAAGCTTTAAATTTATATAAGTCAGCAATGTTTCGCTTTAGCGAAACGAGTCATCAAAAATTTAATTTAAGATTTTTCGTAGTGTAGTGGAGAAAAATCCTCCTTCACTGTCCTCTGTCAATTGTCCTCTCAAAAAAGTTGCGTCGCAATTTTTTTATTTTACTACACTAATGATAAGTTGATAAATAATTGGAATAAGAACTGCTGGAAGTAAATTTGCTACTTTTATTTTGGTCATATTAAGCATATTAAAACCTAATCCCATAATAAGAATACTTCCCACAGCACTCATGTCTGTGATTACTGCCTGAGTTAAAAGTGGTTTTAAAAAAGAAGCTGCAATGGTTATGCTGCCCTGATAAATTAATACTGAAAAAGATGAAAGTAATACTCCAACCCCAAGAGAAGAAGCAAAAATAACAGAAGTTATCCCATCAATTATAGACTTTGCAAAAAGTATTTTATGGTTTCCCTCAAGACCACTTTGCAAGGCACCTACTATAGCCATAGAACCTACACAAAATAATAGACTTGAAGTCACAAAACCTTCTGATACTTTTACATTTTTTCCCTTAAACTTCTTTTCTAGAGTATTTCCTAAATTTTGAATCATATTATCCAGATCTGCAAGTTCCCCTATAAGAGAACCTAACGCTATAGAAATTATAATAAGGATAAAATTAGATCCCTTTATTGCACCAGAAATTCCTATAAAAATTATACATAGAGATACTCCATGTAGTACTGTGGTGCTTACTTTTTCAGATATTCCCTTTTTTAAAACCATTCCAATCAAACTTCCAATTATAATAGCCCCAAAATTAACTATGGTACCAAACATAAAAAGCCCCCCTAAATGTAATAAGTATATTCTACCTCAAAAAAAGTCAAAAACTATACTATATTTAAGCAAAATGTATTTTTTTGATTAATATATTTACACATAAGTTCAGGAAGAGTTTCCTAAAAGAAATATCAGTAATTTGTACATATTTTATATTTTAACTGAATACTATATAAAGTAAGAGTTAGCAATATTGTATGGGAAAAAAGAAAAAAACTTGACTAACGAACAGATGTTCGGTATAATGTAAACATTAAATGAAACTTGATTCGGTTAAAATTACCCAACAAAAAAACGGGGGATTGATTATGGATAAATATAATGTTTTTGTAAGAATTAATTATACATCAGTAGAAGCAGAAAAAGAAGAAATTAAGATTAGTGGAACCAGAGTTAACAATGGAAAGGTAAGTGGTAGTAAATATTTAATAGGTGGAGGAGTTTATAATAGAAAGGGAGGAACAGTGGTATTTTCAGCTAAAAGTTTAGAAGAAGTAAAGCATGTAACTGTAGATAAACCTCTTTTAAAGAATGCATCTATAAATTATAATGTGGCTTTAATTCCAAAAGGAATTTAAGATAAGAATTTAATTTTATGTATGGTAATACTTTATATATAGTGTTTTTCAGAAAGTGACTCACAATCAAGTGATTCAGAGGTTCATGTGGTGTTTGCTCATGAGAAATGTTTTGATAAATTGCTGGTATTTTAAATACCAGCTTATTTTATTTTATAGAAAATTATAAAATAATATTGCATAATTATTTAAAAAAATGTATAATTATAAAAATAAATAATAAATAGTAGGGGGCAATAACATGAAAAAGAAATCAGCAGTGCTTATTATAATAGCTGTTTTAGTATCATTATTAGCTGGATGTGGTAGTAATAATGGAAAAACTAAAAGTGAAGATACTAAAAAGGATAGTTCATTTCAAAAGATAAAAGATGGGGGCACTTTAAAAATAGGATTAGATGATTCTTATCCGCCAATGGAATTTAGAGATGAAAAAAATAATCTAGTAGGTTTTGATATAGACCTGGGTAATGAAATAGGAAAGAAGCTTGGAGTGAAAGTAGAATATATGCCAACAGATTGGAATGGTATAATTTTAGCACTTAAATCAGGAAAATTTGATGTTATACTTTCTTCACTTAGTATGACAGAAGAGAGGAAAAAAGAAATTGATTTTGCAGGTCCTTATCTTGAAGGTGGACAAATAATTGCTGTTAAAAAGTCCAATAATGATATAAAATCATCAGCAGATTTAAAAGGAAAAACTGTAGGTTGCCAGCTTGGATCTACAGGAGAGCAAGCAGCCAATAAGGTTGAAGGCATTAAGGAACTTAAAAAATATGATAAAGGTACTGAAGCATTTCATGATTTATCTATAGGAAGAGTTGAAGCTGTAATTATGGATGGTCAAGTTGGTGGATATTATAATAAAAAAGATGGGGATGCATTTAAAATTCTAGGTGAAAAGCTAACTAAAGAACCAGAAGGAATAGGAATTAAGAAAGAAGACAAGGAACTTAAGGATAAATTACAAAAAGTTTTGGATGAACTAAAACAAGATGGAACTCTTTCAAAACTTTCAATAAAATGGTTCGGATATGATGTTTATAAAAAGTAAATGATATATTTAAAAGGAGGATACAAACTATGAAAAAAATATCAGCAATAATTTTAACAACAGTAATGGCTGCATCTTTATTTGCAGGTTGTGCTAAAACTAATAATAATACATCCAGTACTCAAAAGGTAGATTCACTTCAGAAAGTGAAGGATTCGGGTAAACTTGTTATAGGGTTGGATGACTCTTATCCACCAATGGAATTTAGAGATGAGAAAAATGAATTAGCTGGCTTTGATATAGATTTAGGTAAAGAACTAGCTAAAAAATTAGGTGTTAAATATGAACCAGTAACTACAGATTTTAATGGAATAGTATTGGCACTTAAATCAGGGAAATTTGATGCTATAATAGCAGCTATGAGTATTACAGAAGAAAGAAAAAAGGAAATAGATTTTGCGGGACCTTACATAGATGGTGGACAGATAATTGTAGTTAAAAATGATAACACCTCTATAAAAACTAAAGCAGATTTAAAAGGTAAAATATTAGCAGCTCAGCTAGGATCAACTGGAGAACAAGCAGCTATGAAAATTGAAGGAACTAAAGAAATTAAAAAATATGATAAAGTAACAGAAGCTTTCCATGACTTATCTATAGGAAGAGCAGATGCTTTAATAGTAGATGGTCAAGTGGGAGGATATTATACTAAGAAAGAAGCTGGAGTTTATAAAATATTAGATGAAAAATTAACTAAGGAGCCAGAAGGAATAGGCGTAAAGAAGGAAAATAAAGAACTTAAAGATGCATTACAAAAAGCTTTAGATGAGCTAAAAGCAGATGGAACTCTTACAAAGCTTTCAATGAAGTGGTTTGGATATGATATATATAAATAAAGTTAATTAGAACTATAAATTTTTTAGTCATTATTTATAAGTGTTTTTATTTTCTTAGTAAAATAAAAATACTTATGAAGTAATGGCTTATTATTTTTTATAAACAATTGGAGAGGTATAATATATTTAGATGAATAATTATCAAGTGATTCTTAGGTTTAGATGGAGTTTACTTATAAGGATGACTTTCTCCGGCTGAACATTAGAGGAACTTATTCAGGCGCGTAGCAGTGCTTATCCCACACTTTGATAGAAAAGCAGATATCCCAAATCTTTGATTTGGTGATAGTCGCTTTCACTGTGTGCAATGGGGGTGGTAGCAATGGTAGGGATCGGATAAAGGAGAACATTGATGAAAACGAAAAAACTTAAATTAAATTTAATACTTTTACTTATACATTAAATTCAGCAAATAGTTTTAAAAATTAAAAATTGATCTGTTTATTTTATGATTATTTTGGTTTAAAATAAAAGGTGCACTATTTAGATATATTAGCTAAAAATATAGAAAATATATTAAGAGGAGGTGAGGATTTTATGATGAATCAAATTAAAGATGAATTGCAAGAAATTGCTGAAACGATCAAGGCTTTAATTGGTATTGATATAACTATTATGGATAAAAATTTATTTAGAATAGCAGGAACAGGGAAACTTAAAGATAAAATAGGACATCAAGGGCCTAAAAACTCTGTTTTTGAGAAGTGTATAAGAACAGGGCAGCCTTATTTTATTGAAAATCCTAAGTTATGTATTGAATGTACAATTTGTAATTCAAGAGAAGTTTGTGATGAAAAGGCAGAAGTTTGCTTTCCAATTATAATTGACGATAAAGTAGAAGGCGTTATAGGTATGATTATATTTCATGAAGAGCAAAAAGAAACATTTCTACAGAAACAAGATATTTATAAAGATTTTGAAAAAAGATTAGGGGAGCTTATATCATCTAGAATAAGAGAAAAGACCTTTAATCATAAATTAGAATATAAATCAAAAGAACTTTTAACTGTTATCAATTCTGTAAATGAAGGAATAATTATAATAGATAAAGAAAATAAAGTGTTAAATTTAAATACTTATATTATAGAAAAGTTTAATTTAAAGCCTTCAGATATAATTGGTAAAAATATAAATTCTATACTTCCTAGTAAGTTTATAAATAAGTTTATTCCTAATAACTATTCTTTAGAAGAAGAGTCTATAGGTATAAGTATAGGAAATTTGAGATATAATTTTCTTGTTTCTTTGAAATCAATAAAAGTAAATGGTGAAATTTCTGGAGCTGTAATTACATTTAAAGATTTTAATAAATTACAGCAATCTGTATTGAAAATTAGTGAAAAACATTCTGTATTTACTTTTGATAATATTATTGGCGATAGCATTATATTTTCTGGAGTAAAAGATCAAGCTAAACACATAGCAAAACAAAATGTACCTGTTTTACTTCTAGGAGAAAGTGGTACAGGTAAAGAACTTTTTGCAAGAGCTATTCATTTTGAAAGTGAAAGAAGAAATGAGATATTTATGCCTATAAATTGTGGTGCTATACCAGAAAGCTTAGTAGAAAGTGAATTATTTGGATATGAAAAGGGAGCTTTTACTGGGGCAAGTAGCAATGGAAAAATGGGAAAGTTTGAAATAGCCAAAGATGGAACTATATTTTTAGATGAAATAGGAGATCTTCCACTTCATATGCAAGTTAAGCTCTTAAGAGTATTAGAAGATAAAGAACTTATAAGAGTAGGTGGATTAAATAACATAAAAGTTAATCCAAGAATTTTAGCTGCTACTCATAAAAATCTATATAAAATGGTAGAGAGGAATGAGTTTAGAAAGGACTTGTTTTATAGATTAAATGTTATACCTATAAACATACCTTCATTAAGAGAAAGATCTTCAGATGTTTTAAAGCTTTCTATGTATTTTTTAAATAGATATAATAAAATATATGGTAAGAATATAAAAGGTTTTTCAGAATCAGCAAAAAATTCTCTAATAAAATACTCATGGCCAGGAAATGTACGTGAATTGCAAAATTTAATAGAGTATGCCATTAATTTTGAGAACTCTAACTATATTACTGTAGATACTATTAGTAGTAGAATTACAGCATATGGAGATATACTTACAGAGGATAGAGGGCTTAAAGAAATGGTAGGACAATATGAAAAGAAAATAATAAATAAATATATAGAACATTATGGATGTGATACAGATTCAAAAAAAATAGTAGCAAAAAAATTAGGAATAAGTACTGCAACATTATATAGAAAATTAGAAGAACAATAATTTTTATCAAAAATGATAATTAATTATCATTTTTGATAATTGCTAAAAATCCTTTGAAAATGATTACAAAAGAATTCTTTTGGTTAAATACAGCTTTTTAATTCTTATTTTTGAGAAAAATTAAAACGTAAAAGAGTTTTAAATTTATATGGTTATACCTGCTAAGTGTCTAAAATACTCAATTCATGTAGAAATTTAATAGGTAAAAGATATGTGGCATGATATTTGCTTTGTAATGAGTATGGACAAATATTAGGAGGTATTATAATATGAAAAATGATGAATTATTAATAAGCATACTTAAGGATCAGGTGGTACCAGCTCTTGGATGCACAGAACCAACTGCTATTGCATATGCAACAGCTATGGCTAATGAAGTATTAGGAGAAGATATAGAATCTTTAGATATTTATGTAGATAGAAGTCTTATAAAAAATGGAAAAGAAGTAGGAATACCAGGAACAGATAAAAAAGGGAATGTAGTTGCAGCAGCCTTGGCATTAATTGTTGGAAAATCAGAATATAAACTTGAAGTTTTAAAGGAAGTAACAAATGAAGCTTTAAATGAAGCTCTTAAATTGATAGATAAAAATATGATTACATTAAACTTAAAAAAAGATGCTGTAGGTCTTTATATTGAAATAGTTGCTAAAGGTAAAAATAATACTTCAAGAGTAGTTATTAAGAAAACTCATTTAAATGTAGTACTTGTAGAGAAAAATGGTGAATGCATTTCTAAACAAGATGAAAAAGAAGAAACTGCAAAACCTTCTTTGAGAGACAGAATAAGAGAATTTACTATTGGTGATATAAAAGAATTTATAGATACTGTAGAGTTTAGTAAAATAGAATTTATAAATGAAGGCATAGTAATGAATAGAAGAGTTGCAGAGGATGACTTGAAATATAATTTAGGAATAGGACTTGGAACTATGCTTAATGAAGATAAGCATGATTTAGAAAGATACGCTAAAGCTATAACTTCAGCAGCTTCAGAAGCTAGAATGACTGGACATCCGCTACCAGTTATGAGTAGTGCAGGAAGTGGAAATCATGGATTAGTAGCTATACTTCCTATAGCTATAATAGGTGAAGGCCAAAAAATAGAAAAAGAAAAAATAGTTAGAGCTGTAGCTTTGAGTCATTTAGTAACTGTTTATATAAAGAGCTATACAGGTTCATTATCACCAGTATGTGGTTGTGGTGTAGCTGCAGGAGTAGGTGCATCATCAGGACTTACTTACATGTGGGGAGGAAGTTTAAAGCAAATAGAAGGGGCAATTAAAAATATGGCTGCAGGTATCACAGGTATGATTTGTGATGGTGCTAAAATAGGATGTTCTTATAAACTTTCAATATCAGTAACAGCAGCAGTAGATGCGGCTAAAATGGCAATGAAAAATGTATTTATACCATGCAATGATGGAATATTAGATGAATCCGCAGAAAAGACAATTCAAAACTTAGGAAGAGTATCTAATGAAGGTATGGCCAATACAGATGATGTAATTTTAGATGTAATGATGAAAGTGTGTAATTAATATTTAATTTTTATATTATTAAAGAAGGCGGCTGTTGCACTAATTAATTAGTGCAACAGCCCTTTTAAATCATATACACGTTTTTTAAGTAGTTAAAAATTTACAAATATATTTTTTAATAAACTGGTTTTATAAACATCTGAGTCCAATAACAAACTCCACTTCCATTTTTGGCTAGTCCTACACCTATTTCTGTATAGGTAGCATTTAAAATGTTACTTCTATGACCAGGGGAATTCATCCATGAATTCATAACTTCTTCAGCAGTTTTTTGTCCCATAGCTATATTTTCACCACCTGCAGAAAATTTGATTCCAAAATTTTCTATCATATTAAATGGAGATCCATAAGTTGGTGATGTATGTGAAAAGTAATTTTTATCTATCATATTTTGAGATTTATATCTTGCAATTCTTGAAAGCTGCCAATTAGTTTTAAAAGGCTGCAATCCAGCTTTTGCTCTTTCTGCATTTACCAAGGATATAACTTTGTTTTCGATTGTTTTAATATCTTGGATATTAGGTATATTTAGCTTTTGTCCTGGCAAAATCATAGAGGGATCTTTAATTTGTGGATTTAAAGATATAATCTCACTTAATCCAGCCTCAAACTTTACTGCGATTTTCCACATACTATCACCTGGCAATACGGTGTAAACTGCATTTTCAGCGTGAGCCTCACTGCATCCCAATAATAGAAATATAAATGTGCTTGCTATGATAAATTTTTTTCTCAAAAAAATCACCTACCTTAATTATATTTTTAGGATAAAGATAAATTTTATATCAGGTATATAATGTAATTAATTCAACAAGTGATATTAATTAAGTAAAACTGTAGTTTGCAATATTCGCAATGTTAAAGCATTAACGTTGCGAATGTTTTATATAATGATATAATATAGGTATTAATAGAACGAAATTATTTATTTTAAAATGTGAGTTATATTCAAATAATGGAAAATACATATTTGTATAGTTAAAGATTATAGAGGAAGAGTAAAATTTTATGGATAAAGTTAATATAAGTAAAGACACCAAGGCAGAAGAAAAACGTCTTTACCAGGAATATAAGAAAAAGCTTTTAGAATTAAAAAAAGTACAGAAAGAGAAAGAAGCAGTAGGTCAGGTGTTTACAAAAGGACTATTACCTCTTTATGCATTGTATGTTTTAAGTTTGGAAGCTACTAATGGTAATGATATATCTCATAAAATAGGTGAAAGGACTAAAGGAAGATGGATTCCAAGCACTGGAGGCATATATCCTCTTTTGAAAAAACTAGAAAAAGCAAAAATGGTGGAAGGACAATGGGATGATTCTAAAAAACAAATTCAAAAAATCTATACTATAACCCCATTGGGATTGGAAGAATTAGATAAAAGAAAAGAACTTTTAAAAGGTAAAATAGAAGAAGCTTTGGAAGTGTTTAAAATAGTTTATAAAGACTTATATGATTAAGGGAACTACAAATTTAAAAATGTAGTTCCCTTAAAAAGGTTAAAGATATTTTTTTGATGGCTTATTTATAATATAAATGCCATAAATTATAGTTAAAATAGCAGCAGCATTAGGAATCAAAATCCCAAGTGAATTAGGTACAAACGGCGTTAATAGCTTATCCTCTAAGAGCATTTTAAAGGATGTATGAGCAAGAATTGCACCGCCTATGTAAGTAACAATAGGATATTGTTTCATTAATTTTGACACATATTGACTTCCCCAAAATATAATAGGTATGTTAAGTATAAGTCCAAAGATAATAAGTACTATATTGCCATTAGCAGCTCCTGCAATGGCAAGTACGTTGTCTAAACTCATAGTAGCATCTGCTATAATTATGCTGCAAATGGCACCTAAAAACTTACTGGATGGATTTACATGAGTAATCTCATCTTCACTACTTGGTTTTATGAAATTCCAAGTTATTTTTATAAGTAGCAATCCTCCAACTAGTTTAATAGGAAGCCATTCTATCATTAGTATATAGGTCATAAAGCATGTAAATATAATTCTCAGCATAACAGCAACAAATACCCCTATAGCAGAAGCTTTTTTGGCATATTTTTCAGGCAAATCTTTAGTAGCTAAAGCTATAACTCCTATGTTATCACCACTTAGAACTATGTCTAAAAGAGTAATTTGAAAAGCTCCAATTACGCAAGTTATTAAGTTATCCATTTTTTCTATCACTCCATTTATTTAACAGTTTTTAGTTAATAACTACAATATTATAAATTGTAGCATAAAAAGTTTAAAATGCAAAAAAAATAGTGTTACCTTATATATAAAAAGGAATTCATTAACTTTATATATGGTATTTTAAAATTAAATATGCTAGTTTTTTTAAAATAAGTATTGTAAAAATGCCTGAAGTGTAGCATATTAATATTGTAGAGTTTTTAACGAAAGTGTAAAAAGTCTTAGTTAAATAGCACAAAATAGAATATTAAGGTTAATTTGTTCTTATTATTAGAAAATAAAAAGTAATATTTGAAAATGTTTCAAATTTGTTTTAAAATTGTTATAAAGGTTATTAGACAAATTTGCGAAAATAACTATGGGTGAAAAAAACAAACTACAAAACTAAAGGAGAAAAACTTTATTATGGGTGTACTAATAGTAGATGACTCTATGTTCATGAGAAGTATAATAACTAAAATATTTAACAAACATGAAATAAATATATTGGGAGAAGCTACTAATGGCAAGGAAGCTATAGAGAAGTATAAAGAGTTAAAGCCAGATGTAGTTACTATGGACTTAATGATGGATACAATGTCCGGATTAGAAGCATTGGAAGAGATTATGAAAATAGATCCTAAAGCTCAGATAATTATATGTTCATCTATGGGACAAAAAGCTTTTATAAAAGAAGCTATAGAATTAGGAGCAAAAGGATTTGTAATAAAGCCTTTTGACGAAGAGGCTTTATTAGATGAGGTAAACAAAGCTTTTTTATCTATAAAAGCTAAGTCATAAAGAATAAAAATTACCTTATATTAATAATAATAAAATATATGAAATTTAATTGAGGTGATTCTATGATAAGTATATTTAAAGTAAATAGTAGGACAAACTTAAAAGCTCTAATTATAAGCATTATAATTTCAGAAGGGGTGGGAATACTTTCTGCAATTTTTGCAGGTAATATTTCTGGAACTTTTAAGCAATTAAAAAAACCTTCCTTTGCACCACCGTCATGGATTTTCCCTGTAGTTTGGATAGTTTTATACTTTCTTATGGCAGTAGCAGTTTATAGAATATGGCTTTTAGGCCAAAGAGGAATTAATGTAAGAAAAGCGTTGATCTTTTATGCAGTACAATTAACACTAAATTTTGCTTGGTCAATAATTTTCTTCAAATTTAAATTAATATGGTTAGCGTTAATAGAAATTTTAGTACTTTTAATTTATGTAATATTAACAACTATGGAGTTTAGAAAATTTGATAGAAAAGCGTTTGTTTTAATGATACCTTATGTTGTTTGGGTAGCTTTTGCTTCAGTGCTAAATAATGCTATTTGGAAAATTAATTAAACTTTTTAAGAAAATCCATTAATGAAATGAAAAATGACAATTGCTTTTGGGCAATTGTCATTTTTTAAGCACAATTTGATACTTTCAAAAATGGTCCTCTAACACTACCAGAAACATCTCTCATAGTGCAGAAGGTGTTATAGCAGTTTTCGCAAGAATGGTCCTTGTGATTAAAAGCTATGCTTTTATCAGCTCCGTAAATATAGGACATAGATTTTGAAGGATAAAGCATGCACTTATCAATTACGTGTATACCATGAACATCTGAAATATTAAATTTATCTACTATTTCTTTTTGATATTCTAAATCAATTTCTCCATCGCCTGGAGCAATTTTACAAGTAAGACCTAAATTCATACCTTTAGCAGTTTCGTATATATTATTAAAAAACTGAGAGCTTATATCAAAGAGGTATGAACTTCCCATAGCATCTAAAAGTACGCCTTCATAAAATTTACCCTCTTCAAAAAAACTATCTGTTTTCTTTATAGATCCGTCACCAATAGTTATTAAAGAATAAACTATATAGGAACATTTATTTAACAAAGTTGAGTTTAACTCACCATTTTGTTCATCTATCTTAAAAACTCCTATAGGTTTGGAGCTCTCCCTTAACACAGGAAGCAAGTCATCATAAATTTTGCTTAGTTCCTCATAAGGAGGTGTTTGGCAATAAGATTTAACGGCATTAATAATTTTAGATTTATTTAATTGAAATTTAAAATCAGAAACAATATGCATAAGCCTCACCTCGTATTTATATTAATATTATTTATACATATATTATAACGAAATAATTTTAAAATTGCAAGTTATTATGTACATAATTTCAAAAAAAGCTAAAAAACATTGGTTTGAGAGCCAATTTGAGTGCCAATAAGGGACAAAATGGACTTAAACTTGCAAAGTGCCATTAGATAAGAAAATGAAATAACTATAAAAATTCATAAATTATTATAATTATTAAAAATAAAAATTTAAAGTTATAAATCTCTTATAAAGTAGTTAAAATTTACATCTATTCTATTTATTAAATTTTAATAAGGTGTTTTTATTTTTAAAAAAATTCAAGCAAGTGTATATTAAATGAATTTTTAGAAAGTATTTAACTTTAATAGTGAATTGTATGAAAATAATAGATTGTTTAGATAAATTCATATAATTTAAACGTTTTCAATAGATTAAAGTCTGAAACCGTACTTTTACTATAATAGAAAAAATGTTATTATACGAAAGTGGGACAAAAATGGCACAAATTGCGACAATTTTGTCTCGGATTTTGTAGACTAAAGCTAAGTAAATTTCTAAAAATAACAAAAACGTTAATGGGGGGATAAATAATGGCTCAGTTAGCTACAAAAAAAACAGTTCAAAGTATTCCTAAAAGCTCTGAAAATAAAGGATTATTAATAATCTTGTTACTAGTTTTTATAGCTGCAGCACTGGTTCTAATACCTAGCATTAATCATAATGTGTCAATGGGTATGACAGCAATTAATGCTGAAAGTGCTAAAGTAAATCAAAATTCTTCACAATATAGTACCATTTTTGACACACTAAAATATGAAAGGTCCATTCATATTTTAGCTATGTTGCTTGTAGGATTTGGATTTCTAATGGCTTTTGTAAGAAATCATGGATATACTTCTATTACTGCAACGTTTCTTGTGGTAAGTATAGCAATACCAATGTATGTAATAATAAAAAGCTTTGGGGGAGAAGATTTTGCTAAATCAACTATAAGTATAGACACTTTAATATACGCAGAATTTGCTGCAGCAAGTTTACTTATAGCAATTGGTGCTCCGTTAGGACGTCTGAAAATGGATCAATATCTTATAATGGGATTATTGTTTGTACCAGCTTACATATTTAATGAGTGGCTTTTACTTGATAGTGGCATGTTTAAAGGTTTTCTTGATACTGGGGGATCTATTGCTATACATGCTTTTGGTGCATATTTTGGACTAGGAGTAGTAGCAACAACTCTTTCTAAATTTAAAAAGAATCCTGTTTGTGAAAACACCCCAAATTCTAATCAGTTTTCTCTTCTAGGAAGTATGGTACTATGGATTTTTTGGCCATCTTTTACTAGTGCAATAGTGGCACCTGAAAGGGTTGTACTTACTGCAATAAATACAATTTTTGCTTTATGTGGGGCAACTTTAGCAACATATATATTTACAAAAGTTATCAGAGGAAAAATTGAAATAGAGGATATTGCTAATGCAGCATTAGCAGGGGGAGTTGCCATTGGTTCGACTTGCGATATGACTACTCCGGGATATGCTATGATTATAGGAATAGCAGCTGGAGCATTAAGTGTAATCGGCTACAGCATTATAGCACCTAAGCTTGAAAAGCTTATAAAGGGAACAGATACATGCGGAATCAATAATTTGCATGGAATGCCAGGAATACTTGGAGGCCTAGTGGCAGTATTTATAACTGGAAATGTTGGAACCCAAATATCAGGAATAGTTGTTACTGTATTAGTAGCTTTTATATGTGGAAAAGTTACTGGTTCAATTATAAGTTTATTTGGTAAAAAACAAGCAACATATAATGATAAAGATGAATTCTTTATTGAAGAATTAGGAGCTTAGAAATATATATAATTATAAACTTTTATTGTTGAGGAACTTTAATTCAGAGTAGAATGCCTAGAACAATTAGTTCCTTAACAATATTCATACCTTGACTATCATTGTTAACATCAAATCTTTAATTATAAATATCTGCTTAAAAAATTTCTAGTCTTAATTAGGAAAATTTAATATACTCAAATCATAGTTTTCTAAAAAATCTTGGGGCAAATAGTCTATGGCGTAGAATAAAGATATATAGGGTGCACCAGTAATAATTTCTATAATTTCGTCATTTCTCAGATCTAAATTGTTCATATTATGTATCTCCTTCTTATGTGTTTCTTAATTTTTTTGTATAAAAAAACAGACCTACCCATCTCTGGGGCGAAGTCTGTCGCGTTACCACCCAATTTTTAACTCAATTAAAATAACGGCAAAGCCGGCACAGCTTAATACTATATAAGTTTCAGCCTGCAACTTAAGGGTGATTTTCAATAATTTTAGTTCAGGGCTTTCACCTTAATCCCTCTCTCTTTAGAACATAGCATTACTTACTCTTCCCTATCTTAGTCTTTAAATATTGTCTTTTATTTTACTAAAAAAAAATTTATATGTCAAGCTTATTTGATAAAAAAAATGTATTGACAAATAAAAAATAAAGAATTATGATATGTGACATAACAGTTTTTCAGTTTTTAAAAAATTTTCAAAACATTATAAAAAACTGTTGACAAGTTTTAAAAATTATAGTAGATTTAGAAACAAGGTTTCCAAGAAAAATTTAAAAATGTATTATTCATTAAATGCTATGATAGGGAAAAGTAAATAGTGGAAAATTTTAGTATTCTAAAAAAATAGATTAGTATGATTGCTGATAGACTTGTTTTAGATACTTATAGAGAGTGAGGGTAGGTGAAAGCTCACAAATTTAGAAGCTATTGAATATCACCCAGGAGCAGTTAAGCTGAAACTAGTAAGCTTGTACCGGCGCTAAGTCGTTATTTAAATTAAGTTATAAATATGGGTGGTAACGCGACTAAACCTCGCCCCAATGGGAGAGGTTTAGTCTTTTTTTATACTTTTTTCTGTATGAAAATACATATGATCTAAAAATATACATAAAAAAGGGGTGCTATGATGAAAAACAAATTTGCAAGTAGAATGAAAAGCGGGGGTTTAAAAGAAGTCGATGAATGTATAGCTCTTATAATGAAACTGACTGAAATGCCTGAAGTAATATCTTTTGCAGGAGGCTTGCCGGATGGAGAGCTTTTTCCTATAGAAGAGATGAAGCAGGTTTCAATAAAGGTTTTAGATGAAGATGGGAAAAATGCACTTCAATATAGTTCTACACAGGGGCAAAAGGAACTAAGAGAAGTTATTGCAAGTCAAATTATGAAACCTTCAGGAGTGGAGACTACAGCAGAAAACATAATAGTAACTTGCGGATCACAACAAGCTTTAGAGTTTTCAGGAAGAATTTTTCTAGATAAAGATGATGTAGTTATTTGTGAAAGTCCAAGCTACTTAGGAGCGATAATGGCATTTCAAGCTTATGGACCTAAATTTGTAGAAGTGCAGATGGATGAACATGGAATGGTTATGGAACAGCTAGAAAAAGCGCTTAAAGAAAACCCAAAAACAAAATTTATATACACAGTTCCAGATTTTCAAAACCCTACAGGAAAGTCACTGCCAGTAGAGAGAAGAAAGAAAATGGTGGAGCTTGCTGAAAAATATGATGTGCTTATTTTAGAGGATAATCCTTATGGAAACTTAAGATTTGAAGGAGAAAGACTGCCTGCTATAAAGAGTTTTGATAAAAATGATCATGTAATTTATCATGGAACTTTCTCTAAGATATTTTGTCCAGGACTTAGACTTGGATGGGTATGTACAGATAAGGAAACTTTAGAACAGTATATGCTAGTTAAACAGTCCGTAGATCTTCAAACTAACACAATGTCTCAAAAGGAAACAGCATTATATATGAAGATGTTTGATATTGAAGAGAATGTAAATAAAATAATAAAGGTTTATAGAAGAAGAAGAGATTTAATGATAAAAACTATGAAAGAAGAGTTTCCGAAAAATTGTTCTTTTACACATCCAGAAGGAGGACTTTTCATATGGGTAACATTACCAAAAGAACAGGATGCTTTTAAAGTATTAGAAAAGGCCATGGAAGCAAAGGTTGGTTTTGTACCAGGAATAGCTTTCTTTGCAAATGGAACACAAAAAAATAATCTTAGACTTAATTTTTCAAGTATGAAAGATGAAAATATAGTAGAAGGAATAAAGAGATTAGGAAAAGTTTTAAAGCATTTTTAAACTACTGTAAAATTTTTTAACTTTTTACAGTAAATAAATTGAATAAATTCAAAAATATTATATTTAATTAATACAATTTAGGAGGAATATAAAATGGAAAAATTAAAGGTTTATTATGATAAGGATGGTAATTTAGAATTATTAAAAGGAAAGACAGTAGCTGTTATAGGATATGGTAGTCAAGGACATGCTCATTCTTTAAATTTAAAAAACAGTGGAGTAGATGTAGTAGTAGGTTTATATAAAGGCAGTAAATCCTGGAAAGTAGCT
This sequence comes from uncultured Clostridiaceae bacterium, assembly GCA_963780135.1. Classification (GTDB taxonomy): domain Bacteria; phylum Bacillota; class Clostridia; order Clostridiales; family Clostridiaceae; genus Clostridium_AM. The sequence continues at coordinate 1,746,396 of CAWAAR010000003.1, forward strand.
GAAGAAGCAGGTCTTAAAGTAATGGAATCCGCTGATGCTGTAAAAGCAGCAGATTTTGTAATGATATTAGTTCCAGATGAAAAGCAAGGTAAACTTTATAAAGAAAGTGTGGAAGAAAACCTTACAGAAGGAAAAGTTTTAATGTTTGCACATGGTTTTAATATTCACTTTAATCAAATAGTTCCACCAGCAAATGTAGATGTTATTATGGTAGCACCAAAAGGGCCAGGTCATCTTGTAAGAAGAGAATATGAACAGGGCAAAGGAGTACCTTGTCTTTGCGCAGTACATCAAGATAGTAGTGGAAAAGCTATGGATTATGCACTTGCATATGCAAAGGGCATAGGTGGAACAAGAGCAGGAGTTTTAAAAACTACTTTTAAAGATGAAACAGAAACAGACTTATTTGGAGAACAAGCAGTACTTTGCGGAGGCGTAACAGAACTTATAAAAGCAGGTTTTGAAACTTTAGTTGAGGCAGGTTATGCACCAGAAAACGCATACTTTGAATGCATGCATGAAATGAAACTCATTGTAGACCTTATGTATGAAGGCGGCCTAAGTCGTATGAGATATTCTATAAGTGATACTGCTGAATATGGAGATTACTGTGTAGGAAAGAGACTTATAACAGAAGAAACAAGAAAAGAAATGAGAAAGGTTTTAACAGAAATACAAGATGGAACTTTTGCAAAAAATTGGCTTCTTGAAAATCAAGTTAATAGACCATCTTTCTATGCTAAGAGAGAGCAAGAACAAAATCACCTTATAGAAAAAGTAGGAAAAAATTTAAGAGCCATGATGCCATGGGTTCAAAATAAATAAGAAAGTTTAAAGGGGGCTATCATTATGAAATTAAAGGGTGCACAGGTGTTATTAGAATGTATAAAGGAACAGGGAATAGATACAATATTTGGCTATCCAGGTGGTGCAGTTCTACCAATTTATGATGCCCTGTACTCTACAGAAGGAATAACTCACATACTAACTGCACATGAACAAGGGGCAACACATGCAGCAGATGGTTATGCTAGATCCACAGGTAAAACAGGGGTTGTAATTTCAACCTCTGGACCTGGAGCTACAAATACAGTTACAGGTATTGCTACAGCTTATATGGATTCCGTACCTTTAGTAGTGTTTACAGGACAAGTACCTCAAAGTCTCTTAGGAAAAGATTCTTTTCAAGAGGTGAATATTACTGAAATCACAATACCAATAACAAAAGAAAGATATATAGTTACGGAACCAAATAAGCTTGTAGATACCGTAAGAAGAGCTTTCAAAGTGGCAAGTGAAGGACGACCAGGTCCGGTAGTTGTGGATTTACCTAAAGATATACAGGTGGCTGAAGTAGAATATGATTGTGCTTTAAATAATCAGGGGGCTTTAAATATAGAAAAAGAATTAGTAGATAAAGATGCAGTGGAAAAAGCATTATACATGATTAAAAACAGCCAAAAGCCTGTAGTATATGCTGGTGGAGGAGTTATAATTTCAGGAGCAAATAGGGAATTAAAAGAATTTGTAGAAAACATAGATGCACCTATAACATGTTCACTTATGGGAATGGGGGCGTTTCCTGGTAATCATGAAAATTATATGGGTATGCTAGGTATGCATGGAAGCCGTTGTTCAAATTATTCAGTAACTAAATGTGACCTTTTAATTGCAGTAGGAGCTCGTTTCAGTGATCGTGTAATAAGTAAAGTAGAAGCTTTTGCACCTAATGCAAAAATAATTCATATTGATATAGACCCTAGAGAATTTGGAAAAAATGTAGATACAAATTTAGCTGTAAAAGGAGATGTAAAAGAAGTTTTAGGTTTATTAAATAGTGGCATGGAAAAACAAAAGCATGAAGAGTGGCTTTCTCAAATTAATAAATGGAAAGAAATAAAGGCTGTTAACAGTCCAGTTGGAAAGTTAAATCCAAAGTTTATATTAGAGAAGCTTTATGAACTTACTAAAGGAGATTGTATTATCACGACAGAAGTTGGACAAAATCAAATATGGGCAGCACAGTATTTTAAATATTTAAAGCCAAGAACTTTTGTATCTTCTTGTGGACTTGGAACTATGGGTTTTGGTCTTGGAGCAGCTATTGGGGCAGCTATAGGAAATCCTAATAAGAAAGTTATAAATATAGCAGGAGATGGAAGTTTTAAAATGAATTCCACAGAACTAGCTACTGTGGCCAAATATCAAGTGCCTATGATTCAGCTTGTACTCAATAATGGAGCTTTAGGTATGGTGCATCAGTGGCAGGACTTATTTTATCAAGGAAGATTTTGTCACACGAATTTGGGTCAAGATGTGGATTTTGTGAAACTTGCAGCTGCCTATGATATAGAAGCTGTTAAAATAACTGAGAATTCAGAAGTAGAAGCTGTGCTTAGAAAAGCATTAAGCTTAAATAAACCTATGTTAATAGAATGTGTAATAAGTACTGATGAAAAAGTATACCCAATAGTACCTCCAGGGGCGGCTATAAGCGAATGTATTGGGTAAAATAAAGTAATTATAAGCATCAAGCGAAGTCGAGACTTCACTTGATGCTTATAAATTTACTATAAAAAAATTATAAAATAATTGATAAAAAAGTAAATTAATTCTAATATATAGTTATGTACTAAATGGAATATAATCATTAAATTTTAATTCATATTATAATGTATTTTACAGTATAGGAGTAATGTAAATGCAAAACATTAAGGGGGATAATATGGCAGAAAATTTGTTAAACCAAGAAAAAATTCTAGAAAGTCTATTAGAGAATTTAGATGAGGGAATTCAAATTGTAGATTCAACTGGAAAAACCATATACTATAATGAAGTAATGGGGAAAGTAGAAGGGATAAACCCTAGTGAAGTTTTAGGCAAGAGAGTTAACGAATATTTAAAGGATGTAAAAGAAGATGCTTCAACTCTTATGAATGTTTTGAAAAGTGGGAAAAAAATTGTAGATTTAGTTCAACAGTACAGCAATGAATACAAAAAGAAAGTCACCACTATAAATACTACTATACCTGTAGTATTAAATGGGAAAAATATAGCTGCTATTGAAATATCAAAGGATATGACAAGATTAAAAGAGCTTACTGAATGTATACATAAACTGCAGAGAAATGATATAAAGTCCAAGAAGAATTTCGATTTCAAGGACATGATCACTAATAGTCCTAAAATGAAGGAAGTTGTAGAAAAAGCCAAAAGAGCAAGTCTCTCAAATTCATCAGTTTTAATTTATGCAGAAACTGGAGCAGGAAAGGAAGTAATGGCACAAAGTATTCATTATGGTGGAGTAAGAAATAATAAGCCTTTTATACCTATAAATTGTGCTGCAATACCAGCAGCTTTACTTGAAGGAATGCTTTTTGGAACAGAAAAGGGGAGTTTTACTGGAGCTGAGAACAAAAAAGGATTATTTGAGGAAGCAAATCATGGAACTATTTTATTAGATGAAATTAATTCAATGGAACCTTATCTTCAGTCTAAACTTTTAAGAGTACTTCAAGATGGATACATACGACCGCTTGGAAGTAATAAAACCATAGATATAGATGTTAGAATAATAGCAACATTAAATGAAGAGCCTGAAGAACTTATAAGGACAGGTAAGCTTAGAAAAGATTTTTATTATAGATTAAGTGTAATAAAATTAAGAATACCACCTTTAAGAGAAAGAAAAGAAGATATAGCAATGCTCGCCAATAAATTTCTTCAAGAATACAGCAATACCTTTAGGAAAAACATAGAAGAAATACATGAAGAACTTATGGAAAGACTTTTGAAATATGACTGGCCAGGAAATATAAGAGAACTTAGAAATGTAATTGAGTCAGCTGTAAACATGGCAGATGAAAACTCTGCTTTAAATTGTAAGAATTTTGAGTCAAGGATGTTTAATAAATCAATAAGTGGATTATATGAAGATATTAATATAGGCAGCTTAGAAAAGTTTGATTTAGAAAAATATATGGACAATGTTGAAAAAGGCGTAATTAAAAAGATACTGAAAAAAAATAACTATAATGTAAGTAAAGCTTCTAGAGAATTAAATGTTTCAAGACAAAATTTACAGTATAAGTTGAAAAAACACAATATTAAGCAGGAAGAAGTTTAGAATGTGTAGTAAATTATATATTGAGGTTTGTATAATAAGCTTCAGTGGTATTTTGGACTTTAATTTATACTTCGTGATATATGATAATGTTTCATCACGGCTAAATATTTTTAATTAGTCTAAAGCTCAAAGTTCAGAAAAACCTAAGAACTTTGCCAAACTCGGTTCCCTCAAACAGGGATAAAGTTCTAAGGCTTTCCTGAACTTTGAGCTAAGACTAATAAAGAATATTTAATTTATGTGAAGAAACCTTATGATACATTCCTGTGTATAAATTAAAATCTAAACTAGCAACCATAAATCAATAATATTATCAATACTCTACTATTTTTGAACAATTTTAGATTTTTTATTAACATTTTTTCAACTTTATAATGACAATTCAGACTTAAATATTATCATAGCATTTCCCGAAATTTTAACTTCTACAGGTTCCTTATCTTCTATCTTTACATTAACTTCAATAATACCAGACCTTCCTATAGCTTCACCTTGCTTAGCCTTGAATTTGAATAAAGAATTATTGTGTTTAACTAAATTATGATGAACAAGGTATGCGCCCAAAGGACCATTTGCATTACCAGTTACGGGGTCTTCATTAATGCCTATTGCAGGTGCAAACATTCTGCCATGTATTAAAATATCACTATCCTGTGAGTTAACTGTGAAAACATAATATCCATTACATTTAATAATCTTGCTTAATTTAGAGAGTGCATCATAATTTGGCTGCAATGTATTTAAAGTTTCAATGCTTTTTATGCCAATCATAACCTTAGAATGACCTGTTGAAACAATCTGTATTTTATAATTTTCCAGCAAATCGCTATTACTTATATTAAGTGCTGCTAGAAGTTCTTTTTTATTTACGCCATTAATAATAGTGCCAAGCTCAATTTTACCCTGCGTCATAACAATTTTGTAATCATCATTTTCCTTTACTATATCAACAGGCAAAATTCCGGCACCTGTTTTTTGATAAATTCTTGAAGTATCCTCGAGCTTATTTTCAACAGCACGAGCATAGTGAGCAGCAATAGTAGCATGTCCGCAGATTGGCACCTCATTTGTTGGAGTGAAAAAACGTATGTGAACATCATACTCACTGCAATTTGAAGAAAAAATAAAAGCTGTTTCAGAATTATTAAGTTCCCTAGCTATTTTCTGCATATCATCTGAAGTTAATCCATCAGCATTTGTTATTACTCCAGCTGGATTTCCTGTGAATTTTATTTTTGTAAACGAGTCAATTTGATATAAACAATATTTTCTTATCATGATTTTCCTCCTAAAGATAGAATGAATTTACAGATTGCAATCCATTCTATTCATTTGTGGCAATTAATATATGAGCATTATATAATTAATTATAGTTTTGATCTATTACATATGCTAGTACGCACTTTTTACTCAGATACTTACCGTTTGGAAAGAAGGATAGGATATGGGAAAAGACATGATTGAAAAATTCTCTATGCAACAATTTTCAATCTATTTTTCGTCTTTTGAATAATCACCTCTTTTAATAAGGTTAATAGTAGGCTTTATAGCTGGTTGATTAATTGAAATAGCACGACCTTTTAATTCACTTTCTGGCTGACCTTCACCCAATATTTTCCATACTGCATTGTGATCTGATACCACTTGAGAAAAGTCACAATTTTTCCATCTTGTAATAATTTTTGTGAAATTAGTTTTTTCGGCCCCATCTGGTAAAGTTTGAATTAACTTATAAGTGGCATTTAACTCATCTTGAGTTATAGATTTCACTCCATCTTTTGCATTATCTTCTGCAACTATCAAACCATTGGCCATTAAATGAATACTTGCTGCTACTTCAAGCCGAGTATCACTGTTCTTAGAAATATCATTTCTAGCTGCTGCGCAGTTAATTTTTACTTCATTGTTATGATTATTATCAACTTGTGTATGTGATGCTGAAGTATTAATTAACTTTGCCGTAATCATATATGAACCTATTCCAATTAATGACACTGTTATAATTGACAAACAAATAATTATATTCCTAATATTTTTTTTCATAACTATACTCCTGATAAAATCCATATTTGTATAATTATAACATTAAATGCAACAGATTAGAAGCTAATATGTTTTTATTAAGAGAAACTAGTGACAAAGATGTATTAAAAAGTATTTTAGATCATTTAGAGGACAAGAATTCATTTAAAGAAATACTTGTGCTTTATGATGATAAGAATGGTAATTCTAAAGAGTCTCGTGAATTCAAGTTAACTAGTGGCCAGTTTAAATTGCCAAAACAAGAAATGATTAAGCTTATTAAACCGGGAAAGTAAAATAATAGATTACTAATATGTCTCCGCTGTTTAAGGGCTTATCAGCACTTTAATAGCGGAGATTATATTATTACTAAAAGTATAAATATTTTACAATGGTGAGATAATTACATTATATAAAGTGAAATTTGATTTAAATGGAGTACTAGAGAGGGTGGATATAGGATAAAACCTATATTTTTAAATTTAATAATTTAGAAAGGAGAATAATATGGAAGCTAATAAGAATGAAGCAAATAAGCAGATGAAAAACCTAAAAGATGAACAGTTAAATGGGTTTAGAGTTGATGATCAAGGAAAAAATATAACTACAAATCAAGGTGTGACTTTATCAGAAGATGAATTTTCTTTAAAGGCAGGGGATAGAGGACCAACTTTAATGGAGGATTTTCATTTCAGAGAAAAAATTACTCATTTTGATCATGAGAGGATTCCAGAAAGAGTTGTTCATGCGCGTGGAACTGGAGCCCATGGAGAGTTTCAACTATATGAATCAATGAAGGAATATACTAAGGCAGAGTTTTTACAAGACCCTTCTGTAAAAACTCCTTTATTTGTAAGATTTTCTACTGTGGGTGGATTTAGAGGTTCCGCAGATACGGTTAGAGATGTAAGAGGCTTTGCGTTAAAGTTTTATACCCAGGAGGGGAACTATGACTTAGTTGGAAATAACATGCCTGTATTTTTTATTCAAGATGCAATTAAATTTCCGGATTTTGTTCATGCAGTAAAGCCTGAACCACATACAGAGGTTCCTCAGGCATCTAGTGCACATGATACTTTCTGGGATTTTGTGGCAAACAACCAAGAATCTGCTCATATGGTTATGTGGATTATGTCTGATAGAGCACTTCCTAGAAGTTATCGCATGATGGAAGGTTTTGGTGTTCATACCTTCCGATTTATAAATGAAAGTGGTAAATCTACTTTTGTTAAATTTCATTTTAAACCATTGCTGGGAATTAATTCTCTAGTTTGGGATGAAACTCAAAAAATAGCTGGAAAGGATCCGGATTTCAATAGAAAAGATATACAAGAATCTATAGATAATGGTAACTATCCAGAGTTTGAAGTAGGAGTGCAATTATTACCGCAGGATAAAGAATTCAGCTTAGATTTTGACATATTAGATCCTACAAAAATTTGGCCTGAAGAAGATGTACCTGTGAAGATTATAGGAAAGATTACTTTAAATAAAAATGTAGACAACTTTTTTGCGGAAGTTGAGCAAGTAGCCTTTCACCCAGGTCATTTAGTTCAAGGAATAGACTTTACAAACGATCCTTTACTCCAAGGTAGGTTATTCTCTTATACAGACACTCAACTTATTAGACTTGGAGGGCCTAATTTCCATGAAATCCCTATAAATAAATCTGTAGTTCAGCCTCATAATAATCAAAGAGATGGGTATTTTAGACAGGAAATAAATACTAGTAATGTGAGCTACCATAACAATTCATTGGCTAACAATACGCCTAAAACAGTAAGTGAAAAAGAGGGCGGGTATGCTAGCTATCAAGAAAAAGTAGAAGGAAATAAAGTTCGTTCAAGAAGCAAAAGTTTTGAAGATCATTTTTCTCAAGCAGCAATGTTTTACAACAGTATGAGTGATGTAGAGAAAAAGCATATTATTGATGCATTTAAATTTGAACTTTCTAAGGTAAAAAGCAAAGAGGTTAGGCAGCAAATAGTTGATATGTTTGGTAATGTAAATATTGATATGATGAATCAAGTTGCAGAGCATATTGGGGCTAATAATCCTAAAGGAGAAGCTTCAAAATATGCTAAAGTATCCAAGGCACTGAGTCAAGAAAATAGCATAAAAAAACCAGATACATTGAAAGTTGGAATTATACTATCAGAAGGATTTAACTCAAATGAATTTAATACTATGATTAAAGCTCTAAATGATGCAAAAACTATGCCAGAAATAATAGGTGCTAACTTAAAGCCAATAAAAGGTTCTGATGGTAAGGAGCAGTTACCTAAACATACCTTAATATCTGCATATCCTGTATTGTTTGATGCTATCTATGTTCTTGGTGGTGCTAATATTGACGATGAATTTAAAATGCATGCAAAGATATTTATAGAAGAAACTTATATGCATTTCAAGCCCATTGCAGTTTCAGGTTCAATGACTATGTTAATGAAACCAGATATGAAAGATCAGCCAGGAGTCACAGTAGTGGATGAAAAAGATAATCATGCAAATAAATTCATAGCTGATATTTCAGTACATAGACATTGGAATAGAAAAATTAATATATAAAAAAATTACTTGAAGGGCTGTCTCAAAACAATGACCATACTGCTTTCAGTTACGATTACGGCATATAAGCATATTGAGACACAACTTTTTCAGAGGACAGTGAAGGATGATTTTTCTTCGTTACACTACGAAAAATCTTTAATTAAATTTTTGATAACTCATTTCGCTAAAGCGAAACATTGCTGATTTATATAGATTTAAAGATTCTTTTGCGTTAGCAAAAAATCAACCTTCACTGTCCTCTGTCAATTGTCCTCTAAAAAATGCTTCGCATTTTTTTTTACTATCTTAACAAAGGCATACTCCCTGTTAGTTTGTTAACTTTTTTCTTGCTGCCACAGAGAGTAAGACCTAAATAGGTGTGTTCTGTTTCTAGTACTGTTGATACTTTTTGTGAATATTCGCTGTAGATATTGCAGCCTTGTGCAACATCAGAAAAGTCAGCCACAATAACATCATCAAAATCAGAAGTATATAATTTTTCTCTCAAGTCTCTAAGTATTTCCTTGTTGCCTTTTAGAATTGGCACAGGTACTGATATAATTCCTAAATGGTCTTTTGCTGAAGCGTCAGTAACATCTTCGCCTACAAGTTCGGGAATCTGCTTGCCTAAAGTAATCCCTAATATTGCGGCGGTATTTGCAAGTATTCCTAATGGAAGATTTTCATCTATGACTATAACACATTTCATATCTTGTTTTTGCATCATTTCTTTTTCTCCTTTGAAATAAAAATTTTATTAATTTAAGAATGATTCTCACCTTTGCAGCATTCTAGCGGTAGTTTTTTGTTAGTCATTTTTTTCACTATCACATCTATCTAAAAAAATATTCATGTACTGCCTTGGTGTAAGTCCAATGAGTTTTTTAAAAAAGTTTGTAAAATGGCTTTGGTCTGTAAAACCTGTTTGGAATGCCACATCTATTGGAGGAATTCCCTGTTCTAAAAGTTTCTTTGCTTTTCCAATTCTAATGGTCTCAAGATAACTGTATGGTGATATTCCTTTTTGTTTGGTAAAAGAGCGAAGTAAGTAATATTTACTTAGGCCAGTTAAAGTACTTAGGTCATTTAGCTTAATATTTTTCATATAGTTTTTTTCGAAAAAATCACATATTGTCTTGATTTCTGTACTTGCTTCTTGTGAATCAGCTGGTGAAACCATGTGATCATATTCGGCTATCAATTGCTCAATTATGAACATAAATAGCTCTTCTTTTTTGAAATCTTTTCCCTCCTGCATTACCATAAGATGTAACTCTCTCAAAGAAGAAACTAAATCGCTGTGGAATAGAACAGTTTCTGTAAAATAAGGTAAGTAATCTTTGCCTGTTATTTCAAGTGCAACTTTTTTCATTACATCAGGCGAAATATTGATACAGCGGTAGTCAAGTGTTCTGCCATCAATTTGTTTGCAGGTATGGTTGTCACAGGGATTAAACAGAATTAAATCACCAGTTCCAATGGTATATTCTTTATTTTTACAAGATAAATTCCGCTGACCGCTTTCGATAAATCCAATTACATAATATTCGTGAAAATGGTTTGGAAATTTCTGCATAATGCCTTTAAAGCTGTAAGCTTCTATATGTAAATCTGTATCAAAACAAACAGTTCTAGTTTCAATTGGCATTTATAGTCCTCCTTTCTACCCATTAGATCATTTCAGAAATAAGAATTCTTTAAGAGCAAACTCTACCTGAAATTAAGAATCACTGAATCTGTTTTAAGAATAACATAAATAAATAAAAGGTTCTTGTATGATGTTGCTTAGATTATGTTTAAAATATGAATAAATATTCTAAAACTTTAATTAATTAACACAAATGCAAAATAACTTGTCAAAAGACAAAAAATTTGCACCTATCGCAATTGAGGCACATATTGAATTTTTTTAAAAATAATTCCATTTTTAGGAAAAAACACAGCAAGATTTTTTGCACAATTTTATACATAATAGTGCTTAAAGCCCATAAATCAAGGAATTAAAATTTGGCACAGTAGTTGCTATGTAAGAAAGCAAATGAAAACTAAAAGATTTCGTTTAGTAAATACAAAATTATAGTTATGGTAGGTGAAGAATTATGATAAAAAAAGGTACATGGGTTGAGGTTGAAGAAACTGTATTAACACCTGAAGAGAGAGCTAAAAATATACCAGAAGAAACAAAAAAGACGCCTCTTAAATGCTGGATTAGGGGAAACTGTTTAAGTAATTGTGAGCTAGGCGATGAAGTAAGTGTCCAAACAAATGTAGGAAGAATGGCTAAAGGGAAAGTAGTGGATGTGGAACCAGGTTACTATCATTCCTTTGGAAAATATGTTGGTGAACTAGGACACATAGGAAAACAAGCAAGAGACATGATCAAGTAGTTTTATTTAAAAAGTTACTTTAAAAGTAAACATTTACATTGTGAAGCAAAAAGAGGAGGTCTGTGAATTATGAATAAATACGAAGAACTTATGGCAAAAAAAAATGAAATCATGCTTAAATCTGTTGGTATTGATTTTGATAAATATGAAACTGGAGATCTTTCATTTGATTATGAAGGCCTTATGAAAGATGTAGGATATTCCATAGAGGAAATTACAAAAATACAAAAAGAAGTTGGGGTAGGAGATACTCCACTATTGGAACTAAGAAATTTAACAAAATTAGCAAGAAAAGTATCTAAATCAGGAAAGGCAGCTAGAATATTTGTAAAGGATGAAAGCTGTAATCCATCAGGAAGTTTTAAAGATAGAAGAGCATCAGTATCTGTATATGATGCAATGAAAAGAGGTTATAAGGGAGTAGCAGCTGCCACATCAGGGAATTATGGTGCAGCAGTAGCATCACAAGCAAACATAAGAGGTTTAAAATCCATAATAGCTAATGAATGTTATGATTCAAGAAAAGTTGGACAGCCGGAAATACTTGAAAAAGGAAGAAAATGTGAAGGTTATGGTTCAGAAGTAGTTAGACTTACAGTGGGACCTGAATTATTCTATACCTATTTAAAAATACTTGAAGATACAGGATATTATAATGCTTCATTGTACTCATCTTACGGAATAGCTGGCGTAGAAACATTAGGTGTTGAAATAGTGGAACAATGCAGAGAAAAATTTGGAAAAGATCCTAAGGCTGTAGTTGTAACTCACGCAGGTGGAGGAAATGTTACAGGAACTGCAAGAGGGCTTATAGAAGCAGGAGCAAAGGATACAAAAGTAATAGGTGCATCTGTAGATTTAAGCGGTTTACATATGGCATCAGATATAGCATTTAATAAGAAATCATTTACAACAGGGCATACTGGTTTTGGAATTCCATTTATGACTAATCCAGATAGATCAGATGTACCAAGAAGTGCAGCAAGACCACTAAGATATATGGATAGATATGTAACAATAACTCAAGGTGAAGTATTTTGGATGACTGAGCTTCTAGCTCAACTAGAAGGATTAGAAAGAGGACCTGCTGGAAATACCTCATTAGCATCAGCTTTTGTAATTGCTCAGGAATATGAGGATGACGACATAATAGTGGTTCAAGAAACTGAATACACAGGAGCAGGAAAAAGCCCTATAGCACAACTTAACTTTGCAAAAGAAAATGGCATTGAAGTTTCAGTAGGAGATCCAAAAGATCAAGTACCAGGTAAAAATATAATAATACCTTCTCATCCAAGTTTAGTTACAGTAACAGATGAAAGTATGGAAAATTTAAGAAAATCTTATTTGAAAAATGCTTTCAAAAAATTAAAAGAAAATAAAATTAAAAAAATTGATATAGAGTTTTTATCCAAGGAAACTAAATTAAGTGAAAAAGAGATTACAGAAATATTAAAGCATAACAATATTGAAATAGAGTAGAGGTGAAGAGTATGAAAAGAGAAGATGATTATGAAAAAAGAAGAGAGCACTTAAAAAATTTAACAGATGAACAACTTTATGAGAGATTTTGGAGCCTTACAGAAGAAATTGTTAAGCCTTTAGTGGATTTATCCTATACAAACACATCACCAGCTATTGAACGTTCTGTACTTTTAAGAATGGGATTTTCAAGTTTAGATGCACAGCCAATAGTTGATTATGGAACAAAGTGGAATTTGCTTGGTAGAGGAATAGGAAATGTAGTTTTAACTTATGCAAAATTAAAAAATGTGAATTATATAAAAGCAGGTGAAGAATTGGCTAAAGGTAAAGGGTGGGATTTAGTAGTTGAGAAAATGAAAGGTGGTGAAAATTAGTGATAGAAAGAATAGAAGAAAATGAAAAGCTTAATGTAGAAGAAATATTAAAAGATTTAGATAAATATGAACCAAAGTGGAGAGGCTGGCACTGGAGAGAGCCTTATGAAGAAGGAAAAGTTGGGGAATTTACTTATCGTGAAATGTCTAAGCCTTTAAAAAATAGTCAACCTCTTCCAGCAGCAAGAAGTTTTAATGGAATAGATCCTCAGCCAAGGGCTGTTATTACTACAGAAATAGCTTCAGGCAGATTTGAAGATGATTTAAGAAGAATGAGAATGGCAGCATGGCACGGAGCTGATCATTTAATGGTTATAAGAACAGCTGGACAAAGTCATTATGATGGATTAATAGAAGGATCTCCAGAAGGAATAGGCGGAGTTCCTATTACAAGAAAAGAAGTTAGAGCTACAAGAAAAGCTATAGATTTAATAGAAGAAGAAGTAGGAAGAAAAATTAATTTTCATTCTTATGTATCTGGTGTAGCAGGCCCTGACATTGCAGTTATGTTTGCTGAAGAGGGTGTCAATGGAGCTCATCAAGATCCACAATATAATGTACTTTATAGAAATATAAATATGGTTAGATCTTTTGTAGATGCTGCAGTAGCTAAGGGAATAATGGTATGGGCAGATATGCTTCAAATAGATGGTGCACATAATGCTAATGCCACAGCTATGAAGGGCTATAATGTAATGCCAGAACTTATGGTACAGCATGCTATAAATTCAAAATTCTCAGAAATGGTTGGAATGAAACCAGAGAATATATCTCTTTCTACAGTGCCTCCAACATCAGCTCCAGCTCCTTGTATGAGATATGATTTACCTTATGCAGTGGCTTTAAGAGAGTTATTTGACAAATATAAGATGAGAGCTCAAATGAATACTAAGTATGTAGAGTCTTGTGAAAGAGAAGCTACAGTTGGACATACTTTGAATTTATTAATATCAGAGTTAACTTCAGTTGATATTCAAAGTACTATAACTCCTGATGAAGGAAGAAATGTTCCTTGGCACTATAATAATATACATGCTGTAAATACAGCTAAACAATCCTTTGTAGCCATGGATGGACTAATGGATATGATAGAACTTAAGAAAACGGGCTATTTACCTGAAAAAGTAAGAGAACTTAAAGAAAGAGCAGTTTTATTCTTAGAGGAAATGATAGAAACTGGTGGATATTTTAAATCAGTTGACAGTGGTAATTTCTTTATAGATTCAGGCCAGTATCCAGAGAGAAATGGAGATGGTATTGCAAGAAAGCTTGAAGGTGGAGATGCTGTAGGAACAATAATAAAAAGGGAAGAGGATTATTTTGCACCAGTTTGTGCGCATTTTGGATACAACAATGTGCCAAAGCAATATAAGAAACCTTGTGATGCTATAGATAAATGTACATTATGTGATCATTCAAAAATTAAATATATAGATGAACTAGATGATAATGACAATGTATTCAAGAGAATGGAAAAAGTAAAAGAAGATGGAACTGTAGTTCCAGAAGTTCAATGGGCTAAGGATGGATATGTAAAAATTACTCTATGTATACCTGAAAATGAACAAATTAGTGAAGCTGCAGCTCTTGAAATGGGTAAGAGAATGAATTTGAAGGATGTAGAAATTGTACACAAACAAGTTCTACAAAAAGCTGAAGGAACTTTAGTTGAAATTAAAGGTGTATGTGCTTTCCCAGCTGTAAAGAGAGATGAACTAACTCTTCCAAGAAGGAGAAAAACTCTTGATCAAGATGTAATGAGAGATTATGTAAAGGCACATCCTATAAAGGTTGTTGCAGCAACAGTAGGAGAAGATGAACATTCTGTTGGACTAAGAGAAGTTATTGATATTAAACATGGTGGTGTAGAAAGATTTGGTATAGAAGCAGTATATCTTGGAACTTCATGTCCTGTGGAAAAACTTGTAGATGCAGCCATAGAGTCAAAAGCTGCAGCTATACTATGCAGTACAATAATTACTCATAATGATGTGCATACAAAGAATATGCAGAAACTTTGTGATTTGTGTGTAGAAAAAGGTGTGAGAGATAAATTGATTCTTGTATCTGGTGGTACTCAAGTAACAGATGAAATAGCTAAAGCTCATGGTATGGATGTTGGATTTGGAAGAGGTTCTAATGGAACCGACGTAGCATCCTTTATAATTAAAAAATTAATGGGACTTAATCCAGATGAAGAAGAATAATGATTAAGTTAAAAGAGAGCAGCAATTGAAATAGGAGGAACTTCTTATGAAAGTAGATTATTTAGTTGCTGAAATAGGTAGTACTACTACACTAGTAACTGCTTTTAATATAAAGTGTGATGACTTAGGAAAAGTATTTGTAGATACTCCTTTTCAGGGAAAAAGCTGTACTACAGTGTTAGATGGAGATGTAACTGTAGGTTTAAAAAATGCAATAGAAGATATAGAAAACAAAATATCAGAGACTCTTACCTGGGGGAAAATGCTAGCTACCAGTAGTGCGGCAGGTGGACTTAAAATAACAGTACATGGACTTATGGAACAGATGACTGTTAAAGCAGCTAAAGAAGCAGCTTTAGGCGCTGGAGGCATAATAAAAATGGTTACCTCAGGAAAAATGAGAAAAATAGATTTAAAGAAGATGCATGATATTAATCCTAATATGATAATGATTGCTGGAGGCACAGACTACGGGGAAAGGGAAACAGCTATTTATAATGCAGAGCTTATAAGTGCAGAAAGATTTGGTAAGCCCATAGTTTACTGTGGAAATATTGAAAATAGAGAAGAAATAAAAGAGATATTTCAGGGACAAGAACTCTACATTATAGATAATGTTTATCCTAGAGTAGATGAATTAAATGTAGAGCCTGCAAGAAAAATAATACAAGAAGCTTTTGAAAGAAATATTGTAAAAGCACCAGGGATGAACAAAATAAAAGAGATGGTAAATGGAAGCATAATGCCAACACCTGGAGCAGTTATGGAAAGCTCAAAAATTCTTTATGACATAGTAGGAGATTTGGTAGTTCTAGACGTAGGAGGAGCTACCACAGATGTTCATTCTGTAACAGATGGAAGTGCAATAGTTTTAGACATGCTTGTGAGCCCTGAACCTAAGGCAAAAAGGACAGTAGAAGGAGATATTGGAATTTTTGTAAACAGTAAAAATGTAATAGATCTCCTTGATATTAGAGATTTAAAAGAACTTAATAAGGAATATATTGAGAACCATATAAAAGCTATACCAGACAATGAGGAAGACGTAAAAGCTAGTTTAGTACTTACAAAAAAAGCAATAGAAGTGGCTGTAGACAGGCATGTAGGAACTATAAAAAGAAAATATGGTGGGGAGAGCGGCTTTGTAGCTTACGGCAAAGACTTATCTCAGGTTAAATATATTATAGGAACAGGTGGTGCGTTAACAAGGCTTCCAGAAGGAGAGAAAAATCTTTTGAGTATAAGATTTTTAAAAGATGATGTTACAATGCTGCCTAGAAAAGGTGCTAAAGCATTAATAGATAAGGACTACATTATGGCCTCAGCAGGGGTTCTAAGTAAAGAGAATAAGCAAGCTGCACAGGTACTTTTACAACAAAGTTTAGATATAACTTATGATGAGGAAAGTGAAAAATGAAGGTGTAAATACTTGGAAATTTAGATTAAATATTAAAAAAGGAGAATCTGTTTATGAAAAAGGAATACCCATGTGTGGAAATAGACTTGTGTAAAATAACACATAATGCAAAGACAATTCTATCCATGTGTAGTAGTAAGGGTATTGAGGTGGTTGGAGTAACTAAAGTATTTTGTGCTGAACCATCTATAGTACAGGCAATGTCAAAGGGCGGAATTGTGCATTTTGGAGATTCTAGAATACAAAATTTAAAGAACATTAAAAATATACATTGCAAAAAAACTCTTTTAAGAATTTCCATGGAAAGTGAAGCAGAAGATGTTGTTAAATATTGTGATATAAGCCTTAATTCTGAACTGGAAACCATTAAAGTTTTATCAAAAACAGCTAAAAGTATGAATAAAATTCATAATATCATACTTATGGTTGATGTAGGTGACTTAAGAGAGGGCGTACTTGTTAAAGATGTTATTAGTACTACTAAAGAAATATTAAAGTTAGATAATATAAAATTAGTAGGCTTAGGTACTAATGTTACTTGCTATGGCGGAGTACTTCCAGATGAAAATAATTTAGGAAAATTGGTGGAATTAAAAAAAGATATAAAAAATACTTTTAATATAGAGCTTCCAATAATTTCAGGAGGTAATTCCAGCAGTCTTTACATGGTTATGAATAATACGATGCCAAAGGAAATTAATCAACTTAGAATTGGAGAGGGAATTGCATTAGGAGATGAAACAGCTTTTGGCAAACCTATAGCGAATTGCTATGATGATGCCTTTATACTTAAAGGAGAAATAGTAGAAGTTAAAGAAAAGCCAACAGTTCCTACAGGAGAAATAGGCAGAGATGCTTTTGGTGAAAAACCTCATTTTAAAGATATAGGAATACGCAAAAGAGCTATTGTAGCTGTGGGTAGACAGGACATAAAGGTAGATGGACTTATACCTTTAGATAAGAATATAAATATTTTTGGTGCAAGTAGTGATCATTTGATTATAGATATTACAGATAGTTATGAAGCTCTCCAGGTTGGGGATATAGTGGAGTTTAAAATGGATTATGGATGTGTGCTTGCGGCTATGACTTCACAATATGTAAAAAAATATTATGAAAAAGAATTAGCAGTAGCTAGTTTATAAAGAAATTGTTAACAGTAGGATAAAATAAGTGTTATTTAGGAGGAATTAGTTATGAAAAGAAAGATAAAAGTAGTAGTTTGGGGATTAGGTTCCATGGGAAGTGGAATAGCTAAAATGATATTAGGTAAGAAAGGTTTCACTATAGTTGGAGCTATTGATATGGACCCTAACAAAGTAGGTAAGAAGCTTTCTAGTATTTTAGATTTAGAAGAAAATGAAGACAACTGCTGTATGGTTACAGATAAAGCTGAACAGGTGATGAAGAAAGGATTTGCAGATGTGTGCATGATGGCTACAGCATCCTTTACAAAGGTTGTATTTCCATTAATTAAAATGGCAGCAGAAGCTGGTATGGATGTTGTAACTACAGCTGAAGAAATGTCATATCCAAAAGCAGTAGATCCAGAACTATCAAAGGAATTGGATAAAATAGCAAAAGAAAATAAGGTTTCAATATTAGGAACTGGTGTAAATCCTGGTTTTATAATGGATTTAATTGTTATTGCGCTAACTGGTGTTTGTGACACTGTTGATAATATAAATGTGGCTAGAGTAAATGACTTAGCTTGCTTTGGTAAAGCTGTTATGGTGGAGCAGGGGATAGGACTTAAAAAGGAAGAATTTATAGAAGGGGTTAAAAATGATACGGTAGCTGGACATGTTGGTTTTTTACAATCCTTTGGAATGTTTGAAGAAGCTTTTAATGTTAAATTTAACAATATAAAACAAGAGAAAGAACCAATTCTTACAACAGTTCCACGTGATACTGGAATTGTATCAGCTAAACCTGGAGATGTAGCAGGTTGTAGACAATTAGGGTATGCTTCTTTAGGTGATAAGGTATTTGTTAAAATGGAACATCCTCAACAAATAAAACCAGAACTTGAGAATGTTGATACTGGAGATTATATAACAATAAATGGAGATCCTAAAATAGATGTTCAAATAAAACCAGAGATTCCAGGTGGTATTGCAACAATTGCTATATGTGTTAATATGGTTCCACTTGTAATGAACTCAACGCCAGGACTAAAAACTATGCTTGATTTACCAATACCAAGAGCCATAATAGGTGATGTTAGAGATTTAGTTGAAGAAAGAAAATAAATACACTAAAATCAAATAAATGTTGGTATGGGGAAGAAAATCATGTCCAATAAATACTAAAAAAATTTATTGGACATTTAAATTTTGAATAAACTGTGTATTTAAATACTAACTTAAATTTTCAGAAAAATTACAAAATAGACATATTTTATAATTGTAATTTCATTTTTAAATAAGGGGGATTATTTAATGAATTTATTTAGGAAGAGGAGTGTAGCAGACTTTAAAGGTGTAACAGAGGGAAGTGGACTTAAAAGAAAGTTAACTGCGTTTGATATAGCAGCACTTGGAATTGGATCAGTAATAGGGACAGGCGTCTTTGTGGCAACAGGACAAGGATCTCAACTGGCAGGCCCAGCAATAACAATGTCATATATAATAGCTGCCATAACAAGTGCATTATGTGCGCTTACTTATGCAGAACTTGCTACTATGTTTCCTGTTTCAGGTAGTACCTATTCCTACACTTACGTTGCTTTTGGTGAAATTGTAGCATGGATTATTGGATGGAACTTAATTTTAGAATATCTTGTTGTTTCAGCAACTATTGCATCAGGATGGTCATCAACTTTAATAGGAATTTTTGAAGGTTATAATATACATTTACCTAAGATGCTTATAAATTCCCCACTGGCTGGTGGTATAGTAGATTTGCCAGCAGTTATAATTATGGTTGTTGTAACTGGACTTCTTTATATTGGTGTATCTGAAAGTGCTAAAGTAAACAATATCATAGTTATGATAAAAGTTGGTGTAATACTTGTATTTATAGCTCTAGGAGTAGGTCATATAAATACTGTAAATTATCATCCATATGCACCTTATGGATTTAAGGGAATAATGTCAGGCGCAGCTATTATATTCTTTGCATATATTGGATTTGATGCGGTTTCTACTGCAGCAGAGGAAACAATTAATCCTAAAAGAGATATTCCTCTTGGACTGGGAATTTGTATGCTAGTGGTTATTATACTTTATATAGCGGTTTCCTTTACACTTACAGGAATGGTTCCATACAAAGATATAGATGTAAATAATGCTCTTCCAGCTGCATTAAGACGAATAGGAATTAATTGGGGTTCTGCGTTAGTTGGTGTAGGAGCTATTATTGGAATGATATCTGCTCTTATTGTAACTACATATGGCCAGGTAAGAATATTTATGGCTATGTCAAGAGATGGATTAATACCAAAGTCCTTTGCTAAAATATCTAAGACACATGGTACGCCAGGTATGTGCACAATAATAACTGGTGTTTTAACAGCTATTATAGGAGGATTTTTACCATTAACTGTACTTATGGATTTGTGTAATATAGGTACTTTATCTGCATTCGTAGTTGTATCAATGGGTGTAATAGTTTTGAGAAAAACTATGCCAAATGTGGAAAGAAAATTCAGATGTCCAGGAGTACCGTATACACCTATAGTAACAATAATTTTCTGCCTTTATCTAATGGTAAGTTTACCAGGTGTTACTTGGATTAGGTTTGCAATATGGTCAATAATTGGTGTTTCAATTTATTTCTTATATGGTATTAAACATAGTACCTTGAATGATAAAGAAGATTCACAAGAAGAAATAAAAAATATTAAAAGTTAATTATACTTTTAAAATGTATAATTAGTCCATAAAAAAAATATTATTAAAAAAGAACAAAAAGCTTCAAGAAATAAATTCTTGAAGCTTTTCATCCAATTGCCTGTATCCCTAAGACTGTATGTTATAAAAGTCTTTAACAAGGGATTTTACACTGTATAAACTTTAGGTGGAAATAAATCTATTCTAGCAGCCCCAGCCACCGCAGCCACCCCAGCCACCAAAAGATCCACAACCACCTTGGAAAGGTGAGCAAAAAAATGGAGAACAAGGGAAACAACTAGAATAAGGGAAACAAGGGAAACAACATCTACGACGATGATGATGATGATGTCTAAAACCTGGTGCTTCGTCAAAATCCTCCTCTGAATTCAAATAGTCATCTTCTTCTCTGTAATCAGGGTATGGCATTGGGTAATATGGATAATTTTCATAATAAGGATACATTTTGCATTCCTTCCTATTTATAATGATCACACTATATACTATGCTCTTTATAAAAAAAGTGTGATTAAAAATAATTATATTTTTGTCTTAAATATAAAATTTAATATACAAATTATAGTGTCTTTTTATAAATTAATTGCATAGTATAGAAAGTAAGATTAATAATTTTTAAATTTAGAGAGGTAGTATGGTAGAAAAAAATACCTATAAAAAAAATCCTTATAATTTAACAGAGTGTCAGCTTTTAGGAAAGGGGCATAATGGAGAAGTTTATTTACTTCCAAGTGGAAAAGCTATTAAAATAAGCAACAATAATAAAAGTTTTACTGGGGAATATCGTATTTTGGAAAAAGTAAATGGAAATAAGTATTTCCCAAAGATAAGTGAAATTGGAGCTAACTACATGGTAAGAGAATACGTTGGAGGAGAAATTTTATCAAAACATATAAAAGAGAAAGGTATAGATAAAAATCTTGCCTGCAAAATTATAGATATGTTAAAAGAATTTGAAAAACTTAAATTTAGAAAGATTGATATAAGATGTAGAGATATATTTATACAAGAGGATGGAGATTTAAAAGTAATCGATCCTAAAAAATGTTACTCACAACAAAGAAATTTTCCAAGACATTTATCTAAAGGGTTATACAAATTAAAAGCATTGGATTATTTTATGGAAGTGTTAGAAGAATACGATAGTAGATTATATAAAAAATGGAGTAGAAGAATAGATAGATACATTAAACAAAGAGAAAAATTGTTATGATTATAAAGTTTTATGGTATAGTAAGCCTTAATGAACATAATAAATTTAATAATAAAATGTTTGATGCGTTAATTGAGAATATAAAAATTCTTGAATTAACGCATTTTAAATTAATATATGATATTTTTTTCAAGTTTATCTGAAAAGTATGTAAAAAAATATCTTATAGTGGATATATATTAAATTATAACCAAATTATCCTCCAAAAGCCTAGACTAATTTCACCTAAATGACACAAACTGTAATCATAAACCATTCATAAACCATAAACCAAAAATAAATCTGATAAAAAAGGAGATGTTTATATGTCAAATAAAACATTAGTACCAGAAGCTAAAGACGGATTAAACAAATTCAAAATGGAATCAGCAGCAGAGGTAGGAGTAAATTTGAAAGACGGTTATAATGGCGATTTAACTTCAAGAGAAGCTGGATCAATAGGCGGAAACATGGTTAAAAAAATGGTAGAAGCTTATGAAAAAGGTTTATAAAGTATAAATAAAAAGTCAGATAGCTGATTGCTATCTGACCTTTAATGTTGTAAATACTTTTATTATAATGCAAATTAATAATTACAGTTTATGCAGTATTATTTTATAGCTACATATATATCTACCTCAGCATTTTCACTGTCATTATATTTTTTACCATAAAGATCAAAGTCTCCTGTATATGTTCTTTGAAGGTCTGAATTCCATATATATGACCAAGCAGATCCAACTTTATCTGGTGTTTTACCTTTAGCAGTTACCACACAATATTTTGAAGCTGGTAGTATTTTATATACCATGCCTTCAGGTATAGAATTTATATTACTAACTTCATATCCAACTATATAAGAATATAGTCCGAATTCTTTATTTTCATAATTACAATATAAACCTAAAATTTCATCAGGATTTACTTTGTTTAATATTTTATCTCCAAGTTTTTTATCACTAAATTCTTTCCAAAGATCTGAAATGGATTTTATACACTGGCCATCTTTATTGATGGTTCTTATTTCCTTTCCAACTATTATCATCTTATCCTTTTGGGTTATTTTTGTATTTGGATCTTCTTTTCTCCATCTTTTTAAATTAGGTAAACAATTTTTCATTAAGCTTCTTGCTTCATCTTCGTTCATTCCTTTTTCTTTCATAAAAGGTACACTCATGTCTATCATTTGTTCTATAGTTAAATCTGGCTGTTTAAAAGCTCCATTTTCATAGCAATAAACACAATATTCTTTGCTTTTTTCATTGTTTATTTCAGTGCCATAAAAATCCTCACTCATCGGCATTCCACAGCTTTGACAATATTTTTGTTCCATATTTATTTCCCCTTCCTTATCTTGATGTCTTTATTATATAGTAAGGATTTGACAACATTATGTCAGGTTTGAATATATAGCACTAATTTTTTTGCACTTATCTTTTATAATTTCTCTAATATGCTTAGGTTCTATTACTTCTACATATTCTCCATAGCTTAATATCATAGAATAAACCCAATCATCCTCATCAAAATACGTATCGACAATTACACTGCCATCCTCTTGAAATTTCATTTCGTCCTTATGAAAACAATCTTCTATTCTATATCTAACTCTTTGAGAAAATCTTAGTATAACCCTTATAGGGATTCGCTCAT
Organism: uncultured Clostridiaceae bacterium; assembly: GCA_963780135.1. Classification (GTDB taxonomy): domain Bacteria; phylum Bacillota; class Clostridia; order Clostridiales; family Clostridiaceae; genus Clostridium_AM. The sequence goes on from CAWAAR010000003.1 coordinate 1,769,660, forward strand.
TTTTATTGATATCCATGTATTCTTTGTAGGAAATTCTATTTTCATGAATTTTCTCATTTGAAAGGGTTAAATGATCCATTCTTGATAATTTAAACAATCTGTAATCATTTCTTAATTTGCAAAATGAAAATAAATACCAGTAAAAACCTTTGAAAACAAGAGTTAATGGTTCCGCATTTCGAAAATCATATTCACCTTTTGAGTTCCTGTAATCAAAGGATATACATTTTTTATTTTCTAAAGCATAATGTACAATTTTATATTTTAAAATTTCTTCTTCAGATTTTTTAAAACCCCAAGGAGAATTATCTATGACCATTTGCTGAAAGTGTAAGTCAAATACAGGCTTTTTTTCATTAGGTACAATACTTTTTACTTTTTCAATAGCTACCTCAACCTTTTTATCATTTAAAAATCTATTCATGTTTTTTAAAGCAGCTACTATAGAAATCATATCTTCTAATGCTAAAAATTGATGGCTAATTTTATAATTTTCTATAATATAAAAACCTCCATTATTTCCAGCTTGAGAAGCTATAGGAATTCCAGACATATTAATTGCGTCAATATCTCTATAAATCGTTCTTACAGAAACCTCAAATTTTTCAGCGAGTTTGGCTGCAGATACCTTTTCTCTATTTAAAAGTGTAACAACAATTGCTAGTAATCTGTTAATTTTCATGGATTAGTATCCTCCAAATATTTTAATTATTATCTTTATTATATCAAATAATTATTTTTGAAGGTCGCTTACTAAAAGAGAAAGAGCATCTGATTTGTCTTTGCTTAAACCAAATTGTTTTACTAAAGCTTTAACTATATTACTTTTTTTATTTGGATCGAGTAAGTCTTCAGGATCAATGTGCATATATTTTAATATAGCTTCCATTAAATATTTTCCAAATCCGAAGAAATTAGATAATCTTTCTAAAGCATCATCAACTCTTTGGTCTAGTTGTTCTTTTAAATTTTCACTAATGTCTTCAATAGAAGAAACATCTGAAACTTTTGTTGAATTGAATTTAATTGAGTTAGAATTTTGATTAAGTATAGCTTTATTAAAAATAGTATTAAAGGATTCTCCAGTTGAATTTTTAGTACTAGTTGAAACTTTATTTTTATTAACATCATTTTTGGTAGGTAAAACATCAATATGATTTTTCATATACAAAAAACCTCCCATTTTTATAAAATATATATATAATTATACAATTTATAACAGTATATATAAAGTGAAAAATTGGTTGGTTTTTGAATATTGTGTTTATAAAACTAATTTATCCACGAATTATAAAGATTAATTCATATAAGACTACATAAACTAAAATGTCAATAAAGTAATGCAAAGGAGGAGATATGTATGTCAAACAAACCTTTAATTCCAGGTGCAGAAAGAAGATTAAATAAACTCAAAATAGAGACTGCAAATGAATTAGGAGTTGATTTAAATAAAAGTTATATCTCAGATTTAACGTCTAAAGAAGTTGGATCTATGGCTGGACCAACAGGAGGAAATATGGTTAAGAAAATGGTTGAAGCTTATGAGAATAAATTAAGATAATAGAAAAGAGGCTGTTGCATTAGGAATAAATACTATAATATATTGTGCTAATTTTAAATTTGCAAAGCAATATATTGAATGTAAATTTCTTAGTGTGACAGCCACTTTTTATTGTTATCTATGTTTTATTTTGAATTAGGAAAAATGATAGAATTATATTTAATATAGAATATATACTGAATATAATTTTTGTATTTTATAAAAGACTTATCTTATTTGTCCTCTTAAGTCTTTAAATAATTCAAACATAAAAGTTTGTTCACTGATAATATGATTAACTAACTCTTGCCAAGCTTTATTTTCTTTACCAAACATAATCAATTGTGGATAAAAAGATAAAGCATGAGTATCATGAAGTAAAAATTCATTAATTAATTTTTTTATATTCATAATATTTTTAGCATATAGAGTGGGATTGTTATTTACAATTTTTTTTAAGTATACTGTATTATTGTATAATTTCAAAAACATTTTATGAATATCATTAAGCTTATCTTCTGCAGTTTTTGGTAGGTTAACATTAGAGAGGCTAGCTACAGTTTTAAGAAAAATTGGATGCTCACTGGAAATACGAGTCCATAATTGAAGTTCATTAAAAACACAAGTGAATTGATTTATATGAGTGTAACAATACATGTTTTACCTCCTGATAAATTATACACAATATATAATATGTATCTTTTATAAAAGGGTGATTCAAAACTTATTTAAATAAAAATTATATTTTTTAATAATATAGAACATACTATTTATATGCTTATAAAAATTTATCATTTTTTAAGGGAGGTAATTATTTATGTCACATGATGAAAGAATTGAAAAAAGGAAAGATTCACGTGGTAAGGGTAGTTCTCATTGGTTAGCAAGATTAGTATTTGTTGCCATTATTTTAGCAATAACATCATTTCTGACACCTGGATTTACAATTAGTGGGCTGTGGTCATTTTTATTAGCTGCAGTTATAATAATAGCATTAGATTATTTGGTAGAATCATTTATGGGAGTTGACGCCTCACCTTTTGGAAAAGGAATAAAAGGATTTATTATTGCTGCTATAATAATATATTTGACACAATTTTTAGTTCCTTACATGAGAGTATCTATAATGGGAGCATTATTGGCAGCCTTAGTTATTGGAATATTAGATGCAGTATTTCCTGGAAGAGCAATGTAATTTTTAAATTTTCCATAGTTTACATTTGAGTATATTTGGTATATTTTAAGGAATTGATTCAGATAATTTTTTATTATTTTGAAGTAATCCCTTAAATGTATTATAATTTGGAAAATTATCAATAAAATAGTGACAAATCCTTATAAAAAAGTCTGTATCTTTTAGGATGCAGGCTTTTTATTTTGAATTAGGAAAACCAATATAAGTACTGGAAGAAGCAGTCACTAAGATTCTACTGATTTTTTTGGAACTCTTTTTGGAGATATAAAGAAATTTGATTTAAGGCTTCATCAGCTTTATTTGTAATCTTATCCATTTGAATAAATCCATGAGAAACACCATTATATCGAGTAATGTTTACTTGAATTCCGCTTTCCTTTAATTTTTTTGCATAAGCTTCTCCTTCATCTCGAAGAGGATCAATTTCTGATGTTATTACAAGTGTATCAGGCAACTTTTTAACATCTTTAGCTAAAAGTGGAGATGCATAAGGACTCTTTCTACCTTCTTTTTTTGGCACATATAGTGAGATGTACTTTTCCATATCTTTAATTGAAAGATTAAAATTATTAGCAAAATAGGACCAAGAATTACTATTTAGTTCAGATATATTTGTGGAAGGGTATATTAAAACCTGACAAGTTATTTGAGGACCATTTTTATCTCTTGCTATTAAAGAAACTGCAGTAGAGAGGTTTCCACCTGCACTGTCTCCTGCAAGAGCTATATGTTTTTTATCGCCATTTATGCTTCCTGCATTTGCATAAGTCCACTGAAGGACATTATATACATCATCAAGAGCAGCAGGAAAAGGATTCTCTGGAGCAAGGCGATAGTCAACAGATATTACTATTGCTTTTGTATTTTGTGAAAGCTTTCTGCAAACATTGTCATGAGTATCAAGGTTTCCTGCAATCCAGAAACCGCCGTGTGAATAAATAATTATAGGAAGATTACTACCATCTTTAGGTGTATATATGCGTACTGGTATTTTTTTAGAGTTTTCTGTTATGGTAATGGTTTTTATGTTAGAAAATGGTATAGGATTTTTAGACCATAAAGTGGAGTGAGAATTTAAACCTTCTCTAATTTCTTTTATTGAATTATCATTAATTGACTTAGGGCTAAAAATTTTGTTTAATTTCAAGTTTATTGCAATAAACGTATCAAGTCTTGTGTTACTTATTTTAGTTAAATTTTTAATAATAAAAAAACCTGTTAAGATAAGTGTAAATATAATAATTGGTATTATCTTAATGTTCCTTTTCATTTTGGTTACCTCCAACAATTATGGCAATTCTGTAGTAAAAAACTATACTTATATGTGTATCTTTTACTGATTATATTTTAATATACCTAAAATTACCGAAATGTTTTTACTAATAGAGTGTATTTAATATCCTAATTTATGAAACATTATATTTGGAATTGTACTTTTTACAACTGAGATATTAGTAAGGATAACCTAACTTATAATTAAAGAATATATAATTGGAGTGTTAGTCATGACTAAAATAAAAGAACATAGGAAACCTAAAATACTACATATAATTTTATTAATGATATTTATTTTATCTTCTACTATGTCAGCTATTAAGCCTAAAAGTTATTCTATATGGTTTTTTGAGTTTCTACCTGCTCTTATAGGAGCTATAATACTAATATTTACTTATAATAAATTTCTATTTACAGATTTTGTTTATATACTTATTTTAATTCTAACAATAATAATTTTAATTGGAGCACATTATAAATATAGTAATATGCCACTTTTTAATTTAATAAAAGAAGCATATAATTTAAAAAGAAACTATTATGGTAGATTTGGACATTTAATGCAGGGATTTGTACCAGCTTTTATTATAAGAGAACTGTTAATAAGAAAAATTAAATTAAAAAAAGGAGTAATATTATCTATAATTGTTGTTTGCATTTGTTTATCAATAAGCAGTTTTTATGAGATAATGGAAGGTATGTCATGTCTGATATATGGAAGGTCTCCAGAAGACTTTTTAGAGTTTCAGGGAGATAAATTAGATACTCAATGGGATATGTTTTGCGCATTATTAGGCTCTATACTAGCAATAACTATATTTCACAAAGTTCATGATAAAAGTATATGCAATTTAGAAAATCACAAAAGAAAATAATAAATCTTTATGGAAAAGGCAACAAAGATTTATTTAGGTTATTACAAATTTTTATTAGCATGAGTCAATATTTGTTTTAATAGTAATGATTAAATCAATGCCCTAAGTTTTGACTCCATATAATTTGATTAATATATTATCCAATGTTTTTTGTTACTATTATAATTTTATCTTATAAAATTATAATAGTAACAATTTAAGACTTTCTTAATATAATGATTAATGAAGAAACTTTAGTGGAGGTAAAATATGGAGGAAAAAGATTCTAAAACCAGGAGTATCAATGAAAATCAAGATTTTGAAAGAGAGTGTTCTTGTGTAAATCAAATGATGTGTCCTATGATGCAGGGGTATCCAATGATGGGAGGAAACCCAATGATGGGTGGAAACCCAATGATGAGTGGAAATCCAATGATGGGCGGGAATCCTGCTATGCAGGGACCAACATCTATGCAGGAAAATCCTATGATGCAACAAACTTCTCCACAACTTGGAATGCAGCAATCACCAGGTGATGAACAAGCGACTTTTAGTATGTTCAATGATTCATTGTCTGAGGAAGGTTATCGACCTATGCATCAGGGTAGCCGTCAAGGTTGGGGCTCTTGGTATCCAGGTTGGGGCTCTTGGTATCCAGGTTGGAATTCTTGGTATCCAGGTTGGGGCTCTTGGTATCCAAGTTGGGGTCCTTGGTATCCAAATTGGGGTTTTGGATGGGGTCACGGCTTTGGTGGTCATGGCGGACATGGCGGTCACGGTGGACATGGTGGCCACGGCGGTCACAGAGATAATGAATATCAAGTATAGCCAATATACATTTTAAAATATTCTACATCATGAAATTGTATATCTATGTATATAGTGAGCATGACTTTTGTTAAATATTGTTGTGCGTAAATAGTTATGAGAATGCTTGATATACTTAAAGTCTTCATAAGTGTATAACATTGGTAGCATGGCAACAATGCCTACCGTGCTTACTATGGTTATACTACTTTTACTCTCTTTACCTATGAATATATTAAGTTCTCTATAAGTAATACATGAAAAAAGCTAGCAGAAATTAAAAACTGCTGGCTTTTGTGTTGATTTCTTTTATATAAAGATTGTTTTGTTGCATATACTAATCATTGAATGTGATAGTTATTGTAAATGAGCTTAAAACAAAAGATAATCAATATTTTGATACACAATTAAAAAAAATTATTATTTATAGCTTTTATTTTATTTATGTAATAAATAATACTATATATTCATCAATGATATTTTAAATTTATTCAACTTTCAAAATTATTACACAAATTACAAATGAATTTAGAAGTAAAAATATTCATTTTATCTGTGGCATATTAATTTATGAATATATAAACAATAGATGGGTATTATAATATTGAAATTAAGAAATTAGTTTCCTTAGTTTATTTACAATATTTTAATTAAAAAGATTACAGGTATTTAAAGAAAGGGGTAAATTTATTATGAATAATAAGCAGAATGATTTACAAGAAGCAGTAGAATTGAATAAAAAATCAAGAGGAAATGCAGCTGGTGGTGGAATGACAAGTTCAGTAAATACAGGAATGACAAGTGGTATGGATCAAGATGATTTACAAGAGGCAAAAGAATTGAACAAAAAATCAAGAGAAAACATGAAATAAAAGTTTACAATTAAATAATTATGACTTAGGCTAGGCATATGAAATAAGAATACTAATTGACCTTTAGTTATTTTTGAATATGCCTTAGCTTAGCATTGCTAGCAAAGAGCATAAGGTATAGTATATTGATTTATGTAAATGCATTTCTAATTTATCATATGTTTGCGCTTATAGTATTATTAAATAATTCTTAGGTTCAGTTGAAGCTTGCTCATAAGGAATACCTTCTCCATTTGAATATTAAAATAACTTATTCATTATAAATTTTTAGGATTTAGAAAAAGTGTTTATAAAGAAGAATTACATTACCTCCCTAGAAAACTCAAAATTAGCCTTATATTCCCATGGCTAAGGTTCATTTATCCACTGCCATGGAGTTGGACTACAAGATCCACTTTCAGATAACATAGCGTAATGAATCTCGAATTTTCGTTTTAAATTTTTTACCATGTCTACATAGAAATTATATTTTGCAAGAGCATTTTCATCAGTTGGATGAGTATTAAGATATAAAGAAAGATCTTCTTTCGTAAAACATGAAGCAGTAATTTGTTTTAGAAGTTCCATCTTGTTCATTGCAATTCTTGGATACCATTTATTTTCAGGTTTATTTTAAATTGATGTATCAATATTACAATTTAAAACTTTCTTAATTTAAAAATTGCTTTATTACATATACTAATCATTGGAGGTGATTGTTACGGTGAACAAGCGTAAAACGAAAGACAATCAATATGCAAAATTAGGAATAAGGAAAAATTTAAATGGAGATTTTGAATATATAAACCCAGATGATAAGAATAAATCGAAATATAAAGAAATTAGAAAGTAGAAATTTCAGTGTAAATAAAGGATTACATTTAAGCGTGTAGAATATCTTAAATTAACAAATTTAAATAGTAGTAAAGTCTGCATCTTTTATGGATGCAGATTTTTGTTATTTATATAAATTTGAGGAAATATAGGTAATAACTATAAAAAAATAATCAATATGCGTTGAAATATGAAAATATTTATAGTATGCTATTTATATGTATTTCAGTGGAAAGAGAGAAGTTATAAAGAAAATTTTCAGAACATTCCATTAATTACCGGGCTATATGGATACAATGATTGCGATGGTAATATCAACGTTATTTTAGAAGTAAGTGGAAGTTTAAACAAATAAAAATAAAGAAGGGTGGTATTAAAATGGAAAAGGTTTTAGACGAAGTTATGGAAACTTCAGAAGACACTCAAAAGGGGAAATTTCTCACATTTTCTGTTGGCAAGGAGTCTTATGGTATTGAAATTAAGTTTGTTACAGAGATAATTGGTATACAGGATATAACAGAAGTACCTGAACTACCTGATTATGTAGCTGGAATTATAAATCTTAGAGGAAAGATTATTCCCGTTATTGATGTAAGGATTAGATTTAAAAAGAAGACTAAGGAATATAATGATAGGACATGTATAGTTGTAATTGACATAAAGGAAACTTCGGTTGGACTTATTGTAGATAATGTGTCTGAAGTAATTAATATAGACGATAGTAATATTGTCCCACCTCCAAATATAAAATCAGGTTTTCATAACGGATATGTTAGGGGAATAGGTAAAGTAGAAAATGAGGTCAAGCTTTTGCTTGATTGTGATAAATTGTTGAATGATGAAGAGGTTCAAGCAATTACCAATAATATCTAAATTAAGAGAGAGTGCTCTAAAGCGCTTACGTATCTTTTTCAGTGGCTCACAAACGTTAATCTAATCAATATACAATGTGAATTATGAAAAAATATTTAGGGAAGAAATTAAATATTAGGAGGCAGAAATTATGAAATGGTATCATAACATGAAAATTAGTGCGAAGCTAATATTAGGATTTATTGTAGTTGCAATACTAGCAGGTGCTATAGGCGTAATTGGTATTTTTAGTCTTCAATCATCTCAAAAAACTTCTCAATATATTATTACTAACTATGGAAATTCTCAGGGTCAATTAGGATTTATAGCTGAAGCATTTCAACAAAATAGAGCAGCAGTAAGGGATTTAATAATAGAAACTGATTCTAATAATTATAAAGCTTATCAAGACTTAATAGCAGCAAATGATGTGAAAATAAACAAAAATTTAGCAGAAGTTAAAAAAACTGTACAAAGCCCAGAGGAGCTTACAAGTTTTAATAAATTAGATAAATCGCTGAATGATTATAAAACTTCAAGAGATCAAGTTATAGCATTAGCTGTTGAAAATAAAAATGCAGAAGCCTATGCTATTTTAAAGAAAGTAGGAGTTCCAATGGGTGCAATAGCTTCAGCAGCTATTGGTGAAAATATACAAGAAAATTTAACCGTTGGTGCTGAATTAACTAAAAAAGCTCAAAGTTCATCTAATAGAACAATAGTAATACTTATTATTATTGTGGTAATTGCAATGCTTGCATCACTATTACTTGGGTATTTTATATCCAATATTATAAGTAGGCCTATTAAAAAATTACTTGAATCAGCAGATAGTATTTCAAGAGGAAATTTAAATGTTGATGTAGATATAAACACTAAGGATGAAGTGGGAAATTTAGCAGGATCATTTAGAAAAATGATTGAAGCTATAAAGTTACTGACAAGTGATGCAAATATGCTGGTAGATGCAGCAGTAGAAGGCAAGCTAGATGTAAGAGCTGACATATCTAAACATAGTGGAGATTATAAAAAAATAGTTGAAGGAGTAAACTTAACGCTAGATGCAGTAACAAAGCCTGTAAAAGAGGCATCAGAAGTATTAAAAGAAATGGCAAATGGTAATTTGAAAACACGTGTTAAAGGAAATTATAAAGGAGAACATGCAGAGATTAAAAATGCATTAAATGATACCATAGATTCATTATCTGTCTATATAACTGAGATTTCAGATGTTTTACAAGAAATGTCTAATTCAAATCTTCAGCTATCAATTAATAATGAATATAAAGGCAATTTTGCTCAGATTAAGGATGCATTAAATCTTATAATTCAATCTTTTAATGCAGTATTTACAGAAATAAATAATGCTGCAGATCAGGTTTCTGGAGGCTCAAGCCAGGTTTCAGACGGAAGTCAGGCACTTTCACAAGGTACTACAGAACAAGCAAGTGCTATAGAAGAATTAACTGTTTCTATTACTGAAGTAGCAGCGCAAACTAAGCAGAATGCAGTTAATGCTAGTCAAGCAAACGAACTTGCACTTAATGCTAAAGAAGGGGCAGTACTTGGAAATTCTCATATGAAAGACATGCTTAAATCCATGGAAGAAATCAATGAGTCTTCTTCTAATATTTCAAAAATAATTAAGGTTATAGATGATATTGCTTTCCAAACTAATATATTAGCTTTAAATGCTGCAGTTGAAGCAGCAAGAGCAGGACAGCATGGGAAAGGGTTTGCAGTAGTAGCAGAGGAAGTGAGAAATCTTGCAGCAAGAAGTGCTAATGCAGCCAAGCAAACTACAGATTTAATTGAAGGTTCCATTAAGAAAGTAGAGATTGGAACAAAAATAGCTAATAATACTGCAGAATCTCTTGACCAAATAGTTTTAGGGGTATCTAAGGCTGCAACTTTAGTAGGAGAGATAGCTGTGGCTTCAAATGAACAGGCAACTGCAATATCTCAAATAAATAAGGGTATAGAGCAAGTTTCAAATGTTGTACAAACTAATTCAGCAACTGCAGAGCAAAGTGCGGCGGCTAGTGAAGAACTATCAAGTCAAGCAGCAATGCTTAAGGGTATGGTAGGAAAGTTTAGGTTAAAAAGCGGTACATTTTTATCATATGAAGGAGTATCTTTAGGGACTCAGAAAAATGCAAAACAGATAAGAAATTCATCTTTATCTCATGCTGAAGCGGCTGCAACTAAAAGTGAACCAAGAATATCCTTAAGTGATATGGAGTTTGGAAAGTACTAATTAAGGCTAGACAGATGACAAATTTAAAAGATTTGAATTTAGAGAACTTACTAGATATATGAAAGCAAGTTATGGAAAGGATAGAGTAATGTGAATATAACAAAAAAGGTAAGAGTGTTAATTGTTGATGATTCTTTGATTTTTAGAGAAGAAATTGCTAAAGGCATGGCCCATGATCACTCTTTGGAAGTAGTTGGAACAGCAAAAGATGCCTTTGAAGCAAGAGATAAAATAATTGAACTTAAGCCAGATGTTATGACTTTAGATGTTAAGATGCCAAAGATGAATGGTATTGAATTTTTAAAAAGACTGATGCCTCAATATCCTATACCTGTGGTTGTAGTAAGTTCAGTGAGCGATAATGCTTTTGAGGCTTTAAATGCTGGAGCAGTAGACTTTATTACAAAAATGAACTCAGTAACAGGGGAAAATAAGGAAAGCTTTATAAATGAATTAAGCATTAAAGTGAAACTCGCATCTATGGCAAAGGTTGGACATCATAAAAAAAATATTTTAGATGATAGTAATATAGATAAAATTAACACCAAGAGCAGTAATATAATTGCTATTGGTGCATCTACAGGTGGAACGGAAGCTATTCTTGAAGTGGTTAAAGATTTTCCGAGAAATATGCCAGGCATTGTGATAACGCAACATATGCCACCTGTATTTACAAAATTGTATGCGGATAGGTTAAATAACATCTGTCCTATGGAGGTGAAAGAGGCTGAAAATTCCGACATTGTACTGCCAGGAAGAATTCTTATTGCTCCAGGAGACAAGCAGATGGAATTAATCAAGCGAGGAGATAATTATTTTGTAAAATGCTTTACTGGTGATAAAGTAAACGGACATTGTCCTTCAGTGGATGTACTATTTAATTCGGTGGCAGAAAAAATTGGAAGAAATGCTATTGGAATTATTTTAACAGGAATGGGATGCGATGGGGCAAAAGGTCTTTTGAAAATGAAGCAACGAGGAGCCTTTACCATTGGACAGGATGAACAATCTAGTGTAGTTTATGGTATGCCAAAAGTTGCTTATGACATTGGCGCGGTTACTAGACAAGAATCTTTAAAAAATATTTCTAAGTTAATATATTCTATTATACAGCGTACAAAATAATGTGATAAAAATCATAGGGATAATACTTGCGTGAAAATTTAATAGGAGGTGAATTGATTTGAGAATTTTTAGTGATTTAAAACTAGGTGCAAGAATATTAATGGGATTTGTTGTTGTGGCAATTGTTGCTGCAGTAATTGGGATAATAGGTGATTCTAATATAAATAAAATAGATAATAGAGATACAATGCTTTATGAAGACATGACAGTTCCAATGAGTAATCTTTATAATATGAATCAGGCTTTCTTGAAGATTAGAATAGATCTTAGAGATTTAATTTATACTACAAACGCTAAGGATTGGACTAAATTTCAGTTGGATATTAAATCAAATAATGAAATTTTTGATAAAAATTTTGCTGATTTTAAAAAAACTAATCAAGACACAACTTTAGCAGATAATTTAACAACAGCAAAGGCCGCTTATGACTCTATAGTAAACCAGATTATGGCACTAGATAAAGAAAATAAAGATGATCAAGCAATAGCACTACTTAATGGTGATGGCGTTACTGTAAGCAATAATGCAGCACTTAGCATGCAAAATCTAACTCAATCTAAGATTAAATTAGCAAAAAAAACTTCTGATGACAATTCTGTTATAGCTAAAACTTCAATAAATTTAATGAATGAAATTATAATAGCAGGGGCACTAATAGCTGTTTTCTTAGGTGTGCTAGTTTCAAGATCAATTACAAAGCCAATAAAAAAATTAGTAGATTATGCAGATAGAATTGCTGTTGGAGATATAGATATTGAAATTCATAATGAGACGAAAGATGAAATAGGAGCTTTGATGTCAGCCTTTAAGAAAATGGTAGAAAACATTAATGATCAAGTAAATGCTGTGGAAAAAATAGCTCTTGGTGATTTGAATATTACTTTAAAAGTTAAATCGGAAAAAGATATTTTTGGTAAAAATTTGATATCTATGACGCAAACAATTAAAGAGCTATTAACTGAAACAAGCAAGCTTATAAAAGCGACACAAGAAGGCAAATTAGATACAAGAGGCAATGCTGAATTATTTAAGGGAGCATGGGGAGAACTTGTAATAGAAATAAATAAGCTTATAGATGCCTTTGTAGAACCAATAAATGTAACAGCAGAATATGTAAATAGAATTAGTAAGGGGGACATACCAAAAAAAATAACCGACAACTATAATGGAGATTTCAATGAGATTAAGAATAATTTAAACAGCTGCATAGATGTAATGAATGGGCTTCTAACAGAGACAAACAAACTTATAAAAGCAACACAAGAAGGTAAATTAGATACAAGAGGAAATTCTGATAAATTTAATGGAGGATGGGGTGAGCTTGTAATAGGCATCAATGAGATGATAGATGCTTTTGTTATACCAATTAATGTAACTTCGGATTATGTAGATAAAATAAGCAAAGGAAATATACCATCTAAAATAACAGACACTTATAAAGGAGATTTTAATACAATAAAGAATAATCTAAATCTGTGTATTGATAGTATTAATTTATTACTTTTAGATGCAGGTAATTTAGTTGAAGCAGCAGTAGAAGGAAAACTATCTACTAGAGCAGATGCCTCAAAACATAGTGGGGATTATAAACGTATAGTAGAGGGTGTAAACAATACTTTAGATGCTGTTATTGAACCTGTAAAGGAAGCAGCATTAGTATTGCATGAAATGGCAAATGGAAATTTAAGTCTACATGTTAAAGGAGATTATAAAGGAGATCATGCTGATATTAAAAATGCATTAAATGATACTCTAAATTCCTTTAATGCATTATTTACAGAAATAAGTAATGCTGCGGATCAAGTTTCTGGAGGTTCAAACCAGGTTTCAGACGGAAGTCAAGCCCTTTCACAAGGTACAACAGAACAGGCAAGTGCTATAGAAGAACTAACTGTTTCTATTACAGAAGTGGCAGCTCAGACTAAGCAGAATGCAGTTAATGCTATTCAAGCAAATGAACTTGCACTTAACTCTAAGGAAGGTGCAACAATTGGAAATTCTCATATGAAGGACATGCTTAAATCTATGGAGGAGATTAATGAGTCTTCCTCTGATATTTCAAAGATAATTAAGGTTATAGATGATATTGCTTTTCAAACTAATATACTAGCTTTAAATGCTGCAGTTGAAGCAGCAAGAGCAGGACAGCATGGGAAAGGGTTTGCAGTAGTAGCTGAGGAAGTAAGAAATCTTGCAGCAAGAAGTGCTAATGCAGCTAAACAAACTACAGATTTAATTGAAGGTTCCATTAAGAAAGTAGAAATAGGAACAAAAATTGCCAATAGCACGGCAGAATCTCTTGATCAAATAGTTGTAGAGGTATCTAAGGCAGCAACTTTAGTTGGAGATATAGCAGTGGCTTCAAATGAACAAGCAACTGCAATAGCTCAAATAAATAAGGGTATAGAACAAGTTTCAAATGTGGTGCAAACTAATTCAGCAACGGCAGAGCAAAGTGCAGCAGCTAGCGAAGAATTATCAAGTCAAGCATCGATGCTTAAGAGTATGGTAGAAAAGTTTAGACTAAAAAGTGGAGCTTTTTTATCTAGCAATGAAGTATCTTTGAGGACTCATGGAAATTCAAAACAAGTAAGGGATTCATCTTTATCTTATGCAGAAGCGGCTACAGCCAAAAGTGAACCAAGAATATCCTTAAGTGATATAGAGTTTGGAAAATATTAAGAAAAATATCTTTTAAAGAAAGTATTGCATATTATTTAAATTTTTTGTAACCTATAATATAGAGATAAAAACACAGTTTCGGTAGGTAGTCCGAACCTGCCTAGATTAATAGGCAGAAGTAACCTTCTCCCTCCTGGGGTCGTCCATTCTCTAGTTTTAAAAAACAGGAGGAAAGATAAAATGAATACTAGTATCAAATTAACTGTATTTTTTCAAGGTCCATTTTGGGTAGGAGTATTTGAAAAAACTTATGGAGAAAATTATGAAATTTCAAAGGTTGTATTTGGTTCTTCTGAACCTAAGGATTATGAAATTTATGATTTTGTGCAAAAAAACTTTTATACACTAAGATTTAGCAAACCCTTAATTTCTAATGAAGTTAAGGAGGTTAAAGAGAAAAAAATAAATCCGAAAAAGCTTCAAAAAGAAATTAAAAAAGAAACTGAAAATAGAGGCATAGGTACAAAAGCACAACTTGCCATGAAACTACAATATGAAACAGTGAAATTAGAAAAAAAGAAGCTTAGAGGAGAAGAAAAAGACCTTGAAAAAGATAGAAAATTTGATTTAAGGCAGCAAAAGAAACTTGCGAAACATAGGGGACACTAATTATTTTAGTGTTCCCTATATTTCATCAAGTGATTCTTAGACTCAGGTGGAGTCTGCTTGTGAGGAATACTGATCGTAATCTGAATCTTAGAAGAACTTATCCAGGGGCGTATCAGCCGTTATCTACCACCTAAAGAAAAGCAGAGAACCAAAATCTATGATTTTGTGTGAATCGCTTTCGCTGTGTGTGATGGGAGTGTTACGGATGGTAGCCATCGGATAATAAGTAATTTAAAATTAAAAGGAAGTGTTTTAAATGAAAATTGAAAAAGGTAAAGGTGAACATATTAACACAATAATGAATATAATTAAGGATGCTATTAACGATATGGAATCAAAGGAAATATATCAATGGGACAGCATTTATCCTGATGAAGAAGTATTGACTTTGGATATTAATAAAGAAAATATTTATGTTTATGTGGAAGAAAATATTATTAAAGGATTTATAATCTTAAACCATGATGAAGCAGAAGAGTATAAAACATTGGAGTGGAAATATATTAAAGGAAAACACTTAATAGTACACAGATTGTGTGTAAGTCCTAAATATCAAGGTAAAGGTATAGCGACTAGACTTATGGAGTATGCGGAAAACTATGGAAAAAATAACAAATATGAAAGTATACGTTTGGATGCTTTTATAAAAAATAGAACAGCTTGTAGTTTATATGAGAATAGAGGTTATGAAAAAGTAGGTATAGTAACTTTTAGAAAAGGCGAGTTTTATTGCTATGAAAAAAATGTAATATAAAATTTTCATTACGGTTAAATATTTAACTAATAAATTTAAGATGTTTCTACAGAAGCTATAAAGACTTTTCCTGAATTATGGATAAAATAGATAAACCTGTGGATAAAGCTGTGAATAGTGTGGAAAAAAATGTAAATGGTAAATATAAGGGAAATAATAATAACATTTCATTATTATCATATGGTTAATTTTTACAATTAAGAATATACAAAACTAATTTTAATTACTAATATGTAAACACTATCTATAATTATATAACTTATAACAATAAATTTAAGCAGAAAATATCAAAAAGTCTCTTTCAAAACAAGTTAAGGTATAAGCATGAAGTGATTTTAAATTTTAACAAGTTAATTGGAGGAGATTTAATGAAAACAAAGGCATATTACATGAATCTTGCAGGAAGCAATTATGAGGTAGGTAAAAAGCTTGGAACTATAGCTAAGACACTGCCAGATGGTGGTGAAAGTTATAAAATACCAAAAACAATATTTTCAAAGGAGGAAAGCTGTGAGATTTCTAGACTGTTTGATGAATTTTGCCCTGGTATTAATGAAGAAACTCAGGGATTTGCAGATGCTCTTGAAACACCAGTTGAGAATATACTGTATTATACTATGACTTATTTAAAACCAGGTTGCAGTACAATGGTAGCACTTCCATCCCTTACTTTTGATAATCATACATTAGTTGCAAGAAATTATGATATGAGTGATGAAGCTGATGAAATGACATTTTGTACCACAAGAATAAAAGGTAAATATGCTCATATTGGATCATCTATGATATTATTTGGACGAGGAGATGGAATAAATGATCAAGGATTGTCTGTAGTTCAAGGGTCTGCAGGAATGCCTGTGGGACAATTTGAGTTTATGAGAAAACCAGCTGTAGTTGGATTACAATTTTGGGCTGTAATTAGAGCAATTCTTGAACAATGCAGCACAGTTCAGGAAGCATTAGCTTTGGTAAAGGATATGCCAATTGGCTATAATATAAATCTAATTTTATCAGATAAAAGAGGAAATGCAGCATTATTTGAAACTTTGGATGGTAATAAAGCAGTAAAGAAAATTGACGCTTTTACAAAAGAACAATTTTTATGTGCCACGAATCATGTTGTATTACCTGAACTTCAGCACCTTGAAGAAAAGAAAATGAAACACTCTGTTATAAGGTATGAATTAATAAATAACACATTAAAAAACAGCTCAAATATAAAGAAAGAGGACCTTAAAAGTTTGCTGTCAAAAAAGTATCCAGAAGGTTTAAGTTGTAACTATTATGCAGATTTTTTTGGAACTTTAAGATCAATGATACTTGATTCTACAGAAGTGGCTGCTTATGTACGTTTTGGTTCTGCAGGTTTAAATAATTGGCATAGATTTGATTTTAATAATGATGTGGAATCAGAGGTATATGAAGTTAATCTTAAAAAAGAAAGATGTTTGCCTGATTTTTATGAATTAATTTAGATTCGATATAATAATACTAGAATATGCTAGAAATAAATTTATAGCAGAAAAAGATAATATTTTGATTTGAGGTAACAACATGGAATATCTTAGTCAGCTTGAAAAAGCAATAATTTATTTAGAAAATAATTTGCATGAAAACATAAAAGTAGAGGAAATAGCCACTGTATGTGGCTATTCCTATTACCATTTTCATAGAATTTTCCAAGCAGTAGTTGGGGAATCAGTAGGAAGTTATCTTCGCAAAAGAAGACTTACTAAGGCTTCCTATGATCTTATCTATACTGATAAAAGAATACTTGATATTGCATTATATTATCAATTTGAGTCACAAGAAGCATTTAGTCGTGCATTTAAAGCTTTATACAAGGTATCTCCAGGTGTTTATAGGAAAAATAGAATTCAGTATTTTATAGGACAAAAAATCAAACTAGATAGTGAAAAATTGAAGCATCTTACTCAAGGTGTAACTACTCAGCCAGAAATAAAAGTTATTTCAGAGAAAAAAATAGTAGGCATTAGGGGAACATTTGCATTAAATAATAATAAAATATTAGAATTATGGAATAACTTTGTACCTAGAATTTCAGAAATAAAAAATAGAAAAAAGGAAGTAGCAAGTTATTCTATTTGCGAAGTTAATCCTGAGTTTGATATTAATAAATTTACTGAAGAAACTGAATCAAATGAACTTGTAGGAGTTGAAGCCCAAAGTTTTAAGGACGTTCCAAATGGTATGGTAATGAGAGTAATTAAAGAAGGTAAATATGCTGTTTTTACACATAAAGGAACCATAGATAAAATAGGACTAACTTATGATTATATTTGGAGAACATGGATATTAAGTTCTAAATTTGAAGTGGATTTAAGGGACGATTTTGAATTATACGATGAAGATTTTTTAGGACCTGACAGTGAAGAATCTAGAATGTATATTTATATACCAATAAAATGAAAAAATATTTTTTAAAAAATCACTTGCTAAAATTTTATTTGTGTAGTATTATAATATACATAAAAGAAATCATAGTAAAATACTAGGAATTGTAATGATGAGAAGAGTAAGTTATGGAAGACTGTAAGAGAGAAATCCCCTTGGGTGTAAGGGATTTTGAGTTAAAAGTAACTGAATTGCATCTCGGAGCACTGAATTGAAGTTTAGTAGACTTCAGCGGGTACGCCCGTTAAAGCGTTGAGGTATGAATGTACCAAAATTAAGAGTTTTTATGTATTATTATTTAATTTTACATATTAAACAGAGTGGAACCGCGGAAGTATACTTCTGCCTCTGTAATAGAGGCGGGAGTTTTTTGTTTTTCGGAATCCGGAGTCCAAAAAACAAAGCCACTATATTAAGTGGCTTATATATTTGCACAAATTTTACGATTTAACAATTTAAAACTGTGATTTGATAAATTGAAAAATATAGATGTAAGCAGTACAAATTTAAAATGCAAAGGATATTCAAGTTTAGGGGAATACACTGAAACAGGAATATTTGCAGCAAAAGGAATTAAGGGGGAATAAAAAAATGGAATTAAAAGGAGATAAAAAAATGGAATTTGAGTCATTATTAATACATGGTGGAATAGATGGAGATGAGCATACAGGTGCTGTAAATGTTCCTATATATCAAACATCTACCTATAGACAATCCTCTTTAGGAGTAAACAGCGGATATGAATATTCAAGAACAGGAAATCCTACTAGAGAAGCTTTAGAAAAATTAATTGCAGAATTAGAAAATGGTCACAAAGGTTTTGCATTTGCTTCTGGTATGGCAGCTACAACAGCAGTACTAATGTTATTTAAGGGTGGAGACAAAATTTTAATGTCTAGCAATGTTTATGGAGGAACCTTTAGAGTATTAGACAAAGTATTTGAAAGATTTAATTTGCAATATGAGCTTGTAGACACTTCTGATATTAAAGATGTGGAAAATAAAATTACAGAAAATGTGAAAGCCATATTTATTGAAACACCTACAAATCCACTTATGACAATAACAGATATAAGAAAAATTACTGAGTTAGCCAAACAACATAATATTTTAACTATTGTGGACAACACCTTTATGACTCCATATTTACAGAAACCTATAGAACTTGGAGGAGATATTGTAGTTCACAGTGCAACCAAATATTTAGGAGGACACAGTGATTTAATAGCTGGACTTGCAGTAGTAAATAGTGAAGAATTAGCTGAAAAGCTTCATTTTATACAAAATTCTACAGGTGGAGTACTTAATCCATTTGATTCATGGCTTCTTATAAGAGGAATAAAGACTTTGTCTGTAAGAATGGATAGACATATTGAAAATGCAAAATATGCATCTGAGTTTTTAGTGAAACATCCATTAATAGAAAAAGTTTACTATCCGGGATTTAGTGACCATGAAGGTTATGAAGTGCATAAGAAACAAGCTAAGGCAGCAGGAGCTATGATTTCATTTACTTTAAAAAAGGAAATAGATATTAATAAGTTTTTTAAAGGGCTGAAGCTTATAAGTTTAGGAGAAAGTTTAGGAGGAGTGGAGTCTTTAATATCTCATCCAGCAACAATGACTCATGCTTCGATACCTTATGAAATAAGACAGAAAATAGGTATTACTGATAACTTAATAAGATTATCAATTGGAATTGAAAATAAAGAAGATTTAGTTAAAGATATAAAGAATGCTTTAGAGGGAGAAAAATAATTATGATGTATATTAATGATATAAGAGAACTTATAGGAAACACACCAATGTTAAAGATAAACAACTTTAATATAAAAAAAGGTGTGAATATATTTGCTAAACTTGAGTATTTTAATCCTGGTGGAAGTGTGAAGGATAGAATTGGTGTATATATGATTGAAAAGGCAGAAGAAGATGGGACACTCAAAAAGGGATACACTATAATTGAAGCTACTGCAGGAAATACAGGGTTAGGAGTTGCACTAGGAGCAATAAATAAAGGCTATAGAGTTATATTTGTAGTCCCTGAGAAATTTTCTATAGAAAAGCAGTTACTCATGAAAGCACTTGGCGGAGAAATCATAAATACTCCAAGAGAACTTGGTATGGAAGGGGCTATTAAAAAATCACAAGAATTATTAAGTAGTATTCCAAATTCAATTTCTCTTAAACAATTTGAAAATCCAGCTAATCCTGAAGCACATTACTTAACTACTGGTCCAGAAATATACTTATCTATGGACAAAAATATAGATTACTTTATAGCTGGAGCAGGAAGCGGCGGTACTTTTACTGGTATTGCAAAGTACTTAAAGGAAAAGAACAGTAGTATAAAGACAATAATTGCGGACCCAGAAGGTTCTACAATAGGCGGTGGAGTGGAAGGCTGTTATAACATTGAAGGGATAGGAAATAATTTTGTACCTGGAACCTTAGACATGAACCTTGCTGATGAGTTTATAAAGGTAAATGATGATGAAAGTTTTAATATGGTAAAAGAATTAGCAAGAAAAGAAGGACTTATAGTTGGATCTTCTTCCGGTGCAGCTATGGCAGCTGCGTTAAAATTGGCAGACACCATAGATTCAGGAAATATAGTAGTAGTTTTCCCTGATAGAGGCGACAGATACTTTAGTAAAAATATATATTGATTTTAACTTGAATTCAGAAAGCGATGCTGAAAACTCTTGAAAAGAGAATTGAAAAATTGTCATATTTAGATGATTGCTATAAATGGAATAAAATAATATTATTAACATTACCTTCATTAAAATGCATTTTAGTGAAGGTAATGTTATTTTATGATATAATTGACTTAATCAGAGTACGGAAGGGAGTTTAATTTTTGTAATGAAGAAAAAATTGGACATAAAAAAAACTATTACAACAGTAATTGTTTTAAATGTAATTCAAATAACCACAATTATTGTAGTAATATTTTATAATTATATTCATAAAAATATCTTAAACGTTCAAGAAAAATTTTATAGTGGAGAACTTTTTATATATTTGATTATATTTATAGTAATTATAAATAGTTTTTTTGCAGTTAAAGATATTAGATGTTTAACTGGAAAGAACGACGAGTATAGTATGCTAAAAAACACTTTAGAGCAATTAGAAAATCTTAATAAAACGCTTAGAGTACAAAGACATGATTTTATGAACCATCTTCAGGTAGTATATAGCCTTATGGAAATGGAAGAGTATTATGACTCAAGGGAATATATAGAAAAAGTGTTTAAAGATATTCAAAAAGTGAATAAAGTATTAAAAACTTCTAATCCAGCAGTTAATGCGCTGCTTCAAGCGAAAATACTTTATGGAGAAAAAAGAGGAATTAAAACGGAAATACTAATTACTTCAGCTCTTCAAGATCTAAAAATACCATCCTGGGAATTCTGTAGAGTACTTGGAAATATTATAGATAATGCAATTTATGCACTTCAAGAGGTAAAAGAAAATAGGATTATAAAAATAGAATTATTTGAAGACTTAAAGTTATATGGATTTAAGATAAAAAACAATGGACCAGAAATTCCTAAAGAACTTATGAAAAAAATTTTTAAAACAGGAGTTACTACAAAAGGGGAAAAAGGAGAAGGTATGGGGCTTGCTATTGTAAAAGATATATTAGAAGAATATGAAGGCAGTATTAGTGTGTTTATGGAAAAAGAGTTTACCGTTTTTCAAGGTATGATTCCAAGATAAACATAGTTCATGTAATCAAATAAAACTGTAAATATGACATTTTAAACTACCTTATGTATTGTTCAACCATAATATATTTATTTTTAAATAAGTAAGAGGTATCATACTAATATAGAGCAAGCATATAACTAAAGGAGGTGTGGTAATGGAGCTAGTAGGTTTTTTATCTAGTATAAGTTGGATTGCTGTGATGTGCTTTTCATTTGGTTTTCTTCTAGTAATGGTAGAAATGTTCCATCCGGGATTTGGAGTCCCAGGAGTGTTTGGCGGAATACTTCTTGTTATAGGAGTAATAATAACAGCAACAAGTGTAATAGAAGTGTTGATTTTAGTTAGTATTATAATTGCAGTATTAGGAGTAGCTCTTACTTTAGTTTTAAAATCTGCAACCAAAGGCCGACTTTCCAAGATATTAATCTTGCGTGAAACTCAAAAGAAAGAGGAAGGATATACAGGCACAGAAGATTTACAATATTTTGTGGAAAAAGAAGGAGTTGCTCTAACAATTTTGAGGCCAGCAGGTACTGCAGACTTTAATGGAATAAAAATGGATGTGGTTTCAGAGGGAGATTTTATTTCAAAGGGTGAAAAAGTAAGAATTATAAAAGTAGAAGGCAGAAGGATTGTTGTTAGAAAAATAGAAGTAGGCAAAGAGGAAAAATTAATGTTTAGTTCAGCAAAAAATAAAATTTAAAATATAGGAAGGGGTAATATTATGAGTATAGTTGGATTGGTAGTTGTCCTAGGGATAATTGCAGTTTTTTTATCTTTATTCTTAAGTTTTGTACCTTTAGGGTTATGGATTTCAGCATTAGCTGCAAATGTAAAGGTAAGTATTTTTAATTTAGTAGGTATGAGACTTAGAAGGGTTCAACCAAAAAGAATTCTTTTCCCACTAATTAAAGCAACAAAGGCAGGCTTAGAAGTAAGTGTAAATCAACTAGAAGCACATTATTTAGCAGGAGGAAATGTAGATCAAGTAGTAGATGCTCTTATTGCAGCACATAGAGCAGATTTTAAATTACCTTTCGAAAGAGCAGCAGCAATAGATCTTGCAGGTAGAGATGTACTTGAAGCTGTAAAAATGAGTGTTACACCAAAAGTAATTGAAACAACTAATGTTTCTGGAGTTGCTAAAGATGGAATTGAGCTTTTAGCAAAAGCAAGGGTAACAGTAAGAGCAAATTTAGATAGATTAATAGGTGGAGCTGGAGAAGCAACAGTTCTTGCGAGAGTTGGAGAAGGTATTGTAACTACAGTAGGTACATCGCTTTCACATAAAGAAGTTTTAGAAAATCCAGATGCTATATCTAAAACAGTTCTTGCAAAGGGATTAGATGCAGGTACTGCTTTCGAAATATTATCTATAGATATTGCAGATGTAGATGTTGGAAGAAATATAGGTGCACAACTTCAAACTCTTCAAGCAGAAGCTGATAAAAATATTGCACAAGCTAAGGCAGAAGAAAGAAGAGCAATGGCAGTAGCAAAAGAACAGGAAATGAGAGCATCTGTAGTGGAAGCTGAAGCAGAGATACCAAGAGCTATAGCTCAAGCATTAAGAGAAGGAAAGCTTGGAGTAATGGATTATTACGATATGCAAAATGTAATATCAGATACAAAAATGAGGGAATCTATATCTAAAACTGGAAAGAAAAAAAGCGGAGAAAATTCATATAGAAATTCTAACAAGATAGAGGAGTAGAATTATGTCTAAGTTTGAAAATCTAAAGGAAATTTCTTATATGTCAAAAAAAATGTTTAAGGATACTATAGAAGCTTCATATGAAAAATTCAAAGATATAACTAATGAAACTATAAATGTTGTTTTTGATGAGAATGAGGAAAATCATGACTATGACTGGCTGGAACGCCCAGAATTAAATGAAAATCTAGAGAAAAGTGCAACTTTAGAAAATCAAGTATATTCTGAAGAACAAAGGAATTCAAAAGAGCAATTAAATTATAGCAAAAATGATGTTCCTATAATAGCCCAAAATGCAGCAGAAGAAAAAATAGGATTAGACTTGAATTTAGAAGAAGAAAATCTTATGAATGCTATAGTATATGGAGAAATATTTGGTAAACCTAAAGCGAAAAGAAGAAGGCGGTGATAGCCATTGGAACTTAAGGTTTTCATTGGAGACGATGAAGCAGGTATGAGAATGGTATTAAAAAAGGCCATTGAAAAAATAGATGGATTTAAATTAATAGGAGAGGCAGAGGACGGAGAAGCTGTCCTCTCTTTTGTAGAAGAAAAACATCCTGAAATTATATTTTTAGATGTAGAAATGCCCAAATTAACTGGAGTAGAATGTGCAAAAAGAATAATGGATATAAATCCTAGAACTATAATAGTTTTTGTTACAGCACATGATTCTTATATGTCGGATGCATTTCAACTTTATGCATTTGATTATATTGTAAAACCCTTTAAGATGGATAGAATTTATCAAACTTTAAACCGTATAAAAACTTTAAATGACACTCAAAATGAAGAAAATATGTATAAAATAATTCGCCATGAAAAGGGACTAAATAAAATATTAATAAGGAATAAAGAAGGCATAAGTTTTATAGATATGAAGGATATTGTTATTATTCAAAGAGAAGATAGAAATACAGTTATCTACACCATAGATAATTTTTATGTTACTTCTGAGGGCATGAGTGAAATAGAAGAAAGATTGGATAAAACTCAATTTTTTAGAAGTCACAAGTCTTATATTATTAATTTGTCTATGATTAACAAAATTTATCCTTATGGTAGGTGGACTTATATAGTGAAATTAAAAAATACAGATAAGGATGCACTGATTACCCATGATAGGTATGATGTACTTAAACAAATGTTCAATTTTTAACTGTTTTATATGAAACCCCCTATACCAATATACTATATTGGTATAGGGGGTTTCATATTTATTTTTTGAGAATTGCCTCAGTTAATACAGATAAAGTCAACTACCACTTAAACATTAACTAAGTTGACAAATATATGAAATTGGCATATTATTAGTATGACAATTATTTTTATAACAATTATTAGTATGCTATATAAGAGGATATGTAATAATCGATGAAAAAATAATTATTCTAAAATATTTAAAATGGAGGCTAAAATTATGGAAGAAACATTAGAAAAAATTAGTTATGAGGAGAAAAAGTTTAATGTATTGCCAATTAGTATAGCATTAATAACTGCTGGCTTTTTTTGCATGTTAAATGAAACAGTATTAAATATGGCATTGAAAAGTTTGATGGTGCAATTTAGCATATCTGCAAATGCTGTACAATGGTTAAGCACAGGGTATATGTTAATTATGGGTATTTCTATTCCTGTTTCTGCTGTGCTTATTCAAACATTTACAACAAGGCAATTATTCTTAGTTTCTGTATCTGCTTTTTTGGTTGGAACAGTCATATGTGCATTTGCTCCAGTGTTTTCAATACTGATGGCAGGGCGATTGATTCAAGCCATAGGCACTGGTATTTTAATACCTAATATAATAAATACTTTATTGATTATTAATCCTGTAGAAAAGCGTGGAAAAGCATTAGGAATATTTAATCTTGTAATGTTTTGTGCACCGGCTATTGGTCCAACTCTTTCTGGTTTGATTTTACAATCTCTTAATTGGAGATGGTTGTTTTTAAGTATAATGCCTTTTTCTATTATTGCATTCATTTTGGGAATTATATATATAAAAAATGTAACTGAACTTACAAAACCACATATTGATACTATATCTATTTTATTATCTACCATTGGATTTGGTGGGTTTATATATGGGGTTAGTAAAATTGGAAGTGCATCTACGGTTCAAATGGCGGTACCTATAGTTGTTGGATGTATAGCATTGGCTGTATTTGTATTACGTCAAATACATTTGAAAGAACCTATGTTAGACATGAATCCATTTAAATATCCTATGTTTAGTTTAGGTACTATACTTATTATAATTATGCATATGATTAATTTTGCTACTATGCTTATTTTACCAATGTTTCTTGAAGGAGCTATGGGATTAAGTGCTTTTCTGGCTGGACTTATTATGTTGCCAGGTGGTCTTATTAATGGAATTGTATCACCTATTTCAGGTCATCTTTATGATAAATTTGGGCCTAGAGCACTAATTATTCCTGGATATGCAATTTCCGCTGTTGTGTTTTTTATATTTTCTCGTACTATATCTCTTAATATAACTATTCCACTGATTATTTTACTACATTCACTTTCATTAATAGCTGTTGGAATGATAAATACGCCTACTCAAACAAATAGTTTAAATCAGTTATCTCCAAAATATTATCCTCATGGAACTGCTATAATGAATACTCTACAGCAAATAGCTGGAGCTTTTGGTACATCCTTATTTGTTGCTATTATGTCCTCAACTCAAAAAAAATATTTACTCACTGTAAGCAATCCTAATGCTTCTAATCAGCAAGCATTGTCATTAGTTACTGGTGTTCATCATGCATTTACAATTCAAGCCATAATTCTTGTGGTTGCTTTTATATTGTCTTTATGTTTAAAAAACAATACTTCTAAATGTAAAACTAATTAATAATATAGTTAGGAGCATGGGATTGAGGTTTAACCATATCTTATGCTTCTAAGTGTTAATTAAAGTATAAAAATGCCTCTCATTAAAAACATCTCAAATAACTCTGTATGATTTTTTTGCCTATTAAGTATTATAGTATAAAATAAATTTTTTTAAGTGTAGTGATAATGGCATAACTGACATAACAGCAACTTTTGTAGTGAAAAAATAAAATATACAAGGGATTAGTATTTGAAACATTTTTCATAGATATGTTATAATTTATGCAATTATAATTAATTCCAATAATATCATTGTGTTCAAAAAATAGAATGAAAAGGATATTTTTAGAATTGCAGAAAGAAACAGGTGATTCGCTATGAAAAAATCAGAAGATACTATATTAAAATATTTACATGATAAATGTAAGGAACAGAAAAATCAAGAAAAAACAGGATGTAGTACTAAAGAAATTGCAGAAGAATTATCTCTTCAAAGGACTAATGTAAGTACTATATTAAATTCATTGTGTAAAGAGGGAAAGGTTTTTAAAGTAAAAGGAAAACCAATTATATATACGGTAAACCTTACAGAAGGTGTAAGTGAAGATAGTAAAAAAAGCTTTAGCACGTCTATTAATTTCAATAGTATTGTTGGTGGAAATAGAAGTTTAAAAAAGTGTATTCAACAATCCAAAGCTGCAATTTTATATCCTCCAAATGGACTTCATACGTTACTTCTAGGACCTACTGGGGTTGGAAAAACAATGTTTGCAGAGGTTATGTATAATTTTGCTATAGACGAAGGAATTATTTCTCAAAGTAGTCCTTTCGTTTCTTTTAATTGTGCAGACTATGCTAATAATCCACAACTAATATTGGCACATCTTTTTGGAAGTAAAAAAGGTGCATTTACAGGAGCTGATAAAGACAGAATTGGACTTGTAGATAAGGCAAATGGAGGAATGTTATTTTTAGATGAAATTCATAGATTGCCTCCAGAAGGTCAAGAAATGCTATTTATGCTAATTGATAAAGGATTTTATACTCCTTTAGGAGATATAGAAAAAAAGAAAAATAGTAAAGTTCGTATAATTTGTGCAACTACAGAAGATGTAGATAGTGTGCTTTTAAATACTTTTACAAGAAGAATTCCTATAACTATAAATATACCAGCCCTTAAAGACAGAAGTTTAGAGGAGAGATTTGAGCTTATATGTGGTTTTTTTAAAACCGAAGCAGGAAGAATAGGCAGAGAGATATTTGTATCAACAAATACTATAAGAGCTTTACTTCTTTACAATTGCACAGGGAATATAGGGCAGTTAAAAAGTGATATACAACTTGGATGTGCTAATGCATTTTTAAAATATGTATCAAAAGGCAGAAGAAAAATACAAGTTCATAGTACAGATTTTTTAAATAATGTAAGACAAGGACTTTTATTATACAGACAACATTCAGAAATAATAGATAAAATCATTAATGAAGATGTTCAGCTTAATTTCAACTCTAAAGGAGCTAAACATGAAATAAAATTAAATGATAAATCTTTACCTAATAATTTTTATGAAAGTATTGAAAAAAGAATACAGGAACTTAAAGAAAGAGGAACGGAAGAAAAGGATATTAACTTCTTAATGTCTTTTGATATAAAAAAATATTTCAATAAATATATAGGAGAATTTGATCAAGAAGTAAAAAAAGAGGAACTCTCAAAAATTGTAGATAGTAAAATTATTATTATAGTAGAAGAATTTTTAAAAACAGCAGCAGAAAATTTAAAAATGATTTTTCAAACTAAAGTATTTTATGGTCTATGTCTTCATATTAACTCAAGTATTGAGAGGATAATTAATAATAAAGGTATAATTAACCACAATTTAAATGAAATAATAGAAAAAGATAGAGAAGAGTACAAGTTAGCCTTAGTTTTAGTTGATAAATTAGAAAAAGAATTCAACATTAAAATTCCATCAGAAGAAATAGGATTTATTGCTATGTTTTTATGTGTGGAGGACATAGATGAGAGTAAATTAATCTATAAACCAATTATTGTTATTGCAATGCATGGTAGAAGTACAGCGTCTTCTATGAAAGAAGTGGCTAATAAATTAGTAGGTGGCAATAATGTATATGCTTATGACATGAATTTGGATAAAAATCCTGAAATAGCTTATGGTGAGCTTAAAAATTTTATAATGGAAAATCATCAAGGCGCAGGTGTAATACTTTTAGTGGATATGGGATCTTTAGATATGTTTGGGGAACTTATAAGCGAAGAAACAGGAATTGAAATAAGAGTTATTGATATGGTATCTACACTTCTTGCCATTGAATGTGCAAGAAAAGCATTGACTAATAATAATATTAATGTCATATGGGAGGAAGCAAAACAATCAGTTAGTTTTTTAAACAGCTACAATATGAGCTTAACTCAAACCTATATGCCTATTAGAGATAACATAATAATAACCAATTGCATTACAGGAGAAGGAAGCGCTATTAAATTAAAAAATATGATAGAAGAAAGAATAAGCTTAGAACAAAAGGATATACAGATTATACCTATATCTGCTAGCGATAAAAAAGAAATGTATAATACTATAAATATACTTTCAAAAAATAAGAAAATTATTGCAGTGGTAGGAACTGTAAATCCCAATGTATATGGAATTCCATTTATACCTGTTTCAGAATTATTTTTAGACAGCAATTACACGAGAATAAGGGATATAGTAAATAGAGTGAAAACTTTAGAGAGTTTTTACAATGAAATATTTGAGAGCTTAGAAAATGAAGTAAAAGAATTGGATGTAAAGAAGTTTCAGCCGTTATGTAAAAAATTTTTAAGTGAAATTAAGGGGAAAATAATTAGTGAATTAGACATATATATGGTTTCGGGGCTTATATTACATGTAGTTTGTGCAGTATCAAGACTGGTTAACAATGAAGATACCCCAAAATGTTTAAGAAAAGAAGAAATAATGAGTTATTCAAAGGAATATGCATATTTAAAAAGTGCAGTACAGCCTATAGAAAAATTTTATAACATTAATTTTTCAGAGGATGAGCTGTGTTATATACTTATTATACTTTTAAATGTATAAAATAAAATTAATATAATAAGCAAATTGCGAAGCAATTTAGAGGACAGAGGACAGAGGACAGTGAAGGAGGATTTTTCTCCGCTGTGCTACGAAAAATCTTTAATTAAGTTTTTAAACGCTCGTTTTGCTAAAGCAAAACATTGCTGATTCATATAAATTTAAAGCTTTTTTTTGCATTAGCAAAAGAAGCTTTAAAATAAATTAGTTTTCTGACGTAAGGAAGAAAACTTACCTTCATTGTCCTCTAAAAATATTGTGTTGCAATATTTTTAAAATATAGCATATGTGTATAAAAAAATGTACATAACTTGGAAGTGTATAAATAAAAATTATACAGATAAAGAATATGGTTAATGTGTATGAAAATTTTAATATGTGTATAATTATTTTAGAAAAAAGTAGGGTGAATAGATGTTTTGCCTTATTTTTTTTAGTTGGCACAGCTTTTGCTAAATAGATATATAACAACATAATGAAATTTAAATTTTAGAATCTTAGGGGGAATTATTTATGAATATTTTATTAGCATGTTCATCAGGAATGTCTACAAGTTTAGTAGTGAAAAAAATGGAAGAAGCAGCACAAAAGAGAAACATAGAATGCAAAATTTGGGCTGTTGGTCAAGATAAAGTAGATGAAGAGATGAAAAAAGCAGATGTCTTATTAATAGGACCGCAAATGAGATTTTTAAAACAGAAATTTGAAGCAAAGGCAAAAGAAGTAGGTATAAAAATGGATGTTATTAAGCCAATGGATTATGGAAGATGTGATGGTAATGCAATTTTAGATGCGGCTATAGAACTTATAGGAAAATAGTTTTTAATAAATAAATTGATAACGTTTAATAAGTAAAGGGGTGTAAATTTATGAAAAAGTTTATGGAAATTATCGACAAATATTTAATGCCGATAGCAGAAAAACTGAACAATAATGTATACTTAACAGTCATAAGGGATGCATTTATGTTAACATTACCTTTAATTATATTTGGATCAGTATTTGTAGTTATAGCAAATTTACCATGTTGGTCAAAAGATCAAATAGCAACATTAAATAATTATATAGGAGCAGCTTCAAATTCTACTATGTCTATTATGGCACTGTTTGTAGTGTTTGGTATAGGATATAATTTAAGTAAACATTATAAAATAGAAGCAATTTATGGAGCAGCTGTATCAGTTGCAGCATTTATTCTATTAACTCCTACTATAGTTAAAGGAAAAAAAGAAGCTATAGATTCAGTACTTGCCTTTGATAGGTTAGGTGCTAAAGGATTATTTGTTGGAATGATTGCAGCTTTTATAGCAACTGAAATTTATAGAAGAGTAGTACAAAAAAATTGGACAATTAAGATGCCAGAAGGAGTGCCAGAAGCAGTATCAAAATCTTTTGCTTCATTAATACCAGCATTTATAACCTTAAGTTTTTTCTTAGCACTAAGAATATTATTTATGTTTACTCCTTGGGGAAATATGCATGATTTTATATATAGATTTGTACAAACTCCTTTAATGGCATTAGGATCAAGCCTGCCAGCCACCTTAGTAGCAATTTTCTTTACACAGTTATTCTGGTTTTGTGGATTACATGGTCAAATTTTAATAAATTCTGCTTTAGATCCAATATGGAGGTCATTGTCTTTAGAAAATTATCAAGCTTTTGCAGCAGGATCAAAGCATCTGCCACATATCGTTACTAAACAATTTATGGATACATTTACTGTTTCAATGGGTGGAACAGGTATGACACTAGCTGTTCTTGTTGGAATATTAATATTTACAAGAAGTAAGCAGTTAAAAGAATTAAGTAAAATAGCTATTCCGGCAGGAATATTCAATGTAAATGAACCTGTAATATTTGGACTTCCAATAGTTTTAAATCCAATGATAATAATACCTTGGATTTTAGCTCCAATGGTGGTAACTATAATTACTTATCTTGCAATGGCATCAGGACTAGTTCCTTTAACTACAGGGGTTGAAGTATCATGGACAATACCAATATTTTTTAGTGGAATGCTAGCTACAAACTCACTTGCAGGTGGAATTTTACAACTATTTAATTTTGCAGTTGTTCTACTAATATGGTTACCATTTATACTTACTATAGATAAACAATATAAAAAAGCTGAAAAAGAAGCAAAAGAGGCTATTAAAAATTCAAATAGTGAAAATACTTTAACAACTTAAATAAAAGAAAAAATTAGGGGTGAGTGAAATGGAAGAATCAGAGAATGTACCATTTGAATTAATATTATATGCAGGAAATGGGAGGTCCTATGCTATGGAAGCAATACAAGAAGCTAAAAAAGGTAACTATAAAGAGGCAGATGAGTTAATAAAAAAAGCTTCTGAAGAACTGGGTAAAGCCCATGAATTTCAAACTAAACTAATTCAATCAGAAGCAAATGGAGAATCGAATCCAGTGAATATTTTACTTGTTCATGCACAGGATCACCTTATGACAGCTATGACAGTTAGAGATTTAGCAACGGAAATAGTTGAACTATATAAAGTTAAGGTAGGAGCAACAATATGAGTATTAAATATAAATTTCCAAAGGATTTTTGGTGGGGAAGCGCAGCTTCTGCCACTCAAATGGAGGGAGCAGGAAGAGAAGATGGTAAGAGCTTAAGCATATGGGACTTATGGTATGAAAAAGAACCTAATAGATTCTTTGAAGGTGTATCATCAGAAGTTGCATCAGACTTTTATCATAGATACAAAGAAGATATAAAATTAATGAAAGAGATAGGGCACAATTCATTTAGATTTTCAATTTCCTGGTCTAGATTAATTCCAAATGGAATGGGAGAAGTAAATAAAAAAGCAGTAGAGTTTTATAATAATGTAATAAATGAATTACTTGAAAATGGAATAGAACCTTTTATAACTTTGTATCACTTCGATATGCCTTTAGAAATGCAATGTAAAGGTGGCTGGGAAAGTAGAGAAGTAGTAGATGCATATACGGAATATGCAAAAACTTGTTTTAAGTTATTTGGTGATAGAGTAAAGAGATGGCTTACTCATAATGAACCAATTGTTCCTGTAGAAGGTGGATACTTATATGATTTCCATTATCCTAATGTAGTAGACTTGAAAAGAGGAATACAAGTAGGGCTTAATACTATGATTTCTCACTGTAAAGCTGTTAAGGTGTTTAAAAGCTTAAATATAGAAAATGGTAAAATAGGCATAGTTTTAAACTTAACACCATCTTATGCTAGAAGTAATAATCCAGCAGACTTAAAAGCTGCAAATATAGCAGACTTGATATGTAATAGAAGTTTTTTAGATCCAGCAGTAAAGGGAGAATATCCTGAGGAACTTATAGAACTGTTTAAGGAAAACGATTTGCTACCAACTATAGAAGAAGGGGATAAGGAACTTATAAAAAATAACACAGTGGATTTTCTTGGAGTTAACTATTATCAACCAAGAAGAATAAAGGCAAAGGAATGTATACCAAATCCAGATGCACCAATTATGCCAGAAAATTTCTTTGATAATTATGAAATGCCAGGAAGAAAAATGAACGTTTATAGAGGTTGGGAAATTTATGAAAAAGGTATATACGACATAATGATTAATTTAAAGAATAATTATGGCAATATAGAATGTTATATATCTGAAAATGGTATGGGTGTTCAAAATGAAGAAAGATTTGTTAAAGAAGGTGCCATTGATGATAGCTATAGAATAGATTTTGTACGGGAGCATTTAATATGGCTTCATAAATCAATAGAAGAAGGCTGCAATGTAAAAGGCTACCATATGTGGACATTCATAGACAACTGGTCTTGGAGTAATGCTTACAAAAATAGATACGGATTTATACAATTAGATTTAAAAACGCAGAAAAGAATTTTAAAGAAAAGTGCTTACTGGATAAAGGAAGTATCTAAAAATAATGGATTTTAAAACTATAATTTAGTTCCGAGATTAAAATTGAAATTTTATAATAGGAAAATCATTAAAAGAAATAACAACAACTGTAACATAAAATTTATGAAATAATTTGCAGTAAGTAGAAAATTATTAAAGATTTCTGCTTACTGTATTTTTAGTTATTAAATAATATCACTGAATATGTTTAATTAAGGGTTAGTTGATATATTTATGCGTAATTTACACAATATTGACACAATTCGAATTGTATAGTAAAATTCTTATATCGAGTAAGCACTCGCCATATTTCAGGAGGATAACTATGAATGAAGTATATTTACATAGAAAAGAAACAGTGGTATTAACAGCAATTGAAATTATAGACGAGCTTGGCATTCAAGGATTATCTACAAGAGAAATTGCTGCAAGAGAAGGAATTTCTGAAGGAACACTTTTTAAACATTTTAAGAATAAAAAT
The DNA here is from genome assembly GCA_963780135.1 of uncultured Clostridiaceae bacterium. Taxonomy (GTDB): domain Bacteria; phylum Bacillota; class Clostridia; order Clostridiales; family Clostridiaceae; genus Clostridium_AM. The sequence goes on from CAWAAR010000003.1 coordinate 1,803,467, forward strand.
GAAATTATTCAATGTGTATTAGATAGTTTCTCTAAGTTTGATTTTGATATTATGGAGTCTGTAAAAAATAAAAAAATGAATTTTAAGGATTCTATAATATGCTTTAGCAATTTCTATGTAGAATATTATAATAATTATCCTGCAATTACTTCATTAGTTAATGCTTATGAAATATTTAGATGGGATTTAAAATTAGGAGAAAAATATAAAGGAATATTACAGGCACGTTGGAGTTTCTTGAAAGAACTAATTGAAAACGGTAAAAAGAATGAAGAAATACTTCCAGAGATAGAAAGTGGAGATTTAGCAGATATAATAATAGGAATATGTGATATAATAACGCTTAAGTGGAGAATAAATAATTATATTTTTTCTTTAAAAGAGAGGACACTTTCAGCAATTAATATGGTGATAGATCCAATTTTAAAGAACTAGTGATTAGATTACAAAATAGTTTGATGTGGAGGGACAAAAAATGAAAAGAATACTTATTGTTGATGATGCAATGTTTATGAGATTAGCATTAAAAACTATGCTAGAAAAAAACGGTTTTGAAGTAGTAGGTGAAGCTGAAGATGGGCTTGAGGGTTGTGATAAATATAAACTACTTAAGCCAGATTTAGTTACAATGGATATTACAATGCCTAAAATGGAAGGTATTGAAGCATTAAAGAAAATAAAGGAGTTTGATCCTAATGCTAATGTAGTAATGGTTTCTGCATTGGGTCAGGACACTATTGTGAGAAATTCTATTATGTGTGGTGCAAAAACATTTATAGTTAAACCTTATAAAGAAGAGCATGTAATAAAAACTTTGAAAAAAGTAATGGGTATTTAAATTATATACACTGTTTTAGTATAGCGGAGGATTTATGAATAAAGTAGTTGGTATAGGAGAATTTTCTATTTCAAATAATATTAATGATGTAATAAGGACTTATGCACTTGGATCTTGTGTTGCAGTAACTGCCTATAATTCTAGAAATAATGTTGCAGGAATGATACATATAGCACTTCCAGCTCCCTTAGAATATAAAAATGAAAGGTTAAATCCTAGCTACTATGCAGTAACTGGCATTCCGTTATTAATAAAAAATATTTGTGAACATTATAATTGTATGAAGGGTGAATTGAAAATCCAAATATATGGTGGCGCAAGATCCATTAAAACTGATGATTTTTTTTGTATAGGTTTTAAAAACATTAAAGCTGTAAAGCAAATATTAGAAGATATGAATTTAAATATAAGTAATTCGGAAATTGGAGGTACATTCAGTAGAACTCTAGAAATGCATGTAGCAACAGGTGTAGTAAATGTGGTGCTACAACCAATTATAATATAAGTGATTGAAGGGGATGTTTTTATGGATAATAAAAATCGTTTTTTGCCTGAAAACCCTGATTATGAAAGAATAACATCCATACTAGCCTCTATTGGTGATGGAGTTATATCAACGGATATTCATGAAAAAGTCACTTTTATTAATCCAATAGCTGAGGAGATTACGGGGTTTTCCAGTGAAGAAGCTTTAGGAAAAGATTTTAAAAAAATATTTTTTTTGGTAGATGCAGATAACAAAGAACCTTTATTAAGTCCTATAAGTGATGTACTAAGGACAGGTAATTCAAATGGTCTTAAGAGGCGTTCTATGCTTGTTTCTAAAACAGGAATAAATAAATTTATGTCTGCTAGTTGTTCACCAATAAAAAATTCACAGGGAACTATTAGTGGTGCTGTTATTGCATTTAGGGACATCACAAGATTGGTAAATGTAGAAGAAGAATTAAAAGAAAGTGAAGAAAAATACAGAAATTTATTTAATAATGCTAATGATGCTATTTATTTATATGAAATGCAAGAAATCGAAGGAGAAACAGTTAAATTTATTGATGTAAATGATATAGCTTGTAAAACACTTGAATATGCAAGAGAAGAACTTTTGCAGATGTCACCTGTTGAAATTAATAGTATGAAAACTCGTAATAATTTAAAAAATATTATTGAAAGATTAAAATATAGTACACATCTAACATCAGAAGCAATTCATATTACAAAAAATGGGGAAGAAATACCTGTAGAAGTCAATAGTCATTGTTTTGAAATGCAGGGAAAAAAATTAATACTCTCAATTTCTAGAGACATTACCGAAAGAAAGAAAAATGAAAAAAGAATTATTGAAAGTCAGTTAAAGTATCATTCGCTTTTTATAAATATGCATAATGCTTTTGCTTATTTTAAACCTATAATAGGTGGAAATGGTAAAATAAAAGATTTCGAATTTGTGGAAACAAATGAAGCTTTTGAAAAAATAATTGGAAGCAGTAAAGAAGAGCTTATAGGAAAAAAAATCAACAATATTTGTGAATTGTATGAATTGAACAAAAATGAATTTGAAACTTTAGTTAATGTAGCATTAACTGGTAAAAGTAAGTATATAAGTGAATATTATTTAAGATATAATAACAAGTGGTATTCAATTTCAATATATAGTCCGGAGAAACATTGTTTTGCAATAATTTTAACAGATATAGATGAAGGGAAAACTATACAACAGCAATTAATTAAGGCTAAAGAGCAGGCAGAAGCAGCTAATAAAGCGAAAAGTGAGTTTTTAGCAAACATGAGTCATGAAATACGTACTCCTATGAATGGAATTTTAGGAATGATTGAACTTACTATGCTGGGAGATTTAGATTATGACCAGAAAGAAAACCTAGGAATAGCCAAATCTTCTGCAAATTCTTTGTTAACCATTATTAATGATATATTGGATTTTTCAAAAATGGAAGCAGGTAAATTAATTATTGAAAAAATTAATTTTAATATAAAAGAACTTATGGATGGAATAGTTAAAGCTCATTCTAATATAGCTTTTGAAAAGGGTATTGCATTGAATTACATTTTAAATTGTAATGTACCAGAATTTTTAGTTGGTGATCCAAATAGAATAAAGCAGATATTAAATAATCTAATTAGTAATGCTATAAAATTTACTGAAAGTGGAGAAGTAAATGTTTCAGTAGATAGTAATGTTTTAGATAAGGAGAATGTTAATTTAGAATTTATAGTTAGAGATACGGGAATAGGTATTGATAGTGAAGAAATGAAAAAACTTTTCAAAAGCTTTAGCCAAGTAGATGCATCATTTACAAGAAAATTTGGAGGCACAGGATTAGGCCTTGTAATTAGTAAACAGTTAGTAGAAATAATGGAAGGAAAAATTTGGGCTGAAAGCACAAAGGAAGAGGGAAGCACGTTTTCTTTTTCTATTAAGTTTGGTATAGGAAGTAATACTAAAGAAAATAAGAAAGAAGTGTCAGATGTTAATATAAGAAGCGAATATTTGGAAAAAATTTTATTGGTTGAAGATGATCATATTAATCAATTAGTTATTAGTGATATGTTGAAGCAAAGAGGATATAAGGTTAAAATTGCTGTGAATGGATATGAAGCTTTAAAAATGTTTAAAGAAGAAAAGTTTGATATAATTTTTATGGATATTCAAATGCCTGAAATGGATGGTATAGAAGCTACTATAAAAATCAGGCAACTCGAAAATTATGAAAGCCACGTTCCAATAATAGCATTAACTGCCTATGCACTTAAAGGAGATAGAGAAAGATTTTTATCTATAGGAATGGATGACTATATTTCTAAACCAGTGAATATGGAAATGTTATTTAAAATTATTGATAGAAACTTATCAATTTCAATAGACAAAAATAGTAATAGAGATATTAAAATTAAGTTAGATGACAATGGTGAAATAGTTATAAGTAGTACACTTGAAAATCATAAAATGGAAATCCATGTAGAAGAAATGAATGAAATTTTAAATTACTTAAATGAACTAAAGTTTTCAATAGAAATTGAAGATTTTAACAAAATTGAAAAGTTAGCAAATAACATTAAAAAATTAGCAAATAACATTGATGAAGATTTAATAAAAAATTCAGCCTTTAAAATAGAACTTGCAACAAGGAGATATAATATAGAACAAGTAAAAAAGTGTTTTGAGCATTTACAATGTAATATAAACTCAAAAATGAAATTTAAATTATCGAGGGAATAAAATGAAAACATTAATAGTGGAAGTTGATTTAGCAAGTAGAAAATTTCTTCAGATAATTAAAAAATTAGGATTAGTTATATAGATAGAGGAAATATTATGATGAAAGTAAGTAAAATTAATATGAAAATTTTAAATTTCAGAAAAATAGAAGAAAAATATAAAAGGGCATTAAATGGATCTGATATTGCAATTTGGGAATGGAATTTAAAAAATAATACATTATTTGCTTCTGAAAAATGGGAAGATATAATAGGAGCAAGTACAAATAATTTCAAGGGTTTAAGAGATTTTATCGAAAAAATGGTATTTTACGATGATAAGGAAAGTGCTATAAATGACTTGAATTTTTATATAGAAGGAAAAGTGTTTTCTTACAAAAGTGAATATAGAATTGTTACAAAAAATCAACAAGTTAAGTGGATTGTATTTAGAGGCAAATTAATAAAAGATAGTAATGAAGAAAATAAAGTTTTATCTGGTTCAGTTTATGATGTTACAGAAAAAAAGAATAGAGAAGAAGAAGTAAGTTTAATAGCTTATTATGACTCTCTTACAGGACTTCCTAATAGAACTTTGTTTTTAAACAATTTTAGGGAGATTTTAAAGAAAGCTATAGCCAATAATAAAAAAGGCGCATTGATATTTATTGATTTAGATAATTTTAAATATGTTAATGACACTTTTGGTCATGATTATGGGGATTTATTATTAAAAATTTTTTCACAGCTCTTGAAGGTATGTGCTAAAGATTATGGACAGATATCACGTTTAAGTGGAGATGAATTTATTATACTTATAGAAGAATTTAATTCTGTTAGAGATTTAAAAGAAATATGTTGTAATATACTTAATTATTGTAAAACTCCATTTGAACTCAGAGAAAAACAGGCATATATAACAGCAAGCATTGGAATTTGCACTTTTCCAGAGCACAGTTCCAATGTAAGCGAATTATTAAGATATGTAGAGTTAGCAATGTATCAATCAAAACTAAATGGGAAAAATAGTTATACTTTTTTTCAAAAATCTATGAATGATTCTCATTCAAGAGAGATTTTAATTGAGCAAGAGTTAAAAAATGCTATTAAAAATCATGAATTATTTTTGGTATATCAACCACAGATTAACGCTGTTAAAAATAAGATAGTTGGATTAGAAGCTCTTTTAAGGTGGAAAAACAAAAAACTTGGATGGGTACCTCCTAGTGAATTTATACCTATAGCTGAAAAAAGTACAATGCTTATAGAAATAGGAGATTGGGTACTAGGGAAAGTTTGTAAGAAAATTTACCAATGGAAAATTAAGGGGTATAAGTTCAATACCATATCTGTTAATGTGTCTCCAATTCAAATAAAAGCAGATGATTTTATTGAAAAAATAATAAAAGTACATGAAGAAAATAAAATACCTTTAAATTTATTGGAACTGGAGATAACAGAAGGTACTCTAATGAAACTTAATGAAGATAAAATTGGAGAATTAAATGAACTTATTAAGAAAGGTATAAATTTTTCTATAGACGATTTTGGTACAGGATATTCATCTTTAAACTATCTCACAGTTTTGCCTGTGAGTACTCTAAAAATAGATAAATCTTTTATTGATAAAATTGAAGATGAAAAAAATAAAGCTGTAATTGATTGTATTTTAAACTTATCAAAAGCGTTAAAATACAAAGTTATTGCTGAAGGTGTTGAAATGAAAGAACAAGTTGATTTACTAATCCAGTCTGGTTGTAATATAATTCAAGGTTACTATTTTAGTAAACCTGTTACCGAAAATGAAATTGAAATAATGCTTAATTACAATTAAGCAAAGGAGGTGTATTTATTTGAATAATAACTCTAATAATAATGAGTTTTTAATATTTGAAAATATTTCTACACCAATTTTAGTTTTTAAATGTGATTTGCAAAACTGTGAAATTATTTTTGAAAACAGATATTTCACGGACATTTTAAAAGACAACAGTAAAGCTGAAAATATATTAATAGATATAAAAAAAAGCGTTGTTAATATTAGTAGGGCCAGGGATCTTATTCCGAAAATTTTCATAAATGGAAAACAATATAGTTTAAACATAAGCAGATATAGTGAAGAATATCTCATATGTATACTTAATGAAAATATCTACTACATGGAAAATTTTAAGCAGATTAATGCTTGTAAAAATGCAATGGAAAATGCAAATGATATAATGATTTTGTTTTCCGAGGATGGAAGGATACTAAATGTTAATAAAAAAGCAGTAACTTCCTATGGATATACAAGAGAAGAAATTTTAAGCATGAATATATTTCAATTAAGAAATACTAATAATTCAGGGTTAGTTAAGGATCAATTTGATATAGCACAAAAAGAAGGCATTGAGTTTCAAACTGTGCACTATAGAAAGGATGGTTCAAGATTACATGTAGAGGTAAAATCCATAGGAGTAGATACTGATGGTGATAAGCTTGTTTTAAGTATAATAAGAGATATTTCATCTAGAATGAAAAAAGAAGAAAAAATGAGGAAACTTGCATATATAGTTGAAAGTTCTGATGATGCCATAATAGGAAAAACTTTGGATGGAATTGTAACTAGCTGGAATAAGGGAGCAGAAAAGCTTTATGGATATAGTAAAGAAGAAGTTGTAGGCAAGGGTATATCATTAATTATTCCAAAAGAAAAAATAGAAGAATTTCATAAAATTATGTGTAATGTTAAAGTTGGAAAAAATCTTGAACATCACGAAACAGTAAGAAAAAAGAAAAATGGTGATTTGATTGAAGTTTCTATTACAATTTCTCCTGTTTACGATTTAGAAGGAAACTTAGTTGGAGCTTCAACTATTGCAAGAGATATAACGGAAACAAAATTAAAAAAAATGGAATTAAAAGAAAAATATGAAGAATTATCTGCAGTGTATGAGGAACTTACAGCCACAGAAGAAGAACTTAGAAATAATTACAAAGAGTTAGAAATTGCAAAGGAAGAAGCTGAAAATGCAAATTTAGCTAAAAGCCAATTTCTTGCAAATATGAGTCATGAAATTAGAACTCCAATGAATGGTATAACAGGTGTTATAGATTTGATTAGTTTAACTGAGCTTAGTGAAACTCAAAAAGAATACCTTGATATACTTAAATATTCATCTAGTCTACTTCTAGACATTATAAACAGCATATTAGACATTTCAAAAATAGAATCAGGTAAATTTGAGCTTAACATGAGACCCTTTAATCTTAAAAAAACTTTGGATAAAACTATTAAAGAATTATCAATTGTTTGCAATAATAAAGATTTGAAGGTTTTTTACTATATAGACCCATTTATAGAATTTAATTTAATAGGTGATGAATTAAGATTAAATCAGGTGCTAATAAATTTAATTAATAATGCAGTTAAATTTACAGAAAAAGGTGAGATAATATTTAAAGTTCAAAAAATATCTGAATTTAATGAGAAATTAAAACTTCAATTTTCAATAAAGGATACAGGAACAGGGATTAAAGAAGAATTTAAAAAAGATATATTTAAGAAATTTATTCAGCAGGACATGTCCTATACTAAAAAGTATTATGGTACGGGTTTAGGGTTAGCTATTTCTAAAGAACTAGTAAAAATGATGAATGGCAACATATGGTTTGAAAGTCAAGAGGGAGTGGGAAGTACATTTTATTTTATTGTAGAATTTTTAGTGGACTATAATAAGATTATTAAAAAAGATAGCAATTTAAACAGGATAAGAGTAATGCCAACTAAAAGTAGTACTGTGTTAATAGTTGAAGATAATGAAATAAATATGAAAATAGTATGTGAAATGCTAAAAAGATTAGGATATAATTTTATTTGTGCATATGATGGCAGTAAAGCTTTGGAACTATTAGATAATAATTTAGTGAATTTAATACTTATGGATATACAAATGCCTGGGCTAAATGGATATGAAACCACTAAAATAATAAGAAAAAATGAAGTGGACAAGCAACGCATACCAATTGTGGCTATGACGGCATATGCCATGATAGGAGACAGGGAAATGTGTATAGAAAATGATATGGACGATTATATTTCTAAACCTTTCGATGTTAGCAGTTTAGAAAATGTTATAAAAAAGTTTATATAGTTTAGACACGTTGTATAGAGAGGATGGTATAATTGAAAATTGTAAACCACCCTCATATTTTTTTATGATTTATAATTTACTATTTGTATCATTAGATTTGTTTTTGTTAATTCCAGTACCATAATAGAAAGCAACTAGCACTATAAGCCAAATTGGACCCACAATAACTGCTATTAAAGTATCTCGGCTTAAGCACATAACTACAATTACAAATGCTAGAAATGCAATACTAATATAATTAGCATAAGGATACCCTTTCATTGGGAATTTTAATTTCTTAACCTGCTCTGGAGTAAGGGATTTTCTGAATTTCATTTGAGATATTAATATTATAAACCAAGCAAAAATTCCTGCGAAAGTTGCGATACTCGTAACATATGCAAATACTTTAGCTGGAACAATATAATTGAGAAAAACACCTATAAGCATAAAAAATGCAGAAACTAAAATTGCAGTACTAGGAACTTGTGATTTACTAAGTTTTCCAAAGGCTTTTGGTGCTGAGCCTTGAAGAGATAAATTATAAAGCATACGACCAGTGGTAAAAATGCCACTGTTACAGGATGATAGAGCTGCGGTTAATACAACAAAGTTTATAATGCCTGCTGCTGCACCGATTCCAAGTTTGCTAAAAGTCAAAACAAATGGGCTTCCTATTGTTCCTATTTGATCCCAAGGATAAAGTGACATGATTACAAATAGTGCACCTACATAGAATATTAATATTCTATAGAAAACTTTATTAATAGCTGATGGTATTGTTTTTTCAGGATTTTTTGCTTCACCAGCTGTAACACCTATAAGTTCAATTCCTATAAAAGCAAATGTAATCATTACTAAGGCCATAATTGGACCCTTTATTCCTTTTGCAAAGAAACCACCATGGCTCCATAAGTTTGATATACCAATAGGTTTTCCACCATTGCCTAGTCCAGTAGTAATCATAATTATACCTACAATTATCATAATAATAATAGTAACAACTTTTATAAGTGCAAACCAAAATTCAAATTCACCAAAAGCTTTTACTGCTATTAAGTTTACTATGGACATTATAACAACAGCAGCGAGAGCTGACATCCATTGAGGAACAGAAGGAAACCAAAAATTAACATAAATACCTACCGCGGTAACTTCAGCCATACAAGTTACAATCCACATAAACCAATAAGTCCATCCAGTTAAATATCCAGCAAGTGGACCAATGTAGTTATTAGCATAAGCGCTAAAAGAACCTGCCACTGGATGTTCAACTGCTATTTCACCAAGTGCACGCATAATAAAGAATAAAATAGCTCCTCCAATAGCATAGGCAAGTAAAAGTGCAGGTCCTGCTGTTTTAATAGCTCCAGCTGATCCTAGAAATAAACCAACGCCAATTGCACCACCAAGAGCCATAAGTTGAATGTGCCGCTCTTCTAGGCCACGATGAAGATCTTCATTTAAACTGGTATTTTCATTACTCATTTTAATTCCCCCTAAATCAATTTGATATTTTTTTATACAAATTGTTAATCATTTTATCCATGCATATACGAAAATTTATTCACACCTCCTTTTAAATTTACATATATTGTTTTAAAATTTCATAATTAATGGATTAATGATAACATTTAAAAGTTGATAATATAGTATGAACATCCAGAGAGTATTTTGAAAAATGAATAAATTATCGGGACCTTATTAAATAATATGCATGGATAATGTAAAAAATTCATTAAAATTAAGTTGTTCAATATAAAAAGGTAATTACTTTAGATAGGTGTATTGTTAGTGTATAGGAAAATGTAATAGAATGACGTTAATCAATAATATTTTAATATTTGATTTGGATAGATATAAGAGTTAAAATATAAATATGTGAAAATTGTGTCAAAATTTGAAATAATTAAGCTGTTTTGCTGTTATAGGAACAGCTATTCAAAAAAAACTTAAAGCGGCGCAGAATGTTTATTTATGCTCATATTGAAAGTAAATATTTGAAACCGTTATTTTTGTGTGCCAAATTGTGGACAATCAATATAAACATAGCTCATTGATTATTACGTAGTTTATTTGTTGATATAATTATCAAGTGATTCTTAGACTCAGGTGGAGTTTGCTTATAAGGAATTCGATCGTAATCTGAGTCTTAGAAGAACTTATCCAGGGGTGTAGCAGCCGTTACCTGGAGCGTTACGGATGGTAGCCATCGGACAAAATTTACCGGATAAGGGGAAGAGATATTTTGATAACTGCAACTGGATTGAAAAAAGTTTATGAAAATAAAAATGTTGTTTTAGAAGACATTAATTTCAAAATTGAAAAAGGAGATATTTATGGTCTCGTTGGTAGGAGTGGAGCTGGAAAGTCAACTCTCTTGAGGTGTATTAATGGTTTAACCGATTATCAGGATGGAAGTATGAAGGTTAATGATTATGAAGTTAAGGACTTAAGTTCAAAGCAGATAAAAGAATTTAGAAAGAATATTGGCATGATCTTTCAACATTTTTCTTTGCTAGAGAGAAAAAGTATTTATGATAATATTGCTTTGCCTATGAAATGCTGGAAATATTCAAAAAAGGAAATTGACAGCAGGGTTAAAGAACTACTTGAACTGGTTGGGTTAAAAGATAAAGCTGGAGTAAGACCAAGAAATTTGAGTGGTGGTCAGAAACAAAGAGTTGCAATTGCAAGGGCCCTAGCTATGAAGCCAAGCATTCTATTAAGTGATGAAGCGACTTCAGCACTGGATCCTAGTACAACAAATTCTATATTAGACTTATTAAGCGACATAAATCAAAAAATTGGAATTACTATAGTGTTAGTTACTCATGAAATGTCTGTTATTCAAAGAATTTGCAATAAAGTATCTATTTTAGAAAATGGCAAAATAGCTTCTCAAGGAACTGTTAAGGATGTATTTTTAACCCAACCACCAGCATTAAGGCGTTTAATAGGAGTGGAAAACAGCACATTACCGGAAAATGGAAAAAATATACGACTTATGTATAATATTGAAAAATTAGAAAGTGGAGAATTTATTGTAAACCTTGTAAATCAACTACATATCAAATTTTCTATTATAGAAAGTTCTACACAATCATACAGGAGTGATAAATTAGCTTCTTTTGTTATTAACATAGATGATGGCGATTTTAGTTCAGTTACCAATTATTTAAATACAAACAAAGTGGAATGGCTAGAAATTGAAAAGGATGGAAATGAGGTGAGAAATTGAGCGATTATACATTAAGTCAAATTATTAATATATTAATTTTACCAGCACTTGGGGAAACCGTAAAAATGGTTCTTATATCAGGTACACTAGGAACGTTTTTAGGATTTTTCATAGGAATCATTTTAGTAATATGTGATGATAATGGGCTTCAGCCTAATAAATTTATTCATAGAATATTGGATACTATAGTGAATGTAATTCGTTCTTTTCCATTTATTATACTAATGATTTCTATCATTCCTTTAACAAGACTTATTACTGGAAGTTCCATAGGACAGGAAGCAGCTATTGTTCCATTAACAGTGGCAATTACACCATTTATTGCTCGTATTTTTCAAAGCAGTTTTAAAGAAGTGGATCAATCACTTATTGAAGCAGCAAAATCTTTTGGTGCATCTAATCAACAAATTATTTTTAAGGTTATGTTAGTTGAAGCATTACCTTCCATAATTTCAGGTATGAGCTTAGCTATAATAAATTTGTTGGGTGCAACTGCAATGGCAGGAGCAATTGGAGCTGGTGGATTGGGTTCCGTGGCTCTAACTCACGGCTATCAAAACTTTAACCAGAAAATTATGTATTCAATAGTTGTGGTGTTAATTTTGTTGGTATGTTTAATTCAATATAGTGGCGATAAACTTTATAAAAAGTTGAAGTAATATTATATTTTTAATCAATTTGTTTTTTAAAATAAATTATTTTTAGGAGGAATAAACGATGAAAAAATTTGTAAAGTTAATGTTATGTATGTTGGTGATTACCACATCTATGACAGCATGTGGAAAAAGCAATACTGCAAATAGTTCAGCAGATGAAAAGAAGTCAATCAAGTTTGGGGTCAAGGCAGATTGTATAGATTATGCAAATGAAGTAAGCAAAGAACTCAAAACGAAGGGGTATGATGTTAAAGTTGTTACTTTTGACGACAATATTGCACCCAATGTTGCTTTAAATGAAGGAAGTATTGATGCAAACATGTATCAGCATGAACCATACTTAAAAAACTACAATAAATCTAATAAAACAAATATGGTTATGGTTAAGCCTAAAGTTTGGGCTCCGGTTTTTGGTATGTATTCTAGTAAGTATAAAGACTATAAAGAAATTCCAGATGGAGCTACTATTGGTCTATGTAATGATGCTTCAAATCAGGTAAGAGGTTTGAACTTATTAAATGAGCTTGGCTTAATAAAACTTCCTGCTGATGGAAAGGCACCATCAATTTATGATGTTAAAAACAATGATGCTACGAATCCAAAGAAATTTAAATTTATAGAAGCAGAAATGGCATCACTACCACAATCTTTGAAAGATGTAGATTGTATCTTGTTAGCAGGTGCTCACATGGTACATGCAGGTTTAGATGCATCTAAATATATCGCAAGTCCAAAAGACAATGCAGAATATGCAGTTGGAGTTGTTGTAAAAAACGGCAATGAAAATAAAAAATGGGCTAAGGATTTAAATGAAGCATATAAGACAGCTGCTATGAAAGAATTATTAAAAAACAAATCAAAGGGAACTTTGATACCTTTATTTTAGTTTGTTGTTAAAGTGAAAAAAACAAAGAAATTAGCATATTATAAAAATAAAAGGAACTAGGAATTTTAATGTAAAATTCCTAGTTCCTTTTATTTTTACCACAACTCTGGTTTTATAGGATATGCACCAAAACTTCGAGCAGTATCCATTATAGCTTGTATATTTTCTATTGGAGAATCTAGAGGGATTTGGCATCCAGTATTGAGAATAAAGCCTTTAGGACTATCATAAGCCTTTTTTATACAAAGTTTACTCTCACGTACTACATCATCATAGGTGCCATATCTAACTATATCTACTGGAGGTATATTTCCAACTAAGCAAACTTTATCTCCTACAGATTTTTTAGCAACTTCCATATCTTCTATATTATCAATGCTTAATGTCACTATTCCTGTTTTTAGCAAGCTGTCCCATATTTCTTTACTTTTGCCACAAACGTGAATAGAAGTTCCTTTGCCACTTTTTTCTCGCATTCTATCAACGCACATTTTAGTGTAAGGCATAGAAAATTTTTCGTATAACCTTTTACTTATTATACTTGAAGATGAAATAGGATCAGACATACTAAAACCGATTCCCATATTTGCTACAATATCTATAATTCTAAAATTAGATTCTGTTACTATTTCTAAAAGTTCATGAACTTTTTCAGGATTCTTAATTAAGGCTTTTAAAAATTTTTCTGTTCCTAATAAATCAGAAGCTGTAGTAAAAGGAGCAGGTATGTTAAAACCTATATTTACTTCTTTACTTAATGTATCATTTACTATCTTTACTGCTTTAAGCTTTAAGGGAAGCTTACCATCCTTATATGGGTCGCAGGGAGAAAGTTTGGATACTTCATTAATGTCATTTAAAGCAGGTTTTTCCACATAAGAAATATCATTTTCAGGGTAAGCAACTTTAGTACCCATAGCTTCTGCAATTTCTCTAAGAGCTACACCCACACCTACACCATCTTGCCTGAATTTCCTGAAAATAGCTATTTCTACTTCAGCGGTTACTTCGGCGCTAGTATAATATTCTCTAGTAGTTTTTCCTACAAGAGATGATAAAGTAACTCCCATACTAGGAGTACAGGGAATTCTATCAATAGGTTCACCTTTTGCAAAAGCTTGCATTCTTTCTTTTGGAGTCATGGCATCCTTTTTTATTTCCATAAATAGTACCACCTTTATTAATGTTATTTATTAATAATTCTTCTAGCAGTTAAATAATCACTTCTGTTTAAAGGAGAAACTTTAATAAAATCTCCTGTATGTGGTGCGTGCATGTATGCACCAAAACCTATATAAATACCAACATGGTGGGGATCACTAGTAGTTCCAAATAATATCAAATCTCCTGGTTTTAGAGAAGTTCTTGGCACTTCAACACCATCTTTTATTTGATCATAGGTAGTTCTTCCAATAGATACTCCAAAATGGGCGTATACATATTGAGTAAATCCAGAACAGTCAAAACCTGGCCTCGGAGAAGTTCCCCCCCATACATAAGGTGTTCCTAAAAAACTGGCTGCATAAGCTATTATAGAATCCACATCTGAAGCGGATTGTGCATTTGAAGAAGCTTTACTTTTAATGCTTTCAAGATATTTAAGAGCATCTGTCAGTAGAACTTGATCATCAGCAGAATAAGCATTCTGTGTAGATTGTGCTTGGAGTAAGAGGTTTTTTTGAGACTCTTTATCGCTGTTTAATTGAGCTAATTTTTTTTCATTATCAGCTTTTAGATCACACAGGGTTTTATTTTTAGATACCAAACTATCTTTTTGATTGCTTATTAAGTCTTTATTAAGTTTGTACTTATTAATAATATCTTCATTTAAATTTAATACTTTTACTAATGTATCAGTATTTGAGAGCAAGTCCCCAACATTTTTAGATTGAAGTAATACATTTAGATATCCATCAAATCCATTTACATACATGGCTTTTACTCTTTTATTGAATAAGTTTTTCTGTTTATCAAGGCCAATTTCAGCATCTTGAAGTTCTTTTTCAGTAGTTTTAATACTAGCTTCAGTAGAAGCTATTTGTTTATTATTATCGTCAGTTTGTTTCATTACAGCTTCTATTTGGCTGTCTAACTTTTCTATATTTATCTGTAGGCTTTCAATAGTGTTATTTCCATTATTAATATTATTTTGGCTTGGTTCAGCATAAACCGTAGTAGTGGCAGTAATTACTAAGGATAAGGTTAAGGCCAAAATAGATTTTTTAAATAGGGAATTCAAGTTTATCACTCCTAAATGTTACTAATTAATTTAATTGTTAATTTACAATACTTCAAACAATATTATAACATTTTGCATAAATGGAGACTATGAATATATTGTAAATAAAATAGTCATTACAGTAAAAAAAATAATAATAGGAGTTTTTAAAATAAAAATTATACAAATACAATATTAAGCATAGTGATAAAAAAACAAAAGAGCATAATGTATAAATTAATATAAAAATTTATACACTATGCAAGATGATTTAAGAAAATATATATGTTATGCTGATTTAAGAGAAGTAATTCAACAATTCGGAATTGTACAGCAATAAAAGGAGGACTGAAAAAATGTTGATTATTGGGGAATTAATAAATACAAGTAGAAAATTAATACGTGAAGCCGCTCTAAAAAAAGATGGGGAATATATTCAGCAGATTGCAAAGGCACAAGAGGAAGCGGGAGCTACATATATTGATGTGAACTGTGGAACATTTATGGAAACTGAGGTTGAAACTATGGAATGGTTGGTTGACAATATACTTCAAGCAACTACTTTGCCATTATGTATAGACAGCCCTAATCCACTAGCTTTGAAGGCAGGATTAAAAAAAGCTATTAATGGTAAATCAATGATTAATTCTATAACAGGTGAAACTCCAAGATGGAATGCAGTACTACCTTTAGTAAAGGAATACAATACAAAAATTGTGGCATTGTGTATTGATGATAGTGGAATGCCTAAGACAAATGAGGACAGACTTAGAATTGCTGATTCAATAATTACGAAGTTAACTGCAGAAGGAGTTAACGTTGATGATATATATATAGATCCACTTATAAAACCAATAAGTGCAGGAGTAAAGAATGGTATAGAAGTATTAGAAGCAATACAACATATTATGGAAGAACATCCAGGAGTACATACTACTTGTGGATTAAGTAATATATCTTACAGTTTACCTGCAAGAAAAGTATTAAATAGATTATTTATGGTACAAACTATGGCTCGTGGAATGGATTCTTATATAATGGATCCTACAAATAAAGAAATGAGAGGAGCCTTACTTGCATCTCAAACATTGCTAGGACAGGACAGGTTCTCAAGAAAATTCCTTAAAGGATTCCGTGAGGGAATATATGAGTAAAGGTTGTTTTAAATAATATGACAAAGGTGGAGAAATGATGTGAATACTGTTATTGTGGCATGTAGAACTATTACAGATGAATTAAACATGGCTATAAGTGAAACAGGCTGCAAATATCCTGTATTATGGATAGAATCAGGTCTACACACAGATACTCAATCATTAAAAAAACGCATACAGGAAGAACTTGATCATATATCAAATGTAGAACAGGTAATTTTAGCCTTTGGTTACTGTGGTAATGCTTTAATTGGACTAAAGTCATCGAACTATAGAATTGTTTTTCCAAGAGTAGATGATTGTGTTACTTTGCTTTTAGGTTCCTGTAAAAAGAGAAAAGAAGTTTCAGAGGAAGAAGGTACTTATTTTCTTACTAAGGGGTGGCTGGATTTTGAAAACAACATATGGTCTGAATATAAGGAAACTGTGAAACGACATGGAAAAGATAGAGCTGATAGAGCATATAAAATAATTTTAAAGCATTATAAAAGGTTAGGGGTAATTAAAACGGATGCTTTCCCATTAAAAGTTTTTCTAGACAAAACTCAGCAGGTTGCAAAAGATTTGAATTTAAAACAAGAAATAATTCCTGGAACTTTAAGATACATTAAAAAACTTCTAACAGGTCCTTGGGATGAGGAATTTGTATTAGTAAGTCCAAATGAAACAATAACATTGCAGCATATTTATGGTAATGCTTCAGAGCAAGTTTGTAATGATTTAAGCCTCAATTCTAAGAGAGGGGAGGATGTAATCAAATGAATTTAATTATTTTTGGGGGATTTCTTGGAGCTGGCAAGACAAGCTTAATACTCTCTTTAGCTCATTTTATTGCTGAAAATGAAGAGGCAAATAAATCTAATTTAGTAATTATTGAAAATGAAGTTGGGGATATAGGAATTGATGACAAAGTGCTTAAATCTGATGGTTTCAGTGTGAGAGAATTGTTTTCAGGATGCATTTGCTGCCAGCTTACAGTAGATTTAATAGTTACTTTAAATGATATAGATGAAAAGATTAATCCTAAATGGGTAATTATTGAAACTACAGGATTAGCTTATCCAGGTAAGATATTAGGTAACTTAAATAAATATGGAAAAGGAATAGAAAGCATAAGAACTGTAACTGTAGTTGATGCAGAACGCTTTGATGAGCTTACTACTGTAGCACCAATACTTATAGAAACTCAGATATCTGAAGGAGACACAATACTTATAAATAAGATAGATTTATCAACAGAGGGAGAATTAGAACATATAGAAAGTAATGTAAAACAACTTAGTCCAAAAGCTGATATATATAGAGTATCTGCAAATACAAAAGTAGATAATTGTATGTGGAAAGAGGTGACAAAAGTCTGTGAATAATATTCATAAACTTCAGAAGCCTTCATGTAGTAAAATACACAAACATATTCAAGCTGACAATCATGAACATAATTGTGATTGTGTACATGACCATTCTCATGAAGAATTGTATGGTCAATTGAAGGAAATACCAGCTGTTTTTTCTTATTCTGATTCATTTCAATTGGATAAGGAAGTCACAGGATATGAAGTAAAAAACTCCATGATAGATTGGATAGAAAGTCTTAGGCAGTGGGTTTTACAGAATAAATATTTCATTGGACATATTAAAATATTTGCTGAAAGTGAAAAAAAATTTAATCTTTGGATTTCTACTACTGGTAAAAAAATTAACATCAAAGCTTCAGATAATGAGGAAAATAATAAACTGGAAAGTATCACTATAAATATGACAGTAATCGTTTTCGGAGTTGATGAGCAAACTTTAAAGTTAGTAACCTTAGAAAATCTAAATAAGAAATTCCTACATTGTAAAAAGTATGAGATATAACCTTATCAAGCGAGTATTTTAAGGGGTGAATATATGGGAATTAACTTTGACGATTTGATTAAAGATGCATTAGAATTAAAGGCTACTTATGCAGCAATGGCAGATACCTCAAAAATCAAATTTCACGAAGATTTTAGAAAAGCTTGTGAAAAAAATGTATGCCGCATGTATGATACTAATTGGATGGGACCTCCAGCTATTGGACCTATTGATGAGCTTATGGATAAAGCTAGACAATATAAACAAGGTCTTTTAATACAAACAGTACACAAAGTATCAAGTTCATTTGACTTAAAGGGTATGATTAAAGCTGCTAAAATTCATGAAGAAATATTTAGAAAAATTCTTCATGATATAAAAAGTAAATATAGTTTGGAAGATGTTCTGCCTTTAAATGCAGGATGCTGTAAAGTATGTGAAAGATGTGCTTATCTTGATGGAGAGAAATGTAGATTCCAAGATAAAGCACTTTCATCAGTGGAGGCATATGGAATTGATGTTATGGCACTAGAAAAAAGTGCTGGAATTCCATATTATAATGGTCCAAGTACTGTTTCTTATGTGGGCCTTATACTTTTTAATGAATAAAAATACTAAATTAATTATAATATAGATAATTAAAAAAACAAATTATTGAAGGAGAAAATATTATGAGTGAAAAATTAGTAAATGCAATGGCTGAACTTGATGAGGATATGGTACTTGCAGAGGTAAGGGCATTAAAGGAAAAGGGAATACCTGTTCTAGATATTATTGCAAGCTTGCAGGATGGTATGGAGATTGTAGGAAAGAGATTTGAAGAAAAAGAATATTTTCTGTCAGAGCTAATCATGTCTGCAGAAGTATTTAATGAAGCGTCAGAGTTACTTGGAGGTATGGGTGAAACAGGTAAATCAAAGAATGGAATATTCGTTCTAGGAACAATTTATGATGATATACATGATATTGGGAAAAATATTGTAACTACGGTTATGAGAAGCAATGGGTTTGAAGTTATTGACTTAGGCGTTGATGTGCCTACAGAAAAATATATTGAAGCTATCAAACAGTATAAACCTAAAGTAGTTGGTATTTCATGCCTTCTTACAACATGTTTTGACAATGTTAAGGAATGTATAAAGGAAATAGAGGCTGAAGGACTTAGAAACAATGTAAAAGTTTTAATAGGAGGAGGTCCTGTTGACGAAGCTACAGGTAAGTATGTAAATGCAGATATAGTATGTAAGAATGCACAGAATACAGTAGACTATTGTAAAAAATTTGTGGAGGTGTAATAGTATGAAGACAACACAGGAAATATATAATGCACGTTTAGATAGATTTAGAAAAACATTGGCATTAGAGAAGACTGATAGAACTCCTGTCATACTTATGAATGATGCTTTTGCTGCTAAACACATGGGATTAAAATTGGCAGCTGTTTGTGGAAAAGACAGTGTTAAAGCATCAAATAAAATTATAATAGACTCCTTAAAAAGTTTAGGAGATGTGGATGGTGTAAATGGAGCTTACTGTACAGGACCTGTATTTCCATTAGTATTTATGGCAAGAGTTAAGCTTCCAGGACGTGAATTGTCAGAGGATTTGCTTTGGCAGATTGATGAAGCAGAAATGATGCACCCAGAAGATTATGACACAATTATAAATAAAGGCTGGAGTAACTTTATGCCCGGGTACTTAAAGGATAGATTGGGAGTTAATGTTCCTGAGATTATGGCAGATTTAGCTTATGCTCCACAAGCACAGCAAAATGTTAGAGATGCTGGATTTGTGCTTTATAGTCCTGCTGTGGCTATAACTGTAAATGAGTATTTAAGTGGTGGACGTTCCATGGCAAAATATATGAGGGATTTATTTAGGATGCCTGACAAGGTTGAGGCAGCTTTGGATGTTATTCAGGAAGAAGTAGTTCAAGGTATTAGAAAACAAATAAGAGAAACTAAACCAGATGTTCTTTTCCTTTCTCCAGCACGTGGAGCTAGTGAATTCTTCTCACCTAAGTTATGGGAACGTTTTGTATGGAAATACATTAAGAAAACAGCAGATGCTATTATAGAAGAGGGGGCTGTATGTGACATTCACATTGATGGAAACTGGGAGCGTGATTTGGACTACTTTAAAGATTTTCCAAAGGGAAAGATTGTATTTGAAACAGATGGTATGACAGATATTTACAAGATAAAAGAAAAGCTTGGAGGTCATGTATGTATTAAAGGAGACGTGCCTGCAGGAAAACTTGTCCTTGGTACACCTGATGATATATATGATTACAGTACAAGGCTTATTAAGGATATGGGACAAGGATTCATTTTATCTAGCGGATGTTCAATACCTCCAAATGCAAAGGTTGAAAATGTAGAGGCTATGATTTCAGCAGCTACAGGAAGATAAAAATACAATAAGGAGCTGTTCATAGCGATTTTTATAATAGCAACTTTTATATTTAAAACATTCTGTAAGATAAATTGTCAGAATATACATTGCATTCTGATTTATGATAACAACTTAATAGTCTTTAATTTCATTAAAGAGCTTTAAATCTTGTTGTTGATATTAGAAAAGGTATCGTAACTACTGTTAATGAGAAGTAATAGCTTTTAAGTAATTGCTTGATGAGTTGATGTACCTAGGTATAAGCTTATTGAAGCTATTAAGAAGTATAAGATTAGGTTTATAGGTTTTCCTAATGAAATAACCTAAATATATTGTAACAGGAGAGTATTATGGAAAAAAGATTGAAAAAGTCAATTATTAACCTTTATGGAGTACCATCTTTTGGATTTCAGTTGGTTGTAAATATGGAGATATTCTATTTTGCTGCATTCTTAACTGATTATGCAAAGATCTCTGCAGTTTTGGCGGGTACTGTATTAATGATTACGAGTATATTTGATGTTATATGGGTTCCTACTGCAGGAATTATATTAGAAAAGAGCAATATGAAATGGGGAAAATATCGTTCATGGCTATTAGTAGGACCTCCTTTTGCACTATTATTTTTTATTTTACAATTTTCAAAGATAGGATCTACAACAATGAATGCAGTCATAATTTCAATAGGATTTATAGTGAGTCATTTGATTTGGAATATTTTTTATGCAGGGCATGTAGCAATGAATTCCTCCATGACGCAAGTGAGAGAAGAAAGAATTGCTATGGCATCAAACAGAGGAATGTGCAATGCATTAGGTTCTATTGTTTTTTCTTTGATTGGCATGCCTTTGATATTGTTTTTGGGTAAAGCTAATGGTAATGCTGCAAATGGATATACTTTTACGGTAATAATAGCAGGTATTATTATGATTGCTTGTTATTATATGTTGTTCTTTATGACTAAAGACTATGCACATCACGGAGTTTCTGCTCAAGCAGGTAAACCAGCAGAGAAAATGTCTATAGGAGAGATGTTAAAACAAATAATAGTTAACCCACCTCTTATAGGATTGTTATTAGGTGAACTTGGAAGATATCTAGGAAGATTTGTTATCTTTGGATTGGCATTTTATTATTTTAAATATGTTGTAAACAATTTAGTGGTAATTACCATATTTTTTACAGGACTTAATGTAGTGTGTTTCTTTGGAGCTGCTATTACAAATCCACTGGCTAAAAAAATTGGAGAAAGGAATACTTATATTCTGTCTCTTTCAGTGTTTATAATTGGATTGCTTATTGTATGGGTACTGCCAATGAATTATGTTTCATTTATGGTATTGATGTTCGTAGCATATCTAGGATATGGAATTCCTGATGCATTAGGTGTTGCTATGTATTCATCTACTGTGGAATATGGTGAATGGAAAACTGGAAAGAATGCAAGAGGTTTCATCATGTCATTAATAAGTTTCCCAATTAAGATTGCCATGTTTTTAAGAAGTATTATTATAACTAGTGTTCTTGTAGGAGCAGGATATGTTGCAAATATGAAGCCTACAGCAGAATTGATAGCAGGTATAAAGAATGGAATAGCATTAATTCCAGCAATTATAATGATAGTAGGATTGATTTTTATTGTATTGCTTTATAAAATTACACCTAGTAGTCTTGAAAAGATGCAAAAAGAAATTGTGGCAAAGAAAGCAGAAAGTCCAAATTTTTAATTTGCTATTGACATAATAAACTATAGTTACTATAATAAAAAGCATACCTATATGTGGTGACTATGGCTAATTTAAAAAAATTTAATATATTACGTATTCTTATCAAGAGCGGTGGAGGGACTGGCCCTATGAAACCCGACAACCGACATCTATTTTTTAGATGTATCGGTGTTAATTCCTGCAAAGTAGATTGTATTACTTTGAAAGATAAGAAGAGTAGCAGTTTTGTAAATTTGATTTTATTGATTTTTAAAATGCTATCTTTCTTAATCTAAGAAAGATAGCATTTTTTATTTTTAAAGCTAGGAGGTGAAAAATTGCAGTTTAGTTTTAGTCATTAAAATATTATAGAAATTTGGAGGAATAAATATGAGTGAAAAAAAGTACACAGAAGAAGAACTAACTGAAGCAGTAAGAGGAGGAATTGAAGATAGGGCAACCTGGTTTTACTTATTACTTAAAGTAGCAAAAGAAGAAGGCCTTGATCCAGATAAAATAGCAAAAAAAGCAATAACTGAATATGGAAAAATAAAAAGTAAAAACTTTAAAGATGTAAATGGTGCTGGAGATTTTGCAAGTCAACTTGTAGGAGGAGTTACTAAATGTGCTTTTGGTGCTGAAATAGTTAGTGCAGCAGATAAAAAAGCAGAACTAAAATTTAGCCATTGTGCATTAGTAGAAGCTTGGAAGAAGCTCGGATGTTCTAGCAAAGAAATAGTTAATTTATGTAAAATGGCTAATTATGGTGATTTTGGCATAGTTAGTTGCTTTAGTAAGTTACAACTTGAATTTCCTAAAATGATATCCAAAGGGGACAGCTGTTGTCATGTAGTAGTAACAAAAAAGTAAAGTGATTTTTAGTTCTACATAGAATTTGTTTATGTGGCTGTCGTATTAAGAATAAAGACTACAATATATTGTGCTAATTTTAAATTTGCAAAGCAATATATCGTATGTAAATTGCTTAGTTTGGCGGCTCCAACCTAAAAAGTATATAGGAAGTGGTTAAATGATTGAAATTAAAGGAATTCATAAATCATTTGGTGAAAATGAGATCCTAAAAGGAGCAAATATAAAAGTTAATAAAGGAGAAGTTGTTGTAATATTAGGACCTAGTGGTTCTGGAAAAACCACATTGTTAAGGTGTATAAATTTTTTAGAAAAAGCTAATGCAGGTGAATTAACAGTTGGTGATACTAATGTAAATTTTAAGAATATTCATAAAAAAGATATATTGAAGATAAGAAAACAAACGGCTATGGTTTTTCAATCATATAATCTTTTTCATAATAAAACTGTAATTGAAAATGTGATGGAAGGGCTAATTACTCCTAGAAAAGTAGCAAAAAAGGAAGCAGAAGAAATAAGTAAAAGGTTGTTAGAAAAAGTAGGTCTTTCGGATAAATATGATTCCTATCCATCGCAGCTTTCAGGTGGACAGCAGCAGCGCGTTGGTATTGCTAGAGCACTTGCAATTAATCCAGAGGTAATACTCTTTGATGAACCAACTTCAGCTCTAGACCCTGAACTTGTAGGCGAAGTACTTTCGGTTATGAAACAAGTAGCTGAAGAAGGCATGACTATGATTGTTGTTACACATGAAATGTCCTTTGCTTATAACATTGCGGACAAAGTTATCTTTATGGAAGGAGGAGTAATTGTTGAAGAAGGGACTCCTGAAGAAATATTTGATAATCCTAAGGAACAGAGAACTAAACAATTTTTGAAAAAGATAGAACATTAGGGGGAGGTAAAATATGAATAAAATATTTGATCCTAGTTATATATTTAGTTCAATACCATCAATAATGCAAGCTTTACCTTTAACCCTTGTTATTATGATAGTATCTCTAATCTTTGGTTTATTATTAGGTTTAATTTTAACAGCAATGAAGCTACAAAAAAACAGTATACTTAATGCCATAGCTAATGGATATACAGCATTTATAAGAGGAACACCACCGTTACTACAATTGTTCTTAGTATTTTATGGGTTACCTCAAATATTAATTTCTGTGGGTATTGACATTAATAATTGGGATAAAAGTGTTTTTGCAATAATAACATTTGCTTTAAATAGTGGTGCATTTATGTCAGAGATTATGAGAGCTGCATATTTATCAGTTGATGAAGGACAACGCGAAGCAGCCCTTAGTATAGGAATGAATAATGTTCAATGTCTTAAAAGAATTATAATTCCACAAGCTTTTGCAATTTCTTTACCTAATTTAGGAAATGTAATAATAAGTCTTTTAAAAGAAACATCTTATGTTTTTACAATAGGAGTTGTGGACATACTTGGAAAAGCAAAATTAATTGGTTCTGATGGATATGGAGTAAGACAATTAGAATTATTTATTGCTGTAGCATTAATTTATTGGATTATTTCTATTATAATTGAACAAATTATTTCTCTATATGAGCATATGAATAATAAATCAACTAAAAAACTTGCAAATAGTAATTGTTAATAGCGGAAAGGATTGATTAGTATGAATTTTGATATTCAATTTGCCCTAAACACATTTCCCAAAATATTAAAAGCTGTTCCTATGACGCTGTTTATTTCCGTAGTTTCCATTGCACTTGGTTTAATTATAGGTTTAATTATTGCTATTTGTAGAACTAATAATGTTCCTATCTTGAAAACTATATCAGCAATTTTTGTGTCATTTATAAGAGGAACACCTATAATTGTACAGCTTTATGTAGTGTTTTATGCCTTCCCAGAATTACTTACTTATTTACATCAAAGTTTGGGCTGGAGAGTATCACCAAAGGGTATATCACCTATATACATAGCATTAATAACATTTACATTAAATGCGGCTGCATATCTTTCAGAAAATATAAGATCTGCGCTAAATTCAGTAAATTCGGGACAGCTTGAAGCTGCTTATTCTATAGGCATGACTAGTTTTCAAAGCTACAGAAGAATCATTTTACCACAAGCTTTAGTTTCAGCACTGCCAAATTTCAGTAATGTGTTTTTACAAATTACCAAAGATACCTCTCTAGCATTTTCTGTAATGGTAGTTGAAATTATGGCAACTTCATCAGTTGAAGCATCATCTGGATATAAATATTTAGAAGCTTATTTAGATGCAGCAATTATATACTTTATTGTTTGTTATATATTTGCAAAACTATTTATAGTTTTAGAAAATAGGTTAAAATCATATAAAAAAATTAGTATTTAAAATTATTATAATAATGGGGGTAATTTTCATGAAAAAAATATTTATTTCATTAGCGCTAGTAACAACTTTAGTTGTGGTGGTAGCAGGTTGTTCAAAACAAGGTAACAGTACTTCTTCTAATAATACAAAGGTTGTAAAAATTGCAGTAGTAAATGATGCTAAACCATTTACATATATAGATGGTAACAATGAAGCTTCTGGATACGATGCTGAGGTTCTTAAGGAAATAAGTAAGAAGCTTCCTGAGTATAAATTTCAATTTAGCGGCATGAGTCAGAGCGCACTACTTCTTGGTGTAGAATCAGATAAATATGATTTAGGTACATGTCATTTTTATAAAAGTGCAGAACGTGAACAAAAATATCTTTTCCCCGATGAACCTTTTGGATTAAGTGATCTTAAAATTGTAACAAAAAAAGATCGTAATGATATTAATTCAATGGCTGATTTAGTAGGAAAGAAGCTAGAACCAATTCCAGCTAATGATGCTCGTTACACTGTAATTAAAGATTACAATACTAAAAATCCAGATAAGCAAGTAAATTTACAATCTATTGAGGCATTAAACACTGCTGATTCATTCAAAATGATTGCTTCAGGACAATATGATGCTGCAGTATATCCTTCTGCCGCTTTCCCTGCAGTTCAAAAAAGTTTGAACCTAGATGTAAAATTAACAGGAACAGTTACTAAAGTACCAACTTATTTTGTATTAAATAAAAAAAATACACAACTAAAAACAGATATAGACAAAGTGCTTAAAGAATTAAAAGCAGATGGAACATTAGCCAAGTTATCTGTAAAATGGTTTGGTGAAGATCTTTATAAATAGAATCAAATTTAAATGGCTTGTAATATAAGCATAATACGAAGTATTATTTTTGAGAGGACAGAGGACAATTGACAGAGGACAGTGAAGGAGGATTTTTCTCCGTCACTGTCCTCTGTCAATTGTCCTCTGAAAAATTCTTCGTATTATTTTTACTTTTGCTCAAAAATCAACACTATTTTTTAACAGAACCAAATAATAAAATGAGTTGAATTTCCATGGTGTACCTCTATATGTGTTTTTAGTGATATGTTTAATATTACATTAAAATTGCATTCCCTTAGCAAACTCTCTGTTAAAATGCTTTTGGGCACCTAATTCAATGTACTCTACTGTGGTTGTAATGATATTTGAACGCTCATATTCTATGCGAGACAGCAGTGATAGCTTTGAACCGGTACCAGCAGCATTTCCTACCATTTTAACTTTGTTTTCAAGCTCTTTAGGTATTAAACCTATGATACAGGCACTATGTGGGTCCATATAATTTCCAAAAGCACCTGCTAAAAGCACTTCTTTTATATCAGATAATTTTATACCTAGCTTATCAATAAGTATATTAATGCCAGCTGAAATAGCTCCTTTTGCTAATTGTAATGCTGTGATATCATTTTGCGTAATCATTATGGGACGTCCATGAGCTGTTTCAGATTCAGGTACAACTAAGAAAGCATTTGCTTCATCATAAGTAATAATGTTTTTTTGAAATGCTTTGGCAGTGTCATTAGTAAATTCACTTGGAGATAATATCTTTCCTCTTTTATTAATAATGCCTAGTTCTACAAAACCTGCAATGATATCTAAAAGGCCAGAACCACAAATACCTTCAGGTTTGTTGCTTCCGATAACTGAGTAAGTCATTGTGTCTTTAAAATACACATGATCTATAGCCCCGATAGCTCCCCTCATTCCACTGCTAATTTGAGCTCCTTCAAAGGCAGGTCCTGCAGCAGTAGAACATGACACAAGCTTTTCTGAAGATCCTAATACAAGCTCTCCATTAGTACCAATGTCAATAGCTAATTTTATATCTTTGCTTTTATCCATTTCTGTTGCAAGAATTACTGCTGCAGTATCTGCTCCCACAAAGCCTGCAATAGTAGGCAGTAGAAAAATTTTACCCGAAGGGTTAATATGAAGATTAAGGTCTAATGCATCTATATTTATTGGATCACTTACTACAGGAACATAGGGTGTGGCTGCAATATATCTTGGAGTTAAACCTAGAAAAAGATGGTGCATGCAGGTATTTCCTACTATTGTAATGGTATAAACATCTTCTCTTTTCATAGATGATTTCTCTAAAGCATTTCCAATTAATCCATCAATTACTTTTAAAAGGGTGGATTGCAGCATTTTTATACCATCTATATTTTGATTGGCATAGGTTGTACGAGAAATTACATCGGCACCAAATTTTACCTGTGGATTTAGTACGGAAGAAACAGTGAGTTCTTTTCCAGTACACAGGTCTATTAGATATCCTACAATGGTTGTAGTACCAATATCAAAAGCCATACCTAGCATTTTTAAAGTTGTATTTCCTTTTTCTACTCCTAGTATTTCATCATTGTCAATAATCACAGTTATATGATGATTATCTTCACGGAGTTTATCTGGCAAATCTTTTAAGGCAGAAAGTTTTATTTTTAGATTTTTATAATTATGGTTTTGCAGCATGAGTTTTTCTTTTAAACGTTTTAAGTCGGATTTTTGATCATGCAGGGAAGGCAAGTCCACTTCGACATAAACCTTCTCAATAAGTGGGTTAATATTGGAGGTTCTTTCAACAGACCACTGTAATATGTTAAGTAAAGAAGCTTTACTTGTATTTAATTCTACAGTTAAATTATCATAAACTTTTGTTTCACAAGCAAGATGGATGCCTTCTAAAAGCTCTTTTTCCCCTAAAAGTTTTTTTTCTTTGTCAGTGGTATCTAAGATTTTCTCTAAAACTTTAATACGGCATTTTCCACAGCTGCCTCTACCACTACAGGGAAAATCAAAATCCACATCAATCTTATCAATAGCTTCTTTAATTGTACTTCCTTCAGGTATAAGTATTTCATCATTTAAAGGTTCAAAAACAACCTTATGAAGTTTCATTACATTACCTCCCAAATATGTATTTTATCTAATCATAATCTTTAAGAGAAAAGTTCACCTGAACCTAAGAATCATTTGATTATATGCAATTGTCAATAATGTGTTTTGGATTTGTTAGTTCTTGGAAGATTCTTAGGAGGATTTACTGTGAACATCAAATCCATCATATGATTTAGTTTTATCAATATAATCTAATATAGTAAAAGTTAAAATAAGTCTAAAACCTGTAATGGAGTCATTCAAATCAATATTCATAATTTGCTGGATTTTTTCTATGCGATGAGCTAAAGTACTTCGGCAAATTTTTAAAATATCTGCTGTGTCTAGTTGATTTTTTCCATTTATTAAATAAGTGTAAAGACTTTTCATGTAATCTGTGTTGTTTATATGATCATATTTTATCAAAGAAAATATTGAAGCGTGACAAAAGTTTCTTAAATTATTCTCTGATGAACACAACTCTAAAAGATGATATACTGCAAAATCTTCATATGAAAAAAAGAATTTATTCAATTTTAAACTTATGCCAAGTTCAATAGCTTTTGTGGATTGTTCATAATAATCTTTCATCTGGGCGAAGTTATGAAAACAACGGCTTAAGCCAGCAAAAATTTTATTTTTTTCTAAAAAGTCCATTAATTTTGAAAAGGTTTTCTCTTCAAAGGATAGTTTACTATTACGGTTTATAAGTACAACAATAGCATCCTTATATATAATAGATTTACTATCCGCAAGTATATAATCAATTTTATCTCTTATTTGATGTAATGGGACATTTATAAAATTATTTTGAGGCACGTTTACTACGAGTACATAAAGATTATCTTTAAAGTGTAAATCTAAAAATTTTAATCTTTCACTAATAGTTATTTCGTCCATTTTTTCTCCGCAGAGTAAGTTTATAATAAAATGCTCATATCTTGATCCTTTTGTGTTTTCAATGAATTTGCTTTTTTGCATTTCGGAAGAGATTACTTTACATAAAGTGAAAACTAATTCCATATCATTTTCGCTAAAGGGTTTTTCACATTCTAGAGCAGTAAGATACCCTATTACTTTATTATTAATTTTAATATTTGATATTATTCTAGGAATTCTAAACTTATCTTCACTAATAAAAACCGGTGAATTACTTTTATGAACTACTTCAATGAATTTTTCTACAGTTGACATGGATACAAAATCGTAGGAGCAGTAACCTTTAGTGAATAGCTCAACCCATATGGGATTGTCTGCCTTAATGTTTTTGGAATGAGCAAGAACTTTAAAGCTTAAGTCTATAACACATATAGGATTTCCTAAAAGTTCAGAACCAACATTTACTATATGTTCAATACCTTTTCCACTAGTTAGAGAATCCAGTAATGCTGCTGAATTCATGGCAAGTTTTTGCTGAGCTTCTACAATTGTTTGTATTTTATTAAAAACTTCAGCTATGTCTACATCAATATTTAATAATATTAAGTTTACCATAGAATTTTTTTTGTATTTATTAATCAAGCTTTTATTTGAAATACAAAGTAAATTGATAATATTATTTTCTGGCAATACTTTAGGTAGGTTTGACAGTTTACCTACATATAGACAATTAGCATCGAATAAAGACTGATCTTTTTGTAGAAGTTTAACGGTTCTAATTAATATGTTGTCTTTGGTGGAAACGTATAATTCAGTATTATAACTTTTTAATTTGTTTAAAAGATTAGTTAGTTTCATTTCCATAAAAACCACCCCTTATATAAAATAATAGTTCATTATAGATAAAAATTAAATAGTTAATTTAAGATATAAGCATAAAAAGTCCATTTCAAAAATTAATAATGAAATAGTTCATTAAAAAGTAGATTTAAAAAAATAGAACAATGATACATGATGTTTACTTTTATATATTGAATTTGTGCATTATGTAAGATGCTTTAGAAACATATTTATGATAATTTATATATAAGCATCAAATTAAGAGGGGAGGAAGATGTTTTATGAGTAAAAAACTTGTAGAAGCAATGGCAGAACTTGATGAAGATCTTGTACTTGCAGAAGTAAAAAGTCTTATAAATAGCAACGTACCTGCTCTGGATATTATTGGATATTTACAACAGGGTATTGTTATAGTTGGAAAAAGGTTTGAAGAAAAAACTTATTTTATGTCTGAACTTATTATATCTGGAGAAATATTTAAGGAAGTTTCAGATATATTAGGAGAGGCAATTCCTTCAGGTACATCAAAATATGGAACTTTTGTTATAGGAACCATTTATGGAGATATTCATGATATTGGAAAGAATGTAGTAAGTACTGTTATGAGCAGTAATGACTTTGAAGTTATAGATTTAGGTGTTGATGTGTTAGCGGAAAAATACATTGAAGCAATTAAACAGTATAGACCCAAGGTAATAGGAATTTCATCTCTTCTAACCAATGGTTTTGATAATGTAAAAGAATGTATAGAGAGAATTGAACAAGAGGGGCTTAGAAAGCATGTTAAGATATTAATTGGAGGAGGACCATTAGATGAGGAAGCATGTAAGTATGTAAAGGCTGATGTGGTTTGCAAAACCGCTCAAGAAACTGTGGAGTATTGTAAAAAAGTATATAATAACTACGAAAAGAAAAACCACTTGCGAATTATAAGATAAAGGAGTTCATAGTATGGAATTTAATAATTTTAAAATAGAAATTTTTATACCAGAGGAATATGTGAAAAATTTAAGAAAAAGATTAAATGACATAGGGGCACTTACTGTAGGAGGAAACTATGATAATTGTATGGCTTTTTCTAAAGTAACAGGTTCCTGGAGACCTTTAGATGGGGCAAATCCTTTTAAGGGTGAAATAGGGCAGATATGTGAAGCAGAGGAATGTAAGGTGGAATTTTGTTGTAACAAGGAAATTTTAAAGGAAACTGTGGCTGTAATAAAAAAGGTTCATCCCTATGAAGTGCCAGTTATAAATGTAATTCCTATATTGAATCCTAATGAATTTAAATAAGAAACATACTGATACATTTGTCCTATAAGTTAAGTAATGTTATTATTGTAATATAAAGTATATTATGAGTATAAAGGGAAGGTGTAAAATGTATGACTGATAGAAATAAAGTGAAGATAAAAAAATTTGTTTCACTAGGTATAATCTTATTATTAATAACAATTTATAATACTTTTTTACCTAGGGTACATGCTGACTCTACAGATTCAAATGCAAATTCTAATGTACTTCAATGGGGAGAAAAGAAAGATATAAGTACAATTAAAACATGGAAAATAAAGCTTAAAACTCCTGTAGATATGAATTGCTTATTTAACTCTACAGTTATTACTGTAACAGATTCACAAGGAAATTTAATGGATGTGGATCTTTTTCCAACAAGTGACGGAAAATGCATTTATGTAGAACCTCCAAAAGAAGGGTATAAACAAGGACAAACATATTATATTAACATTTCCAAAGATTTAAAGTTTGGTCAAGGAAATGAATCTATGAAAAACTCCATACAAATGAAATTTACTACTAATGACATAGGTACTATAAATATAGATGAAAATAGTTCTGTAACTACAGCAAACAACGCTTTTGGATTTGATTTGATGAAAAACTTAATAAACAAGGATAAAAATAAAAACATGGTTATTTCCCCATTAAGTATATCTACTATATTAGCAATGACACAAAATGGTGCAGATAATGAAACAAAACAGGAAATGATAAATTGTTTAGGGCTAAAAGATATAAGTGATAAAGACATTAATGAACAGTATTATAGCTTATTAGATTATTTCAACAATTTAAAATTCACAAATTTAAAGGCAGCAAATTCAATATGGGTTAATAATGGGATAAATCTTAATAGTGACTTTAAAAATATAACAAATAAATATTATGTATCTCAGATAAATTCAGAGGATTTTAAAAATCTTAATACAGCAAACAAAATAAATCAATGGGTTGATGTAGCTACTAATGGTCAAATTAAAAAGATCATTGACAATATAGGAGAATACGATGATGCAATTCTAATTAATTCTTTGTATTTTAAGGGAAGGTGGAGTGAGGAATTTTCGCCATCTAATACAAAAAAAGAAGAATTCACTTTATCTAGTGGCGAAAAAATAAATGTAGATAACATGGAAGGCAGAGGACATATAAATTATTTAAAGGGAGATAATTTTCAAGCAATTTCTCTACCATATAATGATGGAATAGAAATGGATATATTTTTGCCAGATCAGAGTGTCAATATAGATAATTTTATATCAGGAATTACTAAGGGAAACTTTGATAAATGGATAGGTAGCTTTAAAAGCACAGATGTTGTACAGCAAATTCCTAAATTTAAAATGGAGTATGACACAGACTTAAAAGATACATTAGAAGCATTAGGAATGAAGCAGGCTTTTGATATTAATAAAGCAAACTTTACAAAATTTGAAAGCAATGCTGAAGATGGAAAACCTTTGTATATAGGTAAAGTAGAACATAAGGCTTGTATAAGTGTAGATGAACAAGGAACAGAAGCAGCAGCAGTTACTGCAGAGATTATGGCGGGAGCTGCTCCACCTGAAAATCCAGTTGAATTTAAAGTGAACAGGCCTTTTATTTTTGCTATAAGAGATAGTAAAACTGGAGTTATATTGTTTATGGGAAAAATAGAAAATCCTAGCACAAATAATAATTAGTAAGACATCTTGAAATTAATAATATACCAAGTATAAGTCCATTAATAAAAAAAATGCTTCGCATTATGCTTAAATTGTAAAGTATGAATTCAGGTATAAGTAGCACCTTGAAGTATTAAAATTTTTTGATATTATGTAGTTAGGAATATTTATGTAAAATAAGAAATTTAATTTGAAAGAATTACGTATCTGAAAATAGGAAATTTAGTTTAAGGTGGCGATATTATATATGAATAGCAATATAAATATATTAGTAGTGGAGGATGATACAGATATAAATAAGCTTCTCTACAGGATATTAAGTAAAAAAGGATACAATGTTATTTGTGCTTATTCAGGTTCAGAGGCTAAGATGTGTTTGGATAAATATGATTTTCAATTGATAATACTTGATTTAATGCTTCCAGGAATAACTGGAGAAGAAATTATAGCAAGTATAAGAAAAGTTAATACAATGCCAATTATAGTTATATCTGCGAAACCTGGACAAGATATAAAAATAGATATGTTTAGGCTGGGCGCTGATGATTTTGTATCAAAACCTTTTGATACTGAGGAAGTTTTAGCTAGAGTTGAAGCTCAATTAAGACGTTATATGATATTTTCTAATAATAAGCAGAAGAAAAACATTTTAATTCATAAAAATTTGACTTTAGATCTTGAAACTTTAGAAGCATGTATTAAAGGACAAGCTATATCTTTAACGGCAAGAGAATTTAATATATTAGAGCTTTTAATGGCATACCCTAATAAAGTGTTTACAAAAGCAAATTTGTTTGAAAATGTTTGGAAGGAAGAATTTTTAGGTGATGATAATACAATTAATGTGCATATGAGTAATCTTCGTTCAAAAATAGCAAAGATTGACCCTGAGACAGAGTACATACATACAGTTTGGGGTATTGGATTCAAAATTAGTTAAAAACTTAAGCCTTTCTTAAGACTTTCTTTAAGTTTTCTTGTACATTTTGTTTTAATATAAAAATGTAAGATAAAGGAGGTTGATTGAAATGAGAGAAGATGTGCTTAAAATTAAAAATTTGAGTAAAAAGTACCATAATTCTTTGGTGGTTAATAATGTAAATATGGATATAAAGCAGGGAGAAATTTATGGACTTGTAGGTAAAAATGGCGCAGGAAAGACTACTATGCTTAGAATGATAACTGGACTTACTATGCCATCTAATGGGGAAATCCAAATGTTTGGAGAGTCATCACAGCAGGGGTTAAGTGAAGCGAGAACAAGAACAGGTGCAATTATTGAAACTCCTATGTTCTTTCCGTATTTATCAGCAAAGAAAAATTTAGAATATTATAGAATACAGAGAGGAATTGTAGAAAAAGACATAGTAGAAGATGTATTAAAGATTGTAGGACTTTTAGATGTAGGAAACAAAAAATTTAAAAACTTTTCTATGGGAATGAAGCAACGTTTAGGTTTAGCACTAGCTGTTATGACAAGTCCTGATTTGCTTATTTTAGATGAACCTATAAATGGACTTGATCCTACAGGAATAGTTGAAGTAAGAGATATTTTACTGAAACTGAATAGAGAAAAAAATACTACAATTATAATGTCAAGCCATATATTAAGTGAGTTAAGTCAGCTGGCAACTACCTATGGATTTATTGATAAAGGAGAATTTATAGAGCAGATATCAGCTGAGGATTTAAAAGAAAAGTGCAAAAACTATCTATCAATTAAAGTGGATAACACAGGAAAAGCTTCAGCTTTAATTGAAAAAGAATTTGGATGTAATAAATATGAGGTATTAAATGATAATGAAATAAGGTTATATGAAAAAATAGATGCACCTGAAATTTTATCAAAGATAATTGTAAGTAATGGAATAATGTTGTACTCTATCTGTCAAATGGGTTCAAAACTTGAAGACTATTTTATCAATTTGATTGGAGGGTATAAACATGATTAATTATATAAGAGCTGAGCTTTATAGAAATTTTAATAGGGCATATTTTTGGGCATTTACAGCTGCAATGGCAGCTATGCTGTTAACTCTTAATATTATATTAAATATAAATAATGTACTTGATTTAACAATTCTTTTTAAAGTGGCTAGTAATATGCTTATTGTACCAATATATTTGGTTATTGTATTTATTGACATGACTATGTGTGAAGAATATAAAAATAATACTTTAAAAAACGTTATAAATTTTGGATTTTCAAGGAACAAGCTTATTTTATCCAAATTTATCGTAGGGGTTATGCTCTCTTTTATATCAGCATTTATTATACTTATAATATTCTATGGAAGTGCTATAATTATGGGATCTTCTGGAGGCAATTTTAAACTAAGTTTATTAGATAGTCTTACTAGAATAGCAGCCTCATTACCACTTTGGATTGCAGCTATATCAGTGGGAATGTTTTTAAATACTATTATTAATAATACAAATGTATTTACCTTTGTTTATATGTTTGTATTTATGGGAATATCTCCAATTATAAAGTTATTTTCAGTGATTATTTCTGGAAAATTTCGAGGAGTATATAATGTTCTTATTACAACTCAGTTAAAGGCATTCGGTGATACAGCAAAAAATGTAGATTTTACTTTAGCAGTTATAACAGGATGTATATATACTGTGATTTTTGTAGCTCTAAGTATGTTTTGTTTCAAAAAAAAGGAAATCAAATAGGTATGAACTATTGAATATGCTTGAATCAAGATTGAACTTATCTAAAGCATAGATAAGTTGTTTTGTTGATCATATACAAGAAAATAGCATATGTTAACCTTTAAATGAAAAATACAGGGAGTGATATATATGGAAAAATTAATAATTGTTTTTAGCTTAGGCAGTATGGTTTTATTTATCGCTCTCTATATTTTGGCTATTAAAGAGACTAAGATTATAAATAAACAGTTAAATAAAATTAATAATATTAAAACTAATTCAAAAGTAATGATTTCTTTTAAAAATAAAAATTTAGAAAAATTAGTATTAGAAATAAATAGAACTTTAGAAAAAAAGAATAATACAGAAATTAAATATAAAAAAATGGATTCAGAGCTTAGAATGGCCATTGCAAACATGTCACATGATTTAAGAACTCCACTTACATCTATAATGGGGTATATTCAACTTATTGAAGATGATACTTTGCAAGATCATGAAAGAAAAGAGTATATTAATATAGTAAAGAAGAGATCAGAATCCCTTCAAACTTTAATTTGTAGTTTTTATGACTTATCTAGACTAGAGTCAAAAGAATATAAATTTGAACTTAAATCACTGAATTTACCCAATATACTCTGTGATATGTTAGCTTCCTTTTATAATGACTTTTTAAGTAAAGGAATAGAACCTATTATAAATATAGATGAAAAAGTATCTTTGATTGTTGCTGATGAAAATTCAGTAAGAAGGGCATTTTCAAATTTGATACAAAATATGTTAAAGCATGGAGAAAAAAATGTATTTATATCGTTAAAACATGAGTTTAATTTTATTCTTATAATTTTTGAAAATGATGCACCAAATTTAAGTGAGGAAGATGCTAAACATTTATTTGAACGCTTTTTTACAGTGGATCGCACAAGGAACGGAAATAATACAGGGCTAGGACTTGCTATAACAAAGGAGTTAATACAGCAGATGGGACATGAAATTTCTTCAGAACTACTTCAAGGAAAACTTAGTATAACAATAAAATTTAGATGTGAGCAAACATATCTATTAGATAAATAGGATCATTGGTTTTTGTATAAATCTATAGATTTCAAAATTAATTTATGATATAATTTCACTACTAACCTAAAAGGGGAGGCTACTATGGAACAAATATTAAATGAAATACTATCTAAATTAAATAATATGGAAAAAATCCAAATGGAGATGCAATTAAAGATAAATGAATCAGAAAAAACTCAAAGAGAAATACAATCTAAGTTAAATGAATCAGAAAAAACTCAAAGAGAGATGCAATCTAAGTTAAATGAATCAGAAAAATTACAAATAAAAATGCAATCTAATATAACTGATATTAAAGGTAAGGTTAATGCAATATATAACCAAACTGCTGATCTTACTGAATTTAGAACTGAAAGTAAGGATAATTTTACTAATGTATCTAATGATGTTAAGCTTATAAAACACAAACTTAATCAAACTGAAGAAGATGTGTTTGTTATTAAAGACCACTTTAAACTTATTAAATAGGCTGTGTAAGCCTTATTTTTTTATGATAATTTTAAGCTTAAATATAAAACTGCAAAATATTTGTTAAAAATGTAAGAGGAACTAAGAGATGTTATATCAAGATTTAATATTTAAACTAATATTGAAGGGCTGCTGCACTAAGAGTACATACTGCAATATATAATAAGGTTTTTAATTTAAAAAACTTTATTATATATTGTATGTAAGTTACTTAATGCAACAGCCACCTTTATATAAGAAATTTATCTGTTAAGTGGTAGATGAGTTATAAATAAGGCGCCAGATTCACAGGCTTTAGCAAAAATTTCTCCATTATGTTTTTCTATAACATTTTTTGTAATGGCAAGACCAATTCCAAAATTGCCTTTTTTGCCTTTGTAAAACCTTTCAAATACATTGGGAAGGTCATTAGAATTAATTCCAGGGCCATCATCAGAAATTATAAGTTCTATTTTGTCATCATCAATAATTTTAGAATTCACATATACAATACTATTTGCATATCTTATGCAATTACTTATTATATTTGTAATTGCTCGAGAAAGCTTTTCTTCATCAAAAAAAAGTTGGATATTTTCGTTAACATTAGTAACTTCAATTTTTATATTGTTTGTTGCTGCAATACCATTTAACCTTTCAACACAAGTATTTATCAACGTATTATAGTCTAGATTTTCAAAATAATAATTTTCTTCAATTGTATCTAATCTGGAAAGGTACAGCAAATCTTCCACTAAATGGGTTACGCGTTTGGTTTCATCGATAATAATGTCAACTGCAGTACTAGTATCTACAACATCATATTTTATACCTTCAGCATAGCTTTGAATAGACATAAGAGGAGTTCTAAATTCATGGGACGCATTTTCCAAAAATGTTTTTTGTGCTTTATCATAGGTTTCAAGTTTTTCTGACATAATGTTAATATTATTAACAAATTCTTGTAATTCGTCATATACAGGTGAATGAATTTTAGTGTCAAAATTTCTTTCAGCAATAGCTTTTATATGCTGATCAAAATAGGAAAATGGAGCAGATATTTTTTTTGCAGCAATGGAAGAAAATATTACAATGATTAT
Source organism: uncultured Clostridiaceae bacterium (assembly GCA_963780135.1). GTDB lineage: Bacteria > Bacillota > Clostridia > Clostridiales > Clostridiaceae > Clostridium_AM. The sequence goes on from CAWAAR010000003.1 coordinate 1,841,820, forward strand.
ACCTGACAAAATGAGAATAGTAAAAAGCATGGTGCATATTGTTATTTGTAGTTGGTTAATTTTATCAAGATTAGCATATATAATTATCCAACTTAATCCAAAGGAGTTTTTTTGAGACACTGGTTTAAGCAGTGCTATATATTTAGTTCCAGATATATAAAAGTTTAAATATGTATTATTTTTTAAGCTTGTGGATGTGGTTATTTGCATTTCTATTTTACTAAGCACATCACTAGAATTTTTAAAATATACTTCATCATAAGGAACTATCTTATTTTTTTTATCGTCAAGTAAAATGTAATTAGCATTTATAATTGAAAGAGGTTCCCTAAGAGATTGATCTAACATAAAATAAAATCTATAAGGATTATTGCTGTCTTTCTCATTATCAGGAGGTTTAGGTGGTTTCATTCCAGACTTTGAAAAAAAGCTAGGACCCTTTTGTAAGGCAATATCTTCAGTTCGTAGTGCTATTTTATTTAATTGACTAAGCAAGTCTTTTTCAATATATTTGTTAACAGCAATATTAAATACTATAGCTATTAATGTAATAAGCAGTATAACAATAGTAATATTGTATTTGAGAATTTTCCATTTAATTGTATTTTTTTTCATAATATTATTCCCTATCCTATAGTTTGAAATTAAACTATAATATTTTAAATTTATTTTACCATGAATGTAGAAAAATATCATCTTAGATTTGAATTCATTTTTCATATGGATTTATTATTAGCACAATGATAATATATAACATATGGATGAATGATTTTGGAACATTTATGAATAAATACAGGAGTAATTGAAACTTATGAAAAAATATTTCCTAATATTATTCAAGCAAATAACATGAACCCAAGAGGGGGAGAAAACCTATGATAAATAAAGATGATTATGTTTCGCGTGCACAAGTTGCATTATGGAATACCAGTATGAAAATCGCTGATAAGGTTAGAGATTTAACAGAGTTTGGCATAACTGAAACGCAGTTTAGTATGTTGGATTTGCTATCAAAAAAAGAATCATATAAAGTTACGGATTTGGCAGAAAGAATGGGAGTTAAGCCAAGTGCTATTACAACAATGATTGATAGATTATCTAACAATGGATTAGTTTCTCGTCGTCATGATGATATTGATAGAAGAGCTGTATTGGTATCTATAACAGATGAAGGCAGGGAATTAATAAATAAGTTTGAGGAAAAATGTCGTGGGGTATTAAAAAGTTATCTTTCCCATTTGGAACCCGATGAATTAGAATCATTAGCTTCCATTTATGAGAAGTTAAATAATATTGATATATAAATATATGAATAACTGTAAGATAACTATTGTATCAAATTGTTATCCTACAGCTGTCTTAAGAAAACATATTTAGTATATTTACCATTATTCAAGTTGTTTGAATATATTTTCAGTAACTTCTATTGAATTTAGCAGAGTTGTTAAATCTTCTGATGATAAAGATATAAGCTTATGTCTCAAATTTTTCTTGAATATTTCTAACATGTTTTTACAATATGCCTTACCCTTTTCAGTAATATTAACATTTATTGTCCTTCTATCACCTTCATTATGAACCCTATAAACAAGGTCAATATTTACTAACTTATCTACAATAATTGTCATCTGAGGTTTAGAAATACAAACCTTCTTACATATTTCCGAAATAGATAGGCTTCTCTCATCATTAAGAATTCCTAGAAGCATAATTTGATTTATAGATAGCATTTTATTAGGCTGAATATCAAATTTTATGATTTTTTTAGTCATTAAGGGAATAAAAGATAGTAATTTTTCAGCTAACACATCTACTGGTTCCTTACACATATGTTTTCCTCCTATAGCTTTAATTAAAAATGCGTTGATTCTTCAATTAGAAGACCAACGCATTTTTGTTTTAGTGGTTAAAAGATTTATTTAATTGCGTTAATCTTATCCCCACTACTTAATAAATTCTGGCCTTCAGTAATTACATCTGTGCCTTCTTTTACATTTCCAGTTATCTCTGTAACTTTATCATTACAAATGCCAGCATTAATAGATACTTTTTTAACCTTTCCCCTGTCAGCTACATAAAGGTAATTTACGTTATTTTCTATTTTAATAGCCTCGTTTGGAACAGTTAAAATATTATCCTTCTTTTCAGATGGCAAGGATACTTTAGCAAACATACCTGATTTTAGTTCGCCTTTTGAGTTATCAATTTTTACTTTTACAATATAGGAGTTGTCTTTAGAGTTAGAGTTAGGACTAATTTTATCTATTGCTCCAGATACTTTTTTATTGTCTAATGCATTTATGCTTACTTGCACTGACTGGCCAATTTGAATTTTTCCGATGATTTTATCGGGAACACTTATTTCTGCTATAAAACTACTGCTATCAATAATAGTAACTGATCCAGATTGACCTCCAGCAAGCTGCCCTACTTTAACATCCTTAGCTGATACCACTCCAGAAATAGGTGTAGTAATAGTAGCATTATTTATTTGGATTTGTGCAGAGTTTACTCCTGCTTGCGATTGTGTTACTTGTGCTGCTGCTGCTTGTGTAGATTGAGGACCTATTTTTTCTACTAAAAGATTTAAGTTATCTTCAGCGGATTTTAAATCTACAGAGCAGTTATCGTATTTTACCTTTGAATTATCTAATTCCTGTTTAGCTATAGCTCCTGAATTATATAATTTTTGCATCTTATCATAGTTATCTTTAGCATCATTATAAGCTATTTGTGATTTTTGAGTGGCTTGCTGAGCAGTTGTTATCTGCTGCTGAAGTCCAGAATCGCTGGTTTTAGCTAAGTTAGCATTTGAGGCTGCTAATCCTGCTTGTTGAGATTGAAGCTGAGCTTGAAGCTCAGCAGTATCTAGTGTAAATAAGACCTGGCCTGCTGTAACCTTATCCCCAATATCTACATTTAAGCCAGCAACTTTACCGCCTGTTTTTGGAAAAATTGTTACCTCTTGTACAGGATTTAATTTACTTGCATATTCCACATCAGTGGATATTGAACCAACAGTTATCTTTTGTACTTTTACATTTTTAATCTCTTGCTTTCCTTCTACTTTTTTGCTTTTACCAAAAATAGAAACACAGCCAACAACAATAAGTACTAAAACTGCGCCTGTTATTAAGTTCTTTTTATTTAAAACATTAAACTTCATATGGCTTGCCCTCCTCAGCATTTCCTTCTTTTCTTTTTTTCTTGAACAAAAGTTTAGTTAAATCATCCATTAAGGTATAAACTACAGGTAATACTATAGGTGAAAGTATAGTTGATGCTACCATACCGCCGATTATTACTATAGCCATACTTTGTTTCATTTCACTTCCTTCACCCATAGACAGTGCAACGGGAAGCATTGAAACAATCATTGTTGAACTTGTCATTATTATAGGTCTTAATCTAGTTGTACCAGATTCAATAAGAGCATCTTTTAGGCTCATACCTTTTTTCATAAGAGTGTTAGTGTAGTCTATTAATAAAGTACCATTTTTAGATGATAAACCTTCAAGCATTATTAAACCTATCATTGACATTAAGTTTAAAGTTTGTCCAGTTAAGGCTAGTAAGCCAAATGCGCCTATTATAGCACAAGGTAGTGATACCATTCTGATAGCTGGAGTTAAGAAAGATTCATAAAGCACTACTAATATCATATAAACAAGAATAAGTGAAGCTCCTAAGGCTAATCCAAGAGAACTGAAGGATTCTGCCATATTCTTTTGAGTTCCTCCATAGCTTATACTATAGCCTTCAGGTAAAGATAAAGATTTTAACTTAGCTTTTATATCATTAGTTACTTCTCCAAGAACTCTACCTTGTAGATTTCCTCCTATAGTAACAACATCCTGTTTATCTTCTCTAGATAAAGATGGTTGACTGGATGCTTTTACAACAGTGGCAACCTGATTTAAAGGTATTTGTACACCAGATCCATTTGAAATTTTTATGGATTTAATGTCTTCAGCATTTTTTATCTGACCATCCATAAATTTAAGTTTTATATCATTTTCTTCATTATTTGCTCGATATACTCCTGTTTGAGTACCTGCTAGTGCAGTTCTTACAGAGCTGCCTATATCAGCTGTAGAAATACCATATTGTGCAGCTGCAAGACTATCTATATTTACCCTTAGTTCACTGCTTTTTATATTGGCAGAATTGCTTATATCAATAACTCCAGGTACTGTTTTTACTATTTTTTCAACTTCTTTTGATAAGGCTTCTAAAGTATCCTGGTTGTCTCCTTTTATACTAATAGAAACAGGTTTGGTGCTTCCACCACTAGATTGAGATTCTGTTACAGTGAAATCTACTCCAGTCATTTTTTTACCAAAATCACGAATCTCTTTTGCAAGCTGAGTTTGAGTTTTTTTACGTTCATTTTTAGGAACTAAGTTAACCATAATTTCCCCTGTAGCTTTATCTGAACTTCCTTGTCCGTTTGATCCAACCATTGAAAAGTAACTTTTTACTTCTTTCATATTATGTAAATGCTTTTCTACTTCAGCAATTTTTTCATCTGTTTGCTTTAAGGTTGAACCTGGAGTAAGAGAGAAATCAATAGTAACACTGCTTTGGTCAGCTGTAGGTATAAATTCAGACTTTAATATTCCCATTGGAATAAGAGCAACACTAATTACAATAGCTGCAATAACAGCACTTAAAACTTTTCCTCTATTATCTAGAGACCACAGGAGAATGCTTTTATATTTTTCTAGAACTTTGCTGAAAAAGCCATCCTTTTTAATTTCTTTTTCTTTCTTTTCTCTTTTTAGTATACGAGATGAAAGCATTGGCGTAACTGTAAAGGATACTAAAAGTGAAAATATTGTAGCTACAACGATAGTGAGTCCAAACTCTCTAAATAACTGTCCTATCATACCAGACATAAGAGAAATAGGAGCAAATACAACTATGTCACAAAGACTTATTGCTACAGCAGCCATTCCAACTTCATTACGCCCATCAATAGCTGCTGATATAGGATCCTTACCCAAACCTAAGTGCCTTTGTATACTTTCTATTACAACTATAGAATCATCCACCAGTGTACCTATAACTAAAGATAATCCCATTAAAGAAAGCATATTAAGTGTAAAATTAAGTTTGTACATCATAAAGAAGGTAGCTATAAGGGATGTAGGTATAGCAACTAAAACAACTAAAGAAGAACGAAAACTTCGGAAGAACAAGTAAAGTACAATTGCAGTAGTTATAATTCCTTCTATAAGATTATGTTTTACTTGAGTTAATGAAGAAGTAATAAAAGTAGTAGTATCGAAGGCAATATCAACCTTAATTCCACTTGGAATACTTTTCTTAATTGATTCTAGCTGTTTTTTTACGCTATTTGCTACTTCTACTACATTGGCATCACTTTGTTTTCCAACAACAATTGCCATAGTTTTCTTATCATTAAATCTTATTAATGAAGTTGCTTTTGGAGCTTCTAAATCTATTTGTGAAATTTCACCAAGACGTACAGTGCCACCATTTGATGTAGGTACTAGCATATTTTTAGCGTCATCTATGCTACTAAATTGACCAATAACTCTAACGGATTGATCTAATTTGTCTTGATTAATTTCGCCAGCAGGTACATTTATGTTAACTGAGTTTAGCTTACCCATTAAAGTATTAATGCTTATGCCATAATACTCCATAGCAGTTTTATCAAGTTTTATTATTAATTGTTTTTTATCAGCGCCCATTAGATCAATTTTTCCGACACCGGGTAACTTTTCTAATTTTTGTTTTAAGATATCAGATTCATTATAAAGTTCATCATAGCTGACATTTCCATTTAGAGAAACTGCTAAAACTGGTATAGCATTAGTATCCATCTTAAATATAGTAGGCTTGTCAGCATCTTTAGGAAGTTTTGATGAAGCATTTTCAATTGCTTTTTGAACATCTAAGTATGCAGTGTCTAAATTAGCACTGGATTTAAAAGTTATTGTAACAGTACCAAAACCTTCTTTTGCTGTGGAATTAATGGTATCAAGACCGCTTATTCCTGATACTGAGTCTTCAATAGGTTTTACAATATCTTTTTTAATGTCTTCAGCACTAGCGCCACTATATATTGTAGTTACTGATATAACAGGATTATTCATAGAAGGTAATAAGTTTGCCCCCATGCTTGTATACCCTATAAAACCAAGGCCAACTAGTAAAATTACTACCATCCACATTGTGGCTGGTCTTTTTACTGATATTTCGGTTATATTCATTTTTATCCTCCTCACAGTTATGTTTACTTATAGATAAATATTAATATAAGTATATTTTTAACATATATTAATATTTAACATGCATTAAATATTAATATATGTTAAATTATAGTATTATTATATATAAAAATCAATAGCTTTTTATATATGTTTTAAAATAATAACTGCAACTTGCAGTAACAATTTTATATGAGATAAAATCAATTTTTACTAAGCTTTTTTGTATTACATTTCCTATGAAAATTTCTTGCTTTAAAGAAAAATAGTTTTGTAAGAAACAAGGGAAATGTTGTATATGAAATCTAGATAGTATTGAATTGTAATTATAAAGAATTTATTAACTTTTAAAATGTGCTAAAATATCCATGTATAATATAATTTATAGGGGGATGCAAGATGAAGGAAAAGCTATTAATAGTTGAAGATGATGAAGCAATTGCAAATATAATAAAGGAACATTTAGAAAAAGAAGGTTATGAAATTATTTGGGCATCTACAGGAAAAGAAGGCTTAGAGGATTTTAAAAAAGGAGATTTTCATTTAGTAATGATAGATATAATGATTCCTGAAATGGATGGGTTTTCTCTATGTAAGAATATAAGATGGATAAGTGAAGTTCCAATTTTAATTGTAAGTGCAAAGCAAACAGATTTGGATAAAGTAAAGGGCCTTAAGTTAGGTGCAGATGACTATATAACCAAACCCTTTAGTCTTATTGAAATATCAGCTAGAGTTGAAGCTCACCTTAGAAGACACAGAAAAAAAGAGAATAGCAGTGAAAATAGTAATAAATTAGAATTTAAAAATGATCTTAATATATTCTTAGAAGAAAATACAGTTCTAATTAAAGGGGAGGAAATCCCACTTACTTCAAAAGAATTTGCTTTACTGGTTTTGATGGCTCAAAATCCTAATAAGACATTTTCTAAAAAAGAACTTTATGAGCATATATGGCAGTGTTTAGATGTAGATGGAAATAATACAGTTACTGTTCATGTTAAGGCTTTAAGGGAAAAGCTTAAGGATGATGTAAAAAGTCCTACATTTATTCAAACGGTCTGGGGAACTGGATATAAATTTATAGGTGAGAAAATATATGAAACTTAAAAGATGGCTGTTCTTATCACATTTGTTAGTAATGCTTGCTCCTATACTTACAGGAGTGCTGCTTTACAATCTCATTGTTAGTTACAATAAAAAAGTAGAGTTAAATGATTATTTGGTCAATGTAGTAAAGTTTAAAAGCTACGAAGAAAAGTTGATCAATCCTAAAATATATACAAATGCTCAAAAAGGTATAAATTTTATAAAAAAAGAAGATAAAAATACTGTACAGATAAATTTGTATAATGCAAGTGGTGAAGAGTTGTATGTTTCTAATCAGGACTTAGTATATAGACTAAATAAAGAGATGATGTATTCTAATTTGTATGAAATACAATCAGGATATAAAGCATTTACTTTGAAAAAGCCAGTATTTGACAATGATGTTTTAGTAGGGTTTTATAAAATTACTATAGCCAGAGAAAATTTTATAGAAGGTGTAAATGATAAAACTATTTTTGCAGCAATTTGCTTTACTATTGTACTTTTATTGGTTTTTATAACAGTAATAATACTTCTCAACAGAAAGTTTAACATACCTATGAAGCTTTTAACAGAAGGAATGAACAATTTTGCTAAAGGAGATAAATCTTCTGTAAAATATTATAATAAAGACGAAATAGGAGAATTGATAAATCATTTTAACAATATGAAAGAAGAAGTAGAAGAAAAGAGAAAAAATATAGAATTTCAGCAGAAAACCAAGGAATATATGATATCAGCAATTTCACATGATTTAAAAACTCCACTTACAGCAATTAGGGCCTATGCAGAAGCTATAGGTAACAGCAATGATTTAAATCTAGTGGAAATAAAAAATAAATCAGCTGTTATACTAAATAAAAGTGACTATATGAAGAAAATGATAGATGATCTCATGGAATACACCCTGCTTACCTCTGATTATAATATGGAGTTTGTAGAAGTTGAAGGTTCTGAGTTTTTTGAAATGCTTTTTTCAGGTTATTATGACACCTGTGAAAAAAATAATATAAAATTATCTGTAGAAATGCTTATTGATGGGATATATAAAGTTGATGTCAAGCAGATGATGAGAGTTGTGGACAATCTCATGACAAATGCAATAAGGTATACGGAGGCAAAAAGTCAAATATGGATGGGGGCATTTTCCTTAAATCATAATTTGCCAAACTGGATAGAAGACGAATTTAAAGATGAAATTAAACTTTGGAAAACTGAAGGTTGTGTAATCATTATTAAAAATCGAGGAGAAATTATTAAAGAGGAAGAAAAAAGTAAAATATTCAAGCCTTTTTATCAAATTGATAATTCTAGAAATAAGACATCTCAAAGTGGAGTTGGTCTTGGACTTAGTATTGTAAATTTAGTAATACAAAAGCATGGTGGAGAATTAAAGCTTTTTTCACAAAATAACAGCACTATTTTTGCCTGCTGGATTCCAAATAAAAATGTTTAAAAAGGAAGGTTTATTATGATAAAGAAAAAATTAATTACTATGTTTATATCAGCAGCTGTTGTAGCATCCTTATTTGCAGGCTGCAGTATTAAAAAGGATACAATAATACCAGAAGAGGTAGTAACAAATGTTATGAAAGCAAGTGAAAAACCTAAGTCTTATTATGGAGAATCAAAACTGGACACATATGAAAATGGAAAACTAAAAGAAAGTATTGCCATTAAAGAATGGGTTAATAATTCTAATGGTAAAGTAAAAAGACGTGTAGAAACTGAAGATAAAACATCAGGAAAAAGTATATCTACTAATGATGGAGATAAGGTTATAACATATATGGATAAGGATAAAAAAGCTATTATGATTAAATTGAATAATGAATTAAATGATAGCTCTAGTAAAAGTTACAAAGATCAATTAATTAGCCAGCTAGCTAATATAACTAAAACTCACCAGCTAACTTTTAAGGGTGAAGAAACTGTAAGCGGTTTTAAAACCTATCATCTTTCAGCAGTTCCAAAAGAAAAGAACAGTATTATGGGGAATCAAGATTACTGGATAGATAAGGAACATTGGTTTTTAATAAAATCGTCATCAGAGAGTGGAAACTCTAAAGGTATTTCAGAATATACAAAGCTAAATTTTTCACCTAAGCTAGATGATAGCTTGTTTCTTCAAAAGCTTCCAGCTGATGTTAAAGTTGAAGATATACAGGAAACTTCAAAAAATAATGAAACTAATATAGACTTAAAAGAAGGTGTTAAAATAGCAGGAAAGCCTATATTATGTTTAAAAGAAAGCTCGGATTATAAGTTAAAAGGAGTTAAGTATCTTAATGCTAAAGCAATAAGTCATAAGGAGATAAATCAAACTTATGAAAAAGGAGTAGTAGTAGCATTCCTTTTAACTACTATAATAAATGATAATAATAGCACTGATGAGGATTCTAAGATTCCAGGTGAAAAAGAAATTACTATAAGAGGTGCAAAAGGAACAGTTATGGAGGATATTAAGTGTATTTCATGGAGTGAAAATGGGTTGAAATATAATGTGCTGATACAAGATCCGAATATTAAGTTAGATGAGGGCAAAAAAATAGTAGAAAGCTTAAAATTAACAAATTAATATTAAAAATGAATCATTGAAAATGCGTGATGTGGATTTGATAAGAATCTATACCACGCATTTTGTTGAGCTAAAAATTTATATTGAAGTGGAGAAACTTATTATCTCAACTTTTGCAGTTTAAAAATTATGCGTCGCATTATTGCTTATATTAAATCAAAATTTTGTATGTGCGAAAGTTGAGTTATTATCTTATAGATATGGAATAAAAAAATCATCATGGATTAAATTTATTGTTAAATAAAACTAAAAGAAGTATAATGTTCAATATTTTACGGAAAAATTGTCCACTAAGTTATATACAATAAAGCAAATCTATTATAAAATTAATCTATATAAAATTTGATGAGGAGTGGTAAAATGTTTAAAAAATTAAGAGTATCATTGATGTTTTTATTTATTCTTAGTATTACTTTTGTACTACCTAATAAGACACTAGCATTTAATCCGCCAACTAACCAAGTGGTAAATTCAAAAAAACTATGGACAGTTAAATTTACTAAAGAATTTACTTATGATGATGTTACTAAAAAAGGAATTACTGTAAAGGACAGCAGTAACAACCTTATAGACGTAACTTTTGATGTTGGACAAGATAAAAAAACTTTGTTAATTAATCCTCCTTTAGGAGGCTATACTTCAGGTGAAAAGTATACATTGAATCTTTCGCAGGATGTTCATAGTCAGGATAAAAAATTACCTAAGAACATAAATATACCATTTACTATAAGTACTGATACTATTCCTATACCTAAAAAAGAAGTAAATATAGAAGCTAAACCAGGAGATATAGTTGGTATTGATTCTAATTTTCAAGCGTACCCATATTGCCATTATGGAATTTATATTGGAGATAACAAAGTAATTCACTACAGCAGTAATGGCGGATCTATACAAAATGCTGAGATTCGTGTGGGAGATATGGATGCTAGCTTTCCAAAGGGTAAATATTTTGTTTTAGATTTTAGTGGTAGTGCTAATTATTCGGCTGATGATATAATCAAGAGGGCCCAATCTAGATTGGGAGAAAAAAGTTATGACTTAATTAATAATAATTGTGAGCATTTTGCAGTATGGTGCAAAACAAATAATTCTGAATCATATCAAATTGATAGTTTGAGTAAAACACAGATACAAATGCTTAAGCAATTTACAGCTACAGGAATAATACCAGATTAGCATTTTAATATTAAATATTTTGTATTGATAATTGTGTTAAATAAGACAAACTTTAATGTTAAATCATACATATAAGATTAATCAGGTTTTGATTTTTTAACATGAGATAGAGATAATAAAATTAAGCAAGCAGTAAAATATAAATTTACAATAGGTAATGCTCCAGTAAGCGGAGATACTATAGTACCATAAAAAGCAATTAGAATCTCTTTTTATAAGATTAAAGAGCTAAAAGCTTGAACATATATTTATTTGTTCAAGCTTTTAGCTCTTCGTTCATCTATGTCAAATAAAATAATAGAAAAAATCAGCACTATTGCTGCTGCCCATATTGATCTAACTCCAGTAGACAATATAAGTAGTCCGCCTAAAAAAGCTCCAAATAAAAATGAAAATATGATTGCTAAGTAGCGAATACATCTTATAGCTGCTTTAGTATCTTTTTCTGTAAAAGCAATGTAGGCTGCATAGGAAGCTGAACGTAAATTACCAGTGGACATAGTAGTACTATAGGGTGAATCAACTAACTTTCTAAACGAAGAAATTTGCAGTGAAGAAACAAATGAAATTGTAACAGTGACGAATATATTTGGAATGTCACTTGGTAAAAAACCTATTATAAAGAGAATTACTACTTCAAGCATCAAAATAGCACGTGCTGAGTCTTGTATAAAAGGAAATGGAGATTTCTTTTTAATCCATTCAGAAAGTAGTACCCCTAATATAAAGGCTAAAATAGGAACAACTGCCATAAAGGCTTGTCTAGAATTTCCTTTTGCAGCTTCAACAGCTACTAATACTAAATTTCCTGTTTGAGCATTAGCAAAAACGCCACCTTTTTCTAAAAAAGTGTAGGCATCTAAAAACCCTCCAACTATTGCAAGTAGTATTCCAAGGTGAACGGATTCAGAAGTAATGTTGTTTAAATGTATCTTGTTTAGGCGTATCTTGTTTTTGTGAAGCACGCCTATATACTTAGTAAGCAAATTTAAATAACCCCTTTCTATAAAAAATCTGAGATAACTTAATAGTTATTTTTGAATATGCATTATAAGTTAATTAGAATCTGATTAATAATAATTTATTATACTACTAATTTTAGAATATGCATAATGCTTAAGAGGATATTTACATAAAAGATGAACTTGTTTCATTGATGAAATACAGGGTATAATTATATTAGGTATTTTTAGAAAAATAACAATTTAGATATTTGATTAGTTGTTTTTCTAAAGATGCCTCAAGTTTTAATATAAGAAAGGGAGACTTAAAAAATATGAATGAATGTATATTTTGTAACTATAACCCATCAGATGTATTGGTAGAAAATAAATTAGCATTTGCTATAATGGATAAATTTCCAGTAAATGAAGGTCATGCTTTAATAATACCAAAAAGGCATTTCCCGTTTTTCTTTGAAGCTACAGAAGAAGAAATAAAAGCTATATACAGTCTTCTACATGAAGTTAAAGAAATGCTGGATATACAATATGAACCAGCAGGATATAATATAGGAGTTAATGTAGGCTACTATGCAGGGCAGACTATAAAACACCTTCATATACACTTAATACCAAGGTATAAGGGAGATGTTGAAAATCCAAGAGGAGGAGTAAGAAATTTAAAAGAAGCGTTAGTGGAATATGATGGTTAATAAGAAAATAGTAGCGACAAGTTAAAAAATACTAATAGTAATAAGTAATTTTCAAAAATAATAGAGGTGAATTATTATTTATGATTGAAGCAAGTAATTTCAAAGAAATAATAGATAGATCTCATAAAAGATGCAGTAAATATGGCATTACCAAAGAAAGGGTATTTCCAATAAAAATATTAAATGCACTAGAACTTCATAAAGCTTTAGAAGAAAACAGTGAGTTAATAAAGATATCTATACCATTTATGGAAATACTATATGATTTTTTAAGAGGGTCAGGATTTTCATTATATCTAACAGACAGCACAGGTTTTATTCTTACTATAATAGGAGACGAAGAAATAATAAAGGACATGGCTAAATCAGGAATTATAGAAGGTGCAGATATGAGTGAAGAGAGCACTGGAACCAATGCCATTGGTACGGCAATTTATGAAGATTATTCAGTACAAACTTCTGGAGAAGATCATTATATAAAAGCATATCACTCTCTTACATGTTCAGCAGCAGTTATTCACAATGAGCAGAGAGAAATTATAGGATGTTTAAATTTAACAGGAAAATGCCAATTGGCCCATCCGCACACTTTAGGACTTGTAGTGGCTGCAGTAAAATCTATTGAAAACCAATTAAAGGTAGAAAAAACTCAAAATGAGTTATTTAATGCGTATCAATATTTAAATAAAGTAATGGATTCAATTAACTCAGGAATCTTTGCACTAGATATGAATGGAGTTATAAAAGCTATAAATAAAAGTGCCTGCAAAATGCTGTATATAAAAGAAGAACAAGTAATAAATAAAAAAGCAGACAAAGTACTACATGATTGGGAATATATATTGAAAGAAATTACTGATGGGAACATTTATGAAGACAAGGAAGTAATTTATCCTCATGAAGATAAAAAGAAGTTATTCAGCTTGAATGTTTATCCAATTAAAAATAAAAATGGAAGCATAATGGGAATAGTTGCTATCTTTAATGATATCCAAAATGTTTATAATTTGGTTAATAAATATACTGGTAAAAATGCTACCTATACTTTTGAAGATATAATAGGCAGTAGCGAAAAAATTACAAAATTAAAGCAACAAGCAAAAAGCATCGCTAATAGTCCATCTACAGTGCTTATTCAAGGTGAAAGTGGAACTGGAAAAGAACTCATAGCACAAGCAATTCATAATAACAGCTCAAGAAAGGATAAAAGTTTTATTGCAATCAATTGTGGAGCAATACCAAAAAGCTTAATAGAAAGCGAACTTTTTGGATATGAACAAGGAGCTTTTACAGGGGCAAAACGTGGTGGACAACCAGGGAAATTTGAGCTTGCTAGCGGCGGTACTTTATTTTTAGATGAGATTGGTGAAATGCCGCTGGATGTTCAGGTGCATCTTTTAAGAGTATTGCAAACTTCATGTTTTTACAGGGTAGGTGGAAATAAAAATATAAATGTAGATGTAAGGATTGTTGCAGCTACAAATAAAAATTTAAAAGAAAAAGTGGAAAAAGGAAATTTCAGAGAAGATTTGTATTATAGATTAAGTGTAATTCCTATTAATGTGCCTCCACTTTCAGAAAGAGAAGGAGACATAGAAATTCTTATTCAGTATTTTTTAAAGGCAAAAGCAATTAAGCTAGGAAAACCAATACCTAAAATAGATAGTGATATTTATGAAAAACTAACTAATTATACTTGGCCAGGAAATGTTAGAGAACTAGAAAATTGTATTGAAAATATAGTTAATATGGATGGTAGTACTTCCTTTACGTTTGAAAATGATTACTTAGTTAGAAAAGAAAAAGTTATTTCCAAGGAAATTTTTCAGTATAATATGTGTTCTCTAGAACAGTGGGAGAAAATAGCTATAGAAAATTGTATAAAAAAGTGCAATGGTAATATTACTAAAGCTTCTAAAATATTAGGAATAAATAGAAGTACCATTTATTCAAAAATGAAAAAATAAGATGTCTTATTTTTGTGTTAAAGTTAAAACAATAACTAAAAATAGAAAATGTACAAAAAAACAACAGTGTTGAAAAATACAACAACTATTTATTGAAAAATGATGTATTTTCCAACACGTTTGTTTTTACTTTTGTATTTAGTAGTAAAAACCAACTGAAATCAATATGTATTAGCAGCGAAACAGATTGGCATTATTGTTGCTTATAATATAATGCATACAAATAAAATGCATATTGTTAAAAAATAGTTTTGCAATCTAAATTATTAATAAACAAAAGAACATATTAATAAAAATGTATTAATATAGTTAATAATTTATCTAATAAATTAGAACAAAACTGTAAGGAATACTAAAATATTAGGAGGTTTTTAATATGAAAGGTTTTGCAATGTTAAGTATTAATAATTTAGGATGGATTGAAAAAGAAAAGCCAACGGCAGGTCCCTATGATGCAATTGTTCGTCCTTTAGCATTATCACCATGTACATCTGATATACATACTGTATTTGAAGGAGCAATTGGAGACAGACATAATATGATTTTAGGACATGAGGCTGTTGGTGTAATTGATGAAGTTGGTAGTGAGGTAAAGGATTTTAAAGTAGGGGATAGAGTAATTGTTCCTGCAATAACTCCTGATTGGAGATCGTTAGAGGTTCAAGCGGGATTTCAACAACATTCTAACGGAATGCTTGCTGGCTGGAAATTTTCGAATTTTAAGGATGGCGTTTTTGCAGAATATTTTCATGTAAATGATGCGGATATGAATTTAGCACTTTTGCCAGACGAAATTTCTCTAGAAAGTGCTGTTATGATAACTGACATGATGACTACAGGTTTCCATGGCGCAGAATTAGCAGACATACAATTAGGTTCTAGTGTTGCTGTAATAGGAATTGGAGCAGTTGGTTTAATGGCAATAGCTGGTTCAAAATTGCGAGGTGCAGGAAGAATATTAGCAGTAGGAACTAGACCTGTTTGTGTTGAAGCTGCTAAGTTTTATGGTGCAACAGATATAATTAGTTACAAGAATGGTAGTATTTCAAAACAAATTATGGATCTAACTAATGGAAAAGGTGTTGATCGCGTAATTTTAGCAGGAGGTACTACAGAAACCTTAATAGAAGCTGTAACAGTTGTGAAACCAGGTGGAGTTGTTTCAAATGTTAATTATCATGGAAAAGGAGATTTTCTTCCAATACCACGTGCAGAATGGGGATGTGGTATGGCACATAAAAAAATAGTTGGAGGACTATGTCCTGGAGGACGTCTTAGAATGGAAATGTTAATTGACTTAGTAAAATATAATCGCGTAGATTTAAGTAAATTAGTTACACATGTTTATAACGGCATTGACAAAATTGAAGAAGCACTTATGACAATGAGGGAAAAGCCAAGTGATTTAATAAAGCCGGTAGTTATTATAGGTAAATAGAGTAAAGTTTAATTTTCAGCCTCTGTATTTTAAATACAGAGGCTGAACTTATGTGAGGATATTAATAAAGTTTTAGATTATAACAGCTATTTTGCATAAATAAAAGTAGTAATTCGCTTAGAAGTATGTTAGAATAGCTTTCGTAAATTTACATATTTGAGAGGACAATTGACAGAGGACAGTGAAGGTTGATCTGATGAGTTTAAAAATAACATATGGAGAAATGATATGAAAGATAAAAAAGTATTTACATTAAATGAGGCGTCTATGATAATTGGCAGCTTCGCCATGCAAGCTATGATCTATGAAGTTTCTTGCTACCCATCACCGGGACTAGTATCACCAGTATCTTGTGGTGCTCATAAAGATATGAACTTTTTTACATTTGTTGATAGTACATCAGTTTTAAGCAGGTATTTAACACTATTTGTTCAGAAAGGATTTTCAGACAAATCCTATAAGGATATATTTAATGATATTAGAAAAGTGGGAATAGAAGCTGAAAAAGCTATGTTTGTTAAAACTAAAGGGATTAATACTCATAAAGGCATGCTTTTTCTAATGGGAGTAACCTGTGGAGCTATTGGAAAAGCTATTTATGAAGACAAAAGCTTTGAATATGTACAAGGTATTATAAAGGAAATGACTAAAGGTTTGGTTTCTAATGAACTTTCAACCTTAAAAAATAAAAGGGAATTAAGCCATGGCGAAAGGTTGTATCTCAAATATAATACTGAAGGTGTTCGAGGCGAAGTGGAAAGAGGAATTCCTACAGTTTTTGGTTTTTCTTTAGATTTTTATAAGAAAAATGAAAAATTAAGTATTAATGATAGATTAGTTCATACGCTTATTGGCATAATGAGTATTTGTGATGATTCAACTATAATATATAGACATTCTCCAAAAGTTTTAGAAGAAGTTAAAGAAAGAGCATTAGAAATACTATCAATGGGAGGAATGAAGACCTCTCAAGGAAAAGAAAGAGTAGATGACTTCGCTAGAGAGTTTATAGAAAGAAACATAAGTCCTGGAGGAAGTGCAGATTTGCTGGGAGTAACAGTGTTTCTATCTTTGGTAGAAGAATATATGAATAAGTAGCTCGTTTTTATACTCATTTATAATATAAACGACCATATGGACTAAAACTT
The DNA here is from genome assembly GCA_963780135.1 of uncultured Clostridiaceae bacterium. Classification (GTDB taxonomy): domain Bacteria; phylum Bacillota; class Clostridia; order Clostridiales; family Clostridiaceae; genus Clostridium_AM. Next base: position 1,859,112 of record CAWAAR010000003.1, read on the forward strand.
GATTCAGAGTGAGTTTCAAGTATATTGATGAAAAAATGCCAAAGTTAATTTGAAAAAATATATATTAAATATATGATAGTATAGTATAATGGCATTAAATGTAATATTTTATTAAAACAATGTACTCTTAGTTTAATTAGTTGAAAAATGGGAGGGGATATAATGGCAAGAAAAATATTAGAATCGTTTATGGACGTATTGCCGCACTTTAAAGATATAACACAGCAGGATATAATGACTTCAGTAACAGATACTGAAAGTTTTTTAGGTTACTATCCAGGTGACAAAATGCAGGCAGACATAAAAATTGGAGCTTCGATACCAGATGACGATCCTTTGAAAAAGACAATAAAGGAAAATAAAATAATATCTTCAATAGTACCAAAGGAAGTTTATGGATTCCCATTTAAAGCTGTTACTTACCCTATAAGGGACGAAAAAGGAGTTGTTATAGGAGCAGTAGGTTATGCAATAAACATTGAAAATGAAATCAAAATTAGTGAATCATCAGAAAACATGTTTAGTGCAATCCAAGAAACCAGTGCAAATATCAATGAAGTTTCTCAGGATGTTGAAAAGTTAACTAATATGATTAATAATATAGACGAATCTGCAAAGATTACAGAAAAAAAGATTGCAGATTCAGATAAGATAATAAACATGATTAAAAATGTAGCGCAACAAACTAATTTGCTAGCTTTAAATGCTGCGATTGAAGCAGCAAGAGCTGGAGAGCAGGGGAGAGGGTTTTCGATTGTATCATCAGAAATGAGAAAGCTTGCATTAACAAGTAAAGAATCCAGTGAAAGTGTGTATAAAGAATTAAGTGAAATGAAAAAATCCATAGAGTTTATTAAAATAGAGATAGATAATATCTCGAAAATATCACATAATCAATCTAAAAAATTTAAAGAAATTAATGAGGCTTCAGATGATATAGCTGCAAATGCAGAAAAACTTGTACATTTCACAAGAATGGATTACAAATAAGGTGCTAATGTTTTAGTTAAGAATTGACAAGTTACAAAGAGAATATAACAATAATGGACTCAATGCCAATTTAAATTGATTATATATGAACTTTAATTACTATATTATATAGTATGTGTATCAAGTAATTCTTAGGTTAAGATGGAGTTTAATTAGAAGTAAACTCCATCTGCGCCTAAGAAAATTTTAACATCCAAATATGCATGCCAGTGTTTTCCAAAGTTTGTCTTTCCTTTTTAATTTTTTACAAGTTTTAATAGATTGCAAAGTGTTATCTGAAATCGATAAATTAAGAGTTTCAATTGCTTCTATATAATTCATATCCATATAATGCATTAAATCGAAAGTATCAATACCCTTTAATTTAACATTAATAAAGGTTCCTTTTTCTATCCAAATTTTTAAGGATTCTTCAAAACGTTCATCTAACTCTTCTATTAAATGTTTTGCAGCTAGAAAAGACGTGCCTTCAGGTGTTTTTAAATTATTTGTAATAGCATTCTTTAGATCTGTTATTTTTATATTTTTTAACATAAAAGTCACTTCCTAAAAATTAATATTTAATCCTTAGCATAAAAAGTATTTTAAACTAACAAGTATAATTTTAACATGTAATACTTATTTTGCATATGAAAATACTGTAAAATTATTAAAGACTTCTTCTGATTTATATAAAAATAACTTTCTTATGGGTCAAAGCGCAAAAGTGATGGATATAGCCCAGCGGCATTTTAAATATCCATACACCTAAATTTATTTCCACACCAGTGAACAAATTTTTCTAAATCTTTAAAGGATAAAACAATAGTTGCAGTATTAACATTAGGATGAACAGCTATTTTAAGGGATTTTGCTAAAGTATTATCTATAATAAGCTTTACCTTTTTGTCGCTGTTATTTATTAATCCCATAGGGGTAACTGAACCTTTTGTCAAACCTAAATTGTCATAGAGTCTTTTCTCAGAAGCAAAACTTAGAGGGGTACTGCCTATTTCTTCAGATAGTTTTTTTAAATCTACTGTTTTAGATTCTTCTATTACTACAAGATAATGAATATCACCTTTCCTATTACGAAGAAAAAGATTTTTACAACCTGTTCCATCAAAAACAAGATTTTTTTCCTTGATTTCTTCAATGGTATAAACAGCATCATGCTCATATCTTGTATAGTCTATGTTTAACTCGTCTAAAACAGCAAATAGCTTTTCTTCATTTTCTGTAATCATTTTTAGGTTCACTCCTTATTAACTAATATATTTCTTATAAGTATAAACTATTTATGTTTTAAGTACAAAATTTATATTATACATATGAAAGAAAATAGTTCATCAGGATGACTGAATATTTTTGAATATGTATTGATTTGTTAAAGATATTGAAAAAAATTACGAAAATAAATATGTTGGTTGTTTTTATATATTATTCATTATTATGATAAATTTTACAAATATATTTTCTAAAGGTATTAACATAAAAAACTTAGAAAATACATAGTTTAAGGAAGTGAAACCGATGATAAATGAAATAAGTGACAATGAATTAATTCAGTCTTTTTGTAATTTAATTCCATATTTTAAACATTATTTTGATGAAGAGTTAATTTTTACTATATCCAATACTGAAAATTTCCTTTTGGTAAAAGATAGTGAAATTTTAAAAATGGCATCAAAAACAGGTGATAAAATACCTAAAGGTTGTGCGGCAGATATATGCTTAAGAGAAAAAAAGGCTATATCTGCTATAATACCTGAAGAAGTATTTGGAGTAGCACTAAAAACAACTGCAGTTCCAGTTTTTGAAAACAATAAGATAGCTGGAACTATGGTAATAGGAATGAGCTTAGAGAGAAAGAAAAAAGTTTCGGATATGGCAAATTCAATTTCTGGCTCTATATCACAAATAAATGATAGTTTATTAAATATGTCTTCTGGTCTTCAAAGAATATCTGAAACAAATGCAGATATTCAAAAATTTGTTAAAGCAACCAATGAAAGTTCTAAAGAAACAGATGAAGTTTTGAAATTTATTGAAAGTGTTTCAAAACAAACGAATTTACTTGGACTAAATGCTGCTATAGAGTCTGCTAGAGCTGGAGAATATGGTAGAGGTTTTTCTGTAGTATCAAATGAAATTAGAAGACTTTCTGAATCTAGTGGAGATTCTATAAAACAAATTAATGCTATACTTAATAATATGCAAAATTCAATAAGAGAAATTTATGAAAGATTCAATGGCTCAAATGAAATATTGAATAAAGAAACTGCAGGAATGCAGCAAGTTTCAGCAGCAGTTGAAGAACTTAATTCTACAGCTGCAACTTTAAAAGAATTTGCTGATAAAATGTAACTAGGAGGAATTAAAATGAAAATAACTACTTTAATAGAAAATACCCAGGATGAAAATAAAAATTTGAATTATGAACATGGACTTTCAATGTTCATTGAAATGGATGATTGTAATATTTTATTTGACACAGGGAAAACAGGGGATTTTATAGAAAATGCTGAAAAATTAAATGTAAATCTTAAAAAAACAGATGTTTTAGTTTTAAGTCATGCTCATTATGACCATTGTGGTGGAGTGAAAAAATTATTAGAAACTTATGATATAAAGCCAAAACTTATTGTAAGTCAGCACTTTTTTGAAAAAAGTAATAAATATCATTATTCTGATGGGAAGCTTAAAATTGATTTTTCAAATGGTGTAGGATACGAATACATAGGAATAAACTTTGACGAGCAGTATATTAAAAGTAAAAATGTGCCTATAAGTTTTGTTGGAAGTGATTTTTTAAAAATAAATGATAATGCTTTTGTATTTTCAAATTTCAATAGATACTATCCTTTTGAAAAAACTAATGAAAATATGAAAATTAAAGTTGATGAGAATTATATAGTAGATAACTTTAATGACGAAATAGCTTTAGGACTTAAAACAGAAAAGGGACTTGTTGTTATAATGGGATGTGCTCACCCTGGTTTTTTAAATATGATAAATACCATCAGCGAAAGAACTGGGGAAAAAGTAACAGGAGTAATAGGCGGCACTCACCTCGTTGAAGCAGATGATGAGAGAATAAAGGAATCAATTAAGTATTTAAATACCTTAGATATAGATATTCTAGGATTGTCTCATTGTACTGGAGAAAAGGCAGTGAAAATGCTTAACGAAAAATGCAAAGGAAGTTTTATAAATAGAACAGGAACAGTGCTGGATTTATTCTAGCACTGTTCTTTTGGTAATAATTCAGGAAATGTTTTACAAGTGAAAAAGTAAAAAAAGTATTTTCAAAAGATCACAGCTTTTTTCTAATGTAATTCTAATGTTTCATTAATTTGCTTCTAATTATTCCCCCTTATTATATAAACATAAAGAGAATTCAATATTAAAAAATAATTTATTGGGAGGAATTAAAATGACAATTTCAATTGAACAAATTGATTCGTTAAGAAAGAGAGCAAATGTAAGTTATAAGGAAGCTAAAGAGGCACTTGAAAAATGCAATGGTGATTTGGTGGAGGCGCTTTTATATCTTGAAGAACAGAATAAAATCAAACCTCAACATGAATCTATAAAAGATTCAACTTTTATTAAAAAAATTAAAAATCTTATTTCGAAGGCTAATAAAATAAAATTTGTAATATCTAAAAATGATAAAACAATTTTAAATATACCGTCCACTATTGCTGTTTTACTTTGTATATTTGCAATGCCTGTGGCAATAGCTGTGGTAGTTGTGGCTTTGATTACAAGTTGTAAAATAAGATTTCACAAAGACAGTGGAGAAGAATGCAGTATTAACAGTCAAATGGATAAGGTTAGTAATGCAGTAAGTAATGTTACAGATAAAATAAAAGAAGAAATAAAAAATGCTTAAAATTAAGTCTGCTTATGATTTTTCATAAAGCAGACTTAATTTTTTCTCCTATTTTTATAATAATATCAAGTACTTATTAAGAACAGCAGTGGGAGTTATGCACGACTTTAGAAGTTCGTATTATGGATGGTAGGAATGAAATAAAAAAGGTATAATAAATTTAAAACACATATGGAGGATACAAATGGATGAAGAAAAAATTCTTATTATAGAAGATGAAATAAAAATTGCTAGATTTGTTCAACTTGAACTTCAGCATGAAGGGTATATTGTAGATAAAGCTGCAGATGGGAGAATTGGACTAGAGAAAGCTTTAAAGGAAGATTTTGACCTTATAATACTTGATGTAATGCTTCCGTCTTTAAATGGAATGGAAGTACTGAGAAGATTAAGACAGAGCTCAGAGGTGCCTGTTATTATGCTTACAGCTAAGGATGAAATAATGGATAAAGTTATGGGGTTGGATATTGGTGCAGACGACTATATAACCAAACCTTTTGCTATAGAAGAACTTCTTGCACGTATTCGTGTTACCTTTAAACATAAAAAGGTGCTTGAGGTTAAATCTAATATTATAGAAATAGGTAATTTAAAGCTTAATATGGATAAGTATGTTTTAACTTATGATGATGAAATAATAGATTTAACAAAAAAGGAATTTGACTTATTAAAATATTTAATGATCAATAAAAACATAGTGCTGTCAAGAGAAAGTATTCTTGAAAAAGTGTGGGAATATGAGTATGCAGGGGACACTAATGTGGTGGATGTTTATATTCGTTATTTAAGAAGTAAAATAGATGATAGGTTTAACTATAAATTTATTTATACCATCCGAGGAGTGGGGTATCAATTAAAATATGAATAATGACAAATCTATATTTAAAATTATAATTAAAATCATAAAAATTTTATTTTCAGTAGTAAAATGTAGTTTAAAGATTTTATTTAAATTCATAGATAAAGCAGTTGAAAATATAGAAAACAAACTTAGATTTTCTATAAGTTTTAAAATAACAATAACTTATGTACTAACCTTTATGATAATATTTTCTTTAATTACTATAGGAATAATTGGAAGTTTTAAATACTATATTGAAAATGGTACAAAGGATAATTATATACCAATTCTTGGTGCTACTTTAATAGTGTGTAACATTATTGGCTTAATTGTAATTATGATAATTGGTTCAAAAGCTAGTAAAAAATTTCTATCTCCTGTAGATGCTATGTCAAAAACAGTAAAAGAAATATCTATTAATGCTTTGGATAAAAGGCTGGATGTTAGAGGATCAAAAAATGAACTTAAGGATTTAGCAAAAACTTTTAATGACATGCTTGATAGAATCCAAAACTCTGTGGAACAACAAAATCAATTTGTATCTGATGCATCCCATGAACTCCGAACACCTATTTCGGTTATTCAAGGATACGCTAATCTTTTAGATCGTTGGGGAAAAAATGATAAAGAAATACTGGAGGAGTCCATTGAAGCCATAAAAAGTGAATCTAAAAATATGAAAGATTTAATCCAAAATCTTTTATTTCTTGCTAGAGGAGATAAAAAAACTCAAAAAATTGAAAAACAGACTTTTATGCTTAGCGAATTAATAGATGAAATAGTGAAAGAAACAAAATTAATTGACAGCACTCATAAAATAAAAAATGAACACAATGATGAATTTAAAATTAATGCCGATAAAAAGCTTATAAAAGAAGCCATAAGGATTTTTATAGACAACAGCATTAAATACACTGAAGAAGGTGGAAACATACAGATTGACTCTTATAAACAGGACAATGAAGCAGTAATAACTATTGGAGATAATGGTACGGGAATTTCAAAAGAAGATCTTCCACATATATTTGACAGATTTTATAGAGCAGACAAATCAAGAACTAAATCAAGTGGCGGTACAGGATTAGGTCTTTCAATTTCCAAATGGATAATAGATAATCATAATGGTAAAATTAATGTTTGGAGTGAAATAGACATAGGAACTGTGATAAAGATTACTTTACCAATATAAAAGAAAATAAAAGTGGATAAATTAAAAAGACAAATTTAGTTTGAAAAATAGAATTGTAGTTAAAAATAAAGAAAATTAGAAATTTTGGAAAAAAAGAATATATATATGAAAACATATGCAAAAAAATAAAAAAGGGAAAGTTTTGGTTTGAATTAAGAAATCAGAACTTTTCTTTTTTTATAAGTATAAATTTGATTTTTGTTAAATGAAAAATTAAGTTTAATTTAATAAAGTTGTGAATTTAATTTCTCTTGACGATAATTTTTATTATTAAATAAAAAAACATATTTAAAAGATACGTTTTGAATTTAAATATAAATACAATTAAAATTTTTTTAATAAGTATTGAAATATAAAGAAAATTATGGTAGCATATAAATTAATTTAGAAAAAAGAAATAAAAAAGGATAAAATGTAATTTTATATATAGTATATACAAAAATTGCTACTAATAATGTAATAAGCATATTATCCAATAAAAATACTAAATCACAAAGGTTTAACAACTTGTTAGTAATGCAAATTACATAAAAATTAGGAGGTTGAAGATGGATACCATTTACCAAACAAATAGAAGTATACTTTTTGAAGAAATTAATCCTGAAAAGCTTGATCTCATTACAATTATTGGAGATGTAAAAGGAGTAGACAGTTTAAGTGATGAAAAAATTAAAGAGATCAATGATAAACTTCTTATAAAAAACTTTGATGAGTTTTTAGAAAAATTTTCTCCAAGTGTGTATACCTTTTACAATGCTGTAAACCAAAAGGTAGTTTATACTTTAAAAAAACCTGAAAATATGGCTCCAGAATGTATTTCTGAAATTAAACTTGATCAAAATAATGACTTTTTAAAAATGTTATTTACCCTTATAGAAACAAAAAGAAGTCAAGGAATAAAAAATGTTGATTTTAAATTTGAAAAAGTATTGGATATGATATCTCCAAAAAAGATTATTGAAGACATAAAACAAGTAAGAAAAGAGATACATTATCTTTACAACAAATATGATGAATTGGATGAAGAAGATCCAAAGAAACTTGAACTTGGTGATAAATTAAATTACAAGTTTGAGGAAGCAAGTCAAAATTATAACAATGTTATGGCCATGCTCCCTCTTGCTATAGAAGACATAAAAACAAGGCTTTTATTTGGCAAAAGTCAAGAAGACAGTGAAGCAGAAGCTATTCAAATAGGTATGTTAACTATGGGTGACAATGGAGAATTAAAAATATTAGAAGCACCCAAAAGTGACAGCAGTGCATTAATGGTTATGGATGAAGAAAGAAGTAATAGTTTAGTAGGCGTATTTGAAGAAGATTATGGTGCTATTACAGAAAGTCCATCTGACTATGTGAAAAGTCTTGTAGTAAGAGCTTTTTGCCCTTTGCCTGCAGTTCAAGAAGACATAGATGTAGAAAGAGAAGTAGAAAACTATAATACATATCTTGAATTTTATAAAACAGCAAAAGATGATTTTGTAAAGACTGCCAAGCCTTTAGTAGAAAAAATATTGGGCGTAAAAATGTTCTTTGACCAATACAATACAAAAAACAAAGGAATGCAGCCAACATTAATTGTTACAAATAATAAACTTGATATGACTGTAAAAAGTAACAATTCACCTAGATTAGAAACATATCTAAATACAGTAAATGCCAAAAATGATTTTACTGATACCATATGGTTTAGTATAGTTCCAGCTATAGAAATTTCATCTTCAGGAAAAGTACAAACAAGAAGAGAAAGATTTAAAGGAAATCAGAAGATTTCAAAAAAGAAGGAAATACAATAGAATCTTTAACTGCACTCCTTGAAGTGTTAAAAAAATATAAAGTTCAGGTATTCTTTAACTTTGAAGCCAATGAAGAAACTACATTTAATAATATGGCTACTGCTGGAATTGATAAATATATGGAAAAATGTGAAGTGTTAACCCGTCAAGATTATAGTGAATTTCCTATACCTTGCATGCCTAATTTTACTATAATTCCAAAGGATAAATCTGGAGTAGTAATAGACAGCAAAATGATGAATACAGAAGATGGCGTAAAACTTTCACAAGAAAAAGAAGATATATTAAAGTTATGGATAGAGGGCGTTTATGTAGATGCTGCCTATGTAGCAGCAGGAATTGTAGCAGCCTATCAGTGTCCAGAATATTTAAAAGAAGCTTTTAGAAATGTAAGCAAAGAATATCCTGGTATAAGATTTGACATAGAGTCAGGTGAAAACAACTTAAAAGTAACTACAACTATGGCAAAAGAAATATCAGGATTTACAAATAATATAAAAGATGCTATAAACAGAAAAAACTTTGGATTTGTTTTTTCTTCTGAAAATGCACAATTACAGGGAAAAGATATAAAACGAATAACTGTTTATAAAGCACGAAGTCTTGCACTTACAGAAGATGGATTTGATTCAATTTACAAAACTAGTGTAAGTACTTATATAGAGAGAATGTTAAGATTCCAAACAAATGATTTCAAACAAGACAATATTATAAAATTCTTTAGTAATAATCCAAGCAGTCAAAAAAGCAAATGGTTAAACACTAAAGACTATGTGAATTCAGTTATTCAAGATGGTGATGATTTAAATTACATAATAGATGATGTAAGTAACTTATGTCAAATCGATCTTATGTTCAATGGGAATGTAAAAAATCTTGAAATAGCCATTACAAAAAGTACAAGTACAAACACAAACAAATAGTAGACAAGCTATTAGTACTTTCCGGGAGTATTGATATAAATAAAATTTATTAAATTTTTAGAGGAGGACATTTTTATGGGATTTAGATTACAAATTGAGGGAGCAGAAACAATTTTATTAGGGGCAGATAACATCCAAACAGTTAACTACAAAACAGATACACCTAATGATTCAAATGCGAGGTCTACAGATGTAGGTTCAATTCTTACAATAAAAGGTAAGGTAATAACTTCTACAGATGGAGACAAAGCTGATGATACTATGAAGTTAGCTACATGGTCACTTGTATCAGCTGAGAAGTCAGATTGTTATAGAAAAGTAACTCTTGAAATGATAGCTGCAAGCCAAGTAGTAAGAAAAATTAGTATGCCAAATGCATTCGTAGTTGATTATACTGAAGAATTTGGAGATACAGAAGGTGTAGGAACATTCGAACTTGTAATCAAACAAAAAAGAGATAAAAACGAGTTTGTTAAAATTGAAGGCGGATATGCAGCAAGCTAATAGCATTATCTGCAATAGGTCTAAGAGGCGGAATTTTCTGCCTCTTAGGGCTATAAAAATAAATTCTTAATGTATAAAAATGTAGGTGAATAAAATGGAATATTATATTATTTATCAGGATAAAAGAATTTCAAATTTTGCAGAACCTATTGGAACATTAGATGAAACAGAAAAAAATATAATTAAAAATGGAAATGTTAAGCATATAGATGAAATGCCCATACAATTTTATATAAAAGAAAAAAATGAAAATCAATATTTGGATTATATAGAAAAACCAGTACCTTTAGTGTCAGATAAACTTAAACAGTTGCTAGAAAAACTTCAAAGGGATATGTTTTTTAAACCTGTTATAATTGCAGATAAAAAATTAATGAAACAGAATATATACTGGCTTATAGTACCTAAAGGCATAAATTGCATTTCACCAAAAAGTGAATTTGATAAAAATGGAACTTTAAAAAGCCTTGTAATAGATGAAAATAAAGTAGGGCACAGTAAAATTTTTAAAGTAGAAGGTGTTCTAGAGGAAATTATAATAATGAGTTTAGATTTAGCTGAATGCATATTAAGACGTGATTTTGAAGGCATTAGATTCAAGAAAGTAGAAAAAGCATAGTGTGGAAAGGATAAAAAATGAAAAATTATTATGACACATTAGGAATAAAAAAGGATGCTTCAAAGGAAGAAATAAAAAAGGTGTTTAGAAAATTAGCGAGAAAATACCACCCTGATGTAAATCAAGGAAATAAGGATTCAGAAGAAAAGTTTAAAGAAATAAATGAAGCATACAATGTTCTAAATAATGAATCATTAAGAAAAAAATATGACTTACAACTTGATGATGTAAAAAAAGACAGTTATAATTCAGAAAAAAATGACAAAACAAGAGAGAAAAAGCAGGGAAGTTATCAGAATTTTAATATTAACAATATTGAAAAGAGTTTTGAAAACTTTTTTGGTTTTAACCCCAAAAATGATAATGGAACTTTGAAAAAAACAAATAAGAAAAATCCTATAGATACTACAGATATTTTTGAAAAATACTTTAGCTCATCTCTTAAAAGAAACAAGTAAAAAATAACATTTCAAAGGTGGAGTAATATGTGTAAGATATTAGATTATCTTAATGTAATAAAGAACATAAAAAAATATATAAGCATAAAAAAATTAGAACAATATTCTAAAGGAAGTAATAACATTTTAAGTGTAATGATGGTGGATATACTAATAGCAGTATTAATAGTAATAGACTTTTGTTATATTTGTTTTTTTAATAAAAGCAATTACTTAAAAGTAACAGGAATTGTTCTGCTGGTATTATTTATAATTTTCTACATAATAAGAATGTCTGTTTTTGTAATGTCTAATGAAGAACAAATTGATAAGATAAAAAAGATAATGCTTATTGATGGACAAGGACAGTACCATATGGAATGGGAATTAGTAGGTAAAAAATCTTTATTGATAGGAAAAAAATCAAGAAACAATGAAGTTGATATAGATTTAAGTAGTACAGAAAAAGCATCACTTGTAAGCAAACAGCATGCTGTTCTAAATTTTGCTGCAAGTAATTGGTATATAGAAGATGTTGAATCACGAAATGGAGTTGGGTTAAAAAAAATAAATGAAACTTCAAAAAAAAGAATACAACCCAATACACCATACAAATTAAACTCAGGGGATATTATTTATATAGCTAACACAAAGTTATTTATAAAATAGGGATTTAAATATACTAGTATGCAGACTAGTTATTATTTTGAAGATATGGTATAGGAGGAAATAATAATTATGAGTTTAGTAAGATGTGCAAACGGTCATATGTTTAATTCAAGAAAATATGGGAATACGTGTCCTTATTGTGACATTTCTGTAGAGCAAAATTTTAAAGCTGATAGTTCAGTAGTAATTGGTAGAAATGAAGATTATGAAGGAAGTATGTCAGACTGGGAAGAACATGATGGTATAGAGCCTGTGGTAGGGTGGTTAGCTTGCATAGAAGGATCTCAAAAAGGATCGGATTATAAGATAAGAAGAGAAAAAAATTTCATAGGAAGATCAGAGGAAATGCACATACAGATACTTGGAGATAACTACATTTCAAGAAGAAACCATGCCATTATAATATATGATCCAAAAAATAGAAATTTTATTCTTAAGGCAGGAGATGCTTCTGGACTTGTATATCTTAATGATGAGGCAGTGTATTCAGCAGAAGAGTTAAACGCCTATGATGTTATACAAATGGGAAAAAGTAAGTTTATATTTATTCCTTTATGTGGTATTCACTTTGAATGGGAAGATGATAATAAGAAGGAATGATAGCTTTAGAACGTTTAAGCTAAGTAATAAGAAAATGCTTGGAAAATCAAGAGGAATAAATACAGATACAACTGTGGCAGCAGTCATAATATCTGAAGACCAACTTCATTGGGCTTCTGTAGGAGGACAGTGCCATGGTTTTATTTAAAAGTGGACAAATATAACTAATAAGAAAATTACTTAAAGTTTTTTTACATTAAGCATTTTCAAAGAAACAACCAGAATATTATAATTGGTGATTTATGAAAATGCCTTGTAAATGGGGTGTTTAAATGAGAAGAGATAATAGTGAATTTAAAACAAATTTCGTATCTGAGGCTGGAACCTTCAAAATGAACAAAGATTATTTTGCTTTTATGGAATTGGATGATGCAGCTTGCTTTATAGCAGCTGATGGTATAGATTCTGAAAATGAGATTAAAAGTGCAGAAATAGTTGCTAAAAGCATATTTGCAGATTTTAGTGAAAAACCCACAATATCTAGAATGAAAATAAGAAAGTACATAAATAATGCTAATAAAATTTTAAGACAAGAAAGTAGGAACATAAGCCTAAAATCTAGTTTAATAGTAGTGATAACAGACTATTCAAAAATAGTATGGGCTGTAGTAGGTAATGCAAGACTATATCATTTTAGAAAAGGAAGATTCAATTTTAAAAATAAAGATCAAAGCGTGGCACAAATGTTATCAGATGCAGGAAATATAGAAGAATGGGAAATTGATCAGCATGAAGAAAAAAACAATTTATTTAATTATATGGGAAGACCAAATAATTTCAAACCTTTTATATCAGCTAAATATAAATTAAATGATGGAGATGTAATGCTCCTTTGTACCTCTGAATTTTGGGGTAATGTTAATACTACTGAAATGGTAAAAGCTTTAAAGGATACAAAAGAACCTGAGGAGTTTGTAGATAACCTCGAAGAAACACTTTTAGGAAAGCAAAAAATGATTTTAAATAATTATACCATAGCAGCTATTTTTGCAAATAAAACTTTTATAGAAAACAACAAAGACAAAAAAGCTTTAATAAAAAAAATAGCAATGTTTATGATACCAATTTTAATAATAGTAGCAATGTTTGTTGTATACAAAGTGAGAGATTCAAAAAAACAAGCAGCTATAAGGGCAGAATTGATAAACCATGAAAATAACGGAGATGAATTTGTAAAAGAAGGAAATTATGATAAGGCTCTTAAGGAATATCAAGATGCTGAAGGTTGCCTAAATACACTGAAAGTAAAAGATAAAAAACAGGAAATAGATAAGAAGTACAAGATAACCCAACTTATAAATGATGGAGATAAAAAATTTGAAGAGAAAAAATTTGATAAAGCTCAAGAAAATTATAAAAAGGCAAAAAAATTAGCAGATAAAGAAAAGGATTACGATAAAAAAGAATTAAATAAAAAAATAGCAGCAACAGAGGATTATATTACTATTGCGGACCTAGAAAAAAAAGCAGATGACAAGGCTGAAAATCAAGACTTAAAAGGAGCAAAAGAATTATACGAAGAGGCAAAAAGCCTTGCTGATAAAAATTCTTTTGATGATGCAAAAAAAGAATTAAAATCTAAAATGCAAGAAACAAATTCAAAAGTAGAAGAGGTAGATAAAAAACAAAAAAGTCTTCAAGGTGAAGATTTAGAAAAACAGGGAGATGAAAGTTATACAGCAAAGGATTATGCAAAAGCACTTCAATCCTATGAAGCTGCTCAAACTATGTATCAACAGTTAAATAACTTACAAGGAGTTTTAAGTATACAGACAAAAATAAAGGATGTACAGGAAAAAATTAATCCAACTATAGCGCCAGCACCAGTGCAACAGCAACCTGCTGCTACATCTACAACTGAAAATAATTCAGGTAAAACTAAGTAAAATAAAGTAAAAGGAAAGATTTAAATGAAAGATATAATACTTGATAGATTAAATAAAATGGAAGACTTAGAACAGCGTAAAATATTAAAAAACATCTTAATGGGAGCTTTTGATAATTTAATAAATCATGAAGAAGAAATGTATAAAAGCCTTGAAAATAGTGTATTTAACGAAGTTGAGGATATAGAAGGTAAATATGATGTATATGTTACTCTTTGCTCTAGAAAAAAAGTTGATCCCATTGATGAATTTTTACATCCAATGATTAAAGAAGATGTAGAAGAAAAGGAGTATGATATAAAACAAATTTTTGAAAGGTTAGAAAAAAAGAAGAGGTACATTTAGTTAAAATTTTTATGAACTGCAGCTATAAAAAAATACAAGAACTTGTAAATAACAAAAAAATCTATAATGGAAAAATTATTACGGATAAGAGAAGCTACAAAATAGAAATAAAACTAGAACAAAATAGAAGCTATATAGATGAAATAGAAAAGTTATACTATACCTTTCAAAAAAACGACATTCCATGGAAAACAATAAATAATCCTTATGCAAATAAATTTTTCGATATTATATTAACTAAATGTGAAACTATGTCAGAGGAAGAGGAAATTAAAGAAATATCTTTTAATCTTGAAGAATTTGAAAAATATAAAAGCATAGACATTATACCGCTTTGGAATATTGAAAGATTGAAAGAGAAAAGTACTATATTTCCAAGTCCCACAGAGGATAGAATAAATTTTGAACATATTATACCTTTAAACAAAAAAGAAAGAGAAAGTGGCTTTCTTGTTGAAACTGAAGAAGAAGCAGTAAGGTATATAAAGCGTACACAGGAAAAACTTATTATAATATCTACGCAGGAAAAATCAGATAATTGGAACATGCTTAAAATATTACAGCCTAAAGAACAACAAGAATTAAGTAATGAATATAAATTATTTTCAAATAGAAGAAAAAGCAGTTTTATAAATAAATTTTCACAAAAGCAAGCTTCTATAATTAGAACTAAAGGGGAAATAAATAGAATTGTGAATTCATTTCAGGTATCTAAGTATTTTCAATTAAAAGACATAGAAATAAGAGATAAACAGAAGGAAATTTTAACAACTTATGATATGAATTTTTTTATAGTAGATGATATAAGAATTGGAATTGATAAAAAAATAATGATGTTAAAGTTTGAAACAACTATAGAAGACAATTTTATTATATATGATGTTATGAGTTTTTTAGTATCTGAAATACAGATGTATTTTCCAGAATATAAATGTGCAGGTGAACTTATATGAATTATATGTGGGATTTGTTAATAAAAACTAAAGAGTTAGGAATATCAAAAGAGAGTATTAAATTTTCTCCAGCTAAAGTATATTCTCCTTATATGGAATTGAGCAATGAAAATATTAACTTTAATACCATAGAACAGAATATAGAAGTTAATCCTAACTATAGGTTTTATGAAATATTTAAAGATATGTTTAATATAAACAATGAAGAAGATGTTGAACTTAGAAATACTTTATTTGATATTTTAATGCATTTTTTAGCTGATATTGATATTAAACAAGGAATGAATAAAAAAGAATATTACGTAAAATTCCTTTTAAAAGATATAGAAAACAACATGTTAGGAAGTGCTGTAAAGGAAAAAATAAAACTGTTTAATAATAAAGAAAAAATTATGTTAGTCCATAATATTTTAAAATTATACAAAACAGGAGAAGCTTTATATTTATTAAAAGACATGATGAGAAAAATATTCAAAAAATCAATGGTTTATGCAAATTGTGAAGAAAAAGATGAATTGCTTTTTTTTATTGGTGAAGAAAAAACGGAAGAAAAGCAGGGAAAATTAGAACTTATAAAAGAGATTTTTTTACCAATAAAGTTTCATACAGAAGTTTATTGGAAAATTCATTTTGGAGTAATAGGTGTAGAGGAAACAATGAAAATTGATAATATAATGCTTTATTAAAATCAATGGATAGGAGGTTATGAGGAATTATGGGCTCATATAAACTTAATACTATAAAAGATACTTATAAAAGAAAATACACAAAAGAAGAATTAATGGAAATGACTACATTTCAGTTAAGAAACATATGTTTTAGAGAAAAAATAGTAAAGGGAGTAATAAATAATTTAGATAGAGAAACTTTTATAAATACAATATTAAAGTATAGAGGAAAGGAAAAAAATTACCTTATACAGCAATATGAAGAGAATGGTTTTGAAAGAGTATACGAAATGTTGAAAAAGTATCTTGTATCAAAGCTTGAAGTGAAAGAACAAATTCAAATTCCAGCTAAAATTACTTTATATAATGAAATAGGAATTAATAAAGAAGATGCCTATAAGGTAAATGTAGAAAACAATGTAATAGGTGAATCTAACATATTGCTTGTAAATGAAAATAATGAGTTGTGCGGCATATTTAACCTAATAAAAGATGAAATAGAAGAAAATTTATATTATCTAACTGTAGAAAAAAGCTTAAAAATAAGAAAATCAAGCAATAGAAATTATAATTTACTATTCTTTAATAAAAATCATTCAGAGTATATTTTCAGAACCTACTATTCAGATCAGGTTCTTGTACCAACAAATTTAGAATATTATAAAATCCCTATAAACGAACTAGAAATAAAGGAATTAAAAGAAACAAATACTGTGCTAGCTATAGATTTTGGAACTTCCAACACTACAGCAGGAGCATATTTGAAAACTAATTATGTATCAAATCCTTGTTATAATGACCTATTAAACGAAAGAATAAAACTTAATGAGATTAATTATGTAAAATTTATGGATGTAACAAAAAAAGATGGAAGATGGATAGAAGTACTTCCTACAGTAGTATACACAGCAAATTGTGCTGATGCAGATAATGTGAAATATTATTTTGGTTATAAGGCACAAAAGATAATAAGGAGAAATGATTATATTTCTAGAGCTAGTGTATACCAGGGAATAAAAAGGTGGGTAAATAATTATTCTAAAATAGAAGAAATATATGATAGTAAAGGAAATTTGGCACAGGTAAAAAGAGGGCAAATAATAAGGGAATACATAAAATATGTAATTGAAATGGCAGAGTGTCAATTTAAATGTAAATTTAAAAATCTCCACATTTCAAGTCCGGTAAAATTGAAACAACAATTTATAGAAATGTTTCAAGAGATTTTACCAGAGTATAACATAGAAGCAAAAGAAGCGTTAGATGAAGGAATAGCAGTACTTTATAATACTATAGCAGATCAAATAAAAAAGAATAATTTTTATGATGGGGAAGAATATAAGGCTTTAATAATAGATTGCGGAGGAGGTACTACAGATTTATCTTCCTGTACTTTTACCATTGAAGAAGGAGATATTTCCTACAAAATTCATATAAATACTACCTATGAAAATGGAGATACAAACTTTGGTGGAAATAATATAACTTATAGAATAATGCAGTTTATGAAGATAACTTTTGCAAACTATTATAGAACTGAAAAGATTGCTGTAGGAATAGACAACCTTATAGATATTCCAAGCAGTGACATCTTTAGAACTATAGATGAAATAGGAGTACATAAAATATACGAAAATTTTCAAAAATATTATGAAGAAGCAGAAAAGGTTATACCTACAAGATTTAAAGAGTATGAAAATAAATCAACAGAAGATTATGAAAGAGTAAAAAACAACTTTTATTTTTTATGGGAAATAGCTGATAACATGAAAAAAGAATTCTTTCAAAGGACAAACATATTGAGAAACAAATTTGATTATTGCAAAAAAGAAGAAGAAAGTGATCTTATAGTAACAGCCTTAAATAAATGGAATATATCAGTAATTCAAAATGGAGAACTTGAAGATATTCATGAATTCCCAAGTGTAGTATTTAACATAAAAGAGATAAGCAAACTTATAAGAGGCGACGTCTATGAAATTGTAAGAAAATTTTTAGATAATTTTTATGAAAGTGGTAAACTTCAGGAATATTCAATAATTAAACTAACAGGACAATGCTGTAGAATAGACATTTTCAAAGAAGCCTTAAAAGAATTTGTACCAGGAAGAAGTATAGAATTCAAGCAAAAAAAAGAAAATGATGAGAGAGTACCGGATTTAAAGCTTTCATGCTTAAGGGGAGTTGTAAGATACTTAAAAGCAAAAAAGGCAGGAGACATAGAGGTAACCATAAAAAATGAAGTGCCAATAATTCCATATTCAGTTAGTGCTTTCAATTACAGTCATAAAGAAAAAATGCTTATATGCAGTTTAGAAAAAATGAATAAAACCCAAGGAGTTATTTCAAGACCATTAGGAGCAGAAGATATAGAGTTTTACTTAAAAAATGCAGAAGGAAATTTAAGACACAAATATGTATATGAAAATGACTTTAGCAAATATGAAAGAGTATCAGAAGACAGCATAGATGAAATGTATGGAGAGAAAATATATCAAGAAGAAACAGACACCATAAGAAATGGGGAAATAAGATTTTTTACATTTCCAGATGAAAAGAATTGGGGCTTTTATGTAGTTCCAATAGGAAGAGAAAATGATGAGCTTTATTTAGGTAAGAAAAAATATTATGCTTTTGAAAATGACTTGTCAGAATTAGATTTTTTTGACGGAGTGAAGTAGGGAGGAATAGGAATTGTTTACGAATATATTCCCTAAGTTTGATAAGGGAAGGATTCTAAAAAGGGAAATGCTAGAATCTCTAAGGGATTATCCAAAGGATTTTATTGATATTTATTTCCATGATTTTTCAAATGGAATAATTTCTGGAGCGGATTTGGTGATAAAAGATACTGAGATTATCATAACAAAAGGAATTATTAAGCATGAAAACAAAATGTACATGCTTCAAAAAGAAATTAGTATTCCGTATAAAGCTGAAAATAAAGAAGTATTAGTAAAAGTAAAGTTTTTAGATGAAATTCAAAAAAGTGATTTTAACATAGGAAATACAGAAATATTTATAGATGGAAATACAAATATAGAAAAAAATGAAATTGAATTAGGAAGATTTGAACTTAAAGAAGGCGCAATTTTAAGAGATGACTATAAGGATTTTAAAGATTTTTCAACAGAATATAACACAGTAAATATTATAAATGTGGAGTATGCAGGAATTGAAAAAAGCATAATGCACCCTAAAATATTAAGATATTTTTCAAGTGTATTATTAAAAAATAAAACAGATAATGCCTACGATATAGCTTTTGTAATGGAGTGCATGAATGAAAACATAAAGGATAGAGAATTAATAATTTATTATATATCAAATAGATTAAATATAAGTTATAAAGATTACTCTAACATGCAGCTTTACAAGTATCTTTGCCAAATAATAAGGGAAGTAGAAAGTGGAGTGAAAAAAGTGGAAGGCAGACATAATAGACATTCTAGGATTATTGTGGATTAAGCATTAAGTTTAAAATTATAGGTTTTGAAGAGGAGGTGATGTATTGTTTTTTTACACACATCCAAGGTTTAATGAAGGCAGAATTTTAAAAAAAGAAATGTTTAAGAATATTAGAGATTATCCTAAAAATTTTGTGGATATTTATTTTAAAAATCATTCAAATGGAATAATTTTAGGAGCAGATATTTTAGTTGAAAAAGATTATCTTATCATAACAGAAGGTATGGTGAAACATTCTTCTAGAATCTATACTCTAGCAGAAAATTATAGGCTTCCTTACTATGATGATGGAAAGGAAACTTTGATTAAAATAAGGTTTATTGATAAATCTAAAAGTGGTGATTTTGAATTTTATAATACAGAAATATTTCTAGACCAAGATACATTTGTAAAGAGAGATGAACTTGAACTTGGAAGATTTAAGCTTAGAAAAGGTTCAAAATTGAAAACTAATCACCATAAATTTGAAGAGCTTTATACAGAATATAATAATGTGAATATTATAAATGTAGAATATTCCAGTTGTGTTAAAAGTACTTTAAGTCCCAAAATATTAAGGGCTTTTTCTAAGGAGATATTAAAAAGTAAAAATAAAAACATCTATGATATAAACTTTGCAATGCAGTGTATGAACAAAAGAGCACTAGAAAGAAAAATAATAATTTTATATATATCAAATAGACTTCAAATAAAGTACAAAAAATATTCAAACATGGAAATATATAATCATTTAAAAAGCATTTTAAAAGAGGTAAGGGATTTTTAATAAGATATCAGTTTTATTGAAAAAGATTAAATGAATTAAAAAAATATGATAAGTGAAGAAGGGGTGATAAATAAATGGATCATATTGATGAAAAGATAATTCAATCAATGAATGAAAATGAAAAATCTAAGGAAGATGATAAAAAAGCAGAAAAGTTAAAGGAAGATTTTAAAAATGGTTTTGTTATCGTAGATGATGAAACCATAGAATTTGAAGAAAAAAGTTTATTAGAGGACAAAGTAAAAATAAAATTACCTAAAAATTTAGAAGAGATGTCTCATGAAGTTGCAGTTTTAAAATATCCTTCAGAAAGAAGGCCAAGTTTAATACTTACAGATGAAAATGATTCAGTAAACATTGCTTTAAATCATACTAAAAATGCAGTTAATGAATCAGAAATAGACGGATTTAAAGATTATATGATAGAAATATTAAAAAAAATGCAGCCTTCAATAAGATGGCTTGAAAATGGAGTGAAAAATGTTAATGGAATAAATCTAGGTTTTTATGAAATGATAGCACCTGGATTTGATGGGAATAGTTACAATTTTGTGTTTTTTACTGAATTAGAACAAAGAGTTCTTTTGTGCAGCTTAAACTGTTCAGAAGAGGAAATGGAAAAATGGAGATTAATTGCTAGAGAAATCATGAAAACATTTAAGCTATGTTAAATGAAAATAAAAAAAGGAGGGATATCTTATGGAGCTTTCAGTTACAACATATAATAATTTGCAAGTAGGGCCTTATGAAATGACTCATTTACTAGAATTAAAGTTAGTTAAAAAAATAAATGATCATGCAAGGCTCTATTTTACAGGCATAGTGCCAGAAGAAAATAAGGATAGTTATGTTGAAATGACAAAGTGCCACACCCAGATAGAAGTAAATCAAGTAGATGATGATTCAAAGAACATTCCTATATTTAAAGGCACAGTAACAGATATAGGAGTTAAGTCAGTAAGAGGTATTTATTATGTAGAGGCCCAAGCAGTATCCAATACTTATGATATGGATATCAAATTAAAAAGTAGATCTTTCCAAAATAAAGGAATGACTTATAAAGAGATTATAGATAAAATCATTTCAAATTATTCAGGAGCGGATGCTATAGATATGGCTTCTAAGGGAAGCAGTATTGATAAGCTTACGGTTCAATACAATGAAACAGACTGGCAATTTTTAAAAAGGATGGCATCTAGATTTAATGTAGGATTAGTTCCAAATGCAGTTGCGGCAACACCAAAATTTTGGTTTGGAGTACCTGAAGGAATTGGAGGGGGAAACTTAGAGGAATTCAATTATAGTATTACCAAGAATATATCTGATTTTAGAAATTCCTCAGAGAATTTTATACAAGGTATAGGAGAAAATGACTTTGTATATTACGAAGTAGAAACAGACAAGTTTTTAGATATAGGTTATGAAGTAAAGTTTAAAGAAAAAAGTCTTTTAGTATGTGAAGCAGTTACTAGTATGAAGGATAGTGTATTGAGGCATCAATATATAATGGCACCTAAAAAGGGATTAAGTCAAAATATTTTATACAACAATCAGATAATAGGATTGTCTCTTGAAGGAAAAGTTATTGAGGTATCAAAGGATAATGTTAAAGTTCATCTTGATATAGATAATGGACAAAATACAAATGATATATGGTGGTTTCCATACTCATCAGTCTATACAGCAGAAGGAAATAGTGGCTGGTATTGTATGCCAGAGACAAATGATCACGTAAGAATATATTTTCCAGACAGTAAAGAAGAAAATGCTATTGCCATAAGCTCTGTAAGGAAAAATTCAGAAAGTGGAGGAAACAATAAATTTGATAATCCAGATGTAAAATATTTTAGAACAAAATCTGGTAAGGAATTAAAATTTAGTCCTGATGAAATCTTAATTACAGCACAGGATGGGGGTGTATACATAAGATTGAGTGAAAAGGACGGAATAGAAATATCTAGTAAAAGTGGAATTAAAGTAACATCTTCAGACAATGTTTCTATAGATTCAGGAAAGAAGGTAATTATATCTTCTCAAGAGTGCATAGACATAAATTGCAATGGAAGCAGTATAACAATGGATGGATCTACAACTATAAAAGGAAGCGAAGTGAAAACCAATTAAGATGTAGATTTAATATATAAAATTTAGAAGGGAAAAATAAAAGTGAAAAAAGAAGAAGCTCTTCAGCATTTTAAAGAAAATTATGTGAGGGAAAAAAGTATAGAAAAGCTGCTGGCTTTGGAAATATACTTTAACGAACATAAAGATGAATTAGCATTAGATTTTATGGAATCAATTAAAGAAATATGTGTAAAGATAAAAGATATGCAAGAAGAAAATAAAAAAGAAAAAATAGGATATATAACATATTCTATGCTTCGCACAGAAATTTTAGAGAAAAATTATATTTACACTATAGAAGCATTTAATGGCTTTTGGTTTTTTGATAAAAAAGAATGTGAAGCAAAGTACGATGTAAGCTGGGCATTTAAATTCTTAGATGAGCTTTGGACAGAATTAGAACAGCAGAGAAAAGTGTATATGAACCTTATACTGGCAGCGGATGTAGAAAAAATAATTTTAAAAGAAGCTGAAAATTACAATCAATATATAGTAACTCTTGCAAGATATGCAGCAGAAAAAATAAAGGATTTAAAAGAATTTGAATCTGTAGAAAAAGAAGAAGAATTAGAAATAAGAGTAGGCGAATATATGGATTTTAGTGAAGTAGTGTACAAGCAGGATTTAAGGAAAAAAGATTCAAAAGAGATAAAAGAATGGCTTGAAGAAAAGCTTGAGTATAAATATACCTATGAAGTACTAGAAAATCTAGATTTATCTCAAGGAGATTATGAAGGTATAGATTTAAGACATGCCGTGGTAAGTGGAAGTGATTTTTCAAACAGCAGCATGAAAGATTCTATACTTATTGGAACAAAATTTAATAACAGCAATTTGAACAATGTTGATTTTAGTCAATGCTTTATAAATGGTGGGGATTTTACTAATTCTAAACTTAAAAATGCAATTTTTGAAAATGTACAAGGCTTTAGTGGCTTAGGAGATAAATTAATATGGGAAATGCCAGGATATGCAGCAGTAAATTTTAAGGGAGCAGATTTAGAAGGAGCTAGTTTCCAGAATGCTGTTTTAACAGGGGCCTTATTTAAGGGAGCAAATCTTAAAAAAGTAAACTTTAAAGGAGCATATTTAGAAAATGCAGTATTTTTAAAGGAAGACTTAGAAGAAATCAATCTAGATGAAGGTCAGAGAAAACTTATAATTTTAGCAAATTAATCAAGTTATTGGTAAGTTCAAGTGAAATTTGCTTATAGCAAATATGCTGTTTTTAATCTATCTTAATCTGAACTTTAGAAGAACTTAAAGAGGAGGAAAATATAATGGGAGAACCTGAGATTGTTAGTGGAGAAGGAGAAGAAAAAAGTTATGTAGTGGCAGGAGCTAAACTATGCTGCAGTTGTGGCAGCAGAAAAAGTAAGTTAAGAACACCTTTAAGTCATGGAGTGTATATAAAAGAGAAGGCGCAGTTAAATATAATGGACAATAAACTAGTAAAAAATATTACTACTTTTGGTATTTGTAAAAGTGGAAAAAATCCTTTAGTAGATACCTATGAATCTTGTAAACCAATATTAAATTCACCTTGGATAAATGGAAAAGATGAAGTATTGGTAGAAGGTTCACCTGCCCTTGTTAATAAATCTACACTTAAATGTATTTATGATGGAACTATAAGTATTGAAGATGATGGTCAATAAAAAAGGGGGGAGGCTTAGTGGAAAGCAATAATGTTATAACTTATGGAAATATAAAGCTTGTATCTCCATATGAAGTAAAGAGCTTGATTGGATTAAAGATCACAAAAGAGATAAACAATCACAGTAAGATATATTTTAAAGGAATAATAGAGGAAGATAAAAAAGATGAATATATAAGTAAAGCAAGTACAAAAGATAAAATTGAATTAAATTATATAGAAAATGGGGCAACAGTAAAGTGTTTATTTAAGGGTGTTATTTCAAAAATAAAAATAAAGGCTGTAAATAGCATTTATTATGTGGAAGCAGAAGGAATATCCAATACTTATGAATTAGATGTGAAGTTAAAAAAAAGATCCTTTCAAAATAAAAATATGTCCTATACAGAATTTGTACAAAAGGTAATTAGCAATTGCAGTGGAGCAGATTTTATAAATGTAGCAGCACAAGGAAAAACCATAGGAAGATTTCTGCTGCAATATAATGAAACAGACTGGCAGTTTTTAAAAAGAACAGCCTCCAAAAATGGGGATGTTTTAGTAGCAGATGATTCAGGAGATAAACCAAGATTTTGGTTTGGAGTTCCACAAAGAGAAATTAATGATATAGAAGATTTTCATTATACAATAAAGAGAAACTTATCAAGCTTTATGATAACAGAAGAAAATTATTGTGAAAGTCTAGATGAAAGTGACTTTACAACTTATGAAATAGAAAGTATTAAGGCTTTAAATATAGGAGATAAAGTAAGTGTAAAAGGAAAAGCATTAGTAGTAAGTAGAGTAGAGGCAGAAATCACAGATGGCACTTTGAAGTATGAGTATGTGGTAACAACAGAAAAGGGAATAAGACAAAATCTTATACAAAATGAAAACATTATAGGTGCTGCCATAGAAGGAAAAGTAATAGGAATATCAAAGGATACTGTAAGGATTCATCTGGAAATAGATGAAAGCCAGGAAAGTGAAGCATACTGGTTTCCATACTCATCTTTTTATGCCTCAGAAGGAGGAAATGGCTGGTACTGCATGCCTCAAACAGGTGATTCTGTAAAGTTATATTTCCCAAATGGAAGAGAAGAAGAAGCTACAGCTATAAGTTCAGTGAGAAAAGGTGGAGGGAGCTGTGCAAAGACAGCAGACCCAAGTATAAAGTATATAGGAACAAACAATGGAAAAGAACTGAAAATGGGAGGAAATGACTTAAGTCTTACAGCAAAAGAAGGATCAGTATTTATAAAACTCCATGAAGCAGAAGGAATAGAAATACATAGTGATAAGGCAATAGTATTTAACTCAGGGGGAGATATAGAAATAAAACCAGAGAAGAAAATGAGTATAAGTGCTAAAGATGCTGTGTATCTAATGTGTGGGGAAAGCAGTATAGTAATGGACGGAAAGACGGATTTAAAAGGGTCCAAGGTAAAAATGGATGGAACAAAAAAGTCACCAGTAACTGTAGAGGAAGATCCAGAAGATATAGCAGATGCAGAAGCAGAAAAAAAGGCAGCAGAAGAAGTTGGAGCTATAGACGGTGGAGATTCAGAAAAGGCAGAAGCAGCAGAAGCTGAAAAACCATCAGCAGAAGATAAAAATAGTGATCTTTTAGATGCAGTACAATTAGGACTTGATGTTTTAGGAATGGTACCAGGGCCAGTAGGAATAATAGCAGATGTGGCAAATGCAGGAATATCCTTTGCAAGGGGAGATAAAAAGGGAGCAGCATTATCTTTATTATGTTGTATACCATTTGCAGGACCAGCATTAAAAGGATCAAAAATAGCAAAAGGTGCAGGGAAAGCAGCCAAGTTAGCAGGAAAGGCAGGAAAGTTAGCTGGGAAAGCAGCAAAGGGAGCAAAAGTTGCAAAAAAGCAGCAAAGGTTGTAAAAGATGGAAAAAAGGCAATTAAAGCAATAAAGATGTCCCACTTAGTTAAGTATGCTAAGAAAATAAAATCAATAAAAGCAGTAAATAAAGCAGGAAAAGTAGCTACAAAAGCAATGAGAGTAAAAAATGAATGGGATACACTTAAGGAAGCAAAAAAATCTTTAAGTAAAATAAAAAATGATATGAAGGCCTTTATAAAAAATCCAAGAGATGTTAGGAATATAATCAACGTAGTACGAGATGCAGTGGATATAGCTCCAGTTTTTATGGGAAGAGGAAAAAGAAAAAGTAAAGGTAAATTAAGTGAAAAAAATAAAATAAAAGAAACTAAAAAAAGTAGAGAAAAAGGAAATAATAAAGAAGGGGGAAATTTAAAGAAAGATAAACAGAAGGTTACCAAGGAAAAAGAAACAACTACTTGTGGAGATCCAATAAACGTAGTAAATGGAAGTCTTGATGTTAGGTCAGTAGACCTTGTCATAGAGGATAGAGGACCAGAAATAGACCTTGGAAGACGATATAATTCCAATGACAAAAGCATAGGTATCATGGGAAGAGGATGGACATTCAATTATGAAAGCCAGATAGAAAGAGAAAATGATAATGAAGTTACATTAGTATATACAGATGGACACATAGAAACTTTTAAGAAAAAAGAAGGTAAATGGGAAAATAAAAAGACAAAAAGCAAGGAAAATGAACTTTTAGATGATGTTGAAACAGAAGGATTTATTTTAAAATTAAAAGACAAAATAAGCCATAAATATAATAAAAATGGAAAATTAATTTCTATAAGTGATAGAAATAATAATAAAATAACCTTTGACTATGATGAAACTGGAAACTTAAAAACATTGACTTCACCAGGAGGGAAGGAACTTTCCTTTAAGTGTAAAAATGGAAAAGTAGAAGAAATAACAGATAACATAGGAAGAAAAGTAAAGTATGAATATGATGGAGACAACCTTGTAAATGTATATTATCCTAATGAAGGAGTTTTAACATACACCTATGAAGATAATTTACTAACAGAAATAACAGATCAGGATGGACATACTTATGTAAAAAATAAATATGACAAACAAGGAAAAGTAATAAAGCAGCAGGATAGAGACGGAAACATAATACATGTACAATACAATGAAAAAGACAGGGAAACCACCTTTAAAAATGAGGTAACAGGAACAGTAGAAAAGTTCATTTACAATGAAAAAAATCTTGTGACAAAAGAAATATATGCTGATGGCACAAGTGAAGTATATACCTATGATAAATATGATAATAAGAATAGTGTTACAGATAGAGGCGGAAAAACAACCAGATGGATTTATGATGAAAAAGGAAATCTTCTTGAAGAAATACACTCTGGCAATTATAAAATAAATAATTACTATGACAGCAATAATAATCTTATAAAAACAGAAACCTCTGGTGGAGGAGAAAGCCTTTATAAATATGATGAAAGAGGAAATATCGTTGAAGAACTTGTTAAAATACAGGGTGAGAGCTATGCAAAAACTACTTACAAGTATGATGAATATGGAAGAACTCTTGAGATAAAAGACCCTGAAGGAAACATAAATAAATTTGGTTATAGTGAGAAACATTTAGACAAAGCTACTAATGTAGAAGACCCAGAAGGAAATAAGTTTAAATACAAATATGATGAAGCTGGAAGAATGACAGAAATAGTTTCAGATTATGGAAGTGTAAAATTCGGCTACAATGCACTGAATAAGAAAACTCATATACAAGATGCAAAAGGGAATACCACAAGAATCCTGTATGACAAAATGGGAAACATGATAAGAGAGATACTGCCAAATGAGTATAAACCATCAGTAGATAACGGATTGGGTTATGAGTATCGTTATGATGCTATGGATAGATTGATAAAAACCACAGACCCACTACAAAATGTATTTAAAGTAAAATATGATACAGAAGGAAACTTAATAAAAGAAATAAATCCAAACTATTATGACAGATATACTGATGATGGTCTAGGTGTGGAATATGAATATGATATCAGCGGCAGAAGAATAAAAACCATATATCCAACAGGAGGAATTTCCAGAGTAAAATATGATTCCTCAGGAAATATAATAAAAACCATTGATCCTGTAAATTATGATAAAAAAAGTGATGATGGAAAAGGTACAGAATACTTCTATGATGAAAGAGATAGACTTGTAACTATAAAAGATCCAGAAGGAAATGCAGCAAGAAGATTTGTATATGATGAAGAAGATAATATTATAAAGGATATAGATGCAAAGGGATATTTAAGTGGAAATACTGATGAAGAAAGATATGGAACACTTTATAAATACAACACTGCAGGATGGATGCTTGAAAAAAGAGTACCTGTAGAAAAGGCTGATGAAAGTTCTGAAAAAGAAAACAGCAATAATAATATAAAGTATAATGTAACCTTATATTCTTATGATAAAGCAGGAAGATTAATAGAGGAAAAAAGATCACCAGAATACGTAGCTGAAGATAAGTATCCAAAAGAATATAATGCTATAACTTATACTTATGATAAAAACAGCAGAGTAACAAAGATAAAAGACAGCACTGGGTCAGAAATACAGTATGGTTATGATTGCCTTAATAATAGAACTTTAGAGAGAAAAAGAATAAATGCAAATACTTATAAAGTGACTAGGTACTACTATAACAGCATAGGATGGCTGGAAAAAGTAAGCGAAGAAATAAATGCTGGGGACTTAGCAGAAGAAACAAGTTCAACTGAAGTTTTACAGAAATTAAGTGAAGAAAAGGAAAATGTATCTTCAGATAACAGCTTACATGAAAACAATAAAGCAAAAGGTAAAAAAGCTGCAAAAACACTTTATGAATATGATAAGAATGGAAACATAATAAAATTAACAACACCAGAAGGTTATGAAAATACAGTAAAATATGACGCTGCAGATAGGTTAGTTGAAATAGTAAAAAGAGATCCAAAGGATGAAGAATCAGAAAGAAAAACAGTTTATGAATATGATGCAGCAGGAAACATCATAAAAGAAACAGATTGTAATGGAAACTCCATAAGCTATGAATATGATGCCATGAACAGGCAAACTAAAATCATAGATAAAGAAGGCAACGTTACAAGGTTATACTATGATGAATCAGGAAATATCATAAAACATGTAACTCCAGAAAATTATGATACTGAAAAAGATGATGGAAAAGGTACAAGCTATAACTATGACAGTATGAATCGTCTTGTAGAGGTAACTAATGCTTTGGGTGTAATTGTACAGAAGAACAAGTATAACGAAGTTGGAGAACTTATAGAAAAATTAGATGCTTCAAAAACTGGTGTAGAATACTCTTATGATATAGGTGGAAGAGTAAGTCACATAATAAGCCCAGGAGCAAAAGAAAAAGGAAAGATAAGTCAGCAGTACAGATATGATGCATTAGGAAATGTTACTGTTGTAAAAGATGGAGAAGGCAATGAAACTTCATACAGCTTAGACCTTTGGGGAAAAGTAAAAGAAGTACAAAAAGCTGATGGAAGCAAAGAATGGTATGATTACGACTATGCAGGAAATGTAACAAATTCAGTAGATGGAAATGGAAACAAGACAGAATACACTTATAACAGCTTAAATCTTTTATCACAAATAAAAGACCCAGCAGGAGATGTTATGACCTATCAATATGATAAGCAGGGAAGACTTGCAAGACATATTGATAGAAATAAAAACATAATAGAATATCTGTATAACCAAGATGACAATATAGCTAGTAGAAAAGATGCAGTAACAGGAACATCAGAAGAATACAAGTATAACAAAGATGGAAGTTTAGCTGCAGGTATAAGTGGAGGTAAGGTTTATAATTACAGTTATACTCCAAATATGAACTTAAAAACTAAGAGTATAAATGGAAAAAATGTACTAGAATATGGTTACAATAAAGATGGCAATATAACCTCATTAAAGGACATAACTGGTAGAAAAACAAGCTATAAATATGATATAATTAGCATGTTAAAAGAAGTATGGGATGATAACCAAAGGGCAGCATCTTATACATATAATGCTGATAGTACTATTGCAGCAATAAAATATGGTAATGGAATAAATATAAGTTATAGCCATGATTTAGATAAAAACGTTGCAGGGATACTTGCTAAGACAAGAGAAGGTAAAGAGCTTTTAAATCATAGGTATTTTTATGACAACGATGGTAATCAGATTAGAAAAGATGAAGGTGGAAACGTAACAAGCTATGGGTATGATGGCTTAAATAGACTAAGTAAAGTAGTATATCCAAACAAAGAAATAGAAGCCTTCGGCTACGATAAGGTAGGAAATAGAGTAAACAGAACTCTGAATTCTCAAGTAACAAGTTATACTTATGACAGCAGAAATAGATTAACTTCATTAATCGAAGGGCAAAGTTTAACAAACTTCCAATATGATAATCAAGGAAATCTTATATCAGAGAAAAGCAAGCATGGAACTACAAAATACACTTATGACTGCTTCAATAGAACAACAGCTGTTCAGAAGTCTAACGGCAGTTATATAAAGAACTCCTACAATACAGAAAGATTAAGAAGTGAAGTAGAAGAGAATGGAGTAGTAAGTAAGTTTGTATTTGATGGTGGAAGTGTAGTAACTGAGCTTGACGAAAATGATAATTTAAAGGCAGCAAGTATAAGAGGAATTGAGTTAATATCTCAGAGAGATGACAAGGACAACAGCTACTACTATCTAAATAATTATCATGGTGATGTTGTTGGATTAACGAATACATTAGGTGACATAGTAAACTCTTATAGTTATGATGCATTTGGAAATACCCTAGAAGCCAGCGAACAAGTTCATAATAGGTTTAGGTACTCTGGAGAACAATACGACACCATAACCAATCAGTATTATTTACGTGCTAGGTTCTATAATCCTGTTGTAGGTAGGTTTACTCAGGAGGATGAGTATAGAGGGGATGGATTAAATCTATATGCGTATGTAGGGAATAATCCTGTTAATTATGTTGATCCTAGTGGATACATGAAAAAATGTGAAAAAGAAGTTTATGATAAGTCTCGTAAAGATGGAATGACAGCAGCTGAGGCTTATCAAAAGGCTACAGGTAGAAATCCATTAAATCGAGAGATTAAGGCGACTGGTCAAGGTAATAAAAAAGCAAATCAAGGTAATAATGGGGCAGGAAACGTAGTTCCTAATAGACCAGGTGGATACAAAACTGGTGATGTGGATTCGCACGGTAATTTAAGCCCTGGAGTTAATCGTGCTCCAGGTCACAAGAATTTGGCTGCTGATGGGTTTGTTCAATCACATCATCCAATACAAAATAAATGGGCTAAACAATGGGCTAAAAGGAATGGGTTACCATACAATGAAAAGCATGCTGCAGCAACACTGCTTAAATCAAGTTCAGGTAACATACATGCGAAAATATCTGCTGCACAAAGAGCTAGAAGAAAAATCGAGGGATATAATACTAGTATAGTACATGAATTTAACACAAGTTATATAGAAATGCTTGACGCAAAAATGGATATGAAGCAAGCAAAGAAAGCAATAAAAGATGCGTATAAGTATTTTGATGGTATAGGAGGTTTTTAAAGTGATTGATTTGGATAAAATACAAAACTTGATAAGTAATACTCCAGCAAGTGAATCTGAAATTGATATAGTAGAGAAAGAATTAAAGTTAATCCTACCAAAAGTTTACAGGGAGTTATTGGGGATTTCAAATGGCTTTTCAATAGGTGGTGGGCTGCTTATCTATGGGACAGAGGATATTTGTGAGAGAAATTTCACATGGGAGGTAGAAGAATATGCAAAAGGTTATGTAGCTATCGGTGATGATGGAGCAGGTAATGTTTTTTTAATGTGCCAGGGCTCGGAATCTAAAGAAGTACTTACTGTTGATTGTGGAGATATGAATCCCAATGATGGTACAAAGGTAACATCTGATTTAAAAGGCTGGGTATCTGATGGGTGCATAATTGGAGATTTGTAATTTAAGCATTCCTAAAAAGATAGCAAATTTTAAATTAAATTATCCAGTATGATAAAAAAGGATAAAAGATTAGCAAGTGAGTTCAGTAAATACTGACCTCATAAAGGGGTCAATTATTTGCAAATAAATGTAAAATATTCTATAGAAGTAATTATTTGGCTATAGTAAAAAAACACCTTACTTTCATATTTTTATGTATCTGACAGTAAGGTGTTAGTATTAAATTTAGGTACACTAAAAGAAGGCATAAACAAATTTGTTTATTACTAACTTTTTTTCTAGAAATAATTGAAATTTAAAATTTAAATTTATTAAACAATTTCGTATGAAATTTTAGTAATATACAATATGGAAAATATTTATTAGGACTTTATTTGTTAAGTTTATCTTAACTTTAGAGTCCTTTTGTTATGCATTTTTTACAAGGACATTACTAAAAACTATATTTTGATTGATTAATTACTAAATCTCAATCTGAATAACTTCTGGTTTATTTCTTTGTTACACACTCAACGGCTAAATAGATCATCTTTAGCAACAAGAATTTTGTACGATAAAATGGGAAATATGGTAAGAAAAATTTTACCAAACCAGTATAAACCAGCAGTAGATAACGGATTAGGTTATGAGTATCGTTATGATGCTATGGATAGATTAATAAAAACTACAGATCCACTACAAAATGTATTTAAAGTAAAGTATGATACACAGGGAAACTTAGTGAAGGAAATAAATCCTAACTATTATGACAGATATACTGATGACGGTTTAGGCGTGGAATATGAGTATGATAAAGATAACAGAAGAATAAAAACCATATATCCAACAGGTGGAATTCAGAGAACGAAATATAATGCAGCAGGGAATATAATAAAAATTATTGATCCTACAAATTATTATAATAAGGAAACAGATGATGGAAAAGGTACAGAGTACTTTTATGATGAAAGAGATAGACTTGTAACTATAAAAGATCCAGAAGGAAATGCAGCAAGAAGATTTGTATATGATGAAGAAGATAATATTATAAAGGATATAGATGCAAAGGGATATTTAAGTGGAAATACTGATAAAGAAAGATATGGAACACTTTATAAATATAATACTGCAGGGTGGATGCTTGAAAAAAGAGTTCCAGTGGAAGAAGAATCAGGAAATATAAAGTATAATGTAACCTTATATTCTTATGATAAAGCAGGAAGATTAATAGAGGAAAAAAGATCACCAGAATACGTAGCTGAAGATAAGTATCCAAAGGAATATAATACTATAACTTATAATTATGATAAAAACAGCAGAGTAACAAAGATAAAAGACAGCACTGGGTCAGAAATACAGTATGGTTATGATTGCCTTAATAACAGAACTTTAGAAAGAACAAGAATAAATGCAAATACCTATAAAGTAAGAAGATATTATTATAATAGTGTAGGCTGGCTGGAGAAAGTAAGCGAAGAAATAAATGCTGGGGATTTAGCAGAAGAAATAAGTTCAGATGAAGTTTTACAGAAATTAAGTGAAGAAAAAGAAAATGTATCTTCAGATAATAGTTTAAAGGAAGATAATAGTCTACATGAAACTAATAGAGCAAAAGGTAAAAAAATTGCAAAAACACTATATGAATATGATAAGAATGGAAACATAATAAAGTTAACAACACCAGAAGGTTATGAAAATATAGTAAAATATGATGCTGCAGATAGACTTATAGAGATTGTAAAAAGAGATCCAAAAGATGAGGAGTCCGAAAGAAAAACAACTTATGAATATGACGCGGCAGGAAACATCATAAAAGAAACAGATTGTAATGGTTATTCTATTATCTATGAATATGATGCTATGAACAGGCAAACAAAAATCATAGATAAAGAAGGCAACGTTACAAGGCTGTACTATGATGAATCAGGAAATATCATAAAACATGTAACTCCAGAAAATTATGATATTGAAAAAGATGATGGAAAAGGTACAAGCTATAACTATGACAGCATGAACCGTTTAGTAGAAGTAACCAATGCTTTGGGTGTAATTGTACAGAAGAATAAGTACAATGAAGTTGGAGAACTTATAGAAAAATTAGATGCTTCAAAAGCTGGTGTAGAATACTCTTATGATATAGGTGGAAGAGTAAGTCACATAATAAGCCCAGGAGCAAAAGAAAAAGGAAAGATAAGTCAGCAGTACAGATATGATGCACTAGGAAATGTTACTGCTGTAAAAGATGGAGAAGGCAATGAAACTTCGTACAGCTTAGATTTATGGGGAAAAGTAAAAGAAGTACAAAAAGCTGATGGAAGCAAAGAGTGGTATGATTACGATTATGCAGGAAATGTAACAGCCACAACAGATGGCAATGGAAATAAAACAGAGTACACTTATAACAGCTTAAATCTTTTAGCCCAAATAAAAGACCCAGCAGGAGATGTTATGACCTATCAATATGATAAACAGGGAAGACTTGCAAGACATATTGATAGAAATAAGAACATAATAGAATATCTGTATAACCAAGATGACAACATAACAAGTAGAAAAGATGCAGTAACAAGAACATCAGAAGAATATAGATATAACAAAGATGGAAGTTTAGCAGCAGGCATAAGTGGAGGAAAAGTTTATAATTACAGTTATACTCCAAATATGAATTTAAAAACTAAGAGTATAAATGGTAAAAGTGTACTAGAATATGGTTATAATAAGGATGGAAACATAACATCATTAAAGGACATAACTGGTAGAAAAACAAGCTATAAATATGATATAATTGGCATGTTAAAAGAAGTATGGGATGATAATCAAAGGGCAGCATCTTATACATATAATGCTGATAGTACTATAGCAGCAATAAAATATGGTAATGGAATAAACATAAATTATAGTCATGATTTAGATAAAAATGTTGCAGGGATACTTGCTAAAACAAAAGAAGGTAAAGAGCTTTTAAATCATAGATATTTCTACGATAATAATGGTAATCAAATAAGAAAAGATGAATCAGGAAATATAACAAACTATGGATATGATGCTTTAAATAGACTGGAAAAAGTAGTATATCCAGATTATACGGAAGCCTTCGGCTATGATAATGTAGGTAACCGTGCAAAGAGAACTTTAGATTTACCAGTAGGTTCTCAAGTAACAAATTACAGTTATGATGAAAGAAATAGATTAACATCACTAATTGAAGATGAAAACCTAACAAACTTCAAATATGACAATCAAGGAAATCTTACATCAGAAACAAATAAGAATGATACTACAAAGTACACCTATGACTGCTTTAATAGAACAACAGGTGTTCAAAAGGCCGACAACAGCTATTTAAAGAACTTCTACAATACAGAAGGATTAAGAGATAAAGTAGATGAAAATGGTGTAGTAAGTAAGTTTGTATTTGACGGTGATAGTGTAGTAACTGAACTTGATGGAGAAGATAAGTTAAAGGCAGCAAGTGTAAGAGGAATTGAGTTAATATCTCAAAGGGATAGCGAAGATAATATCTATTACTATTTAAATAATTATCATGGTGATGTTGTTGGATTAACGAATACATTAGGTGATATAGTAAACGATTATAGTTATGATGCATTTGGAAATACCATAGAGACCAGTGAGCAGGTTCATAATAGGTTTAGATATTCAGGGGAACAGTTTGATTTAGTAACTAATCAGTATTACTTGAGAGCTAGATTCTATAATCCTGTAATTGGTAGGTTTACACAAGAAGATGAGTATAGAGGGGATGGACTTAATCTCTATGCTTATGTAGGGAATAATCCTATTAACTATGTTGACCCAAGTGGATATAAGACTCAATGTGAATTAAAGGCTGAATTGTATGAAAGACAACAAAAAAGAAGAGAGGGTAAATTAAACGAGTCAAACTTTAATGGAAAAAATCCGAACAGTTTCTTCAAGGAAATGTCAACTCATGAAAAAGGTACAATGGCAGAAAAAATAACTGACAAGATAATGAAAAAGCAAGGATATACGAAACTTCCATCAAAAGTAGAAGGGAACCACGGTATAGATGGATTGTACGCGAAGTATGATAAAAATGGAAATGTTAGTGAAATGGTAATCAATGAGACGAAGTTTAATAGCAAAGGAAAATTGAAGCTAGGTAGAACAAAGAGAATAGGTCGACAAATGAGTGATAGGTGAATAATAGGAAATAGAAATAAGATGAAGCTCGAAGATATTCATACACAAGAGGCTGGAGATATACTAAATGATGTTTGGTATAATAATAGAGGTATTGTAAAGAAAACAGCAAATGTAATATCACCGGATGGAAAAATACAATGGTTTAATATACCATAAGATTAAAATATATTGAAAAGGAGAAAAAAATGACTAAAAGACCCAAAATAGAAGATTTTTTTGAGCACTTTAAAGGGATTATACCTAAATTCAAAACAGATAATGAAAAGTATATTAAAGATTTAAAAGAACGAGGATTACCAGAAAAGAATGGAGGTTGGACTTACGAGGGGATAGCAAATAATTACAAGTTGTTAGCAGTTGGGGAAGTAATATATAATAAAGATTATATAAAAGCCAAAGAATATTTTTATCTATCAGCGAAAATAAGTGAATATTTACTGTTACAAATAGAAAAAAAAGATGAAAGAATATCTCTTGATTTTGCATCTATGCATGAATATAAATCAATATACTTGGCTTTATTGAGTGATAATGAGGGACTTGCTGTATCACTAGCGAAGCTATTGGGAGGCAGGCCAAAGGCAGAGGAAGATGATTACAATGTTTTCCGTATCGTGGGATATTTACTAAAATATCTATTACTAAATCAAGAAGAACTGTTAACCTCATATTTGGAAAAATTAGAAAAACAACTAACTAAAAAGAACGATGGATATGATACTGCTTTACTTAAAACGTACAAGGCAATATATAAAAAAGATTTAAATGAAATAGAAGAAGGCTTAAAGAATTTACTGAAAAGTCATAAGAAGGTTGGGGACTTTAAGCATACAGAAAATGAGTTTGTCAGTATAGAAGTATTAGGGATATTAAAACTTTTGAAAAAGAGAGGTATAACTATAGACATAAGCAATGAGTTGGTGCCTATGGAATTTTTGGAAGAAGATAAGTTAACTTATCCTGAGATTGATTATTTTGTATAAATGATTAAAGGCTGAAAAATTCTAACAAACAAATCATAAAAGTAAAGGGCTAGCATGGGAATTAAAGTTCCTGTGCTAGTTTTTGCTATTCTTAAAGACTTATAACATATAAATGTCAAGGTAGAAATGGTTCTTTTCAAAGTTAGTTGAAAATATATGTATTTCTTGTATAATTGCATGATTGATTATACAAGAAAAAGGAACCTCTATGGAGGCTATTAATGCAATTAAATTCAAATTTTCTTCCGTTCTATCTTAACTTGGGAGCATCACCTACTGCTTATACCTTTATTTCAGATGATTTAAAAAATGGGAAATTATTAATACAGGATATGTAAAATAGGTTATAATTAGAACTTTTGAATTGTAACAATAAGGCTAGTAGAGTACTGTATAATTAGCAAGGCGTACTAAAAGTCCGTCAAGAACCCCAGAATGTAAAATTTTCCAGGAACAAGCTATATGAGATTGAGTTCATATATAAAATAAGAGATGCCATTGAAAGTATTGATTTAGAGTGCTTTCAATGGTGTTATTATTTTTGAAGAAAATAGCAAGAGAGATCTTTTAGAAGAACTATGATGGTTTAGGCGTGGAATATGAGTATGACAAAGATAACAGAAGAATAAAAACTATATATCCAACAGGTGGAATTCAGAGAACAAAATATGATTCAGCAGGGAATATAATAAAAACCATTGATCCTGTAAATTACGATAAAAAAAGTGATGATGGAAAAGGTACAGAGTACTTTTATGATGAAAGAGATAGACTTGTAACTATAAGAGATCCAGAAGGAAATGCAGCAAGAAGATTTATTTATGATGAAGAAGACAATGTTATAAAGGATATAGATGCAAAGGGATATTTAAGTGGAAATACTGATAAAGAAAGATATGGAACACTTTATAAATACAACACTGCAGGGTGGATGCTTGAAAAAAGAGTACCAGTAGAAAAGGCTGATGAAAGTTCTGAAAAAGAAAACAGCAATAATGCTATAAAGTATAATGTAACCTTATATTCTTATGACAAAGCAGGAAGATTAATAGAGGAAAAAAGATCACCAGAATACGTAGCTGAAGATAAGTATCCAAAGGAATATAATACTATAACTTATACTTATGATAAAAACAGTAGAGTAACAAAGATAAAAGACAGCACTGGGTCAGAAATACAGTATGGTTATGATTGCCTTAATAACAGAACTTTAGAAAGATCAAGAATAAATGCAAATATCTATAAGGTAAGAAGATATTACTATAATAGTGTAGGCTGGTTGGAAAAAGTAAGCGAAGAGATAAATGCTGGAGACTTAGCAGAAAAAACAAGTTCAGCTGAAGTTTTACAGAAATTAAATGAAGAAGAAAGTACAGCTAATGGTTTATTTAGTAACGATAAAGCAACTTTAGGAACAGATGAAATTAATAATTTACATGATAATAACACAGGAAAAATATCTACAGACAACACTTTATATGGAACTAATAAAGCAAAAGGTAAAAAAGCTGCAAAGACATTATATGAATATGATAAAAATGGAAATATAATAAAGTTAACGACTCCTGAAGGTTATGAAAACATAGTAAAATACGATGCTGCAGACAGGTTAGTTGAGATTGTAAAAAGAGATCTAAAGGATGAAGAAGCAGAAAGAAAAACAACTTATGAGTATGATTCAGCAGGAAATACCATAAAAGAAACAGATTGTAATGGTTACTCCATTATTTATGAATATGACTCCATGAACAGGCAGACGAAAATCATAGATAAAGAAGGCGGCATAACAAGACTGTTCTATGATGAAGCAGGAAATATAATAAAACATGTAACTCCAGAAAACTATAATGTTCAAGAAGATAGTGGAAAAGGTACAAGCTATAACTATGACAGCATGAACCGTTTAATCCAAGTAACTAATGCTTTGGGTGTAATTGTACAGAAGAACAAGTACAATGAAGTTGGAGAACTTATAGAAAAATTAGATGCTTCAAAAGCTGGTGTAGAATATTCTTATGATATAGGTGGAAGAGTAAGTCACATAATAAGCCCAGGAGCAAAAGAAAAAGGAAAGGTAAGTCAGCAGTACATATATGATGCACTAGGAAATGTTACTGCTGTAAAAGATGGAGAAGGTAATGAAACTTCATACAGCTTAGACCTTTGGGGAAAAGTAAAAGAAGTACAAAAAGCTGATGGAAGCAAAGAATGGTATGATTACGACTATGCAGGAAATGTAACAAATACAGTAGATGGAAATGGAAACAAAACAGAGTACACTTATAATAGCTTAAATCTTTTAGCCCAAATAAAAGACCCAGCAGGGGATGTTATGACCTATCAATATGATAAACAGGGAAGACTTGCAAGACATATTGATAGAAATAAGAACATAATAGAGTATCTGTATAATCAAGATGACAACATAACAAGTAGAAAAGATGCAGTAACAAAAACATCAGAAGAATATAGATATAACAAAGACGGAAGTTTAGCTGCTGGAATAAGTGTAGGTAAAGTTTATAATTATACTTATACTCCAAATATGAATCTAAAAACTAAGAGTATAAATGGAAAAAATGTACTGGAATATGGTTATAATAAAGATGGTAACATAAACTCATTAAAGGACATAACTGGTAGAAAAACAAGCTATAAATATGATATAATTGGCATGTTAAAAGAAGTATGGGATGATAATCAAAGGGCAGCATCTTATACATATAATGCTGATAGTACTATTGTAACAATAAAATATGGTAATGGAATAAATATAAGTTATAGTCATGATACAGATAAGAATGTAGCAGGGATACTTGCTAAAACAAAAGAAGGTAAAGAGCTTTTAAATCATAAGTATATTTATGATAATAATGGCAATCAAATAAGAAAAGATGAATCAGGAAATATAACAAACTATGGATATGATGCTTTAAATAGACTGGAAAAAGTAGTATATCCAGATTATACAGAAGCCTTCGGCTATGATAATGTAGGTAATAGAGTAAAGAGAACGGTAGATTCAAAAGTAGGTTCTCGAGTAATGAATTACACCTATGATAGTAGGAATAGGCTAACATCGTTAATAGCAGATGAAGATTTAAAT
This sequence comes from uncultured Clostridiaceae bacterium, assembly GCA_963780135.1. Classification (GTDB taxonomy): domain Bacteria; phylum Bacillota; class Clostridia; order Clostridiales; family Clostridiaceae; genus Clostridium_AM. The sequence continues at coordinate 1,899,585 of CAWAAR010000003.1, forward strand.
AGCTACAAATATGATGGTCAAGGTAACTTACTAGCAGAAAAAAGTAAGCAGGGAACTACAAATTATACTTATGATTGCTTCAATCGTACATCAGGTGTTCAGAAGCCTGACGGCAGTTATTTAAAGAACTTCTACAATCCAGAAGGTTTAAGAGATAAAGTAGATGAAAGTGGATTAGTAAGTAAGTTTGTATTTGATGGTGGTAATGTAGTAACAGAGCTTGATGGAGAAGGTAAATTAAAGGCAGCAAGTATAAGAGGGATTGAGTTAGTATCTCAAAGAGATGACAAGGACAATAGTTACTATTATCTAAATAATTACCATGGTGATGTCATTAATTTAACTGACATATCAGGAAACATAGTAAATACTTATAGTTATGATGTTTTTGGAAATACATTGGATGTAAGCGAGCAAGTTCATAACAGATTTAGATACTCAGGTGAACAGTATGACCTAATAACTAATCAGTATTACCTTAGAGCTAGATTCTATAATCCTGTTATAGGTAGGTTTACGCAAGAGGATGAGTATAGAGGTGATGGGCTTAACCTTTATGCTTATGTAGGAAATAATCCAGTTAACTATTTTGATCCTACGGGATATGCAACTCAATGTGAAAAGAAAATTTATAATAGGCAGATGAATAAGCAAGAGTACAAGGAATATATGAGATCTCAACGTCAAAAAGTTTATGACAAAAATGAGGTTTATAAAAAATCACCTACGAAGGCTAATAGAAAATCTTATAATCAGTCTCAGAAAAAGCTAGATAAGCTTAGGGAAAATATAGCTAATGGGTTTAAGCTAGGACGAAGTGATGAACAGAGACGAATTTTCAAGAAATATACTGGATATGATGCATTTGGAGAAGTTCATCATGGATTGCCAGAAGAACACCATGAGTGGTTTAAAGAACATGGTATAACTGATGTAAATAAAGGTGAATTTTATTTTGACTTAGATAAAGGCATACACAGGCTTAAAAAGGATAATGGTATACACACAAAGAATAGTCCTTTAGGCAAGCCGTGGAACAAAGTATGGGATAAATGGAAGAAGAAAAATGAAGATGCAACAGCGAAAGATATAATTGAACAATTGAATCATATGGCTGAAAAGGCGGGAATAGAACAATTTAGAGCAAAACCAAAACCTTGGTGGTTAAGTTTATATAAATAGAGGAGAGGATGAATTATGGAACAAAACTTTTATATATTGGAAGATGATTATGATAGTAACTATGCAAAAGCAATTTATGAGAAGAATCACATAAAAAGACATATATGTGAAGTATGTGGAGGGATAAGAGTAGAAATTCTTTCAAATCTAAAAATATCTTTTAAAGGCAAAAAAGAAGCAGATTTTTACATGACTTCTCCACACTTTATAATAAATGAAAGAATGTATAATATTTTAAAGGAAGCTAATATAACGGGATTTGATATTAAAGATATCAATGTAGTTGGGTGTTATGATAATAGAGGAAATAGGATAAAATTTAATACTAATGGATTAAAAGAGATGATTGTAAAAGGAAAAGGTGGATTTTTGAGAAATATAGACAGTAGTTTAATAGAAAAATGTGAGAATTGTGGGAAAATTCAGCGCACCACTCAATATAATGTTAACGGCTTAAGTGTAAGTTTTGAGGAATGGGATAGGTCAGATATATTTCATTTTGAAAATTTGAGAGGTCTACCTATTGTAACAGAAAAAGTTAAAAATATATTAGAAAAAGCTAAAATTAAAAATATAAAATTTCAAAATATAAAAGAATTTAAATTTATAGATTGATTTTATATTAATGCTTTTGACCTTAGTAAGATAAAAAATTACTAAGGTCTTCTAATATAAAAAATATGAAAGTTTAAATTGTTACTAGTTTGTATAGGAAGTAAGAAAAAATAAATTAAAAATGAGGGATTATAATGAAGTGGGATAAATATAAGGAACTATCTAAAAGATGGTGTGAAGAAGGTAAAAAATATGCAGAAGAAACAAATAAATTTGTTGAAAATGGCATGACAAAAGGCTGGGATGAAGCAGGTGAAGAGCCTAAGGAAACAAGAGAAGATATGGCAAATGATATAGTTGAAATAGTTAAAGAAGCAAATAAGTGTAATGAAATTGAAAACTTAAGAAAAAGTTTTCCACCAGCTCATGTACCTTTAATCGATGTTATTGAAAAAGTAGGTCAAGCAATTACATCTGTTGTGATTACTTCAGACGAAAAAATAATTTTTAAAGTGGGAGATTTTTGGGAAGAGGGCAAAGTATTTATAATTGAAAATGACAAACCACAAATTATCGAAGGAGCTTTATATGCTGGATGTTCATCTGATAAAAAAGTTTATGCAGTTGCTTATAAGAATTGTATAAAAACCTATGATGGATGGAATGGTAAAATTATAAATATTTTTAAATTGACAGATGGTGCAGAAGAAGTTGATAAAGTGGATGATGTTGAATTAATTGGACATGTTCCTTATATAAATCAACTAATACCATTCGCTGATGGCAATAAGGTATTATTAGTAAGTTGCAAAGGAATATTTGTTTTAACAACTAAGGAAATCATAAGAGTATATCCAGAAGAGGAATACTTTGAAGAGGATGAAGAGATTCAGCTATCAATGGCTCATGGAGCTGTATCGCCAGATGGTAAATATATAGCAATAGGAGATCAAGATAGTAATCATATAATTTTAGATGGTAATTATGAAGAGATAGCTGATATTGTACCAGAATCATCCTATCCACATTATGCGTTGTTTTCTAAAAATGGGAGAAATATTATTTTTAATTCATGTCATTTTTATAATGGAATAACAACTCAATTTTCTTTAGATGATGAAGAAGATGAAGATGATGATGAACTTGAGAATAGTGCAATTGAAATAGATGATTTTTGCAGAGTATATGCTGCTGTTTCAAGAGAAGATGAGTATATCTTAGGTGATGCTAATGGATATATAAGGGCATACAGTTTTAAAGGGGAATTTAGATGGCAATTTTACTTAGGTTCAACTATAAGCGGAATGGATATATCTGAAGATGGTAAAACACTATTAGTTGGTACTTATGCAGGAATGTTACATCTTTTACAGCTTGATGCAGAAACAAGAAGCGAGTATTCTATTGGAACTGATAATATCTTAGAGAAAAAAAGATGGATTTTATGGAAAGGCGAAGAAGAAATATTACAATGGTAATGATATAGAAAGAGATATCAGGCTGTTTAAGTCATAAAAAAGAATTATTAGAATAGATGATTTTTACTGCAAATTAATCTTATAATTTTATAGGAGTAGTTTGCAGTTTATTTTGTTCCCAAAATAATGATGAAGGTGCAGGGAGTAGACGTAAGAGATGCTATAAAAGGAAACGGATGATGGGAAAGGTACAGAATAAGCTAGAAGAAGAGATGAAGGGTATAATACAGATATTGTATATGAGTTTAATACTGGTTATAGAGAGATAATTGATGCAGGTGGGGATGTCAAATCTGCAAGAAAAGCAATAAGGGCTGCATACAAATATTTTGACGAATTAGGAGGTTTTTTAAATGATTGATTTATCAAAAATACAAGGTTTAAAAAAAGAACAACCAGCTAGTACTGATGAAATTAGAAATGTCCAAGATAAATTAGGTGCAATAATACCAGAGGCTTATAAAAAGTTATTACTATATACAAATGGTTTTTCAACTAAAAGTGGCATATTAATCTATGGAACAGATGCTATTATGGAACGTAATTTGACACTTGAAGTAGAGGAATACGCAAAAGGTTATATAGCTATAGGAGATGATGGTGGAGATACAGTATTCTTAATGTTGCAGAAAACTAACGCGAAAGGAGTATTATCAGTAGATAGTGGAGATATGAATCCACTCAATTCTAAGGTAATCTCTTCAGATTTAATAGAATGGTTACATGATGGGTTTAGTATAAGTAGTTTATCTATTAATAATGTAATGAGGCCTTGTGATGGTTTGTATGATATTGTACTACTAGATTTTCCGCAAGGAGGACTAAAGGATTTGGCAAAAATAAAAGCTGTTCTTGGAATTAAAATGACTTCAGTGGAGTTATTAAAAGCTTCAAAAAATTTACCATTTAATATAATTAGAAATATTACCTATGGAAAAGCATTAAATTATTTGGAAAAGCTAAAAGATTTTGATAAAATATTAAAGTTGCAAAGTTCAAATAAGCAGTATGAATAAAATTTGTTTTTATAGCTACTAAGGATAAAGTGAATAGCAAGGCGTACTAAAAGTCCGCCAAGAACCTTAGGAATGTAAAATTTCCAGGAACAAGCTATATGAGATTGAGTTCATATATAAAATAAGAGATGCCATTGAAAGTATTGATTTAGAGTACTTTCAATGGTGTTATTATTTTTTGAAGAAAATAGCAAAAAGTAGCAATAGCAATCTTTTAGAAGAACTATGATTCATCAGGAAATATAATAAAAATTATAGATCCTGTAAATTACGATAAAAAAAGTGATGATGGAAAAGGTACAGAGTACTTTTATGATGAAAGAGATAGACTTGTAACTATAAGAGATCCAGAAGGAAATGCAGCAAGAAGATTTGTATATGATGAAGAAGATAATATTATAAAGGATATAGATGCAAAGGGATATTTAAGTGGAAATACTGATGAAGTTAGATATGGAACACTTTATAAATACAACACTGCAGGGTGGATGCTTGAAAAAAGAGTACCAGTAGAAAAAGCTGATGAAAGTTCTGAAAAAGAAAACAGCAATAATGCTATAAAGTATAATGTAACCTTATATTCTTATGATAAAGCAGGAAGATTAATAGAGGAAAAAAGATCACCAGAATACGTAGCTGAAGATAAGTATCCAAAAGAATATAATACTATAACTTATACTTATGATAAAAACAGCAGAGTAAAAAAGATAAAAGACAGCACTGGGTCAGAAATACAGTATGGTTATGATTGCCTTAATAACAGAACTTTAGAAAGAACAAGAATAAATGCAAATACCTATAAAGTAAGAAGATATTACTATAATAGCATAGGATGGCTGGAAAAAGTAAGCGAAGAAATAAATGCTAGAGACTTAGCAGAAGAAACAAGTTCAGCTGAAGTTTTACAGAAATTAAGTGAGGAAAAGGAAGATGTATCTTCAGATAACAGCTTACATGAAAACAATAAAGCAAAAGGTAAAAAAGCTGCAAAAACACTTTACGAATATGATAAGAATGGAAACATAATAAAGTTAACAACACCAGAAGGTTATGAAAATACAGTAAAATATGATGCTGCAGATAGGTTAGTTGAAATAGTAAAAAGAGATCCAAAGGATGAAGAATCAGAAAGAAAAACAACCTATGAATATGACGCAGCAGGAAATATCATAAAAGAAACAGATTGTAATGGAAACTCCATAAGCTATGAATATGATGCCATGAACAGGCAAACTAAAATCATAGATAAAGAAGGCAACGTTACAAGGTTGTCCTATGATGAATCAGGAAATATCATAAAACATGTAACTGCAGAAAATTATGATATTGAAAAAGATGATGGAAAAGGTACAAGCTATAACTATGATAGCATGAACCGTTTAGTCCAAGTAACCAATGCTTTAGGAGTAATTGTACAGAAAAATAGATATAACGAAGTTGGAGAACTTATAGAAAAATTAGATGCTTCAAAAGCTGGTGTGGAATATTCTTATGATATAGGTGGAAGGGTGAGTCACATAATAAGCCCAGGAGCAAAAGAAAAAGGAAAGATAAGTCAGCAGTACAGATATGATGCACTAGGAAATGTTACTGCTGTAAAGGATGGAGAAGGCAATGAAACTTCATACAGCTTAGACCTTTGGGGAAAAGTAAAAGAAGTACAAAAAGCTGATGGAAGCAAAGAATGGTATGATTACGACTATGCAGGAAATGTAACAAATACGGTAGATGGAAATGGAAATAAAACAGAGTACACTTACAATAGCTTAAATCTTTTAGCTCAAATAAAAGACCCAGTAGGGGATGTAATGACTTATCAATATGATAAACAGGGAAGACTTGCAAGACATATTGATAGAAATAAAAACATAATAGAGTATCTGTATAACCAAGATGATAACATAGTAAGCAGAAGAGATTCAGTTACAGGAACATCAGAGGAATATAGGTATAACAAAGATGGAAGTTTAGCTGCAGGCATAAGTGGAGGAAAAGTTTATAATTACAGTTATACTCCAAATATGAATCTTAAAAATAAGAGTATAAATGGAAAAAATGTACTAGAATATGGTTATAATAAAGATGGTAACATAACCTCATTAAAGGACATAACTGGTAGAAAAACAAGCTATAAATATGATATAATTGGCATGTTAAAAGAAGTATGGGATGATAACCAAAGGGCAGCATCTTACACATATAATGCTGATAGTACCATAGCAGCAATAAAATATGGTAATGGAATAAATATAAATTATAGTCATGATTTAGATAAAAATGTTGCAGGGATACTTGCTAAAACAAGAGAAGGTAAAGAGCTTTTAAATCATAAGTATATTTATGACAATAATGGAAATCAAGTTAGAAAAGATGAAGGTGGAGATGTAACAAGCTATGATTATGATGCATTAAGTAGGCTAGAAAAAGTAGTATATCCAAGTGGAGCAGCAGAAGCCTTCGGCTATGATAAGGTAGGAAATCGAGTAAAGAGAACTTTAGATTTACCAACAGTTTCAGGAGCAACTTCTAAAGTAACAAACTATAGCTATGATGGTAGAAACAGGCTTACAGAGTTGATAGAACCATCAAATACAGCAGGAATAGTAAATACTACAAACTTCAAATATGACAATCAAGGAAATCTTACATCAGAAACAAATAAGAATGATACTACAAAATACACATATGATTGTTTTAATAGAACAACAGGTGTTCAAAAGGCCGACAACAGCTATTTAAAGAATTTCTACAATCCAGAAGGATTAAGGGATAAAGTAGATGAAAATGGAGTAGTAAGTAAGTTTGTATTTGATGGTGGAAGTGTAGTAACAGAGCTAGATGGAGAAGATAAGTTAAAGGCAGCAAGTGTAAGAGGAATTGAGTTAATATCTCAAAGGGATAGCGAAGATAATAGCTATTACTATTTAAATAATTATCATGGTGATGTTGTTAATTTAACTGATAGAGCACAGAATATAGTAAATAGCTACAGTTATGATGCCTTCGGCAATACTGTAAATGCAAATGAACAAGTTCATAATAGGTTTAGGTATTCTGGAGAGCAATTTGATTCATTAACTAATCAGTATTACTTGAGAGCTAGATTCTATAATCCTGTAATTGGTAGGTTTACACAAGAAGATGAATATAGAGGAGATGGACTAAATCTTTATGCTTATGTAGGGAATAATCCTGTGAATTATATTGATCCTAGTGGATATAAGAAACAGTGCGAGTTAAAGGCTGAACTATATGATAGGCAACAAAAAAGAAAAAATGGAGAATTAAACGAGTCAAACTTTAAAAATAAAACAAAGCCTAATCCAAATGAAAGGTCTGTGAATAAGGAACAGTGGAAAGAACAGCAACATCATGACAGATTGGGAAGATATTTAGATGAAATTCATAGAGTAAAAGTTGGTGGACGTGAAATAGTTACAGGTCCATGGGATAAAATGTCTAATGCTAAATTAAAAGATGCACATCATGTTTATCAAGATAAGGCAGTTGAAAATCTTGCTGGTTATAGTAGAAGAAAAGCAATAAATGTACAAGTACAAGGACCAGCAAATAAAATAGGTACTCCACATTATAAGGCTACATTAACACAAACAAGATCAAAAAGTTTTGGCACTCTTGGTATAGAAAGAATTATTTCGTATAGGTCTTTAAGAAATGCAGGTTTTACAAAGAAGCAATCAAAATATATTGTGCGACAAGCTGATCTATATTTTGAGTATCTAGGGCATAATGCTAATTCAATAACTAAAAAACCAGGAAATAGAAGAAGAAAATAAAGTTTTGGAGGTTATAAGATTATGATTGATAAGGAAATAATAAGTAATGTAAAAGATATTATACGATATTTGGTTGCCGGAGAATATGATGAACTTGAACGTATGAAGAAAATAGGCTCTCTGAGAGCATCAGATTTAAAGGCTGCTATAGATAACTATTTAATTAACGATGAAAAGTTAACAATGCCACCAGATGATTTTTTTGAAAATAACATGGACATCTTTGAAGTTGAAAATGCTCAGAATTTTAAAAAAGAGTTCACAATATATATTGATTTTTGGGTAAATAATGAGAAGAGTGATTTGACTCTTGGATGTGAGGCTACTGTGGATAATGATGAATATACTAATGTAACATTATATGAAATAAGAGTTCTTTAATAAAGTATAATATTATATTTAGTGACGATATAATCAGAAAAATTATATAATAAAGTTGTTTAAAGTATTAATTGAAAAAATTAAAAATGTGTTTTAAAGGGAAATATGAAGTGAATTATCAACTATATACCATGTATTAATATTCTAAAATCCAAAATATAATTTTATTATATTTTATGCTGCAAATTAGTTTGTGAGACTAATTTGCAGTTTATTTATTGTCCGAAAAGCCTTTTAAAAAAGGCATGCTTAGCTAGTGATTTGAATTAAATGGTGGATTTTTGACCATTAATATCAGGTAAAGATTCAGTTACTTATGAATATGACCCTCAAGGAAATCTCACTGAAGAGAAAAACAAATAATGAAATTATTAAGCTTCAGCATTATAAAGTTAAAAATGGTGATATGTCTCAAGAGAAATTAAATGAGCTCAGAGATAATATAGGTAATGGGTTTAAGTTGAATGCTAAGGGAGAGAGTGTAGGTAATACGAAAAGAACACCTCCACAACAAGTAAATGGAGGAACCTTTAATGTTGAAGTACCTCCTGGAAGGTCAACTAGGACTGGTGTGGTGATAGGTGCACACAATGCAAATGTGCGAATTATTGAGCCTTATGGAAAAACAAGGAATATTTGGAGAGAGATTAGTGGGAATGCAACAGAAGCTGAAATGGGATTAGGAACTGGAAAGATGAGGCAGGCAACTCATACTGAACAAAGAGCATTAACTCGTATCAATCTTGTTGATGAAAATATGATTATTACTGGACAAAACCCACCATGTAAAAATTGCCAAGGTGCTATGAGAAAAGCAAATATGAACAACTCAGCTACAATATGTTATCAATGGAGAGAAGATGAAAAAACGCTGTATGAGGTTTGGCAAGGTGGAAAAAAATTAAAAGGAGATAGATGAAATGAAATTTATAGTGGAATGTGATGGACTTGATGGATTGGTCCTAATAGATCAAAGTTATTTAGGAGAAATGGACAGTGAGCTACTTTATTCTATGGATATCTTATTAGATCGCTGTGGAAAATCAGAACTGATTTTTGATTTTCCAGAAGAAAATTGGGAGATTGTAAGGGAGCGAGAGTCAAAAGCGATAAAGACTTTTTGCAATAGTGGTAAAATGGTAACATACTTGCTACCTAATGGTGATCAACAGTGTGAGTTTCAGGTGGTAGATGAGCTTTTTGGTTCTTTGAAATGGCTGCATCTTCCAACCGGTAAATTATTAGCAGTTACTGCAGGTGAGTTGATCCAGTGTGTATCATATCCTGACTTGGAGATGGAAAAAGTATTTGAATTACAGCTTGAAAAAGGATGGTATGCAATTTCTATTAGTAGTGCATGACAAATCTTGTGTTGCTGTAAAACACCACCAATGCCTCCTTTTGAGAATATTCAAGAATGTTAGAACTGTATATATTGGAGAAGAACCATTTGAGGTACCTAAGGCGTTTTTCCTAAATAAAAATGAAATATTAAAACAAATGAAAGAATTTTTTATATCTTAGAAAATGGATACTAACTTAAATTGGGTAGAATGCAAAAAATAGTTATTTTTTAATCCTTCTCTATGAATAATTACCTCCAAGTCTGGTGAGAGTAAGTTAAATCAGATTTGGAGGTATTTTATGCCAAAAGCAAGTAATGAAGAAAGTTTACTTTGGCAAGAACGTGTTAAAGATTGCCAAGTGAATAGTAGGTTATCAAATAACAAACTACAGCTATGATAACAGAAATAGACTAACATCATTGATAGTATGAGAAGATTCAACTGCTTATAAATATGATGCACAAGGAAATCTTACTTTAGAGAGAAGCAAACATGGTAATACAAAATACACAAGGGCTGATAGTGATGAAGTTAGATATGGAATTCTTTATAAGTATAACACTGCAGGATGGATGCTTGAAAAAAGAGTACCTGTAGAAAAGGCTGATGAAAGTTCTGAAAAAGAAAACAGCAATAATACTATAAAGTATAATGTAATCTTATATTCCTATGACAAAGCAGGAAGATTAATAGAGGAAAAAAGATCACCAGAATATGTAGCTGAAGATAAGTATCCAAAGGAATATAATACTATAACTTATATTTATGATAAAAACAGCAGAGTAACAAAGATAAAAGACAGCACAGGGTCAGAAATACAGTATGGTTATGATTGTCTTAATAATAGAACTTTAGAAAGATCAAGAATAAATGCAAATACCTATAAGGCAAGAAGATATTACTATAATAGCATAGGATGGCTGGAAAAAGTAAGCGAAGAAATAAATGCTGGAGACTTAGCAGAAGAAACAAGTTCAGCTGAAGTTTTACAGAAATTAAGTGAGGAAAAGGAAGATGTATCTTCTGATAACAGCTTACATGAAAACAATAAAGCAAAAGGTAAAAAAGCTGCAAAAACACTTTACGAATATGATAAGAATGGAAACATAATAAAATTAACAACACCAGAAGGTTATGAAAACACAGTAAAATATGATGCTGCAGATAGACTTATAGAGATTGTAAAAAAAGATCCGAAGGATGAAGAAGCAGAAAGAAAAACAACCTATGAATATGACGCAGCAGGAAACATCATAAAAGAAACAGATTGTAATGGAAACTCCATAAGCTATGAATATGATGCCATGAACGGGCAAACTAAAATCATAGATAAAGAAGGCAACGTTACAAGGCTGTACTATGATGAATCAGGAAATATCATAAAACATGTAACTCCAGAAAATTATGATATTGAAAAAGATGATGGAAAAGGTACAAGCTATAACTATGACAGCATGAACCGTTTAGTCCAAGTAACTAATGCTTTGGGTGTAATTGTACAGAAGAATAAGTACAATGAAGTTGGAGAACTTATAGAAAAATTAGATGCTTCAAAAACGGCGATAGAGTATTCCTATGACATAGGCGGAAGAGTAAGACACATAATAACTCCAGGAGCTAAGGAAAAAGGAAAGGTAAGCCAACAGTACAGATATGATGCACTAGGAAATGTTACTGCTGTAAAAGATGGAGAAGGCAATGAAACTTCATATAGCTTAGACCTTTGGGGAAAAGTAAAAGAAGTACAAAAAGCTGATGGAATCAAGGAATGGTATGATTACGACTATGCAGGAAATGTAACAAATACAGTAGATGGAAATGGAAATAAAACAGAATACACTTATAATAGCTTAAATCTTCTAGCCAAAATAAAAGATCCAGCAGGGGATGTAATGACTTATCAATATGATAAACAGGGAAGACTTGCAAGACATATTGATAGAAATAAGAATATAATAGAGTATCTGTATAATCAAGATGACAACATAACAAGTAGAAAAGATGCAGTTATAAAAACATCAGAGGAATACAGATATAACAAAGATGGAAGTTTAGCAGCAGGAATAAGTGGAGGAAAGGTTTATAATTACACGTATACTCCAAATATGAATTTAAAAATTAAGAGTATAAATGGAAAAAGTGTACTAGAATATGATTATAATAAAGATGGTAACATAACCTCATTAAAGGACATAACTGGTAGAAAAACAAGTTATAAATATGATATAATTGGCATGTTAAAAGAAGTATGGGATGATAACCAAAGGGCAGCATCTTATACATATAATGCTGATAGTACTATAGCAGCAATAAAATATGGTAATGGAATAAACATAAATTATAGTCATGATTTAGATAAAAATGTTGCAGGGATACTTGCTAAAACAAGAGAAGGTAAAGAGCTTTTAAATCATAGATATTTCTATGATAATAATGGTAATCAGATAAGAAAAGATGAAGGTGGAAATGTAACAAGCTATGGGTATGATGCCTTAAATAGGTTAGAGAAGGTAGTATATCCAAATCAAACAGTAGAAGGCTTTGGCTATGATAAGGTAGGAAATAGAGTAAACAGAACTCTGAATTCTCAAGTAACAAGTTATGATTATGACAGCAGAAATAGGCTTACGTCACTAATTGCAGGTAATGAGAAAACAACTTTTGAGTATGATAACCAAGGAAATCTACTATCAGAAAGAAGCAAACAAGAAGCTACTAAATATATCTATGACTGCTTTAATAGAACAACAGGTGTTCAAAAGGCTGACAACAGCTATTTAAAGAATTTCTACAATCCAGAAGGTTTAAGGGACAAAGTAGAAGAAAATGGAGTAGTAAGTAAGTTTGTATTTGATGGAGATAATGTAGTAACTGAACTTGATGGAGAAGATAAGTTAAAAACATCAAGTATAAGAGGTATCAAGCTAATATCTCAAAGAGATGGTAAAGATAATAGTTACTACTATTTAAATAACTACCATGGCGATGTAGTCGGATTAGCTGATACTGATGGAAATGTAGTGAATTCCTATTCGTATGATGCATTTGGAAATACATTAGAAGCCAATGAACAAGGGCATAATAGGTTTAGGTATTCTGGAGAGCAATTTGATCCAGTAACAAATCATTACTACTTGAGAGCTAGATTCTATAATCCTGTTGTAGGTAGATTTACACAGGAGGATGAATATAAAGGGGATGGACTTAATTTATATGCTTATGTAGAAAACAATCCAGTTAATTGTTTTGACCCTAGTGGATATGCATGTAAGGGTAAAGGCAATCCTTATATTGAAAAAACGGCTAAAAGTAGTGGACTTACTTATAGAAGTAGGATTGGAACGCAAGGTGAATTAAAATCAGTATTTGCAAAAATAGAACCTAAGCATATAGGAAAAGGAACTAACACTAATAGTGCAGCTAGAAATCTTATGAGAAAATTAGGTTTGATAACTGATGATGCTGGACATGGAATTGGTAAAAACCTTGGTGGGCCAGGTGGAGCAAAATCAAAAAATTTATTTCCACAAAATCTAAGTGTTAATAGAGGTGATTTTGCACAATTTGAAAAGAAAATTGCAGCAGAAGTTCTGAAAGGGAAAAATGTATTTGTGCGGGTTGTTCCGAAGTATGCTAATGGTTCAACAAGACCACATGAAATTTTTTATCAAGTTAGAGTTAATGGAAAAACAATATCAAAGGTATTCGTTAATCCAAAATAATAGTATAAAAATGTTTGGGAATGGAGATTAAGAAGATGATAAGTATGGAATATTGTTATATCTTGAAAATAGATACTAAAAAAGAAATACAAAATGAAAAAGATTTATCTTTTATAGGTGGTTTACCACGGTTGCCGCTTAATATAGAACTTCCAAAATGTAGCCTATGTAATGAGCAGCAAACATTTATATTTCAAATATCTTTTCCTGATGAACATATTTGGAGTGGATTGTCAATGGCTGTATTTGCTTGTACTTCTTGCGCTAAAGAGGGATATTTTATACCTGAAATGCTAAAAGGACAGCTTAAAGATATTAATATACCTAAGGGATTTTTAGAAAAATACCAGTGCAATTTTAAAACTTTAGTTTTTAAAACTGAGGAAGCGACAATTAGAACAGATTATAGGGAAAAGGTTAAATTCAAAAAATGGAAGGTTGAAAAAGTGGTTAATAACAAAAAGAAAAGTAATAAAATAGGGGGAGTACCTAACTGGATATTAGAAGATGAATCCCCCTCAACTTATGATTTAAATGTGCCAATGTTTTTTCTTATGCAGATACTAGAAGGGTTTGATTTTCAAAAATTGCCAGATGCACCGCCTCAAATTGAACTTGGGTTAACGGGTATTGAAGAACCATCAGAGGATGAATTTTATAGGCTTTTTCTTGGAAATGCAATATATTTTTTTGCTACAAGAGATACTAATAATTCTAAAGTGTATATAATAACTCAGACTTAGTAACGATAAAATTAATTAACTTTATCTAAACAGATTAAGGGATTAGTTAAGTCTGCAGAAAATTTTTTATAAACTGAATAAAAAATACTCTTTCTTGGCAATAAATTTATAATTATTTACAAGAAGGAGTGTTTTTTTAGTAAGGGGTACTAAAAGCCTGCCAAGAACCCGAGAAATGTAAAATTTTCCAGGAAAAAGCTATATGAGATTGAGTCCATATATAAAATTGGAGATGCCATTGAAAGTATTGATTTAGAGTACTTTCAATGGTATTGTTATTTTTTAAAGGAAATAACAGAAATCAGCAATGGTAATATTTTAGAAGAACTATGACGGTATAGGTGCGGATATAAGTATGATATTAGCATCAGAAGAATAAAAACCATAGATATATGCTTAAAATTCTACACCTATAAAGTATCATACAGAAATTTATTGGAAAAATCATTTTGGAGTAATGGATGTAGAGGAAACGATGAAGATAGATAGTATAGCGCTTTATTAAAAGTATTCTGCAAAATTAATGAATGGGAGAGTATATATATGCATTCGTATAGGCTTAATACTAAAAAAGATACTTACAAAAGAAAATATTCAAGAGAAGAATTAATGGAAATGACTACATTTCAGTTAAGAGATATATGTGTTAGAGAAAAAATAATAAAGGGAATAATAAACAATCTTGATAGAGAAAACTTCATAATAACAATACTAAAATACAGAGGAAAAGAAAAAAATTATCTTATAGAAAATTATGATGAAAATGGTTTTGAAAGAGTAAGTGAAATACTAAAAAAATACTTGATTTCAAAGCTTGATAGTAAAGAAGAAATTCAAATTCCAGCTAAAATTTCATTATATCCTGAGATAGGAATTAAAAAGGAAGATTTATATAAGGTAATTATAGAAAACAATATAATAGGGGAATCTAACGTGTTACTTGTAAATGGTAATAATGAATTATGCGGAATATTTAATTTAGTAAAGGATGAGGAAAAAGATAATTTATATTATTTGACCATAGAAAAAAATATAAAAATAGAAAAATCTAATAACAGGAACTATAGTTTATTGTTTTTAGGCAAAGACCATTCTGAATATATTTTTAGAACTTATTATTCAGATAGACCTCTTGTACCAATAAACTTAGAGTATTACAAGATTCCTATAATTGAACTTGAAATAAAGGAACTGCAAGAAACAAGCACAGTACTGGCAATAGACTTTGGAACATCAAACACTACAGCAGGAGTATATTTAAAAACCAATTATGTGAAAAATCCTTGTTATAATGACATATTAAATGAAAGAATAAAGTTAAATGAAATTAATTATGTGAAATTTATAGATGCAACAAGGAAAGATAAAAGATGGATAGAGATACTGCCAACAATAGTATATGCAGCAAACTGCAGTGATTCAGATAATATAAAATATTACTTTGGATATAAAGCACAAAGGATAATAAGAGCAAATGATTATAGCTTTAGAGGCAGTATATATCAAGGAATAAAAAGGTGGGTAAATAGCTATTCAAAAATAGAAGAGGTATATGACAGTGAAGGGAATACAGCAAAGGTAGAGAGAGGACAAATCATAAGAGCATATATAAAGTATGTAATAGAAATGGCAGAACGTCAATTTAAATGTAGATTTAAAAACCTGCACATTTTAAGCCCAGTAAAATTAAAACAGCAGTCCATAGACATGTTTCAAGAAATCTTACCAGAGTACAATATAGAATCAAAAGAAGCATTAGATGAAGGAATAGCTGTACTTTACAACACTATAGCAAATCAAATAAAAAAGAAAAATTTTTATGATGGAGAAGAATATAAAGCTTTGATAATTGACTGTGGAGGAGGAACTACAGATTTATCTTCCTGTGCGTTTAACATTGAAGAAGGTGATATTTCTTATAAAATTGATATAAATACTACCTATGAAAATGGAGACACAAATTTTGGAGGAAACAATATAACTTATAGGATAATGCAGTTTATGAAAATAGTTTTTGCAAATTACTATAAATATGAAAAAGCTATTGTACATATAGATAGTCTTATAGATATTCCAAGTAGTGATATTTTTAGAAATGTAGATGAAAAAGGAATAAACAAAATATATGAAGACTTTGAAATGTATTATAAAGAAGCTGAAAAAGTTATACCCACAAAATTTAAAGAATATGAAAATAGATCAAAAGAGGATTATGAAAGAGTAAAAAATAACTTCTATTTTTTATGGAAAATAGCAGATAACATGAAGAAAGAGTTTTTTCAAAGAACAAGTATGTTAAGAAATAAGTTTGATCATTGTAAAAAAGATGAAGAAAGTGATCTTATAATAACGCCTTTAAGTAGATGGAATATATCAATAATTGAAGATGGAATGCTTAAAAATATTTGTGAATTTCCTGGTGTAGTATTTAACATAAAAGAGATAAACATACTTATAAAGGGTGATGTTTATGAAATAGTAAGGAAGTTTCTTGAAAGTTTCTATGAAAGTGGGAGGCTGCAGGAATATTCCATAATAAAATTAACAGGACAATCCTGCAGAATAGACATTTTTAAAGAAGCCTTAAAGGAATTTGTTCCAGGAAAAAGCATAGAATTTAAGCAGAAAAGTGAAGAAGATGAGAGAGTATCAGATTTGAAGCTTTCTTGTTTAAGAGGAGTTCTAAGATATTTAAAATCAAAAAAATCAGGGGATATAGAAGTAACCATAAAAAATGAAGTGCCAATAATACCATATTCAGTAAGTGCATTTACATACAATCAGCAAGAAAAAATGCTCATATATAGTTTGGAAAAAATGAATAAAACACAGGGATTTATTTCAAGACCACTAGGAGCTGAGGAAGTAGAATTCTATTTAAAAGATGCAGAAGGAAACTTAAAACATAAGTATATATATGAAAATGCTTTTAATGAATATGAAAAAATATCAGAAGACGATATAGAAAAAATGTATGGAGAAGAAATACACCAGGAAGAGACAGATGCTATAAGAAATGGAGAAATAAGATTCTTTACTTTTCCTGATGAAAGAAATTGGGGCTTTTATGCAGTTCCAGTAGGAAGAGAAAATGATGAGCTTCATTTAGGAAAGAAAAAGTATTTCCCCTTTGAAAATGACTTATCAGAATTAGATTTCTTTGACGGATTAAAGTAAGGAGAAGTGAAATGAATTTATTTAAGAACATATTCCCTAAGTTTTACAAGGGAAGGATATTAAAAATAGAAATGCTTGAGAATTTAAGAGATTATCCCAGAGATTTCACAGATATTTACTTTGACCGTTTTTCAAATGGAATAATTTGTGGAGGAAATTTAATAATAGGGGAAAAAGAAATTACAATAACAAAAGGGATAATAAAATATAACAAAAAGCTGTACATGATGAAAAATGAGACAAGCATTCCTTATTGTGCATGGAATAAAGAATGTGTAATAAAAGTAAAATTTTCAGATGAAGATGTAGAAAAAGATTTTGACATTAATGGTACAGAAATATATATAGATGAAGATACAAATATAGAAAAGCATGAACTGGAACTTGGAAGATTCAAACTAAAAGAAGGAGCTATGCTTAGAGATGATTATGTGGATTTTGAAGATTTTTCAACAGAATATAATACAGTAAATATAATAAATGTAGAGTACGCAGCACCAAATAGAAGCACAATTCACCCAAACATATTAAAATACTTTTCAACTGCAATATTAAAAAACAAAGTGAATAATTCTCAAGATATAGCTTTTGCAATGAGATGTATGAATGAAGATGCTGTAGATAGAATACTTATACTTTTATACATATCAAGCAGGTTGGGAATGGAATACAAGGAATACTCTAACAAACAGATATATAAGTATCTTTGCCAGATATTAAGAGAAGGAGAAAGTGGAATAAGAAGGACAGAAAATAGGCGTAACAGACAATCAAAAATTATTGTGGACTAAAAGAATAAAGAAAAAGAGGTGAGGAGGATGGGGTTTTTTAGTGAAGTAAGTGGTATAGTACATTCAATAACATCAGCTGTAACGGGAATAGTAAAATCAGTAGAAGGCCTATTTGGATCAAGTAATTCTAACGGTTTAGGCAATATTCTAAATAAAATAGACAGCACTATAAAAGAAATAGAAAAATTGCAAGAGGAATTGAAAAAAAAGCAGAAAAAATTAAAACAAAAAATAACATCAGGAGCAGGATTTTCAGGAAATATTCCAACATGGAAAGATGTAATAAATGATTGCAAAAAAATGGCTAATGATGTAGATTTATATATAGCAGGAGCATCAGATAGATTTGTAAAAAAATCAGAGGAGTTTGTTGAAGATACAGTAGACTTAGTACAAGGTGTGGGAGCCGGTGTTTTAGAGAATGTAACTTATGGCACATCGAATACTATAGAGTCATCATATAAAAGAAATAATGAAATAAGATATACAGAAGGAAAAATAATCGGTGATGGTATTACAATGGCTTTGGGAGGACCGTTAACAGCTGCAGGTGCAACTGCTACTTTTGTTACTTCTCCAACAGGAGCAGGTGAATTAGTTTTTGCACCTGCTACAGTATATGCAGCAGGTGTAACGGCTGAAGCAGCTGGTCATGCTTTTGAAAATACAATGATGCTTTCTAAGTTGATGAAGGACAATAGTGGAAGGAAATCTGCTGGAGAGGGAAATAAAGCTTGTAGTAATGGATACGAAACACCAACTGGGGGTGGTGGAGTAACTTCGCAGATAAAAGTAGGTGATACAAATGTAACTTTAGGTCACGGTGGTAGGCATCTAGAGGGAACTGGTTTGTCTGTAGATGAAGTAAATAATGCAATTGCCCAAGATATAGCAAATATCCATCCTGGAACAGGAAAGTTTTATAAAGGACGGATAGAGATTGAAGGTCAAACTATTGAATATACTTCATATGGAACTAAGAATGGGGAAATTAATATTGGAACATATTATCCAGTCAAATAAGGTGGTGAGTAAATGAAAAACATAAAATTTAAGAACTTCTCGCAAATAGAGAAAGTGTGGTTAGAATCAATGCTTAGTGTAGACTTTTTAGGAAAGGAAATTATCTTAAAACAGCTTGATAATGCTCAGATTTCAAGAGACTACAATGTTGGATTTATTTCTCTGAAATTTAATGTTGATAAAAGCATACAACAATTTATCTATAGAGGTAGAGTGCCTATTGAGATGAGAGTTACAGGAAAAAATGAAATTCCAATAGTTTTTCTTTTGCATGTTATAGATGGATTTGTAGATGAGTTAGAAATTTTTAATGCAGATTCATCTCCTATTAGTAACTATATTCAAATCCAAAAGAAAGATGTAATAGTAGATGAAATTTTAAAAAGTGGAGATACTAGAGGTTTAAATGAACATCCATTAACAGGAAATAGAAAAGGTCAATGGGCTATTGATAGTAAGGAAACTGGAAGAGGCAGAGGTGCAGGAAGAGTTATATTTGAAAAAAATAATGATGAAAGTATTGATATTATTGAATTTCTTCTTAATCATGATTATTAAAGGAGTGATAGGTTATGAGAATGAAACATGTTTTATTGGAGCTGTATTGTGATTGTGATATTAAAAATGAAAAAGAAAAGCCAAAATATTGTTGTGATTTCGGAGATACTTGTTTTGAACATAATTGCCAATATTTGAGTTACACATATTGTCCAAATGAAATAGCTTTTGCAGGTGCTTCAGGTGTAGTAGAATCATTTGATGATTGTATTGGTTTTGGAGGAGATATGGAACCAGAACCATATGATGAAAATGAAGTGGAGATTTTATTAAATGAATGGAAATCAATATGTAAAAAGAAAATTGATGAGGCATATGATGAATACATAGAATTTAAAAATAGTAGGATAATTAATGGAGGACAGAGAGATTAGTTTATAAGCATATAGTTGGAGAGATTATTAGCTACAAAATTAAAATGTAACTGAATGTATAGAAATAAAAAGTTTACTAATTATAATAAAATGAACAAAGAATATATATAAGTTAACTAAATAATTATGATAATGTAGTGAGGAGTACTAAAAGTAGAAATAAAATATATATTATAGTAATAACAAGGGCTGATGCTGAAAAAGGCAATAGCCTTTTTCTATGTCCAAAAATATTGTATAGTAAAGAAAAAAGAGGTGAGGAGACTGAAAATTTTAAGGCTATGATTAATGTATTTAAAGTGGTAATGAATATAGGAAAAGCGCTAAGTTAATAAGCTAGAACGAATATAAAAAGTATAATAAATGTTGTGGAAAAAGGTATAGAAGATATAGAAAAAGCAAATAAAGAAAAATCTAAAAATAACAACAGGAGCTGAGGATTCAGGAATATTTCCAACCATGGAAGACATTAAAGAAGGTTGGGAAAGTAATATGTTGAAGGGAAAGAATCCAGACATTATAATAAAAAGAGAGAAGGCATGGTCTACTACTAAAAGCTTTTTTAAAGGATTAGTATATGATACAGGAAAAGATGCAATTGAAGGCATAATAGATATAGGAAAGCATCCGATAAAAACAATAAAAGGACTATATAATGTTGTAAAACATCCAATTAAAACAGAAATAGCAATTGGAAAAGAAATTGTTAATGCATATGACAAAGAAGTTATAAATGGAGATGAAAATTCAAAAGCACATTTTTGGGGACGAGCAATTGGAGAAATAGGATTAACTGTATTTGGGCCTAAAGGAGTAAATAAGTTTTGGAAAGTTGCAAAAGGAAGTGAGCTTGCAGCAGAAACAGTTAATTTTATGAATAAGATAAGAGATGTTAGTGTAAAATCAGAAAAGTTATCAAAAGCATTAGAAAGATTAAGAACGGTTATAAATAGATCAGATGAATTAGTAGAAATTAATACAAGAATGAAAATATCTCAAATTGCAGAAGAATACAGTAAATTTGTAGATGATGTAATTAAGAAAAATGAGAGGCAAATAAAATATATAGATGCTGTTGATGGGGCAGGTAATCGTAGTAAATATGAGGTTGTTCCTAATGATTCATATGCATATCAACAGTATAGGCAATCATTGATAAAAGATGAGACCTTAAGTAATTCAAAAAAAATCATTAATGGTGAAGAGTTATGGGATCAGAAGGCTAAGGATATACTAACTAGTGATGGTTCTAATTTAAAAGATTGGTATAAGATGGAGTCTGATTTTGAATATACAACTGAATATGGTAAAGGGAAAATTCATTATTATAAAAATGTTGAAACTGGGAAAATTAGTCCATTCGATATTAAGATGAAGATAAGTAAGCCTAAAAAATTGAGAAAGTGCGTTGGAGATGATTTTTGGATACTAGAGTTAGACGAAAACTTCAATCCAATAAATATAAGGAGATAAATATGAGGGTAAAATGTAAAAATAATAAAAATAAAGAACAACGATTAACCTTAAATAAGAATTATTCTGCTTATGAGGCAGAATATATTGATGAAAATGGAACAAAAGAATATATAATATTTAAGATTGAAGATGATTATGGTAGTGTTATTCCATATGAAGCAAATAATTTTGAAATTATTTCGGATTGTAATAATAATTATGTAAAAAAACAAATAAATGACAACAAAGTTGTATTAACACATAGTTTGATTACTGACAGATATTTTTGGTCAAGGCTATATGATGATGATTATGAAATGAAAAAGTTGTTCATAAAGGCAAAGAAAGATATATATACTAGTGAGATGACAAAGGAAGAAATATTAGAAATAATAAATGGAAACAATTTTGACGAAAGAGACTTTGTCATAGATGTATTAATTGAGCAGAAAAATGATTATTTTATAGAAAATATAATTAAAATTTGTAAGATGCAATTAGATAAATGGATAGATAATTCTAATTTAGAAACATTATTTAAATATCTAAGCATATTTAAAAATGATAGTGTTAATGAATTTTTTATTGAATATTTATCTGAAAATGAAAAGGGAAATGAAATTTTAGATAATATAGTATATAAATATTTTGAAGATTAGAAAAGAAAAATGGGGTTGTCGCACTATGAAATGAAGTGCCCCCTGTCAAGTAGACAGATAAAAAAATAAAAAGGTTTTATATCTCCAACTACGATTATTGGGTTGGAGATATTTTTATGCTGCTTTATTTTGTAAATATTCTCTATACTCTAGTGGTGTCATAAATTTGAGTCGCTTCTGATATCGACCATTATTATAGTATTCTATGTAATCAATGACTGCTTGTTTCAATTCTTCGTAGGAATTGAATTTGTTTAAGTAGTACATTTCTGATTTAAGCATACCCCAAAAGGCTTCCATAGGTCCATTATCTATACACCTTGATACTCTTGACATACTTTGTGTCATTCCTGCATCATCAATTTTCTTCTTAAAAATCTTTGAAGTGTATTGAAAACCTCGGTCGCTGTGAAAAATAGGTTTTACATCTGGATACTGTTCGTGTGCCACATCAAATGTTTCAAATACAAGTGCATTATTGTTCGAATGACCAATGACAAATGAAACAATGCTCTTATCACCTAAATCTAAGATGGCACTTAAATAAGCCTTATTGCTTGTACCGTATTTCATCTCTGTTACATCAGTAAGCCACTTATCTCCGAAATTATCTGCTGTAAATTTTCGATTCAAGATATTTTCAGCTGTTACTTGTGGAGTGGATTTTATATAATTCTTTCTTTTGCGTCTGCAAACGGATTTAAGATTTAGTATCTGCATAAGTCTATAAATTCTTTTTTGATTCACATGAAAGTTATTCTCTCTGTTTAACTTTATGGTCATCTGGCGATAGCCAAGGATTCCTCTCTTTTCTTCGTAAGACTCTTTAACCAAGGTAAGAAGAATTTGATTAAACTGCTCATTCTTACTCTCAACTCTATTTAGCCACTTATAGTAGGATGAACGTGCTATGCTTGCATATCTGCATAATTCTGAAACTGGACATCCTTTTTCATTATGTATCTCTTGGATCGCTAGATAGATTGTTTCATTCCGTACCTGGCTTAGAACCGCCTCCTTTCGATTTCGTCGAGTTTTTTTAAAAATTCCATCTCCATTTCCTTTCGTTTGTTTTCTGTCCTTAACAAACGATTTTCAGCACGAAGTTTTTCTAGTTCTGACAGTTCATTTTCAGGCTTTGTACGTCCTCTTTGATCTAGTAAGCCTTCAACACCTTTTTTATCATATTTCCTCAACCAGAGATAGACCTGCTGGTATGATACCTTATATTTTTCAGCAGTTTCATTATAGTTATTCTCATGTTCAATACAATATTGAACTATTTCAATTCTTTCATCATAAGTGGTTTTACGTCCTTTAGTCATGATTAATGTTCCTCCAGTTCTAGAGATTTTAAACTCTTCATGACTATTATACTGCTTAATCCATTCTTGTAACTTACCTTTTGAACGAATTTTGTATTTTGCACAGATATCATCTTGTGAACCTATTCCTGCCAAGTAATCATGTACTGCTGAAAGTTTTAACTCTGATGAGTATTTTTTGTTTCCTATTATAGTAAATGCCTCTATACCTATACTCTGATAATTGCGTATCCATTGTTGTAAAGATTGAAGGCTAACGCCTAATTGTCTTGCGATATTTCTTTGACTATCTTCACCATTTAAAAATTTCCTAACTGCAATAATCTTTTCATCTGGAGTTATATTTTTTTGCATAGAAAATGCTCCCTTCTAAGTGACGAGTTTTTATTATTTCACTTGTCTACCTAGAAGGGAGCATATCACATAAGTGTGGCTACGTTTGAAGAAACATTATTAAACGGAGTGACATTGAGAAATATTAAAGGTATAGAAGAAGCTCACTTTGAAAGCATTAATATTGGTACATTGGAGAAACCTATATTGTTGAAATCAGAAGAAGCAAAGGAATGGGTTTTAGAAAATTGTTTGTACAAATAGTAAAAAGTAAGTTTAGTTCTAGGACAATATTTTAGCATTAAGAATTTTTTTGTAAAAGATTTCGATTTAATAAAGATTAGAGTATAAAAATAAAATGTGATTTAAGTATCTGCAAAATTTTGGTGATACTAGCTACAAAATAATAAATATATATTAGTATAATTCAAAATAGATTAGTATTATGATATTTATGTTAGTACTAATAAAATAATCTGTATGCATAATTATCATTCTGTAGTGAGCTTGTCTATAAGAATAAATTTGAATCAATGATGAATCCAGTAGATGCTGAAATTAACAGTGCGTATTGGATTTTTTCTTCTTAAGAGAAACTTAGAAATCAACAATATGGGTGTGTAGATTTAAATTTGGTGGAAATTCTTCTATAGAAAAAATGCTCAATAATAAAATAAAGTTGGTTTAAACTATGTCCTAAATATGATCAATCTGAGACATTGATAGAGGAAACCATGAAGTAAGTTTAGTAATTTTGATGAGAACATATCAGATTTATTTAAGAGTATTAAAGGAAATAATAGATTAGTACCAACTTTAGAAGGTGTACCAAATGAATTCCTTAAGGATGTTTCTAAAATTAGAGATAATATATATAAGAATGAAGAACTTAATGAACCACCATCAACAGGTGAATTAGGTGAATGTGTTGATGAGAATGGAGGCAATGATGGGGCAGGAGCAGCTCAGTATGACAGAGGTACAACATGGGTAGTAAATAGAACAATTCCGGGTAATGCAAATGGAGTACAAAAAGTTGTTCAAGTTAAAGTAGGAGATGCATGGGTAGATAATTCTATTTGGCAACAAGCAGTTAGCGCTAATCAAGCAGGAACAGCCACTCAAGGGCAAACGATGATGTTAGAAGATGGGCACTGGTTAACAAAATGGGAGGATTAAATAATGAGTAATATAGATAAAAGATACTATATAGGGTTTGAAGGTGAACCTGAAATTACATTTAGTATAATAGAAGAAAATAATACAAAACGTGAATTTGGAATATGGGGGGGCTATTTTGATAACATAATGAAACAAATTCAGCCCAAGGAAGATAGCTGGACAGCATTAGCATATTACTATCATTTAGGTATAGGGTGGTATGATGAAAGTCAATGGTTAATAGAAAATCTTCAGGAGTCATATGAACAATTAATAGAAATAGAAATGGATAAGCTAGAAAATGAGGAAAAAGAAATACTAAAAATTATTTTAAGTATGTTAAGAGATGCAATAGATAATAATTACAAAGCATTTATTTCATATGATTGATATAATAAGAGGGTGTTTTACAGGAAAATTTACAATATCACAATCTGGCTTAAGAGTAATGTTGTTTAATAAAATGTAAGGTAATTAAAAAGACTGCATAATTGTAATAATGTAGTAAGATTTAGAAAAAGTAAAAATTAAATACATGGCAGAAATAGTATGGCTAACGCTGGAAAAAGGAATTAGCTTTTTTTCTATGTTCAAAAATATTGAAAGGGGTAAAGAAACATGAAAAATGAATTGGTACAAAGTCTCAAAACACATACCTATGAATCACTAGAAAATCTAGATTTATCTCAAGGAGATTATGAAGGTATAGATTTAAGATATGCCGTGGTAAGTGGAAGCGATTTTTCAAACAGCATCATGAAAGATTGTATACTTATTGGAACAAAATTTAATAACAGCAATTTGAACAATGTTGAATAGAGGAAGAATGGTATACTAAGACATTATCACAAATTAATCAGAGTATTCAATATTTAGTGGTAATTTTAATTGATAAATGGCACCATAAATACTATAATCTCTTTGTGTTATATTTTTATTTTCCATAAAAATATTTTTTACGTATTATACAGATAAAATAGTATAATTAGATGTAATGTTAGTGGTTACAATAGTTTGTTACTTGTTAGACTGTGAGTTAATAATGTTTCAAATGGAAAAAGTATGTGTAAAATCTATTGACATTGTTATGGATAGTATCATATAATAATGATGAAGATAGTAATATCATTCGTGTGAAGACACGTTAAAGCCGTACCGGATATGGAACGGGGTAAACTTCCATAACAATTTTGGTATCAAGATGGATACCATTCTCCAAAGCAGAGAGGATGCTTGGCCAATGCGGCTGGTATATAATGACCGCAACTATTTGATGTCAAGATGGGCATCACACCTGACGGGCAGGAGAAAACACTTTATTGGAATGAAATTATTCAAGAAGTAGCAAGAAATTGCTACTTCTTTTCTTAGGAGAAATGCCTATGACATTAGAACAAAAAGTAGAATTAGTAAGGAAAAATGTGATTTCAGCCGTACAGAAATATAAAAATGAACTAGTCGGGAAAAAGTTCTTGTATATTTTTGGAAATGAATTTATTGAAGTAATTTATAAAACAGAAAACTTTATGCATTTAACGGGAATTGATTCCAAAAAGTTAAAACCCCAAAAGTTTTATGATAAAACAAAAGATAAAACATTAAAAAGGAATAATATGTTTTTTAGTTCAAGATATCCATTGAAAACTGCAATGGAAAAGTCAAATGAATTATCAAATATAGATATTTTTTCTAATTCAAAAATATCTATTATAAAAGACATGCAAACAAGTACATATGCATATGAATTTGGTTTTTCTGATAAAAAAATGACATTGGGATTAATAAAAAATACAAGAGAAGATATAAAGGGAAATAAAATAGAATTGGATTATTATGTTCCACAGACATTTAGAGTTAAAGAAGATGCAACTAAAGGTAAAGATCCTAGTGAAATAATTGAAATTGCAATGATATTATCGAAAACAGATGTTAAGGCAAAGTATAATAAAATTCATTATGGTGATGAAAAACAAATTGAATCATTACCAGATAAAATTAAAAAAAATATTAGTGAAAATCTTATATATTCTAAATCAAAAAATAAAGAAATAGAAGTTGTTTTAACAGATGAAACAACTGAATTGGATAAAAATTTAAATATAATAAAAAGGACTTAATAAAAGTGTACAAGCTTTATTGAGTCCTTTTTATTATATATTGTAGATAAATAAAGTAATTTATCTACAAAACTCATAACTAAAAGCACCAATCATTTGTTTTAATCCACGAATAGAGTAGATGTTATAAATTCAATACAAGAAGTCCGTGAAGGGATCAATTTAATAAAGCAGGATGGTATACAGGGAAGACTAGTTCAGGAATGTCTATAAAAATGTGGCTGAATGACAAAGGTTTAGTGGATGCTGCATTTCCAGTTTATTCAAAATAAATAGAAAGGAGTAAAAGATATGAAATATATGTTTTCAGTTGAGAAAAGTAATTATGGATATAGTAGGATTATTCTTCCGCAAGAAATTAAATTGATAGAGTATGTTTTCGAAGATATGGAGTCATTTGGGGAGCCAATCTTCCAAGAATTTATTGAGAGAGTAATTAATAGAGTTAGTAATAATGAGGAGGTATCAGGTAATATTTGTAGTCTTGAAATAAATAGAAATTTTACAAATGTTATTGTTGAATTTGTGCCAAGTGAAATGTCTAATAAATGTAAAATAGAAACTGATGAATTATTGTCATTAATGCAAGTGTGGATAATCATAAATAAATCACAGTTATAATTAAATTGCACAATTAATTAATAGAATAAATATATATATACGGAAAGAATAACTGGACAGCAGCAAGAAATTTTAAAGAAGTGCTAAATGGACATGAATTATTTGAAGACAATATAGTAGATTTTAGATATTTATTATTTGATATAAATAGAATGGATAAAGAGGAGTTATTAGAAATAGCAAATGTGATAAGTTCAGTATTTTTATTAGATCAAGATGTTGAAATTGAAGAGATAATAAAGAGATTAAATTTAATAGGAAGAATAATAAGGAAAAGTACATCAAAAGAACAACAACAGGTATTTAAAGGGTGGTTTATAAATATATTTAAAAATAGGTTTAATGGAGAAATAAGAGAAAATGTACATAAATTATTGATGGAAACATCAGAAATGGAGGTAGATAGTATGGTAAGTAATTTAGGGAGAAAAATAGAAGAAGAATTTAAGGTTAGAGAACAAAAAGGTATAGAAGAAGGTATAGAAAAAGGCATACAGCAAGGTTTACAACAAGGTGAAGTAAGTAAAGCTAAAAAGATGGCAATAAAAATGTTAAGAAGAGGATTAGATGTTGATGAAATAATAGAGTTTACAGAATTAACTAGAAGTGAAATATTAATAATTAAAAGTCAAATAGATAATCAGAAAAATTAAATAACATGTTATAATGATAGTAAGAAATAGGAATAATAAAAACAGGGTGTTGATAGCACCCTGTAGTATACAATTCTGGTTGCTTAGGCAACTGGGTATCACTAATTTTTATAGGTTAAAAAATAGTAGCAACCATTTGCGCGTGGGGCTACTATTTTTTCGGGATTTTTTCTATAAGCAACACTATTAATGTTAACAATGCTATTAAGAATACATAGCAGTTAATTTGACAAATGAAATGACATGATATACTGAATAATGGTATAATATTACAAAATATAATGAAGTTTTATTTGTTTATTGTGAATAAAGGGGATGTCCAAATGAATGTAAGTAATGATAATAAGAATGGAAAAAATTATTTTATGGGTAAATTGACCTTAATGTTTTTATTTATAGGATTTATTTTATAACAATTACTATTAAAGATTTAAATTAATTACATATACAAAGGAAAAGCTCTGATTAGAATTAATAAATCAGAACTTTTCCTTTGATTATTTTTACAAATTTGTTTTTTATAGGTTAGGGCTCATTAATGATTGAAAGCTGTTCTTATTTAATAGATTCTGCAATTTTTATTAATTCAGTTTTGCTAAATGCGCCTTTACTTGATATACCATAGAGTACATTGTCAGCTTCCCAGTCAATGGAGCTATCATCAGATACTACAGCATCCTTTCCATTAACTTTAACTTTTTCAATAGTACCATCTGTTCCAGTCACATATTTAGTTTCATTTGAGGAAACCCTTTGATCCATAAAAATAAACTTCCCTGTTTTTTCATTAGTAAAAAATATATAGATGTATTGGTCACTTACATCTCCTTTTTTACCCTTAATAAGTTCCGCTCTATCAAATTTATAATCTTTGGGTAAGTAGGAAGGAAGTTTAACCTTGAAGCAAGTATATTCATTTAACTTATTAGAATCTTTAACTACTAATATGTGTTCTTTTCTGCTTTTTTCAGTTACTATTTTCGAATTTTTTGTATCTTCTCCAAAACTAGAAAAACCAACTATTTTTTCACCATTAGCTGTATAAAATTGAGTACCATCTGAATATGTTGTTATAGGTTTTCCGTTTTTATCAAAAACCTTACCTTTTAATTTATCTGGAACAACTTTTGAAGCAGCTTGATTTGCTTTTTCTGTCGGCTGCACTTGCACAACCTTAATATTTCCACTGCCAAGAGATATTGTATTTATTATTTTTTCTGCTAACCCTTTAGCAAAGGAGGTTTGACTTAAAGCTCCACATATTAGTGCACAGGTTGCTACGGCAACAGCAGTACGTTTTATTTTATTTGATTTTTTCATAATATTGTCTTCTTTATGTTCCTCTATATTTCTTATAGTTTTATTAAATACAGCTTCTTTATTACTAGTTTTACTGAAGTCTTTATCTGCTAAAGCCTTGCCCATTTTTAGAATTTCATTATATTCTTCGCTTTTAGATTCATTTGTATTTTCTATGCCATTAAAATAACCATCTATATCTATAGAAAATTTATCTTCAATACTTTTTTTATTCATGTTTATTTATACCTCTCTTTCCATTTCAGTTTTAAGCTTTTTCATTATTCTATAAAGTATTACTCCTGCATTGCTTTCCGTAATATCTAGAATTTCTGCAATTTCCTTGTTTTTTAGATTTCCACCAAATTTAAGTGCTACAATGTTTTTCTCTCTACTGTTTAAAACTTTTAAGGACTTTGAAAGCTTATCATTAGTTTCTTCTATTAATACTATATCTTCTGGATTATTTTCTTTTGATATTAATTCTTTGATTTTATCTAAAGAAAACAATCTATGTTTTTTTAAATTCCTAAAATAAT
Source organism: uncultured Clostridiaceae bacterium (assembly GCA_963780135.1). Taxonomy (GTDB): domain Bacteria; phylum Bacillota; class Clostridia; order Clostridiales; family Clostridiaceae; genus Clostridium_AM. Next base: position 1,929,890 of record CAWAAR010000003.1, read on the forward strand.
CATTTACTACATTTTTAGCTATAGCAAACAGCCACACTTCAAATACAGATTTACTTTGGGAATAGGTATTTATTTTTAGCATTATTTTTTCAAAAACTTGGCTTGCTAAATCCTCTGCTTCTTCATTAGAATTAACTCGATAATGTATATAGTTATATATCCTTTTGTAGTAGGTTTCAAAAATATAGGTTAAATCTAATTCTTTATGTTGTTCCTTATTTAAAGAATTAGATAAAGCAAACTGCTCCATATTTTCAAACACCTCCTTTCCTTATTTTTTACTTAGCTAAGTAATTACATATGTTAATACGTACAATTCTATATTTCATTACATATATTTTAAAAAGATTTTAAATTATTAATATACTATATATTCTTGTGTCTTTAATATAAGGCATATTTAATAAAATAACTAACATAAAATTTCTACTGAAATTAAAAATTAAAACTTTTCATGATTTTATGATATAATTAAAAGATATGATAGTAGGATAAGTTTGTTTGAACGATGTATAGGACTGAAATTGTTGTAAGATGCTTTAAGACAAGATAGTAGTCCCTGATTTGCAATACTTGTATCTTTCAAAATACCTTATATCAATAATAAAGGGTGGACTATTACGTGCAATACAATCATAACAAAATTTGTTGTGTAGACTTTTAAAAAGAATTTTACAACATAAATATAGTTGATTCAGAGCATTTAAAATTTATAAAGACCACTTTCAAAGGAGAAAAATGTTATTTGAGAATTTAAATATAATTGAGCCTATTTTAAAGGCTTTAAAAGAGGATGGATATGTAAACCCTACTCCAATACAGGAAAAATCAATTCCATCTGTACTAAAAGGAAAGGATTTTCTTGGATGTGCACAGACTGGTACTGGAAAAACAGCAGCTTTTGCTATTCCAATATTACAAAATCTTTTCAATGAACAAAAAGCTGCAAAAGGACAGAAGACTATTAAGGCTCTAATATTAGCGCCTACAAGAGAACTAGCTATTCAGATAGCAGAAAATTTTACATTTTATGCAAAATATACAAATGTTAAAAACTTAGTGATTTTTGGTGGAGTGCCACAGGGCAGACAAACAAATGCACTAAAGGCAGGAACAGATATTCTAATTGCAACTCCAGGAAGACTACTTGACTTAGTTAACCAAAGGTATATTGACTTACGTAATGTAAAACATTTTGTACTTGATGAGGCAGACCGTATGTTAGATATGGGAATGATTCATGATGTGAAAAAAATAATAGCACAGCTGCCAAAGGTTAGACAAAACATGTTATTTTCTGCAACTATGCCAAAGGAAATTTCAAAGCTAGTAGACTCTATTTTAAAAGATCCAGAAAGAGTAGAGGTAGCTCCTGTTTCATCTACCATAGATACTATTACACAGGGTTTATACTTTGTTAACAAAAACCATAAAAAAGCTTTACTTGCTCATATTTTGGAAGATAAAACTATTGCTTCTGCTTTAGTATTTTCAAGAACAAAACATGGTGCAAATATGATTACAAAAGACCTTGCAAAAGTAGGCATAGAGGCTGAAGCTATCCATGGTAATAAATCACAGAATGCAAGACAGCTTGCCTTAAGTAATTTTAAGGAAGGAAAAACAAGAGTCTTGGTAGCAACAGATATAGCAGCAAGAGGTATTGATGTCAATGAACTATCTCATGTAATTAATTATAACTTGCCTGAAGTACCAGAAACTTATGTTCATAGAATTGGACGTACTGGAAGAGCTGGAATGACAGGAGTTGCACTTTCATTTTGTGATGTGGAAGAAAAGGATTATCTTAGAAGTATTGAAAGACTTATCAAAAAGACAATACCTGTAATAGAAGACAATCCATACCCATTGGTTGAAAATGCAGCACCAGTTATAAAAATGGATATTAACAAGGACGTTAAAAGGGATTTTAAAAAAAGTAATACTTCAAAAAGATCTAGGGAAAATTGGTATGCTAATAAAAGAAAAAAAAGCAATGAAGAAAGTAATAGAAAATATAAATAAAAAGTTGAATATATATTTTAATTACATTATAATGTAATTAATAAAACTATGTTATTATGGAAAAATGTTGAAAATAACTATTTAATATACTAAGTATATTAAATGGTTTTTTTTTATACATTATTTCTATATAAAGAAAGGAAATTTAAAAAATGATAAATTTAACTAAGGAATATATAGATTCACTGGCAACCAACGCTAGTGCTATAAAGAATGGAATGAAACTTGCAAGCAGTGGGTCATTTGTTAAACTAAATAAATCAGAAGATGAATCATTAATTTTTGGAGAATGCTTAGGTAGTGGAAAGAACAATTATGTATGTTCTGCTGATTTTATAAATATGAGTAATCCTGTGTTTAGATGCAGTTGTCCAAGCAAACAATTCCCTTGTAAGCATACTTTAGGACTTATGTATGCCTTTTTAGATGGAAAAGAGTTTATAGTTGACGCTGTTCCAGAAGATATTTTATCCAAAAGAGAAAAAGTAGAAAAAAGAGAGCAAAATAAAGTTGAAAAGAAAAAAGTACCAGCAAAGAAGAATAAAACTGCTTTAAAGAAAAAAATAAACTCTCAAATAGAAGGACTTGAACTTTTAGATAAACTTGTTAAAAGCATATTAAAACAAGGATTTAAAGTTATGTCAAAAGAAAGCATAAAAGAGTTTAGTTCACAGGTAAAAGAGCTTGGAAATTATTATATTTCTGGGGCACAGTGTGAATTTAAGAGACTTATAGAAATGCTTCAACAGGAGAATGTAACTAGTGAACAGGTCATGCAGCAAATAATTTATTTAAAAGCTCTTGTAAAAGAAGGAAAGAAGCATTTGTTGAATAGATTAGAAGATGAAGAATTGAATTTAGCTGTTGATTCTAAAATAGATGAATTATTAGGACATGCATGGAAGCTTACAGAATTAGAAGAGCTAGGTAAATTCCAAAAGGATATGAATTTAATTCAACTTTCATTTACATCATATATAGATACTGCTAGAGGGGAATATATAGATGAAGGAATATTTTTAAATTTAAATAATGGAGAAATTCAAAACACATATAATTATAGACCTACTAAAAGGAAATCGGATGCAGAAGGAGAATATTCATCAATTACTTTATTAGAAATTCCTACTTTATACATATATCCTGGTGAGTTAAATCCAAGAATCAGATGGGAAGAAATGATTCCAAAAGAAGTAGAAGCAAAACACTATGAAAAAGCTTTTGGTTTTGGAGAAAATTCTTATACAGAAACTATAAAGAAAATAAAAAATTATATCAAAAATCCTCTGAATCATAAGGAACCAGCAGCTTTATTAAGGTTTTCAAAAATGGGGAAGGTAGAAAATAATTGGATAGTGGAAGATGAACAGGGTAAAAGGCTAGTTTTAAAAGAAGCTTCTTCAGATGTAGGATATAAGACAGGTGCTAGAATGCTGACCCTTATGCATTCCGATTATATGGAAAATGGAGTTATATTGGTTAAATTTAATTATGATGTTGAAAGTAAAAAACTAGAAGTTTATCCACTTAGTATAATTACTAAAAATCAAATTATAAGACTTACTTATTAGGAGGCTTAGAGGTTATTATGAAAGAATTATTAATAGAATTGCAAAATGAATGTGTTGAGTTAGCTTCAGCAGGAAGTGATCTTTCTATAGGAAATTTTAAACTGCAAAAATTACTTCCTAAGTTTGAAAAAATAGGGGAGAAAGTAAAACCATTTAAAATGGTTTCAGATAGAATGAATAAGCTTTTAAATTCAGAAAAAGAAGAAAGTGAAGATAACTTAATGGCATTAGCTAGTTTAGTAAATGCTATATTGATGACTCAAGCAGATACAGGCATAGAGGGAGAATTAGAAATAAATAAAGGTATCTTTGAAAAAATAAATACCAATACATCCAATCGTATTATTGCACCTGTAATGGAAGCTTTAACTACCAAAGGTGGAGGACGATATAATGTAATATATAATGCTATTAACGAAGGTATCATTGAAGATTCTAGGTTTTTTCCATTGCTTGTAAATGCGCTAGAAGATAAATATAGTGAAATAAGCGAATTGATATATAAAAAGATTTTAGAGGATAAAAGGCCGGAAATTTTACCTATTTTGCAGGAGAGTTTTAATAGGAATGGTAAAAAAGGTGATGTTTTAAAGCTTAAACTTATTAGTGAAATTCTTGGGGAAGCTGGGAAAGATTTTTACATAGATTTATTAGAAGACAGCTCTAAAGAAATTAAGGCAGAAGCAGTAATGTTATTAGGAAATTTAAAAGGCACAGAAGATATTATATTGGATATGGCAAAATCAAAATTGAAAGATGTAAAGCAATCAGCTTTTTTGGACTTGTAAAAATGAACTCACAAGAGGCAAAAGAACAATTGGTAAGTTCCATAAAAAAGCCAGAATATCAAATGGTTTTAGAAGCTGTGAAATATGAGGATACAGAAATTTGCACAGAAATTTTACTGGAAGGTCTTAAAGATGTTTACTTAAAGAAGCTTGAAAAAGAAAGTGATAGTTTTGATTGTAAAATTAATGATATTCTTGAGGTAATGGAAGACCATAAAAGTGAGGAAATACTGGAATTTTTACTGCAGTGTATAGAGGAAGATAAAATATCAAATTGGAGTCAAAGAATATATGGACGTAGTATATTTGTAGAGAGAAAAGTAGTGGAATGTATATCAGAATATGAAAATATCCCAAAGAAATTTGTAGAACTATTGGAAAGTAGAAAAGAAAGAAATATTAATAGAATTTTTGACTTAGCTTTTAGAGTTTCACTTAAAAATAGAACGCCAGAAGAAATTTATGAAATGTATAGTCCTTATTTTACAAATGGAGTTATAGATAAAGATATGATGGAAGATATGATAGACGAGCTCTCTGGATATTTAGGATATGCAACTGTAAACCATAGAAGAGCTAGTTGGTATAGCAACATTTCAAAGAATAGTATAGAGAGAATGATGAAGCCTGTTAATAAAAAATTTGATAAGAGATGGATAGAAATATTTAAAGCACAGGGCGCATATTCTATAATTGCATATACCATAGATAAAGAAGATACAAATACAGTACAATATATGATTGATGAAATGAATAAGTTTAATAAGATAAATAAGGATAATAGAACACGATTCTTAGAGTATTCAACTAATTTAATGTACATGCTTATAGGCTTAGTTAAAATAGGTTGTGAAGAAGGATATGAAGTTGTGCTAGAAAGAGTAAAAGCTATGACTGGCTACGATATTAGAATAGATTATATATTATTATTAGTACCATATTTACCTAAAAAATGTATAAAGGATATCCAAGATTTTATTGTTGAAGTGAAGAATAAGAAAACATACATTGACAATGCATATGTAGAAATGAGAACAAAAAGTATAGAAGAAGCATTAGAATTACTAAAAAATACTGAAGTTTAGGAGTTGTAAGTTATGAAAAAAAGTGCTAATAAGGTAATGCGTTTACCTGCAGAAAAATTATATGAAAAAGAAATAAAAGCTTTGATAAAAGCAGAAACAGAATTTATTCCAGAAGGCTGGCAGATGTCTCCAAAATCTGTTAGAACTTTTATTACAGGTGGAAAAGCAGGAAGTACCACAATTACACCTAAATACATAGGAAATGAAAGATTAGTGGAAATTGCTATTGCTACCTTAGTAACAGATAGGGCTCTACTTTTAATAGGGGAGCCTGGAACAGCTAAATCTTGGCTGTCAGAAAATTTGGCAGCAGCAATACATGGTGATTCTTGTAAAGTAGTTCAAGGAACTGCTGGTACTACAGAAGAACAGATTAAATATTCCTGGAATTATGCTATGCTGCTTGCTAGTGGTCCAAGCGAAGAGGCACTAGTTAAGACACCAGTATTTAGAGCTATGGAAAATGGACAAATTGCAAGAGTTGAAGAAATTTCACGTTGCGCATCAGAGGTTCAAGATGCGTTAATATCTATTCTTTCTGAAAAAAATATAGCAATACCAGAGATAAATACAGAAATTAATGCTAAAAAAGGTTTCTCTATAATAGCAACTGCAAACACTAGAGATAAAGGTGTAAATGATATGTCATCAGCACTTAAGAGGCGTTTTAACATTATTGTATTACCTACACCTAAGAATATAGAAACAGAAGTTGAAATAGTAAGAAAAAGAGTAGAAGAGATTTCATCTAGTCTTGATTTACATGCACAACTTCCAAAAGAAGATCAGGTATCAAAAATAGTAACTATATTTAGGGAACTTAGAGAAGGCGTAACATTAGATAAGAGTATGAAGCTTAAATCTCCAAGTGGAGTTATTTCAACTGCAGAGGCAATTTCTCTTTTAACAAACAGTATGGCTCTTGCAGGAAGCTTTGGAAATGGAGAAATTGAAGAAATTGATATAGCAGCAGGATTGCAAGGTGCTGTAGTTAAAGATGAATCAAAAGATGCAATGGCTTGGAAGGAATATTTAGAAAATGTAATGAGAAAAAGAGGTTCAGAGTGGCAAAATCTTTATAGAGCTTGTAAGGAGCTAAATGGATAATGGAAAATGTAAATGTATTTGGAGTGAGGCATCTTTCACCCAGTAGTTCTTATAATTTGATAAAATTTTTAGAAGAAATTAAACCTACAGCAATATTAATTGAAGGAATGCAGGATGCAAGCAAACATATTCCTTCAATTGTAAATCCTAAAAATAAAGCACCACTTGCCATACTTGCTTATACAGATAGTGTACCTGTTAAAACTATATTATATCCTATTGCTGATTATTCTCCAGAATATCAAGCTTTAGTATGGGCAAATAAGAACAAATGTTATTCTGAATTTATAGATTTACCTTCAGATGTAGTATTAATGTTAGATAACGCAAGGGAACATCTAGAAAAAGAGGAAGAAATTTTAGATAATGAAAGAGAAGATAGAAAACAGTATATACATTATGAGAACTCTATTTATGCTAAAATAGCTGAGCTTTCTCATGAATCCAACTATGAAACCTATTGGGAGCGCAATTTTGAGCATACTTTAGATACTGAACTTTATAGAAAAATGATATTTGAGTTATGTATGCAAATTAGACAGCTTACAGAAGAAAGTGAAGCTTTACATTATAAAAAAGAATATGCTAGAAATTTAGTTAGAGAAGCTTTTATGAGAAGGCAGATAAAAAATACTATTGAGGCAGGGCATAAACCAGAAAAAATTGTGGTAGTAACTGGGGCGTATCATGCTTCAGCATTGAATATGGAGTTAAGTCCTATGACTGATAAGGAAATAAAAAGCTTGCCTAGAAGAAAAACTAATATGACTTTAATGCCTTATTCTTATTACAGACTATCTAGTAAAACTGGATATGGGGCTGGGAATAAAGCACCTTTCTATTTTAATTTGATGTGGGAATGCCTGCTGCAAAAGGATATAGAAAAGCTTCCATCACTTTATATTACTACTTTAGTAAAATTTTTAAGAGAGCAGGGTACATATAGATCACCAGCAGAAGTAATAGAAGGAGTTAGGCTGGCAAATTCACTTTCAAAGCTTCATGGAGGAAAGATTCCTACATTAATGGATCTTCAAGATGCATGTACTGTATGTCTAGGACAAGGGAGGCTGCCAGTGGTTGCTGAAGCTATGGCAAAAACGGAAGTGGGTACAGAAATTGGACATATAGAAGAAGGAGTAAGTCAAACGCCTATACAGGATGATTTTTATAGGAAATTAAAAGAACTTAAGCTTGAAAAATATAAAAGTGCAGTGGCACAGGATTTAGTACTAGATTTAAGAGAAAATAGAACTGTTAAATCAGAGAAAGCAGCATTTTTAGATTTAAGAAGGTCTGAATTTTTAAATAAGCTTAAGTTTTTGAAAATAGATTTTGCTTTAGAAAAAAACACCTCTCAAGATAGAGCCAGTTGGAGAGAAGAATGGGTTTTAAAATGGACTCCAGAGTCAGAAATTCAGTTAGTAGAAGCAGTTTTACTTGGAAATAGCATAGAGCTTGCAGCAGCTTTTAAATTAGATGAAAAATTATGTGCCAGCGGAGGTATTGCTGAAGCTTCTGAAATTATCCTAACAGCTTGCAAATGTGGTATGGAAAAAATTATATACCAGGGTGGTAAAATAGTTCAAGGATTATCTGTAGACGCAGGTGATTTTGTGGAAATTGCAAGGACTTTTAAAAATCTATATAGAGTAATCAATTTTGGAAGCTTAAGAAAGATTGATACAAATAACTTAATAGAAATAGTAGAACAATTATTTTTAAAGCTGAATCTTTTACTTATAGATTCATGTAATTGCAATGATGATAGAGCTAAAGATATGTTAGAGGCTATAGCACAAATAACTTCAACAGTAGATGATGATGCTCTAAGTTTAGATGGTGAGCTTTGGCTAGAAAAACTTACAGAATTATCGGATAGAGATGATAGAAATCCTAAGCTTTCAGGATATGCTGCTGGGATTTTATTAGAAAAAAATGAAATGGCAGAAGAAACTTTATCAAAGGAAATTTGTCGTAGATTATGTAAGGGGATAGATGTAGATTTAGGAGCAGGTTGGTTTGAGGGTTTAGCATCAAGAAATCACTATACTCTTGTTTCAAGGCTTATAATTTTAGAAAAGTTAGATGAATATATAAGTTCACTAGACCAGGAGGAATTTATTAGAGCATTAGTATTTTTAAGAAGAACCTTCAGCGAATTTAGTCCAGAACATAAAAGAAATATTGCAGAAAATTTGGGAGAAGTTTGGAAGGTAGATAACCAGGAAAAAGAAGAGGAATTTTTGAAAAATTTAGATGAAATAAAAGAAGAATCTTTTGAGGAATTAGAAGACTTTGATTTTGGAGATATATGATTATGGATAAGGAAAAATTAAAAAGATGGAGATTGATACTGGGAAGTGAAAGTGAAGAGGGTTTAAAAAAGTGTGATGGAGATGGCTTTTCACTGGATGATAATGAAAAGATAATGGATGAGGCATTAGCTGCCATATATGATGATACATGTTCCGGTAATTATAGTCAAAGTGGCAGTGGTAAAAAAGGTGCAAGTCTAGATAAATCATCACCTAAGCTTTCAAAATGGTTAGGGGATATAAGAAAATATTTTTCACAGGATACAGTGGCTATTATACAAAAGGATGCCATTGAGAGAAAAAACTTAACCAGCCTTATATTTGAGCCAGAGCTTTTAAAAGATGTTAAACCAGATATTTCTATGGTAGCCACGCTTTTAGCTCTTAAGGATCAAATTCCAGAAAGGACCAAGGATACTGCAAGAGATTTAGTTAAAAAGGTAGTAGAGGAAATAGAAGAAAGATTAAAAAATGACATTGAAAAAGCAGTGTCTGGAGCTTTAAATAAAAAAGAACATTCACCTATTCCAAATTTGAAAGCAATAGATTGGAAATATACAATAAACAAAAACTTGAAAAATTATAATATGGAGCATAAGAAAATAATCCCAGAAAAATTTTATTATTTTGATCGAGCTAAACAGTCTAATAATTGGACTATTATATTAGATATAGATCAAAGTGGTTCTATGGCGGAATCAGCTATATATGCATCTATTATAGGTTCTATATTTGCAAGTATTAGAGCATTAAGGACCCATGTAATTGCCTTCGATACAGCAGTAGTAAATTTGACGGAGCAGTGTGGATCTGATCCTGTAGATATGATTTTTGGAATACAATTAGGCGGTGGAACTAATATAAATAAGTCTGTAGCCTATTGTAATAACCTTATAGAAGAACCTGAAAAAACAATTTTTATACTTATTTCTGACCTTTATGAGGGTGGAAATGAAATGGAGCTAATAAGAAGAGTAAAGGATATGAGAGAAGCAGGGGTAACAGTTATTTGTTTGCTAGCTATATCAGATGATGGAGTGCCAGCTTATGATGAAAAAATGGCAAAAAGATTTGCTTCTTTAAATATACCTACATTTGGAGCTACTCCAAATGCATTGCCTCAATTAATAGAAGCTGCCCTTAAAAACAAAGATTTAGAAGAAATAGCCAAAAGTTTTACTACAGCTTAGTTAACTTTATTATTAAGTTCAGGCAGAGTTTGATTATAATGAACCTAAATGTAAATCTGACACTTAGAGAACTTATACAGGTGTATATCAGGAATTGTTTTAGGTGGCATAGCAATGGTGGCGACTATATAAAATTATGTGATGAAAAAGTGGTGAGAATGATTTCCTCTGCCACTTTTTCATTTTGCGCAACTTAAATTACATAAAAGATTAGTAAGATAGCTGCATATTTAAGAATTATTGTGGCCAGTAACAGTTGAACTAAGCTAATTTGTTAATAACAGCTTTTTCTTTGACAGTATCATCAGTGGAGGTTTTAGCTGTATTATCAGCTGAGGTTTTGACTGTGTCATCACTTTGGATTTTAGTAGTATCAGCTGAGATTTTAACTGTATTATCATTTGGATTTTTATCTGCAGCAGCATCTTTTTCAGCAATGCTAATTTGTTTTTTATATTCACTAATACCTTTTGCAACTAATTTTATACTTTTTCCTGATTCTTTAAATTCAGATGAAGCATAGGATAAAGCCCTTTGTGCGACATCTGTTTTGCCCTTGTTTTTGGCATCTTTATATACTGAATATGCAACTTTACCAATTTTCATATGTGTTGAAGCTGAAGCCATTCCATATACAACATCTTTATTTAGTGGCTGGCTATTTTCATCATCTTCTGATTTTAAATTTTCTTCATTTTCTATCTTGGATTTTTTATCAGTAGTTTTAACTTCAGATTTTTCAAGCTTCTTTTTAGCCTTTTCTTCTGATGATTTTTGTTCAACTTCTTGTAAATCTTCTTGAAGCGCTTTTATTTTTGCAGCTTTAACATCCTTAGGAAGATTACTTTCTTCAACTTGACTTATTTGGCTTTGGATCTGTGATTTTTGTTTTTCTAAAGCATTATTCTGTTTATCAGAAGGATTACTTTTGTTTGACATCATATTTGTTATATTTTTATTAAGTGCACTAGATACTCCGCTTATTCTCATATATATTATACTTCCTTTCTTTTAATATCATCAATGTAGATTAGAGATACAGATTAGACTAGTAATATAATCGATAAGAAAAAAATATATATAATATTAGTGTTGTGAATAGGCATTTATTTGTAGTGAATGAAGCTTTTATAGAGTATAGCTGTCATATAAAATTTTGCAGCATAATATTTAAAATAAATATATTTTCACCAGTTTCAATATAAGTAGTTCCTAAATATTTATCAGCAGTATTTTTGATATTTAAAAGTCCTAATCCATGATTTATAGCATCACTTTTATCTGTACTTAGTTCATTTTTATTCAAAGAACCCTGCATACTATTTTTTATTTCAAATATGATAAAAGATTTGTTTAAGATGGTTTTTATATGTATGTATTTTGAGATGCTTTTTTCAGTTATTTTATCACAAGCTTCTATGGAATTATCTAAAGCATTAGAAAGCAGTACACATAAATCAAAGGGGTCAATTTTTAAGTCTTGAGTAAGGTTTACATTACATTTAAATTCTATATTTTTATCTATGCTAATGCTATATTTTTCACTTATAACAGCATCAGCAAAAGGATTTCCTGTGTTTACTTTTAAATTAAGATTCTCTACTGACTTTGTGATTTTTTTTAGGTATTTAGTTGAGCTTTCTAAATCATTATTGTCTATTAAATTTTTAATGCAAATCAGATGATTGTTTAAATCATGCTTAAATACTCTTGTATTTTGAAATTGTTTTTGTAAGTTTTTATAATGCTTAACTTGCATGTCAAATTGATGCTTTAATAACAATTCTTTTTCACGAAGCTTATTTTCTTTAAGAAGTTTGTCTGAAATTATTATAGTAAGTAAGGAGCAAATTAAAGACATAGAAGCAAATCCTATCATTTTAACATTACCAAGTAAAGAATTAAAGCTTGTATTATTAACAATATAATAAATTTTAAAGTATTCACATAGTATGGACACTATAAACACATTTGGAATAGTAAAAAGTAAACCATATTTTACAGTGCCTAAGGTTTCATCTACAAAAAAATTCTTTGATACAAAATTTATTATAAAAACAAATAATAATGTTGAACAAATTGAAGATGATTGATTTATTACCATTCTTACAAGCTCAGTTTCATAGGTTGAGCTTTTTATAGTAACATAATGGGACATATAAATTAAAGGTATTGTTGTATATTGTGCAAGTTCTCCAAGGCAAGTGTAAATTACTATGGATACAACTTTTTTAAAATATGTTCCTTTGCAAAAAATTAAAGATAAAATAAAAGCATATATTGAAACAATTATCCATTCATAAACACCGTCTATATTAAATATCTTTGCTATAAATGGGGGCATATTTACTGATACAATCATTGCTGAAATTATGTAAAAGTGGTGTACTTTAAAGCCTAAAAATCGTTTGAATAATATGTATAACATAATAATGCTTGCTGTAGAAGTTATAATTCCAACTAATTTTTCTATTATAGTAAAATCAGACATTTTTATACCTAACCTCGCTTTAAATAAATTAAAAATGACTTGGAAAAATCATCATATTTACGTTTGGACAACATAATTTTTGTATTATTCTCAAGGGTTATACTTGATTTATCAAATTTTATTACATACTTTAAGTTTACTATAAAGCTTCTGTGACATCTAAAAAAACCATTGCTTGGAATTTTTTCTTCTATATTTGAAATTTTATCATAATATTCTATGATTCCATTGGTGGTATGTATAAGTACAATTCTATTTTGCATTTCGAAGAAATATATACTATCTAATAATATTTTTATAGCCTGTCTACCTTTTGTAATTACAAGATAAAAATCATTACTTTTTTCTTCATGAAATGCTTTTAAAAATTTATCTGTAATTTCTAATATTTTTTCTTCAGATACAGGTTTTATTAGATAATGGAAAGCTGATACATCAAAAGCTTGAAAGACGTACTCTTTAAAGGATGTTAAAAAAATAATTTTTGAAGTACTATTATTTTCTCTTATCTTTTTAGCTGTATCTATTCCTGAAAGTTTATCCATTTTTATATCTAAAAACACAACATCAAAATAACCTTCAGAAGAAAGGAGATTTTCACCACTACTAAATTCTTCGATTTCATAATTAAAATTATTATTTTTCAATATGTTTTTAAGTTTATTTGTAGTATCAAGTCGCTGAAATATTTCATCATCACAAATTGCAATTCTAAGCATATAAAGTCTCCCTTCTAAATATACAAATATGTTATATCCAAAATTTTATTTCTAATTATAGTTAGTTCTTTGAAACATCAGAATCAGGAACTTGAAACTGTCCAGTTTTACCCATCATGTAAGCTAGCTTAATTATTTCCTGTTCTTCAGCAGTCATTTCTCTATGAAACATTTTTTCAAATTGATTCATTAATTTGTAAGTATCAAGTTTTTTCTTTTCAGTTGTATCTCTATTAAGATTAAAATTTTTATTGTTATTATAGGTTATAGGTTTTATTTTATTGCTATAGAGTTTCTTAAAAACTTCTGCTGTATAGTAAGCGTCATTAAAAGCATTGTGGAAGTTATTTTCAAGTTTAATGTTTAATAATTCTACTGCACTTTTTAGACCAATATTAGTGCCTTTTGGGCAATCAAGATATTTAGATGCATAAAGCTGAAGGTTAATATAATCTTTGGGAACAGGAGATGTATCAAGTTCATGATACTCTATGTTTCTAAACAATTCTTTTACATCAGCAAGTCCCCAGACACATAATACACTCATATCAAGGCCTATAAATTCTATAAACTCTTTGTAAATTTCTTTAAAAGATTTTGCATTATTTAAAATATCCATTGTAATACCAGTGATTTCTTCTACAAAAGGTTGCATAATAGTATATAGTTCAGGTTTTACTAGTCTATCTAGAGTAGAAACAACTTGAAGATTTTCATCAAGTTTCACAGCACCAATCTGAATTATTTCAAAAGGACATTTTGAAGGTATTAAATTTTTATTTTCTTTTTTGGAATTTAAACTTTGATTAAATTCTAAATCAAATATTATATAATTCATGGTATCTCCTTTAAATTTAATTGATAAAATATTATATAGTATAACCACTATATTGAAGTAAAATTTTTTATCCGATCGCTACCATTGCTAACACCCCATCTTCTTCAAAGTGGGAGATGAGCACTGCTACGCGCCTGGATAAGTTCTTCTAAGGTTCAGACTACGATTGAATTCCTTATAAGAAAACTCCAACTGAACCTAAGAATCACTTGATAGTTAGATTATAGCATATTTGGTAGGTTGTATTTATTATCAAGAGAAAATCGAATTAAAACTTTATAAAAGGATATAATGCTATGGGATGTGGGATTAAGTAAAATTTTGTACTATCATTATTTTTAAAATCTAATGCTAAAAATAGTGATAGTAGATATAAACGGATAATATAGGTGATGCGTATACTACTTATAAAAAATAGTTTATGTATCAAATATATTAAAGTATACTATAATTAAATGATTGAAAGGAGAAAAATATGGATCAAAAAACAAATGAATTAGGACATGAGAATGTATGGAAATTGCTTTTGAAATTTTCTATACCTTCAATAGTAGGAATGCTTGTAAACGCAATGTACAGTATTGTTGATAGGTTTTTTGTGGGCAGAGGTGTTGGAGCAATGGCACTTTCTGGAGTTGCAGTTACATTTCCAATATCAAACATAATTATGGCTTTTGGAATGCTTGTAGGTATAGGATCAGCTACTATTGTATCCATAAAGCTTGGACAGAATAAGCATAAACAGGCAGAAAAAATTATTGGTAATGCATTTACACTTGTAATTATTTTTTCAATATTAATCACTATTTGCGGAATCATATTTTTAGATCCAATTCTTAAGATGTTTGGAGCTAGTGCAGAAACTATGCCTATGGCAAAACAATTTGCATTTATAATATTATTAGGAGTAGTACTTCAAAATATAGGTTTTGGAATGAATCCTATTATCCGTGCTGAAGGTGATCCTAAAACTGCTATGAAAACAATGCTTATAGGATCAGTGCTTAATTTTTTAATAAACCCTTTATTTATATTTGTATTTAAGTTGGGAGTAAGAGGATCAGCACTTGCTACAATTTGTTCTCAAACTGTTTGTTCAGTATGGATACTATATTATTTTGTAAAAGGAAAGAGTATATTAAAACTAAAAAGAGAAAATTTAAAATTATACAAGACATTTGTTGGAGAAATAATATCTATAGGTATGTCTCCTTTTGCTATGCAGCTTGCTGCAAGTTTAATTACAATTACTTTTAATAGAAGTCTTGCTAAATATGGTGGAGACATTGCAATAGGAGCATTTTCTCTTATAAATAGTGTTAGTATGCTGATTTTGATGCCTGTGTTTGGTATAAATCAAGGATCACAGCCTATAATTGGATATAATTATGGCGCTAAGAATATAGACAGAGTAAAAGAAACTCTAAAATATGCTGCTATTTTTGCAACCTGTATTTGTGTAGTTGGTTTTATAATAGTTGAATTGTACCCTACTCAAATAATAAGAATTTTTAATACTAGTGATAATAATCTTGTAAGTATTGGATCAAAAGGAATTTCAATTTTCCTTGTGATGCTTCCTGTTATAGGATTTCAAGCTATAGGTACAAACTATTTTCAAGCAGTTGGCAAGGCAAAAAAGTCTATGTTTTTAAGTCTTTTAAGACAAGTTATAGTTCTTCTGCCACTTATAATTATATTGCCAAATTTCTTTAAGTTAGACGGTGTATGGATATCAGGACCAATATCAGATTTAATTTCAGCAATTATTACAGCAGTACTTATTATATATGAGATGAAGTCACTTAGTAAGTTTCAGAAAGAGTCTAAAGAAGAATATGCTTATTAATATCTCAACTTTGGAATATACAAAATTTTGACTTAATATAAGTAAGATGCGACACAACTAGATATTAAAGTGTAGTGGCAGTTTGAATTTTAAATTTTACTACGTGATATATGATAAGTGTTTTATCACGGCTAAATGTTTTAATTAGTCTAAGCTCAAAGTTCTTAGGCTTTCAGAAAATTTGAGCTTTAGACTAATTAAAAATATTTAATAGTGCGAATTCCTTATAATATACCATGGAGTATAAGTTAAAATAAAAACAACACCATAATGCAGCCTATATACAACTGAAATTTGAATTAACTACTTGCTTCGCATAATTTTTAAACTGAGAAAGTTGAGTTAAATGGAAGTGTAAGATTTCCATAATGGTTTTTGTAATTTAACAGTTGAAAATTGAAAATAATCAAGGTGTATCTTTTAAATTATATTTTCCAGTTCCTAATTCTTTTTTTGCTTGTTTTGTTATACGTCTAATAAAGAAAGATTTTGCATCTGTATATCCATCTCTATCAAACTCATAAAATTCTTTTAATTTTAATTTCAGTTTTCCATATTCTTCTGCAATTTCAGGATGCAGTATTAAGTAATCACGAAAATATAATTCATTCCAATCACCACTATAACGCACATGCAGGTGATATGCTTGACCTCTAAATCCATCCTCAGTATAGCCTTTCATAAACATCATGTGTGGAGGTGGATTATTTGGTTGAGGGCTGTACATATAGCCAATGCATTTCAGAAAAGAAATTAATTTCTTTGTATCTGTATAATTTTGTATTTCTAATAAAATGTCAATGGTAGGTTTAGCATACAAATTAGGTACAGAAGTACTTCCAAAATGATTTATTCTTACAATATTATTTAAACCTATGATTTGTTCAATATTAGTTTTTTCGGACAAATATAAATCATGCCATATTGGATTAGGCTTACTTATAATAATAGGAAACAGTTTTCCCAATTCTTCTCTACTCATTTCATCCAATTGCTTTGCCAAAATCTTCGCCTCCTAATATAGTTTTTAGCTTCAGAAAGGTATGGATTCCTTCTAAGTACCTAAACATGAAGTTAAGAATTATTTTAATAGTTTGATTATAACATAAACATTAAAGTTCGCGAAAAAGCAAAGAAATCCGGTTGGGAATAATCCCACCAGATTTAAGTTCTATTCTAGATTATTAGTGACACTTTTAATGTTTGAGTTGTTAAGGGAATTAAAGTTACTAGAATTTTTGGAAGTATCACTATTGCTGCTTTGGTTTTCCATCATAGCTTTAAGCATAAAATCCATCATTTGGGATGAATCATTAGTACTACCTAAACCACTACTCATATCAGTATCGCTGCTGCTATCATCAGAATCATCGGTAATACTACAAATGTCAGCACTAGAAGGATTGGAAGATGCATTTTGTGAGGATAATAGTTTCATCATTTGTGATATTCCTTGAGGCTGAAGTGATAAACCATCAAGACCACTTACTCCATTACTTCCATTTGAGCCGGTAATACTATTAAGTATATTATTCACATTGCTACTAGAATTAACAGTATTTGTAGAATTTTGAGTAGATGCAATTTTCATCATTTCTTCAAGAGCCATTGCAAATGTTGAATCAGTACTTTTGTTAGAATTACCACCGTTAATAGGGGATATAGCTTGTAAGTTAGGCTGAATTAATTGGGATATTGAATTTGTTGCCATCTCTTATCTCCTTTTGTATCTAAATTAATGTAAAATTCTCTATTTTATATTATAGAATAAATTTGTGACAACTTTATGACAAGTATTTAAAGTTAATCAAAAAATATTTTAAAAAAACAGTATATGTTTCTAAGGATACATAACTTTCACAAAACTATTTATCCAATTTTGACTTAATAGTTGACCAGTAATCTGAATTTTCAAGGCCAAGTCTCCAAATAGCTATACCAGCTAAATTATCATCGTTAACAATATCTAGCTTGTAAGAAAGGCTTGTACTATTTTCAAGCCATACAGTATGATTAATTCCTGACTTATCTTTATAATTAAAGAATGGACTTTTAGAGACATCATTCCATTTAATTTCTGCATTATAAGTTTCTGCTAATTTATATATTGCATCAATGCCATAAGCTTTTGTTCCAGTTGAAGACCAATCATATCCATAGCTTGCCACACCCAAAACTATTTTAGAGGTGGGTATAATAGATTCAGCATATTTAACAACAAGTTTTACCCAGCTAATGGAAGCAACAGGACCAGAAGCACCAGTTGGGGAATGTTCATCGTAGGTCATTAATATAACTTGATCTGTATATTTTGCAATTTCTTTATAATCAAAGGCACCACTCCAAGAGTTCTTAACATTGTCACTAGTTTTTGCTGGTACTGAAGCTGTAACAGTAAAACCTTCAGGTTTAAGTTCTGTATAAAGTTCTTTTAAAAATAGTGTATAGTAATCTCTGTCATAATAATAAACATTTTCAAAATCTATATTTACACCTTTATAGTTGTTTGTTTTTAAGGTATTCAAAATGTTTTTTATTAGTAAGCTTCTATTATTAGAGTTTTCTAGCAAGGTTTTGGCTAAATCACCATTAAACTTATTTGTTATCATGGCTAAGGGTTTAATTTTATTGTTATTAGCGTATGCAATTTGTTCTTTGGGAACAGTACCAGATAAATTACCTTTATTATCTATAGTATAAGTATTTGTTGCTATATTATTTATTGAAGAAGTATTTTCTACCATTTGATTATAAGAAGATTTATCCTCTGGGTAGTAGAAGGTTGTAAATGCTAGCACAGTTTTGTTTTTATTAGAAGAGGGTGTTACTACCACATTTCCTTTATTGGATTTAAGAAAAGGTATAGATATAATAAAAATTATAAGAACCACAGCTAAAAGAACTGGTAACAATCTTTTTATATTAAACATAATCTTGTCCTCCTAGAATTTTAGACGTAAATCGAAGCTCATATCCATATGAATTTTAATTTCTCCGATGGGATTCCTCACAGGCAAACTCCACCTGAACCTAAGAATCGTTAAGTTAACTAAAGTTATGAAGGCAATTAAGCTCAACTTAGATAAGTAAGTTGGTAGAAATTACCCGATGTTAAACAACGATATAACTATTATGTATAATATTTTGAGTAATTTCAAATGTAAGTTTTAACATAAGTGCACAAAAATAAAACAAGTTTAACATTGTAGCATTGATGGAAATTTGTGCTAAAAAAAGTTTCTTTACTGAAAAATGATTTTGAACTTTCTTAATAGTCAAACAATGTTTGGCATAAAGGATTTTGTCAGTATATGTAGAATACATAAAAAGAAGAATGATATAGCGATATTGACAGGAGCTATATATAAAAAGATGACAGTACGTTACAGAAAGATGAGGGTTAGAAAATGGAAAGTTTAATATACAGCTTAAATGCGACAATTCCAGTATTTGCTGTTATTGTAATAGGATATATCCTAAAACAGATAGGAATGTTAAATGATAACTTTATAGAAGTAGCCAATAGATTTAATTTTAAGGTAACACTACCTGTACTATTATTTACTGATATAGCATCAACCAATATAATTAAGAATTTTGATGGAAGATATGTATTGTTTTGTGCGGTGGTTACCACCTTTTGTTTTTGGACAATTTGGTTTGGTACTAAAAAATTTATGAAAGACAGTTCAATGGTGGGTGCCTTTGTTCAAGCATCTTTTCGTGGAAGTGCGGCAGTTCTCGGAATTGCCTTTATTCAAAACATTTATGGCAATGCGGGAATGGCACCATTAATGATTATAGGAGCAGTTCCTCTTTATAACATATATTCCGTTATTGTGCTTACATTTGAAGGAAATAACAATGAAAAAGGAAGGGACAACATAAAAAAAGCATGCATTAATATTATAAAAAATCCTATTATTATAGGAATCTTACTAGGAATGGCAGCATCCTTATTAAATATTAATTTTCCTAAAATAGTCCATAAAACATTGGAGAATTTTGCTGTTATGGCTTCGCCGCTAGCATTAGTGACAATTGGTGCAGGTTTTGAAGGTAAAAAAGCATTGGCAAAAATAAAACCAACTTTAGTAGCGAGTTTTATTAAATTAGTAGTTCAAGCGGCTTTATTTCTACCACTAGCAGTATTTTTTGGATTTCGAGATCAAAAGCTTATTGCTTTAATCATTATGCTTGGATCTCCAACTACAGTAAGCTGCTATATTATGGCCAAAAATATGAATAATGATGGTATTTTAAGTTCCAGCATCATTGTAGTGACTACGCTGCTATCAGCTTTTACATTAACACTTTGTATTTTCATATTAAAGAGTTTTGGGCTTGTTTTATAAGAATTTAAATATATTTTTCTATTAATAGAGCTATTAATTCCTTTAAAATATTCATTACCACATTAATTTCTTCAGCGGTTATATTATCAACATGAATACCACAGGTTACAACTACATTTTTATTTAATGCTGAAGAAAGAGCATGTGATACGTATTTTGCAGCTTCATCATCCTTATGTCCTAATAAATTCAAAATTGAAGTTGTAGAACTAACTTTACTTGAATCTGATAAGCTTGGCCTTGGAACACTTAAAGTTACAGAACCTATATGAGGACTATCTCCACCTGAAATTATTACACATAAATCTTTTCCTACCATAGTAGATTTGGAGTTGATTTTTATTCTACCTCTTTCTACAGTTAAATTTTGCACATCCTCACCTCCACATATTTTAAGGTTTAACAATACTACTTTCTCCCCATCTATTAAAACCACTTACTTCAATATCAAACTTATCAAGAATTTTACCAATAATATGTAGGTTTAAATCCTCTATGTTAGTAGGATTATTGTAATAGGACATCATTGGCGGAATAATAGTTGCACCTAATTCAGACAAAGAAAGCATATTTCTTAAATGAATTGTACTTAGAGGAGATTCTCTAGCTACTATAATCAGTTTTCTTTTTTCTTTAATGATAACATCTGCAGCTCTAAGAAGTAAGTTATCAGAGTAACCACATGCAATGCCAGCAACAGTTTTCATGCTGCAAGGAATGATTACCATGCCCTCAGTTTTAAAAGTGCCGCTAGCTATGCTTGCTCCAATATCGTTCACAGAATAAACTGTATCTGCTAGATTCATTACCTCTATTGGTTTATATTTAGTTTCTTGGATTATTGTTTGCTCTGCACCTTTTGAGATAACCAAATGAGTTTCCCATTCATGATTATCTCTAAGTATTTTTAACATTTCTATAGCTAATATAGCACCACTTGCACCACTCATGCCTACTATCAATCTTTTTTTATTGTGAATTTTCATGTTATATTCCATAAATCTCAACACCTTTTATTTCTATATCATTTGTCTGTTATTTATTAAATAGTTGTGGAGCAAATCGACTAGGATCTACTTCCTTAAACTTTGCTCTTTGAAATTCAGCTTTTAAATGATAAGGTACTGTACAGTCAAAAATAACTTTACAAGAAATACCCTTATCCTTAAGCGATGGATTATAATGAGGATTTTGAGAAGGATCTAATGGATGACAACGCACACCAGGAATAAATATTGTATCAACATCACCTTGATAACGTGTATTAAGAGCCCACATTACGTCATTACTATCAAAGGGATCTACATCTTCATCAACTAAGATAACATGTTTAAGTTCCGAAAATGCTGAGAATGCTAACAGTGCAGCTTGTCTTTGACGTCCTTCATCACTTGGCTGACTTTTCTTAAATTGTAAAACAGCCATGTATTTGCCGCCACCTGATGTATGTGCATAAACATTTAATAATCTACCTGGCATAGCCTTTTCAACCATCTGAAGTATACTTGCTTCTGTGGGAATACCTGCCATATTAACATGTTCTTCACTTGGTCCAATACAAGTTTGCATTATTGGATTTCTACGATGAGTAACAGCTTTTACTTTAATTACTGGCAGCTCAGCACAGGCTGGTCCTGTATAACCAGGGAATTCTGGCATTGCCTTTCCTGTATTTGTATTTTGATCTTCTCTAACACGAACACCAGGAAGAAGTTCTCCTTCTATAACATATTCAGCATTGGCAATGGCTTTTTCATTAATGGTTAAACAATTAGTTAACTTAACTGCTTCCCCTCTAATAGCTCCAGCAATGCTTAGTTCGTTAAAACCAAGTGGTGTTGTTGGAGGTTCGAAACAAGATGCAATTTCAATGGCAGGATCAACTCCTATACTAATAGAAATTGGAAGTGGGTTTCCAAGCTTTTCTGCTTTTTCACGGAATACGCTTAAATGACGGGCTCCTGGCACAAAGTACATTGAGAATTCATCCTTACTTTGTAAACACAAACGATGTATTGTAACATCTGAGTCACCATTTTCAGGATCTGAAGCATAGCACATCCCCATAGTTATGTATGGACCAGCATCTTCTTCTGTATTAGTTGGTGCTGGAACTAATTTTCTAATGTCAAAACCAGGTTCATCTGCATAATGTACAACTTCTTGACAGAGTGCCGTAGTTTGTGGAACTGTTATTGGTTGGATTGGATTTTTCACAGATTCATTTAAAAGAAAACCAAGGCGTTCTGGTTTTGAATTAAGCAGGAGACCAACTCTTTCACGACTAGCTAAAAGTCCAATAATTACTCTTGCATCTTCATGACCTTTCACGTTATTAAATATCATTGCAGGTCCAATTTTTGTTGGACGCATCACTGTTCCACCAGCACCAATATACCTATAAACTCCAGATAATTCAGCGTGTGGATCAACAGGTTCATCAGTTTCAATTAATTGATCTGGTACTGACATTAATAACTTTATAGCGGAACGTAAGTCAGTTACTTTTTCTTTATTCATTAAAAAATCCTCCTTAAAATTAAATCATTTCAAATCTAATAAATTTTTTCTACAGGAATCTGCAATTGACAAAAATCTACATTATTGCTTTCATCATAAAAAGTAGTGTCTAAAAGACACATATCAACTATATTGCCTATAATTTTATAACTATTATCATTTATCCATTCCAGTAGCTTGTATAAAAATTCTGTATCATAAGGCATTCCATACTTATACATGCACACATATTTTCCAGCAGGTAAAGTAATGATATCTTCAATATTATTTTCTATAGAAGACAATATTGAAAATACACCAGCTCTCTCAAATATATATTTTTTTTCTAACTGATTCTTCATAATAATAGTACCAAATTTTTTGGAAGAAAGTATTTCATGTTTATTAAGGATATTCCAGGCTTTCATACTGGTAAAATGTAATTCTTTTTTGGATATTTCATTTTTAAAAGGCACAAATACTGCTTTTCTTTCAGAAAATTCTTCTATTATAGGTTTACACAACTCATCCTTAAATTGATCCACATTTGTATATACATTTAACCTTTGTTTAATAAGCTCACGAATTGATAACAAGTTCTTTATTTCCTTATCTATAAATTCTTTATGATATTCTAATAGGGAAATAGATGAGGTAAGGTTTCTGTGTTTTATGTGATTTTTTATATCATCAAGTTTAATACCTATAGATTTTAGAAAACAAATTTCCCTTAGAAATGGAATTTGATATGGACTGTAGTACCGATAACCATTATTATCAACATGAGTAGGAGTAAACAATTCTATTTTGTCATAATAAATCAGTGTTTGTCTTGAAATATTATGTATTTGTGCCATCTGGCTTATTGATAAATATTTTTCCACGGCTATTCCTCCATGATTTTTCTTTTCACTATAAATATTATAATACTAAATGTACTTTTATATTTAATATTTTAAAGTGTATAACAACTATATAGTCAACACAATTTTAAACTTTCTTGCAAATTCTTATTTGTTTTAATATGTCTTAATTATTAAGAAAACTAAAATGTTGTTTTACATAGGCAGTGCAGGGTATAATTATAGTAATATTACTATAGAAAAGAGGTGTGTTAACATTTGAAAAAGATACCTATAGGTAGAAGCAATTTTAAAGAGTTAATAATAGGAAATTATTATTATATAGATAAAAGCTTGTTTATAAAACACATAATAGATGATGGTGCTCAGGTTATACTTTTACCAAGACCAAGAAGATTTGGTAAGACATTAAATATGAGCATGCTTAAATATTTTTATGAGAATACAGAAGAAAGTAATAGAGATTTGTTTAAAGAATTAAATATAGCGAAATATAAAGATATAATGGATATGCAAGGGAAGAATCCTGTAATTTATATTACTTTCAAAGATGAGAAATATTCAAAGTGGGAATTTTGTGAATTAGGACTTAAAAAGGTTATAAAAGATGAGTTTGCAAGGCATAGATACATTTTAAAAAGTGATATTTTAGATGAGTTTGAAAAAAAAGAATTTGTAAAAATACTAGAAGAAACTGCAGATTATATAACTTATTTAAGGGGATTAAAGATATTAAGTAATTATTTATATAGATTTTATAAACAAAAGGTAGTAATACTTATAGATGAATATGATGTGCCTATTCAAAGTGGATATTTAAATGGCTACTATGATGAAATAATAGAATTTATGAGGAATTTTTTAAGTGCAGGGCTTAAGGATAATGAACATTTAGAAAAAGCTGTACTCACTGGAATACTTAGAATTGCACGTGAAAGCATATTTTCAGGACTTAATAATTTAAAGGTAGGCACATTTCTTGGATGTCATTATAGTGACAGCTTTGGTTTTGTGGAGGAAGAAGTAGAAAATATATTAAAATATTACAAAATAGAGTTTAACTTAGATAAGGTTAGAGATTGGTATAATGGTTATATTTTTGGAGATAAAGTTATATACAATCCTTGGTCCATATTAAATTATGTAGATAGATATGAAGAAGGTTTTAAAGCGCATTGGGTAAATACTAGCAGTAATGATTTGGTGAAATTTGTATTAACTAAAGGTGGAGAAAAGGTCAAACAAGAGTTAGAAGAACTTGTACAAAATAAAGAACTTACTAAAGTAATTAATGAAGATATAATTATGGGGGATATAGCAAAGGGCAGTGAAAATGTATGGAGTTTTTTACTATTTAGCGGATATTTAAAGATAATTCATAAAGAATATATAGAAGGAGAACTATATTGCGGTTTAAAAATACCAAATAAAGAGGTTAAATATCTATATAAACAAATAATTTTAAGCTGGTTTAAGGATAACATAAGTAAGGATAAATTTGATTTAATGATGCAAAGTCTCGTAAATGGAGATGTAAAAACCTTTGGTAAGATATTCAAAGAATTTGTATTAAGTTCGGTTAGTTATTTTGATGTGTCTGGAGATGAAAGTGAAAAAGTATATCATGCTTTTGTTTTGGGTATTCTTGTATCTTTAGGCGATAAATATGAAGTAAAGTCTAATAGGGAAAGTGGTTATGGAAGATACGATGTAATGGTTATTCCTAAAGATATTAATAAAATAGGAATAATATTTGAATTTAAGAAAGTAGATGAAGATGAAAAAGAAGATTTAGAAAAAGCTGTAGAAAAGGCATTAAAGCAGATAAGTGAGAAAAAGTATAAACAAGAACTATTGGATAGAGGAATAAAAAATATAATGGAAATTGGGGTAGCCTTTCATAAAAAGGAAGTACTTTTGATATCAAAAAAGTAGAGGAAATTTAATTTCTTGGAATTTTACAAAGTATATAAATATCCTTTAGTCCAAACATAGGGCACTAGGTTGATTCTTTAACCTAGTGCCCTGTGCTTTTAAAAAATTGTAAAACTAACTTTAGAATCTAGCTTCATTAAATTAATAATTTGAGATACTCTGTGTATTTTTACAATATAAAAATATGCAAAAAATATTATTTGTTTTTGCATACTTTTTTGGTGAAAAAATTTTATGAAATATGGTATATTAATAATTGGCATACCAAAAAACTATTATGGTATGATTTAAGTAAAAACACATAAGGGTGAAAAAAATGTACGATTATTTAATTTCTTATTTAAAATCATATAAAAAAGTTACTATAACCTTAGGGGATTTAGAAAAGTTAGTTCCAGGTGATATTATATACAATACTTTCGCAGAAAATGTTATAAAATTAATTGATGATAATATACTTGTTCCCAAAAATCCTAAGGTTAATAATGGGAAAGAGATTCCGCTGCCATATAAATTTGGTATTAATAAATATGAGTTAAAAAGAGAACAAGTTAATGATATTCAAAGCTATAATTTGAATATTAGTGAGGACATTGATTTACAGGACTATTTTAATTTAAGTGAGAAAGATTGGAATAGAGACCTGCCATACATTGATAAAGTTAATAAATATATTATTGAAAAAGGTTTACCCAAAGGGTATGCTTTACCACAGGAAAGATCTTTTCAAATAATAGGAGACGAAAAGTGGATTGATGAAAAAGGTGGAAAGAAGCTTTTAGATAGAATAAAGCTGTGGGAAAAGCTTAATATAGTAAATAATAGTGATCCTTTGATGTTAGCAGTTAATCCTAAGCAATTTTCAAAGTTAGAATACTTACATCTGATAGTGGAAAATAAAGCAACCTTTATGGCACTTATAGATGTATTAAAAGATACAGATTTTACCTCACTAATTTTTGGTTCAGGTTGGAAAATAGTATCAAATGTTATTATGCTGGAAAAACAACTAGGACTGGAAGGAAATCATAAGCTTTATTATTTTGGAGATCTAGATAATGAGGGCATATCCATATGGAACTCTCTCAATGAAAAAGTACCTACTTGTTTAGCTGTTGAATTTTATAGTGAGCTTATTAAAAAGCCCTATAGTTTAGGCAAGGAAACTCAGCAAAAAAATCCTATAGCTTTAAGAAATTTTCTTCATTTTTTTGAGGATGAAGATAAAAAGAAAATCATAGGGATTTTAGATGATGGAGGATATTTACCACAAGAAGGTTTAAATAAAGATGAACTTGGACGTATATGGAGGAGTATAAATTGGATATAAATATAAATAATGTAATAGAAAACTATGGAGAGAGAATTCAAAGGCTGGCATTATTCGATCCGTTATATAAGTTGCAAAATAAAAATTCAAAAGACAATAGTAATAATATTATTGATTATTTTAGTTTAGGTTTATTAAGCTTATTATTTTTCTTCGAAAATATGCTTATAAGAAACAAAAAAAGTGTTCAGTATTCAATATTAAAGGCTGAGAAAGCAGATTTGGAAACAAATACTCAATATTACACTCTTGATGAGCAGGGGTTAGAATTGATTTTTGCCACAAAGGAATATTTTAATGAATTCCAGCTATCCATAAATCAGCTGGTTTTAAGAAAACAATTGGAAAAAGGTGAATTTGTAGGTGCCTTAAGGCAAATTGATGAAATGGGTCTTGATGTTAAGAACCTTCAGGATAGAATGATGAGAATTAAACATGAGGTTAACAGAAATATAGTATCTACTGAAACCTATGAAAGGTATAAAGGCATAATTGAAGATATAAATATGAGGCTTCAGCGTGAAAATGAGGAGTTTGATGAACTTCAGTCTTTTGTAAAAGAAACTAGAGAAAAGGTTGGTAATGAAATTACTAATGATAAAGATAGAAAAGCCTATGAGCTTATAATTGAAATAGATAAAGACTTGGAACAGGTTCATTATGAACATAGATTACTTCTTAAAGAAAGCATTATTCTTAAAACTTCTGCCCTTCAAGCCGCTCAGGAATCACTTTATTATGTAGGTATAGACTCTTTTAACTTTGACCAAGAAATTACCAGCAGACTATTTTCATCACCTCTTCCGTTAAATTCATCAAGAACCTTAATTGAGCCTTTTATGTATTTGGAGAAATATGAAATTTGGTCACCCTTGACAGTATTTTCAAAGCAAAGAATTGAAAACAAAGATAAACAAACAAAAACACAGGATTTTTTAGCCTTTGCTGAGGAAGAAGAAATGAAGCTGGACATTAAAATTCAGAGAGAAAATTTTAAGAAAATAGCAGAAATATTATTAGAAGCTATGGGTGACAATGTAAATGAAATTACTCTTAATGAAGTGGTTAAATACATGAAAGAAAATGGATACGCACACATATTAGATTATCGTATTTTCTACGATTTTTGGATTATATTACATCAAAAATCACCAATAGTAATAGATACTCAGCAAAAAACCGAAGAATTTTTATTTGGAGAAGCTTTTAATTTGTTAATAAATAAAGGAAATACAATATACATAGAAGAAACTCAAGGAATACTAAAAGTTACAGATAGATTTACTATAAGAAATATGAAATTTAGATTGGAGGACAAATATGCTTCAGTATAATAATGAACAAGTAATACAAGCATTTAAGTTATATTCTATACTTTCAATGAAAGGCTATGGTGAAAAGGAAGAATTACGTTTGTATATAGCTGATGAGATGATAAGAGGATTAGTAGATCAGTTTGCACGGCAAGTAGATTGTACTATTTTTGCATCTGGGGACTATATATACATGATACCAATTTCAAAAAATTCTATATTTCATGTTTCAAATGATTCTATTAAAAAATCATACCTTCCTTCAAAATCTGTAAATTTAGATTTATATTTAATGTATACAGCTATAATTGTGTTATTTGGAGAGTTCTATGACAGCTACCAGACCATGGAACCAACTCGTGATTTTATTAATATAAATGAATGGTTGTCCAGTTTAAATGATAGAATTGCAGCTTTAAATGAACATGGAGTAGAAAAATTGAAAGAATTAGACCAAGAATTCGATTATAATTGGTCAGCTATTATAGAAAAATGGATGGATATGGATGAAATTAAAGAGGGAGTAAAAAGCCAAGATGCCAGAACCATAAGTAGAAAGAGTTTTTTAAATACAGTAAAACAATTTTTGGAAGCTCAGGAACTAGTAAAAGATATTGGAAGTGAAGAACTGGATCTTACAGAAAAGGCTAAGACTATAGTTCAGAGATATTATATGGAATATGATTATAATAGAGGAATACTTGATTTTATGTACAATATTGATAAAAAGAAAGGAGAAAACTAATGCCTGCAATTTCTAAGATACGATTTACTAATGTTATTTATGAAAATGGTGAAAAACGATATAATGATGATATTTTCCAGTTTGAAGGTCAAAATGGAGCAATTTTACTTGAAAATGGCGGAGGAAAAACAGTTTTTGTACAGACAGCTCTTCAGGCAATATTACCTCATGCTGATTTAGCTCAGCGTAAAATTAAAAATACATTGATGCTAGAAAACAGTGCAGCTCATATAGCAATAGAGTGGGTATTAAGTGAAAAGCCTAGAAGATATGCTTTAACCTCTGTAACTTTATTTATGAATAAAGGATCTGTAGATTCTCTTAAATATGCTTATGAATATGAAGAGGATGATGACAATTCAATAGAAAAACTTCCTTTTGTAAAAGAAAGTGTTAATGATAAAAAAAGACCTGCTACAAAGGAAGAAGTAAGTGAATATTATTCTACTATAAGCCAAAATAGAATTAATGCTCATGTTTTTACTACTATTAAAGAATATCATGAATACATAGAAAAGAACTTTAAGATTATTCCTTCAGAGTGGAGAAATATTGCTTTAATAAATGGTGCAGAAGGGGACGTAGAGAAATTTTTTGATAAATGTCAAACTACCGGTCAGCTAGTAGATAATCTTTTGATTCCCACAGTGGAAGAAGCCTTAGCTGGTAATGGAACTAAAGAATTTGCTGAAACCTTTGAAAAGCAGAGAGAACATTTTAAAAAATATAAGCAGTTAAAAGCTAGAATAGATGAAAGCAAGCTAGTTAATGAGCAAATAAATTCTTATGTTGGAGTATATGAAGCTTATGATGAAGTAAATTCAAAGCTTGTTAAAGTTAAAGAAGAAATAAAGTCTTTACATAATTTTGCTAAAAATGAAGAAGAGATTAACAAAGAAAAGCTTTGTAAAAATAAAGAAGCTCAAATGTCGCTAGATGGAGAGGAAGAATATTGGAATGAAAAAAATTCTTCTTATAAATTAGAATTATTAAAACAAAAAATGACTAAAGCTGAAAAGAAGTTTATGGAAGCTTCTGATAAATATAATGAAGTCTTTAGTGCAAAAGAAGAAAAAGAAAAAAGATATGAAAATTTGAACATAGCAAAATATAAACAAAATATAAAAGTACAGCAGGAGAAGATAGAATTTTTAACAAGTCAAATTGATGATTTAGATAAAGATGAAGATGTTTTAGATATTAATGAAAAATTAGAAAATAACAGTGGCGAGCTAAGAGGATACTACCTAGAGCAGGAACAAAAGTTGAATAATGAAATAGTTGTAGTAGAAGGGCAGCTTAAAAATGCTCAAAAAGAAATAGAAAGCTCTCAAAATGAGCTTAAAAAAATTAAAGGTAAGGAAAATGAATTAGCAGCAGTAAAAGGTAAGTTAGATGGTTCTATTGATTTACTTACAAAGGATATGGAGGGTATTGAAAGAGACATATTAGATAATCCAAGTAAGGAAAAAATAGAAGAACAATTTGATAAATGGCAAAGTAGAATATCGGATTTAGAAAATGCTGTTTTTGATTATAATAAGCAGATGAAACTATTATATGAAGAAAAGCAAGATTTAGAACAAAACATACCAATACATAGAGAGGAATTAAGTACTTTAAAGAAGGAAGAAACTCAGCTTACCCAGCAGCTGAAAAACTTGAATGAAAATCATGATGGATTACTAATTAAGATTAAAGAATTTAGAAGCAGCTGGTTTAGCTTTGATTCGATGTATCGAAAGCAGAACACTATATTAGAGCAGATGGAAAACAAGTTAGAAAGGCTTAGAGAAGAAAAAGAAAATTTGATTTTTAATGAAAGATTAGCTCACAGATGGCTGGATAACTATAGTGAAAGCGAATTTTATACTGCAGATCCTTCTATAGAAAGATACATTAAGAGTTGGAGAAATGGGTTTAATTATATTGAAAGTGGAACCGAGTATATTCAAAGAGCTGCAAAAAACAGTGATAAATCAGAGGAGGAACTGAATAAAGCTTATCCATACTGGACAATTTCTATAATTACATCAGATACAGAATCAGATAAACTAATAAATAAAATAACAAACCAGTGTAATGAATTTTCCCATCCTGTTATTGTGATGACGGAAAAGGAAGCAAGAAGCAGAGTTCAAGAGGGGGCTGTATTATCTAAAAAAAATATTTTGTTTCCTTCAACCTGGAATAGCAATATTGTTCAAAGTAACTTTGAAAGCTGGAAAAGTGAAATTTCTATTAAGGCAAATGAAGCAACAGAGTTTCGTAAGAAAAAAGAGGAAGAATTAAAAAGTTGTAGCGAAATTCTTAAAGACATAAGAGGTTTTTATAGTAAATATCCTCATGAAGAATATATTGAAATGCAGAAGCACCAAAAGGCACTTAGAGATAACATAGCTTTAACAGCAGAAGATATTGATAAAAAAGAAGTTAGGATAAAGGACATAGATAATGAAGTTAAGAGAATTAATGCAGCTATTTCTGAAGCACGTCAGGAACAAAGCATTATAGAACAAAAGGTTTTAAAAGCTCAAGAATATTCAAGTAAGAAAAAACAAAGAGAAAAAAGTAAAACTGAAAGAATCAAAATAGAAGAAGAACTTATTATAACTAAAGAAAAAAGTGTTAAACATGAACGGGAAATAAAGATAAATAGGGGGTTAGAGGAAGAGATACGGGATAAGTTAAATGAAATTAATGGAAATCTTCGTTTGCTGAAAGCTGATAAACTATACAATGAGGTTATTAGTGCATCACCAAGATATACATCTATAAGTAGAGAAGTTTTAGAGGATCAGAGGAAGAATTTAAAAGACACTTTGGAAAAGAAACAAAAGGGAAGAGAAAATTTAGAAGAGAACAGGAAAAATGCTTTGGATATGAGAAAGTCTTTGGAAAAAGACTTAAATAATTTAAGAAAACAATTGGATTTTGATGTAGATGAAGAATTGGAATTTCCAATGTATGGTGATGAAGAAATTAATAGACTTATAGAGGAGCTACAAAAATTAAAGCAACCTTTGAAAAAGCTAAAAGAAAACTTTGATGAGGATAAGTTGTTCTATGAAAAAGAAAGGACTACTTATGAAATTGAAGAAAATCGCTTTTATAGTAAGTATGAAAAAATAGTGCCCTTTTCAGTGCCCTTAGAGCAGGTAAAAGATATATTGAAAGAACAACAAGAAGATATAATAAAAAAGAAAAAGTATTTGTTTCAGCAGCAGCAATCCTTAGAAAAAGAAGAAAAAGATATAAATAATAGTATTGATAAATTAAAAAGCTATAATATCAAGTATTCTTATTTGGGTGAAGAAATAAAAGAGGTTCTATTATCTGAGGATATGAAGCAGGAATTCCCTTATAAAAGAACAGAAGTTGTAGATGAAATAATTGAAAAAATAGATGAAATTGCAGAGCTTTTAGAAGAAAAAAGGTCAAATACAGAGGATAAAAGAAGAGAATTTGTTAAATTTTGTGAATCTGAAATTGTAGATGTAAAGTTAAAAGACATGGCTGCTACTGGAGTGCAGTATAAGAGGTCTTATGCAGACATTAAAGAGTGGCAAAATAAAATGGACGAAAGAATTATGCGCACTATAGAAATTGCAGAAAATGATATTCGTGAGCATGATAAGGAAGTTCAGCAGTTTATAAACCATCTACATTCTTATTTGGTAACAATGGTGCAAGAGCTTAAACAAATTCCTAAAAAGACAAAAATAAAAATAGAAAATGATTGGAAAGAGGTATTTTTATTTACTGTGCCTGAATGGGATGAAAAGGATGGTAAAGAAGAACTGGCAAAGCATATTGATTGGATGTTAAAGCAGCTAGAAGGAGAACAATTTAAAGATGAAAATGGCATCGAAATTCAAAATGGAGTTGAAAAGGCTATAGAAAAATGGCTTCAATCAAAACAGTTACTGCAAATTGTTATGAAGCAAAATAATATTAAGGTAAAGTGCCGTAAAGTGACTAATGATCAAAAAATGAGTAGTTTACCTTTTTCTTGGGAAGTATCAAACTCCTGGTCTGGGGGAGAAAAATGGAGTAAAAATATGACTTTATTCCTAGGAATATTAAATTATTTGGCAGAGAAGAGAACACAAATTATTTCAAACCATAAACGATATAGAACTGTTATAGTAGATAATCCTTTTGGAAAGGCTTCTAGTGACCATGTATTAAACCCAGTATTCTTTATTGCAGAACAACTAGGTTTTCAAATAATAGCTTTAACAGCTCATGCAGAGGGGAAATTTATAAGGACATATTTTCCTATAGTGTATAGCTGTAGATTAAGGGATGCAGATAATGGAAGCAGGCAAATTATGACCAAGGAAAGAGAAATTCGAAAGGCTTTCTTCAAAGACAGTGACCCTCAAACTTTGCTAAGATTAGGTGAGTTACAGCAAGTGGGGTTGTTTGATAATAGAGAAATAGAGTAAATAACAAATAATTGCTATTACTAATACTTATTATAATGAACAATTTATATAGAAGCTACTGCAGTATTTTGTTAATATGACTTATTAATGAAATACTGCAGCAGCTTTTATAATATTATACGTCTTGGATTTGCCAATCAATAGGATTTTCACCAATAGATTTTAAAAAGTCATTAGTTTTTGAGAAGGGTTTACTTCCCCAAAAACCTCTGTGGGCAGAAAGTGGACTTGGATGAACAGATTTTATTATGTAGTGGGCTTTATTAGTTATAAGTTTTTCTTTAGAAATAGCATTATTTCCCCATAGAATAAAAACTATAGGTTTTTCTCTTTTATTTAGTATAGAAATAATTGCATCAGTAAAAATTTCCCAACCCTTATTTTTATGGGAGTTTGCTTCTCCTGATCTTACTGTAAGAGAGGTATTAAGCAGCAGTACACCCTGGTCAGCCCATTTTTTTAAATATCCATTGTTTGGAATATAGCAGTTAAGATCATCTTTTAATTCCTTATAAATATTAATTAAGGAAGGTGGTATACGTACACCTGGTTTTACAGAGAAACTAAGTCCATGGGATTGATTAGGACCATGATAAGGATCTTGACCTAAGATAACTACATTTACATCCTTATATGCAGTATAATTTAAGGCATTAAATATATCATATTTGTCTGGAAATATAGTTTTAGAGCCATATTCATTTGTTAAAAAATCATTTAATTCTGTATAGTATTTCATTTGGAATTGATCCTCTAATAATTCCATCCAATCATTTTTTATATTAACAGTCATAATTATCACACTCCAAATTCTAATAAAAATAATACTTATATTAACATAATGATAATATCATATTTTTTATCTTTAATTAATTTTTTTACAAACTATTTCAGAGTTTTCGCTAATGTTTACTTTATTTCTATATTCTACCATTTCAATATTACAGTTAGACCCTATAGTAACATTGTTTCCTCTTACTATTTTTGCATCTGTATTTTCAAGATAAATATCATCACCTTCAATTACATTTGTTACAAGTCTTGCAACATTTGAAAAAAGACTTATCATCTTAATGAAAAGGTGACCTGACCCTAATTGTACTTTTATAGTTTCACCACCTATTTCTTTTACTATGCATTTTCCGTACATTTCTATGTCTATGTTTCCTGCATTTAATAGTCCACCTATATTAAAACTACCACTTGCATGAAAATTTTCTGCTTCACAATCTCCATCTATAGAAGTTGAACCTGATATTTTTATATCTTCCGTATGGAGGTTGTTTCCTATGTGAGAGGAGCCGCTAATTTTAACTTTTTTTGAAATAACATTGCCTAGTATATGAGAAGAGCCACTTATAGTTATTTCCTCAGTATCAAGATTTCCATCTATTTTAGTATTACCACTAATTCCAACTATTTTAGCTTTTACATTTCCATTAGCAGTAGAAGAGCCAGAGCATTTATAATAGTTGCAATCTATATCACCTTCTACTTTAGCAGATCCACTAATTTTTACTTCATTATACTTTCCTCCACTGATTTTTCCACTTCCAGAAATTTTTACATCTGATAATCTTTCTTCCATTTTTAAACTTCCTTTCTCTTTCATTTATAATGTTAATTTTGATTTTAATTCTTCTACGCATTCACCAGCGTTTATTTTTAACACAAGCACTGCTTCAGTTTCAACATATATTTCATTTGGTATTAACAATAGAAAACATATGCCTACTCCAAATTTTCTTATAAGTACTACATCACAATATCTACTATCAAAATTTTTATAGTTTTTTTCTAGAGTGTCCAGTATTAATTTACCTTCTTCCAGGCTTGCTTTAGCAGATTGAAGAAATTTATTTACAATGGTCATGAACAGTAGTTCATTGAAATAGAAACCACTGATTCCTTTATGAGTTTCTTTATATAGTTTTACTGTAAGCTCTGAAACAATGTTTTGTTTTAATATATCCTTTTCTTCCAAAAACACTGTTGAAAGGTTGGGAGAAAATATATTTGCAAGCTCATCTAAAGATATATCCTCTTTAAAGCTTTTAATTTTCTCTATTCTATCCAGTATTTCATTCCTTGGAAAAAATGTTTCTTGACCTGTAAAACTGGACTTTTTTATAAACCACTCTTCTGGTATCAGGTTTTTCCTTTTCCATCTGTATAATTGACCATAGGAAATATCAGTAACTCTAAGCAGTTCTTTTTTAGAAATTAGATTATCTTCTTCCATATCTTCATTTCCCTTCAGTAATTTCTTTTATGAAAACAGTGTAACATAACATTGTTACGTTGGCAATAGCTTATTTTTCTATTTGATTACAATTCAGTTGACAAAATATACATCATTAAATAATATAAGATAGTAAACATGTGGTTAGTGAAAAGCATGAAAATATAACAGAAAGTGGTGTATTACATTGAAAGGAAAATGTTATTATTGCAATTAAGAATTAAGGAGGATGAAGTTAAGTATTTACCTAATATTAAAAATGAAAAAGTAGGTAGGAATGCTCCATGTCCTTATGGAAGTGGGAAGGAATACAAAAATTGTTGTGGTAATAAATAAAAGATAGTATTTTAAGATGAAGTTTTTATGCTTCATCTTTTTTTATATTTTATAAAAATAAATGCTATATAATAGATAGGTTAGCACATTCATCATATATTATTTTCTAGGTATTGAGCAGCACAGTGGGCATATAGAGCTGTACCTAAGGGTAAAATTTTTTCATCTACCATCATACCAGGGTTATGCATGGAGTAGGTATGTCCCTCTTCAAGACTACCAGCACCAAGGTTTAGCATAACTGATGGCACGCGTTCAGCAATACTAGTAAAATCCTCTGTACCACAAGCTGTGGAAATTTCTTTTACTTTTTCTGAAACTAAAATTTGCCTACAATAATTTGCAATTTCTTCGCTAAAGGTTGGATCATTATATAGAGGTCCAATACCATATACAAATTCTACAATTGCCTGCCCTCTGAAGGTTGCAGCCACATTTTTACTGATTTCTTTAATTCTCTTTTTTAGAAAAGTACGGCTTTCTTGTGTAGTGGCACGAATAGAAGCCTCTATTATGGCACTGCCAGCTAAAGTATTAACAGTGTCTCCACCTTGTATTTTGCCAATAATCATTACGGCGTGTTCAGTGCAAGGTATTTCTCTTGCAATAATCTCCTGTAGTGAAATAACAACATGGGCTGCAATGTTTATTGCATCAATGCCTTTCTCAGGGGTGCTTCCATGAGCATTTTTTCCCTGTATGGTAATACGAACAGCATCACCTGAATAAAGAGCTGTGCCTTTTGCATAGGTAATAGAGCCAACATCAAACTTTTCATATCCAACCTTAATATGCATTCCTATTGCTACATCTACTTTTGGATTTTCTAATATGCCAGCAGCTATCATGTCATTTGCACCAGCTAGCAATTCTTCTGCAGGTTGAAACATAAATTTAACAGTACCATTTAATTTAGCCTCATTTTGCTTTAGCAGCTTCGCAGCACCAAGTAGCATGGTAGTGTGGCAGTCATGACCGCAAGAATGACAATTTCCATTAGTTGCAGCAAAATCTAAGCCTGTTTTTTCTTTCATTGTAAGAGCATCCATATCTGCACGGAGTAATATAGTTTTACCAGGGTGACCTAGGGTACAGCTCACTCCTGATTTTCCTACAAGAAAAGGAGTAAGACCATATTCGGTAAGTTTTTTCATTACAAAAGCTGTAGTTTTAGGCAAGTCAAATCCGATTTCGGCATAGTTGTGTAAGGTTCTTCTGTTAACAATAAGCTCTTCATTAATTTCTAAAGCTTTTTTATAATATTTATTCATATATATTCTTCTTTCTTTATTAAATTTCTTTAATTGCAGCTCTTTTTAATGCTGAATTTATAGCATTATATAAAATTGAACTTACTATAGTATTTATAAAACATGCTGGAAGAACTACTGATAATAATAGTACATTTAACTTTGTAGGTAATCCTACAGTTATTAAAGCTAGAAACAAAAATGTAGTTCCACTAATAATTGTTCCTACAGCTGAGGTTAAAACAATTGTTATTTGATTATTTAATCTATTTCGGAGTGGTTTTAATAATAAGAATAAAATATTTGTTGTTACTATTTGAGCTATAAAATTTGGTATTTGTCCTCCTGGAAATGCGGTGACAGCTGCTGAAAGTATTCCCATTACAGTTCCAGAGGCCATACATGTTTTATAATCATCATTAAGTAATATTATAATAAATAACATAATTAAACCAGTACCAGGCTTCATTCCAAAGAATACTGGAGGAATAACTTGACCTACCACAGTTCCTATGGCTAAAAATAAAGAGTTTACAATAATTTTTTTTAATTTCATAATTTACATCTCCCTAATATTATTTTTTAATCCTTAAATATTTTTAAAAGATTTTATCTAATATTTGGAAGCCTCCGGAAGCTAACAAATAGTTTTATCAAGTGATTAGAATTCTAAAAAATTTAACAAAATAAAAAACTCCGTCCTATAAAAATAGGACGGAGATATCCGCGGTACCACCTAAATTGTGTTCGATTAAAACACCACTTAAATTCAGACACTAACATGTCTCATCCATTATAACGTATGGCTAACGGTAAATACTACTCTTCAAATGATTTTGAATTTCGGTTTACTCCTCTAAGGTCCATTCACTATTAGTTATTGTGCTGAAATCACACCATCTCCAGCTCTCTTAAACTAAACGTAATAGCTACTCTTCCTCGTCAAAGGATTATTTGATTAGTTATTGTTTATATGGTAATACTTTATAATTTATTTGTCAATAACTTTTTTAAATATAATTATTTTTGCATAACTTCAATTTTAATTATTAATTGTTTGTATCTGCTCTCCAAGTTCTAAGTACAGCCTTTCGTGCCTCATCTTTTTGCTGAGCACTAAGCCCCCAATAACCAGAAGTAATTGCAGATTCAAAGTCACCATAGGATGGATTTGGAAGAACAATAAATTTTGATCCAAAGGTATCTTTATTTTTGTCTGCAGTACTATTTCTTTCTTGAAGAGTTTTACCATAAGTACCTATAGGTAAATCATTTTCATTATCACCCATATAGGCTACAACATTATAATTTTTAGAAACTTCATCAAATCTAGCTTGTTTATTGCCTTTATCAGTTTGAAGAAGAACATGTTTTTCATCTACATTAGGGAAGCCCAAGTTGTTTAAATTTTTCATAGTTCCTTCTAAACCTTTTTTCGCATCCCTGTTAGTAACGTAAAATACCTCTACCCCTTTGCTAGAAAGATATTGTAAAAATTCTTTAGATCCAGGCATAGCACCAGCCTGTGCTGCATCAACCCATTTTGCCCAAGTATCGCTAGAATAAGCATCATTGTAGCCTGTATGGCCTGCATCATAAGCACTATTATCTAAAACTGTTTCATCACAATCTGTAATTATAGCTAAAGTCTTGTCACCATGTTTAGCATTTTTAACGGCTTCATCTACTTGTAGTTTAGCTAAATTATAGGCTTGATAGCATAATTCTCTGTACTCTGCAGCAGTTTGCATCCATAACAATGGCATTACATCTTGTTCATTTAAATCTTTTTGTGAATAAGCAACAGGCGCAGGAATAACTTCTACCTTTGGAGTTGTTGTTACTGTTGTTGGTAGCAATTTTATTGTGCTTCCTGCATAAATTAAATCAGGATTAGAAATATTATTAAGCTTAACGATTTCTTTCCAATCCATAGATAACTTTCTTCCTATTGAAAACAGTGTATCACCATATTTAATAATATAAGTAGCTGATGTCGTTGTAGTAGTGCTTGGAGCAGCGCTTGTAGTGGAATCTGCAGCACTTTTTACAGCTGGAGCACCATCTGCTCTCCAAGTTTTCAATAGAGATTTTCGTGCTTCATCTTTTTGCTTAGCAGTAAGTCCCCAGTAACCAGAAGCAATTGCAGGTTCAAAGTCGCCATAGGATGGATTTGGAAGAGCAATAAACTTTGTTCCAAAGGCATCTTTGTTTTTATCTGCAGTACTATTTCTATCCTGAAGAGTTTGACCATAAGCACCTATAGGCAAGTCATTTTCATTATCACCCATATAAACTACAACATTATAATCTTTAGAAACCTGATCAAATCTAGGTTGTTTATTGCCTTTATCCGTTTGAAGAAGAACATGTTTTTCATCTACATTAGGAAAACCTAAATTTTTCAAGTTTTTCATAGTTCCATCTAAGCCTTTTTTTGCATCCCTGTTAGTAACATAAAATACATCTACTCCTTTAGAGGAAAGATATTGTAAAAATTCTTTAGATCCAGGCATAGCTTCGGCTTTTGCTGCATCAACCCATTTTGCCCAAGTATCGCTGGAATAAGCGTCATTATAGCCTGTAAAACCTGCATCATAAGCACTATTATCTAAAACTGTTTCATCACAATCTACAATAATAGCTAAAGGCTTATCACCTTTTTTGAAATTTTTAAGGGCTGCATCTACCTGTACTTTTCCTGCATTATAGGATTGATAACAAAGCTCCCTATATTCGGCTGAGCTTTGCATCCATAATAAGGACATTACATTTTGCTCATTTAAATCCTTTTGAGTATATTGTGTTGTGGATGAGGATGTTGTTGTTACATCTTGTGCGTCTGCCGCAAAAGTAACAGTAGGTAAAAACATGATTGAAAAACTTAAGGTAATAGATAATAAGATACTGATTTTTTTCTTTATCATAATTTCCTCCTTTAGTTATTAAAATATTAGTCCCCCGACAAATTCTGAGAGTAATGAATAAAGTAAGTTTTACATTTAATCCTTTAGATTTAAGTAATACTCTAACTACAATTATATTCTGAATAAATCCAGTTGTAAATAATCTCTATTTAATAAATAATTTACATAGATTTGTAGAAATAACTTTTAAGAATCACTTATCCAGGCGCGTAGGAGTGCTTATCCCCGACTTGAAGAGGATGGGGGTATTAGTAATGGTAGCAATCGGATAAATGGTTTTTAGTAGTAAAGAATAATATTACAAGTATGAAGAACTTTAACAAAAATAAAGAA
Source organism: uncultured Clostridiaceae bacterium (assembly GCA_963780135.1). Classification (GTDB taxonomy): domain Bacteria; phylum Bacillota; class Clostridia; order Clostridiales; family Clostridiaceae; genus Clostridium_AM. The sequence continues at coordinate 1,970,450 of CAWAAR010000003.1, forward strand.
TATATATAAATAAAGAAGGATAAGATTAAAAAAGTATAGAGTTTTGTTTTCTAAAAGATCATTAATATTTATCATATTGACAAATATTATAATTAAAATTATAATTAGTTAGAAATCTAACAAAAAAATAGGAGTATAGGAATGGATAAAGAAGAACACATCGGTAAAAAAATAAACATTTTTGCTAATAGGATTCATAGAAAAATAAGCAAAGAAGTTGCACAATATGGTATAACAGGTGTTCAAGCTAGGATACTTGGTTTTATATATCATAAGTCTGATAAAAGAGATATATTTCAAAGAGATATAGAAGAGGAACTTGATGTTAGACGTTCTTCAGTAACTAGTGTACTTCAATTGATGGAGAAAAATGGATACATAAAAAGGGTAAGTGTTTCTGAAGATGCAAGACTTAAAAAGATAATACTTACGGACAAAGGTTTAGAAATTCAGAAAAATGTATACAATTCTATCCTTCAAGTTGAAAAAACATTAAGAGATGAATTGAGCCATGCTGAAATGAATATGCTTGTAGATTTAATTGATAGATTATCCAAAAAAATTACTAATTAGGTGAGGTTTTTTGAAATTATTAGTTAGAAACCTAACAAAAGGAGGAAAATTATGATAAAAAAATTAGTAAGTTATGTAGCAGAATTTAAAAAAGACACAATTTTGACTCCAATATTTGTTGCTTTAGAAGCAATAATGGAGACTATTATTCCACTATTAATGGCATGGATTATTGATAATGGAGTAGCAAAAGGGAATATTAAGTATGTATGCATTGTTGGAGTAGTAATGCTAGTAGTATCATTTGTATCTCTTACCTGTGGTGCATTATCAGGAAAACATGGAGCAAGTGCATCGACTGGTTTTGCTAGAAATTTAAGAAAAGCAATGTATTACAACATACAAAATTATTCTTTTTCTAATATAGATAAGTACTCTACAGCAGGACTTATAACAAGGCTCACTACAGATGTAACAAATGTTCAAAATGCATTTCAAATGATAATAAGAATGTTTGTTAGAGCACCTTTTATGCTTATTTTTGCAATGGGAATGAGTTTTTATATTAATGCAAAATTGGCTTTGGTATTTCTAGGAGCAATAATTTTTCTAGGAGTTGTATTGTATTTTATAATGACAAAAGCACATCCATATTTTATGGAAGTTTTCAAGAAATATGATGATTTAAATGCAAGTGTACAAGAAAATTTAACTGCTATTAGAACTGTAAAGGCTTATGTAAGAGAAGAACACGAAACAAGCAAGTTTTATAAAGCTTCTGAAACTTTATATAAATTTTTTATGAGGGCTGAAAAATTAATAATTATTAATGCTCCTGCAATGCAATTTGCAGTTTATACTTGTATTTTACTTTTATCTTGGCTTGGAGCAAAAATGATTGTTTCAAATACCATGACAACTGGAGAATTAATGAGCATGTTTGCTTATACAACTAATATAATGATAAGTCTTATGATGATGTCTTTTGTATTTGTAATGGTAATTATGTCAAAATCATCTGCAGAAAGAATTGTAGAAGTATTAGATGAAAAAAGTGATTTGACAAACCCAGAAAATCCAATTTATGAAGTAAAAGATGGAGCAATCACATTTAATAATGTTAATTTTTCATATAGCAAAGATAAAGACAAATGTGTTTTAGAAGATGTAAATATAAAAATTAATTCTGGTGAAACTATAGGTATTATTGGGGGAACAGGTAGTGCTAAATCTACATTAGTTCAACTTATATCCAAGATTATATGATACAACAAGTGGAACTGTTGAAGTTGGAGGCGTTGATGTTAAAAATTATGATATAGAAACCCTTAGAGATGAAGTTTCAATGGTATTACAAAAAAATGTATTATTTTCTGGAACAATAAAAGAAAATTTAAGATGGGGAAATAAGAATGCTACTGATGAAGAGTTAATTGCCGTATGCAGACAAGCTCAAGCAGAAGAATTTATAGAAAACTTACCACATAAATATGATACTTATATTGAGCAAGGTGGAACAAATGTATCTGGAGGACAAAAACAAAGATTATGTATTGCAAGGGCTCTTCTTAAAAAACCTAAAATATTAATCTTAGATGACTCAACAAGTGCAGTAGATACAAAAACTGATGCTTTAATCAGAAAAGCATTTAAAGAAACAATACCAGATACTACAAAACTTATTATTGCACAACGTATTTCTTCAGTAGAAGATGCAGATAGAATAATAGTATTAAATGATGGAAGAATAGATGGTTTTGGAACTCATGATGAATTATTAAAATCAAATGAAATATATGGTGAGGTTTATGAATCTCAAGTGAAAGGAGCTGATAATAATGAGTCAAAATAATAATGCTAAACCTAGAGCAATGCGTGGTCCAGGTGGTCGTGGACATGGACGTGGACGTGGACATGCTAAGATGAGTAAAAATTCTTTGAAGATATTAAAAAGATTACTAATTTATATACTTAAGGAATATAAATTCTTGTTTAGTATGGTAATAGTAACTATTATTATAAGTTCCCTTGCCAATGTTTATGGTACATTATATTTAAAAAATTTAATAGATGATTATATAACACCATTATTAAATAAAGGTGGAGCAGCAGACTTTGGACCATTACTTAAAATGATAGCTACCATGGCATTGATTTATTATGTTGGAGTTATTTCAACATATGCATATAGCCGTATGATGATTATAGTTTCTCAAGGGTCATTAAAAAGGATAAGGGATGATATGTTTTCACATATGGAGAATTTACCAATTAAATTCTTTGATACACATGCTCATGGGGATTTAATGAGTCTTTATACAAATGATACGGATGCTTTAAGGCAAATGATAAGTCAAGGTATACCACAATTATTATCAGCAATTATAACTGTTATAGGTGTACTTGCTTCTATGGCTATCCTAAGCCTACCATTAATAGTAATTGAAATATTAATCATATTATTAATGGCCAAAGTAACTAAATTTATAGGTGCTAAAAGTGGAAAATATTTTGGACTTCAGCAAAAAGATTTAGGTGCAGTTAATGGTTATATAGAAGAAATGATGGAAGGACAAAAAGTTGTAAAAGTATTTTGCCATGAAGAAGAAGCAAAAATTAATTTTGATAAATTAAATGATATGCTTTTTAACAGTGCAAATAATGCAAATAAATATGCCAATGTTTTAATGCCTATTATGGGTAACATTGGATATATAAATTATGTTTCTGTTGCTATTGTTGGTTCAATTCTTGCAATTGGAGCTATTGGGGGATTTACTCTTGGAGGTCTTGCAGCTTTTTTACAATTAACAAGAACCTTCAGCCAAACAGTAAACCAAATGTCTCAACAATTTAACTTTGTTATAATGGCACTGGCAGGAGCAGAACGTATCTTTACACTTCTTGATGAAAATAAAGAAATGGATGAAGGCTATGTAACTTTAGTTAATGCAATAGAAGATGAAAATGGAGAATTAAGTGAAGCTAAGAAACGTACTGGAATCTGGGCATGGAAACATCCTCATGAAGATGGAACAACTACTTATACAAAGCTTAATGGAGAAGTAGTATTTGATGATGTTGATTTTGGTTACAATGATGAAAAAATTATATTGCATAACATAAAACTTTATGCAAAGCCAGGTCAAAAAATAGCTTTTGTAGGTGCTACAGGTGCAGGAAAGACTACTATTACTAATTTAATTAACCGTTTCTACAATATTCAAGATGGAAAAATAAGATATGATGGTATTAACATTAATAAAATTAAAATGGATGATTTAAGAAGTTCACTTGGAATTGTACTTCAAGATGCTCATTTATTTACAGGTACTGTTGCAGATAATATTAGATATGGAAAATTGGATGCAACTGATGAAGAAGTATTTGCAGCAGCAAAGCTAGCAAATGCACATCAGTTTATAAAACATTTACCAAATGGCTATGAAACAATTCTTACAGGTGATGGAGGAAAATTATCTCAAGGTCAAAGACAGTTATTAACAATTGCCAGAGCTGCTATTGCTGACCCACCAGTTTTAATACTGGATGAAGCAACATCTAGTATTGATACCAGAACAGAAGTTATTGTTCAAGATGGTATGGATAAACTTATGAGAGGAAGAACAGTATTTGTAATTGCTCACAGACTTTCTACAATTAAAAACTCTGATGTAATTATGGTATTAGATCAAGGTAAAATTATTGAAAGAGGAAACCATGATGACTTAATTAATCAAAAAGGCAAGTACTATCAATTATATACAGGAGCATTTGAGTTGTCATAGACTGTGAATAAGATTTTCAGGATAATATCTAGGGCAGAAATTGCTTTGCTTTTTCAAAAAAGTTCAGGGTTTATTAAGTTACCCTGAACTTTTAAAGTTTTTTGAATATGTTATTTTTGTACTATTAAATTCATGATATAGGGAAGCATTTAATTCTCCACCCAGCATGACAATGATGGACACAAGAAAAAGCCAGGTGAGTAGGATAATTATAGCTCCTATGCTGCCATAGATAACTGAATAATTAGCAAAGTTATTTACATAATATGCAAAAACAGTAGATACAAATATCAAGCCTAAAGTTGCAAACAGAGATCCTGGCAAAACTTCCACCCATGTAAGTTTTTTACATGGAGCATAACGATATAAAGCAGTAAAGATGAATATAGCAGTGGATATAAATATGAAATATCTTATAATTGTCCATAAAGTAGCTAATTTATGGGAAAAGCCTAATTTATAAGCTGCATAGTTCCATATGATACTTCCAAGTATTAATAAAAACATCATAATAAGTATTATAAAAGCCATTCCAAGGGTACAAAAAATTGAAATGATTCTAACTTTAATAAAGTTTCTTGATTCAGGAGTTCTATAGGCATTATTGAGACCTTTTATAACTGCATTAAAACCAGCAGAAGCAGACCATACAGTAAATATTAAACTAAAAGACATAAGCTGACTATGCTTGGTAGTAAGTACCTCATAAACTGTAGTATTTATAAGATTAAATGCACTTGCTGGCATAATTTTACTCAAGGCTATTAATATTTCATTGCTGTTTAAGGAAGTATGTCCTATAAGAGTCATAAGAAAAATTATAAAAGGAAAAAAGGATAAAAGTAAATTGTATGCAAGCTGAGAACTTAAAGCTGGAACATCATCATTGTTAAACCTAGAAATCAAATCTAATAATAGTATTTTCATGTTATAAAGGTCCCCTTCAGTATTCTTTCTATTATATTAAACATATTTATATTATATGATTCATAAACCTAACGTTACAGAGATTGGAAGTGAAATGAACAAGCTTTTTAACTTATATAGTAATTGTAATATATTTTATATAAAATAGTAAATATATTTTTTAATACTAGAAGTACTATAATACTAACTCAACTTTCTCGCATACAAAATTCGGACTTAATATAAAAATTATGCGACGCAATCTTTTCAGAGGACAGTGAAGGTTGATTTTTTGTAGTGTAACGGATGGTAGCATCGGATAAAATCAGGTATAATAAAGATAATATTATGGAAATGAGGGATAGATTGAAAAAGAACATGTTACAGATATTTACAAGAACTCTTTATATTATATTTGCAATTGGAACTATAATTTTACTATGGATGGTTTACAATCATATAGATGGCAGAATGGCCCTTTACTTTGGAATGGCATATGTGTTTTTAACTTTATTTTTGATTGTATATGTTCCTGTTGTTACTATTTTAAGTTCAAGAAAATTGCAATGGGTTGATGTAAAGAAAAGATTGTTTAAGTTTTTTGTTTTATTTATTGTATTTGGTGCCTCAAACTATGTCTTTGATTATGCATTTAGACCTTCAAACATAGATTTACTTAGAAATTTTTCTATTGCATTGGGGTTAGCCTTTGGTATTTCTTTTATTGATGTTACATTAAAGAAAAAAAGAAGTTCAGTAGATGGAAAATAAGTGTATATTAAAATATGTAATATTATGGTATGATTTTAGGTAAGGTTAAGTGGAAATTATAATATGGTACAAGGAGGAATTTGATTATGTTAAATTCTGAGTATTTAATAGGAATTATTTTTATTGCTGTTGGAGTTGTGCTTAAGTTGTTTCCACCAAAGCATATAAATAGTTGGTATGGATATAGAACCCCATTTTCTATGAAAAATAAAGCTACATGGGATGAAGGAAATCGATTTTCATCTATTATGTTTGTATATGTTGGGGGGATATCTTTAATAGCAGCAGTATTGTGTGATGTAATATATATTGGTAATTTTGATAAAGCTTTTAGAGTTTCAACAAATATATCTATAATAGCCCTTATATGTTCTGTACCTTATGCAGAAATCCACTTAAGAAGATTATTTGATAAAAATGGAAATAGAAAATTGTAATTTTAATGCAATAGTAAAATGGTAAAGCAAAAAATCAGAATCTGATTTAAAACAAAGAATACGATTCTGATTTTTAAAATTATGTTTTGATAAAAATTTTAGAAATTTTATATTATCTATTTGAATTAATTAAGTTTGCATTAAGATTGTTAAATAAATTTTTATTATAATTTTTAGCAACTTTTTTTTGTAAACCTGCTGTGTTAATGTTTGTTTCTGACATTAGCGATAATCTTTTAGCTACTGCTTCTTTTTGCTCTTCTAATTTCTTATATTTTTTTTGTAATATTTCATTAAGATCTATACTTGAGAGCTTGCCAGCCTCTTTTTTGGATTTTGAATCGGAATTTGAATTAATAGGTTCAGTAACGGCTCCACCAAAAAAATCACCATTTACATCTATGCCAATAACAGTAGATATAACTTTTTTTCCCTGCATAGCATACATACTTTTTAGCCAAGCGTCTGCTGAAGGCACCCATTGAAGTTTTGCTTCTAAATCTTCTGCAACCTTTGGGTCACTTGCAGCTTTTTGTAAATATTTTTGATCAATTCTTATATTTCCAAAACCTTTTAAATTGGTAGGCATAAGTTTACCAGGTTTAAGATCTCCCAATCCCACCTGAAATTTCAAATCGGGAAATTTACTGGAAAGTTTTTCAAAGTATTCATCTGCAGAAGTATTCTCATTATCAGATTTTAATTCAGTAACTGATTTTGAAGAAGTTGTAGAATCTACTTTTTCAGCAGCTGTAGTTTTTGTATTAACATTTGTTTCACTATATTTATTTAAATTATAATTAGTTGATAATCCTAATGGCATAAAAAATCCACCTTTCTTTTAAAATACATTTATTTTCTATTTAAATATTAGTTACATAAATATTTCTATTTTTTGTATCGAATTAAAAAGAATATACTTTAATTAAATGTAATGAACAATGCTTTTTTGTAGTGAAATGTATTTTTGTGACCTGTATTTCATTAGTTCCATCTAAATTATTTCTGTAAAGCTGACTAATATTTGATTTATCCTTATCAGCCTTGCTTAATTAAAGGAAGCAGGGCTTTAATTATGGAATAAGGTTTCCTGCAAGTTAACTTTTTCTACTAATGTCAACTACAAATCCATTTACGGGAAATTGGTTAACACATAAAATATAAATAGAGGTGATAGATATGAAGGAGTTAAATATAGGTAAGTGCATTGTTCAGAAGAGAAAAGAAAATGGAATAACGCAGGAACAGTTGGCAGATTACATTGGAGTTTCTAAATCATCTGTTTCCAAATGGGAATCTGGATTAAGTTATCCTGACATTTTGATTCTTCCTGAGCTTGCAACTTATTTTAATATTTCAGTGGATGAATTATTGGGATATTCTCTTCAACTTACAAAGGAAGACATTAAAAAAAATTATAATAAACTTTCAAATGAATTTGCTTTAAAGCCATTTGATGAAGTAATGGAACAGTGCAGGCAATTAATAAAAAAATACTATTCCTGTTTTCCTTTTTTGCTTTCTATGATTCAATTATTATTAAACTATTCCACTTTGGCAAAAACTGAGGTAATAAAAAAAGAAATTTTTCAGCAATGTATATTACTAAGTAGAAGAATAAAAGAGGAATCAAGGAACATATCGGACATAAAAAGTGCTAATACTATGGAAGCATTGGCAGAGATGGCACTAGGAAATAGCGAAGAAATTATTCGCTTATTGGATAATAAATTAACTCCATATAGTGGAGATGATGTCATACTGATTAATGCATATCAGATGCAGGGGAAAACTACAGAGGCGAAGGTGGTGAATCAAATACTGCTTTACAACAATGTAATAAACACATTAACACTTTTAAACAATTATCTTTCTTTAAACATGATGGAACCAGTTTTGTTTGAAAAGATTTATTCTCAAGGCATTCAAATTATTGAGGTTTTTCATCTTACAGAAATTTGGACAAATGATGTTTTCGGAATTCATATAGTTGCTGCACAAGGGTATTTGATTCATCAAAAGAAAGAAAAGGCAATAGATGCATTAGATCAATATGTGAACACTGTTTTAAAAATTCAATTTCCATTGAGTTTTAAAGGAAATGAATATTTTAATAAGATAGATAAATGGTTTGAGGATAATAATTGTATTGGAACAAACGCTTCAATAGATGAGGCAACAATCAAGAAAAATCTTCTTGATATAGTTGCTGAAAACCCTACATTCACACAGTTAAGAGAAGATGAGAGATATAATTTGCTTGTTAAAAAGTTGAAAAGAAAGTTAGGTGGAAAAAGTGAATGCAATAAATATAGAAAATCTTAAAAAATCTTATGATGGTCAGACTAATGCTTTGAACAATATAAGCCTAAGTATACCAAAAGGTGAGATATTTGGCTTTCTTGGCCCTAATGGTTCAGGAAAAACCACTACAGTTAGAATTCTTAATGGAATCCTTTCGAAAACATCAGGGTATGCTGAAATTTTAGGGATACCTTTGGGAGAAAATAATCTTGAGATTCATAAATTATGTGGAGTTATGACGGAAAGTTCCTCCTGTTATGAAAATCTTACTGCTAAGCAAAATCTAATATTCTTTGGTAAAATGCATGGAATGGATGAAAAATCCCTTAATGAACGTGCTGATTTTATATTGAAAAGGCTGGAGTTACTAGACGTAAAGAATAAAAAGGTCAAGTCTTTCAGTACAGGAATGAGAAAGAGAGTTTCCTTGGCTGTAGCATTAGTTCACAATCCACAGATTTTATTCCTTGATGAACCTACTGCTGGATTAGATCCAGAAAATGCACTGAATGTTACAAGGCTTATAAAAGAACTTGCAGAGGAAAACCAGGTTACAATCTTTCTTTGTACTCATCAGTTAAAATATGCTGAAGATATTTGTACACTGTATGGTTTTGTAAATAACGGTAATGTTCTTGGTTTAGGTACATTTGATGAACTTGCTTCAAGGAAAAATGCAGATCTTCAATTAAAAATTAGAGGGAAAAATATTTCTAAAGAATTTGGATTTATCCATGAAGGTAATGATATATATAGTAAATCTGTTTTAGGAGATAAAGAGGCAAATACTCTAATACAAAGCATACTGACAAGTGGTGGGGAAATTTATGAGGCTGTACAGCAGAAATGGTCACTAGAACAACTGTATTTTAAATATATAAAAGGTACATCTTAAGATGTAACATTAAAGTTAAGGAGTTATTAGAATATGAATAGAAATGAAAAAGCATTGATATATAAAGATATAAATGAAATAACAAGTTCAAGACGGGTTATTATGCCTATGACTATTGTACCGATTGTTCTAATTGTAATCATACCTTTAGCAATACTTATAGGTGCCAGCTTTATTGGAAATGATTCAAATGTGTTTACAAAGATGGCTCCTCTTATAAAAAAATTGCCTTCTGAATATACAAAATATACTCCAGCCCAGCTTTTAATAAAAGTAACGATGAACTTTATGTTTCCTTCATACTTTCTTATAATTCCAATAATGTGTTCAGGGGTTATTGGAGCCAGTAGTTTTGTAGGAGAAAAGGAGCATAAAACTCTGGAATCTCTACTTTACACACCAATATCCATGGAACAACTGCTTAGGGCCAAGATTTTAGGGGTTTTTGTGCCATCTTACATTGTGACTTTGATTTCATTTATAGTCTTTGGCACAATATTTAATATAGGTGGTTTTATCTATTTTGGAGGACTTATTTTTCCGGATATAAAATGGCTTATAATCATACTTTGGATTTCACCTGCAATTAATTTATTATCGCTAATATTTACTGTGATGGTATCGGCAAAATCAGAAACTTTCCAAGAAGCACAGCAAGTAAGTGGTCTTCTTGTTATTCCAGTAATTCTTGTATTGGTGACTCAAATGACAGGTGTACTTTTGATTAGTAATCTTGTAATGTTTATAGGCGGTGGTGTTCTCTTAATAATTGATTATATATTGATAAAGAGAATTTCATCTAAGTTTATTCCTGAGAAACTGATTTGAATAGAATTTGTGAATTAGAAGAAGAAATTGATAGTAAGAAACTATTAGTCAACTTGGAGACGAAGCTCATATAATATATAATTATTTAAAAAGTAAAGAAAGCACATGTAAATATATAGCTATTCCACAACAATGGATTAATGATATGGATAACTTAAGCTTTGACAAAGCTGTTGATGAATTTATTTTAGATAATTTTTAATTAATTATTGATTTATTTCCAAAATTTGTGATATAATTGTTGAGTGAGTGGATTGCAGGACTATGCAATTTGCTTGTGTCATTAGAAATAATTGTGTTTAGATGCAATAGGAAGCTTGGCAGAGCTACTTATTGTATTCTTTTTTGTCAAGATTTAATGTGATTTCAGAGGAAACCTCATCATTTTTTAAAGTTGTTTTTGATTTGAACAAAGCTTTCATTATCTCCTGTCTGTAGCAAAAACCAAGCATCATAGCAACAATTCCCAGCATTGTAATACATAGAATAGTAATAATAAAATTTAGATTCATAAGATCACACTCCTTCTATAAATATATGGATAGGTGCAATCCGCTCACTTATTAAATAGAGCTTAGAAAATAATATATATTTGTAGCTCAATTATAGCATATATTATTTTACAATATATTGAACATTGCATAAAAGACCTGATTTCTGTTATTAATTTATGTAAATATTTAATCATGTTAAATAAATTATTCAATTTATGGGAAGGTATTTCCAAGCTGATATAGAATATTTAATTAAGGACAAATCAATACAAAGGGGGGATGACTATATGTACAATATATTAATTTTAGAAGACGATTGTATTCAGTTGAAAACCCTGTCAGAGATTATAAAGCAATCAGGTAACATGTATCAAGTATATGAAACCACCAATGCTACAGAGGCTCTTAAAATAGCCCAGAAAAATGTGATTGATCTTTTCTATGTGGATATTAATTTGAAAAGTGAATCAGGTCTTAAATTTGCTCTCGAAATAAGAAAAATAGAAAGCTATAGATTAAAATGGATAATATTTGTGACAATTTACAAGGAATATATGCTTTCAGCCTTTAAGAAAATTCACTGTTATGATTATATATTAAAGCCTTATAATAAGGGAAAAATCCAAAAGATAACAAAACTTTTGTTATCAGACAGCAGAGCACAGGTTGCTGCTACGGAAATTAGAGATAAATTTATAGTCGTTCCCATAAAGAACATTGAGGTGAAAATATTTGTTAATGAAATAATTTTTGTGGAAGTCTTTATTAGGACTTCAATAATTCATACTATAAATGGTTCCTTCACCATAGATTATTTATCCCTTAAGAAATTAAACTCAATGATAAATGATAAGAATATTCTTCAGAGCCACAGATCCTATTTGGTTAATATAAAATATATCAACAAAATTGAAAAAACTAAAAATAAAACTTCTTACAAGATTTATTTTTACAATACAGAAAAAACTGCATTACTGGGAAATAATTATAAGAAATGTATAATGGACAAGTTTAATAATGTTGTAGGTGAGGAAATAAATGAACAATTATAAGATATTCATATTAATATTTATAGAAGTAGGAAGTTTTATGCTGCTTTGGAACATGTTTAATAAAAAATATGAAAAGAGATTATGTAAGAGTGCTTTTATTGTACTTTTCACTTCATTAGTATTTCTAATTATAAATTACATTAATATGCCTTTGCAGTTTTTTTTAAATTACCTTTTTTTACTTCTAGCTATTAAGCTGATATTTAAAAAAAGTATAAAACATCTGTTATTAGAGTTTGGATTGATTATGGTTATTTGTGGTATATTGCAGCTTTTTATAATAATTATGTTTAGATTGTTTATTCCAACCTTTATGGTGAAGGATGTGTTCATATATTTACTTGTTGCAAATCTTATTTGCATACTTCTAAGTTTTTGTATCTATAAATATGCATCTTATGAAAAAATAACAATTTTTTTTAGGCAGAAGAGTTATAAAATATACTTTTTTTCTGTGAATCTTGTTATATATATGATCATTGCAAAGTGGGCATGTGATTTTAAAAGGTTTGAGTTTTTGGAGGATATTATTTTGTATCTTGTGATTCCTGTAGTATTCATCTTGGCAAATTTGTTTTTGTTTGAGTATCAAATGAAAAATAATGAAATAAAGAGGTCACTTGAAAATTATAAGAAATACTCTCCTGTAATATCCCAGCTATTGGAGGATGTAAGAATGAGACAGCACGATTTTAAAAACCATTTAAACACTGTTTATAGTCTTGTTTTGGTATCTGATGAAAAAAATTTAAAGGAAACTATAGTACAATATATAGATTCTCTAGATACTTCTATGGAAAATATGGAGAAGATACTTCAAATAGATAATACAGTGGTAGCAGCTATTATTTACAATAAGATAAATGAAGCTGTAAAGAATAATATTGAATTTAAATATACTATTGAAGGGCATTGCAAACTACCTTTTAAAAACTATGAACTTTCAGAGGTTTTAAACAATCTTTTGGATAATGCTTTTGATGCTGTTTTAAATTCAAAAAATGATTTGAAAAAAGTGTTCTTAAATATAGGTTATCTGGAAGAGAATTGTATTGTGAAAATTGGAAATACAGGTGAAAGAATAGAGTTTAATGATATTGGTAAAATCTTTAACGCAGGATATACTACTAAAAAAGGAGAAGATCATGGGTATGGATTGTATAATGTAAAAAAGATAGTTGAATCCTATGGAGCTAGAATTCAACTATCTTTTGAAAGTAATTATACTATTTTCAGCATTAAATTGTCATAGATTATAAAATTAATTTTCTTTTAAACATTCCGGAACTTCAGGCTCTCCAAGAAAAATGAAACAATGGAATGGTTCTGATGTAAGTAAAAATGAAGTTAAACACATTGGAAGTGCACATAGCATTGTTTTTACTTTGAAACTGTTAAATAATTTTTTCATAATATCCTCCTTGTATTTTAAAAGTTTATTAAAAAATTTATGATGTCGGCTTTTTAACCAGCACAAGTTGTACACTTTGTACTAATATAGTGATGAAGCCGCAGTTAACATAGGTTGTACTTTCTAAAAATAATAAAATAATAGTCCATATAGCTATAAGTAGAGCTGCTATAAATTTATGCTGCAGCTTTTTTTTATTATCTTTTATAGGTCTATTTACACTGCATATTGGAGCTTTTACTAAAACTATCACTAAACTAATTATGCTCACAAATAAATAGCATGATACTGGCAGTTTAGGTGCTAAAGGTGCCAGTACACTGGTTAATATAAACAGCAAAGTTGTTGCAATTAAACAATTCAAGGTACCTTTTAAGTGTAGCCCTCCAGCAAACAGTCTAGTGGACAGTATTATAAGTAAGGAAAAATAGAAATAATTCTGCTTATGTATTATATTAAAGAACAGTATTAGAAAAACAATTTTAAATCCTTCACTTAAAAGTACAGTTAAACCATATTGTATTCTTGCTCTGTCTTTAGTATTGTTGTAGGCTTCAGTACAAATAAGAGAAGTAATCTGTAAAGCCAATTTATCTATCATTTTCAATACACCACCTAGAAAGTGAAAAACACTATAATTTTAAAACACATTCATTTAAGAAGCTTGTCTATATAATAATGCTATGATATAAATTATAATTTTAGAACAAATAGAAAGTTAGATTTCATTAGCTAAAATATTTTCTGCTGAAGAAGGAGCACTACTAACAGAATTATTAATAACTCAACTTTCGCGGTTTAAAAATTATGCGACGCAACTTTTTTAGTTGAGAGTGTAGAATTGAGAGTTGAGAGTGAAGGTTGATTTTTAGCTATCGCAAAAAATCTTTAAATTTATATAAGTCAGCAATGTTTCGTTTTAGCGAAACGAGCCATGAAAAATTTAATCAAAGGTTTTTTGTAGTGTAACGGAAAAAAATCCACATTAACTCTCCACTAGCAAAGCGAAGCGTCGCATCTTGCTTATATTAAGTTAAAATTGTATGTACGAAAGTTTAGTTAATAATATTAGTTTATAATATTAGTATCTGAAAATTTATTATATAATATAGTGAATTATAGATTTGCAAATTTAAATATTAATTTATAGCATGTCCAAAGAGTATTGAAGATTTACTATTTGGACATATGTACAAGTTGAATGTTAGCCTTAGAAAACTATAATAAAAAAATAAGATGAAGTATAGGTGGAAAAATGGGAAAATACGATGGAATTACAAAAAGAGCATTAATTTTATCGATGGTAACTTGCTCAATATTTATGCTAGTATATTGGATTTCATTTCATGAATTATATACTTTGTGTAAATTTGGAAGAATTAATAATAATATAAGTATATTACTGGTATGTATTATATTCTTTTTGTCTTGGCTTATAATTTTCATAATCAGAATTGTGAAAAAGCCAGCAATTGTACCTGAGCAGAGTGTAGATAGATATGAATCATATTCAAGTTATAAAACTATATGGACCTTTTTAGTTGCAATAATTATAGTTCTTATAACAAGTTTTTATGGAGTAAAAATATATCATAGTGCAATAAATTACAATGGAAAGTTATCATGGTTCTTAAGTGATTTGAAAAATAAAAAAAGTGTAAAGCTTGAACATAATAATATATATGAAAGCGGTATAGAAGGAATATTTACAGATATTAATAAAAAAGTTCATATGCCTGAAAAATTATATGTTGTAAATAATTTTAGCCTTAATTTTGATTCTAATGGAAAAATTGCAACTTTTGATACATATCTTTATGGAAAAAATGCTAAAGGTGGGTTAGAAAGCTATTTAATTAGTTATAACAGGAAAAAGTCGGAGAATATAACTATATATTTAAAGGGTTATGTAAATGCAAATTATAATGATGATAAACTTTTAGAACCATTAATTAAGACAATGAAAGTAATTCCACTTAAAAAAACAGTGATGAACTGGCCTGAAGAGCAGTATGGTATTCTTTATTCTGGTAAACGAAGCTTTGGATATAATACAAACGGTATTGTTTATATTGATTCCAAGGGAAACACAAATTCAGATGTTAATGCTCATTCTGAGATAGTAGGATATACTGTTTCTGTATTTGTGCCAGGTAAAGAGAGCAAATACACTCCTGTTAGATTCAACCTAACAGATGATTTAAACAATATTAAAACAGCAGAACCTTCAAAAGACAATAAAAATAGTTCTAATCAATACAATAATGCTGTAGATGAATTTTATTTATCAAGGAAAGTTGGGTATCGTTTAGAAGTAACGGCAGCTGCAGCGGGCAGTAGATCTTATTCATTAATTGGAACTATCGATGGGGGACAAACATGGAAAACAATAAATGAAGATCCATTTTCAAGATCACTTGGATCGGCAGCAGGAATAACATTTTTGAATGATAAGCTTGGCTTTTTATGTCTATCTTCTAGTGGTGGTAGTAAGGGAGAATTATACCGCACAGAGGATGAAGGGGCATCTTATAAAAAGGTAAATTTTCCAGAGGCAAAAGTAGCATTAAATGGTGGTGAAACTTATAATCCTTTTGATTTACCTGGAATGCCTTATGAAAAAGATGGAAGTCTTAATGTTTTAGTCGGACAAGGATCTGATGGGGATTATAATGGAGGTTGTAAAGCTTTGTATCAATCAAAAGATAATGGAGTAACATGGCAGTATACAAAAGAAACACCGCGGTAAATGAGAAACTTAACGCAAATAATTTATTTAAATATATAGAAGGATAAAAATATATGTAAAATTTATTTTTATCCTTCTTCTTATATAATAATATTGTATTTAAAAATCATTTTCACATTCAAATAATTTGCTAAAAAAAAGGAGGATTAATCTCTTTTTTTGCTAACATTTCACTAGAATTCTAAATTTCTTTAGACAAATTATTACCCACATCTTCACCTAAAATGTCAGTATAACGTTTATATATTTTCACAAAGCAACTATAAATAAATAATAAAATATTTGAAACAATCTTCATTTAAATTCAAGTTATTATCCAAAGTTTTGAAAGAAGTTTTACCTATAAGTTTAAAAATCAAAAGTTATTAGTGCATTTGGATTTTTTCTTATTTAACTAATCTAATGTCGAAAATTTCTATCTTATAACATAAATTATGATAGAAAAGTTATTTTCTTAATAATTTGCTGTGAGGCGCTAGAAATGAAGGTTAACTGACCATTATAGAGTTTTTAAATTAAATGTTATAAAAATAAGTGAAAAAGCCCGTATTACGAAGAAAAACAGAGCTGTAATAGTGAAAATATATGAATTTTCGACATGAAAATATAGGAGTTGATGATTTTTTATTGTTTATATGATTCTTGACAATATTAAAATAATTATATAAAATAAAGAAAGAATATTGTATAAATTGAATAATTGCAAAACAAAAAAATAAAAAAACAGATAATTAATTTAAATTCTAATATTATGAAAAGGCGAAAACATCTTTTAAAGCATAAGTTTTAATTAGTTCATAAAGATTACTTCACAATATGTATTTTTACGAATGACAATTCATATTCAATGGTGAGTGAGGAAAAATCTTTTTGATATAACTTGAAAAACCTCGAATCCTAAAGGGTTTAAAGTTTTGAAAGTATCCAATTTTTTATTAAGAGGGGGTCAGTAAAATGAGTAACGAAGATCAAACCCAAACAGGCGAAAACTTAGAACGTGGTCTTGAAGAAAGACATATTAAAATGATGGCAATTGGTGGAGCTATAGGAGTTGGTTTGTTCCTAGGATCAGCAACAGCTATTAAGGCTGCAGGTCCAGCTATATTACTTACTTATGCCATTGCAGGAATAATTATATTTTTTATCATGCGTGCCCTTGGTGAAATGGCGGTTGAACATCCAGTAGCTGGTTCTTTTAGTGCATATGCAAACGATTATGTGAGTCCTCTTGCAGGATATCTAACAGGTTGGACATACTGGATAATGTGGGTTGTAACTTGTATGGCAGAAGTTACAGCAGTAGGTATTTATATTAACTTTTGGTTTCCAAACGTACCGCAGTGGGTCTCAGCACTTGTTGCTGTTTGTATACTTACTGCTGTAAACTTAACTGCAGCAAAAGCATTCGGAGAAATCGAATTCTGGTTTGCACTTATAAAAGTTGTTACAATAATTGTTATGATTGCAATTGGTATAGCTATGATAGCTTTTGGTTTGGGAAATAAGGGAGTACCAATTGGTATTTCAAACTTAACTTCTCATGGCGGTTTCTTCCCTAAAGGAATTATGGGACCTATATCAACATTGACTATGGTTTCCTTTGCTTTCGTAGGAGTTGAGCTTATCGGTGTTACAGCTGGAGAAGCAAAAAATCCTGAAAAAGTAATACCAACAGCTATAAACAGTGTTTTTATGCGAGTAATGATATTCTATATTGGTGCATTGTTTGTTATAATGTCACTTTATGCTTGGGACAGCATAGGAACATCAGGAAGTCCGTTTGTTCTTACATTCTCCAAACTTGGTATAGCTGCAGCAGCTGGTATTATAAACTTTGTTGTACTTACAGCAGCAGCATCATCATGTAACTCAGGTATATTCACAACTGGTCGTATGATGTATAATCTTGCACTTCAAGGTCAAGCACCTAAGGCCTTTGGAAAGCTTAGTAAAACTAACGTTCCTAAGAATGGAATACTTACTTCAGTAGGATTTATGTTAATCGGAGTTATATTAAACTATGTTGCTCCTGGTAAAGCATTCACTTATGTTACAAGTGTAGGAACATTTGCAGGAATATTTGCTTGGTTCATGATTGTTTACACTCAGATTAAATTTAGAAAGAGTCTTACACCTGAACAGGTTAGTAAATTGAAGTTCAAAACAGTACTTTATCCAGCTTCAGGCATAATCACTATGATATTCCTAGTTGGTGTATTTGTTTCCATGTGTATGGGTGCAGATACAAGAATTCCAGCTATAGTTGGAGTTTTATGGATATTGCTTTTAATTGCTGCTTGGTATGCAAGTGGATTAAATAAAAAGGAACCTACTAAACTTCTTAGTTAAGCTTGTTGGTTACTATGCAACTGTATTAAATAAAATGACTATTAATAATTAGTAGTAAAAAGATAATGGCTGTTTCAAAACTAAGTAGTTAGCTTTGAAATGGCCATTTTTAATTTTGGATGAAAATCATCTTAATAATATATAATATCCACACTTAGAAAGGAGAAGGGCTATGAAGGTATTAATTATTTGTTCTAAAAATGGGGGGAGATTCTTTCAAGGTGAGTCCTTTGTAAGAACCGATGGTATATTTGCAAATGAAAGAGTTATTCCTAACTTTAAGAGCATTTTGCGCCGGGAAGGTAAATTAGGAAAAAATCAATATAATTTCATAGAGAAAGAAGATATGTTTTTAGAGAAGGTTGTGCAAATAGTTGAGATACCTAATACATATGATATTCTGCTTGATGATCCATTAAAATATATACCTAAGGATTTTAAAGCTCATGATCTGGCAATAGCAATAGGTATACATGAAGATATATTGATGGAGCTTCCAAAATTAATAGGTGAAAGTGGAGGAAAAGCTTTAATTGTACCTCTAGAAAGTAGATCATGGATTACAAAATGGGTAAGAGATAGAACTATAGAAGAATGTAAGAAATACAATATTGAATATGCGTTTCCCAAACCGTTTTGTGCACTTGAACATGGAGAGTTTAATTTAATAAATAGTTTTATAGATGAATTTAAGGTGGGAAGACCAAAATTTAGATTATTTATAGATAATGACAGAACAATAGTAAAGGCAGAAGTATTAATTACCACACCTTGCGGAAACTTGTACAATATATCAAAAGAACTAGAAGGTAAAAAACTTGGAGAAGAGGCAAAAGAAACAGTTGCCAAGTATTGGCATAGTTTTTCCTGTCTTGGAGATGTACATATTGATCCTGAGGTTGGAGATACTATTGTTCATATAGGTGGTCACATACACTACAGTGCAATTGATGATGCTGAAATAATTTTTATAGATAAATAGCAGCTAAATTATAAGCAAGTATCTAAGTGGGCGGTTTGTAATTGTAGTGTATGTTGTTATAGAGAACTACGCTAGAAAAGTATATAACTTAATCATTCTTTATAATTGTGTAAGTCAAATCTGTAGATTTTGTACTAAAACAAGAAATATATATAAGTTTGTGTTTATAATGGAGAATTAAATATTATAAATTTTAACAACCCTTCAGACATAGAAGTAATGTCAGAGTTTGAGATATTTGATAAATCATGTACACTGCTATTTAAAGTAATTAATTCCACCTTGACATGTTCTTGAACACATTTATCATAAAATTCTTTTGAACTTTTATAAGGAACCATGGGATCCAAACTGCTGTGTATTATTAATGTGTTTGGACTTTCCTTACTAATATAATTTACAGGGTTGAATTTTTTTATCACAGTATCCTTATCTTTTATTGAATTAAAAATTTTTGCTAAGTCGTAATTTAAATCATTTGTATTTAAAAGGCTTAAATCAGTTGGACCTGCAAAGTCAATTAAATATTTAATTTTAGATGGATAGTTACTTAAATCCTTGTCATCTGTAAACTCAGCATTGCTACTATAACTAGCTAGAAGAGAAAGATGAGCACCAGACGAAACACCAAGAACTCCTATTTCATTTGAATCAAGATTGTAATTAGATTTATTTCTATATATCCATCTTATAGTGTCCTTAATATCTGCAACTTGTTTATCGAAACTAGCTTTATCCCTACTGAGTTCATAAGAAGTGCTTATAATTGTATATCCTTCTTCTCTGAAAGTATTAAGCACAGGACTTAGTGCATCTGGAATACTTTTATCACCATAAACCCAGCTGCCACCGTGAACATATAAAATTACTGGTGAAGGACTATTACCATTTCTTAGTGAGGAATAGATGTCTAGTGTCAGTGGAACTCCATTAGTGTTTTTATATATAATATCCTTGTAATTCATAGACTTAGACATTTTTAATTCATTAAATTTTTCAGTTGTCATATTAACATTTTTTAAAGAAATATACTTATTAGCTAATCTATAAGTTAATATGATTCTTTTGTGAAATATAGCAATAAAAACAATGAGTGCAGCAACTAAAATAATTAATAATCGTTTTAAAAATTTTTTCATTAAACTCACCATACCTAAAAGTAAACTTAACTTAAAGTTTTGTATTAGGCTTATCCTCCTTGTTTATAGGTCGAAAATCATATGACTAACAAGTTCTAGGAACTCAGCTTATTTTAAAGCAATTATATATATATCATTTTCTATGAAAAAAATCAATAAGCACCATAAAGATCTAAAAGCATAAATACGAATCTAATAGGGAGATTTATTTGCTTTAAATCTTTACAAAGTAGTATACTAATAATTAAATAAAACTGAAATAAGAGGAGGAAGAAATGAATAATATTGTATTTCTTAATTTAAATAGAATAGATTTTGATAACAAGCTTGATTTCTCATACTTAAATAGATTAGGTAAAGTTAGCAAATATGAAGATAGCAGTAATGAAGAAATTTTAGAAAGAGTAAAGGATCAAAATATCATAATTACAAAAGAACTTACAATTGACAGAAATTTAATTGAACAATTTCCACCTTGTGTAAAGTTAATTTGTGAAGCTGGTACTGGTTACAACAATATTGATATAGCAGCAGCAAAGGAAAAAAACATAGTTGTATGTAATGTTCCAGGTTATAGTACGGAGGCAGTTGCACAGTTAGTTATTACATTTATGTTGAGTTTAAGTTCTTCATTATCAAATCAGCAGAGAATGATTGAAAGCAAAAATTATGATAATTTTACTAAATATCTTCAAGTTCCTCATTTTGAAGTACAAAATAAAATACTTGGAGTCATTGGAGCAGGAGCTATTGGTCAGCAGGTTATGAAAATAGCAAGGGCTTTAGGAATGGAAGTACTTGTATATAACAGAACCTATAAAGATTTAGGAGATTCAAAAATAAGGTTCGTAAATATTGAAGAACTTCTTAAAAAAAGCGATTTTATTACGTTGCATTGTCCACTCACACCTAAAACAAGACATCTTATTGATAAATCTAAACTAGAACTTATGAAGCCATCAGCTTTTATTATAAATACTTCCAGAGGAGCTATTATAAAAGAAATAGACCTGATTGAAGCCTTGAAAAGTAAAAAAATTGCAGGAGCAGCACTTGATGTTCAGGATCCGGAGCCTCCAGAACTAAATAATCCACTTTTTAATATGAAAAATGTTATTCTCACTCCGCATATAGGGTGGAAATGTATTGAATCAAGACAAAGGCTTATGGATCTTTTAGGTAGAAACATTGAAGCATTTATTAATAAAGAACCTGTTAATGTTGTTTTATAAATATGTAAAGTTAGGAGGAGAAATGTAAGCTAAAGTTATGGCTTGGCATTTCTTTTTTTCTTATAATTATAGTATAGTCAAGAACAAAGGAGAAGAAAAAAATGAATCCTATTACAGAGCAGCTTACAATAGAGCAAATACTAGAAAAGTTTCCTTATGAGATATCAGAAGGATATGAAGATGAGGAATGCTTTGAGATTATGTAAAAAGTGTAGCTTGAAGTTCAATACACATTTTGATAACATACTTATAGGCTTAATTAAATGACTTATATTTTAAGGGAGGAATAAAGCGTGAAAGTTACTAACCTAAAGAAAAGTTTAATGTTTCTTACTGTACTTACACTAGCATTAGCAACATTTGGATGCTCAAAAGCTCCTAGTACAGATTCAAGTAAACAAAAAGACAATACTAACTCAAATAGTACGGTGAGCTCTAATTATAAGAGCAAATACACGGGCAAGAAGCCTATTGTCACCATTGAAATGGAAGATGGAGGAGTAATCAAGGCAGAGTTATATCCTGATGTTGCTCCTAGAACTGTAGATAACTTTGTAGATTTAATACAAAAAAAATCTTATGATGGTTTAATATTCCACAGAGTGATTCCAGGCTTTATGATACAGGGAGGAGACCCATTAGGAAATGGTACTGGGGGATCAAAAGTCAATATACCTGGAGAATTCAAAAATAATGGCTTTAACAATGATCTAAAACATACTAGAGGAGTTCTTTCTATGGCAAGGGCTACAGATCCGAATTCAGCAAGCTCTCAGTTTTTTATTATGGTAAAAGATAGCCCTAATCTTGATGGAGATTATGCAGCTTTTGGAAAGGTTACTCAGGGGATGGATGAAGTTGATAAAATAGTTAATGTAAAAAAAGATAAAAATGATAAGCCTTTAACACCTCAGAAAATGAAAAAAGTTACTGTAGAAATAAAATGAAGATAATAAAGTGAGTGGAAGATATGGATGAGTTAAAAAAAGCAGTTAACGAAATAATAGAAGAAGAGATTATAAAAATAGTTATTAGCAATAAAATTAATAAAGATGTGAAGTATAATAAAATAACCTTTGTTTTAAAAGAGAACAAGAGCAAACAATATTATCAGATAGAAAAATTCACTGATAAGCAAGTTTTTCATGAAAACATTGAATTGGATATGTTAGAAGAAAAACTAATAGAGTATTTACAGCATAACTACAAACAGCTTTCTGCTTGGTCCAGCATGTATAACTTTGATTTGAAAATATCTAAAAAAGGCAAGGTTTTCTTAAGTAGAAAGAAAAGCGATAATATAAAAGAAGTAAATAAAAGTCATAATAAAGAGAAAAATTACATTCTAAAAGAAGGTATGATTATAGAACCTTTTATAGATTTGGGAATTTTCACAAAGGACGGTAAAATAGTTAATTCAAAATATGATAAGTATAAACAAATAAACAAGTTTATAGAAATTATTGATGATGAAGTTAAAAAAAGTGACTTTAAAGAACTTACAATTTTAGACTTTGGATGCGGAAAATCCTATTTGACTTTTATACTATACTATTATTTCGTTCAGATTAAAAAAATAAATGTAAATATTATAGGATTAGACCTTAAAGAGGACGTTATTAAAAAATGTAATGAAATAGCTGAAAAATATAACTATGAAAATTTGCATTTTGAAATTGGCGATATAAATGGATTCAAGTATAATAACAAAGTTGATATGGTAATTACATTGCATGCTTGTGATACAGCAACGGATTATGCTTTGTATAATGCTATAAAATGGAACACTAAAATGATTTTTTCTGTTCCTTGCTGCCAGCATGAGTTTAACGATCAAATGAAAGCAGAAACTCTATCTATACTTACAAGGTATGGGATAGTACAGGAAAGAGTGGCAGCACTTATGACTGATGCCCTTAGAGCTAATTTATTAGAATGCTTAGGTTATAAAACTCAGCTTTTGGAATTCATAGATATAGCACATTCACCTAAAAACATATTAATTAGAGCAGTGAAAGCCAATGTGTCTGAGGAGAAGAGAGATAAAGCTTTAGGTGAGGTTAAAGACTTAATTAAACAGTTTAATTTTGAACCAACACTGTTTAAATTACTAAGGGAAGATAACTTAATTTAAAATATAATATTTGATTTCAAAATGGAAATGTAAAAAGCCACTGCTTAGCAATACTAAACAGTGGCTTAAATTTAATTAAAATTTTAGATAACAGCCTGTAACAGGGCTGTTTTTATTTATAGGTTCAAATAATAGATATTTATTGTATGATGTTTATGGACTAGTTAAAATAACTTTACATATCAACATATCAACATATATGAAATACTTAAAAAAATTTCCTATTAATTTATATAAAATATTTTTATATAGTATGAAACATTTTCTTTATCTCATTTGTGTTATATATGAAGGGAGGTTAGTTCATGGAAATACAATTATTACGTACGGATAGTTGCATTTCAGAAATTATATCTAAATATGCAGATTTAGTATTTCGTTTATGCATAGTATATCTAAAAAATAATGCTGATGCGGAAGATGCTTTTCAAGATATTTTTGTAAAGCTGTTTGAAAAGAAAATTAAATTTAATGATGAAGAGCATTTAAAGGCTTGGCTAATTAAATGTACTACTAATCACTGCAAAAATATGTTAGGTAGTTACTGGAATAGATTTAGAGTTTCTATAAATGATGTAGTAATTCCAATAGAATATAAAAAGGATTATGATTTGATAAATTATATTACAAAGCTACCTTTTAAGTATAAAGCTGTTATCTATCTTTATTATTATGAAGGCTATAATTCTTTGGAAATATCCAAAATATTAAATATAAAAGAAGCTACAATAAGAACTCAATTAAAAAGAGGACGTGAGATTTTAAAAAAAGACTTAAGTAATGGAGGATTTCAAAATGAAGAATATCAACCTTAATGGATTAGATAATATAAAAGCGGACAAAGAGCTTATTGAAAGAACTGTTAATAAAATTAAGAATGATAATAAAAGCCATTTCAATATAAAAAAATCTGCTGCCATGGCTGCCAGTGTATTTTTAATTGCTGGTGCTACTAGCTTGTATTCTTTTCATAGCAGATTAAATTTTTCTAAAGAAAGTGCTAATAACACTCCTAAGCAAAGCACCAATGTTCCAAGTAAAGCAACAGCAAATAATAATAGGACTAGCTATAGTACTGAGGAAAGCAAAACTAATTCTAATCAAACTACAACAGATAGAAATTTTGTAGTTGATAAATCCTTAAATAAGAAGCAGGTTTCAGCTAACACACCTGGGAGCAAAGCCCAAAGGAATATTAACCAAAATCCAGGTAAACCTGTTGTGAATAATAAGGAAATACCTGTTAAGCCTGCAGTTAATAACAATAACCCTTCTTCAAATGAAGCTATAGTAAATACAAACGTAGTAACTATACCAGCAGTAAATTTAAATCCCAACACTGCAGTACACGCAAAAATGCTTGCACTTGTTGTGTACAACAGAAAAATATATACTCAAAGCAGCACAGAATTTGATTTGAAATATATAAATAACTTTTTAGGTGGAAGAGTTGGTCGTACTACCAATAGTATAAATGAATGGAATGTAAAAGATAAATCTACAGAAGAACTGGCTTCAAATATTGGAGAACAGGATATTTACACTGTTAAAGGATATGATAGCAGTTTTAGAATAATGTCTTATACTAAAGTAAATGGTCAAGAATTTGCTCAATTCTTTGACTGCTTAAATGGGATTACTATAAAAAGTGGTAATGATATTTTTGGTGAATTAAAACTAATAGATAATGTTCAAAGTGCAAAATTTATAGGATTTGATGATTGGAATGGTGGTATAAACAACTATACTGATTTTAAAGATTTAAGCATTCTAAATGAAGCTTTAAAAGATTTAAATAATGCTGTACCTTATGATTATCAATCTGTAGGTGAAGACATTGACAATAGTAGAAATAATAATGGATTTAGAGAATTTACTTTAAAACTGAAAGATGGTTCAAGGTTGAAGTTCAACGTTTTTAAAAATGGATATGTTTCTTACGGATATTCAAATATATATTTTAAAGTTAAAAATTCTATTATAGACAAACTTTGGCAGCGATAATAAAGTATTTTAAATATTTATGGTAATGTTGCGTTTAAAAAGCTCTAACATATAGTTTAACTTCATTAATTACTTAGTGGTTTTTAATGAAAGGTTAATATATTATGTTAGGGCTTTTCTATCTGTAAATTATGTTAAAATAATAGTATCAAACTTTATGAGTATATTTTAAAGTGGTTAACTCTACACTGATTTATGCGTACTAAAAAATACAACTAGTGGAAAGATGAAACAAGTGTAACTTATATTTTGACAAAAAATGCGTTATAATACGTATATATTAGTTTGATAGTTGTGTTATTTTTAGAGAGAGATTATAGAGGATTGTGATGCTGTAATATGAAAAAATTAAAAATGGTTTTAGTGCTATTATTTATAGTTATTTTTATTATTTTATTTTTTGCGTCAGAAAGAAAAGTTAATACTAATATTAAGGCTTTTAATGGCATTTTAAATCTTTCAAAATGGAACTTTAGTCAAGATGGAGAGGTTAAGCTAAAAGGTAAGTGGGATTTATACTATGGTGAGCTGCTGAAGCCTGAAGATATAAAAATAAGAACTGCAAAGAATTTCTACAATATTCCAGGAAGGCTAGAAGATCAGGTATCTGGAAAGAAACAGGGATATATGACACTTCATTTAAAAATACATGTTCCTAAGGATGATAATTATGGTGTTTATTTTGATAGCTTGTTTACAGCATCTGATGTATGGATAAATGGTGTGTACTTAGATGGGCATGGTAAGGTTGGGACGAGCATCTCAGATGAAAAGGCAATATATAGACCGGAGTACATATTTTTTCCTTCTGCAAATAAGGAAGTGGATATTGTAATTCATACTAGCACCTATAGAGATTTAGAACCATCACTTAGAGCGGCTACTTTTGGGACAAAGAAGCAAGTAATGAATCTTAATTATAAAAATGTAGCTCTTGATGGATTTATGATTGGTATTATGTTCATCATGGGAATTTTTAGTTTTGGTTTTTATTTTACCAAACCAAAACAAAAAGGAATATCTATTTTTCAAGCATTTGTTTTTTGTTGATTTTAAGATGCTTGGTATTTAACAGTAGATTACTAGTAGAATTTTATCCTAATATGCCCTATGAAGTTTTAAGTAAGATAGCTGCTATAACATTTTATCTTTCTACAACTTTTTATATTTTATTTTTAAATGATATATTTGACGATAAAATTGTTCTCAAATATATGTCAATAGTTTATGGGGTAGGGTTCACAACATTATGCATTTTTAACAATAGCATGGTATATGACAGAGCTGGAATATATGCAGAAGCTATATTTATATTCTTTATTTTATATTTATTTACACTTTTTATTAAAGAAATATACCACAAAAATTTGAATGCTAAGAAAAACTTTTTCCCTTTCATTGTAATATGTTTAACTGCGATAAATGATATATTAGTAAATAATTCAATTTTAAATAGCTCTTATGTTGTTATTTACGGGGCAATCCTGTTTATTGTTATGGAATCAATATTTATAGTAAATGATTATTTAGAAAAACATAAGAAACTTGAATATTTAAACAGAGACGGACTTACAGCTTTATATAACAATAAGTATATTAAAGAATTAATATCTATAAATTTAAATAAATACATTCAAAAAAATGAGAAGTTCTCATTGCTAATGATAGATATTGATAATTTTAAAGGAATAAATGATACTTTTGGACATATGTTTGGAGATAGAGTAATAGTAGATGTGGCAAGCATGTTGCATGAGATTATAGGTGATAAGGGATATGCAGGAAGATTTGGAGGGGATGAATTTATTATAATAATACCTAAAACTATAGAGAAAGACGCTGTAATTATTGCTGAAGAAATAATGGAAAAGCTTGAAACCTTAAATGAAAAATATGATATTGATAGAAAAATATCTCTAAGTATAGGAGTATATGAAAATGATGTAAATGATTTAGCACAGTGTATAAATAGTGTAGATGCTTCTATGTATAAGGCTAAAACATCAGGAAAGAACTGCATTAACAGTGTTCGCACAGGATAACTATTCAGGTATTAACTTGTAAATTATTATATGTTTTTGGCCACTTTAAGTTGCAATAGTAGAATGGAGAAAGTGTGTTACCATGAAAATTGATAGATTACTGGGAATTTTAAGTGTCCTTGCTAATAGGTCAAGGATTACAATACAAGAATTAGCAGAAAGGTTTGAAGTTTCCAAACGTACAATTTTCCGCGATTTGGATACTCTAAGTGGGGCGGGAGTTCCAATTGTTACATACTCAGGAATTGGTGGCGGAGTAGCCATCATTGAGGGATATAAACTCAAAAATAATATTCTTTTAAGGAACGATATAAAAAATGTTTTTACTGCACTTAATGGACTAATGAGTATTGATGAAAGCACCGATTTAACAAATCTAATGGCGAAGTTAATCCCAGAAGAAACAAGTATAGTATTTTCAGAAAGTGATTATGTAATTGATTTGTCCTCATGGTTTCAAGACAGCATTACAAAAGAAAAGGTATCCGATTTGCATAAGGCAATTAAAAATCGAAACTGTATTAATCTAGAATATATCTCCAAGAGGTCGCGTTCAACAAGAATCATTCACCCTCATAAACTGGTTTTTAAGCAATCATGCTGGTATTTATACGCTTTTTGCGAGGATAATCAACAGTTCCGCTTGTTTAAGGTAAATAGAATTGTTGAATTTAAAATTATGGATGCAACCTTCAATTGTAAGGCAGTTGAAAAAATAGATTTTAGAAAGGATTTTGGTGTGGAATTATTTTCGCCGAAGGACTCCACCTTATTGTTCGAAGTTATACTAGAATATGATGTTAGTAATGAATTCTTCCTAACAGATAAGATAGATGCAAAATTTTTTCATAGAGTCAACAGTGCAAAAGAAAAGGGACAGGTTATATTTTCTGTTTCTGATTTAGAATGGGCTACTAATTTAGTTTTCAGCCTGCAAGACAAAGTTAAAGTTATAGCTCCGCTTGCACTAAAAGAAAAAGTAATAACTCGAATAAAAAAAATAAGTGCACTGTATAAAGGTGACACATAGGTGTCACCTTTTTTATTGTACAATGATTTAAGAAAGGAAGTGCTAAAAATGAAAAAAGAAGTACTTGTGTTTATTTTTGATGGATATGCGGATTGGGAAAGTTCTTATATTTGCTCAGAACTTAATGCACCACAAACGGATTATATTGTAAGAACTTTAAGCTTAGATAAAGAACCTAAAATTTCCATGGGAGGTTTTCGAATCATTCCTGATTATTCTGTACATGATTATCCAAAAAATTTCGAGATGTTGCTGCTGATTGGTGGCTACGCTTGGATGGAACAGAAAAATAATGCCATTAAACCGGTGGTTGAGTATGCTGTAAAACATCATATTCCTGTAGCAGCAATCTGTAATGCAGCCAATTTTATGGCAGAGAACGGATATTTGGATAATATCAAACATTCAGGTAACACGCTAGAGTTTATGAAGTCACAAGCTCCTCACTACAAGGGAGATTGCAATTTTATTGAAAAACAAGCAGTTTGTGATTCTGATATTATAACTGCAAATGGTACGGCTACTTTAGAGTTTGCAAGGGAAATTATGTTGTATTTAAATGTTAAGCCTGTAGAAAAAATTGACGAATGGTATAAGTTTAATAAGTTAGGTCTTTATCAAAAGTAAAAATATAATCCTGTTTCAAGACAATCCAGAAAGTATGTGCTTTCTGGGTTGTTTTTTAGTAGTTTCAAATTAATCTTGGACTACACTGCATAACGGATATATACTCAAGTTTCCGTAATGTCTTCAAAAATTTTATTCGGTAATAATTATCATAAAAAGAATTCTTGGCGTTAGATAATTAAAATTGAAGGTTGTAAGTATATTGAAAAAATTTACAAAAGACTGAAAAATACAAAAAATTACCGAAAATTACAAATACTTAAATTAAAAATAAGTGTAAATTAATAAGTACAATGTAAAATTAAGGAAAATATATTTTTTTATTTAATTTTTAGTTTGAATAACCTATTTTGTATATTTCAAGTTTTGGGTTAACAATTTGATGATTTCTTAGGGGGAGTTCTACAAATACATATGGTTTAACTATTAGAAGCAATGCTTCTAATTTTTATAAAAAGCAAGTGTTTAATTATAAGGGGGATTTTTATGAACAAGAAAACTATTTCAGCACTTCTATGTTTTGCAATGTGCGTGGGTTTATTACAAGGAGTTTCTGTAGAAAAAGTATCAGCAGCAAATGATACAAATATATCAGTAGGACAAGATGTAAGCACAAGCAAAGATAAAACACTCAATACATTTGAGAAAGAAGATACTGCAAGTATTGTGGCAAAATACAACTTTGATAGTGTAAATGGAAACAAGGTTTTAGATGCCTCTGGAAATGGTAATGATGCAACTTTAATAGGCGGCACTAAGTTAGTTACTGGTAAAAGTGGAAGTGCAGTAGAATTAAATGGAGATGATGGATACGTACAGTTACCAGATGGAATAGTAAAAAATCTTTCAGATTTTACTATAATAACTTGGGTGTATATGGAAAGTTCCCAAGGATATCAAAGAATATTTGACTTTGGAAATGATACGGCCACAAATATGTTTTTGACCTCTTCAGGAGGAAATGCTGGAGCAAAAGGCCTTGCATTTTGTATTACAAATGGAGGGTCAGGTAAGGAAGAAAAAATTCAAAAGGGTACAGAACTAGAAAGTGGTAAATGGGTACATGTAGCGATTTCAGTTTCAGGTAATACAGGTACCCTATATGAGAATGGAAAAAAAGTTGGAGAAAATAGCAGCATGACATTAAATCCTTCTAAATTGGGAGTTACAACTAAAAATTATATTGGCAAAAGTCAATATGGTGATCCAAATTTTCATGGACAAATTGATGATTTTTGTATTTATAAAAGAGCCCTTAGTGGTACTGAAATTGCTGGAATGGTTGATTTATCAGATAAAGATATTGTAGAAGGAGATAAAGCTAGTATTAATATAGGAGACACTGTTACATCTGATTTAGTATTACCAACTACAGGTTCAGCAGGATCTAGTATTTCATGGAAATCAGATAATGAAAATATTATTAGCAATACTGGAAAGGTAACA
The DNA here is from genome assembly GCA_963780135.1 of uncultured Clostridiaceae bacterium. Lineage (GTDB taxonomy): Bacteria > Bacillota > Clostridia > Clostridiales > Clostridiaceae > Clostridium_AM. The sequence goes on from CAWAAR010000003.1 coordinate 2,001,583, forward strand.
ACTCCAGTATCAGGCCAGCCAGATGCCATAGTTAGGCTTACATCTACTATAACTAAAGGCAGTGAAACTGTGACTAGAGAATTTAATGTTACTGTTAAAGCAAAGGTATCTGATGAAGAAAGTGTGAAAAAAGATAAAGAAGCTATTTATATAGGAAATATATTTACAATAGATGCAGACTTAAAATTACCAACAACAGGTACAAACGGTTCAATAATTACCTGGGAATCAAAAGATACAAATATTATTACAAGTGATGGGAAAATTACCAGGCCAGAAGCTGGTAGTGGCAATGTAAACGTTGTACTAATAGCTACTATAAGCAAGGGTTCAGTAAAAGATACTAGGGAATTTAATGCCACTGTAGTGCAAAAAACAAAAGAGGCAAAAATCGTAAGTATTCCTGAGATTGATTTAGAAACTTCTTTAAAATCGGTACCAGAACTTCCTACTGTAGTTACAGTTATAAAAGATGATAAATCCACAGGTTTAGGAAATGTTACTTGGGATAACATTGATGTTTCAAAATATGCAGTAGCAGGAAGCTTTAAAGTTGAAGGAACTGTAGAAGGAACAACTATAAAAGTTGTTGCAAATATAAAAGTAAGTCCATTTACTATTAAAACCACATTTAATATGGACAAGTTACAATCAGGTAAAATGTTAACAGCAAATGTAAAAGCTTCTAATACTGATGTTAAAAGCACACAAGTTTTAGCTATTGTTGGTTTATTTGATAAAGACGATGCGATGAAAAATGTATCTTATATTTCAAAGGAAATAAAACCTGGAAGTTCGGAAGATTTGGATGCAGGTTTTAAATTGCCAGAGGATGTAAATGGCTATAAAGCAAAAGTATTTATATGGGGTGGAACTAATTTAAATGACACCAATATGCAGCCTTTATCAAAAGTAGATCAACTTACAACAGAGTCTGCTGCCAGTTCAAGTTTGGTTGCTAAAGGTTTTGATTTAGGTAAGGTAAGCTTGCAGTCAAGTATATTTACTGACCATAGGGACAAAGATTATGCTTATTTATTATCAGTTAATGATGACCAAATGCTTTACAATTTCCGTAGTGCTGCAGGGCTTGATGTTAAGGGAGCGCAACCTTTAACAGGATGGGATGCGTCAGATTGTAATTTACGTGGTCATTCAACAGGGCATTATCTATCTGCCTTAGCTTTAGCTTATGCTAGTTCTGGAGATGTTAAATTTAAAAATAAAATTGATTATATGATTACTGAACTTGGAAAATGCCAAGATGCTTTGTCTACTAAATATAGCCCAGGATTTTTAAGCGGCTATTCTGAAGAGCAATTTATAAAATTAGAACAGTATACAACATACCCAACAATTTGGGCTCCTTATTATACTTTACACAAAATTATGGCAGGACTAGTTGATTGTTATCAATTTGGAGGAAATACTCAAGCTTTAGAAATTTCTAAAAAAATGGGAGATTGGGTTTATGGAAGATTGAGTAAGTTACCTAAAGACCAACTTCAAAAAATGTGGAGTATGTATATTGCAGGTGAATTTGGTGGAATGAATGAGGTAATGGCTAAGTTGTATGCTATAACTGGGGATGAAAAATATTTAACTACAGCTAAATATTTTGATAATCCAAAATTATTTACCCCTATGGCTAATAATAATGACACTTTAGGTGGAATGCATGCTAATCAACATATCCCTCAAATTATAGGAGCTCTGCAGATATTTGATGAAAATAAAGATCCTAATTATTATAATATAGCTAGCAATTTCTGGAATATGGTTACTGGTCATCATATTTATAGTATTGGTGGCACTGGTGAAGGAGAAATGTTTAAAAATGCTGATAAGATAGCTGAATTTATTGATGATAAAGATGCAGAAACTTGTGCTACTTATAATATGCTTAAGTTAACTAGAAATCTGTTTTTGCATAATCCAGATGCAAAATACATGGATTATTATGAAAGAGCTCTTTATAACAACATTTTAGGCAGCCAAGATCCAAATAGTGGAACTGGTGGCTCTTGTTACTTTACACCATTAGGACCTGGTGGACAGAGAGGTTATGACACAGATGGATTTACTTGCTGTCATGGCACAGGTATGGAAAACCATGTTAAATACGGAGATTCTGTTTACTTTAAATCAGAAGATAAATCTACACTATATGTTAATTTGTATATGCCTTCTACATTAGACTTTCAGGAAAAAGGCTTTAAGATTACTCAAACAGGAGATTATCTGACTGAGCAAGGAACAGCCATCACTGTTGATGGTGAAGGGCAATTAGATATTAAACTTCGTGTGCCTTATTGGATTCAAAAGGGATACACTGTGAGAATAAATGGTGTTGTTCAAAAAATTACGGCAACTCCAGGTAGTTATATAACTCTCAGTAGAGTTTGGACTAAAGGAGATAAGATTGATATTTCTATGCCATTTAGTTTTAGGCTAGAGAGAACTCCTGATGATCCAACTAAAGTTAGTATTATGTATGGACCACTAGTAATGGTAGGTAAGAGTGACAGTACTGATTGGATAAAGCTTACTTTAGATTCTACAGATATTTCTAAGTCAATTACACCTACAAAAGATCCTTTAACTTTTACTACTAATGGTATTACTTTAGTACCAGAGTATAAAGCTTCTGATTGTGCTTACCATGCTTATTTTATAGTAAATAAGTAGAAGGATTAGTTGGGATAAGTAAAAAAATTTATTGTAAAATCTTTATCTAACTTAATTGTGTTAACTTAAAAAATAAAATTAATGTCTATATACCTAAGATTTAGTTATATAGACAAGTTAACCACAAAATCAAACATCTTATCTTGAAACTTGTGCTAGCTTAGCTAATGGGCAATTTAATAAAGAAATGAATTCTATATATGGAGATGGAAAATATGTAGATGTTTTAGAAAAAACATTATATAACGGTACTTTGGTAGGAGTTAATTTAAAAGGGGATGAATTCACTTACAGTAATCCTTTGCAAACCAGTGCTAGTTCTAAGAGATCCGATTGGTTTAGTTGTGCATGCTGTCCTCCTAACCTTATGAGAACTATAGCATCCATTGGAGGAAATATATATGCTCAAAAGGATGATAATGTTTATGTAAACCTTTATATCGGAAGTGAAACAACCGTAAATGTAAAAGGTAACCAAGTGAAACTTAAACAAACATCAAACTATCCATGGGATGGCGATGTTTCTGTAAATGTAGATACTACTGCAGACACTGCTTTTTCAGTTAAACTTAGAATACCAGGCTGGGAAACAGCAGGAAATTATACTGTAAAGGTTAATGGACAAGATGTTGATAAAACTTTAGATAGGGGATATGTAACAATAAATAGAGCTTGGAAAGCAGGAGATAAAATCACCTTAAGCCTTCCTATGGAGGTTCAAAGAGTTAAGGCTGACCCTAAAGTAACAGCAGATGTGGGTAGAGTAGCTCTTCAAAGAGGACCATTAGTTTATTGTCTTGAAGGTACAGAAAATAATAAAATAGATGTAAATAATTATGTTATTAAGTCAGATGTAAAACTTACCACTGAATATAAGTCTGATTTGCTAAATGGGGTAACAGTTATAAAGGGTACTGCAGAAGCAGGAAAAGTTAATGATTACAAGGCAACTGACTTTACAGCAATACCATATTATGCATGGAATAATGTACAGGATGGCGGCACTTCAATGGTAGTGTGGGCTAGAGATGCTGAGGAAGCTTATGTGGCACCAACCATAGCAAGTAAAGCTAAAGTTTCTACATCTTACTGTTCAAGTTGGGAACATGTAGATGCTATTAATAATCAAACAGAACCAGCTAATTCAGGTGATAGATCTAATTTTGTATATGGTAACTGGCCTGAACATGGTCAGCAGTGGGTACAATATGATTTTGACAAAGCCTATACAATAAATAGTTCAGATGCATATTGGTTTACCGATGGTGGTGGAATTCAGCTTCCAAGCAACTGGAATTTGCAATACTTTGATGATGCTACTAGTGCTTGGAAAGATGTAGAACCTGTAAATCAATATCAGCAATTAAAATATGGAGTAGAAGCAGATAAGTATAATACTTGTGAATTTAAGGCAGTTACTACAACAAAGTTAAGATTAAATGTATGGGCAGGCAAAGACTCTCAAGGTGTAGAACAATCCTCTGGAATAATACAATGGAAAGTGAATGAAGATTCTGGTAATGTCTCAAGTGATGGTTTTGTAGTAAATTCTACTTTCAATTTAAATAGTTTACAACCAGGAAAGATTTTAGATGCAAAAACTACTGTTACTAATAATAAGAGCTTTAATAAATCGGTGATAGCTATTGTAGGACTTTATGATGGAAATGACAAAATGGTCAATGTATCCTTTATTTCTAAGGTAATACCAACTGGTACTACAGAGACTTTGAATGCAGGATTTAAATTACCATCTAATACAACTAATTATAAAGTAAAGGTATTTGTGTGGGATGGAACTGATTTATCATCTTCAACTATGCAGCCAATATCTAATATGGTTACATTACCATAATTAATATAAGAAAATGAGGTGGAAAAAATGAAAAGAGTAAAAAATAAAGTAATTGCTGCTATTGTAAGTACAATGATATTTACCAGTATAGCAACAGTAAGACCATTAACAAGAGTGCATGCTGCTTATGCGAATTCTATAACTAATGTAACAATTAATGCAAATACATCTAGTAATCAAGTAATAGTCCAAGGCAGTATTAGTTCAGGTAGTGGAAAGAATGTTACTATACAGGTGTTAGATCCAAATGGATTAACAGATTATATTGGTCAAACCATTAGTGGAGAAAACGGTAAGTTTAGCTTTACTTTTAAATCTAGTAGTACATCAAGTGGAAGTTACAGTGCAAAAATAGGCGGGGATGAGGTAGCAACTCCATATCAGCAAGCATTTACTGTTTCAGGTAGTTCATCTGGAGGTTCATCAGGTGGCAGCGGTGGTTCCTCATCCAGCTCTAAAGTTTCTTCGCCAACAGGAGTATCAGCAGTAATATCAGGAACGAGTGCAAATGTAAGCTGGTCATCAGTATCAAGTGCAAAAGGGTATTATGTATATAGATCAACAACAGCTGATGGCACATATACAAAAGTAAATAGTCAGCTAGTTACAACAACTTCCTATAATGATAACGGTTTAACAGCAGGAATAACATATTACTATGAAGTAACTGCTGTAGATTCAAAGGATATAGAATCTGATAAGAGTACAAGTACAGCATCAACTATAAGTACATCAGCAAATGTTCAAAGAATATCAGGTGCTGACAGAATAGATACATCTATAGCCATTGCAAAAGAACAATTTATAAGCAAGCAGCCGGATGCAATAGTGTTAACTTCTGGAAATGATTTTCCAGATGCACTAGGTGGTGCAGAGCTGGCTTATAAGAATAATGCATCAGTATTATTAGTTGGAAATTCTGTAAATGAAAGCAAAACTGTATTAGATTATATTTCTAATAATCTAAGTAAAGATAAAAAGATTTATGTATTAGGAGGTACTGCTTCTGTTAGCCAGGAAATATTCAATTATATAACTACACAAGGATATAGCGTAATTAGAATTGGTGGAAAAGATCGTTATGAAACAAATCAAAAAATTGTGGATAATCTTAATGTAGCTAAAGGCACTCCTATGGTTATTACTAGCGGAAATAACTTTGCAGATGCACTTAGCATATCAAGTATAGCTAGTATAAATGGTTATCCAATATTAATAAATGATAGAGATAGTTTATTAGCTAGTGTTAGTAATTATATAACTAACATACAGCCATCAATTATATATGTTGTAGGCGGAACAGGAGTAATAAGTACTAATATTGAAACGCAAATTAAAAACTTAAATGGAAATATAAATATAGTAAGATTAGGCGGAAAAGACAGATATGAAACATCAATGATTATAGCAGAAAAGTTTAATTTAAATACAAATACAATAACTATAGCTTCAGGATTGAACTTCCCAGACGCTTTAAGTGGATCAGTTTTAGCTGCAAGAAAAAATTCCAGCGTGCTGCTTGTAGATAATAATGATGTAAGCAGACAAAAAGAGTTGTTGAATAAGCAAAAAATAACTAATGTAATTGTGCTAGGGGGAGAAGTATCAATAAACAGCAGTACAGTAAATTTACTAGTACAAAAATAATTCTACTTAATAATATGGAACTTTTTAGCTATGTTGAAATTAAAAAGTTTATGTGGTATAATTTTTTAAAAAAGGGGAGCTTGCTAGCCAGGCTGAGAGGAAGTGCATACTTCGACCCATAACTTGATTCGGATAATGCCGACGTAAGGAAATATTTAATTTATGCTGAATTTATATATTTTACGAGTGTAAATGGGATATGCCTTATGGTGTATTCCATTTTTTTATTTATGGAGGTATTTTATTATGGAAACAAACTCAAAATTATTAAAAAAACTTATGCTGGCAATGATGGTGGCAATGGGAGTTGTAATTTCACCAATTCTTCGTATAGAAGGAATGTGCCCTATGTCTTCTGTCATTAATATTACATGCGCAGTTATTCTTGGACCTTGGTATGCACTGATTTGTGCTACTTTGATTGGAATTATTAGAATGTTTCTTATGGGAATTCCACCTTTAGCTTTAACTGGTGCTGTTTTTGGAGCTTTCTTAGCAGGAGTTTTATACAGAGCATCTAAGAATAATTTGTTTTTTGCAGTTATAGGTGAAGTTATAGGAACTGGTATAATAGGAGCTATTGTTTCATCTCCTATTATGACATATTTTTGGGGTAAAAAAGGACTTACATTTATGTTTTATGTGCCTTTATTCTTTACTGCTACCATTATTGGAGGAACAGTTGCCTTTATTTTCTTGGGAGCATTAAGTAAGAATGGAATGCTCATAAAAATTCAGAAAAGCTTGGGGGTAAAGGTCTATGCTAAGTCAACAAATATCAATAAACAACCTATTGCAAATAAAACACAATGTTAAATTAAAAAAGCCTCTTATTCACTGTATTACAAATCCAATTTCAATAAATGATTGTGCAAACATAGTGCTTGCTGTTGGAGCAAAACCTATTATGGCGGAACATCCTCTAGAAGTTTCTGAAATCACCTCAGTTTCTAAATCACTGGGAGTTAATCTTGGAAATATAACAGATATTAGAATGGAGTCTATGCTGATTTCAGGTAAAACAGCTTTCCAAAAGAAAATTCCTCAAATAATTGATCTTGTGGGTGTGGGTTGCAGTAAACTAAGATTGAATTATGCGAAAAAATTTATTTTAGAGTGTCATCCAAGTGTTATTAAGGGTAATATGTCTGAAATAAAGGCAATTTGTGATATAGAAAGTAATGCAAAAGGAATAGATGTAGGGGAATGTGATAGGATAACAGATGAAAGCTTTGTTGAAAACATAAAAATTATGAAGAAATTATCACTGGAAACTGGTGCTGTTATTGTAGCCACAGGTGTAGTAGATATAATAATAAGTGGTGATGAAAACTATTTAATAAAAAACGGTTGTGAAATGCTTTCAATGATAACAGGGACAGGGTGCATGCTTACAGCACTTATAGCCAGTTATATATCTTCATCAGATATATTAGGTGGAACTATTTTAGCAGTGTCGATTATGGGAATATGTGGTGAATTTTCTCAAAATGTTAAAGGTATAGGAAGTTTTAGAACTGAGCTTATAGATAATATATTTAGAATTTCTGATAGTGCCATAACAGAGAAAATCAAATATGAATTAAAATAACATAAGAATCTTAAAAAAATAGTAAGTTGATTTTATGAAACACATAAATTGACCTTCCATGGGCAATAAATTAATGGAAGGTCAAATGATACTTTTGTTTTAACTTTAATTTGCTAATATGATTTTTAGCCCTTAAGTCTATTTATTATTAAATATAAGGTTTGCCTGTAGTGGATACAGGGTTTTCACCCATTGATTTAGCAATAGATAATCCTATTTCTCTAGCAGCAATTACCGATTGTCTTACAGCATTTGAGTCTCCCGTTATAGTTATGATAACTTCATTTGAATATGAAGTTCCTTGGCTTGGACTTAAGTAAGTAACAAGTTCAACGTTTGCAGTCTTAAGTGCAGTATCTGCCATTACAACTCCAATTCCTGCTGGAGCACCTACAATTATTCCAAAAGCCTTTCCTATAGGAGCACCAAAACCTTTGTTTAAGGCAAGACTTGCCCTTGCAGTGTAGTGCAGTTCAACATGTCCTGCATCAAATCCATAAACGTCTCCAAAGTTTCTTTCTGTATTGCTAAGTGTAATTTCTACTGCACTTCTTACATCACATACATCTTCTGCTGCAAGTATGATTAAACAACCATGTCCTGCACCACCTTTTGTATCTCTTGGCATTTCAACACTTACTACTTCCGTATTAGTAGTCTTTACTGCTTCATCTGCAGCCATAAGTTGAGAACCTGCTCCTGTCCTGTTGCTTATGATTCCTATTGAACGATGTCTTTTATCTAATCCCATCTTCTCATGCAAAAAACTATCCACATTTGCGATAACAAGACCTACTGTATCTCCATACTTTACTGTTCCAACAAATTCAGTTATTGATGATGGTACATTCATTACATCTGTCTCCTTTTGAGGTCAATATTTTTTTGTGCTTTTATTTTTATTTTATAATTTTACTAATTTACTTCTTCAGAGTCAAGTTTTTTTAATATTACAGCAACCTTTTTTCTTCCGCTACAAAGGAGGATTTTTGAATAAATATAATATGTCTAAATTTCTAATAATAATGGTGGTGTAAATTAGAGTATTACACGATTCTATATAGAAGAACTATAAGGGGATTTAATTATAAATTTTCTTATAGTTCTCTTTATTTTGGAAATGAGATGATTATATTATTTTTCAGATACTTATCAAGACAGCATGAAGTGCATATTTAGATTATTCCATTTATTCGTGCCATTTTTATTGCTGAAATCTTTCCACTAGCACCTAGTTTTTGGTATATGTTTCGAAGATGTGTCCTTACAGTTTCCTTTGACACTTCAAGGCGTGAAGCAACCTCATCTCTTTTTAAACCATCAGCTATAAGCGAAAGTACTTCTATTTCTCTCGTAGATAAGCTAATTTTATCAAACTTGTTCTTATTTAAACTTTCATTATATTGTTTGCCATAGTGTATTATTTTTTTGACATATTCATTATTTGAATCGTTATTTTCTATTATGTAGAGCATGTCCATAATATATGAGGCATTTTCAACAAAAGGCATTATAATATTATCTGTTTGTGCACTTAAAAGTACTTGTTCAAGTGCAGATACACCTTTTTCCATATCATATAGATGATATAGAGCTACAGCTTTAAAAATACCATTATGTATAAAGCCCAATTGATTGCTGAATATAGAAAAGCGTTCAATAAAGCTTTCTGAAAGCATTTCTAAATTTATATAATTGCCAGATAACATGACAGCTTTACCATATATTATATAATTGAAGGCCATACCTTGATAGAAGAAATTAGCAGAAGACATATCACCTGTCTGGAGCCAGTAAGGTATTTTATCTTTTTGTTTTAAACAAGCATATATATAACCTTTGCATAAATCTAATGTAGTATTGCATATATGACTATCTGCTGTTTCAACATATTTATTTAAGGAATTTAATTTTTCTATTCCTTCTTTTATTTTCCCTTGAAGAATATAAAGTCTTGTAAGATTAAAGTATGCACATAGGATAACACCTATTTGTGATTTAGTTTCAGCTTTATAAATTGCTTTTAAGCTGCTTAGTTCAGCTTCATGAAAGTTTCCTATTTCTAAGGAATATTCTGCTTCAAGGAGATATTCAGAACCAGTACCGCAGCCATCTGATATTTTTGAATGCATAATCATTCTATTTTTGGCAAACTCTAAAAGTTCTTTAAAGGTTCCTGCATCTCTAAAATATATGTAAAGCAGATGAGGGGAGCCAAAGGTGAATCCATTTTGTCTCAGCATTAAATAAGATTGTTTTCCATTTAAAAGTTCCAAAGCTTTATCATTATAAGTTCCCATTAGTTCTAAGTGATTAAATTTGGTAAATTTTTTTATGATTAAAATTTCTGCAATAATGCGATTTTTATAATTTAAGTCTATGTTTTCCCTATTTTCATAAAACTTTTGAAGTTTGTCCAATTTCATTAAAGAGTTTTTTCTGATCTTATCATTGCCCTTTAATATAGAATTGAAAATATGCTGTAAATATGCAAGGGGATATTTAACAAGCAATTCTTCAGAAGTATTTTCAAACATTTCAAAGGAGCCCTCAAAATCTGTAAGATTATTAGAAATATTGTCTGGATTATTAAATTGTGAAAGAATATATTCTGTATCTCCTGCACCATTGAAATAACCATAAGCAGTTACAAATTCTTTTTCCTTTAAGTACCACTCTCCAAGTTTTCTATATATATTATGAAGTTCCTCTTCTTTGAAATTTTGTTTTGTTCTTAAAAAATCTAAAAGAACATTATGTATTTTATATTTGTGAGTTTGTTCATCATAAAATACAAAGGAATTTTTTTTATTAAGTTTTTTCAATATTACAGCTGCCTTTTCCTCTCCTGTTACAAAAGAGGCTTGTTTTGCTGTAAAGTCATCCATTACTGAGAGTTTTAATAAAAAATTCTTTACTTGATCATCATAGGTATTAAATAAGGTATTTTCAACTAGTTCGTCAATAGTACTGTTCATTCCTACAGGAATACCATCTTTAAGTGCCAAAAGCATCATATATGTAAGTGATATCCAGCCATCTGTATACTCACCAATTTTTGTTAAATCACCATCTGAAATGCCTCCATACATCATCAAACAATATTTTTTTAGTTCATCTTCATTAAATTTCAACTGCTGCTGGGATACAACACAGCATTTTCCTTTTGAAAAAAGTTCACTAAAGTTTATATTTGTAGTATCTCTTGTAATAAGCACTATATGAAAATTATCAATATCATTTAAAATGATTTGTTCAATAAATTTATATAATTTAAGCTCCTTTGAAAGATGATAATCATCTATAACTAAAATTGTTTTTTCTTTGTAATCAATGTTATTTAATATAGATAAAATCTTTTCAATTTGAGGTGCATCCATCGGAAATCCAAGTTTTTTTAATTTTTTTCCTGAATTTTCATCAAGCTTCAGTATTTCATTTGAAAACTTCTCCCAAAAAAAGGTTGAAGATGCACTGGAGTTTAAAAAGGCAATCCATAAATATGGAATTTTCATATCAGAAAGAAAGTTTTTAACTGCTGTAGTTTTTCCAAAGCCCATAGGAGCTTCTACAATAGTTAAAGAATAGTCGTAAATTTGCGATAAAATATTGTTTACACGCTTTCTTTTTAATAATTTTGTATGCTTCAATGTGGTATCACCTCAATTATTTCTATTTTTACATTATACTTCTTATATTCGTTATGAATCAATAATTTAATTAGGGTTACTTCAATAAATAAATTGAAAAATTTTCAAAATTAACAAATGTAAATCAATATAAGTCAGGAGAAACTTATTATATATACATTTGTAAAAAGGTTACTTCAATATCTAAAGAGCCATTAACAGAAGATTTAAGATATGAATTTACTGTTAAGTAATACAATCCTCAAAAGCAAAAACTTGAATGGGCATTTGCTTGTTCAAGTTTTTTGCTCCATATGGAAAGATAAGGTTGAAAGAAGTATTTTCATCACGTTTTGTACCTTCAACGAAAGGAATGGATATAAAAATGAAAATAATTATTAAAATAAAAAATTCTGGTAGGAAAACCCTACCAGAAAAATATTTTTAATATAACTTACACATTTTTATTTATCAATGAATCTTACTTAGTGGGAAAAGCAGAGAACTTAAATCTTTGATTTAAAGTGAATCGCTTTCTCTTTAGAGTTTTATTTCTCCCACTAAGTTTAGATGAATTATCTAGGGGCGTAGCTACTGTTATCCCCCACTTTGATAGAAGTGGGGGTGTTACAGTAGATAGCCATCAGACAAATTATTTTAATGCATACGTTCCTTAACCTTTTTTATTTCTTCTTCATCTAATCCAGTAACTTTTATTACTGTTAAAACATCCATTCCAATTTGTAGTAAATTTCTCGCTACATCAAGTTTTCCTTCTTTTTCTCCTTCTTTTTTCCCTTCTTTTATTCCTTCCTCTCGTGCACTTTTTAACCTTGTCATTTGATCATGGATTTCTGCTTCTCTTGCTTCATAGGCCATTCTCGCTTTATCATCTTTGCTTATTACCTTCAGCCTGTCATATGCCATTCTTATATTATTATTTTTTTCTGCAAGCATTTCCATCACCTCCTCTGATTTTGCACCTATAAATTCCATCCATTGAATTACTTCGTCATTTTCATTCTTTAATATATTTTTTCTTTCCAGCTTTGGCAGCTCTAAATAATGTATTTCCAGTACATCTGTAAACTTATACCCTGTTTCATCTTCAATTATATGGTAACTGGTATGTATTTTATCTAGTGGTATACATTCAAAATCTAATATATTTATAGTTATGCATTTTTTTAATTTATCATATGTATCTCCTGATTTTATTTGATTAGTATACATCTTTGACCAATAATATAAAGTCCTCTCTGCCATGTATTCTGTTGATAATACTTGTATTTCTATATCAACTTCTTTTCCGTCCTTCATTTTTGCCCGTACATCAAGTATCCCTTTTTTATCTTCTTTAAATTCTCTCATTAACTCATTATTAATTATAGTTAAATCTTCAAATTCATCATCTTTTAGGTTTAATATTGAACTAAGTAATGCCTTAAGTAAATCCATATTTTTAGGATCTCCGAATAACAATTTAAAGGCAAAATCTACTTTAGGAGACATTATAAATCTATCATCTACTTGTGCTTTTTTATTCTTTCTTACCATTATATCACTCCTTATTCATATTATAACCAAATTCCTAAACAACTTCACTAAATTTAGTATGAATTATAAATAAATCGAAAATTTTTTAATTTAACAAAAAAATACCTCAAAAAGCGTATATACAAAAATTTTTTTGAATTAAAATTATATTTGTGCACAAGAAAATTTTTTTATATAAGCTTATATTAAATAAATAAAGAAAGAAGGAATATATATTATGAAAATTATTTATGCTGGCTGGGGAGCTGAAAAAACATCTAATCAAACAGTTAACGTACAAAATATGTATAACCATGGAACTCATGAATTTGTAGCAAGTAATAATACTTGGGGAGACCCTGATAAAGGTAAGGATAAAGCTTTGTTTATCGTTTGGGATGATGGTTCAGGATTACAATCAGCTGCAGCAACAGAAAAAGGAAATGTAAATAAAATTGTATTACCTTAGTATAATAAAATTTTTTAAGAGAGTTTAAGTTAAACAAACTTTAATTAAGTAATTTTATAGGGCTGAATTCTGTACTATACAGGATTTAGTCCCTTTAATTTAACATTTGTGAAAATATAGAAAGAGCATAATTATATTTGTAATAAATAGAAATGGAAGTGGAAAATAAATTGCTTTAATTTCTAACAATATATAATAAATAAGTTGTAAAGCTAAAGTAAGGCTTTGTGCATTAGAGAAAGAAGGTAACCAATGTGAATATTAAAATATCAAAATTTATACCAGCTTTAATTTTAATGCTTTTGATAATTTGTATACCAATTCAGAAAGTGAAGGCAAATGCCACTATAACTGGAAGTGGTACTACTGATAATGGTTTGAAATATGAGATTTATGATAATAAGCATGCTGCTATAACTGGATGTACAAGCACATCAGATAGTATTACAATACCAGATAAAATAAGTGGTAGTTCAGTAACAGGTATAGAATATGGTGCATTTAATAATTGTACTAATTTAATTAATATAATAATCCCGAATAGTGTAACTTCAATAGGAGATGCTGCATTTAATGCTTGTACAAAATTAAAAAATATAATAATTCCCCAAAGTGTAACCATCATAGGAGAATATGCATTTAAAGATTGTACTAGCTTAGATAGCATAACAATTCCAAACAGCGTAACTAGAATAAAAGATAATGCATTTAGCAGCTGCACTAGCTTAACTGATATAACAATTCCAAACAGTGTAACTTCCATAGAAAATAATACATTTATGAATTGCATTAAATTAAGCAGTATAACAATTCCAAATAGTGTAACTAGTATAGGAGATCATGCATTTAATGCTTGTACCAAATTAAAAAATATAATAATCCCAAATAGTGTAACTAAAATAGAAGTTGAGGTATTTGCTTGGTCAGGTTTAAATACTATAGTAATTTCAAATAGTTCAGCAAGTATAGATAAGGAGGCTTTTAATTATACTGCAAGTGGGTTAACTATTACTACATATGGAGTTGATGGAAATAATGTTCAAGCTTATGCAAATTCTAAAGGTATAAAGTGTGATATTATTTCTCCTTTGTTGAATGCGACTGCAGAAGTTTCAGCATCAACTTTAACTCCATGTACAGGAGCAAATAATGAAATAACTTTAACTGTGAAAGATTCTGGCGGAAATGTAGATACTAATTTTAGTGGAATGAAGACAGTTAAGATAGCAGGAGTAAAGCCTGCACCAGATGGGAGTTATGGTAATATTACCTATAATGATGGAACAAATGTCAATACTGATACACTTACATCTGCTTCTTCTGAAACAACAGGACAGGTAATTACTCTAGCTTTTACTGGCGGAAAGTCAACTTGTAAGCTTGAATTGAATGATGCAGAGAATCAAAGTATAGAATTTAATGTGAGTGGAGTGACAGCACCTGATGCAAATACCTTAAACATAATGCTGCAAGCTGGAATTGCCTCAAGCATTGGAGTAATTACGCAGCCTGCACCTGGTACATCCAGTGGAGATTTATTTTCAGCTCAGCCTACGGCAGCTTTAAAGGATCAATATGGCAATATTTGTAGTACAGGTCCATCAGCGTTAGCAAATGTAACGGCTAGTGTCAAATCAAGTACAGGAAGTTGGATTATAGGAGGAACTTCTACAAAAGCAGCACAAGATGGTAAAGTTACCTTTACTGATTTAACTTGCTCACGTTTAACAGATGACAATGGAGCAATAACTTTTACTAGTGGGGCCGCCATTGTAGATAGTAACAGTTTTAACATTCCACCACTGAAATCAGCAAAAACGCTGACAGCAGATGCATCAGATAACGATGTAGACAATGATATTGAAATAACATTTGAACCAGACAGTAAATTTGAAAATTCAATAAAAGAAGTGTGGTTTAATGGAGGACAATTGACAAGCAATCAATATAAAGTAGGCAGTGGGAAAATAACTTTGTATCCAAGTAATACTGAAAATGCTTATTTAAGTACTCCATCTACTGGAGATATAGTGATAAAAGCAACAAATTATAGTGACTCAAAGGTACAGCAAACTATAAATGGGTCAGCTAAGTGTGATGTTACAACAGTAAATATACCAGAAAATGGTCTTATAAGTGGAACCAGCATAATAGCAGCTGTAAACAGTGGAACAAGTATTACAGTAGATGTAACTACAAGCAAAAATTCTACATGGAAATTGTATAGTGATCTTTCCTGTACTAGTGAAATAACAGATAAAAAGATGAATTTGAATGCTGGAAGTAATACTGCATATATTAAGGTTGTGGCGCAAAATACAAGTATTGTAAAAAATTATACAATAACAATAAATGTACCACAGGATTCAAGTATAAGCTCAATTAATACAAATTTTGATAAGTATGCAGATTCATCAAATTATATAGACATTCCAGTAACAATAACGCTAAATGGAAATACATTAAGCAATATAAAAAATGGAACAACAGCATTAACAAAGGGTGTAGATTATACAATAGATAACATTAATAATAAAGTAATTATAAGTAAGAAGTATCTTGAAAATCAAGCAGTAGGGACAATTAATTTAACATTTAATTTTAGTGGAGGAAATGCACAGACACTAAATATAGGAATAAATGATACAACACCTACAGCAGTAGTACTAAGTGCGGGATCAGTATCAGAAGCAATTGCGGGAAATTTTACAATAACAGGTTTAGATTCAGCAAAGATTTATAATGTACAAATAATGAGTGGAAGTGATTCTGGTAGTTATGTAGATGCAACTGGACATATTTCACCTAATGCAGTGAATATAACAAGAGCAAGTGTTATAACTGGTTTGGCTAATGGAACTATCTATAAAGCAATAGATGTTACACCTAATAATTCAAGTATAAATCCAACAAGTACAAATTTTGACAAGTATTCAGGTTCATCAAAATGTAATAGCATTCCAGTAATCATAATGCTAAATGGGAATACATTAAAAAGCATAAAAAATGGAACAACAACATTAACAGAAGGTACAGATTATACAGTAGATAATATTAATAATAAAGTAATTATAAGTAAGACATATCTTGAAAATCAAGCAGTAGGGACAACTAATTTAAATTTTAACTTTAGTGCAGGAAATACTCAGAATTTAGCAATAACAATAACATACACAGTTCCGTATGTGCCGCCATACAATCCACCATATATACCACCTGTACAACAAAATGTATCTGTGCCAGTAGAAATTGGAATTGGAGAAAAGAAGAGTACTGTAAATATAAATGCTGTAAGAGTTTTAGATACGGATGGATTGGAAAAGGGAACTTTAAAGATAGATGAAGATACTTCTAAAAAAATAGCAGAAAGTGTAATAGACGCTAAATCAGATGAAGCAAATATAGTTTTGCCAACGGATACTCAATATTCCAAAGACAAGATAGAGTTACAGCTTTCTAAAGAGGCAATAAATGAACTTTCAAGTTCAAATATATCCTTAAATATAGGTAAAGGAAAAGCAGCATTGAAGATTCCATCACAAACCCTTGCAGCCTTAAAGGATAAAAGTGCAGAAATTAAAATCAAGCAGATAACGGACAGCAGTAAGCTTGAAGAAACAAAGAGTCTTATTTTACAGCTCACATCTGGAGGTCAAAGTGTAAGTACACCTGTCAGCATTGAAACTAACTTTTCAGGCAGAGCAAAAATAACACTGCCAATAGATGTGTTCAAGTTTACAAGCAGGGAGGATTTAGAAAAATATCTTTCGACATTAGCTGTTGTAGTACAGCATAGTGATGGAGAAAATGCAGTGGACAAGGGTACCATAGAGTATGATACAAATGGGAATCCAATAGGAATTTCAATTTGGGTTAATAAGTTTAGTGATTTCACATTAATACAGCTTCCAGAAGATTATTTTAAAGGTAAGACAACGGTTATGAAGGACAAAGTTGAAGCAGATAAAGAATGGCATCTTAAGTTTACCAAGGCAGCAGATCCAAGCACAGTAACACCAGAAAATATATATGTAACTGATTTAAAAGGAAACAAAGTGGACGTAAAGGTAAGCTGTGAATCAGATAATGTGATAAAGGTATCACCTGTGAATCCATATACATCAGGAGAAACTTATTATATCTACATCACAAAGAAGGTTACTTCAAAATATAAAGAGCCATTAACAGAAGAGTTGAGATATGAATTTACTGTTAAGTAATAAAATCATCAAAAACAAAAACTTGAATAGGCATATACTTGTTCAAGTTTTTTTGCTCTTTACTGAAATATAAAAATGAAAATAATTATTAAAATAAAAAACACTGGTAGGAAAATCCTACCAAAAAATATTTTTAACATAACTTACATATTTTATTGACAAATTATTCTAATGCATACTTTCCGTAACCTTTTTTATTTCTTCTTCATCTAATCCAGTAACTTTTATCACTGTTAAAACATCCATTCCAATTTGTAGTAAATTTTTCGCTACATCAAGTTTTCCTTTGAATTACTTCGTCATTTTCATTCTTTAATATATTTTTTCTTTCCTATTGACTTAGCTTGGTTATAATACAAGTTTTTTCACATGAACATCTTTTGTTTCGGCTAAATTTATAAACTCAGATCCAACAGAAATTAACGGACATGTCAAATTGTTATAGTCAATCTTTAAAATTGTACCTACCTTTTTTGTATTCAATAAAACTTTCTCACCAACATAAAAGCTGCTAATATTTTCAATGAATACTTTACAAAAGTTGTAATCCAATTTCCCTAAACTTTCACTTTTGATTGTTTCAAGAGCTTCAAAAGGAGATCTTCTTTTTTTATATATTCTATTAGAGTTTATGGCTTCAAATATATCTGCTATTGCGATAATTTTCGCAAAATTATGTATTCTTTCTTCTTTAAGTTTTAGTGGGTAACCTGAACCATCCAATCTTTCATGATGCATTAGTATCCCCTGAAGAACCTCTTCAGGAACAGAAGGTATTTTTTTCATAAACTCATATCCTAGTATTGGATGCAGCATTATATGTTTGAATTCTGATGGAGATAATTTTGTACTTTTATTTAAGGTTGAGCAATCCAATTTGGTTTTTCCAAAATCATGTAATACAGCTGAATAAGTTAGTAATTCTAGTTCTGATCCACTTAATCCTAACCACTTACCAATCATAAAAGATAGCACAGACACATTAACAGAATGCCTGTATAAATAATCTCCTCCACTGCCATAAAGAACTATATTTTTCACAACTGGTGCTGGATAATGAAGATCCATCTGTATATCCATTGAAAGTTTCTTTATTTCCTTTATAACGTCATCAGCCTTATAATTTACATTTGTAAATAGTTCTCCAAGCACTCTTGTATATGCTTGAAAATACATTTCAACTCCTAAAACATTTTGATTTGATCGTACATTGATATTTTTAGATTTATTATGTACAGGAAGCATAATGTCAATATTTTTATACCTTTCTGCATTAAATATTTTCACATCGGCTTCTATACAAAAATCTTCTAATAATTTCTTCAATTTTTCTATAAGTCTCTCTGTAAGTTTTACATCTGAAGCTATGAAAACTTTACCATTTAATTTAATCTCTTCTGCAACTACCATGCCAGGCTCTAATTTATCTATAGGTACAGTTATTTTGCCAGGTATTTCATCTAAAACCAATTTTTTTCATCTCCTTCTATATGTTGCAATATATTTGAAATCTTATTCTCATAAGTAAATTGATTACTAAAATGCATAGTATAATTGTTATTATACTAACTTTCGTCATTTTTGCTAATGTACTGAAGGACATTATTATAACTTTTTTATAAAAAATATGATTTACAATTTAATATATCCTAAGAAGCTCCTCACAAATATCTAGAATTTGTTTCATATTCACTGTGGAAAAATAGACAAGTAAATACTAAACTTAAATGATTTTTAAGGATAAAAAATTCCACCCTGAGTTCTTTTATGAATGTTTAAATAGAGCTAAATTGTGATAAAATAAAAGCTAGGATGGTGAGAGAAGCATGAAGAAGAAGTTTAATATAACAGGTATCTGTGTACCTAATAAATAGACTTAGGCAATATGGAAAGACCACTACTTTGTTTTGGAAAATCTTTTCTTAAAATAATTATCTCTCCAAGTAAAAATAAAATGCTAAGTAAAAAGGTGAATTGTCCAATGGTAAAAGGAAATATCATAGAAAGTACATATGGTAAACTGTTAATGGGAGAAGTTATTCAACTTTGAATTTATTTCTGAATTCTTTTCTAAATGTTATTAAAAAATATAATATATCTGATGAAATAGCATTGTCTAAGTTTAATATGCTTTAGGATATAATAGAAATAATAAGTAAAGGAAAGAGGTGTTAAGCTTGAATAAGAAGCTGCCTTATGGTCAAAGTAATTATAAAAACTTAGTATATGACAATTTTATATACATTGATAAAACGGAATATATTGAAAAACTTGAGAACTTTCACTCAAGTTATATAACTTTTCTAAGACCAAGACGTTTTGGGAAAAGTCTTTTTACCTCAGTTTTGGCTAATTACTATGATATAAATGAGAAAGATAATTTCCAAAAATTATTTGGAGTAACCTATATAGGAAATCATGAAACTAAAGAAAGAAACAGCTATCATATTTTAAAGTTTAATTTTACAGGCTTAAATGCGGATACAAAAGAAACCTTAGAAGAAAGCTTTATAAGAACTATAAAAGATTCTTTTGATAAATTTATTGAAAACTATAAATTAGAAGTAAGTTATATACAAGAAGGCAGTGCAGCAAGTATATTTGAAAATTTTCTTACAAGGGTAAGTTTTCAAATTAGGGAACCTATATATGTAATAATAGATGAGTATGACCACTTTGCTAATGAACTTCTAAGCTTTCGAACAGAGTTATTTTCAAACATAATAAGTAAAACAGGTTTCGTAAGGAAATTTTACGAGGTTCTAAAGAAGGGAACAGAGTCTATAGTAAAAAGAATATTTATGACAGGAGTAAGTCCTATAACTCTAGACAGCTTAACTAGTGGTTTTAATATTTCAGATGATTTAACAAGAAAAGCTAGTTTCAATGAAATGATGGGTTTTACTAAAAAAGAAGTTGTAGACTTAATAAAAAGTACAGTGGAAAAACCTTTGAAGGAAAGTGAACTAAATGAACTTTTAGAAACACTTCAAAAAAATTATAACGGATATTTATTTGCAAGTGATGGTAAAGAAAGACTGTTTAACAGTGATATGATTCTTTACTATATGAAAACCTACATTGAATCGGGTAAAGGTCCTGAAGAATTAATAGATAAAAACATAGCCAGTGATTATGGAAAGCTGGGAAAAATGTTTGATTTAAAGAATAAAAGTGCTAATATGCAGGTTTTACAGGATATACTAAAAGGAGAAAGAATCACGGCAAGAATAACAGATGGATTTTCATTAGAAAAAGATTTTAGTAAAGATGATTTCAAATCTCTGTTATTTTATTTAGGTATGCTGACCATAGAGAAAAAAGTACTTGACAGGGCTGTATTAAAAGTTCCAAATTATGCTATAAAAGGTCTTTATTTTGAATATTTCAGTAAAAAGCTTAATGAAAGTATAGATTATGAAATAGATGTATCAGATATAGAAGATTCAATAACAGAAATAGCCCTAGAGGGTGAAAACAATAACCTTATAAAAATAGTAGAGAAGACCTTAAACAGACTTTCAAATAGAGATTACATTAAATTTGATGAAAAGTATGTAAAGCTAATATTTTTGACCTACTGCTTTTTAAGCAAGATATATTTAGTAAAGTCAGAGTACGAAGTTGATAATGGTTATATAGACATAGCACTTTTAAAGCAGGTAAATATGGAGCCAACCTACTTTGCCATTTTTGAACTAAAATATATAACAAAAGCGGAGTATGAAAAAGAAGGGGAAAAAATAGTAGAGGAAAAGAAAAAGCAAGCTGTAGAGCAGCTGCAAAAGTATAAATGTTCAGAGGAATTAATGGGGCTTCCTAATTTGAAAAAGTGGGTAATAGTATTTGTAAATGATGTGTGTGTGGTAAATAATGAAATAAAATAAAAAAATACGTCAAAAGTCAAAGATTATACTAGTTACTATTAAATAGTTTTAATTTATGCTTGAGCAAGCAAAAGTTTGCTCAAGCATTTTTACTATAAACTAAAGAAACTAGAGAAGAATCATTAATAGAATTAAACAATCAAATTGGTGTTATAAACTTATTAGCGAAAATACTAATAGAGCCTAAATATGATGAAATAAATTTTAGGTCTAGTTGATTATTGAAGTGCTTTTACTATTAGTGAATTTACATTACTATTATTTAAAAGTCCAATATGACCAACACCATAAATTCTTATGTTATTAGCCCCTTGAAGTTTAGATAAATAGTTTGTTACAATTTCATCATTTAAACTATAAATGGAAGTTACATCTACTCCTTCTGGTGCTACAGATGCGCCTAATTTGTTTGCTCCACCAAGTGTAACAAGCTTGTCTACTTTATTGTTTCCACCTAGTTTAGTTATGTAGTATAAACTATTGGAACCACCCATACTATGGGCTACTATATCTACTTTACTTTTACCCGTCTTTTTTAACACATTATCAACATAATTATTAATAACAGAACTATTAATAGCATTGTTACCTGCATCTAAAACCTTATCTGGTAAATCCACAGCAAACAACTGGTCTTGTGACCATCCTTGTTTTATTAAATAGTTCTCAATAAAAATGAAATTATAGCTTGCACCTCCTAATCCATGTACAAATACTACTGGGTTATGTTCAGCTTTTGCATAGGCTGGTTGTACATGAGAAAAAGTTAAAGCAAAAATAGTAAATAGTACTAAAAAACAAGAAAATATTTTTTTGGTAAAAAACTTATTTTTCATAATTATCCCCCTTAAAATTACAATTTATATGTATTTTATTTACATATAAAACAAAAATTATTTATATGCACTTATATGTTACATTATTTCTTAATAATTGTAAACTACATCGTTTTAATTCTTATGCATGTTTTTAAATGGTTAAAAATACATACAATTTAATTCAAATCAAAACTGCTTTTATTTAAAGGTCAAGTTATTTTGGCTCTTGACAAAGGAATTGATAGGATATAAAATTAAAACAATATTTACACAATGAGTAAAATTACTGAATGTGTATATTAATACAAAGTATATTTAGGAGGTGCAAAGATGGATGATAAGGAAAGGTTGGTTGAGAGCCGAATAGAGAGAAAAAAAAAGGAGACTAGGCAGAAAATTATTAAGGTTGCTATGGATTTATTTCAGAACCAGGGGTTCAACCAAACAACAATGGAGCAGATAGCAGACAAAACAGATATTGCAAGAAAGACCCTGTATAACTACTTTGCAGTCAAAGAAGCCATAGTTGATGAATATGTAAGAGGGATTTCAAAGGAATTAGCCAAAGAGAATTTTGAAACTATCCAGAATATGCCAGACATTAAGTCTCGCCTGCTGGCTGCCCTTAATCATTCTTATGGCTGGGTTGAAAATAACCCGGAAATTACAGGAATATGTATTAATTACCGTCTAAGAAATATGGTTAAGGATCAAGGAAATCAAAGCGCTGAAACTGGTACTCAGAGTATTTTAGCCGAAATTATAAGTTTAGGACAGCAGGCAGGAGAAATCAGGTCAGATATCTCAGTTAAACTGTTGGTGACGCATATGGATCTTCTTAGGAGCACAATGACCTTTGAATGGTTAAATGATCCCTCAAGGTTTGAACTTCATGAAGAAATAGCCAAACTGGTAGATTTATTTCTATATGGGGCAGCTAGCCAGTTAGCCGTTCCTAAAAAATCCGATTTAGATCAAAAAAGTAAAGGGGAGTGGTAGAGATGAAGTACCTTTTGAATTGGGAAGAAGCTTTTCAGTCAAGCGTATCACTTATTGGGGGTAAAGGCTGGAATCTAGGGCGTTTGGCCCGATATGGCTTTAGCATCCCTCAGGGAGGAGTACTGACTGCCAAGGCTTACGACGAGTATATCAAATACAACCAATTGCAGGAGATAGTTGATGATCTTGCATCATCAACTACCCTAGAGAATTTGGATGAAGATGATTTCAAAGATAGATTGGACAAGCTAAGAGGAAAGGTCATGGATGGATCAATACCGCCATATATTGCCGAGGAAGTATCCGGGTGGCTCAATAGCTGGGGCGAACTAAAAAAAGCGTGGGCTGTGAGATCCTCTGCAGTTGCGGAGGATTCTGTAAAGGCTTCCTTTGCCGGCATTCATGATTCGTTCCTGAATGTTTGTGGTTTAGACGACATCCTGTTAGCGGTAAAAGGGTGTTATGCATCCTTGTGGTCGCCTCGGGCTGTGGCATATCGCAAAAAGATGAATATAAGCGATAATGAGGTAAAAACAGCGGTGGTGATTATGGAGATGGTGGAAGCTCAAGCAGCTGGAGTAGGCTTTACCTGCGATCTTTTGTCAGGCCGCCAAGATGTTATGGTGATTAACGCCAATTTTGGTCTGGGTGAGTCGGTGGTGGCTGGCACAGTGGAACCAGATACATATTATTTAAAGGCTGAAGCTATAAAAGCTGGTCCGCGAGTAATAGCGAGAGAAATTGGACGCAAGCAAGGGCTGACCACCAGGAGGGAAAACGGAGGAACCCAATTTATTCAGTCAGCAGAAATATCTTCTAAGCAGGTGCTGCAGGACAAGGAAATTGAAAAACTTGGACGGCTTATGTTAAGGGTTTTCGATGCACTGGGAAACAGTGAGCATCATCAAGACGTGGAATGGGTTTATAATGGCCGGGAGTTTGTATTGGTCCAGGCTAGGCCGGTAACTACTCTGCCTAGAAAGACTTTCCCCGCTCTGGAAAATCAGCCAGATATCTGGTCTAACGGCAATTACCGAGACGCCATACCTATGGTGCAATCACCTCTAAACCGTCGGTTGATGAAAAACATTATTGATATCATACACCATATGAGTTTCACCAGATTAGATTACCAGCTTCCGGTTGGAATACAGTTTTCTAGATTTTATAATGGGAGGCTTTACTGCAATTTACCAGCTTATCAGTGGGGTGTGTATGATTCCATGGGTAGCCGACCAGATGGGTTTAATGTTTTTTGGGGAGGCCACCAGCCTACCATCGATATCGGCAATCTGAAACCCCAGCCAGGATTTGAAGACCGTGCAATGAAGTTCGGTGCGCTGGTTAACAAGGCTAGACAAAATGCCCCTAAGATATGGGAACGTGTATCGGCTTCAGTTCGAAAGATAATCGGAAAGGGACTGGAGCATTGGACGGACCAGGATTTTATTACTGGCTATGACGAGTTGGGACGGATCACTGAGGCGCTTCTCAAGGAATTCAATTTTTTAGCCGCTGCAGGCAGCATGCCAGTGATTTTTTTACTTCAAACCCTGAACAAATACTTCCAAGGTCGTGAGTTTATGATGCTGAATGCCCTGATGGTAGGTGGGACGGAGGAGATTACCAGCGCTGACCAGGGCTATAGATTAGTGGAGTTGGCGGAGATCGCAAGAAAGGACGCCAATGCTGCCAAATACTTCAGCAGGACCTCTTTTGATCCGCTGGATTGGGATAAATTACCGGAATGTTCTCCCTTCAAGCAGGCCTTTTGTGAATTTATCGAAGAATATGGACACCGTGCAGTATATGAACTGGATATCATCAATCCTAGGTGGAATGAGGACCCAACGTATCTACTGGGTATTATTCAAAGCACTATGAACACCGCAGACTTTAGTAAGCTGAGGGAGGAGCAGAAGGAAAAACAGAAGCAGGCTTGGTTTGAGATCAAAGACAAGGTTACAGCTTCTGAGCACTCTTCCATAAGAGATTTGGTCAAGGAGAGTCAGGCTGGGGCGGCGGTGAGGGAGAAAACCAAATCGGTGTTGGCATTGGTAATGGATGCGTACCGAATAATTGCTAAACAATTAGGATGCCGCTTTTGCGAAAGAGGCATCATTGAAGAACCCCATGACATCTTTTTCTGTGCTTGGTCAGAACTTTTTTCAGTATTAAGAGATGAATGTGATGGTAGGGGGCTTAAGGATCTGGTTTCTGAAAGGAAAGACTGGATGAAAGAAATGGAGTTGCTAGCTCCACCGGATGTGATTTTCGGGGAGACTCCAAGGTTTACAGAACCGGTTACTGGGGTTTCTGGCAATTGCATGGTAGGGGTGCCAGTTGCTGCTGGGAAAGCATCCGGCTTAGTTAGGCTGATCAGTCATCCAGACCAGGGAGGACGGCTGCAGCCAGGAGAAGTGATGGTAGCTCCATCCACTGACCCAGGGTGGACGCCGTTGTTTTTAAAAGCTGGGGCTGTTGTCATGGAAACAGGAGGTTTCTTATCTCATGGAGCCATTGTGGCCAGGGAATATGGAATTCCGGCGGTGGTGAATATACCAGGAGTAATGGGTATACTGAAAGACGACCAGACAATAGTAGTTGATGGAGATAATGGTAAAATATTTCTTGCAGATGAAGACATTAAGGCAGAGACTTAATGGAGAAGCAGTTCAATTATATTCATCATTTCCTTAGTATTTAATCTATGACTTATAAGCATTTTAGTAGTATGTATTGTGAACTTATAGGAAGGTATTGTTAATGTGGATTAATATAACAAAGAAGGCTATAATTATAAGTAAATAAAATAAATGGGGGATGAAGATGAAAAGCAAATTTATAATTGGAACACTTTTTAGTATTTTTTTACTATGCTCACCTAATGTTAAAGCAGCAAGCTTTCCAGACAATCAAACGGTAGATGCTAATAAGACATGGACAATTAAGTTTAATAATGAAATTCAATTGGATGATTTAACTAAGCAAAGCATAAGAATAAGTGATATTAGAGGTAATGCAGCAGATGTTAGTCTAAAATTAGGACAAGATGCTAAATCAATTATAGTAACAGCTCCAAAATACGGATATGGAGGAGGAAAAAATTACACATTATATGTTGGAAATAAAGTACATTCTATTGATGGTAAGACATTAAAGGATGATTGCCTCTTGCATTTTAATATTAAAAGAAAGCCTAGTAGTGGTGGCATAGTAACTTTTAAGGATAAAAACGTAGAACAAGAAATAAGGGATAATATAGAAAAAGAAAGCGGGGATATTTATCAAAGTGATGTTGAAGATATAACTGATGTATATATGGAAAATAACCAAATCAAAGATCTTAGTGGAATAGAAAAATTAACTAATTTAAAACAGCTTAATTTATGTGGTAATGAACTTAAGGATATAAGTGAGTTAAAGAATTTAGCTAATTTAGAGTCTATTGATTTAAGCCACAATGAAATAAGTGATATAAGTACATTGAAAAATTTAACTAATTTAAAGAAACTTAATTTAGGCAATAATAAAGTAAGAGATGTAAGTGCATTAAGTAATTTAACGAATTTACAAGAACTTAATTTAGGTTATATATCATATCATGGCTTTGAAACACCTGATCCAGAGGCAAATTATAATGAAATAGGCGATATAAGTACATTAAAAAATTTAACAAATTTGCAAACACTTAATTTAGGATATACTAAAATAAAGGATATAAGTGGTTTAAAAGGGTTAAGTAATTTAAAAACACTTAATTTAAGTAGCAACCAAATAAGTGATATAAGCAGTGTAGTAAATGAATTAAATGAATTAAAGGAATTAAGTAATTTAAGTGATCTTAATTTATCTACTAATGAAATTAGTGATATAAGTGAATTGAATAAATTAACTAATTTGAAAACACTTAATTTAGATGGTAATAAAATTAGAAATATAAATACATTGAAAGGGTTAAATAATTTACAAATACTTGATTTAGGCAGCAATCAGATAAGCTATATAAGTGGTGCAGCAAATGCATTAAAAGAGTTAACTAATTTAAATGATCTTAATTTATCCAATAATCAAATCAGTAATATAGATGAATTTAATAAATTAACTAATTTAAAAACGCTTGATTTAAGTTACAACAAAATTAGTGATATAAGTGCATTAAAGGATTTAACTAATTTAGGAATGCTTGGCTTAGGTAACAATCAAATAAGTGATGCAAGTGTATTAAAAAATTTAGGTGGCTTACGAGAGATTATTTTGCTTGATAATCCAATAAGTAATGCGGATATACAAGCTTTAAAAAATGCTTTACCAGGGTGCGAAATTAATGAGATTAGAGCTAAAAAACCTAATATATATTTGTATCCAGAGAAAACAGAAGAATTATCAGTATCTGTTACTCCTAAAGGAAAAGTAACTAAATCAATTCCAGAATATAATGGAGGATGGAAAGTAACAGTTGACCCAAGTGGAAAAATTGATAATACTTATGATTTTTTATTTTATGAAGCTTCAATTAATTATCAATTTACTTTGGATAAGGGCTGGATTGTAAATAAGGATAATTTTAATGAAGAAATGAATAGTATATTGACTTCTATAGGTTTAAATTCCAAGGAGAAAGCGGATTTTATTGAATACTGGTCAAAAGAATTGAACTGGAAAAGCAATAGATATGCAGCTTATTACCTTGATCCTAAAGAAATAAATGAAGCAATAAAGTTAAATTTATCTAAAGAACCAGACTCCATTTTAAGAACTTACTTTTACTTTGTACCTATTAAAGATAACAAGAATTTAGAAATTAAAAAACCTGAAATAAAACAGTTTAAACGTAATGGATTTACTGTTGTAGAATGGGGTGGAATTGGTAAATAAACATCCATTCAAATTGAGAATGATTGTATAAAAAATCAATGATAATGGTGCTTAGTAATATAATTCTTAACAGTAAGAAGTATTATAGCGGACAGGAATATTTATATGCTATGATTGCATTTAAGCTCTTCCCAAACTTGGGAGGAGTTTTTTTTAGACAAAAAGCTGTTGCACTAAATTTGTTGGTTTAAATACAGTAGGTCAAGCAATAATAACTTACACTGATAAAGCACAGACCATTCCTGGCTCAAGTATAAATGTAGATGTGATACTCTTAAAAGCTTGTGATACTGGAACTGTCTATGATATGATTACAATATCAAAATAATTAGACTACGTTAATAAATAGTCTTGATAATAATGAAGTATCTAGAATATCAGATTTATCAAAGGATATCAGTAATATTTTTAATGAAAGCTCAAAGGATGAGGTGATAATATAGTGGAATTAGAAAAGAAAATTAGAGATAAAGTTGCCGTTTTAATAGTCCTGGCATTTGCACTCTATATAGGATTTAATTATTGGAATAACATTATAGGAATATTTACTAAAGGATATAATTTGTTTTTTCCATTTATTTTAGGTGGATGTATAGCATTTATTCTTAATATTCCAGTTACATTTTTATCTAAAAAACTATTAAATTGCAAAGATAAGGGTATGGGAAAAATAATTAGAAAACATAGTACAGGCATTAGTATAGTAATTTCATTCTTTGCTATAATAGGAATTCTTGCGTTAATTTCATCCATTATCATGCCGAACATTATTGAAACTGCTGCAATATTACCAAAGACTTTTGACAATTCAGCAAAAGCATTTCAAAAATGGCTAGATGGCAATACTAAGTTATCTAACAATGTTGTCAATTTGGTCAGTAGTATGGATATAAATTGGAATAACATTTTTAATAAGGTGAAGTCAATTGTTTTTAATGGTGCAGGCTCAATGTTACTATCAACACTAGAAGCAGCAACCACGGTTGCCAGTGCTACTGTAGAATTTATATTGGGAGTTATATTTTCTATATATATATTGTCACAAAAGAAGAACTTAGGTATTCAGTTTAAAAAGCTATTATACGCCTTTATGAAAAAAGAAAAAGTGGATTCAATTCTAGCGGTATTAAAGCTTACCAATTTGACATTTTCAAATTTTATCACAGGCCAATGCATTGTATCTGCAATTTTAGGAATGATGTTTTTTGTTATAATGATTATATTAAGATTACCTTATGCTTTGATGATTAGTGTATTAATTGGTTTCTTGTCAATTATACCTGTGTTAGGTTCAACTATTGGATGTACTTTAGGTGTATTATTAATTGTAATGGTTAGTCCTGTAAAAGCAGGTGTTTTTATATTGGTTTTTTTAGTAATTAAGCAGATAGAAGATAATTTGATTTATCCCAAAATTGTGGGAGATTCTGTGGGCCTTCCCTCCATTTGGGTATTAGTTGCAATTACTTTAGGCGGCAAAATCTTTGGGGTACCAGGGATGATTATATTCATTCCACTATTTTCGGTGGCTTACGTTTTGCTTCGTAAAGAGGTGTATATAAGATTAAAGGAAAAAGATTTAGAAATAGAGTAGAGTTATTTTTGATGTTTCAAAAGAGCATTATCTGTGTGGTAATGCTCTTTTTGCCTATCAAATTCAATCACATATTAACAAGCTCAGCTAAGCCTTAAAGTTCCCACATCTCCTATCAAAGTGGTGGATAAGTACTGCTAAGCGCCAGGATAAGTTCTTCTGTACAGATTATAGTGCACAGGAATTATTTAATATAATGTTTTACACAATTTGGATTAAATTCTTGACAATGCCAATTTGCGATGGTAAACTGAATATATGAAAATTTCAGAAAACGGTTAATGATTAAACGGTTATTTGATATTTTAATTAAAATTTAATATTGTTGTCACTCTGAAGCGAAGGTGTCCTGAGATAAAGAGCGGGCAGTAAAAAGTAATATTTTGCATTAGTGCATTATTGATATGCTATGACCGCATTTAAGCTCTTCCCAAACTTGGGAGGAGCTTTTTTATATAGGAAGAAAAAATATAGATAACTAGGGGCAACAGTTAACTTTCGGTCTTGTATTTCTATAATATGCCACAATTATAATGAAATTTCATAGGGGGTTTTAGAAGTGCTGAAGATAGCCATATACGGGAAAGGCGGCATTGGAAAGTCTACAATTACTAGTAATTTGTCAGCAGCCTTTGCGAGGCTTGGGAAAAAAGTTATTCAGATAGGATGTGACCCTAAAGCAGATTCCTGCATCAACTTACTTGGAGAAGAAGCATTAATGCCTGTAATGAATTATATGAGGGAATTTGATAGGGATCCAGAAAAAATTGAGGATATTTCAAAAGTAGGTTTTGGAGGTGTTTTGTGTATAGAAACTGGTGGTCCTACACCGGGTCTTGGTTGTGCAGGCAGAGGAATTATTGCTACATTTAATTTATTAGAGGAATTAAATCTTTTTGAAACCTACAAACCTGATGTTGTGCTTTATGATGTTTTAGGTGATGTGGTTTGTGGTGGGTTTGCAGCACCTATTCGTGAAGGATATGCTGAAAAAGTACTTATTGTTACTTCAGGTGAAAAAATGGCTCTTTATGCAGCCAATAATATAAATAGTGCAGTTAAAAATTTTGAAGATAGAAGTTATGCAAAGGTGTTTGGTATCGTATTCAATCATAGAAATGTTGAAAATGAACAGGAAAAAGTAAAAAACTTTGCATATAAGACTGGTATCCCAATTGTAGGTGATATTTCAAGGAGTAAAGATATCAATCGTTTTGAGGAAATGGGGAAAACGGTTATTGAAGGAGATTCGAGTCTTCCAATAAGTCAGAGCTTCTTTAATTTAGCCAAATTATTAATTAAGAATGAGGGAATAAAATGAAAAAAGAGCCATATTATATTACAGCGGAAAATTTAGCTGCAGCAGGCAAAGATAATATTCCTGCAGAGCTTATTTCAAATACTCATTTGATTTACAGCTCACCAGCAACTCTTTCTTTTAATTCACCTGGCGCTAAAGGGTTTGGAGTTAAGCGTGCAGTTCTTGCAATACCAGGATCAGTTATGCTTTTAGTAGCTCCGGGATGCTGCGGCAGGAATACAGCAACACTAAGTGAACTGGGTGGATATAGTGAGAGAATTTTCTATTTGATGATGGATGAAACTGATATTGTTACTGGAGCTCATTTGAAGAACATTCCCAAGGCAGTGGAAGAGATTTGTAAATGTACAAAGAGTATGCCATCAGTAGTTATGATTTGTATTACCTGTGTTGATGCACTTCTTGGAACAGACATGGAGCGTGTTTGCAGAAAAGCTATGGATAGGGTGAATATTCCTGTCTTGCCATGTTACATGTATGCACTAACAAGGGAAGGCCGTAAGCCTCCTATGGTACATGTAAGGCAATCTATTTATTCTCTTCTTGAGCAGATGGAAAAAAGACAGGATACAGTTAATATACTGGGATATTTTGCTCCGCTTATAGAAAACTCAGAACTATATGATTTGCTGCACCACATTGGCATAAAGAAAATAAATGAAATTTCTAGGTTAAAAGATTTTGATGAATATATGCATATGGCGGAGGCGAATTTTAATCTTGTATTAAATCCAGAAGCAAGATTTGCAGCTGATGATATTATGAAACGACTTAGTATTCCAACAGTAGAACTTATAAGGCTGTATCAGATAGATAAAGTGCAAAGTCAATACAGGATTTTCCTAAGTGCTCTTGGTACTAGCTTTGATGATGAAAAATATTATGAGGAAGCTAAGAAAGCCATAGATGAATTGAAAGCTGCTTATGCCAACATAACATTTGCAGTAGGGGAAACGCTGAATGCTAATTCTTTTGAACTATCTTTAGCACTTTTAAGATATGGCTTTAAGGTAGCTGAAATATATGCTAGTCTCACTTCAGAAGACTTTGTTTATATTAGAAAAATTGCAAAATTAAGTCCTGCAACTAAGATTTATTCCAATCTTGAACCTACCATGCTTTATTATGATTGTAGTAGAGAAAACATTGATATAACTATTGGGAGGGATGCGAGGTACTATCATCCCGACTGTGTAAATGTACCTTGGAATGATGATATTCAGCCCTTTGGGTACGCTGGCGTAAAAAAATTATTTAAAGAATTGAAGTATTCATTGGATTGTTCTTTTAAGGAGGCATAGTAGATGAAAGGATTAAGGAAATATATATCACCTTTTGCACCAGACCAATCTGGTGCGGCAGCTGTCCTTTATAAGCTAGGTGGAATCATAGTTATCTGTGATGCAGGAGGATGTGCTGGTAATGTATGTGGATTTGATGAGCCTAGGTGGGCTACAGAAAAAACTGCCATTTTCAGTGCTGGTCTTCGCGATATGGATGCTATACTTGGGCGTGATGACAAGCTTGTGGCTAAACTTGTGGATGCTGCTAAAAAATTGGAAGCGAAATTTGCAGCAGTTATTGGAACTCCAGTACCGGCAGTTATTGCTACGGATTACAATGCAATAAAGAAAATGGCAGAAAAGAAACTTCAGATACCTGTTCTTACCATAGAAACTACTGGTATGGATTTATATGATGTGGGAGCTGAAAAAGCTTATCTTAAAATGTTTAAGGCCTTTTCAAAAGATGTCCTCACAGTAGAGAAGGAAAACATAGGTGTAATTGGAGCAATTCCGCTTGACATGAGTGACTTAAAGGCATCAGATAAAATAGAAGCAGAACTAAAGAAAGAGGGATTCAAAAATGTCTACTGTTATGGCATGGGGTCAGATTTGTCAAAGATAGAAGCAGCTGGGAGCGTTTTAAAAAATTTGGTGGTATCTCCTGCCGGATTAAAGGCTGCACAGTATTTAAAAGAAAGATTCGGCACACCTTATGAAGTTTTTTATCCACTAACTAAAGATATATTACAGGATGAAATGAAAGAACAGTTTAAAAATTTTAAAGGTAAAAAAGTTTTAGTAATACATCAGCAGGTTATAGCCAATTCCATCAGAGATGAAATACATAAGAATGTGAATTCAGATGTAACAGTTGCTTCTTGGTTTATGCTAAAGGACGAGCTTAAAGAAGCTCAGGATATTTCTCTTAAAGAAGAGGACCAATTTGTTAAGCTTATAGAACAAGGAAATTATGATGTAATTGTAGGTGATAATATATTGAAACGTGCAATACCGGGCTTCAAGGGAAGGTATGTGGATACACCACATTTTGCAGTTTCAGGAAAGATGTGATATGCGATGAAAGAGTATAAAACTTTGCTTGTTAAAGTCTATGGCATTGTTCAGGGAGTTGGCTTCAGACCTACAGTAAGCCGGCATGCAGATAAAAACCGTATACTTGGAAGTGTGTGCAATAAAGGATCTTATGTAGAAATATTAGCTCAGGGTAGTGGCAGTAGATTAGAAAGTTTTCTATATGATTTAGAACACAATCCTCCAAAGCGTTCATCAATATTAAAAATTGATGTGCATGAAGTGGGAGAGTCAGAAAAATTTAAGGACTTTGAAATTATTGAAAGTGAAAAGGAGGAAGGTGAGATTTTTGTATCCCCAGACATTGCCATCTGTCCAGAATGTAAAAAAGAACTTTTTGATAAGAAGGACAGACGATATCTTCATCCCTTTATAAATTGCACGTGCTGTGGACCAAGACTTACTATTCTAGATTCCATGCCTTACGATCGTGTACGTACCAGCATGGGTGAATTCCCAATGTGCCCAGAGTGTGAATATGAATACACTCATGCAGAAACGAGAAGATATGATGCACAGCCAGTATGCTGTAATGAATGTGGTCCAGAGGTTTATCTCATTGGAAGAGATGAACGAGGTAAAGATGCAATTACTTATACAAGACAGGTAATCCATGATGGAGGCATTGCAGCTATAAAGGGAATTGGAGGTTTTCATCTTTGTTGTGACGCCACAAATAAGGAAGCGGTTGAGAGACTTAGAACATTAAAAACCAGACCGGCGAAACCCTTCGCAGTTATGATGCAGGACATGGAAACTGCAGAACGTGAATGTGAAGTTACAAAAGTTCAAAAAGAAGTACTTGATGGACATCAGAAACCTATTATACTTCTGAAAAGAAAGCAAAGTGGAAGGGTGTGTGATGCTGTGGCACCTGATAATCCAAAGGTAGGAGTAATGCTCCCATATGCTCCACTTCAAATGCTGATGTTTACCTATGATGATGATATAGTTATGCCGGATTGCCTGGTGATGACAAGTGGTAATACGTCAGGTGCACCAATATGCAGGGATGATGATGATGCAATAGTGGAATTATCAAAGCTGTGTGATGTTATATTGTCACATAATAGAAAGATTCGTATTCGTGCAGATGATTCGGTTATGGATTTCTTTGAAGGAAAACCTTATATGATAAGGCGTTCCAGAGGATATGCACCACTGCCATTTATGACTTCAAAGGGATTTAAAGGGGAAGTACTGGCAGTGGGCGGTGAACTCAAAAATACTTTTTGCATAGGTAAAAATGATTTATTTTATGGGTCCCCATATATTGGCGACATGGAAGATTTAAGAACAGTAAAAGCTTTGAAGGAGTCCGTTACAAGAATGGAAACTTTGCTTGAGATCACGCCAACCATTGTGGCATGCGACCTGCATCCAAAATATAATACTACTTATGCCGCACAGGAAATTGGAATTCCTGTCTTGAAGGTTCAGCATCATTATGCACATGTTTTATCCTGTATGGCTGAAAATGACTATTCTGATCCAGTTATAGGAGTTTCCTTTGATGGAACAGGCTATGGAACAGATGGAACCATTTGGGGTGGGGAGTTATTAAAAGCTACTTATGATGGATTTGAGAGACTAGGCAGCATAAAACCATTTGTTCAAATTGGTGGTGATTTGTCAGCTAAAGAGGGATGGCGAATTGCAGTGTCTATGATTTATGGTATATACAAAAACAAAGGGAAGGCAGCGGAAATTGTAAAACAGCTTAATTTATGTGATGACAAGAATTGTAACGTTCAGTTTATGATGGCTGACAATAAAATAAACAGCATAATATCTACAAGTGCAGGGCGCTTGTTTGATGCTGTAAGTGCTATTTTAAATATTAGAAAAAAATCATCTTTTGAAGGTGAAGCTTCTATGACTCTTGAATTTAAAGCAGAAGTTTATGAAGAAAAATGTACAGTTCATAATGATAATGGAAAGATATTCAAGGTAGATAGTATTGAATTGCCAGAGCTTGTTTATGAAAATTCAGATGGACGGTTAATTTTGGCAACTGATATTTTAGTTAAGAAAATAATAGAAGAAACTTTAGCTGGAAAAGATGCAGCTATGCTTGCTTATTTCTTCCATGAAAAGCTGGCAGATATGATTGCAGCTGGGTGTACAAAGGCATCAGAAAAAAGTGGAATCAAAACCATAGCATTAAGCGGTGGAGTATATCAAAACGGATTGTTATTAAAAATGAGCGTAGAACGTTTAAGAAAACGGGGATTTAGAGTTTTAACCCATAGTTTATTGCCTCCAAATGATGGCGGAATCGCACTAGGGCAGGCAGTAGCAGCTATGGAATATATCAATAAAGTGGAAGGAGTATAACTATGTGTGTAGGTTTGCCAGTAAGAGTTGTAAAGATTAGAGAAGGTATGGCAGTTATTGATGCTTCAGGAGCAAGAAGAGAAGTATCTGCAGAATTAATAGATGAATTAGAACCAGGAGATTATGTTATGGTTCATGCAGGAATTGCCATTGCTAAAATTACAGATGATGATAAGAAGGAAACAGATAAGATCATGGAGGAATTATAATGGCTGAAAATATAAAAAAAACTGCAAAGGAGATTATCGAGGGTTACAGGGGACCTAAGCTTCGTATTATGGAAGTTTGTGGAACTCATACTCATGAAATATTCAAACTTGGAATTAGAAATATCTTACCGGAGAATATTGAACTGATATCAGGACCAGGATGTCCGGTTTGTGTTACTCCTGTTGGATTTATTGATGAAGCTGTTATGCTGGCTCTTCATCATAATGCCACAATATGCACCTTTGGAGATTTAGTAAGAGTACCTGGTTCAGAAATGAGCCTTGCAGGAGCTAGGTCAAAAGGCGGGAAAGTTCAAATAGTATATTCACCTATTGATGCTTATGAGTATGCTAGTAAGCATCTTGAGGAGCAGGTAGTATTCTTATCGGTAGGATTTGAAACAACCACACCTGCCAGCTGTTTGGCGGTGAAAAAAGCGAAAGCTGCAGTACTTGAAAATTTTGCATTACTTACAGCAAACAAAACCATGCCAGCAGCATACAGAGCTTTAAAAGGCAGCGCAGATGCATTTTTATATCCAGGCCATGTACATGCTATTACAGGCACAGAGCTTTGTGAAAACTTGGTTAATCAAGGCGTTAGCGGAGTAATAACAGGTTTTACTGCAAATGAAATCATGACAGCACTTGCCGTAATAATCACAAGATTACAGGAGGGTAGCAGTTTCTTTAAAAATTGTTATCCGAGAGTTGTTACACAGGTCGGAAGTAAAACAGCACAAAGCATTGTATCTGAAATTATGG
The DNA here is from genome assembly GCA_963780135.1 of uncultured Clostridiaceae bacterium. GTDB lineage: Bacteria > Bacillota > Clostridia > Clostridiales > Clostridiaceae > Clostridium_AM. The sequence goes on from CAWAAR010000003.1 coordinate 2,038,404, forward strand.
AAGAGTGTGATTCTGAATGGAGAGGTCTTGGCGTTATTGAAAGTTCAGGTCTTAAATTGAAAGAAGCTTATAAAGAGTTTGATGCTAGAGATAAATTCCATTTACCAAAAGTTATAGGAAGAAGTAATCCAGCATGCCGCTGTGGTGATGTCCTGCAGGGAAAATGTAAGCCATTAGATTGCATGGTATTTGGAAAAGGTTGTACACCAATTCATCCTGTTGGAGCCTGCATGGTATCCAATGAAGGTGCATGTTCAGCATATTATCAGTATGGAGGGATATAAATGGATAAAACAGTTACACTAGCTCATGGAGCTGGAGGAAAACAAACATCAGAATTAATAGATCAGGTTTTTAGAGCTCATTTTTCCAATCCTGATCTCACAGCAGATGATGCTGCAGTATTGAACATTAAGGGAGGAAAAATGGCCTTTACCACAGATGGATTTATTGTTTCTCCATCAGAATTTCCAGGTGGAAATATAGGTAAATTAAGTATTTGTGGCACAGTAAATGACTTAGCTTGTATGGGAGCAAGGCCTTTATATTTATCCTGTGCCTTTGTCATTGAAGAAGGCTTTCCAATGGACAAGTTAGAAAAAATTGCATCAGCCATGGAAAAGACTGCAGATGAAGCAGGGGTCAAAATAGTAGCTGGAGATACAAAAGTGGCTGGAAAAGGACAGGTTGATGGTGTATTTATAACAACAACAGGTATTGGGCAGATTATAGAGGATGTTAATACTTCTGGTTTTAATGCAAAACCTGGCGATGCAATTATTGTAACCGGTGATATAGGACGACATGGATGTACTGTTTTGCTGGCACGAAATGAGTTTGGAATTGAATCAGATGTAGTAAGTGACTGTGCACCATTATGGGGAACAGTAAAAGCTATGCTTGATGAGTCAAAAAATATTCATGTAATTAGAGATGCTACACGTGGAGGTGTGGGAACGGTATTATATGAAATTGCAGAGCAGAGTAAAGTTGGAATTAGACTGGATTCAAAGAGTATACCAGTAGCAAATGGTGTAAAAGGTGTATGCGGTATGCTGGGGCTGGAACCATTATATCTTGCCTGTGAAGGCAGGCTTGTGATTTTTGCTCCAAAAGAAGTTGCTCCAAAGATTGTTGATACATTACATAAAGGTAAATATTCGAAAGATGCGGCTATTATTGGTGAAGTAACTTGTGATATGGCAGGCCGTGTTATTGTAAAAACGGAAATTGGTGCTGAAACATTGCTGCCACCTCCAGGAGGAGAGTTGCTTCCAAGAATATGCTAATACAATAACAGTTGAACACTAGTAAATTATAACTCAGCTTTCGAAGTTGTTGTATAATAGGTCGTATTGTTTGTGAGAGGACAATTGACAGAGGACAAGTGGAAGAGGACAGAGGACAGAGGACAATTGACAGTGAAGGAGGATTTTTCTCCGCTGCACTACGAAAAATCTTTAATTTATAAATCTAAGTTTCACATTTTTTTAAAACTGAATAAATTTATATGAATAAGTCTAATATTTTAGATGAATTGATAAATTTAGGAGGTTAAAGATTGAAAGAAAACTTAACTTATAAAAAAGCCTTTGCTTTTGCAAAAGAAATTGTTAATTTATATAAATATTTAGCTGAAGAAAAGAAGGAATACATTATTTCAAAACAGGTTCTTAGATCAGGAATAAGTATAGGAGCAAACGTAAAAGAAGGACTAGAAGCTCAAAGCAGAAGAGATTTTTTAAATAAGATGAATATAGCTCTTAAAGAAGCATCTGAAACAGAGTATTGGTTAGAACTTTTAATTGCTACTAAATATATTGATGCTAGCGCATCAGAGAAATTGATTATTAAATGTAAAGAACTAAATAAAATCTTAAATTCTATTGTTAAAACAACAAAGAAAAATTTAAAAATAATAGGTGATTAATACAGCCTAACGGCTTGCGACAAAGTCGCTTAGTCATGAAAAATAATTAAAGGTTTTCCGTAGTGTAACGGAGGAAAAGCAACAATCACTGTCCTATGTCAATTGTCCTCTGTCCTCTTAAGAGATTTCACATCATGATTATATTAAATCAAAATTTTGTATATATAAAAAGCAAGTTAGAGTATGGGGGAAAGTATTATGATAAAAATTGCAGTGTATGGAAAAGGTGGTATTGGAAAATCTACAACAGTTTCTAATATATCAGCTGCACTGGCTGGTAAAGGAATAAGAGTTATGCAGATTGGATGTGATCCTAAAGCTGATTCTACAGTTTCACTTCATGGTAAAACAAAGGTGAATACAGTGCTTGAACTTGTAAGGAAAAATAAGGACAATTTCACATTAGAAGATATGGTAACTGTTGGATACAATGGTGTGATATGTGTGGAAGCAGGCGGGCCTACTCCGGGCCTCGGTTGTGCAGGCAGGGGAATTATAGCAGCTCTTGAAAAATTAAAAGAAAAAGGTGCATATGAAGTATATAAACCAGATGTAGTGATATATGATGTACTTGGAGATGTAGTATGCGGAGGCTTTTCCATGCCAATGCGTAAGGGTTATGCAGACAAAGTATTTATTATAACCTCAGGTGAAAACATGGCTATTCATGCAGCAGCCAATATTGCAATGGCTATAGATAATTTTAAGAATAGAGGTTATGCAGGTCTTGGAGGTCTTATTCTTAACAAAAGGAATGTGAAAAATGAATATGAAAAAGTAAATGAACTGGCAGAGGATATTCATTCAGAAATAGTTGGTACTTTAGACATGAGTGAAACCGTTCAGGAAGCAGAGAGTTTGAATAAAACAGTAATAGAAGCATTCCCTCAAAGTGACATGTCAAAACAATATAGAAAGCTATCAGAGACTATAATGATGATATGTGGAAAGGAGATATCATGCTTGTAAATGTATCTGGACATGCTGATGAAAAAGGTGCCTGTACTTCAATAAAAGATGCTGCATTTCCTGCACCCTTTGTATCCGGACTAGAATATAATGCTCCTTCCAGGGGGACATGGAATATAGTTCATGTTGGAATGCTTATTCCAAAATCACATCAGATATATGTATGTGCAGCAAATTGTTTAAGAGGGGTTGTTCTCACAGCAGCAGAAATGGGAACATTAGATAGATTTTCAACTATAGCTGTACAGGAAAACAATGTGCTAGAAGGTGACATGGAAGAACTTATAATAGAAGGTGTGTCAGATATACTTGAAAAGCTTCCACAAAAACCTCCAGCAGTTTTAATATTTACTGCCTGCATACATCATTTTATGGGATGTGATTTGGAACTTGTTTATAGTGAACTTAGAAAAAGATATCCCCATGTGGCTTTTGTAGATTGTTATATGGACCCAATTATGAGGAAAAGCGGTTTGACGCCAGATCAAAAAATGAGGCGTCAGTTGTATAACATACTTGAACCGATGGAGATTAATAAAAAAAGCATTAATATTATAGGTAACAATATTCCTATAGATGAAAGCAGTGAGCTGATACGGATCATTCGTGAAAATGGATATGAACTTAAAGATATTACTCTTTGCAAAGCTTATGATGAATACCTTAAAATGGCTGAAAGCTGTGCTAATATATCCTGTTTGCCTGTTGTAATACCAGGTGGAGAGTATTTGCAGGAAAAATTAGGACAGAAGCATTTACATTTACCTTTATGCTATGGATTTGATGAAATAACAGAAAATTTAAATACACTAAATGAATACCTGGGATTATCCAAAAAAGAATATAAAGATGAAAAGTTAGCAGCTTTAAATGCGTTAAAAGAAGCAAAAGAAGCAATTGGAGATGCAAAGATTTCCATAGATTACACAGCTGTTCCAAGACCTTGTGGACTCACACGTTTGCTTGTTGAAAATGGATTTAATGTGGATAGACTTTATGTAGATTCATTTACAGAATGGGACAAAACAGATTTTTACTGGCTTGTAAAAAACAAACCTGAAATGAAAGTGTATGCTACAGTACATGCAAAGATGCGTCTATTAAATAGAAAATGTGATGAGAAGAATCTTGCAATAGGGCAGAAGGCTGCTTATTTTACAGGAAGTGAATACTTTGTAAATATAGTAGAAGGCGGCGGAATGTATGGTTTTGATGGAATTGTGAAATTAGCTGGACTTATGAAAGAAGCTTTTACATTTCCGAAGAATGTACGTAAACTTATACAAATGAAAGGATTGGGGTGTGATTGCTTACTATGAAACAAGCTTCAGCATTTATTTCAACATATACCGCAGATGTGTCAGGTGTCTGTTCCGCACTATATGAATTAGGTGGAATGACTGTTATGCATGATGCATCAGGGTGCAATTCAACATATACTACTCACGATGAACCACGCTGGTATGATATGGAAAGCATGATTTACATTACAGGACTTTCTGAAATGGAAGCTATTATGGGGGATGATGAAAAATTAATAAATGACATTGTGACAGTAGCGAAGGATCTGCAGCCTAAATTTATAGCTATTGCAGGTACACCCATTCCAATGATGATAGGTACAGATTTTCCTGCGGTTGCAGAAGTAATTGAAAATGAAACTGGAATTTCCACATTTGCTATTGAAACAAATGGAATGCATTCTTATATATGTGGAGCGGGGCAAGCTCTTGCTGAAATAGCAAAACGATTTACGCTAGAGGGTATATCTAAGATAACAAAAAGTGTAAATGTGCTTGGTGCTACTCCTTTAGATTATTCTGTAAATAGCAGTGTAGATAGCATTAGAAGGCGATTAACTGAAGCAGGTTTTCAGGTTTTATCTGTATGGGCAATGGGGAGCACATTAGAAGAAATGAAACAAGCTGGAGCTGCAGAAGTGAATTTGGTTATTTCTTCCACTGGGCTTTTAGCAGCAAAAGAATTACAGAAGAAATTTGGAACACCATATGTTGTGGGTGTTCCCATGGGAGATCAGTTTGCAGCTGTAGTAATGAAGGCACTAGATGAGGCAATTAATACTGGAAAATCGCAAATTGCATATAGTGAGCGAACTGCCTGTGATAGCGACATAGTTATTATTGGGGAAAGTATCTATTCCGAATCATTAGCAGCAGCACTTGAACTCACAAAGGATATGAAAGTTAAGGTTTTATGTCCTTTGGAAACGGAAGCTGATTTGTTATTAGAAGGGGATGTTTTGGCAGAAGATGAAGATAGCATTATGAGATATTTGAAAGGTGCAAAAGCTGTGATTGCAGACCCTATTTATCGTACAATTATTCAGCCTGCTACTAAGTTTGTGGCGTTTCCACATGAAGCTTTTTCAGGGAGGATTTATAGGAAAGATATTGTGGATTTGGTTGATAGTGTGGAGATGTTGTTTAGGGATAAGGATTAGGATTAGAGTGATTGATAAAAATTTAGATTTAAGTCTATGAAAGATAGAGTGGTATTCAATTTGAAGAGCTGCTAGCTAATAATATTAATGGTTATTATTAGTTAGCAGCTCTTTATTTTTGGTGGTGTAGGTGTGTTATTTAGAGGGGACTATTTTGCACTTAATAACCATAATTTAGAGGAATTTCAGTTTTATTGTAGAAATATACATAATAGTTAAATGTGTTGTGATAGATATGATGTGGGTAATGTCTATAATGGGAAGGCAATCTCATTATTAAAATGAAGATATTTTGAAAAAAGTCAATATGCACAGTAGTAATTTTTAAGACCAGCTAGTAAAAGTCAATAAAAAAGTTTAAAAAAGTTATTTTTAAAAAATTGCATGCCAAAAAGGCATTGCTTAAAAGGCGAACAATGCAAAAATTGGTAATAATTTTTGCGGCCGATTAGGCTGCTGGTTTATTGGAATTTTCAAGATGCATTTTGTGATGAATTTTTGGCAAACGCTGCTCGTATTCCTTTTGGTTACGTAGGACAGCAAAAATATAGTTTACAAGCTTATGCATAATAGCTACTAAGGCTACCTTCTTTTTTTTACCGTTTAGGTTATTTTTGTAGTAATCTAGTAAGATTTTATTATTGGCTTCACCAGTACGCTTAGTTCTTATAGAAGCTAAAGCTACTGCGTATAAAGCTCTACGACCAAAGCGAGTACCTCTTTTGGATATTTTGTCTTTATCACTTTTAAATTTACCAGATTCGTTAACAGAAGGATCTATGCCAAAGTATGCAACTAACTGTTTAGGTTTTAAGAAACTTTCAAAATCGCCTATTTCAGTTAGTATAGTTATAGCAGAAATAAAACCAACTCCAGGTATGGACATTAATAACAGGATATTTTGTTTAAACTTTGAAGAAACATCATTGCCATGTAAGACGTTTTCTATTTCTTTTAATATTAGCTCTATCTGTTTATTAAAATTTTCAATAGTTCCAATATTAATAGTTATTTTTATTGACAATCCAAGTGATGATATGCCAATGCATGCAGCATTAGAAGCCATTTTAATTAATTTATCGTAAGTGTTGTTACACCAAATCAAATTCTTTTTAGATGACTCTTTAAGAATTTTTATAATATTTTCTTTAGAAGAATCAAGAATAGAATGAGGAGTCTGATAACACTTAAGAATAGCAATTGAAGTTACTCCAGTTACATCAGAAAATACATTGTTGTATCCTGGAAATACTATACGTAAGTCAGCAGATAACTTTTTCTTAAATGTTGATCTTGTATCAACAAGTTTATAATAATCACGGCATAGAGATTTTAAGGTAAATATAGAAACATCAAAATAACTGTAAGCTTTTATGTCTTCAAATTTACCTATTTTAGCTATAGCTAAGGCGTCCTTTTTATCATTTTTCACTTTTCTTATGTCTTTATTTTTGTTAGAATTAGTAACTAGAGGATTAATAACATAAGCCTCTAAGTTGTTGGTTTTAAGAAAGTGGAAAAGAGATAAGTGGTACACGCCAGTGGACTCCATGAAAATGCCAGTTTTCATGTTAAACTCTTTTTCCACTTTCTTTATTTCTTTAACTAAGTGGTTAAAGCCGTCCACATCATGATTAATCTTAAATGCCTTTCTGTAAATATCACCGTTAGGTGTAAGAATAGCAACTATAGAAAAGTCTGCTGAAACATCAATACCTACTGTTGGGCTGTAAAAAAATTTAGACATAATTAATATCTCCTTTACTTTAGTTAGTTTGAGATAGAACAGAGTATCCACTTCTATCAATGAGTCTATAACCTTATTTGTGACACGGGTAATTCCTAAGGTAACACCCTACGGGAAACCCAACCAGCTAAACCATAGAAATCTCACTGATGGAATGACACGCTTATTTACGGGTATGATCTCTACGAGATTCCCTGGAGGAATACATCTAACCTCTATTCAGGAGATATTATACAATGATTTAATTTTAATGTTAAGTTTCCTGTTAGGTATCTTAATAGAAAGCATGAAATGAAGTGATTAATTATCTGACAGGTTAAATAAAATATAAGAATGATTTTTAAAAGTGAGTTGTTAATGTTCGCTAGAAAATAAAGATGTTTTCTATTAAATGTTACAACTACATTATATAAGGGAGGAACATTAATGAGACAAATTATTGTAGAGCAGGGAAATGAGTTTAAAGTTAAAGTAAGGGAGATAACAAATAACATAAGAGTAAATGATATTTTTGCAAATGATATATTTGGAGATGCTTACAAGCAGTCAGCTCTAAGAGTTGAAGAAATAGTGGCAGTGACAAAAAGCTTAATTAAAAATAATAAAGGTAATTCATCCCATGTCGATTATCTTAATAATATAATTGCTTTTACTGGTGAACGAGGTCAGGGTAAAAGCAGTGCCATGCTTTCGTTCACTGAATATTTGAAAAAATTATCAAATATTGATACAAATAATGTCTTCGGTGAAGCAACAAGAGAGTTTAATTTTATTTCACTGGAAACAATTGATCCTTCAGCATTTGAGGATATGAATAACATTTTGGAAGTAGTTATTGCAAGGATGTACAATAATTTTGAGAAAAAATATAGATCTGACAATACTTGTGTTCCAAAAGATAAAAAGAATAAAATCATGGATCTTTTTCAAAAGGTTTATGAAAGTTTATGCTTGATTAGAAATCCGAGTAAACTTGAAGATCTTGAGTATGATTATGAGAGTAGTATTCAAAGAATCGCACGTATAGGAGATATCACAAATCTTAGAATGGATATTATAGAACTAGTAAGGGAATATTTGAGTATATTTGCTGGAGGTAATCAGAAAAGCTTTTTAATAATCCCAATTGATGATTTAGATATTAATATTAAATATGCTTATAAAATAACAGAACAGATAAGAAAATACTTGATTATTCCTAATGTAATAATTATTATGGCCATAAATATTGAGCAGTTAAAAAAGTGTGTTGAGAAGGAGTTTAGAGAACAGCTTTCAATCTTGATAAATGAAGAAAATCGGCTTAGTAAAGATGAACCTGTAAATATGGCAGCCAGATATGTGGAGAAGCTAATTCCCGATGGTAGGAAAATTAGTTTACCAGAAATTCGTGCTATATCTCAAAATGGAAATGATGATATAGAATTGATCTATTACAAAGAAGAAATTGAAAATAATTTACTAAAAAAAGAAAATTGGAAAGGTATTGAAAAAACAATACTTGGGTACATATTTAACAAAACTGGAATTGCTTTTGTAAAGCCTCAAAATGATGTTCATAATATTATACCAAATACACTAAGAGAAGTTGTAAATCTTTTATCTGTTTTAGGAAAAATGCAGGATTTTATTGATAAGAAAACACGACTTTCAAATATTAATATATTTGAGGATTATTTTCTCAATACGTGGATTCCTGGTAATCTGGATGATGGGCATATTAATATGATACGAGAGCTATATTCGGAAAATAACAATAAGAAGCATAGGTTTATTTGTACAAACATCATGAAAATATTAGAGACTCATAAATTATATACGATTGACATTCAGGCAGATGGATTGTTTGATAAAGCAAAGGACCAGTTTTATACAAAAAATAAAGATTATATGCAATATTCATTAGGAGATGTAATTTCATGGTTAGACTTTCTTGGAAACCGATTCGTCGATAATGAAATTAATAATTTCGTCTTTGCTATTAAAACAATATATTCAATTGCAATGAATAAAATGGTTTTGATTGAAACAGAAGATATATTAGATCAGCCCAACCGAATATATAAATTTATTGGAGGAGATATTTGGGGTTATAATCTTGCTCGTGTACAAAAGAGAAATCCTCTTACTAAAACATTTAATACTGGATATATTGAAAATATTGTTTATAGAAGTGAAAAAGTAATAAGAAGAGAACAAGCAGATAAGGCTAAGAATAATTCAAGTAGAACAAATTTTGAATATGACATAAAAAAGGTGTTGGGTGAAGAGCTTGAAATATCAGAAATTGTGGATCGTATAAAGCCAAATAATTTGAATGAAGAAATTGCACGAAAAATAGTGAATATGACATTTTGTTCGAGATACTATATAGATAAAGCTAATTCAAATTTCATTTCATTTAATAGTGCATATAGGAGAAAGGCAGAATTCGGTATAGATCAATTGTTTATTTCAGCAGTTGATTTGAAACATTTGTATATTAGAGGTGGATTTAATGTAATAGAAAATGTAACTATATGCGATTTTGTAAAAAACTATATAGAAAGTCTTCACTCAAAGATAAATGAGCAACTGATAATGACTATAGCTACAAATGTTGAGCTTAGCAGTTATATTCAACAATATTGCGAAATGAATACAGATATTAAGGAAAAAGTTCATAGCGATAAAATATATTTCACTGCTTTTATTGATACAGTTGAAAAGGCTTTAGGGAATATAGATTATTTATCTTTGCCTAATCATAAAATATTTATTGGTAATGAGGAGTTTAAGAACGAATTAGCAGATCTTTATGCTTTATTATTGCAATCAAGACCTGAAGAGATGGTTGCTAATACAGCTAATTCTGATAAAGAAATAATGGATAGAGAAAGATCTATTTTTGAAACAATTTTAAAAACACCGGATAAAACCAAAGTTCAAGAAATAACAGAACTGAAACGTAAATGCACATATATTACGTTAAAAACGAGACTATTGAATTTAGCAAGAAATATTTCAGTTTATAATACGAGAAATTTATTCAGCAAAGAAATTGAGAAGTTGAGAAAACTCTATGATGATTGTATTATCAAAATTTCAGTAGGCAATGAAAAAATAATTATTTCTGATGAAATTAAGGAAGAATATAATGAACTAGTAAAAAAAGTTCTCATGTTAATTAAAATTGAAAGTATAAAGATCTAAACATGGAGGAATTTTGATTTATGGATATAGAAAGAGGTTGCTTGGAAATATTGCTAAAAAAAATACCACACTCATATTTTTTTGATAATTTCAATTGTGGTATGAAAGAAAGAAATAGCTATGCGAATATACCAAAAAAATTATTTGTGAAATATGCTTCAGAAGTTTTTCCAATGTATACAATTAACGAAGTTGAAAACACATATGATTTTCTTAAAGAAAGGATTAATGGAAAAAGAGGAGTCTTTGACTTTATAGCTGAGGTCGCAGCTAAATTTCTTGTATATGATGAAAATGAACCTCAATGTAGGTATGATCAAATTTTAAGATGGAGAGAGATTTCTTTTAAGTTGGGACAAGATTTATTCACTACAGCATATCTTGCAAAAATAGATGCTCAGTTCAATCAGGGAACAGAATATTTTGCATGGAGTCCAATTATTAAAACAGACAACAAAAGATTACATAATATATTAAATAAGGGAATGGCAGAAAATCATTTTCATTTGAATGGATCCACTCAGATTTTTGCGCTTAGCTGGGCGTCCTTGATGAACAATATAGCTGGAAGACAGAATGAATTTAAAAAGATTGATAATTACATGGACCCGAAGATATCAGTGGAAACTGGAGGTTTAAAAAAAAGAGCACTCTATACTGAGTGTATGTTGGCTGCATTTATCAGAGTGTATTTGTTTTGCTATATGAAAGATAACAGTGTACTTTATAATATATTCAAAACTTTTAGGAATGGCAAAAATGATATAAATGACCTTGATGCTATGTGGCTAGCTGATTTACAAAGATTAATCAATACACAAAAGGAAGAGTATGGTTATAAAACTAAACGTGGTTTTTTAGATTATGCAATTGAAAAAAGTAATATTCACACCAATAATAATGATAATAGGATCTTAGTTGGAGAAAGAAAATTTCTTTATGATTGCTTCAAAGCCATTTTTCAAGGTGAATTTGATGAATTTGAAAAAAATTGTTTATATATATATTTACTTATCAAAAATCTATTTCGATCTGAATTAATACAAGTAAATGGAAAGTTGGGTTTTAAAAATTTTTCATTGTACCAAGATAGGAAGGAAATATTTATTGATGGTTTTCAGCAATATCAGTACGAATTAGTCAGAATGGCAATTAACTCCACTTTGAGTTGTCAGAAGGTTGTTTCATTGGAAACAAGGATTTGTCCTAAAAAAAGTGGGAAAATGAACAAAGAAATAATTAAAAGATATGATAGTTATTCAGGAATAAGAAAGAAATCCAAACCGAAGCATTTTTACGTTCTTCATTTTCCTAAATCTCCGGATCAAGGTATTTTCATTGAAAATGCACCAAGAAACAATAAAGTAAGAAGTAATGTTGCTAAAAGTACAAAATCAATAGTTCAACTGCTAGAGCTGGATGGCAAGAGTAAATATAGGGTAAAAGGCATTGATGCTTGTTCACATGAAATTGGATGCAGACCAGAGGTTTTTGCGCAAAGTTTTAGATATTTGACGAATTTCAATATAATCAAGAAATCAATGATTGAGGAATTAAATCAACCAATAAAACTGAGCGCAACCTATCATGCTGGTGAGGACTTTCTTGATATAGTAGATGGTTTAAGAGCAATTGATGAAGCTATTTTATTCTGTAATTTAAAAAGAGGAAGTAGATTAGGTCATGCTCTTGCATTAGGAATTGATTCAAAGGCCTATTATGAACTTAAGAATTATAAGATCATATTGAATAAGCAGGATATAATTGATGATACTGCATGGTTGTTAGAAAAATCAAAGGAGTATGGAATATGCCTAAATAGTTCATTAGTATCATGGTTAGAACATATTTTCTTTGACAAATTCAACGAGGTATATGGACATTGCAAGGATTTGTTAGGTGAGATTTCTATATACAATTATTTCAATGCATGGAAATTGAGAGGCGACAAACCGGATATTTATAGGAAAAACATCGGCGAATTAAGACAATATCTTAATTTAATTGATGATCCACTTCTTCAATCGCAATATTATGAAGTGAACAGATTAGTCACAAATAGAATTAGAGAAACTGAAAAGTGTATTAATCTATATTATTGCTATCATTATAATAAAGGGGTTAGAGAAAATGGCGGCAAGCAAGATATTATAAAGGTAGATTTGGAATATGTACATCTTGTGGATGAAATACAGAAGAAGATGATGATGGATATATCAGAAAAAGGTATAGCTATAGAAACAAATCCTTCATCGAATTATTTAATTGGAACAATAAATAGGTATGATCAGCACCCAATTCTTCGATTTAATAATTTAGGACTTGAGTTTGATAATAATAACCCATTAATTTCAGTATCAATAAATACTGATGATCAAGGGGTATTTGATACTATGTTGGAAAACGAATATGCATTACTTGCTTACGCTTTGGAAAAAAGTATAAATAAAAATGGAGAGAGAAGATATAAGCCTGAGTTAATATACAGATGGATAGATTATATTAGAGAGTTAGGAATAGAACAAGCATTCTAAAATTATATACAGAACTAAAATTGTTATAAACAATATGTTACATTGTGGGAGTTGTATAATAATCAACTTATTAGTATGCATATAATTGGACGTGTTTAGGGGATTACAGCCAGGCTAATAACGGATAGTTATGATAATATAAATTGGATAAATAAGCGGATAAAATGATTTGGTGAAAGATATTAATTTGGAGGAGTTAATGAATGAAAAGTGTAGGGGTAGATGGCTGTAAATCAGGTTGGTTTGCAGTAGCCATATATGACAATGGCAAATGGGAATTACTAACATTTAAAAGTGTTGGGGATTTACACAAGGTTTATGCTGATTCAGATATTATTCTTATAGATATACCTATTGGACTTAAAGGCTCTGGAAAAGAGGAACGATTATGTGATTTAAGGGCAAGAAAGCTATTGGGTCATGGCCGAGGATCAAGTGTATTTCCAGTCCCATGCCGACAAGCGGTTTATTGTGAGAGTTATGAAGAAGCGCATAAAACAAATAAGGAAATAATGGAAAGAGGGCTGTCCAAACAGACTTGGGGTATTGTTTCTAAAATTAGAGAGGTTGATGAATTCATAGTAAAAAATAAGTCTGTGATAGGTAGATTGAAGGAGTCTCATCCAGAGGTTTGCTTTTATGCCTTGAGTGGACAACCAATGCAATACAGCAAGAAATATAGAGAAGGTGCGGATGAAAGAATTAATGTACTTCGAAAATTGTATCAAAATACCGATGAGATAATAGAGTATGCTTTAAATAATTACAAAAGAAAAGAATTGGCATTAGATGATATTGTTGATGCCCTTTGCTTATCCATTAGTGGGTTATATGGGTTGAAAAATGGATTTACAGTGATTCCTGAATGCGGAGAAACAGATGGAAAGAATATCGGTATGCAGATATTCTTTGCATATAGTAAAGAATAGTTTTATTTATTGTAAAGGAAAATACATGGTGATAAAAATGAATAATAACAAATGTGAATTGCTACAAAACTTAGACAAGTTGCACACAACCGAGTTGGGAGGTGGACGAATTAAAAAGAATCTTTTTTTGGATGTGGACGATGTAGTAAAATGGTGCAGCGACAAAATACTAAACTCCAATGCCATAATAGTTAGAAAGGGGAAAAATTGGTATATAGACATAGATGATTGTAAAATAACAGTTAATGCAGATAGTTATACCATTATCACCGCGCATAAGATAAAAATATAGATTGGAATTCTCATAAAAGATTAAACAAATAAGATTACAATTTAAGTTTGAGTAATATAAATAGTAATTTGTTGAGGAAATCTATTGCAACTATCGGAGGTGTAAGTAGTTGTATTTGAATAATAAAAATAGAATATTAATAATTAACGATAAAATTGATATTTCATTTTTACCGATGTGTAAAGATGCTAAATTAATATATATTGATGGAGTTGGAGCATTAAAATCGTCTACTAAAAGTGTGGATGATTCTTATTATGGAACGCGCTATTTGACACAGATAACTCTCAATGATATTCCTTTAGTTCAAATTAATGCTCCATCCTGTCCAACTTGTAAAAGTTTATTAGCAACAGGATTTGGGATTGATAAAGCAAATACGCACGAATTAGCAAAAATTAGTAAGGGTATTAATAGTGAATTTGTTGATTTGCAAAATTCAATTGAAGATTTAGAACCACTATTATCATTACTTGAAAGTGGATTATATATAGTAGCAGATATTCTGTGCTATCCGACAGATGGAGATGGACATTTTTTTTGGAATGTATCAAACACACTAACTGAAAGTTCAGCAACAGCAGGTGTTTTATTACCTAAAGATGACTATAATTTTGTTGATGGGGAACCAGTATTCCTATATCCAACCGAAAATACAAGTTGTTTTAATGAAGAAAGAGTACGATACTACATTAATACAATCAAAAATTCTATATCTCCTCCAAGAGCAATTGTTTATAACTTTAAAGAGTTTATGAGTTTTATTATTGATGGTCATCACAAGGCTTGTGCTGCAGCCATTTTAGGAAAGGCAGTAAATTGTATATCTATAATACCATTTTCAGGATATAGATATAAAAATATTGGAAATGAAATGGTTGTAGATAGTTTATATTTCTCTACAATTGAGTTAAATATTGATTATATACCAGCAAAGTATCTTCCGCCTATTCCTAAACAAGGATCTTTTGTTAGTGAAAACAGTGTCCAATTCTGTGAAGGAAAAATTGCTAATCAATCTTGGCCACAAAAATATTTGGATTCTTCAAAATATTATCCTACCGTAGTAGAGTATGCTGATATGGTATCAAGTGGAGTATATGATTTTTCAGATGAAATGATTGCCGAGTGCCTTGAAAATCTTAATAACGAAAATCAGCAAAGAATGAAAACAATTCTTTTTTTTCTTTGTAATAGTAATGATTCTCGCCTTAAAAAGACAGCGCTTATTTGTGCAAAAAAATTGGATGATTGTAAGCTGAAAGTTCAGGCATATAAAGTATTATCTGATATAAAAGATGATCCTGAAGTTGAACAATTATTTATTGACTATTTAGTGGAAAATGATAGTAAACACAGTATTTTGAGAAGTATTGCCAATTCATATTGGGATTCATAATTAAGATAAGTAATAATCAACTCTATAAATTCCAATTTAACTAATTGGCTCGTATCAGTAAATTAAGGTAGATAAATATTAATATATACGTTCAAAATGGACTTTAGATAATCCGTCAAATGGTCAATGTGGAGTGACTTCATTGGTTGTTAATGATTTTTTTGGCGGTGATATATTAAAAACCAAAACACTAGAAGGTTGGCATTATTATAATAGAATAGGTAATAAACCTTTTGATTTCACACAGTCGCAATTTTTACAGAAACGAATTTATTTAGATATATTATCAAATAGGGAAGAAGCGTTTTCTGATACAAATATAGAGCAATATAATTATTTAAAGAATAGGATTAATCAATATGTAAAAGAACATTATTAATAAAATTGATTTAAATGATAAATTTATTATTTTATAATGTATTCTCATGTTAAATTTTAATAGTTAGGAATGGGGAGGAATTTTATGTTTACTGACGCTAGAAGTAAAAAAATCGTATTAATATCTCATTGTATTTTAAATCAAAATTCAATTTCAGATGGCACAGCGGACTATCCTGGAACAAATGAAAGTATTTTAAAGTTGCTTGTTGAATCTAAAGCTGGCATAATACAGATGCCATGTCCTGAGATATTATGTTTAGGACTGGATCGTGGGGATATTCACGGTGGGGAAAGAGAAGTTGTGGTAGAAAATACAAGAATTAGAAAAGAATTAAAGAAAGCTACCTCAACTGAAATAATTAATAATTTTGTAAATCAGGTTATATTTCAGATAGAAGAATATATTAAAAATGGATTCAAAATAATGGGCATTATAGGAATTAATCGATCACCAAGTTGTGGTGTTAATACAATTTCAAAGAATGATCAAGAAGTTGCTGGAGAAGGCGTATTTATTGAAATACTTAGAAAATCATTAGAAGAAAAAGGTATAATTATAGATATGATAGGTATAAAGGCATCTGAAATAGAGAAAGCATTAATAGATGTAAAAAGATTGATGGATATAAAATAAATGAAAAGAGGGAGTAAATACAAATGAGTGCAGAAGTAGAATACGATAAAATGAATTGGCTCTATAATGCTTTATATGGAGATATGACAACAGAGCAAATTAAGAATTTATATTTTATAAAAGATCATATAGAGTTACTAGAAAAATATCCAGCAGAAAAATCAGCTGTAATTGATACTGCTTGTGGAAATGGTGTTCAAGCTACTGCTTTAGCTATAAATGGTTATAAAGTAACAGCAACAGACATTAGTGAAGAAATGATAAAATTAACTAATGAATTTTCACAAAATCATAATGTAAATCTTCATACGCAGAGGAAAGAATGGATTGAGTTACCAAAAGTATATAATAAAGAATTTGATATTGTATTCTGTACAGGAAATTCACTAGTACATTCTCCAGAAAATAAATCAAGAAAAGCTAATTTGAAAGCACTTTCAGAAATACTTAATTGTAATGGAACACTTGTAATTGAAAATCGCAATTGGGATAAGGTAATTAAAGAAAATAATAGATTTACTGTTTATGATAAAATTTCATACAAGGGGATTGATTATATTCCATTATATCATTGGATATTAAATGGAATGGAACAGAAAGCTAAGGTTGAGATACTATTCCAAGAGATAAATAAGAATGGAAGTGTTTCTTTATATAATAGTGAATTAACATTTACACCTTTTACTCATGAAAGTCTTATTAACATGATGAAAGATATAGATTTAGAAATCACAAAAGACACATATAGTATAGATAATGATTGGTACTATTTATATGCCAAAAAAATTAAATAAATTTATAAAATATCATATTATTCGAATGAATTTTACTGTAGAATTACAAAATCGGACACGTTGAACAGGGAATTAAACAAGCTTTATAAAGTTTTATAAGGTTTTGGCAACGGAAGAAAACTATAACCATGTGCAGCGAAGTGAAAGGAATGAATATAAAGATTGTTAGCACTGGAATGTGCAATTCATGGTGTTAAGAAAACAGCGGTACCACAGGAACGTAAAGCAGAGCTAAAAGATTTTTATAATTGGCATAAAGGTAAATAGTAAATTTGAAGTGAAGATTAAGTAACTTTACTATAAAATGAAAAGGAGAAGTTAGTTTGGAAATTACAGAAGTGGATGTTTCATATGCTGATATAGTTGGAAGAGTACATTCAGCAGCATGGAAAGATGCTTATAAAGATATATTTTTACCTGAGTACATAAAGAAGGATACATCAGAAAATCGAAAACAAGAATGTATTGAATTTCTTGCTAGCAATAAAAATAAATATTATTTGATACTATCACAAAATTTTCCAATAGGAATTATTAAAATATCTATAAACCCAGTAAATTTGTGCGAAATTGAAAGCATATATTTTCTAAATGAACATAGAGGAAATGGATATGGTACACAGGCAATTGACTTTATGAAAAAAGTATATAGAAATTATAAAATTATTTTATGGGTATTAGAGAAAAATGATAATGCTATAAGATTTTATAAAAAGAATGGATTTATATGGACGGGCAAAAAAAGAATAATCAATCGAGGTTATGATTATTACCAAGTTCAATTTGCATATAATAATTGATTTCTGCAATACCTTGTATGAACATAACCTATAACGACAAATTACAAGTTTATCAGGATAAATGCATTTTGAATTTGATAGAAGTTATAAAATTAAGAATGGGAAATCAACCATTATATTGGATCAAGCTCAGATGAGCTAGGGCGGCAGTCACCCTAGTGAAGGTGGTTTGCCATCCTGAGCTTATTGTAAGAAACAAATTCCGATTTAAGGTTAAGTATTATAAATAATAAATTTATCAGCGAGATTTACTAAGGAGAAAAAGTTTGAATAAGTATACACGAAAGGATTTATCAGAATTATTTAATATAGGAAAAGAAACTTTGAGATATTATGAAAATATAAATTTGATACCTAATCCAACTAGGAATGAAAGTGGTTATAGAGTTTATTCGGAGGAAGATGTAATAAGAATTAAGTTTATTGTTCGAATGAAAAACTATGGATTTAGCTTAAGAGAAATATCTGCTTTAATTAAAATGGTTAGTAATGATAAATGTGCGCATCAAGATAAGTTAGTAGATTATATAGATAATAAGATAACTGGAGTTGAAAATCAAATTAAAGAATTATATCAATTGATAGAATTGTTAAATAAAGTAAAGGAAAATAAGCATTTAGGTGAATGTGATTTTTTCAAATCTTTAGCAAATAATTCTTGACATTGTTCTATACTACAACCCTTACACTATTAACAAAGTTAATTTTATTAATAGGAAATGGGGTTTTAAATATGAAGATAATTGCTATTAACGGAAGTCCAAGAAAAAATGGGAATACAGGAATTTTGCTAAACAAAGCTCTTGAGGGAGCAGCTTCAAATGGAGCAGAAACAGAATTGATCAATCTATATGATTTGAACTATAAAGGATGTAAAAGTTGTTTTGCATGTAAATTAATAAATGGTAACAGTTATGGAAAGTGTGCTATTAATGATGAAATGAGGCCAATTCTAGAAAAAATCAAGAGCTCGGATGCTATAATTCTTGGTTCTCCAATTTATTTGGGATCAATTACAGGTGAAATGAGATCTTTTATGGAACGATTAATTTTTCCATATTTAGTTTATGATGAAAATTATTCTTCCCTTTTTGATAAAAGGATTTCTGTAGGATTAATTTATACATTTGGAGTTAATGAACAAAGATTGGAACAAACAAAATGGAAAGAAACTTTAAAATATAATGAATTTTTATTGGAAAGATTTTTTGGAAAAACGGAATCACTTTTTGTAACTGATACTTATCAATTTGATGATTATTCAAAATATGTTTCAACAGCTTTTAATGCTAGTGAAAAATTAAAACGTAGGAAAGAAGTATTTCCAGAAGATTGCAAAAATGCATTTGAATTGGGAAAACGACTAGTCCAAATATAAGTATAAGTATTTTTATAATTAATATACTAGTAGTCTGTGTTGACGTCTAACACAGGCTTTCCATTTATTGATATTTATGTTCCAATAAATTTATTAAGTTAGTACGGAATTGTACTTGCTATTATTTTGATTGGTTTTGTAAGCTATTCTATTTTGCGCTTAATACTTTGAGGTTTGACTTGAATTCAACAATCCTGTACTATATTGATAAGTTGTCAACGAAATAGTATCAATATATCAATTTATAATGTAAATGATGTATTTTGACATAATTAGAAAGGCGGTAAAGTATGGGATTTGTAAAAGAAATGCTGATTGATAAAGGAATTAGTGGAGTAATTGCTGGATATTTATCTTTTAGTATTGAATTAATTTTATTAATTATCATATGTCTATTAGCAAACTTTATTACAAAAAGAGTTGTTTTAAATATTATATCCAGGACAGTATATAAAAATAATATTAAGTGGGACGATTTTTTGGTTGAGAGAAAGGTATTTCACAGAATTTCTAATATTGTGCCTTTTGTAATAATTTATATTTCAGCACCTATATTCGGATCTTTTGAAGAAGCCATTCAAAGAACTGCTCAGGCTATTATATTAGTAATTTCTATTTTGGTGATTAGTGCAATATTAAATGCCATTGATGATGTTTATAAAACCTATCCCATTTCAAAAATTCGTCCTATTACAGGAACGCTGCAAATAGTAAAAATTTTAGCATGTATTTTAATAGGAATTGCGTTAGCTGCAACTTTGTCCGGTACTAATCCCATAGCTATATTAAGCGGAATTGGAGTTTTATCTGCTTTAGTTTCTATTATATTTAAGGACCCAATTTTAGGTTTTGTTGCGGGAGTACAATTGACTACTAATGATATGATTCGAATAGGAGACTGGGTTGAGATGACAAAGTATGGTGCTAATGGTCATGTTATTGAAATACACTTAAGTACTATAAAAATTCAAAATTTTGATGCAACTATTGTATCAGTTCCCGCTTATGCTTTTATGTCTGACTCCTTTAAAAATTGGAGGGGAATATCAGAAGCAGGTGGACGTAGAATTATGCGTTCTATTCTAATTGATATCAGCAGTATAAAATTTTGTTCAGAAGAAATGATAGAACACTTTAAGAAGATTAATTATTTAAAACAGTATATTGCTGCTAAAGAGGAAGAGTTCACGAAATACAATAACGCAAACAAGCAGGATACGAATTTTTTAATTAACGGAAAACATCTTACTAATATTGCCTGTTTCCGCGCTTATATAGAAGAGTATTTAAAAAGTAATCCTAGGATCAGTAAAGAACGTACAATTATGGCAAGACAATTAGCTCCAAATGAAAATGGATTACCTATAGAAATTTATGCATTTGCAACTGATATAGATTTAAAAAAATATGAAGAAATTCAATCTGATATTTTTGATCATTTATTTGCAGTGATAAATGAATTCCAGTTAAGGGTGTTCCAAAATCCATCGGAATATGATATTAAGCAAATTAGTAAAATCCTTTAGTTATATATTCAAGATCTGAATATAAAACCCCCTTGAAATATAAAGTTCAATCAGAATATTTCAAAGGGGTTATTTGGTTAAGTTAATATTTTAAACTATTTAGTATAACTTTCTAAAAGAGACTGTCATAGAACAAAAGTAATTTAGAGTTTCATAAACTGATTACGATAAATTATACTTACTATTATATTAGTAATTTCTGAAGTATTGTTAGAAAGCATAAATTCATGAGTACAGTCTGAATTTACACAGTTAATTAAAATTAAATCATTTTTAACAGTTTCAAAAACTTTATCACTAATAGTAGAGTTAAATCCACCATTCACAGTGTAAAAACAAATTGCTTGTAAATCTTTATTTAATGGAGTTTTATATTGGAATTTAAGTTGTTTGTTAGGACTAATATTAAGATGAAGTAATTCACCATTATAATTTTCTCTTGTCATTAAATTAAAAACAGAAGCTTTACCATAGGTTTTAGTATTCCAATCGCCCATAAAGTGGTCCTGCTCAAAGGAGGTAAGTAATTTCTTGTACTTATTTTCATGGTCGAGAGTTATTTTTCCTTCTATAACCATGAATTTACGGGAAACTTTTGGTAGAATACTAAAAGTAGATTCTGATATATCAATTTTAGCAACTCCCAACCTCCATAAAAAGTTTTTACTGGCATAATCAGAATCTATCGGATATGTGGTAAGTTCCGTAGCCATGCCTCCAGACCAAAATGTTGGCTTATAATTTTCTTGCCTTAGCAATTCTACATTATATTTCATATATTAATTGCACCTCTTCTTATATATCTTTTATGTTCATTATATTAAAAGATATATGTATAATCAATTAAGTTAAATGTCAATAAATAAACCAAGTATATTAAATATGTAATAGGCTTATGTTATAATTATTGTAGTTATTATGTGTAGCAAAGAAAAACAGGTAAAGGGAATGGAGGCTAACCAAATGGCAATATATCTAAATACTAATAAGTCTTTGGAAAATTATAAAAGGTTGTTAAATACAGATTATTTTGTTGATAAATCAATGATAATAGAAAAAATTAATAAAATTATTAATACAGCTAATAGTTATATATGTATTACAAGACCAAGAAGATTTGGTAAGTCTAGTGTTGCTGATATGATAGGAGCCTATTATTCTAAGGCTGTAGATTCAAAAGAGGTTTTTGATAATCTTAATATAAGTAAATCTAATAGATATGAGGAACATTTGAATAAATATAATGTAATAAGTATAAGTTTTAATAAATTACCTAATAGAAGTGAAAGTTATGACGAATACATAAGCTTAATTCAAAAGACTTTAATAGACGATATAAAAAGTAAATATCCGAATTTAGAATTTAAAAGTTATTTTACTCTTAGCGATATGCTATTTATAACAAATGATAAGTTTATTTTCATTTTTGATGAATGGGATTATATTTTCACAAATAACCTTTTTGTGGAAAATCAAAATAACTTTTTAGAGTTTTTAAGGAATCTTTTAAAGGATCAGCCTTATGTGGCTCTAGCATATATGACGGGAGTTTTACCTATTAAGAAGTATTCAAGTGGTAGTGCACTTAATATGTTTGATGAACATACATTTTTAAAGGATAGAAGATTTGGAGAGTATTTTGGATTTACAGAAGAAGAGGTTATAGAGCTTTGTAATAGAAGTGGTAAAATGAATTTTAAAGAACTTGAAAGTTGGTATAATGGATATTTTACTGCAACAGGAATTAAAGTATATAATCCACGCTCTGTAGTTAAGGCGCTGCAAAATAATTATTGCGAAAGTTATTGGACTAATACTGGAGCTATGGATGAGGTTTTAGAGTATCTTAAATATAATGTTTTAGAAATTAGAGATGAAGTTATAGAAATGGTTTCGGGTCAGGAAATTGATGTAACTATAAAAGATGAGTTTAGGGCAGGACAGGGGCAACCAAAAACAAAGAAAGAAATCTATTCAGCAATGATAGTTTTAGGGTTTTTATCATATTATGATGGATATTTAAAAATACCTAATAAGGAGCTTATGCAGGAATTTGAAAAAGCCTTAGCGGATGAGTCTTTTGGATACGTGTCTGAGATTATAGATAATTCAAAAAGAATGTTAAAGGCAACGGTTAATATAGATACAAAAACTGTTGAATCAATACTTCATGATATTCATAACTCTGAAATACCAATACTTCAATATAATGATGAGAACAGCCTTTCATGTGTTTTAACTTTAGCATACCTTTCAGCTAGAGATACGTATAGAGTAGAGCGTGAGGAGAAAACAGGGAAAGGTTATGCAGATTTTACTTTTCATCCAAGAAGAAAAAATGATGTTCCTTTTATAGTTGAACTCAAAAAGGATGAATTAACAGAAGTAGCAATAAATCAAATTAGAGAAAAAGAATATGTAGAGAAGTTTATAAGAGAAAATGAGGGAAAAAAAGTATTAGCAGTGGCAATATGTTACGATTCAAAGAACAAAGAACATAAATGTAAAATTGAAGAAATTTAAGAATGCGCACAGTGATATAAGCATCAGGTAGAGTTAAAACTCCATCTGATGCTTATATCACTGTTTATGTTTTAGGTAGATGCAGTGTCAAAAATTACATCTTATGCTTTGATTGCCCAACGCAATTTAGCAGAACGTGCACGACTATTGAGCATGACATTCTTCTGCTGATGGGCGAATAGGATCGGGTGCTATTTCACGATAAACGCCTTCACGAAAAAAGTGTTTAAAAGATTTTTTAACGCGACGATCTTCTCCTGAATGAAATGAAAGTATGGCAACACGCCCACCCGAAGCTAGGACATCCGGAAGTTTTTCTAAAAATTCATCTAACACTTCAAACTCATTATTGACATCAATTCGCAAGCGCTTGAAAGGTTCGTTGACAGGATTTTTTAATCTCATCTTCATTGATTTTTGGAACATATTTCAGAGCATCTTTGATGATATTTCGAAGTTGTGTTGTTGTCGATATATCAATTCCTTTTTTTATGTTGGAAATAATGGCGCGAGCGATTGCTGCGGCATGAGGCTCGTCAGCATTTTCTATCAACATATCCTGTAATTCATCTAGTGACATTTCTTTTAAAAGACTTGCTGCAGAGATACCCGTATTTCGGATTAAGCCTTAAGTCCAATGGCCCTTCAGACTTAAAGGAAAATCCTCTTTCAGGATTGTCTATTTGCATAGAAGAAACACCCAAATCTGCCAATACAAAATTAAATGGCCCTGGATTCGGAAGCAATTTGATCTATTTGTGGAAAAGTTCATTTGCTTGATTTCTAAAATTTCGGAGCCATAACCCAAACGCTCTAAACGATCTTTGGTGCGCGGTAATTCAATAGGATCTACATCAATTGCATACAAGCGTCCCTTTGAATTTAAACATTTAAGCATCTCTAAAGTATGGCCACCATAACCTAGTGTTGCATCTAATCCAGTTTGTCCTGGTGTAATTTGTAGGAATTCCAATATTTCTTTAACGCAAATTGAAATATGCATACCGGCAGGAGTATTGCCTTTCTGAATAATCTTTGCAACATCATCAGCATATTGCTCTGGTTGCAGTTCCTTGTATTTTTCTTTAAAATTCTTAGGGTGAGTGCCTTTATATCGAATACGTCGCTGATGTTTGGGCTCTTTCTCATCCAATGTGTGATCTGGGCTCATTTTCTTCCCTCATTTTTATAATATATTTTTGTACTTTTGTTACAAATTATATGATAGCAGATACAATTTATTAAAGCAACATCAATAGGTTTAGATTATAATGGTGTTGGCTCTGGTTTTATGGCTTTGACTAGATTTGGAAATAGCAAATTCGCTGCACTCGTAAGTATACTTGGGAGATGTAAACAATCAAAAATAAACAGAGAAGTTAATAAAGGATGAAGCTAGACAAACTGGATTTGAATAAGCTTAACATTTCATTACAAATAATCTGTATTTCATTACTTTTTTAATGAAATGCAGGTTGCTTTTATTTAGAATAAAGTTATGAAGTTTATTAAATATGTATTCTAAATATGGAGGGTTTCAAAATGGAAATTAATAGAAAAATATCGATTTTACAAATTCTAAAGGAATCACTTAGAAATCTCAAAAACAAAGAAATTTTAATTGCAACTATGACCCTTGTATTATTAGGTAAAGCTATATCTACAATTTACAATCCCTATGATACTTTTACAATTAAAAAACTTATTATTTATGTTCTTGGTGAGTTTTTACTTTTAATTGGAGAGATAATAATAATTAAAATAGTAGACAAAAAATATAAAGGAGAAGAGGTTGATGTAAGAAATATTATTAAGGAATTAATTCCAAGAACTTTTAATGCTTTAGCTCTATATTTGATAGTGAATATTTTAATCCTTATTGGAGTAGTAGCAGTAATTATACCAGGAGTACTATTCGCCATATATTCAGCATTTTATCTTCAGGTCTTTATTCTTGAGAATAATGGAATACGAGCTTCTATAGATAACAGTTTGAGTTTTAGTCAGGGTTTTAGAGACTTTATTTTTAAAATGTTTATAATTGTTACGATTATAGGTTTAATTAATGATGAAGCATTATTAAGGCTATTAGAACATTTCTTTAATTCATCCATATCATCAGGAGTGAATATAATTATATCAGCTGTCATTGATTCATTTACCACAATAAGCTTTACTAGCCTATATCTCAAGATAAAAAAAATTAAAACTATAGAATAAGTATCTAAATAATACTAAAATTACAGTTAATTAGACTTATTATATACAAATTAACTGTAATTTTAAGTATAATAAGTTTGATTTAAAGTTATTTTATATGGAGTTGATGCTGGAATGATTTATATATTGGAAATATGCACTTGCCTTACAAGTATATATTTTGTTTACTTTCTCGGATTATTCAAATTTCAAGTTAAAAAATGTTTAACCATAATCATAAGTGTTCTTAGTTTTATGATGTTATTTTTAATATTTAAGGATAAATTAAATTATATTAGTTACATTCTGGATACAAAGTTTATTTTAAGTGTGAGTTTAATTATAGCTTTTTCTTTAGCCTATTATAAAGAAAAAGTTAAATATCTAGAAAAAGCACTTTTTTCAGTATTTATAATATTTATGGTTAATAGCTTTGCAGTAAATTTAGTTAAGATAATTTTCATAAGTGTTTTTAATCATGATAAGCTAATTTATAATATTTATTTTAGGCTTATATCAACCCTTGTAAGTTATATATACACAGCGGTTATGATATTCTTAATAAAAAAGTATAGTAAGCTTAATAATTATAATATTAAAGATATATTTAAAAATAGTTTTTTATACTACAGCATAATATCTTTATTTTCTTTTGATTTAATTGTTGATAGATTTACAGCATATACCATTTCAATTATAGCTTTTAACAAAAGTATTTTTAATGCATTGTTAATTTTAAATGAAATGACCATTGTTGTTTTCTTTGCAATAATTTTAGCTTTCATATATTTAAGTAAAAGACATGAGGAAATATTATTTAGACAATTAGAAATTGAAAAACTTACGGAATATACAAATAACATAGAAGTTTTAGATGAAGATATTAGAGCTTTTAAGCATGACTTTGTAAATATACTATCTTGTATAAGAGGATATTTAGATACAGATAACTTCAGTGAATTGAAAAAGTTTTTCTTTAATAAAATATTACCAATTAATGATAATTTAAATAAAGATTCTTTAAAACTACATTTACTTTCAAATATAAAAACTCCAGAGCTAAAAGGACTTATTTCTTCAAAGGTTTTAAAAGCAAAGTCAGAAGGGATAGATATATTTATAGATATCGCAGAACCTATTGAAGATATAAAGATGGACACTATTGATTTGTGCAGAGTTATAGGCATTTTACTAGATAATGCTATTGAAGCAGCGGTTTTATGTGCTAATCCAGTTTTAAAGCTAGGAGTTATTAAAAAACAAAAGTCTATTAGCTTTATAGTGATTAACTCATTTGAAGGAGAAACACCTAAAATACACGAAATATATGTAAGAGGATTTTCAACTAAGGGAACTGGACGAGGAATAGGACTTGCTAATTTAAAAAGCATACTTAGAAATTACTACAATACTATTCTTGATACCAGTATAGAAGATAATTTATTTATTCAAAACATTGAAATTATAAGTAGGAGAATGAGTTTATGATTAAAATATATATTTGTGAAGATATTGAAGAGCAAAAAAATAGGATAAGAGGGATAGTTAAAGATATTATATTAGAAGAAAAATTAGATATGACAATTGAAATAGCATCTCAGAATCCTATGGAGGTATTAAATAAAGCAAAAGAAAATGATAAGGATATTTCTTTGTACTTTTTAGATGTAGATTTACATTCTAATATTAATGGTATAGCGCTCGCTAGTAAAATTCGAGAGTTTGACGAAAGGGGATTTATAGTATTTATAACTACCCATGGTGAAATGAGTTATTTAACTTTCACCTATAAGGTTGAAGCTATGGATTATATAATTAAAGATGACTATTCAAATATGACTGAAAGAATAAAGCAATGCATTTTAGAAGCTAAAAAGAGATATTTAAAGAGCGATGAAGATGATGGTGAAATTTTCACAATAAGAAAAGAAGATAAAATTATAAATATAAAATATAATGATATTCTTTTCTTTGAAACTTCTGACACAATTCATAAGATACTAGTACATGCAATTAATAGACAAGTTGAGTTTTATGGTAAAATGAAAGATATAGAAGAAACTTTAGATGAACGTTTTGTAAGATTTCATAGAGCCTATTTGGTCAATAAGGATAATATTTCAGAAATAGATAGGAAAAATCGTATAATTCATATGATAAATGGAGAGATATGTTACAGTTCAGCTAAGAACCTAGAGAATTTCTAGATTACAAGCAAGCTCAGCCAAAGTTTCATGAGGATATGTTAACACCACTTGATAATTTTTTACAAGTATCGTGTGGTGTTAGACACTATAGCAACTTGCTGTCTGAGCTTGCTGCAAATAATCACTTTCTATTTGATAATAAATTGATATCGGGATTCATTAAACAAAGAAGTTCCATTTATTGACTCCACAGCTTTGGAGAAACATAGGCAATAAGTTTCTCCTGATATATATGGATTTACTGGTGTAACCTTTAATATGCTATCTGAGCCATAGCTTAATTTTACATCCATTTTATTTCCTTTTGAATCCACTACATAAACATTATCTTTATTCAAAGTAGCTGCATTTGCTTCCTTAGTAAATGTAATACTCCATTCTTTGTTTGATTCTACCTTATCCTTCATTATTGTAGTTTTTCCTTTAAAACAACTGTCTGGAACCTTTATTAGAGTAAAGCTGCTGAATTTATCCACCCAAATTGAAATTCCTATTGGTTTTCCTTTTTCATCATATGCAATAGTTCCTTTATCTATTACGTCCGTTCCATCACTGTGATGAACCATAACCTCTAAAGTTGAAAGAAGCTTATTCAACTCATCTTGTGAAGCTGGCAGTTTTGAAGCATCTATGGGAATAGTTATCTTTATTCTGCCTGTAAAGTTAGCTTCTATATCGAGAGGGGGGGAGATTATTTCTGCTCCTGATACTAATTTTAAAATAAGCCCTTTATTATCAGAAATTTTATTGCTGTCTTTTTCTTCATTTATTTTAACTGTTGTATCCTGACCCTTTAATTTCGCTATTGTTTCTGCAGGAAAATCCATATATGCCTTTTCTGTTTTCAGTTTTAAGGTCATATTATTATTTGAAAGCTGTGCTGCAGAATCCCCAGGAATCTTAAATTCTATTTTATCAGCTGTATTCCCAGGTATATCCGTCATAATTATATCGGCAGTGGTAGTGCTATTTTCTAAAGCTTTTTTTACTGTATCTATTGCTGTAGTTTTATCAAATATTGCAGTGTCTTTTTTTGATCCATTTGTATCGGTAGTCCTTGTAATAGTTTGTTGCACAGCATTATTTTGTTGTGATCCATTTTCTACAACTACTGGTACTTGTCTAGTTTCAGTTGTAGGTGTTGGTGGAATATAGGGTGGAATATATGGTGCTGGATTAACAGTAAAACTTACATCAAAACTCTTATTCACACCATGATCTGCTGTTACCGCTACAGTAGCAGTATGGGTTCCAGCACTTAAACCATCTTTAGGCTTTATTGTAAAAGCAGCTGGTGTGGTTGAATTAAGTGTAGTTAAATCAAGAGTTCCCAATATAAAGTCATTTGCATTAGTACCAATCAAATTTACCGCCAGATTAGTTATATCTCCAGGACCTGTTTTTGTTGCCGTTATATTTTGAGCTGGTATTGAGGAATACCCTTCTGTTTGTGAAGGAAAAGTATATGTGCTTGCTTGAGATAAATCTATTGTATAAGCTGAATTAACAGTAAAGTTTACAACAAAACTCTTTCTCAAATCATGGTCTGCTGTTACTGTTACAGTAGCAGTATGGGTTCCAACAGATAAATTATTTTTAGGTTGTATCGTAAAAGCAGCAGATGTGGTTGTAGAATTAAGTATATTTGAATCAAGAGGCACTAATGTAAAGTCATTTGCATCTGCACCACTCAAATTTGCTTCTAGATTAGTTATATCTCCAGGACCTGTTTTGGTTGCCGTTATACTTTGAGGTGGTATTGAAGCATAATCTTCCAGTTGTGCGGCAAAAGTATATGCATCAGTTTGTGATAAGCTTACTGAATAAGTAGGAAATCTCATCATTGATGACTTGTAGTCATCGTCAGGGGATATATAAATAACATAAGGAGTTCCATCTGGAGCTATGGATATCCTTATGAGATCAGACATCCTAGCAGAAAAACCAGCGGATCCGACGGTATACCAGCAGTTTTGTAAATTATTATATTTTAATACTGTTGCTTTGAAGCCATTGTCCCAATCTGTATAAGCAACATAAGG
Organism: uncultured Clostridiaceae bacterium; assembly: GCA_963780135.1. Classification (GTDB taxonomy): domain Bacteria; phylum Bacillota; class Clostridia; order Clostridiales; family Clostridiaceae; genus Clostridium_AM. The sequence continues at coordinate 2,068,341 of CAWAAR010000003.1, forward strand.
AGTTCCATCTTGAGATATAGATATAACTGGAACTGCCCTATTAGGAGAAAAATTAGCGGGACCAACAGTATCCCAGTAATTCCCAGAATTATTATATTTCACTACTGTTGCTTTGTTGTCATGGTCAGAATCGCTATAAGCAACATAAGGAGTTCCATCTGGAGCTATGGCTAAGGATGGATATGCGATATTTCCATAAGAATCATCAAGTCCAATAGTATCCCAGTGACTTTGTAAACTATTGTATTTCATTACTATTATTTTGTTGTTATTACCAAAATACTGATAAGCAACATAAGGAATTCCATTTGAGTCTATTAATAAAGATAGATTTTGTATCGCATTATCAGAAAAACCAGCATTACCAATAGTATTCCATTGATTTTCAGAACTATTGTAGTTCGCGGCTGTTAGTTTATAGTCATTGGCCGGATCACTATAAACAACATAAGGAATATTATCTGGTGCTATGGCTATGACTGAATTTGAGAAACCATCAGAAAGACCAGCATGTCCAAGATCTTCCCAGCAATTTTGTGAACTATCATATTTCATTATCACTGATATGTCGCCATTTTGGTAATCCATATAAGTAATATAGGGAGTTCCATCTGTGGCTATGACCATAGATAAATTTTGAATTGAACCAGCAGAAAAACCAGCAGATCCGACGGTATCCCAGCAGTTTTGTAAATTATTATATTTTAATACTGTTGCTTTGTTGTTATGGTCAGAGTCACTATAAGCAACATAAGGAGTTCCATCTGGAGCTATGGCCATAGCTGAAGAAGATGCTTTACCGTCAGAAAAACTAGCAGGTTGAAACGATTCCCAATCTGCTTTAACATAACCTCCATAAGTGCAAACTATTAACATAATAAAGAAAATAATTATTGGTACTTTTTTTTGTTTTATACACATCTAAATAATACCTCCTAATGCATGTTTAGATAATCATAACATATGTCTTTTTATTAAATAATGTACTTTAGTACAGTACTTAAAAATTAAATAGTATCTAAATGCAATCGCCCTTAAAGTCGTCTTGAATATTTTTGATAATTTGCTATTGGAATGAGAGAACATGAACAAAGAGGAACAGGTCAAAATGAAAGAAACCCTGGGTAGAAAAGATTTCTACCCAGGGTTTTCTTGTGAGTGAGCCTACTTATTATTTTTAACATAAAACTTTAAGGCTTCTCCAATAAATTTAGCTGCACCATCTCCATATTTTTTATCCATTACTTTTATTAAAATAGACTCTGACAAATACTGATTTGCCTTATAGCTCCAATAATTTTCGCCTACTGCTATTTCTAAAGATTCATGTTGCTTTTCTGTTTCATCTACTATTTCAGAAACAATTTTTTGAATTTTCTTTGATAAAGGGTCTTTACTTAAGTCAGCTGTAAGCTTTTTATATAGTGTTTCTATTTTAGGCTCATAATCTCCTAAATAAGTTTTTAAAGCTTTTCCAATAAACTTTGCTGCACCATCTCCATATCTTTCATCTATCCATGCCATACCAACTCCGCCATTTTCCTTATCAACTTTTTCTAACTCTTTAGGAAATACTGAATAAAATCGTACAATAGTAAGCCAATAATAATCCCCCAGTTCATTTTTAAAAACATCATAATCTCTTTTAGCAACGCTGGTTATTTCACCAGCAATTTTTTGAATTTCATCTGACACAGGATTTTTACTTAAGTCGGCTGTAAGTTTTTTATATAGTTCTTTTAGTTCAGGATTTCTTTCATAAAAACAATCTTTTTTAAATTTATCAATTTGTTCTGCTTTAGTTAATGCCACAGAATTATTCAAATTTTTCTTTACAGCCTCAGCATATTTTTTTATGCTTCCATATTCTTCTATAGCCATTTTAGCAAGCTTTGCTTCTGCAGCTTTACCTCTTTTAAGCATTTTATCAAACTTATCTATACTTCCAAAGTGCTTAATTACTTTATCTCTATTTTCTTTCTTAAATTCTTCTAGTACATTATAATATTCACTCATATCAAATTCTTTAAAACTCATTGTATTCGCTCCTTTTAAGGTTTTATTTATAAGCTCTATCAAACCATTTAATCTATCTCGTTTTAAAATGATTAGCTTTCTTATGGTTTTTTAGTGCTTCCATCTTATCAAAGTGAGGACTGGTTATGATTTCTTTAATTTCTTTTAGTGGTAAATCAAGTTCTTTAAAAAATAAAATCTGCTGCAAAGTTTCAAGAGCTTCGTCATCATAAAGTCTATAACCAGCTTTTGTCAATTTAGTTGGTTTTAATAATCCGATTTTATCGTAGTGGTGCAGCATACGCACACTTATTTTTGTTAAATCTGAAACTTGTTTTACTGTTCTCATAACTTCACCTCAAACTTTGATTTTAGAGCTTTAATACTGCCTAATACTCTGCCGGCATGAGTTTTGTTAGTATTGTTAACCCTTGATTATATATTACACTATGACATAATGTTAGGGTCAACACTTTTAATAAAATTTAATTCTATATTAAGAGGTAAGTCAATGATATTAAAGGAATCACTTATTATAAGCAGTTTTATTGTGGATAGACCTTTTATGTTTGTTATAAGAGATTCTAAAACAGGAGTTGTAATATTTATAGGAAAGGTTGAAAATCCAGGAGAGTAAATGTTATAGTGGTAATAATATACGAAATTGAAAAATGTAAATATACATTATAATATTGTTAATACACCAACGGCTGGGAGGAAAGGTCATGAACAAAGAAGAACAGGTCAAAATGCGTTTCAGGGACTTATACAATAAGATGGCTTGGCTTAATAAGCTTAAGATGGAAGACAGTTTTAAGGGGTATAAATCTTCTGAAGTACATTGCATCGAATACATTGGAAGAAATGTAGATTCCAACGTGACAAAGCTTGCAGAGTCCTTTTATATGACTAGGGGAGCCATAAGTAAAATGAGCAAGAAGCTCATAAAAAAGGGTGTCATTGAAAGCTATCAGAAGGCAGATAATAAGAAAGAAATTTATTTCAGGCTTACTGAACAAGGGCAAGAAATTTACAAAGTCCATGAGGAACTTCATAAAGAGTTTGAGGAGCGGGATAAAGTCGTATTTGAGCAGGTGACTGAGGAACAATTTGACAGTATGCTTAGCTTCGTGGAAAAGTATAATAGGCATTTGGATGCAGAAATAAAGAAACAGGGGATAGATATTAAGTCAGAATAAATTTGAATAATGAAAATGAAACCACAAGCAGCTAAACTCTATTGAGAATAGCTGCATTTTTATTAGAATAATTTTGTTGACAAGGAAACAAAACCATGATATTATAATTTTGTTGACAAGGAAACAAAATTATAACTGTTGAGAGGAGAATTTAAATGTTCAAATTTAGATCACAAAATGTACATAGCACAGAACAAACTGTAGATAAGAAGGCTTTAATATTCGGTCTTATGTCTGTATTTCTTTGTGGAATAGGCTTCACTATCATAGCGCCTGTTGTCCCATTTTTAGTGAAGCCTTATATAAGCAATCCAGGTGAGCAAGCTATAGTTGTTACGCTTTTGACCTCAGTTTATGCAGTCTGCATGTTTTTTGCAGCGCCTGGACTTGGAGCTTTGAGCGACAGATATGGTCGTCGTCCAGTACTCTTAGTATGCCTTTTGGGTTCTGCAATTGGGTACTTAGTTTTTGGCATAGGAGGAGCCCTATGGGTACTATTTGTTGGGCGCATAATAGATGGTATAACAGGTGGGACCATAAGCACTATCTTCGCATATTTTGCAGACATCATTCCTCCAGAAGAGAGAACCAAATACTTTGGATGGGTGAGTGCTGTTGTAGGTGTAGGCACCGTCATTGGCCCAACTCTAGGCGGATTACTGGCCAAGTTTGGTTATTCTGTACCTATGTATTTTGGAGCAATAATAACTTTACTAAATGTTGTTTATGGAATCTTTTTTATGCCTGAAAGCCTTGATAAGAATAATAGACTAGAAAAAATTACTTTTGTAAGACTGAATCCATTTACACAGCTTGCAAATGTACTTTCCATGAAAAACTTAAAAAGGTTACTTGTCTCAGCCTTCTTACTTTGGATACCCAACGGATCTTTACAGGCAGTTTTTTCACAATTTACAATAGATACTTTCAGCTTTCAGCCTGCAATAATCGGACTTATGTTTTCAATAATGGGCTTACAGGACATCATTTCACAAGGTTTTATAATGCCAAAGCTTTTGATGAAACTTAGTGATGCACAAATAGCAATTCTTGGTATGGTTTCAGAGATTATAGGATACAGTCTTATTGCGCTATCTGCTTTATTCTCATTCTATCCTCTTTTTATCGCTGGAATGTTTATATTTGGTTTTGGTGATTCAATCTTTGGACCTTCATTCAACGGGATGCTCTCCAAGTCTGTGGATTCTAGTGAACAAGGAAGGATTCAAGGAGGCAGCCAATCTATTCAGGCTTTAGCAAGAATGATTGGGCCTATCATTGGAGGTCAAATCTATGTATCACTTGGTCATGCAGCACCTGCTTTTATGGGTATAATTCTTATAGCAGCGGCAATACCAGTTTTGTATAAGGGTAATTTCCACCATAAAAACCACGAAAATCATTATTAAATGCTATTTACAATTCCAGCCTGATTGCATATTGTCTTAAATTATAATTAGTTTTAATGGATAAAAATTAAAGCTAATTATTTTACTATTCAGAAAAGAAGGAAAATTACGAATAATATAGAATATATGAGTATTATAGGATTTTTTGTAATTCTAGATATACAATATCTTTTTATTAGATTTTGTTCTTTTAACAAAGCGAAAGGAATGGTGATAGTAATATGAATTTAAGAAAAAAACTTACCATTATTATGATCTTATTAATTTTATCATCTTTATCTGTAATTAGTATTTTTGTATATTTCAAATCAAGCAATACTATTACAAATCAAACAGAGCAATCCGCTTTACAGTATGTAAAATCAGAAAAGGATGTTATATCTGGACTTATTAATCAAGAAATTATAGAACCTAATTATCTAGCTTCTACAAAGGAGGTAAATGATTTATTAGTAAATCAAAATGATAATTCTAAGAGAGAATTAGTTTTTAATTTAATAACCAAGTATTTTTCTGGAAAAACAAATCTTGAGAGTGTAGCTCTTATAAATGAAAAGGGATTTGATGTTTGCGATACAAATCCAAAATCTGTAGGATTAGATTTAACTAAAAGAAATTATACCATAAAAACATTAGGTACTAAAAAATCTGTAGTAAGCGAAACCCTTGTTTCAAAATCAACAGGAAAGCAAATTGTTGTAATTACATATCCTGTAATTGATAATTCTACTGGTGAGTTTAAAGGATTTTTAAATACTGCAGTAAGAGCTGAGAGTATGGCAAAATCCCTTAAAGATGTAAAGTTAAATGAAGCAAAATCCAGTTATGCCTACTTGGTGGATGAAACAGGAAATTTGATATATCATCCTGACACAACTAAAATAGGGAAACCTGTGGCTATTAAAGAAATAAAATCTATAAATGATAAAATTAAAAAAGGTGAAAAGGTAGATCCTTCCATTTTAAAATATTCTAATGGAAACGAAAATATGCTGGCTGCTTATTCTGTAATACCTGAAACAAATTGGATACTTGTGATTGAGGGAAAGGTTAGTGAAATACAGGCTCCAGTTAAGGAAATGAGCACCTTTATCTTAATTATTAGTATTATTGTTATACTACTTGCATTTATAATCGTTTTTATCACTGCAAAGAAGATAACTAAACCAATTATTGGAGTAACAGAAGTGCTAAATATTACTGCAAAACTTGATCTTATGTATAATAAGTCCTTTGAATGGATATTGAATTGCAAAGATGAAACAGGCGTAATGTCAAAAGCTATAGTGGATATGAGGAAGGTTATAAGAGAGATGGTTATTATGCTTAAAAAGTCATCTGAGAATATTAATGATAATGCTAAAAGGGTGGAAGATATAGCTAATAATGTTTATGTAAATGCCAGCCATAATTCTGCTACAACAGAGCAGTTAGCTGCCGGCATGGAAGAAACTGCTGCTTCAACGGAAGAGATATCAGCTTCTGTTGTAGAAATAGAAAATAGTGTAAAAGCAATTGTTAACAAAACACAAGAAGGTAATATTCTTACAGGAGAAATTATTAAAAGAGCTTCGGAACTAAAGGAAGGTACAACTATTTCAGATAAAAATTCAAAATCTGTATATTCTGAAGTAAGACAGAAATTAGAGTATTCTCTTGAGCAGCTTAAATCAATTGAACAAATTAATACATTAGCTGATACTATTTTAAATATCACCTCTCAAACTAATCTCTTAGCACTAAATGCAGCTATTGAAGCAGCAAGAGCTGGAGAGGCTGGAAAAGGATTTGCCGTAGTATCTGATGAAATTAGAAAGCTAGCAGAGCAATCTTCAAAAACTGCAGAAGGTATTCAAAAGATTGTAGCTGAGGCTGATGCAGCTGTTAATAATATGACAACTAGTTCCAAGCAAGTGCTTAAATTTCTTGATGAAGACGTATCGCAAAATTATCTTAAGTCTATAGAAGGAAGTGAGCAGTATAATAAAGATGCAGTACTAATAACTGAAATGATGACTTCTATAAGTACTTCTGCTAAAGAATTAGAAAGTACAATGGCTAATATTTCAAAAGCAATTAATGAAGTTACTATAACAGTTAATGAAGGTGCTGAGGCTATAAATGATATAGCTGAAAAAAATTCAAATACAGTTTCACTTACTGAAAAAGTTAAGGAAAGAGCTAATGAAAACATTGAAGCTGCTAATCTACTAAGTGATATAGTATCAAAATTCAAGATATAGCTAATACATGTTAATTTTTTAAAATTTGAACTTTAAATAAAAACAGGAACTTTGATATTTTGCAAAGTTCCTGTTTTTATTTAGGTTATTTATAACAAAAGGAAGGGGGGGTATGTGAAAGTTGAGTTATATATTAATTATTTCATGTCTTCTATAAATGATATATAATTAAAAAGGAAAATAAGAAGAATAAAAAGGAGATAACCTTTAGTTACTTAAAATACTGATAAATGTGTTTAAAAATGTTCATATATACTCACACTAATAAAAAGGAGAGTATATATGAAACATATAACAAATTATAAACCAAAAGATTTTGCAGAGTTATTAAATGTATCAGTTAAAACATTACAAAGATGGGACAGAGATGATGTTTTAAAAGCTTTTAGAACCCCTACCGATAGAAGATATTATACATATGACCAATATCTTGAATATAAAGGAATAAACAATGTTAATGACAACAAAAAGAAAGTTATCTACACTAGAGTTTCTGCTAATAATCAAAAAGACGATTTAAAAAACCAAGTCAAATTTCTATTAGATTTTGCTAATGCTAAAGGAATTATAATTGATGAAACTATAGAAGATATAGGAAGTGGACTTAATTATAATCGCAAAAACTGGAATAAACTTATAGAGCATTGTATGGAAAATAAAATAGATAGTATAATGATAACTCATAAAGATAGGTTTATTAGATTTGGTTATGAATGGTTTGAAAGATTTTTAGGAAAATTCAATGTTAAGATAATAGTCGTTAATAATGAAACCTTATCACCCAATGAAGAATTGGTTCAAGATATAATATCAATTTTACGCGTTTTTAGTTGTAAAATTTATGGTATGCGTAAGTATAAGAAAAAGATAGAGGAGGATGAAGAAATTGCTAAAAGCCTACAAAACGGAAATAAAACCAACACAACAGCAGAAACAACAGATTAATCAAGAAATTGGAGTTTGCAGATGGTTATATAATTGTTACTTAGCTAAAAATCAAGAATTATATCAGAAATATAAAGATGGATTAGTCCATAAGAAACAAGCGTTTATGAGTGCTAATGATTTTGATAAATACATCAATAATGAAGTTAAAACTTTAGGAGAATATGAATGGATAAACAGCTGTGGTTCTAAAGCTAGGAAGAAAGCTATTTGTAATGCTGAAACTGCTTTTAAGAAGTTTTTTAAAGGTGAAAGCAAGTTCCCTAGATTTAAGAAAAAGAAGAAACAAGAGGTTAAGTTGTATTTTCCTAAAAATAACAAAACAGATTGGAAAACTGAAAGACATAAGATTAATATCCCAACATTAAAATGGGTTAATCTTAAAGAAAAAGGCTATGTTCCTACTAATTTAGAGATAGTAAGTGGAACAGTATCTAAAAAAGCAGACAGGTACTATGTTTCTGTGTTAATAGAAGTTAGCGAAAAACATCAGATTAATTCAAATGATGGAATAGGAATTGATTTAGGGTTAAAGAATTTTGCAATAATATCAAATGGTATCACTAAGAAAAATATTAATAAGACTAAAAAAGTAAAGAAAATAGAAAAGAAATTAAAAAGAGAGCAAGTCAAACTTTCAAGAAAATATGAGAGTTTAAAAGAAAGAAATAAAAATATTAAAAAAGAAGGAGGAAATGCTACTAGACAAAATATATCCAAACAAATAGTTAAGGTACAGAAAATTCATCAAACTTTGACTAACATAAGAGAAAATTACTTAAATCAATGTGTAAACGAAGTGGTAAAAATCAAGCCACAATATATTACAGTAGAAGATTTAAATGTTAAAGGAATGATGAAAAATAGACATCTTTCAAAAGCAATATCAAAGCAAGGATTTAATATGTTTAGAATTAAATTAACAAACAAATGCAAAGAATTTGATATTGAATTAAGAATTGTAGATAGATTCTTTGCTTCTTCTAAAATATGTCATGAATGTGGCTGCATCAAGAAAGATTTAAAACTTTCAGATAGAATTTATAAGTGTGAATGTGGATATGAAGAAGATAGAGATTTAAATGCAAGTTTTAATTTGAGAGATGCTAAAATATACAAAGTTGCATAATAAAGCGATTGTATATGTGTACCGATGGCTAGTCGGGAATTTAAGCCTTTGGAGTGTTATATCAAAATGTTAGTAGTATTAGAAATAATATGAAAGCAGACACGTTGAAAAAGGAATTTTCTTGATATGGATATGTTTGTCCATATTTTAAGTAGCAGTACATTAGATGCTGGTTAAAGTTACAAATGGATGCGTTGCTTTTGGCGCAAATATAATATTATCTAACATTAATTTTCAAATAAATGAAGGGGAAAAGGTTGCTTTGGTTGGGCGAAATGGATGCGGAAAGACAACCCTTCTTAAGTTGATTTCCGGTGAATACGAGCTTTCAAAGCTTGATAATGGTGAAACATCCTCTATTATTACAGCAAAAAATATAACTATCGGTTATCTTAGGCAGATTACCTTTGAAGATGAAACTATTACTCTTGAGGAGGAAGTGAAAAAAGCCTACAAGGAGATATTTGACATAGAAATTAGAATGGAAAAACTTCTTACAGAGATGGAGAGCGGCTCAAATAATTCTGCAGTTAAGAAATATTCAGAGCTACAGGAAAAATATAATCTGCTTGGAGGATATACATATAGGAAAGAATATGAGGTTGCTATTAAGCAGTTTGGATTTGCTGATGAAGATAAGGCAAAGGCTCTTTCAGAGTTTTCTGGAGGACAGCGTACTAAAATTGCTTTTATCAAGCTTTTGCTAAGTAAGCCGGATTTATTGGTACTAGATGAACCTACTAACCATCTTGATATTAATGCTATTGAATGGATTGAAGAATATTTAAAGGAATATAAAAAGACAGTTCTTATAGTTGCTCATGACAGGGAATTTTTAGATAAGATTGTGAGTTCAGTTTATGAGATTGAACGAGGAAAAATTACAAAATATGCTGGAAATTACTCTGCATTTGCTGAAAACAAGCGTCTTGAATGGGAATTACAGCAAAAGAAACATATTGAACAGCAAAAGGAAATTGCTCATTTAAGTGGACTTGTTGAACGTTTTCGTTATAAAGCTAACAAAGCAGCTATGGCACAATCTAAAATAAAGCAGCTTGACCGTATGGATATTGTGGAAGCTCCTGAGGTGGAAGATACAAAGAGCTTTTATGCGGATTTTGAACCTGAGTATCAAAGTGTTCAATTGGTACTGAGAGTAAAGGATTTGGAAATAGGCTATAGTAAAACACTTTCAAAAGTTTCACTGGATATAATGCGTAGTGAAAAAATTGGTATTATTGGCGGCAACGGATTAGGTAAATCTACATTTTTAAAAACCATTGTTGGTGCTATTCCTAAGCTCAGTGGTACATATTCCCTGGGGGATAAGGTTAAAATCGGATATTTTGATCAGCATATGGCACAATATAAAAGCGATAAAACTGTGTTGGATGAATATTGGGACGAGTTTCCAGCTTTAACTCAGACAGAGGTTCGCAGTGCTCTTGGAGCTTTTCTTTTTACAGGGGAGGATGTATTTAAACCAGTTAATGCTCTTTCTGGTGGAGAAAAGGTACGTTTAGAATTGTGCAAGATATTAAAGCGCAGACCAAACTTTCTAATCCTTGATGAACCTACAAATCATATGGATATAATAAGTAAGGAAACGCTAGAGAAAATGCTTAAGGGTTATACTGGTACGCTGCTTTTCGTTTCCCATGACAGATATTTTGTAAAACAGATTGCTTCATCAGTTTTGGTGTTTGATAATGGTAATGTCAGCTACTATCCTTTCGGATACAAGCACTATTTGGAACAGGCAGCAAAGAAATTTGATGATGAAGAAATAGTTGTGGTTAAAGAGAAAAGTCAAAAGAAAAAATTTACAACACCTGGTAAGGAAAAGGCCAAAATAGAGGCGCGAATAAAAAAACTTGAAGTATTACTTGAAGAATGTGATGAAAAAATTGCAAAACTTCAAGAAGAACTTCAATCAGAAGCAGTTATTTCCGATTATGTAAGATTAACGGAGCTTCAACAGCAGCTTATGACACAGGAAGAAACCAATATGAGTTATTTAGAAGAATGGGGTGAATTGGAGGATAGATTAAGCTTAATATAGAAGAAGTAATCCACGTGATAAGAGAGAAAGCCTATCTATTTGTAAATTTAAATAGATAGGCTTTTACCACTATGAAATTCAATTCTTAAAATTCAGAAATTCTTCAGATTTCCTTTATTATAACCCCATAATTCATTGTTAAACTGAAAGTGTAACATTAATTGCCGTAAGGTTTAAAATAAAGCTTTATTTCTAAACCAAAGTGCAATGTAAGTTTTTTTAACAATTTAATTATAGGAGGATTATTATGAATTGTATTTTAAATAATCAAGGATTAACGACCAATGCATTAAAAATAATCGCAATTATAGCCATGACTATGGATCATATTGCAATTGAATTTATGCCCCCTAGTACAATAAAATATCAGCTGTTTAGAATTGTGGGGAAATTTACAATTGTTATTATGTGCTATATGGTTGTAGAAGGTTACAAGCATACACATAATATAAAAAAATATTTGACAAGAATGTTTATATTTTCCATTGTTTCTCATATTCCATTTGTATTTTTTTCTACTGGTAGGATATCTTTGCTATGGAATAATAACAAATTTCAAACAAGTGTCATTTGGTCATTGTTTTTAGGATTAGTATTATTATGCATATGGAATAATGATAGTTTGAAAAAGCTATATAAGGTAATTTTATTAATTTTTATATGTATTTTAGCCATGCCAGGGGATTGGAATGTGTTTGCAGTCTTACTTATATGGGGATTTGGTGTTTTTTATGAGAAAAGAAAAAGTAAGATGATCTTTCTTGGAATATTTGCCTTGTATATAGGATTCTTAGGTGTTATAACTGCTGACCACTGGTATAACGAAATATATAATTTCGGATTATTATTAACAATTCCTATTTTAATGAAATACAATGGTGAGCTTGGAAAATCAAAACACTTAAAGTGGATTTTTTATTTATACTATCCAATACACATGGTTATTTTAGGAATTATAAAATATGGTGTAATGAAATAAATAGTTCATGATACTCATGCAATGATAATGAAAGGAAAAGAACATCAAAACTTGAAAGCTGCATTTTTTACCAATAGGTTGTATAGTGATAAGTTACAAAATATAATAAATAGTATGAATATAAAATGAAGATTTGAAATATACTGAAAGGTTTGAGGAGTGGATATAAAATTGATTTCAATTAATATAAAGGGACTAAGGTTTAAATTAATAATGATGTTTTTAGTCAGTTTGATTATTTCAATACCTTCAGGATTTCTTATTGATGAATTGTTTAGGTCAAAGGGTAGAGATTATTATGTACAAACTAATTATTTTGTTAAACAATGCAAATCTACTGAGAAAAAAATTGCAGATGCTAAAAATGATAATGAAATATATTCTATTATAAATAAAAACATAAGATATGCTGATATCTTTATTTTAAGTAAAAATGGAGAAGTTCTAATAAAAAATAAGAATTCTATGGAAAAAAACTTCGACCTGGATTCAATAGCAAAGAACAATAATATCGATACTACAGAGTATGCAATTAAATATAATGTTGTTGATAAACTTGATAATAATAGATATATATTGTTTAGTGGAAATTTATTTAAATCAGAAAGTCATTCTATACTTATATTAATTGCTCCTATAATTATATTTATGACTTTATTTTTTATATTAACTAATAAGGAACTTGGTTATATAAAAAAATTGTGTTTAGGCCTAAAAGAAATTTCTAAAGGTAATTTAAAATATAGAGTTAAAATTATTGGTAAAGATGAAATTTCAGAGATAGGAAAAAGTATAAATGATATGTCTAAAAAATTATATGAGTATAAGGAAAAAGAAAAAGAAATAGAAAGAGAGAAAGATTTGTTCATAATGAATATATCTCATGATTTAAGAACTCCATTAACATCAATAATTGGATATGTAAATTTATTGAAAAATGAATATAATTATAATGATAATATAAGAAAATATATAGATATAATAGATTTAAAATCAACTACCTTAGATAAATTGATCAATGATTTTTTTGAATATAATACGCTCAGTAATTGTGAACCAGAGTTAAATAAAGTAAATATATCCCTAAATGAATTTATAAGACAAGTTGTTACAGGAGTTATTCCCTTATGCAGTGAAAAAAACCTTAAAATAAAGCTGTTACTTCCAAGTAAAGACATAAATATTGACATAGACCCAGATAAAATGCTTAGAGTTATAGAAAATTTATTAACTAATGCAATAAGATACTGTAATAGAGATAGTGAAATTCAAGTAAGCCTAACTGAAGAGGAAAATATTATAATTTGTATCACTAATGAATGTGATGATTTTAATAAAGCAGAAATAAATAATATATTTAATAAGTTTTACAGGGGAGATAAAGCAAGAAATTCAACAAAAGGTGGTGTAGGACTTGGACTAGCAATTGCTAAAAGCATAGTTGAGCTGCATAGTGGAAAAATTATTGCAGAGTATAGTGGGAAAAAGATTTGTTTTAGATTAATTCTATGACACACCATAGGGTGTATAACAATTTTAATTTCAAAGAGTTAGTTTAGCCTATAAGGAGAAGATATGAATAAAATAAATATATTAGTAGTAGATGATGAGAAAGAAATTAGAAATTTAATAGAAATATATTTAAAAAACGAAGGATATGGCATCTTTTTAGCAGAGGATGGAACGAGTGCATTAAAAATATTAAAGGAAGAAGATATTAAGCTTGTAATATTAGACATAATGCTTCCAGATATAGATGGAATAAGCATATGTAAGAGCATTAGAAATTATAAGGATACACCTATAATAATGTTATCTGCTAAAAGAGAAGATAATGATAAAATATCTGGTATATTAAATGGGGCTGATGATTATATGGGCAAGCCATTTAATCCATTAGAACTCATGGTTAGAATTAAAGCACAATTAAGAAGATACCTTAAAGTCAATTCAAAGGATATAAATAAAAATGAGATAGTAATAGAAGATTTGAAAATAAACCTTTTGAATCATCAAGTATACATTGGGGAAGAAGAGATTCATTTAACAGTAAAAGAGTTTGAAATATTAAAATTACTGGCTGAAAACAAAGGAAAGGTTTTTAATAGTAGAAATATATATGAAACTATTTGGAATGAAGAGTTTTATGAATGTGATTCTACAATAATAACTCATATAAAAAACTTAAGAACTAAGCTAAATGATGATTTTAAAAAACCAAAGTATATTAAAACAGTTTGGGGAGTGGGTTACAAAATTGAATCTAATCAATAATATATAATTGAAAAGTATGTTTTGGATTTAAAGTTAAAGAGCTTATAGCTAATAATTTCTATTGATATTATTAGCTATAAGCTCTTTGTTCTTGGTAATGTAGGGGTGTCAAATCAGAGAGAATTATCTTACACATAATAACCATAATTTAGAGGAATTTAAATTTTATTGTAGAAACATATATAATAGTTAAATATGCTGTGATAGATATGATGCAGTCTATTGGAGGGATTCAAAATATTTTCTTTAGTATTTGAATTGTGGAAAAATTTTGATAAATGATGCTGCAAGTTCAGTTACAGATGAAAAATTGAAAAGTAATGTTGAGGAGGATGCAGCATGATCAATTGTACTAGGCAAGTAAGTAGTTTACCACAAATTCTCATTGTTGATGATACGCTGGCTAATTTGAAGCTACTGACAACGATGCTTTTTGAGCATGGCTATCAAGTGCGCCCGGTAACCAGCGGAGTAAGAGCGCTTGAATCAGTGGCCGTTGAGAAGCCGGACTTGATTATACTGGATGTATTAATGCCGGAGATGGATGGTTATGAGGTATGTCGGCAATTGAAGCTGAACGAGCATAGCCGTGACATTCCAGTGATATTTATAAGTGCACTTAATGAGGCAGTTAACAAGGTCACAGGTTTCAAAGTAGGTGGTGTGGATTATATTTCTAAACCTTTTCAAGAAGAAGAAGTGTTGATTAGGGTGGAGACCCACCTGTCAGTGTCCCGTTTGCAACAGCAATTACAGGCGCGCAATATTCAGCTTGAAGAGGAAATTGTCCAGCGTAAAAAAGCAGAGGAAGAACTGATCAAGGCTGAACAAGAAAGAAGAAGGCTAGATGATCTTATGGAACAGGATAGAATTAAAACGGAGTTTTTTGCAAATATTTCTCATGAATTAAAGACTCCAATTAATGTTATTTTTTCTTCACTTCAGTTATATGAATCCAATTTAAAGGGATGCTTAGAGCGCAATATAACTTCAAATTGCCATAAATACATAAATTCAATGAAACAAAATTGTTATAGGCTTTTAAGATTGACCAATAATTTAATTGATATAACAAAGATTGATGTAGGTTATTTTGAAATACATAAAACAAATAACAATATAATAAATCTCATAGAAAATATAACACTATCTGTTGCTAATTATATAGAAAGCAAGGAATTATCACTTATATTTGATACTGATATAGAGGAAAAAATTATCGCTTGCGATCCTGATAAAATAGAGAGAATTATTTTGAATTTGTTATCAAATGCATTAAAGTTTACTGAGCCTGGTGATAAAATCATGGTTAGTATAGAAAATGGCATGGAGAATATTTGTATTAAGGTAAAGGATACAGGGATAGGTATTCCTGAAGAAAAGCTAAATTCAATATTTGAACGTTTTGTACAAGTTGACAAGTCTCTTACAAGGAATCAGGAAGGAAGTGGAATAGGACTTTCTATTGTCAAGGCTTTAGTAGAACTTCATGGTGGAACAATATATGCAAATAGTCATATTGGACAGGGTACTGAGATTATTATACATATGCCATGTGAATTAGTAGAAGAAGAGGATAATTTAAATTTAATGAGTAATTCAACAGAAAAAAATAATGTTGAGAAAATTAAAATAGAATTTTCAGATATATATAAATGAAGTTAGATATATTATAAATTTAAGAAAGAGGAGATGATTAAAATGAATGATATGTCAGCATTAAAACAGCTGATTGTAAGCAATGAAGAATGGCTGCTCAAAAGATTATTTTATTATGCTATAGAACACAATTATGCGGAAGGCAGTGCTGCACTTGAAGAGGCGTGGCGTAATTGTGTCAAGGGACTTTCGAGTGCCATATTGGAAGGTATTGATAACATATACCCTGATTTTGAATTCGGATCTGAGCATAATTTTAGAGAAGATCCTTTATGCCGTTTTATTGTGGATACTGCTAAAAGACATAGGGAAAGAGGAGTAAGTCAGCAACTCTTTCATGGACTTATGGTTTATTACAAAGAAGCTTGGCTGGATCTTGTAAAATATGCTAAATTCCAAAAAGAGTATGAAGATGAATGCTTGCATATAATTTCCCGAATGTTTGATCGTTTTATGATTGCACTTTGTGAAGAATGGGCTGAGACTGGGCAAGGCAGACAGATAGAAGAACTGCAGATTCAAAGTCGGAGAATAATAGTAGAAAAAAACAGATTCTTAACAATCTTTGAAAGTGTGCCTAATCCCATATTTATTATTGATGATGCAGACAGAATCGTTAATTTTAATTATGCTGCAGCTATGATGATAAATGCTACAGAAAGCCATGGGGACCAGTATTACTATTCAACGCCAGAAGCTTCAGTTAAAAACAATAATCAAATTATTGGCGAAACAGTTATCCGATTTTTCCCATGGCTAGCAGATGAGCTTAAGGATTTTATTGCTGCTAATAAACCTTCCGTTAGTTTAGAGAGGAAGGTGTACACTAAGAATGGAATTCAATATTTTAGTATTAAACTATCACGAAGGGTAGATGTAAGCAAAACTTTTCTTGGAGGTATTATCATTTTTGAAGATATTACAGAGAAAAAATTGGTTCTAGAGCAATTGCAGCAGGCAAAAGAAGCTGCTGAAGCTGCAAATCAAGCTAAAAGTACTTTCATTGCCAATATGAGCCATGAACTTCGTACACCAATGAATGCTATTTTAGGTTATCCACAATTGATGAAAATGGAAGGTGGGTTAAAAGCTGAACATCTTGAGTATTTAGATATTATAAATCGCAGCGGAGAACATCTTTTGGCACTGATCAATGATGTACTAGAAATATCCAAAATGGAAGCTCAGCATATTACTTTACAAATAGCCACTTTTGACCTTCATACCCTTTTCTACGACTTAGAAAAAATGTTTCTGGTTAGAACAAATAGCAAGAATTTAAATTTTAATTTGAATGGGATTGATAAAGTTCCCCGCTATATCACAGCAGATGAGAATAAATTTCGCCAAATATTAATCAATCTTTTAGGAAATGCAGTGAAGTTTACCAATGAGGGTTGTATAAGTGTTCGAACGATGACAAAACGTACACAAGATAAGCTGTATTTAACTGTAGAAGTTGAAGATACTGGCTTTGGAATAGAAGAGAAGGAGCAGAGCAAACTGTTTCAATATTTTGAGCAAACAAAGAGCGGTAGGGAAATACAGGAAGGAACTGGATTGGGGCTGGCTATAAGTCGTGAATATGCTCGAATGATGGGAGGAGATATCACAGTGAGGAGCCAGTTTGGAAAAGGGAGTATTTTTACTTTGGAAATAAATTTCCAAGAAGGGAGCACTGCTAGTGTAACAGGAGTTTCTGAGAGACACCCTATAATTGGCTTGAAGGAGGGACAAAAAAAACCTCATATACTAGTGGTGGAAGACAATGCTGATAGTCGAGAATTGCTTATTCGCCTTCTTAGGACAATTGGATTTGAAGTGAAGGAGGCAGAGAACGGTTTAGAAGCGATAGAGATTTTTTCAAAGTGGAAACCTGATTTTATTTGGATGGATCTTCGTATGCCAGTAATGAACGGTCTCGAAGCAACTAAAAAAATACGTGCTATGAAAGAGGGAGCAGATGTGCCAATTGTCGTACTTTCAGCAAGTGTGCTTAAAGAAGAAATAAAACCTATTATAAAAGCTGGTTGCACCGATTTTGTTCGCAAGCCTTATCGTGAACAGGATATTTTTGAAGCTATGGCTAAGCATTTAGGAGTCGAATACGTTTATGAAGCATTATCAGATGAAGAATCTGTTGATTTTGATAACAATGTTGATGAGCTTATTAAGTCCTTGCCCTCTGCACTATATAATGAATTGTATGATGCAATTTCCAGGCTGAATGTCAATGAGGTTCAAAAAATAATTGATAAAATTATGGTGGAACATGCTGCGCTTGGCAGTATACTGAAAAAATATGTTGAACAATTTGAATATGATAAGGTTTGGACGATACTAGAAAATTCGGCGGAAGGTAAAACAACTCAATAGCAAGTGAGTCCACCATGAAACCCACGAAAATTATTATTTTTGATTTTCGTGGGCATTAAACCATGGTGAGTCCGAATTGAAGAGTTTGCGAAGTTTAATCAAATTTGGACCAAAGCTAGCTTCAAGAATACTACGATGTTCTTTAAGCATTTCCATTATATACAAGTCATGTATGATAACTTCTGTGATTGGCATAACTAATGCCGGATGGGCTGTCCATGCTGCACGGCTGTCTTTATCTAGGGATACAATTCCTGCAACCATCTCTTTATTATCAACGCTCATGATAATCCAACGACCTCCATACTCAGAGGTTATTTGATCACTAGAATCATGAGAATAAATCTTGGCAAAATCAAAAGACACATCTCCATAAGATACGATAATTATTTCAATTCCCCTCAATGAGGCTGCTTGCAAATCATCTTTTAATTCATTTGCATCCTCTTCCCATATTTCAATCAGAACGCGGCTGGTTGCCTTTTTTATAACTTCTTTAACCCGATTTATGATTGCTTCATGTCCTGTAATGTTCCAAATATTTTCCCTATACTGCGCAGTATAGGTGTACCGTTCTAAAGCTTTCTCTGCTGCATGAAAAGCTGTTTCAGCTTTGCGTTTTCTTTGAGCAATTAGTTCTTTAGGTGGCAGGGGTGTGTAAAGAGCAGGTGTTTCAAGACTCACAAAGATTTCTCCATGTTCAGTTAGTTCTGCTAAAACTTGATAAATTTTAGACCTTGGAACACCCGAGTTTAAGGCGACTGCATATCCTGAAAGAGGTGAGTTTTCAAGCAAAGCCAAGTATGCTTTTGCCTCGTATTCTGTAAAGTTTAATTCTTGTAGAGTTTTTAATATATCAAGTTTCATAATAATATCCTCCCCAAAAAAGCTGTCATTTAAAAACAAGTATACCATTAAGTGCTTGACAAAAACAATAGGAAAACCTATTCTATAAATAGAGGCTACATAGGTAGCGCCTATGTATAGATGAATATTTGGCAAAGAAGCAACTGCTAAAAATGAAAAGTAGTAAGAGAGTTCATAATTGTATTAGAGAAAGGAAGAATATAAAATGTCTAAAGTTAAAAAAACAATGGATGGAAATGAAGCAGCAGCTTATGTTTCCTATGCATTTACTGAGGTGGCAACAATTTATCCGATTACACCGTCATCACCTATGGCAGAACATGTAGATGAATGGGCTGCTAGTGGTAAAAAAAATCTATTTGGTCAAAAGGTTAGTTTAGTAGAAATGCAGGCAGAAGCTGGTGCTGCAGGAGCAATGCACGGTACACTAGAAGCGGGTGCACTTGCAACTAGTTATACAGCTTCTCAAGGATTAATGCTCATGATACCAAGCATGTATAGAATGTCAGGACAATTACAACCAGGTGTTTTACATGTAAGTGCTAGAACTCTTGGAACACATGCATTTTCTATTTTTGGAGATCACTCGGATGTTATGGCATGCAGACAAACGGGATTTGCTATGTTAAATACTGCAAATGTTCAAGAAGTTATGGATTTAGCTGGTGTAGCACATTTAGCTGCTATTGAGGGACATGTTCCATTTCTACATTTCTTTGATGGATTTAGGACTTCACATGAAATCCAAAAAATTGATGTATTAGATTATGAAGATTTAGGAAAATTACTAAATCATAAGGAATTAAACAGATTCAGAAAGAATTCTTTGAATCCAGAAAGACCAGTACAAAGAAGTACTGTACAAAATCCAGATGTATTTTTCCAGGCAAGAGAAGCTTGTAACCCATATTATGATAAATTACCAGAAATTGTTGAAAATTATATGGTAGAAATTAATAAACTTACAGGAAGAGACTACCATTTGTTTAATTACTACGGAGCAGAAGATGCAGAACATGTAATCGTTGCAATGGGATCTGTAAGCGGAGTTGCAAAAGAAGTAGTTGATCATTTGAATGCTAATGGGCAAAAAACTGGTTACTTACATGTACATTTATATAGACCATTTTCTGTTCAGTACTTTTTAAAACAATTACCAGATACAGTAAAGAAAATAACAGTTCTTGATAGAACAAAAGAACCTGGTTCAGCAGGAGAACCTTTATATTTAGATGTATGCGCAGCATTTATAAATGAAAAGGATAAACCTCTTATATATGCAGGACGTTATGGATTGTCATCAAAGGATGTTACTCCAGAACAAATAATTGCTGTTTATGAAAATATGAAATCATCTAATGTTAAAAATTATTTTACTGTTGGTATTGAAGATGATGTAACTTTCCATTCACTAAAGCTTGGAGAGAGTATTGATTTATGTGATGAAGGAACAATAAGCTGTAAATTCTGGGGACTTGGTTCTGATGGAACTGTTGGTGCAAATAAAAATTCTATTAAAATTATAGGTGATCATACAGATATGTATGTGCAAGCATATTTTGAATATGATACTAAAAAATCAGGAGGAATTACAAAGTCACATTTACGTTTTGGAAAAAATCCAATTCGTGGAAGCTATCTTGTAAAAAGAGCTGATTTTATTGCTTGTCATAAAACTTCTTATATAAATACATATGATATAGTAAATGAACTTAAACCAAATGGCGTTTTCTTACTTAATTGCAGCTGGAATGAAAAGGAAGTAGAGAATAACCTACCAGTACATGTAAAACGTTACTTAGCACAAAACAATATTAAGTTTTATGTAATTGATGCAACTGGCATTGGAAAAGAATTAGGACTTGGAAGCCGTACAAATACCATTTTACAGGCTGCATTTTTCAAGTTAGCAAACATTATTCCAGCAGAGGAAGCATCTGAGTACATGAAAAAAGCAATCTTAAAATCCTATGGACATAAAGGCGATAAGATTGTAAATATGAATTATGCTGCAGTTGATCGTGGAAATGAAAGTATTAAACAAATTACAGTTAGCGAGAAGTGGGCAAATTTAGTAGATGAGCCAGTAGTTGAGAATGAAAATTTACCAGAATATGTTCGTAATGTAATGAATCCTATTAACGCACAAAAGGGAGATGAGCTTCCAGTAAGCGCCTTTGCAGCTGCTGCAGATGGTACTGTGGCTTTAGGTTCAAGTAAGTATGAAAAAAGAGGAGTTGCAATTGATGTACCTACTTGGGATATGACAAAATGTATTCAATGTAATCAATGTTCCTATGTATGTCCTCATGCTGCAATACGTCCATTCTTATTGAATGAAGAAGAAAAAAATAGAGCACCTGAAAACTATAAAATGGTACAAGCAAAAGGAAAAGGTCTTGAAAAGTATCAGTTTAGTATACAAGTAGATCCATTAGATTGTTTGGGCTGTGGAAGTTGTGCAGAGGTATGTCCTGCTAAAGAAAAAGCATTAACAATGCAGCCACTAGAAAGTCAAGTATCAGAGATGGAAAATTGGGAATATGCCTTGACTCTAAGCAAAAAAGAAAATCCAATGAATAAGTTTACTGTTAAAGGAAGCCAATTTGAGCAGCCTTTACTTGAATTCTCAGGAGCCTGTGCAGGATGTGGAGAAACTCCATATGCAAAATTAATGACCCAGTTATTTGGAGATAGAATGTATTTTGCTAATGCAACCGGTTGTACACAAGCTTGGGGAGCAGCATGTCCATCTGTACCGTATACAACTAATCATGAAGGTCACGGACCAGCATGGTCAAACTCACTATTTGAAAATAATGCAGAATTTTCACTAGGTATGTGTTTAGCTGTAAAGCAGCAAAGAGAAAGAGTTACTTCTAAGGTAGAAGAGTTATTAAAAACAGCAGTAAATACAATTGGTAAGGATACAAAGGAAGCCTTGGAAAATTGGCTTGAGAGTAAAGATGACAGTGACAAAACTAGATATGTAAGCACAAAATTAGTAAAAGCATTGGAAAAGACTTCATTAGAAGGAAAAGATAAAGAAACTTTAGAGTTTATATTAGATAATAAAGAACATTTAGTGAAAAAATCCATGTGGATGTATGGCGGCGATGGCTGGGCATATGATATTGGATATGGCGGATTAGACCATGTACTAGCATCTGGTGAAAATGTAAATGTTCTAGTAGTTGATACAGAAGTTTATTCTAATACTGGTGGACAATCATCTAAAGCAACACCTTTAGGTGCAGTAGCGCAATTTGCAGCTTCTGGTAAGAAAACAGTTAAAAAAGATTTAGGCAAGCTTGCGATGACTTATGGATACATTTATGTGGCACAGGTAGCTATGGGAGCAAACCAAACACAATTGGTAAAAGCCCTAGAAGAAGCAGAAAGCTATCCAGGACCATCTTTAGTAATTGCTTATGCACCATGTATTAATCACGGAATTAAAAAGGGAATGGCCTATGCACAGTTAGAAGCAAAAGAAGCTGTAGAGTCAGGATACTGGCATTTATATAGATATAATCCACTACTTAAAAAGGAAGGTAAAAATCCATTTATTTTAGATTCAAAGGAACCTACTAAATCCTATAAAGACTTTACTATGGGAGAAGTAAGATATTCATCTTTATTAAGAGTCTTCCCTGAAATTGCTGCTGAACTATTTGAAGAAGCAGAAGCAGCAGCAAAAGAAAAATACATCCAATATAAGACTATGGCAGAATAAAATATAAAAACTGGCCATTTGGCCAATGTAATATTTATGAAAAAATCTCTATACTATTTAAGTATAGGGATTTTTTGTGTAGATTTAGAAAAGGAGATGGAATATGGATAAGAAAGTAAACTCAAAAGCAGTATGAGGGATTTTTTGGCTTTTGCAGTAATGCTGAAATAAAGAATATTAGAATAAAGCAAGCCACCCATTTTACGGGTGGTCATGACTGATCTTATCCAAAAAATTATCATAATATATTTTTTCTATTTCTTCTACCTCTAATGGTTTGCTAAAAAGATATCCCTGAATATAATTGCAGCCAGCTACTTTTAGACGTTTGTATTGAACTACATCCTCTATACCTTCTGCTACTACTTCTAGATTTAAGCTGTTAGCAAGAGAAACCAAGCTGTTCATTACTTTCGCATTTTCTAATTCTAAAAATTTGTCATTTAAGGACTTATCTAATTTTATTTTATCCACTGGTAAAAAGGTTAAATAACTAAGAGAGGAATAACCTGTACCAAAATCATCCAGTGCAATTTGTATCCCTAATGATTTTAGTCGATTAATAAATGCTATATTTTCTTTCTTTTCCTCCAAAAATATACTTTCTGTTATTTCTATTTCTATATATTTAGCTTCCACATCTGCTTCTTTTAATGTATTTTCTAGAAATTCGATATAATTTAAGTCATTTAATTGTTTTGCAGAAAAATTAATAGCAATAGGCTTTATATCTAAACCTTTCTTTTTCCATCTGGTAATTTGGCTTATTGCTTCTTTTGTAACCCATCTTCCAATTTCTACAATTAGCCCTGTTTCTTCGGCTACTGGTATAAACTGTGCTGGAGAGATGTTTTTGTTTTTTAGTCTTAAAAGAGCTTCAAACCCTACAACCTTTCCTGTAAAAGTACATATTTGCGGCTGATATAATAGTTTTAATTCCTCTTTTTTTATAGCATCTCTTAAAATACCTTCTACTTTAATCTTTTCCTGTAGTTTCTTTGTCATTTCTTCATTAAAGAACATATAGTTATTTTTTCCTATATTCTTTACTTTGTACATGGACATATCCGCATTCATAAGCAATTGACTAACATTATTGCTGTCAAAAGGGTACAGAGTAATCCCCATACTACAGCTTAGGTAGGTTTCCTGGCCTTCAATTATTAACTTATTCTTAAATATATCCATTATCTGTTTTGCATAATTCTCGATTACATCAATATCCTTTTCGTCTTCGATTAAAATGAGAAATTCATCGCCACCAAATCTTGATACAAACATTTTTTCATCTTTAATACATTCAAGCTCTTCTGATACTTTTTTTAATACTTTATCCCCATATAAATGACCTAAAGTATCATTAATACCTTTGAAGTTATCAAGATCTAGGAGCATCACAGCACCATATTTATTTTTGCTTATATCTTTTTTAAGTTTTTTCATAAGCTTTCTTCGATTAGGAAGATTTGTTAAAGGATCATGGTAAGCCATATGTTCAATATATTCTTCCTGTTTTTTCATTGAGGTGATATCTAACACAATACCGCTTATCAACTTTAAATTCTTGTTATTATCAAAAATCCCTTTACCTCGAATTAATAACCACTTTAAATTACCAAAGACATCCTTAATATGCACTTGAGCATGTACTTCTTTTTTTTCATTATTTTTATAGTCTAGTAACTCTTTTATTAACATTTCTTCATCTTCTACACTTAAAAATTTTTTGAAAACTTTATAAACATTTTCCATTTCGTTAATGGATACGCCTATAATATTTTTAAATCCTTCTGAAAAATATATAGTTTCATCTTCTATATCAAATTCCCATACGGCACTATTAGTTCCTTCAATAGCAATTTCGTATTTTTGTCTTAAACTTTCTAATTTTTCTGTGTAGTTCTGTATTTCATCATATTGAGCTCTAAGCTCAGTTTCTGATGCTGCTAATTGTTGATAGGTTGCTGATATTTCTTCGTTTGAAGACTGCAATTCTTCTTGCTGTTCTCTTAACTCATAAAAATAACTAGATGTTTTATCTAATATATTGTTTATGGAAGAAGCTACGCCGAAAAAAGTATCACTTTCTGTTAGAGGTAGTCTATATTCTGTATGCGTTTCTATATCAATTTGGTTAATGGATTTATCCAATCTTTTTACAGGTCTAATAATATTCCTGTTTTTTACCCATAGAAGCATCAAAATCATTATAATAGCTATAATAGAGGACTTTATGGAAAGCATATAAATGGAGTAATAAACTTTTTCTGTGGAAAGACTTAGTACAAGAACGTTATTGACTCCTCCATTTTGAACCACAGGAACATATATTGTAAAAGCTTTTACATCTGCCTTTTTATAATAAGAATCTTTTGTAGATATGTTTCCTTTCAGTGCCCCCTGCATTTCTTGTTCTTTATTTCTATCATATACAGTTCCAACAGCTTTTATATTTGAATCTGCAATGGTTTTTAAGTTTTTATCAACAAAAATCACATGAAGAATATTTTCGCCTGATGTCAATTTTTCAATTAAAGTTTGATAGTGAAATTTTCGTGTGAGATTTTCCACTTCATTGGCGGTTATACCTATTTGGATAAAAGTACCATCAGAGTTTTTGAAGTATCCATATTTTTTATAATCAAAGGACTCTGTATCCATTCTTATGCCTTCCATGTATTCATTTTTGCTGCTTATTCTAAAGTTTTCTACAGGATGATTTTTTGTTGGTTTCCAGCCTAAATAGCGATCAACATTTGTATAAATAATGGTACCTTCCGGTGAATACCAGTTTATTTCGGATACATTAAGATCATTTGCGATTTTTTTGAACAAGTCATTACTTAAATCTTTTTGATTTATCATTACAGTTTTTCCAACTGTTCTAATTTTTTCTTCTATCAGTTTGTTAACTATTTCTAATGAATCAGTATTTTCTTCTACCTGTAAAACAGTTTGTTTAGCCAGGATTATTCCATTTTGTTTCATCTGTGTTAATAGCAAGCGTTTACTTGTGTAATAACTAATTGTACTTATTGTAAATATGCCAATTAATGCGATGGCTAGTGGAATATAAATTAATTTGTATTCATTCACTGTAGTCTTTTGATATTTTGAAATACCCATAACTTTCTCCTTATTGAATTGACAAAATAGGGTTTAAATATTATAACTTATTCGACATAATAATTTGGATTCCTTTAATTTATGAGATTTTTTTTAAGTGTTTTTATAGGTGAGTAGTTCTATGTCATATAGAGCTGAAAAAATAAAACAAGAAGAGTTATAGGATATATAATATTAAATGAAAAATTATTTTTATCGCCAGCATTGCTGGAAATGTTGGCGACACCACAAACATAAATAATCTGTAATTATTTTGTGATTTTTACGTATTTATATAATTTTTTTTTACACTTTAAACTTAGAAACTATATTTTTCAAATGGTCTGAACTTTCTTTAACATGATTTGTCTCGTTTTTGATTTCCTCTGCCCTATCCTTAATTTTTGAAATTTTTTCTGCAATATCATTAGTTCCATTTGAACCTTCACTATTTGCTTTTGAAATTTCATCTATTGATTCCACTACAGTTCTTATAGTTGCTAAAAGTTCCTCTGAAGTAGCACTTAAATCTGATACTAAACCATTAACATATACTGCATCTTTATCATAGCTTTCCCCTACTAAAACTGAATCCTCGTAACTTTTAACTACTTTTGTTTCAATGTAATCTAATGTGCGCTTTGAGGCCTCTGAAAGATTTTCGACTGCTGTAAATACTATAGTAATTGTAGTCTGTATTTCCTTTACGGTTTCTTCAGAGCTTTCTGCAAGCTTTCTAATTTCATCAGCAACTACAGAGAAACCTTTTCCAGACTCACCAGCTCTGGCTGCTTCAATTGCTGCATTCAAAGCCAAAAGGTTAGTCTGTGAGGATATATGTAAAATTGCATCTGATAATTTTTGGATTTTCTCAACTTCTTTTGCTTTTTCTAGTGCTTCATCCATAATTTTTTTGATGCCTATACGGGTTTCATTAGCATCTTTCTGAAGTGCATAAGAGCTATCCTTTAAAGCAATAGCTTTGTTGCTAATATCATCTGCAGATACTGCTCCTTCCTGTGCTTTATCTGCAATAGTTTCTACAGCAGCTTCAAGCTCATAAGAAGAAGAATTTATTTCTTCTGTTGAAGCTGCTGTTTCTTCCATTCCAGCAGACAGTTGTTCTACTGTTGCGGAGATATCCTCAATTTTAGCTGTAAGATCTGAGATATCTTCATTTGAGATTGTCAATGCCTTGTTTACATTTTCTGTTTCACTGGTTATAGCTATAATAATATCCTTCACTGAATTTTGCATGGAATTAATTGCATTACCCAAATGTCCAAATTCATCCCTTGAATCTACTTTTAAAGGCTCAATTAAAAGGTTGCCTTTAGCAATTTCTTCCAAAGATAAAACACTTTTATTTAATTGAGTCACCATCATATGTGAAAAAAACATAGCTATAATTATGCTAATTGTAAAACTAATTAGAAAAATAATGCCCATAGCAAATTTTGCTTGAAGATTTGCCGAATCACTGCTATTTAATGCATCAGCAGTCACTTTGTTTATTTCATTATTTATCTTATCCTGGACATGTTTACATAGATCCATATAACCTTTTCCATCACCAAGTCTGTCTCGTGCTGTTTCAATTTTTCCTGCTTTTACAAGTTCAATTTGAGAATCAAAATGTTTATTTATAACTTCAATATTAGGAATTTCCTCATTTTCTATTATACTTCCTAAATTTTGATATTTAGAATAATACTTTTGAATTTCCTTTATTTCTTTATCTATGTTTTTACGACTTGTAGTGTATGATTCTAAGTATCTTTCATCTCCATTGCTGGCAATATAACCACGAACTCCTGTCTCTTCACTAATCAGTTCAGTGTTAATTCCTTTTATTGATCTATCAAGGGGAACCACACCATTTATTATTTTATTTTCAATAGTTTGCATGTGATTGAAATTATAATAAGCACAAACTGTAGTAATTAACATCATCATTAAAATAATACTAAAGCCAATTAAGAACTTTATCCGTATTTTAGCATTTTTAAACAAGATAACACCCTCCTATGATGCTCTAATAATTACTTTGCATCACCAATATTTTCTTTTGTAATCATTTTATAATCAATCCATATATATTTACTGTCTGTAATTGTATTATTAAAGTTATTTTTATTTGGCGTCTGACCACCAGCTAAAACACTGGCAAGATTAAAAATTGCTTTTCCTTGATTTACAGCATCATTGAGTACTGTACCCAAAAGGGTGCCTTGCTGTTCAGCATTAAGAGCGCTCCCGTTAGCATCGACACCTACAACAGGCATATATTTACCACTATTAAAATAGCCTTTGTTTTTAAGTGCATCAATAGCACCCAGTGCCATGTCATCATTATTAGCAATTACACAATCAATATTATCATTTTGAGAAGCAAGGAAGGTTTCCATTTTTTGCTGAGCTTTCTCACGTTCCCACATAGCAGTATCTTCTGCAACTTTTTGAACTTTAAGACCAGCATCTTCCATAGTTTTAACAGAGTATTTAGTGCGGGCTGTAGCATCTGGATGTTCTGTTTGTCCTTCTAACATTGCATATCGTATAATACCGTCTTTAGTAGGATGAATTTTAAAATAGTTAGCAAGAATTTCACCTTGTATAATACCTGCTTGATCACTTTTCGATCCTACATAGTAAACCTTATCCCATTTCTTAAGATCCTCAGCTGAAGGTTCGGTGTTAAAAAAAATCACCGGGATATTAGCTTTTTTTGCTTTTTCAATAATTGTAGCAGCTCCAGCAGAATCAACAAGATTAACAGCTAAAACATTAACTTTACGGTTAATGAAAAGATCAACTTTATCATTTTCAGTTTTCTCAGAATTATTTCCACTCCATATATCAACTTCTACTTTATCTTGTGCCATTTTGTAAAGCTCATTACGTACAGCTGTCCTCCATGTATCATCAAACTTCCCTACTACCACGCCAATAACAGGCTTCTTTTTTTCACTTGTTGTTGAAGAACATCCTGTAAAAAAAGAGCTAAACATCAAAATACTGATAATAACAAATGCCTTAATATATGATTTCATTTTTCATCCTCCTAGTATAATAATCTTGACCCTATTTAGATTTTTTATTGGTATTTTTGAGATGGATTACTTATTATAAGTGAATTATACTATCACAGCCTTTCTTGTCTTTACAAAAAACAAAAGCCAATAATTAGTTAATATACTAATTATTGGCCGGGTGCACCATTAACTCCAAATTCTCAAGGTGCCCATATAAAGAGAATTTTTCTATGTCTCCAATACTCAAATGTATTTATATTATTTTTCATTATAGTAGTAATGATAACAATAATATCATCCAATAGTAAAAAAATCAACATATAATGACAATATATAATCTAATATATTATAAATGCTTTTTATTTTACAAAAAAATATTGTTAATGCATTTATCTAAGTAGAATGCTTTTGTTTAAAGAAGTTTAATTATAGGATATAATATTATAGGAAGAATTGCATGATTAAATTAGGATAAAACTATGGTTTTAGAATATTAGCTATAGGAAGTTGAGGTGAAAGCATGTATAAAATAATGGCAGTAGAGGATGATTTAAGACTTTGTGAAGAAATACAAGAAGCTCTTTCAAAGTGGGGATTTAATCCTGTTACAGTTAAAAACTTTGAAGATATACTTAATGAATTTGTACAAAATAAACCTGAGCTAGTTATTATGGATATAAATCTTCCTTGTTTTGATGGATTTTACTGGTGTCAAAAAATAAGAGAAATATCAAAGGTTCCAATTATATTTTTATCCTCAAGAAACACAAATATGGATATAATAATGGCAATAAAAATGGGTGGAGATGATTTTGTTACAAAACCATTTTCTATAGATATATTAGTGACCAAGCTTCATGCCATGCTTAGACGAACATATTCTTATGGAGAAAATTTAGGAGATGTACTTGAGTGCAGGGGAGTTATTTTAAATATAAATGACAGCACCTTATCTTATAATGAAAACAAAATAGAATTAACAAAAAATGAATTAAAGATATTACTTCTTTTGATGAAAAACATAGGAAAGATAATCTCACGAGATAGGATTATGAGAATTTTGTGGGATGATGATACTTTTATTAATGATAATACATTAACTGTAAATGTAAATAGGCTTAGAAAAAGGCTGGAGGACATAGGCATTAAGGATTTTATAGAAACTAAAAAAGGACAAGGATATGTAATACTATGAATTTAAAAGTATATTTGAAAAAGTCTATATGGGCAATTATACATTTTATTATTATAATCGCAATAGTTAATTTAGTACTAATAGGAACGACAGAATTTTCAAAGATTATCTATGATGTTATATACATGAATATTTTAGTTTTTTCTGTTTCTATATTCTTTTTAATATTTAGATATAGAAATTGGAAAGAATGCTATAAAGATTTTTATGAAGGATTGATGCAGGAGAAAAGTGTAGACTTACTAATTCCTAAAGAGGATAGTTTTGAAGTAAAGCTTATTAAAGATACAATAAAATTAAAAAACAAGGAATTTTATGAAAATGAAAGTAAGTTAAAAGAAGAAATTGATGAGTTAAATGAATATATAACGAAATGGGTTCATGAAATAAAAATTCCTATTTCAGTATGTGAATTAATATCGGACAAGGTAGAAGATATTATTGATATAAATAGTGATATTCCTGAAAGTTTAAGAGGTGAACTTGCAAGAATAAAGTTTTTAGTTGAACAGGTACTCTATGCAGGCAGAGCATCCAGTTATTCAGAAGATCTTTTAATAAATGAAGTAAATATAAAGCAAGTAGTAAATGATGCTGTTAAAAAGAATGCATTTTTCTTCATTTCCCAAAAGATAGATTTAAGATTAAAGGAATTACAATTTAATGTGCTAACAGATAAAAAATGGCTTTCTTACATATTAGAGCAAGTTTTAAACAATGCTTGTAAATACGTAGGTGAAAATGGAGTAGTGGAAATTTATTGTGAAGAAGATGAAAAATCTACAAAACTATGTGTAAAAGATAATGGGATAGGAATATTACCTAAAGACATATCCAGGGTGTTTGATAAAGGTTTTACAGGAAGTAATGGAAGAAAAAGCGGAAAATCAACAGGAATGGGATTATACTTCTCTAAAAAAATGGCTGAAAAGCTGAATCACGATATAAAAGCTGTTTCACAGGCTGGAAACTATACAGAATTTATTATAACCTTTTATAAATTATCTGATTATTTTAAGGTATGAGCTTAATGCTCATGCTTTTTTTGATTAAAAATATTTAAGGTTACGAAAATGTCACTTAACACTTTAAAATGTCATGTAATGTGATGGAGAAGAAAGAATAAAAAGATTAAAATTAATACATAGGATTAAGGAGGGCCCCTTAACTTAACTTGTCAAATATATTGTAAGGAGGGAAATAAGCTTATGCTTAAAATAAAAAGAAAAATAGCAGCTGTATTAATTATAAGTATAATGTTTGCTTTTTCAGGGTGTGATAACAGCAGCAAGTATGTTTGTAAAAGTGGTGATAGAGTAGAAGCTTGGCAGAAAGATTTGGACTATCTTAAGGAAGAACTTCCTAAAAAACATAAGAACCTATTCTTTAAATTGAGTAAGGAGCAGTTTAACAGTGAAATTGAAGATTTAAAGAAGTCTTTAAATAAAATGAATGATGATCAAATTCAAATGAGTATAAACAAAATAATGACTTCTATTGGTGATGGTCATACAGGTACTAACATAAGTTCAGAAAAAATGTTTCCATTAGATTTATATTGGTTTAATGATGGCATTTATGTTATTAATACAACAGATGAGTATAGTCAAATTAAGTACAATAAGCTAACAAAAATTAATGACAAACCTATAGAAGATGTAATTAAAAGTGTTTCACAAATAATTTCTCATGATAACGAACAAGGGATAAAAAGTCAGATAGGTTATTATATTGCAATGCCATCAGTACTTCATGGGCTTAATATCATAGAAAATATGGATACTTGTAAATTTACTTTTGAAGACAGTAATAGGAAAATATCAGATGTAAATTTAAAACCATTAAGTAGTGATACAGTATTTAATGCTGTAATCGGTAAGGGAAAAGAAGGAGAGAAGACTCCTTTGTACATGAAAAATCAAGATAAAGCTTATTGGTATGAATATTTAAAAGACAGTAAAACAGTTTATTTCAGTTATAATAAATGCTCCGAAATTCAGGAAAAAGGTTTTAAGCAATTTTCTAAAGAACTTATGGATGTAACCAATAAAGAAGATGTGCAAAAGCTTGTTATAGATTTGAGGAATAATGGAGGAGGAATTTCAACAATACTCAATGATTTCATTAAGGAAATATCAAAAAGCAAGCTAAATGAAAAAGGGAAGCTTTATGTTATTACAGGTAGAAGGACTTTTTCATCTGCAGTATTAAATGTTGTAGATTTAAAGAAAAACACTAAAGCAATTTTTGTTGGTGAGCCTACATCAGGAAAACCTAACCATTATGGTGAAGTTAAAAAATTTAAACTTCCAAATTCGGGAGTAACTATAAAGTATTCAACAAAGCATTTTAATAATTATGATAAAGATGATTCTGAATTTATTCCAGATAAAGAAATAACAACATCAATAAAGGACTATATAGATAATGTTGATCCTGTGATGGAGTATATAATTAAAAATTCAAATTTTGCAGTTGGAAAATAACTAGCTTTGATTAATAGAAAGGAGCAAATAAAATGAGTACAGTAATAGAAACTAAGGATTTAGGAAAAATATATGGTTCAAAAGCAGTGGCTTTTACAGCACTTCATGGTATTAATCTTAAGGTAGAGGAAGGTGAGTTTTTAGGGATTATGGGTCCTTCTGGAGCAGGTAAAACTACTTTGTTAAATTTACTTTCGACTATAGATGTGCCAACAACGGGGAGTATTATATTTAATGGTAAGGATATAACAAAATTAAAAAATAAAGAGTTATCGTTATTTAGAAGGGATAAGATAGGTTTTATTTTTCAAGATTTTAATTTGCTGGATACTATGACTGTGGAAGACAATATAGCACTACCTTTAGCATTATCCAAAGTAAATCATAAAGACATACAAAATAAGGTTAAACAATTAAGTGAGTTTTTTGGAATTGATACACATTTAAAGAATTATCCATATGAGCTTTCAGGGGGACAAAAGCAGAGAACAGCAGCAGCAAGAGCTTTGATAACAGAGCCTTCCGTAATATTTGCAGATGAGCCTACAGGGGCTTTAGATTCCAAATCCTCTACAGAGTTACTTCAATGTTTGAGCAGCATGAATGAAAAATTCAATAAAACAGTAATAATGGTAACACATGATGCTTTTGCAGCAAGTTACTGCAAGAGAATATTATTTATAAAAGATGGAAAAATTCATGCCAGAATTGATAAAAATGAATCAAGAAAGGAATTTTTCCAAAGGATAATTGAAATGCTAGCCGCCTTAGGAGGTGCAGTTAATGAACTCCTTTAGTATAGCTTACAATAATTTTAAACATAATATAAAAACTTATGCTTTAAACCTTATGGCAATGATTTTTTCTGTGGCAGTTTATTATAATTTTATAGCTCTAAATGATAATCCACAAATTGTTAGGCTTAATGAAATTATGAATATTGTTAGATCTGCATCAACTTCAACAGCAGTACTGCTTCTTGTATTTTTAATATTTTTCATTTGGTATTCAAATTCCTTTTTCCTAAAGCAAAAGAAAAAGGAAATAGGAATTTATGCTTTTATGGGTATAGATAATTATAAAATAGGATTAATTTATGCCTTAGAAGGATTTCTACAAGGCCTTCTATCTATAGTCATTGGTAGTTTCGTTGGAATATTATTTTCAAAACTGTTTATAATGCTTTTATGTAAAGTTGCCTTTTTAGATGTAAAAATAAACTTTTTTATATCAGTACATGCGTTGATTGAAACAATTATTACATTCTTAATTATATTTTTTATAATTTCAGTTTTAGGCTATTTTAATATAGTAAGAAGTAAATTAATAGATTTATTTAATGCTGCAAAACAGCAAGAAGGACTTCCAAGGTTAAGTAAATTTAAAGCAGCAGCTTCAATCATAATAATTTTAATAGCATATGGTATGTGCATAGGCTTGTCAAAATTAGCAGCAATTGGTAGCGTTCCAATTATAACTATAATGGTTATTTTTGCAACTTATTGGCTTTTTGGTTCTTTCTTTTCAATGATAATGAGATATCTTTTAGATAAAAAACAAATTTTATATAATGGTACAAACATTGTAAGTATATCTAATATTGTTTTTAGAATTAAAGGAAATTATAAAACCCTTGCAACTATTGCTATTTTGATTGCATCAGCAATTACAGCTTTAGGAACAGCAACTTCAATTAAATATAATACGAAAATAGAATTGGACCTTCCTTATTCTTTTACTTATGTATTAGATGGCAATTTGGAAGATGAAATTGAACCTAAAGTTAATAAGACTATTGCATCAGCAAATCACAATATTTTATTAAAAGAAAAAGTAAATTTTATTTCTGTAAATAAATTCAAAACTGATGATAATTTCTCAGGAGATGAATTTATGGTAGTTAAAGCTTCAGATTTTAAAAAGATAACAAAAGATTTAAAGGTTAAAGATTCAGAGGATATTGTAAAAAAATCAGAGCTTAATAGGGGAGAAATAATTTATGTACAAAGACCTAAAACCCTTGTAGAAGCAAATAAAATACAAAACATTGAGATTAGCAATTTAAAATATAATGTAAAAATGAATTTAAAAACACCTTTATTTGGTGGAATAATAAACGATTCTTGTTTAGTAGTAAATGATAAAGATTATGAAGCTATGAAGGGCAATTTTAAGGAGAGTAAATTTTATGGTATTATAGTAAATGACGCAAAAAATACATTGGATTTGTCTGCAAAATTAAAAACTATAAGAGCTTTAGATAATAACTTATATGCTTATGCTCAAAAATATAGATCTGGTTATGAAGGTTATGGTGTTATTTTCTTTATGGGATGTTTTTTAGCATTAGTTTTTGTAGTAGCTACAGGAAGTATTATTCATTTTAAGATTTTAAGTGAAGCTTATATGGACAAAGAAAAATATAAAATTTTATTAAAAATTGGAATGACGGAAAAAGAACTAAAAAGGACCATTTCAAAACAAGCTGCAGTGTATTTTATATTACCTTTGGTGATAGGTGTAATTCACAGTTCATTTGGTATAGTGATATTAGGCAGATTAATGGAATGCAATTTATTATTACCTACAGCTATAAGTATTGCAACTTTCATTGTAATTTATGGGATGTTTTATATTTTTACAGTAGGTAAGTTTAGAAAAGTTATTTAAGAGGATGTTTTTAATGAATGCAGTATTGAAAAACATACAAAGTCCAATTAACATCATTGATTCATCAAAATGTTTAGCTAAATTATCACGGTAGGTAGCCAGCAGATAAAAATAGTAATGGAGATAAGTTTTAACTTTTAGAAGCTTTATAAGCTTTTGTAGAAAAGTTATTGCTTATCTCCATTTTTTATTAAAAAAAACAGTTCATATGTTATAAAATGGTAGTATGATTTGAAATTTTATCTCAAAATAGTAATTAATGTAGAAGAAGGTCTTATAAAATCCAAGTAGAATCAAGCTATTAATGTAACTAGATTAGATGAAAAAATATTGTTAATGCAATTTAGTTAGGTAAAATGCTTTTGTTTAAGGAAGTTGAATTATAGGATATAATATTAAATGAAAAGCTATTTTTTCAATATTTTAAAGATGAATATGGAATGGATGTGATAATGTGAAGTTTAAACCATTACCAATAGGTGTAGATGATTTTGAAAAGTTAATAACTAGAGGCTATTATTATGTGGATAAAACATTACTTATAAAAGATTTGTTAGATAATAAAGCAGACGTTAACTTATTTACAAGACCAAGAAGGTTTGGAAAAACTTTAAATATGAGTATGCTGCAGTATTTTTTTGAGAATAGTGACAAGGATAATTCTTATTTATTTGAAAACTTAAATATAATGGAGGCAGAGGAAGAATACTTATCACATATGGGTAAGTATCCTGTAATAAATTTATCATTAAAATCTTCAAAACAACCAACCTTTGAATTAGCGTTAAAGTGTATTAAAGATGAACTTGTAGATGAATTTAGGCGTCATGATTATATTTTGCAAAGTGATAAATTGATTAAAGAAAAAGAAGAATATGAAAAAATAGAAAGTAAGGGGTCAGGTGAAGAATTTTATGTAACAGCATTAAAATTTTTATCACAGTGTTTAGAAAAATATCATGAGAAAAAAGTAATAATACTTATAGATGAATATGATGTACCACTTGAAAACGCATTTTTTGAGGGCTTTTATGATAGGATGATTAAATTTATAAGATCTCTTTTTGAATCAGCATTAAAAACAAATTCATCCTTAGAATTTGCTGTTATAACAGGATGCTTAAGAATTTCAAGAGAAAGCATATTTACAGGTTTGAATAATTTGGAAATTATATCAATACTAAATGAATACTATGATGAATACTTTGGATTTACTCAAAAGGAAGTTAGTAAAATCCTTGAAGATTATGGACTTAGTGAAAAGGAAGAGTTAACTAAGAATTGGTACAATGGATATATTTTTGGTAGTGCACGGGTATATAATCCCTGGAGCGTTGTAAAATTTGTGAAGGATTTATATAAAAATAAAAATGTATTTCCATCGTCATATTGGGCCAATACAAGCTCTAACAGCATAGTTAAAAGTTTGATAGAAAGAGCAGACTCTAAAACTAAGCAGGAAATAGAATCATTAATAGAAGGTAAAACCATAGAAAAACCAGTTCATGAAGATATAACCTATGATGAAATTTATGATAGCATGGATAATTTATGGAATTTTATGTTCTTTACTGGATATTTTAAAAAAGTTAATGAAAGAATGGACAATGAAGATAAACGTTATTTAGAGCTTAGTATACCAAATAGAGAAGTTAAATATATTTTTAAAACTAAAATTTTAAAGTGGTTTGACGATAAGGTGAAAGCAAAAGATTTAAGCGTTTTATACACTGCCATATTTGAAAAAGACAGTGAGACATTTCAAAAAGAATTAAATAAGCTTTTAAAAGAAACTATAAGCTTTAATGATGCTTATGAAAATTTTTATCATGGTTTTGTAGTGGGAGTTCTTGCAAATATGCATGAACACATAGTTAAGTCTAATTATAAGGAAGCACCTCGTCATAAAGACGATGTGGACTTTACCACTAAGCTCGATACCTCACTAAGTGGTAAATGCCAAACTGGTAAGGGTAGATGTGATATTTATATAAAACCCATTTCAATTTTTGATCCAGCAGTAATAATAGAACTTAAGATTTGTGATAGACCAAAAGATATGTTTAAAAAGTGTGATGAAGCTTTAAAACAAATAGAAAATAACCAATATGAGATGGAACTTCAGCAAGAAGGTTATGAGAATATAATAAAATATGGAATTTCTTTTTATAGGAAGGATTGCATGATTAAATTAGAAGAAAATTTGGTGGTGATTAAGCGTGAATAACATTATAAATGAAGCTAAGGCTTTTATATCCATTATAAATAATAAATATAAAATAAAATTTGCATACATTTTTGGTTCCCAAGCAACAGGAGAAGCTTTAGAAAATAGTGATGTAGATATAGCAGTATGCTTTAATAAAAGCTATGATGATATGGAAGAGGCTTTTATAAGAGGAGACATTATAGAAGAGGGAAAGGCATTTTTTAAGAAAGATGTAGATGTAGTTTCTCTAAATAATGCTTCTTTATTATTAAAATATGAAATAATTCATGATGGAATAATAATTAAAGATGATGATGAAAGAGTAGATTTTGAGTCTTTATCTTTAAGGGAATACTTTGACTTCAAGTATTATTCTGATATATATGATAATGCAATGATTGAAAGAATAAAAAGGGGAGACTTTCTAGGAGGTTAAAGTTTATGGTAAAAAGAGAAATAGTAATCTCAAGAATAAATAAATTAAATGAATATATAGATATACTTAAATCTGCAGGAAAATATAGTAAAGAAACATATGTTAGTGATCCTTTCATATATGGAGCAGCAGAAAGATTTCTTCATTTGAGCATTGAATGCATTCTTGATATTGGAAATCACGTTATAGCAGATATGAGATATAGAAAACCAGAAAATAATAAAGATATATTTTTAGTTCTATATGAGAATAGGGTAATTGGTGAAAAACTAAAAAATAATTTGTGTAATATGGCTGGCTTTAGAAATATTCTAGTCCATGATTATATGAAATTAGATAAGGGATTAGTCTATGACATAATAAATAATAATTTAAAGGATATAGAAGATTTTATAAAGATAGTAGTAGAATACATATAATAATAGAAGATTGAACAGGCAGAATGCTTTTGCTTAAGGAAGTTGAATTATAGGATATGATATTAAATGAAAAGCTATTTTTTTGAATATTTTAAATATGAATATGGAATGGATGTGATAATGTGAAATTTAAACCATTACCAATAGGTGTAGATAATTTTGAAATGTTAATAACTAGAAATTATTATTATGTTGATAAAACATTACTTATAAAAGATTTATTAGATAATAAGGCTTCTGTAAATTTGTTTACAAGACCAAGAAGATTTGGAAAGACCTTAAATATGAGTATGCTGCAATATTTTTTTGAGAATAGAGAAAAAGATAATTCTTATTTATTTGAAAACTTAAATATAATGGAGGCAGGGGAAGAATACTTATCACATATGGGTAAGCATCCTGTAATAAATTTATCATTAAAATCTGCAAAACAACCAACCTTTGAATTGGCATTAAATTGTATTAAAGATGAACTTGTAGATGAATTTAGGCGTCATGATTATATTTTAAAAAGTGACAAATTAAATGAGGAAAAAGAAAAATATTTAAAAATTACAAAGGCACAAGATGATGACTTAATATACGTAACAGCATTAAAATTTTTATCACAGTGCTTAGAAAAATATCATGAGAAAAAAGTTATAATACTCATAGATGAATATGATGTACCACTTGAAAATGCATTTTTTGAAGGATTTTATGATAGGATGATTAAATTTATAAGATCTCTTTTTGAATCAGCATTAAAAACAAATTCATCCTTAGAATTTGCTGTTATAACAGGATGCTTAAGAATTTCAAGAGAAAGCATATTTACAGGTTTGAATAATTTGGAAATTATATCAATACTAAATGAATACTATGATGAATACTTTGGATTTACTCAAAAGGAAGTTAGTAAAATCCTTGAAGATTATGGACTTAGTGAAAAGGAAGAGTTAACTAAGAATTGGTACAATGGATATATTTTTGGTAGTGCACAGGTATATAATCCCTGGAGCGTTGTAAAATTTGTGAAGGATTTATATAAAAATAAAAATGTATTTCCATCGTCATATTGGGCCAATACAAGCTCTAACAGCATAGTTAAAAGTTTGATAGAAAGAGCAGACTCTAAAACTAAGCAGGAAATAGAATCATTAATAGAAGGTAAAACCATAGAAAAACCAGTTCATGAAGATATAACCTATGATGAAATTTATGATAGCATGGATAATTTATGGAATTTTATGTTCTTTACTGGATATTTTAAAAAAGTTAATGAAAGAATGGACAATGAAGATAAACGTTATTTAGAGCTTAGTATACCAAATAGAGAAGTTAAATATATTTTTAAAACTAAAATTTTAAAGTGGTTTGATGATAAGGTGAAAGCAAAAGATTTAAGTATTTTATACACTGCCATATTTGAAAAAGACAGTGAGACATTTCAAAAAGAATTAAATAAGCTTTTAAAAGAAACCATAAGCTTTAATGATGCTTATGAAAATTTTTATCATGGTTTTGTAGTGGGAGTTCTTGCAAATATGCATGATCACATAGTTAAGTCTAACAGAGAGACTGGTAAGGGTAGATGTGATATTTATATAAAACCT
Organism: uncultured Clostridiaceae bacterium; assembly: GCA_963780135.1. GTDB lineage: Bacteria > Bacillota > Clostridia > Clostridiales > Clostridiaceae > Clostridium_AM. Next base: position 2,108,388 of record CAWAAR010000003.1, read on the forward strand.
ATTTCAATTTTTGATCCAGCAATAATAATAGAACTTAAGATTTGTGATAGACCAAAAGATATGTTAAAAAAGTGTGATGAAGCTTTAAAACAAATAGAAAATAACCAATATGAAATGGAACTTCAGCAAGAAGGTTATGAGAATATAATAAAATATGGAATTTCTTTTTATAGGAAGGATTGCATAATTAAATTAGGATAAAATAATGTAATTTAATAAAATAATAAACTATAGTGGTGTCATAAGTCTTAGATATTGCAGCACAATCGAAGCCTATTAATAGTTAAGTTTTGTGAGGGGGCGAAAAATGAAAAAAATAATATCAGTAATTTTATTTTTAGTATTTGTACTTACAGGATGTTCCATAGTAAAAACACAAACGACTAATTTTCAAGAGCTTAATTTACAAAAACAATCATTAGAGCCAAAGCAAGTAGTAGAAAAATATTTTAAATACTATAACAAAAAAAACTTGGGAGGGGTAAACTCAACACGAGCTCAATGGAGTCAAATGACAACTGGATTGGACGAAAATATTAAATATATTAAGCTGAATAGTATGTCAGAAGATGCTTCTCCAAGTATGAAGGAAGGGTATATAAAATATGGACGTGGGACAATAACTGGGGCAAAAGAAGAAAATATAATAATTTATAAGATTGAATTTACAGTCAAATATAAAAAGGAAGGAGTTGGTCCACAAGACAGTGGAAAATATACTAAGTGGTGTACTCTTATTAGAAAAGATAAAAACTCACCTTGGCTAATTGATGAGATAGGAGAAGGTTAACTATTTGTTATAATATTTAATTAATAAAATTTCTTAAGGAAGCATCATAATTAATATCAGTATTAAAAATAATAATGGAGATAAGTTTTAACTTTCAGAATTTTTACAAGCTTTTGTAGAAAGGAAGGTGTATTAATGAAGAAAATACAAATAGGAACATCTGATTTTAAAGAATTAATAGAAGATAATAATTACTTTGTAGATAAAAGCTTATTAATAAAAGAATTTATAGAAAATGGTGCCAAAATAATATTAACGCCAAGACCTAGAAGGTTTGGAAAGACATTGAATTTAAGTATGCTCAAATACTTTTTTGATATAAGGACTAAAGAAGAAACTAAAGATTTATTTAAAGGCTTAAAAATAGAAAAGGAAAAGGAAATAATGAAGCTGCAGGGAGAATATCCTGTTGTTTTTATTACTTTCAAAAATGTAAAATATATTTCTTATGAAGATTTTAAGGATGGTATTGAATTCCTTTTATCCAGTTTGTATAAGGAACATGATTATTTACTCCAAAGTGATAAATTATCAGAGACAGATAAAAAAGAATATATAGAAATGATGGAAAGAAAAGCTTCTATTGCTTCCTTAAGTAATGGTATTAGCTCTCTCATGGGGTATATGAACAAGCATTATGGAAGAAAGGTAATGCTCTTCATAGATGAATATGATGTGCCGATACAAGAAGGATACCTTAGAGGATACTACAATGAAATGATATCATTAATAAGAAATCTACTAACAGCAGCATTAAAGGATAATCCATATGTTGAAAAGTCATTAATAACAGGTATCCTCAGAGTGGCAAAGGAAAGTATTTTTTCTGGTTTAAATAACTTAAAAGTATATTCTATATTGAATTTCAGATTTAGTGACAAATTTGGATTTACAGAAGAGGAAATGAAAGAACTTATAGAATATTATAATTTAAAAGACAGCACAGAAGGAATAAAAAATTGGTATAATGGATATATTTTTGGTGGAAAAGTAATATATAATCCATGGTCTGTTTTAAATTATATTGATAACAATGAAGAAGGTTTTATGCCTTATTGGATTAACAGCAGTAGCAATGATCTTATAAAAAGGCTTCTATTAAAAGGAGATAAAGAAATAAAGTTAGATTTGGAATATCTTATAGAAGGAAAATCCATAAATAAGGTAATTGATGATACCATAGTCATGGCAGAGGTTGAAGATTCCAACCAAAATATATGGAGCTTTTTACTTTTGAGCGGATATTTGAAAGCTGTAAAGACAGAGCTCATAAGAGGAAGATTAAATTGTGAACTTCAAATTCCAAATGAAGAGGTTTATATATTTTATGAAAATTTAATAGTAAAATGGTTTCAGGAAGCTATGAGCAATCAAAAATATGAAGAAATGCTAAGCAATTTAGTCACTGGTGATATAGAAAACTTTGGCTATGCTTTTCAGGAATTTGTAATAAATAATTTGAGCTATTTTGACATATCAGGAAAAGAGCCGGAAAAAGTATACCACGCCTTTGTACTTGGAATGCTTGTGTCTATTTCAAATACTCACAAAGTGAAGTCGAACAAAGAAAGCGGCTTTGGAAGATATGATGTAATGATAATTCCAAAGGATATCTCAAAGCCAGGAATTATTATTGAATTTAAGAAAATAAATGTATTGTCAAAGGAAACAATAGAACAGGGAAAAGTAGAAGCGTTAAAGCAAATAGATAGGATGAAATATGATGAGGAGCTTATAAATTGCAACGTAAAACATATAATAAAGCTTGCTATTGTGTTTAAGGGGAAGGAAGTAATGATTTCTGAGGAATAGGAAAGCATCATCATGAGCTATAAAACTCGTGATGGTGCTTTCATCATTTTATTTAGCTTCTAATTCTTCTACTTTTGGAGCAGTTTGTTTATTAATACCAAAAGCAAAATATCCGATTGTAACGATGACACAGAAAATAGCTCCAACCAATAGAGGAATCTGTGTATCGGAATTAAAGCACATACCGATTAAAACTAAGCAAAGATAAACCACTACAATATAGTTAGCATATGGGAATAACTTTGATTTAAAAGGATGTGTTTCCATTTCGGATGCATGTTCCTTTCTAAACTTTATTTGACTGATGCACAAAACAACCCATGGAATCATTCCTGGAAGTACGCTGGCACTATAGATATAGACAAACAATTTAGAATTTGGACAAATATAATTTAAAATTACACAGCATAGCAAACAAGCTAGAGTTGTTCTAAGAGCATTAACTGGTACACCATCTTTGTTTACTTTGCCGAGAAATTTAGGAGCCTGCCCATTTCTTGATAATGTATAAAGCATACGACCACAGCTGTAAATTCCACTGTTACAGCCAGACATTGCAGCTGTTAACACTACGAAATTGATAATACCAGCAGCAGCAGAAATTCCAATTTTAGCGAAAGTCAAAACAAATGGACTGCCAAGTGCACTTATTTTATTCCAAGGATAAATAGTTACAATTACAAATATAGCACCAATGTAGAAAATCAATATACGCCAAATAATATTTTTTGTTGCTTTTCTTAATGTGTTTTTTGGGTCCTGTGCTTCTCCAGCTGTGATTCCAATAAGTTCTACACCTTGATAAGATGCCGTTACCAAGCATAAAGCAAATAGCCAACCTTTCCAACCTCCCGCAAAGAAGCCTCCATTTGCTGTAAGGTTTGTTAAACCAACGGCTGACCCGTGGTTACCAAGACCAAAGAAAATCAAACCAAATCCAACTAATAGCATAGCAATAATCGTAACGATCTTAATCATTGAAAACCAGAATTCAAATTCACCATAAAACTTAACTGAAGTCATATTAGCAGCAGCAAGAATAGCTACACCTACTAAAGCTGGAATCCAAGATGGCAAAGCTGGAAACCAATAATTCATATAAATTCCGATAGCAGTAACTTCAGACATACCGACAGCTATCCACATAAACCAATAACACCATGCTGTCATATAGCCAGCCCAAGGAGATATATACTTATTTGCATAAGTTGCAAAAGAACCAGTCAATGGTTCAAGATAAAGCATTTCTCCCATGATTCTCATAACTATATACATAGCAATACCTGCTACTGCATAAGCCAATAATACCGATGGTCCTGCCCATTTGATTGTACTAGCAGATCCCATAAACAAGCCTACCCCAATTGTTCCGCCTAAAGCAATCAATTCAATATGACGTGCTTTTAGGCCACGTGTTAACTCTTCTTTTTCCATTTAAAATAGCCCCCTTCAAAATATTTGTTAATAAGTTATAAAGACAATTAATATATGAATAATATGTTAGCATAATTTTATAATTCTTTTGTTTTTTTTATAATTTTCCCATTTGTCGCAATTATATGATTTTTATATTTCACACAAACAGTTTATTCATTATGTATTTTGAAGACAAACTTTCAAATATAATTTTAGCCAACTTAATAAAATTCTTTTTTTGCACCACATAAAATATATATGCCGATATATGCATAAATATATTAAAATAAAGGCAGGACCATTATAGCAAGAATGACTACAATAGCCCATTTCCTTTAAAATTAAAAGTTATCTCTGCTTATCAATTCGTTTTTTTTATTTGCACTGCATATACGCCGATTTTCATACTTTAAGCTCATATTATTCCTCATACTTTTAAATGAAAATTATTTTTTAAAATAAAAATTATTCTTTTATCTGATTTTTCAAAATATAATTTCTGGTTCTATTATAGTCTAAATGATATATTTTAAAATTTATTATAATATTTTTATATTTAATCTTATATTATATAAATATGAAATTAAAGACGGCATAAAATTTCTTATAAATAATAAATTAATAGTCAACTCTGAGGCAGATAATCTTTTAAATGAATTAAAAAGGTCTTTAAGTGAATGTGAAAAGTTTTATTTTAGTGTTGCATTTATTAACTTTAGTGGTCTTCAGCTTTTATTAGACACTTTTAAAGAACTTGAGGAAAGAGGAGCTCATGGAAAAATATTAACATCTACTTACCTTAACTTCACTGAACCTAAGGCTTTAGAAAGCTGGTAAAGAACAAACAGAAGACAACAGGTCTTTTAACTGGTGGCAGCAAAGCTATAGATGCAGATTATTTATTTTCTACTATTCAGTCAATGAATTTACACCTTGAAAAATTTAATAGAAAGGAACTGCAGTGATTTTCTTGCCTTGAATTTTTATAATTTTAAATAATTAATTTATAGGCTATAATACAATTAAGAAAAGCATCATGAGAAAATAAAAAAGCTCTTATTAAAGAAGGAAGGTGCATTAATGAAGAAAATACAAGTAGGAACATCAGATTTTAAAAAGTTAATAGAAGGCAATAACTACTTTGTAGACAAAAGTTTATTGATAAAGGAATTTATAGAAGATGGAGCAGATATAATATTGACACCAAGACCTAGAAGGTTTGGAAAGACATTGAATTTAAGTATGCTCAAATACTTTTTTGATATAAGGACTAAAGAAGAAACTAAAGATTTATTTAAAGGCTTAAAAATAGAAAAGGAAAAGGAAATAATGAAGCTGCAGGGAGAATATCCTGTTATCTTCATTACTTTTAAAAATCAAAAGCATATATCCTTTGAAAATTTTGAAGATGGAATAAAAGTTTTGCTATCAAATTTGTATAAAGAGCATGAATATTTACTGAACAGTGATAAATTAACTGAATTTGATAAAAATGATTTTAAAGAAATAATTTCAAGAAAAGCTTCTATAGGGAATATATCAGAGGCAATAAGCTCTCTTATGGGATACATGAATAAGCATTATGGAAAAAAGGTTATGCTCTTTATAGATGAATATGATGTGCCAATACAAGAAGGATACCTTAGAGGATACTACAATGAAATGATAGTTTTAATAAGGAACTTATTAACAGCAGCCTTAAAGGATAATCCATACGTTGAAAAGTCATTAATAACAGGTATCCTTAGAGTGGCAAAGGAAAGTATTTTTTCAGGACTAAACAATTTAGAAGTAAATACTATTTTAAGATATAATTTTAATGATAAATTTGGCTTTACAGAAAAGGAAGTAGAAGAACTAGCTTATTATTATAATGAAGAAGAAAATATGGAAAGCATAAAGGAATGGTACAATGGCTATGTTTTTGCTGGAGAAATAATGTATAATCCTTGGTCAGTTTTAAATTATTTAAAAAATATAAGAGATGGTTTTATGCCATATTGGATTAACAGCAGCAGCAATGATCTTATAAAAAGGCTTCTATTAAAAGGGGATAAAGAAATAAAATTAGATCTTGAGTATCTTATTGAAGGAAAATCCATAAATAAGGTAATTGATGATACCATAGTCATGGCAGAGGTTGAAGATTCCAACCAAAATATCTGGAGCTTTTTGCTTTTGAGTGGCTATTTGAAGGCTGTAAAGACAGAGAATATAGAAGGAATTTTAAATTGTGAACTTAAAATCCCAAATAAAGAAGTATTGATTTTTTATAAGAATTTAATAGTAAAATGGTTTCAGGAAGCTATGAGCAATCAAAAATATGAAGAAATGTTAAGTAATTTAGTCACTGGTGATATAGAAAACTTTGGCTATGCTTTTCAGGAATTTGTAATAAATAATTTGAGCTATTTTGATGTATCAGGAAAAGAACCGGAAAAAGTATACCATGCCTTTGTACTTGGAATGCTTGTTTCTATTTCAAACACTCATGAAGTAAAGTCAAATAAGGAAAGTGGTTTTGGAAGATACGATGTAATGATAATTCCAAAGGATATCTCAAAGCCAGGAATTATTATTGAATTTAAGAAAATAAATGTATTGTCAAAGGAAACAATAGAACAGGGAAAAGTAGAAGCGTTAAAGCAAATAGATAGGATGAAATATGATGAGGAGCTTATAAATTGCAATGTAAAACATATAATAAAGCTTGCTATTGTGTTTAAGGGGAAGGAAGTAATGATTTCTGAGGCATAGGAAAGGTTAAAGAAAGAATATAGGTTTTGTAAGATTCTTATCTATTTATACAAAATTTTTATCCGATGGCTACCATTCGTAATACTCCCATCCTCTTAAGGTGGGAGATAACGGCTGACACGCCCCTGGATAAGTTCTTCTAAGACTCAGATGGAGAAAGTATTCCTCATAAGCAAACTCCATCTGAGTCTAAGAATCACTTGATAACTTGAAGACTTTGACTGACTTTATAATTGGCCGAAATATAATAAGGAAAAACATTTATTTTTTTCCTTATTAAACCTTGTATTTTTCTAAAAAAATTGCACATATTAATATCATAAGGGACATAACAGTTGAACGCAGACTTCTATACGCTCCTTAAAAGCGGGGTATATACAGGTCGACCAACGATTATATGATGGTCATTAAAAAGGTTGTTATATAGTCAGAGGGCAGATCTTCTAGGGTGGAGAAAAGTTTTATTATAGTCGACATCGATCAATTGATTATAATGGGATTCCAATTTATTCTATGAGGTCGAGTTAAGACTACTCAGGGTGCCGACGGATTAAATAAAACACAATTCATTATGGCTTTAACCATAATTTTGTAAATTTTATTTTATTCCTTTCGATCCTATACAGCCGAAAGGTTGTATAGGGTTGAGTAAGTATTCTGTTTGGTTGAACGAACCATGATTACAGGTTGTGATTTGCTTTATTATGGTGGCAACATCATAATGAGGTGATAAGCTATCTATAATTGTGCAAGATAGATTGTTATATTCTTTATATGAATTACTGGAGTTTTATAGTGAATTCCAGTTAAAAATAGAAGAGGTCATATTAATGGTAAATATACTATTAATATGATCTTTTTTATATTCAAGCATTTTCTAGTTAATTTAGTAACAAAAATTGTCCTCTCTGTTTTCAATTTTTTAAAGGTAACAGGTACCTTACAGAGATTGGTAGTGAAATGAACAAGCTTTGTTGGTAAAAGCAACCTTGAGTATTTATATGTTTGATGTATATCCAGTATAAAATCTCTTTGATGATGAATATTAAGATGATTTTTTAAAAGATAAAATAGAATGAAATATGTTATAATTTTTACAGTAGAGGACTTAATAGAAGTATTAAAGGAGAGAGGGGCATTAAAATGATAGTATATCATGGTTCCTATTGTTTAATCTAATTATGAAAGCAAATAAAATATTAATGCAGTCTTTATATAAAGATATAATACTTGAATTTTCAAAAGAAACTGGTAAGAAGTTGGATGAAAGTGTTAATTTATTCTATAATTCTGAAACATATGAATTAATTAGTGAAGGCATAGCAGATTTGCACTGTAGGGGAGCTAAATATTTAGCGCAAGAATTAATGCTTGAGTATGGAATTATGAAGCATAAAAGCTATCCAAAGGATTTGATTCATTAAAGCAAGGAGTTATTATAGTCTCCTTGCTTATTTATTTAAAACTTCAAATACAATTAAAAAGGTGCTGCATTCATTAAAATCAATTGATAATTAATGATAGAATAATAATTAAATATGACAATGAAATATAAGGATTTTAAGGAGAGAAAATGAAATTTTGTGGTATAGATGTACATTTAAGAACTCTGTCAATTGCAGAAATAGACGAAAATTTCAATATAAATTTATTGAAAAATATGAGCTTAAATGAATTAAAAGAATATATAAAGAATACTCCTATAACTTTAATAGGCGTAGATGCGCCGTATAATCTAAATCAAGGTTTAATGAATGATGAAGCATATAGAAATAAGCTGGGTAGAAAAATTAATGGACATTATAATAAAAAAGTTTCAGAATACGAGTTATCAAGAAGAGGTATAAATCCATTTTCTACTCCATGCTCTATGGAAATAATAAGAAGTAAAAATTATTTATCTTGGATGGAAACTGGATTCCAAGTGTACAATATTTTAAAAGAAAAAGGATTTGAATTGCTAGATGAAAGTAATTTAAATGAAAAGAAAGATAGAGGAATGGTGGAAGTATTTCCTCATGCTTGTTTTACAGTTCTTGAAGGCAAACTTCTATCTAATAAAAACACTGAAAAAGGAATAAATGAGAGAATAAATGTTAGTGAGGGACAAGGCTTTACTGGAATTAGAGATTATCTCAAAAATATAAATAAGAAGTATAAGGATGATTTTCTAGATGCATTAATTGCAGCTTATACTGTATATAAAATATATAATGGTGGAGGAATATTTATTGGTGATAGGGTAGAAGGACAGATTGCTTTACCAGTAGATAAAATTAAAGATTCATATAAAAGAGCAGCAGCTCTAAAATCTAATATAAATAAAAAAGAAGAATCTATAATAATTGAATTCAATAAGATATATGAGTATAAAGTAAAACATTGTGATAGTGTATTATGGTTAAAGCATTTTAAGCCAATTAACGGAGCACCAGATGTTCTAGAATTATTAAAAACCAAGCAGAATCAGGATATTAATGTAACTATAGCAAATGAAAATAATGATATTGTAAATGCCACTTTGGTAAGTATGAAAAATAGAAGCGATGGCTTAAAGGTTTCAGATGAATATAAGAAATTACTTAAAGATTTTTGGGGAAGCAGTGGAGATGGGAAAGAATACATAATAAAAATAGTAGTTTAAAAGGATACATAATAAAAACAATAATGGAGATAAGTTTTAACTTTCAGAAGTTTTATAAGCTTTTGTAGAAAAGTTATTATTTATCTCTATTTTTTTAATTTGAAAAATGATTTATATGTTATAAAATAGTAAATTGTGTTTAATAATCCATGTCATATACATTTGAGGAATTACTTAGATGGTGAGAAATAACCATGAATAGATATGAAATTGGGGCTATACAAGAGAAGACTTATAGCAATACCTTAATATTTTTAAAGAAGCAAGGTGGAATTTATACACAACTTAATTGCAAACCTTATTAAATCAGCTAAATTATAGAGGATTTTATCATAAAATGGAGAATATATGAAATTAAAGACAGCATAAAATATGAGGTGCTAAATATGTCAATAGATTTAAAAAACAAGAATATATATGATTATACAGCTATAGATGGTATCGCAGCTAAAGAAATTGATAACGGAAGCTGCATAACTGGTGATACTAATCATCTACTGCCTAAGCTTAAAGAATCCTTTAAGAAAGCTGCAAGCATTGATATCATAGTAGCATTTTTAATGGAGTCAGGAGTAAAGCTTCTAAAAGATGAACTAGCAGAAGTAGTAAATAAAAACATTCCCATAAGGATACTTACAGGAAACTATTTAAATATAACTCAGCCCCAAGCTTTGTATATGCTTAAAGATATTATGGGAGATAAGGTGGATTTGAGGTTTTATAATATCCCAAATAGATCATTTCACCCAAAGGCATATATTTTTGAATATGAAAATGGTGGAGATTTATATGTAGGTTCCTCAAATATATCTAAATCAGCTTTAACCAGCGGTATTGAATGGAATTATAGACTAGATAAAGAAAAAAATAGTGAGGATTTTGCTAGTTTTAAAAATACTTTTAATGATTTATTTATAAATTACTCAATAATTATAGATGAAGATGAAATGAGAAGGTATTCTGAAAGCTGGGTAAGACCCAAAGTATATAAACATATAGACAATGAAGAAAGTCATGATAATAGTGGGGATAACTCAGAAAAAAGGAATACTGTAATTGAACTTTATGAACCTAGGGGAGCACAGATTGAAGCTTTATATGAATTGAAGAAAAAGAGAGAAGAAGGTTATGATAAAGGGTTAGTGGTGGCAGCTACTGGTATAGGTAAAACCTACTTAGCTGCCTTTGATTCTAAAGCTTATAATAGAATCCTTTTTGTAGCTCATAGAGAAGAAATAATAAATCAAGCTGCAGTTTCTTTTAAAAATGTAAGACCAGATAAATCGGTGGGTTTCTTTTATGGAGATAATAAAGACACCACCAGCGATTTTATATTTGCCACAGTTCAAACCCTTGGAAAAGCAGAGTATTTAAATGATAAATACTTTACTAAAGATGATTTTGATTATATAGTAATAGACGAATTTCATCATGCAGCTGCAGGAAACTATAAAAATATTATAGATTATTTTCAACCTAAGTTTTTACTAGGATTAACGGCTACTCCTGAAAGATTGGACAATAAGGATGTATTTTCTTTATGTGACAACAATATTGCCTATGAGATTAGATTAAAAGCTGCCATTAATAAAGGTTGGCTGGTGCCTTTCAGATATTATGGCATATATGATGAGCTTGTAAATTATGAATTAATAGATTACAAAAATGGTAAATATGATGATAAAAAGCTGGAAGAAGCTCTTATGATAAATAAAAGAGCTGATATTATAATTGCTCATTATAACAAATATAAAAGCCAGAGAGCTTTAGGTTTCTGCTCTTCAAGAAGACACGCAGAATTTATGGCTGATTACTTTTGTAACAATGGTATAAAAGCTTGTGCGGTGGTAAGTAGCAGCAGTTCTTCTAACAGCCTAGATAGAAAAGAAGCAGTGAATAAGCTAGGTAAAGGTGAAATAAAAGTAATATTTTCAGTAGATATGTTTAATGAAGGACTTGATATTCCTTCTGTAGATTTGGTAATGTTTCTAAGACCTACACAGTCACCAACAGTTTTTTTGCAGCAGCTAGGTAGAGGACTTCGCAGGTGGAAGGGTAAGAATTATTTAAATGTACTGGATTTTATAGGTAATTATAAAAAAGCAAATCTAATACCTTTATTTCTCACTGGAGAACCCAAGAACGCAGGAAGTTCTTCAATTATACCTAATGAAGAAGAATATCCAGAGGATTGTTTTGTAGATTTTGACTTTAGACTTGTAGACCTATTTAAAAAGATGGAGCAGCAGAATAAGAAACTTCAAGATATAGTAAGAGATGAATACTACAGAATAAAAGAAGATTTGGATCGCAGACCTTCAAGAGTTGAATTGATTACCTACATTGAAAATGATACATACTATAGAGTTAAAAATGCAGCAGACAAAAATCCATTTAGAAATTATTTTAGTTTTTTAAAAGAGATAAATGAGTTAGAAATGGAAGAACTTCAGCTTATAGGAACAAAAGCAGAGAAATTTATAAACATGATAGAAAAAACCTCTATGGCTAAAACCTATAAGATGCCTGTATTTTTGGCTTTTTATAATGAAGGAAGTTTAAAAATGCGTATAAATGAAGATGATATTTATGCTAGTTTCAAAAGCTTCTATACAAAAGGTTCCAATGCTGTAGATTTACTTAATCAAAAATCTACAGAAGACTTTAAAAACTGGGATAAAAAGCAGTGGTATAAGCTGGCAAATGATAACCCCTTGAAGGCTTTAGCTAAAACTGAAAATGAGTTTTTCTATTTTGATAAAGATGAATACTGCTTAAAGGAAGAATTAGAGGCTTTTAGTGAAAGTGAAGCTTTCATGAGAAACTTCAAGGATGCAGTAGATTTAAAGACTAGGGAGTATTATAAAAATAGAGTGGAAAATAAGAAAAAATAGAATAAGAAAAGGAAGATTAAAAGATGAAGATTTACAATAAATTAGTTCGTGACAAAATACCACAGGTAATAGAAGCAGCAGGCAAAAAATTTGATATAAGGAAAGCTGACAAGGAAGAACACTATAAATTACTGGAAGCAAAACTAGAAGAAGAAGTAAATGAATTTTTAGAAGATAAGAACTTAGAGGAATTAGCAGATGTTATGGAAGTGTTGTTTGGGTTGGCTGAGAATTTGGGGTATAGTGAAGAGGATTTGATAAAGAAAAGACTTGAAAAGAAAGATGAACGTGGGGGATTTAAGGATGGGATTGTGCTGGAGATGGTTTATGAATAATGTATAAAAGTCAGTTCACACATTAATTCAAAATTGTAAATAGGAGAATTTTAAGGAGAGAAAATGAAGTTTTGTGGTGTAGATGTACATTTAAGAACTTTGTCAATTGCAGAAATAGATGCGCCATATTAGCAAGGAGAACCTTTGGGCTTCTCCTAGTACCCCAGGGGTCGTTACAGAAACTGGAAGTTTCTGTTTGCTAACCAAAGAAAATTAAATTAGAAAATGTGACAAGAATTAATTTATAAAGTGAGATATAGTAGTTGTTCCGTTTCCATTCTTGAATTTATCACAATCTAAAAAAGATCAGCATTGGTTTTAGCAGATTTAAATGGAGAAGATTTAATATTGTCTCAGATAACAAGTCAAAATAATTATGAATGATATGCTATTAAAATATTACAAAATGATTTTGACAATGAGAGTCTTAATAAAACAAGCAATATTAGACCTAACAAAATATTCACATCAGACGAAAGAATAATACTATATAAAGTTGATTATTTAAATGAAGAAAAAATGGAATAAGTAACGGGTAAAACAATTAGTATTTTTACTGAAGATTAAATTTTTAATAAGATATAGTATCGTAAATTCAATGTTATAAAGGCGAACCTTTGGGATTGTCCTAGCACTTGAGATGGCATTACGTAAACTGGAAGTTTCTGCTTGCTTAAGAAAAAGTAAGGATGGTAAGTGATTATATGGATTATTCAATAGAAAAAAGACTTAAAGAACTTTCTAATATAGATGATAGATATGACAAAGTATATAGTTTGTGGTGTATTAATAAAAAAATATATTCAGATGCTTTAGCTTCAGTAAGTTATTATTATCCTCATTATAGTTTACACGATGCAAGTCATTCAGAGAGTATTGTTAGTAAAATTGAAATGATTTTAGGGGAGGAAAGGATAAAAGATTTAGGACCTACAGACTTATTTCTTATCCTAATGTGTGCTTATTCTCATGATATTGGAATGATAATTACAAACACTGATATTGAGGAGATTTTAAAGGATGGTGAATTTGTTGAATTTATTAGAAGTATAAAAGAAGCATCTTATAGTGAAGATTTAGTTCAAGCAGCTGAATATTTAATAGAAATAGAATCAAATCCCATTAGTATTAAAAATATAAAAAATACATGGGCACTAGAAACAAAAGACAACGTTATGCTGCTTTTGGCAGAGTTTTTTAGAAAACGACATGGGGCAAGAGGAAATATAGATTCAAATGAATTGAAGGATAAAAATATAAATAATATTCTTTATGGAAATTTGCCTGAAAGAATAATAAAACTTATTGGAACAATAGATTCCTTCCATACCCTAGAGTTTGGAGAAATTCTTGAAAATTTAAAGCAGGAAACTAATGGATTGATAAATGATATAGCACATCCTAGGTTTGTAGCTTGTATGCTTAGACTTGGAGATTTATTGGATTTAGATGACGGCAGATTTAATCCTGTCTTTAAAAGACTTTTACTTAACTTTCCTAAGAGCTCAGAAACACATATGAAAAAGCATAGATCAATAGTACATTTTCTTGTTACAGAAGAAAAAATAGAGGTAGAGGCTATTTGTAAGCAGGATGAAAATGATGTATATTTAGCAACTCGCCAATGGTTTGAGTGGTTAAAAGATGAATTGAGAAATTTAAATTTATATTGGAGTAAGATTGTACCAAAAGGATTTAAAGGAACAGCACCAGTTGACAATGAAATTCATGTTAATCTAAAAGATAACAGCATGAAAGAACTTGTTGCTATTAAGTTCAATATAAGTTCAGAAAATGCCTTTGAATTATTTGAAGGTAATAATCTATATAATGATAGGTTAGTTTTTATCAGAGAACTGATACAGAATTCCTTAGATGCATCAAAGCTGCAAATGTGGAAGGATATAAACACAGGTATGTATGATAATATTTATGGTTTATCTGCAGATAAAGAGGGAAATAGGGATTATAATTTTATTTCAGATATACCTAATGAAATATATAAATTTTATCCTATATGTATCACTTTGAAGAAGGAAGACAATGATGAATTTTCTTTTATAATAGAAGATAACGGCAGAGGGATTGGAAAGGAAGATATAAAGAGGATATGTAATGTTGGAGAGAGTTATTTAAATGATACTAAGGCAAAAGAACTGATTAAATCAATTCCTTATTGGTTAAAGCCTACTGGGAACTTCGGTATTGGACTACAATCTGTTTTCCAAGTTACAAAATCTTTTAAGGCTGAGACAAAGTCAGATAATGATTCACAGGGCTATATTTTTAAATTTCAATCAAGAAAAGATAAAGGTTATATTGAGAGTAAAATAAATGATAATAAATATGTAAAGAGGGGTACAAAGATAAGTTTTAAAATAAAAGAGGAAGATTTAAAAGAACATTTTGAGAGTGCTGATATGGGAATACTTCAGGAGATTATGGGAAACAAGATGTCATTTGATTATTTTGCTGACAGAAATGAAAAGATGATAGCTAAGTACATTCTGGAATATATTAACAACATAATGTATGGAGAAATGTTGTTTCCTTTAGTATTTAAACTAGAAAATATTAATGACGTTTTAGAAAACAATAGAATAGAAATGAAAAATAACAGAAACAAAGGTTTGGTGAGAGCAAATGATCTTGAATATTTAATAGAATTGGATGATAGTGGAATTATTCAAATAAAAGCATTTGATAAAAAAACAAAATCTGAAATTATAATAGAATTTTTTAAATTTGATATAGTACAATTATATCTAAATGGAATAATAGTTAATAACAGCTTTGTAGCTCCATGCTTAGGTATAAAATGGAATACTTTTGGTTATTCTCCAAAGGAACTACTGAAATTTTCTAGAGATGAAATAAAGCCTAATATGAATAAAATATTAGAAGATGAACTTGTAAATAATATTATTCCAAGGTGCATAAAACAAGTGAAGGAATATATAAAGGATAAAGAAGTACAAGATAAGTTAAAGGACTATAAGGATTTAAGGAATTATAAAGAATCTATTTTTTATTTAAGATTAGCAAATGGTATTTATCTAAGAGAAGAAGAAATAGATAATGACATATGGGATAAGATTTGTGATTATCCTATACCAGAACTATGGGTAAATAAGAGTAATGAAGAGGACTTTTTTAAGATAAAATCCTTTATTCGATGTGTTGAAAAATGCAAATATGATTATGAAGCATTTTCAAGTGATACTGTTATAAGTGAAGCTGTGAATGGCGAGTATATAGCTGAAATAAATCCAAGTTTGGAAATGGATATTAAGGGAGGGATTTTTGTTGATTCTATAACAGAAATGACCCTATATGGTCCAGATAATACTTTGATTAACTGTATTGAATTGCAAAAGTATCTTGAAAATAATTTCTATGTACAGAGTATTAAAAAGTTAGAGAAAGACAAATATTTATTAATTATAGAAAGAGGAAGGTTTAAAAGTATTAAAGTAGATAAAGAAATTGCAAATGAAATAATAAAGGATCTTTATTATGAGGAAGTAATTAGAACTAGGATATATACAATTGATACTGAGGAGATTAATTTTGGAGAGATATTAGCTGTTAATAAAATGCCACCATTAATTGGAGATAATAGAGGGATGCTGCTGCGCAGTACAAATAGATTAGGCTTTGATAATCATTTTATAATATCTCCTTTTATTGGACATAATAAATGTACTTTTGATAAAAAGGTTGAAGATATCATACAATGGTTAAAAGACAAAGCTGGCTTAAATGAGTTAATCCAATGGGTTTATAAAAATTCTATAAATAAGAAATCCGTTGAAGAAGTTGAAAAAGCATATTATAAATTGGTAGAGTATTATATTTATAATGAAAATGAGTAAGCCTCACCCAATCTTTCGCCAAGAAGATCTGAGGGCATATTTAGCTAAGTTTGACCATAATAATAATTGGTGAAAGTTCAGTAAGGTTAATTATCAAAGAGAATTTTAACTATCTACTGTACACATAAGAAATTATATGTATAAAGTGTTGTGACAAAGTATTCAGAAGAATGCGAGTAAAAGTAAAGTTTGTAACATAAAGTGAATTCTGCCGAATCGTAAGATGATTCTGCAGAAACAGAACAAAAAAGAAGTCAAGCACTGCACCAGATTGTGAAAATCGTGGAAAATGGCAAGAACTTGAAATTCATTAGCTGTAGATTCAAAAAATATTTTTGATAAGCTTAAAATAAGTAAAGTTAATAGTTATGAAGCGCATTTAAATAAATACAATGTAATAAATATAAGTTTTAATACAATACCAGACAAAAATAAAACCTATGATGAATATATTGGTATAATTCAAAATGGAATAATAGATGATATAAAAACAATGTATCCAGGTATAGAAATAAAAGAGTTTTATAATATTAGCTATAGAGAAACAAAAATTGTGCTCGACCTTTCCAATTTTTGGAAAGTAACAGGTACCTTTCAGAGATTGGTAGTGAAACGAACAATCTCTGTTGCTAGCTGAGTAAGAAGGATTAGTGGAAGTTTTGCTAGAGTGATAGTTGACTAATTTATTGCAGGTGATATGAAGAGTGGTTACAAAATTAATAAATAATTATATTTAAATAATTCATTATATCAAAAATTAATAAAAATATCAAAAATAATAATCGTTAAATTTATTAAATAAGTTGATTTATACTAATGATTATTGAAGTATTCAAAGTTTTATGATATAATTTGAACATCAAATATTTGGAGGTAATATGTGATGGAAAAAATTATTGATTTTATTTTGCTTATAGTAGTATTACTTATTCTGCTAAAGATAATTAGAGAGCTGAAAATGTTTTAGATTATTATTAGTGATAAGGTAAACCAAATTATCTTATCACTAAATAACAAAATTAAATTAATAAATAAAAAGCATATTACCTCTATGAAGATAAATGAGAAATCACAATATAAAAGTAAGTTATTGTGATTTCTCATTTTTATTAATATTTAATTGAGATTTTTGTGGTTTATTTCATCAATATACAATGAATTATAGAAATAAGAATATAAGTTATGGTAATATATAGGAACGGTAAGTGTTTTAACAATTTTGAAAATTAATAAAATGCTTAAACTCTATATAATACTTTTATTTGTAAAAAATATTAATATAAATCTTATAAAGATGGTGGAAAAAATTGTTTTATAAAAATAAATTAAAGAATGAAATAACTAGTTTACTTAATCCTGAAATACTGTCTATAGAATTAAAATTAGAAGTTTATAATGAGATAGTAGATTATTTAGAAGAAAATAATTGTACTCAAGGTGTAAATTTAATAAGTAAAGTTAGAGAAAAAATGATTAATTATATAAGTGATTTAAAAACAGATTTACGTGAGATTGAAAATATTTTTTGTGAATTATCAAATATTTTAAAAAAGAATAATAATAAAGAAGATTATAAGATTAAAAAGATTAAAATTAATAATAAAGAAATTTTTATGGAGCACATTGAGGATAAATATATATTTATTTATCCAATAGGATTTGATAATTACAAAAAACTATATAAACATGGTATTATTGAAGCAAAAATTAATAAAACAATTATGCAAGAGTTAAGCAGTAAAATTGTTTTTTCGGAAGAGTCTGATTTGAGTAAGTATCTGGACTTTAAAGAGTATTTTAATGACCTATTAAGTAATTTAAGAGATGCTGAGAGCTTGGAAGACTTAGATTTAGTTATGAAAGATATTAGTGATGAATTAATAAAAATATTTTATTTAGAGAACTTAAGGGATATTTGCATAAAACGATATGGAATTATTGAAAAAACTAAAGGAATTTCAGGTGTTGAGATATATAGTACACTTTATGAAAATTATAATACATATAAAATGAAATTGAAACTTAATATAATTGGCTATCTTAGTACAGATAATAGAGTTATGGAATTAATAAAACTTGAGTTATCTCAAAGAAAATTATTAATAGAAATTAATAAAGAAGATATAGGAGATTACTATGATGAGTTTAATAATATAATTAATAAACAAGAAGAGGAAATTAAAGTGCTTATGAAAGAAACTAGTATGAATAAGGTTGAAATCAATAATATAATTAATAAAATAAATTTAATAAACTAAAGATTCAATTTTTATATTTAATAGCTTACTAAAATGTGTAGCATAGATAATGTCTAGGCATGTAGCAAGCTCAGGTAAGCCTTCGCAAGAGCCTCCGACAGGCTGTGCGAAAAGTATCATTTTGAATTATTTTAAAGAATTCAATTTGATATTAATAAATTTCAAAATACTATTTTTAAAATTAAATTTAAAAGGGGAACGTACCTAGATTTGTGTAGATTAAATCTAGGTACGTTTTCTCTATATATAGCTGTTAATTGTGGAAAATAATAACTAGAAATATTTTTAGGAGGAGAATGAATATGAATGCATTAGAAATACCAGATATCAATCTTGCATGTATGGACGGTCTTAAAGGGCTTCCAGATGCTATTAGAGCTGTTTTTCCTGAAGTAAATATTCAGACATGTATAATACATCTTAAAGTTTGATTTTCTAAAATAGAAAATTTTAATAAAAAAAGTTAATAAAATTGCTAAAAAAGAAATTAATGTTTATAATATAAATATAAGAATATATAATAATCAATTAAAGAATAGCTATTAAAGGTGGTATAAATATGAAAACTATAGGTGAGAGAATAAAACAATTAAGAGAATCAAGAGGATTGGCATCTAATGAATTAGCTAATATTTTAGATATGAGTATATCTAGTTATAGTAAATTAGAAAATAATAAAAAATCTATAGGAGTAACTGAGCTAAGAAAAATAACTGAGCATTTTGATGTAAGTGCAGATGATATATTAGGAACTAACAAATCAAACCAAGATATAGTTATGTATATGAAAAGAGAAAAGAATATGTCTGATAAAGATATTAAAGGAGTACAAATGATTATATCTATGATGGATGAAGCTGTAACTTTATATAATATGAAAGAACGTATATAATGGGTGAAAGTTATGTTAAAAATTGAGGATATTGAGAAAATTGAAAAGAAAGCATGTAATCATAGAAAAATTAATGATTTAGGAATAGAAACACCTATAGGAAATAAAATATTTAATATTTTAGAAACTCAATATAAATCTTTAATATTATTATATCCACTAGAGTCTAATAATATTGCTGGATTTACTAGAAAGCAAGGAGACTCTATACAAATTTTTATAAACACCAGTTTCAATAAGAATTTTCAAAACTTTGTTTGTTGTCATGAATTATATCATTTTATACAATTTGAGGAAAAAGAAAGTGACGATTTTATAGTGTGTAGCAATAAAGATATTTCGGAAACTGTAGATGAAAATAATATACAATTAGAAGAATTAAAAGCTAATTATTTTTCAGCAGCATTTTTATTACCAAGAGAGGTTATTGAGGATAGATTTAAAAAGATTAAAAAATTAAATCTTTCAGATGAAGACTTTATTTTGGAAATAATAAAAATACAATTTCAATATGAAGTACCTTTTAAGACTATATTAAAAAGATTAAAAGAGCTAGGAATAATTGATAAAAAATATTATGAAAAATTACAATTTTATGAAGACAAAATAGTAGATTATGTTAAAATGATGGATGAATCAGTTATTACTAGTATTAATGATTTAAATAAACCTAACTATAGGAAATATCATACTTTAAATGTACCTAAAATAGCAGCAGATGTTTATAAAAACAATATTATTTCATTTGCAAAATTGGAAGATATAACACAAAAATATGATAAAAAAATTGTGGATTTTAACATAAAAAAGCCTACAAATACACCTATTAAAATTGAGTTTTCTGATTTTGAAATTGGAGATGAAGATCATGATGAAGAAGAAGATTAAATCTCCCGTTCTTTTTGACACCAATATACTTATAAATTTTAAAGCACAGTTAAAGTTTCTTTTCAGCTTCTTTGAAATTATATTAATTCATAAACAAGTAATACAGGAAGTATTAGATGAATCAATAAAAAATGAATTAGATGCAGCGATGAGAGAATGCAATGACATAAGAATTGTTGATGATAAAACAATAGAGGATTATATAGAAAGAAGCCTTTTTGAAAAGTGCGATAAAGAATTAAAAGATACTTTTAATATTAAAAATAATAGAGACTTAGGGGAGTACAAGACTTTATTGTATGCAAAATTTAATGAAGTGAAATTGTTATCTTCTGAAGATACAACAGTATGGAGATTTGTAACCGAATCTACATATTTTAATGATCTTGAATGTATTACTATTCAAGATTTATCTTATCTAATATACTTAAATGCAAATAATAAAAGGGACAGAAGAACCGCTCAAAGTTTATATGATTATTTTGGAAGAAATGAACATTCTTTTGAGAGTTTTAAAGTATATATGGAAAGAAATAATAATGAAATACCTAAATACATACAGTTTGAAAATAACAGAATATATAACTATGAAGAATTGTTAAAGGGTTATGTTGAATTCTATTCAAAGGATGAGGTAGGCGCTAGAGAAGAAATAGAGAAAGATATAATTTATGCAGCAAGGATAAATGAAAATACTTGTGTAGATTGCTTATATTCTAGGATAAATAAATGCAGTATAGATTTTAATATACGAATTTGCAGCTTAGGATATGATCTATTTGACTATAATTGTTTTAAAGTGAGAGAAAAATTTTATGGAAGTGTAAGAAAAAGAGTTAAAAGCTAAAATTAATGCTATTTTATAATGAGTAAGTCTTATAATTATTATGAATGAAAAGCTTATGAAAAGGATGCAATTAGCAATAGAGAGTATTTATTTGGGTACCAATTTATGAAATCTACAAGACCTTAATATGTACGAAAATGACTTAGGTGATATAAGTGCATTAAAAGGATTAACTAATTTACAAGAACTTGATTTAAGTTATAATAGCATTGCAAATATAAATCCATTAAAGGGGCTGTCTAATTTAAAAATGCTTAATTTAGATGAAATTACCCATGCTGATCATATTTCTGTATTCATACCTTTCTTAATACTCTGAGTACAATGTCTGAGACAGTCCAAAATTCAAAGTTGAATAATGTGCTGCCTCAGCAAATTACTTGTAATTTTTAACGCTATTTTCCATAACCTTTTCCATTAACTTTTCAAAAACATCACATTCTATATCACTGAAATTTTCCGTTATTTTATGATGCCATTCATCTTTTATTTCTAATATTTTTGGATATATAGCAAGTGCCTTATCTGTAGGAAAAATATTGAATGCACGTCTATCATTTGAATTTATGATTTTAGTAATAAATCCATTTGCTTCAAGCTGAGATAAAACCTTTGCTACAGTACTCTTATCTATGATCAATTGTTGAGATAATTCATCTTGAGTATATCCTGAATTCTCACAAACACAAACTATGTACATAAACTGTCCACTACTAATCCCTAACTTTTCAAGATGTTCTGTATAAAATATTTGTGAACGACGATGTGTGACGGAAACATATTTGGATAAATCTTTCATGTTAATCCTCCTAACTTAAGTTTCATATGCAACTTTAATTTTAAAATAAACAAACTATTATGTCAATAACGTTCCTAAGTAATGGGAGTGTTGCAACCATAATATTGACATTCTCATGATGAATCACTATAATAATAGTTGCATAAGAAACTATTATTCTAATAAAATTTTCTCGTCAGGGGGCATTTTTAATGTCAAAATTTAAGATAATTATAAGATATTTTATATTTATATCTGGTTTGTTTTTTATGGGCTTAGGAATAAGTTTAACCACAAAATCAGGTTTAGGAACTTCTCCTATTAACAGTTTACCATATGTACTTTCTATGATATTTCATTTTACCATTGGACAATTCACCTTTTTACTTAGCATTTTATTTTTACTTGGAGAAATAATTATTTTAAAAAAAGATTTTCCAAAACAACAATTCCTTCAAATATTTGTAGGTCCATTTTTTGGTTTATTTGTTGATTTAGGAATGAGCATATTCTCTTTTTTAAATCCCAATATTTATATAGAAAAAATAATTATTTTACTTTCAGGCTGTTTCATTCTTAGCAAGCTCAACTTTTCAGGTCTCGCAAATACCCCAGAGGTGTAAAATTTTCCAGTGACAAGCTATAATGGTTGTAGATTGTTAAGGAGAATTATGTATATAATGATATCATGATGACAGTGTATTCAACATATCAATAGCTTTATAGCAAGTGAAATTAATTATTGACATTAAATAAACAAGTCAATATTATTAGCTATTTTGTTGCTAATAAAAACCAAAGGAGATAACCTTTAGTTACTTAAAGTACTGATAAATGTGTTTAAAAGTGTTCATATATACTCACACTAATAAAAAGGAGAGTATATATGAAACATATAACAAATTATAAACCAAAAGATTTTGCAGAGTTATTAAATGTATCAGTTAAAACATTACAAAGATGGGACAGAGATGATGTTTTAAAAGCTTTTAGAACTCCTACCGATAGAAGATATTATACATATGACCAATATCTTGAATATAAAGGAATAAACAATGTTAATGACAACAAAAAGAAAGTTATCTACACTAGAGTTTCTGCTAATAATCAAAAAGACGATTTAAAAAACCAAGTCAAATTTCTATTAGATTTTGCTAATGCTAAAGGAATTATAATTGATGAAACTATAGAAGATATAGGAAGTGGACTTAATTATAATCGCAAAAACTGGAATAAACTTATAGAGCATTGTATGGAAAATAAAATAGATAGTATAATGATAACTCATAAAGATAGGTTTATTAGATTTGGTTATGAATGGTTTGAAAGATTTTTAGGAAAATTCAATGTTAAGATAATAGTCGTTAATAATGAAACCTTATCACCCAATGAAGAATTGGTTCAAGATATAATATCAATTTTACGCGTTTTTAGTTGTAAAATTTATGGTATGCGTAAGTATAAGAAAAAGATAGAGGAGGATGAAGAAATTGCTAAAAGCCTACAAAACGGAAATAAAACCAACACAACAGCAGAAACAACAGATTAATCAAGAAATTGGAGTTTGCAGATGGTTATATAATTGTTACTTAGCTAAAAATCAAGAATTATATCAGAAATATAAAGATGGATTAGTCCATAAGAAACAAGCGTTTATGAGTGCTAATGATTTTGATAAATACATCAATAATGAAGTTAAAACTTTAGGAGAATATGAATGGATAAACAGCTGTGGTTCTAAAGCTAGGAAGAAAGCTATTTGTAATGCTGAAACTGCTTTTAAGAAGTTTTTTAAAGGTGAAAGCAAGTTCCCTAGATTTAAGAAAAAGAAGAAACAAGAGGTTAAGTTGTATTTTCCTAAAAATAACAAAACAGATTGGAAAACTGAAAGACATAAGATTAATATCCCAACATTAAAATGGGTTAATCTTAAAGAAAAAGGCTATGTTCCTACTGATTTAGAGATAGTAAGTGGAACAGTATCTAAAAAAGCAGACAGGTATTATGTTTCTGTGTTAATAGAAGTTAGCGAAAAACATCAGATTAATTCAAATGATGGAATAGGAATTGATTTAGGGTTAAAGAATTTTGCAATAATATCAAATGGTATCACTAAGAAAAATATTAATAAGACTAAAAAAGTAAAGAAAATAGAAAAGAAATTAAAAAGAGAGCAAGTCAAACTTTCAAGAAAATATGAGAGTTTAAAAGAAAGAAATAAAAATATTAAAAAAGAAGGAGGAAATGCTACTAGACAAAATATATCCAAACAAATAGTTAAGGTACAGAAAATTCATCAAACTTTGACTAACATAAGAGAAAATTACTTAAATCAATGTGTAAACGAAGTGGTAAAAATCAAGCCACAATATATTACAGTAGAAGATTTAAATGTTAAAGGAATGATGAAAAATAGACATCTTTCAAAAGCAATATCAAAGCAAGGATTTAATATGTTTAGAATTAAATTAACAAACAAATGCAAAGAATTTGATATTGAATTAAGAATTGTAGATAGATTCTTTGCTTCTTCTAAAATATGTCATGAATGTGGCTGCATCAAGAAAGATTTAAAACTTTCAGATAGAATTTATAAGTGTGAATGTGGATATGAAGAAGATAGAGATTTAAATGCAAGTTTTAATTTGAGAGATGCTAAAATATACAAAGTTGCATAATAAAGCGATTGTATATGTGTACCGATGGCTAGTCGGGAATTTAAGCCTTTGGAGTGTTATATCAAATGTTAGTAGTATTAGAAATAATATGAAAGCAGACACGTTGAAAAAGGAATTTTCTTGATATGGATATGTTTGTCCATATTTTAAGTAGCAGTACTACTATGAATTATATAATAAGTACTAGTTTAATAACATTGATAAATACTGTATATTTTCATTTACTGCTTACTAGAAAAAGAAGTGTTAAATATTGTACAATTACATATATAATTAGTTACTTTATTGTGTTATTTGGAACTTATCTTTGTGATATTTTTTTAAAGGAAACCATTTTTTATAAATATATAATATTTATTTTAGTATGTGTTACTTTTATTATTTACGTTTTTCTAATTTTTGAAGAATCCATTTCAAAAAAAATATTTACTCTGTTCACTGTATGGCTTTTTTCTATTATTATATTACTTATAAGTAGTTATATAATAGGCTTGTTTCCTATTAAAGATATTAGTAAGTATAAATATTTATCAACGTTATTAAGAACCTTTATTGAATTTATTATGATTCCTATAGTATATTTAAAGTTTAGAATTAACTATAAAAAATTGCTAAAACTTGTAACTAATAGATTAATTAATATAATATCCTTTTATAGTAGTACAATATTTTTATTTTTAGCTAATTATTATGACTTTAATGCTACTAAACCTCTTAACTCTTATGGGATTTTTAATAGTTTTATGGTTATAATTATAATTGCGTTATCCTATGTAATAATTTTTACTGCCATTTGGTCTGTAAACAGAAATGTAGAATTAGAGTATAAATTTAAAATTATAGACACTCAAATAGAACTACAGAAACAAAATTACAAAACCTTAAATAAATCTATTGAAAATTATCGTGCATTTAAACATGATATAAGGCATCATCTTTTGGCTATAAAGTCAATGATGGATGCTGGAAATTATGCAGCAGCCTCAGAATATTTTTACAAGTTTAGTGAAACAGAAATATGTCAAAATGCAGATATGCTATGCAGAAATTTCACAATAGATTCAATACTAAAATATTATATGAGTATTGCTGTAAATAATAATATTGAATTTAAGGTAAATCTAAATATACCAGAAAATATTAATATAGATAATCTAGACTTATCAATTGTTATAGGTAATTGTGTTGAAAATGCTATTGAAGCATGCAATAAAACTATTGATAAAAGTAAAAAATATATTAATATAAAAGCTGAAATTAAAGGTTTCAATCTGTTACTTAGAATTAATAATAGCTTTAATGGACAAGTTATAAAGGAAGATGGAATGATAAAAACAAGTAAAAAATCACAAGGACATGGTATAGGATTATCCAACGTGAAAAAAATAGCAGAAAAGTATAATGGCTTTTTTGAAGTAAAATATACAGATAGTGAATTTCAAGTAAGTATTATTATGAATTTTAACTAAGTTGTAAAAGGAGTAGTTGATAAACATGATAAATATTGCAATTTGTGATGATGACATAGATGAAATTAAAATAATCTCTACTTTTGTATCAAAAAATATAAAGGAGTTAAATATATCTTTTAAGATAACAGTTTTTAATGAAGGACAAGATTTGATTGAACATATAAGTTCCGCTAAAGAGAACTTTGATATAATATTTTTAGATATTTATATGAAAGCTTCACAGGGAATAGATATTGCAAGGAAAATTAGAGAGTTTGATGAGGAATGTAAAATTATATTTATAACTTCTTCACGTGAGCATGCAATAGATAGTTATGAAGTTAGAGCTGTGTATTATATTTTAAAGCCTATAGATGAAGAAAAGCTTAGTACTGCGATTAAGATAGCTATAGAAGGATTAGATAAAGAGAATAAACATATTGTTATTACAAACAAAAAAGGAAGCTATAAAATTCTTTATAAAGATATATTATATGCAGAAAGTAAGGCTAGGCTTGTAAATATATATTTGAAATCCCAGGAGGTCATTACTTTTTATTCAAAGCTTGAGGACTTCCTTCAAAGACTTCAAGATGAAAGATTTCTTAAATCTCATAAGAGTTTTATTGTAAATATGGACTATATTTTAAAGATAGAAGGTAAATGCATTTTTGTAGATAATAATACAAATATACCCATAAGTGGTACTAATTTGGCAGAAATAAAGGAAACGTACTTTAAATACTTATTAAAATATACATAAAAACACAAAACATACGTGAGTAAGAATATCATGTGTGTTTTTTTTGTGGATTTTTACATTTTAAGCTTGTTTTTTTACATCAACATAATAAATACCATGACTTATGATATTTTATAATTAGTAATAAAATAAATATCTATTGTAAACACAAATTAGAGAAAAACATATAGAAATAATAGCTTAGAACAACTTATTCGAATTTTATTGTAAATAGAGACAAAGAGATGATTTTATCTGATGAACCTAGTATAAAAGAAGGAGTGGAGTTTTATGGTCAATAAAATTATTAGCAGTTTGTCAATCAATAAAGCAGTTTTGATTTACAAATTTTTTAAGGTGGGTTTCAAATTTCATAATGGACAAGGAATTCCATTTATAGAAATTTAATTGGTATTTCTAAGATGTAATTTAGTAATGTTAGTGATTATTAAAATGTATTATTAAGAATAAATTTTTAAGGAGGATAAGCTAATATGATTTTGATAAAAAATGAGATATCAAAATTTATAAAAAAAGTTAAGAGGAATTCTATTGAGAAATCTGCAGCTGTAATATTGTTAGATGAAATGAATTCCAGTGTAGAAGATTCAGTGAATTCAATAGTTAATTGTTTAAGAGAACAAAAGAAAACGTGTGAAATTATTAGCAATGGTACAAAAAATGAACCTATATTATTGATTTCTGGAAATAAATATACATTATTAAAAAAGGATATTTCATTTGGAACTAATTTAACTTCTTTTCAACGTATAATATTAATTCCATTAGAATAATATACAACTTTTTACACACTTTGGTGTAAGCTATGCACTCTGAATTTATAATGAAAAAATTAAAAAATAAAATTGCCTACTTTAATTTGACACAAAAGAGTTTTTTATGATTTTACAGAAGAAGCTGAAACTTTACTTATGTTATTAGATCGGGTAATAAACAACTTTACCCGATAATTTTTTATAATTATAGTTTGTTACAGAACTAGTGAATGAGGAGAATAAAAAAATGCTTCGCATTTTGCTTATATTAGCCACCAATTTTTATGTATGAAAGTTGAGTTAACACAATTCTATCTTGTTTCTTCCATTAAGTTTTGCTTTATATAAGCAATCGTCAGCTCTTTTGATTAATGAGCTGCTGCTGTCATCACATTTTAACTCCGCTATTCCTATACTGATGGTAATATGTGAGCATTCATATTCAAATATATAGTTGCTAACTTTAGATCTAATTTTCTCACATAGCTCACAACTAGATTTCAACTGTGTATCAAACATCAATATTAAAAATTCTTCACCACCAAACCTACCAAATTTCCCGTTAATCCCCAATTCAGTAGTAACTAAATCAGCTAATTTTTTTAATACCTTATCCCCAATTAGATGTCCATAATTATCATTAATTTTTTTAAAATGGTCTATATCAATCATAGCTATAGTAAGAGGTATAGAACTTTTTAAAGCTTTTTTTATTTCTTCCTGCAATAATGTAGTAATATATTTCTTATTGTACACTCCTGTTAACCCATCTTTAATTGAATCACTATATAGCTCTTCATTTAATCTTTTTAATTCATCATTAGCATGCTTTAACTTATTTTGGGTAACTACTAATTCTGTTATATCATATAACAATATTAAATATCCAATTATGTAATTTTTATTTCCTTTAATTGCACTTAAAGATCCATAGTAATCAATATTTTTATCTGAAGTTTTGTTGTTCAACTGGATTTTTAAGGTTGATTTTTGTAAATCGTAAAAATTATAGGTATAAATATCCTCTATAATTTGGTCAATAGGTAATCCAATTACTTTTGAAATAGTAGTATCTAGTATTTTTAGTGCTTTTCTATTCATATCTACGACTTTTTTATTTTCATCAAGCACTATCATAAGTTC
The DNA here is from genome assembly GCA_963780135.1 of uncultured Clostridiaceae bacterium. GTDB lineage: Bacteria > Bacillota > Clostridia > Clostridiales > Clostridiaceae > Clostridium_AM. The sequence continues at coordinate 2,137,364 of CAWAAR010000003.1, forward strand.
ATCCATATCTTCAAAAGCATATTCTCTGGCGACAAGCACTATATCCATAAATCTGTACTTAAGCATTCCATAAACACTTACTATTAAGGATATACAAAATGAAACTGAAGTAATATCTAAATTATTATAAATATTTATATTACCTACGAATAAAATATCAGTCATAATCGGGAAAAACATTCCAATTATCATTGTTAGGGCTTGTCTTTTTCGAGCGTATTGTTTTGAAAACACAGATTTCAGTAATATTCCTATACTAAATGCATTCAATAAATAATTATAGCTAGCATTAATCCATAACCAGAAACCTTTGCTAAACATTAAGACTTTGTATTTACCTGCAGATTCAAGATAGAAATTATACGCAAACCAATTATTATATTTTGAAGTTAAAATTATAATGGCAGTAATAGTTGGAAAAATAATCAGGATAACATTTAGCTTATTTTTAAAATTTCTTTCATACATTGAATCTAATATTGTCATTAGCCAAAATGCAGGTATATACACTATAAATGCCACCTTAATTTCAAAGCATATAATTTTAGCACTCAGACTATTTAATAGCAAAGTAACAACATTTAAACCATTCCATATAGAAACTAACAAGATACACATAATAAAAGGCTTTATACCACATACACTATGTCTTCTGAAAAGAAAAATGGACATAGTAACTAAAGTAACAGCTAAAATAAGTAAAATAAAAATATATAAATCCATGAAAATCCTCCAATATTTCTATATTAGCAACATGTAAAAAATTACATTTTTATAGATTTTTCCATATGAATAAATTTTGTATGTCTAATTATATCATTAATTAAGAAGATATTGATTTTAAATTTTCTTGTGAAGCCTTTGAGAATTTCGGCTATAGTATAAGTAATAGTTATTACATTATAAAAATGATAGGTGAATAAAAAATGCGAATAAAGAAAGAAATACATCACATACATGATAAGAGTTATAAGGACTTATTTTCAAATAAAGAGCTATTAGTAGATATGCTACAAAACTTTGTTAAAAGTTCATGGATAAAAGAAATAACAAAGGATAATATTGAACTTGTAAACATCATATATACTTTCAGATTATGAAGAGTTTATAAGTAGAGTAAAAGATATAGCTATAGGTTTCAACAACTTAACAAAAGAACAAAAAATGATGTTAAGACATTGGTTAAGAGTAACTTTAAGTGATGAACTGAAAGATAAATTAGGAGGAAAAATAGAGGATATTTTGATAGCAAAAAAAGAGGAGGTTAATCGTATGACTTCTAATATTTCAAAAACAATAAAGGAAACTTTTGAAAAAACTAGAGAAGAAGGTATGGAAAAAGCTAGGCAAAAAGATGTGGAAAGAGTCTTAAAGCTGCTTACGAAAAAGTTCAGAAATTTAGATAATGTACTTAAGGAAAGAATAGAAAAATTAGACAGTGATAAATTAAGTTCCATTATTGAAAATATTTTAGATATAGAAAGTTTACAAGAAGTTATTAAGAGCATATAATGCTGATGGATGTTGATATTTTAGTAAGCTCAGGCAAGTTTTTGTAAATATCCCAGAGATGTAAATTTTGAAAATAATTAAAAGGGGCTGTGGCACTAAAAAATTAGTGTCACAGCTTTTTTGATGGTGTAAAACGGTTTGGTGAATTAAAAAAGTCATTAGGTTTTTCAAATAAAAGTTATCACTAGAATTTTTTCTATTTGATAATAAATTTATATCTTAAATCATTCAATAAGGATGACGTGTCTATTGATTTAACAGCTTTAGTAATATACAAATAGTAGTTTTCTCCTGAGGTATAAGGCTTTACTGGTGTTACTATCAATATATTATCTGAACCATAGCGTACATTTACTTCAACTTTGTTTCCTTTTGAATCCGTCACATAAACACTATCTTTAGTCACTGTGGATGCATTTGCTGCTTTAGTAAATTTAACATGCCATTCTTTATCTGCATCTACTTTATCCTGCATCACTGTAGTTTTACCATGAAAATAATCCTTTGGCATTTCTATTAAAGTAAAGCTACTGAATTTATCTACATAAATACAAATTCCTGTTACTCTGCCTTTTTCATCATATATTATAATTCCCTTGTCTATAACATCTTGTCCATCACTATGATGAACCATAACAGCTAAAGAGGAAAGAAACTTATCTAAATCTTCTTTAGAACTTGGCAGATTTGAAGCATCGATTGGAAGTGTTATTTTTGTTCTGCCTGTGTAAGTAGTTTCTATTTCTAAGGGCATTCCAATTATTTGTGATCCTGAAGCCAATTTTAAAATAAGAGCCTTATTATTTTCAATTTTGTTTATGTCTTTTTCTTCATTTATGGTAACTGTTGTATCCTGACTTCCTAATTTTTTTATTGTTTCCTTTGGTATTTCTAAGGACACTTTTTCTGTTTTTAAGCTTAAAGACATATTATTATTTCCAAGTCCATTCATTGAAGCTTCAGGAAGTTGAAACTGGGCACTATCTGCACTATTTATTGATTTATCCGTAATATTTATGGACACACCAGTAGTATGTGTTTCAGAAGCTTTATTTACAGCTTTTGTGGCTGTGTTTTCATCAAATTTTACTGTGTCTGTTGTTGTCCCGGATGAAGCTGTAGTTCTTGTTATAGCTGTCTGTACTGCAGTAATTTGCTGCCCTCCATTATCAACTTCCACAGGAACCTGTCTGGTTACAGGTTGTGGTGGTGTATAGGAAGGTATATATGGTTGAGCTGCTACTATAACTTCTATGGAAGCAGTGTGATTTTCATTATTTGTATAACCATCTGGTATTGTTCCTAAGGTTGCTGTAAAAGTATAACTTCCTGGTATATTCTGATTATAGTTATCTGTGTCTACCCATGTACTAACTGGTACTGTAACAGCATTTCCATTTGCTTTTACCGTTGTTGGCAATGCTGCTATTACCTCCGCTACATTTCTATAAATTGAATTTCCTGTATATCCAGCGGATATATTTGGTATTGTATCAAAGCTTGTTATTTTTGCTGTTGTTGTTGCTACTGTAAATGTATAGGCTAAGCTGTTCTTATCTGATGAAACGGCTGCATTATCTCCAGATAGGGAATCTTCAAACTTATATCCTGTTGGTGCTGTATAGGTTGCTTTATATGTATAGTCTGTACCTATTACAGCAGGATTACCTACAACTCCATTTTCCAATGTCCAAACTGGAGTAAGTGCAATTGAATCTGGTGTAGTTGATGCTGCAATTGCTGTGGGCAGTTTTAAATTCTCTCCATGTACTGGTGCCTCTGGTGAGGATAAATTATTATCTAATGCTGTTATAAATCTTATTGGAACTACACTATTTGAAGAAGCTGAAGCTGCTCCAGTACCTATATCATTTACCGCTTGCACTGTAAAATTATAGCTTGTTCCATTAGTTAAGCCTGTTACCGCTATAGGACTTCCTGTTCCAGTGGCTGTAATATTTCCTGGATTTGATGTAACTATATATGAGGATATTTCACTTCCACCATTATCTGTTGGAGCTAAGAAATTTATAGTGGCTTGTCCATCTAATGCTATTGCATTTATATTTATTGGTGACCTTGGGGCTCCTTTTGGTGTTACAATAGGTGATGAATCTGAAGCAGGTCCTTCACCTCCCCAATTAGTTGCTTTTACTGTAAAAGTATAGTTTGTTCCATTAGTTAAGCCCATCACCGTTATAGGACTTCCTGTTCCAGTGGCTGTGGCTCCTCCTGGGCTTGCTGTAACTGTATAGGATGTTATTTCACTTCCTCCAGTATTATCAAGAGAAAAATTAACAAGAGCTTGGTTATCTCCTGGTGTTGCACTTGTTATTTGTGGCTTTCCAGGGGGAGTTGAATCATCTATTGAAATATATAAAGGCTCAGATCCCATACTGAAATTAAAGTTTAAAGATGCGGTGTCACTATTTAGGCTCGATAAATATTCCTTTTTTATTACTGCTGTTTTTCCGTCTCCTGATATTGTATAATCACCACCTTGACTAAGTGTTTCAGTACCATTGCTAATGCTGGTTAATGTATTATTAACTGAACACAACTCCACACTAATATCTTTATGGTTTGGCGAACTTGTATATTTATCGAAACTTCCAGTGAGCGAATTTATCATAGGTACATTTATAGTTAAAGTCTTAGAATAAGGACAATCGGGACAACTGCTTTCAGTTGCTTTTACAACTATTGTATAATGGCCTTGAGTATTATATTTTGGTGTGTCTTTTATATGCAGCTCATTGTTAACTATCTCAAATTTATCATTATCATTGTAAAATGATGATTCAAGAGAATAGGAAAAATCAGAGGAGCTATCATCACTAGTGGCAGTTAAGGTTCCTACTATTGTACCGGCAGGTGAGTTATCGGCTACTGAGCTATTGTTTAAGGTTACACCTGTTGGCCTTGCATAAACTCTAGTTGTAAATAATCCGAATTTCAAATTTAGTGTGAATATAGCTAGCAAAATAATAATAGTTCTTATAAAATATTTCATAATTTTCTAGTACCCCTTTCATATATGTTTTTTTAATTATAACAAAATTTCCTATAGCACATAATGTACTAAAGTACAAAATTATAATAAATTTTTACCTGGTTATCATAATACGGTAAATATTATAAAAAATAGTTTAAGACCATGCAAGATGAAAAAGTTCCATGTGTTTTTTTATTCATAGCAATAAAAACTGGAAGTTTATGTTTGTTAAAAAATTAGTCTACGTATCTATAGGCAGCCTCATTAAACCTCTCAAACCCATCTTTTTCACAGCGTCTATGTTTGTAAGCTTTCAGGTCTTTAATAGTTACCACATTTGATGATTTCCAACTTTTAAGTACAGACTCCAGGTATCCTATATGAGGTGCTTTGTATTTTACAGATTCATAAATGCCCTGTATTATAACCTGTTCTTCAAAATCTTTTTTCCAAAAATTCAGATTCTCCATATCCCTTATGGTAGCCTTATGTATATTTTTATTAAATTCTCTTAACAGTTCACTTTCTGCATTTATGTTTTTACTATAAAAATTTTCTTCCTTCTTCCTTATTACTTTTTCTTTATTAGAAGAAGCTTCTTGTATATATATATCTTTTTCTATTTCTTCTTCCCCTAGGTCCTTAGAAGCCCCTTCAGAGTGAATTAAATAAGGACTCACCTTTGCAGCATTTTCATCCATATTATCATTTGAATTTTCTTCATCTTTAGCCTGTTTTTCAGTATCTACCTCTGCTTTTTCTTCTTTTGAATCCAAAGCAATATCTTTGAATACAGTTTTAACACTATATCCAAGGCTTAAACATTTTTCATATAATATATTTATAAAGTTTTTGTTTTTAATCCCTTTAAGCTCCTTATTCATACAGCACATAGTATTTTTACTATTTATGAAATTATATTTTATCCAATTTAAGATGATAATTTCCTTTGTTTCTTTGCAGTATAATATTTTGCCCTGCTGCTCAAATGTTTTTAACAAATTATCTATAGTTTCTTTACTGTAACCTGTTTCTGCTTCTGCAATACTTTTATTAAATTCATATATACCACATTGAGCTGTTCTTGAATTAGTTAAAAGATAAAAATAAAAATATTTCTCCTGTGGTTTTAGATCTTCCACAAATCCATCCTGCCAGAAACTTACTTGTATTTGTCTATATATTGCCATAAGTTTTCCACTCCTTTATATTTTCTCAATTTACTTAATGCTCTTTTTCTTGATCACTTAATTTTCTTACTATCATAATTTAATCCTCCCTGCAAAATTTTTTATTAAGATTTTTTTAAGTCATATTTTTAACCCCTATATAATACAAAGACGGTTATCACCCCAAAATCCGGACAGTTTTTAAAAAAAATCGTTCACTATATTAACTATTATTTTCCTGAATATATACATTTTTTTACTTTGACCTGTAAATCTCACTACATATTACAACTTTCAATTATCATATAATATACAAAAGTAACTATTTTGACAAAAAAATTTTGGTGGCTTTGTTTAAGTTTTATTTGCTTTAGGATATAATAAAAAATTCTACTAAAAAGGTAAATAGCTTATGAGTAGTATAGATGGAGATGGGAGATATGACGCGCTCAAAGACAAAATTAGATAGCTAAATATGTAAATTAAAAAGTTAGAATTTAGAATTAAATATCATATGGAAATGCATTTGAATTATTTTATAGCAACTAAAAAATATTGACAATATTCTTTAGTTGCTATAAAATATATTTGGTGATAAATAATGAAACAAAATGAAATTCTAGAAAAAATAATTTGTTTTTCTAATAAAGTTAGTCAAAATAATAAAAAGCCCAGCAATTATGGAACTGAGCACACACTTTATCCAGCTGAAATTCATATGATAGAAGCTATAGGTAATCACAAAAATGCTAATGCTAGTGAACTTTCTATTATTATGGGAATTACAAATGGAGCTATTAATCAAGTAGCAAATAAACTTATTAAAAAAGGACTAGTTGAACAATATCGAATGAAAGATAATAAAAAAGATGTATTTTATCAATTAACACCTCAAGGAGAAATTGCTAATGTTGAGCATAGTAATTATCATAAAGAACAATATCATCATATGGAAGAATATATAGATGAACTTGTTCCAGAGAAGATTAATATCATAAATAAGTTTCTAGATGAATTAATTAAATCTTGGCCTCCTAAATAAAGGAGGCTTTATACAGGCAAAATGTTTTAGTAACTAAAAAATATTTTACTGTAAGGAGACGTTAAAATTGAAAAAAGAATTTGATTTAAAAAAGTTACTAGATAAATAATGTTGTGATTTTTAGATAAATTAATTAATTTTTGGCCTCATAATTAAATGGGGCTATATATAAATATAATATTTTAGTAACTAAAAAATATTTTTGTGGAGGTATTAAAATTGAAAAAAGAATTTAACTTAACACAAATTACTACACCAATGTTATTAGAACTTTTAAAGGACGAAATTATTTCGCCAGAATGTTTTTTGAAAGAGTGTAAATCATCTCTTCAAAGTTTTCAGAGTACCATTGATAAAAAATTTCCGCCTGATTTAATAAATTTTATTTCAATGCCATTATGGGTATACATAAATTTAAAAAATAAGTTAGGCAATGAAAAAGCATTTGAAATAATGAGGATAGTATTGCTTACAGGAGGAGTAGCAATGCAAAGCATTCTGTTTGATTCTATTAATAAACCAAGAACTTTTGAAAATTTTATTGAACAGGAATTGCAAATTAATAAAACAGGAACAACTAAGTGGAATAATCTAGAAATAGTTTCTAAAGATAAAAATAAATTTGAGATAAAAATAACTAAATGCCTTTATCATGAATTAACAACTTCTTTAGGAATTCCTGAAGCAACAAAATTAATCTGCCAAGTGGATAATGCAGTATTTAATTCTTACTTACCTGAAGAGATTATATTTCATCGCCATGGTCTAAATCAACGTATTGCAGATGGATGCAATGAATGTCATTTTATTTGGGAATGTAAGGAGAGAAATTAGATATGATGTCAAAAGTAATTCTTATTACAGGTTGTTCTTCAGGAATAGGTAGAGAAATGGCTGAGAGATTATCTAAAAATGGTTACACAGTAGTTGCTACGGCAAGAAATTTAAATGACATGGACAATCTAAATGTGGCTTTAAAGCTTCCTTTAGATATTACTAATAATGAATCCATATCAGATGCAGTTAATAAAGTAATACAACGTTTTGGAAAGATAGATGTTTTGATTAACAATGCTGGTTATGCTTTCAGAAGTACTATAGAAGAAATATTAGATAATAATATTGAACAAATGTTTAATGTCAATGTTTATGGTATTATACGAATGATTCGAGCAGTTGTTCCCTATATGAGAAAGGAAAGGTCGGGTAGGATAATAAATATTAGTTCAATTGCGGGTAAAATGGTTCTTCCAGTCAGTGGTGCTTATTGTGCTTCAAAATTTGCCACAGAAGCATTAAGTGATGCACTTCGCTTGGAGCTATCAGCTTTCGGTATTTCTGTTGTAGTTGTAGAGCCTGGAAATATTCGAACAAACTTTATGAAAACAGTTCAAAATAATTCAGATAGAATCATATCGGAGGCTAGTTCTCCGTATAATGAACTATACAAAAATTATAAAACTTTTAACGATAATGCACGTACTAATGAACCAGGGCCAGAAGTTGTTTCTTTAGTTGTACAAAAGGCTATAGAAGCATTAAGACCTAAAAAAAGATATATGGCTGGCGTTCCATTTTTTAACCAAGTAATGACTCATTTTGGAGATGGAGTGAAAGATTATGTTGTTAAATCTCTTTTTAAGATAAAATGAGCCTATAGAAAAGCTCATAAAGTACGCAAAACTAGATAAAATCAAAATTTTGGAATTGATAAAAAAATGATAAAAATAATTAAAAATGTGGCTAGTTTAGCCGCATTTTTGTTATTTATGTTAAAATTATTATTAGAATAATTTGCACACTAGATATAATAAGGAGAAAAGTTATGAAAGTTATATTTAAATTTAAGGATATAAGTGGAAAAATACTTACGGATAATACTATAGAAAAGGAATTAACTAATGATGAAATACTTGTGATATTGAATAGCAAGGAAGTAGATTATCCAGTTAATAATGGATTTTTATTTACTGTTAAACATTGTATAGTTGAAAATTCTACATATGATATGTTCACAGAGCCGTATAAGCTAAAAATAACCCTTATAGAAAAGTCAGAATAGAATTAGTTGATATATTAAAACTAGATGGAGTTTTCTTATAAGGATGACTCTCTCCTGAGCAAAGCTCGTAAAATGCCATTTTAGCATTTTACACATATCCTATATAGTTAGATCATTATCTTTCTTTATTTTTATTGCCTCATCAAATGCACCTGCAATTAAAAAAAATGTTAATGAAATAAGTACTAATGTTACTAGACCTATTGTTATATTAAGTCCCAATATTTGAGTTATACCTTCATTAGGATTAACTATTGAACTAGAAGTAGCTTCAATAACTGCTTCTATGAAAAAAATCCATCCAATGTTATTAAATCGTTTTACATTAGTTTCAATAAAAGGATTTTTTTTAAAACTGTCTGATAGCCCTAGTAAAAAATACATTGCAATTGAATATCCTAAAAGTACACTTGCTATATAAATCTTTTTTAATAAAAGATTTAAAGTAACCTTACCACCAATTATTTCAACTATAAAAAAGATACTACCTACTATTAAAAATGCAACCATTATTATTAATGACAGCCACAAAAATGATGTTAATAATGATTTAATCTTTTCATTTTTCATTGCAAACAACTCCTTTAAATGTATTTAATAGAATTATAATACATTTTTAATTGTTTATCAATAAATTATTATTGAAATTCATTAATTTACATAAAGAAGGTTTTGCTTTTGCTGAGAACAGCCTTATCCAACATAATTAGAATATGAAATTTTGTTGGAGTACATTAACAGTTAAAGCTCTACAAGAATGTTTAAAATTTTATTTTAAACATAATAAAAAGACATGTTACTAATCTAATGTAAAGTAGACATGTCTTTTATTATTAATTTTGTTTCTACAATATATTTTTTCAAAATTCAACCTTGCTAATAAATAAAGGATTTTATAATCAATTTATAAAAAAAATAATCGATATACGTATTATATAATATATTTAAATATATTGTTTTTATTACTAATAAAATTGTATCAAAATAGAAAGTATAAGGAGGAAATTTAACATGAATATAGGAGATGAAGAATTTTTAAATTCATTAAAGACAGTATTTATAGTATTACCACAATTGTTCTCTTCTGATGTGGCCATGACACTTACTAATAAAGAAGAGTATATTTTATTTAGGCAAGCAAAAACTTTTCAATTAAGTGTTTATGAAGGAATGACAATACCACAAGGAGGAGTTTCAGATAAAGCAATAAAAACTATGCAAGTGCAATCGCTGCGTTATCCTAAAGAAACATTTGGTTTTCCAATAGTAGCTTATGGAGTACCCGTTATTAATCCTGGTACTGATAATGTAGTAGGAACTGTAACATATGCTATTTCTTTAGAAAAAGAAAATTTAACAATTGAAATGGCAAATGAATTACTGAAATTTTCAGAAGAACTAGCAGCATCTTCTCAAGAGTTAGCAAGTTCTACGGAAGAGTTATCTAGTAATAGTCAAAATGTTAATCATTTAATAAATGAGACTCAAACAGGTATTACAAGTATGGATGATATAATTAAGTATATAAAAGGTATTGCAGATACTACAAACTTATTAGGACTTAATGCAGCAATTGAAGCAGCAAGGGCTGGAGAGCAAGGGAAAGGTTTTTCAGTAGTAGCGGGAGAAATAAGGAAACTTGCTGCAAATAGCAAAGATTCAACGGCACAAATTAATGAAACCTTATCTAAAATTAAGGAAGATATAAATAGTATTATAAGTGTTTTGAATGGGTTTTCCATTACAAGTGAAACACAGGCTGCACAAGCTCATAAGATAGCTGTTGGAAGTCAAAAATTAAGTGAATTATCTACTAAACTTTTAAAACTATCTGAGGATATTCATAACTAAAGTTTAGTTCTTCTATCAAAACAATCTATAATGAATACCTAGAAGATATGGTTACAAAATACATAAGCCACAATACTTTAGATAATAGAAAGTGTAATTTGGAGAGTGTTTCTATAAATGAAGAGACTTTAGAAGATGATGAAAATAAATAGAATCAAGGGAGAGGTAGGTTACACCTCTTCTTTTTTTATTGTTTAACGAATACCACCGGTTATACCGGTGGTTCTAAAAAGCTTTTAGCTATGAGTAGAAAAAATGAAACCTCCAATGTAAAATAAAAGTGAGTTTGCCAAACACATTAAAATACAAAGGAGGAGTATCCAAATGGATAACAACAGTTTATCACACAGTAAATGGGATTATAAATAATACATAGTATTTGCGCCAAAATACAGGCGACAGATAATATACGGAAACATAAAAGCAGATATAGGTCAGATATTGAGAAAATTGTGTGAGCATAGAGGAGTAGAAATAATAGAAGCAAATGAGTGCGTAGATCATATACATATGCTTGTAAGTATACCACCAAAATTAAATATTGCAGCATTCATGGGATATCTTAAGGATAAGAGTTCATTGATGATATTTGATAGACACGCAAACTTGCCTTTGTAAAGATCATCTATTATTAAAAACAGGAGCTGTTTTTAATTTTCTTGTGCAGCCTTTAAGAATTTCGGCTATAATATAAGTAATAGTTAGTACATTATAAAAATAGTAGGTGAATAAAAAATGCGAATAAAGAAAGAAATACACCACATACATGATAAGAGCTATAAGGACTTATTTTCAAATAAAGAGCTATTAGTAGATATGCTACAAAACTTTGTTAAAAGTTCATGGATAAAAGAAATAACAAAGGATAATATTGAACTGGTAAACAAGTCATATATACTTTCAGATTATGAAGAGTTAGAATCAGATATAGTATATAAAGCAACAATAGATGATAGAGAAGTTATATTCTATATATTGCTAGAATTTCAGTCCTATGTTGATTATAGTATGCCTATAAGACTATTTTTGTATATGTCAGAAATATGGAGAGAAACTTTAAAAAATACAAAACAATCAGAAGTAAAAAGTAAAGATTTTAGATTACCAGCAATAGTACCTTTGGTTTTATATAATGGAGAGTATAAGTGGACTGTAGAGAAAAAATTTAAAAACATTATAAATAAAAGTGAATTATTTGGAAATAACATAATTGATTTTGAATATATACTTATAGATATAAATAAATATGAAAAAGAAGAACTGATGGAACTAAAAAACATGGTATCAGCAGTATTTTTATTGGATCAAAAGGTTGATATTGAAGAGTTTATAAGTAGAGTAAAAGATATAGCTATAGGTTTTAGCAACTTAACAGAAGAACAAAAAATGATGTTAAGACATTGGTTAAGAGTAACTTTAAGTGATGAACTAAAGGATAAGTTAGGAGAAAAAATAGAGGATATTTTGATAGCAAAAAAAGAGGAGGTTAATCGTATGACTTCTAATATTTCAAAAACAATAAAGGAAACTTTTGAAAAAACTAGAGAAGAAGGAATGAAAAAAGGAATCGAAGAAGGAATGGAAAAAGGAATGGAAAAAGGAATCGAAGAAGGAATGGAAAAAGCTAGGCAAAAAGATGTGGAAATAATCTTAAAGCTGCTTACGAAAAAGTTCGGAAATTTAGATAATGTACTTAAGGAAAAAATAGAAAAATTAGATAGTGATAAATTAAGTTTCATTATTGAAAATATTTTAGATATAGAAAGTTTACAAGAAGTTATTAAAAGCATATGATGCTGATGGATGCTGATATTTTAGTAAGCTCAGGCAAGTTTTCGCAAGTATCCCAGAAGTGTAAATTTTGAAAATAATTAAAAGGGGCTGTGGCACTAAAAAATTGGTGCCACAGCTTTTTTCATTGTGTAAAACGGTTTGGCCAACTAAGAAATTCCATAATCTTTTATTTTTCGCATTATTGTAGATTGACTTACGCCTAGGAGAGCAGCTGCTTTTCGTGTGTTCATTGTTTTATTTAAAGCTCTAGACACTATGATTTTTTCTAGTGTTTTAACAGAATCATGTAAAGGTGGAATTCCTTTTACTGAAATCACATCTTCAAAAGTTTCCGAGCCTTGTTCTTCTTGTTCTTTTTCAAGATAAATTTTATAAAAGTGATCAGGATAAAACTTACTATCCATGCATAGAATAAACATTCTTTCCACTAGATTTCGAAGTTCACGAACATTTCCAGGCCATGAATATTCTAAGAGAACATTTATTAACTCCTGTGAAAAAACTTTGTTAGTGCTGTACTTTTTATTGAAAATATAGCAGTAATGAAGTAAAAGAGGAGCAATATCTCGTTTTCTATGCCTTAGAGGAGGCAGATGAACTGAGACAACATTCAGCCTGTAATATAAATCATTTCGAAAATTTCCTTCAGCAACCATTTTTTTTAGATTTTTATTTGTAGCAGCAATAATTCTGGTATTTACCTTAATGGGTGTCCATCCGCCAACTCGATAAACTTCACCATTTTGAACTACGCGTAATATTTTAGCCTGAGAATCCAAAGGCATATCGCCAATTTCATCAAGAAGGATAGTCCCATCGTTAGCAGTTTCAAAAAGTCCAGCTTTTCCTTTTGACGATGCTCCTGTAAATGCGCCGGCTTCATAGCCAAAGAGCTCTGCATCTAGTAGTGTGGGGGAAATAGCGCTGCAATTAACCTTGATATAAGGACTAAATCTTCGCTTACTGGAGGTGTGGATAATGGATGAAAACACTTCCTTACCTGTTCCAGATTCACCCAAGATAAGGATGGGAACATCATAATGTGCAATTTTTAGTATGTCCTGGACTACCTGCCGCATTTCATCACTTTCAGCTATAACATCAATTTGCGTATCCTGATAAAGCTCCTTTTTTGGTTTTGTGGTAGGTTCAAAAAATTCCTTGGAAATTTGAATAAGTTGATGATTGGTTAGCGGTGTTACACAAATCAAAATTATCATGGTATCACCAAGCGTATCATAAATAGGTGAGCCAGAAATAATAGCATATTTACCTGACTTAAAGGATTGAAATACAGTGTAGTCTCTTTTTGTTTCAAGAATTGTAGGAGTAACTAGGGGTGTAAAAAGCCCCGTGGATTCCATAGTATATACACTTTTGCCGATTATGTTTTCATAGTTAATATGAGTGATTTCTTCATAACGAGAATTGCTGAACAAGGCAGTGCCATCTACTTTTGTTATAAAAATACCATCTGAGTAAGTATCCAAAATATCTTTATATTGATTATGCTGAAAGTGAGCTTTATTTAGTTTTTGTATGATGGAAGAGAAGAAAGATTGGTTTTGCAGGATAATGATATATCCATCCTTCAAATGATCCAAAATATCATGATTTTCGTTTCGGGACAGGGAACTAATAGGGATTAATCTAAGGCTGTAACTAGTATTATTAATTATAACAGTAGAAGAAGTACTTGCAGCGTTAAGACGAATGCATTGCAAGTGTGTATAAAAAAAATTAATATCTATGGAATGTAGAAAGTCTTCTCCAGCCTCGTCACAGGAAAACAGCATGCCGTTTTGATCCATAAAAAATGCATGTTGAAGATAATTCATATTTGTATCAGATGTGTTGGTCATGTTTTTGCTCCTTTCTTTTTTCTTTACATAAGTATAAGTGGTATTGAACCTAAAATCAATCAAATCCTGTCAAAAAAGGTTCAAACTTATTTGAATTTAATTGATTTCGAAATGATGCATATGTTAAATTCATTGAGAAATAAGGGGTGGCAGAAAATGTTGGGATTTTTGAAATGTTTGGCATGATTGGTGCTATTAAAATGTATGAATAAAAGCAAAAAGAATGGAGGAAAAAACATGACGAAAAAAATTGAAGTAATGGATGGTAACCAGGCGGCAGCTTTTGCATCATACGCATTTACTGAGGTAGCAGGTATTTTCCCTATTACACCATCTTCAACTATGGCAGAGTATGTGGATGATTGGTCGGCAAAAGGGTTGAAAAACGTGTTCGGTCAGACAGTGGATGTTGTGCAGATGCAGTCCGAAGGGGGAGCAGCAGGAACGGTTCATGGTTCTCTTCAGGCAGGTGCATTAACTACAACTTATACTGCATCCCAAGGGCTTATGCTGATGATACCAAATATGTACAAAATTGCAGGGGAGCTTCTTCCTGGGGTATTCCATGTATCTGCAAGAACATTATCTGCACACGCTTTATCAATTTTCGGTGATCATTCGGATGTTATGGCTTGCAGACAAACTGGCTTTGCACTTCTTGCATCAGCTAATCCTCAGGAGGTTATGGATATGGCAGCGGTGGCTCACCTGTCTGCAATAAAAGGAAGGATTCCGTTCCTACATTTTTTTGACGGATTTAGAACATCACATGAAATTCAGAAAATCGATGCACTGGATTATGAAGATTTAAAAGCATTAATTGATATGGAAGCTTTGAATAGTTTCAGAAGGAATGCCTTGAATCCGGAGCACCCATGTATTAGAGGTACAACTGTAAATCCAGATATATTTTTCCAGGGAAAGGAAGCTTGTAATAATTATTACACAGCGCTACCTGCTACTGTAGAAGAATACATGAAGGAGATCAATAGACTCACGGGAAGAAACTATCAATTATTTGAATACTATGGTGCCAAAGACGCAACAGATTTAGTTATAGCTATGGGTTCCGTAGCAGATACAATCAAAGAGACGGTTGATTACATGACAGCAAAGGGAGAGAAAGTGGGTATGATAAATATTCATCTTTATAGACCATTTTCTATGGAACATTTTCTTAATGCGGTTCCGAAAACAGTAAATAAGATTGCTGTACTGGATAGGACAAAAGAACCAGGATCTTTGGGCGAACCGCTTTACCAAGATGTGATGAGTGTTTACTTTAAACAGAAAAAACCAATGACTGTAATAGGGGGACGGTATGGACTTGCCTCTAAGGATACAACACCAGCACAGATACTAGCTGTTTATGAGAATTTGGCAGCGCCTGAACCTAAGAACAACTTCACCATAGGAATTGAGGATGATGTTACATTTTTGTCTCTTTTGAAGAAACCAGAAATAGATATTGCACCTATTGGCTGCACTAGCTGCAAGCTCTGGGGTCTGGGTTCTGATGGTACAGTAGGTGCAAACAAGAATACAATCAAGATCATCGGAAAAAATACGGATTTGTATACACAAGCATATTTCGTGTATGACTCAAAGAAATCAGGCGGCCTTACGCAGTCACACTTACGTTTTGGAAAGAATCCAATCCGTTCAGTCTATTTAGTAAATAAGGCGGATTTTGTTGCATGCCATAATCCTTCCTATGTGGACAAATACGATCTTGTAAAGGATCTTAAGGAAGGAGGCGTATTCCTATTGAACTGCCAGTGGGGTGAGGAAGAGCTGGAGAGGAATATTCCTGGAAGCATGAAAAAAGCTTTGGCAGAGAAGAAAGCACAATTCTATATTATAGATGCCATCAAAATAGCCAGAAAATTGGGGCTCGGTGGAAGAACCAACACTGTACTGCAGTCGGCCTTTTTCAAGCTGGTAGATATTATACCAATTAAGGAGGCAGTTGCTCACATGAAGGAAGCAGTTAGGAAGACCTATGAAAAGAAGGGTCAGAATGTTGTGGATATGAACTGTGCTGCAATCGAGGAGGGGATAGAAAGTCTTGTGAAAGTCCATATACCAGAGTCCTGGGCACAGGCTCAAGTTGAGAAAAAGGATACTTCAAACCTTCCTGAGTTTATTCGAGATGTTGTGATTCCTGTAAACAGGCAGGAAGGCGATTCTCTGCCAGTATCCATGTATAAAAACATACCTGGCGGAACCTGGCCTTCTGGAACAACTGCATACGAGAAGCGCGGTACTGCTGTGGATGTTCCTGAATGGAACATGGATAAGTGTATTCAGTGCAACCAGTGCTCTTATGTTTGTCCTCATGCGGCCATTCGTCCATTTCTTATGGATGAGGAGGAAATGCAGAAAGCTCCTTTAAGATTTGCAGTACTTAAGGCTGTGGGAAAGGGGCTTGAAAACTACAAATACAGGATGCAGATATCTCCTTATGATTGTACAGGGTGCGGAAGTTGCGCCAATATCTGTCCAGCAAAAGAAAAAGCATTGGAAATGAAGCCGCTTGCAACACAGCTGCCTGAACATGAAAACTGGACATACGCAATGGAAGGGGTAACAATCAAGAAGGATGCTGTTAGTGATAAGACAGTAAAGAGCAGTCAGTTTGCACAACCGCTGTTCGAGTTCTCAGGTGCTTGTGCAGGCTGTGGAGAAACACCATATATAAAGCTTGCAACACAGCTATTTGGAGACCACATGCACATTGCAAATGCATCAGGTTGTTCTACCGCATACGGTGGAAGCACTCCGTCAACACCTTATACAAAGAACAGTAAGGGACAGGGACCAGCTTGGGCTATGTCGTTGTTTGAGGATTGTGCGGAATTTGGATACGGCATGCGTTTAGGAGCGGAAAAAATCCGTGAAAGGCTTGCGAATTACGCTGAAAAGCTCACAGGCACTTCCCTAGGGGAAAAAGCAAGGAATTATCTTGAAAAGAAAGAATGTTCAGATGAATCTGCTATGGTTTCTGAGGCATTACTGAAAGCTGTAGAAACATATATCCCTTCAAACCAAGAAGAAACGGAAATGACTGAATTCATCAAGGAAAATGGTGATTACCTATGTAAGAGATCCTACTGGGCCTTTGGTGGAGATGGCTGGGCATACGACATTGGCTATGGCGGAATAGATCATGTGCTGGCCTCTGGAAAAAATATTAATATGCTTGTGCTTGATACAGAGGTATACTCCAACACTGGCGGCCAATCATCTAAAGCAACGGGAGCTGCAGCTATTGCAAAATTTGCGGCATCTGGAAAGAAAACGAAGAAAAAGGATTTGGGAATGATGGCTATGAGTTATGGCTACGTCTATGTAGCGCAGATAGCCATGGGTTACGATCATGCTCAGACTCTAAAAGCTTTTAGGGAAGCGGAAGCCTATAACGGACCTTCAATTATAATAGCTTATTCTCCATGTATTGAACACGGACTTAAATGCGGCATGGGAAAAAGTCAATTGGAGATGAAGAATGCTGTAGAGGCAGGGTACTGGCATCTGTACCGATATAACCCAGAGTTAAAAAATCAAGGAAAGAATCCATTTATGCTGGATTCAAAAGAACCCACAAAAGATTTGAAAGAGTTCCTAAGAGGCGAGGTTCGATACTCATCACTAGAAATAGCATTCCCTGATCATGCAGAGGCTTTGTTTAACAAGGCAGAGACAGATGCAAAAGAACGTCTAGAAAATTATAAGAATATGGCTAGAGGATAATTAATTTAGGAGGTTTTTTCATATGAATCATTTATCAAAAATAGCTACAAATTACCCTGCTTCAGGAATTAGAAAAATGTTTGATTTAGCTGAACAATATGAAGATGCTATTAAACTTACAGTAGGAGAACCAAATTTTGATACACCTTTGAATATAAAGGAAGCTGCTAAAAAAGCTATTGATGATGGGTTTACTCACTACAACCCAAATGCAGGTTTAAAAGACCTGCGCCAGGCAGTAGCTGATAATTATAAAGGATATTCAAAAGAATACACTTTTGAAAATGTAATTATAACTGTAGGGGCGTTGGAAGCACTTGCATTAAGCCTATTTGCCACTATTGACCCTGGCGATGAAGTAATTATACCCGATCCTGCATTTCCAAATTATGAGGGTCAAATATTAATGGCAGGAGGGAAACCTGTGGCCGTTCCTGTTTATGAGGAAAATGACTTTAAAATAAAAGCTGAGGACATTGAAAAAGCAATAACCACGAAAACTAAAGCAATTTTATTGAACTCACCAAGTAATCCCCTTGGTGCAGTACTTACCAAAAGTGATATAGAAGCTATAGCTAAGATTGTTCAAAAACATGATTTGTTAGTATATTCAGATGAGGTATATGACAAAATTATTTATGATAATTGCCAGTGCTTCAGTATGGCTAGTATACCTGAAGTTCAAGATAGAGTTATCATAATTAACGGATTTTCGAAATCATATGCAATGACGGGCTGGAGGCTTGGTTATATAGTTGCAAACAAAGAAATAATTTCAAATATGCCTAAGCTTCAAGAAGGAATAGTTTCTTGCGTGCCTACCTTCGTTCAGATGGCAGGAATAGAAGCATTAAAAGGTCCTCAAAATGCAGTGGAAAAAATGATTAAAGATTACACGCGTCGTCGTGATATTTTAATTGATGGATTAAATAACATTCCAGGTATAACCTGTAAAAAATCTCCTGGGAGCTTTTACGCCTTTGCAAATATCAAATCTTTTGGGAAAACTTCTATGGAGTTTGCAGAGGAGCTTGTGAGGAAAGCTGGGGTAGTAGCTGTACCCGGTTCTGCATTTGGTAAAATGGGAGAAGGCTATATGCGTTTTGTATTTGCAAACTCAGATGAAAATTTAATAGAAGCAGTAAAAAGAATACGTGAATTCGTTAAAAAAATATAGGCTGTCAGGCAATGTCATCAAGTCAAAATGTAATAAAAAGTTAAAAAAGGTTCGAAAAAGCCATGCTAGAAAGTAAAATAATGATTGAGGACTACACATTTAAATGTTCTAACAGGACAAGTCAATCACATTTTACGAGGTGTGGAAAAGTACAAAATAAAGTGCCCAGATTAATACAAGTGTATTAATTTGGACACTTTGTTTTTATTTAACTGAAACCAGCAACAACAATATGTTCAAGAGAATAATTGGAATATGTTAGAAAAATATTGTGTGGATTTGGACGATTTTTTAATTAATGAAAACCTTATCAATATATGAAATATATATTTATAAGGTTAAAAATGCTGATTTTGCAATGGTTTACACATAAAAGTATCTTCTTAGATGGATTTTTACGTGATTTGGCACAGGAATTGCTATTAATATAAGTGTGAAAAGCAAGGCATTTTAATTCAGAGTTAATTTTTTATCAAGTGTAAAAAAATAGAAAAAACAGAGAAATGTATGCCAATTTATGCAATTGTCTGCTTTTTTCAGAAAGTAGGTGTATGGTCATGGATTTTGTTTTTCCACTCAGGCAGCATATTGGAGTTCCATCTGAGACGCTGGTTCAGGAAAATGATTTTGTAAAAAGAGGTCAGATTATAGCAGGAAAGCCGCAAGGGGCATTGGGAACCAATATTTTTTCCAGTGTAGACGGCAAAGTTAAAGCTGTTGATACAGATCAGATTGTGATTGAAGAATCGCAGACAGATTTTAAAAAATACATATCTTTGAAAGGTACAACACCAAAAGAGCTGATTGAAGAATCGGGGATCGTAGGATTGGGCGGTGCTGGATTTCCAACTTTTGTGAAGCTGAATGTCAGCTTTGAAGGAAAAGGAACTATCATCATTAATGCAGCTGAATGTGAACCGATTCTTTCGCACAATATAGCACGAATCGAAAAGGAACCAGAAAAGCTTTTGGATGCACTGGCTATTATCATGAAGCTTGTAAGTGCTGAAAAAGGGATTGCAGCTGTGAAAGGAATCCATAAAGAAGCGATTAAAAAACTAGAGCAGGCAAATACAGATAGTCGGATTTCCGTTTATGCACTGGATAATATTTATCCCATGGGTGAGGAGCGTGCCATCGTAAGAGAGACACTTGGAATCCTTCTAGAACCAGAGCAACTTCCCATGGCAGCAGATGCAATAGTCATTAATTCAGAAACTGCATTTCGTATACGGGAAGCGGTAGAAGACGAAAAACCGCTCATAGATAAGGATATTACAGTAGCTGGAAAACTAAAGGAAAATGCATCTATTCATGTATTACTGGATGTTCCGCTTGGAACGAGTGTAGCAAAGGCACTGGAAATGGCAGGAGGGCTTGGCGAAGAATATGGTGAACTGATTATGGGTGGTCCGTTTACTGGTAAGAGAACTTCTTTAGAGGCACCGGTTATTAAGACAACTGGAGGAATTATAGCAGCTGAGAATTTTATGTCAGGACCGCCAAAGATAGGACTTTTGGTTTGTGCATGCGGTGCAAACAAAGAGCGCCTAGAAGAACAAGCATCAAGTATGAGATCCAAGGTAGTAGGAGTTGAGTATTGTAAGCAAGCAAAACAAGTTAAAAATACAAGAAAATGTGAAAATCCTGGAAAATGTCCGGGCCAGGTGCAGAAAGTAATGGCATTAAAGAAAGCAGGAGCACAGGCGGTGCTGATCAGTAACTGTACAGATTGTAGCAACACTGTAATGTCATGCGCACCACAGTTAAAATTACCGGTTTATCATTGCACTGATGGGGCTATGCGTGCCGTTAATCATAAGATGATAAGAAGATTTAGAAAAGAAGAGTAAGGAGGAATTAGTAATGTCTATAGTTAAACTTACCAGCTTATTATTTTACTGACGGGGATATGTGTGCCTGTTAATCATAAGATGATAAGAAGATTTAGAAAAGAAGAGTAAGGAGGAATTAATAATGTCTATTACACAGGAAACATTGCAACACCACTTAAAAGACCCTGCAATCTTTTGCTGCAGAAGAGAAAAAGGTTTGATTATTAGTGCAGCAGATCTGGAAGATCCATCATTATTTGAAGATATGCAAGAAGCAGGCCTCTTAACATTGAGTTCCAATGGTCTGCGTATTGAGCAGGTAATCGGAAGCACACTGCTTCATGATGTTGAGGCACTTACACCGATTACAAAAGATGTACTTGATAAGGTCAACGAAGTAGAAGAAGTGGCAAAAGAAAATGTATCCGAAGCACTACATAAAGTCGAAGCGGCTCCGGAAGTTCAGTCAAGAGTTGGAGGTAACGGAATGATTCATATTGAAATTGGAAAAGCAGAAAAATTTGAGGGCTTAAAGTTGGATGTACCGGTATTTGCTGGAACAGCACCTGTAGCACCTGCTGAAGTGACAGAGAAAATTGGAGATAAAAAGGTCATTCACAATCTTGTGAAAAAGCACATTAAAATTTCAGATGTAAAGCTTGGAAACAAAACTTCCATCAAAGATGGCGTTATTACTATTGATAAAGACATTGTTAACAGTGCCGTAACAAAAGATGTACTGTGTAAGAGCCTTAAATTAGACGTTATTCATCCAAATGAAAGACATATGTACACAGAAACAATCATGGATGTTTGTCCAATCGCTACAAAAGTTGAAGGTGAACTTGGCGAAGGTATTACAAAGGTTGCTGATGGTGTTGTATTCATGCTTACTGGTGTAGATGAAGATGGCGTACAAGTTCATGAGTTTGGTTCTTCCGAAGGATATTTGGATGAGAAGATGTATTTCGGACATCCTGGATGTGCAGATGAAAATGATATTATAATCCGTTGCCATGCAGTTATTCAAAGACTGTCAGGTATGACAAGACCAGGTCCATTTGCTGCACACAAATGTCAGGATCATATTATTCAGGAAATAAGAAATGAACTGAAAGAGTATGAAGGTGAAGTTGTTCGTGAAGAAATCTGTGAAGATGTACGAAGAGCAGGAAATCCTCGTGTAGTATTAATAAAAGAAATTATGGGACAGGGAGCTATGCATGACAATGTTATCTGCCCAACAGAGCCTAGTGGAATCCTTGGCGGAAGAAAGAATGTAGATTGCGGTAATGTTCCAATTATGTTAACACCAAATCAGGTAAGAGACGGATCCATCCATGCATTAACTTGTATTGGACCTGCAACAAAAGAAATGACACGTCATTATATCAGAGAACCTTTAGTAGAAGGTTTGGCAGCAGATGATGAGCTAGATCTTGTAGGTGTTGTCTTTGTAGGTTCTCCACAGGTTAACGATGAAAAACTCTGGGTATCTGAAAGACTTGGTTCTTTGCTTGAATCACTAGATCTTGATGGTGTTATTATTACAACAGAAGGCTTTGGAAATAACCATATCGACTTCATCCAACATATTGGTCAGGCTGGAAAGAGAGGGATTCCGGTAGTTGGTGTATCCTTCTGCGCATATCAGGGGCAATTGGTAGTTGGTAATGAATATGCTACAGCAATGGTTGAAGAAAACATGGATAAAGGTGGATTTGAAAACGATATTGCGGGTTGCTCCTGCGTAACTACGGAAGTAGCTGCACGTGCAATCCAGATGCTAAAGAATAAAATGGCAGGTGTGGAAATCGAACCAGCTAAAAAGAAATGGGATAATGATGTTATCAATGAAAATAACAAGGTTTTAGGGCTTCCTGAAACAAAGCTTGTTGAAAGTGGAACATTGCACTAATGGATTATATAGTTAACCCAGTGAAAATGGGAGGACTCGTGAAAGAGGTGTATGAAGACAGGGTGAAGGTTAATCTTCATGGTCGTTTAGGAGTTATTACGGTTCCAAAACGTCTGATTATGAGCAATGAGACTCTAGTTACCGGTCATGAGATGGAATTTTATTTCAGTTATATTCAGGTGGTAGAAAACCCATATGATTATGACTGCTCAGATATGAAAACAGATCACGAGATAGCTCCATGCTTACTGGGAGGAAAAATAATACAAGTAAATGATACTGCCATAAAAGTGGCAATAATGAATGATTTGGGAACCATAGGAGTGCCACGACGTTGGGCATTCACGCCAGTTACTATGGAAGAAGGACAGGATGTGGAGTTCTATTTCAGTTGTATGAAAGTAATTGGCAAACGGGATATCCCAGCAGAATCAATTTAAGGAGGAAAAACAATGAAATTAACAACAAAAAAAGGAATGCGATCTGAAATATTTGTACCTATTACACCAAAACCGATATTTACAGAATTGAAAAAACCACTTAATGAGTGCAAGGTTGCTTTCATTACAGCAGGTGGAATCCATATAAAAAGTCAAACACCATTTAATACATCTGGTGATTTCTCTTATCGTACAATTCCATTTAACACACCATCTGATCAGTTGATGGTAACACATGGTGGATTTGATAATTCCGATATTAATAAAGATGTTAACGCTATGTTCCCGATTGATCGTCTTCATGAATTAGTAGATGAAGGCTTTATCGGTTCTCTAGCTACAGAGACTTATACATTTATGGGTGGAGGCGGAAACGTTGAAAAATTCATGGGTGAGACAGGTCCAGAAATTGCTCGCAAATTAAAAGAGCAAGGTGTAGATATCGTTCTTTGTACAGGTGGATGCGGAACTTGCCATCGTTCAGCAACAATCGTTACTAGATGCTGCGAAGAAGCAGGTATGAGTTGCTGTGTAATTGCTGCACTTCCTCCAATTGCAAGACAGCAGGGAGCACCTAGAATTACAGCTCCTCATGTGCCAATTGGATCAAATGCCGGCGAACCACATAACATTCCACAGCAGACAGCAATTATAAAAGAATCTTTAGAATGGATTCGTGATTGCCCAAGCTTTAATTCAACAAAGATACTACCTTACGAATATCGTCATAACGTATAAATTTGTTTCAATAAAAGGCTACAAAGGGGCTGTCATATTATGGCGGCCTCCTTGTGTGTTTTCGTTAACAATAAAAAATAAGAAATCATGCAGAATGGAGGTATATTATGGGGCTGGGACCAAGTATTAAAATGACAACGCTACATCATTTTAGGTGTCCGGTAACGGAGGCACTTTCAAAGGAAAAAGATATTGAGTTTACGGGTATTATTGTAGATGGCGTATCCGAGGTCTGTGATGATAAAATTTATACGGCAAAACGCGTCGGTGATATGGCACAGATCATGCGTGCAGATGCGGCAATTGTTGCAATTGATAATGAGGGCAACCATCATGTGGATTTTGTTAATGTAATTGAGCAGCTTGGTATTCGTGGTATCCCCAGTGTTGGACTAAGTTATATCGCCCAGCAGGGAAGGCTTGTATGCACCAACAGCTACGTGGACTGTGTGATAGATTTTAATAAAAGCGCAGCTGGATATGAATCCTGTGTTGTAGGAGAAAACAATCTGACGGATTATGACGCAATGAAGGCCGTTGCACTAGTGAAAAATAAGCTCCGGAAAGCTGGAAAACCTGTAGATACAGCATCAGATGAGCCAGAACAGAATTTGCGAAGACTGACCGTAAGGTATTTCATATTCATGAAGTCTGTTTGGGTGAGAAGACGAAGATTGACCATGGTGTGCTGACTATACGAAATGGAATTGAAAAGAGCCTTATTCGATCGGAACCGAGAATTAGGGATATCAAGGTTAGCATCATTGAGCCGGGAAATTATGATATGTTCGTTAATTCCAATATGGACTACTCTCCCATTGCCTGCAAAGTGCGGGGAGAACTGGGAGAGGGTGTTACACATTTGCTTTCTGGAATAACTGTCATGATAACTGGTGTTGAGGATAAGAGCGGATTTCAGCCCTCCAATATCGGTTCTTCAGAAGGCTTTTGAAAAATCAGGTTGTACTAGACCGTGCCGGCACGCCAAAGTCAACTGATTATATCCTTCATGTTGATGTGATGTTTGAAGAGGGTGAAGGAAGAACGGCAGAAGGTATTATGGCCGGACATCGGGCGACGGACTGGATTGTTCAGGAAATTCGTAAGGTGCTTGTGAATTTGGATAATATGCCCTATACAAGAGAAGAGTTCAACGATGTTGTGAGGCCGGGCAAGCGTAAAGTTCCCTTGTAAAGATTGTATCAGGCCTTGGAAATATGTATGATACCGCCATGTTCCCATACGAGCCAGGGGGATTTCTTGGGTCACACAATACTGATGGATTCCAAAAACATACCATATGTGATTACACCAAATCAATGCAGAGATGGAGTTATTCATTCACTACTGTAATCAGAACTAGTTAAACATGGATTTATTTAAAAATAGAGTTTAAAAAATACAAAATAACATTATTGCAATTAGCCAAGTGGAAGCATGTTATTCTTTACAGTTATCTTGAGTAAAGGTAAAATTATTCATAGGATAATACCTGCCTTTCTTAATTTTTTGTGGTAAGAAAATTATGCTTCAAAGACTTATATATTCACTGTGTTTATTTTTAGTTATGTTAAAATTTTAGGATGATTATGGATAAGAAAGGGAAAAAATGATATTAGATAGAAATGATAAATGGATAGAAGATATAGAATTAGTAGCTTTAGAATTACCTAAAAGACATAAAAATTTGTTTTTTAATAAACATAGGAATGAGTTTTTTAATGAGTTAGAAAGTTTAAAAACAAAGGTTAGCCAATTAGATAATAAGGAGATAGAAGTGAATATTGCCAAAATAGTGGCATCTATAATGGATGCTCATACTTCTTTTATGATGCAGGTTAACTTTCTTTGTCCTTTAGAATTGTATTGGTTTTCTGATGGCTTGTATGTTACAGCAGCCAGTGAAGAATATAAGGAAATAGAAAACTGTAAAATAAATAAAGTTGATGGTACAGATATAAATGAAGTTATTGAAATTTTAAGTTCTATTGTATCACATGAAAACCAATCTTTTCTTAGAGCACAACTGCCTAAATATTTCCCTTGGCTATTGAGATTTTATATGGATTAGAGATAGTAGATAGTACTTATAGTTTACAGTTAACTGTGGAGGACAGAGATAAAAAAGTAAGGATTATAGAAATTGAAGCATTACCAGTAAGTGAAACAAGGGAAAAGATGAAAAAAAGAAGTGAAAAATTGTTGAATCACAAAAATCTACCTTTATATAGAAAAAATTCTCATAAGTATTATTGGTTTGAATATATAGAAGATTTTAAGACTGTATACTTTAAATACAATGCTTGTAGGCAGATGGAAGATAAAAGTGTTTTTGATTTTGGAGAACAAGTGATTAACTTTATAAAAGAAAATCAAGTAGAAAAGGTTGTTATAGACTTACGTAATAATTCAGGTGGAAATTCTACTTTTTTAGAGCCCTTTATAGATGAGATTAAAATCTTAAAAGAAATAAATAGGGAAGGAAAATTGTTCGTAATAGTAGGAAGAGAAACTTTTTCATCCGCATTACTAAATGTATTTTATTTAAAAGAAAATACAAATGCTATATTTTTAGGAGAGCCTACGGAGGAAAACCTAATTGTTATGGAGAAGTTGAAAGATTTGTACTAAAAAATTCACATTGTACTGTGTGTTATTCTACTAAATATTATAAAATCATAGAAGATGATAATTTACTATCTTTTTATCCTGATACTGAATTACAGTCCACTATAGAAAACTATGTTAATAAAGAAGATCCATGTTTAAGTTATATTTTAAACTTTAAATAAGGAATATACTATCAGCAACATTTTCGGTATAAGAAAAAACTATAGCTCCATAAGTAGTGATTAATTGAAACTCTTCTGAATTTACTGTAAAATAAAAAGTACAGGAGTGTATTTTTTTTAACAATGTTTACAAAAGTAGGGGGAGAAATATGGGTTATAGTAAAGAGAAAGGTACGTATTGAAGAAGAATTTCAAAACATAGATTATAGGATGTTAAAAATTATTGTTGAGATTGCATTTATGAGGCTGTTTGTGTTATAGATGATAACAAGTTGTAATCGTTTGGAACAAGGGTGCAGAAAAATTATATGATATAGCTTTTGAGGAGATTATAGGGCAAAATATAGAAAAATTTTTCCCTGATGCAATTGTAAATAATGTTAGAAAAACAGGTATACCTATTGAGATAAATATCATTCTCCCAGAGAAAATGATCATATTTTGGCGTAATTCAATGCCTTTATATATAGAAAACGTTTTTAAAGGAGCAGTTTCTACAGATGAGATTTTGCAGAGCTGAGTAAACTTTACTTTGAGCTAGAAAATGCAAATTCAAAACTAATTTTTTTAGAAAATGAAGTGAAAAAAATCTCTGGAATTTTTGGAAATATAATTGGGAAGAGCTGTAATATTGTGAAAAAAATTGACATGGCAAGGCAGAATCGCCCCAACAAATGCTAGTGTTATGATTACCGGGGAAAGTGGAACAGGAAAAGAAGTTTTTGCAAGGGGAATTCATGAATTGAGTGGAAGAAAAGGTCTGTTTGTTCCAGTAAATTGTAGTGCAATTCCTTCAGAACTTTTGAAAGTGAATTTTTCGGATTTTGTTCTGGAGCTTTTACAGGAGCCAATAGAAAAGGGAAAACTGGGATATTTGAATTAGCAAATGAAGGAACTATATTTCTTGATGAAATAGGGGACATGCCACTAAATATGCAAGCAAAACTGCTTAGAGTTTTACAGGAAAGAGAAATTGTCAGGGTAGGCGGAGAAAGAATCGTAAAGTTAGATTTGAGAGTTATATCAGCAACAAATAAATGTTTACAAACAATGATTGAAGAAGATAAATTCAGGAAAGATTTATATTACAGACTCAATGTAGTTGAATCAATCTGCCGCCACTTAGAGAAAGAAAAGAAGATATTCCAATATTTATAGATTATTTTATCAAAGGATTTTCAGCTAAAAATTCAAAAAGGATAATGGGAACACATAGAGAAGTCCTAAATATTCTAAATGATTATGGATGGCCAGGCAATATTAGAGAGCTGATGAATGTTATAGAACATATTGTTGTTACAAACAAAAATGGGATGATACAAAAAAGCTCTATCCCGGAATATATACTTTCACAAGCGGAAAAAAAACGAATCCTTTAAAGAATATCCATTGGACTTAAACAAAGCTATTAGGGAGTTAGAAATTGAGAATATAAAAAAAGCTTTGGATATTAGCAAAAACAATAAATCAAAAGCAGCCAAGCTATTAAATATTCCTAGAGGAACTTTGTATCATAAAATTGATGAATATAAAATAAAGGGGTAAACTGTACCCTGTAGGATGGACATAGAAAAAGAAGATTAATTGATAAAACAGATAAGAAGTAAAAAAGTTCAATAAACTATGTATTAGATGTGATAGTAGATGATGAGTTTATTTCTGGAAGGCAACAAAAACCTATGCTTTAACAAGAGTTTTAGCATAGGTTTTTACATTTATTTCGTTGCATATTATTAAAATTTGATAAGAGTCATTTCAATTGGAGTAATTTGATAACATGTTTAAAAATATTATTATGTGCTAGAATGTTAAACAAGAACATAAACAGGAGTGAATAAATTTGTTTAAAATAAATGAAGATATAATAAAAGACAGTTTAAATTTGGAAACTTATAAAAAGGGTGTTAGACGTTATGAAAATGAACAAGTAGAGGAGCTTAGTGTAATTACTCAAGAAGAATTGGGCTTGAAAAAAACTACTATTGAAGGGAAAGTGAAGTCTTCTTCACAAATGCCTATAAAATATAATGTAAGAATAATATATCCAAATAGCAGTGAAAACATAAGCTGTTATTGTAACTGCAAGGAATATTATAATTATAATGTTCCCTGTAAACATATAGCTGCAGTGCTCATAAAATATGCTAGAGAAAACAGTAAACCAGAAAAAAAAGAAACAGAGAGAAAACCCGTAATAAAGAAAAATGGTGGATTAATTCAACAATTAAAGGAAAGTCTAATATCCACTAAGACAAAGATAGCAACTAAGACTTTAAATCTTAAGTATAAGCTTCAATTTAATATTAGCCACAGAGAAAGTGAAGCTTTTCTAGAATTAAAGGTGGGAGAAGAAAAGCTTTATGTAGTAAAGAATATGAGGAATTTTTTAGAGGCAGTTATAGAAGAGAATGAGTTGGAGTTTGGTAAAAATTTTACATATAACTCATATTTACATAGGTTTAAGGATGAAGACAAATTTATTCTGAGTATGCTTAAAGATATATATGAAACAGATAGGGTTACAGAAGACATGGTAATGTATAATTATCACTACAACAAAACACCGAAATTTTTAAGTGGAAAAAAGGCAAGGCTTACGGAAAATAACCTGAAAAAATTTCTCGATAATATCGTAGAAACATCTATAGATTTAGTTATAAATGATGATGACTACAGTGAAGTTAAAGTAGTAAGAGAAAATTTCCCTTTAGAATTTAAATTAGATACAAAGGGTGATAATATAATTTTATCTCAAACCTCAATGATGCCTAAAATTCTAGAGAAAAATGGAAATTTTTTTTATTATAATAAGAAAATATATATGCCAGCAGATGAACAAATAAAGGTGTATAAAGCTCTTTACAATGCTTTTATTGAACAAAGAAGTCCTGAAATTACTTTTCATCAAAGTGAAAGTGAAGAAATAGCTTCTTATATAATTCCAGCCTTAAAAAAGATAGGTACAAAGGTAACAGTGAATAGCAGTATTAAAGATAAGTTTTATGAAGAACCTTTAAAGCCTTGTCTTTATTTTGATAAGGATAAAGATGCTGTAGTTTGTGATGTAATATTTAAATATGGAAATATAGATATAAATCCCTTAAAGGATAATGAGACAAGGGAAGATGAGAAGGTATTGGTTAGAGATATTGAAGGAGAAGCAGCTGTAGTAGATATCTTGACTGCTTTTCAATTTGAAAAGAGGAAATTTAATTTAATTTTAGAGGATGAGGATAAAATTTTAGACTTTGTAGGAGAAGGCCTTGAAAAACTTCAGGAATCTGCAGAAATTTACTATTCGGATGCCTTTAAAGATATAAGAATTTACACCTCTAAAAGCTATAAATCCAGCATAAGATTAAATGATGAGGACCTTTTAGAATTTAACTTTAATATTGAGGGAGTAAATAGAGAAGAATTAAAGCATATATTTGATGCATTAAAAGAAAAGAAAAAATATTACAGACTTAAAGATGGAGGTTTTATTCCACTACAGGCGGGTGAGCTTCAAAATATGTCAGATATGATAGATTATTTAAATATTAAGACTTCAGATCTTAAAAAAGATCAAATAGTTCTTTCTAAATATAATGCTGCTTACATAGATATGAGCCTTAAGGAAAATAATATAACCTTTGTACAAAGAAATAAGAAGTTTAGAGAACTTATAAATAATATAAAGGATATTGGTGACATTGATTATACAATTCCAGAAAAACTGGATAACACTATGAGAGGTTATCAAAAGTTTGGATTTAAGTGGCTTAAAACTCTTTCAAGCTGTGGCTTTGGAGGTATTTTAGCAGATGAAATGGGTCTTGGAAAAACTCTTCAGACTATAGCTTTTATAAAATCAGAGGTAGATGAAAATGAGGAAAAGCAACCTTCTTTGGTGGTGTGCCCTACATCCTTAGTATACAATTGGGAAAGTGAAGTGAACAAATTTCAGTCAGATTTAAAATGCTTAGTTGTATCAGGCAGCAAGGATGTAAGAGAAAGTCAGTTAAAAGAGATGGAGGAAGCGGACATAGTTATAACCTCCTATGCACTTATTAAAAGAGATATAGAAGAATATAAAGCTATAAAATTTAGACATTGCTTTTTAGACGAAGCTCAAAATATAAAAAATCCTAAATCTTTAAATGCTCAAAGTGTAAAATCCATTAAAGCTGGAAGCTATTTTGCACTAACAGGAACCCCTATTGAAAATTCTATTGCAGAATTATGGTCGATTTTTGATTTTATCATGCCAGGATATTTATTAAATAATAGAAAGTTTAGCCAAAAATACGAGGTGCCTATTATAAAAAATGGTGATAAAAAAGCTTTAGAGGAATTAAATAAACATACTAAACCTTTTATCCTTAGAAGGCTTAAGAAAGATGTTATAAAAGAGCTTCCACCTAAAATTGAGCATAATATGGTGGTGGATATGACAGAGGATCAAAAGAAAGTATATGCAGCTTACCTTCAGCAAGCTAAAGAGGAAGTAAATAATGAAATAAGGGATAAAGGCATTAATAAAAGTAAAATAAAGATACTTTCTATAATCACAAGACTTAGACAAATATGCTGTGATCCCTCTACTTTTATAGAAAACTATGAAAGTGATAATGGAAAAATGGAAGCTCTTAAGGATATAGTGCAAAATAATGTAAATGATGGGCATAAAATATTGTTGTTCTCTCAATTTACCTCTGTGCTTAAAAATATTGGAGATATGTTTAAAAATGAAAACATAAAGTATATGTACCTTGATGGTAGTGTAAAAGCAGAACACAGAGGAGAAATGGTTAAAGAGTTTAATGAAGGGGAAATTCCTATATTTTTAATATCTCTTAAAGCTGGCGGAACAGGATTAAACCTAACTTCTGCAGATATAGTTATTCATTATGACCCTTGGTGGAATCCAGCAGTAGAGAATCAGGCTTCTGACAGAGCGCATAGAATTGGACAGAAGAAAACTGTAGAAGTTATTAGACTTATTGCTAAAGGAACTATAGAAGAGAAGATATACAAAATACAGGAGAAAAAGAAAGAAATAATAAACAATGTTATAGAAAAAAATGCTGGAGAGGAAATTTTGCTTTCCAATATGAAAGAAAAGGATATGGAGGAGCTTTTCAGTTAATAAAGAATAATAAAAAAAACAATTCAACGGTTCATTGAAAAACTTGAGGAATATCTTAATAAGCTAAAATAATACACACAAAAAATCCATACCTGCGGTAATCGTAACAGCTATTCAACATGCTCCGCAAACAGAATCTTAAAAATTCTTTTAATCAAAAAAGCTTTAATAACAAAGGTTTATTAAAGTGTGTAAATTTTTAATTGTTGAGCTTATTTTTTTATGTTAATGTGACAGCCTCATTGAAGGATTTTAGATATAACTGTAGAATAAGATATATATTGTAGAATAATTTTATTATGGATAATGTAAGTAGCAATACAATAGCTAAAATAGATGATAATTTAATATTGAATGAATTGAAAATTTGTATGGGTTTTTAAAGAGATTAAAAACTGATGCTATTGATTTGTATTATTTACATCGTGTTGACCCCAATGCGCCAATTGTTTCGTTTCAGTATTGGAATATGGTTCACGGAGCAACTCCAGAGCAAGTAAAACAGGATTTAGAAGGACTTAAAACTATGAGAACTCTTGGAAAAATATGGCATTTTTCTTAAAATGTAAGGAAGCAGGTCTTAAAAATGGTGTGAAAATGCCAGAACGTGAAGCTGGTGTATTTACTAATTTCATAAG
Source organism: uncultured Clostridiaceae bacterium (assembly GCA_963780135.1). Classification (GTDB taxonomy): domain Bacteria; phylum Bacillota; class Clostridia; order Clostridiales; family Clostridiaceae; genus Clostridium_AM. The sequence goes on from CAWAAR010000003.1 coordinate 2,170,073, forward strand.
GTAACTATATAAAGTTATAATACAAAACTATAATGAATAAAGTTTAATTAGATCTTAATAATCACAGCCTCCATCAGAATACATCTGATCTGATGTATTCTGATGGAGGCTGTTTTTATATTAGGTAAGTTTATGTATTTTCTTAGATTTTTCTCTGACATATCTAATATCGTCAGGAATATCTTTTTCTTGCATTTCTCTTGGCACAGAAGTTGTACCAGCAGCCTTTGCAGTTTCATAATACCAGCATTTATATTCTAGTACATCAAGGGTATCGTGCAATTGAGATATTTGAGATTCTACTGATTTTCGTTGTTCTTGAAACATATTCAAACGTTGGTCAATTGTTTCATCGCCTTGCATTCCCCATTCCACAAAAGTTTTTATATCCTTAAGTGACATACCAGTTTTTTTTAAACAGTCTATCATGAACAGCCACTCAAAATCTTTATCTTTAAACATTCGTATGCCACGTTCACTACGTTCCACAAATGGAAGCAAACCTTCTTTAGCATAAAAACGAAGAGTATATGGGGAAATATTAATTTTTTTTGATATATCACTGATTGTGTAATACATAAGTTTCCTCCCAAAAATAAAATAAAAAATTCTTGACTTAGAGTAAACTATCAGGTTTAAGCTGATTATATCACATACAAAAACATGTGTAAATTTTTTATGATAAATTTAGGAGGAAAATTATGAGTTTTAATATGTATGTACCTACAAGAATTTTGTTTGGAGCTGGAATGCTTAATCAGCTTCACAATCAGGAATTACCTGGAAAAAAAGCAATGATTGTTATTTCGAATGGAAAGTCTACAAAGGCGAATGGCTACCTTAGCCGTACAGAAGATGAGCTTAAGAAGGCAGGTATCGGATCAGCTGTATTTGATAAAGTTGAGCCTAATCCAGTGAAGAATACAGTAATGGAAGGTGCTGCTTTTGCAAAAGAAAATGATTGTGACTTTGTAGTGGCTTTAGGAGGTGGAAGCTGCATTGATTCTGCTAAAGCTATGGCAGTTATGGCAACAAATGATGGAGATTTATGGGATTATATTGGAAGTGGAACAGGTAAAGGACATTCAGTTACTAAAAATCCAATACCTATAGTAGCTATAAGCACAACTGCTGGAACAGGTTCTGAAGCAGATGCTGGATGTGTAATAACAAAGCCTGAAACAAATGAAAAATTAGGATTAAAGACACCGCTTATTTTTCCAGTGTTATGTATAGAAGACCCAGAACTTATGACAAGTGTACCAAAGAACTTTACTGCATATCAGGGATTTGATGCGTTGAGTCATAGTATGGAAGGATATGTATCTAAATTTGCAAATCTAATGAGTGATATGTATGCAATCACTGCTATAGAAAATGTTAGTCATTATCTTGCTCGTGTTGTAAAAGATGGCAATGATATAGAAGCTAGAGAACATGTAGCCTTTGGAAATATTTTATCTGGAACAGTTATGTGTGTTGGAACAACTTCTAGTCAGCATTCCCTTGAACATGCATTATCAGCTTATCATCCAAATCTTCCACATGGAGCAGGACTTATCATGCTATGCCGTGCTTATTTTACAAATATTATTGAGAAACATGGTTGCGATGAACGTTTTATCAGTATGGCAAAAGCAATGGAGATTGAAAATGCTAATGAACCAATGGATTTCATTAAATCTTTAAATAAATTATTAGAGGATTGTGGAGTAGCAGACCTTAAAATGAGTGACTATGGAATTACTCCAGATGAATTTCCAAAGATGGCAGATAATGCGATGGGGCCAATGGGAGGCTTGTTTGCTTGTGACCGTGTACAGTTGACTCGTGAAGATTGTATTTCTATTTACCAAAAATCCTATAAATAATTAGATTTTGTTAATGTTTCTACTTCAACAAAACAAATGCTGGAGCAAAAATGTAATATTGAATAAATAAGCATGGAGGATATTAATAGTCTTTGTGCTAAAGCAAAGACATAGTTTTCATTGGTTATCCTAATTGGTGGCTTTCCATTGTTTTTACAATATTTTTTCACACAAGTTTAATTTACCATTTATGAGGGTGCAGGCGCAAATATAAGTGAATTTCAGGTTAAGTGTATTTTATTACTATCTGATGTTAATAAAATTTTTTCTTGAAAAGCTATTTGACTTAGAGTTGACTAGCAGTTTTAGAATTTATTTTAAGGGGGTGAAACATATCGATTAGGGATGTAAGTAGTAAATTTGATATCTTTCTATATTATAAAGGAATTGCTTCAATACTTTTCATAATAAAAAATAAAAGTGGAATTAGAGATTATGCGGAGAATAATCTAAAATGTATTGAATTTATCACGTGTATGAGAGTTGCAGAAGTGAAATTATGAAGATATATTAATTTTAGTAAGGAGGACATTATGAAAAGTATAAAAACAAAGTTAATACTATTTTTTGGTTTATTAATAGCAGGGACATGCATAGGGTTAGGTATAATCTCATTTGTTAACTCATCAAATGCACTAAGGTTAAATATAGGAAAAACCATTCCTGAAATTGCAAAACAAACGGCAAGTAGTATTCAAGGTAGAATTGAAGGAGAGTTAAGTTCATTAGAGTCTATAGCAGCAAGAGATGATATAAAGGATACTAATAATTCATGGGAAAATAAAAAGATAGTTCTTTTAGAGGAGGCTAAAAGAAAAGGTTGCATTAGAATGGGGATTATAGATAAGAATGGAGACGGCATAAATAGTGATGGAGTATCTGCAAATGCTAAAGATAGAGAATACTTTAAGAATGCAATATCAGGTAAAAGTAATGTGTCAGATCCAGTAATAAGTAAATCAGATGGTTCTGTTAACATTGCGTATGCAGTTCCTATTAAAAATAATGATGAAATTGTAGGTGTATTACTTGAAGTAATTGATGGTTATAAATTAAGTGAATTTATGGATCAAGTAAAGTTTGGAAATACAGGTTTTGCATTTATGATAAATGGAGATGGGACAACTATTGCACATGTCAATAGAGAGTTAGTTAAGCAAGCGGATAATTCAATTAAAAATGTAAAGAAAGATCCATCACTTCAAACTGCAGCAGATATTGATAAAAAAATAATTGCAGGAGGGATAGGTCTTGGTGAATATACATATAAAGGAGTAGATAAGCTTGTTGGTTATGCTCCAGTAAATGGAACAAATTGGTTTGTTGGCGTTAACTTAACTAAATCTGAAGTATTATCAGAATTAAACAGTCTACAAATATCTGTTATGGTATCATCTGTAGTATTCTTGTTAATTGGTTTAATGATAATTTATATTATTGCCAATAGCATTGTAAAAGGAATAAAATTAACTTCAAAACATTTAGAACTATTAGCAGTAGGAGACTTATGTGAAGACGTTTCTCCTAAATATTTAAAATCAAAAGATGAAGTTGGGCGAATGACTAATTCAATGAAAGTAATGCAAGATTCTTTAAGAAAGATGATTAAAAAAATAAAAGAAAATTCTTCGAATATTAATGAACAAGCAGAAAACTTATCTTCTGTTTCAAAAGATATATCAAGCGTATCAAAAAATGTAACAGAAGCAATATCTAAAGTATCAAAAGGAATAAGTAGTGAATCTGATGAACTAATATACATAACAAAAATACTTGATGAATTTAGTAATAAGTTATCTAAAATGGTTAGTGAAATAGAGACTATAGATTCAAGTTCTAGAGAAATAAGTACAATGGCAACTGTTAGCAGTACTGAGATGAATAAATTAAGCCAATTAGTAACCAATGTAAGTAATTCATTTAGAGAGTTTTATAATAAAATAATTGTTCTTGGAAAAGACATAAATGAAATAGATGAAATTACTAATATAATAAATAGTATTTCAGAACAAACAAATTTATTAGCACTAAATGCAGCTATTGAAGCAGCTAGGGCAGGAGAAGCAGGAAGAGGATTTTCAGTAGTAGCAGAGGAAATAAGAGAACTTGCTGAACAATCAAAAGACTCATCAGAAACTATTAGCAAACTAATCAATGTTATATCTAAAAATACTGATACTATAGTTCAAGAGTCCATTATAATGGATGATGAAATGATGAATCAAGCTAAGATCATAGATAATTCAATAACATCTTTCAAGAAAATAATACAAGCAGTAGATGAAGTAATTCCGAAAATTGAAACAGTTAAAATTTCTGCTGAGAATATAGAAAATGATAAGAATGCTATTTTAACTAAAATAGATGGAGTATCTTCAGTTTCAATAGAAGTATCTGCATCGGCACAGGAAATCACAGCATCTTCAGAAGAAATGAATGCTTCGACAGAAGAAGTTGCGTCAGCAGCACAAATGCTTAATAATACGACTAATCAAATGATGGAAGAAGCAAATAGGTTTAAAGTTTAAAATAATTTTTAAATTAATAAATACTTGACTTAGAGTTGAACAATGGTATTAAACATGATTTCAAGGAGGTGAAACATGATGATTACAGATGTAAGTGGGCAATTTGATATCACTATTTATGCGATATAGTAGAGTAATCTCTCTAATAAGAAAATATAGGTAATTACAGTGATATACTGAATTTATAAGTCATTCTCAGTAGTTTGAAATTGCTACAATATTCTATATTACAAATTAATATAGAGATTTTAATAGAATAACCAAAGTTCAGCCAAGATTTAAAATTTAAAGTTGAATATCCTTCAAGTTTTTTTACTCAAACTCAACTTTCTCTCCATTGTTAGCGGATTAAACTGGATTTATAATGAATTTATTAAGGGCCCTTTGAATTGGAAAAAATGGAGGTGTTCAGTTGAATAAATTAAATATTGGACAAACAATTTTAAAATTAAGAAAAGACAGGAAACTAACTCAAAAGCAGCTAGCTTCAATGGTTGGAGTTTCAACAGGTGCAGTAAGCAAATGGGAAAATGAAAGCTTCACGCCGGATAGTTCTCTACTAGCACCATTGGCACGTGCATTAAATACATCCCTCGATGAGTTATTGTCTTTTCAGTCCCAACTTTCAGAAGAAGAGGTTACTAATATTAAACAAGAATTAATTAAAGTGTTTTTACATGAAAGTCATGCTGCCGGAGAAGCAAAATGTTTACTGTACTTAAAGTAATATTCAAACAGCATTCATTTTAAGTTTGAAGTTGCAGGTTTAATTTACATGTATTTGCTGATTCTAATGAACATAAAGTTATGTGTCACTTTTGTGAAGTGGTATCAGTTAAATTAAGAAATAAAAGTGTTTAATTAATTTCTATGTTTTTTTTATTAATTAAATTTTTTGTTAAAAAAAGACTTGACTTCGAGTTACATTTACTTGTCTTAAATGTGGTGCAAAGCATTCATTAACAAGACATGGCTGCTATGAAAGAAATGTTTTGCTTATTGATGAATTTGGCAATATCCAAGATAGAAGGATGGTTGTTTTAAGGGTTAAATGCTCTTCTAATATTCCAATTCCTGATTACTTAAGTTTGATTTAAGAAGGACATTCCACAACACAGGTTGTATATTATTTTAATTATTCTCAGGGTAAAGGAAAAGCAGGCGATTGTATTGGCTGCAAGCAGTGTGAAAGACATTGTCCTCAGCACATAGAGATTACAAAACATTTAAAGAAAATATCAGAAATCTATGATGGATTTAAGGGATGGAGATAAAAGAATAATAATAATTTGCATAGCTAAAAGAAGTATAAAAAAGTAAGGGTTTACTAAAAATTCACTTGATTTGAAGTTGACTCAAAGTGATATGCTTACTTAACTCGAATAATAATAAATAAGAAAGCGGGAGTGTATAGAATTAGATTACTCCAGAAATCAAGAGAAGGAAAATAAGTTAAATAAAATTTATCTGGTAAAACCATTATTCCGTTCAATACGAATGGCGGAAGTGGTTTTCCAAATGCAATTAGTACGATTGAAGACTTACAATCAAATAAATGCTGCTGTGCAGGAGCACATGAAGTTCATCTTAGAGCTTTTGTATAGAGCGACTTAGTGCTGGTTGGGATAAATGCAATTCCTCTGATTGATATATTTCAAACATAATTTTACCTCCTATTATTATATCATTTCAGTATGCGTTATAATTATAGTACATTTCGCAATCGGCATTGTACTTTTTTATAAAAAATGTGTATGCTTATTTCAGAATCAAGAGGAAACATGGAGATGACAAAATGGAATTTGCAAAACTAAACAATGGAGTAGAAATGCCAGTGTTAGGATTTAGAGTTATTCAGGTAGATGATCCAGCGATATGTGAGCAGGCAGAATTAGATGCAATTGAAGTAGGATATCGTTCCGTTGATACAGCACAGGCTTACAGAAATGAAGCAGTAGTAGGAAATGCAATAAAAAACATTAATGTTCTGGATATGGAGGAACATATAGTACAATTAAGAAGTTTGAGCCAAAGGCGAAGGTTTTAGATGGACTTACCATACGAAGAGGCGATATGCAGTCTGATCAGACAGAAACAGTCATTAAGTGCTTGGATAAACTTGGATTAGCAAAGTAATTGAAATAACAATAAGTATTGAAGATGGTGCATGGATAGAGAAAGATGATATCTGGCTGACAGATATATTCACATCAAATTAGTATCAGGGAAAGAGGTAATAAATGAATTTTAAATCGAAGGCAAAAATGGTGATTGATATCGCAATGAGCATTGCTCTATTTGCACTCATGTCATTCCAGTTCACCGAACAGAAGAATCATGAGATTGCAGGAGCAGTCATGCTTATACTATTTTTTATGCATCACTTTATGAATTATAAGTGGCATTCCATACTGGGAAAAGGAAAGTACTCTATACAGAGAAATCTTCTGGTCATAGCAGATATGCTCCTTCTTATAGATATGACTGCTCTGATGGTCAGTGGCATCAGAATGTCTCGATATATTTTCCGGTTTCTCGACCTAAATATGAGTTGGTCTCTTGCAAGGAGTCTGCATATGGTTTCAAGTTATACAGGCTTCTTATTGATGGGATTTCATATAGGATTACATTATGGAATGATTCTTGGAATGTTTCGTATAATAGTTCATATTACGAAGAAAAATAAGATACGGACATGGATTCTTCGAGGTATTGCAGGGATAGCATCTGTATATGGAGTGTATGCATTGTTTAAAAGAAATTTTATATCTTACATAACATTACAAATGCACTTTGTAATGTTCAATTATAAAGAACCAGTTATTTTCTATGAGTTAGATTTGCTTGCGATAACCATTCTAATGATCTTTGCTGGATATTACCTACAGAAACTATTTATATATTTAAAAACAAAGGAGAAACGTAATGAGTAAAAATATTTTGATTTTATCAGGAAGTCCAAGAAAAGGTGGCAATTCAGATTTTTTATGTGATGAATTCGCAAGAGGAGCTGTAGAAGCCGGCAATATCGTAGAGAAAATATTTTTGAGAGAGAAGAAAATTGGTTATTGTACTGCCTGCTATTATTGCAGGGATCATGCTGGAGTCTGTGCCATAAAAGATGATATGTTACAAATATTAGAGCGAATGCATTGGGCAGATGTTATCGTTCTTGCAAGTCCGGTATATTTCTATTCCATTGATGCACAGATGAAAACAGTAATTGATAGAACACTGGCTCAGTGGACAAAACTGAAGGATAAAGAATTCTATTATATTATGACATGTGCCGATGAAGACAGAGCTGCCATGGATGTGACATTAGAGTGTTTCCGTGGATTTGCAGTCTGTCTGGGTGGTTCACAGGAAAAAGGTGTGGTTTATGGAACAGGAACATATGAAGCTGGTTCCGTAAAAACAAAGAAGACAATGCAGGAAGCATATGAAATGGGAAAGGGAGTGTAACGGAGATATTTTACCTTTGAAGAATTTAGTTTTGTCAATAGGGTTAATTTAAAAATTTATTTTATAAGGAGAATAATCATGAAAAACAAAAAAATAATCATTATGGGCTTGATCTGTACATTTTTTATGGGTGTGCTTGCCGGATGTGGATCCAATACAAATGCAAATCAGTCAGGAAAATCACAGAAGGTATCACAAAAAAAAGCGATAAATGATGATTCCGGTAAAAAATCAACTGAAACAGAGGGTAAAAGTGGGAAAGTGCTTGTTGTGTATTACTCGGCAACAGGTAGCACAGCAGCAGTTGCTAAAACAATTGCAGAGACTATGAAAGCAGATACTTTTGAATTGAAACCTGTAAAACCATATAGTGATGATGATCTGAACTGGTCAAATAATAACAGTCGTGTAGCAAAGGAACATGATAATCCTAACAGCAGAAATGTTCAGCTTACCGCTACAACAGTTGATAATTGGAAGTCATACGATACAGTGTTTATCGGCTATCCAATCTGGTGGGGAATTGCAGCTTGGCCTGTAGACGGATTTGTAAAAGCAAATGATTTTACAGGAAAGACAGTCATTCCGTTTTGTACTTCCTCATCCTCAGGTATCGGAGATAGTGGCAATTTACTTGCCAAGATGGCGGGAAAAGGTAACTGGCTTGAAGGTGAAAGGTTCCGTTCTGGTGTTTCTACAGAAGATGTACAGACATGGGTAGAGAGTTTGAGAAAATAGTTTATGAAGAAAAAAAGGTATTATATGATAGCAATTGTGTTTTGTTCAATTTTTACCATAACAGCTTGTCAGAATTCGACTGGCAAGAGAAATGCATCATTAGATACAATTACGAATCTGAATCAAAGGTCAGAGAAGAAAGAAATAAGTGAAAAGAATGATGCGGACAAGAGTGAAACGGATAAAACAGATGAATATGTTACATCAGGAACAAAGAAATATAGAGGATTTTCTGTAGACAATGTTTTACATACTAAATCAGGTGAAGCGATTCATTATAATGTTTATATTCCTAAAAGCTATGATGCAAAAGAAGCATATGCTTTGTATTTTACACTTCCAGGCTACCAGGGACTTTACTTTCAGGGTGTGGCAGAAAATATCAGAACAGAAGAGTTTGGATTTGAGGCACAAAAGTACAATGATAAAATGATCGTTGTAGCCCCACAGTTGGAGGATTGGGGCGAAACATCAGCAAATCAGACAATTGAATTGGTGGAATATTTTTTGCAGAATTATAATATTGATACGAAGAAGGTCTATGCTAGTGGATATTCAGGCGGTGGAGAAACCATGTCCCTAGTAATGGGGAAAAGGCCAGAACTTTTCACTGCTTATCTGCAATGCAGTTCCAAGTGGGATGGAGCATATGACACAGTAGTGAAAAGCAGAACACCAGTATATTTTGCCGTTGGTGAAAATGATGAATATTATGGTTCTCAGCCATCAAAGGAAGCCTATAATACACTTTATAATCTTTATCGGAAGCAGGGCTTGTCCGATAAAGAGATTGGACAGCTGCTTGTTCTGGATGTAAAAAGTGCTGATTATTTTATAAGTCATGGAATAACAAATGAACATGGCGGCGGTGGAGCATTGCTTGTCAAAGATGAAGATGTCATGGGATGGCTATTTAATAATAAAAATCAAAGAAAAAAGGAGAGGTAAGACAATGAGAAAAGACTTTGGAGCAAAACCATATTTGTATCCTCAACCAGTACTGATTATCGGTACATATAGTGAGGATGGAACCGCAAATGCGATGAATGCTGCATGGGGAGGTATCTGTGGAGCAAACAAGATTATAATTGATCTGTCATCTCATAAGACAACCGATAATATTATGAGAAACAAGGAGTTTACAGTCAGTGTTGCAGATGCAGCACATGTAGTGGAAGCGGATTATGTAGGGGTTGTTTCTGCCAATAATGTACCAGATAAGCTAGAAAAAGTAGGACTCCATACAATAAAGAGCAGTTTTGTTAATGCTCCTATTATTGAAGAGTTTCCGATTACATTGGAGTGTAAACTGTTAAGAACTACAGAAGATGGAATCGTTGGAGAAATCGTGAATGTTAGCATTGATGAAAGAGTTCTTAATGATAAAGAAACTGTAGATACTGATAAATTAGGTGCAATTTCTTTTGATGCGATGAATGCAGCTTATCTTAAGATTGGTGAAAAAGTGGGTAATGCTTTTTCTGATGGAAAGAAATTGAATTAATTAATAGTTAATGCCCGAATGGCGAAAGGAGAAACAAATCATGGAATTTGTAAAATTAAACAATGGAGTAGAAATGCCAGTATTAGGATTTGGAGTTTTTCAGGTAGCTGACCCAGCAGTATGTGAGCAGGCAGTATTAGATGCAATTGAAGTAGGATATCGTTCTATTGATACAGCACAGGCTTATGGAAATGAAGCAGCAGTGGGAAATGCAATAAAAAAATGTGGTGTTCCAAGAGAGAAATTATTTATAACAACAAAAGTTTGGATTTCAAATGCTGGTTATGAAAAGGCAAAAGCTTCTATAGAGGAATCATTAAAGGCAATGCAGCTTGATTATATTGATTTAATGCTGATTCATCAGCCATTCAGCGATTACTATGGAACATACCGTGCTATGGAAGAACTTTATAAAGAAGGAAAATTAAAAGCAATTGGTGTAAGCAATTTCTATCCTGATAGATTCGTTGACCTTTCACAGTTTGCTGAGGTTCAGCCAGCTATTAATCAGGTTGAAACACATGTATTTAATCAGCAAGTAGCAGCCAAAGAATATATGAAGAAGTATGGCACACAGATTGAAGCATGGGCACCATTTGCAGAAGGCAAGAATGATATGTTCAATAATCCGGTGTTAAAAGAGGTCGGAGCAAAATATGGAAAAAGCGTTGGTCAGACAGCACTTCGTTTCCTAATTCAGAGTGGCGTAGTTGTGATTCCTAAGTCAACACATAAGGAAAGGATGATTGAAAATATCAGTGTATTTGATTTTGAATTATCAGACGATGATATGAAGAAAATCGAAGCCCTAGATACTAAGGAAAGCTTATTCTTTTCACACCATGATCCAGCAACAGTTGAGTATATAACAGGGCTGGGAAAATAAAAATGAAAAAAATAAAATAATTGGATTAACTTTGATAAGTATTATGACTATCTCAATGTTGGTGGGATGTGGAAAACCAAATGCAAATGTGCTTACAATTGCAAAGCAGGGTACTTTTACTGCTGGCGGAAAAGTAACTAGTACAGAAGGAACTTATAATCCAAAAACTCTATTTGATACACATGGTCAAACTACTAAGGACATAATATGTTCAAAAGAATATCAATTATTGTTTTAGATATATGCTTATTTCTGACAGCATGTACAGCCAAATAGAAACAATTTACCAAGTAGACGGTTGCTGAAGAAATGGAAAACGAAAACATTGTTATAGAAAGTGAGGTCACTATGCAAGAAGGTGAAATAGTATTAATCCCAGAAGAGTATTATTCAGAGGCAGATGAACAGGGAAGTGTTGTCAGGATAGAATACGAAACTTACAATTACTCAGGTTCAAAGGAAGAAATTGCGAAACCTGTTTATGTATAATCGATTAAACAAAAAAATAATTAATAAAAGGAGGAAACAATCTATGAGAAATAACAAACAAATTATTTTGACCGCATTGGTTGGTGTAATGACATTTTCTTTTTTTACTGCTTTTGGCATAACAGAAAAGAACTCTTATGCAAAGGCTTCAACAACATCAGTAGAAAGCACAACAGAACAATCTGGGACAGTGGCTGCAGGGCCTAATATTGCTGTTGTTAAGACAGAGGCTGGAAAAGTTCAGGGATACAGTCGGAATGGAATTTATACATACCATGGAATTCCATATGCTGAGGCAAAAGAAAGATTTGTTCCAGCAGAGAAAGTAGAACACTGGGATGGAGTCAAACTTGCTTTTGATTATGGCCCAATATCGCCACAGCAACAGAGAGCAGGTGGATCTGATAGCAGCTCGGAAAATCCGTCTAGACAGTTTGCAATGGACAATAATAGTCAGAATCTGAACATCTGGACACCAGGTATTAATGATAATGCAAAGAGACCAGTAATGGTATGGCTGCATGGAGGCGGATTTTCAACTGGATCGTCTGCAGCAGAAGCTGCCTATGATGGTGCCAATCTTAGCAAAAAAGGAGATGCGGTAGTTGTTTCAGTAAATCATCGCCTTAATGTTCTTGGACATCTTGACCTTTCTCAATACGGTGAAAAATATAAATACTCTGGAAATGTCGGAATTACAGATATTGCAGCTTCTCTTAAATGGATACATGATAATATTGCACAATTTGGTGGCGATCCTAATAATGTTACGGTATTTGGACAGTCAGGTGGAGGTGCCAAGGTACTTGCACTTATGACAACTCCATATGCAAAGGGGCTTTTCCAGAAGGGAATTGTCGAGAGTGGTGCGACAGAAACAATGGGAGTTAGCTTTACTTCACAGGAAGCTAGTAAAAGGGTGACACAACTTACACTTGAAAACCTTGGAATTACTGCGAGTCAGATAGAAAAATTGCAGACTATTCCATATGAACAACTATCACAAGCATCCGACAAAGCACTTAAGCAGACAGCAGAAGAACTTCATATCCCGGCAGCGCTTGGGACAGGATATGGATTATCATGGGAACCGGTAGTAGATGGAGACTATATGCCTACAAGTCCGGTAACAGAAAAAGGATTTGCTGAAGCTGGTAAGGATATACCGCTCTTGATTGGATCAAATCTCACAGAGTGGACAACTATGTCACAACTCAGCAATATAGCAAAAGCACAGTCAGATAATAAAAATACATGGACCGAAGAAGAAATTGACAAGCATCTGAAGGAAACTTATGGAGACAAGGCGGATGAAATTGTAAATGAATTTCTTAAAGCATACCCTAATAAAAAGAAGGTAGATGCATTATATATTGATTCAACTACAATCAGACTGCCGCTTTTAAAGATTATGTCCCACAAGGCAGATCAACAAGGAGCACCTGTTTATTCCTACATTTTCAGCTGGGAATCTCCGCTTATGAATGGTGTTTTCACATCATACCACACAGCCGAGATATCATTTATATTTAACAATATAGATAAAGCGGATACAACGATCGGTGGAGGTGAAGATGCCAAGATTTTGGAAGACCGCATGAGCCAGGCATGGATAAATTTTGCAAAGAATGGTAAACCAAGTGCCAACAATTTACCTAACTGGAAAGCTTATGACCGTAAAGGTGGTGCGACAATGATTCTTGATAACAAGGTGAAGCTTGTGAATAATCATGATAAAGAACTTATGAAGCTTCTGGCACCAAATTATCAATATTAACATCTTGTCAAAGACGTTTCTAAAACCTTGCTATCGTAAATAATATAACAGGGTTTTTGTAATAATGAAAAAGGAGAAATTAATGAAAAAGAGAAAAATAACAGCAGTACTGTTAACAGGTGTAATAAGTTTAGTGTTATTAGCTGGATGTGGAAATGCAGCTAATAATACAAAAACTAAAGATGATACTCATTCAAAAGTTTTGTCTATTTCAGAACAGGGAATCTTCTCAGCAGGAGGAACCACAGTGACTTCTAATGGTACATTTAATCCAGAGAATCAGTGGGAGCAAAGTGGAGCTGGACAGACTTCTCATGTAGATCACGCGAATGTACTCTACCAAATTCCGGCAAATAATACAGAGCTTCCGATGGTATTTCTGCATGGCTATGGACAGTCACGTATGGGCTGGATGACAACTCCAGATGGCAGAGAAGGCTGGTCTGATATGTTTTTGAGAAAAGGACATGGTGTATTCCTAATGGATGAACCGAGACGTGGAGAGGCTGGTATGACTTCAGTAAGTGGTAATATCAGTACGAAGACACTAGATCAACGCTGGTATACCCAGTTTAGAATCGGCCGCTGGGAGGGTGGAAAGTCTGTTCTCAATAAAGGATCTCAGTTTCCAAATGATGAAAAATCAGTAGATCAGTTTTTCAGACAGATGACACCTGATACAGGTATGAAATCAGATATGGGAGCAGACTTTGATAATAAGACAGTGGCAAAGGCATTAGCTGCAACAATTGATGAGGTATATAAAAGAACAGGAAAAAATTCTATTGTGGTAACACATTCTCAAGGCGGTGGTCCAGGATGGACAGCAGCAGGATACACAAATCACATTGCAGCAATCATTGCAATTGAGCCAGGTGGAGCACCAGCTGCTGACTCAGAGGATTATAAGGCAGTTACAGAGAAAAAAATACCAGTTACATTTTATTTTGGTGATTATATCGATAATGGGGATCCGTCCATTCAGGCAACAAAGATGTGGCAGGCAATGCGTCAGACTTGCTATAATTTTGCGGCTGCTTATACCGCTAAGGGTGGAAACTGTACGGTAGTAGATCTTCCTAAGATAGGTATTAAAGGAAATGATCATTTTATGTTCCAGGATTTAAATAATGGTGTGATAGCTGATCATATTGAAAAGTGGATTCAGGAGAATGTTAAATAAATATTGAAAATAAATGGGCTTTTGCAAAATAGTTGATTTAACTATTTTGCAAAGGTTCCGTTTTTATACATTAAAATGAAAATGCAAATTCTGAATAATCCGCAAAAATGGTATAATAAGTTATGCAAAAAACAAAAGTTGGCAAAATAAAGAAATGGATTGTTACAATACTAGGGACAACAAAAATTCATCGTTTAGCAGAGAATGCAGGAGCAGCAGAAATAACTTTAACATATGAGGAACTTAGGCGCTTTCAAAAAATAACAAGTCCAATTTACCGCTTATAACCACCATAAATTCAAGATTTTTTGAAAGCGCATTGACTTATTATTTATTTTAGCATTCCTTAGTAAATTAAAATTACTGTAGTTGGAGAGCATTAACCAGTTGGGTCGGATATGGCTAAAAGAGATGGAACCTAAATCATATCAAGGTAGTAGAATTGAAAGAATAAGTAAAGATTATTAATTTATAATAAATTATTTAATAAAAGAAATGGAGAGATAATAATGAAAGTATTATTAGTAAATGGAGGTCCGCATGAGAAAGGATGCACATATACTGCAATATCAGAAGTCGCAGAGACATTACAAAAGGAAGGCATTGATACAGATATATTCTGGATTGGAAAAAAGCCTTTGTCTGGCTGTGTTGCCTGTGTTGCCTGTGGCGGTTGCAAAAAGATTGGAAAATGCGTTTTCAATGATACAGTAAATGAATTTATGAAGATTGCTGCGGACTACGATGGATTCATATTTGGTTCACCAATACATTTTGCTGCTATGGATGGGTCAATGACAAGTTTTATGGACAGAGCCTTCTTTTCAAACATGGGAAGAGAAAAGAATGCTTTTATGCTGAAACCTGCGGCAGCTGTCGTATCTGCAAGAAGAGCGGGAACTACTGCAGCGTTAGACCAGATGAATAAATATTTTACACATGGTCAGATGCCTATCATTTCTTCAAGATATTGGAATATGGTGCATGGAAATTCGCCTGAGGAAGTACGACAGGATGATGAAGGAATGCAGATCATGCGTGTCCTTGGAAGAAACATGGCATGGTTTCTAAAATTGGTTGAAGCAGGAGAAAAACTGAGTGTGGAACGACCAAAGCAGGAAGACAGACGCATTAGTACAAATTTTATCCGATAAGTGATATGAGAGGTGAAATGATGAGAACATGGTTTATTACCGGATGTTCATCCGGGATCGGAAGAGGAATTGCAAAAGCTGCATTGAATGCTGGAAATCAGGTAGTGGTCACGGCAAGGAATATAGAAAAATTGAAGGAACTGACGGAGTTTTATCCGGATAAGGCTTATGCAGTTACACTGGATGTCTCTAAATTAGAGGATATAGAACATGCAGTAAAAGCTGCCTGTGATAAGTTTGGCACAATAGATGTTCTTGTGAATAATGCGGGCTATGGATATCGCAGCGCCATTGAGGAAAGCGAAATGGACGAAATTCAAAGGCTGTTTCAGGTTAATTGCTTTGGACCAATAGAACTTATTCAAAAAGTGTTACCTTTGATGAGAGAGAAGAAAAGCGGAACTATTATTAACATCACTTCCATCGGAGGTGTGAGAGGAGCCATTGGTAATGGCATGTATTCTGCAGCAAAAGGAGCGATGGAACTTGCATCTGATACACTTTATAAGGAATGCAAACCATTGGGAATACGTGTATTAACAGTTGAACCGGGTGGTTTTCGTACAGGATTTTATAGTTCTTTAAAAGGAACAAGTAAGAATATAAAAGATTATGCTGAGACAGCAGGTAAGTGGCATATAGAAAATATGGTCAATCATTATAACCAGCCGGGGGATCCTGACGATGCCGGAAAGATCATCGTTGATATGGTAGAAAAGGAAAAACTGCCAAAGAGACTTGCTTTAGGCAGTGATGCTGTGAAAATTATTCGTGATGAATATGAAGAGAGACTGATTGAACTGCAGGAATGGAGCAATATCAGCAGGCAGTCTGATTATTAACAGACGATGCCGAAAAGCAGTGGTCAAAATGAGCTTGTTTGACTACCGTTAAAAAGTTCAATCGGACAGACAGCTCTTTATTTTACGATAAGGAGCGAAAATAATTTCACCACCTTTCAAGCAACAAAAAACAGACTACTTAATTAGCTAGTCTGTTCTTCGTTCATTTTTAATAATTCAGTTATAGGTTCATTTACTATTTACTTTTTGTAAGAATATTGCTCATAATTTCTCAATATTGTGTCAAACATCTATCTCACTTTTCATTGGAATCTCAAACAACAGTCTCTTTTCATGATTAAAGTGCCTCATGAAGTACTTCGATTAACGCCAATACAAATCAATGGATTATAACTTTCATTCCTAATACATAACGTTGACTATTATCTGCCGTGTATTTATAAATCCATTTTTCAGGATTATAGAAAGATGCTTTACTTTATCTCCGAAGAGAACCTCACAGGCACTTAAAATAATGTGGCTTTATTTATTCTGACTGTTTGCTTCTATGATTTCTTCCAATGAAATGTTGTCGTTCCGATAACGTGCATTCGGATTTTTCTCAGGCATATTCAATTGAATTGCCTTTGGGGGACATAGTAAAAAGGAAAGTAACTGCCAAGATTAAGGTTATTAATATGTTTTTTATTTTCAGATTACCTTTACTTTCAAATTTTTATTACATACATTCTTTCAGCAACTCGAAAATTTCTTCGTGACTCAGCTTTTTGCAACATCCAGCGGTAGTATTGGATGTTTCTGCTACGGATTTCAAAATACTCTCATCCGTAATTCCCATTTGGGAAAAAGTTACGGGTAAACCAATCTCCTTAATGAAATCCGCAAGAGCATTGATTCCTGCAAGAGCTAGTTCATCCTCATTTCTATCGTTAGGGCTGATACCCCATACTGTCTGTGCAAATCTTGCAAATTTCGAGATACCGTCCTTATAAATATGACGGTAAAGTGCAGGATGAATAACAGCCAAGCCCTGCCCGTGATTGCAGTCAGTGTAAGCACCGAGTTGATGTTCAATCTGGTGCGCCTGAAAATCGGTTGTTTTTCCAAGCTTCAAAATACCGTTTTCTCCCATTGCGGAATCCCACATCAATTCCCCACGGGCAAATTCATCCTGCGGATTCTTGATAAGCGCACGGATGTTATGAATGGTATTTCTCATGACAGCTTCGTTTATCTCATCGGATACATTGCTAGCTTGCGGTTTTCCAAAATAGGTTTCCATGCAGTGGCTTAATGTATCAAAAGCTCCAGAAATAACTTGTTTAAATGGTACGGACATTGTAAGCTCACTGTCCAGTACAACAAAGTTGGCATATGCACCAAATACACCGGTTTTAATTTTTTTCTCTTCGTTCGTAATGACCGCACCACAATTCTGTTCTGCACCAGTGCCTGATGCTGTAACAATAGCACCCATTAGAAGATATTCAGTTGGGATTTTTCCCTTGCTATACTCCATTTCCCAGATATCCTCATCGTATTTTGCCTGAGCTGCAACAATCTTACAACAGTCGATGACAGAACCACCACCAACGGCAAGAATGAAATCTACATTGTTGTCCTTTGCAAGCTTTGCACCTTCCTGTACTTTTGCATAAGTTGGATTTGACATGATACCAGAGAATTCAACAACCGTTTTCCCTGCGGCATCCAATAGTGACATTATTTTTTGATAGAGTCCACTCCGTTTAATAGAACCACCGCCGTAGGCAAACATAACCGTTTTTCCAACCTTAGAAAGCTCAGCGGAAATTGACTGCTCTGCACAGCCTTTGCCAAAATACACCTTTACCGGAAAAGAATAATTAAAAGTTTTCATGATAAATCTCCTTTGCAATTTTATTAATCTAAAACAGGTTGAATCCAGTCATTTAACCTGTTACTATAAGAGTATAGTACCCGGTTGTTGCTACCGGTCAATACCTTTTTTGAAAATTTTCTCACTGAGTTCATGTATCCACGGATACATAATACAAATTGGCATTCTCTACTGCGATGTGATCGCCTTCTGGAACAGTAACCGTACTTCCACTTATAGCTGGTATTTTATATCCAGTAAATTCTTTTGTCGTAGTCGTTCCATATAACCAGGCTTGGGCATGATATGTCATTCGTATTTTCCCGTATGTCTCTGCTGTCTTTCTGTTTGATTCAGTTCCCATAAATGGTCCTGTTATTTTTCCATCCAGGGCACTTAATATATGACAAATCGTATATGGTCTGTTCATTTTCATCTTTATCACAATCCTTTCAAGATGTTCTTAAAAATTAATCATCATAATTTTTCTTTTTATTATTTTTGTATAATGCATGTTATCGAAAGGGGCATACTCACAATGGAAATTTTTTACACAAAAGTAGCAGCCCATTACTTCGCCAATACACATTACTATCCTGTAACGTCAATCGATTTAGAAATTCTAACTCACCAAATGCCTATATGCCATAGCAAATCACAATAAGCCATATTGCTGTGATCAGCACTTTTATGATGGTAAAATGTTTTATAATTTTCAATTTTTTCTTTAACTGTAACCATATCATCTGAATATGTAAGCCTAAATAAAATACTTGAAAATCTAAAATATATGGCATTTCCTAAAAGATGTGTCATATAAAATTTATGAACCCCATTTCAGAGATTAATTGTTTTTATATTCAGAATCTGCTACAATGCGATTATAGCACTCGGTTGCTACTACTGGTCAATACTAGTTTTGAAATTTTTGAAAATTTTCATAGAGAGTTAAATAAAGATTCATTACATGAGGAGGATTATGATGTATACGATGAAGCAGGCTTGCAAAATGGCAAATATGACTTATGAGGCATTGAAATATTACTGTAATATGGGACTTGTCCCAAATGTAAAACGTGATAGAAATAATTATCGTGTTTTTAATGAGCACGATATCAAATGGATAAAGGATTTAGTCTGCTTGAAAAAATGTGGCATGAGTATTAAAGAGATGAAGGAGTATCTCGCATTATGTCTGGAAGGGCAAAAAACTATAATGGAGCGCAAGGATATGCTGACACAGAAAAGAGTGAATCTGTTAAAAAGCATTTCTGAGTTAAATGCGAGTGTTGATTACATTGACTGGAAACAGCAACTCTATGATGATGTTCTTTCTGGAAAAACCGTGTATGTCAGCAATCTTATTTTCGTGGATTAGTCAAACAGCAAAGGTTTTTAGTAAGTTCATTTAAAAAAAGTCGGAATAATAATCGTTGTATATAAACTATGATTGTAACAAATTATAATTAAAATAGAGAGTAAAAAAATAAGCTGGTGGATATGCTTCTTGAGGAAACTATAGATAAAGATATGTATGTATTTAAACGATTATATTCAGAGACTAATAAAGCAGGATGGAGAACGTGAAAACGTTAACACTGGAAAGCAAAATTCAAATTAGAAGGAATGAGGTGCGTAGCTTTTTTTAGTTTGGATTTCCCAACGTGGACTATAAACTTCTGTCGTTCCTCAAGTTCGTTTGCTTTAACAAGAATGGCATTGGAATGGCGGATCATTTTCTTAGCTTCATTATAGATAAGTTTACCAGAATCAGTTATAACCAGCCCTTGGGTGCTTCGGTGAAAAAGCTTTATGTCAAGATGACTTTTCAATAAATTGATTTGTTTGGTTATCGCATTTGCAGAAATATGCATAACCTCTGATGTTTTTAAGAAACTACCACTGTTGGCTGCTTGAATAGATGTTTCTAAATGTCGGTTGTACACCTGCTTATTCCACTTTTCCATCAAGCTTTTTGATTGTAACTAGTATAGCTTTTTTCTTGTCCCTAGCCAACAGTTTCATAAAGTTAGTGATAGTTTTGATAAAGTAGGGCATAGTGAATTTTTATAAGTCAATAATCAGAGTATATGCCTTTCAATCTCATGAAGAACAATTTCCATTTTGTTCTTAGTGCTGGCCAGGCACATAAAATAATATGATACGGTGGCTTCTGGATCCAGGACTGGAACAATTATACGATTTGTAACGTTACCATAGTGCTTGGTTGCTAAATCAGATGTAAAAGATGGAAGCGCAGAGTTTTTAACAAGTTCCTCAAAGGAGAATCGCTCATCTTGAACTAAAAAATGAGAAGAAGGCATTTTTTTTAAACATAAATCATTCCAAAATCCAATTCTGGAAAAGAGAAGAAAATTTTCGCCATTTATATCCTTAAAATAAACTCCTTTGTGTCCGGCTAAAGGATGAGCTGGTGGAAGGGATAAAAACAAGTGTTCTTCACCATATTTTGTACAATGTATATCTGAATCGTTTATAGTTTCCGGTAAAATGATAAATTGGTATATGTTATCTCTTAATCCCTGCAATAAGAGTTCTGTACTTTTCATCTCTGAGGATATTGTCATTTCAGGATAAAGAGTGGATAACAGTGGAGTGACAGACCATAAAGGTGCAGGAGCACATGAACCGACGGAAACAGTATGCTGACTTCTGTCAAATGACCGTACACGTTCCACCATATCGCCAGCTTGATTTAATACTCTTTCTGCATATTCTACTGCTAAGGCACCACTTTGATTTAATACTATTTTATTCTTCTGACGTTCAAACAGGATTACATGAAGTTCATCTTCGAGCTTTTGCATAGATCGACTTAGTGCTGGTTGGGACAAATGTAACTCCTCTGCAGCTTTTGATAGTGTTCCATATTTAGCAAATGCCAACAATTGTTGTAATTGATATATTTCAAACATAGTTCTACCTCCTATTACTATATCATTTCAGTATGCGTTCTAATTATAGCACATTTCACAATTGGCATTGTACTTTTTTATAAAAAATGTTTATGCTTATTTCAGAACGAAGAGGAAACATGGAGATTGTAAAATGAAATATATTATTTTAAATAATGGAATTGAGATGCCTATAGAAGGCTATGGAGTTTTTCAAATCCAAGATCCAGAGCAGTGCGAACAATGTGTAAGTGATGCAATTGATGTGGGATATCGCTTGATTGATACTGCAGCAGCATATTTTAATGAAGAAGCAGTTGGAAAAGCAATTCAAAAATCAGGTATTTCAAGAGAAGAACTTTTTGTTACTACAAAGCTTTGGATTCAGGATACAGGCTATGAAAATACATTAAAAGCTTTTGAAACATCTATAAAAAAACTTAAGCTCGATTACCTTGATTTGTATTTGATTCATCAACCATTTGGTGATTATTATAATTCTTGGAGAGCTATGGAAAAACTGCAAAGGGAAGGTCGCATCCGTGCTATTGGTGTTTGTAACTTTAGTCAGGAACGTTTAGTTGATTTGTGCTTGAATAGTGAAATCACTCCGGCAATCAACCAGATTGAAATACATCCTTTCTATCAACAACAGTCTGCACTTAATATTATGGAAGAATATCAGGTGCAACCGGAAGCATGGGGACCGTTGTCTGAAGGACAGAAGGATATATTCAACAATAAGACGCTATCAAAAATTGGAATTAAGTATAAAAAGAGTGCTGCACAAGTTATTCTAAGGTGGCAAATACAGCAGGATATTGTGGCTATTCCTAAAACAGTTCATAAAGAGCGTATGAAAGAAAATATAAATATATGGGATTTTGAGTTGAGTGAACAGGATATGAAGGCAATATCAGGTATGGATATTGGACATAGTGAAATAATAGATTATAGCAATGCATGTACGGCAAAGTGGCTGAATGGATGGAAAATTCACGAGTAACTAATAATTATATGTGTTTCATAGATAAATTAGTACGATGTTTTACAGTCAAATATGACTGATAACATATAAAGAAGCAAATAAACAACAAAAATATAAAAAGAAAGAGGTAATTAAAATGGAATTTGTAAAATTAAACAATGGAGTAGAAATGCCAGTATTAGGATTTGGAGTTTTTCAGGTAGCTGACCCAGCAGTATGTGAGCGGGCAGTATTAGATGCAATTGAAGTAGGATATCGTTCTATTGATACAGCACAGGCTTATGGAAATGAAGCAGCAGTAGGAAATGCAATAAAAAAATGTGGTGTTCCAAGAGAAGAATTATTTATAACAACAAAGGTTTGGATTTCAAATGCTGGTTATGAAAAGGCAAAAGCTTCTATAGAGGAATCATTAAAGGCAATGCAGCTTGACTATATTGATTTAATGTTGATTCATCAGCCATTCAGCGATTACTATGGAACATACCGTGCTATGGAAGAACTTTATAAAGAAGGAAAATTAAAAGCAATTGGTGTAAGCAATTTCTATCCTGATAGATTCGTTGACCTTTCACAGTTTGCTGAAGTTCAGCCAGCTATCAATCAGGTTGAAACACATGTATTTAATCAGCAAATAGTAGCCAAAGAATATATAAAGAAGTATGGCACACAGATTGAAGCATGGGCACCATTTGCAGAAGGCAAGAATGATATGTTCAATAATCCGGTATTAAAAGAGGTCGGAGCAAAATATGGAAAAAGTGTTGGTCAGACAGCACTTCGTTTCCTAATTCAGAGTGGCGTAGTTGTGATTCCTAAGTCAACACATAAGGAAAGGATGATTGAAAATATCAGTGTATTTGATTTTGAATTATCAGATAATGATATGAAGAAAATCGAAGCCTTAGATACTAAGGAAAGCTTATTCTTTTCACACCATGATCCAGCAGCAGTTGAGTATATAACAGGATTGGTAAGATAAAGAGACATAATATTGGAAATCACCGCACTTTTTCAATATGTAAGAAGATGGAGTAGGTGCATGGCAAAAAGATTGTTGTAATGATTAGCGGCGGTATGTCATTTGCGCGGACGATGCATCTTGCAGCATCCTGTATTATTTAGACTCTTGACATCATTTTAATAAAAAAAGGAGGATTAGTTTTATGAAAAAAAGTGTATTGATATTGTCTGGAAGTCCAAGAAAGGGTGGAAATTCAGATATACTTTGTGATGAATTTGCAAAAGGTGCAGAAAAATCAGGAAATAGTATTGAAAAGATTTATTTGAAAGATCATAAGATTGGGTTTTGTCAAGCATGTTATGCCTGTAAAAAGACTGGTAAGTGTGTTCAGAAAGATGACATGGAAGCAATTCTTGATAAAATGGTAAAAGCAGATGTTATTGTTATGGCAACACCGGTTTATTTTTATACAATGGATGCACAAATGAAGGTACTTATTGATAGGACGCTTCCAAGGTATACGGAGATTAAGAGTAAGGATTTTTATCTGATTGCAACTGCAGCAGCTGGAAAAAAACTAATGGAACGTACCATTGACAGTCTTCGTGGATTCCTAGACTGTTTACCTGGAGCAAGAGAAAAAGGTGTCATTTATGGAGCAGGAGCATGGCAGATTGGTGAAATTCAAGGAAATAAAGCTATGCGAGAAGCTTTTGAGGCAGGCATTAATGTTTGAAATGAAGGTGGCTTAAGAGGATAGGATAATCTTGTGCACAAGATAACAAATGAAAATTCAGAAAGGACAAAAAATGAAAAATAAACTAATGAGAAAAATTTCTATTTTATCAGTTTCACTTATGGTTGCATCTGCAGCTGCCATGAATGCCAATATTCCTGCTATGGCAAAGACATTTTCTGATATGCCTTTATCATTAGTAGAGAATTTGATTACAATTCCATCTTTATTTCTTATGATTTCAGTATTAATAAGTGGTTTTATTGCAAGACATATTGGATATAAAAGAACAATTCTTATTGGTATTGGAATAGTTGCTGTATTTGGAATGGTGCCAGTTATATCAAGTAATTTCTATTTGGTTTTTATTTCAAGAGCTTTATTTGGCTTTGGAGTTGGATTATTTAATTCTCTATTAGTAGCTATGGTTAAATACTTTTATGATGATAATGAATGCTCAACATTATTTGGATTTCAGAGTGCTTGTGAAGGATTAGGTGGACTCGCAATTGTTTTTATTGCCGGACAATTATTAAAGATAGATTGGCAAACGTCATTTTTAGCTTATGTTATTGCAATACCAGTATTTATTTTGTTTGCTATTTTTGTACCAAATGTTCCTACAAATGAAATTATTTTTAAAACTGAAACGGTTAACCATAAAAAGGAACAAGAAGATAAAAATTTAAACAAGGGGAGTTTCTTGTCAGTCTTAGGATATGTTGTATTAATATTTATAGTAGCTATTCTTTATATGACCATGGGAATAAAAGTAACAACATTAATGACAAATATTGGTTATGGTGCTGCTACTGATGGAAGCACAGTTAATCTTATGATTGGATTAGGAGCTATGATATCGGGGTTACTATTTGGTAAACTTGTAAAAGTAACTCAAGGATTTACTTTGCCAATCACATTCGTACTATTGGCCTTTGCAATGTTTTTAATAGGTTCTTCAAATAGTGTATTCTTAACAGCTATTGGCGGTCTTATCATAGGATTTGCATTTAGAATGATTATGCCATATTTAGTTAATAAAATTAATAGTGGCACTACTAAAAATAGTGGGCTCGCTACATCTTTATTATTAGTAGGCTATAACTTAGGTGCATGCACATCACCATATGGTGCTATAATCCTAGAAAAAATTTCATTGGTTAAATCGCTTAGAGGAACCTTTTATACAGAAGGAATAATATTAGTAATTCTTGCTGTTTGTGGTACAGTGCTTACAATCTTTTATTCAAGTAAAAAAGAAATTAATGATAATGATATTGAGGAAAATTGTGCATAAGTATTAATCTTGCCGAAGTTCCTTAAGACTTGGAAAAATTGCTGAACGTAACTATTGTGCGCTTAAATATACAGAAAGATGAAGAATGTGAAAGGTGTGTGATAGATGCGATTAGTGAATAAATATAATAAAAAATACTATTATAAGAAATGGAGAGATAATAATGAAAGTATTATTAGTAAATGGAAGTCCACATGAGAAAGGATGCACTTATACTGCAATATCAGAAGTCGCAGAGACATTACAGAAGGAAGGCATTGATACAGACATATTCTGGATTGGTAATAAGGCATTGAATGGATGTATTGCATGTAAGACGTGTATTACAAAGAAAAAGTGTGTATTTGATGATAAAGTAAATGAATTTCTAGATATAGCTGCAGATTATGATGGTTTTATATTTGGTTCACCAGTACATTTTGCAGCTGCAGGTGGAGCAATAACTTCATTTATGGACAGAGCATTCTATACAGATCTTAATGGAGGTAGACAGTCATTTTATTTGAAGCCGTCAGCGTGTGTCATATCAGCAAGAAGAGCCGGAACAACTGCAACTTATGATCAATTGAATAAGTATTTCGGATTAATGCAGATGCCGATTGTTTCTTCACAGTACTGGAATATGGTTCATGGTGCAACTCCAGAGCAAGTAAAACAGGATATAGAAGGACTTCAGACTATGAGAACTCTAGGAAGAAATATGGCATTTTTCTTGAAATGTAAGGAAGTTGGACTTAAGAATGGTGTGGAAATGCCAGAGCGTGAAACTGGGATATTCACTAATTTTATAAGATAAATATATGATGTTATGATATATCATAAAAATTCAGGCAATAAAAGCAATTTCGATTGAACAACGTAAATCATCGAACAAGTATGAAAAATAGATACTTGATACAGATGATAAATATAGAGATAGAAAGAGGATTGATGGTTATGAAAAAAATATTATTTATTACGACTACACCTACAATTGGAGGTAACGGTGATATATTGATTGAAGCCGCTATGGAAGCAGCAAAGAAAAAAGGAGCAAAAGTTCAAAGAGTAGATGTGAGAAACAAGAACATCTATCCGTGTAAAGCTTGCTATAAATGTAGAGATAATGGTAAATGTGTACAAGAAGATGATTTTGCTCAATTATTAACTTTAATACACGAAAGTGATGGAATTATTGCTGAAGCACCAATATATTATAACTGCATGGCTGCACAGGCTATTACGGTAATTGATCGTTTTTGTTGTACATTTTGCTGTCCTACCTATCAAATAGGTCCAAAGAAAAAGGTGGGAGTTTTCTTGACTTGCACAGGGTCTTCGCCTAAAGAAATGAAACGCCATGTTAATAATATATTAACACTTCCAAGCCTTCAAAGATCTATTGAAGAATTTAAAACAGAAGTGTTTACAAGTTGTGGGTCTGCAGATTCTTGCTTACACAATAAAGAATATTTGCAACACGCTCGTATGATTGGAGAATGGGTTACAGAATAAATACACAGCAATCAAATGTTTTAAGAAGATTTCCAATTAGTGGAGGCAGCGTGCGTATGTCGGAAGAAGAAGTATCAAGTTGGATTCAGAAATTAGGAATGATTTCATAAATTAAATAAAAAATAGTGAAAGGCAGGAATTAAAAAATGAAAAAACGTAAATTAGGAAATAGTAATCTTGAGGTTTCACCAATTGGACTAGGATGTATGGGAATGGACCATGCTTATGGACAACCAGCAGACCGTGAAGAGATGATTCAATTAATTCGTAAAGCAGTTGAATTAGGATGCAATTTCTTCGATACAGCTGTTGTTTATGGTGAATCTAATGAAGAATTATTAGGTGAAGCATTAGCTCTAGTGAGAGACCAAGTTATCATTGCTACAAAATTCGGCATTACTGGCCAAGAAGTTGTTGATGGAAAACCTCAAAATAGCTTAGATAGTAGCCCTAAATCTATTAGAGAACAATTAGAAGGGTCTTTAAAAAGGTTAAAGGTTGATTGCATTGATTTATATTATCAACATAGAGTTGATCCTAAAATTGAACCTGAAGTTGTTGCTGGTGTAATGAAAGAATTAATCGCTGAAGGAAAAATTAAAGCATGGGGATTATCAAATGCACCAATTGATTATATGAGGCGCGCTCATGCAGTATGTCCATTAGCAGCTATTGAAAATCAATATTCAATGGTGTGGAGAGAACCAGAAAAAGAATTGTTTGACTTATGTGAAGAATTAGGTATTTCATTTGTTGCTTATAGTCCTTTAGGTAATGGATTCTTAAGTGGTAAGTATACAAAGAATACAAAATATGAAGAAAGTGACTTCAGAAGCTTTATGGGAAGATTCAAACCAGAAGTTATGGATCATAATCAAGCATTATTAGATTTAATTGCAAAAGTAGCTGAAAGTAAAAATGCAACATCAGCACAAATTGTATTAGCTTGGGAACTGGCACAAAAACCTTATATTATCCCAATTCCTGGTACAACAAAATTACATCGATTAGAAGAAAATTTGGGAGCTTTTAATATAGAATTAACAAGGGAAGAATTAGGTAGTATCAATGAAGCTTTATCTAAAATAGATATAGATGAAACTCATTTTTAAAAGAGAGGATATAACAGAAAGTGGGGCTAGAAGCAAAACAAATATAAGAAAAAGATATTCCCTAATAGATATCTACAAGCTAGCAAAGCCTTTAGTAGAAGGCGATACACTGGAACTTTCAGAAGTCTATATAGGGAATACAAATAAGAATAAATTTATAACCATTCAGGACGGCATGAACCTCTTGGAACAAGAACTGTTTTATATTTACCAAGTTCTTCTGACATTGTCACCTGCTCAGTTACCCCTTGATAATGACCAAGTGGTGTTTCTGCTGTAAATAAGTCTGGTGACAAATACTCATGTTCTTCTGTAGCTCCTGCTTTTAAAATAGCAAATTCTTTATCAAAAATCCCTAAGCTTAAAAGCCACATTGAGGCTCTAGTAAGAGAAACATGTACCCGATAACTGCCACCCTCTTTTGATCGTCTTTCTAGCGCAGTTATTGCTCCTGCTGCAGCAAGCCATGAAACCAAATAATCATTTACTACTGATATTGGTGGAAGCTTAGGATTGGAAGATGTACCTTCTAAAGCCATTACACCTGACACACAACCTGCTGTTTGGTCAAAGCCTGGACGGTTTGCCCAAGGTCCTTTTTCACCATGTAAATATATATTCACATGAATTATACCAGGATGGATTTCTGCACACTCTTCTGCTGTGAACCTCATTTTTTCCAGGTATCCAAATCGTCTATTTGCATAGAATATATCTGCATCCTTAAGTAATTTTCTCATTGCATCGTAACCATCCTTTGAGGTTGGATCTAAAGTGGCTGAACGCACTCCCACATTTGCAGTACAATACAGCATATCATGCTCAAAATCGCCTGGTCTCCATATGTTAAGGCAATCTGCACCATAGAAGGAAAGTGCACGTCCAAAACCTGCTCCTGCAATAACATGTCCCATTCCCAATGCCTTTATTCCGTCAAGTGGAGATGAAGCTCCTTTTGAAAGAGGCACTGGATCACTTTCTCCTATCTTTTCTATTTGTATTAAAGGCAGTGAAGCTAAATATTTATAAGCTGGTTCCTGTAAAAATTCTTCTACAGTACGAATCATGGGCATTACAACACCTTGTTTAGCTCCTGCTTCTTCTAATTCTTTGGCATTCCATTGAAGTATGGCATTTTCAACATCTTTATCATTTTCGCTGCATTTTAAAAGATTAAGTGTCTCATGTTTTAAACGTGGATATAAATTGAGAGGCATAACCCATCTGGCATCCTTAGTTTTATACATTTTTAGTGAGAAAGGATTGAAAGGATCTAAGGTTCTAGGTGAAAATCCATTTAGTTTTTCCCACTTTTTATCATAAAAAGGTGATAATCTGTGTAGTATTTTACGTAAATCAATACTTATATCTTGTTCTTTACCACCTCTTAACTTCCATATGTTTGCCACCGCAGCAGACTTTACTGCCATGCCTATTGCAGCTGCTGAAGCAAGGCGCAGAACACTTGGAACAATAGGGTCCTTTCCAGTAAATGATATCCTTCCACTGAAATCATCAGGACATATTCCTATACTAGAAAACACATTACTTAATTCTGCTTGAATATCAAAGTCATTTTCATTTTTAATTCTATTATTATTAGCACTAACAATAGTTTTTGTAAGGTTATCATGAATATCTGATATATTATTCATAAAATCACTTCCAATTCTTTTGAATATATTTTTTTATAAGATGTAATAATATTTAGTCCTTGAGGAGTTACAATATTTTCGCCCTCTATAGTTTCTGCCTTAGCTATATCTTCATAGCAATTTCATAAGCAGACCATATGGCTTCCATTACATTTGTAGGCCTTTTTGCATCTCCAATAAGATAAACATTATCACCTTTAATAGATTCATAAAGATTGTTGTTGCTTATATAACCTATTGAAATTACAATATGGTCAACTGGAAGTTTAAGAGTGCTTGCTATTCCCTGTGGTCCTAGGGCATAAGGTAATCTTGCACGGTTATTAATATTAGGATAGTTTTTCTGGATTACGTTTATTTCAGCAATTCCATCTTGATATTTTATAAGGGAAGCATTTTTAACTACATCTACTTTATAATAATCCAACAGTTCCATGAGCATATTATAATTGGCTGCGGATAAGCCCATAACATTCAAAATGGTTTCGCTTAATTCAATAACAGTAACCTTTTTACCTTTTTTACTTAAATCATAGGCGATTTCGCAGCCAGTTAAGCCACCGCCGATAATTAATACATTTTTGCCTTTGATGTCTCCCTTTAACAAGGTATCAATTGCATAAGTAACATTGTCTCCAGTTAAGCCCTCTGCCTCTAAAGTTCTTTCTTTAGCTCCAGTTGCAATAAATACTTCATCATAGCTATTATTTTCAACAAATTTTTTATCTATTTCAGCATTCAAGTGTACGTTTACCCTTAGGTCTTTAATCTGCTTTTTATACCAGCTTAATAGTTTTTTATCATCATCTTTAAAGTCTGGGGTAGCAGCAGAAACGAAAACTCCTCCAAGATTTGCTGTTTTCTCATATAAATCAACGCTATGGCCTCTTAAAGCAGATATACGTGCTGCTTCCATGCCTCCAATTCCTCCGCCAACAACCAAAACTTTTTTCTTCGAAGCTGCCTCCTTAATTTCATAGCGTACTTCTCTAGCACAGGCAGGATTTAAAGCACAACAAATGTCTTTTCCCTGGAATACACGTCCAAGGCATCCTTGATGACAGCATATGCATGGTCTAATATTATCTATATCACCATTCTCAAACTTTTGTACCATATAAGGATCAGCTAATAGTGGACGACCCATTCCCATCATATCAATTTCACCGTCACCGATTACCTTATCTGCTAAATCAGGTTCATCAAAACGTCCTGCACAAATTACTGGTATATCCACAACTTTCTTGATTTGTTTTACATCATTTAGATTACAAGCCTTTGGCATATATGTTGGTGGATGAGGCCAAAACCAGGAATCATAACTTCCATTGTCGCAATCTAAGGCATCATATCCTGCATCCTGTAAAGCTTTAGCGATAATTTTACTTTCTTCTATATCTCTTCCGAATTCTTCAAATTCTTCCCCAGGCAGTGCACCACGATTGAATTCCTTAACATAGCTTTTTACACTAAAACGAAGTATCACAGGGAAATCACTGCCACATTTGTCTTTAATGGCTTGTACAATTTCTATTGGAAATCTTAATCTATTTTCCAATGAACCGCCATATTCATCTGTTCTATAGTTCATAGAAGCAATGACAAACTGATCTAGTAGGTATCCTTCATGTACAGCGTGAATCTCTACACCGTCAGCTCCAGACTGTTTTGCAAGGTAAGCACCTTCAGCAAAGTTTTTGATGTATTGTTTAATGTCTTCTTTTGTCATTCCAGGATTCTTTTTTGTTGGGTCCCATACATTTTGTATTTCAGCTGGTACAGGTTCTGTACCATGAGCACCAGCTCTTCCTGTTAGTCCACTTAATTGAATAACGATTTTGCTGCCATATTTATGTATTCCTTCAGTTAAATACTTTTGATTTTTAATATAAGTTTCTGGATTATTAACTATACATGGCATTCCTTTACGAATACAGACAACTGGAACTAACCCTGTGATAATTAAGGCTGTGCCGCCCTTGGCTCTTTCAATATAGTAGTCAGCACCATCCTTAGAATAGCTGCCATCATTATTCATTAATCTTGGAGAAAATACCCCCATTGGCATCATAGCAATTCTGTTTTTTACTTCCATACTACCAATTTTAATAGGCCTAAATAGATTTGAATATTTCTTAGACATAAATCCATACTTCCTTTCACAATGTTTAATAGAATTAAATTCACCGAATGTCATTCTGATTAAATGGTATCACTGTAAAATTTCAATGTCAAACAGGAATTAGGTCTAAAAACTTCATAAATTGACTTGTTTTTTTATCAATGATATATTTAAATAAAATCTTTTTAACTAAGGAAGTTTAATAATGGATAATTTAACATCACGACAAAAACAATCTATTGAAACTAAAAATAAAATATATTATTGTGCCGTAAACCTATTTACTAAGATGTCCTATGAAAAGGTAAAAATAAGTGATATCTGTAAGGCAGCAAAGGTTTCTATTGGGGCTTTTTATCATCATTTTGAATCAAAGGAAAGCATTATCAATGAAGCCTTTCATACATTAGATGAAAAATTACAGGAAGAGTGGGATTCATACATTCAAAAATCAACTGTTGAAACCATTCAATTTTTGATATCTTCGCAATTGCTGATGCTTAAAAATGATAGGTCTATTTTTGCAACTCAGTTTTTTAAAAATCAACTAAGTAATGAAGAAAAATATATTTTGAATAAAGATAGGTTTTTTTATAAAACCCTATTAAGTGTAGTTAAGGAAGCTGTTGATAATAAGGAATTCAGAGGTTCAGCAGATGAGATAACTGATACTCTGCTTAGAATATCTAGGGGTACAATTTATGATTGGTGCCTGCACGAAGGCTCCTACGAGCTGCTTAAACAGGGACTAAAAGATATTGAAATGGTGATTTTCTATTATAGCTATAATGGTGACAGTCCTGTTATAAGTAGGAATTTAAACTATTGAATTCTTTTTGGAAAAAGTTTAAAGCAACATCAGTAACTGAAATAGTAGCTGATGTTGCTTGTTTTTGTGTTTAAAGAAAAAGGAATGTGGTAAAATATATGTAACAAGGGGTGTAAAAATTATGGAAAAGAATTTAAATAAAAATGATATAGAAAAAATAACTAAATTTCTTATTAAGAATATAAATCCTTATTTAATATATTTATTTGGCTCAAGTGTAAATGGAATTTTTAGAGAAGACAGTGACATAGATATTGCTTTTATAAGTGATAAAGAAATTACTGAATATGAAGTTTTTATGTTGGCACAAGAATTAGCGGATATGCTAAAACGAGATGTAGATTTGATTAATTTAAAAAAGGCATCTACAGTATTTAAAGCACAAATAATAGGAAAAGGTAAAGTAATATACTGTTCAGATGATAAAAGGAGAATGTATTTTGAGATGTATGGACTTAAGGACTATGCATTATTAAATGAGGAAAGAGAAATAATTTTAAATAGCATAAAACAAAGGGGGCATATATATGAGTGAAGATGTTATATTGAACAAGATATCGGTTATTGAAAGATGCATAAAGAGAATTGATGAAGAGTATGAAAATAATTTTGAAAACTTAAAAAATTATACAAAACAAGATTCTATAATTTTAAATATACAAAGAGCTTGTGAAGCCTCTATAGATTTAGCAATGCATATTGTTTCTGAGAAAAAGCTTGGGATTCCACAAAATAGCAGGGATGCCTTTGAAGTGCTTTATACCAATAATATTATAGATGAAAAGCTTACGAAAAATTTAAAAGCTATGGTAGGTTTTAGAAATATAGCAGTTCATGATTATCAAGCTGTAAATCTAGAAATAGTAAAGCAAATAATTGAAAAGCATCTAGTAGAGCTAAAGAATTTTGTTCAGCTGATGTTGTATAAGATTTAGAAATGTTGTTGAAATGTATTACTATCTTTGTAAAATTGGCAGCCATGAGATGAAAATATAAAGAGGAGAAATTAATATGGAGATGATAGGAGATATAGGATTTGTTGCTTTTTTTGTATCTATGTTTTCAAGTTTAATATTTGAATACCTTATTAGAGAAAATATAGTAAAGCCCAGTAAGATTTCAAGGATATTCTATCAAGACGATGAAAAATTCATTAATTATTGGAGAGAAACACAACAAAAAGGAAGATTAAAGTATAGCATTCAAGATGCTATTTTTAAGATTACTATTATAGGTATGACAGTGGCTGTAATAAACGGAGTTGCCATGTTGTATAAATTACAAAGTAAAACATCACTAACACTATCTCCATATTTAATGGCCGGTCTTATCTTTGCTTTAATGAATTATTTTCTATTGTGGGATGACAACCAGAATAGATACAACCGATTAAAAAAGAAAGAAAACAAGGAATAGGACAATATAAATAGCGATAACAAAAAAATTAAAATGATTTGTTTATATAATAAATTGAAAATAGTTATAGAAGATACTTTAAAAGTTATAGATTTATCGTATAATAATAAGTGCGGCGATGCCTATGTTTACTCAAGGGAAAGGAGATGTATGAGGATGAAGTTAGAAAAAATAAAATATAAAGGGCATAAATTATTTGATAATTTAGAGATAGATTTTAAAGATACCAATAAAGATATATTAAGTACTATTGTTATTATTGGTGAAAACGGATCTGGAAAAACCACTTTATTAAAAAGTATTTATGATGCTTTTGATATAGATGAACGAGGCTATGAAGAAATAGGAGACGGTAAAGTAGAATTAACACCAGATTTATATACAGTAACTGTAAAATTAGAGGATAATGAATGCGGTATATTACATCCTGATACAGGTTGTCTTGGAATTGATTATGATGAAAGTCAAGCTAAGGTTGTATATATGCCAACAGAAATTAATTTTGAAAAGATTAATAAAGTGGATAATACATTGAATTTTATACCAGGCTTTCAAAATATAATTGATCAAAATATGACTCAAAATATACCATCATTTATAGCAACTAAAATAAATAAAGAAATATTTAAAAATAGAGATAAGACAATAGGAGAGGTTATAGATAAAGTTTGTAATGATATAAATAGCATATTTTATGTTATGAATTTAGATGTTAAGTTAGTGGGGCTTTCTGAAACTAGTGAAACAAAGCCTGTATTTAGAAATAGCTTAAAAAATGAATTTGATATTACTGGACTATCTTCAGGCGAAAAACAATTATTTATGCGTGCACTATCATTAAAATTTCTAGAAGTAAATAATTCTGTTATTTTAATTGATGAGCCAGAAATATCCTTACATCCACAATGGCAAAAAAAGATAATTGATGTATATGAAAGTATAGGTAAGAATAATCAATTAATTATTGCAACACATTCTCCACATATTATTGGGGATATTGAGTCAAAACAATTGCGTGTAATAAAGAAAGATAAGGATGGCATTAAGCTGGTTGATAATAGTGAGTTAAATGAAACTTATGGTAAGAGTATTGGGGATATTTTAAGCACAACTATGAGACTTAACAGTCTACGAAATGAGGATATTACAATTAAACTAAATAAAGTTTACGAATTGTTAAATAAAAATTTATATGGCACAAAAGAATTTAAGAATATATTTGATTATTTAAGAAAGTATTTGGGAGATTTAGACAAAGATATTATGAGGATAAGATTAGATATATCCGTTAGGAATAAAAAAAATGCTAAAGGTTAATAAAGAACAAGAACCAAATTTTTTGTTGAAATATAAGAAAAAATACGCTCCTAAATCATGGGATGATTATAATAAGGATGATATAAAAACTAATATTAAAGAAAATATTTTAGTTAAAGAACAAGAGGAATATTGTCCTTATTGTGAAAAGAGAATATATACTAATGATGATGGGCATATAGAGCATATTAAACCAAGAGATAGTTATCCAAAAGAATTTCAGAATTATGATAACCTTTTAGTGTCATGTAATGAAAAAAATAGTTGTGGGATATATAAAAAGAATAAATATGATAATAAATTTATAAATCCAGTTATAGATAATCCGGAGAATTATTTTAATTACAATATTGCTAATGGAGAGATAATATCAAAAAGTAATGATGAAAATAGCAATGAATATATAAGAGCAACCTATACAATAGATACTTTAAACTTGAACTGTTATGAATTAAAGGAAGCTAGAAAAGCTTTGATAGATATATTAGATGTTTATAGAGAAAATTATGAGGAATATAATGAATATCTACAATTTTTTATTGATGAGGGTCATAACTTTCCAAGCTTAATAAATTTATATATGCAATTGTAGAAAATCATTTTTAAACTTAGTTAACTCAAATATAAGAAAAAGAGGTCTCATGCACTTTTTAATATATCATTTATGTCATTTCATAATATTTACTTACATAGTTTAAAATTTCAATTAAATATGAAAATGGACAATTAAGCATTATTTAATTGCCCATTTGTCAGTCAGTTGTAACTTTGAAATTTTGCTTACTTTACATTTAAGCAGTAACTTCCAGTTACTGCTTAATGGGAAAATTATTTTATTGGAGCAGTTGATTTTCTGATAATAAGCTGAGGATCATAAAGGATGGAGTCACTAGCTTCAAAGTGATTATTGTTATTAATTAATTTAATAATCAAATTAGCAGCATCTTTACCCATTTGTTCTTTAGGATGAGTTATAGAAGTTAAAGTTGGCTGCATAATTACTGCAAGCTGTGAGTCATCAAAGCCTACTATTGATAGCTCTTCAGGAATTTTAATATTTAGTTTGTTAGCAATGGTTAACACTATATAGGCTATTTCATCATTGTAACAAAAAATTCCTGTAGGTCTTTTTTCGGATTTTAATGTATATTCAATCTTAGAAGGCAAGGATGAATTTATTTCCTCAGATAGATAAGTTAAAATTTGTCCAGAGGATGGGGAAATATTGTTTTCCTGGCACTCTGTAATAAATCCATTCATTCTATTTATACCTTGTAAATCGTCAACTTTAAAAATACCCATTAGTTTTTTGTGACCTAAGGATATAAGGTGATTTGTTGCCAATTTTCCACCTTTAAAATCATCTGTTCGAAGACTTGGAACATTAATTTCAGGATAAGAAGTGTCTATTGTTACAATGGGTATATTTTTAGATATTATGTTATTTAAGTATCCAATATTTGGACTTTGATACGCACTTTTAGTTGGTTCTAAAATAAGACCATCTACTTTATGTGCTAACAAATTTTTTAAGTTAATGTTTTCAAACATAACATTGTTATTAGTGGAAGATAGCAAAAGAGAATAGGATTCAGCATAAAGAGCATCTTCCATACCTCTAATTATATTAGGGAAAATGTAATTAGATATATAAGTTGTTAACACAGCTACATTTTTAGTGTTTTTAAGATTTTCTTTGTTTTCTGTCCAATCAGAAATATATATGCCACTTCCTTGTTTTTTATATAAATATTGTATTGTTACAAGATCATCTATAGATTTTCTTATGGTGTGCCTACTGACATTGAACATTTTCATAAGTTCTGATTCAGTGGGTATTTTTTCATGGGTTTTATATTTACCTGTAACGATCCAGTCAATAATACTTTTTTCTACTTCTTCATATTTGTACTTCATTAGTTATTCTCCTGTAAAAAATAAATGTTTTTCTATAAATATTATACCACAAATGCGCATGTTTATAAATATGCGCATTTGTAATTGGTGCGTATGAATATAAAAAGCATTTACATTTAACAATATCTCATTGCTTATTTAGAGGAGAATTGACAGAGGACATAGGACAGTGAAGGTGAGTTTTCTTCCTTACGTCGGAAAATTAATTTACTTTTTAAGCTTGTTTTGCTAATGCAAAACATTGCTTAAGAAGGTATCTAAAATATATGATTTTCAGACAATCGCTTACTTAGAGAGTACCCCTTAAGAAACAAAAGAGCAGGAGTTTCCTTTAAATTAGAGATTTTTCGTAGTGTAGCGAAGAAAAATTCTCCTTCATTGTCCTCTGTCAATTGTCCTTTATCCTCTCGAAAAATACATACGTATCTTTTTAAAATTTTTATTGACATGTACGTATAAAAATGATATCTTAATTATAAAGAAACCGTTTACCGATATTTTGAGAGGAGGTCATTCTATTGACTATAAAAGAGAAAAGGGTAGAAGAAATTCAAGATGGTAAGACATCACTGGGAATAGAGTTTGGTTCTACTCGAATTAAAGCTGTTCTTATTGGAAACGATTTTTCTCCGCTTGCTAGTGGTAGTTTTGAATGGGAGACAAGCTTAGAAAATGGGATTTGGACTTATTCGTTAGAAGAAATCTGGAAGGGTTTACAATACAGTTATCAAAAACTTTTTGCAGAGGTAAAGGAACGCTATGGAGTCACACTTTCAAAAATTGGATCAATTGGCTTTTCCGCAATGATGCATGGATATATGGCATTTGATAAACAAGGAAACTTACTTGTTCCCTTTAGGACATGGCGTAATACTATGACAGAAGAAGCAGCAAAGAAGTTAACAGAATTATTTCAATTCAATATTCCTGAGAGATGGAGTATAGCTCACTTATATCAGGCTATTTTACATAATGAACCTCATATTGAAAAGCTTGATTTTTTAACTACTTTAGCTGGCTATATTCATTGGCAGTTAACAGGTGAAAAGGTCTTAGGTATTTGTGATGCATCAGGGATGTTTCCAATTGATATGAAAACTCATAATTATGATGAGCATATGCTAGAAACCTTTAATAACTTGCCAGAAGTTGAAAAACATTCATTAAATGTAGGTAAGCTTTTACCAAAGGTTTTATTAGCTGGGGAAAATGCTGGTGTCTTAACTTTAGAAGGAGCAAAAAAGATTGATGTCAGTGGAAATCTTCAAAGTGGAATTCCAATATGTCCACCTGAAGGAGATGCAGGCACAGGCATGGTTGCCACAAATTCAGTTGCACCACGCACAGGAAATATATCTGCAGGTACATCAATTTTTGCAATGGTTGTCCTTGAGAAGCCACTTAATAAGATTCATACAGAGATTGATATGGTAACCACACCTACAGGAGACTTAGTGGGGATGGCTCATGCAAATAATGGTTATTCTGATATAGATGCCTGGGTAAATATTTTTCAAGAATTTACTGAAGCCATAAATGTTAAGATTCCAAGAGAGCTTCTTTATATGGGTTTATATAGTCAAGCGTTTCTAGGTGATCCTGATTGTGGAGGAATTCTTGCCTATAATTATCTTGCAGGCGAGAACATCACAGGTGTTTCGGAAGGTAGACCTTTAGTTGTAAGGAAACCAAAAAGTAATTTTAATTTACCAAACTTTATGAAAGCACATCTCTTTACGTCCTTAGGTGCATTGAAAATTGGTATGGACATTCTCTTAAAGGATGAGGGTGTGAAGCTTGATAAATTACTTGGCCATGGTGGATTGTTCAAGACACCTATTGTAGGACAAGAAGTAGTTGCTGCTGCAGTAAATACACCAGTATCAGTTATGAAAACTGCAGGTGAAGGCGGTGCATGGGGAATTGCATTATTAGCTAGTTATCTGAAAAATAGAGAAACTAGTTCCACATTAGCAGAATTTTTATCAAAAAAGGTTTTTGCTGGTTATGTAGCTGAAGAAGTAAAGCCTGAACAAAAAGAAGTTGATGGCTTTGAGCAATTTATGAAGCGCTATAAAAAAGGAATTCCTATTGAACAGGCAGCAGTAGATTATTTAATTTAGATGAATGTTAGGTGCATAAATAAAGGTAATCAAGGTAAAATTGGAAAATAGGGGAAATGATAAATATTATTTAACTAATGATTAAGGGGGAAGATTACAATGAAGAAAAAAGTATCTCCAGCATTAATTTACTTCTTTGGAGCCTTTGGAGGATTTATGTTTGGGTATGATATCGGAATAATTAATGGTGCTTTACCTGGAATTAAGACAACATGGCAAATTAATCCATGGCTAGAGGGAGCAATTACTTCTGGATTGTTTGTAGGAGCTATGATTGGTGCTTCACTAATGGCCTCATTAGCAGATCGTTTTGGTCGTCGTAAAATGATTATGTGCAGTGCTATTGTATTTGCAATTGGTGCTATAGGATCTGCTATTTCTAAGAGTACAAGCTTTTTAATTTTTGCTCGTATTATTTTAGGGGCAGCTGTAGGTGGTGCTTCAGCATTGGTTCCAATGTACATGGGAGAAATTAGTCCTGCTGAAACACGTGGAAAGATATCAGGACTAAATCAGTTAATGATAACAGTAGGAATGCTTATTGCATATGGTGTGAATTACGGATTTGCAAATGTATTTGAAGGATGGAGATGGATGCTTGGTGGTGCTATGGTACCAGCTATAGTGTTACTATTTGGAACATTAGTGTTACCAGAATCACCAAGATTCTTAGCTCGAATTGGAAAAAAGGAATTGGCACTAGAGGTTTTACAAACATTACGTTCTCCTGAAGAAGCTGAAATTGAATATCAGGAGATCATTAATTCAAAACATACTAATTCAGGTTCATTTAAAGACTTGTTTGGTAAAACAGCTTTACCTGCTGTAGTTGCAGGTTGCGGTTTAACGCTATTACAGCAAATTCAAGGTGCAAATACAATTTTTTATTACTCATCACAAATTTTAGAGAAGGTTTTTGGTTCAGCCATTGGTGGAGTTATTAGTACGGTTGGTATTGGTGTGGTTTTTGTATTAGCAACTGTTATAACATTATTAATTGTAGATAAATTTAAGCGTCGTAGCCTATTTATGTCAGGATCTATTGGAATGGGAGTATGTCTATTATTGGTTGGATTAATTTATCCTTCTGCTCAGGCTAATCATACATGGGCAATGTGGACTGTATTCTTCTTTATCTGCTTATATGTTGTTTTTTACGCATATTCTTGGGCTGCTGTTACTTGGATTGTAGTTGGTGAATTGTTCCCAAGTAATGTTAGAGGAATTGCTACTGGTATTGCATCAACAGTGAACTGGTTTGGTAACATTTTAGTTGCTTTATTCTTCCCAATATTACTTCAAACAGTAGGTTTATCTGTAATATTCTTTGGTTTTGCTGCAATTTGCATTATAGGATTCCTATTTGCAAAATATGTTCTTTATGAAACAAAGGGAAAATCATTAGAAGAAATTGAAACTTACCTGTACAATCGTTCTATTAAAAAAGTTTCTTAATTATAATTATATTTTTATAAGGGAGTCTAAAACAAAATAAGTTGAAAAGTTTGCAAATAAGGAGGATTAATTTATGCTAGAGGATTTGAAGAAAAGAGTACTAGAAGCTAATTTGATGCTTCCAAAGTACGGGCTGGTTACATTAACCTGGGGTAATGTAAGTGGAATTGATCGTGATAAGGGGTTAATAGTAATTAAACCAAGTGGAGTTGAATATACAAATATGAAGGCTTCAGACATGGTTGTTGTAGATTTAAATGGCAATGTTGTAGAAGGTGATTTAAATCCTTCTAGTGATACAGCAACTCATATAGTTTTATATAAGAAATTTACTGATATAAAAGGTGTTGTTCATACACATTCACCTAGGGCTACTTCCTTTGCTCAAGCAGGAATTTCTATTAAAGCAGCTGGAACTACTCATGCAGATTATTTTTATGGGGATATTCCTGTAACACCACAAATGACTGCAAGTGAGATAAATACAGAATATGAAAAGCAGACAGGAGACGTAATTGTTAGGACTTTTAAAGATAATGACATTGATCCTAATAGTATACCAGCAGTATTAGTAAATGATCATGGTCCTTTTACCTGGGGAACAGATCCGGAAAATGCAGTACATAATGCATTAGTTTTGGAAGAAGTAGCAAAAATGACATATCATTCATTGCAATTAAATCCTCATAATATCAGAATGGATCAAGTTTTGCTAGATAAGCATTTTAAAAGAAAACATGGAAAAAACGCATATTATGGACAGAAAAAATAAAAAAAGAGGGATGATTAAGATGTTAAAAAATAGAAAATTAGAATTTTGGTTTGTAGTAGGAAGTCAACATTTATATGGAGAAGAAGCATTAGCTCAGGTTAAAAAGAATTCTGAAGAAATTATAAAATGTTTAAATGCAAGTGGAAAGTTACCATATCCTATTGTATTTAAAGCTTTAGCAACATCTGCTGATAAAATTACAAGTATTATGAAAGAAGTAAACTACAAAGATGAAGTAGCTGGTGTTATTACATGGATGCATACTTTTTCACCTGCTAAAATGTGGATTGCTGGAACAAAATTATTACAAAAACCTTTATTACATTTAGCAACTCAATTTAATGAGAATATTCCTTGGAAAACAATAGATATGGATTATATGAATTTACATCAAAGTGCTCATGGTGATAGAGAATATGGATTCATCAATGCTAGATTAAATAAACATAATAAAGTAGTTGTAGGTTACTGGAAGAAAGATGATGTTCAAAAGCAAATTGCTGAATGGATGCAGGTAGCTGTAGGTTATATTTTAAGCCAGGATATCAAAGTTGCACGTTTTGGCGATAACATGCGTAATGTTGCTGTTACTGAAGGAGATAAAATAGAAGCTCAAATTCAATTTGGATGGACAGTTGATTACTTTGGTATTGGTGATTTAGTTGCTGAAATGGACAAGGTTTCAGAAAAACAAATTAATGATACTTATGAAGAATTTAAAAAGCTTTATGTAATGGAACAAGGGGACAACGATCCTAAATTCTATGAAAAACAAGTAAAAGAACAAATAAAAATGGAAATTGCTTTACGTAATTTCTTAGATGCTGGTGGATATACAGCATTCACTACAAATTTTGAAGATTTATATGGAATGAAACAATTACCTGGACTTGCAGTTCAGCGTTTAAATGCTGAAGGTTATGGTTTTGCAGGTGAAGGAGATTGGAAAACTGCTGCATTAAGCCGTTTAATTAAAATCATGACTAAGAATGAAAAAACTGGATTTATGGAAGACTATACTTATGAATTAAATTCTGGTAGTGAAACAATTTTAGGTGCTCATATGTTAGAAGTAGATCCTACTCTTGCAGCAGACAAACCTAGAGTTGTTGTTAAACCATTAGGTATTGGTGGAAAAGAAGATCCTGCACGTTTAATATTTAATGGAACAACTGGAGAAGGTATTACTATATCTATGCTTGATCTTGGAACACACTATCGTATGCTTATTAATGAAGTAACTGCAGTTGAAGCTGCTGAAGATACACCTAATTTACCTGTAGCTAAGATGGTATGGCAGCCACAGCCAAACTTTGCAGATGCTGTTAAAGCTTGGATTTATGCTGGCGGCGGACATCATACTGTTCTTACTTTAGCTTTAACTTGTGAACAAGTTTATGATTGGGCTCGTATGGTTGGATTAGAAACAATTATAATAGATAAAAACACTAACTTAAGAGACCTTATTAAAGAAGTTTCAAGATAATTATTTAAAAGCTAGTAGTAACGATTATTATATTGTGAGAAAGAATGACAACTATGGAATTTGTAATGAATCCATAGTTGTCAAAAAAATATCTTAACTTGTACGTATAAATAATTTAAAAAACAAAATATATACGTATAAAAATAAAAATCCCTATTATACATAATAAAATGTTTGATTACAATACAACATATATTGTTTGTTAAACATAACAGCAAATGAAAAATTATAAATCAGGAGGAGTATTATGAAAATTATAACAACAAAAGAACATACAGGTGAAGGAAATATTACACCAGAATATTTGAAAAAAGTGGATGCATATTGGCGTGCTGCTAATTATTTATCTGCAGCACAATTATATTTATTAGACAACCCTTTACTTAAAGAAACTTTAAAGCCTGAACATTTAAAAGGAAAAGTAGTTGGACATTGGGGAACTATTCCTGGACAAAACTTTGTTTATGCTCATTTAAATAGAGTTATAAAAAAGTATGATTTAGATATGATTTATGTTTCTGGACCAGGACATGGTGGACAAGTTATGGTATCCAATTCTTATTTGGACGGAACCTACAGTGAAGTTTATCCAAATGTTTCTCGTGATATTCCTGGTTTAAAGAAACTATGTAAACAATTTTCTTTCCCAGGTGGAATTTCTAGTCACATGGCACCTGAAACTCCTGGTTCTATACATGAAGGTGGAGAATTAGGTTATTCTTTAGCTCACTCATTTGGTGCAGTTTTTGATAATCCTAGTTTAATTACTGCTTGCGTTGTTGGTGATGGTGAGTCTGAAACTGGTCCACTTGCTACTTCATGGCAAGCAAATAAGTTTTTAAGTCCTATTACAGATGGTGCAGTACTTCCAATATTGCATTTAAATGGTTACAAAATCAGTAACCCTACTATATTATCACGTATTCCTAATGAAGAATTGAAAAAGTTCTTTGAAGGAAATGGATGGAAGCCTTATTTTGTAGAAGGTGAAGATCCTAATGTTATGCATAAATTAATGGCTGATACACTTGATATGGTAACTGAAGAAATTCTTAGAATACAAGAAAATGCTCGTAAAAATAATGATGCTACTCGTCCTAAGTGGCCAATGATTGTTTTACGTACTCCAAAGGGATGGACAGGTCCTAAAATGGTTGATGGAGTTCCAAATGAAGGTTCTTTCCGTGCGCACCAGGTACCTCTTCCAGTAGACAGTTGTCACACAGAACATTTAGATGATTTAGTAAAATGGTTAAAGAGCTATAAACCAGAAGAATTATTTGATGAAAACGGTAGATTAGTTCCTGAACTTGAAGAATTAACTCCAAAGGGAAATAAGAGAATGGCATCAAATCCACATACAAATGGCGGTTTATTATTAAAGGAACTTCGTACTCCTGATTTTCGTGATTATGCTGTAGATGTACCTACTCCAGGAGCTACTACTACACAGGATATGATTG
The DNA here is from genome assembly GCA_963780135.1 of uncultured Clostridiaceae bacterium. Taxonomy (GTDB): domain Bacteria; phylum Bacillota; class Clostridia; order Clostridiales; family Clostridiaceae; genus Clostridium_AM. Next base: position 2,214,390 of record CAWAAR010000003.1, read on the forward strand.
AACTTGCAAAATACCTACGTGATGTAGTTAAATTAAATGAAGAAAGTCGTAACTTCCGTATCTTTGGACCAGATGAAACTATGTCTAACCGTTTATGGGCATTATTTGAAGGAACTAAACGTCAATGGTTAGCAGAAATAAAGGAACCAAATGATGAATTTTTAGCTCATGATGGAAGAATTGTAGACTCAATGCTTAGTGAACATTTATGTGAAGGTTGGTTGGAAGGATATCTATTAACTGGACGTCATGGTTTCTTTGCAAGCTATGAAGCTTTCCTTCGTGTTGTAGATTCTATGATTACACAACATGGAAAATGGTTAAAAGTAACGTCTGAGCTTCCTTGGAGAAAAGATATAGCTTCCTTAAATTTAATAGCTACATCTAATGTATGGCAGCAGGATCACAATGGTTATACTCACCAAGACCCAGGTTTACTTGGTCATATAGTAGATAAAAAATCAGAAATAGTTAGAGCATATTTACCAGCTGATGCTAATACTTTACTTGCTATTTTTGATCATTGTCTTCATACTAAACATAAGATTAATTTATTAGTTACATCAAAACATCCAAGACAACAATGGTTAACTATGGAGCAAGCTGTAAAACATGTAGAACAGGGTGCTAGCATTTGGGACTTTGCAAGTAATGATCAAGGTGAGGAACCAGATGTAGTTATAGCTTCTTGTGGTGATACTCCAACTTTAGAAGGATTAGCAGCAGTTACAATTTTACGTGAACATTTACCAGAGCTTAAAATTCGTTTTGTAAATGTAGTAGATATGATGAAGTTAATGCCTGAAAATGAACACCCACATGGATTAAGTGAAAGAGATTATGATACATTATTTACAAAAGATAAGCCAATTATATTTGCTTTCCATGGTTATGCTCATTTAGTTAATCAGTTAACTTACTATCGTACTAACCATAACTTACATGTTCATGGCTATCAAGAAGAAGGTACTATTACAACACCATTTGATATGCGTGTTCAAAATAAGTTAGATAGGTTTAATCTTGTAAAAGATGTAATACAAAATCTACCTCAACTTGGAAACCGCGCTGCACATCTTGTTCAATTAATGAACGACAAATTAGTTGAACATAATAAATACATTCGTGACTTTGGTGAAGATCTTCCTGAAATAACTAAATGGCAGTGGCATGTGTAATTATTAAAAAATTCTTACAAGGATTAAGTGGGACTGTTTCACTAAGAAATTAGTATAATGGTCCCATTTTTTAAAAAACACAATTATTTCTAAATATAATATAGGGGGATAGATAATATGATTCAAAGTGAAATATTTGGATATCTTGGGGAAAAAGAAATTCGAAAGTACACAATGATAAATAGTAATGGAATGAAAGTTTCTTGTATTTCATATGGAGCTAAATTAACAGAAATTATTGTACCAGATAAACAAGGAAATTTATCAAATGTTTTGTTAGGTTTTGATAATTTAGATAGCTATTTAAAAGATAGAAGTATGTTTTTAGGAGCAGCTATAGGAAGAGTTGGTGGTCGTATAGCTAAAGGTGAATTTCAGATTAAAGGAACTTTATATAAGGTACCTGTAAATGAGGGAGAAAACACACTACATGGTGGAGAAAATGGTTTTGATACATTAATATGGAATAGTGATATTGTAGAATCTGAAAATGATACTAGTATAATTTTTTATAGAACAATTGCACCTGAGGAAGATGGTTTCCCAGGGACTTTACAGGCGAAAATAATATATACACTTAAGAGTAATAATGAAGTTTTAATTACTTTTAAAGGTGTATCTGATAATTTTACACTTTTTAATCCTACAATTCATTCGTATTTTAATTTAAATAATGATTTTAATAAGTTACTTTCAGGACATACATTACAAATTAATGCATCTAATTATGCTGAACTTGCTGCTGATTTAGTACCAACGGGTAAATTAAATGATGTATCTAAAACTCCATTAGATTTTAGACAGCCAAAAGATTTGCCACAAGCAATTAAACAGGTAAAAGAACATTTTAAAGTAAATGGTATTGATCATCCTTTTAAGGTAGATAATAATGGGAATATAGCTACTTTAATTAATCATGATACAGGTAGACGTCTTGATATTGAGTCAAATCGTAATGGATTAGTAGTTTATACTCTTAATGTTGTAGACAAAGCTTGGAATGTTCAAAACAAGAAAGTAATCCCTGAATTTGGAGTAGCCCTAGAAGCTCAGACATTACCTGATTCAATACATCATGAAAACTTTGGAGATACTATATTATCACCAAATAAACAAGAAGAATATTATATTAAATATAAATTTACTATAGTATAGAATCGAATCACCCATCACGCTTCAATTTAAAACGATAAAAGAAAGTAGAAACCTATATGAATCAGATTATATTAAATAAATTTAATGGCAAATGCAGCTGTGCTAACTATAGTTGCAGATGGATACAATCATAAAATTTAATAAAGTAAACATAAAATTCATGTAGCTACGGTTTAAGCTATGGTTAAAAGAATTCTATATTCAGAAAATAATATTCCGTGATTTAGTTTGTAAAAATTTAAAAGGAAATGATGAAGAAATTGCTATAATGAAACAAGAAATGAAAAATTATTTATTACAGTCTGTACAAGAGCTTAAATTACAAAGAAAATCACAAGAAGAAAGTATTAATATTCTTTTTATTGTAGCTAGTTATACATAATGCACTCTAATTTATCAATAATTAGAGTGCATTTCTTAATCAATTATTTAAGCTATTCTCATATATTTTAGTATAGGTGAACATAAGGTATACTTATATGTAAAAATTAAATTATATTTTAAATTTTTGTACCAGTTCACTAAGTTTTTGTGCAATTTCTGATTGTCTTTGTGACGCTATAGCTATCTGTTCTATAGCTTTTGTAGTTTCATCCACACTTTCTTTTATTGTTTCTGCTTGTTCATTTGATTCTTGTGATGATTTTGCCATATTCTGAACTGATTCACTTACTTGACCTACTGTAGCTGTTATTTCTTCAGACATAGCAGCAATTTCCTCTGACATTTTATTTGCAAAATCCGAATCATTGTAATATTGGCTTCCAGTTTCTGCATAAGCATTAAATTGTATACGTACATCTTTATTAATATATTCTAACATATCACTACCTGTATCTATGCTGTTTTTAAATGATTGCTGAACTTTTAAAATAGTACTTTGAATACTTGTAACTGCTTCTGATGATTGTTCAGCCAGAGTTCTTACTTCCTCTGCCACAACTGAAAAACCCTTGCCTTGTTCTCCTGCTCTGGCTGCTTCTATAGCGGCATTTAGTGCAAGTAGATTTGTCTGAGTTGCTATACTTCCTATGGTATCTGCCATAATTCTAATGTCATCTACTATTTTTCCATCCGCAATAGCTTTTTCCATCTTCTTTTGCTTTTCAACATATAATTTGGCAGCTTCATCTAATGCATTTTTACTATTATTTTGAGTAAGGGTACCTCTTTCTTTAGCTCCATTTGCATTATTACTTCCTTCCATAGCCTTTGATGAAAGAACATTAATGCTTGAATCTACCTCTTCAACTGATGCACTTATTTCCTGTGATGCTGCACTTGATTCCTGCATATCACCAGAAATATTATTTACTGCATCATCTATAGTAATCATCTTAGAAGTTAATTCTTCAATTGTTGCTGAAAGTTCTTCAGAGGAAGCACTTATATCTTGTGAATTTTCTAAAATTGTCTTGACCAAGTTGTTTACATTCTCTTGTGCTGTATTCAAAGAACTAGCTGTTTGTCCAAACTCATCCCCTCGTGCGATAGTAATTGGAGCCGAAAAATCATAAAAAGCTAATCTTTCTGCAAAGCTTTTTATCTTCATTAGCGGTTTATTTATATCCTTTGAAATTAATAAACCAAGTAAAATTGCAATTACTAATCCTGCAAATATTAATATTAGCATAAGCATATTTGAAGTCGTATATAATAATTGATTATCTGAATTTGCATTTTTTGCGTTATCAAGATTTATATTAATAAGTTTATCAAGATTTTCAAACATTGTCTCACTTATTTTTTTTATTTCCAGATATTGCTTTTCTGATTCAGCATAATTATTGTCGTCTTCAATTTTAATAATAGTTTCTTTTAAAGTTCTATATTGTTGTAATTGATTTTTAAATACTGGATAAGTTTGTTTTTCTTTAGCATCCATAGGAAGTTTTTCATAACTTGCTATGTATTTATCATTTTCATCTTCATTTACCTGAATATCTTTTTCTATATCAGTTTTTTTAGAAGAATCCTTTATATAAACCAATTGTAACAGGTCATTATTGATTTGTGTTAAATTTTGCCTCATATCTGTCATCATGTATATACTCTGCGTGTTACTATTATACATATCTTGTGAATTTGCAGCCACCTTTTTTAAGGATAGTGCCCCAACTGTACCGACTACAGCAATTAGTACAGCCACAATTAGAAATGATAAAATTAATTTGGTTTTTACTTTAAATTTTTTCAATAAACTCATTTTAATTTGTCTCCTTATCTTCTTTATTTAACTTTGGTTTATTAATAATGTTTATACTTGTTTCATATTTTTTAATACCTACATATGCTGAAGTTTTTTAAAAAATATTAATCCATAATGAGCTTATTAATTCTCATGAACTCATTAATTCTTTCATTATAATAATTATAATAACATAAATAGTAAAAAACAACATTTTATATTTAGAATTAAATGATATTAAGTAATAAATTACTAATGCATATAATTTTTAATGTTATTGAATTATATCTACAGGATAGATATAATTCTGATGGATCACCTATTGGGGCAATTGCTATTTTAGATGATTAGTCACTGTAATATTAAATCGTAGCTGTTAGAAAGTGCGAAGTAATATATTTTAGTAGGTAGGTGAATTTGGATGGAAATTATAAAGTTGCAAAGAAATGATACAAGCCTGTAATACCTATCTTTACCATTGATATTAATCACATCAAGAAAAAACTAACCATAAAATTGCCAATGTAAGTTATGGTAATCCATAGTTAGTTCTTAAATTAATTCAAAACTAGATTTGAAAGGTAACAGGTACTTTACAGAGATAGGTAGTGAAACGAATAATCTCTGTTGCTATCTATTTTTCTTTAATAATTTTATTTTTTGCGTTTAAAAGGATTACCTTTAGTGAATAACAATACACCCCACGCTATTGCTGCAAGGATTGTTAAAATACCTGCAACTAGTATAAATTTTGAGATAAGTATAATATAAATTAGTGCTACTAAAAAAACGTTGATACTTTTACGTAAATTTGACTTCATGTTTAAATCCTCCAATTTTCTTATCAATGAATCTTACTTAGTGGGAGTTTGTTTCTCCCACTAAGTTTAGATGAATTATCTAGGGGCGTAGCTACTGTTATCCCCCACTTTGATAGAAGTGGGGCGTTACAGTAGGTAGCCATCAGATAAACTCATTTGTACTTAAATAATTTAAGCTTCCATGAATTCTTTCTTCAAAGTTATATCTTCTTCTTCCTATATTTCTAATCGACACTGTATATTTTTATATTACCATGCTGGTTATATTTTGTCGCTGGTTATTGGATGGATTGTATAAATCAAAAATGGTAAATTCCTTAGAAGTTAAATCTATAGGATTGAGCAAAGATTACTATAATTATGTAAAAACAACCCTCACAATATATTAATGGAGATAGAGTAGTGAATAGCTTACGTTTAAAAACACACATAAGCAAAAGGGTTAAATACATATAACCCTCTGCTTATGTGTGTTTTATGTTTTGTGTATTTATTTCTGTCCTTAACCTTACTTGGCAACTCCTTTATTATAAAACATACTACCAAAAATCATTATAATTGCAAAGACAATTAGATATGCAACAACTGCCATTTTGTGAGAAAAACAAGCAGCAATTATCATGAAAATGCATCCTGCTAAAGAAATAATAGGCATTACAAATCTCTTGAAGAAGTTTAAATCTTTTTCTTTCTTTATCATCATAATGAATATAGGAATATATAATGCATAAATAGTAACGATAGGTAATTCTGAAGAATCAAAACAAAAAAATCCAAACCAAGGCTTTGTTAAGTTAGCACCATAGAAGAATAATAACCATATAGCACAAAGAAGCAACCCAAATATAGATGAATTTGTTGGCATATTTGTAACACTATCAACTTGTTTAAATATATTTGGTTTTGGTCCAGAGCCTCTTGCTGCTACTGAATAAATACCACGAACACATCCAAGCATTAATCCGTTTAAAGTTCCTAGACAAGAAATGATAACAAATACAAAAATTAGCGTACCACCTACTGATGAAAATATTGTTTGAAATGCTAATTTAGCTCCTGCTTCGCCACCTGCCATCATAACTTTATTTGTTACTGTTCCTGCTAATCCAATATAGTAGAGTATATAAATCAGCATGGTAATAAAAGTTCCTCCAACAAGGGCTAATGGAAGATTTTTCTTTGCATCTTTTAACTCAGCATTGATACTTGTAGCAATAATCCATCCTTCATAGGCAAAAGCTGTGGCAACAACAGCTGTAAATAGTCCATTAGAAGTGTTGACCTCTTTTACTACTGTTGTAAAATTATATAAGGTCATACCATTACTTATACCTAAGATTGTCCCAACAATAGCCATTAAAATTAGTGGAATAAGTTTTATAATGGTTGTACTAACTTGAAATTTACCAGCTAAAACTGGTGATAATGAATTTAATGCAAAGCTGGCTATTAAATATAGACATGCAATAGTCATGCACTCTCCACCTGTAATTGGAAATCCAATTAATACGCAAGTGTATCTAGCGGAAACCCATGCTAATACTGACGTCAATGTTGGATAGTAAATCAATGCCATAAACCACCCCACATAATATCCATACTTTTTACCCATAGTAGCTTCTCCATAATCTACTATACCATTTACATACTGATATTTAGTTGCCATTACAGCAAAAGTGTAGGCACAAGCAATCATAATAATACCACCTATAACCCAAGCTAGTATACCTAGTGTAAGATTTCCTCCAGTTGCAGTTAAAACTTTTTCTGCTTTAAAAAAAACACCACTACCTATAACAATACCAACAACCATAGATATAGCCGTAATCAGACCATATCTTTTTTCTAACTTTGTTTCCATAATTAAATCATCCCTTTCGTAATTTATTAATCTAGGGTACTTTTAATATTTTATCATACTTTAGGCGTTTACAGTGATAAAATTAATATTCTTAAGTATACAAATATATTACAATATATGGTTAAGGTCTTGTATAATCAAAAAAATCATTATCCAAGTGAAGAAAGTGCAGAAATTATAAGAAGTTGGTATAGTAAGCAATAATAAACACCTTATAGTTAATTTAGTAATTGAGGTGTAAAATATATAGTAAGAAGAAAATAAATATTTTAAGATATGAAGTTTTACTACAGAAGGTGATAGCTCACCCACTGTAGTTTTTATCTATTTTAGAGCATTTTCTACGGCTTTCATAAATGCCTTACTAGTAGTGGTGGCCCCAGTAACAGCATCTACATTTATTTTTTGTTCTTTAATTATTTTTGGAAATACTCCTTCAGCGTAAGTTACATATGTGCTTTTGCGATTTTCTATACCGTTGATATGGGTAATTTTATGATCTTTAACTTCTACTTCTACTTTATATATATAATTGCCAGCTTTTGTTTGTCCCTTATATATTCCATCATTAATTTTTATGAGACTTATATTTTCTATAGGCATATGCCTGATTTTGTTTAAACTAATAGCATTTGCAGCTGCAAATCCAATACTAACTATACTTAAAGGAAGTACAATCATTATAATAGTTTTTTGTTTTATATAGTGTTTTACTTCTCTTTTTCCCCAAGGTTTGAAAACAGAAATTAAAGCAAGTACGATCATTATAAACAATTCTATAGAAGTATATATTAATGCTTTGTTTTGAAATTTTAAATATTCAGCTTTCATAATAGAATTGTTAAAGCCTGCATCTGATATGGACGTCATTCCATTAACAGAAGGTCCAAATCCAATCCAAGTAACTGCAAATATAGTAAATACAAGCAGCCATTTTAGTATTATCCACTTATATTTGGCAAATCCCCATTGTGTAAATAGCCCATATATAAATGCAGTTATGATTAAAATTAAAAAGGCATAGTTTACTGCCCAAGTAAATATTTTAAGTATTCCTAAATCTATTGAAAAAGTATTTCCTTGAAAATTTTTAGTTTGTTTTAGTAAAAGTAGACTTAAGATTGAAATCAATCCTCCTAGTATACTTGCAGCTAAAATAATGTGAACTACTTTTAATAGTTTTTGACAGCTATTATTTAAAGTCCAGTTTTTGCTCATTTTTTTACCCCCATTTTATTTTAATGAATTATTTGAATTGATAATATCCTGTAGAGAAACATTAGGATTTTTATATCTTTTTCTATTCGTTGAGTTTTTTCCTATTTGTAAGGAAGCTTTTGGACATAAGTGGATACAAGCAAAACATTGTTGACATTTATGCTGCCACTCTGGCTTACCATCTATGATTTTAATATTGTCAAAGGCACAAACTTGACTACAAATTCCACATCCAGTACAATTATTATCAACCCAAAAGTTATTATCCTGAGCAGGAAAGTTATCTATGAGCTTTTCCAATTTTGGTGCTAAAAGTCTATCAATAATGAATTTACTTTTTTCAATACCATAATCCTTGCAGTTTCTTACGCAATCTATAACTGTAATAATTTTTTTATCCTTTTGTTTAAACTTTTTCTTTTGAGTTTTTTCTGAATTTGCACCATACATGGCTATATAATTTCCAGGCATTTTTATAACAAATCCACTATTCAGTTTCTTTTTCTTTTCTTTTAATATGGAATCAACCCTGTCTAGTGCAAGTCCAGCGAAGCAATTACAGGTTACTACAGAAAAAACATAGTTTACATTGCACAAATCTAATTTGTTCAAAAAATCCTTTACTGCTAGAGGTATCCCATAGTCATATACGGGAAATACGAAGCCTATTTTTTCTGAAGTAGGTGTTACAATTTTATTATTATTTAATGCAGGTATAGATATAAGTTCAGTTTCCTCAAGTGATTTTTGAATATTTTGGGCAACATCTAAGCAGTTTCCTGTAGCTGTAAAATAATATATTGTAGTTTTCATTTTGTAATACTCCTTATTTTCAATTAATTATTTGAATAAATTAGTAACTCCAAATAAATGATAAAGGTTTATAATTTCAAAGGATTTCTTTATATCTTCAGACGAAGTTGATTCCTTTAAAACCTGTACCATCATTTCAAGAAATTTTTCATATATAATTTTAATAATCTTATAATTCATAGAATCATAAATAATTCTATTGTTTTCTTTTGAATAATTTTCTTTAACAGTTTCTATCATATAATTTATGGCTTCACCTTTTATTCCTTCATATCTTGTACCTTTACTTCCATTAAACATTATTAAAACTTGTTCTCTGTTTTTGATCATATAATCAATAAACTCTTCATTTATAAGATGAAAATTATTTACTGATTCCATTTCATTTGCTGTTTTGTTTTTTGCAAGCACAATTTTATTAATTAAAATACTTTTTAGCTTTTCAAGTACACTTTCAGGAGCTATTGAATAAAAGATTTCTTCTTTACTCTTATAATAACGGTATATATTCCCAACTGAAACATTTGATTCTGTTGCAATGCTGGAAATTTTTGTATTCTCGTATCCTTTTTCTCCAAAGATTTTTAATGCTGTACTATCTATTTTTCCTTTGATATCATCTTTTTTATACTGAACCATATTTACCCCTCCTATAAAAGAGAATGATATGTTCTCTTTTGGCTGAATTATACTCCTTGTTTTTCCAATTGTCTAGGAGTTTCTTAAAATTATTTTACATATATCAAGTGATTCTTAGGTTCAGGTGGAGTTTGCTTATAAGGAATCCAATCGTAATCTGAACCTTAGAAGGACTTATCCAGGCGCGTAGCAGTGCTTATACCTCACTTTGAAGAAGATGGGGGTGTTAGCAATGGTAGCGATCGGATAAATAAAATAGAGTGTAATAGAAAAACAAAAAAGGAATTGAAAACAAAAGTTTCAATTCCTTTAATGTATTTAAAAATAGTTGCAATTAATATTTTTAATTAAAAAATTTAAGCTTACTATTTTGTTGTTCTTCCTGGGTATTTTTTTAGTCCTTCTTTTAAAATATTCATGGATTTTAACAAATCAGACTCATTAAGTATATATGCTATTCTAACTTCATCTATTCCACGGCCCTCTGTTGCATAGAAGCCATCTGCTGGTGCCATCATTAATGTTTCTCCATCTATATCAAATTCTTCTAAAAGCCAAATTACAAATTTTTCTGCATTATCTACTGGAAGTTTTACCATGTAATAGAAGGCTCCTTCAGGTTTTCTACATACTACACCTTCCATATTGCTAAGAGCTTCAAAAACTATATCTCTTCTCTTTTTATATTCCGCATTAACTTCTTTTAGATAATTTTGTGGAGTTTTGTATAAAGCTGCTGCTCCTATCTGCTCTAATTCAGCAACAGATAATCTTACTTCACAAAGTTTAAAAGCGTGTCCTATAAACTCTTTGTTTCTGCTTACAATCAAACCTACTCTAGCACCACAAGCACTATATCTTTTAGATATGCTATCTATTATTATAACTCTATCTTCTATATCTTTTATAGTTCCAAAGCTTGCATAATCCAAATTATCATATACAAATTCTCTGTAAACTTCATCAGATATTATAAATATATCTTTTTCCTTAGCAACAGAAGCTAATGTATTGATCTCTTCTCTTGTATAAGTTGTTCCTGTTGGGTTCCCAGGATTTGAGATTAGTATAGCTTTTGTTTTAGGAGTAATAACTTTTTCAATTTCAGCCTTTGAAGGAAGATGGAAGCCTTCCTCAACTTTAGTGCTTATAGGAACAACATTTATGTCTAGCACTTGAAACATGCTCTTATAATTTGCATAAAATGGTTCAGGAACAACTATATCATCACCTTTATCAAATAATGACATAAGTGTGAATAATAAAGCCTCGCTTCCACCATTAGTTACTAATATATCATCCTTTGAAAATTCCATATTATAATTTCTGTAGTATGGAATTACAGCTTCAATTAATTCAGGTATTCCGTTAGATGGTGAATAAGTTAAAATTTCACAATTGAAGTTTTTTATAGCATCAAAAAATTGTCTTGGTGTCACTATATCAGGCTGTCCAATATTTAAATGGTAAACCTTTTTACCTTTTTCTTTAGCTTTATTAGCATAGGGTATTAATTTTCTTATTGGAGAACTCTCCATTGCAGTTATTCTATCAGAATATTTCATTATATTCTTCCTCCTCTTTTGTAGCTATATAGTACCTAATTTTAACTAAATCTTGTTTTACTAAGTACTTAATACGCTTTTTATCTAATGTGTTTTTATTTTTACATAGTCATTAATATATAAGGCTATGTTCAAATTTAAATTTATTCTGTTAACCTTTTCACTGTTTTATTATATTACTGTAAAAAGTCAAATGCAATAGTTTTTGCATATTTTCTTTCATTTACATAATTATTGCATTTATGCTCATGAAAAAATTCTTTTATATGTCCAAACTAGTCAATATATAAAAAAAATATAGAATATTTTGATGATTTTAAGGTTGTTTTAACAACCACGCCATCACTGCATACTACAGATTTATATTTTATTGTATAGTATGAGGAAGAAAGGACAAATTGAATATGTATGTAGTATGTATGTATTTTAAAGTTGTAGATAAATTTTTGTCTATAATTCTATTTATAATAAAGTACTTTACACTATAAAGTACTTTATGGTATAACTAAGTTGAAGAGGTGATATTTATTGGAAATAGATAAGGAAATGATAAAAGGTTATATAGAAAGTATAATATTATCTTTACTAAAAGGCGAAGATTTATATGGTTATGAAATTTCAAAAAGAATTAGAAGTATAAGCAAAGAAAAATTTGAAATTAAGGAAGGTACCTTATATGTTGTGCTAAAAAGATTAGAAAAGAATAGTTTAATTTATCCATACTGGAATGATACAGAAAGTGGTGGTGGAAGAAGGAGATATTATAAAATAACATACCAAGGAATAGAGTATCTCAATGCAAAGAAAAAAGAATGGATATTTTTTAAAAATATTGTTGATATGTTTTTTAAGGAGGTATAGATATGGAGAAATTAGATAAATACATTGATTTAGTTTGTAAAAATTTAAAAGGAAATGATGAAGAAATTGCTATAATGAAACAAGAAATGAAAAATCATTTATTACAGTCTGTAGAAGAGCTTAAATCACAAGGAAAATCACAAGAAGAAAGTATTAATATTGCTATAGATAGATTTGGTGAAGTAGATATACTTAAAAATCAACTTAAAGAAATTTATAATGTCCAAAAAAGCTTTTCAAAAAAGCTTTTTAACATGGCTGTAGTATTAATGTTTATAGGTATTATGGCTTTAGTATATCAAATATTTATTAATCATAATTCGCTTAGTATAGATTCAAAATTAGTAGATAGTGTACAGAATATACTAAAAAATGATAATACAATATCTAATGAAAATTTAAAGGTTTTGTTTAAGGATAACAATAATAAATTTAGATTTTATAATAAAGAATTAAAATATATAGCTGTATTTAAATATCCTAAGAATTATAATGGAAATACAGATACAGCCTCTTTTAAAGATGCTCAATATATATATCCAAGTATTGGAGAACTTAATAATAGTTTATCAAGAATAGGATATATAGCAAATGCCGGTTCAGACCAAGAATATTCAAGTGATAACAATAGGTGGCGTATATCTGTTCGTTATATAACACCAAGATCACAGTGGTTGCACTATGCAATTAATAATCTTTTAAAGATTTTTATAATTACATGTGTAGTATCAAGTTTAGTTCTATTTATAATTTCTGCGTTAGTTAATATTTATCATAATAAGAAAGTCAATTTTATATAGTTTATATAAAACTAACTTATTTAGTATTTATGTTAACAAGTAAAGTAAGGTCTAGTATATATTTTAATACAAAATATAATAATTTATATAAGGGTTTTAATACCTACAGATTCTGCAGTAATGGAACAGAAAGTTAGAATAAATTCTCATAAATTCTCATAAATCACCATAAAATGTTTAATGTGATCATATGTTAAAAGTTTTTGAAAGGAATTCAAAGATATTATGGAAATTTTAAAAGATGCTTCTAGCAGAATAACTAATAAGTTGGCCATATTAAGCCTACGTAATATCAACAATTCTAATAAAAAATACCCTATAGCAGATGGGTCGTTTATTCAAGATGATATGGTGGAAAAGTGGAATGATTTAAAATGGCAAAGTGAATTTAATTATTTAAAAGAAGTTAATATGCATTACGTTATTATGAAAACTTCTTATGGTTATGAAGTTTATAGAAATAAAAAATTAATTTTTACTACTAATGTACAGAGAATATTCACAGGAAAAAAAGGAGAAAAGGAAGAGCTTGTAATGAGCTATATAGATAAGGTAACCTTAGAAGATAAATTGAAAGAGCTTAATTATGAAGTAAGAGCAATAGATTTCGCTGGAAATATATCAAAGCCTAAAAAAGCAAAAGTATCCGAAAAGTAAATGCGACAAAGGTGCAGAAAAAAGCGACCTTAGCTCCAAATTCCATTGGGCTAAGGCCGCTTAATCTTTTTTATGAAAATGTTACTAAGCTGTGATACCTTTAACTGCAAATATAGGCTCCATAAAAGGTATTTTCATCTTTTGATAAACATTTATATCATCAACAACTTTTAAAATTTTTAAAACAAATACCTTAATATCTTCATATTCATAAATATCATATAGTTCCTTGTCTAGAACTTCAGTTTCAAATAAAACTTTGATTTTAAGAGTTTTTACGTTAGTATTGCAATTACCACAATCGCAATCTATGGATGTTTTTTTTATACATACTACAAAGCATAGTTTCTTGCCATGAACAAAATTAAAAGCCTTCTCATCAATTTTTACCATAATATATCATCTCCAAATTAATTTTATATCCATTATTAATAGTGTTGTAAATAGTAAAAACTACTGACATAATGATTTAACTATATTTTACAAAATTAATATGTAGATTTTATGAAGATTATAATAAAATAATAGACAATATATTGACAAATATAAAGAATGTGATTAAACTATAATTAGACAATATATTGACTAATGGAGGAAGATTTTTATGGATATATGCAGAGAGATATTTTTAATGGAGCAAACTTATGCAACATTGTTTTCATTGGCAAATAAGCTTCAGGTAAGAGGAGATGAATACTTGGGGAGTTTGACCTCAAGGCAATATATGACTATGGTTGCAATTGCTCATTTATCTGAAGGTAAAGTTACCTTTAATAATATTGCAAGAAAGCTTGGCTCCACTAAACAAAATGTAAAACAAATTGTTACTGCTATGGAAAACAAAGGATATCTTAATGTTATACCTAATCCTAAAGACAGGCGTGCCGTCAATGTAATAATTACAGAGACTGGGAAGCAGGTATTGTATCAAGTTTCGGAAAAGGGAATATTTTTTATGGCAGAGCTTTTTAAGAATTTTTCAACTGAAGAGCTGGAAACTATTTGGGGAATGCTGAAGAAGCTTTATCGATTTGATGGTGAAGAACAAGATGGCTTTGAAGAAGATAGTAACTTAAAAGCAGATGAAAGTCAAAAAGAGGATGTGACAAGGATATTAAAGGAGTTTGAAAGAATAAGAAAAAATCAGAAAATGGAGAGAGAAAATTATGAAGAATAAAAATAACAGACCAATATGTATTTCTGAATATGTAAGGATTAATGGAATAGATCAATTTCTATTTCATCTAGGAACAAGCGTTGATAATCCTGTAATGCTATTTTTGCATGGAGGACCAGGTTCAGCAGAATCATTATTTACAGGGGTATTTCAAGATAGATGGGAAGAAATATATACTGTGGTTCATTGGGATCAACGAGGTGCTGGAAAGACCCTGACTAGGAATCCAGATAAGCTCCCTACAATAGAATTAATGATTCAGGACTTGTTTGAAGTTATCCAGTATCTTAAGAAAAAATATAACAAGAAAAAGATTGTTATATTTGGACATTCTTGGGGAAGTATTTTGGGGTCAGTATTTATTAAAAAGCATCCAGAAGAAGTAGAATATTATATTGGTGCTGGACAGGCTATTGGTATGGTGGAAAATGAGCAAGTAGCCTATAACAAAGTTAAAGAAATCATTGAGCAGGCAGGTGATAAAAAATCATTGAAGAAGCTTGAGAGTGTAGGTGAATATCCTGGCAGCAAAATTGTCTTTGATAAAGAATTTTTGAGAAAATGTAATATAGTTCATAAGCTTCAGGGTAAATATAAATTAGGTGTGGAAATAGGTATTAATATGTGGATAGCTATATTTAAAAGTCCTATTTTTAAATTCTCCGATATTATAGCATTTATGAAAATCTTTAAGGCAAATTCAAAAGTTCATAGTTTTCTTGGTAGTTTTAATCTCCGCACAGAATCCAATGAATATAAGGTACCAGTATATTATATTTTAGGAGAAAGGGATTGGCAAGCTCCCTATATTATAGCTGAAGATTATTTTAAAGATATAAAGGCACCAAGTAAAGAGATATTCATTATTCCAAGTGCAGGACACTTTTTAATGATGGATCAGCCTGACCTGGTCTTTGGCGCATTAACAGCAATAAATAAAAAGGAAGCAAGCTATCAACAGGCATCCGTTATATAAGGCTAAAATATTAGATAATGAAAAGAGTTCAGAACAATTTCAAGCTTAAATATGAATGCTGTTTGAGTTTGATTTGTATTTTGTCATTTTTGTATATAATTTATATTCTATATTATCAGTGAACTTATATTCGATTTATCAGTTGTTCTAAGTAAGATATTTTTCAATATAACTAAACCTTTTTCTAATTCATCAGAATTATTAACAGATGATAATGCTACACGTAAAAATTGGTTTCCTTCATAATTTCCAACTAAAAAACGATCTGAATGATAAATATGAATTCCCTGTGCCAAAGCATCTTTTTCAAATTGGTTTGCATTAAACTTTTGTTCTAGTGGAAGCCAACGAAAAAAGCTTATAGGATTTTCCTTTGGATTTTCTATTTTAAAATATTTTTTATAGATTTGATTCCGCTCTTTTGAAACAGATATTTTATCTTCGACTATTTGATCGGCCATTCCAGTATTAATCATTTCAGCAATAATCTCTGCATTTAGTGCAGAAGTTTTTATATTTATGTTATATATTCCCCGGGTTATATTTGTAGAATATTTTTCAGGATATACTATAAAAGCTACTCGTATTCCAGAACACAAGGACTTTGAAATACTGTTTATATAAATGGATTGTTCAGGTACTAAAGAAGTAATAGGCGGATAATTTTTAGGGTTAAGAAAATAATAAATATCATCTTCTATTAAGATAAGATTATTCCTTTTTATAATTTCTGCAAGTTGCTGTCTGCGCTCAGTATTCATCAAAGTTCCAGTAGGGTTATTACAAGAAGGTATAAGATATATACCCTGCAAGTTATTCAGTTTACATTGCACATCCAATTCTTCTAGTTTTATTCCTAGAAAGCATACAATCTCAATGATATAATTTGTTTAGTATATAAATTGTATGTAAAAAGTAAAAGCTTTATTAATTGAAATGGAGGGAATTAAAATGAGACAATATGTAGTAGATGCTTTTTCGGACAAAATATTTGGGGGAAATCCAGCAGCAGTATGTGTTATGAATGAGTGGCTTTCTGACGAGATTATGATGAAGATAACAAGGGAAAACAATCTATCGGAGACAGCTTTTGCTGTAAAAGAAGGATCAGATTATAAATTAAGGTGGTTTACGCCAGGTGGTGAGATTGATTTATGTGGGCATGCCACTCTTGCAACAGCATACATTATAACCAAGTTTATTGAGCCTGAAATAACAGAAGTTCGTTTCCAAACACTCAGTGGACTATTAGTAGTTGTAAAAAAAGGAGACCTTCTTGAAATGGACTTTCCAGCATATGACTTAAAAAAGGTAGATGTTACAGAAGCAATGGTTGAAGCTATTGGGGTTAGACCTTTAGAAGCATATATGGGAAGAGATTTACTATGCATTCTTGAATCTGAAGAAGAAGTTAGAAATTTAAATCCAGATCAAGAAAAGGTAAACGCACTAGATGGACTACTTTTAAATGTTACAGCCAAAGGTAAAGAATTTGATTGTGTATCTAGATCATTCGCACCAAAATGTAATGTACCAGAAGATCCAGTATGTGGCTCAGGTCACTGCCATATTATTCCTTTTTGGGCTAACAGGTTAGGAAAGAATGATTTAGTTGCATATCAAGCATCTTCGAGAAGTGGCATATTATATTGCAAGTATCAGGGAGAGAGAGTAAAAATGAGTGGCAAAGCAGCTTTATATTCTACTGCAGATATTAATTTTTAATGTATTTTGATTGTATGACTGGATATGCAAAGATGGCTGTCCAGTCATTATTTTTTAGTTTTAAAAGTAATAACTTATCCTGAAGGAAATGAAAAAGGTACAGCTGCATGAAAATTGTATGAGAGCATAGGTTTTACTGAAGGAAATAAACAGCATATATAAGTTTGAATTTATATATATATTGTAAATTATATATTGTTATTTATCATTGTAAATATATAATTATAAGTACAGAATGAATGAAAATTAGGGAGGTAGCAAGATGCAACCAGAAATGACTCAAAGAGATATTATGTTTCGACGTTTTCAAACACATAAATTTAAAAGAGAAAGTATGGTTCCAACTGTTACAATGACAGTTAACCTCAATGCAACTCATTTGATAGAATTAAAAAATAAGGTTAACAAAATTAATAGTGATAGTTCACATATTACCATTACACATATTATAACTAAAGCGATTGCAGATACACTGATAAGATACCCAATATTATATAGCTTTTTTGATGGTGAAAACATCATTCAAAACCCTGAAATAGTATTAAACATTCCCGTTGACACTGAAAACCATGTTGAATATATAGTAGTTCATAGTCCGGAATTAAAATCTATATGGGATATATCAATAGAGTTTAAAAATGAACTGAAGAATATTCGTAATGGAAATGGTAAATTTATGAGTTTCCTTCAGCAAATGAGCATGAATCATTCTAACTCGTCTATTGATAGTCCCATTGAATTTTTGAGGCAACATTATGGCAACTTTGTGATATCAAATTTTGGTTCGTTTAATATTGACAGTGGTTCATTAGCACTCTCTCAACCAATGATTGCTGGATTATGCATAGGTGCTATTACACCAATTGTGCGTAGAAAATCAAATAAATGGATTGAAACAATGAATTTTCAGCTAACAATCTCTTTTGACCATCGGGCTATGGATGGCGCATATGCAGGAAAGTTTTTAAATGAAGTGAAGCAACTACTAGAAAATCCAGACGAAATTTTTAACAATTTAGTATGATTGAAGGGTGGTAGTCTTATGGAATTACTTCAATTAAAATATTTTCAAGTAGCAGCTAAAATTCAGAATTTTTCTAAGGCAGCTGAACAACTAAATATAACACAGCCATCTTTAAGTATAACAATTTCACATTTGGAAGATGAACTTAATGCTAAGTTATTTGATAGAAAAGGCAGAAATATTGAACTTAATCAAGTGGGGCTAGCATTTCTAGATAGAGTTAACAAGGTTTTTTGCGAACTAGAAAGCGCAAAAAATGAAATTATGGATATTACAGGTAAACAATCTAATTGTATTTCTCTTGCAACAACAAATCCGCGGTTATTATCAGGAATTCTAAAAAGATATCTTATGCTATATAGTAATGTAGTTATCAATCAAAGATGTGAAATATATCAAATTGCTGAAAAGCAGCTTAAATCAGGAGAAATAGATTTTGGTTTGACAATTCCAGCTATACAAGGGAAAGACATTGAATGCAAAATACTAAAAGAAGATGAAGTTGTATTAGTAGTTCCTAACAGTCATAGATTTGCAGAAAGAGCATCTATTTGCCTTAATGAGGTTGCGGAAGATCCTTTTATTACATTAGTTCATAATTATAGCTTCAGAAACATAACAGATTCTATATGTCAAGCAGCAGGATTTTCTCCGAAAATAGCTTTTGAGGTCGACGACATCCTTATGGAAGAAATGTTAGAGCTTGAAAGAGGTATTGCTCTTTTACCTTTATATTTGATAAAACGTAAGCATTTTGGCACAAGAAATCTTTCGATGTTAAAAATCGAAGAACCAGATACTCATATATCAATTGGGCTGTCTTGGCTTAAAAGTAAATACCTATCACATACGGCAAGATGCTTTAGAGATTATTTGATTGAAAATTATAATAATTATTTGTTATAAAAGTTTTTCTATAGTAAACTTTGAAGATATTATTATGGGGAAGTTTTTCATGTGCAGGCTTTGTAGTATTCCTCATATAAAATATTTTGTTTTAATTTTAATATTTGCTCTCTATAGAACATGTAAATTACAGTAATATCCTTTGATAAAAAAGCTATAGATTTATCGTATAATAATAGCAGATGAAGTGAAACCTGAATCAGATGAGGTTAGTATTTAATTGATAATCTCTTTTTTATATAGTAGCAACAAAAATTGTCCTCGATCTTTCCGATTTTTGAAAGGTCGAGGACAATCTCTGTTGCTTAATTATATAGAATTTAATTTATATTTACAGACTAATAGTTAATGTAAAATATGTATTATAAAATTTTATTGCTGGGATTCTATTTTTAACATTGAGCTTGTTGAAAATGTTAGTTACGAAAAAAACTCCGAAAGAAGGAAAATCCATATGAAAAACCAGTGAATTTCTTTAGCTAAATTAAAGCAAGCCTCATTTATCATTTTGGATATTGATCATAAGTATTAAATTTGACAAAGAATCAAATTTTACTATAAATTTACAGACAATTCCCTATATTTACAAAATTCAATAAAATGGTATACTGTATATTATAGGACTAACTATATAGTTTAACCACCTGACTTTAAATAAGGGCTTAGTAATAAATTAAGGGTATAGGTAAAGCAGGAAGTGAGAAGTTAAACTTCTACTGGATTGCAATAAGTTACTTGATGATGATTAAGTTCAAAGTTTAAAAATATATAAATTAAAGGAGGGAAAATGAATGAAATGGTTCAGTAATTTAAAAATTAGTACAAAACTTATTTCTGCCTTTATACTAGTTTCAATACTTGCTGGGGTAGTTGGAACAGTAGGAATAACTAGTATAAAAAGTATTGATAAAAGGTATTCTGATTTATTTACTAATTTTGGCGTAGCACAAGGAGATATTGGTCAGTTAGGAGTTACATTTAATGATTCTAAAAGTGTGATAAGGGATATAATATTCCTAGAAGATGCTAACAAAAGAAATGAAAATATTAGTAACTTAAAAGAATCAGACAAAAAAATGAAGGAACAACTAATAAAAATTGAAAAATCAATCTCTACAGAGCAAGGGCGAGTAACCTTTAAAACTTTATCAGATAAAATTGAAAAGTATAATACTGGAAGAGATAAGGTTATAAGTTTAGTAATTGCTAATCAATCTAATCAAGCAGAATCAATCTTCTATGCTGAGGTTGCACCAATCTCTAAAGATGTTGAAAATAATATAAATGAACTATTTAGACTTAAATCAACAACTGGTAATCAACTGTCCAATGAATATACAGGTGATACAAGTAGGTCAGTTATAATAATGCTTAGTGTTGCTATAGTAGCCATGGTTGCTGCTATACTTCTTGGATTATTTATTTCCAATATAATTAGTAAGCCAATAAAACAACTTATGAATGCTGCAAATAAAATAGCAGATGGAAATCTTGATGTGACTATAGATATTGATATTAAAGATGAAATAGGTATTTTAGCAACATCCTTTAGAAAAATGTCAAATAGCATAAATGAAGTTATGGGAAACATCAGCAATGCTTCTGAGCAGGTTGCATCTGGAGCAAAACAACTTTCAGACTCAAGTATAGAGTTATCTCGAGGAGCTACAGAACAGGCAAGTTCTATTGAACAATTAACTGTATCAATAGAAGAAATTTCATCACAGACTAAATTAAATAATGATAATGCAAGTGAAGCAAATAAATTAGCAGAGACCGCTAAAGAGAATGCTTTGCAAGGGAACGGTCAAATGAAGGAAATGCTTAAGGCAATGCAGGAGATAAATGAATCCTCTTCTAACATATCAAAAATTATAAAAGTTATAGATGAAATAGCCTTCCAAACCAATATTCTTGCTTTAAATGCTGCTGTAGAGGCTGCTAGAGCAGGACAACATGGTAAAGGGTTTGCAGTAGTTGCTGAAGAAGTAAGAAATTTAGCAGCACGTTCAGCAAATGCGGCTAAAGAAACTACTGATATGATTGAAGGTTCAATTAAGAAAGTTCAGGGTGGTACAAAGATAGCAACTGATACATCAGAAGCACTTAATAAGATAGTTGATGGTGTAGCCAAGGTTGCAAATATAGTAAGTGATATTGCAACTGCATCAAATGAACAAGCAACAGGCATCTCACAAATTAATCAAGGGATAATGCAAGTATCACAAGTAATTCAGACAAATTCTGCTACATCAGAAGAGAGTGCAGCAGCAAGTGAGGAATTATCAAGCCAGGCTGAATTACTAAGAGATCAAGTTGCAAAATTTAAGTTAAAGAAAATCAATTACTCTGCTTATAGTGGAATGAATGAATTAAATCCAGAAATAATAAGGATGCTTGAAAATATGAATAATAATAATAAGCAGACCCAATCCATGAAAAATGAGGTTTATGATGAAGCAGCAGTTACTACAACAAAATCAAAAAAGATAGCATTAAGCGATAATGAATTTGGAAAATATTAGCAAACAAATAGAGGAGGGAGTATAATGAGAGCTCTCTCCAAATTTATGATGAATCACTATTAGAGAAAAGAGAAAATGCGGCGGGATACTAAAACTGAAAAGTATAAATAATAAGGTGAGAAAGCCTTATTATTTTTTTTATGGAAATTAAAACATCACATTAACTCAACATTGAGATGACAATTATTCATGTGTTATAATCTATTTAATGTAAATATCACATTGAAAGTTCTTGATATATACCAATTCTTGGAGAATCATTTTAAAAAATACAAATGTAGAAAATATGGAGAAATAGAAGGAGGAGTAGCAGTGGAAGTTTTTAGATCAGTTTGTCCCTATGACTGTCCTGATACCTGTGGTCTTATTATTCATGTTGAAGATGGAAAAGCTGTAAAGGTAAAAGGGGATCCTGAACATCCTTTTACAAGGGGAACGCTTTGTCCAAAGATGGCTCATTATGAAAAAACAGTTCATTCTGAAAGTCGTATTTTAACACCACTTTTGAGAAATGGTGCTAAGGGTAGTGGTAACTTTGTGCCAATATCTTGGGATGAAGCTATTGAACATATTAAAACAAATTGGAAGAAAATTATTGATAAACATGGATCAGAGGCAATACTTCCATATTCATATGCAGGAACTATGGGATTAGTTCAGCGTAACTCAGGTCATCCGTTTTTTTACAGTTTAGGTGCATCAAGGCTTGATAGAACTATTTGTGCACCAGCTAAGGAATGTGGATGGAATGCAGTTATGGGAGAAACTATGGGGCCTCACACGAATGAGATACAAGAAAGTGATTTAATTATTTTATGGGGTATCCATGCAATAGCAACGGATATTCATATTATTCATGATATAAACATAGCTAAGAAAAAGGGAGCAAAAGTATGGTTAATTGATACATATGAAACGGGTACGGCTAAAATTGCTGACAAGGTTATTGTAGTTAAACCTGGTGCCGATGGTGCTCTGGCACTTGGAATGATGCATGTAATGGCAGAAAAAAATTTAATTGATAAGGATTTTATAAACAAGCATGTACAGGGATATGAGGAACTTAAAGATACTGTTTTGCCAAACTATGCTCTAGATAAAGTGAGCGAGATAACTGGAATTGATGCTTCAGTAATTGAAGATATGGCAGTGCAGTATGCAAAGGCTAAAGCGCCATTTATTAGAATGGGTAGTGGTTTATCACGTTATGGTAATGGAGCAATGACAGTAAGGACCATTACTTGTCTGCCAGCACTTGTTGGTGCATGGGGAAAAGCTGGAGGTGGTTTACTTACATCTGTATCTGCATCTCATGCTTTTGATAAAAAACTTGTAACTCATGAAGAATTTCAAGAAAAAACAACAAGAATTATAAATATGGTTGAATTGGGTAATGCTCTAAATGAATTGAATGATCCACCTATAATGAGTTTATATGTATATCATTCTAATCCAGCAGCAGTAGCTCCTGATCAAAGTAAGGTATTACAAGGGTTAGAAAGAGAAGATCTATTTACAGTAGTTCATGAGCGTTTTGTGACTGATACAGCAAAATATGCTGATATTATTTTGCCAGCAACAACTTCTCTTGAACATAGTGATTTATATAGTGCTTATGGTTATTATGCTGTACAGAGGGCTTATCCAGTAGTATCTCCAGTAGGTGAAGCAAAATCCAATTTTGAAGTGTTTAGCTTACTAGCAGATGCAATGGGAATAAACAAACCTTTCTTTAAGCAGTCAGCTGATAATTTAATAAATACTATACTTAAAAAACCATCTTCCTGGCTTGCAAGTGCTAAAATTGAAACATTAATTGAAGGGAAGCCATTAGAGTTACCACTTTCAAAAGGCTATAAGACTCAATTTAAAACTTCTTCAGGAAAAATTGAAATCTTAAATCCAAATGAGGATGAACCTTTGCCAAGATATTTTAAACCTCATGGAGATGATGCAGAATTCTGGCTAATTAATTCACCAGATCCACGATTATTAAACTCTTCTTTTAATGAAAGAGAAGATTTGTTAAAAATAAACAAAATGATTTTACAAGTAAATCCAGAGGATGCTTCTAAAATAGGATTAGAAGATGGTCAGCTTGTTACTGCATATAATGAAAGAGGAGAAGCTGATTTTAATTTAAGAATCACAACTAAAGTTCCAAAAGGTGTTGTTGTTACTGAGGGAGTTTGGTGGCTGGAAAATACACCAGGAAATCGTTCAGCTAATACACTTACTTCGCAAAGACTCACTGACCAGGGAAAAGGAAGTACTTTTTATGATGTTAAGGTAAATATTAAAGCACATAAATGATTATAGATAAGCAGCTTTATAACAACAGCGGACAGTTTTTGCTAATACTCTAATTATTCGCTGTAGGCTGGCTGACACTTACTACATATTGAAAAAAGACAGCAAGTATATAAAAGAAAAATTAGTTTTTAATTAGCCAGTGAAATTTCACTGGCTAATTTTTATTTCTAAATTTTTGTCTGAGGCTTTTAAATTTAAAGTTTAGAGTTAAATATGTCATAAGGTATTAAGGCAATACTTTTAAGGCATATATTTTTTGAAAAGTATTCATAGATTGTTAACAAAATTGACACTGAGATGTCAAGGCACATAAGTACACTTAATAAGACATCTAAAATAGCTAATGTAAGTAAAATATGAACAAATTGCTAATTTATGTCACAATATTAAACTATTACAAGGGAAGGAGTAAATTTATGCAAGTTGCCAAAATTAAGAAAATATCAGTAGCTTTACTTATTCTTGCTGTAGTTTTAGGGGGATCATACTACGGTTATAAAAAGTATACAACAAGCAAAGTAACTACTACAGCTAAATTTGCAACAGCTAAGGTTAAAAGGACAGACATAGCAGTAACGGTTGATGGCACAGGAACTGTTGCTTCAGCTGAAGAAACAGATATTTATTCATCTAATGGGGGGATTGTACAAGAGTTACCTTTTAAACTAGGAGATACTGTTAAAAGTGGTGATTTGTTTTGCAAAATTGACGATACTACTTCACAAAAGAATATGGATACAGACAGAAATAATATAGCTCAAAAAAATTTAGATTTAAAGAATTTAGAAATTACATTAGACAATTTGTATATAAAAGCTCCTATTGATGGAACGGTAAAATCAGTATTTGCTGCACCTGGAGATGATGTAGCATCTCTTAAACCAGCATATGGTGGACTAGCTATAATGACTTCA
The DNA here is from genome assembly GCA_963780135.1 of uncultured Clostridiaceae bacterium. Taxonomy (GTDB): domain Bacteria; phylum Bacillota; class Clostridia; order Clostridiales; family Clostridiaceae; genus Clostridium_AM. Next base: position 2,239,706 of record CAWAAR010000003.1, read on the forward strand.
GGAGAAGGAGGAGCATTGGAAATACCTATACCATTTCCGCAATCAGGAAAGATTTCAGAAGTATATGTGTCCTCAGGAAATACAGTAAAAAAAGGAGATACTTTATTTAAACTTGATGATTCTACTATAAAAAATAATATGCAAGCGGTAAAATTACAAATTCAACAGCTTCAAAATGATTTAAACACTCAACAAAATAATTTAGGAAAAACTTCAATAATTTGTCCTAAAGATGGAATTATATCAACTTTAAACATAAAACAAGGTGATTATGTTGACAATACTAAACTTATAGCTGCAATTATAAACCCATCTAATTTACAAGTAATAGTGCCAGTAGATGAAATGGAGATAGATAAAGTAAAGGTTGGAGAAGATGCAACAATAAAGGTAGATGATATAAAAGATAAAACATATACAGGTCATGTACAAAATGTATCACAAGTAGGAAAGACAACTAATAATGTTACAACTTATGATGTTACTTTATCATTAGATAGTTCAGAAAGATTAAAAGTTGGAATGAATGGTAATATAACTATTGCTGTTGAAAAGAAAACAAATGTGATATCGGTACCAACAGAAGCTGTTACAACTAGAAATGGTAAAAAATATGTAATGCTGCAAAGTAATACTAAAGGAGCTAATAACAGCGGAAATAGTAATTCTCAATCCAAAAATAGTAATTTTAACTCAGGAAACAATAATCAATCAAGAAATAGCTCATCAAGTCAAAGTGGTACAAATAGAAATGCATCAAGTATTCCAGGAAAATCAGTTGAGGTACAAACAGGAATGCAAAATCAAAATATGGTTGAAATAATCAGCGGACTCTCTGAAAATCAGACAGTAATTATACAGTTTCCACAGTCCAGTAGCAATAATAATCAAAACACCATGAGAAATGGAGCAAGTGGTTTGGGGGGAGCTGGAAATAGTTTTGGAGGAACAGGAAATGGCACTGCTAAAACTTCAGGTGGAGGCGGAAAAAATTAATTGAGTAACGGGATTATTTACTTGATATAGAAAGCCTCAATAATAAGTAATATTTTTTATTATACATCTATTAGAAATGAGGGATAAATTTGAGCAATGCTGTAATTGAAATGAAAGATATCAGCAAAGTGTACAAGACAGGAAGTAATGAATTTAAAGCTCTTTATGATGTTAACTTAACTATAAATAAAGGTGAATTTGTATCCATTGTAGGATCTTCAGGTGCAGGAAAATCTACACTGATGAATATAATAGGATGTCTTGATAAAGCATCTTCAGGACAGTATATATTAGATGGAATGGATACTAATTGCAGTGATGGTAAGCTGGCAGAAATAAGAAACAATAAGATAGGATTTATATTTCAAAACTATAATCTTTTGCCTAAACTAAGTATATTAGATAATGTGCGGTTACCACTAATATATCAAGGGGTTAATGATAGGGAAGCAAAACAAAGGTCAATTGAGAGATTAGAGAAAATTGGACTTGGAGGGCATATAAAGCATAAGCCATCAGAGCTTTCTGGTGGTCAAATGCAAAGGGTTGCCATAGCAAGAGCATTAGTTACTAAACCGGAAATGATATTAGCAGATGAACCTACTGGAGCTTTGGACAGCAAAACAGGCAGGGAAGTTTTAGAAATTCTTAAGCAATTAAATAATGAGGGTAATACAATAATTCTTATAACTCATGATAGGGATATTGCAGCACAAGCAAAAAGAATAATAACAATAAGCGATGGAACCATAGCATCAGATGAGATAAAGTAAAACCCGATTGAGAGGAGTATTAGAAATGATAGTCATCGAATAAAGGTTGATACTTAAAATCCTTAAAGGAGAGAATGGTAAAGATGAAATTTACAAGTATAATGAAAATGGCAATTTTTTCTATCCTATCAAATAAGATGAGATCTCTTTTGACTATGCTTGGAATAATAATAGGAATTTCTTCTGTTATAGTTTTAGTAGGTATGGGAGATGGTACCAAGCAGAAGGTTGCTTCTCAAATAGAAAAATTGGGAACTAATCTTATAACGGTAAATATAGTAGGTAACAGAAATAAAGCTGTGTCTACTAGCGAATTAGAAGATTTAAAGAAAAAGCCAGGTATAAAAGATATTGCACCTACATTAACTCAAGGTAACATAAACATTAAAGGTGGAAGTAAGACAGCAACTACTGATATGGAGGCTAGTACACCTAATTATTCTACAATAAGAAACTTAAATGTAGATAGTGGCAGGTTTATTGAACAAAATGATTTAGACAACAGGTTTAAAGTAGCTGTAATAGGAGTAACTGTAGCAGATGAACTTTATGGCAGCAGAAATGTTACAGGAGAAACTATAAATATAAATGGATATGATTTTACTGTAATTGGAGTTTTACAAGCACAAGGAGGCAGTGGGGGGAATTCAGGAGACGATAGAGTAATAGTTCCCCTAACTACAGCACAAAGAATATTAAAAGTTAGAGATATAAAAACTTTCTATATTGAAGCAGCAGATAAGAATAGTGTAGATGAAGCAATGGGATATTTACAGCTGTTCTTAAACAAAAAGTATAATAATGATCCTAAAAGTTATAGGATATTTAACCAAACAAGCTTACTAGAAACCTCTAACCAAACAAACGACAGTATGACAGCAATGTTATCTGGTATAGCAGGAATTTCATTAGTTGTAGGTGGTATTGGTATAATGAATATAATGTTGGTATCTGTTATTGAAAGAACAAAAGAAATTGGTATTAGAAAAGCTATAGGAGCTAAAAGAGAACATATACTTGCACAATTTTTAATTGAAGCAGGAAGTATAAGTGGTATAGGTGGAATGCTTGGTGTATTATTTGGATATGCTTTTGCATATGTTGGAAATAACTATTTAAAAATGACTATTGTAATATCAAGTAATATTGTTATAATTGCTTTTGTGTTTTCATTAGCAGTTGGGATAATATTCGGTATGTATCCTGCAAATAAAGCCTCAAAATTAAATCCAATTGAAGCATTAAGATTTGAATAGGGTATCAATTTAAATAGTATTTACTCAACTTTCGCACATACAAAACTTTGACTTAATATAAGCAAGATGAGATGCAACTAGATATTAAAGTGTAGTGGCAGTTTGGATTTTAAATTTTACTACGTGATATATGATAAGTGTTTTATCACTGCTAAATGTTTTTAATTATTCTAAGTTCAAATTTCAGGAAAACCTAAGAACTTTGCCAAACTCGCTTCACTCAAACAGGGCTAAAGTTCTAAGGTTTTCCTGAAATTTTCACTAAGAATAATAAAAAAACAATTTAGCTAATGTGATGAAACACTTATCATATATCCCTACGTAAAATCTAAAATTCAAACTAGTAACCATAAAGTGATTAATCTATATTTGAAAACTTTTTGTATATACTTTATATTAATATATTTTTCTCCATCAAGGGCTGATAAGTCATAACTGTAGGCTGGAATTAACTTAATATTTTAAGTAGTTTCAAATGTCTTTGCATAAAAAAACCAAAGGCGATTAGCCTATTAACTTTGAGAGAAAATTATGAAGAATACTTAAAAAGTTCAAATATCAAAGAACAAATAAGGATGAGTTCCTTCGTTCTTCAGGGAATTATAATTTTTATTTTCTGACGTTAGGAAGAAAACTTCCTTATTTGTTCTTTGAACTTTGAACTCTGTTCTTTTGAAAGTTGACTAAACCACTATTGTACATAAGCTTATTATTGTGGTATAAAAAGTGTACGCTTTATGATAAATGTAAAGTATATTATATTTAAGAACGAATACTTGCATAATCTTTGGGAAAATAGACTATACTATATCTATTAAAACTTAGTCAGGCGTGTCATTATGTTAAACAAGTAGTATATCAGAGAATACTTGAGTATTATCTGATTCAATTGCAGTTAAGATGTATTAGGTAGATTACTTATATATGTATACATGATAAGATACTCCTTGTCGCTTGAAGGAGCAGCAAAACAAAATAAATTACGGTTAATACAATGCAATGACGCGGGGTGGAGCAGTTGGTAGCTCGTCGGGCTCATAACCCGAAGGTCACAGGTTCAAGTCCTGTCCCCGCAACCAAAAGTATTGACAATAAGTTAGTTTGTATAATGCTTTTTTAGTTTGATACTTAATGCTGAATTTTATAGCTGTTAACTTAGTAATAAATTACTGATTGACAAATAAAAATAAGCATGTTAAGATGTAAAAGCTGTGAAAACACAGCAAGTTTAACAGAAAAGAATTTGAAAAAGTTCTTGACAAGGTTAAGCAAACATAGTAAGATATAAAAGTCGCTGAGATGCGGCAAGATCCTTGAAAATTAAACAGAGTGAAAGTAAGAAGACATTCTTATTTTAAATAAGCCAGTATAGTTAAACAAATGTTTAACGTCAATAATTTGAGTACAGATTAAACTTTAAAATTGAGAGTTTGATCCTGGCTCAGGACGAACGCTGGCGGCGTGCTTAACACATGCAAGTCGAGCGATGAAATCCCTTCGGGGATGGATTAGCGGCGGACGGGTGAGTAACACGTGGGCAACCTACCTCAAAGTGGGGGATAGCCTCCCGAAAGGGAGATTAATACCGCATAACATTAGTTTTTCACATGGAAAGCTAATTAAAGGATTTATTCGCTTTGAGATGGGCCCGCGGCGCATTAGCTAGTTGGTGAGGTAACGGCTCACCAAGGCAACGATGCGTAGCCGACCTGAGAGGGTGATCGGCCACATTGGAACTGAGACACGGTCCAGACTCCTACGGGAGGCAGCAGTGGGGAATATTGCACAATGGGCGAAAGCCTGATGCAGCAACGCCGCGTGAGTGATGAAGGCCTTCGGGTTGTAAAGCTCTGTCTTTGGGGACGATAATGACGGTACCCAAGGAGGAAGCCACGGCTAACTACGTGCCAGCAGCCGCGGTAATACGTAGGTGGCAAGCGTTGTCCGGATTTACTGGGCGTAAAGGATGCGTAGGCGGATTTTTAAGTCAGATGTGAAATACCCGAGCTCAACTTGGGTGCTGCATTTGAAACTGGATATCTAGAGTGCGGGAGAGGAGAGTGGAATTCCTAGTGTAGCGGTGAAATGCGTAGAGATTAGGAAGAACACCAGTGGCGAAGGCGACTCTCTGGACCGTAACTGACGCTGAGGCATGAAAGCGTGGGTAGCAAACAGGATTAGATACCCTGGTAGTCCACGCCGTAAACGATGAATACTAGGTGTAGGAGGTATCGACTCCTTCTGTGCCGCAGCTAACGCAATAAGTATTCCGCCTGGGAAGTACGATCGCAAGATTAAAACTCAAAGGAATTGACGGGGGCCCGCACAAGCAGCGGAGCATGTGGTTTAATTCGAAGCAACGCGAAGAACCTTACCTAGACTTGACATCCCCTGAATTACTTGTAACAAAGGAAGTCCTTCGGGACAGGGAGACAGGTGGTGCATGGTTGTCGTCAGCTCGTGTCGTGAGATGTTAGGTTAAGTCCTGCAACGAGCGCAACCCTTATCATTAGTTGCTACCATTTAGTTGAGCACTCTAGTGAGACTGCCCGGGTTAACCGGGAGGAAGGTGGGGATGACGTCAAATCATCATGCCCCTTATGTCTAGGGCTACACACGTGCTACAATGGTGAGTACAGAAAGATGCAAGACCGTGAGGTGGAGCCAAACTTTTAAAACTCATCTCAGTTCGGATTGTAGGCTGAAACTCGCCTACATGAAGCTGGAGTTGCTAGTAATCGCGAATCAGCATGTCGCGGTGAATACGTTCCCGGGCCTTGTACACACCGCCCGTCACACCATGAGAGCTGGCAACACCCGAAGTCCGTGAGGTAACCGTAAGGAGCCAGCGGCCGAAGGTGGGGTTAGTGATTGGGGTGAAGTCGTAACAAGGTAGCCGTAGGAGAACCTGCGGCTGGATCACCTCCTTTCTAAGGAGTCGACGAAGTAGGTAATTCTACTTCGAAGGTTTATTTAATAGCTCTGTTTAATTTTGAAGAATCTAATTCTTCAGTTGTCCTTTGAAAATTGCACAGTGAATATAACTTTTAATAAAAGTAAAGCTAAAGGTAATTAAATACCTTTGTAGAATAAAACTCTAAAGATTAGTCTTAAGAGTAAGAAAATGGTCAAGCTACAAAGGGCGCATGGTGAATGCCTTGGCACCAGTAGCCGATGAAGGACGCGATAAGCTGCGATAAGCTTTGGGTAGGCGCAAATAGCCTGTGATCCAGAGATTTCCGAATGGGGAAACCCACAATACTAACGTATTGTACTGTAAACTGAATACATAGGTTTATGGAGGTAAACCCGGGGAACTGAAACATCTAAGTACCCGGAGGAAGAGAAAGAAATATCGATTTTCTAAGTAGCGGCGAGCGAAAGGGAAAGAGCCCAAACCAGGAACTTGTTCCTGGGGTTGAGGATAGACCATAACTAAAAGCAGGAATTAATTGAAGAGAGCTGGAAGGCTCCGCCATAGAAGGTAACAGCCCTGTAAGTGAAAATGGAAGCTTTTAAGGTCTAATCCAGAGTACCACGAGACACGTGAAACCTTGTGGGAAGCAGGGAGGACCACCTCCCAAGGCTAAATACTAACTGGTGACCGATAGTGAAGCAGTACCGTGAGGGAAAGGTGAAAAGAACCCCGGAAGGGGAGTGAAATAGAACCTGAAACCGTGTGTCCACAACCGGTCGAAGCACTTTTACGTGCGACGACGTGCTTTTTGTAGAACGAGCCAGCGAGTTACGATATGTAGCAAGGTTAAGTACTTAAGGTATGGAGCCGAAGGGAAACCGAGTCTGAATAGGGCGAAAAGTTGCGTGTCGTAGACCCGAAACCGAGTGACCTATCCATGGCCAGGATGAAGCGGAAGTAAAATTCCGTGGAGGTCCGAACCACGTTGGTGTTGAAAAACCATGGGATGAGCTGTGGATAGCGGAGAAATTCCAATCGAACTCGGAGATAGCTGGTTCTCCTCGAAATAGCTTTAGGGCTAGCGTTGAGATTGAGTAGTGGAGGTAGAGCACTGAATGGGCTAGGGGCTGACAACAGTTACTGAACCCTATCAAACTCCGAATGCCATATACTTGTATCTCAGCAGTCAGACTACGAATGATAAGATCCGTGGTCAAAAGGGAAACAGCCCAGATCATCAGCTAAGGTCCCAAAGTGTAAGTTAAGTGGAAAAGGATGTGGGATTTCTAAGACAACTAGGATGTTGGCTCAGAAGCAGCCACTCATTCAAAGAGTGCGTAATAGCTCACTAGTCGAGAGATCCTGCGCCGAAGATGTCCGGGGCTAAAACTTACCACCGAAGCTATGGGCTCGAAAGAGCGGTAGAGGAGCTTCCTGTATGGATTGAAGTCGTACCGAAAGGAGCGGTGGACTGTACAGGAGTGAGTATGCTGGCATAAGTAGCGAGAAATAAGTGAGAATCTTATTGGTCGAAAACCTAAGGTTTCCTGAGGAAGGCTCGTCCGCTCAGGGTTAGTCGGGACCTAAGCCGAGGCCGAAAGGCGTAGGTGATGGACAATCGGTTGATATTCCGATACCGCCAATTGACGTTATTACAAATGGGATGACGCAGGAGGATAGGATGTGCACACTATTGGATGTGTGTCTAAGCATCTAGACAGATCAGACAGGCAAATCCGTCTGATTAATGTTGAGGTGTGATGGGGAGTGACTTTATGTCGCGAAGTATCTGATTCCACGCTGCCAAGAAAAGTCTCTATGGAGGATGTTGGCGCCCGTACCGCAAACCGACACAGGTAGGTGAGGAGAGAATCCTAAGACCATCGGAAGAATTGTTGTCAAGGAACTCGGCAAATTGACCCCGTAACTTCGGGAGAAGGGGTGCCTACGAAAGTAGGTCGCAGAGAATAGGCCCAAGCAACTGTTTAGCAAAAACACAGGTCTCTGCTAAAGCGAAAGCTGAAGTATAGGGGCTGACGCCTGCCCGGTGCTGGAAGGTTAAGGGGAATACTTAGCGTAAGCGAAGGTGTGAACTTAAGCCCCAGTAAACGGCGGCCGTAACTATAACGGTCCTAAGGTAGCGAAATTCCTTGTCGGGTAAGTTCCGACCCGCACGAATGGCGTAATGACTTGGGCACTGTCTCGACAACAAATCCGGCGAAATTGTAGTGCAAGTGAAGATGCTTGCTACCCGCGATTGGACGGAAAGACCCCGTAGAGCTTTACTGCAGCTTAGCATTGAGTTTCGATATTGTCTGTACAGGATAGGTGGGAGACTGCGAAACAGGGGCGTCAGCTTCTGTGGAGTCATCCTTGGGATACCACCCTGACAGTATTGGGATTCTAACCGGTGGCCATGAAACTGGTCACGGGACATTGTTAGGTGGGCAGTTTGACTGGGGCGGTCGCCTCCAAAAAAGTAACGGAGGCGCCCAAAGGTTCCCTCAGAACGGTTGGAAATCGTTCGAAGAGTGCAAAGGCAGAAGGGAGCCTGACTGCGACACAAACAAGTGGAGCAGGGACGAAAGTCGGGCTTAGTGATCCGGTGGTACCTCGTGGGAGGGCCATCGCTCAACGGATAAAAGCTACCTCGGGGATAACAGGCTGATCTCCCCCAAGAGTCCACATCGACGGGGAGGTTTGGCACCTCGATGTCGGCTCGTCGCATCCTGGGGCTGAAGTAGGTCCCAAGGGTTGGGCTGTTCGCCCATTAAAGCGGCACGCGAGCTGGGTTCAGAACGTCGTGAGACAGTTCGGTCCCTATCCGTCGCGGGCGTAGGAAATTTGAGAGGAGCTGTCCTTAGTACGAGAGGACCGGGATGGACTGACCTCTGGTGTACCAGTTGTTCCGCCAGGAGCATGGCTGGGTAGCTATGTCGGGACGGGATAAACGCTGAAAGCATCTAAGCGTGAAACCCACCTCAAGATTAGATTTCCCATAGCGTAAGCTAGTAAGACCCCTTGAAGAACACAAGGTTGATAGGTCAGAGGTGTAAGCATGGTAACATGTTCAGCTGACTGATACTAATAGGTCGAGGGCTTGACCAAATAAATTCACTGTGCAATTTTGAAAAGATAAAATATCTTTTCTTAAAATTAAATAAGGTAAAATTGATAGAAGCGAACAGTACAAGGAAATGACTGAGCGAGGAACAGAGTTTACTAACGTAAATGAGTACCGCAGCGATTGAATTGACGCAGTAATGTGAAGCTTATAGCAATTTTAGTAATCTGGTGATTATGACATAAAGGCAACACCCGTTCCCATTTCGAACACGATGGTTAAGCTTTATAGTGCCGATGGTACTGCAGGGGCAGCTCTGTGGAAGAGTAGGTCGTCGCCAGGTAATTATAAGAACACTAAGCAAGTAAATTGCCTAGTGTTCTTTGTGTTTAAGTATAAAAAATCATTAGATAGATTTATTTGCAACAAAAATAGATTATTTATTTTTGAAAATCCATCATTGTTTAATGAAGTTATAAAAAGAACATCTGAATTTAAGCCTTCTATTGTATGTACAAGTGGACAATTGAAGCTTGCTTCAGTGGTCCTATTAGACAAGATAGTTCAAGATATACAAGAAATTCACTACTTTTGCTTTGGAAAATTTTGCAAGGAACTTAATGGATATACGGAAAAATGTGTCATGAGTTTCATAGATATATATATATAAAAAGCCAATGCTTAACAACCAAGCATTGGCTTAAAGTTTCTAAACAATTTTTTAAGTAATTGAAAAGTGGTGTATTTGTATTAGTTTAATTTGAAGGTTTTTATTGATTCATTAAGAGTGGAGGACATTTTATTTAACTCTTCTGCTAGTGCTGTTACTTCCTCCATAGCTGCATTTTGTTCTTCTGTTATAGCTGAAACATGCTCAGAAGATGCTGAGAGGGTTTCAGATACTTTTGCTGCATCTTCCATAAGTATAAGTAGTTGATCTCTACTAATAACTACATTATCAAGGCTGGATGCAGTAATAATAATTTTGTTTACTACATCTTGAATTTTTGAGGAAATTTCATTAAAGGTTTCACCAGTATATTTAACTGCATCATTTTGGCTTTTTGCTACAAGTTCTGCTTGAGATATGGCATCTTTGGCTTTATTAACATCCTTTTGAACATTGGATATAATATCTTTAACATTGTTACTTGATGCAGCAGTATCTTCTGATAATTTTCTAACCTGATCAGCAACTACAGAGAATCCTTTTCCAGCTTCACCAGCTCTTGCAGCTTCTATAGCAGCATTTAAAGCTAAAAGATTAGTCTGTTCTGAAATTGAAGTTATAGTATCTGCAATATTTCCTATTATATTAGCTTTTTCGCTTAGAGAATTTACAACTAGTGCTATATTATTTATAGATTGACTATTTTCTTTTGCAGCAGTTTCTAAGCTACTAATAACATTAACTCCTTTAGTGCTAACAGTATATATTTTTTCGGCAGAGTTCTTTCCTTCATTCATATAATTTGTCATAATAGAAATTTCGTCTGACAATTTTGTAGTTGTATCAAGTCCAGTAATAGAGTTTGAAGTTTGTTTTTCAGCAGCATCAGCAACATCTGAAATGTTTAAGGTAACCTGTTCAATAGATTGAGAAGTTGCATCAGTATTAATGGCTAAAGTTTTAGCTGAATTTGTTACAAGGTTTGAAGTATTGCCTATATTGTTAATAAGATCTCTAATTTGAGATATCATGCAATTAAAGTTGTAGCTTAAGCTTCCAATTTCATCTTCACTTTTATAGTTACATTTAACTGTTAAGTCTCCTTCAGATGCTCTTTTCATTAAAGATACTAGGTCAAGAATAGGTTGCGTAAATTTTTTTGTTAATAAATATATTAATATGACAATTAGTATTAATAATCCTAATGCTATAAAAGTGTTTTTAAGTTGAGTAGATTTTATTACTGACATAGCAAAGGCTTTATTTTCAACTGTTACCACTGCCCAGCTTTGTGATTGCCCAGGAAGCTTTATTGCAGTATAGGCACCTAGCATTTCTTTTTTATTATTATCTGAGTATTCAACGATACCAGATTCTCCCTTTAGTGCTTTTCCAACACTTTCTTTAAGAGTTTTAGGAATAACTATATCTTCAAGTTTGGTTTTTAGATTTCCTGATGCATCTTTTTCCACATTACCAGAAGCATCTTTAAGTAATACTGTTTTTTTCAAAGTTTTATAATTATAAAGTTCTGAAACTTGAGCTTTATCGGGATGAGCAATTATAACACCTTCACTATCTAAAACAAATGAGTAGATGTTTTTACCATCTGAATACTTGTCCACAAGTTTTTGCAATTCATTTAATTTAAGATCAGCTCCAAATATACCTAGCATATTAGAATTTTTATCAAAAATGGGGTGAAATATTGAAGTTACAGCCATATTTCCGCTTGCAGAGTAGTAGGATTTGCTAACAAAAGGTTTTTTATCCTTCATCATTTGAGTAAACCACCATCTATTAGATCTATTTCCTAATTCTCCAGATGAACGAGCTGTTTGATTTCCAGAAGTATTTTGAATATAAAGTAAATCAAAATAAGAATTTTTAGCTAAAGCGTTTTTAAGCATTTCTTTCTGATCTTCTAAATTGAAATCAACAGTTGTTTTGTTTTGTGCCATTTCTTCAGTAAGTGTGTAGGCTTTATCTATAAAATCCTTAACACCATCAGATATTGTAGATGAAAGCTTTTTGTTGTTATCGATTACGCTAGAAGATATGCTGCTGGAAAAATAGTAATAACATACAAAGTTAGTAATTAGAACTGGTAATAATACTAATAATACTGTAAAAGTAATTAATTTGTTTTTAATAGATTTCATAGAATATTCTCCTTTTAAATTAATGTTTATAAGAGGAAATTATTTTATAGGATATTTGTTTAATTCTATGAAATATTTTAACATAACTAAATGAAACCTTCTAGTGTTATTATGATAGCAAATTACAAAATAATTTAAAATTTTAAATAAAATTACATTATTTCCAAAAATAATCTAGATTGAATTTGAAATAACTTGGGTAAAAGTTGTAGTCAACAAAGTTTAATACAAAATTATAAAAACAAATATTTAATAGAGATTTAAAAGTTATATTGGTGCTATTATAGTTAAGCAAAACTTGATATAATTATAAAAAGATTTAATATGGATTATACTTTTACAGGAGGAAATAGCTATGGAAGAAGTAGTCAAGATATTATCAAAAGAACAAAATGAAATGATGTTAATACTAGCTAGAGCATTACAGTTATTTAAAGGAAAACAAATTATAATAGACACAAATGAGGATATAATGACAAATCAGCTATATGAAAATTTTGATTATAAGTTTTTTAAAAATTGTGAGGAAGAAGCTTTGCTGGATTTTCAGGATGAAGATAATGATGCTGCTCCTACAATTTGCATAAATTTAGATAATATTTATCATATTGCAATTGATGAAAATATTGATACACATTATGTTAAGGAGATAGAAATTGAACTTAAAAATAAATTTATAATGAATTTAAAAAAATGTTTTCTTTAATATGAATTTCTACAGTGGAGTTTTTGCACATTTCTAAAATTTTGTTTCTTATGATTTTATTAACTACAAAAATTTTCGCAAGCTATATACATTCAATCTCTGAAGTTTTAAAAGAAGTAGGATTTTGATATATTAAGCTTGAACAAAATACTACAACCTTAAGTGGAGGAGAAGCTCAAAGAGTGAAGCTTGCAAAAGGACTTAGCAGAAAAACTAAAGGAAAAATTGTATATATCTTTGATAAACCTACAACTGGGTTGCATTTTCATGATGTAGTCCAGTTGCTTGCCATCTTTAATAAATTTCTTAAGATATCGTATTATTCAGAAATGGATTTTATGGTATTTTTATTTTGTAATTAGTTTACAAAATACAGCTTACATCATTATATTAAATTATCATGAAAATAAAATGAACCATTTAGTATATATATCCATCTAATTAGTGTAAAGCAAAAAAGTAGCGCTGCAGTTTGCAAAGAAAGGTAGGAAGTCAATTGAATAAAGAAACATTTATAGCTAATGTTCTTGAAGCTGAATCTATTTTATATCATGTATCTAAATCAATTTTGACTCATGATCAAGATTGCGAGGATGCAGTTCAGGGAACAATTTTAAAAGCCTATGATAAAATAGATACGCTGAAGAAAGAACAATATTTTAAAACATGGTTGGTTAGGATACTCATAAATGAATGTTATGATTTAAAACGCAAAGAGTATCCCAAGGTGTCTTATGAAGAATACTTTGAGTCTACCAAGGCTGATGATAGAAAAGATTATAGAGAATTATATTTGGCTATTCAGAATTTACCAGAGCGTATTCGTATTACAATTGTTCTTTATTATGTAGAGGGATATTCAGTAGAAGAAATTAAGCGGATTTTAGAAATACCTCCAGGAACTGTAAAAAGTAGATTAGCAAAAGGACGAAAATTATTAAAAATAAAGTTAGAGAATATGGAGGCAGTTTATGAATAAATACAATTGGAACAAAGCCTTTCCAGATACACCTGAAAGTTTTAAAAATAAGGTAAGTTCAACATTAAATAGTTTACCAGATAAAAAGGAGAATGATAAAATGAAAAATGGAAAAATGCGAAAAATAGGATCAATTAAGAAAAAAATTATGGTTGCATTAGTGGCTGCTATTGTAATGGGAACAACTGTATTTGCTGCAGGAAAAATATATTCTATAACTTCAAATTTAAGTAATATACCAACATATACTACTATACCTACAGCAGAACAGGTGAAAAAGGATTTTGAATTTAATCCCAAATTAGTTAAGAAATTTGACAATGGATATACTTTTGCAAAAGGATACACTGTAAATAATGAAGGAGCTGATGAGAAAGGTAATTCTGTAGGAAAAACAAAGTCACTTGATTTTACTTATACAAAAGGCAATGATGAATTAAGTCTTTCTATTGAAAATGGAAGGTTAGATGAAAGATCAAAGAAAGAGGTTGATATTGCTACTTATAACGGTATAGATTTATATTATGATTCATATGCTAATAAGCTTGAGCCAGCAAATTATAAAATGACAGAACAAGATAAAAGGGATAAGTTATCTGGTAAATATGTATTTACTTATGGATCTGAAAAGGAAAAAATCTCTCAAGTTCAATGCTTAAATTGGATGCAAGATGGAATTAACTATTCTTTCTTAGGAATTGATTCTAATATATCAAAAGATGAATTAGTTAAAATGGCACAGCAGGTTATAAGTACCAAATAAAACGGTAGTGCATATTAAATTTAAAGTTTTTAAAATAGAATATAATCCCTAGAAAATTGCTTGTTTCTTACTATGAGGGACAATATTCAGTGAAAGTTTATTTTATATATTTTTGAGAATAGTTAGATTTTCTATATAGAGTAGTAGCCATAATGAATTTTAATGTCATTATGGCTTTCTTTTAACGTTAGTAATTGAAAATACATTAAGTTATTTTGATGTAACTGGTGAAGGAAAAAACTTTTATAATGCTTTTTCTTTAGGAATGCTTGTGGCTTTGAATAAAACACATATTGTCAGGTCTAATAGAGAAAGCGGTAGATGCAGCTTTAAAACAAATACAGGATAAAAAATATAAAGCTGAAATGATTGAATTAGGAATAAATAATATATTAGAAATAGGTATAGCTTTTGAAGGTAAAGAAGTTCTTATAAAAGAAAGTAAATAGTCACATAATGAAAAATTAATAAAGCAAATAGAAAGTGAAAAAGTTCAGTAAAATATAGTTTTAGCATAAAATTGATATAATAAAGTATTTTAATGGGGTAGATTTAAATTAATAACTCTATCCTTAATTAATATAAATTTTTCTACTCAAAATATTTGTCAGGATATTTATTTTTTATTATTTTAAAGAATTTATTTAAATACCCGTTTGTTTGATAAAAATAGCATATTTACATACAAACTTAGTCAGGTGTATCATTATATAAATAATGAAGTATATTAAAGTATAATAAAGTATCATTAAGGGTATTTATAATAAGAGTATGGTTTGATTGTTCTTTATATATGTATACGTGATAAGATACTCCTTGTCGCTTGAAGGAGCAGCAAAAACAAAATAAATTACGGTTAATACAATATAATGACGCGGGGTGGAGCAGTTGGTAGCTCGTCGGGCTCATAACCCGAAGGTCACAGGTTCAAGTCCTGTCTCCGCAACCAAAAGTATTGACAATAAATTAGTTTGCATAATGCTTTTTTAGTTTGATACTTAATGTCTTAGTACTGAATTTTATAGCTGTTAACTTAGTAATAAATTACTGATTGACAAATAAAAACAAGCATGTTAAGATGTAAAGGCTGTGAAAACACAGCAAACTTAACAGAAAAGAATTTGAAAAAAAGTTCTTGACAAGGTTAAGCAAACATAGTAAGATATAAAAGTCGCAAAGATGCGGCAAGATCCTTGAAAATTAAACAGAGTGAAAGTAAGAAGACATTCTTATTTTAAATAAGCCAGTATAGTTAAACAAATGTTTAACGTCAATAATTTGAGTACAGATTAAACTTTAAAATTGAGAGTTTGATCCTGGCTCAGGACGAACGCTGGCGGCGTGCTTAACACATGCAAGTCGAGCGATGAAATCCCTTCGGGGATGGATTAGCGGCGGACGGGTGAGTAACACGTGGGCAACCTACCTCAAAGTGGGGGATAGCCTCCCGAAAGGGAGATTAATACCGCATAACATTAGTTTTTCACATGAAGGACTAATTAAAGGATTTATTCGCTTTGAGATGGGCCCGCGGCGCATTAGCTAGTTGGTGAGGTAACGGCTCACCAAGGCAACGATGCGTAGCCGACCTGAGAGGGTGATCGGCCACATTGGAACTGAGACACGGTCCAGACTCCTACGGGAGGCAGCAGTGGGGAATATTGCACAATGGGCGAAAGCCTGATGCAGCAACGCCGCGTGAGTGATGAAGGCCTTCGGGTTGTAAAGCTCTGTCTTTGGGGACGATAATGACGGTACCCAAGGAGGAAGCCACGGCTAACTACGTGCCAGCAGCCGCGGTAATACGTAGGTGGCAAGCGTTGTCCGGATTTACTGGGCGTAAAGGATGCGTAGGCGGATTTTTAAGTCAGATGTGAAATACCCGAGCTCAACTTGGGTGCTGCATTTGAAACTGGATATCTAGAGTGCGGGAGAGGAGAGTGGAATTCCTAGTGTAGCGGTGAAATGCGTAGAGATTAGGAAGAACACCAGTGGCGAAGGCGACTCTCTGGACCGTAACTGACGCTGAGGCATGAAAGCGTGGGTAGCAAACAGGATTAGATACCCTGGTAGTCCACGCCGTAAACGATGAATACTAGGTGTAGGAGGTATCGACTCCTTCTGTGCCGCAGCTAACGCAATAAGTATTCCGCCTGGGAAGTACGATCGCAAGATTAAAACTCAAAGGAATTGACGGGGGCCCGCACAAGCAGCGGAGCATGTGGTTTAATTCGAAGCAACGCGAAGAACCTTACCTAGACTTGACATCCCCTGAATTACTTGTAACAAAGGAAGTCCTTCGGGACAGGGAGACAGGTGGTGCATGGTTGTCGTCAGCTCGTGTCGTGAGATGTTAGGTTAAGTCCTGCAACGAGCGCAACCCTTATCATTAGTTGCTACCATTTAGTTGAGCACTCTAGTGAGACTGCCCGGGTTAACCGGGAGGAAGGTGGGGATGACGTCAAATCATCATGCCCCTTATGTCTAGGGCTACACACGTGCTACAATGGTGAGTACAGAAAGATGCAAGACCGTGAGGTGGAGCCAAACTTTTAAAACTCATCTCAGTTCGGATTGTAGGCTGAAACTCGCCTACATGAAGCTGGAGTTGCTAGTAATCGCGAATCAGCATGTCGCGGTGAATACGTTCCCGGGCCTTGTACACACCGCCCGTCACACCATGAGAGCTGGCAACACCCGAAGTCCGTGAGGTAACCGTAAGGAGCCAGCGGCCGAAGGTGGGGTTAGTGATTGGGGTGAAGTCGTAACAAGGTAGCCGTAGGAGAACCTGCGGCTGGATCACCTCCTTTCTAAGGAGTCGACGAAGTAGGTAATTCTACTTCGAAGGTTTTATTTAATAGCTCTGTTTAATTTTGAAGAATCTAATTCTTCAGTTGTCCTTTGAAAATTGCACAGTGAATATAACTTTTAATAAAAGTAAAGCTAAAGGTAATTAAATACCTTTGTAGAATAAAACTCTAAAGATTAGTCTTAAGAGTAAGAAAATGGTCAAGCTACAAAGGGCGCATGGTGAATGCCTTGGCACCAGTAGCCGATGAAGGACGCGATAAGCTGCGATAAGCTTTGGGTAGGCGCAAATAGCCTGTGATCCAGAGATTTCCGAATGGGGAAACCCACAATACTAACGTATTGTACTGTAAACTGAATACATAGGTTTATGGGGGTAAACCCGGGGAACTGAAACATCTAAGTACCCGGAGGAAGAGAAAGAAACATCGATTTTCTAAGTAGCGGCGAGCGAAAGGGAAAGAGCCCAAACCAGGAACTTGTTCCTGGGGTTGAGGATAGACCATAAATACTGTGATTTTTTAATTGAAGAGAGCTGGAAGGCTCCGCCATAGAAGGTAACAGCCCTGTAAGTGAAAAGAAATAGCAGTCAGGTCTAATCCAGAGTACCACGAGACACGTGAAACCTTGTGGGAAGCAGGGAGGACCACCTCCCAAGGCTAAATACTAACTGGTGACCGATAGTGAAGCAGTACCGTGAGGGAAAGGTGAAAAGAACCCCGGAAGGGGAGTGAAATAGAACCTGAAACCGTGTGTCCACAACCGGTCGAAGCACTTTTACGTGCGACGACGTGCTTTTTGTAGAACGAGCCAGCGAGTTACGATATGTAGCAAGGTTAAGTACTTAAGGTATGGAGCCGAAGGGAAACCGAGTCTGAATAGGGCGAAAAGTTGCATGTCGTAGACCCGAAACCGAGTGACCTATCCATGGCCAGGATGAAGCGGAAGTAAAATTCCGTGGAGGTCCGAACCACGTTGGTGTTGAAAAACCATGGGATGAGCTGTGGATAGCGGAGAAATTCCAATCGAACTCGGAGATAGCTGGTTCTCCTCGAAATAGCTTTAGGGCTAGCGTTGAGATTGAGTAGTGGAGGTAGAGCACTGAATGGGCTAGGGGCTGACAACAGTTACTGAACCCTATCAAACTCCGAATGCCATATACTTGTATCTCAGCAGTCAGACTACGAATGATAAGATCCGTGGTCAAAAGGGAAACAGCCCAGATCATCAGCTAAGGTCCCAAAGTGTAAGTTAAGTGGAAAAGGATGTGGGATTTCTAAGACAACTAGGATGTTGGCTCAGAAGCAGCCACTCATTCAAAGAGTGCGTAATAGCTCACTAGTCGAGAGATCCTGCGCCGAAGATGTCCGGGGCTAAAACTTACCACCGAAGCTATGGGCTCGAAAGAGCGGTAGAGGAGCTTCCTGTATGGATTGAAGTCGTACCGAAAGGAGCGGTGGACTGTACAGGAGTGAGTATGCTGGCATAAGTAGCGAGAAATAAGTGAGAATCTTATTGGTCGAAAACCTAAGGTTTCCTGAGGAAGGCTCGTCCGCTCAGGGTTAGTCGGGACCTAAGCCGAGGCCGAAAGGCGTAGGTGATGGACAATCGGTTGATATTCCGATACCGCCAATTGACGTTATTACAAATGGGATGACGCAGGAGGATAGGATGTGCACACTATTGGATGTGTGTCTAAGCATCTAGACAGATCAGACAGGCAAATCCGTCTGATTAATGTTGAGGTGTGATGGGGAGTGACTTTATGTCGCGAAGTATCTGATTCCACGCTGCCAAGAAAAGTCTCTATGGAGGATGTTGGCGCCCGTACCGCAAACCGACACAGGTAGGTGAGGAGAGAATCCTAAGACCATCGGAAGAATTGTTGTCAAGGAACTCGGCAAATTGACCCCGTAACTTCGGGAGAAGGGGTGCCTACGAAAGTAGGTCGCAGAGAATAGGCCCAAGCAACTGTTTAGCAAAAACACAGGTCTCTGCTAAAGCGAAAGCTGAAGTATAGGGGCTGACGCCTGCCCGGTGCTGGAAGGTTAAGGGGAATACTTAGCGTAAGCGAAGGTGTGAACTTAAGCCCCAGTAAACGGCGGCCGTAACTATAACGGTCCTAAGGTAGCGAAATTCCTTGTCGGGTAAGTTCCGACCCGCACGAATGGCGTAATGACTTGGGCACTGTCTCGACAACAAATCCGGCGAAATTGTAGTGCAAGTGAAGATGCTTGCTACCCGCGATTGGACGGAAAGACCCCGTAGAGCTTTACTGCAGCTTAGCATTGAGTTTCGATATTGTCTGTACAGGATAGGTGGGAGACTGCGAAACAGGGGCGTCAGCTTCTGTGGAGTCATCCTTGGGATACCACCCTGACAGTATTGGGATTCTAACCGGTGGCCATGAAACTGGTCACGGGACATTGTTAGGTGGGCAGTTTGACTGGGGCGGTCGCCTCCAAAAAAGTAACGGAGGCGCCCAAAGGTTCCCTCAGAACGGTTGGAAATCGTTCGAAGAGTGCAAAGGCAGAAGGGAGCCTGACTGCGACACAAACAAGTGGAGCAGGGACGAAAGTCGGGCTTAGTGATCCGGTGGTACCTCGTGGGAGGGCCATCGCTCAACGGATAAAAGCTACCTCGGGGATAACAGGCTGATCTCCCCCAAGAGTCCACATCGACGGGGAGGTTTGGCACCTCGATGTCGGCTCGTCGCATCCTGGGGCTGAAGTAGGTCCCAAGGGTTGGGCTGTTCGCCCATTAAAGCGGCACGCGAGCTGGGTTCAGAACGTCGTGAGACAGTTCGGTCCCTATCCGTCGCGGGCGTAGGAAATTTGAGAGGAGCTGTCCTTAGTACGAGAGGACCGGGATGGACTGACCTCTGGTGTACCAGTTGTTCCGCCAGGAGCATGGCTGGGTAGCTATGTCGGGACGGGATAAACGCTGAAAGCATCTAAGCGTGAAACCCACCTCAAGATTAGATTTCCCATAGCGTAAGCTAGTAAGACCCCTTGAAGAACACAAGGTTGATAGGTCAGAGGTGTAAGCATGGTAACATGTTCAGCTGACTGATACTAATAGGTCGAGGGCTTGACCAAATAATTCACTGTGCAATTTTGAAAAGATAAAATATCTTTTCTTAAAATTAGATAAGGTAAAATTGGTAGAAGCGAACAGTACAAAGAAATGACTTAGTAATGTGAAGCTTATAGCAATTTTAGTAATCTGGTGATTATGACATAAAGGTAACACCCGTTCCCATTTCGAACACGATGGTTAAGCTTTATAGTGCCGATGGTACTGCAGGGGCAGCTCTGTGGAAGAGTAGGTCGTCGCCAGGTAATTATAAAAACACTAAGCAAGTAAATTGCCTAGTGTTTTTTACGTTTAAGTATAAAAAATCAGTAGGTAGATTTAATATAACCTACTGAAATAAGAAATATGTTTTTGTTACGCAATATATGTACCTTATTTTTGCTAGAATATGTTTAAAATAATTTCAAATATTGTTTTATATTCTGCACTTTCAGTAATATGTATTTTTCCGCCATGTAATTCTATAATCTTCTTAACAATTGAAAGTCCTAAGCCTGTGCCGCCATCATTTTTTCTGCTTTCATCTTCTCTTACAAAAGGATTAAAAACAATGTCTTTATTTTTTATTCCAACTCCGTCATCACAAACTCTTATAACTACTTTTTTGGATTTATCTGTGTCGGCTTCATCCTTAAATAGCTCTATTTTTATTTTATTACCCAATTTATTATATTTTACAGCATTATCTACTAAATTGCCTAAAGCTCTAAAGAAATTTATCTCATCTATTTGCACATACATTTTTTCTTCTGGAATAAAAAATTCAAGTTCCATTCCTTTGTTTTCTATATCATCGTAGTATTTTACAATTAGTCGTCTTAAGATTTCACATATATCTTTTTTTTGCATATTTAACTTAAAGTCTGGTGTATCCATTTTTACATATTGAAAAAGTTCTTCTACCATGTCCACTACCTCATCAGACTTTCTATTAATTACTTTATAATATCTGTCTTTATTTTCATCAGCTATTGTTCCATCAACTAACGCTTGAGAAAAGCCTTTAATAGAGGTAATCGGACTCTTTATATCATGAGTTAAATCTGCTAATAACTTCTTTTTACTTTCTTCTAATTGTTTTTTTTCACCTTCTGATTTATTAAGTTTATCTAAAAGTTCATTAAAAGTATCTTTAATAACATCAAACTCTTTAGGTCCATTAAATTCAAGTCTATTCTTATAGTTTCCTTTTCCAATGGAAATGAGACCTTTTTCTATTCTTTTTAGTGGTGTTCCTATCTTTCTAGATATTAAGTAACTAAGTATACCTATACTGAAGGTTATTATTGCAATGAATAAGGCAAAAATTAATATAGCCTTACTTTGCATTCCTTTAAATAGATGTAGGTATTTACCAGGAAACTGAAAATTTAGTTTTATACTACTTGATGGTAAGGTTACTATAGATGTATAATTTTTTCCGTTTTTTGATACAAAACCATTTAAGATATGCAATTCTTTACTGCTTTCAATAGAAGAAAGATAGGTAAACCTTAAAATTTCCTCTTCACTGTATGAATCTTTTTTCTCAACTATATTACCTTTTCTAAATATAACCTTATTATTTTCGTCTATTACTTGAAGATTTCCGCTCATTTCTTCAATTTCACCAGTATTGAAAGTTTTATAATCTTGTCCTACTTTATTATATAAACCTATATTAGGTAATGTATTTTCTGTTAACTTACTAAAAAAGAATCCTGCTAAGGCTATTAATATTATTAGACTAATAATAATTACACATATAAGTTCAATATATGTTTTAATGAATAAATAAAAGATTGTTCCAGTTTTGTTAGATTTGTTTTTCAAATTTATACCCCAATCCTCTTATAGTTTTTAAGTACACTGGATGCCTTGGATTTTCTTCAATCTTTTCTCGGAGCTTACTAATATAAACCATAATAATGTTATCATCAGTTAGAAAATCTTCTCTCCATATCTCCTCAAATATTTGTGCCTTAGTTAATATGTTCCCTCTATTTATCATTAAATATTTTAACAATTTAAACTCTATGGATGTTAATATCATATCTACATTTCTTACTTTTAATATAGCTTCTCCTGTATTTAGTTCAACATCACCAATTTTTATTGTATAATCCTTTGCTTTATCTTTAGAACCTCTTCTAAGATGCGCTCGCACTCTTGCAGCAACTTCTAATGGATTAAAAGGCTTCTTGATATAGTCATCAGCTCCTAAATCTAATCCTAAAATTACATCGTTATCATCACTTTTGGAGGTCAAAAGTATAATAGGTATGTCTGTAAAATTTTTAGCTTTTTTTATTACCTCATAACCTGTTATCTTTGGCATCATAACATCCAATAAGCAAATGTCAACATTATCCTTTCTTAAAATATCTAAGGCTGTTTGTCCATCTTCAGCCCTTAATATATGAATATTATCTTTTGACAAATACAACTCAAGTAAATCAATGATATCAATGTCATCATCACATATAAGTATTTTTTTCATTTTTATTGCCACCTTAAGTATTTTTCTTTATTTTACCACATAGCAAAGCATTATTCATGCCTCTTAAATAAATTTAAAAAATATGATGATTTTACAGAAATTAAAATGTATATGAGGCACACATTAGTAATTGTTATAAACATAAAATACCTTTGGTAAGTTTAAAGCATAAAGTTAAACTGTAATAGATTTTAATTTTAAATAACCTTAATTTTAGCATTATCTAATATAAATTAAACATTGCTATAGCAGAAGCCAAGGTATTAAAGAATCCATGAAGTAACCAACTGGAAATAATAGATCCTTCTGATTGTTTCTCGTTAATCCAGCCCATTAGAAAACCTAAGAAACCAGTAAAAATAACTATAATTATTGTATAAAACAATCCTACCTTTGATATAAATAGCATTCCATGCATAGCACCAAATAGTAAACCTTGCATTATATTGCCTATTTTAAATCCAAACTTATGTATTAATCTTTTGGCTAAAAATCCTCTGAAGAATAATTCTTCTGAAAATGCTGTTTGTAAAAAGGCATAAATTAAAGCTGGAATTAATACAGCTATTCCTTTACCTGAAAATTGTGATGTAGCCATAGTAGATTTATCTATAAAAATCGGAATAATAAAAATTGATAAAAATAGTACAAAAATAATTATCAGTATAAAAGTCAGTATATATTTTGTTTTATTCTTAATAATAGGTTTTCTTATGCCCACCCATTTTAAAAATCCGCATTTTTTACGCCCACAAGATGCCCACCAGATAAAAGGAATAATTGAAAATAGTAATATTTGCACAATTGAACTAAGTAATAAATTAATAATTTGCATTAGTCTAACCTCCCTATACATATATACTAAAAAATAAATCTAAATATAAAGTTTACCTAACCTTAATGTAACCTTAAATTTCCTTTGAAAAATAACTAATGTAAATAGCTATGGTAAAAAAATTTTAATAATATATACATAATTTGGACACATTTTTGTTATATGAGTGTAACATTAATAATATATGATATAAAATATAAACATATTATTTTAGTGTAGGAAGAGGAGTAACATATGAATAAAGATAGCTTTAAAAATTATTATAAAACATTGCAAGTAGACAGAAATGCTACACAAGAAGCAATTACTATGGCTTATAAGTCTTTAGCAAAGAAATATCATCCAGACTTAAATTTGAATAATAACTTAAATGAAGCAAATGAAAAGATGAAGGATATAAATGAAGCGTATAATACATTAAACAATGCAGAAAATAGAACAAAATATAATCTGATTTATGATTCGCATATGGAAAACATTATTAATGATGCAAATACTAATAGTAGTAATAACAATAATAGTAGTGTTAACAATACATATAATTCTTATATGACAGAAGAAATTAGAAAAGAAGATGTAAAAAAACAAAATATTAAAATAAGAAATTTTTTTAAGTTAAATAAAAGAAACATTGTTATAGCAAGCATTATAGGGATTTTATTTATGTATATGGTTGCAGAAAAAGCTTTAGTTAGTAAAGATTATGCCTCCATTCATAAAATTCAGAGGAATATTAGTGCAAACATAGAACAAACAGATAAAATGAAAGCTGATGTTCATGGTGACCATGTAAATTACTCAGATAATCATTCGGGAAACCCTGCTAAGAAAGCAGGTTCTCATCACGATATGCAGATAAATGATACATCCAATCAAGAAGAAATGTATTTGGAAGAAGCTAGCAAGTTAGAATATCTAACGGAAGAGGTTCAAGCTCCTAGTGCATTAATACATAGATTGTTTAATTAAACTCTTTTAAAATTTGAATAGAAGTACAATAATTGATATCATAGACAAGCCACTGAACTTTTAATAGTCGGTGGCTTGTTTTACTTTTTGAGAATCTAAAAAGATAGAAAGAAAAGTTGAGACTACTTTAGAAGTTAATGAAGCAAACACTAGAAAAAAACTTATTGACAGTATGATTAAGAAATCTGTTTGAAGTCAAAAGTTCTAATATCCACCATTTTGGAGAAAAGAAGATGTACCAAATCTATGATTTGCTGATAGTGGTTTTCACAAAGTGCCAGGGGGTGTTAGCAATGGTAGCGATGGGATGAATTTTAAACTTATAGTTTCAGCTTTTTAAAAAAATGATACGAACATTAAGGCGATTATTTATTTGTATATTTCGTGAATTTAATGCGAAATATAAGATAATATAAAAAAATATAAAAAAATTGATAAAAAAAAGAGGAATATTAAAAGAAGCAGCGAATAATAAGAGTATGAAAATATTTTCCTAAAAAATATGAAAAACTTTTCTTAAAGGAGGAATAATGTGGTTAGCATAAAGGAAGTTGCAAAATTAGCAAATACATCAATAACAACAGTATCTAGAGTTATAAATAATTCTGGGTATGTAAAGGAAGAAACAAAAGAAAGAATATTAGAAGCTATAAAAGAACTTGATTATAAACCACTTGAAAGAACTACAGAGAAAAGGGAGACAAAAGCCATTGGCTTAATTGTACCTAATATAGAAAACCCTTTCTTTGGAAAAATTGCTAGATGCATTGGCAAGGTTGCCAACTCATATAATTATAATTTACTTCTTTTTGATTTAGAAGGAACGGAAAATCACAGAGATGATTTTCTTATGGACTTAATAGAAAAGAGAGTGGATGGACTTATTTATGTTTCTTCCCATAGATGTGTGGAGGCAGTGAATGCAGCTAAGAAGAGAAATATTCCATTTGTAATTCTAGATAGAGAAATACAGAAGGAAGAAATAAACACAGTTATAGTTAACAATGAATATGGAGCAATTATTGCTGCAGAACATCTTATAAAATCAGGACATAAAAATATTGCCTTTATTGGTGGGGCAGAGGATATGGAAATATCAATAATAAGAAAAAAGGGATATATAGAAGCTTTAACTGAAAATGGAATAGAGGTTAATAAGGACTATATTTGCTATGGAGATTACAAAATGCAAAGCGGTTATGACTGTATGAAGAAACTTTATTCAAAGCACAAAGAAATAACAGCAGTGATTGCAGCAAATGACCTTATGGCAATTGGAGCATTGAATTATTTAATTAGGGAAGGTGTAAATGTTCCTAAAGAGGTTTCTATTGTTGGCTTTGATAATATTGAAATTTCAGAAAGCATAACACCATCTTTAACCACCATTGAATATCCTATGGAGAGAATAAGTGAGATAGTTATTGATCTTATATTAAGACAAATAAAGGATAAGGATAGAAATGTTGAAGTTGTATCCTTGTATCCTAAGCTAATTGTAAGAGAAAGCTGTAGTTCTGTAACAAAAAAATAACAGGAGGAGATATCGTGAGAAAAAAAGGAATTTATTTTTTATTAATACCAGGGATTATTCTTATAGTATTTTCCTTGATTTTGCCACTATTTTCAACAATTTTTAAAACTTTTAATAGTGATGGTGGTTTTTCTGTATCAAGGTACGTTGCATTTTTTAAAGATTCTTATTCAATGAGTGTTTATTATAGAACACTAAGGCTTTCTTTAATTTCAACGGTAATTTCAGTAGTATTAGGATTTCCAACTTCATACTACATATCTAGAGCAAAGAAAAATGTTAAAGGATTATTTATAATGTTTGCAGTTTTTCCGCTTCTAACCAGTGCAGTTGTAAGAAGTTTCAGCTGGATGGTTATATTAGGAAAGAAAGGAATTATAAATAACTTGCTTATGAACATTGGAGTAACACATAAACCTCTTGAACTTTTATACAATGAAGTATCCATTGTTGTGGGTTTTGTCTATTTGTTTTTACCTTTAATGATAATGTCATTAATAGGTGTTATGGACAATATTGATTCAAGTTTACTTGAAGCTGCTGAAAGTCTTGGAGCATCAAAATTTGAAGCCTTTATAAAGGTTGTTTTTCCATTAAGTGTTCCAGGAATTATAGTGGGTTCTATACTTGTATTTACAGGGAGCTTCACAGCATATACAACACCACAACTTTTAGGTGGTAATAAGTCAAGAGTGCTTGCTACTTTGATATATCAAAAAGCAATGTCTCTATCTGATTGGAATTCAGCATCAGTTATTGCAACAATAATGATAATTACAACTATTGTAATAAGCATAGTTATAAATAATTTAGCAGCTAGGCTTCAAGGAAGGGGCGAGGCATAATGAAAAGAAAAAATGGTTTTTTAGCCGTTGTTACAACCTTTGTTTATATTTTTCTTTTAGCTCCACTCATAATTATGAGTGTTTCAGCCTTTGGAACTAATGAATATTTAAAGTTTCCACCAGATGGGTTTTGTTTAAGATGGATTCAGAACATTTTTAAAGTTGAAATGTTTATGAAGACTTTCAAAATAAGTATGGAAATTGCAGTTATTGGAACTTTTCTAGCACTTTTAATTGGTATTCCAGCTGCTTATGTACTAAGTAGATATAATTTCAAGGGAAAGGGAATATTAAAGGGTATATTTCTATCACCTGTTATTGTTCCAGGAATAGTTTTAGGTTTTTCCCTTCTGGAATTTTTAATAATTGTAAACAAGTTACCTTTATTTCCTAGCTTACTTTTAGGACATACTGTTACAATTCTTCCTTACATAATAAGAGTTGTTTCATCAAGTCTTGAGAGTTTTGATTATTCAATTGAGGAAGCAGCAATTAGTCTTGGAGCAAGTAGACTTAAAACCTTTTTTATTGTTGTTATGCCTAATGTAACGTCAGGAATAATAGCTGCATTTATTCTTGCATTTATTAACTCATTTAATAATGTTCCTATATCAGTATTTTTAACTGGTCCTGGAATAAGTACACTCCCAATACAAATGATGAGTTACGTTGAATACTATTTTGATCCTACTGTAGCGGCACTTTCAGTAATACTTATGGTAATGACTGCTGTTTTAATGTTTGTAGTAGAAAAGACACTAGGATTAAGCTTCTTCGCCAAGTAATTTTAGGAGGATGAGAAATGAGTTTATTAAGTTTAAATAATATAAAAGTAGCATATGATTCAAATGTAATATTGAAAAACTTAAATCTGTCAGTTGAAAAAGGAGAATTAGTATCATTATTAGGTCCAAGCGGATGTGGAAAGACAACAACTTTAAGAACTATAGCTGGATTTAATGATATTAAAGATGGAAGTTTTGTATTTAATGACAAGGACTATACAAAGATTCCAGTACATAAAAGAAACTTTGGATTTGTTTTTCAAAGCTATGCATTATTTCCACATTTAAGTGTGTTTGATAACGTAGCTTTTGGTCTTAAGGTTAGAAAAGTTAATAAGGATGAAATGGTAAAAAGAGTTAATGAAATAATAGATGTAGTTGGGCTTAAAGATCTTGTAAATAGACTTCCAAAGGAACTTTCCGGTGGTCAAAGGCAAAGAGTTGCTCTAGCAAGATCCCTTGTTATAAAACCAGATTTATTATTATTTGATGAACCTTTAAGCAATCTGGATGCAAAGTTAAGGGTTACTATGAGAGTTGAAATAAGAAGAATTCAACAGGAGCTTGGGATTACTAGCATATATGTAACACATGATCAGGAAGAATGTTTCTCTATTTCTGATAAGGTAGCTGTAATGAATGGTGGAGTTATAGAGCAGCTTGATTCTCCACAAAATATATATAAAAATCCTTCAACAGAATTTGTTGCAAGGTTCGTTGGATATGAGAACTTCATTGAACTTAATATAAAAGCACAAGAAGCAAATAAAAAAGTATTTGAATCTAAATCAGGAAATAGCTTTGAAGTAGAAAATGACAGCATAAAAAAGGATATAAAGAGCTATAAAGGAGCTATAAGACCTGAAGATATAGAAATAATTGCAGAGGGGGATGAAAGAAAAACTAATGTTTTATCTGGAACAGTTAAAATAAGCACTTTTCTAGGTAAAGAATATCAGTATATGGTTGACACAGAAGAAGGAACATTACTTGTAAATGACAATGCTAGCAAGCGCTATGAAAATGGAGAAAAAATTAAAATGTACTTTCCTAAGGAAAGAATAGTATTAGTTTAAATTGGAGGGATTATTTATGAAAAAATTGAGCTATCTTTTAGCAACTGTTTTAACTTTATCTATTGCAGTAACAGGCTGCGGAAGCAGCAAAACATCACAAGGAAGCAAAGAACCTACTAAGTTAGTTATATCAACTTGGGGTTATAATGAGGACAAGCTTAGAAAGAATGTTATTGAGCCCTTTGAAAAGGCAAACAACTGTAAAATTGTCCTTGAGCTTGGAAATAATGATGAAAGATTGAATAAGGTTAAATCCATGCCTGGTTCAGTAGATGTAATATATCTTGCTGATTCATATTCAATACAAGGTGTTGAAAAGGGGTTATTTGAGAAAATAGACCAAAAAAATATACCTAATATAAAGAATATTTATCCTGTTGCTAAATCAGCAGTAGGGGATGGATATGGTCCAGCATATACAATCAATAGAACAGGTGTAGTTTATGATACTAAAACTGTAACTACACCAATAACATCATGGAATGACCTTTGGAGAGCTGATTTAAAGGGTAAAGTTTCTGTAGCTGAAGTAAATTCAACAGCAGGTCCGGCATTAATGGAAGTAGCTGCAAATAAGGCTGGAGTTAAACTAAGCAGCAACACAGATGGTGCATTTAAAGAAATATCTTCTTTAAAACCAAATATACTTAAAACATATAGTAAGTCATCAGATTTTGTAAATATGTTTTCACAGGGAGAAATAGCTGCTGGTGTTGCACAGGACTTTGTCTTTGCAAAAATAAAGGAAGCAGTGCCAACAGTAGAGTGGGCAGAGCTTAAAGAAGGCAACTATGCAAATCTTAATACTATAAATATTGTTAAGGGTTCGAAAAATAAAGAGCTTGCGGAAAAGTTTATAGACTGGTCTCTAAGCGAACAAGTTCAAAAGGCAAATGCAGTAGATAAAATTGATTCACCTGTAAATGAAAAGGTTACTTTAACAGCAGATGAGGCAAAAGGTTTAACTTATGGCAAGGATGTTATTAATAACTTAAAGGTTATTGACTGGAAGCAATATAACAGTGCTAAAGCAGGCATAACTGATAAGTGGAATGTTGAATTATCAAAGTAAGATATAAGGATACAAGACCGAAAGTTAACTTATAAAAAATATTTATTGGTAATAGTTAATGCAAATTAAACATCTTTTAGTTGACAATTGACAATTGACAGAGGACAGTGAAGGAAGATTTTTCTCCGCTACACTACGAAAAATCTTTAATTTAAAAGAAACGCCTGCTCTCTTGTTTCACAGGAGTACTCTTTGAGTAAGCGATGTTTTGCATTTGCAAAACAAGCCTAAAAAAATAAATTAGTTTTCTGACGTAAGGAAGAAAACTCACCTTCACTGTCCTTTGTCCTCTGTCAATTGTCAACTCTAAATTAAATTAGAAAGAGTTGATAAAAGATGAAGGTGGATTTATTAGTTAAGGGTGGAAAAGTTTATAATTCATATTTTAAAAAATTCCTTTGTGGAGATATTGCCATAATAGGAGATAGATTTATATATGTTGATTGCCTCGAAAAATTCAATACTCACATTGAAAAGACTATTGATGCTAAAGGAATGTATATAATTCCAGGACTAATAGATATACATATGCATATTGAAAGTTCAATGGCAACACCCATTGCATTTTCAAAGGAAATTATTAAAAATGGTGTAACTACAATAGTTTCAGAACCTCATGAAATAGCTAATGTTTTTGGCATAGAAGGTATTTTAGAGATGATAAAGTCAGGAAAAGATGCTAAAGTAGATATTTTCTATGGAGTGCCAAGTTCAGTTCCATCTACATCTAGTGAATATGAAACCACAGGTGGAGAAATTGGAATTGATGAAGTTAAGGAATTAATGAATAATGAAAAAGTTATATGTCTTGGGGAAGTTATGAACTATTTTGATGTAATAAATAGTGAAGATAAAAAAATAAATAAAATTATTAAGTATTTTAAAGAAAAACATCCATTGCTTCCAATTGAAGGTCACTGCCCAAGAATTAAAGGGTTAGAGCTTTCTAAAGTGATTTTCTCTGGAGTTACATCAGATCATACACAGCAGACAGTGGAAGGTATGGAAGAGAGAATAAGAAAAGGTATGTTTATTCAGATACAAGACAAATCAATGGTTAAGCCAGTTATAGATTACTTAATTGAAAATAATTTATATGAGCATTTTGCCTTTGTTACAGACGATTGTATGGCAGATTTACTTATTAGTGAAGGACATTTAAATAGACATGTAAAAAAGGCAATAGATATGGGAATGAGTCCTGAGAATGCAATTTACTGTGCTACTTATACATCAGCTAGAAGGATGAATCTATTTGACAGAGGAAGCATTGCGCCAGGAAAATTAGCTGATTTTATTATTTTAGAGGATTTAAATAATTTTACAATAAATAAAGTGTTTAAAAGTGGTAAACAAGTATACAGCAGTGATGATAAAGCTGCTGAGGAGAAAATACCAAAAACTTTTCCGGAAAAATTTTATAACTCAATTAAGTTAAATAAAATAAATGAAGATATGTTAAAAATTAAGGCTAAAATCCAAAATGGAAGTGTTAAGTGTAGAGTTATAAAGATTCAGGATGGAAGTACATTTACAGATGAAATAATTTCAGAAATAGCTGTTAAGGATGGCTATCTTGACTGGGAAAATTCAAAATACTGTCTTATGGCTGTAATCGAAAGATATGGAAAAAATCAAAATATAGGCTTTGGGCTAGCAACAGGAGATACAATTAAAAAAGGTGCTGTTGCGTCATCTTATGCTCATGATCACCATAACATTATTGTTGTTGGCAAAAATGCTAAAGATATAGTGTGTGTGGTGAATTCCATAATAGATAGTAAGGGAGGTTACTGTGCTGCTTTAGATGGTAAGATGCTTGCTAAAATTGACCTGCCAATAGGTGGAATACTTTCAGATAAAAACATGGAAAGTATAGGAAAAGAGTTAAAAGAGGTAATAGAGGCTATGAGATATTTAGGATACAAACATTACAATCCTATTATGTCACTTAGCACTAATAGTTTGCCAGTAAGTCCACTTTTAAAGATAACTGATAAAGGATTAATTAAATTAAATGAAAACAGAATTGTAGATATATTTTTGGAGGTATAGAAATGGTATACGATGAAACATTACAAAAGCATATAAGATGTAAAAATGGGGATGTAGCAGAATATGTTTTAATTCCTGGTGATCCTGCAAGGGCAAAAAGAATAGCAGAAAGTTTTGATAGCTATGAAAAGATAGCTGAAAATAGAGAATATGTTGTATACACAGGAATTAAAGATAGAGCTAAATTAAGCGTATGTTCAACAGGAATTGGAGGAGCTTCAACAGCAATTGCTATGGAGGAACTTTCAAGATTAGGTGCACATACCTTTATAAGAGTAGGTTCAGCAGGAGGCAGAAGGGAAAATATCCCTGTTGGAAGTGTAGTAGTTGTAAATGCAGCAGTTAGAGGAGAGGGTACAAGTAAAGAATATCTTCCAGATATATATCCAGCAGTTGCAGATTTAGCTATAACAAATTGCCTTCTAGAGGCTGGAAGGGAATATTTAAAAGAAGAAGAATGTTATGTTGGCATGAGTTTATCAAGGGATGCATACTACATGCAAAATCAAAGCTTAAATGAACAATTAATGAATACACAAGTATCTGTTTCAGAAATGGAATGTGCCACTGTATTTATTGTTGCTGCCAAAAGAGGACTTAAGGCAGGAGCCATAGTTGGTACAGATTCAAATATTATTAAGAAAAATCAGCTAACACTTGAGGAAAAAGATAGATTATACTGGGAAGCTGAAAAGAAAACAATTAATGTTGCTGTAAATGCAATGGTTAAATTAGCAAAGAGTGGAAAATAAATTTTGATTGTCCCAATTGAGATGAAGAGATCTAACTAAATATATTTAAAGATTTAGTTTTGAACTTATTCAGGTGATTCGTAATGAGTGCCTTGGATAAGTTCTTTTTTTAAAAGAAGGCTTGGCATCTTTAAAATTCTGCTCTAATTTAGTTAACAACTAATATATTATGTTAATCAAAATCAAAAGTAAACTAATAAAAAATGAATTTACAGCTAAATTAAGATGATAATACAAAAAAACATATATTAAGAAATAATTCTTATATATGTTTGTAATAAGGGAGGTTAATAGCATTCCTTTGATAAACTAATGAGTCTTTCCATAACCTTAATCTTTGTATCTTCTGGGAACACTTCTAAACCTAAAAGATTAGAAAATGCTATACCATCACATGCAAAATTTATTATAATTGCCATAATGGGATCTTTACACTTATTGATTTTCTCAAAACACTCTTTACGTTTTTCTATTATAGGATGAAGAAGATCTTGATTTGAAGCAACTGCTGCAAGAAGACCATACATAGTATTTATATCAAGTTTGCATTGGTTAAATTGTTCATAAATAAAAGACACCAGCCAGTTACATGGAGAAGCTTCAGATAGAGTTTTCTCTCTTTCAGAAATTCTAGATTGAAACAAATCAATGTAATTTTCTATAAGTGCTTTAATTAATTTGTCCTTACTAGGATAGTGATACAATAGTCCCCCCTTGCTTATACCAGCTGCCTTTGCAACTTCAGCTAAGGTGAAACAGTTTAACCCTTTTTCTGCAATAACTTTATTTGCAACATCAAGAATTCTTTTTTTATTTGAACTATTCATCATATTAAGTTCTCCTTTAAAAAAAATTAACAATTTGTCCTCTTTAATAAGGTTATTAATTGTGTTATATTATAATGACTACACATACCGACTAGACGGTATAGTAATCTTATCAAAGTAAAAAATACTTGTCAAGGAAATGATAGGTTAATAAGTATTAGTAAAATAGAAGTAGTAAATAAAGTTTTAAGGAGAAAAATTATGTTAGAAAAGAAAAAGAGTTTGTTAACTTATATTGTAGTTACGTTAATTGTTACGTTGATGATAAATGTGATTATAACTTCCATTTCTCGATCTTCTTTTAAAGAAATCGACTATGGTACGTTTCTTACAATGATTCAAAATAAACAGATAGAGTCGGTAAGCGTTAAAGATGATAGACTTTTAATAACGCCAAAAGATAATCAAAAAGCTCCAGTGAGTGATAAGAAAATTTATTATACTGGAGCAATGAATGATCCTCAGCTGGTGGAGAAGCTTCATACTGCTGGAATAAAATTCTCAACGCCGGTTAAAGATATGCAGTCGCCTATTGTAACCTTTATACTTACATGGATATTACCTTTTGCTATGTTTTATTTTCTAGGGTCTCTTATAATGAAATCTTTAGGCAAGAAAATGGGCGGCGGTGCTATGTCCTTTGGAAAAAGTAATGCAAAGGTATATATTGAGAAAAAAACTGGTGTTACTTTTAATGATGTAGCTGGACAAGAAGAAGCAAAGGAATCACTTAATGAAATAGTAGACTTTCTTCATAAACCATCAAAATACACTGAGATTGGGGCAAAGCTACCTAAAGGAGCATTATTAGTAGGGCCACCGGGTACAGGTAAGACCTTGCTTGCTAAAGCAGTAGCAGGAGAAGCAAATGTACCATTCTTTTCTTTATCTGGTTCAGGTTTTGTGGAGATGTTTGTAGGTGTTGGAGCTTCAAGAGTTAGAGATTTATTCCAACAAGCGGAGAAAACTGCTCCTTGTATTGTGTTCATTGATGAAATTGATGCAATAGGAAAAAGCCGTGATAGTCAGATGGGTGGAAATGACGAGCGTGAACAAACATTAAATCAGCTACTGGCGGAAATGGATGGATTTGATTCTTCAAAAGGTGTTGTCATACTTGCAGCAACTAATAGACCAGAAGTACTAGATAAAGCTCTTTTAAGACCAGGAAGGTTCGATCGAAGAGTTATTGTTGATAAGCCTGATCTTAAAGGTAGAGAAGCCATACTTAAGGTTCACGGAAAAAATGTTAAGCTTGATAGCATGGTAAATCTTAAAGAAATAGCA
Source organism: uncultured Clostridiaceae bacterium (assembly GCA_963780135.1). Lineage (GTDB taxonomy): Bacteria > Bacillota > Clostridia > Clostridiales > Clostridiaceae > Clostridium_AM. Next base: position 2,274,412 of record CAWAAR010000003.1, read on the forward strand.
TTAGCTACTGCCGGTGCTGTTGGAGCAGACCTTGCTAATATGGTAAATGAAGCAGCTTTAAGAGCTGTAAAAATGGGCAGAGATTTAGTTAGACAGGATGACTTATTTGAAGCTGTAGAAACTGTTATAGCAGGTAAGGAAAAGAAAGACAGAATTATGACAGAGGAAGAAAAAAGCTTAGTTGCATTTCATGAGGTAGGCCACGCTCTTGCAGCGGCACTACAAAAGCAAACACAGCCAGTGCATAAGATTACCATTATTCCAAGAACAATGGGCGCACTAGGATACACCATGCAGATGCCAGAAAAAGAAAAATTTCTTATATCTAAGGATGAATTAACAGAACAAATAATAGTTCTTTTAGCTGGTAGAGCAGCAGAAGAGATTATCTTTAAAAAGGCAACTACAGGAGCTTCAAATGATATTGAAAGAGCTACTGGTATTGCAAGACAGATGGTAACTATGTATGGTATGTCAGATAAATTTGGCATGATGGGACTGGAATCCATACAAAATAGATACCTAGATGGAAGGCCAGTTCAAACTTGTTCTACTGAAACCTCTTCGGAAGTTGATAGAGAAGTTCTTCAAATTATAAACAGTTGCTATGAAAAGGCATTAGAGCTTTTAAAAGCTAATATGGAAGTACTTTCTAAAATATCATCTCATCTTCTTGAAAAAGAGACTATAATGGGTGATGAGTTTATGGAAATATTAAATTCCATACCTAGATAATTTAGATATAATAATTTAAGGGGCTGATCACTAATTAATTAGTGTGTCAGTCCTTTTACCACGTATACGTGTTTTTAAATAGTTGACAATTGATAATGGAGAGTTGAAAGTTGAGGATGATTTTCTTAAGCTAACATTTTGTAAAATCTTCATTTAACTGTCAACTGTCAATTCTCAACTTGTAAGTAGATTTATCTATAAACGTGACTGTTCAAAAAACTCTAAAAAATTGCTATTGCAACGGATCTTTTATTTCATACAAGCAAATAATAGTGTATATAATTTTAAATTAAACTTATGTATTAATAAATTATGAAAATGCTATAATATTTTTATAAATATATATTAGGAGTGATTTCATGGTAGAAAAATATAAAAAGCCTAGTAAAGATGAATTAATGGAAAAGCTTGATGATCTGCAGTATAAGGTTACACAAGAAAACGCAACAGAAAGGCCTTTTAATAACTCTTATGACAACCATTTTGAAAAAGGCATATATGTTGATATTGTTTCTGGTGAACCCTTATTTGCTTCTACTCATAAATTTAATTCTGGCTGCGGTTGGCCTGCCTTTTCAAAGCCTATAAGCAGAGAGTTTATAAAGGAGAAAACTGATTTTAGCCATAATATGCATAGAACGGAAGTTAGAAGCAACCATGCTGATTCTCATCTCGGACATGTTTTTAATGATGGGCCCATAGAAGAAGGCGGCTTAAGATATTGCATCAATTCTGCTTCCTTAAGATTTATTCCCTTTGATAAAATGAAAGAGGAAGGATATGAGGAATATATTTCTTTAGTAGATGGTAATTTCTAAGAGGTTTACTTGATAGCATCCTTTGCTAGATTAATCCACAAAACAGGAGTGAAGATTTATGGTTGATACATTAAAATGTGATGAAATTCATCACATTTTTGTTTTATATATAGAGAAAATAATCTGTTAAAAAAGAAAGTGGAAAGGAGTTTACAACTTGGCAATATTTTAATAGTATTATAATCTGGTTAATATTATATTTTAGCTTAGGCATATTCAAAAAAATAACAAGTCAGTATGTTAGTATATTTTGCGTCATACTGCGTCAACAGAACCCTTTGATAGAGCAACTATCAGCGGAACCTGTTTCCTTGTCTGAAACAAAATATACTAACATCTTTGACTTGTTATTTTCTTTCATATGCCTTATTGTAAAATTAAAAATGGGGGATTACCATGAACAAAAACATATTAATTATTGAAGATGAAGAAGATATAAGAGATATATTATCTCATTACTTAAAAAAAGAAGGATTTAGTGTAATGGAAGCTGAAAGTGGTATCCAGGGAATAGATATAGTTAAAAGCAAAAATATTGATCTTATAATTTTAGATTTGATGCTTCCTGATATAAATGGATATGAGGTATGTAAAAAAGTTAGTCTAAATTATAAAGTACCTATAATAATGCTTACAGCTAAAAATGACATAGTAGATAAAATAATGGGTCTTGAATTTGGAGCGGATGACTATATAACAAAACCCTTTGATATAAGAGAGGTTATAGCAAGAATAAAAGTATGTATTCGAAGGATTGAAAGCTTAAAGGAAAAGCCTGAAGATGTAATAAAGCTTTCAGATAATATAAAAATATTAGAAAGTAGTAGAGAAGTATTTAAGGGAGACAAGCTTGTAAAGTTAAAACCGAAAGAATATAATTTATTGCTAATTTTATCAAAGAACAAAAGAACAGTGCTTTCTAGAGATGTGCTTTTGGAAAAAGTATGGGGATATGATTTTGAAGGGGACAGTAGAACTGTGGATGTACATATACAGAGACTTAGAAAAAAACTAGATGATCATAAAGAAAAATCTATTATAGAAACAGTATTTAGTATAGGGTATAAAATGTTATAGATTATACTTGGAGGATAAAATGAAATTTTCAATAAGATATAAATTTGGAATAGGGCTTTTTTTGATTTTTGGATTAAGCTTTAATATTATGTGCTTTTTTATAAATAAAATAATTTTAGAAAATAATAAAAAAGTTATTAAAAACGAACTTTTGGTTTCACAAAAGGATTTAAATATATATGTTAAACAGTATCTTTCTTTAAACAAAATTGATAACAATAAAGAGGCTTTTGAGAAAAATAAAGAAAATATAGGTTCTGCATTAAATGCTAGGATTAATGACAGAGTGGTACTTTACAATTTAAATGGAAATATGATTTTTGACAGTAGCTATAATCATGAAAAAATATATGATAAAGATGATTATGAAGATTTAAAGCTTGCTCTTAAAGATAAATCTGCTTATAAAATTGAAAATATAAATAATAAGTATACGGCTATATTTTCAGAACCTATATATGTGGATAAAAAGTTAATTGGAGTTATTAGATATACTAAAGATTATACAGAATTATTTGTTTCAGGAACAGAATTATTAAAACAAATTGAAATTTTTATGATAATTACATTTTCTGTAATATTTATTTTTTCTCTTCTTTTAACCACTAAAATTACTACTCCAATTATTAAGCTTATAAAAATTACCAAGGAAATAAGCAGTGGAAATTTTGATATGAAAATAAATTTAAAACCTCACGATGAAGTGGGGGAATTAGTAGAAAACTTTAATAAAATGAAAGGTAAAATAAAAAATCAAATTGAAACCATAAAAAATGATAGGGATAACTTAAGAAAGCTAGAAAGGCATAGAAAGGATTTTTTTGATACTGTTACCCATGAAATGAAAACACCATTAACTATAATAGATGGCTATACTCAGATGATTTTAGATGAAGGCAATAGTGATACAGAGCTTTTATTTAAGGCTGCCTCAAAGATAAAAAAAGAATCTAATAAGCTTCACAATATGATTACTGAGGTACTTCAAATTTCAAAGGCTGAATCAAGCATAAGCAATGAAGAAATGGAACAAATTGATATGAAGAAATTTTTAAGTGTGTTATGTGAAGATATGCTTATTAAAGCTAAAAAATATGAAATAAGTATAGTAAAAGAATTAGAAGAGCATATTTATGTGCTTGCAAGTAAAAAGGATATTATTAAAATAGCTATAAATGTAATTGATAATTCAATAAAATATGGAAATGTAAGGTCTTTAATAAAAGTTAAGCTTTATAAAGAAAGTGGATTTTGTGTTATTAAAGTAGAAGATGAAGGAAAGGGAATAAATAAAGAAGATTTAAATAAAATTTTTAAACCCTTTTATAGAGGGAGTAAAGAAAAATCCTTAAAGAGAGAAGGAAGCGGTCTAGGACTTTTTATAGTAAGATCTCTAGTGGAAAGTTATAAAGGCACTGTAAGTATAGAAAGTACAGAGGACAAAGGAACAAAAGTTTATATAAAAATTCCTCTTTTTTTACAAGTTGGCAATAACTTAGTTAAATAATAGAAATAGTTATAATATAACATCTAAGTATGGAGTAAAAAACTTGTGATTATGGAGGAAGATAAAAAATGAATAAAATTAATAAGAGTGTAATGGTTAAAATTTTCATACCAGTAATAATAGGTGCTATGTGTTTTGGCGCATATAAAGCATTAAATGTAGATGCTAAAGATGTTTCAGCTTCACCTATAATAGTTAGTGCTGATAGTTCTTCACTACCATCAGTAGATGACAAACCTTTAGAAATACTTGGTAAGAGAGTTTTAACTATTAATGAATCTATTTCAGAAAATTATGGATTTACTGGTGAAGATGAAGTGCTTTTAGGCATTGGAATGAATCCTGTGGATTTTTACAAAAAGTATACTAAAAATAGAAGTGATATGAATGATAATGAAATTGGTAATGTTAGCAAAGATACTTTTGGAAACCTATATAAGTTGAATTTATCCACGTTGGAAAAAACTTCTTTAGACATAAATGTAAAAAGCTTAATATCAAATTTATCATCTAATGGAGAAAAAATTAATTATGAAGATAATAATAAATACAATATATATAATCTGAAGAATAATTCTAAAATTCCTTATGATAATAAAAGTAAAAAGGAAAGTCCAAATGGAAGTGGAGTTTGGTCTAAGGACGGGAGCTGCTTTATAAGCCTTTTCAATGATGGAGATTTGAAAGTCTACAATGAAAAAAATAACGCTACAAAGGAATTGAAAATAAGAAGGGATGATTTCTGGTTAGCAAATATTACAGATTTTTATAGTGAGGATGGAGAAAATATTTATTTTATGGGAGAGCAATCTAAAGGTAAAACAGGTTCTAAGGATTTTAACATTCAAAGACTGGGAATATTTAAAGTTAATAGTAATACAAATGATATAGAAAATGTATTTGTACTGCCTTATAGTGATCATACATCAAAAGATAACAGTAAGAGTAGTGTATTGACAGGAGATTTTAAAGTATTAGATAAGGGCAATAAAATTTTATTTGATGGTTTAATTAGTGGAGAAGCTGGTACTTATATATATGATGTGAATTCTAAAAAGTTTTATAATGTAATTCCGCATACATTTAAATCTAAAGAAGGTGAATATGGTATATTTAGCTTGATATCTCCAGATGAAAGTAAGATAGTTTATGGAGCTCCAAATTATGAAGATGATAAAAAGACACACTGGAATTTATATGCTGCAAAAATAAGTGGTAATACTCTTACAAATAAAATATGTATTGCTAAAGATTTTAACGTACATGATCTTGATAACTGTTTAAGCTGGAGTAATGATAGTAAAAAGGTAGTATTTTTTAATGAAACTAATGAAGTGAAAAAAAATGGATTTAATATTTTTGAAAAAAGTGAAGTTAATGTTATTACATTTAAATAAAATAGAGTAAAATTGAAAAAGATATCAATCAGTATTATGCTTTTCACAATTATTAGTTTAAAAAACAATGAAGGTAAGTAGGTAACTGCTATCCTCATTGTTTTTTTGTATGCCATTAAAATCGTATAAAAGACTAGCTTTTTTTATAGTTAAAATGCATCAACAGTTTATAAAAAAGAAAAACTTAATATAGTTGTAATTACTGGTTATATTAAGAATATAGATAAAAAATTAGATATTACCGAGGTGGGAAATAGTTGATACGCATAATAACTGTAAATAAGAAATTAGAATTAAACAATTATACGTCCATTGACAGCTTATCAAATCCAGACATAAATTGGTATTGGGTAGATATAGAAGATCCAAATGAAGATGAAGAAAAGCTTCTTAGGTACCACTTTGGTTTTCATCCTTTAGCTATTGAAGATTGTTTGCAGATATCACATAGACCTAAACTTGAGTACTATGAAGATTATGATTTTTTTGTTATAAATGCATTGAATGAAGAAACTCTATGTCCTGAAGATGTAGGATTATTTGTTGGGGCAAACTATGTGGTATCCGTACACAAAACACATCAAGATGAATTAGATTATGCTTGGGGAAAAATCTTAGTTAACAAACTTGCTTGGGAAAAGGGGCCAGCATATGTTATGTACACTATATTAAATAAGGTTGTTGATCAGTTTTTCCCTGAAGTATATAAAATAGAAGATAGTTTAGAGAAGATTGATAATAATGTTAATCATTTGCCAGTACATAAGTTAGTTGATGAAGTATTTGATATTAGAGGCGACTTACTACAATTAAGAAGAATTGTAAATTCCATGAGAGATTTATTATATCGAATAGTGAATTCAGAAAGATTAAACTGGTTCAAGGAAAGTAAATTTTATTTTGCAGATATACATGACCATCTACTGAAGTTATCTGAAATGTTAGAAGCTAACAGGGATATAACAGCAGATATGCGAGATAGTTATATGTCAATAAATTCTAATAGAATGAACACCAATATGATGATTTTAACAGTCATTTCTACAATATTTATACCACTTACTTTTATTGCAGGAGTATATGGAATGAATTTTGACTATATGCCAGAGCTTAAATGGAGATATGGATATTTGGCAGCTTTAGTATTTATGTTTGGTATTGCTGCACTTATGTTTTTATGGTTTAAAAGAAAGGGATGGTTTAATATTTATAAATGAAATATTCAGGTGATTTATTTAAAAAATAAAAATTTTAAAATGTATTGGAAAAAGCAATGAGTGTAAAAATTATTGCTTTTTTGTGTGAAGTACATTAAAATATATTGTCAAAATTTATTATACTATGGTTTTTAATACAAGACAATGTTAATATAATAACATTCAATGTTGGAGGTGGATTTATGTATGTAAAACTATTTGAAAAAGGAAAAATAGGAAAATTAGAACTTAGAAATCGTATTGTTATGGTGGCTTTAGCAGTTGGTGTTGCAAAACCTGACCAAACCGTTGGCGATGAAATGATTGAATATTATTTAGAACGTGCAAAGGGTGGTGCTGGCCTAATTATTGCAGAGAACACTCGTGTAAATGATGAACATGGTGTTGCAGCAAAATGTCAAGTATCCGTTGCAAGGGATGAACATATAGCTCCTTTAAAAAAATTAGCAGATGCACTTCATGCAGAAGGAACAAAGTTTTTTGTACAATTACATCATCCAGGTAGAGAAACTTATTCCAATCTAAATGGAGACAAGCCGGTAGTTGCTCCAAGTGCAGTACCTTGTGGTGTTTGTCAGCAGGAAACTCGTGCACTAAAAACAAGTGAAGTAGAAAATCTAATCAAGGATTTCATAAATGGTGCGAAACGTGCAAAAGCTGCTGGAGTAGATGGTGTTGAATTACATGCTGCCCATGGATATTTGATTTCTCAATTTTTAAGTCCATATACTAATAAAAGAACTGATAAATATGGTGGAAGCTTTGAAAATCGTTTTAACTTCTTAAAGGAAATGGTTTTAGGTATAAAGGAAGCTTGTGGACAGAACTATCCAGTAAGTGTTCGCTTAACTGTAGATGAACTATTAAAATTAAATGGAATAAAAGAAGATTATTTGGATTTAGAAGCAGGAGTTAATGTATGCCGATGTCTTGAAAAAATAGGTGTAGACGTAATAAATGTTTCTAATGGAATTTACGAAACCTTTAATTCACTGTCAGAACCTATGACTTATCCTCAAGGTTCAAGAACACCATTAATTAGAGCTGTAAAGAATGCTGTTAGTATACCGGTAATTGCTGTTAACATGATTAAGGAGCCTTGGTTTGCAGAAAAAATGTTAGAAGACAGGCTAGCTGATTTTGTTGGTCTTGGCAGAGCTTTAGTGGCAGATCCAAAGTGGCCTAAAAAAGCAGCAGAAGGAAGAGATGAAGATATAAATCGCTGCATTTCCTGTACATTTTGTTTTGAAACACTACTAAGTCAAGTTATTCCAAATGTTGGACCAATAAAGTGTGCAGTAAATCCAAGAGCTGCTCATGAACTTCAATATAATGAATTTAATAAAAATGGAGCTGGAAAAGTAGTAGCTGTCGTTGGTGCAGGGGTTGCTGGTCTAGAAGCAGCAAGAGTACTTGCAATTCGCAGATTTAAGCCAGTAGTTTTAGATAAGTCATATAATGTTGGCGGACAAATCAATATTGCAGATAAGCCTCCAATGAAGGAGAAAATTGACTGGATTGTGAAATATGAAAAGACTCAATTGAATAAAATGGGTGTTGAAATTAGATTAAATACTAAGGTTACTGTTGAGTATTTAAAAGATATGAAGCCTTATGCAGTATTTATTGCTACAGGTGGCAGTCCAATAGTTCCAAAATCTATTGAAGGTGTACATAGACCTAATGTTTGTACTATAGATGATGTGCTTAGTGGAAAGGTAAGAATTACATGGAAAAAGGTTGCCCTAATTGGCTCAGGAGCATCTGGACTTGAAACTGCAGAATTTTTATGTGAAAATAAAAACCAAGTTTCCATTATCGAAATGCAGGATTCTATTGGTAAGAGCGTTTATGTACAGCATTACTTAGATGCTATGGATAGATTAGGAAAGTTTGATGTTACTTATATGCCATCCAATAAATTACTAGCAGTAACTGATAAAGGAGTTAAATTAGAAAATCTTGCTGAAAATAAAATTATAGACTATGAAGTAGATTATGTAGTAATGTCCTTAGGAGTAAAATCAAACAATGAATTAGTAGAGGATTGCATTTATAATTTTGAAAATGTTAAAGTTATTGGTGATGCTGCAGCTGTAGGAAGGATTGAATCATCTATAAGAACAGCCTTTTATGCTGCTTATAATCTGTAAAAGTATTGTTATTACATAGAGAGTAAACTAAAGGCTGTATTCAAAATATAGAATGCAGCCTTGTTACGTATCAAGATTAATAGTATGATTTACAAATTGATTCGTATATTGATTTTTGGTGCTTCATTGCAGCATCTTTTTTATCCGAATCCAGTGCACCTAACTTATATAATTCATCAATTGAGTTTGTTGCTGCTGTGTAGTCTTTTATAAAATCAGAAAATACTATTGATTTTGACTCATTTACATTTTTCAGAGATGTTTGTATTGGATTTAATATATTTTCTTCAATTATTGAAGGTTTTTCTAGCAAGTCTTTTATACTAACCTTAATAGAAGAATTGACATCTTTTGTAGTAATGTTAGTATTGTTTATTTTAGCAAGATTTTGATTTGTATCAACTCCCTTAGTGAATATAATACTGATCTTACCATCAGAATTATTTAATTTAAATAACTTGTCTTCTACAATATTACTTTCCTTTGTTACATTTTTGTCCATTAAAGTATTTAAATCATTTAATAAATCCATTGCTTTACTTTCAATTTTAGCTGCGCCCATTTCACTTGAATCAGATTTATATTGTTTAGATAAATCTTTGAGCTGAGTTCCTATATCATTCATTTTGTTCAAATTTATCTCTTTCTCTTTTAGAACTGACATTTTATCTTTGAGTTTCTGTTCTGAATTTTCAGTGTTTTTCAATTCAGTAGTCATAACTTTAATTTTTTGGTTTATGACATCCTTTGAGTCTTTGTTAACATTTTTTTTCACAACATTAGCAATTTGGCTGTTATTTTTAGATTGGTTAGAGTTAATATTCTTTATAAATGAATTTCTTGAATAAAAATTTGTATTTCTGATAATCATTTCTAGTCACTCCTTTTATATTACTCTATTGTAATTATCGCTATTATTAGTTAAAAACTTTAGTTTTTGGGTCATAATTGGTTAATAATTTTTGCTAACTATGCAGAACTAACAGATTAAATGAAGTGATTTTTTGTGTGGCTTTAGTAGTTTTATATTAATTTTATGGAAAAGGATTAAATCAATAAGATTAATAGCAGGATAATTGATGTATAATCCAGATTATTCATATTTTATTTACATATTATGTGTTGTATATAAAGCAATTTTGTTATATAGTATATAACATATAATAAAACGTATAGCACATATAAAATCATTAAAGCATTTACATAAGGGGGTTACATTTTTATGGAAACTAAAAAATATATTTATCTTTTTAATGAAGGAAATGCAAGCATGAAAAATTTACTGGGCGGAAAAGGTGCAAACCTTGCCGAAATGATGAATTTGGGGATGCCTGTTCCAGCAGGTTTTACATTGTCTACAGAAGCTTGTACAAAATACTATGAAGATGGTAAAAAGATATCAGAAGAAGTAATGACTGGGGTTTATGAAGCGCTTATTAAGGTTGAAGAAACTACTGGTAAAAAGTTTGGTAGTGTAGATAATCCTTTGCTTGTGTCAGTAAGATCTGGAGCTAGAGTTTCAATGCCAGGAATGATGGATACAATATTAAACTTGGGATTAAATGATGAAACTGTAGAAGGATTAAATAAATTAACGGGTAATGAAAGATTTGCTTATGATTCATATAGAAGATTTATTCAAATGTTTTCTGATGTTGTTATGGGAATTGAAAAGAGGAATTTTGAAGATATTCTTGATGAAGTTAAAACACTTAAAGGAGCTAAATTTGATAATGAATTAACTGCATCAGATTTAAAAGACATTGTTAATAAATATAAAGCTTTATATAAGAAAGAAATGGGAAAGAATTTTCCACAGAATCCAAAAGAACAATTAATAGAAGCTATCACAGCTGTGTTTAGATCATGGGACAATTCTAGAGCTGTAGTTTATAGAAGGTTAAATGATATTCCAAGACAGTGGGGTACAGCTGTTAATGTTCAATCAATGGTATTTGGTAATATGGGAGAAACTTCAGGAACTGGAGTTGCATTTACAAGAAATCCTGCTACTGGAGAAAAACTTGTATTTGGCGAATATCTAATAAATGCACAAGGGGAAGATGTAGTTGCAGGTATAAGGACTCCTCAGCCAATATCAAAATTAGAGCAGGATTTACCAGAGTGTTATAAACAATTTATGGAAATAGCAGAGACATTGGAAAAGCATTATAAAGATATGCAGGATATGGAGTTTACTATTGAACAGGGAAAACTATACTTCTTGCAAACTAGAAATGGTAAAAGAACAGCTCAAGCTGCATTAAAAATTGCTGTGGATTTAGTAGAAGAAGGTCTTATTACAAAGGAAGAAGCAATATTAAAAGTTGATCCTAAGCAGTTAGATTCTCTTTTACATCCCAATTTTGATCAAAAGGAATTAAAAGATACTCAGATTATAGGAAAGGGATTACCTGCTTCACCAGGGGCTGCTTGTGGTAAGGTTTATTTTACTGCAGAGGATGCAAAGAGACATCATGAGGAAGGTGAAAAAGTAGTACTTTTAAGAATTGAAACATCTCCAGAAGATATAGAGGGAATGGTAGCAGCAGAAGGTATACTTACAGCAAGAGGAGGAATGACCTCTCATGCAGCAGTTGTTGCAAGGGGAATGGGTACTTGTTGTATAGCTGGATGTGCTGATTTAAAAATAGATGAAAAGGCTAAGACTTTTGAACTAAGTGGAAATCTTTATAAAGAGGGAGATTGCATATCCTTAGATGGAAGTGCAGGAAATATTTATGGTAAGGCTATAAAAACTACCGGCAATGAAATAAGTGGAGATTTTAAAACATTCATGATTTGGGCTGATGAAATAAGAAAGCTAAAGGTTAGAACTAATGCTGATACACCTAAAGATGCTGAAAACGCTGTTAAGTTTGGTGCAGAAGGCATAGGACTTTGCAGAACTGAGCATATGTTTTTTGAGGAAGATAGAATACCAAAAGTTAGAGAAATGATAGTTTCAGAGACAGAAATGCAAAGAAGAAAGGCATTAGATAAATTACTTCCAATGCAGAGAGAAGATTTTATAGGAATCTATGAAGCTATGGAAGGTAGACCGGTAACTATAAGATTATTAGATCCACCACTTCATGAATTCTTACCTCAAATTGATGAGGATATAAGAGATTTAGCTAAAGAAATGGGATTGAAGTTTGAAAATTTAAAATCAACAATTGAATCTTTACATGAAGTTAATCCAATGATGGGTCATAGAGGATGCCGTCTTCCTGTATCATATCCTGAGATAGCAGAGATGCAGGCTAGAGCTATAATAGAAGCTGCCATAGATGTTAAGAAAAGAAAAGGTTATAATATAGTGCCAGAAATAATGATACCACTTGTTGGAGAAATAAAAGAATTAAAATTTGTAAAAAATATAGTGGTGAGAATTGCTGAAGAAGTAATTGCTGAAGAGAAGATAGATTTAAAATATTTAGTAGGTACTATGATAGAGATACCAAGAGCAGCTCTTACAGCAGATGAAATAGCTAAAGAAGCTGAATTCTTCTCCTTTGGAACAAATGATTTAACTCAAATGACTTTTGGTTTCTCAAGGGATGATGCTGGTAAATTCTTAGGAGATTACTATAGTAATAATATATATGAATTTGATCCATTCCAAAAATTAGATCAAATAGGAGTAGGTAAACTTGTTAAGATGGCAGCAGAACTTGGAAAACAAACAAGGCCAGATATTCATCTTGGAATATGTGGAGAACATGGTGGAGATCCATCTTCTATAGAATTTTGCCATAATATTGGGTTAGACTATGTATCTTGTTCGCCTTTTAGGGTTCCAGTGGCAAGACTTGCGGCTGCTCAGGCAGAGGTAAAGAATCCGAGACTAACTCAAAAATAAAATTAATAGTGTAAAAATAGCTTAAAGAGCCTTATACAATAATATAAAGACAAACCAGAATTAAAATAAAAAAGGCTGGAATTACTAAAAATGCAACAGCTAGTCTAATTATTGTGCAATAGAATAGAAAAATTAACAATCACAAAACCTGCTATAAAAGTATTGACTTTCATTAGCAGGTTTTGTGATTGTTAATAACTTCTATCATATGAATTTAAAAAATCATTGTAATTAACAAAGTTTTTATTTACCATTAAGATCATAATTTTGAATTAATATATCTGCAGTAAGTTGAATGTGAGTGTTGAAGAGAGACACAGCACGTTCACTGTCATGAGCGAGAACGGACTCCATTAATGATTTATGCTCTGAAGCAAAATCACGATTGTCACTACATTGAAGAAGAGCCCAGTATCGATAAAACTCACTGATATTCCATAAACGTTCACAGATATCTAATAATATTTGATTATTACAGGCTTTAATTAATGAATAGTGAAATTGTTTGTGTATAGAAGTCCAATTATCATTAACTTTTGTCTTATCATTTGTAAGATATTCTACAGTTTGCTCCAATTGATGATGAAGAGCAACTATATTTGATTCCCATAAAACATCACCATTAGAAATAGCTAGTCGTAAAGCTGATCCTTCATTAATCTTACGTGCTTCAATAATATTTTTAAGTTCCTTAGAGGATATTGTTATTACTGTAAAACCATGATTTGGATTTTGTTTAGCAAGGCCCTGTTCGGCCAATCGAATTAGTGCTTCTCGTATTACTGAAATGGATAATTTAAAGCGCAATCGCAGTTCACTAGGCATCAAAGGACTACCAGGAGGAAGCTGACCACCTAATATTTCAGTACGAAGTTGAGTAAAGATACTTTCTGTTAACGTTAATGATCCATTTTTTCTTGCCATAATTACAAAACCATCCTATAAAAAATATAATTTGCTTTTTTAAAATTATCTATATAGCACCAAAGTGCAATTTTTTTAGTTAATTAAGTTTTTTTTTATAGTATACATAAGTTTTTTAAAAAAGTCTATTATTTTTAAGAATCGATTATTATTGACAGAATCGATTATTGGAAATATACTGAGTTATATTAATAAAAAAAGTGGATTGAGAAAAGAGGAGGAAATTATGGAATTTACAAATGAAAATATGTCTAATGAATTACCACAGTTAAGTCGTAAACTGATTATACTTATGGCAGCGTCAAGCGGAATAGCGGTAGCAAATATTTATTATATTCAGCCGTTATTGGGGCAGATTGCGGGTTTTTACCACATAACGCAAGTAGGTGCAGGATTACTTGCAACCCTTACACAGACAGGATATGCATTAGGCTTATTTTTGATTTTGCCACTTGCAGACCTTGTGGAACGAAAGAAATTGATATTAACCATGCTTGTTTTAGCGGCATTGTCTCTTTTTACTATGTATCTCTCATCAAATTTTGTACTTACTGCAGTAGCCTGTCTGGCCATTGGAACAACATCCGTTATTCCTCAGCTTATGGTTCCGCTAGGTGCAAAACTTTCCACTGATGCAGAAAGAGGAAAGAATATTGGACATATCATGAGTGGGCTTCTAATCGGGGTACTGTTATCCAGGGTCATCAGCGGATTCATTGGAAAATATTTTGGGTGGAAAACTATTTATCTGATTGCTGTTTTCTTTATGATAGCTCTTTTTATCTTATTAAAAATTATGCTTCCAATCTGTGAAGCAAATATGAGTTATAGTTCATCTTTAAAGTCAATGACTAAAATGCCGGGGAAATTTCCTGTACTAAAGGAAGCGGCAATAAATGGGGCATTGTTTATGGTTGCATTCAGTGCATTTTGGACAATACTGACGTTTCAGCTGCAAAGTTCTACCTTCCATTTCGGCACAAATATAGTTGGGATGTTTGGGCTACTCGGTGTAACCGGAGTCATGTTAGCACCTTTTGCAGGAAAGCTTTCTGACAGTAAGGGTGCAAAATTTACAGTTGGTGTTAATATTGCAGTTATCTTAGCTTCATATCTGTGTCTTCTTGCGTTTGGATTTCAAATATGGGGACTGATGCTAGGAGTGATTTTGCTTGATATGGGAGTGCAATGCTGCAACGTGGCAAACCAGACAAGAATTCAGAAATTAAGTGAAGAAGCGAGAAACCGAATTACTTCCATTTACATGGTTTCCCTTTTCTTGGGAGGAGCCTTTGGTTCTTACTTAGGGGCTCTAATGTATAATAACTTTGGATGGTATGGTTTTTGTGCCATAGGTTTAATAACTCAGGTCCTTGCTGCTTTTGTACACTTAAGGACAAAGAAAAGGTCTTAATAAGTTGTAAAAATTTTTGGTGATAGAAAATGAGGTAAAAAATCCAATATAAAAATTATAGGGTATTGAATTTAAAATTATTAATTAATTTTAAGTTCAATACCCTATTTTATTTATCCGATGGCTACCATCCGTAACGTCCCATCCTCTTTAGGTGGGAGATATTAGAACTCTTGAGCTTTAGCGATTTAGAGTTATTATGCTGTGAATAACGACTGATATGCCCATGGATAAGTTCTTCTAAGACTCAGATGGGTAAAATACCTAAATGGTATTTTACGAGCTTTGTGCAGATAAGAGGTATTCTTCATAAGTAAACTCTACCTGAGTCTAAGAATCACTTGATAAATTAGTATTTTAGGCTGAATTGTTAGATTAATTTTGTTGTTTCCATGTATTGAACAAATATGAAATAGATGCTACAATAGAGACAGACCGGTCGGTCTGTTTGCGCGATTGTTTTAGTTTATAAAATCTATGAGGAGGGATATTAATGCCTTATAAGAAGGTATGTTCAATTGTATTGCTAACAGTTATGATTTTAACACTAACTGCATGTAGTAAATCAACCAATACTTCATCTGAACTAAAAGAGGTAAAAATACAGAAGGTTAAAAAGGAAAGTGCAGATAGTTTATCTCAACTATCGGGAACATTACAGCCTTTACAGGAAGTAACTGTTTCTTTTGAAGTGTCAGGTAGAATAAATTCTATAAATGTACAAGAAGGTACTAATGTAAATGTAGGCGATATTTTATCATCAGTAGATGGCAAAGACTATGAATTACAAGTACAGCAAGCACAAGCAAATGTAGACAAGGCACAAGCGGTACTTACTCAAACTGCTAAAGGGCCTAGAACTCAACAATTAGCAGAAACTAACATAAAACTTCAACAAGCAGAAAATGATTATAATCAAGCTTTAACTGATTTTAAGAGATATGAAAGCTTATACAAATCAGGGGCCATATCACAAAGTGATTATGAAAAGGCTCAAAATAGTTTGAGTTCAGCAGAAAAAAATAGAGATATTGCAAATCAAGCATATTCACTTACTGCTGAAGGTGCTACAGCAGAAGAAAAAAGTCAGGTGAATTCATCTTATGTCCAGGCTAATTCTGTAAAAGCACAAGCTGAGTTTGCACTTTCAAAAACCTCTCTTAAATCACCAATAAAAGGCGTTGTTATATCAAAATCTGTATCTCAAGGACAATTAGTATCTGCAGGTACTGCAGCATTTAAAATAGGAAATATAGATAAGCTTAAAGTTACTTTGCCTGTACCAGATTATGAAATTTCATCCTGGAAAACAGGTGATAAAGTATCTATAAACTTATATAAGGAATCAATAGATGGACAGGTAACCAATATATATTCAGCTACTAATGAAAGTACAGGTAGCATAAATGTTGAGGTTACAATAGATAATGAAAAGCATAACTGGCACCCTGGACAAGTAGTTACTTGTGATCATAAAACTGATAATGGAACTGCTATTTATGTTCCTAAAGAAGCAGTAATAAGCAGTGGAAGTTCAAACCCTTACGTCTTTCTTTTAAAAAATAATAAAGCTGTAAAAACTGATGTTAAAATTGGTGAATTAAAAAATAATAAATTAGAAATTAAATCAGGTATAAATGAAAATGAAAATCTAATTATTGAAGGAGCAGACAGGTTATCGAGTGGTGACAAAGTAAAGGCGCTGGGGAGTGATAACAAGTGATTGAATTTATAGTGAGAAAAAAGAAAATAACTATACTGTTTTTTATAATAGCTGTCATTGGTGGAATATATGGTTTTATTAGTTTACCTAGACAGGAAAATCCAGATACTACTAGTTATACTGCAGTGGTATCAACAGTACTGCCAGGTGGAACTCCCGAAAAAGTAGAGCAAACTGTAACGAAAAAAATAGAAGAAAGAATAAAAGAAATTCAAGGTTTAAAATCAATTACCTCAGAGTCTAGAGATAGTGTGTCTATTATTACTGTAGAAGTAAATAAAAAACAAAAGCCTAAAGAAAAATGGGACGAGCTTCGAAAAAAGGTGCAGGATGCAGAGCCAGATTTACCGGACAATGCAAAAAAGCCACAGGTAAATGATGATCTATCAAAAACCTTTATACAAACTTTAAATATTACAGCAAATTCTTTAGAGGATTTATATAATATAAGAAACGATATTAACAACTGGAAGGATCAACTTAGAACAATTCCAGGAGTGTCTGGCGTTACAGTAATAGGCTTGCCTGAAAAACAGGTAAAAGTGGATTTGGATACACAAAAATTATATAACTATGGAGTGAGCTGGAAGCAGGTAACTGCAGCAATTAAAGGAGATAGGGATAAAACGCCCTTAGGTAATTTAGATAACGAAAACAACAGATATCAATTGGTATTAAGCGAAACTTATAACCCTGAGGATTTAAACAATATAATTGTTTCAACCAGCAAAACAGGAACCCCAATTTATTTAAAGGATATAGGAAAAGCTTATATGGCTACTGAAAAGCCCTCACACTATGTATATCATAATGGTAAGCCTGCTATAAATATATCTGTTAATGCTGAGGTTGGAACAGATGTACCTTCAGCACAAAAGAAAGTTACTGAGAAGATAGAAACTTTTAAAAAATCACTACCAAAAGGGATTAAGTTTGAAAGTGTATACTCTACAGATGAAAGATTAGACGATATGTTCACAAACTTACTTCATGAAGCAATTTCAGCTATTGCTTCAGTTTTAATTGTATGTTCCTTAGGATTAAGTTTTACTACTTCACTTATGATTGCACTGGCAATACCTGTATCCATGGCAATAAGTTTAATGTTGGCACCAGCCTTTGGTGTTACCTTTAATCAAATGACTGTGTTTGCATTAATTGTAGTGCTTGGAATTCTGGTAGATGATGCTGTAGTTGTAAATGACAATATAGATAGGCATATTACTGCCTTAGGAGAATCTGTGGATGAAGCAGCAATAAATGGACCAAAAGAAGTTTTTACATCTATTTTAACTGCCACATTAGCAACTGTTGCTTCATTTCTTCCTATAGCTTTTTTACCAGGTAATACAGGAGAATTCGCTCGTCCACTAGCAGTTATTGTTTGTATAGCTATGATAGCATCAATGGCTATGGCTCTTACTATTATACCTGTTTTTCGTATATGGCATGGCAAAAGAGTAGGGAACAAGGAAGACTTTAGTAAGCCAGCGGGACTTTTAGGAAAACAAATTAATAAAATTACAAATTGGTATGCCAATAAGTTTATGTCTAGAATATTAGAGAATCCTTTAAAGGCGGTTGCAATATCAACCTTAATTACATTGTGCGCTTACGTTTTATTAGCTTTTATACCAATACAACTTTTTCCAAAAGCTGATAGAGCAGAAATGCTTATAAATATAAATAATCAGCCTGGAAGCAGCATACAAGATACCAAAACTATTGTAGAAGGTGTATCTAAATGGGTAAAATCGCAGCCTAATGTAAAATTGGTATCAGCTTATACAGGTGGGCCAGCTCCATCTATGTTTTTAACAAATGAAAATATTAAAGATAGTGAACAATCTGGACAAGTTTTTGTAAAAGTTGACAAAACAAAAATAAAAACTTCTGATGTAATTAATAAATGGAATAATGAATTAAAAAAACTCTATCCTCAAGCAGAGATTGTACCAAGAGAAGTGCTGATGGGTTTTCCAATAGGTAAGCCAGCAGTAATAAGGATTTATGGACAAGATGTAAATACCCTTCGTTCTCTGTCAGAGCAAGTAAAAGGTAAAATTAAAAACATTGAGGGAACTTCTAATGTAAAAGATAATATTGGCATTGATAATTATAGCTATAAAATAGAAATAAATAAGGCTTTAATGGATAAAATGCAGGTCAATTATTCAGATATAACAAGTACCATTCGTTTGGTAAATGACGGTATAACCATAGATAAATTTAATGATAAAAGTGATATGTCAGATATAGTATTATATTCAAATAAATCAAAGGAAGATCCAATGATCAGTTTTGAACGTTTAAGTGTTCCGAGTGCCAAGGGTAATCAAATACCTTTAAAGCAACTGGCTAAAATTACTCCTTCTTTCACAATTAATTCTATACCTCGCCGTAACTTGACTAGGTATGTTGAAATATCTGCTGATGTGGATGGCAGAACGGCAGCTGCTGTTATGAAAGATGTAAAAAAAGAAGTTAGTACTATTAATTTTCCACAAGGTTTTAGCTGGGAAGCAGGGGGAGAAACTGCTGAGTCTGTAGATATTTTTACAGATTTAATAAAACTTTTAGTAATAACAGTAGTGTTAATTTTAATTATTATAATATTGCAATTTTACTCCTTTAGCGCTCCGATAATAGTTACTAGTACTTTCTTTTTAGCTTTTGGAGGCAGCATAATTGGATTATTTGTTACAGGAAAACAGCTTGGATTTATGGCTATTTTAGGGGCCATTGCATTAATAGGTATTGTTGCCAGAAATGGAATAGTACTTATAGAATTTATTGAGGATGAAAGGAAAAAAGGTATTGATCTTAAGCAAGCAGTTATTAATGCTGGTGCAGCGAGATTTAGGCCTGTTGTTTTAACTGCTATGACAGCAATTGCAGGACTTATACCGATGTCTATAGCTGGAGAGGTACTTTTCAAGCCTATGGGAATAGTTATTATTTTTGGTTTGATATATTCTACAGTCCTTACTTTAGTTGTAGTTCCATCTTTTTATACTATTGTTGCTGAATTTAAAATGAAATTTAAAGAGTTAAAATCTAAAGCAGATAACGCAGGGTAAAATCTTCAGATAAGGCACATTAAAAAAATAAATTCAGTAAATTTAATTATAAAATTGATTAGTTATAGGAGATCGTGTTTGACTGGTGATTCATTTTAATATGTTTAAAGTAATACTAATAATTTGTCTTTTTCATTTTATAATTGTATTATTGTATTAGTAATTTATAAATATATAGGTTAGAAATTTAATTTGTATGGAGTATGGGATATATAAATTAAGCTTTTGATTTAGATATCTGCAAGTGGGGGAAATTTATGGATACTAAAGATAGAATTTTAAAAACAGCTGTTAAATTATTTATTGAAAGAGGTTTTGTGGAAGTCTCTGTAAATGACTTAATAAAAGAAGTAGGAATAGCTAAAGGTGGATTTTATCATCACTTTAAAAGTAAGGATGAACTTATAGGCGAAATAATAGAAAAATTTATCATTCCGTGCTTCGACGATATAATAAAGAGTGTGGATAAGAGTATAGGGTCTCCAACAAAAAGGTTGCAAAATCTTTTTAAGGTGCCTACTGACATACAGGAAAATTTAAAAAAAGATTTAGATGTGGAAAAGTTTAATAATAGAGCTTTGCTTATTTTAATTGTTGAAGCTATAAGAAAATATGAAGTTATGACAAACTATGTAATTCAATTTTCAAATGAATTGGTGATGAAAGTTGAAGATGTTATTGAAGAAGGAAAAAAACTTGGAGAATTTTCAAGCAGTAGAGATCCTAAATCAACAGCCTGGTATATTGTTTCAACAATACAGGGTACTATGGTTCTTTGGGTTATGAATCCTGAAATTGATATACAAAGTTTATTTGAAAGTAATTGTAACTGTGTCATGGAAAGTATTAGTTAAAATGGTGAATGTAATAAATTAGTAATATTGTGGACTAATGCAAACTAAAAGATCTTATATAATGAGTATTTGAGTCTAGTTGGACTATAAAAAAATAAGGTATTGCAATTTGAAGTTATTATTAATTTTAAGTGCAATACCTTATTTTTATTTAAGACATATTCAAGAAAATAATTATGAAGTCAGTTAGTATATTTTCCACATGCCTAAAAACTCTACACATAGTTTACAGCTAATGGAGTAATAGTAGTAAATGAAATGGTTATTTTCATGATAATGATGTTTCTATGGAAATAAAATGTCTGCAATTTTAAATTTGAATTAAAATATTAATGCATGTTTATTCATAATTAAAAACTGCTAAACAAAGCTTTAAATTTAAATTTATGTTTGACATTAAAGGAAAGATAATGTAATATATATTGAAATACAGTAGTTGCATGGATTTTAAAGCATATAAATCTTTGTGGTGATTAATCATATAAATTATATTAATTATGTAAAACAATGTATATATATACTTAAAACATTATGAAAATACGAAAGAAGGTTTTAATTATGAAAAAACTAAAATTAATATCAACAACAATAGCTTCACTTGCTTTATGCTTAACTATGTTAGCGGGATGTGGTACAAGCCAATCAACTAGCAGCAAGGATAGTAATGCAACTAAAACATCAGACAATTCTAAAAAACCACTTGCAGGTAAAAAATTAACTCTTGCTATTAATGCTACTTTCCCACCATTCGAATCTGTAAAGATGGATTCAAATGGTAATAATACTTATATAGGCCTAGATATTGATATTGTAAATTATCTTTCTCAAGAAATGGGATTTACATATGAAATTAGTGATATGAAATTTTCAGGACTTGTAGGATCATTACAAAGTAAACGTGCTGATTTTGTAATCTCCGGTATATCACCAACAGCAGAAAGAAAGAAAAATGTAGATTTTACAGATTCATATTTCTTCCCTAAAACTGCAATCTTATGTAAGAAAGGTGCAAACTACACCACTAAAGAAAGTTTAAAAGGAAAAAAAGTTTCAACTTCTTTTGGTACTACTTATGAGAAATTAGCAAAGAGCATTGAAGGCGTTGAGGTTTCCTCTGTAGATTCAAGTACTGCAGCAGCACAAGAAGTTACAAGTGGACGTGTTGATGGGGCGGTTCTTGATGCACTACAATGTGATAAATTTGTAAAAGCAGATCCTACCCTAGAAAAACATATTATTGTAGAAACTACAATCCCAGTAGATGAATCCTTTGCAATTGCATGTCAAAAAGATTCTCAGTTAACAAAACAATTTAATGATGAAATTTCGAAAATGAAAAAGAATGGTAAGCTAAATGAAATAATTAAAAAATGGGTTGGAGATGAATACATTCAAAAATAAAGTAAATTAAAAACACATAATAAAATGAGTTCAAAAATTATTGTCTTTGGGTTTGTTATTACAGATTCAAAGACAATAAATTTTAGAATTGATAATTTTGCTAGATAAGCTATATTAGTTATTCAACTTTTGCATATACAAAGTTTTCACTCAATGCAAGTACATTGCGACACAACTTTTTAGAGGACAGAGGACAATTAGTATCACATGACAAGGGAGGAATGTTAAATGCAATTTGATAAAATGGTACAATTTACACCATTATTAATTAAAGGTATAAAAGTAACATTAGAGTTTACAGCACTATCAACAATAGTGGGATTTATACTTGGAATAATTATATCTATTATTAAAGTTTCAAAGATTACACCACTGAGATGGTTAGCAAATTTTTATACATCAATATTTAGAGGAACACCATTGCTTGTACAATTATTTTTAATTTATTATGCTACACCACAATTATTTAATTATAAAATACCAGCACTTAATGCAGCGGTTATTACATTTGGATTGAATTCAGCAGCATATATTTCAGAAGTGCTGCGTGGAGGAATAGAAGCAATTGATAAAGGACAACAAGAAGCAGCAATGGCACTGGGGGTTCCATATTTCAATACCATGTTTGATATTATATTTCCACAAGCACTTAAGCATGTATTACCGGGCCTAGTAAATGAAAGTATTGCACTTTTAAAAGATTCTTCAATGGTTGCAACAATTGGCGTTATGGATGTACTTAGAGCATCTGAAACTATTATGAATACAACATTTATACCATTTGAACCACTAATTTTGGGAGCGTTAATTTATTATGTATTAGTTGGAATTTTAACGTGCATTGCAAAGGTACTGGAAAGGAGAGTGAATAGAAGTGATAGAGGTTAAAAATGTTTATAAAAATTATGGACAATTAGAAGTCCTTAAGGATGTTTCAGTTACTATTAATAATGGTGAGATTATAGCAATTATTGGCCCTTCAGGATCAGGAAAATCTACATTACTTCGCTGTATGAATTTACTGGAGAGACCTACAAAGGGATCTGTTTTAATAAATGGTGAAGAAATCACCAGCAAGGAAACTGATATAATGGCTATTAGGCAAAAGGTAGGAATGGTTTTCCAACATTTTAACCTGTTCCCTCATATGACTGTAATGGGAAATATGACCTATGCACCTATAAAAACTAAGAAAATAGATAAGAAGACTATAGAAGAAAAATCTTTGGAGCTTTTAAAAAAGGTAGGGCTTGAGGATAAGGCAAATGTATATCCGGAAAAACTTTCAGGAGGACAAAAACAACGTGTAGCAATTGCTAGAGCACTTGCCATGGAACCAGAAGCTCTTCTCTTTGATGAACCAACATCAGCCTTAGACCCTGAAATGGTAAAAGAAGTTTTGGAAGTTATTAAAGAACTAGCAAAAACAGGAATAACAATGGCACTTGTAACTCATGAAATGGCATTTGCAAGGGAAGTTGCTGATAGAATTTGTTTTCTTGAAGAAGGTAAGCTTATTGAAGAATCAACACCGGAAGAATTTTTTGCTAATCCTAAAACTGAACGTGCAAAACAATTTCTTGAAAAGATGCTCTAAATAATATTTTACGTGAATGGATGTGAATTATGCGTATAAAAATTATAAATCCAGATGCTGGCATGACTAGAGAAGAACTTAATCAAAGAGAAAAAATGCTTAAAAACATTGCTAGAGAAGATACAATTATATCAATGGATTGCTTAACTGAAACCAATGTATGCATTGATTCATTATTAGATGTAGCTATAGCTTCTTCTGAAATTGTAAAAAGAGCAATACAGGCTGAAAAGGATGGATTTGATGCAGTTGGACTGTATTGTTTAAGTGATCCAGGAATTGATGCCTGTAGAGAAATGCTTAATATACCTGTAATTGGTGGAGGACAAGCAGCATTTCAAGTAGCTTGTGGGTTAGGATATAATTTTTCACTTTTAACAACATCAAATAGAAGAATTCCGCAAAAAAAGAATTTGTCAGGACAACAGGTGTTGATATATCGCGTTTAGCATCTATACGAAGTGTTGATATGGTAATGGAAAGTATTAGAGAAAATATTGATTTTACTATATCAAAACTTGTTGAAGTAAGTAATGAATGTATTAAAAAGGATAATGCACAAGTTATTATATTAGGATGTCTAAGTTTTGCAGGTCTTGGAAAGTGCATATCTGAAAAAATTGGTATACCTGTTGTAGATCCTGCTTTTTCTTTGATTAATATGATTGAACTTTGTTACATGCAGGGCTTAAGTCATAGTAAATTATCTTATCCGAAGCCTGAAAATATTTCCCGCTGGTGGAATAAAGGAAATATTTAATAAAAATTATGAAAGAAGTGTTCTTATGGAAAAAATATTATGGCCCAATAATTCAAAGTGTGCTGTTATGTTTACATTTGATTTAGATAGTGATACAACCTGGATAAATGGTAACAGCGATTATGAGAATGGTGATAAATTTATAAAGTCTACATCTATTGGACAGTATGGACCTAATAGAGGAGTAGATACAATTTTAAATTTACTTAAGAAATATAATGTGCCTGCAACATTTTATGTACCAGGAAAAGTAGCAGAAATGAATCCTGATATTATAAAAAGGATTGATGCTGAAGGACATGAAATTGGACATCATGGCTATACCCATGAAAGATTTTTTGATAAGACAGTTGATGAGCAAATTGAAATAATAGAAAAAAGTCAAAAAATATATACTAGTATTATAGGAAAGCCGGCTAAAGGATTTAGAACTCCATCAGGGGATTGGTCAATTGAAACACCATATCTTTTAAATAAAATGGGATTTTCCTACTCAAGTTCAATGAGGGGAGATGACCGTCCTTATAGAACAGTATTAGATGGTGTGAAAACTGATTTTATAGAAATTCCTACAAGATGGGAATTAGATGACTATGTTGCAACTGCATATAATATGTTTCCAGCAGAACCAGTAGGTCAGGATAGAATATCAGGTTATGAAAATGTACTTGATAATTTTAAACGAGAATTTGATGGATACTATAGATATGGTTTGTGTTGTGTATTTATGATGCATCCACAAGTTTCAGGAACTCCTGGAAGAAGTCAGATATTAGAGAAACTTCTTATGCATGTTACCTCAAATAAAGATGTGTGGTGTGCTAGAGGCATGGATGTTGCAAATTGGTGGAGAAAAGCATATCCAAAGGAGGAAGTTTAATGGACATAAAAAAAATAAATTGGCCCAATAATGCAAAAACGGCAGTTATGATTACCGTAAATTTAGATGCAGAGTACTTTTGGCTTTCTCTTGCTCCTGATTGTGTTAACAGACCTAAAACTCTTTCTATGGGACAATATGGAATGACTAGGGGATTAGAAAGACTTTTAGATGTATTTGATGATTTTAAAATTAAAGCAACATTTTTTGTGCCAGGTAAAGTAGCTGAGATTTATAAAGATTATATGAAACTTATAGTTTCAAAGGGACATGAAATAGCACATCATGGATATGAACACGAAAATTATGCTATGCTTTCTAGCCATGAGCAAAGAATTTCCATAGAAAAAGGCATTAAGTCAATTGAAGAAAATTGTGGAGTTACGCCAATAGGATTTCGTGCACCAGAAGGTGAATTAACATTAGAAACATTAAATATTGCAAAAGAATTGGGAATTAAATATTCAAGTTCACTTAGTAATGATGATCGTCCTTATAAATTAAAACTTAACGATAATAATGATACTATTTTAGAAATTCCTATTCATTGGGCATTATTTGATTTACCATACTTTGCCTTTAATTATAGGCCAGCTTTTCCTGCGGGGCAAGGAAGAATAGCAAATTATTCACAAGTGTTAAAAAACTGGATTGAAGAATATAACGGGTACTATGAACAGGGATTGTGCTATGTGCTGCAATTAGATCCTCAGACAATAGGGACACCAGGAAGAATTCCGTTGGTAGAAGAATTGTTAGAATATATAAATAAGTTAGGAAATGTTTGGTTTGCTACTGGAAGTGATATTTCAAATTACTGGTTATAATTAGAGTTATATAATAGTAGAAAATAGTGCTTGGTCTATTAAGATAATGATAGTACAAGGCTAAGTAAAAAATCATAGAAAATAAGTAAAGGCTAAAGGCTATTGCAAATTTGTATAGTCCTTTAGCCTTATTGTATTTATTTATATGCGTAAATTTTTTTGCTAAGTTCTTAATATATTTAGAGTTCTTTTATTTAAGTTAATATTTTAGAAAAAGAATTTCGAAAATTAATTTTAAATTTATACTTGACTTAAAGTGCACTTTAAGTGATAGTATATTGTCATTGGGAGGTGAAGTTGTGGCAGAATTGGAAATAAGTGAAGTGGAAAAGTTAATAGGAATAAAGGCTCATACGCTTAGATATTATGAAAGTATCGGATTAATTAGGAATATAAAAAGAAACTCATCAGGTAAAAGAGTTTATAGTGAGCAAGATTTAAAATGGTTAGAATTTATAACTAGACTTAGGGCTACTGGGATGAAGATAAGTAATATGGTAAAGTATGCTGAACTTAGATATATAGGTGACGAAACTGTTACTGAAAGAAAAAGTATATTAAAAGAACATTTAATTTCTATAGAAAAAGAAATTCAAATATTATTAGATTCTAAGGATTTTGTTTCAAAAAAAATTGATATTTATAATGAAATGGAGGAAAAAATTAATGGAAAAAGGAAATAGATTTGAACTAGGTTACAAAAAGCTACTTGAGGTGGATGGAAAGGCAGGAAAAGAGGTAGAAAAAAACTTAAGTGACATATCACCAGATTTAGTAAAATATATTATTGAATATTCTTTTGGAGATATATATTCTAGGGAGGCACTAGACTTAAAATCAAAGGAAGTTGCTGTAGTTGCAGCATTAACAGCTTTAGGAAATGCGGAGCCACAATTGAAGGTTCATATTAATGGAGCACTAAATGTTGGCTGTACCGTTAATGAAGTTAAAGAAATAATACTTCAAATGTCTGTATACTCAGGATTTCCTACATGTATTAATGCTATGAATGCATTGAAGGCTGTATTAAAGGAACGTCATAATGATGGAATAAAAGATAGCATAGGAAGAGAGCCAACAAATGAAGTTTTACAGGTGGATAGATATGAAATTGGAGCAAGAGAACTCTCTAAATTAGATGATAAACAGGTAAAAGTACTTGAAGATGCTTATAATGAATTTTCACCTGATTTGACCAAGTTTGTAATACAAAGTTATGCTGATATAGCTGCAAGAGACAACCTTCATAAAAGATATAGACAAATTGCTACAGTTGCAGCGTTAACAGCTCTAGGAAATGCTAAGCCACAATTAAAATTTCACATTAAGGCAGCTCTAAATATTGGAGTAACAGAAGAGGAAATAAAAGAAATTATGATTCTTATGACTGTATATTCCGGATTCCCATCAGCAATAAATGGAACAGTTGCTTTAAAAGAAGTGCTAAGTGAAAGAAATTAATAGTTTATCTAAAAGCTATTGGCATGTAGAAAAATTAGCTTATGAGCCATGGAAAATAAATTGGGACAATACGATTTTTCTAAAATAATTAATAAACTATGAAGAAAAGTATGCTAATTTCATTTTTAGCATACTTTTTTCATTCACGTTATTCAAAGAACAATTCAATTTTTATTAAAGTTAATCAGGTGAATTGTTGTAAAAACACTATTTGATTGTAAATTTTAACAGCATAGATTTTGGCAGATTTTTACCCTTTTTAGATTTAACATCTTTAGTTATATACAATCTATAAGTTTCTCCTGACTTATATAAATTATTATTTTTTACTATTACCTGCTTATCATTAGCAGGATTTAATGAAAGATTTATATCTAATAATTCATTATTTTTATCTAATACAAATATTGTTGAGTTATTTAAACTTTTTTCATCTACTGCTGCTTTAAAAGCTATTATCCAATCTTTATCTACATTTATATTGCTTACTTCCTTTAGTAAAACAAAATCACTTACAGTAACATTACAAGAGGAACTACTACCTCCATCAGCCGTTGTTACTGTTATTGTTGCTGTTCCTAAACCAACTGGTGTTACCAATCCATTTTGGTCTACAGTGGCAATATTAGAATTACTGGATGTCCATATTATATTATTATTTACTCCATCAGTTGAACTCACTGTAGCCTTTAATGTTATTGGAGAATCACCCTTATTCATAGATAGCGTTTGCTTATCTAATGACACTGTGGTTGTTTGCACTGGTTGTCCAATTGCTGTAACTGCAAGAGTATACACTCCAGTATTAGAGCCGTATTTCCAAACTTTTAAATAATAAGTACCTGCTTCTAGATCAGCAGATGTTAACAATGTTTTAGGAGTTTTCTCGCTTCCATAATACAGGTCTGTATATAATTTTTTGTCTCCATTAGCATCTTCTAAATCCATATTTACTTCATAAATGGCTGTACTCATATTTATATCAATTTTACCAGCTTTAGCAAGTACAACTTTGTATACATCTTGGTCGTCATTCCATGATATATATCCTGTAATTGCACTTGAGTTCAGTGTTAAGGGTTGAGCAGTTAAGGTACCATTGTTGGGTTCCACATCATTATTATTTGCAGCAGTAAAATTAGTTGCAAGTGTATATGTACCAGTATTAGAACCATATTTCCAAACCTTCAAATAGTAAGTACCTGCTTCTAGATCAGCAGATGTTGACAATATTTTAGGAGTTTGCTCACTTCCATAATATACATCGTTTTGCAATGCCTTGTTACCACTGGCATCTTCTAAATCCATATTTACTTCATAAATAGCCGTACTCATATTTATATTAATTTTACCGGCTTTAGGAAGTACAACCTTGTATACATCTTGGCTGTCATTCCATGATATATATCCTGTAACTGCACTTGAGTTCAATGTTAAGGGTTGAGCAGTTAAGGTACCATTATTAGGTTCTATATCATTATTATTTGCAACAGTAAAATTAGCTGTAAGCGTATAGGTACCAGTGTTAGAACCATATTTCCAAACCTTTAAATAATAAGTACCTGCTTCTAGATCAGCAGATGTTGACAATGTTTTAGGAGTTTGTTCACTTCCATAATATATATCGTTTTGCAATGCCTTGTTACCATTGGCATCTTCTAAATCCATGTTTACTTCATAAATAGCTGTACTCATATTTATATCAATTTTACCAGCTTTAGGAAGCACAACCTTGTATACATCTTGGTTATCATTCCATGATATATATCCTGTAATTGCACTTGAATTTAATGTTAACGGTTGTGCAGTTAAAGTGCCATTGTTAGGTTCTACATCATTGTTATTTGCATCAGTAAAGTTAACTGTAAGCGTATATGTACCAGTGTTAGAACCATATTTCCAAACTTTCAAATAATAAGTGCCTGCTTCTAGATCAGCAGATGTTGTCAATGTTTTAGGAGTTTGTTCACTTCCATAATATACATCGTTTTGCAATGCTTTGTTACCATTAGCATCTTCTAAATCCATATTTACTTCATAAATAGCTGTACTCATATTTATATTAATTTTGCCGGCTTTAGGAAGTGCAATCTTGTATGTATCTTGGTCATTAGTTGGAGTAATATTGCCAGTAATTGCCGTATCAAAAGTAATATTTTGCGTAGGAGATGCGTGTACAATGCTTGGACCTATGAGAAAAAATAATAGAAATAGTGATGCTGTGATTAGTTTCTTCATAAAAATTCCTCCTTTGTTATGTGAAAATTAGTAGCTTGCAGAATTCTGCAAGCATTTTAAAAAATACATTTAAATAATAACATAATTTTAATAATTTAGAAACAGTTTGTTTACATTTAGATAGTGATTTTTTTATTACCATGCTGAATAACTACATATGTTAAAACTGCAGTTCTAAAAGTTTCTTAAGTTCCATGTTGTAGTTAAAGTTAGATTTGATATAGAATTAGTGAAACTTCACATAATTTCACACAATTATCTAATATTTGTCCCATAAATTTTATCTATAATTAAGATAAGATTTAAAACGAGGTGATAGTAATGAAAAAATTTATGTCAATTTTAATTACACTTTCTTTAATTGGAGGTTCATCCACATTAGCATTTGCAGCTGGAACTGATGCATCAACTGCTGCTCAAACTACAACAAGTGCCAAAAGCACAAGTCTTACACCAGAGCAAAAACAAGCTAAAGATGCATTTTCAAAGGTACATTCTGATTATATGAACCAGCTTACAACATTAAAAGCGCAAACAAAAGAAGCAGAAGAGTCTAACAGTGCAGTTTCAAAGCAAATAAAAGATAAGCTTAAGTCAAAAACTACACTAAGTGCAGATGATGCAGCTAAATTAAAAGATTTGTCCAGTCAAAGAAAAGACTTAGTAAGTCAAGCAAAGCAGTTACAGCAGCAGATAACTTCCTTAAAAAGTCAATATAAGGATGCTGTAAGTTCAAAGGATACAGCTACAATGAGCAGTCTTAAGCAGCAAATACAGGATTTAACTAGTAAAGTAAAGGATATTAAAGCTAAAGAGGAAGCAATTAATACACAGCTTGTACCTTTAAAGAATCAACTTAAATCAATTAAGGATGGAAGCAAACAATTGAAAGACAATGCGAAAATTAAACTTCAGCAGGCTGAAACAATACATGAAACTATAAAAACTTTGGATAGTGAAAAAACACAATTATGGAATACCTATAAGGAAAACGTTAAAAACAAGGATTATGCAACAGCAGAAACTACTCTTAAGTCAATAATTGATAAAAAATCCTCTATTTTAGATAATATAAAACAAAGAGGCACAATATTAAATCAGGTGCTTAGTTCTCTAAATTAAAATAATATAGTCTTTACTTCAGTATACGCCACTGGTATCCTATTGATATCAGGCGTATACTGTTATTTATTTTAAGGATAAAAACTTAGGTGGAGGAGATTTTAAAGATATGAGCTATAGAATATATTTGGTAGAGGATGAGGAAAATCTAAATGATATATTAAAATTTTATCTTGAAAAGGAAGGATTTAAGGTTACTGCCTTTTCAAATGGAGAATCAGCCAGAAAGAATATAGATAATAAACCTGATTTGTGGGTATTAGATATTATGCTGCCTGACATAGATGGGTTTCAGATATTAAAAGAAATAAAAGAAAAAGATGAAGAAGTTCCTGTTATTTTTATATCTGCTAGGGATAAAGATATTGACAGAATTATTGGCCTTGAAATGGGCAGTGATGACTATATTGCAAAACCTTTTATGCCAAGAGAGTTAGTTATAAGAGTACAAAAACTACTGAAGAGGGTTTATAATGACAGTAAAAATAAGGATATTGCTCAAATAGAAGATTATACTATTGATATAGAAAAAAGGATTATAAAGCTTAATAATGAGGAAATAACTATGACTTCAAGAGAGTTTGATTTGCTGGTACTGCTTATAAACAGGAAAGGTGGTGCTGTTACAAGAGATCAAATATTAAACGAACTATGGGGAGATGATTACTTTGGAAGTGATAGAGTGGTGGATGACCTGGTTAGAAGGTTAAGGAAGAAATTGCCTGAATTAAAAGTAGAAACTATATATGGTCATGGATATAGATTATCCTGATAGAAAGGATATACTTATGAATAAATTAAAAAATTGGCCTCTGGCCCTTCAAATATGGACAGTATTTACTTCAGTAATCCTAATAGCATTTATTTTGTTAGCTGTATACTTTTCTATGACAATAAGAAGTTTTTTTACTAATGAAACTTATAAGACTATTGAAATAGCTCAGGAAAATTTAGTGAAAAAGTCTTTAAGTAAAGCTAATCCAAAAGAAGAACCTAGTTTAGATACGTCAAACAATGATATCCGAGAAGTTAAGAATATAAGATTAAGTTACTCTAATGATGAAGAAAATTTGGTGAAGATTGAAAAATTCATACCGGACAAGGATGCTGCTAAGCTGTTTTTAAAAAAGTTAAAAAGCCAAGCTGAAAAACAGTCTAGTAATACTAAAAAATATGCGGAAAAAGTAAACTCTGGTAGAATGCTATATTTATTGAGGGTAAATGGTAAAAACAAAAAAGGAAATTTTATTGTATCTTATATGTGGGATACTTATAGAAATTCATTAGCTGCTGGTTTACTGAAAAGAGTATTTTCTGTAATGATTATTGCACTTATTATAAGTCTTATAGCAGCAAAACATCTGGCTCAAAGACTTGTAGTTCCTTTAAAGGATTTAGAAAATAGGGTAAGAAAGATAGGAAAAAGACAGTGGCACGAAAACATAAAAATAGATAGGAAGGACGAAATAGGTGAACTTTCTAAATCCATTGAAGAAATGAGAAAAGAACTGGTTAAACAGGATGAATATGAACAGACAATGCTTCAGCAATCCTCTCATGATTTAAAGACTCCACTAATGGTAATTAGGAGCTATGTTAAGGCTGTAGAAGATGGAATCTATCCAAAAGGTGATTTAGAAAGTACTATGAAGGTTATTGATTTTGAAGCTGAAAGAATGCAAAAGAAAATTAAAAATTTGCTGTATTTAACAAAGATTAAATACATGGCCAAGCATGAAAATGAATTTAAAAAAATATATATAGGGGACTTGGTAGAAGAAATTGTTGATAGCTTTATATATAATGAAAGAAATATCAAATTTGAGCTTAATATTAATGATATAGAGGTAATAGGGAATGAAGAACAATGGGCTGTTGTTTTTGAAAATATAATTGATAATGGTTTAAGGTATGCAAAAACTATTATAAGGATAAATGTATATGAAGATCACAAGCAGCAGTATATTTCTATATATAATGATGGTGAAAAAATTCCAGATGATAAGCGTGAAAATGTATTTGAGGCTTTTAATAAGGACAAAGGGGGAAACTTTGGACTTGGACTAGATATTGTAAAAAGGATAGTAACCATGTATAAGGGAAGTATAAAAGCTGAAAATCAAGACATAGGCGTGTCTTTTATAATTACATTAACAAAACCATAGATTTAGCTGTAATGAAAATTTTATATCTTCTTAAATAAGTGAGCTTTCAAACTTAGATAAAGATATTATAAATGATGAGAGAAAAAATTATAATCAAAATATGGATTTCAACCAAAATTTTGGTTGAAAAAAGTGAAAATAATTTTAAAAAAGTTATTATATAAAGGAAATTTATATTTTTTGTAGAATAAAGTAAAAGCAATTACTTTTCAAGCTAACAGTAGAATAGAGGATCACTGTCAGCATCTGTAAAGGGGGAAGTATGATTAGAATAAGATATAAAGTTTTTATTACAGTGGTTACTTTAATATTAATAACTTTTTTCCTGGGCAATAATTCATCAAATATAGTATTTGCTGATAACAAAGAAGTTATAAATATCAATAAAGAACCTATTTACAAGGAAACAGGAAATAATGAGAAAAAAGGGGACAGAACAATAATAATAGGTGATGATAAAAATTATCCACCTTATAGCTTTATAGATGAAAAAGGAAATCCAGCTGGCTTTGATATAGAACTTGCTAAGGCTGCAGGGGAGGCTATGGGATTCAAGGTAAAGATTAAATTAGGTGTTTGGAGTGAAATTAGAAATGAGCTTGAAAATGGTAAAATAGATGCTGTAGCAGGTATGTTTCATTCTGAGGATAGGGAAAAAGCGTATTCTTTTACAACAAAGACTGCAATAACTAGCGCAGATATATTTACGAGAAATGGCAAAGTCATAAAGGATGTAAGTGAGCTAAAGGGAAAGACAGTAGTGGTTGAAGCTGATGAGATGGCAGGAGAATATCTTAAAAAACAGAATCTTGACATTAACCTTATTAAAGTTCCTTCAGCGGAGGAGGCACTTAAACTTGTATCTATGAAGAAATATGACTATGCAGCAGTTCCTACTATAATAGGTCATTATTATATAAAAAAAGATAAGCTTTCAAGTTTAAAAGGTAATGGATTAGCTATCAATCCTGACGATTATTGTATTGCTGTGAAAAAGGGAAATGATGATTTATTATTTGCCCTTAATGGTGGACTGCAAATAATTAAGGCCACAGGAAGATATGATGAAATATATAATAAGTGCTTAGGAGGGTATGAAGAAAAAACTTTTTATCAGAAACTAATAGAGCATATTTGGTTAATAGCAGCAGCATTAGTAAGTATACTCTTATTACTATTATGGAATATAACTCTTAAAAAAAGAGTTGCTGTACGTACAAAGGAACTATCAGAAGCAAATGATGCTTTGAATAAGAGTAAACGTGAGCTACTGGCATCAAATGACGAAATAGAAGCTTCTTATAATGAATTAGTTGCAATAGAGGAAGAGCTTCGAAGCCAATATGAGCTGCTAATGGAAAGTGAAGAAAATTTAAAGAAAAGCGAGGAACGAAATAGAGCCATAGTGACTGCTATTCCAGATGTTATATTTGTTGTAGATAAAAATGCCGTTTTCAGAGATTGTGAAACGAAAGATACTTCTACACTAATAATAGCGAAAAATGACTTCATAGGAAAAACTCTTTGGGAGGTACTTCCGCCTAAAATAGCTGAAATTGGTTTTATAAAAATCAAGGCTGCTCTTCAAAACAATTCTTTAGAAAGCTTTGAATATGAAATTAATACATTAGTAGGCAAAAAATATTATGAACTTCGAGTAGTTAAATGTAGAGAAAATGAGATTATTGCAATAAGCAGGGATGTCACAGCTGAAAGAAAAAATCAAAAGAAGATTGAATTCTTAAGCTACAATGATCAACTTACAGGATTATATAATAGGAGGTTTTTTGAAGAAGAGCTTAATCGATTAAATAAAAAAGAAAATCTTCCGTTTACTATAGTTATGGCTGATGTTAATGGATTAAAGCTAATAAATGATTCTTTTGGACATGCTATTGGTGATGAATTGTTGAGAAAAGTTGCAGCGGTAATGCTTAGTGGTTGCGGTGATAAAAGAATAATATCACGTATAGGGGGAGATGAGTTTGTAATACTACTGCCGAAAACAAATGCCCTTGAAGCAGATGAAATTCTTAAGAATATTTTAGTATTAGCTTCAAAGGAGCAAGTAGCGTCAATAAATATTTCAGTTTCTTTCGGATTTGCTACAAAGTATTATGAGGAGGAAGACATATTTGAAATATTTAAAAAGGCAGAAGATTTCATGTATAAAAAGAAGCTTTTTGAAAGTCCGAGTATGAGAGGAAAAACAATTGGTGTTATTATAAATACACTGCATGAAAAAAATAAAAGGGAGGAAGAGCATTCCAATAGGGTATCCGAATATTGTAATTGTCTAGGAAAGGCTATGAATCTACCAGATGGTGAAATACAAGAATTGAAAACTGTAGGTTTATTACATGATATAGGAAAAATTGCTATAGATGAGAATATTTTAAATAAATCAGGTAAGCTTACCCATGAAGAGTGGGAAGAACTTAAACGTCATCCAGAAATAGGCTATCGTATTTTAAGTTCTGTTAATAATATGTCAGAAATAGCAGAATATGTTCTAGCACATCATGAAAGGTGGGATGGAAAAGGTTATCCAAAGGGGCTTAAAGAAGAGGAAATTCCATTAAAATCAAGAATGATTTCAATAGCTGATGCTTTTGATGCTATGATAAGTGAGAGACCTTATAAAAATTCTTTATCAAAAGAAACAGCCATAAAAGAGCTTATTAACAATGCAGGTATTCAATTTGATCCAGAACTTGTAAAGATATTTGTTGAAAAGGTAGTTTGATTCATTTCTTATGTAAGAAATATTTACTAATTGTGGTTATGTTAAAGGTGGGAATTTGTTTCAAGCAATTTTTAAGCATCCTTTAATTTTGAGTTTGTTAGCAAAATTATTATAAAAAGGATGCTTTTATCATGCAATTTTTTTCTCTTTAATTTCTATCTATTTAACCTTAATTTTATCTATTAGTTTAATAAAGTCCTCTTCATTTTTCTTTTGTAAGTATATATCCAATAGTGCTTTTGTAGACATGTTATTAAAACCCTTACAACCATTTTCCAATATTTCAGTTAATATATTAATAAAGGTTTCATTATTTTTATTAACATCTTTTAGCATTTTATCAGCTAAGTCTTTTGTAAGATCTGTCTTTATAGCTTCCTTAAGTTCTTCTGCGTATTTTTTCATATATTCTTGAACATCTTCTGGATAGTTTGAAAAATCTCCTGAAAGTATATCTTCAAATTTAAACATAAATTCACTCCCATTAAGTTATTTTTAAAAATAGTTTTTGTATTTTAGGATTATAACATTTACTATTATAACTTAATAATAATACTTTTAAAACACATTATTGTGAGTGTTCTGCAAGTCTAATGTATTGTCTTTCAATTGTCTTCTGTCATCTCAAAAGATAGTATTAAATATACAGATATTTTTATGAAAAAAGTTCTGATTGAAAAATCTTCAATCAGAACTTTTTAAAATGGACTATATTACATCAGGAATTAGTTGTTTTTTCTATGTAGTGACAATTAACGTCGATATGGTTTAAGAATAACAACAATCTTTCATAAAGTGGGTGAGCTTTATCACCATACTTTTCTTCTAGATTTTCTCCAATATCTTTTACAGTTTTCTTGCCATCTATTTGTAAAAAAACATAACTTCCATACTCATCCAGAGTGATTTTTTTATACTCTGGAATTCTAAATTTAAGTTTTCTAAAGAATTTTTGGACTTTATGATCTTGTTTTTCAAGTATGGTCACAATATTATCTTCATCTACTTCATATTCTAAATTATCAAGATTTTAAATATTATATTTAAAACATCTTCGTTGTTATTTAGCATTTTTAACCTTACTGTTTAGTATAGGTATTATAGTAGCTATTACTAAAACTATTAATATTAAATAAGCCATTCCATTAGTAGCACCAAATCCGCTTGGCCCACTTCCTTTAATAACACCAGTTACTTGAAGTATTATACCAATAAGTCCTATTATAGAACCACCAGCAACAAGTCCAGATGATAAACTTATACCATTAGAAACTTTAACTTCTTTTTCTTTTTCAGATTTAGAAGTTTTTTCTACAAATAGACGAACTGAATGCACCTATTAAT
This sequence comes from uncultured Clostridiaceae bacterium, assembly GCA_963780135.1. Lineage (GTDB taxonomy): Bacteria > Bacillota > Clostridia > Clostridiales > Clostridiaceae > Clostridium_AM. Next base: position 2,311,717 of record CAWAAR010000003.1, read on the forward strand.
ATTATAGTAGTTGTAGCTATTGGTAAATAGAATCCTATAGCAATTGTCATTACAGGAAGGTTTAATAAGAATAAAACAACTCCCATAACCACGCCAACAATTATCATAACCCAAGGTAATTTACCTGACATTATACCAGCAGTTAATGTTGACATTAAGTTAGCTTGAGGTAATGCAAATGGTACATTATCACCTGTCATTGCAAGTTGACTAGAAAGTAATAATATAACACCAGTAACTACTGCAGCACCAACTACACCAGCTATAGCAAAGTATTTTTGCATTTCGTTTTTGTCTCCACCTACTATAAAAGTAACCTTTTGTGATTGGCAGTAACCACCAGCTGCAGATATAGCAGTAACTATAAATGTACCAAATAAAAGCAAAGATCTGTTGTTTTCAGGAGTTTTCCATCCCATTGCAACAAATAATAATGTTACAATAACTATAGAAGCTATAGTCATACCAGATACAGGAAGGTTTGAAGTTCCTATAGTACCAGTTAAACGACCAGAAACTATAACAAATAGTAATGATAAGAATAATGATAAAATAGAAGCAGTTATTGCCATTCACTATATTACCACCAGATACCATGAATCCTCCTATAAAGCCTATAACTACGCCACCAAGTATTATTAAGTTTCCAGCAGATGAACTGCCATTACTATTTGAAGACTTAGCATTAAGAGTTTCTTTTATAGAAGATATTATAGTAGGTATAAGCTTTATAGCGCCTATAAAGCCACCAGAAAGCATCATGCCAGCTCCGATATATTTTACATAACTACCAGCTATATGTTTAACTTGCATTGCGTTTATAGCAACATCAGGATTATTCCATACAGTTGCACTGTCTTGTCCAAGAGAAACAAAATAACCTATTAAAGGCATAACAGCAAAGTTAGATAATATGGCACCAGCAAACATAGTTAAAGAAACATCCATACCAACTATGAATCCTATACCTAATAATAGAGGGTTAACTTCAACTTCAAATTTCCACTTGTAGAAGGATTCATTTACATAGCTTATAACGTTGTTAGCTACATTTAAAAATGAACTGGTTATAACAGTTATAACACCACCTATTCCGAATCCAATTCCCATGTACTTCATTGATTCTCCAGCACCTTCTGAAGCAACAAGTGTTTCAGATATAGCCATTGATTCAGGGTACATTAATTTGCCGTGTTCTTCAATCATTAGATAATTGTGAACAAGAGAAGCTATTCCTATACCGAATAAAACTCCACCTACACCAACAACAAAACCTTCTAAGAAAGAAACTTTTGAACCTATTAAAAGGATTGCTGGTAAAACGAATATCATACCACTAGCAATGGATTCTCCACCACTTGACATACCTTGAACTAAGTTTTTGCCAAGGATACCTTTTTGCTTAGCAAATATAGCTATAAATGCGGAACCTATTATAGAACCAGGTATACCAGCGGCAACTGTAAGCCCTGATTTCATACCTGAATAGGCAGTAGATGCTGCAAATAGTGCAGCCAAAATAATACCGATGATTAATACAGCAGCGTTTCCACCAGATTTAGAACCGCTAGAAATGTAAGGAACATAGTCTTTACCATTTATGCCACCATATGCGTCTTTAGATAACTTATTATGCATAATAAGTACCTCCCTTTTTTATTTTTTATGTTATAATTACAGTTATACTATAATTAATTATAGTATAAGTTGATTATAGCATAATTGTCTTTAAAAAAGATACAATTTTATTGATGAATATTTTATATTTATTGTAAAAATATGTTTGATATGGTTAATAACACAGAAGCCGAAATGATTAATAATTTTAGTGAAGTTTATGACAAGTTTTAAAAGTATAAATATTTTTATCCGATTGCTAGCAGTGCTAATACCCCCATCTTTTTCAAGTGGGGGATAGCTACTCTACGCGCATGGATAAGTTCTTCTAAGACTCAGATGGGTAAAATGCCTAAATGGGATTTTACGAGCTTGCTCCGGCAAGAGGTATTCCTCACAGGCAAACTCCACCTGAGTCTAAGAATCACTTGATGGACAGCTTATCAAGAGTAATAAAATAGAGCCTATATCTAGAAATATCATGTAAGATATTACAATTCTAGATATAGGCTTAATTTTATTTTTTGAGAGTTAATTGCACCATTAACCACTTACCAGTTAAATAGAATAAACTTATTTAATTACAACATTATCGTATACTTTTCCATCTAAGCAAATAGCTACAATAGGCGCAACGGATTTTCCTTTACCACCAGCAGAAGCAATATCAACATTTTTAAGAGTCACGTTGTAAATAGTTCCTTCCTCAACATATCCAAATAGACCAGCATATTTTGCTGTCTTACTAGTATTCTTTAAATTGCTAATTGTAAATCCATTACCATTAAAGGAACCAGTGAAAGGATTGTCATCATCACCAATAGATACCCATTCTTGTGTTAGCGAAATATTTGCATCTAACATATAGTTATCTGACATTGTATATTTGTCTTTTCCAATTGATCGAAGTTGGTCTTCTGTCTCAACCATATAATAGTTTTTATTACCTATAGTTGTTATTTGCATATCTGTAGTTTCCAATGTTTTAGCATTTACTACTCCAGTATTTGCAATTGTCGTTAGCCCTAATAGTAGTACTAGGGCTATTAATCCTTTAAATGCTGCTTTCATAAAAATCATCCCCATTTCTTTTCTTATAGTAAGTATAGATAAGTATGGTAGGTAACTAATGGTAAAATATTCTTGTGCAATCCAATTTAGTATACATTAACAGAATAATCCATGTCAATTCATCATTTCATCATAAAAAATAATTTATTTAATACTTTTATACCACTATTATTATTTGAATCATTAATAGTTTTCTTATTTTCACCATTTATATCTTGTCTGTAAATTGTAGCATCTTTATCATAAGCTTTATAATATATATAATTGTCTATCATTTGGGCCTTTGAAACATTACAATCTGTTAATTTAGTTACATCTAATGTTTCTATATTAAGCATATAAAGCATATTTTCTACATATTTAGCTTCTATATCTGTAAAGCCTTCATAAGTAAACAACAGATACTGGTTAAATACACCTAATATAGTATTACATTGATTGGTTTCATAAACCTTTTTTCCAGTTTCTAAATCTTTTATAATTGATAAACTAAGATTTTTATCTTTGTATATAATATAACTATTATAAAAATAAACACGATTATAAAAGGTTCCTACAACAGATTCTTTCTTTTTATCATATATATTAAATTTTTTTAACACTTCTTCATCTTCATAAGGATGATCTTTTCTTTTGTAATATATATTATCTTTGAAATAATGTAAATTAGAAATACATCCAATGGACTCATGTAATGTAGAAATGTTTTTGTTTGATAATGTCATAGATTTTATATAACTTCTAAAATTATGACTTTCACAATAATATATAATTTCATCATGAATGCAATAAGCATCAATATAAGATAAATTTTTATATACAATATAAGTATCTTTTCCTTCTAAATTACATTTAATTAACATAATTTCATTCTCATGTTTTATAGTATAAAATATACTATTTTCTATTATTACGATATTTTCCACTTTGAAATCTACTATTAATTCTTTTTTTTCATCATATTTAAAAATCCTATATAATTTATAGCCTTGTGAAGCATCAATATAGTAAATAAATTCTCCTATATCTATATAAACGTTTATATTAACTTTATCATAAATATCAACAATACTGCCTGAATCATTTACAGTTGAAACTATTTTATCTGGATTTTTCATAGCAATCCCCTCGTTTTTCATTTACTAATTTAAGTTTAACTCAACTTTCACACATACAAAGTTTTGACTTAATATTTTAAACTGCGAAAGTTGAGAGTTTAATTAAATTGCTCAAGGTTTTTTATAAATCACATAGTATTATCTTTTCCATAATTCGCTAGTTTTATGTAATAGAAATTAGAGTGGTTATATGGATGGTCATGGAGACTTATTTTTACTTTATGTAGTAGTAAGGTAAACATTTGAGGTTTGATTTTGAACTACAAAGGACAGTTATAAAAATGTTAGCAATTTTGTACGCTTATATTTTAGCATTAATATATAGGTGATATAATATAAAGATATATTTAGCAATTCTTAGAAATCATTATTTAGAGATACAGAAAAAAACTAGCTTAACTTTAAAGCAAGTGAGGTGTATTATGGAAAAAGTATTTATTATAGAAGACGATTCTAGAATAAGAGATGAACTTTGTACTTTTCTTAATAGATATGGATACAAAAGCTCATTTTCAACAAATTTTAAAAATATAGTAGAAGAAGCCTTAAAGGAAAATCCATCTATTATTTTATTAGACATTAATTTACCATACTTCGATGGGCACTATGTATGTAGAGAAATTAGGAAGATTTCACAAGTACCAATTATAGTAGTTACTAGTAGAGATGATGAGTTAGATGAACTTATGAGTATAAATTTAGGTGCAGATGACTTTGTAACTAAACCTTATAACTTACAGATTTTATTAGCTAGAATTGCTAATGTATTAAAAAGGACTTATGGAAGTGGACAAGTTACTTCTCTAAGATATAGAGACATTATTTATAATACAGCTGCTAGCTTGGTAGAGTTTAATAACAATAAAATAGAGCTTACCAAAAATGAAAGCAAAATACTGCATATCCTCATAAATAATAATGGAAAAATTGTTTCAAGGGATGAAATTATGAAATGTTTATGGCAGGAAGCAGAGTTTGTTGATGACAATACACTTACTGTTAATGTGAATAGACTTAGAAAGAAGTTAGAAGATTTAGGAGCAGAGGGCTATATTCAAACTAAGCGAGGACAAGGGTATATTTTAACATGAGGATAGGAGATTATTTTAAGGAAAAGTCTATTTTTATTGTAATTGAAGTCCTTGTATTAATATTTACATTCATGATTTTAATGGCTTTAAGTGTTGATTTACATGCTATTATCTTTATAGTTATTTTAAACTTTGCAGCATTTATAGGTTTTTACCTTTATGATTACCTTACTAAGAATAAGTATTATAAAAAGGTATATGATAATTTAGATTCATTAGATAAAAAATATTTGCTTTCAGAGCTTATTTGTGAAGGGGATTTTTTAGAAAGTAAAATTTTACATGATATTTTAACCCAAGCTAATAAATCAATGAATGATGAAATAGGAAAGTTTATAAGTGATAAGCAGGAGTACGAAGAATACATAGAAATGTGGATACATGAAGTAAAGACACCTATAGCAGCTATTAAATTAATCATCGATAACAATAAATCAGAAGTAACTTCTAATATTTTAAATGAAATAGAGAGAGTAGAAAACAATATAGATCAGTCCCTTTTTTATAGCAAAAGCAGTCAGGTGGACAGGGATTACATAATTAAAAAGTTAAACCTTAAGAATAGTATTAATAATGTAGTCATTAGAAATGCTAATATTCTTATTGATAAGCACATAAATGTTAAAATTATAGAATGTGAGGAATTTGTTTTTTGTGATAAAAAATGGATTGAATTTATTTTACATCAAATAGTAAGCAACTCTATTAAATATATACAAAAAGCTGAAGGAGAAATTTTATTTAAATGTAAAAATAATAATGGAGAGGTAATTTTGAATATAAGCGACACAGGCATTGGCATAAGTGAAAAATCCTTAGCAAGTGTATTTGATAAGGGGTTCACTGGTGAGAATGGCAGAAAATTCAGAGAATCCACAGGTTTTGGTCTTTACTTAAGTAAAAAGCTTTGTGACAGTTTGGGATTAGGTATCAGTATAACTTCTAAAGAGAGCATAGGCACTACCATATCTATACTATTTCCTAAAAATAATATGCATTTAATTTAGAAAGTCGTAAAATTATTTCTAAATATTTAATAACAACATATGTTTATCTCTTTTTTAAAATTGAAAAGTCAGGTTCTAACTAGTTTCATTTTTTGAAAATATATCGCTGGAAGTCCCTACAGAAAAGGTGATAAGGTGCATATTGTTGAAAATGAAATGAATAAATTTTATTTAAAAATTCAATTTACTGAATTAACCTGACAATTTTTCTTTAATATTTTCCTGAAATATTGTATAATTATAACAAGGTTACGTATTACTATATTAAAGTTAAAAGGAGATTTTAGCATGATTATTAATATTGTTTCAGGAATCCTTACAGCTTTTACTCTGTTTTTTGCATTTGTTTTTTTCAAGGACTACATAAAAACAAAAAAAGAAGGAAGACTTGAGGAAGGCGGAAACTGGTTAGTTTATGGAATAGTAGGACTTATAGCAAATTTCTTTGATACCTTGGGAATAGGAAGCTTTGCTCCTACCACTGCGGTTTATAAGTTTTTAAAGCTTGTGGATGACAGAATAATTCCAGGTACCTTAAATGTTGCTAACTGTATTCCTGTGGTAACAGAAGCACTTATATTCATGACTGTTATTAAAGTTGATATAACTACATTGATTACAATGATTATAGCAGCTACTGCAGGCTCCTACTTTGGGGCGGGAATAGTTGCCAAGCTTCCGAGAAAAAAGGTACAGATTGGAATGGGACTAGCCCTCCTAGTTGTTGCATTTGTAATGTTGTCAGGATTGCTAAATATAATGCCTGTAGGAGGAACATCAACATCACTTACAGGAGTTAAGCTGGTAATAGCACTGATAGGTAACTTTATGCTGGGAGCTTTAATGTGCATAGGAATAGGAAATTATGCACCATGTATGGCTTTGGTTTTTGCCCTGGGAATGTCTCCCAAGGTAGCTTTTCCTATAATGATGGGTTCTTGTGCATTTCTTGAGCCTGTAGCGGCAATAAAGTTTATTAAGGAAGGTGCTTATCACAGAAAAGTATCTTTAGCTACAAATATTTTTGGTATTATAGGTGTTCTAATCGCTGCCTATATTGTTAAGGAACTACCGCTTACCATGTTAAAATGGGTGGTAGTGTTCGTAATTATATTTGCATCTATCATAATGTTTAGATCGGCAATGAAAAATAAAAATTAATTTTATTTTACTAGTGTTATCATATAGAGAGATACACCAGAAAGTAGACTTATGAAAAGAGATATGTTTTCAAAGTTTTTAACGGATTGAAGCTTTGAAACATATCTTAGTGCATAAGTCTATTTTTAGTTGTTAAAATTTATATATTAACAACTAAATTGTTTTTTAATCACATATGATTAATGTCTATACTTTTATCCCATGGCTTCTATCCGTAACGTACCAGCACACACAGCTAAAGCGGCTCGCATAAAATCATAGATTTGGGTTCGCTGCTTAAGTGACAAAATTGTTAGTTTCATGTTATGTTATTCTATGGTTTATATCCATAAAAAAAGCTAATATATACATATAAAGCACCTAAGTTTCTAGAAAATAAGGTGACCAGGAGGAAATTGTGAATAAAACAGTATTAAAGGTTGAAAATATAGAAAAATACTATGGTAATAGTGGTATGGTAACAAAAGCAATTAATAACATAAGTTTTCAAGTGTGTGAGGGAGAGTTCATAGGGATTATGGGGGCTTCCGGCAGTGGTAAAACCACATTGCTAAATTGCATTTCAACAATAGATAAGGTAACTAGCGGACATATTTATATAGAAGATAAGGACATCACTGAACTAAATAAAAAGGAAATAGCTAAGTTTAGAAGAGAAGAATTAGGTTTTATATTTCAGGATTTTAACATATTAGATACTTTAACAGCCTATGAAAATATAGCTTTAGCACTTAGTATAATGAAAATAGATAGTGAAGATATTGATAGGAAAGTAAAAGAAGTTGCTGAAACACTTAATATAACATCTATTTTAAACAAGTATCCCTATGAAATATCTGGAGGAGAAAAGCAAAGGGTTGCAGCAGCTAGAGCAATTATAACAAATCCTTCTTTAATACTAGCAGATGAGCCAACAGGAGCACTGGATTCTAAGGCAGCTAAAGTCCTTCTTGAAAGTTTGGAAAGCTTAAATAAAACTAAAAATTCTACAATAATTATGGTAACACATGACCCTTTTACAGCTAGCTTTGCAAAAAGAATACTATTCATTAAGGACGGTAAGATATTTAATGAAATCATAAGAGGAGAGGATTCTAGAGGAGAATTTTTCAATAGAATTATAGAAGTAGTATCTCTTCTTGGGGGTGATGCAAGACATGTACATTAAGCTGGCAAAGAGGAATATGGAAAGAAGTTTAAAAATCTATACTATATACTTTTTAACCTTAGTATTTGGGGTATGTATTTTTTATACCTTTAATTCCATTGGTTCTCAAAAGATTATGATGAAGCTTAATGAATATCAGGTTCACAGTTTTCAGAAAATAGATGAGTTAATGGCCATAGTATCTATAGTTATATCGTGCATACTTGGATTTTTAATAATATATGCAAACAGCTATCTTATAAAACGAAGGAAAAAAGAATTTGGGATATATTTAACTCTTGGCATGGAAAATAGAGAAATATCAAATATATTACTAATTGAAACTATTTTAATTGGAGTATTTTCTTTAGGGCTAGGTTTATTATTAGGAGTATTTTTATCTCAAGGCATGTCAATTTTTACAGCAAAGCTATTTCATGTGAAAATGGAGAGTTTTAGATTTATATTTTCTAGTGAAGCATTTATAAAAACTATAGTTTATTTTGTAGTAATATACTTAGTTGTATTTTTATTTAATGTTATATCCATAACAAAACTGGAACTTATTGACTTGTTAACAGATGGAAGAAAAAATGAAAAGGTAAAAGTAAAGAACTTAAAAACTTCAATGATAATATTTATTATTAGTATTATTTGCACAGCATCAGCTTATTTTATGATTTTGAATAAAAGTTCAACAATAATATTTGTAGATAAAACTATTATTATACCTATAACTTTAGCTGTAATTGGAACATTTTTATTTTTCTTCTCTTTATCTGGATTTTTATTAAGGTTAGTTCAAAATAGTAAAAGAGTATATTTGAAAGAATTAAATACGTTTTTACTAAGACAAATAAATAGCAGAATAAACACTACATTTGTGTCCATGTCCTTCGTATGTATAATGATATTTATGTCAATATGTATGTTAGCAGGTGGGTTTAGCATTAGCAAAACTTTAAATAAAAATATAGATGATTCACCACAATATGATATTAGTTTACTTTATATTGGTAAACTTACAATAAATGAGTTTTTAAGTAAAAATATAAATTTTAATTATTATGGAGAAGATTATGTTACTTATTATGAATATTATGGTAAAAGTGAAGATGAGCAATTAACGATTAAAACTTATATTGGTAAGTATGAATGTGAGAAAAACAGCTCATATGTGGATGTTCCAAGGGGTGGTGCAATACCAATAATCAAGTTGTCTGATTTTAATAATATTATGAAGCTTTCTAAAAAGAAAGGTATAACTTTAAATAAGGGAGAATATGCAGCCTTTGGAGATATAAAGGGACTATTACCTTGTATACAGAAAGCAATGGATAAAAAAACAAAAATTAAAGTTAATGAACAAGAATTAGTACCTTCAAAAAAACCTGTTATAGAGGTTAAAATAAGTGATATTCCTATGAAAACAAATGCTTGTACCTTTATAGTAGAAGATGAGTTAGCAGATGGGTTAGACCCAGGTTTAGGCTATTTAAATCTTAATTTTAAGGGGAATAAAGCTAAGAAAGAGAAGGAGTTTTTAAAGGATGTACCCTCGCTTTCTGAAAGTAGAAAAGATGGAATAACCTGTATATGTTTAACTAAGGAACAATTAAGAGCAGGTACTTTTGGGGATGCCGGGATAATTTCCTATTTGGCTCTTTATATGGGATTAATATTTTTAATAATATCAGCAGTAATATTATCTCTTCAGCAGTTATCTCAGTCAGCAGATAACATTGAAAGATATAAGCTTCTCAAAAAAATGGGTGTAGATGATGAAATGTTAGATAGGACAATACTTAAACAAACAGCAATTTATTTTATGATGCCGCTATTTTTAGCATTAATTCATTCTATTGTTGGATTAAGGGTAGCTAAGGTAATAGTAAATTATCTTGGAACAAATAATGTTGCAGAGCAGCTTTTAATAACCACACTTATTTTCATCATAATCTATGGAGGGTACTTTTGGATTACTTATATTGGAGCTAAAAAAATGGTGAAATAAGGTGATTGTATATTATACTATAGCAAAAATTCAGAAATACTAAATTAACAATTTTAGGAAGGATTAAATTTAATATGAAAAAGACTATTTTAAAGAATGAAAATTATTATAAAATTATGATGAGCTTGGGAATGGTGTTATGTATATTGTGGATACTTATTGTAGACACCAAGCCATTTTCAGATTTTGATTATTATTATAGATTATCTGTGGACATAGCTAATGGTCTTCCCTGGGGAGATACTTATACATCAGTAGGATACTGTATGCTGCTTGGAGGATTTTTTAAACTTTTTGGAGCAAGTTTATTTAAAGCAAAGCTTCTTAATTTATTTTTAACGTTTGTAAGCTATGTACTATTTTATGGTGTTATAAAAAAAGTAAATTTAAAAGAAAGAGATAGAAAGATAATATTTACATTATTTGTTTTTATGCCTAATAACATATTTTATAATAGTTTAGTAGCCACAGAAGTGCTGTTTACTACTATGCTTATTTTTATTACTTTTATATATTTTAGTGATATTAAATATAAGTACGTTTATGTAGGGGTACTTGTAGGCTTAAATACATTAATAAAACCTTTTTTTATTGCATATTTCTTTGCTATATTTTTATTGGAATTATTAATAGAGAAAAAAATTATCCTCTCTATAAAAAATTCATTAATAGTTTTAATAGTTTGTGCTATTACTATATCACCATGGATATATAGAAACACAAAGCTTGTAGGTCAACGTACTTATGTATCCAATAATGGAGGGATTGTTTTATATATAAATAATAATTCTCAAAATAAACTGGGAAGATGGATGCCTGTAGATCAAGTAGAAAATTCTATTGTAAAAACAGAAGAATACAATAAGGCTAATATGACACAGAAAAATAAGATGCTTACTAAGGCGGCTAAAACATGGATAAAATCTCATCCAATGCAGTTTATACAGTTAGGTTTTAAAAGATTATTTAATACATATTTTTGGGGTGATGATGTACTTTACAGTATTTATGGAAGCCAGGTAAGTGCTGCTGCTTCTCCTATCCTATTTACTGTTACTAATGATACTCGAAGTACAATTTTTGCACTAGCCATAATATATATATTAATTTACAGTGTGATAGTTTTAAAACATATATGGAAAAGAAAAACACATCTTTTAAATAAATATACTTTATACAATGTAATACTATTCTATATGTTTACAGCTGTATATTTTGTAACAGAAGGACAAGGAAGATATGCTTTTCCGGAAATATTTATAATGATATATTGCTTTTATTGTTTTATAAAGTTTTCAATACACAAATATAAAAAACACTTTAGCTCTTGTTATGAATGATCAACCAGACACTTAACTTATACTTAGGTATAAGTTAAGTGTGGGTGGTGATTACCTATAATTATAAGAAAGGATAGTAATATTTATGAAGATTTCAGTTGAAAATTTAAATATGATATACCCAAAGGGTAAAAAAGCATTAGAGGATGTTTCTGTAGAAATAGAAAGCCCTGGTCTCATTGGGATTCTGGGTTCTAAAGGAGCAGGAAAGTCAACTTTAATAAAGCTATTGATAGGAGAGTTATTACCAACTAGTGGGAAAATTCTTGTGGATGACGTACCACTTCTTAAGATGAAAAAAAAGCTAAAATCAAGCTTGGGATATTTGCCAGAGTCTTTTGGGCTTTATGATGAGCTCACCCTATGGCAGTTTCTTGATTATATAGCAGTACTTAAAGGAATAAAAAATAGCAGAAATGTCATTAAAGAAGTTATTCAAAAGACAAATCTTATGGAGAAACAGGAAGCTCCTATTTCCACTTTATCTGATAGGGAAAGGCAGTGTGTAGGGATTGCTCAGGCGCTTATTGGTAGTCCAGAACTACTGATTTTCGATGAACCCACTGCTGGACTTGATCTAGAGAAACGTATTAATTTTCGCAATTTGATTTCTCAAATTGCAAAGGAGAAGCTTGTTTTATTATCCACAAACATAATTGAAGACGTGGAACCTTTATGTGATGAATTGATTATTATTAAACATGGTGAAATTTTATTTAACGGCACATCAAAGCAATTGATTGACTTGGCTTATAATGATGTTATAGTACTTAAAGAACATAATGCAAAACCTACCCTTGAGGAGGCCTATATGTATCTAATTACTGGAAAAGAGGTGATTAAATAGTGAATTTCTTTTCATACCTTACAGTGGAATTAAATCGCATTTTTCATTTACGAACCGTGTATATGATTATTCTACTTACCATGATTTCTCCCATAGTAGGATATAATATAAGAGGAACTATGCTTGCCCAAAGCGCAATTGGTGATTTCATTGTAAAACCCTGTATAACTGGTGTACTGGTCAGTGGAGTTCTATTTGGAATGCTAACTTTAATAGAATTTGACCGTGTTAACAAACAGAAGATTGGATCATTAACTAATAATATTGTGTCACCTTTGGTGATAAATATGGTGAGAACTCTTTCCATAGGAATAATAGCCATACTTAGTGTTACTATCACGGCAATAATGTATTTGCCTTATGTTATCATGAAAATGGGGTACACTTTTGATGCATACACTTACTTAAACAAATTCTTTATATTAATGCCCTTCTCTGTATTGTTGTCAATTTTAGCAGCTTCTGTATTTTATCAAGTTTTCTATACTTTTAAATGAAAATAAACAATATGCACATAGTAAATATTGTGTGGAAGATAAGAATATATTTGAAGTTATTGTTTAATAGAGAGATTAGCAATTAATTGCTAATCTCTTTTTTATATAGTAAAGTAATATAAGTTGGTAATTATTATGAGTTTTGGATAATTGTATTTGAAATAGGATTTTACTATGGACAATACAGCCATGCTAACTAAATAAGTTTAGCGGTATGTTTTAAGAGAAGTAAGTAAAAATTAGGGGAAAATTTATAATCGTTAATCTTAAAAAGGACAGGAAACTTGAAGGATGATAAAATAGGATTAGTTAAATAATTAGCAATAAATACAAAATTTAACTATTTAAGGGGGATGCGCAAATAATGAATACAATGGAACAATTTAATGGCATATGTTTAACAAAGTCAACTATATTTTGTACTTGTAAGGATAAGTACGATAGCATTGGAGAGGAGTTTAATTGTGAGTTAGATAGTATAAACAAAGTTTTGATTAAAGATGAATTTTTAAATGAGGATAATGTGGAAGAAATTATATATCCTTCTATATATAAAGCTGTGTATCAATCGAAAGTATGTTATGTGATTATTGCTTTAGAGGAAGAAAGAGATTTAAAAATAGCTAAATACATATATAAAATAGCAAAGAAAAAAGACATATTGACAATTGGAATAGGAGTTAAGCCATCAATTTCACAGAATAAGGAATCTAGAGAAATTTCCGATTCTCAAATCTTGCTATTAAAAAGAAATTTGGATTCTTTGGTAATAATAGATAATGAAGTTTTAGTAAGTAATGAAAATATTACGTTAGATGAGATAGAAAAACAAAGTAACGATAATGTAATAGCTAATCTAAAATCTATGATTTATCCAATATGTTTGTCAGGTGTAGTAAATATTGAAGTATCAGATTTAAAATATATTATGAGTGGAAATACAATAGCTTATATTGGATTTGGAAGTGCAAGTGGAACTAATAGAGCACAGATAGCTGCAAAGAAGGCAATTAATAGTAAACTTATAGTAGAGCCTTTAAAGAAAGCTACTAAACAATTATTGATGATAGAAGGCGACCCAAGTATGAATTTGCTAGAAATATATGAGGTAACTAAAAAAATATCAGATGTATCAGATTGTGATATAAACAATATTTTTTTCGGCGCAGTTTTAAATGAAGATTTAAAGGATGAAATACAAGTATCTATAGTGGCAGCTGGATACAATGCTGAGAAATAGAGAGGGACTTTGTGATATAATTAATACAAAATACTTGTAAAACGCAGAAAGAGAGATAACAATGAAAGACACAATAAATAGAATTAGAAAATTTAGAACTGATAGGGATTGGGACCAATTTCATACACCAGCTAACTTATCTAAAGCAATTTCAATTGAAGCAGCAGAGCTTTTAGAAAATTTTTTGTGGGATGAAGAAAACTATAATAAAGAGCATGTACTTGAAGAGCTTGCTGACGTTATGGTTTATTGTATACAAATGGCTGATTCATTAGATGTTGATTTAAGAGATATTATAAATAGTAAGATGGATAAAAATGAGAAAAAGTATCCAGTTGAAAAAGCTAAGGGTAATAGTAAAAAATATACTGAACTATAAAAAAGTAATATAAGTATATAGGTTAAAACCTAGGTTTAATTTTTAGTTCAAGTATAAGTACTACTAAATTCACTTATTTTGATGAAATTAGTAGTACTTTTTACTGCACTAAAATTACTGTAATTATGTATCTATTATATTAAAATATCTTCAAGTTTTCGTTTAGGTACATGATGATTTGACTCTTCATCTTCCCAATATTTTATATCGCCATCTTTTATTAAATCATCTATTATAACATTTTGTTGAGGTTTACCAATGGCAATAACTAGCTGAATTTCATAGTCATCTGGAACATTAAGTGAATTTTTTAATGATTCCTTATCAAATGCGCCAATAATACATCCACCTAGTCTATTTTCAACTGCACCAAGAAGTATGCTTTGGCATGCAATTCCAATATCTATTTGTAATGTAGGTGAGTTAGTTAAAGTATTGTCCTTTAGTATAAGAATATATGCTGCAGGTCTTTCTCCTTCCTTTGGGCCATTCCAATCTTTTAAATAACCTGCCCAACGAAGATTAGGAAAAATCAGTTCTCCTCTTTGCTTATCTGAAACAATCATATATTTAAGAGGTTGAAGATTCATTCCTGATGGTGATAGTCTTGCAAGATTTACAAGTTCCTTTAATACAGCTTCACTAATTTCTAAATGTTCATGAAATTTTCTATAACTTCTGTTCTCTGTTACTAAGTTTTTTATCATAAATATCACTCCTTATGTCTAATCTTATCATTGATTCTATTATATATATTTTTTAAAAACTTAGCAATTTTTAATAATAAAAGTACTTTAGTCATATCAGAGAAAATAAATATCCAGCGGAAATGATGATATTACAAATCTAATAATAGGCAGATAAAAGTTCAACTCCTATGTTGACAAATTTTATGGCGCTTTAATCTTTGATTTGTTTATTCTTAATATTCTTAATATTTTTAGTATTATCTTGAAATAAATTCTCATAAAATGTATAATATAATACAAATATCTAATTATGGTTTATTTGTATATTTATATAATAATTATACGTATAGTACTATAATTAGACATTATAGTACTATTCTTAACAACGCTTTTATAAGAAGGCATAGTTTCAAAGAAATTCAGATGCTTTAAGTATGACAAAGAAACCTTTTAAATCATATCAAAAAAGGTTTAAATACTAGAAATTCTAATTTTATCATTTTAGATAAGATAATTTATTTTTCAACGTTTCAATGGAGTTTTTTGCAAAAAACTAATATTACTTTATATGATGCTACAGCACAGTGTAATCATACACACATCTTCAGGTTTTATACTATAAATATGTAATTAAATTCATTATTTGTAATAATAAGTAATTTAAAGTATTTATTTTGTGCCCTTGGCGCAGCGAAAGGAATGATTATTTATATGTCTAAATGTACTAATCTTAAGTTTATCAAAGTAGAAGATTTTTTTAATAGTAGTAAATTTTGGAGTAAGCTAGACAATGCAAACTCTCCCACTTATGATGAAAACCAAAAAGTTTTATCTCTTATTTTTAAAACTAATAGTGATGAAAACTGTGCAATGGTTATACATTTTCCAAAGAAAGATACATTTCGTCTTCGATTTAATCCATGCAAAATAACTCCAGAAGAATATTCAAAACAAAATACTCGTAGCATTGTTAATGACTCCTTTGATGAGCTAATAAAGAACTTTAATGATTTTAAAACTAAATATGATTACGATACAAAAAACAATGTAGTCCAAGTTATTACATTTGAAGAAGATAAAGCATACATGAAATTGGTTATAACATTAAATAATTTTCATATGGAAGTTTTTAAATATAACCAAAATAATGAAGAAATTTTAGTATCAAGCACTGATGATTATGGAGTTCGTTATAATAAAATTTCTTCTTATAATGGAATAGATGAATATTCTATTGTTTATTCATTTGTAAAACCTTTCACTGCAAAATATATAGGCTTTGGAGAAACTGGTGGAAAAACTTTATGTAAAAATGCAAAGCAAATAACCTATATGAACTATGACAATATGATGTATAAGCAAATTTATGGCCGTGGAGCTTTAGATGATAGAGAGCCTTTATATCACAATAATCCATTTTTTATGGAATTCTATGGTGAACCCGCTGAAGATAGTGTGAGTGGAATTTTCATAGACAATGCATCTGAATCTTTTGTAGATGTGGGTTATAGTAATTCAGAAAGATATATGATAGGAACCTTATTAGGAGATTTAGATTTTTATTTCTTTTTAGGAAACAATGCAGAAGAGGTTATGAGTTCTTATGTATCCTTTGTAGGAACTGCCAGGTTAAAACCTCGTTATATACTTGGTTATCATCAAGGTTGTTATGGATATGAAAAAAGGTCAGATTTAGAAGAAGTAGTGGAAGATTATCGTAATTACCAAATACCAATTGATGGACTTCATGTGGATGTAGACTTACAAAAGAACTATGAAACTTTTACTATTGATGAAAATAAATTTCCAAATCCCAAAGAAATGTTCGGAAAATTAAGAAAACAAGGGATTAAATGCTGCACAAATATTACACCTATTATAAGTAATCAAGATAATAATTATGCAACTTACAAGTCTGGACTGGAAAAAGGATATTTTGTAACAGATAATCGTGTGTTGCCTTGTGCTTCCTCAGAAGAAAGCTATCAAGACTTTAATTTTGGAACAGAAGCTATAAAAACTATTGATGATATAGTTAATCAGAAAGACAAAAATCCAATACAGGAAAAGGTATTTAAGAACATTGTTAATAATTATAATAGTGGTAATCCTTATGAAGGAGCTGTCTATTATGGTGGTGACAGAGGTGTAATAGGTCATTACCCTGATTTTGGAAGAAAAGAAGTGAGAGAATGGTGGGGAGAGCAATACAGCTATTTATTTGAACAAGGACTTGAATTTGTATGGCAAGATATGACAAGTCCAGCAATAATGCCGTACCTTGGAGATATGCGTTCCTTTCCTTTTAAACTTTTGATTACTAATGACTTCTTGAAAAAATATGATTATGCAGATTCAGAAGGTAATGACACTAAGGATGATCAGTATCAAAAATCCCCAGCAATAAAAGTGTGGTCATTATATCCTTATAATCTTCATAAAGCCACTTTTCACGGACTAAACAATCTTCCATGTAGAATAAATAAAAGAAACTTTATTATAGGCCGCGGCGGATTTACAGGAATGCATAGATTTGCAGGATTATGGACAGGAGATAATGCTTCTACTTGGGATTTCCTAAAAATTAATGTGGCCCAGGTATTAGCTCTTGGGATTTCTGGCGAACCTATAACGGGAGAGGATACAGGTGGGTTTATGGCTTCTCGTGATGGTGAACAGTGGGTAGATCCTGAATTATTTATACGCTGGATGGTAGTAGGTTCCTTTTTACCTTGGTTTAGAAATCACTATATAAAAAAGGGATCAAAGTTATTTCAGGAACCTTATAAATTCCAAACTGTAATCAATAAAGTATCTCCAAGCGAAAGACCTATGTATAGTTATGTGTTAAAAGTAACTAAATATTATATAGAGCAAAGATATCGTTTAATGCAGGTATTTTATGATGCAATGTTTGATAATACTTCTACTGGAATGGCTATTGTAAGACCTTTATTTTTAAATGATTGGAAGGACAAAGCATTATTTAATGATAAAATAGATTTTCTTAACAATGAATTCTTCTTAGGAAAAGACTTACTAGTTGCTCCTATATTAGACAAACAATGCGATGAAAATATGCAGGGTAAACGAGATGTATATCTTCCATCAGGCAACAGCTGGTACTGCTTTATGGATAACCAAAGACCTTTGCTTTCTCTTATTGAAGGTGGAACAACTATCTTTGATTATGATGCTCACATTAGTGATGATGATAGCCATATAGGATTTATATGTCCTACATTTGTAAGAGCAGGAGCCATTATACCTACCATTGAACTTGAACAATATGTAGGAGAGAAAAACGAAAAAGGACAAGCTAATCCTATTACTATTAATATCTATCCTAGCGCTGATGGAAAGTATACTATGTACTTAGATGATGGAGTAAGTCGTTCTTCTGCGCCGATATGTGATGAAAGTCAAGGTGGAGACCCTATGGCTAAAGGAGAATACAGAGAGGTACTAATTAAACATAGTTATACTGATGCTAAGCATAGGGAAGTAAATATAAATCGTGTTTATGATAATTATACTCCAAAGTATGAAGATTTCTTCTTTGTTGCCATTTTATATGATGAAAAAGAACTTAGTGAAAAAGGTGTTAGTCCTGTTGAAAAAATTACCATTAATGAAAAGGAAATTTCTATTATAACAGATGGTAATATAGATAAAAGATCAGCAGCACTTAGTGGGTCCAATGAAAACAAATGGTATTTCAATGAAAATATTAATATATCCTTTATAAAGGTTTTTGATAATAGCAAAAATTTAAAAATCAATCTTCAATATAAATAACATTATAAATTAATATGGATATTTAATTTATATTAAGTTAAATATCCATATAGTTAATTTATTTTAGACGACTTAAACTAATTTTTAGAATTATAAATGTAAAAGCTTATTGTTTAAAAATAAATTGGTGAAGGGTGGTAAAAGAATATGGAAAAAATACATGAAAGCGGTACTTTTCGTTATTCTAATGAAAATGTAAAGGTTCAGTGGATAAAAAATGTTAATAATTATAAAGTTGATGGAACAGCAATTGTAGTCAATATAGGAATGACAGATGCTCCTTACGTAAAAGAAGAGGAAATAGAACCTTTAAAAAAATACAATAAAGTTTTGCATAGATGGGAATCTGCAATTTTTACAAACATAACTATCAAAGAAGCTGAATTAATATTAATAATTACAAGTCCAAGCCTTGAAAAACCTGATTTCTCCAATAAATATACAGGCTTTGTACCTGCGATACAATCAAATGACCTTTCACGTAAGGAGTTTATTGTAAATGAAAGTGCAAGAGAAGAAGTAGGCAAAGGCAAATGGGAATATGCTGGAGATTTATATCCTGCAGTAAAAGGAATGATGCTTTGGCAAACCAAAGAAAAATTAATTGATTTAATTGGTCCTTTTAATTTAGATCCTTATTATTTAACAGGGCAATCAGATAAGGAAGAAGAAAGTAGAAAAATACCTTTTAATATTAAATGTTACTTGTGGTTTGCTCCACAGCAATCTCATTGTGGTATCCATAATAATCATAAGTATATTGAAATTCATACTCAAGTTTCTGGCATAGGGTATCTTCCAAAATTTTTGCAGCAAGATGTAACTACTATATATGAAGATTATCGTATGGCACCAGGATATTCAACAACTAAGCCATTTTGTGTGGCAACTCCTGATGAAACTGAATCAAGTAAAATACACTTTATATATCCATGGCATGAATACTATGCAGAAACAGATTGTGTATGGTTAGTTGCTGAATATCATCCTGTAGAAGAATAAAAAAATATTCATAGGGAGGTAAATAGTATGAGAAAAAAAGCAAAATATACTATAAGAAATATGCTAAT
The DNA here is from genome assembly GCA_963780135.1 of uncultured Clostridiaceae bacterium. Classification (GTDB taxonomy): domain Bacteria; phylum Bacillota; class Clostridia; order Clostridiales; family Clostridiaceae; genus Clostridium_AM. Next base: position 2,331,803 of record CAWAAR010000003.1, read on the forward strand.
TATTTGTTTACTCTTGGGTGTAGTTTTATCATCCCTTATTACAACTTTTCTAACTACAAGAACAATTAAAAGTGAAGTTGAGCAAAAAGTATTGCTACTTGCAAAAGACAACACCAAGAAATATACTGATTTGTTTAAACAAGTTGAGCAACTTCAAAGCAACTTAACTATTTATGTTCAGAATAGTTTTGACCTTAAAGAGCAGAACAAAGATAACTATTATGTCAAAAATTATGCTGATAAATTTATACCTATGATTCAGAAGATAGCAGAAAAAAATCCTGGAGATTATAATGGCGTATATGTTACATTTAATCCTGAACTTTATGGACAAAATGAAACTTATGGCGGTTGGATTATGAATGATGGAAATGGAAATTATAAAAATTCATTCAAACTTGATAAAGCAGGATTTGTAGAATCTGACCCTAATATGAATTGGTGGTATGACCCTATAAAATTGGGAAAACCTCAATGGGTAACTCTTATAAATAAAGCGAGTAATTCTAAAGATTTTTCATATAATACAGCAGTTTATGTTGATAGTAAACTTATTTGCATTTTAGGAACAGACTTTTTAGACTCAAAAATACGTAAGGATATAAGTACTATTAAATTTTATAATACAGGACATGCAGAGCTTGTTTATCCTGAACAATTTAAAACAAAATTTGCTGATAGTAAATATAAAAGCTTATTAGATAAAATTAATACTACAGATTCCGGTGTGGAAAAAATCAATGAAAGTGGCAAAGATTCCTTTGTAAGTTTTTCTAAATTGCCTGGCGGCAGCATTGTACTTTTTCAAGTCCCTATATCAGAAATACTTAGTCAAATGTATAAACTTTTATTTGTTGGTGTGTTAATTGTTACTATAATTACTCTTATATTCCTATCCTATATTATTATGTTCCTTAAAAAGAATTTAACTGGTCCAATAGATATGCTTTCTGAATATTTTGATAAGGTTGCTCATCTTGATTTAACAGAAAACCTAGATGATAACCTGCTTAAGAAAAAAGGTGAAATGGGCATAATATCAAATTCTGCACAAACAATTGTTGAAAATTTAAAAAAATTTATAGTAACAGGGGCAGATGTTTCTAAACAATTGCTAGCTTCTTCTGAAAATTTTATACAAGTATCTGAGGAATCTGCAAAAGCAGCTGAGGAGGTTTCAAATAGCATTGAAGAAGTGGCAAATAACAGCATTGAACAAGCTAAGATAACAGAAACTGGTGCTCAAAAAATGGATGAATTAAATACATCAGTAGAAAATAATGGTATATTGATTAAAGATTTAAGTGCTTCTATTAAAAATGTAATAGCTTTAAAAGATGAAGGATTAGCAACTATTAACGAATTAATGAATAAAACCAATGAAAGCAAAAGTACACTAGATGTAATACAAAAAGATGTTGTAGAGACAAACGAAAGTGCTGTACAAATAGATCAAGCTAGTAAAACAATTCAAGGTATTGCTGAGCAGACTAATTTGTTAGCATTAAATGCAGCCATTGAAGCTGCAAGAGCAGGTGAATCAGGAAAAGGCTTTGCTGTGGTTGCTGATGAAATAAGAAAATTAGCTGAAGAATCTACTAATTCTGCAAAAATAATTGAACAGATAGTAAGTGCACTTCAGCAAAACTCCAAAACCACTGTTTCGTCAATGGGAAATGTTTCATTAATTATTTCTCAGTTAATGGATAATGTATATTCTACAAAGGATAAATTTGAAAATATTTCTCACAACCTTGATAGTGTTGAAACCTCTATGGCTCATTTTGTAAATGAATCTAATAATGTAACTAATATTAAAGATGAATTTATAACTATAATAGAACACTTATCAGCTATGTCAGAGAAAAATGCTTCTTATTCACAAAATGTTTCCTCTGCTACTGAAGAGCAGGTAGCATCATTACAAGAAGTAACAGCTACAAGCTCGCTTCTCATGAATTTATCAAAAGAATTAAAAGATATGATAGATGAATTCAAATATTAAATACTTGAAAAGTTAATTAAGGGGATGTGGCATTAAGAATGAATACTACAATATATTGTATGTAAATTTCTTAGTGCGACAGCCTCTTTTTTTATTGCAATTCACCTAATAAATATACAAATTATGTAATATATGTGGTAATATGTAATTGTGAGAGGTGGTAATATGGAAAAAATATATGCTTTTGAAAATTTAAAAAGTATTGACAATATAGAACCTACAAAGGAAAACTTACTTTCTATTATAGAAAGATTAAAGCTTGAAAACAGCCATCTTAGAAAAACTAAAAAGTATGGTTTGGTTTGGGAGAATCAAATAGAAGAAGCAGAAGAAATTTTAAAAAATAACTATCCAGTGCTTACGGAAGTTAAAGAAAAGGAAATAGAAAGTGGAAGTAATGATATTACAAATCTAATAATAGAAGGAGATAATTTATATGCTTTAAACACCCTATTATTTACTCATGGGATGAATGATGAAAAACAGATAAATATTATTATTGATCCTCCATATAATACAGGCAATAAGGATTTTATATATAATGATAACTATGTTAATGGTGAGGATACTTATAGGCATAGTAAATGGATTTCATTTATGAATAAGCGTTTAATAATAGCAAGGGAACTTTTAAGCAGTAATGGAGCTATATTTATATCCATTGATGATAATGAACAAAGTCAACTAAAAATGTTATGTGATGATATATTTGGACATGAGAATTTTATTAATTGCATTAGTGTTAAAACCAAAAATGGTTCAGGTGCCAGTGGTGGGGGAGAAGATAAAAAGCTGAAAAAGAATATAGAGTATCTACTTATTTATTGTAAAAACAGAGAAAAATGCAAGCTTAATCCCATATATAAAGAACAACTTTTAATGAACCTTATAAAAGAAAGAAGAGAAGAAGGAAAACAGTATGATTATAGGCAAGTGCTTGTACACGAAGGTATCAAAAAGTATATGTGTACCATAAAGGATGGAGCGTCAGAGAATATTAAAATTTTTAAACATGAAGGATATGTTATGAAAAATATACCAGAGATTATGGAGGAGGAAAAGTTATCAGAAAGTGAAGCTTATTTGAAGTACTTTTCCAAAATATGCAGCAGCACTAATTCTCAATCTTCAATAAGGAAAAGAGTAATAGAAGGAACTAATGATGATAGAGGCCTTATATCTATAGAATATGTTCCTAAAACAGGGAAAAATAAAAACAAATTAACTACTAATTATTATATTAACAGCAGAATAGTCATATGGTTATCAGATGTAGCTTATAAGAACAATAAAAAAATATATAAAAAGGAGAAACTAGGAACTCTTTGGGATGATATTAGTTGGAATGGAATTTCTAATGAAGGTGGAGTTGCTTTTAGCAGTGGTAAAAAACCACTAAGTTTTATAAAAAGAATAGTTTCTATGTGTGATCCTAATGGAATTTTTATTGATTTTTTTGCTGGATCGGGAACTTTAGGACAGGCTGTTTTGGAGATGAATAATGAAGATGATGGAAGCAGGCAGTTTATATTATCTAATATTGGTAAAGAAACTTTAGGAACCAGCTTAAACATATGTGAAGACATAACCTACAAACGTACAAAGAATATTATTACAGGATATATAAACTCTCATGATACTTTTATAAAAGGAATGGGTGGAAACTTGAAATATTATAGAGTAGAGTTTATTCCTAAGAAACAAAGTAGAGATACTCTAAAAGTAAAGTTGGCAGATAGGTGTGCTGAACTTTTGTGCATAAAGGAAAATTGTTTTAATTTGTATAAAAAAGAGTATCATTATAAGATTTTTAATAATAATAACTTGGTCATGGTAATTTGCCAGAGTTTTATAGACTTTTCTACTATTAATAAAATCAAAAAAGATTTGTTGTGTTTAAATTCATATGAAAAAATTCTTTATGTTTTAAGTTTAAATTACGAAATGAGTGGCTGGGAGTTTCAAGAATTAAATGATATAGGAATAAAGGTTAAACCAATACCACAAAAAATTATAGAGGTTTATGAGGAGGCACTAAAATCATGGTAGTGCTGAAAAGGTATCAGAAAAAAGCTGTTGAAGAATTGATGGATAAAACTAATAGATTACTTAAAAGTACTGAAAACAAAAAGCTATTGGTTTTTAAAGCTCCTACAGGATCAGGAAAAACTGTAATTGTATCAAAATACATTGAAATGATTAGTAGGCTAAAAGATAAAGATTTCTGTTTTGTATGGATATCTATCGGAAAAGGTCATTTGCACGAGCAAAGCAGAAATAAAATAAGCAGCTTATTACAAGGCAGTCCTCCTTGCAAGTTACTAGAGGACGTTATTAGATATGGAATTATAAAAAGAAATGCTGTAGTGGTAGTTAATTGGGAAAAGCTTAATACAAAGAAAAATGGAGCATGGGATAATATTTTAATGAGAGAAGGCGAGGGAATAAATTTTCTTAAGCTTTTAGAAAATACAAGTAGTGCAAGAAAAATAATATTAATTATTGATGAGAGTCATAATAGCACAGATACAAGGACTTCCAAGGAACTAATGGATATAATAAACCCTGAAATTTTACTTCAAATGAGTGCTACTCCGAAATTTGTACCTACAGGAGAAGATATAGATGATAACAGAAGTGCCTTTGTAAAGGTTTCTCCAGAAGATGTTATTGAAGCGGGAGTAATTAAAAAGGAAGTGCTAATAAATGATAATATTGATGAAGTAAACTTAAATGACAAAAACTCCATTGAGATTGTTTTAGAAATGGCTATTAAAAGAAGGTTAGAGTTAAATGAAGCTTTTAGTAAAGAGAATATTAAAATAAATCCATTATGTCTTATTCAAATACCTAATGCTAAAAATGGAGAAGAAATTTTACATGAATTAATTAGAATTCTTAGTATGAAAGGAATATCAATAGAAAGTAACAACCTTGCTATATGGGTAAATGGAAATTGCAAAAATTTAGAAAACATTAATGATTTTAATTCTAAGGTGGAGTTTTTAATTTTCAAAATGGCTATAGCTACTGGATGGGATTGTCCAAGGGCGCAAGTGCTTTTAAAGCTTAGAGAAGCGGTCAGTGAGGTTTTTGATATACAAACTATTGGAAGAATTCTTCGCATGCCAGAGCAAAAGCACTATAAAAATGAAATTTTAAATAAAGCTTATATATATACTAACAATAAAGACATTTCTGTTAAAGTAAATAATCTTTCATTGGTTAAATTTTTGAAAGCTAAAATTAAGCCTAAAACGAAAAATGTTATTTTACGTTCATATTATAAAGAACCTAGTAATGACATGTTTGTTAAAAGAGAAATATTAGACCCTATTTTTTATAATCAAGCAGAAAAGGAGCTAAATGTATCAATAAAGAAAAATCCTGTAGACAACTTATATGCTTTAAATAAACTGAATTTTAATATGAAAGTTGATAATTTAGAAATTCAGCTCATGTATGATGGGCATATTGAAACTGTAAAACTAGATAAAATAAATGTAAAAATAGATCATAAAGACAAAAAGATAAAGGTAAATGAATTTGATGTTGAAGAAACATTTACAACTCTTGTTAAAAGAACTTCAGAGAATTTTTATCCTTATTTAAAGGAGATAATTTATAAGTATTTTACTGATAATTTAGGTTACAACATAAAAGAAACAGGCGTAATAACTAGGATTCAAGCATTATTTATTGTTAATTACGAAAAGTTTTTTAAATCAATATTAAGCAGCACTATTGATAAGTATATGGAGGAGTATAAAAAGTATGAACTTAAAGAAGCAAAAGAATATTATAGTGATTTTTCTATAAAAGAAACAAAACTTGTAGATGATGTTTCTTACGAGCTTTTTAAAGCAGAAAAAAACATATATGATAAATGTTATTTAAAGAAAAATAGAAGACAAACTGAAAAAAATTTTGAGGATTTTTTAGAAAAAAATGAGGATAAGCTTTTATGGTGGTATAAAAATAATGATAGTGGTAGAGAAAACTTTGCTATACGCTATGAATATAAAGGAGAACCGCATGCATTTTATCCAGACTACATTGTACTTTTTAAAACAGGATTAATTGGAATATTTGAAGTTAAATCAGAAAATGATAGAGAAGCAGTAACTAGAACAAAAGCTAAAGGTGAATATTTGCAAAAATATTTAAAAGAAGAAATAGCTAAAGGAAAAAATATTATGGGTGGAATAATTGAAGCATCATGTAAAAACATAAAGATTAATAATATCAGAAAAGAATATATTGCAGATAATCTAACAGATTGGGAAAGTTTCAAATGTTGATTTTTACGTTTCAAAGGTGCAAAAAAGTTATTTGTTATTGTATCTAGGGCAAAAAAGATATATTATCTATTAGGGTATTATATTTTTACAAGAGAGGATAGAATATATTAATGGAAAATTTAAGTTTAAACACTGGACCCATTTACAGGTTATTTGAAAAATTAAAGAGGGAAAAGGTGTTTTGTATATCACTAGTACTTTCAATTTTTACTTCTTTTTTAATACAACCTAAAATATCTTACATAAATTTTAAAGTTGTTGTGCTTCTTTTCAATTTAATGATAATAATTTCTGCACTAGAAAAGCTAAAATTTATGGATAAAATTGCTATTGAAGTATTATTAAAATGTAAAAATACAAGAATGGTTTCTATGATATTTATAGGAATAACCTTTTTTGCGTCTATGCTAGTAACTAATGACGTTGCACTAATTACTTTTGTTCCTTTAGCTATACTTACTTTTAAAAAGGCAAAAATTGATTCTATGAAAACAATAATACTACAAACTTTAGCAGCTAATATAGGCAGCAGTCTTACGCCTATGGGAAATCCACAAAATTTATTTTTATTCACTTATTATAATTTGAGTGCTGCTCAGTTTTTTTCTATAACAGTACCTTTTGTAGTTCTTGGTATGTTGTGGCTTATTCTATTAAATAATAGAGTATCTAAGGAAAAACTTAAAATTTCTCTTAAAACTGTAAATATAGAAGATAAAAAGAGGACTAGCATATATTTAATTATTTTTGCTATTGTAATTCTTTCTGTATTTGGAATTACAGATTATAAATATACATTTCTAGTTGTAATAGCATGTGTACTTTTTATGGATAAATATCTTATAAAAGAAGTAGATTATTTTTTACTAGCTACTTTCATATGTTTCTTTATATTTATTGGAAATATATCTAACATAAAGAGTATTCAAGTATATTTGCACAGCTTTTTACAAATGCCAAATATGCCTTATTTTTCTTCTGTAATGTTTAGTCAAGTAATAAGTAATGTTCCTTGTTCTATACTAGTATCAGGGTTTACTAAAAATTGGAGAGAAGTGCTTTTAGGAGTTAACATTGGAGGTTTAGGCACACTAATAGCTTCATTAGCCAGTCTTATTTCCTATAAGATATTTATAAATGAAAATGAAGAAGAAAAAAACAAATTATATTTGAAAAAGTTCAATATTTATAACTTTGTAAGTTTGTTTTTGTTTACAATTGTAAATTATTTCTATATCCATTATTTTATATAATAAAAGTGGTTTTTGAAACATACACAGACCCAGTCGTATCACTATGAGATACGTAGAGTATTTAAGGCAAATTTTAGAGTATTTAGTATGTATTTTAATATATTGATGTATAGAATGAAACTATATTATGTTAAAAATAGTAAAATTTCAAGTGTCAGCAGTCACTATAAAGTAATCCAAGTTGATAATTTAAGGATTAAGATACAATGAAGTCTTAAATTTTGATGTTTTATATATGCGGGTGTAACTCAATGGTAGAGTGCTAGCTTCCCAAGCTAGTTACGAGGGTTCGATTCCCTTCACCCGCTCCATAATGTAATTAAAGGCCGTGCTAGGCTAAACTAGCATGGCTTTTAAGATTAACAAAATGTGAGAAGAGAAGCTAAGAGGAAAATCATAAAAATATAGTCTAATAAATTACTTGTATATAGAGAGAGAAAATTATATAATATTACAGGAGAAATATGTTGAAATAATGAAGGAGTGATATTATGGCTAAAAATAAACCAGCTTTTCAATCAAATAATAGTAAGATTGCAAACGAGCAGATATCTAAAGGTAATAATAAAACTGCTGCACCAACACCTAAAAAAGCTATAAGAGGCAATAGTCGAGGAAAATAAAAGTAAGGGAGAATTTATTTAGGATTTAGAAAAGTTAACCATAAAGGTTATAATAATATATTAGAGATTTTAAAGGAGTACATTAAAATGAGAGCAAGTTACAAAAACCCAAAGGAACTAACAAGCAAATTGAGAGATTTAATTGACACATATCTTGAAGGTCTAATAAATTATGAAAAACTAGAAAAAACAGTTGTAGCTATAATAAATGCTAATGAACAAAGGGTTTATAAAAATGGTTTTATTCCAACAAAGTTAGCAACTGATCTAGGTCCTGAAAGAGTAAATGTTATAAATAAGATAGCAGAAACAATAAAATAAATTGTATTTGAAGCCAATGCTTAATTTTTAAGCATTGGCTTCAAATTTATTATTAATAAATTAATGAAAATTTTGTAAATGCAGCTATTAAATTTAATTTTAAAGCAGGTCTATCAACGCTTATTTAGAGGGGGAATAGGACCATCTTTTGTCCACAAGCAAGAGAATAGCAGTTTAACAGTTGTATACTTTAGGATATAATATAGTTAAAAAGATAATGTCTATTATTGAAAAATCATAAAATTTTTAATTAGATAGCAAAAATAAGAAAAGAGGTATGAAATTATGTATTTTAATACTAAAGGTAAAGAAAACACAAATAGCACTATTGACTTAGCATTAAAAACGGCAATAGAAAAAGGTGTAAAACATATTGTTGTAGCATCTTCAAAAGGTGGTACCGCAAAACTTCTGAACAATGATGATGGAATAAATATTGTGGCTGTGACACATGCAAATGGTTATCCAGAACCAGGAAAAAGTGAAATTACAGAAGAAGCGCGTAAAGAACTTCAAAGCCTCGGAATAAAAGTATTAACAACTAGTCATGTATTAAGTGGAGCAGAAAGAGGAATAAGTAAGGCCTTTGGTGGAATTAGTCCTGTTGAAATAATTGCTCAAACCTTAAGGATGTTTGGACAAGGTACTAAAGTTTGTGTTGAAGTTGCAGTAATGGCTTTAGATGCAGGGTTAATACCTTTTGGAGAACCAATTATTGCAATAGGTGGTTCAGGACATGGAGCTGATACTGCAGTGGTATTAACACCTTCACATGCCAGCAGTATATTTGATGTTAAGATTCATGAGATCATTTGTAAGCCTTCATATTATGAAAAGTAAGGAAAATTAAATGGAATAAAATTAAGGCATTTTTAGAGAAATAACAAGTGAAAGATATAACATCTTTCACTTGTTATTTTTTGAAAGATGCCTTATACATTTATTAGACAATAAAACTCATTAAATGATTTTGAAATTTATGAAAAAAATTTAAAAATTTAACTTTGAATGCATTTAATGCATTGCAATGTTGCAGTTTTTTTAATATACTTAATATTAATAGATAAAATTTTCAGAATTTTTTATACTACATATTCTACTCAATTATTTTCAAGCTTACTATATTTAAGTTTTAATATTAAATATTCGCCATTTCATATCAATTTAAGATAAATAAATTTTCAGTTAATGTTTTTTTATATGAAATTTGAACTAAAAATAAACTGAATTAAGGGGGATAAGTTTTATGAAAGCTATTAATTTTTTAAATACTGAAGAAACAGTTAATTATATTAAGTCAAACAATGAAAAAGGTTTTGTAATATATACTACCATTGAAAAGATAAAGGAATTATCTTCAGCAGCTTTAAATAATGCTGTATTTTGTTCTACATCAGGAGAATATACTAGTGAAGGATATAAAAGTGGTGTAATAACAGGTTTTGAATATGATTTAAGTGAAACTGAAGTTGTTGAAATAATACATCCACCTATAATAAGTGCAAGAAAACTAAAAGAAGCTTATGAAAAAGTGAAACATAATGAAAATGCATTTATGCTTTTGCTTTGTGATGGATTATCAGGAATGGAAGAAAGTATACTAACAACTATTTATTTTATAGATGATCATTTTAAAATAATAGGAGGAAGTGCTGGAGATAATCTTAAGTTTAGCGAAACAATAATTTATATAGGAAACAGAAAAGTTAATAGTGTTGCATTATTTTTTAACTCAAAACATAAAACCCATATTATTAAAGAAAATATATATATTCCAACTGAAAATAAATTATTAATAACAGAAGCAGATACCATTAATAGAACTGTAAAAACATTTAATAATAAACCAGCAACTTCAGAATATGCAAGAGTATTAGGAATTAAGGAAACAGAACTTCCAAAGTTTTTTATGAATAATCCTCTAGGAAAAATCTATAGAGATGATATATTTATTGCTTCCCCTATGAAAGTAAATAATGATAAGTCCATAACTTTCTATTCGCAATTAATACCCAATACTTTTGTACAAGTTCTAAAAGCAGTAGACCCCATTGAAGAAGTGAGACAAACTATGAGCAAAATACCTTTTAAACCAAGTTTTATGTTGGCTATAAATTGCATATTAAGAAGTTTGAAATTCCAAGAAGAGGGGATTTGGAAAGATATTGATAGAGAAATACTTAAAGTATGTTCTAACACAACTGGTTTTATTAGCTATGGTGAACAATTTTATAAAATGCATTCAAATCAAACAATGGTAATACTATTAGTTCAATGATGGTGTAGGGGGTAACAAAATGTTAAAAATAAATAAGAAAGACAAAAAACAAGAAAACATAGAATTAACAAATCAAACAGAAGAATTGCCTATACAATGTTTTAAGTATGTAAGTGAAGTTAATGATTTAACTATTCAAATTGATAAAAACATGGAAATTTTGTTGAAACAAGAAGGAAGTATGACATATGGTCTTAATGAGTTATTTGCTGGTACGGAGTATACCACAGAGCAAACCATTAAAGTAAATGAATATCTAACTTCTTTATCTGAAAACAGTGAAAAAACAACTGGACTTGTAGATGAAGTATGTGTAAGTTTAAAAAATTCATTAAGTGAAATAGATAATGCTAAGAAGGATTTTTATGATTTAATACATCAAGTTAGCAGTGTTTCAAAAGTATTTGATGAATTTTTTAAATTGTTTGTAGAGCTCCAATCTCAATATCAAAATATAGAAAGTTTTGCAGCTGTAATTACAAATATTGCAAACCAAACAAATTTACTTTCTTTAAATGCTGCTATTGAAGCAGCTAGAGCTGGTGAAGCAGGTAAAGGATTTTCTGTAGTTGCAAATGAAATAAAAAAAATGTCAGTTGACACTCAAAAAAATACAAAGGATATTATGGAATCCTTAAAAAGAATGACTGGTACTATAGAATTAATAAATAATAAGTCTAAGGAAGGAATAGAGACAGCTTCAAAAACTACAAAGATTATAAAAGGTTCTGAAAATCTTTTGGATAATATAATTAACTCAGAGTCCAAAATATATGAACATGTGGAAGCAGTAAAAGATTCTCAGGAACAAAATTTAGCAAGTATTCAACAAGTTTCATCCACGCTGGTGAATGTTGTAAATAAATCAAAAAAAGAAAACAAGGAACTTGAAGAATTGATTCTTAATATACAGAAGAAAGCAGATTCTTATAAGTATATACTAAATGGACTTAATCAGATTAAATTACTCCAGAAACATTAAAATTATCATATTTACTTAAATAGACACATATCAAGTGGTTTTAATACCATCTGATATGTGTCTATTTTTAAGGATTATATATTAGAAAGTGCAATCTTCACCTGTAAATGTACACTTAAATAATTTCTTCATCTGGTCAAAATCTATTGCTCTTGGGTTAGAGCCTGTACATGCATCTGTAAGAGCATTTTTGGATATAAAGTCTAAGTTTGCATTAAAGTCTTCTTCAGTTATGCCATAATCTTTTAATGTTAAAGGAATATCTAGTTGTTTATTCATATCTCTAATCATAGCTACTAAGGAATCAGTTAAATCAGCATCAGTAGTTCCAGTTAATCCTAAAGTTTTAGCTATAGTAGCAAATCTACTTTCAGAAGCTTTTCTATTGAATTGAATTACAAGTGGAAGATATATAGCATTAGCACATCCGTGTGGAATATGGAATACAGCGCCAGTTTTATGAGCCATACTATGTGCTATTCCAAGTAAAGCATTTGAGAATGCCATTCCAGCTAGACATTGAGCTATATGCATTTCATCTCTTGATGATTTATCTCCTTTATAGGATTTAATTAAATGTTCTTTTATCATAACTATTGCCTGCATTGCAAGTGGGTCAGAAAAATGTGATCTTGCAGATGCAACATAAGCTTCAATAGCATGAGTTAAAGCATCCATTCCTGTGTGAGCAGTTAGTTTTGGAGGCATTGTTTGAGCTAATGATGGGTCTATGATAGCTATATCAGGAGTTAAATTAAAGTCAGCTAAAGGATATTTTATTCTAGCTTTATAATCAGTAATTACAGAGAAAGCTGTAACTTCAGTAGCAGTTCCACTTGTTGATGGTATTGCTGCGAATTTAGCTTTTTGTCTTAATTCTGGTATTCCAAAAGGAACTACTGCTTTTTCAAAAGTGAAGTCTGGGTATTCATAGAATATCCACATAGCCTTAGCAGCATCTATTGGTGAGCCGCCACCTATGGCAACTATCCAATCTGGCTCAAAATCTCTCATCACTTGAGCACCTTTAAAAACGGTTTCGACAGATGGATCTGGTTCAATACCTTCGATTAATTTAACTTCCATACCAGCTTCTTTTAAGTAGTTCTCTACTTTTTCAAGAAAACCAAATTTTTTCATTGAACCGCCACCGACTACTACTACAGCTTTCTTACCTTTTAAGTTTTTTAATTCTGCTAAAGAATCATCCCCGAAATAAAGATCTCTTGGTAATGTAAATCTAGACATTTTTTATCCTCCCTTATTTTAAAATTTACAATTATGCATCAAAAATCCATTAGATATTATTATATCACAATTTTGGAAAAATTGCATATTATAATGGAAAATAATTTATATTTCGTAATATTCTAACGAGAGTTTAAAGAAGGTAATCCTGTATTTCTTTAACTTTTTAAAATATATCACTACTCAATATAATATTTCTCATTAATAGTGGGAAATGCTTCAAAATACGTTTCCTATTCAACTGTTTTACATGATAAGGGAAATAAAGAACAGTTATATTAACAGGTTTTATGTTATAATATTACATATATTTTATATAATGTGAGGATTAAATTATGAATGAAAATATTAGTATATTAATAGTAGAAGATGATAATAGCATAAACACCTTGCTTGCTAGAATAATGGAGAAAAAGGGGTATAATGTGGTACAAGCTTATTCAGGTACAGAAGCAATGTTACATATTGAAACTAAGGATTTTCAATTAGTAATAATGGATTTAATGTTGCCTGGAATTACAGGAGAAGAATTAATTAAAAATATAAGAAGAACCAAAGAAATGCCTGTGATTGTAATCTCAGCTAAAATTGATAAAAAGAATAAAGTAGAGTTACTTAATTTAGGAGCAGATGACTATATTACCAAGCCTTTTGATATAGAAGAAGTGTCAGCTAGAATTTATTCAAACCTTAGAAGATACATGAAATTTAATAATAATAATGATGAAAATCAAAATTTAGTGTATAAAGATATAATTTTAAATAAAGAAACTAAAGAGGTTTGTGTAAATAATAAAAGTGTGACTTTTACTGCAAGAGAGTTTCGAATACTTGAGTTGCTTTTAACGCATCCTAAAAAAGTATTTTCAAAATCAAATTTATTTGAAAGCATATGGGGAGAAGAGTATTTACGTGATGATAATACGGTAAATGTTCATATGAGTAATTTGAGAAATAAGTTGCAAAAGGCTAATCCAAAAGAAGAATATATAGAAACCATATGGGGAATGGGATATAAAATGACATAATAAGAAGATACATTGTTAGTTTTAGTAAACAACTGAAAAGTAGATAGAAATACCAATAACAAAGTTAATGAAAATACTCATGTTTATGATTAAGTAAACATGAGTATTTTTATGTATCAGTAAAGTTAACTACATACTTGAGAGTACTTGAAAAACTTCATTTATGTCAGGCAGTTGGCTCATAGGATAAACTTTAACCCATTTAACAATTCCATTCTCATCTATTATAATATTGGCTCTTTCAGATATACCGTCATTTTCAATAAATAATCCATAATCTTGTGTAACCTTTCCATGAGGCCAGAAGTCTGAGAGAACACTTAAATTATTAAGAATAATAGAAGTTGCCCATACTTTTTTACAAGGTTGAGAATCAACACTAAGACCAAATGCTATGGTATTAAGACTTTGAAAGTTATCCAAGCCATTTTCTAGAGACCTCATTTGATCTGTGCAAACTGGTGTCCATGCAAGTGGATGCCAGGAAAGCAAGACTTTTTTACCTCTATAATTTGATAAATTAATAATTTCATCATGATTATCTTTTAATGAAAAGTTTGGTGCAACAGCTCCTACTTTAATTAGTTCCATAAGTTTAACTCCTTTCTTTTGATATAATATATTATTCCATAGGCAAATAGAATTTATTATAAAAAATTATACTTAGTTGAATGATTACCTGTCACAAACTTAAAGGACAAACTTAAGGTTTTCTTAAGGAGTTCTTTAAGTTTTTTTTAGTTCCAATTTATAGAATAAACTTAAGTTATTAAGTTTATTTATTATAGGAGGAAAAATTATGAAGATAAAAAGCAAATTAATGAAAGTATTGATATGTATATTTGGAGTTTTAATTTTAATTGCAGCTGGTACTTTAGGTATGAATAAAATTTCAGAATCAAAGCGTGCTGAGGTATTGAAAAATAAAGTAATACCTTTAAAAACAGTAAAAGCTGAAAGTGGGTTTGAAGATTTAAAACCTCTTGAAAGTGTGTTAAAAGATAAAAAAATTGTATCTGTAGGAGAAGCTACACATGGTACAAAAGAATTCTTTCAAATGAAACATCGTATGTTAGAATTTTTAGTTACAAAAATGGGATATAGATTATTTGGTATAGAAGCAGGTTTTGGAGATGCACAGGTAGTTAATGATTATATACTTTATGGAAAAGGAAATGCTAATGATGCTGTTAAAGCTTTAAAATACTGGACATGGAAAACTGAAGAAGTATCTAGCATGATAGAGTGGATGAGAAATTATAATAAAAATGATAATAATAAAACAAAAATAAAATTTTATGGCTTTGATGTTCAATCTACAAAAATTGAAAAAGAAAAAGTTTTAGATTATTTAAAAGTAGTGGATAGTAATTCAATTAATAAATATGAAAGTGTATTTAGCAAATTTAATGATGATAATTTATCTTCACTTGGAAAAGGCAAATTAGAAAGTGTAAAAAACAATATTAAGGAATTATTAAGTGATTTTGATAAAAATAAAGAACAGTATATTTCAAAGTCTTCTAATAGTGAATATAAAATGGTTTATCAAGATTTAAATAATATCTATAAATGCTTGCAAGTGAAGTCTCAAGCTGGAATGGGGTATACTAATACTAGAGATAAGTATATGGCTGAAAATGTTAAATGGATTTTAGATTATGAAAAACAGTTTGGAAATGATAAAATCATGCTTTGGGCACATAATGGACATGTAACTAAAGAAATGCCAAATTATACTTCCATGGGATCACATTTAAAAAACATGTTTAATAATGACATGTATGTTATAGGAATGGAATTTTATAAAGGAAATTTTAGAGCATACCCAATTAGCAATAGCAAAAGTGCGCACATTAAGGAATTTACTATAAAAAATTCTTCATCTTTTACATTTGCTCATAATCTTCATAATTTAAATATACCTTTATACTTTATGGATTTTGATTCTGCAGTTCAAGATAAAGGTATAAAACAATGGTTATCAAACTTAAAGTTAATACATGTTATTGGTGCTGAATATTCAAAATATAATCCTATTGGTTCTTTTGCACCTCAAGTTCCTTTAAAATCTTATGATGGAATGATATTTATAGACAATATATCGCAATCTAAGGCAATTAATTAGTTAGAAAATGAATTCAAAAAAGATAGTAAGACTTTTGATAAGGTTTTGCTATCTTTTTGTTTATGTAATTAATTGAGTTTAAAGAGTTTAAGTAAAGAAAACTTAAGATGAATTTAAGATGATTTTAAATCTAAATTAATACCATACAAGTACAATCTAATTGAAGTTAAATTTAAGAGACTGTAAGAAATCTTACAAGATAATATAAGGAGGAAATTTTTATGAATATAATACAGATTAGAGATGTAAAGAAGTATATAGTTTAAAGCATAGTTGGAGACAAACTATAAATGTACCCAATTTATTGAATATTAGATTGATAATATTTGCACTATATATGTAAACAGAATATCTAAAAATATTAAGAAAGCAAGGTTTTTATATTATGATTAAATATATAAAAAAAACTATTGTAGGTTTACTAATGAGTTTGATTTTAGTTGGTATTTTACCTTTAAATTGTTCTGCTATAAGTAGTGACAAAATTGATAATTATGTTACAGATCAAATGAAGCAGGCTCATATAAAAGGACTTTCAATAGGAATTGTAAAAGATAATAAGATTGTTTATATAAAAGGTTATGGAAATGCGGATACAGGAAAAAGTGTAACAGGCCAGACACCTTTTGAAATTGGTTCAGTATCTAAATCAATTACTGCCCTTGCAGTAATGCAGCTTAAAGAAAAGGGGTTAATTAACCTGGATACTCCTGTGAATAAATATTTACCTTGGTTTAAAGCTTATTACAAAAATCAGTCTGCAGTAATAACTGTGAGGCAGCTTTTAAATCAAAATAGTGGTGTACCACCTTTTTATGATAATGATGCAAAAGCTGATGTTACAATTGAACAGGTAGTAAAAGAAAAGTTAAATAACTTAAAGCTTGTAAATCCTCCAGGAACTGAGTTTCTATATTCAAATGCAAATTATAATATATTGGGTGAAATTGTACAGGTAGTTTCTGGACAGTCCTACAAAGAATATATAGAAAAAAATGTTTTTATACCACTTGAAATGAAACACAGTTATGTTTCAAAAAAAGAAGCTATGCAAAATGATTTTGCGGCTGGGTATAGGACCTGGTTTGGTTTTCCAATTAAAGCGGATTTGCCTTATTTCGAAGGTAATGCACCAAGTGGACATATAATAAGTTGTGCAGAGGATATGTGCCATTATTTGTCTGCAATTATGTGTGATGGAAAATATAAAGATATATCCATACTATCCTCTGAAGGAATTAAAACTCTTCTAACACCTTCAGTTAAAGCTCTTGTTCCTATGGGTACAGATGCGGACGAAGTCAAATATGCTATGGGCTGGGGAGTAAATTTTAAAAAAGGTAAAGTTGATATCATTGAACATACAGGAGAAACATCTAATTACCATGCTCATGCTGTTATTAGACCTGAGGAAAAAGTTGCAGTAATTGAAATGGATGATGTAGGAGGTTTTATAACTGCAGGTGAGATTGCTCCAGGTGCTCTAAAAATTGCAATTAATGAAAAACCTTCTGCATCCCAAAATGTAGGTACTATTTTACTAATAATAGACATGGTTTATGTTATTATAGCAGTTTTGGTGGTAATATCAGCTTTAAGACTTAGAAGCTTTAAAAAGAGGATTTTAAAGAGTAATATTAGATTTATTTTTAACATGATTTTTACTCTAATCATAAATATAATATTGCCAATTACTTTAGTTTTAAAGGGACCTGCCATGACTGGTGCTACATGGAAAGCTCTTACTATTTTTTCACCAGATATTTCTCTTTTCCTTATATTAGTTTCCATAGTACTATTTATAATAGGTATTTTTAAATCCATAATGATTTTTGATGTATACTCTAAAAAATCTAAAGAACAAGTACAAAGATAGCTGCAGAAATGCAGCTATTTTTTGTGTCTAATATTAAAACTTAAGGTTTTCTTAAGGAGTTCTTTAAGTTTTCTTATATGCCGAATTATACAATGATATCAACAGGTTGGTTGAGATGGAGACAAAGTAGTTAATACATTTGTCTAAATATAGATTTTGGAGGAGAGTATTTATGAATGAAGTTTTAAAAATTAATGATGTAACTAAGGTTTATGGAAAACAAACTGTACTTGATAAGGTTAGCTTATCACTGCAGCAAGGTGAAATTATAGGACTTATAGGACCTAATGGTGCAGGAAAGACTACCCTTATGAAAATCATTACTAAACTTGTTAAAAAGTATGATGGAGATGTTTATATAAAGGATGAAAATATAAAAAATAATAAAAAGCATAATACAAAACAAATAGGTTGTGTAATAGAAACACCTGGTTTTTATCCAGAATTAACAGGCTATGAAAATTTATTGTTTTTCTCTGAAATATCTGGACTTAAAGATAAAAGTGAGATTGATGAAATAGTTAAAAGGTTAGGCATTGAAAGTTATGTAAATAAAAAAGCAAAAAATTATTCTTTAGGAATGAAACAAAGACTTGGAGTAGCACAAGCAGTGTTAACATATCCACCTGTATTAATATTAGATGAGCCAACCAATGGTTTAGATCCTGCTATAGTGCCACAGCTTAGGAAGTTTATAAAGTATATAGCAGAGGAAAAGCACACAGCAGTACTTATATCAAGTCATATTCTTTCTGAAATAGAGCTAATGTGTGACAAAGTTGCATTTATACAAGAAGGGAAAATAATTAAAGTTGAAAGCTTAAAGAAAAGTGAAGATGATACTGCTATTATTGCTTTTGTAACAAGTAAATTAGAAGAATTAAAGAGATTTTTTAATGATAAAAAGCTAGATTATAAAATATTAGGTGAAGATAAACTGCAAGCTCAACTAAAACCTAAGGAATTAGAAAATTTAGTTTCAAGTATAGGTAAGGAAAATATACCACTTAGAGGTGTATATGAGGTAAAAGAGAGCTTAGAACAAAAATACTTAAAAACTATGGGGGATGAGAAAAATGCATAGGTTATTAAAAATATCTTGGCTTAATGTTAAAAATTCAGCATATTCAAAAGAGTTTTTATTAGGAATAATTGCAGCTTTTTCCTACTCTATGTTATGGGTTTTTCTTGTACATCCTAAAGCCTATGGACTAGGGGACTATGATTTTGAATTTGGACGATTTTTATATGTATTAATATTATATGCAGCTGTTTCAATTTTACGAAATGATATAAGATCCAATTCTACTAAAACTATTTTTACAGGAGTTTTTAGTAGGACAGAAATAATGATTTCAAAAGTCATAGGCTTAATTATATGGGGAATTGTTTTTTCTGTAATAATTGAAATAAATAATATATTAGTAAGTTGTATTCTGTATAAAAAAATAGGAATTACTGGATTTTTCACATTTAACCATTTGCAATTATTTATTACCTATATTGTTATAGCATTTTCTATGGGCAGTCTTATGATACTTGTAGTTTCCATGATGTTTAATGAAAGTAAATTCATTTTATTTTTTATAGTAATGCTTAGCATGGTGAATTTTTACACATCAGGTCTTACAGTTCTCATTAGTAGACATCCAGAAATTGCACATAACTTTTCCCTTTATATGAAAACACCTTTTTATAATACAGTAATGTTAATGCAGGGGCAATTTAATATACAATCATTATTAATAAATATAACCTGGGCAATAATCTTTTGTATTTTATCTATTTTTATTATTAATAAGAGAGAAATTAAGTAGAATAGGAGATGACTTATTTTGGAAAGAGTTTTAAAGATTATAACACTAGATATAAAGAAAAAGAGATATTTAAAGAATTTAATGATTTCTTTATTTGTAGTGGCGTGTATTTTATTTTTAAGTTGTTCAAAAGGTGGAATGGCAACAATACCAATAATGCTGTTACAACTAATTCCATATATTATTTTAGTTATTTATAGTTTTTCGTTAACACAGGAGTTTACAAACAAAACAGATAAAATGATATTTACAGGTATATTTAGTAGAAATGAAATAATGATCTCTAAACTAATTAGTTTTATATTTACGTCTATAATATGTTTTACATTTTATGAAATTATATCAATTGTATGCAGTACTTTTAATTCAAAAATGTTGATTAATAATTTATATGTGTTTCTTATTTATACATTTACTCTAGGTTCATTTATATTGTTAGTTTCAGTTATGACTTTTAATTTTATACTTACAGGAATTGTTGGATATGTATTGTACTTTGATTTGATACTAATACTTTTAAATCAGGCTTTAGAATCCAGTAGAAATGAAGCATTAAAACATATTATACTAAATTTACCATTTTATATAGCTAACACTGGATTTTATGCAGGAAATTATACAGGCCATCAATCTATTATTATGATAGGCTGCGGAGTGCTATTTTTAGGAACAGCATGTGTTGTAATTAATAGAAAAAATATGTAAATGATAATATAGCATTAGGTTTCGAATTTTAAACAGCAAGTAGTTAATCTGAAGCGTATCAATATGCATAGACTTGTTAGATACAGTGAAAATGTGGTATAATTTTGTGAAAAATAATATCTTATATGTTTAAAATTGTAATACAATTTGTAGCAGGATTGGAGTTTCAGATTTATGAAGAATGAGAGATTAAAAGAAATTGACATTTTAAGAGCTTTTGCATTTATTTTTGTGGTAGCACAACATACAGTAGGAGGTTTTGCTAATGCAAAGGGTATTAGTTTTTTTGATTATAGTATAATGAAATTTTTATATGTCATTGCAGAAACGGCAGTACCAATTTTCCTTTTTATAAGTGGACTATCTCTTTTATATGTGTATGCAGACAAGTTTGATTGGAAGAAATACTATATTAAGAGAATTAAATATGTGCTTATACCATATATAATATGGTCTGCAATTGATATATATGAATTCAATGATATGGAAAAATTCAAAAGTTTCGCATTGCAATTGATATCAGGAAATGGGGGATTTCATTTATGGTATATGGGAATGATTTTAAGATTATATTTGATTTTTCCTATAATACTTTTGATTGCTAAAAAGATACATTCTGCAAATATTAAAATTAGAGTAGTTGTTTGTATAGGACTAACTGTACTATATTACTATGTATCAAAGTACACTAATGTAATTCAAGATAATGTTATATCATTTTTATTTAAAAATCCAAATGAATTGCAGCATAAAATTATAAATATATCTCCTTTATTTTGGTATATATATTTTGTACTCGGAATGTATTTTGCATTAAACTATGTATACATTAAGAATAAAGTTTTGAAAAACAAGAATATAATATTTATTGCATATGTACCATTACTTGTCTATGCTTATTTACGTGAAATTAATTATAACAATATTCAATTTGTAAGAGTTCTATGGATATTATACGTTATAGTTTCAATTTTAGTCTTTTACGTGATATCTATTAAATTGATAGATAAAATTAAGGTATATAGTGTTATGAGGTATATTAGTGATTATTCTTTTGCAGCATATATGGCACATATTTTAGTTATAAATTATGCAGTTTTTTATACAATGAAATTTTTTCATACAAAGAATAATTTAGTATTAGGAATTTCATCATGGATTATTACATCTTTGGTAACTACATTTTTTATTAGTGTAATTTCACTTATACCATATTCACAGTTTGTAACAGGTGCTAAAAATACAAGAATAAGATTAGAAATAAAAGATATATACAAAATATTTAGTAAGGCTAAAGATAAATATATAGAGAAAACAAAAAATACACAAGCTTAGATTAAGGAACACAATGACTAATGTTTAGCACTTTATGTAGCTAAGTTATATTAGAATAAATAGAATAACTTTAAAAATGCCATAAAATTCATTTTTGAATTTTATGGCGTTTTACATGGTGCTTCAAATAATAAGCAAGATGCGACGTAAGTAGTTAATTCAAATTTCAGTTGTATGCAGTCTACATTATGGTGTTGTTTTTATTTTAACTTATACTCCATGGTATATTATAAGGAATTCGCACTATTAAATATTTTTAATTAGTCTAAAGCTCAAATTTTCTGAAAGTCTAAGAACTTTGCCAAACTCGCTACTCTCAAACAGGGCTAAAGTTCTAAGGCTTTCAGAAAATTTGAACTAAGACTAATAAAAAAATAATTTAATTGATGTGACAAATTCCTTATAATATACCATTACGTATAAGTTAAAATAAAAACTAGTTACCGTAAATGTACTCACTTACAATTTAAATTTGCTTTTTACAAATGGATATAGTCTTCATTAAAAGGCTGATAAGCCTTGATACCGTTAGGTTTGGATTTGTATGCATTTAATTATTTTCAAAGGTTCTGATATCAATTCATATAAACTTAGTGGGAGTTTTACAGTAGGTAGACATCAACGTGTAGTTATAAGATAAAAATCCCAAGGCGATTAGCCTGTTAATTTTCTTGTTTTCAGGGAATTCGTACGATATTACACTGGAAATTATATAAGTCTGGGTAATTATCATTAATTCTTGTAACTAACCAACAAACACTAGATTCGAAGTAATGAATATCAAGTACAATAAAGTGAGTTTTAACTCATACTTAAATAGATTTCTGCAAGAAAAAAACATTAAGGTTAGCATTAAAAACTTGGGTTCACTGCTTAACTACTTAACAATATAATTTTTTTTCAAAGTTAAAAGGCTAATTGCCTTTGATTTTCTAATGTAAAAACCTTTGAAACTACTCAAAAGTTAAGTGAATTCCAACCTGACGGTTAGGGCTTATCAGCCCTTTGTGAATAAAAATATATTAATATAAAGTATGTACAGAAAGTTTTCAACTATAGATTAGTCGATTTATCCGATAGCTACAATCCGTAACGCTAATAACGGCTGATATGCCCCTGGATAAGTTCCTCCCCTAAAGGATAACGTATTCTAAGTGCTGAAGACACTAAGAATACTGTTAATAAGACTCAGATGAAGAGAGGCATTCTGCATAAGCAAGCTCCACCTGAGTCTAAGAATCGCTTGATGGTTAATAGTTTGGATTTTAACTTTTATGTAGTGATATATGGTAAGTGTGTTATCACATTAGCTAAATTGTTTCTTATTATTCTTAGTGAAAAGTTTGGGAAAGCCTTAGAACTTTAGAATAATTAGAAACATTTAGCCGTGATGGCACGCTTACCATATATCACGGAATATAAGTTAAAACCCAAACCGCCACTGAACCCTATTTTCATTGCCACTTGCGTCGCATAATTTTTATTTTAGTAAGTTAAGGGAATTTATGGAGGAAATTTATATTATGGATAGTTTTGTATTAAAAATAAATAAAGTTACAAAGAAATACAAAAATAACAATGTACTTAATAATATAAGTATGACTATAAAAAAAGGACAGATATATGGCCTTATTGGTTTAAATGGAGCTGGAAAAAGTACATTAATAAGAATTATAACAGGACTTGTAGAAGTAAATAGTGGAAGCATCGAGTTGTTTGGAGAACATGAAAAAAGTAAAATAGAAAGTAGTAGAAGAAGAATAGGTGCTATTATAGAAACACCAGCACTGTATGAAAATAAAACGGTTTATGAAAATATGCATATTAATAGGATTCAAAAAGGTATACCTGGAGAAGAATGTATAGGAAAATTGTTAAATACAGTAGGATTAATGGAGTTAAAAGATAAAAAGGTAAAAAACTTATCTTTAGGAACTAAGCAGAGACTGGGAATAGCAATGGCATTACTTGGTGAACCAGAGTTCTTGATTTTAGATGAGCCAATCAACGGGTTGGATCCAATAGGAATTATTGAAATACGTGAATTGCTCAAAAAATTAAATGAAGAGTATGGAACAACTATTCTTATTTCAAGCCACATATTAGGAGAACTTTATCATATTGCGAATTATTATGGAATAATCCACAAAGGTAAATTAATAGAGGAAATGACTATAGATGAATTAAATAATAGATGTAAAAAATTTATTCATATTAAAGTTGATAATGCAGCTAGTGCTGCTGTTATAATAAATAAAAAACTAAACACATCAAATTTTAATGTGTTGCCTCATAATATTATAAAACTATATGATTATATAGATGATTCAGGAAAAGTAACAGAGATACTTGTAAGAGAAGGAATTACGGTGAAACAAATTATGCCTATGGGAGAGGAATTAGAAACATACTTTGCTAAAGTTATAGGAGGAACAGAAAATGTTTAATTTATTAAAAGTGGAATTTTATAAGTTAAAAACTTCTAAAACATTTTATTTTACAGCGTTTTTAAATTTACTTCAAGGTATCATAATTTATGCTTTTTCGGAAAATTTAAAAGCAATGAGTGGAAAAAAATCATTGATATTTATGTTTAACATGCAAAGTGCACTGGCACTAGGGATACTAATAGGAGTATTTGCTTCAGATTATATAGTAACAGAGTTTACTTCAGGGTATATTAAAAATTTAATTTCCTATGGACATAAAAGAATAAGTATTTTTATATCTAAAAGTATAGTTTATTATATAGGGATTATAATTATCAGCTTCATAGCACCAGTAGTAATGACAGTTATAAATACGGCCATTAATGGATATGGGGAACCAATTAATTTTAACTCTCTAATGTTTTTATTAAGATTAATTTTAATTACATCACTTATATATATAGCTATAGGAAGTATCAGTGTTTTAGCAGCATTCAGCTCTAGGAGTGTTAATATTACTATTATGACAATTGTAATACTAGATTTCATTAATAGAATTTTCAATATAATTGCTATTCAAAAGCCTTCATTAGAATGGATTTATGATAAGTTTATATTCTCTCAGATTGGTATTGTGTTATCAGATAAATCAGGAAGCCCAGAAATTTTGCAAGCAGTTATTATATCTTTAATAACTATATTATTAACCACAACAATAGGAATTTATGTTTTTAAAAAATCAGATGTTAAATGAAAATTAAGATTAACGGATCAAGTGAGTCTTAGAAGAACTTATCCAGGCACTTAGCAGTGCTTATGCACAGCATAAGAACTCTAACCGACTGAAGTCAAAGAGTTCTAATATCCCCCACTTGAAGAAAAGCAGATATCCCAAATTCTATGATTTGGTGATAGTCGCTTTCACAGAGTGCGATGGGGGTATTAGCAATGGTAGCAATCGAGCAAACTTCCACTGACTTTACTTTGAAATATATTATAAAAAGTAAGGTTGGTGAATTTTTTACGTTTAAACTTATTATAAAAATTTCTTCGCTTTTATGATATACTTTTTTAGAAGAAATTTTTAGTTAATAGAAAGGATGAATATAATCTATGAATACAAAATTTTTAACTTTTACATATAAAGTTCCAAGCGATCCTTCTAAGAATAGAGTATACATTTGGAGAAAAATAAAAGACCTAGGTGCTGTTTATCTGCAACAAGGAGTGGCTTTGTTACCTTATGAGGAAAAACTATTTGATATTTTAAAAAATCTTCGTGGAGAAGTTAATAACTTAGGTGGAAAATCAACTTTAAGTGAGCTTACCTTTATAAATGAAGAAGATGAGAAAAGTATTATATCAGAATTTAAAAAGCAGATAGATGAAGAATATAGTGAATTTGAAGATAACTGTCAAAGACTTATATATGAACTTGATCGTGAAACTGAAAATAGAAAATTTAAGTTTTCTGAGCTTCAAGAGAATGAAGAAGATTTAAAAAAATTTCAACGGTGGTATGATAAAATCTCTAGTAGAGATTATTTCAGTTCAGAAAGTAAATGTAACGCAAAAGAAATGTTCGAAAAAGCAAAAGTAAGATTGCAGGAATATTCACATCAAGTTTATAAAAATGATAAGGGACAACAGTAAACTGTGTTGTGGGAAACCAAGTGATATTGTGACTTCTTTGATTTCAATCCAACTTAATATTGAAAAACAAGTTAAAAATTCTTTGTGAAATTAATATACATAAAGAGTTTTTATTTTTTTGCATTTTAAAAATATAATTGACGTTACATGTAACGAGTGTTACAATAAATATATGTTACATGTAACGTCAATAAAATATTAGAGGATGTGTATTATGGATTTTGATAAAATTGATTTGTATATCAAAGGATTATATGAAAAGAAAGGAGTGATAAATAAAAAAGAATATGTGAGTAAAACACAGTTAAAAGATTTTATACCAGTTATTGATGATGATGTTGCAAGATTGTTAAAGTTAATAATTAAAATTACAAAACCAAAGAGAATTTTAGAAATTGGAACTAGTATAGGGTATTCAACTACATCCATGGCTCAAATTGCAAAAGAATATGGAGGCAAGATAACTACTATTGAATATGATGAAAAAGTAGCAGCTCAGGCTAAAGAAAATTTTATTAATGCAGGTCTTGAAGAATATATCGAATTGAAAATTGGAGATGCAAGAGAAATAATTCCTAATATTAAAGATAATTTTGATTTGATATTTCAAGATGTAGATAAAAAGCTGTATCCAAAACTTTTTGATGCTTGTTTAGAAATTTTAAAAACAGGAGGAATATTAATAGCAGAGGATACTCTCTTTCCTGTATTAGATTTAGAAGAAAAATGGCATGACTTGATTGGTCCTATTGAGGAATTTAATAAATTGGTTATTAACTCTCCTAAACTTGAAAGTACGCTTATACCTATTGGTGATGGACTTATCATTGCTGTTAAAAAGTAAAAATATTTATGAAAGCTGTAGAAAATATAAGAGGTATTTATGGAGAATTTATTAAAAAAAATAGAAAATGATTTAAAAGAAAAAGGTTTTAAATTAACACTACAAAGGCAAAAAATATTAGATGTTATTATTAAGAATCAACATAAACATCTAACTACTGAGGAAATTTATATGATCATAGGAAAGGAATATCCTGAAATTGGTCTTGCTACTGTTTACAGGACTATGCAGTTATTGGAGCAAAACAATATAGTTTGTAAATTTGATTTTGATGAAGATGGAATTAGATATGAATTCATGGAACCAGATAATGAACATCAACATCCTCATTTTATATGTAAAGAGTGTGGTAAAGTATATCCAATAAAGGACGTTATGTTAGATTTAGTCAAAAATCAAATTGTTAAGAAATATAGTTTTAAAATAATTGACTATAGTCTTAAATTTTATGGGATTTGTTTAAACTGTAATAAGGAACTTTCGGAAAAATAAATAGTAAATATGAGTCCTAATTTTGTATATTCAGCTTGAACTTATTAAGTTGTAAAATTGAATTTTTAAGATAATTAATAGAACATAAAGGAGTTGGCAAGATATTAGGATATAAGAGAGCTTAGCAATTATATTATTTTAATAATTAAAATTTTGGAGGTTTTGAAAATGAATAATGTTATTTCAAAAAATATAGATGATACAAAAAGTTATTCGCTAATTACATTAATATTGTTTTGGTCAGGATTAGTTATAATGTCTAGTTTATATGTTACAATTCCACTAGTTTCAACATTTTCACAAGTTTTTTCAGTAGAGATTTCTAAAGCTGTATGGAGTAGTAGTGGATTTTCACTTTGTTTTGCAATTGGTTGTTTGTGCCATGGACCATTATCTGACCGCTATGGTCGTAAAAAGGTAATCATTATTGGTTTAAGTGCCTTGACGATTATTTCTTTTCTTTTAGGAACAGTACATAACTTAACAACACTTGTTACACTTCGTGGAATACAAGGTGCAGCTGCAGCAACCTTTTCACCTGTAGCTCTTTCGTATGCAGTAGAATTATTTCCGCCTAAAAAAAGAGTTGTAGCTATTGGATTTATTAGTACAGGATTTTTGATGGCAGGAATAATTGGACAAGTTTTTAGTAGTTTTGTAAATCAACATATAGGATGGAACTTTGTATTTTATATTCTTGGACTTATATATTTAATGACTACTTTAATAATGACACTGTTTATACCTAATCTTCCTATAAGCCAGCCTGATACTAATATTTCAAAGGTATTTAAACAAATGAAAAATGTATTTAAGATAAAATCATTGAAATATGCATATATTATTGCTGTAGTACTATTGTTATCATTTGTTGGTATGTACAGTGCCTTAGGTAATTTTCTAAGTAGTCCTAAATTTAATTTTACTACTCAACAAATATTATATGTGCGTCTTATAGGAATTATAGGAATGGTGATGTCACCATATGCAGGAAAGTTGGTTGAAAAATTCAGTATTATATCTGTTCTCAGAGGTTCATTATTACTTTCAATTATAGGACTTGCATTGATAGGAATTAGTACAAGCATTTTATTTATGATTATTATGAGTGTGATTTTTGTAATAGGTATTGCAATTACTACTCCAACTTTAATTTCGTTAATTGGTATGCTTGGAGGAAAAGCAAGAGGTTCAGCAGTTTCTATGTATACTTTTATACTGTTTTTAGGTGCTAGTATTGGACCAGTTTTAACTATACACTTACTTAAAACTGGGAGCTACACTATTACTTTCACATCTCTTGCAGCTTGTTTAGTGATAGGAATTTTGGCTACATTTTTTATAAATGTAGAGCAAAATGACTAAGAGATAGATATCGTAAAAATAATTTGTATTTTAAGCAAGATGCGATGTAAGTAGTTAATTCAAATTTCAGTTGTATGCAGTCTACATTATGGTGTTGTTTTTATTTTAACTTATAATATACCATTACGTATAAGTTAAAATAAAAACTAGTTACCGTAAATGTACTTACTTATAATTTAAATTTGCTTTTTACAAATGGATATAGTCTTCATTAAAAGGCTGATAAGCCTTGATACCGTTAGGTTCGGATTTGTATGCATTTAATTATTTTCAAAGGTTCTGATATCAATTCATATAAACTTAGTGGGAGTTTTACAGCAGGTAGACATCAACGTGTAGTTATAAGATAAAAATCCCAAGGCGATTAGCTTACTAATTTTCTTGTTCTCGGGGAATTCGCACGATATTACACTGGAAATTATATAAGTCTAGGTAATTATCATTAATTCTTGTAACTAACCAACAAACACTAGATTTGAAGTAATGAATATCAAGTACAATAAAGTGAGTTTTGACTCATACTTAAATAGATTTCTGTAAGAAAAAAACATTAAGGTTAGCCTTAGGAACTTGGGTTCACTGCTTAATTACTTAACAATATAATTTTTTTCAAAGTTAAAAGGCTAATCGCCTTTGATTTTCTAATGTAAAAACCTTTGAAACTACTCAAAAGTTAAGTGAATTCCAACCTGACGGTTAGGGCTTATCAGCCCTCTGTGAATAAAAATATATTAATATAAAGTATGTACAGAAAGTTTTCAACCATAGATTAGTCGATTTATCCGATAGCTACCATCCGTAACGCTAATAACGGCTGATACGCCACTGAACCCTATTTTCATTGCCACTTTGCTTCGCATAATTTTTAAAATTCGTATTAACGATTTAGATGTTATTTTATCTTAAAGCGAATTCAACTGCAGAAACAGCATGTATTGTTGTTGTATCAAAAACAGGAATATCAACATCTTCTTGTTTTATAAGTAAAGGTATTTCTGTACAACCAAGTACTACTCCTTCAGCACCGCTTAGTTGTAAATCTTTTATTATCCTTTTATATTTTTCTTTTGAAGATTCATTTATTATGCCTTTACATAGTTCATTATATATAATTTCATGAATTATATTTCTGTCAGCTTCATTTGGAATGATTACGTCAATGTTAAAAGTCACATTTAAGACTTTTTTATAAAAATCTTGTTCCATAGTAAACTTTGTCCCAAGCAATGCAACCTTTTTTAGTCCTTTTTCAATTATTTTTTCACCAGTTGCTTCAGCTATATGTAAAACCTTTATTCCTACTCTACTTTCTATAGCATTTGCCATTTTATGCATTGTATTGGTACATATTACAATAAAATCTGCACCTGCATCTTTAAGCTTTTTAGAAATATTGACCATAATGTCAGTTAACTCTTCCCATTTATTTTCATGCTGCAATACTTCTATTTTTTCGAAGTCTACTGAATACATTAAGCATTCAGCAGAATGAAGTCCTCCTAATTTTAATTGAGTAGCTTCATTTATAATCTTATAATAATCAAGGGATGATTCAAAGCTCATTCCACCTATTAAACCTATTTTTTTCAACTAAAGCATCTCCTTTTAAAGTTCAATTATTTCATCTAAACTATTCCTTAATCGTTTTATACCTGTAATTATTTCCTCATTTTTAGGATAAGTAAAGTTTAATCTAATAAAGTTACTTTTTTCTTCATTTTTAGCATAAAAGAAATTTCCAGGAATATAATTCACTTCATTCTTTATTGATTTTTTTAATAATAAATTTAAATCAATATTATCTGAAAACTTACACCACAAATAAAAGCCTCCTTGTGGTTTGTAAAACTCTAAATTATTAAAGTTTTTTTCTAGTTCTTTAATCATTAAGTTTCTTTTTAAAAGATATTCTTTTCTTATTTTTTTAATATGTTTTTCATAATAACCTTGTTTTAAAAATTCACATACTATATGTTGACTTAGGGTATTTACATGTAAATCAGTTAATTGTTTAAATAAACTTAATTTATTAATTACTCTTTCTGGTGCAACTATAAAGCCTACTCTTAAGCCTAATGAAATAACCTTTGAAAATGTGCTTAAATAAACAACATAATTATTTTTATCTAATGCTTTTAAAGGTGGTAAATCCTCTCCTTCATATCTTATTTCACCATAAGGATCATCTTCAATTATAGGAATACCATACTTTTCAACAATGCTAATAAGTTCATATCTTCTTTCTAAACTCATGGTAATTCCAGTTGGATTTTGAAAGTTTGGGATACTATAAATAAACTTAGGCTTTAATTTATTTATTAAGTGTTCTAATACATCAACTCTAATTCCATATTCATCAATAGGCACACCTACAACTTTAGCTCCCAATGCCTGAAATAATTGAATGGCTCCAAAAAATGTAGGTTCTTCTACCAAAATTACGTCATTAGAATTTACAAAAGTTCTTACAATCAAGTCTAAACCCTGTTGAGAGCCTGATGTAACCATTATATTATTAGGTGATATTCTAACTTCTCTATTTAACATTAATTTTTTGATCTCTTTTTTTAATTCTTTGTTTCCTGATACAGGACTGTGCAAAAACATATTTTCTAATTCATTTTTCAATAAGTTAGTTTGAATTTTTTGAAACTCATCTTTTGGAAATAAATCGGGTGATGGAATACCACCAGCAAAAGAAATTGTGTTATTAGTGCCAATATTCATTATTCCACTAATAACATCATCATAATTATTTTTCGAACTCTCACTGTATATTTCATCCCAAAATAAAAACTTCTTAAATCTATTTGATTTATCACTTAATGTATCTTCATTGCAGAAAACAACATAGGTTCCTCTTCCAATATGGGAATCAATAAGACTTTCTGCTTTAAGCTCTTCATAAGCTTTAATAACTGTACTTCTGTTAACATCTAATATCTTTGCTAGTTCCCGTTCAGAGGGTAGTACATAATCTAAGGGAATACTCTTAGAATAAATCATATCCCTTATTTGATTTTTAATCTGAATGTATAAAGCAACTTTACTGTTTCTTTTAATATTAATTCTCATATAATCACTCACTTAGCTAAGTTTGTTATTAGTTCTATTATACCAATTTAACTATACTTAAAAACCTCCAATTTAACATTTTTTAATACCATCCACTTTATTTATCAAATCCCAAATTGTTCTGTAAATATTAAAAAGGTTATTAGTATTGCAGTAATTTTTGATAGTAGATTTAAAAAGAATAGAAATAAGAATATGAAGGGGATAGAGATTTATTCTCAAAAATAAAATTATAAGTCAAAACACAATGAAAAAAGTTTAAAGAATTGAATATATCAAGATGTTTTTGATAATATTGTTAAGTAAGAAATTGAAGTATAACTAGATTAAGGTGGAGATTAAACTCCACCTTAACTTAAGAATTACCTGATATAATTAATTACATCCAAATTTCTTTTTGGTGCAACCAGCTCTGTATCACTTGCTTTATAACCGATGGATACTCCATAATAGGGTTCATATCCTTCTGGTATTCCAAGTTTTTTTACTTCATCTTCTAATTCAAAGAAAAAACTTAATAGTCCAAGCCAAACAGAACCTATCTTTAAACTTTGTGCTGCAATAAGCATATTTTCAATTGCTGCTGAGCAATCTGTTTTAGGTGAAACAGCATTTTTTCTGCCAGATACAATAATTAATGTTGGAGCATTATGTGGTATGCTTACATTAGGATTTAACCCCATATTTTTAATCCATTGAATTTCTGATTCTTTCATTAAATCTTTGCATTTTTCACTTATATAATCTATTTTTTCTTTATTTTGTATAACAGTAAAGTGCCAGGGTTGGTCATTATGTCCAGTAGGTGCATAAATACCTGCTTCTATAATAGCTTGTAATTCTTCTTCTTTTATTTGATCAGATTTATAGGATCTTACACTTCTTCTATTTTTTATTGCCTTTAAAATTTCATTCATCAAAATCATTCCTTTTTTAAAATATTTTATATAGTTTACTTATTGTAATACTTATAACTTGCTTATCAAAAGCATAACATTTAAAATATAATATTTAAAGTACGCACAAATTTGGAACATAATATCAAAAAGGGTACTACTACTTTAATTAATATATCTAACTAATTTAAGTTTATGTAGGAAAAATAGAAAGAGTTAAAATAATTTTTGGAAGCATTTGTAATAATGAGTTTAATGAGCTATCAGACGTGGATATAGCGGTATTTGGAAAAAATAAAATTCCATTAGATAATATTTTAGAGATAGAACTATTTTTAGAAGGATTTTTAAAAAGACAAATAGATGTAATAGATTTAAGAAGCGATACTTTAGATTTATTTATTAAAATAAATATTTTAAATAGTGGAAATATCATATATTCTAAAGATAACAATGAATTGCTTGAAAAATTCTGTGATGACATTGATAGAATTTATAAAGAAAATGAAAATTTTATGTATTTTAGGAGAGTTGATGTATTGTCATGAATAAAGAACCAAATCATGAAGAATTAGTTGCACATATTATCAAATACAGAGATAATATATGCAACATCATTGAAATAGCAAAATTATACTTAAACTAAGAAGATTATTTAGAACGCTTTGATTTGCGCGAATAATTCATAAGGTCTATAGCACTTCCAATTCCAGTGCCAATAATCATACCCCAAGTAATATTTTTAAAGGCAGCACCAAAAACTATTCCTAATGTGCAGCCATAGAACATCCCACTATTCATTGTATTATGTCTTTTAATTGCCATACCTATTCCTCCAAAACTTTAATATACATTTATTTTGTCACAATTAACTACTAAGCAACTCAACTTTTTAGAGGACAGAGGACAATTGTCCTCTCAAAAAAGTTGCGTTGCATTATTTTTAAACTACAAAAGTTGAGTAAGTAATTATTATATACAATTGTGGAATTTATAGCAATAAATATAAAGCAAAAATCTAGGGTAATTATAATATTTGGATTTTCTAATAGGATTTGTTTTTATATTTAGGAAACTTTTATAGACACTATAAGGGAACAATATGTTAAATATGTGTAAAAATGCTTTAACATATTGAAATGTTAGAATAATTGTATTATAATTACAAATGTTGTTTAAATTTGTAAGGTGGGGATGGAATAGTGGAAGAAAAAATTGAAATATTAAGGGAAAAATTAAATAGATTGGTAGAAGAAAGCAGTTGTTTATATTCAGATGGTGTAGTAAAACTAAGCCAGGAATTAGACAAGCTTATTTATAAATATTATGAAAACCATAATGGTGTTGTACAGTTTTAAGTGCTTTTACATAAATTTTATGATAATTACATTATAACTGTATATATTAATTCTACTCTCAACTCATTATAATAAAAAATTTGTGTCTTTTATTTAAGTAAAGCTTTTTCTGACTATTAATGTGATCTTATTTTTAATATTTGTAGAAAATTAGAAAAATTTAATATATTAGCAGGATTTGAATATATTTTATAGAATATTGACAGTATATGATAAAAAAGGGGGTCAATATTTTGAAAAGATTATACACCGTAATAATTATTGCTTTGATATCCATCTTTGCTTTAACTGGATGTGGATCATCCGAAAGTAAAGAAAGCACCAGTTCAAATTCTAGCATGTATAAGGATGGAACATATAAGGGGACATATGACAAAGCTGATAAACGTGGTTGGAAGCCACAAATATCTATAGTTATTCAGAAAGGGAAAATTGAAAAGGTAGAGTTTAATGAGATAGACAAAAATGGAAAACTTAAAACTGAAGATGCTAAGTACGGAAAAAGCATGAAAGAAAAGAGCAGCACAGAACCAAAGGAGTTTATTCCAAAGCTTAATCAACAACTTATTGATTCTCAAACTGACTCAAAGATTGATGGAATTACAGGAGCTACTCAATCGACAACAAAATTTAAAGAGTTATCAAAAGATGTTCTAGCTAAAGCTAAAACTGGAGATACATCTGAAACAGTTTTGACAATGAAGGAGAATTAAATTTTATAGTAAAGGATTATCTTCATATTTCTTTTAACTGTAGTATTCTAATGAGATTTTCTCCACAGATATATTTAATTTGATCTTCTGTAAGTAATAACTTATTTAACTTTTTAAGAAAAATTTATAATAAACTAGAAAAGAGCTTATAAAAAGGCTCTTTTTTTATGCTTAAAAAGTTGGTTCGTATTAGTAAATATTTATATTTGTAAATAGAGAACATGGCGACATTTTCATTATTCAAGATTGAATACAATGTGTTTGATGTAAATATATTTAAAAATTAATTTATAGCAGTGCGAATTTTATAAGTTTTGTTGAATGATTGGTGTTTTTGTAACAGAACTGTAACAAAACCGTAACAAAAATATAATATTATAGAATAAGTTATAAAATATACAAGCCTATGGTCAATAAAAAATATGCAAAGGGGAAAAAGATATGAATACAATAAGTAGTACTTCAAGCACCAGTTCTTTATACGAGCTGGAAAAAATACAACAGGCAAAGGCTTTAGAAAAAATTCAAGCAGAGAAGAAACAAGAGAAACAAGAACAACAAAAGAATGATACGATTAATATTAGTAAGTTAGCTGTTCAAACATTAGGTATGCCAACACAAAGCACATCAAGTAGCAGTCCTTTAGATAGTTTGATATCTGATGGAACAATTACTCAGGTTCAAGCAAATAATGTTATAAGTGCGTTTCAATCTATAGGTAATGCAGTTAAAACTTCAGGAACATATAGTAACAATGTTAAATCACAGAATCCTTTAGATAATTTAGTATCTGCAGGAACAATTACTGAGGCTCAGGAAGATTCTATTAAAGCAGCTCTTCAAAAAGCAATGGAGGCAAACAAGCCAAGTAGAAGTAACCCACAAGATGGAGCAACAAGTACTTTAGATAGTTTAGTATCTGCAGGAACAATTACTGAGACGCAGGAAGATGCTATTAAAGAGGCTCTTCAAAAATCAATGGAGGCAAACAAGCCAGGTAGAAGTAACCCACAAGACGAAGCAACAAGTACTTTAGATAATTTAGTATCTGCGGGAACAATTACTAAGACTCAGGAAGATTCTATTAAAGCAGCGCTTCAAAAAGCAATGGAGGCAAACAAGCCAAGTGAAAGTAACCCGCAAGACGAAGCAGCAAATACTTTAGATAGTTTAGTATCTGCAGGAACAATTACTGAGACGCAAGAAGATGCTATTAAAGAGGCTCTTCAAAAAGCAATGGAGGCAAACAAGCCAAGTGGAAGTAACCCACAAGATGGAGCAACAAATATTTTAGAGAGTTTAGTATCTACAGGAACAATTACTGAGGATCAGGAAGATGCAATTCAAAATGCCTTCGAGAATTTTATGAGTCAACAGAATTAAATAAAAATATCAAATTTAGATTCCATTAGCAAGGAGGATTTTTCACCGCTACACTACGAAAAATCTTTAATTTAAAATAAACGCTGCTCTTTTGTTTCTTAAGTTGCGAAAGTTGAATTATGTAATAAAAGAACACTCTAACTTTAATTTTTAGAGTGTTCTTTTGCGTATTCTCTGAATATTAGTACAAATGCTGTAACATATATAAATAATAATATAATTGTAGTTATTAAACCATAACACATTATGTTTATTATTTCCAGTTCCATATAATCACCTCTTATATTATTGTAGACAAGTTATTTACAAGTTATACAGTTCATGATAATAACTATAAAGTAAAAATCTATTGTCAATTCACTTTTTCAGAAAATACAACATCCATGTTTATCTTACTAAATTGTAAGATTACTTTTTAAATGTAAGTTTGTATATATGGTTTTAAATTAATATAGAAACTATAATTGAAACATGAAGTAAAGGAAAAATTAAATATTGGAGGAAAGAAATATGGAAATATTAAAAGTTGAAAATTTATCTAAGGTTTATGGAGATGGTGAAAATAAGTTAGAAGCTTTAAAGAATATAAACTTTTCAATAAACAGAGGAGAGTTTGTTGCTATAGTTGGTGCTTCAGGTTCGGGGAAAAGTACATTACTACATCTTTTAGGTGGTCTTGATAGGCCAAGCAGTGGAAAGATTTATGTTGGAGAAGAAGATATATATAAGTTAAATGAAGAAAAACTCTCTATATTTAGAAGAAGAAAAATAGGTTTTGTATTTCAATTTTTTAATTTAATACCTGTACTAAATGTAGAAGAAAATATATCATTACCCTGCCTTTTAGATCATGAAAAAATTGATCAAGGTTATTTAGATGAAGTTATAAATCTACTTGGATTAGAAGCGAGACGCGATCATCTTCCATCAGAACTTTCAGGAGGACAGCAGCAGAGGGTATCCATAGGTAGAGCATTAATTAATAAACCAGCTATAATGCTTGCTGACGAACCAACAGGAAATTTGGATAGTAAAAATAGTAAAGAAGTAATAGAACTTTTAAAAATATCAGCTAAAAAATATAATCAAACTCTGATAATAATAACCCATGATTTAAAAATAGCTGAACAAGCAGATAGAATTATAACTATATCAGATGGTGAAATAAAAAATGATGAGTCTTTAAGCTAAGAGGTGAGAATACTATGAATAGTTACAAAAATTTAACTAACAAATATTTAAAAGCTAATAAGAAAAGAACTATAATGACTATCTTAGGTATAATTCTTTCAGTAGCTTTAATAACTTCTATAGGAAGTTTTTTGAAAACTATAGAGCATTCTATGATAGAGAGCATGAGAGGAAGAACAGGAAATTATCATGTAGTATTTGTTAAAGGAAGTAAAGAACTTTTATCAAGAGTATCTTCAAATCCTAAAGTTAAAACTGTAGGACTTTGCGAAGATGGAGAAAAAGCTAAGATATATAATGATAAAAGCATCCAAATTCAAAAATTCGATAAAAATGGACTATCTTTAGCAGCATATGAAATTAAAGAAGGAAAGCTTTCTGAAAATGATAATGAAATAACACTAGAAGAGTGGATATTAAGTTATTTTGATAAAAAACCTAAAATAGGAGATAGTATAAAATTAAAATTTGAGAATGGCTCAGAAAAACAATTTAAACTTGTAGGAATTGTAAAAAACCAAATGAAAACTCAAGCACAAGGAATAGGTTCAGGTATAGTAAATACAGAAAAAATAGATGTGAGCAACGCTAGCATATTAGTTAATATATATGAAAAAGGAGATATGCAAAACACTGTAAAAGAGTTAAAAAGCTATTCTAATGAGAAAAATGTAGTAAGCAATGATTATCTATTGAAAATGCTGGGACAAGGTGATGGGTTAAATATGAAATCAACTTATCCTGCAGTAGGAGTGATAATAGGCATAGTTGTAATTGCAACTATTGCAGTAATATATAATTCATTTCATATAAGTGTAGTACAAAGAGTAAAACAATTTGGCCTTTTGAGAGCAATAGGAGCTACACCAAAGCAAATAAGAGCCATAGTGTTTAGAGAAGCAACCATATTAAGTTTAATAGCAGTACCTATAGGACTTTTATGTGGGATAATAGCCATATATGCTATTATAGCAGTACTTGCATCTTTTAAAGGCAGCGTAATTAATATGAAACTTGAAGTTATTATAGATCCTATGGTGATTTTAATAAGTGCAGCAGTAGGATTAGTATCAATATATGCATCGGCGCTTATACCTGCTAGCTTTGCATCAAAAATATCTCCACTTTTAGCCATAAGTAATAGAATTAACATAGTTAAGGAAAATATAAAAAAGAAAAAGTCCTTTATAACAAAGGTTCTTAAAATAGAGAGCACAATGGCATTAAAAAATATAAAAAGGAACAAGAAAAGATTTAGAATTACTGTATTTTCTATGAGTATAAGTGTAGTACTTTTTATAGTATTTGCTTCATTTTTTAAAATGACTAGTGAAGTTTCATCTAAAGTTAATGAAAGTAATAAAATGCAGTTTATTCTAAGTTCGAAAACAGAAAAAAATAAAGAACAGGTTTTTACAGAAAATTTTTGTAAGGATCTTTCAAGTATTGGAGAGATTAAATCAATTTACAATAATTATTCACCAATTATATCAGGTGCATTAATGAATTCTAATAAAAATGATAAAATGGCAGTTAGTAAAAAGAAAGATTTATTTAAAAAAGCATCTTTAGCTGGCAAAGACATGACTTATATAAAATCCTGTATGAATGTATATGAGGATAATAAATTAAATGATACCAAGCAGTATATAAAAGAAGGAACTGTAGATATTGATAAAATGAATAGTGAAAATGGGGTTATAATTGTAAAATCCAATGTAATTTCAGATGGAAAGACAATTGTAACACCAGTAGCAGATTTAAAGGTTGGAGATGAAATTTATATTGATAAAAATGGCATAAGCAGCAATAAAAAAGATAATCCTGATAATTTAAGTTTTAATTCAAATAATTTAGTAAAGGCTAAAGTAATAGCTGTAACGCAGCAGGAGCCTTTTGACTTTAATAAAAAAAATAATGAAGATTTAAAGATAATAATTTCCAAAAAATTTGCAGAAAGTCTGACAAAGGAAAATGATAACTTAAAGTTTAAAATTGATAATATAAATTTAAAGATAAGAGATGAAAACAAAAGTGAAATTTTAGGTGATAATCTTAAAAAATTAGTTAACAGGTACAATGATAAAATGAATGTAATAAATATTATAGATATGAATAAATCCAGCAATGCAGCATCAATGCAAATAAGTATATTAGTAATTGGTTTTGTTGTAGTTGTAACTTTAATTGGAAGTGTAAATATAGTAAATACAATGACTACAAATATATTGATTAGAAAAAATGAACTGGCAGCTTTAAGAGCTCTAGGTATGTCACCTAAGAGCATGAATAAAATGATATATTTGGAAGGTATGCTTTATGGTGCATTTGGAAGTATATATGGGTCAGTAGTAGGAGTAGCATTAACCTATGCGTTATATAAAGGAATGGGAAATATAAATGAATTCCAATGGCACACTCCTTGGGCTGTAATTGGAATAGCTGTTGTAGTATGTATAGTCATAGGATTTTTATCTGTAATTGCACCCTTAAGGAAAATTCACAAAGAAAATTTAATAGAAACTTTGAGAAATGAATAAGAATTTAATCTACTAAAACGAAAATAATGTAAACTAAAAAATACCTTGTACAATAGACAATTAAAAAAAGTCTACTTCTATAGGGTATTTTTTTAGTTATGCTTATAAAATACTGCTATCAAATCCTTTTCCATTAACTTCGGAAGCATCTATTATAGAGATAAGTGCATCTTTATCTATTTTTTGTATGGAATATTTTAATTCTGGTAAATGAGATAAGCGTACAATGCAATACAAAACTTTTCTTTCTTTGCCAGTTAATGTTTGCCCGTTTAGAATTGTAGCTCCTCGGTGCATATAACTTGTGATATAATCACACACTTCTTTCTCTTTTTCAGTAATTATAAATAAAAGTTTTTTTCTTACCATACCATGAACAATTTTATCTGTTACAAAGGATGTGATATACATTGATATTAACGTGTAAAGTCCGGTTAATATACCACTTGATAGTATACCAATACATACTATAATACAATTAAAAATAAACCCAAGTTGGCCAACATCAAAATTGTCATGTTTTTTCTTAACTAGCATAGTTATAATATTAATTCTACCCATAGAGCCGTGATTTGCGTAGGTTAATCCTATACCAAGTCCGTTTAGTACTCCACCATATAGACAATATAGTAAAGTATCATTAGTGTTTATTATGGTTTGCAGATCCTTAGTGATAATTAAAAACAATGAATAAAAAACCGTACCTATAAAACTATAGATTGTAAATCTTATATTTAACTTTTTAAAACTAATGATAAGTAGAGGGATATTGGCGAGCATTATTGTATAGCCAGCAGGAAATTTAGTTATGTATTGCAGCAAAATAGCAAGACCAGATATGCCGCCACTATATAGTTTTGCGTGAACAATGAACATATTTAGTCCTATTGAAGATAGCAAGCAGCCTAACATTATAAGAGCCATATTTTTTATGTTTTGCTTATTTGTTACTGTTTGTATATTCATCCACAAACCTCCATAATCATTGGTATATTTTAAGTTACTAATCATTTACGTATATAGATTATCAAAATATAGACAATGATGCAATGTTTTAAATGTACGATTTTATGGAATAATCTAAATATATAGTTTTAGAATATATTTTTATAAATGTTAAATAATATTATTTATGTTAAAATAATTATTAGGGAATTGATTGAATTAAAAAAATACCTATAAGTATAATTGATTCTAAAAAATTAAAAGTGAAGAATATTGTTTTTACTTATAAAAGAAATTTTAAATGGTTGGAGAATTTCTTTAAGAAAAAATGATATTTGTGATACGAGAAAGGGTGTTATTATGTGTAAGAAGTATCCTAGTAAAAATACAGCTATAAAGGTTATAGAGGAGGCAGAAACGTTAAATCCAGGATTGTGGAAAAAACATTCTGAATTTGTAGCTTTGGCTTGTAAAAACATTGCAGAACTTTGCACAGACCTTGATAGTGATAAAGCATATATTTTAGGATTGCTGCATGATATAGGCAGAAGGATAGGCGTGGTTTCAGAAGGTCATACCATTGCAGGATATAAATATTGTATGGATCAAGGTTGGGAGGATGTTGCTAAAATTTGTGTAACGCATTCATTTATGATACAAGATATTCATTCAGCAATAGGAAAATGGGATGTTACAAAAGAAGAATATGAACTTACTAAAAGTATTATAAATTCAGCGGTTTATGATGACTATGATTTATTAGTACAATTAGGTGATGCCTTAGCTTTACCTACAGGCTTTTGCTTACTTGAGAAAAGATTTGTTGATGTTGCTTGCAGATATGGTGTACATAAATATACTGTTGCAAGATGGAAAAAGACAATTGAAATAAAAGATTATTTTGAAAAGAAAATTAAATGTTCAATTTATGATATACTTCCTGGTGTTAAGGAAAACACTTTTGAATAATTTTATTTAGGTAGTTAGTTGCAACTGAATATAAAAGTCTAAATACCAGCAAAGTAGCAACTACCTTTGTTATTTTTGGAAATTTTTTGAAACTTGAATATTATGATGTTTAATGTAATAATATTTATATCAAGTGATAATAGATATTGAATAGTAGAGGTAAGAATATGATATTTTTCGGACATATAGGAATAACAACTGCTGCTTTAAAATTATATGAGAATACTGTTTCAACAAGAGAAGGTAATAAAAGTAAACCTCATATAGACTATAGGTTAATTGCCATTGGATCGTTACTTCCAGATATTATAGACAAGCCAATAGGCGCCTACTTTTTCAGAAGTACATTTCATAATAGTAGGATATTTGCTCATTCATTAATATTTTCTGTGCTGCTAATACTTTTAGGAATATTTTATTTTAAAAGACGTAGAAATAACAATATATTACTATTAGGAGTGTGCAGCTTAATACATCAAATATTAGATAGCATGTGGTTATATCCAGGCATACTGTTCTGGCCAGCTTATGGCTTAAAGTTCCCCACTAGACCAGAAGGAAATTGGTTAGCAAGCAACTTAATGAATTTGTTAACTAATCCCACTGTATATATGCCTGAAATAGTTGGTGCAATTATTATTGCATATTGTTTTATTAAATTAATCATTAATAAAAGGGTAAAAGAATTTTTGAAAAATGGTACATTATAATGTTGAACATTAACACTAGAAACTTTGTTCATGAAATGTTAAAAAAATGTACATTAACAAGTAACAAAAATTACACAAAGGTGTAACAATTACTATGTATAATAATAATTGTCCTAAGGAAATAAACCTTAGAGAAAAAATTGAAAATATAATAAGTCCCCCTTATTATAGATATATTTTGTTTCAAGTAAGCATTGGTGAAAACACTGATGCTTATTTAAATTTAGGAAGACGTAAAAATTAGAATAGCAAGTGAAATACCTTTAATCCACAGTGCAGAGTAATTTCTGTGCTGTGGATTTTTTTATCCTTATAGTACAAAATATATAACAAATACTATTAAAAAAAGGAGAAGCATTTATGAAAATAAAAAGAGTTATTGAAATTGTTGATTCACTAGGTGTAATAGAAGTAAATTATAAAGGGAACCCTGTTTGGATAGAAAATATTAATCATCAAAGCAATACGGTTAAAGTTAAAGACATAAATACAAACAAAGAATTAAATGCAAATATAAGTGATTTAGAGGAAAATTAATTTAAAAAAAATGTCTTATCAAATTCATGATGTTTACTTAAGATGAAATTGGTAAGAATGCTGGTAACTAAATAATTATAACCATAAAGTAATATGTTTAAAGGCCACATTGAAGTGAAATTCAAGTGGTCTTTGAATTTTAAATAATTGTTAAATAGTTGTAACTAATTTGTAACATTTAACCTTCATAATTAAAATATAGAAAAGAAACACATATTTTTTAAGTTAATATGAAAATAGTGTAAGTTGCAATTAAAAAAGAGGCATATGCTTAATTTAACAAGTGTTGTAAAAGCCAATATAAATGTTTTATAGGAAAGGGTGTTAAAAGTAATGAATAAAAACAAGAGATGTTTATCAGTATTATCAAGTACAGTAATGGGATTAGTAATTGCATCAGCATTAACAACAAATGCACATGCTGCAGTAAAATCATATGTTGTTAAAGATGCTTCAGGAAACATTATTAGCTTTAACATAGATGATTTAGCATCTGATTATGCTAATAAATTATCAGGTGCAGCATCACCTATGTTTGATGAATATGTTAAAGATACAGTTGTAGCTTTTCAAGATAGTGTAAAAGGTTATGTTTCATATGATTCAGTTATGAAAGCATATACAGATGCTGTAGCAACAGATGGCGGTAAAACATTTAACCTAGACAAGTTTACTGAAAATGCTGATGATGCAGATATTGCAAAGGATATTACGGCAGGATATGTATGGGATACAACTAAAAATCAAATAACTGCAATAGATAATTCTACAACAGTAAGTCCTGCAGGTGATTTAAAAACAA
This sequence comes from uncultured Clostridiaceae bacterium, assembly GCA_963780135.1. Classification (GTDB taxonomy): domain Bacteria; phylum Bacillota; class Clostridia; order Clostridiales; family Clostridiaceae; genus Clostridium_AM. The sequence goes on from CAWAAR010000003.1 coordinate 2,375,605, forward strand.
AACTTGATAGCCTCGTAACGGCAGGAACTATCACAGCAGCTCAAGAAACTGCTGTGATAAATTTAAATATTTTTGATCCACCTACTAATAATACAGGAGGTTCAACAGGAACCCCAACAGGAAATCCTACAGATAGTATAAAAACAAAACTTGATAGTCTTGTAACTGCAGGAACTATAACAGAAACTCAAGAAACTGCCATATTAAATGTTATAAAACCTTCAAATGGTGGTTCTTCCAATACTAATGGTGGACAGGATGATACAATCAGTGCAACAACAGGAACTGCAGCGTATTCACAAAGTGGCAATACTGTAATTAAATCAAATCAAATTATTACTGCTTCTAATGCTGATGAGTCTGCTGTGAAAGTTACTGATAGTGGTACTTTTACATTAAGTGATTCAACTATAACAACAAGTGGAAATACTTCTTCAATGGACAACAGCAGTTTTTATGGCCTTAATGCTGCAGTACTTGCAGAATCTGGTAGTAAAATAACACTTTCAAATACTAAAATAAATGCAACTGGTACAGGTGCTAATGGTGCCTTTGCCTGTGGTACTGGATCAACAGTTAATTTATCTAATGTAGATATTAATTGTACAAATACTGGTGCACATGGTGTAGATGCAACAAAAGCTGGTGTATTAAATCTAAATAATGTAAATATAACTACCTCTGGTGATGGTGCATCTGCTGCCATTGCAACAGACAGAGGTGGTGGAACAATAAATGTTACAGGTGGTGTTGTTACTACAAATGGAACAAAATCCCCTGGTGTTTACTCAACAGGAGATATTACAGTGTCTGATGCTACAATTAAAACTAATAAATCAGAGGCTGTAACCGTAGAAGGAGAAAATTCTGTGAAGTTAACAAACTGCTCACTTACAAGTGAAAAAAATTACGGAGCATTTATATATCAGAGTTTTTCAGGAGATGCTGAGGTTGGTTGTGGAAGCTTCACCATGGAAGGTGGTTCACTTACAGCAAAAGAAGGACCTATGTTCTATTCTACAAACACCACTGCAGAGATTAATTTGAAAGGTGCAGCTTTAAATAACGCTTCAGGAGTACTTTTGAAAGCTGGAGCAGATCAATGGGGTACAACTGGTGCTAATGGTTCAACTGTAACTTTAAATGCTGATTCTCAAAGTCTTTTAGGAAGTATTATATTAGACAATGTTAGTTCAGCTACATTAAACTTAAAAAATGGTTCATCGTTGACAAGTACTGTTAATGCAGACAACACTGCTAAATCTGCAGCAGTTACCCTTGATACAACAAGTACTTGGAATGTTACAGGAAATTCATATGTAACTAGTATTACTGATGGAGATACTACTTTAGCAAATATTAATGATAATGGACATACAGTTTATTATAATTCAAGCAATAGTAAAAATAGTTGGCTTAATGGTAAGACAATTACATTAAAAAGTGGTGGTAAACTTACTCCAATGTCAACTTCTAATTAACAAACAACTTTGTGGTTAATAGAATTACAATTTCTTTATTCATTTAAAAAAGATATTTCAAACTATATAAAATAAGGGTAGCTTTTGAAGTATACTTTCAAATGTTATGTGTTTAGCATTTGAAAGTAACTTCAATATATAGTTACTCTTATTTTTGTTTAATTTAACAATGATTTTAATAAATGTATATGTGATATAGGAAGGATTTGTTAAGAATATATAGAATATTAGCATTATATAGTATTAACAAGTAGGGGGAAATGTTGATGAAAGAATTGTATAAAGAAATGCTAGACCTTTTAAGCAAGGGGGAAAGATGTGTACTTGCAACTATTTTTGATAAAACTGGTTCGGCACCACGTACTGCTGGTGCAAAAATGATAGTTCATGAGGATGGTTCAATTGTAGGCACTATAGGTGGAGGACGTTTAGAAGCAAATGCCATAAAGCTTGCACTAGAAGCATTTAAGTCTAGAGAAACAAAAATGCAATCATTTGACTTGACTAATAAAGATGTAGAAGAAATGGATATGATTTGTGGTGGAAAAGGGGAAGTATTGATAGATTTTATTGATACTCATAATGAAAATAACAAGGTAGTTTATGAAGCAGCATTAGAAATTCAAGAGAAAAGAGAAAAAGCTTGGCTTATTACAATTTTAGATAATGTTCCTAGTAAAAATGGTCTTAGAAGACAGCAGTGCATAGTAAAACCAGATAAAACTCTTATTGGCAGCATTGATTGTGATCCATATATTTTAGAAAAGCTTATAGCTGGTCCAGCAAAAATATCTATTCATGCGGAAGTAATAGATAATCAACGCTTTTTAGTAGAACCTCTTAGGCCAGCTGGTACAGTTTATATTTTTGGAGCTGGTCATGTATCTCAAAGAATTGCACCTTTAAGTGAGACTGTAGGTTTTAGAACAGTAGTATTGGATGATCGAGAAGAGTATGCTAATCGTAGGAGATTTTCAGAGCCTACAGAACTTATGGTTATTGATTCATTTAACAAATTACCTGATTTAAATATTAATGAAGACAGCTACATAGTAATTGTAAGTAGGGGACACCTTTATGATAAGGTAGTGCTAGAACAGGTGCTTAAGAGTAATGCAAGATATATTGGTATGATAGGAAGCCGTAGCAAAAGAGATAAGATTTTTAATGGATTAATTAGTAAAGGCTACACAGAAGAAGATATTCAACGTGTTTATTCACCAATTGGTACTAGCATATGTGCAGAGACACCTGAAGAAATTGCAGTAAGCATTGTAGGGGAATTAATTAAAGTTAGAGCAGAAGGAGAAAATGGAAATGCTAAGAATAAAGACAATGGTTCAGGTGCTTGCTGCCATTTAAAGGTTGAGAATTGATAGCGAAAAGTTAATAGTAATTCTCAACTTTTCACTATCAATTCTCAACTGTATAAAAACATGTATATGTGTTAAAAGGGATGCTACACTAATTAATTAGTGGAACAGTCCCTTTATTTTGAATATCCATAGTTATAATATAATTTAGATACTATAAGTAAGCTCTATAGGCAGTGAAATTATAATTTGTCCACCACCAGTATGTATATTATTTTGTATATGAAGACTGCCATTATGAGCTTTAATTACTTTATTTGCAAAAGCTAATCCAATACCGTAATGACCTGTTTGGCTTCGGCTTTTATTATCAGTGTAGAATAGTTCTGTGGCTTTTTTTAGTGCCTCAGGAGAAAAACCATCTCCACAGTCAGTAATTATAAAAGAAGCTAAATTATCTTTTAAGGAAGTCTCTAAACTTAATGATGTTTTATCTTTAGTATGTTCAAGAGCATTTATGATAATATTCATAAATGCACGCTTCATTGACACAGAGTCAACATTCCATATGGACTCTTTAGGTAGTTTACTATTAAGATTAAAGGAAATATTACTATTTCCAATAGATGAAAGCGTATCTTTTTCAATTATGTTTAAAAATTCATTTATATAATTTTTTTCTTTATGCAGTACAAAAGCTTCATCATTTTTAGATGCATCAATTAAAAGCCCAGTATAATGTTCTATTTCACCTGTTGCTCCCATAATTTCATTTGTGTAGTCTAATGCTTTTTCGTCTTTTTGTGTAAGGGTTAATAGTTCTGCATTTCCTTTGATAACAGTAATAGGTATTTTAATATCGTGGGCCAATGCGCCAATTTGTTCTCTTTTGTTTTTTTCTTGTTCAAATTGAATTGTTAAGGATTTTTTTAGATTGCAGCGTAAACTATCTAGAGAATCCATAACCCTTTGATGTTCTATAAAATATGCATTTTGCACTTCAAAATCTAAATCTTGTTTTTCGATTTTTTCAGTAATATAGCTAAACTTGCTTAATTCATTTTTTATTTTATTTGAAAACTGCAAAGAAAGGATATACAGCATAATTAATAAAATAATAATAAAAAGTCCGATTAGAGTCAGTTCAGGATAAGGTACTAATTTTCTAAGTATAGGATTTTTAAACTGAACAGCAAATTGGTAGTGTATAACACAGTACTCCTTTGATCGTTCAATAACTTCATAAACATTAATTCCAATTTGAGGATCCTTAACACTTAGTTTAGCTTTTTTTATTTCTGAATCACTCATAGTACCTTTCTTTACATTTAAAGTTTGTTTGTCTAAAATAACATAGTTTAAGTTTTTAGGTATTAATTCAGAAGTTACTTCTTTAGCATTTTTTATAGTTATTTTAGATTTTTCTACCAATTGCTGTGAATAGTTAGAAGGTAAAAGTATGTGCAAATTTAGCATAAAATTAAAAATAAAAAGAATAGCTAATAAAAATACTATAAAACAAAGTGTGATCTTAAAAATGAATTTAATAATGTACGATTGTAGAGACGTTTTCTTTACTTCCACATGTATCCAACCCCCCAAACTGTTTCAATAGGAGAGCTTTCAAATTCTTTGAATTTATTACGAATTAACCTTATATATTCAGTGATTACTGGAAATTGAGTATCACTATCAAGATCATAAATTGCTTCAAAAATTGCTTGTTTTGTAAATACTTTTCCACGGTTCAATGCTAAAAATTCACAAACACTGTATTCATTTTTAGTGAAGTTAATAGCATTACTACAAACACTGATTTCCTTTTTATCAAAATCAATTGTAATATTCTCATACACTAATTTTTTAGTGGAGTTTCCTCGATTTTGTCGTCTAAGGTATGCTTCAACGCGAGCGTTAAGTTCCATTACCCCAAAAGGCTTGGATATATAATCATCACCGCCAAGCATTAAGCCTTTAACAATTGCAGATTCTTCCGTTTTTGCTGTTAAGAAAATAATTGGAGAATCCACTGAATGACGTATTTTTTCGCAAAGTTTAAATCCATCTATTCCTGGCATCATCACATCCAGTAAAATTAAATCATATTCGCAAAAATCTTCTATAGGAGTATTTTCTGCATTTTGTAATATAGCCACTTCATGATTGTTAATTTCTAAAGCATTTTTTATTAATTTTAAAATTCGCTTATCATCGTCTACAGCTAAAATTTTTGCCATGCTTTCACATCCTTGTATATTTAATAACTCAACTTTCACATCTTGCTTATATTAAGTCAAAATTTTGTATGTGCAAAAGTTCAGTGAACTACATGTGATTTATTTTACTAAATTTTAGTTACTTTTGTCTACCTTCCAAAAAATGAAATGAAAGAACATAAATAGTAATACAACAAATTGTCATTATTGCCATAAGTGTTAATCCCTTAGTCATTCCAGCATGTGTATAAGATGATAGTGATTCTCCTGAAATTTTAAATTGAAATTTAAGCACAAAGTTTATAAATCTTGAAGGCCATGCCCAGGGTAAAAATATCCAAACGCTATCTCCCTGGCCTGTAGCGGCTAAAGCAGCAATGATGAATCCAGTAAATCCAGTTATAATACAGACTCCTGTACTAAAGTGATAAGCTAAGGCTAAATACAAAGCATAAAGGAAAATAACACTTAAAAATATCAAAAAACCTGTTTTAAAATATAAAAGATAATTAATGTTATTTATATGTATTATAAATTTCATTGATATTATAAATAATATAATTGCTAAATATATAGAACTTAAACACATTGTAAGCAGCATACACAATTGACTTACAAAAGTAGTTGTTTTATGGGGCAGCCTGCCAAGCATCATTTGACAGTGTCCAGCTTGTTTTTCTTGATCTGCAATTAATCCACAAAGTACTGCAGCAATTAATGGAAAGAAAAAACCAATTATTTTAAAGAAATAATTAAATAAAACTAAATCACTTAATTGGCCGAATCTATAAAAAGTCATAAAAATAACTAAGAGAAAGGGCAATATAATATGTGCCCATAGAAAAACACTGTGTTTATTTTTAAAAAACTCTGACTTATAACTGTTCCAAAATGTACACATATTAACATACCTCACTTTTTTTAAATGAATAGCTTGTAAGAAGGACTAATATTAAAAACAGGAAAATACCTAATACAATTCCAACTGGAATAACTGAAGGATCTAATAATGCACTATTTGAGTCTAATGGCAGTCCATTAGGATGATGATGTAAAAGTGGACATTGTAATCTAAGTGGCATACTCCAGGGAAACAACCACCATAAAGAAGATGGAGCTCTGCTTGCACCAAGTTCTAAATTAATACTATAAGTTAAAATTAATAGGATAAAAAAGTTTATTTTTCTACTTAACCATAAGCATAAAGGAATTTGCCAAAGTGATGTAAGCCAGCTTATGATAATGGCTATAAGGCAGTTATAAAATGGAACAACAAGTACATCCTTATTACTAAGGGAAATGTTTAATATAGTAACAAGTATTCCTAGAAAAATAGAAGCTATCAATGTGAACAATGCTAAGATAGTAATTTTAGCTATCCAACTTTTCTTTAAATCTATAGGAAAAGAAAAAATTGTTTTATAACCTGTACTGTTTTGCTCAATTTTATGCAGCATACCTGTAAGAAAAACAATTAAAGTTGGCATCCATGATAATGACCAGTGATTTAATGAAGTAAAAATAGAATTATTAGTAAAATATCCAAAACCTAAAAAATCAAAAATAAGAGCGATGCCAGCGCATAGCAGCGGTATGGAAATTAATAGTTTACGAAGTATAGTTTTTTTAGTTTTTAAATTTTCAGAAATTAAATAGTTAATCATTATACAATTCTCCTCTTTTTCCTAGTTTCGTGCTCAACATTCATAAACAAGGCCTCTAAATCTTCACCAGGATTGATTTTGCTTTGATAGCCTAAAATACCATGACTCATAATTCCTACATAGTCTATAATTTGTTCTACTTCAGCTAAAATATGGCTTGATAAAATTACAGTAATTTCTTGTTCTGGAAAAGACTTTATTAATTTTCGTAAATCTTGAATACCTATAGGATCTAATCCATTAGTAGGTTCATCTAAAATCAATAATTTAGGATGATTTAAAATTGCAATAGCAATACCTAAACGTTGTTTCATTCCCATAGAAAAATTTTTAGCTTGTTTTTTACCTGTGTCTGTCAAGTCTACAATTTTTAATACTTCTTTAATGCGTTTATCTGGTAATCCTAAAAGGGTAGTATGAACTTTTAGATTTTCATTTGCAGTTAAGTTACCATAAATAGGCGGTTGTTCAATTAAAGCACCAATATTTTTTAAATCATTGCGGTTCCATTTATGACCATCAAAGATAATTTCACCTGAGGTTGGTTTTAATAAACCTGTTATCATTTTTAATGTGGTAGACTTTCCAGCTCCATTAGCACCTAGAAGTCCATAAATATGATTTTTAGGAATTGAAATGGAAAGATCATTTACTGAACATTCCTTTTTAAATGTTTTTGTTAATTTTTTAGTTTCTAATAAATAATTTTCTTGCATAATTAGCACTCCTTATAATAGCTTTATAGTCAGTTAAATAACTGCTTTCTTGTTTGCAAAATAAGAATATCAAATAAAAAACAAGATTTTAACAAGAAATAAGTTATATTTTCTTTCATATGCTTAAAATTATAAAATTTAATAGCTAGATAGAGTAAAATAAGTGTTATAATTAAATTAGAATTTAATAGAAGTTTTAGGTACTTGTATTATAAGTTTAAAAGGGAAATGAGTTAAAATCTCATGCGGTCCCGCCACTGTAATGATGAGTGTACTAACATTAAGTATTTTCAGAAAATTATAAAGTCAAACATAGGACGGATATTTTTCTGAAGATACTAAGCCACTTGGTAACAGGGAAGGCGTTAGTATATTATGAATCTAAGTCAGGAGACCTGCCTAAAATTCAAAGATTATTTAGCCTTACGTGGATAAGGTGGTAATAGCGTTTTTTGCTTTTAACCACTATCCACTGGATAATGGTTTTTTTATTTATCAATGTCAAAGCTGTTATTCATAAGGTACTTTTAGAAAAATAAAACTTAGGAGGAATAAACATGCGTAAACTAAAAAAAGTATCTTTTCTATTTGTTGCTTTTATTCTTGTATTTTCTTTAATTGGATGTACTAAAGAGAAGGATTCTAAAGATTCCAAAGAAGATATTAAACAAACTGAAACAGTAAAAAATACAACTTACCCTCTTAAAATAAAGGATGCCTTTAATAGAGAAATAACTATTGATAAAGAACCTAAAAAAATTATATCTGCAGCACCAAATATTACAGAAACTATTTATGCGCTTAGTAAGCAGGATACTTTAATTGGAAGAACTGATTTTTGTACATATCCTAAAGAGGTTAGCAAAGTTCAGTCCATTGGTGGCTTAACTAATCCTAATATTGAAAAAATCACTCAATTAAAACCTGATTTGGTTATAGCGTCCAATCATTTTAGAAAAGAAGATGTAAAAAAATTAGAGGAGCTAAACATAAAAGTTGTAGTATTTTCTGGTCCTGATAGTTTTGAAGGCACTTATGGCGTTATAGAAAATGTAGGTAAAGTTCTTAATGCAAATACTAAAGCTAATTTTGTAGTTTCTGATATGAAGAAAAAAGTAGATTATGTACAAGAAAAGGTTAAGGGTAAGAATGCACCTTCAGTATATTATTCAGTAAGCTTTGGTAAAAGCGGTGATTTTACTGCAGGTAAAGATACCTTTATTGGAAAAATGATTACTATGGCTGGTGGAAAAAATGCTGCTGATGATGTAACTGAATGGGAATATAGTGTAGAGAAGCTTATTGAAAAAAATCCAGATATAATTATATGTTCTAATAAGCTTAATTCAAAAAATGGAATTAAAGCAACTGAGGGATATAAAGATCTTGATGCAGTGAAAAAAAACAAACTTTTTGATATTGATGAAGATATTATTAACAGGCAAGGTCCTAGACTTGCTGATGGACTAGAAGCTTTAGCAAAAATAATTCACCCTGAAGCTTTTAAATAGTTCATATGAAAGGATTTTAATGATGGATTTAACTCATAAGAAAAAACATTTTAGATTTATATTTTGCATTAGCATAATTTTATTGTTTTGCATTATGCTAATATCAAGCACTTTTGGAACAGCAAATATATCTTTTATGGAAACATTCCGTGTAATTTTAAATAAAATACCTTTTATAAATAAGCTTGTATCGACATCTGAAATACCTAAAAATCATATCCTTATTATATTAAAAATAAGGCTTCCTAGAATAGTACTTTCAGCCTTAGTTGGTATGGGATTATCTGTAGTAGGTGCTTCTTTTCAAGCAATATTCAAAAATCCAATGGCTGACCCATATATTCTTGGTATATCTTCTGGGGCGGCACTTGGAGCTGCACTAGGATTTGTGTTTAAGCTTGAAAGTTCAATTTTAAGCTCTGCAGCAATTACAATAACAGCATTTGTAGGTTCAATTTTAACTACTATTCTTGTGTATAATATTGCTAGGGTGAAAAACAAAATACCTACGAATACACTACTTTTAGCAGGTATATCTGTTAGTTTTCTTTTATCTTCCTTGATTTCTGTAATTATGGTGTTTAACAGAGATCAAGTTGAAAAGATTGTATTTTGGACTATGGGTAGTGTTTCTAATGCAAACTATAATGAAATTATTTTATTGATACCTTTTTTTATTGTAGGAGTGTCAATAATAATTTTTCTTTCAAAAGATTTAAATATAATACTTACAGGAGATGAAACTGCTAAAAGCTTAGGTATAGAAGTTGAAAAAGTGAAAAAGATAGTGTTAATTGTTTCTTCTATGATTGTGGCTGCTTGTGTATCAGTAAGTGGAATAATAGGTTTTGTTGGACTTATAATTCCTCATGTTGTAAGAATGTTATTTGGCCCAGATAATAGAAGATTAATGCCATTTTCCTTAATTTTTGGTGCTGCTTTTATGGTTGTTTCTGATACTCTGGCAAGAACTATAGCATCACCAGCTGAAATACCTGTAGGTGCAGTAACAGCTTTGTTCGGTTCTCCTTATTTTATATATCTTTTGATAAAATCCAAAAAGAAGGTGATGTAAATGGAAGTTATAGATTTTCCAGAAGTTAAGATTCAAAATTTAAATTTCAGTTTTGAAGAAAATGCGATACTTAATAATATTAATATGGATTTTATGAAAAACAGATTTTACAGCATTTTAGGTCCCAATGGTTCTGGGAAAACTACATTATTAAAAAATCTTGGAAAAACCTTAGAAACTAATAAAAAAACTATTTTTATAGAAAATAATGATATTTTAGATTTCAAGAATAAAACTTTAGCTAAAAAGCTGGCTGTTGTTCCTCAGAATACTATTTTGGACTTTGATTTTTCTGCTTTAGACATTGTTTTAATGGGAAGATCTCCTTATATTTCTAGATTTCAAGAAGAATCAAAAGAAGATTATGATATTGCAAAATCTGCTATGAAAGCCACCAATACGTGGTCTCTTCGTGGCAAATACATGAACCAGTTAAGTGGTGGTGAGCAACAGAGGGTTATTATTTCAAGAGCATTAGCTCAAGATACTGATATTATATTATTAGACGAGCCTATATCTCATCTTGATATACATCACCAAATTGAAATTTTAGATACCATTAAATCATTAAGTAAAAGAGCAACTGTTATAGCAGTGCTTCATGATTTAAATTTAGCAGCACAATATAGTGATTATTTAGTGCTGGTAAATAAAGGTTCTATTGCTTTTCAAGGTACAGTAGAAGAGGTACTTACAGAAGAAAATATTAAGGAAGTTTATGATATAAACGTATGTATGATAAAAAATCCTGTAACAGGCAAACCTCATATAATACCTATTGCAAAATAATGTTGTTACCAATGGTAGCTATGGAATAAAGAAATAGGAAATCACAAAAAAGACTTGCAAAAATCAATAATTTTTGCAAGTCTTTTCTGTTTACTTATATAATCCAAATCCAGTCATAATTAAATTATCCCAACCAGTTTCTTCATTATTAATCCAATTACATTCAATGTTAAGTTCTTTTAACCAAGCATTAAGGCCACTGCTCTTTTTGCTTACATTTGGTGATTGTCTTCCAAATTTTTCTTTTATCATTTCTAGTAATTCAACTTGTTCTTCTTTTTCTAACTCTTTATTTAGCATTTCTTCTATAGCTTCGTGACATTCTGAATAAGACTTATGATCCTCAGTATATAGTTCATTGGCTAATAATTGTCTTTTATTGTTTAAAGTCTCTCTTACCTCATTTATTTCTTCTAGGTTTGATAAGTACTTCTTAGCGATGTTCATAGCAGCAATGTCAGCATCTATTCTGTTTATTGATCTTTCTAATTTTTCATTTCTCATTTTAATAGTCTCACTTTACATTTTTTTATTTAGTCATTATTTAATGACAATAAATAATTATATCATAAAAGTAGTTATCATACAAAATTAGATAGTAATAGTCAAATGGAAAAAAATTGTAATTTGATAATATCTAATGAAAATCAAAAAATAAATAGGTTAAAAAATATTATTTTTAGAATGAAAAAGTTAAGCTGCTACTCTTAACATAGTTTTTTATTTGTATAAATAGAGGATTACATATAAATTTGTAGAATATTTATTAATGGAATTTAGAGAAAATGAGAAATGGAGATTATATATGAAGAAAAAGTTTACTAAATCGTTCACTATATTATTAACTAGTGCAATTTTATTTGTTTGTATTTCAGGATGCTCTAGCAGTAATAATAATAATTCTCAAAAAAAGACAGGTGCAGCAACTCAAACACAAAAAACAGATGCACAAAAGGCAGATGAGTCAAAGACAAGCACATCAAAAACAGATACACAAAAAACAGGTGAAACAAAGACAAGTACATCAAGTACAGATACAAAAAAAGCAAATGAAACAAAGGCAAATACATCAAAAACCAATACACAAAAGACAGATGCAGCAAAACCAAGCACATCAAAAACAAGTACGAAAAATGCAGGTACATCAGATAAAGTTGAAAGTAAAACTACAGACACAGATGAAAAAAACAACTCTAGTAATTCAAAAACCACTGATACTGTAGAGCCTACAGCACCCACAGAACCTACAGAACCAGATGTGTCTATAAATTAATATAAGAAACAAAAGGAATAGTTTTAAGTTTAACACTATTCCTTAAATAAAATTAAAAATATTTAATTTTATCTAAGGAAAACTTATACTTGATTTCCCTTCGAAGTGGTTAATTATATTTTAAACTTTACCATAGTGTCAAAGTCAATATATTTTTTAGAATTTTATGGAAATGAAGTTAATTGTAATTCTATACTGCAAAAAAGTGCGATTGCATAGAATTTTAAAAAACTACCAACACATTTTCGTATTATGGATAAAATGTAAGAATGTGGATAAAGATGTGGATAATGTGGATAAGATTGTAAATTATGGATTTAAATATGATAATAGTAAAAATCATGACTTTCTTGCATAGGAAAAAGGTATTTATCATGAAGAGTGTATGAGATGAAATTAGACGCAATTCGCTGGTGTAAAGCATCTTTGTGAAAACTCTGTTTTCACATGTTACTATTGCTTGTCTAAATTACACTGTTTTTGTTCAATTATTCTAACACCTCATCAGAAATATTCGGAATTTTTATTCTTTCTTCAAACCCATCCATTGGAACACCATCATAACTATATAGTTTTTTCAAAAGTTGCCATAGTGTTTCTAATTCTTCTTTGCTGAAATCATTAAATATATCAATCATAAAATTTTTTTTAGCATCCTTTGCATTTTTCGAAAGAGAACGGATACCTGCTTCTGTAAGCATTACATTAACAGCTCTTTTATCTTTTTCTGATGACATTACTGAAATATATTTTTTCTTCTCAAGGCTTTTGATAATCCTTGTTGCATTCTGCTTAGTGGTTCCCATTTTACCTGCTATATTTACGATTGTAGCATCACCTTCAGGTATATGAAGTATTGCTAGGAGTGTCAACAACTGCTTGCTTGTTAGATCACCTGAGTAACTGTCACCTGCAGTCTGAAGTTTGTTTGAAACCGCCATGAGACTGGCATATGTCTGATCCATTATATATCCTAGTTCGTTAAATTTCTTGTTATCCAATTTCAATCCTCCCAACTAATATAGTTAATAAAAATATTATATCACATATAGACAATGGGTTGACAAATTATTTTTAAAGGCATATATTATTTTTAGACAATGCGTTGACTAGTTTTAAAAAAGAGTTTTAAGGAGAATAAAAATGAAATTTTTAACCATTATGGGAAGTCCGAAGAAAAATGGAAAAACTGATTGTACACTGTCACTATTTGAAGGCCATATGAGAAAAGCTGGACATGAAATTGAAAGAATTAATGTCATAGATATAAACATTAATAGTTGCAAAGAATGTTATGCCTGCACACGTAAAAGCTTAGAACATGGATGTCCTCAAAAGGATGATTGGGACATGGTATTTAAGAAAATGCTCGATGCAGATGCTTTAATATATGCAACACCACTTTTCTGCTATGGTATGAGTGCTCAACTTAAACCACTTACGGACAGACACTTTAGCATAATGGATAAGGATCTGATAAAAGGAAAACTTTCAGCAATGCTAGTTACTTGCGGAGGTAAAGAAGCTAATAATGCAGACCTTATTCAAACAATGTTTAGACGTGCTTTTGATATAAATAAAGGAAATAAATTTAAAACCAATGTTGTTGGGACTTACGTTGCAGAATGGAGCATAAAACCTGACTTTGAAAAAAGGGCAGAAGCAGTTGTAGAAAAAATGTTAAGCGATTTTAATAGTGCTATTCAAAGCAAATAATTTTAAGGAGGTTAATACATTATGAGTATATTATTTAAAGATGACCAATTTGATTTTCAAGTATTAAGATTACTTGGTGAAACAGCCTATTGTGAAGCTGATATAGGAGAAGTTGTAGCTACAAGCAATAGGATAACAGAAGGTGATTATGAAAGTTGGTGTAATGAATGGGCTAAAACTGCCGAAAGATTACATAGTATAGGCAAGAAAGCCTTGGGGGAGGGTCATTTAATAAGTGCCAGAAAGGCATATCTGCGTGCTTCTAACTATTACCGTACTGCAGAATTTTTCCTTCATGAAAATCCCAATCTAGAAAAAATTACAAAGCTATTTAATGCAAGCACAGAATGCTTTTCAAAGGTTATGGAACTTAACAATCCAGTAATTAAGTCTGTTATGATACCATATGAAGGCACAACTCTGCCTGCTCATTATTATAAGTTAAATGATACAAATGAGCCAAAACCAGTTCTGATACTTTTAACTGGATTTGACGGCACAAAGGAAGAATTCTATGGACTAGCAATGACAGCTCTTGAACACGGAATGAACTGTCTTGCCATAGAAGGACCTGGACAAGGTGAAGCTGTCAAAAAGCAGCATTTATATTTCAGAGCTGACTATGAAGCTGTTGTTACTCCTGCTGTAGATTATCTCCTTGCAAATGAATCAATTGACCCGGAAAAGATAGTTCTATGGGGTGAAAGTTTTGGAGGATACCTGGCACCACGAGCGGCAGCCTTTGAACATCGTCTTGCTGCATGTATAGCAAATAGTGGAATTTACGATTTCCTTGAAGGTGGAACAAAAAAACTTGGTTTAACAATAGAGCAACTCATTAGCATTGCTAAAAAGGAGCCTGAAGCTCTTAATCAGAAGCTATATGGTATTGCGAAAAAAAGTTCTGAATTCCGATGGAAGATATCTCAAGGCATGTATGTATTCGGATGTAGCACTCCAGCCGAATTTGTTATAGCTGCAGTAAAATATACCATGAAAGGCATTGCAGAAAATATAAAATGTCCCACACTGATTGTTGATACTGATGAAGATGGACTTGTTGATTCACAGGCTAAGCCTCTTTATGATGCTCTCACTTGCAGAAAGGATTATATGCTCTTTACAGGTAAAGAAGGTGCAGGTGCACACTGTCAGTGCGGTGCAAAACTTATTGGCAACGAGAGAATTTTCAGTTGGATAGAAGATATTCTTTCCGGAAAGTAATTAGCATTTGGAGGGATTTATGATATTGCTTTTATCATCACAAAAGAGTCTAGGTAAAATAGTATGTTGTTTTCATAATTTAAAAAGCATCATACTCTCCAGTCTTTGTTCAATCGTTATATGTATCAACTGCCTTGTTTATATATGGGTAGTTAACTCTGGCCATATACTTGAGGCCAGCATGGGTTATTATATCAATCCATTGAATCACCTACAAAGGAATGGGTTATTTTTGTATTAAACAATATGGATAGAGAGTTTAAAGAAATAAATAGTATAAATTGCAATATTGCAATATAGATAATAAGTATGATATAGTTGCAGGACCAGTAGCGGATGATGATTTGGCATTATTGTTTAGAACCTTTACTAGAGGATTAATAGATATTAATGTATTAGTAAAAGAAATGAGTTATAAAAAATTTTCAAATCAGTATTCATTTCATACTCAAAAAGCTATACAGTATCTAAAAATTTTTGGGAGTAAATAATAATGAATGTTATTAAAGGGTTTATATTAAAAAACCAATTCCTTTAAAATTTTTAAAAGTTATGCCCAATGTAGTATGGAGGTTTAACTTTAATTTAAAGGATAGAATCTTGAAACCTTATGAAAAATTGGATTTATTTAAACAAATCATTGTAGATTTTGGTATAGGGGCTAAAACTAATGTTGGTTATGGAAGGTTTGATGAAGAGTATCATATATAAAATATTAAAAACAAGTTATTTAATCTATGATAATTTAAAAGGCAGATAGTATATTCAACACATTACAAATAAAAATGGTAATAATAAATATTTAATTTTACCAGCTAAAACCTAAAAGAAAGTATCTCTAAAGCTTTGAGATACAAGCCCTAAAGGTACTTTTTTAGTTATACTTTTAAAAATAAAAAACCACCTGGTAAAATTTAAAGAAAAACCTTTGTTTTCAATGTCTTAAGGGTTATAATGAAAATAGAGAATAGCTAATTCACAGTGGTTGAACCTTAACATAGGATGTATTTAAATATTATTAAATTATATTGAATTGATAAGTGCAAAGGGTTGAACCACATAGCCATCAAGCTAATAAAACCAATCAATATAAAATATGTAAAATAAATCAATACATGCAAAATACTGAATAGAAAATATAGAGTGGATTAATTCCTAATACAGGAATCTAGTCCACTTTTTGTTTTTTGAATATATATTAAATATTATATAATAAGTATATATATAACTTTTATGTTTATTAATTATAAATAATCTATAATAAGTAAAAATGGAGAAATGAATATTATGAACAAAAGAATAAAACAATTACTAAAATCATTAAAAGAACTATATTTAATCGAAGTCGTAGAAAAGGTTGCATGGAAAACTAAATTCATGAAAAGAAAAAGCAAAATAACACCGGAAATATTTTTATCTCTATGTCTGTTTGGAGGTGAAGACCTTTGTAGGTCAAGCTTATTACAATTAATATCTAGATTAGCCTCAACGGAGAATATAACTATATCTCCTCAGGCATTAGATTAGCGTTTTAATGAAAAATCAGTAGAATTTTTAAAATCTATATTTAATGAAACGCTGAAAAAACAAAATACAATTTTAAGAGATCAAGAAATTTTATTAAAATCTCATTTTAAAGCTATAAAAGTAGTAGATTCAACTACTATAATTTTGCCTGAACATTTAAAAACAACCTACCGTGGTAGTGGTGGCAGTGCGTCAGATGCAGCAGTAAAAGTTCAACTACAACTTGACTTGCTTACAGGAAGTTTTATTAACTGTGATATATTTGAAGCAGTATCTAATGATGCAGATTATTTGCCTGTATTGGAAAAGAACATCGAAGAAAAAGAACTGCATTTAAAGGATTTAGGTTATTTTAATTTAGCTCATTTAAACATTTTAGAAAACTCTGGAGCCTATTATATATCAAAACTAAAAAGTACATCAGCAATCTATATTAAAAATGAAAATCCAGAAATAAATACTAACGGCAAGATTAAAAAAGGCTCTATATATAAAAAAGTAGATATCCAAGAAATAGCTGAACCTTTAGCAGAAGGCGAAACTATTGAAATCTCAGATATCTACATTGGAAAAGATAAACTTAAAACCAAGTTGATTTTAACTAAATTAACACAAGAATGCAAGCAAAATAGAGAAAAAAAGTTTTTTAAGGATATTAAGAAGGGTAAGAAGACACTTTCGGATAAAAATATTTTTTGGAATGGTATTAATATTTACATTACTAATATTCCAAAATCCATACTATCAAAAGAGCAAATTCATGACGTTTACTCTCTTAGATGGCAGGTGGAACTAATGTTTAAAATTTGGAAATCTATTTTTAAAATTCATGATGTTAAAAAGGTTAAGTTAGAGAGATTTCAGTGTTTTCTATATGGTAGATTAATTTCACTACTACTTACCTCTTCAATTGTCTCCACAGGTAAAACAATCCTTTGGGACGAAAGCAAAAGGGAAATTAGTCCAATGAAATCTTTTAGTATCGTAAAGGAATTTCTTAGTGGAATTAGAGATAAAATATTCCAAGGAGAAATAATTTTCATGAGATTTTTAAGTACGATAATTGAGTCAATCATGAAGTATGGTATTAAATCAAAAAAGAAAGGTAAAAAAACATCGTTTGAAATAATAGAAAGTGTAAAAATAAGTGAAGATGAGTTGGAAAGTTTGGTAGTATAAAACAGTAATTAAATTAAAAAATTGTTAGTATCATACATTTAATATTGTATGATTAATTATTTTGCACTGAAATCAGGATTATGCTCAATAAATTTTAAATTAGTTAAAATACGGAAATTATATTTTTCCAGTAAACACAGAATTAAAAAACATAGGCTAAGGCAAGCATACAGCTACCTTAGCTTGATGGCTATGGGGTTGAACCCTAACAATTGTAGCCCAAAACAAAGTGACTTTAAAGCCTTGAAGTATAAGGAATTAAGGTGATTTTTTGGTTTTTTGATTTATTTTTAAGCACAAGATATTTAATGTTTCATAGTATATAGGGCAAGACAGACATTAAACAGTTTCTTAAAATAAAAATATAAAAACAAGGGGAGTATAAAATGATGCAAAGAAGTTATAAATTAAAATTTGATAAGCAGGATATGAGAGATAAAATTTATTGTGCTGAAACTATAAATAAACGCTCACAACTTCCAAAAACAGTGGACCTTAGAAAATCTATGTCACCTATAGTTGATCAAGGAGAACTAGGAAGTTGTACGGCTAATGCTATAACTTCAGGGTTAGGAGAATATCTGCAGAAAATATCAGGAAAACAATTCACACCTCTTAGCCGTTTATATTTATATTGGTGGGAGCGTTTTATGGAAGGAACTGTAGATGAGGACAGCGGAGCTGAGATTAGAGATGGTATGAAAATTTTTCAACAGCTAGGTTCTTCTCCAGAAATTGATTTTCCTTATGATATTACTACTTTTACTAATCAACCAAGCCCAAAGGCTATATTGGAAGGAATATCATTTAAAATTAGTGAGTATCACCGCATACAAAACTTAACTGCTTTAAAAACTGCTTTAGCAGAAGGATATCCAGTGGTTACAGGTATGGAAGTTTACGAAAGTTTTGAATCAGATGCAGCTACACGCACTGGAATTATACCCATGCCAAATTCTAATAATGAGAAGCTTTTAGGTGGCCATGCAGTTCTTGCAGTAGGTTATAATGAAAATAAACAGCAGGTTATTATGCGTAATTCATGGGGAGAAAGTTGGGGAGATAAAGGATATTTTTATATTCCATACAGCTACTTCAGTGTAGGTTATGTTATTGACATGTGGACTGGTAAATAGTTTCACTAAAATAATAGTCCTGTTTGCCAATAATTTTAAAAGAATTTGGTTTAACCAAGTTCTTTTTTTATGTAATTCAGAATAAAACTAGAAAGTACATATTTAGGAAAATATAACATAAATATGAATTAATATAAGGCGGTAATAAAAATGAGTAGATGTACTATCTATTAAATTTGCTTACATCTCCAAGTAATGTAATTACATTATTATCTACAATTAATCCGCCAGTATTTTTAATTGCATAAACTGTATCTGTTTTTTCATTCAATACTTTCTTAATGCAGTTATTTTGCAGCGCTGTTTCTTCATAATGAACTTCAACATCAAAATCATTAATCAAATTTAATCCCTTGTTATAAGAAAAATTATCATAATCCTCATCTGGAGTAATATGATAATTTGCTATCTGAACCATTGCTCCAGCACTACTCCCCATTATGATCCCCGGATAATTTTCAATTTCCTTTATTAAATCAAACTGTTCTAACCGACACATCATTTTATCAGGTAAGCCTCCAGTAAAAAATATTATATCGCTATTTTTTACTTTGTCTTTGGCCATTTCATTTGTATCTTTAAAATAATTTACCCAGTTTATATTTTCTTCTGTAATTCCATAAGTTAGAAATGGTAAAATAATATCTTTATAATTCTTTCCGCTAAATGAGTTGTAAGCCTTTTGCCAGTCACTATCATTTTTTATCCACCCATCATGAAATGAAAATGGGATTATTAAAACTTTGTGATTATCTTTAATTATATTTTTCAATGCTTCAAAACACCATTCTTCATCAAAATTATATAGGTTAAGTAAAATATTTATCATTAAAATGCATCTCCTTTGAATATCTAGTGTGTATATTAATACTGTGTAACTATTCTATATAATTATACTGTTTATAACAATAAATATAAAGTGATAAGTTTAGCTAACTTATAGTTAAAAATTACTAAGACTTAAAGATTACTCATATTTTTTGAATCAAGTAAGTGTTAGAAGAAATTATCCAGAGGAGCAAAAGCGAAGGGATAAATGCCAGTTTATTTTAAATTAATGCTCACCTAGTTAAAATAAAAAATGTTTTTATAGACAAAATGTGATATAATGCTCATGTATCATGCAAAAAAGCTCGTATATAATCGGAAATATGGTCCGAAAGTTTCTACCTGCTTACCGTTAATTAGCAGACTACGAGGTATTGATTTTGGTTTTTAGGTATGGATCATATTTATTTGCCTTAAATGCAACACCTCAATTTTTATATTGAGGTGTTTTTTATTTTTAAATAATGTTGAAAATTATAATTTACGAAGCTGCAGGTATGATAAATATTTTTTTAAATGCAAAAGGAGATTGGCATGGAACAAAGAAAAGAAACTGATACAGATATTAAGTTAGCTTATGGAATTAATGATAAGCCGCAAATATTAACGCAAATATTATTAGGGTTTCAACATATATTTGCAGCCTTTGGCGGTATTATTGTAGTTCCAATAGTTATTTCAGCAGCATTAAAATTAGATGCTGCAACGTCAACAGCACTAATAAGTAGTTCTATTTTAATGGCAGGAATTGCTACATTTATTCAATCAAAAGGAATAGGACAAGTAGGGGCACGTGTTGCATGTGTTATGGGAACAGACTTTACTTTTGTCGCACCAGCAATTGCTGTGGGATCTAAGTTTGGACTTGCAGGAATTTTTGGAGCAACAATTTTAGGTGCACTTATAGTAATTATTTTAAGTTTTTTTATTAAACCTTTAATGAAGTTATTTCCACCAATTGTCACAGGAACAGTGGTGTGTTTAATAGGTTTAACTTTGCTGCCAGTTTCAATAGATTGGGCAGCTGGAGGAGCTGGTTCACCTAATTATGGCAACTTAAAAAATGTTGGAGTTGCTTTACTTATAATGATAATTACATTGTTATTAAACCATTATGGAAAAGGATTAATAAGTAGTGCTTCAATTTTAATTGGAATGGTGGTTGGTTACATAATTTGTATTCCACTTGGAATGGTTAATTTTTCAACAGTAAACGAAGCTAGTTTAATAGCATTACCTAAAGTTTTTGGTTATGGTGTAACTTTTAACTTGCAAGTATTATTACCTTTTATTCCAGCTTATTTTGTTACAATTATTGGAACAGTAGGATGCTTAAAAGCTATTTGTGAGGTTTCTGAAATTAAAGAAGATGAAAAGCATATTGGTTCAGGAGTTTTATCTGATGGTGTGGGAAGTATGTTGGCTGGTTGTTTCGGAGCGCTGCCTAATACATCCTTCAGTCAAAATATTGGATTAATTCCATTAACAAAAGTGGCTAGTCGCCATGTAACTATGATGGCTGGAGCATTATTAGTTATTTTAGGGTTGTTTCCAAAATTTGCAGCATTAATTAATATAATGCCACAGCCAGTATTAGGTGGTGTGGGCATTGTTATGTTTGGAACGGTTGCTGCAGCTGGAATTCAAACTTTAAGCCGTGTAAAATTAACCAATCGTAATTTATTAATTATAGCAACATCAATTGGATTAGGATTAGGAGTTACCTTCCGTCCAGAATTCATTTCTAAGTTACCAGAGGGATTAAAAATGATTTTTTCATCAGGAATTTCAACTGGAACAATTACAGCATTAGTACTAAATTTATTTTTAAAAGAAGAAGCATAAAAAACATAGGAGTTGATATAAATGGAAGCATTATGTAAAAAAATTTTAGAAGAAGGACGTGCGTTGTCCGAAAGTGTGTTAAAAGTTGATTCTTTCTTGAATCACCAAGTAGATCCAAATTTAATGTATGAAATAGGAACTCATTTTAAAAATTATTTTAAAGATCACAATATTACAAAGATATTTACCATTGAAAGTTCAGGAATTGCACCAACTGTTATGACTGCAATGCAAATGAATTTGCCAATGGTAACATTAAAAAAGCAAGTTCCAAAAACTTTAAATGGAGATATTTATCAAACTACTGTACATTCATTTACTAAGGACACAGATTATGAATTAACTTTATCAAAAAAGTTTGTTACAGAGGAAGATAACATATTAATTATTGATGACTTCTTAGCAAATGGTGAAGCAGCATTAGGTGCAGCACGTTTAGTTGAAGAAGCAGGAGCTAAAGTTTCAGGTATAGGAATTGTAATTGAAAAGTCATTTCAACCTGGAAGCAAAATGCTAGAAAATAAGGGATACGAAGTGTATTCATTAGCTCGTATTGCAAAACTAGAAAAAGGCTTAATTGAATTTGTAAAATAATCACAACAAAAGATTCTGATTACATTAAACCAAAAACAAGGTACCTGTAAAGCTTGCAAACACAAGATTTACAGGTATTTTTTAATAGGCTCAATAAGTAAGTAAACAAACACTTTTGTTATGTATGTAACGCAGGATTTTTACACATATTAAAATATATAAAGGTTAAAGAATTTAAAACAGAAGAGAAATGGAATTATTAAAGAATCTATAAAGGGGTATAACATGAGAGAAAGAATATTAAGAGTTATTTCTGCTATAGCTGTATCTTGTGGGATGGTTTTTGTAAAATCATCAAGGGAAAGTAATTTATCAAATAACATTAAACCGCCATTGAAAACAATTCAATACCAATCAACTTATAAAGAGTATGGCTATAATCTGGATGTGGGGTTGTCAAAATATAAAAATGCATTGAAAAACACAGCTAAGCAAAAAGCAAAAATATATTGTATAGGAGAGTCTAATACAAGAGGGGAATATTCCAGTGACGAGGTAAGAAACTCCTGGGTTGGGGTACTGAAATCATCCGTGCAAAATCAATATGGAAATGCAGGAGAAGGTTTTATTAGCATTTATGAAGGTGCGCTTCCTTCTGGTACTAAAAGTAGATGGTCATTAGGAAAGGGTTGGAGTGTTTCTGGTGCTCCTAATACAGTGTTTTCTAATGTTGGTGGTTTTGGTGGTTGTTTTGGAATTTCTGATAAAAATACCTCTAGTGCAACTTTAACTTTCACTGGAACAGATTTAGAATTATTATATGCTAAAGCAGTAGATGGTGGTACGGCTGGAGTAACAATAGATGGTATAGAAGTAGGTATTATAAATTGTTTAGATGAAGCGCTAAGTTTCTCACATAAAGCTTCTTATTCAGGTTTAAGTAATGCTGTGCATACATTAGTAATAACCCCTAATACAACATCAAATGTTCTTATAGAAGGTGCAATTGCTTCATCAAATACCACAGGAATCGAAGTGGATAAGATAGCAATTTCTAGCAAAATGGCAAGTTATTTTAATACACCTTTCACAAAGAAGATTTGGGATACGTCACCAGCACCAGAGTTAGTACTTTTATCTTTTGGTATTAATGAATCGGGAAACCGCATTTCTGTTGAAGATTATAAGGCAAATATGATAGGTTTAGTAACTTACTGGCAAGGAAGAGGCAGCAGTGTGTGCTTAGTTACAAATCAAAAACCTGCTGATTCATGGACAACAAAGTGGCCTGATTATGTAACATCATTGTATGAAATAGCAGATACTTATAATACAGGAATTATAGATATTTACAAAGCCTATTTCAAAGATTATACCAAGGCACAAAAATTGGGGCTATTTGGAGCGAAAAGTAATAATTATTCGGGAGCGAGTGGAACCAATACTGCACATCCTAGTGACAAAGGTTATAGATATATTGGTAACATTATTTATAGCAATTTACAATAAAGAAAATATATGCATTTATATTTATCAGCTGTAGTAAAAAATGAAACATAGTTAAGTTGTTGGGGAATAATAGTTATTAAATAAAATAAATTTTTATTTATTTTTGTGAAAAATAGTAAAATTTATGATATAATGAAATAAATAGCAAATATTTAAAAGATTACGCTGTGAATTAACAGAATTTTGGCTTTTTTTAGAAAAACAAATAATTATCAAAATGGAGGTTATAATTATGAAAAAAGTTTCTATTATTTATTTCAGTAATGCTGGTAATGTTGAAGTGCTGGCAAACAAAATATTTGAAGGTGCAAAGGGAACTGGTGCAGAAGTAAACATAAAAAATGTTTTAGAAGCTAAGGAAGAAGATGTTACAAATGCTGATGCAGTAGCTTTTGGAAGTCCATCAAGAAATAACAATAATATTGAACAAGATCAGATGGCTCCATTCTTAGAAAAATTCAAGCTTTTAAACAATAATAACAAACCTGTTGTTTTATTTGGTTCTTATGGTTGGGATAATGGAGAATTTATGGACAAGTTTAAAAAAGTAGTTACTGATTACGGATTTAAAATTGTAGGTGATATTGCAGTTAAAGAAACTCCAAATAATGAAGAACTGAAAAAAGCAGAGGACCTTGGAAAACTTCTAGCAAAATAATCAAGTGGATAAAGAAATAATGAAATAATGAAATAATAAATTATAGCGCAAAAAGAGAAATATTATAATAATGTTAAAAATAACAAGTTATACACAATAAAAAACGAGGTTGTTGTATTAAGCTTATATATTGCATTGTTTTTTGATTTGCAAAACACAACATATTGTATGCAAATTACTTAGTGCAACAGACCCGTCTTTTTATAGCTTTACAGCCTGTATTGATGCAGACATAATGTATTCTCCAACTTTTAAATTGTTTCCCCATTTTTCAGCATATTCTTTTGAAACTTCGGTAGTCTTAATGCTAATTTTAGAGAAACCAGCATTTTCTAAATATGATTTCAAATCTTCAACTGAAGAAGCACCAGTAACTCAGCCACAATAAAGTTTTTCATCCTGCTTCATTTCATCAGTCAAATCTTTCATAAGTACTATATCAGAAATGGCAATTCTACCCTGCTTTTTAAGTACACGATAAGCTTCATTATAAACCCTTTGCTTATTAGGTGATAAGTTTATAACACAATTGGATATAATTACATCAGCAGTATTATCAGCTATAGGAAGGTTTTCGATTTCTCCCAATCTGAAATCTACATTTTTGTAATGATATTTCTGAGCCATAAGTCTTGCTTTATTAAGCATTTCTGTAGTCATATCCACACCAATAACATAACCACTTTCGCCAACCTTTTTTGAAGCCAAGAAGCAATCAAACCCAGCACCGCTTCCTAGATCTACCACTGTTTCAGAAGGCTTTATATTGGCTATTAATTGAGGATTTCCGCAGCCAAGACCCATATTAGCTTCTTCTGGAGCAGTAGATATTTCTTCATTAGAATAACCTATTTTACGTGATATATCTAAAGCAGAATTTTTTAAATTAAGATCAGTGCTGCAGCAGCTAGAAGTTTTCACATTACTTACGGCAATTTTTTTGTAACTATCACGGACTACATTTCTAATATCCATTTTCTTAAAGTCTTTCATTTTTTACCTCCAGTTATAATTAAATTTATTTGATTTTAAAATATTATAACACATTATCAATGAATCTTACTTAGTGGGAGTATTATTAATGGTAAAAACAAGAATTATATTACATGCAAACAGGATATGATGTATAATTATAGTAAATTATATATTAAATCAGAATTATATGACAATATTAGCTAATTTCTATATTATATAATTATTGATGGCATTTAACTTAATAAGAACAGGAGTGACAGTTATGAAAACAGTTCAAAGTAAATTAACATTACAAATTTTTTTATTGGTTTTAATAATTTGTGGAGTTCTAAGTTTTGGAGCTTATTACATTTCATCTAATTCATTGAATGAAACAGTAAAAACAAATTTAGCGGAAAGAACTGATGATGCATCTAAGCTTTTATCAAATTATATGAAAAACAAGCAAACTGCATTAGATGGGGTTACAGCTTTAAATGAAGTAAAGTCCACAAATTGGGAAATTCAAAAGCCCATATTAAAAGATGAAAGTAAAAAACTCGGTTTTGAAAAATTAGCAATAGTAAATTTAAATGGAAAAGCTCATACCACTTTAAATGACACTGAACTAGATGTGTCAAAGGTGGAATATGTAAAAAAAGCTCTTAGTGGGGAAATAGGTTTTTCTGATGCCACAAAAAGTAAAGTAAATGGAATGCTTATTATGGACGCATATGCTCCAATAAAAAGCAATGATGGTAAAATTATAGGTGCTATAATTGGAACAATGGATGTACAAAAAGTAAGTGCTTTTTTACAGGAAATGAAATTTTCAAATTCAGCATATCCTTATGTAGTAAATAAAGAAGGTACAGTAATTCTACATAAAAATGTAGAATTGGTGAAGAAAGAGAACAACGCAGTGAAAAATGCTGAAAAAGATTCTACTTATAAGGAACTAAGCAATTACATAAAAAAAGTAATAGCAGGAGAAACTGGACTAGGAGAATATAAGTACAATGGATCAGAAAATATCATTGCCTATACTCCTATAAGTGGAGTAAATTGGTTTATGGTGGTAGAAGCTGATAAATCCGTAGTATTTAAATCTATAAGTCATTTAAAATCAATGGAATTTGGTACTACAATAATTTTTATATTTTTGGGATTTGTTTTTGGTTTGTTTATAGCTAAATCCATAACAAAGCCTTTATTAAAAATTAAAGATCTAGCAAAAAGACTTTCAAAATATGATTTTTCAAATGAAATTGATATATCAAGAAAAGATGAATTTGGAGAAGCGGCAGCAGCCCTTAATACAGCTCAAGAAAATGTAAAAACTTTAATTAAAACAATTATAAATGAAGCTCAAGATATGAGTGCTGCCAGTGAAGAACTTTCTGCAACTTCTGAAGAATTGGCGTCAAGGTTTGAGCATATAAATATGTCAACTGAAGATATAGTAAAAATAGCTAGAGAAGCTAGCGCATCCACAGCAGAAGTTACAGTTTCTATAGAAGAAATAGACTCCAGTATAATCAAACTTTCAAATAAGGCAATGGATGGAAGCAATAATTCAAATGAATCTAAAGATAGAGCTATTACAGTACAAAAAAATGCTAAGAATGCTATATCTGAAAGTAGAAACATTTATAAAGATAAAGAAGAAAAGATCTTAAAAGCTATAGAATCAGCAAAAGTTGTAGGAGAAGTAAAGTCAATGGCAGATGCAATAGCAAGCATTTCTGAACAAACTAATTTATTAGCATTAAATGCTGCTATAGAAGCGGCTAGAGCAGGAGAGCAAGGGAAAGGTTTTGCTGTAGTTGCTGAAGAAGTAAGGAATTTAGCAGAACAAACTTCACAAACAGTTTATACAATACAGGATACTATAGGAAAGATACAGGAAGCATTTAAAAATCTTGCAGAGAATGGCAGTGAATTGTTAAAATTTATTGATGGTAATGTAAATAAACAGTTTGATTCATATTTAAGTACAGGCGAACAATATTACAAGGATTCAGAAGATGTGTCAGGAATGGCTGAAGATTTAGCATCTATGGCTCAACAGATAACAGCATCAGTAAATCAGGTAACTAACTCAATTCAAAATATGACTAAGGATTCAGAAAAATCATCTGAAAGTACTAATGAAATAAAAGACAGTATACAGGATGCTTCACTTGCTATGGATCAGATAGCTAAAACAGCACAAAGTCAAGCTCAATTAGCACAGGAACTTAGTGAAGTAGTAGGTAAATTTAAGATTTAGTTATATTCCCATACATTGAAATATTATGTATGGGATATTTATGTTTTAATGTACTGTATTTTCATTTTCTAAAATTGTGATATAATTGTTTAAAATGATACAATTTCCATAATATACGAAATCATAAAGGTGGGTTTTAAATGTTAGAAATTAAGAATTTATGTTTAGATGTGGAAGATGATAATAAGAAGGTTAGAATTTTAAATAATATTAACCTAAAGCTTGAGGACAAAAAACTGTATGTAATTACAGGACCTAATGGTGGTGGAAAATCCTCTTTAGCTAAGCTCATAATGGGCATATATGAAGCCACTTCTGGAAGCATGTTTTTAGATGGTGAAGATATAACAAATTTAAGCATAACAGAGAAGGCTAGAAAAAAAATAGGTTTTGCTTTTCAGCAGCCTCCAAGATTTAAGGGAATAAAGGTAAATGAATTATTAAATCTTGCAGCAGAGGATGAAAACGCAAATATATGTAAGCTGCTTTTAGACGTAGGCCTATGTGCACAAGATTATGTGAATAGAGATGTGGATTCCAGTCTTTCAGGTGGTGAATTGAAAAGAATAGAAATAGCTACAATACTTGCTAGAAAGCTTAAATTAGCTGTTTTTGATGAACCTGAAGCAGGAATAGATTTATGGAGTTTTAGGAGACTTGCAGAAACTTTTGAAAACATACATAAAAAACAGGATACTACTATTGTTATAATATCTCATCAGGAAAGAATATTAAAATTAGCAGATGAAGTTATTGTTTTAGCTGATGGAGAAATTAAGGAAAAAACTACTAAAGAAAAAATACTAGCAGAAATTGTGAAAAATGATAACTGTGATTGCAGTTCATCTTGTAGTGAAGGAGTTGGTTCAAATGTTGGATGCATTAGATAAAAATATGTTAGATGAGTTAGCAGGGTTACATGAATTACCTCAAGGTGCTTATAATATAAGAAAAAATGGTGAAAAAGCTGCGAGAAATACCACAGCTAATATTAATATTATAACTAAGGAAGATAAACCAGGCATAGATATTATAGTAAAACCTCATACCATAGGGGAAAGTGTACATATACCAGTAATAATAACTAGAGAAGGTTTAGATGATGTGGTTTATAATACCTTTGAAATTGGAGAAGGGTCTGATGTTTTAATAGTTGCTGGCTGTGGAATACATAATCCAGGGGATAAAAAATCTAAACATGATGGAGTTCATGAATTTTTTGTGAGAAAAGGTGCTCGTATAAAATATGTGGAAAAACATTTTGGTGAAGGGGATGGCACTGGAGAAAGAATTATGAACCCTAAAACCATTATAGAGGTTGAAGAAGGTGGATATGCAGAACTAGAACTTGTTCAGATAAAAGGTATTGATAGGACTAAAAGAGATACTGAAGTAAAACTTCATAAAAATGCTAAGTTAGTGGTAGTTGAGAGACTTTTAACTTATAAAGATCAAGATGCAGAGTCTATAATAGATGTAGAAATGGTAGGAGAAGATTCTTCTGCACAGATAATTTCTCGTTCTGTAGCACAGGATAGTTCAAAGCAGATGTTTCATTTAAATATGTCAGGTTATGCTAAATGTAGAGGTCATATACAATGTGATTCTATTATAATGCATAATGCTAAGGTAGAATCCATACCTAAAATATCAGCTTATAATTCTGATGCAGCACTTATACATGAAGCAGCTATAGGAAAGATAGCCAATGAACAACTTCTAAAATTAATGTCTTTAGGTCTTTCAGAAAAGGAAGCAGAGGACACTATACTTAAAGGCTTCCTTAAGTAAGGTATATTCAAAAAAATAATAAAGAAGTTAGTCAGTATATTTTGCATCATACTGCGTCAACAGAAGCCTTTGATAGAACTCTATCAGAGGAACCTGTTTCCGTGTTAATAGCAAAGTATGCTAACATCTTTGATTTGTTATTGTCTTTCATATGCCTAATTATATAAACTCAAAGGAAGGTAGTTGAAATTATGAATATAATTGTGATAGGTCCAAAGGGCAAAATGGGTAAGCTCATTGTGAAAATAGCAAATGACATGAAAGAGCTTAATATTGTGGGAGCTTTAGCACCAAAGGGAAGAGACTACATTGGAAAAGATGTAGGATTAGCTTCTGGTATAGGTATTGAAACAGGAGCTGTTGTAGTGGATGATCTCCAAAGTATTATTGATAAAGCTGATGTAATTATAGATTATAGTACACCAGAATGTTCTATGGAAGTAATGGAAAAAGCACTAGAGCATAAAAAGGCAGTGGTTTGTGGTACTACTGGTTTTTCTGATCAGCAGTATAATAGAATTGTAGAAATTTCTAAGACTATTCCTTTAGTTTTTGCAGCCAATACTTCTATGGTGGTAAACCTTATGTATAAGCTTTTAAAAATTTCAGCTGAAACCATAGGAAATATGTCTGACATAGAAATAATAGAAATGCATGACAGATATAAGAAGGATGCACCCAGTGGAACTTCTAAAGAAATGGGAGAAGTTATAGCTGAAGCTTTAGGTGAAAACTTAAAAGACGTAGCAGTTTTTGGAAGAGAAGGGGAAGGTTCTAGAAAAGAAGGAACTATAGGATACCATTCTTTAAGAGCCGGAGATATATCCAGCAGTCATACAGTTATGTTCGGACTTATGGGAGAAAGACTTGAAATTACTCATCATGCTCATAATTGGGAGTGTTTTGCAAATGGAGCTTGTAAAGCTGCAGTGTTTTTAGAAGGAAAAGCACCGGGATTTTATACCGTTAAAGATGTATTGGGATTATAGCAGTTTTTTAAGCTCACTGAAAATTAAATAATAGATGCAAATAAAAGCTATGAAATTAAGGTATTAGACCTATATTTCATAGCTTTTTAAATTGAAAAAAATTTATGTTTCATAGTGTTTCAAAAATTGTACTTTTAAGATAGTGCTATTTTTGTATTAATTATTCAAAATTTTAACATAAGGCTTTTATGAAATTTGATTTTTAACACAACATATTTTTGTATAAAAAGTACTCTATTACAAATAATATTCTAAAGATAAGTTGTTGTTTTTTTAATAAATGAAATTGAACAAAATAACTAATTAAATAATGTAAGTACACTATATAACGTTATTTTATATATGTACACTGTAAAAACGATGTGATAAAATAAAGTTGCATTAAAGGATGAATTCATTACTTTAGACATCTTTAAAGAACTAATAAGTAAAAGATGCCTTGTAAAAAAAGTATGTAATAAAAAGGAGCAAGATGATGAAAAAGATAGTTATTATATTTACTGGTGGAACAATATCCATGAAACAAGATGAAGATAATGCAGCAGTACCATCTATGAGTGGAGAAGATATACTTAAGTTAACTCCAGGTATAGATGAAATTGCAGATATACACTTTTTAGATTTTGGTATGATACCAGGGCCTCATATGACTCCGGAAAAAATGTTGGAATTATCCAAAATTATAAGAGAAAAAGTTGAAAATGAAGGTTATGATGGGGTAGTAGTAACTCATGGTACAGATTCTCTAGAGGAAACTGCATATCTTGTAGATTTAACTTACAATGGTTCAAAACCTATAGCATTTGTAGGTTCAATGAAAAACAGTTCTGAATTAGGTTGGGATGGTCCATCTAATTTAATAGATGCAGTGCATACTGTAATATCGGAAGAAGCAATTAATAGGGGTGCAATGGTGGTTATGAGTAAAGAAGTACATTCTGCTTCTCAAGTAACTAAAACTAATACACATACTTTAGATACTTTTAAAAGCATGGATTTTGGCCCTATTGGTTTTGTTGATAATAATAAAGTGTATTTTTATTACAATTATACAAAAAAGCAATATATAGAAACAGAAGAAATTGACAGCAAGGTAGACCTTATAAAATGTGGCTGTGGTATGGACGAACGTATTTTAAAATTTTGCGTAGATTCTGGCAGTCATGGAATAGTAATTGAAGGTATGGGAAGAGGAAATATTCCACCTAAAATGGTTTCAGGTGTTGAATATGCTTTAAGTAAAAATATACCTGTGGTTTTAGTTTCAAGATGCCTTATGGGTAAAGTTCTTGATGATTATGGTTATGAAGGTGCAGGAAGAGAACTTACTGAAAGAGGAGTAATTCTTGGAGATAATTTACCAGGTCAGAAGGCTAGAATTAAGCTTATTACAGCTTTAGGTGTTACAAAGGATTTAAAGAAAATAAAAGAAATATTTGAGAAAAATTACTATTAAACAAAGCATCTTTTAGGAGGAGGATTTATGGATATTACTGATTATAAAATACTTGAAATACTTCTTGAAGATGGAAGGATATCAATGAAGGAGCTGTCACAAAAGGTAGCATTAAGCCCACCGGCAGTGGCAGAACGGATGAAAAGACTTGAAGACGCGAGCATTATATCTGGATATAAGGCAGTTATAAACTATGAGAAACTTGGTAAAAGCATTAATGTGTTTATAAATGTAGACATGAAAGTAGAGAAAAATGAAAAATTTATGGAATTTATAAGTACAGAAGATTCCATAGTGGAATGTCATCATGTTACTGGACCGTACTGCAAAATTATTAAAGCTCATCTTGAAAATATTGCAAGTTTAGAAAAGCTTATTGAAAAGATACAGAGATTTGGAAACACAGAGACATTCATAATCCTTTCTTCAGTGGTAAAAGATAAGATAGTAGATAATGAACAAATGAAATAAAATTTTTAGGAGGAATACAAATTATGGATAATTACAATCTTCAACGTGAAGAAATAGAGAGAGTTTATGGAAAAATTAGTCCTTTTGAACTTAAAGATAAATTGATAAATTTAGCTGAAGAGTCTAAAGAAAGTAGTGCTCATACACTATTAGATGCAGGTAGAGGAAATCCAAATTGGATTGCAGCAACGCCAAGAGAAGCTTTTTTCACCTTTGGTCAGTTTGCTGTGGAAGAAAGCCGTAGAGTATGGAATGACAATGATTTAGGTGGTATGCCTCAAAAATCAGGAGTTGCAGCTAGATTTTTAGAGTTCTTAGAGAAAAATGAAAAAGCACCAGGAATTCAGCTTTTAAGAAAAATGATTAACTATGGTGTAACAGTAAAATGTTTTGATGCTGATGAATGGATATATGAATTAGTAGATGGAATTATTGGAGATAATTATCCTCAGCCAGATAGAATGCTTAAACATGTGGAAAGTATAGTTCATGATTATCTTATTCAAGAACTATGTTATAATGAGCCTCTAGAAAGAAAATTTGATTTATTTGCAGTGGAAGGTGCTACTGCAGGAATGTGCTATATTTTTGACAGTTTAATTGCAAACAACATATTATCAAAGGGAGATAAGATAGCACTTATGGCACCAATTTTTACTCCTTATTTAGAAATTCCACATTTACCAAGATATAATTTTGAAGTAGTTGAGCTTTTAGCTGAAGAAGTTAGTGAAAATGGAACACATACAGGTCAATACTCTTATTCAGAACTTGAAAAACTTTGCGATCCAAGTATAAAAGCTTTATTTATAGTTAATCCAAGTAATCCTCTTTCTGTAGCAATGAAACCAGAAGTAGTGAATGATTTAAAGAAAGTTGTTGAAAAAAATAATCCTGACCTTATGATTATTTCAGATGATGTATATGGCACTTTTGTAGATGATTTTCATTCATTAATGGCGGTTTTACCTTATAACACTATTGGTGTGTACTCATTTTCAAAATATTTTGGAGTAACAGGTTGGAGACTTGGAACTATTGCATTATCTGAAAACAATGTATTTGATAAACTACTTAGAGAATTAGATTCAGATAAAAAAGAAAGAGCAAGAATACGTTATTCTGGAATTTCCACTAATCCTGAGAAAATTCCTTTCATTGATAGAATTGTTGCAGATAGTAGACAGGTAGCTCTTAATCATACTGCAGGATTATCTACACCTCAACAAGTACAAATGGCGTTTTTTTCATTATTTTCTTTAGTTGACAAGGAAAATAGATACAAAAAATTGACAAAAAATATTTGTCATAGACGTCAAAAACTATTATTTGAAGGATTAGGACTAAAATTGTGCAAAGATCCTTTTGATGCAGCATACTATACTCAATTTGATTTGCTAGAATGGGCTAAGATCAATTATAGTGAGGAATTTGCAAATTATTTAAAAAATAATTATAGGCCAATAGATGTTTTGATGAAGTTAGCAGAAGAATCTTCCATCGTACTTTTAAGTGGTAGTGGTTTCCATGGACCAGAATGGTCTATAAGGATATCTCTTGCAAACTTAAGTGATGAATCTTATTCAAAAATTGGAGAGGTTATTCGTAAAATATTAGAAGATTATGCTTCAGCATGGCAGGAAATAAAAGCTTAGAAGTGCCTAGTGGTACTTATATCCATCTTTAATAAAAAGGGGCTAATACACTAATTAATTAGTGTATTAGCCCCTTTTGACAGGTATATATGTTTTTAAACAGCTTACAATTGATAGTACAAGTGGTACTATCAATTGTAAGTTGCTTAAAACTTGCAAAATTTTATTGATTTTGAAACAAAACATGCAACAAATTTCAATGTAGAAAGTAAATTAAGTTAAAATGAAATATATATACCAATAAAATGAAAAAAGATATTATTATGAATATTTATATTGCTATTGACATTAAAATATACGGATGTTAAGATTATGAAAACCGAAAATCAAGAAAAGCACAAAACTGAAAAATAAAAAAATAAAAAATATTGCATAAAAGTGTTGACAGAAAAATATATGTATAGTATAGTAATAAACAATATCAAAAACGTTGATAGGGACCAAGTAAATGTGATTAATATTTTACAGAGAGTGGGCGTAGGTGAAAGCCCATAAATATTACATATTGAAACTCACCCTGGAGTTGCAGGCTGAAATAGTAGTAAGCTGTGCCGGTGTAAGCCGTTATAGAATTGAGTAAAAAATTTGGGTGGTAACGCGACAGACTTTCGCCCCATGGAGGAGGTCTGTTTTTTTTATACAGATTATTTAGAAAATCTATGCAAAAATGAAAATAATATGAAAAGCTAAGATAGGGATCAAGTAAATATGATTAACATTTCACAGAGAGTGGACATAGGTGAAAGTCCATAAATGTTATCTATTGAAACTCACCCTGGAGCTGCAGGCTGAAATAGTAGTAAGCTGTGCCGGTTATGCCGTTATAAAATTAAGTAAAAAAATTGGGTGGTACCGCGAACAGACTTCTCGCCCCATGGAGAGGATCTGTTTTTTTTATACCCAAAATTAGTTAGAAATAAATTTCCAACTAACCATTGGAAACTTATTATATATCCAATGTAAAAAAATACAAAATATGTAATTTGAAGGGAGGTTAAATCAATGGCTGCAAAATGGAATGAAAATAGTTCAGTAGATAATACAGAGGTTGTAGTTTCTCAAAATGGCGGGGCGTATTATGAATACTTGAGAGATATGAAAAATGGAGACTTCAATGACACTTGTGATTACTCAGCATCTTTTATGACATTTTAAAAATTATATTAAAAAGGGGGTTAAATCAATGGCTGCAGAATGGAATAAAAATAGTTCAGTAGATAATACAGAAGTTTTAGTTTCTCAAAATGGCGGGGCATACTATGAATACTTGAAAGATATGAAAAATGGAGATTTCAATGACACTTGTGATTATGTAGCTTCTTTTATGACATTTTAAAAGTTAAAAAAATTGTATTAACAACTATATTAAAATAAAAAACACATGAATAAATAGGGGGAAACGGAAATGGCAAAAATGTATTACGATAAGGACGCAAATTTAGGATTATTAGAAGGAAAAAAAGTAGCAATTATAGGTTACGGAAGTCAGGGACACGCTCATGCACTTAACTTAAAGGAAAGTGGAGTAGATGTTTGTGTAGGATTATATAAAGGCAGCAAGTCTTGGGGCATTGCAGAAGAAGCTGGACTTAAAGTGTTAGAAGCTTCAGAAGCAGCAAAAATAGCTGATTTTATAATGATATTAATACCTGATGAAAAGCAAGCAGCATTATATAAAGAAAGCATTGAGCCTAATATTACAGAAGGAAAAACTTTAATGTTTGCTCATGGATTTAATATTCATTATGGACAAATAAAACCACCAGCTAATGTAGATGTACTAATGGTTGCTCCAAAGGGACCAGGACATACTGTAAGAAGTCAGTATAAAGAAGGCAGAGGAGTACCTTGTTTAATTGCAATGCATCAAGATTATACAGGAAAAGCAAAAGAGTATGCATTAGCTTATGCAAAAGGAATTGGTGGATCTAGAGCAGGAGTTTTAGAAACTACTTTTAAAGAAGAAACAGAAACGGATCTTTTTGGAGAACAAGCAGTACTTTGTGGTGGAGTTAGTGAACTTATAAAGGCTGGATTCGAAACTTTAGTTGAAGCAGGTTATCAACCTGAAAGTGCATATTTTGAATGTTGTCATGAACTTAAATTAATTGTAGATCTTATAACTGAAGGCGGATTAGGTTATATGAGATATTCTATAAGTGATACAGCTGAATACGGAGATTATGTAAGTGGAAAGAAAATTATCACAGATGAAAGTAAAAAAGGAATGAAAGAAGTATTAAATAATATTCAAAATGGAGTTTTTGCAAGAGATTGGCTTCTTGAAAATCAGATAAACCGTCCTTACTTCAATGCAGTTAGAAATAAGGAAAAAGAACAACAGTTAGAATCAGTTGGAAAAGAACTAAGAAAAATGATGACTTGGAACAAAAAGTAAAAAAAACTTAGCATTAATAGGAGGTCTTTTTATGGAAAAGAAAATATATATATTTGATACTACTTTGAGGGATGGGGAACAAACACCAGGAGTCAGTTTAAATCTTCAGGAGAAGCTAGAAATAGCAAAGCAACTGGAAAAGTTAGGTGTAGATGTCATTGAAGCTGGGTTCCCCCTTGCTTCAAATGGAGATTTTGAAGGGGTTAAAGCAATTGCTAAAAATATAAAAGGACCTGTTATTGTAGGACTCGCAAGAACAGCCAAAAAAGATATAGATCGTGCTTGGGAAGCTCTTAAATATGCTGATAAACCTAGAATACACACATTTATTGCCACTTCAGATCTCCATATGAAGCATAAATTAAATATGAAGCCAGAAGAAGTTTTAAAAACAGCTGTAGAAATGGTGAGATATGCAAAATCTTTATGCCCAAGTGTAGAATTTTCTACAGAAGATGGTACAAGAACAGAACCAGAATTTTTATACAAAATATTAGAGGCTGTAATAGATGCTGGAGCTGATATAGTTAATATACCTGATACTGTAGGATACTCAACACCAAATGAATATGGCGCATTTATTAAGGGAGTTAAAGAAAATGTTCCTAACATTGAAAAAGCAATTATAAGTGTTCACTGTCACAATGATTTGGGTTTGGCTGTAGCTAATTCCTTGGCAGCTATTGAAAATGGGGCAAGACAAGTGGAATGTGCGGTAAATGGTTTAGGAGAAAGAGCTGGTAATGCAGCTTTAGAAGAAATTGTCATGGCTATTAAAACCCGTGCAGACAATTTCAACTGTCATACAGATATTATTACAGAACAAATAAACAGAACCAGCACTTTAGTGAGTCATATAACAGGAGTTCAAATTCAACATAATAAAGCTATTGTTGGAGCCAATGCTTTTGCTCATGAATCAGGTATTCATCAAGATGGAGTATTAAAATGCAGAGAAACTTATGAAATAATGACTCCAGAATCTGTAGGATTAAAGAAAAATTCCATAGTTCTTGGTAAACATTCAGGAAGACATGCGTTTGAGCAGCGCTTGAGCGAAATGGGATATGATGATTTAACCCATGACAAAATAAACGAAGCTTTTCACAAGTTTAAAGATTTAGCAGATAAGAAAAAAGTTGTTTCAGATGAAGATATTGAAGCTTTAGTTATACAGGAAGCATTCCAAATTCCAGAACTGTTCAAACTTGAATATTTCCAAATTTCTAGTGGAAATAGTACTGTAGCCACATCTTCAGTGAAAGTAGGCTTCGAGGATAAAAAACTTGAAGAAGCTTCATTAGGTGATGGGCCAGTAGATGCAACTTTTAAGGCTATTGAAAAAGCTATTGGAATTGATGTGATATTAAAACATTATTTCTTAAAGGCTATTGGAAGTGGAAAAGACGCACTAGGAGAAGTCACTTTGAAAATTGAGAAGGCGGGCAGAATATATTCTGGAAAAGGAATTAGTACAGATGTTATTGAATCCAGTGCAAAAGCTTTTATAAATGCCATTAATAAAATGCATTATGAAATGAACGGCATAAATGGAATAAGTGAAATACAATAGATTGAATTTTTTTATTACATTGTAATTCGTAAAAATAATGGATACTTTATGCCTATAAATAGGTTATGTAATACAATAAAATATGTTATAAAATAACATTAAACAGCATAAGTGCAAACTTAAAGAAACGGATAGGGGGCAAATAATATGGGAATGACCATGACACAAAAGATCTTAGCTGCTCATGCAGGACTTGACAGTGTAAAAAAAGGACAATTAATAAAGGTAAAGTTGGATTTAGTATTAGGTAATGATATAACTACTCCTGTAGCTATTAAAGAGTTTGATAAAATAGGTGGTAAAAAGGTATTTAATAAGAAAAAAATAGCTATTGTGCCAGATCACTTTACTCCTAATAAGGATATAAAATCTGCAGAGCAGTGTAAATGCACCAGAGAATTTGCATATAAAATGGGTATTGAAAATTATTTCGAAATTGGTCAAATGGGCATTGAACATGCACTTATTCCTGAAAAGGGATTGGCAGTTTCAGGTGATGTAGTAATTGGTGCAGATTCTCACACTTGTACCTATGGAGCGTTAGGAGCATTTTCTACAGGTATAGGAAGTACTGATATGGGTGCAGGTATGGCTACAGGAGAAGCTTGGTTTAAGGTTCCAGAAGCTATAAAGTTTGTATTAAAGGGAAAAATGGCACCTTGGGTAAGTGGAAAAGATGTTATTCTTCATATTATAGGAATGATAGGAGTAGATGGTGCCCTTTATAAGTCTATGGAATATACAGGCGAAGGTTTGAAAAATTTATCTATGGATGATCGTTTTACTATTGCTAACATGGCTATTGAAGCAGGTGCTAAAAATGGAATTTTTGAAGTGGATGATAAAACTATAGAATATGTAAAAGAACATTCAAATAGAGAATATACAGTTTACACTGCAGACGAAGATGCTGAGTATAGCAAAGTTATAGAAATAGATTTGGGAACAATTAGGCCTACAGTAGCATTCCCTCATCTACCAGATAACACAAGAACCATTGATGAAGTTGGAGATGTAACTATAGACCAAGCAGTTATAGGTTCATGTACTAATGGAAGAATAGAAGATTTAAGAGCAGCAGCTAAGGTGTTTAAAGGAAACAAGGTTAATAGAAAGGTAAGAGCAATTATATTTCCTGCTACACAAAAAATTTATCTACAGGCGTTAAGAGAAGGACTTTTAGAAATATTTATAGAAGCAGGAGCAGTGGTTAGTACACCAACCTGCGGACCTTGTCTTGGAGGACATATGGGGATTTTAGCTAAAGGAGAAAGAGCTATTGCTACTACTAATAGAAATTTTGTAGGAAGAATGGGACATCCAGAAAGCGAAGTATACTTAGCAAGTCCAGCAGTAGCAGCAGCATCAGCTATTACAGGCAAAATTTCATCTCCAGAGGAGGTTGCAAAATAATGATTAAAGGTAAAGTAATTAAATATGGAAACAATGTAGATACAGATGTTATTATACCAGCAAGATATTTAAGTACTAGTGATCCAAAGGAATTAGCAGATCACTGTATGGAAGATTTAGACAAAGATTTTAAAACTAAAATAACAGCTGGAGATATTATGGTAGCAGGGAAGAATTTTGGATGTGGTTCTTCAAGAGAACATGCTCCTATTGCTATTAAAGCATCAGGTATAGGCTGCATTATAGCAGAAACTTTTGCAAGGATATTTTATAGAAATTCAATAAATATAGGACTTCCTATAATGGAGTGTGCTGAAGCTGCAAAAGATATTGAAGAGAAGGATGAAGTATCTGTAGATGTTACTACAGGCATAATCACTAATATTACTAAAAATAAGACTTACAGGGCAGTACCTTTTCCAGAGTTTATGCAGAAAATTATAGATGCAGATGGACTTATAAATTATATTAAGCAAGAGGTGGATAAACAATGAAAATAGCAATTATGCCAGGAGATGGAATTGGAAAAGAGATAATTAAGCAGGGAATTAAAGTAATAAAAGCAATCTCAAATAAATATAAATGTAATTTTGATATGGAAGAAGCTTTAATAGGTGGAATAGCTGTAGATGAAACAGGAACTCCACTACCTGATAGAACAATAGAAATTTGTAAGAATAGTGATGCAGTACTACTGGGTGCAGTAGGTGGTCCTAAGTGGGATAAGCTTCCAGGAAATTTAAGACCTGAATCAGGACTTTTAGGTATAAGAAAAACTTTAGGAGTATTTGCTAATTTAAGACCAGCTATTTTATTTCCACAGCTTAAATCTGCTTCAAACTTGAAAGAAGAGGTATTAGGCAATGGCTTAGACATTATGATAGTTAGAGAATTAATTGGTGGAGCTTATTTTGGAGAAAAAAAGAGAGTAGATATAAAAGAAGGTCAAAAAGCATGGGATACTATTGTTTATTCTACTCCTGAAATAGAGAGAATTGTAAAAATGGCTTTTGAAGTTGCAAGAAAGAGAAATAAAAAGCTTACATTAATAGACAAGGCCAATGTACTTGAAAGCTCAAGACTTTGGAGGGAAGTTACAAATAAGATATCAGAGGATTATAAAGATGTAGAATTAAATTACATGTATGTGGATAATGCAGCTATGCAGCTTATTCGTGATCCTAAGCAGTTTGATACCATTGTCACTGAAAATATGTTTGGGGACATTTTAAGTGATGAGGCATCTATGCTTACAGGTTCTTTAGGAATGCTTCCATCAGCAAGTTTAGGAGGAGGAAAAATTGGTATTTACGAACCGATTCATGGCTCAGCTCCAGATATTGCAGGAGAGGATAAAGCAAATCCTATTGGAACTATTATGAGCATTGCTATGATGTTTAGATATAGCTTCAACATGGAAGAAGCAGCAAAAGATATAGAAAATGCTGTTTCAAAAGTCTTAGATAAAAATTATCGTACTTTAGATATTATGAATGGAGATAAAATTTTGGTGGGGACAGAAAAAATGGGAGATCTTATAACAGAAGAAATTCAGTAAAATAGGTATTTAATGGATTAATGAAAAGGGGGCTTTTCATATAACTTGGGGAATTTCCCCTGTACCTTAAGTATTAGTAAATGGATAAGATAAGGGGGTAACTTAAATGAAAGCAGCAGAAGCCATCATTCAATGTTTAATAGAGGAAAATGTAAAAACTGTATTTGGATATCCAGGAGCTACAGTAGTAGCTATATATGAAGCACTTAGAAAATCAGAAGTTGAACATATATTGGTTAGACATGAACAGGCTGCAGGGCATAGTGCTAGTGGATTTGCAAGGACTACAGGTACTACTGGAGTTTGTATTGTAACTTCTGGTCCAGGTGCCACAAATATTATAACTTCAATTGCTACAGCTTATATGGATTCTATTCCAATGGTTATTATTACAGGACAGGTTAAATCTAATTTAATTGGGAAGGATGTTTTTCAAGAAGCGGATATTACAGGGGCTGTGGAATCTTTTACAAAGCATAATTATTTAGTTAGAAATGCTGAAGATATTCCACGTATTATAAAGGAAGCTTTTTATATAGCTGGGACTGGAAGACCTGGACCTGTACTAATTGATATACCAGCAGATATCCAGGAGGAAGATATAAATTTTAAGTATCCAGAGGGAGTAGATATTAGAGGATATAAGCCTACAGTTGTTGGCAATAAAAGACAAATAAAAAAGGCATTAGAAAAGATTAAAAATAGTAAAAAACCTCTTATCTGTACTGGAGGGGGAATTGGATGTGCCAAAGCGGAAAAACAGCTAATGGAATTTGTGAAAAAATCCAGAATTCCCGTTGTACACACATTAATGGGGAAAGATTGTGTACAGGGTGATAATCCTTATTACATAGGGCTTATAGGATCTCATGGTTTCAATTATGCAAACAAAGCAGTAGCACAGGCGGATCTTTTAATACTTATTGGTACTAGAATTGCAGATAGGGCTACAGCAGGAGCTAAGTATTTTGGAAAAGATGCAGATATTATTCATATTGATATTGATCCAGCAGAAATAGGAAAAAATTTAGGAACTAATATACCTGTAGTTGGGGACTGCAAAAATATATTAGAAGGTTTAATTGAAGGGGCAGAATCTTTAGAAACAGATCAGTGGATTAATGAAATAAAAAGTTGGCAGAAGGTAAAAAGTAGTGAACCTGAATGGCAAAACAAAGTAAATCCTAAATATTGTTTGAAACTGTTATCTGAAATTGTAGAAGAAGATGCTGTTATTACTGCAGATGTGGGACAAAACCAAATTTGGTGTGCTAGAAATTTCACTGTAAAAGATAAAAGAAGATTTTTAACATCTGGTGGACTTGGAACTATGGGATACTCTCTTCCAGCAGCAGTAGGTGCAAAAATAGCTGAGCCTAGTAGAAGAGTAGTAGCTATTATGGGGGATGGTTCATTTCAAATGAGTTTGTTTGAACTTGGAACTATAGCTCAAAATAATGTAAATATAATAATAATAGTATTTAATAATTCGGGTCTTGGAATGGTTAGAGAAATACAAAATAAAACTTATGGAGATCATCATGGTGTTACTTTAAATTGTAATCCTGATTTTGTAAAAATAGCTGAAGCTTACGGATTTAAGGGTAAGAAGGTCAATTCTAATGAACAATTTGAAGAAGTTTTTAAGGAAGCTATGAAATCAAGTAAAACTTTTCTAATAGAGTGTGAAGTTCATCCATTAGAAAATACGTTATAAAAGGGGGAGATGATTATTAATAAGTATGTATTATCAGTACTGGTAGAAAATCATTCGGGAGTTTTAAGTAAAATTTCAGGATTATTCAGCAGAAGAGGTTATAATATTCACAGTTTAACTGTAGGTGTTACAGAAGATCCTGAAATATCGCGTATGACCATTGTTATTTTAGGCGATGAGTATATGCTAGAACAAATTAATAAACAATTGAATAAATTGGTAGATGTTATAAAAGTAGTAGAGCTATATATTAATAAATCTGTTTATAGAGAGTTAGCTCTAATAAAAGTAAATTCAGATGCAAACACTAAATCTTCTATTACAGAAACTGTTAACATATTTAGATCTAATATTATAGATTTAGACAATAAAAGTATGACAGTGGAAATAACAGGAGATGAAGAAAAAATATCAGCATTTATAAATCTCATGAAACCCTATGGTATTAAAGAAATTGTTAGAACAGGGGTAACTGCACTGGAAAGAGGAAATAAATCTATGGAAGGGATCCAAGGCAAATTTGCATAAAAGCAAATTTACCTTGGATCCTTTTATTAATGGAAAGAATTGCTTTTGCAAATTATAAGGGTAATTATGATATGTGAATATTATTTTATAAATATAATATATTAAGTTATAGGATTATTATTTTAATATTGGGAATTTTGCACATTAAATATTTAATAATTTTATTTATAATTAATATAAATAAAGGTAAGAATAAATTTAGTAAAGATACCATATTAAATAAAGTAATAGTTACTACTATGTTTGAAGGGATTTTAGTAGTAATTTCTAGTGCTATGAGTTATGATTTAGATATAATAAGTAAAACTAGAAAACCTATAATTACTGTAGATTAGTTGGAAAAATCAAAAAACTAATGAAAGATTTCATGGATATGATGGCAAAATTCTGCTTAACTGTATGGTTTAAAATTAAGTTAATTTTAGCTGAATTTATTCAGTTTGAAGCAGCACTTGGATAAAACTAAAAGAAAGGAGAATGAATTATGAATGTAAAAAAAGCTATAATTCCAGCAGCAGGGTTAGGTACAAGGTTTTTACCAGTAACAAAGGCGCAGCCTAAAGAAATGCTGCCAATAGTTGATAAGCCTACTATTCAATATATAGTTGAAGAAGCTGTAGCTTCAGGTATTGAAGAAATTCTAATAATCACAGGCAGAAATAAAAGAGCTATAGAAGACCATTTTGATAAATCAGTTGAATTGGAGCATGAGCTTGAAAATAGTAATAAAGGGGAACTACTCCAATTGGTGAGGAGTATATCCAACATGGCGGATATCTATTATATAAGACAAAAAGAACCAAGAGGATTAGGTCATGCTATAAGTCGTGCAAAAACCTTTGTAGAGAATGAGCCTTTTGCTGTTATGCTTGGTGATGATATAATTGATAGTAAAGTTCCCTGTTTGAAGCAGTTAATAGGTTGTTATAATAAATATAAAACTTCTGTACTTGGGGTACAATCAGTTCGCAGAACAGAAGTATTTAAGTATGGTATAGTAAAAGGTATAGAGGTTGAAAATAGGGTCTATAAGGTTAATAATATGGTAGAAAAACCTAAAGTAGAGGAAGCACCATCAAATATTGCCATTTTGGGAAGATATATAATAACTCCTAATATATTTGAAATACTTGAAAATACTAAACCTGGTAGAGGTGGAGAAATACAACTCACTGATGCGTTAAAGGAATTAGCTGCTAAGGAGGCTGTTTATGCTTATTGCTTTGAAGGAAAAAGGTATGATGTTGGAGATAAATTTGGATTTTTACAAGCTAATATAGAATATGCATTAAAGAGAGATGATTTGAAAGAAGAATTAATGTCATATATTTTGAATATTGGAGATAAAGAAAATCTAAAGGGAAAAAATTTATTGAGAAGATAATTTTTAAAATCAGATTCTACTTAGCAATCTGTAAGCTTTACATTTTCAAGGATACATCATTTACAAAGGGACTGTTCAAAGTAATTTTTAGATTGCTTTGAACAGTCCCTTTTATAGATAAATGTGTTTAAAAGTTTAGAATTTACAATGGACAGTAAAAAGAGGATTTTTTTAAAAAATCATCCATTAAATCTTTGACTTGGTAAAAATTGTTGTTAACGCAATTTTTAGATAGTATAATA
The DNA here is from genome assembly GCA_963780135.1 of uncultured Clostridiaceae bacterium. GTDB lineage: Bacteria > Bacillota > Clostridia > Clostridiales > Clostridiaceae > Clostridium_AM. The sequence continues at coordinate 2,420,200 of CAWAAR010000003.1, forward strand.
AGGTTATATGCATTATACATATGAATTTTAAATTATAGGGGAGGAATTTGTATGATTAATATTCCACAAGTAAAACTTGGAATTGTAGCGGTGAGTAGGGATTGTTTTCCAATAGAACTTAGTGAAAAGAGAAGAAAAGCAGTAGTTAAGGCTTGCAAGGAACAAAAAATTGAGGTTTTTGAAGGTACTACTACTGTAGAAAATGAAAAGGATGCTTTAAAAGCTTTAGAAGAATTAAAGAAAGCTAATGTAAATGCTTTAATTGTATACCTTGGAAATTTTGGACCAGAAGGTCCAGAAACAATGTTAGCACAAAAGTTTTCCGGACCAACAATGTATGTAGCAGCAGCTGAAGAAACAGAGACAGGCCTTTTAGAGAATAGGGGAGACGCATATTGCGGAATGTTAAATGCTTCTTACAATTTAGCATTAAGAAAATTAAATCCTTATATTCCAGAATATCCAGTAGGTGTACCAGAAGAAATTGCTCATATGATTTGTGATTTTAATAATATAGCTAGAGTAGTAATAGGAATTTCTAAACTTAAAATTTTCAGCTTTGGACCAAGACCACAGGATTTTTTAGCTTGCAATGCACCAATAAAGCCTTTGTATGATTTAGGTGTAGAAATTATGGAAAATTCAGAACTAGATTTATTTGAAACATTTAATAATCACAAAGATGATCTAAGAATTAAAGATGTTGTTAAGGAAATGGAAGCGGAACTGGGAGCAGGAAACAATTATCCAGTTATATTACCAAAACTTGCACAGTATGAAATTACACTTAAGGATTGGATTGAAAATAACATAGGAGTATCTGAATATGCAGTGTTTGCAAATAAGTGCTGGCCTGCATTTCAAACGCAATTTGGATTTGTGCCTTGCTATGTTAATTCGAGACTTGCAGAAAGAGGCATATCTGTAAGTTGTGAAACGGATATATATGGTGCTCTTAGTGAATATATTATTACTTGTGCCACAGGTATGCCAGCAACATTGCTTGATATAAATAACTCAGTTCCAGAAGATATGTTTAAAAATAATAGTGAAAAATTTAAAGAGTACAAGCTTAATGATTTATTTATGGGCTTCCACTGTGGAAATACTGCTAAATCTTGTATGAAAAATGCTGCTATGAAATATCAACGTATTATGCACAGGCAGTTAGAACCAGGTAAAGAACCAAATATAACAAGAGGAACTTTAGAAGGGGCAATAAGACCGGGAGATGTAACAATGTTTAGACTCCAAAGCACAGCTGATGCTTCATTAAGAAGTTATGCTGCAGAAGGTGAAATAATAGATGTAGATCCTAACTCTTTTGGAAGTATAGGTATATTTGCAATTAAAGAAATGTCAAGATTTTATAGACATGTGTTAATAGCAAAAAGATATCCTCATCATGCAGGTATAGCATTTAAACATACAGGAAAAGTATTATTTGCAGCTATGAAGATGATGGGAATTGAAGATGTTGCATATAATCAACCACAGTATATTCCATATAAAAATGAAAATCCTTTTAAATAACTAGAAAATGAATTAAAAATTAAATTTATTATAAAATGAAAAGGTATATAGATTTTAATGTACATAAATCTATATACCTTTTTTAGAATTTTTAGCAAAAAATAAGATTTTAATAAACTTGAAGAAAAAGGTGGCAAATAGTAGTATAATAGTAAATGTACATTAATGAAATTGTTAAATTCAGATGGGATTTTGTCTAATACTGTAATATTAAGTTGCATTTAGATATTCGTTCCACATGAATTAAGTTTCAGTTTATAGGAGGCTTCGTATTAGTAAATGTTGGAGACTAGAGAAGATAAGGAAAAAGTAATAAAAAGACCAAAATTAAAAGTTAACAAAAAGAAAATGGCAAGAGCTTTAGGTTTATTGGTTATATTAATTTATATTATACATATATTATGGGTACAGTTTTTAGTTAGTAAATATGACAAACTTATATATCCAGGAGTTAAAGTGGAAGGCATAAAGTTAAATGGAAAAACTAAAGAAGAAGCTGTAAATACGCTAAAACGCAGCTATGTAAACGAAATATTTAAGAAAAATATAGTAATTAAAGTTGAAGATAAGAACTATACAATAAATTATTCAAAGCTAAATATAACTTATAATATAGATGACACTGTAAAGGAAGCTTTTAAGTATGGAAAAGATAAGAACAATTATGATAAATATGAAACTATAGAAAGCGGTAAAGAAAAGTTGTTTAGTTTAAAGTATAGTTATGATAAAAAAGAAATTGAAGATACCATGACAAAAATTCAGCAGCAGTTTGACAAAAGTCCAGTAAATGCCAGTATAACTAAAGACAAAAATGATGAATTTAAGATTTCTTCAGAAAAAGAAGGACAAGCATTTGATAAGGATAAGCTTATCAAAGATATTGATGAAGGAATCAGTAACAAAGCTATTAAAGATGTGGTAGTTACTGCTCAAATAAAAAAAGTACAGCCTGAAATGAAAAAGTCGGATTTAGAAAAAATTGATACAAAAATATCCACATTTAGCACTAATTTTTCATCTTCTGCAGATAACCGAGTTAATAATATTAATGTATCAGCAAAAGCTTTAAACGGGGTTACTATAATGCCAAAGGGAAGCTTTAGTTTTAATAAGTTAGTAGGAGAAAGAACAGAAAAAAGAGGGTATAAAGCTGCAACAGTTATTGTAGGAGATAAACTAGAATCTGGTTTAGGTGGAGGAGTATGTCAAGTGTCAACTACGCTGCATAATGCTGTAGTAAGAGCAGGTATAGTGCCTACAGAAAGAGATCACCATAATATTCCTGTTAGTTACGTAGGGCTTGGTATGGATGCAACTGTGGATTATGGAAATATAGATTATAAATTTAAAAATACACTAGAATATCCTATATATATAGAATGTTTAGTAAAAGATAAAGATTTAATATTTAATATTTATTCCAATTCTAATTTGACTAAAAAAACTTATGACCTTGTAAATGATGTTAAAACAGTAAGTAGTAAAGATGGTAAAACAGTGTGTACAGCAAAAGCTTATAAAGTTACTTCAGAAAACGGAAAAGAAATTTCAAAGCAACAAATAAATACTGATATTTATAATAAATAACTTTTTAAAAACAAAACCCTGTTTAGGTATAAATTTTAAAAACTAAACGGGATTTTGTTTTTAAATTAAATAATGGAATGAACATAAAAAATATATTTGAAATATATGTAAATAAAAATATATATTTGTAAATAAAAATATCATAAAATAGAACTTTGATATACAAATTAATTAAATTAAATAGATTATGTAAAATAATGATAAAATTTAAGGAAAAACATATAAAGAATGTCAAAATACTTACGAAATATACATTATGTATTATATATACATAAAAACAAAACATATAATTTATAGGGGGTAAATATGAAAAACGTGAAAAAAAACCTAGCAATATTTATGAGTTTACTAATGATTCCTTTAATGCTAATGGGATGTAAACCAAAGGTGGCTCCTGACGAGACTGCAAAAACTTTATTTAATTTTGCAGTTAAAGGAGATCAAACTGGATTATCTAAAATTGGAGTGTCTCAAAGTGAAATTGACAGCGCTGTAAAGAAGGAAAAAGAGTCATTTATTAAAGAAATAAAAGGCACTTTTACAAGTTCAGGTTTACAAATTACAGATGCACAAGTAAATGAAGTATATAAAGCAGTGGTAGATGACTTTAAAAAAGTAACAGTAACTGCAGAAACTACTTCACAAACTGATAAAACTGCTGAAGTAAAATTAAAATCAACTTATTTCGATTTAGAAGCAATTTCTATGAAGGCAGCAAATACTGCTATTGACCAGTTTAAAGACTCAGGAATAACAGATGAAAAAGAGCTTAAAACAAAATTAACAGATGCTTTTATTAAAAACCTAATAGCAGAATTAAAAAATGCTAAGCCAGGACAATCTAAAGAAAAAACTTTCAAATTTATTATAAAAGATAAAGTCTGGTTCCCAGAAAATGAGGATCAATTCTTCTCAGATATAGCTGGATTAGCTTCAGGACAGAAATAAAATTTAAAAAATTATACTAAATGTAAAAAAGCACTATCAAAATTTATTGAAATTCAATAATATTGATAGTGCTTTTTTTAGTTATGAATACTAAGTGTTAAATTTGTAATCCCTTGGATATATACTAGTTAGCAGGTTTATCCAGAGATAATTCACCTTTCATTATCATGTAGTTGAAGATCTGATTAAAAAGATCCTTAGCCACTGGAGCAGATACTTGACTGCCATAGTAATTTGATGGATCAGGTTCATCTACTGAAACAAGTAAAGTAATTTTAGGATCATCTGCAGGTGCCATACCAGCAAAAGAAGAAAAATACTTATCAGCTTCATAACCACCGCCTTTTGGGTTCGCCTTTTGAGCAGTTCCAGTTTTACCTGCAATGTGATAACCATCAATAAAAGCATTGTGCCCAACTCCTGTTGGGAGACTTACTACTTTTTCTAAATAAGATCTTAAAGTAGTTGCACCATTAGTATCAAGAATTGCTTTTTTACCAAGGTCAGTAAAGGTTTTATCTACAACTGGGTTATTATTTTCATCTGCATGAGTTATTTGTTTCATAATGTGGGGTCTTATCCAGGTACCACCATTTGCTACAGAATTAAATGCAGCTAAATATTGAACTGCAGTAACTGAAAGTCCTTGTCCAAAAGCTAAACTAGATAAGTCAACATTATTCATTGTGTCAGGATTTTTAACTATGCCAATAGATTCTCCAGGTAAATCAATACCTGTTTTTTGACCAAAGCCAAATAAGGATACATAGTAAGTTAATCGGCCTTTACCTAATTGCTGTCCTAATTTCATAAAGCCTACATTACAGGAATTTTTAATTATATCACCAAAACTTTCTGTACCATGGCCATTTTTATCCCAACAGCTAATGACAGTTCCGTCTACATTTAAGCTTCCGTTGCAGTAGAAGGTACTGTTTTCATTTGCCACATTTTCCTTAATTGCTGCATAAGCAGTAATTACTTTAAATATAGAACCTGGTTCAAAGGAATTTTGTACAGCATTGTTTTTTAAGATAGCATCCAGGGATTTACTAGTTTTTTCTTTTAAATTTTTAGTTGGGCTGTTAGGATCAAAGTCAGGTTTACTTACCATAGCTAATATTTCACCAGTTTTAGGATCCATTACAGTTATGGTAACTGATTTGGCCTTATTATCAGTTAAAGCTTTTTGAGCAGCCTTTTCGGCAATAGACTGAATATTTTCATCAACAGTTAAAACTACATCTTTACCATTAACTGGAGCAGAATATTCTGAGTTGCCATAAGGCAATTGAGTACTGTTTCTATCTGCCTCAAAGGTAGTATGTCCAGGTGTTCCATATAGTTCTTTATTATAGGCTAATTCAACACCAGAAACACCTTTGCCCTCTAAATTTACATAACCAAGTACTCCAGATAAAAAATTATTATTTGGATAATATCTTTTTGAATCGGAGGAAGTTATAAGCCCTCTAAATTTTAATGCATTTATTTTATCTATTTGAGGTTTATCAATACCTCTAGCTAAAATAGCAAATTTTATGGGAATTCCATTAGAGGAAGTTTTGTTTAATATAGCAGATATTTCATCAGTACTCATAGCAAGCATAGGTGATAACGTTGCAGCAAGTTGCTCTGGCGTCATTTTTTTATCTATTAAGGTATTTCTTAATGTAGCCATATCAAGGTCAACCCTATAAGAATTCATGCTTACAGCTATTTCCATGCCATTACGGTCTAATATTCTTCCTCTTCTAGCAGGAATCTCCATAGAGTTTGTCCACTGCTTTAAAGCTTTAGTTTTGTAATATGAAGACTTAACGGACATAATATAAAAAAGTCTTCCTGCTATACCTAAAAATACAAAAATAAGCATAAGTAATATAAAGAATAGTCTTTTGGATGGTTTGGTTTTTTTCTTTTGTACCAGAATGGTTGCCTCCTTTTTTAAATGATTGCTTTATAGTAATCATGTAATTCTATAAAACTATTATAAGTCATATTCAAAAAAATAACTAGTTAGTATAATAGCCTATTTTGCGTTATATTGAGTCAGCAGAACCCTTTGATAGAAAAAATATCGAAATGATCTAGTTAAGGCTATTTTTATAAACATAGCCTTAACTAGATTATAGAGCATATTCAATAAAAGAAATAGATTATAATTTTTGTCTTTTAGTATAATGAGTGTGAAGAAGATCGTGTGCTTTTTTTCCACCTACATCTCCAATGAATTCTTTGTATAAAGTTTGAACTGCAGGATTTTCATGGGATTTTCTTATAGTTTTGTTTCTATCTTCTCTATATATAGCTTCCATTCTCTTTTTAACAATATCCATGTTTCCATAGTGATATGGTTGACCTCCACCGTCTATGCAGCCCCCAGGACAGGCCATTATTTCTATAGCATGATACTTTGCCTTTCCAGATTGTATATCTTCAAGAAGTTTTCTTGCATTACCAAGACCATGAGCTACAGCAATTTTTATTTCTTCACCATTAATAGTTACACTAGCTTCCTTAAGTCCATCAAGGCCTCTTAAACTGTGAAATTCTACTTCCTGTAAAGTTTCATTTGTAAGCCATTCATAAGCAGTTCTAAGAGCTGCCTCAATTACTCCTCCAGTAGCTCCAAATATTACAGAAGCACCTGTAGATTCGCCAAGAGGATTATCAAAATCTTCATCAGGAAGTTTAGTGAAATCTAGTCCTGCTTCTACTATCATGTCTGATAGTTCTCTTGTAGTAACAACAAAATCAACGTTTTTATGACCTTCATGTTTAAGTTCAGGTCTACTTACTTCATATTTTTTTGCAATGCAAGGCATAACAGAAACCACTACAATTTTAGCTGGATCAATATTTAATTTCTCTGCAAAATATGTTTTAGCTAAAGTACCAAACATTATATGTGGTGATTTACAAGTTGAAGGTATATCCAAAAGATCAGGAAATTGATGTTCTATAAATTTAACCCAACTAGGGCAGCAGCTTGTAAGTATTGGAAGCCTTCCACCATTTTGAAGTCTATCTATAAGTTCATGAGCTTCTTCTAAAATAGTTACATCTGCTGCAAAATCTGTATCAAATACCTTAGTAAATCCTAATCTTTTAAGAGCTGCTACCATTTTACCTGTTACTATAGTTCCAGGTTCCATACCAAATTTTTCGCCTAAAGCAACTCTTATTGCTGGTGCGGTTTGAACAATTACATATTTATCAGGATCAGCTAAGGCTTCCCATACCTTAGCTACATTACTAACTTCAGTTAATGCAGCAGTAGGACATACAGCAACACATTGACCACAAAAAGTACACTGGGTATCTATCATAGGACGACCAAAAGCAGGTGATATTACAGTTTCAAAGCCTCTGTCTACAGCAGAATAAACACCACAGGTTTGAACTTCATTACACATAGTTTCGCAGCGTCTACACATTATACATTTATCAAGATTTCTGTAGATAGCACCACTGGAGGAATCTTTTTTATAATTGGACATAGCACCTTTATATTTAATTTTCCTTATGCCTAAATCAGCAGCTATTCTTTGAAGCTGACAGGAAGTATTTTTCTCACAGACCAAGCAGTCAGTGGGGTGATCGGAGAGAAGCAGTTCCACCATGGTACGTCTTGCTTTTATTGCTCTCAAAGAATCTGTTTTAACTACCATACCTTCAAAAACTTCTGTAGAGCAGGAAGGTGCAAGATTACGTCTTCCTTCAACCTCAACGAGACAAACTCTACAGGAAGAAGTTCTGTTTACCATCTTTACATCATGAAGATTAAGAAAGCAGAGAGTAGGGATAGTTACATTTACTTTTTTTGCAGCATCTAAAATTGTAGTGCCCTCTGGTACTGACACTTTTAAATCATTTATGGTTAAATTCACCGTTTTCATTTTTTTACTCCTTTCTTAAGTTACTATTTCCTTGTGATAGCATCAAATTTACATGCATTCATACATCCGCCGCACTTTATACATTTTTCTTTATCGATTACATGAGTTTTCTTAACAGCACCGGAAATAGCATTTGTAGGACATATCCTTGAACAAGCGGTACAGCCTATACATTTTTCAGGATCTACATGATATTTTAAAAGTGCAGTGCAAACTCCAGAAGGACAGTTTTTATCTTTTACATGAGATACATATTCATCCCAAAAAAAATTCATTGTGCTAATAATTGGATTTGGTGATGTTTGGCCAAGACCGCAAAGAGAAGAATCTTTTATTATAGGGGCCAAATCCTTTAAATCTTCTAGATGTTCCATAGTACCTTTGCCGCTTGTTATATCTTCTAAAATTTCAAGAAGTCTTTTATTTCCGACTCTGCAGGCAGTACATCTTCCACAGGATTCATCTACACTAAATTGTAAATAGAATTTAGCTATATTCACCATGCAGTTATCTTCATCCATAACTATCATGCCTCCAGAACCCATCATAGAACCTATTTTAGTAAGACTTTCATAGTCAATAGGAATATCTAAATATTCTGCAGGAATACATCCGCCAGAAGGACCTCCAGTTTGAACAGCTTTGAATTTTTTGCCATCTTTAATTCCGCCGCCAAGGTCAAATATTATTTCTCTTAAAGTTATACCCATAGGAACTTCTACAAGCCCTACATTATTAATTTTACCTGCCAATGCAAATACCTTGGTGCCTTTACTCTTTTCAGTACCTATGGAGCTAAACCAATCTGATCCTCTAAGTAGTATAGGACAAATATTTGCAAGGGTTTCTACATTGTTTATATTAGTAGGCTTTTTCCAAAGACCAACTTGAGAGGGAAAAGGTGGTTTTACTGTAGGTTCCCCACGACCTCCTTCTATAGAGTTTATAAGTGCAGTTTCTTCACCACATATAAAAGCTCCTGCACCATATTTTAAATCTATATCAAAGGAAAAGTTGGAGCCTAAAATTTTATCTCCCAGCATTCCTATGTCATAGGCCTGTTTAATAGCAATTTTTAGTCTGTTTATTGCAAGAGGGTATTCAGCTCTAATATAAATATAACCTTTATTTGCACCTATACAATAGCCGGCAATAGCCATAGCTTCAAGTACAGAATTTGGATCACCCTCTAATATGCTTCTATCCATAAAGGCACCAGGATCACCTTCATCAGCATTGCAAATTATATATTTTACATCAGACTGAGATTTTTTTGACATTTCCCATTTTATGCCTGTAGGAAAGCCTCCACCTCCACGTCCTCGAAGGCCGCTTTTTTTAATTTCATCGATTACAGCGTCAGGAGTCATTCCATTTAAAACTTTACCTAAGGCTTCATAACCATTCATTGCTATATATTCATTGATGTCTTCAGGATTAATAAGGCCACAATTTCTAAGAGCAATTCTCTTTTGCTTTTTATAAAAGGGAATATCTCTTTGCTTTGATATTCTATGATCTGTACCAGGTTCTTTATATAATAATTCGTCAACAACGATACCTTTTGCAATGTGTTCATATACAATAAGTTTTGCTGTTTCAGGGGTGACTTCAACATAAAACACATTGTCTGGAACGATTTTGACTATAGGTCCTTTTTCACAAAACCCAAAGCATCCTGTGGAAATAACATCTACTTCATCTTGGAGATTTGCATTTTTAAGTTCATTTTTAAGTGTGTTAACTACATCTATACCTTTTGAAGCATGACATCCTGTTCCTCCGCATACAAGTATGCTTTTTTTGCATTCTTATCAGCATTTTCAGGGACACGATTTGTAATTTTAGATTTGTATTTTTCCCTTAAAGTTGTTAATTCTTCAAAGGATTTTATTTTATCCATATATTTCCCTCCACATTAAGTTTTAATATTTTAAGTTAAGGCATATTGACTTATTATTCCTTCAACATCAGCAACTTTTACTCTTCCATAAACCATTCCATCAATTACAACCACTGGTGCAAGACCACAAGCTCCAACACATCTTAAAATATCTATGGTGAATAGTCCGTCTTCTGTGGAAAATCCATCTTTTATGTTAAGTTGTTTTCTGAATTCCTCCAGTATTTTTTCAGCACCTTTTACAAAGCAAGCAGTTCCCATACATATGCTTATTACATGTTTACCTCTAGGCTCTATGGTAAAATATGAGTAGAAGGTAACTACACCAAATACCTTGGCTGCAGTGATGTTAAGCTTATTTGCAATAAATATCTGTAATTCTTCAGGAAGGTATCCAAATATATTTTGTGCTTTATGAAGTACATTTATAAGTGCACCTTCTTTTTCTTCTAAATCGTCTATGTAGGAGGAGAGTTCTTTTAGCTTCACATTATCTAATTTGCATACATCCATAATTTTTTCCCGCTAGCTGCAGGTTTTTTCACCATCCTTTTCATAATATTCTCAAAATAGTATGACCATTACGAGTAACTTTTATTATGAAATGTTTAATTATTAATTGTTTCTTAATTTTCTATAATATATAGAATTTTTCTGTGGTTTATAGTGTAATGAAATATATCCTTGAACAACTAAATAAAAGTGATATAATAGTAAAAAGCTAGTTAAGTGAAAGGATATAGATAATAATGATTGATAAAATTAAAGTTCAGATATTTGGAGTGAAATACAAAGAGCTTCCAGGAGGATGTGAATGTAACCATGAAAAAAGTTCCTGCAGCGGATGCAGTGGTGGTGGAGAGAAGAAATGCCAAGGCTGTAGTTCTGGTTGTAAAAAGAATTCTGAAAGTGATTCAATAAGAACAGTAGGGGACGTGTATGAAGAATTAAAAGAATTTATTAAGAGTAGTGATGTTAAAGATAAAGTTCAACTGGAATTTATAGATTTAGACAAAATTAGTATTGATAATCAGTATGAAAGAGTAGAAGAGACTATAGATAGAGGCTTTGAGCCGCCTATTACAGTTATTGATAACATAATAAGATATTATGGGGGCATATCTAAGGATTTGGTTTATAAAGATATTAAAGAGCTTTTAGAATAAATTCAAAAAAGTAAAGAGTCTTATGTTTGTTAAATAACACAAGACTCTTTACTCTCTTTGTAGAGCTTAAAAATATGGAGAGAAAATCTATAAAAATTTTAAGAAAGAGCTAACTCATCACTTATAAAGTCTGCACATTTTTTATTATTGAACAAATCTAAAAGTTTAGTTATAGTTAGACTTTTCTTTTCTTCACCGCTTATATCTAAAACTATTTCTCCACTATGAAGCATTATCAATCTATTTCCTATATCTATAGCATAATTTAAATTATGAGTTACCATAAGAGTAGTTATGTTCTTCTCGGCAACAGTTTTTTTAGTTAATTCTATTATATTTTCACAAGTTTTTGGGTCTAAAGCTGCAGTGTGTTCATCCAAAAGTAACAAATCAGGATTGGATATTGTGGATATAAGTAGAGATAAAGATTGTCTCTGACCACCGGATAATAATCCAACCTTTGAATTCAAGTTGTTTTCAAGTCCTAAAGAAAGATTAGACAATATTTCTTTAAAAAATTCTGTATTCTTTTTACAAATACCAGCACTTAGACCAAATTTTTTACCCTTGTTATAAGCCATAGAGAGATTTTCCAGTATAGTCATAGAGGGAGAAGTTCCTAAAGAAGGATTTTGAAATACTCTACCAATAAATTTTGTTCTTTTATATTCAGGAAGCTTAGAGATATCTCTTCCGTTTAAATTAATAGAACCTGAATCTGGTAGTAGTGAGCCAGATATTAAATTTAAAAGAGAGGACTTTCCAGCACCATTACTTCCCACTATAGTAATGAAATCTCCTTCATTTATATGAAAATTTAAGTTCTTAAATACTACTTTTTCATTTACAGTATCTTTATTGAAAACTTTTTGCAGATTTTTTATTTGAAGCAATTTCAACACCTCCTGAAGTAAAGCTTTTTAAGGATTTGAAGCTTAAGTTTAGTTTTTTACCATTTAAAGATAATGCAATAATAACAATTACACAAGTTATAAGCTTCAAGTCTGTTGGAGGTAAGCCTAATTTTAAAGCAAGAGATAAACTGGTTTTATATAATATTGAACCTAAAATTGCAGTAGTTGTTGGAAGTAAAAAGTAAGCTTTTCTAAAAACAGATTCTCCAAGTATAACAGAAGCTAACCCCATTACTATAATTCCAGTACCCATGCCTACATCAGAAAATCTTTGATATTGAGCCATCATTGAGCCTGACATTGCAACTAAACCATTTGAGAGCATAAGTCCTATTATTTTAATGGTTCCTATGTCAATACCTAAAGAAGTTACCATTTGAGGATTATCTCCTGTAGATCTTAAAATAAATCCAAGTTTTGTTTTTAAAAATAAGTCCAATATAATTTTAGCTAAAACAGCAAATATAAAAATTATGATTACTGGGGCAATACTATTAGAAAAAATAGTGCTTTGTGCAAATAGTGGTATATTGGCTTTTCCCATTATTCTAAGATTTATAGAATAAAGTCCTATCATTACCAAAATACCTGAAAGTAAATTAGTTATTTTAAGTTTTACATGAAGAAATCCAGTAATTCCGCCTGCTAGCATACCAACTATAAAAGCTAAAATTAGAGAAATAAAAGGATTTACACCTTTTAGTAAGGAGGCAGCAGTTACAGCTGCTCCCAAAGCAAAGGTTCCATCCACCGATAAATCAGGGAAATCTAATATTTTATAAGTTATATAAACCCCTATAGACATTATTGAAAATATAAAACCTTGTTCCAGTATGTTTATAATAAATCCATCCATTACTTAGCACCACCCTTAACCATTTCTGCTTTAGACTTTAAGTCATCTGGTATAGTGATACCAAGCTTTTTAGCTGTATCTTCATTTATAGAAAGTGTTGTTTCCTTTAAAGTTTGAACAGGTATATCGTTAGGTTTTTTGCCATTTATAATATCTACTGCCATAAGACCTGTTTGGAAACCAAGTTTGTAAAAATCTATGCCTTCAGTGGCAAGTGCTCCAGCTTCTACATGAGCTTTTTCAGAACCTATTAAAGGTATCTTTTTTTCAATACATTTTGAACTAATAATAGACATTGATGATGCCACTAAATTATCTGTTGGTGTATATAAAACATCAACTTTAGAAAGCAAGGAACTTAAAGCTTGAGATATATCATTAGAGCTAGTAATACCCACAGCAACTATCTCTAAATTCATTTTTGATGCTTGATCCTTAGCCATTTTTACTTGGAATTCGGAATTTGCTTCACTGGTATTATATAATATACCTATCTTTTTACAATTAGGTACTAATTTTTTTACTAATTCAAATTGTTTATCAATAGGTGATGCGTCACTGGTTCCTGTAACATTTGTGCCAGGCTTATCCATAGACTTTACGAGTCCAGACTTAACAGGATCAGTTACAGCAGTTATAAGTATAGGAATATCCTTGGTACTGTTATAAGCTGCTTGAGCTGAAGGGGTTGCTATTGCGAGTATTAAATCCTTTTTGTTTGAAACGAAATTGCTTGCAATGGTTTGAGCTGTTGGTATATCTCCTTGAGCATTTTGAAAATCTATTTTGATTTTATCTCCATCCTTAAAGCCTTTAGAGCTAAGTGCAGCTATAAAACCTTTTCGAGATGCATCTAATGCTGGATGTTCTACAAGTTGACTTATACCAATGTTTACCACCTTATTAGATTTGTTTTCACTTTTACTGTTATTTGAAGAACACCCTGTTAAAAAAGATGTACCTAAAAATAACGTGCAGGTTGCACATAATAATAATTTCTTTGCTACCATACTACCATCCTCCTAAAATATTAAGTTATAAAAATAAAAGCTATTTTTAAAGTTAAAGATAGCTCTATTAGTCATAAATTCTACCATTCTACGTTAATCCTACCATACTACTGTAATGCTACAAAAATATATTATTTATATTATGATTTTAGGTGTAAATTTGTTACAAATATTTTGCGATATTTGCTTAATACCTAAAAAAATAAGCTACGTTGGAAATAATCATATAGTAAATTGTCTTAAATGTCAATAAACAAAATAAAACTTCTAATATTCTGAGTAGTGATTAAAAAATGCAAGGATAATAAAACTTTGAAAGAAAAAAATCAATTAATATATATCAGGTATAGAACGATGTGCAAGACCTATAGTAACTTCATTTAAGTGAAGTAAACCTATACTTAAAAATATGCATATACTTAAATGTTCACCAGATCTAGCTATACCTATTTTTCCACCTACATTTAATCCGTTAGCTTTAGGTGCTAATTCACATAGAGCTTCTTTAGTAGCACCAGCTACAGCTCCGTCATGTACATGACAGTCTTTTATAATTCCAGTTCTTTTAGAAGCTACTAGGGCTCTTTCGATTACTTTTGTGGTGAATTGAGAAAAGTCACCACCAATATCTACTGCAGTAACTAATATGCCATTTTCTTTGTAAGCTTCTACAAGTTTATCTTCACCAGCTCTTGAGGATATAGCCATTTTTATAGAAGCTTTAGCTACAACTGTACTTTTATGATCCATAAATATCATCTCCTTGTAATTAATTAACTTTCCCAAAATACGAAAATTAATCTAGTAATTTTTATATGAAGTATACCATAATTGCAGAGTAAAGTACACAAAGCTAGGTTTTGTGATGCTGAAATTCTATGCTAAAAAAGCATCTTTAAATTGTAAATTGAAGTGAATATATAACATTAACAATGCAAATATGTTATTATTTAGATAAAATTGAAATAAGATTTAATTTCACATTTTAGGAGGATTAATTATGGAAACAATAAAAGCAATAGAACAGCGAAGAAGCATACGAAAATTTGAAAATAAAATGATACGGAAAGAAATAATAGAAAAATTATTAGGATTAGCAACTAAAGCACCTTCAGGCAAAAATCGTCAACCCTGGAGGTTTGTTGTTCTACAGGATAAGAAGAAAGACGAGTTAGTAAATGTAATGACTAATTTTGTGGGTTTTCATAAGAAACAAGGCTCAGATCTTGGAAGTTGCGAGTTAAGTGTTAATTCAATTAATGAAGCACCAATAGTAATTTTAGTATTCAATGCATTTTCTAATATTGAAGAAGACTATAATCATTATAGATTGCTTACTGATACCCAATCAATAGGTGCAGCTGTGCAAACAATGATTTTAGCTGCACAGGATTTTGGATTAGGCACTCTTTGGATTTGTGATATTTTTTATTGTGATAATGAAATATGTTCTTGGTTAAATCGTAAAGATGAACTTGTGGCAGCTATAGCTATAGGATATCCAAATCAATCTCCATACCCACGTCCACGTAAATCTGTAAGTGAAGTTACAGAATGGATGTATTAGCAATGGCAGTGATGGGATAAAAAGTTAAATTATTTTAATGCTTTAATTAGATAGTAAATACCTAATAAAAATAAAAAGACTGATGAAAATTTGTCATATATGAATGAATTTTTATTATTGAAGGTGTTAATTTGACTCATTACGTATAACTATCTCCTTATCCTATCCCTAATTTTTGTAATCTATTAATTATATGTAAATATCACCATCAATTATATGTAAATATCACCATCAATAGTTTAAATATGTACTTATTTAGATGAATTATTTTTTGTTGAGCGTATTGGTATATAAATGATACAATGTATTAAACACTAGATATTTTAAGGAGAGATAATGAAAAATGATAGGTATAACTAAACTATTATGTAATTCACAAAATTTTGGGGATAGTATTCGTTATGTAAAGGGGGCAGCGGAAGAAAAGTTTGGAGTAAGCCCTGGTAGAGGACCTGTTGTAGTTTGGAATTGCACAAAAACTTGTAATTTAAAATGTATGCATTGTTATGCAGATTCAGATAGTAAACAGTATGAAGGAGAGCTTAATCTTAAAGAAGCTGAGAACTTTATTGAAGATTTAGGAGAATTTAAAGTTCCTGTAATATTATTTTCTGGTGGAGAGCCTCTACTTAGAAAAAATATATTTCACATATTAGACTATACAAGAAAATATAATATAAGAAATACATTATCCACTAATGGAACTCTTTTAGAAAAGGATATATGTAAAGATTTAAAAGAATTAAAGGTAGGATATGTAGGAGTAAGTTTAGACGGTATTGGATCGAAACATGATGAATTTAGAAGGACTAAAGGTGCTTTTGATAGTGCTTTAAAAGGAATTAGAAATTGTATAGATATAGGTCAAAAAGTTGGATTAAGATTTACCATAAACAATTATAATTATAAGCAATTAGAAGATATTTTTAAATTAATAAAAGAAGAGGGTATACCAAGAGTTTGTTTTTATCACTTAGTTTATTCAGGTAGAGGAACTGAAATGATGAAAAATGACATTAGCAAAGAGGAAGCTCGAGCTGCTATGGATTTAATTATGGAAAAAGCATTAGAGTTTGGACCTAAAGTGGAAATATTAACAGTAGACAATCATGCGGATGCTGTTTATTTATATATGCAAGCTAAAAAAAAGTATCCAGAAATGGCAGATAGAATTCTAAAATTGATAAAAACTAATGGAGGAAATAGATCAGGTATGGCTTTTGCTAATGTAGATTTCCAGGGAAATGTTCACGCAGATCAGTTTACTTGGCAGCACACTTTTGGAAATGTAAGAGATGAAAAGTTTAGTGAAATTTGGAAAAGTACAACCAATCCAATTTTGAATGGTTTGAGGAACAGGAAGTCTTTATTAAAAGGACGCTGTAAAAGCTGCAAGTGGTTAAATATGTGTAATGGAAACTTTAGAAGTCGAGCTGAGGCTGTAACTGGAGATTTTTGGGCTTCTGATCCTGCTTGCTATCTTACAAATGAAGAAATTGGAGTAGAAGAAGGTATGGGATTAATTTAATAAGTTTAAAAACATTGCGAAGCAATATTTTTGAGAGGACAGAGGACAATTGACAGAGGACAGTGAAGGAGGATTTTTCTCCGCTACACTACGAAAAATCTTGAATTAAATTTTTGATTACTCGTTTCACTAAAGTGAAACATTGCTGACTTATATAAATTTGAAGCTCCTTTTGCGTTAGCAAAACAAGCTTTAAAAATAAATTAGTTTTCTGACGTAAGGAAGAAAACTTACCTTCATTGTACTCTGTCAATTGTCCTCTTGAAAAAGTTGTGTCGCATCTTGCTTATATTAAGTTGAAATTTTGTATTTGTGAAAGTTGAGTTAACTAATAATGGAGGTTCTAATTATGATGATTGTGTCGTGGAATACTACTAATAAATGTAATATGTATTGTAGTCACTGCTATAGAGATGCTGGAAAAGAAGATAAAGAAGAGTTAACCACAGAAGAAGGAAAAAAGCTTTTAGATGGAATTGCAAAAGCAGGTTTTAAAATGATGATTTTTTCTGGTGGGGAACCTTTAATGAGAAAAGATATTTTTGAACTTATAGAATATGCTTCAAAACTTAGGCTTATACCAGTTATGGGAAGTAATGGTGCACTAATTACATTAGAAATGGCTAAAAAATTAAAGACAGCAGGAGTGAAATCTGTAGGCATAAGTTTGGATAGCTTAATTGAAAAAAAACATAATAATTTTAGAGGCTATGAAAGTGCATGGAAAGATACAGTACAGGGAATGAAAAATTGCAAAGAAGTAGGACTTAAATTTCAAATTCATACTACAGTTATGAAGTGGAATAAGGAAGAAATACTAGATATTACGGATTTTGCAGTGGAAATAGGAGCATCAGCTCATCACATTTTCTTTTTAGTGCCAACAGGACGAGGAAGTGAAATAGAAAAAGAATCTTTAGATTCTAAAGAATATGAAGCATTGCTTTATAATATAATGAGAAAGCAGAAGGAAGTAAGCATTGAATTAAAACCTACCTGTGCACCTCAATTTGTGAGAGTTGCAGAAAATTTAGGAGTTAAGACCAGATTTAAAAGAGGATGTTTAGCAGGTATAAGTTATTGTATAGTGAGTCCAAAAGGTGATGTACAACCTTGTGCTTACTTAATGGAGATAGCAGGGAATGTGAAAAAAACGCCTTTTAATGATATTTGGAATAATAGTGAAATATTTAAAAATTTAAGGACTTTAGATTATAAGGGAAGCTGTGGTTTGTGTTCACACAAAGAAAGCTGTGGAGGATGTAGAGCTAGAGCTGCTTATTATAATAATGGAGATTATATGGAGTCAGAAAATTCATGTATAATCAAGTAAAATCTTATTTGAAACTATAGAGGTGAAGAGTGGATAAAATAGATAAAGAACTATTGAACTTATTGCAAGAGGGATTACCAATGGAATCCAGACCTTTTTTAGTATTAGGTAAACAAATAGGTATTACAGAAGAAGAAGTAATACAAAGAATAGAAAAGTTAAAATCACAGAGATACCTTAGACGAGTAGGCGGAATTTTTAATTCTAAAAGTTTAGGATATTCTAGCACTTTATGCGCCATGAACGTACCAGAAAAAAGTCTAGAAGAAACAGCTAAAATAGTCAATAGTTATGATGAAATAACTCATAATTATATACGAGATCATTATTATAACATGTGGTTTACTATTATTGCTTCGTCTAAAGAAAGGGTTAATGAAATCATAAAAAACATTAAAGATGAAACTTTAGTTAAAAATATAATAAGCTTACCTGCAAACAAAGTATTCAAAGTTAAGGTAGCTTTAGATATTATGAAAGATGTTTGAAATTGAAATAGCAAGCATAATGCGGCCTAAGTGTGGCAATTAAAATAGGGTTCAGTGGCAGTTTGAATTTTAACTTATACTTCGTGATATATGGTAATGTTTCATCACGGTTAAATATTTTAATTAGTCTAAGCTCAAAGTTCAGGAAAACCTAAGAACTTTGCCAAACTCGCTTCACTCAAACAGGGCTAAAGTTCTAAGGTTTTCCTGAACTTTTCACTAAGACTAATAAAAAATATTTAACTAATGTGATTAAACATTACCATATATCTCTACGTATAAGTTAAAACCCAAACTAGTAACTTTAAATCGACTAATTTATAGTTGAAAACTTTTGTGTATATGCTTTTTAGATTAATGTGAGTTCTACATACTTGCAATATTCCTGCTAAGTAAGATCCATTGAGTAAGTTTATTCAAAATAATAAATTTATAAGTTTAATGGTTTAAAATAACTTTAAGTCTACTGAAAAAAATATATATAATACAAATGGGGCTGTCGTATTAAGAATAAATACTACAATATATTGTGCTAATTTTAAATTTTCAAAGCAATATATTGTATGTAAATTCTTTAGTGCGACAGCCTCATTTTATTTATTTTGTTGCGCATAACGGAAAATAATTATTGATTAATAGTGAAAAACATGTAATAATATATATAAAGATTTGAAAATTAAAATTATTAATAAATATTTGTAATTAGTGAATAGAGATAGGCTAGAAATTATTGAAGAAGATATTTTAATCAAAATGAAAAAAACTTTCGTGTTTTAATTATAGGAATGAATAGATAAGATTAAGGTTCTTCAAATTGTAATACGTGGGGATATGAGAATTCCTATTTACAAATAATAAAAAACGAATATTTTATATAAAATAAAAGGAGTGATAATATGAATAAGGATTTTTATTCTGCTGTAGCAGATAGACGTACATTTTATGGAATTAGTAAGGAAGTAGTGGCTTCTGATGAGAGAATCAAAGAAGTCATTGAATATGCTGTAAAACATACCCCATCAGCATTTAATTCTCAAAGTGCAAGAGTAGTTTTATTATTAGAAAAACATCATGATAAATTATGGGATATCGCAAAAGAAGCTTTAAGAAAGATAGTACCTGCTGACCAATTTAGTTCCACTGAGGATAAAATAAATTCATTTCGTAATGGATATGGCACAGTTTTATTCTTTGAAGATAATAGTGTAATTGAATCCCTTCAAAAGCAATTTGCCACTTATAAGGATAACTTTCCAATTTGGTCTCAGCAATCAAGTGGTATGCATCAATATGTTATTTGGACTTCATTAGAAATCGAAGGATTTGGAGTATCATTACAACACTATAATGAACTTATTGAAGCTGATGTAAAGAAGGAATGGAATATACCAATGAATTGGAAACTTATTGCACAAATGCCATTTGGAAAACCAACAGCAAAACCAGATAAAAAGGAATTTCAACCATTAGAAGCGCGTATTAAAGTATTTAAATAATCTTCATATTAATAATTGAATTTATAGAAGCCTGTGTGATTTTCACATGGGCTTTTTATATGAATAGAGAAGTGATGAATCAAGTATAAGTTACAATGTTAAAACATTAAAGAATATGCAAAAACTACAATATAGAGACATTTCTTACAATATGCCATTATTGAATAACAATAAACCCGTATTGTTATTCGATAAAAAATATGATATAATACAAATAATATATTTTGTAAGGAGTTGTTTGGTTATGAAGAAGCATTTAGCAGCCAATTTTCTCAAAGCATTTTTAAATGTTTTAATAATTGCATCAGCGGTTATGTTAGTACAGATCGTATCATCTTTTATATATCAACTATATTATGGAAAGAGTATTATAGATATGTTTACAATAAAAGGATGTATCAGTTTTTTAGTGTATTTAATCTATATTTTAATAACTTACAATTTACGCCAAATTTTATATAGCACGAATTTAACACCCTTTTGCATTGATAATGTGAAAAGATTTAAAACAATTGGATGTTATATGTTTTGTATAGCAATCTTTGATGCAATGGCAAATTTTAAAAGGGCAAGTGGTTTAGAAATATTTGCTACAAAGTATGGATCACTTAAAGGAAGTTTTTTTATGTATATTGTTTTAGCTTGTATGGCTTTAGTTTTAGCAGAAATATTTAAAAAAGCAGTTGAAATAAAAGTAGAAAACGATTTTACTGTATAACGGAGGATAAGATGGCAATTGTCGTAAATTTGGATGTCATGATGGCAAAAAGGAAAATTTCCCTTTCAGAATTAGCAGAAAGAGTTGGAATTACAAATGCAAATCTATCTATATTAAAAAATAACAAAGCAAAAGCTATAAGGTTTTCTACACTTGAAGCAATTTGTCGTGAATTGCAGTGTCAACCAGGGGATCTATTAGAATACAAAGAATAATGCATATATTATTCTTTGTTGTAATGTACACATAACAACAATATAACAAACATATTAATGTCTGGGGCTGTCACACTAAGAATAAATCTTACAACATATTGTATTTGTCATTGATTTGCAAATCAATATATTGTATGTAAATTTCTTAATGGGACAGCCCCATTATGTATTTAAGAAAGTTATTTCTTTATGTGAGGTATACTTATTTTCTTTTCTCTATTAAAAATATATAAGAATAGAAGATTTTTGTTGAAATTTATCGAAAACAGTATAAAATAAACATATAAGGTATTCATATGAAGTGGTTGATTTACATAATTTGTGTGTGGAAGAATGTGTAATTTTTATTTTTACAATAAAATTATAGATGTTAAGTGGTAATAAATTGAGCAGAGTATAGTTCAATGCAATTTAAATGGAGGTGTAGTATGTTTGTATCACTAAGAAAGAAAATCTACTCAATTTTTAAAATTAATGATAAATATAAATATGAATGTATTAAAATATGCCTAATATATTCCCTTATAGGGTTTCTTTGGATTTATTTTTCAGATAAAATTGTGCATAAAGGTATCAGTAATAGGGATATGTTATTAATTGTAAATATATACAAAGGATTGTTACATGTTATTGTAAGTTCAATTATTCTTTATTTATTAATAAACACTCTTCTAAGAAAAGTTGATTTAACAGAAAGAAAGCTTAATGAGAGCTATAAAGAATTGTCAGTAGCTAATGAGAAACTGAAAGCTCATGTACAACAATTAACTGCATTTCAGGAAGAATTAACAATTCAATATAATCAAATTATTGAAAGTGAGAAAAAGTTAAGTAAAAGTGAAGAAAAAAATAGAGCTATCGTTAAAGCAATGCCTGATTTGTTATTTATTATTAATAATGATGGTTATTTTATAGATTGTATAGCAAGTGATGAAAGTCTTCTGTTAATGCCAAAGGAAAATTTTATTGGAAAAACTATTTGGGAGGTTATTCCTGATGAAATATCAGAAATAGCTTATGAAAAGATGCAATCGGTAATTAAATATGGAATACTAGAGAAATTTGAATACAAATTGAAAATTTCTGATAAAGATCAGTGTTTTGAACTTAGAATGGTAAAAAATAATGAAAAAGAAATACTGGCTATATCAAGAAACATTACTGTTGAAAGACAAAATGAATTGGAATTGAAAATAAGTGAAGAAAAATATAAAGCACTTGTAAATGAAATGCAGCAAGGATTAGCAGTTTATGAAGGAGATTCTGAAGAAGAAGTTGGAAATTATAGATTTGTAGATTCAAATAAAAGCCATGAAAAAATAACAGGGTTAAAAAGTAAAGATATTTTAGGAAAAACCATTTGTGAGATTTTCCCTAATATTAAAAAAAGCGTAATAGAAAAATATAAACATGTAATGAAAACAGGAGAACCTATATGTTATGAAAGTTACTTACAAGATATGGATAGACATTACGAATTAATAGTGTATACAACTAAAAAGCTTCAGCTTGCAGTAATTGTTACAGATATTACTAAAAGAAAAAAAGCAGAAGAGTCTGTAAAGTCAAGTGAATGTACTTTTAGAAATCTCTTTGAAAATTCATCAGATGCAATACTTATAATTTTAGATGATAAAATAGTTGATTGTAATCTAGCTATGATTAAAACATTGGGGTATGATTCAAAGTCATCCATAGTTGGCAAGTGTCCATTTGAGTTTTATCCGAAAGAACAACCTGACGGAGAAGATTCTAAAGAAAAGGTTTCTAGAATGCGTAAAGATACTATGCAAAATGGAAAATGTAAATTTGAATGGTGGTACAAAAGGGTTGATGGAAGTTTATTACCAGTTGAAGTCATGTTAACAACTATTTTTCTTAATGGAAAAAAAGTTTTTCATTCTTTATGGAGAGATATTAGCGACAGAAAACAAATGGAACTTAAATTAGAATATTTAAGTTATCATGATCAATTAACAGGTTTATATAACAGAAGATTTTTTGAGGAGGAGTTAAGGCGACTAGATAAAGAAGAAAATTTACCTTTAACCATTGTTATGGCAGATGTTAATGGATTAAAACTTATAAATGATTCTTTAGGACATGTTGTAGGTGATGAACTCCTTAAAAAAGTTGCTAAAGCTATAATGAAAGGATGCAGAGCTAGTGATATTATTGCTAGACTTGGAGGGGATGAATTTGTTATTTTATTACCTAATACAGATACTTATGAAACGGAACAAATCCTTAAACGCATAAAATCTATAGCTTTAAAAGAAATGGTAGGCTCTGTTGAGATATCTATTTCTTTTGGATATGAAACTAAGAAAAGTGTGAATGAAAAAATTGCAGAAGTTTTGAAGAAATCTGAAGATCATATGTATAAGAAAAAGCTTTTCGACAGTCCAAGTATGAGAGGAAAAACCATAAGTGCTATAATTAGTACCCTTCATGAAAAAAACAAGAGGGAAGAACAGCATTCTCATAGAGTTTCAGCATTATGCCAGAATATGGGCAAAGTTCTTGGTTTACATGAAGATGAAATTAAGGAACTGGGAAGTGTTGGGTTGCTTCATGATATAGGTAAAATAGCTATAGAAGAAAATGTACTTAATAAGCCAGGAAAGCTAACAGATGAAGAATGGGAACAAATAAAAAGACATCCAGAAATAGGATATAGAATACTGAGCACAGTAAATGACATGTCTGAAATGGCGGAATACGTATTAGCTCATCATGAAAGATGGGATGGGAAGGGATATCCAAAAGGCTTAAGTGGAGAAGAAATACCACTTCAATCAAGAATTATAACTATAGCTGACTCCTATGATGCAATGATCAGCGAAAGGAGCTATAGAAATGCTTTGCCAGAAGAAGTTGCCATAAAAGAATTAAAACTGAATGCAGGCATTCAGTTTGATCCAGAACTTATAAGTATATTTATTGAAAAAGTATTAGATAAACCATGTGGTTAAAAGTAGAAAAAACCTCTGCATTTTTGCAGAGATTTTTTGGCTTATATTTTCATTAAATCTAATTAGTGTAGTGATTATAGGCTTCAAGCTATAGTTTGTTTCAGAAATTCAAAAAATATCGTGGTAGCTTTTAACTTTGTTTTAATTTTAGGTGTTAATTTTTTGAGCGTAACTTCTTAATCAAAATCTATTCATTTTTTGGTAAAAAATACGATAATCTAAAGTAAGTACAAATTCAATATATTTTAATTGTGAGTAGAAAAACATTTGTAAGTATGTAATCAAAATTAAGGGGGAAAAAAGAATTGGAAAAAAGTCCTAATGAACAAAAGAATACTAATATTAAAAATGAAAAGCCTAAAAAAATTATGACTGGAATCTTATCAGTTATTTTTATTTTAGTAGGAACATTATTATGTTATCCTACAGTTACCCAGCGCAAATTGGATTCTTCAGATAATCTTGCTATTTTATTTAGTAATGCCATTATAGCTTATTTATTGCCTTTGATAATATGTGTTATAAGAAATAAAGTACTTTTTAAAAAGAAGAAAAAGTGGGGAATATTAATTTTTTCATCTTTACTTATGTTCATTTCAATGTGTAATTTTACAACTGCTGTAAGAGAGAATTCTAAACAATTAGCAGCTGGAGAATATGTAGAACAAGTATGTGAAAACACAGATAATAGTAATCCAGCATCAGTAAAAGATAAAAATGATTATGGTAAACTAACTTCTTTCATAACAATTGTAAAGGAAGATGCTAAAAAAAGTTATTCTATTAATAAAACCTTTGATAGTGAATTTAAAGCAAAAGCTTCAAAAGAAATTATAACTTCTAATAGTGTTTTAGGAAGTGAAGATAAAGTTAATAAATTCAGAGATAATTTAAATGAATTAAATAAATTGTTTGCTAAATATGAATTGGACATGAATAATAACAAAGCAGATTCTGATAAAAAAATGTCAGCATATAAAGGTGAAAACACTATGTTTGAAAAAGATTTAATAAATAAGTTCAACTTTTGGAGAAAAGAAAAATATGACAAGAGAATGAAAGAACTTAGTGAGAAGAAAGTGCTAAGAGAAAAAATGGATAAGTACATTGAATTTATGCAATCAAAACAAGGAAATTATAAATTAGTTAATAAAAACATAATGTTTGAAAATCAAAGTGATGTGGATCAGTGCAATGTTCTTATAGAAGAAGTAAAAAAAGCAGGTAGTACCTGGAAAAATTAAAATAAAGGAGAAACTATAATGTTAAATTCTTTAGATAAATCTATAATCAGAAAACTTCAAGGAGATATTTCATTAACATCACAGCCATACAAGTTAATAGCTGAAGAAGTTGGAATTACAGAGGAAGAATTGCTAAAGAAAATAAATGATTTTTACAGTAAAGGCATACTTCGAAGAGTAGGCGGAATTTTATATCACAGAGAAGCAGGATTTAAAGCTAATGCTATGGTGGTGTGGATAGTTCCAGAAGAAAAAGTTCAGGAAGTGGGAGAAACTATGAGTTCTTTTAAAGAAGTAACTCATTGCTATGCACGTCCTATAGCTTACAATTGGCCCTATAATATGTTCACTATGGTACATGGCCAGACAAAGGAACAGTGTGAAAATGCTATAAAGGAAATTTCTAATAGTATAAGAATTTATGAGTATAAAATTTTATATAGTACTAAAGAACTCAAGAAAAGTAGCATGAAGTATTTTGAAGAAGAATTAAAGCGAAGTGAAATTTAATTGTTGATAGTTTTGGAAAGATAATAAGTCAAAGATAGAATGAATATTTTTCTTAAAACGTCTTATGAAGAAGGAGCCTATGTTTTTAAGCAGAGGCTTCTTTTTTATGTACAATTGTATTGGTATAGAAATTGCATGTAAAGAAGTATATGATAAAACAGATTATATGCAAAAACAATGAAATTTTTAAAATATTAATAGTGGATGATGGAGATCAATATCAGGAGGTATTTAAAATAATACTTGCTGATAAAGGATATTATTCTAAAACTGCATCTTCAGGAGAAGAAGCACTTAAAAAATGAAAACTTTAATTTAGTGATTACAGATTTAGTTAAGGAGAGAGTTTGCCTATAAGCTAATAGGAAAAAAATTTCCTATTGAACTATGAAATTTTTTTCCACGTGGAAACATATATCTTTTAAAACATGCTATAAATTCTACAAAAGATTGTTAAAAAATATTTTTGATAATAATTTTTAAAATAAATAAAGACCCTGTTTAGTAAAGAAAAATTTATAACTAAACAGAATTTTTTGTTTATTAAGGGATATGAAAGAAAATAATAGGTCAAAGATGTCAGTATGTGTTTTGTGCCATACAAAGAAGCAGGTTCCACTGATAGCCGAGTTATCAAGGGGGGCTAACACAAAATAGACTAACATAGTGACTAGTTATTTTTGAATATGACTAAAGTAAGTGAACTATAGTTAAAGTTATCTAGGACTTAAATATTTTCTTTAGAACTTTTAAAAGTAAAAATTAAAACTAACTACAAATTTTGAAAAAATTGTATAAATGGCATGGATATTGCTATATACAATTATATGAGAATAAAGGTGAGGTGTAAAATATGAGTGTAAGTATAAAAAAAGGTGAATGGGTTCAAATACATGAAATTGTATTGAAATCAGAAGAAAGAACAGCGAAAATTCCAGAAGATACAAAGAAGGTTCCTCTAGAATTATGGGTAAAAGGTTTTTTGAATCAAGATTCCAATGTTGGGCAGCAGGTAGAAATAACTACTATTACTGGAAGAAAAGTTAAAGGAGAACTTGTAGAGGTAAATCCAAAATATTCATATGGATTTGGAGAAGAATATGTGCCAGAACTTTTAAAAGTAGGTATGCAGGTTAGGGGAATCTTGAAAGGAGTTGAAAAATAATGGTTAAAGATAATAGTTATTCAGCAG
This sequence comes from uncultured Clostridiaceae bacterium, assembly GCA_963780135.1. GTDB lineage: Bacteria > Bacillota > Clostridia > Clostridiales > Clostridiaceae > Clostridium_AM. The sequence continues at coordinate 2,447,288 of CAWAAR010000003.1, forward strand.
TTACTGCAAGAAATAGTGAAATAATAAAAAAAGCAACAGGTATTGATTATTCAATTTATGAATCAGGAAATATTGCTTTTGACTATGAAAGAATGATGAAGGATACAGGATATTCATTAGAGGATATCATCAAAATTCAAAGAGAAGTAGGGGTTGGAAATACACCATTATTAGAACTTAAAAATATAACTGCGTTAGCAAGGAAAGTATCTGCTAAAGGAAAAGGAGCTAGAATATTTGTAAAGGATGAACAATGCAATCCTTCTGGAAGTTTTAAGGATAGAAGGGCAGCTATATCAGTATATCAAGCTAAAAGGTTAGGATATAAGGGCATAGCAGCAGCTACCAGTGGAAATTATGGCGCAGCAGTGGCATCACAAGCGGCTATGAGAAACCTTGAATGTATTATTGTGCAGGAATGTTTTGACTCTAAAAAAGTTGGACAACCTGAAATACTTGAAAAACAAAGAAAATGTGAGAGTCTTGGAGCAGAGGTAATTCAGTTAACTGTTGGACCAGAACTCTTCTATACTTTTTTAAGAGTTTTAGAGGATACAAATTATTTTAATGCTTCACTGTATTCAACTTTTGGCATAGCAGGTGTGGAATCATTGGGTTATGAAATTTCAATGCAGTGTAGAGATATGTTTGGAAAAGATCCAGACTATGTAATAGCAACTCAAGCAGGTGGAGGAAATTTAACAGGAACGGCAAGAGGCCTTATAAAAGCAGGAGCAGTAAATACAAAAGTTTATGGTGCCAGTGTTGATTTAAAAGGGCTTCACATGGCATCTGATAGTGACTTTAACAAGAAATCCTTTACAACAGGACATACAGGTTTTGGAATGCCCTATGCAACAAATCCAGATCACTCGGATGTTCCAAGAAGTGCAGCAAGAACTTTAAGATATATGGATGCTTTTTTAACAGTTAAGCAAGGTGAAGTATTCTATATGACGGAGGTTTTATCAAATTTAGAGGGTATGGAGAGAGGACCTGCTGGAAATACATCATTAACAGCAGCTTTTGCTCTTGCAAAGGAATTAGACCAGGATCAAATTATAGTTGTTCAAGAAACAGAATATACTGGAGCTGGGAAACATCCACTAGCACAACTTTCTTTTGCAAAGAAAAATGGAATAGAAGTTAAATTTGGAGATGCAGAGGATGAAGTACCAGGAAAAACTATTATACTTCCAGAACATCCATCTTTAATAAAGACAAGATATTCAGATATGAAAAAATTAAGTAAATCTTATATAAAAAATGCAGTTAAACATGTAAATGCTACTTATGCTAATGAAAAAGATATCCAATTTCTTGTGGAAGAAACAAAATCAAATAGAGAATTTATTGTTTCAACATTAAAAGAACTTAGTATTGAAATTTTAAATTATTAGAGGTAGGCTCAGCAATAATAATTACAGCTATAAATTTAATTTCAACAAAAATCGGTGCAAAAATTGCTAGTATTGCTGATATTGGAAAATTAATACCAATATCAGCTATTATATTAAAAAGTGCATTTATTGGGAAAGTTCATAACTTTACTGGGACTTCCAGTATATATGTTATTAAAGAAAAGAAATAATAAAAAAATATATTATAGTAAGAAGAACTTAAAAAGAGCAGCATGAAGTATTTTGAAGAAGAATTAAAGTGAAGTGAAATTTAATTGTGGATAGTTTTGAAAAGATAATAAGTCAAAGATAGAATGAATATTTTTCTTAAAATATCTTATGAAAAAGGAGCCTATATTTTTTAGTAAAGACTTCCTTTTTTTTTCATAATTTTTGCAAAATTCTATAGACATACTTATCCAGTTTTTGTATACTTAAGATAAGTAGCAGAGTAAATATTGTGCATTAAGTGTTAGAGAATGGGAGGTTGTCTCTAAACGAAAAGCTTAAAGCTTATGATGCAATATTGCTTCCACTGTTACATTAAAGGGATTTTGTATTTTTATACCTCTTTTCTCTTTAATGTGACGCACATTAAAGAGAAAAGAGGTGTTGTAATTAAAAGGGTAAAACGTATACATTTTATTAATATTTGTATAGGAGAGAGTAAAATGAAAAGTAGAATGAATACAAAATTTCTTGTAACCACAGCGTTATGTATTAGCATATCAATAGTTTTAAGAGCTTTTTCTATAATGATTACTGCAGGTGGAGTTCTTACTATGAGAATAAGTTTTGGTGCAATTTTCTATGTGCTTCCAGGCCTTCTTTTTGGACCTTTATATGGGGCAGCAGCAGGAGGTGTAGTAGATATACTTGGTACAATTGTAATGCCTATGGGAGCGTATATACCAGTATTTACAGTAACTAATATAATAGCAGGACTTTTGCCAGCTGTAATTTGGAAAAAAATAAAAGATATGCCAATAGAAAAACTGAAGAAATATTATATTATTTTCTTTACTTTACTTACGTTAATAGGAATTTTTAATACTGTAGCAATTACTATTATGCATAGTTCTTATTTAGGAAAAATGCTTATGTTTATGGGTAAGAAAGTTCAGTACCTTGGTGTGGGACTTGTGTTAAGTGGAGTTGTAGGTTTTGTTATACTAATAATAAATAATTTAATAAATAAAAAGAGTAATAGCAATTACTATTATGTTTACAATAACTTTTTCAAACTAGTCCTTTCTGTAGGAATATCAGGAATAATAGTATCAACTATGAATACTTATTTTATATTGATGTTCACACCAGCTCTTGCAGCTAAAGGATTTATGGTACTATGGGTACCAAGAATAGTAGAAACATTAGTTGTAACTATTATAAATTCTTATGCTATAGCAATACTTTTGTATTCTTATAGTGCATTTGAAGGAAGGATACCTAAAAAAATATAAGTGAAATTTAGTTTAGATGGGGTGAGAAGCTTCATCTAAACTTTTTATGTATTGGTTAGTTATTTATTTAAAGATGCATTAAGCTTGGATTGATAATTTAATCAGAAAGGAGGAGGAGATCTTATGGAAAAAATATATGGAATTATAATGGCAGTAATTGTAGGTATGTGTCTTGGAATTCAACCACCTATAAATGCAGCTTTAGGAAAAGCTGTATCACCTAAGGTGGCTGCTTTTCATAGTGTGCTTACCAGCACAACTGTAATGGGTATTATTATACTTATTTCAGGAAATTTCAAAGAATATTTAAACATAAAGAATGTAAATCCTATTTATTGGATAGGAGGGGTGCTTGGAATTGCAATAGTATTTCTAAGTATAAAGGTGGTACCTATTTTAGGTACAGCAGCAGCATTTTCTATATTTGTAGCAGCACAAATAATAACAGGAGCTATATTAAACCATTTAGGAGTACTTGGTGTAAATAAGTCTCCAATAGACTTGTTTAAAATAATTGGAATGATTTTTATATTAATTGGAGTTAAAATGGTGGTAAAGTAAAGGAGAATTTTAAAATGATTATTATAAAAAATGCTAAAATATTCACAATGACAAATAAAAATTATGAAAATGGAAATATACTTATAAAAAATGGAAAAATAGAAGAAGTAGGCGAAAATATAGATGCACCAGAAAAGGCTTATGTAATAGATGCTAAAGGAGGTTGGGTTCTGCCAGGTTTAATAGATGCTCACTGCCACATTGGTTTAATGGAAGAAGGTATGGGTTTCGAAGGAAGAGATTTAAATGAAGCAACAGATCCCATAACTCCGCATATAAGGGCTATAGATGGAATAAATCCTTTGGATAATTCATTTCAGGAAGCAGTTAAAGCAGGTATAACTACAGTGATGACTGGTCCGGGAAGTGCTAATGTAATTGGAGGACAATTTGCAATTATTAAAACAAAAGGTGTATGTATAGACAAAATGATAATAAAGGAACCTGCAGCTATGAAAATAGCTTTTGGAGAAAACCCTAAAAGAATATATAACAGCAAAAACAAAATGCCTATGACTAGAATGGCAGCAGCAGCTTTATTAAGAGAAACTTTAATTAAAGCTAAAGCTTATAAGTTTAAAAAGGAAACAGCAGAAAGTAAAGGGGAAAATTTTGATATTGATTTAAAAATGGAAGCCTTTATTCCAGTTTTAAATAAAAAAATTCCGTTAAAAGCGCATGCTCATAGGGCGGATGATTTAATAACAGCTATAAGAATAGCTAAAGAGTTTGATTTATCTCTTACTTTGGATCATTGTACAGAAGGACATATTATAGTATCTGAGATAAAAGAAGCAGAGGTACCTGTAATTTTAGGACCAATTATGAGTTTTAGAGGGAAAGTAGAAACTAGAAATAAATCTCTTCAAACTGCAGCTATATTAAATAAAGCAGGAATTAAGCTTGCTATAATGACAGATCACCCTGTAGTTCCTATAGAATATCTTCCTATATGTGCAGGGCTTGTAGCTAAAGCGGGATTAGGTATAGAAGAAGCTTTAAAGGCTATAACTATAAATCCAGCAGAAATACTGGGTATACAGAATAGAGTGGGAAGTATACAAAAAGGGAAAGATGCAGATATTGCTATATATAATGGAAATCCTATGGAGATATTTACAGATTTACTTTATACTATTATAGATGGAGAAATTGCTTATAAAAAAGATTAAAATAGCATAAGGCATATTCAAAATAACTAATATCTTTGACTTGTACTTTCTTTAATATGCCTAACTACAAATGTATAATGATATGGAGGAATAAAATTGAAAAAAGCTTTTGTTGTGGATTTTGATGGGACTATAACAGTGCAGGATGTAGGGTTTTCTATAGTAAAGGAACTAGCAGAGGAAGGTTGGGAAAAAGTAGGACAGCTTTGGGTAGATAAGAAAATAGGTACAGCAGAGTGTGGTCAAAAGCAATGGGAATTAATTAAATACGATGAAAATTACATAAAGAATTTCGTTAAGAAATTTCAAATAAATAGAGGTTTTAGGGAATTTGTAGAGGAAGTAAAGAAGAATTCCTATGAGTTAATTATAGCCTCTGATGGATATGATGTTTACATAAATGAAATATTAAAAAGAGAAGGTTTTAGCGAACTTAAAGTTTTCTGCAACAATGCAAAATATGATAAAGGATGGAATTTATCATATTTAAATACTAGTGCAGAATGTGGATTTTGTGGAAACTGTAAAAAAACGTTAGTAGAAGATTTAAAAAGTAAAGACTATCAGGTTTATTACATTGGCGATGGCCATTCAGATAGATGTGCATCTATAAATGCAGATGTAATTTTTGCTAAGTCTTTTTTAAAAGAATATTGTGAAGAACAAAAGATACCTTATTATAATTTTGATAATTTTTTTGATGTACTAAAATACATATAGAACACAAACACTGACAAATATGCGAAAAAAATTAGAAATTAAAACATAATATTAGAGGAGGGAAAATATCAAAAGATGGGAAAAGCTTTTGATATTATACTGAAATGACAAATGAATCTATTGCAAAACCTGTTTATCAAAAAATAGCTATTGATATTGCTAGTAGAGTAGCAGCTGGAGATTTCGCGCAAGGGGACAAATTGTATGGCAGATCAGTTCTTGCTAGCCAGTATAATGTATCGCCAGAAACTATACGAAGAGCTGTAATACTTCTAAGCGATATGGATATAGTAGAAGTAACAAGAGGTAGTGGGATTTTTATAAAATCTATAGATAATTCTTTTAAATTTATTGATAAATTTAAAGATATAGATTCTATGAATTCATTAAGAAAAGAAGTCATTGATTTGTTAGAAGAAAAAAAAGAAATGGAAAAAAAGATAGAAGATGTTATAGTTGAATTGGTGGATTATTCCAATAGGTTTAAAAACAGCAGTCCTTTTATACCTTTAGAACTTGAAATACATGAAAACTTTAAATTTTTAGGCAAAACTATAGGTGAGTCTAAATTTTGGCAAAATACTGGTGCAACTATAGTTGGAATAAAACATAAAGAAAAGTTGATACTTTCACCAGGTCCGTATGCAGTATTTAATGAGAAGGATATACTAATGATGGTAGGGGATGAAAATACCTATTATAGAGCTAAAAAATTTCTTTATGAAGAATAAGAAAAGCATTTTAAACAAGAAAATTGTTTAAAATGCTTTTTTTTATAATTTCTAATAAAAAAAGCAATATTTACAAAGTAACAACTTAGTGTTATATTTAAGTTGTTACTTTAAATTTAAAACACCATAGGAAAAAAGATAATCTAAATATGAAAGGATGATGAGTTTGATAGAATTCAAAAATGTAAACAAAATTATAAATGGAAAAAAAATATTAAATGATATAAATATCACTATAGAAAAAGGGGAACTAGTTGTTTTTATTGGACCTAGCGGCTGTGGAAAAACTACCACACTAAAAATGATTAATAAATTGCTAACTCCGTCTTCTGGTCAAATTTTAATTGACGGTGATAAAATTGGAGATAAAAACACTATAAAACTTAGAAGAAACATGGGCTACGTTATACAACAGGCAGGACTTCTTCCTCATTTAACTATAGGTGACAATATTGGACTAATACCATCTATAGAAAAAATGCCCAAGAAAAAAATAAATGATAAAGTTGTTGAGCTATTAAATCTAGTAGGACTAGATTCAGAAGATTTTATAAATAAATACCCTAATGAATTAAGTGGAGGTCAGCAGCAAAGAGTGGGAGTTGCAAGGGCTCTTGTAATGGACCCTGAGATAATACTTATGGACGAGCCTTTTAGTGCATTAGACCCTATAACAAAAAATCAACTTCAAGATGAGATATTTAATATACAACAAAATTTCAAGAAAACTATAATATTTGTAACTCATGATATGGATGAGGCACTAAAATTAGGGGATAAAATTTGTATTATGGAAGATGGCTGTGTGGTTCAATTTGATACTCCAGAGGAAATATTAAAAAATCCTAGTAATGACTTTGTACGGGATTTTGTAGGTAAAAACAGAATATGGAGTCAGCCTGAATTAATTAAGGCAAAAGATATTATGATAGAAATGCCTGTAAAATCAGTTGCAGAGCGAACAGTACTTCAAGCAATTGAAATAATGAAGTCTAATCATGTAGATAGCTTACTTGTTGTAGATAAATCTAATACTTTATGTGGACTTGTTACATTAAGACATATTAGATCAAGTACAGATAAAAGTAAAAAGATTAAAGATATAATGGAGACGCAACTTATAACAGTAAATAAAGAAGATTCTATAATAAATATATTAGAAACTGTAAAGAAAGAGGATATAAGCTTTATTCCAGTAGTAGATGAAAATTCAAAGTTAGCAGGGCTTATTACTAGAAGTAGCCTTTTATCTATATTGAGCAATCAATTTATAGATATGGAGGTAGATGTCAAATGAGTGGTTTAAATTCTTTTGTAAGTTTTGTAATAGATAGAAGGGCTCAAATATGGGATTTATTTATTCAGCATATTGAGCTGACCATACTTTCAGTATTGCTGGCTATTATAATTGCTGTACCACTTGGAATAATTATAGTAAGGTATAGGAAGTTTTCAGGCCCCGTTATTGGGTTTGCAAATATAGTTCAATCTATACCAAGCTTAGCCTTGTTAGGATTTTTAATCCCTATACTTGGTATCGGTAGCAAGCCTGCAATTATTATGGTAGTTATGTATTCTCTTCTGCCTATTGTAAAAAGCACATTTACAGGACTAACTAATATAAATCCTTCACTTATTGAAGCTGCTGATGGTATGGGACTTACCCAAACTCAAGTTTTGTTAAAAGTCCGTTTCCCACTAGCGATGCCAATTATAATGGCAGGCGTTAGAATATCTTCAGTTACAGCAGTAGGACTTATGACCATAGCCGCTTTTATAGGCGCTGGAGGACTAGGATATTTAGTTTTTTCTGGTGTTTCAACAGTTAATAATAATATGATTCTAGCTGGAGCCATTCCTGCTTGTTTTCTTGCTATTTTTTTAGATTTCATTCTAGGTAAGGTAGAAAACATAGTAATCCCTAAAGGAATAAGAGTTTCTAATAATAATGACATAAAGAAAACTAACACATTTTTTAATAGCAAAAAATATAAAATTGCAGCATTGGCATTAGTTGTTATAATCATTGTATCCGCAGCAGTTGCAACTTTTGGTAAAACTAAAAAAACAATAGTTGTAGGTTCTAAAAACTTTAATGAACAATTAGTACTTGGAAATATGGTAGCCTCTTTAATAGAAAATAAGACGAAGTATAAAGTTGAAAGAAAGTTAAATTTAGGAGGAACTGCTGTAGTATTTAATGCTATGAAATCAAAAGATATAGATTTATATGTAGAATATACTGGGACATGCCTTGTAAATATACTAAAAAAAGATTCCATAAGTGATTCAACTAAAGTTTATAATCAAGTGAAAAATGATTTTTCAAAAGATTATGGTATGGAGGTAATGAAACCATTAGGATTTAATAACACTTATGTAATAGCAGTAAAACAAGAGCTTGCTAAAAAAAATAATTTAAATACTATTTCTGACTTAGCAAAAATAAGTCCTGATTTAAATGCCGGACTTACTATGGAATTCGCAAATAGACCAGATGGTTATCCTGGACTTCAAAAATTATATGATCTAAATTTTAAAAGTGTAAAAGGTGTAGATGGTGGACTTAGATATTCTGCACTCCAAAATAATGAAACGCAGATTTTGGATGCATTTTCTACAGATGGATTACTTAAGAAATTTGATCTTAAGCTTTTAAAAGATGATAAGAATTTTTTTCCACCGTATTACGCAGTACCTGTAGTGAGAGCAGAAACATTGAAGAAGTATCCTGAAATAAAAGATGTATTACTAATCCTAGAGGGAAAAGTTACCGATGAAGACATGAGAGCTTTAAATTATAAAGTAGATAATGGTGAGGAACCTAGAAAAGTTGCAGAAGATTTTTTAAGATCTAAAAAATTGATCAAGTGATTCTTAGGTTCAGATGGAATATTCTTGTAAGTATAGGTAAATTACTGACTGGCACCAGAAAATATGCCTGTCAAATGCTATTTAATCATTTAAATCATCGTAATCTTAACATTAGAAGAGTTTATCCAGGTGCAGAGTACAGTATAAGAACTCTAACTGACTAAAGTCAAAGAGTTCTAATTTTTTATCTATATTAAGTAATCAATTTGCAGATGTGGAGGCATGTATTAATGAGTAATTTAAATTCTTTTATAGATTTTGTAACAAGTAGAAGGACTGAAGTACTAACTTTGTTTATGCAGCATATTCAATTAGCTATAGCTGCAGTTTTAATAGCTGTGTTAATTGGTGTACCACTGGGACTATTTATAGTTAGGTTTAGAAAATTCTCAGGCATAGTTATTGGTTTCACAAATTTAGTTCAATCTATACCAAGTTTAGCTCTTTTAGGATTTTTAATACCTGTACTTGGTATCGGAAGCAAGCCAGCAATTATTATGGTAGTTATGTATTCACTTCTACCTATTGTAAAAAGTACATTTACAGGACTAACTAACATAAATCCTTCACTAATTGAGGCGGCTGAAGGTATGGGACTTACTAAAATTCAAGTTTTGTTAAAAGTTCGATTTCCACTAGCTATGCCTATTATAATGTCAGGTATTAGAATATCTTCAGTTACAGCAGTGGGACTTATGACTATAGCTGCCTTTATAGGCGCTGGAGGACTTGGATATTTAGTCTTTTCGGGTGTTCAAACTGTTAATACCAACATGATATTAGCTGGTGCTATTCCTGCTTGTTTTCTTGCTATTTTTTTAGATTATATTATTGGAAAAGTAGAAAATGTAGTTATTCCCCAGGGAATAAAATCATCCTCTGTAAATACTAATACTAGAAGAGGCAGATTACTGTTTAATGTAAGAAAACATAAAAAAGCATTTTCAGCAGTAATTCTTATAGTTATTTGTACTGCAATTTTTATGAGTTATGGTAAAAATGAGAAGACAATAGTAGTAGGGTCTAAAAATTACAATGAACAACTAATATTAGGAAATATGGTTGCTTCTTTAATAGAAAATAAAACAAGTTATAAAGTTCAGCGAAAAATGAATTTAGGTGGATCTGGTGTAGTATTTAATTCTATAAAATCAGGGGATATAGACATGTATGTAGAGTACACAGGTGTGGCTCTTGTAAATATAATGAAAAAAAAGTCTATAAGTGATCCTGATGAAGTTTATAATATAGTTAAAGATGGTTTTAAAAAGGATTATAATGTAGAATGGTTAAAACCATTAGGTTTTAATAATACTTATGCATTATCAATGAAACAAGATCTTGCAAATAAATATAATATAAATACTATTTCCGATTTAGCAAAAGTAAGCAGCAATTTTGAGTTAGGATGCACTATGGAATTCGAAAATAGAATGGATGGTTACCTGGGATTACAAAAACTGTATAATTTAAATTTTAAAAACATAAAAGGTATAGATGGTGGACTTAGATATACTGCACTGGAGAACAATGAAACTCAAGTTACAGATGCATTTTCCACAGATGGCTTGGTACAAAAATTTAATCTAAGACTTCTAAAAGATGATAAAAAATTATTTCCACCTTATTACGCAGTTCCTGTAGTAAGGGAAGATACATTGAAAAAGTATCCTGAAATAAAGCCTGTTCTACTAAGTTTGGCGGGGAAAATTACTGCTGAAGATATGCAAAAACTAAATTATAGAGTAGATAAAGGTGAAGACCCCAGAAAAGTAGCAGAAGATTTTCTGAGAATTAAAAATCTGATCAATTGATTATTGGAGTCGAGGAAACTATTAGCAATGTTGACAAGGTTATGCTTAGAGTTTTATAAAATTCATTACAGCCCTAGCTACTGTATGCGGTGACAAATTCTATATCCACTGGATTTATCCGGGAAGGAAGAGGCGGAAGAACCGTGAGTCAGGAGACCTGCCTATTTGCTATTTACTGCAATCTTTCGGAGGGAGAGAAAATGCATAAAAATTGTTATTTTATGCATATTACAATTTTTAAGTTTTAGGATTAAAAATTGATAGTAGATACATTTAATATAACAGTTTCTGTGTTTTTAAATTTGATTATTAGGAACTTCCAAAAGAAGTTCCTTTTATTTTTTTATCTTTACAGAGTATTGGTTTTGCTGCACTTAAAATAGTTTATATATTTACATTGAAGTAAGTATAGTTTTTAACAAAGTAGTTGAAATAAATTTTACTTTTAAAAGCTGGTTTAGTACGATTATGAAAAATATTTATAAGATAAGAGGGTGTAGGTATGTCAAAAAAATATCAAATTTCTTTAGGGATTTTTATTGCATTATTATGCATTCCTAAGAATGTATTTGCAATGCATATAATGGAAGGATTTCTTCCACCGAAATGGTGTATTGCCTGGGGGGTTATATGTATACCATTTCTTGTGGTCGGGTTATTTTCTATAAAGGAAAAAATAAGATTAAATCGTAGAACAAAAATGCTAATAGCTATGGCAGTGGTGGGACCTATAGTATCATATTTCTTGTACAAGCTTTTGAAAAAATTCAATGTGTCACAATCAATAGTAGTGTTTTCTGCTGCAATGATGGGAGATTTAATAACTTATGTTACAACTTCTATACAGCTGGGATTAGCATTTCCAGATGCCACGGGAGGAATTACAGCATCCATTATGAAATTTATGGAAATATTTGCTGTAACACAGCTTCCACTAGCAATAAGTGAAGGAATTTTAACAGTTATAGTTTTTAATCTTTTAAATAATTATAATAAAGATGAACTGATAGAATTAAATGTTATAGCAAAGGAGATATAAGAAGTATGAACACACAAATAAAAGTAAAAAATAATAATTTCTTTAAAAAGAATATAATATTAGCTTTTCTTGTAGTAGCCATTGCTGTAATTCCTTTAATGTTCTTAAAACATGCTGAATTTACAGGTTCAGATGATCAGGCAGAAAAAGCAATTACACAAATTAAACCTAATTACAAACAGAGGGCTTCACCAATTTGGCAGTCACCAAGTGGAGAAATAGAAAGTCTTTTATTTGCACTACAAGCTGCCATTGGTTCAGGGGTGGTATGCTATTATTTTGGATACATGAAAGGTAAGTCTAAAAATGTTGAAAGGGAAAAGAAATGATTTCTATAGATAAATTAGCATACATAGGGGTTTTAAAACCTAGTGAAGGAAATTTAGTGTATAAAGGAAATGTAGTAAAATATAATCAAAAAGCTTTGCTAGAACTAAGAAAAAACATAGGAATAGTATTCCAAGACCCAGAAAATCAACTCTTTTCAGCTAGTGTTTATCAAGAAGTTTCCTTTGGAGCAATGAATTTAAAGCTTGGTGAAACTGAAGTTAGAAGAAGAGTGGATGAAGCTTTGAAAAATATAGGTATGTATGAATATAGGGAAAAAGCTGTACATTTTTTAAGCTATGGCCAAAAGAAAAGGGTATCAATTGCAGACATACTTGTTATGAATCCTGAAATAATAGTATTTGATGAACCTACTTCAAGTCTTGACCCAGAACATTCTAAGCAAATTATTGATATATTTGATGATATTAATGAAAAAGGTATTACTGTAATACTTTCAACTCATGATGTAGAACTGGCCTATTCTTGGTCAGATTATATTTTTGTTATGAAGGGTGGAGAAATAGTTAGAGAAGGTACACCTTATGAGATATTTTCAGATGATAAGCTTATAAATGAATGTTATCTTCAAAAACCTTTAATTCTTGAAGTTTTTGAAAATCTTATTAAAAGTGGAACTTTAGAATCTAAAGAGGTTATACCTAGAAACAAAGAAGAACTTTTTGAAATAATAAATTCAAAATAATTGAGTTTAGTGCTACACAAATTTTTAGGTAGAGTACACTTATGATATAATCCTCCTTATATAATGTAGTTGTAACATTTAATAGAAAACATCTTTATTTTCTAGCGAACATTAACAACTCACTTTTAAAAATCATTCTTATATTTTATTTAACCTGTCAGATAATTAATCACTTCATTTCATGCTTTCTATTAAGATACCTAACAGGAAACTTAACATTAAAATTAAATCATTGTATAATATCTCCTGAATAGAGGTTAGATGTATTCCTCCAGGGAATCTCGTAGAGATCATACCCGTAAATAAGCGTGTCATTCCATCAGTGAGATTTCTATGGTTTAGCTGGTTGGGTTTCCCGTAGGGTGTTACCTTAGGAATTACCCGTGTCACAAATAAGGTTATAGACTCATTGATAGAAGTGGATACTCTGTTCTATCTCAAACTAACTAAAGTAAAGGAGATATTAATTATGTCTAAATTTTTTTACAGCCCAACAGTAGGTATTGATGTTTCAGCAGACTTTTCTATAGTTGCTATTCTTACACCTAACGGTGATATTTACAGAAAGGCATTTAAGATTAATCATGATGTGGACGGCTTTAACCACTTAGTTAAAGAAATAAAGAAAGTGGAAAAAGAGTTTAACATGAAAACTGGCATTTTCATGGAGTCCACTGGCGTGTACCACTTATCTCTTTTCCACTTTCTTAAAACCAACAACTTAGAGGCTTATGTTATTAATCCTCTAGTTACTAATTCTAACAAAAATAAAGACATAAGAAAAGTGAAAAATGATAAAAAGGACGCCTTAGCTATAGCTAAAATAGGTAAATTTGAAGACATAAAAGCTTACAGTTATTTTGATGTTTCTATATTTACCTTAAAATCTCTATGCCGTGATTATTATAAACTTGTTGATACAAGATCAACATTTAAGAAAAAGTTATCTGCTGACTTACGTATAGTATTTCCAGGATACAACAATGTATTTTCTGATGTAACTGGAGTAACTTCAATTGCTATTCTTAAGTGTTATCAGACTCCTCATTCTATTCTTGATTCTTCTAAAGAAAATATTATAAAAATTCTTAAAGAGTCATCTAAAAAGAATTTGATTTGGTGTAACAACACTTACGATAAATTAATTAAAATGGCTTCTAATGCTGCATGCATTGGCATATCATCACTTGGATTGTCAATAAAAATAACTATTAATATTGGAACTATTGAAAATTTTAATAAACAGATAGAGCTAATATTAAAAGAAATAGAAAACGTCTTACATGGCAATGATGTTTCTTCAAAGTTTAAACAAAATATCCTGTTATTAATGTCCATACCTGGAGTTGGTTTTATTTCTGCTATAACTATACTAACTGAAATAGGCGATTTTGAAAGTTTCTTAAAACCTAAACAGTTAGTTGCATACTTTGGCATAGATCCTTCTGTTAACGAATCTGGTAAATTTAAAAGTGATAAAGACAAAATATCCAAAAGAGGTACTCGCTTTGGTCGTAGAGCTTTATACGCAGTAGCTTTAGCTTCTATAAGAACTAAGCGTACTGGTGAAGCCAATAATAAAATCTTACTAGATTACTACAAAAATAACCTAAACGGTAAAAAAAAGAAGGTAGCCTTAGTAGCTATTATGCATAAGCTTGTAAACTATATTTTTGCTGTCCTACGTAACCAAAAGGAATACGAGCAGCGTTTGCCAAAAATTCATCACAAAATGCATCTTGAAAATTCCAATAAACCAGCAGCCTAATCGGCCGCAAAAATTATTACCAATTTTTGCATTGTTCGCCTTTTAAGCAATGCCTTTTTGGCATGCAATTTTTTAAAAATAACTTTTTTAAACTTTTTTATTGACTTTTACTAGCTGGTCTTAAAATTGTTTGCGTAATTTTATATTAAAATTAAAAAATAAAAAGCTTGCCTTAGAGTTAACTTTAAGGTATATACTGAGAACGTCTTAAGGAGGTTTTTATATGAAGGTTATAGGAATTAATGGAAGTGCCCGTAAAAATGGAAATACAGCAATACTAATTCAAACAGTGTTTGAAGAATTGGAAAAACAAGGGATAGAAACAGAATTGATACAACTATTTGACAAAGAAATTAAAGGTTGTAAGGGTTGTTTTGCTTGTAAAGGAAATAGAAAATGCATTATTAAAGATGATGATTTTAATGAATGTTTTCATAAAATGCTTGAGGCAGACGGTATTATCCTGGGATCGCCAGTTTATTCAGCTGATATATCATCCAAGATGAAAGCTTTTACTGAACGTTCAGGAGTTATTGTTGCAACTAATACGGAACTGCTTAAATATAAAGTAGGCGCTTCTGTTGTAGCAGTTCGTCGTGGTGGTGGAATGTCTGCTGTAGATACTTTAAACCACTTTTTATTAAACAAAGAAGTTTTACTGGTAGGATCTACTTATTGGAATATGGTTTATGGGAAAGACGTTGGCGATGTCTTAAAGGATGAAGAAGGTATGCAAAATATGAAAAATTTAGGACAAAATATGGCATGGCTAATAAAGAAAATTAATAGTTAATAAAAAGCAATTTAAATTCAGAAACAAAATATGATAATATAGAAAATTTACAGAGCAACTATCACATTGGTTGCTCTGTAAATTTTTTTATTACTATGCTAAAATGGCTTGTATGATATAATATATACTATAGTGTTATTATTAGAAAGTATATACTTATAAGTAATGTGGTATCTATTAATATACTGGAATTGAGCAATCATTGTCTATTGAACGCATAAGAAGGAGTGAAAATAATGATAAAATTTAAAGGTATTGAATACAATTGCTCTATGGAATTAACTTTAGATGTTATAGGTGGTAAATGGAAACCACTTATTATTTGGCATTTGGACCAAAAAACCATGAGATTTAGCGAGCTCAAAAGAACTCTACCACATATTACTCAAAAGATGCTTACTCAACAACTTAGAGCGTTAGAAGAAAGTGGATTAGTTAGTAGGTTTGTTTATACTCAGGTGCCACCTAAAGTGGAATATTCTCTTACTGATTATGGAAAAAGTCTCTTGCCAGTTTTACAAACCTTATGCAAATGGGGAGTTAATTATGCGAATTCCGTTCAATTACCTGAGCCAAAGGATATGAAAATTGAATGATTTTTGTTTCCAAGGAGTATCATTCAAAATTGAAAAAGAAGAATTTATTAAATTTAAATGTGATTTTGAAAGATTAGCAAGTAACAAATAATTAGTATATTAGAATGATAGTGATCAGATAGGAGAAGGAGATTTTCATATAATGGATAATTTCCTTCTTTCTTTTGAAATTAAGTATATAATTCCTAAAATTTAAAAAATGAGAATATTATACATGGAATTCATGAGATATATTTCAAATTTCGAGTTTAAATGCAAGAAAAATGTAGAAAAATGATTTGAATTTTGATAAGATGGTATTATATTATTAAATAAATTAAATTTTTAATGTAAATTTAATAATATAATTCTTATTGTTTAAGGAGAATTTCATGAAAAAATTTAAATCAGTTATTCACAGAATGACTTTTTTACTTATATTAGTAGCATTAGCATTAGCTTTTACATTAACTTTTATTAATAAAAATAGGGAAATATTAAAAAAAGAGCCTGTAGCTAAAGCTGGCGTGCTGGACTTAAGAAATTGGGATTTAAAGAAACAAGGAGTAGTTAAACTTAATGGTCAGTGGGAATTTTATTATGATAAGCTACTGACACCACAAGACTTCAAAAATGAAAAAGATACTATAAAGCCAAATTTAATTAATATTCCAGGAAGCTTCAAAACTTATAAATGGGATAATAAAAGCTTAAGCGCACAAGGATATGCTACTTACAGGTTAAAGGTACTCACTGATAATCCAGAGGATGTTTATGCTATTAAAACAGAATTTATTCAAACAGCACATAAAATTTGGGTTAATGACAAGGTAGTTATAGAATGTGGAAAAGTAGGAAAGTCTAAAAGTGAAACAAATCCAAAGTTGGCTACTAATTTAGGTTCATTTTATAATAATACAAATGAGTTTGAAATAATACTCCAAACTAGTAATTTTCATTATGGTGTGCCACAAATTGACAGTATTTTACTGGGTAGTGAATCACAGCTTAGTGAAAATAGAGCAAAAAGTGTAGGCTTTGATTTGTTCCTTTTGGGAATTGCTCTTGCAGCAGGTATATATAACTTTATTTTATTTATTAGGAGAAAAAAGGATAAGGCACCATTATACTTTTCTATAGTATGTGCTTTAGTTTGCCTTAGGACTATATTAGTAGGAGAAAGATTAATTTATTGGGTATTTCCTAACATGAATTACACTATTAATTTAAAGATGCTCTTATGGACATTTTTTTTATACATACCTGTACTTATAATTTTTATGAACAGTTTTTATACTGATCTTATAAGTAAAAGGGTAATTAAAATTTCAAATATAGTAGGAGTAATTTATTTCTTTATTATATTGATTTTACCACCTTTATATTATATTAGTTTTATATTGCCTATTGAAATAATATCAGATTCTTTACTTTTATATATTTTAAGCAAAATGATTTATAGTCAAATTATTAAAAAAGCTAACTATGAAATTGTAATTATAGCCATACTTATTTTGTTCACAACTAGAGTTAATGACATTTTATATGAATATTCAGTGGTTGACACAGCTTCTTATGCTCCAATAGGTATGCTTATTTTTATTTTTGCTCAATTTTATATATTGGCGAACAGATTTTCAATGAACTTCGCAAAGGTGGAAGAAATCACAGATAAACTTAAATTCGCTGATAAATTAAAGGAAAAACACGATTATAGGGAAAATTGTAATAAGAAATTAGAGAATCATAAAAATGGTAGAAAAATTCTTATTGTAGATGATGAAGATACAAATGTAAAAATTTTAGAACGCTTTTTATGGGATGAACAGTATACAATTGTAACTGCATCGAGTGGAAATGAAGCACTAAATTTAGATTATAATAATGAAGAAATAGATCTGGTAATTTTAGATATGATGCTTCCAGATATGCTGGGCTGGGAAATATGTAGTACATTAAGAGAAAAATATTCTTTACTTGAACTACCTATTTTAATTACTACGTCAGACCATAGTACAGAAAGTTTAGTAGTTTCCTTTGAAAGTGGAGTAAATGACTATTTAAGGAAGCCTTTTCAAAAATCTGAACTTTTGGCTAGGGTGAAAACTCTTATAGATTTAAAATATTCAGTTAAAGAAGTACTTAAACTTGAAGGTAAAGTTGAAAGTACTGCAAGGCAAGTTCAAGAGTTAAATGAGGATTTTGAAGAAAATAAAAAAATGCTTTTTCAAATATTAGAAAGTGACAAGCTAAGAACAGAATTTTTTGCCAATATGTCTCATGAATTAAGAACTCCACTAAATGTAATATGGAGTACTATACAATTATTTCAGGCTATAAATATAAATAAGTTTACCAAAGATTATGATATAAATAAGTATCTTAATATTATGGGGCAGAATACCTTAAGACTTTTGAGATTAATAAACAATTTAATTGATACTACTAAGGTAGATGGAGGATATTTATCTGTTCAACTAGTAAATGGAAACATTATAAGTGTAATAGAAGAAATAGCTTTATCTACTGTAAGCTATATTGAAGCTCAAGGAATAGAATTAATTTTTGATACAGAAGTTGAAGAAAAGTATATGGCTTTCGATGAAGATAAACTTGAAAGAATTGTACTAAATTTAATTTCAAATGCAATTAAATTCACAGGAAAAGGTGGAAGTATATTTGTAAACATTTATGATTTGGGAGATAAAATTCAGCTTTCTATTAAAGACACAGGTATAGGAATTCCAGAAGATAAATTGGATAGTGTTTTTGATAGATTTTCACAGATAGAAACATCTTTATCTAGAAAAAGACAGGGTAGCGGAATAGGCTTAGCTTTAGTAAAGTCGTTAGTGGAAGTGCAGAAAGGCAAGGTATATGCTAAAAGTATATTAGGACAAGGCAGCGAGTTTGTTGTTGAACTTCCAGTAAGTACAGTAAAAGAAAATAATGATTTGAAGGAAGAAGAGTATCCTAAAACCAAGGATTTTTCTAAATATGTAGAAAGAATTAAAATTGAATTTTCAGATATATATCATGAGTAGAGTTTAGATTATATTCAAAAAATAACTAGTATGACAGCTGGTTATTTTTTTATATCTAAAAATGAAGGATTTTATTCTAAATGTTGACTTTTTTATGCTTTAGCAGTATTATTACAATAGTTATAGATAAAGATATATTGTTAATTTGTATAAAAGTTGGAAACAATGAAAAATTCTCTCAATTTGGGCACCTGGAGAATTTAGAGTTAGTGGTGCAACCTACCAGCAATTAATTTGTATTAGTTGTTGGTTTTTTTATTTCTAAGAAAAAATTTTTTTTGTTCAAATGCACATGAAAATACTGAAAAAAATGAAACTATTGACTAATGTATATTCGCATAAATTAAGTTATAATATTATATATGAAATATGCAATGTTGCAAATGAACAAACAATTTTTACTTAGAAAGGGGAACTTACTTTGAAAATCATAAGACAACTAGGAATTATTACTATAATTTGTTTTTTAGGTGAGTTAATTAAAGTTTTACTTAAATTAGCTATACCTGGAAATGTAATTGGAATGATATTATTATTAATTCTTTTATGCTCTGGAATTATTAAAATTGAAATGGTAGAGGATATTAGCAAATTTTTATTAGACCACATGCCTTTCTTCTTTGTACCAGCAGGTGTAGGATTAATTGCAAGCATTGGTATTATAAAAAACTGTTGGCAGTATGTAATTCTTACAATATTCATATCTACTATTGTTGTTATGTCTATTACAGGTGTAACAATTCAATTATTTAAAAGGAGATAAAAAAATGAAAGACTTAATTTGCACACCACTTTTTGGAATAATGATTTCTTTAGTAACATTTGAAACAGGTTGTATTATAAATAAAAAAACAAAACTAGCTCTATTAAATCCACTTTTAATAAGCATAGCTTTAGTGATAATGGTTTTAAAATACTTCAATATTAGTACATCAGATTATAATAGAGGAGGACAATTTATATCCTTTCTGTTAACTCCAGCCACAGTAGTGCTTGCGGTGCCTCTTTACAAAAAAATAAAGCTTTTTAAGGATCATGCTGTGTGTATATTTTCAGGGATTTTCTTAGGAACTTTAGGAGGAATTATTACTATAATAGTTTTATGTCACTTCTTTGGATTGTCAAAAGCTATAGATTTATCAATGATTCCTAAATCTATAACTACACCAATTGGCATTGAAGTTTCAAAGCAGCTAGGGGGAATACCTTCTATAACTGTAGCTGCAATAATAATAACTGGAATAGTAGGGACTATAATTGGTCCTGTTGTTTTTAAATTGTTAAATATAAAAGATAAGGTGGCTATAGGAGTTGCACTAGGTACAGCTTCCCATGCTGTAGGAACTTCTAAAGCTATTGAACTTGGAGAAATTGAAGGAGCAATGAGTAGTCTTTCTATAGGTATTGCAGGACTTATAACTGTAATAATTGCTCCTGTAATAGCAAAAATTTTTCACAGTTTAATTTAAAATGCACATAGGAGGAATATGATGACTAAGTTATCAGAAAAACTAGCACAAAAAATTGTAGATAAAATGGTGAATGTAATACCGTACAATGTTATTATTACGGATGAAAAAGGTATAATTATAGGCAGTGGGGATGCTGAAAGAATTCACAAATTTCACTCAGTTGCAGGACAAGTATTAAAGTTAAAAAAATCAGTAGAAATCTCTCATGAATCTTCTGTAGATGTAAGGCCAGGAGTGAATTCTCCCATTTTTTTTGAGAAAAGCCTAGTAGGAGTTATAGGTATTTCAGGAGACCCTAAAGTGGTAAAACCTTTTAGTGAGCTAGTTAGTGTTACTACTGAACTTTTAATTAATCAAGAATACGCTTTGAAACACCAAAAAAAAGAAGAACAAGAAAAAGAAAATTATCTTTATGAACTTTCTTATTTAAATGAAGAATATTCTGAAGCTTTTATTGAAAGAGGACTTTCTCTTGGTATAGATGTAGCTATACCAAATACAGCAGTGGTAATAAATTCTGAAAAAGAAACTTTAAAAAACTTTAAAAACCGATTAAACTCCTTTTTACAAAAGGGTGAATACTGTTTTATGCTTAATCCAAATATAGTTGTTGTTTTTATTAATTCTAACAAATTATCGTTGAAGAATTTAGAAAACTATTTAGAAAAAGATCAGTGTGATAATATAAAGGTTGGAGTTGGACTTAAGGAAAATGTTATTTCTAATTCATTAAATCAAGCTCTTAGAGCATTACATATTGGAAAAAATTTAGAAAAAAATAAAAATATCTATTTATATAAAGATTTATGTTTTATATCCATGCTTACTAGTATTAAAGAAGATTATGATTTAAAGGATATAATCAAAAAGTTAAAATTAGAAGGAAAGCAAGCAGATCTTTTAAATACTTTAGCAGTTTATGTTTATAATAATGGAGAAATGAAAATAACCGCTGGTGTTTTACATATACATAGAAATACATTGAATTACAGACTAGAAAAAATTGCAGAAATATCGGGGAAAGATCCAAGAAATTTAATTGAGCTTTTTGAACTTTTTACAGGCTATGTGGTTTCACTTCTATAATTTAAAACCACTATTATAAAAGAGAAATAGTAAAAATCCACTTTACAATTATTGTAAAGTGGATTTTTTTTAAGTAATGGATTATGAACCTAAGAATTACTTGATATTATTACCTTATACTTTCAGCATATAGTTTTATTGTTAGGAAAAACTATCATAAAGAAAGTTTTTAGGCGGTGATACTTTTGGAGAAAATAATATACTTAATGCTTAGTAAAATTGCTAAACCATAATCAAATAATATGCTATGTCAAATAGCATACGTGAAATAAAGGAGCAGTGGTTATGAGAATACTTGTAGTAGAGGATGATAAGTTAATTTTACAATCTATAAATAGTAGTTTGAATAATTATTATACTATAGATAGTGCTTCAGATGGTGAAGATGGGTTATATATGGCTGAGCAAAACATATATGATACCATAATTCTTGATATAATGCTTCCACATTTAACTGGTGATAAGATACTTAAAACTATTAGAGAAGAAGGTATAAACACACCAGTATTGTTTCTTACTGCAAAAGATTCTTTGGAAGACAAGATAAAAGGTTTTAAAATGGGAGCAGATGATTACATTGTTAAACCTTTTTATATAGAAGAATTAAGAATTAGAATAGAAGCACTTCTTAGAAGGTCAGGAGCTCTTGTATCTGAAAATGTATTAAAATGCGGCGGATTAGAACTTAATATAAAGTCTAGAGAACTATTTATAAAAGGAGAAAAAATAAATCTGCAAGCTAAATTATTTGATACCTTAGAATATTTAGTTAACAACAAAGGTACCATTCTCACAAAAGAACAAATATTTGATAGAATATGGGGATTTGAATCAGACACTACTTTAAATATTGTGGAAGTATATATACATAAGTTAAGAAAAATTCTAGAACAATATGATTATCATAGGTATATAAAAACTATACGGGGAGTTGGATATATGTTTAAACTAGACGAGGAAAATCAATGTTTAAAAAATTAAAGCTTAAACTTACATTTTTAAATACTATAGTTTTTTTTATACTTTTTTTAATATTTAATATAGTTATATATTTTTATACTAAATCCAGTTTGTATGCAGAAGTAGATAGAAGTTTATCCATTTCAAGAAGAATAACTGAAATGAATCTTGAAAATAACAATGGGAATTTATCTATATTAGACCCCCGAGTAATTACTATAATAAGAGATAATAAAGGAAGTATTATTTCAGATATGCATATGCCTACGTTTTATAAAAGCAATGAAGAATATATTAAGCCAGTAAAAATAGATGAATTATACGATGTTAAATTTAAACAGTTCAACTTTAGGACGGTAGCATTTAGTGCTCAATCCGATAATAAAACTGTTATGGTGCAGTTACTTAGAAATACAAATTCAGAGAAGGAATTCATGGACAATATTTTAAAAATTATAATTCTAGGTGGAGGGATAATATTTTTAGTTTCTATATCAGCAGGAGGATTTTTAGCTCAAAGAACTATGGTACCTATAGTCAGTGCATGGAAAAAACAGAGGCAATTTGTTGAGGATGCTTCCCATGAAATGAGAACACCTTTAACTGTAATACAATCTCAATTACAATTAGCTTTCCAAAAACCTGATGCTAAAGTTATAGACAATGCAAATTATTTAGGTACTGCCCTTTCTGAAACAAGGAGATTATCTAAACTTGTATCTGATTTGCTCACACTTGCTCGTTCTGATTCTAATGCAATAGAAATAGAAAGAAAAGCTGTAGATATAGCTGAGCTAATAAAAAAAGTTGCTGAACCATATATTGAAATAGCAGAAATAGAGAATAAACATATAAAAATAGTGGAAATGGAAAGCTTAGTTATAAATTGTGATGAAGAAAGAATACATCAACTTTTGGTAATCCTTTTAGATAATGCTTTAAAGTATACTTATGAACAGGGCAATATTGAGATAAATCTTAAAAAGAAAGACAATAAATGCAGTATTGTTGTGAAAGATGATGGTGCAGGTATAAAAGATGAGGAAAAAGAATTGATATTTGAAAGGTTCTATAGGGGTGATAAAAGCAGAGGAAGAGAAACAGGCGGTACAGGGCTAGGTTTATCTATTGCGAAATGGATAGTATTAAAACATGGAGGAACTATAAGGGCTCAAAAAAATTGCCCTAGGGGAACAGTAATTGAAGTAATGCTTCCCATTAATTAAAAATATTTAATAGTGACGAATTCATCATAATATACCATGGAGTAGAAGTTAAAATAAAAATATCACCATAATGTATCATCTATAATTAAAATTTATTTTTAATCCATATGCAACATTATGCTTAAATTATAAAACCTTAAATTTTTTAATTTAATATAGTTAAGGAAAAGTTAAGGTTGCCATGGCATAATTGGTTTCATAGCAATGAATATTAAATTAATTATTATAGAGAGGATAGATGATTATGAAAAAAGCAACTATTAGTATAATGTTAGTAGCAGTATTAGGATTTGGAGGAGCTGGAGTATATAAAAATATTACAGCTAAAGCAGCAACAGTAAGTAAAACTTCACAGTTTTCTAAGGCAAAGGCATCAGTTCAAAGCATTAAAAAGTCAGTTTCAGGATCAGGAAGTGTTCTATCATCAGAAACTCAGGTTATTAAAGCTGTTAATAGAGATACAGTGCAAACAGTGCTAGTAAGTAAAAATCAAGTGGTAACTAAAGGACAAGAATTAATGAACTTTGTAAATGGAAGTGATGCTATAGTGGCACCTTATGATGGTGTTATTAGTGATGTAAGTGTAGTTGAAGGTGATAGTGTAAATGCAGCACAGCAGCTTATAACAATGTTTGATAACAAGAATCTTTATACTACTATATCAGTAGATGAAACAGATTTACCAAACTTAAAAATCGATGAAAAGGCAAATATAAAAGTTAATGCTTTTCCTGATTTAAAGTTCACAGGCACTGTTAAAGAGATTAGCCAACAGGGCACATATGCAAATGGAGTGTCAAATTTTGATGTAATGATAGTTTTTGACAGTATAAATGATATTAAAGTTGGAATGTCTACTGAAGCTACAATAGTCACTGCATCTAAGGACAACGTAATCGCAGTACCTGTAGAAGCAGTAAAAGATATTAAAGGAGAAAAATATGTAATGATACCTAAAG
The DNA here is from genome assembly GCA_963780135.1 of uncultured Clostridiaceae bacterium. Lineage (GTDB taxonomy): Bacteria > Bacillota > Clostridia > Clostridiales > Clostridiaceae > Clostridium_AM. The sequence goes on from CAWAAR010000003.1 coordinate 2,471,978, forward strand.
ATAATGGAGCAACCTCACTACAAAAGGTTCAGGTAGGTATCAGTAATGGAAGAATGGTTGAAGTAACTAATGGATTAGTAGCTGGACAGGAAGTTGAATTGCCGCAAGTACAAACTTCAAATACTAATTCATCTAAGACTAAAGGTATGGGCGGGTTTCAAATGATGCAAGGGGGAGGAACAAGGAATAATAGTAAATCCGCAGATACACAAGGCAGTGGAAAAAGTAGTGGACAAGGAAATTAAAGATTGAAGAAAGGGGAATTCTAATGATTGAAATTAGTAATTTAACTAAGGCTTATATTATGGGAGATACAGAGGTAAAAGCTTTAGACAATATAAATTTAAGTATAAAAGAAAATGAATTTGTTTCTATTATAGGTCCTTCAGGTTCAGGTAAATCTACTCTAATGAATATAGTAGGATGTTTAGATGTTTCAGATGCTGGAAATTACACCTTTGACGATACTAATGTAGATAAAGCAAGCGAAGCCCAATTAACTAAAATTAGAAATAAACAAATAGGTTTTATATTTCAAAATTTTAATTTGCTTAATAAGTTAAATGCAGTAGAAAATGTAGAAGTACCTCTTTTATATAGAGGAATGAGTGCAAAAGATTGTAGAACACTAGCAATGCAGCAACTTGAAAAAGTAGGACTAAAAGGAAGAGAACATCATAGACCTAATCAACTTTCAGGAGGTCAGCAGCAAAGAGTAGCCATTGCAAGAGCATTAGTTGGCAAACCAAAACTTCTTTTAGCAGATGAACCAACAGGTGCCTTGGATAGCAAAACCAGTAAAGAAATTATGGAGCTTATACAAGAACTGCATAAGATGGGACAAACTATAATAATAATAACTCATGATACAAATGTTGCAAAACAAGCGGAAAGAATTATTACTATTGAAGATGGAAAATTATACTCATAGGAGGGGAATTAAATGAAATTTTTTCAAACAATAAAGTTAGCTATAAAAAATATACGAAGTAATAAATTAAGATCTGCCCTTACTATGATAGGCATAATTATAGGAATTTCTTCAGTAATAGTATTAGTAGGTATGGGAAGTGGATCTACACAAAAAATAACTTCTCAAGTTCAATCCTTGGGTACAAACCTTATTTCAGCAAATACCGCTAGCAATGGAAGTAAGCAGTTTACTCTTGATGATGTAAAGAATGTAGAGGCGATACAAGGAATAGATAAGGTTGCGCCCATTATTTCTACAAGTACTACGGTGAAGGTAGATAAAAATTCTCAAAATGCTTCAGTAACTGGAACCACTAGTAATTTTCTTGATATAAGAAATATGAGTATTGGGGAAGGTAGATTTATTGCAGACTTAGATGTAGATTATAGAGGAAAAGTAGCTGTTTTAGGATCGAATATAGCTTCACAGCTTTATGGATTTACAGATCCTGTAGGAAAAAACATTAATATAAAAGGTAATACTTATGAAGTAGTAGGAGTTCTAAAATCCCAGGGAAGCTCCATGGGAAGTAACACTGATGATATGGTAATTATACCATCCACTACGGCTATTGGACTTGCAGGTACTAGAAATGTTCAAAATCTTTATATTAAAGCCTTAGATCAAAACAATGTTGATGCTTTAACAAATGAAATAAATGGATATCTTAATAACTTCTTTAAATCGACTGATAATAGCAATAGAGTTATGAGTCAGAAACAATTGTTAGATACTATGAGTTCAATAACTAGTACTATGACATATCTGCTAGGAGGAATAGCAGCTATATCATTAATTGTAGGTGGTATAGGAGTAATGAATGTTATGTTAGTATCAGTATCAGAGAGAACAAAAGAAATAGGCATTAGAAAAGCTTTAGGTGGATCAAGAAAGGACATATTGATTCAATTCCTTATTGAAGCATTAGTACTAAGCTCTTTAGGTGGAATAGCAGGTGTATTATTTGGACTAGGATTAGGATGGCTTGTTACAGCTTTAGGAATGTCAATGAGTTTTTCACTTCCAATAGTTATAGTAGCATTTTCATTTTCTTTAGCAGTAGGAATTGTGTTTGGTATATTCCCAGCATATAAAGCATCAAAGCTTAAACCTATTGATGCATTAAGATTCGAATAAGATAAAAACCTCTTTTAAGTTTTCTTAAAAGGGGTTTTTAATTATATTGCTAAAAATCTGATGGATTTTCATAATTTAAGCAAGATGCGACACAACTTTTTCAGAGGACAGTGAAGGATGATTTTTCTTCGGTACACTACGAAAAATCTTCAATTAAATTTTTGATGACTCGTTTCGCTAAAGCGAAACATTGCTGACTTATATAAATTTAAAGATTCTTTTGCGTTAGCAAAAAATCAACATTCATTGTCCTCTGTCAATTGTCCTCTCAAAAAAAGTTGCTTCACATTATGATTAAAATTTGAAGGTTAAATAACTATTTGTAAATGTAAATTATTACATACTATGTACGATAAGTATTATAGATGTAAGTTTGTAAATTAAAGAATGTGAAATACAAAGGAAAAAGGAAGTGTGATATATTGCTAAAGTTAATGAATTTATCTACATATAACTATGATGTTGAAAGATTTGATTGTAGTAAACATAACTTAGTAAATTTTTTAAGAAAGAATAAAATGGATGGTATTGAACTTTTACATCCCATAGGGTTTAAAGAAAACATTATTCCAGCTGAAGTCGTTAAAGGTGTGCATTTGAAGTATTATCCTACCTGGTTAGATTTTTGGAATAATAATACTCAGGAACTTTTAAAGCAATTTAAAAGCTTGGGTATTATTGAAAAATATTATGGTGGTATTGATAGGCAAATTATGATTGAACATTATAAAAAAGAGATTAGAAAAGCTAATGAAATTAATGCAGAATATGTAGTTTTTCATGTAGCTCATGTACAAGAGAAACATACTTATGATTATGATTTTACATATACGGATGAGGAAGTTATAGATGCAGCAGCTGATTTAATAAATGAAGTTTTTGATGGTATAGAAACTAATGTGAAATTGCTATTTGAAAATGTTTGGTGGCCTGGATTTACTATGTTAAGTTATAATAATGCATGTAGATTATTAAATGAGGTTAAGTATTCAAATAAAGGATTTATGCTTGATACAGCACATTTAATGAATACTAACTTACAGCTTAAAAGTGAAAAACAAGGGATTGAGTATATAATAAATACTATAAAAAACCTAGGAGAATTAAAAGATTTAATAAAAGGAATACATCTTAATTGTTCTCTATCAGGTGAATATGTTATGAAAAAAATAAATAGCACAAGAGGAAAAGAGTTTAATTTGAATCCAATGGATGAAGAAGTATTTATGCATGTTTTTAATATAGATAATCATAAACCTTTCAAAGATACCAGTGTAAAAAAATTGATAGATTTTATAAAACCTGAGTATATTGTGTATGAATTCGTTGCAAATTCTATTAAAGAACTGGAAGAGTACATTCAAACTCAAGATGTAGCTTGCTTAGGTTAAATAAAAAACGTAATTAACAAAGATATAATTAACATCATTGATAACCCAGGGTATGAACTTATTTTAATGGAAAAGTGAAAAAAGTTTATTTTGAATGATGAAAAGATTTTTAAAGACAAAAAATTTATTGATATTACGGAAACACTATGTTGCTTATTATGGGGAAATGCCTATCCTGCAAAAAAATTCTTTGTAAAGAAAAACTGCAGAAAGTTCAAAAACTCCTACAGTTCTAGAATATAAATTTAGGCATTTGAAAGAAAATAGACTAGCACACTGACTAGTTATTTTTTGAAAATGCCTTATGGTCTGTCAGGATATATACCTTCGGTAGCTATGAAATATTTCATATGAGGTAATGGCAATGCATTATGGCATGGATCATACAGTGCATTTAAGTTAGGTAATGAGAACTTAGTATTGCCATCACCACCAAAAGATGTACCTATAAGAGAGTATAATGCTTCATTGCCAGATATGGGGATAGATTGTCCATCACAACTAATAAAACCTTCCATTTGAAAACCATAGGGAAGTAGTAAAATTGATCCAATAAGAATGTCTTCCATCATAATAGATTTCCTCCTTTTTAGGAATGATAAAATAAATAATAAGTCTATGCGCTTTCAAAAAATCTTGAATTTGTAGTGGTTATTGTAGGTAAAATGGACTTGTTATTTTTGAAAGTGTTTTAAATGATTTTTAAGTCTATTATACATTTAAAATGAAATAAAATCAACGAAAAAAATACAATTAAGGGTTAAAATGTAAAGTAGAGTATAATATAAGACAAAATGGTTAATAGTGTATTATTTACATTATATAATATAAAACTGAACAAAAACTGAACAAAATAGTTTTAAAACACCAGTATATTACTAAAAAGTGGTCAAGTATAGAAAGAAGTGTACTTAGCCATTAGTTAAAAAATTTTAATCCTGTGTATAAAGTTATAAAGATTGTAAATATTTGAGGTAAAAATCAATTTGTAATAACGAGTTATTCTTTAAAATTTGTAGTCTGATTCTTTTAGTTCAGAAAAGTTTGGTATAATAGACAAATACAGGGCTATCAATCGAAGGAAGAAGATTTGGAAATTGAGGAGTGAAGATGAAGAGTTTAAAAAATAAAACTCATTTTTGGATTATAGTGGTATTTTTTGTAATGCTAATAATTGCTTATAATATAAGCTTTGAACCTGAAAAAAAACAGCCAACAGTAAAAAATGGGGTTTTAGATCTTACTGGATGGGATTTTAAAAAAGATGGAGTTGTGAATCTTGATGGAAAGTGGGAGTTCTATTGGAAGGAGCTTTTAAACTATAAGTATTTTCAAAATAATATAGAAAATAAAAATAGGAACTATGAACAAGTTCCGTCTGTGTGGACAAGGTATACTTTAAATAGTGGAAAACTTCCAGCAGAGGGGTATGCTACTTATCGATTAAAAGTAAGAATAAAAGACACAGAATCACTGAAGGGGCTGAAGCTTTTAACTATGTCTACTGCATATAAACTTATGGTAGATGAAAAAGTGGTAGCTACTAGTGGTGTGGTTGGAAAAAATAAGGAAGAAACTACACCAGAGTTTATGACTCAAAGTGTTACTGTTGAAACTCCTAAGGAAGAGTTTGAAATCATAGTGCAGGTATCTAATTACATATATTCAAGAGGGGGAATATGGCATTCTATTTATCTGGGAACAGATCAGCAGATACGAACCCTGCAGGAAAAATGTAAGGCAAAGGGACTGGTGATTTTTGGTGCACTTATAATAATGTCATTATACCACATTGCTATTTTTGTACTTCAAAAAAGAAATATACTAGCACTTTATTTTGCTATAGGTATTTTTTTGATTGCTATCAGAATTCTTGTTACAGGAGAATATTTTATTTATACTATAGCTCCATATTTTAATATAAGGTGGATGATAGAAATTGAATATTTGACTATGTATTGGAGTGTAATTATGTGGGTTGTCTTTATCCATGAATTGTATCCAGAGGAAACTTTGAAAAAAAGTAGACAAGTTGTGCTTTTTATGGGAAGCATGCTAAGCATCTTTACAATTGTAGCACCCATTGGAGTTTATACAAAGTATTTAATATTTTACGAGATTTTGCTAGGAATAGTGCTAATTTATGCTTTAGTTTGTATTTTCCTTGCTGTACTTAGAAAAAAGGAGGACGCAGCATTATTAATCATAGGAGCACTAGCAGCAGTATTGTTTTTAATTAATGATGTGCTGTATCAAGGAAATTCTATTCATAGCAAATATGGAGGAAACTTCGGGTTTGCAGCAGTTATGCTTATATTCATTGAAGCGTACATCTTAGCAGAACGTTTTTCTAAATCCTTTGAACAGGTAGAAGAGTTATCAGATAAGCTTATTTCGCTGGATAAATTAAAGGATGAATTTTTAGCAAATACATCCCATGAATTAAGGACACCCTTAAATGGGATTATTGGAATTACAGAATGTTTAATTCAGGGTGTAGAAGGTACTTTAAACGAGGGGCAGAAAGAAAATTTGAACATAGTAGTTGAGAGCGGAAGGCGGCTTTCTTACTTAATTAATGATATATTAGATGTATGCAAATTAAAGAATAAAGATATCGAAGTTTATCTTACAAGTGTAGATTTAATAAAAACTTTTAGGCCAGTTGTAAAAGTATTTCAGCAAATCTATTCAGAAAAACCTATAGAATTTAAATATGAATTTCCAGAAAGACTTCCTTTAGTTTATGCGGATGAGGATAGATTACTTCAGATTTTATATAATTTATTGGAAAATGCAGTAAAGTTTACAGAAGAAGGATATGTATGTATAAGAGCAGTACAAAGGGAAGCGGTTGTTGAAATATCAATCGAGGATACAGGAATAGGAATACCCGAAGAAAAATTGCAAGATATTTGGAAGTCCTTTGAACAAATAGACCCTTCCATGACTAGAAAATATGGAGGGACTGGTTTAGGGTTATATATTACAAAAAAATTAGTAGAACTCCAAGGAGGTAGTATTGAAGTAGTATCAGAAATAAAAAAAGGTTCTAAGTTTATGTTCAGCTTACCTATAAATAAAGAAAAGCTGCTAAATGAAAAGGAAGAATCAATTCTTCAAGATTTGACAGAACAGGTTTTAGAGAATAACGATTTTGTAGTAAAACAAGATGGCGCAGAAATTCTTGTAGCAGATGATGATGCTACTAATTTGAAAGTGATTTTTAATGCTTTAAAGTTAGAGGGATACTCTATAACTGCTGTAAATAGTGGGAAGAAGGTTTTAGAAGAATTAAAACAGCAAAAAGATGTTGCATTGGTAATTTCAGATGTTATGATGCCGGAAATCTCAGGATATGAGGTTTGTAAGAAAATACGAGAAAAACGTACAGCATTTGATCTACCAGTGCTATTACTAACAGCTAAAAATCAGCAATCTGATATTAGTTTTGGATTTCAATGTGGAGCCAATGATTTTCTTACAAAACCTTTTGAAATAGGTGAATTGAAAGCAAGAGTAAAAACATTAGTGGAGTTAAAGAAATCTGTAGATAAAGCATTATTTACAGAAGTGGCATTTCTTCAAGCACAGATTAAGCCACATTTCCTATACAATGCATTAAATGCCATATCTTATTTTTGTACTGAGGATGGGGAAAAGGCGGAGGAGCTGATTGATAGTTTATCTACATATTTAAGAAACAGTTTTGATTTTTCAAATTTAAATAGATTTATACCCTTAAAAAAAGAAATGGAGTTAGTAAAAGCTTATATAGAAATAGAGAAGGCTAGATTTGGAAATCGGCTACAGGTTGAATTTCACATTGAAGCTGGTATTGATATAGAACTTCCACCATTGGTTTTGCAACCTTTAGTTGAAAATGCTATTAAACATGGCATTTTAAAGCGTGAAATTGGGGGGGTGGTTAAAGTCGAAATTAAAAATAATAAAACAGGCGTAAGCTTTAGTGTAATAGATAATGGAGTAGGAATAAAAAAGGAGAAGTTTTCTGCTTTGTTTAATGAAGATAATGGTTCTAGAAGCGTTGGACTTAAAAATATCAATATGCGCTTAAAGAAATTATATGGTGCACAGCTTGAAATTTCTACAGAAGATAATAAAGGAACTAAGGTTAGCTTTTTAATACCAAAACATGAGGGAGGGGTACCTAGATGATTCGTGCAATAATAGTAGATGATGAAAGACCAGCTATAGGCAAGCTAACTAATATGCTAACTGCCAGTGGAAAAATAGAAATTGCAGGAACATTTACAAATGCATTAGTAGCTTTAGAAGCGCTTCCAAGGATGGAAATAGAAGTTATATTCTTAGATGTTGAAATGCCAGAAATGAATGGAATTACTTTTGCTAATAATGTTTTGAATTTAAATGAGAATACTAAAATTATATTTGTAACAGCATATAATGAATATGCTGTAGATGCCTTTGAGGTTAATGCAGTAGATTATTTAATGAAACCAGTAACGAAGGAACGATTGGACAAAGCTTTAGCTAAAGTCACTAGAAAAACAGATGTTTTATCCGTGTCTCTATGGGATATAAAAGTAACTTGCTTTGGCAAGTTTACTGTTGAAAATAAAGAAGGTATTCCTGTTAAATGGAGAACAAAGAAAGCAGAGGAATTTTTTGCGTATTTAATTGACCATTATGGAAAAACCATAAGTCGAGATAAAATTATAGATGTACTTTGGGGGAGTTATGAAGTAGAAAAAGCTAGGGTGAATTTAAATACTACTATGTATAACGTGAAAAAAGCTTTTGCAAATGTAGGAGTAGCAGATTTAGTAAAATACTCTGCCGGAGGATATCAATTAGAAGAAAAAAGAATTCATTGTGACTTATGGATACTAAAGGACAGCATAGCTAAAATAAGAACGAATAGTATGAAAAATATGAATGAATTTGAAAAAATAATAAAAATTTGTACAGGCGGATATTTGAAAGAAAATTATTTTGAATGGGCAGAAGAAAAAAATAAATACTTTCAAGGTATATATTTAGAGCTGCTTATTCAATTGGCAAAACAATATGAAGAGGTAGAGCAGCCCAATATAGCTTTGGAATTTTTAAGAAAAGGTCTGATAATGGATTCTTTAAATCAAAGAATAAATAAGGAACTTATAAGATTATATCTTAGAATAGAGGATGAGGTTTCAGCTGTAAAACAATATGAAGGGTATAAAAAGGGCTTAAAGCAAGAGTTTGAAATAGAGCTAGAGGAAAGCTTGTGGAAGTGGATAAAATAGAGGGAGGCTAAGTAAAAAAAGAATAATTTAAGGAAAATGGGAAAATCATTTCTTTAACCAGTTGCTACCAGCTGTAAGAGTCTCGCTTTTACAAGTTGGGGGGGATGGCTGATACACGCTGAATTGGTTCAAATAACACTTAGATAAGGTCAAAAACCGACCTAAGTGTTATTTTTACTTTATTTGATAAAATAGGGAATGTCACAATTTTCAAAAGAATAGAGCTTGTTCAGAATTTGTTCAGTAACATCATATATAATAAATATAAGGATATATATGGAGAAATTAGTATTAATGATGGAAATATACAAACCTTTACTAAAGATTGTAAAAAAACAAATATTATATATATAAATTGTAAAATAATATAGAATATCTATGGAAATGAAGAAGGATGGATAATAATTGTTGAAAATAATTTACAGAAAACTTGTTGGATTTTGAATTTTTTTAGTTTTTTGTAATTTTTATATAAATATACATTTATATAAAGAAAGGTTGAATCAATCCAACGTATAGCAGCCGTTAGCTCATAACTTGTAGAAGTTGGAGTCTTAAGGCTGGTAGCGAATGGATAAAATAAATGGAGGAATTCTATGCACAATTATAAAGAAAATCTAAAAGGGTTAACAGAAATTTTACTTAAAGAAGAGGATGAATATGGAAAAATGAAAGAAACCTGTGATGAGTTGTTTTCACTTTTTTTTACGGCATCAGAGTTAGAGGAAGATGAAGTCAGCAGAAAAGATTTGTATCTTCCAAAAGGAAAAGCAATAGGAACTTTTTGGGCAGGTGTCTGTGTAAAAGAATTTATGAGAACAAAAAGATTTATTCGTGGCATTTTTTTTGGCATAAAAAAAGCTCAAGAAAAATTTCCAGATAGAACCATACATATTTTGTATGCAGGAACAGGTCCTTTTGGAACCCTAATGCTTCCGTTAACTACTGTTTTTACGAGTAAAGAAATAAAATTTACTTTGCTTGAAATAAACCACAATAGTATAGAAAAACTTAAGAATACAATCCGAGCTTTTGAAGCAGAAGAATATGTGGAGGAAATTATTCAATGTGATGCTACAGAATATAAAGCGGAGGCAAACAAGCCTATTCATATGATTATTACAGAAACCATGCAAAGGGCACTTGTAAAAGAACCACAGGTGGCAATTACATTGAATCTAGTGCCGCAGATGGTAGAGGGAGGAATCCTAATACCTCAGAGTGTAAATGTTGAGGCTGCACTTATAGATCCTAAGAGGGATAGCGAGCGAATGCTTGGAGTAGAGGGAGCAGATCAAGATTATTTTTATCCATTAGGTAAAGTATTCGAATTAAATAAAAATATGGCAGCTGAAGAGCGAGAAGAAGGAAAAGCTTTTCAAGCAGTTGAAATTAATGTTCCTGAAACTGTAGAAAAAAGGTATAAGCGAATGAATTTGCTTACCAATATTCAGGTTTTTGATGAAGAGAAACTTACATATATGCAATGCTCTTTGAATTTACCGCAAAAAGTTATGGACATAGATTGGTTAAATAATCCTGTGAGAAAAGTTCAATTTCAGTATGTTATAGATAAAACACCAGGATTTGTACACTCATTAATGCAATAAAAGAATTGCAATATAAAAATAAAAGCCATAGGAAGTTTGAATTGTTCCCATAGCTTTGTATTTGTATAAGTTAACTTCTTGTAGGATATATGCCAATTGCTGCTATGTAATATTTCATAAAAGGCATTGGCTCTGCTCCTTTTAAATTAGGCACATTGAAGGTGGTTTTTCCATCTCCGCCATAGGTTATACCTATAAGAGAGTACAGTGCTTGATTTTGATTTATAGCAAGAGCTTGTCCTTCACAGGGCAACCAACCATAAGGTGTAAAGGAATAGGGAAATAGAACGATGCTGCCTACAAGGTAATCCATAATAAATTCCTCCTTTAATAATAAAATTTATTTCTTAAAATAAATTATAGAGGTGATAAAGAAAAAAGTCAACTTAATAATTACATTTGAGTAATAAAATGTATAATATTAATATATTTTGGTTTTTATTGAAGGAATTTACTGTAGACATGTAGAATATACCTAAAAGCGTTTAAATTTGATTAAATTTAGTTTGGAAGGATGGATGAAAATGGCAATTCAAAATATTGCTCGTGGAAAAATGACGGGATCAAGTGGATGTGTTAAACCATACGAATCAGCAAAAGCTGTTGATGGTTTGCAGACACCTATTAATAGGTGGCTTTGCAACGGAGTAAATATAAGTACGCCTGCAAAATTGACCGTAGATTTAGGAGGCCCAAGTGTTATTACTAGTTGGACTGTAAGGCATATGGGCGCTGCAGGCTGGAGATCACCTGATTATAATATGGGTGAGTACCAGCTACAGACAAGTATGGATGGTGGAGCATGGATCACTGTAAGTAGCGTTACAAACAATGCCGCTGCTATTACAAATTTAAACTTGACTACTTTAGTAGTTGCTAGATATGCAAGGTTAAATGTGACCAAAGGCCTTATAACAAATCCACAAATGGCTTCTGTTGTGGAATTTGAAGTTTATGGTCAGCGTACTCCGTATCTTTCAGCACTTACTGTTAGCATCAGTGGAACTGCACAAGCGCTTACGCCCGCATTTGCACCTTTAGTCTTCAACTATTCTACTGCAAATGTGCCAAACAGTACCACCAGTGTTACTGTAGTTGCTACACCACAGGACCCTGCAGCAGGTGTAAAAATAAATGGTATTGCTGTAACAAACATAAGTGCAGGATTGCCTGTTTCATTAAATGTGGGAAGTAATCCTATAATTGTACTTGTTACAGCAGCAGACGGAAGTACACAAAATTATGTTGTAACAATTGTGAGAAATGCACCACCAGTTGCATATTTGACAGGACTTGACCTTAAAACAGCTGCGGCAGTTGGGGTTCCTTATACACCTACTTTTGCGCAAGGTACTTTAGCATATTCTGCTAGTGTAGGATATGATGTGGATAAAATAGTGGTAACACCTACGACTGATATTACGGGAGCTACTATTACTGTGAATGGAGCAGCATTGGTAAGTGGAGCGTCAACAGTGAATTTGGCAGTGGGAGCAAATACTATACCTGTAGTTGTGTCTAATGGAGGAGTTACTAAGACTTATACGGTGACTGTGACTAGGGCAGCGGCATTGACTGGAATTAGTGCTATGATAGTTGGGGGAGCAGTGATTACACTTACACCATCAACAACTCCATTTAATAAAACACAGCTAGCTTATACAGGAGTAATCGAATATTCAGATGCAAGCTTTAATATTCAAAATGTTGCTATTACTCCTACCTATAATTCAGATGTTTTAGTGAAATATGGTTCATCAACTATATCAAGTGGAACAGCTGTGACAATAAAACCAACAGTTGGAGATAATGTTGTTAAATTTGATGTGTCAGCGTTAGATGGAACAGGGGTAATTTCTTATATTGTAACTATAACGAGGAAGCATAGTGCTTACTTAAGTGCAATTGCTAGTTCTAAGGGAACGGTGTCACCAGCAATGACTCCGAAAGGTGCGACATTTACCTATACTGTTAAGGCTGGTTCTAGTGAATCGAGTACTACAATAACATTGACCGCTGAAGAGCCGTCAGCTACTATAACATTGACATTAAATTCTACTACTACAACTACTACTGGATCAGCAACACAGACAACGCCAGTAACTCCTGCTGTGAAAATTGCAACAGTTACTGTATCTAGTAATGGTCAATCGAATAACTATACTATAAAAGTAAGCAAGTAGAAAATATAAGATATTTACTTCAAACGAGATGGTTGGTAAATGTCCAGCCGGCTCTTTAAGTTGGAAATTTCAAAAGTTTCATAAAGAAAGGAGAACGAGTTAGTGGTTAGTTCTAAAATAAATGTTAGAAAAATAGTTTCGTTTTTTTTAGTAATATGCATGTTAAATGTTTTAATACCAATACAAGGGTTTAATTTAACGAAGGTATATGCAGGAGATGCTTTGATAGGGGGATATCCAACTTCCCTAGAGGAATATCCGACTAAATCTACACTAATACCTAGTTCGCCATCAGATATTCAAGTTTATGCTGCACTCAGTAGTAATAAAGATTATGGTTGGTTTAAATTTACTCCTTCTGCAGTAGGAAACTGTACAGTTACCCTTGATAGTCCAAGTGAAAAGACTTTTTGTTGGTATTTAATTGATGGCACTGGTGCTATGATTAGTAGTATAGGAAACACTGACCCTAATCCTGAAAATTCTGATGGTCATGCAGAGGATGTTACATCGATGAATTTTACTTTTTTGGCACAAAACAAAGAATATTATATAGAAGTTTATAATTCTAATGCAGATTTTATTGCGCCAATTTATATAAGTGGGTTAAGTACAGGGGCAGATACAACAAAACCATTACTTAGTAATGTAGGGACAAGTGTAGAAACACCAAATACATTAGCAGCAACAAGTAATGAAAATGGAACAATCTATTTAGTATTAAAAACTGCGGACATAACAGATAAAACAAATTTAGAAGCTGAAGTATCTGGGGGAAGAGGAACAAAGGTAACAGTAACAGCGAATAACCCAGCAGCAGTGCCAACGACAGACTTAATAGCAGGAACATATGTAGTATATGCAGTAGATGGAGCTGGAAATATGTCTGCAAAGTCTGCGGATGTAACAGTAACGAATCCAGACACAACAAAACCATTACTTAGTAATGTAGGGACAAGTGTAGAAACACCAAATATATTAGCAGCAACAAGTAATGAAAATGGAACAATCTATTTAGTATTAAAAACTGCGGGCATAACAGATAAAACAAATTTAGAAGCTGAAGTATCTGGGGGAAGAGGAACAAAGGTAACAGTAACAGCGAATAACCCAGCAGCAGTGCCAACGACAGACTTAATAGCAGGAACATATGTAGTATATGCAGTAGATGGAGCTGGAAATATGTCTGCAAAGTCTGCGGATGTAACAGTAACGAATCCAGACACAACAAAACCATTACTTAGTAATGTAGGGACAAGTGTAGAAACACCAAATACATTAGCAGCAACAAGTAATGAAAATGGAACAATCTATTTAGTATTAAAAACTGCGGGCATAACAGATAAAACAAATTTAGAAGCTGAAGTATCTGGGGGAAGAGGAACAAAGGTAACAGTAACAGCGAATAACCCAGTAGCAGTGCCAACGACAGACTTAATAGCAGGAACATATGTAGTATATGCAGTAGATGGAGCTGGAAATATGTCTGCAAAGTCTGCGGATGTAACAGTAACGAATCCAGACACAACAAAACCATTACTTAGTAATGTAGGGACAAGTGTAGAAACACCAAATACATTAGCAGCAACAAGTAATGAAAATGGAACAATCTATTTAGTATTAAAAACTGCGGACATAACAGATAAAACAAATTTAGAAGCTGAAGTATCTGGGGGAAGAGGAACAAAGGTAACAGTAACAGCGAATAACCCAGCAGCAGTGCCAACGACAGACTTAATAGCAGGAACATATGTAGTATATGCAGTAGATGGAGCTGGAAATATGTCTGCAAAGTCTGCGGATGTAACAGTAACGAATCCAGACACAACAAAACCATTACTTAGTAATGTAGGGACAAGTGTAGAAACACCAAATATATTAGCAGCAACAAGTAATGAAAATGGAACAATCTATTTAGTATTAAAAACTGCGGGCATAACAGATAAAACAAATTTAGAAGCTGAAGTATCTGGGGGAAGAGGAACAAAGGTAACAGTAACAGCGAATAACCCAGTAGCAGTGCCAACGACAGACTTAATAGCAGGAACATATGTAGTATATGCAGTAGATGGAGCTGGAAATATGTCTGCAAAGTCTGCGGATGTAACAGTAACGAATCCAGATACAACAGCACCCGAATGGATAACAAGTTATCCAAAGCAAGGAACAGTAAATGCAAGTAGTGTGCAGATATTAGGAAAAATAAATGAAGCAGGAAAAGCATACTGGGTGTGTGTACCATCATCATCATCAGCACCAACAGCAGATAAAGTAAAAGCAGGACAGAATGGTGCAGGGAGTCCAGTGGGAACTGGAATGAGTGGAAACATAGACTTAACAGCAAACAGTGAAGGAAACTTTACAGTAAGCAGTTTGAGTGCATCAACAGGATATGATATTTATGTAGTAGCAGAAGATGGAGTACCAAACTTACAAGCAACAGTGGCAAAAGTAAGTGTAACAACAAGTGAACTATCGCCAATCGAAATAACCACCTTCGACCCAATCCCAGACAAACCAGCAGGAAACGCAGGAAGTGCAACCTATGCAAGTGCGGCAGATGTAATAGCAGCATTACCAACAAGCGTAACAGCAAATAGCAATGCAGTAACAGTATCAGTAATCACTTGGTTAGACACAGATAATTATAATCCAAATAGAGCGGGAAGATATACCTTTACAGCAACCTTAGATGCAATACCACCAGGTTATGCAAATAGCTTAAGTCGTACAGCAACAGTAGAGGTAGTAGTAGAAGCACCAACTCCGCCAACACCAACACCAGAGCCACAACCAACAACAGAAAAAATAACAGTAGATGTTACAGATGGTAGTAGCGATAATACAGTTTCAAAAACAGAAGTTCAGAGAACAACTAATACAGATGGAACAAAAAAGGACGATGTTCAATATACATCAGACAAAGCAAAAGAAACAGTAGATGCACTTAAAAATGAAGGAAAAGACACAGCAAGAATAGTAGTACCAGATGTGAAGGATGAAGTATCTGAAGCAAATGTTGCAGTGCCAAAATCCACTATTGAGGTATTGGCAAGTGGAAGCATAAATCTAGAAATAGATACAGAAAATGCTAGAATTACAGTTCCAAAGGAATCAGTAAAAGATGTAGCGGCAGATGCAACAGATGATTTGTATTTTAGATTAGTACCAATAAAGGAAGCAACACAACAGGCAGTAGTGGAACAAAGAGCAAAACAGGAAGAAATAGTACAACAGGTAGCAGGGAACAGCGATATATCAGTAGTAGGAAGACCTATGACTATAGAAACAAATATGAAACAAACTACAACTGATATAACTTTACCATTAAAAAATGTTAACATTCCAACAGACCCAGCAGAAAAACAAGCCTTTTTAAATAGTCTTGCAGTATTTATAGAACATACTGATGGAACAAAAGAACTTCTAAAAGGTAAAATTGTAGAATATAAATCAGGGGTTTTAGGAATAGAATTTACTATTCACAAATATAGTACCTTTACAATTATAAAAATGGACATTAAAAATTCAACAATAAGTCCAACTGCAGCAGAGTTTGATAAAAATACTTCTAAACAGGCAGATGTAAATACTACAATGACTTTAAATGGAAATACTTTAAGCAGCATTGTAAACGGAAGTAAAACTCTAGTAAATGGAACAGATTATGAAATAAAAGATAATGTAGCAACAATTAAAAAGAATTACTTAGCATCACAAAGTGTAGGTACAACAGCATTAACTTTTAATTTCAATACAGGAAATACACAAGCTTTAGTAATAGCAGTAAAAGATACAATAATACAAAATTCAACAATAAATCCAATTACAGCAGAGTTTGATAAAAATACTTCTAAACAGGCAGATGTAAATACTACAATGACTTTAAATGCAAATACTTTAAGCAGCATTGTAAACGGAAGTAAAACTCTAGTAAATGGAACAGACTATGAAGTAAAAGACAATGTAGCAACAATTAAAAAGAATTACTTAGCATCACAAAGTGTAGGTACAACAACATTAACTTTCAACTTTAACACTGGAAATATTCAGTCTTTACTAATTACAGTAAAAGACACGACAACATCCTCTAGTGGAGGATCAAGTGGGGGCAGTGGAGGATCAAGCAGTAGTGGTGGATCAGCACCAGTACCTGCTAAGGCATCAGTAGAAAGAATATATGGACAAGATAGAGTAAATACAGCTATTGCTATTGCAAAAGCAACTTATAAGGATAAAGTTTCAAAGGTTATTCTTGCAGCTTCAGACAACTATCCAGATGCATTAGCAGGAAGTGTACTAGCTTATAAAGAAAAGGCACCTATACTGTTAGTAGGAAAAAATGCTGAAGATCAAGAAAAAGTAATAGCTTATATGAAGGAAAATATGGATTCTGCAGGAAGTGTATATATTCTTGGAGGCACAAGTTCAGTAAGCAATGAGATGGAGGAAAAAGTAAATACAGCTGGTTTTAGAAATATCAGCAGAATAGGTGGAGCAGACAGATATGAAACAGCAGTAAAAATTGCTGATACAATAGGAGTTAAAGAAGGAACACCAGTAATAATTGTATCAGGAGACAATTATCCAGATGCAATATCAGTAAGTAGTACTGCAGCAGCAAATGGGTATCCTATATTTATGGTAAGTAAAGATGAAATTCCAGATGTAGTTAAGAAGGAAATTTCAGCTATAAAACCAAGTAAAGTCTATATAATAGGTTTACAAGGAGCTGTAGGTACAGGAGTTGAGCAGCAACTTACTAAAGCTTCAGTAGACAAAACCAATATAGTAAGAATAGGTGGACAGGATAGATATGAAACTTCTCTTAATGTAGCAAAATATTTTAATACATCAGTAGAGAAGGTATCAGTAGCATCAGGAGAAAACTTTCCAGATGCCTTAGCAGGCAGCAGCTATGCAGCAAATAATAAATCACCTATAATACTTATAGGAAATAGTCTTACAGAAGATCAAAAAACATATTTAAAAAATGCTAAATTAAACAGTATTACAATTTTTGGAGGGACAGGAGCCGTTACCACTGAAATTGAAAATGTAATTAATGAGTTAATAAAAAAATAGTTTTAAAAATAAGAGGAAGGTTTAATAATATCTTCCTTTTATTTTAGTTTTAAAATTTCTCGGAATAATGCAAATCAATCGCAATATGTGTTAAAATTTTCATATTTATGTTGACAAATGGAAACATATATGATACACTAACGTAAGTTTATATAAAGTGTCCTTCGTGGGATGGGTGAAATTCCCTATCGGCGGTAAAGCCCGCAAGCCTTAATAAGGTATGATTCGGTTGAATTCCGAAGCCGACAGTATAGTCTGGATGAAAGAAGGTGAATACAGTTATACGTATTTTTAGTATGTATATTTATTGTGTTTGCAAATCCCCTTAAGGTTACTTAGGGGGATTTTTTACGTGTAATTTAGAAAAAAGTTCAAAAAAAGTATAACCACCAGTTAAAAACCAGTGGTTATAGGAAAATTATAAAAAAGAAAATTTAACTTTCTTACATAATGATTAGTGTTCAAGCCATCATTATATAACTAAAAGAAAGGTTAATTTCTATGAATAAAAGTTTAGCACATACAAAATGTATGTGCAAGCAAACTATTGTAGTTACAGCTAAATTTCACAGAAAAACAATATACATGTAATTAAAAAATAGGAGGCACTTTATGTAAAACTTATTATAATTTGGAGGGATTTTTAATGAATGAATCACTATTAACTCAGTTTGGTAATTCTTTAAAACGTGTAGAAAAAGCATTGGTTAGTCTTAAACAAGGCAAGGGAATACTTCTTGTAGATGATGAAGATCGTGAAAATGAAGGAGATCTTATTTTTCCTGCGGAAACTATTACACAGCCTCAAATGGCTATGTTAATAAGGGAGTGTAGTGGTATTGTTTGTCTTTGTCTAACAGATGAAAAAGTCAAGAAATTAGGTTTGCCTCAAATGGTATCTAATAATACATGTAAGTATGAAACTGCTTTCACTGTATCAATTGAAGCTAAAGAAGGGGTAACTACAGGAGTTTCTGCTGCAGATAGGGTTACTACAATTCTTACTGCGGTGAAAGATGATTGCAAACCTGAAAACTTATGTCATCCTGGTCATGTTTTTCCACTTTGTGCACGCACAGGTGGTGTTTTAGCTAGACGTGGTCATACAGAAGGAACAGTTGATCTTATGAGCTTAGCAGGATATAAGCCAGCAGGAATCTTATGCGAACTTACAAATGAAGATGGAACTATGGCACGTTTACCACAAATAGTTAACTTTGCAAAACAGCATGATATGACTGTGGTTTCCATTGAGGATATTGCAGAATATAAAAAAACATGTAGGTAGAATTAAGCTTAAGTAAAGATCTTAATTTTATTAATATGTATTTAAAAATTACTATTAAAATAATTTTTGAAATCATTGATGATTTTAGACTCAATCCATTATGGGTTTTGATATGTTTTTAGCTATCTTATCCTTTAATAAAAAACATAATAAAAGAGTTATCTTTAAATATTTAGAGATAACTCTTTTAGTATTAATTTTTTTAGTGCATTCCTTGTTGACCCATTTGGCCCATCTGCCCCATTTGACCTTGCTGTCCTTGTTGACTCTGTTGAGACATTTGAGTCAACTGACTTTGAACTTGATCTATAAGCTGATTAGTTTGTGCAAGAGCATAATTTGCTTGTATCTGATCATTAGCTTCATTTAAAGAACTCATAGCCTGTTGAATAGAAGATTGTAATTGTTGTTGAACTTGCTGCTGCTGTTGTTGTGCACGAGTTCTAAGTCCCTGTATTTCATGTGTAAGTTCACTTGAAATCTGTTGGTTATTCTGAGATTGTCCTTGTGGCTGTGCTTGTGGCTGAGCCATTCCT
Source organism: uncultured Clostridiaceae bacterium (assembly GCA_963780135.1). Taxonomy (GTDB): domain Bacteria; phylum Bacillota; class Clostridia; order Clostridiales; family Clostridiaceae; genus Clostridium_AM. Next base: position 2,491,451 of record CAWAAR010000003.1, read on the forward strand.
TGCGTTGAATAACTTTTTTTGCTTAAGGTACTTCCTAATGTTGATTTAATTTCGTTTAGAGTATGTTCTAAAGAATCTTGCTGATTTTTAACAGTAGTTAATTCTCTTGCAACTTCTGCATCTGTCTTTTTTTCTTTGAAGCTTTTTAAAATTTCCTTACTTTTTTCATCCATGTTTTTTCCTCCTTGATAATTAATTACAAAAGTATATTTCCCTCTATAAGTACATATATACTTTAATACTTAAAATATTTTTGGAATTATCAAACAATTATGAGTTTATATTGTAATTTGAATAAATTTAGTTTTACTAAATAAAAATTTAGATTAGATAGTTATATGAATTGATGTTAAAATATATAGAATTCCACAGCATATTTTATATAAAGTAAAATTGGAAATAATTAACATAAACTATTGATAAAGTAAGATGCAAGTGATATATTTATAACACGAATTAGGAATATGTCACTTTGGAGGATTAGATATTCTTACTATTTTAAGTAGTATTATATTTTGTGTTCTTGATGTTAGGGGGAGATAAAAATGGCAGATATAATCCATCACTTAAAATGGGTATGGATAGTGCAAAGCTGTTTAATACAACTGTAGAAAATTTATTTAAATTTGAAGATTGATGTTAGAGGTAAGGTATATGAAAATAAAAAATAAAATTGATTATTTAAAAGAGAAACATACATTTATAGTATCAATATTGATAACTATTATTTATTTGACTGTACTTAAGGGTGCGGGTTGGATAGTTAGTTTTTCAATGAAATCTAAAGGTTATGGTTTAGAACTAATAGTAGAATGTATTGGAATTATTGTGTCAATAACAATTATGCATTTAGTTAGGAAAGAGCATATCCTTAAAGAAAAAGGTACAGGAATATTGAAAGGACTTTTTATAGGGGGATTTTTAGTTGGTATATGCTTATTAACAGTTATTTCTAGTATAGCAGAGATTATGCATAACAAAAAGATTAGCCAATTATTACCTTTATATCAAATTGTAATATTTATTGCTACTATGGCTGGTGTAGGAATATCTGAAGAATTTGTTTTTAGAGGAACAATATTGAATTTATTTATAGATAAATTTGGTAAAACAGAAAGAGGGATCTATGCTTCAATAATTTCGTCTAGTATAATATTTGGAATTGCACATATAACCAATGTTTTTTCTGGAGTTTTTCTTAAAAGTGCATTTATACAGGCAGTAGGAGCTGGAGTATTAGGAGCATTACTTGGTGCTATTTATGTAAGAACAAGAAACATATGGGTAGTTGCTTTGCTACATGCTTTTATGGATTTTAGTGCATTGATAAGTTCAGGATTTTTTGGAACTAATTCAATTGCTAGTGAAATAAATAGTTATGGCTATATAAAGTTAATTGGTTGTCTTATATACTTGATACCAGTATTATTTTTATTAAGAAAGAAAAAACTATTAGAAATATTAAAAAACGCATCATGATCTAACACTAATTCAAAAGAAGCTGTTGCAGTAATTTCTCAGTGCAACAGCTTCTTTTTTACATACCTAAAGATGAAATTAAGGTGATTACATAATTACTTGATAATATTACATATATGTTCATATTTGCTATATACATTGATGTTTACCTTGATGTGGTATAGAATTTAAGTAATTGATAATTTTTAGGGGGATAATATTATGAATACTACCATGAAACTAAGTACTAGTAGACTATCATTGTTGAAAAAATTATTTGAATTAAGGGATATAGTTATTAATATTAATGAATCACAAGCGATTTTAAGTGATGAATTAAAAAAATTGGAGTGTAAAGGACAAAAATATATTGGGGATAAAAAGGAGTTTTTTCGAAGTAAGAACTACTTTATAGAAGACAATAATGCTTTGAATTTTATAAAAAGTGAGGACTTTAAAAAGTGAGGACTTTAAAAAGTTGTGTATTGCTACCTATTGCAATTTAGATAATAGCTTTTCTTATAACATGTGTAACTATGAAAATCATAATGGAATTTGGTGTGCTGCACCAAGTGAGATTGAAATATTCGAGAGCAATAATAGCATTATGAATTATATTCGAGATCTAGCCAGTAAATATGACTTTGAAATTCTAGACTTTATTAATATAATAGGAAAAGAAAAATATAAGTATTTCAACTGGAGTTACTTTGTCATTGATGAGTTTGGTAAATCCTTACAAGAAAAAGTTCAGAATTATTATAAATTGCAACTCCTTGATATGGTAGAAGATTATAACGATGAAATAAGTATGAGTGTTACATTTAGACCAAGTGTTCCTTATGAAAGTTGTTCAGCCTATAGGCAAAAGCAGGTGAACTTTGTGGAGGAAGCAAGTAAATTAAAAAAGGAACTTAAAGAGAAATTAGAAAAGCTTATTTACATAATACCAGAGCAATTTATAAAAGAAGAAAGTTTGACAAAGATACAGTCTTACTATTTAATGAAATTCAAGGAAATCCATACTGGAAATGTGCTTAATAATATTTCGGGGGTTAAAGAAAGTAAAGTCAATGAATATATCAATAATACTGGCGATAATATGAGTGTTATTGAATCAAAGAATACCTATTTAGCTGACATGAAAAAAAAAGTTATAGATAAATATTGCACATTCCTAACACCAAAGTACATTTTTAATGAATATGCATTAAATTATTTTGCACAATGTATTTATTATGAACAGGCAGACAATACTCAGCAGTGCATAGATATTTTTGAACACAGGGAATTGCAAGAAGATACAATTGAACGAACGATTTCTTTAAGACATGTTATTGATAACTTAAAGGATTCAGTAGTTTCTATGTGAGAATTTTGCGAGATTATTTTATTTTTACTATATAAATATATAAATTTTAGGCTTTTAACGGCTTATTAAACAAACCTTTATTTACAAAAAAAGTTAATTCATATTTTATCATATGGATTAATTTTTTTATTTTGCTTTTTTAATCTTTTAATAATTGCTTAAGAATAAAATTATCACTTTCAACTTGTTAAATATGGATTGTAAGAAATTCTTATAAAATATTTGTATTTACAACCATAAATAACTAGTTTATAATAAAACTGTACTAACAATAATAGTACGGTTATTACAGAAGGAGGGTGTAAATGTTTGAGTTAGACTTAAGAAGTAGATTGCCTATTTATGAACAATTAGTAGAAAAGTTTAAAGAACTTATCATTAGTGAAGTTTTAAAAAAGGATGAGAAGCTTCCTTCAGTGAGATCCCTTGCAAGTGAAATCACTATTAATCCCAATACTATCCAAAAAGCATACAGGGAGCTTGAAAGACAGGGATATATATATTCCATACCGGGAAAGGGGAATTTTGTAGCTTCCATAGAGAACAATGAAAACAGTGAAAAACTAAGTATGCTAAAAGAAGAATTAATTAAAATTTTATCTGAAGCAATGTATTTGGGTATGAAGAAAGATGAAATTTATAGGATAGTTTCAGAGATAGATGAAAATGTTAAGGGAGGAGACAGGAAATGATTCAAGGAAAAAATGTAAGCAAATCTTTTGAGGATTTAGAAGCATTAAAGAATGTAAATATAAATGTAAATAAGGGTTCTATTTATGGATTAGTAGGTTCTAATGGAGCGGGAAAAACTACTCTTTTAAAAACTTTAGTGGGAATTTACAAACAGGATAGTGGAGAAGTACTTATAGATGGAGAAAATGTATTTGAAAATGTGGATGTAAAGTCTAGAGCTATATTTATTCCAGATATGTTGTATTTCTTTTTACAGTACAGTATAAAAGATATGGCTAAATTTTACAAAAGGATATACGAAACTTGGGATGAAGAAAGATATCTAAAGTTGAGAGACGCTTTTGAAATGGATGAAAATAAAAAGGTAAATAATCTTTCAAAAGGGATGCAAAGACAGGTGGCATTTTGCCTTGCTTTGTCTGCACAACCTAACGTACTGATATTGGACGAACCTTTAGATGGATTAGACCCAGTTATGAGACAAAAGGTAAAAAATTTAATTGTTCAAGATGTGGCGGAAAAACAGATGACAGTTCTAATTTCTTCCCACAATTTAAGAGAGCTTGAAGACTTATGTGATTACATAGGTATAATGCATAAGGGTTCTTTAATTTTGGAAAAAGATTTAGATGATTTAAAATTAGATATTCACAAAATTCAGGTAGCATTTAAGGAAAATGTACAAGAAGAAATTTTAGAAGGTGCTGATATCCTATATGAGGAGGAAAGAGGTAGTGTAAAACTGTTTATTGTTAGAGGAAAGAAAGAAGAAATTGTACAGAAAATAAATAAACATGAGCCCGTAATTTTAGACATTTTACCTTTGACTTTAGAGGAAATTTTTATCTATGAAATGGGGGATGTAGGATATGAAATCAAAAACATCATTTTTTAATAATGGAATAATTTTAGATGATTTAAAAAGATTTGCATGGATAAGTATTGCATATACACTGTTTTTATTTCTAACAGTGCCATTAAAAGTAATAATGATAAACAGTAGTAAACAGTACGCTTATGATTATAATGTAATTAAAAGAATATTCTATTTTAATAATGATTCCTTGCAAATTCTTTTTATTCTCATAGCACCTATTTTTACTGCTATATTATTTTTTAGATATATTCAGGTTAAAAATTCGTCAGATATGATTCACAGTCTTCCTATTAAAAGAAGTGTACTATATAGAAGTCATGCAGTTGTAGGGGCTTTCTTATTAGCTCTTCCAGTAATTATAAATGGCTTTATATGTGTGCTTTTAGATATAGCCATGAAGTTGGGAAAATATTATAGTACTTATGATGTGTTTCAGTGGATGGGAGTTACTATTTTAATATGTTTGGTATTTTTATGTGTGTGCATATCGGTTGGCATGGTGGTAGGAAGCTCAATTATGCAGGGAATGTTAACTTATATTTTGTTAGTGTTACCAGCAGCAATGGCAATTTTATTATCGGAAAATCTTGATGGATTTGTATATGGATTTGTATATAATAATGTTAATTCAGAAAAACTTTCACCTGTAACAAGGATTTGGAAAATGAGTACTAGGTATAATAATGATGTTATTAATAAAATAAGTATGAATGAAATAATAGTATATGTTGTTGTATGTATTGTTCTATATTTACTTGGGATGTTTATATATAATAAAAGAAAACTAGAAGTAGCATCTAAAAGTATTGCTTTTAAAGGTTTAGAATATGTGTTTAAGTATGGTGTGACATTTTGTTCCATGTTGGTAGGAGGAATATATTTTAGGGTTACACAGAAAAGTTTACACTGGCTTTTAATTGGATTTTTAATTGCTTCTCTTATAGGGTACTTTGCTGCAGAGATGATTATAAAAAAATCACTAAGAGTATTTAAAAGTGTAAAAGGTTATGTGATTTATGCTGCTGTAATTGTTTTAGTTATAGTTGGAGTAAAATTTGATGTAATTGGATATGAAAATAAGATGCCATCATTAGGTAATGTTGACAGTGTGTATTTTAGTGAAGGCTTTGAGCATTTAAATTTTTATAAATATAATAAAGATGTGTATTTTGATAAAAATGATGTGGAAAATATTTATGATTTTCATAAACAAATTATAGAAGAAAAATCAAAAAATAAAGATAAGAACAATAATGGACAAAGTAGAAGAGTTATTTTCATATACAATTTAAAAAATGGAAGTAAAATTCAAAGGGGATATGATGTTTCGCTTGAAAATTATGCTAAATATTTAAAACCTATTTATGAATCTAAAGAATACAAAAAAATGAATTATGAGGTTTTGCAAGTTAATGCTTTAGATATAGAAAAAATTACAATTCATCCTTTTGCAAATATTAAAGGACAAACAGTAATAATTAATCCAAATGATATTAAAGAAGCCGTAGATGTTTTAAAAAAGGATATTAATAATGAAACCTATGAACCAAATAGTGAACAAATAAGACCATGGGCAAACATAGAGTTTATGATGGATGATAATAATTTAAAAAAGTATCCACAGTTAATTGATAGAAGAAATAATAGAGAAAGTAACGTACAGCTCTCATGGAAAAAATCTTATATATTATTTGATCAGTGGTTAAAGGAAAAAGGGTATTTAGAAGGGTCAAGGATTACTTCTAAAGATATATCTTATGCTTTAGTGGAAAAAGTTGATAACATGGATGATTTGTTACAAAAATTAAAGAATGGCAAAGTTAAAATTGATGAAAATAGTGCAAAGAACTTAAAAATAACTGATAAGAATCAAATAGAAATTTGTATTAGAAGTTATAAAGATGAGTGGCGAAATAAATCATCAAAATATGTTATAGGATTCTATAATCAAGATGGAAAAAATATTGAATATGGAAGTTTTTCTGAAAAAGATTTACCAGATTTTATTGCTAAACATTTTAAATAAGTAAATTGTGTAGCAGATGTGTATTTGTAATATGACCAATACACATATATAGTTTATGTTAGAACAACATAATGGTAAATAAATACAATATTTTAAAGGTAGCGAAATGAATTGTATTTTACAATTATTGGTTGGATAGTTGTGTTTTTATATATTATAAAGATAATGTCCTTTGGTAGTGAAGTGAGAGAAATTAGAACTTGACACAAGCTATATGGAAATAATATTTGACAAAAATAATATTATTGCATACAATATATTAAAATAGCATAAAAGCTTTGAAGAGAAAGAGTAGAGTTAAGTTTATCTTTTAAAGAGAGTTCCTTATTGCTGAAAGGGAACAAAGAGGAATAACTTGAATACGTCTCTGAGCTGAACACCAAACTCTCTATTAGAGATAGTAGGCTGATTTCGGGTTCCTGCCTCCGTTACAAGGCTAGAGTATAAACTTTTCAAAAAGAGTACTCGAAAAGATTAAATGTTGCGAGACATTTATAAATTAAGGTGGTACCACGGGATTAATGCTCTCGTCCTTTAGCTTTTTAGCTGAGGACGGGAGCTTTTTATTTGTGTGAAATATTAAAAAATGGAGGAATTAAAATGTTATCATTAAAAGAACAAATTAAAATAATTTCAAAAGGAGCTGCAGAAATTATTGATGTGGAAGATTTAAAGAAGAAATTAGAGCACAGTGTTGAAAAAAACAAACCTCTTACTATAAAGCTAGGATTAGATCCTTCAGCTCCAGACATTCATTTAGGTCATGCTGTAGTTTTGAGAAAAATAAAACAGTTTCAAGATTTAGGACATAAAGCAGTAATAATTATTGGAGATTTCACTGGTATGATAGGTGATCCTACAGGAAAATCTAAGGCTAGAAAAGCACTAACTAGAGAACAGGTACTGGAAAATGCAAAAACTTATGAAAAGCAAATATTTAAGGTGCTTAATAAGGATAAAACCGAAATAAGATTTAATAGTGAATGGTTAGCACCTTTAAATTTCAAAGACATAATAGAATTAGCTTCAAAATCTACTGTGGCAAGAATGCTTGAAAGGGAAGATTTTAAAAACAGATTTAATTCAAATATAAGCATATCAATACATGAATTTTTTTACCCTTTAATGCAGGCCTATGATTCTGTAGCTTTAAATGCAGATGTAGAATTAGGAGGCACAGATTAAAGGTTTAATGTACTTATGGGGAGAAACCTCCAAAAATATTACGATGAAGAAAGTCAAATAGCTTTATTTATGCCTATATTAGAGGGTATTGATGGAAAAGAAAAAATGAGTAAAAGCTTAGGAAACTATATTGGTATAAATGAGAAATCAGATTCAATGTATGGTAAGGTTATGTCAATACCAGATGAACTTATAATAAAATATTATGAATTAGCTACAGATATACATCCAGATATAATAGATACAATAAAGGAACAACTAGATCTTAAAAATGTGAATCCAAGAGATATAAAAATGAATTTGGCAAAGGAAATTGTTACATTGTATCATGATGAAGCTGAAGCAATCAGCGCAGAAGAAAATTTTAAAAATATATTTCAAAAGAAAAAAATACCTAATAATATAAAAGAATTAGCAGTGTTACAAAATGAAAATGATTTAGTATCATTAATTGTCAAGGCAGGTTTTGCATTAAGTAAAAGTGAAAGCAGGAGATTGATAAGTGGAGGTGCTGTAAAAATTAATGGAGTTAAAGTAGATGAAAATTGTAAGGCTATTAATGAAGATATACTTCAAGTTGGAAAACTTAAATATATAAAATTAAAAGTTTCAGCTGCATTAAGTTAAAATTGATATGTATTTCCTTATTATTTAAGCAATTTGCTTTTAAAAAGATATTAGATTTGCTTAAATAATAGGAATATTTTGTGCTTTTTTTGAAATTCAATATTTTGAAACATAAAATCTAGCACAATGCGTTAATTATGTATGAAATAAGCATACAGGTGGAAAAATATAAATATTAAACTATTTTCAGACTTTCTTATTTTTAAGAATTTAATTGCAAATCAAAAGATTGCATTGTTTACGTTTTCATGTTATCATAATTATTACAGTATACATATAATTAATTTAAGTTATACTGTATATGTAAGATTAATATGTAACGTTGATATATGACATTAAAAAATACTTGGAGGGAAATAATGATAAATGAAATAGCGCAAAAAATTCATGATCTACGAAAAGAAAGAAATCTTACTTTAAAAGATTTGAGTAGTACAACTGGGTTATCAATAAGTTTTTTATCTCAGGTTGAAAATAATTCTTCGTCTCTTGCAATAACTTCTTTAAAAAAGATTTCAGATGCATTAGGTGTTAATATAAATTATTTTTTTGAAATTCCAAAGGTAAACAATTTTTTAGTTAAAGTAGAAGACGAAGAAGTGTTTAAAATGGAGGGTTCAAACTCAGAATTTATAAGATTGAGTGGTGACTTTCCAAACAGAAAGTTGGAAGCTATGATTACAACAATTCCACCAGAACAAAAGCACGGAAGCAAATTCAACCATCCAGGAGAAGAATTTGTTTATGTGCTTGAAGGAACTCTTATTGTAATAATTGATGAAGAAGAATACATGGTTAAAGCAGGAGATTCAATACATTATCCTTCTACGTCTAATCATATATGGATTAATCCACTTAAACAGAACACAAAAATACTTACTGTATTGACACCATTAATTTTTTAAAAAATTGGCTATTTGCTGAATATTCATAAAGGACCAAGAGGCTTCAGCTGATACATTATCTACAGAAGATCTTAACAGTGATGAGAAACTGTATATAAACAGTTATCATAAATTTGTGTATGAGAAGTCAGAAACACCTGAGCGATGAAAAGCGAGTGTGGTTGAAGTCGCATACATGAGAAATTTAAACAAAAGAAAAAATAGTATGGAGGGGAAATTATGAGTGAAATGGTAGTAAAAGACAAACGACCTTTTGGGTTTTATGTTTGTTGTGTGGCGTTCATGTTCGAAAGGATGGCTTATTATTCTGCTAAGTATCTAGTATTTGTTTTTGTTGCTGCTACGTTGGTAACAGGCGGATTGGGACTTACAAAGGTTGAAGCTGCACTTATTCAATCAAATCTTGTTGCATTTACCTATTTAGCACCTGTTGTTGGAGGATATCTTTCTGACAGGTACATTGGTGCAAGATACTGTATTCCTGTTGGATTGGTTTTAATGGCTGGCGGGTATATAGTTGGTGGATCTGCAACGAATGTTGCAGCAATGTATATAATGGTAGCACTTGTAGCCATTGGTACAGGCCTTTTCAAAGGCAATGTTTCTGCAATCAATGGATCTTTATTTAAAGACGAATCACAGCTGGATTCAGCATTTTCAGTTCAGTACTCCTTCGTCAATGTGGGAGCATTTATAGGGACAACAGCAGTTGGTATTCTTATAGCTACTACTTTTGCCCATGGTGGTGTTCAGGGCTTCAGACCGGCATTCAAATTATGTGGTATTATTTGTGTAATCGATGCTTTATGGTTCTTGTTTGGTATGAAATTTCTTGGAGATGCGGGGAAGAAACCATTCAAAGCTGGCAAACATGTTGAAGAGAAAGCTGCAACTGAAGTTAAGCCATTAACAAGAGTTGAAAAAAGAAAGGTTTTTGCTATTGTTTTGGTATCCATATTTTCAATTGTGTTTTGGTTGTTCTGGTATTTGACTTATCTGGCTGTTTATGATTACGGTGGTCAGTTTGTCAACATGACTGTAGGCGGATTCGCAGTTCCACTTTCATGGTTTGATTCCTTAAACTCTTTTGTATGTATTGCTATGGGACCAGTCCTAGCTATACTATGGTTTAAGTTGTCAAAGAGACCTAAAGGTGATATAAGCTTGTTTAAAAAATTAGCACTAGGTCTTAGTTTTCTAGGGATGTCTTTTTTAATGCTTGTAGGTGCAGAACTTTCGAGAGGTACAGGTGCTACATCCAAGGCGAGCATCATTTGGATTATCGCATTCGGTGTGCTTCTTAGTATGGGAGAAATGCTATTCTCACCACTTGGAAACTCCTTTGTTACTAAATATGCACCGAATAAGATGTACTCAGTACTAATGGGTGTTTGGATTTTTGCTACATTCATTGCAGGTAAATCCTATGGATACCTGTATGCGATTGCTTCAAAATTCCCAATCATGCAAGCCTATGTTGCAATACCAATCATTCTGTTCGTATGCGCAGTATTGCTGTTCTTCTTTGATGAAAAACTTGTAAAATTGCTTGAAGATGAAGAACCAAATAAGAATGAATCTGTGGAAGCCATATAATTGGCCAAACAGTTAGCACTGTACATAGATTTTATTTTTTAAAATAAAAAAGGATGTCTTCTGTTTAGTACAGGGACATCTTTTTTGCTTTGGAGAAAAAAGCAGTGAATTTGTTTTAACTATTATCAAATGTTATAATTAATTATTGATATTTGAAAGTGATTAAGTTGAAATTTAGAAAAGGAGAGATAAATGATTCTTTGTGCTTTAATAGGTAATCCCAATGTTGGACAAGAAGTTTTATTTAATAAAATAGCAAGAGCTGAAAAAAGTTCTGATGAAGAAGGCAGTTCCAAAACTGAAAAGCAAGATGGATTTATAGATAGTAATACTAAAATAGTAGCTTTTCCTGGAATATATTCTATAGATACAGATTCAAAATTGGAAAAAATATTTAATGATTATATAAATAGTAACAAGATAGATTTAATAATAAATGTAGTAAATGCAATGAATTTGGAGAGAAATCTTTATCTTACTATGCAGCTTAAGAAATTGAACATACCTGTGGTGGTAGTTTTAAACATGATAGATAAGGCAGAAAAGAAGGGAATGCGTATAGATTGCGAAAAATTATCTAAAATTTTAGATTTAAAAATCATACCTATGAATAATATAAATGATAAAGAAGTAAAAAAACTAAAAAATTATATAACTAAGGAAGACTTTAAACTATCTAAACCTGTAAATAGCAATACAAATAACGAAAAGGAAACTTACGCATATATAGAAAAAATTATAAAGTTAGCTACTATAAAAAATGAAAAAGTGTCAATTAGTACTACAGAAAAAATTGATAGATTTGTTTTAAATAGATATCTAGCATACCCTATATTTATAGCCATTATATATTTCATATTTAAATTGGTTTTTTCCTGGGTAGGTACACCCTTATCCGAGGTGTTTAGGAGCGCACTTTTTAATTATACTATACCATTTTTAAATAGCATTTTAGCTCATCAAAGTTTATGGTTTAGGTCCCTTTTAGTTGATGGAGTTGTATCTGGAATCAGTTCAGTTTTAGTATTTTTACCTGTAATACTTACACTTTTTGCACTACTTTCTCTTTTAGAAGACAGCGGATATATGAGTAGGGCAGCTTTTTTGATGGACAAAATTATGAGTTTAGCAGGAGTGTCTGGTAAATCCTTTATTCCTATGATTATAGGCTTTGGATGTTCCGTTCCAGCACTTATGGCTGCAAAGAATATTGAAAATAAAAAGGAAAGAGTAATTACAGCACTAGTTATACCTTTTATGTCTTGCAATGCAAAGCTTCCAGTATATATGCTTTTTGCTACTATATTTTTCAAAGGAAAAGAAATTGTAATTTTGGCTATGATGTACTTTACAGGAATATCCATGGCATTTTTATTTAGTTTAGCTTTTAAATTTATATTTAAGGAAAAGGAATATGAACCTTACATGGAGGAATTATCACATTACATTATGCCTGATTTAAAATTACTTTTAATGCACACTTGGGAAAAAGGAAAAGGATTTTTGAAAAAAATAGGAACTATAATTTTTTCTATGTCTATTATAACTTGGGTATTGTCTAATTTTAATTTCAGTGGTATGGTAAATATAAATTATAGTTTCCTTGCAATAGTTGGAAAATTCATATCACCAATTTTTAATCCACTAGGCTTTGGAAACTGGCAAAATTCTGTTTCTCTTCTTACAGGGCTTATGGGCAAAGAAGTTATAGCAGGAACACTTGGAGTTTTATATGGAGGAAATTTACAAGCAGTTATTCCACATCAATTTAACTTAGCTTCAGCTTTAAGTTTCTTGGTTTTTGTACTATTATATAGTCCTTGTGCATCTACTATAATAACGATAAAAAAAGAATTTGGAATGAAAATCACGTTTATTTCTATAGTATATCAATTTGCTGTTGCATGGACACTTTCCTTCTTATTTTTTCATATAGGAATGAGGTATTTTTATGGATTATAAAGAAATAGGAGAATTTATTATTGCTGGAATCATAATTATAGCAGCTGTGTATATATTATGTAAAAATATGAAAAATCGAAATGATAAGTGTAGTGGCTGTGGAAGTTGCTCCAAAATGTGTCCTAACTATGAAAATAAAAAAAATATCGAAGAAAAAAAGAAAAAATTAAGAGTAAACAAGTAAGTATTTTATTAAATAGTTAAATTATTCTACAGGGGGAATAAATTATGAAAAAGTCAAATGTATATTTTACAGATTTAAGAACTAGGCCAGGTTTAAACTTATTAGATAAACTTGAGAAATTAATGAAGAAAGCTGGCATAGAAGATATTGACTTTAAGAATAAATTTGTAGCAATAAAAATTCACTTTGGTGAACCAGGAAACTTAGCTTACATAAGACCCAATTATGCTGCAAAAGTAGTAAAGGTTATAAAAGAATTAGGTGGTATACCATTTTTAACAGACTCTAATACTTTGTATACTGGGAGAAGAGCTAATGCAATTGATCATTTAAATTCTGCTTTTGAAAATGGTTTTAATCCATTAACAGTAGGTTGTAATATAATTATTGCAGATGGTCTTAAAGGTACTGAATATAGAGAGATAGAGGTTAATGGCAAACATTGCAAAACTGCTAAAATAGGTTCTGCTATAGCAGATGCAGATATTATAATCTCTATGAATCATTTCAAAGGACATGAGATGACTGGATTTGGTGGAGCATTAAAGAATTTAGGTATGGGTTCTGGATCAAGAGGTGGAAAACTTGAAATGCATTCTGCTTCTCAACCTAAAATAAAAGATAAGAATTGTAAAGCCTGTAAACAGTGTATAAAAAGCTGTTCTCAGAAAGCTATAAGTTTAAATGAAAATAAAGTGGCTTCTATAGATTATAGTAAATGTATAGGGTGTGGTCAGTGTGTTGCAGTATGTCAATTTGGTGCAGCACAGGTTGTTTGGAATGAATCAGCAGATACTGCTAATGAAAAGATAGCTGAATATGCATATGCTGTTATAAAGGAGAAAAGGAATTTTCACATTAATTTTATAATGAATGTTTCTCCTGATTGTGATTGCTTTAATTCAAATGATCTAGCAATTGTACCTGATATAGGTATAGCAGCATCCTTTGATCCTGTTGCACTTGATAAAGCTAGCGTTGATTTGGTAAATAAGGCTCCAATTATTAATGGATCTATACTTACAGATAAACATTATCATGAGGGTGAAGATAAGTTTAATCATATACACATGAATACAAATTGGGAGACTGGGTTAAAGCATGGTGAGGAATTAGGAATGGGTACTCTCGACTATGAGTTAGTAAGAGTATAATTTTAAAATTTAGTATAAAGGGAGCTGTCTCATAGTAGTAAGAGACAGCTCCCTTCTTATTTTTTTATATTAACTTATATCACTATTAATTATTTAATAATTTGCCAATGAATCAATTCATCATCTCTATTGATTTCTTTCATTCCAACTTTTTTTAATATTTTTGCAGAAGGTATATTACTAATTAAACAATCTGCTTTGATGATTTTAACATTTTCTTTAAAAGTTAGCCAATTTATAATAGCATTTAATGCTTCCAATCCAAACCCTTTTTTTCTTTCTGCTTCTACTAATCCATATCCAATTTCAACTTCGCCTTTTTCATTAGGTTTTCCGTGAAATCCTATATCACCAATTACCTGCATATTATCTTTTTTAATAATCATCCAAGTTTCAAATCCACTTGGAACTTTATCCTTCTCTAATGTTTCATTTATTATAGGTAAAATGTCCTTAGTATCATCTGTTGGCCATTTCCCATCTGTTTTAATTCCTAAGTTTTCAAGCTCTTTATAGCTTCCACTTATAAGATCTCTAGTAATTTTAAGTGTTATTGGTATTAACATTAATTTATCTGTATATATATTTTTAAAATTCATTTTATTTTCCACCTTTCATTTATTAAAATCAAAACAAAGGTGGACTAATACCTGTAAATTTAATTTAAGTAATAACCCACCTCTTTACCTTTTTTATAAATACTTTTCATAAAATACACTCCCTACATATTGTTTTTAGTTTATTAACCATTAGAATTATATCAAAGATTGAAATAAATGTAAACTAATTATAAAAATGGGGCTGCTACATGAAGAAATTTACATACAATTGATTACCATCCTTTTTTTCGTGCAGGTTTTGCAGTTTTCTTAGAAGCCTTTTTCACTTCCACAGAATTTCCTGTAAGATAAATTAAAAGAATGGAAAAAAGTAGTACGGCTCCTATGCTAAAAAGATTCAATAGCACATTCCAATGAACAGCAGAATCATAGCTTCTATATTGAGCAAGACCTAGGCTTGCAGTAATAGGGTACAAGTTTGCAAGCAGCATGTTGCCTATTGCAAACATACCACCATAACCATATACAAAAGCTACAATAACACCAGCTAAAAAACCATTTGCTAAATGGCTTGTTATAATGATAATGGGCATGACGGCAAGGTAGAGTAAGAAATTAATAAGTGTAATCTGCCACAGAGCTTGCATTGCCAATCCCAAAGAGAAGCCAGGAAAACCTACAAGGATTTCTCCCATAATTGTAAAAGTGGTGCAAAGTATACCAAGAAATAAGCATAATATTCCACATACAATTAATTTTCCTGTAAGAATCTGCTTAAAGGAAATAGGGATTGTCAAAATATTTTTTAGAGTGTCATCCTTCTGTTCACGGGTAATGATATATCCAGCAATCAAAGTAATACACATTGGAAAAATGGTAGACATATTATTTTTAATTACCTGCTCTATTAGATATCTAAAATCCCATACAGAACCATCTTTTGCCATAGAAGTAAACAAAGTTAACAGGACAGAAAGGAGCATAAGGGCAATTCCAGCCCAAATAATGTTATACCGTTTCAGTTTCCAAAATTCTGTTTTAACAATTTTCCACATTTTTGTTACTCCTCCCATTTTTTATATAATATAATAATTAAATACACAGAAACCACAGCCATAATGCCTAAAATAGTAACAATACAGAATGTTGATGGAATAAGCCTTGATAATTGAGATAAATTCATTTTAAAGCCATGAGCTACCATATCACCTGCACTCCAAAATACAGTAAGTGTCATGGGAAGTAGCCATAAGATTGATTTTGGAAGCGTATCATAAAGGGATGTGGCACTCAAACTTAATATGCTGTAAAACACACAAAGTAAAATGGAGAAAACATATGTCCTGCTGAAGAATGCCACCAGTACAATGAGCGGCAATGTTCCTGCTGTGATAAAGATTCCCATTTCAACGGACATAATTAGTTTGTATAGCATTCCGGTTACTTCAAGTGTCGATGTGGCCATACCACACAAGGCGGTGGCCAATGTAGAGGCTACACAGAAGACAATGCTCAAGATGAACAGTACTGCAATTTTAGCAAAAATCATCTGTTTGCTGGTAATGGGAATTGTCCTCAAGCTTTTAAACGTACCACTGTCACGTTCCATGAAAAAAAGCATTGCTGCAATTATAGCAATTACAGAAGGCAAAAGGAACTGCATCCCGTAACCAAGTACATCGTTAAACAGGCCATCAAAAGCATCAGCAGCCCCACTGTAGCGCTCCATAATTGATGGCCTTAAGGCATAAAATGTAAGAGGAATGGGAAACATGAAAGCTGCAGCAATCATCAGCTGAATAAACTTCTTTCGTTTAAGTTTCCAAAACTCGCATTTTATTAGTTTAAGCAATTCCGGCACCTCCTGTCACTTTTTTGAAATAATCTTCTAGAGTATCTTTGCAAAGGTGTGATTCAGAAACCCCCAATCCATTTTCTACAAATGTTCGATTTATTGATGATACTGATAAATCAGTATCATAAAGAAAAAGGTTATGATCATCAAGTACTTTGAAATTTTTAGTTTTAAATATAGATTCTAAAATACAGGCTGCTTGAGAAGTTTCTGAAATCTCAAAATGAATATATTTACTATTTTTCTTCTCAAGTTTCTGAAGACTTTCTTCTTCAAGCAAAACACCGTGATCAATAATACCAATGTCATCAGCTAATAGTGCAATTTCAGAAAGAATATGGCTGGAAATTAAAATAGTTTTTCCCCTAGCATCACAAAGCTCGCGAATAAAAGAACGTATTTCTGCAATACCTATAGGGTCTAATCCATTAATTGGTTCATCTAAAATTAATAATTCTGGGTCATGCATAACAGCAAGGGCAATTGCTAATCGCTGTTTCATGCCAAGAGAATACTCTGAAAATAATTTTTTATCCTTATAGGGTAAGCTAACCAATTCTAGTGAATTTTTAATTGCATTACGATTAGGAATTCCTCGTAGTTCTGCAAAGATACGCAAATTTTCTGTGCCAGTGAGATTGGGATAAAAGCCTGGTGATTCAATTAGAGAACCAACACGGGAAAGAACTTTTTTCTCATTCTTTCTAATGTCCTTGCCAAAAATGCGAACTTCTCCAGAAGTTGGCTGGGTAAGGTTTAAAAGCATTTTCATGGTAGTAGTTTTGCCAGCACCGTTTCTTCCTAGTAGTCCATAAATACGCCCCTTTTTAACATGAATATTTAGATCTGCCACACTTTTTTGGATGCTATATTGTTTAGTTAAATTTTTAGTTTCTATAATGTAATCGCTCATTTGTTGAGACCTCCTTTGTGTTTACAAGAAAAAGTATAACACTTTAACCTTGCATTAACCTTACAGGAACCTTGCATTAACCTTGCTTTTCACAAAATGGAAAAATCCTAACTAAAGCAGGGATTTAGTTAGTGGGTTAAAGGAAATTTTATGGTAAATGCAGTGTAGTTATCTGGTTCGCTGCACACAGAAATTGTACCACCCATATTTTCTACAATTTGTTGTACAATAGAAAGTCCCAGACCACTTCCTTTTTCAGATCGACCCTTATCACATTTATAGAGACGTTCAAAAACATGTTTAATATCTTCTTTAGATATTCCTTTTCCATTGTCAGCAATGCATATTTCAACTTGATTACAGGAGCTTAAAACAGAAATTTTGATATGATTTGCATTGCTGTGGGCCAGAACATTTTGCACCAGATTATTAATAATACGGCTATATCCCTCTGAATCAACCTTTGCTATCATGGGGAATTCAGGAATATCTATGTCATAGGTAAGTGTCTTTTCTTCAAAAATAGGTATCCAGTCTTTCAATATATCCCGTGTCAACTCTGAAATTTCAAAGGGCTGAATAGAAAAAGTTTCTTCCTTAGAGTTTAATTTGAACCAATCAAAAAGGACATCAATGTAATCTTTTAGATCATGCGCCTTGTGTCGAGCTGTTTTCATGTAAGATTCCCGCTCTTTTCCCTGGACGATTCCTTTATGGATTGCATCTAAGTAACCAATTAAAGTTGTGAGAGGTGTTCGTACATCATGGGAAAGGCTTGTCATAAGCTGTTTGTTGGTTTCAGCAGCTTTCCGAAGTGCAGCAAGCTGCTCCTCATAACTATAAACAATATCATTAATTTTGTAGCAAATAACAGAAGTTATATCACTTGGACTTGCCAAAATTTTATGATTTCCATTGCCTGCTTGAATATCGTCCAAAGCTTCTAAAATATTTCTCAATTTATTCTTTATCTGAAGTAACTGATTTAAAAAGCTAAAAGCCATTATAAGGGAGGCAACTGTAATTACTGCAGCAAGTATTAACAAGGTAGGTTGTTTCAATGCTTACACCTCCTTATTGAATCGGTAGCCAATTCCCTTTACTGTCTGAATGAAAGTAGGCTTACTTGGATTTTTCTCGATTTTTTTACGTATCCTGCTTATAAGAGCCATAATATTGTTGTCATCATAAGCATAGGGTTCACCCCAAACTTCTTCATAAATCTGTTTCTTTGTTAAAATTTTTCCTTGATTCTCTGCACAGTATAAAAGAATATTAAATTCTTTTGGTGGTAGTTCTAATGTGTCATTGTGAATCGTAACTGTCCTACTGTCTAAATCTATTGTTAGTCCTTTATAAACAAGTTGAGAGGCTTGTACATCAGAAGCATTGAAGCGAGTATAGCGGCGAATTAGCGAAATAACACGAGCAATAAATTCATCTATATTAAAAGGCTTTGTAAGATAGTCGTCAGCTCCAGATCTCAGTCCTCGTACCTTGCAGCTGTTGTCATTTTTGGAAGTTAGCATAAGGATAGGAACACTGCTTTTTTCACGGATTCTCTCAAGTGTTTCAAAGCCGTCTATTCCTGGCATCATAACATCAAGAACAACTAATTGGTACTGGGCATTTTCTAGGGCAGAAAGACCGGTATTTCCTAAATAGCAGCAGTCTGCTTCTATATTTTCAATACTAATACTTTTTTGAAGTAGTGAGCAAAGTTCCTTATCGTCATCTATAATTAAAATTTTATTTTTCATAATTGTTTCTCCTTAAATTCTCTTTTAATTTTCATTATATTTCTAGATAAGGAAACAATCAAGTTGAAGAACTAAGAATTATAATGTATATGAGTGATGTGAAATGCATAAACTACATGACTTATAGACGCAGTAATTTTATTTTGATATAACGAAAATTTAAAGCAAGGCTGCAGATTATCTTTATAGACGTATTAAATATTATATTGTAATATGAAATTATCGTTGCAATAATATACTATATGATATTTAATTTTAAGATGTATAATTTATGAGAATACTTTTAAAGGATTTGTTTCATGAATAGTATATATTTTTAAATATGCTGTATTATTACATTTGTACCTGAAAATATGAATATAATCATGTTATATAAGGACACAATTATGTCATTTAATTTATTCTGGTAATATTGTATCAGGTGCAGTCTAATTAATTAAGAGGTGATTTATGTGGATAAATTTATATATAAAAAATCAGTAGGTATTACTGCTCTATCAGCAAGTTTTACTGATTTTAAATATAAAAAGCATTATCATAAGGAGTATGCATTAGGTGTAACTTTGCGTGGTATTCAGCAGTATAACTTAGATGGCAGTTTACAATCATCCTATGAAAATGGGGTCATGCTTCTTAATCCAGAGCAGCCACATGATGGTATGTCACATGATAAGTCTGGTATTGATTATGTTATGCTGTATATTGATCCAGCATTTTTAATGAGCGGTATTGGCGGAACTCAAGATATTATTGGTGAGGCTTATGTTGATGGTGATGGGGTAACTTATTTGCCAATGGCTAATCAGCCCATTATGATTTATTCAGCTAGTTCAGAACAATTAAAGGAGATACTAAAAAAGGCCCGTACTAAAGAAATTAATATGACTATTTATACTGAAGAAATTTTTAAGACTTATAATGATGTGGACAACCGTGCAAAGGTTGCGGAGTATAAAACTGATGATTTGAACCTTGTGGGTATTGGCATGGTAGGCAAGAAAAATCATGTTAGTAGGCTGACAAAGGGACTTAGCTTGCATGAATAGATTTGATTTATATGTATTAGAATAAGATATTTAGCAATACATGTTATGAGTATAGCAATAGGATATGCAGTAAATATGAATTTGCAAAATGAAAAATAATAGATATAAATTAATGTAAAGGAAGCTAGCAACCTAGGTGTAAGAGAATTTTTATAAGGATACATTTACTATGATTTGTAATCATGATTATAAAATATGGCAGTATGTGGTTAAAAAGGGTTATTACCCATTGGAACCAGCATGTAAAAGCACAGTAGATACAATGCCAACTGTATACAAAGAAGTTCTTGAACCTGTTTTAGTATAGAATAAAAAATCAGTGTAGTAGTTATTACACTGATTTTTTTATTGCAGTATTGCCAATAAAATTTTGTATTTCATTATAAGGTGGCAGTGGTTTTTTATTATGCATCCTTTCATAATCCATTTATTGTATGAATATCCTAACAATATTATCTTAATGTAATATTAGTTTGATTATGACAACAGTGTATTATGGTTAAATAATATTACCCAGTATAAATGCATAAGATATTGATGCTAATGAGCATAGTTTTTTCGATGAAGAGAAAGTTTAGTAAACCAGCTTTTTTATATAGCTTTTTATGTAAAATTAAAGAAATTGAAAAATAGGATTATATTGACATAGATGCAGAGACGTGGTAGTATATTGCTAATACTAAAAGTAAGAATATTCTGTAAATTACTCAACGAAATTGTAAATTTTAGGTGGAATTAGAAGTGGGGTGTATTTATATGGCAAAAGTAAAAGAATATCATATGACATATACTACAGACATAAATAAAAGAAAATATGAAATAATTACAGAAGGTGTGTGCCTTCATTGTGCACCAAATGATGTGGACGAGCTAATTGATTGCCAATATTATATACACGTGTACAAAAATGGTGAACATATCTTTACTGGTGACTCTTTAACTTGGTTAGTCGAAAATAATTTTGATAGTCAAATTAAAAAGGCTTTAATGGATTTGAATAATTATAGAATCACAGAGTTTCATGAATTACATTTCGATTACATTATTGAGAAAAGTGAATAAAAAATATAATTTTAAGTATTTAATGTTTTTGTATTTTTATGGAGGGTGCAAGTTTACTGCATCCGTTTTTTATATTGAAAATTGTACAACAAAATGTTCATTAAGGGATGAATTGTTATAGGTAACAGATTCTAATGATTAACAAGAAAATAGTAATAAAATTGCTATAATTTATTTAGAGTAAGTATGTTTTTAAACAGTATTTTCCTTATTGTGATATAATCATCAGTATACAAATATTAATTAAATGATGCTATGCTAGTTGATATTGTGAAATCATTAGAGTAAGTTTGGTGAAAATTTATAATATAGTTAAATACACAAGTTATGTGATTTAGTTTGATTTTAAAGTTTAAAGAGGTGATAATATGACAGGAAAACATATAGTGTCATATTTTATAAAAAATTATGAGGACATAAATGATATAAATGTAAGAGAAAAGTATGGTATTTTAAGTGGGGTTTTAGGAATAATTGTAAATTTGATACTTTTTATAGTAGAGATTATTCTTGGACTTACAACAAATAGCATTGCCATAATTGCTGATGCTTTTCATAATTTGACTGATGTAACAAGTTCTATAGTAACGCTTGTTGGTTTTAGAATGTCAAATAAACCAGCAGATAAAAGACATCCTTTTGGACATGGAAGAATGGAGTATATTTCTGCACTTATAGTGTCATTTCTAATTCTAGTAGTTGGATTTGAATTTATTAAAACTTCATTTGAAAGAATTATGCATCCAGAGCCAGTAAGTTTTAATGTTACAGTCTTAGTAATTATAATATTTGCTATACCTTTAAAGTTATGGCTTAGTTACTTTAATAAATCTTTGGGCAAGAAGATTAATTCATCTACCCTTGAAGCAACAGGAGCAGATGCTTTAAATGATGTGGCAATATTAAGTGGTGTAATTATTTCATTAATATTTACTTATTTATTTAAAATAACTATAGATGGATATGTTAGTATGATTATAGCAATATTTATATTTTTATCAGGAATATCCTTAATAAAAGAGACAATAAACCCGCTTTTAGGCCAGGCTCCTGATCCAAAATTAGTAAAGGAAATTAAAGCTTCAGTGATTGGATATGATCATATTTTAGGTGTACATGATATTATAATTCATAACTATGGTCCTGGTAGGTCTATGGCTTCACTTCATGCAGAAGTTCCAAATAACATATCAATTATGAAGATTCACGAAATAATTGATAAAGGGGAAAAAGATCTTTCAAAAAAATTCAACATGTTTATTGTTATTCATATGGACCCAGTATGTAGTGATTCAAAAGAAATTATTGATGCTAAAAAAGTAGTGCAGGAGGTATTAAAAAAGTTTCTAGATGTAAGTTCATTCCATGATTTTAGAATAATAGGGGAAGGTGAACAAAAAAGCCTTATATTTGATATAGTAATAGGCTTTGACAAGAACTTAACAGAAGAGGATGAAAAAAAGCTTAAATTTAGTATAGATACTGCAATTAAATCTGATCATCCTGGATATAGTACAGCTATAACTGTTGATAGAGATTATACTTCCTAAAAATAGAATTATATGATAATTGTAATCTATAGAAAAAAGAGAAGGTATATGAATTCCTTCTCTTTTACTATACTTAAAAATCACTTAATCATTTCACTTGCAAGTTTTTCTATTTCTAAAAGTTTTTCTTTTATATCTAGACCACCTCCATAACCAACCAATTTACCATTAGCGCCAACTACACGATGGCATGGGATAAAGATGGGAAGTGGATTTTTGTTGTTTGCCATGCCTACTGCACGACAAGCTTTTATATTGCCTATGTTTTTTGCAATATCTTTATAGCTGCAGGTTTTACCGTAAGGAATTTCTTGTAATGCATTCCAAACTCTTTGTTGAAATTCTGTGCCCTGTGGTGATAGAGGCAAATCAAATAATTTTCTCTTACCTGAAAAATATTCTTGAAGTTGATTACTTGCTTTTTTCAGCAAAGGTGTTTCAGTTATGTTTGCATCTTCGAAAACAAATTTTCCAAAATGTAGATGTGTAATATCTTTACCATTTTCAAAAATTGTTATTTCACCAATTTTTGTTTCGTAGTAAAATCCGTTAATCATATTGATACCTCCATATTTATCTTACTTGATAGATTTATTTTACTATATTTATTTGCTGTTGTCTTTTGAAATATCACTTTGTAATTCTAATAAAAATAATACAGTTGGAGTAATACTACAGTAGGCATGGGTACTATTTTAACATCAGCTACCTTTATTGCTACAATTAATTGGATAGCTCTTAGAAAACATATCAAGCTAAAGATTAGTCTTTAAATGCTTCTTTTAGCATTTTAATTTCTTCAGCATGACCAGATAACTCATTTGGAGTCTCTAAAAAGAATGGGAGATGACGCAGCTTGGGATGGTTGATAATTCTAACAAAGGTTTCTTTTCCAATAGAACCTTCTCCAATTGTTTCATGTCGGTCTTTATGACTTTCAAATGGATTTTTACTATCATTTAAGTGAATTGCTAATAGTTTATGGAGACCAATAATTTGGTTAAATTCGTCTAACACCCCATCTAAATCATTAACGATATCATAACCAGCATCATAAACATGACAAGTATCAAGGCATACACCCATTTTATTAGAAAGAGTAACACCATTAAGAATTTGTTTTAATTCTTTAAAACTTCGGCCTACTTCAGTACCTTTACCAGACATTGTTTCAAGAAGTACTGTGGTAGTTTGTTCCTGCTTTAATATAGTATTTAGCATATCTATAATATATTTTACACCTATTTCTGTACCTTGTTTTACATGGCTGCCTGGATGAAAGTTGTAAAAATTATTTGGCAGATACTCCATTCTTTTTAAGTCATCAGCTATAACTTCAACTGTAAATTCTCTTGTGCGTTCATCTGCAGAACAAGCATTTAGTGTGTATGGTGCATGTGCCATTACTTTAGAAAATTCGTTTTCTTTTATTAATTTTAATAAAGCATTAACATCTTTTAAATCCATTTCTTTTGCTTTACTACCCCTAGGATTACGGGTGAAAAACTGAAATGTATTTGCTCCTATTTTAAGAGCATCCTTCCCCATAGCTTCATAGCCTTTTGATGTTGATAAGTGACAACCTATATTTAACATAATTATTTCCTCCATTTTTAAAGCGTTTCTTTTATATCTAAACCATTACATAGCCAACTAATTTAGCTTACTCTATAATTTGTATTTTACTATATTTATTTGCTATTGTCTTTTGAAATTTCTTATATAAAGTCTATCCAATTTAATAGTAAGGATACATTAGCTAAATATGATTTCAAGTTTTATTATTTAATATATATAATTGTTTCAATAATATAAATAACATAATATTAAAACTATTAAAAATATGATATAATAAAGTATATAAAGTATATGAAGGGGGTCGTTGTGTGGAACAATATAGAGGATATGAAATTACAGTTATAGAAAATAATGAAAAGGAATACCCATTTAAATCAATTGCAAGAAAAGGGGATAAGGAAATTAAACATAAGGGCCAGACTAAAACACAAGCAGTGGACTTTGTTAAGAAAAGCATTAATGTCATTATAGAAAAGACAGAAACAAAAAACAGTGTAAAAAAAGAAGCTAAATAAAATTAAGTTAAACGGTTTAAGTTCATATTAATAAAAAGTAGTATTTTTGAAACTAAATAATTAAAAAGAGGCTTAGGATGTAATTTTATATCCCAAGCCTCTTTCTTGTTCTTAATACCGCATTGAATTAAATAACTGCAGTCTTTATTTAAAAGTGCATGCAACATATGCTATATTAAAGCTAAATATAACCAATTTTGTATTGCCATTAAAAGGGTTTTGAAATTTTATGTCGAATATATATATTTTAAAAATCATGTGAATTAAAGATTTTGGGGGATTAAAATTATGATTACAAATAATTACGGCAATATTGATATAGATTTACTAGAAATAAAGGATGTTATTGATATTAATTTGCTTCAAACTTTTCAAGATAATTTTGCTGAAAGTATGGGAATTGCCAGTATAACTGTAGACATAAATGGTAATCCAGTAACAAAGCCTAGTTCGTACACAGACTTTTGTACTAATTTTGTACATTCTACAACTTTAGGTGATAATAGATGTGCAGAGTCTCATAGAGAAGGTGGAAAAATTGCTGCACTAACAGGTAAGCCGTATATATATACTTGTCACGCTGGATTAATTGATTTTGCAGCTCCAATACTGGTAAAAGGTAAACAAATTGGAACTATATTAGGTGGACAGGTTTTAAAGAAAACGCCTAAAGAATCAAGATATATTGAAACAGCAAAAGAAATAGGTGTAGATGAGGATAAATTTGTTGAATCTGTAAAAAAAATAAAAATTATTACAGAGAAAAGCTTAAAAGCTGCAGCGGAAGTTTTATTCTTAATTGCAAATGCTCTTTCAAAAATAGGATTTGAAGAACTAAAACTTAAAGATATTTCGGAAAAATTAGAGATTGAGGTATTAAAAAAAGATTTGTTATTAGAGGAATCAAAAAAATATAATGAATTAAAAACTCAACTTTTTTCAATTATGTCCCATGAATTAAAAACCCCTCTTAATATTATATTTGGTTCAGTACAATTATTAGATAGTTTTTATAGTGATGATTCTTTCACACCTAAAGCAGGAGTATTCCCAAAATATTCAAAAATAATGAAGCAAAATTGTTATAGATTAC
Organism: uncultured Clostridiaceae bacterium; assembly: GCA_963780135.1. Classification (GTDB taxonomy): domain Bacteria; phylum Bacillota; class Clostridia; order Clostridiales; family Clostridiaceae; genus Clostridium_AM. The sequence goes on from CAWAAR010000003.1 coordinate 2,517,422, forward strand.
TTAGACTCACAAATAATATAATAGATATGAATAAAATAGAATTAGGTTTCTTCAATTTGCGTTTAAAAAATAGTAATATTATAAAAGTCATTGAGGATATTACTTTGTCTGTAGTTGATTATGCAAACATTAAAAATATTAATGTTATTTTTGATACGGAAATAGAAGATATAACAATTTCATTTGATGCCGAAAAAATCGAAAGAATTATGCTAAATTTATTATCAAATGCAATTAAATTTACAGAAGCTGAAGGAAATATATATGTAAATATATTTAATGAAGAAAAGTATATATTAATTTCAGTTAAAGATACTGGTATTGGTATCCCAGGCAATATGCAGGGAGTTATTTTTGATACTTTTAGGCAAGTAGATAGTTCATTAAGAAGAAATGCTGAAGGTAGTGGAATTGGGTTATCTCTTGTAAAATCACTTGTAGAAATGCATAAGTGGGAAATTGCTGTGAAAAGTGAAATTGGTAAAGGTAGTGAATTTATAATTAAGGTACCTGTAAAGCCATTAGAAAAGGAATATAATATATGTGATAAGGAAAGTGGTAACTTAAATGCATTTGTAGAAAATATTAAAATAGAGTTTTCTGATATATATTAAGTTTATTAGAAACTAGTTAAAGTGTTACTTCATAATTATATAGGGGTGTGTAAAATGAAAAAAATTATTAAATTAAATCCTATCTTTAAATATAGAGTTTGGGGAGGTACAAGGTTAAGAGAATTTTTTGACTATGATATACCAACAGATAAAACAGGAGAATGTTGGGCTATTTCTGCTCATAAGAATGGAAATTGCACAATAAAAAATGAAGAATTTAAGGGGAAAACTTTATCTTGGTTATATGAAAATCACAGGGAATATTTCGGAGGAGTTAAAGCTAAAGAATTTCCTCTTCTTGTGAAATTAATAGATGCATCCAGTGATTTATCAATACAGGTACATCCAGACGATAAATATGCAAATTCCAAGGAAAATGGGGAGTTTGGAAAAACAGAAGCCTGGTATGTCATAGACTGCAATGAAGATACTTTATTAGAATACGGACATAATGCAAAAACAAAAGAAGAATTAGAGGAATATATATATGAAGGAAAATGGAGTAAACTCTTAAAATTTAACAACATAAAAAAAGGGGATTTTTTCTATATACCTTCAGGAACAATTCATGCCATATGTAAAAATACATTAATATATGAGATACAGCAGTCATCAGATATAACTTATCGTGTTTATGATTACGATAGGGTAGATAAGAAAACAGGTGAAAAAAGAGAACTTCATGTAGAAAAAGCTATAGATGTAATAAAAGTGCCTAGTGATGGAAAAGATAGTATAACACCATTAGTGGAAAAGAAAAATGGTTATATAAAAACTGAATATGTGGATTCAAAATATTTTAAAACTGTAAAATTTGATGTGGATGAATGTGCTGATTTAGAATGTAATGCTTCTTTTGCATTAGTGACTGTATTAGCTGGAAGTGGAGCTTTAGATAATGAAAAAATTCAAAAGGGTGATAATTTCATAATTCCATTTGGATATAATAAGTTTAAAATTAAAGGAAAGATATCACTTATCGTTTCTAGTATATAAAAGACTTCATTAGAAAACTCCACCTGAGTTTAGGAATCACTTGATTAAGTATTTAGTGGAATTTAAATTGAGGTGAAAAATTTGATTAATAATATAGAGGATAAAACACAAAATTTTAAGGAAGAATGTAAGTTCAGTGATGAATTACAAGAGGAGATGTTAAAAGCGAAAATAGCAAAAAGAGGTTTTTATGAAGAAGATAAAAGATGGTTTTCAGATAATGCTATTTTAAAGTTAAAAAAGGCTCAAGAAGAACTAGAATGGCTTCTTAACAGAGGGTATAATACAAATGCCATAATGGAACTTGTGGGAGGAAATTATCAATTTTCAATAAGGCAGCGTGATGCATTAAAGCGTTCAACTAGCTCGAAATATGAGTATGAAAAAAGAAGATCAACTCTCCTTCCACTTTCAACAGCAAAAGATGGATGTATATATATAGATGGGTTTAACTTAATTATAACTCTTGAAGTTGCACTTTCAGGAGGAACATTGATACTTGGAAATGATGGAACTATAAGAGATGTGGCAGGCTTAAAAGGTACTTATCATATAATTGATAAAACGGATAGTGCACTTATACTTATTGGAAAAATGTTTCATGAACTTAAAGTACCAAGTGTTAAGTTTTTCTTTGATGCTCCAGTTTCAAATTCAGGAAGACTTAAAACTAGAATACTACAACATGCATCAACTTGGAAATTTAATACAGAAGTTGAACTAGTACCGAATCCAGATATTATTTTATGTAAAATGGAAAGAATAGTAACTTGCGATTCTATAATACTTGATAAATGTATAAGTTGGTTTAATATAGCTAGAAAAATAATCAATGATTACATAAATGATGCAAAGCTTATAGATTTCAGTGGAAAATATTAAAATATAATTAAGAAATTCCAGTTTGTGTATTGATTATATATAGATATTCTTATATAATTATTTTGAGTTTAAGATTTTATGAAAGGGAAAGGTAATTTTAAGAAATGAAAATGTAATCCTTATTAGAACACATAATCACAAGTTTTAAATTAATAATTTAAATTTGAAAGTGTTTTTTTTGTGATACACAAAAAAGTTCTGAGAGGATTAGTATACCCTTTTATAATTCTAAGGCAATCTATTTAGTTAGGTTTGGTTATTATGCTGTTTTTTAAACAACGGTATAATATTTTAAGATTGTTTTTTGGTATGTAATCCTCTCCGTAAAAGGAGTGGATTTTTTATGCTTATATTAGAAGTTAACAATTTAAAAAAATATTATGGAGATAGGTTACTTTTAGATATTGGTAACTTAAAGGTTTATAGTGAAGATAGAATAGGTATTGTAGGACTAAATGGAGTGGGAAAAAGTACATTGTTAAATATAATTACAAACAAAATTATGTCAAAAGAAGGTAGTGTAAAACTTTATGGAAGTTATTCTTATATAACACAATTGGAAGAAGTAAAAGAAGATTTTATAGATAAAAAATTTATAAAAGAGTTTAACTTAAGTGAAAAGAAAAAGGAATTTATGAGTGGAGGAGAAAAAAATAAGTTTAAAATTGCTCAAGCTTTTAGCAAAGATATAAATATTTTATTTGCGGATGAGCCTACAGCTAATTTAGATATATCCGGTATTCAAAAATTCAAAGATATGCTTAAAGGTTTTAAAGGAGCTATTATGATGGTATCCCATGATAGAGAACTTCTAGATAGCTATTGCAACAGCATAATTGAAATAGACAAAGGCGTTGTAAAAATGTATAAAGGTAATTATAGTAATTTTCTTCAGCAGAAAAAAGCTGAGTTAGAGAGATCAGAATTTGAATACAGTGCATATATTAAGGAAAGAAGCAAATTACAAAAGGCGGCTGTGGACATAGAAGGAAAGTCTAAGGCTGTAAGAAAAGCACCAAAACGAATGGGTAATTCTGAAGCAAGACTTCATAAGATGGGTGATCAGAGGGCAAAAGCTACCTTAGATAAATCTAAAAGGTCTATAAGATCAAGACTAGATAGACTTCAAGTTAAGGAGAAACCTAAAAATATAGAAAAAATAAAAATAGATTTAAAAGAATCTAAGGTTATTTATAGCAAAATATTGATTGAAGGAGAAAATATAAATAAAAATTTTGGTGAAAATAAGCTTCTAAAGCAAGCAGGTTTTAAAATATATAATGGAACAAGAACAGCTATAGTAGGTGATAATGGCTGTGGCAAAACTACACTTGTAAAAATGATTATTAATAAAGAACAGGGAATAAAAACTTCGGAAAATTTAGAAATAGGTTACTTCAGTCAAGACTTTGATATACTTGATGAAGATAGAACTATTATAGAAAATATAATGGAAAATAGTATTTATGATGAGAGTTTCTCAAGAACAGTTTTATCCAGGCTTCTATTTAAGAGCGAAGAAGTTTACAAGAAAGTTTCTCAATTGAGCGGGGGAGAAAGGGTAAAGGTTTCTTTTGCTAAAGTGATATTAAGTGATATTAATTTACTTATATTAGATGAACCTACAAACTATTTAGACATATATTCTATGGAAGCAGTAGAAAAGGTGCTACAAGAATTTAATGGAACTATGATTTTTGTTTCTCATGATATAAGATTTATAAATAAATTAGCCACAAATCTTATAGTTTTTAAAGAAAACAAATTGATAAACTTTGCGGGAAACTATGAAGTTTATATAAAAAGTAATGAAGTTTTAAGGGGTTACCAAAAAGAGCTTAAGCAAAAAATATTTATTCTTGAAAATAGACTATCTGAACTTATAGGAAGGATATCTATGCCAGGAAAAAAGAATAACATTCAAGAGCTAGATAAAGAATATGAAATTGTTTTGAAGCAATTAAAAGATCTTAAAAGCTAAAATATCTAATGCGTTGGTAATAAGCAGATAAAAATTGTTTACCCAACGCAGTTTGTTTTTGTATTAAATAAAGGATTGAAATGAAAAAATTAGATAAAAAGTTGAATAAAAGGTTTAATAAAATACAATGGAGAGAATAATATTTTTATAAATGCAAATATATGTGAAAAATAAAGATTTTTTTGTTGAACTTCATCAATAATGTTATAATATAAAAATGTAAGATGTTTATAGTATAACATTATTCAATTAAGATAATATAATGGTAATGGAGGTTTGATATGCTTTTTTTAATAAGAAAAAAAATTTACTCCATGTTAAAAATTAATAAAAAAAACAAATTTAAATATGAGTGTATAAAAATATGTTTAATATATTCAGTAATTGGGATTTTATGGGTTTACTTTTCTGATAGAATAGCAAATAAAATTGCTAGTAATAATAGTATGTTTTTAATTATAAGCACATATAAAGGGTGGATATATGTTATTGTAACTTCAATTATTCTTTATCTATTAATAGGTAATCTTTTAAAAAAAGTTGACTTAACAGAAAAGAAACTTAATGAAAGCTATAAAGAATTATCATCAGTTAACGAAGAGCTTGAAGCGTATGTACAACAATTGACTGCTTCTGAGGAGGAACTAAGAGTTCAGTATGATCAAATTATTGAAAATGAAAAGAATTTAAGAAAAAGTGAAGAAAAGTATAAAACTCTTGTAAATGAGATGCATCAAGGATTAGCACTTTATGAAGTTGTTCTAAATGAAGAAGGAGAAGCTATAAATTATAGCTTTTTAGATGGAAATGAAAGCCATGAAAAATTAGTAAAATTAAAAAATAAAGATATTTTAGGAAAAACTATTCTTGAGATATTCCCAAGCACAGGAAATGAAATTATTAAATTATTGAGAGATGTAATAAAAACAGGAAAACCTATATGTTATGAAAATTATTTGCAAGAACTAGATAAGCATATGGAAGTGGTAGCTTATAGGCCAAAGCCATTACAACTGGCAGCAATTGTTACAGATATTAGTGGGCGGAAACAGATGGAATATGAATTGCAATATTTAAGTTACCATGACCAACTAACAGGTTTATATAACAGAAGATTTTTTGAAGAGGAACTAAGAAGGATAGATGAGGAAAGAAATTTACCTTTAAGTGTTATTATGGCAGATGTTAATGGTTTAAAGCTTGTCAATGATTCTTTTGGTCATACTGTAGGAGATGAACTACTGAAAAAAGTAGTAGAAGTTATAATAAGAGGATGTCGAAAAGAGGATATTATTGCTAGACTAGCAGGTGATGAATTTGTAATTTTACTACCTAAAACAAGTATTTATGAAACAGAAGAAGTTGTTAAAAATATCAAAGCTTTAGCTTTAAAAGAAAAAGTTGGATCTGTGGATATATCTATTTCTTTGGGATATGAAACAAAAATTGATAAAGAAGAAAAAATTCTAGACATCTTAAAAAAAGCTGAAGATCACATGTACAAGAAAAAACTGTTTGAAAGTCCAAGTATGAGAGGTAAAACTATAAATGCAATAATTACTACCCTTCATGAAAAAAACAAAAGAGAAGAAGCACACTCTTATAGAGTTTCAAAATTATGTGAAAGTATGGGCAAAGCTCTTGGTTTATCTGAAGATGACATTAAGGAACTTAAAACTGTTGGATTACTGCATGATATAGGGAAAATAGCTATAGAAGAAAACATACTTAATAAGAAAGAAAAACTCACAGAGGAAGAGTGGGAAGAAATAAAAAGGCATCCAGAAATAGGATATAGAATACTTAGCACAGTGAATGATATGTCGGAAATGTCAGAATATGTGTTAGCGCATCATGAAAGGTGGGATGGAATAGGATATCCTAAAGGTTTAAAGGGAGAAGAAATACCACTTCAATCAAGAATAATTACAATAGCTGATTCTTATGATGCTATGATTAGCGAAAGAAGTTATCGTGATGCTTTACCAGAGGAAGTTGCTATAAAAGAACTAAAAACAAATGAAGGCATTCAGTTTGATCCATCGCTTATAAGATTATTTATTGAAAAAGTATTGAATAAACCATTTGATTAAAAATGGGCCAATATACTGACTAGTTATTTTTTAATATGCCTTAGATGGAAACAAGGACTCACATTTATAATTTTAAAGTATATAAATGTATAAAAACAACCTCTTAGAGAAATCTAAAAGGTTGTTTGAGTATTTTTTAATAAACCAATTAAGTTATTTAAATAGTTAATAGCAGATGAAACTTTCTATTTGTCTTAAATCAATTCCAAATCTCAGCCATCTACGACCATCCCAACGAAAACCAGAAGCAGATCTTCTTCCTACATAAGTTAACCATGCCCAAAAGGGTCTTCCTCTTCTTGGCCAAATATAAACATATCTAAATCTACATGGTCTTAAAGAAGCTGGATTTACTGCATGTGTACCGGGCATAAATTGCATTTGAGCTTGTTGTTTTGAAGGTACAACATTTGGTGGCGGACCAGATGGGGCTCCTACCATTTGTTGTGGTTGTTGCTGTGGCTGTGGCTGTCTAATCATAAATTCAAAATAAGAAGGTGTATAAGGGTAACAAGATAAATTATTCTCTGAATCTTCACTTCTAAAATTATCATACCAATACATAAAAATACTCCTATTTTTTTGATTACATTATATAGTATGAAGTAACTTTCATATTGGTTAATGTATATTACTAAAAATTTAAAAATTATTTTAAAATGATATGTGCTTTTTAATGAATTTTATAAGTTTCATTTCATACCCATAATATTTAGTCTCTTTACTCTACTATGGAGATCAGAGGATTTTTGTCCTTTTTGTGGAATTTCATCTTCTGCTATATTTAAAGCTTTAGCAATTAAAGATCGTACTCTAGGTCCACAAAAAGCTCCTTGACACATTCCCATTCCAGCTCTTGTACGTCTCTTTATAGCATCTAAGGATCTTACTTCAATTCCTCTACCTAATGCATCTATAATTTCTGATTCGGTGACATTTTCGCATCTACATATAATATGTTTATTTGAGTCTTTAGCGTTAATATCGCCTTCAAAAGTTTTATCTTTTTTAACTACAATAGGTTTTCTATAAGCATTAAAATTAACTTTTTCTTCTAAATCTAGTCCAGAAGCTTTTAGTATATTTAATACTCTCTTAGCTATAGCAGGGGAAGATGTAAGTCCTGGAGAATCTCCTGTTACGTTTAAAAAACCTTTTATTTTGCTCTCCTCTACAATAAAATCTTTTCTTGTATTAGTAGGTCTAACGCCTGCAAAGGAAGTTAATGATTTTTTCATATCAAAACCATCTACAGATTTTCTAGCTGCTTCAACAATAGCCTTAAGAGAAACTTCATCTGTAGATACATCTTCTCTATGGGCAACTTGTTCCGCATCTGGTCCTATCATAAGATTACCATGATAAGTAGTAGTTACTAATATTCCTTTTCCTTTTTCTGTTGGCACTTGGAATATTACTTTTTTCACTAAATAGGATTGATCCTTATTAAAGATTATATATTCTCCTTTTCTTGGAATAATATCAAAATCATCTAATCCTAGCATTTTGGAAATTCTATCACTATAAGCTCCTGCTGCATTTATAACATATTTAGCTTCAAAAACAGCTTTATTAGTGGTAATTTTAAAGCTATTTTCTAATTTTTTTATTTGGGTAACTTCATGGTTAAGCTTTAATTCTGCACCATTTTGTATAGCATTTTCAATAAGGGCTATAGTAAATTCGTAAGGAGAACATACACCTGAATCTTTACAATATAGGGCCCATTTGACTTCTTTGCTCAAGTAAGGTTCCATTTCCCTTACTTTAATTCCATCTATTATTTCCAAACCTCCTACACCATTATAAGTACCATCTTTAAAAAGCTGTTCTAAATGCTTTTTCTCTTCATCTGAAAAAGCAAGGACTAAAGAACCTGTTTCCCTGTATCCAAAATTAAGTTCTTTTTCAAGTGATTCAAACATTCTATTACCTTTTACACAGAGTTCAGCTTTTAAAGTTCCTGGTTCATCTGAATAGCCACCATGAACTATACCACTATTAGCTTTAGATGAACCACAACTTACGTCATCTTCTTTTTCAAGTATGCAAATACGAAGCTTGTACTTGGAAAGCTCTCTAGCAATATTAGCACCAATTACGCCTCCACCAATTATTAGTACATCATACATAAAATCACCACCATTTCTAATTACTAAATATAAAAATTTGTAAATTTATATATTTTAATAATATACCTTATACAAAGTCTGTACAATACATAAAAAAATTAAAATTTACAAAATAGAAAATATTATTTAAATAATGTGAATATGCTGATGTTATTTTAATAATCAGTAAATAATCACTGCTTTTTAGTAGAAAGTTATGATATATTATGGTAAAATCAAATAAAAAATATGTAGAACTATGTTCTTATCTATATCAATTTTAAAATAAGGGGTGATGCACATGGAACTTGATCATGAACAATATAAGATGATTGTTGAATCCTCACCTAACATGCTGTGGCGATCAGGTACAGATACTCTTTGCAATTATTTTAATACCACTTGGTTAAAATTCACAGGAAGATCTTTTGAACAAGAAGTTGGCAATGGTTGGACTGAAGGGGTTCATCCTGATGATTTTGATGTATGTGTAAATACATATATCAAAGCATTTCATGAGCAAAAACCTTTTGAAATGGAATACCGTTTGAAACGTAAGGATGGACAATGGCGTTGGATAAATGATAGAGGTGTTCCTTTTTATAATTATCAAAATGAATTTTGTGGATATATTGGAAGTTGTATTGATGTAACTGAAAAATTTGAAGGCTTAATTTTAAAAAAAATGGCACAAAATGACGGACTAACAAATATCTATAATAGGCAGTTTTTTGAACAGCTAGCCATTAGTAAATTTAATAAATTAGAAAAAAATGATTTGAATCTCTGTATTGCTATGATTGACATAAATAGTTTTAAAAAAATAAATGACACATATGGACATCAATGTGGTGATTTAATTTTAAAAATGTTTGCTGAAATTTTAAACAATAATATAGCTTCTTATAATAATAATAATATTTTAGGTAGGTATGGAGGAGATGAATTTATTATTTTGTTTTATGATATGGATTACAATAATTCCATATTAATAATGAACAATATTTTCAAAGAAATAGAGGAAAGAATTTTTCATTTGCCTGAAAATGATATTAAAATATCTGCTAGTTTTGGTTTATGCCAAAGAACTAAAGATGAAAATATGGAAAGTCTTATTTTTAGAGCAGATAAAAAAATGTATGAAATGAAAAGACAACTTAAGAAAATGAATGAATAAAAGTACCATGGAAATTTATTTGCAATTTAATTTAATCAAGGGGGACAAATCAAATGAAAAGGTTTTTAAGCTTTACTACAGTTATTTTACTTTTTATGCTATTTGATGTGTTAATTTTTAATGAAACAAAAGTTTATGCTGAAACAAATGGAACTACATACTATGTATCTCAAAATAGAGGCACTGGAGAAGGTGATTATGGAAGCATAAATAATCCTTTTAATACTATTCAAAGTGGAATAAATGCACTTAAACCAGGAGACACACTTATAATAAGAGAAGGAACCTATAATGAGACTACAGATATAATAGATAAAAATGGTTCAGAAAATGCCTGGTACACTATAAAAAATTGTCCTGGAGAAACTGTTATTATGACAGGAAATAATGAGAGAGTAATGTATGGAAAAGATGGATCAGATGCAATAACCTTTGCAGGTAGTTCTTATTGGAAAGTTGATGGAATAACAATGAAGGAATATACAGGGGCTGGGATATATATAACTAAAAGTTCTAAAACAGGAACAAGATCCAGCAATATCAACATGGAAAATTTGACCATATGTGATTTGGATTATCCAAAATATAGAGCTATTGGAACTTCAGGTATAGATGGTGAAGGTTCTGATTACTGTACTGTTAAAAATTGTGAAATATACAATGTAGGTTTAAAGATAAATAAACCTAAGGATCATGGAATCTACATAGGTTATGGATCTTATAATTGGACATTTGCAGGAAACAAGATCCATGATAATGCAGGAGCAGCTATACAAATGTATGGTGAACCAAATGGAGGGAGTAAATGCAATATTATAAATAATTTTTTATATAATAATCATGCTTATGGTATGGCTGTTGCCAGCAATGCTACTGAGAACGGTATATACAATAATGTATTTTATGGTAATTCCATTGATGATATTTATATGGTTGAAGGGGCTGTTAATAACTGGGTTAGAGGTAATTTATTCCTAAGTAAAAATAGTATTTACAATGTACAGCTATCAGATGAGAGTTCGGTAAATAATTCATTTGATAATGATGTTTATTACAAAGCTAACGGGATAATGGTAAACAGATATGATCAAACATTGTATTTTGACAAGTGGAAAGCTTATTCTCAGGAATATTCCGGTCAATGTATAAACAGTGATAGTCAAGCAGAAGCATTGATAAATAATTGGACACCTATCAGTAATAAAAAATATTCAAGTGTGAGGTTAAGCGGACAAGACAGATTTGAAACAGCATCAAAAATTGCAGAAGGCTTTGATAATGGAACAGTTAGTAATGTAGTTATTACATCAGGCTATAATTTTCCTAATGCTCTTAGTGGAAGTGTACTAGCTAAAAAGTTAAATGCGCCGATACTTTTAGGTGGTAACGCTTCTTCAGAAAATATTAGTGCTTTAATGTATATAAAGTCCCATTTAAGCAAAGAGGGAACAGTATATATTTTGGGTAATGAGGGTGAGGTAAACAATGATATTGTAACCAATTTAAAGGATCTAGGATACTTAAATATAAAAAGACTTAGTGGTGATTCAAAATATGAAACCATAAAAACTATAAATGATGAAATAGATGCTAAGGAAGGAACGCCAATAGTTATAGCAGGTGGAAATGTATTTGCAGATGGGTTAAGTATATCAACTATAGCTGCTTCAAAAGGGTATCCAATAGTTTTATCTGATAGTAATGCTTTATCTGAATCTGCTATAGGAACCATTAAAAAGGTTAAACCTTCTAAAGTTTATATTGTAGGAGGAACAGCTGCTATATCAGATAGCATAAAGGAACAAATCAAAAATATGGTTAACCTTTCGGAGGATAATATAGTAAGAACATGGGGAATGGATAGATATGAAACGTCCTTGAATATAGCTAAGTATTTTGATTTAGATGGAGATATGGTAACTTTTGCTTCAGGAGAGAACTTTCCAGATGCTTTAGCAGGTAGTGTATATGCATCAAAATATGACGCTCCGGTTATTCTTATAAATGATGATATGAAAAGTCAAAAGAATTATATTGATGGAAAAAGTTATTTAAAGGAAGTGATATTTGGAGGTCCAGCAGTTGTTGCAGAAAGTGTAAGACTTAATTTAGCAAAATAAAAAGAATATGCTTCAAAAATCAAAATTCATGAAAGGTTTATATAAATCTTGTGATAATATAAAAAAATAGGATTTAACATTGAAATTACTTTTGTTTTCAGTATTAAATCCTATTTTTATTTTGTAAGCAGTAAAAAAAATCTGTATTAATATATTTTTGTGATATAATGCAACAATAATATTATTTAAAGGAAACAAAAATTATATATTTGACTCTAAAGATTCAGCTAACTCCATTGATATATCTATTTTTTCCATAATATCCTTTATATATTGTTTATGATTTTCTACTACTTTACCAGTTTTGCTAACTCCATCTTCCACTGACTGCATTCCATTTCTTATACTATTTAATATAATTTCTATTTTTTTTGCAGAATCTACACTTATAAAAGCTAGTTTTCTTACTTCTGTAGCAACTACAGAGAAGCCTTTTCCTTGTTCCCCTGCTCTAGCTGCTTCTATAGCGGCATTTAATCCTAATAGATTAGTTTGATTTGCCACGGTTCTTATAAAACTCAATATGTCATCTGTTTCATTAACCTTTTGTTTAGATTTAGAAGAAGATTGGAGTAGTGAACTGGAAGTTTCAACAAGTGTCTCCACTTGTGCGGATAAATCATGAATTCCAGTAGATAAAGCTTCTATGTTTTTTATTAAATTTTTGGCTATATCTTTAAATTTATCCGATTTAATAATAGAAACTTTTTTTTCATAACCCATTTTTGACAAAGCATTTGCGAATATAAAAATTAAATTTGCGGCAGCTTCTATTTTATCTCTTGGCACAATAGGAATTTTTCTTAAAGCGTTTATGTATTCATCTTCATTGACGCCTATTTCTTTAGCAATTTTTTTGAACTTTTCTTCATTAGGAGGAGCATCGAGTACTTGTCCACCTACTATAGCGCCTATTTGAGAACCATCTACAATTATAGGTGCTGCAAAGTCTACCAATCCAGCATGGCAAGTATAAATAGAAGGCTTGTTAGTTTTTGAAGCTATTTTTCCACCTTCAATGTCACATTTTAAACATCGCTTGTTGCCTTCAACAGAACCTCTAGTATATTTCATACAAAAATCTGAAAAATTACTAGGACTTGTAACATTACCTTCTTTATTATCTACAGAAATGCTGGCCATATCCATTGCTGTAGCAAAATTATCTTGGAACTGCTGTAATAATTTTAAATCAATAAGAGAACTTACAGTAAAATCAAAATTTTCTTTAGAATCCATAGTTATCTACCTCCGCTGTAATAAATTTAGAAATAAAGCTTTTATATGAAATTAATAGTGTCAAATTAATTCAAAATTCGAAATAATTTTAACTTAATTATACAATAATAGATATTGTTGTACAACTTAAAAATTTAATATAATTCAAAAAAATATATTAATTAATGTTTTCATGAATAATATTTTTGGAAGTTAATAAAAATTGTTAATTTTGATATTTTGAAATGAAATAAATATGTTAAATATAATTTCTAAAATTGACGGATTTTAAGCATAATAAATGATAAATTCAATAAATGATTCAAATATATTGAAAAAATCTAGAAAAAAGTATACAATAGAATTATACAAAATGTACCATAAAATCATGAAAAAAGATTAGTGGTATGTTTATATATCTAAAGCATTTAAGTTAAGAAAAAAATGGATCGCCCTTTGTAAAGGGTATCAAGAATAGGGGGAACATACATGAAACTTAATAAAAAGATTGATGAAATGAAAGAGGAACTTGTTAAAGCAACTCAAGAAGTAGTTAAAATTAAGAGCATTGAGGAAGATGGAAAGCCAGGAATGCCTTATGGTGAAGGTGTTTCAAAAGCACTTGATAAGGCACTTGAAATTGCTTCAAACCTTGGGTTTAGTATATACAAAGAAGAAGAAGGATATTATGGATATGCAGAATATGGTGAAGGGGAAGACTATGTTGGAATCCTTGGACATATGGATGTAGTTCCAGAAGGAAATCACTGGATTCATCCGCCTTATGGAGCAGAAATTCATGAAGAGAAAATTTTTGGAAGAGGTACATTAGATGATAAGGGGCCAATAATTGCAGCATTATTTGGATTAAAGGCTATAAAAGATCTTAATATGCCTATTTCAAAGAAAGTTAGAATTATATTTGGAACAAATGAAGAAACAGGAAGTGCTGAAATGCATGTATATAACAAAAAGGAAAAGGGTCCAGTAGCTGGATTTACACCAGATGCTATGTATCCACTTATAAATGCAGAAAAAGGTATAAGAAGAATACATGTTGTTAAAGCTTTAAGTGGCTGTGGTTGTGGAATTGCAATTAAGTCAATAAAAGGTGGAATAAGACCTAACATGGTTCCGGATAAGTGTGAAGTTGTAATAGCTACAAAGGATGCAGAGATGATTGTTAAAGATGTAGAAAAATTTGCAGCTAGTACAGGATATAATATAAAAGCTGAAATTCTTCATGGAGATGTTGTTATACATACAGTTGGTGTATCAGCTCATGGAAGTATGCCTGAATTAGGAGAGAATGCTATAATGCGTACACTTCAATTTTTAGGAACAATTGCTAAAGGAAAGTGTGATCTTGCAGATTATATAAACTTTTTCAACAAAAATGTTGGACTAGAAACAGAAGGTACTTCACTTGGAATAGCATGTGAAGATAAACCATCTGGAAAATTATCATTAAATGTTGGTGTTGCTGACGTTAATGAAGAAATGGCAGACCTTTGGTTAGACATAAGATATCCTGTTACTGCTAAAGGTGAAGAGATTATGAATAAACTTGTTAAAAAGTTTGATGAATGTGGAGCTAAGATGGAAAGAATAGATGCTCAAGAGCCTCTTTACTATCCAGAAGATAGTGATCTTGTTAAAACTCTTCTTAAAGTTTATAAGGAACAAACAGGTACAGAAGGTAAGGCTTATGGAATAGGGGGAGGAACATATGCTAAGGAACTTCCCAATATAGTTGGATTTGGACCAATATTCCCTGGAAAACCAGACCTTGATCATCAAGCTAATGAGTATATTGAAATTGGTGATCTCATAATGAATGCTAAGATCTATGCTCATACAATATATGAACTTGCAAAATAATTAAATTTTGAAAAGAGTGCGAAAATTTCGCGCTCTTTGTTTTTATGCAATAAATAAATTATTTGTCACTTAGGTATTTTCCGAGAAACAATAAGTCAAAGGTAGAACATATGCTTTTACGAATGGATTTTAAGTAAGTATAAATTAAAAAAGAAATTAGTTTTATAGCATAATAAAAATAGTGTATAATTGTGTCAAAATTTTGTGGAAATATGTTATAATAAAATTATAATAATTCAATGGAGGAAATAAAAAATGTTAGTATGGAAAGATAAATATTCAGTTGCAGTAGAACTAATTGATGAACAACATAAGCACCTTTTTGAAATAGGAAATAGTGCATATGAATTATTGAGAAATGACTTTTGTGTAGACAAATATGATAAGATTGTTGAAATAATAGAAGAATTGCGTCAATATACTAAATTTCATTTTAAAGCTGAAGAAGAGTACATGTTAAAGATTGGTTCAAAACAATACGAAGTTCAAAAAATTGAGCATGATAATTTTATTAAAAAAATTAATGCTGTAAAATTAGATAATATAGATAAAGACCAAAAAAAATACATTGAAGACTTACTGGCTTTTGTTTTTAATTGGATTCTTGATCATATATTACAAAAGGACAAACTTATTAAAGAACAATAGAGAAATAGAATGATAAATTAGAAATAAAAGTTACTTCTTAGTTGCATTAAAAAAGAAACTGTAAGAGAAATTTCATTACAGTTTCTTTTAATTGCAAATAAGTTTAATTTATCAAATAATAACTGGACTTGATTTTGAAATAATAAAGTCTACTTTCCCAAAAGAGAATTCAATAGGGATGCAATAAGCTTCAGAAAGATCTGTTAAACTCTTTCCAACATGAACTGTCTGTGGGTTTAATTCAAGTTCGACATTATCATTAGACATATTAACAATAAATATTCCATTAACTAAATTTAAAAATTCGCCTACGGATGCTTGAGTATATTCATCATTAGATTTAAGATCTTCTCTGGCATATTTGCTTGCAAATTTAATGAAAGTTTCTTCATCAGCTGAAATGCAACTACATAATTTGAAAATTCCTTTAGTTTCTTGGGATGCCAAACATTCAAATTTGTAACTGTCAATAGGAATAATCTCTAAAGGTCTAAAATCACTATCAATAAACCTAATAACATTTCTAATTAAAAGAGAAAAATAGTTTTTATAAAGAGTAGCTTCACTGCAGCTATCAAAATTATAGAATGCGTTTATAACTTCATCTAAATCTTCATTTATTAAAGAATTGAATTGCTTGTTGGTAATGCTATAAGCTCTTTTATAATTATTAAGTGCTTCTTCAAATTGAATAAGAGTCATATAGTTCTTATCTAAAATAGCTTGTCCAATAAGTAGATGTCCTGATTTTTGAGTAGAAAGTAAAATTTCTAACTGTTCTTCATTTAAAAATCCCATTTCTATTGCCAGTTCTCCAAATTTTTTATCTACTTTAGATTGCGTTTTATGTACTTTAATAACATCATCACTTGTCATAAATCCGGAATTAACAGCCATTACACCTAGTTTAACATGTACAGATTTTTGAAAATCCAATACATCATTTAATTGCTCAGGTGTAAGTAATTTTTCGTTTAAAAGGTAATTACCAAATAATTGAGTAAACATAAAATCATTACACCTCCTTTTTAAATTCCATTAGAATACTTTGGATTTTTATCTCTTCAAAGGGCTTCTGTATGAATTCACATGCCCCTGATTCAATGGCTTTCTTTAGTAATGCTTTGGTACCAGAAGATGATGCCATAACAACTTTAGCATTTTTATCAAATTCAACTATTTCAGTTACAGCTGTAATTCCATCTTTCACAGGCATTACAATATCCATAAAAACTAAGTCCGGCATATTTTGTTTGTAAATGTTTACGGCACTTTCGCCATCTGCTGCTTCAAGGATTTCAGTGCAACCATAGTCCAATAAGGATTGCTTTAATTTTTTTCGTATTAGAATTGAATCATCACAAATAAGAACCTTTAATGAATTTGATACCATTATAATTCCCCCTATTTTTTCATATTTTGTAATATTTAATATTATCTATATATAATATTATACAGTAATATTTAACCATATACAATATTGTATATTATTATACAATGTTGTACCATAAATTGTATGTTTGGTTTAAAAATGTAAGTTCAACATAAGAAGAATTAAATTTAACATTAAAACACAAAAATAATTAGACATATGAAAGAAAACATTAATACAAATATGTTAAGGGTATTTTCTGATATACTTAAGTAAGCTTTAATATAAGTATAGAAATTAATTTAAATATGACCTTAGTTTTATATCCATAAGCGTGATATAATTATATATAACTTAACTTTTAAAAATTAGAATTTGAACTGAAGTATTAGTATTTTTAAAAAGTTGATTCTATAACAAACAAAGAAAGAGGTTTAATGAACATGAATAAAAAGGATTTAGCAGACATAAGAAAAGAATTTAAACTTGGAGCATATATGCTGCCTATAAAAGAGGTATACAGCGTATACTTGAAAAAAGATAATGGGGAGATTATAACAAGAGAATTAAATCATTTTGAAATGATGGATATAGAAAAACAAGAGCTTTACTTAGAGAATTTTAAAAAAATATTAACAGGCACCTTGGATTCTAAAATATTTGAACTGGATTTTAAAAATGAAAGTACAATAGAACAGCTTAGTAATGATGAGTCTTTAGATGATGAAAGTGCTCAAGAAGAAAATACAGATAGTACTCAGCAAATTTTATATAAGGCGTTGAATGATAATAATGAAAGTATTGTATCGTATATGGATGCAATAGTAAGTAAGATAGCTGAAAATTATACTTATGATACAGACATAGTTATAAATTTTTTAAAGGCAGAATATTATAAAGGAAATAAGAAAAGAAGCATGGAAGCTGATGAGTCCATAGATGATTTTGTGCAATCTATAGAATTTATATTGTGTAGTATAAATAAAGTAGATGTGCCTAAAAAAGTATTGAAACTTGATTATTCAGATTTAACATTTAAACCAAATTCAGCATTAGATATGATAATAAATTTAAAATCTCCACTTGACGGCTTTATGTTCCCAAGCATTTGTGCAGAATATATAGATGTAAATAAGGCAGTTTACTATTCGTCTAAGGCTAAACAAATGAACAATATTTTTGTGGAAGAAGTGTTAGGCTGCAATGTTAAAGCTACTGCTATAGAGGAAAAAGAAAGCTTCAATGCTATATTAAATACAGTGGTAGGAGGCAGCATTAAACCAGATACTATGCAGGAAATATATGAAAGAATAAATGAAAAATTAGAAATGGAAGAAGAAATTGAAGATGATGAAGAACCAACTGTAAATATGAAGGAAGTAGAAAGCGTACTAAAGGAAAGTGGTATAGAAAATACTGAAGTGGTAAAAAGTGCTTTTGAAGAGATATGTGGCAGTGATTATGAATTTAAGGTGAAAAATATACTACCTGATTTTAAAAGTAAGTCCATAAAAATAGAAAATGAAAGTACCAATTTAACTATAACGCCAAGAGATTTAAGTTCTATAAAACAAATAATAGATAAGAGAGGCAGAAAGTGTCTTTTAATAGAATTAAATGAGGATGTACAAATAAACGGATTTAAATTAGAAACAGAAGAAGTGGATTATATATAACAAGAAATCGGACATTATACAATTTAAAAAAATTGCGAAGCAATATTTTAGAGAGGACAATTGACCTCTGTCCTCTCTAAAAAATGCTTAGCATTTTGCTTGTTACATGAAATATAAATTAAAACACAATTTTTTTATTTCTCATGCCTACATTTAATATGAATCCTATAAGCATGAAATTTGATACTAAGGAACTTCCTCCATAACTCATAAAAGGCAAAGTTATTCCAGTTATAGGAAGCATTTTTATAGTCATTGCTATATTTTGAGTTACAGAAAATAATAAAGAAAAGGCAACGCCTGCACAAATAACTGATCCTGCAATATCTTTCGAATTTTTACATATTCTTAAAATTCTATATATAATAGCTCCATACAAGGCTAAAAGTGATACTTGGAATATAAATCCCCATTCTTCACCAACAACAGTAAAAATAAAGTCAGTTGAACAAAATGGAACCTGAGCACCTTGTATAAGAGGGCCTTTTAAGAATCCAGTCCCTTTAAGACCTCCATTGCCTATGGCTACTATAGATTGTTTTACCTGATAATCTTCATTCTCATCGGCAGCTGCACTATTATCATTATTTAAAAATGCAGTTACCCTTGCTTTTTGATAGGGATGAATAAGAGGCGAATACCATAAAACGCCAATGGATATAACTAAAATAGCAAATCCACTTAAAATAATTTTATAGTTTAGACCAGAAAGAAATAGTATTCCAAATACAATAAAAAAGTAAATCATGGCCATTCCGAGGTCTGGTTCACTTGCTATAAAACCCATTGGCAATAAACTGTAAAATGCTATAATTAATAAATTTTTTAAGTTATTTATGTTACCTTCCATATCATTTATTTTTTTAGCTAAAAGAAGAATTAATCCTATTTTAACAAATTCAGAAGGTTGTACCTTGAATCCGAATATACTTAGCCAAGAACCAGCTCCATTTACTATTTGTTTAGGTATAATTTTGTTTAATGCAAGAAGAGAAATCCCAAACCAATAAATTAATTCTGAGGCCTTAAGTATTAAAGAATAATCAATGGAAATTATAATACATAAAAATAGAAGACTAACAATTATATTAAATATTTGCAGATTAAATTGAGAGAAACTAAAAGATTTATAGGAACTTTGAGTAGCACTCAATATGTTTAAAGATCCGAAAAGTGAAATTACAAGCACTAAAATTAAAAGTGCAATATCTAGATTCCTTAGAATTTTTTTATTAATATTAATGTAAGCCAAAATCATAGCACCCCTTTTTTACTTTGTTATAATATATATAAATATATCCAAAATTTACCAACAATATAATTATTAACGTAATTTAGTATATAATTATAGTAATGAATTGTCAACGAATATGATTTAATAGTAAAATTGAGATTTGTTGAAGAAATAATTAATAATTATTTATGTGAAAAATGTTAACATTTTTTAAGTTAGAGTTATGGCAATTAATGAATTTAACGATATAATAGAATGAGATTATTCCTAGAAGGGAGCTATTAAATTTATGAATATTCAAATTTTTGGAGTGAAAAAATGTTTTGATACAAAAAAGGCAGAAAGGTATTTTAAAGAGAGATCAATTAAATATCAATTTATTGATTTAAATGAGAAGGGACTAAGTAAAGGGGAACTTAAAAGTGTTAAGGATGCAGTTGGATTAAATAATATAATAAATACTGAAACTAAGGAATATACAAGATTAAATCTTAATCAAATTAGGGACAGTAATATAAAGGAAGAAATACTTTTAAATAATCCTAAGGTATATAAAACACCTATAGTCCGTAATGGAAAAGAAGCTACAGTGGGATATGAACCAGATGTTTGGAAAGATTGGGAGTAAGTATATATATATATTATACAATGATAATTAGTAATAAATTTAAAAATAAGGCTATAAATAGTTGGTGAAACTAAATATAGCTTTATTTTTTTGCGTTCAAAGTTTGTTTGCTTTTTTCTCAGCAAACTTTAAGCAAATTCTAAAGTTACATTAAGGTAAGTAATATAGAATTTATTTATAGCACACTTAAGGTGCTTCAAAATAATAAACTAAGTAAGTCTTAAAGGAGGGCATAATTAATATGTTTAGTTTAAAAAAGTTAATTAACATATTTTCAAAAGGTACTATAAGTGAACAAATATCAGCTGAAAAAGAATTTTATTCTCTTGGTACCACAATACAGTTAAAAGCATATGGGAATAAGGCTCAAGTAGCAATAAATGAAGCTATGAAAAGAATTATTGATATAAATGATAAAATGTCAGTGTTTAAAAATTATAGTGAGATTTCGAAAATAAATGAAAGTGCTGGTAAATTTTATGAAAAAGTTAGTAGTGACACTTATTTTGTAATAAATAAAGCAGTGGAATATAGTAAGCTTTCTCAGGGAACTTTTGATCCTACCATTAGGCCAATAGTTGGATTGTGGAATATTGGCAAAGAAAATTTTAGAATACCAGATAAAAGTGAAATTGAAGGAAATCTTAAGCTTGTTAATTATGAGGATATATCTTTAGACGGAAAAAATGTTTCTATTAAACTAAAAAAAGAAAATCAGAAACTTGATGTTGGAGGCATTGCTAAAGGCTATGCTGCTGATGAGGTTAAAAGAGTATTCAAAAAGTATAGTATAAAAAGTGCATTGATTGATCTTGGAGGTAACATAGTTGTTATGGGTAGCAAGGTTGATGGTACTAAGTGGAATATTGGTATTCAAGATCCTTTAAATGAAAGAGGAGAATATGTGGGAATATTAAGTGTTACAAATAAATCTGTGGTTACTTCTGGAAATTATGAAAGATATTCTATAAAAGATGGGAAAATGTTTCATCATATAATAGATGCTAGAACAGGTTATCCTTCGAAAAGTGGTGTTATAAGTACTACCATAATATCAGATTATTCTATTGATGGGGACGGGCTATCTACTGGAGTTTATATTATGGGACTTAAAAGGGGAATTGAATTGATAGAATCTATAAATGGAATAGAGGCCATATTTATAACTGAAGATAGGAAAGTATATACTACATCAGGTATTAAAGATAAATTTAAAATTACTAATATAGAATTTTTACAGGAAAAATAAACTTTTAAGGAGTGATAAATATGAAGAAAAAAATATCTAAATTACAAATATTACGAGGTATAACACAGATTATATCTTTAATAATACTTCCAGGACTATTTACTTTAAGCTTTAGTGAAATCGGAAAAGTTTATTCTATGATTATAAAAGGTGAATTTAATCTATCTCAAGCTTTACCGAGTTTAACTGCAGCAGCAGCAATTATTCCTATAACAATAATATTTGGAAGATTTTTTTGCGGCTGGATGTGTGCTTTTGGAACCTTCAATGATTTTATATACATAGCTTTTCAAAAAATATTTAAAAAAGAATTCAAAGTAAATGAAAAGCTAAACTCTGTTTTAAAATATGTAAAATATTTAGTTTTAGTATTTATTATATATTTTGTATGGACACAAGGAAACAGTACATTAAATGACTATAGTCCATGGAATGCTTTTGCACAAATAGGTAATTTTCCTGATGCTATGCTTCAATATACTTTTGGATTTATAGTATTAGCAATCATAGCAGTAGGAGCAATGTTTATCGAAAGATTTTTCTGTAGATATTTGTGTCCTCTTGGAGCTATATTTTCAATAATATCAAGAATTAAGATTTTCAAAATAAAGAAACCTAATGATAAATGTGGAAAGTGCAGATTGTGTACAAATAATTGTTCTATGGGAATAGATCTTTATAAAATGAATAAAGTAAGCAGTGGAGAATGTATAAATTGTCTAAAATGTATAGATGTTTGTCCGCGAAAAAATACACAAGCAAGTATTGCAAGCCAAGAAATTAATCCAGCTTTTGCATCAGCCGTAGCAATAGCTGCTTTCACAGGAATATACGCTGCCAGCTCTGCATTAAGTGTTGCTGCTAAAAGTAACATAGATGTAGGAACAAATACATCTACAAGTACAACTATTTCAGCATCTAATAATGTTAATAATTCATCACAAGGGCAATACAAAGATGGAACTTATACTGGGGTTGGACGTGGTTTTAGGCCAGATTTAAAAGTATCTGTTACAGTTAAAAATGGTAAAATATCTAATATACAAATAGTATCACATAACGAATCTAAAGGATATTATGAAGAACCTTTTAATGTAATACCTAGAGAAATAATCAATACTCAGTCTACACAAGTAGATGCAGTATCAGGAGCTACTAGAAGCAGTAATGGAATAATGCAAGCAGTAGCAGATGCGTTAAGTGGAGCAAAAGCAGAGACGACGACAGCTACTTCAACAAACAATAATAATGAATCAACAAATAGTGGTGATAATAACAATAATAGTAATTCTGTGGATAACGAAAACAAAACAGCTGACCAAAACAAAAATTCATCTGCTGTAAATAATAATGATACATCTAGTACTTCAACGGTAGGTCAATATAAAGACGGAACTTATACTGGTGTTGGACGTGGTTTTAAACCAAATTTAAAAGTTTCTGTTAAAGTAACAGGAGGCAAAATAAGCAACATAGAAATATTATCTCATAATGAATCTAGAGGGTATTATGAACAACCTTTTGAAACAGTGCCAAAGGAAATTATAGAATCTCAATCAACTAATGTAGATGCAGTATCAGGAGCTACAAGAAGTAGTAATGGAATTATGAGTGCTGTAGCAGATGCACTGAAGGGAGCAAAATAAAATCAATTATTTTAAGAGGAGTAAAATCCTCTTATTTTTTTACTAAAATATAGAAGAACATAATGTTTTGGTATATAATTATAAGTGCATTGGTGTTATGTCAGGTATCCATGGGGATAAATCAAAACTGTCAAATAAAAGGGGGACATTATGAAGAAAAAAGTAAAAATCTTAACAATGGCAATGTTTTTAATAATTTCAGTACTATTTGCAGTGGGCTGCAGCAATGAAAAAGCTACAAAGGAAACTAAAAAAGAAAAAATTAAAATAGCAGCATTAAAAGGACCTACAGGTATGGGCATGGTCAAGCTCCTGGATGAAAACAAGGAAGACTATGAAATTACTATGTTTGATTCACCAGATCAAATAGTATCTAAAGTTGTAAATGGTGAAGTAGATGGAGCAGCAGTGCCATCTAATTTAGCACCAATTTTATATAGTAAGACACAGGGGAAAATTCAATTAGTAGGAGTAAACACTTTAGGAATTTTATATGTGGTTGAAAATGGGAGTACATTAAAAGATATAAAAGACTTAAAAGGTAAAACTATTTATTCCAGTGGAAAAGGAGCTACACCAGAATTTGTTTTAAATTATATATTAAAGAAAAATGGAATAGATCCAGATAAGGATGTTAAAATTGAATATAAAGGACAACATAGTGATGTTGCGGCAATAGTAGCTTCTCAGCCAGGAACTATAGCAGTATTACCCGAACCATTTGTAACTACTACAAAAATGAAAGTTAATAATTTGCAAATTCCAATAGATTTAACAAAAGAATGGGAAAAGGTATCTGGACCAGACAGTAAATTAATAATGGGAACTTTAGTGTTCAATAAGAGTTTTATAGATAAAAGAGGAAAAGATGTAGATGAGTTTCTTACTAAATACAAAAGTTCTGTAGATTTTGTAAATAAAAATAAAGAAGAAGCTGGAAAACTAATAGAAAAATATGCAATAATGCCCAAAGCTAAAATAGCAGAAATGGCTATTCCAAAGTGTAATATAGTATTTATTAGTGCTAAAGATGGAAAAAGTGCTTTAAATAAATTTTATGAAGTTTTAAAAGAAAGTGATGCTAAATCCATTGGAGGAAAAGTTCCGGATGAAAATTTCTATTACAAAGGAAATTAGAATAATAAATATATTAATATTTTGGATGGTAATTTGGGAGCTTAGCTCCCTTTTTATTAATAATCCTCTTTTACTGCCTTCGCCTGTAGAAGTTCTAAAAGTTTTAATTGGGCTTGTAAAGAAAATTTACTTTTGGGAAAGTGTTTTCAATAGTGTTTTAAGAGTTATAGCAGGTGTTTCCTTATCTATTGCTATAGGAATATTAATAGGGATTATTGCAGCTCTTAATAAATTTATTGAAGAATTATTGGAACCTTTAATAGTAAGTATAAAAGCTACTCCTGTTATGTCTATAATAATATTAGCTTTAGTTTGGTTTAGAGCTTCCAATGTGGTTATATTTACTAGTATATTAACATGTTTTCCTATAATATATACTAATGTACTGGAAGGAATAAAATCTGTAGATATAAACTTAATTCAAATGGCTAATGTATATAATGTTAAAAACAAATATATAATAAAAGATATTTATTTACCTTCTATTAAAAACTATATTGTTTCAGGAGTATTAATGTGTTTAGGCATGGGGTGGAAAGTTTCTGTAGCTTCTGAAGTTTTAAGCATACCTAAATATTCCATAGGTTTAAATCTCTTAAATGCTAAATCAACTTTAGAAACAGCAGAGCTTTTTGCATGGACTATTGTAATAGTGTTGTTAAGTTTTATTTTCGAACTAATATTTAAATACTATATTAAGTCATCTTCAGAAAAATAATTAAGAACATAAGATATTTGAGTTATTGTTTCTCTAAAAACACTTAAAAAACAAGAATAATAGTTTAAAAGAGTTAAGGATGTAATTTATGGAATGTATAAACGATTATGAAGTTAAAATAATGAATTTATGTAAATCCTATGATAAACATAAAATTTTAGATAAGTTAAATATAAATTTTAAAAAAAATAAGATTACTGTTATTTTAGGACCTTCAGGCTGTGGAAAAACCACATTGCTAAATATTATAAGCGGAATTGAAAAAGAATATAGTGGGAAAGTAATCTTAAATAGTAAAAGCATATCTTACATATTTCAAGAAGATAGGCTTATTGAGCAGCTTACAGTTTATGAAAATATAGCTTTTGTACTTAAATCTACAATGAATAAGGAAGAAATAGATAGTATTATACATAAATATTTAACATTAGTTAAATTATTAGAATATAAGGATAAGCTTCCAAGTAAATTAAGTGGAGGTATGAAAAGAAGAGTTGCCATAGCTAGAGCGTTTGCTTATAAAAGTAGTTTGCTTTTAATGGATGAACCTTTTAAAGGATTGGATGATAAATTAAAGAAAGAAATAATAGAAGAATTTTTAAAGATTTATGAGGAAGATAAAAGAACAATCATATTAGTGACCCATGACATGAAAGAAGCAAAGCTTTTAGGGGATGAAATTTATTACTTAGAAAAAAATGATATATCAAGTAAAATTACTAGTATTTAATTAATCAATTTGCAAGAAAGTTGCTGATTATTTATGGGTTATTCATTAGCTTAAATTAAAACTAATGCTTCAAAAAGCGATAGATGAACAAGCGCGGCAAAAAAGCCGCGCTTGTTTTAGTGATATGAATTGTTGAATTTTACGATAATATTTGGAAGGTAACAGTTGCTTTGGATTTCAAAAATGCATGTATACATTTACATAAATTGCAATTTTAATAATTGTGCAAGTTATAAAATTTGAGTGCTATCTATATATTGCAATACATAAACATCTATGATAAAATTGATAACACTACTTATTTATTCTGAAAAATGAAATAAATAGTACTAAATTATTCAATTGTGTGTGGTGGATATACACAAATAGATTAAGGGGGCTGTTATGTAATATGAATGCTAATAATTTTCCGGAAAAACAAGGATTATATGATGCTGCTATGGAAAAGGATAGCTGCGGAGTTGGATTTATAACACATATAAATGGTGTTAAATCATATTCTATACTTGAACAGGGGCTTAAAATATTAAAAAACTTAAAACATAGGGGTGCTGTTGGAGCTGATGCTAATACAGGAGATGGTTCAGGTATTACTATTCAAATACCTCATAAATTTTTCAAAGAAGAAGTTAAAAAATATGGAATTGAAATTCCTGAACCAGGAGACTATGCGGCTGGAATGATTTTCTTACCTAGAGAACCAAATGTAAGGCTTTTTTGTGAGGGAATTTTTGAAAAAGTATTAAGAGAAGAAAATCAAAAACTGCTAGGTTGGAGAGAAGTGCCTATAAATGAAGATGCTTGTGGGGAATCAGCTAAGGCAACTAGGCCAAGTATTATGCAGGTATTTATAGATAGATGCAATCAACCAGAAGATACATTTAGAAAAAAACTTTTGATAATAAGAAAGCAAGTACAGAATTTAATTAGTAGTTCTAAAAAAGCAAATGCAGAAAGTTTTTATATTTGCAGTTTATCACATAGGACAATAGTATATAAAGGTTTGCTTTTAGGCTATAAATTAGAAGATTTTTATTTAGATTTGAAAGATACTGCTGTAGAAACTGCCATTGCAATAGTACATGAAAGGTATAGCACAAATACTTTTCCAAGCTGGCAGCTAGCACAACCTTTTAGATATATAGCTCATAATGGTGAAATTAACACCATACGAGGAAATATTAATAAGATGAATGCTAGAGAAGGAGTTATGTATTCTAAAAGCTTTGGTGAAGATTTTAAGAAGATTTTACCTGTAATTGAGTCTGGAGGAAGTGATTCTTCATCTATAGATAATGCATTAGAATTATTTATGGAAAATGGATATTCTTTAGAATATTCAATGATGATGCTTATACCAGAAGCATGGCAAAAAGACTTCTTTATGGATGAGGACAAAAGATCTTTTTATGAATATCATGCTAGGTTAATGGAGCCATGGGATGGTCCGTCAACTATTGCTTTTACAGATGGGATTAAAATAGGGGTCACATTAGATAGAAATGGATTAAGGCCTGCTCGCTTTATAATAACAGAAGATAATTTAGTTATTATGGCATCAGAAACTGGTGCAGCAAAAATTGACGATATAAATATTAAAGAAAAAGGTTTTGTGGAGCCTGGTAAAATATTTTTAATTGATACTTCAAAAGGAAGAATTGTTTCTGATGAAGAAATTAAACAAACAGCTTATAAATCAAAACCATTTACTCAATGGATTAAAAGAAACAAATTAACACTTAAAGATATACAGCAAGATTGTGAAGTAAAATCTATAAGAACAGAAACCATATTGTTAAAACAAAAAATATTTGGATTTACTGAAGGAGAATTAAAAAATATAATTGCTTTTATGGCTAATAATGGAAAGGAACCTATTGGATCTATGGGAATGGATATTCCACTTGCGGTACTTTCTAATGGACCTGAACTTTTATTTAATTATTTTAAACAAACCTTTGCTCAGGTTACAAATCCACCTATAGATCCTATAAGAGAATCTATGGTAATGTCTTTAACCCAGTATATAGGAACTCACGGGAAAATTATTGATCAAGTTGAAACGGAAACAGATAGAAAGTATATTGAAATTGAACAACCTATACTTTCTAATTCACAGTTGGAAGATATTAGGCATCTTGATAGTGAACAATTACAGGCAGTTACACTTCCTATTATTTTTGAAACTGATCGTAAAAATGGATTAGAAGATGCTCTTGCTTATCTTTGTAAACGTGCAGAAGAAAGCATTATGAAGGGTTATAATATTTTAATACTAAGTGATAGAAATATCAACCTATACTATGCTCCTATTCCAAGCTTATTGGCTTTAAGTGCGGTTAACTCCTATCTTATACAAAAAAATTAAGGACTTCAGTAGATTTAATAGTAGAAACTGGAGATGCTAGAGATGTAATGCATATAGCACTGTTAGTAGGTTATGGAGCAAAGGCTGTTAATCCTTACATGGTATACTATACTATTTCTAATATGATTGAAAATAAAAAATACATTAAAAACATAAGTAGTGTAGAAGAAGGCTTTAAAAATTATTCTAGGGCAATTTCCAAAGGATTATTAAAAATTATTTCAAGAGTGGGTATTTCTACATTACAAAGTTATAATGGTGCTCAAATATTTCAGTGTATAGGGTTAAGTGAAAATTTAATAAATAAGTATTTTCCCCATACTCCTGCTAGAATTTCAGGCATTGAACTAGAAGATATTGCAAATGATGTTATACAAAGACACTCTTCTCCTTATGAAAATGATTTTACTTTAGATCAAAAGGAACCTCATATTTTAACTCCAATGGTAGTAAAAAAACTTAGAACATTATCTAAAGATAACGATTATAAACTTTACAAAGATTATTGCACAGATGTCAGCGAGAAAATGGATAATTCAATAACTATAAGAGGATTGTTGAAATTTAAAAATAGAAAAAGCATTTCAATAACAGAAGTAGAACCTTTAGAAAATATTTTAAAACGCTTTGTAGTTTCGGGTATGTCTTTTGGATCAATAAGCAAAGAAGCACATGAAACAATTGCTATTGCTATGAATAAAATCGGAGGAACTAGTAATTCAGGCGAAGGCGGAGAAAATTCTGAAAGATACAAACTAAAAGCTGATGGAGAAAATCCTAAAAGTTCAGTTAAGCAAGTTGCTTCAGCAAGGTTTGGAGTAACCACTAATTATCTTGTAAATTGTAGCGAACTTCAAATTAAAATGGCACAAGGTGCAAAACCTGGTGAAGGAGGTCACTTGCCTGGAAGAAAGGTAACAGAAGAAATTGCTAGAGTTCGTCATTCAATCCCTGGCATAGATTTAATATCTCCACCACCACATCATGATATATACTCTATAGAGGATTTAGCACAGTTAATATTCGATTTGAAAAATGTAAATCCAGCTGCAAGAATTGGCATAAAATTAGTATCTGAAATTGGTGTTGGAACTGTTGCTGCTGGAGTAGCTAAGGGACATGCTGATGTAATTATGATAAGTGGTCATGATGGTGGCACAGGGGCTTCTCCAATAAGTTCTATGAAATATGTAGGACTTCCATGGGAATTAGGTGTGGCAGAAGTTCAACAAACGTTATTATTAAATAACTTAAGAAGCAGAGTTATCCTGCAAGCAGATGGAAAATTAAAATCAGGACGAGATGTTGTCATTGCTGCTTTACTTGGAGCAGAAGAGTATGGTTTTGCTACTACGGCCCTTATATCCCTTGGATGTATAATGTGTAAGCAATGTAGTTTAAACAAATGTCCTGTTGGAATTGCAACTCAAGATCCTGAACTTCGTAAAAAATTTAAAGGAACTCCTGATCATTTAATTAATTACTTAAGTTTTATTGCACAAGAAGTAAGAGAGTTAATGGCTAAGCTTGGATTTAAATCACTGGATGAAATGATTGGTAGAGTGGATGTTCTGGATGTAAAAGAACCTTTAGAAGGTAAACTTAAAAATTTAGATTTAACTCAAATATTATACAAACCTGAACTTCCAGCTCGTATTATGGGAAGACATGTAGTTAATCAAAATCACAAAATAGATAATGTATTAGATAAAAAATTAATTGAAATGTCAAAACCAGCCTTAGAAAATGGCATTAAGGTTCAGCATACATTTAAAATTAAAAACACAGATAGAACCGTTGGTGCTATGTTAAGTGGAGAAATTGCAAGGAAGTATGGTAATAAAGGATTACCTCATGATACTATCATAGTAAATTTAGAAGGTTCAGCAGGTCAAAGCTTTGGTGCTTTTGCTGTTAGAGGCGTTACTTTAATTCTTCATGGGGATGCTAATGATTATGTAGGTAAAGGTCTATCTGGAGGGAAAATTATATTAGCTCCACAAGAAAACTGCTCTTTTGACCCTAAAGAAAATGTTATTGCAGGTAATACTATACTTTATGGAGCAACTGGAGGTAAAGCATTTATTTTAGGAAAAGTAGGTCAAAGGTTTTGTGTAAGAAACAGCGGTGCAGACGCTGTAGTTGAAGGTATTGGTAATCATGGATGTGAATACATGACAGGAGGAACTGTAGTTATATTAGGAGATACAGGTAGGAATTTTGGAGCTGGGATGAGTGGAGGAATAGCTTATGTTTTAGATGAAAAGAGTGATTTTGTACACAAGTGCAATGAGAAAAACCTAGAAGCAAAACCTCTTGTTCACTCTAAAGATATAAGTAAATTAAAGGAACTTATAAGTGAACATTATTCTTATACTAATAGTCAAAAAGCTAAAGACATATTAGAAAACTTTGAATTTTATACTAAAAAGTTCTTAAAAGTAGTTTCTCCTATTTATGAAAAGCAGTTAATTTTAAAGGGCGGTTCTGTGAATTAAAAATTAGAGCAATAAGGATTGTTTTGAGAATTTTATAACAAAATATTTAATGCGTTGGTAAAAGATAAAAATTATTTTACCAACGCATTTTTATTTGTGATTTTAACTAGAAAGTAGGTAAGTTGTCTAAATTATCATCTAAGCTGCTGTTAGGAGAAGATGCTATAACATCATTACCATTCTTGTTTTTCCGTACAACTACAGATTCTACCTGACCCAATTTTGCCAAGGCTACAGCCTTACTTACGGCCATTTCAGTACCATCATCAGACATTACATTTGTTATATCACCATCAGTATTTTTTCTAACTTTAGTTATTTTCATGAAAAATTCAACTCCTATCTATAATATAACTACAATCTATAGTATATCCATTTTATATTTCATTATTAAGATAACCGTGGCTTTTTAAAAATTGGAGAGGTAATTTTCGATTATATTAGGAACACAATAAATTTATGAGCATAAAATACACTAAACAAAAGATTATATAAATGCAACTTTAATTAACTATCTTTGTTATTGAGCTATATAATTAAAATGATAAAAGGAGTGTAAAACAATATGGATAATAAAATGAGTTCGATTAATCGCCACCAGGTTGTTATTCAAGTCCCTGCAATTATTGGAAGGGGAGAAAAACAAGAATTAGTTACTAGATTGTTGACAATTTCACCTCCTAGTCCTCCAGTTTTTCGTATTAAAGATATTGATAAAGAGGTTGTAATTACAAATAATGTATTAGTCCCAGAAGCTAAAAAAGTTATTATAGATGGTTATATTGATAAAAATATAACTTATAAGACAATAGCAGAGTTTACAGAAGAGGCTGTAGACGGACCTCTAGACCAATTTACAACAAGAATAGAATTTGCAACATTTGTTATAGTAAATTCCTTAGTACCACTTCGTCCAACTGATCAAGTTGAAATATTAAGTGCTGTTGTAGAAGGTGAAAAAGAAGAGTTAATGAGTCCTAATGATGTGGCAGTAGGTGCACCAAGTTGGGCAGTTACCTATAATCAACTTCTTGAAAAAATGATTGTAAAAATTACTCTTAAAATTACAAGAATAGAAGATATTCCAATAACACCAGCTTCTTCAAGAACTTGTTAAAAATGAATCAAATTATTGATTTTTAAAATAGAAAGAAAAAACAATTAAGCATGTATGATAGTGAATAACATACATGCTTTCATATATTATAAAAAAACTAAAGGAAATTGAGGGAGTAATTTTTGTTGAAACTTATTTGATTTTAACAAGCATATAGAAATTAATATCTTTGGCGCTCACAGCTCCATTTGATACATTTTTGCTGCCAGATATATTTAAAAATATAAACTTAACTTTTACTTTTTCGTTTTCATCAACAAAAGTCATCTCTTCAGGAGATAATGAATTTTCCTTTGAAAATACATCATGTTTATCAATGAGATTCTTTACAAAGGAGTTGAAGTTTTTTTCGTAAAGTTCATTTCCTTTATAATTTATTTTTATAACAGCTGTTTCATAATTATATGAAGCGGTTATATTGGAATTGGATGTACTAGTAGCACTCTTAAGGGTTCTTGTATCTAATAAGTAATCATATCCGGTTATATTTACAGCATTTTCTGATTGGTTTCTTATAAGATTGAAGTATCCTTCAGGAGAACCGTAATTTGGAGTCACAAAAGAAAATCCTAATACATTATTCATATCATCTAATTTGAAATTTTGTGGAATATATTTAACCTCTTTAAGGCTGTGATTCTTATTAAAATAGTCAAGTATGCTACTTATTTCAGATTTATCCTTTTCAGAAATATTAGGAGAACTTTGCAGCTTTCCATTTTTTATCATGTTATCTTTTATAAGAATTTTTTCAAGCCTATTATTCTGGCTTATCTTCGAAATTGAGTAACTGCTTAAAGGACCAAATACAGAAATTAAGGCGATTATAGAAAGGGTGACAGGAATCATTATATTCCTGAGCTTTTTAATAAATGATAAATAGATCATTATAAAAAATAACCATATACCTAAAATGGTCACAAAATATCTTTTTTCTGTTACCCCATAAGCATTTATTCGTATGCCTATGGAAATAAACATCATTATGAGCAGCGGTAAAATAATTTTAGGGGAAAATTTTGAAAATTTGTTTTGCCATGGATTTTCATCTTTTATAGGAGCAATAAAGAATAATACTATTGTAACAATAACCGAATACCAAAGAACCAAGTGGGAAACCATACCAACTGGCCATTGCTTTGTTACTATTATTTTTCCGAAGTATATATAAAGTATTATTGTGTATGCTGTTAGAAGAATCATTACAATATATAAAAGCAGTATCCTCAAAAGCTTTGGATAAGATTTTATAGATATTTCTTTATGATTAAGTGGTATTTGGGAAAGAAAATATGAAAGTGAAAATATAGAAACTACAAATAGCCATGTGTAATAGTAAACTCTCCCTAAAATTTTTATTCCAAGAAGTTTATCTATTGTAAACAAAATTGCAGAAAGTCCAAAGTATAATACAACTGAATAAATTATAGTTATAAAAAATCCTGTAAACACAGTTATAACGTACATTTCAAATTGTTCCCTTTTTAGAAAGTAGGGTATAAAAATAAATCCTAGATATAGTGAAACACTTACAGCAACATATCTTGTAACAGAAACCATTTCTATGTTTTTCAAAAATAAGAAATAATAAAGAATCAAGAATAAAGTTCCACACATATAACCTACTATAAATTTATATACGTTTTCCTCATCCTTTTTCTCAAAGAAAAGCTTTATGCAAAGTGAAACAGGAATTCCTAGTGCGAGTGCCATAGCGAGCCTATTTAAGGTGTTATAAGGAGGGGTGGTTTCTGATATTACTATAAGTACCAAGGCCACAGAAGCTGAAAACATTATGGCTAATGGAAATCTCTTAAGGCTAAAATATAGACCAGTTAAAATATTTTTAATATATTTCACAAGTTTCATAGTAAACCTCCTACTAAGTGATGTTTTTAATATTTTAACATAGATTGTGTGTATTAACTATTTTGTATTCAAAATGACGTATGTTTGTATTTATTGCAACAAAAATTATAAAGCATTCATAAGAATGCACTAATTTATGAAAGATAAATATCGAGTTTAGAAATCGTGACATATATAAGTCATAAATTTTATATTAATGAATATTTAGTCTTTCTATACAAAGGGAAAAATCACTGTGTATAATTGATAAAATGTTGTGAATTGTTACAAAAACAAACAAAATAGTAGTAAAATATAAAGAACTTATAGATTGTTTAGCAACTATTTTAAATTAAAATACCAAAATTACATAAAAGCATGAATAAAATGTAAAAACTAACTTGCGATTTTTGTATTTAGATGTCATAATATTAGTAAACCATTACACAACTTATTGAAATAAAATATTCAAAAACATTCTAAGGAGGAATAAAAAATGCTAAAAATTTTATTAGGAGTTACAGTAGCTTTCGGTATTATATTTTTTATTGTACTTTTAAAGGATTATTTAAAGAAAAAGAAAGAGGGAACATTAGGAGAAGGAAACTTTCTAGTTTCAGGAGGAATAGGATTACTTGCAAATTTCTTTGATACACTAGGTATAGGAAGCTTTGCTATAGAAACATCTCTATTTAAAAATTTTAAACTTATGCATGATAAGAAAATTCCAGGAACACTTAATGTTGGAGCTACAATTCCAACTATAGTAGAAGCCTTAATATTTTTAACAGTAGTTAAAGTAGATCCAACTACACTTGTTTGTATGATTATATCAGCTATTTTAGGAGCTCTAATTGGAGCTGGAATTATATCAAAATTAAATGAAAAGGCTGTACAAGCTGCTATGGGAATTGCATTAATTGCTGTAGCAATTATAATAATAGCTGGCCAATTAAAATTGTTTCCAGTTGGAGGAAGTGCTATTGGTTTAACAGGTGGTAAACTTATTATAGCTATCATAGGAAACTTCATATTTGGAGCACTTAATACTTTAGGAATAGGTCTTTTTGCACCATGTATGGCATTAGTATTTGCACTTGGAATGGATCCAACAGTTGCATTCCCAATAATGATGGGTTCAGGTGCGCTATTACTTCCTTTTGCATCAATGAAATTTATAAAAGAAAATGCTTACGAAGCTAAAGCATCTATGTCTATTAGCCTTTTAGGGCCTATAGGAGTTTTAATTGCTGCATACCTTGTAAAATCATTACCACTTAATACTTTAAAGTGGTTAGTAGCAGCAGTTATATTATATACAGCATTTGTAATGTTTAAATCCTTTAAATCAAATAAAAGTAGAGAAGATTTTGAAGAAGTTGCAAGTTAGTAATTAAGAGATTTTATTATGAATTAAAATACTAGGGTATAAACGCCCTAGTATTTGTTTTTGTGAGGTTTTATATTTTTACTATTTTTATTATATGAAATTTTTACATTTTTTCTAACTGGGAAGTTGGTCCCATAATTATTGAAGGATTTTTAGTGGGATCCATCCACATCATTATATTAAGCAATTTATCTTCTGGAAATCCTACGCATCCTAAGGTTCCTCCGCCTGAATAAGGAGCTATATGCATGAAAATTCCACTACCTTTTCCATATATTTTATCTGATCCATAGTTAAAATTTATAACTGCTGCATATTTATAAAGCGGCTGAGATGCGAGATGCTCATAGTCATAAAATCTTTCTTTAGGATTTCCTTCATAAGTCATCCACACATTATATTCATCTAAGGTTTTATTACTTACCCAATAATCATAAGGTCCAGCAAGTTTATAAGGAAATTTAAAACCTGGATTTCCATTCCACCCAAAAAAGAATTGGAAATTGTATGCTCCTGTTGGAGTGGTTTTATCTCCTTCATGCCTGTCCGTTGAAAAACCATTAAGTCCAAGAACACAGTTAAAGGGTGAAATAACTTCTGACCACTTACCATCTACTAATTCATAAGTGGAGGCTGTAGCATTATAGGTTCCAAAGGAAGGAGCTTCTACTAATATTACTTGAGTAGAATTTTTCAAACAATTTAAATTATCTATTAGTTTATTTGTTGTTCCCATAATATCATTTACCATTTTTGGTCTAATAGCTCCACCGCCTCCAATGACATTAATTTTATTTATAGAAGCTTTATTTTCTTCTATAAATTTAAAGGAAGCAGCAGTTCCAAAGTAGTCGGTTAAAAGCAGTGGTTTTGAAAGCTTTGCAGACAATGCAGAACCAGCTAAAGCATCTGGAAAACCTTCTCCACTAGCTAAAAAAGAATTTTCCAGTGAAGAAACATCAAAAAACTTTTCAAAAACTTTTATATTAGTGGAATATCTATCATCACCTGAAATTCTAATAGGGTTTTTGAAATATGTTTCTAGAGAGGTATTTATAACTCCTGTACCTCCCACTATGTATGTGCTTTCAATTTTACGATCTTTTAAATAATTCTTTATAGATTCATCTATAGAATCATTATCTACTAATAGTATAGGTATATTTTTCATAGCGGCTGCAGGAGAAACAGATAAACCATCAGGATAATTTTCACCATTAACTACTACTACTTCTTTAGGGTTTCCCAGTTCTTTTGCAATAGCAGTACTGGTTTGAAAACGATTATTTCCACAAATTCGTCTACAGCTGTATCCATAGCTTTTTAAGGATGCTTCAACGCCTTCTGAAATAGAGCCGTTACCACCTATAATAAGTATATTTTTAGTGTGAAGTTTTGATAAAGTTTCAGATACATCAGAAGTTAGATTTTTTCCATCTATCAAAATAATAGGAGCATTATATTTTTTAGCTAGTGGAGCAGCACAAAGGGCATCAGGAAAATTTTCTCCGGAAGCTAATATTACATATTCAGCTTCGTTCCATCCATTTTTACATATTTCTATAGAAGTCTTATACCTGTCATCTCCAGATATGCGTGTTACATCAGTTGATGCTTGTACTTTAGAAAAAAATGATAATATAAATAATGTACATAAAATGGTTAATATGCTTAGTTTATTTTTCATAGGGACCCCCTCTTTATATAAATGATGTTTCTAATATTTTAGCATAAATTGTAACAAGGTTGTAACATAAACAATATATAATTAAATAGGTTTTGCTAAACTGTGAATAAATATGATATATTGGTTATATAATCAACTTTTGCATATGCAAAAGTTTGACTTAATATGAGCAAGATGCAACGCATCATTTTTAAACTATGAAAGTTGAGTTGTATACAATAAAATAAAAATTTGGAATATTAATTAAAAAGGAGTGCAAAATGAATATAAAAAAATGGAAGAAGACCTCTATTACTATATTCTTGCTTTTATCTGTAATACTCTTTAATTTTGGATTTCATGTAAAAGCAGAGTATCCAGTTTCGGTTGGAGAAAAAATACTTGATACAAATGAAATAAGTAAAAATACAGTGGAAATCTTTACATTAAAGGATGGTCAAAATTACAAAAAATTATTAGAAAATAAAGATAATGTATGGACCGTTGTAAAAGAAGAAAAACTCCAATTAAGAAAGACAGGTTTAAAAACTGAAAGTGGTATAAATAAAAATTCATCTTTAGGAAAATCTATAGAGAATAAACTTAAAGCTTCAGGGTATAATTTATCACAATTGCCTAGTAAAGTAGATTATTCTGACTCGCCTTATTTGCCGCCTATAGGAGAACAAGAACTAAATGATTGTGTTGCATGGAGTACTACTTATTATGTAAGAACCTTTCAACAAGCTAAAGATATAGGATGGAATATTAAAAATGGAAGTTTACCAATATATTATCACGTGTTTAGTCCGTCATATGTATATAATCAAATTAATGGAGGTTCAGATGATGGAGGAACTCTTAACGAGGCTGGAAATTTATTAAGAGATACAGGTGCTGTTACATTAAAAGATTTTCCTTATAAATCATCGGATTATACTACACAACCTAGTAGTGATTTAAAAGAAAAAGCTTCTGCTAATAAAATAAGAGAGTGGTCAATATTATATACTTATGAAGATTCTTCTGATTATATAATCCAAAAAACTAAACAATATTTAAACACTGGTGATATTATGGTAGCAGGTATGAATATAGGAAATAGATTTGAATATCCTACTATAAAGTCAGATGGTACAAGCATTATAACTAATGACAGATCTTCTGTTGGTGGACATGCTATTGCTGTAGTTGGGTATGATGATAGCATTGTTACTTCAGATGGCATAGGTGCTTTCAAGCTTGCCAATTCTTGGGGAACTAGTTGGGGAGATAAAGGTTTTAGTTACATATCTTACAAAGCCTTTTTAAATGATATCATAGAAGGTATTGTATTTACTGATATGGTTAATGGAAAAATTGTGGATGATATACAACAGATAAATACTGAAATGCTTTCATCAAATAAGTTTAAATTAAGTTGGGATAATGCAGTAAATGCAACTGGGTATAAAATATATGATGAAAATAAAAAAATGATAAGTACTGTAAGTGCTAATAGTTATACAGAAACAGCTTCATCTTCAGGAAATATAGTAAGATATGTACAACCTTTTAATTCTATATCTGAAGGTTCTTTGACAAGTGTGACTTTAAATGTATCGATTCCAGATAGTCCAACATTAACAGAGGAAAATCTTTCGGTTCAAGTAAATAATCAAGTAGAATTTGGTATTAACTTTTTAGGCAGTGGTTATTATTCACTCGAAGTAACGAATTTAACTGGTAATTTAATAAGTAAGAAAGAAAATTTGTATGGAACAGCAGGATTAGCTAAAGTAATATGGGATTGTAAAGATTCAAATGGTGTAGAAGTTCAAGATGGTCAATATAAAGAAACTATTAAAACAACTATTGACGGACAAGAAAAAGAATTGTATTCAAGCACTTTCAATAAAGCAAGTAAAATTATTGTAAGTCAAAGTGCAAAAATATATCGTCAAAATGATGAAATTCAAAGTGTTGTCATAAGTTTTATTCCTCAATCAGATGGGATTGTACAAATAGATGTAAATAACAATGGTTCTACAAGTAATATTGCTAAAAGCGTAAATGTAAAAGCTAATGAATTATTTACCTATACAATTGACAAAGATAAATTTAATTTTAATAATTTAGATTTATCTAAAGCATATATAGATATAAATATACAGTAACCGTATTTTCACATACTTACCACAAACAAAAACATAACCCAAAGACTATAGATGGATCTAAGTCTTTGGGTTTAATTAATTTTAAATAAATTATTTTGCTGCTTTTTTACTGTTTAACTTCTGACCATATCTTATCAAGCTGCGTTACTGAATTACCTATGTCTTTTAAATATTCGCCACTCTTCATCTGAGCTTTTGGAGGATATACAGCTTTGTCTTCCAAAGTAGCTTTATCTATATATTGATGTGCAGCAACGTTAGGATTTCCATAGGGGAAGTAATGTGAAATTTCTGCACTTATTTCTGGTTCCATTAAAAAGTTCACGAAAAGCTCTGCAGCCTTTACATTTTTTGCACCCTTAGGAATTACAAAGTTATCCTGCTGTAAAAATAAGCCTTCTTCAGGGATTACATATTTTACATTTTTATTTTCACGTTTTGCAAGGCTTCCTTCTGCTCCCCAGGCAAATATAGCTTTTGATTCTCCATTTATAAGGTTAGTTTTAGGACTATCACTGTCATAAGACTTTACATTGGCTTGAAGTTTTTTTAACTCTACTTTTGCTTTTTCAAGGGCTTCTGGATTAGTTTCATTTATGGAGTATCCAAGTTTTTTTAGAGTAATTCCAATTATAACCCTTTCATCATCAAGTAAAGTTAAAGAACCTTTAAGCTCGGGTTTCCAAAGATCCTTATATCCTTTAATAGTACCTTCGGGAACCTTTGAACTGTCATAGGCTATAACTCCTGCAAGATACATATAAGGAACACTATACTTATTGCCTTTATCAAAGGGCAAATTTAAAAATTCAGGTCCGATGTTATTTAAGTTTGTTAGTCTGCTCTTATCTATCTCTTGGATTAGTGACTGTTTTTTAAGTATTTCAACCATAAAATCACTAGCAACAGCAACATCGTAATTTCCTCCACCGGCCATTAGCTTTGCCAGCATTTCTTCGTTAGAGGAAAATGTGCTGTAATTTACTTTAATATTATAAGTTTGCTCAAATTTATCAATTACTGATTGAGGTAAATATTCAGACCAGTTAAATACATTTAAAACCTGCTCAGGTTCGCTGTTATTTTTAGCAAAAGCAAATAATCCGCCACCAACACTTCCAACTACAACAAAAATTGTAGTAAGAATTGCAGCTACCCTTTTCATACTTATATGTACATTTCGAATAATAAGCGCAAAAACAATTATTGATATTGTAAACAAGATTATTAATGTAGAAAGTGCATTAATTTCAGGAGTAACCCCAAATTTCACCATGGAAAAAATTTTAAGTGGTAAAGTTACACTTCCAGGTCCTGCAACAAAGAAACTTATAATTACATCATCTAAAGATAAAGTAAAGGCTAAAAGGCCTCCAGCTATAACGCCAGGCATTATAATAGGCAGCGTTACATAAAAAAAGGTTTGAAGTGGAGAGGCTCCAAGGTCCATAGCAGCTTCTTCTACGGACTTATCAAAGCCATCCAATCGTGTTTTAACTACTGCAACAACATAAGCTATACAAAAGGTTACATGTGCAATAATTAAGGTAATCTTTCCAAGAGGAATCTTTACAATTGCAAAGAAAGCAAGGAGAGATATTCCCATAACTATTTCAGGAATTACAAGTGGTATATATAATATAGAATCAACGATTCCTTTTCCTTTAAATTTATATCTATACATTCCAACAGAACATAAAGTTCCTATAATAACAGATAAAATTGTACTTATTACAGCGACAATAAATGAGTTTTTAACAGCCTCAAGTATGCCTACATTATGTAGCAAGCTTGAATACCACTTAAAGGTAAAGCCTGTCCATACTATATTTAACTTAGAAGTATTAAATGAAAATCCAATAAGTATCATGATTGGTACATATAAAAACATAAATATAAAAAGCATATAAAAACATTTTAAAAATGTCATTTTATTGTTTTTCACTTTATAATACCTCCTTTTTTTCTTTTTTACTGCCTAATTTTGAATTATAAGAAATAACTGCAACCATAAGAATTATTAATATAACGGATATAGCAGAACCAAAAGGCCAGTCTCTTGCTGTAAGAAATTGATTTTTAATAAGATTACTCATAAGAACCACTTTGCTTCCACCCATTAGGTCAGTTATAAAGAAGAGACCAAGGGTTGGAACAAAAACTAAAAGAGATCCAGATAAAATGCCTCCTTTTGTAAGGGGAAGAGTTATCTTTAAAAATTTTCTTATTGGTCCTGCACCGAGATCGGATGCAGCATCTAATATTCTTTTATCAAGTTTTTCTATGGAAGTATATAAAGGTAGCACCATAAATGGAAACATCATATAAAGCATACCAATCATAACTGCAGTATTGTTATACATTAAATGAAGGGGTGCTTTTATTAGTCCAAAATGTAAAAGTAAGGTATTTATAATACCTTCTGATCTTAATAATACTATCATTGCATAGGTTCTAACTAAGGAGTTAGTCCAAAATGGAATCATTATAAGCAAAAGAAATAATGGTTTCAATTTTTTATTTGAGTTTGCAACAATAAATGCAAAGGGATATCCAAATAACAAACATAATAAAGTTGTATAAATTGCAATAATAATAGAGTTTATAAATATATCAATATAAAGAGGGTTTAAGAGTTTTATATAGTTAGAAAATGTAAATTTATAAACTATATTTCCAGTGTTACCCCGCATGCAAAAGCTTACTACCACTATTAGAAAAAGAGGCAGAACAAAAAATACAATCATCCAAAGTAAAGCAGGACCAATTGTGTTTAAATATTTTAAAATAGGATTCTTTGATAATTTATTTTCCATATGTTTGTACCCCCTTATGCCCTAATAACTATAGTGTGATCAGGTTTCCAGGTTACAAAAAGGTTTTTATTTTCATCTAAGAATTCAAAATTTTGTCCTATTGGTTCATTTACTACAATTTCCTTGCCATTCTTAAGAAGCATTACTATTTTAATGTTTGAACCGATATATATTTTTTCTTTCAATTTGCATTGAAGCCATACATCTCCATCTTCAGGGTTCTCTTTTATTTTAATTCTTTCAGGTCTAACAGAAACGGTAAATTTATCACCTAAGTCATAATTTAGATTAGGTATTCTAATTATATCTTGTTCTTGTTCGAGCTGAAGTAAAACCTCAGTTTCTTTTAATTTAAATACTTGTCCCTCAAGTATGTTTGTTTCTCCTAAAAAGGTAGCTACAAATTTAGTTTTGGGTTTTTCATAGAGTTCCTCAGGTGTGCCAATCTGCTCTATAACACCATTGTTCATAACAACAATTCTATCTGACATTGTAAGTGCTTCTTCCTGGTCATGTGTTACAAATACAAAGGTTATTCCAAGCATTTTTTGAAGATGCTTAAGTTCTAATTGCATCTGTTTTCGAAGTTTTAAATCAAGAGCACCTAAAGGCTCATCTAGAAGGAGGACTTTCGGACTGTTTACCACAGCTCTTGAAATAGCTACACGCTGCATCTGTCCACCACTTAATTGGGAGGGCCTTCTATTTTCGTAGCCATCAAGTTGAACCATTTTCAACATTTCATGCACCTTGTTTTTAATTTCCACCTTAGGTGTCTTTTTCATATTAAGTCCAAAGGCTATGTTATCAAAAATATTCATATGTGGAAATAGTGCATAATTTTGAAATACGGTATTTACACATCTTTGATAAGGTGGTTTATTAGTAACATTTTCTTTATCAATAATAATTTCACCACTAGTTGGTATTTCAAAACCTGCAATCATCCTTAAGGTAGTCGTTTTTCCACAACCGCTTGGTCCAAGCAGAGTCAAAAATTCACCTTCCCTAATTTCTAGGTTTAGATTTTTTATTACTGCATTGTCTCCATCAAAAATTTTACAAACATTCAACAACTGAACAAAAACATTTTTTGTCACACTCTAACAACTCCTTTTAGTAAATATTTATACGATCGCTACCATTGCTAACATCTCCATTTTCTTCAAAGTAGGTGATAAGCACTGCTACGCGCCTGGATAAGTGATTCTTAGGTTCAGATTACGATCGGTATTCCTTATAAGCAAACTCCACCTGAACCTAAGAATCACTTGATTAAAAAAATAAAAAACTTCTATTGGTTATTATAAAAACCAATAGAAGTTTGGCTTTATAATTGTATAATTATATGCAATATATAATAATTATAACCGAAAAGTATAATAGCATAATAACTCTTAAATATCAACAATATTTTCATATATAGTTGTTATGAATTTATTATCGAGTTTATTTCTAGATATTATGTCATTTTTTAGTTGTTTATGTCGTTTTTGGTGATACTATAACTTATTGAAAATTTATATTTATTGATAATATCAAATATGCCAGTTAAGTACTCTATGAGCAACACTTAACTGGCAAAATTAAACATTAATCTAATAGATGTTTTTCACAAGCTTCTACAGCATTTTTAAGAATATTGCTTAAAATAATACTTATATCAAATGTATTAATTTCATTTATTTTAACAATTTACTTGTCTAAATCTTAAATTTTTGTACCATGGTATTGAGTTCTTTAGCTATTTCCCATTGATTTTTTGCTGTT
This sequence comes from uncultured Clostridiaceae bacterium, assembly GCA_963780135.1. Classification (GTDB taxonomy): domain Bacteria; phylum Bacillota; class Clostridia; order Clostridiales; family Clostridiaceae; genus Clostridium_AM. The sequence goes on from CAWAAR010000003.1 coordinate 2,561,162, forward strand.
ATTGCTGCTTGTTCTACTGCAATTGTGGTTTCAGAAGTATTTGATTTTATTATTTCTGCATTTTTTGAGGAATTTTGAGAATTTTCTGCCATAGTTTGTATAGCATTACTTACTTGATTTATTGTAGCCGTAAGTTCTTCTGACATAGATGCTATTTCCTCTGACATTTTACTTACGTAATCTGAATCGGTATAATACTGCTTGCCCATATTCTGAAAATTAGAAAATTGTGGAAGTATATCTTCGTTTATAAATAGTAAAGATTTATTACTATTGTTAGATAAATTTTCAAATGCTTTTTGAACCATTACAATAGTATTTTGAATATCTGCTATTGCATGTGAAGATTGTTCTGCTAAATTTTTAACTTCACAAGCTACAACTGCAAATCCTTTTCCATGTTCTCCAGCTCTTGCTGATTCTATTGAGGCATTAAGAGCAAGCAAGTTTGTTTGTTCGGATATATTTGCAATAGTATCTGCCATTACTTTTATGTTTTCTACTACTTTTCCATCTTCAATGGCTTTTATTATATCTATTTCATTTTCTTTACATAATTTTTTAGTATCTTCTATAGCTATTTTTCCTTTTTCCCTTACATCGTTGGCTCTTTCTTTAAAGTCATAGGCATTACTACTTCCCTCTACAGATTTACTTGATAACTCAGTTATATTTGCATCTATTTCTTGTATAGAAGCACTAAGTTCTTCTGATGCAGCACTTGAACCTTGAACACCAATAGCTATATTTTTTACAGCATTATCTATGCTTATAGTTTTTAGTGATAATTCTTCAAGAACATGGGAAAATTCTTTGCTTGATGCACTCATTTTTTGAGAACGGTCTAATATTTCTTTAATTAATTTAACTAGTTCTTTTCTCATAACATTAAATGAATTAGCAAGTTGTCCTATTTCATCTTTTCTTTTTAATAAATAGTTAGAACTATTATCATGAGTTAAATCAAAATTAGAAGTTTTATGTACCTCTTTAGCTAAAGATAATATTGGATTTCCTAATCTTTTGCCGAAATATAAGGAAACTAGAACTGAAAATACTAATGAAGCTGCTATTACTAGTGAAAGTCGTTTTATTAATGTATTCATTGGCTTTTCTAGTTCTTCTTTAGGAACTGAAAGGCCTACTATCCAATTACAAGTTTTAATTTTAGAAGTAACAAAATATTTTTCTTTACCATCATAATCTTTTAATAAAATCATATTATTATTTATTATTTGAGAAAATTGGCCATTCATAACTTTAGCAATATTTTTAGTTGAATCTACTTTAGGTTGAAAATCTTTATTTTGATGCAACATAAAATTGTTTTCTCCATCTAATAAAAAGGCATAACTATTACTTATAGGTTTTGCTTTACTCAAAATATCTGTAAGTGTATCTAATTTAATATCAGAACTTATTACTGCAATTATTTCATTGTTTTTTATAATAGGTTTAGATATAGATATTACCATTTTTTTTGTTTCAGCATCTATGTAAGGAAGAGAATAGGATAAACCATTTTTTTGAACAGCATTTTTGTACCAAACTCTTTGAGTACAATCAAAATCTTTATCAGGCACCCATCCTGAACCATCTAAATATTTCTTATCTTTAAAGCCTATATATGTAGCTAATGTATATGAATTAGATTTTGTTCTTTGCTGAAGGTAACTAAAAATTTTATTACTATCAGATGAATCCATTTGTTCTATGCTACATCCAATTTCGTTAACTATTTTTCCTTGTCCATCTATCCAACCGTTAATCATTTCTCCATATTTATTAGATTCTGATAAAATTTTACTTTTAGATTCTGTCATTATAGAATTGTAAGATGCAATATAACTTACTATAGAAGATGCTAGTAAACTTAATATACAGGTAAGTGAAATTGTTAATATTAATTTATGCTTAATACTTTTCATATGAATTTGCTCCTTAAATAAATATATTTTTCTTTTTAAATAGCAATACTTTTCTTGATTAATTTACCAATTTAAAAATTTCTAATTGCGTGTGTAAATAATTTCATGGAAAAAGTATTAAATCTATTATTTTTATATTTTAACATTTTGTCCACTTAAAATCTATTATTTTAAATATTTTAACATTTTTTGGGCTGATGTTTTTTTACAGAAATGTTAGCTGGGAGAGAATACTTTTTCGTAAGAAAAGGTGATATATGAATTAAAGTGGTTTACTCCAAAATTAGAAGGGCATCCGATTAAAAAAATCAAAATGCCCTTTTTTTTTTATAATTATGTTACTCTTTAATAAACATTACAGATGTAGCTTTAATTAAAGCAGTAAGTTCATCGCCTTCTTTAATATTTAAATCATCCAATGAATCCTTAGTTATAAGTCCAGTAATCTTAATACCATTACCAGCATCAATTTCAACTTCAGCAGCAACAGTGCCTAATTTTGTTTTAGTTACTTTTCCTTTGATCTTGTTTCTTCCAGTAATTTTCATATAACATATTCCTCCTCTTATGATTTTTATTTCCAAGTTCAGTATAAAGCAATTATAATATTAAAGTCAAGATTAATTTATGCAATTATCACAATTTTCAGGAATTTTAAACTAGCAAACTCAATACACTATTTATATTTGATTGGTGAGTAAAATTGTAAAAACATAGTATTAAACTGATGTTAGAGAAAAAAAGTGTTAAAAATTACTTTATTGTAACATTTTTGTAACAAAAATGTTACAATAAAGTAATATTAAAATGATATAATAAAAGGAATATTGTTTATTACATACCAATTATTGGATAAAGAGTTTTGAATTATATTCGAGTTATACACTGAAGGGAGGGCTAGGGTGCTAAAAAATTAAATAAAATTCAGTACCAGTCGTATAAAGGGGGAGGAGTTACAATAATGAAAAGATATTCTTCGTGGGCGTTAAGTCTAATGTTATTTTCTTATACTGCATTTCAAGGCAGTATAGTACAGGCAGCAGAAGCTTCAGTTGCACCAGGTCCTAGTGAAGTGACGATTACAAACAATGTAGGAAAAGCAGACACAATAACTATTAATGGTGTAATGGGAGGCGATACAGTTATTGTATATAATGCTGCTACAGGCGGTAAAATAATAGGAAGAACAACTGTGTCGGGTTCAAGAACAAACGCAACAGTAAATGTATCCCAACTTGGAACTGATTCAGGTAGTGTATATGTTTCAGTTACATCAAAAGGAATGACACAAAGTAGTAGAACTCAAATTGATTATGAGGCAGAACCTAAATCTGATGCTCCTTTATCTGAAAATGTAACAATTACAAACAATTCAGGCAAAGTAGATACAGTATATGTGTGTGGTCTTGCCCAGGGTGATGTAGTAAAGTTGTATACATCTGATGTTAAGGGTAAATTATTAGGATCAGCAACAGTAGGGGGAAATAGGACAGAAGCAACTATTTCAATTTCTCAGCTTGGTGTTAATGGAGGAACAATCTATGTTTCAGTTGCATCAAAAGGGATGAAGGAAAGCGATAGAGTAAAGGTTGATTTTTCAGGAGAAAGTCAATCAGACATTATAAATCCTAATAATGTAACAATTACAAATAATTCTGGTAAGGCAGATAATATATACATAAGTGGACTTGCTTCTGGTGATAAAGTTAAAGTATACACTGCTGAAAATGGTGGTAAATTACTAGGTTATTCAACAGTTCCTTCAAATAGCACAGAAACAAAGTTAACTATATCTCAACTTGGAGTTTATGGAGGAAGTGTTTATATTTCTGCTACAAGCTCAGGAATGATAGAAAGTAAAAGAACAAAAGTTGTTTTTTCAGCTGAAGGCCAAGCTGATTCTATATTAACAAGTAATGTAACAATTACAAATAACTCTGGTAAGGCAGATACTGTATATGTTACAGGTCTTAGCTCAGGAGATAAAATAAGTGTATATAATGCAGTAACTGGAGGAATTATGCTAGGATCATCCACAGCATCATCAGATGGTACTGCAACAACTAGCATAGGACAATTAGGAAATGCTGTAGGAAGTATTTATATATCTGTTACAAGGTCAGGAATGCTGGAAAGTTCTAGAGTAAAAATGACTTATTCTGCAGAGTCACAATCTAGTTCATTGAATAGTAACAATATAACAGTTACTAATAATTCAGGTAATGCAGATACTGTATATGTATCAGGCGTTTATGAAAATGAAGTTGTTAAGGTGTATAATTCTGCTACTGGTGGGAAACTATTAGGCTCTATAAAAGTTTCAAAAAATAGTTCAGAGGCCACAGTAACTATACCACAGATTGGGATTTCACAAGGAAGTGTATATGTTTCTTTAACTGATGAAGATCAATCAGAAAGTGCCAGAGTAGAGGCTAAATATTCAGCAGAAGAAAAATCTAACGATATAGATGCAAATAATGTAATAGTTTCAAATAATATAGGAAAGGCAGATACTGTATATGTTCCAAATTTAACTGGTGCTGATGTAGTAAAAGTATATGATAGTATTAGTGCTGGTACATTACTTGGATCTGCAACAGTAGGAGATAGTGATACATCTGCTATTGTATCTATAAGTCAACTTGGAAATGATACAGGAAGTGTATATGTTTCTGTAGCTCATAAAGGCAAGAGCGAAAGTTCAAGAGTAAAAGTTGACTATTTGGATGAAGCTAAATCTAAAAAGTTAGATGTAAGCAATATAGTAGTTAATAATAATGTAGGAGCAGATGATACTGTACAAGTATCTGGTGTATCATCAGGTGAAGTAGTAAATGTATATGATGCTGCAAAAGCTGGAAATTTATTAGGTACAGCAACAGTATCATCAGGTAGTACATCTGCAACAATAATAATTTTATCCCTTGGAGCTGATAAAGGGAAAGTTTATGTGTCTTTAACAGACCCAAATAAACTTGAAGGTGATAGAGTAGAAGCGGATTATTTAGAAGAAGCTAAATCTGATGATATAAGTGCTTCTAACATATCAATTACAAATAGATCAGGTGGAGCAGATACTGTTGATATAACAGGCCTTTCCCAAAATGATGTTATTAAAGTATATGATTTAGCTAAAGGTGGGAATTTATTAGGATCTTCTACAGTAGCAGTAGGTGATACAAAAGCTACTATATCTATTCCACAACTTGGGACAAGCTTAGGAAGTGTTTATGTATCAAGAACTAGTACAAATAAAGCTGAAAGCTATAGGTCAAAAGCTGACTATGCAGCTGAGCCAAAATCTAGCATAGTAAAGGCTGAAAATATAATTATTACAAATAATGCAGGAATTGATGATACTGTACAAGTTAAGGGACTTTCAGTTAATGATATAGTGAAAGTATATGATTCAGCTAAAGGTGGTAATTTACTTGGCTCTGCAACTGTGGCAAATTATGCAACAGAAGCAACAGCTTCAATTGCACAACTAGGAACAGATGGAGGAAATATATATGTTTCTGTAACTAGTACTGATAAAGGTGAAAGTGATAGAACACAAGCAGGATTTTCTGTAGAGTCAAAATCTAATGCACCTAATGCTAGTAAAATATCTATTACTAACAATGCAGGAATAGCTGGAACTGTGAAAGTTGCTGGTTTAAGTGGAGGAGACATAGTAAAAGTATATGATTCAGAGACAGCAGGCACTTTGCTTGGTTCAGGAACAGTAGGAACATATGATACAGATTTAATCATACCTGTTACACAACTTGGATCTGATAACGGAAGTGTATTTATCTCTGTTACTAGCAAAGGAGATTTAGAAAGTGCTAGAACAAAGGCTGACTATTCTGCGAAATTGAGTAGTGGTGCTCCAAGTGCTTCTAACATAACTATTAAAAACAATTCAGGAATAAGCGATACTATGGAAGTTGTAGGTCTTCAGCCAAATGATGTAGTAAAGGTATATAATAGTGACCAAGGAGGAGAATTACTGGGCAGTGCAACAGCATCTTCAGATAATATGAAAGCTAATGTAACAATAGCACAGCTTGGCATTAGTTCGGGAGATGTTTATGTATCTGTAACAACATCAGGAAAGACAGAGAGCACTAGAACAAAGGTAGGATATAGCGCAGAATCTCAATCTGATTCTTTAGCTGATGGTGATATAAGTATACAAAATAATGCAGGAACATCTGATATTATTGATATTACAGGTGTATCTGTAGGTGATGTAGTTAAGGTGTATAGTGCTGATAATGGAGGAACTGCATTAGGGACTGCAACAGTAGCTAGTGGTCAATCAGAAGCTCTCATTAATATATCACAACTTGGAACTAGTGGAGGAAGTGTATATGTTTCTGTAACAAGAGTTGGAAAGACAGAAAGTAGTAGAACGAAAGCTGATTACCAACCAGAATCTACAGCACCTGTTGAGGGAAATATATATATTGTAAATAATGCTGTAATATCAGATACAGTAACAGTTAAAGGCTTAACACCTAATGATATTGTTAAAGTTTATGATGCTGCACAAAATGGTAATTTGTTAGGATATGCTAATGTTCCAGCAAATAGTGCAGAAACTGAGGTTACAATTTCACAATTAACTAGTAATTCAGGAAGTGTTTATGTTTCTGTTACAAATTTCGGAAAAGGTGAAAGTAAAAAAGTAAAAGCTGATTATCTAGCAGAACAAGCTTCAGCTTCTATTTATCCAGGAAATGTAAGCATAACAAATAACCCAAGTGGAACATCTGATGTTATAACTGTGAATAATTTATCTCCAAATGATGTTATAAAGGTTTATGATGCTTCTACTGGTGGAAACTTAATTGGTACTGCCACAGTATCATCTAATGGAGATCAAGCTGTTATTAATATAACTCAGCTTAGCACAGCCGCTGGAAATGTATATATGTCTGTTACCAATATTGGAAAAAATGAAAGTAGCAGAAATAAAATTGGTTATGTGTCTGAGAAGTAGAGGATAGTTTTATCAACATTAAAAAGGTCCATAGGATTTCAACAAACCTATGGACCTTTCTTTATTTTTATTTAAATCTTGAATATTTTTATACTGTTTTCCAATTCTCCTGCTAAGTTTGAAAGTCCTTGTACATTATCTGATATTTCCTGAAGAGCAGCAGACTGTTCTTGAGTGGAGGCTGCTACTTCCTCTGTACTTGCGGCAGTATTTGTAGATATACTTTGAATTTCATTTGCATTTTCATTTACTTTATCTATATTTTCCTTTGATTCGGATACCATTACATCAACTTTTTCAAGATATACTTTTGTATCTTCAAAGGATTTTAGTATTTCTTTTAAAGATTCTCCTACTATTGTTACAATTTTTTCTCCTTTTTCAGATTCTTTATTGCCTTCTTCAATAGATGAAAGAGCCTTTTCTGTTTTATTTTGAGTTTCTGTTATTAATTCTTTTATATTGCTAGAAGATTTCATGGATTCCTCTGCAAGTTTTCTTACTTCATCAGCAACTACTGCAAAGCCTTTACCAGCTTCTCCAGCCCTGGCTGCTTCAATGGAAGCATTTAGTGCAAGTAAGTTAGTTTGATCTGATATACCATCTATAATTTCTACAATATTTCCTATTTTTTTAGAAGTTTCTTGAAGTTCGATAATTATTTTTGATGAATAGTTTACACTATTTTTTATGATTCCCATTTGAGTCACCATATTATTCATTTTGTCTTTGCCATCAGAAGCAAGACTACTTGTATTCTCTGAAAACTCAACTATTGATTTAACATGAGTACTTACAGATGTCATATTATCTACTACTTTTTTCATAGAAGCGGATATTTCTTCTGTAGCCCTAACTTGTTTTTCTGCACCATCTGCAACTTCTTCTGTAGAACTTGATATTTCTTCCGACACTGCTGCTGCTTGTTGTGCAGAGGATAAAAGGGTAGTAGATGATGCTGAAATACTTTGAGACATATTATTTATTTTATTAGTCATATTTCTTAAGTTTTCTATCATATTGTTAAAACTTATTGTAACCATTCCTATTTCATCTTGAGACTTAACTTCTACAGATTTTGTAAGATCTCCTTTGGCTGCATCTTCTGCAACAGAAGCAAGCTTTGCTAAAGGTTTTAAATTAGCAGATACTATACTTATTATTGTAAATCCTCCAACTACAATTACTAGTAATGCTATTATTAGGAACATTATAGCTATACTTTTTAATGCTGAAGCTTGACTTGCTAAAGAAATTCCTACTTGAATAGCGCCTACAATAGTTTCATTTTTATGTATTGGAATTGTAATAGAATATACACCCTGTCCTTTATAATTTGTAACATAAGAATGCACTTTTCCTTCTTCAATGGCTGTTTTACTTCCTGCGTCTGTTAAACTAGATCCAATCTTGCTTTTATCACTATTGGCAGTAATTTTAAGATTTTTATCTAATGTAAGGGCGTAAACTATATTTGAATTCTTTAATAATCTGTTAACAAGACTTTGCCCACTTATAGAATTGTTAAGTTTTTCTATTTCATTTGCTATAATACCTACCTGTACTATTCCACCTCCAGGTATAGCTATTTCACCATATTTATAGTAATTTCCATCACCTATATATGAACTTTTTCTTATAGCTTCAACAGCTTTATCCTGTTTTCCTTTTAATATTGCTTGTACATTAACATTGTCTTTATAATCAAAGTTAATATTAGCAGGCATATTAGAATGTGTTATAATTCCTTGAGCATTAGCAATGTCTATTTCTTGAATACCTATTTTGGAAGCTATTTCTTTTAAATATTCATCAGATATTGATGGATTTTGGCCTATAAGATAACCTACTGAGGTCATTTTGTCCCCTAGAATAGTATCTATTTGAGCTGACATAGCATTGTTAGTTTCAGTCTCAGCAGTTATTTCTGTAACTAAACTTATGCCTTGCTCTTGAATTTCACTCTTAAGTTTTCCACTTGTAACATAAAAAGATATAACTGCCAGTAGTGCTATAGCTGTTAAAAGAACACCTAATACACTAGCAGCTATTTTAAGCTTTAATGAATACTTTTTACTATTATTTACTTTTTCCACAAAATCACTCCATTTTTATAATATTGAATAGTTTGCCACATTTATCTAATTGGCAAATACCATTTTACACCAAGTAAATGTAAAGTTCAACAAATTTCAATGTAAAATATTATTTAACTTAAAATGAAATTATATTTTTGTTAAAAATTCTACAAATTATGACTTGAATGTTTTCCATTAATATTAAAATATATCATTTAAATGTAATTAAAGCAATTATATAGAAAATTAAATCAGATATAATTAGATTTTTAATAGGATTAATTATGCTTTTGTATATAGTTTTAAAAAATGAAAATCAGAAAGATTCATTTTAAATTTTATAGGTATATACTTTGCAATTTTAGAAAATAATAATTTCAGAAAATATCTACATAGTGAGTCAATTGGTAATTTGAAGTTTATTTTATGAATTGAATGTAAGAATAAAATACTTTTGTAAATAAAAATACAGAAGGGAGAAAATATGTTTATACCTAAAAGAATTATATTTGAGAAGGATTCATTAGAATACCCTATGGCTAAGGAGATTATTACTAAATTTAAAGATAATGCTAGTATTGAAATTATAAATTTGACTTCAAATAAACTAAAACAACACATTCCAGGTGATAATTTATTTTCTCAATATAGAGAAGGCAAGAAGACTTTAGTTGTAGGAACTAAGAAGAGTTTAAAATTTCAATCATGTAAACCTTCAGCTCATTACCAACTTCCATTAGTATCAGGATGTATGGGACAATGTCAGTACTGCTATTTAAATACTAAACTAGGGGATAAACCTTTCGTAAAAATCCATGCTAATATAGATGAAATTCTTAACCGAACTCAGAAATACATAGATGAAAGGTTACCAGATATAACTATATTTGAAGGAGCAGCTACATCTGATCCTGTACCTGTAGAGCCTTATACCCATTCTTTAGAGAAAACCATAAAATTTTTTGGTAGTAACAAAAATGGTAGATTTAGATTTGTGACAAAATATAATGATATAGATTCGCTGCTTAACTTAGAACACAATGGTCATACAGAAATAAGGTTTAGTATTAACACTTCTTCAGTTATAAATCAATATGAACATTTTACAGCTTCTTCAGATAAAAGAATAGAGGCAAGTATAAAGGCAGCTCAAGCAGGATATCCTATAGGATTTTTAGTTGCTCCTATATTTATTTACCCTAATTGGAAAGAAGAGTATCATGATTTGTTAATAAAATTAAGGAGTAAGCTTCCTAGTGATTTAAAATTCCCAGTAACTTTTGAAATTATATCTCACAGGTACACCACAATAGCTAAAAACAGAATACTTAATATATTTCCAGAAAATAAGCTGCCAATGAATGATGAACAACGTAAGTTTAAATATGGACAATTTGGATATGGTAAGTATGTGTATCCGAAAGAAAATCTAGACGAAATAAAACAATTTTTTACAAAGGACATAGAACAACTATTTATAAGTAAAGAAATTAAATATATTATATAATGAGAAAAGTTCTAAAGCATAGGCTAAGGAACTTTTTTTATTTGTAGAAAAGAAAACAAAACTACTTATCATTTTCTTGATTTTATCAAAAGTTAAAGACTTAAATTTGGAAAACAAGACTTTCTTAAAAACATATTTTAAAAGCAGCATTAAAATGCCAGTTGGAAATTTTGAGAAAAAGAATAAAGGTTGCATAAGTGGTTAGAAAAACATATAGGTATTTTCTGAAAATTATGATAAAATATTAATTAAAATTAACATTTATATTTTAGATAGTGTAAAGAGAGTTATGAATTTTTTCTAGAATAAGGTATTGATTACTATAATCGACACCATTGACTGCATTACAATTAAATGCTCTGAAATTAGTACCGACGGCTAAGAAACTCAAAAACAGATATAAGTTAAACCATTTGATTTTTCTGCATATTTAGAATGGTTTGTTGACCTAGATAAATAAGAAGTTGCCACTTAGCAGGCATATTACCTGCATTACTTAAAATATCTATCTCGTTTAGTGGTTTCCAGTAGTTATAAAGATGAGGGCGTAGAAAATTATAATAGGAAACCCAAAGATAAACTCAATAAAGAGCACCATTTTCACTCTATTTAATTTAGGAGGTAGGTTTAATGAAAAGTATAAAAATAAAAATAATTTTAGCTATTACCATTTTATTATTAGTTGTTTGCGTTGGGTTTGGAATTTCTTCATATATTATTTCATCAAACATTTTAATTTCAAATGTGAATACGCAATTACCACAATTAGCCAAGCAAGGTTCTTATGCTATAGAAAAATCTCTTGCAGAGCAGTGGACTTCCCTTGAAGTTCTTGCATCAAACGATAAAATCAGAGATCCTAATATTCAAATGAATGATAAAATCAAAATTATGCAGGAAGAAGCAAAAAGAACTGGTGATATTAATATAGCTTATGCAGATGTTGATGGGAATGCCATAGCACCAAATGGTAAATCTGTAAGTGTAAAAGACAGGGACTATTTTAAGAAAGCTGTGAAAGGAGAAAGATCTGTATCTGATCCTCTTGAAGACAAGACTAAGCCGGGTTCAATTATTATGAACTATGCTGTCCCTGTAAAATGGAGTGGTAAAATTGTAGGTGTAATTTTTAAAGTGAGGGACGGAAATAATCTCAGTGATATTACAAATAAAATTGTGTTTGGATCAGCAGGAAAAGCATATATGATTAACAGTAAAGGAACTACCATTGCAAACTATAACAAAGATCTTGTGTTAAAAATGGATAATACCTTTGATAATTTTGCTAAAAATCCAAATTTAAAAGCTATGGTAGATATTCAAAAAGAAATGCTGAAAGGTATGGTAGGATCAGGGCATTATGTTTACAATGGGGAAGTTAAATACATTGGATATACCCCTGTAAATGGCACAGAATGGTTTTTGGCAATAACAGCACCACAGAATGATGTCTTATCAGGATTAAGATTGTTAAAAACATACATTTTAGTTATTGCAGCAATTCTTTTACTGCTGGGGATAGTTTTTGGAATATTATTTTCAAGATTAATTACAAAGCCAATTGTTTCAATGACAGAACATCTTAAAATTATGGCAAGTGGGGACTTTACTAAAGATGTTTCCGAACCACTCTTAAAAAATAAAGATGAAATAGGAAGTTTGGCAAAATCCGTGGATATAATGCAGCATTCAGTACGTGATGTCATTAAATCCGTTAAACAAGAATCCTCAACAGTATTAGAATGTGTAGAAGTTGAGGTGAAAAGTATGTCCGAATTGATGTTACAAATTGAACAGACTTCAGCTACAACTGAGGAATTAGCAGCAGGTATGGAGGAAACATCAGCATCAGCAGAAGAAACTACTGCAACTTCACATGAAATTGAAAGAGCGGTTCAATCTATTGCTGAAAATTCGCAAAAAGGTGCAGTTCAAGCAGAAGAAATTAGCAGAAGAGCAGAAGAAACAAAAAATATGGTACAACATTCTCAGAAAAAATCTAATGAAATATTTATAAACTCAAAGATAGAAGTAGAAAATGCCATTGAATCAGCAAGAGTTGTGAAACAAATAAATGTACTTTCAGAATCTATAATGAGTATAACATCGCAAACAAACCTTCTTGCACTAAACGCTGCCATTGAAGCGGCAAGGGCAGGAGAAGCAGGAAAAGGATTTTCGGTGGTAGCTGAGGAGATAAAAAAACTTGCAGAACAATCAAAGAATACAGTAATAGAAATTCAAAGTACAACAACTAAAGTTACAGAATCAGTAAAACATCTTTCAGAAAGCTCAAATAGATTATTAGTATTTATGGACACGGATGTAAGGGATGATTATAATACTATGCTTGATGTAGCGGACACGTATAGTAGAGATGCAGAGTTTGTTAATAATCTTGTAACAGAGTTTAGTTCAACTTCAGAAGAACTTTTAGCATCAATAAATGATATGTTAGCAATTATTGATGGAGTAGCACAAGCAGCTATTGAAGGAGCTGGAGGAACTACAGATATAGCAAACAGAGTTTCAGAAGTAAATAGTAAATCTAATGATGTATTAGAAGAAGTTTTAAAAGTTAAAGAAAGTGCTAAAAAGCTAAAAGCTGAGATTTCTAAATTTATAATTTAGAACATATTAGTACAAACTTTGCGATATAATAATATCAATACTTTAAAGCCCTTAGGTGTACAAGATGCACTTAAGGGTTTTTTATTGTTTAAGTATGATAATAGAAGTTTATCATCAATATAGTGAGTTTAAACCTACATTAGATAGTATTAAAGCTAGTGCCAAGAAAGACAGATATGTTGATGTTACAAGTCTTGGAAAATCATCTGGCGGCAATGAAATGTATTTTGTTGTAATTGCAAAAAATAAAGATGCTGTTGATAAGTATCTAGCACAAGTATCAGAAATGTACAATAATCCAGCAGCATTACAAAATAATGTAGAAGTAAAAAAGGATTCTAATTTTAAAGTGACAATGTGGTTTAATAATGTTCATCCAGATGAAGCACCAGGTTCAGATGCAATACTTAGACTTGCAAATGATTTTGCTACAAAAGATAAAATTAGCTACAGAAACAGAAAAGCACTTGAAGCATCTAATACTCCTGTAGTAACTGATGTAGATGTTAATAGTGTTCTAGACAATTTGATACTTGTTTTTAATGTTACAGAAAATCCAGATGGCAGGATAGCAAATAGAAGAGCAAATATAAATGGATTTGATTTAAATAGAGATTATGGATATCAAACACAAGTAGAATCAAGAAATTTTGCACAGGGAGTAAATAAGTGGGCGCCAACATCTCTTATAGATTTTCACGGCTTCTACCCTGAGATGGTAATAGAACCATGTACACCACCACATAATCCAAATTATGAGTATGATTTATTAATTGATGGAATGCTTCCACAATCCTATATAATGGGAAAAGCAGCTGTTGCAAATACAAAATATTTGAGCTACGATATACCATATGTTGATTATAAAGATTCATTTGATGATGCTACTCCTTGTTATACATCAACTTATGCAATGTTTCAGGGAGCACTAGGAACTACATTTGAAATACCAGAGTTAAATGAAGATTCCTTCAATGCTCTTGTAAATGGTGGTTATGCTGCTATAAATTATATATATTCAAATAAAATAAAATTATTTAATAATCAACTTGAAATGTACAAAAGACAAGTTAATAATGAAGATAATAAATCAGTAGATAGATATTATATAGATGCTAACGGATATCAAATTGGAAGAGAAAGAGGAGATAAAGAAAATTATTTTCCAGAACTTAGAGGATTTGACTGCTATGAAGTTAGAATGCCGAGTGTATTTGACAATGTAACAACAGAAGTTAAAACTGTTGAACAAGTAGGTACAATTATTGATAAAGCTACGAATAAATATGTAATTAAAAATAACAGTAATGATGCTGTAAGTGCTATAAATCAGCTTCTAAAAGATGGAAAAACTGTTAGGATGGTTACTGAAAAGTCTGATAAATATGATGTTGGTGATTATGTTGTATCAAATTCAGATTTAGATAATATAAAAAGCAAATATTCTCTTAATGCAGTTGCAATGGATAAAGATTTAAAAACTAAAGATCTTAAAAAGGTTAAGGTATACGCATTGAAGTTTTCTTCTAGCAGTGCACAGGGACAAGTTACTGAAGAGACAGGATTTGTTTTAAATCAGATGGGATTTGATGTTGTTTCTGATATTAAAGATGCAGATATTGTAGTTGATAGTACAGGCAGTGCATATAAGGATTCAGATATGAAAGCATATATTGAATCTGGAAAGCCATATATAGCAATAGGTGGAAATGCATTAAACTTCATAAATGACAGTAAATTAATACAAGGATTAGAAATAAAGACTATGCAAAATAGTGAAGCAGAAGCTCCTTATGAAGGCGCTGTTCAGGGGATTTTATCAGAGAATAATAATATAACACGAGGATACTTAAGCGATGAAATATTATATTTTTCACTTGGAACATTTATTACAAAGGCTCCTTCAGATGCAATAATCTTTGAAAAAATAAGTGATAAGGATAACTTCTTTAAAGCAGGTTGGTGGCCAGGACATGAAGTATTAAAAGGACAAATTGCTGGAGTTCAGTATAAAAATATGATATTATTTGCAAATGATATTACAAATAAAGCTCATACAGCAAATGAATTTAGACTCCTTTCAAATGCAATATATTCATTTCAAGTTAAGTAAACCAGATAGGAGATACCTCAAAAGTCAGATTTGTGAAATTTGATAGAATATAAATTTTATTTTCAGTTTAAAAAGCTATGAAATATAGGGTTGATACCTCAATTTCATAGCTTTTATTTGAATATGTTATTTATTCTACAATGAGCTTAAAAATAATTTATTTGTCCGATCGCTACCATTGCTAATACTCCGAATTTTCTTCTAGTCTTACCTCAAATATTGTCTTATTATCCTTACTCGATACAGTAATTTTGCCATTATGTATATCAACTATACTTTTTACAATGGCAAGCCCAAGACCTGAACCGTAAATCTTATTAGAACGAGATTTTTCTGCCCTATATAATCTTTCAAATATGTAAGGCAAGTCTTGTTCTTTTATCATTTCTCCATAGTTTACTATTTTTATTACAGCTTCATGCCCTTCTCTTAAAAGTTCAATATCAATATAGTTACCTTCGTTTCCATAATTAATGGAATTATTTATTAAGTTGTCAAATAATCTTGCCATTAATATTGGATCAGCTTCAATAACTATTTTGTCGCTCGAAAAAAATGTCCTATATTCCATTGCCTTTTCTTTGAGCACAGGTATAAATCCTAAAATAACTTGTTCTAAAAGTTCACTAAGTTTTATTTTTGTTTTATTTATTTTAAGCTCTCTACTATTAAGCTTTGAGTATTCAAAAAGCTCCTCTATTAAGCTTTTTAAACTGGTGCATTTATTATAAGCAATATCCACATAATGCTGTAAATGAACCTCATCAGTATATTTTTTGTTTGCTATTAATTCAAGATATCCTAGTACTGAGGTTAAAGGAGTTCTTAAGTCATGGGATACATTAGTTATTAATTCATTTTTTGATTTTTCCCAGTTTCGTTCTTCGGCTATAAGACTATTTAGTTTATGGGACATACTGTTTACAGTCATGGCTAAATCACCAAATTCATCATTAGTTCTTATGGGGATATTGATTTCTAAATTATCTTCTGAGATATCTTGAAGTGTTTTTGTAATTTCATCAAGATATTGTATTTCTTTTCTAGTAAAAAAAATAAAGAACATGGCCATAGATATAATAAATATTAGTACTAGTAGGAACAATAGTGCAATCATATGATTATTTAACCAAGTAGTTACTTTAGCATAATTTTTATAGTTTGCTAAAAGAAATAGAAAAAATAGAAAAAACGTACTTATTGCCGCCATAAAAGCACTAATTAAATACATAACAACAAATTTGTACCTAATAGATCCAATTTTATTTTTCAATTTTATATCCTACCCCCCATACTGTTTCTAATATCTTAGGTTCTTTAGGGTTTTGCTCTATTTTTTCTCTAAGTCTCCAAATATGTACCATTACTGTATTGTTGCCTTCAAAGTATTTATCTTTCCATACTCTTTCAAATATTTTTTCACTACTGAATATTCTTCCAAGATTGTCAGCAAGTAATATTAATATTTCATATTCTGTAGGAGTTAGATTGACAGCATTGTCATATACTGAAACATTATGATTCCTTTTATTTATTGTTACCCCTTTAAATTCCAATACATCATCATCTTTATTAACATTTAGCTGAGTATTTAGATATAAAAAACGACGCATTTGCGATTTGATTCTTGCAATTAATTCCATAGGATTAAATGGTTTTATCATATAATCATCAGCACCAGTTGAAAGTCCCAAAATTTTATCCATATCCTGAGATCTAGCACTAAGCATTATTATAGGAATATTCATTTTACTTCTTATTTTTCTACATACAGCTAGTCCATCGATTCCAGGCATCATAATATCTAAAACCACAAGATGTATCTTTTCACTGTCTAAGATTTTTAGCCCATCTTCTCCAGTATAAGCTTTAAAGACTTTAAATCCTTCATTAATTAAATAAACCTCAACTAATTCAACTATTTCTATTTCATCATCAATAACTAAAATATTATAATCATTCATTATTTCTATCCTTCTTTCAAAGTAATATATATGCTATAATTTTTACTTTAAACATTATAGCATACTTCTTCTAAAGAATATCAATATCATGATCAGGCAAAACTATCATTTTCTATCTACGCCTAAAAAACCAGATTCTAGATTAGAGGTGGTTATTTTTCTGAGTAAAAAAGGTTTATTAAATGCTAATTAGATCTTAAATCCAAGCATATTCCAATAATTTAAAAACCATACAAATAAGACTGAAAGTACTGTAAGTAGTGTGTAGTAAGTTCTTTTTAGCAATGTCCAATATTTTTTTTGCCATATGAGAAAAGTAAACACTACATTGCCAATTGTTAAAATGCTTGCAGCAATTAAACCTGAAAGTAAAACATAAAATATAGGTGGTAATCCAAACCCCATATCAAAGCCTACATATATTAAAACACCAAAAATGCCTATAGTGCATACCATATTTAAAAAGCATACTATTTCTACAGAGAGTTTTGCCAAAGCTGATAACTTGGTGGAATTAGAAGGTTTTCTTTTTATAGTTCTTATAATAAAGTTACTAAAACAAATTAAGAATGTTAATGTGAATATGAATAAACTTAGCCCTAATAAGCACAAATTTAAGCTTTGATTTTCATACCATTTAATTTTTTCAAAAGACTCCTCTGGCTCACTGCCACTAAACAGATGAGTTATATGTCCATTTTGATCTTTTCTAAATGAAACATATCCAAAGTTATCTTCCCTTTGAAAAAGCAACGGTTTAATTTCAACAAGTTTTGTGGAAAAAGGTTCTTTTTCAATTGAAATTCCTTTCATTGTAAGAGTACCATCTTTATTATCAGTAATTTTGAATTCGTAATCATCACCAAACAAAGCAAAACATTTTGTAATCCAACTTTTTGAGGTATCATGATACTGTCTATATGTTCCAACATAGTCAGAAGCTTTTCCTTTAAAGTCAGCAGATAGATTTGCTAATTTATCCTGTTTTAAAGGATAATAATGCTTTAAAAAATCATCCTCTAGTTGAAATGTAATTGGATTTAAACTATTAGTAGCAACATAAAAACCTAAATTATGTTCAGGCATTAAAAATAATGAAGTTATAAAGCCGTTAACAGCGCCCTCATGTTTAATAATCTTTTGGTTATTCTTGTAGTTTTGAATAAAACCGTATCCCATTCCAGGTAAATCCGTACTATTTGTAAAATGCTGCTTTTGCATTAGTTTTGAAGTGTTTTCATTTAATATTTGATTGTCGTAAAATTTACCATTTTGTAAATTTTCAATCATAAAGTTAGCCATATCTACTACAGTTGAATTGATACTTCCGCAACCTAATGGTGGCTCATATCTATTATCATGTATAGCTCTTAAGGACCCATTTCCCAAGGTATATCCTGTAGCCATATTTTCTGCTTTTGATGATACGTTACTATTTTTCATGTGCAGTGGATCAAAAATATTCTTTTGCATATAGTTTTCATAAGACATTCCTGAAATCTTCTCTATAAGATATCCAAGTAAATTATATCCGCTGTTTGAGTAACTTGTAACTGTTCCAGGTTCATTTATTACAACAGGCACATGACTTTTCATGTAATCTTCATAAGAAACTTGTTTAAGTTTGTTATGAGAAGCTCCTCCTATTTCTGATCCACTATCTAATCCACTGCTGTGTGTCATAATATTTCCAAAGGTAACAGATTTAGAAAATTTATTATTAACCTTAAAACTTTTTAAATAATTGTTTACATTGTCATCTAAATTTAGTAATCCTTTTTCATATAATTGCATAATAGCTGTTGCCGTGAATAGCTTACCAACTGAACCATTTCTAAAAACTGTTTTGTCTGGGTCAACTGGTATCTTTTTCTGGACATTAGCATATCCATAACCTTTTTTAAAAATTACCTTTCCGTCCCTTACTATAACAATTGCTGCTCCTGGCACATTGTTTTTTTTCATACTTTCAGTAAAAAATTTATCTGTAAATGTTTCTATTTCTTTTACATCTTTGGGACCTTGAAGCTGGTCTATTGATTCTGTATCTGCAGCATTATTTAAAGCACCTTCTCCATAAACAGTGCTATTAAAACTTAATATAAAAGAGAGCATGACAAGTAAACTCATAAAATATGCTGAACTCTTTCTTTTTGATTTTTTGATTTTCATAGTTAATCCACCTCTTCCTAAATATTTTTTGAAATCATTTGTTATATTTAAATTTACGCTAATTATCTAAAGATAAATTAACTAATTTCTTACGATTTTCTAACGGAAATTTAAAAAATTATTAATATATGATTAACTTCAGACTTTTGATTTGATGATTACGTGATTTGAACAGTGTTATAAGCAAATTTTAGATGAACTTAAGAATCATTTGATATATGGTTATAACGATAAATTATATAACCAGGTATTGAAGATAATGTAACTTTCCATTGAAAAATATTTAATAGATATATAGTGTATTAAAATAATAAATAAATTATTGATTTAGTATCTACATGGTGATAAGATAATAGTATTAAAATGATAATAAGTTCGATGAAAGGAAGGAATATTTATGAGAGATATGCTAATTAGAAATAAAGATGGATTAACGGAAAAAGAGTTTTTAGAAAAATATAAACCAGGAAATTATGAAAGACCATCTAATACTGTAGATATGCTGCTTTTCACTATAGATGATAAAGAAGTTGAGGATGTAAGAAAACTACCCGAAAAGGAATTAAAAATTCTTTTGATAAAAAGAGGAGATCATCCTTATATGGAATGTTTTGCAATTCCAGGTGGTTTTGTAAATATAGATGAAGCTTTAGATGAAGCAGTTTATAGAGAGTTAAAGGAAGAAACAAATGTAGAAAATGTTTATTTTGAACAGCTTTATACTTGGGGAGATAATGTAAAAAGAGATCCTAGAATGAGAGTTATATCTATATCATATATGGCTTTAGTAGATAAAAATAATATAAAACCACAAGCAGGAGATGATGCTTGTGATGTAAAATGGTTTTCTGTAAAAAAAGAATTTATATCCTCAAATGAAGAAAATGGTGAAAGAAAAGATATATATAATTTAATACTAGCATCTGATGATGGAGAAAATAAAATAGCATATAAAGTTAGTGAAAAATATATTAAAAATGGCATTATAACAAATAAAGAACCACAATATGAGCCTCTAAGTTGGACCAAGGAAGAATTAGGTTTTGATCATATACAAATTATAGATACCGCACTAGAAAGACTTAAAAACAAAATAGAATATACGCCTATAGCCTTTACACTTTTACCTAAACATTTTACTTTAACAGAACTTCAAAGGGTTTATGAAGTTATTCTTAATAAGCCTTTACTTAAAGCAAATTTTAGAAGGAAAATTTCACCAATGGTAAAAGAAACAGATTACATAAAGGGAAATTCTGGACATAGACCTGCAAAATACTATGTGTTCAATGAATCTTGGGAACACACTTTTTTAAAGGAATAAGTTTATTTCACAGTATAAAAAAATGCGAAGCATTTTGCTTATTATGTTATGATAAATTATTAAATTATAAAAAGAAAGGAAATGATGTCATGTTATCAGGAAATAGAATATTTGACATGGAGAAAGAGATAAAAGGGAATATAGTAGATTTAAAGGAGTTTCCTAAAGAAAAAACAGCAGTAGTTATAGTAGACATGGTGAATGGTTTTGTGTATGAAGGAGCTTTGGCTTCTCCAAGGATTATTGAAACTATAAATAATATAGTAGAACTGGATAAGAGAACGGCAGGGTACAAGAAAATATTTTTTGCAGACAATCATAGTGAAAATTCAGTAGAATACAATAGTTTTGCTAAACACTGTCTAGAAGGAACTTCAGAAGCAGAATTAATACCAGAATTAAAAGAAAGAGCTAAGCTTCATGATAATAATATGATAATACCTAAAAATAGCACTAATGGTTTTCATGCACCTCTATTCAAAACATGGCTTAAGGAAAATGAGGAACAAATAGAAAACTATATAGTTTTAGGCTGTGAAGTAGATATTTGTGTGAGTCATTTTGCCACTACATTAAAAACCTATTTTAATGAAAAGAACCTTAATAGAAGAATAATTGTACCTATAAATTCAGTGGAAACTTATGATTTTGGTTGCCATGAAGGAGATTTTATGAAGGTAATCGCTTTATATGAAATGAAGTCTAATGGAATTGAAGTAGTGGATAAAATTCAATAACTATATAGAAAATTGTATTGACAAATTAAAGCATTTACAATAAAATAATAGTATCGAAATGATACTAAGTAAAAATATAAAAACTTTTATTTTTTTAATCAAACATAGTATCGTTTTGATAATAAGATTAAAGTGGTGAGGATCATAATGAAGTATTAGTCAAAAAACACAGTAAACAAATTAATGAAAGATTATAGAATAAAGAATATTGAAGGATTTGATAAAGATTTAAATTGAAAAATATATGTAAATGGAGGAATGTGAAAATGGAAAATAATATTAATTTAAAAGAAGAAAGAAATTTATCAATGTTAATGGATTTTTATGAACTGACAATGTCAAATGGATACTTTCTAGGAGGACTTAAGGATACGGTGGTATATTTTGATATGTTTTATAGAAAGAATCCAGATGGAGCTGGATTTTCAATAACAGCAGGATTACAGCAGTTAGTAGAATTTATAAAGGGATTAAAGTTTAAAGAAGATGATATTGAATATTTAAGAAGTAAAGATATATTTTCAGAAGAATTTCTTAAGTATTTGCTGAAATTTAAATTTACTGGAGATATATATGCAATGCCTGAAGGAACACCAGTGTTTCCTGGTGAACCGATTGTAACAATTAAAGCAAAAGTAATTGATGCACAACTTATTGAAACAATGTTGCTTTTAACAATAAATCATCAAAGTTTAATAGCTACTAAAGCTAATAGAATTGCTAGAGCTGCAAAAGGAAGGACCGTACTGGAGTTTGGTGCAAGACGTTCTCAAGGATACGATGGTGCAGTATATGGTGCAAGAGCAGCTTACATTGGAGGGGTTCATGGTACAGCTACAGCTATTGCAGATAAAATGTTTAAAGTTCCAGCTTCAGGTACTATGGCTCATTCTTGGGTTCAGTTATTTGAAAATGAATACAAATCATTTAAAACTTATGCTGAAACTTATCCAGATGCATGTATATTGCTTATAGATACTTATAATGTAATAGCTAGTGGAGTTCCTAATGCTATAAGGACAGCTAAAGAAATTTTAGAGCCAGCAGGATATAGATTAAAAGGAGTTAGAATTGACAGTGGGGATCTTACTTATCTTTCTAAAAAAGTAAGAACAATGTTAGATGAAGCAGGACTTGAAGATTGTAAAATAATAGTTTCAAATAGTTTAGATGAATATATTATTACAGATTTATTAGATCAAAAAGCCCAAATAGACGCATTTGGAGTAGGAGAAAGAATGGTAACTGCTAAATCTGATCCAGTATTTGGAGGAGTTTATAAATTAGCAGCTGTAGAAGAAAATGGAAAAATTATTCCAAGAATAAAGCTTAGTGAAAATGAAGAAAAAGTTACTAATCCAGGATATAAAATAGTATGGAGATTATTTGATAGAGAAACTGGAAAGGCTATTGCAGATGTAATAACTTTAGCGGATGAAGTAATATATGATACAAATACTTATACAATATTTGATTCAGTTCATATTTGGAAGAAGAAAAATATAAGTAATTTCTATGCTAAAAAATTACAAGTTCCTGTATTTTTAAATGGAGAATGTGTGTATGAACTGCCTTCTTTAGAAGAAATAAGAACTTATTGCAAAGAGCAAGTGGATACTTTATGGGAAGAAGTAAAAAGATTTGTAAATCCTCATAAATATTATGTGGACTTGTCAAAAAAATTATGGTTTATAAAACAAGAGCTCATAGCAAAGTATAGGCGTGAAGAATCAAGTGAATTTTAGCAATGGTAGCGATGGGATAAAAAATTTATTT
Source organism: uncultured Clostridiaceae bacterium (assembly GCA_963780135.1). Classification (GTDB taxonomy): domain Bacteria; phylum Bacillota; class Clostridia; order Clostridiales; family Clostridiaceae; genus Clostridium_AM. Next base: position 2,584,382 of record CAWAAR010000003.1, read on the forward strand.
TACAGTATGTAAGGTTAACTTGACATAGAAGTGAAATCATGGTAGATTTATAGTGTAAGGTTAACATTACATTATAGGAGCGATAATCAATGAAAAATAGATTAAAAGAATTTCGTGAATCTGTGGGACTAACACAAGAACAATTAGGAGAACTTGTAGGAGTATCAAGGCAAGCTATTAATTCTATTGAAACAGAAAAGTTTGAGCCATCTATATGGTTAGCTTATGATATTTCGAAAATATTTCACAGTTCTATAGAAGAAGTTTTTCTCTTTGAAGAAAGTGAAAGAAAATCCAGAGCACAGCAAAGTAGAGGTGAAGATTAAATGGCATTAAGACAAATTAGACTTTCTGATGATGAAATATTAAGAAAAAAGTGCAGAAAAGTTGAAGTGGTGGATGACAGAATAAGACAAATTCTAAATGATATGGCTGATACTCTTTACAATTCAGAAAATGGTGCAGCGCTAGCAGCGCCACAAGTAGGTATATTAAAGAGATTGGTTGTAATAGATATGGGACAGGGACTTATAAAATTAGTTAATCCAAGGATAATTAAACAGGAGGGAAATCAAGAAGTTATAGAAGGCTGCTTAAGTATCCCAAATACATGGGGGAAGCTAGAAAGACCTGCAAAGGTAACAGTAGAAGCCTTAAATGAAAATGGTGAAGGAATCACACTTACAGGTACAGGAGATTTAGCAAAATGTTTCTGTCATGAAATAGACCATTTAGATGGTATCCTTTTTACTGATTTGGTTACTGAATATATAGAATAATGTTATTTTTTATAGGAGATAAGTATGATGAATAGAAATTTAATTGGAATTTTAGCGGGAATGGGACCTAGGTCAACAGCACCATTTGTTGATTTGGTTGTTGATGAATGCCAATCTCAATATGGAGCAAAGTACGATGAGGAATTTCCTCAAATGATGATATATTCATTACCTACACCATTTTATATTGATAAATCAATAGATCATGAACTTATGAAAAAGACTATAATTGAAGGATTACATAAACTTGAATCTACTGGTGTAAGTTTTATTGCAATGCCATGTAATTCAGCACATATATATTTTAAAGAATTGGAAGAATCAATTAATGTTCCTTTGTTAAATATTGTAGCAGAAATTGTTAAAGAGTTACCTATAGTTTCACAAAAGGTAACATTATTTTCAACAAGTTCTACATTTGAATCTGGTATTTATCAAAAGGGTATAATTGATGGTGGTCATGAATTTATTTTTAAAGATGAATGGCAAGTAAAGTTAAATAATCTTATCCAAAAAATAAAAATAAATAAAGATAATAAAGAAAATATTGATATTTGGAATGGAATTATTGAAGAGGTAAAGAAAGAATCTATAGAAAGCATTGTGATAGCTTGTACTGATCTAAATGTAGTATTAGAGAAAGCCCATCCTTCAATTAATATAATTGATTCATCAAAATGTTTAGCTAAATCAGTTATAAACAGGTATTTAAAATTAGTTAAATAGATTTAATTTCATCCAAACTATGTCAAAAGAACCTGTTGATATAACAACTATCAACAAGTTCTTTTTTCTTATACTGTAGCAACAAGGATTGTTTATTTCACTAGGAATTTATGTGAATTCAAAAATACTCTACAAAAATTAGAAATACAGTGGATAATATATAATGCTTAAAAAGAAAAGGGGTGAGTTTTAGTGGGTGTGAGTACTTGTAATACACACTCTCTCACTAAATATAATTTATGAATAGTAAAGCGAAAAAAAGTAAGTTTAAAAATATTTTAGGCATAGAAGATGCGGTTTCTACAAAAAAATTATATACTCTTCGTGATGCTTGGAGAGCTTGGGAGCATGGTGAAAAGTTTCCATTAGCAATATTTGGAGATAGTACTTTTGATGGAAATGATACAACTGGTTGGATAGGAAATACTATTGGAACAGACCATCAGCCGCCTAATGCATGGAGTACAAAATTACAAGCATTAGTACAAGCTTATTCTAATAACAATAATGCACGTATTTATAATGCAGGGTTTTCAGGTGAACATGCTTTATGGGGATATGAAAATATCAATAAAATATTTTCAGGTCTATACGCAGACACAAAAATAATGGGTATTGGATTTGGTATAAATGATAGGCTTTTGTACACGAATACAAAGGATTATGCAAATAATTTCAGACAAAATATTAAAAATATAATTGAATGGTGTTATGAACACAGTATACAGCCATTTTTATTTACTTCACAAGCAACGTTAGAACCAGCAACAAGTTTTTCAGAATATACTCTTAGAACTTCTGAAAATATAAATTCTGTAGCTAATGATATTAAAAAAGAATTAGCTACAGAATATGGGCTAGAACTAATTGATTTGAATTTTTACACTTCAAAATTTATGCTAGATAGCAGCAGTTCTTTAGATAATATTATAAATGAGGGTATTCATTTTAAAGATTTAGGTGCTCAATATGAAGCAGAAGTTGTATTTTCATATTTATGCCCAAGAGTAATTATTACAGAAGGTAAAGAGTTTCTAGGATTTAATACTCAAAAATCAAAAGGTATAATTGATGAAACTAAAGTAATTTGTAATAAGGAAGGCATAGGATTATATGGAGAAAAGGGTAAAGCTTATGCACATTTTGATAAAAAGAACAAAGATGATGAGCAGATAATAGATTATTTAGTTTTAAATTTAAATAAAGATAATTATTTATATTCTAATGAAATATTATTATCTGATAGAGATTTAAAAGCTGGCAATGATGCTGAGAGACCTTATGTGGTAATAAATGATATTAATAATTTTATATTAAAACATACTTTTGAATCAAATAATCTTGAAACAAGCTTTTTTAAACATTATAAACTAAGTAGCTTAAATTATGGTTTAAATAGAATAAGAGTTATGAGTGGCAAAAGAACAGAGGTTTGTTATGGAGGGTTATTAATTGAAGACCCTAAAAATTTAAATAAGACAGTTAATGTAGGAATATTTAAAGATATTAATAGTAAGTATCATATTAATTTTGATGAACGTAATATTTTATATAATTATGCAGAAGATAATGTAGTATTTAAATTAAAATTAGATACAAATTCAAAAAGTGATTTGTTTATACCAATTTTTGATACGATTAGTACAACAATATTTTTAAAGGCATTAGATAATTGTTTAGAAATATGGAAAGCAGAACGAAGTTCTTTAAATAGTTTAATTGATAATATGGAAAAATGGGAAAAATGGGGGGCTGTTTCTTTAAATACACATGCATTTGAAAAGTTAAAAGCAGGTGTTTTTATATGTGTAAACAATTTAGACATAAAAATATATCAAGATTTAAATATGAAGCCACTTTTGACTTGCAAAATTAATACGGTACTTGGCGGAGGATATTTTTGTAATTTTATAACCAGTGACTATTTTAAAGAAAGTGAGATAAAACCTAATCAATTTATTAATTTAATTATAAATAGATTAGGTTAGTTCATAATGGAGAGGACACAGATTAACTATGAGATTATCTAACTATTCTCATATGAATATCTTGTCCTTCTGCATATTTTATAATCAGTTCTTTACAATAGTCCATATATTTTTCAATACCTTCTGCTCCATTAAAGGAAACTACATTTAATAAAAGTCTTTCTGTATTTTCTGTTACCATTGCTCTTACAGAGTCAGAAGTAGTACTGCCGAAATTACCCTTACTGTCTTTAAATACTGGCATATTAGATAGATTTACTTGACCTCTGCCTATACCATCATAATAGTCACCTTCTTCTCCAATATCAAAGTGAATATCTGTATCTATTCTATCTAAATCATAAGCACATACTGGATTAAAAGAATAGATAGAAATTAAATTATTTATATCTACTATATTATTAACTTTATAAAGTTCATTACCTTTTACCACACGTCTAACTAAAGATTCTGATGAAACTCTGTACCTGCTTGGATCTTTTCCTAATTTCTTGTATGCATCTCTTCCTGCTTTTATGTTATCAATCTTTAAAACATCTGCTAAAGTGTTGTTAGCTGATATTTTACTGCACAGAGAATGTATTTCGTTCCAAAGCATCTCATCCGATTCTTTTACTTTAATTTTTGCCTCAATAGTTCCTATAACAATTTTATCCCCAAGTATACTTTTTATTTTGTCACAAATGTTTATGTTGATCATAAATTTCTCCTCCTAGCCATTGTAGATTATATACAGTATTTGAAAATTTTAAATATCAAAATAATTATAACACTATATACAAAAATACGTAAAATTTTTATTACACTAACATTTATGTTATAATTCAATTTGGTAAAAACAAATGTAAAAGGTCTATAATTTATAGGGGGATTAATTCATGAAAGGTGATATGACGCAAGGAAATTCAGCAAAAATATTAACAACTTTTGCTATTCCTATGGTACTTGGAAATATATTTCAACAACTTTATAATACAACAGATGCTATAATAGTGGGTAGATTTATTGGAAAGAATGCATTGGCATCAGTAGGGGTTGCAAACCCAATTATGTCTATTGCAATTTTCTTTATATTTGGTATTTGTATTGGAACTTCAGTACTTATATCTCAGCTTTTTGGAGCAGAAAAATATAAAGCTTTAAAAAAGGAAGTCTCTACAGCTTTAATCGTAGGAATAATCTTTACTATAGTAATGTCTATTGTTTGCATATTTTTATCTAGATGGGTTCTTATAATAACTGGCACCCCTAAGGATATTTTGAATAATGCTGATATATTCCTAAAGATAATATTTGGGGGACTAATCTTTTCATTTTTATATAATTTTTACTCATCTGCACTTAGAGCCATAGGAGATTCAAAAACCCCTCTAATTTTTTTAATTGTTTCCTGTGTACTTAATGGAATTTTATGTGTTATTTTTATTGTAGTTTTTAAGTTTGGTGTAGCTGGTTCGGCAATTGCAACAGTGATTGCACAGGGGGTGTCATCTTTGCTTTGTATAGTATATGTTTATATTAAAATTCCCTTAATCAGGCTTAAGCGAAATGAATTAGTTGTAGATAAGTCACTATTAAGAAGAACCATACAGTATAGTTGGGTGACAGCACTACAACAGACTTGTTTGTATATTGGGAAATTACTAGTTCAAGGTGTTGTTAATCCATTTGGAACAAATGCTATAGCTGCGTATAACTCTGTTACAAGAGTAGATTCCTTTGTTTTATCACCAGGTGATGGTTTTGCGGCATCTGTTGCCACTTATGCTGCCCAAAACAAGGGAGGTGGGAAGTGGAATAGGATAATTGAGGGCTATAAAAAGGGTAATATTATAATTACTGTATATAGTATTGTTACTGCTCTGATTGTATTTTTTGGAGCAGGAAGGATTATGAATTTATTTGTTCCTGGCTCTGAAAAAGAGGTTATATTAATAGGTGTAAGATATTTAAGATTAATGTCCATTTTCTATGTGCTTTCAGGGTTTTGTAACATTTTTCAAGGATTATTTAGAGGAGTTGGAAAACTTCGAATAACATTTAATGCAACTATTATGCAAATTTCTGTAAGAGTGGCATTATCTTACATTTTGGCACCGTATTTAGGAATTTCAAGTGTGTGTTATGCTGTGACTATTGGATGGATTTTAATGATTACTTATGAAGGATTGTCCTGTAAAAAATATTTCAAGGAAGTTAAACTATTAAGTTTATCAACTTTCACTTTAAAACATGGTAATTGCAGTAAAATATCAAGCCATTCTTAAGTTTAGGTGGAGTTTGCTTATAAGGAATTCGATCATAATCTGAACATTATTAAAAGTATTCTTAGTGTCTTTAGCACTTAGAATACTTGATTCTTAATTAATTTCCTTTTAGTAATAATGTATCCAAATAATTGAGTAGCAAAATAACATGCCAATATTTTAAGTGTATTTATCATGAATTCCTTATTAATATTTAAAATATAAATATATAAAATACTGGTTAGTGTTGTTAAAAATACATGTGAAAAAAATATTAATCTAAGCTTGTATATTAATATAGTGTCTATTTCTTCATGGATTAATCCGATGCCATATAATTTGATCTTTTTAAATTTCCAATTATAGAGATCAATTTTGACTTTGAAATATAGTATATTAGCAGAAGCAATAAAACTTAATAATACAATAAATATATATATCAAATTAAAAGAAGAACCTCGAAAAATATTATAAACAGGAAAAAATGTTTTTACATTAGGCAAATCATAAATTCTATGACTAATAATAAAGGTTAGGTTTAAGAAGGCAATAAAGAAAATTATAATTTTGTTATTCTCTAAAGAATCTTCTAGTTCATTTATTAATAAAATTTTTCTATAATAAAAGTTTCTATTTTTTCTCATAAAAACAATAAAGATTTTTGTAGAAATTAAAAATATCATATAAATTACTACCATACATATTAAAGAATAGTCAATATAGTACTTATAGTTGAAGTTTATAATCATTCTTTCATTGAAATGAATATAGCATATTATTAAAACAAATAGTGCTATTTTTAGCATCCTTTTCTTTTTAGAATATATTGCATGCATATTTTTATAATTTGCTATGTTTAATACTGAAATATTATCGACAAATTTAAATGTCCATAAAATGAATATGATAGTAAGTAAAGCGTAGTATCCAACAGTAACTATGTAAATAATTGATTTAAACTGTAAAATAAGATAATGAATTCCAGACATTTTAAATATGAAAAGCACAATGATTTTTGAAAATACCATACCTAAAATTAATCCTATAGGAACATATATGAGAAAAATCAAAGCATTTTCTATAAGGAGTAGTATCTTAAGTTCATTATAGGTCATACCTAAAGTCAAAAATATTGTAAATTCTTTTTGTCTATATTTCATAAAAGAAATGTATGTAAAAATATTCCATAATGCTGTATTAAAGACGGCAATTGAGGGGAATATAAAAATACTTTCTTGTCCAATTGCTATTACATATGAATTATAGAGTGTTAATTCAATAAAAAAGAATATAGTTGAAACTATTAGACAAAATATATACATAAAATATTGATCTGAATTTAATTTTATACTTTGTTTAAAAATCTTACCAAAATTCATATCATTCACCACTAATCACTGCTAAAGTATCTAATATTCTATTAAAAAAAGCGCTCTGATCCCCTTTGCTATATATATCTGCAAATATCTTGCCGGATTTTATAAAAACCACTCGACTGCAGCAGCTTGCAGCATATATATCATGTGTAACCATGAGGATTGTTGCTTTTCTTTGTTCGTTTATCCTTTGTAAATACTGCATAAATTTTTTCGAAGTATTTGGGTCAAGACTACCCGTTGGTTCATCAGCTAAAATAATATAGGGATTATTTATTAGAGCTCTACATGCGGCTGCTCTTTGCTGTTCACCTACAGATACATTATAAGGATATTTATTTCTAATATCATATATATTGAAAAACGTAAAATATTCTTTTATTTTTTCATCAATTTTTTTAGCATTGATTCCCTTAAATATTAGTGGAAGAGCAGCATTTTCAGAAAGAGTAATATTATCAAGAAGATTAAAGCTTTGAAATATAATTCCTAAATTTTCACGTCTAAAAATGGATCTTTCTTTTTTGTTTAGGGAAGTTATATACTTATTCATTATTTTCACTGTTCCACTATTAGGATTATCGAGTCCTGATAAAATGTTAAGGAGAGTTGTTTTTCCACTCCCTGATTGTCCCATAATTGCAGTAAATTCTCCATTTTCAATGCTTAAATTTATGCCATTTAATACATTAGAAGAGTTAACTCCTAAAGTTCCTCCATAAACCTTAACAATATCTTCAACACATAAAACATCCATTATATCACTCCATTGTCTCTCTAAATTTTTGATGGATAAATAATTGAAATAGTAGTTCCCTTATTAATTTCAGATTCTATAGATATACTATGATTTAACTTTTTTGATATTAATTTGCATATATATAATCCTATCCCTGTAGCATCATGTACTTTTCTTCCATTTTCCCCTGTGAAGAATGGTTCGAAAACCCTTCTTATATCATAGCGAGGAATTCCAATACCTTCATCTCTAATTGTTAACCTTGTTTCTATATCATCTATGCATATATTGAAATATATGTATTTTTTTTCTTTGATATTTCTAGAATATTTAATAGCATTTGTTATAATTTGTTCAAGTATAAATTTATTCCATTTTTTATCTGTAATAATAAATGCTTCTTTATATTGAAATTCTATTTTAGGAAATACATTGTTATAAATAAACTGACTTTTTTTATTATTTATAACTTCCTTTAATAAAGATATTAAATCTACGGCCTGAGGCTCATAATCTTTTGAAAAATCATTTAATCTGCTAATGTTTAGAATTTGATTTAAACCATTTATAACTTTAGTATTTTCTTCTCTTATATCAAAAAATAATTTTAATACATTTATTTGATTTTTTGTATCAAAACAATTTTCTTTAGATGCTTTTTGAATAATAAGATTAATTATTGAAGCTGGAGTCTTAATATTATGAATCCATTGAGATAAAAAATAGGTATTATCTGCATTTTTAGCATTAAATAAACTTATCTCATTTGTATAGTTTTCATGAATTTTAAATATAGCTCTAGATGTTTCTAGCTGTTCATTTGTCTTCGGATTTAAATTAAAATATCTATTTTCTATACCTTCACTAAGACCTCTATTAAATTTATAATACTTAGTCCATTCATTCAATATTATAAATAAATATAATACTATAGATAGTAAGAAAGGATATAAAAAATCAATTTGAGAACCTAATAAGTAAACATAAAGAAGAATTAAGAGTGTATTAAGAAAATATCCTATGGTAAAGGGCAGTTTATCTTTTACAAAATTTATTAATATTTTTTTCTCCATAACTATTCCTCTTGTTTGCAATCAGATTGAAATATATAGCCTATACCTCGTTTGGTTGAGATAACTTCACTAACACTCAAATCCTTAAGCTTATTTCTTATTCTGGATATATTAACTGTTAATGTGTTATCGTCTACAAAAAGAGTATCATCCCAAAGCTCTTCTAAAAGTTCTTCTCTACTCACTATTCTATTTTCATTTTTAATAAGCGTACTTAAGAGCTTGAACTCATTTTTACTAAGTTCAACTTCAATCCCATTATAAAGTATTTTAAAGGTATCTTTATTAAGTTTGATACCTGTTGAACTTTCAATTATATTTGATTCATTTGCATATTCACCATATATTCTTCTCATTGCCACCTGTATCTTAGCAAGAAGAAAGTCAAAGTTAAAAGGTTTTACAATATAATCATCGGCTCCTAATTCTAGTCCTCGTATTTGTTCCTCTTCGCTATCTCTTGAAGAAATAATAATTACAGGTATCTTTGAAGTTCTTCTGAAAGTTTTACATAATTGAAATCCATCATAATATGGTAAGTTTATATCTAAAAGAACTAAATCCACCTTTGATTTTTGAAGTTCTACATCTACATTTTTAAAATCATGTATGTCAACAACTTCATATCTATATTTTTGAAGATACTCTGTTATAAGTTTATTTAGCCTAACATCATCTTCAATAACAAGTATCCTATACAAAATATCTTCCTCCCTTTTAAATTTCAGATATAATATAGTAACTTATTATAATATATCATAATTACATTTTAGAGGAAAGGAAGTGAGTTTGATATAAATTAAAACTTAGCTTTGATAGATTATAAAGGTGTAGTTTTTTTCCTTTAGCATTTTGTGGTAACAGTTCACTTAATACTAAAAATGTATTTTAAGTTAAATACTAGAGAATATAAAAAAGGAAAAATGTATGCAATAAGCGTAAAAAGAATTACAAATTTTTTTACATAAGATATAACTTTTTTCCCCATAGCAATAAACCTCCTTAAGTTTCTTCAATTAATATGTTTGGTATGCATTTAAGCGCTTCAAATAAACGGATAAGTAAATTCTATATGAATTAAAGAAACTGACAAAGTGATTTATATTAAAATAGTCTTACAGTTTTGTAAGGTTGTATTACCAATGATGAAATAACAATATATGAAATTTACTCATGAACAATCGGATATATCACTGGAGAGCATTTTTTGCAATGTTTATAGCAGTAAAAGCAATAAAAAGTGTAAAAGTTTAAACTATAATATTGTTACAAAGTATAATACAAATGATGATGTTAAGAAGAGAATATGTATTTAACTCAACTTTCACAGTTTAAAAAAATGCGTAGCATCTTGCTTATATTAAGTCAAAATTTTGTATTTGCGGAAGTTGAGTATTTAATAATTAAAGTTAAAGAAAGGATAGTGAGTAAATATGATTACTATAGAGAAAATAACATATGAAGATTTAGATGATTTGGCAAACTTATATGAAGAACTCTTAGGAAGAAAAACAAATTTATCAAAATTCAACGAGAATTTTGATTGGATTAATTCAAATAAAGATTATATATTAATTGGAGCAAAAGATGATGATGAAAATCTAGTTGGATCATTACTTGGAATTGTTTGTAAAGACATTGCAGGAGATTGTAAACCATTTATGGTTGTTGAAAATGTGATTGTAAAAAGTGGTTGTAGAAAAATGGGGATTGGAAAAGCATTAATGGACTTTATTGAAAATTTTGCTAGAATGAGAAACTGTTACTTTACCATGTTAGTCTCAGCTTTTAGAAGGAAAGATGCTCATAAATTTTATGAATCAATTGGATATGCTAACGATGTTGTTAAAGGGTTTAAAAAATACTTATAATCAAGTGATTCTTAGACTCAGGTGGAGTTTGCTTGTGAGGAATACCATCTCTCCATCTGAGCCTTAGAAGAACTTATCCAGGCGCGTAGCAGTGCTTATCCCCCACTTTGAAGAAGATGGAGGTGTTAGCAATGGTAGCGATCGGATAAAGTCAAAATAGTAGGGTATTCTGTACTAAATAATGGATTCCTGTTTAACTGTGGGATATTAGAACTATTTGAAAGTCAGTTCACTACTTATACGTATCTGTATAAGCTTTTCTAAAAATTACTCAACAATTTGATTTTTACTAATTCATATGATATACTTACCTAAGTAATTATTACTTAGGTAAGTAATTGGAGGCGAAATAATATTGAATTTGTATGGTCATAAAGTAAATCAATTAGCTCGAAATTTTACTAAGAAATTAAATGAAAAAATTTCTCCACTTGGATTGTATAATTCACAATGGGGAATTATATTATACTTATATGAAAAAAAGGAGTGTACACAAATAGAATTGAGTCAATATCTTGGCGTGGAAGCACCAACAATTACTAGGACATTAGCTAGAATGGAAGAAATGGATTGGGTAATACGTAAAGAGGGAAAGGATAAGCGTGAAAGACATATAAAATTAACAGAAAAGGCTTGTCAAATGTATCCCAAATGGTATGAAGCTGCTAATAATGTAGAAATAGAGGCTGTAAATGATATTGATAAAGATGATCTTGAAATTTTTGATAGTATTTTAGAAAAGATGATCAAGAACTTATATTAGGAAGATAAATATATTAGAAAAGAATTGATAGTACTATAGGAATGAAATCTAAAGGAAGGTGTTATATGTTTAAAAACAATAAACAAAGTTTTGTATCCATACTTGATGTTACTAAGTTACTAAGTGTAATAAAACAAGCATTTAAAATCAATAAAAATCCCTTTCCATGGCAAAAAGCAATAGGTGCCAGTATATGTGGAGGATTTCCAGTAATTATTGGACTCTTAACAGGACAACTGCATTTGGGCTTATTAGGTGGCATAGGGAGTTTTTCCTACCTATATGTTTTTAATGAACCTTATGCAGCGCGTGCAAAAAAAATACTTTTTGTTGCTATTGGTATTAGTCTTTCAGTTACACTAGGTACCTTAGTAGCGCCTTACCCATTGATTGTTGTTTTAATGGTAGGTTTAATCGGAGCAACAGCAACCTTTGTATTTGGTTTACTTAAAATACCAGGTCCAGCAGCCATATTTTTTGTGCTAAGTTTTGCAATGACAACTGGTATGACTATTGATCCTTCAGCAGCACCTATCCGTAGTATTGTAGTACTTATGAGTGGTATTTTTGCATGGATAATTAGTATGATAGGATGGTTCTTTAATCCACACGGCCCTGAAATAAAAGCCCTTAAGCAGGTTTATTTCGCTTTAGCAGCATTTAGTGAAGCTACTAGTAGTAAAGATATTAATAACGCAAGGCAGCGCACAGTTAATGCATTAAAGGAAGCAGAAGAAACTCTTTTAATAGGTTATATTCCATGGAAAAATTCATTTTTCTTTAATCGATTATTTCTTCTAAATGAACATGCTAATAAGTTATTTTTAGCAATGCTTGAATTGCACTCTAATGGACATACTAAGTTACCAAAAGAATTTGGAGATATGATAAGAAAATTATCTATGGGAATTGAATTAAAAGATGGAGGCACAATTAAAATAGAACCATTACTTCAGGAACTAGATAAGGAGTATCATAATTTTTTAGAGATAATTTATGATGTGGAGGCTATTATCAATATACCATTAACATATATTGGGCATGTAGTACTTTCAAAACCTTCATTAAAGATGAAACTTACTAGAGCTTGTGATAAAGATTCAATAGTGTTTATTAATGCAGTTCGATTTGGGATTGTTCTTTCAATATCAACTATGATAGCTTTTAGTTTTTCATTTACCAGGCCTTATTGGATTACATTATCCTGTGCCTCTGTTATGTTGGGTTCAACTATTCTATCCACATTTCATCGAGCAATTCAACGTTCTTGTGGTACTATTATTGGATTGATGCTAGCTATTATTATTTTTAAATTACAGCCGCAAGGTTTTATGATAGTTATAGTTAACATGTGTTTAACAGCAATGACAGAACTTTTTATTGCGAAAAATTATGCTGTAGCAGCGGTGTTCATTACACCAAATGCTTTGCTTATAGCAGAAACTTCCACTCAAATACATAATGTTTCCTATTTTGTAACAGCACGTATTACAGATATACTGATTGGGTCTATAATTGGATTAATTGGCACTTACATTATTGGTCATCGCTCAGCTTCTAGTCGATTACCGGATTTGATGGTGAAATTAATACGTAGTCAAGCTAGAGTGTTAGTTCGGTTGGCATCTAATAGTAAAGGCAATAATAGTGATAATACGAAATGGATAAAAGAAAAAATGGAGACAAATCTTATGAATTTTAAAATGGCCTATACCACAGCATTAGGTGAGATTCCTAATAATGAGGAAATGCTTGGAATGATGTGGCCAGTGTTTTTTTCCTTAGAACATATTAGTTATTTACTTTACCAAACTTGTGAAGCAAAGGGATATTTAAGTTTATCTGATGAAGAGTTGGCACAATTACTACTTGTATTTGAAACAATGGCAACAGCTATTGAACAAAAACAAGTAATACAGCCTAAGAAAATTCCTATTATGAATGAAATGCCTAAAATTTGTAAGGAAATCAATATGCTTCAAGAGGCTTTAAGAATCAAGTGCTTGTAGTTCAAAAGAAATAAAGCAGGCATTTTAAAATAAATGCCTGCTTTAAAATTTTTAAATATTTAGTTTTTTACGTTTTGCTTCTATTCTTTCAAGCATCTGTATTGCTGCTTTTTGAGGATCAGTTTCTACATAGAATTTAGCACCGAAATCCTCTTCCATCTTATTCAATAAGTAATCCATAGCAAATGTTGAACCTGTTACAGGAGGAACAACCCCTAGCCATGCATCTATACCACTAGCTACTACATAAGTTCCTATAGCTACAGCTTTTTCTGACATCCATTCAGGTGCAGCACCAACTACTGGTAAATCACTGATATCTAAGCCTAAATGATTTGCTAGCTCACCAGCAAGTTGTAAGTTACGGCTTATATCAACACAGGAACCTTGGTGAAGAACTGGTGGAATACCTAATAAACCACATACAGTCTTAAGTCCAGGACCAGCAAGTTCCTTTGCTTCTGGTAACATTAAACCAGCTTTAGCTGCTGCATGAGCTGCACAACCAGTAACAATTACTATTACATCATGAGCAATTAGATATTTAATCATTTCTACATGACATGTATCATGTGGATTTTTGGGATTATTACAACCAACAATAGCCGCAGCACCTCTGATAGTACCAGATACTATAACATCTGCAAGAGGTTTAACTGTTTGCATAGGTCCTATATGTGAATTAACAACTTTATCAAGCCCATCTACTATAGCTTCTGTACTAAATCCAACTAAAGCTTCACATTTTTCATTAGGAATTAAAACATTATCTCTATTTCTGTTTTTATAATTTAATATAGCTTCTCTTACTATTTCTTTTGCAGAGTCATACGGTCTGTGTTCTTCAAACTCAATATATGTTGAATCTGTTATGTGAGCTTTTGGTGAAGTTGTTATAAATTTAGTATGATAAGATTTTGAAAGTTTTGCAAGTGATGGCATTATACATTGAACATCAACTATTAATGCTTCAACTGAACCTGTTATTACTGCAAGTTCCTGTTGAAGAAAGTTGCCGGCCATCTTAATACCATGTCTCATTGTTATTTCATTTCCTGTACAACACATACCACAAACATTTATTCCATCTGTTCCTTGAGCTTTTGCAAGGGCAATAAGTTCAGGGTCTTCACATGCTGCCACAATTGCTTCTGAAAGTGATGGTTCATGACCATGCAATATAATGTTAACTTGATTAGTTTCTAATACACCTAAATTAGCTTCAGTTTGTACTGGTGATGGAGTTTTGAATAAAATATCACTAATTTCAGTTGCAATATAGGAACCGCCCCATCCATCTCCAAGGGATGCTCTTACTGCCATTTCATAAAGATTTTTTGCATCTCCTGAACATCCTATATGAGTTGAATGCATTATACTAACTATATCTTTATCAATTGCTCTTGGAGTTACACCAAGTTTGTCCCAAACTTCTCTTCTTTTTTTAGGTAGAGATGAGGAGAAAATTAAGTTTCCATGAGGTTTGCCAAACTCATTTAATGTAGCTGCAGCTATATCATGTGCTACATCATAAACATCTCTTCCTTCGGTCTCAATACTATATTTTTTAGCAACAGCTGCAAGCTTTTTTTCATCTCTTATATTTATTTGTCCATCTCTTGATGCATTTTCAAGGTAAAGGCATAATGATCTACCATGATCAGAGTGAGCGGCTGAACCAGCTGCACACATTCTTGCAAAGTTTCTTGCAACTATAACATCTGCTGTAGCTCCGCAAATACCTCTTTCTACTCCCTTTCCAGGAACTGGGCTTACTCTACAAGGTCCCATAGCACAGTTTCTACAGCATACACCTGCTGAACCAAAACCACAGGGAGTTTTCATTTCCGCTTTTCTATCCCAGGCAGTTTCTACACCATCTTTTTTTGCTTTTGCAATAAGCTCTTCCTCAGCTGCTTCTATTAATAATCCTCTGTCTTCCATTAATAAAATACCTCCTTAATCTATAATAGACTTAAGTATAGATTGTAATTTTAGAAAATTGCTTATATATTAAAATTAGAAAAATTAACATATTAGGGGTAAAGTTAAGATATGTTTGATGAGAGTAAAATGTATTATTAATCCTGGGTTAAACTAATTTGGGTTTTAGGTTTTTCCAAGGCTACACTTATGTATTCTTATCAAATTTCTTACTTGTTAATTGTTTTTGATATTTTGTGCAAGAAGGAAATATTCAACATAATTTTTATTTTATACATGAACATATCATATCATTGCTTTACCCCTAATACGTTTACAATTAAATTATACGATAGATATTTACATTTGATAAACAACTTAAATTTATCCCCATACAACTAAAAGTTATGGTACTCTTTTCTAATGATTTATAAAGATATTATATAGCTGGAATTAATATTTTTTTAGAAGTTGGCACTTTCACATATAAGATTAGTGGGTTATAATAAAATTTAATTAACTTTTCTTTTAAGGTGGGTGTATTGAATTGGACATAAAACAATTAAAATATTTTTTGCAGGTATGCAAACATAAAAGTTTTTCAAAGGCTGCTAAAGAGATTTATATTACTCAACAGGGTTTAAGTAAGGCAATTGGTAATTTGGAAGAAGAACTTCAGTATCCCTTGTTTCATAATACAGCTAAAGGAATTCGAATAACAAAATATGGGGAGTATTTACAAAAACAATCAGAACACATTATACAAGAATTTGATTTAATTTTAGAAGGTTTGAATAAAATGGCCAATATCAATGAAGGGACTTTAACAGTGTGTTTTTCATTTGGAGTTCTTAATGCGTTGTCACCTGATATTATATCAGATTTTAAAGAAATTTATCCAAGTGTTGAATTAATTGTAAAAACCTATCCAGATTCAATTTGTGAAGAAGTGGTTATGAATGAAAATGTAGATTTGGCTGTTTCAATTGGTCCTGTTAATGAAAAAAAGTTTCATTCTACTATTATAAAAACGCAATATCCTTGTATACTAGTAAATGAAAAAAACATGTTATCAAAAAAAACAGCAGTAGATTTTAGTAATCTAAAAAATGAGAAATTTATTGTTCTTAATGAAAAGTTTCATTTTTATCGTAATTTTATCAATAAATGCAAAGAATCAGGTTTTGATCCAAACATAGTTTTCACTACTTCAGAAATTATCACCATTCATAAATTAAGTCATTTTAACAAAGGTATTGGTGTCAGTGTTGATTTTATGACTAATGACATTAATTATTCAGATGTTCGTTCAATTCCCTTTAAAGATGAATCTTTTGTGTGGGAAATTTGTGTAATAACTAAAAAGGATCGATTTGAATCCAATTTAGTGAAAATATTCACAAAACACTTGATGAATCATTAAGATAGTTTTTTGCAACAGCCTCAATTGAAGAGGCCTATGCATAACAATAGCATATACTAAAATTTAAGAAAATTATATTCTAAATTAATTTAGCTATAAAAGATATTACTTCAGCTGCTGGAACTAATAAAAGTTGTGCTAACATCGTACCTACTATTAATCCTCCAACAATAAAAATTATACATCTGTTAAACTGTAATTCAGTACATTCTCCTTTTATTACATCGTCTGTTAGCATTGATATAAATGGATCTATAAATATAAACATAAGTATCGTTGAGAGACCATTTACCACAGATGCTAATGTACTACAGGTGGTTCTTAAGTCTGGATTTAAACATCCTGCATATAATGATGCTAAAATACCAACAGTTGATATTGCAAAAGCTATTGTATTAAGTAAAATAATTTTTTTGGGTATCATTTTCAAAATTTTTAGTTGTGTCAAATTTTCTTTTTTTGGTTTTGTAACACTGTTTTTGAATTGCTCTATTCCTGATTTTGAAAAACCATGTAATAATAATTTAGGTATAGAACGATAAATACTAAATGTTTCTACAGCTTTTCCAAAAACTTTTATAAATGTTGGCAGTAGTAATGCACCAATAATTGTTGCCAGTGTTGTAGAAAATAATATCCATCTAAATATAAACAATAAACTTTGAGGATTTCCTGTTTTTATAGTACTTTCAATTGTTTTAGCCATTAATGGTGCTTGAATACTATTTGCAGTTCTAGAGATTAATGCAAAAATATTGAATACTGCAAAAGATATTGCTATTCTGCCGGTTCTTACACCAACAATTCTTACAGAATAGGCTAGCGTTGAAATTATATAAATGATAAATGTAAGAATTAAAACAATTATTACTTGTGTAGACATTTACTTTCCCCCCATTATATTTATTTGATTTGAATAAAAGCTACTTTATAATGTTTTACAGTTATTTTTTAATTGTATCACTTTATATATAAATTAAAAAAGTTATTTTTAGAGCAAAAAGTTATCTTTATCTTAAAATCTCCATATTTCCTCCACATTTGCAATTTATAATTAACTTAAAGAAACACATAAGCATAGTTGAAAAAGTTAATATAAAGGAGGAATTAATATGTTTTGTGGATTTAGAGGTTCAGGTTTTGGATTTAGCTCAGGCATGTATATGATGATGGGGATTAAAATATTAGTATTTATAGCTTTAATAGTAATTGGAGTTAAACTTATAAAAAATTATACAGAAAACTCTAATAGTGCATTAAAAATACTTGATGAAAAATTTGCTAAGGGAGAAATTAGTGAAGAAGAGTATATTAAAAAAAGAGCTGTTATGGCAAATAGGAAATAGAAAATTTAATTGTATACCCTCTAGTTTTAGAACTAGAGGGTTGATTTGTATTTACGCTAGCTACAGAATAAAATATAATAAAGTTAAAAAATAGGATATTATGAAAAAGAGGTGCTAGAGTATGAGTGATATAAAGAGAATATTAGTAGTTGATGATGAACCTAAGATTGCTGAGGTTGTGGAAGCTTATTTAAAAAAAGAAGGGTTCGATGTATTAACTGCTGAAGATGGTGAGAAAGCGCTAAAGTTATTTAAAGATGAAGTAATTCATCTAGTTGTTTTAGATTTAATGCTTCCAAGAATATCAGGAGAAGAAGTATGTAATAGAATAAGAGCAACATCTGATGTTCCGATAATTATGTTAACAGCAAAATCAGAAGAAGATGATAAAATTGAAGGATTATCTATTGGAGCAGATGACTATTTAACTAAGCCTTTTAGTGTTCGCGAATTAGTAGGAAGAGTTAAAGCTCTAATTAGAAGGTCTTATAGAGATTCAAGTCCAATTGCTGATTATCTAATTTTTAATAATGGTGATTTAGAAGTAGACGTAAATAAGATGAAAGTGAAAAAAGGTGATAAGCATATAAATTTAACTACTAATGAATTTAAGATATTATTAGCATTATTAACTAATCCAGGACAGATATTTTCAAGAGAACAATTAGTGCAAAAGGCTTTTGGATTAAATTATGAAGGCTTTGACAGAACTATAGATAGTCATATAAAAAACATAAGGCAAAAAATAGAAGATAATCATAAAGAACCTAAATATATTGTTACAGTTTATGGTATGGGGTATAAATTTATGGGGTAGGGGTGTATTAATTAATAATTATTGTAGGTTTACAAAGAGTGGGAGTGGACCAAAATGAAAATATCTTTAATTAAAAAATTATCTTTAGGATTTCTTATTACAATAATGGGAGTAATATTAATAGTAAGTTCTATTTCAAATTATATGGTTGGAAAAAAGTTTAACAATTATTTAGTGGATGAACACAAAGATAAAGTAAATAAGATTATAATTGTGGCAGAGGATTTATATAATGACAAAACTAAATTTTCAAATTTTAATAAAGATGAAATATCACGATATGCAGTATTAGAAGAACTTTATATACAAGTAAAAGATGTAAGTGGAAATATTGTATTTGATTCAGGTAATTCCCATCTTCAACATAAAAATGTGATGGAATCAATGATGGGAAATATGATGAAAAATGGCATGGAAAACTATTCTAATATGAATTTAGGAGAATATAAAGAAGAAAAACATTCTTTAGTAAAAGATAAAAAAAATATTGGTACAATAATTGTTGGATATTTTGGAACTTCTTATTTAAGTCAAGGAGCTCTGACCTTTAAGATGACACTAAATCATTCCTTTATACTTTCAGGTTTTATAGCTTTATTATTTGGGCTTGGAGTAAGCTTTATTTTAGCTAAACAGCTTACGAACCCATTAGTTAAGATAACTAAAACTGCTAATGAAATGAGACGTGGAAATTTGGAGGTTCGTTCAGAAGTCAAAAGCAAGACTAAGGAAATAGAAGAACTTTCATCCTCAATAAATTACTTAGCAGAAACTTTGCAAAATCAGGAAATGCTCAGAAAAAGGATGACTTCTGATATGGCACATGAAATCAGAACACCTCTTACTACGCTTAAAACTCATGTAGAAGCATTTTTAGATGGTATATGGGAACCAACAGAAGAAAGACTTAAGAGTTTTTATGATGAAATAGAAAGACTAACAAATTTAGTAGATAATCTTCGTAATTTAGCAAAATTAGAACAAGCAGATTCAAAATTAAATAAGACGAAATTTAATTTATCAAGTGAGTTAGAGAAAATTATATTAAGCTTTGAGCCTTTATATTCAAAAAACAATTATATTGTTACAGCTAATATTGATAAAAGTGTATGGGTATATATGGATAAAAACAAGTTAAAGCAGATAATGCATAATTTATTATCTAATGGTTATAAGTATTTAAAAGGACAAGGAAAAGTAACAGTAGAACTTAAGAAAGAAAAAGAAAGTATTTATATTAAAGTTAAAGATAATGGAATAGGAATTCCCAAAAAAGATATACCTTATATCTTTGAAAGGTTTTATAGAACTGATTTATCTCGAAACAAAAATACTGGAGGATCTGGAATAGGACTAACTATTACTAAAAGTTTAGTAGAGTCTCATGGTGGAAAAATAAGTGTGGAAAGTGAAGAAGGACAGGGAAGTACGTTTGTGGTGCAATTCTCCAAATTAATAATTTGTGAAGATAACTACTCATAGATAAATAACATTATAATAAGTGGGTTAAATGAGTTATCCTTACAGGAGGCAATGTTATTAACTCAACTTTTGCGCACACAAAAATTTTACTTAATATAAGCAAGATGCGACGCTTTGCTAGTTGAGAGTTGAGAGTTGAGAGTTGATAATTGAGAGTGGAGAGTTAATGTGGATTTTTTTCCGTTACACTACAAAAAATCTTTGATTAAATTTTTCATGGCTCGTTTCGCTAAAACGAAACATTGCTGACTTATATAAATTTAAAGATTTTTTGCGATAGCTAAAAATCAACCTTCACTCTCGACTCTCAATTCTACACTCTCCACTAAAAAAGTTGCGTCGCATAATTTTTAAACTGTGAAAGTTGAGTTATTAATAAATAAAATAGAATTTTATGTAAAAATGTTATTTTAAAGTTATTTTGTTTCAGTATAATAAAATGCATTGTTTAAAGCTTTAACAATCATTTTTACAGCATCTTTATAACCTTCTTTAAGGTTAATTGTAAAAGAATGTGTAGAACCTAAAAATCGTTTGGCAGTTACTTCAACACCAGCCTCTATAAGCATTGAGGCATATTTTTCAGCTTCATCACAAAGAGTATCAAGCTCTGCTGTAATTATCAAAGTTGGGGGAAGTCCTTTTAACTGTTGTGTTGATGCAAATACTGGAGATGCTAGTGGATTATTTTTATCTTCTTCTTTTATATACAGAGCATTATAAATTCTTGCTTTTTCATGAGATATAGCAGTATCAACAAAATCATTCTTCGCTGCTGGGTCAGTAAAAAGATCAAGAGGTGGATAATCAAGTACTTGGTAAGCAATAGAAAAATCCTTGCTTTTTTCTGCCATTAAAGTAATTCCTGCTGCTAGATTTCCACCTGCACTATGTCCACCTAAAGCTATTTTGTTTTTATCAATTCCAAGCTCTTTGCAATTTTCATAAGCCCATTTCACGACATCATAGCACTCATTAAGAGCATATGGAAACATAAATTCTGGTGCAATTTTGTAATCCACATCAATAACTACACAATGGACCTTATTAACAATTTTCCTGCAAAAAAGTTCATCTACTTGAAAATGACCTTTTATGAATCCACCGCCATGTATATTTACATATAAAGGGATTGGACCTTCAGTATCAAGAGGATAATGAATATAAATATGGGAATCACCATTTCTGGTTTTTACAAACATTTCTTTCGTTTTTTTAACAGGATATTGAGCCATAATATTAGGTTCAACAGGCTTTTTTCTATCTTTTATCCTTATTTCGGTTACTATTTTTAATTTTTCTTCCATGGAAAGTTCCATAATTGTACCTTCTTTCGCTAAAGTAAATTCATCTATTAGTATAAATTATATGTAAAAAATCATAATTACATTTTAACTACAAATGAGAAATTATGCAATTGTTACAAATTTACTAAGACGATTTTAAATTAACGCTGCCAAACATCTTGATTAATTTGTTTTTACGAACTATACTAAAAATAATAATGTCGGCAGTATACAATACGCAGAAAAGGGAGATAAAATGGTAATTTTAAATGCTTTAGGAAGTATATTAAGCATTGTTTTAATGATTTCCACAGGATATTTTTTATGTAGTAAGGGGTGGTTTGATGAAAAAACTTCTAAGGTTTTTTCAAAATTAGTATGTAATTTGGCGATTCCGTGTCTTATGATATCTCAATTTCAAGAAAGCTTTACTAAAGATAAATTAATTAGTCTAGGTAAAGGATTATTTATTCCATTTACATCTATGGCAATTTGTTATTTAATTGCTGTAGTAATTTCTAAAATTATTAGAGTCAAAGAAGGACGAATTGGTACTTTTAGATCAATGTTTTTTGTGTCTAATTCTATATTTATTGGACTACCGGTAAATATGGCCTTATTTGGAGCAAAAAGTATACCTAATGTTTTATTATATTACATAGCTAATACTGCATTTTTTTGGACCATTGGAGCATATGAGATAAGCAAAGATGGACAATCTAAGGATGTTAATATCTTATCAGTAGATACATTAAAGAGAATTATGTCAGCGCCACTAATAAGTTTTATAGCATCAGTTACACTAGTGTTATTAGATGTTCATTTGCCTAAGTTTGTAATGGACACTTGTAAGTATTTTGGCAATTTAACAACGCCTCTAGCTATGCTATTTATAGGAATAACCATTTATTCTGTTAATTTTAAAGAATTCAAATTTAGTTTGGATATGTTAGCAATACTTTTAGGAAGATTCTTCGTTTCACCAATGCTAATTTTTATGCTAGGTAATGTTTCAATTACTCCTTTGCTTATGAAAAAAGTATTTGTTATTCAAGCAGCCATGCCAGTTATGACTAATACTGCTATAGTTTCAAAAAGATATAATGCTGATTATGAATATGCTACGGTAAATACAATTATAACAACTATTTCTAGTTTACTAGTTATTCCTATTTATATGTTAATACTAAACTAACTATATGTTTCAATAAGTATATCAATTAGATAAGTTTAACAAAGGCTGTGAATGAATTCACAGCCTTTTATAACATATTCTTTTAATTAGCTTTAAAATTCATTTGCATATCAATATTTTTTTTACTAAAGCAGGTAAAAACTACTGGCACTCCGCGGCCATAAACTGGAGAATCAGGGTTAGTACATTTTCCTACAGAAATTTCATCATATTTAACTTCATGATCATATATAGCTCTTTCGCCTTCCCAAAAAACACATGCACCACATCTCTTAGCATCAAAGGTTACACTTTGGATTGAACTCATAAATATCCCTTCTTTCCAGTACTATTATGTCTATTTTTAGGATTTATATATCAATCAATATTGCTTGACATATAAATTTTAAAAGTTTGAAGTTATTTTTCAAATCAATTTTTAACTAGCGTGAAGTTTCTTTTTATATATAAGTATGGTACAACTATAAGTATAAATGAAATTTTTACACATACTACATTTATAAAATACATTTACTTTGGAGGAAAAGATATGAATAAAAAAGAGAATTTTTTAAGTGATATAGAAAGTGGTAATAATATAAAAATATCATTAATGGTAATGAAAGTAATATTTAAAGAATCTGATAAGGTTGTATGTATACTAGCAGATAAAAGTGGAGAAATAAAAGCTAACATACAAAGTAAAAATAAGGATATTACAGAAGGAAGAGTACTAGAAATTGAAGGAATTAAAGATCGAAATCTAGATGTGAAAAAATATGAATTTATTTCGGATTATAACCTGTCAGATTATCTTCCAACAGTAAAGAGGCCTATTAAAGAGATTATGGAGGAAATTGAACTATATACAAATCAATATATTATTTCAAGGGAAAGTAAGGCTTTGAATGATTACTTTTTTAAGGATGAAATATTTCTAGATAAATTCCAAAGAGGAATAGGTGGCGTTTCCATGCATCATAATTATATAGGTGGTCTTGCAGAACATACATTAAATGTTATGCATTTAACTGCTGTGCTTTGTGAAAGATATGAATGCGGGAGAACAGAAACAGCAGTGCTTGCAGCAAAACTTCATGATATTGGGAAGATTTATGAATTATATTATGATGGTCCTTTTAAATATACCAATAGAGGAGAAATGGAAGGACATATTGTTATTGGAGTGGAGTTAATAGACAAAGCTATTAGGGAGAATCCTACACTTTATTCAGAAGATTTTATTACTAGAATAAAAGGATGTATTGTTCAACATCATGGAAAACTTGAATACGGTTCTCCAAGAGGAATGAAAATGGAAGAGTCATTTATAGTTAATTATGCTGATTCCATAGATGCTACTATGAACAAGATTTCTCAAATAAAGGATAAAACAGAATCCGGCAATTGGTCAGAATTTGATAGAAGAATTGAAACAAAATTATATTTATAATAAAAGAGATGGTGAGAAATATATGAAGGTTTTACTTGTAAAAATCACCTTAAGAGCATCCTGGTCACATTCATTAAAAGAAAAGAGAATGGTGGTAAAAAGTATCGTTCAAAAACTAAAAAATAAGTTTAATATATCAGTAGCAGAAGTGGAAGAGCAAGATATTCATCAAATAATAGTTATAGGTATTGCAGGAATATGTGGAAATTCAGCACAAGTAGACTCCACACAGGAGAATATTATAACTTTTATAGAATGTAATACTGACGCAGAAATAATTAATATTCAAAAAGAGGATATTGGAAACATATAGTGTTTTTATGGAAGTATATTTAATTTAATAAAAGCTTCAACTGGAATAGCTAAAAATGTGGGAGGGAATGTGCATAGGAACGTACATAGATTTGTGAACGTTCCCTTTACACAAATCTACAGATATTCCCCGTTCCCCAAGAATGCTTTAATTTTCACTTTTTTTATCTCTAATTTCTTCGGATATTAATTCAGTAAAGCATTTTATAGATTCTGTTCTTAGTTTACTTTTTTCTATTACTACATATCCTTCTAATACATATGGTTTGGTATCTTTTATCTTTACTTCTTTTAATTTATTCTCTTTTATAGGGTCTAGTACCAATGACTTCAAAATAAATGCATATCCTAATCCTTCATATAAATAATCTATAACTTCAAACATTTGATTTAAAATAAGTTGAAAGTGGAGCTTACAATTTATTTGATCTTCAATATATCTATTGAAGTTATCACTTATATCAGTATAAAAAAGATTAATATTTCTTAATTCATGTATATGGATTTCATTTCTAAAGTCATCTGAATTTTTTGTAACTAATATAACTTCATCTTTCAATATATTTGTACAAATATATTTATCTGATTTTGGCAAGCTAGAAACAATACCAATGTCAATAATATTGTCAGATAACATTTCTAGTATATTTGGAGAATGATTTATTATAATTTTTATTGAAGTATTTGTTTTGATTTTCATAAATCTTTTAATAGTATTTTTAACATATCCAGAATAAAGCGAGTGGACTGTTCCTATTTTAAGAATATCTTTGTAATTTAACTTATTTATAATATTTAAGCCTTCTTCTTCAATAGCTATTATTCTCCTAGCATAAGGGAGGAAAGATATACCACTTTGAGTTAAAGTTACTGTTTTATTAGTTCTTTTAAATAATGCACTTCCAAGATACTTTTCAAGTTCTTGTATTCTGTTAGATACAGTTGATTGAACAATATTGAGTTTTTCAGATGTTTTAGAAAAATTTTTGGTTTCAGATAACACTACAAATGTTTTGTAAAAATCATAGTTCAAAATTTCACCTTCCTTACTATCGATAAAATAGATTAATATAATGAAAACAATTCGTTATACAAATTATACAACATCCTATAGAATAATAGTAGATTATAGGGGATTCAAAACTGGAAACTCTATAGCAAATGTTTTGGAAGGAGTAGTGATTATATATGTGTAATAAAAAAGCAGTTTATTTTTTCTGTAAAGATTTAAAAAAAGATCCTGTAGCTTTTAATGTTTTTAAAACTATATCTAAAAAATTTGACTTAAATAAAACAGAAATTTTAGTGGATAATGAAGTTGTTCTAGAATTTAAAGATTCCAATAATAATATTTTTCAATATGTGAGAACCGATGAAGTTATAAGTCATGATTATAAAAAGTATTTACCAATTCTTAATAAGTATTTTTCAGATTTTGATTTTGCAGGACTTGTTAATTGGCATGAAGGCAGCAATGCTCCAGATAAAATTCTAACAGTACATACAACAGGAGATGTGTTTACAGGGAAATTTGGATTAGCGAGTCCTCTATATACTAGAAACTTAATATGTGCAATGGAAGACAATAAGATTAAATTAGGACTTGAAGATTTTAATACAGTAACAGAGGCTACCCATTGGTCTGGAGTGCCTTATGGAGGAGAACCAAGCTTAATTACAGAATATAATGTTCCTTTAGTTGATATTGAGATAGGAAGTACTAAAGAAAGTTGGGAAAATGACAAAGCTATAGAAGTATTGGCTAAGTCTTTAGTTTAAGTTTTTAATGGAAATGAAAATGTAAAAAGCCTTTTGTGTGTAGGGGGAGTGCATTTTGAACTGGCTTTTTCAAATGTCATTTTAAATAAAGAGTATCCTATTGCAATTACACATATACTTCCTAATCAATGGATTGTTAATGGAAACTATGATACAGAAGAAGGGGCTAAAAAAATAGAAGATTGCATAAAAACAATTATTGGCGGAGTGGATGGAATGGTATTTCATGGTAATTTAAAATCTGTATACAAAAATAAATGTAAAGAGGTTGGTGAAAAGCTAGAAATACCCGTATTTAAACATAAAATTCTTAAAGAGGTAAAAAATCTTCCAATTTGGTGATTTATAAGAATTATTACAACATGAATATGATCATGTTGACGAAATCATTGCTGCAATGAGAGGTATAGATGATAAACTCATGTGTTTGAAAATTGAAAGAATGTTTTTAAAGGAGAATGATGGCATAAAATATACTATGCAGAGTTCTTTTTATCAAGATGGATTTGAATCAAATGGTATTACAGTTATCATCCCAAAGGAAGAACATCAAAATGAAATAAATTCAATTATTTTTAATGAACTGGTAGTACACAATATAACACAAGAAACAAGAGAAAGATTTAAAAAAATAATTAACCAATATGATGTTGAAGGTGTTATCCTCGGATGCACAGAGTTACCGTTATTGTTAAAACAATATGATACAGATTTCACATTATTAGATACTCTTACACTTCATGCAAGAGCAACCTTGGAATATTCCCTTGGAGAAAAATTGTAGTTTCTCAATGATTAAAAGAATGACCTGTAGTTTTGTTTATGCCACAAGTTTTTTATATTGTTCACCAACAAGAGCAGAAATGCTCTTGTTTTATTTAAATTAATACTTATTGCAAAAATATATACAAAATCTTCACTGATTGATATAAGTCATGGAAATGTCAAAAATTACTTATATTGTTGAAAAAAATATGAGCAAAAAATAGAGATGATGGTTAATGAAAAGAGATTTTATGTGGTTAATTTTGCAAACTTAGTAGAGTGGTAGAGTAGTACATATAGTGCTAAAATAGTTATATCAAGAAAATATGTAAGGAGAAAATAAATGACAAAGAATAATTTTATGTTTCCAGGTTCACTAAAAAAAGTAATAAAGGAAGTTGATGAAGTAATATATGGTATATCACAAGGGGATCTTACTAAAACATTAGATACAAAAGCAACAATTAATAGTAGTTTACACTCTAATTTAAATAATTTAATAATTAAATTTAGAGGACTTGTAGCTCAAATTATGACAATGACAGATAAAACTATAAATTATACTATGGAATTGAAAAAAGATACAGAGGGGATAAAAATATCTAGCAGAGAAGGGTCAAAAGTTATTAATGGAATATCAGAAAATATGGACAAACAAATGCATATGGTAAAAGAAACTAAAGAATACTCCAATGAAATAAATAAATCTGCTAAAAATGTAGCCAAAAAATCAGAAGCTATTAAAGAAATGGAATATAAAAATATAGAAACTGTAAGTAATAGTTATAAAAATTTTGAGGTTTTAATTAATAAAATGCAGCAGACAGCTTCATCTAATGTTAATACTAATAAAAAAATTAAGAATCTAGAAGAGAAAACTTATTTAATTGAAAACATAGCTGATGAAGTAAGTAAAATAAGTGAAAATACAAATCTTCTTGCACTTAATGCGTCTATAGAAGCGGCACGTGCCGGAGAAGCAGGAAAAGGTTTTGCAGTAGTAGCAGATGAAGTTAGAAAACTTGCAGAAAATTCCACTGAACAGGCAAAGAAGATTGAAGGTATCATAAATAGTATAAAACAACAAATTTCTGATATATCTTCAAATATGGAGACAGATATTAGTTCTATTAATGAATATATAGAATTTTCTCAGGTGACTAAACAAAATTTAGATAACATAAAGTCA
The DNA here is from genome assembly GCA_963780135.1 of uncultured Clostridiaceae bacterium. Classification (GTDB taxonomy): domain Bacteria; phylum Bacillota; class Clostridia; order Clostridiales; family Clostridiaceae; genus Clostridium_AM. The sequence continues at coordinate 2,612,901 of CAWAAR010000003.1, forward strand.
CAAACGCAAGGAACCTTTGACGCATTTATGGATATAGATAAAGAAATAGAAAATCAGGTAGATAAGGTAAGTAAAATAGATAAAATTGTACAAGATGTATATAACACTTTCCAAAGTATTTCTGTTTCTACAACTGAGATTGCTGCCTCTTCTGAAGAAGAATATAGGACTACAGAGAATACATTTGATAAATTATCGCACTTGACTTGTATGAATGAAGATATACAAAAATACATATCTTCATTTATAAAAAATTACAAAATAGATGAAGAAAAACAAAAATATATAAACAATGGAGTAAGGGTATTAAAAGAAATTTCTAGAATATCTACTCTTGCCACTATGGATTTTCATAAGTGTACTCCAATTTTAAAAGAACAAATAAAAAAGCATCCTTATTTTGAGTTAATAGCAGTGATGCAAAAAGATGGACTTAGAAAGGCAATTACACTAGATTATTCAGAGCAGCAGGTTTATGTGAATTTTGGGCACAGACCATATTTTAAAGAGGCAGCATTAGGTAAGGATTTTATCTCCGAACCGTATATATCAGTAGATACTAATAATTATTGTATAGCTATGTCTGTGCCTGTAAAAGATGGTAATGGAGAAATAGTTGGAATAATAATGGCTGACTTAAAACTATAGTAGAACCTTAATATTGGATTTCACCCACAAGTAAAACCCTCGGCATCTGTCGAGGTTTTTTACCTTTGGCGTTTACAAATCATATATTAAAATTTAATTATCCCCAAATAAATGGCGAACTTGCCTAATATAACGATTTGGTATCTTTATTTGACTATATTTTGATGATTTAATCATGTTTAAAAATGTATCTACATCTTTTTCAAATACTCTTATAAAGAAAGCACCTTCATTTTTTTCATCTTCTGATAATACAGGTCCAATAGGGCTATTTTGTATTTTAGACTTTAATATTGATAAAGATCTCTTAGTACCACCTTTAAAATATGCATAATTTATGTGATTAGGATTATTGTCATTAGGAAATAATGCATCGTATAGTTTTTTTTCTTCTTCACTCATAACAACACTACCTTTCATTTATTCTATACTAACAAAGGTTTATTTCAATTTCATATTAGCAAATAAATGTTATAAGAATATTAAATTTATTTTAAGAAAAGGTAATGCTTTTTTCTATAAAGATATACAAAGAAATTTTAGTGATCTTACTTATAGATAATTTAAAAAATGCATGTAAACAAAAAATGTTATCTAATAGAAAGGTAAGCTATTGAAGATACTATTTTGGTGTATAGTAAAATAGTATCTTCAATATAGAATTTACAAGTGAATTGAACAAGGTATGCCTGCTATTTTTCAGCAGTATAAATATCTAAAATATTATCTAATTTGTAATGTCCATAGTACCAACTATTTTTATCAAGTTTAATATCTTTTGCAATACATTCTTCTTTATTATCTTGTAATCTCCATAAAGAAATATCATTTTCACTAGTTTTTCTGGCAAATACAATTCCTGCTCCCTTTGAAATATAAGCAGGAGCAAAATCAAAGGTGTTATCTTTAGTTATTTTTTCTACTTTTTTAGTTTCTAAATCCACGGTATATATATTATGAGGGGCTTTTTCCCACTGATGTATATTTTCATTGGCATTAGATGTAGAAAATATAACTTTTTTGCCATCTGGCGAGAATGATGGAGTCATTGTAACCATGCCCTTAGCATTTAGACCATAAGGTTCATCACTGGCTATCATGTTCTGAGGTAAAATAGGTGAAAATGCACCACTTATTTCATCTAATTTTCCTAAAGTTTTATTAATATTCATATCTCTTGCGCCGCCACTATTTAGAACTGACAATCTCCCGTCTACAGGATTTATAGCTAAATTATCCCTGTAAGCTAAAGCAAGTACCTGATCTTCATTGAAAGGTATAAATTTATTATTTTTAACTTCATATACCCCAAATGGAACGCCATCAGAATTTATGGATCCTGAATGAACTTTACAGAATATATAAACATAAGCTCCATCTTTTGAAATTCCAGCAACTGTAGGTATTAAACCTAAGCTTTTATCCTTTCCTGAATCGCTAATTGGCTGGGAAGGTACTACTATCTTGGATTTTTCAGAAGCTACATTATAGTTTATAAGTCCTTTAGCTTCAGCATACTGCTGATTATCTTTTGTATAGTATCTATATACTTCTCCATAGATGCTTCCTTTTCCATCACCTACTATATTTTCGTAGTGTTCCTCACTTTCGATATAATTAGAGGATTTTTTAGATTTTAAATTGAAACCATTCAGTCCGCCCTTTTCTGTTGAATAAGATAAATCAGTACTACTCGCCCATGCATAGCTTAGTACCTTTTCAGAAACCTTTATAGCTTCTTTATTTCCTTGAGTTAAGCCAATTGAAGATATATATAGGCTTTCATCCTTTGTATAAGCTACATTCTGTCCATCTGGAGAAATACTAGGATTCTTAAATGTACCACCCTTATCTATAATAACTTCATTACCTGATTTTGATAAATTTACTGTCCATAATCCGTTATCTTTAACCATTACAGCAAAATCATTAGCGTTTTTATTTTCTTTTGTTTCAGCTAGCGCATTATTTGAAAATCCAGCCGTAATAGTTAACGCCATTGCTATAGTGAGGGATAGTAGGGTCATTAGTTTTTTAGGCCTTTTACCATTTTTAATCATAAATAATCTCTCCTTTAATTGATTTTTAATACTTGATCTCATACCATATCCCTAAAGTTATCTTTCTGTGTATTGATTAATCTATAACATTACAAGAGATACTAATTTTATACTACACCGTGTAGAGTGTAATGTAAATATATTCTAAAAATTATATATATTATTATAATTTTTATTATAGTTAACTATTAAATGTATAGCTTGTTTTTTAGTGTAAAGTATTAACAAATGTTCAACAGAATGTTTGAAAAGTTTATATGAATATTGAAACTAATTTGCAAATAATCGTTAAATGCAATATGCATAACTATAAAATTAATTTACGGTGTTTAGTATAAGACAGTTCCTGTAAACATTAGAATTGAAGGGGATATAAAATGAAAGTTTCAGATATTATAAGTATTTAAGAAAAAATACTGAATATTTATTCTATAAATTGCATAAATATATATTGACATAAGCGTATAATGGTACTATAATTTTAACAAGTAAAGCCTTAGAATTTAAAAATAAAAATTAAAAAAATGAATATATTTAAAAAGGGGGAATTGGCCATGGCTAATCCAGAAGTGTTCAATTCAAAAAAAGAAATGGTTAACTTTATTTCAGAGTATCTTATTACACACAAAAATACTATAACAATTGTTAATAGAGAATTGAGAAAGGATCTTGTACAGTCACTGCTTATGCAGGAAGACTTTGATAAATTTAAAGATATATCTGACCTAAAAGAAGATACATTATTTTTTATCAAAACTGGACATAAAGAAGATAGGACATTAGGACTTAAAGTATGTGATGCGTATAATCAAGATACAAAACGCTTTAAAATGGTTGACATAGAAAATATTTTGATGGTTGATGGTTTAATTACTGAAGCAGAAGAAAAATCAATTATTTATTATAGAGAAATGGTTAAACTAAAAGTAGAAGCATAATAAAAAAGTATTTATAAAAAAGCTCTATATTTAGCTGTTTAGGCTAAATATAGAGCTTTTTTAGCTTTAAGCAAAATTGAATATTTTTAATAAACGTAGGTAATGACTTGTTTAATTATTATTGTAATAAGTACATGTCTAAGATGCTGTGTTTTACCATGCAGTTATAAAATATAACATTATTCTTTAAGGATCTATAATAGTTTGATTAAGACATAGAAATACCATAAAACTCATTGCAAACAATATAGTATTCTGTAAAACTTTAGGACTGGTGAATACTATCAACTAAACTGTAATATTATAAATTTTATAGAGTTTCATCAGGCGCTATAATTGGGCTTGAATGTAATATATATCCTATATATCTACCAGACTTTTGTTTTTCTACAATTGCAAAGCAATGTCTAATTGTGTCCTATTCTTTTGTTTCTGATTCCTTCACTTTGAAATCTACTTCCCAAGTATCTTTTCCTTCTTAGTACAGTATGGAAAGTAAGTATGCTATAATTTCTATACAAGTTAAATTCAAATTAAGGCATTATGAAGAATATTTATATAGTATAAAGGAGTGAATTCAATGAATCAGTCTGATTTGTATAAATAATTTATGGCAGCAGAAAAGGAGAAAAAATATGATTGAACAATTAGAAAATTCGCAAATGAAAGAAGTTATGGATATATGGTTAAAGACTAACATTACTGCGCACAGTTTTATACAAGAACAGTATTGGATTGGAAATTATGATGTTGTTAAAAATGATTATATGCCTATTTCTACAACTTTTATTTACAAAGAAGATAATATAATTAAAGCATTTATAAGTATTATGAACAATTCATTTATTGGTGCATTATTTGTTTTAAAAGATTATCAAGGACAAGGTATCGGAAAAAAATTATTGGATTACTGTAAAACTTTATATTCAAGTTTAAAATTGTGTGTTTATATTGAAAACATAAATGCTGTTAATTTTTATAAACATTGTGATTTTATCATAAAAACTGAGCAACCAAATGAAGATTCTGGATTTATGGAATATATAATGTCATGGATAAAATGAACACAAATTGAGAATGTATTTTTCTCTTATTAAAAATATTAGTGAGATAGTATATAATAATTTTTATATTGTTTAAGTCTAAATGGTAAAAAATTGTGAACCATAAAATTAAAGTGGGAGATAATAAAAATATGTGGAAGCTATTTGCAATACTATCAGCTTTGTTTGCTGCGCTAACCTCAATTCTCGCTAAAATAGGTATGAATGGTGTGGACTCTAATCTTGCAACAGCCATCCGAACAGCTGTTGTTATAGTTTTGGCATGGATAATTGTTTTCATAACCGGTGGACAAAAATATATTACAACTTTGACTAAGCAGAATTGGATATTTATAATTTTATCTGGTCTGGCAACAGGTTTATCATGGCTATTTTATTATAAAGCAATATCTATTGGTAAAGTATCAGAAGTTGCACCTATTGATAAGTCCAGTATTGTTCTTACATTGATTTTATCCTTTGTTGTTTTAGGCGAGAAATTCACCATAAAAACGCTAATTGCAGGAATACTCATTACAGCGGGTACATTTATAATGCTGTGGAAATAGAACATAGAGGGCTGTCTTTATAAGCTTATCCATTTTGTAGTTCGATTTAAGAAAAACGCAAAACTATAGTTTAAACATTCTTCAAAATGTACATAGTTCCTTTGAACATCTTGATATTAGCAGGGTAAGGGTTATTTATATGGAAATGATTAATAAAGAAAGCTAGTATTACTTTTTGAGTAAGGCTAGCTTTCTTTATATTCATATATGTTTTATTATCTATACATAGGGTAAGTCATATCATATTCTGTATTTTCAAGCAACCCTTGAGCAGCCTTTCTATTGCTTGAGTTAATGATTATTGGACATTTTAAATTGGCAGTAGAGTTTTTTAGTTCATGACGTATATTTATCAGTGAATAAAGTTCAACTTCTTCAGGAGATTTTAATTCTAATTCGGTTACAACGGAATCATCAAGTTTAATATCATAATTTCCAACAATTAATGCTGGCTCCATCATAAAAAAGGATACGTTCTCATCATCTACTGATTGTAAACAAGTTAAATTTGATGTGTCTTTAACTTCTATAAGAACAAATTTATTTAGATTTTCGAAACCTGGAATACCATTTTCAAAGGTAATGACATTTTCATCAGAATAGTTAAGTTGTCCAAATGAATTAGTATTAATTTCCATTTAATATACCCCCCTATAGTTAAATGATGTGTTTATTTATATTATAATACAATTTCAAGAATTATCAAACAATTTATTGGAAAAATTTTCACTTTTTTTTATAAAACTTTATAATTCTATTAATTAAATGTAAATTTGTTAAACAAATTATACATATATTGATTTTATAATATTTATATCAACAAAAATTGTTTGCTTTTGTATGATGTGACACTTTACAATTAAGTGTAAATAGGAAGATAACAGATAATAAAGTATTATGTTGAAGGAATTAGGTGAAAAATACTATAAATGTAAATAGAAAAAATAAAATTTGGTGAGTATGGGAGTAGAGATTAAAGTTATAGTAAATAGATTTAATGTGTAAACTTAAACAAAATCTAAGTACTTAAAGGATAAATGGACTTAGTCTAAATGATTTGCTAATCATTTAGACTAAGTCCATTATTATTTAGTATAGTATTTACGCATTATTTATGAATATGTATGGTGTTATTGCATTATTTTACGTATAATACAGCCTGGGAAATTAAAGAGTGCCATTTACTTTGCAATTTCTTAAGAACCTGATTATATAACTTAATGTATAGAAATCTTTATCTAGTTCAGATTGAATTAAATTTAATCCTTTGATTAATGTTTCTTCATCAAAATTTTCTAATAAAATCATTATATTTAGCAGGTTTAGACCTCCATCTTTTGTATCAAAAACTCGGGCATTTTTTACATATTTATTTTCCAGCACATTTCTTACAGTATTTTGGAGTTCCTCACTAATATCCAATTGTGGCATTTCAGTATAGATTTTGATACCTGGATCTTGGATATTTAGATTTTTAGCTTTTTCTACATCTGTAGACATAAATATAGTATTCTTAAATTCTGCATCTTTGAAATTAACTCCATCTAAATTTACAGAGTCAAATATAGCATTTTCAAACAATGCATTTTTAAAAGTGCTTCCTTTTAAATTTGTTCCAACAAATTCTGCCCATTTAAAAGTACATTCAAAAAAAGTACAAGACTTAAAATGTGCACCTCTAAAACTTACATAATCGAAATTTGAATTTGTAAAATCACTATTATAGCAATTACTTCTTTCAAGATTTTTGTACATAAAGTTCTTATTTGTTTTCTCTATGTTATTGTAATTAAAATTTCCCTTTACACTTTGATTTCTAGCCATAGTTACCTCCATAACAAATATATTTATTTGCCATCCTTTATTTTAGAATACTTCAAAACCTTACTTTATATTTAGAGCTTTGTTTATGTAAAGTTTCTTTTATAAATTTTTCTATTTCCTATGCCTAATAATAACATATTGTGAGAATTAATACTAACAATAGTATAATTCTTATAGTATTTTCTAAAAATTATACATCTATTAAACTGTAATTCAGAACATTATCCTTCTGACTGAAGTCAAAGAGTCCTAATATCTCGCACTTTGATAGATGGGGTATTAGCAATGGTAGTAATGAAATAAAAAAAGTATGATTTGCTGTTACTAATTTTGGAAAGAATGAAAGTAGAAGGGTAAAGGTTTATTATTGTTGAGAATCAAAGCAACTTAAGGGATTAAACAAGGGTAGCTATGGGATAAAGAATTAGAAATATTAAAAGGGTGGAATGATGTTTATGGAAAAGAAAAAAATTACATATGGTATAAGTGCTTTAGCAATAGCAGTGGTACTAGGAACAACCTATTATATAGGAAATTTCCAAAAAGAAAATACAGGTATAAATCAAAAGTCAAATAGTATAGATCAAAAATCAAATAGCGAAAAAAGTAATAAAGTAAGTTTAGCAATAGATGAGGAAAACAAAGCTGTACTTTCTAGAAATTTTAGAACTGCCAAGGATAAAATTAGTAGTGATAAAGCAGGAACTGTTAATTTAGAAGGATTATCAGATTTAAATATATCTGGTAGTGGTACATTTTCAGAAAAAGGATTAGCTTTGATAAAAGGAAAAATAGGAAGCAACTCAATTATAGATGTTGACTTACGTCAAGAATCTCATGGTTTTGTTAATGGAATGAGCATAAGCTGGGATGGAAAAAATAATAGCGCCAATAAAGGGCTTACCAAAGAACAGGTTATAAAAGATGAAAAAAGTAAATTAAATGAAATTTCAGAGAAAAACTATGTTTTTTTTGATAAATCTTCCATAGCTAAACCAGGTAAGGATAATACTATTACTGAAGTTAAAAACCCTGAGAAGGTTCAGACAGAAGAAGAATTAGCAAAATCATTAGGAATAGGTTATTTGAGAATTTCTGTAACAGATCATCTTACACCGCTTGATGACCAAGTAGATTTATTTGTTCAATCCACAAAAAAACTTCCACAAAATACATGGCTTCATTTTCACTGTAGGGCTGGCATGGGTAGAACAACTACTTTTATGGTCATGTATGATATGATGCATAATGCAAAAAAAGTAAGTTATAATGACATAATGAAGAGAGAAGTTCTAATTGGTGGTTCAGACATATTGAGTGTCAGTGATGAAAATAAAAAGAATGAATCTAAAAGTAGATCTGACTTTATTAAAGAATTTTATAATTATTGTCATGATAACAATGATGGTTTTCAGACATCGTGGTCTCAATGGTTAAAAAACAAGGGCTAGTTCTTCTAAAGATTTACATATAGTGATGTTCTGTAAAAGAACATCACCAATTACCTGAAGATCCGCCACCACCAGAGGAACCTCCACCGAATCCTCCGCCAGAACTTCCGCTTCCATTTCCACCGCCGCGTCCACCTCGGCCAAAGGAACTCCAAAATAGTAAATTTACTGTAAATCTACTAATTCTTCCTTTATTGAAAATTAAATCTAAGATAAAAGCACCTAATATTATAAATATTGCTATACGATTGATACCAAGATTATTCTGATTGGTTTCATTACTTGGTAGCGTAACTGCAATGTTTTTCTGGAGAGTTACATTATATTCTTTGGCTGTGCTGTCAGCAAAAATTGAATAAGCATTTTTTATACCTTCTGCATAATTTCCACTTTTAAAGGATGGCTTGGCAACTCCATCCATAACTCTAGCAGAGTAGATATCTGTAATAGCGCCTTCTAGTCCTCGTCCAACCTCCACTCTCCAGGTTCTATCTTTTATAGATACTAACATTAGAAGTCCATTATCTTTATTTTTTTGTCCTATGCCCCAGGTTCTAAAGAGTTCATTTGCATATGTTTGAATATCTTTTCCTTCTAAAGAGTTAATAACCACCACTACGGATTGAGCACCAGTCTTATCTTCTAGCTCTTTACCCACTGAGACCAAGTATTCCTTGGTAGATTGATCTATAGTGCCAGAATAATCATTAATATATTTTAAGCTAGTAGGTGCAGGTATAGTTGATTCAGCGGCAACTAAGGTAAAGTTAAACATCAACACTAATATTAAACTACTAATTATTATATTGAAACTTTTCTCTAATTTTTTCATGTTTTATTTTGTAAAATCTACTTTAGGAACTTCTTTTGCTCCTTCAGCAGCCTTATAATATGGCTTTTGTTCAAATCTAAAAACTCCTGCGATTATTGAACCAGGAAATTTTCTAACACTAGTGTTGTATGAGTCTACTGCTTTATTATAATCTTGTCTCCCTATTGCTATTCTATTTTCAGTACCCTCTAAAGCTACCGATAAGTCTCTGAAATTCCCACTGGATTTTAGATCTGGATAGTTCTCTACTATAACTAAAAGTCTTGATAAAGATGAAGATAACTCACTATCTGCATTTGCTTTTTCTGTAACATTTTGTGCACCAGCTAGTTTAGCTCTTGCATTTGCTATGTCAGTAAAAATAGTTTTTTCCTGAACGGCATAACCCTTCACCGTCTGGACTAAATTAGGAATTAAATCTGACCTTCTTTGAAGCTGTGTATCAATATTTGATTCCGATGATTTAACTTTTTGCTCCAAGCTAACTAAATTATTGTAGCTACCAATAATAGGTAGTATAATTACAGCTAATATTCCAAGTACTATAATTATATTTCTTAAAGTTTTATTCATAATGCATCACCTTTCAAAATTATTTGCAAATATTACTTATGTTTTGAAGAAAAGTAATTAAATATACCTAATTTATTTATATTAGTTTTAACTATAATATATATCTAAAATCTAAGAAGCACTTGATAGCTATCACCTTAATTTATAGAAACTAAAAACAAACAATGTAAGTATTAGCTTAATTAAAATAAATTAATGAAATGAAAAATAGAAAATTATGAATTTTTATATAATTTTTGTAGAAATAAAGAAAATTTCGTTGACAGAGTAATTCTTTGTTAGTATAATTACAATTAAAAATTAAATATTTGTTTATCAAGAGCGGTGGAGGGACTGGCCCTATGAAACCCGACAACCAGTATTATTTTATTTATAATACATTGGTGTTAATTCCTGCAGCATAAGCTGAAAGATATGGATAACATTGTTTATTTAGTTCAAGGTTTTCCTTGAACTTTATTTTTTTACAAAATAATTTAGGAGGATGATAAGAATGGGGACATTAGGAAAAAAAATTGGTTTTATTGGAGCAGGACAAATGGGAGAGGCTATAATTAGAGGATTATTAAAAGCTGAACTTTTCTCTTCTTGCGATATTTATGCTATGGATATTTTAGATTCCAGATTGGAATACCTTAAGGAAAAATTTAATGTGGTTAATTCAAGTAGTGATAAAAGTACAGGTTACAATTATTTAGTAGATAATTGTGATATTGTAGTTTTAAGTATAAAACCACAGGTAATAAAAGAAGTTTTAGAACATGTAAAAAACTCCAATTGGAATAAAGAAAAACAGCTTGTAATTTCAATTGTAGGAGGTATGAATACTTCGGTTATTGAAAAATATTTACATGAAGTTCCTGTAGTTAGAGTAATACCAAATACTCCTATGCTAGTTAATATTGGAGCTTCAGGAGTGGCAAAGGGTAAAAATGCCAATGAGAAACATACTGAATTAGTACTTAAAATGTTTAAAGCTTTAGGGGTAACTTTTTTAGTAACTGAAAATCTAATTGATTCTGTAATGGCTATAAGTGGTTGTGGTCCTGCATATATTTATATGCTTATTGAAGCTATGGCTGATGGTGGAGTGGAATTAGGAGTTCCACGCGAAATGGCTCAAACTTTAGCAGCACAAACAGTTATGGGAGCAGCTAAAATGGTTTTGGAAACTGGGGAACATCCAGGAAGTTTGAAAGATAAAGTTTGCTCACCAGGAGGATCTACTATTGCAGGAGTTAGGGCTTTAGAACAGGGAAGTTTTAGAGGAACTATTATGAATGCTATTGAAGCTGGAAAAGTACGTATGGAACAAGTTGCAAAGAAATCAGAATAAAATAGTTTAACTAGGAGGTGAAAATATGGGTAAGATAAAAAGTACTGATGAACCAGTAGGTAGAATGGCTAAACTTATGGCTGAGCTCCATTATTTTATGGCAAAAGAAATGATAGATAGATTTGGTGAAGAAAAGGGAAAAGAAGCAATTAGAGCCGCCATAACAAAATTCGGACAAGCAAGAGCTGAGCTTATGCTAGAGGAAGCTAAAGAAAGAGGACTTGAAATAAATGCAGAAACTTTTGCTAAAGTAAAAGATATGCCATCAATTTCATGGGAAAAAGATCAAAATAATCCCTGTGATATGACATATTGTCCTATGCATGATATGTGGGAACAGTTAGGAGCAGAAGATATTGGATCACTATATTGTGAAATAGATAATGTTTTATATGAAAAATTTAATTTAGATTTCGAAAGACCTTTGTGTAAAACTAATGGAGATAAATGCTGTAGGTTTATAATCAAGGATAAGGAATAATTTCTGATTTAGATTTTTAAATGGAATAATAAAACCTTAATGATTTAAAAAATACATTAATTTAAATAAAGTAGGCACCTTAATAGGCGCCTACAAGTAATGCTTATATTTGATTTGCATTAAAAATTCCTTCAGTAGATACATTAGCATTAAATATATGTTCTACTCTAGGTAACGATATTCCTAAAGTCTCTTTAAGAACGTCTTCTATTGTTTCTACTGTTATAATAGTTAGCTGATTCTTAACTTCTTCAGGCACATCCTTAAGATCAATTAAATTATCATTTGGAATTAATATTTTTGTTATTCCAGCTCTTTGAGCTCCTAATAGTTTTTCCTTCAAGCCACCTATTGGAAGTACTGCTCCTCTTAAGGTGATTTCTCCTGTCATTGCAAGTTTTGGATCTACCTTTATGCCTGTAACAAGAGATGCAAGTGCAGTGAATAAGGTAATTCCAGCTGATGGACCATCTTTAGGAACAGATCCTGATGGAACGTGAATATGAAGATCTCTTTCCTTAAAGTTTATAGTATTCATTGGTAGTCTTGACTTCAATAAGCTTAAAGAAATTTTGGCGGATTCTTTCATAACATCTCCCAATTGACCAGTTAAAGTAACTTGTCCATTTCCTAGCATATCTGTAGCTTCAATGAAGAGTATCTCTCCACCTACAGCCGTCCAAGCTAGTCCCGTAACAACCCCTGGCGGGTTATCCTTTTGAGCCATATCATGTTTTGAAACTTTTCTTCCAAGTAAATCATCTAGTTTATCTACGGTAACTTTAAATGGTAATTCTACCTTATTAGATACAATTTTCTCTGAGGTAACTCGTGCAATGGCGGCCAATTGCTTTTTAAGTCCTCTCACGCCGGCTTCTAGAGTATATTCACTAACTATTTTCTGTAAAGCTTCATCTTCAATAACTAGCTGATCTTTATTCAGACCATGCTCCTCAAGTGTTGCAGGTATTAAGTGGTCTTTGCCAATGTGAAATTTTTCATTCATAGTATAACCAGATATTGGAATTATCTCCATTCTATCCAGTAGTGGTCTAGGAATGCTGTCTAGGGAGTTAGCTGTAGCTATAAAGAATACCTCAGACAAATCATAAGGTAAATCCAAATAATGGTCTGTAAAGCTATTATTTTGTTCAGGATCTAGTACCTCTAATAATGCACTGGCAGGGTCTCCATTATAACCTACCATTAGTTTATCAACTTCGTCTAAAATCATAACCGGATTTATTTCTCCTGCTTTCTTAATGCTTTGAAGAATTCTTCCTGGCATCGCACCTATATAGGTTCTTCTATGACCTCTAATTTCAGCTTCATCACGTATTCCGCCTAAACTCAAGCGTATATATTTCCTATCAAGAGCTTCAGCAATACTTTTACCTAAACTTGTCTTACCTGTTCCAGGAGGACCAACTAGCAATAAAATAGAACCCTTTTTATCCTTTTTAAGCTGCATAACTGCTAAATGTTGTATTATTCTATCCTTAACCTTTTCAAGTCCATAATGATCATCGTCCAAGATGCGTCTTGCTTTTTCTAGATTAATAACTTTAGATTCAGTTTTTTTCCAAGGAAGTTCAACTAATAGATCTAAATAGTTACGTATAATATTATATTCAGCACTATTTGGACTTTGGTTTTCTAACTTCGCAAGTTCTTCTAAGGCAGCATCTTTTATTTCAATTGGCATTTGAGCTTCTTCAATCTTATTGAAATAATCTTTATCCTTTTTAGGAACTTCGCCTCTTCCTTGATTTAATTCATCTTGGATAGCTTTTAATTGTGATCTGAGTGCAGATTCTCTATAGCTTTTGTTAGCTTTTTCAGTGAATTTTTCTGCCATCTCAAATTGCAGCTTTAGAGATTCTTTCTGCTTTAGCAGGTAATCCATAAACTTTAAGCTTCTCTCTTTTAAAGATTGAGTTTTAATTAAATCATACTTTTCTTCATTTGAAAGGGGCATAAATTGAGCAAGATGACCCATAAGTTTATTCAAATCTGTTTGCTCTTCTATCATTTGCATGAACTGCTCTGATCCCCTGAAGTTTTCACTAACCTCACGAGTAACTTTTTTCAAATACTCCATCATTTCTTCTTTACTCTTTTCTGTAAGATCAATAATATCTGGTTCAATCTCAAATTCTACATGAGTAAAATCATTTCCAACATTAAGTGATTTTACTTCAACTCTATCTAATACTTTAATTTTTAATACATATCCTTTTTCTGTTTTTTCAATTCCATCTACATGAAAGGAAACTCCAACTCTATGAAAATCTTCTTCCTTTAATTGACTTTGATTAAAATTTTGCTTTAAAGGCAATGCAATACTAAATTGATCTTCCGAAGCTAAGTTTTGAAATTCTTTTTCACTAATTTTAGTTAGTTTCAATGTATAAGCCATTCCTGGTAACAAAACTATGTCTGATGCAGGAATTGCAAATCCTTTTTTATTTGTATTATTTAAATTTATCATTATAATCATCCTTTCTTTCAATAGCATTTATAAATGAATGCTCGTTTAATTATTTGTAAAATAATAGAGCAATAATTTTGTCATTAGTCCATCATGAAATTATCTTACTATTATTTAATAAAGTAAATTTCTAATTATACTAGCAAAGCAGATTGTATAATCATAATCATTTCTTTTAGTAACTCAGATTGTTCAACTTCTCCAATACACTGATTAATAGCAATGAACTTTATGGGAGAAAAAATTATTGCTGCTAAATTATCATTTTGAAAACTTTTAATCATCTTTTTCTCTTTTAGTTCCTCTAACAAATTATTTAAATTATATCTACCTTTTGCTGCTGAACATTGACTAGCTAGGGCAGGGCAACTTGAAAATTGATCTATAAAATGAAAAATTTCGCTATGTTCTTGTATGTAGGTATAGTAGCCTCTAGCAAGTATTTCAATAAGCTGTTGTCCATCCATTTTTTTATTAATTTTGCCAAGTAAATAATCAAAAATTTTTTCAGAATACTCATGATATATACTCTGTAGCATAACTTCTTTATTTTCATAATAAATATAAACAGTGGCTGGGGAAACGCCTGCCTCTTTAGCAATCTTTGAAATAGAGGTACCATGAAAACCTTCTTTAAGTATTAACTTAATAACTGCTTCTTTTATATTTTTTTCTTTTTCATCATCTTTTCGTCTCATTCAATCACCTCTAATACATTCTATAATAAATGACCATTCATTTATTGTCAAGAGATTTTACTAAAGAACTTTTTTAAAATATTTATATATGGTAGTGTAAAATAATAGTACTGAAAACTATGCTTAATATGGAATAGTATTATATTAATGGATTAATATGTTATAATATTTTTATAAAATGTATAAATACAGTTGAACAGTGGTTTTTAAGTTCAAGAGATAAAGATACTTACATCACTGTCCACCAAGAAGATGAAATTTAATTTTATCTTCTTTTGATATAGAATTATAAAGAAAATATTAAGTTTGACAAAAAATTAAATAACACTTGTATAATGTTTGAGGAGGACATTAAAATGAAGGAAAAAATATAATAAGGGGGACCATATAATGAAAATATTTTTAAAAAGAATAACTACTGTCATTGTAACGGTTTTCATGCTGTTTTCGTCAAGTAATATGGCATTTGCTGGACAAACTGTTTATGCAGCAGATGCAGATACTATAACAAGCAGCGAAGTAGGAAAAAACTATTATGGATTCGAACTCACTTCAGTTAAAGAGGAGCCGAAGAGTAAATCTACTGTTATGACATTTACTCATGTAAAAACAGGTGCAAAACTTATGTATGTTAAAAATGAAGATACCCAAAGAGTTTTTGATATCACTTTCCGTACACCTGTTTCAGATAATACAGGAGTAAATCACATTATTGAACATTCAGTTCTTGATGGGTCTAAAAATTATCCATCAAAATCGCCATTTAAAGAAATGCTTAAAGGATCATTAGGTTCTTTTATAAATGCTATGACAAGTACTGATTATACGACATTTCCTGTAGCAAGTACAAATGAACAGGATCTTAAGAATCTTATGGGGGTATATTTAGATGCAGTATTTTATCCCAATCTTATTACAGATCCTAATATATTCAAACAGGAAGGCTGGAGATATGAGCTTCCATCAAAGGATTCAGCTCTGTCAATGAATGGGGTTGTATACAATGAAATGAAAGGTAATTATTCTAATCCTCAGTGGATTTTACGTAATGAAATAAATCAGTCACTTTTCCCTGATACCTCATCTAAATGGGATTCAGGTGGAAAGCCAGATGATATTCCCAATCTTACAAAGGAACAATTGGTTTCAACTTATAAAAAGAATTATACTCCTTCAAACAGCTATATATATTTATATGGTAAATTAAATATATCAGAATATCTTAAGGTTATTGACAATAATTATTTAAGTAAATTTGATAAAGTTGATGTAGATACTTCTATTAAATCTCAAAAAGCTTTGTCAAATATACCTGTGAAAGTAGCTTCTTATCCTGTGTCTCAAGATGCTGATACAAAAAGAAGACATATCTTTCACTAAATTTTGTTACAGGTAATATAGAAGATAAAGAAACAAATACAGCATTGAGTTTTTTAAGTTATTTACTTATGGGAACAGACAATGCTCCACTAAAAAAGGCACTTACAGACAGTGGCATTGCAGAAAATGTAAGTTCTTCCTTCAGTATGCAGGGTGCTCAACCAATATTTTCAATTAATGCTATGAATTCTGATGAAGCTTCAAAGGAAGTTTTTCAAAAAACAATTTTTGATACTTTAAATAATATTTCTAAAAATGGATTTGATAAAGATTTTCTTAAATCTGCTATATCGTCTTATGATATAAGTAATCGTTCAGAAAAACTTGTAACACCTATGTTAGGTGGAAATGGCATTATTTTATCACAGACTGCATTATCTACTTGGATATATGATAAAGATCCTACAATGTATTTTGAAACAGACAGTGTGATGAAAAAAATAAAGGAATCAGATGAGAATAAATATTTTCAGGATTTGATTAATAAATGCTTGATTTCAAATGACTATCATTCACTAGTTGTACTAAAACCTGAAGCAGGACTTGAAACTAGAAATGCTGAAAGTACAGCTAAAAAGCTTGCAGATTACAAGAGTCAAGTTGGTGAAAATGGTAATGATTCACTTTTAAAAGATACTGAAGATTTTAATGCATGGCAGAAAAGTGGAGATTCTAAAGAAGCACTTGAAGCTTTGCCTAAGCTTTCTCTTAAAGATATTAAACCTGAATTGCCAGATTTAAACTACACAGTTGAAAATCAATCAGGAATAAAAGTACTTACACATAATGCAGATTTAAACGGACTTTCAACTATAAACTTTTATTTTGATACATCTAGAGTTCCTCAGGATAAATTACATTATTTGAGCTTACTTTCATCTTTACTTGGAAATGTGGATACTAAGGGACATAAGTCTGAAGAACTTTCAAATGAGATGTTACAGTATATGGGAGGTGCGGTAGGTTTTGTTCCTTCAGCAGTGTCAAACAGTAAAAATCTTAATGATTATAGTCCTAAAGTTACAGCATCTTTTTTAGTACCAGAGGATAGTATTCCAAAGTCTTTTGATATATTAAAAGAAATTATAAACAGCAGTCAGTTCAACGATAAGCAAAAAATAAAACAAATTATTGAGCAGAATAAATCAGCTCTTCAGATGATTTTAAAATCAGGCTCAGGAAGTGCTGCAATTATGAGGATGAATTCATATATGAATGAAAGTGGAAAATATAGTGAGGAGCTTGCAGGACTTTCATATTATAAATTTTTACAGGACTTGGATGATAATTTTGATGCAAAGTGGGATAGTATTTCTAAAAATCTTAAAGATACGTCTGACCTTGCTTTTAATAGAGATGGTCTTTTAGTAAGTTATAATGGAAATAAAAGTGCTGCTGAGACATTTAAAAAGGAGCTAAATCGTATAAGCCCTGAAATTAATTCCAAAGTGATGCCTCATCAAAAATATAAATTTGATCAACCTGAGAAAAATACAGCCTTTTCTTCTACAGCAAAAGTACAGACAATAATACAAGCAGGAGATTTAAAAAAGGCGGGGTATACTTACAGTGGAAAAATGATGGTACTTGAGAATGTAGTAAACATGGGATACTTGTGGAATAAGGTAAGAACAACAGGTGGAGCTTATGGAGTTCAATCTTCATTTTCATCTGATGGTAGGGTTATACTTGCCTCAATGAGAGATCCGAATCTTAAAGAAACTTTAGAAGCTTTTAAAGGTACAGTGGAGTATCTTAAAAACTTTAAGGCAACAGATAGTGAAATGTCAAATTATATTATAGGTGCTATTAAAGGTTTTGTTAATTTAAAAAACAATGGACCTCTTATGGAAGGTGCAATTTGTGATTCCATGTATCTTACAAATTCTTCTTCTAAGGATCTAGTGGAAGCTGAAAATCAGGCACTTTCAACTACACCAGAAGATATAAGAAAATATGGTGATATGCTTGATAAGATTTTAAAGCAAAATATATATTTTGTAGAAGGATCTAAAGAAAAAATTGATGAGAACAAGCAGTTATTTAATGAAGTTATAAATACAGAAAAATAGAAAAATTAAATTATCCCTTAAAGTAGATTAAGATATCAAAATGTGTTAAATATACTTTAGGGGATTAATTTGTCTTTTTATAAGGAATAGTGATAAATTGAATATTAAAAATATAAAGATTATATTGACAATTATAAAATGTGGTATTATAATAATGTCAAGGTAACTAATTAGTTATTAAAAAATATTAACCAAAACATACTTTTAGTTTTTTAAGTATACATTTTTAAACTGAAAGTAAATATGAATGAAAAGAGGTGAGCCCACCAAAACAGTAGGTTAACCCAAATGTGTGATTAAATTAATTTTTAAGTCAAGGTCTCAAGTTAAATCTATTTTGAAAAATTCTAACAAGTAATTTTAGTTTTTGGTTTAGGTTAGAGGTATACGTCCTATGTACATTAAAAATTCAATAGGTAAGTATTTATCCTAGTTCAATAAGTTTAGTTTTAAGGATTCAAGTTAGAAAGAATATGAAAATAGTCAGTAAGTTTTAAATTTAAGTCAATAAGAGTTAAGGGTAAGAGTTAAGTCTAGTTGTATTATAGAAATTTTTCTTACTATAGTGAGAATTGAGTTGCAAAGTTAATTAGTCAATTTGAATTGAAAGATTTAGAAGTCACATTTAGGAAAATGTTTAAGGTGATTATTATTTGAAAGATAAGTTTGTAAAAGGATAGAAACCAGAGTGCCTGAGTTAGTAGTATAGGTAATCTGGTTTCTATTTTTTATGTATTTTATTAAATTGTTATATATTAGAAGGATCATGAAATAAGTTAATACTGAAATGTTTAAAGCATAAGACACTCTCTAATAAATTAACTATGAAAAGGGGTGATGTTTTTGAAAATCGGATATGCATGCATACCATTAACTACAAAGGCTCGTACTAATAGAAGATTAATGCTTAAAGATTATTCTGAAGAAAAATTAAAAGTAATAATAGGAGACAATCTTAATGATTTAAAAAACATATTAATTCATAATATAAAAAACAACATATATATGTTTAGAATAAGTTCTGATATAATTCCTCTTGGTTCTCATGAAATTAACACATTCCATTGGGAAGTGTTTTATAAGGAAAAACTTAGAGAAATAGGGGATTTCGCTAAGGAAAAGGGCATAAGACTTTCTATGCATCCTGGCCAATATATTGTAATAAATTCTCTTAATGAAGACATTGTAAATAAATCTATAAAGGACTTAGAATATCACTGCAAATTTTTAGATAGTTTAAATGACGCTTATTCTAATAAAATAGTTCTTCATATAGGTGGTGTTTATGGCGATAAAATTTCTGCAAAGGAAAGATTCATTAAGAATTTTCAAAGACTAAGTTGCTCATTAAAAAGGAGATTAGTTATTGAAAATGATGAGAAAAATTTTTCAATAGATGATGTTCTTGAAATTAGTCATAAGATAAACGTACCTGTAATATATGATAATCTTCATAATATTTGTTATGGGGATAATAAATATAGTATAAAAGAAATATATAAAAAGGTTATGGATACTTGGAAGACTGAAGATGGAAATATGAAAGTACATTATAGTCAGCAAGCAGAAGGAAAAAATAAGGGATCTCATTCTAATACTATTTTTGCAAAGGACTTTTTAAATTATTACAGCGAAATTAAAGAATTTGATTCTGACATAATGCTGGAGGTTAAAGATAAGGATGTCTCAGCAATAAAGTGTATATTTATTCTAAAAGAGTTGCAGAATAATGCGCCACCAATTAGTAATTTATATACTGAATGGGCAAGGTATAAGTACCTTGTTATGGAACATGGCTACGATTACTACAAAAAATGTTCGGCCTTAGTGAAAAACAATTGCAGTTTTTTAGAGTTTTACACTTTAGTTGATGAAGCTATAAGTAAACCACTCCAATGGAACATTCAAAGAAATGCCTTTGAACATGTATGGGGATATGTAAATGTAGAAGCTTCATCAAGTGAAAGAAATCACTTTAAAAAGATTATGAATGAAGAAAATTTTGTAAAAGTTAAAGATTACTTAGAAAAATTAGTTTTTAAATATAATAGTAAGTATATGATAGATTCATACTTCTTTTCACAGTAAGTCTTGTTGAACAAAAATTTCAAGTCGAATAAAAATATATTGGAAAACAGGAGGCTTAAAACCCCCTGTTAATCAATTTAAATATTCGTTATTATTATGTTAAACCTTAAACTTTGAAACCAATTCATCAAGCTTCTCATTTCTTTCTTTAGCATATTCTGAAAGTTGTTTAGCTTCCTCGGATTTTTCTACTACCATAGCAGATTTTTCGGCAATAGTAGTAGTTCCATTTGCACCTTCATTTGCAGCAGTTGTTACACCTTCTATTACTCCTGCCATATTCTTAATTGAATCAAGAATTTGGCTTGATGCATCGTTGAATTCTGAAACCATATTTTTAATAAACTCTGCATCCATACTATACTTGTCAGTTGCATCAAGCATGGTTTCGTAATCTTTTTTAACGTTATTTGTCATATAATCCATCATACCATTTGCACTATCTGCAAGATTACTTACTGAACTTGTAACTTTTTCTGTTATTTCTTTAATCTTAGCAACTGCATTTGTAGAGTCCTCTGCAAGTTTTCTTATCTCATCTGCAACCACTGCAAAACCTTTGCCAGCCTCTCCAGCTCTTGCTGCTTCTATTGCTGCATTAAGAGCTAAAAGATTAGTTTGTTCGGTTATTTCCATTATGGTATTTGAAAGAGTAGTAATTTGATGAACAGATTTTGATTCTTCTAAAGCACTTTTGAGTTTTCCTCTTGTTTCCTCATAAACTGTTACACCTTTTTTTTCTGACTCAAAAAAGTTTATTCTAAGTTCTTTTGCTCTATTATCAATTTCTTTAGCTGATATTGCGCCTTCCTTAGCTTTAACCGATATAATTTCTACGGCTCTTTCTATTTCACTGGATGTAGCATTCATCTCTTGGGTAGATGCTGCTGTTTCTTCCATACTTGCGGATAACTCTTCAGTAGTTGAAGCAACCTCTTCTATATTTGAATTTAATTCTTGTATATGCTTTACAACATTTACAACAGCATTTTCTACATTTGATGATTCTCCCTTAACTCCTAAAATAAGTGTTTGAATAGAATTTTGCATTTTATGGATTGATTTCGCAAGTCTACCTATTTCATCTTCTTTATTTAAAAACTCCTTTGGTACTTCTATGGTGAAATCAGCATTAGAAAGTACCTCTAAATGTTCACATTCAACACTTACAGGATAAATAGATTTTTTAATAAGCATAAACATAAATGCAATTATTGCTAAGGTAACAATTATATTCAAACCCATTATTATCTTAAAAAGCTGATTAAATTCAGCATACATTTGTTTATCTGAAATTACTGAAACGAATGCCCATTTGCTGTCTACTCCATTTAAAGTTATAGGAGAATATGACTCTAAAGATAAAGTATCTGTTCCTGCTGCTTTTTTATGTGTTTCAAAATTTTCACCTTTAGTAATTTTCGCCAAAGTATCTTCTTCACTTTTATCCACATCAACTATATTTTTATTTATAAGTTCTGTTTTTTCACCATGTGTAACAATTTTTCCTTTATCTGTGAGGATTGCTGCATATCCTCCCATAGGTTTTGCTTTAGCAGTGATTTCTTGAAGATTTTTTAACTGAATATCTGCGCCTACGACTCCAATAAAATTCCCATTATCATCAAGTATAGGTATTGTTAAAGAAGTAAGTAAAGTATCTTTACCATCTATTTTATACAAATAAGGTTCTATTAAACAGGTTTTCTTCGCTTTCTTTGGAAGGAAATAGTAATCTGCTTCACTTTCTTTATCATATTTTGCACAAGCTTCTAGTTTTATGTTTCCGTTTTCTCGTATAACATAAGGAACAAATCTACCTGTAGCATCATGACCTTCTTTATTTATATAAGCACTATCTTTGCCATCAAAGGCATTAGGTTCCCAGGCTGTGTATATTCCTAGTACATCTTTATTATTTTCTAGTGCATTTTTTAAAATCCCAATTACCTCTTCTCTACTTAAACTTCCCGACTTTTTAGAAAATAGAACAGTATTCCTTATCCCTTCCACAGTAGCTTGTGATACTTTAAAGTTTCCTTGTATATCCTTTGCAAAAGCATTTGATACTTGCTTTGCCTGTTCATCTGCCTGATTATAAGAACTTTGTTCAACTTTTTTAAGTGTAATTCCTCCAATAAGTACAATTCCCAAGAATACTATTGTACCAAGTATGATACTTAATTTAGTTGCTAAATTTAATTTTTTGAACATGTTAGTTTCCTCCTTCAAATTATGCATGTATGTATAGTAGCTACTATACAATTATTCTACATTTTTCATCAATTTCCTTTATTTTTATTTATTTTTTTAATTTTTGTTTTAATACAAATCAATTAACAATTATATTTATTAATAAGGATGTAGATGGTAAAAAAATAACAAGGTATGTTATTTTAACTTTTAACATACCTTGTTACCTCGATTTTACACTATCAATTATCAACTGTTTAAAAACATGTCATAATTATTATTTAATAGAGATAATATCACCCTTTGTTATTTCTATTAAAATTTTTGGAGTTAATTTAAAAACGGCATTAGGGGTGCCTGCCGCAGCCCATATTTCTTCATATTGCATTAAATCTTCATCAATTAATGTAGTGATAGCATTTTTATGTCCAATAGGTGGAATGCCGCCTATTGCAAAACCTGTATGTTCTAGTACAAAATCAGCATCTGCTTTTTGTAGTTTTTCACCTATGTGATCCTTAACTGCTTTCTCGTTTACTCTGTTTGTGCCGCTTGCTATAACTAGTATAGGATTTTGAGAAGTCTTACCTTTAAAAATCAATGATTTAGCAATTTGACTTACTGTACAACCTATAGTGCTTGCTGCTTCCTGTGCAGTACGGGTAGAATCAGACAATTCCATTACATTAAGTTCAAACCCAAATTCGTTAAGTACAGTTTGAACTCTTTCAGCACTTTTCTTTAAATTAGATGACATAAAAATTACCTCCTTAATTTTTTATAGTAAATATAAGAATAATATTGTATAATATATTATATATATATATAATATAACATACAATACATTGGAGGAAAATATATGAAAGATTTTAATTCAATAATAGGAAAAAATCTAAATAACATAAGAAAACAGAAGAATTTAAGTCTAGATAAGGTTTCTGAGGTTACTTCGGTGAGTAAAGGAATGTTGGCACAAATAGAGAAAGGTGTTTCAAATCCAACAGTAACTACATTATGGAAAATCGCTACAGGTTTAAATGTTTCTTTTTCTTATTTTATGGAAGAAGAGAACAGGGAAATTGTTTATGTTTGTCACAATGATATTAAACCAATAATAGAAAATGATGAAAAAATGAGAGTATATCCACTTTTTCCTTATGATAATAATAGAAGGTTTGAAGTATTTACTATTGAATTGGAACCAGGATGCAATCACCAATCATTACCTCACAATGAAGGCACAGAAGAGTATATTATTGTTACAAGAGGGAATATGGAGGTAGTAATAGGAGATTCAATATACAAATTATCCTGTGGAGATGCAATAAGATATTTTGCAAATAAATCTCATTGCTATAGAAATACAACAAATGATACAATAAGTTTTCAACATATAATTTACTATTTTAAATAATCAGGCACTAGAGAAGAAAGCTATTAACTAAAGCTATGAACTAAACCATGTATCTTTAATTTTTATTTGTAACAAAATATTAAAAAATAGTTTATAATTAGTTTATTGAATTTTGAAATATTAAGAAGTATAATGTATTTACAACTATATAGTATGGTAATGAAAAATGTTTTTTTAAATATCTATTTAAGTAAAGTTTCATTTAGATATAGTTTGAATTCCATATCAAAAAATACTAAGGAAGGCAGGTGGAAACTGTTACTAGTTAAAATTAATTTTAACTAATAACAGCCAACAAATATGAATATAGCATTTTTTTTAACTCCTAAAAAGGAAGTAGTATGTGAAAATATAAATTCAACTATGAGACAAGCTCTTGAAAGAATGGAATATCACAGATATACGGCTATACCTATTTTAAATGATGATGGAAAATATATAGGTACTCTTACAGAAGGGGATTTACTTTGGAAATTAAAAAACACTAATGACTTGGATTTTAAGGATACAAATAAGATAAGATTAAATGATATACCTAGAAGAATGATAAATAATCCTGTTCATATTGATTCAAATATAGAAGATTTGTTTTATAATTCTGTAAATCAGAATTTTGTACCTGTGGTAGATGATAATGATGTATTTATAGGAATAATAAAGAGAAGTGATATAATAAATTATTGTTATAAAAACTTCCTAAAGAGCAGTTAAGTATAGAATTTCTACTGTATAAGGATAGCTCACATAAAGGAGTTTGGATTTTAACTTATACTCCATGATATATGATAAGCGTTTTGTAACGTTAAATATTTTTAATTACTCTAAGCTCAAATTTCAGGAAAACCTAAGAACTTTGCCAAACTCGCTTCACTCAAACAGGGCTAAAGTTCTAAGGCTTTCCTGAAATTTTCGCGAGGACTAATAAAAAATATTTAAAAATGTGACAAAACGCTTATCATATATCTCTACGTATAAGTTAAAATCCAAACTGCCACTGAACCTTATTTTCATTGCTACTTAAGTCGCATAATGCTTAAAATGTTAAAGTTAATTTAGTAATTTTACTTTAGCATTGAATATAAGTAAATAAACCTTGAAGCATGTTCTTGTTCGTCTGTTATAATTGCGAAAACTTTGTCTCTCATTTGTTGATTTTTAAGGAGTGAAAAAAGTTCTCTATAAACTTCAACTGCCTCAAGTTCACCATCTATACTGCTTTGAACTGCATCCATAAGTGTGCTATATTTTTCAATATTAGTTGGAAGAGGAATGTTTATTTTTCTACCATTAAGCTGCTGGTAAATTTGATTAAACATTTTGTAATGCATACCTTCATCATCATATGCAAATTTTATTTGTCTTTTTACTATAGGGTCATCAGTCATTTCCATCATTTTCCCATATTTTACTCTATCATGCCTTTCATCCTTCATGGCTTCAATAAGTAAGTCGTTTATTGATTTTGCTCTATACATATCTTCCATTGGATTAAAATAATTTATTCCCATGTTATAATACAAAATGATTCCTCCCAATATTTTAATATACAATTTAGTATATGCGTTAGTTTCTTATGAGGTGAAAAGTAATGTAAAGCACATTGGATGCATTGAAGGTACTATTAAAAATTAAACACTGTAGGGCATTAAAACTGTTAAAGAACTTAAAAAACAATTTGATAGAGTCAAAGGCAGAATTAATTTTGATGACTATAAGTATGTGGATTAGGGGAAGAGCATTTTTGCACTTAAATAGAATTCAATGGTTATTTGAAAAATTTAGTAATAATGATATAATTATCATTGGTAGAAGTATTTTGATTTCAGTATTGAAAAAATTGCTCAGGGGAAATGCTAGCTATAGGAAATCAAAAGCCTACTTTGGAAGGAGATTAATATAATGAAAGTATCTGAAAGAATTACAAAATTAAGAGCCTTAATGGCAGAAAAAAACATTAATATGTATATTGTACCTACTGCTGATTTTCATCAGAGTGAGTATGTAGGTGAACATTTTAAAGCTAGAAAGTACATAACAGGCTTTACAGGTTCTGCAGGAACTGCTGTTATTACAATGAAAAGTGCAGGACTTTGGACAGATGGAAGGTATTTTCTTCAAGCTGGAAAACAACTAGAAGGAACAACTGTTGAATTGTTTAAAATGGGTGAACCCAATGTTCCAACTATAGAAGAGTATATAGAAAGCACTATTACTGAAGGAGAAACACTTGGATTTGACGGTCGTGTTGTTTCTATGGGAGATGGTCAAGCCTATGAAAAAATTCTTCAAAAGAAAAATGGATCTATAAAATATGATTGTGATTTAATTGATGATATATGGGAAGATCGTTCACCACTTTCTGAAAAGCCAGCATTTGCCCTCCATATAAAATATACTGGTGCATCTACAGCTTCTAAATTAAAACGTGTTAGAGAATCAATGAAAACTGCAGGTGCAAATGCACATGTAATTACATCTTTAGATGATATAGCATGGCTTCTTAACATTCGTGGAGATGATATTGAATTTTTTCCTCTAATTTTAAGTTATGTAATCGTTACGATGGATGAAGTGCATCTTTTCATAAATGAAAATAAATTAAGCACTGAAATAAAAGCAAATCTTACCCAAAATGGTGTAACAGCTTTTCATCCATATAATGATGTATATGAAGAAGCTAAAAAATTCACTGCTTCAGATGTGTTATTGGTAGACCCTGTTAGAATGAATTATGCATTATATAACAACATACCTGAAGCTGTTAAAAAAGTAGAAAAAGAAAATCCATGTGTTTTATTTAAAGCTATGAAAAATGCAACAGAAATTAAAAATATTAAAAATGCTCATATTAAAGACGGAATAGCTAGCACAAAGTTTATGTACTGGTTAAAACAAAATGTAGGCAAAGAAAAAATTACAGAAATCAGTGCATCTAATAAACTAGAAGAATTACGTGCACAGCAAGAAGGATTTATCCGTCCAAGCTTTGAACCAATATGCGCATTTGGTGAGCATGGTGCTATTGTACACTACACTTCTTCTCCTGAGACAGATGTAGAACTTAAAGAGGGATCTTTATTTTTAACAGATACAGGAGCGGGTTACTACGAAGGTTCCACTGACATCACAAGAACTATTGCATTTGGAGAATTACCACAAATAATGAAGGATCACTTTACTATGACGCTGCAAAGTAATCTCCGTCTTGCTCATGCAAGATTCCTTTATGGATGTAATGGTATGAATTTAGATATACTTGCACGTGCTCCATTTTGGGAGAATAACTTAAACTTTAATCATGGTACAGGTCACGGTGTTGGATATTTGATGAATATTCACGAAGCGCCAACAGGATTTAGATGGCAATACCGTGCACATGAAATTCACCCAATTGAAGAAGGTATGGTTCTTACTGATGAACCAGGAATATATATTGCAGGTTCTCATGGAGTTAGAATTGAAAATGAACTTCTTGCATGCAAAGGTGAGAAAAATGAATATGGTCAATTTATGTACTTTGAGCCAATTACTTATGTGCCTATAGATTTAGATGCAGTAAACCCTGATATTATGAGCATACAAGAAAAAGCATGGTTAAATGAATATCATAAGACAGTATATGATAAAATTTCACCATACTTAGATGAAAAAGAAAAAGCATGGTTAAAAGAATATACTAGAGAAATCTAATATCTAAAATCAATCGAGTAATATGAAAATGATTATTTTTTATATTACTCGATTAATTTAATTTCTATATTGGAGGAGTAAACATGAGAAGATATCCATTAATTATAGATTGTGATCCTGGAGTTGATGACATTATTGCCATTTTGGTAGCCCATTCAAAACCAGAATTTGATATTAAAGCTATTTGTTCAGTATCAGGGAATGTAGGGATTGATTTAACTACTCATAATGCTCAACTTATAGCTGGACTATTAGGTTTGGACTGCATAGTAGCAAAAGGAGCAGAAAAACCACTTATTAAGAATGTCATGCCTGCCACTGCTGTACATGGTTCAGATGGATTTGGCGGTTATGCTAGTACATTTGGTGATGATAAACTATCAAAACTAAGTGATTTGAGTGCAATAGAGGTTGAAAGGAAAATATTAATGGAAAGCAAGGAACCTGTGTATATAGCTGCTACTGGTCCATTAACCAATATTGCATTACTTTTGTCAGCTCATCCAGAAGTAAAACCTAAAATTGCTGCAATCAGTATAATGGGTGGTGGAATAAATATTGGAAATGTAACTCCATGTAGTGAGTTTAACTACTTTACAGATCCGGAAGCTGCACATATTGTTTTTAATAGCGGTGTTAAACTTATGATGTGCGGATTGAATGTTACATTAAAGGCAACATTAACTGATATTGAGTTAAATAAAATGAGAGAATTCCATAACACAATATCTGATATTGGAGTAAAAATCCTTTCATCCTATGCAGCTAATGATGCTGCAATTCATGACCCCTGTGCCATGCTTGCCATTACAAATACGGATATGTTTAAATACAAGGATCAATATGTTCAAATTGACACAAGGGCTGGGATTACACAGGGAATGAGTTATGTGGATAAAACACTTAATTTGGATAAAAAACCTAACTGTCGTGTTTTCTATGATATTGACAAGGAATTCTTTAGAAAGGCTATTGTAAAATCCGTAAATATATAAGCTACCGTTTTGTTAACAAGCTTACTATAGGTAGTTTGCTACTATTAATACATATTAACAACCACCTGCAGGGCATTAAATAGATACTTGCAGGTGGTTGTATTTTTTTACTAAGATGGACAGTGCTATTTATGTTGAAATACATGGATGTGATATAATAAAAAAGTTAGTATGCGTATTGTGGGATGTAATGTAATGATAAAGGGAAAATATCTGTGACCATCAGGTGAAGAAGTGAAGAAACCTTGTGTGCAGAACATAAAAAAATATATTCCTAGTAATAATGATAAAAAAATATAAGAAAAGAGATGATTAAATGACAAAAGCAAATTTTAATGATTATAAATTAAGCAGTGAGTTATTAAAAGCAATTAGTATGTTAAATTTCAAGGAGTTTACAAAAGTCCAGAAACAGGTTATACCCGTTGCTTTAGCAAAAAAAGATATAGTAGTAAAATCTCAAACTGGAAGCGGGAAGACAGCAGCATATTCCATCCCTATTTGTGAGTTAGTAGATTG
The DNA here is from genome assembly GCA_963780135.1 of uncultured Clostridiaceae bacterium. Taxonomy (GTDB): domain Bacteria; phylum Bacillota; class Clostridia; order Clostridiales; family Clostridiaceae; genus Clostridium_AM. The sequence continues at coordinate 2,642,196 of CAWAAR010000003.1, forward strand.
GGAAGAAAATAAGCCTCAAGCACTAGTAATTACACCAACAAGAGAACTTGCTATCCAAGTAAAAGAAGATATTTTTAATATAGGTAGATTTAAAAGACTTAAAGTAGCTGCAATTTATGGAAAGTCGCCTTTCTATAATCAAGAAAAGGAACTTAAACAAAAAACACATGTAGTAGTTGGTACTCCTGGCCGTATTATAGATCATATTGAAAAAGGCACATTTGATACATCAAAGATAAAGTATCTTATAATAGATGAAGCTGATGAAATGCTTAATATGGGATTTGTAGAGCAGATAGAAACAATAATAAAAAGCTTGTCAAAAGAGCGTGTGACCATGTTATTGTCAGCTACAATGCCAAAAGACATAGAGACTTTATGCAATAAATATATGAAAGATCCTATACATATTGAAATAGAGGAGCAAAATAAAGCTGCAGATAATATATGCCAAGAAAGATATAATGTAAATGGACTGGATAAAATAAGCCTTTTAAGAGATATAACCATAGTAGAAAACCCAGATAGCTGTATAATATTCTGCAATACAAAACAAAAAGTAGATTCAGTTTATACTGAGCTGGCAAATCTTAAGTATGCTTGTAGGAAAATACATGGTGGAATGGAACAAGTTGATAGATTAAGAGTAATGAATAATTTTAAGCAAGGTTATTTTAGATATCTGATAGCTACAGATGTTGCAGCTAGAGGGATAGATATAGATAACATTACGCTTGTAATTAATTATGATATACCAGAAGACAAGGAAAGCTATGTTCATAGGATAGGAAGAACTGGACGCATAGGCAAGATGGGTAGAGCAATTACTTTTGTAAAACAAAATGAAAGTAAGCTTTTAAATGATATACATCAATATATTGGTAAAGAGATTCCATTGAAGGTAAGACCTTCAATGGAAACTATAAATAATCTCAAACAAGAATTTGTTGAAAAAATGAATACAAGACCTGAAATTAAAGAAACAAAAGGTGCTGAGCTAAATAAAGAAATTATGAAATTACATATTAATGCAGGTAAGAAAACAAAGATGAGGGCGGTAGATATTGTAGGCACACTTTGCAGTCTTAAAGACATGACAAAGGAAGATATAGGAATCATCAATATAGTTGACGTATCTACCTTCGTAGAAATATTAAATAATAAAGGTGAGAGTGTGTTTAAAGAGCTACAAAATACACCTATTAAGGGCAGACTTCGTACCGTAAGCAAAGTAGAAATGTAACAAGGAAAACTATTTCTAGTTTCTTCTATGGGGTCAACTTAAGAATAAGAAAAAGAGTGGATAATGAGAACTATCATGTGTAAAATCAAATAGATTAGTGGAAGAAAGTAGTTGTTTATATTCAGATAAAATGGGCTGTCGCACTAAGGAATTTACATATAATATATTGCTTTGAAAATTTAAAATTAGCACAATATATTGTAGTGTTTATTCTTAACGCCACAGCCCCTTTATTGTTGATTTTTATGTCTATTAGCAACTATAATTCCCACAAGTGGATGTAACCTGTGGACTTCAACAGTAAAATCAAAGTTTAAAAAGCAATTTGTTAACTCTTCAACACTGGATGGAAAATCTACTTCTGGTCCATATCCTACTAAAGAAAATTCTTCTCTATAATCATTAGGATTTTCAAAAAACATTAAATCACCAATAATAATGCTTTGTAAATTTTCTCCACCTATATTAATCATTTTTTCTATTGCTTTTTGTTTATATATTGTAGTTAGATGATGAAGTGCATAATTTGAAATGATTTTTGTAACACATTTTTTCTGTAAATCTATGTTCAAGTTAGGTTCTTCAAATGTTCCTGTATACAGTTCAACATTATGTGCTTTTTCATTTTTTATATTCTCTTTAGCTTGTCGAATCATTCCATCACTAATATCTATCCCAATTGCTAATTTTATTTTTCGAGATAGCTCGATAATTTGTTTTCCAGTGCCACACCCTAAATCGAGTACAACATCATTCATATTAGGCTTAAGCAATTCATTTATTAGTTCAGAAGTTTTAGACCTCCAGTAATAGCTGTTAGTAACATATTGTTTGCTTGCATTATTAAATCTCTGTTTTGCTTTTGTTTCCATATTTGTTATCTTGATAATATCAATAAGTTGCTGAATTTCTAGAAAATTATTATCTTGTATTTGTTTTTCGGCTTTATTTAGGGCAGTAACAACTGTCTCAATATGTTTCTTTTTTTCCTCTAATGCTCTTGTTTGAACACTGATTACACTTTCTATATTTTGGCCTTTTTCATTTATAAGTTGTTTTATTTCTTCAAGTGATAACCCAATAAATTTTAGTGTAGTAATCTGTTGTAACTTGATAAAATCTTCATCACAATAAATTCTATAACCTGCTTCTGTTTTTAAAGATGGCTGTAGCAGCCCAATCTTATCATAATGGAGCAATGTTTTTACAGTTACCCCCGACCTCTTAGCAAACTCACTAATTTTCAAGATTTCACCACCTTTCAAGGTTATTATAAATCCTAACCTTGGGTTAGAGTCAATACTAGTTTGTTGTTTACTAGATAATTAGAATAAACCTAATAATGTGTAACTATTACATACATTCTAATTTCCTCAGATTATTCATAAATTCTAAGACTTACTTTCTTTCTAATGGATATAAAGTGAAATTGTTAAATAGTATAAGTTGTGGTAAAATCTATTTAATATTTAAAAGGAAGGTTAGGTATACTTATGAATGAAGTTGCAATAACTATAAGAGATTTAAGAATGAGTTATGGAGAGAAAGAAGTACTAAAAGGAATAAATTTAGATGTATACAAAGGGCAAATTATAGGATACATAGGACCTAATGGTGCTGGAAAAAGCACTACAGTAAAGATAATGCTGGGACTTTTAGAAGGATATACAGGAGAAATTAAAATTTTAGGAAAAGACATATCAGATGGAAGTGTAGAATATAAGAGAAAAATAGGTTATGTTCCTGAAATTGCAGAAATATATGATAACCTTACCGCAAGAGAATATCTAACATTTATAGGAGAATTATATGGGCTAGATTATGATGATGTGGATGAAAAGGCTAGAAAACTTATGAAAATATTTTCACTAGAAGGAGTGTATGATTCTAGAATAGCATCTTATTCTAAAGGTATGAGACAAAAGGTACTTATAATATCAAGCTTACTTCACAATCCAGATATATTGTTCTTAGATGAGCCTTTAAGTGGATTAGATGCAAATAGTGTTATGGTGGTAAAAGAAATACTGGCAGAATTAGCAGCACAAAATAAAACTATATTTTATTCATCTCATATAATGGAAGTGGTTGAAAAGATAAGCAGTAGAATAATATTACTTAATGGGGGACAAATAGTTGCTGATGGAAGCTTCAATGAATTAAAAGACAAATGCAAGGAAGGGTCTCTAGAAGAAATATTTAACCAACTTACAGGATTTAATGAACATAAGGAAATAGCTAAAGAATTTGTATCTATAGTTCAAGAGAGGTAGAAAAATGAAAGATTTTAAAGTTTTAAAATTTTTAGACAAGTTTAAAGATTTTTTGAAAAAGTTGGCGTGGACTACCAGGTAATGAGAAAAATATTGCAATTGAAGTTTGTTATGGATGGTAGAAGAGTTCCTACAGCTATAGGGGGTTCTTCAAAAAAGAAAAAAAATAAAGATGAAAATAATTTTATAAAATCTCTATGGATGTATGGGTTATTTGGAGTAATTTTAATTCCATTAATATGTTTCGGTAAAAATTTTATATTTCAAATGAGTTTTGTTTTTGGAATATTAATATTTATGATTATGACTTCCCTAATTTCTGATTTTTCTTCGGTACTTTTGGATATTAGAGATAAAAATATTATAGGGTCAAAGCCAGTGAACAGCAAAACTTTAAGCATGGCCAAAACTATACATGTGTTAATTTACATGTTTTTTATTACCATTTCCATTTCGGGACTTGCATTAATAGGATCCTTAGTAACTCGTGGAATTTTGTTTTTTTTAATATTTTTATTTGAAATAATTCTTATGGATTTATTTATAGTGGTAATTACTGCTTTATTATATCTATTTATATTAAAGTTTTTTGATGGAGAAAAACTAAAGGATATAATAAATTATATTCAAATAATTCTATCTATAGCTATAGCCATAGGATATCAGCTAGTAGGAAGATTATTTAGTTTTGTAAATTTAAATATGGTATTTACACCAAAATGGTGGCAGTATTTCATAATTCCAATGTGGTTTGCAGCACCTTTTGAAATGGTATTACATGGGAAATATAATGTTCATTTTATAATATTTTCTATGCTTGCAATAGTTGTGCCTGTGATTTCTATAATTATATATATAAAGCTCATACCTGCCTTTGAAAGAAATCTACAAAAATTGAATGATAATAGTGGAAAAATCAAAAGAGAAAATAAAAAATTCTTAAACTTAATATCGAAAATAATCTGTTCTAGTAAAGAGGAAAGGACATTTTTTAGATTTGCTTCCGATATGATGAAAAATGAAAGAGAATTTAAGCTTAAAGTATACCCTTCTTTAGGATTTTCTTTGATTTTTCCATTTATTTTTATATTTAATGAATTAAAAGATAAAGGTTGGAATGATATAGTTACTAGCAAAATGTATTTAAATATATATTTTTGTGCAATATTACTTCCAACAGCAGTTATGATGATAAAATATTCAGGTAAATATAAAGGAGCTTGGATTTATAAGATTATACCTAATAAAGATCTGTCGTGTATATTTAAAGGAACCTTGAAAGCTTTTATTATTAGACTACTTCTTCCTGTATATTGTTTGGAATCTGTAATATTCATGGCCATATTTGGAGTGAAAATATTTCCGCATTTAGTTTTAGTGTTTTTAAATATATTGTTATTTACAGTGCTGTGTTTTAAACTTACAAAAAAATCATTACCATTTTCAGAAAGTTTTGGAGTAAACCAATCAGGTGAAGGTTTAATTGTAATTCCACTTATGATTTTACTTGGAGCCTTAGGAGGAGTACATTACGCTTGTACTTCAATGAACTATGGAATATACATATATGGTGTAGTGATACTTTTGGTAGATATTCTTTTATGGAAAAAAGCACTTAATGTAACATTAAAAGAATTAAATAATTAAAAAATTATGCTTTTTAGCTTTTTATTGAAGTTTTGTATTATGTTTTGAGGTATGCTATACTTAAATTTGCTTCTGCTCAGTTGATGCAGAAGCAAATTTTTATTATGATTTGTTAAATTCTTTAAAATAGGAGGAGTAGAATGAAGAAAGATTCTAAAAATATGATAATTGTTTTTGTAGGGTATTTTTTTTCGTCATTATTTTCTAACACATTATCGCCTTTTATAACAACTATAAAAAATAATTATAATGTATCATCAAATATTATTGCAATATTACCATCAGTAGTTTATTTTGCATCATTTGGAATGAGTATAGTAGGTGCAAAGCTTATGTCTAAATTAGGTCTTAAAAAAGGGTTAAGTATAGGTTATTTTCTTACTATATTTGCAAGCTTAGTAATTTTGGTTTCCAAATCATTTTATATTCTTCTGGTTGGCTATTTTATGTCAGGACTAGCTATAGGAATGATGTCTTTGTTTTCTAGTACAATTCTTTCAATACTTCCACCAAAATATCAAAAATTCAGCCTTGCTAATGCATGTTTTGGATTAGGTGGAATTCTAATTTTACCAATGGACAGGCTTATATTAAAAAGTGGAATAAAATTTAATTATATATATATTATACATATAGTATTTATGTGTTTGTTGCTCATACTTGTAAGAAAAATTGATATTGAATCATTATCTAAGAATAAACATCATGGCAAAGTTTCTTTTAATGTAATAAAGAATCCTTTAGTTTTATTGTTTTCTATAGCAATATTTTTCTATGTAGGAGCAGAAATATCAACTACAAATTGGACAGGCGGATTTCTAGAAAAATATTATGGGCTTAATAAATCAGAAGTCCCAAATATTCTTTCAAGTTTTTGGATTTTATTTACTATAGGAAGAATTATAGGAGATAAGATTTTAGATAAAGTAGGTCAATTAAAATTTCTTTCAATTTCGCCTATAGGAGCTATTATAGGAATATTTATTATTTTGACTGGTACAAATAAAATTCAAGCTTTGATTGGAATGGCGGTTATTGGTATTTCTATAGCAGTAATATATCCTGCACTTCAAGGATATATTGTACAACATGTTGGTAAAGAGAGTGTATACTCTGCTTCTGCTATTATAATGATTTTTAATAATCTTGGGGCTACATTTTTAACTTACATAATAGGTTTTACAGGTGGAATAAACATTATTTATGTTTTTGTAATTCAAATATTATTTTATGTATACATAGTATTAGTTTCTTTACGATACTTAACTTTTAATAATTTAAAAATTATGCGACGCAAGTAGTTAATTCAAATTTCAGTTGTATATAGGCTGCATTATGGGGTTGTTTTTATTTTAACTTATACGTAGAGATATATTACCATATATCACGAAGTATAAGTTAAAATCCAAACCGCCACTGAACCCTATTTTAATTGCCACTTGTGTCGCATTTTGCTTATTATATAAAGCACAAACAGTAAGTATATAGCAATTACAATTAGGTTTACTAGCAATTATCTAATAACACTTTTATTCTTTTTTTTATTACATCATACACATCATCACACTGATCATTAATATTATATATTAAATGAAGTGTTTCTTTAAGTTCAGATTTTTTAGCATGAACTATAGGGGAATTAGTCAAAAAATTTACTGAAGTAGCTAAACTTAAAGATGAGGTTGAAAGAAAATATAATACATTCAATATGGGAGTAATATTATTAGCAATATATTGACTCTCACAGGTATCCAAAGGTAATTTACATAACTCACTTTTTATAGAATTTATACTTTTTAAAGTATTTTCAGTTTTTTCAATGCTGGAATTTGTGTTGATTTCTGATAAGTTATTTTCATCATCTGAGTTTGCATCAGGACTTTCTATATTTAAAGGATCCTCTATAGGTATACTTATAGAAGATTGAGAAGGCCTATAAATAGGGGGCACTTCAAAGTTTGTATTGTTTGGAATATCATTACTATTCATTGTTACCTCCTGCAATGAAAATTAAGCTATAAGTAAATTAATATATAAAATATTATAATGTTTTATATTATAATTGTATGCTTAAAGATTAAGGTATAGTAGAAATGTAAAGAAAACTATAGTAAAATAACTAATTGTAGAGAATAAAATGTAATAAATAAAGGGTGAAATTAATGTTTAAAGAGTTGCATAAGAAAAAGTTACTTATAATAAGTTATAGTGAATTAAGTGCAAATACTTATTATGAACAAATTAGGACTTTGTTTTCAGATAATATAATTTTAGAGAAACTTTGTATTAGTAATGAAAATATTAAAAATGATATAGAAGCAGATTTGGTTTTAGTTCAATCACAGAATGTTTTTAAAATGATTAAACCTTATATTAAGAAAAAAACTGATGTAATTATAGCTAACAGGACAATTTCAAAAGCAGGGCTAGAAAAAGTTATGCAAATAAAGGAAGATGCCTCTGTAGTACTTATTGATGAAAGTAAAGAAATGGCAGTACAGATGATTTCAGTGTTATATCAGTTAGGAATAAGACATGTAGATATAGAGCCAGGATATCCAGAAGATAATAACAAAATGTATAAAGAATATGCTATTGTATTGGGTACATCTAGGTACAATAATTATTCTTCTAAAAAAATTATTAACGTAGGTAATACTCTCTTAGAGCTTAATACTATAATTGATATTGGAGCGAAACTAGATTTAAGCAATATTTTACAAAGACAAAATATTAGAGAAAGTTATAAAGAGATTGTTACTACAAATTTTGGATTATCAAATATAATGGGACTAACAAATAGATTTGAAAGTGAGTTAGACATATTACTTCAGATTTTAGATGATGGTATTATAGGTATTGATGCAGAAGGGATAATATGTACTTATACTGAAATGGCAGAAAATATTATAGGTTATAAAAAAAACCAAGTTATGAATAAACATGGTTTGGAAATAATGCCTGATATTCCATTTAAGCTAGCACTAGAAAATTTGGAGGCGGTTAAAGAAAAACTCATAAAAATAAATGGATATGATATAGTAGCATCAGTACATCCTATAATTCATTCAGGAAAGATTTATGGAGCTGTTGCTATAGTAAGGAAATTTAGTGACATAGAAAAAAATCAACATAAATTAAGACAGCAGCTTATTGGAAAGGGGCATAGAGCAAAATACAGTTTTGAAAGCATACTGGGAGAAAGTGAAGGAATAAAAAAATGCAAAGATATTGCCAAAAGAATGGCAAAATCTGATTCTTCCATTATGATTACAGGAGAAACAGGAACAGGAAAAGAAATGTTTGCTCAAGCTGTACACAACAGTTCAAAAGAAAAGACTATCAATTTGTAGCAGTAAATTGTGGTGCACTTCCAGAAAGTCTTTTGGAAAGCGAATTGTTTGGATACGAAGAAGGGGCTTTTACAGGAGCTAGAAAAGGTGGTAAACCAGGACTTTTTGAACTTGCACACAATGGAACCTTGTTTCTTGATGAAATTGGAGAAATGCCAATAACTCTTCAAATGAGACTTCTAAGAGTTATTCAGGAAAGAGAAGTAATGAGAATAGGTGGAGACAGGTTAATTAAAGTAAATATTAGAATAATAGCAGCAACAAATAGAAATCTAAAAGAGATGGTTAAAAAAGGGGATTTTAGAGAAGATTTGTATTATAGATTAAATGTATTTCCTTTAAAAATTCCACCTCTAAGAGATAGAAAAGAAGACATATTATTTCTAATTAATGAAATTAAAACTGAATTTAACAGTGAATTCAATTTTACTACAGAAGCAAAAGAAACTTTAATTAATCATAATTGGAGAGGAAATATTAGAGAACTTAAAAATTATGTTGAGTACTTTGCTAATTTGGAATTAAAATCTATAGATATAAAAGATTTGCCATTTAATGATGAAGTTAGTGTACATGAGGAAATTTTAACTTATGATGAAAAAAAAATGTTGGAAAAATTTTTAGAATCTGCGGATGAAAAAATTGATAAATATGTGTTTATATTAGAAGAGCTTAAAAAAAGTTATGCTGATAAAAATAGAATAGGAAGAAGGACTTTATATAAAAATGCAAGAGAGAAAGGATTTTTTATAAGCGAGCAAGAAGCAAGATTAATATTAATTAATTTAGAAAAATTTCTCATGGCAAAAGTATATAAAGGAAGAGGTGGTAGTGTAATAACAGAATATGGATTAAGAGTACTTAAGCATTTAAATATGGGGATGCCTATTTCAAAATAGCTATTTGAACTTTAATATAATAAGCAAAAATTTTATCAATTAAATTGACACTAAAATAATATCATGTTACAGTATTGAATGAATAAAAAAATATTCATTCAATAAGTTAGGGGGTAATCGGGTGATAGATAAAAAAACAGATATCTTTAATAGCGGGTGGAAATTATTTTGCTTAAAAGGATTCAAAGACACTAATGTTTCTGATATAACAAAAATGGTAGGAATAGGAGTAGGGACTTTTTATAATTACTATTCCTCAAAAGAGAAGCTCTTTATAGAAATTTATATAAAAGAAAATGAGAAACTTAAAAAGAGTATTATGGAATCTGTGAATCCGGATGATGATCCAATAAAGGTGATTAAAAAAGCAATGGAACTGAACCTCAATGGTATCAATTCGAATCCTATACTGAAAGAATGGTATAATAGGGATGTATTCAGCAAACTGGAGCAATTTTATTATAAAGAAAATGGAAAGAATGATGCTGATTTTTTATATAATAATTTTGCAGAGTTAATAAAAAAATGGCAAGTTGAAGGGAAGATAAGGGATGATATAGATTTTGAGCTTATACTTTCATTTTTTAACTCAATAATATTTATCGATACTCATAAGGAAGAAATAGGTATCCGTCATTTTCCACAGATTTTAGATTACTTAGCAGAGTTTATAATGAAAGGCCTGACTGACTTCTAGAAATAGAATAAATAAAGGCAGGCGTTTTTTTACCTAAATATGAATGAATTTAAAAATATTCATTCATATTTGTAGGTATATAAATTAATGAGGAGGTTACAAAATGAAAAAAATTACCGTATTTATTGGGACTCCGCGAAAACAGGCAACATACCAAGCAGTTCAAGAATTTATCATAAATTTGAAGTCACATATGGAAATTGATTTTGAGTATGTTTTTTTAAGTGACTATAATCTTGAAAATTGTAAAGGTTGCAAGTTATGCTTTAACAAAGGGGAGGAATATTGTTCTTTGAAGGATGATAGGGATTTACTGCTTGAGAAAATGAATAATTCAGATGGAATAATTTTTGCAACCCCAAATTATGCATTCCATGTAACAGCACTTATGAAGAACTTTTTGGATCGAATGGCTTTTGTTTTACACCGACCACGTTTTTTCGGAAAGGTATTTACGGCTATTGTTGTCCAAGGAATATATGGAGGAACTGCTATTGTTAAATACCTGGAAACTACAGCAGAGAACTTGGGATTTCATGTGACAAAAGGCTGTTGTTTGACGGCATTAGAGCCTAGAACAGCACTTGAACAGGAAAAAATAATAAAAAAAATCAATAAGACTTCTGAAAGGTTTTACAAGGAACTTATGCGTACAACGTTGCCAATTCCTTCTTTTTCTAGGCTGATGATGTTTAGGATAACTCGTACAAGCATAATGGTGATTCAGAATGAGAAGTTCCGAGATTATCGTTATTTTGAACAAAAAGGCTGGTTTGAATCTGATTACTACTATGATACTCAATTGGGTTTTATTAAAAAAATGGCAGGTTGTTTTTTCGACTTTCTAGGAAAGCTAATAGTTAAGCATAGAAGATCCTAAATAAAGGGGCACTACACTATCCACAGATGTTAGATTACTTAGTGGAATTTATAACTAAATGATTGGTGGATTTCTATAAATGTTTCTTTAGAAAGTATAAAGATATTTAAAAAGTAATTGTTAAGTAAATATGGCATATCAAATTTCTTAGTTAGTACCTTTTTAGTAATGAAAATTGTAGAATATTCTAATATGAATGAACATTAAAGATAAATGGTATTAATGGTATCATATTTCAATGCTTTTAATACCATTTATCTTTAATTTAAGAAATAAAAATATTAAAAATTATAATAAAAGGTCTTTTAAAAGGTTTGGCACAGTACTTGCTAATTAAATATATAAAATATTGCTACAATCAGGAGGGTAAAAAAATGTGCAAAATATTAGCAATAAATCCAGGATCAACTTCAACTAAGATAGCTATTTATGATGAAACAGAAGAATTATTTAAAAAGACTATAGAACATTCTAGTGAAGAGGTAGGAAAATATAAAAATATAGTTGACCAATATGATATGAGATATGAAGCTATAATGAAGTTTTTAGAAGAAGTGAATTTTGACATTAATTGTTTATCAGCAGTAGTTGGTAGAGGAGGAATTTTACCTCCAGTAAAATCAGGAGCTTATAGAGTAAATGATTCTATGGTAGAAAGACTCACTAAAAGACCTGTAGTAGAACATGCGTCAAATTTGGGAGCTGTAATTTCATATGCAATATCAAAGCCATTAAATATACCGGCGTTTATATATGATTCTATAGCTGTAGATGAGTTAGATGATATTGCAAGAATATCAGGACTTGCTGATATAAAAAGAGAAAGTTTTATTCATACTTTAAATATGAGGGCTGCAGCTATAAAGATAGCGAAGAAATTGGATAAGCCTTATAAAGATTGTAATTTAGTTATTGTTCATTTAGGAGGAGGAATATCTCTTAGTGTTCATAAACATGGAAAAATGGTGGATGTTGTTACTGATGAAGAAGGACCGTTTTCACCAGAAAGATCAGGAAGAGTACCTTGTAAGCGTTTAATAGAAATGTGCTACAAGAATGATGAGCGTACAATGAAAAAGAAGATAAGAGGTAATGCTGGATTGATTTCTTATTTAGGAACTAATAGTGCATTAGATGTGGAAAAGAGAATTGAAAATGGAGATGCTGAAGCTAAATTGGTGTATGAGGCTATGGCATATCAGATTGCTAAAGGGATAGGAGAACTTGCTACTGTAGTAAGTGGTAAAGTTGATGCAATAATAATTACAGGTGGAATTGCTTATTCAAAAATGATGACAGAATGGATAAAAGGAAGAGTAGAGTTTATTGCTCCTGTAGAAATATTGCCAGGGGAAAATGAATTAGAAGCTCTTGCCTTAGGAGCACTTAGAGTAATAAGGGGAGAAGAAAAGGCACATGAATATGATTTAGAATAGGGGGAAAAAATTATGTCAAAGAATTTATTTAGAACTGAAGTGGCCTCAATAAAAGCATATGTTCCAGGAAAGCCAGTTGAGGATTTAAAGAGAGAATTAAAAATAGAGGAAATTGAAAAACTTGCATCAAATGAAAATCAATTAGGACCATCACCTAAAGCCATGGAATACATTGAAAAGGAACTTAAAAATATAAACATGTATCCTGATTCTGCTGCAATAAAATTAAGAGAAAAATTGGCGGAAAAACATGGTGTTAAACTTGAAAATGTTGTAGTTGGAAGTGGCGGAGAAGAGCTTATAAAAAATATTGCAGAAACTTTTATAAATCCTGGTGATGAAGTAATGATAGCAACGCCTACCTTTGGCAAATATGCTGCAGATGTATCCTTTTTAGGAGGGGTTATAATTACCATTCCTCTTGATAAAGAATATAAACAGGATATTAAGAAAATTATTGAAAAGGTCAATGAAAAAACTAAACTAATATTTATATGCAATCCTAATAATCCAACAGGAAATATAATGACTAAATCAGAAGTGGAGTATTTGGTAAAAAATTTACCACAAGATGTAGTTATTGTATTTGATGAAGCTTATTATGATTATGCTTTAAATAATAAGGAATACCCACAAACTTTAAATCTATTAAAGGAAAGGCCTAATACTATAATTTTAAGAACATTTTCAAAGGTAGCAGGAATAGCAGCTGTAAGAATAGGATATCTTTTGACATCACAAAATATTTCTGAAGCTATGCACAAAATAAAGTTAACTTTTAGTGTGAATAGACTTGCTCAAGCAGCAGCTTTAGGTGCATTAGAAGATAAAGAACATATAGAAAAAACAGTGAAATTAAATTATAAGTCTTTAGCTTTAATGGAAGAGTATTTTGAAAAAAATAACTTCGAGTACATAAAATCAAGTGCAAATTTTGTGTTTGTTAATTTAAATAAGGATTCAAAAATGCTATTCCAAAAACTTTTAGAAAAAGGAATAATAATAAGAGGCGGATATTTATGGGGATGGGACACTTGGATTAGAATAAGTACAGGAACAATAGAACAAACTGAAAAATTTATAATTAAATTAGATGAAGTATTAAAAAACGAAGTTCATTAATTTAGAACAAAAGTTTTTTAGGAAGAAATAAATTTTGAAGTTTTAATAAGGCCATAGTCTTTTTTTATAAAGGAGTTGTTAACTAAGAACTTGTAAACAACTCCTTATTAATTTTACTTAGGTAATTCATCTAAGGTTTTTATTTCATATCCTTGGTTTTTCCACTCTGTGATTATATCATCTAATATTTCAGCATTAGTTTTTGAAACAGCATGTAACAATACAATAGCACCATTATGGGTTTTATCCATTATACGTTTTTTAGCAAATTCATGAGAAGGCTGATTGTTAATCTCCCAATCCATATAAGCAAAGCTCCAAAATACAGTTTTGTAACCTAGATTTTTAGTATTAGATAGAGATAGTTCACTATATTTTCCCATAGGAGGTCTAAAATATTTAGGCATTTTTTTACCATTAGTAACTTTTTCAAAAGCTTCTTCTACTTCAGAAAATTCTTTGTTGAATTTTTCAGTATCTGTTATAGAAGCCATGGAGCGATGATGTGAACTATGATTACATACTAAATGTCCTTCATCAACCATTCTTTTAATTAAATCTTCATTAGAATTAATATAGGGTTTAACAACAAAAAATGCTGCTTTTACTTTATGCTTTTTTAACACATCCAAAATGGGTCCAGTATATCCATTTTCATAGCCTTCATCAAAAGTTAAATATAAAACTTTCTTTGAAGTATCGCCTAAATGATAGCAAGAGTATTTTGGTAAAAAATTTGCTGTTTCTTTAGGAGGTAATGGAGGGTTTTTATCCTTACGTGGTTGAAAATACCAATTGTATTCTTTAGAGCTCATATTGTTCTCAGAATGACTAAGAGCATTTTTAAAAAAAATTGATATATCCAGTAAAGAATGTTTTTTATTTTCGTAAATAGATTCAACATACATATTAGGATTATTTAAATAAACAGCAGATGTATTTTGGCTAAAGTTAATGTAAGTTAAACTGTTAATTGTAAGTATTGATGCAATAGCAGTACTTAATATACGCATATAGTCACCTTCTTTTCAATAAACGAAATTTAAGTATAAAAATATTATGTGCAATATGAGTAGGTTAAATGAGTGTGAATATAGTGCATATATGTATAATTATTTATTTGCAGTCAATTTGATAGTTTTTACAAACTTATACCAAAGGCAAATTTCATGAACAAACTAAAAAGAGATGCTGTGATTACTGTATAGTAATGAAAATTTAAATTTTTATTATTGTTATAATAAAAAGTACATTAATGCATATAAAAGAAAATAACCTAGAAAGATTTTTACATTTTCTAGATTATTTAAAAATGTTTAGAATGAATTTAAAAAAACAGGTTTTATATAATTTTTAAAAGCATAGAAAGGAATTTTAATGATAGGTATTTCTGATATGTTAGGTGCAATTTCATTAAAGCCTAAATATATTACAATGTTTCCATTTTCTAAATAAAATGGCTGATCATCTGAGATACCTTTAAAGTTTTCAACTGTACCAGGAAGGTATAGTTCTTTATTTTTAGATAAATGTTTTTTTATTTCTTTATTGATAAGTTCTTTGTATGGCACGCCTTGATTAAATAAATCTTTTAAGGATAATGCTTTACCTGAAGCTAAGTTAAAGTTATAAGAAGTTTTAATATAAGAATGTCTGCCATTTATAAGTTGATAATAGAAAATAGTAATGCTTATAATATTATTTTTATTATAGGTAATGCTGTAGCTATTGGAAGCTATAAACGGAATGAATTTTTTTCCTTTTTTTTCAGCGTGCATGCCATACTCATTAGAAGCTTCTTCCATCTGCTGTTTAAATTCCATAATATCACTTTGAATTGAATTATTAATTTGATTTTGTATGTTTTGATTTTGCATACCTTTTAATACAGGAATTTTTATGTTTGTTTGAATATATTTTTGTGTAGAACTGACTTCTTTTGAATCTACCGTAACACTATTTAGATTGCGCATACAATTAACATATGGACAATAATAGAATTGATATAACCTATACAATGAATTCACTCCTAATTATTTATATGTAATTCAAATTTGTATAATAAGCAAGATGCGACGCTTTGCTTTGCTAGTTGAGAGTCGATAATTGAGAGTGGAGAGTTAATGTGGATTTTTTTCCGTTACACTACAAAAAACCTTTGATTAAATTTTTCATGGCTCGTTTCGCTAAAACGAAACATTGCTGACTTATATAAATTTAAAGATTTTTTGCGATAGCTAAAAATCAACCTTCACTCTCAACTCTCAATTCTACACTCTCAACTAAAAAAGTTGCGTCGCATTATTTTTAAATTGTTAAACTTTATTCATTGTAAAAGAATAACTTAATTTATACTATGCAAAAATTTAGAATAAGGTTAATAAAATTTCTAGTTTTTAAAACTATGAATAGGAGCTGGAATTCGTCCGCCTCTATTTACAAAGGCTTCACTAGAAAATTTGCTTACTGCCATAACAGGAGCGTGTCCTAAAAGTCCACCAAATTCAACCACATCACCTAGTTTTGTACCAGGAGCTGGAATTAATCTTACAGCAGTAGTTTTATTGTTTATAACACCTATAGCTGCTTCATCTGCAATTATAGCAGAAATAGTTGATGCAGGAGTGTCTCCAGGGATAGCAATCATATCAAGTCCCACAGAACATACACAAGTCATTGCTTCTAACTTTTCTATATTTAAAGAACCCTTATTTACAGCATCAATCATACCAGCATCTTCACTTACGGGTATAAAAGCACCACTAAGTCCTCCAACATGGCTGCATGCCATTACGCCACCTTTTTTCACTGCATCATTTAATAAAGCTAGTGCTGCAGTAGTTCCATGAGTTCCACAACTTTCAAGTCCTAGTTCTTCAAGTATATGAGCTACACTATCACCAATAGCAGGAGTTGGTGCTAATGATAAATCTACAATACCAAAAGGTACATTTAATCTACTAGATGCTTCTTTTGCTACTAATTGACCCATTCTTGTGATTTTGAAAGCGGTTTTCTTTATAGTTTCAGCAACAACGTCAAAACTTTCTCCCTTTACTTTTTCTAAAGCTCTTTTTACAACACCAGGTCCGCTTACACCAACATTTATTATGTTTTCAGCTTCTCCAACACCATGGAAAGCACCAGCCATAAAAGGATTGTCTTCAACAGCATTTGCAAATACTACTAACTTAGCACAACCAAGTCCTGAAGAATCTTTTGTAAGTTCAGCAGTTTTTTTGATAATAGTGCCCATTTCTCTTACAGCATCCATATTTATTCCACATCTAGTAGAACCTACGTTAACAGAAGAACACACAAGTTTTGTACGGCTTAAAGCTTCAGGAATAGATTGAATTAATATTCTATCTCCTTTTGTATATCCTTTATGTACTAAAGCTGAAAAACCTCCAATAAAATCTATACCTAAAGTAGCAGCAGCTTTGTCCAGTGTTTCAGCATATTTAACATAATCTGTATCACTGGAAGATCCAGCAATTATTGAAATAGGAGTTACAGAAACTCTTTTATTTACAATAGGAATACCAAACTCATTTTCTATTTGTCTGCCTACTTTTACTAAGTTTTCTGCTAAGGTTGTTATTTTGTCATATATTTTAATTCTTGATTTTTCTCCATCAGAGTCACAGCAATCAAGTAATGATATTCCCATAGTTATTGTACGAATATCTAATTTTTCTTCTTCAATCATTTTTATAGTTTCTAATACATTATTTACATTCATTATTATTCCTCCTAAAGTGTGTGCATTGAATTAAAAATTTCTTGTCTTTGAATTTTTACATCTACTTCTAAGTCTTTTCCTTTTAGCACAAGAGATTCTTTAACTTTATCAAATGATAAATTTGCATTAGATAGATCTACTAACATTATCATTGTAAAGAAATCCTCCATAATAGTTTGGGTTACATCTAAAATGTTAATATTTAGATGCAAAAGTTCATTACTTATGCCTGCTACAATACCTACCTTATCCTTTCCTACTACTGTAATAATACCTTTCATAATAACATCACTCCTATTTTAATATTTTAGTATATAAAAAAGACTTATATCCAAACAAAGGGACGAAAATGATTTCCGCGGTTCCACCCTTCTTGACATAAGTCCATCTTTCAATAAATATTACTCCAAAGCACCTTCATAACAAATTCTTAGTTGTTTACACCAAACACAACTTCTCTTTAAAGAAAATAATTATTACTACTCTTTATCATTGCAAATTATTAAGTTTTAAAATTAGGTATAAAAAAAAGCCCTTACCGTAAAGGGACGAAAAATATTTCCGCGGTTCCACCCTTTTTGGCACATAAGCCCTGCTCTAAAATTTGTCACTCCAAAACGCCCTTCATAATAAATCCTTAGTTGTTTACAGCATGTACAACCTCTCTTTAAAGGAATTTAGTACTACTCCTTTTCATCATAGCGACTTATAAAATTGTTTAAAGCTATTGTAACACAATTGAGAATATTGTCAACAAAAACATTAAAATTTTTATTTTCTGATAATAAATTTGTGAGTGTTATAGAAAATTATTATTTTAAATATTATAATAATATAAATAGTTTAAATTTAATGATTTAAGTATAATGCGACGCATTTTGCTTATTCTGTGAAGAATGAATAAATACTAGGGGGTAACAAACTATGAAATTTGTAACATATGAGTTTGAGAATAAAGAAAGTGTAGGAATTCTAAGAGGGGATAAAGTGATACCAATAGAAAATATTGCAAGCTGTATGGGGTGGGAAAAACCAAAAAACATGGTTGAATTAATAGAAAATTATAGTGAAGAAATGCTGGAAAAAATAGAAAATGCTTTTGAAGATAAAGAAAACTTTAAAAGTTTATCTTTAAATGATGTAAAAATAAAAGCACCTATACCTTACCCAAGAAGAAATGTTATGTGTCTTGGGAAAAATTATGTTGAACATGCAAGAGAAATAAAAATAACTAGAATTGCAGGTACAGGGATACCTGAAGAACCTATATATTTTACAAAAGTTGCAATGCCAGCTATAGGACAAGAAGATGAAATTAAGTTTTCTTATGAAGTAACAAAGCAGGTGGATTATGAAGTTGAACTTGCAATTATAATTGGAAAAGATGGAATAAACATCAACAAAGCAGAAGCAGAGAAGTATATTTTTGGGTATACTATAATTAATGATGTGTCTGCTAGAGATTTACAAGGAAAGCATAAACAATGGTTTAAAGGAAAAAGTTTGGACACTTTTTGTCCTATGGGGCCTTATATAGTACATAAAAAAGAGATTCCATTCCCTATAGAACTAAATATTAAGTGCAGTATTAATGGAGAATTAAGACAAA
The DNA here is from genome assembly GCA_963780135.1 of uncultured Clostridiaceae bacterium. Lineage (GTDB taxonomy): Bacteria > Bacillota > Clostridia > Clostridiales > Clostridiaceae > Clostridium_AM. Next base: position 2,661,100 of record CAWAAR010000003.1, read on the forward strand.
ATTCTAATACTAAAAATATGATATTTGATATTCCTTATATTATAAGTGATTTATCCAAGGGAATGGCATTAAAGGCAGGGGACATTATCTGTACTGGCACTCCAAGTGGAGTTGGTATGGGATTTGAACCTATAAAGGTGTTAAAAGATGGTGATTTAGTAGAGTGTTTTATTGAAAAAATAGGAATATTAACGAATAAAGTAAAGGTTATTTAAAATACTGTTGCAGGTTTAAATGATATTTTTGTTGTTTCAAAAGATTATACAAAAACATGCATATTTCAGAAAACATTTTGTAGTCAATAACTTATAAAAGAAAGAAGGATGTTATATGGAAAGTAAAATAATTCAAGGAAAAAGCATAAGAGAATGGAAAGAACAATATCCTTTAATGAACAAAATAATTTCAACTGAAGAAGTGTTTTGGACAAATTCAAAATATGAAAAGTTTGAGGATGCCATAAAAAAGGTTTCTTTGGCAGAAGAAGATGTAAAGGATGCAGAGGAAAGGCTAAAAAGGTTTGCTCCATATATAGCTAAAGTTTTTCCGGAAACACAAAAAACAAATGGAATTATCGAATCCGCTGTTGTCAAGATTCCTAATATGCAAAGAAAAATCGAGGAAATGTTTAATGAAGAAATTTTAGGGCAACTCTTACTAAAATGTGATAGCCATCTTGCCATTTCAGGATCAATTAAAGCAAGAGGTGGTATTTATGAAGTATTAAAACATGCAGAAGATTTAGCTATTGAAAATAATATGCTAACAATAGAAGAGGATTATTCAATTTTAGATAGTGATAAATTTAGAAATTTTTTTGCTAAGAATTCTATTGCAGTTGGATCAACTGGAAATTTAGGTCTTAGCATAGGAATAATGAGTGCTCAACTAGGATTTAAGGTATATGTTCATATGTCAGCTGATGCAAAACAATGGAAAAAGGATCTACTTAGAAGCAAAGGCGTTACAGTAGTTGAATATGAATCAGACTACAGCAAAGCAGTAGAAGAAGGTAGAAAACAAGCGGAAGCAGATCCAAATATGTATTTTGTTGATGATGAAAATTCAACTAACTTATTCTTAGGATACGCAGTTGCAGCTTATAGATTAAAAAATCAATTAAAAGAAACTAATGTAGTTGTAGACGAAGAGCATCCTTTATTTGTTTATCTTCCATGTGGAGTTGGTGGTGGACCAGGTGGAGTTGCGTTTGGTTTAAAATTAATATTTAAGGATAATGTACACTGCTTCTTTGCTGAACCAACACATTCTCCATGTATGCTTATAGGATTAATGACAGATATGCATGATAAAGTATGTGTTCAAGATTTTGGAATAGACAATATTACAGATGCAGATGGACTTGCGGTTGGTAGAGCTTCCGGTTTCGTAGGGAAAACATTAAAAAACTTAATGAGCGGATGTTATACAGCAAAAGATGAGAAATTATATGTACTTTTAAGTACATTAATAGATTCAGAAAAAATTTATCTAGAACCTTCTGCTTTAGCAGGAATACCTGGTTGTATCCAATTATTTAAAGATGAAGCAGGACAAAAGTATATAGAAGATAATAACTTGAAAGATAAAATGAAAAATGCTTCACATATTGCGTGGGCTACAGGAGGAAGTATGGTTCCAAAGGATGTAATGGAAAGTTACTATAAAAAGGGAAAAGAGCTATTAGCTCATAAAATACAATAAAATTGAATCTTTTATTGAAAATCAAAGGCCGTGTTTAAGAATTTAATACGGTCTTTTGATTTTCAAAAATATTTATATATAGGTAAGCAAATATAGAAAAATATGGAATTACATTAAAGTGATGGCAGTGCGATGGTAAAAATAATGCTAGTATCTATATCATATGGATTTTTCCATTTTTATTAATATATAGTTTGTAACTATGTGTCTCATCAGATTAAGCATCTATTTCAATTGAATTTAATTTGAATACACATCTATTTTTCTTAAATCAATTTCAAAGTTTATCCAATGAGAACCGTCCCATCTAAAACCACCGATGTGTAATCCACATATATATGAAATCCAACACCAAAATTTTGTGCCATCCCTAAGCCACATGTATATTGGTTTAAATATAAGAGGTTTTAATACATTTCCATTAATACTTAAACCAGTTAGATCAATATTATTAAAACATTTAGATTTTATAGGAATATAATTTGGTGGGGCATCACTTGGAGGACGTGAAACTAAATTTCCAATTATATCACCTACAGGTGAATCGCATTGATATCCTCAACGTGGAACTAATGGTGAATTGAAAAATTTTTTATTGAAATTTAAGCTATTACCATTCATGAAATCACCTACCTAAAATAAATATAAGTAAAAAGGTTCTGATTATAATATCAGTGTATGAGTTAAAATAAAAAAGGTTATTATGATATATGGGTATGACTGGTAATGAATTGTTTTGATTGATATTTTAAAAATAAGTGATTTATTTTGAAAAAAAATGATTGTTTTTTGAATATTTTTATATTATAATGTTTACATAGATAGTAAAGAGGGTGGTAATAAGTGCTGACAGAAGAAAGGCATAATTTGATATTGAAATTCCTAGAGAAAAATGGGATAGCGAAAATAAATGAACTTGTAGAAATAACTAATACATCAGAATCTACTATAAGAAGAGATCTTACTTTACTTGAAAAAATCAATGTATTAAAAAGAATACATGGAGGAGCAACATTACCAAAAGGAAGATTAACTGAACTTAGTTATCAGGAAAAAGAAGTTCAAAGTGTAAATGAAAAAAGGAATATAGCTGAATATGCTGCATCTCTCATAGAAGAAGGAGACAGTATTTACTTAGATGCAGGTACATCAACTTTTGAAATGATTCAATATATAGACAAGAGAAATATAGTGGTGGTTACTAATGGATTAAAGCACATAAATACTCTTGTAGAACAAAATATAAATTCCTATATTTTAGGCGGGAAAATTAAAATTATAACAAAGGCAGTTGTAGGTTCAGATGCTTTAAAAAATCTTCAAAAGTTTAGATTTGATAAATGTTTTTTAGGCATTAATGGCATTCATACAGAATGTGGATATACTACACCTGATTCAGAAGAAGCAATATTAAAAGAAAATGCAATAAAACATTCAAGACAAACTTTTGTTTTAGCCGATGAAAGTAAATTTGGTGAAGTTAGTTTTGTAAAGGTAGCAGATTTAAAAGAAGCTATGATCATTACTAGTTCTAAAATGGAAGATTACGAGAGCTATAGCAAAAAAACTATTATAAAGGTGGTGGACAAAAAATGATATGTACCATAACTTTTAATCCATCTATAGATTATGTTATTAAAGTGGATGATTTTAGCGCAGGATCGGTAAATAGGGTTGTTAGCGAAGAGAAATATCCTGGTGGAAAAGGTATAAATGTATCAAGAGTTTTAAATAATTTTGGTATTAAAAACAAGGCTTTAGGATTTATAGGCGGTTTTACAGGAGAATTTATAAAAAAATCACTGCAAAATCAAGGTGTTTATACTGATTTCATAGAGGTTACTGGAGATACAAGAATAAATGTAAAACTTAAATCTAAAGAAGAAACAGAGATAAATGGATCAGGTCCTATTATAAAAGAAGAAGACTTAAATAAGTTATTCATGAAAATAGAAACTTTGGATTCAGAAGATTATTTAGTACTTGCAGGTAATGTGCAAAAATCACTACCAGCTAATGTATATTCATTAATTCAAGAAAAATGCTTAAGTAAAAAAGTTAAGGTTATAGTAGATACTACTGGTGAAGCTTTAACTTCTACACTAAAATATAAACCATTTTTAATAAAACCCAATAACCATGAATTAGGTGAAATATTCGGTGTGGAAATTCAAAACAGGGAAGAAATTATACATTATGCACAAAAGCTTAGAGATATGGGTGCAGAAAATATAATTATATCCATGGCAGCAAAGGGAGCATTACTTTTGTGTGAGGAAGGTGTGTATCATGCATCAGCACCTAAAGGTATTGTAAAAAATTCAGTAGGTGCAGGAGATTCTATGATAGCAGGTTTCCTGGCAAGTTATTCTCAAAACCTTAATATACTTGAAGCTTTTAAATATGGAGCAGCTTCAGGAAGTGCTACAGCATTCTCCATGGACTTATGTAAAAAAGAAGAAGCAGAAATTTTACTAAAACAAATAAATATAACAAAAATATGAAGTAGTGATTAGGTTGGGATGGTGTTTTAACACTATCTAAGCCTTAATTAAAAAAACTTTCAAACTATAAAATTATTGAATATCAAGCTAGAGAATTTTGTGGACAGTAAACATTGAATAAGAATATACTTACTACTTTAAAAGTCAAGGATGAAAACCTTTAAAAATTATATATTAAGGGAGGAATAAACATGAAAATAACAGAATTATTAAAGAAAGATACTATAATTTTAGATTTAAATTCCAGTACAAAATCTGAAGTAATTGACGAATTAGTAAGCAAATTAAGCTACGCAGGAAAGCTAAACGATAAAGAAGAATACAAAAAGGCAATATTAGCAAGAGAGGCACAATTTTCTACAGGAATAGGTGACGGTATAGCAATTCCTCATGCTAAGACTTCAGCAGTTAAAGTTCCAGCATTATGTTTTGGAAGATCAAAACAAGGGATAGATTATGAATCTTTAGATGAAAGTGATGCACATATATTCTTTATGATAGCAGCTAGTGAAGGAGCACATAATGACCATTTAGATACCTTGTCTAGATTGTCAAGTTTGCTTATAAATGAAAGCTTTAGAAAAAAGCTTATGGAAGCAACTTCGGAAGATGAAATTTTAACTTTGATTGACAATGAAGAAAAATCATATTTAAAAGGACAAGAATCGGAAAAGGAAGAAAGTAAAGAAAAAAGTAAAGAATCAAAAGGATTTATATTAGCAGTAACAGCTTGTCCAACAGGTATAGCACATACTTATATGGCAGCAGATTCTTTAAAGAATAAAGCAAAGGAAATGGGTGTAGACATTAAAGTAGAAACTAATGGTTCTACAGGTGTGAAAAATGGATTAACAGAAGATGAAATTAAAAGGGCAGATGCAATAATAGTTGCTGCAGATAAACAAGTTGAAATGGCTAGATTTGAAGGTAAAAAGGTAATTCAAGTTCCTGTAGTACAGGGAATAAAAAAACCAGAAGAGCTTATAAATAGAGGCTTGAATGGAGATGCTCCAGTATATCATCATACTGGAAGTAGTGAAGGTTCTTCCTCTAAAAATGAAAGAACAGGATTTTACAAACATCTTATGAATGGTGTTTCAAATATGCTTCCTTTCGTTGTAGGTGGTGGTATATTAATAGCTATATCCTTTATGTTCGGAATTAAAGCTTTTGATCCAAAAGATGCAGCATTTAATCCAATAGCAAAATTGTTAATGGATATTGGTGGAGGTGCTGGGGCATTTTCACTAATGATACCTGTACTTGCTGGATTTATAGGTATGAGCATAGCTGATAGACCAGGATTTGCACCAGCAATGGTTGGTGGTTTAATAGCAGCAACTACTGGTGCTGGGTTCTTAGGTGGATTAATTGCAGGTTTTCTTGGTGGTTATGTAGTAGTATTACTTAAGAAAGTATTTGCTGGATTTCCACAGTCTTTAGAAGGAATAAAACCTGTTCTTATATATCCTTTACTTGGAATATTTATTACTGGTGCAATAATGTTACTTGTTGTAGCAACTCCTGTTAAGGCAATTAATACAGGACTTGCAGTTTGGTTAAATTCCATGGGTACAGCAAACAAAGTTATGCTTGGTTTAGTTTTAGGTGGAATGATGGCTGTTGACATGGGTGGTCCAATAAATAAAGCAGCTTATACTTTTGGTCTTGCAATGATAAGTGCAGGTAATTTTTACCCACATGCTGCTATTATGGCAGGTGGTATGGTTCCACCACTTGGAATTGCAATTGCAACGACTATATTTAAAAATAAATTTACAATGCAAGAAAGAGATGCAGGTAAAACTTGTTATGTAATGGGATTAAGTTTTATAACAGAAGGTGCAATACCTTTTGCAGCATCAGATCCAGTTAGAGTATTACCTTCAGCAATTATAGGTTCAGCAGTTGCAGGTGCTCTTACTATGATGTTCAATATAGGATTACCAGCTCCTCATGGTGGAATATTCGTAATTCCTATAGTTAAAGGAAATCCTTGGTTATATGCTTTAGCAATATTAATTGGATCATTGATAACAGCAGTATTGCTTGGTGTTTTAAAGAAACCAGTAGAACAAAAATAAAGTAAAAGAGATCAAGTGAAATTATATTTTGCTTGATCTCTTTTGAAAAATATTAAAAAATGTAATAAATTTCTCTTATTATAAATGTATTTTGTTTTAAATGGGGCTGTTGCATTAAGAATAAACACTACAATGTATTGTGCTAATTTTAAATTTGTAAAGCAATATATTGTATGTAAGTTTCTTAGTGCGACAGCCCCGTTTAAATTTCTGATAATAATATTAAATTACAATCCATAAATTATTTTTTTATCCATAATATCTCTAAAATTGATAATATTAGCTAAGAGAGGAGGGGTATTATGGATAAAGTAAAAGAATTGCTGAAAAAAATTGACGGAACTAGGACATATATGAATGACTTAATAAGAGAAAAATCGAATTTGCTGGACCCAGAAGTAATAGTTGCAAGTCAAATGCTAGATTCAGTTTTGGATGAATATTATAAAATTCTCCAAAAGGAAGAAATCTAGAAGCAGCTAGAAAAAAGAGGAGAGGTAATGAAAGTAGGACAAGTCGTTAGATGAGTAGAACAAGAAATATATAAGAAATTATATATTAGATGAAAAAACAAACATAAAAGTGAGGTAGCAATTACCTCTTCTTTAAGTAAAAGGGCCTGAGTTTTTATGAAAGTTTTTATCCGATCGCTACCATTGCTAATACCCCCATATTCTTCAACTGGGGGATAAGCACTGCTACGCGCCTGGATAAGTTCTTCTAAGATTCAGATTACGATTGTATTCCTCACAGGTAAACTCCACCTGAGTCTAAGAATCACTTGATTGGAATCTATAATAAAATTTAGATATTAACATAGAAATAAAAATTGTAGAATATTTTTCGTAAAATAGTATAATTGTGTATATAGGATTATAGAGGAGGCAAAATTATGATAAAACTTATAGCAAGTGATATGGATGGTACTTTAGTAAATGATGAAGGAAAAATAAATGAAAAAATATTTGAATTGATAAATGACTTGCAGAAAAAAAATATAAAATTTGCAGCGGCTAGTGGAAGGTTTTATTCACAACTCAGCAGAAATTTTGAAAAAATAAAGACAAGCATTGTATGTATATCACATAATGGAGCACTAGTAAAATACAATAATAAAGGAGAAACTCTTTATTCTAGTTGTATTTCATCAGAAGATATAGAACATGTAGCAAATTTAAAAAGAGATTTTGGGGAAAAGTTATTTTTAGCAGCTGCTGATGATGCATATATGATAAATCCGTCACAGGCCATATTAGATGAGTTTAAATTTTATGAGATACCTTTGGAAATAATAAAATCTTTTAAGGAAGTAAAAAGTCCAATTTATAGAATGACTTATTATATAAAGGATGGTGTAAAACCAGACACTGTTGAATATTTAAAGAATAATTTAAGTGAAAATCTTGAGTTTGTAGTATCTGGCAGCAAGTGGATAGATATAATGAATAAAGGTACAAGCAAAGGGAATGCCATAAAAATACTTCAAGAAAAGTTTAATATAGATGAAAAGAATACAATGGTTTTTGGAGATTATTACAATGACTTAAGTATGTTTAAATCAGCATATTACAGCTATGCTATGGAGAACGCTCCAGAAGATGTGAAAAAACATGCTAATTTTATTGCAGAAAATAACAATAAAAATGGAGTATACAATGTAATTCATAGGTATGCTGCTTCTATATAAGTAAATATTTCATAATAAGTACAGTGCAATGTAGTCGAAGTAACTTTCAACTGTATTGCAGCTGATATATGTTGTGAAGGAACTGTTCACTTCACAACATATATCAACCTCCATACAGTTGAAAGTTACTTCTTAATTCAGTACTTTTATTTTAAGAAGAATATATGCAAGTTAAGTATTGAAATAATGTAAGCTTGGAAATTTACTTTGAAAATCCTTAAGAAAGATGATCTATTCTTAGTTCAAACCAAAATGTACTGCCCTCACCAATCTTAGAATCAACTCCGTAAGTTCCGCCATGCAGTTCCATAATTTTTTTTACAATGGATAAACCTAAACCAGTACCCATAACAGAACGCTTATGTTTCTTGTCAACCTTGTAGTATCTGTCCCAAATATAGGGCAGATTTTCAGAAGCTATGCCTTCACCAGTATCACTTACTTCTATCCTTACATTTTCATTTGAGATGGTTTGACGAACAGTTATAGTTTTGTCATCACCAGTATAGTTAATGGCATTGGTTAATAGATTATAGAATACTTGTGTTATTCTAGTTTCATCTGCCAACACAAATGATTCTTTATCATGTATAAATGAGATAGAATAACCATTGTTTTTAACAAGTTCGTTAATGCGGTTTGTAGTTGCCTTAATACTTTCTGTAAGATTGTATTTTGATAGATTTAGCTCTTGCATTCCAGACTCAAGCTTTGATATGTCAAGAAGATCATTTACCAGTGTTTTAAGTCGATTAGTTTCATCCATAATAACTTGTGTTTGATCTGGAGTAACTTCATTTGGAAAGTCATGTATCATTTCGGCATAGCTGTAAATAAGGCTCAGTGGAGTTCGTAAATCATGAGAAATATTGGCTAAAAGTTCATGCCGAAGTGATTCAACTTTATTAAGTTCAGCTGCAGTAGTATTAAGGGTATCAGAAAGTTCTTCAATTTCAACAAAACCTTTTCCATTAAAATGTATATTATAATTACCATTTGCCAAAAGTTTTGCACTTTTATTAATTTCTTCAATAGGATTTGAAATTCTTTTTGCAATAATCAAAGCAAGTAGTACAGAAAGTAAAAGCATAATTCCAGTAACCAAATATAATTGGTAACGTAAAGTTGTTACCGTTGCGTTTAAAGGGGAAATAACTGCGTTTATAAAAACAGCACGAGTTTCTCCACTGCTATTTTTCACAAGTTTAACATATACTAATGATTGTGAAGGATGCAGATTACTAGGTGGTAATTCTCCTGCAAAATTTTTATTTCCTACTGGTACTTGGGGAGGGGTATTGGTAATATTCTGATTAAACTGGTTATTATTACTTTGTGCATTTGAAATCATAGTAAGTTTATCCTTTAGCGGGATTTTATACTTTGTATTTGAAGAAGATACAATATTTGTGCCCTCTAAAGAAGAAATTTCAATATAGATTTCACCATTTTCAGAAATACTTTTAATTAAGTTTGATACATTTTTATTATCTATGTTGTTAGAAATGGCGATTGCATTGTTTTTAATTTCTCTGACTTTGATAGATTTGTAAAAGGTATTTAAAAAAACAATTTGAAAAAGCCATAAAATAGTGATTAGCAGTGTAGAAAATCCAAAAATAAAAGCAAAAACTTTCCACTTTAACTTTAGCTTATTGGTGTTTAATTTCATATTTATCCCTCAAATCTGTACCCAAGACCACGCAGGGTAGTAATAAATTTGGCATATACACCTAGGGAACGCCTAAGTAGCTTCATGTGGGTATCAAGGGTTCTATCATCACCAAAATAATCATATCCCCATACTTCATTAAGCAGTTTTTCTCTAGGAACTACTATGTTTTTATTCCTAACAAGGCAAAAAAGCAGCTCATATTCTTTTGGAGCCATATTAGTAAGTACATTATCAATGATTACTTTATAGGCAGTCATGTCTACTTCAAGACCTTCTTTTTTGAAAATAACATGATTATTATCAATTTCTGGTTCTATATTTTTTTGCACTCTTCTTAATATTGCATTAATACGCATCATAATCTCTTTTGAAGAAAAAGGTTTAACTACATAATCGTCAATGCCAATTTCAAAGCCGTGAATTTTATCATATTCTTCTCCGCGAGCAGATAGCATAATAACTGGTACATCATAAATTTTTTTTATTTCCTTAACTGCAGAAAAACCGTCAAGTTCAGGCATCATAATATCCATAATAATAATATCAAACTTTTCTTTGCGGCAAATTTCCACAGCTTCCATGCCATCACCAGCTTCTACTGCTTCATGACCTTCAAAATTAGCATATCTTTTAAGTACAGTTCTTAATCCACTTTCATCATCACATATTAGTATTTTTGCCATAAAAATTCACATCCTTTTTATTCACATTAAGTTATAAACATAATTATAAATTGTAAATGAATACTTTATCTCGGGGCTACCATCCGTAATTCTCATAAGCAAACTTCACCTGAGTCTAAGAATCACTTTATTTATTATAACATCAAGTTATAAACTCTTCTATGCTATAATCAAAGGTTGCACAGAAGTGAACTACTATGCAACCTTTGATTATTTTATTTTAATGGAGCTAACTTACCACCATCGGATAAAGTAATTGTTTTACCACCAAGCCAGCTGTTAGCACTGTTTGTACTGTCATAGGAAATAGTGTGACCATTCGACTTAATGTTTGATAATGAAGTATCAGAATCAGTTAAAGCTTGAACATAGGAGTCTGAAGTTACAACCCATTTACTTGTAGCATCAAGATTAACTGTTACTTTTGCAAGTTTGTTATCAGTATTAATGCTTCCTGTAAATGTACTATTATTTTTTAAAGCCATGGAAACTGAACTGATTTTATCACAAGTAACCTTGCCGCTTAAGGTTTGAGTATCTGCTGTAAGGGTAAGCTTTCCACCATTTTTTCCACTAGTACCCCATCTCTCAGTAGCTGTTGCAGAAATAAGTGTGTCAGTGCTGTTTGTAACAGAAACATTTTTAAGGTTTGCAACTGCATCAGTGTTTGTAATAAAGAATAAAGCACCAGCTTTAGAGGAAAGTGAACCTCCTGTCATTATAAAGGAAGCTGTTCCTGTTTCAGCATCACCAGAAAAACTTTGATAAAGCATTACACCATTCGTCTTTTCACCTGAAATATTTGCATTATTTAATGTAATTGAGTTTTTACCCTCTACCACTGCAGCTTCAGAACCAGTTGCTTTAATAGTTGCATCAGATGCTGTAATTTTACCTGTGGAGTAGATACCAGGAGAATCTTTACCTGTAGTTGTCATAGAACCACCTTTAACATTGATTGTACCATTACCTCTATCTGTAGCAAGTGCAGCACAGTGTGTACCAGCTGTATTAATTGTTACGTTAATAGCGTTTACTGTACCAGTCATTGTAGCATCAAGTCCACGTGAAGAATCCTTTGTAGTGTTAATAGTTGAATCTGAAATATTCACAGTAGAACCACTTCCTGTTGCGAAAACACCGTTGGAACCGCTGGTAGAAGTATTGATTTTGCTTCCACTTATGGTTATTGTACTTCCTGATTTAGCAACTACCCCTGCATTTAATCCGTAAAAATTGCTTTCATCCTCACTAGTAGTATTTCCAGCTGTTTTATTTATTGTGGCATTTGTTAGTGTTAAATTACCTTTGTTACTTACCATAACACCGGATTGATTAGCATTTGTGGCAGTATAAGTTTCACCAGATTTTGAAGCTGTTTGGCCACTAACAGAGTAAGCAGCTGTTCCTGTAATAGTAGGTCCATTGCTAGCACCACCGCCACCTGAAGAAGGGGCCTTTGGGGCACCATTTGTTGATGTAGTTGTAGTTGATGCTGTATTTTTTGAATTATTGGATGAAGAACATCCAGCAAATGTCATTACACATAAACATGTAGAAATAATTAATGCAATTATTCTCTTTGATTTCATTTTAATCACGCTCTCTCTCATAAATTTTTTAATTTATATGCCCATGAATAAGTTCTTTTAAGAATTACTTTATTTACTATGATTTAAGTTTACATCACCTATCTGTTTTTTAATTGTACTGAAACTGAACTTTATCTGAATTTTTTGTTCAATGATTAAAAAGTATAATCATGTTTTATGCAAATTGAATATACTATTATTGTTAAATACTAGTATGGAGTGTATAAACATTGAGAAATTTAAGAGATAGTGAATATGATATTTTTAAACGGAATGAACAGTATTTCAGGCCTTCAAAGCTGCCTGCATTAAATATTAGAAATTTTAATTATAATTTTTTTGATAAATACTGGGATAAAGATTATAACCAAATAGTTTTACCAGATTATCTATTTATTTCTCCTAAAGATACAATTATAAATTATTTTAGTGTATTAAGAGAAGCTTCAAACATATCAAAAGGTGGATGTGGCACAATTGGAGAGGCTATGGGTCCATATCCAATATCGTATAATTTTTTTACTTCTGAATTTAAGAATAATGTTGATTATAAAACCTACTTAAATTCCTTTAAAGATATAGGACACATTAACTTAATAAAAGTTAATAACTTAACTAATAAAAATACTCCAAAGGGAATTTACAGGTATTTTTTTGAGGTAGAAACCATAGAACCATCTACAAATGGAAATACAAGTTTCGCATATTATTACGGATTTATATATTTAAAAAATGAAAATGGAAAATATAAAATTTCTGATATAGATGTGCGAGGAGAAGATTTTCTATGTGCTGCTTATCATGGCTGGGCTCATAATGCTGAACTGTATGTAGATTCAACCTATGGAGGTTGGTGCAATCTTGTAAAAAAGAGACATCCAACCCAGCAAATTGGTTACATTAAAAACATTTATGTAACAGGTAATGATGGACATGAATATAAATTTCAATTTTTTCAGCTTACCAATGGAACTGATATAGAAGTTAATCAATTTGTTAAAGGTAAAAATAATCAATGGATACCAATAGAAATAGATGTAAAAAAGTGTATAGAAAGATGGAGGCGATTTTATTAATTGCCATGAAATAGGTATCATTTGTTCAAAAACAAGCATACATGTTAAAAAGGCTGCCACACTAATTAATTAGTGTGGCAGCTCCTTTTTTAAAACAATCTTAGCATAAGCTAGAGGCTAAGAAATATGTTTATTGTAATGAAATGTTAAATTATAGATTTGAAGCATTTCCTTATAACATCTCCACGACTAATAATGCCAACTAATACTCCGTTATGTTCTACTGGTAGTTTTTTAATATTTTTTTTTGCTAAAATTGCAGCAATATTTTCAATTTCTTCATCTATTGGAACTTTAATTACCTTTCGTTGAGCGATATCCATAATGTTTAAATTGAGTATTTTTTGAAGCCTGTCCTCAAATTCATCATTATCGCCTTTTTCAGCGGAAACATAATATAAAAAATCTACCACTAAGTTTTCATGCTTTCCTATGTATCTCATAATGTCACCGTCACTTACATAGGCTACGATTTCACTTTTACTGTTTATTATAGGAATACCACTAATACGATATTGAATAAATTTCTTTATAACAGATTTTACTATGTCATTCTCATTAACTGTATATACTTCATTAATCATTATTTCATGAGCTTGCATAATTTAGCCTCCCATCATATATAATTTTTACCATTTTATTAATAAGTTGCTATAATTAGAGTACTTAATTTAATTATACAACTTGTTGTAACTATGTCAACGATTTAATTACATTATTTTACATATATTTTTAAAATCATTATTATATAATTTTAAATATTTTAAAATAATTGTAACGATATGCTTAGTAAATTTTTAATAAATTAAGATTAATGCGACGCAACTAGATATTAAAGTGTAGTGTCAATTTGGATTTTAAATTTTACTACGTTATAATATAACATGGAATATAAGCTAAAATAAAAACAGTCCCATAATGTAGACTACATACAATTTAAATTTGAATTAACTAATTGCTTTGTATTATGCAAGAGATAAATATAAAATAAGATAGCAGGAGATATTATTATGGAAAGTACAGATAAAATTACTGACAATACATTATTTTTAGAAAAAAACTATTATAAGTCAATAACAATATTAGGTGTTTTGATTAGCATACTGTGGGTTGCTATAGTGAATACTCAGCCCTTTTCAGATTTTGCATATTATGATAAAATTGCAAGACAAATTGCTACGGGAGGGCCGTGGGGAGATACATATACGTCTGTGGGATATTCCATTGTTTTAGGAGGCATATATAAAATATTTGGAAGCAGTTTAATAGTTGCAAAGGTATTTAATTTAATTTTAACATTTTTAAATTATATGTTAATGTACAATATTTTAAAAGATACAAATTTGAAGGAAAATAGAAAAAGATTAATATATACAGTATTTGTTCTTTTTCCTGATAATATTTTTTACAATAGTATTTTAGGAACAGAGATATTGTTTACAACTATATTGCTTTTAATAACTTTAATATATCATAAAAATATTAAGCATAAATATATGATTATTGGAATTTTAACAGGTATAAATACCATGATTAAGCCATTTTTTATGATATTTTTCTTTGCTATATTTATCATAGAGATAATTTTAAAAATTAGATTTGCACAAATAGTAAAACATTCTTTAATAATATTGATTACTAGTACTTTCGTTATATCACCCTGGATATATAGAAACACAAAATTAATAGGACAGTTTACTTATGTATCTAATAATAGTGGTATTGTTCTATACATAAATAATAATTCTGAAAATCATTATGGCAGTTGGATGTCTGCTAGCGAAGTTAAAGATTCAATTGTAAATAAAAAAGAGTATTTGAAGGCAAATATGACAGAAAAAAATAAAATTTTAAGTGAATCAGCCCAAAAATGGATAAAAGAACATCCAATGCAATTTGTACAATTAGGGTTTAAAAGACTATACAATACATACTTTATTGGTAGTTCTATAAGCTATAGCTTTAATGGAGCTAATTTAAATAAAAGTATGCAAAATGTTTTAGATACTTATTCAAATTTCATAACAATATTAGTAGCTATAGGATCAATTATAGTAATGCTTGTATATAGTAAGAGAGTAGTCTGTAGTATATTTAATAAAGAAAACCTTAACTCATATAGTGTTTATATGTTAGTTTGTTTTTATATGTTTTCTTGTGTATATTTTATTACAGAAGGACAACCACGCTATGGGTTTCCAGTCATATTCATAATGATTTACTTCTTTTCATGTTTAACTGAAATGAAAAAAATTAGAAATGTAAAATAAATAAAAATGCTATTTACAATAATAATAAAAAGCGTTATACTAATAATAGGATAACGCTTTTATTATAGTTTTAAAAATAAATAAAGAATAATACTAGCTCTAAAAGGTATTATCATTAAATAATTGTATTGTTAATATATCTATCATAGTAATGTAATTAGTTTTTTAAAGAATAAATTAACCAAAAAATATTTATAACAATCTTTTTTAGGGAGAATGCACTAAGGGTATAAACTATAGAAATAATTAAGCATTTACCTCATAAGTATCTTTTACTACTCCCATTTTTCTACGTAACTCAGAATATTTTTGTGCTAGTTCCTTTTCAGCTAAAGATTGATCAGGGAAAGGTTCTACTTTAATTGCACAATATTTGTATTCTGGAGTTTTTGATATAGGATCTAGATTGTCACAAGTAAGTTCATTACAAGCACCAATCCACCATTGATAAGTCATGTAAGTATCACCACTTCTAACTCTATCAGTAACTAATGCCCTTGACATTACAGAACCTCTTCTTGAGCTTACCCTTACTAAATTTCCATCCTTAATTTTAAGTTTTTTGGCGTCTTCAGGGTTCATTTGTATTTTACCAGGCTCATCTTCAAGCATTTTAAGAGCACGACAATTTCCAGTCATTGTCCTTACGGAATAATGTCCTATTTCTCTAACTGTACATAAACTAAGAGGATATTCACTATCTGGAGATTCTTCAGTAGGCCTCCATTCAGAAGCAAATAAAATTCCTTTTTCACTTGGTGTGCTAAATATGTTATTTTCATAAAGCACAGGAGTTCCAGGATGATCTTCTGAAGGACAAGGCCAAACTATTCCACCCAATTTTTCCATTCTTTCATAAGATGCACCAGCAAATTTTGGAGAAAGACTTCTCATTTCATCCCATATTTCCTTTGTGTTATTATAATGCATTGGATAGCCCATGGCTGTAGATATTAGAGAAATTATCTGCCAATCAGGTTTAACGTCACCAGTTGCTTCAACAGCTTTACGGAATCTTTGGAAACCTCTATCTGCACAGCTGTATACACCTTCATGCTCACCCCAAGAAGTTGCAGGAAGTACTACATCTGCATGTAAAACTGTTTTATTCATAAATATATCTTGAACTATTACAAGTTCTAATTTATCTAAAGCTTCTTTTACTTCATTTGAGTTTGGATCACTTTGAACAGTATCTTCTCCCATTATATAATATGCTTTTAGCTTATTTTCCTTTAAAACTAGTCTAGGAACTTCAGTTAAGTGGTAACCAATTTTATCGGAAAGCTTTACATTCCAAGCTTTTTCAAACTTTTCACGAGCCACCTTATCGGTAACTTTTTGATATCCAGAGAAACAATTAGGAATAGCCCCCATATCACAAGAACCCTGTACGTTATTTTGACCTCTTACAGGACCTATGCCTACACTAGGTCTTCCATAGTTACCTGTCATTAAAGCTAAACCAGCTAAACCTTTAACTACGTCTACAGCTTGACCAAATTGACATACGCCCATGCCATAAAGTATCATTGGATTTTTGGCACTAGAGTACATCCTCATAGCTTGTTTAATACTTTCAGCAGAAACATTTGTTATTTTCTCCACATATTCAGGAGTATATTTATTTACAATAGCTTTGTATTCTTCAAAGCCTTCAGTATAATTAGAAACATATTTTTTATTGTATAAGTCTTCATTAAGAAGTACATTAGCTAAACCATTTACAAGGGCCATATTTGTTCCGCCCTTTAATTGAAGCCATAAATCTGAAATTCTTACGCTTTCTGTAACTCTAGGGTCTACAACTATAATTTTTGCTCCCTTTTCTTTTGCTTTTACTACTCTTCTAGCAACTATAGGATGAGATTCAGCAGGATTGTATCCAAAAATAAGTAGTAAATCTGCATTTTCAATTTCAGGAATAGTATTTGACATTGCGCCATTACCAAGAACTGTAGCTAGTCCTGCTACAGAAGGTCCATGACAAACTCTAGCACAGTTGTCCACGTTATTAGTACCTATTACAGCACGCATAAATTTTTGCATTACATAGTTTGTTTCATTGCCAGGGCCTCTAGAACAGCCTGTACCCATTATGGAATCTGCACCATACTTGTTTTTTATTTCTGTTAATTTTTCTGCAGTAAATTTAATGGCTTCATCCCAACTAACTTCTACTAATTCCCCATTTTTTCTAAGCATTGGTTTTTTTATACGGGCAGTTAAAAGTTGAGGATCATTTAGAAAATCCCATCCATAGTAGCCCTTCAAGCATAATTCACCTTCATTTGTTCTGCCATTTGCAGGCTCTGCTCTTTTAATTTTGCCGTCTTCAACTACTAAATACAAATTACAGCCTGCACCACAATAAGGACATACAGTTAAAACTTTTTCTTCCATATTTTAATACCCCATCATCTTAATATTTTTTAGATAAGCATTAGTAGGTAATTTTAAAAATAGACTTATCTACTTTTACTATACATGTATATGATAGACAATTCAAAAAACATAAAAAATTTCTATTAGCCAAATTTTTCTTATAAGGATTTGTAATAGAAACTATAATTAAATTTTATTACAAGACTATTTATACCTCCTACAGGCAGTAATATTTTTAGCTTTCCAATTACCATTTTTATGGACCTCTTTCATATAAGTTTCTGGTTATATATTTAAAAAACCTATTTTATAAAATTTTACCATGGTGTTATTAAGTACATAAGTTAATAATTTGAAAACAATAAGGAATAAATATGAAATTCCATTTAATGCCCAAAAACTTAAATGTAAATTGTCTTCATTTGCAAGGAATAATATTGAATGTTAATATTGTAGTATAAATGGAAAAGTTAAGGTAATTAAAATGAATAAAGAAATAGAAATGCGAAGATTAGTTATTAAAACTTTTCATAATAATATATACAAGAAAGGACTTTGATTAATTGTGAATGACAAAAAGATTTTTACAGAACCAAAATTTGTTGCTGTTATTGCAACAATATGCTGCTTATTATGGGGAAGTGCTTATCCTGCGATAAAAGTTGGATATGCACTATTTAACATTTCTTCATCTGATGTTTCATCAGAACTTGTATTTGCAGGATATAGATTTACTATGGCAGGTATAATTTTGCTTATTATTGCACAAAAGTGTGGTAAAAGAGTATTTGATATTTCAAAAAAGAACATTTTAGAGTTATTATTATTAGGTTTTACCCAAACTACACTACAATATATATTTTTTTATATTGGAGTTGCCAATACTACTGGTGTTAAAAGTTCTATAATGAATTCTACAGTAACATTTTTTAGTGTCATTTTAGCTCATTACATATATGTGGATGATAGATTAAATATGCAAAAAATAATTGGATGTACTGTTGGATTTATAGGGGTTATGATAGTAAACTTTAGTAGTAATTTATTAAATTTTTCTTTTAGTTTTCTTGGGGAAGGATTTGTAATAATTGCAGCATTTATTTTTTCTGCATCTGCTATTTATGGGAAAAAGCTTACTAAAAGCATGGATGTAATTATAATAACGGGTTACAGCCTTTTTATGGGAGGATTAGTACTCATACTTATTGGAATTTTGTTTAAAGGCAGAGTTTATCACTTTACAGTAGGGTCTTCTTTATTGCTTCTTTATTTGGCTTTACTATCTTCAGCAGCATTTTCATTATGGAATTTACTGCTGAAATACAACAAAGTAGGTCCAGTATCTATGTTTAATTTCTTAACTCCAATATTTGGAGCAGTACTTTCAGCAATTTTTTTAGGAGAAACGATTCTTGAATTTAAAAATATTATTGCTCTTGTACTAGTATGTTTAGGTATATGGATGGTTAACAGAGAAAAAATTAGTATTTGTAGAAATATAGTAAAACTTCAATAGTTTATTGAGGTTTTACTATATTGTAATAATAAATTAGATAAAGATGATAAAATTCCTTTGAGAAGGGTAATATTGAATGTTAAAATTATAATATAAATGGGAAAGTTAAGGTGATTAAAATGAATAAGGAAATAGAAATACGAAAATTAGTTATTAAAACCTTTCATATAGAAAAGATAATTTTCTCTGAAAAAACGCACATAGAAAATAATATGCTTTTTTTAAAAGATGGTTTGGAAAAACAAGCTGTGGAAAATGAGGATATTATAAAAAGTGTACATATAAAAATTATAGAACCTGATGATAAAAATGTATGGGTAAATTCTATAATGGATTTTTACCCTATAGCTACTAAAGTACAGGGGAAATTAGGTGAAGGAATAACTAATTTGATAACAGGTGTAGTTGTTATGCTCACTGGTGCAAATGAACTAGGAATGCCACAAGGAAAATTTGGTTGGTCTGAAGGTTATTTAAAAGATAATGTTTATTTTAATAGAAGAGGCACTCCTTCAAGCACAGATGTTATACTCAATATAGATGTAACTTTAGAAGCTGGAAAAGGGATTTCTAGATCAGATATAACTACAGTACATAGAGCGTGTGATAAAATAGTTCAAGAAATAAGACAGTTTCTAAAAAACGTAAATTCCAATTTATGTGATGAAGTTCATGAGTTTACGGATAAAGTAAAGATTGGAAAGAAGAAAGTTATTATATTAAAACAAGTAGCTGCACAAGGAGCCATGTACAATAATCAATTGCTTTCAAAGGAACCTTGTGGAGTTGAAGGGAGTAAATCTATTATAGATCTAGGAAGTTTACCTGTAGTATTAAGTCCCAATGAGTATAGGGATGGAGCCTTAAGATCTATGACTTAAGGTGCGAGAAAGTCAAGTGGTTCTTAAGATGCACCTTCGGTTCCTATTAAAGTCTATACTGCTTTTTTATCTATTTAAGAAAAGAGCAGTAACTTTTAAAGTTCATAAAATATATTGACATATACATTGTAATATCGTAATATATAAATATAAAAATAAACTTGAAATTTGAAAATATGCTGATATATGCAATTATATATGGATACTTGTTAATCCACTGTATTTTGATACTTATAAAAATCATAATATAAGCAGAAATTAATTATATAAAGGCAGATTAAAGTAAATAATATGAAAGAAAGGTGATATTACTATGGTTAAGGTTACTAAACAAGCAGCTGAAAAATTTAATGAAATTAAGGAAAAGGCTAAAAATCCTCAAAATGCAATGTTAAGAGTTGTTTTTGCAGGTTATGGTTGAGGCGGTCCAAAATTGGAGTTAACTCTGGATGAGTTAAAAAATAGTGATGATGTAATTGTTAAATCAGAAGGTGTGGATGTTGCTTATAGTTCAGATCTTGAAGCATATATAACTGGCTCAGTTATTGATTATTCAAGCAGTTGGTTCAGACGAGGATTTAGTATAAATGGAGGAAATTCTTCTTCGTGTTAAAATTAAATAAATATGTAAAAAAGTTTTTGTATTGTATTTATCAGTATAATTGACTTAATTATATAGTAAGTTTAAAATATAAGAGTAACTTTAAAAAAGAAAGTTACTCTTATATTTTAAGTAAAAATGGGGGTCGTTAAAATGGAACATATAAATTTATTTTTGGTGTTTACAGAAGGTGTATTATCACTATTTTCACCATGCATACTTCCTGTACTTCCAGTATATTTAACTATGCTATCAAATAGCAATGTGCAAGGTTCAAAGGATGGACAAGTTAAATTTATAAATAACCAACTATTAAAAAACACAATTCTATTTGTACTAGGAATATCTACAACATTTTTTATACTAGGTTCTTCAGTAAGTGTATTGAATTATTTTTTTACATCTAATAAGAAAATAATTATTTTAATAGGCGGAATTTTAATTATCATTATGGGTATTTTTTACATGGGATATATAAACATACCATTTTTACAACAAGAGAAAAAAATACATATTAAGATAAATGAAATGAAACCTGTAACTGCTTATATATTGGGATTTACATTTAGCTTTGGCTGGACTCCATGCGTTGGACCTATGCTTTCTTCCGTATTAATCATGGCATCAACTTCAAATAGTGTTCTAATTGGAAATATTTTAATTCTAATATATACTGTTGGATTTATATTGCCATTTGTAATAATTGCAATTTTTTATAACAAGTTATTTAAATTCATGGACAGAGTAAAGCTTCATATGAAGATAATACAAAAAATTGGTGGAGTTATTCTTATAGCATCAGGTTTAATAATGATTCTAGGAGTAACAGGTAAAACCTTTGATTTATCACCAAACAAAGTGGAACAAGTTCAAAATAAAGACAATAAAAATGCAGAGAATATCAAAGATAATCCTACAAAAGAGGATAAGATTAAAGCGCCAGATTTCAATTTAATTGACCAATATGGAAATTCACATAAGCTAAGTGATTATAAGGGAAAAGTAGTATTTTTAAACTTTTGGGCTACATGGTGTCCACCATGTAAAGATGAATTGCCTCATATAGAGGAAATTTATAAAGAATATAAAAGTAATGGTAAGGATGTTGTAATTTTAGGAGTAACTGCACCTAATTTGGGAAAAGAGGGTACTAGGGAACACATAGTGGATTTTCTTAATAATCAAGGGTATACTTTTCCTGTGATGTTTGATAACACTGGAGAAATTATGGAGAAATATGAGATAGAGGCTTTTCCAACAACCTTCATAATTGATAAAGAAGGGAATGTAAATAAATATATTCCAGGAGCTATGGATAAGACTACAATGGAATCATTAATAAATAATGTTAAATAACTTAGGAGATGATATTTTGAAGGGTACATATGATTTTAAATGTAATTTAGCTCAAACTTTAAATATAGTAGGAGATAAATGGACTTTATTAGTTCTTCATAGAATTTTAAATAACAAAAATACATTTAAGGAGCTGCAGGAAGCTCTAAAACCAATACCTACTAATATTTTATCAGATAGAATAAAACTGCTTGAAAAGAATGAATTTATAGTTGCAAAAATATATAATGAACATCCGCCAAGATATAAGTATTTACTAACAGAAAAGGGAATGGATTTTAAACATGTGTTTAACTCAATTATATTGTGGGCAAATAAACATTTAGAAGCATGTAAAAAGACAGTATGTCATGAAAAATGTGGGGAAGAAATAGAAATAAAATATTACTGTAAGAATTGTGATGAATATGTTGATGACTTAATAATTAAGGAACTTAAAAATAAATAGCTGGTATGGTGATTATAGATAAAACTGTAGCTAAAAAAGGGATTGACTTAATAAAAAAATAGATATACAATTATTAATATAAAATTAAATAATAAAGTATTAGGTTTATTTAATAATTAAAAGGGAAAGTGGTGAAAATCCACTACAGCCCCCGCTACTGTATACGGAGACAAGTTCTATATCCACTGGAGTTATCTGGGAAGGAAGAAGGAGGAAGACCCGTGAGTCAGGAGACCTACCTATTGCTTTTGTTGTAATCTTTCGGAGGGAAAGAAAATACATAATAACTGTTTTTTTAATACTACAATATTTTATATTTTACTTAGAAATTTATAAAATTAGTTCTATTAAATGTAACAGAATGTGTGTTTTCATAATTTGATTATTAGGGACTTCGAAAGAAGTCTCTTTTATATTTTATGGTGTTAATTTAAATATATTTAATCTTTTATTTTTTACACTTACTTTTTTAGTAAGTGTACTCTTTTTTTAGGAAAATTCACTAGAATTAAATGAAATTTATGAAGATTAAGATAAAATATTGACATCTATACACTTAATAGGTATAATGCAAATATATGATAAAATTTAATATTAATATTTTAAGGTGCTTCAAAATGGAGATAATAGGGAAAAAGGTTTGAAACCTTTACAGCCACCGCTACTGTGAGTAGGGATGAAATCTAGTGAACACTGGCATTTTGCTGGGAAGTTTAGAGAGTAAATTGATCTATGAGTCAGGAAACCTGTCTTAAAGTAATTAACGACAACTTCGGTGGGAAGTATGTGGTAATATTTGTTTACATAAAAGTTATATAGCTCATTATTATTAATTTCTCTATTAATAAATGCTAGTTAACATTATGTAAGTTCAATATGATGATATATTAGCCTGCAGGTTGCTGTAGGCTTTTTTAATTGCAAATTTTTAAGTTAATGCAATTATAAATTAAAGTATTTTACTAAAAAGCTTAAAGGAGGTGTAGGATGGGACATAAACATGGTGAAGGTTTTTCAATTGATTTTTATGCTTATAATTCTAAAATCAGACATTGGAATCCTACTTTTAAAGTATTGCTCTCTGTTATCATATTAATTCTTTGCATTGCACTAGACAGTCCATACGTATCTGTTATGGTGATTATTGCAATGGCCTATATCACCATAATAAAAGGAGAGCTTCCAGTACATGAATACTTAACAATAATGACTATTCCAATAGCTTTTATTTTATTAGGTACGTTTACTATTGCTATTGATTTTTCAAAGCATCCTCTAGGACAGTATAATTTATATCTTGGCCTTGGTTATGCATTTACTTCCAATGTAAAGCTTAAGGAAGCTGTATGTTTGATTTTAAAGGTTTTTGCAGCTATTAGTGCGCTACAGATGATGGCATTATCAACTCCATCCTCTGAGATTATTTATGTACTTCGAAAAGCACATGTACCAAAGCTTATTATAGAACTGATGAATATGATTTACCGTTATATTTTCATTTTGATAGATGTGTATACTAAAATGAAAAATTCCGCAGAATCCCGCCAGGGATACTGTGATTTTAAAACCTCTTGCGGTACATTTGGAAATATTGCAAGTAATATGCTGATTACTTCATTAAAAAAAGCAAATTCATATTATGATGCCATGGAGGCTAGATGTTATGATGGAGATCTGTTGTTTTTTGAAGAGGATAAAAAAGTAGAAACAATACAGATTGTTACAGCAGCAGCATTCATAATTTTTTTGATTATACTTTGGAGCTTTACAAGATAGAGAGGAGCTATTATGGAAAAAACAATATTAAGAGTTGAAGATTTATACTACGTTTATGGAAATGGAAAACCTGCCTTAGATGGCATAAATGTGGATATCTATGAAGGTGAGAAAATTGCTGTTATTGGTTCCAATGGGTCTGGAAAATCTACATTTTTTTTAAATATCAATGGTGTATTTACACCAGAACGTGGAAAAATTATTTATCAAGATACAGTGGTTAATAAAAAGAACTTAAAAGAACTTAGAAAAAATATCGGAATTGTATTTCAGGATGCAGACAATCAAATTATTGCGTCTACAGTTATGGCAGAGGTGGGCTTTGGTCCCATGAATTTAAAACTTCCAAAAGAAGAAGTACAAAAGCGAGTTGAGGAAGCACTAGCATATATGAATATTTCTGATTTTAAGGAGCGTCCACCGCACTATTTAAGTGGTGGTGAAAAGAAGCGTGTTACCATTGCAGATATTATTGCTATGCAGTCAAAAATCGTTATTTTTGATGAGCCCACAGCAGCATTGGACCCTTTAAATGCACTGATGTTAGAAGAAGTTTTAGATAAGCTTGCTTCAGATGGAAAGACAATGCTTATTTCTACTCATGATGTAGATTTTGCATACAGATGGGCTGAAAGAGTTCTTGTATTCTGCCATGGAAAAATTATAGCAGATGGAACACCTTTAGAAATTTTTAAAAATAGGGAGATTTTAAAACAGTCAAATCTAAAACAACCAACTATGCTGGAAGTTTATGAATTGCTTGTAGAAAAACATTTATTGGAAGATGAAAAAATCTATCCCAAAAGTACTGAAGAATTAAAGAAAATGCTTGAAAAACAGATATCTTTTCTAGGTGCTTTAGCTTAGATTAATATAAATTAAAAACAACATAAGGGGGAAAAACAAAATGAATCAAAAAGAAAAGAAAATTATTACCATTGTAACAGCCTTTGCGTTAACTTTTGGAGTAGTTCCAGTAGCAAATGCAATGCACATTATGGAAGGATATCTTCCACCAAAATTTTGTATTGCATGGGGTGTTATTTGCCTCCCATTTTTAATATTAGGTTACTTATCAATTAAGAAAACATTAGCTGAAAACCGTAAATCCATGACTATTCTTGCCATGGCAGGTGCATTTATTTTTGTACTTTCATCTTTAAAAATTCCATCAGTAACAGGAAGTTGTTCACATATGACTGGTACAGGACTTGCTGCAATTTTATTTGGACCTGCTTCAGTTAGTGTTCTTGGTATTATTGTACTTGTTTTCCAAGCAATCTTGCTTGCACATGGCGGACTTACAACTTTAGGTGCTAATACTTTTTCTATGGCAATTGCAGGACCATTGCTTTCTTATGGAATCTACAAATTATGTCAGAATTTGAAAATCAACAAGCATGTAGGTATTTTTCTAGCAGCATCAATTGGTGACTTATTTACTTATTGTGTAACTAGTATGGAACTTGCACTGGCATATCCTTCTCAAAGCGGTGGAGTTATGGCATCAGCAGCCAAGTTTCTTGCAGTATTTGCACCAACACAGGTTCCACTGGCAATTATAGAAGGTATTCTTACTGTTGTTATAGTTATGGGGCTTGAAACATATGCAAAATCTGAATTAACAGGTATTGGATTTTTAAAGAGAGGTGAAAATTAGTGGAAAAGACTAAAAAGAAAGTTATAATTTTATTAGTTATTGCTGCATTAATTGCTGCTATACCATTATTCACATTAAGAGGTGCTGAATTTGGAGGCTCTGATGATGCAGGAAGCAAAGTGGTTTCTGAGATTACAGGGAAGGAGTACAAGCCTTGGTTTACACCTGTTATGGAAACTTGGATTGGTGGAGAATTACCAGGAGAAATTGAAAGTTTACTCTTCTGCTTACAGACAGGTATTGGAGTTGGTGTCCTAGCATTTTTCATGGGAAGATTAGTGGAGAGAAATAAAAAAGAAAATCAGCAGATTAAAAATGGATAATATTTTTTATGACAATAAGTAAATGATATTTTGAAAAAATCTTAGTTCTTAAAGGTTGAAATAAAACAATTTGAAGAAAAATTAACTAAAGGTTATGTTGTCTTCAAATTGTTTTATTTTTATGAGAAAAATTGTATAGTGGTAGTTTTTATAGGAAAGTATAGATTATCAGGTAGTAAATGTATATTTAGTGTTAATATTTTCGCAATTATTGTTATAATTAAATTAATAGGATAATTTCAATTTATATTTAAGTATAAGAATCTATTTAAGTTTTAATAAATTAGCTTTAAGAAATGAAAGATTTATTAAGTATATTATTAGGAGAGGAGAATGTAATGAATAAATCAAAAGCTTATCCAATTATGATGGCATTGTTATCCTCAATTTTATTTGGAGCAAGTGCTCCTATAACAAAAATTCTTTTAGGTAAAATTGAGCCTATTCCTCTTGCTTCGCTTTTATACCTTGGCAGTGGATTAGGGTTATTAATTTTTCAAACTGTTAACTCACTTATAAAAAAACAAGCTTTAAATGAAGCACCTTTGAAGAAAA
The DNA here is from genome assembly GCA_963780135.1 of uncultured Clostridiaceae bacterium. Classification (GTDB taxonomy): domain Bacteria; phylum Bacillota; class Clostridia; order Clostridiales; family Clostridiaceae; genus Clostridium_AM. The sequence continues at coordinate 2,687,876 of CAWAAR010000003.1, forward strand.
AAGATTTTAGGTGGCTTCTAGGTGCAAGTATTGCAGGAGGAATTATAGCACCTATTATTCTTTTAAACAGTCTTAAAATAACGCCAGCTTCAACGGCTTCATTGTTGTTAAATTTTGAAGGGGTTGCAACTACTATAATTGCAATATTATTTTTTAAAGAAAACGCGGGAAAACAAGTTTTAAGTGCTGTAGTACTAATTGCAATTGCAAGTATTATTTTATCCTGGGATTTTAAAAATCAATGGGGAGTTTCTATGGGTTCCTTTGGAATTATACTAGCTTGTTTTTGTTGGGGAATAGATAATAATTTTACAAGGAATATTTCTGCAAAAAATCCATTTTCTATTGTTACAATAAAAGGGATTATCTCAGGTTCTTTTTCATTTGTTTTGTCCATCATACTTAAAAATCAAATGCCAAACTTAGGAATTTCAATAGTTGCTATGATTATTGGCTTTTTCTGCTATGGTTTAAGTATTGTATTATTTGTATTTGCTATGAGGGATTTAGGAAGTACAAGAACAAGTGCATTATTTGGAACTGCACCATTTATTGGAGCTATTTTATCTTTTATTTTATTAAGAGATACTCCAAGCCTTATGTTTTATATATCACTTCCTATTATGATTATAGGAACAATACTTTTGCTAAAGGAAGAACATATACATGCTCATATTCATAAAGCTTTGCAACATGAACATAGGCATAATCATACTGATGGTCATCATGATCATGAACATACAGTTGAACAAGTTATAATAAATGGATATCATTCACATATGCATACACATAAAGCTATAGAGCATGTCCATCCACATTCACCAGATATTAATCATAGACATGCACATTAATTTTATAGCTTATTTATAATAAATATTTATATATGAAAATAGAAAGGAAGATGATTTATGGAATTTAAATATTCGATGCCAACAAAAATATATTTTGGTGAGGATTCAGTTTTAAAGAACAAAGAAGTGTTTAGTAATATTGGCAGTAAAGCTTTAATTGTTACAGGAAGGAGTTCTGCAAAAAAGAATGGGTCATATGATGATGTTGTTAAAGCGCTTTCTGAAGAGGGAATAGAGCATATTCTTTTTGACCAAGTGGAGGAAAATCCATCTTTAGAAACTATAGAAAAGGGTAGTAATATTGGTAAAACAAATAATGTAGATTTTATTATAGGCATAGGTGGAGGATCACCTATGGATGCTTCAAAAGCTATGGCTATTTTTATAAAAAATCCAGAAATAAATATAGATAATATCTTTTGTGGGAAACAATTTGAAAGTATTCCAGTAGTGGCTGTGGCAACAACTTCAGGAACAGGATCAGAGGTTACTCAATATAGCATTGTAACTTCAAACAAAGAGAAGACAAAGAAAAATTTAGGACAGGCAGTATTTCCAGCAGCAGCTTTTCTTGATAGCAAATATACTTTTGATTTATGCTACGATATAACTGTTAATACAGCTATAGATGCATTTACGCATTTAGTTGAAGGATATCTAAATTCAAATAGTACTTATATGTCCGATATTTACGGTGAAAGAGGTTTTGAATTATTTAATTACTGTTTTAAAAAATTAATTAATAGGGAGTTAGATAATGAATTCAGAACTAAGATAATGTTGGCATCAACATTAGGTGGAATACAAATATCTCAAAATGGAACTTCCATACCTCATGGTTTGGGTTACCCACTTACATATTTTAAGGGACTTCCTCATGGTCTAGCTAATGGAGTTTTAACAATAGAGTATTTGAAATGCTTTAAGAATAAAACAAAGGTTGAAAAAATGTTAAAAATTTTACAAATGAAAACCTTAGAAGAATTGGAAGAAATTTTTAAAAAATTAGTTGATGTAAATATTCAAATAACTGAGGAAGAAATAATGGAGTATTCTAAGATGTTTGTTTCTAATAAGAAAAAACTAAAAAATCATCCGGAGAAAGTAAGTTTAGAGGGTATAGTACAAATTTATAGTAAAAGCCTTTTAAAATAATCTTAAATAAAGAAAATTAGGGTATATGAACATTCTTCTTGCATTGCTATTATCTAAAATGTCATGACCATCAGTTTTACAGGTGGTCATGACTAGTTTTAAAATCAATCCATATATTTTTTGCCCCAAAGACAAAGTTCAGTTAAGATATTTTCTAGGGATTTTCCTCTATCTGTAGATATATATTCTACCTTGGGTGGTATTGTGGCATAAGCAGTTCTTTCAATAAGACTATCCATCTCCAGATTTTTTAATTCTTGAGATAGTATCTTGTGGCTTATATTAGGAATAGATTTTTTCAGTTCACCATATCTTATGGGATCAGTTTTCAATATGTGCCATAATATTATTGCTCTCCACTTACTTCCAATTACAGTCATGGCAAATCCTAATGAACATTTAAAATCCTTTTGCCTTTTCTTTTGATTTGGGAATTTTTCAATTGTACTTTCTTTATACATATCTTATCCTTCTTTCCAAACAGTAAGTACCTGAGTGAACTACCACCACTTATAGAAGAGGGTGGCTTCGTGGTCAATACTACCACTGTAGCAAGTTTACCCACGCTCTAAAGGTTGAACCAACCTCAGTGTATTACCAAAATTATATGGCTAATTTCAGCAAGTTCTTACTAGCGTTTATATCTCTATCATGTTGTGTGCCGCATTGTGGACATATCCATTCTCTAAGTGCTAGATTTTTTACTTCTATATTCTTATACCCACATTCTGAACATAGTTGAGAACTAGCATAATTACTAGGTGCTATTATTATTTTTCTACCATACCACTTTGCTTTGTATTCTAACATCCTCCTGAATTCACTCCAACTAGCTTCGCTTATTGCTTTAGCTAATTTATGATTTTGTTGCATATTCTTAACTTTTAAGTCCTCAATTACTATAGATTGGTTTTCTCTAATTAGTTTTATTGACAACTTATGCAAGAAATCTGCTCTTTGGTTTGCTATTCTTTCATGTAATTTAGCTACTTTTAACCTTGCTTTTTTTCTGCTGTTACTTCCATTTTGTTTTCTTGATAAATCCTTTTGAAGTTTAATAAGCCTTTTTTCTGATTTTCTAAGATGTTTTGGATTAGGTTCTCTATATCCATCCGAACATATAGCAAATTCTTTGAGTCCAACATCTACACCTATTTTTTTATCTGTTTTAGGTAGTTGAATATTCTCAGTATCGACTAATATGGATATATAATATTTACCACTAGGTACTTCAGATACAGTACAACTTTTAATTGATCCTGTGAATTGCCTATGTTGTTTCACTTTAATCATTGATTTTAGTTTAGGAACTTTTATATATCCATTTTCTAGGGATACAGTACCATTTTGATTATTAGTTGTATAACTATTAGTATTATTTTTCTTCTTGAACTTAGGAAATCCAATTGACTTATCTCTAAAGAAGTTTTTATAAGCCTTACTTAGATTTATTTGAGCATTAGCAAGTGCTAAACTGTCAACTTCTTTTAGCCATTCAAATTCTTTTTTATATTGTGCAGGTGTAGGATACTTAATTTGCTTAATATCTAAGTTTTTATTTTCATTATAAGATTTAATCCTATCTGCTAACATTTTATTATAGATAAACCTAGTACAGCCAAATGTTTTAGCTAAATATATTTGTTGTTCTTGATTTGGATAAATCCTATATTTATAAGCCTTTAACATCTCCTCACCTCATTTCATTCCTTGACTTTCAATATACTTTCTAACTATATCTCTATTGGAGCACCACCGGTTGTTATAAGACAATAACTTCTTGACCAAAAATACTCCTTCCATAGTTGTTTTTTTATTATAGAGTATTCTTTTTTTATAAGTCTACTACTAGCACTTTTGTAAGCATTATTAAAAAGTGCGTACTTGTATGTGTTACTCTAACAAAACTATTATATTATACATAGATATTAATTGCCATAAATTAAAAAAATGGTGTTTAATCTACAAATTTACAATATATTTAGGGGGAACATCATGACAAGAAAAGTCATAATAGATAAAGAAACATAGGAGGTAGTACAATTTAAAAATAGAAGGAAGAAGAGTATTGGCAGGAAAATATAATTAAATTTATGATAACTGAATATCAAAATTAAATAAATCCATGAATATTAACATTATAATATTGCAAAAAAGTATGTTATGTATCAAAAGTTTTACTTACATCAAACTTTTTTTATGTGCTAAAATATTAAGTGTACTTATATTTTTGCTCAACACAAAGTCCTATCGCTCAAAAGCATTATGATGTTTATATGCATTGGAACGAAGTGTTACGGATGGTAGCCGTCGGATAAATGATGGAGTGGTTGAGAAATTTGAAAACGAAATTACAAGACTAACATTACTCATGAAATATTATATAAATTATGGAAGGATGATATGTAAACGATTACAAAAATATATCGCGATATGTATATTGGAAATCAGGCTTGATAGTTAGGAATCATTGATGTTTATGTAAAATCTTAATGGATTTAGGGAGGTATACTAAATGACTATATTAAATGAGATTGTGGAACACATTATGTTTGGATTAGGAGTTATTACAGAAGTAAAGGGTTCTAGGATATTGGTGAAATTTCAAGATGAGATTGGAATAAAGATGTTTTTATATCCTGAAGCATTCGAAAGATTTTTGAAAGCAGTAAATCCCAAAATAGAAAATTATGCATTGGAGGAGCTGCGTATAAAACAAGAACAGATAGAACTGGAACGCAAAGAAAAAGAACGTGAAGCTGTTGAATTAGAAGAGCAAATGGCAAAAATATCAATTGTAAAAAAGAAAACAGTAGCAAGATCCACAAAGAAGGAATCCTAAAATTAATTATAGTTCATTTTAAAATTTAACAATTGAAAGGAGAAATTGAATTAAAATGTTTAATATTGGAGACGTGATCATCTATTCGGGACAGGGCATTTGCTGTATAGATGATATTTGTGAAAAGACGTATGGGGATGTTACTAAAGACTACTATATTTTACATCCCATTGAAAATTGCAAATTAACAATAAATATCCCAGTAGGGAATGATAAGGTAATAATGCTAGGACTTATTGATAGAAATGAAGCAGAAGAAATTATAGAATCTTTTAAGCTGCCAGGTATAAGTTGGATAGATATATGCAGCCAACGTGCCCAGTCATATCATGGAATTGTGAGGAAAGGAAATCGTAAAGAGATTTCTAGTATAGTTAATACGTTAATGCGGAAAAAGTATAAAGCTGATATTAGTGGAAAGAAATTTTACGAACAAGATAACAAACTTTTAGTTTTTGTTCAAGATATACTGTTTAAAGAATTGGCAATGGCATTGAATACTACTGTTGATGCAATATATAAAAGGATCACTAGTTTGATAGTTGTAAGTGATGTATATAACTAGGATTGACAAAAAACTTTGTAAAGGTGGATTATAATAAATGAATATAAGTAATGATAAAATTACTGCAATAGACTCAGTTATGAATCAGATAGAAAGACAATTTGGCAAAGGTTCTATTATGAAGCTTGGTGCAATTACAACAATGAATATAGAAATCATACCAACAGGATGTTTGACTTTAGACATGGCACTAGGTGTTGGCGGAGTTCCAAGAGGTAGGGTAATAGAAATATATGGACCTGAATCTTCAGGTAAAACAACAGTTGCACTGCACATAGTGGCAGAAGCACAAAAAGAGGTGGTACAGCAGCTTTTGTTGATGCTGAACATGCCTTAGATCCATCTTATGCAGGAAAATTAGGAGTCAATATAGAGGAATTGGTAGTTTCTCAGCCAGATACGGGGGAGCAAGCTTTGGAGATAGTAGAGGCTCTTGTAAGATCAAATGCTGTAGATGTAATTGTTGTTGATTCTGTAGCAGCACTTGTTCCAAGAGCTGAAATAGAAGGTGAAATGGGTGATTCTCATATTGGACTGCAGGCTAGACTAATGTCTCAGGCTTTAAGAAAGCTTACTGCAGCAATTAATAAATCCAAATGTGTGGTAATATTTATAAATCAATTAAGAGAAAAAATAGGTATTATGTTTGGAAATCCTGAGACAACAACAGGTGGCCGTGCTCTGAAATTTTATTCATCCATAAGGTTGGATATAAGAAAAATTGATATTATAAAAATAGGTGAAAATATTCTTGGAAGCAGAGTAAGAATAAAAGTAGTAAAGAATAAGGTTGCGCCGCCTTTTAAACAAGCTGAATTTGACATAATGTATAATGAGGGTATTTCAAAAGAAGGCAGCTTAATAGATATAGCTGTTAATGAAGAATTTGTTGAAAAAAGTGGGGCATGGTTTTCGTATAAAGATACAAGACTTGGTCAAGGTAGAGAAAATTCCAAGTTGTACTTGAAAGATAATCCTGATTTAGCTGTTGAAATAGAAAATCTAATTAGGGAAAAACACAATATGCCGTTAATAAAGCATTCATCTGGTGGTGAAGATAAAAATGAAGCATTAAATAGCTGAAAGTATTAGAATTATAAATGCTAAACTGTATCATAAGAAAATGCTAACTTCACTAAATGTTATTTGATGTGTAATTTAAAAAAATTTTAAAAAAATAAAATTAGGGTAGTACATCAAGGAAAAAGATGCACTTAAAGCAAGCACTTTTATAGCTGCAATGGCATTACTTCCAGCAACACTTGCAAGTGGAGCTTTAACTCCTATAGGTGGTAAAATTTATGATAAGATTGGTCCAAAAGTTTTACTACCAGTAGGATTTGCTATAATCCTTGTACCATTATTTATGTTATCTTGTTCAAATGCTGACACATCTATTATGAGTATTATTATTTTATTTATAGTAGTAGATATTGGAATCGCGCTTGTAATGTCACCTTCTCAAACAACTGCGCTTAGTTCATTACCAAAAGAATATTATCCACATGGAGTAGCTATACTAAATACCCTTCAACAACTATCAGCTGCAATTGGTTCTTCATTATTTATAGGTATTATGTCAACTTCACAGCTAAAAGCCTTAAGTAAGCAAGTTCCAGATCAAGTTGCTGTTGCTACTGGATTTAGTTCATCAACATTAGTTTTATCAGGATTTGTTTTAATCGGACTATGTTTATCTTTTACTTTAAGTTTAGGTAATAAAAAAGTACATATAACAGAGTTAGATGATTCTCTTGAAGATGGTGTGGAAGAAGTAGCTGTATAATAAAACAAAAACAGTAGGTAATTACTACTGTTTTTGTTTAATTCAAAATGATTATGCATTCTCACATCTTAAGCTATAATTATTTTACTATTTTTTAATCCTTTAGCCTTGTTATATAAAGCAATACTCTAAATTGATTTTGAAAAATTACTAAGTGCATTTCTAATTGATTCAGCCATTTCTTTAGGGGATTCTCTTTCTTTGTTGTCTATCCATTTAGATAATACATTCCAAAGACCACCTATGTTATAAAGACCTAGATATTCTTCTTCAATGTGGTTATCACAATTATGCCATTGAACTTCTGAAAATTTATTTATATCAGGTATAAATGAGTTTATTTGTTCCATAATAAAGAAAAATAAGTGATTTTGTTTAAGTAATTCTAATTCATCAATATGTTTGTTCCAAAATTCAAAATAATTAATAAGTGTACTATTAAAAGAGAAATCAGTAATTTCTTTTATAGACTCTATATAGTCTTCGAATAAATAATTAGTGTATTTAGATAGCAAATCTTCTTTAACTTTAAAATTACGATAAAATGTTCTTCTTGATAACTGAGCCTTATCGGATATTTCTTTAACCGTAATAATGGAGTATGGCTTTTCTTTCATTAAATCAAAGAGGGCTTCAGTTAACCATTTCTTAGATTGTTCAGCAATTCGATTTGTTTTTTCTTTCAAAGTATTCCTCCTAAAGTGTCACAAATTCCTTTATATGTAGCACTTATCTAAATAGTATTGATATTATTTATAAATGTATTATACTATATTTAAAGTTAAGTGTCACATGTGTGACTGCGTACTAAAATTAATTTAAGGAGTTGATTTATATGAATAATATAAATGCTATTGTTTGGTTATTTCCCATTATGTTTATGATCCACGACTTTGAAGAAATTATATTTATTTCAGCTTGGAGGAAAAAATATAAGTATTATCTTGATACTTGTAAAATGCAAAAGAAACCATTTGCAGATTTTAAAAGTACAGATTCTTTCTCAATTGGAGTAGAAATCTTGTTTGTTATTTTTTCCTTTGCTGCCTTGTTTTCAATCATTTTTAATAGCTATTATATTTGGTATGGACTTTTCTTTGCTACTACAGCTCACTTTATTACAGCTCATATTAATTTGACCTTAAAATTCAAACATTATGTTCCAGGTATTATAACCGCAATTTTATTTTTACCTTTAAGTATCTATATTCTCTATACTGCAACATTAATATTAGGATTTAGTATAACTGAAATAATCCTATCTTGTGTTGCCGGTTCATTATTTGGATTTGTAATTTATGTTTTCCTTCATAGTGTAGAAAAAAGCTTTGAAAACCAATTACTGAAATTCTCAAATAAATAAAGTATTATAGTTGGGTAATCTATGAAAAGTAAAAGGTGGAGATGAAGAGTGAAAAATTGATTCTGTAATTCCTCGAATATTCAATATATAGTTTCTATCATAATGAAGACGTTTCAAATGGTAATGGTGGACATAGTTCTGATGCAAATAGAGTAGTTGGGCGAAAATAGAAGTTAGCTGTATTCAGGCAAAGACATATGGTATGGAATGAGATATTAACATCATATGAAAAAACTGGATTGACAAGAGCATAAAGCCATGATATATTTGTATGTACAAACAACTGAGGTGGTAATATTGGATAATGAATGTGATATGAATGAGAAAGATTGTAGATTGAATGGATGTTTATTCTTTTCTTCTACAAAATTAGCGCGTATGTTTGGGAAAATAGCAGATGATGCTTTTAGCAGGACTGGACTTTCTCCAAGCCATGCATTGCTTTTATACATTGTAAATCAGAAGGGTGAGATCCATCAGAAAGAAATTGGTGAGCGGCTACATCTAACACCTTCTACAATTACACGTTTTGTGGAAAAGCTTCAGGGGAAACGGCTAGTTTCTCGAAAAACTAATGGAAAAAATGTTTACATCTGCACTACGGAAAAGGGTCTACTTTTACAATCTGAAATTACAACAGCGTGGAATGACCTACATGACAGATATAAGGATATTCTGACTGAGGATGAAACAATGAAATTTATTGAAATCAGCAGCAAGCTGATGAAAAAATTGGAAAACCAAAAGGATTAAGTTTACTATATCCTAAATTAAAAAAATATATTTGGAGGTATTTATTATGAAAGAAATATTTAACCGTAGAAGTATCCGTAAATTTAAGGATCAGGCTGTAGAGCCAGAAAAGATTGATTGCTTGCTAAGGTCAGCAATGCAAGCCCCTTCAGCAGCTAATCAACAGCCATGGGAGTTTATTGTTGTAAAAGAAAAAGAAGCGCTACAGAGGCTTTCTCAAGTATCTCCTTATGCAAAGCCTGTTGCAAACTCAGCTGTTACATTTGTACTTCTTGCAAATGGTGATGCACTAAAAGTACCAACAGCGTTTGAGCAGGATATGAGCGCAGCTGCACAAAACCTATTGCTGGAAGCAGTGCATCTTGAGCTTGGAGGGGTATGGTTTGGAGTTGCAACAGCCGATCTTGTAGTGGAAAATGTACGTAAACTATTTAATTTGCCTGACAACATTAAGCCTTTCGCATTGATTTCTGTGGGTTATCCAGATGGACAAAAGAATGAGTTCACAGATCGTTACAAAGCAGAAAAGGTGCACTATGAAAAATGGCTTTAAGATAGAAGAGGAAAATTACAATGGTTAGGGTAGTAGCTAAAAATTTTATTATAAAAACGCAATGAAAGGAAAGAATGGTTAGTATGAATATTTTAATAGTAACAGGTAGTCCAAGAAAAAACGGAAATACAGAGATAATGGCTGATGCATTTTCTCAGTCTGCAAGGGAAGCAGGCCATAAAGTAACAATAAGAAAGCTAAGTACACTGAAAATAAATCCATGCCTTGACTGTAAATATTGTTTTAATCATGAAGGCGTATGCATACAAAAAGATGATATGAATGAAATTTTAAAGGATGTGAAGCAGACTGATATGTTAGTAATTGCTTCTCCTATTTATTGGTTTGATATTTCAGCGCAAACTAAATGCTTTATTGACAGAATGTATGCTTTTGCCAAAAAAGGTTTTCGTATTAGTTCCATAGCTATGCTGCTCAATTCTGGATCAGACGGTGTTTATGCTGCAGCCGAAGCACAATTGCATGATATAAGTTCATATTTAAAATGGGAACTAAAAGGTGTAATAAAAGTTCCTGACATGGATGAAAAGGGGAGTATGGTCGGTTCTGCTGGACTTGAAAAAGTCCGCGAATTCGCGAAATCTCTATAGGCAATTTACAAAAATAACGCATCCAAGGAACCATCAATTTCAAGCATTATTGTTTTTCACTTAAGTTATGTTAGATTTCTTTTCATCCATTAACTAGCTGAGATGAAGATTAGCATTTTGGGACAGAAATAAATTAAAATGGGGCTGTTGCATTAAGAATAAATACTAAAATATATTGTGCTAATTTTAAATTTGAAAAGCAATATATTAAATGTAAATTCTTTAGTGCGGCAGCCCCTTAAAGATTCAGTGGTGTCCTGATTCCTTATGTGTTTGTAATAAGAATGCTATAAAATATAAGGTTAATATAGACAAGTGTTAGCATAATAACTTATAATATAACAGAATAATAGTAGCATTATGAGGAAAGAGGATTAAAATGGAAAATTATAAAAGTACATTGGTTAATGGAGAATTAGGTATAATAGCATTGGAAAGCTGTAAAGATCTTGGAGAGAAAATAAATTGCCATATTAGAACTAAAAGAGATGAGGAAAAATCATACTTAATAAAGACTGAAGATATAAGGTTCTCTAATGGTGAAGGAAAAGTAAAATTAGAGGAATCCATAAGAGGAAAAGATGTTTACATACTTTGTGATGTTGGTAATTATAGCATTGAGTATAAAATGTTTGGTTTTATGAATCATATGGGACCAGATGAGCATTTTCAAGATATTAAGAGAACTATTTCTGCAATCAGAGGAAAGGCAGAAAGAATTACTGTAGTAATGCCGTTATTATATGCATCAAGACAGCATAGAAGAAAGGGGAGAGAATCCCTTGATTGTGCCATGGCATTACAGGAATTAGAAAGATTAGGAGTACATGAGATAATAACTTTTGATGCTCATGATCCTAACGTTCAGAATGCTATCACATTGACTTCTTTTGAAAATTTATATCCTACTTATGATATCGTGAAAGCATTTATTACTAATGAGAAAGATTTAGAAATAGATAAAAATAAAATGATAGTTATAAGTCCAGACACTGGTGCCATGGACAGAGCAATTTACTATTCTAGCGTATTAGGTGTCGATGTAGGATTATTCTATAAAAGAAGAGATCATTCAAGAGTTGTAAATGGTAAAAATCCTATTGTAGATCATGAGTACGTGGGAAGAGATGTATCTGGATGTGATGTTTTAATTGTTGATGATATGATAGCTTCAGGAGAATCTGTATTTGATATTGCTTTAGAACTCAAGAAACGTAATGTAAAAAATGTTTATGTAGCAGCTACATTTGCATTCTTTACTGAAGGAACAGAGAAATTTGAAAAATTCTATAATGAAGGTATTATAAAGAGGGTTTATTCAACAAATCTAACTTATATTCCTCAGCGCGTAAAAGAAGCTGAATGGTTTAACGAAGTTGATATGTCATTTCTTATTGCCAGGGTTCTAAATAAGTTGAATTACAATAAATCCATATCATCATATTTAGATGCCACTCAAGTTATTGAGGAATTGTTGAATAGAAAGTAGAAAAATAAAGATAAATTAGTGCAAAAGTTACTTTAAATACAAAAATTCAAAGGCCAATGCTTAATAACACTAAGCATTGGCTTAAAATTTCTAATTTATTATTGTACAATCCATTTATAAAGTATAGTTAGCCACAAATTCTTTAAATGAATTTAAATTTCTTATTTTTCCCAATTCTTCATCTTCAAAAACATATTTTAAAAACTCTGGATATAATTTCAAAGCTATAATTATATCTTCACAGGCCTTATTTTCTTCATTAATCAAAGCATAAAAACAACTTCTGTTATAATATAAAAAATATGCTTCACTGCAATTATTAATTCCACTTGATAAAACTTCTATACCCTTTTTTGTATCTTTATATTTATAAATTACTGCTAGATTTAAATAGCTGTATTCATAATTCTTATCTTTTTCAATTGCTCTCTCGTAGAAATTAATGGATTTTTCTATCATATTAAACTTATAATAAATTACCCCCATATTAAACAAAGCTAAATCATTGTTTGGGCTTATTTTTAAGGCTTTTGAAAACTTCTTATATGCAAGATCGTTTTGATTTCGTTCCTCATAAATGCATCCTAAATTTAAATTTGCCCAAAAATCCATAGGATTCAAACTTAACAGTTTTTCATAAGTTTCTATGGCTAAATCTTTTTTTCCAGATACGTCATAAACATTTCCTAAGAAAAAGTAAGCCTTATGATAATTTGGATTTATATAAATAGCTTTATCATATAATCTTATAGCTTCTTCATAATTTTCTTCCTCATCATATATTGTAGCTAAACCATAGTAAGCTCTTTCTTCATAGTCATCTATACTTAAAGCTTCTTTATAATACTCCTTAGCTTTCTCGGCTTTTCCAAAAGAGTCATATATTAAAGCTAAATTAATTATGGTATCCACATCTTTACCACTTGAAAGTTCATAAACTCTATTATATAAATCTAATGCTTTAATCAATTTGTTTTCTTCAAAAGCTTTCTCTGCTTTTTCTAAATATTTATTAATTTTTATATTATCTTTCATAAATACTCTCTTTCTATTAAATTATTTTACTTAACAAGTATTCTTAATCAAATCCAGTTCCTTAATTATAACATTTTTATCATCTGATGTTAACTTAGGATCAATTGTATCCATTTTTATGTGTTATTCGCTTCCACCATTGAAGCCATGTATAGTAACATAACAAAAATGTAATGTTAATGATATATAGTTCAATTGCTGATATAAATAGAATCGTATAAAATAAGTTACATGAGATGAAGTTAACATACACAAAAGGGAGATTTATAAATGAAAAATATATTAAGTGTAGAAAAAATTGAAAAGTATTATGGTAGCAAAGATAATGTTACAAAGGCTATAGATAATATCAGCTTTAAGGTAGATGAGGGAGAGTTCGTTGGAATAATGGGACCCTCAGGAAGTGGTAAAACTACATTACTTAACTGTATATCAACTATTGATAATGTTACTACGGGAAAGATAATAATAAATGATAGTGATATTACAAGATTAAAGTCAAAATCATTAGATAAGTTTAGACAAAATGAGCTAGGTTTTATATTTCAAGACTTTAACTTATTAGACACACTTACAGCTTATGAGAATATTGCTTTAGCATTAACAATAAAAGGGGAGAAGAGTTCAGAAATAGATGAAAAAATAAAAGCAGTGGCAGAGTATTTGGAAATAGGACAAGTATTAAATAAATATCCTTATCAGATGTCAGGAGGACAAAAGCAAAGAGTTGCTTCAGCAAGAGCAATAGTAACTAATCCATTACTAGTACTTGCAGATGAGCCAACAGGAGCATTAGATTCGAAGTCTGCTAGGTTATTACTGGAAAGGTTTGAAGAGTTAAACAAGAATTTAAAAACCACAATACTTATGGTTACTCACGATTCTTTTACAGCAAGCTATGCTCATAGAATACTGTTTATTAAAGATGGAAGAATCTTTAACGAGCTTATAAGAGGCAGCGATACTAGAAAAGAATTCTTTAATAAAATTATAGAAGTTATAACTCTACTTGGAGGTGATGACAACAATGTATTCTAAGATAGCTGTAAACAATATTAAGAAGAGTTATAAGGACTACACTATATATTTTTTAACACTGATACTAGCAGTTTGTATATTTTACAGTTTTAATTCTATAGATTCACAAAAGGCACTTATTGATGTAAAATCCTCAAATGCACAGTACATATCAAGATTAATTGAAATGATGTCTGGTGTATCAGTATTTGTATCAATGATATTAGGCAGTTTAATATTATATGCAAATAATTTTCTAATAAAGAAACGTAAAAAAGAACTAGGAATATATATGACTTTAGGTATGGGAAAAAGAAAAGTATCTAGAATCTTAGTAACAGAGACTTCTATAGTTGGAGTCATATCTTTAATTGGAGGGCTTATAGTAGGAATGGCAGCATCTCAGATTTTATCTGTTTTTACATTAAAGTTATTTGAGATTTCAGTAAATGAGTATAGATTTGCACTTTCAACAAGTGCTGTAGTTAAGACTATATTGTATTTTGGAATAATGTTTTTAGTGGTTATGATATTTAATATATTTGTTATCTCTAAATATAAAATAATTGATTTATTAACAGCAGGTAGAAAAAATGAAAATATAAAATTTAAAAATTCATTTATATATTTATTAGCATTTATTTTATGTGTGGTATTACTTGGATTCACATATACTTCTCTACTAAAGATAGGTTTAGACACAAGGAATACTATGTTTAAGCCATTAATAGTTCTTTTGATAGTAGGTACAGTATTATTTTTCTTTAGTTTATCTGGATTTATATTATATATAGTAAATAAAAACAAAAATTATATTTAAAAGGATTAAATATATTTGTAGTAAAACAAATAAACAGTAAAGTTAATACAAATTTTATATCAATGTCAGTAATATGTTTAATGTTATTTATTACAATAATTGTATTATCTACAGGAATAAGCCTTAAGAAAAGTTTTGAGGTAGGAGTTGAAAAAGGAAGCGCCTTTTGATGCTAGTATAACAGTAAATCAGCATAGTGGGAATTTAGAAGATGTATTAAAAAAGATTGGCTTTAAAATAAATAAAAATGAAAAATATGGAGTTTACAATGAATATCTTTCAGATGTAAAAGTAGGTGATTTATTATCCACTACAAATGAAGATAACAAGGATAACAAAGTATTCTTTATCAAAATATCTGATTATAATAAAATGTTAAAGTTAAGAGGTAAAAAAGAGATAAATCTAAGCCAAAATGAGGTTTTACTTATGTCTAACTATAATGAGATGGTTAAGTTAGCTCATGAAAAGCTTAAAAGTAGCAAAAAGGTTAATATTAAAGGAAAAGAGTATTTTGTGAAAAATGACAAAATAATAGATGAAAATCTTGCAGACTATACTATGCAGGATAATTATTTAAATATAGTTATAAATGATGAATTTTTACCTGATTCTAATAGAATTAATAGGTCTATACTTAATGTGATGTATTCAGATAAAAATAGAGAAGAAAATAATAAAAAATATAGTGAAATACATGAGAACTTGTTAAAGCATAAGTATAAAGATTTAAGTATTTCAAATATGGATGCTTATTCAAAGGATGGTATGTATTCCAGAAGCAAAGGTGGAACAACAGCAGTATTATTTATTGGAATATATTTAGGAATAATATTTTTAATAACTAGCATGGCAGTGCTTGCTCTTCAACAATTGTCAGAAGCCAGTGATAGTATAGAAAGATATAAAGCTTTAAAGAGAATTGGTGCAAACAAAAAAATGATAGATAAGACAATATTTATCCAAACATTGATATATTTCAGCCTTCCAGTACTGCTTGCATTAATCCATTCAATTATTGGTGTTACAGTAGTTAATGATGAGCTAAGTAAGTTTAACCAAACAGATATTAGGTTTTCAGCGTTAATAACGACTTTATTATTTATTGTAGTATATTCAGGATATTTCTGTACAACATATACAGGATATAAAAATATAGTTAAAAATAATATTTAAGCAAGGTATATGAAAGGATAAGATAAATATGAAGATTTCAGTTAAAATTTAAATATGACATATAAAACTGGTAAAAAAGCATTACAGGATGTTTCATTAGAAATAGAAAGTCCAAGCCTTATTGGACTTCTAGGACCTAATGGAGCAGGAAAGTCAACACTTATGAAACTCCTTGTAGCAGGACTGATACCAGCTAGTGGAGAAATTATTATAGATGGTGAGCAACTGCTTAAAAATGAAAAAAAGCTAAAAGCAAGTTTAGGATATCTGCCCCAATCCTTTGGACTCTATGATGAACTTACTGTGTGGCAGTTTTTAGATTATATGGCAGCATTAAAAGGAATCAAGAATAGTAGGAAGGTTATAAAAGATGTTATTGAGAGGACAAACTTAACAGATAAACGGAAAGCACGTATTTCAACTTTATCTGGCGGCCAAAGGCAGCGTGTGGGAATTGCCCAAGCTCTTATGGGGAATCCTGAATTACTGATTTTTGATGAGCCAACGGTTGGACTTGACCCTGAGGAACGTATTAATTTCCGTAACTTGTTTTTTAAAACTGCACAGGATAAGATTGTATTATTATCTACTCATATAATTGAAGATGTAGAATCAGTATGTGATAAACTGATTGTTATTAATCATGGACAAATTTTGTTTACAGGAACACCAGAGCAATTGATAAAATTAGCGCACAATCATGTTGGAGTGTTTGAAGAAAAAACAGGAGGAGCCAGATTACAAGAGCATAAGATAACATCAAGAGTTAATACAGCTCAGGGTATTACCTGCCGTATTGTAGCGGAAACACTTCCAACCTTTGCACAAGTTGTAGAACCTACTCTTGAGGATGCATATATGTATCTTATTATGGATAAAGAGGTGAAATAGTTATGAAGTTCTTTTCCTATTTAAGGGTGGAATTGAATCGTATCTTCCATTCAAAAATTGTTTATTTAATTATGATGTTGACTATGCTTTGTCCAATGGCTGGATATAAATTATACAATGATGGCATGCTTGATGAGACAGTATCTGGCCACTTTATTGGAAATCCATCTATTGCTGGAGCGCTGGGAGAAGGAATTTTATTTGCAATATTAACTCTGATGCAGTTCAATAGGGTACATAAATACAAAACTGAAGTATTAATGAATAGTATTGTATCACCCTTGGTATTGAATGTGGTGAGATTACTTACCATAGGAATAGCTGCCACTATTACTGTTTCTATTACTTCAGCGATTTATTATCCATATACAGTTATAAAAATGGGTAATATTTTTGATGGATATACCTATATAAATAGCTTCTTTCTTTTAGTGCTCCCATCTGTTCTGCTATCAATTTTAGCAGCTTCGGCATTTTATCAGATTTTTTATCGAGTAGATCTTAGCATGGTTACATTTATTCTATTAGCGCTTCCTAATTTAATTGAACATCTACCTATTGGAAATATTCTGCATTGGATAAAACCTTCAGTCCCAGCGCTCTCAGATTATTTTAGTAATACAGAAGTGTTTCGTCTAATGGAGCACAATAGACTATTTTGGTTTTTGATATTTGGTGGATTGTGGCTGATTGGATTGCTCGGCGTACGCTCCTATGGAAAAGGCTTGTTTGCTTCTATGCTGTATAATTTAAGAAAGGTTTATATTCTCTTACTGGCTGTAGCAATGCTTGGTGGTGGATACTATGCTTTTGTAAATCAACCTGATGTTTTTCTGATATCTAAACAAGGAATTATTAAAATGATTAATAGTAATTCTGCAGATAGTGGTGATAAGGTAAATAAAAAACTTCAGGTGCTAAACAGTGATTTGAAAATTTCATTTGATGGAGGTAAAGGAAGTCTTTCTGCAAAGGCAGTATACTCACTTGAAAATTTGAGCAGTAGCAAGCAGGAATGTAGGTTTACAATAAATCCAGGGTTTATTATTAATCAAATAATTGTAAATGATAAAAAGGTTACATTTAAAAGATTAGACGACCTAAGATCTAATATTATATTTAATGTGCCTGAAGAAAAAAATATTAAGATTACTATAGAATATGAGGGGAAACCTAAAATTCTATATTTCACAAGCGATCTTATTCTAACAACTAATATCAGTGACAAATATATAGATCTGGACAGAAACGAACTTATGCCTAATATCAGAACAGCAACTAGCAAAGATAAATCTGAACTTAAATGCCAGCTTACCATGCCTTCGGGGATTGTGCCAATAGTGAATCCATCACAAAAAGATGAGGAGGGTACAGAAGTAGCAAACTTAACTGGTGATACCATCAAGTTACTTTCAGAAGATGGGAATAAGAAAACGTGGCTTGTTAATCTTAAGGGTACTAGTTTCTCCTTAATGGCTGGTGATTATGTTATGAAGCAACTGGGAAGTGAAGAAATGCCCATAAAGTTTTACTACAGCAGTAAACATGAGGCTGCTATGAAAGATATGAGGGCCGAAAAAGTGATGAAGGACACCATTAATTATTGTGCTAGTCATTATGGAAAGTTAAATAATGTTGCTCAAAATAGTCCATTAAAAATAGTAGAAAAAACAGCTTTATTCCCGGGAGGCTTAGCATTTTCTAATTACAGTACTATGGGAGAATTCTGTTTTAATGATGAAAGTCTAAATAATAAACTAGAAGGAGCATCCGCTGCTGAAACTTTGGCACATGAACTTGCTCATCAGTGGTGGGGAGTGCAAACTATAGGTTCAGGTGGAAATAATCCAAATTGGTCAGCGGAAGGTCTTGCTGTGTATACAACTTATAGGATTGCTAAGAAAACCTATGGGCAAGAATATGCCAAAAAAAATTATGTAGATATGTGGAAGTCTCGTGTTAAAGAAAACAATAATAATTTTTATACTAGACATCCAGAATATTTAAAAATATTGCCTCAAAAATATGTTAGAGATATTAATGGTGAAGATAGAACTTTGAGACTATATTCAAAACTACCTCTTCAAATTTTGAAAGCTTCAAAGCTAGTTGGCGGTGAAGATAAAATGGATAAAATTTTAGCTAAACTATATGAAAATAAATCAAAAACAAAAATCACATGGCAGGATTTTCTAGATGCTTGTGGACTAAAAGGGGAGGAATTAAACCTTGAATAGAATATTTAAATATGAACTTAAAAGGCTGGTTATAAATAAATTTTTTTTAGGGCTCATGATTATTTCTGGTTTATACAGCCATGAGATTATGTGTGGGGATATAATTCTTGGAATTTCAAATACTGCCCCATTCTCTGGCTGGAGCTATGGAACATACCTTGCTAAAATGTTGCCAATATTACTTGTTACATTACTATTTTTTATATCTTTTCTTTATTCAAAACAAGAAAAGAGTGTACAAGTATTAACTAAGTCAACCCCTATTGATCTATTTAAGTTTCGGATGTGATTGATTTATGATAATGTCTTAGTATACCACATTTGATTATGTCCCAAAATAATCAAATTATAGTATAATAAAACCTCATGACTAAGAAATGAGGTGGACATAATTAGAAAGGTAGATTTAACAATGGAAGAAAATTATAAGTATATAACTATAAAGAAATTGGTAGAAACAAATGGCAATAAAAAGAGAGCTGCTCTTAATCTTAATTGCTCGGTTAGGCATATTAATCGAATGATCAAAGGTTATCAACAGCATGGAAAAAATTACTTTGTACATGGTAATCATGGAAGAAAACCAATCCACACTCTTAATGACAAAACAAAGCAGTTAATCCTTGATTTATATCGTACAAAATATCAGGATGCCAACATCACTCATTTTTCTGAACTAATAGAAAAGTATGAGCATATTAATGTATCTACAAGCACTATCCGTTCTATCCTTATGCAGGAATTCATCCTGTCTCCTAAGGATAAATGTGCTACAAAGAAAAAAGTTAATACATACTTAAAAGAGCTACAAAAATCAGTAAAATCCAAAAAAGAGGTAGATAAAATTCAAAATGCAATTGTTGCTATTGAAGATGCACATCCAAGACGTCCTAGATGTGCGTATACAGGTGAGATTCTACAAATGGATGCTTCTCTACATTTATGGTTTGGTCAAGAGAAAAGCCAACTACATATTGCGGTAGATGATGCCACTGGTGCTATTATGGGTGCTTATTTCGATTCACAGGAAACCTTAAACGGATACTATCATGTACTACATGAAGTACTTACAAGATATGGAATACCTTATATGCTTTTTACTGATAGACGTACTGTTTTTGAATATAAAAAGAAAAGCTCCCCTTCTGTGGAAGAGGATACTTTTACACAATTTAGCTATGCTTGCAAACAACTAGGCATTGAAATTAAAACTAGTAGTGTGCCGCAATCCAAGGGCCGCGTAGAAAGAATGTTCCAAACTCTACAATCACGCCTTCCTCTGGAAATGCGGTTAGCAGGCGTAGCTACACTTGAGCAAGCTAACGAATTCTTAAACTCCTACATAAAAGAATTCAATGCTCAATTTGCTTTACCTGTTGATAGTATCAAATCTGTGTTCGAAATGCAACCAGATATTGAAAAAATCAACTTAACACTTGCTGTATTGACTAGTAGGAAAGTTGACAACGGCAGTTGTATTAAATTCAATAATAATTATTGTATTCCTATAGATTGTAATGGTTCTCCTGTATATTATCGAAAAGGAACTTCAGGAATGGTGATAAAAGCATTTGATAGCCAACTATTCTTCTGTGTGAATGAAAAGGTATATGCTCTGGATGCATTACCACAACATAAACCTACTTCAAAATACTTTGATCTTGCTGTTCCAAAAGAAAAACCAAGGAAGCACTATATTCCGCCAATGAGTCATCCTTTGAAACAATCTTCTTTTGAATGTTATCTAAAAAAGCAGGCACACAGAAATGAAAATATAGCTTAAAAATACATATATTCTGTTTTTGAAATAATCATTTTCAAAGGCTTATTAATTATACACAAATTTAGCTAAAATATAATGTAATATTATTTTGTAATAAAATTCATCTGAAACTAGGGTGCTCTCGCACTTGTTTTTGAAATAACTAAAAAGTTTATCAATATAATTAATCCATATACTGGAACACTTAATGCTACCGCATAATATATTAGACAATAATTTAAAGCACCAGCAAAACTGGTGCTAATGTTTTAAATATTTTAGGACATTTTCAAAAATGGTTGACACCCCTATTGATCTATTTAAGTTTCGGATGCTCTGTTATATAACCATTATTGTAGGATTTCTTTTAGTTTCTGCAGTGCCTATCGTATACAGCTTGTGCTTCTATACTATAAACTTTCATTTTACTAGTTTTGGAACTCTTGGAGGGCGGTATCATCAAGGAATAATATTTGTGCTTATGGCAGTGGTAATATTATTAAGTTTCCTTCCACTGCCGTATGCAGTTGATTTATTTGGAGAAAACTTGTTTGTAAAATATTCAGAATCTCTTCATGCAGTTGAACCAGCTTTCACTATACCTGCAAGTGTAATATTTGGGAAAATTGTATATGGACTAATTGGACTTGGAATGTTGCTGATGTCTGGTATTCAAAAAGATTAATGATAATAATCTTATTATATAAAAAAATAAGATAATAATGTAAAGATTTAACTAAATTAGACGAAAATGAAATGGTAATAATTTGACCAAATTCTAATTTAATTAATTATTGTATTAAAATACATGACGGAGGATTGTTTTTATGAAAAGAAAGTCATTAAGTAAATTTTTAAGCATTGCATTAGGGGTGGGAATTGTAATATCAAGTAATATTTCAGCTTCTGCACAAACTATTCAAGCAACATCAACAGTGGACACTCAACAGATGATACAAAATACATATGGATCATTTAAATATACAAATGGTTATGCGGCAATAGCAAAAGGACCTGTATTAACTAAAGGTGCTAGTGGGGAAATTAATATATCAATAAGTGTATCTGGAACTACATCTGAAAAAGATTTAAAAGACTTTATAAAAAATAATAAAGCTCTTTTTACAACGGAACAATATTCAAAAATAGTTGCACTTCCAGCTTATACAAAAGAAGGTCATGGAGCAGAACTTTTAACTCAATTAGTAAGTATAGTTTTTGATGTTGAGGCCTATAACAATGTTAATGAAAAAAATGTAAGTGTGTTAAACAGTCAACAAAATCGACTATTGTCAGGTCTTCATAATTTGAAAGCTTCAGATTGTATATTAAAAGGCACAAGAACAGCTGTAGGAAATAGCTATATACCTACTCAAGCATATTGTTTCTTGCAATTATCAAAGTTGAACTTTGGAGATGGCAAAACTTTAAAAGTAGTAAACACAAGTAGTTTAATAGGCGATAGTAATGGTAGAACAAATTATGTATATGGTTCAGTAAATGATAGTAACTTACAGTTAGTACAAAAATAATATTCAATATTTAAAAGATATAGGCTATTAGGAGTCAGTTAGAAGGTTAAAAAACTATTCTAATTGGCTCTTTTAACATGTCTTTGTAAACTGAAATTAATATTGAAATGATGTTTTTGCTAGTTTATTATAACAATTGAAGGAAGTTTGCTTTATATAAAATATGAGGATATTAAGTAAAAAAATATAATAGAGGATAATATTTAATCCTGTTCACATTAGGAGGGAAACAATGAAAAAAATTATTATTATCGAAGATGATGAAGTTATAAGAGAAGAATTACAAAATTTTTTAACAAAGTATGGGTATGAAGTAAAAGCACCAACAAAATTTAATCACATAATACAATATGTTGAAAATGAGAATGCAAGTCTTATATTACTGGATATTAGCCTTCCTCTGTATGATGGCTATTATATATGCAGGGAAATACGTAAAACTTCAGATATTCCAATTATAATAGTTACAAGCAGAGACAGTGAAGTAGATGAATTAATGAGTATGAATTTAGGGGCAGATGATTTTATAACCAAGCCTTATAATACAGACATATTACTGGCAAGGATAACAAACTTATTAAAAAGAACCTATGGAAATTTAAAAAATAATAATATATTAAGTTACAAAGATTTTAATTTA
The DNA here is from genome assembly GCA_963780135.1 of uncultured Clostridiaceae bacterium. Taxonomy (GTDB): domain Bacteria; phylum Bacillota; class Clostridia; order Clostridiales; family Clostridiaceae; genus Clostridium_AM. The sequence continues at coordinate 2,710,954 of CAWAAR010000003.1, forward strand.
AATCTTTCAAATGTAACAGTTAATTATAAAGACAAGTCCTTAGAGCTAACCAAAAATGAGGTTAAAATACTTTCCTACTTAATTAATAATAAAGGAAACATAGTAAAAAGAGATTCACTTATGGAATATTTGTGGAAAGTGGACTATTTTGTAGATGACAGCACATTAACTGTTAATATTAATAGATTAAGAAAAAAGCTTGAGGAAATAGGTATAGAAAATCCAATAGAAACAAGAAGAGGATTAGGGTATATAATGCCATGAGTATAGGTGAATTTATTAAAGATAAAATTTTTATAATAGCATGTAATATGTTGATGTTTATTATACTCACAGCTATAATGCTTGCTAGCAATGTTAACTTAATTATAATTGTATTTGTTTTTTGTATCTGGTTTTTTCCATTGATTTCATATATGGCTTTAGAATTTATAAAACATAAAAATTATTATGATGAGATTAATAGCATATTAGAAAAATTGGATAAGAAATATCTACTTCCAGAGATGCTAAAGGAAGCAAACTTTTTGCAAGGGGAAAAACTTAATTCTGTACTTAAAGAAATAACCAGAGATATGCATGAGAATGTAAAATATTATAAAGATATGCAAGGGGATTATAGAGAATACATAGAGGCCTGGGTACATGAAATTAAAACACCAATAGCGTCTTCAAAGTTGATAATTACAAATAATCAAAATGAAGTAACTAATAAAATAGACTTTCAGGTAGATAGAATTGAGGGATTTGTAGAGCAGGTGCTTTATTATTCTCGAAGTAATAATGTGAGTAAAGATTATATTATAAAGCAGATTAACCTTGATACTGCAGTAAGAAATGTAGTCAAAAGAAATTATAGAGATTTTATTCATAAGAAAATAAAATTAGATATAAAAGAGATTAATGAAGTTGTATATACTGATGGAAAATGGATCGAGTTTATCATTAATCAGATAATAGGAAACTCCATAAAGTATTGTAGTAGTAAAGAATCAATTATAAATATATCTTCAGTTAAGAAAGCCAATTCAGTAATGCTAACTATAGAGGATAATGGAGTAGGCATAATAGACAAAGATATAAATAGAGTCTTTGAGAAAGGCTTCACTGGTGAAAACGGAAGAAGATTTAGCAAAAGCACAGGAATGGGTTTGTATCTATGTGAAAAGCTTTGTTCAAAATTGGGGTTGAAAATTAGTCTTGATTCTGAGGTTAATAAGGGGACTAAAGTTAAATTAATATTTCCTTTGTCAGGTATGACAACTTTTACAAATGATTAAGGATATATGCACCTAATGGATATTTAATCCCTGAAGGATGTCATAATGATACAAATACAAATAAAAAAGTAAAAATCACATGAAAAAAATGAGTTTTGGGTATCTAGTTTATTGAGGAAGGGATGAAATAGTTTTAGGAGCTGTTTGTAGCGAATTTAAAACGTTAACAAAATAGCTCCTTTAGTATTAGTTGAATTTAACTAATACTAAAGGAGCTAATCTTTAATATATTAACTTAAGATAAAGTAAGTTGTAGAAAATTTACAACTTTATCTAGGTGTACGTGCTATGACATGTAGCTTTTGACGACCTATTTTAGCTTCAAGTATTAAGAGATCCTCAGAATTATTAGCAATACTATTCCAATTGTCATATAAAGCTCCAGCAATACTATCTGCTTTATCTTCATCGGTACATATTCCTTTTTCTATCAAAAAATTGTATAATTGACCAAATTGCATACCTCCCAAACGATTCATTTCGTCTGCTATAATTTTAACATCAGAAGCAGGTAGACATGCATAGTTAGAGTATGTGTTACTCGAATCACCAACCAATTTTGTTAGCGTGAATTCTCCATGATTTCTTTGTGACTCCAAAACTGCTACATCCACACAATCTACTTGAAAATTACTTGGATCCTTATATTGCTTTTTTGAAGCAATTAGTACATTACATACACTAGATGCAACCCTGTTAGCAGTATATGTAGAAATACCATTATTTATTAAAATATCTCTAACGCCATTAGCATTTGGATAAGATGTATTACGGAAATACCTACCTAAAGCATTTCTTGCATCCATGTTAATTACACAAACACATGAGTACGTATCATAAGAATTTGTTACTTTTGCAAAAGTGTTATCAAGCTTTGGAGTAGTATTTATAGGTGCAGCTTGTACATTTACAAATGTTAGAGTAGAGGCTAGTACCCCTCCACATAGGATTGATGATAAAAATTTAATTTTTTTATTCATAATATTAGCTCCATTTCTTTAATAAAATTATTTGTAAGTATGTTATTTAACACTGAAAACTGAATATATTACATAATATTAAATGTTTATACTTTTAAGACTTATACGTAACTATTCAGTTATTATAATAAATAGAATAATATCTAGATATCCATGAAAATAGTATAAAGCTTTATATTATTAATATTAAATAAAATAAAAAAATCTGTAAAGCGAATTATCGCAAAGTACACATTTTTAAGTCGTAAACGGTGTATTTTGAGATAATTTTCATTTTAGGGTAGAAAAACAGATGATTTACGATATTCGCTTGACTTTTGAAGAATATCCATGTTTGTTAGGTAATTGAGTGCAACGTTGCAAGTGGTTCGCAATATAGGGTATAATGAAGGCTGTTAAATTGAAGCGTAAGAGGTGAATTAAATGAAAGATATAAATTATACAAATTTAATAGAAGATCTAAAAACTTCTGATGATAGTAAGAGAGCTGAAATAATAGATAAACTTTCAAGGAATTATAATAATGCAATGCCAATGTTGTGGGCAGAAGCTTTAAATCAAGATAATCCAAGAGCAGTACTTTCTGTTATAAGAGACATTATAAAAAAAGAAAAACCTAGAGGCATATTTAAAAGAGCTGTGGGACATTCCAAACAAAAACTTGCTGATTTTCTGAAACATTCAGATGCCAAAGTTAGAAAGAATGTATGTGGAATTATTGGTGAAATAGGTGATTCAAAATATTTAGAGGCTTTATATAGTGCATACAGTTCAGAGGAACAAATGTTTGTAAAATCTTCCTATGTACTTGCAATAGGAAATTGCGGTGGAGTTTTGGATGCAGAAAAGCTTAAGACAATATTTGAAGAATTAGTAATTAAAGAAAAAGAGTCTAAGGAGAAGGGCTTGGCTACAAAGGATGAGAAGCATATTAATGAAGAAAAACGTGCGCTTACAAGGGCTATAGCTAAATTGTCTCCACCTGAACCACATAAATTTACAGGTTTTAAAAATCCTGTACCTATGATATTAACAACTATGAATGATCATTTTCAGATTACTTTAATGGATCTTAAAGAAAAATCAATTAAAGGTACCACTGTGACTGAAGGTATACATATTGAAGAGAAGGATTTAAAAAAAGTTTATGAGTGCAGAACCTTTTATGAAGTTCTTTTTCCTTTAGAATCCTGCAGTAATTTAGAACTTAATTATAAGGTAGTAGCGGATGAAATTATAAAAGCGGATATTGTAAGCTTTTTAAATCAGTGCCATGCAGGGGATAGTAAGAGTCCATTTTGGTACAGGGTTGAATTTAAAACTACGGATCATAGCAGGGAAAGATCAGAGTTTGTAAAAACTTTATCTAGAGAACTAGATGAAGTTTCAGGTGGAAATTTAAAAAATAGCCCTTCATCCTATGAAATAGAGATTCGAATAATTGAAAAGAATAATTTATGTAGTGTATTCATCAAGCTTTATACTCTAAAGGATAATAGATTTGATTATAGAGAAAAAGCTCTAGCTGCATCTATAAATCCTGTAACTGCAGCTATTGTAATGAAAAATATAGAAAAATGGCTAAAACCTAAGGCTAAAGTTATAGACCCATTTTGTGGTGCGGGAACTATGTTAATTGAAAGAGCTAAATTAAAAGGTTTTGAGAAGTTAACAGGAGTTGATATATTTAGCACAGGTATTGCATATGCAGAAGTAAATTCTTACTTAGCTAATGTGAATATAGAATTAAAATGTGAAGATATCTTAGAATTCTCATCTAGAGATCGTTTCGATGAGATGATATCAAATATGCCTTTTGAAAGTAAGTCAGGAGCTAGTAGCTTTGATAGGAGATTATATAGTGAATTTGTAAATAGGATTCCTAGTATTGTAAGACCAGGAGGAATGGTATTTCTTTATACAGTAGAAAAAAATTTACTTAAGGAAAGTTTAATAGATAATAAGTATCTTAAGATTATTGATACCATAAAAATTGAAAGTGGCGGATTGATTCCTCATGTATTTGTAATAAGGGTACTATAATTAACTTATATTTAGAAGGTGAATTGTGTATAAATCTTATATACAATCCACCTTCTATCATTTCTAAATAGATGTACTAAACTAAATAATGAAATCAGGTTGGTTGAATTTTGATAATATATATCATATAATTATTTTTTGGAAAGATAGTTGTTTTAAGGCATGAAGGTCTATAGATGTCTTTCATGCCTTAATTCATTAAAGTCTTTTTAAGTATCACTTGCTTTATTCGTTTTATTATTTCTTAAATCAAATGTTTCGATTGGTTCTGGTCCTCTTAATATCTTTCTTTTTATATGAAGGTCACCCGACGAATCAGTTCTAATTCTCCATTCAATCAACATTATTTTTCCATCTACTATTTCAATACCTTGTATTCCACTTGCTCGGACGCATGATCCGTCATTGAAGTAAGGTAATTCATTAGTTTTGGGAAAATGTGGTCTATGAGTATGTCCACAGATAATCATAATTTTGTTCATTTCAATCCAACCACTGTAAATACGTTCAATCTTATGAATCTTTTCGGAATTTTTTACAGGGCTTGCAGGATTTATAAATCCTATTGAGTGAAGATATCTCCAAAAATATCTTACTGTAAGCATGGTAAAACGCCATAGTTTGTCATTCATTCTGTCTCCTTGATGACCATGAACAGTTAGTATTTCCTGTCCTGTATTTTTATGTTTAAATACTACTGCTTCATATGGCGTAATCCCAGGAAACAATTCTATTTCTTCCTCGTTATAGTCATCATAAAATTTATAATAATTCTTTTGAACAAAATTGCTATATTTTAAGAATATATTGTGATTGCCATATAACATAATCATTCTATTTGAATCAAAGAATTTTTTTAATAGAGAATATATCTCATCATGTGCCAGTCTTATCTCTTTAAAATTAGAGTGTTCCCAAAGTTCATCTCCATCGCCAACCTCCACATAAGTATATCCATTATTATAGTAGAATTCTAATGCCCACAAAAATATATTTTGATTTTTTGCAAATTCATCAGATGGCGTACTATCTCCTCTATGACAGTCACTGAAAAATATATATTTAGAATTGTTATCAAAATATTCAATTTTGGCATTATTATAAGCTTCTGTTAATCTCTTTTCTGCTAATTTCTTTTCCGACATCATAGGACACCTCTTTTATGACTATTAAAAATAACTTTCGTATTAGCATAAAAACAATTTGACTATATTATAGTTAAGCTACCCTTTTAAGTAAAAAAATATTTAAAACAAAATTTTGAAATTTATGGATAACTGGTTATATAATTATAGAACTTTACTATGTTTTTATTACCACTACCATCAATATATTGCATTCTACATAGGTATCAGGGGTGCATTGTTGAGCAGGATAGGGAAAGGGATGAATCAGAGTTGAAAGTGAGATAAATAAAGGAGCAGCATTTATTGTATCACTTCCTAAAGAAAATTAAGTTGGAATTATAGATATCCAACTTAATTTTATTATAAAATCGAAATTAAATTTTAGTACTCATGGAAATAATATGATGTTGTATATGTATAAAACTGCGTTATAGCCTGTATATAATGCAGTTTTTTATTTTGCTGTTTTTATGAAAATTTACCAGTGCAATTTAAATTCAGTTTAAATTAGGGTTGTAGAACAATTTTGTAGAAAGGAATTCAATAATTACTACAAAACAGGAGGAATATTCATGAAAACAAATATTAAGAGTATAAAACTTATGAGTGAGGAAAAGGTGTCTAAAGCATTATTGACGCTTAGCATACCAATTATTATAGGAATGCTTGTAAATGCTTCATATAATGTAATAGATGCATATTTTATTGGAATAGGTGCTGGATCATATATTTCACTATTGATAAAGCTAATAGAACTGCATCTACAGCAGTGGTTAGCAGTATAATAGCAGGAATAATTGTTACTATTTTTACAATTATATTTTTGGATAAAGTGCTATTGGCATTAGGTGCTACAAAAACTATTATGCTTTTTGCAAAAGAATAATTAAAGGTTGGAATTCCAACAGTGTTATTTAATTCATTATCAAGTGTTTCAATAGGATTAATAAATTTAAAAGCCAGTACTTACGGAACTTGTGAGGTGGCAGCCATGGGAATTGTAACCCGTGTATTTGCAGCCAGGGAATTATGTTTATACCTATAATACTGATTTTATCAAATATAATTGGATTTAATGGAGTTATATGTTCACAAGCTATTCAGGTTTATTAACTACTATATTAACAGTAATTTTAGCAGTGTGGTTAGTTAAAAAAATAGAAGTTAACCAGAATGTAGAAAATGTACAAAGTGATATTAGATTAAGTATTGAATAAAGAAAAAATTATAGCAGTTTTACTTTTAAGTCAAGGAAATATAGCATTGAAAGTTTTTGTTAAATTATGAAATTATTTGTGTACTCAAGACATTTGTTGTTAAACAAGATATAATATATATAAGTTGATACGAAAGTAAAGGAATTGAAATAGATCATGAAAAAAATAGTAATAGGAATATTAGCACATGTAGATGCAGGAAAAACAACATTATCAGAAAGTATGCTCTATTTAAGTGGAAAAATTCGAAAGCTAGGAAGAGTAGACAATAAAGATGCTTATCTAGATACCTATAAGCTGGAGAAAGAAAGAGGAATAACCATATTTTCAAAGCAAGCCATATTTCAGGTGGATGAAGCACAAATTACTTTGATTGACACTCCAGGGCATGTAGACTTTTCAGCAGAGATGGAAAGAACACTTCAAGTATTAGATTATGCAATATTAGTCATAAATGCTGCTGATGGAATACAGGGGCATACCCAAACCTTATGGCGTTTACTGTCTATATATAAAATTCCAGTGTTTATATTCATTAATAAAATGGATCAAGTAGGCACTGATAAGGAAAAGCTTATGAAAGAGCTAAAAGATAGATTAAATGATGGGTGTATAGAGTTTCAAGAAAATGATATGGAGATTTTTTATGATCAAGTTGCAATGTGTGACGAAAAGGTTATGGAAAATTTTATAGAAACAGGTGAAATTAAAATCGCTCTTATTTCTGAACTAATAAAGAGTCGTAAGGTTTTTCCATGTTATTTTGGGTCTGCACTTAAATTAGAAGGTGTAGAAGAATTTATTAATGGAATAGTAAAGTATTCTGAAAGACCTTTCTATTCAGAGGAGTTTGGTGCAAAAGTATTTAAAATTTCTAGAGATGATCAGGGGAACCGTCTAACTTTTATAAAGATAACTGGAGGAAGCTTAAAGGTTAAGACAGCTTTAACCAATAAACCTACAGACATAGAAAACAGTACATATAATATTTGGGAAGAGAAAATAAATCAAATTCGGATTTACTCAGGTCAGAAATTTGAACTTTTAAGTGAAGCAGAGGCTGGATCAATATGTGTGGTTACTGGACTTACAAAAACCTATCCAGGTGAAGGGCTTGGCGCCGAAAGTGCATCTTCTAAACCACTGCTTGAGCCGGTATTGTCATACCAGGTTATATTAAAAGAGGACTGTGATCCAAGAATCTTGCTTCCAAAGCTGCGTGAAATAGAGGAGGAGGAACCTGAACTTCATATTATTTGGGAGGAGAATTTGCAAGAAATTCAGGTTCAAATAATGGGAGAAGTACAAATTGAAATTTTACAAAGCATTATAAAAGACCGTTTTGATATTGATGTAACCTTCGATTTTGGAACTATACTTTATAAAGAAACAATTTTGAATACTGTAGAAGGTGTTGGTCATTTTGAGCCTCTAAGACATTATGCTGAGGTACATCTATTGATGGAGCCTGGGGAACTTGGCAGTGGGTTACAGTTTTTTATAAACTGTAGTGAGGATTGTTTGGAAAAAAACTGGCAGAGATTGATACTGACTCATTTAGAAGAAAAGGCTCATAAAGGTGTTTTAACTGGCTCAATGATAACAGATATGAAAATAACATTAGTTGCAGGAAGGGCCCATAAAAAGCATACTGAGGGTGGTGATTTTAGAGAAGCCACTTATCGTGCAGTGAGACAGGGGCTTATGCAGGCAAATTCTATATTGCTAGAACCATATTATGAATTTCAATTAGAACTGCCGGAAAAAATGGTGGGAAGAGCCATGACGGATATTGAAAGAATGCATGGGACCTGCGAAATAACTGGGGTAAATGGAGATATAGCAGCAGTTGTAGGAAGCGCTCCTGTGGTTACCATGAGAAACTATCAAAGAGATGTGATTAGCTATACAAAAGGCAAGGGAAGATTATTTTGCAGTTTAAAAGGATATGCACCTTGCCATAATTCAGATGAGATTATAAAAAGCGTTGGATATGATTCAGAAAGAGATACATCAAATCCTACAGGTTCAGTTTTTTGTGCTAATGGTACTGGTTTCTTAGTGAATTGGGATGAGGTTAAAAATTATATGCATTTAGAAAGCTATTTGCAGAAAGAAAAAAGCACTAGTTCACAAATAACAAAAAAATCATCTCAAGCACAGGGAAAATCTATAGGCTTAGATGAAATTGACGAGATTATAAGTAAAACTTTTTATGCAAATCAAGGTAAAAAATCTATTTGGAAAAAAAGAAGAACTGCCCTGGAGAGCCATTATAAAACTGATACTTATAGCAGTGTAAATAATATAGCAAAGGAAAACTACCTATTGGTGGATGGTTATAATATTGTTTTTGCTTGGGAGGGTCTAAGGGAAATTGCAAAGGATAATATTGATGCAGCCAGGACAAAATTACTAGATATTTTATGTAATTATCAAGGTATTAAAGAAAATAAAATTATCGTAGTTTTTGATGCTTACCGTGTTCAGGGGCACCAGGTGGAAATATGTGATTATAATAACATTCATGTTGTTTATACAAAAGAAGCGGAAACTGCAGATCAATATATTGAAAAATTTGTTCATCAGAACCACGGGAATTACAGTATAACAGTTGCCACTTCAGATAACTTAGAACAGATAATCATTAGAGGAAACGGAGCAGCGATATTATCTGCTATGGAGTTAATGGGCGAAGTAGAATGGGCTAATAAAAAAATGATGGAAGAATATAGTGAAAAATATAGGATGAAACGTAATGTTTTATCCGATACGTTATCGGAAGAAGACAAAGAACAATTTAATAAATTTTTAAAATAGTGGAATGGCAAATGAAAAGTACAGTATTATAAGTAAGAATGATAAATTAATATATTTTTAATTGACTTTCGTCTGAGACGAAGGTTTAGAATGATAGTATAATAATAACACGAGGAGATTAGATATGAGAGAAGAGTATACTATTAGTCAAATAGCTGAAATGTTTAATATTACTACTAATAAGATTAGATTTTATGAGAAAAAAGGATTGTTAATGCCTATAAGACAAAATGATAATAAATATAGAAAATTTAATGAAGAAGATATTGTTAGATTACAATCTATATTACTTTATAGGTCAATTGGGCTTAGTATTGATGCTATAAAAAATATATTAAAAAATAATGAAAAAGAAAATTATTTAACTCATTTTAATAATCAATGGAAATTAGTTAATGATGAAATTCATAGACTTTTGGATTTATCATATCAGGAATTTTGCTTAATTCTATTTTACAGCGGGTGTTAGAAAAATCAGGGCAGCAATTTAAATTATAAGAGTTTATTTACTTAAAACAATAGGATATAATTAAAAAGTATGGATAAAAACCATTTAAGAAGCCATGTAAATAAGAATGATTTTTTAAGAAATCAAGAAAGTAATAACATTATATGAATAAAGGAGTTTTTAAATATATGAATTTTTATTTCGCACCTATGGAAGGTTTGACTGGGTACATTTATAGAAATGCCCATAAGGCCTTTTTCAATAACGTAGATAAATACTTTTCACCTTTTATTGTTGCAAATCAAAGTGATAGGTTTAAAACAAAGGAATTGAGGGATGTTTTACCTGAAAACAATGAAGGTATAGTGTTGATTCCACAATTACTAACAAATAATGCAAAAGATTTTATACATACTGCAAAGAAAATAAAGCAAATGGGGTATAATGAGGTCAATTTAAATTTGGGATGTCCTTCTGGAACTGTAGTTTCAAAAAATAGAGGATCTGGATTTCTTTCAAAACCAGAAGAACTTGACCTGTTTTTAGAGGAAATTTTTTCTGAGGCAGTAACAAAAATTTCAGTAAAAACAAGAATAGGAAAAGACCAGCCAGAAGAATTTTATCATTTAATCGAAATATTTAACAAATATCCTATGGAAGAGCTTATCATTCATCCTAGGACTCAAAAAGATTATTATAAAAATACGCCTAACCTGAAGGTTTTTAAGGAAGCCTTAAGCTTAAGTAAGAATCCAGTTTGCTATAATGGTGATATTTTTAAAGTAGAGGATTACAAAGAGTTTACAGAGGATTTTTCTGGTGTACAAACTGTAATGCTTGGCAGGGGATTGTTAGCTAATCCAGGACTGATTAGCCATATTACAAATAATACTAAACTGGAAAAAAAGTTACTGAAAGATTTTCATGATAAAGTTTATGAGGATTATAAAAAAATACTTTCTGGAGATAAGAATGTGTTGTTTAGGATGAAAGAATTGTGGTTTTATATGATTCAGATATTTTCTGATAATGCAAAATATGCAAAAAGAATTAGAAAATCAGAAAGATTATATGATTACGATGCAGCAGTTTTTGGCTTATTTGCAGAGCAGGATATTTTAGAAGATTAAGAAAGTCAAAAACCATAGAATCAATTCTAGTTAAACGCAGATAGGTCAACCATTTTTATTAGGTGTTGTATTATTTTCTAATATAGTATAATTAACAATAGTTCATAATTGTAAAAAATTGCATAGCATTTTCCATTAAAGAATAGTTTCGTATAATATACAAAAACTATTCTTTAATAGACAAAGGGAAGGAGAGATTTTTATCATGACAGAAAAGGAAAGAATGTTGGCAGGAATGCTTTATAAGGTACAAGGAGAAGAATTAGAAAGAGATATTAAAAAATCAAGGCGGCTGACAAGACTATTTAATAATAGCACAGAAGAACAACTAGAATACCGTGGTCAACTTCTTAAAGAATTGTTTGAATCAACAGGTGAAAACTTATATATTGAAACACCATTTCGATGCGATTATGGGTGCAATATTGAAGTAGGTGAAAATTTTTATGCTAATTATGATTGTATTATAGTTGATGTGTGCAAGGTTAAAATTGGAAATAATGTATTATTTGGACCAAGAGTAAACGTGTTTACAGCTGGACATCCAATTGATGCAGAAGTTCGTAATACACACTTAGAATTTGGAAAGCCTGTAACTATTGGAAATAACGTATGGGTTGGTGGAAACACAGTCATAAACCCAGGAGTAACTATTGGGAACAATGCTGTAATTGGTTCGGGTTCTGTAGTTACTAAAGACATACCTGATGGAGTAATTGCAGTTGGAAATCCATGTAGAGTACTAAGAAAAATCACTAATTTAGATAAAGAATATTGGGAAAAAGAAAAATCAGAGTATTTTTTACATATTAATAATAAATAATCTATAGAATGTTTCAAAAAATTTGTTTAGAAAACATTTTGGTTAATTTAATATTTAGCAGCTAAATTATCATCAGATATTTGTAATTGATTTTCTAATGGTGCAGATACAACTGGTAGAACTTGCTCTATAATATTAACCTGATCCTGCTCTATAATACAATTAGCAACAAGTTCATTAGCTAGTTCAGGTTTATTAGTAATGTAAGTTTGACGTTCTATTTCATTCGTGTTTTTATCTTTATCCATTTCATTATATTTTTGCTGTATATAATTAATTATATTAGCTTTTAAATTTTTAGTTATAGTTTCTGTATTGACTAAATTGTCAAGTTTATCATCAAGTTGTTGAAAAGGTGTTAGTCCTTGTCTTTCATCAGATTCTTCAAGTTTTTGTGTTATTGTTGAATTTGATAAAGTTGCAGCTTTTGCTGTAGATTGAGTAAAAGGTAAAGCACCTATAGATACCATCATACATCCTCCTAATATTCCTATTATTACTTTGTTTTTAAAATTTTTTATATTCATATTTTAATATCCTCCATTAGTTTATCTCGCTTTATTTGTTTATTATAAAACTCGTATATTACAATATTGTTACAATATTTTCACAGGTATTTATAAATTTGCAATTGTTCGAATAGTAGGTAGAAAGAACTCCGGGTAATGCAGTAGTAGTATTTGAGTACAAATCATTAATTTATAGAAAACTTAATGAAAAATTAAAAACCCCTAATATATTAGGAGTTTTTTTCTCTAGGAATATTTTTTAATTTTATTGATTTTATAACTTTTGTATTTTTATCAAAATAAATACGGAGTTCTTGACCATATCTGCCTATGTCGCTAATATAATAAGTGATCCAGCTCGCTTGTTCCATATAATCTACTTTTGGCTTTCCATATGTACCAAGAACATCTTTATAAGTTGATGATAATGTAATGCCTTTAGGTAGCACTACAGTATTTTTATATGAATCACCTTTTTTTTCTACATCAATGGCACCTAACATAGCATCATCAAATTTAACTTCAGAGCCACTTGTATTAAAAAGAGTTATATCAATACGAGTATCTTCACCTTTTTTTCCATCATCCATGTGAATATTTTCTACATAATAACCATTTTTTAAAGGTTGTCCTTTATCTGCATAGTCATTAAATTTCCAGCCGTTATCTACTAAACTTTTAGCCTTAACTGGTAGAGTATATTTTACTCCATTTAAAGTAATGTCTCCGCTCAATGGTTCGGTACTCATGTTGGAAGTGTATGTTTTAATATCTTCTGCTGTAAGTTTTTTAACTTTGCTTGAAGTACCACAAGCAGTTAGAGTAAACAAACATAAGGTTATAAAAAATGTAGCTAGTTTTTTCATAAAGTTTATCCTTTCGTTTTTCATAATTTTAAATTTGTCTTTAGTAGTAAAACACGAAGTAAATAATACCATATATTTGTTGTAATTAAAAGACTCTTTGGATTATTTGGCCAAAGAGTTTTTAATCATCCATATAACATGATGCCAAAGGTGGTACTTTAAGTAGTATAAGTGTGATATTGACGGATTTTGAATCCATTGAATTTATTTGTTTAATTCCTAGTTTTACTAAATCCTATATTAGGTGTAAAAGTAAGATTTCCATCTATAAAATTAAAAATTACTGACATTTGTTGCTTAATTTGAAATTATATCTACAGTTTTATTATAATTTGTTCTGTAAATCATACGCTGGATATTTAGTTCTAAGTCAGTACCTGTTCCAGTAAATTCCAAAGTTCTAGTATAAGGATTTTTAGTGTTTTTTTCTTTAATAGTTTTATTAAGGAGAATAGTTTTACCATCTATCATCATATTTACTTTTGTTAAAACTACATCTGGATCTGTAGAAATTGTAATATAAGTTTTTCCAGCAGCTTCATAAATTTTCTCTATTTTGATATTTCTATTTTCCACATTAATACTTTCGTTTTGAAATTCTTTTTTTAGTTTAAAACTTTTATTTATAATGTGCTCAGAAGTTAGGCCTGAAAATTGAATTTGAAGTTTTTTAAAATTATCGGGTAAAGTCTTAAAATTATATTTAAAAGTAACCCCATCAATGTTTGAACTTAGTTCTGATTCCTGATTTTCAATAACTTTTCCATCAGCAATGAGTTTTATATCTAAATTGGTAGGTGAAAAGGTGATACCATCAATTTTCTTCATAGCTAGTTCTAGTATATTATCTATTCTTCCTTTAACTACTGTAGTAGTAGGGGAAGCAGAAATATATTGTAATCGGAGATTAGTGTCAGTTGTTTTTATATTTTTATTTAAAAATTTTTTTATACTGTGCCCCATAGCCTTATTTTTGTCTAATGTAAATGAAATTTTTCCTAGTTCAGTAGTTCCTTTAGAAATTATATTTAATGTTAGATTCTTGTCAAATATTGAAGGAGGAATAAAATTTGCAGTAGCCTTTATTTCTGTTTCGGTGTCATTGATAGTTCCATTAGAATTAGTAAATAGATGGCTTCCAAATTTCCCACTTAGTTTTAGTGCTACGTTTGAATTTTCAATGTTTCCTTTAGAATTTTTTATTGTGTAAAAGGCTAAGAGTTTATTATCATCCACCATTATACCATCTAAGGTGAAAATTAAACCATTTTTAAAAGTAAAGCTTCTATTTACAGTCTGTCCCTTTCCTAATTCATTAAGCTTTTTTAAATTTACATCCATTAATTTATCATAGCCTGTAAGTTTTTCAGAATAATAAGCTAAAGTACTAAAGTTATATCCTGCTAATATTAAACAAATAAAAATAGCAGCAGCCTTTACTCTTAAAATTTTAGTGTGTGTGGTTTTTACAATTTTATCTTTAAGTGCAGTTCTTAATTTATCTTCTAAAGATTCCGGAACTTCTAACTTATCGAAGTTTAATTTATTTTCTTTTAATAAATTTTCCACATTATTCACTATTCATCACCTCCAAGACTTTCTTTGAGTTTTTTTAAACCATTAAATATACGAGATTTTACTGTTCCAACTGGTATATTGATTATTTTTGCTATAGTTTTGTTGTCCAAATCTAAAAAGTAATGGAGTTTTAGTACTTCTTGATATTTTTCTTTTAAATTTGATAGATGTTTTTTAAGTACAATTTCTTCATCCTTTTCATCAAAATTTTCTTTAGAAAATTCTTCTTTAACATAATCTAGAGAAACTATTTTTTTATTTTCTTTTAAAAGTTTTTTGCAGCAATTTACTAGAATTGTTTTACTCCAACTGTAAAAAGACTCAATATTTTTTAACTTGTGTATATTTTCGTATAAGATTACAATAGTGTCTTGCATAGCATCTAAAGCATCATTTTCATTTTTCATGTATAAATAAGCTAATTTATAAAAATCTTTTTTCTGTTCCATTATGAGTTGCACTAAGGCTTCTTTATCACCTTGCTTTGCTTTTTTAACCAATATCTCTATATTCATTTAGCACCTCGATTCTATATATAAGAGTATTAAGGTATGGGAAAAGTTCATTTTTAAAAAATATTTTTGCTAATAAAAAATTTAACTTATAAACTGTGTTTACATATTTAAGAATATTATATTTTATGTAAGGCTAATTATAAAGAAAATATGATCGTTATTAGATGTATAAAAACATATATAAAAAAAGCTTAGTAAGCTTAAGCTACTCTTTAAATACAAAAGCAAGCAGTAATTACTACAGAAGCATATAAGGATATGTTTGTAATTAAATTTAAATAATGTATTGACAAAAAAAATATAATTGTTAAAATATAGTTAGCACTCGACAACAAGGAGTGCTAACAAAAATGATTTTAAAAGATATTTTAGGAAGTTTGAAACAAACAATAATGAATAGAGATTTAAAAAAATCTGGAATTTACAGTAGGTATTCTTAATAAATTTGGATTGTTATTTTTCAAAACCCATAATGTATTAAGAGTAGAAAAGTGGCTTGATTAATTTAAAAATAACCGCACCTACGTATGGGTGTGGTTTTAATATGTTAAATTTATAATGAAGGGAAATGATACAAATGGCTACAAAACAATTTAAAGCGGAGTCTCAAAGACTACTTGAACTAATGATTAACTCAATTTATACAAACAAAGAAATATTTTTAAGGGAACTTATATCCAATGCAAGTGATGCAATTGATAAGAGTTATTATGGTTCACTTGTTGACAGCAGTATTAGCTTCAACAAAGATGATTTTTATATTAGAATTACAGCAGACAAAGAAAATAGAACTCTTACTATTACAGATACAGGTATTGGTATGACAAAGGACGAACTTGAAAATAACCTTGGTACTATTGCTAAAAGTGGTTCATTATCATTTAAAAATGAAAATGAAGCAAAAGAAGGCGTAGATATTATAGGTCAATTTGGAGTTGGTTTTTATTCAGCTTTCATGGTATCAGATGTAGTTATTGCAAAAAGTCGTTCTATAAATTCAGATGAAGCATATAAGTGGGAATCAAAGGGCACAGAAGGTTATGATATTGAGCCTACCCAAAAAGAAAAAGTGGGAACTGAAATAATATTAAAAATAAAACCAAATACTGAGGATGAAAACTATGATGAATTCTTAGATGAATATAAATTAAAAACTTTAATTAAAAAATATTCTGATTTTATTAAGTATCCAATTAAAATGATGGTAAAAAAGAGTAAGGTAAAAGAAGGTACTGATAAAGAAGGTAGCGAAAAAGAATATGAAGACTACTTTGAAGATGAAACTTTAAACAGCATGGTACCAATTTGGAGAAAAAATAAAAATGAATTAAAACCTGAAGACTATGATCAATTTTATATGGATAAACACTTTGGCTATGAAAAACCTTTAAAAGCAATCCATGCTAGTGTTGAAGGATTAGCAAGTTATAATACTTTATTATTTATTCCAGCTAAAGCACCTTATGATTTCTACACAAAAGAATTTGAAAAAGGACTAGAACTTTATTCTAATGGCGTTTTAATAATGGAAAAGTGCGGAGACTTATTACCAGATTATTTTAGCTTTGTTCAAGGTTTAGTTGATTCAGCTGATATTTCTCTTAATATTTCAAGAGAGCTTTTACAACAGGATAGACAACTTAAATTTATTGCAAAGAAAGTAAAAGATAAAATAAAAAGTGAACTTTCACTAATGCTTAAAAATGATCGTGAAAAGTATGATGAATTTTTTAAGAACTTTGGAAAACAGCTTAAATATGGTGTTTATTCTGATTTTGGAACTAATAAAGAAGTGCTTCAAGATTTATTATTATTCTATTCTTCAACAGAGAAGAAGCTTGTAAGCATTGACGAATATGTTTCTCGTATGAAAGAAGATCAAAAATTCATATATTATGCAACTGGTGAAAGCATAGAAAAAATTGAAAAGTTACCACAAACTGAATTAGTTAAAGATAAAGGTTTTGAAATATTATATTTCACTGATGATATTGATGAATTTGCAATCAAAATACTTGTGAATTATAAAGAAAAACAATTTAAGTCTGTTTCTAGTGGAGATTTAGGCATTGAATCTGACGAAAAAGAAGATGAGAAGGAAGTACAAGAAAACAAAGATTTGTTTGATTTCATGAAAGAAGCTTTAAATGGTAAAGTTAAAGATGTTAAAGCATCAAAGAGATTAAAGACTCATCCAGTTTGTCTTGCTAATGAAGGTGAACTTTCTATTGAAATGGAAAAAGTACTTAATATGATGCCAAATAATCCAAATCTTAAAGCTGATAAGATTCTAGAAATAAATACAAATCATGAAATGTTTAATGCTATTAAAAAAGCATTTGAAGAAGATAAGGATAAAGTAAAGATGTATTCAAATCTTCTATATAATCAAGCATTACTAATTGAAGGACTTTCAATAGAAGATCCTGTTCAATTTGCAAATGATATATGTCAGTTAATTAAATAAAACATACATTATTGTAGGTTAGTTAATATAAGAAATAAATATAAGGTTTCAATATAGAAATCTATATTTGAAATTGAACTTTAAGAACGTATATGGATTTGTGTAAATTCAAATCTATATATGTTTTTTATTAATTTCAAGTACAGGAGATAATCTTAATTGTTTGTGGTATATGTTTTATGTGATGTATTATTATAATTGGGAATAATTCACTTTGACTAAATGTATAGATATTTGAATGGAGTTAACACTATATTAGCATATGCTGGAGCCACCTGTATGTGCAGATCAATTAAATTCTCAGCAGAAATGCTGAGTTTTTTATTTTGTTAATTTATATTGGCATATGTGCCTCTTCTGTGCTGTGATACAACACTCATCAATGTCATGAAAAACTTAATAAATTGTTCATAAATTTGTAAATAAACCATTAAAGTCATAAGTTAAAATATACTCATCAAGTAATTTTAGTGGAGGAGATAAATTTACTAATAAAGTGATTCTTAGATGTAATTTGAGTTTTCTTATGAGGAATACCTTTCTACATCTGAGGCTTAGAAGAACTTATCTAGTTATATAGTATTTTACTTTTTATAGGACAAGTCTAGTTAATAGATAATAAATTACTGCAAAGGAGTTTTTATATGTTAGGATTAATTAAAAAAACAATATATTTAATACTTATTTTCTTCACAGGGCTTTTTATTGCATCATCATTTTTTATAAGGGCTAAGTATAATTACTTTGTGTATGGTGATACTCCCATTTTAGAAAAACAAAGTATCGGTATTTTTATTTTACTTATAGTGTTACTAATTTTATTAAGCATAATTTTGTATAGATTGTGTTTAAAATTTAATAAGTATAGTAAAAAAGTTGTAATTCCAGTAACGCTGTTGTTTTCTTTTGTTATTCAAATAATTATTATATTTTTATTTACCAGATTGCCTACAGATGATTCTCAAACTGTAGTTTCACTAGCTTTAAACATGCTGTATAATAAAGATTATTCCTCGTTTCAAACTGGTGGATATCTTTATATGTTTCCTTTTAACTTTTCTTTTGTATTATATTTAAAAACGTTGCTGGCTATATTTCCAGATAACTATGTAGTTATAAAGATTTTTAATATACTGTTTTCTCTTGTTACAACTTTAATGATTTATTTAATATATAAAGAGATAAATTATAAGTCAAAAGAAAACGACTATGGTGTTTTAATATTTGCTGCAACATATATACCATCATTATTTATGTGTAACTTTATATATAATGATATTATAGCCACAGCATTTCTTACTACTACTATATATTTTATAATAAAATTTGTAAAAGAAAAATCTATTAAGTACATTATTATTTCTTCAATTTCTTTATCAATTGGTAACTATTTTAGAAGTGTAGGAGTTATTGTTCTCATAGCTGCAGTTATTTACATTTTACTCAGTATAAAGAAAATTGGAATTAAAAAGGTAATGATATCTTTTGGTATACTAGCTTTGTTATTTAATGTCCCAAGTTTAACTCAAAATGCTGTTTTACAGTCAACTCATATTGTAAATCAATCTGTTAACAAAAATTCTGCGCCTATATATATGTGGCTGCATATGGGAATAAGTGAGGACAAGCTGGGCTTTTGGGATGATATGCAAAGTTACAATATATACCAGAGACAAGGAAACTATAATAAAGAAAAAAGTACAGAATTATTTAAAGAAGCAATTAAAAACAAGTTATCGAACCTAAGTTATAGTGACTTAGGAAAAATGTACTATAAGAAGATTGTATGGACTTGGACAGAAGGAACATACCAAGTTGAAAGATATGGCATTGGTGTTGGATCATCATCTAATAAAGGTCAGGGAAGAGGCATGGTAATGGGCAGTTATAGTTATAATACAGTTGCTACTAATCTATTTAAAGGAAATTCTGAATATAGGAGCGGATTACTCTGGATACTATATGTAATGAATTTTCTAATGTACTGTTTTATTCTTATTAGATTAATAAGTGGAATAAAAGCTAAAAGATTTGATGAAGTGTTCTTAATTTTAGTGATTTTAGGGTTTATTGCATTCTATATTTTGTGGGAAATTAAGTCTAGGTACATTTATCCAGTATACCCTTTGTTAATAGTTTTATCATATATGGGATTTAAAGATGTATATGATTTTATGTCAAAAAGAAAGCTTTTTGAGTACCTACCAACACTTGGAAGGAGGGTATAAAAATATGAGAAAAATAGTATATAGCATATTTATAATCACAGTATTATTTGTTTCTTCTTTGTCATTTACTGCATGCACAGCAATTACAGCTCAAAATATAACAAGTACTGGTTCTAATCAAGGGATGAATGGCGTCGGAATGAACGGTGGACCAGGAATGAATGGTAATTCCATGGATAGAATGGCTGATGCTGATGTTATGGGTAAAATAGTATCTGTAGATGGAAATACTATAAAAATAGAATTAGCAACGGAAACTAAAAGCAGTAAATCCTCAAATTCCAACGAAGTCAAACAAGATGTAATTGGTAATCAAAAGGCCAAAGGTAACCAAAGTGTAAATGGTAATCAAAATGTAAATATTGACCCAAATACAAATGCTAATAGTAAACCAAATAATAATAACAATGATAATAAACAACCGCCACAAGGAGGATTTTTAGGGGGTAAGCTTGAACTGAGTTATACTGGTGAGACAAAAACATTTACAGTTAATAGTGATGTTAAAATATCAGAAAGAACTAGCAGGCCAGGTCAAAATGGAAATGATAACTCAAAATCATCTATAAAACTATCAGACTTAAAAAAAGATCAAGTCATAATGATTTGGTATAAACAAAACACTAAAACAGTAGAAAGAATCAGTGTAGTACAATCATAGATATTAAATTCTAAAAATACTGTGGAGTTTATTTCGAGAGTAATGTATTATTTGGGATATTTACTGAAATTTAAGAGAAGAACTTATAAATAGACAAAGGTTCTAGCATTTTCTGCTAGGACTTTTGTCTTTTTATATTAGGCATATTCAAGAAAATAGACTAACATCTTTGACTTGTTATTTTTTTAATACACCTTAATAGAAATTACCCGTATATAATTGCAATGTAAAACTGTTGCAATTAACAACTATTTTGTGATACAATTAATTAGAGGTGATTAAGTGGAAAATCAGAGAAGTAATTATCTACGTGAATTAATAAGGATACTCATAAGGAATTTAGGTATATTGGAAAAGGAAGATACAAGTTGCTGTGGAGTAACAATTTCCCAATGTCATGCCATTGTGGAAATTGGAAGAGCACAGGAAATATCATTAAATGAACTTGCTAAAATATTAACAGTAGACAAAAGTACAATGAGCAGAACCATAAATAATCTTGTGAAAAGTGAGTTAGTAATTAGAGAAATACATCCAGAGGATAGACGTTATGTAACAATAAAACTTACTGATAAAGGAATGAATGCATTTAAAAATGTTGAATGTGGAATGAAGGAGTATTATGAAAATATTTTTAAGGCCATTCCAGAAGAAAAAAGGGAGCAGGTACTTGAAAGTTTGAAGTTACTTACTGAAGTTGTAAATAAAAACAAATGTTATTAGGTGGAATATTTATTATGGAGAATAACATTAAAGGGAAAGTTAAAGCATATTATGGAAGCAGTGCAAAAAAGTAAATACTAAATCTAAAGCTAGCTGTGGTTGTGATACATCATGTTGTGGTGATAATTCAAATTTGTATAAAAAAGATTTTATAGAAGGTTTGCATAAGAAGCTATAGAACTTATTGATGGTGCCTTTACAGGGGCCATGTAAAAGTATATAAGCTTTAAAAAGTTTGTAAAAAGGAGGAAAAAGAAAATGGATTATAAAATTGGAGAAATGAAAAAACAGGATTGGGAAGGGGTTTCAAAAATATATTTGGAAGGTATTAATACAGGCAAGGCCACATTTCAGACAGAAATCCCTACTTGGGAAAATTGGAATAGTAGTCACACTAAATCATGTAGATTAGTAGCTCATTTAGGAACCAAAATATTAGGTTGGGCAGCTTTAAGTCCAACTTCAAGTAGATGTGTTTATTCAGGTGTTGTGGAAGTTAGTATATACATAGGAGAAGAATATAGAGGAAAAGGTATAGGAAAAGCTTTATTAACAAACTTAATTAATCTATCAGAAAAAGATGGAGTTTGGACTTTGCAATCAGGAATTATAAAGGAAAACTTGGCTAGTATAGCATTACACAAAAGCTGTGGATTTAGAGAAATTGGAGTGAGAGAAAGAATTAGTAAAATGAGCAATGGTGTATGGCATGATGTAGTTTTAATGGAGCGAAGAAGCAAAACAGTAGGAATTATTTAATAGTACTAAATAATTATCAATATCTAAAAGTGCAAGAAAATTACTTGTACTTTTTTTTGTGCTTAAATTTTCTGTTGAGGTTTTTATAATATTTTATGTCACAAAATTGGGATGGATTTTATATTATGGTAATGTGCTTCAAATTTTAACATATCTCAGTTGCAGCCATCAAGTATATAAGTATTTAAATAGGGTAAAGATGATCAGTTTTATAAAAATAAAATATTAATTCAAAATTTTTATTCTGATTATAAGGGGATGGATATAGTGGAAAATGAAAAAATTAAACGCAATAAAATTATTATAGGTATTATAATTTCTCTTTGCATTTTACTTACTATATATTTTGGAATAGCAGCATATTTTATCAATCATTTTTATTTTGGATCTGAAATTAACCACATTAATGTTTCAGGTAAAACTGTAGCAGAAGCAAAAGAACAAGTGGCATCTGAGCTTTCAAAATATACGCTGAATCTAAAAGAGCGTGGTGGTAAAAGCGAACAGATTAAAGGCGTTGATATTGATTTGAAGCATAATTCAGGGGAACAATGTAAGGATTTTAAAGATAGACAGAATCCCTTAAAATGGATTTCAGCATTTTTTAATACAGAAAATTCAAAAATGACAGATGTAGTTACATATGATACGAAATTGTTGAAAGACAAGGTGGAGAAGATCTCTTGTGTTGATAGCAGTAATATAGTTGAACCTAAAAATCCAAGTTTTAAGTATACAGATAAGGGTTATGTGATTGTAGATGAAGTAAATGGAAACAAGATTAATAAAGATATCTTTTATGATAATATGGCTAAGGCAATATTTGAAGGAGAAACTACAATAGATTTAGAATTAACTAACTGCTATGTGAGTCCTAAATATACTTCAAAATCTCAAAAAACTATTGATATTAAAAACATTCTTAATAAATATATATCTTCAAAAATTACCTATACTTTTGGAAATCATAAAGAAATCATAGATGGTTCTATAATAAACAAGTGGCTTAAAGTTAATGAAGATTTTCAAGTTGTAGTTGATGAACAAAAAGAAAAAAATTATATGAGTTCGTTGTTTAATACTTATAATACAGTAGGGAAGACAAGAAATTTTGTTACAACTTCAGGACAAACAATAAATGTTAGCGGCGGTGATTATGGCTGGTCCATTAATACTGATAAGGAAATACAAGATTTAAATGAAGTAATTAAAGAAGGAAAAACTATAATAAAAGAGACTGTGTACAGTCAAACTGCATTTTCTCATGCTAGTAATGATATCGGGAATACCTATGTGGAAATAAACATGACACAGCAGCATTTATGGTTTTATAAAAATGGGTCACTAATAGTTCAAGGAGATGTTGTTACAGGTAATGCAAGCAGCAATCATTTGACACCAGCAGGTGTTTATAGATTAAAATATAAACAGAGAAATGCAGTGCTAACTGGACAGGGGTATAGATCTCCTGTTGATTTTTGGATGCCCTTTAATGGTGGCATTGGAATTCATGACGCAAGCTGGAGAGACGAGTTTGGAGGAAGCATA
Organism: uncultured Clostridiaceae bacterium; assembly: GCA_963780135.1. GTDB lineage: Bacteria > Bacillota > Clostridia > Clostridiales > Clostridiaceae > Clostridium_AM. The sequence continues at coordinate 2,734,676 of CAWAAR010000003.1, forward strand.
TATAGGACCAATGGTTCTCATGGCTGCATAAATTCACCACGTTATTTAGCTAAGGAAATATTTGAGAATATTGAAGAAGGCAATCCAATTGTTTGTTATTATTAGCTGCAAGCAACAAGTATTGAATATTAAAATAGTTATTATCCTAGCTATTATTGTTTATTTGGCATATGTTTTCTATAGGAAAAGTAAAAAGAAATCATCAAGTAGTTGTGATTGCCATAAGTGTAATTTAAAATGCAATAATAGAAAATAAATCATTATTTAAAATACAGATAAATAGAGAAAGTGTATAAGATGAAAGAAAAAAGTTCTTTCATCCTATTATTTTTGTGATACTTACTTAAGGTTTAAAACATATGAAAATTTTTTAAGATAAATCTAATAAGTTTTTAATATGATTTTAATTTTAATAGTCAATAATGTATAACAGAATGAAAGTAAATTACATGGATAAAATTATAAGCATTATGTTTTAGTACATACATTAAAGGTCATTATAATAATATCCATTATTCCAGAAATGGTTGTATTTATTAAAGAAAAGAACAAAAGCATATAATGGAAAGGATGTTTTATATATGAACATGGAGTTTTTTAGACTAATAAATGACTTAGCAAATAAAAGTGTAGTTTTGGATAAGATAATGATTTTCTTTTCAAAAGATGTACCATATATATTTATGGCAGTTATTGCATTAGTATTTATTTTAGGTGTCATTAAGAAAAATGAAGAGTATAGAAAAGTGTCTGTAAATACATTTATCATTACAGTAATTAACTTAATACTAAGTTTTATAATTGGAAGCATATATTATGTGGACAGGCCTTTTGTGAATAATAAGGTTAATTTGCTTGTTCCACATGTTAAAGATGCATCTTTTCCAAGCGACCATGCTACAGGAACAATGAGCATAGCTTTAGGCCTCAGAAAATATCATAAAACGTTTGGAATGATAATGACAATACTATCAATAATTGTAGGTTTTTCAAGAGTGTATGTTGGAAATCATTATCCTTCAGATGTTATTGGTGCATATATTATGGTATTTGTTACAAACTATTTATATAATTTAGTATTAAAAAGTAAGATTGAAGAGATTTATATGAAAATTGAAAAGTTTCTAATTAGTAAAATAGGAGTTTATAAGACTGTTTCCTAATAAGCAGTATTACTTTATGCTATAATTATTAGCATATAAAATGATTTTTAAATTGAAATGGAGTCTTAAATATGATTTACAAACGCAATAAATTATTATATGTATTCATCACATTAATTATAATGATTTTAGGACTATGTTCAAGAAAGTTCTCTTATATTCTACCTCATTTTTTAAGTGAATATTTAGGAGATACATTATGGGCACTAATGATTTTTTTTGGCTTTAGCTTTGTTTTATCTTCATTAAAAACAAAAAAAGTTGCCTTAGTATCTCTATGCTTTTGTTATACTATTGAATTAAGTCAAATGTATCATGCTTCATGGATAGATTCCATTAGAAGGACAACCTTAGGGGGATTAATATTAGGATTTGGGTTTTTGTGGAGTGATATACTATGCTACACTGTAGGTATTGGCATAGGTATAATTATTGATGTTTTAATATGTTCCAGAAATAGTTGAAGAAAAAGGCCAACTTATATTTTTACAGAGAAAGATTAAATTATACTGGTGTTAAAAATTTTTCAATATTCAATCAACACTAGGTTTAATACTTAAACCTAGTTCAGTAAGGGAAAATATAATATTGTATCCTACGATTCTATAAAGATTATGGATTACATAGGAATATGTGTTACTATCAAATGTCAACTCGAAAAACTTTGATTATATACAAAATTAATAGTTGAAAACTATTAAAGAAAAGAGGTTATAAAAAGTGAGTAGTTTAACTAAGGATTTATTAAGTGATAAGAAAATTAAGGTACCAAAGCATATTGCTATAATCTGTGATGGAAATGGCAGATGGGCTAAAAAGAAGGGATTTCCTAGAACTTTGGGTCATAAAGCTGGTACAAAACCAATTGAGAATATTACGAGGGATTGCTTTGAATTAGGGGTTGAAGTGTTAACTTTTTACGTATTTTCTACTGAGAATTGGACCCGCCCTGATAAGGAGGTAAATTTCTTAATGAAGCTTTTTGTGGAATTCTTTATAAAATTACGCAATGAAGCTGGAGAAAATATTAGAGTAAAACATATTGGGAGTACAGATAACCTTTCTTCTGAATTGATAGATGAAATTAAAAAAACAGAAAAATCAACAGAAAATAATTCTGGCATGGTGTTGAATATTACATTAAATTATGGTAGTCGTTCAGAAATAACAAATGTTGCGAAAAACATAATGAATGATGTAGCTGCTGGAAATGTTAATGTTGATAAAATAAACGAGGATCTAATTAGTAAGTATATGTTTACTTCAGGAATGCCCGATGTTGACTTAATTATTAGAACAAGTGGGGAAATGAGGATAAGTAATTTTTTGTTATGGCAATCTGCAAAAGCAAAGTTATGGTTTACAAATGACTTTTGGCCAGATTTTAAGTATAATCATTTGAAAGAAGCAATTAAATATTTTAATGAAGTAGATTCGCAATTCTAGTATATGTTTGGCCAACTATAATTCTATGATACTTAAAAAATGGATAGATATATATTTAAAAAATACTGTTACAGATCAAGTTACATACAATATTAAAATTTTACACATAAACATAGTTAAAATTGAAAGCATGCCAGTGGAATTATTGATTGAATAATTATATTAAAAATGAGAGAAATTAAATAAATCAATAAATAAGGAAGGTGAGCATGTTATGAAGAAAACATTTATTTATATAATAACCTTTTTTCTGCTGGCTAACTCAACATATACAGCCAAGGCTTCTATTGATAGTACGAACGTTACAAGTTTAAATGATAGTGGTTATGATATTAAAATGAAGCAGGACTTATTATGTTTAATGATGGCTTATCCAGAATATATAAAAGATATCAATTGTGATGACAACAATTATGTATATATAATAATGAAATCTGGCAAAAAAATTTTATATGATGATAAAAAAGCAAAAACCTTTGAGGAAAAGCTTGGAAATGCAGATTTGCAGGATACTATGGAGCAGATTTATCCTTTAACAAATATCTCTAAATTAATGGATAAAAATTATGATCCTGGACGATACAGATCCTATGACTTACTAAAAGAAGTTTATGGTTCTTCTAGGCAGGTGATAGAGCGAAATCTCAAAAGTGTAAATTTAAGATATACATATGTTCTTTTTAACAATAATAACAAAGCAGCTGAAGCGCTTGAAAGCACTATGCAAAATCTTATATCTCTTTCAAAAGAAAATCAAGTTGTTAGAAAATGCTTGTTCCCTTGTAGTGGTACTTTTAACTATCGATTGGTTGCAGGAACTAATCGATTAAGCCCTCATTCTTTTGGTATCGCTATAGATCTTGCAAGTGATAAAAGAGATTATTGGAAATGGTCATCACCTAAAGAAGGAGAAGAACGTTTAAATTCATACTCTAAAGAAATAGTTGAAACCTTTGAAAAAAACAACTTTATATGGGGGGGGAAATGGGGACATTTTGATATTTTACATTTTGAATATAGACCAGAGATTATTCTAAAAGCTAAATATTTTACCAATGTTAACGATAATAAATCACCATGGTACCAAGGAGTTAACTTAGAGGATACTTCTATTAAGGCATATGTTGAGAAGATTAATCAATTATTTAAATGATATGAGTATAAAATCTAGAATTTACTTTGCTTAAAATTTTTTATATGAAGTACTAAAAGGAGAGATAAAAATGGATGTTTTAGAATGTATTAATAGTAAAAGAAGCGTGCGGGCGTATACAGATGAAATAATATCTGAAGAAATTCTAACTAATCTTATTGAATTTGGAACAAAAGCATCAACGGGTTCAGGGCTTGAACCATGGGGATTTGTAATAATTCGTGATAAAGATGAAATAAATTCTTTATCAGAAATGTCAAAGAAATATTTGCTAGATAACTTTGAAAAATATCCTTATTTACATCAATATGAAGATTGGTTGAAAAATTCTAAGTATAGCATTTTTAATCATGCAAATACACTATTGATTATCTATGGAAATACGGAATCCCATTGGCATGTTTATGATTGTAGCCTAGCAGCAGAAAACATAATGTTGGCTGCTCATAGCATGGGAATCGGAACTTGCTGGATTGGATTTGCAGAACATACGTTAAATACAAAAGAATTTAAAGAAAAATATGGTGTCCCAGATAAATATGAGTTAGTTAGCCCTATAAGTATGGGCTATATGAAAACTAAAATGACACCACCAAAAAGAAAAACACCTATAATATTTCATAAATAAAGTATCTTAATTTTTATTTAACACAATAACTGAAAAGTTAAATCACTTGATATGGACACTGCATTATTCGATTTTGAATTTTGCGGTGTTTTTAGCTATTTTTTCAAAAATTGCATTTTAAAGAGCATAATTTACTGAATACATCCAAGCATTTTTATAGTTGAGTTTTATCAAAGTATGTATCAAATTTCTGCAATATGGTATAATATTTTCATAAACATACCCTAAATTAGTGTATTATGAATATATTCGTGTTATTATTTCAATATCCATTAATATTCAAAGGAAAAGCGAGTGATAGTATGAAAAAGGATAGTTGTAATTACAGTTATTTATTTGCTAGATACCAGATATTTAAAAAAGATCGCAGAATAAATAAAAGGCATGAGTATGGTACTATGTTTAAAATTATAAGTGTAAATTCTAAACAATTCAATTTGGAAAGATTAGCTGTAGATATTTCTATTTCAGGTATAGGATTCATATCAATTACAAAGTTTGAGATAGATGATATGCTACAAGTGACATTTAAGTATAATAAAATAACCATACCTGCTACTGTTAAAGTAGTCCATGTGAACTTATATGATAAGGGTTACTTTATTGGTGGACAATTTATCGCTATACAACATACCTACAGGGAAATTTTAAAACTAGAATTAATATAATTAGTCATCATTCTATATACATATCATAAATTATTCTGCTATTTACAGGTTTTGTTGAACTACAAAATGAGATGTATTTAAATTTTTTAAACTCTCCACTATAACACCAGGCTTCTGCTCCATGATATTATCTAACTTAGAACAGAGGTGAATTATAAAATGAATACCTACAAGACGGCAGAAGTAGCAAAAATAATAGGGATACATCCTAACACAGTAAGGCTATATGAAGAACTTAGTCTTATTTCCAAACCACGCAGGGAACCTAATGGGTATCGTGTCTTTACAGATTTTCATATTGATCAATTAAAACTTGCAAGAATTGCTTTTAAGATCGAGGTGCTTCAAAATGGTCTGCGTAAAAAGATCGTTAAGATTGTGAAGTTATCTGCAATAGGAAATTTTGATAAAGCAATTTGCCTTACACATGATTATGTAGAGCAAATACAAAAAGAACAGAGTAACGCAGAAGAAGCTATAGAAAGTGTGAAGCAACTATTATCTAGTAATCAGACAAAAGATACATTATCTTTCAAAAGAAAAGCGACTGCTGAATATTTACAGGTTTCTATGGATGCTTTAAGGAATTGGGAAATGAATGGGTTATTAAACGTAAAGCGAAAGCAAAATGGTTATCGTGTATATATGGATGAAGATATTAATCGATTGAAGATTATTCGTTCACTCCGTTGTGCAAATTATTCTCTTGAAGCTATTTTAAGGATGCTTGGAGCATTATCTGAAAATCCAAATGCAAATATCAAAAAGGTGCTTGATACACCAAAAGAAAGTGATGATATTATATCTGTATGCGATAAGTTGATTACTTCTTTGAAATTTGCTAAAAGAAATGCTCATATAATGCTACTTCACATTGAAAAGATGAAAAAACAATTTTGATAAACTCTACACTTTAACACCAACCTTTGTGCTGGTGTTATTCTTTTTATGTAAGTAAATTCAAAGGAGGAAAAAATTATGGAAACCACAATTAAAGTTGAGAAACTAAGTAAATCATACGGGGAATTGTCGGCAATTGAAAATATCAATATTACAGTTTATCGTGGCATGGTGTTTGGATTGTTGGGAGCAAATGGTGCAGGCAAAAGCACTACCATTGAGTGCATTTTGGGGACGAAAAAGCCTGATAGTGGAAAAGTATCCATTTTGAATATGAACCCACAAACAGAACGTAAAAAGCTGTTTGAAAAAGTGGGTGTTCAATTTCAAGAAGCAAATTATCAAGATAATATAACAGTGGCTGAACTGTGTCAGGTTACACAATCACTTTATAAGTCAGTGGCAGACTATAAAGATTTGCTAAATCAATTCAGGCTTTCTGATAAAGAAAAAAGCCTTGTTAGTAAGCTTTCAGGAGGTCAAAGACAAAGACTGTTTATTATACTTGCGTTAATTCCAAAGCCTGAAGTGGTATTTTTAGACGAGTTAACTACTGGGCTTGACACAAAAGCAAGACGTGACGTTTGGAAATGCCTTTATAAGTTGAAAGAAAACGGGCTTACTATCTTTTTAAGTTCTCACTTTATGGACGAAGTTGAAGCTTTATGCGACAAAATTTGTATTCTCAAAAATGGAGTAATGGTATTTCACGGCACGGTACAAGAAGCGGTTGATTCCAGCCCTTTTGAGAAATTTGAGGACGCTTATCTTTGGTACACAGAGGAGGAAAACAGAAATGAAAACATTTAGTGCAATGCTTAAAACTGAACTAAAATTATCATTAAGGGGAATGGATATGTTCATTTTCGCAATATGTATGCCAATTGTAGTAATGGTCATTATGGGTATTATCTATGGGAATAAGCCTGCTTTTGATGGAGCAGAATACACTTTTTTAGATCAATCTTTCGGAGCTATAGCTACCATTGCTATTTGTGCAGGTGGTATGATGGGGCTTCCTTTAGTAGTATCAGATTATCGTAATAAAAAAATTTTAAAGCGATTTAAAGTAACACCAGCAAGTCCAGCGTTAATTCTAGCAGTGCAAGTAGTCATTTATACTCTTTACGCTCTTGTTTCGTTAATACTTGTTTATGCTGTTGCAGCAATTTTCTTTGGGTATAAGTTAAATGGTTTATGGCTTCAATTTGCAGGCGGATACTTTTTAGTAATGATATCCATGTTTAGCATAGGCATGATGGTTGGAGGCATTGCTCCAAATACAAAAACAGCAGGCATTATAGCAAGTATTTTGTATTTTCCAATGTTAATCTTTTCTGGGGCTACATTACCTTATGAAGTAATGCCAACAGCACTCCAAAAAGTGGTTGATATATTGCCGTTAACTCAAGGAATAAAAATTTTAAAAGCTGCTTCTCTAAGATTACCAATTGGTGATGTTGTTTTGCCTGTTATTGTAATGGCTGCACTTGCCATAATCTGTATAGGTATTTCTATTAAATTTTTTAGATGGGAATAGCCGATTATAATGAATATTACAATATATTGCATTTATCCGATCGCTACCATTGCTAATACCCCCATCTTCTTCAAGTGGGAGATAGCTACTCTACGCGCCTGGATAAGTTCTTCTAAGACTCAGATTACGATCGTATTCCTCACAGGAAAACTCCACCTGAGTCTAAGAATCACTTGATTTTTACTTTGTATGATTACAAATAGTACCGAAAAGCATACTACAATACTTTTATGTGCCTACTTAACAAAAAAGAAATATAGGATTACAATTAAAAAGCTTATGTTATATTTTTAAAGTTAACATATTGAAAATGCGTATTATGTATAGATTGTTAGGGGGAATTTCCTATGAAAAGTTTTTTTGTTAATAATGGACCTGTAAAAATACATGTATTGGAGAATGGTACTTATTCCAGTAAGACTCCATCACTACTTGTAATTAGCGGGCTTTGGGAACCAGCTGAGAGGGCAATACCAATACTTTCAAGTATTTCTAGTCACGTTGTAACATTGAGTTTGAGAGGACGTGGTTTAAGCTCAACACCTGAAACTGGATATAGTCTTGAGGATCATCTTTCTGATATTCAGTCAGTTGTTAATTACTGTAAACTTAAAAATTATTGTGTTCTTGGATTTTCACGAGGTGCATCCTATGCACTAGGATGGAGCTTGAAAAATCAACAAAATATGTGTGGACTTATTCTTGGCGACCAACCTCCAATACATACAAAGTTAAGTTCTGAACATGTGGAATTTTGGTTAAGCCTTGAATATTTAGGAGTTCCAATACTTAATTTCATGCGCCGCAAAGCAATTGAGGGACTTGGGAAAGAAGCAAAGGAGATTGACTTCTCTTGTAAAATATCACAGTTAAAGATTCCAGTCACTTTATTTGTTGGTAGGAGTAAAGAGGCTAAAATACCATCTGATATCTTAGATGAGACTTTACAATTGTATAAAAAGGAAATACCATCTTGTGAAGTTATTGAATTTTCCAAATCTGGGCATATGATTCCTGATGAAGAACCAGAAAAGTATATTGAAAAAATCACTTCTTTTATAAATAAAATAAAGTGCAGCAGGAATATTTAATTATTTTATCCGATCGCTACCATTGCTAATACCACCATATTCTTCAAGTGTGGGATAAGCACTGCTACGCGCCTGGATAAGTTCTTCTAAGACTCAGATGGAGAGGTATTCCTCACAGGCAAACTCCACCTGAGTCTAAGAATCACTTGATAGTAGTTTTGTTTACTGTTCTATTATGCTATTGGTTGTCACATCCATATAATTCTTGAATTTAATAAATCAATTATCATATTTGAGAATTACCAAAAACAAATGTATACGTTTGTTTTTGGTAAATTATATGTAGATTTACAATAAAGTGATTCTCAAATTTGATAAAACCATTTGTGTAAAGGCGCGAAAATAACAGCTTTGTAAACTGGCATGAAAATTGCTGAATTATATTATGTGAAAATCATAAATCTTAAGGAGGAACAATATTATGGAAAAACAAATAATTAATACAAATAAAGCACCAGGAGCTGTAGGACCTTATTCACAAGCTGTTAAGGTTGGAAATTTATTATTTACATCAGGTCAAATTCCACTAGATCCTGCAACAGGAAAATTAGTTGAAGGAGATATTAAAAAAGCTACTGAAAGATCTTTAGAAAACATAAAAGCATTACTTGAAGAAGCAGGAACATCTTTTGATAAAGTTGTTAAAACAACTGTATTTGTAAAAGATATGGGAGACTTTGCTGCTGTTAATGAAATTTATGCAAAATATTTTACAAAAGATATGCCAGCAAGATCTTGTGTACAGGTAGCACTTCCAAAAGACGCTTTAGTTGAAATAGAAGTAATTGCTTTAGTATAATTTTAAAAAATATAAAGTAATTATTACATATTAAATGAATTAGGAAATGAAAAAATAATTAACTATTTTAAAGGGTAAGTTATAAATAATAAGAAAGGGAATTCTAAAATTTCATTTTTAGGAATCCCTTTCTTATTTTATATGTACATTATTAATTTTTAATATGTATATCTATCTTTTAAAAAATAATTTCCTTACAATTTACTAATTTAGTAGTAATATTTTATTCATATTCTTAAAAAATTCCCATTATAAAATGCTGAACAGCAAGTGAAGTAAGTGCTAAAACTACCCAGCATGTAAAGCCTAATAGAATTGGTCTTACACCATTCTTTATAAGTTTTACAATATTAGTATTTAGTCCTACAGATACCATTGCCATTACAATAATAAACTTTCCTGCTTGTGATAAAAATTTAGTAAGTACATCTGGTAGTGGAATAAAGGTGTTAATTACTGATGCAGCTATAAATCCAAAGACAAACCAAGGAAATATTTTACTTATACTATAAGATCCCTTTTTACTTTTAGCTTCCTTTTTAGAAGTGTAAATAGCTAGCGCCAATGTAATTGGAACAATAGCCAAGGTTCTTGTAAGCTTTACTATAACTGCAAGGTTACCCGCCGCATTGCTATAAGAATATCCAGCAGCTACTACAGATGAAGTATCATTAACAGCTGTTCCAGCCCAAAGTCCAAAGCATTGATTACTCATGCCAAATAGATGTCCAAGGAATGGAAACAAAAAGGCTGCAATGGCATTAAAAAGAAATATAGTTGATATAGAATGAGCAACTTCCTCTTCATTTGCATTAATAACTGGAGCAGTTGCTGCAATAGCCGAGCCACCACATATGGAAGATCCAACGCCAATCAGTACTGCTGTTTTCCCATTTATTTTTAATGATTTACCTGCAACATAAGCAGTAATAAATGCTGCTGTTAGTGTAAAAACCATTAAAAGAATTGTTTGTTGTCCTACTTTAAAAACGTTAAAAAGATTCATGCCAAACCCCATAAGAATAATGGAATATTGAAGCAATTTTTTTGCAGTGTACGTTACACCTTCATTAAAATAGCTTGGTCTTTTCCAAAACGCTAAAATCATTCCAAATAAAATTCCAAGTACAGGACTTCCTATAATGGGAAAAGCATTTCCAATGAGCCATGCTGGAATTGCTATGATTAGCGCAAGTATAATTCCTGATAATTTATTATTTATTAGTTTCATAATATCTCCTCCTATCTGTTTTTGATAGTGTAAAGTTTTTTACACTGTTTTTTTATATTTGTTCTTTATATATCAAAGGTTACAAAGTTTTTTTGAATAAAAAAACAATGACCCCCTTTTTTCTGTTATAATTGAATCTTCAACCAAACAAAAATAACATAAAAGGATGTCATTGTATGGATTCAATTATAACTTATTTATTCTTATATAATCAATATCTTTTGAAAATAATTTCTCAATTACTTTTATTTATTGCTAAATATATTCCTCTTAAGCAGTGGGCTTTTGAGGATTCACATAGTCCCGAATATCAGAAATTTAAAGTGGATAAGCTACCTAAAATTATTCGTTTTGAAAAAGTAGATTATCAACTTCTTTTAGCTTACTATAAACATAAATATAATAAATTAATTAAACCTGTTCAAAGACGTAATGGAAAATCCATCCCTGAAAATACTGTATGCCCTAAATGTGGTGCACCTCACCATTATATCTACGATAATAATGGTAATAGAGGTCAATTTCAGTGTAAGGTTTGTGATCAGAATTTCAACGAAAGCAATTATGTTACTAAACCTATGATATTTGTATGCCCTTATTGTGGTCAAACTCTTTCACCAAAGAAAGATCGAAAGCATTTTCGCATACATAAATGTGTTAACCAAAAATGCTCTTACTATCAAAACAACCTTACTAAACTACCTAAAAACTTAGATACTGCTGATAAACACAAGTACAAGCTTCACTACATCTATCGTGAATTCATCGTAGATTTCTTTAAAATGGACTTACATGAACTTCCTTCTAGGGCAGTTAACTTTAAGTATAAGAAATTCAATGCCCACATCATGGGACTTTGTCTTACTTATCACGTTAATCTTAAGCTCTCTACTAGACAGACGGCACATGCCTTGGCGGAAGTACATGGCATCAAAATCTCCCATACAATGGTTGCTAATTATGCTATGACTGCTGCCGCAGTTATAAAGCCTTTTGTAGACACTTTTGACTACAATCCATGTAACATTCTTTCTGCTGATGAAACTTATATTAAGGTCAAAGGCATAAAACATTATGTTTGGATTATTATGGATGCCTGTAAGAAGTCTATTTTAGGCTATCAGGTTTCTGATACTCGTGCCGTAGGCCCATGTATACTGGCTATGCGTATGGCCTTTGAGAAGTTTAAAGTATTTCCTAATAAAGCTTTAAAGTTCATCGCAGATGGATATAGTGCCTATCCTCTTGCAAGTCAACAGTGTAAGCTGGTAAAGGGTTGGGACTTCGACGTTACTCAAGTTATCGGGCTTACCAATGATGATGCTGTATCTACTGAATTTCGTTGGGTTAAGCAAGTAGTAGAAAGGCTTAACCGAACCTTCAAAGCCTCTTACCGTGTTACTTGTGGTTATGGAAGTGAGAACGGTGCTGCATACGGTATATCCCTTTGGGTTGCCTATTATAATTTTCTTCGTCCTCATCCTTATAACTACTGGAAGCCATTAAATGAGATAGACATGCTATCTAATGCAGATAATATGCCTGGTAAGTGGCAGTTACTTATACACCTTGGTCAACAGACTATATTGAAGATTCAGGCTGAAAATTCTGCTTAATTTAGTTAGAAAATAAATACAGGATATTTCTCAGCTACTACGTGAATAAATCTCAACAGTAGCGACTGCTAATATCAAAAATTTCCTTCCACCAAAAGGTTTTTTTGTTATGCTCAAAATCTTTTACTTCATCCTCAAATAACACTATACTGTCCTAACTCACGCCCTCCGGGCAAAATATTTTTGGACTCTGTTTTTTCATAACTCACTTTACACTATCCTGTTTTTTATGATACACCTTGACATTACATAAGTAAAATATTATTATTTTATTGATATCATAAGTAAATACTAATGTATAAGGAGAATATTATGACTTTAAGACATTTTAAGATATTTGTTGCTGTATGCGACAAAATGAATATGACCAAGGCTTCAGAAATACTTTTTATATCTCAGTCAGCAGTTAGCCAGGCAATTTCTGAGCTTGAGAGCCACTATGATGTACGTCTTTTTGAGCGGTTGTCAAAAAAACTTTACCTGTCTAAAGCAGGAGAAAAATTGTTAAGTTATGCTAGATATATAATAAAGTTAAATATAGAACTAGAAAACAACATGAAAATTTTGCATCAAAATGGTTCTATTCGTATTGGTGCAAGTGTTACCGTTGGAGCTTATGTACTTCCTAAACTTGTTTCACATTTTCAAGGGAAAAATCCTCAAACTGATATAGAAGTATATGAAGAAAATACTGAAAAAATTGAAAAAATGCTTCTTCACGATGAAATTGATATAGCGCTTGTAGAAGGAGAAACAACAAACCCAGATATTTTAAATTGGCCATTTATGAATGATGAACTAATACTTATTTGTGGAGCTAATCATAGATTTTCAAAACGATCTTATGTTGAACCTAATGAACTTGAAAAGGAAAAATTTATTATTCGTGAAATGGGCAGTGGAACTCGTAAAACATTTGAGGATAAGATGACAGAAAATCAATTAACATGGAAGGCTACCTGGATATGCAATAATACTGATACTATAAAAAGCGCAGTTGCAGAAGGATTGGGAGTTTCAGTTATTTCTAGATATTCAGTAATAAACGAATTAGCTGCTGATATACTTTGTGAGGTACCTATTAAAGACATTAAATTTAAAAGAAAGTTTAAAATCATATATCATAAAAACAAGTATTTAACAGAGACAATGAAAAGTTTTATAGATTTATGTTCAATAAAGTACTAAAGGTATAAAAATTATTGACATATGGCAATAACTACAAAATAAAATAATTCTCTCATAGGAGATTCTTCCTTTTCAATGGATGTGGCAATAATTCTTTTATTTAGAACACAAATCCTACTAAATGGAGCGAAAATAAAAATCCACAGTTTGCATTTAGTTTGATATTCTATTGATTTTAGTGTATATTTCTATTTAGAGTTATATTACTTGAGAATGGAGTAACAAACGATACTAAAACAGAACATATGAAAAGAATGCAATGAAAGGATGACGCAATGAATATCACGGAGAAATTTCAATTTTTGAGCCGAATGTCCAAGGTTGTTCAACAAAATGAAGATAGTTTTTATACTTTATACAAGCTGAACTGCTGGGATGGCCAAGGAGATATGACAATTTATCAGGTTTTTCCTGGCATTGAACTTTTTTTAGCTAATTTTGATTCTGCCAGTTGTACTTTTGAACATGAGCCTTATGGTAATACAATGCAAATCAATTATTGTCAGGAAGGACGGGTTGGCTGGCAACTAAAGAGTGGTGCCTGCATGTATCTTGGAGCAGGAGATCTTTCTATTCATATGATGGACAACTGTGTCTCTTCCACTATGAGTTTTCCAGTAAAGATTTATCGTGGCGTTGGGGTTGTCATTGATTTGGATAAAGTAGCTGATTATCCGCCTGAAATTCTGCGTGATACAGCCATTGATATCAATGAATTTAAAAGAAAGTTTTGCGAAGATGACCATTACTTGGTTATGCCTGCTCGTGATGAAATTGAACATATTTTTTCTGAACTTTATTCTTTACCCAATTGCATACAGATGCCTTATTTCAAGTTGAAGGTACAGGAACTGTTGTTATTCCTATGGAGGATTGATGTATACAAGGAAAAGCAACGGGAGCAATATCTATCTCCACAGGTTGAGATTATCAAAAGAATTCACAAACAACTTATATCCAATCTGCGGGAAAGACCAACAATTGGAGAACTATCCAAAGAATACTTAATTAATACAGCAACCTTAAAATTAACCTTTAAAGGTATTTATGGACAGCCAATTGCCACTTACATGAAAGAATATCGCATTCGACAGGCGGCTATTTTGTTGCGTCGAAATAATGATACAGTAGCTGATATTGCTAAGCAGGTAGGTTACGAAAATCAGAGCAAATTTGCTACGGCTTTTAAGAAAACTATGAAGGTTTCTCCAGCTAAATATCGACTGCAACATCAAATAGAGTTGCATGGTGTTATTAATTGCTTATAGATCTAAATGACTAACATCTCTCATTAACAATTATTATACAAAAGCCAAATGGATAGAAAAACCATCAGAAGAAGTTAGTTCTTGTATTGATGGTTTTATTTATATATTCACTGCATTTTGCAGAAATTATGATTCAAACAGAAGAAACTTTATTGAATCAATTGACTAGTAGTCTTGTTGTACATATACTGAATGTAGTATTATTTTGCACATTGATTTCCCCGGTCCTCAAAAAAACGAAGAGCAGATTCATTTTCTGTTTCTATGCATAACTTAAACTGAGAGCACGAATATAATCTCTCTATTTCTTCAAGCAGTTCTGTTTCGATTTCTTGATTTTTCCAATTAGGATGAGTAAGTATTTCCGTGATATACAGGGTATCATTATCAGAATAGCCACCAACAACACCTACAATTTTATCATTTTCATCAGTGGCTTTTAAGAATATATTTTCTTTATATTTCTTTAGTACTTCTTCTATGTTTTTATTAAGCAGCGATGGTTCTTTGCTGTTTTGAGCAGTCAACCATTTTAAATCGTAGATTTCTTGAAAATCATTTTGTTCTGCTCTCGAAATTAGCAGACTTTCGCCATTACTTGCTCGAATGGGCCTTTGGCCTTCAACTATACTCTTATAATTTGAGCCCCACTCAACCATTGCAAATAGTATTGGCTTTAAACTGTATCCAAGATCAGTCAAAGTGTACTCAACTTTTGGTGGAATCTCTGGATAAATGCGCCGGGTTAACAGGCTGGTGGCCTCCATTGATCGAAGATTAGCAGTTAATACTTTTGTTGATACATTTCCTAATGCTTTTCGTATCTCTCCAAAACGTCTTGTTCCATAAAGTAATTCTCTTAGTATCAACACTTTCCAACGGTCACCAATAAGAGATAAAGTTACCTCTACAGGACAACGAGGTAGTGATTTTGAAGTAGTCAAATTTATACACTCCTTTTGAATGGTTTCTAAAAGAAACCTTATTACAATATTGTTCCTACTTTACATTCTGCATCTATGGAATTATTATAAACTTAGAGCTTGTAATTAACAAGCCTTAGATGTTTATTTTATATTATGGAGGTAAATGAAATGGAAGAAGCAGTTAAGTTTTTATCCGAAAATGCTCATGCGGTGATTTCTGATATGTCAGGCAATCCTCCTAAAGAATACAAACTATAACCACTGATTATGTTTTACTTGATATACATAAAGGAGGCGAACTACAAATGGAAAAAACTTCAGTAGATGTTTCAAAGCTATTCATCCCACATCCAATGCAGTTATTCATTTTTGGCACTTACAAGGACGATGGTGAAGTAAATTTAGGGCTATTTTGCTGGTTGAACTTTTGCTGGGATGATGAATTGTCTGTCATGGTCTGCCTTGATGGAAATAAACTCACAAAAGATAGAATTAAGGACACTGGAATCTTCTCTGCCAATCTAGTAACAGAATCTATGCTTCCTTTTGCAGATTATTTGGGGCATAGAAAAGGTTATGATGGCAAAGAAATTTCCAATCAGGTTGAATTAATTTCAGGAGCAGTTTTACAAGTGCCAGTTATAAAAGACAGTCCTTTAAGTTATGAGCTTGAAGTGAAAAAGACAATTTCACTTAACGGGAGCGATATTTTTATTTGTAGGATTAGGAATGTGTTGGCTTCAAACTCCATTGTTGTTGACACAAACCATCATGACCTAATGAAAACCTCTCCAGCCCTTGTTTCTTTGAATAGCTATTTTGGACTTGAAAAAAAAGGGGATTTGGGTGATTGGAAGTAACCATTATCCATAAACATACTTTGTAGGACTGCATAATAACAAGTATTATTGTTGCTATGCAGTTTCTATAGTTATTCTTTTTAGCAAAGGAATATAGCACAAAGGAATTATAAATAATGTTTGGATGGAGGCAATTAAATGGTTGAAAAAATACAAGAGATTAGCACCAAAAGCATAATGACAAAATCCAATTTGCCCATTGCTGGATATTCGGTCAATCCCTATATTGGTTGCCCACATGGATGCAAGTATTGCTACGCTTCTTTTATGAAACGCTTTACTAATCATCCTGAACCCTGGGGCACATTTTTGGATGTAAAAAACTGGCCACCTATCCGCAATCAACAACGGTATAAAGGTGAAAGTATAATTATTGGTTCTGTTACAGATGCTTATCATCCCTTGGAAGAAAAATATAAACGCACTCGTTTATTTTTGGAACAAATGCAAGGAAGCGGTGCAAAGCTTATAATTACAACAAAGTCGGATTTAGTTTTGCGGGATTTAGATTTAATCAAGACCTTTCCCAATCCACTAGTTTCTTGGTCAATCAATACCTTGGATGAGAAATTTCGGGCTGATATGGATTCTGCTTCTACTATTGAACAGCGTATTAATGCCATGAAAGTCTTTCATAATGCAGGTATCCGCACCACTTGTTTTATTTCACCAATTTTTCCGGGGATTACAGATGTATTAGCAATCATTGAACAAATAAAAGATAAATGCGATTATATCTGGTTGGAGAATTTAAATCTTAGAGGTAGTTATAAACTGGTTATAATGGATTATATTATGAATAACTATCCTAATTTGGTACCCTTATATAAGGAAATATATAAACATAAAAAAAGGGAGCATTGGATTGATTTAGATAAGCAGATGGAAGGATATGCGGTTGAAAATGGTTATATGTATCTTATAGATAAAGAACCATTTCAAGAAAATCCAAGTGGTAAGCCTATTATTATTAATTATTTTTATCATGAAGAAATTCGTCAATCTGCAAAAAAATAAATAATAGAACAACTTATAAAACCCAGTAGAAAGCTATCTTGCTCTGCTGCTGGGTTTGTTTTTATATAACTCATTTCTATATAACTAATTTTGCTATGATATCCTTAAGAGCATTTCTTACAGGAGAATTTTCAGGTAATTTCACTGTTGGTTTTCCAGCACAATCATATTGATAAACCGTATCATCCTGAGGAACAATACCAAGAAGTTCAAGACCTTGTTTATCTATCTCTTCTAGCGTTCCTTCATTTAATTTGCCTTCTGGTGCTCTGTTTATAATCAAGCCCATGTGCTTTGGATTCATATTAGACTCATTTACTAACTCCGCAATTCTTCCTGCTGCCTGAACTCCTCTTTTGGAACAATCGCTGACTAGAATCATGGTATCCACCTTAGGAAGAATTCCTCTGCTGATATGTTCCATTCCAGCTTCATTATCTACTACAATATATGGATAATTTCCTTGAAGTTTCTGAATCTGTCTTTGAAGCAAACCGTTTACAAAACAGTAGCAACCTTGACCTTGAGAACGTCCCATAATCATCAAATCAAAATCGTCCTCTTCTGTTAGTGCATCATTTAGTCGCATTTCCAGATAATCTGCTTTATTCATTCCAGATGGTATATTACTTTGTAAATCCATTCCTGCTTTTTCTAGTTCTTCTCTAACCTGACCAAGGGTCATGTTCATCTCAACACCCAATACTTCATTTAGATTAGAGTTTGCATCCGCATCCACTGCTAAGATTGGTTTCTTCCCAGTTTGTACTAAATATTGAATTAATAAACCTGTCAGTGTTGTCTTACCAACACCACCTTTTCCTGCAACTGCAATTACATGTGACATATTATCTCTCCTTTCCTCATTGTGAATGGTATTTAACCATTTACAGATTCAGTATATAAATAACAAGTCTGAGGGTCAATGGAATTGACAAAGTTCATACCATTTGGAGTAAAAATACTCCAAAATGGAGCGAACAGAATAAATTAGCGTGGGATTTTTGAGGACAAAGTTATATAAGATTTTATGTTAATATCATTTGTTTATATATCTTTTATCATTTTAAATCTTTTTTGTTTAAAATAAAAAACTGCTGACAAAATATGTTTGTCAGCAGCCTGAGTAATTTAGGTATATATGCCTAAATTACTGCATAAATCTAGTTATTATAAATAAAAGAGATTATATATAATAACGCGTTCACATTATGTTTCCGTTGGACAGGATATTTCAAACATAGCATCAATAGTCTGATGTAGTAAAGCTGCATGTTCATTATCTGCTAATTTATAATAGACTTCTTTTCCTTCACGTTTGTTTACAATTAAACTGCTATTTTTTAAGACACGTAAATGATGAGATATGGCAGGATCGCTCATCTTCATTGCTGCAGCAATATTGGAGACACATTCTTCGCTGTGGCATAAAATCCAAAGGATGCGTAGCCTTGTAGCATCACTAAGCTGCCCAAAAGCAGCAGCTACTTCTTGAAATTGTTCTATTTCAGGCATATTATTTAATGTTTTGTCTATATTCTGACCATGGTCATGAGGTAAATTATAATGTGCCATAGCTTTTTTCCTTTCTTTAGTCGTTTTTTATTAATGATAGTTCAGAGATTAAAGTTTGTCAAATATAACAATATTAACATTACAACAGAATAAAGGGAAAATCAGATACAATAATTTTAGTAACTGATTTTCCCCATTATTTTAATACATTTAATTGTAAGAATTATTTTTTTACAAACAAAGCTCTTGTAGCATTTAATACTGCTATAATCATAACACCTACATCAGCAAAAATCGCGAACCACATATTAGCAATTCCAATTGCTCCAAGGGCAAGACAGATAGCTTTTACACCAATTGCTAGTACAATATTCTGATGTACAATACTAAGAGTCTTTCTTGAAATTTTCATGGCAAGAGAAATCTTGGATGGATCATCATCCATAAGCACAATATCTGCAGCTTCAATAGCAGCATCTGAACCAAGTGCCCCCATTGCAATACCCAGATCAGCTCGAGAAAGCACTGGTGCATCATTAATACCATCTCCTACGAAAGCAAGCTTTTCCTTAATTCCTTTCTTTGCAAGAAGTTCTTCTACTTGAGATACTTTGTCAGAAGGAAGAAGTTCGCTTCTTACTTCATCAATGCCAAGTTCCTTTGCAACTGAATTAGCTACTTTTTTAGCATCACCTGTTAACATGATAGTCTTTTTCACACCTAATTTCTTTAATCCATTGATTGCTAGCTTTGCATTTGTCTTTATAACATCTGAAATTAAGATATAACCAACATATTTACCATCAATTGCTACATGAACAACAGTACCAACTTTTTCAGGTTCTTTATAAGTAAGCTTTAGTTTATTCATAAGTTTTGAATTTCCGGCTGCAACGATTTTGTCATCAACCTTTGCTGTAACACCATGTCCACCAATTTCTTCTACATCAGAGACTCTAGATGAAACCAGTTCTTTACCAAAAGCTTCTTTTAAGCTTTTACTGATAGGGTGATTAGAATAACTTTCTGCATAAGCAGCATATTCTAACAATGCATCCTTTGATATATTAATTGGCTGAATATCACTTACTTCAAATACACCTTTTGTAAGAGTTCCCGTTTTATCAAATACAACATATTTTGTTTCTGCCAAAACTTCCAAGTAATTAGATCCCTTTACTAGTACTCCACAGGAAGAAGCACCACCAATACCTCCAAAGAAACTAAGCGGTATAGAAATAACTAAAGCACAAGGACAGCTTATAACAAGGAAAGTTAATGATCTTGTAATCCAATCTGCCCACATAGGATCAACGCCCATTACAGATATTCGTATAATTGGAGGCAGAATAGCAAGTAGCAATGCACCTATACATACAACTGGAGTATAGTACTTAGCAAATCTTGTGATAAAGTTTTCTGATTGAGATTTTTTCATACTTGAATTCTCTACTAAATCTAGAATTTTAGACACAGTAGATTCTCCAAACTCTTTAGTGGTGCTAATCTTTAAAAGGCCAGATAAGTTTATGCATCCACTAATAACAGTATCACCTACACTTACTTCTCTTGGTAAGCTTTCACCTGTTAATGCACTAGCATTTAAAGAAGAAGCTCCTTCTTTAACAACACCATCAATTGGAATTTTTTCACCAGGTTGTACAACAATTAATGTGCCTATAGCTACTTCATCTGGATCTACTTGTACGAGTTTACCATTTTTCTCAACATTAGCATAGTCAGGACGTATATCCATTAAGTCAGAAATGTTTTTACGGCTTTTTCCTACTGCATAGCTTTGAAATAGTTCCCCTACTTGGTAAAAGAGCATAACGGCAACGCCTTCTACGTGTTCACCAAGAATAATTGCTCCAATTGTAGCAACAGCCATAAGAAAATTTTCATCAAAAATTTCACCATGAAAAATACCAAGTACTGCTTTTCTTAATATGTCATATCCGATAATCAGATAGGGGACTAAGTACAGTAATAGTTGAAGCCAGCCTTTTATAGGAATAAATCTCAAGACTACCATTAGGATAGCTGAAACAATTATACGCCACAAAATGATTTTTTGCCTTTTGTTCATGAATCTCCCTCCTTAAGATTAATTACCTACTTTACATATATTTCACAATCTGGTTCTACTTTCTTACATGCTCTTGTTATTTCCTTCATTACAGTATTAATATCAGCGCCTTCTTCAAATTCTACAGTCATTTTTTGTGTCATAAATCCTATTGCTACATCTTTAATTCCATCTGTCTTTTTAGCTGCTTCCTCCATTTTTAATGCGCATGCTGCACAGTCTACTTCAACTTTATAGTTTTTTTTCATTTTAATTTCCTACCTTTCATCATAATAATTATTTTTTATAAGTTTCATGTTTGTTGGTATCATATGAACATTATTAACTGAATAAAATATGTTCTTTCCATTTGGAATTTTATAATTTAAATATATGTTTAATTGTTCATGAGCTCATATGAACATTTAAACATATGTTTAAATGAAAGTCAAGGGAGTTTGTTTTTAATGAAGTTAAATACCTAAATTTCGTACAAATATAAAACTTATATTGATCAATAATTGACTATTGGTATTAACTATAATATTCCTTTATAAAAGTCATTTACACATATTTTAGGACTACAAAGTGTGTCAGCAACTAGCCTTGTTAGTTTTTAAGAAAACTATTAGGGATAGAAAAAGTGGGAAGAATTGCAGTGGATGAATCTTGAAAAGTTACTGTAACAAGTAAAATATACAATTATTGATTTTTAATAATATTTTATTTACTATATTAGTATTAATAAATCTTCTTTTAAATTTGATACTATGGTCGAATTTAAAAGAAGATTTATTTTATTGTATTTTAGTTCCAATTTTTTCGCCTAATTTAATCTTGCATTCAAAATCTAATTTAGATTGTTCTAAAATATCCTCGTCTATTTTTATGCAATCTTTTTTAAAGAATAATATTACTGTAGAACCTCCAAATTTAAAATAACCTTTCTCGTCACCTTTATTTACTTTTATATTAGGTCTATAAGTTTGAACTATTGAACCAACACAGGTAGCGCCAACTTCAATATACAATATATCATCGAAGTTATCAGATTTAAATAATGACCATTCTCTTTTGTTTTCACAAAAAAGTTTTGGTATAGTCTTTAGAGCTATTGGATTTACAGAATAATAATGGCCATTAATAAAGTGATTTTCGCAAGGAATACCTGAATCTATAAAATGAAATCTATGGTAATCAGTAGGCGCTAATCTTAGAATAATATATGTCCCGTTTTAATAATTTTCAGCGATGTCATCGTTGTTGATTAATTCCTTTAAACTATAGGTTAATCCTTTAATCTGAATTATGTTATCTAAATCAATATTGTTATGTGCTATAAGCCTCCCATCTCCAGGAGAAATTAAAATATTTTTATCTTTATTAATTGGCCGTGACTTAAGGGTTAATTCTCTTGTAAAAAAGTCATTAAAGGAAGTGAATTCGTTAATCCTTTTTTGTGATAGTCATATCGACATTAAATTTTTCAACAAAGGATGAAATTTTATTAGCACTTAATTTGGTATCACAAAACATGCCATATATTTTGGAAAATAATTTTTTCCTTATAATAAGTTCAGTAATATTCTTGCCAATTGGAGATCCATATATCCATTCAAGATATCCTTTTCCAGCAATAAGTTCTTCCTCATAAGATTTAGTAGTTTTATCATATACTTTAATCATAATTGTGATTGGCCATAACTTGTTAAACATAATTTTAATAATGTTTATTGTTAAAGCTAAGGCACGCAAGCCTCCTTGTTTTCAAAAAATTTAATATAATTAAGTTTAACAAAACAACTTTAGGAATACAATCCACAGAATGTAATATTTTCTAATTGGCACATTTATTAGGTTGAATTTATTCTTCTTGACACAATTATTACTATATAGTAGTATTCTGCATAAAAGGAATGATAATTAGTATAAATTAAGTATATTATATGAAATAGGAGCTGAAGAGTGATTGTTAAAAATAAGCAATAGTTAAGGAATTAAAAATATTTATTCAAGTTAAACTGCAAAAAGACTTGATTTTATCCATGTAAATGTCATCATAAATAGTATAAACTGTATGTAGATAAAGGAAGGTGTTAATATGAATTTTATGAGGGGAAAAGATATGGAGAAAAAAAATAATTATAAAATCTGTTATAAAAATATGTGCAGGGAATTTGTTAAATATGATCCGGAAGAAGTGGCAAGAAAAAGCGGGGCTTATTATAATAGGGAAAAGAAACAATTTACTTTAACTTGTTTTAATGAAGAATACTTAATTTCTTATCCCGAGGGGAGTATTATATTAAAAGATGTTAAAGAGAAGGATCTATCTACAGATGTAAATTCAATGCTTCTACTCAAAATGCTTATGCTTAGTTATTTGTATCGAGCTACTAACAGCGGTCTAACAGGTAAGTGGGTGCCACTTAGAGAATTAGAGGGTATTGGTCATGCGTATGAGGGGTTTGCAAAGCTTGGTGTAGATAAATTAGCTGAGTTTTTTGGCAGTAATGGAGAACTTTTTTTGAAGGCTGGTCTTAGACTGAATGGAAAAAAAGTTGAGGTTGGAGATGTTGGGATAAAGATTAATATATTACCTAATGTGCCTATGATATTTGGACTTTGGACAACAGATGATGAATTTCCAGCAGATGCTTCGATTCTTTATGATTATTCTGCAGTTAAAGAACTGCATGTAGAAGATTTGGCCGGATTATGCTCTTTAGCTGCTGATAAAATAATTAATACTGCTAAATCCATTGAAATGAATATTTAATGATAAGGAAAGAAATACAAAGAAGAGCATGTAGTTTAAAGTGTAACAAAAACTACATACTTTTGCTTTTATCACATTTCTATCTTAACATTATACGATTTAAGCCAGATGTTAATTTGTATCAAGTAAGCTAAAAGTTGAGGACCTCTCATAAGTTGACCAAACCAAGGAGCTTTAAAGGATGTACCTCCAGTTTCTATTAAAGTAGACACTTCTTTTTTATCTATTAAAGGAAGTATAGGAGAGGAAGGATCTTTTAGTATATTATCCATCCATTGTTGAACTATTTTTGTATATTCAGGATTGTGAGTTTTTGGATAAGGGCTCTTTTTTCTATTTATAACATCAGGAGGTAAAATACCTTTTAGAGACTTTCTTAAAATGCCTTTTTCTCTATTATCACAGAATTTTATTTTTGATGGTATATTAAAAGCATATTCAACCAGCCTATGATCAGCAAAAGGAACTCTTACTTCTAAGCTATTAGACATACTCATACGGTCTTTTCTATTCAAAAGTGTAATCATAAACCATTTAATGTTTAAATAAAATAATTCTCTCATACGAGATTCTTCCTTGGATTCTCCATATAAGTGAGGAACTTGTTTTATAGTAGATTCATATTGTTGATTCAAATATCCTTCTAAATCTAAAGATTTCAATTCTTTTGATAAAATATCTTTTCTTGAACTAATGGATTTAGACCAAGGAAATGTATTGGCATTTATATCTTCAGGGCGCCTGAACCAAGGATATCCGCCAAAAATTTCATCTGCACATTCACCTGAAATTGCTACAGTGGCATGTTTTCTTATTTCTTTACAGAAAAGATACAAAGAAGAATCTATGTCAGCCATTCCAGGCAAGTCATAGGCTTTTACTGAATCTATTAAAGATTTTGCCAGATTTTTACTGTCGTTTATTACAACATGATGATTACTTTTAATATATTTTGAAGCTTTTAACGCCCATACTTTATCAGAAGTTGGTTCAAATTCATTGGCTTTAAAATATAAGTCATTATCTTCATAATCTATGGCATAGGTATCTAATGTAGCACCTTGTTTTTCAAATTTTCTTGCAGCTATAGAGGATATGGCACTTGAATCTAAGCCTCCTGAAAGAAAAGTGCAAACAGGAACATCAGCTACTAATTGTCTATTTATAGCGTCTACTAAAAGATTTCTTAAATGGTCAGATGTGGTTTCTTCATCTTCTGCATGTTCAAAGCAATTTAATTTCCAATATTCTTTAAGTTTTAAACCATATTTGTTGTATATTAAACAGTGAGCAGGTGGAATTTCATATATATCTTTAAAAACCCCACTACCTAAAGCTCTAGCTGGACCTAAGGCAAAAAGTTCTGTTAATCCTTGTTTGTTTATTATAGGTTCTACCATTGGGTGAGCCAGTAGTGTTTTAATTTCAGAACCAAATATTAAAGAATTATTTTTCACCGTATAAAATATAGGCTTAACACCTAGAGGATCTCTTGCAAGAAAAATGCTTCCATTTCTTTCATCTAATATGGCAAAAGCGAATATACCATTTATCTTTTTTATGCAATCTGTACCCCATTGAATATAGGACATCAGCAGTACTTCTGTATCAGAATAAGAATTAAATTTACAGCCTTCCGATAAGAGGGCTTTTCTAAGGTCTTCTGTATTATAAAGTTCTCCATTATATATAATTACATATTTATTACCATTTATGTTTTTAATCATTGGTTGTTTACCACCAGTAGGATCTACTACAACAAGTCTTCTGTGACCTAGCAGCGTATTTGTAGATGTATAATAGCCTTCGTCATCCGGTCCTCTTTTTTTTAAAGTGTTAGTCATAGCTTTAATAATTTCTGTTTCGTTTGAAATGTTTTTTTGAAAGTTTACCCAGCCTGCAATTCCGCACATTTAGTTTTCCTCCTAAATAAATTATCAAGTGATTCTTAAACTCAGATGGAACTTGTTTATTAGGAATATATCCCTATATCTGAGTACAACTTGTATGATTATAATTTATGATTTAGAATGATTATTTGTTACAAGATAAATTTTATATATTGATGTAAAAGAATAAGAACTCAAATTATTCTAATGATATATATGTTACAAGTTAAAAAATATCCCCAAAATCAAAGAACTTTAAAATTAACTGCAGGCTTTAAAGTTAAAAAAAAATCCTGTATCGCTATATGATACAGGATTTTTTTTTACTTTGCTAATAAAAAACTACCTAAATCTTTATCTAATTTTATTATATGAGTTCTCCACCAAGTAGTCATTTGTTTTTGTGTTTCAATAGCTAAACTGGAATTAATACCCCCAGAATTAAATTTTGCTTTCAATTCTACTAGTTGTCTTTTAAAATCTTCATGTTGTTCATGTTGCACATTATAACCAGAATAATTATTCTTTTTTTGCAGTTCTTCCTCATCATCAAAATGTTTAACTACATAAACCTCAAGAAAATCTAAAGTTTTAGATATTTCATTTTTGCCTCTGCCTTCTTTCATTGCTACTAATAGATCATTAATGCGGTGAAATAATTCTTTATGTTGAGTATCTATCTTAGTTACTCCAGTAGCTAATTGAACATCCCATTGCATTATCATAAATTTTACACCACCCTCACTTTTTATACTAATAATATCATAAAATAGATAAAATTGTAATAAAAATAAAAATTTAATTTATTTGTATTATAAAAGTATGTAATATAGATAATACAATCAAAATATATAATCTATTAATAAAGTTTTTTGCATTTTTTAAATAATTTTTGTTATATATGTTATAATGTTCAATAAAAATATTGATTAGGTATAATACTATTTTTAAGCACAATTTTTAAAAGAACGTTTATGTATTTAATTAAAAAATCCATAGACTGTAATTAAGGGGGAAATTAGATTTGTTTAAATATGTTATTGATGATGATTTAGAGTTGAAATTGTTAGATACTTTTCATATAGAGGAACAATTTGCATTAACGCAGAGGAACCGCTCCTATCTTAAAGAATGGCTGCCCTGGGTAGATGGAATTAAAAGCTTTGAAGATGTGAGAAGATTTATAGAATTAACTAAACAACAATTTGTAAGTAACAATGGATTTCAATCAGGAATATGGTATAAAGGAAGATTAGCAGGTATAATTGGCTATCACAATATAAATTGGTCAAATAAGTCTACAAGTATTGGTTATTGGTTGGGTGAAGAATTTCAAGGCAAAGGCATTATGGTAAGAGCATGTAAAGTTTTTGTAGATTATGCTATGAAAGAATTAAATTTAAATAGAGTGGAAATTAGATGTGCAGAAGGAAACTCTAAAAGTAGACATATTCCAGAAAAATTAGGTTTTAAAAATGAAGGAACTGCAAGAAATGTTGAATGGTTATATGACCATTATGTAAGCCACGTTATTTATGGAATTCTGAAAGATGAATGGAAGTAGTATAAGCAATAGTAAAACATAGGTTTATGTTGTAACTATGG
The DNA here is from genome assembly GCA_963780135.1 of uncultured Clostridiaceae bacterium. Lineage (GTDB taxonomy): Bacteria > Bacillota > Clostridia > Clostridiales > Clostridiaceae > Clostridium_AM. The sequence continues at coordinate 2,762,026 of CAWAAR010000003.1, forward strand.
GTTAAATAGTGATAAAATATACCTAGGATTATGGGTGTTTTTACCTAAAATATTTTGTATAATAGATTTTATGGAGGATACAAATATGGAAGACAATAAAGAAATAAGAGAACTTTTAGAACAGATGCTTTTGGAAATGAAAGATATGAAAGAAAGAGTTGAAAAAATTGAAAAAAATCAGATACAAGTAGCTAACGCAGAACATAAAAATTGGCATATGCTTGCTGATAAACTTGGTGAATATGATCAAGTGTTATATAAGGTATTTGGCAAAAAAGCTACAGATAAGTAACAAGGTCTCAAAGTTTAATTTGTTAAAAAAATACAATATATATACCTGTTAATAGGTACATATAAAACATAATAGTGATATACGTAGAAAAAAATCTATTGTACAATTATTGTAGGATGGATTTTTTTATTAAGATGATTTTTTAATCTATAAAAGGTAAGGGGGGACAACCATGAACAAAGGAGAAACAGTAATTAGGATAACATTAGGGATTTTTATGACAGTATTATTAGCAACTACTGTTAATGCACAATCTACCACCACAAGATTAGCTGGACAAACACGTTATGATACTTGTAAAGAAATTTCGAAAAATGGATGGACAAGCGCTAAAAATGTTATTATAGCTAATGGTGAAAATTATCCAGATGCATTAGGAGCATCAGCATTATCCAATAAATACAATGCACCAATATTGCTGGTAAATGGTAATTCTCTAAAGGATAATCTTATGTTATCAAGTGAATTAAAAAGATTAAATGCCAAAAATATAATAATACTAGGTGGAACTGGTGTAGTTTCACAAGGTATTGAGAACTCACTTAAACAAAATGGATATACTTTACAAAGATTGTCTGGAAAAGATAGATACGAAACATCTATTAAAACTGCAGAAGCTTTGGAAAATGTAAGTGAAATTGTTATATCAAATGGTGAAGGTTTTGCTGGTGCCTTGTCCGTAGCACCTGTGTCAGGTAAAAATAACATTCCTGTAATATTAGTTTCTAGGGATAGTGTGCCAGATGTAGTACAAGCTTATGTTAAAAAACATAACATAAAAACCACTTATGTATTGGGTGATAAAACTATAATATCAGAAGCAACTGCTAGTAAATTTCCTAATGTGAAAAGAATATCTGGCAATACACCTTATTCTTTAAACCAAAATATTATAAAGAATTTTAAAGAAAAAATGGATTTTGATACTATTTATATAGCTTCAGGAGAAGGTTTTGCAGATGCATTAAGTGGCATTGGATTGGCAGTTAAAAATAGTAATCCAATAATATTTGCCAGTAGTGCTAGCAGTAGTGATGTAAGACAGCTGTTAAATGGAAAGTCTATTAAAAATGATATTATATTAGGAGGAGAAGGAGTACTACCTGTTAAAGTAGTTAATAGTATATTTGAGCAAGCTTTACCAGCAGACAAAGGTAATAATGATCCTAAAACTGCCAAGGATAAGAGAGAATTTCTTATTGGTGCTGAGGAAAAAAGTGGAGATTTTTTTAAAGTGGATGGTAATTGGCAGTATACAAGTAAAGAGGCAAAAATACGTAATATAGAAACTGTTACTGTTAAAACTTGGGATTATATAGATAAGAAAAACGTAAGCAAGGGCAAAAAAACTGTATCTAAAGATATACAAGTTAATAAAAAATTATCATCAGTTGTAAAACAAATTTTTGATGAAATATATAACCTTCCGCAGCAATTTCCCATAGACGATGTTGGTGGATTTAGGGATATGGACCCATGCATTAATCATCCAGCAGGTTCTGCTATTGATATCAATCCAGATGAAAATTACTACATTAGAGTAGGTAAGGATGGAAAAGCAGAAGAACAAGTTGGTAATTATTATAAACCTTACAGTGATCCCTATTCCATTACATCAGAAATTGTTCAAATATTTAATAAATATGGATGGGATTGGGGAGGCAATTTTACAAATCCAAAAGATTATATGCATTTTAGCTATTTAGGTGGTTAATTTATAAAAAGCCCTTGAGAAAATTAAGGGCTTTTTATTTTTTAGTATTAAAGATGGGCGCATTAGCAATGGTAATGATTAGAACAACATAGTTGACTAATCAACTATATTATGATATTTTATTTAGAGAAAGGAGCATATATGGATAATAAAATAAGACCCTTACTTAAACTAACTAATAGTATATACAGATGTACTCAGGTATATATTGATAAAAAGTTTGAAAAATTTAATCTCACCATAGGAACATATCCTTATATACTTGCATTAAATAAGAATGGTGGAATAAGTCAAAATGAGATAAGCAGGGAGCTTAATGTAGATAAAGCTATGTCTGCAAGAACTGTCAAAAAATTGATAGAGCTTGGTTATATAAGAAAAGAGGAAAATCAAGAGGATACACGAGCATATAAACTTTATATAACAGATAAAGCAAAGAATATTATTCCTGAACTTATTGAAATACTTGATGGATGGGCAGATATTTTAGTACAGGGCAATCATAAGGAAACAATAGAAACTTCTTTAGATTTCTTAGAGAGTGTTTTAGAAAATGGGAAAAAGTACAGAAAAAATCAATGTGAAGGAATGAGAATTATTGAATAAAAAAGAAAATGAAATATATAAAAAAAGATGGTTAATTTTATTTACAGTTTTATCTGCAACATTTATGGCCACCTTAGATGGTAGTATTGTCAATGTGGCACTACCAGATATGTCAGCTAAATTAAATGTTAGTATGGCTGGCATTGAATGGGTAGTTACTAGTTTCTTAATAACTATTGCGGCTACAATTTTAATATTTGGGAGACTTGGAGATATAAAAGGAAAAACAAAGGTATTTAGGTTTGGTGTAGTTTTCTTTACACTAGGTTCATTACTATGTGGATTTACAAATTCGCTGCCAGTGCTTGTGGCAGCAAGAGTAATACAGGCCATAGGAGCAGCTGCTACCATGGCTACTAATCAGGGAATTATAACTCAGGTTTTTCCTCAAAATGAGAGGGGAAAAGCACTTGGAGTTTTAGGAACTTTCGTTGCATTAGGTGCTATGGCAGGTCCTCCCATAGGTGGCATGATTGTTTCAGCTATGAGTTGGAAGTATATATTCTTAATAAATGTACCAATAGGAATAGTTGTTTTTATACTTACAATAAAAATATTTCCAAAATCAAATACAATGCTTAATGAAAAATTAGATGTAAAAGGAGCATTTTTATTTACAGTTGCTACCATACTATTGTTTGGAGCAATAGTTCAAGGTCAAACTATTGGATATAATAATCCAATTATGATTTCTGCTTTTGTTATTGCAATTATAGCCTTTATAGTATTTATTAGGATAGAAGGACAAATGGAATTGCCACTGCTTCAATTGAAAATTTTTAAGAATAGTTTATTTTCCATCAGTATAATATGTGCTTTTATTTCCTTTGTTGCAATTAGTGCATCAAATATAATACTGCCTTTTTATTTTCAAGATAGTTTAAAGCTTTCCCCAGCGTCAACTGGATTTTTTATGATGGTATCTCCAATTGTTTTGGCTGTAGTAGCTCCTTTTAGTGGTTATTTATCAGATAAGGTTGGATCGGAAATTCTTACACTTATTGGCCTTGTACTTACAAGTTTGGGATTGCTTCTTATATCTACATTAAATGAAACATCTTCAATTATTATGTTAATGATGTATATAGTAATTATGACCATAGGAAATGGGATGTTCCAATCGCCTAATAATTCTTTAATAATGTCTACAGTTCCAAAGGATAAGCTTGGTATTGCAGGAAGCGTAAATGCACTTACTAGGAATCTTGGATTTGTTATGGGAACATCTCTTGCTACTCTTTTATTATATAATAGAATGAGTTATAAGATAGGATATAGAGTAATCGACTATATAAAAGGAAGAGATGATGTGTTTATTTATGGAATGAGATGTGTATATGCATCGGCAGCAGTTATGTGTGTGGTTGGAGTTTTAATAACTGCATTAAGATTATATGGCAGTAAAAAAAACCAAAAAATTAAACCTGAAAAAGGAAAATTGAAAGGAAAAGCAATTTAAAATATAGAAAAAAATTTTAAAATCCCCACCAAAATAATAAGGTGGGGATTTTTTTATTTATCAGAATTAAATTTGTCTATTACACCATTTAATTCATAAATCATATCCATTAATTTTTGTGTAGTTAGTGAAATTTTTCCCATAGCTTCTGACTGCTTCTGTATAGATTCAGATATTTCAAAAATATTTGTGGAAGATTGGTTTGATATATTATCTATTTCATCTATATTACCATATATTTTTTCGGTGCTTTCATATATTGCAGTTAACTTATTATTTGTATTATGCAATTTATTTTTGCTTAAAGTTGAAGCATCTAATATGTTTTTCATAAAAGTTTTTACTTCTTTTACTGTGGTTTCTCCCATGGCCACTTCTTCAGTTCCATTTTGAATAGATTTTAAGGCCTTTTTTGTGTTTTCCTGTGTTTTTACTATTAAGTTTTTAATGCCCTCTGCTGAATCTATGGATTTCTCTGCTAAGGTTCTAACTTCATCTGCAACTACGGCAAAACCTTTACCCGATTCTCCAGCTCGAGCTGCCTCAATAGAAGCATTAAGTGCTAATAAATTAGTTTGTGTTGCAATTTCATTTATGATTTCAACTATATTTCCAATCTCATTAGAAATAGATTCTAATACATATATAGCATCGGAACTCAGGTTTACACTAGTTTTAATTTTATCCATTTGATTAGACATATCTTGTATTTTAGAATTCCCAACTAAAACAAGATTACTAGTTTCATCTGAACTTGTTACAAGGGTTTTGATTTCCTCTTTTATTATAGTTATGTTTTCTAAGGCATCTTTAATATTTGTAGTAACATTTTTGGTTTCTTTCACATTTATTTTGGAGTTTTCACTCATGTTTTGAGCTGTTGCAGCAATTTCCTCTGAAACTGCTGAAGCACTTTCAAAAGATTCAACTAGTTCGTTAGAATATTCTGATACAGTTGATGATGCAGAATGTATTCCACTAATCATTTCTTTTAAATTAAGTATCATATTATTAAAACTTGCTGATAATATTCCAACTTCATCATTATTTTTTACTATAATCTGTTGGTCTAAATTTCCCTCTGAAATTGTTTTTGCAGCCTTTACCAGTTTTTGAATAGGTTTAATGATATTACTAATTAAAAATGTAAAACAAATCACTCCTATAAGGAAAAATACAAGTGCTATCATAGATGATTGAAATACTAATTGTTTTTTTGCAGCATTTAAACTTTCCAGCGACAATCCAACATCTAGTGCGCCAATATGCTTTCCATCTTTATATAAGGGAACTGCTACTTCATATACTGTAACATTTTTTGCATCATATAAATAATTGTTTGTATAGGTCTTCTCATCTACGGCTGAAGTTTTAGTACCAATGCTATTTACTTGAGTTCCTACATTTTTAACATCACTATCAGCAGCTATTTTTAAATCTTTTCCAATAATACGAGCATATACAATATTAGAATTTTTAGAAATAGTTTTAATAATTGATTGTGGTTCAATTGAACTTTTCATTTTTTGTATGTCATCTGCAGATATTCCAACCTGTATTATTCCACCATTTTCTAATATGATTTCCCCATATTTATAATATTTCTTATCAGTTTTACTCTGCCTTATATCTTCTATAATTTCTTTTTTAGTTCCTTTAAATAATGGATCGGCAGGGTGACTTTCTGGATAAGACCATCCTAAATTTTCGCTAATGTTAGAATATATTATTTTCCTATCTGGCCCAGTAAAGTCTATTTCGGCTACTCCTATTTTTTTGCCTAGTGCAGTTAAATAATCATTAGAGATATTGTTGTTATTAGCCAAGGAATAGGAAACGGATTTTAACTTGTCATCTAATTGTTGATCTAGGGTAGATATAGTTGCATTGCTCATTTCTATTTGGTTTGCAAATTGCTTCACTAAAGATACTCCGTAGTCCTGAGTGCTTTTCAGCAGCATTTTATCAATGGTATACACAGAAAGTAAGGTTAGGAAGAAAAGAGAAGCTAAAAGCACCAGTGAAGATATGGTTTTTACTTTAAAACCAATAGAAAGAACATTTTTATTTTGCTTCATAAATATCAAATCCTTTCACAATTTATTTTTAAATTTATAGTAGCTTATAGAAGCCAATACATAACAATAGAAATATTCCAAGAGCAAAAATTATTTTTTATTGCATTATTTTTAAATTCAATACATATTTTTGTGAATGCACGTCATATGTCTTAGCAATATGTCAGATTTAAACTTTGCAAAAGTAGACACTTGCTCCAGTAAGCCAAAATGTTTATCAACCATATTTGGCAGGAATAGGGGAATTAAGTGGTATAACAGGATAAATATTTACAGGTACATTATAACATATAGTAAAGGAAAATGTCATAATATAGCTATGATTAATTACAGAAAATAAATAAGATTTCAAAAAGAATAAAAATAGAGGATTATAGAATTCTTTGCAGAATACAGAATATTAGGAATATTATTATAAATAAAAACAGATTTGATGGAGGTACATTGGCAATATATAGAATTTATTCATTAAAAAACTTGTAGGGAAGGAGCATTTATAGAATGAAAAGAATACTTATTGTTGATGATGAAGAACAAATACTAAAATCGCTTGTAAGACTTTTTAAAAGAACAGATTATCAGATTATAACAGCCCTAGATGGTGAAAACGCTCTCCAAATAATGTCAAAAGAGAATATAGATCTTATAATTAGCGATGTAAGAATGCCAAAGATGGATGGTTACCAACTATTATGCTTAGTAAAAGAGAAATATCCAAAAGTATTTAGAATAATATTAAGTGGTTATGCAGAAGAAAATTTATTGTTTCAAGCTTTGGAAAAAAACATAGCTAAGATATATATATTTAAACCATGGATAAATAAAGAAATTATTCAGGTTGTGGATGAAATATTTAAAGTTGAAAAAACTTTAGAAGAAAGTGATTTTTTAAGTGTAATAAATAATATTGATGAGCTTCCAACTATTAAAAGCAGCTATGAGAAAATGATTTCCCTTATTGATAATGGTGCAGAATTAAAGGAAATATGTGTGGAAATTGAAAAAGACATTTCTATAGGTGCTAAAATGCTGCATTTGGCAAATTCAGCCTGTCAAGGAGTAAAAACAGGTTCTATAAATAAAGCTGTCACATATTTAGGAATACAAAATGTAATCAAAATTGTAAAATCAACTTTGATAATGGACGAAATGAGTAATGATATTTTTAAAAAGGAATTTGAGATGCTTTGGAAACATAGTACTTTGACTAATAAAGTTCTTATTTATATATACGATAAATTTCTTCATAAAAAGATCCATGAAGATCACAGTAGTGCAGGTATCCTTATAAATGTAGGAAAAGTACTCATGTACAAATCTTTTCATGAAAGATATTTTCAAGCTGTAATGAGAGCTATAAATGAAAATGTGAGTATGCTTCAACTTGAAAAAGAATTGTTTAATATAACTCATAAGGAAGCTGGAGGATATCTTTTAAAATGGTGGGAACTTCCTCAATCTATTGTGGAAGGAACTTTATTTCATCATATACCTTTAGATGAAAGAGTAGTAAATAAAGAACTAGTTTGTGCACTGCATATTGCGGATAGATATGCTTCAGAAATACTTAAGGAAAAGTATCTATATGTTTTTAATCAGCAAGTATTTTCTTATTTAAATATTGAAAAACAAGAATTTGAAAAGGAATTGAGCAATTTTAATTTAAATTACTAATTGTTAAAGTTAGTAATTTATAAACAACACTATATTTTACAATTTAAGGAGGATACTGAAATGAAAAGAACTTTTGTAATAGCTCTTTGTATAATTTTTATAGGGGCATTTGTAGGATGCAAAAGTAAATCTTCTAATGATGGACTTGTTCAAAATGAGACAGTTAAAAAGCAAAATGTAAGTGAAAGTAAGCCTTATAAAGTTGAACTTGTTATGAAAACTCTAACAAATCCTTTTTTTGTACAGATGGAAAAAGGTGCAAGAAAGGGAGAAAAAGAATTTGGAATAAATTTGACTGTTAAAACAGGTGCAATGGAAACTTCTATTGAACAGCAAATAGAAATAGTCGAAGAATGTATAAATTCTAAAGTTGATGCTATAATTATAGCACCAGGAAGTTCTACAGGGTTAGTATCGGTTTTAAAAAAGGCTCAAGATGCAAATATAAAAATTGTAAATATAGATAATAGGCTTGACCCTGAGTTATGCAAAAAAGTAGGATTAGTTAACGTACCATTCATAAGTGTGGACAATAGTGCAGGAGCATATCAGTCAGCAAAATATATTTCAGATATGATAAAAACTCCAACTGAAATAGCTATTATTGAGGGAATAAGAGAGGCAGATAATGCAAATCAAAGAAAAGAAGGTGCAAAAAAAGCTTTTGGAGAAAATTCTAATACTAATATAGTAGCTAGTGAATCAGCAAATTGGAAAATTGATGAGGCATACACAGTAGCAGCGTCAATATTTAAAAAAAGTCCTAATGTTAAGGCTGTATTTTGTGCTAATGACATGATGGCTTTGGGGCTTATTCAGTATTTAAAAGATATTAATAAGAAGGATGTTCTTGTGGCTGGATTTGACAATCTTGAAGATGGTAAAAAAGCTCTGAATGAAGGAACTTTAGCAGTAACAATAGATCAACAAGCAGATGTTCAAGGATATACAGGAGTTAAAGAAGCAGTTGAACTTTTAAAAGGAAAGAAAGTGCAAGCTGAAACTATGATACCTGTAAAAGTTATTACAAAAAAAGATTTAAAATAAATTTTTATAATATTAAAAGTTAGAAGGATGATATTATGTTTAAAAAATTTTTTTCTAAAAGTATCACAGCTAAATTTTTAATATATATGCTTATTATAGGTGCTGTTCCACTAATTATTTTTGGTGTTGTATCTTTAAATAGAGCTAATCAAGTTTTGAAGGAGGAATCTGATAGATTCAATTCAGGAATTGTACAAGAAAAAAAATTATATCTTGAACATGTTGTGGAGGACGTTGAAAATCTTATTGCTAATTTGTATGGCATAGAAGAGATAAAAGACGCCTTATCTAGTGAGAAGTCAGGAGAGGACTCATCTTATAATATGCTCAGTACTCAAGCCAAAATAGGTTATATTTTAAATGGACATATGAACCTTAAAGGATTGGTGTCCATTGATGTGTTTTCAAAAAATAATGTACATTATTATGTAGGTGAAACTCTTGACTCCAGCAGAATAAACATTTCCCTTAAGGATAAACTTTGCAAAGAAGCGATAGAATCAAAAAGAATATTTATTGGAGCGGCATTGAAGAAAATATTAATCCAAATTCAAAGCATAAATATGTAATAAATGCAGTGAAATTAATATATTCTATTGGACAAGATGCTTCAAATGCTGCTCCTACAGGAGTTTTTATTGTAAGTTATGATATAAATGTTTTTAAGGATTATTTTAAAAACTTACAGTATTATGATGGTTACTATATTATAATTGATGAAAATAAATATATTGTTTACCATCCTAAGGAAGAGTATGTAGGTAAAAAGCTTTCTGATAGATTGATTAATAAATTTAATGGAGAAAGTGGTCAATTTATTGATGAAATTAGTGGAGAAAAGCAAATTGTAATTTATGAAAAGACTAATAAGGCAGGTTTATACATTGCAAGTGTAATTCCTTTGAAAAATATTTACAATAAAAATACGTATATAACTATTGTTTTAATAGCACTTTTATTATTGTTTCTTGGAATGATATATATATATGCAATAATCGTTTCAAAAAGCATTGTTTCACCAATAAAAAAAATAACTAATGCATTTAAAGCATTTCAAGAGAATAGTATTGGTTCTCATGAAAAAGTATTAATAAATAATAAAGATGAAATAGGAGAACTAGGTAATCTTTTAAATAGTTTTATTGATGCTAAGGAAGATATTTTTACTCAAAAAGTTCTTGAAAAAAAGCTAAATGAAAGAAATGAAGAACTTCAATCAACTTTAAAAAAATTGACACAAACACAAGCTCAACTGATACAACAAGAAAAACTTGCAGGTATCGGACAGTTAGCAGCAGGTGTTGCACATGAAATAAATAATCCATTAGGTTTTGTTTCAAGTAATTTTGAAACCTTAGAACAATATATTAGAACCTATGATGAAATAATAAAAATATATTTAAAGTTAGATGAATTATTTTCTCAGGTTAATGATAGTGAGATACAAAGTGCTATGGAAGAAGTTATGAAAAAACGTGAAAAAGAAAAGTTTGAATATTTACAGGAGGATATTAATGAATTAATAGAAGATACAAAAGATGGTATAGAAAGAATAAGTAACATTGTTAAAAGTATGAAGATATTTTCTAGAATTGATAAACAGGATCAGCTTTCAGAATATGATCTAAATGAAGGAATTAAAAATACTCTTGTAGTAGCCAATAATGAAATAAAATATTGTGCAGATGTAGAATTGAGCTTAGGGGAAATACCGAAATTAATTGCTATAGGTGGACAGATTAATCAAGTATTATTAAATATTATACTTAATGCTGCACAGGCTATTAAAGAAAATCATGCAAGTGAAAAAGGTTTAATAAAAATGAACACTTACTGTGATAATGAATGTGTAGTATGTGAAATAGAGGACGATGGGAATGGAATCCCCAAGGAAATTGGTGATAAGATATTTGAACCTTTTTTTACAACGAAACCAGTGGGACAGGGTACAGGACTAGGACTTAGCATAGTGTATGATATTATTGTTAATAAGCATAAAGGAACAATAAATGCAGAAAGCTTTGAAGGTAAAGGAGCTAAATTTACAATTAAATTAAATTTTAAAGTGTAACATTTTATAGTTCTAAAAAATTCTATGAAACTAGTTTAAAAAAATGCGTCGCAGCTTGCTTATATTAAGTCAAAATTTTGCATGTGCGAAAGTTGAGTAATTAAGGAATTATTTATTGATTCTATTAAACTTAATTTTATTTTCCTTGCTGAAATACTAAAATTCTAATATAATTCAAAATATAGTTTGATTTTAATCGAGTAATAAATTTACATTAATGATTTTTTCTTAAATATTATTAGAATCAATCAGTAAAAGGGGAAAAGTAATATGGCAAATGCAAAAATATTAGTAGTTGATGATGATAAATTAAATTTAACACTTATGACAGATATTTTGAAGGCTGAAGGTTATACAGTGCATTCTTTTGATAATGGAGGCTCCATACTAGAAATGGCATATCTAATTAAGCCAGAAGCAATACTTTTAGATATAATATTGCCAGGCATTGATGGATTTGAAATTTGCAAAATGTTAAAAAATGATATACAAACGCAGGATATACCCATTATTATGATAACTGGAAGAACTCATAGTAGTGATGTTAAAAAAGCATTGGAATTAGGAGCATTCGATTACATTAAAAAACCTGTAGATGAAGTAGAATTAGTTGCTAGAGTTAATTCTGTACTAAGATATAACGAATATCACGAAAAATTAAAAGCCATGGCCATTAAGGATGGTCTTACTGGTTTATATAATCATACTTTTTTGATTGAAATATTTGAAAAAGAAATTAAAAAACGTGAGAAGAAATCTTTAAGTATTTCTTTTGCAATGCTGGATATTGATTTTTTTAAAAAAATAAATGATACATATGGACATTTATTTGGAGATAAGGTATTAAAAGTTCTTTCAAGCATCTTATCAAGTTCAGTGTCAAGTTGTGATATTGTAGGCAGATATGGTGGAGAAGAGTTTGGAATTGTATTTGCTAATATTGATAAAGAAGGTTTATATAAATCCTGTGAAAAATTAAGAAAAAAAGTTGAAGATGCTATATTTGAAATAGGTAGTGATAAAGTTAAAATTACTATAAGTATAGGAGCTTGCTTTAAGGATAATATTAAGGGCTTAAAAAGTGATGAAATGATAAAAGAAGCTGATGAAGCATTATATAAGGCTAAAAGTAGCGGGCGCAATAAAGTGGAAATAGTTTAAAAGAACAAATTAATGATAAATTTAAACAAAATTTTCTTTGAGAAAAAATGTAAGTGTAGAAATATGTTTAATATAATTTAAAGCACCATATAAATAACTATTATATAGTAACTTATATGGTGCTTTAAAATTGAATTAAATAGAAGAAAACACGAAAAATATCATTTAAAGTAGAAAAATTTACTAATAAGTTATGAAAATTATTGAAATATTCTGTCGTATGTGCTATAAATATATAAAGTATTTATCATTTCAGTTAGGAGTGTGAGTGAAATGAGACTTGTACCAATACAATATGTTAAGGCAGGAAGTTTTTTAGCAAAAACTATTTATGATGATAGAGGATCCGTTTTACTAAGAGAAGGTGTAAAGCTGACAGATAGCTACATTAAAAAAGTAATGCAGCTAGGTATGTTTAGTATGTATATAAATGACGAATATAGTGAAAAAGAAGTTGATGATATAATAAAACCAGAATTGAGGCAAAAGGCAATTAGAAGTATAAAAGAAACTTTTTACAGCTTTGAAAAGTTTAATTTAAATGTTGGCAAAAGTAGCAGTAAAGACAAAATGCTTATGGAGGAAAGAGAAAAATATTTTAAATCCATAGGTGATATTGTAAAAGAAATTATGGAAGAACTTCTTTGTAAAAAGACTGTTTTAATTAATATTGTAGATATAAAAAGTGTAGATAATTACACTTACCAGCACAGTGTTAATGTAGCTGTTTTGTCCTTAGTACTTGGTATACAATTGCAACTAGGAAAAAAGAAATTATACGATTTGTGTTTAGGTGCATTAATTCATGATATTGGAAAAGCTCTTGTACCAGAAGGCATATTGCAAAAAGATGATAATCTTACAGAAGAAGAAACTAGCATAGTGAGACAGCATACAATAAGAGGTTATGATTTTTTAAAAGGTAGTTTAGACATATCATCTCCAGCTCGAATCATTGTCCTTCAGCATCATGAAAGAGAGGATGGTACAGGATATCCGGAAAAGAGAAAGGGAGAAGAAACAAATGAATTAGCTAAAATAGTGGCTGTAGCAGATGTATACGATGCCTTAACTTCGGATCGTCCTTATAGAAAAGCCTTAAGTCCTAATGATTCAGTAGAATATATTATGGCAGGTGGAGAAAAGCAGTTTAGTTATGAGGTAGTTAAAGCTTTTAGCAAATCTATAGTACCCTATCCAGAGGGAACTATAGTGAAATTGAGCAATGGAGAAATAGCAGTAGTAGAAGAGGTGTATCCTAATTTCCCACTAAGACCTAGGCTTAAAGTTATAAATAAATCACAGGAAGAAGTATATAGAGATCTTAGATATGAACTAGAAATAGTTATAAATGGATTGCAATATGAAATTTCATAGATTAAATGATAAGTTTTTAAATGTATAATATTTAAAATTAGTAAGAAATATCTGATTTTTCCGAAAATATAGTATTATTTGTTTAAGTATCCTTAATTTTGGAGTATAATACTTTTATAGACATTAGGTACTTTTAGAAAAATATCTGTCGAATTCTTAACTTACTATTTATCTTGAGATACCTTATGGTGAATAATTAAAGTACTTAATATGAAGGAGGATACTAAAATGGATATTAATAGAAACAAATTTATTAAAAATTCATGGATTTATTTTATTTTCATATTTTTATTAATTGCAATGGTAGGTTACTTTTTTATGAATAGGGTAAATAAGAAGCCTATAATTATCGGTTTTGATGTTCAGCTTACTGGCAAACAGTCTGAACTTGGAATTCAAGAAAGAAATGGAGTTCAGCTAGCAGTGGAAAAAATTAACGCAGAAGGCGGAATTTCTGGACGTAAAATACAATTACTAGTGCGAGATGACTTTGGACTACCTGATCAAGCACAAAAGATGGATGGAGAGCTTATAAAGGATGGTTCTGTTGCTATTATTGGACATGCTACTAGTGCACAAACAATAGAAGGTCTTAAGGTAACAAATCCTGCGAAAGTGGTAATGATAGGTGCAACTATTTCAACTCCAAAATTAAGTGGGCTAGATGATTATTTTTTCCGCGTATATCCTTCCTTTAAAGATAGTTCTAAATCTTTTGCGGAATACATTTACAAGAAAAATAATATAAAACAGATAACTATAATTTACGATTTAGACAATGCTGCATATTCCAAAGATTATGTTACAACTTTTCAGGATAGATTTAAGTCTTTAGGTGGTAATATAAAAGGAGAGATTGCATTTTCTTCTAAGCAGCAGCCAGACTTTTCTCCCTTATTAGCTAAATTACATGACTCAAAAACGGAAGGTATGCTTATAGTTGGTTCTGATATTGATACAGCGCTTATTGCCCAAAAAATTAGACTTATGGACTGGCAAATTCCACTATTCACTTCAGCGTGGGCTCAAACACAAACTTTAATAAATAATGGCGGTGCAGCAGTTCAAGGAATGAAACTTGAACAATCTTACGCTTTAAGTAGTAAGTCACAAGCTTTTGCTGAGTTTCAATCTAAATATAAATCTAGATTTGGAAATGAACCTTCTTTCGGTGCAGCCTTTGGTTATGAAGGTGCCTTAGTACTAACAGATGCCCTTAAAAAAACTGGAGGAAAATCAGAAGGTCTAAAGGAAGAATTGTTAAAAACTCATAATTTTAAAGGACTAATGGACAATTTATCTTTTGACAAGTTTGGAGATGTACAAAGACCTTTTTATTTAAGTGCTATTAATGAAGGAAAATTCGTTATACTTGACAAATTAACATTAACAAGTGGTGGAGGTGAATAAATAATGGGCAAAATTAAAGATTCTCCTTCCCTCTCACAGGTGTTTTTACATTTGGTGCTTTTTCGTTTATTTTTACCTATAATGCTATTAATTTTAATGGTTATTGCAGGAATAGGATATTTAGGACAGCAGAACCTTGTGAATCAACAAAAGCAAGTAGTGCAGTCAGTATCTCATATAGTGGATTATCACATTGATAGTGGAGAGAGAACTTTAAGTGCTATTGCCCAAATAGCAGAAACAACAGGAACAGATAATTTGTTAACCTTTATGAAAAGCACCTGGCAAACTTATGGTTATTTTGAAACATTATACTATTTGGATGAAAGTAATAGAATTATATTACTTATGCCATCGGACCCTCGCTATGCAGGTTTAGATATGTCTAATTTGCCAGATTTTAAAAAAGATCAAGATAAAAAAAACATTAGTATTTCCCGTCCTTTTATTTCACTGCGTACAGGAGAGCCAACTGTTTATCTGGTGAAATTTCTTTCAAAAGGAGGTTGTGTAATAGGTGCATTGAATTTAGGTATGTTTCAAGAAGAAATCATGAATATATCTAAATCAGGTAAAAATTTTGTTTTCATTATGGATGAAAGTGGAACACTACTTGCTCACCCTTCACAGGACTTGGTAAAACAGCAGGATAATTTAAGTGATTTAGGAATATATCAAAGTATGTTACATGGAAAAAATAACGACTTATATATATATAATGGAAGTAGGGTTATAGGAAGTGTGGAGAGGGTTAAAAAAGCAGGTTGGGTAGTAGTGGATCAACTACCTTTGTCTGATTTTGGAAAATCCTATGCATGGACCTGGGGACTTAGCTTCTCTTTTTCTCTGATTATATTATTAACATTAATTTGGGGACTTCGTAAGCAAATCCATAAATATGTTATTACTCCAATGCAAACTCTTAGTAGAGGCACTAATGCTTTAACAATTGGAAATTTCAGCCATGCAAATTTTTTAGAATCTATTCCTATTGCTTTTTCTGAATTAAATAAATTGGCAGAAGACTTTCAGTTTATGAGTAACAATCTTAAGGCACGAGAAACTGCACTGAAAAATGCGCATGATGAATTGGAAATTAAGGTTCAGAAGAGAACTCAAGAATTATCTTCTGTTAATGAAGAATTAACTTCTATGTATGAAAATCTCCAACAAACTAATTTTGATTTACATAAGGAAATAGTTGAACGCAAAAGAGCTGAAGAAGAATTGGCACAAAAAAAACAAGAAATTGAAGATGCTTATTTAGAACTTAAAAATGCTCAACTTCAAATTATTCAACAAGAAAAAATGGCTTCAATTGGGCAATTGGCCGCTGGAGTAGCTCATGAAATTAATAATCCGTTAGGTTTCATTATGAGCAATATTGACTCCCTTAAAAAATATGCAGAAAATATAACTAAATTTATAATAAGTGAAGAAGAATTCTTAAAAGAATTAGATAAAAACGAAGAAGAAAAAAATAAAAGTATAGAAATATTTAAAATAATTAATAAATCTGAAGAAATAAAGCAAGAATTTAAAATTGATTACATAATGGAGGATATTACAGAAATTATAGTTGAAACTCTTGATGGAGCTGAAAGAATAAGGGATATAGTACAGAATTTAAGAAATTTTTCGAGAACTTCCATTAAAACCTCTTTAGCAGATATTAATAAAGGTTTAGAAAGTGTAATAAAAATTATATGGAATGAGATAAAATACAAAGCAACTCTTAAAAAAGAATTTGGAAATATACCATTAACTAATTGTAATGAAGGACAGTTGAATCAGGTGTTTTTAAACATACTATTAAATGCAGTGCAGGCTATAGAAGAGAAAGGAGAAATAGAAATAAAAACTTGGGCTGATGAAAAAAATATTTTTACATCAATAACTGATAATGGCTGTGGTATTCCAAAGGAAATACAAAATAGAATATTTGAACCATTTTTCACTACGAAGGATGTAGGAAAAGGTACAGGACTAGGATTAAGTGTATCCTATGATATAATAAAAAAACATAAGGGTGATATAAGTATTGAAAGTACTCCTGATATAGGAACAACTTTTGTAGTCAAAATTCCTATTGTAGAATAGTAAATTTTGTTATTTTAAGTGAAATGAAAGAAAAAAAGGATATATGCATTATTATGTCAATAAATGAGTTTTGTATAACTTACAATGAGAAATTTTAGTTAAAATATAAATCGCATTTGTTTTTTGTTGAAAACTATTTTATAATAAAAATAATAAAGCAAAGGAGTACAGCAAAATGAAAAATATGGATGATGAGAATTTACTTTTGAGTATTAGTTATTTATTACCTTGTATTAATGAGTTATTTAATAAAGAAGTAAGTTTCTTACTTACTGATAAAGAGAAAATAATTAAAATGATTAGAAATGAAGTTGAAGGCGATGGTAATTATGGTGAGGGAGATAAGTTACCTCATGATATTCCTGCTTATTTATGTATGCAGCAAGGTAAACTTGTAGTGAAAAATTTATCTAAAGAATATTTTGGAGTAGCTTTAAAGGCAGCAGCAACACCGATAAGAAACAAAGATGGACAAATTATAGGAAGTGTAGCCATAGGAAAAAGAGATTGGGGAGATGATATTAAAAGTCATTCACAAACTTTTGTACAATCCTTTGGAGAAATTTCTAAGGTTATTGACAATGTAGCATCTGGAATACAAGATGTGGCTAAATCTAGTAATGATATATTAAATGAAATAAATACTACAAATGAAGATATGAAAAAAACAGACGAAATTATAAATTTTGTTCAAAATGTATCAAAACAAACTAATTTATTGGGGCTTAATGCAGCAATAGAAGCAGTAAGAGCTGGAGAAATGGGCAAAGGTTTTAGTGTTGTTGCAAATGAAATAAGAAAACTATCAAACTCTAGTAGTGAATCTATAAGGGAGATAAATAATGTATTAAATAAACTTAAAAGCTCAATTGAAAGTGTTACAAATAATATTTATGAAAATAATAAAATGTTTGAAACTCAAGCAGCAAGTGTAGAAGAAATTAATAGCAGTATAAATGAACTTAATAATACTGCACAAATGATTAAGGAAATTGGCGAAAAACTTTAAAATAAATTAGCAGATTAAATAGTTGTTTTTGAGTATGCTTAAACCCAAAATTAAAGGATAAAATAATAGATGCAATATTACTATAATTAAGTAGATAAATATTATGAAAAAAATCGGTAAAGATTAAAAAAAAATTTACTGATTTTTTTGTATGGTGCAAAAGAATGATCATATGCATATGATATAGTTGTATAGAAAAAATATGTATAATGATCAAGTATTTAATAAAAATCAGCAATTATATTGACGATACATAAACAATATTCTATATAGAGTACTATCTATATAAGAGGTGAATTTATGAATAAGAACTATGATGAAAATTCAAAAATATTTAAGGCTTTATCAGATTCTAATAGATTAAAAATAGTTGATATGCTGTCCTGCGGAGAAAAATGTGCTTGTGACTTGCTAGAGTATTTTAATTTTACTCAACCTACATTGTCACATCATATGAAAGTTCTTATGGAGTGTGGACTTGTTAATTGCAGAAAAGAAGGATTATGGAGTTACTATTCTTTAAGTAATAGGAATTCAAATAAACTGGTATTATTTTTAATGAATATTATTACAGATACAGATGATTGTATCTGTAAAGGTAAATAATAAGAGTTCAATTGTGATATCGCTTTAAGAATAAAAGCTATGAAATATAGGTATAACACCTTAATTTCATAGCTTTTATTTGTTTATGACATTTATCTAATCGAATTCCTCACAGGCAAACGCCACCTGAGTCTAAGAATTACTTGATCTTGAATGACCTAAAAAGTATTTTATTGGTAAAAAGCTGAAAAAGTTTGTTAATTTTATACATATATTTAAATTTAAGTGAGTGTTACTATATTTATGAGATGAGACAACAGTATATAAAATTATGAATAATAATTTCACTTAAGTAATACAAATATGTTATACAGGATTTAGCTTTACAAAAAATAATATGATTATATGCTTTTGGTGTAAAAACCATAAGGTATTATAAATTTTATCCTAGGGCTACAATTGCTAACGTCCAATTCTTCAAAAATGGGATAAGCATTGACGTGTGCTTGGATAATTATTCCAAGGCTCAGGTTAGGAGAAAATTGTTTATGAGTAAATTTAATCTGGACCTAAGAATTACTTAATTTTAGTTTAAAATATTTGGGAGGTGTTTTTTATGGTAAGAGAATCTATCCTAAGGTATAGAGTAAACCCTGATAATGCTCACTATTTAGGCGGAGTTATGAAGCCTAATAGGCACTTAGACATTTATGGTGATGTAGGAACTGAGCTTTGTGTTCTTCAAGATGGTGATGAATCATTATTTGCAGGTTATGAAAAAGTAGAGTTTTTGGCACCAGTATATGAAGGAGACTATGTTGAATGCCGAGGACATATAGTTAAAATCGGTAATAGTTCCCGTAAATGCGAATTTGAAACATATAAGGTTGCTACTCCAGCTAGACGCAATGGAAAACCTGAAGCTGCAATAAGTGATGTTGATGTTTTAGATCCACCAGTACTTGTAGCAAGGGCAATAGGAACTTTAGTTGTTAAAAAGAATTGTCAGCGAGGGGTTCAACCAGATGGTGTTGTAAAAAATAAGTGGGAATAATACAAATTTAAAGTATAAAATTAGGGGGTGCTTATAATGTCAGATGTTTTTGTTAAACCAGAAAAAAATTATGAAACTATGATACGTGTTCGTATGTCTGCTGGTGAAGCTCATTATGCAGGTGAATTAGTTAATGGTTCACACACTGTAGAATTAATGGGAGATGTTGCCACTAATTTAATGGTTATGCATGATGGTAATGAAGGTACATGCATAGGATATGATGTGATTAAGTTTACAGCTCCTACCTATGCTGGAGATTTTATAGAAGTGTGTGGAAGAATAATAGGAGAGTATGACAATAAGAGAAAGGTTCAACTAAGATCCTTTAAAATAGCTGAAAATGCTAGAATAGAAGAGCAAGATTCAGCTGTAAAGGTTTATGAAAATCCTGTTATGACAGTAGAAGCAATAGCTACTTATGAAATACCTAGAAAATAGTATTAAATTTTCAATCTCAAAAGTTTAAAATATAAGTTAAAGGTGTAAAATTTAATATCTTACTAAAAATTATCATAGGAAATTTTTCCTATGATAATTTTTTGCTTTAATTGAATGTTTTGTAGATATAGAGCTGTTAACAGCTAACTTTAACTTGCGATTTTTCTTAAAGCATGACAATGTTTAAAAACTTTTTATTACATTAATGTATCTTTTTGGTAAAAAAAGAACTAGAATATAATTGAATATAATTTTAAATATATAAATAACAGAGGGAGAGTTAATTATGGAAATTACATTTGAACAGTTGATAAAGTTGCCAGAATTAAAGGATTTAAAGTTAGTAAGTGGAAATAGAGGTATCTCAAAAACAGTAAAATGGGTACATGTTATGGAAACTCCAGATTTAGTAAGTTATGCAGAAAATGATGAATTAATAATACTTACAGGTGTTGCAATTTTCAACAGTAAGGATGGATTTATTGAACTAATAAAAGGATTAATAAAAAAAGGAACAGCAGGCTTAATTGTAAACATCGGAAAATATTTTTTGGAAGTTCCTGAGTATATAAAAAAACTGTCAAATGACAATGATTTTCCAGTGTTTGAAATTCCATGGAAAGTAAATTTGTCAGAAATTACTAAAATCATTTGTAATGATATAGTAAAAAAGTATATGGAGGAGCTTCCTTATGAGAACTTATTAATGAATATAATATTTTTTAATAAGATTAGTTATGAGGACTTTATTGAAGGACTTGAAACCTGTGGATATAATTCTTTTAGTTCATTTAGAATATGCATTGTGTCAATATGTAGATTTCAAGAATATTTATCTTCTAAGAATATAGAAGATGAACAAAGTATACTTCATATAAAGGGAACTTTTTTAAGGGCTGTAAATAGTTCAATTTGGGATGCAAAATTTAAACCTATAAGTTTTTTAAGAAATGAATCTGTAGTTTTCCTTATAATAAATGAAAAAGATAAGTTTGTTAATTTAAAAAAGCTTTCAGAAACTATAAGAGAAAACAGTAAAAAAAATTTTCCTGATAGTAATATAAACATAGGAATTGGAAATGTGCACACTGAATTTTCTAAAATAAAAACAAGCTATATAGAGGCAGGAAAAGCTTTAAAAGCAATAAGAGCTGAAGGAAAATTGGATGAAACTATATTTTATTCAGATATAGGTGCATATAAATTGCTTAGCGAAATAAAAAACATGAATTTATTAAAGGAATATTATGATGATACAGTAGGTATATTAGAGCAATATGATTCTCAAAATGATACTAACTTCACAAATATATTTTATGTGTTCCTAAAGAAAAATGGAAATTATATTCAAACAGCAAAAGGATTATATCTGCATAGAAATACATTAATGTATAAAATCAACAAAATACAGGAAATTATAAAAAAGGACTTGACAGATACGAAAGTAAGATTTGAGTTTTATATGGGGTATCTTATAAAGAATATTAATAAATTTTAAAGTATGAAAACTTTGCAGCAAATTTTTGTGTATTGAAAATAGTATGGAATAAATATCTATAATTTTGGTTAGTTAAACATTATTTAATTAATTGGTAAAAAGCTCAAAAAATATATTCAATTAATACATATATTTACAAGTATACTGATGTTACTATATTTATGAAGGAAAACAATAGGAGCTTAATAGCTGAATAAATTAACATTATATAAAATCTAAATCTTAGAATAACTTGATAATTAAATTGTATTGGAGGAATATGTATGAATTTTAAATTAGAAAAAGAGCAAGAAAATTTAAGGACTATAGTAAAGGAATTTACAGAAAAAGAAATCAAACCTATCGCTTCGGAAAGTGATAGAACTGCAAAGTTTCCAATGGATGTATTTAAAAAGATGGGAGAAATCGGTCTTTTTGGACTACCATTTCCTAAAGAATTTGGTGGGTCAGGAGGGGATTATTTATCCTATGCACTAGCTGTTGAAGAAGTATCTAAAGCTTGTGGTGCTACAGGAATTTGTTATTCTGTAGATGTATCATTATGTGCATCTCCAATATACATGTTTGGTACAGAATTTCAGAAGAAAAAATATTTACCTGACTTACTGACAGGCAGAAAAATTGGTGCATTTGGACTAACAGAAGCTAATGCAGGCACAGATGCTGGTGGTGGACAAACTACAGCAGTTTTAGATGGAGATTATTATATATTAAATGGTGAAAAAAAATTCACTACTAATGGACCAATTGCTGATACTTTTGTAGTATTTGCTATGATAGATAAAACAAAAGGTACAAAAGGCATGGCAGCATTTATAGTAGAAAAGGATTTTCCAGGATTTTCCGCAGGAAAGCTTGAGGATAAAATGGGTATAAGAGCAGCTCAAGTATCAGAAACATTATATAAAAATTGTAGAGTTCCAAAAGAAAATTTACTTGGAAAAGAAGGGGATGGATTTAAAATAGCTATGAAGACACTTGACTGTGGAAGAATAGGAGTAGCAGCTCAAGGTCTTGGAATTGCAGAAGGGGCACTTTATGAAACTATAAAATATGCAAAACAAAGAAAACAGTTTGGAAAGGAAATATATAAGTTTCAGGGTATATCATGGATGATGGCAGATATGGATATGAAGATTGAACAGGCAAGAAATTTAGTGTATAAAGCAGCTTGGGAAAAAGATAATGGGATTCCATATTCAGTATCAGCAGCAAGAGCAAAGCTTGCAGCTACAGATGCAGCAATGTATGTAACTACAGAAGGAGTTCAAATACTTGGTGGTTACGGATATATGAAGGATTATCCACTAGAAAGAATGATGAGAGATGCTAAGATAACTCAAATTTATGAAGGGACAAACCAAGTTCAAAAAATGGTTATATCAGGAGCTATGTTTAGATAGAAATAATTTTTGAAAACTTTGATGATTAGATATATGGTTAGAAAAAACCGCTATGAAAATTATAGCGGTTTTTCTGTGTCCAATAAACAGTTTTTACAGTATTAATTTCATTTATCCCATCGAATTCCTCACAGGCAAACTCCACCTGAGTCTAAGAATCACTTGATTATCACATCATATAGGATTTCTATATTCTGCAAATCTGTTCTATCACTTTGATATTGTTTTTTAAAATTATATTTGAGATAATGGAAAAAAATCTCTTGCTAAGTTTTCACAAAAATCGTAAAATTATGACATAATGTTAAATTGAATAAAATTATATATAGAAAGCAACTATTATGTAAGATTAAAATGTTACACAGTAAAAAATATGACGAATAGATGAGTGAAGAAAATACTATCTATATTAACCTAATGATTATGTTGTTATAATTGATAAAAAATTAAATCATAAATAATTAAAGGGGTGAATGTTATGAAAAAACAAAGTTCGTTGCAATTCAAGGCAATTCTTATGATATCTTTTGTTTTTGTTTTCTTAATAAGTGCTGTTACAGCCATAAGTTATAGTAATTCAAAAAAGTAATATTATCTTATTTGGAAAGTTCAGGAAAGCAAACAATTACTATTCATTCACAAAATTTATCTTCATGGATAAAGTCAAGGTTGTCTCAAGTAGAAGTAATTGCAAATACTGAACTAGTATCTAGTATGAACTATAATCAAATAATTCCATATTTTCAGCGAGAACAGAAAAATTATAATGGAGTTTTTAATAGTCTTGGAATAGGTGGTACTAATGGAAAGTTAATTTTACAAAATAATGTGGTTATTGATATAAGTACTGAAAGCACTTTCCCTTCGGTTATGCAAGGTAAAGAAATTATATCAAATCCATTTCAAGATAAACAAAATGCTAATGATTGGATCATATCCATGGAGTGTCCTGTAAAAGATGTTAAAAATAATAATGTTATTGGAGTTGTAAGTGGAGCTTCCCTTGTTTCCACAGTATTTAAAGAAAATACAAATTTTCATCTTGGAAAAACAGATAAAGTTTATATACTTAATAAAGATGGTACTGTTCTATTTCACCCAGATAACAAATTAATTAATAGTGAAAACTTTTTAAAAAGTTCTAATAATAAATATTCTGATTTAATCAAGCAAGCCCTTCTAACAGACAGCTTTTCTGGAGAATTTAAAGATAATAATGAAACAAAAATGCTCTTTTCATCACATGTAGCTGGAACTGATTGGTATATGTTTTTAGAAGTTCCTACTAGTGAATATATGAGTAGTGTACATTCATTGCTATATTCAACAAGTATTGTTACTGTTTTTGCCATAATTTTATTAGTTGTAATGTTATTTAGCTTATTAAGGTGGTTTTTTAATAAGATTTTAAACGTATCACTGATTGCTGAAAAAGTAGCTAATGGAGATCTAGTAAGTTATTTACCAGAAACATCGGATGAATTGGGGAAATTTAATGTTACTTTTAATAAAATGATAGAGAATTTAAAAGGAATTATAATAAAATTAAGGAATGTTTCAAATGTTGTTATGGATTCTTCTAAAAATTATAAAGATGTTAGTTTTCAAGTTATTGAAGGTGGTAAAAATGTTCAAGAAAGTATCGAAAATTTAGCATTAGGAGCTAAAATAACAGCAAAAGAAATTTCTAATATTAATACATATATAAGCAGTATGGAAGAGCAATCAAAAGAATTGGTAGAAATAAGTATGAATATTGATGTTATGATATTGGAAACAAAAGATAAGACAGCAAGTGGTTCAAAAAATTTAAATTCAGCAGTGGAATTATTAACCAATATGAAGGAGAGTATACTAGCTTCTAGTAAAGTTATAACAAAGCTATCCGAAAGATCTAAAACCATTGCAAATATAACAACAGTAATAGCATCCATATCTGAACAAACAAATTTATTAGCTCTAAATGCAAGTATTGAAGCAGCACGAGCTGGTGAAAATGGTAAAGGATTTTCTGTTGTGGCAGAAGAAATTAGAAAATTAGCTGAAGAATCTTCTAGTTCCACACAAGATATTTCAAAAGAAATATTACAAATTCAAGAGCAAGTATCAGAAGCAGTAACAACTATGAAGGAAAGTATAAAATATATGGAATCGGGTACAAGCTCTATGGGAAATATTTCAATTGCATTTGTGGAAATAGAAGATAAGATAGGAAAAGTTAAAGATGTTAGCTCAAATGTATCTGAAATTGCAAAAATGCTTCTAAATCAAAATAAAAATATTCATGAAGCTATTTCAAATACATCTGAAATAAGTGAAGAAGCTGCTGCTAATACAGCATGTGCTGAAGAAATAGTAAAAAATCAAGAAAAAATGTTTTTAGAACTTAAAACTGCATCAAAACATTTGGAAGAAATATCATTAGTATTATCTACTGAAATTTCTAAGTTTAAAATAGACTAACATCTTTGACTTGTTATTTCATGTACCTAAATTTAATTACAATAAAGAGTATTTAATTTTTGTAAAATGTATCCTATAGAGTAGACAAATAAAAAGTTTACCTATAGGGTATTTCTATTTGAATTCTAATACCATCAGCTTCTATAAGTGTGTTGGTATAAGCACTGCTATGCACCTTAATTCTAAAGAGCTTTATTATGATTAAGTAAACGCATTTTAAATAAAAAAATGAGATTCAAAGGCATTAAGTTTTGAAGATGACTGAATTATATGTGACATACAGTTGTCAAGTATACTTTGATATAATCAAAGAGTTACGTTCATCATAATTAAAAATAAGTAGTAAGGAGAAAAAAATGGACTATATTCCTGCAAAAACAATAATTTCAAAGTATATTAAAGAAAATTCATGGTTTGGTATTAACTATAATATGAATATTTATAAAGGATGTTGTCATGGATGCATTTATTGTGATTCACGAAGTGAATGTTATGGTATAAAAGATTTCGATAAGGTACGAGCAAAAGAAAATGCTGTGGAGATTATAAATAAAGAATTAAAGAGCAAAAGGAAAACTGGAGTTATTGGAACAGGTGCAATGAGCGATCCTTACAATCCTTTTGAAAAAGACTTAATGCTTACCCGTAAAGCATTGGAGCAAATAGATGCTTTTAATTTTGGAATCGCTATAGCCACTAAAAGCAATCTCATAGAAAGGGATATTGATATTTTAAAAAAAATCAAAAAGCATTCCCCAGTACTTGTAAAGATAACTATTACTACATTTGAAGATGAACTATGTAAAAAAATTGAACCCAAAGTTTGTGAATCTTCTAAAAGATTTGAAACTATAAAAAAGCTTTCAGATAACGGCATATTTACAGGAATATTGCTTATGCCAATTTTACCATTTATAAATGATAGCCCAAGTAATATTATAAATATAGTAAGAAAAGCTTCTAAGTGTGGTGCAAAGTTTATTTTTGCATATGGTATGGGGGTAACTCTTAGGCAAAATCAAAGAGATTATTTTTATAATGAATTAATAAGGTTATTTCCTGATGAAAATTTAGTGGAGAGATACAATACTATGTTTAAGAATAATTATGAGTGCTCCTCACCTAACTTGAAAAACTTATGGGGAATATTTAAAAATGAATGCGATAAATTAGGAATACTATATAATATGAAAGATATAATATCAGCTTATAAATCTTCTTATAAGCATGAACAGATAAGTTGGTTTTAGAAATATAATAAATATATATAGGAAGTTAAGCTTCAAAGATCACCTTAATATTGGTAGAATAAAATTAATTTTTCTTGTGGGTTAAAGTAAGGATTAATAAAATATATGTTGAATTATGACTATATCTGATGTAAAATATATTTTATAATTAGCTGATTGTGACAAATTATTCAATAATCTTTAAAAGAAATATTAAAAGCCAAACTTATCCTAAAATTAATATCTGGTACTTATCGCTTTTAAAAGTAATAGGTATAGGATTCTATTGAGTTGGATAAAATATTTAAGAAAAGGTGATTATTTATGAGCGAAGAAGAGAAAAGAATAAGGATAGCTGAAATTATGCAAGGACTAGAAAATATAAAAGATATGGTGACTATCGATCAATATAAAGATTATGAAGTGGAAGTAAAGAGAAAGATTAACAATATAAAAAATTACATATAGTCAAATATCTATAAATTTAATATTCACAAATAGCTGAAAGTCTATATTCTTAATTTAAGAGTATAGGCTTTATTAATTATAGTGCATTACATTTTAAAAATTATAAGACAAACAATATTATTAGATCACAATTTTAATGGAAAATGGCATAATTGAAGTTTATAATATATAATGAAAATATTATAATATATGAATAAGTGAGAAAGGAAAATAAACATGAATGAGTTTGACAAAATTAAGGAGTGTCCAATATGTGGAGGGAAAGAATTTGGTGAAGGCAAATTGTCAGGATATACTAAAATGATGCCAATAAATAAAATAATATCTAATGGATCAGATATGACTGCAGATATTTGTTTGAATTGTGGGCATATAGTTTCAATGAAAGTTTTAAAACCTGAAAAATTTAAATAGAAAAAGACAATATTTCTATAAGAGTATAATAAATTACATATGCTAGAGGTGGATTAAATGATTATTATATTAACTGCAATAATTTCCTTCTTTTGTGGATCAATCCCAACAGGATACTTGATTACTAAGAAAATGTACGGAATTGACATTAGAACAAAGGGTAGTGGAAATATAGGATCAACAAACGTAAAAAGAATAGCTGGAAAAAAAGCATCAATTATTACTCAAATATTAGATATAACTAAGGGTGTTGTTCCTGTGATTTTAGGAATGTGTTTGGCAAATAGTATAAAATTACCAGTTTCAACCAATGCTTATCTTTCTATTATTGCAATATCAGTAATTTTAGGCCACAATTATACACCGTTTCTTATTTTCAAAGGGGGAAAAGGTGTAAATACTACAATTGGAGCTTTTATATTGATTGCTCCGGTTTCAATATTATCAGGAGTGGCAGTTTATTTCATATTGCGTATGTTTACAAGTATAGTATCTATTAGATCTATTCTTTTGGGTATGACAATACCTATAGTATGCATCATTATGAAATTGCCTGTTCCCATAATATATGCTGGTATAGCAGCTGCTATTTTAATAGTGTTTAGGCATAAGTCTAATCTAATAAGGCTTATAAATAAAGAAGAAAAATAATATAAATATATAGAAGTAAGTTAAATGTTATAAATTTTCAGTAGCATTTAGCTTACTTTTATTTTTAAGTTATTTATTAATATATGTTTTGGTGCAACTTAACTTAAAGGTATAAAAAAATTGAAATAATTAGAATTAAATAGGAAAAAATGTTAAAACTTATGCTATAATAAAGTTAATTATCGCAAGTTAGCAGGACTTTATGCCTCTTATCCATTCTGTAATAAAAAAACATATCCAAATAAAAAATACTAAAAATAGATGAATTCAATAAAATTGGAGGGACTTGTATGATTAAAAATATTAGTATTAAGGAAAATCCAACTTCAATCTATAATAAAATAAGGATATCAAGTGATTTTTATAGAACATTTAAGGATAAACAGGAGAAAAAAATAGGCAAAAGAGAATATGAGAATAAATTCAAAAGCGATGATTTAGATGCTTCAGAGAATACTAGTGAGCTAGCGTATATAATGGATATAGAAGATTTATCACGGGAAATAACTAAAAACCTTTTGTCTCAAGCAGAAGGTACTAGAAAATATGCAGATTTAAACAATACTGATATATCTGAAAATGTTGAAATGAAAAAGAATATTTTTCCACCAATAACTGCACCAGATTCTGTTAAAAGTGTATGGAAAGAAGTAACTTCAAAAATGACTAGTTCAGAAGTTATTATGGCAAAAATATCACTGTACAGTGCGCAGATTGCAGCAAATATACATTCTATACCTAATGGTAAATCTAGAATCATATCGCCAGGAGAACCTGGATACAAAAGTGCTTTTGGAAACAGTGCAGCTGACTATCATAATACATTAAATTACATGGTAAACTATTTAAGCAATTCTTCAGATGAAAACAATAATTCAAATAGCAAACTTATCCATTTTCAATTAAAGGTTTTAAATAAATTTTTGAATAATATATCAAGTGATTCTTAGACTCAGGTGGAGTTTGCCTGTGAGGAATACGATCGTAATCTGAGTCTTAGAAGAACTTATCCAGGCGAGTAGCATTGCTAATACTCCACTTGAAGAAAATGTGGGTATTAGCAATGGCAGTGATTGGATAAAGTTGTCTTTATTTGCTTTTAAATGAGTACTGCAAACTAGACAATTGTTTAGCATAATCTTTATAATTCTAATAAAATAAAGGAGAAATAATGTTAAAAGAGATTATAGAAAATAATTTAAAAAATGTAGAAGCAAAATGTAACTTAGCAGTAAAAAATTTTAAAAATGGAGAATTTTATTATATAAATATCCATACTGTTGTTCGTTCTGCATCTATTATAAAACTTTTTATAATGGCAGAAGCTTTTTATATGTATAAAAAAGGAAATATAGATTTAAATGAAAAGATAAAAATAAAGGAACTTGAGAAGGTTCCTTTTAGCATAGTATCTTTATTAAATTCAGTGGAGGAGTATAGTATTAAGGATTTGATTACGCTTATGATAATTCAAAGTGATAATACTTGTGCTAATGTGCTTACAGATTTTTTAGGTATGAACAATATAAATGAATTTGTAAAGAATAATGGATTTAAAAATACTATATTAGGCAGAAAAATGATGGATTTTCAAGGTGCTAAAAAAGGACAAGACAATTATACTTCTGCTCAGGATGTGTTTTTATTCTTTGAAAATCTATATAATCACCATTTAGTAGGTTTAGAAGAAGATAAAATGATGATAAATATTTTAACACATCAACTTGATTTTTCTATGATGAGAATGGAGATGTTAGATGATTTAGAAATTGCTCATAAGACTGGAGATTTAAGCTGTTTAAAACATGATGCAGGTATTGTTTACAGTGGAAAATCAGGAGATTACATTTTTGTTATGTTTGTTTATGATGCAGTAAGTGACGGCTATGCTAGAAATTTAATATGTAAAGTTTCAAAAGAAGTATATAATTATTTTGAAAATAACAACTATGAAAGCGAGAAGAAATCATTATGAAAATAAAAGATATACAGATAGGAAAAATATCAGTTCCATTAAGAACACCTTTTAAGACAGCTCTTAGAACCGTAAACAGTGTAGAGGACATAATAGTAAAAATAATAACAGATACGAATAATGTAGGTTACGGAGAAGCACCTCCTACAGGAGTAATAACTGGAGATACTACAGGGGCCATAATAGGAGCTATAGAAGATCATATAAAGAAAGTACTTATAGGTAAGGATATAGAAAATTTTGAAGAAATTATGATTACACTGGACAAGTGCATAGTGAAAAATACCAGTGCTAAGGCAGCTGTAGATATAGCTTTACATGATTTGTATGGTCAAAGATATAATGCACCTTTGTACAAGCTTTTAGGAGGGTATAGAAAAGAAATAGAAACGGATATAACTATAAGTGTAAATAGTCCAGAAGAAATGGCTGAGGATAGTTTGAAAGCGATAAAAAGAGGATATAATACGTTGAAAATAAAAGTTGGAGTAGATGCTTCCATGGATATTAACAGAATGAAAGCTATAAGAGAAGTAGTAGGATATGATGTGAAATTAAGAATAGACGCTAATCAAGGCTGGAATCCCAAAGAAGCTATTTACACCTTGAAAAAAATGGAGGATGCAGCACTTCAAATAGAATTTGTAGAACAACCTGTAAAAGCTCATGATATTGAAGGATTAAAATTTGTTACAGATAATGTATCTATACCTGTAATGGCAGATGAAAGTGTATTTTCTCCAGAGGATGCCTTGAAAATAATGCAGGCAAGAGCAGCAGATTTAATAAATATAAAGCTTATGAAAACAGGAGGAATACATAATGCTTTAAAAATTTGTTCCATGGCAGAAATTTATGGAGTACAATGTATGATAGGATGCATGTTAGAAGCTAAAGTAAGTGTTACTGCAGCAGTGCATTTAGCAGCAGCTAAAAGTATTATAACAAAAATAGATTTAGATGGACCAGTACTTTGTAGTGAAGATCCTGTAGAAGGTGGGGCTGTATTTAATGAAAGAAAGATTACATTAACAGATGAATATGGTCTTGGTATAAAGAACGTTAATAAAATCAAATGGATAAACAATCATATTTAAGATTATAAATAAGAGTTTAATTTATGGATACCCAAAAATAAGGAGAAATTAATGAAAACTATTGGTATTGTAACAAACAATAAATCATTTGTAGCAAGTTTTATAAAGAAAAATTTACAGGATATATTTAAGAATAGTATAAAAATAAACAATTATTATATAAGTGAATTAAATGATGATTATATTATAAAAGACGATGTAGTTTTGTTCATGACGAAAGAAAAGAGCTTTCAATGTGAAAAAAACGTATTAAATAAAGAAAACATAATAGTTATAGAACGGACATTAAAAGGTAGTGAAATTTACAAGATATTTACTCTTCCAGAGAATACAAAAGTATTAGTGGTAAATGATGACAGAGAGACTACATTAGAAATGGCATCGTCACTTCATCATATAGGTGTAAAGAATTTAAAACTTATTCCTTATGAAGAGGATAAACATTATGAAGATATAAATATAGCTATAACCCCCGATGAAGAAAAATGTGTGCCAGATTATATACAAACTATAATTAATGTGGGAAATAGACATATAGACATATCTACTTTTTTAAAAATAATGAATAAGCTTAATATAGAAGATAAAAATGTAAGTGAAAGGCTTATAAACTATTCAGATAATTTAATAAGTTTAAATGCAGGAATAAAAAAGAACTATAAGGAATTATTTGTAAAAAAAGAAGAGCTGGATATGGTATTAAATATATCTAAAGAAGGAGTATTGCTTATAAACAATGAGGAAATCATTGTATTTTGTAATGATGCTTTTAAGAAGATTTTTGATATATATGAGGATATCAAAGATAAAAAATTAAATTCAGTGTTAGATATAAATACTATACAAACATTTAGATGCGAAACTTTAAAGGATGAAATTTTAGATTTTAAAGGCAAAAAGATAAGTGTTAATAAACAAGTTGTAAAATCATTATCACAAAATGTAGGTGTTTGCTTTAATTTACAGGAAGTTACGTATATTAAACAGTTAGAGCAGAATTTAAGTAAGAAGCTTAGAAATAAAGGGTTAGTGGCCAAATACAATTTTGATTATATAAAAACCTGTTCTGCTAGTATGAAGGGATGTATTAATTTAGCCCAAAAAATTGCATCTTCAGATCTTACAGCATTAATTATTGGAGAAAGTGGTACTGGAAAAGAAGTATTAGCTCAATCTATACATAACGAATCACCTAGAGAAAAACAGCCTTTTGTAGCTATAAATTGTGCAGCACTTCCAGAAAATCTTTTGGAAAGTGAACTTTTTGGGTATGAAGGAGGTGCTTTTACAGGAGCTTTAAGAGAAGGCAAAATAGGACTATTTGAGCAAGCAAATAATGGTACCATTTTTTTAGATGAAATAGGAGATATGCCATTATCTCTTCAAGCAAGAATACTTAGGGTGCTTCAAGAAAGACAGGTTATGAGAATAGGGTCTCAAAGTGTTATAGATATAAATGTTAGAATTATATCTGCAACCAATAGAAAACTTATGGAAATGGTAGAACAAGGTAAATTCAGAGAAGATTTATTTTATAGACTTAACGTACTTCCTATAAATATACCAACTCTTAGAGAAAGAAAAGAAGATATTATTAGCATAATGGAGAGTTTTATAACAAAAAAACAACTGGAGATTTCTGATGAAGTAAAAAATGTTCTATTAAATTATAAATGGCCTGGTAATGTTAGAGAACTTCAAAATGTAGCTGCATATATAGAACTTATGAGTGATGGAACAGTAAAATTAGAAAATTTACCTTTTTATATTTTAAATAAAAACATGGATTTTGAAAAGGAACTTCAAATGATAAAAGGTAAATGCAGCTTAACAAGTTCTGTTCAAATTATGAAAATAATAGAAGAAAAAAATCTTTTAAATGAGGGAGTTGGGAGAAAAAACATTGAAGCTATTTTAAAAGAAAGATATATATCAGTTACAGAAGCGGAAATAAGGAGAATATTAACTATATTAAATGGATTAAATTTAATCACTTCCAGCGTGGGAAGAAAAGGTAGTGAGATAACAGTAAAGGGAAAAAAATTTATTGAATGGGTGAAAAACAGGGTGTAATAATATCCTATATAACCTAAAAAACAGAGATAAAATTAAATTTTATTTCTGTTTTTTAAGTTATAATAATGTATTGAATTTTTACAGTTGAAAATACATTTCAAAGTAAAGCACATTGCCACAGAACTTTTTATAGGACAGAGGACAATTGTCATCTTAAAAGAAGTTGTTTTAAATTGTGAAAATAACTGTCATAATATCTGGTTACGTTTTCATATGGCATAGAAATTGCTACACAATGTAATATAAGAAATTTGGAGGGATGACAAAATGAGAAAACCACTTATAGGAATAGTAGGCAATTTACTAATTGATCAAGGAGGAATGTTTCCTGGATATGAAAGAGCTTATGTAAATAATGATTATGTTCAATCAGTTGCAAGAGCAGGAGGATCACCTGTAATACTACCATTAATCTCAGATTATGAAGGTGTAAAAACACAAATAGAAGCAGTGGATTCCATAATAATATCTGGAGGATATGATGTTAATCCATTAATTTATGGGGAAGAACCTATGCAAAAACAGGGATTTCTATGTCCTGAACGTGATGAATACGATCTCATGGTCATTAAAGTAGCTATGGAGCTAAATAAACCTATATTAGGTATTTGTAGAGGATTACAAATTTTAAATGCAGCTTTAGGTGGAACCATTTATCAAGATTTATCTCAAATAGAGGGCTGCTATATTAAACATGTACAGGAATCCAGACCAGAAGTTGCTGGGCACAGTGTAGAAGTTGAAAAGGGAACAAAATTATATGATATTTTAGGAGAAAAAGTAACAACAAATAGTTTTCATCATCAAGCAATAAAGGATTTAGCACCAGGTTTTAAAGTAGCAGCTAGAGCAAAAGATGGAGTTATAGAGGCTATAGAAAAAGAAGAAGGCTTTGTTATAGGTATTCAATGGCATCCAGAAATGATGACTAGAAAAGGTAATGAAACAATGTTTAATTTATTTAAAAAATTAGTAGAAATATCAAATAAGGGGGATTAAAAATGGGAAATAGTAAAAAACTAGGTTTATGGAGCATAATACTTCTTGGCATCAATGGTGTAATAGGTACAGGTATATTTCTACTTCCAGGAAAAGCAATGAAGCTTATGGGTCCAGGAAGTATTTGGGTATACTTTTTTGATATGGCGCTAGTTATGGCCATGGCATTGTGTTTTGCAGAAGTTGCAGGTTTATTTAATAAAAATGGTGGACCTTATATTTATGCAAAAGAAGCTTTTGGTGAATTTGTTGGTTTTGAAGTAGGAATTATGAAATTGGTAGTAGGTATGATAGCTTGGGCTACTTTTGCAGTAGGTTTTACTACAGCACTATCTAATATTTGGCCAGCAGCATCCAATCCTTTAATTAAAAATTCAATACAAATAGGTATAATTTTAGTTTTATCAATTATAAATATTTTAGGAGTGGATTTTGCAAAAAATTTAAATAATATAATGACTATAGCAAAGCTTGTACCACTAGTACTATTTGTAGCAATTGGTATTTTCTTTATAAAAGGCGGAAACTTTGTACCTATGTTTCCAACTAAAGTAACCTCATCAAGTTTTGGTGCTACAGCAATATTAATATTCTTTGCTTTTACTGGTTTTGAAGCTATAGCAGTAGCAGCTGAGGATATGGAAAATCCTAAAAAGAACTTACCTATAGCAATTATGATAACTATGTTTTTAGTATCAATAATATATATACTAATTCAAGCAGTATCTATAGGAACATTAGGCGCAAAACTTGCAGTAAGCAGCACTCCAGTAGCACAATCAGCATCTACATTTCTAGGAGGCTTTGGAGGACTTTTAGTTACAGCTGGTACCTTAGTATCCATAGGTGGTATAAATATAGCAGAATCTTTTATACTTCCAAGATCAGTTGTGGCTTTAGCTGAAGATGGACTTTTACCTAGAATTCTAGCTAAAAAAAATAAGGTGGGCACTCCTTATATAGCAAGTATAGTAACTGCAGTTTTAACTATTCCTATTGCTTTATCAGGAAGTTTTACACAACTTGCAGCAATAAGTGCAATTTCAAGATTTACACAATATATACCAACTTGTCTTGCTGTTATAATTTTTAGAAGGAAGGGAATGAAATCTACTTTTAAAGTACCTTTTGGACCAGTTCTTCCTATATTATCTGTAGGCATTAGCTGTTGGCTTTTAACTCAAGCAACTAAAGTTCAGGTTACATGGGGACTTGGAGCAATGGTGATAGGAATTCCATTGTACTTTATTATGAAGAGTAGTGATAAGAAGATTGATAAATCAAGTAATTGTTAGTTTTAGATTAGATAAAAAAATTTAGTTATAAAATGTAAAAAAGGCTATGGCACTATAAATGGATTTTACAGCATATTGTGTTTGTTATTAATTTACAAATCAATATATTGTATGTAAATTTTTTAATGCGATAGTCTTTTTTTTATACATTTAATTATTTTTCATTAGAAAAGCAGGACTTTATAATAAATAAAAGTTAACAGGCTAAAAATAGGATAAATTAATATCCTATTTAACCTAAAAGTGGAGACGAAATCAAGTTTTACTTATGCTTTTTACATATTGAGTATATTTAATTTTAAAATTAAAAAATATTTTTTAAATAGAATACTAAAGTGTTTTACTAATTTATAATTAAGAAAATTTTGTTTTGAGCTAAAATTAAAACTAAATTAACCTTTGAATAAATAAAGCTTTTCCCTGCAATTCTTAGTTTAAAGTGATCTTTTATAGTTTTTCTTAATTAAAAAATTAATTTACAAAGTTTGATTGCATTTTTTTATGGCATAAAAATTGCTTTAGAATATTACATAAGAAATTTGGAGGGATGACAAAATGAAAAAACCACTTATAGGAATAGTAGGCAATTTACTAATTGATCAAGGAGGAATGTTTCCTGGATATGAAAGAGCTTACGTAAATAATGATTATGTTCAATCAGTTGCAAGAGCAGGAGGATCACCTGTAATACTACCATTAATTTCAGATTATGAAGGTGTAAAAACACAGATAGAAGCTGTAGATTCTATAATAATATCTGGAGGATATGATGTTAATCCATTAATTTATGGGGAAGAACCTATGCAAAAACAGGGATTTTTATGTCCTGAACGTGATGAATATGATCTTATGGTTATTAAAGCAGCTATGGAGTTTAATAAACCTATATTAGGTATTTGTAGAGGATTACAAATTTTGAATGCAGCTTTAGGTGGAACTATGTATCAAGATTTATCACAAATAGAAGGATGTAATATTAAACATGTACAAGAATCTAGACCAGAAGTTGCTGGACACAGTGTAGAAGTTGCAAAGGGAACAAAATTATATGATATTTTAGGAGAAAAAGTAACAACAAATAGTTTTCATCATCAAGCAGTAAAGGATTTAGCACCAGGATTTAAAGTAGCAGCTAAAGCAAAAGATGGAGTTATAGAGGCTATAGAAAAAGAGGAAGGCTTTGTTATAGGTATTCAATGGCATCCAGAAATGATGGCTAGAAAAGGCAATGAAATAATGCTTAATTTATTTAAAAAATTAGTACAATTATCAAGTAAGGAGAATTAATATGGGCGATAAGAAAAAATTAGGATTATGGAGTATAGTTTTATTAGGAATTAATGCAGTTATAGGCTCAGGTATATTTTTACTTCCGGGGAAAGCTATGAAAATTATGGGCCCTGGAAGTATATGGGTATATATTTTTGATATGATTTTAGTAATGTCCATGGCTTTATGTTTTGCTGAAGTTTCTGGTATATTTAATAAAAATGGAGGACCTTATGTTTATGCAAAGGAAGCTTTTGGCGATTTCATAGGCTTTGAAGTTGGAATAATGAAATGGGCAGTAGGAATTATAGCTTGGGCCACTATGGCAGTTGGTTTTCCAACAGCACTAGCTAAAGTTTGGCCAGCAGCAGCCGAGCCAACTACAAAAAACATTATAGCAATTTTAATTCTTGTAGTTTTAGGACTTATAAATATTTTAGGTGTAAATGCTGCAAAATATATGAATAACATAATAACAGTTGGAAAATTAGTTCCACTTATTTTCTTTGTGGCAGTAGGTATATTTTTTATAAAAGGTGGAAATTTCACACCAATGTTTCCTAACAAAGTAACAGGTGCAACTTTTGGTTCAGCAGCTATACTTATATTTTATGCTTTTACAGGCTTTGAATCTATAGCAGTTGCAGCAGAGGATATGGAAAACCCTCAAAAAAATCTTCCAATAGCAATTATAATTACTATGACACTAGTTTCACTTATATATGTATTAACTCAAACTGTATCTATTGGTACTTTAGGTGCTAAGCTAGCATCTAGTGCTACACCAGTTGCTGATTCAGCAAATGTGTTTTTGGGTGGATTTGGAGGAATGTTAGTAACTGCAGGTACTTTAGTATCTATAGGTGGTATTAATATAGCAGCTTCATTTATAACTCCAAGATCTGGAGTTGCACTAGCAGAAGATGGATTGCTTCCAGCTGCTATAGGGAATAAAAACAAAGCAGGAACTCCATATATTGCTATTATAGTAACTGTGGTACTTGCAATTCCTATAGTAATTTCGGGCAGCTTTACACAACTTGCAGCTATAAGTGTTATATCAAGATTTGCCCAATACATTCCCACTTGTCTTTCTGTTTTAGTATTTAGAAAGAGAAAAGGAATGGAAAGCACTTTTAAAATTCCTTTTGGACCAGTACTTCCTATGATATCTGTATTAGTAAGTTTATGGCTTTTAACTCAAGCAACTAAAGTACAAGCTATATGGGGACTTGGGGCACTAATAATAGGAATTCCATTATACTTTATAATGAAAAATAGTAATAAAAAAGTTGAAAAGTCAAGTAACGTTTAGATTTATATGAAATTAGCAATATTGAATATGAGATGAAAATATAGCAGTGCAAAAAATCCTCACTTTATTAAGTGGGGATTTTTATTATGCATAGGTACAAATTATAGCTACTTATCTAAATTTAATATAAAATCTACGAGCATTTGTTCATAGCTATAAACGGAATCTACCATTACAAATTCATCATTACCATGCCAGTTTTGTCCAGCAGGGCCAAATTCTACAGAAGGTATATTGTATTTTGAATAAAACCTAGTATCAGCTGAGCCATGTTGTCCAAATAATTCAGCTTTATTATTAGTTATTTTACTAACTGACTTACTTAATTTTGTTACATATGCATCATCAATTTTAGTTTTTACAGCATCACCTATAGAGTGAACATGTACTTCAACGCCAGAGGCTTCTTCAATTTGTCTTATTATCTCCAAATGGTTCTGTTCTGGAAGGAATCGTATGTCAATACACATCTTGCAGTAGTCAGGTACTTTATTATATACATCTCCACCTTCTATTTTTGATAGGTTAACAGAAGGACAATTATAAAGCTCTGATTTTTCTTTAGTAAAAGGTAAATTTTCAATCGCTTTAAAGGCTTTATATGCCTTGAGTATAGCGTTATCTCCTTGCCACGGTCTGCTGCCATGAGCAGATTTTCCTGAAAATTCTAAGTAAATTTGTAATATACCCTTTGCTTGTACACCAATACCTAATTGAGTAGGCTCACCACATATAACAAAATCTCCTGAAAAGCCATTTTTAGTCAAGTATTCTGAGCAATTAAAACCTCCATTTTCTTCATCTGTAACTAATTGAAGCTGTACTTGACAAGGTAATTTTTTATCTTTAAGCTTTAACATTGTAGTAACCATAGCAGCAGCTCCAGATTTCATATCAGCACTACCTCTTCCATAAAGCTTCTTATCTTCTATATAAGGTTTGAACTGTTCAGCTTTGCCAGGCACAATATCTAAATGACCATTCAATATTATTTTTTTATCTCCAGTTCCAATAGTGCACACTAAAGTTTTAAACCCATTATTTTCAATTATTTCACTCTTTAAGCCCTCAGATAATAATATATCCTCACAAAAATCTATGGCTTTATTTGCTCCTTCTAAATTTGAACTATCAATTTTAATAAGTTCTTTTGTAATTTCTATGCAATCCATTTAAAAAACCTCCTAAGTTATATTTATCCTAAATATAATAAAGCAAGAAACATACCAATTAATATTATAATGATTTTTCGTTGATAAATTATCAAATTACTGCTATTCAAATTTTAGCACAGAATTTTACATATTGACAAAGTGTAAATTTAAAAATAAAATAATAATATCATAGTAATTTACTCTGAATTACTTTTAGTTATATTAAATAAAAAATTTAGGGAGACGATAAATTTATGCTTAGAGAAGTTTATATGGATCATGCAGCCACAACTTATATGAAGGAAGAAGTTATTGAAGAGATGAAGCCTTATTTAACAGAGTATTTTGGTAATCCTTCATCTATATATCAAATATCAAGAAAAACTAAAATGGCTTTAGATGAAAGTAGAATGAGAATAGCTCAGGCTATAAATGCTAATACAGATGAAATATATTTTACAGCAGGAGGCTCTGAAGCAGACAATTGGGCTTTAAAAGGTGTGGCTTTAGCAAATAAAAATAAAGGGAATCATATAATAACTACTGCTATTGAACATCATGCAGTACTTCATAGTTGTGAGTATTTAGAAAAATTGGGTTTCCAAATTACATACTTACCTGTTAATGAATTTGGAGTAGTAGATGTAGAAGATGTAAAAAAGGCTATTACAAAGGAAACTATATTGGTATCTGTAATGTTTGCCAATAATGAAATAGGAACTATTGAGCCTATAGGAGAAATAGGAAGTATATGTAGAGAAAAAGGAATTGTTTTTCATACAGATGGAGTTCAAGCTGTAGGAAGTGTACCTATAGATGTAAAAAATATGAATATAGATATGTTATCCATGGCTTCACATAAGTTTTATGGACCAAAAGGTATAGGTGCTCTTTATATTAAAAAAGGTGTTAGAATAGATAATTTAATTCATGGTGGAGCACAAGAAAGAGCAAAAAGAGCAGGCACAGAAAATGTTATGGGCATTGTTGGCATGGGAAAAGCTATAGAATTAGCTGAAAAAAATATGAAAGAGGAAAGAAAAAGGTTAAGTTTTTTAAGAGATAAAATGATAAAAGGGCTTTTAAATATACCAGAAACTAAGTTAAATGGAGCACAAGGACAGGAAAGATTACCTGGAAATGTAAATGTAAGCTTTAATCTTGTAGATGGTGATACACTTCTTATGTCATTAGATAGCAAAGGAATATGTGCTTCTAGCGGAAGTGCTTGCTCAGCTGGTGCTTTAGAAGCTTCACATGTTTTAATGGCTATAGGATTACAAAAGGATATTGCTAAAGGATCTTTAAGACTAACTTTAGGATATAAAACCACAGAAGAAGATGTAGATTATGTAATAAAATGTGCTGAGGAAGCAGTAAGTAGAATTAGAGATAGTAAGAAGAAATGGCAGTAGAGGAATATAGAAAAAATAACTTGGAATTCTGTAGCTTATAGTATAAAATGTAATACTGTAAGTATATTAGAAAAAGGTGATAAATATGAATAAAAAAGTTGTAATTGGTATGAGTGGAGGAGTAGATAGTTCTGTTGCAGCATATCTTTTAAAACAGCAAGGTTATGATGTTATAGGAGTAACTATGCAGGTTTGGCAGGAAGACGAAGAATATGAGGCAGCTGAAGGAGGATGTTGCTCTTTAAGCGCTGTAGAAGATGCTAGAAGAGTGGCATACAAACTAGATATACCTTTTTATGTTATGAATTTTAAAGATATATTTAAAAAGAATGTTATAGACTATTTTATTGATGAGTATATGGAAGGAAGAACTCCTAATCCTTGTGTAGCTTGTAATAAATTTATAAAATTTGATGCATTATTAAAGAAAGCTATGGAACTTGGTGCAGATTATGTGGCTACAGGACATTATGCTGTGGTGGAGAAGCATGATGGTAGGTATATATTAAGAAAAGCTGAAGATGATAGAAAAGATCAAACTTATGCTTTATATAATTTTACTCAATTTCAATTAGAGCATACTCTTATGCCCTGTGGTACATATAAAAAGGATAAAATACGAGAAATAGCAAAAGAAATAGGTTTATTAGTTCATAATAAAAAAGATAGTGAAGAAATTTGTTTTATTCCAGATAATGATCATGGTGGATATATAAAAAAGCAAGTACCTCATAAGGTAAAAGAAGGTAATTTTGTAGATAAGAAAGGAAATATACTAGGAAGACATAAAGGAATAGTATATTATACTATAGGACAGAGAAAAGGCCTTGGTATAGCCTTTGGAATACCTATGTATGTAACAGATATAAATCCTTTAAAAAATGAAGTAGTGCTTGGCAGTGAGTCAGATATATTTAAAACTGAATTAATAGCAAAAGATATTAATTTTATACCTTTTGACAGCCTTCAAGGTACTATGGAAATTCAATCTAAAGTAAGATACTCAGGAAAGCCATCAAAGGCATGGATAACTCCACTTGAAAATGGCAGGGTAAAAGTTAAATTTGAAAATAAGCAAAGAGCTATAACTAAAGGTCAATCTGTTGTGTTTTATAATGAAGATTTATTAATAGGCGGCGGAATTATTGATGAAATATTATAATGGATTAGAGTGCAATTATTGTACTCTAATCCATTCTTTTTACATAAATAAAAGTTATTAATTATTATTCCTATGTTATGAACAATAATTCATCCATATATACATATTACTATAGTACTTAAAAATAAAAGTTATTATTGCAAGTGTACAGGTAGCAAACTTAATAAAACTCAGTTTGTGTCAAAAAATATACATATTGGCAGAAAGAATAATCTAAAAAATAGAGGAAATGAAGAATATTTATAGAACAATAAATTTTAAGGTGATTTTGTGTAAGTTGCTTTCGCTCTATGTGTGATGGAAGTGTTGCGGATGGTAGCCATAGGATAAAATATTAATTTTAAGAGGTAAATTGATATGAAATTTAAAAAGATTAAATTAGCTATTGTTTGTTCGATTGCTTGTGTTATCCTCATCTGTGCATGGGGATTGAATAAAAAAAGCGAGAATATAAAAATTGGAGTTATAGGGACCATGTCAGGCATTAATTCTGATTTGTCTGTTTCAGGACGAAGGGGTGTTGAAATGGCTATTGATGAAATTAATAAGGATAGAGGAATAAATGGAAGAAAAATTGAATTGGTTATTAAAGATGATAAAAATGATGCTAATATATCAAAGAAAGCTTATGAAGAATTTATTAATGAAAAAATACAATTTGTAATTGGGCCTTATACAAGTGGAATGATTGTTAATTCTATAGATTATTTAAGAAATAAAAACATATTATTATTAGGCCCAACTATAAGTGCTGATGTGCTATCATATACTGATGATAATTTCATTAGATTTATTGCATCTACTAAAGAACAAGCAGTTGTTTTAACAAATGTAGCAAATAAAAATAATAATAAAAATTTTGCTGTAATATATGATAGTGAAAATAAAGGATTTAATG
Organism: uncultured Clostridiaceae bacterium; assembly: GCA_963780135.1. Taxonomy (GTDB): domain Bacteria; phylum Bacillota; class Clostridia; order Clostridiales; family Clostridiaceae; genus Clostridium_AM. The sequence continues at coordinate 2,804,846 of CAWAAR010000003.1, forward strand.
AAGCTCTTTATAGTAATTTTAAAAAACTATTAGAGAAAAATGAGGGAAGAATTAGTTTAATAAAAACTTTTTCATCAAAAGAGAATATAAATTATTTAAGTTTAGCTAAAGAAGTTGAAGAATCAAATGCAGATGCAGCTTTCATTATTGCAAATTCAGCGGATAACGCAGCTATAACTCAACAAATAAGAAAAATTGGATGCAAAGTACAAATTTATTCACCCCTATGGTCAAATACTGATGAACTAATTAAAAAAGGTGGTACTGCAGTTGAGGGAATGTTTATTGTAGGTGGAATTGATATTGATAATAAATCCATTGATTTTGTAAAATTTAAGAAGGAATACATAGATAAATATGGTGAAAACCCAACATTTTCATCTGTATATTCCTATGAAACTGCTAAGGCCTTATTTAAAGCTATGAAAATGTCACCAGATATTAAACCTTCTACAATTAAAAACAATATAGTTAAAATAAAAAATTTCAAGGGATTAGAAAGTAATTTCCAAATTGATAAATTTGGAGATAATGTTAGAAATTATATGATTTTCAGAATAGAAAATGGTAAGTTAAGAAAGGTTGATTAATATTATGAAAAGAAAAATTAGCCTAAAAATTCAAATGATATTAAATAATATTTTAATATTTATTCTGCCAGTACTAGTGTTAGGATATGGTACTATTTATATATCTAATAAAAGAATTGAACAAGATATAAAATATGATAATATTATTATTTCAAATTATATAAATAATCAGGTTGCTAGTTTTATACAAAACCCAATAAATATGATGAATGAGATTAAGAAAGGTTTAATCAGCAAAAAATTTAATGATGATAATAAAATTGATGATTATCTAAATGCCATGATAAATATATATCCATATTTTGATGCAGTTGAAGTTATTGATAAAAATGGTGTGGTGAAGCATATAGCCCCTTATAAAAACGAATATATCGGCACAAGTAAGTTGCATGAAGAGTTTTTTACCCAGATAGACAAAACTGGTAAACCAAAATTCTCTAAAGTATTTATATCAGAACAAACTCATAAACCAACAGTTAATATTTCAATTTACATTAATGGAGATGTTCTGGCAGCAGATTTAAATTTATCAAAAATAAAAAATATTATTGATGGTACCCATATATCCTATGTGGATCATATATCTATTCTTGATGAAAATGGAAGTTATCTTGTGGATGAGGATTATGAAAATGTAAATCAAAGAAGGACTTTTAAATATTTTGATAAAATGAATGAAAGTATTAAAAACAAAAAATCTATGATAAATGTTTGGGAAAACAAAAAAAACATGGTATATTCAACAAAAATACAATCAACAGGCTGGTATTCTGTTATTTCTATAAAAGCTGATAAAGCATTCGAGTATGTTAATAAACTTAGAAAAATTATTTATATGCTTTTAGTAGTACTGCTTATTATAAGTCTGATTATTTCAGGATTAAGTGTAAGAAAAATAACAAGAGCTTTAAAGAATCTTCTTGATAAAACAAAACGTATTTCTACAGGGGATTATAATGATGAATCTGAATATAAAGGTTATAGTGAGTTTGAAGAATTATCTAGATATTTTGATGTAATGAAGAATAACGTAAAAGAGCGGGAAAATAGAATACAATCACTAAATGAAGAACTAGAAGAGCGAGTTTCAGAAAGAACAAGCCAGATTCAAGAAACAAATGCTATTCTTGAAGAGGAAATTTCTGAACGTCAAAGAATAGAAGAGGAAATTAAAAACTTAAACAATGAGCTTGAAAATAAAGTTACTCAGAGAACAGCAGAAATATTAAGAACAAATAAGTCTTTAGAAGAAACAAATGCAGCACTGCAAGAAGAAATAAGTGAGCGCAACAGAATAGAAGATGAGCTGAGAGAGGCAAAAAAGGAGGCAGAAAGCGCTAACAAAGCTAAGAGTCAATTCCTTGCTAATATGTCCCATGAAATACGAACACCAATGAATGGAATAATGGGCATGGCTGAACTTGCTCTTATGTGTGATTTAGATCCAAAACCAAGAGAATATTTGAGTTTAGTTATGAAATCATCAAAGTCATTACTTGTAATAATTAATGATGTATTAGATTATTCTAAAATTGAAGCTGGTAAAATTGTAATAGAAAGCACTTCGTTTAGAATTAAGGATGTTATAAATGAAGTAATCAGATTGTTTGATATTAGTGCAAAACAAAAGGGTATAGAGTTAAGAGTTAGCATTGACAAAGCTGTACCAGAAGTTTTAAATGGAGATTCTGTGAGGTTAAGACAAGTATTATCAAACCTAATTGGGAATGCAGTAAAATTCACACAACTAGGTTATGTGGAACTTAGAGTTATAATTAATTCTAGTACTGAAGATTTAATAAAGCTAAAGTTTTCAGTAAAGGATACTGGAATTGGTGTACCAATCAATAAACAAGGATTGTTATTTGAAAGGTTTACTCAATTAGATAGCTCATATACTAAAAAATATCAAGGAACAGGGTTAGGACTTGCTATATCAAAGAATTTAGTTCAGCTTATGGGTGGAGACATTTGGTTTGAAAATAGTGAAGAGAAAGGTAGTAACTTCAATTTCACTACTACCTTAAAAAAAATCCAACATGAAATAAATGTAAATCCTATAGTATTAAATAAAAGCTTAGAAAATAGCAATAGCAATAAGCTAGTACTTTTAGTTGAGGATGATAAAATAAATCAAAGAGTAGCAGAAGTAATATTAAAAAACCAAAAACTAAACATTTTAATAGCTGAAAATGGTGAAAAAGCAGTAGAACTATATGACAAATATGCATTTGACTTAATACTTATGGATATAAGTATGCCTGTTATGGATGGCTGCACAGCAACTTTATTAATAAGAGAGAAAGAAAAGGCAACGGGCGTACACACACCTATTATAGCTATGACTGCTTATGCATTGATTGGAGAAAGAGAAAAAATAATGGCTGCAGGGATGGATGATTATATATCTAAGCCAATACATGTTAGTGATTTAAATGAAAAAATAGATAAATATTTAGGGTAAATACATTATTTATATCAATTCAATCACTGTTAAGAATATGGAAAAACTGTTGTTAAATGGATGACATAGATGAAGGAGAAAATTAAATGCAAAATAAAATACTAATTATTGATGATGATATTGAATTATGCCAGTTGTTAAAAAAATGTATAGAGAAAGAAAATATGACAGCTGATTTTGAAAATACAGGGACATCAGGATTGAAAAAAATAGAAAGAAATAAGTATCAGCTTGTTGTTCTGGATATTATGCTTCCAGAAATAAGTGGATTTGATGTACTTATGGAACTGAGAAAAACAAATGCTGTGCCTGTATTAATGCTTACAGCTAAAGATAGTGAAGTTGATAAGGTATCTGGTTTAAGATTAGGTGCAGATGATTATTTGACCAAGCCTTTTAATATTAATGAATTTTTGGCAAGAGTGCAATCATTAATACGCCGTTATACAACATTGAATAATTTCCAAGAACAATTAGGAGATACACTTTCATTTAAAGGAATTACTATTGACAATGAACACAGGTTTGTACTGGTTAATGAAAAAAAGATTGAATTAACAGTAAAAGAATTTGATTTGTTATATCTTCTTGCTTCAAATAAAGGAAAGGTTTTTACAAAGAAACAAATATACAGTAATGTGTGGAAAGATGAATATGCTTTTGATGATGGCAATATTATGTCATACATAAGTAAAATCAGAAGGAAAATAGAAATAGATGCAAATAATCCAATTTATATTCAAACTATTTGGGGTGTTGGGTACTGTTTTAATGAGGAAGTGCAATAAATGAATTTAGTAAAGATTTTACTTGGTTTAGTGATTGTTCTTTCTATAGTTATTTTGAAATTAATAATACAAAATGTAAATATTAAAAAAAGACTTCGTAATATATATTTAATACTAGATGAAATAGAGAGAGGAAATGACAATATTAAGGTGATGACTCATAGAAATGATGTAACAGCTGAAATATGTTATAAAATCAACGAAATTGTTGCAAAATATAAAGCCAAAATCATTGAACTTGAAAAAGGAGAAAAAGCACATAAGCAGCTTCTAACAAGTCTATCTCATGATGTTAGAACACCACTTACAACCTTAATTGGTTATTTGGAAGCAATTCACAGCAATATTGTTACAGATTATGAAAGAGATGAATGTATAGAAATTGCACGTAACAAAGCATACAATCTTAAAGATTTTGTAGACATTTTGTTTGAGTGGTTTAAACTTGATTCAAAGGAAAGGACGTTTAACTTTGAAAATACTGACATTAATGAATTAACAAGAAGTATTGTTGCAGATTGGATACCAACATTTAATAAAAAACATATAAAATATAAAATTGATATTTCTGAAAATGAATTAAATATAAGTATAGATAATAGTGCTTATAATCGTATCATTAGCAATTTGATTCAAAATGCATTGATTCATAGTCAAGGAAATTACATAGAGATTAGTATTAGTTCCAATGATATTTATGCCATTATTAATATTTCAGACAATGGAAAAGGCATACAAGAAGAAAAGATACCTTATATTTTTGATAGACTTTATAAATGTGATGAGTCACGTTCTTGTGAAGGAAATGGCTTAGGGCTGTCTATAGTAAGAGAACTTATAAAAGCTCACAAAGGAGATATAAGTGTTTCTAGTATTCCAAATGAGATTACAACTTTTAATGTTAAACTGCCAATGAAGTTATTCTTAGGTTCAGGTGAAGTTTTTTTATAACACTTAAGTAAAGCATTTGTTGATACCATCAAAGAATTTCAAATCATGTTACAAATACCACTAAAATAGAATATATACTATTTTCTCTTTAAATAAAATAATAGGAGGCTTTGCTAAAGGCAGCAGCTTCCTGTTTTTTTTGATGATTATTATGGGTAATTTAAAAAACTATAAAAATACAAGAATTCTGCAAGGTTTCAGCAAGGTTTTTAAAGGAATTTTCTTATATAATGAAACTGTAAGAAAAATTCAGGGGTTTTCAGAGAAATAACAAGTGAAAGATACTGATTAGCTATTTTTCTGAAGATGCTTTATACAAGGAGAGATATTATTTTATGAACAATTATGTTATTGAAACAGAAGGACTAACAAAACTTTTTAATGAGCATCATGCTGTAGATAATGTGAGTATACATGTACCACAAGGAAAAATATATGGCCTTTTAGGACGTAATGGTGCAGGAAAAACTACAGCTATTCGCATGATTATGGGACTTTTAAATTATCAAGTTGGAACCATTAAAATTTTTGGAAAAGATAATAAAAAATATGCTAAGGAAATTTATCCTAGAATCGGTTCCATTATTGAGACACCTGGATTTTATGGGAATTTAACAGCAAAAGAAAATTTAGAAATTATGGTAAGGCTTATGGGGATGCACAGAAAGGATGCTGTTGAACACGCATTAACTATTGTAAATTTACAAAATGAAAATAAGAAAACAGTAAGTCAATTTTCTTTAGGTATGAAACAGCGGCTAGGAATAGCTAGAGCATTACTAAATGAACCAGAACTGCTGGTATTGGATGAACCAACAAATGGACTTGATCCTATTGGAATTAAAGAAATGCGTACACTTTTAATATCTTTAAGTGAAGAAAAGGGTATTACGATTTTAATTTCTAGTCATATTTTAAATGAAATTGAGCAAATGGCTAATTATATTGGAATTATTAATGAAGGCAAACTTCTTCAAGAAATTGATATGAATGACATCCATAAGATTAATAAGAAATATACAAAGTTGGTTGTATCTGATCCTAAGAAAGCAGCTTTTCTATTTGAAAGGGAATTAAATATTAAAAACTTTGCAGTACAGGATGACAACAGTATTCGTGTCTATGATGGTGACCTAAGTTTTGCAGAAATTAACAGAGCACTAATGAATGGTGGTATTGATGTAATGCAAATAGCACCTTTTGAAGATACTCTTGAGGATTACTTTACAAAGTTAACAGGAGGAAATGGCATTGGTTAATACAATTATAGCAGAAATTATGAAATTAAAACGTTCTTCCACAGTATGGCTTAGTATTCTGATGGTATCAGTGTCACCACTTTTAAATATACTAATTTATTTTAATGCTCATGTGAGACTTCAAGTATTTGATAATAACATTATTATGCTTAATATAATACTTGTTTTTCCTTTTTTATATGGAATAATTATCACATATCTTTTTAATAGAGAGTATCAAGAGGATATGATGAAAACATTATTAACAGTACCAGTATCTAAGAATAATTTAATATTTAGTAAAATAATACTTCTAATTATGTGGTCAATGTTATTAGGTATTTGTAGTTCACTGATTACAGTAATATTAGGATCATTTATTGGCATTTCACAAATTAATATAAGCAGCATATTAGATATTTTTTTAGTTAATTTAAAAACATGCATAATATATGTTTTGTGTATGATTCCTATTGTGATTATTGCCATCATTTCAAAAATGGGTTATGTTTTGGCCATGGGAGCTTGTACAGTGATTACCATTGGCAATTTCCTCGTACAGGGTGGTGGAAAAATTGCTTGTATATATCCATGGACAATAGTATCTAGATTTGGTAACGAAAATTTAAAAATAAATTATGCATATCCAGCTTGGGTATCTGCATTATCAATTATTAGTGTTGCTGTAATTAGTTTGTTAATTGCATTGAAGTTTTTTAAGACACAAGATAATTAGAAGGAGGGGAAGAATTTGATTAATATAATTATTGCAGAAATTATGAAATTAAAACGTTCATATATGCTGTGCATAAGTCTTTTAATAGGAACTCTAATACCAATATTAAATGCAATTTTTAATTGGCAAAAATCAAGTATTGATTTTTTAATGATGTCTGTAAACTCTCTTTGTATTGGGATGTTTCTGGTATATCCATGTCTATATGGAATTATTATTACATACCTTTTTAACAGAGAATACACATCAGATATGATGAAAACACTATTAACAATACCTATTTCTAAAAATAATTTAATATTTAGTAAAATAATTGTACTTTTTTTATGGTCTATATTGTTGTGTGTGTGGGATGCCATAGTAACAATTATTGGAGGAATAATAATTGGTGCTTCTAACATTAATATTAGCAGTATATTCTATGTTTTTTCTATTAATTTAAAAACTGCACCTTTATATATTTTATGTATACTTCCTATTGTAGCTATTGTTGTTGCATCAAAGAAAAGTTATACACTATCATTAGGTGTAAGTATCATTATTACTGCAGGTACTTTAATTATACAAGGAACTGGAAGCACAAAATTTGCATGTATATATCCATGGTTAGTTGTATGTAGATTTAATGGAATTCAAGAAGCAAAAGCTATTATACCATTTGCATATCCAGCTTGGGTATCACTTATTGCAATAATTAGTTATGCATGGATAAGCTTACTAATTATATTTAGAAGTTTTAGAAAACAGGATAATTAGAAATGTGTTTATAGGACTAGATTATGAAGTGAATTTAAAAAGTAATGGGAAATATGTGAAAGCAAAAGAAAACAATTTTAACTTTAAAAAAGATAATTTTAATAATGATTGAAATATAAATTCAATAGTATTAATGACAAAAAAGTTCTACCAGGTGATATAGTGGCAAAACTTTTATCTTTTAAGTTGATTTTAGTGGTATTAATAATTTGGCAATACTTTCAATTTTTTCTTTACTAAATCATATAGGTCATCACATTCATCATTTATTTTATATATTAAGTGAATAGTATCTTTAAGTTCTGACTTTTTAGGGTGAACTATAGATGAAACAGTCAGATAGTTTACGGATGTAGATAAATTTAAAGAAGTAGTTGAAAGTAAATATAATATGTTCACTAGTGGAAAAACATTGTTAGTAATATATTGATTTTCACAGGTATCTAAAGGCAATTTACATAATTCGTCTTTAATGGAGTTTATATTTTTTAATGTATCAGCACTTTTGTCTATAGTAGAACTTATAGAAAAATCAGAACATGCATTTTCTATATTTCCACATCCAGTTAATATATTATTTAATTGCTTGGAGCTATTAATGTCAGAAATTAAATTACAAAAAGTTTCATTATTTGATTCTGTGCTTTCACTTTCTGGTTTATCATCTGAAGGTTCAGGTGCTGGAGTTTCAACAGGGCTTTCAATAGGGTTTGTACTAGGAGTTCCACCAGGAGACTCAACAGGTAAATCAGCACGAGAAGATTCAGTTAGTTTGCTATCTATTGGAATATCATTAGTACTCATTGCTACCTCCCAAAATGTATAAAAAAATATAAATTAATAACTATATAGAATATTATAGCATAAAATATATAAATTGTTAAAAATATTAAAAAATAGTTTGTAATCAAAGAAATAGAGAGAGAAAGTAAGAAAAAATAATTTATATGCAAAGATATAGTAAAATAAACAGGCTGAAAATGCAGGATTAGGTATAACTTAAATAATTAAAAATGTCAGTATTGTAATGGTTAGTTATATAATGAAAGAGATTCTATGTTAGTATTGGATGTATTTTAATATGTATAAAAATCACATAATACATATTAAAGTTACACTGTGATATAATATTCTCATGTTTAAAGCATTGGAATGGAGGTTATAATGACAGAAATGGAAGAATATTTAAGACCTCAAAAGATAAATATAGCACAACTAACATTTTCAGTTTTTGAAACAGTGAGAAAGGTTGAAAGAGGAGATATTCAATTGCAAGCTGAGTTTCAAAGAAACTTTAAGTGGCGGCCTGATAAAAAGTGTAAGTTAATAGAGTCTATTATTTTAGACATTCCTATTCAAGCAATTTATTTGTCAGAAGATAATGATTATAAATATGAAATAATAGATGGGCAGCAGCGTATAAGGACAATAACAGAATTTGTTAATAATAAATTTAAATTGCAAAATACAGTGCTTTTTAAGGAAAATAAATTATTTAAAGATTTAGAACCAAGTATTCAAAGAAAAATTGAAGATTTTCAACTGGTGGTTTTTGTTGTGAAAAGCGACAATAATCCAGATATAAAATTTGAAATTTTTGAAAGAATTAACACTGGCGCGGTAAAGTTAAATTCTGAGGAATTACGAAATTGTATTTACAGGAATAAAGGTATACCTTTTATAAAGGAATTAGTTAAGGAAAAGGACTATAAAAAGTTAATAAAAGATAAGAAAGTTAATATAAATTCAATGCAAGACCAAGAATTGGTATTGAGATTTATGTCATTTTATTATAAGGGAGTTAAATCATATACAGGAAATTTAAAAAAATTTCTTAATGATACTTTAGATAATTATGATGAATATAGGGAAAGAGAAAGTGAATTTAAACAAATTTTCCTGAAGACAATAAAGGATGTATATGCTGTTTTTGGAAAAGATGCATTCCTAATAAAAAATAAAAATAAAAAAGGTAAAATTAATGTAGCATTATTTGAAATACTTATGATATCTTTTTCAAAATATAATTCTGTAGATATAGAAAAAAATAAGGAATATATAAAGAATAATTTGGATAGACTTTTAAGCAGCAATGAATCTTTTAAAGAATCTATTGTAGGAGCATCAACTACTATAAAAGGTAAAACCTATGAAAGATTTGAAATATGGGATAATTGTATGAAAGAAATTTTGGGGGTAAAGTAATGATAAATAAATATTCAGTTAGTAATTTTAAAATTCATAAAGAAGGTTATATATTTGACTTAAATGGATTAACAATTTTAACTGGAACTAACAATTCGGGAAAATCATCATTAACTCAAAGTTTAAGATTGCTTTCAAAAGTAAATGGTAGTTCATTTAGTTATACAAAGTTACCTTTTGAAAAAGTAGCAGAATTAGGTGATTTTAAAAGAACTTTAAACAAGGAAGTAAGTAGAAGTGAAAGCATAAAATATAAATTATCTCTTAAAGTAGAAAACTTAAAGTTTTGTAATGTAGAACTTGAATTTGATTCTATATATAATTATGAATTATCATTTATTGATATGCAGGATCAGGCAATATTAAAAAGAATAGATATTTATTTTGAAAATAATAATGGACTTGTAAAAAATTATGAATTTATTATAAATAAGTATGGAAGTGATACAATAACTTATAACTTAAATGAAATTATTTTAAAGGACAAAGAAGAAAAACGAATTTTAGTACAAAAAGGAATTTTTCTTAAAGGAATATATCCTAATTTCATTCCACAAGTATTAGAAGAAGGCTTTAGAGAACTATTAGCTATAAATGCGCATTTAGGAAATATAAATGAAAATTCAATAAGATATATACCAGCATTAAGAAATAATGATAATATGGCTGATATTCTTGATAATTTTAAAGGAAATATAATTTTTGATGATAAAACAAAATTAATAGATTCATTTTATATGTGGACAAATAAAATTTTGAATTCAGAATTCAGACTGAAAATAGAAAATAATAGACGGAAAATTGTAGCTTTAGAAAATAATATAGAGTTTGATTTGCTTCAAATAGGATTTGGAAACAGTCAGATATTACCTATTGTAATCTCCATTTTAACTGCTAAAAAAGGAGATTTAGTTATAATTGAAAATCCTGAAGTTCATTTACATCCTAAATGGAAAACTAATTTAGTTCAGTTATTCTATTATGCTGTTAAATTTGGAGTTAATATATTAATTGAAACTCAAAGTTTAGAAATTGTTAATAGGGTACGACTATCTATAAAAAAAGACAATATATTAAAAGCTAATACATCACTTTATTTCTTTGAAAAACATGGATTGAATTCAAGTATACAAAAGATAGAAATAGAGGACACAGGAAGTTTAGATCTATGGCCAGATGATTTTGTAGATAAAATAACCATAGAAGATAATTTTGGATTATTATAATATGGATTTTTATTTAAACGAAAACAATTTAATTGTAGACAAAGAAAATATAGTGAAAAATTTAAAAGAAATAAAGGGATTTTATGATTTGTTAAAAGCTAAAAATTATAAATTGTATATTAAAGATAATCTAGATTTAGATTATACATGGTTAAGTACTAACAAGTCAATTAGTACTTTATTGGTATTTTTGAAATATTTAAGTTCTATAAAAACAGATGAAACTAAAATAGTAGACCCTCATAAAATCGAACCAACTACAGATAATTATTATTTTATTGAATTAATTAGTTTATGTTATAGATATTATAACGATATGGTATTATCATCAACTAATGAAAATGAAATAGTAGATTCAGAATACAAGCTTAAAATTAATGAAACAACTCAAATAGTAAAAAATATTATTGGTAAAAGTAAATTAGAGGAGTATTTACTTTTTAATCCTGCGCCTCAGAGTATAAACGAAGTTTTTGAGAAAGCAGAAGTAGAATTTCCACACTTAAAATTTACGGATAAATCATATAAAACTGCAAATTCACGAGAAGATATATATAAACAATTTGGTTTTATGAAGTTGTTAAATATGTTTAAAGTATTAGAAACACTTATATATCCTTTTTTAAAAGGAGAATTACAAGGATTTTCAGAAGACAGCATAGAAGAAGAATTTAAAAAGCAGACTAACGGCATAGGATTTTCACATGAATCAGATGTAACTATGAATAAATATGGAAAGAAAAGAGAAGTCACTGTTAACGGAAAAAAACTTAAAATGAGTTATCATGTAAAACTTAGTGATAATAGAATGTATTTTATTTATGATAAAGAGGATGACTGTATTTATATTGGACATAGTGGAGAACATTTGCAAATAGCAGATTAAATTAGGGATGCTAAATCTATAGAATACTTTTAAGTTATCTATGGACTATTTATTTTCTTTCATATGCCTAATATCAATATTATTGTATGAAGAAAGGTAATTTGTATGGATAAAACTAAGATAAAATCTTTTTCGGTTTGGGCTAGAAGAAATTTAATAAGAGCAGTAGCACATAGAGCTTTTAAAATAGGTATAGAAAAAAACACTGTTGTAGAAATAGAAGAAGTTCAAGGTGGGTTCAAGCTAAAAGGAAAAGAAGAAGTGATTGAGTTCCCAGTTAAATATAGAAAAATTTTAATTGAGAAAATACAGGAAAAAGGCTTTGAAGAAGTAATAGAAGAAGTTGCTTGCACATGGTTTTTTAGATTTATAGCAATTAGATATATGGAAGTTAATAAGTATATTCCAATTGGTATTAGAATGCTTTCATCAGGGATAGATGAAAAAACAGAGCCTTACATTTTAAGTAAAGTTTATGATGTGCAGCAGGAGCTTCATTTGAATGTGGAAAAAATCAATAAGTTTTTATCTGATTCGGATGAAACAGGTAAAGAAAAAAACTTTATTCAAAAGCAAAAAGATATAACAGAACTATATAAATATATTTTAATCAAGCAATGTAATAAACTAGGAAAATTTATTCCTGAAATCTTTAAAAAAACAGGTGATTATAGGGAAATTTTACTTCCAGATAATCTTTTAGAGGAAGATTCTATAATTAGAAAGTTAGTAGAAGATATTGAAGAAAGTTGGTGGAAAGAAGAAAAAAGCTTTTTGGTGGACAGCAAGGAAATAGGTGGAGTAGAAATTATAGGATGGATGTATCAATACTACATATCAGAAAAAAAGGATGAGGTATTTGCAGCGTTAAAGAAAAACATAAAGATAAAGAAAGAAAATATACCTGCAGCTACGCAACTATTTACTCCAAAATGGATTGTTAAGTATATGGTAGAAAATTCGCTAGGAAGGTTGTGGCTTGAAGGTCATCCAAGTCTAGAGCTTCAGGAAAATTGGAAATACTATTTAGAAGAAGCAAATCAAGAGTCAAAAGTAGAAGATGAATTAAATAAAATAAGAGAAGAACATGGAAACTTAACACTTGAAGATATAAGAGTATTAGATCCTTGTATGGGTTCAGGGCATATATTGGTTTATGCCTTTGATTTGCTTTATGAAATATACGTAAAAGCAGGTTATTCTAAAGGTGAAATACCAAGACTAATACTCAAAAATAACCTATATGGCATGGATATAGATAGTAGAGCAAGAGAGTTAACTTCTTTTGCATTAATAATGAAAGCTAGACATTACGATAAGACATTATTTAAAGAAATAGAAAAAAATAATTTAAATTTAAATATTTGCTCAATAGAAGAAAGTAATGGAATTAGCAAAGCAGCACTTGATTATTTTTGCAGGCCTCAGTTTGTAGTGGATAGTAAAAGTTTAAAGAATAAAGAAAATAGTCTTCAGTGTACAAAAAATGGTGGGAATTTAGAATTTATAGATGATAAGATTAGAGAAGATGTTGAGTATTTAATACATATGTTTAAGGATGCTAAAGATTATGGATCTATACTTGAATTTAATAAAATCAATTTCAAATCAGTGGAGAATCGGATAGAAGAAATAAAAAAAGAGGAAAATTTCATATTTGGAGACTACAGAAAATTAATTTTAGATAAAATGCCTGCACTCCTTAAACAAGGAAAAATAATGAGTATGAAATATAATGTAGTAATCACTAATCCGCCCTACATGGGAATTAGAGGAATGAATGACAAATTAGCAGATTTCTTAAGTGAAAAGTTTCCAGTATCAAAGTATGATTTATTTTCAGTATATATGGAAGTGTGTTTGAAATACAGTGAAAAATTTGGAATGGTGTCTTTAATTAATCAACATTCATGGATGTTTTTATCTAGTTTTAAAGAACTAAGACAGTGGTTACTTAGTACATCAACTTTTATAAATATGCTGCATTTAGGATCAAAGGCTTTTGAAGAAAATGTGGGAACTATTGTTCAAAATGTAGCATATGTCAGTAGAAAAAATTGTGATTATCTATATAGGACCAAAGTAATAAATTTAACAAAAGAAAATTTTAGTGAAGATAAAAATATTAAATTTAGAGAAATTTGTAGATGTATTTCAAAAGAAGAAATATATCAAAGAGCATTAAAAGAATTGTTTATAATTCCAGGTGAACCTTTTGCATATTGGATCAATAAAAATATATTGAATATATTTTCTTCCTTTGAGTATTTAAATGAATTAGCAAAGCCAAGGCAGGGAATAGCAACTTCAGATAATAAGAGATTTTTAAGAGAATGGTTTGAAGTTGATATTAATAAAATTAAGTTTAATGCATTAAATAGTGAAGATGCAGAGAAATCAAGAAAAAAGTGGTTTCCTTACAATAAGGGTGGAGAGTATAGAAAGTGGTATGGAAACAATGAATTTGTGATTAATTGGGAATGCAATGGTAAAGAAGTAAAAGAGTATGCAGCAAAATTATATAAATCTTATAGCAGAACTATAAAAAATGAAGAATTCTATTTTAAAAATGGATTAACCTATACATTCATATCAGAAGATATGGGAGTAAGATATTCTCAAAATGGTTTTATATTTGATGTAGCAGGTTCATCAATTTTCTTTGAAAGTGAAGAACAAATTAATATAGTTTTAGCATTATTATGCAGCAAAGTATCCAAACTGTTTCTGGATATAATGAATCCAACTTATAACATACAAGTAGGTGATATAAAGAACATTCCAATAAGCAAAAAATTATTTTATGATGAAATAAGTAGTAAAATTAAAAGTTTAACTCATAAAAATATAATAATTAGTAAGAGAGAATGGGATTCTTTTGAAACTTCATGGAATTTTAAAACTCATCCACTTTTATTAGTGGAGAGTGGAGAGTTAAGAGTGGAGAGTAATGTAGAAGAAAACAAACTACAAATTACAAGCTGTCCACTACGTAATAATTACATATCGCATGCATTTGATTCTTGGAAATCATTTACGGATGAACAATTTGAACACTTGAAGAGAAATGAAGAAGAGTTAAATAGAATTTTTATTGAAATTTATGGGTTACAGGATGAGTTAACTCCAGAGATTGATGACAACGATGTTACTATTAGAAAAGCAGATAGGGAAAGAGATATTAAATCTTTTATATCTTTTGCTGTAGGATGCATGTTTGGAAGATATTCTATAGATAAAGAAGGACTTGTTTATGCTGGAAACTCAGCTAATAGTGGTGAGTGTAATAATGAAGAAGACTTACGGTTTACTAAACAACCAGTATGCAATATTAACTATGCAGCTAATGCAAGTAATGTTATTTTAGTAGAACAAGAGGAATATTTTAAAGATGATATTGTTTCAAAATTCATTTGTTTCGTTAAAATACTGTATGGAAAAGAAACTTTAGAGGAAAACTTAGATTTTATTGCAGAATCTATTGGAAGAAAGTTATCTGAAACTTCAATACAGTGCATAAGAAGATATTTCTTTAAGGATTTCTATAAGGATCATCTAAAGATATATAAAAAGAAGCCCATTTATTGGTTATTTAAGTCAGGTAAAAATGAAGGATTTAAAGCTTTAATTTACATGCAT
Source organism: uncultured Clostridiaceae bacterium (assembly GCA_963780135.1). Lineage (GTDB taxonomy): Bacteria > Bacillota > Clostridia > Clostridiales > Clostridiaceae > Clostridium_AM. Next base: position 2,820,325 of record CAWAAR010000003.1, read on the forward strand.
AGATATAATGAAGAAACTATAGAAAAAGTTAAAACAGATTATCTTCAGTTAATGGAGCCAAAGTATCAAAAGGAAATTAATAGACGACAACTAATGGCTGATTCAGAAAATCATACATTTAAAGAGAGAAGTAACACCAAGAAAAATATACAAAAAATTTCTGAAAAAATAGAAGAATGTAGAGAGTATGATGAATTTATGACATATTTAGCTAATAAAAAAATATCCATTGATTTAGATGAAGGAGTTAAAATTAATTATGCTAAATTTCAAGGAATTAAATTTATTAACTCTAAAGGAATAGAAGTTAAGATGGATTTGCTTTCAAATATATAAGTTATCTCAAGAAAAATAAAAACTATATTTGAACAGTTATTTTCCTAAAAATAACTAAAAAAATAAAATTAAAGTTTTATTTTATTCAAAGTATCACTAGATAAAGATTTCTTGGTCTCAGGTGAAATTAAAATCTTTCCTGAGATCAAGAATTCCACTTATAAAGGAGTTATTACATAATGAATATATAGTAAAGTTTAACCATATTAGAGTATTTTATACACAATAATATAAAAAAATTCTTTATATAAAAATTTTCTAAATTTACATATAGTTTAATAGAGTAATAATATTAAAATTGAGCAAACTCTTAATACACACATAAATATATTAAATTTTTTATAAAGGAGATGTTTTTATGTCATACAAAGCATTAGTACCAGAAGCTAAGGATGGTTTGAATAAGTTTAAAATGGAGTCAGCTAGAGAAGTAGGCGTAAATTTAAAGGATGGATATAATGGTGATTTAACTTCAAGAGAGGCTGGATCAATAGGTGGAAATATGGTTAAGAAAATGGTAGAAGCATACGAAAAAGGATTATAGTAAAATAAAAAGTCAGATGTTTATCATCTGGCTTTTGTTTAGTAAAATAAAAATTATGAGATGCAAGAAGTTAATTCAAAGTTCAGTTGTATGTAGGCTACATTATGGTGTTGTTTTTATTTTAACTTATACTCCATGGTATATTATAAGGAATTCGCACTATTAAATATTTTTAATTAGTCTAAAGCTCAAATTTTATGAAAGCCTAAGAACTTTGCCAAACTCGCTACTCTCAAACAGGGCTAAAGTTCTAAGGCTTTCATAAAATTTGAGCTAAGACTAATAAAAAAATAATTTAATTGATGTGACAAATTCCTTATAATATACCATTACGTATAAGTTAAAATAAAAACTAGTTACCGTAAATCAGCTAACTTACAATTAAAACTTGCTTTCTACAAATTGATATAGTCTTCTTTAAAAGGCTGATAAGCCTTGATACCGATAGGTTTGGTTCTATATGTATTTGATTATTTTTAAAAATTTTAATATAAAAATCTCAAGGCGATTAGCCTGTTAAATTTTTTATTTCCAACAAATATGTACGATGTTACACTGGAAATTATATAAGTCTAGGTAATTGTCAATAATTTTTGTAACTAACCAGCAAACTCTATATTTGAAGCAATGGATATAAAGTATTATCAAGCAATTCTTAGACTCAGGTGGAGTTTTCTTTTGCTTTTGTAGATAATGTTTGAACTATAATATGTCTATCTTCATAACCCAAACAGCCTTATCCGCTTGAGTGTATTCTGAACAATGTATATATCTTTTACTAAGTCACTATAGTGGTCGGTGTAATAGATGTTTTCGAAATCTAAAAACATTGCCACTGTTTCAAAATATTAACCAGTAAAGGCTGGTAATAGTTGATATCCTATTTGATTAATGTAAAGACCTTTGAAACTACTTGAAATTTGATTGAATTCCAACCAACCTGACGGTTAAGGCTTACAATCCCTTTTGGAGAAAAATATATTAATATAAAATGTAGAAAAAGTTTTCAAATATAGATTAATCGCTTTATGCTTACTAGTTTGGATTTTAACTTCTACGTAGGGATATATGGTAATGTTTCATCACATTAGTTAAATATTTTTTATTAGTCTTAGTGAAAAGTTCAGGAAAACCTTAGAACTTTAGCCCTGTTTGAGTGAAGCGAGTTTGGCAAAGTTCTTAGGTTTTCCTGAACTTTGAGCTTAGACTAATTAAAATATTTAACAGTGATGAAACATTACCATATATCACGAAGTAGAAGTTAAAATCTAAACTGCCACTGAACCCTATTTTCATTGCCCCTTGCGTCGCATCTTGCTTATTTTATGAAATATATCATTAAATGGCACATATAATATAATTCTGTGCTATAATAGTAAAGTTAAATAGAAAAGAATTTTGTATACGAACAGAAGTTGAAAGGAAAATATAGATATGAATGAAATTAAATTTGAAGATTTTAAAATAAAACAAGATATATTGAAATCTATTAAAAACATGGGATATAAAGTACCATCTAAGGTACAAGAACAATCAATACCTATAGCATTAGAAGGAAATGATGTAATAGTAAAAGCACAAACAGGAAGTGGAAAAACAGCTTGTTTTGGTATTCCTATTTGTGAAAGTATAGATATAGAGGAAACGGATCCTCAAGTTTTGGTGCTTACTCCAACTAGAGAACTAGCAGTTCAGGTATCTGAGGATATAAAAAACATAGGAAGATTCAAAAGAATTAGATGTACTGCTATTTTTGGAAAACAACCTATGGAAATGCAAAGAAAAGAATTAAAACAAAGAGTACATATTATAGTAGGAACTCCAGGAAGAACTTTAGATCACATAAAAAGGGGCAATCTAAAATTAGAAAACATAAAATTTTTAGTTTTAGATGAAGCTGATGAAATGCTTAACATGGGATTTATAGAAGAAGTTAGTGAAATAATAAATAAAATTCCTAAAAAAAGGCAAACTATGCTTTTTTCAGCTACTATGCCTGAGATTATAGAAAACTTATCAAAAAAATATATGAAAAATGCAATTAAAATAGAAATAACACCAGAAAAGCTTACAGTAGATAATATAGATGAAAGTTGCTATATTGTAGAGGAAAATTTTAAATTTGATTTGCTAAGAAGGTTATTTTATATAGAAAATCCAGATAGTGCAATTATATTTTGCAGAACAAAAAATAATGTGGATTATGTTACAAGCAGAATGAAAGCTGAAAAATATTCCTGTGAAAAGATACATGGAGGAATGCTTCAATCAGAAAGATTGGATGGAATTAAAAGTTTTAAAAGAGGAGAATTTAGATTTCTTGTAGCTACAGATGTTGCTGCTAGAGGTATTGATATAGATAATATTACCCACGTAATAAATTATGATTTACCAATGGAAAAAGAAAGTTATGTTCATAGAATAGGAAGAACAGGTAGAGCAGGAAATAAGGGGTGTGCTATAACCTTTGCTACTCCTAATGAGGATAGATTTTTAAGAGATATTGAAGAATTTATTGAAATGGAAATACCTAAAAAAGAAATCCCTTCAAGGGAACAAGCAGATGAAAATAAAGAAGCTTTCTTAGAGAAAAACAGAGTAAAGCCTGTAGCAAAAAAGGATAAAACAGCTAATATAAATAATGAAATAACGAAATTGCATATAAATGCGGGGAAGAAAAAGAAAATGAGGCCAGGCGATATAGTGGGAGCTATTATTAATTACACTGGACTTAATGTAGAAATGATAGGGGTTATAGATATTCATGATACCCATTCCTATATAGATATTATGGGAGGAAATGGAGAAAAAGTTTTAAAGGCCCTAAATGAAAAAGGTATTAAAGGTAAAGCTGTTAGGGTACAAATAGCTAGTAAATAGAAAAAAGGAGTTAAATATAATATGACAAAAATTTTATTTAAAGAATTAGGTATAAATGAAAAAATAGTAGAAGGTTTAAAAAAAGATGGAATTGAATATGCAACAGAAATACAGGTGGAAGCAATTCCACAAGCTATTTTAAACAAGGATGTAGTAGGGGAAGCAGAAACAGGTAGTGGAAAAACTTTAGCTTATTTAGCTCCTATATTTCAAAATATAGATACAAGTAGTAAAGATGTGCAGTCATTTATACTTACACCTACACATGAACTTGCAATTCAAGTGAATGATGTAATAAAAACGCTAGCTGAAAATTCGGAAATTCCAGTTAAATCTGTAGCTATAATAGGAAATGTAAATATAAAAAAACAAATAGAAACTTTAAAAACTAATAAACCACATATAGTAGTAGGATCTACTGGAAGAATACTTCAACTTATTAAGCTAAAAAAAATGAAAGCACATATGATAAAAACTATTGTAGTTGATGAGGCAGATAAACTTTTAGATAAAAACAATGTAGAAGATGTTAAAGCTATAATAAAAACTACATTAAAAGATAGACAATTAATGTTTTTTTCAGCCACTATAGATGAAAGAACTCTAGATGTAGCAAAAACTTTAATGAAAGAATATGAAGTTATAAGAACGCAGGCAAAAACTTCTATGAATGAAAATATAGAGCATATGTGTTTTAAATGTGAGCAAAGAGATAAAATATTGATTTTAAGAAAGGTTTTTCACATATTAAATCCTCAAAAATCCATTGTGTTTCTAAACAAACCTGATGAAATAGAAACACTTACAGAAAAGCTAAATTATCATGGAATAAAATCAGAAGCTATATATGGAACAGCAGATAAAGAAGTACGTAAAAGAGCACTAGAAAACTTTAAGGCAGGTAAAATCAATGTACTAGTAGCTTCTGATATAGCAGCTAGAGGTCTTGATATACAGGATGTGGAATGCATTTTTAGCTACGATATACCAGAAGAACCTGATAACTATCTTCACAGAGCAGGAAGAACAGCCAGGGCTGGTAAGGCTGGCAAATCTATATGTATATTTACAGATAGAGAGCAGGGCTTAATTAAGCAATATGAAAAAACTTTTAACATAAAAATAAGTTTAAAAGACATGTACAAAGGAAAAATAATAGAACATAGTTAAGAAAATTTTTGGTAAAAACAATTTTACTTAAATGATCTCAGTGATGAAAAAATCACTGAGATTATTTTTTTGCAAAATCCTTATAAAATCCTTAAAATTGATGCTTATAATAAATCATGAAGTAAGAAATCTTGGAAACTAGTTAAATGAGAGGATTGATAATAATGGAAAATTATATTTTACAAACAAAAAATCTTTGCAAAAAGTTTAAGGGTCAGCTTGCAGTAAACAACATTACTTTTACTATTAAAGAAAATTCGATTTATGGTTTATTAGGACCTAATGGTGCAGGAAAATCTACTACATTAAAGATGATTACAGGAATGCTCCACCAAACTTCAGGAAAAATTATTTTTGAAGGACATCCCTGGAGTAGAAAGGATTTAAAGGATATTGGCACGCTAATTGAATCACCTCCACTATATGAAAATTTAACTGCAAGAGAGAATTTGAAAGTGAGAACTACTCTTTTAGGGCTTCCGGATTCCCGCATTGATGAAGTACTACAAACTGTTGATTTAACAAGTACAGGGAAAAAACGTGCAGGTCAGTTTTCAATGGGCATGAAGCAGAGACTCGGGATTGCCATTGCACTACTTAATCATCCTAAACTGTTGATTTTAGATGAGCCTACCAACGGACTTGACCCAATAGGTATTCAAGATTTGAGAGCACTAATTCGTTCTTTTCCAGAGCAAGGGATAACGGTTATCTTATCCAGCCACATATTGTCAGAAGTAGAACTTATTGCAGATCATATCGGGATTATAAGCAATGGCATTTTAGGATATGAAGGAAAAATTAACCCAGGTGAAGACTTGGAAACTCTGTTTATGGAAGTAGTTAAAAAAAGTAAAAGGGAAATGAGGTAATTAAAATGAGTTCATATTTGAAGGCAGAAAATTTAAAATTAAAAAGGACAATGACAAAAAAACTTGTTTTAATTTTCCCAATTATCACATTGTTTTTTGGTGTTATGTCAGGAGTTTATTATCAATTAAATGCATTTAATTGGTGGTATATGATGATGCTGCCAGGAAGTATTGCACTTCTCTGTGCACTTGTGAACCAAAAAGAAGAGAAGAAAATTAAATATATGGCTGTTTTATCCATGCCTATCAACTTAAAAAAAGTTTGGGCTTCAAAAGTTATGCTTATAGCTATGTATGTTTTATTTTCCTGTATTCTACTCTCCTTAGGAGTGGGGATAGTAGGAAAATATATTTTACCAAGGATTATTTCAGGTTTTGCTTTAAATTTGATAGTTAGCATTCCAAGTATAAATGCAATTACGGCAGCTATTATTATTGCAATAACATCATTATGGCAAATTCCATTTTGTTTATTTTTAGCTAAGAAATTTGGATTTTTTGTACCAGTTATTTTAAATGTTGCAGTGGGTATAGGTCTTAACAGTATGATGGCTGTAAAATCTATGTGGTGGCTGTGTCCATACAGCTGGACGAGCCGTCTCATGTGTCCTATGCTGGGAATACTTCCAAATGGACAGATGCCAGGAGCAAAGGATCCTATGCTTAATCCAGGTGCTATTCCTGTAGGAATTGTGTTATCTATTATACTATTTATTGTACTACTTACTGCTACATCACATTGGTTTAAAAATCAGGAGGTTATATAATATGATATCATTATTTAGAGCTTTGCGTGCTGACTTTCAAAAGTTAAAACACACTCAAGTATTTTGGATTCACATTGTAATTCCAATAATAGGTGCATTATTTTTTCTAATCTGCTACAATTTATTTAATAGTGTAGAAACTGTGGAAAAGCATGCACTTTATTTTGAATTACTTGGCATGGTGTTTCCACTACTAATTGGAATAATTTGTGGTATAGTTGTTTCACAGGAAGAACAAGCAGGACAATTTCAAGTATTACTAAGCACAAAATCAAGGATTACTACATGTTTAAGCAAGCTGCTTACTTTGATTCTTATGGGAATGTTTTCTCTATTTTTAGCTCTTGGTATAGTACTTTTAGGATTGAAAGTATTTTTAGAAACATCTAATATTCCCTATTTGTTATATTTTCAGGTATTTGGATGGATTACTTTTAGTAATATATTTATTTATATATTAAGTTTTTTTATCAGTTTAAAGTTTGGAAGAGGAGCATCTATTTTTTTAGGAATTGCAGGAATGCTTATTGCTGCTCTGATGATTACAGGGCTAGGAGACAGATACTGGATGTATCTTCCCTGGGCATGGAGTGTAAGATTTTGTAATTTTGCTGTTTTAAATTTTATGGTTACAGTTATGCATAAAGAAATTCCTGAACTTTCATATAATCTTCAAAAAGCATCATGTATTACAGGCGCATATACTTTTGGTATATTGGCATTACAACTTTTATGGTTTAAGTTTTGGGAAGGTCGTAAGTGTGATGAATAGTCTTTTATACAGTTTAAAAATTATGCGAAGTAATATTTTAAGAGGACAATTGATAGAGGACAGTGAAAGGGGTACGAAAAATCTTCAATTAAATTTTGATGACTCGTTTCGCTAAAACGAAACATTGCTGACTTATATAAATTTAAAGATTCTTTTGCATTATCAAAAAATTAACCTTCACTCTCCCCTGTCTTCTCAAAAAACTTACTTATATTAAGTAAAAATTTTGCATGTTAGAAAATTGAGTTATCAACTAATTTGGAAGGGGGTGCTTTATGGCCAAGATTCTTGTAATAGATGATGAAAGAGATATTTTAGTTCTTGTTAAGAATGTTCTTGCAAAGGATGCACATGTTGTTACAATTGTCAGTTGTGCAAAGGAAATATCAGTTAATGAATATACAAAATATGATCTTATTCTATTAGATGTAATGATGCCAGATATAGATGGTTTTGAATTATGTAAAAAGATTCGTGACCTAGTAGACTGTCCAATATTATTTTTAACTGCTAAAACTATGGAAAGTGATATAATGTTTGGGCTTGGAATAGGTGGGGATGATTACATAACAAAACCATTTGGTACAGGAGAACTTCGTGCTAGGGTAAATGCTCATTTGCGAAGAGAAAAAAGGGAAAAACTCAACATGATTTCTGTTTCTGGCATGAAATTTAACTTAGCAAGTAAGGAAATTGTGGCACAAGATAAAAAAGTACCCATGACAAAAAGTGAATATGCCATTTGTGAATTTCTTGTACGAAATAGAGGACAAGTATTTACAAAAGAGCAAATTTATGAAGCTGTATATGGATATGAAAGAGAAAGTGACAGTTCGGGTATTGCAGAACATGTAAAAAACATAAGATCAAAACTTGCTGTTTTTGAATTGTCTCCAATTGAAACAGTTTGGGGGATTGGCTATAAATGGGAATAAGTAAAAAAGTACCTACTATGAGGAGGATTTTTTTTAGATATTTATTAACTATGATTATGGCCTTTATTGTTTTCTTAGCATTATACTTTGAATTGATTTTTTTGCTTATAAAGTTCAATGTATTTTTGCCTGCGAATTATAGTGAAGGTTTGGCTACTGCTTCAAAATCTCAAATTCAATCAGCACAGAGTATTACAGAAAGCATGATTCCAAAAGGGTGTAAATTTGTTGTTTTTGATAAAAATTACAAAGTAATTAAAACAGATTTAAATTCTGAGGACTTAGAGAAAGCAAAAAAATGTGCACTGGGAGAAGCTTATGGTTACCGAGGAGGGACGAAACAGTATTATATCATACAAAGAAAAGATGGTGTATGTGTACTGCAATATTATATTATAATGAGATATAGTCCTGACTTTTTAAATAATAATTTACCTAATCCTCAAGCAATGTTTGCTTTAATATTTATTTTTTTATGTGTTGCCATTATCTTTGTAGTTTCAACACTTTATGCAAGAAAAATAAAAAATCAGTTAAAACCTTTGCTTAAAGCGGTGGAAAAGATTAAAGAAAAGGATTTAGACTTTGAAGCAGGTTATTCTAAAATCAAGGAATTTAATGATGTATTATTGTCACTTTCTGATATGAAAGAAGAATTAAAAAAATCCTTAAGTGAAAAATGGAGTATTGAACAAGCAAAAAAGGAACAAATTTCAGCGCTTGCCCATGATATAAAAACACCTCTTGCAGTTATTAAGGGAAATGCCGAATTATTAATAGATTCGCCTTTAAATGAAGAACAGCAAGAATACACAGAGTTTATTCATAAAAATACCAATCAAATTGAAAAATACATAAAATCGCTTATTGAAATTTCTAGAGCGGAGGAAGGTTTTCATATACAAATAGAAAAAGTTAATACAAGGAAATTTGTAAGCAATATTCATAGCCAATTAAATGCTCTTGCTTGTACAAAAAAGTTACAAGTTGAATTTGAAGAAAAATCTTTACCAGAGGAAATTGATATTGATTATAATTTAATGTATAGGGCAATTATGAATGTTATTTCTAATGCAGTAGATTACTCAAACGATACTGGTAAGATATATTTTAAAGCAGAGTATTTGAAGGATAAGATTTGTTTTACAATTATAGACAGTGGCAAAGGCTTTTCGGATAAAGATATTAAGTTTGCTAAAACACAGTTTTATACAGGTGATAAAAGCCGAACATCCAAAACGCATTATGGCATGGGACTATATATAGTTGATTCTATTGTGAAACAACACGGCGGCGAGCTTCATATTGAAAATTCATCTGTTACAGGAGGAGCACAGGTTACAATTAAAATACCAGTGAAGTAAAAATATATTCTAATTTTATTGTTAAGCAACTATTAATTTTTAACAATCTAAAAATAATGCGACGCAAATGGTAAAGTGAATTTCCACTGCATAGGGATTTATTCACATGGAGAAGTTTGAATTTTAACTTATACTACGTGATATATGATAATGTTTCATCACTGTTAAATATTTTAATTAGTCTAAAGCTCAAAGTTCAGGAAAACCTAAGAACTTTGCCAAACTCGCTTCACTCAAACAGGGCTAAAGTTCTAAGGCTTTCCTGAACTTTTCGCTAAGACTAATAAAAAATATTTAACTAATGTGATGAAACATTATCATATATCCCTACGTATAAGTTAAAATCCAAACTAGTAACCATAAATCAACCAATCTAAAGTTGAAAATTATTATGAATATATTTGTCTCCATCAAAAGGCTGATAAGCCTTAATACCGGTAGGTTGGAATTTACTTAATATTTTTAACTAGTTTCAAATGTTTTTATATTAATGATTAAGTTTCGCTCTACTCTCATATTATATTTTAGATTATACAAATTGCTCTTAAATACTGATTTTATTTGTGTTTAGAGCAATTCCTTTTGAATAAAAAGTGCTCCAATCTTTTAGACCAATAGGTCGCATGTTTCTTACGCAAACTTTGTTTATTATTGATATATGTAAGAGTTTGCTAACCAAATACGCAGTATTGTTGCTTGAAAATTTAAGTTGCAATTTTAACCAACACCTAAAAGTTGAGTACTCAAATAATCCCTTTAAGTATTGGTATTCCAGTGAATTCTTAAAGTCTATTATATTTACGGTGGCAGATTATGATACATCTTCAATTATTACCTGCAACAATTCATCAAAAATCTGCCATAACTTTTGTGCTATAGTTTTTTCGCAAATATCATCTTTAATTAACTCAAACAAAGCACCTAAAGTTTCATAGTCATTTATTCTACGATAATAGGTAAGAAAATTATACAGTATAAATGTTGTTGTTACGCTTGCAATTTGTGCATCAAAATTCCTTGTTGTATAGATATCTACAATGAGATTGGAGTTTATTAGGTTAGTACGAGCAAACTTCAATGGACGCATGAAATTTAACAGGCTAATCGCCTTGAGATTTTTATCTGATAACTATTTTTAAGCATCAGATGATGTCAAAAATCAAACTTTTACTAAGAGCTTTGTTTATATCAAAATTTTTGAAAACAATTAAAAATATTTAATAGTGCGAATTCCTTATAATATACCATGGAGTATAAGTTAAAATAAAAACACCACCATAATGTAGTCTACGTACAACTGAACTTTGAATTAACTACTTGCGTCGCTTTATGCTTATTATGTAAATATTAAATATATATTTTTATGCAAAAGTAAAGTGGTGAAAAAACAGCTTTTAAGTTATATTAAGAGCTTTTTTTGTTGTTCTAAAAAATTTAAAATCAAAAAGTTGCTATAATAAACAATGATTAAAAGGAGGGTATCTATTAAATTTACAAATAACTATTGTTTAATCAGTATAAAAGTAAATACAATAAGTGTAGAAAGCATATAAATTAGTGCATTTAAAGAGAGAAGGTGTAAAAATTTGTGTATAGTTAAATTTAAAGATAGAAATATGCAAATAGAAGTAGAAAATGGAACAAAACTTATTGACTGTATAAGAGAAGCAGGGCTAAAAATAGAAACTCCCTGCAATTCAACTGGCAAGTGTGGTAAGTGCAAAGTTAAAGCTTATGGGGAATTGTATCCTAAAACAGAAGAGGAGGAAAAACATACTGAAGATGAAGCTGTAAGACTTGCATGTATAGCCAAAGTTAAAGGAAATGTAGAAATAGAACTAATAGAGGAGAAAAAGGACTTAAAAACTATAAATAGAGGATTTTCTATAAATGCAGAAATAAAAAGTGCTATAAGAAAAGTAAAACTGCCACGAATCCAGTTTAAAAATTTTTTACCTTATAAAAACACTTTGGATTATAAAGTGAACAGGTTTAATCTAATAAAAAACATAGGGATTATGGAAAGAAAAAAACAAGAAGAAATTTATGGTGTGGTTTTTAATGAAGAACTTATAGACATAAGGGAGTATTTAGAATCACCTTTAGGAGTAGCTGTTGATATAGGAACCACTGGACTATCAGCTTATCTTGTAAACTTAGAAACGGGAGAAATTTTAAATAACATTTCTTCTCTAAATCCTCAAACAGAGTATGGCGGGGATGTACTTTCAAGAATAAGTTTTTGTATGAAAGAAGAAGATGGAATAGAAATATTAAGTAATTGTATAAAAAAGAAAATAGATTCTATGATTGAAGACTTAACAAAAAACGATTTCAATGTTCAAGATATCTATAGAGTTACAATAGCAGCTAACACTACTATGTTGCATCTTTTTTTAGGAGTAAATCCAGATTCTATAGCTAAAGCACCTTATAGAGCTGCTTTTTTAGATAAGTTTGATTTTAATGCAAAGGATTTCGGATTAAATATAAATAAGGAAGGAATTTTAACTATATTACCTTCAGTTTCTTCTTATGTAGGAGCAGATATTGCTGCAGGGGTTATAGCTGTTGATTTCCAAAATAAGAAACATTCTTCAATATTTATAGACATAGGAACTAATGGAGAAATTGTAGCTATATCAAAAGGCAAAATGGCAGCATCTTCTACAGCAGCAGGGCCAGCTTTAGAAGGAATGAATATTTCCTGTGGATCAAGAGCAGAGGAAGGTGCTATAGATTCTTTTAGTATAGATGAAGAACTTAACATAAACTATACAACTATAGGAGGGGAAAAAGCCAGAGGCATCTGTGGCAGCGGACTTATAGATATAGCAGCAGCTTTAGTCAAAAGTGAAATAGTATCAAGTAGTGGAAGATTTAATAAAGAATTGCCTGAAAAAATCAAACATAAATTAGTAGATAAGAAATTTTACATAACAGAGGATATATACATATCGCAAAAAGATGTAAGGCAAATACAACTAGCTAAAGGAGCTATTTCATCAGGAATAACTATGCTTTTAAAGCAAATAAATGTGGATATTAAAGACATAGATGAAGCAGTAATAGCAGGAGCTTTTGGGTATCATATAAATCCAGAAAGCATAAAAACTATTAGCCTTGTTCCAAAAGGATTTAGAGGAGAAATAAATTTTGTTGGAAATTCTTCTATTGAAGGTGCTAAAATTGCACTTATAAATGAAGATAAACTTAACTTAATGAGTGAAATACGAGAAGGTATAAGTGTAGTAGAACTTTCTACTAGAGAAGATTTTCAACAATATTTTGTTGAAGCTCTTAAATTTTAATTAAATTTATTGGAGGATTGCTTAGATGTTAGACATATTAATGGACAGTTTAATGGATACAGTTAAAATTATTCCTATATTATTCATAATATTTTTAGTAGTAGATTATTTAATGAATACAGTAAATAAGGACAATAAGTTAGTAGACAAGTTTTCTAAATTTGATTGTGTTGGAGGAGCAATACTTGGATTAATACCACAATGCGGAATCCCTGTTGCTATGGCAAAGCTTTATAGTGGAGGACTTATAACTTTAGGTATGATTATGTCTGTTTTTTTAGCCAGTTCTGATGAAGCATTAATTATAATAGGAGCTCATCCTGAAAAAATATTTTTTATGTTCAAGCTTATGGCATTAAAAGTTTTCATAGGTGTAGTTATAGGATATGCTGTAAATTTTTTTGTAAAAGAGGATAGAGGAAAACTTAGAAGGATTTATGACATGTCCTGCGAATGTGATAGATGCAAACCAGGAAGTAACATAATTGTAAGAAATTTAGTATATACTTTAAAAATTTTTGTTTTTTTAGCCATCACAATATTTTTGATAAATTTAGGTATGGATAAAATAGGTGAAGATGGACTAAATAATATTTTAGGCAAAAATACATTTCTTCAACCTGTGTATGCATCTTTAATTGGAATGGTACCTAGTTGCATGTCATCTGTACTTGTGGCAGAAGGGTTCATGAAAGGCGTTATCAGTTTTGGAGCTTTAGTTGCAGGACTTTGTTCTAATACTGGATTTGGTATACTAATTATTTTTAAAGAACTACCACTTAAAAAAGCTATTAAAATAACTTTGTTAATTCAAGTTATAAGTATTTTAATAGGAGAATTCATTTTTATTTTATTTTGATTATATTAGGAGGGGACGATAATAATGGAATATGAAGTTAAATTTAAATGTATATCTGATAACTTGGAAGAGATACCAGAGGAAGTAACGAAAGTTGCAGGGACGACTTTACAAGAAGCACATATGAAAGGTGAACTTATGGCAGCTCTTTCAAAAGCACTTAAGGAATATCATAAGGATAATATTTCTATGGTACCTTTTTGTATGACTGTGGAAGCAGAAGCTCTAGGTGCAGATATAAAAATGGGCAATGAAAAAATTGGGCCAAGAGTTGGAAAATATGTCTTTGAAAGTATTGAGGAATTAAAAGATTTAAAAGAAATAGATTTAACTAAAAAAAGAATAAGTGAAGTTTTAAAATCAGTAGAAATTTTAAATAAGCAGGGTGAAACTGTGGCTTTGAGTGTGCAAGGACCCTTTACTATAATGAGCACACTTATTGATCCAAGGATTTTCTATAGAGCTATAAGAAAAGATAAAGCTTCAGTGGAAACTTTTATGACAGTAATTCAAGATGGCATTGTTAAGTACATTGAAGAAGGAGTAAAAAGAGGCGCAAAAATAATATCCTTTGGAGATTCAACTGGTACTTTGGATATTGTAGGACCTAAAGTATATAAAGAATTTAGTGGACGATATACTTACAATGTACTTAAAAGAGTAGAAGATAAACTAGGAAATTCTATATTGCATTTATGTGGAATAACTTCTGTTGCGCTAGATAAAGGGGAGTTTGTAAAATCCACACCTATAGAATTAGAAGAAAATATAACTTATGGACAAGCAATTAATAAAATTATGAAAGAAAGAAAAGATGTAAAAATAATAGGGCATTACTGTTTGAAAAAAACACCAATTAAAATGAAAAAGCCAGTGATTTGGAAAATAGAATTATAGTATGTTGAAAAATGAATTATATATTGATTAGTTATTTATTTGAATATGCTTAAAGGGAGATTAAAACTCCATAATATAATTTTGAAAGGAAGAGGAAAATATGAAAGATGAATTAATTAAAAAATTATCAGATGCAGTAGTTGATATGGATGAGGATGAAACTGTAGAAATCTCAAAAAAATGCGTAGAAGATGATATAAATGCTTATGAAGCTATAGATAAGGGATTAGCCAGTGGCATGAATAGAGCAGGTGAACTTTATGAAGAAGGCGAATATTATATTCCAGAATTATTAATGTGTTCAGATGCTATGTATGCAGGACTTGATGTATTAAAACCTCATTTGAAAAAAGATGAAAGTAAAGTTAAAAATAAGGTAGTAATAGGAGTAGTTCAAGGGGATACTCATGATATAGGAAAAAATTTAGTTAGAATAATGATGGAAACAGAGGGTTTTGAAGTAATAGATCTTGGAAGGGATGTACCTCCAATAGATTTTGTTGAAAAGGCTAAGGAAGTGGGTGCTTCTATAATAGTATTATCAACGCTTATGACTACAACTATGGAAGGAATGGCTGAAGTTGTAAACATATTAAAATCACAGGGATTGAAAGATAAAATAAAAGTTATGATAGGTGGAGGGCCTATATCTCAAAGTTTTGCAGATAAAATAGAAGCTGATGGATATACTACAGATGCTTCAAAAGCTGCCAAGTTTGCAAAAACATTAGCAAGTAAAATGGAAAATAATGATTTAAAGGTATCAAATAGTAAACTAGTACAGGGGGCGTAAAATATGAAAGATCAAATGACTCCTATGGAAAGAGCTGCTGCTCTAGGCAGAGGAGAGTCTGTGGATAGGCTGCCTTGTAATCCTAACATAGCTAATGGGGTAGCACGTATTTATGGCTGTAAAATTTCAGATTTCAATACTAGCGCGAAAACTATAGCTGAGGCTCAAATATCTGCTTATAGAAGATTTAAAATGGATGGGGTTAGGGTTTTTACTGACCTTTATGTTTGGGCAGAGGCCATGGGAACTAAAGTTATATTCCCAGAGGATAATACAGCAGATCTTTTAGAACCTGCTATAAAAGATATAAAAGATATTGATAAAATAAAAATAGCTAATCCATACAAAGATGGAAGACTTCCAGTATTTGTAGAAGCTATGAAATACTTAGCAGATTCTTTAGGAAAAGAAGTCCCTTGCTCTGGAGGCATTGTAGGTCCATTTTCTAATGCTTTTTTTCTTGTAGGAATTGAGAAAATGACAAAATTATTTTTTAAAAATCCGGAAGCAGTACACAAGCTTTGTGAAATTTCACTTCAAACTTGTATAGAGTATGCTAAAGTTATAATAGATACAGGTCTTTCACCTACGATTTCAGAACCTTTAGCTTCTTGTACAATAATAAGTCCTAAACATTTTAGAATATTTTGTCTTCCTTATTTAAGAAGACTTATAGAATTTATTAATTCCAAGGGTAAAATGACAGTGCTTCATATATGCGGTAAAACAGAAAAAATATGGCCGGATATAGGTGAAATGGCTTCTATTGGAGTAGGTGGCTTTAGTATGGATAATGTAGTAAGTCTTTCAGAATGTAAGAAAACCATAGGAGACAAGATGAAAATGATAGGTAACGTAGATCCATCTAATGTTATGTATGCAGGTACAAGAAATGAAGTTAGAAATGCTGTGATAAACAGTGTTATGGAAGGTTATGATAGTCCTAAAGGATATGTTATTATGTCAGGGTGTAGTCTTCCTGTGGAAACACCTTTAGAAAATATACAAACTATGATGGATACTGCTAGAGAAATTGGATATCCAGTGGATAAGGAAAAATTAGAAAAAATGATTATAAAGTAAAGGACGTGATAGTAATTGTTAACACCAAAAGATAGATTATTCGCATCTCTTAAAAGAGAAACAGTAGATAGGCCACCTTGTATATGTCCTGGTGGTATGATGAATATGATAATAGAAGAGGTAATGGATTTAACAGGATGTAAATGGCCAGAGGCACATATTGATGCTAAAATAATGGCAGATTTAGCAGCAGGTGTTTATGAAAACGGCGGTTTCGAAAATGTTGGTGTACCTTTCTGCATGACTATAGAAGCAGAAGCTATGGGAGCAGAAGTTTTTTTAGGAACAAAAATAAATGAACCTAGGGTTACAGATTATATAATAGATTCTGTTACTCAGTGGAAAAATTTAAAAAACATAAATGTAAATGAAGGACGAGCTAAAGTAGTATTGGATGCTATTAAAATATTAAAAGAAAAAGATTTAGATGTACCAGTAATAGCTAATTTAACTGGGCCTGTAAGTACAGCATCTTCTCTTATGGAACCTACAATTTATTATAAAGAACTTATTAGAAATCCAAAAGAATCTCATGAAATGATGGAATTTGTAACAGATAATCTTATAGCTTTTGGAAAGGCACAGCTAATAGCTGGAGCTCAGATACTTACTATATCAGATCCAAGTGGTACAGGAGAAATACTTGGACCTAAGGCTTTTAGAGAATATGCAGTTCCTTATTTAAACAAAATAATAGATGCGTTAGAACCTTTTGCTAAGGGAGGAACTATAATTCATATATGTGGAAGATTAAAAAGCATATATAAAGAATTGAATGAACTTCATAGTGATGCTATAAGTTTTGATTCTATAACCAGTGCAAAACAAGTATGCGAAAATGTTAAAAACAAGGCTATAATGGGAAATGTAAGTACCTTTGCACTTCAAAATAGTTATGAAGAGGACATAGAGAATATGTCAAATAATTGTATGCAAGCTGGTGTAAATATTCTATCACCTGCTTGTGGTATTGGAACTAAAACACCACTTAAAAACATACAGGCGATGATTAAAGCAGTTAAAGGAGATTAAAAAGGTAGTTTTTTAAGGTCAAATTAAGGGGATGTTGAACTAATTAATTAGTGCAACACCCCCTTAATTTTGCAAGTAGATTATTAAGTTATATAAGTGAATTTTGTTACAGCGTGAAAATTACTTTATGATTTATTTATATGAAGGTTCTGCATGAATTAATACGTAAGATTTAGGAAATGATGTCTTTAATTCAATTTCTACTTTATTACATAAATCATGTGCTTCTATTAATGAAAAATTTCTATTGATTTTCAAATGAATATCTATTTGTTTGTGTTCTCCGCATTGTCGTGTTCTAAGTCTGTGATAACCTGCAATATCTCTGTGAGATTTGATAACTCTTATGATTTTTCCTATATCTTCATCAGAAAGTTTACTGTCTACCAAATCCTTCAGAGATTTTTTTGTTAAATCTATAGAGGTTTTAATAATCAAGAAACCTACTAATACAGCTGCAATAGGATCTAGTATTGAAAGTCCTGTAACTTTTACAAGTAAAAGTCCTAGGAATACGCCTAAAGCTGTAATTACATCAGTTAATAAATGAAAAGCATCTGCTTCTAGTGCAATGGAATTTGTTTTTTTTGATGTTTTCATAAGGATGTAAGATATTACAAAATTAATAGCAGAAGATATTAGCATAACTACTAAACCAAGACCTACACCTGTAATAGTAGATCCATAAACTATTTTTTTTAATGCTTCAAAAATAATTAAAGCGGCTGCAAAAAATATAAGAATTGCTTCTGCAAAACCAGAAACATTTTCATATTTACCATGTCCAAAAGGATGATCTTCATCTTCAGCCATAGAAGCTTTTTTTATAGAAAAAAATGCTATAAAACTAGCTAGTAAATCTATAGAAGAGTGAATGGCTTCAGACATAACACTTATAGAACCTATAGATATAGCAGCTATAAGCTTAAATATTATAAGGGTTGAATTTGACATTATAGATAAAAAAGCTGCTTTTTCTTTATTCATCATTTAGCCTCCTGTTTCCTATTTACATATGCATTAAGTGCTTTTAAATAAAACATATAAGTATACTAAACTATTAGATTTCTTATTGATATACAATTTTTTCAAATAACTTATAGCTAAAATATATGAAAATAAGAAATCACTTGATTATATAATATATGCATGGGTGATAAGAATGCTACAATGTAGAAGGACAGTGCTTTGGCAAAAAATATTAGTATAAATGATACTATATGTTATAATTAAATTGCGTTTTAAATTATAACTAACAACTGTTACTTAGTATATAAGCTTACTGTTTGAATACAAGTGACTTGATGTTATAGATTTGATGATGTATTATTGTGCTTAGAAATAAAAATTAAAGATCGATATTTGAATATTTTAATTCATAGAGGATAGTATTATCGTTAAAGAATAAAAAAATAAATTCAGGAGGTTTGGCTTTCAATGCTTGAAGAGGCTAAGATTTTATTAAAAAAATATTATGGATATGATAGTTTTAGAGAAGGACAAGAAAAAGTAATACAGAGCATACTAGAAGGGAAGGATACCTTTGCTATAATGCCTACTGGAGCAGGTAAATCAATATGTTATCAGATACCTGCACTTTTAATGAAGGGAATAACAATTGTAATATCTCCTTTAATATCTCTTATGAAGGATCAAGTGGATGCTCTTAATGATATAGGAGTAAAAGCAACGTTTATAAATAGTTCATTGGATCAATATGAAGTACAAGAAAGAGTATTAATGGCAGTAAGTGGATATACAAAACTTTTGTATGTGGCACCAGAAAGATTGGAATCAGAAAGTTTTTGTGCATTATTAAAAACACTTAACATATCCATGATTGCTATAGATGAATGCCATTGTGTTTCACAATGGGGACATGACTTTAGACCAAGCTACAGATCTATTGCGCCTTTAATAAAAAAATTAGAGGGCAGACCTATAGTTTCAGCTTTCACAGCTACAGCTACTACTGAGGTTAAGGAAGATGTAGTAAAACTTTTAGAACTTAAAAAGTCTAATGTATATACTACTGGCTTTGATAGAAAAAATCTATCTTTTTCTGTTATTAGAGGAGAAAATAAAAAAGATTATCTATTAAAATATTTAGCAAATAATAAAGATCAAGTTGGAATAATTTATGCAGGCACCAGAAAAGAAGTGGATAATATTTATGAGGGACTAACAAAAAAGGGATATTCCGTGGGCAAATATCATGCAGGTATGAATGATTCAGCTAGAACAAAAGCACAAGAGGATTTTTTATATGATAATGTGAATATAATTGTGGCTACTAATGCCTTTGGAATGGGCATTGATAAATCAAATGTAAGATATGTTATACATTACTGCATACCTAAAAATATGGAAGCTTATTATCAAGAAGCAGGTCGTGCTGGAAGAGATGGAGAGCCTAGTGAATGTATTTTATTATTTGGAGCACAAGACATTATTTTACAAAAATTTCTTATAGAACAAAGTATATTTTCAGAAGAAAGAAGAATTAATGAATATAGAAGGCTTCAAGATGTGGTGGATTATTGTCACACAACTAAATGTCTTAGAAAGTTCATATTAGAGTACTTTGGAGAAACCAATGTACCTGATTCTTGTGATAACTGTAGTGTGTGTAAGGATGAAACAGAACTTACAGATATAACTATAGATGCTCAGAAAATATTTTCCTGTATAGCACGTATGAAACAGAAATTTGGAACAGTTTTAGTGTCACAGGTACTTAGAGGTTCAAAGGATAAGAAAGTATTAGAGTTTGGATTTAACAAACTTTCTACTTATGGCATAATGAAAAATTACACTGTAAAAGAAATAAAGGATTTAGTAAATGTACTTATAGCAGATGAATATTTGTGTCTTACAGAAAGTCAGTTTCCAGTAGTGAGGCTTAAAGAAAAAGCTGTAAAAGTACTTAAAGGTGAAGAAAATGTGTTTCAAAAGATACATAAGGCTAAGAAAAAGGTTGTGGATGAAAGTTCTCTTTTCTTATTGCTTAAATCTACTAGAAAAGCTATATCCGAAAGAGAGGCAGTGCCTCCTTATATAATTTTTGCAGATGCTACCTTAAGAGAAATGAGCGAAAAACTTCCTGAAAATGATAAAGAATTCCTTAATATTAAAGGTGTTGGAGAATCAAAGCTCCAAAAATATGGAGAAGAATTCCTGCAAACTATAAAAGCTTATTTAGAAGAACATCCTTCTGAAGGACATAAGTCAGAAGAAGCTTTAGAGAAACCTATAGGAGAAGCAGATACTAAGATACCAAGCCATGTTATAACTTTAAATATGTATAAAGAAGGTAAGTCCTTAGAAGAAATAAGCAAGGAAAGAAATTTGAAGATTATTACTATTGAGGATCATATAATGAGATGTTCACTAGAAGGAATGGATGTAAATTTAGATTTGTTTATACCAGATAAATATGAAGAATGTATTTTTGAAGCTATTAAAAAAGTAGGTGCTGCAAGTTTAAAATCTATAAAAGAAATAGTACCTGAAGAAGTAAGTTATACTACTATAAAAGCAGTTTTGTGTAAACATCAAAACTCTGCATAATTAAACATTTAATGCGTTGATAAAGAAGCTAGAAATTCTTAAATCAACGCATTTTCTAGTTGATGTTTAGAGAAAGAACAAGTCCATTCTCTTTAAGTTTATTAAATTTTTTTTCCTCGTGCTAATCATGTCCAACCCTTTTAAATTCATAAGCTAGGTAGCTGCCTATTGTAAAATTCTCACTAAGTAAGATTCATTGATTGAGAAACGTTTATATTATTAGAAGGAGATGATGCTCTATATTGAGAAGATTTGAGGAAGATAAAGAATTTTTAAATTGTATGGCAGAAAAAAGAATACTTCGAAAGGATACTTCAATACTTTATACAATTTCACCTTATGAAGGTAAAAGCTATAGAGCTTTTGTTTTATCTAATATGTGATATGGATTATAACAAAAATTAAGCTGTTTATTTTTCTAAAAGTTCTGTAGAAAAAATTAAAAAAGCAAGGAGAATTATTATAGATAACATAGATAAACATATTACGATTAAAGAAATTTCAAAAATAGTTAATATGAATTCAACAGATTTAGAAAAAGGTTTTAAGAGCATATAAGGGGACAGTATTTTTGCATACAGTAGAAACTACAAAATGAAAAAAGTTTATATGCAAAAACAAAAGCCGTGTATAAATAGGGAAAGAAACTTCCTTATATATATGGCTTTTATTCCGCGGTTGTTTTTATTATTGTTTTGGAGCTAAATATGCTATTTTGGATTTGTAATAAAAAAAAGAAGTGTAGTATAATTTAATATAGTTAGTTTTAACTAACTATATTAAATTTTTTAAAATATTATAGCATTAGAGGTGAATTAATTTAAAAATGAATACTAAAGAATATGATAATACTTGTATCTATGAAGTTTTTCCAGGAATCGTACTTTGTTATGAAGAGGTTGAGAGAAAAGATTTATCAAGATTAATTAGAGAAAGAAGCTTACCTGAAAAAGAAGATGAAATGATTGAAATTAGTTATTGTCATGAGGGACAAATTGAATGTGAGTTTGAAGGAGGTATATGTGTATATATGGGTAGTGGAGACCTATATGCAGGGCTTGTGAAAAAATATCCTCAAGTTAATACGTCTCCAGTAATAAAGTATAGAGGAATATCAATATATCTTTATGTTGATAAACTTACCAAATGTATGCCAGAAATTCTAAAAGATGCTTTTATTGATATAAACACTTTTCAAAAACAATTATTTCCATCAGAAAAACATTTTATAAAGGTTGGAAAATGCATTAGTTGGGTTGGAGGAAAAATAGAGAGAATTTTTTTAGATTTATATAATTTGCCTAATTTACAAAAGAATGTTGAGAATAGCTATTTTAAAATCAAAATTTTAGAACTTATATTACTTTTAAATGAGGAATGCTCTAATCAAAATGAAAGTAAAAGCAAATATTATTTAAAATCTCAAACTGAAATTGTAAAAAAAGTTCATGATGAACTAATACAAAATATATCTAGGAATCTTACCATTAAACAATTATCAGAAAAATATAACATAAGTGAATCAGCATTAAAAAATTGTTTTAGGGCTATGTATGGCAAAAGTATTTCAAAATATATAAAGGAGTATCGAATGGAATATGCTGCAACAATGCTTCGTAAAACTGGTGAAACTGTTATGAATATATCAGCTGATGTTGGATATGAAAATCAAAGTAAATTTGCAGCAGCTTTTAAGGAAGTCATTGGAGTAAATCCAATAGAATATAGGAAGGGAGATATGATGATATATCAAAATAAGAGTGTGAGAAGATAATAAAATATTGCATCAATAAATATTATAAAAAAAGGTATATATCATTGATATAGGTTTTATGAAAGGAGAGGATTTTAAATGAAAAAAGAATCGAGTATAAAAAAGCTATTTGCATATGCTGGAAGATTTAAGTATTTGACAATAGCTTCATGGATATTATCTGCTGCAAGTGCTCTTATGGCATTGATACCCTTTGTTTTTATATGGAAAATTATTAGAGAGGCTTTGAAGGTTGCACCAAATTTCAGTAATGCAGAAAATCTCACATACTATGGATGGATGGCGGTGCTTTTTTCTGTTTTGTCTATGGCCATTTATTTAGGAGCTTTAATGTGCTCCCATATAGCCGCATTTCGTGTGCAGGCAAATATAAGATCAAAGACTATGCAGCATATTCTTACATTACCATTAGGATTGATGAATGATATTGGAAGTGGAAAACTCAGAAAAATTGTCAATGAATCTAGTGCAGCAACAGAAACTTATTTGGCACATCAATTGCCAGATCGTGCAGGTGCTCTAGCAACACCTTTTGGTTTACTTGCAATGCTTTTGCTTTTTGACTTTCGCCTAGGGCTTTTGAGTTTAATACCAGTTGTAATAGCTTTTGCAATTATGTCAGCAATGACTGGGGCTAAAATGCAGCAAAAAATGAAAGAATATCAGAATTCATTGGAACAGATGTCAAATGAAGCAGTAGAATATGTGCGCGGCATACCTGTAGTAAAAACTTTTGGTCAGTCTATTTTTTCTTTTAAACGATTTAAAGCATCCATTGATAATTATGAAAAGTGGGTGGTTTCTTATACTCAAGACTTACGTATGGCAATGATACTTTATACTACAGCGATTAATGGGATTTTTGCGGTACTAATTGCAGCAGCTTTATTTTTTACAAGAAATGGAGTTACTAACGATTTTTTATTAAATCTTTTGTTTTACATCATTATTACGCCAATTATAACTGTTACTTTGAACAAAATTATGTATTCCAGTGAAAATATGATGATTGTGGAAGATGCACTAGATAGAATTGATAGCATATTGAATATGAGACCATTGTATGAAAATGCAGCGCCTAAGCATCCTAAGGATAATTCTATTATACTTAAAGATGTATTATTTCGTTATAAAGATGCACAGGAGAATGCATTAAAGCACATTTCGTTGAAAATTAATCCTGGTGAGCATGTGGCTTTTGTAGGACCTTCTGGTGGTGGAAAAACAACTTTAGCTAGTGTAATAGCACGTTTTTGGGATGTGGATAGTGGTAAAGTTTCTATAGGTGAAATAGATGTAAAGGATATTTCAAAAGAAGAACTGATGAATACTGTTTCCTTTGTGTTTCAAGACAGCAAGCTTTTAAAAACTTCAATTTTTGAAAATGTTCGTCTTGCAAAACGTGATGCAACCAGAGAAGAAGTATTAAAAGCATTAAAGGATGCTCAGTGCGAGGATATTATAGAAAAAATGACAGATGGAATGGATACCATAATTGGTACAAAAGGAAATTACCTTTCTGGTGGTGAAGCACAGCGTATTTCCATTGCCAGAGCCATGCTTAAAAATGCACCTATTCTAATACTGGATGAAGCTACTGCCTTTGCTGATCCTGACAATGAATCAAAGGTACAAGCTGCCTTTTCTACTTTATCAAAAGGAAAAACGGTTATTATGATAGCACATAGGCTGTCTACTGTAGTAGGAGCAGATTGTGTTTATGTTCTAAAGGATGGAGAGATATGTGAATGTGGAAGTCATGATAAACTAGTACAGCAGCATGGATTATATGAACATATGTGGAGCGAGTATAACCTTGCTGCCAAATGGAAGGTTGGTGCTTAAAAATGAAATTAATAGAAAAATTACAACATAAATATGCACTTTCAGAAAAAGGTGCAAAGGATATGATAAAAGCATTTGTTGCATGTACTTTATCTAATATTGCATTAATGGTGCCTGTAGGTCTTCTTTATTATATTGTTGGGGATTTAATGCATAAAAATATTGGTACAAAAAATGTTTGGATTTATGTAATTGGAATTGTAGTATGCCTTTTACTTATAGCCATTACAACATATTTTCAGTATAATAAAACCTTTTTTGCAACCTATGTAGAGAGTGGTGTGAGAAGAATAACACTAGCTGAGAAGCTAAGGAAACTTCCACTTTCTTTCTTTGGAAAAAAAGATTTATCTGATTTAACAAGTACAATTATGGTAGATTGCTCTACCATAGAAACAGCATTTTCGCATTGGATACCAGAGCTTATTGGTTCTATTATTTCAACATTTATTGTTGCACTTAGTTTATTCTTCTTCGATTTTCGTATGGCCATTGCAGCGTTATGGGTACTGCCTGTTTCTTTTATAATTGTACTGCTTTCATCAAAAGTGCAGCATACATTAGGAAAAAAGCAGATGAATGTAAAGATGGCTTGTGCAGATGGGATTCAAGAATGTTTAGAATCTGTGAGGGATTTGAAGGCAAACAATGCAGAAACAGACTATATGAAGGAATTAAATGTAAAGATTAAAAATGTTGAAAAACGGGCAATTATTACAGAACTTGGAACAGCTGCTTTTGTTGTGTCTGCGCAAATGGTTTTAAAACTTGGAATTGCTACGGTTGCTTTAGCTGGTGGAATATTTCTTATGGATGGAAGTTTAGATCTTTTGACTTTCTTTATGTTTTTGCTTTTGGTATCAAGATTATATGATCCAATGCAGATGTCATTACAAAATCTAGCGGCCATTATTTCAGCTAATGTTCAGTGTGAACGTATGGAGGAAATTCTTGGGCATGACATGCAACTTGGGACAGAAGAACTTACAAATAAAGGACATGACATTGTATTTGATCACGTTGTATTTGCTTATGATAATAGGGAAACTGTATTAAAAGATGTATCTTTTACTGCTAAACAAGGAGAAGTAACAGCTCTCATTGGCCCATCAGGTGGCGGAAAGACTACTGTATCAAGGCTAGCATCACGTTTTTGGGATGTTAGCAAAGGAAAAATTACTGTAGGAGGTATGGATGTTTCAAAGATTGATCCAGAGAGGTTAATGAGTCTATATTCTATTGTTTTTCAAGAGGTTACTTTATTTAATAATTCTGTTATGGAAAATATTCGAATTGGAAGAAAAAATGCTACAGATGAGGAAGTTATACAGGCTGCGAAGCTTGCACATTGCGATGAATTTATAGAAAAAATGCCAAAGGGCTGGAATACTATGATTGGTGAAAATGGTTCAGAGCTTTCTGGTGGGGAACGCCAAAGGATATCCATTGCTAGAGCGTTTTTGAAAGATGCACCTATTATACTTTTAGATGAAGCCACAGCTTCACTGGATGTTGAAAATGAAACTATGATTCAAGAATCATTATCACGTCTTATTAAGAATAAAACTGTACTTATTATTGCACATAGAATGAGAACAGTAGCAGGTGCACATAAAATTGTAGTATTAAAGAATGGCATTGTTGCTGAAGAGGGCAAACCTGATATATTAGCTAAAGAAGGGGAGATATATAAACATATGAATAAAGTTCAGTTGGAAGCTGCTTCTTGGCGATTTTAGCATTGCATCTATTTTTGTCAAAGTGTGAACTACATACGAAAATCAATCAGAATTTAATGATACAAAATAGAAATTTAATAGCTTTTTGAAAATAAAATGTGTAAAAATATATGAACTTGATTTTTTTATATAAAATTACAAAAAGATTTTTTAGTAGTTGAAGAATAATATTGTTTCAAGCTTTAGTAGTAAAGAGAAATATAATGAATGTATTATAATATTAAAGACGTTTTTGGATGTAAATTAAAGGGAGTGATTAAATGAATAAACAACTATATTTATCAGATACAAAACATGAACTTTCTTTTAATGATATGGTAGAAAAAGTCGAATATAAAGATAGCAAAACAATTTGCTATTACAATAAAAATTATATATGTGGAAAAACTGTTCAATGTGAAATATTTGATGGTATATGGATTGTTTATCATGATTTAATATTATCAACCACTGAATTATTTCCTTTAGAAGAGCCTGGAATAATTAGAATGAACTACTGTATTTCTGGAAGATGTGAATTAGACTTTAAAAACAATAAAGTGTTTTATGTTGGAGCTGGTGACTTTGTTGCTGCACTCATAGACGATAAACAGTATAAACATAATTTTCCATTAGGAAGCTATAAAGGAATTTCTATTGTCACAAATGAAAAAAAGTTAGATGCTTTCTTGAAAACTATATTTGTTAATACCAAAATTACAAGTACTATGCTGATTGAAAAAATAAAAGAATATGATCAATATATGCTATTATCAAACAATAGTACATTGCAAACAATAATGAAAGAAATTATTTTATTTGATGATATATTTTGGAAAGAAAAAGCAATACTTAAATTTGCAGAGCTGATTTTATTATTAATTAATAACGATATGGAAGCAAGTCAAGTAAAAGGTAAATATTTGGATAAGAATTTAACTAATAAAGTAAAACAAATAAAAAAAGAAGTTACAGAAAATACAGAATTGCGTATTACAATAGAAGAAATAGCTAGAAAATATAATATTAGTTCTAGAGCATTTTCGGATTGTTTTAAAGAGGTATATGGGAAAACTTATTATGCATTTATTAAAGAATATAGAATTAAAAAGGCAGCAGAAATGATTTGTAATACTAATAATACTATCGGAGAGATTGCAATTACAGTTGGATATCAGAATGCTAGCAAATTTTCCAAAGCCTTTTCAGATATTATGAATGTAACTCCTATTTATTTTAGAAAGAATAATTAGACTACAGTTTTGGAGTAAAAAGGAATAAATGGAGTAGATGAATAAATATAAACAGGATATAATTTAGAAAGGTTAGTGATTACTAACTGATAAATTATATCCTATTTTTTATGATGTAATTTTTAAATTAGATATAAAGGGAGGTTAAAAAATGGAAGAAAAGAAACATAATTCTTTTAAAAGATTATTATTATTTGCGTCTAAATGTAAGAGTAAAATGATTACTTCAGTAATCATAGCGGTATTAGGGGTTGGTTGTGGCATGATACCATATTTTGCTGCTGCAACAATTACTGTAAAGATTGTAGATAAGACTTATACTTTTAGGGAACTAATTCTGATTATTCTTATTACACTGGCAGGATACACAGGGAAAGTAATTTTTCACGGAATATCTACAACATTATCTCATCAATCAGCATATACGATTTTGAAAAATATTCGTAGTGAACTCGCAGCAAAACTTTCAAAAGTTCCACTTGGGTATGTAACAGAAATACCTTCAGGTGAGCTAAAGACAATTATGGTAGATACAGTAGAAAAGATGGAGCAGCCACTTGCACATATAATTCCAGAAATGACATCAAATATATTGGTTCCAATATGTGTGTTTATTTACTTATTTTGTTTAGACTTTCGTATGGCTTTGATTTCTTTAATCACAATACCAATTGGATTAATTTTATATAAGCTTCTTATGAAGAAGTATGTATATTATTATCAACAGCATGTTGATGCTGTAAATGATATGAATGCAACGGTGGTGGAATATATCAATGGTATTGAAGCTATTAAAGCTTTTAATCAATCAACTACTTCTTATGAGAAATATTCTAATTCAGTAAATAAAAGTTGTACAGCTGTAACTTCATTTTTTAAAAATACTTTGTTTTTATATACAACAGTTATGTATACTATGCCAGCAACACTTATTTTTGTTTTACCAGCAGGCTTATATTTCTATATGAATAGAACTTTAACAATTGCAACCTTTGTTTCATGCATTATTTTATCTTTTGGTCTTGTAGGTCCACTAATAGAAGCAATGAAACATACAGATGGTATAGCATCTATGGGAACCATTATTGGACAAGTGTCTGAAATACTTGATGCAGAAGAATTAAACCGTCCTTGTAACTATAAAGAATTAAATGACTATAAAATTAAGTTTAAAGATGTAACATTTGGTTATGATGATACGGAAATTTTGCATGGCATAACTTTTGAAACTAGTTTAAATGGAATGACTGCAATAGTAGGGCCTTCTGGTTCAGGAAAATCAACAGTTGCAAAGCTTATAGCAAGTTTTTGGGAGGCAAAAACTGGGGAAATAATTTTAGGAGGAATAAATGTAAAGAATCTTCCATTAAATCAAGTAAGTGAGATCATTTCTTACGTATCACAGGATAATTTTTTATTCAATATGTCTATAAAAGAAAATATTCGTATTGGTAAAAAGGATGCAACGGATGAAGAAATAATAGTTGCAGCAAAGAAGGCTAGTTGTCATGATTTTATTATGTCTTTAGAACATGGATATGATACTTTAGCTGGTGAAGCAGGTAATCATTTTTCAGGTGGTGAAAAGCAGCGTATTTCAATTGCAAGAGCAATTCTTAAAAATAGCCCAGTAGTAGTGCTTGATGAGGCTACAGCTTACACTGATCCAGAGAATGAAGCAATAATACAAGAATCAATATCAAAGCTTGTTAAAGGAAAAACTTTGATTGTTATTGCACATAGGCTTTCAACTATTACATCAGCAGATAATATAATCGTTATGAATAAAGGAAAAATAATGGCTCAGGGAACTCAAGAAAAATTACTTAAAAACTGCAAATTATATAAAAACATGTGGGAATCACATATTGGAACTAAGGATTCAGATTTGATGGGAGGAGGACAGAATAATGATTAAAACTATAAAAAGATTATTGGAGTTTTCAGGAAGACAAAAAGGTGATATGATACAGTCTTTCATTTACTTAGTTATATTTACTGTTTTTGAAGCTCTTAGTATTCCAGCAATTGTATATAGTTTAAACAGTATTATTGTTGCAAAGGAAAATGGAAATCAAATTACTATTAAAACAGTAATACTAGCATTTTTGCTTATGTTTATTAGTGTAAGTGGAAAAATTTTGTTTGGTTATATTTCTAATAGTAAGAGTAGTATTGCTGCTTTTAATATGTGTGCAGATAAGAGAATTGAAATTGGTGACAGACTCAAAAGAATGCCTATGGGATATTTTAGTTCAAATCGTCTTGGAGAGATTGCATCTGCAGTTACAACGACAATTAGCGATATTGAACATCAAGCAGGCCATATATTAAGTAATATTATAGTTGGAGTTGTTCATGCAGTTGTAATTGCAATTATAATTAGTTTTTTTGACTGGCGTATTGGAGTTATTTCTATCATTGGAATTTTCGTGGGTCTTTATGTTAATTCAATTTTACAGAAAAAAAGTATTGCTGTTTCACCAAAAAGACAAGAGGCTCAAAGTGGACTCGTTACTGCAATTTTAGAATATATTCAAGGAATTGCAGTTATAAAAGCTTTTGGACTTGGGGAAAAATCCAATCGTGCAGTAGATGATGCTATTCATGAAAGTTATAAGCGTAATATAGGAATGGAGGAAGCTTTTACAAAATTAATTAGTTTTTATGTGTACGTGTTTAAGGTGGCATCATGTGGCATGCTGATGCTGGCATGTTACTTGTTTATGGGTGGTGAATTTTCATTAGTGAATACATTAATGATTATTGTTTCAAGTTTTGTTATATATTCTCAAATTGAAACAGCTGGAAGTACTTCATCTTTATTGTGCATGATGGATAGCAGTATGGATAAGGTTAAAGTTGTTGAACAAACTCCACTTATGGATGAAAAGGGGAAAGATATTAAGCCTAAAAATTACAATATTGAATTTAAAAATGTATACTTTTCTTATGATACAAGGAAGATTCTTGACGATATAAGCCTCACTATTCCAGAAAATACTACAGTTGCAATTGTGGGACCGTCTGGTGGAGGAAAGAGTACAATTTGTAATTTAATTGCTAGGTTTTGGGATGTGAATGAAGGACAGGTAATTCTTGGAGGGCATAATGTAAAAGAGTATACTTGTGAGAGTTTGTTAAAAAATATCAGCATGGTATTTCAAAAAGTATATTTATTTCAAGATACTATATTAAATAATATAAAGTTTGGACGGCCAGAAGCAACAATGGAAGAGGTAATAGAAGCTGCTAAAAAAGCATGCTGTCATGAATTTATATCAAATTTACCAGATGCATATAACACAGTAGTTGGAGAAGGAGGAGGTAGTTTATCAGGTGGTGAAAAGCAGCGTATTTCAATTGCAAGAGCAATTTTAAAAGATGCTCCAATTATTATTTTAGATGAGGCAACTTCAAGTGTTGATCCAGAAAATGAAAAGGAGCTGCAGTATGCAATTGAAGAGCTTACAAAACATAAGACAGTAATTATGATTGCTCACCGTCTTTCAACTGTTAAAAACGCGGATAATATTTTTGTATTAAGTGGAGGACATATTGTTCAGCAAGGAAGACATGAAAAATTAATTAAAGAAGAAGGAATTTATTCTGACTTTATTCAAGTAAGAAGAAAAGCAGTTGGTTGGAGTTTGTAGTGTATATAGATGTGTGATTTAAAAAGGTATATCATGTGATTTTGTGATTCTTATAGTGTATAAAATAACTATAAGTTTTGCAGAAATTGATGGAGTAGAATTAGAAATTTCAGAAGAAGATGCATGTAAAATTGAACGTATAATTAGTAATGAAACTTATAATGGGTTAAAAAATATTTGTATACATCAAAAAAATTAGTTATTAATTGAGGAAAGAACTTGTTTCATTTTAACATTTACTACAAATAAAAAATAAAAAGACTATTTGGAGTGAAAAAAGACTAAACAGAGTAGTAATGAAAATTTTTTTTTCATATAATAGTATTTAGTTAGTCGTATCTAACTAAATACTATTATTATGTTTGATACATTTGATATCAAATCTCTTTCGAACTTACTCTAATATATGTTTTTTAAAATATTTCAAGAAAACATTTAACTAATAACTTTTAAATCAACATTCCATAGGTTATGAAAGAGAGTAATAATAACAAGTATTTGAATTGTATTCAAACAAAATATAAGGGGGAATCTATTTGAAATCAAAAAGAATCTTAGGATTAATAGTAAGTACTGTAATGTTATTTTCAACTACAGTTTTTGCAGATTCTTCATATTCATTGAACCAAAAAAGAATTTTTGGAAGAGATAGATATGAAACTTCAGCACTTATAAGCCAAAATGGTTGGGAAACTGCTTCTACTGTAGTAATATGCAACGGGGAAAATTTTCCAGATGCACTTTGTGCGGCACCTCTCGCCAAAAAGTATAATGCACCAATTTTACTTACCAACAAATCAGGCTTGAGTGAAAGTACAAAGAAAGAGTTAGCGAGACTAAATCCTGACAAAATAATAATAATAGGTGGAAGTGGAGTTATAACTGATACAGTAGTATCCGAAATAAAAACTATAGTACCTAAAGCTTCTGATATAACAAGGCTTGGAGGTAATACAAGATATGATACTTCAAAGATAATTGCGGATAAAGTTGGAAAAAGCTCTTCAATAGTATTAGTTTCTAGTAAAGCTCCGGCAGATGCACTTTCCATAAGTTATATAGCAGCTAATAAGGGTATGCCTATTTTATTGACAGATAATAAAGATTCTATACTAGACTATTCAAAAAATAACAGTGTAGAGAAAGCCTATATAATAGGTGGAGAATCTGTCATATCAAAAGATATAGATGGTATATTTAAAAATAATGAAAGGATATATGGAAAAGATAGATATGACAGCAATCAAAAAATACTTGAGAAATTTAAAGATGATGTAAACTTTAGTAATGTATATCTGGCGTCTGCAGAGTATAATGGAGTGGATCAATTTGCAGATGCATTATCTGTTTCAGCTTTAGCAGCTAAAAATTGTAATCCTATAATACTAGTGAATGGTTCTATAAACAAGGATTCAGTTAGTATAATAAAATCTAAAGTTGATAAAAACAGCACAGTAATAGCACTAGGAGGAACTCAACTTGTAGCTGAAAATATAGTAGCTGATTTAGCAAATGTGAAACCTTCTACTGAAGAAAAAAAGCCAAGTAAATCAAGCGGAGGTGGAGGTGGAGGGTCATCTTCCAGTACTTCTGTATTTGAAGGAGGAAATGGTACTGTATCTTCTCCTTATAAAATCGCCAATGCCGCACAGCTTAATAAAGTGCGAAGTTATCTAGACAAAAATTTCATTCTTACAGCAGATATAGATTTAGCAGGCTACGAGAATTGGGAACCTATTGGCGCTTTTAAACCTTTATCTGACAAACCAGAGGATGCAGAAACACCAGATCCCAAGGCAGCATTTAGAGGCAGCTTTAATGGTGATGGCCATAGCATTTCCAATTTAAAAATTGATCGTAAAAATATGGCAATAGGATTATTTGGCTGCATTACTCAAAATGAAAGTAAGTCTGTTCTAATTCATAACTTGATAGTGAAAAATATAAATGTAACTGGATACAATGATTTAATTGGCGGAGTAATAGGACATCAAGCAGCAGGAACTCCAATAGAAAAAATTGAACTTATTGGTGATAACAAAATCACTGGGAATGACAAAAGTGCTAACGTAGGTGGAATTGTTGGTGGTGCAATGGATTCTAATATCACCGATTGTAAAGCACAAGCGAACATAATCATTAACGGTGATGGAAACAATCTAGTTGGAATATTGGGAGGAGGACTTGGAAATTGTTCCTTAAGTGGCTGCAGTGCTAAAGGCAGCATTACTGTTAATGGAAAAGAAGTCTACTCCATAGGCGGTCTTGCAGGCTGCATTCATGAAGGAGCATATGTAAAAGACTGCAGTTCAGATGTAACAATTTCTGTTGCTGAAAGAGACTTCATGATTGGAGGCTTGATAGGACATGCTGGAACTTTTGATGAAAACAATCCTACCGTAATTTCAAACTGCACTGTGAAAGCAAATATCAAAGCGGCTGAAAGTGCTTCCCGTATAGGTGGTGTAGTTGGTAGCGGCTTTTATATAGATGGTTTTGAGTATTATCCTACTCCTTCTGTGTATAAAGTAGAAAATTGCAGTACTGAAGGCAGCATCACTGGTGGTAAGGAAACTGGTACTGTTGCAGGATATGCCTATAATTCTATTTTAGAAAATTGTACAAGTACTATGACTATTAATGACAAAGCAGATGTATCCCAAATTGGAAAATCAGATACAGAAGCTTCACTGTTTGCAGGCGGAAGTGGTACTGAAGCTGATCCCTATCAGATTGCTAATGCTAGTCAATTGAATAGGACAAGAAGATACTTAAATAAGAATTATATACTAACAGCAGATATAGATTTAGCAGGCTATGAAAATTGGGAACCTATTGGAACCTTTAAACCTTTATCTGATAAGCCAGAGGATGAAGAAAATCCTACTGTAAGCCTTGCTTTTTCAGGTACTTTTAATGGAGATAATCATAAAATTTCCAATATACATATTTCTAGAATTGATTCTGCAGGGGTAGGATTATTTGGCTGCGTTGTTGGAGACAATGCTTCAATTAAAAATCTTATAGTTGAAAATACTACAGTTTCCGGTAAAAAAATAGTTGGAGGAGTTATTGGATATGCTTCTTTTAAAAATTCTGTAGAATCAGTTTCACTTACTGGAAAAAACAACATTACAGGCGGTTTCCTTGTAGGTGGTATTGTAGGCGGTGGCTTCTGCAATATTAAAAATTGTAATGCAAATGCAGATGTTACTTTAATTGGAGATAATGCACAGGGAATAGGTGTACTAGCTGGTGGTATGGAATCTTCTTCCTTAATTGGTTGCAGTGCAACTGGTACTGTAACAGCAGCAGGTAACGGAAACTTCAGTATTGCAGGTTTATCCGGTGCGGCACAAGAAAGCCCATCTGTAGAGAATTGTAATGCAGATGTAACAATAACTGTTGGAGAAAACAGCAGTATGGTTGGTGGCCTTTTAGGAAATGCAGGTACTTATGATGCTAAAAATCCAACCATTATTAAAAATTGTTCTGCTAATGCTTCTATTAAGGCAGCAGACAGTGCTGAACGAATAGGTGGTATAGTAGGCGGTGGTTTTTATCTTGATGCATATAAAGATGTTCGTCCGGTTCCTACTGTCTACAAGGTAGTAGATAGCAAAACTTCAGGCAGCATTGAAGGTGGAAAAATTATTGGTACTATTGCAGGTCATGCCTATAATTCTACAATAGAAAACTGCACAAGCACCATGACTGTTAACGGAAGTGCAGATGCAGTACAAATTGGAAAATCAGAAACAGCAGAGCCTTCATCCTTTGCAGGTGGAAGCGGTACTGAAGCTGATCCATATCAAGTTGCTACTGCTAATCAGTTGAATAATGTAAGAAAATATTTAGATAAGCATTTTAAGCTAACAGCTGATATAGATTTATCTAGCTATAAAAATTGGGAACCTATTGGTGCATTTAATACACAAGCTAAGGATGAGTCAGGATATTTTGCAAATGCATTTACTGGTACTTTTGATGGAGATGAACATACTATTTTAAGTCTGACCATTCACAAGGAAGGTTCTACAGGGGTAGGTTTCATAGGCGCTGCTTCAAGTTCTGCCGTGGTGAAAAATCTTAAAATGAAAAATGTAATAGTTGAAGGCACAATGACAGTTGGTGCTGTAGTGGGTTATAATCAAGGCACAGCAGAAAATCTAGTGCTGTCTGGAGACAATACTATCAGTGGATATAACTTGATTGGCGGTATTTTAGGTGGTAATGAAGGTGGAACCATTAAAAATTGTACTGCTGCTGCAACAATAAATGTTCTGGGTGACAATGTATTTAAAAATGGTAGGTATATTTTACCTGACAATGCAGAATGCGGCGGTATTATTGTAGGAGGATCTTTTACAGGAACAATTGATGGATGCTCTGGTGAAGGTACAATAAACTCCAAGGGAAGTAATTCTATGGGACTTGGTGGTATAGGCGGCTGCCTAGAATATATGGCAAGCATTACAAATTGCAATGCAACTGTAACTATTAATGCTGGGGAATCAGCTCATGGTGTAGGTGGTCTTTGCGGATTTGCTGGAATGTTTGATAAAGAAAATCCATCCAAGATTTCTAATTGCAATGTTACTGCGACTATAAATGCCAATGGTGCTACACATACTGGTGGTTTGATTGGCACAGGCTTGTACATGAATAAGTACAATATGGAGAGTATATTTGTGATTTCCAATTGCAAAGTTACTGCGAACATCAACGGTGCTATTACTCCAGGAACAGTAGTTGGACGATCAGAAGGAAGCACTATTGAAAACTGCACTACAAATGTAACTATAGATGGTAATTCTGATAGATCAGAAATTGGAATAACAGACAAACCTTTTGAAAGTGCAGAATAGAGACATTTTAGATAAAATATCATAAAGATATTTCTTAGACAAAACAAAAAACTGTTATTTTAGTAGTGAACAATCATCTAGAAAATGTAATAAAGCTATATATCCTGTGGCGGCTTTGAAATAAAAATCAAAGCCGCCATAATTTATAGGATTTAATATACATAAATTTAAAATACATATAGTTAGACACAACTAACCCTACTGCGCACTATAAGTGGTATTATGTTTTGATTTTCGATATTCGGAAGGAGACATACTGGTCATTTTTTTAAATGCTGCTGCAAATTTGCTTTGATTTTCATAGCCTACTATACCTGATATTATGGCTATGCTATCATATGAATTTTCCAACATAGATGCCGCGGTCTTTATTCTATGACACTGAACATAATTTCTAATTGACATCCCATAAATGTCTTTGAAACATCTCTTTAATGTGGTTACACCAATTCCATATTTTTTTGACATTCCTTCAATGGTAATATGCATATTAATATTGGTAATTAAACAATCTCTTATTTGTTTTGTAATTATCACTTGTTTTTTTGAATAATATGGTCTTTTTTCTTTTTGTTCTTCAATATCAGTGATACTCAAAAAAAGCAATAATTCTATTACTTTTATTTGATGGTATGTACGGAGAATTTCCTCTTTAACTGAATAAAGTTCTGAAAAAATATTTTTTACTTCATTTTTTGCTCTTATAATAAAACAATTATTATATGTATTTAGTTTTTTCATAAGCTTGTATAAATCAATATGATTTGGTAATTTTATTTTCTCGATAGACATCATTGCCTCATCTAAATAAATAATAACAGATATGCCTTTAAAATATCCTAATGGGAAACTAGATGAAATCTTTCTATCTAAAAAAGTACTAACGGATAAGTCTCCTTCATTCAAATATATATAGCCCTTCTTTTCAAACTCACATTCATATCGACCTTCTAAACAATGATTAATTTCTATAATATTTGTACTTTGCATATTATTATCAAAATCTTTTACAAGTTGAAAGAAGTTATATGTTAACTGAATTCCAGGAAATACTTGATGCTTTGTGAGTATTCCTGTACCGCTCTGATTTTCAATATAATACTCTGTACAATGATTATTTTGTTTTATTACTTTCAAATCCAAATCAAATATATCCTGTCCTCTTATTGTGGTATTCATTAATAGTCCTCCTTTTTTGCAATTTATGTACTCCTTTTGTATACTACTTAGGTATAGTAATCATTATATATTATATCATAGGGCCTTTAGTGATTGGAATGTAAATTTTATGTGGTGAGTGTGTCTTATAATGGGCTTTGATGAAACAGAGTAAACAGAAATTTCGGATACGATGACAGAAGCAGAAAGAATAATATTATAAATTTAAGTTTTGTTTTATAATTTATAGCTATGATTAAGATATGTTAAAGACGATTAGATTTATTAGTCAGCATTAGGCGTATTTTTATTAACATATTTTTTTATAGCTTCAAAGCTTTCATTGCTTATAACATGTTCGATGCGGCATGCATCTTCAACGGCAGTTTTAGTATCTACACCTAGAAGTTCTAACCAACTAGAAAGAAAAGTATGTTTTTCATAGATCATGTTTGCTATTTTTTTACCTGTTTTAGTGAGGTTAATATATCCTTCATTTGTCATAGTTATATATTCTTTTTTACGTAGATTTTTCATAGCTACACTTACACTGGATTTTTTGAAATTAAGTTCAGTAGCGACATCAATAGATCTAACCACAGGTGAGTTTTGACTTAATATTAAAATAGTTTCTAAATAATTTTCAGCTGATTCATTTAAATTCATATAATGACCTTCTTTCATAAATACGATGCAGTTAAAATTTGATGGCTAATGAAATAAGTATATCATAATGTATAGTGAACATCAAATTTTTAGGAGATGGGGGCATAAATTTTATCCGATTATGCTATGTTTTTAAAAATCATTCAATTTATGGGTTGGTTTTACAATTTAGGAAGGATTTTTTTATATTATGTCGAATTAAATATTAAGCTTTATTTAGTTCAAGTCTAATTTATATAATATAGTAATATCTCTAAACTGACAATATTCTAAATCTTTGATTAAAACCAATATAAATGAAAGGAATTAAAAATGATGTATATTAAATTAAAAGACTATGAAATAATATGTGAATTACATAGCGGAAAAAGAACTACTATTTATAGAGGAAAGAGAATTTCAGATGGATATCCTGTTATTATAAAAGTGAAGAATAAAGAATATCCAAGTAATGATGATATGAAGGTTCAGCAGAGGGACTTTGAACTAGGAAGTAAAATTAAGAGTAATAATGTTATTAAGTATCTAGATATAATAAAATGCAATAATGGACTGGCAGTAATTGAAGAGTATTTTAGCGGAGAAGCTTTAAATAAACTAAATAAGCCATTTGAACTTAAAGAATTTTTATTAATTTCTACTGGAATTTGTGATGCTTTAGAAAAAATTCATGCTGAAAATATTGTTCATAAGGCTATTAATCCATCAAATATTTTATATGAACGAAAAACTGGACAGGTAAAAATTATTGATTTCAGCAGTGCTGGATATTTATCAAATGAAAATTACATAATAGAAGACAATAATATTGTAGAAGGTTCGCTGTATTATATTTCTCCAGAACAAACTGGACGAATGAACAGAACTATAGGCTATGGCAGTGATTTTTATTCTTTGGGAATAATCTTTTATGAAATGCTCACTGGAAAAGTACCATTTCAGGCTAAAGATCCTATGGAAATCATTTATAGTCATGTGGCAAAAGAACCAGAAAGTATCACTAAAACTAATGCTGATGTACCTAAAGCAGTATCTGATATTGTAGTGAAGTTAATTGCAAAAAATCCCGAAGACCGTTATAAGTCTGCATCAGGGTTAAAGAAAGATTTAGAAAGATGTCTTGAGCAAATAGAAAATAATTCAAATGAGAGTTTTGAATTAGGTAAATATGATTTCTCAGGAGAATTTTATATACCACAAAAATTATATGGTCGTGAGAAAGAAATTCAAGGATTAATAAAGTCCTTTGATAGGGTTACAAAGGGTGCAGCAGAATTGTTTTTGATAGCAGGTGCTCCGGGAATAGGAAAGTCTGTTTTGGTCCAAAAAATTTGCAATTCAGTTCAGCAAAAACAAGGGTATTTTATCCAAGGCAAATTTGAACAATTCCAAAATGATACGCCATATAGTGCAATTATTCAAGCATTAGACAATTTTATTAATCAGTTACTTTTGGAATCCACTAGAAAATTGGAAACCTGGAAGCAGTGCATTTTAAAGGCAGTTGGAAACAATGGACAAGTTATTGTAAATTTGCTTCCATCATTAGAATTAATTATAGGAAAGCAATCCACCATTCCAGAGCTAGGTGCTGTGGAAACACAGAACAGGTTTAATCTGGTGTTTGAAAACTTTATGCAGATTATAGCAGATAAGGAACATCCTCTAGTTATGTTTATAGATGATTGGCAGTGGGCTGATTATGCTAGTCTGAATTTCATAAAAATGATGATGACAAATAAGTCAAATAAGCATTTATTAGTTGTAGGAGCATATAGAGACAATGATACTAAATTGCTTGGACCAATTATGTCATTGATAGATGAAATGATTCAAAACAAAACTATGGTAAGCACAATTAATTTAAAGGTACTTCAAAAAAATGATGTGCAGCTGTTTTTGGAAGATACACTGGTGAGTTTGAATCAAGACTTGATAAGATTTCAAGAATTAGCAGGGTGCATATGTGATAAAACTGAGGGAAATCCTTTTTTTGTTAAACAATTTTTAAGATCTTTGTATGATTTGAAATACTTATGGTTTGATCATAATTTGATTAAGTGGTGTTTTGATATTGAAGAGATAAAAAAGCTTAACATAACAGAAAATGTATTAGATTTGCTAGATAGCAAAATTTCAAAATTAAATTCATCAACTATTGAGTGGCTTAAATATGGAGCTTGCATGGGAAATCAATTTGATCTTGGCACATTGTCTTTAGTTCATGACAAGCCTAAAGAACTCATATTGAATTCATTAAAGGAAGCTGAAAAAGTTGGTTTAATTTATACTATTAACAGTGAAAAAATGCAGCAGCAGCCAGGAAATATTAAAATCAAATTTGTTCATGACCGTGTTCAGCAGGCGGTATATTCTATGATATCTGAAGATGAAAAGTGCATCATACATTCACAGTTGGGGCAATTTTATTTGAAAAACTATGCTGATTTAAATAAGTCTGAACAATTGTTTGAAATAGTTAGGCAGCTTAATGCTGGAAGTAAAATTATCACCGATGAACTTGAAAAAGTTAAATTAGCACAATTAAATTTGAAGGCAGGTATAATTGCAAAAAAATCCTCTGCGTATAATTCTGCATATCTTTATTTTAATGAAGGAATTAAACTGTTAAGTAATAGTTCATGGCAGGATTTTTATGATTTAACTTTACAGCTGCATTCTGAAATTACAGAGGCAGCTTATTTAATAAGTGATTATATAATGATGGATAAGTTTGCAGAAATAGTGATGCAAAATGCAACATCATTAACAGATAAAATTAGTATTTACAAGATAAAAATTGATGCATATCAGGCACAATTAAATTTAAAGGAAGCTTTGAATACAGGTATATCGGTTTTGAAATTAATGGGGATAGATATAAATATTGAACCTACTCAAGCAGATGTTGAAAAGGCTTTTAGAGGTGCATGGGAAGCAATATCAGGATTGAAAGTAGAGGATTTATTAAATTTACCACAAATGGAGGATCAGGCAAAGATTGGAGCAATGCAAATTTTATTAAGTACTATATCAGCTACATATAAGGCAGCTCCAATGTTAACACCAATAATAGTATGTAAAATGGTAGAGATGTTAATACAATATGGTAATGTTCCTTTTGCACCTGCAGTTTATTCATTTTATTCATTTATACTTTGTGCTTCAACATCTAATGTTGAGCTTGGAGATGAGCTGGAAAAATATGTTGATCTTGGATACAAGCTTGGAAGAGTTAGTATTAAACTTGTAGAAAATGAAAACATGAAGACATTAAAAACAATGGTTATGCAGGTAGATAATGTAGTTGTGAAACATTGGAAGGAGCATTTGAAGTCAACCTTCAAACCATTTATTGAGGGATACTGGAATGGCGTAGAAAATGGTAATTTCGAATATGGAGGTTACTGCTTGGCTATGCATGATAAAAATTTATTTTATGCTGGTGAGAAACTTGAAGTAATAGAAAAAGAAATTGGTATGAATATAAAAAAATTGGAAAATATAAAGCAAGGTTTGTGTGTGAATTATGAAAATATATTTGGTCAACTAGTTCAAAATATTCAGGGTAAATCTAAAAATTCTGTTATTTTGATAGGTGATTTTTGTGATGAGAAAGAAATGATTACTATACTTCAGGGTATTGGTGATATAGCGGGAATTGCATTTCTTTTTTTAAGTAAGATGATGTTGAATTATTACTTCGAAAACTATATTGATGCAATTGAAGATGGAAAAAAAGCAGAGGAACACTTAGGCGGGCTTGCAGGTATGATTGATAATGCTATTTTCTATTTTTATGATTCTCTTGCAAGACTATCTGTGCATTTAACTTTGACAGAGGAAGATCAGGATAAAAACTTAGCAATAGTTAATAAAAATCAAGCTAGGATGCATACTTGGTCAAAATTTGCTCCAATGAATTTTCTTCATAAATTTTATTTGGTTAAGGCCGAAATTTGTCGAGTTACTGGTAAAATTCATGAAGCAAGCGAATGTTATGATAAGTCTATTGAATTAGCAAAAGAAAATGAATATTTGAATGATGAAGCTTTGGCCTACGAATTAGCAGGAAAGTTTTATCTAAATGATGGTATAGAGGAAACTGCAAAAATATATTTTAGAGAAGCGCAGAATAAATATCAGCTTTGGGGAGCTGTAGCAAAAGTAAAATATTTGGAAGAGAAGTATCCTAAGTTATTTTTAAAGACTAAGGAAAATATGAATATCAATCAAAATATTGATTTATTTTCAATCCTGAAGGCTTCTCAAGCAATTTCTAGTGAAATTAATTTGGATGGATTGATTAGTCGTCTTATGACAGTGATGCTAGAAAATATGGGAGCACAGAGAGGATTCCTTATCTTAAAGAGAACAGATAGGCTTATGATTGAAGCTTATGTAGATGAAGCTTGTAATAAAAAGGAAATACTAATAGCACTGCCTCTTGATGAATTTGAAGAACTCCCCAAAACAGTTATTCGATATACAGGAAGAACAGGGGAGAGTATCGTGTTTCCTGGAAGATCAGATAAAACCTTGTTTAGTAAAGATCCATATATTATTGATAAAAAGCCAAAATCATTTTTTTCAACAGCAATTAAACTTAAAAATGAGATAAAAGGGGTTTTATATCTTGAAAATAATTTGCTTGAAGGTGTATTTAAGCCTGATAGAGTAAAAGTTATAGAGATTTTATCAACTCAGGCAGCTATTTCCCTTGAAAATGCAGTGCTTTATAATACCTTAGAACAAAATATGAAAGAACAGCTTCGTGACACTGAGATTAAACTAAATATAGCAGCTAGCAGCGCAGGATTAGGATTTTGGGATTGGAAATTAGAAAGTGGAGAGCTAGTATTTAATGAACAATGGGCTAATATGCTTGGGTATACCTTGGATGAATTAGTTCCTGCTAGTATTGATACTAGGATAAAGCTTACACACCCTGAAGATATTGAGAAGTCAAATGTACTAATGAAACAATGTTTTTCCAAGAAGCTTGATGTTTATGAATGTGAACTAAGAATGAAACATAAAAATGGATATTGGATATGGGTATTATGTAGAGGTAGAGTAATTGAATGGGATAAATATAATAAACCTATTCGAATGGCTGGAGTCCATATAAATATCTCAGAAAGAAAACGGGCTGAGCATGAACTGAAAATGGCAAGGGAAGCAGTGGAAGAAGTAAATATTATAAAAAATCAGTTTCTCACAAATACATCCGAAGAAGTTATAACTTTGAAGAATGAAATTAAGGAAAAGAGTAACTTGACTATTATAACTGATAGAACAATAGAGCTTGAGAGAACAAATCTTATCCTTGAAGAAGTAAATGCAACCTTGGAGCAGGAAATAGAAAAATATAGTAAAACTGAAGTGGAACTTATAAAAGCAAAGGTAGAAGCGGATAAAGCAAATACAGATAAGAATAATTTTATTGCAAATATAAGCCACGAATTGAGAACTCCAATTACTGTTATTTTAAGTGGATTACAATTAATTGAGTCTAATATCAAAAATAGTGCAGTTGTAAATCAAAAGAATTTTTGTAATCATATAAGTACAATTAAACAGAATTGTTATCGCTTGCTAAGGTTGGTTAACAACATTATTGATGTAACAAAAATTGATGCGGGTTTTAGAAACCTGGATCTTAGAAATATTAATATTATTAACTTGATTGAGAATATAACTACTTCAGTAGTAGAATATGCTAAATTAAAGGAAATAACGGTGCTATTTGATACGGATGATGAAGAAAGGATTATAGCTGTAGATCCTGATAAGATTGAAAGAATATTACTTAATTTACTCTCAAACTCTGTAAAGTTTACACCAAAGAACGGTTATATATTTGTAAATATTTTAAATGAAAGTACAAAGGTTATAATTTCTGTGGAAGATACAGGAATTGGAATACCTATAGAAAAAAAAGAAGTGGTTTTTAAAAAATTCCAACAACTTGACAATACCTTTACTAGGAATAATGAAGGAAGTGGTATAGGACTTTCTATTGTAAAAGCATTTGTTGAATTGCATGATGGGAAAATTTCAGTATCTAGTGAGTTAGGTAAAGGCAGCAAGTTTACTATTGAGCTTCCAGTAAAAAAACTACATGAAGATTTAGTGATAAAGCCTCAAACTCAAGCTGAAAATTCCATTGGTTGTGTGGACGTACTCAATATAGAATTTTCTGATATTTACTTTAGTTAGGCAAACTATTGTCTCTCGAAAAATGGTAAAAT
Organism: uncultured Clostridiaceae bacterium; assembly: GCA_963780135.1. GTDB lineage: Bacteria > Bacillota > Clostridia > Clostridiales > Clostridiaceae > Clostridium_AM. The sequence goes on from CAWAAR010000003.1 coordinate 2,864,702, forward strand.
AGACTAACACTTTTGACTTGATATTTTCTTTCACATGTATAAATGTAACTAATTAATAGAACGTAGCTAGATTTCTGTAATTTGAAATCTAGCTACGTTCTATTTTCAATTAGTATTTCATTATTTTTGTTAACTTTCAAATAAAACAAAATGTTTAGTTAGAACTATCTACAGGTATTCTCAGCGAAAGACATGTAAGTCCTCCATCCATTTTTTCAAACTCTGACATTTCAACTTCAACAATTTTATAACCAGCATCTACCAAAGCCTTTTTTGATTTTATAAAACCTTTTGGAATTATAAGATGATCATTCATCACAATACAGTTTGCTGAATATGCCTCGTCTTCATCTACAGTTATAACTTTAAAGTCTTTAAAAGCAGCATTATCTATAAGAATAGCCTTGCCGTTTTTTAATACGCTTAGTAAGCTACTACTGTTTTTATCAATACTTGGATATATATCTAAAATATATTTTCCTATGATTTCTTCATCATAAAGGTTATAAATATCTTTTCTGAAATTATCTGAATACTTAATTATTCCATTATTGTTTATCATTACTATTGCATCAATATAATTATATAAACTCAAAATTTGCTTAATATAGTTCTGCAACATTTTAGTCACCTCAATTTATCATATTATAATTTAATTATATGTATAGGATTAAATTACATTATTTTTTAGAATTAAATTTGATTTTATTATAATTTTACACTACTTTACAAGTAATTCAAAATCACCAAAAAACACAATGTATTAAATAGCTATTAATTAGTAACTCAACTTTCACACAAACAAAATTTTGATTTAATATAAGCAAGATGCGATGCATTTTTTAAAACTGTGAAAGTTGAGTTAGTAATACTAATATTGAGTAAAGGATTATATATTATGTTCCTATGATGTCAATATATACAAAAAATAAAGGCATATTTAGTGTGTGATAAATTAGATTTTGTAATTGTTTACAGGACAATCATCAAATTTACTTATAGTTATTTAATGTGGACATGATTATGCTATAATGATACAAATAAATGTATAAGTGGGGTAATATTAATGGAAAAAAAGTCATTATTTGAGGAAATTTCAAACTCTGTAGTAGAAATGGAAGAAGAAAAGGTAATAGAATTATGTAAAGAAGCCCTAGAACAAAAAATTGATGCTTACGAAACTATTACAGATGCATTAGTACCTGGAATGGATAGAGTCAGCAAATTGTATGAGGAAGAAGAATACTTTTTACCAGAAGTTTTAATATGCTCAGATGCTTTTAATTCAGGATTAGAAGTGGTTAAACCTTACATTGATAAAAGCTCTACAACAAAAACAATAAAGGTAGTTATAGGTGTAGTTGAAGGAGATACTCATGATATAGGCAAAAATCTTGTAAGAATACTAATGTCAGCGTCAGGAATTGAAGTTTGTGATTTAGGAAGAGACGTTAAGCTTGAAAAATTTGTTGAAAAAGCTGAAGAAATTAATGCTGATATTATATGTATGTCCACATTAATGACTACTACTATGGATGGAATGAAAACTGTTATTGATAAATTAAAAGAAAAGAATATAAGAAATAAATATAAAATTATGATTGGTGGAGGACCTATTTCTAAACATTTTGCAGACATTATTGGAGCAGATGTTTATTCAAAGGATGCTAGTGAAGCTGTGAGAAAAGCTAAAGAAATAGTAGGAGGAAATTAACATGGGATTAAGAGAAGATATTCTAACTCCAAAACAAAGACTTGGAGCATTTTTAACTGGACAACCGCTAGATAGAGTTTTAAATATGCCTATAGTTACTACAAATGTAGCTCATCTTATAGGGAAAACTGTTAAAGAATTTCAAGATGATGGAGAAGTAATGGCAAACTCCCATATAGCAGCTTTTAATAGATTCAAGTATGATTTAGTTTATTTATTTACCAATTGTTCTTATGTAGCTGAAGCTATGGGGGCGCCACTTCAATATTTTGAAGATGAACCTGCAAACTGTGAAAATAGTATTATAAAAAGTGAAGAAGATTTAGAAAAAATACATGTGGCAGGAGGACAAGATGGAAAGTTTCCTGTCTATTATGAAGCACTAGACATATTAAATAAAGAAATAGGAGATCAAGTATTTTTATCTGTTTGTTTCTCTGGTCCTGTGTCTACTGCTGCAACATTAAGAGGAACAGAGGATTTTGCTAGAGGTACATATGCAAATCCAGAGCTTTGTCATAAACTTTTAAGGATGTCTACAGATAGTTGTAAAAATCTTATTCGCGAGATAGTAGCTCATGGTGCTATTCCAATAATACTAGAACCAATTGCATCAGGAAGTTTGTTCAGTCCAAAAATGTTTAAACAATTTGCTTTTCCATATATAAAAGAGTTAGTGGATCTTTGTCATGAACTTGGCAGTGCAGTTCCACTTCATATTTGTGGTAAAACTCATAAAATTATTGATTTAATGACTGATACTGGAGCAGACATAATAAGCATAGATAGATGCGATTTAAATATAGCAAAAGAAAAAGTTGCAGGAAGAGCAGTGATTCTTGGTAATATAGATCCTGCTGATGAATTATTGTTTGGACCAACTGAAAGAATTCATAAGGTTTGCAAAGATGCCCTAGAAACTATGAAAGATTATAAGCCAGGATTTATTCTTGCTACAGGCTGCGAAACTTCTAATATGGTACCTTTTGAAAATATACAAGATATGATGGATGCAGTTAGAACTTATGGGTTATATGAATACAATGTAGGTGATTAATTTGAATGAAAAGAAAAGGTTACTAGAATTATTATGGGGAAGAAGCATAGATAGGCCTCCAGTAATTTGCCCTGGAGGTATGATGAGTGCTTGTGTAACCGAGCTTTTAGATGATATAGAAGAAAACCATAATCTTAATTATAATACTATGGCACAGGTTTCTAGAAAAATACATAAACAATTGGGTTTTGAAAATTATGGAGTACCTTTTGCCATGATAGTTGAAGCAGAACCATTAGGAGCCAAGGTTCAAATTGGAAATAAGATAATTGAAGAAAGAGTTATTGAATATAATAATGAATCTCTTGAAGAAATTATGAAGAAGCATAAAGTAGTTCCTAGAAATGAAAGCAGGATGAGTACAGTAATAAGTGCCATTAAAGAATTGAAAAATGATGAAAGTCCAGTTATAGGCAATATAACTGGACATATAAGTACGGCAACTTCTGCGGTAGATCCATTGATACTTTTAAAAATGCTTAGAAAAGAACCAGAAAGAGCTTATAAATTTTTAAAATATATAAATGATTATTTAATTGAATATGCAAAGGAATCTATAAATGCAGGTGCAGATGTAATCACTATTTCTGACCCTACTGCTACAGGTGAAATATTAGGAGGTAAGAATTTTGAAAAATTTGGAGTACCTCTTTATAAAGAATTAATCCATGCTGTTCATAAACTTAATGTGCCAGTAATAGTTCATATTTGTGGAAATGCCAAGACTATTATAGATGGATTAAACAAAATAAATGCAAATGCTTTAAGCTTTGATTCTGTGGTAAATATGAGATATACTAAGGCAAAGATAAAAACTAGATTAATGGGTAATGTGAGTACCCAACTTCTTCATACTGGGGAAAAGGATAAGATAATTTCTGTAACAAAAAATTGTATTGATTCTGGTGTTGATATTGTTTCACCAGCTTGTGGTTTAAGTATGGCCACTCCCTTAAATAATCTAGAGACTCTTACGGACTATGTTAAAACAAGAAAATATTGTTAATGCAAATAGCATTTTTGATAAGCATTTGATAGGTGAAATAACATTGCTTACAGGGAGATGATTTTTTGGAAAAAAGTGTTGAATTTAAATGTCAGGGAGATAACTTAGAAGAAATACCAGAAAGTATTGTTGAAAAAACAGGAATAAGCTTTCCAGAGGCTCATACTAATAAAGATGACATGACTTTACTAGCAGCAGAAATAAGAAAATATAAGAAAGACAGTATAAGCAGAATACCTTTTTGTATTACGGTAGAAGCTGAAGCATTAGGAGCAAATATAAAGCTTGGAGATATGAAAATTGGACCAAGAGTAGGAGAATATGCTTTTAATGATATAAAAGAATTAGAAAACATAGGGAAAATAGATTTAAATACTGGAACGATAAAAGAGGTGCTTGACTCTGTAGAAATGCTTAAAAATCAGGGAGAAACAGTGGCACTTAGTGTAGAAGGTACTTTTACAATAATATCTTCTCTTATAGATCCTATGTTGTTTTATAGAGGAATAAGAAATAATAAAGAAGCTATAGAAAAAATTTTAAAAGCTATAGAAGACAATATTGTTAATTACATATTAGAAGGTATAAAAAGGGGAGCTAAAATAATATCCTATGGAGACCCAGTTGGAGCACTAGATATAGTAGGTCCTAAAGTATATAAAGATTACAGCGGAAAAACTACATATAATGTGTTAAAAAGAGTAGAGCCTTACTTAGAAGATGTAATAATTCATCTTTGTGGAAAAACGTCTACAGCTTTTGAAGCCATGGGTTTAAGTAAATCTGAAGCTATAATTGTTGATGAAGATATAACTTATGGTGAAGCCATAAATAGAATTTTAAAAGAAAGAAAAGATGTGAAATTTATAGGAAATGCCTGTATAAAAAGAACTCCACTAAAGATAAAAGATTCTGTGGTTTGGAAAATTAATATATAAATAAACGACATGAACTATTAGAAATTATTAATAGTTCATGTCATTTTTTTATTAGTAAATTTATAGTGCTTTTATTTTCATAAATAAATATGAATGATATAATTGTTTATGTTGAATAAAACAGTGAAAGAGCAACAAGGTCTTGGGAAATATTACATAAGAAGTTATACAGTGCAAACCTATAATCTATTTTGATATATTGGAGGAAATATAGATGATAAACAATAAATTTCAAATTAAAACTGACGAAAAATCTAATATAATTGAATTGAAGCCTAAAATAGGTAGAAATGATCTATGTTATTGTGGAAGTGGAAAGAAGTATAAAAAATGCTGTATGAAAAAAGATGAAGAAAAAGAACATATTAAAAATATGTTAGAACATTGTGAAACTGTATCAGATAAATATTTTGCAATCAAAGAGTACATTGAGTTATCTGGATATCCAATAACAAAATTTGACTTCTTTTTATTTGAAATGTTAAACATAACAGGAGGTACTTTGTATAAATATAATAAAATAAGTAATGATAAATCAAAAGAAGTAGTAAAAAAATTATTTAGTTATTCTAAAGACTTTTATAGTAGCTGTGTAAAGTGTAAGTATAATTGCCTTAAAACACCATTAAAAAATATTAGTTTCAAGTCTCTGACAGATAAAGGATTTGAAATAGATGTACTTCCTGAAGAATTGCAAAAAGAAATAAGTGTAAACTTTTTTTATATTGAATTTATAAATGGATTTGCTATTGAATTAGAGGAGCAATTACATAAAGAAATAGAAAAGGACATAGCAAATGAAATAGCTACAACTCTATATTGGGCACTAATTGATTATGTTTCAGATAATTGTTCAGAGCAGTGTGATAATGAATGTTTAATAGGTCATACACAAAATGCTTATTGTAAATTTTGTACATTTGGAAGTGAAAAGTTACCTTGCCCCAAAGAAGGAAATATTTCTTATGAAACAATAAAAGCAGATGAAGAAGATATGGAACATTAATTGTATTTGAATTGTGTTTTTATAGGAATAAATTAACTAATTGAAATAAAACCAGTTTTGCGTAGTTATAACCAAAGACATTATAGTAATCCTATTAGAATACTTCCATGAGCAAAGTAGATAAAGAAATTTTCCAGAAGGATATTGATAAAATTTTTTGGATTTATTCCTTTAAGGAAGACACTATAAATATTTAGAACTTATAAATTTATATTGGAATATTGGAAGAACCATAAAAGAAGATATTATAAAAAAAGAAAGAGCTGATTATGGAAAAAAGATAGTAGATAATTTGAGTAAAGAGTTAATTAAGAATTATGGCAGAGGATACGACAGAAGAAATTTGTTTAATATGGTTTCTTTTTATGAAACTTTTCGGGATTTTAAAATTGTGCATACACTGTCTGCACAATTAACCTGGTCTCATATTGATGAAGTATATTCATATTGATGAAGTATATTCATATTGATGAAGTATATTCATAGAAGATAATCGATTAAAAAGCTGTTGTTTTTTACATGTAATCAGGATACAATATAGTTATCTAGAAGTGTTGGAAAGAGGTGTATGCAAATGATAACTCAAGACCAAATTAATGATATTGTAGATATTATTGTGAAAAATGTAAATCCTGAAAAAGTCATCTTATTTGGTTCTTATGCATATGGCGAACCTCAGGAAGATAGTGATTTGGATATATTAGTTATAAAAGACACAGATGATGACAGGTATAGGCGGACAAGGGAAATAAGAAGGTATTTAAGAGGTACGAGGATTCCAATTGATGTTGTTGTGTATACAAAAGCAGAAGTAGAAGAGTGGAAAGATACAAAGTCAGCATTTATTACGCAGGTTATGCAAAATGGTAGGGTTTTATATGGATAAGAAGAAGCTGATTGTTGATGAGTGGATTAAAAAGGCTGAACATGATTTAGGAATGGCGAAGTTAGCCATAGAACACCAACCAGACTTTCGTGATTCAATTTGTTTTCATTGCCAACAAGCAGCTGAGAAATATTTGAAAGCTTATTTAGTTTACCTTGATATTATCTTCAAAAAGACTCATAGTTTGGATTATTTACTTGATTTGATTTCGGAACAGGAATTAGTTTCAGACGATTTTTATTCAACTGCAGAAATTTTAGAAGGTTACGGAGTTGAAGTTCGATATCCAGGTTATTCTGAACCTACGGAAAAAGATGTTGAGGAAGCATATAAAGCAGCAATAAATATAAAAAATGCAATTGATGAAAACATGAATAAAGAATAAAAATGACTTATGTATATAAATGACATGAACTATTGGAAATTACCAATAGTTCATGTCATTTTTACTTAGTATATTCTCATAAAAATCTCAACAATGAGAACTAGTGTCTTAAATTAGATTTGTATAAATGCTATATGTTAAATAAAAATTTTTATTAAAGACTATATCATGAAATATATGTTAAAATATATATAAATAACCAAAGGAGGAATGATTATATGGAATGTCAGGAAATTAACTACAAAGTCAGTAAATTGAAAAGATTCTTTACTCAAAATTTATTATCAATCAGTGTACTAGTTATCTCTTTATTAATGATTTCTAGTAGCGTTGTACAAGCATCTGGTGCAACGGTTAAAAGACTTTCGGGAAATGACAGATATGCAACATCCATTGCTATTTCAAAAGAAGGATGGACTCATTGTGATTATGCTATTTTAGCTAGCGGTGAAAATTATCCAGATGCATTATCTGCTGCACCACTGGCGAAAAAATATGGCTGTCCTATTATTCTTACTTCTAAATATTCTTTAAGTGATGATATAACATCTGAGATTAAAAGACTGAATGCTAAAGAAGTATTTGTACTAGGTGGCTCAAGTGTAATAGATAACAATATAGATAGTCAACTATCTTCTATGAATATTAAAGCTAGTAGAATAGCTGGTGCAGATAGATATGAAACTTCTTCTAAAATTGCTGAAAATTTAGGTACATGTGATGAAATATTTATTGCCAGCGGAGAAGATTTTGCAGATGCTCTATCTGCAGCACCTATAGCTGCTATAAAAAATGTACCCATAGTGTTAAGTGCTAGAAATAATTTGGATAAAAACATTACTAATTTTATTAAGAGTAGACAAATAGATAAATTCTACATGGTAGGGAACACAATATCTCTATCGGAAAATATTTATGATTTACTAACTCCACTTTATACACCGCCTAACTCTAATTTAGACAAAAATGCAGAAAGAAAGCCAGAAAGAATAGATGGTACTGACAAATATGATAGAAATATTAATTTAATAAACAAGTTTAAAGATGCAATAAACTTTAATACTATTTTTATAGCATCTGGCAATGACTTCCCAGATGGCTTAAGTGGTGCTGCTTTAGCTTCTAAGACTAATTCACCTGTAATTTTAGTTAATGAAAGTAATAGTGATAAAGTAAAGAATCTTATTAAAGACAAGGATGTTAAAAATATTATAGTATTAGGTGGAGAAGGTTCAGTTAGTAACAGCATAGTTAATAATATAAATCCAGTAGATAGTAGTACATTAAAAACAGTTAACATAAGTAATTCAAAGGAATTAATATCAAACATAGCTCCAAACACCAAAATTGTATTAAAAGCTGGTGATTACAATTTATTAGAGCCAAAAGTATTAGATAACAAATATGTTGAATATAATAAGGTTTTTGACGGTTATGAAATTGCAATAAAAGACGTAAATAATTTAACTATAGAAGCTGAGCAAGGAGCAAAGGTAAATTTATTAATTGACCCAAGATATGCTTATGTTATGAGTTTTACAAATTCTAGAGGTATAAATATTTCAGGTATAGTTGCTGGTCATTATCCTAATAAAGGTAACTGCACTGGTGGAGTTTTCAAATTTGAAAATTGCAAAGATGTAAAAATAGATAACTCTGAATTGTTTGGATGCGGAACTGAAGGATTAACTTTAAATGCTGTTAACAATCTTCAATTTACAAATTCAATTATTAGGGATTGCTCTTATGGAATTATGACCATGAATAATTCAACAAATGTTAATTTTAATAACTCAACTTTTAAGGATAATGAGAAATATTATGCATTTAACATTATGCATAGTGATGCAAATTTTGAAAAATGTAATATAACTAATAATAAAATAATTTCTGATTATCAAGATAACTTCTTATTCAACCTTGATATTTACTCAAAGATAGCTGTTAGTAATTCAAACATTGAAAATAATTCATCAAAAGCGTTAACAAATGAAAAGGATAATATAACTTTTAAAAATGTGACTTATAAAGGAAACGACTTTGATAATAAATAATTATAAAATAAGAAGCCTCTGGAGCAATCCAGAGGCTTTTAACTTATTTGAATTTATCATGATAACTTTCTAATACTTCGTGGATTTTTTCAATATAGTTTTCTACCATGTCATTTTTAAGCTTTTTATTAATTAAATATAAGTAATTATTTATTGTATTTAAAGTTTGTTCTTCTGTGTTTTTCAAGTAATCATTAATAATTAATCTATGGTTATTTAGTTTAAAATCTTCTATTAAGGTTTGTTCTCCCTTAGAATTTATAAAAAGATAAAGAGAGTTTTTTACTGCTGATTTTTCTTTATAAATAAGATCTTTAGCATATAGGTTTTTCACAATTAAACTTGCTGTTGAAGGAGACCAAAAACCTAGAGAACTTAAGGCTCTAGATGTAATTCCAGGGAAAGCTTCAATTATCCATAAAGCTCTTAATTGGGGGTAGGTTAAATTTAAATTTTTTAATAAAAGTCTATGATCATGTTCCATATGTAAAATAAATATTCTTAAAGTGTTATAAAAAAACACAAGCTTTTTTAATTTTTTAGTATCGTTTATAGAAAAGTTTGTGTAGTCCACTTTTAAACTTAGCAAATTAATTTTGTCTACATATTGGAAAACATAATCTTTACCAGCTTTAATAACAATATCTTTATAAAATTCTACAATATAATCTAGTTCTTCTTCAGAAAACAAATTCATTAAATCAAAGAGGTGAAAGTTCTTTGATTTATTTTGTTTATTTATATTAATGTATTTTTCGCCTTCTTCAGTAACATTTAATTTATAAACCTTTTTATTTATTGAATCCTCTTTTACAACTAATTTTTTATGGACTAAAATTTTTAAAATATTAGTTACTGTGGGACATGTCCAATAACCTATAGTTGCAATTTTTCCTAGGGATATTCCTGGGAATGCTTTTAATATCCACAAAATTCTTAGTTGGGGAAGTGTTATTCCAGTTTGTTCTACAACGGAACTATAATTGTACTCTATATTTAAAAAGCAATACCTGGATAAATTATAAAATGTATGTATATCAAGTGATTTTCTGTTTTTCAATGTGAAGTCCTCCATAGTTTAGTTATTTTATGTACAGGTCAAATATATTGTATTTTCGACAATAAAGTGATATGATAGATTTCGTGTTGCATTTTAATATTCGAATACTAACTATATTTTAAAAAATTTGACATAATTAAATTCTAATACAAAAAATAAAAAAGTACATAGTTATTTTAATATTCGAGTGCTAATTATAATTAAAAAGGAGTGAAAAGTATTTTGTTACCAATATTTTTTTGTAATGGTATTATAAAAGATCCAATTTCTATATTTTTTGCAATTATAATTCTTATAGTTTTTGTACCCATTTTTATATACTCAATAGGTTATATTGCAGAATATAAGGGTAAGTATTCAGTTAAATATAATTTTATATTAATGGTTTTATTTGCAATATCAATGCTATGTGTAGTACTAGCAAGGGATAGCATTACTTTTATTGTGTTTTGGGAAATTATGAGTGCTGTGTCATTTTTTCTTGTTATTTATGAGTATAAAAATAAGGAAAATATAAAGTCTGGAATAATGTACTTTATAATGACACATATTAGTGGCTTATTTCTAATGATTATGTTTGCATTTTTATATAAATATACAGGCAGTATAAGCTTTGATAAATTTTATCAGCTATCAAATGGCTTTACAGTAAATCAAAAATATATAATTTTCACTTTTGCTATTTTAGGATTTGGTGCAAAAGCAGGACTTGTACCTCTTCACGGCTGGCTGCCTAAAGCTCATCCTAGTGCTACCTCTAATGCTTCAGCTCTTATGTCTGGAGTTATGCTGAAGGTTGCCATTTATGGACTAATAAGAGTAACTTTTACATTTATTAAAGTACTTCCTTTAAAAGCAGCTCTTTTATTAGTACTATTAGGAGCAATAACTGCAATTTTTTCAGTATTGAATGCATTAGTTCAAAAAGATATTAAAAAGCTACTAGCTTATTCCAGTGCTGAAAACATAGGAATAATAATTTCAACTTTAGGACTTTCTTTAGTATTTTACAATTTGAACTTAATTTCTTTTGCTAATTTAACTTTAATTGCAGCTTTATTTCATATATTCAATCATGCTATTTTTAAAAGTCTACTTTTTGCTAGTGCAGGTAGTGTTTTATATTCTACAGGAACGAAGAATATGAACGAGCTAGGAGGCCTTTATAAGAAAATGAAATTTGCAGCTATATGTGCGTTTATTGGCACAGCAGCTATTTCAGCAATTCCTCCTTTAAATGGTTTTGCAAGTGAAATTTTAATATTTAAGTGCTTTATAATTGGAACTGCTTCAATTAAAGGTACGTGGACTGCCTTAATCATTATAGCCAGTGGACTTATTATAGCACTAACTAGTGGAGTTACTTTATATGCATCTGTTAAAAGCTTTGGAATAACTTATCTTGGAGCTCCAAGAAGTGAAAAAGCAATAAATACGCATAAAATTCCACTGTCAATGAATATAGGTCTTGGAATTTTAGCTTTATTATGTATAATTTCAGGAGTATTTTCACCTTTTATAATTAATTTAATATCAAAGGTATCAAATTCAATTTTAAATACAAACTTAACTTTGATGCACAGTGAAATAAATAATGAAATAATAATTGTATCCAGTATTTTTGTGGTTATAACAGCTATTTTAGCTTTAATATCAAAAGTATTAAATAACAAAAAAGCTACAGTAATAAAAGAAACTTGGGGATGTGGCTTTAACAATGTAAAGTCCAATATGCAATACAGTGCAAACGGATTAAGTCAGCCGTCAACAAGAATTTTTGGGAAAGTAGTTGGATATGAAAAAGAAGTAAAAAATGGTTACTCAATAGTATTAAAGGATAAGGTATTTGATAACATAGAAAAATACATTTATGGATGGGTAGTTAAGGCTACTTACTATATAGCATTATGTGTTACCAAAATTCATTTTGGAAAAATACAAGTATATGTATCATACATTTTTGTTTCATTATTAGTTACAGTTTTACTTGTTAACATGTTAATTTAGGGAGGTGAAGATTTTGAATTACTTAGCAATTAATTTTTTACAAAGTATTATTCTTATTACAATAACTCCTCTTTTTATGGGTATTCTTAAAAAATTCAAAGCTATTTTAAGAGGGTATAAGGGATGCAGTATTTTTCAAGTATATTATGATTACCAAAAGTTGTTTAGCAAAGGAAGAATAAGGAGCAGTTACAGTAGTTTTATAACCCTAATAGGACCTATACTAAGTTTAGCTGCTGCAATTACTGTTGCTTTTATGATTCCTGTTTTTTTTAGTAGTGGACAAACATCTTTAGGCAGTGTATTCCTTATTGTTTTTACAATGTCCATTGTAAAATTTTTAAATACACTAATAGGACTAGATTGTGCCAGTGCTTTTGGAGGAATGGGAACTAGCAGGGAACTTTTCTTGTCAATGCTTGCAGAGCCAATAATGTTTGTTACTATTATGTTTTTATATTTTGAAAATAAGTCTTTTAATGTTTTCAGCATAGCCTTCAATAATAGTGAAGCTTCCTCTTATGGTATAGGACATATTTTGGCTGCAATTTCATTTTTTATATTGGTGCTAACAGAAAATGCAAGGCTTCCTATAGATAATCCAGAAACTCATCTAGAGCTTACTATGATACATGAAGCAATGATATTAGATTTATCAGGAACGGATTTAGCCCTTGTAGAAATGGCTTCACAAGTTAAACTTATGATATTTTTAACTATTTTTATAAATCTTTTTATGCCTCTTGGAGTAGCCACAACACTAGGTATGGTTACTATATTAAAGGCTATTGCAGTTTATTTCATAAAGATTTTGCTTATTTTATTTATTATTTCTATTATTGAAATTTCAATGGCAAAATCAAGATTGTTTAGAGTGCCAGAACTTTTATCAGCAGCATTAGCTATTGCTATTGCAGCAATTTCTTTAAACTATTTTTTATAATAAATTTACTAAAAGGAGAAGGAGAAATGTTACAATTTTTACTTGCTAGTGTAATATTGTCTGGGATTTTAATATGTGGTCTTAGAAGAGTTAAGCTCTTAGCACTAAGCTTTGCATTCCAATCCCTTGCCATAACTTTTATTTGTATTATTTTAGGATATAATACAAAAGAAATTCATTACTACATAATGGGACTTTTAACCTTAGTAATAAAGGTAATTATCATACCTTACATAATAAAAAAATCTACTAGATATTTAAAAGTAAAAAGAGAATTAGATTTGATTATAAATGCAGTTAATTCCTTTGTACTTTCAGGTTTCTTTATAATAATTGTTTTTGCTTTCTTTAGAAATTATGATAATACTTATTTAAAAACAGCGGTATTCCTGGCACTTGTTGGCGGAACGCTTATGATAGGTAGAAAAAAAGCAATTACTCAAATGATAGGTTTTTTAACTATAGAGAATGGGATTATTTTATTTGAAATGTCAGTAGTAAAGCTTTCGCTTATTTTAGAAGCTTGGATGGCCCTAGAAGTTTTAGTTCTTGCTCTTCTTATGGGAATAATGATATTTAATATTAATAAAACCTTTGACACTATAAATACAGACTACCTTTCAAATTTAAAAGAATAGAGGTGAGAAAATGATATTATCTATATGTGCAATTGTATTTGCATTAGTTATTTTATCAAGCATATTTCTTAAAAGTACTAAAGCAATATCTATTTTAACAATTTTAAATATGCTTATGCTTGTAGCAGTTTCGCTAATATTTTATAGAAATCTTAAATTACAAGATTCACTTAGTTTTTATAATAATTTAATATACATAGATAGTTTAAATATAATTCAGCTGATTTTAATAAGCACTATATCGGCAGTTGCAGCGTTGTATTCTCATAAATACATAGAAGGAGAAATGAGAGAGGCTTTAATAAGTATTAATTTTGCTAAAATTTATTATTTTTTATTTAATTTATTTGTATTATCAATGATTGCAGTTGCAATAAGTAACAACATAATATTAATGTGGATAAGCCTTGAAGCAACTACTCTTTCCACAGCATTTTTAATTGGTTTTAATAGGCATAAGCTTTCATTAGAAGCTGCATGGAAATATATTATTATTTGTTCTATTGGTATAGTACTGGGTTTGATAGGAATAATCTTATTTATTTATTCATCTGGAGATCCTTCTAATAAGGTTTTGAATTGGACATATCTTGTGAAAAACTATTCTGTACTAAATAAGAGTATAGTTAAATTTGGTTTTTGCTTTATTTTTGTAGGTATTGCTACAAAAGCTGGACTTGCTCCAATGCATACATGGCTTCCTGATGCTCACAGTGAAGCACCATCTCCAATTAGTGCTATGATGTCTGGAGTGCTCCTAAATCTTGCACTTTATGTAGTTTTAAGATTTTATATAATAGTTAAACTCATAAATGGATTAGAAAAAATGAAATATTTATTTATAGTATTTGGATTGATATCTTTGATTATATCAGCCTTCAGTATATTGAAGCAAAAAAACTATAAAAGACTACTAGCTTTTTCTTCTGTAGAAAATATGGGCATTATCACATTAGGTTTTGGTATAGGCGGACCAATTGCTTTATATGGTTCAATGCTTCATTCTATTATACATGCATATGGAAAGTCATTGTTATTTTTAATATCAGGTAATATATTAAGTGTTTATAAAACCAAACGTATAGATAGGGTGAATAATTTAATAAAAACCATGCCTATGAATTCAGTGCTTTTGATTTGCGGCATTCTTGTTATAACAGGTATACCACCATTTCCATCATTTTTTAGTGAATATAATATACTTGTTGCAGCAATAAAAAATGGTCATTATCTTGCAAGCGGTATTTATTCTCTATGTCTTTTAGTAGTTTTTGCAGGCTTTTTAAAGGTTTTTATTAATATGATATTTAACTATGACAAGGACTTTAATACAAGAAGTGAAAAGGATAAAGAAAATTTAATTCCACTGATTATTATATTTTTCATAATAATTAGCATAAGTTTCTTTGCTAGATACGAAATAGTTTCATTGATTAATAAAGCTGTTTTAATCATTAATCCTATGCAATAACAAGTATATTAATAGAAGGATGTGAAAATAGTGAACATTGACTTATTTAAAGAAGAACTAAGAAATCTTAAATGCAAAAGTGAGATTAAAAATAAAAATGAAATTTATGCAGACACTACAATTTCTAATGTTAAGTCATTAATTAGCTTATTTTTAGTAAAATATAAATTAAAATTTATTGCACAATTTTGTGTTGATAACAGTAGTAAATCAAATGCCCAAAATGATTTTATTATTAATATTATACTTTCTAATAGTAAGAAAAGGTATTTTGTAATAGTACGATACAATACCCAAGAAGAAATTAAGACTTTTCAGGATATTTTATTTCAAAGTCATTTATTTGAAAGAGAAATCAGCGACTTATTTGGTCTAAAAATAGAAGATGGTATAGATACCAGGGAAATTGTTAAGCATGAAAAATGGTCTAAGGATACATATCCTTTAAGAAAAAGTTTTCCTTATGGTGCTAAAATAGAAGAAAAAAATGAAGTTTTACCCTATAGGTGCAAGGAAGCTCTTGGAGATGGGGCTTATCAAATATCTGTAGGTCCTGTTCATGCAGGTATAATTGAACCAGGACATTTTAGATTTAGTGTTATAGGTGAAGCTATTGAGAATTTAGAAATTAGGCTTAATTATAAGCATAGGGGGATAGAAAAGATCTGTGAAAATATAGATGCAAATAAACTTAATCTTATATTTGAAAGAGTAGCTTGTGAATCCTCTGCTGCTTATGCTGAAAGTTATGCTCTTTTAGTTGAAAAATTGTTATCTTATGATACTCCTGAAGAAATAAAAGCATTAAGAGTAGTGATTTTGGAATTGGAGAGGATATATAATTTCTTAGGTGATATATCTGGTATGTGTGTGGATATTGGATTTAGTTACCCTGCTAAAAGATTTGGAGCTTTTGGGGAACAAGTTCACAAGCTTTGTGAAAGAATAACTGGAAGCAGGTTTATGAGAAATGTTATTGTACCTTGTGGTATAAATATAGATTTTACAGAAAAACATATTGAAGATATCAAAAAAACTTTAAATTCTATGAAAAAAAGAATGGATAAGATCATAGAAATTACATTGGATTCTGTTTCCTTTTTAGATAGAGTTGAAAACACTGGAATAGTACGTAATAAAACTGCTAAAAAGCTTTATATGACTGGTGCAGCAGGAAGAGCTTCTGGTATTAATTATGATGTTAGAAAGAGCTTTCCTTATGAAATATATGGTGCTTTAAAAAAGAGCAATAATATAGAGGAAATTGGTGGAGTTTTTGAAAGGTATAAATTAAAAATTAAAGAAATTTATGATGCTTACAATTTTATTTTTGCTTCATTAGATTTTATAAATACAGATATTTTAAAAACTAGAACTGATTTTAAATTAATAGATGGAACAGAAGCACTGGTTGCTGTAGAAACAGTAAAAGGAGAGCTTATTGTGTACGGACAAGTTGGTAAAAACAATAAATTTAATAGAATATATTTTAAAACACCTTCCTTTACTAACTGGAATGGTTTAACTTATGCAGTGCTTGGGGAAATAGTACCAGATTTTCCTTTGTGTAATAAGAGTTTTAATATGTCTTATTCTGAAAATGATAAGTAGGTGATAAAATGAAGTTTTTATTAGATAGAATAAAAAATGGAAGAGATACAGTTAAAAATCCTCTTAATGATAATCCATATAGCTATGGAAGGATAGAAGTTTGTAAAGATAATTGTACAGGCTGTGGTAAATGTGCTGAGGAGTGTTTGGTTGATGCTATTTCTATTAAAAAACATACTGAACATAAAGAGAGTAATATAGATAAAGAATTTGATATAGAAATAGATTTTAAAAAATGTATTTATTGTAATAATTGCGTGGATACATGTCCTTCTAAAGCATTAAAGAGTAGTAATGATTATAAAATGGCAAGTGTTGAAATATTGGGACAAGAAGTTAAAGAAAAAATATATAGTAAGTTTAAAAGATCCTTGGTTTTAAGGTCTGTTGATACGGGGTCATGTAATGGATGTATGATGGAAGTAGCTAATACACAAAATACATACTATGATTTATCAAGATATGGTATTAAATTTGCAGCATCTCCAAGGCATGCTGATGGAATAGTGGTTACAGGTCCTGTTACCTTAAACATGAAGGAAGCATTAATAAAAACTTATGATGCTGTTTCAGATCCTAAAATTGTAATAGCAGTAGGCAGCTGTGCTTACAGTGGCGGCATATTTAAGGATGGATACAGCGTTTGTGAAAATTTAAATGAAATATTGAAGGTTAACTTAGTTATACCAGGATGTCCACCCTCTCCCCAAGCAATACTTTATGGAATGCTTAAAATTATGGACAAATTGGATGAAAATTAATTTAAGAAACCTAATCAAAATATTATATAAACTATCTTGAAAAATAATGGAAAATATCTATTAAATAAACAAAACTTATATAATGAAAAAAAGCATTTCTTAATTGATACTCTAAGCACCAATTAGGAAATGCGTAACATAATTTATTCTTTAAGTTTCGGATGTTTTACTTCTAAAAATCATTTTATATGTCTGATCTAATGTTTCGTGGTTAACTTCTGTTGCATCAAAGTTTAAAAGCTTAAAGGTTAACTGAACGCAAAATCCTATCATAAAGGCAGATATAATTGTTCCCACACCAACCATACCACCAAGTTTCCATCCAACAAATACTGCTAAAAGCTCAATTATTCCACGGCAGACACCTAATGGTAGTTTCGTTTTTCGAGTAAGCGCAACCATCAAACTATCCCTAGGACCTGCTCCAAAGCCTGATCCAATATAAAAGTATGATGCTAAAGCAATTATAAACAATCCTACAATCAACATTATGATTCCAGGCAGGAAACTGCTTGCAGTAGGTATTATATGAAGTCCAAGAATCACATCTAGAAATACTCCAATAAGCACCATATTTAAAATTGTACCAAGTCCTAGTTTTTCTCCAAGAAATACTGTTAGTATTACAATAATTAATCCAGTTCCAATTGAAGCAGTGCCAATGCTTATTCCTATGGTTTTTGATAATCCAACATGGAAAACTTCCCAGGGAGCGTATCCTATATGTGCATCTAGTGTAACGACAATTCCAAGTGAATATAGGAAAAGGCCCCATATTAATCGCAGTAGGCGAATGTAAAATTGTTTCATAATAAAACTCCCTTTCTATATTGTATGACCTAAAAAGATATGATATATTAATTGTATGACATTTGTTTAGTGAACAAGTAATAATGAATATTATTAAGTTAAACAGTTGATTTACTTATATTATATCAGTATAGGAAGTGAAGTCAATAGAGTGTTGTTTGTCATACAATTTGTATAGGAGGAGTAATTAATGTGGAATCCCAAAATTATTAATACAGATAAAGTTCTTTATGTGGCAATTGCTGATGCAATTGAAAGGGATATTCATGAAGGAATCCTTAAGGCAAATGAAAAAATGCCGCCTCAGCGAATACTTGCGAAAATCATAGGAGTTAATCTTACTACGATTTCAAGAGCATATAAAGAAGCTGAAAAGAGAGGGCTTATTTCAGGCAGTATTGGAAGGGGAACTTATGTATCACAAGCTGATAAAAAAAGTATAACCTTACCAGAAATTCTTAGCTGTGATGATGAAATTATAGAACTTGGTCTAGTTGGTTCAATAAAAGTTGAAGGTTATGACCTGTCAAAGCTTTTAAAAGCTGTTGCAGAAGAAAGTAGCTTAGACTCATTACTTGACTATGTGCCAAGTCAAGGTATCTATAGACATAGAGAGGCTGCTGCTAAGTGGATAAAGCAATATGGTATTGAGGTAAGTCCACACCATATTGTAATATGTGCAGGAGCAACACATGCTATTAACTGCTGTCTTCTAGGACTTTTTGAACCTGGAAACAGAATTGCTGTGGATTCACTTACATTTACTGGATTTAAGAATGCAGCCCATCTAAGCCATATTAAACTTGAACCTGTGGCAATGGATTCAGAGGGTATGATTCCTGAAAAACTTGAAAGCTTGTGTAAAAAATCTCAAATAAAAGGAATTTATCTTATGCCTAATATGCAAAATCCCACAGCAACGGTGATGTCAGCCGAGAGAAAGCAGGCTATTGCAGATATAATTCTTAAGTACAAACTTATTCTTATTGAAGATGATATATACAATTTTACAAACCTAAAAGATCGAACATCATTAACTACTCTTGTACCGGATAACGGGATATTTATCTGCGGTATTTCAAAATCATTATTTCCAGGACTTAGAATAGCTTTTGCTGTTTTACCTGAAAAATTTTTGTACAAATTTACTCAAACTGTTACAAATACTGTTTGGATGGCTCCAACTATAAGCTCTGAACTTGTGACACGGTTAATTGAAAGCGGCACTGCTGCAGAAATCATAAATAAAAAAAAGCAGGTGATTGCTCATAGGCTTAAAATTGCTAAAGATGCACTTAAAGGTTTCTCTTTTCAAGTTGCAGAAAGCAGCATGTTTTTGTGGCTTAACCTTCCTAAAGGATGGTCCTTTGCAGATTTTGAGAACACTGCTTTAATGAACAGAATTAGAGTAATATCAGCTTCTAAGTTCTATGTTGGAAGTCAGCTGCCACCAAATGCAGTAAGAATTTCACTAGGTTCGGTAAAGGATGATGAGCAGTTGCTAAAGGGAATGAATATTTTAGTTCGTATTTTGAAGCAGTATCCACTTTTTACATCACCTGTAATGTAGAAATATATAATTTTTTCATACTCAAGTTTTAGTGAACAAGCATCAAGTGATTTTTAGGTTCAGGTGGAGGTTGCTTATAAGGAATTACTAGGGCCTATAAGCTATATGCTAATGGAGATCTTATTGAGAAATCAGGAAAAGTATCTGATAAAGCCTCAGATTTTGAATGTGCAGCAGATGGATTCTTATTGCTGCCTTTTGATGGAGAAAAAATTGTTGATTAGAAGTATTGAACAGAGAAACGCTTAAAGAAAATTGAGGATATATGTTGATATTAAATATTTTTTAAATTAAATACTTTTATTTTTTACAAATCTACATAGCCTATATAAGTAAAGTAATTTTCAAATTTTAAAAAGGCAGTATCTAAAACGCGGGAGGAAAATTATGGATTGGTATAGGGATTGTAGATTAGTTAAAGATGATGATGGATATACAATTTTAATAAGTTTAAATTCTAATTCTACTGAATTTTCCAATGAGTTAGTGACAAATTTTAAAGAAAATATACTGGAATTAGATGGTCAAATTAGAAAATTAGTAGAAGAAAAGTTTGCAGATGTTAAAATAAATTCTGTAAAATTCATGATTGGTACAGCAATGGTAGCATCAATTCCTTTTATGATGCATACAAAAGTGCAGGCTGAAGATAGTACTCCTGGTAGCATAGAGCAAACTACAACACAACCAGATAGTAGTAATAGCTTAGATTCAACTGGAGTAGTAACAGCTTCAAAACTAAATGTACGTTCAGGACCAGCAAGTACATACTCAATTATACTTGCATTATGGCAGGGAAATAAGGTGAATATAATAGGCAAGTCTGGTGATTGGTACCAGATAAAATTATCAGATGGTAAAAGTGGATGGGTTAGTTCAGCATATTTAAAAGTAGATATAACACAGCAAAGTACTATGCATCTTAATGATATTACAAGTATGAATACAATTGGAACAGTAATGGCTTCTAAGTTAAATGTGCGCTTAGGACCAGCAAGTACATACTCAATTATACTTGCATTATGGCAGGGAAATAAGATAAATGTAATAGGTAAGTTTGATGATTGGTACCAAATAAAATTGCCAGATGGTAAAATAGGTTGGGTAAGTAGTGCTTATTTACAATTGGATATACGTCAGGAAAAAATCAATATAGTGATATCTACAGCAAAGACTCTCTTAGGAACTCCTTATGTTTGGGGAGGAGAATCATTACAGGAAGGTGGTTTTGATTGTTCAGGCTTTGTATATTACATATTTAAGCAAGTTGGATATGATTTAAATCGTGTTTCAGCTGATCAAGCAAAACAAGGTACTGAAGTTTCAAAGGAAAATTTGCAGCCTGGTGATTTAGTATTTTTTTCATTTGAAGGAAATGGTGTAGTTAATCATGTTGGCATGTACATTGGAAATGGTCAAATGATACATAGCCCAAAGACAGGTGATGTAGTAAAAATTGCAGATATAAACACAGTTTATTGGCAAAGTCGTTTTGTAACTATAAGAAGAATAATTTAGAAAAATGAAATATATTAAATAAAAACAAGCTATTATAGATAATGGCTTGTTTTTATTTGAAGGAAAATGAAAATAGATATGCCATAAGAAGTAAATCATTACCAACAAATTATTACCAGTAAAATATTGATTGAAACGGTTACAGATGTTAGAATTAAGCTGTATGATTACATGTCAAAAATAATTTGACATAAAAATATAAATATTGATATTTTGCTATAAATCACTATAATAGTAAGTAAATAGTTTATTCTGCAAAGTGTGAATTTTGTGAAAAAAGACTTTTTTTATCAAAGAAGAAAAAAATAATAAGTACAATATACTTAAAAATGAAAAAAATATAGTTTATTCTTTAAAATATAGTCAGAATATTAAGAGATTTATTTTCCGTTAACTTCTATGTTGGAATACTATGAAGTTTTGTTATATGAAAAAATTTAGAAATATTAATTTATAAAAAATGAGGGGTGATAAAGATTGTAAAAATTAGTAGAACAAATAATTAAAAAGCAAAAATTTATAAAGACTTGAGGAGGCATAAATATGAAGTGGTTTTCTAATTTGAAAATTGGTGCAAAATTGATGTCATGTTTTATATTAGTAGCGTTAATGTGCGGAGCAATGGGTGTTTATGCTATTAGTGAAATAAGGTCCATTGCAAAGTCTGATGTGAGCAATGCTAATACATCGGTAATGATAATGTTTGGAGCTATTGTTTTTGTTATGATAATATCCATATTAATTGGAGTATTTATTTCAAGATTAATTACTAAACCTTTAAAAAAAGTATCATATATGATTGAAGAAATGACTAAAGGTCATCTTGGAGAAAGATTGAAAATAGATACAAATGATGAAATAGGACAAATGGCTAAAGTAATTGATAATTTTGCAGATGAATTAAAAATAAAAGTTATTGGAGCAATGGATAGTATCTCTCAAGGGGACATGAGCATGAACATAGTTATAAAAGATGAAAAAGATGAAATAGCTCCAGCTTTGAAGAAAACAATAGAATCTATAAGAGCTTTAGTAGAGGATGTAAATATGTTATCACAGGCGGCTATAGAAGGCGAATTTGATACAAGGGCAGATGCATCCAGGCATAAAGGTGATTACAAAAAAGTTATAGAAGGTGTAAATGGAACTTTGGATACGGTGGTTGACAAAGTTGTGTGGTATGAGGCTATTATAGATGCTATTCCTTTCCCAATTCATGTAACAGACAATAATATGAATTGGACATATATGAACAAGTCATTTGAAAAGCTTATGATTGAACAAGGAGTTGTTAGAGATCGTAAATCAGGTTATGGACTAGCATGCAGTCATGCAGGTGCAACTATTTGTAATACTTCAAACTGTGGAATAAAACAACTACTTAGAGGTAAGGCAGAAAGTTTCTTTGAATGGTGTGGTATGAGTAATAAACAGGATACTTCATATTTGAAAAATAGAAAAGGTGAAAATATTGGATATGTTGAAGTTGTAACGGATTTAACAGCTATTATTAGAGTTAGTGATTATACAAAAACTGAAGTTAAGAGACTTGAGGAAAACTTAAAATTATTGTCACAAGGAAAAACTGATTTTGATCTTAATATTGGAGAAGCAGATAAGTATACTGCTGAAGTTAGTAAACAGTTTGAAGGAATAAATAATAGTTTAAAAGATGTTAAAAATGCAGTTGATGAACTTATAAATGATTCTTCAATGCTATCATCATCAGCGCTTGAAGGTAAATTAGGTATTAGAGCAAATGCTGAAAAACATGGTGGAGATTTTAAAAAGATAGTAGAAGGAGTAAATGCTACTCTTGATTCAGTAATAGGACCACTAAATGTTGCAGCAGAATATGTAGATAGAATAAGTAAGGGAGATATGCCTCCTAAGATAATAGAAGATTATTATGGAGACTTTAATGCAGTAAAGAATAATTTAAATAACTGTATAGATAATATAACTGCATTATTAACAGATGCAAATATGTTATCAACAGAGGCTATGGAGGGAAGATTTGATACAAGGGCAGATGCATCCAAGCATCAGGGTGACTTTAAAAAAGTTGTAGAAGGTGTAAATGGTACTTTAGATACAGTGGTTGATAAAGTTGTCTGGTATGAGGCTATTATAGATGCTATACCTTTCCCACTTCATGTAACAGATAATGATATGAACTGGACATATATGAATAAATCCTTTGAAAAGCTTATGATTGAGCAAGGGGTTGTTAGAGAACGTAAATCCGGTTATGGACTAGCTTGCAGCCATGCAGGTGCAAATATTTGTAACACTGAAAACTGTGGAATAAAACAACTACTTAGAGGCAAGGCAGAAAGTTTCTTTGAATGGTGCGGCATGAGTAACAAACAAGATACTTCATATCTGAAAAATAAAAAAGGCGAAAACATTGGATATGTTGAAGTTGTAACAGATTTAACATCTATTGTTAGAGTCAGTGATTATACAAAAACTGAAGTTAAAAGACTTGAAGAAAATCTAAAATTATTATCAAAAGGAAAAACTGCCTTTGATCTAAAAATTAAGGAATCAGACAAATATACTGTAGATGTTAATGAACAGTTTGAAGGAATAAATAACAGTTTAAAAGATGTTAAAAATGCAGTTGATGAACTTATAGCAGATGCATCAATGTTATCAGTTGCAGCACTGGAAGGAAAATTAGATACTAGAGCAGATGTTGAAAAGCATGATGGTGATTTTAAAAGGATAGTAGGCGGTATAAATGATTTAGTTGAAGCTGTGGTAAAACCTATTAAAGAAGTTACTAGTGTTATGAGTGAAATTTCACAAGGAAACTTGGGAGTTTCAGTAAATGGTGACTATAAAGGTGAATTTGGAGTATTAGCACAATCTGTAAATAGTACAGCTTGGGATTTGAAACATGTTGTTGGAGAAATATCTGATGTTATAGGACAAATATCTGATGGCAATCTTGCAATTGAAGATGTAAAAGAATTTAAAGGAGATTTTATAAGTATTTCAAATTCATTAAACACAATAGTAGAGTCTTTAAATAATGTACTTGGTGAAATGAATACTGCTGCAGAACAAGTATCTTCAGGGTCTAACCAGGTTTCAAGTGGTAGCCAAGCTTTATCTCAAGGAACTACAGAACAAGCAAGTGCCATTGAAGAGCTATCTTCTTCAATAACTGAAATTGCATCACAAACTAAAGAAAATGCTTCCAATGCAAATCAAGCCAATGAACTATCTCTTAAGGTAAAAGAAAATGCAGAACGAGGAAATAAAGAGATGAGTGATATGCTTAAATCTATGGGAGAGATAAATGAATCTTCAGCTAATATTTCAAAAATAATAAAGGTAATAGATGAAATAGCATTTCAAACTAATATACTTGCACTTAATGCAGCAGTAGAAGCAGCAAGAGCAGGTCAACATGGTAAGGGTTTTGCAGTAGTTGCTGAAGAAGTAAGAAATCTGGCAGCAAGAAGTGCAAACGCAGCAAAAGAAACCACAGCACTTATTGAAGGTTCCATAAAGAAAGCTGAAAAAGGTACTGACATTGCAAATGATACAGCAAAAGCTTTATATGAAATAGTAGATGGCGTATCAAAAGTAACAACGCTTGTAGCAGAAATAGCAGCAGCTTCTAATGAGCAGGCTACGGGTATTTCACAGATAAATTTAGGACTTGAACAAGTATCACAAGTAGTTCAGACAAATTCAGCAACAGCTGAAGAAAGTGCAGCAGCTAGTGAGGAACTTTCAAGTCAAGCGGAAATTCTTAAAGATATGGTTTCTAAGTTTAAACTTAAAAATGGTAATATGAATTTTTTTGAGAAAGAAACAAGGGGATATAGAAAGAAACAATCTTATAATAGAAATATGGATTTGTCTTTTAAAGAAGTATCAGTCGCATCAAACAAACCTAAGATTGCACTTAGCGATAAAGAGTTTGGTAAATACTAAACTATTAACAATTAAAGGTGGAAAGTTTAAACTAGAAAATTAATGAGTTTTCTAGTTTAATTTTCCATAATTTTCATGTCTGAATTCTACAATAAAAACTGTATTACAAAGTAAAATTTTGCAAAAAATGAGGAGGCATAAGTATGAAGTGGTTTTCTAATTTAAAAATTGGTGTAAAGATGATATCAAGTTTCATGTTAATTTCATTAATATGCGGTGTAATGGGGATTTACGCAATTTATGATATAAAATCTATCAATAAATCTGATATTGAGTTATATCAGAATATGACAGTTCCAGTGTCGCAAATGGGAGAAATATCAACAGAATTTCAGAGATTAAGAGTTGCTGTTAGAGATTTAATAATTGCTCAATCTCCTAATGAAATTGCAGTATATATACAAGAAATAGAGAAAAGAAAAGAAAATATAGACAAGTTATCTGATTCCTTTGAAAAAACTATTTTATCTAGTGAACTGACAAAGCAATTTGAGGATTTTAAGAAGGCAAAAGCTGATTATGCTCCAAAACTCGATAAAGTAATTGAGCTTGCAAAAGCAAATAAAGACGCGGAAGCTGATGAGCTGATTGGTGGAAATGGTGAAACTGGTAAAGCATCGAAAGTCGAGCAAGATGCTATAGAAAAAATGGTTTCTACGAAGATTGCTGATGCAAAAGTAAAATCTGATGTGAATACTTTAAATGCCAATAGAACAGCAACAATAATGATGGCAACAATCCTTTTTGTTATGATTTTATCAATATTAATTGGTTTATATATTTCAGGCTTAATTACTAAACCTTTAAAAAGAATAGTTTATATGCTTGAAGAAATGAGCAAAGGCCATTTTAGAGAAAGATTGAATATAAGTACAAAGGATGAAATAGGTCAAATGGCTGAAACAATGGACTACTTTGCAGATGAACTTAAAATCAAAGTAGTTGAAGTTATGGAAAAAATATCTGTAGGTGATGTAAGTATGGATATAATTCCAAGGGATGAAAAAGATGAAATTGCTCCAGCTATTAAAAAAATGGTAGAAGCTATTAGAACACTCGTAACAGATGCAAATATGTTAGCAAAGGCAGCAATAGCAGGAGAACTTGATACAAGAGCAGATGTAGCAAAACATAGTGGCGATTTTAGAAAGATAGTAGAGGGAGTAAATGATACTCTTGATTCAGTAATAGGGCCACTAAATGTTGCAGCAGAATATGTAGACAGGATAAGCAAAGGGGACATACCACAAAAGATAACAAGCACATATTGTGGTGATTTTAACGAAATAAAGAATAATTTAAATAACTGTATAGATGTAATGAGCGGCTTATTAAGTGAAACAAATAAATTAATAAAAGCAACCCAAGAAGGAAAACTAAATACAAGAGGAAATTCAGCAGCCTTTGCAGGAGATTGGGGAACATTAGTAGATGGAGTAAATAGATTAATAGATGCTTTTGTATCACCAATTAATGTAACAGCAGAATATGTAGATAGAATAAGTAAAGGAGATATACCACAAAAGATAACAGATGTATACCTTGGAGACTTTAATGAAATAAAGAACAATTTAAATAATTGTATAGATGTAATGAGTGGCTTATTAAGTGAAACAGATAAGTTGATAAAGGCAACCCAAGAAGGAAAACTGGATACAAGAGGAAATTCAGAGGCTTTTGCAGGAGATTGGGGAACCTTAATTGAAGGAGTAAATAAATTGATAGATGCTTTTGTAGCACCAATCAATGTAACAGCAGAATATGTAGATAGAATAAGCAAAGGAGATATACCACAAAAGATAACAGATGTATACCTTGGAGACTTTAACGAAATAAAGAACAATTTAAATAATTGTATAGATGTAATGAGCGGCTTATTAAGTGAAACAAATAAATTGATAAAAGCAACTCAAGAAGGAAAATTAGATACAAGAGGAAATTCAGAGGCCTTTGCAGGAGATTGGGGAACCTTAGTTGAAGGAGTAAATAAATTAATAGATGCTTTTGTAGCACCAATAAATGTAACAGCAGAATATGTAGATAGAATAAGTAAAGGAGACATACCACAAAAGATAACAGACATATACCTTGGAGATTTTAACGCAATAAAGAATAATTTAAATAACTGTATAGATGTAATGAATGGGTTATTAAATGAAACTAATAATTTAGTAAAAGCAGCACAAGAAGGAAAACTAGATACAAGAGGAAATTCAGCAGCTTTTGCTGGAGGATGGAAGGAATTGATTAATGGAGTAAATGATTTAGTTGAAGCAGTTGTAAAACCAATTAAAGAAGTTACTATTGTTATGAATGAAATTTCACAAGGTAATTTAGATGCTTATATTAATGGAAGTTATAAAGGAGAATTTGAAACATTAGCAAATGCTGTTAATAATACTGCGGGTGATTTAAAACAAGTTGTTAATGAAATAGCTGATGTTATAGGACAAATATCTAATGGTAATCTTGCAATTGAAGATGTAAAAGAATTTAAAGGAGACTTCGCAAGTATTTCAAATTCATTAAATACAATAATAGATTCTTTAAATAATGTACTTGGAGAAATGAATAGTGCTGCAGAACAAGTATCTTCAGGATCTAACCAGGTTTCAAGTGGAAGCCAAGCTTTATCTCAAGGAACTACAGAACAAGCAAGTGCCATTGAAGAGTTATCTTCTTCAATAACTGAAATTGCATCACAAACTAAAGAAAATGCGGGCAATGCAAACCAAGCCAATGAACTATCTCTTAAGGTAAAAGAAAATGCAGAACAAGGAAATAGAGAGATGAGTGAGATGCTTAAATCTATGGGAGAGATAAATGAATCTTCAGCTAATATTTCAAAAATAATAAAGGTAATAGATGAAATAGCCTTTCAAACTAATATACTTGCACTTAATGCAGCAGTAGAAGCAGCAAGAGCAGGTCAACATGGTAAGGGTTTTGCAGTAGTTGCTGAAGAAGTAAGAAATCTGGCAGCAAGAAGTGCAAACGCAGCAAAAGAAACCACAGCACTTATTGAAGGTTCCATAAAGAAAGCTGAAAAAGGTACTGACATTGCAAATGATACAGCAAAAGCTTTATATGAAATAGTAGATGGTGTGTCAAAAGTGACAACGCTTGTAGCAGAAATAGCAGCAGCTTCTAATGAGCAGGCTACAGGTATTTCACAGGTGAATTTAGGACTTGAACAAGTATCACAAGTAGTTCAGACAAATTCAGCAACAGCTGAAGAAAGTGCAGCAGCTAGTGAGGAACTTTCAAGTCAAGCGGAAATTCTTAAAGATATGGTTTCTAAGTTTAAACTTAAAAATGGTAATATGAATTTTTTTAAGAAAGAAACAAAAGGATATAGAAAGAAACAATCTTATAATAGAGAAGAGGATTTGTCTTTTAAAGAAGTAGCCGCCGCATCAAGCGAACATAAGATTGCACTTAGTGATAAAGAGTTTGGTAAATACTAGACTAGTAATATAGGATGAGTTACAACAACTTATATTCTAAGGATTGATTTCAAATTTCAGCCTAGAATAGCACTAAATGACGCATATCAACATTCAGTAATGAAATGTACCCTATAGAGTAGATAACTAAAAAGGTCTGTTCTATAGGGCATTTTATGTTTAGTAGATTAAGCAAATAAAATATTTATAAAATATTTTTCATAAATTATCAATAAATACGAAATATTGACTTTATTTTTATTTAGTATTAATATTTCTATATACAACAAATTTGAAAGATTACAATAAACATGTTTAATCAATAATATATAGCCATGGTAGCAATGAAATATTCTCTTTACTTGGGCACTTGGAGAATTAGGAGCTAGTAGTGCAACCGACCAGCAATTAATAATTATAATATTAATTGCTGTTTTTTTTGAATTTATTGGAGGAAATATGAAGGCTTTAAAAAATAGAGATTATATAATAATAGTGGTAATTATTTTTGCAATATTAACATTTATTTTTAACATATCTTTGCAATCACATAAAAAACAGGTACAAGCTAAAAAAGGAACTTTGGATCTTGTTAATTGGGATTTTCAAAAGGATGGAGTTGTAAGTCTTGATGGACAATGGGAATTTTATTGGAATCAGTTATTAACATATGAAGATTTTCAAAAGGAAAAACAAATAAAGCCTGATGGATATATTCAAGTTCCTAGTGTATGGACAAATTATGATTTGAATGGTACAAAACTTTCAGGAAAAGGCTATGCAACCTACAGGTTAAAAGTAAAAACAAATAATATAGATTCTTTAAAGGGGCTAAAAATTTTAACTGAGGCTACTTCATATAGACTTATGATAAATGACAATTTAGTAGCGGAAAATGGCGTAGTTGGAAAAACACAAGAAACTACTATACCTGAATATAGACCTGAAGCTGTTAGTTTTAAAAATACTTCCAAAGAGTTTGAAGTTATAATTCAAGTGTCAAATTATTTATATTCTAGAGGTGGAATGTGGCATTCTATTTACTTAGGTAATGATCAGCAAATAAGAAAATTGAAGGAATTCAATTCAGGAAAAGAGATGTTTATGCTGGGAGTGGCTATGATTATGTCACTTTATCATATAACATTGTTTTTAATTCAAAAAAGAAATAAGTCTGCCCTTTATTTTGCTTTAATATTATTAGTAGCTGCTATAAGAATTAGCGTTACTGGTGAATATTTAATTTTAAATATAATACCATCAGCAAACATAATAGTGATGGTACCTATTGAATATATGACTATGTACTGGGGATTGATTATTGGAGTAGCTTTTATTCATGAGTTATACCCAGAAGAAATGTCAAAAAAAGTAGTAAAAGTTTCAACATACATTGGAATAATTATAAGTATATTTACAATATTTGTACCAATTAGTATTTTTACCAAGTATTTAATATTGTATGAAATTTTAATACTATATATGTATGGATACATTACATATATAGTATTAAGAGCTGTTTTTAAAAAGAAAGAAGGGGCTATATTAATGTTTTTGGGAGCATTAATAGTTCTTGCAGTATTTATATGTGATGTTTTATATCATTGGGATGTGCTTAACAACAAATATGGACCAATTATTGAAATTGCAGTATTTTTGCTTACATTTATTCAGTCATATATTTTAGCAAAAAGATTTTCAAGAGCTTTTGAAAAAGTAGAAGAGCTTACAGAAAAACTTATTTCATTAGATGAATTAAAGGATGAGTTTCTCGCTAATACCTCTCATGAACTTCGAACTCCATTAAATGGAATTATAAATATTGTTCAGTCCTTGTTAAAGGGTGCTGCAGGAAATCTTAATTTGAATCAGAAAGAAAATCTTAATATGGTATTAGCATCATCAAGGCGCCTATACAGTTTAATAAATGATATTTTGGATATTTCAAGTTTGAAAAATAATGAAGTAAGATTATATCTAAAACCACTAGATTTGAGAATGGTTGTAAAAACAGTAATATATGTAATGGAACATTTAAAGGGAAAAAAGGAGATTGTATTTGAAAATCTCATATCAGAAGATATACCTACCGTGTTTTGTGATGAAGAAAGACTTACCCAAGTTTTTTACAATTTGATTGGAAATGCT
The DNA here is from genome assembly GCA_963780135.1 of uncultured Clostridiaceae bacterium. Lineage (GTDB taxonomy): Bacteria > Bacillota > Clostridia > Clostridiales > Clostridiaceae > Clostridium_AM. Next base: position 2,895,685 of record CAWAAR010000003.1, read on the forward strand.
CTTAAGTTTACTGAAAAGGGCTGCATAAAAGTGAATGCAAAATTTTCAGGTAGTACGGTTACTGTATTTGTTGAAGATACTGGTATAGGAATACCGGAGGATAAATTAGATAGCATTTTTAATTCCTTTGAACAAGTTGATGCATCTATAAATAGAAAGTATGAAGGAACAGGTCTTGGATTATTTATAACCAAACATCTTATTGAACTTCAGGGTGGGAATATTGCTGTAAAATCACAATATGGAAAAGGTTCATGTTTTTTCTTCACATTACAAATAACAAAGGAAAATCCTGAAAATGATACAGAAAAAATTGAATCATTTTTAAGAATAAAAAAGACTCAAATAGAGGATATGAATAATGAAGAAAAACTTGATAAATATAATATACTTGCAGTTGAAGATGATGCTGTAAGTCTCAAGGCTCTAATTAATAATCTGCGTTTATATAGCTATACGGTACAAGGTGTTACAAATGGCTATGATGCACTGAGATTTCTTGAAAATGGAATAAAATTTGATGTTATTATTTTAGATGTTATGATGCCAGGTATTTCAGGATATGATGTTCTCAAAAAAATAAGAGAAAAATATCTTCCTGTAGAATTACCAGTACTTCTTCTTACATCTCGCAGTCTTATCGAGGATATATCTACAGGGTTTAAGCTTGGAGCTAATGACTATCTAATAAAACCTTTTAAGCCTGAAGAATTGAATGCTAGGGTGAAAAGTCTTATACATATGAAAAAAGCTGTGAACAGCCTTGTAGCTGCAGAATTATCATTTCTGCAAGCTCAAATAAAACCTCATTTTATATACAATGCCTTAAGTGTTATTTCCTCTTTAAGTATAAGGGAGCCAGCAAAAGCAAAAGAGCTTATACTTGATTTGTCTGATTATTTGAGAGGAAGCTTTGATTTTGAAAGTAGAGAAGGTCTTACAACCCTTAAAAGTGAATTAGACCTTGTAAAAGCATACCTTTCTATTGAGCAGGCACGTTTTAAAGAACGACTCTGTGTTGAATTTGAAATTGATAACATAGATTGTACTGTGCCAATGCTTTGTATACAGCCATTAGTGGAGAATTCAGTGAAGCATGGAATTATGCCTTTGATTAAGGGCGGAAGGATTTGGATTGTGGTGAGAGATGAAGGTGAGTATGTTAACATATCAGTAAGTGATAATGGTATTGGAATTGATGAGGAAAAAATACAGAATATCTTTTCAGCAGAGATTAAAACCGGAAGTGTAGGACTGAAAAATGTTCACAGGAGGCTTGTAAGATTGTACGGAAAAGGGATTAACATAACAAGAGAAAAAGAAAATGGTACAAGAGTAGAATTTGTTATACCATATAGGGAAAATAGGAGGAATAAGGAATGAATGTTCTTATGGTAGATGATGAAATAGATATACTAAATGAAATAGATTATTATATAAAAAGTTACAAAGGAGTTGATTCTTCAATAAGGTGCACTAATGCATTGGAAGCTTTAGATGAAGCTGAAAAGACTCATTTTGACATTGCATTTTTAGATATTGAGATGCCTGTGATGAACGGACTTGAATTAGCAGAGCGATTGATTAACCTTTTCCCAGATATTAGAATTGCCTTTATTACAGCTTATAATCATTATGCAACAGAAGCTTTTGATGTAAATGCAATTGATTATGTTTTGAAACCAATTAGAGAAGAAAGATTATTTAAGGCTTTAGACAGGTTTATGGGGGAAAAAGCAAATATGCTTCAAAGTAAAAAATATAATCATAAGTTATATATACAAACCTTTGAAAAGCTTGTTGTTAAAATAGGAGATGAGGTGATAAAGTGGAATAGACAAAAATCCTCTGAGATTTTTGCTTATCTGCTTGAAAACGTAGGAACTCCAGTACGTAAAGAGAAATTATGTGATTTGCTTTGGCCTGATTTAGATACAAAAAAAGCGTTAGTTAATCTTCAAACAACAATACACTCTATAAGGAAAGCATTTGGAGATTATAACAGCGTAGAAATTTCTATTGAATATTCGGGAAATAATTACACACTTAATCTAAAAAATGCTTGTATTGATATAGTTGAATTTGAGAATGCGATTCAAAAATCAATAGAGTTTAATGATACAACTTTTTTAGAGTATGCTGTAAGGATATATAAGGGAGAATATCTAGATGAAGAAGGTTGGATTTGGGCTGAACCAAGAAAAGAAGCTTTAAGGAAAAAATATGTATTTGCTTCGAATAGATTTAAAAAAGAGCATATAAGAAATAAAAAATGAAATGGTGTCAAATAAAAGAATATTGAAAAAAATAAAATGATTATATTGAAAACGTTTGAATATGCTGTTTTTTAACTTTTTTATTAGAATTTTGTCAGAGTTTTGTCAGAGGAATGTTATAAGATATAAACATAATAGAAAATGGAATATTATTTATGTATTGGAGGTAGATTATGGTAAGAATAATGATAGTGGATAGTGAAAAGCATTCTCAAGAAGAAATTCGCCAAATTTTATCTCAAAATGAAGCTTATGATGTTTGCACAGAATATACCAATGCCATTTCTGCTATGGAAGCTTTAGAAAAAGAAAAACCAGATATTGTATTAACAAACGTTCTAATGCCTGGAATGAGTGGTATTGCTCTAGCTGAATATGTAAAAAAATTATATCCACTTATTCAAATTATTTTAATATCAGAAAATATAAGTTTTGCTGCTAAGGGGTATGATGTTGGTGTGTCAGGTTTTATATTAAAACCTTTAATTGGAAGACGGGTTTTGGAAACAGTGAAGAGAATCGTAATGATGAGATAGATTTTATAACAATAATTATTGATATTTTTGAGTATAATGGGAGGCGGTATAATTGTTTAAAGTTATGATTATTGATCCAGAAATAAAGTCTAGCAATACTTTAAAAAAAATGCTTAAAAATAGACTTGATGTAGAATTATTAGGAGTTTATAGTGATACTAAAAAATTTTTAAAAGAATTTGTAAATAAAACAACAGATGTAATATTCATATGGCTGTCAACCAATCATTACAATGGAATGCACTTAGGTAGAGCTATACGTAAATCCTGCCCAGATATAAAAATTATATTTTTCTTCAATAATAATTATTTAGGTACAGATACCTTTCAAATAAAATCCAGAGAGTATTTATTTTCCTCATTTAGTGAGGGTAGTATTAATAATACAATAACTAGTATTTTAAAGCCCATTACTGGAAAATGTTTGAACTAAAAAATGTAATGAAAATAAATTTTTATGGGGGTTAATTTTATGGGAGAGGTTATTGTAATAACATCTGGTAAAGGTGGAGTAGGAAAAACAACTATCACAGCTAATGTAGGTACTGCTCTTGCATCTATGGATAAAAAAGTTGTACTAGTTGATGGAGATACTGGACTTAGAAATTTAGATATACTTATGGGTCTGGAAAATAGAATTGTTTTTAATCTTACAGATGTGTTTGAAGGAAAATGTAAGCTAAAACAAGCTTTAATTAAAGATAAAAGATATGAAAAATTATTTTTATTACCAACAGCACAAACAAAAAACAAAAATGATATAAAAAAAGAACAAATGATAGACTTAATCAGTGAACTTAAAGTTTTGTTTGATTACATATTAATAGATTGTCCTGCAGGAATTGAACAGGGATTTGAAAATGCTGTGATTGGTGCGGATAAAGCTATAGTAGTTGTAAATCCAGAGGTTACTTCAATAAGAGATGCTAGCAGAGTTATTGGTAAGCTTGATGAAAAAGGTTTTTATAATCATAAACTTATTGTTAATAGAATAGATTATGAAATGGTTAAAAGTGGAGATATGCTTGCAGTTGATGATATAATTGATAGCTTAGACATAGGGCTTATAGGTGTAGTTACAAGTGACAAAGCTATAACAATATCTACTAATAGAGGAGAACCCATAGTGTTAAATGAAAATGATAAAGTAGGAAAAACTTTTAAAAAAATAGCTAGGAGAATAATAGGTGAAGAGGTTCCTTTTGAAAATCATATGGAAAATGATACTGGTTTTGTTGATACATTAAAAAAATTGTTTATTGCTAAATAGAGGTGATTAAGTTGAATTTTTTTTCTTCAAAACCTTCATCAAAAGACATAGCAAATGAGAGATTAAAACTTATATTAATACATGATAGAACTGATTTATCGCTGGAGCTTTTGGAAATAATAAAATCTGAAATATTAGATGTGATTAATAAATATGTAGAAATAGATGTTTCAGAGGTAGAAGTGAAATTCGCGGTAAACGGTATAAATGGAAATAAATATTCAGTATTAGTTGCCAATATGCCAATAAAAAAGGGACATACCTCTATTATTGGAAAATAGATTAATAATTATAAGGATTATAATTGATTTACAAAATATAATTTATGGAGGAAAATAAAATGGATGATGATATAGAATCCTTAAATAAGGAAATTTGCAAATTAAGAAATATATTGTATGAAGCGAATTTATTAATAGGTTATGAAGAAAAAAAAGAAGAAATATTGAGTGTTAGTAAAGAAATGGACGAGTTAATTGTAAAATATATGAAAATAAAAGACGCTTCAAAGCAATCAAAAAACAAAGATATCAACCAACAAATATAAAATTAGTTAATCCAAAGATAACTAAACAAGAGGGAAGTTAAGAAGTTGTAGATGTTCTTTGAGTATTCAAAATACATTAGGAAAGTTAAAAAGACCTGAATTGGTTACTGAATATATATATCATTGACATTTGGAATTAATTAAATAGATTTAATTGTATCTAACAATTAAAAGTGGAAAGTTTGAACTAGAAAATTAACAAAGTTTATAGTTTAAACGTCCACTTTTTTAAAACTAAAAAACTTGACACAAATCTACCTTTAATGTATCCTGTATAATTATGGAGAATAAAGTAGAATTTAATATTATTTACGCATAGGTACTACATTTAAATAAATGCAGTTTAAAAGGGAAACAAGTGAAAATCTTGTACGGTTCCGCCACTGTAAAAGGGGAGTTTAAAGAAGCAGTATATCACTGGGAAACTGGGAAGATATTCTTTAAATGATGATTCTAGAGTCAGGAGACCTGCCTATATGTTTTTTCTAACTAACTTTACGGGTAATGAAGGAGGTGAGATATTTATAGGCAAGTCTCTATAAATTTAGAGATTATATTATAGCTTTCTGACGTTTGTTAGAAGCTTTTATTTTTTTGAAAATTCGAAATCCATAAAATTAAAATTGAAAGTGGTGTAAATTAATGAAAAGATCAAGGGTGTTGTTAGCTTTAGTTAGTGTTTCTATTATTAGTTTAAGTATTTTTACAGGTTGTGGTTCTAATCAATCAAAAATTTCTAATGGACAAACCAATCAAAGTGAAAGTTCTTCATATAAACCGGTTACTATTACTATAGATTTATTAAGAAATGGTAAGGGTGAAAAAGTTAAAGAAACATTTAAATCTGAACCTAAAAGAGCTGTTACATTAGGAGATGAATTTACTGATATATTGCTTGATTTAGGATTAGACAATAGTATAGCAGGACGAACAGAAAACGGTTGCAAGAGTATTAGAACAACTTTAGATACAAGTAGAAAAAAAATTCCTGTTTTAGCAACTAAAAATCTTTCACAAGAGAAATTGTTAAGTGTACAGCCAGATTTTATAATGGGATGGGATTCAAATTTTTCTGATAAGAAATTTAGCAAAGATTTCTGTGAAAAGAATGGTATATCTATTTATACTCCTAAATTTACAGGCGATCATGCTAGCATACAGGATGTCTATGATGATTATATTACTTTAGGTAAAATTTTTAATGTTAGTTCAAAAGCTGAGGATAAGGTAGCTACTATGAAATCCAAAGTTAGTAAAGTACAAGAGAAGATTAAAACAATTAAATCTGATCCACAAAAAGTATTTATTTATGACTCTGGAGAAGATTCTCCTTTTACAGGATGTCAAGGATTACCTGGAGACTTAATTAAAATTGCAGGTGGTAAAAATATATTTGATGATATAGATAAGGGCTGGGCTCACGTTTCTTGGGAAGAAATTGTTAAGAGAAATCCTGATGTAATAATTATTATGAATTATGGAACTGGTGATGTTATTGAAAAAGAAAAATTCTTGTATTCTAATACAGCTTTAAAAGATGTAGATGCCATTAAAAATAAGAGAGTCTATCCTGTAATTCTTAATGATGTAGAAGGTGGCGCAGGGACTGCAGATGTTGTTCAAGATTTAGCCAAGATATTTCATCCTGAAGTTTTTAATAAATAGGGGGGACATCTTGTGAGTAGCAAAAAATTAAATAAATTTTTGCCCATAAAAAGCAAATTTAGTTACTATACTTTTTGCTTTGTATTATTAATTCTTGTAATATTATCTATAATATTATCCATTTTTATTGGCAGTGTTAATATACAAAGTGATTGGATTTTTAAAATTATATTTAATAATATTTTAAATCAAGAATATTTTCATATAGTGTGGCCTAAATCCAGTGAATCAATTGTTTGGAATATAAGATTACCTAGGGTTTTATTATCTGTTATTGTAGGTGCAGGCTTATCTTTATGTGGTATTGTAATGCAAGCATTAACTAAAAACTCTTTAGCTGATCCCTATATTTTAGGCATTTCGGCTGGTGCATCCTCAGGCGCAGTAGCGGCTATGATGTTCGGATTTTTTAGTTTTTTATCAGGATATAGCACCTTGATAGGAGCTTTTAGTGGTTCTGTTGTTGCAATTGTTATTGTTTTTAAATTTGCAGCTGTGAGAGGAAGGATTACTTCGACACAATTAGTTTTATCAGGAATAGCTGTGTCAGCAGTATTTTCAGCAATAACTAATTTGATGATTTTTAAAGCAGATAATTCAGATAAGGTTAAATCAGCTTTGTTTTGGATGATAGGGTCACTAGGTGCCACAAAATGGAGTTATATTCCTTATACAGGGGCAATTTTTATAATTTGTGGAATTTTGTTTTTAATTTTACACAAATCTTTGGATGCTCTACTTTTAGGTGATGCGACAGCTATTACGTTAGGTGTTAATACTAGAGTGTTGAAAATCACAATAATAGTTTTATGTACATTACTTACAGGTTCTATAGTTTCAGTAAGTGGTGTTATTGGATTTGTTGGGTTAGTTATTCCACATATCACTCGTACTTTTGTAGGTTCTAGCCATAAACGATTGATGCCTGCCGCCATTTTATTAGGGGGACTATTTCTAATTTGGTCAGATGTATGTGCCAGATTAATTGTTTCTCCAGAAGAATTACCTATTGGAGTTGTTACAGCTTTCATTGGAGCGCCATTCTTTTTATGGCTTTTGAGAAAAAGCAGTTATTCTTTTGGAGGTAGCAAATAATGAAACTAAAAGTAAGCGAATTATTTTATAAAATTTATGATAATCAGATATTGAGTAATATAAATCTTGAGATAGACAAGGGCGATTTTGTAGGCTTGATAGGTCCAAATGGTTGCGGGAAATCAACACTGTTAAAGAATATTTATAGGGTTTGCAAACCCTACTCTGGAAACATTTTTATTGATGGAATGAATATTAATAAACTTAGCAGTAAAGCTGTAGCAAAACAAATGTCTGTTATGATTCAAGAAAATAATATAGAATTTGATGTCAATGTTCTGGATATGGTACTGTTAGGAAGATATGCACATAAAAAATTACTAGAGAGCAACTATAAAAACGATTTGTCAATAGCTAGGCAATCTTTGAAAGAAGTTGGTTTATCAGAGTATGACGACAGAAGCTTTTTTAGTTTATCTGGAGGAGAAAAACAGAGAGTTTTAATTGCTAGAGCATTAACTCAAAAGGCTGAACTAATAATATTAGATGAGCCTACTAATCATCTTGATATTGGCTATCAGTTTCAAATTATGGACATATTAAAAAAACAGAAAATAACTGTTTTTTCTTCTATACATGATTTGAATATAGCGGCATTTTATTGTGATAAAATATTTATTATGGACAATGGTAAGATAATTGATTATGGAGTTCCTGAAAAAGTGATAACTAAAGATATGGTAAAAAGACTTTTTGGAGTAAATGCTAATATTGAAATTAATCCTAATACTAATAAAATTAGTATAACTTACATTCCTAATATATAGAAATATAAGTTTAAATTCTAAAATTAAAAATGCTTTTGATTAAATGAATACACAATATAGTAACGTTAAAGCATTTTTAAATAAAGAATGTGAAATTTAAACTAAGAATAATTCTACAAAATTTCATGATTTTCAATCTAAAGTGAATTATTTACAAAGATAAAAAATATAGTATGTTAAACTTGTCAATTAATAGGAGTTGTTTTTAAAAATTTATTTTTAAAAAATAACTCCTATTAATTGCTTGACAAAAGGGAATAAAACATTTATATTAAAACTATACCAATTAAGTATAATATAAAAATGTCAAAGGAAATGTATTCTATAAAAATATATAAAACACCTAACTTAAGGAGGAATTTTTTATGTCAAACTGTGGAAATTGTTCAACTTGCCAATCAGCCGACAAAGTTCTTGAAGGATTTATAAGTTCAATGTATATGGAAACTTCTCATCACAGAGTAGTACAACAAAAAATTAAATGCGGATTTGGACAGCAGGGTGTCTGTTGTAAACTTTGTGCTAATGGTCCTTGTAGAATAACACCAAAATCTCCAAAGGGAGTTTGTGGTGCTGATGCTGATACTATAGTGGCAAGAAACTTTTTAAGAGCTGTAGCATCAGGTGCGGCATGTTATCTTCATATAGTTGAAAGTACTGCAAGAAATGTAAAAGCTATTGGTGAAACAAATGGTGAAATTAAGGGTGCTAATGCGTTAAATAGACTTGCTGAAATATTTAATATTACAGAAAAAGATTTACATAAAAAAGCTGTACTTGTAGCAGATATGGTTTTAAATGATTTATATAAACCTAAATTTGAAAAAATGGAACTTGTAGAAAAAATGGCTTATGGCCCAAGAGTAGAAAATTGGAAAAAACTAAATATAATGCCTGGTGGAGCTAAATCAGAAGTGTTTGATGCTATAGTTAAAACTTCTACAAATCTTAATAGTGATCCAGTGGACATGCTTCTTAACTGCTTAAACCTTGGAATATCTACAGGACTTTATGGTCTTACGCTCACAAATTTACTTAATGATGTTATGTTAGGTGAACCTGTTATAAGAGCAGCTAAGGTAGGTTTTAAAGTTGTGGACACTGATTATATTAACATTATGATTACAGGTCATCAACATTCCATAATTTCCCATCTTCAAGATGAATTAATTAAAAGCCCTATAGTAGAAAAAGCTAAAAAAGCTGGTGCTAAGGGTTTCAGATTAGTAGGTTGTACTTGTGTTGGACAAGATTTGCAGCTTAGAGGAGAGCACTATAAAGAAGTATTCTCAGGTCATGCTGGAAATAACTTTACAAGCGAAGCTTTAATTGCTACTGGTGGAATAGATATGATTGTTTCTGAATTCAATTGTACTCTTCCTGGAATTGAACCTATTGTAGATGCATTTAAGGTTAAGATGATTTGTTTAGATGATGTAGCTAAAAAAGTTAATGCTGAATTGGTTAACTATTCATTTGCTGAAAGAGAAAAAATAAGCAATCATATTATAGGTGAAGCTATTGATAGTTATGTTTCAAGAAGAGGTGAAGTAACTATAAATGTTCCAATGGATCATGGTTATGATGATGTAATTACAGGAGTTAGTGAAGTATCTCTTAAGAATTTCTTAGGTGGTAGTTGGAAACCTCTTGTAGATTTAATTGCAGCTGGAAAAATAAAAGGTGTGGCTGGTGTTGTAGGATGTTCAAATCTTACTGCAAAAGGTCATGACATATTCACTGTGGAACTTACTAAAGAACTTATAAAGAGAGATATTATTGTTCTATCTGCAGGATGTTCTAGTGGTGGACTTGAAAATGTAGGATTAATGTCACCATCTGCTGCTGAACTTGCTGGTGATAACCTAAAAGAAGTTTGTAAAAGTTTAGGTATTCCTCCAGTATTAAATTTTGGACCATGTCTTGCTATAGGAAGACTAGAAATAGTTGCAACAGAACTTGCTGAGTACTTAAATATAGATATTCCTCAGCTACCACTTGTATTATCTGCACCTCAATGGTTAGAAGAACAAGCTTTGGCTGACGGAGCATTTGGACTAGCACTTGGATTACCACTACATCTTGCAATACCTCCTTTTATAACAGGAAGTAAGGTTGTAACAAAGGTATTAACAGAAGATCTTGAAACTTTAACAGGCGGAAAACTTATACTTGAAGATGACGTTGTAAAAGCTGCAGATAAACTTGAAGAAATAATACTTAACAGAAGAGCAAAACTTGGTTTAAAATAAATAAAGTAAAGCAGGTGTGTTTTTATGAAAAGGATAATGATAAATAAAGAGTTATGTAGCGGTTGTTTAAACTGCTACATAGCCTGTATTGCAGAACATAATGAAGGAAGTAAGTCTATATTTGATGTAGACCTTGAAGAAATAGGAAGTGAATGCAGAAATCATATATCACTTGACAGTAATGGAAAACTAAATCCAATATTTTGTCGTCACTGTGATGAACCTGAATGTGTTACTTCTTGTATGAGTGGAGCTATGACTAAAGATATAGAAACTGGTTTAGTTTCTTATGATAAAGAAAAATGTGCATCATGTTTCATGTGCGTAATGTCTTGTCCTTATGGAGTATTAAAACCGGATTCAAAAACTAAAACAGTAGTAGTAAAATGCGATTTGTGTAATGGCAGAGAAATTCCAAGATGTGTTGAAAATTGTCCAACAGGTTCAATATATCTAGAGGAGGTGGATGCGTAGTGAAGTATGTAATAATAGGTGCTAGTGCTGCTGGTATTAATGCTGCAAAAACTCTAAGAAAATTAGATGGTGCTAGTGAAATTTTAGTGATTTCAAAAGATACTGATGTATACTCAAGGTGCATGCTTCATCACGTTATCAGTGGAAATAGAAGTTTGGAAAAAATTTCTTTTGTAGATTCTGATTTCTTTTCAAAATACAATGTAAAATGGATAAAAGGTAAAAAAGTAAAGGAACTTTGTGTAGATAAAAAAGAACTTATATTAGAAGATAACTCAATAGAAAATTATCATAAGCTTTTAATAACGACTGGAGCATCTTCTTTTATTCCACCAGTTAAAAATTTAAGAGAGGCTAAAAAAGTTTACTCTTTAAGAAACTATGATGATGTGTTAAATATAGAAGAAGGCATAAAAACTTCAAAAAAGGCTGTAATATTAGGAGCTGGACTGGTAGGAATAGATGCTGCTATAGGTCTTATGGAAAGAGGTTTAAAACTTTCTATAGTAGAAATGGACAATAGAATATTACCTCTCCAATTAGATAAAGAAGCTGCCAGTAGATATGAACATCTTTTAAAAAACAAAAATATAGATATATATACTTCTTTAAAACTAGAAGAAGTAATGTTAAAAGAGGATGGTTCTGTATCTAAAGTAAAGCTTTCAAATGGATTAGTAATAGAATGTGACATGATAATAGTAGCTGCAGGGGTTAGACCTAATGTAGACTTTATAAAAGATGACAGAATAAAAATTGAAAGAGGCATTACAGTAGATAAAACTTGCAGAACAACGGATAATAACATTTATGCTGCAGGCGATGTTACATTTACTGCCCCAATATGGCCTATAGCAGTAAAGCAAGGTATTACAGCTGCATATAATATGGCTGGATATAGTAGATCTTTAGAGGATGCTTTTGGATTAAAGAACTCTATGAATTTTTTAAATCTTGAATGTGTATCTCTTGGAATTATTAATCCTCCAGATGAAAGTTATGATGTAGATGTTATTAAGTCTCAAAATATATATAAAAAGATTATATACAAAAATGGGATAATTTATGGTGCTCTTTTACTTGGTGATATTTCTTACTGCGGTACTTTAGAGTACATTATTAAAAATAAGATTGATGTATCTAGTATAGAGAAAAATATATTTGATATAAGTTATTCTGACTTCTTTAAAGTTAAGTCTAATGGTGAATATGAATATAGCACCATATAAAAATTGTACATTTACTTTCTAATTAATGAAAAGGAATACATGACTTGAGCAAAGCTTTTTAAAACTTAAGATTAAATATTTAATGCGTTGGTAGAGAAGATTTAGATCCTTTAACCAACGCATTTTTTTTGAGAGGACAATTGACAGAGGACAATGAAGGTTGATTTTTTGCTAACGCAAAAGAATCTTTAAATTTATATAAGTCAGCAATGTTTCGCTTTAGCGAAACGAGTAATCAAAAATTTAATTCAAGATTTTTCGTAGTGAAGCGGAGAAAAATCATCCTTTGGAATGCAAGTGATATTTGAAGAAATAAGTAGGTTAATGGTTAAATAAAAAAAATTTGCAATTTATTTAGTTATATTGATAAGTTTAGTATATAATTATTTATAGGACATTTAATAATTATTGGAGGTAACAGCATGGCAGGTATAAAATATGAAATAAAAGAAACTGTAGGAGCTCTTTCAGAATCACCAAAAGGTTGGAAGAAAGAATTAAACCTTATAAGCTGGAATGACAAAGAACCTAAATTTGATATTAGAGATTGGTCTCCTGAACATGAAAAAATGGGTAAGGGAGTAACTTTAACAAATGAGGAATTGAAAAACCTAAGAGATGTTTTAAATGATATGAAATTATAGCATCAAGTAATTTTTATAGTATAATCTTTTAAATTAACAAACACCATCAGGCTTCTTAATAATAGAGGCATGATGGATTTTTGTGTTATGAGAAAAATTATTTATTATTGTAGAAATATAGTGATGAATAAATATATAAAATATGTTATGATTTTCATAAAATAAAATGTATAGAGATCAGTAGTTTTTGTATAAATAGATTTATTATAGGGAGCAATAATTATGAAGAAGAAATTAATAGTGCTAATTTTAATATTTACTTTTTTATTTAATGGATGTACTAAGAACGTGATTACTACAACAAACAATAACCAAGCAAGTAATAAATCTGACGTTTTGGGAAGTGTTGAATATGTGGAAAAGATCCAAGATATTGCCAAAAAGTCTGGAAATAGAAGTGCGTTATCTGAAATTATGATTGACGTAGACAAAAATGGCAATGAGCTTGACAATAATGAACCAAGAAATATTTTAAGATTTCACGAATTAGTAAGTTCACTGATTTATAAAATTGGTTATGTAGATATGAAAACTCATTATTTCAGAAATAAACTAAATAGAGCTCCTAAAACATTAAAAGAACTAATCAGTTTAAATAGAACTCTTCCAGTTAATAAACGTTGGAAATTACTTGGTATTAAAAATTCAACTTATCATATTCAGGGAGTTGATGGAGAATATAATTTGAAATTCGTATCCTATGATGGTTTTTATGAAGCGGTTTATAATAAAAAAGGTATTCTTTTAAATGAAAACAATGATCCAATAAATATGGGCACATATAATTATGCTGCAGGAATACCTAACATTAAGGCTCATGAAAGATTTGACATGTACCCTTATTTTATATGGGGTAACACTGAAAATTCAGACCAAAAGGGTAAGGATAGTATAAATAAAGATGTAAATTTAGCATTTATTAATTATAAAAAACATGCTGCAAGTGTTTATTCATACCGTCAAAGTTTGTTTGGAATGCAGCAAGGTCAAGTTCCATAGTTAAATTTTAAAAGGACTTTATTATTCAGAAAATGATAAAAATTATATGGCTGAAAAAAGGTGGATTTAACGATGAATATAATTACCTATTATTTAAAAAATGAAAATGATAATTCAAATTTATACTATAGAGAAATATCATTATTTTCAGATAAAGTGTTAAAAAAGCTTAAAAATACAGTTGATTTAATAATTTATGATTTTATGAATTTTATAAAAGAAAATGCCATAGAAGAGTGTAGAACTTGTGAAGAGTATATGATAGAGTTTCTTACCATGACAATCTTGCTTTATGTATACGGAAAGAGAGCGGGAACATTGAAAACAGCCCCTCAGAAGTTACTTTCATATTTATCTCACACTCGGAATAAAAACAGCTTTATAAAGCCTGAGGTGGACAAACTTAAAGGAATATTATCGACAATATTTCTTACTGAAAATGAAAAAACTAATGGCATAGTGAAGGAAATGTCCTTCAAGGATTTTGTTAATTTACTTGGATGGATGGAAGCTTCAGGAGATTTTAAATTTTCTTTGGAAAGGTTAGTTAATTGGTATAAGTTTCTTAAAAATAAGTCTCAGAAATATGTGAGTCAAGTTACTTATAAAGCTAATGTTACTGCTAAATGGTTTAAGATAGAGAGCGCTCAATCACTTGGTAAATATACCTCATTAGTAGATAATTTCTTATCCCAAAGTCATCCTAAATATAGATTTAGGGAAGATATCATATTTTGTGGAAGAAAAGAGATTGAATATCATCTTAATATGGTGGGAGCTGAAATACTTAATAGGGCATTTAGAAAAGACTTTATTAAAACAAAATCTAAAATGGTTTTACTGCCTTCTTGTATGAGATTTCAAAGTGAGGATAACTGCAAAGCTAGAAAGTCTTCAAATGGCTATGTGTGTATAGGCTGTACTGAAAATTGTAAGGTTAACAAGCTTTCTAAAATGGGAAGTATGCACAATTTTAAGGTATACATGATACCTCATGAGTCAGAAGCTTTTTTAAAAGGAAAGGCAGAAAAGGGTGAAATAGGGGTAGTTGGGATAGCTTGCGTTCTTAACTTACTTGAGGGTGGTTGGAAAGCAAAAAGCTTGAATTTCATACCACAATGTGTAGTACTGGATTACTGCGGCTGTAAAAATCATTGGCATAAAGAAGGAATGCAGACAGATATTAATATTGAGCATTTAAAAAGAATACTGCAAATATATTTTTAATTATAATTATATAGCCTATCAGCAATTTGAATTTAAGCCAAAATTACGCTTAAATTCAAAAGCTACTAAATTTCCAAAATAACCTATTAATCAAATTAGCTTATTAAGTTCTTTCATATTTGGCATATCAATTCCCATTTCTTCTCCTGACTGAAGCATTTGTTTAAAATTAGCTTTCATTTCATCAATTGCTAATAATGCATGACTGGTAAAACGCTGCATGACAGGATTTTTTTCGAAATTACGTTTAAACATTGGATATATGATGAAAAAGGGCATTGTAACCACTTTAACCTGAGGGAATTTTTTTAAATTAACGCCTCTCTTCTCACATATACTATAGCATTCATCCATAGCTCTAAAACAAGTTTTGATTAATTTTTTATCTTTAAGATATAGGCTGACATCATTGTATTTTGAAAGACCAACCCCCATAGGAGCAGATGCTATATTATGTATCCATAACCAATGTAGCATATTGTTAGGAACATCAGGTTTAATACTACACTCTTCAAACATTTCAATTGTAGTATGAAGCAATGTTTTTTGCTCTTCATATACTGTACCTAGGGTAATATCCTTGCCTATATTACCCCAAAGTAAATCTTCTTTAAAAGTACCTCCTCCACCTGCATATCCCATAATATACTGTTCCTTTTTCAATATACTATCAATCTCATGTGTTCCATTCCAATTTAAGGTAAACAGTAAATAATGTGCATTAGGAGCTTGTTTTATAAGTAGTTCAAGAGATTCATTCAATTGGTATGTATTTACAGGAACAATGATTAAATCATAATCACAATCTACAGTAGTCACACATTTATAGGTATATTCTCCCTTGGAATATATATGTTTTCTATCTTTACGTTCGTCTATAATATCGTAGGGTATAGTTTTTTTATTCATGATATTAAGCTTGTTTTCACGAACAAAATGAGTAACCTCATGATGGTCTGAAAGAGCATGAGCATAAAGTGTTCCGATTACACCTGTACCAACTATTAATATCTTCATTCTTTTTCCTCCAATTTAAATAATTTGTTAATGAAACTAAATGTGTTTTTTTCAGCACCTAAACTACGTGTAAGCATTTCCTCAAAGGCAATAAATTTTGCAGTCATTGTATCTTCATCCCATTGAAACAAATCTACATCCAAATAAAAGTTGGAAAGTGTTAAAATCATCTCTGCTGTTTCAAGAGGATATCTTACACTAAAAATTCCATCTTCAGCTCCTTGTGAGATTATGTCTGCATAAATAGGTGCAAAGTGTTTAGTAAGGCTAACTAGCAATTTCTGATGAAATACTATATTTGATGGAGAATTGATTTTTTCATTCTGTTCATTATTATTATTAAAAATTTGCATCCCCATTAAAATGACTTGTTTTAATCTGTTAGCGGCATTTAATTGCTTTGTATTTTGCTCTGTTACTTGATTAATCCAAAGTTTTACATGCATTTCTATTGTAGCATCTGCACACTCTTCTTTTGAAGAAAAGTAATGATAAAATGCACCCTTTGAGATATTTAGTGTTTTAATGATGAATGATAGTGTGGTATTCTCATAACCATTTACAATAAATATATTCCATATTGTTTCCAGCAGTTCATTTCTCTTGTTATTGAAATCTTTATTTGTTCGTGACATTAAAAACCTCCTTATAATTAAACCGACCGTTGGTTTAATTATAAAGAGTAACTATATATTTTGTCAATGTTTTTTAACAGCTGCATTGTCAATTTTAAATTTTTAGTCAAGATTTTTGTTGAAAGGAGATTGTAATAAGGTCAAAGAGTTTTGCTTCTTGAGGTTAAAGTTTAGGATAAATAGCATGTAAATGCTTATACAATGTATTTGCAATATTTGAAAACTGAATGATGCAGAGTCGAAAACTAACTTATTTTACATAAATGGTTATATATAACACAGAGGTATGATATAATTTCTTCATAAGTCAAAATTGTAATATATGTTCGTTAACAATAATGAAAGGGAAGATTCATGTTTTTGCTAAGAAAGGATTGGTGAATTATGATTAAAAAGATAGGATACTTAATATTATCATTATTGATTCTTTTTATAGTATTAAGTCCATTTAGAATTATTTATATAGGACTTAATAAAGGCAATCATTTATATTATTTACTTTTAATTATGATGGTATTTTTTTCACCTTCACTTATTGACTTATTACTAAACAGAAAAGATAGAATATTTTCTTCAGAAAATTTACTTATTGGTTTTAAGGGATTAGTCTTATCGTTAGTATTATTTCTTATATGTTCATTTTTCTATGGTAGTTTAATTTCTGGGGGAGTGACTGCAGCTATAATGGGCATAATACGTGAATTGTCCATAATACGCACTAATTACGCCAATGAAAACAATAAAGTTAGTTTATAAACAACAAGCTTTGTGTCGATACAAAAGCAGCAGAGTTATGCATACTTCCTTTGAAAAATGATAGCAGCCAATTTATATAAAAATTATAAATTGGCTGCTAAACAAATACTGATAGTTGTTTTATTACTCATAGAAATTTACTTACAGCCTACCTATTTAATTTTGAATTTTTTGATTTTATAAGTTTAAGTTGTTTTTTAGCTTCAATATTTTTAAGATTTTCAATTTTGATTTCTATGAATTTATCTTTCATTTGTTCAGTAGACATACTTTTCACATCTACAGTCATGAGGTTACACCATCCTTTCATTTTTAGGTACACTGCTGCTTTTATACATGTTATCAACTTTTAAATATTTACTTTCAAAGTTTTTTTGCTATTGATTAATCTATTATTCGAACACTTTAATATACATTGCTTTAATTTCTTTGATCAATGGGTATCTCGGATTAGCACCTGTACATTGGTCATCAAAGGCTAATTCGCTCATCTCATCTAATGTAGCATAGAAGTCTTCTTTTTTAACGCCTGCTGCACTTATAGATTTAGGAATGTTAACTTGATCTTTTAATACTTGGATAGCTTTAACTAATAAATCTACCTTTTCGTCATCTGTAGAGCCACCCAAGTTTAGAGTTTCAGAAATAATTGCATATCTTCTCTTAGCATTTGGATATTCATACTGAGGGAAAGTACCTTGTTTTCTCGGATTATCTACAGCATTGTATTTTATAACTTCATTAATTAATAATGCGTTAGCAATTCCATGTGCTACATGATGTTTTGATCCTAATTTATGTGCCATTGAATGACATACTCCTAGGAATGCATTTCCAAATGCCATAGCAGCCATTGTTGAAGCATGAGCCATAGCTTCTCTTGCTTTTATGTTAGTTGGACCCTCACTGTATGCTAATGGTAAATTCGTAAATATTTCTTTTATTGCTTCTAAAGCTAATCCATCAGTAAAGCTTGAAGCCATAACTGATACATAAGATTCTAGAGCATGTGTTAAAGCATCTATACCAGAAGCTGCAGTTAATCCTCTTGGCATATTCATCATAAGATCGGCATCTACTATAGCCATATTTGGAAGCAATTCATAATCTGCTACTGGATATTTAGCGCCTGTTTTTTCATCAGTGATTACTGCAAATGGAGTAACTTCTGAACCAGTTCCTGCTGTAGTTGGAACTGCAACCATATAACATTTTGAGCCCATTACAGGGAATGTATAAACTCTCTTTCTAATATCCATAAATCTCATAGCTAAATCTTCAAATTTTTCTTCTGGATGTTCATATAGTACCCACATAATTTTAGCTGCATCAATTGGTGATCCTCCACCAATTGACATAATTGTATCTGGCTTAAATGTATTTAATTGTTCAACACCTGCTTTTGCTGTAGCAAGAGTTGGATCTGGTAACACATCTGAAAATATCTTGTACTCCATTCCAAGTTCTGTTAAAACTCTTGTAGCTCTACGAACAATTCCAAGATCAACAAGAATCTGATCAGTTACTATAAATACTTTCTTTTTGCCTAATACCTTTAATTCTTTTAAAGCGTTTTCAAGGCAGCCATATTTAAAATAAACTCTTGATGGAACTTTAAACCAAAGCATATTTTCTCTCCTTTGAGCTAAATTTTTAATATTTAATAGTTGTTTAATTCCAACGTTTTCTGAAACGGAATTTCCACCCCATGATCCACAACCAAGTGTTAATGAAGGATTAACCTTAAAGTTGAATATATCACCTATTCCGCCTTGTGAGGATGGCATGTTAATCATAATTCTTCCTGTCCTCATAAGTGAACTAAACTTAGCTATTCTATCTTTAGACTTAGTTCTGTGTGTCCATAATACTGAACTGTGACCATATCCTCCAAGTACAACAAGTCTTTCTGCTTTTGTTAAAGCTTCATCAAAAGTTTTAGCCTTATACATACCAAGTACTGTAGATAATTTTTCGTGTGAGAATTCTTCATCAAGTTCTACATTTTCAACTTCTCCTATAAGAACCTTTGTTTCTTCTGGAAGCTTGATTCCTCCAAGGCCTGCTATAACTGAAGCAGATCTGCCTACCTGCTTAGCATTTAATGCACCATTAACTAGTATTACTTTTCTTATTTTTTCTGTTTCATCTGGTGTTAGGAAATAAGCTCCTCTTTTGATAAACTCTTTTTTAACTTCTTCATATACTTCTTCTAAAACTATTATTGTTTGTTCTGAAGCACATATTGTTCCGTTATCAAAAGTCTTAGAAAGTAAAATTGAACTTACAGCCATTTTAATATCAGCTGTTTCATCAATAATTGCTGGTGTATTTCCTGAACCAACTCCAACAGCTGGTTTACCTGATGAATAAGCTGCTTTAACCATTCCAGGACCACCTGTTGCAAGTATCAAATCTGCTGATTTCATAACAAGTCCTGAAAGTTCTATGGATGGTTCATCTACCCAGGCTATTATATCTTTAGGTGCGCCTGCTGCAACTGCAGCATCTCTTACTACTTTAATTGCTGCAATAGTACATTTTTTAGCTCCTGGATGCGGAGAGAAAACGATACCATTTCGCGTTTTCAAAGCTATAAGAGCTTTGAATATTCCTGTAGATGTTGGATTTGTAGTTGGAACAACTGCTGCTAAAACTCCAATTGGTTCGTAAATTTTAGAAATGCCACCAGCTTCATCATGTTCGAAAACACCAACAGTTTGTGAATTTTTATAACGATTATATACATACTCTGAAGCGAAATGGTTTTTTATAGCCTTATCTTCTATAAGTCCCATTCCTGTTTCTTCAACAGCTAGTTTTGCTAAAGGGATTCTTTGAGCATTGGCTGCTATACTTGCTGCTTTAAATATATGATCTACTTGTTCTTGAGTGAAAGTGGAATACTTTTTTTGTGCTTCTCTAACCTCAGCCATTCTGATAGCTAATTCTTCAGCATTTGTAACTCTTTCCGTAGTTGTCTTCTTTGGTAGTTTAACATTAGTCTCTTTCATAAGAACACCTCTTTCTTAAAATATAGTCGCTTTAAATAATCTACTTAACTATATTAGCAAAAGGCATGCCAAACTCTTATGAAATTAAATCCTTTACATCATCAAGTTTACTTTTTTAGTATTGTATAGTTTTTATGCTTTTTACCAGTTTTTATCGTATAAATTTTAAACATCGTATAATTTTCATACAATACATAATTTTCATTTTATTTAGAATTTTATCTAGGTATATCATATTTTTTCATTTTGGAATATAAAGTCGCCCTAGTTATACCTAAAGTTTTTGATGTCTTTGTAAGGTTGTGCTCATTTTGCTTTAGTGCTCTTATTATTTCATTCTTTTCTGATTCTTGTAAAGTGTAAAATTTATTGTTTTCTACACTTAATATTTTATTTGAAGTATTCTCATTCATGATGTTATATTTCTTATTATCTTCAAAGACCATAGTACTTTCACCATTTAAAAGTACTATATTTTCAATACAGTTTTCTAATTCTCGTACATTTCCAGGCCAATTATAATTTAGCATTTTTTCATATACATCTGCATTAATAATTGGAAGGGATTTGTTTAATTTTTTAGCCTTTATTTTCAAAAAATGCTCGATAAGTATTGGCAAATCTCCTTCTCTTTCTCTAAGTGCAGGGATTTTTATTGGAACAACGCTTAATCTATAGAATAAATCTGCTCTAAATCTTCCTTCTTCAACTTCTTTCTTTAAATTTTTATATGTTGCAGCTATAATTCTTACATCCACAGGAATGATTTTATTTCCACCAACTCTAGTTATATATCCTTCCTGCAAAACTCTTAAAAGATTAACCTGCATATTAAGAGACATCTCACATATTTCATCCAAAAAAGAGTACCTCTATTTGCAAGTTCAAATTTACCTGCACAGCCACCTTTTCTAGCTCCAGTAAAGGAACCATCCTCATAGCCAAATAATTCACTTTCTATGAGACTTTCAGGGATAGCTCCACAATTAATGGCTATAAAGGTATTATTATTTCTAGCACTGTAATTATGGATAGATTGAGCCAAAAGTTCTTTTCCTGTTCCGCTTTCACCTTGAATAAGCACTGTAGATGAAGAATAACTTATTAGCTTAGCATATTCTATTACTTTTTTAATTTCTTTACTATGACCAACAATATCCTCAAAATTATAAACAGCTTTACCATCGCTATATTTATTTGCAAGCTTAATTACTTTTGGTATTTCTGTAAAGACAATAACCATTCCTCTAATTTCATTATCAATTTCCATTGGAGTTGCAGATATATTGTATCTTGACTTTGCAATTTCATTATTTAAAATTACCTCTATATTATTATAAATATTACCTTTTTTAATTTTTTCAAATATGTTAACCCAATCAGGTAAGATAATATCCACTTTTTTGTCCACAATATCATCTTCCTTTATACCTAAAATGCTGCAAGCTTCTTTATTTATAGTTTTTACAATTCCATCTTTATTCATCATATAAACTCCTAGAGAAATGGAATCCACTATTGAATTCATGTATTCTGACTTTATTTGATTTTCAATGGATTTAACAGCTGCAACTACAAGACCAAGAGTATGTTGGTGAACTTTTTGTCTATCACCAGTTAAATTAAGAACTCCAATTACAGTTCCATCTATATCATGAATTGGTGCTGCAGAGCAAGTCCATCTTTGGTATGCAGTAGTAAAATGTTCATTTTCTGAAATTTGAATAGGTGTATGTTCTCTTAAAGCAATACCCATTGCATTTGTACCTATGCTGCTTTCTGACATATAGGCACCTTCTACCATATTCAAGTGTAGAGCTTCGTTTACTACATCATCATCTCCTAAAACCTTTAAAATACAACATTCATCATCAAGTAAAACTATAAAAAATCCTGATCCATTTAAAAAATTATATAAGGTTCTCATAAATCTAGAAGCTATATTTAAAAGCTTTTCATTCTTCTTACTATTATCTCTAGTTTCTTCTGGATTTAGAATTTTCTTTGGAAATATTCTGCTTTTTTTAATACCATAATCTACGGATCTTTCATGTGAATTTTTAATTATAGCTAGCTTATCTTTTTCATGTTCAAGCTTCAATTTTAATACCTCCTTAAAGTTAATTTAATTTGATATTCTATATTTTTATTTAACAGCTTTATATAACTTGCAATAAATTCAGACAAACATTCTTTTTTGTGTTTTTTCTGATAATTTTCCTGCTATTTTAATCTTTATTATAAAAGATATCTTGTTTTTCACATATTTCCAATCTTCACTGTATATTTTTATATTATCATGTTCGCTAGATTCTGTCGAAGGTTTATAAGACACATTTTTCATATTTAGAGTAACGACCAAAGAATCAAGTATTTTTTATTGTATTAAAGTTAAAGTTTAATATAATTTGGTATAATAATAGTGAAGAATTTAAATTAGAAAAAGCAGGATGGATATAACTGTTGAACTTAATAATACATAAGAAATAGCAGGCAGAGGTATTAAGGCAGTATGAGAAGACAAAATCAAAGGAACAATCTTTGATGATAAAAGTATTCATAAATGAAAGAAGGAGAACTTAAATGAAAGAATTTAATGTTACAGGTTTATGTATAGCTAAAAAACATTATATGGTTGATATAAGCTCAAAATTAAAAAAGATTATAGAAATGGTGGATAAAGGTGCTTATTTTACTATTAATAGACCAAGACAGTTTGGTAAAACCACTACATTTAATCAACTTGTACAGGAATTAAATAAGAAATATATAGTTATAGATGTCAGTTTTGAAGGTATTGGTGATGACATTTTTGAAACTGAAGAGAAATTTTGTGAGATTGTATTTGAAATATTTGCTAAGGATGTAAGGTTTACAAATAAAGAATTATATGCAAAATTAAAAAGTTATGGAAATACAACAAAGAACTTTAATGATTTATCTGAAAATATTACTAATATTATTGATGAGTATAATAATGACATGGTTTTAATCATAGATGAGGTGGATAAAAGCAGCGGAAATAGAGTGTTTATGCAGTTCTTAGGAGTACTTAGAAACAAATATTTATCAATGAGTGCAGGAAAAGATTTAACATTTAAAAGTGTTATATTAGGTGGAGTAAATGATATTAAAAATATAAAGCTAAAAATTAGAGATGAAAAGGATAGAGTTTTTAATTCTCCGTGGAATGTAGCTGCTGATTTCAGAGTGGATATGTCTTTTTCTTCAGAGGAAATAGAAACCATGCTTAATGAATATGTAAATGAAACTGGAATATCTATGGACATAAAACTTATGGCTAATGAAATAAGAAATTTCACCAGCGGATATCCATACCTTGTAAGTAGACTTTGTAAAAATATTGATGAATATCTACATAAAGAATGGACAATAGAGGGTCTTCAAAAATCAATTAAAATGACATTAAATGAACATAATACTCTTTTTGATGATGTTATTAAGAATCTAGAAAACTATGAGGAAATTAAAAATATTGTTAATGAAATATTGGTAGAAGGAAAACAAATTTCATATAATCCTTTTGCATATGAAAAGGGAATAATGTATGGGATATTTTCAGAAAAAGATGGCAGACTTGTAATACACAACAAAGTATTTGAAAGTCTATTATATGACTATTTAATTGCTCAAAGGGAGATGCAAAAGTTAGCATCTAGATTTACTCAAGTTGATAAAAGTGAAGTAATAGATATTGAAAACTTAAATATGGAAAAAGTTCTTTTGAAATTTAAAGAATTTATGTATGAGCAGTATAGAGAAGAAGATGAACACTTTTATGAAACAAATGGAAGACTTATATTTTTAGCATACTTAAAACCCATTTTAAATGGAAAAGGGTTTAGTTTTGTGGAACCACAAACAAGACAAAATAAAAGAATGGATATAGTTATTACCTATAGTAATGAAAAATATGTAGTTGAACTTAAAATATGGAATGGTGAAGCTTATAGAATGAAAGGCATAGAACAACTTACGCAATATATTGATGAACAAGGTGTAAAAGAAGGATATCTGTTAACTTTCAATTTTAATAAGAACAAAAAATATACAGCAGAATGGATTAGTGTAAACAATAAAAGAATATTTGAAGTGATGGTTTAAAAGGCGCAGTATGATTACATTATTCAACTTTTGCACATACAAAATTTTGACTTAATATAAGCGAATTGCAAGCAAAGCTTTTTGAGTTGAAAGCTGATAGTGGACAATTGACAGCGAGGGTTGAGTATATGATATACTAAATAAGGTTTTAATTGGAATAACAATATTTACAGTGAGGAGAGATAATTTATGCATCTATGGCTTTGGACAGTAATCATATCTGGATTTTTATTAGGGTTTTGGGATATAACTAAAAAGAAAGCATTTGAAAAAAACTCTGTAATAAGTGTACTAGCCTTTTATTCTTTATTTTGCTTTATTTTAATATCTTTTGAATTTAAAAATGCTATTAATATAAGTGAGGGCAAAATTCTCATAATTTTTATTAAATCATTCATTATATTTCTAAGTTGGGGATGTGGATTTTCAGCACTCAAAAATTTACCCATAAGCATTGTAACCCCATTTGATACGGTAAATCCTTTGTTTGCTATTATTTTTGGTATTATATTATTAGGGGAGAAGCTTGGCTTTTTACAAGGAATTGGTATTGCAATTATGTTGATATCTTATTATTTTATTGGTAAAGTTGGTTCAAAAGAAGTAGTAAATATATTTAAAAACAAGTATTTTTACCTTATGCTCTGCAGTGCAGTACTAAGTGCTGTAAGTGCTACTATTGATAAAATAGCTTTAAGGTCAATTAATACAGGACAAATGCAATTTTGGTTTTGTTTATTTACAGCAGTGCTAAATATAAGTGCGTTATTGTATACAATGTGGAGGTCTAAAGAGAAAGTTTCAATTAAGATGGATTATAATATACCACTGATGAGCTTGATTTTAGTTATTTCTGATAGATTATATTTTAATGCAGTAAATATACCTTCAAGTCAAATATCAATTATTATGCCCCTTAGAAAAATATCTATATTTGTTTCTGTAATTGTAGGGGGATTAATGTTTAAGGAAAAAAACCTTAAACAGAAATTTTGGTGCATTTGTTTATTGATTATTGGAATTATATTTGTTTTTATTGGAAAATAAAGTTTTGCATATAATAATGGGATAAGAAAGCCACATAAAGGATTATTTCCTATATGCGGCTTATTTTTATACAATGTGGACTTCAGTAGTTTTAATAAATTAATATTAGTACCCTAATTCCTCTATTGAACATTTTCAGTTACATCAGGTAAATAGTCATAATTATCATGTTTAGTAACAAACCAATCAGTGCCTAGTGTCTTAACAGTTATATTTTCATTAGCATAATATAAAGTTTTTGTTGAATCTATAAGAGTGTATTCTATTTTATATTCAGAAGTTTTATCATCTATTTTATTTTTTTCATTTATCTTATAGCTTATAACTTTAGGACTTGAGCCGCCAATTACCCAATTCATATTATTGTATTTCTCATATTCTTGATTTTTTAAATCATTGTTTAGGATAGCATATCTAAAAGCACCATTTCTTTCTTTTAATGCTTCAGCCCATAGATTTACTGTGTTTTCTTTATCTCTTGGAAGTAAATCACTTTTGGAAGATGGTAGCTGAACTTTTGAAAATTTTGAACCAGTGTTTTCTGTTAAGTTATCAGGAAAATATTCATAATTATCATGTTTAGTAACAAACCAATTGGAGCCTAGTTGTTTAACGGTTATAATTTCATGGCAATTATATGAATCCTTGTTAGAATCAGTCATAGTATAATTAATTTCATATTCAGAAGTTTTGTCATCTATTTTATTTTTTTCGTTAATTTTATAGCTTAAAATCCATGGACTTGAGCCACCAATTACCCAATTCATTTTATTGTATTTATTATACTCTTGATTTTTTAAATCAGTGTTTAGAATAGCGTATCTAAAAGCACCATTTCTTTCTTTTAATGCCTCAGCCCATAGTGTTACTGCAGCTTGCTTATCTTTTGGTAAAAAAATATTTTGCACCTTAGAAATATTTGAATTGTTACCGATGCTTAATGTCAAAGCTTGTTTAGGATTTGTTAATCCCCATGCATCACTAGATATTGATGCAGCATGTGTTGTAATAACTCCACTGCTTAATGTAGCTGCAAGAGCTAAGGTTACAATTAGTTTAGTATTTCTTATTTTCATTTTAAAGACCTTCCTTTTTTATAATATTTTATCCTGGGGATGTATTTATAATATTTACATCTTTAATTAAGAAACTTCTATTCCTTATAAGGAAATACCGCACGAATGTAAAAATCGCTTGGTTTGGTAAAATTTATTAATTACGATATATACATAGTACTATTAATTTTAGGTGAATTAGTTACAAGAGAATTACGCAGGTATTAACAAAATGTTAACAAAAAAATGCAAAGAGCCTATCAAATGATTCTTAGGTTCAGATGGAGTTTGCTTATAAGGATGACTTTATTAATATATTTGATATTGTAACTATTCTGTAACTTATTAATAGAAATAAGTAATATAATAAAATTACATTAAATTAAATATCAAAACTAAGGGATATGAAAGAAAATATACTAACTGATTTACTAGTTATTTTTTGAATATGCATAAAGGGAGATGACATGAATGAAAACTAAATTATTAATATTGTCTATTGGAGCTTCTTTACTTTTATCGTCCTGCTCGGGATATTCAACTCCAACATCACTTGTTAAGCCGCCTAGTATTGATAATATGGCCTATGGCAGCAGTAATAAGGATTTGAATAGTATTGTGCAAAAATTTTTACCTAATGGTTCAAAGCTATTAGATCCAAACCGTGCAGTTTCGGGTAAAGCTGTATTTACTATGGATGTAGATAATGATAAGTCAGATGAAATTGTGGCTTTATTTAGAATAGATAGTGAACTTGAAAATGGTATTATTGTTTTGAAAAAAGAAAATAGTGGGTGGGTTAAAATATTAGAAAAAAAGATGCAGTCTAATTCTATATCAAAGGTAGAGCTTGTAAATGTAATTAATAAGAATGAAAAAAGTTTAATTGTAGGATATTATATTGGTGGAATTGCAGGATCTCAGTATATAACATATACTTTTGAAAATAAGAAAGTTCAGGAAATAGACACAGGCATATGGCAAAAAATTGAGATTTTAAACACTCCACTACAAAAAAACAAAGGTTTTGTTTTTGCATCATGGACTCAAGATACAGGAGATGTTCAAACTGTTGATTTATACAAAATTGAGGGTAATAAACTTTTAAATGATGAAGAATTTTATCCATCATACTTACCTAAGATTCTTGAATATTATAATGGTGTTTTACAGAAGTATGGAAATTTAAATCAACTGGCTTGGTATCATATAATAAATGCACAAATTAAAGGAAATGTTCCAAATGATGCATTAAAATCTATAGATAAAGTTACAGAAATAAAAGCTAAAAATGATAAAGTATTTAAGGTAGAGGATTACAAGTTTAAATTCTTAAAGGCACAAGCATTTAATAAATTAAAGAGATACGATGAAAGTAAAATTATTTTAGATGACTTAATAACACAAATGGAAAAGGAAATAAACAAAGATAAAGAAATTAATAACGATATGTTAATTATGGACAAGAAGATAGATATTTCTAATATGTATTTAGAGAAAGGAAAGATGTATGTTTTACTAAATGAAAAAGATAAGGCAAAAGAAATGTTTAATAAAGCATTAAGTATTTCAGAAGAAGTTTGTAAAGATGAGGGAGACAATAAGACCATTTATGAAGATATAATTATTAACAATATAAAAGAGCAAATAGAAAAATTAAACTAGTGGATTTTTGGAGTTGATTGTTATGAATAAAGAAGTATTAGTGGTAGAAGATGAATCAAATATACGAAGTTTTATACTTGTTAATCTTAGTATGAGTAATTTTAATGTAAAAGAAGCTTCTTCCAGTGAAGAGGCCCTAAAGATATGTAAAGATTATGTTCCAGATGTGGCTGTTTTAGATATTATGCTTCCTGGAATGGATGGATATGAACTTTGCAAAATTTTAAGAGAAAAATTTCCTGATATAGCAATAGTAATGCTTACAGCTAAAGCTCAAGACATGGATAAAATAACTGGTCTTGATTTAGGAGCAGATGATTATATGATAAAGCCCTTTAATCCAATGGAACTTGTCTCAAGGATAAGAGCTATATTAAGAAGAATAAACAAGAACTCTGATGATAAAATACATAAGGATATAATTAAACACAAAAATTTAAATTTGAATTTGAGTTCTCAAAATCTCTTTAAAAATCATGAAGAAATAGCTCTTACTCAAAGAGAGTATTCTCTTATAAAAGTATTTATGGAGAATCCAGATAAAGCTTTTAATAGAGATGAACTTTTGGATATGGCATGGGGACAAGACTATTTTGGGGATTATAAAACTGTAGATGTTCATATAAGAAGGTTAAGAGAAAAAATAGAAGATGATCCATCTAGTCCTGAATTTATAAAAACAATATGGGGATATGGATATAGATTTTCAAAATTATAGAATAAAAGCTTTAGGATGTGATTATATATTGAAAAGTATAAAAACTAGATTATCTGTAAGCTATTTTGCAGCAATATTTCTAACAGTAGTTGTACTGGAGACAATCTGTTTCATAAGCATAAAAAATTATTATTATAGAACTATTGAAGAAACATTAAAAACTCAAGCGCAGATTTCTATGAAATTTTATGGAAAATATAGTACTAGTAGTAATACAAAACAATCAGCAGTAGATATTGTCCAAAGTTTGTATTATTCTACCAATGCACATATTCAAATAATATCCAAGGAAAATAAAATAATAGTTGATTCTTTGGGAATACCAGAAGGCACAAAGGTTGAATATCCAGATGTAAAGAATGCTAATGAAGGAAAGTCATATACTTGGATAGGTATACCTAAATACACTAATGAAAAATGTATATGTGTTTCTTATCCAATTGAACAATATAGAAATGATGGCAGGAGCGTTATAAGGTTAGAATCTTCTTTGAAAGATGTAGATAGTTTTTTACAAAGGTTACTTATAATATTTGTTGTTGTTGGTTTTTTTGTAGTTTTTATTATTTTGATTATAAGTATATTTATTTCAAATAGTATAATTAATCCATTAAATAATATAATTGTTACAGCTAAAGAAATGGCAGGAGGAAAATTTTCTGTAAGAGCTGTTAAAAAATATAATGATGAAGTAGGTACTTTAGCAGATACTTTAAATTATATGGTAGAAGAAATATTAAAAAATGAAAAGTTAAAGAATGATTTTATATCTTCGGTTTCTCATGAGTTAAGAACACCTTTAACTTCTATAAAGGGGTGGGCGCTTACTTTAAAGTTAAAGGAATTTACAGATCCCGTAAAAAGGGAAGAAGGATTAGATATAATTGTAGAGGAAAGTGAAAGACTTACCAAAATGGTAGAGGAGTTATTAGATTTTTCTAGATTCCAATCTAATAGAATAACTCTTAATGTTGAAGATGTAGATTTAAATGAATTGATAAAAGGCATACTGAATCAAATAAAACCAAGAGCAGATAGAAATAAAATTAACTTAGAATCTTATATAGAAGATACAATAAAAATAAAAGCAGATAAGAACAGATTGAAACAGGTTTTTATAAACATATTAGATAATTCCTTAAAATTTACAAAAGAAGAGGGAAACATAATATTAAGAGCTTTTTCAGAAGGAGAACGTATAGTAATTTCTATTGAAGATTGTGGATGTGGAATAGAATCAGAGCACCTTCCAAATGTATTAAAAAAGTTTTATAAAGTTGATGTTAAGAAAACAGGAAGTGGAATTGGACTTGCTATATGTGATGAAATAGTAAAACTTCATGGTGGAAAATTAACCATAGAAAGCACAGTTGGTGTAGGAACAAAAGTAACTATATTTTTGTAGTTATACTTGAATAATTGACAATGAACAGTTATCAATTCTCAACTATTTAAAAACATGTGTACATGTTAAAAGGGGCTGACGCACTAAGAAATTTACATACAATATATTGCTTTGCAAATTTTAAATTAGCACAATATATTGTAGTATTTATTCTTAATGAGACAGCCCCTCAGTATATAATAATTAAAAAATTTATCCAATTACATTTTTAGATACCTTATTTAATAAGTCAGCTGATGAAACTACATCTTTCATGAGAGCTGATATTTCTTCTGTTGATGCAGCCTGCTGCTGGCTAATATCAACCGTTTCGTTGATTTTAGCTACTATTTGATTTACTTTTTCGTTTATGGTATTAATGGTATTTTCTATTTCTTTGATACCACTAGCACTATTATCAGACATTTTACGTATTTCTTTTGCTACAACTGAAAAACCTTTTCCAGCTTCTCCTGCTCTAGCGGATTCGATAGAAGCATTTAAAGCTAATAATTTAGATGTCTTTGCAACTCCATTTATAAATTCAATTATACTTTTAGTAGCGTTTATACTGCCTTCTATATCAACAGATAAAGCTTTTAAAGATAATTGGTTTTTGGTTGATTCTTCTGTAGATAAGGCAAGTTCCTTGATAATTGAGAAGGTTTGCTCCGTTGATTTTGCTACTGTATCTGCAGCATTAATCATTTTATCTGTATTTTCCAAACTAATTCCAAGACCTAATCCACCAATTATATTGCCTGATTTATTCCTAATTGGTACACCGCAAGCTTTAAATGTAAATCCAAAAGCTGATTCTGGAACAATAACGTTTACAGATTTCCCACCATGTATTGCTAGATATATAGCGTCATCTTTAGGCAGAGGTTGTCCTATTGCATCTTTAGGTACTTTGATTTTTTCTCCTGGTACTGTGTAAATCAAATTCACTGTGTCCGCTACTCCTATTGTACAATCAAGTGGTACTAAATTTTGTATAGTTGGAGCTAGTTCTATAATAGTGTTTAACAATTCCAAGTCTAAATTTCGTTCATTCATTGGATTTGCCTCCTTAATAAAAAATGATATTATTATTTTAATGCTTTTTGAAATGAAATATCTTAAGTTTAAGGATAAATAAATTTAAAAAAATCTACATAATCTTATAATTCCAATTTAACTTATATAGAGATTATAGCATATACTTGATGTTTACACATCACTTTAATTTTTAAATTATCTGAATTATCTGTATCAATTACATTGTATAAATGATGCAAACAGATGTGTTAAAATTAATGGTATGTTTAGTACAATAAAATATATGAAAGAGAGAGGGAATAAATATGCTTATAGATGCACATACACATATAGAAGAATTTAGTGAGAAAGATTTAGATAAAGCGATAAAAGAAATAAATGAAAACAAAATACTAAGCATAGATAATGCTATGGATGTAGAAGCATATATAAGAAGCAAAGAAATAGCTAAAAGAAGTTCTTATATAATACCCACTTTTGGGATACATCCATGGAAAGCTAAGGGGTATGAGAAGAAACTTTCAGAACTTATACCTTATATAAAAGAAACTCCTATTATAGGAGAGATTGGTCTTGATTTTTTCTGGATACAAGATAAAGAAAGCTTTGAACCTCAAAGGCAAGTATTTGAGTTTTTTCTAAGTGAAGCTAAAAGATTAGATAAAGTTATAAATATTCATACTAAAGGTGCTGAAGAGGAGATACTAAATTTGTTAGATAAATATTCTTTAAATAAGGTAATAGTTCATTGGTATTCAGGACCTAAAGATGTTTTGGTTAAAATGATAGATAGAGGATATTATTTCACTTTAGGTGTAGAACTTCATTATTCAGATATTATAAAAGACATAGCTTCAATTATACCATTAGATAAAATGTTGGTAGAAACTGATGGGCCAGGTGGAGAACAGTGGCTAAGTGGAAATATAGGTATGCCTATTTTAATTAAAAAAGTTATGGAAGATTTGTGCCAATTAAAAAAGCTTTCTTTTAAAGAAATAGAAGAACAAATACAGTGTAATTTTACAAATATATTACCAGATATATTTATAAAGTAATGTAATCAAGTGATTAACGAAACAATTAAGTATTAAAAATTGACATATTTATTTACAAAATGATATAATTACTGATGTTAACAGTTGAATAAAACAATATAAACTAGGGGAGGCAGTATTGCTGTCTGAGAGGAAACTATAATAAGTTTCGACCCTCATAACCTGAATTGGATAATGCCAACGGAGGGAAATAGTTGAATTATGCTTTGCTATTTTAGCCCTTATCCTAATCAGGATAAGGGCTTCTATATTTAGAAATTAAAAGAACAACTAATTTGTATTTTAATTAAAGATGAATAGTCCATGAAGTACCTTATAAGAAAATGTGATATTAGGATGTGCATTAAATGAAAAATTACAATAAATCAAAGAATAAAGTTATAGCGGTTATATTTCAATTTTTACTAATATATATATGGCAGATATGTGTAGATAAAGGAGGAGTACCAAAATACATACTTCCTTCTCCAAAAGATATAGTAATTACGCTTGTAAAAATAATGCCAGATTTAAAGATACATATTTATGCAACTTTAGAGGAAGCTATTATAGGTTTTTTACTTTCTGTAGTTTTGGCAATAATACTGTCAATATTTATGGATAGCATAAAAATAGTAAAGAGTTGTATTTATCCTATAATTGTAGTTTCACAGACTATACCAACTATAGCCTTAGCCCCATTATTTATAATATGGTTTGGGTTTGGAATGCTTCCAAAAATTATAGTTGTTATAATGGTGTGCTTTTTTCCTATTGTTGTAAGCCTTGTAGACGGGCTTGAGGCAGCAGATAAGGATATGCTAAATTTAATGGATATAATGAAAGCTTCAAGGTTTCAAAAATTTTTGTATGTTAAGTTTCCAAGCAGTCTAGGAAACTTTTTTTCCGGACTTAGAATAGCAGCAACTTACAGCATAATGGGTGCTATAGTAGGCGAATGGCTGGGAGGAGATAAAGGTCTTGGAATATTTATGGTAAGGGCAAAAAATGCCTATGCTTTAGATAAAATATTTGCAGCTATAATTGTAATAATAGTACTTAGCATGGCTTTGTTTGGGATTATGTATATACTGCAGTACATATTTATGCCCTGGCAGAGAAAAGCTAAAGAAAAATAAACTTAAGGGGGACCATTTAATTATGAAAGGAAAAAAAGTTTTAGCAATTTTAACAACACTTATGGTATCTGCTGCTATTTTTGCAGGGTGTGGTACACAAAACAAGACATCTCAAAATGGTACAACAGAAAATAAGCAATTAACTAAGGTGAAGGTAATACTTGATTGGACACCTAACACTAATCACACAGGTTTATATGCAGCCAAAGATAAGGGTTACTATAAAGAAGAAGGATTGGATGTGGAAATAATTCAGCCTTCAGAAGGAGCTGTTGGAAATTTAATAGCTGCAGGTAAAGGAGACTTTGGTGTAAGTTATCAAGAAGATTTAACTTATGCAAGAACAGCAGATAATCCTCTTCCCATAAAGGCTATAGCAGCTATAATTCAGCATAATACTTCTGGATTTGCAGCACCAAAGAGTAAAAATATTAAAAGTGTAAAAGACTTTGAAGGAAAAACTTATGGAGGATGGGGATCACCTTCTGAAAAAGCAATAATGCAGGCTATTATGGAAAAGCAGGGTGCTGATTTTAATAAACTTAAGATAGTTGATATGGGAAGTCAAGATTTCTTTGCAGCAACTAAGAGTAATGTAGATTTTGCATGGATATATGAAGGTTGGACTGGAATAGATGCAAAACTTAAAAATGTACCTCTTGATTATATAGAAGTAAGAAAGTTAAATCCTGATTTGGATTACTATACACCTATTTTAATAGCTAATGAAAATACTTTAAAGAACAAGGGTGATATGGTTAAAAAGTTTATGAAAGCTACTGCAAAAGGATATGATTTTGCAATGGATAAACCAGAAGAAGCAGCAAATATATTAATTAAAAATGCACCAGAAATAGATAAAAATCTTGCACTTGAAAGTCAAAAATATTTAAAAAATAAATACAAAGAAGACGCTCCAAGATGGGGAGAAATGAAAGCATCTACTTGGAACAATTATACAAAATTTCTTCTTAGTAAAAACTTAATAAAGAAAGATATGAAAGCAGAAGATGCATTTACAAATGATTTTCTTCCAGCTAAGTAGTACTAGAGGAAAAAATCTTTAGCTAATAGAAGTTTCCCATATGAAATTTCTTATGATGACAGTTCATTAATTTTTAAGGAGTTAGATTATTTTGAATAACATAAGTGGTAAAGGAAAGCTTATACTTAATGAGGTATCAAAATCTTTTGAAGGAGATGATATACTTAAAAACATAAGCTTTCAAGTAAAAGAAGGAGAATTTGTAACTCTGCTTGGACCTAGTGGCAGTGGTAAAAGTACTATATTAAATATAATATCTGGTATTTTGAAACCAGATACAGGAGAAGCACATGTATCTGGTGAGATAAGTTATATGCATCAAAAAGATTTGCTTCTTCCTTGGAAAAAAGTAATAGACAATGCAGCTTTGCCACTTTATATAAAAGGTAAAAGTAAGACAGAGGGAAGAAAACAAGTTGAAAAATATTTTGCACCTTATGGGCTCAAAGGATATGAATATAAATATCCATTTCAACTGTCAGGTGGTATGAAGCAAAGGGCAGCTTTTTTAAGAACATATATGACTTCAAGTAACATAATGCTTTTAGATGAGCCTTTTGGTGCTTTGGATGCTATTACAAGAAGTAAAATGCAAAATTGGCTTTTAGATATAATTAAGGATTTAAAAAGCACTATATTATTTATAACTCACGATATAGAAGAAGCTATTTATCTTTCTAATAGAATATATATATTATCTGATAAACCAGCATATATAAAGGGTGAGATATGTGTTGACTTGCCTAAAGAAAGAACAAAAGATATTATAACTTCAGGTAAATTTATAGATATAAAAAAACAAGTATTAAATACAATGTAAAAATTTCAAAAATGAATGCAGCTATTTTTGGTAGAGATATTGATCCTTATTATGGAGCACCAACTATCGTACTTGTTATTGTAGATAAAAATAAAGCTATACATGTAGAAGATGCTTCTCTTGCAATTGGTAATATGTGTAATGCAGCATTTTCCCTTGGAATAGGTTCCTGCTGGATACATAGAGTAAAGCAAATGTTTGTAAGGACATTTGTTCTGCAGGGGTTTATGGATCTACATGGAAAAGAACTCAATTGACCTAACTTTTCAGTGGTTAGGCTTTTATGTTTTGCTTTAATAAATCTAAATATGTAAGATAAAAGGGATTGGTGAAGCTGCTGACTTAGGTATTAAGTGGTATAATAGTGATTATAGAAAATTGGTAAATTGGTCCAAAAAGACTAATTGAAATCTAGGCAATTTCCATAATACCAAACAATAATCTGAGAGGAGTGATATTGTAATGTATGATTTTGATACAATTTTTAGTAGAAGAAACATAGGAGCAGCTAAATGGGATTCAATAGATCAGGAAATGGGTGCGGCAGGTGAAGATATAATCCCTCTTTCTGTTGCAGATATGGAGTTTAAGGTGGCGTCTGAAATTGTAGCAGCCATCAAAAAAGTAGCTGATTTTGCTGCGTATGGTTATACTATTCCAACCGAAAGTTACTATGAAGCTGTTATAGGCTGGATGGAGAGAAGACACAACTGGAAAATAAAAAAAGAGTGGATATCACTTTCAACAGGTGTAGTTCCTGCTTTTAATACTGCAATAAGAGCATTTACACATCCCGGTGATAAGGTAATAATACAACAACCGGTCTATTATCCTTTTGAAAAAGCTATAACTAACAACAGCTGTCAGATTGTTAATAATGCGTTGATATATAAAGATGGCAATTATACCATCGATTATGATGATCTTGAAGAAAAAGTAAAAGATCCCCTTGTAAAGGTCCTTTTATTTTGTAATCCACACAACCCTGTTGGAAGAGTTTGGACTAAAGATGAGCTCTATAGACTAGGAGAAATTTGTTTAAAAGCAGGTGTTTTGGTTATTTCTGATGATATTCACTTTGACTTTGTGTTTAAACCATATAAGCACACAATCTTTGCTGCATTGTCACAAGAATTCCAAGAAAATAGTTTGATTTTAACTGCTCCTTCAAAGACATTTAACTTGGCAGGACTTCAGGGTTCAAATATTATTATTCCAAATCCTAAACTAAAAGCTCAGTTTGATATTGCTAATGAGAGAACAGGATTTTTCTCTCTTAACCACTTTGCATATGCTGCATGTGAGGCTGCATATAATGAAGGAGAACCTTGGTTAGACGAGCTTTTAGAATACCTTGAGGGAAACTTAAACTATCTAAAGAGCTTCATAGCAAGGGAATTACCTCAAATTAAAGTAATAGAAACAGAAGGTACTTATTTAGTTTGGCTTGATTGCAGAGCTCTTGGTCTTACTAATAACGAACTTGAAAAACTTATGAAAGAAAAGGCTAGGCTCTTTTTAGACGAAGGATATATTTTTGGGGCATCAGGTTCAGGTTTTGAACGTATCAATATTGCGTGTCCAAGAGCTATATTAGAAAAATCCATAAATAATATAAAGAATGCAATTGATTCTATCTCTTAAAGATAATTATAGGGAAATTAACCAGAAAGTTAACTTTTGGTCTAATACACGATATTTTTTAAGAGATAGAGTTTATGAGAATATAATAAAGTCTGTGTATCTCCTTGTATATAATTTAAAACATACCTAGAGATATACAGATTTTTGTATTATTTTTTAATTATGTTTAATTAAAGATCAATTGCTATATTAAATGCTTTTGTATAGTATCTAATAATTGTATGTTTTTATTTGATAATGTGCTTACTATTTTGCTGTAGTCAAATTCACTATCAACATTATAATACTTTGATATAGTTAAGTCGTCATATCAATAGAGTTGGGTTCGGAAGTTGAGCCAAATAAAGAAAGAAGTTCGATTTTAAGCTAGTATGCTATAAATCAAAAACTGCTCAATTTGTGAAAGAATCTATAGCACTACACTATGGAATTTCAATAATTTCTACTTTACTAAAATAAGCTCTAATCCTCTATTTCAATATATACTCTTTTATTTATTTTACCTTTACTTTTAAACTTTACTATTTTTATTGTACCTACTTCACTAGTATTATTAACATGAGTTCCACCATCTGCCTGTAAATCTAAGCCTTCAATTTCAACTGTTCTAATTTTATCAATTCCCTGTGGTAGAAGATTTATTTTTGTTCTTATTAAATCAGGAATTTTAAAAGCTTCTTCTCTATCAAGAATATTCACTTTTATATTTCTTTTATTTTGTACTTCAGCATTTATTTTTTCTTGTATTTCCTCAATCAAGTCAGCATTAAAATCTTCAAATTCAAAATCCATTCTGCCGCTTAAGCACTCCATATCAGCACTAGTTACATGTACTTTGTAATCTCTCCATACAACACCACACAATATATGAAGGGCTGTATGAGTTCTCATAAGTTTATATCTATGTTCCCAATCTATTTTTCCTGTACAATTTGTGTTAAGTTCAGGAAGTTCTCCATCAATATAGTGGTATATAGTTCCTGATGATTTTTTAACTTTTTTTACTATGTAAGTTTTGGACTCTGTTTGTAATACACCCATATCACAAAGTTGTCCGCCGCCACCTGGATAAAATGCAGTCTTATCTAATATTACTGCATTTTGTTCTTCGTCGATACCAATGACTTTGCATTGGAACTCCTTAGCATAACTGTCTTTTTCAAATATTAATTCACTCATTAAAAAAGCCTCCTTAAAATTTTATTATATGTAATATTAATTTATGAACATCATTTAAAATTCTTAAAATCTTCATCTGTATAGTCATAATATTCTTTTCTAACATTATCTAAATAATTTTCATATTTCTCCATGTTATCTTTTTCTAAAGAATTTGAATAAACATTTACCATTAAATCATGGCATATGTAATCCTCACTCATATCTACAAAACCAGCATCTTTTGCCCAGGTAACTTTGCTGTCTTCTCCTCGTGATGTAACACCGTATAAAACATTTATGCCGTCAATGGTAACTGTCATATATCTTTCTTTTTTTTCAGATAAATACCTTTCTATTCTTCTATGTGAAACTAATTCCTTAAATTTATTATTGCTGCCAAAATAAATGCCTTTTACTGTAACACCTCTTTGAATAGCTTCTTTTAAATTTTTAGAAATATCATTTATTTCTTCTTCCCATATGGACAAAGAAATTCTTTCTTTTGCATTAGCTATAAGTAAATTAAGCATATCTATTATGTTTTTTCTTCCATTTATTATAATAAGCTTGCTGTTGTTTTGTTCTTTACTGTAAAGTTCATTTGTATATTCATTAAAGTTATTAAGTATATTATTAAAATTTTCTTTGAATTTACTTATTAATAACTTGGGCTCAAGAGGTTGATATAGTGTAGTTTTATCATCATTTTCTTCAAATACTATTTGTTTGTTTTTCAAACTATCTAATACCTCATATATCCTTGATCTTGGAATTCCTGATTTTTTGCTTAAAGTATAACCATTGATTGGGTATTTTTCTAAAAGATTTAGATAAGCTTTAATTTCATATTCACTTAAACCTAAACCTTTCATACTTTCAATAATATATTCATATTTAATCATATAGTTTTATTCACTCCTAGTAGTTTTTTATATAAGAAATATCTTTAGTAGTTATTATAGTAGTTACTATTTTAAAAGTCAACATTTTTTATTCTCATTTATAAACTAAAAAGTTAGAATTTGAAAAAATTCAAATATATTCAGATGAGCAGGAAGGCTTATGACGAAGAATCTAAGACTATGTGCATTATAGTTGAAAAATAGAAAAATAAACTAAAGCAGTCTTAGGAGAGGCTGCTTTAGTTTGTTTTTTATACATTTATTATTAGTGGTCATCACCAGCTGGAAGTACTCTCTTTATATAGTTTTTCTGCTGTTCCAAAGACATGGTTATAAAAGGCGCTTGCCATCCTCCAACCCTTACGTTAATATGAGCATATTTTTTCAATTCTTCTCTGGCATTTTTGTCTCCTGCATCTGCTAAGCAAGAAAGCTCATATATTTTATTATACAATTCACTGTCACCTAAAGATAATGTCAACATACATCCATTTTCTTCTATAAATTCACTAATTAAAGAATACAGAATTTCTTCATCACTATATTCTTCTGCTAAGGACAAATCTGTCATTACACCTGCC
The DNA here is from genome assembly GCA_963780135.1 of uncultured Clostridiaceae bacterium. Lineage (GTDB taxonomy): Bacteria > Bacillota > Clostridia > Clostridiales > Clostridiaceae > Clostridium_AM. The sequence continues at coordinate 2,935,452 of CAWAAR010000003.1, forward strand.
GCAAATCTAGACAAATCAAGATTTTTAAAAGTAGAGAGCACATGACCTATTCCATTTTTTACAGTGCCAGGTACTGGGCTGAAGTTTGAAGCAAGTGGTTCTCCACGATATCTATCTGCACAACCAGCAATGCCTGAACCTTGAAGTGTATATTGTTCAAAAGTACCACAGCCAGCAGTAAATCTTATATTGAAATCTTTCCCTAATAATTCTTCTAAAGCTTGTCCATAATATCCTGCTAATTCTCTTAATCTTCTAACATTTATTTCTTCAGAAGGTGTAGTAGGCTTTTTCAAATATACTTTGTCTGCTAATATTTTTGAAGACACAACTGCATCATAATAGAAATCTAATATCATTTTTGTTACGTCACCAGTTTCTCTATTATCATTTCCAAACTTTGGACTTTTCTCTCTAAAGCATTTTTTAATTTCATTATAATGTGCTTGTAAGATTTTGTTATCAGTTTTAAAACTAGCTCTCATTGCATCTAAAACATCACCTAATATAAATTTCTGTTCATCAAAAACCCACTTTTTTATAGCACAAATAGTATTTACCATATTAGGTACTCCGATTAAAATGGTACCTCCTATATTATATTTTGTACCACCCCAAGATTTATCTCTGCCTTTTTCCATGCAAGTTCCAAGTAAAGCAGATAGAAGAGGAGTTGGGTTTATAAATTCATCCATTAAATAACATTGATATAAGTTCAAGGCAGATTGATCTACAAAGAATTGTAAGTGTCCTTTTAAAGAATTTTTTAAATCTTCATAGCTAGTTATTTCACCTGAAGAAAAACTTAGTTTACCGCCTCTTAACATATTGGGGTTTGAATCTAGTGTAGCTCCTTGATTTAGAGTACATTCTAAAATAGACATTCCATTTATCATTCCAAAGGTCCAGTCACTTTCACCATTTAGGATGGGTTCCCAACAGCCGTCTACACAATAATCGTTTGCAAGTCTTTCATATTCCTTTAACACTGAGTTATAAAGAGTATCACGTCCATGAACCTCTTCTTCAGCAAAAGCGCTTTTTAAAGCTGGAATCAATACATCGTCATTTAATATGGCAGGAATATTTTTTGTGGTCTTTAGGGTTCTTACTACTGCATTTATTAACTCTTTAGGGCTATCGCTTCCAAGTCTTACATAAATTCCAGGAGTAGAGAGATTTACATTTTCAAAAGCTTTAAGGATTAAATAGGTACAAGGATTGGTTGCATCACTGCCATCTGGTTTTTTACCGCCCACAATGATATTTTGTAAGAAATTATTTAAACCTGCTTTTTGATCAAGATAGTAGGGGTGTGTTCCTAAAGCAGCATTGTAATCCATATGATCTTGTTCAAGAAGATATTCTGTTGTAATATTTAATCTTCCTGCAGATTTTATAATAAAACATTCTAGAAGTTCTATAGCTTTTTCGTTTTCCTTTTCACTAGTATTTTTTAAGTATTCATTTAGCACTTGATCTAATCTTCCAAAAGAAATAAAATCCAAACTGCTATGAAGTGCTACATGATAAAAATAAATACTTTGAAGTGCTTCATGGAAAGTCTCTGGCTTTTCCATGGGAACTTTTCTGCAAATACGTTCTATTTTTAAAAGTTCAACTTTCCTTTTTTCATCTTTTTCCTTAGCTGCATTTTCCTTAGCAAGATCAGCAAATTTAGTTGCATAATCCACTACAGCTTCACAGCTTATTTTTACAGCTTTATAGAAATTAATTTTGTATTCTTTTTCTTCTGGATCTACTTTTTCAAGCTCTTTCATTTTTACATCACAGTCATGCAGTATAGCTTTAATTCCGCCTTTTAGAAGTCTTTCGTAATTTATTGTATTATGCCCAAGAAGGGACATTTCTGTTCTGTTGGTAACGGTGGATACTCTTTTTTCTTCTTCTGTTAGATAATTAGGAAATACTTTCCCAAGTCCATTAGAACCCATAGGTAGCACTCCTACAATAATTTCCCCTTCTGCTATTTCATAACTGTGAGTGTGCTTTGAGATTTTATTATTTGTCATAGCAGAAAGCATTTCTTTTATAGCATATGCTCTTCTAATGATTACAGGGGCATTGGGATATTCTATAGAAATGTCCTTTAGTTCTTCTTTTTCAAACCATTCTGAAGTTCTATTTTTCATTCCACGATTAAAAAGCTCCTTTAAAAGTTTTTTAGTTCTTGTGGTTGATACGAATTTTGATAAATCCATGTTAAAAACCTCCTTATAATATGGTATCTATATTTGAATCTTGGAAAAATTTTTTGATTTTTTCCAAGTGATTTCTTGAGGGGATGGGATCTCCTTCTAATTTAAAGGGAAGATTCATAGATTCATAATAGTGAGAAGTATTTCTATTGTAAGGTAATAATTGTATTCGTGGTAGTGAAAAATGTTTCATTAATTTTTTTGTGGTTTCTAACTGTTTTTTAGAGTCAGTATATCCAGATACTACTGGAAATCGAACTAGAATATCCTTTTTTAGTGAGGAAAGAAACTGTAGTGTTTTATAGATCTGTGAAATTTGAGGAGAGGCTTCGTCTACTCCACGGATACCAATAAGCCAGTAATCTACAAACTCTGAAACATACTTATAGTTTTTTACTGGAAGAAAGCCACTGCTTTCTATAGCGGTATGAATTTCTGATTTTTTGCAAAGCTGTAAAAGTTCCTTTGCAGCCTTGTATTGAAAAAGCGCTTCGCCGCCGCTTAGAGTTATGCCTCCACTTTTTTTAAAAATTTTAAGTTGAGGGTATATAAAATGAAATAGTTCTGACACTTCAATTTCTTCAGTAGGTAAAATTAAAGCTCCACGTCTGGAGTAGGAGGAAGATTCAGTACAAGCTTCTACACATTTTCCACAACTTGTACAATTTTCAATATTTAAAATATGTTTTCCCTGTTCTAATTTGTGAACACCTTGCTTACATATTGTCTCACAAATACCACAAAGCTTACAGTAATGCCTATCTAGCAGTACTTTAGAATAGGTACCCCAGGAGTGTGGAGAATGACACCACTTACATTTTAAGTTGCATCCTTGAAAAAATACTACAAGCCTTGCTCCAGGACCATCTAATTTTGAAAGCCATGCTATATCAAAATACCTTACTTTCCCCAATTTGCCACCAACTCCTTGTTTACATATAGTTCTTATTTTTCATTGATTAAAGGATTAGGTTTAAGAACTTGATACTCTGTGGCCATTTTCATCAGTGTCAAAGGATTGAGACTGAAAAGCAAAAAACATAGCAATCCATTTATCTATAGAAGGATAGTGAATAAAGAAACCTCCATCTTGGTATATTCCATCTTCACTTGAATATTGAGATTCGTTTCCTTGATTCATGTGAATATCGTGGACTCCCTTATTTTGTCCAGCATCGCTGTAGGACATTCCAAAGGCATAAACATCAGCTCCACCTGAAATAGCACCTTGTACATAATTGTCTATGACTTCATTTAAACTATCTTCTCCATCTGATAAGTATTGTTCCGTTACCATATTATTAGGATCAAAGATATTTCCTTTTACATAATCTAATGCAATACCATTTGATTCACATGGTGGCTGAATAATATCATAATTGTCTTCAAATTTGTCTATAAGCTTGGATGTAATGTCATTTTTATAGCTTTCATCAATATAATATAGAAGCAGTGGAGATTTAGGATCTTTAGATTCAATATTAATAACAATGGTGTACTGCTGATTGTTGTCAATTTCAGCAATTAAGTGGTAATGAGGTGATGCGTGAGAATATCCTGGGCGAACTTTAGTGGAAGGTGAGGATTTTTGATAGTTCCAAGGTACACCTTGGAGAGGTTTACATTTAATTACAGAATAACTTTGATTTGATTCAGTTGACATGAACAATTCCTCCTTTATATCTTTTAAGATTCGATATACGCTATTTTTCAATGTATTTCGTATCAATTATCTGTCATAGAAAATCTTATATTGTAAAAATAAGTTTTAAATTTACATTATTTACATTATATCATGAAAATGTTAAAAATATAATGACAATTAAAATATATACTATAAATGGAATCTGTTTAGAAATAACCAATGCTTTTAAAAAAGGCTTCCATAAAAAATTGTCATATAAAGATTTAAAAGAACTGTTTAAAAAGGAAAGTATTAAGGAAAGTTAAATTGACGGTTTAATTTCATATAATATAAAATATGTGTTAATATTATAGTATTATACAAAATGGAGGTTTCAAAATATGAATGATGAACAATTTCATGATTTTTTTCAAAAATCTATCAATCCTTTTGAAAAATTTTATGATGAAATAGTAGAAGAGCACCCAGAGTGGGAAAAAAATAAAGATGAAAGAATTTTGATATTAAAAAATGTTTGCAATATAATGAAGGCTGCAAACTTAAACTGCATTCCTGATAAAAAATTACTAGAAGATGTTTCAAACAAAAACGGTACAAATTATACAGAAGAACATGAAGCAATAAATGATAATATGATAAAAATAGGATTCATTAGTGTGCTTTGTTCTACCATAGAATTTAGTTTTAGAAAGTTTGCAAAACAATATGATATTGAAGATAATAGAATTTCAAAAGTTTATAAAAACTTATTTTATAGACTAAATATCAAGGAGTATGACGCAATTACAATCTTTACATATATTAGAAATGCAATATCTCATAATAATCAATTGTGGATATACGATAACAAAGAAATGGAATACAAAGGGAAAGTATATAAGTTTGAAAGGAATAGAATAGTTAAATATACAACTTGGGAAGATTTTTTTCATTTACTACCAGGAATAATAGATATAATTTCTGAAGTTGTAAATTCAACGGATCTTAGCAGATTATATATTGTAAGAGAATAAAAGTCATGTGGAGTGTGTGGTGTCAATAGAGAAGATTAGTATAATTGCATTATCAAATAACAAATGAATGGGTTTGTTTTAAATAAGAAATACATGAATGATGATGTATGCAGTTCGCTATTGTATCCTCATGTTAAATTCATTACTAGTGATATATTTAAACTTTTCATGCAAGGTTAACTACCTTGCTTTTTTGATGCTGAAGAATTGATTTGGGTGGGGATTGAAATTACATATAAATGTGGTTATGTTATTTTGCTTTTGCATTTAAAAATGATATGGAATTTGCATTAAAAAACATTATATGTGATAATGTAGGCATTGAATTTGTATCTAGTTAATCTATCCGATGGCTACCATCCGTAACACTCCCATCCTCTTTAGGTGGGAGTTAACGGCTGATACGCCACTGGATAAGTTCTTCTAAGACTCAGATGGAGATAGGTATTCCTCATAAGCAAACTCCACCTGAGTCTAAGAATCACTTGATAATTGTTATTAGAAGAGAGGTATAATATGGGAAAAGATATAGAAAAAAATATACTAAATGCTGCAATTAAAGTAGTATCTCAAGAAAAAATAAGTGGTACTCGTATGCATATGATTGCAAAAGAAGCTAATATGAGTCAAGCAAACCTGCATTATCATTTTGCTACTAAAAATGATATAATGATAGGCATTTTAGATAGTATACAAGAACAATTTTCAAATAAACGTAAGGAATATATTGATTTAGAAAATAAAACAACTGTTGAAAACATAAGAGGCTTTTTTGAACAAAAAAAAGATGATATTCTTAATAACAAAGAAGCTGAAGCCATACAATTTGACTATTGGGTTCAAGGTACAGTCAATGAAGAAATAAGAAGTAAATTTCAAAGTACCTTTAATATATGGCGCAGTAATATCAGTGAAGTTTTAAATAAAAGTGAGCTTAAAGATAGTATAGACACAAAATATAAAGAAATGCTGCCATTTATAATGGTATCTACAATGTTAGGTGCATCATTTCAATATCTTATAGATGAAGGAAAATTTAATTTGGAAGATTATTTTGATTGTGCTGAAAAAGTTCTGCTAGGTAAGTGTTTAAAAAAAGAAAAATAATTATTTTAAAGAGTGATATATGTTGCTCTTTTTTTAAAATTATAGGAATATAATATATATTGACAAGGAAAGAATTGGGAATTATAATAAAAATGGATTAACTAGTCAGTAGTATTTCAAGATTGATACTTTGGAGGCGATTTATATTGAAATGGATTGTTAACAATAAAAAGAATATTAAAGAACATAAACTTTTATTAAATAAAGACGATTTGTGTGAAGTTAAAAATTTCCATGAGAGTTTTGATGAGTATAAGCAAACTCCTCTTATTAGATTGGATGAAATGGCAAAATTCTTAGGTATATCAGAGTTTTTTGTAAAGGATGAATCTTTCCGTTTTGGATTAAATGCGTTTAAAGTGCTTGGAGCATCCTATGCTATTGGTAAGATTTTAGCACAGAAATTAGGAAAGGATATATCAGAGGTTTCGTTTAAAGTATTGAAATCTGAGAAGGTTAAAAAGGAATTAGGAAATCTTACTTTTGCTACAACTACAGATGGAAATCATGGAAGAGGGGTTGCTTGGATGGCACAACAACTTGGATACAAGTGTGTCGTGTACATGCCTAAAGGAAGCACTGAAAATAGATTGAATAATATAGCTGAATTTGGTGCAGATGTTAGCATTACTGATTGGAATTATGACGAAACTGTACGTTTTACAGCCAAGCAAGCTCGTAAAAATGGATGGGAAGTTGTTCAGGACACAGCTTGGGAAGGATATACGGATGTTCCTATATGGATTATGAAAGGATATTCTACTTTAGCACAAGAAGTTATTGAACAATTACAGGGAGATGTACCAACCCATATATTTTTACAAGCAGGTGTAGGAGCTTTTGCTTCTGTTATGGCCAGTGTATTTGTTTCTATGTTTGAAAAAAATCCACCAAAGATTGTTATTGTAGAACCTGAAAAAGCTGACTGTTTTTATAGATCTGCAAAGGCAGGTAAGGTTGAAGCGGTTATAGGAGACATGAATACCATAATGGCAGGACTTGCATGTGGTGAACCTAATCCAGCTGGTTTAGATATTTTAAAGTATTGTGCAGATACATTTGTATCAGTACCAGATTGGGTAACAGCAAGAGGAATGTGTGTGTTAGGAAATCCTCTAAAAGGTGATAGTAGAGTAATATCAGGAGAATCAGGTGCTGTAACTGCAGGACTTTTATCTATTATTGCAGGTGGAGATAAATATAAGGAATTAAGAGACACATTAAAAATTGATAAAAATTCTAAAGTTTTAGTTTTTAGTACAGAAGGAGATACTGATCCAGAAATGTATAGAAAGATTGTTTGGAATGGTGAATACCAAAATTTTTAAATGCAAAAACTAAGACAATTTAAAAGGTGGGAGCTTAATGGAAGGCATATATGTTGTTAAAGGTAATATTATTTTTACTAAAACTTTCGGAAAGTTTGAAGTATTTGAAAATGGATATATTGTAGTTCAAGATAAATGTGTTAAAGGTGTATATAATAATCTTCCAGAGGAATTTAGTAAAATAAGAATTATAGATTATGGAAACGCAATTATAATACCAGGATTTGTTGATTTGCATTTGCATGCATCACAATATGGAAATTTAGGATTAGGACTTGATAAGGAACTTATGCCGTGGCTTCAAGCTTATACTTTTCCTGAGGAAGCAAAATATTTGGATATTAACTATGCAAAAAAAGTGTATTCAGCACTTATAAGAGAATTGTGGAGATTTGGTACTACAAGATCCTGCGTTTTTGCAACTCTTCATAAGGATTCAACAAAGCTTTTAATGGATTTATTTGCTGAGTCAGGATTATCAGCATATGTAGGAAAAGTAAATATGGATAGGAATTCACCAGAGTATTTAGTAGAAACAACAGAAGATTCAATTTGTGATACTGAGGAAATAATTAAAGAATATTTAGAGAAATATGAACTTGTAAAACCTATAATTACACCTAGATTTGTTCCAAGCTGCAGCATGGAATTATTAAAGGGTTTAGGAAATTTAGCTCTGAAATATAATCTTCCAGTACAGTCCCACTTATGTGAAAATCATGGTGAAATTAGTTTTGTTAAAGAATTACATCCTGAATCTAAAAATTATGCAAGCGTATATGATAGTGCTGGACTGTTTGGTGATGTACCTACTATTATGGCCCATTGTGTTTTAGTAGATGAAGATGAAATTAAATTATTAGAAAGAAAAAATGTTTTTATTGCACACTGTCCTAATTCAAATTCTAATTTATCAAGCGGTATTGCACCTATTAGAAAACTTATTAAAAAAGGCATTTCTGTAGGAATTGGAAGTGACATATCAGCAGGACACAGCTTATCAATGATGGATGGAATTGTAAATAGCGCACAGGTTGCAAATTTAAAATGCCTTGAAAGTGGTAAGGTAGACATGGCGTTAAGTACTGCAGAATTATTTTACTTAGCAACAAAAGGTGGAGGAAAATTCTTTGGTAAAGTAGGAAGTTTTGAAGATGGATATGAGTTTGATGCTCTTGTTATTGATGACAGCACTTTACCTACCTTTAAAACTTTGTCCATAGAGGAAAGGTTACAAAAATTTATTTATATTGGGGATGACAGAAATATTAAGGAGAGATATGTGGCTGGCAAAAAAATAAAAGAACCCAAATGTTATTGAAAATAAAGTTCTTCAAATCAATAGATTTTAAGGACTTTAAATAATTTTATAATGGGGGTTAATTTATGCAAGCTGAAATTAAGGGCAGAAAAAATTCATTCCTAGAATCATTTTTTAAGTTAAAGGACAACAAAACAAATGTAAAGACGGAAGTTCTTGCTGGAATTACTACTTTTATTACTATGGCGTATATAATATTTGTTAATCCAAGTGTTCTTAGAATAGCAGGCATGAATTCAGCAGGTGTAGTAGGAGATGCAGCTTCAAAGTTTAATGTAGGTGCTGATCCTGTTGTATCATCAGTATTTGTTGCTACTTGTTTAGCTGCTGCTGTTGGTACATTTATAATGGGGTTTTATGCCAATTTGCCTTTTGCTCAAGCGCCTGGAATGGGGCTTAATGCATTTTTCACATACACAGTATGCTTGACATTAGGTTTCAATTGGCACCAAGCTCTTGCTGCAGTACTAACTTCGGGTATTCTATTTATAATCATTACAGTCACATCTATACGAGAAAAAATTGTTGATGCCATACCTCAAAATCTAAAATATGCTATGTCTGGTGGTATAGGACTTTTTATTGCACTTATTGGTTTAAAAAGTGGAGGTATAATAGTTTCAAATCAAGCAACACTTGTTGGTTTTGGAAACTTTGCAAAGCCAGGAACACTGCTTACTATAATAGGGGTTTTAATAATTGGTATACTTATGGCAAGAAATGTTACAGGCTCCATTCTTATAGGCATTGTTTTAACTACGCTTATAGGTATTCCACTTAAAGTTACGTCTCTTGCTAATTTACATGTTTTTAGTGCACCACCTTCGCTTATGCCGACTTTTGCAGCCTTTGATTTTGGGGGCTTATTTTCAAAGGGAGGTACTTCTGTAGCAGGTGCAATTTTAAGCTTTGTTATGGTTGTTATAACAATTTGTTTGGTTGATCTTTTTGATACTATTGGAACACTGGTTGGAACTGCTACAAAAGCAGGAATGGTAGATGAAAATGGTAAAGTTATACGACTTAAAAAAGCTCTTATCTGTGATGCAGTAGCAACAACTGCAGGATCATTTTTTGGAACAAGTACTGTTAATACTTATGTTGAATCAACTGCTGGTGTTGCAGCAGGAGGAAGGACTGGACTTACTTCGGTAACAGTAGGCTTGTTATTTATTCTTTCATTATTTTTCTCAGGTCTTGTTGGAGTAGTTCCTTCACAGGCTACAGCACCAGCACTTATTATAGTAGGTGCTTTAATGATGGGAGTAATTAAAAATATAGATTTTACCGATTTTACAGAAGCATTACCTTGTTTCTTTGCTATTTCATTAATGGCTTTCAGCTATAGTATAGCAAATGGTATTGCAGTGGCTATGATTATTTATCCTATAGTAAAAATATCTACAGGTAGATATAAAGAACTTAGCCCAATAGTTTATATACTTGGCATACTGTTTGTATTGAGATTTATACTACTTCCTTTTGAATAGCATAACACCACAATATAGTTTTAGAGGGAGTGCAGATTGCATTTTCCTCTAAAACTATATTATGGTGTTTTAAAAGATAAAAGAATTTTTCTTGAATGTAATTATAATAATTGAGAGTTCTATATTATTAGCTGTCACTTAACACAATAGGTTATTTACTCAACTTTCGAAGTTTAAAAATAATGTGACGCAACTTTTTTAGTTGAGAGTGGAGAATTGAGATTTGAGAGTGAAGGTTGATTTTTAGCTATCGCAAAAAATCTTTTAATTTATATAGGTCAGCAATGTTTAGCTTTAGCGAAACGAGCCATGAAAAATTTAATCAAAGTTTTTTTGTAGTGTAACGGAAAAAAATCCACATTAACTCTCCACTCTCAATTATCAACTCTCAACTAGCAAAGCGAAGCGTCGCATCTTGCTTATATTAATTCAAAATTTTATATGTGCGAAAGTCAAGTTATTTAGTTGCAGAGATATCACTTGTAACATCCTTTTCACCATGATTCAAAAATGCATTAAGGATTACTGCAGCTACAGAAGCAGAAACTATACCACTGCTGAAAATTGATTTGAAAATTTGTGGAGTATGATCAAGCAAATTAGGAACAATTGTAATTCCAAGACCTATACCAATAGAACAAGCAACAACTAGCATATTTGAGTTTTTGTCAAAATCTACACTTGAAAGCATTTGTATACCAGCCACTGCCACCATTGCAAACATTATGGTTGTAGCGCCTCCTATAACAGGTTGAGGAATAATTGTAGCTAAAGCTGCAAATTTGGGAATTAATCCAAGGCATATGAGAATAAAACCAGAAGCAATTACAATAAAACGACTTTTTACTCTACTTAGGGCTAATAGTCCTAAATTTTGATTAAAGGTTGTATAGGGGAAAGAATTAAAAATACCACCTAAAATTGTTGCAATACCTTCAGCTCTGAGTCCTCGTACAATATCATTTTCAGTGATTTTCCTTTCGCAAATTCTGCCAATTCCAAGATACGTGCCTGTAGATTCAATCATTACTGTAAGCATAACAAAGGTCATCATAATAGAAGAACCAAGATTGAATTTTGGTATACCAAAGTTTAATGGATAAACAAAATTTATCCACTTTGCATTTGTCACTACTGAAAAATCTACTTTTCCCATAAATGAGGCAACTATTGTTCCTAAAACAATACCATTTAAAACAGAAATTGCTCCAAAAAATCCTTTAAAGTATTTATTAGAGAGGAGAACAACAATTATTACAAAGCTTCCAAGTAAAAGATTAGGAAGACTTCCAAAATCTTTAGCTCCTGAACCACCACCGAGACTAGTAATACCAACATTAATTAAAGAAAGGCCGATCATTGTAACAACGGTACCTGTTACAACAGTTGGAAAAAATTTTAGTATTTTTCCGTATATTGGTGCCACTAATACTACAATAATTGCAGCTATTATTATAGAACCATAAGCTGTTTGCATTCCAAAATTTTTTCCAATAATAATTAATGGACCAACAGAAGCAAAGGTACATCCCAAAATTGCAGGCAATCTAATACCAACATAGGGGCCTATACCAATGGCTTGAATTAAAGTTGCAATACCACAAGTAAACAAATCTGCAGCTACTAAAAGTTCTAACTGACCAGGTGTTAAACCTACAGCACCACCAATAATTAAGGGTACAGCTACTGCACCTGCATACATAGCAAGTACATGTTGAAGTCCTAAAGTAAAAAGTTTAGGAAATGGAAGCATTTCATTTACCTTGTCCACATTTTTCTCAGTTCCTTTTAACATTTATAAGGCCTCCTTAATTTGTATTGATACAAGTAGTGTTAAATAAAATTTGAATAAAAACTTTTTATTTAGAATAGAGTACAAAGTAGAATATATTAACTAGTTAGTATATTTTAATAATATTATTATTTTTTTGTAAGTATTACAATAAAATAAAAATGTAATATAGTGTAAAATTTATTTTGGTAAACCCAGTTTTTATGTTGACAAAGTTATTTTAATATTCTAAAATTAGATTGACTAGTTAATCTAATTTTTAGAATATATAATTAATTAAGGTAAAATAATTTTATTTACAATAATTAATATCATTAATGTACTAATTTAATTTATTGTAATTATAGATTAAATTAGTAAATATTATTATAATGTGAAACATAAAATTTAGTACTTAGGCATCTTTGATTTGTTATTTGCTCAATTTTTTTTGAGAGGACAATTGACAGAGGACAGTGAAGGTTGAGTTATTTATTAAAGATATCTTAAGTATAAATTAGGAGGCATATTTTATGGAAGAATTAAAAAAGCTCATTCAAACTTTAGAAGGACTAGACTACAAAAATATGTATAATAATGATTTTTTCTTAACTTGGGAAAAAACGGATGACGAACTTAAGTCAGTGTTTACAGTTGCTGATATTTTACGTAAAATGAGGGAAAATAATATATCTCCTAGGATATTTGATAGCGGACTAGCTATTTCACTATTTCGCGACAATTCAACAAGAACAAGATTTAGTTTTGCAAGTGCATGTAATTTACTAGGCCTTGAAGTTCAAGATCTTGATGAAGGAAAATCACAAATCTCGCATGGCGAAACTGTTCGTGAAACAGCAAATATGATTTCCTTTATGGCGGATGTTATAGGCATTAGAGACGATATGTTTATTGGTAAAGGAAACAAATACATGCATGAAGTGTCTGAAGCAGTTCAAGAAGGATATAAATCAGGAGTACTTCAGCAGCGTCCTACACTTGTAAATCTTCAATGTGACATAGACCATCCAACTCAATGTATGGCTGATTTATTACATGTAATCCATCATTTTGGAGGTGCAGAAAATCTTAAAGGTAAGAAAGTGGCTATGACTTGGGCTTATTCACCTTCTTATGGTAAACCATTATCAGTGCCTCAAGGAGTTATTGGGTTAATGACAAGAATGGGAATGGAAGTTACCCTTGCTCATCCTGAAGGATACGATATATTACCTGAAGTAGAAGATGTTGCAAGAGAAAATGCTAAACTCAGTGGAGGTAAATTTACTAAAACTAATTCCATGAAAGAAGCTTTTGAAAATGCGGATATAGTTTATCCTAAGAGTTGGGCTCCTTTTGCTGCTATGGAAAAACGTACTAATCTATATGGACAAGGCAAGTTTGATGAAATAAAAGTACTTGAACAGGAACTTTTAGCACAAAATGCTAAGCATAAGGAATGGGAATGTACAGAAGAAATGATGAAACTTACTAAGGAGGGGAAAGCATTATATTTGCACTGCTTACCTGCTGATATAAGTGGGGTAAGCTGCAAAGAAGGCGAAGTAGCAGCTTCAGTATTTGATCGTTATCGTGTACCACTTTATAAGCAGGCAGGATATAAACCTTATATTGTTGCTTCAATGATTCTTTTGAGTAAAGTAAAAAATCCTATAAAAACTTTCAACGAACTTTTAAATTCAAGTAAACCAAGATTTTCAGGAAAATAGAGTTCAGTGGCGGTTTGAATTTTAACTTCTACTTCGTGATATATGGTAATGTTTCATCACGGTTAAATATTTTAATTAGTCTAAGCTCAAAGTTCAGGAAAACCTAAGAACTTTGCCAAACTCGCTACTCTCAAACAGGGCTAAAGTTCTAAGGTTTTCCTGAACTTTTCACTAAGACTAATAAAAAATATTTAACTAATGTGATGAAACGTTACCATATATCCCTACGTATAAGTTAAAATCCAAACTAGTAACCATAAAGTGATTATTAGACTCAGGCGGAGTTTGATTATGAGGAATCCATCTTCTCAGAGCAGAAGCTATCAGTTAAGTGTTTAATCCATGAGCAGGATCGCTAAATGTCATAACTTATCTATTGGTATATCAGCCTTTATGCACAGCATAAGAACTCTAAATTGCTGAAGCTCAAGAAGTCTAATATCTTACGCCCAAAGAAGATCTTGATCATCGGATAAAGAATGTGAAATTAATTTACCGTTAAATTCCATTTAGGAGATTAATCAGAGAACACAAATTTACAAGGGTTGATTTTCACATTTTAAATTTAGCATTTGATGGTAGTTCTACAATGACTTTTGTAAGTTACTAAGTATATATTAAGGGGGTAAATGAATGAGTGATAAAATGCGTCCGATTTCTTTTGAAAAAATGCTTGTTTGGATTACAAAAGAATTAAAAGAAAAGGAATCTATCTTTGGAATCCATAAAAGCAAGTTTTATAAAAATAAAAGTGGAAAATCAATTGAATTATTTCATGAGAAATTAGCTTCACCACTGGGACCTGCTGCTGGTCCAAATTCTCAGTTAACACAAAATATTGTTTCAGCTTATTTAGCTGGAAGTCGTTTTATTGAATTAAAAACAGTACAAGTTATTGATGGAGAGGATTTACCAGTATCTAAACCCTGCATCTATGCAGAGGATGAAGGTTATAATGTAGAATGGTCTACAGAACTTACTGTACCTGAAGCTTTTGATGAATATATAAAAGCTTGGTTTTTGCTTCATGTTTTAATGAAAGAACTCCATTTAAACTGTGAAAGAGACTTTATGTTTAATATGAGTGTAGGATATGATTTAGAAGGTATTAAATCTCCTAAAATGGATACTTATATTGAAGGTATGAAAAACGCAGAGAACACAAGAATATGGAATGAATGCAAAAAAATCATTAGTTCCCACATGAATTTATTTTCTGATTTTAATAAAGAAGATTTAGATAAAATTTCGTCTAAGGTATGTTCATCTATTACACTATCTACACTTCATGGCTGCCCTCCAGAGGAAATCGAAAGGATTTCCAACTATTTGCTTAAAGAAAAGAATTTGAATACTTTTATAAAAATGAATCCAACGCTTTTAGGAGAAAAATTTGTTAGAAATACATTAGATACAATGGGTTATGATTATATAGTTCTTAATGGTCATCATTTCATAAATGATTTACAGTACAAGGATGCAGTTGCAATGCTTAAACGTTTAAAAGAAGTTGCAAAGGGAGTAAATTTAGAAATAGGGGTAAAGCTTACCAATACTTTACCAGTTAAAATTGTAAATAAGGAATTGCCTGGAGAAGAAATGTATATGTCAGGACGTTCTCTTTTTCCACTTACAATTTCTTTAGCAAGTAAATTGGCAGAAGAATTCCAGGGAGATTTACAGATATCATACTCAGGTGGTGCGGATTTCTTTAATGTTTCTAGTATTTTAAACACAGGTATTCAACCAGTTACATTTGCAACTACTATTTTAAAGCCAGGTGGATATGAAAGAATAACTCAAATGGCTGAAAAGGTAGAAAAGCAGCTTAAAGGTGCTTTTTCAGGAATTAATATAGATTGTTTATCAAAACTTACTAAAGAAGCTTTAAAGGACAATCATCATATTAAAGCTTTAAAAACTGCAGGCAGCAGGAAACTTTCCTTAAAACTTCCTACTTATGATTGTGCAATAGCACCTTGTACTATAGGATGTCCTATAAATCAACAAATTCCTGAATATGTGGCCTTAGTTGGTGAAAAAAAATATGATGAAGCCTTTTCTATAATTGCTAAAGATAACACTTCACCAGCAATTACAGGAACTATTTGCAATCATAATTGCCAGTTTAAATGTACTAGAATAGACTATGACACATCTGTTTTAATTAGAGATATGAAAAAAACTGCGGTTTTAAATGCTCAGGATAAATATAGCCAAAACATTAAACCTTCAGATATAAAAAGTGATAAAAGTGCAGTAATTATAGGTGCAGGTCCTGCAGGAATGGCAACAGCTATTTTCTTAAGAAGAAACGGTATAGCTGTAACTGCAATGGATAGAAAAGAAAAGCCTTATGGTATGGTGGAATATGTTATTCCAGAGTTTAGAATTTCTTCTGAAATGATAAAAAAGGATTTTGAGCTTGCAAAAGGTCAGGGAGTAAAATTTGAGTTTGGTATTGATGAAAATTTTGATATAGATAAATTAAAGAAGAAATATGATTATGTTGTATTAGCAATAGGAGCTTGGAAATCAGGCAAGCTACCACTAAAAGAAGGAAGCGAGAAAACTATTAACGCTATTTCCTTCCTTGAAAAATACAAATCACAAAAAGAAAACATTGATTTAGGGAAACATGTCTGTGTTATTGGCGGCGGTGATGTGGCAATGGATGCAGCTCGTGCAGCTAAAAGAGCAGCGGGAGTTAATACTGTTTCAATTGTTTATAGAAGAACTAAAAAATACATGCCTGCAAGCCCTGAAGAATTAGAGTTAGCTATTTGTGATGGTATTATATTTAAAGAACTTCTTTCACCAATAGCCATTAAAGATAATAAATTAGTTTGCGAAGAAATGATTTTAGGAGAGAGAGATGAATCTGGAAGAAGAAGTGTCCTTTCCACTGGAAAAACATTTGAACTAGAGGCAGATACGATTATTGCTGCTGTAGGGGAAAATGTGGACAGCGATTTACTTAGAAAAAATGGAATAGAAGTAGATTCTAAAGGTTTCCCAAAAGTAAATACAAGCTGCGAAACAAATATTTCAAATGTATATGTTACTGGAGATGCTAAAAAAGGACCAGCCACCATTGTTAAAGCCATAGCAGATGGAAAAGCAGTTGCTAAAGATATATTGTCAAAAGAAGGATTAAAAAGCGATTTTGAGAAAAAGGTTATTCCCATAGATGAAAAAGAAATATACAAGAGAAAGGGTATATTAACAGATTGTCATGGCTTTGAAAGAGAGTCTGAAAGATGTCTTTCTTGTAATAATGTTTGCGAATTATGTGTGGATGTTTGTCCTAATAGAGCCAATGTGGTTATTAATGTAGAAGAAGGTTTTGAGTCTTTACATCAGATTATACATTTAGATGGCATGTGTAATGAATGTGGAAACTGCGGCGTTTTCTGTCCTTATGAAGGAAATCCTTATAAAGATAAAGTAACAGTTTTTTGGACTAAAAAAGATTTTGAAAACAGTAATAATAAAGGTTTTGTGGTTTTAGATATGGAGAAAGCTGTTTGTAAAGTTAGAAGAGAAGATGGTGAAGTTATTACCTATACTGTGGGTGAAAAAAATGTCCTTTCAAAAGAAATGGAAAATGTAATTAAAGTTTGTATAAACAAATATAACTATATGATGTAGCTTAATATTAAAAGGGTAGGGGGGAAAATAAATGCTGCTAATTGGAAATGGTAAGGTTATCACTAGAGATACTGCAAGACCCATTATTAATAATGGATGTGTTGCTATTAAGGAAAATAAAATTATTGAAATTGGTTTAACAGAAGAGCTAAAGAAAAAATATATAAATGCTAGATTTATTGATGCCAGAAGTAGATTGATTATGCCAGGCTTTATTAATACTCATATGCATTATTATAGTACTTTTGCTAGAGGAATGGCCAGTGACAGTCCTCCAGCAAAAAATTTAGTGGATATACTAAATGGGCTTTGGTGGAGACTTGATAGAGTGTTAAATTTAGAAGATGTTTATTATAGTGCAATTGTACCAATGATTGATGAAGTTAAAAATGGCGTAACAACTGTTTTTGATCATCATGCAAGTGCTCATGCAGTTACAGGTAGTTTATTTAAAATAGCAGAAGCTGCAGAGAAGATAGGAATTCGAAGTAATTTGTGTTATGAAACATCAGATAGAGATGGAGAGAAAATTGCAGATGAAGGTATTAATGAAAATATAGATTTTATTAAATATTGTAATAATAAAAATGATGATATGCTTAAAGGAATGTTTGGACTTCATGCTTCTATGACAATTTCTAAAAAGACTTTAGAAAAATGCCTAGATGCAGTAGAAAATTTAAATACAGGCTTTCATGTTCATACTGGTGAAGGTATTGAAGATGCACAAGATGCAAAGAAGAAGTATGGAAAAGGTATTGTAGAAAGATGGTATGATGAGGGAGTTCTTTCTGATAAGACAATTGCAGTACACTGTATTCATATTGGAGATAATGAGATGGATTTACTTAAAGAAAAAAACACAATAGTTGTTCATAATCCTGAGTCCAATATGGGTAATGCTGTAGGTACCTCACCTATACTAAAAATGTACAAGAAAGGAATTCTATTAGGACTTGGAACAGACGGATATACATCAGATATGATGGAATCTTACAAGGTAGGTAATATCATTCATAAACATGTTACAGGAAATCCTACTGTAGCTTGGAACGAAATACCAGAAATGCTATTTGACAATAACAGGAAGATCACAGAGAGATTTATTAATGGAAAGGTAGGTATTTTAAAAGCAGGTGCACTAGCAGATGTTATTATTGTAGATTATAATCCACCAACACCAATTAATGAAAATAATATTAATAGCCATTTACTATTTGGCGTTACAGGGCGTCATGTAGATACCACCATTATTAATGGTAAGGTTATTATGGAAGATAGAAAACTTGTGGATATTGATGAAGAAAGCATTATGGCAAGAAGTAGAGAACTGGCAGCAGAACTTTGGAAGCGTTTCTAATTTGAGTTATTATATAAAAAGATATAATTTGGAGGGGTTTTAAATGACAGTAAATATAAATAAAGAAGAAATATTAAAACTTTCAGAGAAGTATAAACCTGAAATATCTAAATTTTTAAGGGATATGGCTGCAATTCCAAGTGAAAGTTGCGGAGAAGAAAAAGTAATACTTAGAATAAAAGAGGAAATGGAAAAAGTAGGATTTGATAAAGTGGAAATAGATCCTATGGGTAATGTGCTAGGATATATAGGGCATGGAAAACATGTTATTGCTATGGATGCTCATATAGATACAGTTGGTATAGGAGATAGAAATCTATGGGATTATGATCCTTATGAAGGATATGAAGATGATGAAATCATTGTAGGAAGAGGTGTAACAGATCAAGAAGGTGGAATGGCTTCTATGGTTTATGCTGGTAAAATAATTAAAGATCTTGGTCTTGAAAGTGATTACACATTAATAGTAACAGGTACTATTCAAGAAGAAGATTGTGATGGTTTATGCTGGCAGTATATAGTTAATGAAGATAAAATAAAACCAGAATTTGTTGTAATTACAGAACCTACCTCTTTAAACATATATAGAGGGCATAGAGGAAGAATGGAAATCAAGGTTACAACTCATGGAGTTAGCTGTCACGGTTCTGCACCAGAAAGAGGAGATAATGCAATCTTTAAAATGGCTCCAATATTAAATGAATTAAAAGTTTTAAATGAAAATTTAATCAATGATGAGTTTTTAGGAAAAGGTACATTGACAGTATCTGAAATCTTCTTTTCATCACCTTCAAGATGTGCAGTAGCTGATGGATGCAGTATTTCCATTGATAGAAGACTTACGGGCGGTGAAACATGGGAATATGCAGTTAAGCAAATTAAAGATTTACCATCAGTTAAAGCTTCAAAGGCTGAAGTTGAAATGTATACTTATGAAAGACCTTCCTATACAGGTTTAAAATATCCAACTGAATGTTTCTTCCCAACATGGGCATTACCTGAAGAGCATAAAGTATGTCAAACCCTTGTAAGCTGCTATAAGGATTTATTTAATAGTGAACCAAAAGTTGATAAATGGACATTTTCCACAAATGCAGTTTCAATTATGGGAAGATACAAAATACCATGTATAGGATTTGGACCTGGTCATGAAGATCAAGCACATGCACCTAATGAAAAAAATTGGAAAGATGAATTAGTAAAATGTGCAGCAATGTATGCACTTATTCCAATAACATATATAAATGACTTTGTAAATAAATAGTAATGTGGGATATGGGACTGTTCAAAGCAATCTAAAAAATTGCTATTGAACAGCCCCTTTTAATTTTTTACATGGCTTAAGGTTCAGTTACTCTAAATACATCATATAATATTAGCTTTGTGATATTGATCTAACGCATTAATGTTGATTCTTTTTTATGAAACTTTAACTAGATGAAAAAAATGAATATAAAAGCAAAATTAAGATGAAATTTATGGAAACTGGTGAAAATAAAGTTTATAATATAGGTAGATTGAGTAGATTGTTATGTACTCAACTTCACGAAATTTATTAAGGAATATTTTATAAAGCTGTTGGCACAGCAAATATGTAAATATATTAGAAATCTATACATTTATGTGATGAAAAAGCAACATTTGAAGGTAGAGGAGGATAAAATCTATGATTAAAATAATTAAGTTTTTAGTTATATCTGGCATTATATGTACAAGCTTATTTATAACAAATATTGTTAAAGCCGAAAAGTTTACAGACAATCAAACAGTAGACTCTAACAAAACTTGGACTGTTAAATTTACAGGTGAGGTTGGATTTGATGATTTGACTAAGAAGGGCATCACTGTAACTGATAGTAAGGGTAGCACAGTAAGTGTAGAAATTAATTTAGGACAAGATACCAAAACAATTACAGTAAAAGCTCCGCAGGGTGGTTATACGCCAGGTGGAAATTATATATTGAACATTGGAAATAATGCACATTCAAAATCGGGTAAAGCATTAAAAAATGAATATAAAGTACATTTCAATATAAAAAATAGTTATGTAGTTACTTTTAAAAACAAAAATTTAGAACAAGCAATAAGAAATAATATAAATAAACCTACAGGAGATATTTATAAAAGTGATGTTGAAAATATTACTTATTTAGATGCTTCAAATAATGGTATAAATGATATTAGTGGAATGGAAAATTTAACTAATTTACAAATTCTTAACTTATCTCAAAATCAACTAAGCCATGTAAGCATATTACGATATTTAAGTAATTTACGGGATCTTAATTTATCACAAAATCAAATAAGTGATATGAGTGAATTAAGGGGCTTGAACAATTTATACTACCTTACTTTAGACAATAATCAAATAAGTGATATAAGTGAATTAAAGTATTTTACTTACTTAAGAATGCTTTTGTTAAACAGTAATGAAATAAGTGATATAAGTCCATTGCAAGATTTGATTAATTTACAACAACTTTCTTTAAAGAATAATAGAATTAATAATATAAGTTACTTAAAAGGGTTAACTAATTTAAATCTTCTTTATTTAGGTCAAAATCAAATTTCAGATTATAGTCCAGCAAAAGGATATTATGATAATCTTATAAGCAAAGATTTTGATTTAATAGACGTTATTGATAATGTAGTAACCTTTAAAGATAAAAATTTAGAGAAAGCAGTAAGATCTGAAATAAGCAAGCAAACAGGAGATATTTACAAAAGTGATGTTGAAAAAATAGTATCTTTAAAGGCTTATGATGATGGAATACAAGATATTAGCGGAATAGAAAATTTAACTAATTTAAGACTTCTTGATTTAGAACAGAATCAAATAAACGATATAAGTGAATTAAGAGGTTTAACTAATTTACAAACACTTTTGTTAAGCGAAAATCAAATAACTGATATAAATGCATTGCAACAATTAACTAAATTAGAGCAGCTTTCTTTAGATAATAATAGACTTAGTGATGTAAGTCCATTGAAATGGCTAAGTGATTTAAAAGAGCTTTCTTTAAAGAATAATAGAATTAGTGATATAAGAACATTGGAATGGTTAACTAATTTAAAAGTTCTTTATTTAGGTCAAAATCAAATTTCAGATTACAGTCCAGTAAAAGGCTATTATGACAATCTTACGGATAAAGATTTTAAATTATCAGACTCTAATATTCCAAAGGACACAGTGATTTTTAAAGATGAAAATTTAGAAAAAGTAGTAAGAAACAAAATAAATAAGCAGTCAGGAGATATTTATATAGCAGATGTTAAAAATATTGTATCTTTAGATGCTTCAAATAAAGGTATAAAAGATGTTACAGGAATAGAAAACCTAACTAATTTACAAACAGTTGATTTAAGCCATAATCAGATCAGTGACATAAGTGTGCTAAGTAGTTTAACTAATTTGCAAACACTTAATTTAAATTATAATGAAGTTAGTGATATAGGTAAATTAAGAGGCTTAACTAATTTACAAACACTTAATTTAAACAATAATCAAATTAGTGATATAAGTGCAGTGCAAGGATTAAATAATTTAAAAGCGCTTAATTTATCTAATAATAAAATAAGTGATATAAGTCCACTTAAAGGTTTAACTAATTTACAAACCCTTTGGTTAAATAACAATCAAATAAGTGATACTGATAAAGAATCATTAAAAAATGTATTATCAAATTGTAATATTTACTATGACAGTGCATTTTAGAATCTTCTGCAGAGGAAGTTTCTGGTATAGCTTCAAAATTAAATAAATCTGTGAATGATTTAATTGGTAAAGTTGAAGGATTTAAAGTACAATAAACAAAATTTTTAATAAGCTGTAAACAATTCATTTTGTTTACAGTTTTAAATTTATTCAATGTGCTCAAAGAGAAGATAGAAATTCCCTAATCAACGTATTTTATTTTATCATCAAATTTAATGATAGATTTTAAATTTTTAACAGAGTATGAAAAAGAAAGAATAAGTAGAAAATTGTTGACAGAATTCTTTATTGCAAATACAATTATAGTAATCTGTTCAATGTTCAGAAAATTTGAAAAATAATTAACTTTGGAGGTGTAATATGAAACTAAAAAATAAGTTTATTATGTTTTTTATAATTTTCGCTATAGTGCCTTTAATTATATCAGGTATTATAGTAAGTTTTGTTGTACAAAATTCCAATAAAAATGATGCTTATGGAAGATTAAAGGAAGAATTGTCAGTATCCCAGAATTCTCTGCAGGGCAATATAGAAATGTTAAAGAAAATTGCATTAGATAGTCAGCATGATGATATGCTTCTTAAATATTTAGAAGGGGACAGGTCAAAAGAAACAGAAAATGAAACTATGGATAGATATAAAAATCAAATGGATAAATATGGTGTGTATGCAAATATAATTATCAGAGATAAAAATGAAACGATTTTAGTTGATACAATAAATAGCGATGTTAAAAATAGTAATTCTAGTCAATTAGATTATATTACAAAAGCTAGGCAAACAAAACAGATGACAATTTCAAGTGTTAAAAAGAGTACATCTACTGGAAAACCAGTATTTGTTATATGTGTTCCAATTTTAAATAGTTCAAATGAAATACAAGGTTTAGTATCTTATTCTGTAGATTTAGCAAAGTTATCTGATAAATATATAACTAATATTAAAATCGGATCGTCTGGATACATTTCTGTTGTAGATAAAGAAGGTACAGCTATAATGCATCCTAAGAAAGAAGAGATTTTTCAAAAAAACTTTTTAAAAACTAGTATTGCTAAAGAAGTTTTAAGTAAAAAGATTGGAATTGGGGAATATGAATATAATGGTGTTAAAAAGTTAACGGCTTATAATGAAGATAAAGATATGGGATTAATATATGTGGCGAATATTCCAACTTCTGAGTTTACAGGTACTACTAAAATAGTTATAAATTTAATAATGATGATAGCATTAATTGCTTTAATTATAGCAATCATTGTATCTGTATATATATCTAAAGGGCTAACCAATCCTATCAATAATGTTGTTAGAGCTATGGAAAGTATATCAAAAGGTGATTTTACAACTAAAGTAAATGTTAAAAGGAAAGATGAAATTGGGATAATGGCTAGCAAAATAAATGATACTATGGATCAATTAAGATTTTTAATAGCTGGAGTTAAAGATAATAGTTCAAATGTGGAAGGTATGTCAACTACCCTTGCTGGTAATTCCAAAGAAATGACTACAGCAGCTAGTGAAGTAGCATTAGCAATTGAAGGAATAGCAAATGGAGCTGTAAATCAAACACGTGAATTATTAGACATAACTAAGCATCTTAATATGTTTAACACTGAATTAAATGATATTCATGATAAAATTTCCAATGTAAATACAAGTAGTAAGGATGCCGAAGATAAAGCAGTATTAGGTAGGGATTATATTGAGACATTGACAGCTTCTATAACTAAAATAAAACAATCTTTTTTAGTAGTTAACAACAAGATTAATGGATTAGGAAGCACTGTAAGTGAAATAGGTAATATAACAGACTCCATTAATGAAATTTCGGAGCAAACTAATCTTTTAGCATTAAATGCTGCTATTGAAGCAGCTAGAGCTGGTGAACAGGGTAAAGGTTTTGCGGTGGTAGCTGATGAAGTAAGAAAATTAGCAGAAGAATCTAGTAAAGCATCAGGTGAAATAATGAATTTAATAAATTCGGTAAGCAAAGAAACAGGGGAAGTAATGGACACTTCAAGCGAAATGGATGGCTTAATAGGTGATCAAGCAACTGTTGTTGAAAAAACTATTCAAGCATTTGACAATATACTAGAATCCGTTCAAAAGATTGCGCCAATGGTAGATGAAACTTATAGTTCTGTAAAAAATGCAATTAATGCTAAAGATATAGTGATTAATAAAATTGAAGATATAGCATCTGTTGCAGAAGAAGTATCAGCATCAACTGAGGAAATATCAGCTTCTGCAGAGGAAATGCTTTCTTCTACAGAAGAAGTTTCTGGTATAGCTTTAAAATTAAATGAATCCGTAAATGATTTAATTGGTAAAGTTGAAGGATTTAAAGTACAATAAACAAAATAAACTGTAAACAATTCATTTTGTTTACAGTTTTAAATTTATTCAATGCGTTGAAAGAGAAGATAGAAATTCTCGAATCAACGCATTTAATTTTTGCACTAAAAAGCAGGAATTTGTTCCAAAATTATGAACGTGAGTTAAATGTGCTGTCTATCAAATTAATGTCGTACTGAGATCGTTTCAGGTTATTTGCAGTTTCACTTTCAAATTTGTAAGTTAGCTTATTCAAATAATCATTATCCAAACCAGGGATGTTTTTAAATTGAGTATATAAATAATTACGAATATTACTTTGAGTTTTATTTATATTTTGGAATATTTTTTTTAGTGAATTACCGAATTCAGATTGGTTTTTTGTATTTAAATTAATTTCCTTTATAGAAGATGTTAAAGATGTAACATCTTGTTTAATTTCATTTATACTTTCTGAAAGTTCAGGTGAACTGACAGTTATTCCTTTAAAAATATTATTTAAACTATTTATAGAATTATCTACAATTTTTTTAATCCTGTTTTGCAGTTGTTCAAAGGCTTGCTTTTTTATAGTATCTACACTTTCAGTATTTTCACTAGGTTTGATTTCTTGTACTTTTGTTAAGGTAGAAGATTCACTAGTTTGCACTTTTATTGAAGTATCAGCTTTGTTTACTGAAGCATTTATAATATTTATTGAGCTTGCTTTATACTCATTCTTATTTTCGGAATTTACATAGTAATTAAAAGAAAGACTTTTATCTAAAGGTGAATGATCAATTTTATTAACATGTAAGGAATTATCTTTTGAAGTATGATTAATTTGAAGGACTTTCTCCATTACAGGATCTATACTTTTGGTAATTTCACTAGGTTCTATTTCTTGTGCTTTTGTTGAGGTATTAGTTTTGTTTAATAAATCATTTATATCGTTTGCTAAATTTGATTGATATTTTTTCTTGCTTTCAGAATCTGCATAGTCATCAAAAGAAATATTTTTATCCAAAGTGCCATCATCGATTTTACTAATATATGAAGAATAAGATTTCAAGTTATCTTCAATTTCAGTTTTAAATTCATCAAGTGTTGAATTAACAAAGCCTCCAACTAAATTAGAAAACATAGCATTTTCAACCATTTGATCTGCCTTAACGGATTCTATATCTGCAGTATTATTAGCAGTCAGCTGATTGACCTTAATTTTAAACGATGCTTGTTTTGAAAGACTTAGCTTATCTACGTCATTATTTGAAGAAACTATATTGGAATTCTTTAAAACATTGTTTAATTTGTTATGAATTAAAGAATACTGTTGTAATCCTGTAAAACTATTGGTAGATTTTAATCTAAATGAATTGTTAGTAGTAATATTCATTGTAGTTCCTCCTTAGATTTGAATATTTTATCAACGCTTTAATCTGAAAGATTAAATACTAACATGACATTTGTTGTTAAAATATTACATAAATGTTCTCTAGGTACGTTATCGTCTGTAAAATGTAAAACTTGACAATTCAATAGGTGTTATGAGGCAAATAGAGAAAAGTTGGGTATAATACTTAGAAAGATTTATTGTAAGAATTCTAGAAATAGATATTGTGCTTCCAGTTGCAGTAATATCTATAAGCACATATAGAACAAGGTGAAAAATAGGGACTATATTCACAGAAGTTTCTTCTGTAAATATTAGATCGCATGTTAAATAGAATACCATTTCTTAAAGTACCTCTAGTATCTATTCCACCAATTGCATCAAAATTAGATTTAGCTTTAAGTATAACTTCTGATGGATCTACTTTTGATAGTATTGGTGTTAATGCAACTTCTACAGCGATTACAGCAGGATCATAAGCACGAATGGATATTCTTTTGGGGGAGCTGGCAAAATTTGCACCTGAGTCCATTAGAGCTTCGTAGAAGGACTGGCAAGCACCAGCAAAGATAACTAAATTATCCTTATTTCTATCAAATTTACGGGCGAGTTTTACTGATTCAATGTAGTATTTTGAATACAGATAGGAGTCTAATGAAAAAGGTTCTTTTTTATTAGTATATCCATCATGTCCAGTTATTACTAATATATTAGGATTATGTGCATTTAATAATTCTAATATGCGGCTAGGCATTTCTTCTGGTTTCATTGCATAACCATAGGCAGGTATAGCATTTTTTTTATAGTAATCTAAGCATCCATTAAGAAACCTTTTGTCACTGTCAAGGTGTAATATTATTCCTGGGATTTTAGATAGTACGTTAGTACCAGTTGCCATACAGGGCTGCACTGAAGGAATTGTTTTTAAAATACTTTCTAGATGTATATTGTTTGTTATTTTGTTTTTTTTAAGAATTTCTTTAGCAGTTATTTCATCAACTTTTTCTATAATATCTTCAGGAGCCACTTTGATAAGACGATTGGTTATACCCTTTATTTTTACGTATACAGGAGGGCCAAGAGTAATTTCTATTACTTTCCAAAGATCGTATTTGGGGTTAGGTTTAAGTATAACATTGTCACCTGTACGAATTTCCATAAACAGAGTCCTTTCTATAAATTTATTGCTACATAATTATATTATACTGACATTGTAATTAGATGTGCAGAAATAGGTTGCAGTAAGAAAACTATTAAGTGACTTCTAATAGAATATTAAATCTTATTAGTTATAGGTTTGTGTAGGGGATATAATGGTAGAAAATAAAGGATTTTGACGGTTTTTATAGAAATATAATAAAAGTATACAATGTAGTTACAAATTTAAGGGGGATTAACTTATGAAAAAACACAAATTTTTAAGCTTGCTAATGACTTCTATGATGTTAACATCAGCAGCATTTACTCTAAATCCTAAGGTAGTTTATGCAGCAGAAGACAATAATGAAGTTACAATTACAATTTTAGGAACTTCGGATGTTCATGGAAGATTTGTTCCTTGGGATTATTCCATGGATACAGAAAATAAAGCAGGAAGTTTAACTCAAATAAGCACTGCTGTAAAACAGATTAGAAAAGAAAATCCGAATACTATTTTAGTGGATGCAGGTGATGCTATTCAAGATAATAGCGTAGAAATGTTTAATAAAGAAAAACAACAACCAATGGTAACTGCTATGAATACTATGGGATATGATATATGGAATATGGGAAATCATGAATTTAATTTTGGATTACCGGTATTAAAAAATGTTACAGATCAATTTAAAGGTAAATTATTATGTGGAAATTTATATAATTCTGATGGAAGTAGATTTATGCCTGCATCAACAATTATAGAAAAATCAGGTATAAAAATAGGTTTTGTTGGAATGGATACACCACTAATAACAGACTTTGAAAAGGGAACTGATCATCTTAAAGGCATAACAGTAAACAATCCAGTTGATGAAACAAAAAAAGCTTTAAATGATTTAAATGGTAAAGTAGATACAGTAGTAGGCATAATACATATGGGAGAAGATAATGAAAATGATATACCAAATACAGGAGTAAAAGATTTAGCAAACGCATGCCCAAATTTAACTGCTATAGTTGCTGGTCATATGCATAAAAGTGTTAAATCTGACACTGTAAATGGAGTATTAATAACAGAGCCTTATAAATACGGACAAGCTTTATCTAGAATTGATTTAACTTTCAAAAATACTAATGGAAAGTTTGTTTTAACTAGCAAGAAAGCTACAAATATGGATATGGCATCTTATGATTCTGATAAAGATTTAGAAAAAGAATTACAACCTTTCCATGATAAAGCTAGAGCAGAAGCAAATAAAGTTATTGGATACTTATCTGGTACAAACATGGTTCCAGAGCAGCAAATATCAGGAATTCCTGAAGTTCAGATAGGAGAAACTCCATTAACAGATTTTTTTAATGAAGTTCAGTTGTATTACAGTAAAGCTGATGCTACAGTAATTTCTATAGACAATGATAATGCTAAGTTAAATGCTGGCCCTATAAGGAAAAAAGATATTTCTTATAACTATCAGTATGCTGGAGGAGAAACCACAGTATATCAACTAACAGGGAAAGATCTAAAAGATTATATGGAATGGTCTGCAGATTATTTTAACACTTTAAAACCAGGAGATTTGACTATAAGCTTTAATCCAGTAAGACGTGCGTCAAAGTATAGTACAAATGATATTTTTGGAGGGGTTAAATATAATATTGATTTAACTCAGCCAAAGGGTAGTAGAATTACTAACTTAACATTAGCAAAAACAGGTACTGAAATTAAAGATACTGATTCAATTAAATTAGGAATGAATTCCTATAGAATGAGTCAGTTAATTGCTAAAAATGGACCCTTAGAAGGAAGAGAATTTAAGCAGCTTTGGAGTTCTACAAAAGAATATGGAGATGATGCTGGTACTATAAGAAATCTTGCAATGAAATATATTAAAGAAGTAAAAAAGGAACGTATTGATGTACAAAACAAAAATAATTGGAAAATTACAGGCGTTGATAGAAATTCTGAAGATTATAAGGCATTAGCTAAATTAATTAAGAAAGGATATGTTTCTGTACCAAAATCTTCAGATGGTAAATATACAAATGTATCCTCAATAAATAAAACTGATATAATTAATCTGGATGTAAATGATTTAATTAAATTAGTTAAAGATTTAAAGTAAAAAAGTGACTGTTGCACTAATTAATTAGTGTGACAGTCCTTTTTTTTTACATGTATGCATGTTTTTATTTCGTATAAAAGTGTGATTTAATATAAGCATTATGAGATACAACCTTTTAGAGGACAATTGACAATTGACAGAGGACAGTGAAGGTGAGTTTTCTTCCTTACGTCGGAAAACTAATTTATTTTAAAGCTTGTTTTGCTAATGTAAAAGAATCTTTGAATTTATATAAGTCAGCAATGTTTCGCTTTAGCGAAACGAGTCATCAAAAATTTAATTAAAGATTTTTCGTAGTGTAGCGGAGAAAAATACTCCTTCATTGTCCTCTGCCAACTGTCCTCTGTCCTGTCAAAAATATTGCTTCAGGTGTTCTTGTAAAATTGTCATGCTCCACTAAAGATAATGTAGGACAATTTTGTCACTATCATATGGCAATATGACGAAAGAATTGGGAAATAGGCACAATAATTTGAATTTTTAGATTATTTCATTGACGAAGAATTGATATGAGAATAAAATTTAATTAGTGGAGGTGTTGTATATGGAAAAATTTGACACTGTAATTAAAAATGGAACTATTATTACTGCTTCTGATGTTTTTAAATGCGATATTGGAATAAAAGATGGAAGGGTACAAGCTTTAGGTTTAGAATTGGCTAATTATGCTGATAAAGTAATTGATGCTGAAGGTAAATATATTTTTCCAGGCGGAATAGATGCACATACTCATATGGATATGCCTTTTGGAGGAACTTTTGCTAGTGATAACTTTGAAACTGGCACCAAAGCTGCTGCATGTGGAGGGACTACTACAATAGTAGATTTTGCTGTTCAGCCTAATGGAAAAAGCTTAAAAGAAACAGCCCAAATTTGGAGAGAAAAATCTGATAATAAAGCTTGTATAGATTATGGAATTCATATGGTAATCACTGATATGAATGAAAAAGTTATGAATGAAATACCAGAAATAATTAAAGAGGGTTATTCCAGTTTTAAATTATTTATGACTTATGATGGAATGAGAGTAGAAGACGATACTTTAATGAAAACGCTTACTACAGTATCTGAAAATGGTGGGTTAACTTGTGTACATGCTGAAAACTATTATGTCATAAAACACTATACAAAAAAGCTTTTAGATGAAGGTAAAACAGAACCCAAATATCATGCTATTTCCCGTCCGGATTTATGTGAAGGAGAAGCAGCAGGAAGAGCAATTAAATTAGCAGAAATCTGCAAAGCACCTCTTTATATAGTTCATAATAGTTGTGAAGCTTCAGCTTCTGAAATAGCAAGAGCTAGAGAACAAGGATATCAAATTATGGGAGAAACTTGTCCTCAATACTTACTGCTATCCTATGATAATTACGAAGAACCAGATTTTAATGGAGCCAAATATGTTATGTCACCACCTTTAAGGGATAAACAAAATTGGCCTTATTTATGGAAATCTCTTAAAAATGATACTTTACAAGTTGTGGCTACAGATCATTGTCCATTTTTTATGGAGCAAAAGAGAATGGGTTTAGATAACTTCGCTAAAATACCAAATGGAGCTCCAGGAGTAGAGCTTAGAATGGCACTTATGTATACTTATGGCGTATTAAAAGACAGAATAAGCTTACAGAAATTTGTAGAAGTAACGTCTACAAATGCATCAAAAATTTTTGGTATGTATCCACAAAAAGGAACTATTTCAATAGGAAGTGATGCTGACTTAGTTATATTTGATGCAAATAAAGAAGTTACTGTAACTCAGTCAATGCTTAATGAAAATGTAGATTACACGCCATATGAAGGATTTAAATTAAAAGGATATCCAGTAGTTACACTATCAAGAGGAGAAGTTGTAGCTGAAAATGGAAAATATGTTGGAAGGGATGGAAGAGGAAAATTTATAAAAAGAGGAGCTCCTAAAATTATATGATTTTAGTATCTAACAACTTATTTTAAAATATTGAATCTAATACTGCATAATAAAACTCTTACGTAAAATACAATATTTAATGGAATTATTGTAGTAAAAAATTAATTTGCAAGGAGAGTTATATATATGGATAGAATTTTAAAAACGCAGAGAGAAGTTAATGGACTTTATGAAATGACAGATGCAGCAGTAGAGAATATAAAAAATAGTCGTTACTACAACAATGATTTAGCAGCTACAAAGCTTAAACAAAGAACTTGGACTACTTATAATGTTACAGCACTATGGGTAAGTATGTGTATTTGTATTCCAACATATATGATGGCAGCTGGAATTATGGCAGCAGGACTTACTTGGTGGCAGGCGCTTATAAATGTTGCCCTTGGAAACCTAATAGTTTTAATACCAATGCAGCTTAATTCACATGCAGGAACTAAATATGGGATACCATATCCAGTATTTGCAAGGTTATCTTTTGGAGTATGGGGTTCCAATATTGCAGCTATGGCAAGGGCTATAGTAGGTGCAGGATGGTTTGGCATCCAGTGTTGGATAGGCGGAGAAGCTATAAATGCAATTTTAGGTACACTTATTCCAGGCTGGACTACTTTTCCAGGAGGAGTTTGGATTTCATTCTTCGGGTTTTGGGCTTTAAATGTAGCAATAGTGCATAGGGGACCAGAAACTATAAAGTTTATGCAATCATGGACTGTCCCTATACTTGTTACAATATCTTTAGCACTTGTTATATGGGCTTATTCCTCTGTAGCTAGCATGGGGCAAGGAGTTTCAGATATACTGAATATGCCAGTAGCTAATAAACCGAAATCCTTTGGCGTAGTATTTTTAAAGAGTTTAGCTGCCAATATAGCATTTTGGTCAACACTAGCTTTAAATATACCTGATTTTAGTAGATTTGCAAAAAGTCAAAAAGCTCAGTTTAAAGGTCAGCTATTTGGATTGCCTTTAACAATGGTTGCATTTTCTTTTGTAGGCATATTTGTTACAGGTGCAACAAGAGTTCTTTATGGACAGTTTATATGGGATCCAGTTGTAGTTATAGAAAAAATGCATAGTCCAATAGCATCAATTATAGGATGCTTAGGTATAATGATAGCCACTACAAACACCAATGTAGCTGCTAATGCAGTAGCAACTTCAAATGATATTTCTAATCTTAATCCTGGAAAAATATCTTTTAAAGCAGCAACACTTATTACCGGTGCAGCAGGCGTGGCAATTATGCCTTGGAAACTTATGTCTAGTGCGTCAGCTTATATATTTGGATGGCTTGGAACTTATGGCATACTTTTAGGACCTCTAGCTGGTATATATATTGCAGATTATTATATTCATCGCAAGAAACTAGTGGATGTGCAATCACTATTTTTAGCACAAGAAGGTAGGTATTGGTATGGAAATGGGTTAAATAAAAAGGCTATATATGCATGGATATTGGCCTTAATATTACCTGTAAGTGGATTGTTTATACCAAGCTTAAGTTTATTAGCTGATGCTGGATGGATGTTAGGATTTATACTAGCTTTAATTATTTACCCTATTTTGATGAAGAGTGATAAGGCTTCTTTACTTTCACCTAAAGAGAATGAAGAAATTACAGAAGTTGCAAGTGCAGAGGCTAATACTAAACACTAACAGTTAGATTAACAATTGCTCAACTTTCTTCACAGTTTAAAAAAATGCTACACAATATTTTAAATTAATAGTTAAGAATGAAGAATTAATAGTTAATGTGGATTTTTTTTCGTTACATTACAAAAAATCTTTAATTAAATTTTTGATGGCTCGTTTTGCTAAAGCGAAACATTCCTGACTCATATAAATTTAAAGATTTTTTGCGGTAGCTAAAAATCAACCTTTACTATTAATTCTTAATTATTAATTCTTAACTAGCGAAGCTTTGCTTCGTATTATGCTTATATTAAGTCAAAATTTTGTATGTGGGAAAGTTGAGCAATTAAATATAAAAATTTAAAGGGAGTGCGTACTAAAATGGGAAGTGTTATGTTAAGTTGTGATAAAAAAAGAATGGAAGATAAGATTGTTACATTTAGTAAATTTGGTGATGCAGGTCATGGTGGAATAACAAGATTTTCTTTATCAGAAGCAGACCTAAAGGCAAGAGCAGAAGTTTGCAAAAGGATGAAAGCACTGGGAGCAGAGATTAAAACAGATGATATGGCAAATATTTATGCGACTTTCAAGGGAACAGAAAATCTTCCACATATCGTAATGGCATCACACTGCGATTCAGTTAGAAATGGTGGAAACTATGATGGTATTTTAGGTGTAATGACTGCAATGGAAGTAGCTGAAACTATGGTTACAGAGAAAGTTTCGCATAGACATCCTATTACAGTTATGGTGTGGACTAATGAAGAAGGGTCTCTTTATCCACCTGCTATGATGTCCTCAGGCGTTATTTGCGGTAAATTTGATAAAGCTGCGATGCTAGCTTCAAAAAGTCCTGAAGGAAAAAACTTTGGGGAAGCTTTAAAGGAAAGTGGATACGAAGGAGAGGAAGCAAACAGATTGAATCCTAAGGACTATATGGCTATGCTTGAATTACACATTGAGCAAGGACCTGTACTTGAAGCTGAAAATAAGGATATTGGTGTGGTAGAAGGCGTTGTTGGAATGGTTAACTATAGAATTAGAACTTATGGACAATCTGATCACGCAGGAACTACTCCAATGAAATACAGAAAAGATGCTCTTTTAGCAGCAGCTAGTGCTCTAAAATACCTACATGAAGAGCTTGATAAACTTGATAGTGAGCTTGTTTACACTACAGGTGAAATAGCTTGTCATCCATGTGTTCATACTGTTATTCCTGACTTTGTTGACTTCTCATTAGATGCAAGACATAAGAATCCTGAAGTGATAAAACAAGTTGTTAAAGTCATTGAAAACATGCCTAAGGAATTTGATAAGTGCACAGCTAAGTCTGAATTACAATGGGCACGTAACACCATTGCTTACGATACAGAATTAGTTAGTTTTGTTCGAAAGAATGCAGAAGCCTATGGATATTCAAACATGGGTATTTATAGTGGTGCAGGTCATGATGCTCAGTTTGTAGCTGAAATGCTTCCTACAACGATGATATTTGTTCCAAGTAAAGATGGACACAGCCACTGCGAACCTGAATTTACATCTGTTGAAAATTGCTGGAAAGGTGCTAACGTATTACTGCAAACAGTTTTAGACATTGATAAAAAATAGAATTATCTAGTTATTTCTAAGGTTCAGATGGAGAAAGTCATCCTTATAAGCAAAATCCATCTGAACCTAAGAATCATTTGATTATTTGTTAGAAATGAGAGAAGCAAGTTTATTATTGAGTTTTCAAAATAATAGAACTTGTTACCCTAAACATGTAAAAAAATTCAAAATTTAGAGTATTTTTGAATATATTTAATTATTTAGAATAATTTTAAGTATAAGAAAATATAAAGATTAGGGGATGATTTTATGGCAAAAGCTTTAGAAGGGCTAAAAGTATTGGATCTAACACATGCGTATAATGGTCCTTTTTGTACAACCCTTTTAGCTGATAATGGGGCAGATGTAATTAAGATTGAAAGTCCAAAAGGGGATCAATGCAGGTATTGGGGTCCCATAGATCCTAAAAGTGGAGAAAGTGGATTTTATGCTTTCTTAAATAGAAATAAAAAAGGAATTACTTTGAATTTAAAAACCGAAGAAGGAAAAAAAATATTTTTAGAAATGGTAAAACATGCAGATGTAGTGGTAGAAAATTATAGACCAGGTGTTATGAAAAGGTTAGGTATAGACTATGAAGTTTTAAAAGAAATAAATAATAAAATAATATTTGCTTCAGGCTCAGGCTTTGGACAATATGGACCTATTGCTAACAGACCTTGTTATGATATAGTAGCTCAATCTATGGGAGGAATGGTTAATTTAACTGGATTCCCTGAATCAATTCCAACTAAAGTAGGACCTTCTATAGCAGATAATGTTACTGGAATATATTTATGTGTAGGAGTTTTAATGGCTCTTTATAATAGAGAAAAAACTGGATTAGGACAATCTGTTGATGTAGCAATGTTAGATACAATATTCTCTCTTTTAGAAAATGCTATTGTTATAAATACTATGACAGGAGAAATTCCGAAAAGACAAGGAAATATAGATCCGTCTATAGCTCCTTTTGATGTTTATAAAGTCACAGATGGTTATGTAGCTGTAGGAGTTGGAAATGACAAATTGTGGTCTAAGTTCTGTAATTTAATAGGAAGACCAGATTTAATAGAATGTGAAAAATTCTTAACTAACGATTTAAGATGTAAAAATTATGATCCAGAATTAAAGAAAATAATTTCTAATTGGATTAAAGATAAAACAAAGAAAGAATTAGAAAGTATGTTTGATAAAGCTGGAATTCCTTGTGGACCAGTTTTAGATATGAAAGAAGCTATTGAACATCCTCAAATTCAAGCTAGAGAAATGATGGTTCATATGAAGCACCCAACTATAGGGGACATGTATTTTCAAGGAGTGCCTATTAAATTATCAAGAACACCTGGTAGTGTAGATACGCCAGCACCTCTTTTAGGACAGCATAATGAAGAAATATATGGACAATTTTCTATAAGTAGACAAGAAGTAGCTAGTATGAAGGAAAATGGCGTGATTTAAAGTGAAAACCTTTAAAATAAATGTTTGAGGAGGTATATTTTAGATGAGAAATGAATCAATATTAAGTTACAAGATGATGCCATCTGATGCAAATAATTTAGGTTTTGTCGTTCCTGTAGGAAGAATATTAGATATTTGGGGAGATGCTGAAACAGAAGTTATGATTTTAAATGATGGGGATGAATCTTTATGCTTAGGTTATGAGGATGTTAAATTTTATCATGATCTTTATTTAGGGGATCAGGTGGACTTTAAGGCAACCATGGTAAAGATAGGCAATACGTCTCGCAAGGTTAAACTTGAAGCATACAAAATTGCTACTCCAGCAAAACGAAATGGAAGACCAGAGGCTTTAGACAGCGAAGTGGATGTACTTCAGCCTCCTTTATTATGCGCAGAAGGTTATTCAATACTTGTAGTTAAAAAAGAACTTCAAAGAGGAGTTCAACCAGAGGGTATTGTAGCAGATCCATGGGAAGAAGTAGAAAAGTAATTGGAATTTAATGATAGTAGGAGGGGTAAAAATGGCTTTTGAAAAAATAGATAAAGATTGTGAAACTAAAATGCGTTTAAGAATGTCAGATAAAGATGTTTTTTATGCTGGTGGCATAGTAAATGGATCGCGTTCAATAACATTAATGGGTGATGTTGCTGCTAGAGTTATGATTATGCATGATGGCAATGAAGGAAGATGTATAGGGTTTGATAATATCAGATTACATAAATCCATTTTTGCTGGAGATTATTTAGAATTAATAGGAAGAATTGTTGGGATAGAAGGGAACAAGAGAAAAATCCAGTGCAGAACTTTTAAGGTAGCATACAACCCTAATATTAAAGGAGATGCCAGTGCTATAAATGTACTGGAAAAACCAATTTTGTGTACAGAATTTATAGCAACATATGAATCAACAAAATAGAAGTATTTGATAGATAAATCTGCTTAAAAGGAAATAGTGACTGACTCAACTTTTGCAGCTTAAAAATTATGCGATGCAAGTAGTTAATTCAAAGTTCAGTTGTATGTAGGCTACATTATGGTGTTGTTTTTATTTTAACTTATACTCCATGGAATATTATAAGGAATTCGCACTATTAAATATGTTTAAGCAGAGAGCCAAAATCTATGATTTTGTGCGAATCGCTTACTCCTCTGAGGAAACAAAGAGGAGTTTCCAATTTAAAATTAAAGCTCAAATTTGCTGAAAGCCTAAGAACTTTGCCAAACTCGCTTTAGCTCAAACAAGGCTAAAGTTCTAAGGCTTTCAGCAAATTTTCGCTAAGACTAATAAAAAAATAATTTAATTGATGTGACAAATTCCTTATAATATACCATTACGTATAAGTTAAAACAAAAACTAGTTACCATAAATGAATCTTACTTAGTGGAAATTTGTTTATTACACTAAGTTTAGATGAATTATCTAGTGGCGTAGCTACTGTTAACTTCAACTTTAATAAAATTGGGAGTGTTACAGTAGGTAGCCATCAGATAAATGGACTCACTTACAATCTGATTTTTAGTACTAAATACATTTTCCTTATTAAAGGGCTGGTAAGCCCTGATACCGTTAGGTTAAGTTTTAAGTCATATTTAATTGCTTTCAAAAATTTTGACATAAATAGAGTTCTTAGTATCAGGTGTTTTTTACATTAGCTGAGAATTGGAAAATTTTATAAAAATTAGATATTTACCAGATGAAAATCTTAAGACGATTAGCCTGTTAAATTTTATGCATCCAGATTGTTGGCTA
This sequence comes from uncultured Clostridiaceae bacterium, assembly GCA_963780135.1. Taxonomy (GTDB): domain Bacteria; phylum Bacillota; class Clostridia; order Clostridiales; family Clostridiaceae; genus Clostridium_AM. The sequence continues at coordinate 2,973,135 of CAWAAR010000003.1, forward strand.
TTATCATTTGGTTTTTTTAGAAAATAAAATATCAATGGAATCAATCGTATAGAATAAAGTCTGTTTCCGTACTTAAAGAGATTTCTTTAATAAGAAAAAGTGGACGTCGAGCCTTGGAAATTTGCTAAATCGTATTTACTTATGTTCCCAAAATTATAAGCTCATATACAGTAAAGCAGCTCATTGATTGATACTACAATTTTATCTCAAAGTTGGCTGGCTAATTTCCTTTGATTTTTTAATGTAAAGACTTTTGAAACTGCTTAAAGTATTAAGTGAATACCAACCTAACGGTTAGGGCTTATCAGCCCTTGGTAAAGAAAAATATATTAATGTAAAGCATACACAAAAGTTTTCAACTATAGATTAGTCGATTTATGATTATATGGTTACTAGTTTGAATTTCAACTTATATGTAGGGATATATGGTAATGTTTCATCACATTAGTTAAATATTTTTTATTAGCCTTAGTGAAAAGTTCAGGAAAACCTTAGAACTTTAGCCCTGTTTGAGTGAAGCGAGTTTGGCAAAGTTCTTAGGTTTTCCTGAACTTTGAGCTTAGACTAATTAAAATATTTAACAGTGATGAAACATTACCATATATCACGAAGTATAAGTTGAAATTCAAACCGCCACTGAACCCTATTTTAATTGTCACTTGCATCGTATCTTGCTTGTATTAAGTCAAAATTTTGTATGTGGGAAAGTTGAGTGACTAAGTATTTGTGGGTGAATTTGATAGTGTAAAGTGAGTTATGAAAAAACAGAGTCCAAAAATATTTTGCCCGGAGGGCGTGAGTTAGGACAGTATAGTGTTATTTGAGGATGAAGTAAAAGATTTTGAGCATAACAAAAAAACCTTTTGGTGGAAGGAAATTTTTGATATTAGCAGTCGCTACTGTTGAGATTTATTCACGTAGTAGCTGAGAAATATCCTGTATTTATTTTCTAACTAAATTAAGCAGAATTTTCAGCCTGAATCTTCAATATAGTCTGTTGACCAAGGTGTATAAGTAACTGCCACTTACCAGGCATATTATCTGCATTAGATAGCATGTCTATCTCATTTAATGGCTTCCAGTAGTTATAAGGATGAGGACGAAGAAAATTATAATAGGCAACCCAAAGGGATATACCGTATGCAGCACCGTTCTCACTTCCATAACCACAAGTAACACGGTAAGAGGCTTTGAAGGTTCGGTTAAGCCTTTCTACTACTTGCTTAACCCAACGAAATTCAGTAGATACAGCATCATCATTGGTAAGCCCGATAACTTGAGTAACGTCGAAGTCCCAACCCTTTACCAGCTTACACTGTTGACTTGCAAGAGGATAGGCACTATATCCATCTGCGATGAACTTTAAAGCTTTATTAGGAAATACTTTAAACTTCTCAAAGGCCATACGCATAGCCAGTATACATGGGCCTACGGCACGAGTATCAGAAACCTGATAGCCTAAAATAGACTTCTTACAGGCATCCATAATAATCCAAACATAATGCTTTATGCCTTTGACCTTAATATAAGTTTCATCAGCAGAAAGAATGTTACATGGATTGTAGTCAAAAGTGTCTACAAAAGGCTTTATAACTGCGGCAGCAGTCATAGCATAATTAGCAACCATTGTATGGGAGATTTTGATGCCATGTACTTCCGCCAAGGCATGTGCCGTCTGTCTAGTAGAGAGCTTAAGATTAACGTGATAAGTAAGACAAAGTCCCATGATGTGGGCATTGAATTTCTTATACTTAAAGTTAACTGCCCTAGAAGGAAGTTCATGTAAGTCCATTTTAAAGAAATCTACGATGAATTCACGATAGATGTAGTGAAGCTTGTACTTGTGTTTATCAGCAGTATCTAAGTTTTTAGGTAGTTTAGTAAGGTTGTTTTGATAGTAAGAGCATTTTTGGTTAACACATTTATGTATGCGAAAATGCTTTCGATCTTTCTTTGGTGAAAGAGTTTGACCACAATAAGGGCATACAAATATCATAGGTTTAGTAACATAATTGCTTTCGTTGAAATTCTGATCACAAACCTTACACTGAAATTGACCTCTATTACCATTATTATCGTAGATATAATGGTGAGGTGCACCACATTTAGGGCATACAGTATTTTCAGGGATGGATTTTCCATTACGTCTTTGAACAGGTTTAATTAATTTATTATATTTATGTTTATAGTAAGCTAAAAGAAGTTGATAATCTACTTTTTCAAAACGAATAATTTTAGGTAGCTTATCCACTTTAAATTTCTGATATTCGGGACTATGTGAATCCTCAAAAGCCCACTGCTTAAGAGGAATATATTTAGCAATAAATAAAAGTAATTGAGAAATTATTTTCAAAAGATATTGATTATATAAGAATAAATAAGTTATAATTGAATCCATACAATGACATCCTTTTATGTTATTTTTGTTTGGTTGAAGATTCAAGTATAACAGAAAAAAGGGGGTCATTGTTTTTTTATTCAAAAAAACTTTGTAACCTTTGATATATAAAGAACAAATATAAAAAAACAGTGTAAAAAACTTTACACTATCGTGAATTTAAGGGAGGGAAGTTAATGAATTTTAATCTAACGCAGGAACAAGAAATGATACTTAAGACAGTTAGAGAATTTGCTAAAAATGAAATTGCTCCAATTGCAGCAGAGATAGATGAATCAGGGGAATTCCCTAGAGAAAATATAAAAAGGATGGCCAAATTAAATATGCTTGGGATGCCTTTCCCATTAGAGTACGGTGGAGCAGGGCAAAATGAATATGTGTTTGCTATGTGTATAGAGGAAATAGCAAAGAAGTGTGCATCAACTGCAGCTATTCTAGCTGTACATAACATACCTTGTTGGATCTTGTTAAATTATGGAACAGATAAGCAAAAAGAGGAATATCTAAAACCATTAGTAAAAGGTGAAAAAATAGGTGCCTTTGCATTAACAGAACCTAATGCTGGCACAGATTCAGCAAGCCAAAATAGTAAAGCTGTTTTAAAAGGAGATAATTATATTTTAAATGGCCAAAAATGTTTTATCACTAATGGCGGAGAAGCTGGCACATATATAATTTTAGCTATGACTAATAAAGAAAAAGGTAATAAGGGAATAAGTGCATTTATAGTGGAAGATACTTTCCAAGGTTTTTTTATAGGAAAGAAAGAAAATAAGATGGGGATAAGAGCATCTGCTACTTCTGAATTAATATTTAAAGATTGTGTTATACCTAAAGAAAATCTTTTAGGAAAAGAGGGACAAGGATTCAAAATTGCAATGCAAGCTTTGGATGGAGGTAGAATAGGTATGGCTGCTCAAGCTGTTGGTATAGCACAGGGAGCCATGGATGAAACTGTGTCATATTTAAAACAAAGAGAGCAATTTGGAAAGCCTTTAGCTGCTTTTCAGGGACTTCAATGGAGTGTAGCGGATATGGAAACAAGAATTAATGCTTCAAGACTTCTAGTTCATAATGCAGCAAATAAATTAGATAATGGAATTTCTATTACTAAAGATGCGGCTATGGCTAAATTGTTTGCTGCAGAAACTGCTATGTATGTAACTACTAAAGCAGTGCAGCTTCATGGTGGATATGGATACATGAAAGAGTATCCAATGGAAAGAATGATGAGAGATGCCAAAATAACTGAGTTATATGAAGGTACGTCAGAAGTTCAGAAAATGGTTATTTCTAGAAATTTATTAGGATAAGAGGTGATATATATGAATATTATAGTTTGTATAAAGCAAGTTCCTGACACTAATGAGGTGAAAATTGATCCAGTGAAAAAAACGCTTATAAGAGAAGGTGTACCTAGTATAATAAACCCAGATGATAAAAATGCACTAGAAGAAGCTTTGAGAATAAAAGAAAAGTTTGAAGATGTTCATGTAACTATTTTAAGCATGGGTCCGCCACAAGCAGAAGCAGTATTAAGAGAAGCTTTGGCTATGGGAGCAGATGAAGCCATTCTTTTAAGTGATAGACAATTTGGCGGTTCTGATACCTGGGGGACATCTGTAATATTAGCCTCTGCCATAAAAAAGATAGGCAACTATGACATAATATTCTGTGGCAGACAAGCTATAGATGGTGATACAGCACAGGTTGGACCAGAAATAGCAGAACATCTTGATTTACCACAAATAACTTATGTTAGTGACCTTAAGGTATGTGAAAATGAAGTCATAGCAAAAAGAGCTATTGAAGATGGATATTATGTAATAAAATCAAAAATGCCTGTGCTTTTAACTGCAATAAAAGAATTGAATGAAACTAGATATCCTTCTGTGAGAGGTATATATGAGGCATTTAGAGAGAAGAGCATAACAATGTGGAATATAGATGATATAGAAGTAGATAAAACTAATATAGGACTAAAGGGATCTCCAACAAATGTCAAAAAATCTTTTACTCCTTCAATTGAATTTAAAGGAGAAATTATTGAAGGAGAGGTAGAAGAAGTTTCACGTATCCTTGCACAAAAAATTAATGAAAAATTAGTAGGATAAAAGAGGTGGAAGTATGAATATTAAGGATTATAAAGGAGTATGGATATTTGCTGAGCAAAGAGAAGGAAAAATATTAAATGTTTCTATAGAGCTATTAGGAGAAGGAAGAAAGCTAGCAGATAAATTAAATGTAAAACTTACTGCTGTTTTATTAGGGGATAACTTAGCTGCTTTAACAAAAGAATTAATACAACATGGTGCAGATAGAGTATTGTTTGTAGAAGATAAATTTTTAAGTCTATATACTACTGAAGTATATACAAGAGTAATAGCTGAATTAATAGAGGCAAAAAATCCAGAAATACTTTTAATAGGAGCCACTGCTATAGGTAGAGATTTAGCTCCAAGACTTGCTTCTAGAATAAAAACTGGACTTACAGCAGATTGTACCAGTTTAGATATAAATGAAGAAGATGGGAATTTATTAATGACCAGGCCTGCGTTTGGTGGAAACATAATGGCAACTATAGTATGCAGTTCTCATAGACCTCAAATGTCAACAGTAAGACCAGGAGTAATGGAAAAAGCTAAGTTCTGTAAAAATAGAAGTGGGAAAATAGAAAGAATAGCTTTTGAATTAAAAGAAAAAGATAAAAATACAGAAATAATTGACATTTTAAAGAAAATCAAAAAGCAAGTTTCCCTAGAAGATGCTAAGGTTATAGTTTCTGGTGGAAGAGGGCTAGGAAATAAAGAGGGCTTTAAGCTTATACAAAAACTTGCAGATGTGTTAGAGGGAGAGGTTGGTGCTTCTCGTGGTGCTGTTGATGCAGAATGGATAGATCAAAGTCATCAGGTAGGACAAACAGGAAAAACAGTAAGACCTAAGATTTATATAGCTTGTGGCATATCAGGTGCTGTGCAGCATTTAGCTGGTATGAATTCATCAGATTGTATAGTAGCTATAAATAAAGATAAAGATGCACCTATTTTTAAAGTTGCTCACTATGGTATTGTTGGTGATTTGTATGAAATTATACCAAATTTGATAAATGATTTAAAGATAGAAGAATAAGAAGGTTTTTCACTAGAATATTCTATATTAAGGAAACAAATAATATAAGTCTTTTGCTTTAATTAAAATATAATTAATTTTGAAAGGGGAAAATATAAAATATGGAACAAGGAAAATACTTAGAGGAAAGTAAAAAAACATTAACGCCTATTCTAGCAATTGAAGAAGCATCAAGATGTTTATTATGTCATGATGCACCTTGTAGTAAAGCTTGCCCAGCAGGTACAAATCCAGCTAAGTTTATACGTTCACTTCGTTTTAGAAATATTAAAGGTGCAGTAGAAACAATAAGAGTTAATAATCCTCTTGGAGGAATATGTGCAAGAGTATGTCCTTATGACAAATATTGTGAAGGCGCTTGCAGTAGATGTGGTATAGATAATCCTATAAAAATTGGTGAATTGCAAAGATATTTAACAGATTATGAACAAACTATAGGGATGAAAGTTCTAGAAAAAGTAACATTAAATAAAGAAAAAATAGCAATAATAGGATCAGGTCCAAGTGGTCTTACAGCAGCAGCAGGTTTAGCACAAAAAGGATACAAAGTAACTGTTTTTGAAGAAAAAGAAGTTTTAGGTGGATGGTTAAGCTATGGAATACCAAGTCAAAGATTGCCACAAGAAGTTGTTAAAAATGAAATAAATCATATAAAAGAATTAGAAGTTGAATTTAAGAAGAATTTTAAAGTAGGAAATAAAACAAGCCTAGACAGTTTAAGAGCTGAAGGTTATAAGGCATTTTTGGTTGCCTGTGGAATGCAAAAAAGCAAAAATATTGAAGTTAGTGGTTTGGACCTGAAAGGTGTTGTAAATGGCACAGATTTTTTAGGTGAAGCAAAAATAAAACAGGGTAATATTAAAGTAGGCAGCCATGTAATTGTAATAGGCGGTGGAGATGTTGCTATGGATTGTGCAGCTACTGCTAAACTTCTTGGTGCTGAAGATGTAAAAATTGTTTATAGGAGAACCATAGAAAAAATGCCTGCTGGTGTAGAAGAAAGAAAATATATTCAAGAGTCATTAAAAATTCCTATATTTACTGGATTTAAACCAGCTGAAATTATAGGGGATTCTGGAAAAGTAGCAGCATTTAAAGCTGAGGGAATGTTTGATAAATCAAAGCTAGAACTTACTGCAGATATGGTTATAGTGGCTGTTGGACAAGAAGTAGAAGATTTAAATACAATAATAGATATTAACTTAGGAGATGTATTTACAGCTGGGGACTTAGTTGAAAAAGATAAAACTGTTGTACAATCAATAGCATCTGGAAAGTTAGCCGCAGAAAAAATTGAATCATATTTATTGGGAAAGGTGGAACTAGATAGAAGTTCTTACGAAGCAGCACCAGTTAAGGAGGATGTAAAATAATGAAAAAGAGAGATCTTTCAATAGAATTTTGTGGAGTAAAATGTGAAAATCCATTTTTCTTATCATCATCACCAGTTGGAAATAATTATGATATGTGTGCAAAAGCGTTAGAAACGGGTTGGGGTGGAATAGTATTTAAAACAGTTGGAGTATTTATACCAAATGAAGTTTCTCCACGTTTTTCTAATTTGGGTAAAGAAGCCACTCCATTTATAGGATTTAAAAATATGGAAATGATAGCTGAGCATCCCCTTGACTTTAATCTTGAGCAAATGAGATTATTAAAGAAAAACTATCCTAATAAAGTTTTGATAGCTTCTATAATGGGAGAAAATGATGAAGAATGGACTAAACTTGCAAAACTTGTTACTGAAGTAGGTGCAGATATTATAGAATGTAACTTCTCCTGTCCACAGATGACAAGTAGTGCTATGGGATCTGATGTTGGACAAAATCCAGAATTAGTTAAGAAATATTCAAAGGCAGTAAGAAAAGGAACAAATCTTCCTATTCTTGCTAAAATGACACCTAACATAGGAGGTATGGAACTGCCTGCCATAGGAGCAATTGAAGGTGGAGCTACAGGAATTTCAGCTATTAATACAATAAAATGCATAACTGGAGTGGACTTTGATAAGCTTGTTGGATTACCAATAGTAAATGGTAAATCATCAATATCAGGATATTCTGGAAAAGCTGTTAAACCTATAGCCCTTAGATTTATAGCACAACTTGCAAAAGAACCGAAGTTGAAAAATGTTCCAATTAGTGGTATAGGTGGAATAGAAACATGGGAAGATGCGCTTGAATTTATAATGCTTGGATCTAGTAATATTCAAGTTACTACAGCTGTAATGCAATATGGTTATAGAATAGTAGAGGATATGATAAGTGGAATATCTTATTATATGGAAGAAAAGGGAATAGATAAACTGCAAGATTTAGTTGGAGTGGCTCTTAAGAGCATAGTTCCTGCTGAAAATTTAGATAGAGATTATATAGTGTATCCAAGTTTTTCAAAGGATGAATGTGTTGGATGTGGTAGATGTTATATATCCTGTTATGATGGAGGACATCAAGCAATAGTATGGGATGAAGAGGAAAGAAAGCCATCACTTAATAAAGAAAATTGTGTGGGATGTCATTTATGTTCATTAGTATGTCCTGTGCAAAATTGCATAACCAAAGGTGAGTTGGAATTTAAAAAAGGTGGAATTGAAAGAAAAATTGTTCTTTAATATAAATTGACTAATGCAAAAAAATCAATTCCAATTGCATGTGGATTACATTATGTGGTGTTTTTATTTTAACTTATACTCCATGGTATATTATAAGGAATTCGCACTATTAAATATTTTTAATTAGTCTAAAGCTCAAATTTGCTGAAAGCCTAAGAACTTTGCCAAACTCGCTACTCTCAAACAGGGCTAAAGTTCTAAGGCTTTCAGCAAATTTTCGCTAAGACTAATAAAAAAATAATTTAATTTATGTGAGAAATTCCTTATAATATACCATTACGTATAAGTTAAAATAAAAACTAGTTACCATAAATTAGTTAACTTACAATTTAAATTTGATTTCTACAAATGCTTATATATTCTTTATTAGAAGGCTGATAAGACTTGATACCATCTGATGCTTATTAACAGGATTCTTAGTTTCTTCAGCACTTAGAAGGCGGTATCCCTTAGAAAAATTGTTATCCATCAACGTGTAGTTATCAGATAAAAATCTCAAGGCGATTAGCCTGTTAAGTTTCTTCTTTCTAGGAAATGTGCACGATATTACACTAGAAATTATATAAGTCTAGGCAATTACCAAAAGAAAAAAAGATGAAGTAGAGCCTTAGAAATTTGAGGTCTCTGATTAATTATCTAAATAGCATTTAAATGTCATACTTACTTAAGTAGTCATAAGAGACTTCCTCATAAACCTTTGATTACTTGATAAATAGGATTCTATGCATTTAATTAATGTTTTAATTATTTGTTATAAGCTGATTTTACATTGTCAAAATATTAAGCTTATATATAATAAAGTAGTTCATTAACTAACAATATAATTTTTTCAAAGTTAACAGGCTAACCGCCTTTGAGTTTTTAATGTAAAGACGTTTGAAACCAATTAAAGTATTAAGTGAATTCCAACCTACGGTTAGGGCTTATCAGCCCTTGGTGAAGAAAAATATATTAATACAAAAAAATTTTCAAATATAGATTAATAGCTTTATCCGATGGTTGCCATCCGTAACGATCGTAACGGCTGATACGCCACTGGATAAGTTCTTCTAAAGCTCAGATGGATTTAAATGCCTAAATGGTATTTAACGAGCTTGCTCTGGAAAAAGGTATTCTTCATAAGCAAACGCACCTGAGTCTAAGAATCACTTGATGGTTACTAGTAAAATTTAAAATCCAAACTGCCACTACACTGTAATATCTAGTTGCTTCGTAATATTTTTATATTAAGTCAAAATTTTGTATGTGCAAAAGTTGAGTAAGGGGGGCATATGATTTTAAAAGTTATTTATATGTTTTATCATATAACCTAGATAAAATTCAAATTTTACATCTGCATCAGTAAGATCACTTTTTATAATTTCTTGTATTTTGTTGATTTTATACATTAATGTATTCCGGTGTAGGTAAAGTTTTTGTGCTGCTTGAATACAATTACCATTTTGCTTTAGAAAAACATAAAGTATATTGGAAAAATTAGTACTGTTTTGTGCATCATATTTATCTAATTTGCCAACGGTATCATCATAATATTCCTTTAAAAGATTTATGTTTTTTAGTTCAGTAATTATTTTATATGATTTTATATTTGAATAAAATATAACTTCATCTGAACTGTATTCAGCTTTTAGAAATTTCAGAGCTTTTTCTGCTTCTATATAACTTCTTTTTATGTTGGGAAATTCGTTATGAAGGTTACTAATACCTATATTCACACTTATATCAGGAAACAGTTTTTTTATGGTTTCTTTAATAGTTTCTGAAAACATTTTCAAGTCAATATGGGAATCATTTTCATTAATTATAAGAAAAACTACAGATTCATTTTTTAGAAAACTAAGGGGTAAACATTTAGCATTCCAAATTAAACCATTTATAGATGTTAAGAAATCATTCCTCATATTAAGTATACTTTCTTCATCCCTAATATTTTTAGAAGACAAGTATTTTTCAAAGTTAACTATTGACACAATGATTGTCCTAAATGAATTTAAAGAGGTATATCCAAATGATGAAATTATCTCCATAAAATCTCCGCATGTAATTTTATCAAAAGATATAATATTCATTAACAAATCTTGACATGAGAATCTTTGAAGGTTATTTTTTAAATCTTTTAGTTCAGGCAGATCTATTAATTGATTAATTATAACATCCATTATTAATCCCACCTTTTTCTATTGTTTTCAATTATATATTGATGTTTAGTGAACGCTTATCAACTAATTTTAATTAATGAAAAGAATATACTTTCCTGATTATAGAAACAAAAGCAGAGTTTGATAATTTAATTATATATCTATCTAAATGAATTTTTCAAGACAATTATGAATATTATAAAAAAACCAATGTTTAATTTCTGATAATTCTAATAATTTATCAACAGTGTTATCTTAATTACTTCAAATTCTGAAAAGTTGTCATAAGTGCGTTTTATGTTGATGATTTTTATTACTATAATTTTGTAATTATGTTACAATTTAATTAAGTCAGAGAGTTCTAATATCCCTAATTTTGAAGAAGATGGGGTGTTAGCAATTGCATCGATAAAGAACATATTAACACGGAACAATTAAAGTTTAAAACATGAATACATTGTAGAAGAAGGGGATAAAAATGAATACAAATGTAGGAATATATGTATTAGTAAGTTTTGCTATTGTAATTATTGCATTTATTGTTAGGCTGTTAAACAGGGAGCAATATCCTTTTAACAAAGTAGATAGTATTGTAACAAATGTAGAAAAAGTATTTTTACAAGTGTTGTTATCAATTGTACCCTCTGATGATTTTTACATACTAACAAAAGTAAGGCTTGCAGATATAGTTCAAGTACGAAAAGGTACGAAAGACTATGTAAAACATTTTAATAAGATTAAGTCTAAGCATATTGATTTTGTTATATGTGACAGAGTTGATTTTGAACCTTTATTAGCCATAGAATTAGATGATCCTTCGCATTTAAAAGAAGATGCAAAACAAAGAGATTATGTGAAGGATAAAATTCTTGAAGCTTCTGAAATACCCATATTAAGAATTAAAACTCAAAAGAAGTATGATGAAAAAAGTATCTTGAATGAAATTTTAGATAAAATTGAATGAATTCTATAAATTGAAATTTTTAAATGCATTTGTAATTAGGATAGTACAACTTAGAAGAGAGAACATACAAAGTTTTGACTTAATATAAGCAAGATGCGACGCAAGTGGCAATGAAAATGTTCAGTGGTGGTTTGAATTTTAACTTCTACTTCGTGATATATGGTAATGTTTCATCACGGTTAAATATTTTAATTAGTCTAAGCTCAAAGTTCAGGAAAACCTAAGAACTTTGCCAAACTCGGTTCCCTCAAACAGGGCTAAAGTTCTAAGGTTTTCCTGAACTTTTCACTAAGACTAATAAAAAATATTTAACTAATGTGATGAAACATTACCATATATCTCTACGTATAAGTTAAAATCCAAACTAGTAACACTCCCACTAAGTAAGATTCATTGATATATTTTTCTTATTCAAAAGACTTATAAGCTTTAATGCCGTCAGGTTGAAATTTATTTGATATTTTAAGCAGTTTTAAATATTTTTATATTAAAGAATCAAAGGCGATTAGCCTGTTACCTTTTGCCTAAAACTATAGAGGGTAAAAACTTAGATATCACTATTTAAGAATCTTATAGTGCATAAGAAGTAAGTGGATTTAGAAGTGTTTATAATATAAATCACAACAAACTAATGATATTGCTATAATAAAATGGAAATTATTAAATAATTCTTAGAGCAGAAGCTCTTTAAATGTCATTTAGATATTTAACTTATCCATGGGTGTATCAGTCTTTATGCACAGCATAAAATAACCTTATATCTAGTAGAAAAAGTATTTTTATTAAATTCTATTTGATTAATTAATCAGAGAACATAAATTTACAAGGGTTAATTTACCCGTTCCAAATTTGTTATTTTATAGTAGTTGTATAAGGATACTTGCCAATTACCCATAATATCATATTACTAGGTTAGTAGGGCATAAACCTTCTGAATACACGAATTTTAAAAGGCTAACCGCCTTGAAATTTTTATATTAAAACTTTTGAAAACAATTAAACATATACAAAACTTAACCTATCGGTATCAGAGCTTATCAGCCCTCTAATAATGGAAGTATAGTATTGCTAAAAACCAAATTTAAATTGTAAGTGAGCCCATTTATGGTAACTAGTTTTTATTTTAACTTATACGTAATGGTATATTATAAGGAATTTGTCACATCAATTAAATTATTTTTTTATTAGTCTTAGTTCAAATTTTCTGAAAGCCTTAGAACTTTAGCCCTGTTTGAGAGTAGCGAGTTTGGCAAAGTTCTTAGGCTTTCAGAAAATTTGAGCTTTAGACTAATTAAAAATATTTAATAGTGCGAATTCCTTATAATATACCATGAAGTGTAAGTTAAAATAAAAACAACACCATAATGTAGCCTACATACAACTGAACTTTGAATTAACTACTTGCGTCGCACAATTTTTTTAAAACTGTGAAAGTTGAGTTGATTTATTATCAATTTTCATTAATGTTGTCTAACACATTTTACTGTTCTACTAAAAACCCAAAATCTGTAGCCTAAAAAATTAACTACTTGAGCTAATACCATTGCAATAATTTTTGCAAACAAAGGATTCATAGAACTATCGTTCATTAGTATACTTAAGCCTACTAAGCTTACACTAAGTGATGCAGAGTTAACAACAATAAATTGAACAATCTCCTTTGTGGTTTTCTTATTTGTTTTTGCATCATTAAAGGTCCAAAATTTATTACAAAGGTAACTATTTAAAGTACCACTACAATAAGATACTATCTGACTTATAACATAGTTAATACCAAAAAAACTATTTAGCAGGGAAAATGCTCCAAAGTCAAACATAGTATTTAAGCATCCTACACAACCAAATCTTATAATACTTTTATATTTTTCATTATTTAAAAACATGTTGTAAACATTTTTAATAATATTCATATGTTACACTCCTTATAATTTATTGGGAAACTTAAATTTGAGTATATACTTATAATAAGACTTATCTGTGTCATTTAAGTCACAAAAATAAGAATAAATTATTAACTCAACTTTCGCAGTTTGAAAATATGATGACGCAAGTGTTGAATAAGGAAATATTAACAAAGTTCTTTGAGAATTGAATAATGCAGTGTTAAAAATACCTATACTTTCTAAAAATTAATGAATATACTTTAGATAATATGGTATAGTTTTCATATAAATCAAATGATAATTGTAAAATATTTAGAATTAAAATGAGCATTATCTAAATAAACTAAATGGAGGATTTATTATGGACAAGCAATTAAATTTACTTTATTTTAGTGCTACTAACAACACCAGTAAAGTTGTAAAAAAAGTAGCAGAAGGTATTGGACAAATATCAAAAGAATATAACATTACCCTTCCTGATAACAGACAAAATGAAATTACTTTTAATAGCAATGAAATTGTTATCGTTGGAGTACCTGTATATGCTGGTAGAGTTCCAAAATTTTTAAGAGATTACTTTACTAAGGTAAAAGGAAATAATACAAAAGCTGTTTTTGTTGTAGTATATGGAAATCGAGACTACGAAGATTCACTAATAGAGCTAAGAGACATCTTTGAAAAAAACGGGTTTGTCGGAATTGCAGGTGGTGCATTTATCGGAGAACACTCCTACACCACAAAGGTTGCAACTGGGAGACCCGATAATAGTGATTTAAATATTGCTTTAAATTTTGGAAGTAAAATCAAAGAAAAAATAAATAATGAAGATAGTAGTTTAAAATCAATAAAACTTGCAGTTAAAGGCAACTTTCCATATGTAGAAAAGGTTCCCATACAAATAGCAACACCTAAAACTACAGATAGTTGTTATAAATGTGGAATTTGTGCAAAGTATTGCCCAATGGGTGCTATAGATTTTGATAACTTTAAGGATATCAATGCGTCAAAATGTATAAAATGCTGTAGTTGTATAAAAAAATGTCCAACAGGTTCAAAGGTTATAGATAGTGAGATGTTTAATAAATTTACTGAAGGACTAATTAATAACTTTGGTACAGTTACACGTGAACCTGAAATTTTTATATAGTTTGAAGCTTGTAACATAAAGCGAAGTAAAAGTTATTATTGATAACAGTTTTGCTTTGCAACATTCTTATTTAACGCAACAACTGAAAAAACGGATAATTTGAAAAAACACTGCATTATTCAAAGTTGAATTATGTGGTGTTTTTGCGTCGGATTTCAACCGCTATATGTATCTACTACTGTAGATTTACGATAGATACAACTTCTGCTTATATTAAGTCAAAATGTAAGAAATTCACATAATTCTAGATTTGTTTTCTATTGTTTACACAAAAGATAAAGCATAGAAGGAAATATTTTGAAAAGCTCACTAAAAGATGATAAAATTAAATTTAGATTCATGAAAACGATTTTTTAGGAGGTATAAAATGGTAAACAAGCAGAGATTAATAGACGAGTTTATAGAATTGGTACAGATAGATAGTCCAAGTTCTAAGGAGGGTGCTGTAGCTAAAGTTTTAATAGACAAGCTGCAACAATTAGGATTTGATGTATTTGTAGACCATGCAGGAGTTAAATCTGGTGGAGAAACTGGTAATATTATAGCAACATTAAAAGGAAATAGATTAGGAAGGACTATCTTGTTCAGTTCACATATGGATACAGTTAGCAAAGGAGAATGTATAAAGCCTATCATAGATGAAGTTAAAGGCATAATAAAAAGTGACGGAACTACTGTATTAGGCGGTGATGATAAAGGTGGTATAGCTGCTGTTTTAGAAGCTATAAAAATAATAAAAGAAAATAACATAGAACATGGTGATATTCAAATTGCATTCACTATATGGGAAGAAGGCGGACTATTTGGGGCTAAGTATCTGGATTACTCTAAGATAAAGGCAGATTTTGCATTTGTATTAGATGGTGGTGGAGCTCCTGGACAAATAATAGTTAAGGCCCCAGCTCAAGATACTATAGAAGTTAAAATAAAAGGTAAACCAGCTCATGCTGGATTAGTTCCAGAAGAAGGTATAAGTGCCATAATGGTTGCAGCTAGAGCTATAGAAAATATGAAATTATTAAGAATAGATGAGGAAACTACAGCCAATATAGGTACTATAAAAGGAGGCGTTGCTACTAACATAGTTATGCCAGAGCTTGAAATATTAGCAGAAGCTAGAAGTTTAAATAATTCAAAGCTGGATATTCAAACTCAACATATGGTAGATACATTTAAGCAAGCTGCTGCTGACTTTGGTGCTGAAACAGAAATAAAAGTTAAAAGGATGTATGGAGCTTTCCATGTAGATGAAGATGATGAAATAGTTAAAATGATAAAGAAAGTATTTTCTAAAATGAATATAAAACCTATAGTTGTTTCTACAGGTGGTGGAAGTGATACTAATATATTAAATGCTAATGGTATAAAAGCTGTTAACTTAAGTGTAGGTATGGAAAAAGCTCATACATTGGAAGAATATATAGCTATAGAAGATTTAATGAACTCAGTTAGAATGGTAGTGGAAATAGTGAAAGAAGCATAGATATACCTCAATTAAGCTTCTCATTTTTTAAATTCATCCGGTGGTAACCATCGGATGAGTTGAAAATCAAAATTTTAATAGTAACTCAATTTTCACAGTTTAAGCGTAATGGGACACAATTAGTTAATTCAAAGTTCAGTTGTATGTAAGCTACATTATGGTGTTGTTTTAATTTTAACTTATACTCCATGGTATATCATAAGGAATTCGCACTATTAAATATTTTTAATTAGTCTAAAGCTCAAATTTTCTGAAAGCCTAAGAACTTTGCCAAACTCGCTACTCTCAAACAGGGCTAAAGTTCTAAGGCTTTCAGAAAATTTGAACTAAGACTAATAAAAAAATAATTTAATTGATGTGACAAATTCCTTATAATATACCATTACGTATAAGTTAAAATAAAAACTAGTTACCATAAATGTGCTCACTTACAATTTAATTTCTTTTTAGAAAAATAACTATATATATTCTTTATTAGAAAGCTGGTAAGCCTTAATAGCATTAGGTTGGGTTGTGTTTATGCTTAATTGTTTTCAAAAGTTTTGATATAAAAGTCTCAAGTCGGTTAGCCTGTTAAATTTCGCCTCTTTATTGAAATTTAATAGTACTAACATAATAAACTTCAATCTCATTATATATATATCTACTCAACAATGGATTTGAGCATTGGAGATAAATCATTACCATTAGTGTTAGTGAAAATCTAGGTAATAAAATCAAATAATTCTTAGGATAATACGGAGTTTGTTTATTTATTAATATAAAAACATTTTAAGCTACTTGAAACATTACTATATATCACGAAGTATAAGTTAAAATTCAAACCGCCATTGAACTCTATTTTCATTGATACTTGCGTCGTATTATGCTTATATTCTATATTTATCTTTATTTTCTGAATATCATTTCGGAATTATCAAGTTGAAATTATCATAATGAGCAAATGCTTCAAGACAACGTTTCGTCATTATATTAACTTCTTTTTGTCCAAATTTTTCTGCCCATTTAATTGAATATAAAGATGCATGTGCCACATATACGGCCTGAATTCTCCAAAAATCAATGGGTGGATTTCCATCAAAGTATCCATGAATTTCTCCTACAGAAAACGCAATACTATGTTCTACATCAAAACTTTGAATTTTGTAAAATTCCTCATATTTGTCACCACATTCCCAACGGTTAAAATCTATAACTCCAATGTTTTTATCAGGTGTGTATATTAAGTTTCCCACATGAAAATCACCGTGTTCATAAGCAGGAGATGACTTACATAGCATGTCAATATTACTTTTTATAAATAATATTGCAGCTTTATCATTTGGAATGCGAACAGATGAATTTTCATACTTTTGTAACTGTAATAATTTTTTAGAGATTTTATTTAAGGACATGACATCTTGGGCTTCAACTGGAATACTATGAATTCTTCTCAAAATTTTACCTGCATATACACCAAGTTGATATTGTTCCATTTGAGTCTTAGAAGAACTTATCCAGGCGCGTAGCAGTGCTTATGCACAGTCTAACTTACTGAAGTCAAAGAGTTCTAATATCTCCCACTTGGAGAAAAGCAGATATCCCGAATCTACGATTTGGTGATAGTCGCTTTCACAGAGTGCGATGGGGGGATTAGCAATGGTAGCGATCGGATAAATTTGTTATATTGATCTTAATGAACTAAGTTGAAAATAATGATATAATTACCAATAAGTAAGAGAAAGTATGGAGGTGTTTATGATTATAGCTAGTATGATGATCTTTATTAATCTAATAATTATTTTAATTTTATCAGGTATGGGGATTTATGGATTTATATTGTTTGTAAAACTTGCTAATAGAGGGATTAAAGCACTTGACATTTACATAAATGAAAAGACAAATAAATCTTAAATTTTCGATTTAGATGGTACCTTGGGATGCTTCAACACAGGTGGTATAAGCATGAAATATTGTTTTAAACCGACATAGTGAGCTTGATAAACGGATAACGATAAATGATATGAAATGTTCAATAAATAACATTTCGGATATAAATAGAATTGTAGGTAATATTCTTTAAAATAAAAAAGATTACAAATTTCAAGTTAAGGTTGAGTATTATAAATTTGTAGAGGTGATTTTATGATGTATAGAAAAAGTACTTTAGATGACTGCAGAGTCATTTACTCTCTAATATGCGATATGGAAAATAAGAAACTCCCATATGACAAGTTTGAAAAAATCTATCATAACCAAATTAATGATTATCATTATTATTGCCTTGCTTGCGAACAGGACGGTATGGTAATTGGTGCTTTGAACATGCGATTTGAAGAACAACTGCATCACGCAGAGAGGATAGCCGAAATCCTTGAATTTTCAGTTAATTCTACATGTCGAAACAAGGGCATCGGAAAAGAAATGTTTTTCCAAAGTTGCCAGATTGCAAAAGATAACGGCTGTTCACAAATCGAAGTGGCCTGCAATCAATTGCGCAAAGATACGCATCGTTTTTATATGAAAGAAGGTATGCATAACTTTCATTTCAAATTTTCAAAGCAGTTAATTGGTAATGATGTAAAGGAGAATTCTTTGGGCAGGTAATTCCAATTTAAGATTGAGTATTATAAATAGTAATTTATAAAAGTAGTGTATTTTGTTATAATTATATTAAAGATAAAGAGAGGTGAAGCATTATGTATGCTAAGAATATACACTACACAGAAAATGATTTTGAAAATATTCAGGTTAATTATAATGGTAAAGCTGAATATAGTAACGGATATATTGTATTATCATCTAATACTTCCATTCTACATAATAAAATAATATCAAGACTAAATTTTAAATTAATGACGTTTCTTGATAAAAGTAAATGTGATGTATATACGGAATCTATTGAAGTGATTTTTGAAAATAATGAAGAAGTGTATAAGTATAAACCAGATGTATTTATAATGTGTGAAAAATCTACTAGAAAAGGTGAAAGTTTCACATCAGCTCCAAAGGTTGTATTTGAAATTATTTCAAAAAGTACCGCAACTCATGACTATATAACAAAATTAGATGTTTATCAAAGATTTGGTGTTCTTGAATATAATATAGTTGAACAAGAAGGGTATATAGTACAATATTCATTAATAGATAATCAATATAAAATAACAAATGTTTTTAAAAATAATGATAACTATCTAAGCACGGTTTTTCCAGATATGTCTATAAACCTAGAAGATATATTTAAGTTCTAGGATTGCATCTTCGCTACAAAACAGTAATTTATGTAGGAGATATTAAAAATGAAATTTGCCATGTTTTCAGATTTACAGTATGATGCTATACCAGATGGAAATAGGAGAATTGAAGATTTTCTTATGTGTGCCCAAAAAGCTGAAGCAGAATTACATAAACGATATCCTTATCTAAAAGATTTAATTCTATATAAAGAAGCACTACATATAATTATAAATATTGATGACGACATGAATGTATCTATTGAGGGAATGAATGGACATTATCAAAAGCATTCACCAAAGGATATTGGACTTGAGACCACATGGAATGGAGTTTCAATTGAAGCAAAAACACTTTCTGTATATATTAAAATGAAAAAATAATGTAATGCATTCAAATTCTAAATTTTAAAGGTGGTAATTATGAAAGTATTGGTTAGTTCTTGTGTTATAGGATGTAACTGCAAATATAATGGTGGTAATAACTTAAATTCAAGAGTAGTAGATTTTTTAAGAGATAAAGAAATAATTGAAATTTGTCCAGAAATGTTAGCTGGTATGAGTATCCCAAGAGCTTCTGCTGAAATAGTAGATGGATGTGTTACCGAAGCTAATGGCAAAAATGTTGACAAGGAATATCGAAAAGGAGTTGAATTGGCATTAGAAAAAATAAAAGATGAAGATATTGATTTAGTAATTCTTCAGTCACGTAGTCCGACTTGTGGAGTTAATAGAATTTATGATGGGAGCTTTACAGGAAAATTGATTGATGGTCAAGGACTGTTTGCTAAGGCTCTTATTTATGCTGGCTATAAAGTAATTGACTGTGAAGATGTTTAATAAACAGTAACTTATTGAGCAGATAGCCATAATAAAAAACACAAAAAATTGGTCTTAGGTAAATTATCGGAGGTTTATAAATGAACAAAATGATTAAGATTAGGAATGAAGAAGAAAGAGATTATGAGAGAGTAGAAGAAATCACAAGGAAAGCTTTTTGGAATTTATATATTCCCGGGTGCATTGAACACTATTTAGTTCATGTTATGCGATCCCACAAAGACTTTCTGCCGGAATTGGATCTGGTGATTGAAGTTGATAATCAAATCATCGGCAATATCATGTATACGAAAACAAAACTAGTTGATGAGTCTGGGGAAGAAAAAGACATCCTTACTTTCGGTCCAGTTTGCATTTTGCCAGAATATCAGAGAAAGGGCTATGGAAAAAAACTAATGGAGTATTCCTTTGAACAGGCAGCTGCACTTGATTATGATGTGATTGTAATATTTGGAAATCCAAATAATTATGTAAGCCGCGGTTTTAAAAGTTGCAAAAAGTACAATGTCTGTCTTGAAAATGGGACATATCCGTCGGCAATGATGGTAAAAGAACTCAAACCAGATGTCTTGGACGGAAGAAAATGGGTTTACTATCAAAGCCCTGTATTTGAGATAGATGAACAAGAAGCTGGGCGCTTTGACGAGGGTTTGGAAAGCCTGGAGAAAAAATACCAGCCAAGTCAGGAAGAATTTTATATTCACAGCCATTCTATTATACAGTGAGTTCCATTTAGTGGTATAAAGATAAGTACAGCTTCTAATTTAAGGTTGAGTATTATAAATGGTGGTTTTTTAGTAATCAGGAATTTTGTTTAAGAAAAGTGAGATGAAACTATGGAGAATATTACAGAATTGATTGAAAGGCTATATTCTAAAAATGCTAAAGATGCATACGAAGCATTACAGTTGTTAGAAATTGAAAGTGAAAAATCTAATGCTGTGTACAAATTTTTCGATAGATTTGCTGAATTGATTGAAGATGGCAAATCATATAGAAGAACCAGAGGACTTATATTAATAGCTGCTAATGCAAAATGGGATATAGAATACAAGATTGATGAAATTATTGATGAATATTTAAAACACATTTTAGATGAGAAGCCTATTACAGCAAGACAATGTATTAAAGCATTACCTAATATTGCAAAATATAAACCAGAGTTAGTGGATTGTATTATAGAAGCGCTCAGAAAAGCAGATACAGAGATATATAAGGATAGTATGCAGCCTTTAGTATATAAAGATATTATGTCTGCTCTAAAGAAAATTAAAGGATAAATTCTAGATTTTTTGATGAAGTTGTCAATGAAAACTCTAGTGTAAAACCATTTATATAAGATGAAATGGAGAAAATCAATATGAGTGTTTATGAGATTAGTGATACTAAATGTTTAGAAAAATTATTTGAAGGCTGGCAGGAGACATTAATTTGGTCATGTATGCAAGGCTGTATGGGAAGAGCATATGCAGACAATATTACTAATCCTAAATCAGCTCAAATAGTGATAGGTGACTTTTGTTTTTTTGCAGGTGAGGCTAATAAAGAGTTTGTATGGAATAAGCCAGATGATTGTAAATCAAATTTTATAATTATGATTTCACAAAATAATAAGTGGGATAAGCTGATTGAGCAAACATATAAAGAAAGTGCAACAAAAGTATATCGTTATGCGATTAAGAAAGAACGGGATGTATTCGATATTGTGAAATTAAAAAAAATGATAGAAGATATAAAGAAACCATTATTTAATATTCAGATGATAGATAAAGATATTTTTAATCAGGTTATTAGCAATACATGGTCAAAAGATTTATGCTCACAGTTTAATGATTACAAGGATTACAAAAAACGAGGCATTGGAGCTGTAGTACTAGAAGATGGAATTGTTGTTTCAGGAGCATCTTCCTATACTGTGTACAACGAAGGAATAGAGATAGAAATTGATACTAGGAAGGATTATCGAAGAAAAGGTTTGGCATTAGCTTGTGGAGCCAAATTGATTTTGGAGTGTTTGAACAAAGGTTTATATCCAAGTTGGGATGCACAAAACAAGGGATCGAGGGCTTTAGCTGAAAAACTTGGATATCATTTTGATAAGGAGTATGTGGCATATGAAATCGTGGACTATTAAGTTATATGAGAATTTCTGATTTCTATGCTAGTTTTATTACATAATTTGTATATATTGTTGACAGTATCAAAAAATATGATATACTTATAGTCAGTACTGAGTATAAGGAGATTGCAAATGAAAATACAATTATATATTCTGGGGCTTCTTATGAGATATGGCCCTCAACATGGATATAGTATTAAACAAATAGTATCAGATAACATAGCAGCTTTTGCTAAAATCAAACTTCCTACAATTTATTATCATTTAGATAAGCTGGCTGAAAAAGGTTATATAAATTTTGTTATCGAAAAAGATGGCAATAGGCCTGAAAAAACAGTATATTCTATTACGGATTCAGGAGTTGCTTATTTTAATTCTCTGCTTAATAAAATTTTAGCTGAAAATTATAGTGTAGAATTTGATTTTGATGGAGCATTATATTTTTCTGACTTTGCTAATAAGGATGCTGTTATTAAAAATTTAAATAGACAAAAAGAGTATATAGAAAATAAGCTGAAAGAATTAGCTAGCACTAAGGATAATACAGTAAGTAAAATGTTACCTGATTACAGAATTTATTGTATTAGCATATTTAATCATCATATATACCATTTAGAAACTGAATTAAAATGGATAAATGAAACATTAAAGGGACTCTCTTAAGAGTTCCAAAAAAATATTATTATAGTCAGTACTGAGTATAATTGCGGAGGTATATTTATGGAAAAGAGTCTTTATTCAAGAAATTTTGAGGTTAATTATTATGAAGTTGATGATAATATTTGGAGAACTATCTCTCATTTAATGGATCGTCAACATGATATTCAAGTAATAGTAGATGTGTCTGTACCAGATATGATTATATTAGATGCTAGGGCAGAATTATTGCGTTATCCAATTAAAGATTGTATTTTAATTAAAGATAAAATGAAAGAATTAATAGGTGTTAATGTTATTTCAGAATTTCGCTCTAAATGTGATGAATTGTTTTCTAGTGAAATGGGATGTGGCAATATTAGAATGCTTCTTGGAATTTCCGTGCCTGGGGTAATCTTTAATTATTTTCCGCATCAAATTAAAATAGGAAATATGACAGAAAATCAATGGTGGGATTTTTGTAAAGAAAAACTTCCAAGGGCATGTATAGCTCATTCAATAATGAGTAATAATGCTTCTTAGAATTAGTGCATGTTTTTCAAAAGGGGTAACAATTAAAAATTGGTATTTGCTACCCCTTTGTAAAAACTGTGAAATGAATACTATTTATATAAGGAGAGAAGTAAAACTATGGCTTATAAATTGAAAGAAGTAACAATAAGAACTAATAATTCTGAAGAAGGATTAAAAATAATTAGTGAAATTTGGAAGGATATTGAGAGTGGAAAATTGCCCATTCTTTTTAATACAGAGCATATGCTTCAAAAAGGCGTTTCTCCAGTTTCAAAATACAGCAATTATTCCAGTAATGAAGGAGGAGATTATGACCTAACCATAATGGCTGTAACAGCTGACTTTTTTCAAAGAATGGAAACAGCAGTAAGTAAAGGCTTATATAAAAAGTATGATGAAAAAGATGAAAGCGGAGAAATAGCTATATGTGCAAGAAAGGCATGGGAGAAAGTGTGGCTTGAGCAAAAATCAGGTGATATAAAAAGAACTTTTACTGAGGATTATGAGAGCACTGTTCCAGGTGAATATACGAAAGATGGAAAACCACACTGTTATTTATACATTGCTATTCAGTAGAATGAAAAAATGAGATTGTCAATACAATACAAAACCTTTAAGTTTCAATTTGTCTGATTGAACAAAACTAGCATAATTTGACCTACGGACAGTAATTTACAGAAATTATAGTTCTTTTAATCCCTGATTTATGTGTTTGAAATTTCTATTGAAATTCTCTCACTTTTGTTAACTCCAATATCATTATTATTTGTCCGGGGTATCTTTTTCTGTATTTTTATTTAAAAATTTCATAGCCAGTTCTTCACGTAATCCTGGAATGTTTGTTGTCCCATTTTCTTTCGATATCCTGTAAAATTCATGTTTGTAATTGATTCTATCCAAAGCGTTTTGTAAGATAGAAATCTGCTTTTCAGTTTTTTCCTTCTGACGAACGAATAGTTCATATCGCTGGTCAATAGTAGAATCCCCTTCTTCGCACCATTCAAAAAACTGTTTAATATCTTTAAGTTGCATTCCTGTATTTTTTAAACATTCTATCATTTTCAGGCATTCAATATCTGTATCAACGAATATGCGGATATTACCTGGAGTTCTATTGACAAGAGGAAGAAGTCCTTCTTTGTCATAGTAACGCAGTGTTGATATGGATATGCCTAGCATTTCTGAAATATCGCCAATGAAATAAGTCATAAACTACCTCCAAAAAATCTCAAATTAGTATTGACCTAAAGTTAGGTTTAGGTATTAGAATATATTTATCATATGATATAAAAGAAATTTATGCAAGACTAAAGTATATTTTGATTAAATAAAAATATAAAAAACACTTGACCTAAAGTTAGGTTTAGGGATTAGGATAAGAGCATAGCATTTTATGTTAATAATTAAATAAGTATAAAATGTTCAACATAAATACAGGAAACAGTGTAAAATTTGGAGGCGATATTAATGAGTAATTTAGAAGAATTAAAAGCAGCTGCCGTATTTCCTATGGGAGAAGAAAACAAAATGTTTGAGGAGTACTTTATAGGAAAGAGCTATTTAAATATGTTGACTATGGAAAGAATAGTGATAGGTAATGTAACATTTGAACCTGGATGCCGTAACAACTGGCATGTGCATCATAAAGGCGGACAGATTCTGTTATGCACAGCAGGTAGAGGCTATTATCATGAATGGGGAAAAGAACCACAAGAATTACATCCAGGAGATGTAGTTAATATTCCACCAGAAGTAAAACATTGGCATGGAGCTGCACCAGACAGCTGGTTTGCACATCTGGCAATAGAAGTTCCGTCAGAAGGTGGGTCTAACCAGTGGTTAGAGCCTGTATCTGATGAAGAATATGGAAAGTTAAAATAAAGGAGGATACCAATGAACATCCATGATTTATTAGCACACTTGAATAGAGGAGAAGCAGTTGAGGGAGGTTCAGAATTACACCAAATGATGCATGAAGCTTCACAGGAGGCGCTAAAGTTAACTGCTGATCTGAATGGACAATATCATACTCCGGAAGAAATTCAAGAACTCTTTTCCAAGCTAATTGGAAAAACGGTTGATAAAACATTTGCTATGTTTCCACCTTTCTATACAGATTGCGGAAAGAATATCTCTATGGGAAAGAATGTCTTTATCAATTCGGGCTGCCGTTTTCAAGACCAAGGCGGCATTATTATTGGTGATGGAGTTTTGATTGGGCACAATGTGGTGCTTGCTACTTTAAATCATGATATTAATCCGAGAAAACGCGGTACTATGCATCCTGCGCCTATTGTGATTGGCAATAATGTTTGGATTGGAGCAAATGCAACTGTGGTTCCCGGCGTTACCATTGGTGCTGGAGCTGTCATTGCTGCTGGTGCAGTTGTGAGCAAGGATGTACCAGCTAATGTTATTGCGGGCGGTGTACCTGCAAAAATTATCAAGAAAATCAAAATCGGGCAGGAATAATAAGATAAGTTTAAGATGCAGTCAGCTTTGATCAGGCTGTAACGGATGATACTATCAAAGTTATTTTTGATTTGGAAAAACATAAAAAAGTAAAATGGCGAAAGCGATTTAAGAGTCGCAGAAAGGAATAAGATTATGAAAAAACAAACAGCAGGCAGAGATGCCCTTGGATCATTTGCACCAAAATTTGCAAAATTAAACGATGATGTTCTTTTTGGAGAGGTCTGGTCAAGAGAAGATAAATTATCATTAAGAGATCGCAGTATCATTACTGTAACTGCGCTAACTACGAAAGGGATATTTGATAATTCCTTAAAATATCATATCACCAATGCAAAGAA
Source organism: uncultured Clostridiaceae bacterium (assembly GCA_963780135.1). Classification (GTDB taxonomy): domain Bacteria; phylum Bacillota; class Clostridia; order Clostridiales; family Clostridiaceae; genus Clostridium_AM. Next base: position 2,999,042 of record CAWAAR010000003.1, read on the forward strand.
TAATGGTGTTAGTGCTGAGGAAATATCAGAAATCATCACGCATCTTGCATTCTACGCAGGATGGCCTAATGCGTGGGCAGCGTTTGCATTGGCCAAAGAAGTATACGTTGAACAATCGACAAAGTAAATAATGAGTAAACAGACCACCGATTAAGGAGATACGTTCTTGTTAAATAGTCTTTTCTTTGGATAGATTGAAAAGAATTTTATAAATATGTAAGGTAATTTGCTGAGTGCTACAAAGGATGGTGTTCAGGGGAATACAGAGATTGTTGCAAAAATGATACAGAAGGATGTATCAGGTAGTGGCTTCTCAAGTAACATTAAGACTATTAGTAAGATGGAACCGAAGGCTACAATTTTAGAAGGGCTTGCAATAAGCGAAAAAATTCCTAATAACACAGCTGACGATGTAAGAAATAAGTTGTCTAAATTAGGATTTATTAAATAATGAATTGCTTCATTTATAAAAAATATTATAGAAAGAAACAATAAGATAAAAAGGAGTTTCATATGTTGTATCGAACACTTCCTCATGGAGGAGAAAAGATAAGTATTATTGGACTGGGAATGGGTTCCATTCATGAAAGTTCAGAAGAAGAGATTGAAAAAATAGTCGTTTCTGCGATGAATCATGGTGTTAATTATTTTGATATGGCAGCATCTGAGGGAAAGCCTTATGCCTCTTATGCTAGAGCCTTTGAAAACCGGAGAAATGAAATTTTGCTTCAGATGCATTTTGGAGCTATCTATGATAATGGAAAATATGGATGGACAAGAAATTTGGATAAGGTAAAAAAGACATTCAAAAGTCAGCTGGATTTACTGCATACTGACTATACTGATATGGGATTTGTTCACTGCATTGATGAAATAGAAGACTTTGATAAGATTATGTCTGGAGGAATATGGGATTATATGAAAGGGTTGAAAAGAGACGGTGTCATCCGTCATCTTGGGCTATCTTCTCATGATCCAGACATTATAAGAAGATTTTTAGATACAGGAATGATTGATATGGTAATGTTTAGTATCAATCCAGCCTATGACTATTCCACAGGAGATTATGGAATTGGTAGTGTGTCTGACAGAGTATCGTTGTATCATGAATGTGAAAAGGAAGGTGTAGGAATCTCGGTCATGAAGCCCTTTGGTGGTGGAAAGTTGCTGGATGCGAAAACATCTCCGTTTAAGAGAAAATTGACTCACTATCAGTGCATCCAGTATGCTTTAGACAGACCAGCAGTGATGACCGTCCTTCCTGGTGTCAGAAGTATGGAAGACTTGGATAATATTCTTGGATTTATTAATGCAGATAAAGTGGAACGGGATTACTCTGTCATAAGTGAATTTACACCGCAAAATGCAGATGGTATATGTGTCTACTGCAATCACTGCCAGCCATGTCCGAAAGGGTTAAATGTGGGATTAATTAACAAGTATTATGACCTAGCTTTAGCTGGTGATGTTATGGCAAAAGGACATTATGAAAAGCTTCAGCTCAAAGCAGATGCATGTTTGAAGTGTGGTCATTGTGAATCCAGATGTCCGTTCCATGTAAAACAGGAAAAACGGATGGAAGTAATCAACGCATATTTTCAAGGAAAATAACTAAATTTTCCAATAAATTCTTGTGAAGTAGTTAATTCTTAAAAATTTTTAATGTTTTCGAAGGTTCTTTTGCATAATAGTATTAAGATGATGGCTTTCAGAAATTTGCTAATTACTATTGTTAAAAAGAGATAAGGAGGATACTATGTACTACAAACAATTTCAGGATATTAATATATCAGCATTGGGGCTGGGCTCACTGCGGTTGCCAATGGAACATGGCAATAAAAATCGCATCGACCGCATAGAAGCACAAAAGGTAATCGACTGCGCCTTGGCAAGCGGTATCAATTACATTGATACCGCTTATACCTATCAAAGCGGTGATTCCGAGATATTTCTCGGAGAAGCACTTGCCAAGCATCCGCGCGACAGCTACTACCTTGCTACTAAATTTTATGCTGCTGCCAGCTCTGACATCCGAAATGTATTTGAGGAGCAACTGCGGCGCTGCCGAACTGATTATTTTGATTTTTATCTTTTGCACGGTATGGATGAAAATTATATTTCCGATTACATGGACGAAGAAAAGAACTATATCGGCTATCTGTTGGAGCAAAAAAGAGCGGGACGAATTCGTTATCTAGGATTTTCGTCCCATGCGGCTCCTGACACCTTAGCACGTTTCCTTCACTGGAACGACTGTTTCGATATGGCGCTCATTCAACTGAATTATCTGGACTGGACGATACTGGACGCAAAAAGACAGTACGAGATACTGACTCGCCACGGTATCCCAGTATGGTTAATGGAGCCGCTGAAAGGTGGACGACTTTCAACTCTTAATCAGGAAGCTGCAGACATTTTGAAAGCTGCGGCACCGGAGCGTTCTTTGTCTTCTTGGTCGTTCCGATTCCTTATGGGTCTTGACAATGTGCAGACCGTTCTAAGCGGAATGTCCACTGTGGAGCAGGTATTAGATAACATAAAAACCTATGATCATTGCGATCCGTTGGATGAACAGGAACAAAAAGCATTACAGCAGGCAGTTTCTATTTTTATGAAAGAGCTGGGCGTACCTTGTTCAGGTTGCCGCTATTGCTGTGACACCTGCCCAGCTGAGCTTGATATTCCGCTTCTGATTAAAGGATACAACGAACACAATGTCAGCGGCGAAATGTGGCGTGTTGCTGATCTTGATCACAGGAAGCACGGACCAGAAGAATGTTTGCAATGCGGAGCATGTCTTAAGCACTGTCCTCAGAAGATAGACATTCCGGGCATTATGAGGAAGTTTGCCCCGATACTTGTAAAATAGATTTAAGGAGAGAAAAGAAACGATGCAAGATATCAAATAAATCATAGAAGTCGCAATAATGCGTCGATGAAAACAAAATAAAAGCAAGGATAAACCCATCTGCTATTCTCACTGGTGGTCATTATTATAATTTACACAAAAATGTATTGTCTCGATTTATTCAAGACAATACATTTTTCACCTTTTACCCCCCTAAAAAATCTCTTAAAAATTTTTTGAAAAAAACCTTGACTTAGAGTGTACTCTCAGGTTTATGATAATATCACGCAATGGAATGTGCGTCAATTATAATATATTTTGTAAAATTTATAAATTAGAAGGGATGATTAATTATGGCAAGCAAAGTTTACTTTGTTAATTTACGTTCAAGAAGCGATAAAAATAATAAAATTACAAAAATAAGACGTTTATTTGAAAAGGCTGGTTTTGATAATTTTATTGATGAAGGAGATCTCACTGCGGTTAAACTCCATTTTGGGGAAAGAGGGAATGATACTTTTATTAATCCTGTTTTTGTAAGACAAGTGGTAGATAAGATTAAAGAAGCTGGTGGTAAGCCTTTTTTAACAGATACTAATACTTTATATTCTGGAAGCCGTCATAATTCGGTAGATCATATGATAACTGCTATAGAACATGGTTATGACTATGCAGTAATTGGAGCACCAATAATTATTGCGGATGGTTTAAGAAGTGAAAATATTAAAGAAGTTGAAATAAATAAAAAACACTTTAAAAAAGTGAAATTAGCAAAAGATATGGTTAGTGCTGATGGTATGATTGTACTTTCTCATTTTAAAGGCCATGAAATGGCTGGTTTCGGTGGTGCAATTAAAAATCTTGGAATGGGTGGAGCACCAGCCGTTGGAAAAAAGGAACAACATGCTTTAAAGATGGATGTTCAAAATGATAAATGTGTTGGCTGCGGCCAATGTGCTAAAGTTTGTCCAGAGCAAGCTATCACAATTGAAAATAGAAAAGCTTCAGTATCACATGATAAGTGCATCGGTTGTGGGGAATGTATGACAGTATGCAAACCTAAAGCAATTGGTATGGATTGGTCTGCAGAAATGAATCCTTTTATTGAAAGATTGACTGAATATGCATTTGGTGCTGCAAAACCGCATGAAAATAAAATTGGATATATTAACTTCTTAATCAATATTACTCCAGACTGTGATTGTGTGCCATGGAGTGATGCACCAATAGTTCCTGATATAGGTTTCTTAGCATCTACTGATCCTGTAGCACTTGATAAGGCATGTTATGATCTTGTTAATAAGCAATCAGTAAATTCACATTCAATGTTAAGTTGTGACTGCAAAGCTGGAGAAGACAAATTCCATGCTCTAAGATCTGAAACAAGAGGAAGTCATCAATTAAGCTATGGGGAAGAAATTGGAATGGGAAGCTGTGAGTATGAACTAATCGAGATATAAAAAAATTTCATCACACTCTAGTGAAAGTTTTTATTTTTAAGAGAGGGGAATGATCATAATAATGAAAAAACGAATTATCTTACTGCTTTTACTTGTGATACTTTCTCTTACTGCTTGCAGTAGCAGAAAAAACATTGAAACAAATACATCTTCTGGTGCAGCTCAGACATCTAATAGTTCAGCTAAAATTTCAGCAGGTTCACACAAAGTTCTGGTTGTGTATTTTTCTCGTGTTGGAAATACTAATTTTCCTAATAACGTGGATGTAGTTTCTTCTGCTAGTCTGAATGCTACAAAGGATGGTGTTCAGGGTAATACAGAGATTGTTGCAAAAATGATCCAGAAGGATGTGACAGGTAGTAATTTGTTCTTTATTCAGACAGCAGATAAGTTACCTGCAGATTATAATGCCACTGTTAAGCAGGGGAAAGATGAACATAATAACAATGCTAGACCAAAGTTAGCAAAACATGTGGAGAATATGAATTCCTATGATGTGGTGTTCCTTGTCTATCCTAATTGGTGGTACGATATGCCTATGGCTGTTTACAGTTTCCTTGATGAATATGATTTATCTGGGAAAACCATTGTGCCATTTTGCACCAGTGGTGGCAGCGGCTTTTCAAACAGCGTTAAGACTATTGGTAAGATGGAACCGAAGGCCACAATTTTAGAAGGCCTTGCAATAAGTGAAAAACTTTCTGATAACACGTCGAACGATGTAAAGAATAGGCTGTCTAAATTAGGATTTATTAAATAATGAATTGATTCATTTTTAAAAGTTAAAAGGAGCAGATGAAATGACATCAAAGAAAACATTTCAAATTATTGTAGATTTATTAATGACCGTTATGCTGCCTGTACTCATGGCATATTCACTGGTTGGTGAAGCAGCCCATGAGTTGGTGGGAATTTCTATGTTTATCTTATTCATTATCCACCATATTTTGAATTACAGATGGCATCAAAATCTTTTGAAAGGGCGGTATTCTGGCATTCGAATCATGGGAACGGTTATCAATATTCTAATTTTTGTAATTATGATCTGCCTTATGGTCAGTGGAATTATGATATCACGTCATGTGTTCCTGTTCCTTCATATAAGTGATGGCATATCTTTTGCAAGAACAATTCATTTGCTTGCTGCCTATTGGGGATTTGCTCTGATGTCAGTACATTTGGGGCTTCATTGGGGCATGTTAATGGGGATTGCAAAAAAGATTACTGGTATAAGGGTGGATTCCCGCTTGCGTACAAGTATTCAGCGTATAATAGCTGTTTTAATTGCTCTATATGGAATATATGCTTTCTTGCAGAGGAAGAACGGCTCTTATATGCTGCTTAAAAATCAATTTGTGTTCTTTGATTTTGATGAATCTTTAAGTTTGTTTTTTCTTGACCAGTTGGCAATAATGGGGTTATTTGTATGTGTCGGCCATTATATTTCAAAGTTGGTTTCACAGAAGGGTTCTAATCGAATAATAAAACCATTATCTTAGATATCAGTATTAGGATGTAAAAGTGCCAGTTATTAAAGTATAAACATGAAGCGTGAGTCAAGCAGAAAAAGAGAAACTTGTTAAAGAGCTTACAGATGTGGCCGCAGAAACAATGGTTATGCCCAAAGATGCATTTTATGCATTTCTGGATGAATATAAGGAAGCAAATGAGCCGAAAGAATTGATTGTTGTTCCAGGAGCAACACACTGCGATCTGTATGATCAGATGGACAAGATTCCATTCCATAGGCTTGTAGATTTCTTTGATAAAGTTTTAAGAAAGTAAAAAGGAGGAATAAATTATGCAAATACTAGTATTAAATGGCAGCCCACGACCAAATGGAAATACAGAACAGATGATAGAGGCATTCCGACGAGGTGCGGAAGAGGCTGATCATCAGGTGGAGGTTGTTGACGTTTGTAAAAAGAATATAAAAGGATGTCTTGCCTGTGAATATTGTCATACAAAAGGACATGGCGAATGTGTACAAAAAGATGATATGCAGAAAGTATACGAACTTCTTAAAGATGCGGATATGCTTGTACTCGCATCACCAATATATTATCACGGAATTTCCGGGCAATTGAAGTGTGTAATAGATCGCTTTTATTCAGCAGCATACCCAATTGGTCCTGACAAATTGAAAAAGATTGCCATGTTCTTAAGCTCCGGAGCTTCAAATATGTATGATGGTGCTATGTTCTCCTATAATCATGACTTTTTGCAATACCTGAGGTTGAAAGATATGGGAGTCTATACTGTACAAGGCGGCGTTTCAAGTAGGCAGTTAAATGAAATAGAAGAATTTGGCAAAATGCTTAAATAGTTAGAATGAGGTGATTATCATGGCAACAAAAATTACAATTACAGCAGGTGATACCATTATTCCTGCAACATTAAATGATACAGTAGCTGCAAAAGATTTTCTGACAAGATTGCCATTTCATGTTGATGGATTTCGATCAGAAGTAGATTATTGTTGTACTGCTACTAGTGGAAAGTATGATCCTAAAGAAACTCAAGACGGATGGAAAAACGGCGATATTGGTTTAGCTGGTGGCTGGTTTTCAGTTTTATTTGATGGCGAAGAAAGTTCGTCATCTTATAAAGATATGATGATTATTGGTCACGTTGATCAAAAAGATTTATATCTTGTAGAACAATTGCCTAATCAGGTTCATTTTGTTGTAGAGAAGGACAAGAATTAAAAACAAATCGGGTTAACCCCTTCGTTTTGGACAAAACCTAATAAATTCTTTAAATTTCTTAGATTTAAACCCTTATTTGAATATTTGTTTGGTTCTCTCCAAAATGAAGGTTATAAAATTTATTTGGTGTTTTCACAGGGATTCTCTCATGTTCTACTTCAATTTCTTCACAGCATTCGTTAAACTTATAACTTACAAATTGTGTACCATTATCTGTTCTTATTACAGGTTTTTTAGTTCCTTTCATAAATAGATTTCTTTTCAATAAACACTTCCTTAATAGTGATGCTGCATCCTTAGCTTCACAGTGTAACTCCCATATGATAGCCAACAATACTTCTATCAAAAATATCAATTAGATTAAGTATATAGAAAAACTTATCTTCTGGTTTTAAGGAATGGAGAATAACACATGTACCAGCAGCTTGCGCAGTTTCATAGTACCAGTGGTGCTAGAATATATAATCCTACAAGTTAAATATGAAAATAGCTCAAAGGTAATGAATATCAATGTCTTTGGGCTGTTTGTGTTTACATAAGTTTGGATTCAGAAATAAATTAGTTAAATACTCTGTTAATGTGGTTATTTTATCATTATTAACATATTTAGGCATCAGAAATAGGCAACCGGACTCTCTGCGCAAGACTAACTTCTCGCAAGATGAATTTACTATTGCAAACACGAAGTTACTTTTTCATTTTACAAAATAGATCATGTACTTATTAACTTGATGTTAGGCATAGGCTATGGTAGTCGTAATACAAAATTAATAACAATTAAGCTTTAATTTATATGTTACAATACATTTTTTCTACCTTTTCCTTTAAATCTCGAATGTCTTCGGGAATATCTTCTGGCTTTAAGGAATCGTGCACAGCACATGTCCCAGCAGCTTGTGCTGTTTCATAGTACCAGCATTTATATTTGATCAAATCAAGAGTTTCTTGTAATTCTGAAATGTGTTTTGTAACCATTTTCTGCTGTTCTCTAAACATGTTGAGTCTCTGGTCAATTGTTTCATCTCCCTGCATACACCAGTCCATAAACTCCCGTATTTCTTTAAGTGACATTCCTGATTTCTTTAAATATTCAATCATAGAAAGCGATTCAAAATCATCATCTTTAAACATACGAATTCCACTTTGACTACGTTCAACAAATGGCAGTAAACCTTTCTTACTATAAAAACGCAGGGTATGCGGAGACATATTAATTTTTTTGGATATTTCACTAACGGTATAATACACTTTTTACTCCTCCTATAAAATTAAAATTTTAAAAAAACCACTTTGCTGAGAGTACACTCTCAAGTTTGCTATGATTGTACCATGTAATAGCTTGTGCGGCAAATATAATATGTAGAAAGAGGATGAAACATGAATTTTTAAATTTATGTTTCAACTTTTGGCAGCTGCGTGGCAAAATAACTTTTTAAGTTAGATTGCTCTACAATCTTTTTACTCTTTGGCAATAAAAAACTGAAGGATTAAATGCTCTGTGCATTTTCTTCAGTTTTTCGTTTTTTATAGTAATAGCAAGTTATAGAAAACCTTCTATTGATGCTTCTTTATTAAATAGTCTCAGTTACAAATCTTGCGCCCATGTCAAATGCTTTTTGGCAATCGACAGGAAATACTTCAGCCTTTATTCTTGCCTCCAGAAGAATAAAGTGCTTATTTTAAATTTGATTTAAAGAAAGTCTCCAATTTATCAAATGGGATTTTATCGACTCTATCATACAAATCAATGTGCTCAGCGTCTTCAACTACATGGAGTTCTTTTGGTTCGCTGGCTGCAGCATAAGCATTTTCACTAAAGAATTTAGAATGTGCTCTATCTCCAACGATAAATAAAATAGGTCTAGGAGAGATTTCATTAATGTAGTCTAATAATCTATAGTTTAAAAATGCTAAATCGCTTGTAGAAGTAAATGCGCCTCTAGCACCTGGATGATGACCTCTCTTAAGAGCATAGAATCTAAACCATTCTGCTGCTGGCTCACCTAATTCTGCAGGCACTTCATCAATTGGCTGCTCTGGAAAGACAGGAAGAAGCTCTGGAAAATCATTTTCAGCATCAATCCATCTTTGTTTTGATAATTTTTCTTTTGCTCTTTGAATCATCTCTTTGTCCATTGCACTACGTCCAGCAACAGTCATATCATACATAGAAGCAGTTGCAACTGCTTTAATTCTTGTATCCATTTGAGTAGCAGATAAAGAAAAACCACCAGAACCACAAATACCGATAACACCTATTTTTTCTCTATCAACAAAGTTTTGAAGTCCTAAATAGTCTACTCCTGCACTGAAGTTTTCTGTAAAGATGTCTGGCGATGAAACATGTCTTGGTTCACCTTCTGAATCACCCATAAATGATTGATCAAATGTTAAAACAACAAATCCTCGCTCAGCTAATTCGTTGGCATAAATACAAGGACCTTGTTCTTTTACTCCACCATATGGTGCACCAACAATTAATGTAGGATGCTTCTTAGACAAATCAATATCTTTTGCAGTATACAAATCACCTGCGATTTTTAGGCCATATCGATTTTTATAGCTTACATGCTTTCTTTCAACTTTTTCACTTAAATTAGAAATGTAATTACTCATTTTTATAAGCTCCTTTCAGTTAACAAATTGTTAATATCATTATAATAAGAATATAAAATTGCTTCAATGCATAATCCTATTTAATGATTGCCTATTCCTGCAAAAAAATGATGTTTTAAGTTGTTATTTTATTATTTTTATTATACAATACTCCTATAATGAAAAGGAGATAAGTTATGGAATTAGAAAGGATATGCAAACTAATTGACACATTAATACCTTATGAAGGTACTATAAAAAATATTGTAGAAGGTGTAGATATCTTTAAACTTGTCCAGTCACAAGAGAAAATGAAGATATGTTATGAAAAAGGGATAGTTTTTATTTTGCAAGGTAAAAAGGAGATTAATCTTGAAGACTCAATATTAACTTATGATCATAATAATTATCTGATTTTATCGTTACCAACCCCTCTTGAATGCAGAGTTTTTGCGACAAATGATAAGCCAATACTTGGACTCAGGATTGACGCAAATCAAAAAATAATTAATGAGCTCCTTTTTGACTCTGACATTTCTTTTCAGTATCAAAATGAAAGTAAACCTGGCATTTATACAGAAGCCTTAAATGCTCAATTAATTGATTCATTAAGTAGGCTTATTCATTGTGTTAAAGATGAACAGGACAGCAAAGTGTTAGCGCCACTATATATAAAGGAAATTTTATATTTTGTATTAAAGAGTCCACATGGTTATGCTTTAAATTTTATTTCATATCGTAATGATATCCTTTATAAAATTTCTCAAATGGTCGAAAATATATATGAAAATTATCAAGAAAAGTATGATGTAAATACTCTTGCAAAGCTGGCCAATATGAGCGTATCCAGTTTCCATGGTACCTTCAAAGAAATCATGGGATTACCTCCTATACAATATATAAAAAAAGTGAAACTTCATAAAGCAAGAGAACTATTACTTTACCATGAGATAACGGCCAAAGCGGCTGCTTATGAAGTAGGATATGAAAGCTTGTCTCAATTTAATAGAGAATATAAACGAATGTTTGGTGCCACACCCAAGAGTAAATCCCTCATTTAGGGGTTCTGTTTTTTCTTCACATGGGTTAATTTAAATCTGTAAAATTATATTATTTAAGAGCATTTAAATTTCAAATTTACAGATACGTGATATAAACTGTTCTCTCAGCTCAAGAAGAAGCTTACTGCACTCAGAGATAGTCTCTGCATCATGATGAAACAGCTTGACGTATTCAATAATCATTTCAACTGAGATACCAGCAGAGAGCAAAGTATCAGCAGTTAAACTATATTGTTTTGCTACTTCTGCCATTGTCATCGTGCTTTTCACCTTCCTGTGTAAATTTCATCTACTATACTTTTTTTCGACATTAATCAACGGGGAGAAATCTTCTTCCCAGTCTTTCTTCATATGTTGTGTAATATAAATGAAGAATATAAATCTGTTCGTATTCTCCTCAAATATAAGGAAGGTCAATTCAATCCATTAGAATCTGCTTTAAAAAACACTAATTTTCTAATATATAATTACTTATTAATAATTGGTTGCGTATTTTTTTCTCTAGTTAGATCTATATACTTTTGGTTAGATAACATACGATTAGAAATTGGTATAAAAAAATTACTTGGAGCTACTGATAGAGATTTATTATTAGATATTTTACAAAGATATGTAATCATTTTTTTAATTTCTATATTAATAGCTATTGGAATTCAAAAAATATTAATCTATTTTCAAATTTTAGGATTTTTTAGTTACTTTTAAAAATATAGGAATTGTTATATTGTTTCAAGTTATCATATCTTTATTTTTTATAACAATTTCAATGATTAAAGTAAATAGAATTACACCTAGTAATATATTGAAAGGAAACTAAATATGAAACTTAAATATGCATATAAAGGAATTTGTAGAAATTTAATTTTTACATTATTAATTATTATACAGTTGGTATTTGCATTTATGTGTATATATCAAAATTTAGATCTTACAAATAAAGTATCTAAGGATTATAATCAATTTAAAAAAATGTTTGGATCATATAAAGTTTATAAATTAGAATTAGTAAGTTCTCCACAGAAGTTTCTACATAATACCTCAATTGAAGATTTGAGGAAATGTTTTGGCTTTTTAGAATCATCATCTCAATATAACTTTTGTGAAATTAGTAATCTTAGGTTATATATAGAAAAATTCAAAGGCGATTTAAAACCATTTAGAGAAACAGATTATGATATGACTGAAAATCAAAAAGAATTATTTTGTGCTAAAAATTATTTAGAAATAAAAAAAGGTGAATTTATAGCTATTATTGGTCCTTCTGGTTCTGGAAAAGCAACGTTATTAAATATATTAGGAAGTTTAGACTTTCCATCTACTGGAGAGTATTTGATAAATGGTGAAAGTATAACAAAATTCAATAAATACGAATTAGCTAAAATGAGAAACAAATCTTTTGGATTTATAGTTCAAAACTTTGCATTAATAAAAGAGTATACAGTTTATGAAAATATAGAAATACCTCTAAATTATTCAGATATTAAGATAAAAGATAAAAAAGGTAAAATTAAAAATATTTTAGAAAAGCTTGGTTTAAGTGGTAAAATCAACAAAACTCCAAAAGAGTTATCAGGTGGACAATGTCAAAGAGTTGCTATAGCTAGAGCTATTATTAATAATCCTGATATAATACTAGCAGATGAAACTACTGGAGCCTTGGACAAAGATACTTCTGAACAGATATTAGAATTACTTAAAAAACTAAATAAAGATGGAAAAACTATTATAATGGTTACTCATAATCTTGACATTACAAAATACTGTGATAGGATCATAAAATTAGAATATGGCAAAATATCATAAGTATATGAGCTACGTACAGCCATTGACAAAGTAAAAAATAACACGAATTATACAAAAATATGCAAATAAAACAGCATATATTAAAGCAAATAAGGAGACTATTATGAATTAAAAAACTGATTGTTTATTATTCAATGAATAGCTGGTCTAAAAATAATTGAATATATTTTAATAATATAATAAACTATAGGTGCTAAATAATTAAACTATTTAACATCTATAGTTTATATGAATCAGAGGTATTGAAGATGAATAAGACAATTGGAATACTCGCACATGTAGATGCAGGAAAGACTACTTTTGCTGAGCAGATATTATATCATACAAAGAGTATTAGAAATAGAGGTAGAGTTGATCACAAAAATTCCTTTTTAGACAGTCATAATATAGAAAAGGAAAGAGGAATTACAGTATTTTCAGATCAGGCCATTTTTAACTATAATAATTCAACTTATTATTTAATAGATACTCCAGGGCATGTAGATTTCTCATCAGAAATGGAAAGATCAATTCAGATAATGGATTATGCTGTTGTTATAATAAGTGGGGTTGAAGGGATTCAAGGTCAGACAGAAACAGTATGGCAGCTGCTTAGAAAACATAACATTCCCACATTTTTCTTTATAAATAAAGTAGATAGAGTTGGAGCAAATGTACAGAATGCAGTTGAAGAAATTAAATTAAACTTCACCAAAGATGTTTGTTTTATTGAGGAAGGTTTTAAAAGTGGAGAAATATCTGAGGAAGTTATAGAATTTATTGCAGAACGTGATGATATGCTTTTTGAAAAGTATTTAGAAGAAGGTTATGAAAAAGAATTATGGCTGGAAGCTATGAAGAAAATGATTAAGGGAAACAAGGTATTTCCCTGCTTAAGTGGTTCGGCTCTTCAGGATACTGGTATAGAAAATTTCCTAGAAATATTAGATATATTGACCTTTACTCAGTACTGCAGTGAGGGAGATTTCAGCGGATTAGTATATAAAATACGCTATGATGAAGATAGAACTAGGCTGACTTATATAAAAGCACTAAGTGGTACTTTAAAGGTTAGAGAAGAAATATTAGTGGAATCAGACAAAAGTAATGGCTGTGAAAAAGTTAGTCAAATAAGACTTTATAATGGAACAAAATTTAAAACCTTAGATACAGTTTGTGCAGGAGATGTTTTTGCAGTAACAGGTATGAGCAGCGCACCTGCAGGGTGTGGATTGGGATCATTAAAGGAAAAAGTTAATTATGAAGTAGTTCCAACATTAAAAGCAAAGGTTATATTTGATAAAACTTTGAATGTAAAAGAAGTTTTAGGTTTCTTTAAGATTTTAGAGGAAGAAGATCCAGCTTTAAATGTAATTTGGGATGAAAGACTTCAGGAAATACAAGTTCATATTATGGGAACAATTCAGTTAGAAGTTTTAAAGGAATTGGTTAAAGAAAGGTTTAACTTAAACGTAGAATTTGGACCACCAGAAATTCTTTATAAAGAAACTATTCTAAAAAAAGTAAAGGGGTGCGGGCATTTTGAACCACTAGGACATTATGCAGAGGTGCATCTTAGAATAGAACCTGGAGAAAGAAATAGCGGAATTATATTTAATAGCGAATGTCATACGGATGATTTAACTGTTGGAAACCAGAATTTAGTTGGGACACATATTTATGAAAAGGAGCATCATGGGATATTAACAGGTTCTCCATTAACGGATTTAAAGATTACATTACTAACAGGAAGAGCACATAATAAACATACCAGTGGAGGAGATTTCAGAGAAGCAACTTTTAGAGCTTTAAGGCAGGGACTAGAAAATGCAGAAAATATATTATTAGAGCCTTACTACAAATTTAAAATAGAAGCGCATATAGATTACATGGGCAGGATTTTATCTGATATACAAAAGTTAAAAGGATCTTTTGAAGCTCCTGAAGCATTTATGGATAAAACCGTTATAAAGGGCAGAGGTCCAGTAGCTACTTTTATGAATTATATCATAGAATTTACAGCCTTTACCAAGGGCAAAGGAAAGATTAATTTTATTTTTGATGGCTATGATATGTGTCATAATACAGAAGAAGTAATTGAAAAAATTGGTTATGATAAAAATGCAGATATTGATTATACATCAACTTCAATCTTCTGCTCAAAAGGACAATCATTTTTAGTTAGTGGAGAAGAAGCAGAAAGTTATATGCACTGCTTGAAATAGATTTTAGATTTTTTAGAAAATCATTTGAAGGGGCATTAGTTCGAAATTGTAATTAAAGGCGAAGTAATATAATTTATATAATATACAGAAAAACAGCAATTCGAAAAGAAGAATGATTATGGTTGAATTTAAATATGATACGCAATTATTAATTGAGGGAGAAAATCTTTCAGAAGATGAAATCAATAAATATATCACAAATAATATTGAAGGTGATTGCTTACTTGCAGTTGGAGATGAAGAAAATAATTTAGTGCACAATCTTCTTATCTTGTTCAACAATAACTAAATAAATGTAAAAACCTATGCTAAAACAATCGTTAAAGCATAGGTTTTTTATTGCAAAAATCGTTGTATAAATGACTGTAAATTTTAGTTTTGCACCTCTAAAGTAAACCCGTTATGAAAATATTTACGCTTTTTTAAATGAATAAAGCAACCTTTTTTATATTTAGAAATAAAAATTATTATACAATATAGGATTCGAGATTCAATAAATGACAATTTGAAAAATTATAGTATAATAAGATATTAAAAGCTATATAGGAATACTCTTAAGAAAAAAATATTTAGGAGGAAAAAGGATGAGTTATAAAATTGGAGAAGTGTCTAAATTATTGGATATCCCTGTTGAAACAATACGATATTATGAATCAAAAAATATAATTTCACCTAAAAGAGCAAAGGATAGCAATTACCGTGAATATGAGACTTGGGATATCTACTATTTATTAGAGTGTAAAAAATTTAGAAGTTACAGCCTTTCAATAGAAGAAATAACTAATATTATACATCATGAATCATTAGAATATTTTTGTAACAAAATTACAAATGTACAGCATGAAATAGAAAATAAAATAAAGTACTATACACTGTTACATAAAAAGAATCAAAAATATCAAGACACATTAGTTAATATTAAAAAAAAGCTAAATCAAAATACAATAAAAAATATACCTGAATCATTATATTTATTAATGAATGCTAGAGAAGATAGTGAATATGGAAGGATATATGATAACGATGGACTTTTTAAAGCATGGATAAAATATTTTCCCTTTATTGATGTTGTACAAAATATTTCAAAACAAGATATTAATTTTAGAGATGAAATTAACAGGGATAATTGGTTTTTGAGTATAGAGAAAGAATATGCAGATGCATTGGAATTACCAATTAATCAAAGTGTGATTTATAAAAAAGAACAAAAATGTATTTATACAATAGTATGTGTTGGAGATAGAGGAAGCTTATCATTAAAGATTTTAGATGGTGCTATAAAATATATAGAAGACAATGGTTATAAAATTGTAGATGATAGTATAGGAAACCTATTAGCACGAGTACATGAAGATGGTAAATACTATAGATATATTGAACTATGGATACCAATAGAATAACTTAAGAATTTATTTGATAAAGTGCTTGACTCTGTAGCTACTACAGGGTTTATTATACTATTGAAAACAACAATTGACTACTAGGAGGAATAAGAAAATGAATTTAATAACTGTAGATTAAGAGAAATGTATCAATTGTGGAATTTGTACAAATGAATGTCCTGGATAGATATTAAGAATTGGGGAAAATGGTCCGGAAGATAACACTAATAGTATTGGGAAAAACTACCATTCTCAAGCATCGATAAAGGACTACCTCGGCGAAGAAGCTCAAGCTAAACTCATACAGTTTCTGTCAAAGCAATTCAGTGTATATACACCATATACTTATATGCAATATTATTAAAATTGGAGTGATAATTTATGAAAGAAATAATTAGGAATGAGATTGTCAAGTATGTTTTAGAAAGCAAGGAAAACTGGTCTACTTTAACTAATGATCGTTATTATGATGAACCGATCATAAAATTCGTTTCCGCTGCTGATCCGCTATTTGCAGAGTATAAAGAAATTATTTATCCTGAACACCTTACTCCCAAGGAAGCATTTGAATTAACTTTTGGAAAAGACACTTTTTCTGGCGGAAGCGTCATTAGTATTGTCTTGCCAATCAATGAAAAAATTAGAATATCTAACCGGTCTCAAAGCAAGGAGCCTTCAAAGGAATTTGCTTTATTTAATTCTTTCCTCTATCCATTTTTTAATAGTTTATCAAAACACATAGAAACGTATTTAAATAACCAGGGATATAGAACAGTAGCCCCGAGTTCAGCAGAATGGCACGTAATTAAACCTTCAGGTTCAAATTGGTCGGAACGTCATGTGGCTTATGCTTCTGGCTTAGGAACATTTAGCCTAAATGAAGGTTTCATTTCAGAAAAAGGGATTGCAGTTCGGCTGACTTCCGTTGTTACCGAATTAAAACTTGCACCAGATAGCAGATCTGATAGACATCATAATGCGAACTGTCTATTTTATAGTAATGGTACTTGCGGAGCCTGCATAAAAAGGTGCCCTGTAGGGGCATTATCCAAAGAAGGACATGATAAGATGAAATGCTGGAATTTTGCTTATGGCGAAGAGATGAAAAAATTATCTGCTTCCTATGGGGGAAACCCTGAAATAGCAGCCGGATGCTCCTTATGTCAGACCAATGTTCCTTGTGAATTTAGGAACCCTACATTAGCTGCTAATAGGCAGGAGAAGTAGCGGATTTGAAACATAAATCGTAATGGCTAATTAGTGTTAATTGTCGATCTATAAGTAGTGTGGAAAGTAAATTTTTTTTGCTTATTGGTGTAACAAAAATGATTACAATTGCTATTTATAAAAATGGATTGAAGTCACAAAATTAAGCAATCCGAATATTAGTCTTTAAGAATATGCGTATGATACTTGATAAAGTTACAATTGTTACAAATGTAATTAAGAGGAGGGCAAAATGAGAATAAATACAAAATTTCCAGTTGCAATACATATTTTGGCAACTGTTGGATTAGCGCCACTATTATATAATGAAAAGCCTACTTCTGCAGCAATTGCATTAAGCGTTAACACGAATCCTGTTGTAATTAGAAGAATAAATGCTCTGCTTAAAACAGCAGGATTGATAAACGTCCGTGCGGGTGTAGGTGGTGTTGAGTTGCTGAAATCACCGGAAGACATATCATTAAGAGCAATATTTGATGCTGTACAATCTGATGAAGCATCGAGTATTTTTGATCTGCATCATAAGGTTAATCCGAAATGCAAAATTGGTTCAGTCATTAATCTTGCGTTGACCGCCCCATTGCATTCAGCTCAACTTGAAATGGAGTTAGAGTTAGAGAAATATACACTATTTGATATAATGAAGGACATTGCAACTAGGAATGGGATGGAACTCTAATCATTAATAGCTTTTGATACCAAAACTCAAGCAATTGATTTGATAATTTTTTTTGCAATTCGATGTAACAATAATAATTACAACGAATGATGATATTAATCTTTAAAAAGTAGTGAAGGATATTTGAAAAGACTATCATGGTTTCTTATTATCATATTTTATTGCTGATAGAAATAATCTATACCTGACATATACAGTACTTGGTGCGTTATGAATAATTTGGCTGAGGGTGATTAATAATTCATTAACAAGAAAGCTATGATGTAAAAAAATCAAACTTATTGATAATTCATAAAAAATGGAGGAAGAAAAATGAAAGCATTTGAGGAAATGAAATTTAAAAATCTAACGATTAAAAACAGAATTGTAAGATCAGCGACACATAGCCATTTAGGGAACCTTGATGGTACGATTAGCGATGAAGAACTGGATATGTTTGAAGAACTGGCGAGTAATGATATTGGACTAATCATCGCGGGACAATTTTTTGTATCTCAAAAAGGGATTGCAGGACCCGGTTCTAATGAACTTGCTGAAGATTATCAAATCGAACGAGCAAGTAAAATCATTTCAAGAGTTCGACCATATGGTACTAAAGTGATTGCTGAACTCAATCATGCAGGCTCCCAAGCCTATCCGGATGATAATAAAGTTGGACCATCAATTATTGGACTTGAGGAAGGTAAACAAGCCCGAGAGATGAGCGTGAATGAAATTGAGTCTGTGATTGAGGATTTCATAGATGCTGCTTATCGTGCAAAATTATCAGGTATGGATGGTGTTGAAATTCATTGTGCTCACGACTACCTTCTATGTGAGTTTTTAACACCATCATTTAACAAGAGAAACGATAAATATGGTGAAACCTATGAAGGCAGATTTTTAATTGTCAAAAAGATAATCCAAGGGATCAAAAACAAATGTGGAGCTGATTATCCGGTTTTTGTCAAGGTGAATTCAAATGCTGCTGAAGAAAATGAACAATATACGAGTGACTTGAAGAAAATGATACCTGAGTTTAAGAGATTGGGTGTCGAAGCTGTTGAATTTAGCGGGTCTAATTTCGTACATATGAAATACTCGGATCACAATTATTTTGTTGAAAGCGCAATGAATATCAAAGGGAATACAGACATCCCTGTAATAGTAGTTGGCGGTATACGAAATTTCGAGGATATGGAGGCAGTGTTGGAAGCTGGTGCCGATATGATCTCTATGAGCAGACCACTTATAAGCGAACCTGATTTGATTACCAGACTAAAAAATGGTCAGGAAAAAGCAAGATGTGCAAGTTGCAATAAATGCTTTACGGTTGGGAAAAAGAGATGCATTCTTAACTAAAATAAGGCTATAAGTTTATGAACAACAGATAAGGGCTAATGAAAGCGTGGCAGGCCATTACATGCAGCACTGTTGAAACCAATAATAGCTGCACAAAAAAGCTTAGAAGATACACTAAAGGAATATACTCTTTTTGATGTAGTGGAGAAAATAAAAAAATATTTGTAAAAGTATAAAAATT
This sequence comes from uncultured Clostridiaceae bacterium, assembly GCA_963780135.1. Classification (GTDB taxonomy): domain Bacteria; phylum Bacillota; class Clostridia; order Clostridiales; family Clostridiaceae; genus Clostridium_AM. The sequence goes on from CAWAAR010000003.1 coordinate 3,018,531, forward strand.
TTTGTAACCTAAGTGGTTACACAATTTTTAAAATATAGTTGTAATTAAAATAGGTACAGAACAACAAGGAGGATTTTATAATGAAAACAATTTTTGAAAAAGCGAATGTGGGAGCAATAACTTTAAAAAACCGTATAATTCGTAGTGCAACAGTGGAGGGAGCTGCTGATCAAGATGGGCACATTACAGAGAAGTTAATTTCTATCTACGAAAAGCTTGCGGCAGGAGGTGTAGGCGCAGCAATTACTAGCTTGTTTGGGGTTGATGAAAACTCAAGGCTATTTCCTAATATTGTAAAGACGTACGATGATGATTTTGTTCCTGGATTAAGTAAGATAGTTAATAAAGCTCACGCCCATGATTGCAAGATTATTGTACAGATAGGGCATTTTGGTGTAGAAGCAAATCCCGATAATGGAAACAAACCGTTTGCTCCATCTGATTTTATGCTTTCTGAAGATAAATCAGCCAAAAGTATGACTAAAGAAGAAATACAAAGTGTTATTCATAGTTTTGCTCTAGCTGCTGAGAGGTGCAAAGAAGCAGGTGCTGACGGCGTTCAGATACAAAGTTCACACGGTAAATTGCTCAGCCAGTTTCTTAGCCCGTTTTTTAATAAACGAAATGATGAATATGGAGGAGATATTTCTAATCGTGCGAAAATCGTATTTGAAGTATATGCTGCCATTAGAGAAAAGGTTGGAGAGGATTATCCTATCTGGATTAAAATTAATGGAGAGGATTATGTAAACGGAGGATTTAGTCTTGAAGAATGTTTATGGGTATGTTGTGAGCTAGATAAGTTAGGCATAAATGGAATTGAATTAGGAGGTGGTATAGACATTCCTGGTTACTCAAGGAAAATGTCAAGTTCTGACAAAGAAGGTGTGTTTGCTCAAAATGCAATGCAGATTGCAGAGAAAGTGAATGCATCCGTAGTAAGTGTCGGATGTCACCGTACGCCAGATATGATCGAAGAATGGTTAAATAAAGGGAAAATAGAAGCAATAAGCTTATGCCGTCCTCTTATTTGCGAACCTGAATTGCCAAGTATTTGGGAAGCAGATAACAGAAGAAAATCAAAATGTATATCGTGTAATAAATGTTATGATTTAGGAAGTGGATTTGGGTGTAAGGTTTTTAAATAATAATAAAATAAATTATGATAGATGCCTTTTACTCACAGAGTTAATATTGGTTTGCAATTTTTTTTAATATAGTTGTAACTAAAAAAGTTACAAAATAATGAGGAGGATTTTATAATGAAAACAATTTTTGAGAAAGCGAATGTGGGAGCAATAACCTTAAAAAATCGTATAATTCGTAGTGCAACACAGGAGGGATCTGCTGAGCAAGATGGGCACATTACTGAGAAGTTAATTTCTATCTACGAAAAGGTTGCGGCAGGAGGCGCAGGCGCAGCAATTACCGGCATGGTGGGGGTTGATGAAAACTCACGGGTTTTTCCACATATGGTAAAGGCGTACGATGATGATTTTGTTTCTGGATTAAGTAAGATAGTTAATAAAGTTCACACCCATAATTGTAAAATTATTGTACAGCTAGCACATTGTGGTGCAAAAGCAAATCCCGATAATGGAAACAAACCGCTTGCTCCATCTGATTTTGTACTTTCTGAAGATAAATCAGCCAAAAGCATGACTAAAGAAGAAATACAAAGTGTTATTCATAGTTTTGCCCTAGCTGCTGAGAGGTGCAAAGAAGCAGGTGCTGACGGCGTTCAGATACATGGTGCACACGGTTATTTGCTCAGTCAGTTTCTTAGCCCGTTTTTTAATAAACGAAATGATGAATACGGAGGAGATATTTCTAATCGTGCGAAAATTGTATTTGAAGTATATGCTGCCATTAGAGAAAAGGTTGGTAATGACTACCCTATCTGGGTTAAAATTAATGGAGAGGATTATGTAAGCGGAGGACTTAGTCTTGAAGAATGTTTATGGGTATGTTGTGAGCTAGACAAGTTGGGTATAAATGGAATTGAAATAAGCGGTGGCATAGGCATTTCTCCTGAAAGCGCTGCCACAAGGAAAATGTCAAGTTCTGATAAAGAAGGTGTGTTTGCTCAAAATGCAATGCAGGTTGCAGAGAAAGTGAATGCATCCGTAATAAGTGTCGGATGGTACCGCACGCCAGATATGATTGAAGAATGGTTAAATAAAGGGAAAATAGAAGCAGTAAGCTTATGTCGTCCTCTTATTTGCGAACCTGAATTGCCAAGTATTTGGGAAGCAGGTAACAGAAGAAAATCAAAGTGTATATCTTGTAATAAATGTTATGATTTTAAAAGTGGATTTGGGTGTAAGGTTTTTAAATAATAATAAAATAAATTATGACAGATGCCTTTTTGCTTACAGAGTGAATATTGAGATATAGGGGTAGTGGGAGCATCAGTGCAACTAAAATAAAGTACTATACACTATTACATAAAAAGAATCAAAAATATCAAGACACATTAGTTAATATTAAAAAAAAGCTAAATCAAAATACAATAAAAAATAGACCTGAATCATTATATTTATTAATGAACGCTAGAGAAGATAGTGAATATGGAAGGATATATGATAACGATGGACTTTTTAAAGCATGGATAAAATATTTTCCCTTTATTGATGTTGTACAAAATATTTCAAAACAAGATATTAATTTTAGAGATGAAATTAACAGGGATAATTGGTTTTTAGGTATAGAGAAAGAATATGCAGATGCATTGGAATTACCAATTAATCAAAGTGTGATTTATAAAAAAGAACAAAAATGTATTTATACAATAGTATGTGTTGGAGATAGAGGAAGCTTATCATTAAAGATTTTAGATGGTGCTATAAAATATATAGAAGACAATGGTTATAAAATTGTAGATGATATTATAGGAAACCTATTAGCACGAGTACATGAAGATGATAAATAATATAGATGTATTGAACTATGGATACCAATAGAATAAGTTAAGAATTTTTTGATAAAGTGCTTGACCCTGTAGCTACTACAGGGTTTATTATACTACTGAAAACAACAATTGACTACTAGACCAGCTAGTAATAGTCAATAAAAATTTATAAAAAATTTTATGAGCAAAAAATTGCATCACAAAAAATCCATCGTAAAACACGAACGATGGAAAATTAATCCACTAGTTTTAAGCCGCTAGGCTGCTGATTTAGATTGATTTTCAAGATACATTTTAACGTGTATTTTAGGATCACGTAGTTCAAATTCTTTTTGGTTTTTTAGAACTGAGAAAATGTAGTTAATAAGCTTATGCATTATTGCTACTAAACCAACTTTTTTGCTTTTACCTTTTAGATTTTCTTTATAATAATTAAGCAAAATTTTATTAAGGGGTTCGCCGTTTCTATTGGTTCTTACTGATGCCAATGCGACAGCATATAGGGCTCGTCGCCCAATTCTGGTACCACGTTTAGACATAGTGTTTTTATCGCTATTAAATTTACCAGATTGGCTTACCGAAGGATCTATACCAAAGAATGCGACTAAATGCTTAGGCTTTAAAAAACCATTAATATTGCCTATTTCACTCATAATTGTAATAGCAGTGAATTTACCAACTCCAGGTATTGAATAAATCAGCATTATATTTTTCTTAAATTGAGTAGGAATTTTATCGCTCTCTAATAATGAATAAATTTCAGTTAATAAACTATCAATTTGCTTTTCAAAAGCTTCAATAACAGTGATTGTATTTGTAAGCTTTATGAAAAGACTAGGTGAGCTTATTCCTATATAGAGGGCTTCGTCAGCAGCATCAATTAGTTTTTTATAAATTTTCTCACTATGAGCTAATCCTTTTCTTGATTTGTTAGATATAAGTTCAATAACTTTGTCTTTATCGGCATTTAACATAGCTTCAGGGCTTGAAAATTTTTTTAAAATAGCTATTGATGTTTTGCAAGTAATGTTTGAAAAAACAGAGTTATAAATAGGAAAAATAACTCTTAAGTCAGTAGAAAGCTTTTTCTTATAAAGAGACTTACTATCAGTTAATTTATAGTAATCTCTACAAAGTGATTTTAAGGTATAAATTTCAACGTCAAAGTTAGAAGAACACTTAACGTTTTGAAATTTACCTATTGTAGCAATGGTTAATGCATCTTTTTTATCATTTTTCACTTTTCTTATGTCACCATTCTTGTTACAATTAGTAATGAGTGGATTTAAGATAAATGTCTCAAATTTATCACAAAGAAAGTGGAAAAGAGTAAGATGATACACACCAGTAGATTCCATGAAAATTGCCGTTTTCATGTCAAACTCTTCTTCTGCTTTTTTTATTTGATCTACTAGGTAATCAAAACCATTTCTATTATGCATAATCTTAAAAGGCTTTCTATAAACATCACCGGTAGGTGCTAACATAGCAACTACTGAGAAGTCTGCTGATACATCAATTCCAACTGTTGGTCTAAAATAATATTTGCTCATAATAAATATCTCCTTTGCTATTGAGATAGAATAGATATTCCATTTCTATCAGTAATTCTATAACCTTGTTTGTGACACAGGTAATTCCATTCTAAGGTGGAAACCTAACCAGCTAAACATAGAACTCTCACTGATGGAATGATACGCTAATTCACGGGTATAAATGACTCGATAGAGTCACTCCCAGGAGGAAAACATCTATCTTCTATTCAGGAGATATTATACAACAATATTTACTAATTAGGTTCCCAATTTAGGAATAATAGAAAACTAATTGGATAAGAATAACACACCCTAACGGGTTAGACATGAAGTTAACAATATAAAAAAATTGAGTTGTAATGTTCGCTAGAAGTTAAGATAGTTTTCTATTGAATGTTATAACCACATTATACAAGGAGGAATAAGAAAATGAATTTAATAACTGTAGATCAAGAGAAATGTATCAAATGTGGAATTTGTGCAAATGAATGTCCTGGACAGATATTAAGAATTGGAGAAAATGGTCCGGAAGATATTTGTTCGGAAAAATGTATTGCCTGTGGACATTGTGTAGCTGTTTGTCCAAAAGAAGCTATTAATAATGTAAAATCACCATTAGTTAATCAAAAAAGTTTAAAAAAGTTTCCCAAATTAAGTCCTGAAGAAGCAGAAAACTTTCTTCGTTCAAGACGTGCAATTCGATCTTATAAAGAAACTCCTGTTTCAAGAGAAAAATTAATGGATTTAGCTAATGTTGCACATTTTGCTCCTAGTGGACATAATCTTCAAGGTATATCTTATACTATCATAGATGATAGGGCTATACTTGATAAAGCTGTTGAACTTACTGTTGAAGAATTTGAACAGGATGAATTATTCAGTAAGATGTATAAGGACGTTATTAACCCTTATCGTAATGAAGGAATTGATGCTATATTGCGAAAGGCACCTGCGCTTGTTCTAGCAACTGCTGATATAGATTTTCCACGTGGAAGAGAAAATTCTATTTTTTCATTAGCATATATGGAACTGTATGCCCCAACACTTGGATTAGGTTCATGTTGGGCTGGAGTATTTGAAAAGATTGCGCTTAAGGATAATTCACCGATGCTTAAATTATTTAATATTCCTAAAGATAAAAAAATAACAGGTGCAGTTATTGTTGGATACCCAAAATATAATTATCCAAGATTAGTGGATAGAAATCCATTGCAAGTTACTTTTTATGAATCTAGATAATTTTATAAATTAGAATAAAAAGTTTAATAATCCACTTTGTCAATAGTTCAACTACTACTACCTTATTATATTACTCAAAACTAAAAGGAGCTGAACTATGGCTAAAGGAAGAATGCTGAAGCAAAAATTGAACAGAATATAGAATAAATCAAAGGTATTGGAAGCTACAGTTCAACTTCTAAAGGAAAAAGGTGTTAAAGGTTACTGTACGGAATGTGTGTGCAAAAGCTGGCATTGCAGTAGGGACTTTCTATTATTATTTTCAGAATAAGGATGATCTTATGTTTTATTTCGTATGTGGAGGTTTTTACGCTGGGGACCTTAGGTCATCTGAAAACAATATTACAAGCAGAATCATTGAGCTTTATATGACCCTATTATATAATTCAAATTATTTAAAATTAGGAATCCAGATGATCTATCATTTAATTGAAAAAATAATTTTGAGGTGGATAAAATGAATTTAATAAGAAGACCAAGAAGACTTAGAAAAAACGAACCTTTAAGAAAAATGATAAGGGAGACTAGAATGAATAAATCTTCTTTAATTTATCCAATATTCGTAAAAGAGGGGACAAATATTCAAGAGGAAATTCCATCCATGGAAGGGCAGTATCGCTATAGTGTAGATAGGCTTCCATATGAATTGGAACGTTTAGCAAAAGTGGGTGTGTCCAATGTTATGCTTTTCGGACTTCCAAATGAAAAAGATGAATGCGGAAGTCAAGCATATGCAGAAAATGGAATTATTCAACAGGCTTTACGTGAAGCAAAGAGACAATTTCCTGATATGTATTATTCTACTGATGTATGCATGTGTGAATATACCTCTCATGGACATTGTGGAATATTAAAGGGTAATGATGTAGATAACGACATAACGATAGAACTTATGGCTAAAATTGCTCTTTCTCATGCACAAGCTGGTGCAGATATGGTGGCACCATCTGATATGATGGATGGACGTGTGCTTGCAATACGTAGAAAACTAGATAGTGAAGGATTTATAGATATACCAATCATGTCTCATGGAGTAAAATATGCATCAGCTTTCTATGGTCCATTTAGGGAAGCGGCAGACTCTAGTCCGGCATTTGGAGATAGAAAGACTTATCAAATGGATTTTCATAATAAAAAAGAGGCAATTAAGGAAGTACTTTTAGATGTAGAAGAGGGTGCAGATATAATTATAGTAAAGCCTGCCTTGGCTTACTTGGATATTGTTAGTGAAGTATCTAAGCAAATAAATGTACCTATTGCAACTTATAGTGTAAGTGGAGAATATGCCATGGTAAAAGCAGGAGCAAAACTTGGATACATAGACGAAAATCAGATTATTTGTGAAATGGCAACGAGTGCTTATCGTGCTGGTTCAGATATATATATAACATATTTTGCAAAAGAGCTTGCTAAATTCATGGATGAAGGAAGAATTGGATAACGATAATCAACAGGTTCTGGATTGAAGATTTTATGTAGCTTATTTACCTTAAACTTTTGATATTCAAGACTATGTTAATCCTCAAAAGCCCACTGCTTATGAGGAATATGTTTAGCAATAAACAAAAGTAAGTGAGAAATTACTTTCAAAAGGTATTGATTATACAAAAATAAATAAGTTATAATTGAATCCAAGACAATGACAACCTTTCGTGTTTATTTTTGTTTGGTGAGAGATTCAAGTATAACACAAAAAGGGGGTCATTGTTTTTTATTTCTAAAAAATGCTGTAACCCTTGATATATAAAGAAAAAAATAAAAGAATTATGATTATTGTAACAACTTTTACTCCAGATCATTGTACTCCAACTGTTTCTGCTATAGTTCAAGGACATTTTAATATAGCACAAGCTGGAACAATGGATATTAACTCTGGATGTGCAGGATTTGTATATGCATTAAGTATTGCGGATTCTTTAATCGCAGCTGGTCATTGTAATTAAGTATTATTAATATCAGCAGAGGCCGTTTCTAAGGTAATAGATTATTCAGACAGAAATGCATGTATACTTTTTGGCGATGCAGCAGTGGCTACACTTATTGAAAGAACTGATAAAAGAGGAAGTTTAATAGCATCATATTTTACTACTGATGGAATGGAAGTGGATTAACTCATGGAGGAGTTGTAATCCAGTGGTAAAACAAAATTCCAATGAAGGTTCACCTACAAAATATGCAGAAGGATTTGAAAAGTATATAAATGCATAATTACTCCATATGATCTAGATATGCGTATTAATTAATAAAAATTATGTTCTTTGGAAAGTTAGCAGTTTTGGATCAGCTATAGCAATAATAAAAAGAATTATAAGAGTTGATATTAATTCGTACCAGAACGAATGAGGTGAATAGATGAAAAAAGGATGTATATTAGATAAGATAAACGAAATTAACTCTGTTTCAAATAAGTTTATTGAAAAAAAAATAAAAGAAGAAGGGTTACCAATATTACAAAATCATATTCCGTTGTTTTATATACTTCCTGAAGATGGAAGTGCATTGATTTTTAATGAAATATCAAATATATGGAAAATATCTAAATCATCTTTATCTGATATTATAAATAAGTATGAAAGCCAAGGTTTAATAAAAAAATGCAATTGCCTTGAAGACAAAAGAACTGTATATGTAAGTTTAAAATCAGAAGCTCTATATATAGTACGGAAGCTTTTGAGCATAGAGGCTGAATTCTTAGGCTTAATGCTAAATGATTTTGACAATAATGAAAAGCAAATCTTTGAAAAAAATATTAATAAATCTCTGAAAAATATTAGGAAAATACTCTAATATAATTTTTTCAAAAGAACTATTTCGTTCACGGACGAAATAAAATAGAGGTATAATCCGAAAATAAGATACTAAAACGAAATAACAACAAATAAGGAGGAAATTTATGTTCAAATCTATAAGAAAAAAATTTATTTTTAATTTTGTAGTGATGGCTACAATTATTTTAATAATTAATACTACTTTTTCAACTTATCAAATGATAGCAGGATTGCAAAATCAAATGAAATATGATGGTGGTAATCTAGCAAATATTATAAAGATAAGTATAGAGAATGCAGGAACTGATAATATGAGTAAAATACAATCTATAGTTGATAATACTTATGATCACTCAGATGGAAATTTATTTTATATAGGGGTACTTTCACCTGATAGAACGCTTTTAGCAGGGACTTCAAAGGATTCCATTGGACAAAAAATAGAGTTAAAAGAATTAGATGAGGTTTTGAAAGGAAATACGCAAGCCTTTATGACAGAGTGGAAAGATACTCGTGCATATAATGTGACAGTACCTATAAAACAAGGAGAAAAGGTAGTGTTGACCGTTTCAGTAGGTATATCTGTGAATAATATGGAGAATGCAATAAGAAGTGGTATAGTTAAAGCTATTATTGTTAGTATTATTATTTTAATGATAGTTACTGCTCTTGGAATAATAATAGGAAAAAGAATAGGTGAGCCGATAGAAAGCTTAGAACGTACTCTTGGAGAAGTAGGTAAAGGAGATTTAACTGCAGAATATACGGTTGTTAAAAGAAAGGATGAAATTGGCAGGCTTGCGTATACAAGTAGTGAAACTACAAAAAATATCAGAGAACTTATAAAGAAAATTAAGTCTATTTCTTTAAGTTTAAATAATATATCACAAGATATTTCAAATGGTGGTGAAGAAGTAGCATCAGCCAGTGAGGAAATTGCAGTAGCTGTTACAAGTGTATCAGAACAAGGGGCAAAGCAAACAGAAGCTTTATCAGATGCACTTGAAATTTTAGAAAATTTTTCATCAGACTTAAATAATGTAAGTAGTAAACTAATTAAACTAGCTCAAAATGGAGAAGACATAAAGGAGGAATCAACTAAAGGTGCAGAAAATATTAATAGTTTATCAAACACTATAGAAGATATGCAAAAATCATTTTATATTGTAAGAAATAAAGTGGAAAATTTAGATGAAACTATATCACAAATTAATTCTATAGTAGATGTTATAAATAGTGTAGCTAAACAAACAAATCTTTTGGCATTAAATGCATCTATAGAAGCAGCAAGAGCTGGAGAATCAGGAAGAGGTTTTTCCGTTGTAGCTGAAGAAATAAAAAAACTCGCGGAAGAAGTTTTGACATCTGCTAAAAGTATAACAGGTTTAGTTAGTAAGGTTATGAAAGAAACAAAAGATGTTTCAGAAACTACTGATTTAGCAGCTAATAAAGTAGAGGAAAGTAAAGGAACTATAGAAGAATCAGTAAGTGTTTTCAAGGAGGTTATTAATAAGGTAAATAACATTCCAGTAAAAATAAATGAAGTTAATGAGGTACTTCAAAAAACTATGAAAGGCAAGGATAAAATTTTATCTACGGTGGAGAGTATAGCGTCTAATTCAGAGGAAATGTCATCACTTTCAGAAGAAGTTACAGCGTCAACAGAAGAACAAGCTGCTATAACTAATGGAATAGCTATTACAGCTAAAAAGTTACTTAATATGGCAAAAGCTTTAGAGAAGAATGCTTCAAGTTTTAAAGTATAATTGGAGAGATTTATGAAAAGTTATAATTTTAAATATAGTGACTACGAAAATTTAAAAGAGTTTATAAAAGCTAATAACATTGACAAGAATAGCAATATACTTGTACAAGTATTCTCAGGAATAATAAGTAAAGATGTTATTACAAAAGTAATAACAAATATCAAATCATTAATGCATCAATGTAAAATAGTTGGGATTTCTATAGCAGTTTTTCAAAATACAAAAATTAAAACTTTATTACTGAAACATGTAAATAATAAAAATGTTTTTTATACAGAGAATATGACAATGCTAATGCTTTCAGAAGATAATAATTCAAGACTTGAACTAAACAGAGAACTTATAAAAAATTGAAAAAATAATTTTGAGGTGGATAAAATGAATTTAATAAGAAGACCAAGAAGACTTAGAAAAAACGAACCTTTAAGAAAACCATTGCATTCAGTTCAACTTGAAATGGAGTTAGAGTTAGAGAAATATACACTATTTGATATAATGAAGGACATTGCAACTAGGAATGGGATGGAACTCTAATCGTTAATAGCTTTTGATATCAAAACTCAAGCAATTGATTTGATGATTTTTTTTGCAATTTGATGTAACAATAATTGTTACATCGAATGATGATATTAATCTTTAAAAAGTAGTGAAGGATATTTGAAAAAACTATCATGGTTTCTTATTGTCATATTTTATTCTTATATATAATAATTAATGTTTAAAAAGTTTATTTGAATTGTTTCTAGTCGGAGAAGCAACTGTAAATTGGTTAATTCAATGAACATTTCTTGAATCAATCAATGAAGTGTCTTTATACCAAAGCGTAACGGAATATTTTAGCCGCTGGTAAAACCCCTCGGGCTATCGTTAAAATAGTATGATTTTCACCCTCATTCACAGATTTCGTCTTGCTGTTTAGTCGCAACTTTCTTATTATGTGCACCAACTATCAATAAAATGAGATTAGATTACATACAGATATTATAAACAATGTTATCATAATAATATTAAAACAATAATTTTCTACATTTATAGTTTTCTACACTAATAAAAATATAAAAAACATTGAGTTTACTATGTTAATTGAATTTTCTAAAAAAAAGACATTATTATATGTGTGCAGAAGAAGTAATTGAAAAAGTTGGTTATGATAAAAATACAGATATTGACTATACATCCACTTCAGTCTTCTGCTCTAAAGGACAATCATTTTTAGTTAGTGGATAGGAAGCAGAAAGGTATATGCATTGTTTGAAGTAGATTTTTTAGGAAACCATTTGAAGGAATATTAATTCGAAATTGTAAGATATAGCGACAATAAAAATACCGTAAAATTCATTTTGAACTGAACCATGTCAAGTAGACAGGGTTCAGTTCATTTTCCATATAACGGTGCTTTTTTAACAGTGAAAAACTAGTTCTTATTGAACAGATGCTTTAATAAATCTGAATATTTTTCATAAATATCACGAAGGTAAGCATTTCAGTGACGGGTATCAGTTTTTTTACTACCGAACACATAATCTTCCTGGTCATAGTCCAAAACATCAAATCAAGGTGTTGATTTACTTGCACCGGCTGCTTTGTACGCTGCAGCAGCAATAAGATAATCATCTGTACCGCGCTTGAGGCAGAAGTAACACACCAAAAAAATCTAAAACTATTCGTTGCAGGCAACATATGAAGTTCAAGTGATGGGGTATATACTTATAGTATTCAGGTTACTTATGATGAAAAAACAAGAAAAATGGAGGTGAATTTATTTATTTGTTTTTTATTGGTAAGTTAATACCAGTTGGGCCACGCTTGAATACAGTAATGCTTCTTGATGCTGCAAAACTAAGTATTGGACCCTAAAATTATGGAATAAGAAGATTTTGCCTTTATTAGTCAGAATTTTCCCTCAATTACGCTTTTAATTGGAACATGAGATTTAGAGAATGAATTATTAACAAATTATAAAAGTATTTGGAGGTTTCATATGCAAAAAAAGTTTTCTATGGATGGTTTATTGTTTTTTCAACAGTATTGCTAAATGCAATGGGTTCCGGTGTTACTTCAGTATTGGCTGTATTTCTAAGTCCTATAGCCAAAACAATTGGATATACACAGACACAAGTCTCAGCTATTGTATCTTTTTATATGTTAGGTGTACTTATTGGCAGTCTGCTACTAAGTAAATTTATTGGTAAAGCAAATCTTAGAGCTCTCGTTTTCATTTTTGGTATTTTGGAAGGAATCAGCATTTTTGTAATGAGCTTATCCAGTAAACTCTCAGTGTTATACATAGCAGGGTTAATGATTGGTTTTGTTGCCGTAGCTGTATCTTTGATAACAGTGCCATTGCTTATAACAAACTGGTTTAAAGTTAAAAAAGGTCTTGCTCTCGGTATCGCTACAGCGGGCATTAGTCTGGGTTCTGCATTGTTTGCACCAATAGTATCTATGGTTATTGGTAGTAGAGGCTATGAAAACGCCTTCAAAGTATATGCTTTAATGGTTATTATCATGGCAATTATCGTCGGGAGTATTGTTCGTACTAGTCCTGAGGAGAAAGGGATGCTGCCATACGGTTTAAACCAAGGGGATCCTACTATACCGGACATTGAGCAAAATGCGAAATTTGGTGAAGACGTTGGAATGACTCTTGGACAGGCAATCAAATCAGCTAAATACTGGCTTTTGCTGCTTTTCGTTGGTTTTTATTTTGTTGCACAGACAAGCATACCTCTTCAAACACCATCCTATCTGAGGCATATTGGGTTTTCTACAGCCAAGGTAAGCTTATTCCTATTTGCTTTTGGTATTTTTGCAATGATTGGTAAAGTTGTTATAGGTCATATTCTAGACAAGTATGGATTGCTTAATGGCGGCTTGATAGCACTTGTGATGATTCTTATTGCAACGTTGTCATTAATTGGGGCTAAAACCATTCCTCAATTAAGCATTCTATATATCGTATTTGGTGGAGGTGGCTTGATGATGAGCATGATTGCTATGCCTATATATGTTTCAAAATTTTTTGGAACCAAGGCTTACTCGGTGATTCTGGCTAGTTTAACAATAATATCAACAATTATTGCCATCGGTGCATCAGTTCTTTCAGGATATATCATTGATAAATCAGGATATGCATCTATGTATATGTTCACAATAATCATTATGACTCTAGGAACGGTTGCAAGTATAGTAGCTCTTAAAATGGACAAGTCGAAAGAAGATTAATCAAGTGATTCTTAGACTCAGGTGGAGTTTGCTAAAGAGGAATACCTCTCTCCATCTGAGTCTTAGAAGAACTTATCCAGAGACGTAGCCGCTCTTTTCTCCCACTTTAAGAAGATGGGAGTATTAGAGCGGGTAGTCATCGGATAAAATTTATTGCAAAAGATAGAGGTATTCCTATACATGAGTAACAGATATGAGTATGCAGCCTGATATATTCCATGGATGCAGAAATTGCACACCAAAATAATATAAGTATTATTTGGTGTATACAACATATGAAGTTCAAAGAGTGAAGTGTATAGTTATAGTTAAGGAAATGAAAAAATAAGAGAAATGGGGGAAAGTAGCATGAAAAATATATTAAAAGATTCAAAAGCTCTTCAAAACAGCATGGTAGCTCATCGAAGATATATACATGAGAATGCTGAAGTTAATACAGACTTGCCTTTAACCAAAACATATGTCATGGACAAGCTTAAAGAAATGGGATATGAGCCCAAAGAAATATGTAAGGCCGGTATAGTAGCTATTGCGGGGGGTAGGAAGCCAGGAAAGACTTTTTTACTTAGGGCAGATATGGATGCACTGCCAATAAAAGAAGAAACTGATTTGCCTTTCAAATCCAAGAATGGCAATATGCATGCATGTGGACATGATATGCATACAGCAATGCTTTTAGGTGCTGCTAAGCTACTTAAAAATCATGAGGATGAAATTGAAGGTAGCGTAAAGCTTATGTTTCAACCGGCTGAAGAGACAACAAAGGGAGCAAAAAGCATGATTGAGGCTGGAGTGCTTGAAAATCCAAAAGTGGATGCAGCTATGATGCTGCATGTATTCACAGGAATACCTGCTCCTGCTGGGCTAACTCTTATACCCAATCCAGGTGTAGGAACATCAGCTGCAGATATATTTACTATAAAGGTGCATGGAAAAGGCGGTCATGGTGCTATGCCTAATGTGACTGTGGATCCATTGAATATTTTATCTCACATTCATATTGCGCTCCAGGCAATAAATGCAAGAGAATTAGCATCAGCAGACAATGCAGTACTTACTGTGGGGATTATAAATGGAGGAAATGCTGCAAATGTTATTCCTGACACAGCAAGTTTAAGCGGTACAATTCGAACTTACAGTAAGGAAAATAGAGAATTTATTAAAAAGAGAATAGAAGAAATTTCAACAGGAATTGCTGTAACCTTTAGAGGGTCAGCTGAGATTGAATATCCAATGGAGTGCCCATCTACAATAAATGATGGTAAATTAGTTGAACAATATGCAGAATATAACAAAATGCTTTTAGAACCAGATTTGATAGCTAATACATCAGATTTTGCAGGAGGTCTCTTAGCAAAATTATCTGGTTCTGAAGATTTTGCTTATTTGAGTGAACTGGTTCCAAGTGTTATGGGCCTACTTTCGGCTAGTTCTAAAGATGGTACATTCAAGTATCCACAGCATCATCCAAAAGCTTTCTTTTCTGAAGAACCCTTATACATTGGAGCAGCAATGTATGCCAATACTGCAATTGAATGGTTAAAAAGCAATAAGTAGATAACATAGAAGGATAATATCTGAGGAAAAGACCATTTCAGGTATTATCTTTTTTATATATTTAATTTACAAATTTGTTGTATTTACTTATAATTTTAGTAAGAATAGTAAAGGAGAGGATTGTATGGGTGAACTCCAAACAAGAGTAGACAAACTTCAAGCTGTGCTGGAAGCAAGCAAGCTTTTAAACTCTACCAGAGATGTGGAAGAGATATTGGATTTTCTTCTGCACAAATCTCTTGAAATTATAGAGGGTGGAGATACTGGCCTTATTTTTATTTACAATGAAAATAGCAAAATGCTTGAAGTTAAAGCCTATGCAGCTCTTGACAACAGCATTGTAAATTTAAAATTAAAGCCTGGAGAATCAATGACCGGTATAGCTTTTTTAAGTAAGAAAACAGGTTACTATAAAAACGAAGAAGAAGTACGGCCGGCAATGATGAGTATGAGACCTGAGAGTATGGCCTTGCTAGAAAGTGCCTTCAACTTTAAGTATTCTCATGCCAATACTAAGATATATGGTTCTATCTGCTGTCCTCTTATATATAAGGAAGATTGCATCGGTGTGATTGTTATAGACAATATGAATAACCATTCAGATATAACAGAGCAAGATGTTTTTATCCTGGAAGCTATATCTGTGCAGGCTGCTATTGCAATAATAAATGCACGCAGCTATGAAAAAGAATTGAAAAACACTGATGCTTTAGAAAGGTACAGTAAACTTCTAGAAGAAGAAAGGGATAAATATCGGTATTCTGCGAGTATTCATAGTAAATTTACTGAAATGGTCCTTAATGGTTCTAACATGAATGAAATTTTATTTGAGGTGTCTTCAGTATTACAAAGAGACGTTTTTATGATAGACCTCTTCAATAATATTGACTATTATTATTTCCAATACTATACCGATATGGAAACCATCCATAAACTTAGTTCCAATTATACCAGCTGTTTGTCAAGTAAAAAGGCGGTTGAATATTTTAGCCATGATGTTGGGCTTTATTTATATTTTTACCCTATTATCGTAAATAGAAAAAATCTTGGTTGGCTCGCTGTGGTATCAGAAAATAACCATTATTCAGAGCTGGACATCATTGCAATAGAAAAAGGAGTTAATATTCTTGCTATTGAATTGTTAAAAATGAGTGAGCTAAGCAATATGGAGCAATCCCTAAAAGGGGATTTTCTTGACAATCTGATACAGAACCAAAACAAAGAATACTTGATAAAATGCGGGAAAAACTATAAATTTCACTTCAATAAAAACCACCGTATCATTATTATTGAGTTGAAAGAAAAAGAAGATTCTACCAATTTGAAGAAAGGGGAACTTGAATTCAAGAGTGTTGTGAAATACTATTATGACATAACAAATGATGCAGTGAGCAAAGCTTTTCCAAATTCAATATCGCTTATAAAAGGTAATAGTAATATCATTTCTATTATTGAGGAAACTGAAAATAGCAAGAAACGTATACAAGCTCTTCTTGATAAAATCATGAGTAACAGAATTATCCCCAATGGGGTCTTTGGCTGCGAAAGCACAATTATGCTTAGAACTGGAATAAGCAGTCTAATTCAAAGTATTGATGATTTCAAACAAGCATATGATAATACTCAGCAAATAATAAGAATTCTTGAAAGTTCTGAAAAAGAGGGGAACCACTACATTTTTTATGATTATTTGCAAATTGATATGTTGCTTTTGAACAATAACAGAGAGACGCTGGAAAAGTTCCTAATGGATACTTTGGGGACACTTATTGATGGCCAGAACCAGTCTAGGGACTTATTGAATACGTTGAAAGTATATATTCAAAGCAATGGGAACTGGACATACACCAAGGATTATCTTCATATACATGGTAATACACTGAGCTATAGGTTGAAAAGAATCATGGAGATTTTGAAGGTAGATATAAATATTTATAAAGAACGGCTTGGTATTCAAATAGCACTTGAAATATACGATATATTATTTTTATCAGATATACCGGATTATTTAGATGGTATTCGGCGGTTAGGCTTAAAGTGAGGCAATAACTCAATACTACCTCCTCATTATAAGATAGCATGGAAGACTTTACTTCTTTTGTGCCTTCAAAATACTTATTGCATGGGATCATGGGTTCCACTAAAAGTAAAATTAGAGAAATTAGTATTAAAGGGGCTGTCGCATTAAGAATAAATACTACAATATATTGTGCTAATTTTAAATTTGCAAATCAATATATTGTATATAAATTTCTTAGTGCGACAGCCCCTTTTTGGAACTTTAGAAATTATTCCAAAACAAAACATCATTTAGTGATCTTTTTTTAGGCATTGGTGTATTTGCACCAGTAGAATAACCTATTGGAATAATTGATACAAGTTTTTTGTTTTCAGGTGCACCGGCAAAGGCTTCGATTTCTGAAGCATAAGGCATTCCAAAACCAGCCACCCAGCAAAATGCTAAGCTCTGTGATGTTGCAGCAATGAGGATATATGACGCACTCATATTGGAAAGATTAGATGCATTTTTACATGAGTTATTATAATATATGAACAGCAGCATGAATTCACTCATATAATAATCACATAGGATTTTTAAAAGGAGTGAAAACATATGAGACAATTCGGACCACCGGATTCTCCACCACCAACAAATGTTCCTAAAAAACCAAGAGATTCATATATAATTGACTGCGTACACTCATATACCTATGTATGGCCTCAATATGGAAAACCTTTCTGGTTTTATCCTACAAGAGTAGAATATGGAGAAGTTTCAGGTTATATATGGACTGGACAAAATTGGACGTTCTATGGGTTTGATCCAGAATTTATTGACCAAGTTGCATGCTATCCAGTTCCTACCCTTTACTAAAGCTCTATTAAAATAAGTGATTTTTTTAAAAGCCCCTGATGTAATTAATTGCATTAAGGGGTTTTTTTATAAAAATTGTTGACTTTATATATCACAGTGATATATAATAAAAACATAATATATCACTGTGATATATAAAAATGTGATGATAATACAAAAATAAAATGGTGTAAAGGAACCTTGAAATTTTTAGAAAAATTAAAATAATAATGGAAAGTAGAAAGGAAGATTAATTATGGAAAATGTAAAAAGAGATAACTCCAGTAAAAATCAATCACTATCAAAGAATATATTTAACAAAGATTTTATTGTAAGTGCTATTATACCTGTTGTAATATTTTATGTTTTTAACAAATTTAAAATGCCACTTAGCGGGATAATATTGTCTGGTGTATGGAGCATTGGTGTGGTTATAGTTAATTTTATTAAAGAACATGAAATTAATGTATTAGCAACAATGGCAGCAATTTTTTCTGGAGTTGGATTAATAGGTACTATTATATCAAAAAATCCCACTTTTTATTTCATATCTCCTATAGTAAGAGATATTTTATATGCTTTAATTTTCTTTGGTTCTTTATTTTTAGAAAAGCCTTTAATTCAAGTAATAGTTGAACAAAGCTATTTAAAAAATATTCCAGAAGAACTAAGAAAAAAAGCAAAGTATAAATCAACTTGGAAGATTCTAACTATTGCTTGGGGTGCATTAAATATAAGTCAAGCAGCAGTAGGTATTATATTATTACATTTAGTATCTATGCAGTCATATTATGCTATAATCACCCTTTATTCAAATATTTCTACTCCACTGCTTATAGCCTTTTCTATATCATTTCCTAGATGGTATTGGAAAAAATAGTTTTATCTGAAAATCTAATGACATTGAGATAAAAAGTCTTGATGTCTTTATTTTTGATGATGATAGTTATGGAATAAAAAATGTATAGTGAAGTCTTAACTATAATTGGTTATAATATAAGAAAAAATTTGATACTAGTAAGATCATAAAGAAAATTTAATACAGATTATTCTTCAATAATTTCAATAATTTTATTAGCTGTTTCCAAAATAGAAATATCACTTGTATCAATTTTTATAGTATTCATATTTCTGTATAGTGGAATACGTTCTAAGCCCATATCTAAACATTCTTTCTCTCTTACATTGTTTTCTATATCTTTTGACACTCTCTTTCTAAAACTATCCTCATTGCATATAAGGGTTATTTTAATTACTTCAAATTCTAATCCATCAAGTTTATTTAAAACCATATCAAATATTTCTTCTAAATGTATTACCCAATTGAATATTACATATTCAAAAGAAGAATTTATTAAAAAATTTCTTAAAAGATGGGTGATATTATCTAGGACCATTTCTTTATTTTCTTCATTAACAATAAATGGATGCATCATCCAGCACCAATCTCCATCAAGCCATACTGAATTTTGAAGCTTTTCATATAACACTTTACTAGTTGCAGTTTTACCAACACCCATAGTTCCATTTATAATAATTAATTTTTTCATTAATATTAACTCCTCTCATCTTGTTAAATTTAAAATTATACTTAAATGATATCATTGGATAGGTAAGCACATCAACCTATAAGATTTTTCTTAATTAAAAATGCTCTATTAATAAAGGCAAGGCATTAAAAAATGAATACAAATTGCATTTTACTATTGAAAGTAGTAATAAAATAATAACTTTTAAGGATGGAAATCTAGAAGAAGCTGTAAGGAGTTCAATAAATAAATCAAGGGGAGATATTTATAAAAGTGATGTTAAAAATATAACAAAACTTATGGCTAATGATTACGGAATACAAGATCTTAGCGGAATTGAAAATTTAACCAATTTAACATTTCTTGATTTATCTTTTAATCCGCTAAGTGATATAAGTGCATTGAAAGGATTGACTAATTTACAAACTCTTACTTTACGCCATCAGCCTTCTTTACAAAGTAATCAAATAAGTGACATAAGTCCACTAGAAGGATTAACCAACTTGCAATCACTTGAGTTATCTTATAATCAAATAAGCGACATAAGTGCATTGAAAGGATTAACTAATTTGAAGTATATTGAATTAAGTAACAATCAAATAAGTGATATAAGTGCATTACAGAGATTAACTGGTCTACAGAATCTTGCTTTGAAGAACAATCAAATAGTTAACATAAATGCATTAAAAGGGTTAACTGGTCTACAGAATCTTTATTTATCTGATTGCCAGTTAATCGATATAAGTGCATTACAGGGATTAACGGGTCTACAATATCTTGATTTGAGTAACAATCAAATAAGTACTATAAATGAATTAAAAGGATTAGTTAACTTAAAGACTCTTTACTTATCTAGTAATCAGATAAGCGATATAAGTGCATTGAAGGGATTAACTAATATACAATATCTATACTTATTAAACAATCAAATAAGTGACACTGATAAAAAGTCATTGAAAAACACTTTCCCTGAATGCTATATAAAATACTAATAAAAATACAGTAATATGTGGCTATTTAAATTCATAGCATAGTTCTTATTTAGTGGTGCGACTGAAAAAAAGAACAATTTACAAAACACCTATGCTTTTTACAAATTAATGAATGAATTTAAATAATATGTTATAATTTCCATATAAGCTAAATAACAATTGTAAACAAATGCGATTTATGAAAAATATAAGACAACTCAATAAAGAGCAATTTATAGAGGAGGTAAAACATGAAAAAGTTAGGCTTAGTTGGAGGAATGGGTCCTGAGTCCACAATTCCATATTATCATGATATTGTATATGGAGTCCAAAATAAAGTTGGAAAAAAGTTTTTTCCTAATATGACTATTGAAAGTGTGAATGTTTTTGATGTCCTTAATATGTGTGAAAGGAAAGAATATGAACAACTTGTCAATTATTTAATGGTGGCAATCAATAATTTGAGAGTCAGCGGTGCAGATTTTATAGCTTTATCGGCTAATACACCACACATTGTTTTTGATGAGCTTAATAAGCGTTCAAATATCCCGCTTGTGAGTATTATTGAGGCTACTTGTGATGAAGTAAAACGACGTAATATATCTAAAGTAGGGCTGTTAGGAACAATATTTACTATGGATGGGGAATTTTTTAAAAAGCCATTCACCAAAAATCATATAAAAGTGATAACTCCGACTGATGAAGAAAAGGAGGTTGTTAATCAAAAGATTTCACAAGAATTAGAGTTGGGTATTGTCAAGGAGGCGACTTTATCAGCATTTCTGAAAATTATTCAAAGAATGAAAGTTGAAAATGGAATACAGGCAATTATTTTAGGTTGTACTGAGTTGCCGTTGTTGTTCAAGGGAGTCAAAACACCAGTGGATTGTTTGGATACAATGCAGATACATATTGATACTCTTGTTAATATGATTATAGATGATTAAATTTAATTCCAATTTGTAGAGTTGAGGTAACATAATTTTAGCTTCAGTTATGTCGTATCTTTCTTATTTAACCTAACAACTAAAAATACGAACGATTTATAAAAACACTGTATTATTTAAATTTGAATTTTGCAGTGTTTTTTCGTTGCATTGCAAAACTTATTATGTAAAATTAGTTTAAAAACACAAAATATATACTGTGAATTTTATATTTTCTAAGTCAAAATAGTAGGATACTATGATAGAACAGGTTTGTAAAAAATGGTATATTATAATAGATTGGAGGTAAAGATTTGATTATTGATGGATTAGCAAATGCCTTTATCAATATAACGCTATTTACTTTTGTTGTCTTATTTGTGAAAGAAACTGAATCTATTCCTCCATATTGGATAGGTTTAAAAAAACATTACATTAAATTATTTTTATTGGGAATTATTTTATAATGTTACTGAACAAATATTATTTGTAGATAACTCATATAAATTTACCAGATTTATTTGCTTTCAGAAATTTAATTCTTTAGCAGCAAATTTATTTTATGCTGAATTTATAGAACTAATTATGTTATCTATTATAGCGCTATCATTAATATTTTTATTCGGAAAAGATATTTTGTATAAAAAAGTACTTTTTGAAGAGATAGAAAAAAACAGAACCGGACAAGGGACAGAAAACTGATTGTAGACATAAATCAGTAAATCTGTACTAGCCCACATTAATGTTTTAGCAATTGTTTTAGAGATTTTAATGGTTTACACTTTAAATGTAGTATAAATACTATTTAAATAAAAATTTCAGCTTAAAATTAGAGAAATTAAATCTATTATTTTTAGGAGGTAAACTATGACGGAAGAAGAAAGAATATTTGCAGGCAGGCTGTTTGATGCCCGTAAGAAAGAGCTTCGAGATATTAAGCATAAGACACATGTGCTATGCCAGAAATTTAATTTGCTTGATGAGTATGATGAAAGTCGTCTACCAATCATAAAAGAATTTATCGGAAAAATCGGAGAAAAATACTATTTTCAAGGCCCTATACAATTTAACTACGGGTGCCACACGTTCATCGGTGAAAATTTCGGTGCGAACTTTAATACCACGATTTTAGATGATGGTAAAATTTATATTGGTGATAATGTCATGCTGGGACCTAACGTTTCCCTCATGGCAAGCTCACATCCACTTATTCCAGAAGAGAGAATTGCCATGAAATATGAGGACGGTCATGTGTCTGTGTCTGAATACGCAAAGGAAATTCATATTGGAAATAATGTTTGGATTGCTTGTAATGTCGTGGTTTGTGGTGGTGTTAATATTGGCAATAACGTAGTCATTGGTGCAGGCAGTGTTGTTACAAAAGATATACCAGATAACTATATTGCATATGGTAATCCATGTAAACCAATAAGAGTAATTACAGAAAAAGACTCAAAGTTAGGTTTATTGTAGTTATTTACAACATAATTGTTTACTGTTCTAAGATATATCGTAACTATTCACTTTTTAATATTTCTGTAACAGTAAGATTAAGAGTATAATCTTTATATACAATATGACTTAATATTCTTATTTAAGCACTGAACTATAAAAATTAAATATTGTATGGGAACGCCGTATTATTCAATGAATTCTGCGGCGTTTTTTCGAACAAACGTTCTGAAAGGAGGAGTAATTGGTATGAAAAAGGGTGATAAGTTATTTGTAAGAATTGACTATAAAAATAATGAAGCGGGGATTACTTCAAAAGATTTCCAAGACCATATAGAATATCTAAAGGGTGTTGCTACTGAAAGATATTTTGTTGGAGGAGGCTTTGCTAATGCCTCAGGTGGCATGATTATGTTCAAGGCTAAGGATTTGGAAGAGGCAAAAATAATTGCTCAAAAAGATCCAATAATTGAAAGGGGATTATTTAGAGTTGAAGTGTATGAATGGGATTTGGTAATATTATCAGATAATGATTAGATATATGCTACATTTATTTTTGTTGTAGCCCAACATACTTTAGGAGGGTTTTCTAATATTAATGGACTTCCTTATGCCAGTTTTACTATAATGAAGTTAACATATGTAATTGCTAAAGTAGCAGTACCAATTTTTCTTTTTATAAGTGCAGTAGCTTTATTTTATACACACTCAAAAAAGTTTGAATGCAAAAGCTATTATTTCAAAAGAATAAAATATTTATTAATACCTTATATTATATGGTCGGCAATTAACATGATTATGTTAGAGAATAAGGAAAGATTTAGTGATTTTTTAGTTCAATTAACTGCAGGGAATGCTGCGTATCATTTTTGGTATATGGGTATGGTTATAAGAGTTTTTTTTATTTTTCCTATCATTCTTTGGATTGCAAAAAAGTACATTTGATGAATATTAAAATTAGGACAAGTGTTTTTATATTGCTAGTTTATCTATATTATACAGTGTCAGGGCTTCAGAATATCATATCTGATAATGCAGGAAAACTTATATTTGGAACACCAACTGATATACAACAAAGAATTATAAATATATCTGTGTTATTTTGGTATGTTTACTTTATACTAGGAATTTACTTAGCTTTAAACTATGAATATATTAAAAAGAAACTTATACAGTATAGAGCTATTGTTTTTATAAGCTATGGGATGTCATTGATATATGCCTATTTAAACGAAATAGAAAAGATTAGGTTTATAAGATTGCTATCTCTATTATACATGGTGCTTTCAGTATTAACATTCTATTTAATTGCTGTTAGTCTCAAAGAACAAAAAAAAGTTTATAAGCTAATGAAATTTATTAGTGATTATTCCTTTACTTCACATATGGCACATATTATAGTTATAAACTGTGTAGTTGATATAACCATGTTAGTACTTAATATTAGAAACTATCTTATAGTGGGCATTTTTGCTTTAGTTATAACATCAGTAGCAACACCTGTTAGTATAAAACTAAGTAGTTACCTTCCATTTTCTGAATATATAACTGGAACTAAACGTTCATCTAAAGGTTCTATTTTAAAGATTAGGCATTCAAGAACAGCTTAGTATAAAATTATTTTATATATTTCTTATATTTAACGAAACTATTGAAAAAATAAATAATTTATAAAAACACTGCATTATTCAAATCTGAATTTTGCAGTGTTTTTGCTTCTCATTTCAAAGAATATAAGACTATATTTTAAGTTTAAGATATAGTCTCAATATGAAAATAAAGTGACGTAACCTATGAATATGGAAACACAAACAATGTTCTTTGCGAATCGAACAACGTGGTGTTTAAAAGCAAAATTGGCGTACATTTATTGTAACAATAACCATCTGAGATTGTGTAAATATGATATAATTATTATTAATTAAATAAAAATAGTAAGTTACTACCATGTTAAGGAGGCGTAATAACAGTTAACGAAACCTTATAGAAGTTTGTATAACTTTCTCGATTTTATATAATGTTTATATTATAATAAATTCAAGAGGTGATTATATGAAATACTATTCTATTGGAGAGTTTTCAAAACTAATAGGTAAAAATTCTCAAACATTAAGAGAGTGGGATAAAAAAGACATATTAAAACCACATCATATTACTCCAACAGGGTATAGATATTATTCACAAGAGCAACTTAATCATTTTTTAGGAATTAAAGGTATTGAAACTAAAACTAAAAGAGTAATAGGATATTGCAGAGTTAGTTCACACAAACAAAAAGATGACCTTGAAAGGCAAATAGAAAATGTTAAAACATACATGATTGCTAAAGGATACTCTTTTGATATTATTACTGACATAGGAAGTGGAATTAACTATAATAAAAAAGGATTAAATCAACTAATAGATATGATAACTAATTCAGAAGTTAAAAAGATAGTAATTTTATATAAAGATAGGTTATTAAGATTTGGATTTGAAATTATAGAAAACCTATGTAATAAGTATGGAACTACTATTGAAATTATAGATAATACTGAAAAAACAGAAGAACAGGAATTAGTTGAGGATTTAATTCAAATAGGGCGTGCTTACGGGGTAAGCGATTTTAGCCGTTTTTAGTTGTAGACTTCAAGGCAAAAGAGCAAATAAAGCTAAAAAAATGATTAAGGAGTTGCTTAAGAATGATACTGGGGAATAAAGTTAGATTATTTCCAACTAAAGAACAAGAACAGAAGTTATGGCAATCAGTAGGAACAGCAAGGTTTATATATAATTGGACACTTGCAAGACAAGAAGAAAATTATAAAAATGGTGGTAAGTTTATTTCTGATAATGATTTGAGAAAAGAATTAACCATATTAAAGAAAACAGAACTTAATTGGCTTAATGAAGTATCTAATAATGTGGCTAAACAAGCTGTTAAAGATGGTTGTGAAGCTTATAAAAAGTTTTTCAAGGGATTAGCTGATAGACCAAGATTTAAGAGTCGAAGAAAATCAAAACCATCTTTTTATAACGATACATTAAAGCTTAAAGTTAAAGAAAGTTCAGTATTAATTGAAAAAGTTGGTTGGATAAATACAAAGAAAAATTTAATACCTATGAACTGTAAATATACTAATCCACGAATAAGTTTTGACGGAAAGTATTGGTTTATATCGGTTGGTATTGAAAAAGAAAAACCAATAGTAGAATTAACTACTGAAAGCATAGGAATTGATGTTGGAGTGAAGGATTTAGCTATATGCTCCAATGGTATGACTTTCAAAAATATTAATAAAACAAGAGTTGTAAAGCAACTTGAAAAAAGGCTACGTAGATTACAACGTAGGGTATCTCGCAAATACCTAAAAAATAAAGAAGGGAGTAAGTTTGTCAAAACAAGTAATATTATAAAAATCGAAAAGCAGATTAAATTACTTCACAGAAAATTAGCTAATATAAGGAGTAATTATAATCACCAGGCAACGAATAAGATAGTGAAAACCAAGCCATCAAGAGTTGTTATGGAAACACTTAATATTAAAGGAATGATGAAGAATAAGCATTTATCAAAAGCAATCGCAAAACAATGTTTATATGAGTTAAAAAAACAAATGCAATATAAATGTGAGTTCAATGGAATTAAGTTTGTTGAAGCTGATAAATGGTATCCATCATCAAAGACTTGTAGTGAGTGTGGTCATGTAAAAACTAAATTATCACTATCAGAAAGAACTTTCATTTGTGAAGAATGTGGTTGTGTTATAGATAGGGATTTTAATGCTAGTGTTAATCTATCACGATATGAATTAGTAGGCTAATCACTTAAAAGATACTACTAATATGTACCATGCGTTGTATGGGAATTTAAGCCCTCGGAGTGTTATAGCAAACGAAAGTAGCTTTATAGCAAAATCGGACACGTTGAACAGGGAATTAAACAAGCTTTATAGAGTTCTATAATGTTTTGGCAACGGCTTTTTATGTCAGATATTACAATCAAATTACTTGAGGAGTCAGATGCACAGGAACTTTTTACATTCGAACTTAAAAATAGGTTATTTTTTGACAGAATAGGTTTTCCAAGAGGAGACAACTATTATGAATTAAATAATTTCAATACAATAATAAAGGAGTCAATGGAAGAACAAGAGAAGGGATTAGTAAATATGTATTTGATAAAGAATCATAACGGAATGATTCTTGGCAGAATAAATTTACTATCAATAGTAAGAGACTATTTTAATAAGGCTGAACTCGGTTATAGAATTGGTGAGGAACATCAGGGAAAGGGCTATGCAACAAGTGCAGTAAAACTTATTCTAGATAAAGCAGTCAATAATCATAAACTTCATAGAATAGAAGCAGGAACATCACCTGATAACATAGGTTCTCAAATAGTATTAATTAAGAATGGTTTTCAATTTGTTGGACGTTATAATAAGTATATTCATTATAATGGAAAATGGCGTGATAGTATATATTTTGAAAGAATCCTTGATTGAATATATGCTGTTAAATAGGGTTAAGATGCATTCTTCTTATTTAAAGCAACAGCAGAAACGAACAATTTGTAGAGACACCGCATTATTCAGAGTTGAATTATGTGGTGTTTTTACGTCACAATGCAAAACCTATATGTATTGTAGATTTACGATAGATACACTTTCTGAAAATTATGCGACGTAACTATTGAATATGAAAATGCGAACGATAGTCTTTGAAAATTGAATAATGCAGTGTAAAGAAGTAAGTGATTTGTATTTATTAGGAATATCATTGGCTTTTATTTGTAAAGGTTATGGTATAATTACTATTAATAAAGTCAAAATAGTAATTCATAACGAACCGTTCTTATAATAAAATTAAATGAGGGATCTATTTATGAATAAAGAACAAAAACAATTAGAAAGATGGAAAAGGATAAAAAGTAAAGGAATGTTTTCTCATATGATTAAAAGAGGGGCAGTATGTTATGGGATAGTGTTGTTTCTTACATGGGTGTTTATAGTCCCTTTTATAGACCATAGGTATTCATTGGGTTTTGTATACAATGAAACATTTAAAGACAAAGTTATTATATTTGGTATCGTATCACCTTTAGTCGGGACATTAATGGGGTATTTAGGATGGAAAGGGCTAGAAAAGAAATATAGGAATTTTGAATAACTGAATACACAATATTCTTATTTAGCATAACAACTGAAAAAATGAACAATTTACCTAAACACTGTATTATTCAAATTTGAATTCTACAGTGTTTTTGCGTCGCAATACAACTATGCAACGTAACTATTATAAATTAAAACATGAACAAGGATCTTTGATAATTGAATAATTCAGTGTTAAAAAGTTAATTATTTCTCATTTGTAGGAAAAGTAGTTATATTTTATTGTATAAGTAATGTTATAATTAACATTAATAAAGTTAAAATAATCAATAATTTATGAAGTGAAAATTATTTATATAATTTAGGAGAAATAATAAAATGAAAAGTATTAATATTTATGTTATCCATGGTTATACATCTTCCAACAAAGCAGAGTGGTTTCCATGGCTGAAAGAACAGTTTAAAAATAGTCCTGTTAAAATTGCTATTCCTAACATGCCTGATTCTGGAAATCCTCATCTTGAACCTTGGCTTAAACATCTTAGTAAAAATGTTTTGGATATTGATGAAAATACGATATTTATCGGTCATAGTCTGGGATGTGTTACGGCACTTCGCTATATTCTTGAAAAAAACATAAAAATCAAAGGTGCAATACTTGTTTCAGGTTTCATAAATGAAAATCCTATGGATGAACAAACAGAAGGCCTACAAGAATTTGTAGATGGATCACTTGACATTGCAAGAATAAAAAGTCTAATTCAATCAAGAATTGTTATTACTGCAAAAGATGATGATATTGTTCCAACCAAGGCAACGCAAAAATTAGCCAAAGAGTTAGATGCAAATCTTATGATTCTTCCATCAGGAAAGCATTTTATTGCTCGTGATGGATATACTGATTTTCCTGTTTTATTGAATGAAATCCAGAAATTGATTAACGCCTAACATTCTCATTGTAAATTTTGGATTGGTGTGATTATATTCATAAGGATAGAATGAACATTATCTGTGGTGTTAAAATTCCAATTTAAGATTGAGTATTATAAATGGCAATTTATTTAAAAAGGGAGGAAATGAAATGACTAAACTAGTAACATTACCATTATTGTTTGAAAGGGGAGAAATGAAATTTTATATTTATCCAGTTGTAATTAAAAACAATGATGATTTAATTTTAATTGACACAGGGTTTCCTATGTTTTTGAAAGTAATAGAAAAAGCTTTTGAGAAAAAAGGGTTAGATATCAGAAAGCTTCAACAAGTTATTTTAACCCACCACGACCATGACCATATGGGAGCAGTAAAGGAACTTGTAAAAAAATATCCTTCTGTAAAGGTGAAGTGTTCCGCAGAGCAAATGCCATATGTTTTAGGAAAAAAGAAATCACTTCGGTTAGAACAGGCAGAAAAATTGGGGGCAGATGCTGGATTTATACAAATGATAAAAAGTGTAGAATATTTGGATTCTGCTTTAGCAGTTACAGATAATGAAATTATCTGTAATGGAGTAAAAGTTATTGAAACATCAGGGCATATGCCAGGACATATTTCTATTTATATTGAATCAATGAAAACCTTAATAAGTGGAGATCTTTTAATTTCAGAAGGTGGTGTATTAGGTATTGCGGATGAACAATTTGTGTTAGATAAAGTAGCAGAAATAAATTCATTAAAGAAAATTGTTAATTTGGATATTGAAAAAATTATATGCTTCCATGGTGGAGAGTATAAAAGCAATAATTTAAAAGAAGATTTGAAAAAAATTATTGCAAAGGGTTATAATGACTAGGGACTAAATTCCAACTTAGGATGAGTAATACAAATAGTAATTTGTCTGATTGAATAAAACTAGAATAATGAGTGATTTAGTTAATGTGCATTTTTAAAATATTATGTATTAATATAAAAAAGTTATATTTTTTTTGATTTTATGTAATTTAATAAAATATCTATTTTATTAAATGGGAAGGAAATTATACATTTATGGAAAGCTTAATTGCCCTTGAAAATGTTAGTAAAATTTATGGGAATAAACGTGTATTAAACAATATAGACTTAAAAATTGTAAAAGGACAAACTTTAGCTATTATAGGGGATAACGGCACAGGTAAAAGCACATTATTAAGAATAATAGCAGGTTTAAGCAATTTATCTAGTGGTAAAAGAATTTTATGTGCTAATGGAGATAAACTCAAAATCGGGTATGTTCCAGACCGTTTCCCTAAACTTAATTTTACTCCATATGAATATATTTATTACATGGGCAAAATGGAAAGCCTTTCTCAAACATATATAGATAAATATTCAAGTGAACTATTTCAAACTTTTAATATTGATTCAATGAAAAATACTCGTATAAACTGCCTATCAAAAGGTACAATTCAAAAAGTTGCTGTTATACAAGCATTTATATCTAACCCTGATATTTTACTATTAGATGAACCACTTTCAGGACAGGATAATGAATCACAAAAAAGATTTATTGACATAATACAAAAATTTAAAACAAAAGAAATTTGTATTGTATTAGCATGTCATGAGATGAAGTTGGTTAATAAATTGGCAGATGAAGTTGCAACAATTGAAGATGGTAAGATTATATATAATAAAAGCAATGATTATAAAAATATGTTAATACGTTTTAAAGTAACTAAAGAATTTGATGTTAATATAGTGAAAAAATTTAGCGGCTTATTAGATATAGTACAAAATGAACAATTAGTTAGTGTTTTAATAAATAAACATTATAGTGATATTGCTATATCTAAATTATTACAAATGGGCTATGGTATTGTTTCAGTAAATGAAAGTGAACTATAAGAAAGGGTATTAATTATGAATACTTTTAAATATTTAATGTTATACTTTTTTCAAGATTATAAAAGATCTTACAAATATACTGCTCCTTTACTCATATATTTCGTTATAATTGCAGTCATGTATTCTACTAAACCTGCTTATGTAATGAGTTCGTACGCAGTTACATGCATATTTATATATGCAATTTCTGCATGGATATCCTTTGGGTTTATTGATAATGAAGATGTTGTACAGCAGCAACTAACTATTTTACATATTAAAAATCAAAACATTTATTACTTATGTAAAATATTGTTCCTGTGGATTTTTATTCTTATATTAGATGTATTTACAGTTTATTATCCAATTTTAAATGGTGCTTTTATTAGAAAAATTGTTGTATCGGACATTATAATTGCATTAATTAGCCATGCAATTGTTGGGCTTCTTGGTATTACTGTTGCAAGCTTATTTAATTCTAGGCTGGTTAAAGATAGAAAAATGGCAATATTATTTTTAAATCTAATTATTATTGTTTCAACTGTACAAAAACCTATTGTTCAATTATTTCCATTCTTAAAATGGATAGGCGCAGCAGTTCCACCTGTATATCTGATACTAGATAAAGTTGGCACAATAGATTATGTAAATGTAGAAAATATATTTAATATACTATTTGCTTTTGCAATAGCATTAATTTATTCACTATTTTTGATAATACTATTTATAAAATGTATGAGGAAAAAATTATTTTAAATAAACACTAATTTGAAAGTGAGATTATTAACTATGAAGGGAAAATTTCTAAATCTTCAAACCATTATACTTTCGTATCTGACTTTTTTAGCGGGTTGGACTGTTTGGGTTTGTTGTAATCATTTCATATCAATAAATGAATATGTTGATTGGGGCATAGGAGTTATCATATATTTTATATGGTGGCCGCTGTTTGCCGTATTTTTTATAAAGAGATATAACAAGGATTTGATGATATCATTTAAGGAAATGACACATACAAAGCCAAAGATTAAAATATTATTGCCACTTTTGGCTTTTGCTATTGCTTATAACATAGGTGTATACTTTTTTCAAAGTAGTGGCTTTGGATCAAAAATGAAAATATATGACCTTATCATCACGGTTTTAACGGTGGGGATTTTTGAGGAAAGCTTATTCAGAGGTTGGTTTCTGAATGCAATTGCACATTTTACAAGCGAAAGAAAAGCCAATATGATATCATCACTTCTTTTTGTTTTTGTACATTATCCATCGTGGATTTTTCATGGATATGGAGTGGTAACAATTTTAAGCAGAAGCATAATGCTATATGTACTTAGTCTGATTTTTGGATGGATATTCATAAAAAGCAGGTCAATATGGACAGGAGCAATATTTCATTCTTTCTGGGATTTTATTTCTTTTATTATCTAATGAACGTTAATTTAGATTTGTATGATAAATTTCAATTTATCTGATTGAATAAAAATAGCATAATGTTATATTTTTTTTATTTAACGTACCAACTGAAAACACGAAGGATTTATTAAAACAAGAAGATGTAGTTATTCCAAGTTTACGATAAGTACATGTTTTGAAATAAATGTGGCGTAATTGATGAAACTGAAAGTATAAATGATGCTTTTGATAAGTGAATAATGAGGCGGAGGAAAAAGTCATGAAGAAGCTATCAAAGAAAAACTATATTTTTATTATGATTAGTATTATTATAATTATATACTGTATAGGAATGTATAATTATAGAAAGCCAATTACCATACACAAAACATTTAGTAATGCACTTGTAATAAAATCAGGCACTAAAAAGATAGCAAAGGTTGAAATAAATGCTAAATTATATAGGGGTATATATGGAGGTTCAATAAGTTCTTTTAATCTCCATTTTACAAACCGAATAGAAGGGAAAATTATAATAGATGATAAGGAATATAACTTTGATGGATTTAATGGAGAATCTAAGCTTATCAATATAATAGGCTTTGTACATGAAAATAACCCAAATGCTTCAGTTGTTTTCTGGTTTAAAATGTATGATTTAGATTCCATTGAATTGTTAAGCCATAGAAGTTCTAGCTAAAAAGTGTAGATGCATAAATGGGAATATTGGACAAAGGAAGTTAACTGAAGTATTTAGATACCAATAAGACAAAATTTTGTGTATCAACATAAGATATAAATATATAGAAAATACAAATGTAGAAAAGGAGAGTTAATATGAATTCAGCAATGCCATGTATATTAAATCGAAGAAGTGTTCGAGCGTATACTTCAGAGGAAGTGAGTAAAGATGATATTATGCAGATGTTAACTGCAGCTAATTGGGCTCCATCTGGTAACAATATGCAGCCATGGAGATTCTCTGTAGTAATGAATAATAAGGAATTAATAAAAAAACTAGCTTCTCTTACTGTATACCATAATTGGGTAGAGACTGCCCCTTGTTTGATAGCAGTTTTTCTAGATACTAAAGTTTTAGACGATAAAGTTCCAAGTATTTACTTGAAACATGCTCAATCAATTGGAGCTGCAATACAAAATATGTTGCTTGCTGCTCATGGACTAGAGTTAGGTACTTGTTGGATTGGAGAAATATTAAAAAATGAAGATAAAGTACGAGAATTATTAGGGGTTTCAGATGAATTACAGTTAATGGCTGTTATATCTGTTGGCCACTCAAGTAGAAGTGATCTAAAATCCAAGAGGAGAGACATTTCTGAAAATATTGTAAGTTGGTTATGAAGTTAAATATTAGTGGTATAATTTTTATATAAAATAAAGAAAATTAAGAATTGAGGAAGATATATGAAGAAATGTTGCCGTGGAGTAATGTATTGTATCGGACTTCTGATGCTTGCATTAGGGATTATACTAAATGCAAAGACGGGTTTAGGGGTATCTCCTATTATTTCCATTCCTTATTGCATCTCTAATATTTGGAAAATAAATTTAGGAAATGCCACTTTGTGTGTTTATATACTGTGTGTGGTTGGGCAAATGGCACTTCGTGGAAAGAAGTTTCGCCCTTTTGATTTGCTGCAAATTCCTATGAGCATCATATTCAGCCGTGTGATTAATATTTTTAATGATATGATAATAATAAACTGCAATAATTTAGTTTTGAAACTGCTTTTGCTTGCAGCAGCAATTATGTTTACTGGAATTGGAGTGGCTATTTCTGTTGAAATGAAGTTTGTTCCTAATGCTGCAGATGGTCTTACACAGGCGGTAGGAGAGCGAATGAGGAAAGGTCTTGGCTTTGCAAAGAATATCGTAGATATATCCTGTGTTGTTGTTACTGTAGTTATTGGTATATTATTTGCTGGAAAAGTAATTGGAATCGGCCTAGGAACTCTGGCAGCTGTACTTGGAGTAGGGCGTTCTATTGCTCTTTTTAATATGTTTTTTAAACAAAAGATGCTTGCGCTTGCAAGCTAAGAACAATTTTAAGTGTATGATTACATATGTGAAAGGTTGTGTTTGATATTAAAGAAAAGGGTAAAATATACGTAATCATGTTAATGGTATTCATATCGGTATTTACATCTTGTGGAAAAAGTAATACAGGTAGTAATTCTAAAACAGTTGATATTTATAATGTAGTTAAGGAAGCATTTTTAACGGATAATGGATATTCTAATGAGTTATCCAAGCATATGTCACAAGAAGTATTTAAAAGGATAAATATATATAATGCTTATCCAGTAAATAACCCTGAGTATAAAAAACCTTTTAAAGTAGATTTTACTCTAAAGGAAGATTCACAAAACGTAAAAAAAGATATAGTTTATGTGAAAATGACTTATTCAGTTACGATAAAGGATTCTCAAAGTAAAATTGTAGGAGGTTCGTTGGATATACCAATAACATTTACTGTTAAGAGAACAGGAAATGAATGGTATATTATTGAAAAAGAAGAACCTGCATAAATTCTAAAATAGACTTTTAGTTAGTCATAATATTCTTATTTAACATAACAATTAAAGTCACAACTAAAAAACGAACAATTTGCTAGAACATCATATTATTCAAGCTTGAATTTTATGGTGTTCTTGCGTTTTTATAAAATTTATAAATAATGTAATATTTTTGTAAAATCAATGAAAAGCAAGCTTGACATTTGATGGTATTAGTTATATATTGACAATGTAAAGTTAACTTTACATAAGGTGATAAAAGGAGTGTATTTGCTTGTGAAGAATAGATTGGAAGAAATTCGTAAGCAGAAAGGCATTAAACAGGAAGAACTAGCTTCTGTTTTGGAAATTTCAAGGCAAACTATTGGTTCCATAGAAAATGGTCGGTATAATCCGTATATTATTTTGGCCTTTAAGATTGCACGGTATTTTGGCATGAAAATTGAAGAAATTTTTATTTTTGAGGGGGAAGAAAAAAATGAAAAATAAGAGTATTGTGATTTATTTTGTGTATTCACTGATTGGCTTTATGATGATGGCATCATTTTTTATCTTGCATAAACTTACAAGAAATACTCAAGGGATTATTTATAATTTGCCATTTGTTTTATTTGCTATTGGATTTAGTGTTTTCATCCAAAACATTACTAATATATCTAATATTCGTGCTATGAAAAGAGAACCACTATTGGCAAAGCAAAAAGAAAATGATGAAAAAGATGAGAGAAATATAGCAATAAAAGATAGAGCTAAAGCCAAAGCGTTTGATTTTATGCTACTGACATTTGGAGCGTTAATAATGTTATTATTTCTAATACTGATTAATCAGACAATTGTTCATTTATTTGTTATTGTTTATGTACTTGGTGTAGTTTCATATTTCTATTTTATGAACAAATACAATAAAGAAATGTAGATTATGAGCATAAGGCTTAGGTAAATTAATATGTAGCATTTCAAAGGATATTTTTTCGTTTTTAGAATAAATTTAAATCAAGTTACGAAAAGACTTGACTTGTACCTTACCGACACCATTATTATAAAGTTAAAGAAATTTTAGTTCTTTAATTTTATGGGAGGTTATTAAAATGAATATTAAAATTGCATCAGAAAAAACTGGTTTAACCAAAAAAGCTATTAAATATTATGAAAATGAGGGGTTAATTAAGCCTTCAAAAAAACCGGAAAATAATTATAGAGAATATTCAGAGGATGATATTGTTAAGCTGAATTTAATTGGAGCATTGAGATCATTAGATATAACAGTTGTAGGCATTAGAGATGTAGTTGAGGGTAAAAAAGGTTTGCCTGAAACTTTAATGGATGCTGTAAAAAAGATAGATGAAAATATAAGTTGTTTGGGAAAAAGCAAATTAATCATTGAAAGTCTTATAGAAAAGAATTTAATAGATTACAAAGCATCGGGAGAACAAATTAGAAAATTAAGAGAAACACTAGAATTATCTAAAGATGATAAAAAAGAATTTATATCAAATATCTTACTTAGAATATTTCCAGGAAACTTTGGACAGGTGTTTGTTAATATTTATGACCCTTTTTTAAGAGTTAGCATAGACAATGATGAAAAGAAGAAAATATGGCTAAAGCTTGTGGAATTTTTGGATTCTGTAGACGAGGTAGAAGAAAATGATTATTTGATAAAACAAGTTAATAACTCAGATACCGATAAGTTAGATGAATTAAAAAAAATGTTGGATACTCAAAATAAAGACATATTAAATTATGATGAGAATACTAAAAGTAACATGGTAAATGCTCAAGTAGAATTCGTAAAATCTCTAAAAGAAAGCGGAGAACTTAAACAAAAAGTTAGTAAATGTATTGAAAATTTAAAACAGAGCATGAAAATAATTGGACCAATTCAAAAAGATTTTGAAGAGTATTTATGTATACTTAATGAAGAGTTTAAAAAATATAAAGAAAATACCACCAAGATGAGTTCTGATATTAATGAAGCAGTAAAAGATAAATTAGGGTTCACAGCTAATGAATTAATAAAAACACTCAATGAAGAAAAAAACTAAAATACGGTATAAAAAAAAGAAAGTCAGTTCACATATTTATGTCCAGAAGAATAATCTATTAATGAAGGATTTTTATTAATGGAGGTATTTGAGTGGGATACTATGTTGCAGTAGAACCAAATGTAAAGATTTATGTAGAGGATCTTAATCCAGAGGGCAGGAGGACAATTTTGTTTCTACACGGTTGGCCTGGAAGTCATAAGCTGTTTGAATATCAGTTTGATCAGCTTCCAAAGATGGGATTCAGATGCATCGGAATAGATACTAGAGGATTTGGTAATTCAGATAAGCCTTATGGAGGTTACGACTACAATCGATTGTCAGACGATGTTAGATGTGTGGTTAATGCGTTAAAATTACATGATTTTACATTGGCAGGACATTCAACTGGAGGAGCTATAGCTATTCGATACATGTGCCGTCATAAAGGATATGGAGTGTCTAAACTTGCTCTTTTTGCCGCAGCAGCTCCTAGCCTTATCAAACGTCCAAATTTCCCCTATGGTTTAGAAAAAGAGGACGTAATCAAAATCATTGAGGGAACATACACTGATCGTCCTAAAATGCTGAATGATTTTGGTGACACTTTTTTCTTTCAACATATAACTAAACCATTTTCTGATTGGTTTTTCCAATTAGGCTTACAAGCAGCAGGTTGGGCGACTGCAGCCATTGCAAAAACTTGGATAAAGGAAGTACTGTTTTCTGATCTAGCATCAATAAATGTTCCAACCTTAATTATTCATGGCATTCATGACAAAGTTGTTCCATTTCAACTAGCTAAAGTGCAAAACCAAGGTATTAAAAATTCAAAGCTTGTACCATTCGAATTTAGCGGTCATGGATCCTTCTATGATCAGCGAGACAAATTTAACGAAGAATTGATGAAATTTATTGAAGAATAAAGTTTTGCCACGTAAGTGGCAATGAAAATAGGGTTCAGTGGCAGTTTGAATTTTAACTTATACTTCGTGATATATGGTAATGTTTCATCACTGTTAAATATTTTAATTAGTCTAAGCTCAAAGTTCAGGAAAACCTAAGAACTTTGCCAAACTCGCTTCACTCAAACAGGGCTAAAGTTCTAAGGCTTTCCTGAACTTTTCACTAAGACTAATAAAAAATATTTAACTAATGTGATGAAACATTACCATATATCCCTACGTATAAGTTAAAATCCAAACTAGTAACCATAAATCTACTAATCTATAATTGGAAAATTTTTTACAACACTTTCTATAAATATATTTTTTCTTCACCAATAGCTGATAAGCCCTAACCATAGGTTGGAATTCACTTTATGGTAGTTTGTATTCATTTATTTAAATCTAATGTTTGCTGGTTAATTACAAGGATTATTGGTAATTGTCTGTGTAATATCGTACACATTTCCTTGAAACACGAAATTTAACAGGCTAATCGTCTTGAGATTTTTATCTGATAACTGCGCGTTGATAGATAAGGATTTTTCCTAAAGGATAACGCCTTTTAAGTGCTGAAGACACTAAGAAGCATCAGATGGCATCAAAATTCAAACTTTTACTAAGAGCTATGTTTATATCAAAACTTTTGAAAATAATTTAATGCATACAGAACTTAACCTACCGGTATCAAGGCTTAACAGCCTTCTAATAAAGAACATATACTTATTTGTAAAAATCAAATTTAAATTGTAAGTGAGTCCATCTATGGTAACTAGTTTTTATTTTAACTTATACGTAATGGTATATTATAAGGGATTTGTCACATCAATTAAATTATTTTTTTATTAGTCTTAGCGAAAATTTGCTGAAAGCCTTAGAACTTTAGCCCTGTTTGAGCTAAAGCGAGTTTGGCAAAGTTCTTAGGCTTTCAGCAAATTTGAGCTTTAGACTAATTAAAAATATTTAATAGTGCAAATTCCTTATAATATACCATGGAGTATAAGTTAAAATAAAAACAATCCCATAATGCATCCTAGAAA
This sequence comes from uncultured Clostridiaceae bacterium, assembly GCA_963780135.1. Lineage (GTDB taxonomy): Bacteria > Bacillota > Clostridia > Clostridiales > Clostridiaceae > Clostridium_AM. Next base: position 3,057,099 of record CAWAAR010000003.1, read on the forward strand.
CAACTTAAATTTGAATTAACTACTTGCGTCGTATCTTGCTTATATTAAGTCAAAATTTTGTATGTGCGAAAGTTGAGTTAAGTATAAAAAAGACATAACTGTCTTTTTATTTGATGAACAATTTATGAAAAAATTTGATTCCTGAGATATAGGTATAGAAATTACTGCTATTTGTTTTGGTTAATAATCCAGGCAAAATAGATGAAAGTGAGCCTAAAAGTATAAATAAAATACCAATAATCATATTAAATGGAATAGCTTCATGCAATAAAAGCAATGCAAGAATTGGTGCCAAAATTGGTTTGAAGAAGAATACTAGTGAAGTAGTTTGGGCAGAAGTTTCTTCCATTGATTTAAAGTAACAAGCAAATCCAACTCCAGTATTAATAATGCAAATACAAGCTATTAGAGGTAGTGTTTTTAAAGAGTATCCTGTAAATAAAGGAATATTTGAGAATATTGCAAGTCCATTAGAAGCAAACCAATGTGCAATTGGAGTAATATGGCTTAAACCAATTAAAACTGACATTTCAAGACTTCCAAATAAAAAACCAAAACAAGTAACTACCACACCACCATATTTAGCACATTTCTTTTTACCACAAACTCCATAAAGAGCAAAAGTTAAAGTAGATGCTATTGTAAGTGTGATACCTAGCACACTAAGTTTTGTATTTAAAGGATTTATTATTATTATAGTCCCAATAATTTCAAGAATTAAAGCAAAAATATTGTTTTTATGAATAGCTTCCTTTAAGAGAAAGAATGCTAAGATTGTAACAAAGACTGGATTGCAGCTAAATAAAACAGCAACCACTGAAGCTTTAGTATTTTGTACTGCCAATTGATATAAACCCATACTTATAACAGTGCCTAAAAATCCTAAAAAAGCAAAGTAGCCTAAATCACTAGTTGAAATAGAAGAATGTTTTTTGTGAAGTGCACTTAAAGCAAAGGGCATTAAAAATAAACCACCTATAAAGAATCTGGTAAAAGTAAGTTGTATTGGGTTAAATGCTCCAGAAAGAAGCTTTAGTGCAATTTCCATTGTACTGAAAATAATAGTTGTTAAAGCTATATACACATATCCTTTTTTCACCATAATTACCTCCAAATTTAATTTACATTAGTCCAAAAAATTCTTAGTCATTTAATGAAGATTCAAATTTAATCTACTTTAAGTGTATAATAACAGTAAGCGTAACGCTAATACATATTTTCTATATTTTTTATGCAGTAAAGCTATATTTTGGGGGAGGGTGCAAGATGGATTTTAAAGAATTGCAATATGTTTTATATATTGCTAAAAATAATAGTATTTCAAAAGCAGCTAGAGAACTATACATATCGCAGCCATCTTTAAGTAAGTATCTGCAAAATCTTGAGAGAAATTTAGATATTAAGCTTTTTGAGAGAATGGGAAATAACTTTATTTTGACTTATGCAGGGGAAAAATACATAAAATGCGCTAGGGAGATATTACGAATAAAGAAAGGTTTAGATGATGAATTTTTTGACATTGTAAACCATAGAAAAGGTAGGTTGAATGTGGCATGTTCTATAATTAGAAGTCCGTATCTAATACCAGAGACAGTTCCAAAATTCAAAGAAAAATATCCTAATGTGGAAATAAATTTTTTAGAAGAAATAGAATCTAATAAATTAGATAAATTTTTAATTAATGGAGATGCAGATATAGCAATATTTAATTATTCAGGGAATAACTCTATGCTAGGCTTTGAACTTTTGAAAAATGAAGAAATTGTATTAGCAGTTAATAGAAATCATCCCCTGGCAAAGGAAGGGAAGCAAATTGAAGGATGTAAATTTCCCTGGATTGATATTAAAAGATTTAAAGATGATAAGTTTATAATTAATTATCCAGAACAAAAAAGTGGAGAAATAGCGGAAAAGATTTTTGATAAGATGAACATAAAACCTAAAGTTGTATTAAAAACAAGAAGTATTGAATGTGCAATTCGTTTAGTATCTTCTGGTTTTGGAGTTTCTTTTGGTTCAGAAACTCATTTAAAATATATTAATTTAGAAAATAAGCCTATATATTTTTCCATAGGAGAACCTAAAATTACTGTTAAACTTTTTCTTGTGCATAGAAAGGATAGTTATTTACCACAATATGTACAAGATTATATTAATATTGTAAAAGAGACGATTTTTTAAATAAAATAAAATAACAGCACTTTTGTTTCTGGTATATAAATACTGAATTTACAGTTCATTCCTAGAAAAATCATGTGTCAAAGTTGAACTAAAAACAAAAGAAGAACCCACAACATTTAGAGGTTCTTCTTAGATAAATTATTCTTTTATCGCACTGTTTAAATATACATTCCGTGCCTCAGTATAATAATAAGAAATCATCCTTATTATCAAAATGATGATAAAAGCTACCAATAAAAGTATTGGAATCCTCACATATTTTGCGAATGGTCAGCTTATCATATCCAAGCTCATTTAATAGCTTAATCGCTGTTTTAAATATCTTTATTTTGGTTTCATTAACATCTCGTTCTGTTAGGTTTTGTGATTTTTTCATTTTATTAGTTTAAAATGATTAATGGATAATTTGAAAATGATGCAGCGGGACTATTTAAAATGTAAATACGGACAATGGTTTTTGAGAATTAAATAATGCGGTAGAAAATTGAAATCTTTATGTAAGCTATTAGTGAAAGTAAGTAGAAAATATGATACAACTTTTGGTATAATTGTACAAAGGTAGTAAAATATTATGAAACAAACGAAAAGAAATGGGTGTTAATATAATTCTTGATAAAATATTATTCTCCAAAAGAAGATGATTTGATAGAAGATATAGTTATGTAAGGAGGTAGTTTACATGAGTACATTAAAAAAATCAGTCAATATTATATTAAAAATATTAAAAATATTAATAATTGCTACAATAGTAATATTATTGTTATTTTGGTTATATATCGTTTTGGGAACTGCTATTGGAGGACCTTAATTGATGAATTTGAGAAAAATATCAAAACAAAATCTAATTATTTTAATAATTGTTCTTGTAATTGCAGATATAATTTATATGTATCCCAAAGATATTGACAAATCCTATCAAGGCTGTGTATATTTAGGCTCAAACAAAAAAGTAACTACCATTACATTTCATCTAAAAGGTAAATTGTATAAATCACAGTTTTTTAATGGTAAACGAATACTTGGAACAATAGAAATTGAAGGTAATAAATATATTACTGATTTGTATAAAGGCAATTCAACTCGCTTTATTGGATCATCAGATTTTGGAGATGATGGCTTTATTGTAAGACTCTCAGAGGATTTTGAGTCAATTGACATGCATGGAGATAGTCCAACTTTTATGTTGATATTCGCTCCTGCTAAAAATAAGGAAGATTATTTAATTGTGCAAAAAAAATTACATGCTAAAAAAATTTCAACATTAGAATAGTGAAAACAAGATCTAATTTCCTTTTGTAAATTAATGCAAAATTTATAAAAGGAATTTATGGACAAAATGGATGTTTTGATCATTCACTGTCATCTAAAAATGCTTCGTAATTTTTTAAAACTGTGAAAGTTGAGTTCTTTAAAAATAAATATGAAAATATATGAAAATACTTTCTGCCTACTTTGTCCTTAGCAGTATATATATTAAGTGAAAGGGGTTGATATATATGGCTGCAAAAGCATCAAAGCTTGAAAGTGCAATGACTCTTAAGTACAAAGACGGGTTAGATAAAAATGGGAAGGAGATAATTAAAAAACAGAATTTCTCAAAGATTAAGACTGAAGCTTTAGAACAGGACATTCTTGATGTGGCAAAAGAAATTGAAAAGCTTCTTGGAAAAACTTTAGATGAACTTATAAGAGTTGATCAGAGTGGAATAACAAATGCTTAATCAAAAGTGCTAAGGGGCGATTGAAAATTAAAAAGGGGGTATGTTTAAATGGCTAAATCATTATCAATGAGTTTTTTAGATGAGTCAGGAAAGAAAACTTCCATAACTGTAAATAATGTAAAGGAAGATGTAACAGAAACTGAGGTTAAAGCTGCTATGGGTTTAATAATAGCTAAGAATATATTTTTCTCAACTGGTGGAGACTTAAAAACAATAGATTCTGCTCATGTAGTTGAAAGAAACAGCACTAGTTTATCAGTTAAATAGGTGAAAACTTCAAATTAGCTGTTTGTTAAATGGACAATTAATGGGGATTTTCTATAATGAAAATCAACAATAATTGTCCATTGCACATTAAAGCAAATGGAGGTAATTATTTTGGGAGATTTGGTAAATTTAATAGGAAATGTAGGATTTCCCATTGCAGTATCCATATACCTTTTGGTAAGGATTGAAGGCAAAATGGAAGTACTTACACAGAGCATAAATAATCTTTCCAGTGTTATCAATGACATTAAAGCTAGCAGCAAATAATGAAAAGGGCCTGTATGAGAAAAAATCTTGTACAGGCTCCTTTCATTATAATATACCATGGAGTATAAGCTAAAATAAAAACAACCCCATAATAAGCTGGTATTTTCGCTTTATACAAATATTCTCATTGAAAATATTACATTCTATGATAAAATCAATATAGTTAGAAACAATTAGAAATAATTGGAGTAGATAAATTTTTATATGAGGTATTAATATGGACGAAAAGGTAAATAAAAGAAGTTTACAAAGAAGAATAAAAAATATGGCATTTAAATTAAATCTTTATAGCTTAGTGGTAATGATGTTTTTTATGATGTTTGCATTAGGAACAACTTTTAAAATTTTCAGCACCATAATATCAGAAACAGCAGCTAATCAAATCAGCTTTCAACTTAGAGATGAATACTCAAAAGAAATGCGGCAAGGAAAGATAAAAGCTGAATTTACTAAATCAACTGACGAATATAGAGAAATGTTTAAAAAAGTTGGTTTTTCATATGTACTTCGTTTTAATAGTCAATCTAAAATTGACATAAGTAAAAAAAATGATGACAATATAAAAGAACTAGAAAATATGCCTTTTTTAATAGTTGACTATAATATATTAAAAGATAATAAATTAATTTATTCTTCAGTACCTGAATTTGATTTAGATGCTGTTAAATTAACATCTAAAAAGGAGAATTGGATAACACAAATTTTAAATACAACTACTACGACAACTGTAAAAGACAATGAAGATAAGTCACTTTTTACACTACAAGTGAGTCTTAATCCAAAGATTATTTATGGCGGATATATAGCTTTAATAGCAATATGTTTCCTTGTTTTTCTAATAACTTTAGCAATATCTAAAATAGTATCTTATAAGTTAAGTACTGTTATTGTAAAACCTTTAGCTGATCTTGATAAAATTATGAAAGATTTAGCAAATGAAAATTTAGAACAAGCTATTAATACTGAAATTAAATTTAAAAAACCAATTAGTGAGGTTGAAGAATTAGCTAAGTCTACTAATATAATTATGGCCAGGATGCATAATTATGTTGATACTCTAGCAACTCAAAATATAGAATTAGAAGCTCAAAATGCTACTCTTAATGAAAATAGTAAAGCATTAGAGAATATTAACCAAGCTTTAGATAACAAAAATTTGAAGTTGAAAAATATTTTAAATAATGTGGATCAGGGGTTCCTAAATTTTAGAAAGGACTTACTTATACAAGAAGAGTATAGTATTCAGTGTGAAAAAATATTTAATGGCTTAATTTCATACAAAAAATTATCTTCAGTACTATATCCTAAAGATGAAAATATGATGAAGTTCATGGATGAACTACTTGTTAAAATATTTGAATCAGATATGACGCAGAGAAAACTATACTTGACTTTATTGCCAGAAGAATTGGCTATAAATGATAGAATTTTAAGTTTATGCTTTAAACTGGTTAAAGATTCAAAAGATGAAGATATAATTGTGACTATCATAACTGATATAACAGAAAAACGGCTTTTAGAAAAAAAGATGAATGAAGAGCAGACTATTTTAAAAATGGTGGTAAAAACCATAATAAATAGAGATGAATTTAGAATACTTGTAAAGGAATATGAAGAATTCATAGGGACATCATTTAAAAATATGGCTAAGGAAGAATACGAACAGATATTTAGACAAATTCATAATTTCAAAGGTAATTTTAGTCAGTATGAAATGATAAACGTTGTAAAAAAACTTAATGAGCTGGAAAATAAATTATATGAAGATAAGTATGAGTTCCATATAGGAGATATAAATGGTGCTGAATTAATTTCATGGTTAAGAGAAGATTTAGATACCATAGAAAGCTATGCTGGCAAAGATTTTATGAAAGATGGACAACATTTCTATGTAAAAAAGGAAAAGCTTATTGAAATTGAAAATAAAATTAGGGAAGTACTTCCTCAAAATGAACTTAAGGTAATTTTACCTCTCATAAAAGATTTGAGAAGTAAGCCTTTAAAGGATTTAATGAGAATTTATCCAGATTATGTTATGAAGTTAAGTGAGCAACTGGGTAAAACTATAAAACCTTTCGAAATAACTGGTGATGATATAATGATAGATGCTAATTATTATCATGATGTTATAAAATCTATTACACATATTTTTAGAAATTCTGTAGATCATGGCATAGAAACAGAGGATGAAAGATTAGAAGCTGGAAAAGAACAAGTAGGGAATATTAACTGTGAAATTCGCGATTTGCAGGATAATTTCCAGATAATCATTTCTGATGATGGAAGAGGAATTGATTCAAAACTTGTAGAACAAAAGTGTTTAGACAAAGAGATATACACCAAAGAAGAATTAAGTAAAATGAGTTATGAAGAAAAAATAAATTTAATATTTGAACAAGGACTGACTACAAAAGAAAAAGCTACCCATATCTCTGGAAGAGGAGTAGGGATGAGTTCTGTGAAGCAAGGCATAGTAGAGTGTGGTGGAAAAATAAAAGTGGATACTAAAGAAGGACATGAAACAGTGTTCACTTTGACACTTCCAAAACTTCAAAATGAGGAAAAGGCGCCAATTACAGCTCAAGATTTTATGAAAGCAATTGCTGAAACATCCATAGATATTATTTTTAAACAAACAGCACTGAATTTTAAGCTAGGAGAAATTCAATCAAAGAATATAATAACTTTAAATGAAATAACATCTCTTTTAAGTGTTAGTGGAAATGTCAATTGTATTCTAACTATTAGTGTTAATAAAGCTATGGGCAAAAGATTGGTAGAAGGTTTTATGATTGATGATGTCCAGGAAGAAGATAAAATAAACTATTTTGAAGACGTGCTAGGAGAAATATCTAATACCATAATAGGGTTAACTTCTGGTAAGTTTGATGATGCAAAGGGCATATTTCATATTGGAATACCTTCAATGATATCAAACAGTACTGGAGGGTATATTAAGAACACTCAGACTCAAATATTATGTTGCAATTTAATTTGCTTAGAATATGAATTTAATATTAATATGATTTTAGATATAGAAGAAATTAATTTAAATGATTTACATGGAGGTAATATAGATGGCTAGAATATTAATTGTAGATGATTCAACAGTTATGAGAAAGAATCTACGCAGCATATTTTCAAAAAACGGACATGAGGTGGTAGGTGAAGCAGTAGATGGTATGCAGGCAATAATATCATACTCAAATTTAAAACCTGATTTAGTTACTATGGATATAACAATGCCTAAGATAAGCGGCGTAGATGCTGTAAAGGAAATAATAAAAAAGGATAGCAGTGCTAAAATAATAATGATTAGTGCTTTAAATCAAAAACAGATGGTTTTTGAAGCTTTAAAAAATGGAGCTAAACATTATATTATAAAACCTATTGATTCTAATACTTTGCTTGGAGTTGTAAATGAAGTGCTTAAGGATGAGGCTAAAGTAGTAGAGAAGAAAAAAGAGGAGATTGCATGCGATAAACCTGGTTTTAAAGTAGATAATAAAGATGGAAAGTTTATTATAGAGTTTAATGAATATTTAGGTACAAAGGATTTATTAAACTTAGAAACTGCCATAAAGGGATTGTTATTTATAAAACCTCTCAATATGGTATTTGATTTTGGCAGTTTGCAGAATATCCCTTATGAACTAGTAAAATCAATAATGAGTTTTGGGGAAAATGTTAAAAAATCCGAAGGAAATGTAGAATATAAATCAGAAGATGAAAGGATTGGTAATATAACTCAACTTTCGCACACATAAAATTTTGACTTAATATAAGCAAACTGTGAAGCAAAGCTTCGCTAGTTAAGAATTAATAATTAAGAATTAATAGTAAAGGTTGATTTTTAGCTATTGCAAAAAATCTTTGAATTTATATAAGTCAGCAATGTTTCGCTTTAGCAAAACGAGTCATCAAAAATCCACATTAACTATTAATTCTTCATTCTTAACTATTAATTAAAAATAATGCGTCGCAATATTTTTAAAATGCAAAGGTTGAGTAATATATTAGGTGGTTTAATATGAAAAGTAACATATTATTGCTTACTAAAAGTTCAAGTAAAGAATTGAGTATAAGGGATTCTATAAGCTGTGATTATGAAGTACATTGTATTACCACAAGTGATATAATGCTGGAGATATACAAAAGAAGTCCTGTAGTTCTAATAGTGGATATGGATATTTGTGAAGAAAATACACTTAATATTATTCAATCAATTTTAGATATTGAATATTTGCCAGTGATATATGTATATAGTGAAAAGGAAAAAATAGCAGATGAACTAAAAAATGATATATTGATACCAATTGAAAAGGTTAGTGATTTGCTTATACCACTTATTAAGCAATCAAGTTTATTCAAAACTAAATATAATAATGTTATGGAAAGCTATAACGCCATAGATTTGTTAAATGGAGAAGCTAAGTCTTTTTTAAAGAAGTATTCAAATAATGAATATAGTATAAAAACTATGTATAAAGATTTAATGGATTTAGTATTTGGTAAAAATTTATTTTTAACGAATAAACCTAATATTATATGGGTATTATCTTCTAATAAAGAACAATATGATACTATAAGCTTTAAGTTAAGTACTAATAAATATGAAGAAAAAATTTGTTTAGCTATAGATAAAAAGGATTCTTTTAAATTTGATGTATATACAAAAAATGGATTTAGTAAAAATTATAATTTAGACGAAATTTCAGACATTAGCCTGAGTAATAAAATATTCCCGGAAGCTTTAAAAGCGAGTACTGGAAGTATAAGCAATTTTGCTGGTTTTGCTATAGGTAATTTAATACTCATAGGTATAAATTATGAAAATATAGTTACAAATTATGATATATCTATAATAAAGGCTTTATCAATTAATCTTGATTTAATAGAAACCATAAGGTATCAAATTAGTGAACTGGAAGAAGCTTTTGAATATACAACTGATGCCCTGGCAAGAGCAGCTGAAACCAATGATGATCAGACAGGAAAGCATATTAAAAGAGTTAATTCCTTTGCTAAAAGAATAGCGGAGGAATTAAAAATGAGTAAGAAATTTGTAGATAAGCTTTATAATTCAGCACAAATGCACGATGTAGGTAAAATATATGTAGAAAAGAATATATTACTTAAGACTGGTAAATTAACTGAAAATGAATTTGAGGAAATAAAAAAACATACTACCTATGGAGCAAAAATAGTAGGAGATTCAAAGTATTTAAAAATGTCTGCGGAAGTTGCTAAATACCATCATGAAAAATATGATGGCACAGGATATCCTGAAGGAAAAAAGGGTGAAGATATACCACTATCTGCAAGGATAGTTTTTATTGCAGATATATATGATGCCTTAAGAAGTGAAAGAGCATATAAACCTGCATTTTCCCATGAGAAAGCTTACGAAATAATAACTTTAGGAGACGGCAGGGTTAATCCTGAACATTTTGATCCTAAGGTGCTGGAAGCCTTTAAGAGAATACATGAAGATTTTAGAAGTATTTACGACAAGTTAAAAGACTAAAATTTGCTCTTAGAAAGAATATTTACATAGAGCATAAATAATACTTCCAGTGTTATCAACCACATTAAGGTTAGCAGTAAATAAATGGGCTTGTATGAGAAAAAATCTTGTACAGGCTTTTTTTATTATTAGTTTAAAGTTATTAATGGATAATTTGAAAATTGAATAATGCAAAAATGAAAAAAATAAAATTTTATATTCATTACAAAAGTAACAATTTAAGATCATGTTAATATGATATAATTATCATTAGTTGATTCAAAACAGTAATTGTTTAAGAGGACAGAGGACAATTGACAGAGGACAGTGAAGGAGGATTTTTCTCCGTACACTACGAAAAATCTTTAATTAAATTTTTGATGACTCGTTTCGCTAAAGCGAAACATTGCTGACTTATATAAATTTAAAGATTCTTTTGCGTTAGCAAAAAAATCAACCTTCACTGTCCTCTGTCCTCTGTCAATTGTCCTCTCAAAAAAATTTGTATGTGAGAAAGATAAAGTAAGCTAAGAATAAATTCAAGGTGGTGATATGAATAATATGATAACATTAATTAGTACTGATGTTCTTGCGATTATTGCACTTTGCTTTACAATAAATCTAGCTAAACGGAATGTTGCTGTAAATAGTAAAAAAAACACCATTTATATAGGGGCAGTAGTGACTATAATTATTTTGCTAATTTTAGAAATAACAAGTATTTTAATGGGAACTTCAAGCAATAAGAAACTTGTGATACCTTATCGAATAGTTAACATCTTAGGATTTTCCTTGAGTCCTGTAGTTTCTTTTATTATTTTTTTATTCTTTAATAATGACAATAAAAAAAACACTTTGCGTAATTTCTTTTTAAGAATACCCTTATATTTTAATACGTTTATGTGTATTTTAAGCTATAAAACAGGCTTCATCTTTTTTGTTAATAATCAAAATCAATATGTACGAGGAAAGTTATTTTTAATACCTACTATGGTTAGCACATTATATTATGTGTTGTTTTTAATTATTGTAATCAAAAATAGTGCTGAATATGAAAAGAAAGATAAAAAAGTTATAATTGCCATTTTTTTAATACCTGTAATAGGAATCATATTTCAGATTTTGTTTAAAGATATAATACTAATTTGGAGTTGTACAGCTATATCTTTGCTGTTATATTATATTTTTTTACTTGAGGTACAATTTAGATATGATGTTCAAACTAAAATTAAAAATCGTGCAGCATTTGAAAAGGAAATGGAGCAATATATAAATAGAGATAATAATGCAGCAATTGTTATGTTTGATTTAAACAACTTAAAGGTTACTAATGATAAACATGGACATAAAGCTGGAGATGAAATGATTTTTCATGCAGCAAAAATTATAGAAGAAAGCTTTATGGGCATTGGTAAGGCATATAGGATTGGTGGCGATGAATTTTGTGTTATTTGCAAGGAGTGTTCAAAGGAATTAGTAGAGGAAGCTTTATGTAATTTAGATCATTTACTAATTAAAATAAATCAAAAGAGATACATAAAAATTAATATTGCTTATGGATATGATTTTTATAACAAAGATGAAAGTGAAAGTATATATTCTACATTTTATAAGGCAGATAAAGCGATGTATACTAACAAAATAAAATTAAAAAGATTTTATGGTAGAATAGAGAATGATCAGTAAAAATTTATTCTATCCTAAAACAAGTTTAAAGTAAAAAGAGTTTGCAACTGGCATGTACCAAGGTGATACATGCTATGGTCCATATATAAAGGAAGAATTTTATTATTAAACAGGCAGCTAAGTACAGCTTAACTCCTTATGATTTTAAAGATCTAATTCATCGTGGATATCTTTCTATAATAAAAGCACTTTTCTAATTAATAAAATGTTTAGAAAAGTGCTTTTTAGAATTTTTTAATGCCCAGGGACATTTTATATGTGGGCCCAATATAAGCATATGTTTATTATTGTTCGATACTTTTTTCTACTTTATGAGAAAATGCTAATTTAAGTAAAATAGGTGTTATAATTGTAGTCAATATTACAACAATTAAAGTTGGAAGAAATATTTCTTCTGAAATTATTCCCTTCTGTAGACCTATATTTGCAGTAATTATAGCAACTTCACCTCTTGAAATCATACCAGCTCCAATTTGGATTGATTCACTCTTACTCATCTTGAGAAGCCTTGCAGCTCCACCACATCCTATTACTTTTCCAACTACTGCTATAGTGAACATAACTAAAGTAATAAAAAATACTTCTGTATTTAGTCCCTTTAAATTTGCTTCAATTCCAACACTTGCAAAAAATATAAGAGACAAAAATCCTGATGAAATTGCCTTAATGTTTCTCTCTAGATATTCTTTATGGGTAAGTGATGAAAGCATAAGTCCACATATATACGCACCAGTAATAGCTGCTATACCTAAAACTTCAGCAATATATGCTATTAATATAGCAAATGCTATAGAAAATGTAAGAAATTCTCTACTTGGTTTTATATAATTGGTAAATTTATTAATATATTTTGGTAGATATATAACTCCAATTATAGAAAACAGACAGAATAAAATTATTTTTATAAACACATATACAATTGATAATGTTCCTGAAATTCCAGTACTTGAACCAGAAGTTTGTGCTACCGCAAGAACTATAGATATAAGTATAAGTCCCAAAATATCATCGATTACTGCTGCTCCAAGAATATTTATACCTGCTCTTGTATTAAGTTTTCCCAGTTCTTTAAGAGTTTCCACTGTAATACTTACACTTGTAGCAGTTAAAATAACGCCTACAAATATATTTTCCCAAAAATTATCAAAAAACATATATGCACCTAAAGTTCCTAAAACAAGTGGAAGAATTATACCTGCTACCGCAATTATTAATGAAGACAGTCCTGCCTTTTTAAACTCTTCCACATTAGTTTCAAGACCTGCAAGAAACATAAGCATAATTACTCCAAGGTTTGAAAGTAACTTAATATTGTCATCATACTGAACAACATTAAGTACTACCGGACCAAGTATTACACCAGCAATTAATGCTCCTAAAACTTCGGGCATTTTTAATTTTCTGCTTATTATACCCCCTATCTTTGTAAATATAAGAATTAATACAATACTTAATAATGTTTTTTCCATATATAATACCTCCTTTAAATAGCAAAAAAAGGTAGGAAGCCCCGTAAAGGACTTCCCACCCCAAAAGTCGTGTTCTCTTGAAATCAAATAAAAATTTGTTCAACCGAAAATAAACAGCTAATACTTAGCTATAAATATATTGTTTTGATAATAGTAACATATCTAAAAATATTTTGCAAATTTTTTATTATAATTAAGAAAATTTTAGAAATAAAAAATCACTATATATGGGTAACTATGATAGTTTAAAATGAAGAGTGGTGAAACCACTATGGAGTGCTAAAGATAGCAAAAATAATAATTGGTTAAAAGGTAAATTTTGTGTATTAAAGGCACTACTTAAAAAGCAGCAGCTGGATGTGGTATAAATTACGGAAAGGCTATTAAGTTGAGAAAGTACTTAAATAATTTATATATGTTTAGCACCAAGTTGTAAAATTCTAAGGATTAAGTATATTATTCAAGAACAAAAAAACAGCCATTAGCTGAATAAAGTTAATAACTGTTTCTATAAAGGCTCCTTCATCATAAATAATTGGAACCATTACAATTGCTATCCTTCCTGTATTATAATCACGTTTGTTATAGTGATATTGTCTATAGTCAACAATAAAGGTAAGATATCTTGCTAAAGTTCCACATAATACTGGTATTAATATTAAAAAAATATAATATTGAGAAAGTATTTCTTTTTCCATTTACACCTAGTGAAATGAATATTCAGAAAGCAAATACAGGTCTTATGAAAGACATAATATTAGATGGAAATGTAATGGAGGAAAATCTATCAAGTGCAGGATTAAATAAAAGATGGCTACAACTTCAACTCAGCAACCAAAATATTAAGGATGCTTCTGAAGTATTTTCAAAAAATTCTATAGAAACTCAACAGGCAGAGGCTATGTCATTTTAACATCTATGTAAGGGGATATAGGATTGGAGTATCCCATTGTATTCAATGTATATTTAATATTTTTAAGGGAAGAGGTCAAACTAAATAATTTAAGTTAACCTCTTTTAGCTATTGGTGTTAACTAACTATTCTCTAAATGGGCTTTATTTAAAATTATATAACTAAAAATAATTAGATAGAATGTTTTTTCTGTAATAATTCTTCTAACTCATTAATACGTTGATTTAGTTCTTCTATCTCAGTTTCAAATTTCTTTACTGTAGAACCTGGCAAATGAATACCTGTCTGACCTAGTACAAGTGATCTTTCTTCTTTTGTATCTTCAAGATCATCTTTAAGGTTTTCAAGTTTTTTTTCTAATTCAGGGATACTCATATTTTCGAAATTATTCATTAATAATCATCACTCCTTTTGATGTGATTTAAAAACTATGGAATATAGTAAGCTTTTATTTATGATTAAATTATACTATGGTTGTAAAAACTATACAATAAATTAACAAGTATAGTAATGATTGATTTGTATGGGGCCTTAAAATTTATTTATTATAAGTGATTGATTTTGTAGGACATGTGTTAATGCAAGTTCCACAGGAGAAACAATCTGGTTTAATTTTATCTTTACTTAATATACTTTTCATGGCATTAGAAGGACAGGCTTGTACACATTGTTTACAATTTATACATGTTGCAGAGTTCACCTTAATTTTATATCGGCTGTATTTTTCAACAATCCATCCTAGAAGACCAAAGGGACAAAATAGGTGACACCAAGGTCTGTAAATAAAAAGGCTGCTTATTAATAGTAGAGATATGAAAACAATACTTATTGATGTTAGTGCAGCTGGTTTAAATATAGTAAAAAGATTAATTGCTTCAACAATGTCAAAGGACCATACAAAAGCAACAAAAGTAAATAGAATGAAAAATACAATCCGAATTGTGTTAGAAATATAAAATGGAATTTTATATTGTTTAAATATTCCTTCTTTCAAAAAATTTTACTTTAAGCTTTCTTTAGCTGTTTCAAATTCAAAGCCTGGTACAAAGTTTTTAACCTCTTTTAATTTAGTTTCCTTTGGTACTGTAGTAGGTATATTTAACTTCTTATATAATTCATTTATGTCCATTTTTAAAGCAGTTGAAACATCTTCAATAGTCATATAACCTTTAATTTCTTCTGGATTAAGAGTTGTAGAAGAAGTTATAGGTGCTGAAGTTGTCTCATATACATTAGTCATCTTAGTAATTGCAATGCCGCCAAAGAATACTGAAACTACAATAATTATAACTGCTAAAGGTGCTATTTTTTTACCAAAGAATTTAAATTTAAGTGTATCCTTTATCGGACAAGCGAGTACACAGCTTTGGCAATTTAGGCATTCAGCAGATTTAATTGTTTTCATTTCAGAAACCTTAATGTTAACAGGACAATTTTTAGTACATAAACCACAATCTACACAGGTATTTTCATCTCTTGTAATTTTTCCAGGGCTTGCTTTTGCCAATATTCCATAAAAGGCACCCATAGGGCAAAGGTATTTACAGAAAAATCTATCATACAATATTGAACCAATAATAGTAACTAGTAATAATATAGATCCCATTGGGAATTCTTCAATAAGGGAAGTTAGGCCTTCACCTGCATGTCCATAAGCGGCCCATGGATCATAAGGAGACATCCATAATCCTGCAGTTTTCCATCCGTAGTATATTGTTACAAAGAGAACAACATATTTTAAATATCTTAGAGGATTGTCTATTTTTTTAGGTAATTCAAATCTTTTCTTAAAAAGCTTTTTGCCCAGTTTTCCAAAAAGTTCTTGAATGGTTCCAAATGGACAAATCAGACCGCAGAAGCTTCTTCTAAAAATAAGTGCAAGGATCAATGTTAGTCCAAGCAGGACAAAGGTACCAGAAAAAATTTTCTTAATAAAGGTGCCGCTAAATAGTAAACTATACAAGGATTCTAATGCACCATAGGGACATAATGCATGAATTGATGCGTAGTCCTTACCACCAATAGTAGCATGTAAGTAGGATTGTATAGTAACAAAAATAAGAACAGCAGCTAATATCACATAACGAAGGCCTTTAACTAAGTTGTTTTTCATAATTATTCACTCCTTTTGATAAATTTTCACGAGTTTGAGCATCAGTATTTTCATCTTCAATAATTTCTTTAATATTGAATAATTCTGTAGTATCTATTTCACATTTCGCATATCTTTCAAGAAGTATCAAGGAATATGGGGATAGAAAGTCACAGTTTTCAATAATAACTTTACGTTTAGCATATTCATCATAAGTAATAAGTCCTTCAGCATATTTTCCCTTCAAAACATCTGAAAGTTTAATAAAATATCTGTTTGGGGGAACCGATTTTTGTCTTGAGGCTAAATAAATAATTAAGGTAATTAGGAGTAGCATTATAGTCATAATATAGGGACTATAAAGACCTAATCCTAAGTGATAACCGTATCTCATAATTTTACACTCCTTAATTTATAATTTGAATTATACTGCATATTAACTTCTTCCTCGTTTACAATTTCATTATATCAGCGTTATTATCTGAATTTGTGAAATAATTGTGGACTTTATATATTTTCTATTTTAAATATTTTATAGACATTAAAATCAATTAAATAAGTTATACTAAAGTTATTATTTTAAGAAAAATAATATTTACGAAATATGTATTTTAAAATGGAGGTAATAAGAATGAAGGAAATAAATGATAACACATTTAATAAGAAAATTTATTTATGAACAAAAGATATGATATTGCTATAGTAGGTAGTTGCACGGTTTTAATGCAGTTAGCTTTATTGACAATATAGTTTTATGTAATTTAACTGAGATAGTTAATATATCATTCATTAACTAAGGTAAAGTGCCTTAGTTTTTTTATAGCAATTGCTTATGTTTTTTATAATCTTTATAAACTTGGAAAGAGCAAATAAGCTTAAAAGGAATGCATATGATATGTAATTAAAAGATATTAAACTATGGAGGTGATAAAATGAGTTTTAAGATTAGTGCAGACTATCATACTCATACTAATATTGCTAAAGGACATATTCCTTTATTTAATATTATTTTGGGAGAACATGCAAAAGGAAGTATTGAATCAAATGTTAAAGCTGGAATAAAAAGAGGATTAAAAGAGATTGCCATAACAGACCATGGTTATAAACATATTACTTTTGGTATGAAAGTAAATCAATATGAAAAATCACGTAAATTAATTGATGATTTTAATAAGAGTTCATTATTGAAGGAAAATGGCTTTAAGATTCTTCTTGGCGTAGAATGTAATATTGTCACTAAAAAAGGAGATATAGATATTAAAGATGAAGTAATTGATTACCTAGACATAATTTGTGCAGGTTATCATCCTGGAGCATTCCAAAATCCGCTTTTAGTAACGAATTATACAGAAGCTGCAATTAACGCTATTGAAAAATATGAAATTGCAATATTAAATCATCCTTTAGAACATGGTAATCCGGATATTTTCGAAATTGGAAAGGTTGCTGCTCTAAAAAATACTGCTTTGGAAATTAACAGAAGCCATAGGAATATGGATATTGAAACAATAAAAAAATTAAAGAATATTGGGATTACCTAACTTTAATAAGTTAGTATATGGAAATCGTGGAGAACTTTTTTATTATGGATGTGATGAAGATAAAAACAAAGTCTAATTTCCTTGATTTATTTCTGAAATTGAAAAGCTAGCATCATTTAGGTATATACCTTAGGATGCTAGTTTTTATTTTAAATAAAAAGATGCTTATCAATTAAAGAAACAATGAAAATGCACAATAGACAAGCAACAGTGACATAACAGTATTAACGACTTTATCATTTTTTACAAGGAATTTTTGAAATACAGATCCAAATAAAGACCAACAGCAAGTTGCCACAAAGCCAATAAAGGCAAGAATTCCAGAAAAAATAGCCAGCATGAGTACAGATTTATAGTATGGTACGATAAAAGTTGAAACAGTCATAAGGCCGTAAATGATAGTATTTGGATTAACGAACTGTAAAAGTAATCCGTATAAAAATGTGTTTGTGCGCTTTTGTGTTTTATCATCACTATGAGGTTTGCTCTTGTAGGTTGCCCATGCAAGCCATAGTATATAACTGGCGCCAATACAGGACATAACTGGTTTGATAGATGGTATAAGATTATAGAGTACCATGCTGAAAATACTGCAAAGAGCCATTATAATGTAGACACCAAAGAATATGCCTATATTAAACTTTATACTCTTCTTAAATCCATATCGGCTAGCATTTGACATTGATATAATAGTATTCGGCCCAGGTGATAAGTTTGAAACAAGTACATAAAATAAGAATGATGTAAAATTTTCCAAAGATATTTACCTCCTAACTATTGTATGATATAATACACAAAAAAGACAATATATTGTGTTGTGCAATATAATCATACCATTTGTGCAATATAAAGGTCAATAGCTTGGAGGGAAATTTATGGATAAACTTAATTTTATTATTTCTGAAAACTTAAAAAAACTTCGTGGGAAAAAGAAGCTTAGCCTTGACAATGTATCAAAGTTGACTGGTGTAAGTAAAAGTATGCTTGGACAGATTGAACGTAATGAAGTAAACCCTACTGTATCGATTATATGGAAGATTGCAAATGGGCTTAAAATATCATGTACGCAGCTTATGAGTATGCCAGAGGCTGACTTTGAAATCGTAGATAAATCTCAAGTAGAGCCACTTATTGAGGATGATGGAAGGGTAAGAATATTTCCTGCATTCTCTTTTGACAGTGCAAGACGGTTTGAAATGTATTCTCTTGAGATTGATTCAAAAGGTTATCTATGTACAGAAGCTCACCAGCAAGGTACACAGGAATTCATAACTGTATTTTCTGGCAAGCTTAATATAAGTATAAACGATGAAGAGTTTGTTGTAACAACAGGTAATTCTATACGGTTTAAGGCAGATTGTATTCATGCTTATAAAAATACTTGCCATGAGATTTGTTCATTAAGTATGGTTATTTACTATCCAATGTAGAATTTCACTTTTGGACAATAAATTAAAACAATAGACAATTCATTGGCATTTCTATTTGACGATTCAACTCCAAAAATCAAATAATTTATTTGAACACCTAAGCATTCAAATTTGAATACTTAGGTGTTTTTTTGTCGTCATTTATTAAATTTTCTTTTTGCCGAAATTGGAATTTTTTTATGTTATAGGATAATTGAAAGTTGGAATTTGTAGCTGTATTTACAGTAGAAAGTAAGAAAAGGTAGATATTTAGGAAAATAGAACTTAATATAGTGAACGATTTTAGGAAAAAACTGTCCGGATTTTGGGGGGATAACCGTCTTTGTATTATATAGGGGTTAAAAAATATGACTTAAAAAAATCTTAATAAAAAATTTTGCAGGGAGGATTAAATTATGAGAGTAAGAAAATTAAGTGATAAAGAAAAAGAAAAAATGATGACTGAAGCTAAAAAAGGTGACAAATTGAAAATGGAAATAATAGTTGAAAATTTTCAAGGACTAGTAACAAAAAACTACAACAATATAATTTATAATCAGGTTAGCATAGGCTTTGAAGATTACAAGCAGCAGTGCTATTTGAAAATAATAGAGTGTATTAATAAAACTGAAAATAAAAATTATTGGCAGTTAAGCAGCTTGATTGAAAAAAGTATAAGAAATTTAACCATTGATTGTAGAGAAAAACATAATAAATTTGAAAGTTCAAATGTGTTTTTGGGTACAGGAACAGATGTTTATAAATATAAAGGCTCTGTTGAAACTTGCAAATTTGATGAAAATGTAATAAGCAATATGACAGTAAAATATCTTTACAATAATTTCATTAAAGATAAACTTAGCAGAAAAGAAAATAATGTGTTTTGTTTATATATTTCAGGCAAAAGACTGGACAAATATGCAAAGGAAAAGGGAATAAAACATGATAGTGTTAAAAGAACACTTAGAAGAGCTGTAGATAAAATTAGAAATATAGAACAATTAAAAAGTTTTTATTATATAACAGCAACTATTTTTGTTTTTCTTAATAATATGGAGGATTTAGTAGAGTTTTTTAACTTAATATAAGCAAAGCTTCGCTAGTTAAGAATTAATAATTAAGAATTAATAGTAAAGGCTGATTTTTAGCTACCGCAAAAATCCACATTACTATTAATTATTCATTCTTAACTATTAATTAAAAATGGGGGGTGTCATTATTAAAGGGGATGAATTATTAAAGAAGGTTACAAGAGCTAAAAGTGGGGATAAAAAAGCTATGGAAGAAGTAATAATAAGTTTTAAGCCTTTTGTAATAAAGACTGCTTTAAGTACTTATATAAAGGGCTATGATATGGAGGATTTAATTCAAATTGGAGAAATGTCCATAATTAAGGCTGTAAATATGTTTGATAATTTAAAGAGCAACAGTTTCATAACTTATGTTACAAATGCAATTAAAATAAATTTTTATGAGTTAATAAGAAAAAACATAAAATCAGCTAGTGTTTGCAGTCTTAACAGTGTAAACAAAGAGGGATATGAGATTATAGATTCCCTAGTGTCAGAGGAAAATATTGAAGATGAAATTATAAAAGAAGAAGAAAATATGGATTTAAAAAGAGCTTTAAGTCTTCTTAAAGCAGAAGATAAAGAGATTATTTACTATTTTTACTTTCAAAAGAAGACTTTACAAGAGTATAGAAAAGAAAAGGGTATTGGCTACAGAACTGCTGTAGATAGGAAAAAAAGAGCACTAGGTAAATTAAAAAAAATTTTAAAGGAGTGGAAAACTTATGGCAATATATAGACAAATACAAGTAAGTTTCTGGCAGGATGGATTTGTGGAAGATTTAAAACCACAGGAGAAATATTTTTATTTCTATCTTTTAACTAATTCAAGAACAGCTCAATGTGGTATATATGAATTTAATAAAAGTATTGCAGAAGCAGAAACAGGTTACAGTAAAGAAACTATAGATAATTTGTTAAAAACATTTGAGCAGCAGGACAAAATATTATACTACAAAGAAACAAAGGAAATTATGATCTTAAATTGGATAAAATATAATTTCATAAATAGTAAGAATACTATGTGCTGTATGAATAAGGAGCTTAAAGGAATTAAAAACAAAAACTTTATAAATATATTATATGAAAAATGTTTAAGCCTTGGATATAGTGTTAAAACTGTATTCAAAGATATTGCTTTGGATTTAAAAGAAGAAAAAGCAGAGGTAGATACTGAAAAAGGGGCTAAAGATGAAGAAAATTTAAATGATAATATGGATGAAAATATTTTAGCGGTGAGTCCTTATTTAATGCGCTCTGAAGGGGCCTCTAAGGACCTAGGGGAAGAAGAAATAGAAAAAGAAAAAGATATATATATACAAGAAGCTTCTTCTAATAAAGAGAAAGTAATAAATAATAAGGGAGAAGATTTTTATAGTAAAAATATAAATGGAGAAAGTGAACTGTTAAGAGAATTTAATAAAAATATACATAGGGCTACCATAAGGGATATGGAGAAGCTGAATTTTTGGAAAAAAGATTTTGAAGAACAGGTTATAATACAGGGCATTTATGAAGCTGTAAAATACAAAGCACCTCATATAGGATACCTGGAGTCTGTGCTTAAAAGCTGGAAATCATCAAATGTGGTAACTCTTAAAGACCTAAAAGCTTACAAACATAGAAGCTGTGAGAAAGATGGGTTTGAGAGGTTTAATGAGGCTGCCTATAGATACGTAGACTAATTTTTTTAGGAGGATTACTATGCAGATGGAAAAGATATATAATGCAGAAGCAGAAGTTAATGTGCTCAGTTCTATTCTCATAAAAAATGACAGTATATGTGATGTTATAGATATATTAAATGCACAAGATTTTTATAATACAAAACATAAAATAATTTATAAAAGCTTGAAGGAAATGTATGAAAAAAACATTCCAATGGATATTATAACGTTGTCTGAAACACTTGGTAAAAAGCTTAAAGAGGTTGGGGGAGTAACTTATATAAGTGACATTATAAGCTCCAATCTTACTGTGGTAAATGTTAAAAAACATGGTTGTATAATAAAAGATAAATCAAATTATAGGCAGTTAATTAGAATTTTAAACACTTATGCAGAAAAGCTTAAAAACAGTGAAATTACAGCAGAAGATTTAATAAATGAAGTGCAGGACTGCCTGATGAATGTAAAGCAAGGAGAGGAAAAAGATAAATCAGGTGACATGCAGGACTTAATGGAAAGATTTATGGATACTCTTCAGACAAGATATGAAAAAGGTGGAGATATAAAGGGCATAAAGACAGGATACAAGGCTTTAGATAAGATTTTAGGAGGATTTATAGCACAGGATTTAATAATTTTAGCTGCCAGGCCTTCCATGGGTAAAAGCACTATGGCCGTGAACTTGCTTTTAAATACGGCTCTTCAGGGACAAGCTAAAACTGCTTTTTTTAATCTTGAAATGAGTGAGATGCAGATTATAGATAGATTGGCAGCGGTATATTCATCTATTCCCATGAACAATGTAAAAAATGCTAGTTTAACAGATGAGCAGTGGTGTGAAATTTGTAAAACTGCATCTAAGCTTTCAATTTCAAATATTAAAATTTATGATAAAAAGTTATCTTTAAGTTCTATAAGAGCACAGTGTAAAAAGTTAAAAATCAAGGAAGGACTAGACATTGTATTTATTGACTATCTTCAGCTTATTGATAGTGAAAAAAAGGCGGAAAATAGGAATCAAGATATTTCTAAAATCACTAGAACTCTTAAGCTTATGGCAAAGGAGATGGATATAACTTTAATTTTAATATCCCAGCTTTCAAGAGCTCCTGAGCAGAGAAATGACCACAGGCCTTTGCTTTCAGATTTAAGAGAATCAGGCAGTATAGAGCAGGATGCAGACATAGTAATGTTTTTGTATAGAGATGAATATTATCATAAGGATAGTGAAAGTAAGGGGATTATAGAATGTATTGTGGCTAAAAATAGGAATGGGGAAGTGGGCACAGTAAAGCTTAAATGGCAGCCGGAACTACAGAAAATTAAATAAGGCTTCGCAATGTATTATGATGGTTAAATATGGTATAATAGTAAATAAGAGAATAAACATGGTTGAAGCGTTATCCCAAAATTATGCTCTTGCCAGTAGAAATCGTTGAGGGAATTTGGCATCAAAGGGGGTGACGCAAAATGGATAGTGAGGTTATTATTGTAGCTATTGTTGCCATTGTAGCAATAGTTGGAATAGTAGCATTGGCTTCTTTTCATAAAGACAAGGTAACTCTTGGCATGAATAATGAAGTTGATGGTTTGCTGAAAAATGAAATAGCTATTACTGCAGAAGATAAGGATAAAGATGAAGTCGCAAAAAAGTAAAAGGATGCTTCTCGCAAAAGCATCCTAGTATGAAGTAAATCATTTTAAACCATGAATTAACATAAAAACCCCAACGGTTTCTTACTGTTAGTATACCATATTTTAATAAGAAATAAACAAAAAGTTAAAAAAATCATAAATTGAGGTGACTTAAAATGTCAAGTAACATTATAGCATTATTGTGTGTAGCTACTGTAGCTATTGCAGGAATATATTACATTGCGGCATATTGCCCTAAAAAACACTGAATTAAGCATTTATCTTACATGAATTAAATGGAAAAAGATATTTTTGTCTCCCCATCCTAAATCCCAAGGGACATGATATCTATCTGTAGTATGGGAATTTACTAAAGGATAACCATGAGAATCAAAGCTAGTTATAACAGCAAAGTGATCCATATTGCTTTTTTTAGCATAACAAACTAAATCTCCTAATTGAAGCTTTTGAACAGGTGCCAGGGAGTCAGTTCCTGGAGTTATTAAAGCTTCAAAAGGTCCTCTTTTTATTAAATGTCCCTTGCCACTGTATAGTAAATATGATTTAAAACTATCTGCATTAACCCAAGCACTGCTGCCACTGCTAGCACCAAATTTAGAATAGGAGCAATGCCAGGTTCCATCAAATTTTAAGTTGCCAGCTTCTTTATCACCAATTACTTGAGATGCAAAATTTGTGCAGTCTCCACCTATACCAGTAAAGTCTTTGTATTTTTTATTGTATTTAAAATCATTTCCACTGCCCCAAGCAGCACCACAGTACTTATCTGCATATTCCACAGCTTTTAGTCTATGATATCTTTCCTTTTCATTTATAGGAGTATCAGGTTTTGCAAGGGATGAAACATCATATATACATTCTCCAACTTTAATTTCTTCTATATCTCCAGAATAAGCTAAAAGGGCATCTTCAAAACAATCTGTATACCAATCGTTATAAATTAGAAAATTATTATCTTTTTTAGTTAAACTTAAAGTATGCCTTATTCCTACACCAAAAGAGTTTGTAACTGGAGTTACATCTTTTTCGTATATATAGTCAAATTTATAACTTTCTTCTAAGGCCACCTTAATATTCTTTTTTCGTGAGTAAACTTTTTTTATCCTCACAGTAGATTTTATATCTGTAAATTTTATACCGCGTTTACTTGACCAATCTTTTAAATATTTAGCTCTTTTCACTTCATGTTCTAACGCCCATTTACCATATTTTTGAGAAGAATCAAAGCAGCTAGCTATAGAAGGTAAATCTCCATTTGTTAATGCTAATGAACGCTTATTATATATGTTTTCAATTTCATTTTTAAGGGTAAGGTCATCAACTTTACCATCCATATTGAAATCTTTTGTAGGTAAAGAGGGAAAGGCATTTACAATAGATCCTAAGCATAGCTGAATGGACATAAATATTGTAAATAAAAGTAAAGCACAAAGTTTAATCTTGCCTATTTTTTTAAAATGCATACGAAAATAAACACCTCCCTTGGTAATTATGATTAATTTAACAACTCAACTTTTTTTGAGAGGACAATTGACAGAGGACAGAGGACAGTGAAGGTGAGTTTTCTTCCTTACGTCGGAAAACTAATTTATTTTAAAGCTTGTTTTGCTAAAGCAAAAGAATTTTTGAATTTATATAAGTCAGCAATGTTTCGCTTTAGCGAAACGAGTCATCAAAAATTTAATTAAAGATTTTTCGCAGCGTAGCTGAGAAAAATCCTCCTTCACTGTCCTCCTTCACTGTCCTCTGTCAATTGTCCTCTGTCCTCTCAAAAAAAGTTGTGTCGCATTATTTTTAAACTGTAAAAGTTGAGTTAATAACTATCATAATTATTTTTCCCCTATGTTATATAAAAAATGTTGCAATAAATTTGGTATTTTAAAGATTTTTATATTAAAAACATTAAGTCATTAATATATTTAAAAGTATGGAACTAAATACTAAAATCAATAAAAAGGCGGTTAACAATGTTAAACAAAAATACCATAAAAGAAGTTTTAGATATAGCACTGCCAGCAGTTGGTGAAAGTACCTTTTATACTTTTATGTCTATATTTGATACCATGATGATTGGTAACTATGGTGGAAGTACTGCTGTAAATGCTGTGGGAATAAGTAATGAAATACTATATACTTGTGTAAATATTTTTATTGTAGTAGGTATTTCTATTGGCATAACTTCCTTTGTATCTAGAAGCATAGGTGCAAAAAGAAAATCTTTAGCTGAAGAATACGCAACTATAGGTTTCTTTTTAGGATTCCTGTTTTCTATTTTTATATGTTATATATTATTTAAATTTAGTAGAAATATATTATTTTTAGCTGGAGCTAAAGGCAGCGTATTGAACTTAAGTGATAATTTTACAAAAATTACTGTTGCAGCTATATTTTTTAATATGATGATAAATGTTATAAATTCCATATTAAGAGGATATGGAAATACTTGCACACCTTTTTTATTAGCTGCTTTTATTACTATAGTTAAATTGTTATTAGATGTTATGCTCATATTTGGTATTAATGCTCCAGAGCTTGGAGTTATCGGCTCAGCTGTAGCTTCTGTAGGTTCTCAAGCAGCTGGTTTCACTGTTATATTAATTTATTTTATTAGAAAATCTTATGTGAAAATAAAATTTAAATATATTTTTTGCTTAAAAATATCAAAAATGAAAAATATTTTAATGCTTTCTATACCATCTTCTATGGAAGATGCTGCCTTTGGTTTAAGTAAGTTACTTTGTACATTTATTATTATGCATTCAGGAAACATTGCCTTTGCTTCTAATCAAATTGCCAACACCATTGAATCCATTTCCTTTATGCCAGGTATGGGCTTTGGCATAGCTGCAACTACATTAGTAGGAATTAAAGTAGGAGAAAAAAATTATAAGAAAGCAAGAGAGTATACATATGCCTGTGCAATAGGTGCAGTACTAATGATGGGATTTTTTTCAATAGTATTTTTAATAATGCCAGGATTATTAGTGAACTTGTTTATAAATGAAGGAGAAAAGAAAATTATATATTTAGCAGCCCTATGCCTTTTTATAGGAGCCTTTGAACAACCATCTATAGCTATATCCACAGTTTTTGCCAGTGCATTAAAAGGTGCTGGTGATGCTAAAACCCCACTTGCAATTTCTTTAGCTACCAGTTGGCTTATAAGATTGCCTTTAATATTTTATTTTATACATTTTTTAAAGCTTTCCGTGGTTTATGTGTGGTGGGTTACAGTTATACAATGGGGAATTGATGCAATACTTATGCTTATATACTTTGAAAAGAAATTAGGTAGTAAGAGTAATTTCTGGTGAATTGGTATTTCATAAAATAAAGTTAAATATTTATAGTATGTAATGAGTTATTCATAAGTAAATTATGAGAACTTAATTATATCAAAGCATTAGAATTTCAATTCCATCGCCACGGTCAAGCGAGTAGTGGGCTTTGTAGCGGTATTTCTTTCTCTCATATGTTGCCTCAGCTCTTGCAGATTCTTCAAAGATAGCTAATAGCTCAGGCACCTTTCACAAAGGTGTCTTGTGTGTAGTAGGGGTAATAATCTTTTAGATTGATTGTTTTCATGGTTTTACCATACTTTCGATTTTTTGGAGTTTGCTGAAATCGAAAGGACGGAGGCGGAGAACGGCAGTAATCCAGTACCGTATTATCCAGATAAAACAAATAGCCGATCCGATTAGGGCTATCGCTCCCATAACGATATACGGTAATTCAATATTGCTTTCATACAGATATCCAGCTAACAGAGGGGCAACGACTTTGCTGAGATTTCCGGTGGTGCTGGCAAATCCCATGAGTGTTCCTTTGTGCTGATTGGCTACTTTCGAAAGACTTGCGTTTAGAGTGGGTACCGCAATAGCGGAAGATACCGCGAACAGGCTGAACACCACCAGCACACTAACAAAACCTCATGTCAATACCATAGCAAAGGCAACTAACGCTTTGCAAGATACGCCTATCAATATTAGTCGCTTCTCGCCAGTCTTTTTTTCTAAAGGGCCAGCCAAAAATCCTTGTACCACAATCAAAACGCCTGCCAGCACCATCCAAATAACACCAACTTGCCCTGTGGTAAACCCAAACTTATCAACGACATACAGCCCCGTAATACCTTGTAATCTGGTTTGACAGAAATTCACGACAAAAATAAGTATCAGAATAATTCCTGTGGAGCCAACCAAGCTCTCGGCCACCCGCACCGAGATTTTCCATGTAAAATGGCATAACCGAAAGTATTAGGCTATATCCTAACGCAATTACAAAGGTAGCAAGCTTCAAGGCAAAAATAGGCTTTTTATTTATTGATCGTCACCGTCCCCGCCGCTCCGTCCACCGTTATCATTTGTCCGTTCTGGATTGTTCGTGTGGCAGTGTGTGTCGCCATGACAGCGGGGATTCCATATTCACGGGCGACAATGCTTGAATGGCTGAGAGGGCCGCCAATGTCCGTTACAATCGCACTTGCGGAGGAAAATAATGGTGTCCATGCGGGAGTTGTGGTAACGGCGACTAACACGCTTCCCGACTGGAATCTTTCAAAATCTGCCGGGCTGTTCAGTACACAGGCGGCAGCCGTCACAACGCCTGTACTGGTGCCAATGCCCGTCAAGACGATTTTTCCATCTTTCCGCTTCTGCGGTGTGTGTGACATAGTTTTTTCATTTTTCTCCGGCAGTTTGGAGGGTGACACATAACTCCGGTATTTTTCGAGTTCCGCCTTTCGAGCAGGTATCGCCACGTTCATATCAGATAGAGGCATATTTTTATCCAACTGCGCTATGAGTGCTTCCAATTCCGATTTTGTAAGCCAGTAAATATCATCCAGATGTGAAATAGCTCTGCCGCGCAGGAAGCGTTCTGAAAGTTCCTGAAACATACGGCGAATCAGCGGATGCCCCATTCCCATCAAATAAATAGCGTTTTCACGCATGGGGGCGGTTTCCTGCGCCCAGTGGAGCAGCTTCAAAAATAGTTTTTTACGCGAGCTACCTATATGTTGTAAAATATCTTCTTCTGACTGTTTCCTGCGTTTTTCAAATGTGGCTTGGCGTAAAAAAGGACTTTCCCCTTTTCCTTCCACAAATGTTTTTATAGATTCAAGGGTAGGCGTAAGCGTTTCCTGCGGTGTGGAATACGCAAAATCAAATTCATAAGCGGTACGGCCAAACTCTTTGAAATACTGATTGATTCGGGTTTTCCATTCTATCCATGCTTTCTGCGAAACTCCGGTAGGCAGAACTGAGGACATGAAATCTTCCGCTATCTTTGTTGCTGGATTGTTTTTTAGATAAAGGTTGAGGGTGTTATTTTGCTTTGCCCATTCCGAGAGGCTCCATAGGGTCTTTTCCGATTGCAGAGCAATCGTATCAAACCCAAGCAGGAAAACGGAAGTATCTGTCATACCGGCGCGGCGGGCCGCTCCCTGAAATAATTTTGTAAATAATGTTTCGCTGATAGAAGCAGCGGGCAATGTAAGCTGAATTCTTGTGAAATAAATACATGCGGCATAAAATACTATCTGAATACCCTCCATTATTTGATGGGCGTTCAGCGTATGCAGGGGTGTTTCTTCCCATTGTTTAATCACATCTTCAAATTCTTTTCGAGCCGCTTCCCAACGTGCAACGCTGTTCTTGAGCACCCGGCGCAAAGAGCAGGGCGAAAGGGATTTGACAGCAATCAAAAGTGGCTTTGATTTAGCGGAAAGATAGACATATCCATTAATAATCGTATATGCTCCGTTTACCGGTAGTAGCTTTTTTGCGCTTTTATCAAACATATCTACCCATAAAAGCGCCGACGCACGGTTGACGATTTCAAGGCCAAGCGTGGCGAACAAGGGAGTAACAGGATTTGGCAAGTGTTCCGCTAAACTGCCCTTTGTGTAGATAACATCTTTTTCCGGCAACACCCATTCCGGCGGCAGGACAGTAATGGGGCGAGCCTGAACAATATACAATTTATCTTTTTCCAGTGCCCATTCTACGTCCATAGGCATTTGATAATACTTCTCAATTTTTTGCCCAAGATGTGTCAGTCGCATGACTTGATCGCGGGTAAGAGCATGTTTTTTTCTCAATCGTTCAGGAACCAGGATTTCTTCCGTTCCGTTTGAGGTGCGAACCGTCATAATCTCTTTGTTTGCCGCTTCATACAATACAATTCGTTCGGCGTTCTTATCCACAACGATTGTATCGGGAGTGACTAAGCTGGAAACCACTGCTTCACCAAGTCCCCATGCGGCGTTAATAATCATTTCGCTACGTCTGCCATTTATAGGGTTTAGCGTAAACATAACGCCGGACGCATCGGAAAACGCAAGCTTTTGTACGACTACGGCAAGCGCAACAACCTCCTGTTTTATATAATTCTTCACGCGGTAAGCAATCGCGCGAGCTGTCCACAGGGAAGCCCAGCACCGTTTTACAGCGTCAAGGACTTCATTCTCACCCTGTATGTTAAGATAAGTTTCCTGCTGGCCCGCAAAAGAAGCGTCAGGCAAATCCTCGGCGGTCGCGGAGGAACGGACTGCTACAGCGAAATTCCCTAATCCGGCATAAGCGGTTTTAATTGCCTCCGACACTTCCTTCGGTATTTCTCCATCGTGGAAAAGTGTTCCAATCTGCTTAGATATATCTTCAAGCTGGCTGGTATTGTTGGAATCAATACCGTTCAGCAGCTTGTTAATTTTAGGCTGAATATGGTTCATTTCAACAAAAGTCTGGTATGAGGCAGTCGTAACATGAAAGCCGCCCGGCACAGGGATACCCGCTGTCAAGAGTTTTGATAAAGACATACCTTTTCCGCCAACCATTTCAAGGGTTGCCTGTTTATGTGCCAAGGGTAGGATATAATAAATCATAATCTTTCACCCCCATCATTCATAATTCCGTGTAGAAATATATTCATTGTTTCCTCCAGCATTTTTTCTGGACTGGCTGATGGTCGGGACGTGTAGAGGATTGCTATAACGGAGTTAATTAACAAACGTGCCATAAGATCGGCATCCGTTTTGCAAAAAATGCCTGCGGTCACTCCATTTTCAATCACGGATTTTATAATATCCTGATATGCGTAACGCGCAGTTTCCAGCCGCTTTCGATATTCTTCTTCTAAGTAGTCAGATTCTGTATTTAACCACATCATCACAGTTCGATACTGCTTTGGTACCCCAAGATGATTCAGCATGATTTTTCTAAGGCACTGTTCCGGCGAGGATTCATCAGCAACAATCCTATGAACCTTTTGAATGGTTTCTTCTATTTTCTTCTCAACTGCGTATACAACAATCTCGTCTTTCGTTTTGAAAAAATCATACAGACTGGACTTTCCCATGTTAGCTAAAACTGCGATTTCCCGCATTGATGTTTTTGGAATCCATTTTCCTCTATGAGCCGCAAAGCAACACCGATTATTTCTTCCCGACGTGCTGCTTGTTGTTCGGGTGTAAGCATAATTCCTTTTGGCATGTAGCGATACCTCCTTGTAGCGACCAACGGTCGTTTCTTGTGCTTTTATTATATAGCGACCGACGGTCACTTGTCAAGATTGATTTTTCATCGTACACAATACACGATAGAAAAAGGTTCATTTCGGTTCTGCCACTAACCAGACCAGTTAAGCAAAGTCAAGCCTTTTTGAATAAAAAGTAATAAAGCATAAATGAACAAGACAACCGGAGCCCCTATGCTTTAGTGGCCCGAAGTGACAGCTTGATTTGTTATCGGCTGGCTCACATTAGGACGCTGTCCTTAATTTGCAGCCTTGGCTGAACTTGCTATCAGCCATTTCTTAAAGCTGCAGATGAAAAGGATATTTCCAAAGATAATTATGGAGATAGACTTATTAGTGGTGGCATTTACATAATGTGTGAGAATGACTCCTATGTATTTAAGGATAATAAAACTGATGTAGAAACCAATAGAATTAACATTGCACAAAATGAGCATGGTGTCGATACAGAAGACAGAATAATAAAACTCCAAAATTCATTGATTTCATATCAATAATTTTCACAGTTTTTTTATTGATAAGAGGTAATAAAATATTTTTTTAGCTACCAGTTGGATTATAAGATTGCCTTTAATATTTTATACATTTTTTAAAGCTTTCTGTTGTTTATGTGTGGTGGGTTACAGTTATACAATGGGGAATTGATGCAATACTTATGCTTATATACTTTGAAAAGAAATTAGGTAGTAAGAGTAATTTGTGGTGAATACTTAAATGCATAGTATGCAATAAGGTAATAATTATGATATTATAGGTAATGCTTACAAATGAAAAACTGGAGGAATGATTATGCAACAAACAATACCATTTTTATTATTTTTAGCAGGGATATTTGTTTTATCATTTATCATTGTTAAGATTAGTTCAAAGTTCAAGGTTAACGTAAAGGATGCAAATGTACCAGGACAAATTGACGACATTGTAAAAAAGGTTCTTTCTGATAGAACAGGATATAAAGTAGTGCCTGCTATTTCAAAGACTAGTCTTGGTACTATGTTGAAAGATACCATAAAAGATAAAGTATTATCTGAGTTAACAGGACATCGTGTTTTTACATATGAGCCAAATGATAGATTTGTTTTGATTTATGGAAAGACAGAAATGTTTTTTGTACCAATTTGTGATTATATTCGTAAAAAAGAAATAAAACCTGTTTTGGATAAAGTTACTCAAGTATCAGTAGAGGATTTGAGTACTATTAAAAGTAATCCTTCTGGTTCTTCAATAACATTGGTATTTAAAAACAAAGATAAATTTTTATTTGGTACATTAAATGAGTTTTATTTTAAAGGACTTTCAGCTAAAAAAGAAAAAGAAGACTTTGCAATATTTATATCGAATTTAGAAAAAATTGTGAAATGAAAGTTGCCAGGCACGTGACAAATTGAATTTGTAATTTGTCACGTGCCTGGCATTTTATATAAGGATACTATGACATTATCTAATAAAGGGATATTGTTAACAAATTGTTAACAATATCCAGCAGGCTGTGCGAAAAGTAAAAATGTATGCAATTTTTGAAAAGTGACTTTCATTTTAGTATATAAAATACTGTTGATATCTCTTAAAAAGGTAAACAATTAATTAAAAGTATGTGTTTTTTATAATATATCAATAATTTATGCAAGTGGTTTTCAAAAAAATTGCACAGAAAATAGTTTTTGGACAGCCTGCCAGGGGTCGTTATGAAGCCTCGGCTGAACTTGCTTATAGTATAATGATTAAAGGAAAGATTTTGTATGGGGGGATATGAATGGATTACGAATATGATAAAAAAAATAAAGAATCTATAGAGGAATATGCAAGAAGATTAATTAATAAAAGTTTAAATGTACTAAATAAAAATAGTAAAGAAAGTAGATTTAATAATGAAAAATCAAAAGGAAAACTAGGACAAACTATAGAAGAAGAATATTTTGGATATAAAGTTAATAGTAAACAAGAAGCTGATTTTAATGAAGTAGGCGTAGAGTTAAAGGTATGCCCTCTTAAAACTATAAAACAAAAACCTAATTCTGATAGTGTTAGAGAAAAATTGGGATATTCAGCAAAAGAAAGAATAGTACTTAGCATTATTGATTATTTTAAATTAAATGATGAAACATGGGATACTAATTCAATAATGAAGAAGTGTAAAGAACTTCTTTTGATGTTTTATATGAATGAGAAAGATGTTGATAAAGAAGATTTAATATTTAAAGTTATCAGCTTATGGATACCATCAGAACAAGATTTGAGGATTATTGAAAATGATTGGAATACAATTGCATTAAAAGTTAAGCAGGGTAAAGCTCATGAGATTTCTGAAGGTGATACAATGTATTTAGGTGCATGCACTAAAGGGAACACTGCAGAAAAAAGTAAGAGATTGCAACCTAATTCAGATATTTTAGCTCCTCAAAGAGCATTTTCCTATAAAAGATCATATGTAGATTTTATAATAGAGGATTTACTTAGAAAAGAAGAATATAGAAAATATAAGGTAGTTAAGTCTTTAACTAACCAAGATATGCTTTTTGATGAAAAAGTCTATAATGTATTTAGTGGGATGTTAAATAAATCTATCAATGAAATTATGAACACATATTCTATAAATAGGGAAAGAAAAGCTAAAAATTTTATAAGGCTTGTAATGGATGATGTTTGCAAAGTAGTTTTTGGAGATAAGCTTGATAACTTTGAAGAATTTAAAAAAGCTAACATTGAAATTAAAACTATTTTATTAAAACCTAATGGTATGCCTAAGGAATCTATGTCTTTTGAACAAATAAATTATTGTGAAATAGTGAATGAAGATTGGGAAACATCAACTATAAAAGATAAGTTTGAAAACAAGAAACATTTATGGATAATATTCAGAAGTAAAGTTAATTTTGAAAAGCAATCAGAATTAACGTTAGATGATATTGTGCTTTGTAAAGTTATGTTTTGGAACATGCCTATATTAGATTTAAATAATAGTATGTACAAGGTATGGTTTGATACTACAAATAAAATTAAAAATGGTGATTATAATAATTTTATAAAAATTAGTGATGGAGAAATTGCACACATAAGACCGAAGGGACAAGATGTAAAAGATTTAGCATCTACACCTCAAGGTACTATGGAAAGGAAAAAGTGTTTTTGGTTAAATGCTAAGTATGTAAAAGAGCAAATTGAAAAAGAAATTTAGCCTATTTTTTTACAATAGAATAACAGCTCATGAATAAAAATTTTTTGTGAATTTAATATTTTTTTAAAATTGATCTTTCTTTTTTGATAACATATAGTATAATCTATACGTTGCTTATAAGGAGGTGAGATTAAATGGAATATACGATTTGTGAGTTATTTGCTGGGGTAGGTGGTTTTAGAGTCGGTTTTGAAAAGAGTTATTTACATTGGAGAACAGTGTGGGCAAATCAATGGGAACCTAGTAAAAAAATTCAATATGCTTTTGAATGTTACAAGAACCATTTTCAAGCCTCTGGTGGAATAGATGAATTTAGTAATATAGATATATCTAAAGTTCCGACAAATCACATTCCTAATCACACAGTATTGGTTGGGGGATTTCCATGTCAAGATTATTCAGTAGCTAGTACTGGTGCTAAAGGAATACAAGGCAAAAAGGGTGTACTTTGGTGGGAGATTGAAAGAATTTTAGAAGCTAAGAGACCGCCATTTGTGATTTTAGAAAATGTTGATAGATTACTAAAATCGCCTGCAGTTCAACGTGGACGTGATTTTGGAATCATAATAAACTGTCTTGGAAAATTAGGATATTCTGTTGAGTGGAGAGTTATAAATGCAGCAGAATATGGATTTCAGCAAAGGAGAAGACGTACATTCATTTTTGCAGTACATAATTCAACTAATTATTATAAAGAATTAGGAAGACAAAGTGTATATGAAGAACTTCAACATTCAGGATTTTTCAGTTCTATATTTAATGTAGAAACTTTTTCACAAGAATTTATTAATAGTATAGATATAGAAGAAAAATATAATCTAGATACACTTAAAATTTCTGATAATTTTAAATTTGAGTTTAAAAATTCTGGTATTTATAGAAATGGAGTAATATCTACAATAGAAACTACTCCAAGCAATTTATTGACAGAGCATCAAATAACATTACTAGATATATTAGAAAAACATGTAGATGAAAAATACATTTTATCTGATGATGATTTAGAAAAATGGATTTATATGAAAGGGCCAAAAGCAATTGAAAGAACTTCTAAAGAAGGTCATAAATATATGTTCAGAGAAGGTGGAATAGCATTTCCGGATTCTATAGATAAACCAGCACGTACTATGCTTACAAGTGAGGCAAGCAAAAATAGAAGCACTCATGTTGTTTCTGACAGTTCAACTGGAAAGTTAAGATTATTAACTCCGTTAGAATGTGAAAGAATAAATGGATTTCCAGATAATTGGACTGATACAGGAATGACAGAATCATTTAGGTATTTTTGCATGGGTAATGCATTAGTAGTAAATTTAATAGAGCATATGGGAAGAAAGTTGCAAAAGATAGTAGAAGAGGAAGACTAGAAAAATAGTCTTTCTTTTTTATGTAACTAAAATTTATTTTAATATCTGATGATAATTTAAAATATTAAGAAACTATATAGACAAGCATTATTTATATGTTATAAAATTCAAGTAAGATAATTATATGAATTTTATAAGGAGAAAAGTGATGGCAGGATATATAATGAGTTTAAAAAAGCCTAAAAGCAAAAAAATACCTATAACTCAACCTTTAGAGGAGGGCATTAAGAAGGGGGTTTACTCTACTAAACTGAGTAAACCGGAAAATAATATATGGAAAATCCACCATGAAGCTACTATTGCTGATTATGCTACTATGAAAGAGGGGGACAATATATATTTTTTTATAAATAGAAAGATATATGGTATTGGAAGATTAAAGAATATTAAAAATGACTGCAAATTTAGTAATTATTTAGATTCATCTAAACCAACAAATAGCAGATATAAAGATATTAAAAACGAGTTGTTAGCTGACTTTGGTGAGGAAAGTGCTGATAATAGATGGATTTGCATATTTGAACCTAATCCTTATTTTTTTATTCAAGGTGTAGACATGGATGATGTATTAGCTTATAATCCATCAAAGTTTAAGATGTTAAGAGCATTTTCTAAATTATCTTTTATAAAAATAGATGATGAAGAGAACAAAGCCCTAAGAGATATTATATTAATGCATAATGAAAATTGTTTGAACATGCCCAATTCTAATGATATTTTTAGTTTTGATAATACTATTCATGTTCAGATTACTAGTAAACTTAAGAAGAATAACTATAAATTAAATATGGAAGATATCCTTAATGTTTGTTCAAATTCTAATTCATTAGAACATGAAATGGCTCTTGAAGCAGGAACACTATATCAATTAGCCAATAATGATACTAATACTATAAATACATTTGGAGAATGGGATTATATAAGTCATCAAGTAATCGCATCACCATTTAAACCATTAGAATATGTAGATAAAATGGACATATTTGGTTATAAGTATATACCGGGATTTCCAGGTACTATTTCTAAGTACTTACTTGTGGAATTAAAAAAAGGATTAGCTTTAATAGAGGATATAGAGCAAGTTATGAAATATGTTGATTGGATTAACCAAGAATATTCCTTTGGAAATTATTCTATGATTAACGCATTCTTAGTTGCTAAAAGCATAGATAAATCAGTGATCGAAACTAGAGACTCTTTAGCTAGAAGAAATTACCTTATAGGAAGAAGGCCAGCTAAGTCAGCCGTGTGGAGTAATTTAAAATTAGTAGAATATAAATTTGATGCATCAACTAATTCGATAAAGTATACAATTATATAGAGATTAAAAAAGCACATAAATTTTATATATTGACCCTTAGTGTAGATTTAACTAAATAAGATTAGAAGGAAGAAACAAGCAAGATTATTTTAAAGTTTCAGAATTATACGATGCTCTCAAATATAAATAGATTTTATTAAAGGAAAATGTAGTATTTATAATAGAAACAAAACTGTACCAGTTTTTGCAAGTAGTTTACAACCTCTGCTGATAATATAATAAATAAATCGCAATTACTAATCATAAGAAATAATATAGTAGGTAACATAAATTAAAAGCCTGGACAAAAATCCAAGCTTTTAATTTATGTTACCTACTATATTAGAAATGAATTAACTATGAATTTAAAAATTTATGTAATATATTCTTTATTTATAATATATTTAATTTAATGTATAATTAAGTGAAATATGGAGGTGGAAATATGTTTATAAAGTTTGAGGAGTTACAGGAAGCTGATTTAATTGTAAATACAGTATATAAAAGTGGTAATAAAGGAAACTATTCAGATGAAGCATTAAGTAAATTAATGAAATGCGAGAATTCTTGCGGTTTTAGAAAAAGAGGAAGTCTCAAAGAATCTAAGTTAAAATATGTAGTTTTATATTCAAATGGAGAACATGAGAACTGGAAAGATACTTTAGATATAGAAACGGGTGAATTTATATACTATGGAGACCAAAATAAAGTTAACAAAGAAATACATGATACGCCTAAAAAAGGAAATGAAGTATTAAGAAGAACATTCGAGTTGTTAGAAAAAGGAGAAAGACATAATATAGCTCCATTTTTTATATTTACAAAACAACAAAAAAGAGATGTTATATTTAGAGGAATAGCTGTACCAGGTTGTGTAAATAGAAATATTAAGGAATGCTTAGAAATAGTGACAATAAAAAAGACAGAGGGAGAAATTCAAAACTATAGAGCTATTTTTACAATATTAAATGTAAAAAAAATTTCTCGAAAGTGGTTAGATGATTTAGATAATGGTAATGGATTATTAAGTGAAGAGGCACCACCAGAGTGGAAATCATGGATTGAAAATGTTAACTATAAAAACTTATGTTTTGAGGAAATAAAAAAATCAATAAGTCAAAATGCAAGTGGATTAATCGATGAAGATAATGTTACAAAAAACGTTGATGAAGAAGAGTTAGATATTTTGCTTAATAGTATTGATGAAATAGCGTTTAAACTTACATATAAGTTAACAGACAATAGAAAAAAATCTAATTTAGAAGATGAAAGTAAAGCTAGTAATAAAAAGAAATGTAGTAAGCCTAAAAAATTAGAAAATTATATTGAAGAATATAAAAAAAAGCAAATTGTAGGTTTTATTGGAGAATGTATAATATTAAAGAGAGAAAAAGAAAGGCTTAAAAATAGTGAAGAAATAGAGTTGGTTAAAAAAGTAAATGATATTGAATGGTCCTCTAAAGAAATTGGTGATGGGTTAGGATACGATATTAGATCTTATGATATTAAGCATGGAAAAATAATTGATAAATATATAGAAGTAAAAACTACACTAGGAAAAGATGAAGGCTTTGAAATAACAACTAATGAAGTAGAGAAATCTAATAATCTAAATAAAGAGGGAATATATGCAATTGCTCGAGTATATAATCTTGATATTAAAAATAAAACTGCTGATTTTTATTTTAAAGAAGGTTGTTTAAAAGATAATTATAATTTAGAAACAAGTATATATATTGCGCATAGAAAATAGAATTTAAATTAGGAAAACAATTAACTAAAATTATAGATAAATTGATTATAGGAAGGTATATAAGTAATGAATTGGATAATACCATCTAACTCTAAAATATTTCAGCCAGCCGAGGCGTTCAAAAGAAAGGGATATATTGATTGGAGACAAAAAGTAAAGTTTAGTGCTGGAGACATTGTATATATTTATTGTACAAAACCATTTAAGAAAATTATGTTCAAAACTATAGTAGATAAAATTAATATTGATTTTGAAGATGTGACTGATGATAAAGAATTTTGGATAGATAAACAAGCATATGAAGAACGAGAAAACTGTAAATATTCAAGATTAAGATTATTGCGGAATATTGATACTGAAAAATTAGAATTAGATATGTTAATGAAAAATGGATTAAAAGCAGCACCTCAAGGCCCTTATAGAATTAATGAACAGTTAAATAAATATATTAGTGAAATATTTAAAGCATATTATGAGAAAATTGAAGAAACGGTAAATGATAATAAATGTGAAATAAGTTTAACTAATTTTCATGAAAAGAGTAATTTACTATATGAGAGAGAGGTAATATCAATACCAGCATCAGGAACAATTGATTTAATATATAAATATAGGATACATGCTCATCCGAATAATGTTAAGAGTTATCCATATAAGAAAGCATTATATTATGCATTTAGAGAAAAAGGTGGATGGATGAGAAAATTATTTTCACTTCAAAAAACTATTAATTTAAATCCACATAAGTTAGATGAAATAAATAAAGTTAAGCTTGATTATGAAATTAAGTATAGGTTACAGAGATATATTAATGATAGGAGCAATTCCTTTACGTTTTCGGAGTATGAGGAGTACAAGTTCTATATATTAGGTGAAACTTTAGAATTACCCAAAGCAGTGAGTTTACCTGGACAAAATAATCATGCATACTTTACGATTTCAGAAATATATACTGGGAAGGACATAGTAGAAAGAACTAATAAAAATATAGGTATAGACGAAGAGCATCAAAATGAAGAAGAAGATAATATTAGTGAAGGTAAGATGATAATTGTAAAAGTAAATAAATATGAAAGAAGTCCAAAAGCTAGGGAAAAGTGTTTACAACACCACGGTTATATATGTCATGTTTGTGGATTTGATTTTGAAGAATACTATGGTTCAATAGGTAAAGAAATTATTGAAGTACATCATAAAAAAGCATTACATGAAATTAAAGAAAATTATGTTGTTAGTCCAATAAAGGATTTAATACCAGTATGTTCTAATTGTCATACTATAATTCACAGTAGAAATCCTAAGTTTGAAATTGAAGAATTAAAGAATATTATTGAAAACAGGAAAAAATTAGCAAGTGAAACTTAAAGTCTAACTAAGGGGACTGTCACCACTCGAAAATTGTCTAAAATACATATCAATATAGCAAGTTAAGTCATTTGTTTCCTTCGCTATGTTACCTGTTATGCGATACTTAAAACAAATTGTTAACAATTTATTAACGAGCCCCGGCAGGCTGTGAGAAAAGTAAAAATGTATGCAATTTTTGAAAAGTGACTTTCATTTTAGCATAAAAAATACTGTTGATATCTCTTAAAAAGGTAAACAATTAATTAAAAGTATGTGTTTTATAGTATATCAATAATTTATGCAAGTGGTTTTCAAAAAAATTGCACAGAAAATAATTTTCGCACAGCCTGCCGGGGCTTGTTGTCAAGCCTTGGCTGAACTTGCTTTGAGTTCTAAGGAAATTGATGATCTTTATGGATATCCTGAGAGGGATGAAGATTCTATGATTGAGAATGGAAAATTAAGAGTTGAGAATTGTGAGAATTCAAATTTTGGAAAAGTTTATGAAAATATAAAAAATACCTTAAATGCAGCACGTGCTAAAGCTTATTCTTTTGTGAATTTTTATATGGTTCAGGCTTATTGGAACATAGGGAGATTAATAGTAGAGGCACAGGGGGGAAAAGAAAGAGCAGAATATGGAGAACAATTTATAAAAAATTTATCTAACGAATTAACAAGAGAATTTGGTAAAGGTTTTACAGCAACAAATTTAAAGACTATGAGAAAATTTTACTTCTCATTTAAAAATAGTCACGCATTGCGTGACCAATTAAGCTGGACTCATTACAGGTTAATAATTAGGATAGATGATGAAAAAAAGAGAAATTTTTATATAGATGAGTGCATAAAAAGTAATTGGAGCACAAGGCAGTTAGAAAGACAAATTAATTCCTTTTATCTATGAAAGACTTTTATCAACTCAATAAGAAAATAAGATAGTTATTTTATAGATATTAATAGAATACTTCCTCCACCATCTTTAGAAGATTTTTATGTTGAG
Source organism: uncultured Clostridiaceae bacterium (assembly GCA_963780135.1). Lineage (GTDB taxonomy): Bacteria > Bacillota > Clostridia > Clostridiales > Clostridiaceae > Clostridium_AM. Next base: position 3,098,022 of record CAWAAR010000003.1, read on the forward strand.
GTGGATAACAAAAAATTATCTACATATACAACTAAAAGGGATACACCTATTACTAGAACCACTCTTCCAGGAATGGATAAGTTGTTTGAGTGGGGAATTATTAAAGCAGGAGATATTATTGTAATTAAGAATGTAGATAATTCAGAAGCTACAGTTATTGATTCTAAATATGTTGACTTCAATGGTGAAAAGCTCACATTTAATAAATGGGGACAAAAAGTTACTGGATGGTCTACAATTAGAATTTATTGTTGGGCTATGATTAAAGGTAGTGATAAGACTTTGCATGAAATGAGACAAGAGAAAATGTTATCTCTTGAAAATGATATAGAATAAAGTAATAGAAAACAAGGGTAGGATTTGTATAATAAGATGAATGCCCTTGTTTTTTATGGATAAAAATCTTAAGGATACTATAAGCGCAGCAAAAAGTTTACAGGAAAAAGGATTAATGTATTTAAATGATAGTGTAGGACTTGAGGCAGAGCCTAATTATCAGATACTTGCTCTGATTATAGATAAGTTAAAGTTATTGATGGATAGAGAAAAATATGAATTAGTTAGGAATAACGAGGAAAAACTAATATATGAGATTGCTTTATTGAACTTCAATGAAAATGATTTAATTGATGATGAAGATGTAGAGTTTATGAAGAAGCTGCCTTACAGATTAAAGAAGGGAAGTTTAAAAATATTATATTTTAGAAACTTACATAAAAAAAGTAAAATACAATAAGTTGTAAATTAATTATTGACTTTGGAAACTGTTTCAATTGTAATGAAATTAACAAATGGGTTAATAGTAACTTGATTTGTGGTTCTTTAGAGTATGCTCATCCAATAGATTTGTTAAGGGAAGAACTGGGGAGCATAGATCAATTGGAGTTGATAAAGTGAGGGGATAATGGTGAGTGATAAAGATATTCAAATTGATGATTTAACGGTATTAAGGGTAGGGTTTAAGGAGTTTTTAAATACGAATTACAAGCAGTTATCGCATAAAGATATAATTTGTAGTGAAGCCTTTTATATTTTCAGACAGGATTTTGGAATGGAGGCAATGCAAGTGTTGGCTAGTGAAGATGGAATTGAATTATATAGAATAAAGCTGATGGAACACTTCTCAGATAAAGGAAGGAAAAACCCTAAGTCAGATTCTTATACATATTGCCGTAATATCAAATTATTAAAAGAATATGTTACTGGAGATACTGTAAGTTTAAGCACTGAAAAAGAGGAAAAAAAAGTAGCTATAAGAATACCGAGAAAAAACAGAAATAGAGGAGATATTCCGAGGCCTAGTGAGAATGAAGTAATGAAGTACATTGAAATATGGGATGCCCTAGAAAACTATAAATTTCAAGAAGCAGCATTAGATAAATTATTCTTTATAACCTATCCGTCTAATACTTTAATGGAAGATGTACTTGTGAAGGTTTCTACGTTAAATGATTTTTATAGCACAAATATATTTGCAGCATATAAAGTGGCTAAGCATATTTTATCGCTAGACATTGATGAAAGACTAAACAATGGGGATATAACTCTTGTAGGTGATATTGCAAAGATTGAAATGGATAATGAGAATATTAAAAACTTCTATTCGTTTGCATCAAAATATTGTAGCCACCATAAGCCACTTGATTTCCCGATTTACGATAGCTTTGTTGATATCCTGCTCAAGTATTTTAGAGATACAGATAACTTCTATGAATTCAAAAATGATGATCTAAAAGATTATATAAGATTTAAAGAGATATTGATAGAGTTTCGTAGATATTATGGCTTGGAGCAATTCAATTTAAAGGAAATAGACAAGTATTTATGGTTGTTAGGGAAAGAAAAGTTTCCGAAGAATTATGGTAAGAGTATACGAGATTAGATGGGGGTAAGATAATGGATTTGATTAATATAAAGGTAAGACATAAAGTATTTGCTGAACTCTATAATTACAATTACTGCAGTTGTAGGAAGTATCATTATAAGTATTCTAGCTATAGTAAAATAATTTACTTATAAGTATAGAATGCAATTTATCTAGTACTTTACTTAAGTAAATTATGTAAATGCAAAGCCACTTATAGTCAGTATATTCACCCTATAAAATATTAATAAAAATCTATGAGTTCATAATAAAATTTACTCATAGATTTTTGTTGTTTGCAACTCAATGAAACCCTTGAACCATGCGGGTTTAATATGTTCTGTAAAATTATTTTTATAGTCTAATCTATAGTTTGGAATACAAATTTATCCGATTTTACTATATTGAATCTAAAGTTGATATAAACATTTTATCTGTTTTAATTTCTCTAAATTCTTGATTTATATAGTCTTAGGATATTTTTGCTTTTTAAGTATATATTAAATTAATAAAAATAAATAAAAAGATGAGGATTTTATATAGTTCTCATCTTTTTATTGATATCAACAGAGATTGTAAGCAAGTTTCCAATTAACACATTAGTGCTAAAATAAAATTTCCTAATAACTTGACATCATGAGGAGATTTTGTTTTTATAATAAAACTTAAAAATGATGCACATAAAGATGATGTATTAAAAAATAGTGATATGATTGGGGATTTTATAGTTCTTACGGTTGGAGAAAATAATATAAGTTTTAGTGAGAATGTTAGCAAGACAGAAGTTAAGGTAATGAAGTTTGGATGTAACAAACTATGTGAAAAATAATATATATTTTAAAAGATATAACTTAAAAATAAGTAGCTTTTAAGTTATAATATAAAGTAAAGAGGGGTTGATATTATGAAAAGATTAAAACCACTAAATGACTATATATTTAAGAAACTTTTTGGTGAAAATGAAGTAAAGGATAATTTAGTTGCATTTTTAAATGCGGTTTTAGATAGAAAAGATAGAGATAGACTTATCACATTAGAAATAATAGATAATAAAGAATTAACTAGAGAGCTTATAAATGATAAAACTGCAATATTAGATGTAAGAGCAAAAACAGAAGATGGAACACAAATTGATATAGAAGTGCAGCTTACAAATCAACACAATATGGACAAAAGAACATTATTTTATTGGGGTAAGCTGTTTAATGAAAAAATAGCTAAAGGTGAGGATTATAGAAATCTTAAGAAGGTAATAACTATAAACATACTGGATTTTGATTATATAAATTTAGATAAGTTTCATACTAAATTTCATCTTTGGGAAGATGAAGCAAAAGACTATATGCTTACAGATTTAGTAGAAATTCATTTTCTAGAGTTACCTAAATTCAATAAGTTAGAAGAAAAGAATTTAAAAGAGGACAGACTTCAAAGGTGGTTGACTTTCTTTAATAATGATATTTCAGAAGAAAAATTAAAGGAGTTGATGAAAATGGATACAGATATAAAAAGAGCTGAAGAAAGACTTGAATATTTAAGCAGTGATGAAAAAACAATAGAGATTTACAAGGCAAGAGAAAAATCACTACATGAGAGAGCAAATATGATAAGTAGTGCAATGGAAGAAGGGGAAAATAAAAAAGCCATTGAAATAGCAAAAAATTTATTAGATGTTTTAGATATAGAAACAATATCAAGAAAAACAGGGTTAAGTGTAGAAAAGGTTAAAAGTTTAAAAAATTAAAGATTATCAAAATCAAATTTTAAGATGAAACTTAGCAACAGAGATTGTAAGCAAGCTTCCAATCTCTGCAACGAGTTATATTATTCACAAAAACCGGAATGATTTTTTATAGAATGTTCAACTCTTTTAGCACAAATCTTATACAATTTAGCTATAATAAAATAAAAATTAGAGTTTCAAGCATTTTAAATAAATAGTGAAGTTTGTTTTATACTTTCTCAGATTATAAGGCGTAGTACGTCAAAACATAGCTTTATTAAACTGCAATCCTAAGTCATATTAGTGCTAAAACAAAATCTCCTAATGACTTGACATCATGAGGAGATTTTCTTATGCTTATAATTAAAATTGAAGAAGGAAAAGGAAGAACCCCAAGCCGACCAAAGAAAAACTTCTTCCCATAAAATAAGAGTGATAGCTATAAAAGCGTGGCCCAAAAGCCACGTTTATGTTCATAATGATATTTCAGAAGAAAAATTAAAGGAGTTGATGAAAATGGATACAGATATAAAAAGAGCTGAAGAAAGACTTAAATATTTAAGCAGTGATGAAAAACATATAGGGGAGAGTTACTAACAGATATTTATAAAGGAGAATTTCACATATGAAAATGATGATTGAGGAATTTAAAAAGAAATCTCTTTCAGGAAATACGATTAAAATAATTGCAATTATAGCAATGATAATTGACCATGTTGGTTGGGCATTTGTTAGCACAAATACCATCGGTGCAGTAGTTATGCATACTATTGGCAAAATTACAGGTCCTATTATGTGTTATTTTATAGCGGAAGGTAATCATTATTCTAAGAATAGAAGTAAATATGTAGAAAGATTAGCTATTTTCGCTTTAATATCGCATATCCCCTATAATATTTTTATAAATAAAGGAACAATTACTATACTTCCTACCAGTGTTATTTTTACATTAATGTGTGGACTTTTAGCATTGATAGTATTTGAGAATATTGAAAATAAGCCACTTAAGATTATTTTAATTTTACTTTTAATTGCGATGACTTATTGGGCTGATTGGGCAATATTTGGAGTATTGTTTGTATTAGCTTTTGGTGTTTTTTATGGAAATTTAAAAAAACAAATGGTTGCATTTTCTATTTTGAGTTTGTGTAAAATAGTTTATGCATTGTTTGTAGATGGAGGCTTAAATTCTTATCTGATTGTTCCAAGGGTTTTTAGTCCTATCTTGGTTATTTTATTATTATCTTCATATAATGGAACAAAGGGTGGTTCGAAGTATTCTAAATGGATGTTCTATATTATCTATCCACTACAATTTCTTATTATAGGAGGTATTGTACTATTATTGGGTAGGGTATGAACAAGAATTTTAAATGATTTTCTTGAAAAGAATAATGCATTAAAAAACCTTTAACTCAAAACAAAGGATAATACTTATAGCATCATCCTTTGATAAGCAAACATTATCAGCTGTAGCTTGCCTTAAAGGAAGCATGTCTAAGAGTTAATAAATGTATTTTTAAAAGCTGTAGTATTGGCTATTGGAATTCCAAAATCTCTTTATTGTCCTGTGCAGCTCTTACGAAAAATCCACTGAAGAAGGTTCCAAGCCCTAAGGCATTAGCCATTAATTCCATATTTGAAGAAGCAAGGGCACCATCTACAACTGAATTAGTTGTAACAATTACTAATGCTGGAGCATTGAAGAATAGTTTGTCATTGAAATTGAAGTTGAAGCACCCAATTGTACAATATTTTTATGAACTGCGTCTTAGTGTTTGATATAAGGTATAAGTAATGCAAAATAATAGTATAGGTTGACTATTGCTTTTTTTTATATTTGTAGAAAAATGTAGAAAAAATTAGTATAATTTAAAATTAGATAAATTACATAAAATATAAGAATACTATAAATTATAAAAGGAAGGTAAAACTGTGGAGATTTTTAGAGATGAAATGACTTCTAAAGAGAGAAGAGAAGCCTACTTTAGAGGCGAAGAAGTAGATAGACTGCCTTGTGCTATTATGTTTGAAGAAACCGCAGCAGTATATGCAGGCATAAATGTTGAAGAATACTATTTTGATTCTAATAAAATGTTGGAATCTGAAAAGTTTATAGTAAGAGAATTTGGAGCAGAAAGCTGTGGAATTAATGTGACTTTAAGGGGACTAGGAGAAGCACTTGGAAGCAAGATGGGGTATAGCGATTCAAGAGCCTCATTCTTAATAGACCCTGTTTTAAAAGATTATAAAATGTTATATAACATGGATGTTGTAAACCCTTATAAAGATGGTCGACTTCCAATAGTATTACAAGCGCTGGGAAAAATAAAAAAAGAATTAGGTGATGAAGCAAGTGTTGGAAGTGGAGTATCAGGGCCCGTTAGTGCAGCTTCTGCCATTAGAGGAACAGAGAATCTTATGAGGGATTTTATACAAAATAAAGAAGGTTTACATAAGTTATTGGACTTTATAGTAGAGTGTAACTTAGCATATGTTGAAGCTGTTTATAGAGAGCACGGATTAATGTGTGGTATTGGAGATCCTATATCCTGTGGAAACTTAATAAGTCCTAAGAAGTTTAAGGAATTTTCAAAACCATATCTTAGTAAAATGATAGATGGCATGTATAAGATAACTGGTAAAAAACCATCACTTCATATATGTGGAAGAACAAAAGGAATTTGGAACGACCTGCGTGATTTAAATATATCAACTTTTAGCGTTGATAACTGTGAAGATATGGGAGAAGTTAAAAATGCGCTAGGAGATAAGGTGTGTTTGGTTGGGAATGTTGATCCAGTTTCAATTATAAGAAATGGAACAGTAGAAGATGTTTATAGAACAGTTAAAAACTGTATAGAAAAAGCAGCAGATAGTCCTAATGGATATATAGTTGGATCTGGATGTGATATTCCTGGTGGTGCTCCAATTGAAAATATAAAGGCAGTTATAGAAGCAACTAAAAAATATAGTAGAAGAATTTCTATTGGAAGATAACATTTCAGTGAAAAGTTTGCTTAGAGAATTAGGGAAAAAAGAATGGGAATCAAATATTTCTAAGGGGAATGGACTTAAAATTTTATCTGAAAAGTTAGATTTAGATTTAAGAAAAGGTATTGCCTTTGGAAATTGTTTCAATTGTAATGAAATTTTGATGCACCCCCTATAAATCATTATTGTGATTTATAGGGGGTGCATCTGCATATGTGAGGAAACTTTTATGAGTGATAATATTATGCAAGTTTTGTTTTTAAGTAATAATATATGCGTACTGAAAAGTAATTCTACATTTCTAGTCAATTTCATATAAAAATCTTTAAATTTAAACATTCAAACAGTATAATTTAGTTATTGGAATTGAATTAAGACAGATTTGAAGATAAACATATTTCAAATTTATAAAATTAGTTCATTCTATAGAAGAGAGCAGAATTTGTATTTCAAAAGGAAGGAGTGTTAATAAGTGTATGCGCTGAATAATCACATTATTGAAGCTAAAATTAATCCGCCAATAATTAAAAGCAACATATTAGAACGCAATGAGCTAATTAGAAAAGTAAAATCAAATGCGAAAGCAAAACTCACTATTATTACTGCACCAGGAGGATATGGGAAAACAATTTTAACACACCAGATAGTAGAATCAACAGGTAAACCTTTTTTATGGTACCATTTAGATGAAGTAGATAATGATCCCATAGTGTTTTTTTATTACATATTTAATGGATTTTCTAAGTATATTAGCGGATTTAATAAAGAAATATCAATTATATTAAGAGGAATAGAAACTGGAAAAGATAATGCTTATGGAATAGCTGCATTTTTTATTGAAGAAATTGAAAAAATTCAATGTGACAAGATATGTTTAGTGCTTGATGATTTTCATGTAATAAAAGATAAGTACATAGTTGATTTTTTAAATGTGTTTATAAAATATTCTTCTGAAAAGATTCATATAATAATTAATTCAAGGAAATATCCTGATTTAGATATATCAAAACTTAGACAAGCAGATACATTGATAGAAATTGAAAAAAATGAAATAAAATTTAGCTTTGATGAATTCTTGAGTATTATAAGTAAAGAAAAACAATCTCAATATGAAAAAAGCATTATTGAAAAAGTATATGAAAAAAGTGAAGGATGGCCTTTAGCACTAAATGTGTTTATAAAGGAGTTTAAGAAAAATTATAATAAGATGGAAGAATATATTAATTACATACAATCAGGAGAGTCTTTTTTTGACTATTTTATATTTGAAGTATTTAATAATTTATCTCAAGATATAAAGGAATTTCTTTTGAAAATTTCTGTCATTGATAGAATTACCCCTGATGTGTGTAATTATTTATCAAATAATTTAGAAGCTAGCAATATTCTTAAATATCTTGTGAAAAATAATATTTTCATTAATAAAATATCAAATAAGGGGGAAATGTATACATGCCATCAGCTATTTAAGAAGTTTTTACAAAACCAGCTAGGAGCAAGAATTAAAAAATACTATTTAAAGGCTGGAGAATTTTATTTTATTGAAAAGAATTATGAAGAGGCTATAGAATATTTCATAAAATGTAAAGATAGTGAAAAAACCTTGAAAGTATTTAAATATGCAGGAATTGAAGCTATAAGAAAAGGAAGACTTAAAACAGCAGAAAGATGGATTGATTTTTTTAATGATGATGAATTGAACAAAAATAAGTGGATAATTCTAGCAAAGTCTTCTATAGCACTTTATAAAGGTATGTTTGATATGTCAGAAAAATATTTAAATGAAATTATAAATTATTTTAATAAAGAAGAGGAAAAATACGGATATTGTATTGCTTTAGTTATTAAATCAAGAATACTACTTTATAGATATTCTTTTAATAAATGTATTGAAACAGCAAATTTGATAATACAAATCAGTGATGAAGTTGAAGAACTTACATTATATGAGGCATTTATGCAAAAATCCTATGGACAAACTTTAAAAGGTGATTTTGATGAAGCAGTTATAACATTAGAATTAGGTGCTGAAATTTTAAATAGAAGAGGTGCAAAACGATTGGCACTTTTTGCTCAAAGATACCTTATTTTACCCTATTTTTTAAAGTTTGAATATCATAAAGTTATTTTATATTACAATATTACTTATAATATGTCCGATGATGAAACTAATCTTACAGAACGTTTTTCAATAGATTTGTATCTTGCAAGAACATATAGAGATATGGGAAGACTTACTGAAGCTAAATCTATTATGGAGAACACTATTCGAAAAAAGCAAGCACTAGGGTATGTTGAAGATATTTTTGCAGTTTATTACCAATTAGCTACTCTTTATCGTGATCTAGGTGACTATGAAGCTGCACTAAAATATGCTTCTCTTTCAGAAAGGTTATTTAAATGTGGTGGAAGCAATATGGAATTTGCTTATTTAGCAAAAGCTCTTAAGGCACTTATATTATCAGATGTAGGAAATATTAAGGAATCAATAAAATTAATCAAAGAAGCTTTACAGGAACTTATAACTGGAGACTCAAAATTTATGGTTGAGGTTGCATATCATTCTGCAGGATTAATATACATACGTGCTGGTGAATATGAAGAAGCTATAAAATACTTAGAATGTGGATATAAAATGGCTGGTAAAACAGGTCTTAGATCTATGATAGTGGTATGTGGAGGGATTTTATCAGGAATATATTTGAAATATAATAAAATAGTAAGGAAAGACTATGCAAAGGAAAATCTTGAACTTGCAGCAAAACAAAATTATATTCAAGTATTTTTAACAAATCCTGAAATGGACGGATGTACTATTATTGGATTTGTAAATAATATAGAAGAAAATTTCATAGAATCTATAATTAAGAAGTTAAGTGACAGTAGAATAAAAAACATGCTAAAATGGCTTATTGTAAATAGTGATTATGAGACAATTTTAAGATTTTTATTAATGGTGGAAATAAAACAAAATATTTCAAAAGAAACTTTTGAAAAAATAGCAATATCATTTTTAACATGTAAAATTGAAGAAAAAAGAGATTTTTCCGAATTTATAAACAAATTAAGACCTATGCTAATAAAACAAAGTGGCAGTATACCAAAATTAATTATATGCTGCTTTGGTAGATTTAGAGCTTATAGTCCATTAGTTGATGATGTGCGTATTAAGTGGCGTACAAATAAGTCAAAGGAACTTTTAGCATATTTTATTCATAATTGTGGAAAAGAGATTTTAACAGAAAAAATATTAGCGGATATTTGGCAGGATTCACCTGAAGAAAAGGCAAGAGAACTTTTTTATACAAATATAGCTTTGGTAAGACAAATTTTAAAAAAATGTGAAATTAAAGATAATTTGATAAAGATTCAATCAGGATATATATTTAAAGAAGAAGGTATATATTGTGATGAATGGATTGTTAATAAATACAAAAATAATGATTATATGGCTGAATATGATGTTGAAAATATATTTAAAAGAGAATATCTTGAGGATATTTATTCAGATTGGGCTTGTGAAACAAGAATGGAATATGAAAATTTTAACAAAAAAGGATAAAAAATTTGATTTTATCCTTTTTTGTTTGGTAAATGTTTGGGTTAATTTGATACTATTAAATTAGTAGAATTGTAATAGTATGATTTAAAATATCATATTTGGTAAGTATTGAGTGAAATTTGTTTATGGAGGTGGATTTTTATGGGCGAAGTCATTGTAATAACATCGGGCAAGGGAGGAGTAGGAAAAACAACTATTACAGCAAATATAGGCACTGCTCTTGCAGGTATGGGAAAAAGAGTTGTAGTGGTTGATGGTGATACTGGACTTAGGAACCTAGATATACTTATGGGATTAGAAAATAGAATTGTTTTTAATATTATTGATGTAATTGAAGGAAAATGCAGATTGAAGCAAGCTCTAATTAAAGATAAAAGATATAAACAGTTATTCTTACTACCAACAGCACAAACAAAGAATAAAAATGATATAAAACCAGAACAGATGGTGTACTTAATTAATGAACTTAAATTCATGTTTGACTATATATTAATAGATTGTCCAGCAGGAATTGAGCAGGGATTTGAAAATTCTGTGATTGGCGCTGACAAAGCCATATTAGTTGTGAATCCAGAATTAACTTCCATAAGGGATGCTGATAGAGTTATTGGTAAACTAGAGGAAAGAGGCATTAATAGATATAAGCTTATTATTAATAAAATGGATTATGAAATGGTTGAAAATGGAAACATGCTTTCTGTAGAGGATATAATTTACAGTTTGGATATAGAACTTATAGGATTAGTTATAAATGATAAGTTAATAACTATATCTACCAATAAAGGTGAACCTATAGTATTAAATGAAAATTCTAAAACAGGAAAATCTTTTAAAGAAATAGCTATGAGAATAACAGGTAAGGAAGTTCCTTTTGAAAATCATATAGAAAAGGAACTTGGACTTGTTGATGCATTTAAAAAGTTATTTATTGCTAAGTAGAGATGACTACATTGAATTTTTTCTCTTTTAAATCTTCATCAAAAGATGATTCATGGTTTTAGATGAATACTTTACCACTAGCCAAAAGGTAAGCAATATTTTAGATCTTGAAACGAAATTTAATATGAAAATAGAAGAGAGCAGCAGTTTTGATTGTTTAGTATCAAAGGATAAAGTTATAAGAATGTTTACTTAAAATACAAAGGTAAACATGCCTGCAATTATTGGAAACTTATGTGCATTGGGTTATAATAAAAAACAAATCCAAAACTGCTTCCTACTTTTATAATCTCAGATATAACATGGTAATCTTACTATAATATATAATAATTTGATTTTAGAAGAAAGCAGCATGAAGTATTCACAAAATGATTCAGGTATTTTTTTATCCAAATCTGAATATCCATATCTTTTTTCAAAAATACTATTGTTATCTTTAACAATAGTAGAAACTGCACCTGTCACATTAAATTTCTTTAACTGTTTATTAAAAGTGTGATCTGCAAAATTTTCTATGTTATCCTTATTTAAAATTTCTCTATTATCCTCATTTAATAAAGGTATAGAATTTTTTTGGTTGTTACCTTTTGCAGCAACAGTTTGCGTGGCATTTAAAAAATGATATATACTAAATGCAGGAAAAGAAAAAATAGAGAAAACATAGGCTAGAAAGGTAAATGTAATTATAAATCTTTTTATATAAGGTATAATTTTTTTCATAGTATTGACCTCCTTAAGTTTTTTTCGTTCATAATGTTTTGTGTAAATCTAAAGGTTTCAAATGTAAATAGAGTTACCTGTATCAGGCAATTAAATTCTATATGAATTAAGAAAAAGAACAAATTGATTTATATTAAAAAACCTTACAATTTTGTAAGGTTTCGGATGAACGAGAAGAACTTTGAAAGTTGATCCAATTCAGATTTACTTAAAGTTTCTGGAATTATGTTATTTATAAACTATACAACTTCATACTTGGTTAAACTTGCTATTTAATTTACGTTAACTAAGAAAACGTAGGAAACAGTACCATGCTTCCATTTTGCTTCAACTACATATATTGTTTGCCCTTTTGATTTTGATAACTGTATTTTGTTATCAGCACATTTCTGACTTATAATTTTGTTGTCACCCCATATTCCAACATTGATATTTAATGGATTATCACTAAAGCTTAAAGTAAGTTCGGAGTTAGTTGATGCTATCAATGGATTGGATCTTTTTATCAACTCTTCTGGATTTGGGCTATCAGCACTTACACCATATCTAGAGCCATCCTTATTATCAACGTTCCAAGAATAAGTTCCAATTATAGCATTAATATTTTTATTATCGGATAATACTTTTAGAGTAGGTATGTTACTTAAGTTCACTCCATTTTTAGTAGTAGTTAGCTTGCTTTTTACATCTTCGCTTATAGAACTTTTACCTCCAAGTAAGACTAAATTTTTATATCCAGTAGTATCTAAATAGGATTTTTGAGTAGAAATATCATATCCATTTGTAAGAATAATAGGTGCATTTAGATTTGCTGCCAATGCACTTCCGCTTAAGGCATCAGGAAAATTATCACCATTAGCAATTACAGCACAATCATTGCTTAAGTTGAAGTACTTACATATATTCACAGACGTTTCGTATCTATCCGTTCCACTTATTCTTATTATTTCATTATTTTCTAAATCTTTAGTAGAATCCTTTATATCATCAATTACTATATCGCTTATAGCACTTTGACCTCCGATTATGAATATTTTAGATGGTTCAATATCATTTATCATTTTTCCTGTGCTGTCATTAAGTTTATCTTGAGAATTCATGATTATTGGATAACCTTTTACTGCTGCTATACTTGAAATACTTAAGGCATCAGCAAATTCAAAACCATTTACTATAATAACTGGGGTACCTTTTTTTACACCAGTGGATTTTATAATTGCACTATTAGTACTAAATCTATCTATTCCACTCAATCTTATAGTGTTGTAGTTTAATAATTTTAATTCATCTTCATAAGATTTGCTTATAGAAGATTCGCCACCTAATATGTATACATTTCCCTGGGGCTGCAGATGTTTTTTTATGTAATTTATAGATTGTTCATTTTTATCTGAGGAATCATTTGATAACAAAATTGGGGCATCTAATTTTTTTGAAAGCATAGAACCTGATAATGCATCTGGAAAGTTATTTCCACTTGCTATAATTATGTTTTTTAGACTGTCACTTGTAAAGTAATTAGCTATATTTACAGATGTTTCATATCTATCCTGTCCACTTATTCTAGATACATTATAAGTTTCTTCAGCATGTACAGTGTAAAAGCTTTGATTTAAACATGTTATAGTAGCAATAATTAATATTAGCTTTTTCAATAAATACACCTCTTTTAATAAGTTTGATAATATTCCATTTTTTGTATCAATAGATATTATAACATTATATGTAAAAAATGAACAGTAACATGATTTTACGGTGTTTTCATTGCGCAATACAAGATAGTATTAGGGAAAGTATAAAAATAGTTCATTTATAATTACACTTTCCATCCTTAAAATTATAATATAGAGGCTAACGACCAATCCTAACTTATACCAGAAAACTTATAGCCTCATAACATTGTAAACGATTGAATGCATAGGGAAAACAAGGTATAATTGGTGTGTAACTTAACCTTTTTAGAGAAAATAAATATATTTGGGGAGGGGTATTATGTCATTTCAAGAAAAAAGTTTTAAATCATTTAATGAAAAAGATACAATACAATCATGGATTTACACGCCTATTCGTAAACCTCGTGGAATTGTTCAACTTGTACATGGCTTTGGAGAACATTCACGTAGATATTTGCATATGATATTAAAGCTAAATGAGGCAGGTTTTGTAGTTGTAGCGGATGATCATGTAGGACATGGAAAGACAGCATATGAATCAGGCAACTGGAGTGATTGGGGCGATAAAGGGTATATGACAATGGCAGAAGATGAACACACTCTTCGTAAAATTGTACAGGAAGAATACCCTAATTTGCCTTATTTCATGTATGGACACAGCATGGGGTCCATGATTGCCAGATGTTATGCTGCTGCTTATGGAAAAGGAATTGATGGTATAATTTTATGCGGAACCTCAGGTGTGTTCCCAAATGCAGCTGAACTTGTATCTGTTTTGAAAAAAGAAATAGATGAAGGTAAGGGAGAAGAAATTGATCTTGCTTCTATGGACAAGCTTTTAGGTTGGATGACAAAGCGTTGTGAAAATTTTACTACAGCAAATGATTGGATTTGTGGTGATCCTGATGTGGTAGCAGACCATGCAAAGGACCCATTGAATAACTTTAAAACACCACCTAATGTACGTTCATTGTATCATTTTGTTAAAATGATGGATACCATTGTTGGAACACAGTGGGCAGAAAAAGTACCAACATCAATTCCTGTTTATAATATGGCTGGAGATCAAGATCCAGTTGGTCAGTATGGAGAAGGTGTTTATGCTGTATCTAATTGGCTTGCTGAAACAGGACATAAGGTAAAAACAAAAGTTTATCCTGGAAAACGACATGAAATCCATAACTATCGTGATATCAGGGATGAAGTTGAGGATGGAATGATAGATTTTATGAATAGCATTATTGAAAAATAGTAGAAAAAATAGCAAATGTAAGTGAAGATCAGTTATCAATATAAGGTTATGGCATAACTACTATAAAAGTTTTGTTATAAGCTTAGTGAAGCATCTTTGATGAAGTGGTGGTAGATAAAGTAATGAAATTGTCTGCCACCTATTCAGAGAGATTTTGTTTATGGATTCCTATTTAACTTAGTAAATTCCCAAAACAGTGTTCTTATATTTCATATTAATGCCGTATTCAATGTAACTTAATATTAGTATAACCTTAAGTTTACATGTTGAGAAAAGGAAAAGCCACTGAATCTAGGATAGGCTTTAAACTTTCAACAATCTTTTGAGTCATATCTTGTCCATTATTGTCAAAAATATATTTTGTTGTGGTCATAACTAAAGATGCATATATACATGCACGGTAATCTGTAAGTTCTGGATTTGAAACATTGTGATCAGCTATATAAGCCTTGTATTTGTTTTTCAGCAGTATCTGCATATCCTCATAAAGATGTATAGAACGTGTATTAATTTTCCATAGGGCGCATAGAGTATCTTTTTGCTCTAGCAGTCTATCATAAACGTTTTTTATATATTGGGATAAGTCATCTCTATTTTTGTCTGCAAACCTTTCATCCAAAAAAGGAGAATAATCAAAAAGAACTTCTTCAGTAATACTTTTTGCAAGATTGAATTTGTCTGTATAATGTTTATAAAAAGTTGAACGATTTATTAATGCTTTTTCTAATATGTTTTGGACTGTTATTTGATCAAAATCTTTTTCATTAAGTAATTGTATAAATGTATTTTTTATATTGTTTCGTGTCTTAATTACGCGCAGGTCTAATTTGTGTTCCATAGTTGCACCTCCTTGTATTTATTATATTTTCATTTTACTAAATTAAGAAGAGAAAAGCAACACATATAGATGTTAAGCAACATTATGTATAGTTATTGAAGTGTCTTTATACATTCTTATAATCAAAAAATTTTCCGAAACTCCTATGTTAAACATTATAGAAAAGTTAAATGAGAATAAAAACCATCAAGTTCTTTTGATTTATATAAATAAGCAACAAATAACAAAACAATTGTTGCTTATCAAATACTTGAGGTTTTTTTGGTGATTGAAAATAAGTAGAAAAAATTTTAATCTGTATATGCAAGCACAATGAAATGTAATTTATACAAATTTCACAAAAACAAATACCATTAAAGGAGGAACTATCATGACAAGTCAGATTGAATTTAAAAAAGGAACTTATAGGTTCCATCCTAATCCAAACTTCAATTATCAATTAAATCGTACCTATGCTTGGAGTAACGGCGATTTGGAGGAACTTAAAATCGCCGCTGCCAAAATTACGGATGCCGTGACATGGGAAAAGGAACTGATAAAATTAGCTGAAAAAGCCTTGCAGGAAAAACGCACGGAACATGCTATCGCTTATTATCGCATGGCGGAATTCTTTATGTACGATGGACATCCCGCTAAAATCACGACCTATGACAAAGCTGTTAATCTTTTCTATGATTATTATGCCGATTTATTTAAATCTGGAATGATTAAAAGAGATTTAGTACCCTTTGGTGAGGCACACCTTCCTGTATTATATACCATTCCTGAAGACGGTAAATTTACGGATACCATTTTGCTCCATGGTGGATACGATTCTTATATGGAAGAATTTGTACCAATGATGCTTTATTTACGAGAAAATGGCTTTGCAGTTTACCTTTTTGAAGGACCAGGTCAAGGAGGAGCGCTAAGAAAAGAAGGCTTGACATTTATTTCGCAATGGGAAATCCCGGTAAAAGCCATATTGGATTTTTACAACCTGAATGATGTAACGATTATCGGGCTGTCCCTTGGCGGAATGCTGGCGCCCAGAGCTGCTGCATTCGAAGGACGGATTAAACGGGTTGTTGCCTGGAGTTTACTTTCCAATCTGTTTGACCTATTTCTATATGATATGCCTGAGAGTTTTCAGCAGGTGACACGTTTACTGATGAAAATGGAAAACGAAGAAGTTATTAATTTAATAATGAAGAATTTAATGAAAAAAGATCCGCTGATTGAATGGGCCACAAATCATGGAATGCATAATATGGGTGTGTATACTCCATACGAGTATTTGAAAAAGATAAATCAATTCCAATACATGGATGTTGCTACTGAAATAACTCAAGATTTTCTACTTATAGGTGCTGAAAAAGACCATTTTATTCCTGTTGAATTTTGCAAGCCCATTATCGAGGAGTTAAAAAATGTTAATTCTCTGACATATAGACTTTTTACTGAGAAAGAAAGCGCTGAAAATCATTGCAATGCTGGAAATACTAAACTAGTCCTTGACACAATTATAAATTGGATAAAAGTAATTAAGCCGTCTTTAAATTGAGCTAAGTTAACTTCTTATCAAGGTAAATGTATCTACTGTTGTAGATATTTACGAAGCAATTTTTTTGAGAGGACAGTGAAGGAGGATTTTTCTCAGCTACACTACTGTTATATTTGTATTAGTAGCAGCTGTAATAAAATTAACCAAGCCAAGACATTGACTGAAGTTATCACATATGATAACATATGATTAATAAATGCATATATTATAAAGAGGGAGATATAAATGAGGATTGGAAGGTTGAATTCTACCAAAGAGAAAATGGTAATATACCTGTAATGGAATTTTTATCATCACTCTCACCTAAAATGAGAGCAAAAGCATATAGTGAAATAGAGCTTTTACAAGAGCATGGCATTTATTTAAAAGAACCTTATGTGAAACCGATCAAAGGGGAAAAATGCAAGGGAATATATGAGTTAAGAATAAAATTAGGATCAGATGCATCAAGAATATTTTATTTCACTTATCATAGAGATACTTTTGTATTGCTAAATGGATTTCTTAAAAAGACAGATAAAACGCCAAAATTAGAACTTGAAAAAGCAAAAAGGTATAAAGAAGATTTTGAGAAGAGGTGTTAAGATGAGTAAAGCAAGTGTTGATTTCTCAGTTATTAAAGAGAAGCTTATGCAAGATAGCGAATTTAAAGAAGAATATGATAAGCTAAAGCCTCGATATGAGTTGATTTCTGAGGTAATAAAAGCAAGAAGAGAATTAAACTTAACACAGGAAGAATTAGCTTCTAGAATAGGAACTCAAAAATCAAATATTAGCAGACTTGAAAGTGGAAATTACAATCCTTCTTTAGATTTTTTAAGCAAGCTTGCAAAAGGACTAGGAAAAGAAATTCATATAGAACTAAGATAATATTTAATAGCAAGCTCAGCCTTTCAGGCGTCACAAACACCACAAAGATGTATAGTAAAACAAATTGTTAACGCCCCTCTGGGGACGTTGTGAAGCCTTGGCTGAACTTGTTATAAGACGTTAATGAAAATATTTACTGAAATTATTTAGTATCTTTCTTTTCATATATTGTAAGAGCATCAGTATATAAAAAGAATGTTTTTGATTGGTCTATAAAGTTTCATTTCTTTTCTGCTATTGATGCTAGTTCTTTTTGATATGTTCTAAATGCTGCTGTACTATCAAACCACATTGTTGCAATTCCATCATAAGAAATTACTTCTGTTGAACCAAAGTAGTCTGCTTCTCCAGCAGAAATTTGAACATTGTTAATAAACTTTCTTAATTGATTTCTTACTACTTGAATATCATTTAAGATTTCATTATGAGATTCAAACCATAACTTATTAAAATCCTCTTTGCTTAAAGAATCATTTTTCTTTATAAAATAATATATGTTAAAACCACCTGATGAAGGATTTGGAATTTCAATTTCCTGTTCAGTTACCAAGAATGGTAAACCTCTTCCCTGAGCAAGATTGTAAAATACCATTTGGGTATCTATAATCTCAAATATCCTGATATTAAAAATTAAAATTTTGTATTTTCGCTATACACTTCTTTGCCTGTTCCAATACTTCATTTATAATCTCTGAAGATGGCTTTAGTTCCTTAATAAGAGGCACAATCTGACCTGCCATTACTGCTCCATTAACCATATCGCCTTCCATCATGGCTTTCTTTAATGAACTTTCTGCAGCATCTTTTAACTTCAGTGCAGCAACTTCTTTTGTGTTATTGTCTTCTATTGTTGTTAATTCATCTGACAGCTTATTTTTAATCTGACGGCAAGGTTCTCCTGTGGAATACCCTGTAATTACAGTTGACATATCCTCTGCATTTACTACAGCTTCTTTAACATTTGGATGTATAATAGTTTCTGATGCAGCCATAAATACTGTTCCCATTTCGATTGCTTCAGCTCCTAATGCTATAGCTGCTGCCATTCCGCGTCCATCTGCTATACCACCGGATGCCACTACTGGAACATGTAGAATATCCGCAGCCTGAGGTACTAATACTGTGGTCGCCTCGTATGATAAGTGTCCGCCACCTTCCCAACCTTTTACGATGACTACATCTGCGCCTGCCTTTTCAGCTATAACTGCATCTGATATAAAAGATGCCTTAACTACTATCTTACATCCTGCAGAATGCCATATATCAAAATATTTACGACTTAATTCTTCATCAAGCCTTGCGAGAGTATCTGCATATACAACCGGTGGTACCATTTCTTTTATAATTTCTGTAGTGTGGTCTAGATTCTCTGGAATCATGATTGTATTGATTGCAAAGGGTTTATCAGTAAGTTTCCTTGTCTCTTCAATTTGAGACCTAACAAATCCTAAAGGTGCAAAACCAACGCCAAGTACACCAAGTCCTCCTGCATTGGATACTGCAGCAACTAACGGTGCAGTTGATATCCATGCCATTGGCCCTTGAATAATAGGTTTTTCGATGCTTAATATTTCACATACTCTGTTACTCATAAATATTCTCCTTTTCGCATTTAATATGTTATAATTGTGATAATATTATAATGTTGCATTATTAACAAGACAGATTTAATCTATGTGTCGACTAAATTATTGTTTCTTATTGCTTTAAATTAAAGGGGGAATTATACATATGGAAAGAACCTCTATAAAAAGCGGCGGAGCCCTTCAGCTTGTAAAGTCATTTATAGCTTTGCTATTAGAGAATGACTATTCAAAGATTTCAATAAAAGAAATTTCCAAATCGGCTAACTTCAACAGGACATCTTTTTACCTTTTTTTTGAAAGCAAAGATGATTTAGCAGAGTATATATGTTCTACATTTCTAGATGAATATACTGATATTATGATTAAAAGCTTTAATGCTGAAAAATCCGATGAGGTCGAACTGTTAATTAAAAAGGCATTTCAATTTATTGACAGAAATAAGACCACTATACTTGGTCTTTGGTCTGTTAAAGAAACTGAGTTTTCACCTTACTTGATTATGCAGGAATCAATTGAGACAAGTGTAAGAGAGTGTCTTAAATCAAAAAATAAAAACACAAGCACAAATGTGAAAAGTATTGATTTTTATTCGAAATTATACGCTGCTAATGCAATGGCTACAGTAAAATGGTGGCTGGAAAGTAAAGAGCAACATACCTATGATTATATATCAAAAGTTATTCTAGATTGCTGTAATGAAGGGCTGAATTCTTTACTATTGTAAAAATATAGACTTAAGATGGGAGCAATTGGATAAATTAAATGTCTAACTTTAAATTTTTATATATTTGCTTGGTGATATTAACAAATCCTTTTATTTGCTCCTGTCTATTATTTTTGTGCCATGCAATTCCATAAGAAATTGAGTCATTTATCTTCATAGGAATGATAGATAGTTCGGGATCTTCTGGACATGCAAAGTCTGGCATTACTGCAATGCCAAGTTTTCCTTTTATCATTGTATAGCCTATAAGTGGCCCGTCGCCAAAATAAAACATAGAAGATGGACAATTTAATTGTATATCTTTTTGTATGCGTGCCATTTCTGAAGGACATTTCAAAGGGTCTAATAAAATTAACGTTTGATCTTTTAAGTCATCTATTTCTATAATGTTTTTATGAGCTAATGGGTGATCTTTGGTTAACACACAAACAAATCTTCCGATAAAAAGTTCTACATAACCAACAGCTGATATATCCTTAATATTTTCTTTAACTGTAAAAATCAAATCAAAATTATGATTGATAAATAGGTTCCTTTTCTCTTTAAAATCAGCCGTTTTTAGATAGATATGTACATGGGGGAATTTCTCCTTAAAGGTACTTAATATGTTTGGAAGGCATTTTACCTCTACATTTCCTTCATAACCAATTGATATATTTGACTCAAATGAAAGAGCGTAATGCTTTGCTTTTGCTATTGCAATATTTGTTCTTGTTAAAACTTCTTTTATGTCATTGTAAAAAGAAACGCCAGCTGGAGTAAGTTCTACTTTTCTCTTTGTTCTAATAAATAATTTTAATCTAAGTTCATTTTCTAGAGTATTAATCTGATGAGTAACAGTAGGCTGAGTTATATATTGCAGTTCTGCAGTTCTAGAAAAACTTAAAGTTTCGGCTAAATGAACAAAACATTCAAGTTGTTTGATATGCATATTGACTTACCTCCTTTATTAATAGAAGTTTTCTATTAATAATAACATATTTCAATTTCAGTTCCAAGGAAAAAAGAGTTAATATATTAGCAAATAGAGTATTACTTTATGTAATTGTTTAAGTATAACCATTAACTTATAAAATTATTTCATTAATACTTTAAATTAAAAATTGTTGGAGGTAATAAACATGCGTTATATTGTTACAGGATCAGATGGACAACTAGGTGGAAGAGTAGCAGCTAATATGTTAAAAGAAGTATCTGGAGATCAATTAATTTTTACATGCCCAGATAAAAGACGTTTAAGAAAAGAACGTTTAAAGGTTTGGGAAGAAAGTGGTGTCACAGTTAGAGAAGCAAATTATGATAGCAAGGAGCAAATGATAGAAGCTTTCAAGGGTGGAGATCGTATTTATATGGTGTCTGGTGTATTAATAGGACCAGAACGTGTTCAGCAACATAAAAATGTAATTGATGCTGCTATTGCAGCTGGTGTGAAACATATTACATACACTTCATTCTTTGGTGCTAACCGTCCAGAATACAAACAATATGTATTACCAGATCATACAGCAACAGAAGAATACCTAATTGCATCTGGCATAGACTATAATATTATGAGAAACAATCTTTACTTAGAAAATTATTTACTTAATTCTGTTATGATGGCCAACTTAGATAACAATAGATGGGTTACTACAGCAGGAGAAGGAAAAGCAACATTTATTGCAAAAGATGATAGTGGACGTGTTGCCACTGCATTACTATTAGGTAAGGGAGAACACAATAAAGACTACGATGTAACAGGTCAATTAATAAGTCAACATGAAGTTTGTAATATGATTTCAGAATTATCTGGTATTAATTATGAATATATAACACTTAATGAAGAAGAATATTATGATTATTTAGATTCAATATATATACCTCGTACTTCACATGGAAATTATTCAAAATCACCTGTACCATGGTGTGCTAATGATATGGTAACAAATGAATCTGGTATTAGAGATGGTTTAATGGCAGTTGAAACAGATACTGTTGAGAAATTAACTGGCAGAAAGCCAATACATCCTAAAGATTTATTAGAAAAGTATAGCTTTGTATGGAAAGAAAAAATAACTACTTATTGGGATTTAGGTAAAGTTCAATAATAGTAGTGATTTAAAGTATGTGATAGAGTAAAAAGAAGCCAAGGGCTTGCGAAGCAAGCCCTACTTACATTTAATGGTTTATTCACCACATAGATCGCCAATCATTTCCACAATGACATGCCTATTGATAGGGCAACCTTTGTATGAACCAGTCACTGCGCAAAGGCTTTGGCAGCCCTGAGTCATTCCTCCATTGTGAGCAAATTCCGGCTCATCCAATAAAGCTGTCAATGTGATATCAAGATTCTCCGCAGGGATGGAAATATGAATGCTGGCAGGATATTGGTTGCCAGTACGACTGCTTGTCCAAATATGATTATACGTTATATCCGCATTAACATTTATTTGGGTACCATTTCTATTAAAGATTGTAGCAAAAGCATTTCGCTTTCCATCTGAATAAGTATCCCATAATGAAATGGCTCCGCTTGCATCATCATTAAGTGTCATACCCAGCCACATCCATGCTGGTTTAAGACTCTTGTCTGATGATTTTGCAAGAAGACCTTCCGCCGAGCCAAAACCCCATTGCCTATCAAACCATGCGGTTGCATGATTAACCTTATATTCTTTTCCTCTAATAGTAACTGTTCCATCAACATCCATATTAGGGAAAGAAAATTGATAAGAGCCGGTACTTAGCAAATCAAGAAGACCTGTTGTTCCATTATAAAGTACATTATTTTCTCTTGGAGTTAAAACTACGTCAACCTGTCCATCCTCTACTTCAAGCTTCAATGTCATTTTTTTGTAATCACCATGAAGACTTCCAAACTCTGAATAGACATTCAATTCTTTATCTGATGCGCCGTGAATTTTAGAAGTTGGTCCTGTTTTTGCATTGTCTATCCAGACCTTTTCAGTACCCTCCATTAATAGGAACTCTGTATTATTGACTTGAATTGTACTAGAACCCATAAACATTTGATGCCACTCGAAACCCAACTGCTTACCCTCTGATTCGAAGTTGCAGATGACATACCATGAATCTGCAGTGGCTTTTGGCTTTGCAGGTAAATCTTCCTTATAGTTTACAAATAAAGGGACACCGCTATTTACCATTAAATTTTTATTTGACATAAAAACACTCCTTTACTTTTTTGAAATTTTTTTGGATATTATTTTCTAATAAATATATACATAGAAATAAGTTAAGCTGTAGTGATTATAAATAAACACTGTGTTGATATTTCAAGTTGTATTTATTATAATATTGATAATTAGAAAATGCACTAATCAATAATTTGATTTATGTTTGTTATTGAACAGAATAACCAAAAATGTTCAATATTATATTTTTTTCGAAAGGAAATACATGAATATGGATAAACAGATTGCAGACAGAAGAATTAGGAAAACTAAAAAATTGCTGCGAAATACACTTGTTGAATTAATGAATGAAAAGTCTTTGAAAAACATTACTGTAAAAGAGTTGACAAAAAGAGCCGATCTGAATCGCGGCACTTTTTATTTACACTATCGTGACATATTTGACTTACTTGAGCAAAGCGAAATTGAGATGCTTCAGGAAATGAGTGAACTTTTAGATAAAATTGATCCTTCAGCATTTGTTGAGTATAATTCAAAAAATAAAGCATATCCCCCTTTAGTTGAATTATTTGAATGGCTTAGAAATAATTTGAATTTTGGTAAAGTATTAATGGGACCCAATGGAGGTATTTCATTTTTAGAAAAAATAAAAACCATAATTGAAAATCAGTTTTACAAAAAACAGTTTAGAAATGACGAAAAAAATAGCAATCCAGTAATATGTGAATATTTTTATGCTTATATAATATTTGGGTTTTTAGGAGTTATTAAGCAATGGTTTGAAAATGATGCATCTATTCCAGCAAAGGAAATGGCGCTGATTTTAACAAAAATTGCATCATATGGAATTCAATCAAATACCTAAAGGGATATAGATAGAACCCCTTCTTTCTAAGATTATAAGGGAAGTTTTTTAGTAAAACAAATTGCGAAGCATTAGCTGAGGTTGCTATTCCAAACACCTCGTTACTATCATATAATTCTAGGAGAAAATCAGCCATTTGCTTACTAGTATGATAGGTGGCAAAATATGGATTAAACTTTACTATTAAGTAATTCAGATAATTTTTTTATAATTCTCAAGAATATGTTACAATTATGTAAAACAATTTCGATGGGAGGCACTGACATGGCAGTTAAAATTACTATATGTGATGATGTTGTTGAGGATATTGAATTATTAGCCAGTGTCCTTTATGAATATGAACCTTTATTTGAAATCACTTCATTTACAAGTGGAAAAATGATGGTGAATAAATTCATAGAAAGCAATTTCACCACTGATATCTTATTTCTGGACATTTATATGCCAGAGATTGATGGTATCAAAATGGCACAAGAAATACGGAACAAAAATAAGGATCTTAAAATCATATTTATTTCCTCCAGCAAGGATCATTATCCTGATGCCTATGAGGTATTCGCCTTTAACTACATACTAAAACCTTTTTCCAAGGAACGGTTATACACTGTGTTGGATCGTGCTCTTGATGAAATTAAGAAGGAAAATAGATATAAAATCTGCCTTCAGCACAAGGGGGCAGTATACAATGTGGACTGTCGGGATATATTGTATATAGAAAGTCAGGAGAGACTCCTTTTCTTTTATCTTGCGGACAAAAGCGTTTTGCAATGTTATGGAAAAATTGCAGAAATACAGAAGGAGTTGCCAGAAGAATTTTTTATCCGATGCCATCAGAGCTTTATCATAAACTTAGGACAGGTGACGGAAATGAAGGAGAACTTTGCGTATTTAGGACAAGCTATAATTAGCATTTCAAGAAAATATGTAAAAAATGTAAAAGAGCAATATTATGCTTACCTGTTTTCACATATGGATAGAGGTAAGTAGCTATGAGAGAAGTAAATATAACCAAAACCTTGTTGATTGCAGGAATGATTTTTGCCATTTTAATTTCCCATATGCCAGTTGTGTATACCTCTTTTTATCATGAACTCACTGGTATACCTACAGCGAAGGATGGTGTTATAAGTCTTTCAGGGATATCCGCTAACCGAAATATGGTACTAGACGGGAAATGGGAGTTTTATTGGGATAGGCTCCTTGTTAGCAAATCACAGCAAAAGGTGTCACCAAATATTTTCCTTCCTGTGCCCAGTTATTGGTCACAATACAAGCTGAATGGAAGTTACCTGAAAGCTGAGGGGTTTGCAAGTTATAGACTTACACTGAACGGATTTTCCTATTCTCGGCCGATCACCGTTTATATGCCCGATTTTGGCAGCGCTTACCGTGTATATATAGATAGAAAGCTCACTGCAGAAAGTGGAGTTGTGTCCGAAAATATTTCAAAGATTTTCACAACCACCAATAAAAAGCTTTATCCAGTGACACTTTCTAAAGGACAAGAACACGAGGTTATCGTTGAGGTGGCAACAACACGGTTTTCTGGGCTTTATATGGCTCCTATACTGAAGGATTATAATGATACTATTCAGCAAGATGGCAATCGGAACAATTTTAGGATGATTCTGTTTGGAACAACTCTGTTTGCTTTCCTTGTTCAGATTGTAGTATATATACTGCCTTTTAGAGAGAGCAAGCGCACTGTATGGGTTCCAGTGATGGGGCTTCTTGTCCTTGTGCGCATCATGATGACCACGGAGTTTTATGGTTTTTGGCAAAATATAATATTTTTTAATCTTTCCTATGAGTCCACCAATGGAATGATGTTTTTCATTTCCTTTACCTTTAAATATCTGTTGATTTTTGTGATTGAGGAACTTTTAGGTATTGTATTTTCAAAAAGAGAAGCAGCTATTTCTGATATACTATGTCGTGTTGTTTCTACTATATATGTTCATCCCACATGGGTTTTACAACAGGCATCTGACAATTTTGCTTCCAGTTTGTGCTTTTGCTATGGAGAATTACGCCTTCTTTAAGGTATATCGCAACTGCCAGAAAATGAAAAAGTACGGGCTTCTTGTTTACTGGGGCATTGCGCTTGCAATTACAGGGTTAATTATAGACTGCTATTATATTAATGGAAATCTCTATCTTAATATGTCAATGGCTATGTTGATGCTGCTTTCTATATTTATGATGATTCTCAGTATAGTTTCCGCCATGAGTATGGCTGACGTGTATAGTGATTTTGCGGTATCCTCAGCTAGACTGACTCAGGCAAGGGAACAGATTGCCATGCAGACAGAGTATTACGAAGCACTCAGCTCACAGATTAACGATGTCCGTTCCCTTAGGCACGACATCCATCACATTATTGGAGTGATACGGAGACTTTCTACCGAGGAACAATATGAGGAATTAAATAGTTTCCTAAACGAATATGTAGAAAAGGCCGATACCTCACCACTGCCAGTGTTCTGCGAAAACATAGTAGCAAACTCCATACTGGGTTACTATTATATGCGGCTCAAGGAGCATGATATCACCTTTCGATGCACTTGCCAGATTCCGAAACAGCTTTCTGTAAGCGACAGCGATATCTGCGTAGTTCTTGGCAATGCACTGGAAAACGCCATGGAAGCCTGTATGAAGCTTACAAGCAAAGAAGCACGATATATTGTAGCAGAGGCAAGGAAGATGAATGGCCAGTTCTTGATTAAAGTTACAAATTCTTATAACGGTGTTGTAAATCAGCGGGAGGGCAATTACATTTCCACAAAAGATGGCGGATTTCATGGATTAGGAGTGAAAAACTTAAAGAAGGTGGTGAATACCTATGGTGGCTTTGTGAAAACGGAGCACAGTGATAGGGTATTCACTTTGATGGTGGCTTTTCCTGAATTCTGTATTAAATAATTATAAAAGAGTTACTCAAAATGACTTGGGCTTAAATGAAAAATGGAGCTGTGGCACTAAGAACAAATCTCACAATATATTGTGTTTGTCATTAATTTGAAAGCCAATATATTAGCTGTAAAGTTCTTAATGTAACAGTTCCATTTTTTTTATTTATTTAAAGGCATCTATCCATTAGAAAATCCATAACAAATACCTAGTGAAGTTTAGGCTGTAATTGGATATAATATAAGCAAGGAGTTGATAGTGATATGGAAAGAAAAAAAGTACCTATAGGTATAAGTGATTTTAAAGAAATCAAATAATTTTGAGCTTTGTTATGAGCATTTAAAAGGTGTCATAATAGATGAATATAAAAGGCATAGATACTTGCTTGAAGACAACTGCCTATATGAGGAAGATAAAAAGTTATTCAATGAAATTATAAATAGCACTGCACATAGGGCAGAATATGAAAATGCACTTAAAAATTTATCTAAATATCTATCTAAATATTATGATAAAAATGTAATTATATTAGTAGATGAATATGATACTCCAATCCAGCAGGGATATTTAAGTGGCTATTATGATGAGATTATAGCCTTATGCGAAATTTTTTAAGCGGCGGCCTTAAGGACAACAGTACTTTAGAAAAGGGCATATTAACAGGAATTCTGAGAGTTGCGAAGGAAAGTATTTTTACAGGTCTTAATAATTTTAAAGTATATTCTATTTTAAAGGAAGAATTCAGCACATTTTTTGGTCTTTTAGAGGATGAGGTGTATAATCTTTTAAAATACTACAATATAGATTTTAAGATGGAGGATATTAAGCTGTGGTATAACGGCTATACCTTTGGAGAAAGTACCATATACAATCCTTGGTCTATATTAAATTTCGCCTATGACTATAAATATGGACTTATACCACATTGGATAAATACCAGCAGCAATGCTTTGGTAAAAAAACTTATTATAGAAGGTGGCTTGCGATTTAAAAGTGATATTGAAAAGCTGATAAAAGGTGAAAGTGTAGAAAAAGTAATTGATGAAAATGTAATTTTTGGAGACTTAGATAGAGACCCAGAGGCAGTTTGGAGTTTTTTACTTTTTACAGGGTATCTTAAAGTAATAAACATGTATCCCAAAGATGAAGGGTGGCTATGTAAACTTCAAATTCCTAATAGAGAAGTAAGGATTTTTTATACAAAAACCATAATGGAGTGGTTTAAAGGAAGTACCACCAGTGAAAAGCTGCAGGAAATGTTACAGGGACTTATAACCTATGATATGGTCACCTTTGAATATTATTTTAAGCAGTTTGTATTAAATACTATGAGTTATTTTGACCCTACAGGAGAAGAGCCAGAACGAGTATATCAAGCCTTTGTTATGGGGATACTGCTTAATTTAAACGATGAGTATTATATAAAATCCAATAGAGAAAGCGGCTTTGGGAGATATGATATTGCGCTTATTCCAAAGAATATAAAACATAATGAAAAAGGTATTATATTTGAATTTAAAAGAGCAAATCCAGCTACAAAGGAAACCATAGAAGAAGACCTTATAGCAGCAGAGCAGCAAATAGAAGCTAAAAAATATGAGGTTGAAATCATAGAAGCAGGGGTAAGCAAAGAAAATATAATAAAGATAGCGGTGGCTTTTAAGGGGAAGGAAGTCTTT
This sequence comes from uncultured Clostridiaceae bacterium, assembly GCA_963780135.1. GTDB lineage: Bacteria > Bacillota > Clostridia > Clostridiales > Clostridiaceae > Clostridium_AM. Next base: position 3,126,901 of record CAWAAR010000003.1, read on the forward strand.
ATGAGCTGGAAGTAAATAAACAAAAATACCTTGTCAAATGTTTTTGCAGGGTATTTTTATGTTAATTTCAACATTAGAGATGTCAATTTCAACATTATGTGTTTTTTTGAAAAATTTTCATTTATAATAAATAGAGAGATTATGTTGAATTTAAGAAAAAGAGCATTAGAATTTAATGTTAAAATGAGACGAAAGAAGGAGAGTATAGGAAATGAATAGAAAGAAGAAAAACTTAAGAATTTTTTCAAGTTTAATATTGTTTTTATTTTTAGGACTTTTAGTACCTAACACAGCTTTAGCAGATGCTGTAGAAGATACCAATCCTAATTATCAGTTAACAGCATGGAATAATACAATTAATGGATCTATTGGTGACTGGACAATTAGACATAACTGCACATTGGATTTATCTCAAATTCCAAATGATAGTGGACAAACCTATAGTGATGCAGGTAATAAAACTATCGCAGTAGACGGAACTGGAGTGGCAGTGACAGTTAAAGGAAGCGAAAGTAAAACTTATAAAAATCTTACTATTTTAATTAAAGGTGGGGCAGTTGTTAAAATTCAAAACCTTAATATAACAGATGACAGTTTTCACAGTTCGCCTATAATTGCAGGAGATAGCAATTCCGATAATGCTTTAAAGTTTTTAGGTGATAATAATATTATAGCAACTAAAGATTGTTATCCAGGAATACTTGTTACAACACCAGCTGCTATTAGCATTGAGGGAGATGATCCTAGCAGTAAGCTTCAAGTGACAGGAGGAAGAGAGGGAGCAGGAATCGGTGCATTAAGTTGGAAGGCAGGACTGGTGGGAGAACTAAGTTCGATACCAGGATACGGTACATTATTTGGTTTCGATGGAGGCACAATAACAATAGGAGGAAGTGGAACAGTAGAAGCCACAGGAGGAGCAGAGGCAGCAGGAATCGGTGGAGGATATAAAGGAAGAGGAGGCACAATAACAATAGGAGGAAGTGTAACAGTAAAAGCCACAGGAGGAGCAGAGGCAGCAGGAATCGGCGGAGGATATGATGCATACGGAGGCATAAAAACAGGAAGCACAGTAATAATAGGAGGAAGTGGAACAGTAATAGGCGATGTTGATGGGAGTACACCAGTAAAGCTAATAGGAGTGCCGCCAACAGCAATAGGAGCTGCAAATGGAAAAATAACAGGAACAACAACAGCAATGGAATATAAGCTCGCAAGTCCAGAGGTAAGTACTTATACAAATTGCTTGGAAGGAGAAACAGGAGGCTTACAACCAGGAAGCTATTCAGTAAGAGTGAAAGCAGCTGGTGGAAATACTACAAGTAGTGCAGTAACAGTAAATGTGCCAGAAAGCAATGTACCAGAAGCACCAGTAAACTTAACAGCAACATCAGGTGTTTTAAAGGTAGGCTTAAGTTGGGATGCAGTGCCAGCAGCAACCACCTATAAAGTATATAAAAGTACAACTTCAGGGTCATTATACCAATTGGTAAGTGAAAATATAAGTACACATAGTATAGAAGTAAGGGGTTTAACAGGTGGAACAACTTATTATTTTGTAGTAAAGGCAAGCAAAGATGGAGTAGATAGTGCGAATTCTACTGAAGCAAGTGCAGTTCCACAGGCAGATACTGAAAAGCCAGTAATTCATTTAACTGGAAGTTCATCTGTGAATTTAACTTATGGAGCAACTTATACGGATCAAGGAGCAACGGCTTCAGATAACGTGGATGGGGACATTACAGCAGGAATAATAAAAACTATAAACAACTCCTCAGGAACTACGACTTCAGCTATAAATACAAGTCAGCCAGGAACCTATACTATACATTATAATGTGAGTGATGCCACAGGAAATGCAGCGGATGAGGTAACAAGAACTGTAATTGTACAAGCTTATATACCTCCATATGTACCGCCATATATTCCTCCGACACCACAGCCCATTATTGAAAATAGACAGGCTTCTATAAAAGTTGGAAAAGGTGAAGGTTCAGTACAGACTGTCATTGAGAGAATAACCTACCCCGATGGTACTAAAAAAGATATTATAGTATTTGATGAAAATACAACAGAAAAAATTATAAAAGAGACTTTCCAGGAAAACTCAACTTTTGCAGAAATAGATTTAACAGATAAATTAATAAATTCAGCAGACATAATGGATATTAAGTTTCCAAAAGCCGCTTCTGAAGAACTTCCAAGTAATAGTAGAGGTTTAAGTCTAAAAACAGAAAAAGAAGACTTTTATTTGACACCAGAAACTTTAGCTAAGTTAAAGGGTAAAGATGTGGAAATTACCATTAGCAAGGAGAAGGACAATAGTGAAATAGGAAATACTAAAGCACTTATATTAAAGTTAGCTTCAGGTGGGCAAATAATAAGTGATACACTAAAAATAGAAGCTAATTATACAGGGAGAACAAAAATAACAATTCCTATAGATCCAGCAATACTGCCAAAAGAGAAGGAGAAATTAAATAAGTTTTTGGATTCTCTAGCAGTAATGGTTCATCATAGTGATGGAGAAGATGTGGTAGATAAAGGTACTGTGGTATATGATGAAAAAGGAAATATAATAGGTATTTCCCTTTGGGTAGATAAATTCAGCAGTTTTACTTTAATAGAAATGCCAAAAGATTATTTTCAAGGAAAAACTACAGTGATGAAGGATAAAGTAGCAGCAGATAAAGAATGGAACATTAAATTTACCAAGGCAGTAGATGCTTCTACAGTGACTAAAGATAATGTTTATGTAGTGGATTCAAAGGGAAACAAGGTTGAGGTAAAGATAAACTATGGTTCGGAGGATTTACTTAAGGTAACACCAGTAAATCCATATACCTCAGGAGAAACTTATTATTTGTATATTAGCAAGAATGTTAGGGCAAAAGACAGAACATCTTTGGTAAATGGATTGAGGTATCAATTTACTATTAAATAATTATAAAAGAGTTATTCAAAGTGACTTGGGCTTAAATGAAAAATGGAGTTTTGGTACTAAGAACAAATACCACAATATATTGCGTTTGTCATTAATTTGAAAGCCAATATATTAGGGGTAAAGTTCTTAATGTAACAGTTCCATTTTTTTATTTTTGTAGTTATTTAAAGGAAGGTATCTAGTTAAAAATCCATAACAAATACCTAGTGAAGTTTAGGCTGTAATTGGACATAATATAAGCAAGGAGTTGATAGTGATATGGAAAGAAAAAAATACCTATAGGCATAAGTGATTTTAAAGAAATTATAGAAGATAATTATTATTATAATGTATAAATAGGTTTGCTAGGAGGAATATTATAATGAAAATAAAGATGAGAAAAGAATAAATACTTACGGTGAAGCGTACCATAAATATTGAAGAGACTGTTAATCTTATTGGCCACAAGTGGAAAGTTCTTATTTTAAGAAATTTACATGACAATGGAACACAAAGATTTAATGAACTTGAGAATGAAATTAATGGAATAAGTCAAAAAATGTTAACGCAACAACTTCGACAAATGGAAGCTGATGGATTGATTATTAGAAAGGTATACCCTGAAGTTCCACCTAAAGTAGAACATTCTCTTTCAGAACTAGGAAAGAGTTTAAAGCCAGTTTTAGATTCTATGAATATTTGGGGGGAAAACTATATAAAAGCTAATAAACACCTTTATAAAGATTAGATTGAAGTATATATATTTTTAGTAATATAAAAGTAAGCGTCAAAAAGTCCCCATCTATTATTTGGATGGGGACTTTGTTATACTCTTTTTAGACTTAAGAAATTCATGTAAAGTAGCTGACCAAGGGAGTAAAAAATCTAAAGTTTCAAGATTTTTTACATCAACGTTGGGTAGCTGCTCAAATATGTATTTCAAATATTCATAATGGTTTAATCCATTTTTCTTTGAGGTTTCAATTATACTGTAGATGATGGCGCTAGCCTGTGCACCTTTAGGAGTATTTTATAATGAATTTATTTATGAAGCCAGGTGTATAGTATTTGACGCTTATCTCATCGGGGGTCGTTGTGAAGCCTTGGTTGAACTTGATTTTTACTTTACTTTAATACAAATTTAAACAATTTTTAGCAAATTACATGTGATAAATTATAAATTTGCGTTACATATGTTATAATAGAAGCATAAATTTTACAAAATATAATTTAATATTGAAATTGTATGAAAAAATACTGAGCGCCCAGGGAGGAGAAATATGGAAAACAGTATGATTGACTCTTTAAAAAGTGTACTGCCAATTTTAGGAGAACTTATTCAAGAAGATGTATCTACATGTATTACCGATAGGGAAAAATGTATAGCAGTATTTATAAATAGTAAGGTTCCTGTGGCTTTTAAAGAAGGGGACAAAGTTCCAAAAGACAATCCATTATTTATAGCTATGGAAAAAAATAGAGTATTTTCTGCTGTAGTACCTAAGGAAGCCTTTGGAATTGATTTTAAAGCAGTTGCTTATCCAATAAGAGATTCTAATGGAAAAGTAATTGGGGCTGTAGGACTAGCTAAAAGTTTAGACAAACAAGCAAATATAGAGAATTTAGCTAAAAATTTATTCACTTCTCTTGGACAAACAAATGGAGCAATTGAAGAAATTGCTGGAGGTTCTCAAAAGTTATCTAATGTTATTAATGGTATATTATCTGCTGCTAATGACACAAATGGGAAGATTAATGAAACTGATTCTATAATTACTTCTATTCAAAGCATAGCTTCACAATCAAATTTATTAGCATTAAATGCTGCAATAGAAGCATCAAGAGCTGGAGATGCAGGCAAAGGCTTTTCTGTTGTAGCTCAGGAAATGAGAAAGTTATCACAAAATAGTAGCGAATCTTCTAAGAAAGTTATGTCAGTACTTGTTGAAATGAAAAAATCTATTGATGCTATAATGAGCCAGGTAAACGAAGCTAATACAGTTGCAGGAAGTCATGCTGCAGTTACAGAAGAAATTAATGCCACAATAGATGAAATAACTACAATCTCAAAAAATCTTGTTGATGAAACAAAAAAATTATAATTATAGCAAAAGAATTAATTCTAGGTTTCACCCATAGGATTAATTCTTTTGTTTCATTTTCAATCTTTTCATCAAATTTGATATTAGCAAGCGAGTCCAGCAGAGCATTCTTTACCCAAACTGTATACAAAGGAATACGTGGAATAAGAGCAGCTATAAGTTGTTATCCTTCCTAAAGGTAAAGTTATAATATGATTTGTAAGTTGAGGGAGCGATTATTAATAAATTTCTATTTTAAATTTTCACGAGCTTTTTCAACTTCAAATCCAGATACAAAGTTTTTAACATCTTTCAATTTAGTTTCTTTTGGTACTGTAGTAGGTATATTTAGTTTCTTGTATACTTCATTAATATCTATCTTAAGAGCTTTAGAAACATCTTCAATTGACATATATCCTTTAATTTCTTCAGAACTAAGCTTTGTAGATGAATTTATAGGTGCTGGAGTTGTTTGATACATATTAGTTATTTTAGCAATTACAATACCTCCGAAAAATATTGAAATTACAATAATTATTGTTGCAAAAGAAGATATACCTTTATTAAAGATCTTAAATTTAAGAGTATCTTTATTTGGACAAGATAATATGCAACTTTGACAATTAATACATTCAGATGAACTAATTGTTGAATTTTCAGAAACTTTAATATTAACAGGACAGGCTTTATTACATAATCCACAATTTATGCAAGTATTTTCATCTCTAGTAAGTTTACCAAAACTGATTTTTGATATTATCCCATAAAAAGCACCCATAGGACAGATATATTTACAAAAAAACCTGTCATATATCAATGAACCAATAATAGTTATTAAAAGTATTATACCTCCAATCAAAAATTCATTTATAATAGATGATAGTCCCTCACCTATGTGACCATAAGCAGCCCAAGGGTCATAAGGAGACATCCAAAGCCCTGAAGTTTTCCAGGCATAGAATATGGTAAAAAAAAGAATAATGTATTTTAAATATCTCAAAGACTTGTCTACTTTTTCAGGCAATTTATAATTTTTCTTAAAAATATTTTTGCCAAGTTTTCCAAAGAGTTCTTGAATAGTTCCGAAAGGACAAATTAGACCACAAAAACTCCGTCTAAAGATAAGTGCAATTAGTAAAATTAATACTAGCATTACAAAGGCACCAGAAAATATTTTCTGTATAAAGTTACCTTTGAAAATTAAATCATATAAGGATTCTAAAGCGCCATATGGACATAAGGCATGAATTGAAGCATATTCTTTACCACCCAATATGGTATGTAAATAAGATTCAACAGTAACAAAGATAAGAATAGAAATTAATATTATATAACGTATGATTTTAACTAATTTATTATTCATAGTACTTACGCCTCCATTCATAATTTAAATACTAATGATATAGAATAAAGAAAAGTATGCTTTAAAAAATTTATGTCATATAGTATAAAATACTGATTATCTTGCATTTTTTTGAAAAGCTGCCAAATGATTTTTAGATGCATCTCTTAAGGATATAAATGTGTCCTTTATATCTTGAGGTAGATTTTCTTTTAAAAAGTTTTCATACATAGCTATGTTATCTATTTCAGCAGCTACACCAGTTTTGTAAGCTTCATTTAGGCTAGGAGGAAGTACAACATGATCTTTTGAAGTATCTTCAGGTATAGGTATATTGTATTTATTTAATAAAGCAGTAAGCTGAGAAATGTGACTTGTTTCTGCCTTTATTATATTTGAAAAAGGTTTCTGCTCACCGTATTTGTCCATAATTATTTGGTATTCTTTTTTGCTAAATATTCATCCTGCATTGCATAGGTAAGCATTTTTTCTTTTGTCAAATTTTTATCTTCCTTTGCAGCTGTTGCTCCAATTTTGATTGTTGCAATTTTTTCTTTTGAGGAGGAATCTGTAGAATTTTTTTTGTTATTTGATTCAGAAATTGATGAAGATGTGTTGTTTTTAGAATTAGCGCTAGAAAAGCCTTTTTCAGAACAACCAGTTAATAAGCTTATAGCAACGGTTCCAGTGATGATCAAAAGTATTAATTTACTTTCCATATAAATCACTCCAATCAATTAAAAAATAAAATAATTTAAAATTCAGAAAAGTCAATATATTTTAAAATTAAGGTTATAATATCATATAATGTAAAAAAATACAATAAAAAAGTTCGATGAATTTATTGAAATTTAGATTAGTTTATATTTTTTAAATAATGGTTTCTATTTGTTTAAATTGCAGCTTTTACAGTTTTTTAATATTTTGCATGAGTTACATAAGTCAGCTTTATCAGTTATTAGTAAGCAATAAGCATTATCAATTTTCCAGCAAGGCTTAGCTTCATTAACTACTTGAAAAAGAGAATGGCTGTAGCTATTAATATATTTATGTTATAATTACCACAGAAAAGTACTTAAGCAATCAAAAGCAACCATTTTATAACTATAGGGGGATGATTATGGTGGATGAATTACAATGTATCCTCATTTGTGATGATCAATTTGTTGTTCATGAAACAATTGGTGCCTATTTAAAGGCTGAGGGATTTAGATATGAATCTGCGTATGATGGAGAAGAAGCAATTAAAAAGGCACTTGAAACAAAACCTGATTTAGTAATTCTTGATATTATGATGCCTAAAATTAATGGTATTGAGGTATGTCGAACGCTAAGAAAAACCTCTGATGTACCTATAATAATGCTAACTGCAAAAGGTGAGGAAATAGATAAAATTTTAGGGCTTGAGCTTGGTGCTGACGATTACATCGTAAAACCTTTCAGCCCTCGGGAAGTAGTTGCTCGTGTAAAAGCAGTTTTAAGGCGTAGGACATCCAAAGTAGAGGAAAATAGTCCAATTTTGCGATATGATGGATTGGAAGTAAATGTTTCCACCTATGAAGTGTTTATTAACGGTAATCTTATTCACTTAACACCTAAAGAAGTTGAAGTAATATATATGATTGCATCACATCCAGGACAAGTATTTAGCAGGGAGCAGATTATTCAGAATGTATGGAACACAGATTTTTTCGGAGATATAAGAAGTGTTGACACTCAAATAAAGCGTATACGTCAGAAACTATATTACGAAAACATGAAGTGGAGTATCAAGAGCATCTATGGAGTAGGGTACAAGTTTGAAGGAAAGAGTACATAAGAAATGGCTTTATAAGAAATAATAATTATATGTTTAATAAGGGAGAGTTATCTTGAAAAAAAATATACTTATTCGTCAAATTCTTGCCTTGGTAGTGGGAACAATAGTTTTATATATAATAATTAATATACCAATATTCCTAGTTATAACTAATAATATGTTCAAGGATATTCAGATACAGGATCTAAAGCCCCGCACTAAGGCAATATCAGAAATGGTAGCCACATATCAGAACGAAGCCATATCAAATAGAGAACTTGAAGAAAAACTGAAGAGTTCTTATTCGTTATGGAACGATATTTTGTACATTTACGATAAAAATGGTAATCTAAAAATAAGAGTTGAAGGGAATACTGATGCAAAGATTAATAAGGATAAGAAATTACGTTTTGATAGTGAAATCAACGAAACATTTAAAAAATATCTACCACTTATTTTGTCAGGAAAGCATATTGAATCCAATGAAGAACTACTTACTTTGGTAGGAGAACCCATAGTGAGCAAAGGAACTGTTACCGGTGCGGTTTTTCTATCTAAACCTCCAGAAGAACTCAGAGCTGCATTTTTTGGACTTAGTGGATCAGTATTGCTCAGTGCATTTGGTGTGTTTTTACTTATGATATTTCCTGTTTATAAGGTAGCTAAACGTATAACTAATCCCCTTAAGGATATGCAGAGTATTGCTATGGAAATGGCCCATGGAAATCTAACATTAAAGGCAAATGAATCCTATAAAGGGGAAATCGGCGAACTTGGTCAATCATTAAATTATTTATCCAGCAAGCTATCTGAGACAATAGCAGATTTGAAAATTGAAAGAAACAGACTGAAACAAATTATTGATGGATTATCTGAAGGGATTATTGCAACTGATCCTAAAGGTAATATAACACATATTAACCCGGCAATTTGTGATATTTTCAACACATCAAGAGGGAAAGAGCGTATTGAAATATTGCCAATTAAGGAGCTCTGGGAGGATTTTGATATTGTTCTTTCAAAGGGATATGCAATAGCCAGAAATATAGAATGGAATCATAATATTTTAAGGGTTACCATATGCCCCTTAGAGAATCAAATGAATGAAATTGCTGGTGCTGTAGGGTTATTTCAGGATATAACTGCATCGGAAAAATTGGAGCAAACTAGAAGAGAATATGTGGCAAATGTTTCTCACGAACTACGAACGCCCATATCTGCACTAAGAGCATTACTTGAAACTATCATTGATGGTATGGTTACAGATGAAGAAGTAAAAAAACGATATTATAATCATATGCTTCATGAGACCATGAGACTTTCAAGATTAATAAATGATCTGCTTACTTTATCGAGACTACAGACAGATTCAATTTCCATAGATAATGAAGAGTTTGCAATAGGTGAAATTATGGCAAATGTGGCAGAACGATATTCTGTACTTGCTAATGAAAAAGGAATAAAGTTCTCTTTTGTACTTCCCCCTGAAGACCTTGTTGTAATGAGTAACATGGATTTAGTTGAGCAGGTGATTATTATCATTCTTGATAATGCCATAAAATATACTAAAGCAGGAGGTAGTGTTTCACTTTATGCTCATCTAGAAGGTAGTTCTGTAAAAATATCTGTAACTGATACAGGCATGGGAATATATCCTGATGATTTGCCACATGTATTTGAAAGATTTTACAAATCTGATAAAGCACGGGTATCCCAGGGAACAGGATTGGGTCTTGCTATAGCTTATGAGATTATTCAACAGCTAAATGAAAGCATTTTTGTGGATAGTATACCTGAAAAGGGAAGCACATTTACGTTTACATTATCAACCACAAGTATTAACTAAATATGAATTACATTTGATTAACTGGCTATAACCTATTAAGGGTTATAGCCAGTTTTTTTGACATAAACTTTCTTTTTTATGACACATTTCAGCCACAATTGTACGGTACTATACAGTTAATAAGTGGTAAGGGAGGGAAAACTGTTGCAAGAGAGCATAATTTTAGTTTGTATCACTGATCCGGTAGATGGCGAAAAACTTATAAAAGAAGGGTACTGCATGGCAGACAAAGGAAATTTAAAGCTAAAAATTCTAAACATACAAAATAGCAAACAATCAAAAAACATTAAAGACACAAGGTTAGAATATTTGTTTGGTGTATGTAAATTTTTGAATGTAGATATGCAGGTTTATTGGGGAAATAATTTTAGTGATATAGTAATTGATTATATTAACAGAAATAAAATAAAGCAGTTGCTTCTAGGGCGAATTCCAAAATCAGAACAGGATAATTTTATTTCAAAAATGCAGGAGACCTTTCCTAGTATCCAGGTATTCATTCAAAATTAAATAATATCCTAGGAGCAATGTGATAGCTATAGGCATTATATTTACAGGTATTTAGATTTAAAGGTAAAAGATAACTTTAAACCATGTCTTAAATAGTAAAAAAGAAAGTAGAGGTATAAAAATGATTAAAGGTATAAAAAAGAATAAGAAAAAATTAGCTGTTTTACTAGTAATTATTATTGCTTTAGTTATTGGAAAAATCGCATTTTCGGGAAAAACAAATAAAACTACAGCTACTTCAAAAAGCAAGGTATCTGTTAAAACACAAAAAGTACAAGAGGCTACAAGCGGTGCAAAAGCAACATTCAAGGCTTCTTTAGAAGAAGTACAATCAGGAGATATAGCTAATAAAGTTGGAGGAAAGGTTACTCAGATATTGTTTGAAAATGGAAAGACAGTAACTCAAGGGCAAGCTTTAGTAAAATTAGATGATACTGATGTAAGAAATAATGTATCATCTTCTGAAGCACAGGTTTCCTCTGCAGAAGCACAATTAAAAGCTACAGAGAATCAAGTGACTTCTTCTGAATTATCAATGCAAAAAATGCAGACAAGCTACCAGTCAGCTCAACGTGATTATGATAGAAAGAAAGCTCTTTATGATCAAGGGGCAATTTCCAAATCAGAATTTGAAAGTGCAGAAGATGCCTTAAAAAACGCACAATCAGATTTAGCTTCAGGACAAAATGGCATAGAATCAGCTAAACTTAGTATTGAAACACAGAAGGCTAACATAAACACAGCTCAGGTAAATCTAAATACACAGCAGAATGCACTACAGAGTACAACTATTACAGCTCCAATAAGTGGTGTTGTGGATGGAAAAAATGTTAGTGTAGGACAGTATGTAAATATGGGAACAGTTCTTGGAAAGGTAAAAGATACGTCTAGTATAAATGCTGTTATACAAGTAAAAGATAGTGATTTGTCCTACGTAAAAGTAGGTGGAAAAGCTACCTTAAAGCTTGATGGAGAAAATTCCAAGGAATATGAAGGTACTATTCAAAATATAGATGCTGCAGCCGATTCTTCCTCTAGAATGTTCAACTGCAAGATTAAAATTGATAATAAAAATGCTGAATTAAAGCCTGGTGTTTATGGAAAGGTAGAAATTGAAACAGGTAGCAAAAAAAAATCTATTACATTGCCAATTCAAGCGCTAGGTGGTAGTGAGGGAAACTATTACGTTTTTCTAAATAACAACAGTGCAGCTAAAAAATGTACTGTAACCACAGGAGAGGTTAGCAAAGATTCAGTAGAAATCAAATCTGGCATACAAGTAGGGGATGAGGTTATTACTAGTAATGTAAGTACACTGCTTGATGGTGAGTCTGTAACAGTAGTTTCTAAATAGGAGGTGAGATTATGTTTATTGCAAATCTTAGTATAAAAAGACCGGTATTCATCACTGTAATAGTTATTGCACTGCTCGCGGTAGGTATAGTTTGTTATACTGGTTTACCAGTTAACAATATGCCAGATGTAGATGCCCCTTATGCTACAGTGTCAATAACTGAAAAAGGTGCTGCTCCAGACCAGATGGAAGCAAAAATAACGAAAAAGGTAGAGGATGCAGTAGCCCAAATATCCGGAGTAAAGCATATTACTTCTACTATAACAGATGGTAACTCAAATACTATGATTGAGTTTTCACTTGAAACTAAAGGTGATCAGGCATTACAGAATGTTAAAGATAAAATTGATAGCATTAAGGGTCAATTGCCTCAAGATATAGATACCCCTGTTGTTACAAAGATGGATATGAGTGCATCAGCAATTGTCTCTCTTGTTGTAACTGGTAATATATCTAATCGTGAATTATCTCAAATAGTAGACGATAGTATTTCTAAAAAATTAAATTCTATAAAGGGAGTAGGCTCTGTTACAGTTAACGGGAAGCAGGATAGAGAAATTCATATAAAATTAGACAAAAATAAGTTAGCTGCTTATAATATAACTCCTTCAGAGGTTACACAAAGTTTAAGTAATGATAATATTAACACCTCTAGTGGTAAGCTTTCTAGTGAAGATAAAGAAATTTCTTTAAAAACTAATAGTACTATAAAAAACGTGGATGATTTTTTAAATGTTTTAGTTGCAAAGCGAAATGGTGTGGAAATTAGAGTTAAAGATATAGCTACTGTGGAAGATGGATTAAAGGAGAAAAATAGCTTAACTTATTATAATGGAAAAGAAGCTATAGGTATTGATATTGTTAAGCAATCTGGAACTAATACAGTACAGGTAGCAGAGGATATAAAAAATGAAATTTCTAGTATCCAGAAGTCTTTGCCGGGTGGCGTAAAGCTTCAAATTGTTACTGATAATTCAACGGATATAAAAGATTCTGTAAATGATGTTAAACATACAATAATTGAAGGTTGCGTTCTTGCCATACTTATAATTTTTATGTTCCTAAAGGAATGGAGCAGCACTGCTATTAGTGCTATCAGTCTTCCTGTATCTATTATTACTACATTTATTGGACTAAAGCTTATGGACTTTTCGCTCAATACCATGTCCCTAATGGGATTATCTCTTTCTGTTGGGCTCTTAATTGATGACGCTATTGTTGTTATTGAAAATATTTCTCGTCATTTAAATATGGGTAAATCGCCTATCCAAGCTGCAAAGGATGGTACTGCCGAAATTGGCTTGGCAGTTATGGCAACTACTTTTGCAGTAGCAGCAGTATTCTGTCCTATAGCTATGGTTAGTGGTATGATTGGTAAGTTCTTTAAACAATTTGGGCTCACTGTTGCTGTTGCAGTTTTAATTTCACTATTTATATCCTTTACGCTGGTTCCTATGCTTTCTTCAAAATATCTAAGACATGAAAAAAATAAGAAAATACCATTTATTGGAGGTTTTCTAGAATGGTTTAATAGTAAGTTCGACAAGTTGGCTGATATATATGCTGGTTTTCTAAAAGTGTCCTTGCGTCATAGAAAATTAACTATCCTAATACCAATAATAATGTTCTTTGCCAGCATACTTTTAGCTACTCAGCTAAATACAAGTTTTATGACCGCATCTGATGATGGAAATATTACTGTAGAAGCATCCCTTGATGCTGGAGGCACTTTAAATAATGCTTCAAAAACTACAAAAAATATGGAAGCTATTATTAAGAAGTACTCATCAAATATAAAATATGTATATTCTACAGTTAAATCTGGCAATGTGAATATTACAGTGAAATTAGTAGACAAGAAAAAAAGAAAGGAATCTACTAAGGAGATTGCAAACAAAGTTCATGATGATTTATCAAAAATGTCAGGAATTCAGTTAGCTGTTAATACAAACACTGGAATGGGTTCGGGGAAGTCAATTACATTGCATCTACAGGGACAGGACTTTAATCAGTTATATGAGTATGCTCTAAAAGCTGAAAAAGCATTAAAAGATACTAAAGGGGCAATAGATGTATCTCTTAGTTATAAAGCTGGACAACCAGAAGTAAAACTTGAAGTAGATAGAGATAAGGCTGCAGACTTAGGTGTAGATGCAAATTCTATTTCTAGCACGTTAAATACTCTATTTAATGGTTCTACAGTAACTAAATTTGAAACTGATAAAGATAGATACGATGTTGTTGCAAAATTACAGGATGACCAAAGAAAAGATTTTGACAGTTTGCAGGGTATCTATGTATCTAGCTCAGAGGGCAAAATGATTCCTATTGAGCAAGTTACTAAAAAAGTTTTCACTACTGCTTCATCTACAATTAATAGATACGATAAAGCAAGGGAAATTAAGTTAACTGCAAATAATACATCGGATGTTACTTCAGGAACGATTAATACAGAGTTTAATAAGAAATTAGAAAACGACCTTAAACCTCCAAGTGGGGTAACTGCAGGTGCTGGTGGAGATCAAGCAGATATGGCCAGTGCTTTTACAAGCTTAGGTACTGCACTTGGCATGGGTGTTCTATTTATATTCTTGGTGCTTTCAGCACAATTCGAGAGTTTTATAGATCCATTAGCTATCTTATTCTCTTTGCCACTGGCGATTATTGGTGCTATTCTTGGACTATTTGTTGGTCACAAAGATTTAAATATAATGTCTGCTATAGGTGTTATAATGCTTATGGGATTAGTTACTAAGAATGCAATTTTGCTTATCGATTTTATAAAGCAAAGACGTGCTGAAGGAGAAACTATAACACAAGCAATAATTGATGCTGGACATACCCGGTTAAGACCAATTCTTATGACAACACTAGCAACGATTTTTGGTATGATTCCTACAGCTATAGGTAGTGGTTCGAGTGCAGCAACACGTTCTCCAATGGCATATGCAATTATAGGAGGATTAATTACATCTACATTACTGACACTTTTTGTTGTACCGTGTATATATACAATATTAGATGATATGAAAGAATTTTCCAAAAAAAAGAACTTGAACAAATTGTCAAAAACTGAAATGCATAGAAATAAATAGATATATTAATTACCAGCTTACTTAGTGGTAGGTAAGCTGGTAATATTAAAAATAATAAAAAAAGGGGATAATGAAAATGGATATTAAAATTGGAGGAACAAATAACAGCACATATGAAAGTCTAAGGGTTAAGAATTCTCAAACAAATGCACAAAAAACGGATAACCAAGAGAGCGTGGAAAAAGACGATAAAAGCGCAAAGTCTGCAAATAACATTGACCTAGCAGCTAAATATGTTTCGTCCCAGGGAGATACTGTAGAAATTAGCAGAGAAGGTGCAAGTGTATTGGAATCTTCTAAGATTAAGAATTCAAAAACAAATGCACAGGAAACTAATAATCCTCAGAAGGCCGAAAAAATTCAGAAAGATGTAACGTCAATAAATAATACAGAGTTAGCGGCTAAATATGTTTCATCTCAAGGAGATATTGTAGAAATTAGCAAAGAAGGTGCAAGTGCATTAGAATCTTCTAAGACTAATACTTCTGAAAATACATCAAAGTCTACTGATGAGGATAGCAGCAGTAATGAATCCACAACAAATCTTTCACAATATTCAGATTCAGAACTTAAGGAATTATATGCGAAAGGAAAGATATCAGCATCACAATATAATAGCCAATTAGCAAATAGAGGACAAGATTCATCTAATATAGATACAAGTCTAGAGAAATAGCAAATTCGCTACGCTCATTAACACCCCCCAGCTGAACTTGCTCATAATGTAAACTGTAGAAAGTTATAAATAGAGAAAAATAGTCTTAGAAGGATAAACTTCTAGGACTTTTTTTTCATCTTCCTTTGTTTTATTCTTTTTATCAATTTATAAATACAAAATATTATTATAGCAAGTATCCCAGCCACGATTATAAAATAAAATATTCTAATGAATATATCTCCATTTAGTATAAAGGTCTTAAATTTTGCAGTTCCTACAGCCGCTGAAGTTTGCTTAACAAATATCAATCCATCAAAGCATTCCATAGGGACTTGCGGTAAATATGCCAGTTCTGGAAATCCTAAATAAACAGCTCCAACGTTATGAATAAATTGTTCCTGAGATAACCAGGCTGCAATACTTTTATCTTCCGCAGCTGACTTGAAATCCAAAAAACTTAAAGGGATACCTGTTTTTTCAAAACTATATGCCATGGAATCTTGAGGTGAATTTTTTATATTAAAATTAGCTAGACTTAAAATGCCGGGTATAAATGATCTAAAACTGCCTTCATAAAAATCAAAGCCTATAGAGTAATAATTGTCATTAAATATTTCTTTTAGATTCCCCCCCATTGGTTTTAAAGCACATTCAGGAACTCCATACTTTCTTGATACATGTCCATTATGAGCCCAAAGCATTATTTTATCATTGCCAAATTGCTTTTCATAATTTAAAATCCATTTAACATTTTGTGCCATACAAAAATCCCGAAAGTTAAATTTATCTGTGGAGGTACCTTGTTTTGATATTATTGAAGACTCTACACATTGAGTAATTATATTTAAATTTTGATGCACCAGTTCATACTCCCAGGTGGAAGTCTTTTTTACATAGCTTTCTTTATTTTTCTCAAATTCAGTTTTTAGTTTTTCTATATCATTCTTAATATCATTAAGTTTATCTTTACCATAATATTTTTTAATATATGGATCTATATCTTCAAGCATAAGTTCAACTGAATGCAAGTAATCATTGTTTTCAACTTTTTTTATATAATCCAAAACCCTGTGAATATCTCTATCATGGTTTTGCATATCAAACCCATAAAATTTTATTTTTCTTTTGTGTTCAGGATTTTCATTATAATTTCTCATCCACTTTAGCATATCTAACACTTCTTCTGTAGTCCAGGGCCACATGCCAAAGTAAGTGATAGCCTCCTCAGGGGTTCCATTTCCATTAAGTACATAATCGTTAATGTCTTGGCAATCACCAAACTCAGCCTCTATGGCAAAAATTCTATAATCCATCTTTTCTACTAAGAATTCAAACATACGATGCTTCATTTCAAAAAACTCTTTTGTGCCATGAGTGGCTTCCCCCATTGCTACAATTTTTTTATCCTTAAGTATTTCCTGAAGTATATTTAAATCCTCAAAACCATTCCCAGCCTTAGTAGTTTTTAAAGGTATTGCTTTGTTTTTTAAATCAACTTGCTTCGTTTCTTCAGCTTTTACACTTATGCTGTTAAATAAAAGCATTATTGATAATATTACATTAATTATAATTTTTAATATATTTTCCATAATTATACCTCAAATTTCTATTTATGTTAATATTATATCATTAGTTAAAACTAATGTAAATTTAGTAATTGATTGAGACTTACTAAATTACATGAAAAAATAATCAATCAAAGAAAAGATATATTTTTATTGCAATAGATTTTTGAATATTTTAATAAACTTCTTTATAATTTAATTGGAATGGTGATATAATTACTCTATAAACCTAAAGATAAGGAGTGATTCTGCATGAAATGGAAAGAAGTAAGAGAATTGTATCCTAATCAATTTGTAAAATTTGAAATTTTAGAATCTCACATAAAAGATAATAAAGAATATGTAGATGATGTTGCAATTATTAAAGCAATTTCTGATGGTATGGAGGCAAGAAAAGAGTTTATAAATTGTAAACCAGGTCAATTAGTATACAATACTAAAAATGAAGAATTAATAATACAGTTAGTAAAACACATAGGTATAAGAAGGAGTGTATAAAATGAATAATTTGCAATTTAAAGATGGACTATTATACACTTCAATAATATTGAAACACGGAGATAAATCTGTTTTAGTAGATGATGTTATTATTGACACTGGAGCATTTCATACAATTATAGCTACTGATTATTTAGAGAAGATGGATGTTGCATTTTCAGAGGATGATGAATTAGTTAAAGCTTCAGGATATGGTGGAACTGTTTGTTATTCTGTAAGGAAAATGATAGATTATATTGAATGTGGAGAGTTAAATGTTAAAAACATTAAATTAGATTTTGGGGAGATAGACCCAAATGAAAGGGTTAATGGATTGATAGGATTGGATTTTTTAATAAAATCAGGAGTTGTAATAGATTTGGTTGATTTAGTTATGTACAAGAAGAGTATTTAACAGCAATGTTTTAAAAAATATACCTGTGTTTCCTTTTAATCCATTGAAACAGCTATATGAGTGTGTAGGCAATTTTGATAAGATAGTAAATAAATAGGCTTATGAAGGTTTTTAAGTAAATATTGATATGTTTTTTATCGTCCCTCAGACTTAAGTTTGAGGGATATTTTACTTGACGAGGGTTGTGTTAAAAAAATAACAATAATTAACTTTTCAGAACTATTTGAAAAGAAAAAATTTTTTTTTACTAGAAGGAATAATGAAATTGAAATACCATTTGTACAATGATTGTATAAATTTACATAATATATTTGCTAGTGTTAATAAAATAACTATTATGGTAATTTTGTGAATATTATGCTAACATTAGAAACATTAAGTGGTCATACCATACTTCCAGTTTGGAAAAATGGATATATGGTTAGTACTTTGCTTATAACAATTTGTTTCAAAATTTCAATTGAAGCATTAGAGTTTTTGAATAGGTAATGATAGGGCTTAACACTATGTTAATGAAGTCTTTTGTAGTTGATGTAATCGTTTTATAAGTGCTTATGTATTTTGTGGTTTTTCATGTTTACTACTAACTTAGTGGTATGACCATAAGACTATACTACCACTACTTTGATATCAATACATATTAGAAAGATTATGTAGAATTAATGAAAAATATTAAGTGAGCATTTGATTCTAAAAGCATATTAAATTAAGGGGAAGTTTGATAATAAACTATTTATATTTAGGGGAGGAATGAATATGGAATTTAAAAATGTAACTCTTGCAAAAGAGGGAAAACCGAGGTAGTGAGGATCAATAGACTTTAAAGCCTTAAATGAACTAAATTCAGAAATTTTAAGAGAATTAGAGGCCGCTTTTGATGCTGTATATGCAGATAAGGAATGTAGTGCAATATAGATACTGGAACTTACTGTGAAACAGAAGTATTTTAACAATGTTTTTCAACTGATGATCAAAAGGAAGGTATCACAGCATTTATAGAAAAAAGAGACAAGCATTTTAAAAATAGTTAAAAGATAAAATAAATTTCACGTAATAAATTTTTTAGATCCATAGTAAACATATACTAAAAGGTAAAAGGAGAGGAAAATTATGCAGATTCTAGTATGCGTAAAACAGGTTCCAGATGATTCTGTTGAAATTCATTTGGATAATAAGGTAAAAAAACCTAATTTAAATGGAGTTACTTCCATAGCCAATGCATTTGATACATATGCATTAGAATTAGCTGTTCGCTTTATGGAAGCACATGGAGGAAATGTTAGTGTAGTAACTGTTGCAGCAGAAGATTCTTTGAATACATTGAAAAATTGTCTTGCAGTAGGAGCAAAGGAAGCATTTTTTATAAAAGATGACTTATATGCAGATTTAGATGCTCTTGGTACAGCTCATGTTTTGGCAGATGCTATTCATAAAATTGAAAAAGACAAAGACATAAAATTTGATTTGATTCTTTGTGGAAAGGAATCTACAGATGAAATTACTGGTCAAGTAGGAGCAATGCTTGCTGAAAAATTGAAAGCAGGATTTGTCAGCAGTGCAATTGAAGTCAATTTAGAAGAGAATTCTTTGAAAGTTCATCAAGAAACTGAAGAAGGATATAATATAGTTTCTTTAGACTCTCCAGCGGTAATAACAATAAGCAAACCAAATTATGATCCGCGTTATCCTACCATTAAAACTAAGATGGCAAGTCGTAAGGCAGTTATTCCAACTTACTCAGCTGCAGAAATTGGAGAGGTAAAACAAGCAAAAGTACGTTGTACCCAGTATGTTGAACCACCTAAGAGAGCAGCTGGTATCAAAATTCAAGAAAAAGATGCAAAACTAGCAGTAAGTACTGCTATAGGACAAATGAAAAAGGATAAGGCAATCTAATTAAGGAGGGAAAATAAAAGTATGAAAGCATTATTGTTTATGGAAACAGATGGGGAAAAAGTACTAGGTGGAAGCCTTGAACTTATTAGTGCAGCAAAGGCATTAGATGCAGAGGGAACGGCTCTTGTAGTAGGCAGCAAAGCAGCTGCTGATAAAATAGCTGCACTAGGAATGCCAGTTATTTTTACAGATACTGCTGCAGATTGTGATACGGTTACAGAAGTATTATCACAAATGATTAAGAAGCAAAATCCAGATATTGTTTTACTTGCAAATACAACAATGGCTAAGGACGTTTCACCGCGTATTGCAGGACGTATGGATTTAGGATGTGTTAGTGATGTAATAGAAATGAATAAAAATGATGATAAAGTTATATATACTAGACCAGCTTATGGTGGTACGGTTTTAGAACATATTGAAGTAGAAGGCATGGCAGTAGTTACAGTTAGAAACGGAAGCTTTTCAAAACCTGAAGAAGGTTCTAAGGCAGCTGTTACAGAGGAAAAAATAGAAATTTCAGCAGATGCTATTAAGGCAAAAATTGTTGATAAGGTAAAGGACATTTGTGAAGCTGTTAACTTAGAAGAATCAGAAATTATTGTTTCTGGCGGTCGTGGAATGGGAAATGTAGAAAATTTCAAACTTGTTGAAGAATTAGCAAATGTACTTGGCGGTGTGGTAGGTGCCACAAGACCACCAATTGAAGATGGATGGATTTGTCGTTCACATCAAGTTGGACAATCAGGAAAGATTGTAACACCAAAGCTTTATATTGCATGTGGAATTTCTGGAGCAACTCAGCATACATCTGGTATGTCAGCTTCTAATTATATTGTGGCAATTAATAAAGATGAAGAAGCTCCAATTTTTGAAATTGCTGATATAGGTATTGTTGGAAATGTAAATGAAATTCTTCCAGTTATGATTGAAGAAATGAAGAAAGCAAAAGAAGAAGCAAAGTAAAGTTTTTCTGTTCCTTAGCTTAGAAACAAAAATCCAATACATGAAAAATAGCATTAAATAATAAAGGGACGGTATATGATCAAAATACAAATGGTGAGACTAATTAATAAGAAGGTAGTATCTTAAAAATTGAATAAGGGGGCAAAAAGAAATGTTATTTTTTAAATTTTTATTAGCTATATTGCCAATTATTTGGCTTATAGTAGCATTGAGTAAATTAAAAATGGCAGGTCATAAAGCTACTTCTATTGCACTTGTTCTTACAATGATTTTAGCTGTTGGATTTTGGAAATTAAATGTTGTTTATACTGCATCAGCAGTATTGGAAGGAATACTCAATGCTTTGTGGCCAATTTGTTTAGTTATTGTTGCAGCATTGTTTACGTATAATTTGACTTTACGTACAGGGGCCATGGAATCCATAAAAAAAATGTTGGCTGGAGTTTCTATTGATAAAAGAGTTTTAGTATTAATTATTGGATGGGGATTCGGTTGCTTCATGGAAGGAATGGCAGGGTTTGGCACAGCAGTTGCTATTCCAGCATCTATGCTGGCTGGCGTTGGATTAAACCCATTTGCAGCAGTTGTAGCTTGTTTAGTTGCTAATAGTACACCAACTGCATTTGGATCAGTTGGAATACCACTGGTAACACTTTCATCAGTAACAGGAATTACATCCCATACATTAGCAGCAAATGCAGCAATGATTCAAGTAATTCTTAGTTTTATCAGTCCATTTATTATGGTATGCATTGTAGGTGGTGGAATAAAGGCATTAAAAGGAGTATTTTCTATTACGCTAATTTCAGCATTAGCATTTGTAGTACCTTGGTATATTACAGCAACAGTAGTTGGAGCAGAATTGCCAGATATAGTAGGCTCTATTTGTTGTATGGTATGTACAGTTATTGCAGCAAAAATCTTTAATAAAAAACCTGCAGATGAGTATTGCATTGAAGCTCAGAATAAAAAAGAAGAAGCAGGTTTATCTTTTGGTAAAGCAGTACAAGCATGGAGTCCATTTATTTTAATATTCATAATGTTAATAATTACATCAACTTTATCTCCAACAATCAATCATTTAATTGCAAAATACAAAACTGTTGCTATTGTATACGCTGGTAAAGGCGGAGGTAAATTGACTTTTAGTTGGATCAATACACCAGGCGTTATCATTTTTGTGGCTGCAATTATTGGTGGTATTGTTCAAGGTGCGAAAGCATCAACTATGATGGAGGTATTGCTTGCTACATTAAAAGCAAACTGGAAAGCAATGGCTACTATTTGCGCAGTTATGTCAGTAGCAAAGGTAATGGGCTATAGTGGAATGATTGCAGATATTGCAGGTCTTTTAGTTGTAGTTACAGGAAGAGCATATCCACTAATTTCCCCACTAATTGGAGCTATTGGAGCATTTGTTACAGGCTCAGGTACATCAACCAGTGTTTTATTCGGAGGATTACAAGCAAAAACAGCTCAAAATCTTGGACTTTCTCCATCATGGATGGCAGCAGCAAATGTTCTTGGAGCAGGTATTGGAAAGATGATTTGTCCTCAAAGTATTGCAATTGGTGCAACTGCAATTAATAAATCTGGTTCAGAAAGTAAGATTTTAGGAAGTGTATTTAAATATTTTATACTTTATGTAGTTATTGCGGGCATCGTATGTTTTGTAGGAACATTAATATAAACTTTAATAATAAATCAAGGTAAAAATTAGAAGGGAAGGATTATTATGGTTAAGTATAATGAATTGACAGAAGAAATAATTTCAAAATTACAGGAAGCAGCTCCAGGGCATATTTTAATAGGTGATGATATAAATAAAGATTATTGTCATGATGAAATGCCTATTTATGGAAAAAAAGATCCACAAGTTGTATTGGTGGCACATTCTACAGAAGAAGTTGCTGCAGTGGTAAAAATATGTAATGAAAATAAAATACCAGTAACTCCAAGAGGAGCAGGAACAGGACTTGCAGGAGGAGCAGTTCCACTACTCGGAGGGGTTCTAATTGATATTACAAAGATGAATAAAATACTTTCTTATGATATGGAGAACTTTGTTGTTCGCGTTCAAGCTGGTGTTTTATTAAAGGATCTTGCAGAGGACTGTGCAAAACAGGGACTATTATATGCGCCAGATCCTGGTGAAAAGTCTGCTTGTTTAGGTGGAAATGTTTCAACAAATGCGGGTGGAATGAGAGCTGTTAAATATGGTGCAACTCGTGATTATGTACGAGCAATGACAGTTGTCCTTCCAACAGGAGAAATTACTAGCTTTGGAGCTTCGGTATCAAAAACAAGTTCAGGTTACAGCCTTTTGAATTTAATGATTGGTTCAGAAGGTACTCTTGGAATTATTACAGAACTTACTTTGAAAACTATGCCAGCACCAAAGATAGCCGCAAGTTTAATTATTCCTTTTGAAAATTTAGATGATTGTATTTCTACTGTTCCTAAATTTAAAATGGAGCATATGAATCCACAAGCATTAGAATTTATGGAAAGAGAAATTGTATTAGCTAGTGAAAGATATATTGGAAAGAGTGTATTTCCACAGGTAGTTGATGGAGTAACTGCCAACGCTTACTTACTTGTTACTATAGATGCAAGTAGTGAAGATGAATTAAATAACATTATCGAACAAGCAAGCGAAATAGTTTTAGAAGCAGGAGCAATTGATGTTCTTGTAGCAGATACACCTGCAAAAATGAAGGATGCATGGGCTGCACGTTCCAGCTTCTTAGATGCGATTATGGCAGAAACAAAGTTATTAGATGAATGTGATGTTGTAGTTCCAGTAAACAAAATTGCTTCTTATCTTGCCTTTGTAAATAAAACTGGTGAAGAATGTGGATTAACTATTAAGAGTTTTGGACATGCAGGAGATGGAAATCTTCATATATACCAATGCAGTAATGACTTAGAAGAAGAAGAATTTAAAGCAAGAGTCCATAAATTCTTTAAGATTATATATAAAGAAGCAACAGAATGTGGTGGTCTTGTTTCAGGAGAACATGGAATTGGTAGTGGAAAGATTAGCTATTTAGCAGATAGTGTTGGAGAAATAAATATGGAGTTAATGAAAGGTATTAAAAAAGCCTTTGATCCTAACTTTATTATGAATCCAGGTAAAGTATGTTGTCTATTAGATAATATAAAATAATAAAATATAAATTATATAAACATATAAGAAGAAGGGTAGGGAATTAATATGAATTTTAAACAAGATGAAAATCATGAACAATTACAAGAAATGTACCGCGATTTTGCAGAAAAGGAGATAAAACCACTTGCAAAAGAGATTGATGAAACTATGCGTTTCCCAAAAGAAAGTGTAGTAAAAATGGCTGAAATGGGACTACTTGGAATTCCATTTCCTGAAGAATATGGTGGAGCAGGAATGGACACATTAAGCTATATGCAATGTGTAGAAGAATTAGCTAAATGTTGTGCAACAACAAGTACCATCGTTTCAGCACATACAAGTCTTGGTACAGGACCTATTTACGCATATGGTACTGACGAGCAAAAGAAAAAATACTTAAAACCACTTGCTTCTGGTGAAAAATTAGGTGCTTTTGCCTTAACAGAACCTTGTGCTGGAACTGATGCTTCTATGCAAAAGTCAACAGCAGTACTTGAAGGAGACCATTATGTATTAAATGGCAGCAAAATTTTCATTACTAATGCAGGATTTGCAGATGTATATATTGTTCTTGCTATGACAGATAAGAGCAAGGGTACAAGAGGTATTTCAGCATTTATCGTTGAAAAAGATTTTCCAGGATTTTCTGTTGGAAGTCATGAATTAAAGATGGGAATAAGAGGATCTTCTACTTGCGAATTATTCTTTGATAATTGCATAGTTCCAAAGGAAAATCTTTTAGGAGAAGAAGGTAAAGGATTTAAAATTGCAATGGCAACTCTTGATGGAGGTCGTATTGGTATTGCTTCGCAAGCTCTTGGTATTGCAGAAGGTGCCATAGAAGAAACTATAAAATATGTAAATGAACGTGTTCAATTTGGACGTACTATTTCAAAATTCCAAAATACACAATTTGAACTTGCTCAAATGCGTGCAAATACAGAAGCTGCAAAGCTTTTAGTATATCAAGCTGCATGTGCAAAGGATAATAATGAACCATATACACATTTAGCTGCTATGGCAAAATTAGTTTCTTCTAGAAATGCCAGTGATGTAACAAGACGTTGTTTACAATTATTCGGCGGCTATGGATATTCAAGCGATTATCCAATTGAAAGAATGATGCGTGATGCAAAAATAACAGAAATTTATGAAGGAACATCAGAAGTTCAAATGATGGTAATTTCCGGATGGATGGGCGTTAAATAGTTAATAAATAGCAAACTTAGTCATTTGTTTTATTCCCCGTGATATCTGATATAAAAGATGCAACACAAATTTTTAGAGGACAGAGGACAAATGTCCTCTCAAAAAAATTGCATCGCATAGTTTTTAAACTGCGAAAGTTGAGTATTTGATTTATAACATAAAAGTAAAAACCACCGATTTTATTTGATCGGTGGTTTTCTGTATATCTATGAAATGTATAAAAAATGTGATATAATTCTCAATTAGCTAAGTTGTAGCTGTATTTTAAAGAGATTAAGAATAACATGCTGTTAGGAGGATTAATAAATGGGGAAAATAGAAGAAGTTAAATATATTATTGATAATAAAAAAGTTACCGCAAGAAATGGAAAAGTGCAAGATGCAGAAAAATTGATTAATCTTATTAAAAAAGTTGGTGAAGAAACAGATTTTTTATTAAAGAATCCTGATGAATTTAATCCAACTGTTAAAGAAGAGGAAAAGTTTATCCAAAGTCAGATTTTATGAAATAAATATCATATTAGAATATATGCAAAAAATGTTGAAAAAGTTTCTTAAAGATGGTAAAATAGTATTTATTAAACATGGAATAAGTAAAAATTAGAAATAGGTAAAAATATGATAGGTTATAATAATAATTTAATCTATAAATGTTGAAAATTGAGTAATATGTGATAAATTAATTTATTATATAAATTTTTATTTACGTATTAAAAAAAGTGGAAACTGTGAAAAATTCTCTTTATTTGG
This sequence comes from uncultured Clostridiaceae bacterium, assembly GCA_963780135.1. Classification (GTDB taxonomy): domain Bacteria; phylum Bacillota; class Clostridia; order Clostridiales; family Clostridiaceae; genus Clostridium_AM. Next base: position 3,152,937 of record CAWAAR010000003.1, read on the forward strand.
GCACTTGGAGAATTTAGAGTTAGTAGTGCAACCGGCCAATAATTAGCTTAAAAACTAATTATTGGCCTTTATTTTTGAAAAAAATACGGGAGGTACTAAAAATGAAAACTAAGATACTTACAGCTTTATTACTTACAGGATTATTATTAAATATAGGAGTTACTACAACAGTTAGTGCATCTTCCAATGACAATAAGCCTTATAATTATAACTTCTATTCCCAAAGCATCGAAACTAGATTAGGTACTTTAGTAGAATCAGGAATTATATCTCAAGCTGAAGCAACAACAATAATAGATATATATTATAATGATGAAATAACAACCAAAAAAGATATGAAAAAAGAACTAGATACTTTAGTAACAGCAAAAACTATAACACAAAACCAAGAAGATTCAATATTAAACTTATTTATTGATTTAAGTTGTAACTAAGAAACATCAATATTATCTAATTAGCAAAATAAGTTGTTAACAATTTATTAACGCCCCCCTAGGATCGCGTTGTGAAGCCTTGCCTGAACTTGCTATAATTTATTTATAAAAGGGACTGCTCAAAGTAATCTAAAAAATTGCTATTGAACAGTGCCTTTTTTTTCATAGATAAGTTTAGAACAATGCAACGATAAGGCAATTTTTAAAATTTCCAATGTGTGTTTAAGCATTAAAAAAGAAGATGAAATACACATGATTGATAGATTTTATATGGCAAATAAGGCAAAAAAGGGACAAGGAGCAGGACTTGGTTTGTCCATTGTAAAAAGTTTGATGGACAAAATGAGTGGAACAGTAATATCAGAGTTTGAAGAAAACAGCATTTCTATCATATGTGAATGGAAATGTGCAAATTGAATCATGCTTTGAGTCGCCTTTTAATAGTGTATGAAATTGTATATAATAGAAATAGTATATTAATGAAAGTAAGCGATGAAGAGAGAAGGTGAATTACATGAAAAAAAATATACAAATAGGAACTTCTGATTTTAAAAAATTAATAGAAGGAAATAATTATTTTGTAGATAAAAGTATGTTAATCAAGGAGTTTATAGAAAATGGTGCAGATATAATATTGACACCAAGGCCTAGAAGATTCGGAAAGACACTAAATTTAAGTATGCTTAGATATTTTTTTGATATAAGAACAAAAGAAGAAACTAAAGATTTATTTAAAGGCTTAAAAATAGAAAACGAAAAAGAAATAATGAAGCTTCAGGGAGAATATCCTGTTATTTTCATTACTTTTAAAAATCAAAAACATATATCCTTTGAAAATTTTGAAGATGGAATAAAAGTTCTGTTATCAAACTTGTATAAAGAGCATGAATATTTACTAGATAGTGATAAACTATCTGAATTTGATAAAAATGATTTTAAAGAAATAATTTCAAGAAAAGCTTCTATAGGTAGTGTATCAGAGTCAATAAGTTCTCTTATGGGTTATATGAATAAGCATTATGGAAGAAAAATAATGCTCTTTATAGATGAATATGATGTGCCAATACAGGAGGGATATCTTAGAGGATACTACAATGAAATGATAGTCTTAATAAGGAATCTACTAACAGCAGCCTTAAAGGATAATCCATATGTTGAAAAGTCATTAATAACAGGTATCCTTAGAGTGGCAAAGGAAAGTATTTTTTCAGGCCTAAACAATTTAGAAGTAAATACTATTTTAAGATATAATTTTAATGATAAATTTGGTTTTACAGAAAAGGAAGTAGAAGAACTAATTAATTATTATGGTGCTTCAGAAGATATAGAAAGTATAAAGAAATGGTACAATGGATATGTTTTTGCTGGAGAAATAATGTATAATCCATGGTCAGTTTTAAATTATTTAAAAAATATAAGAGATGGATTTATGCCATATTGGATTAACAGCAGCAGTAATGATCTTATAAAAAGGCTTCTAATAAAAGGAGATAAAGAAATAAAATTAGATCTTGAATATCTTATTGAAGGAAAATCCATAAATAAGATAATTGATGATACTATAGTCATGGCAGAAGTTGAAGATTCCAACCAGAATATCTGGAGCTTTTTACTTTTGAGTGGATATTTGAAGGCTGTAAGGACAGAACTTATAAGAGGAAGATTAAATTGTGAACTCCAAATTCCAAATGAAGAGGTTCATATATTTTATGAAAATTTAATAGTAAAATGGTTTCAAGAAACTATGACTAGTCAAAAGTATGAATTAATGTTAACCATGCTTACAACTGGTGAAATAGATATTTTTGCAGGAATATTTAAGCATTTTGTAATTAATAATCTAAGTTACTTTGATATATCAGGAACAGAGCCTGAAAAAGTATACCATGCTTTTGTACTTGGAATGCTTATATCACTTTCAGAAAATTATGAGGTTAAATCTAACAAAGAAAGTGGATATGGAAGGTATGACGTAATGCTAGTTCCAAAGGATGTATCTAAAATTGGAATTGTTATGGAATTTAAAAAAATAGATGATTTTTTAAATACAACAATAGAAGAGGCAACAAAAGCTGCTTTAAAACAAATAGCTGATATGAAATATACAGATGAACTTGTTAATAAGGGAATAAAGAATATAATTAAGCTTGCCATTGTGTTTAAAGGAAAAGAAGTTCAGGTTACCAGGGATAATTAAGCAGCTTTACAAAAAATAGATGGTTTTAATTTAGAGATATAATTAAAGCTTCACTGGTAAACGTATTGGAGAATTTCAATACGTTTTTTGCTATATAACATCCATGATAATTAATATTTGCTAAGTACCTGTAAAAATTCATAAGCAAAATAAATTGGAGGTGAAGAACTATGAGCATAAATAAGCAGCAGGAGTTATTAGTCAATGAACTTGAAAGAAATATTATATTACTTGCATCAGCTGGCACTGGTAAAACAGAGACTTTGTCTAAAAGAGTTGCAAATATAATTGATAAGGGAAAGGCTGAGCCTTCAAAAATATTATGCATTACTTTTACAAATAAGGCTTGTAAAGAAATGAAGGAAAGAATTGAGGGAATAGTAGGCACTTCAGCAAAAGATATTACAATAAAGACATTCCACAGCTTTTGCTTTGACATAATTAGGCAGGAAGCTAAGAAAAGAACAGATGTATTTACTGACTTCACAATCTTTGATGAAGATGACTGCAGAGAATTAATAAAATACTGTAATTATTTTGATTTCCCTATTTTAACATTACAGAAATTTATAGATATTGTAAAATTAACGAAAGCTAAAAGTAATATTCATAGTAATGATATTATAGAGGATTATAACAAAGCTGTCATTGATGTTTTTGAAAGAAATGAAGATAAGATAAATCAGATATGTACTGAAAAAGGTAACTTAAATTGTAGAATAAAAGAATTTTTAAAGGATAAGGGAAATATCTTAGTTAACTCTTATAATTCTTTGCTTTATCATAATCATGGCCTTGATTTTACAGATTTAATAATTAAAACTAAAGAGTTATTTAACAATGTAGAAGTAGTTAATTCTTATAGGAATAGATACAATTATATAAATATAGATGAGGTACAGGATACAAGTACATTGGAATATTCAATAATAGAGAAATTATTTAAAGAAAATAACGTTCTAATATGCGGAGATAAGTTTCAGACAATTTATGGATGGAGAGGTTCTGAGCCTAATAAAATATTTGAAAGTTTTAAAAATAAATATAATTCAAAGGAAATTATATTTACTATTAATTATAGAGCTACAAGAAATTTAACAGAAGCTTCGTTAAAATATCTTGAAAATGCTTTTCCCATAGAGATGAATAATACATATAAGGAAGGTATTGAATGTCAATCAGGGGATGAGGGAGAGAGGATTTCCTTAAAGGTAGCAGAGAATTTAAGAGAAGAAGCTAGATTTATATTTAATGAAGTAATAAATTTAGTGAGGAGAACTGGAAGTGCAGATGGTATATGTGTGTTAACAAGGGATAATAGATATAATATAAATCTAAGTGAACACTTAAAAAGCATTATGACACCAGAAGCAGTAAATTTTGAATTTATTTTAGTGGATCAATTTAAATTTTTTAGAAGGCAAGAAATAAAGGATGTAATAGCCTTTTTAAAGCTTATTGCAAATAGGTACGATTCTATCAGCTTAAAGAGAATAGTAAAGCGATTACCAACAGGTGTAGGGGATAGGACCTTTGAAGATATTGAATCTGAAGAATATAAAAAGTTAGGTATATCCTTATCAGATTTCATAGATAGCAATGTGTTCAAATATGGAGAGAAATACTCATTACTTATAAATGAATTGCAAAAAGATAACATTATAGTATTTGATGTGGAAAGCACAGGGGTTGATGTAACTGAAGATGAAATTATTCAAATTGCAGCTGTTAAGGTGAATAGACGTGGACAAGTAACAGAGAAATTTGAAAGATTTCTTAAAAATAATAAATCTGTTAAGAATTCAGAGCATGTTCATGGTTTTAGTGATGAATTCTTAAAGAAAAATGGAGAAGATAAAAATATTGTTTTAAAGGAGTTCGTTAAGTTTTTAGAGGATGCAGTAATAGTTGGACATAACGTTCAGTATGATATCAATATATTAACTAGTGAGCTTCAGAGAGCAGGATTTGATAAGCTTAAATTTAAAGCTTTTTATGATACATTAGATATTTATAGAAGGTTTTATCCTAATTTACCTAATCATAAGCTTGAAACTTTAAGCCGCATATTTGAAACGGAAAATAAACCCAGTCATGATGCAATGGATGATATACAGGCCACTAAGGATATTCTTGTACGGGCCATTAAAAATGATATTATGCCGACTTCTCTTGAGAGAATAGCTTATATGTCAAAACATTTAAAGTCATTTATGAGCATAGCTGATAAATTAAATACTCTTTTTAAGGAATCGGAAGAAAATAGGCCTTATGAGGTTGTTAATAAAATTGTAAATGGTTTTAGTTTGAAAACTTTATATACTGGGGATGAAGGTAAGGAAAAGATTGAAAGGCTTAGGGATTTTTATGTACTTCTAAAGGAGCTTGATGATAATAATAAAAACAGCAGGGATTCCCTATTAGATATTATTAAGATAACATCCCTTTCCAATGGTGAATTAGAAGCACTTATTATTAAAAGAACTAAAAAACCTAGAATACCCATAATAACAGTTCACCAGGCTAAAGGCTTAGAGTATGAAACTGTATTTATCTCAGGTGTACAGCAGAATACATTTCCATCATATATGTCAATAAAATCAAGTAACTTAGAAGAAGAAAAAAGAACCTTTTATGTAGCTATGACAAGAGCTAAGAAACGCCTCTATATTACATGCAATACTGATGGAAGATATAGAAAAACAAAGAAAAGCGAGTTTATAGAGTTAATACCACAAAATTATATAGATTGAAACTTAATGATATCTTCAAAAATTAAAGATATAAAAACATATAAGAGAAGAAAGGATGCAATTATGGATAATAATGAGATATCCCAAAAACTATTAGAAGATAGCATATAGATTGTAAAACAAAAAATAGGAAAAACATAGCCTACAATGGTAAAGACAATATAGGGAGGTAAAAAATGTTTAGAATTGGTGAGTTTTCAGTACTTTCTTCCATAAGTATTCATATGTTAAGAAATTACGATAAGATAGGATTATTAGAACCTAATCATATAGATGAAGCAACAGGATATCGTTATTATAGTAAAGAACAATTGCCAATAGCTAATCAAATAGTAGCATTAAAGGAAATGGGCTTTGGTTTAAAAGAAATAGCAGACATGCAACTTAAAGATATGCCAATAGATAAATTAAAAGATATCATAAAGCAGAAAATTGTTGATAAGAAGCAAGAATTTGAGAAAATTAAAGGACAGTTATCACAAATGGAAAATGCAATTAATGATTTAGGAAAAGAGAATGACTTTGCACTTTCTATAGTAATTAAAAGAATACCTTCTAGAAAAGTTGCAAGTTTTAGAATGAAAATTAAAGAATTTACGGATGAAGGAGTTTTATGGCAAACTCTTGGAGAAGAGTGCGCAAAATTAAATGTTCAATTTTCAGATGCAGATTATACTATGGCTATTCAACATGAAATTAACTTTGATGAAAACTATATAGATGTAGAAGTTCAGAGGAATGTAGAGGGAATTTTGGAAGATACAGATAAAATTAAATTCCTTGATGTGCCGACATGTGAGGTGGCTTCATTAACATTTCAAGGATGCTATTGTAAGCTTAAAGACATAAATTTATATTTAGCAAAATGGATAATACAAAATGGTTTTGAAATATATGGACCAGCTTTTAATATATACTATGTATCACCTGAACATGAAAGGAATGAATGCAAATTTATTACAGAAGTTTGTTTTCCAATAAGAAAGAGAAAATAATATATTGACTCTAGCATTATGCGAGGGTATATCCTATTTATGAAAGCAAGTGAACTTTTTTCAAAAAGTGGCCTTGTAATACAAGAAATGACGGATATAATAACTGAATATTTGCTTAAGGAACGTAAGGAACTTGATGAATTACCTTATAAGATTAGGCAGATAGCAGATTTTGAAGAAGAAGCATATAAATGGATTTTGGAGGGAGTAAATCATGAAGCATGAATGGAGAAAACACGAAAAAGAATTATATGTTCCAAAGGATAAACCACAAGTATTAACTATACCTAAACAAAAGTTCTTTGCAATTAAGGGAAAAGGTAATCCTAATAATGGGGATTTTGCTGATAAAATTGGAGTTTTATATTCATTAGCATATGCAGTAAGAATGATGCCTAAAAGTGGTTTTATTCCAGAGGGATATTTTGAATATACCGTGTACCCATTAGAAGGAATTTGGGATTTAACTGAAAAGGGCAAAAATAGTGAGTATCTAAACAAAGATGAAATGCTTTATACAATTATGATAAGACAACCTGATTTTGTTACAAATGAAGTAGTTGAAAAAGCATTTGAAATTGCAAATAAAAAGAAACCACATCCTTTGTTAAAAGATGCTTATTTTGATGAAATAGAAGATGGTTTATCTGTTCAGATAATGCATACTGGCTCCTATGATGATGAACCCGCATCTTTTGAAAAGATGGTAGATTTCATAAATAAAAATGGTTACAAAAGGGGATCTATGGTTCACAGAGAGATATACTTGTCCGATGCAAGAAAAACTGAAAAAGATAAATTAAAAACAGTTTTAAGATACATGGTAATTGCCTGAAGATGCAGAAAAAATACTGAAATGATGGAGATCATTTTAAAGATGAATAAGGGCATTTTTAATTTTTAATAAAAGATTATGTTTAATAAGTAAGAGTCTTGAAGAAATTCAAGGCTTTTTATGTTATAAATTGTTTGAATATGGTAATATATTTATAGAAAATAGTATATGACACTGAGGATCTTAAAAAAGAAATAACCCAAAAGACAAAAGAAAACATAGGAAACTATTATTTTAACAAGGAGGGAAAATAATGATTCAATCAGTTGTACATATTGCTTTAGTAGTAAAAGATTATGATGAAGCAATCGAGTTTTATACAAAGAAACTTCATTTTACATTAATAGAAGATACATATAAGCCAGAGCAAGAAAAAAGATGGGTGGTAGTATCTCCACCAGGTTCAAATGGAACAACAATATTACTTGCAAGAGCATCTAAGGCAGAACAAAAGCCTTTCATAGGAAACCAAGCAGGTGGAAGAGTTTTTCTTTTCTTAGGAACTGATGATTTTTGGCGTGATTATAATGAAATGAAAAAAATAGGAATAGAATTTGTTAGAGAACCTAAACAGCAGGATTATGGAATAGTTGCAGTATTTAAAGATTTATATGGCAACTTGTGGGATTTGGTTGAATTCAATGAAAACCATCCAATGTTCAAAAGAGTTAAATAAATTTCTAATTTGTTGTTAAATTTTAAAGGAAGATTGTGTAATATAAAAAATATATAGGATATTAGGAGTTGAAATGGATAATAAAAGATTTCAAAATTTAGAAAATTTTTATCTAGTTTATAAAAACAGATCTAAAGAATATATGCAAATAAACAAGTTGAACGATACACCTAAAATACTGCTAATGTATTGGGGTGGAGTTGTAATTGAAACATACATAAAACACATAGTATTACAAAATAGTGGTGCAAAGAAACAATATGGAGAATTGTGGTATACAATAGAAAAATTCAACTATATAATTAGTCAAGGGAATAAGTTAACCAAGAGCGATTATAAGAATTATAATTGTGCTAAAAATCCAGGCCATGAAATTGAAAATGGAATTAAGTCTATAGATTTTCTAAATAATTTAATTACATCAAATACTAAAATATTAGAGGATATAAAAATAATTTCAGATCCCCTTGAAAAGAGATTAAAATACGGATTTATAGATTTGAGATATGAAGTATCAGAGAATATTGATAAATTAGATGAGTTATTTAGTAAGTGGAATGATAGTTTTAAAAATTTATTAAAATGGCTAATAGAAAATACTAAAAATATAGAGGTGAGATTAGATGATTAAAGTAGATATAAGGCAAGAAATTGAAGATATTCTAGAAGGACATTTTGTTAATGATAAAGAAAATGAATGGGTTAGCGTAGATAAAGTTAATATAAATAGAATAGATGTTGATATAGTTACATCTATAGATGAAAATTATTATAAGAGTATTGAATTTATAAAGGATAATATAAACTCATTTAATGAAAATTTAAATAAAGCTGAAAAAATATACCTAGGATTTTGTAATATTCATAGTATAGAAGAAGTAGAATTTCTTGGAATAGAAAAACCAAGTAAAAAGAGTAAAGTTGCAGCAAGTTTTGGTGCCATTATAGATAATAATGAAAATAGTATAAAAGCTAATAAGAAATCGGAATCAACAAGGATAATATCATTTTATTCATATAAAGGAGGAGCAGGAAGGACTGTAGCATTAATACAAACTGCAAATTTATTAGCATCTAAGGGAAAAAAAGTAGCTTTAATAGATATGGATATAGAAGCACCTAGTTTTAATGAAATATTTAGTGATGATATTCAGACTGAAAATGGGTTAGTTAATTATTTATATAATAAATCATATAATCTAGAGAAAATAGAAGTATCATCAATTGTATCAAAACTTTCTTCAAATACTAAGGGTGAAGTTTATATTGTACCAGCAGGCGATATAAATAAAAAATATGTAAAAATGTTAGAAGCTCTTAATGAAAAAAGGATTAGTGAAAATAAATATATAGAGAATTTAATTAATGAATTAAACAATAAATATGGAATAGAATATGTTCTAATAGATTCAAGGACAGGCATAAACAATTGGGGAGCACTGTCAATTGGAGAAATTGCAGATGAAGTAATGTTATTTGCTTATCCAAATAGGGAAAATGTTCAAGGTATTAACTTAATTTTAGATATGATTGAGGAAAGAAAAAAATGTACAGTAGTATTCTCAAAAATAGATGGAACAGAGGAAGGGAGAAGTAAGGCTAAACAATTTTTTGATGAAATCAATATAGAACAGGAATTTATAGGGATAGAATATGATTCTGATATTGCAGTAACCTCTAAGTATACATTAGAGAATAAATTAGATAAATTTAGTTGTATAAGCAATGTTATATTGGAAGATGAAGTTACTAAATCTAATGTTCAGTGGATAAGTGAAAATAAAGAAAAAGTAGATGAAATATTGGACAACTTAGAACAAGGGAAATACTTCAATAAAATACTCATAAGAGATGAGTTGAAGTTTAAAGATAAAAGTAATTATATAATTGTAAAAGATAATAAAACTAAATTAAAAGATATTGTAGATGGTTATGGTGATGAAGAGAGCTTATTTGAGTTTAAATTTCATAATGTTAAATTCAATTATGATTCAATAGCACTATCAAATATTTATGCAGCAGTTGTTAATATGTTGGCAATAGCGGCAGTTAATTGTAATAGCTACATTGAATCTGAAAATGAACACAATATAGAACTAGAGTATGAAGACTATTTTCATAATTTAAATGTTGGAACTGAAAATGATAAAGATCGTTTTAAAAATATAATGGGCAATTTTGGAGAAATAATTATTTCATTAGAAAAAAAGTTAGACTTAAACAGAATGTATTTAACCATTAATATAGATGATATTTTAAATTATGAATTTAGTAAATCAGAAGGTACTCTTAAATTTGAATTAATGTTATTAATTGTTAATGCCTTAAATATAAATGACAAGTTCCAATTCAAATTAGTATTTGACGAAGAACAATATGAAAAATATAAGGATGATTTAAAAGAGGTAAAAGCAAATACATTGAATTTATCATGGAGCAACTTAGAGCAGGATATATTAATTGATAATATAAGAGAAATTTTTGATGAAACTTCAAAATGCGCTAATAGTATTTCTGAAAATGAAGAAATGCTAAAAAGTGTCATTCAAGAGCAAGAGTTTAATTCTAATGGTTATTATGATATTTTATCCAAACCCTTTGATGAAGATAATTTAATGTATTGTACAAGAGTAGACTCAACTAAGTATTCTAAAGAGTTTATACTTTGGTTTAGTGAAAAAGTACAAGAAAAAAAATTAGTAAGCAAGAAAGATGTTTTGGATATAATTAAGGAAAGTGCTAAAATAGAAAAATTAATCAAAAAAGATCATAAGAATAGTATTATTACTTTTGAAAGCTTTAATGAAGCAATAGAAAAAATTAGTGAATAACATAATATTAAAGAACTTATATTATTAGAAATAGTGGTATAAGTTCTTTCTTATATACATGTACTGATTTTGTATGACACTATAGTAGATACTATTTTATAACAGAATGTGATAAAATATATTAAAAAGGAAGAAAGAGGGTTATTATGAATAATATTGAGGAAAATAATAAATTTGAATTAGCATTAACTACAGCATTGAAAATACCAGGTGTAAAAGTAGATAGGGCTGGTTTTTTAATAAAGGAGTTAAGCAACCATGTTTCAGAAGAAAAAATAAATCAAGCTATTAAGTCAAATACAATAGAGGCAGGAATTGATTTGAATTTATTAGACAAATTAGCTAAAAATTTAATAAGTAAAAGAACAAATCAAACTGCAGGTGCTTCTTTTTTAGCAGGATTACCAGGTGGACTTGCTATGGCGGCAACTGTACCTGCTGATATTTTGCAATTTTTTGGAGTAGCACTTAAAATAGCACAAGAATTAGCATATCTATATGGTTTTGAAGATTTGTGGAAAGATGATAACCTTGATAATGAAAGAGTGAAAAATGAATTAACACTTTTTCTAGGAGCAATGTTTGGTGTTAGTGGAGCAAATACTGCATTAAGACTAATCTCAACTAATATATCAAAGCAAGTATTGAAAAAGTTACCACAAAAATCATTAACTAAAACTATATATTATCCTATAATAAAGAAAATAAGCACTACAATAGGTTTAAAGATGACAAAAGATACATTTGCAAAAGGAGCGTCTAAAGCAATACCTATTTTAGGGGGATTAATCTCTGGTGGACTAACATATATGTCTATGAAACCTATGGGAAATAGATTGAAGGATGCATTAGCAAGTTCTATAAATGAAAATTATACAGTAGAAGATTTGAAGGAGGATGTTGAAGACTTAGAAAAAGAAACAGGGGAAACTATAGACATTGAATATGAAACTGTAGATATTGAATCTGAAGATGTAAGAAGTGAAGCAGCTATAACAAGTCAACATAATTCAAGTACAAGTGGATTCAAACTAGCAGATGAACTTATAAAATTTAAGGCGTTACTTGATGACGGTACAATAACAGAAGAAGAATTTAAAGAAATAAAGAAAGATTTAATATATAAGAGCAAGTGAATCAATAGGAATTTATAAATATATATTATAATAATAAAGAAACTTATATCATTAACAAAAATAATGGTATAAGTTCTTTCTATTTTTAAGGTGGAGGTAATAACTATGATAAAACTGCACAACAAATAAGAATTACAGCTGATACAATAAATTTTTTTTGTTAAATAAATGTGTCAAAATAAGATTAAATGAATAGTATGTAATGAATGATTAATATAATTTTATTTGAATTATGCAGGGAGCAGGTTGTACTTAAAATAGCTTTAGAGGAGGAGGTTTAAGTTTAAGAGCCAATGGATAAGGATATTTATCTAGGAGGGCGATTTTTGTGGAGTACTTTAAAAAGGCAAATGAATGCTATAATAAAAAACAATATGAAGAAGCTATTTGCATTTATAATAAAGCATTTAAACAAGGAGATAATATAATTTCTTCTATTCACAATATAGCATTATGTTATATTAAACTAGAACAATATAACAAGGCTATCCCGCTATTAAGGGTTGTTGTAGCAAAAAAGCCAAGGGGAGAGTATTTTTTTAATTTAGCTTGTGCATACCTAATGGTAAAGGATTTAAAAAAAGCTCTTGCATATTTTAATACAGCATGGACACTTTCACCTTATATTAGTGAATGTGAAATAATGATTAAATATATATTGAAAATTTATAGAGAAAATATTGAATTTGGTGCGTAAAAGGTTAAAAAAGGCAATCTTTTATCCTATTCAATTTAAAAAGCTATGAAAAATAAGTTTAATACTTTAATTTCATAGCTTTTATCGTAGCTTATAAAAATTTAACTAGGCTAGTTTTAAAAGCCTGCTTTTGGCTCAATTCTATTTTTTCACTCCTAATTAAAGCCCTATTCTATATAGATTATGTGTTCTTAAAACTTTATGTTACATTTATTTGCTAGCAGAGATTATTTGATCTAAGCAGCTTATGATTATAGAAACTAATTAGTTTTAATAACTTTTTTCCATAAAGAAAATAATATGGTATAATTTAATATACTAATTTAACTATACTCAAATACAAATTAAAATGTATTTAACTCACTTTCGCACATACAAAATTTTGACTTAATATAAAAAAATGCGACGCATTTTTTTGAGAGGACAGAGGACAATTTACAGAGGACAGTGAAGGAGGATTTTTCTCCGCTACACTACGAAAAATCTTGAATTAAATTTTTGACGACTCGTTTCGCTAAAGCTAAACATTGCTGACTTATATAAATTCAAAGATTCTTTTGCGTTATCAAAACAAGCTTTAAAATAAATTAGTTTTCCGACGTAAGGAAGAAAACTTACCTTCACTGTCCACTGTCCTCTGTCAATTGTCCTCTAAAAATGCGTCGCATCTTGCGTAAACTGTGAAAGTCGAGTATTTAAATTAGTACATTAAATTAGTACATAAATCATGTGCATAAGGAGTTAAAGATAAATTATGGAAGAATTACTAAATTTGTTAAGCGTTAAGCTTTGTAATTGTACTTTAGAAAAGGAAGAAATAATTAAAATTAAGAGCTATATTGAAAATGGTGATGATGGTTTAGATTTAAGCAAAATTCATAAGTATAATATTGAAAATTCCCTTAGAGGTAATTATAACATTGCAGTAGACTTGTGGAACTTAATAGATGGATTCATGGATAATGAAGAAGTTTTTAAAAGAATTTTGAATGTATTTTGGGCTATAGGGCAGGAGAGTTTCTTTAAGATAGTATATAATAGATTTTTTTATATTCCTAAAATTGCCAATTACTTAAAACCTATGGATAACAAAGAAAGGTTATTGTTGTGGCTTATAAGAACTTCTTCAAACCCTATAGAAAGGATAATCCTAATTGCAGAAGAAATGATATCGGAAGATAAGGAAATAATTTCGAAGGCTTTTATAGGAACAGAAGAGGGTTTTGAAAAGTTAATTTTAGCTGCTCTAGCTATTAAAAACTCTTGTAAACTTCCTGAAGATGGAGAGGAGTTTATAAAACAGCATTTAAAAAGTGCAGATGATATAAATAGATATTTAAAAGATAAACAAACAGCTATAGTTCAAGTTTTAGCTTATGCATACAATAAGAGCCAGGTACTACAAGAAGTTCTTAGAGATGCAGTTAATAACAGTACTAACAGAAGAATGCTTTTTGATGAGTTAGTAAGTTTTATACGTTCTTACGATAACGAAGCTCAAAGTTATGATATTGCAAAAAAATTTGATATTGATAAGAAATTGTATGTGCTTAGGTTAATAAATTTATACATTAGAGAAGAAAAGAGTAAAGTACTTAAAGAGATAGAGGAAAGAATAAAAGAAATACCATCAACTTTTAGGGAAAGCTTGGAGTTTATTAATAAAAGAAAAATGGGTAAGACTAACCTTCAAGATGTTGAAAACCTGGTGCTTGCTTTAGTTATCTATAAAAGTTCAAAGGAAGATGAAGACTTAAATCAAGTTAAGAAATTTATAGAAAATATTTTAAATGGCTATATATTTAGCTTTAAAGGCTTTGATGCAGTATTGCGTATAGAAAGAGCTAAGACTTTACAATATGTAATGAATGGTAAAAATAGAGAGTGTGTAGATAATTACATTTCTAGAGTGGAAACAGCAGCAATGGAAGGATCAATGTGGCATTATCACGGCATTTGTTTTAAATTAATTTATTCTATGGATGAAACCAAAGAAATTATATATAGATTTTTATATTTAGTACTTAATACTGAAAAGTATGGTTTAGCAGCTTCAATTGTATATAGAATAGTAGAAAGTCAATCTATGAGTTATATAAGTTTTGCTAAAAAGCTTTCAGAGACAGGTATAAGTGAAAGACATTTGATTCTTGTTGCTAATGCAGTTTTAAATCCAAAAGCCAAGGAATATTTAAGAAAGTTATGTAACGAAGGAAACACAGAACTTATAAATATTATGGACAGTTTAAGTATTGATACAAAAGAAGTTGTACTTGAAAGTTTATTTAATGCTGACAAGGAAAAACATTCTGAGGTTTTAGTAAGAAGTTTAGCAGATGATTCCAAGGTTATTAGAGATAAGGTAGCAAACCTTCTTAGCTTATATGAAGGATGTAAAGAAAAAGTTTTGGAAAGTTTAACAAGCAAAAAGGCTGCAGTTAGAGAAGCTGCTGCTAGAATTTTAATAAACTTTGATATGAGAAACTTTACAGATGAACTTGAAAAGTTTGCAGAGAAAGAAAAAAATGAAAAAATTAAGGTGTTTATATTAAACATTATAAATAGGGATTATTTAGATGAAAAAACACTTGAAAGTGCTGAGAGTATAAGTAATTATTGCAGTGAAAGATTGAAAAAAACTTCTTATGCTGCCCCAGCATGGATTTCTGTAAGTGCACTTCCAGAAGTAAGGTATGAAGATGGAAAAGCAATATCAAAGGATGTACTAGCCTATTTAGTAAGCAAATATTCTCTTGAAAATATTGTAGAGAAAAATCTTACTGCAGAAAAAGTAATTGAAAAATGTAATAAGCAGGATTTAGATGCCGTTGGAGAGGAAATATTAAGCAATTGGATTAGTAATGGAGCAGATACAAAAGACAAGTGGATTTTAGCCTTAATTTCAGCAATGGGAGGATTTAATGTAGTAATTGCTTTGAAAAATCAAATAGAAATTTGGTCTAAGAGTTCAAGAGGAGCTATTGCCTGTGAAGCTATAAAAGCTCTAGCATTAAACGGCAGTGATGAAGCTTTAATAATTCTAGATACTATAGCAAGAAAGTTTAAGCATAAGCAAATTAAAAAAGCAGCAGGAGAAGCCTTTATTTCTGCAGCAAAGATGCTTAAAATAACAGAGGAAGATTTATCAGATAAAATAATACCAGACTTAGATTTTAATGTAAGAGGAGAACGAGTATTTGATTATGGAAGCAGAAGTTTTACAATAACTTTAGGAGTAGATTTTTCATTGAAAATTGTAGATAGTAGTGGAAAAGTAATAAAAACTTTGCCAAAGCCAGGTAAAGCTGATGATGAATTAAAGGCTAAAGAAGCTTCAGCGGAGTTTAAAATAGTGAAAAAGCAGATTAAAACTGTAGTTTCAACTCAAATTTTAAGATTAGAAACAGCTCTTTCTTCAAATAGATTGTGGAATAAAAAAGATTGGGAAAAGTTATTTGTTAAAAATCCTATTATGCATAATTTTTCTCTTGGATTAGTATGGGGATCCTATTCAGACGGAAAGCTTAAGGATACCTTTAGATATATGGAGGATGGAAGCTTTAATACAAAAGATGAAGAAGAATATGAGCTTTTAGAAGGGGCTCATATAGGGCTTGTACATCCTTTAGAAATGGATAAGGAAACCTTAAAAGATTGGAAACAGCAGTTTGAAGATTACGAAATAGTACAACCCTTCCCTCAGCTTCAAAGAAAAATTTATAGAGTAACTGAAGAAGAGAAGAAAATGAAAGCTATAGAACGTTTTGCAGGCACTAAAATTAATGGACTTTCATTAGTTGGTAAACTTACTAAAATGGGTTGGTATAGGGGATCTGTGCAGGATGCTGGATGCTATTATCAGTTTTATAAAGAAGACGAAAAAGTAGGTATTGGAGCAGAACTTCAATTTGATTATCTTGGTGTTGGCTATGAAAATGAAGAAACTACTATTTATGAATTAAATTTTTACAAATCATGTACAGTGGAAAGAGGAAGTTATGTTTATGATGAAGTAACTGATGAAAATGTTATTTTGCCATCAAAGGTACCGGAAAGATTCTTCAGCGAGATACTTTATGATGTAGACAGAGCTTTAGAGGCTAAAACTGGTTTTACAGCTAACTGGAGGATGGATCGCTAAAACATTTGTTGTGAATAATATAAGTAAATTGCCACGCAACGTTTTAGAGGACAGAGGATAATTGACAAAGGACAGTGAAAGAAAGGAAGATTGAAATGAATATTAAAATTAGACAAGTATCTATAGAGGATTTAAATGCAGTAGCAGAAGTGGAGAATGCTTGTTTTCCAGAAGCAGAAGCAGCTACAAAGGAGTCTTTAAAGCAGCGTATAAAAACATTTCCCGAAAGTTTTTTTGTAGCAGAAGTAAATGATAAGATAATCGGATTTATCAATGGGTGTGTTATTAATGAAACTGTTATATGTGATGAGCTTTTTGAAGACTCTACATTACATATTCAAAATGGACATTACCAGACTATTTTTGGACTTGATGTTATAGCGAAGTATCGTAGTCAAGGAATTGCAGCTCAATTAATGAATCACATGATAGAAGCAGCAAGATCATCAGGTAGAAAAGGGGTTATTTTAACTTGTAAAGAAAGACTTATTCATTACTATATGAAATTTGGTTACAAAAATAAAGGTGTATCAGAATCAGTACACGGTGGTGCTAAGTGGTATGATATGATTTTAGAATTTTAAATATATAAATGAAGTTTATAGGAATATAGATGGGAGAATAATAAATGATATCAAAAGGAAAACAGTTATTAGAACAACTAAAATCCAGTCCTTTATCAGAGGTAACAGGTGTAGTTTGGACTCATGGAGTTAGTGGAGGCAGAGCAGGTGGCGAGAGTTTATGGAGTTTAAATATGGGATTCGATGCATGGAAGATTGGCAGCGGATGCATTAAAACTGAACTTTTGCATATTACACAAGAGGTTACTGACAAAGAGCTTAAAGACATACAGAGAATAATAAAGGATGGGACAATAGTAAAAATTAGTGCTCGTGTAGCAGAAAAAAGTATATTAGGTAGACCTGATGCACTTTTTGAGAAATTTATTGAAGTTGTTTCAAGTGATAATGAATTGAATGAATTTTTAGAAGAACTTAAAAGGCCAATTATATATACTGATAGTGTTTTGGGAAACTTTACTTTGGATAGGAAGCTAAATTGGTATACGGGAAATATAATGTGGAATGGGAAAAGTGTAACATTAGATTTATCAGTGGATGATTCAGAAAGCATAGAACAAAGCTTACAAGTTGCAAAAGCTTTATTCGAAGACCAGGTAACTTGGAATAATCGTATTTGTGATTATGCTGCTTCTAAATTATTGCAGCTCAAAAATGAATACTGGCTTGGGGACGAAGATGATGAAGAGGAGCAGGAGGATGAAGTAACACTTAACCAATTCAAAGCTCGCATAAGTATTGAAACAATTAGTATAGATACAGATGGAGAGTTTGAATTTTGGTATAATGATGGTGATTTGTTTTGGGGGCATTCAATCTTGGTTTCAGGTAATTTAACTGATGGACCAGAGGATGCAGATATTTGTGGATAGTCAAATTATATGGAAAGTACGTTCTTATAGAAATCAATACATGTATTTATTTAAAAGTAATAATTGTAAATCTTATTTGAATAAGAACTTAAGTATTGAAAAACTAGATATTAAAATGGAAGTTACAATAACAGATGACTATAAAATATCCGTTAATGAACTGGCTGGATAAACTATAGAATGCTTTTTGTTGGAGGTAAACTTAACAAATAAGGAGACGATGTGCATTGAAAATTGATGGACTATGGTCTGCAGGTAATTATGCAAGTTTTGAAGAATCATTTGCAGCATTTATGGAAAATAATTTAGGCTTCTTTTATTATATGAATATAGAATATGATGAAATTGAACTATTTAAATGGAAAGTAGAAGATTCTGAAGCTATAAGTATAAACGGAATTGCAGTTTATTCTTTCGAAGATGAGATTTTAAGTAAAATAGATAATAGTCAGTTAACAAGCTTGAAAAATATTAAATTTAGAAAATATAAGAAGGTAATATTTAATGGTAAGGAAATCGATGTATTGGAATTCTCACAGCCATTAGTATCGGGGGTTATGGAATTTGGATTAGAGGGAAAAAATGTTTTAAATAGTCATACTTATAGAAGAGTAGTTGATTTAATTGGAGAAAAATTGCCAAAAGAATTTAGAGAATTATATTTACAATAATGTTTTGGAGGGATATTATTTGCTAGAAATAAAAGATTTTATAACAAATGATGAAGAAACAGATGGTAGTTATACTTGTTTTAATGTAAATAATGGAGGACATAGGTATGTTAAGAAAAGAGTTACAGCCACCTAAAATTAATAATAAGTTAGTAAGTGAATTAATGAAGCTTATTGAGGAAATTTCTGATTTATCCCAAGAATACTATGAAGAATATTATGAGAAAAATGAAAAGACTATTTTAAATGATAAAATTGACCAGATTAACTCAAAGGTTCAAAAAAAATATGAGCCTATGGATTTTCAAAATTATATGGGAGCCATGTCACTTGAGGATTTTGCCAAAGAGATATCATTACCTATTCCACCAGTAGTAAGTGATATAACTGTTGAAGAGGCGGCTAAAATAATACAAATGATTGCTGAACTTAAATCACCAGAAGGAATTGAAGAGGTAAAAGAAGTAGATAACTATATATGCTATTACATAGAGTTATTAGAAAAAAGTATCCCGCACAATAACATTTCAGACTTAATATATTGGTATGATGTAGAGGAATATGGGCATGAGCCAACTGCAAAAGAAATTGCAGAAAAAGCCTTTGAAATGAGAAATAGAAATTACAATAGTTGATTGGAGAAAAAATGAATATAGGGTTAGTAAGACATTTTAAAGTTAATTGTCATACAAGTAAGTTTATGTCCTCAAAGGATTTTGAAGATTGGGTAAAACTTTATGATAATAGCGATGTTATAGAAAATAATGTAGAACTTGGAAATATAAAATGGGACAAGTGCTTTTCTAGTGATTTGCCTAGAGCTGTTAAAACTGCAAAGGTTATTTTTAAGGAAGAAATAGTTGAAAATAATTTACTAAGGGAAGTATTAATATCACCTATATTAAAAAGTAATTTCAAACTACCCTATGTATTTTGGTGTATAGGTGGAAGAATTGCTTGGTTTTTGAATCACAAGTCTCAAATAGAAACTAAAAATATTACTAAAAAAAGAGTAAAAGAATTTTTAGATATTATAGAGCATAAAACTGATAGCAATATACTAATTGTTTGTCATGGATTTTTAATGCATACATTGCAAAATGAACTTAAAAATCGTGGGTTTAGAGGAGAAAGTGTGAAAAGCCCTAAAAATGGCAAATTATATTTATATAAAATAAAAACTTGTTAATAAAGACATTGAATAATTAGAAAGGAACGAAATAATGAGAGATATTATTATGAATTTAAGCCTTCCACAGGAAACAAAGTTTGAAAATCAAAATTTAGGAGGAGAATAATGGATAAAAATATAGAAACTTTAGTAGAAGAAGGACTAGAATTTTTAAATAATGGAGAGTATGAAAAAGCAGAACCATATTTTAAAAAAGCTATAGATTTAGATAATAACTATGCTGATGGCTATTATTTTAGAGCATACTGTTATGTGAATATGAAAGAATATCAAAAGGCTTTGGTGGATTTAGACATGTCTGTAAAGTTAGATCCAAGTGATTGGAGAGTACGTTCTTATAGAAATAAATACATGTCTTTATTTAAAAGTAATAATTGCAAATCTGATTTGAATAAAAACTTAAGTATTGAAAAACTAGATATTAAAATAGAAGATTTTGAGATAAACAATAATATGGGGTCAGCTGAGTTTGAAGTTAATGCTGTAATTTGGGATAGTTACATATCAATATCTTTAGATGTAGATCTTAAGGATGAAGATACTTTTGATAACAATAAGATAAAAAACTATATTGAAGAATTTAAAAAGAATTTGTTATGGCTTGAAAATAATAAGAAAGCGGTTTTTGATGCGCTTGTAGATGATGATATGCTTGAACTTGCAGAAGAGTGGGCTGAAAGTTCAGAAGAAACAATAATCGATGGACAAAAAGTTTATGTAGATGGTGATGATATTTTTAAATTACCAATTAGTGAAGAAGAGTTTTATAAATCTTTGTATTTTAACAGTATAGGAATAAGAATAGATGAAGATAAGGAAATAATGGACTCTAGAATAATGATAGAAGTTTTTATAGATACAAAACCAGATTATTTTGCAGGACATTCAATGGAAGTTACAATAACAGATGATTATAAAATATCCGTTAATGGACTGGCTGGATAAATATAAAGAAAAAATAATTTTAAAATGTTCTTAAGGAATGTGATGAATTACAAATAAGGAGGCAGTGAATTGAACAGCAAATATTTAGAATCAGAAAGATTAATTTTAAAGCCTTTATCCTTAAATGAGTTATTACATATTAATAAAGATGATATTAATAAAGATGATATTAGTAATATTGAAGTTAATATTGAATTAGAAGCAATATCTAATTCTGTTAAATTAGCAATATCAAAGAAATTGAATAAAATGAAAAATATAAATGAAGATGTTCATAAGTGGTATACATATTGGTTAATTATTAATAAAGATAATGAACAAGGAATAGGTTTTATTGGTTTTAAAGGATTACCAAATGAAAATGGTTATTCAGAAGTGGGATACAGTATTTCTCCTAATTATAGAAAGCAAAGAATTATGACAGAAGCTTTAAAAACATTAGTGGTATGGGCTTTTGAATTTGAAGATTGTAAGGGTATAAATGCTAAAGTTTTAAAAAGCAATATAGGCTCTCATAAAGTATTAAATAATTGCAATTTTAAAATAAATAGTTCTACTGAGCAAGAGAACAATTATATTTTAAGCTTTAAATAAAATGAGGTAAATTGAATTACTTAGTTAAGGATTTAAAAAAGAATCCTGAAGACTGGTCTAACACTACTCTTGAAGATTTTCTTGATGGAATATAACGATGGGTTGAAGATTCAGATGGAGTATTTGACCTAGAGAGTATTGAGTGGGATTCTATAGCTTCAATACTTTTTATAGGGGGTAGATACGAGTAAGACCTTAATTAAGATTGTTGGGGGATAGGTAGTTTTACATATAGTAGATTCTAAAAAACGATTCAATGGATTAAAAAGGAGAAAATTTTGTATGTACAATAAAAAAATTAATTTTGATATAAATCTTTCAATAGATGGAATGGGTATAGTTTTTTATTCTGATGGAGCAGTTAAAAATATTAAAGGGGGAGAAAATTTCTTCGAAAATGAATACGGAAATCCAGATCAAGTAGCAAAACACATAAAAAAAGGTGATATTGTTGGTTTTTGTACGGGCAGTGGAGGAGAATATATATTAAAATTTCGAGAGGGTTATCCTAGCGATGAAATTGATGAGCAGTATCCAATTAGTATTCGTCTAGCTATTGTAATAGATGCAGGAAGGCTTTGTATAAAAGATTTATTTTGGCTCATGGACTGGAATCCAGAATGTCCAGAGGATCAGCAAATAAAGTTAGAAAATGGAGTATATCATATTACATTAAATACAAATCTGCCAGAGTCAGGAGTTTATGGCGATGATCAAGAAATATATGTTTATTTAAATAAAGTGGATGAAATGCCTGAATTAATGTGGGAGGGAGTCCCACAACTTTTTAAAGAATAGCCCCAAATTTTCTTAATGATATTGTTTAGTTTTCTCATTAATATAGGCATGGAGTTAACTTAATGAAATTTAATGCCAAGACAAAAATTAAAGAAAGCTTTGGATAGATATGAGATTATTGACTTTATAAAGAGAGACGTAGCTTGGGTATGCGTAGAAGTTGTTATTGGCAAGAGGAGGTTTTTTAGCAGAGTTTTAGAAGTTCTCTCAGAAGGACGATGGCCATGTGCATGGTATGGAAGCCATCCATTAGGACAATTTGTAGTGATGTGATAAAGAAAAAAATATAAAATTGGAGTGTAGATATTGATTAGTATTAAAGAATTCATAGAATGGGCTAAAGTAAATTCCTGGGAAATAAATGAAAATGATACTGTGAATTTATGTAATGAAGTAATAGGAAGGTATAAAGTAATACCATATGAATATCTTGAATTTATTAAACAAATAAAGCAATGTATATCTTCTAGTAAAAAAAGTTGGCTTATATGTGAAGAAGAATATAATGGAAAGTCAGATATTGCATTTAAATGGAATGACTTTGAAATCTTAAGCTTAGAAGCAGCAGAAAATGATCTGGAATGGAAAAGCGAAATTAAAAATTGGTGGAATAGATACTTTCCAATACTGATGTCGGTAAATAATGGCTATTCTTTTTATGCAATAGATACTGAAGATGAAAAAGGTGCAATAGTTTATGGCTCTGAACCAGAATTTGAGGAGGTAGACATAGTAGCAGATAACTTTATGGAATTTCTAGATATGATAGTAAATAAAGAAATAGAGCTGTAAGAATATAAAATTGAAGGAGGATAAATTTAATGAAATTAGAATTTAATTTCGAAAAATTTAAAGAAGAAATTATTTTAGCTACAAAGAAAGCCTTTTTAGAGATTATGGAAGAATACAAGGATTTTACTGTATATGCATTCTCATTAACTTCTCATTCAGCTGCTGAATCTATAGGGGTTGTAGCAAATACAAAAGAAGCATTAGAAGAACAAATAGAAGATGAAGAAGACAGGTATTACTATAAATTTTGTGAGCAAGAATGGGAAATATGGAATGGCGCAGATGATGAATTTCAAGAGATTAGAAATAGTTTACTAGAATTTGAGGAAAATAATAAAGATAAAATTAGTGACTCAGAAAGCATATATACAGAATTTTTTGATGAATTTAGAGAAAAAGTTTTTGATACATGTGTACAAGCTTTGGTAGAAATAAAAGATGAGGGTTTTTTTCAAGATAATTGCAAAGAAAATATTATCATTAATTTTATGGTGCCAGAGTATTTAGACCAAGACTATTCTATAGAAGTTTTCAGCAAGCTTAATAGTGGAAAAGTAGTGGAGGAATATAGAGAACATATAGAAGATTTTATGTAGTGTAGAAGAAACTATGAAATAGCAGCTAAATATTCGCCAATATTAGATTTTAAAAAGCTTGTAGATGCAATTGAAGCTGATTGGTTATTTCACCTTAACATAAGTATAAGAATCAATTGATAATACTTAGTGTTGATTTCTTTAAGTAGATTGGGGGAAAGATTTACAGATGGAAAAATTTAAATTAAATCAATATTTAAGGACAGTTATATTAAATAGAGAAGATGTATATTCATTTGATGCATACCCATTTTTTTTAGATGCAGTGCAAAATTTATATACTTTAGATTTTCATCCAAAAGTAACATTTATTGTAGGTGAAAATGGAACAGGTAAATCAACTATACTTGAAGCAATTGCCACAGCTTGTGGCTTTAATCCTGAAGGAGGAACAAAAAATTTTACATTTTCAACTAGGAGCACTCACTCAGAATTATATAAATATTTAAAGTTGGTTAAAGGAGTTAAACGTCCAGAAGATGGATTCTTTCTTAGAGCAGAAAGCTTTTATAATGTTGCAACTAATATAGAAGAATTAGATAAAGGCGGTAATACTCCTAAAATTATAGATTCCTATGGTGGAGTTTCACTCCATGAACAATCACATGGAGAAGCCTTTTTATCATTATTAATTAATAAATTTAGGGGGAATAGCTTATATATTTTAGATGAGCCTGAAGCTGCGTTATCACCATCAAGACAGATGACTATGCTTGCAAAAATACACGAATTGGTTCAGCAGGGTTCACAATTTATAATTGCTACTCATTCTCCTATTATAATGTCTTATCCAGATTCTTTAATATATGAATTAAAAGGTGAATTTAGGAAAGTGGAATATAAAGATACTGAGCATTTTCAAGTTATGAAGCAATTTGTAAACAATACTGAAAAAATGCTAGATATAATTATGAATCCATAATCTTATCCCATGGGTTAAATGCCTAAATGGCATTTAAGGAGCTTGCTTAGGCTTATAAGCAAGCTCCTAAGAATTATTTGATTAAAGGAAGGGTGAAGGAAATTGGAAAACTCAAGAATAGAAATACCTGAAAGCTTAGAAAAATTTAGAGATAAAATAGAAAAGACTATAAAGCCATATATAAATATTGAATTGCAAGAACAAGAAGCCAAACCTTGGGAAAGCAAATTAGGTGGAAATCCTTATTTGGAGATTGGTATGGAATATCCTAAAGCATCTAATGGAGAATATTTAAGATTTTTAGCGCAGATAAACTTTGAGGAAGTTCCTCATTTAGAATCTTTTCCTAAAAAAGGCATACTGGAATTTTTCATACTTTCTAATGATTTGTATGTACTTCATGAGCCTTGCAAGCAGGATACTTTTAGAGTAATATACATACCTAATGTTGTAAAAAATGAAGAAAATTTCATAAAAGATTTTTCATTTCTAGGAAGTTTAGAAGAAGATTGGTACATGCCTTTTGGTAATGAAGGCAAAGGTAAAATGAAATTTTCTTTAAAATATGCATGCGTACCTTGGGAGGATTATAGATATGACGAAGTGTTCAGTGATGTAGTCTTAACAGAAGAAGAAGAGGATGATTATATAGCAAAATTAAGTGCTGATGGATGTAAAATAGGGGGATATCCTATGTTTTCTGAAGGTGATCCAAGGTGTGATGAAAAATTAAGTAACTTGGATACTTTACTTTTTCAACTTGATTGTGAAAAAGAATATGATCTAGTTTTTGGAGATGCAGGTATTGTAAACTTTTTTATAAATGAAGAAGATTTGAAAAAATTAGATTTTACTAAAGTTTTATATAATTGGAATGTAGGTTAAATACAAAATAGAATTATTTGACAATGGAACATATGTTTGCTAAACTAATTCATAGAATTGACTTAATTTATATGGGGAAATACACTTTCAAGTTAGCAGCAAAGTTTGTGGTGGTATGCTGATTTGTGCTATTTATGGAACAATATATGAAAATAATAAATTAGAAGTTACACATAATTGTTAAGTATATAGGAGAGTAAATATGGAAATAGAAAGCGTAAAAATTATTAAAGTGAAAAAAGAATATATGGATTCTATGGAAGGACAAAAGACTCTAGTAAATATAATAAATGGTGATGTGAATTGTGATGAAATGATTGAATACAACATAAGTGATTATGTTATAAGTGAACTTTTCCGCGAAGATTATTACATTAAAGATTATTGGAATGATAAAGAATATACAAAAGAAAGAATGATTCACGCTTTATTATTTGGAGTCAGTGATTTTAGTTATACATACAGTGCTTGGGAAACTGAACTTGGCATAAAAAATCCAACAAAAGAACAAATTTTAGAAGCAGTTGTTCAAATGTGGGGCATAGATACAAAGAACAAAGAAGAAATTGAAATGATAGCAAGTAGTTTTTCAAATCACGATAATCTTGGTTTAAGGTACATGTCATTAGAACACATAGAAAGAGTAATTTCTGATTTAGAAAATTCAGATGTATTAGGTATATGCAAAAGCATAGAAAAAAGCCTTAATTCTCAAGGTGTTTATTTTGATGAAATTAGTGAAAAGGATATAAAATTTATAAATTCATTAAAGGAACTTTTAAAAAAATCATTAAAAGATTGTAATGGTATAGTATATGTTTTCAGTGATACTTGTGATTTTTGTGAAGAAGATTAATTTTAATGAAATGTAATGGAGGAATAAAAATGCAAAATTTTAATATAGAAATACCTGAAAGTTTAGAAAAATTTAGAGATAAAATAGAAAAAACTATAAAACCATATGTAAAGATTAAATTAAAAGAACAAGAAACCAAACCCTGGGAAAGTAAGTTAGGTGGAAATCCTTATTTAGAAATTGGCATGGAATATCCTAAAGCAGCTAGTGGAGAATATTTAAGATTATTAGCTCAAATAAATTTTGAGGAAGTTCCTCATTTAGAAGCTTTTCCACAAAAAGGCATACTGCAATTTTTTATACTCCCTGGTGATATGTATGGACTGGACATGGATGATCCATGCATACAGGATACATTTAGAATAAAATATATATCTAATGTTGTAAAGAGTGAAGAAAATTTAATAAAAGATTTTTCGTTTTTAGAAGAATTAGAAGAAGATTGGTACATGCCTTTTAGTAATGAAGGTAAAATGAACTTTTCCTTAGAATATATGCCTATACCTTGGGATGATTATAGATTTAATAATGTGTACAGTGATATAACCTTAACAGATGAAGAAGATGACGATTATATGGAAAATTTAAATGTTGATGGATGTAAAATAGGAGGATATGCTACTTTTACTCAAGATGATCCAAGGGATGATGAAGAATTAAACAACTTTGGTACTTTACTTCTTCAACTTGATATTGAAAAAGAATGTGACCTGATGTTTGGAGATTCGGGTATTGCAAACTTTTTTATAAATGAAGAGGATCTGAAAAAATTAGATTTTACTAAAGTTTTATATAATTGGGATTGTTGTTAAATACAAATTTATTAAAGGGAGTTGATTTTATTGAAAGTAAATTATATTCATGACTTTAATCAAAACACAGAAAAAGAATTTTTAAATATACAAAACAATTTAAAAGAAAAAATCAATATTACAAATAAAATAGATTTAGAAGATATAAAAGTTTGTGCAGGCATAGATATTGCTTATTGGGAAAAAAACAATGAAACTTTTGGTGCTTGCAGCATAGTAATTATTGATTTTGAAACTAAAAAGGTATTAGAAAAGGTTCATAGTGTTGGAAGGATAGAAGTGCCATATATTGCTGGATTTTTAGCTTTTAGAGAATTACCTTTAATACTAGAAGCAGTAGAAAAAATTACAGTTGAGCCGGATATTTTTATATTTGATGGTAACGGATATCTTCACCATAATAATATGGGAATAGCGTCACATGCAGGTTTGTTTTTAAACAAGCCTACTATGGGAATAGGAAAAACTTATTTAAAAATAGATAATGTAGATTTTATTATGCCAGAAAATGAAGTAGGGGCATATACAGATATAGTTATAAAGGATAAGGTTTATGGAAGAACTGTAAGAACTAGTGAAAATGTAAAGCCTATATTTATTTCTTGTGGTAATAATATAGATTTAAATAGTTGTTATGAAATAACAATGAAGTTACTATCTAAAGACAGTAGAATACCTATCCCAACAAGGCTTGCTGATTTGGAAACACATGTTTTAAGGCAAGAATATAGATAAATTTATTAATATGAAAACAAACGAAGGAGACAAGATTAATGAGATTACAGGATCACCTAATAGAGAAAATAAGCAATGCGTTATTGGAGTTAGGATTAGCTGATGAAGTTATTGATAGTTTTGAAGCATATATGGAAGGAAACTTAGAAGAAGAAAAACTTTTAAAAGACCTTCCAAGTATTGATATGGAACAATTAAATGCGGATGTAGTAGAAAAAATGGTTAGTGCATACCAATCGCTTGAAAAACATAAAGCTTATGATCACTTGTCAAAGTATATAAGAATGCTATTTCAAATAGGGAAAGTATCCTTATTTTCAGTCTTAGATAAAACAACTTATTATCATGGAAATCCTTATTTCAAAAAGTTTTTAGAATATGGTTTAAGTCCAACCTTTGTTATAGCTTATTATGCTACATCTATTACTGAACAAGAAAGAACTTTAAGTCGTGAATTTATTATGTTTTATGATAGTTTTTATGACAAGTATAAAGATTCATTTTTAGAAGCTTTTGATATGAGTAAAATAAATGAAAAGGCCATTATAGCAACTTATTTAATCAAAAAGGAAAAAAACAAGGAACTTTGCAGTTGGTTAGAAGAAGACATGATTAAATCAGTAGAAAGTTTATTTAAAAACCACATATCTAAAATGGAAATGGAGCCTTTAGTTAAGTATTTAAAAGGAGAAGCTTCAGATTTAGAAGAAGTAGTGGAAATACTAAAAAGTAATAGTAAATTAGTTTTAAATATTGATAAGTATGTTTTTAGATTTCTTATAGGAATTAGTTCTACCATATATAATGAATCACAGGTGGCAGGGAGATTTATTAAATTTGCAGTATTGTTTGATTACAAGGAGGCTTTTTATGAATTATATCACTATCTTAAATATAATAGATATAAGGCTATGACAAAACTTGTAGACAAACTTCAAATAAAAAGAGAATTATACATTGCATGGATGGGAGATTACAATAGCCTTAGATATTTTGATTATACCTTTGAAAAAGAACTTAAAGAAGAATTAGATGGACACAAGGAAGAGTTTAAGAAAGCTACTTCAATGTGTTTTGGTATAAATAAGGCTTATATGGCTTTCTTGCTTCTGCAAAAGGGAGAAGGATTGGAGTTTGTAAATGATGTAGAGGATGTTTTTATACATGACTTCTCTATATTTATGGATAAGGCTGATATAGGAAGAAATGTTTATGAAGATTTCATACAATATTTAGAAGATAATATCTCCTTTAAAGATATAGATAAAACACTAAAAGGTTTATTTGGAAGAAGAGATATGTACCTATCCAATTTTAACTTTTCAAAAATCATCTTTTGGCTGAAGGATATATCTCCAATGTTTATAAGAGCTATGAAAGTATTTATTACCATAGGAAGTCCAGATATATTAAGAAATATGTATGGTGATTACAATAAATTTAAAGGCATGAAAATAGGAGATAATGATTTAAATTCTTACATAGAATTATTGGATAGCTGTGGAGCTTCTGCTGAGAATTATATATGTTACTTAGGACATTGTGCTTTTGGCAATTATGTTAGAGCAGATTTACGTGAGCAGGCAATGAGTATTATTAGTAAATTAATTGAAACACAAGAAGAACAGGTTATAGAAAATATACCTAAATGTGATGCTGAAACTAGAAAAGGTATTTTAGAAATGTCAGCTAAAGCCTCAGATGAGCCTAAAGGTACAAAGCTTCTTATAGAATATTTAGGAGACTCTTCAAAGGTTGTGCGGGAGAGAGTTATAGAACTTTTAAGTTTAAGCAAGAAAAGTCATGAACTAATAATACCTAGTTTAAGTGCAAAAAAGCAGATGGTTAGGGAATCAGCAGTAAAAGCACTTTTAAAAAGCAGTGATGAAAAAGTGCTTGAAGCATTAAATAAAGCTTTAGAAGTAGAAAAGAATGAGAAGATAAAAGCGCTTTTAAGAGAAGCTTTAAACTTAGAAAGTGCTTTGGAAGAAAACAATGAAGAGCTAGACATTTTAGAATACTGTAAGAAAGCTTTAAAAGGTAATAAAGCAGCAGCTTTGAAATGGTTAGATTGTGATACGCTTCCAAAGGTAAGATTTAAGGACAGTGAAGGATTTGCAGAGAATGAAATTATAAAGTATATGCTTATATGCTATTCTTCTTGCATTGAAATAGGTTTAAGTAGTGAAGCAAGAATGGTAAGTGAGCTCTTAAGTGCAAAAGATTTATCAAAATTTGCTTTAGAAGTTCTTGAAAGATGGCTTAATAATGGTGCAGAAAGCAAGAAAAAGTGGGTACTTCCTTTTGCATCTGTTTATGGAGATTATGATGTAATTAGTTTGTTAAAAAAGAATATAGAAGAGTGGCCAAAAAATTCAAGAGGGGCTATAGCTAGTGAAGCAGTAAAAGCACTTGCACTTAATGGAAGTAATGAAGCTTTAATAATAGTGGACAATATATCAAGAAAGTTTAAATTTAAGCAGGTTAAAAATGCTGCAGCGTCAGCACTTAAGTTTGCAGCAGGACAAATGGGTGTAGATGTTGAGGAGCTTTCAGACAGGATAGTTCCAAATTTAGGTTTTGATATAAGAGGAGAAAGAATTTTTGATTATGGTGATAGAAAATTCACTGTAACACTTACTCCTGAGCTTACTTTACAGGTACAAGATGAAAATAGCAAAAAGTTTAAGAATCTTCCAGCTCCAAGTAAAAAGGATGACGAAGTTAAAGCAAAAGAAGCTTCATTAGAATTTAAAAACTTAAAGAAACAATTAAAAATAGTGGCAAATATACAAGCTATTCGTTTAGAAATGGCGCTATCCAGTAACAGAAAGTGGACAAAAGAATCTTGGGTAAAGCTTTTTGTCCAAAATCCTATTATGCATCAATTTGCTATGGGTCTTGTATGGGGTGTTTATGAAGACAATGTTTTAACTGACAGCTTCAGATATATGGAAGATGGCAGCTTTAATACTAAAGATGAAGATGAATATGAATTAAAAGATGGAATGGTAATAGGAATCGTTCATCCAATAGAGTTAGGTAGTGAGGATATAGCTTTATGGAAGGAACAGTTTGAAAACTATGAAATTAGACAACCTCTTGAACAGTTAAATAGAGAAATATTTACAGCTACTGAAGAAGAAAAAACTAACAAGAATGTAGAACGTTTTGGAGGAATCATGTTAAATGGTTTATCACTATTAGGTAAGTTAACCAGCTTTGGATGGAGCAGAGGTCCAATTGGAGATGGCGGCGGTTATTATACTTTTTACAGAGAAGATAGTACTTATGAAATAGATGTTGAATTAAGCTTTAGTGGTGTATCCGTAGGCTATGAAAATGACGAAGTAACAGTATATGACTTAAGTTTTTATAAAAAAGGAACTGTTTTAAAATACAGTTATATACATGACAAAATATATGAGCAAAATGTTGTATCACCAGATACATTACCTAAAAGATTCTTTAGTGAAATTCTTTACCAAATAAATAAGTTGGCAACGTCCAAAACAGGAATTAATGAGAATTGGAAAGAAGAAAAATAAAAAATAATTAAATTTTAGATTAACATAGTATACAATATCACTTTATATATAAGCACTGCATAATTTATTAGTAAAGTAATTTTGTAAGAGGGAAAAAAATGAATATAGTATTAACGCCACTTCACTATATCTATTTAATCTTTATACTTGTGATTATTGTAGCTATGGTCAAGAAAAAGGATATTTCATTAATTTGTATAATTGGCATATTCCTACTTGGATTAGTAGGCACAGGCTCTGTATATCATTCTACCATGGGAGTGTTTAACAGCTTTGTCTATGCTACTAAAGAGCTTATGCCCACCATATTTATTATATCTGTTATTGTTGCTATGAGTAATGTGTTAATAGAATCTGGTATAAATGAAGAAATAGTATCCCCTTTTAAAGGAATAATAAAAAATTACTGGATTGCTTATTGGGTTATCGGTATAGTTATGATGGTGCTTTCTTGGTTTTTCTGGCCATCACCAGCAGTAGCCTTAGTAGGAGTATTATTTTTACCTATAGCAAGAAAGGTAGGACTTCCAGCTATAGGAGTAGCAATATCAATGAATTTATTTGGACATGGCATAGCTTTGTCAGGTGATTATATAATTCAAGCAGCTCCTAAGCTTACAGCAGATGCAGCAGGAATACCAGTGTCCAGTGTTATTAGCGCAAGTATTCCATTGGTAATTACTATGGGTTTAGTAACCACTATAACAGCATTTTATTTACTTAGAAAGGATATTAAACTAGGAAAAATATCTACGGAGTATACTATAGAAGATGAAAATGATGAAAAGAAACCTAGTTTAACTAATCTTTCAAAGAATTTTAAGAGAATTTTAGCATTGATAACTTTTGCTTTATTTGTTCTAGATATATTTGTGATGTATACTGCTAAGCTGCAGGGCGGAGATGCTACTGCGCTTATAGGTGGAACAGCCATATTTGTATTGAGCTTAATATCTATGATAACTTATAAAAATGAAGCCTTAGAAAAAATAACAAGTAACCTTGTTAAAGGATTACAGTTTGGTTTTAAAATATTTGGTATAGTTATACCTATAGCTGCATTTTTCTATTTAGGAGATTCAGCCTTTAATGAAATATTTGGAAAAATATTACCAGCTTATTCTAATGGTATAGTTAATGATTTAGGTGTGTGTTTGGCTAATGCAGTTCCTCTTAATTCTATAATTGCTTCTATAACGCTTACTATAGTTGGTGCCATTACAGGGCTAGATGGATCAGGATTTTCAGGAATATCTTTAGCAGGGTCCATTGCAAAATTATTTTCCACAGCTTTAGGTGGAGGAGTAGCTACTCTTACTGCACTAGGACAAATAGCAGCTATATGGGTTGGTGGCGGAACTATAATACCATGGGCTGTAATACCTGTGGCAGCTATATGTGGAGTAGATCCTTTTGAATTAGCGAAAAAGAATATAAAGCCGGTTATTATAGGATTGACCGTGACTACAATAGTTGCTATGTGTATTATATAGTTTAGAAAAGCAAAAGAATTGCAATAATTATTCTTTTGCTTTTCCATATATTTTCGATGCATTGTCAAGAGATTGAATTGCCTGTTCTGCAGGCATATTTTCTAATAGTGCTGCACACTTATTACAAAGAACACTTCCCTTGCCATGAAAAACACTACTACTTCTTATATCGCTGCGAGGGTTTTTAAATATTGGTACATTGCACAAATCACATCTTTGATGCTGCTCATATTGGCCATGGGTTTTTCGACTACTTTGATCGTTCATAAAGATACCTCCATCATATGCAAATTAATTATATTATGCCCAAATTCAGATTTAATAATCAATTAAAAATAAAATTAAGTTGATAATTGAAGTTGTAACAGTAAAATATTATTTTGGCATAGGGATAGTTTATTTAGGTATTCAGATGTCAAATGATTTGATATAATAATATTAAAAAGTTAGCAAGATTACAGATGGAGGTATTTTGATGAGTTTAGTTAATCCTATTAATTTTTTAACCTTTGAACAATTTGTGAAAATATCTGAAAGTATTAAAGATAACACAGGTCATATAATAGAGTATTTAAATGGAGAAATTATATATTTTAGTCCAACTGCAAAGCATAGTGTAAGTATTAATAATATAATATCCATACTAAGAAATAAATTACCCAATAGTTGTATAGCAATCAGTGAGCTTCATGTTAAATTTACAGAAAGTGAATATAGAATACCAGATATATCAGTATTTTGTGGTGGGGATATAAGCGAAAAGTATGAGGATGATGTATTGCACTTAGAAACACCTAAATTGATATTTGAAGTATTGAGTGAATCTACGGAAAAAAATGATAGAGAACATAAGATGAAATTATATGCTAGTAGTGGTATAGAGGAGTATTTATTAGTTGATTATAGAAATAAAACAATAGAACAGTATTATTTAAATGATAATTCGTATAAATTAAATAGAAATTATAAAAATAATGATATATGTACTTTATTATTGTATCCACAAGTAAGTTTTATTGTTAGTGATGTTTTTAAGATTTTTATGAATGAGTAAAGTGGTTATATCACTTTTTAAATTAATTCTTGACCGATCGTTCTCAAAATGTTATTATTTCTATTATAAGGAGTGAAATTAATGGGACGAAGTAGGGAATTTGATGAAAATGTAGTTCTTCAGAAAGCAATGGAATTATTTTGGGAACAAGGCTATGAAAAGACATCTTTAAGTGATCTAGTAGAGCATATGGGAATACATCGTAGAAGTTTATATGATACCTTCGGTGATAAGCATACATTATTTTTAAAAACAATAGATTGTTACGGAGAATTAGTAAAAGACAAAATACAAGCTGGAATTTTACATACAGAAACTGCAAAACAAGCGATACAATTTATCTTTGATTTTATGATCGAAGGATATGAAGACAGACCATGGGGCTGTCTAATTGTAAACTCAGCAACTGAGATGGCTCTTCGTGATAAAGAGGTAGAAGAAAAGACGGAAGAGGCATTTATGCAAACAGAGTATTTTCTTGCAGATCTTGTTCGCAAAGGACAGCAAACAGGTGAATTTTCCTGTGATTATGATGCTGATGCATTGGCAGAAATTTTGCAAAATACTTTGCTTGGAATTCGTGTACTTTTAAGAACCTCAGCAAGCAAAGAAAAAATGCATCGTATAGCGGATTTTTTCTTGGATCTATTAAATAAATAATTTTTTTATACTAATTAGAATGAACATTCTCAAAAACATTTTTACAAAAGTTGAATTTTTTTATACTAATTAGAATGAACATTCTCAAAAACATTTTTACAAAAGTTGAATTTTTTTATCTCAATTAGAACGAACGTTCTCAAAAACGTGCTTATCTCCTTTGAAAATCCTATTAGGCAATAGAGCAAGTAAAATTGCTATGCAAATCATTAATAAAGAAAGATTTCATTTTTATAAAAATGTAATTAATCAATTTTAAAACTAGTCAGAAATCTGTTGATAAAATGCTGACTCAGACAAAGGGCATATTGATACCTGTATTAATGAAAAACAAAAATGAATACATTCGTACTATATATGAGTACAAAAATTAATAAGGAGTGAATTAAAATGAGTTTAATAACTGTAAATGAAGAAAAATGTATAAAATGTGGATTGTGTGTGGAGGAATGTCCAGCACTAGTACTAAAACTAGAACCTACTGGTCCTAAAGAGAGAGAAACCCATGTTAATGGATGCTTAGAATGTGGTCATTGTGTAGCCATATGTCCAAAGCAAGCTATAGATAATAAGAAATCACCATTAGCTATGCAAAGTGAGATAGGAGAAGTCAAAAAATTAAATGCTGAAGAAGCAAAGAATTTTATTAGAGCTAGACGATCTGTTCGTTCTTATAAAAATACACCAGTTGAAAGAGAAAAGTTAATGGAGCTTGTTGATGTTGCTCACTTAGCACCAACTGCCAGTAATTCACAAGGTATATCTTACCTAATAATAGATGATAAAAAAACAATTGAATTAGCAGTTGAGGAATGTATTAAATGGTTTGAGAATGATGCAACTTGGAGTAAGATGCTATCTGGTATGATTAACGCCTACAGAGAAGGTAAAGTTGAGATTATTTTAAGGGGTGCACCTAGTATAATTTTAACTTTAGCTGATGATGATTTTTATAATGGTAGAGAAAACTCAATTATTTCATTATCTTATCTAGAATTATATGCTCCATCTCTTGGACTTGGATCATGCTGGGCAGGAGTATTTGAGATTTGTGCTCGTAGTGAGAATTCACCAATGAACAAGATTTTTAATATTCCAGAAAAAAAGAAAATAACAGGAGCTGTAATGGTAGGATATCCTAAGTACAGCTATAAAAGATTTACAGATAGACAACCATTATCTGCTTCCTTTTATGAAAAATAAATGATGGAATAAATCGAAGCAACATAGGGAAAATTTGTACTAGTGATTTTTACTATAAGGAGGTGTATATTATGAAAGCAGCACAGATTAGAAAATATTCAAAAATTATTGCAGCAGAAGTAAATGATATTCCAATTCCAGAAATTGGTGACAATGAAGTTTTAGTTAAGGTTAAAGTTGCGGCAGTCAATCCGTTAGAAATGCTTATTATCACTGGTAGCGTAAAATTGATTCAGGATTATAAGTTCCCATTGACGCTTGGTAACGAACTGACAGGTGTGATTGAAAAAACTGGTAAAAATGTGCAGGGATTTAAAGTAGGAGATGCCATATATTCACGGCTGCCATTAACAAAAATCGGAGCTTTCGCCGAATATGCGGCAATTGATGCAGGTGATATCGGGCATTTACCGGCTAATCTTGATTTTGTGACCGGGGCGGCTGCACCATTAACTGGGTTGACTGCTTATCAGGGGTTTCATGAAGAATTGGAAGCTAAAGCCGGTGAAACCGTGTTTATCCCTGGCGGTTCCGGATCATTTGGACAAATGGCCATTCCTATTGCCAAGGCAATGGGGCTTAAAGTGATTGTCAGCGGAAATCCCCAGGCACGTGAGCGGACAATTGAGATAGGCGCAGACCAATACCTTGATTATACAACTGAAAATTATTGGGAATTGCTTAGCAACATAGATTACGTGATTGATGCCTTGGGACCAGATGAATTCGATCATGAACTTTCGATTATTAAACCGGGCGGCAGGCTTCTTTCTCTGCGGACTAGTCCTAACAAGCGTTTTGCAGAAGATCATGGATTTCCAGGTTGGAAGCAAAAACTCTTTGCTGTTGTTGGGGCTAGATATGATAACAAGGCGAAGAAAAAAGGGGTTCAATATCGTTTCATTTTTGTTCGAAGTGACGGAGCACAATTAGAAAAGATTAAGAAAATTATTGAAGATAACAAGATTGTACCAGCAGTGGACCGAACAGAGTTCCGTATTGAAGACATTGATAAAGCACTGAATCTTGTTGCGCAAGGCCATATAAAAGGGAAAGTTGTGATCAAATTTTAACGAATGAACAAATCAGATACGTTATAAGTTTGTGGTATCTGCCAATGGAAACCATGTAGATAATATAGCCAAATTTAAGTATTAAGGGGGCAAGCTCTAATAAAATATAACGAAATGAGGTAGAAAGAATGAAACTTAATATTCCAATAGAAGAAACTATTAAAAAGAGGGTAAGTGTAAGAACCTATGATTCTAAAAGCCTTTCAGAAAAGGATAAAGAAAAATTAGTGAATGAAATTAATAAGTTAACGAATCCATTTGGAGTAAAGGTTCAAATTCATCTAATTGAAAAAGATACAGCAGCCAATGGAGGAAAATTAGGAACATACGGAGTGATTAAAGGTGCAAAGACATATTTAGGTGTTTCTGTTGACAAGAGTGAATATGGACTTTTTGCAGCAGGATATCAATTTGAGAATTTGATTTTATATGCTACAAATATGGGACTTGCAACTGTTTGGTTGGCAGCAACATTCAGCAGAGAGCAGTTTACAACTGCTATGGATATTAAAGATGACGAACTTTTTCCAGCAATTTCGCCAATAGGATATGCAGCAGGCAAAAAGAGCATTACCGAAAGTATTATGAGAAAAACGATGAGGTCTGATAAACGAAAACCATGGGAGGAGATTTTCTTTCAGGATTCCTTTGGAAACCCATTATCCAAGGAAGAAGCAAATGAGTATGTAAATCCTTTGGAGATGCTTCGTCTGGCACCTTCTGCTACCAATGCACAACCATGGAGAGTAGTGAAAAAACAAGGTTCATATCACTTTTTTGAAACACACAAAAGCAATGCAAGTAAAGATGAAAAGATGATTAAAAAAGTGGATATTGGAATTGCATTAAGTCATTTCCATCAGACAGTATTAGAACATGGATTAACTGGAAACTTTGAAAAAAAGTTAGAACTTGGAATTGAGACTCCAGAGAATACGAACTATATTATTTCGTGGAAAACGATGAATTAAAGGTAAAGCTATTAAATCAATAGCTAAAGAGTGTTGGACAAGTGTATGATGTGGAATGCAATTTTACGATGAATATAAGAGAAAACTTTTGGGGACACATTAGTGTGTCCTTTTTTCTATAGGAAATTATGAAATTGCAAAGCCCTGGATAAGTGTGTACAATATAGATATTATGGTAGATGATAACTGTTTGGGGACATTGATATGATGAAGTGAAAACTTGAATCAGATGGGGTTTCAAACCCCACCTGATTCTTAGTTGAACGAATCCAGGGACGTACCCGCTCTTTACTCCCGCTTTGAGAAGCGGGAGTAAAGAGCGGGTAGTCATCGGATAAAAGAGATAAGTAACAGTGGTGAAGAATTTACTGATATATATTAAGTATTTGGATAGATACTATAAATTTTTATGTGGTAGGACTATTGTACAATATTCATATGAAAAATTACTGAGTTTACAAAATAAATATGTTGTGATAAAATATCGGATTAGTAACAACAGAAGAGGTGGAAAATATGACATTAAATAAGATTTCAACACCTTCATTAAAAGAAGTGTTTGTAAATGAAATTGAAAATAGAATTATTTCTGGTGAGTTTAAGCTTGGTGATAAATTACCGACAGAACGTGAACTTGGTGAATTGATGGGAGTTAGTTTAACAATTGTAAAACAGGGAATATCTGATTTAGAAAATAAGGGATTTGTAGAAGTTCGTCCAAGGAGAGGCTTATTCGTTGCAGATTTTGTTTCTAAAGGATCCTTTGAAACTCTTGCTTCAATAATGCGCTATAATGGCGGAAAACTTGGTAATAAGGAAATACGTTCTTTCTGTGAAACTAGAAGAGCACTTGATAAGCTTGCGTTTGATTTGGTAATAGAAAGAGCTTCAGATTCAGAAATTAATAGTGTTGGACAAATAGTTGAGAATATAAGAAAGACAAAGAATGCAGATAACATAACTGAAATGTGTAAGTTTATAATTGAATTTTATCATAAACTATATATCCTTAGTGATAACATAATTTTACCATTATTTTATCATTCAACAGCTGTGCCGCAAATTGAAATGTATACAAAATTTATTGATAAGAATGGAACTAAGTTAGTGTTTGATAATATTGTTAAAATATATGAAAGCATATTAGCACGAGATAAAGATGCAGTATATTTATGCATAGACGATGCAATGAAAGTATCTTTGGAAGGGGATACAGCTATAATATAGATTTTTCATATATTATTGTTAATTAAAATATGGGTTTCAAGATTCAGAATAAAACTGAATCTTGGGGCTCATTTTTTATTTAATACTTCCAATAAAATTAGAAGTTGCCATATTGATTAAAAAGTATACTTATGATATATTGAAAGTATGTGAGAACCTCACAAACTCAAAAAGAATTTTTAAGGTGTATATATTAAATAAGCAATATAGTAAATTGATTAATACAAAAGAAATTAATCAATTGATAGGCAATCAAAAGTTTCTTAAATCTGTGTATTACTTAAATAAGCTCAATATAGGAGTAAGGAAAAATGAAATATGAAAAAGTAGATAATATTAGCGAAATAGGTTCTGATAAAAATATAGAAACAAAAATGTTTTCTCTTAGTGGGGATATTGTAAATGAAGGACGTTTTGAAGCAGCAAGCAATATAACACTTTATGATATTATTTATAAAGTTGGAAATGGCGTTAAAAATGGAAGAAAGTTAAAAGCAGTTCAACTTGGAGGAAGTTATGGGGAATTTTTAAAGGTAGACCATCTGGATTTAAATTCTTTATATGCTATTGGCAGTGAAAAGGGAACTGGGGCAGTACTTGTTATAGATGATAGTCACAATATGGTAGATGTATTGGTCGATATCGCAAAATCATTTAATAGTAAATCATGCGGAAAATGTACACCATGCCGTGAAGGGACGCTAAGAATTGCAGAACTTATAGAAAAGATTAAAGATGGAAGTGGTAAACAAAAAGATATAGAACAAATTATGAATCTTGCTGAATATATGAATATATCATCTGCCTGTCCAATTGGCCCAAAAGCAATAGTCGTAATAAAAAGTGTTATATCACTTTTTTATGAAGATTTTAAAGCAAAGTTAATTGAGGAAGTGTAAAGAATGGAAAGTATAAATATAAAAATAAATGGACAAGAATTATCAGTTTCATCAGGCAGTACAATTCTTAATGCAGCATTGGAAAATGGAATACATATTCCAACATTGTGTGCAATTAAAGGGATAGATTCACATGCTAGTTGTAGAATGTGTGTAGTTGAAGTA
This sequence comes from uncultured Clostridiaceae bacterium, assembly GCA_963780135.1. Classification (GTDB taxonomy): domain Bacteria; phylum Bacillota; class Clostridia; order Clostridiales; family Clostridiaceae; genus Clostridium_AM. The sequence continues at coordinate 3,193,179 of CAWAAR010000003.1, forward strand.
AAAGGAATAGGAGATTTCAAAGCGGCATGTGCAACAAAAGTTAGAGAAGGAATGGAAGTTTTTACTGATACACCTGCAATACGAAAATCTAGAAAGATGACACTTGAACTTTTACTGTCACGTCATTCTGTAGACTGCCATCATTGTATGCGAATTGGAAGTAGCAGATGTGATGATCTGGATCCTGGATTTTGTGAGATGTGCTTTTTCTGTGATTGCGTACGAGATGGATTCTGTGAATTACAGGAGCTTGCAAGAGAATATAAAGTAGATGTTATCCCATTTGAACATGAAGATATAGATCAGGAATTAGATAGAAGCATAGGTTCTATTATCCGTAATCCTAATAAATGTGTGAAATGCCGTAGATGTGTAGATGTCTGTAATGATATTCAATGCGTAGAAAATCTTAGGATAATTGATAGAGGGTCAAAAATAAAAATCGTACCTAAAATAGGAAATAATATGGAAGAAAGTCAATGTATACAGTGTGGAAGATGTGTTGATGTTTGTCCCACTGGAGCAATTTTTATGAAAGAACATAAAGATGAAATGATTTATTATGCACATAAATGCGGAATAACAACAGCAGCTTTTATATCGCAAAATGTACTTAAGAAATTAGCACAGCTATTTAAGATGGAAGTACATGAACTTGATGTTGAGCTTGTTGCAGCAGGACTACGTAAAATAGGTATAGATTATGTATTTACAGATGATATTTTAAATATTATGTCAGCAAAATCAGGTGAAGAAGCACTTAATAAGGCAATTGAAAAAGGAAAAGAGCCAATAATTATTACAAATAGTTATGCTTCGCAAAAATTTGTAAGACAGAAGTTTGAAAATCAGGTTTCAAATATGGTTGCTTATGATTCACCACAACAGTCGTTTTCAAAATATGTGAAGCATACATTAGTACAATCTAAAAAACTAAATATAAAAGATATTCGTGTGATTTCTATTACTGAAGGTGGAGAGAATGCTGCAGATGCAAATGATAATAGCAGTGCAGATTTTGTGATTTCAGCTAGAGAATTATATCGAATTTTTATTAGAACAGGAGTTGATTTGAAACAAATATATCCGTCGAAGCCTGATTTTATAGAAAATTCATTAGATGCAGGATTGCTGCAAGAATTCTTTAACCCAGTGGAATGGACTATGGATAAGGAAATAAAAGAGACAGAGATAATGATAAATGGAAGTATTATACAAACAGCAGTCACTACAAATCTGGGACAATCAAAAAGATTGTTAGAAGAAATAGATACAGGAAGTTCTAAATATAAAGTAATACGAATTAATGCATAAATAGAAATAAGGTTATTGAGGTGTTTTAGATGAGTGAATGGAAGAAAACACAGTGCAGTCTGTGCGTTTTAAGTTGTGGGATGGAGATGGAGATAGGGGATGATAAGATTATAAATGTTCGCCCAGATGCATCTAGTCCTAGGTCTCATGGATATTGCTGCCGTAAAGGCAGGTCAGTAAAGAGATTTCAAGATAATTCTGATAGATTAGATTATCCGTTAAAAAGAGTTGGAGATCATTTTGAGAGAATTACCTGGAAACAGGCTTTCAAAGAAATTTCTGAGAAAGCAAATAAAATATTAGAAGAGCATGGTCCACGTAGTTGTGCACTAGTAGGGGGAGCAACTCCAGGTTCCCAGGCAGAAATGGTATTTGCAAGGTCGATGATGGGTGCTATTGGTTCTCAGTATCAGTATAATGCTATTGGAATTGAATTTTGTGGAAACTGGTGGAGCCATGGAAAAATATTTGGAGATCAAATGCATTATTTAGAACCAGATGATCATAATAGCGAAGTATTAGTATTCTGGGGAAGTAATTCTTATGTATCATGACAAATTTTAAATGCACGAACAATAATACGTAGTGCTTCACAAGATCCCAATCGTAAAGTTATAGTTATAGATCCACGCCTTTCAGAAACTGCAAGAATTGCGGATATGCACATTATGCTTAAAGCAGGAACGGATTCGCTTTTACTGCGTGCAATGATTGCGTTGATAATTAAAAATGGATGGCAGAATCAAAGTTACATAGATAAATATGTAAAAGACTATAATGTGGTAAAACAGTGGTTCGAAAATATTGATATTGAAGAATCAATACGTGTCTGCGGACTTTCATATAAACAGGTTGAAGAGTTTTGTAGGATTTTATCCACAAGGAAATGGGGAGTACATCAGGATCTTGGTATGTTTATGGGACGCCATAATACTTTAAATTGTTATTTACTTTTAACTTTAGCGGTTATAACAGGTGTAGCGTTAATGCCGGGAGGATGTATTGTAAATGATTGTGTCATAAGCAGAGGAAATAACAGTGATGAAAATGATCCTAAAGTATGGCGTACTGTGGAAACAAATAAATTTCCTGTTCTTGGAACTTATCCTTCAGCTGTACTTGCACAAGAAATATTAAGTGAAAAATCGGAGCATTTAAGAATGATTTTTTGCACTGCATCTAATCCAATTCGTTCTTATCCTGATACAAATGCAATGGAGAAAGCATTACGTAAACTAGATTTACTTGTTACAGTAGATGTAACCATGACAGAAACAGCTAGAATATCAGATTATGTACTGCCAGTAAAAAGTACATATGAAACATATGATTTTAATGCTTTTCAGATGAATTATCCTGAAGTGGTTGCTCAGATAAAACATCCAGTTATTACAAAACAGATTGGTGAGAGAAAAGAAGGTGGACAGATATGGATTGAGATGACGAAAGCGATTGGCAGAATGCCACATGTCCCAGATAGTCTGCATAAGGCTGCACAAAGAGCAGTAAAGGAAAATGATTATATTATATTCTTAAAAAGTTTTATCCCATATGCTTTAAAAAATATAAAACAAGCTAATTTGTTTACATTGATTATAGGAGATGTTTTAGGAAAATATATTGGTTCACCTGCAAAAGCAATATATTGGGCAGCTATGATTACATCACCAATATCAGGAAGCGGAATGGTAGAACGTGCTGGAATCAAAGTAAAAGGAAAGCATCCTATCATGGAAAAAATCCCTAAAATAAAAGATATATGCCTTATGGATTCTGCTTATGAGACAGTAATTTCTAAGCCAGAAGGTGCTGTTATTGGTATAGTATATCCAGACACTATGATTGATAGACATATTCATCATAAAGATAAAAAAATTCATTTATATTGTGATGAAATCAATGACTACATTAAAAGAATTACTCCAGAGAAGGAAGAAGAAGATTTAAATAAGAATAATGAATTTCCAATGGTATTAAGTTCAGGTAAACATTCAGATTATGGAGTAAATTGGGAGATGAGAAATCCAGAAACATATAAGCATAGAAAACCGTATAAGGCTGAAATGCATCCAGATGATGCAGAAAAACTTGGAATTAAAGAAGGAGAAGAAGTGAAGATTATAACAAAAGGTGGTTCTATTAAGATTCCAGTAGAGCTTACATGGCGTACTAGTCCTGGATATGTATTGGTTCCCCATCATTTTGGAATTGAATTTAATGGTCAGAAAATTGGAGAAGGGGCTAATTACCTTTCTACATGTGAAGATATAGATGAAATAACAGGAAATCCATTGCTTAGACATATATCTTGTCGTATTGAAAAAATATAATATTTTTTTTGTTGAAATTTTTCATTAGCCAGAGTATCTATTGTTAAATATTTAAAAGAGTTGGAGAATGCATAATGCCAAGAGAAGGTGTATTTACAAAGGTAATACATGGAGGGAAAATCAAAATGGGAGATAAATTTTCAATATGTACAGAGTAGCGATAATAGCATCAAGCGATAGAGGATATGCCGCAAAAAGAGAAGATGAAACCAGTACGTTAATCCTATTTTGCTAAGTTGACGACATTGGTCCAGCAATTACAGGAGAAGATACCAAAATCAATTAGACGATTGTAATAGAAATAATAACAAAAGAGGATATTAAAGGAGGATATTTATGGAGGAACTAACTAAGAAAAAGAAAGGTAAAACAATTAGCTTAACTGGTGTATTAGCAGCAGTATTTACAACTTCAATATTGGTAATAATACTACTAGCTGTAATAGAGGGAACAATTTTTGGTGTTATACTAAAGGCAATTACTAATTCTGATAAATCGTTATCTCTCATCGTATTTTGTATAATATCTAATATACTTATAGAAATAGTTCTTTTGGTTATTTTTACAGTAGTTATGAAAAAAGCGGCTGATAATTTTGGAGATGTAGTTACTTCAATAAACTCTGGTGATTTGTCTGTTAGCATGAACTTAAAAGAAAATAAATTACTAAGTAGTATACAGGGGCATTTAAACTCCATAACGGCAGAGATGCGAAAAATTATAGAAGGCACTTATAAACTAACAAAAGCTATTGTTAATGCTTCTTTTAATATGACAGATAAAGTAGATCAAGCTATGAATTCAATAACAGAAATAGAAAAAACAATTGATCAAATTGCAATAGGTGCTTCAGAACAAGTATCTGAAACTCAAAAAAGTGTTGATAAGATAGGAAAACTATCGGATCATATAGTTTTAGTTAATAATAGTTATCGTGATATTATTCAAGAAACTGATAATGTAAATCAATTAAATAAGGAAGGTCTTTGCATTGTAGAAAAATTAAGAGAAAAATCTGATGATTATAATTTATCTTCTGAAGAAATATTTGCAGCTGTAGAAAATCTTACGGCAACTCTTGAAAGTGTTGGACTATTTGTAACGGCTATACAAAACATTGCGGATGAGACTAATCTTTTAGCATTAAATGCTGCTATTGAAGCTGCAAGAGCAGGTGAGGCTGGTAAGGGATTTGCAGTGGTAGCTGATGAGGTACGGAAGCTTGCGGAAGAAAGTAAAAATTCAACAGAAGAAATAAGTAGTATGATGAAGAATATTAAAAATGATTCTCAGAAAGCAATTAATGCAATGAGATCAATGCAAAATGTTTCAAAGGAACAGATTACAGCAGTTGACCAAACCGAAATTTCTTTTAAAAGAATTGCAGAGGCAATTGAATTAATTACATTAAAGATTAATGATACAAGTAATACAATAATGAAAATGGAGACATTAAAGAGTCAATCTGTAGCTAGTATAGAACATACAGCTAATGTATCTAAACAAACAGCAGCTGCTAGTGAAGAATTGACTGCAAGGGTTGAAACGCAGTTGAAAATCTTTGAAGAAATGTCAACATCAGCAGGAGAATTAAGTGATATAGCCAAAGATATGGATAATAGTTTAAAAAAATACAAAGTATAAGTATTAATTTTAGTATTACATAAAAACAAATATTTTTAATGATGAGTGTTCTGTTTTTAAAAAGTAGTAAAAGAAAATCTACTTGAACTAAAAAAGCCTGTGAAGATTTTATATATAGATTTTTGCAGGTTTTATAAGCATTAAAGTAAATAGAAAAGAAAAAACATGATAGGTAATTTTAAGATATGGATTTAAGGAAACAGGAAATCGACTGCTCATACCATTTTTTTCATAAGCTAAAAAATTATTTTTAGTAAATTTAATACTTGACTTTAAAACGAAAATCTAGTATCATTTGTATATGCAAGTGATACTATTATACAAGGAGGGTGGTTATGAAAAGTGATGAATCCGTTTTAGCTAAGTGTTTATTTTTTACATCGAATCGTCTTTCTAATATAATGAGAAAGGTTGCTGATGAAGCCTTTAGTAATTTAGATATTGCATCATCTTATGTATATTTATTGGTAATAGTCAATCAATATAATGGAATTACTCAATCAGAACTTAGTCAAAAGCTAGATATTGCAGCATCTACGTCTACAAGATTTGTTGATAAATTAATATCACAAGATATTCTGAAAAAGGAGTATGAGTGGAAAACTGCTCATATCTATCTTACAAATAAAGGGAAAGATATATGCGAGCAGATTGATGATTGTTTTAAAAACTTATATAAATGCTATACTGATATTTTAGGCGAAGATGTGAGTAATAATTTAGCTAAGGAAATGTGGGAAGCTAGTGAAGCTTTAGCGAAAAAGGGGTACTGATCTCTTTTTTTACAATATCATTTGTATATGCAATTGATGTGGATTATAATCTTAAAACTGTTAGTGTCTAAATTATAATAATATAAATAAAGGAGAAAAAATCAAATGACAAAAGAAGATGTATTAGAATTATTACTAAATGGAGCAATGGGCTATTTCTCAACAGTTAACGCAAATGGATTTCCTGAAACAAGATTTTTCCAATTTCAATTTGAGGAAGATGGTAAATTTTATTTTGCCACTAATAATACAAAGGATGTATTCAAAGAAGTAGTTAATAACCCTAAAGTAGGTTTTACAACAGCTGAAGCAACTGGTAAGCATATTATCAGAATTGTTGGTACAGCAACAATTGTAACTAAACCATCCGAAAAAGAAGAAGCTTATTCTAAAATGGATGAAGTAGTTTTGTCCTTATATAAAACTTGGAGTAATCCATTATTAGAAATTTTATATATCTCAGACTGTGAAATAAAATTTACAAAAGGGTTTGGGCTGCCTAAGGTAATTAAATAGGTATATCTCACATTTTTGTAATTAATTCACATAATAATGTGTATTTATACGCATTATAACATCACATATAATTGTGTTGTAATCAAAGAATTACAACAATTATAAATAAACAAATAAATAATATTGGAGGAAAATTAAATGATTAATTTTGAAGAAATTTTAAACCAAAAAGTAAATGGTGTTTTTGCAACAATAGGTGAGAATGGACCACAGACTAGAATATTTCAATGCTTATGGGCAGAAAATAATAAGGTGTTTTTTTGCACTGGAGGACAGAAGGATGTTTATAAACAATTAGTAAGTAATCCTAGCGTATCTTATTGTGTAGAAAATAAGTTTTCCCCAGTTCTATCTGTAAACGGAAAAGTTTCATTTGTAGAGGAATTGGAATATAAGGAACGTGCATTTGAAGTATTACCTATGTTAAAAAATCTTTACCAAGAGCCAACTAATCCAAATTTCAAAGTTTTCTATATTGATATAAAACAAGTGAAAACTTTTAGTTATGCTGAGGGGCCAAAAGAATACAAACTATAGAATATTAATGTAAAAACCTATGCTAAATTTCTTGTTTTAGCAAAGGAAGGGCAGCTATATCTAGGCAGAAATTCTTTGACGCTTACCTTTAATCACAAAATGATGTGGCTTTTAAACATAAAATGGACAAAATTAGGCTGAAAAATGCCAAGTTTTGTCCTGATTATTAAAGGAAAATATAGATCATAGGAGGAATATGAAAACAATTATTGACCGATCGTTCTCAAAATATGTTTATGTTCTTCTAGAATCCTGTTGCACAATAAGGAAAGTAGAACCACTATATAAATTATTAATGTAAGAGCCTTAGATAGCAAAGAAAAATTGCATCATATAGTGGATTTCTACTTGGATCTGTAATAAATAATTTTTTTACATAAATTAGAATGAATGTTCTCAAAAGGCACCCTCATGTTTTTTGAAAATCTTGTTACATAATAAAGGATTTTGAACAGAATAAGTTTGAGATTGTGTCAGGCTAAACTAAGACGATGAAATTCATCATTCTAGTTGCACCTTAATTTATTTTAAAGCTAGTTAGCAAACTCATGGAAATGCTGACTCAGACAAAGAGTAATTCATGTCCATAATACTTAATAATGGAAATCAAAAAAATCATGAGAAGGAGAGAATTTAATGAAAACAGTATTTGATCCGTTTAAATTGGCAGGTATAACATTTTCTAACAAAATTATTAGATCAGCAACTTTTGAAGGAGTGGGTGATGAAAATGGTAAGCCTACAGAGCAATTAATTAAAAAGTATGAAGCATTAGCTAAAGGAGGGGTTGGTGGAATTATTACTGGCTTTATTGGAGTGGGTCAGCAAGGAAAAGCTTCAGATAATATGGTTATGATTAATAAAGCTGAAAATGTTGAGATTTTAAAAAAGTTAATGAAGAGAATGCATGAAATGGGAACCCCAATTATTGCACAACTTAATCATTGCGGCGGTCAGTCAAAAGAAGAAAGTGCTCATATGCCGATTGTTGCACCTTCTAAAATATCTGACTATAAAGCAAGAGAAATGACTAAAGCTGAGATTTTAGAAGTAATAGAAATGTTTGTTCAAGGAATAAAAAATGCAAAAGAAGCAGGTTTTGATGGTGTACAAATTCATTTGGCACATGGATACTTACTTTCAGAATTTGTATCGCCAAGAATGAACAGGAGAAAAGATGAGTGGGGAGGAAGTACAGAAAATAGATTTAGAATTGTTAAGATGATATTTGAAAAGGCTAGGAAAGAAGTTGGCAATTATCCAATGATTGTAAAATTAAATGGATATGAAACATTAAAAAATGGCATGACAGTTGAAGAGTCTGTAAAAATTGCTAAACTATTAGAGCAGGTTGGATGTGATGGAATTGAAGTTTCAAATGGAACATTAAAAGCTGGGCTGGCAACAATGCGCGGGCAGGTGCCATGGAAAATGATAGTAGCTCAAAATGAGAAGTTAAACAAAATGCCAGAATTCGTGAAAAACTTCGTTGGTGTAGTTGCAAAGAAAGCAGTACCACAACCTCAGCCAAAAAGCTTATATAATTTTGAAGCAGCCATGTCAATCAAGAAAGCTGTAAATATTCCAGTTATTCTAGTAGGAGGAATAACGAAATTAGAAGAAATAGAAGATTTAATTGATAATTATAAATTTGATGCAATTTCCATGTCAAGACCACTTATAATCGAATCAGATTTGGTAAATAAATTTAAAGCAGGAAAACAGACACAGTCAAAATGTATACAATGCAATTTCTGTATAGTTGCCGTGGAAAAGGAACCACTTAAATGCTATTACGGGAATGTTCCAGTAAGTAAATCTTAGCATTTACTAGATAATTGATTTCTCATATTATCGATGCTTGTAATAATGAAAATATAAAGAACCATGAAATAGATTAACCTATTTAAAATGGACATGTCTTGTAAATTAAGAAAATTAAGGAGGTGATAATCAGATGTGATATCCCATATAAAAATGTTTGACATGTTTTAAAATAAAAATGGAATATATTCGTACTATATGTGAGTACAAAAATTAATGAGGAGTGAATTAAAATGAGTTTAATAACTGTAAATGAAGAAAAATGTATAAAATGTGGATTGTGTGTGGAGGAATGTCCAGCACTAGTACTAAAACTAGAACCTACTGGACCCAAAGAGATTGAAGCCAATGTTAATGGATGCTTAGAATGTGGACATTGTGTAGCCATATGTCCAAAGCAAGCTATAGATAATAAGAAATCACCATTAGCTATGCAAAGTGAGATAGGAGAAGTCAAAAAATTAAATGCTGAAGAAGCAAAGAATTTTATTAGAGCTAGACGATCTGTTCGTTCTTATAAAAATACACCAGTTGAAAGAGAAAAGTTAATGGAGCTTGTTGATGTTGCTCACTTAGCACCAACTGCCAGTAATTCACAAGGTATATCTTACCTAATAATAGATGATAAAAAAACAATTGAATTAGCAGTTGAGGAATGTATTAAATGGTTTGAGAATGATGTAACTTGGAGTAAGATGCTATCTGGTATGATTAAAGCCTACAGAGAAAATAAAGTTGAGATTATTTTAAGGGGTGCACCTAGTATAATTTTAACTTTAGCTGATGATGATTTTTATAATGGTAGAGAAAACTCAATTATTTCATTATCTTATTTAGAATTATATGCTCCATCTCTTGGTCTTGGATCATGTTGGGCAGGAGTATTTGAGATTTGTGCTCGTAGTGAGAATTCACCAATGTACAAGATCTTTAATATTCCAGAAAAAAAGAAAATAACAGGAGCTGTAATGGTAGGATATCCTAAGTATAGTTATAAAAGATTTACAGAGAGACAACCGTTATCTGCTTCATTTTACAAAGGCTAAATGATGAAATGTATTAAATTTGGAGGTATAACCAATTCTCAATTAAGTCAAAGAGAAAAGTTCTTGTAAGATATTATCCACAAAATTTAATAGGTTAGTGTAAAGTGTAATAATTTGATAAAATAAAAATTGAGATAAAAATGATAATATTCAAAGAAAAATTGGCATCGGGAGGAATAGAAATGACAGAAATCCAAGAAATTGTTTCTAGAGAAAAAGAAAATCTAAATATCCATGAATATTCTTTCATAAAGCCAAGTGCAGTAATTTTTTCTGATGAAGTAAGAATGTTCTGTGAGAAAAACGGTTGTGGTATGTATGGTACTTCATGGGCTTGCCCTCCCGCAATTGGGAGCATTGAAGAATGCAAAAAAATGTGTAGTAGTTTCGAAAACACTTTTATTTTTACTACAGTAACAAAACTAAAAAAAAAGTATGATACGGCTGAATGGCTTAAAGCACGTAAGGTACATGAAGCAATTACTGATAAAGTAGCAAAAATTTTTAGATCTAAATTTAAAAAAACTCTCATTCTTTCTACTGAAGGATGCAACATCTGTAAAAAATGTACTTATCCTGAAAAGCCCTGCAGATTTCCTCATCGTATGTACCCTGCAACCGAAAGTTTTGGAATTATGGTTATTCAATTAGCTCCTCTATGCAATATTAAATACAACAATGGTTTAGACACCATAACATATTTTAGTATGGTATTTTTTTAAATGGGGCAAAAAGTTAACCGTTAAACCCAGTAGTTAGTTAAAAGTGACTTTCTACTGGGTTTTATTGATGTTAGTTTACAATAATTGAATTAAGTCCATTAAGTGCAATATTATTAGCTGCCTTTGCTAAGTCTTCTAAAGAGAGGTTTGAATTCACATTAAACCATTCAATGTACATGGACATAATTCCAGAAGCTGCGAATTCAGCATATAAGCTGGACACTTCTTTACTAATACTAGATTTTTTATGAAATCTTTCTATAATAGTGTCTTTTAGTATTTTCTTTACCTTAATAAAAAAAAGATGATAAGAATTGGCACATATTAATTTTTGATAGAAATCAAAATCTTCATTAATCAGATCATTCAAACAGGTAAAAAAAGAATACTCATCAAATTTTGCTTGAAAAAAGTCATATTTATCTAGAATGAGTAAAAATTTTTCAATAAATTCATTTTCTATTTTATCAAAAATATCTTCAATACTTGTGTAATGCATATAAAATGTCTTACGATTTATGTTTGCCCTTTCAGCTAGTTCCTTTACAGTAATTTGTGAAATGTCTTTTTCTCCTATTAGATTGATTATAGCATCATGGATACTTTTTTGAGTTTTTCCAATTCTGCGATCCTCTTTTACCATAATATCCTCCTAAAGTAACACTTTTTTTAAATGTGAGTATTAAGTAACAGACATTTGATTTTTGACCATTGTTAATTGATTATATAGTTATTATAATACAACCATGGGGATTAATCAACACGTGTTACATTTTCGCGAGATAAAGGAGATTATAGTAAATGATTTATGTCCAATCACAGGTGCACAGATAGGACAAGGTACAGCGGCGATTACGTATTTTGGAAACGAAGAATGGCTTTGAGCTCTTATCAAAGTTTTCTGATAATGATGATATTTTATCTTAAGGAGTGATATTAATGCCTTATAAGAAGTTATGTTCAATAGTCTTGCTAACAGTTATGTTTACAATGCTAACTGCATGTGGTAAATCAACAAATAATTTATCTGAACTAAAAGAAGTAAAAATAGAAAAGGTTAAAAAGGAAAGTTTAAGTAACTTGTCGGAGCTATCGGGCACATTACAGCCTTTGCAGGAAGTTACAGTTTCTTTTGAGGTATCAGGTAGAATAAATTCCTTAAATGTACAAGAAGGTACTAGTGTAAAGGTAGCTGATATTTTAGCAGCAGTAGACAGTAAGGACTATGAATTACAAGTACAGCAGGCTCAAGCAAATGTGGATAAGACACAAGCAGTACTTAATCAAACTGTTAAAGGGGCTAGAGTCCAACAATTAACAGAAGCTAACTTAAAGTTACAACAATCGGAAACGGATTATAATCAAGCTTTAATTGATTTTAAGAGATATGAAAGCTTATACAAATCAGGGGCCATATCACAAAGTGATTATGAAAAGGCTCAAAATTCTTTAAGTTCTGCAAAGAGAAATAGAGATTCTGTGAAAGAAGCCTATTCTCTTACTGCTGAAGGTGCCACAGAAGAAGAAAAGCAGCAAGCAAATTCAGCTTATGCGCAGACTCTTGCTGTAAAAGCACAGGCTGAACTGACACTTTCAAAAACTTCTCTTAAATCACCAATAAAAGGTGTTGTAATATCTAAAAATATTTCAAATGGACAGTTAGTATCTGCAGGCACTGCAGCATGTAAAATAGGAAACATAGATAAGCTTAAGGTTACTTTACCAGTACCAGATTATGAAGTTTCTTCTTGGAAAATAGGTGATAAAGTATCTGTAAAGTTATATGAGGGTTCAAGGGATGCACAGATAACAAATGTATTTTCAGCTACAAATGAAAATACAGGGAGTATAAATGTAGAAGTTACAATAGACAATGCAAAGCATGATTGGCGTCCTGGACAAGTAGTAACCTGTGACCATAAATCTAATAGTGGAACTGTTATTTTTGTTCCAAAAGAATCTGTTATAAGTAGTGGAGGCTCAACCCCTTATGTTTTCCTTTTAAAAGATAACAAGGCGGTAAAAGTTGATGTTAAAATTGGTGAATTAAAAAATAATAAGTTAGAAATTAAATCAGGTATAAATGAAGACGAAAATTTAATTGTTGAAGGAGCAGATAGGCTATCCAGTGGTGACAAAGTAAAGGTGCTAGGGGGTGATAACAAGTGATTGAATTTATAGTTAGGAAAAAGAAAATAACCATATTATTTTTTATAATAGCTGCTATCGGTGGAATATATGGTTTTATTACATTACCTAGACAGGAAAGTCCGGATATTACTAGCTATACCGCAGTGGTAACAACGGTACTACCAGGAGGAACTCCCGAAAAAGTAGAACAAACTGTAACTAAGAAAATAGAAGAGAAGATAAAAGGAATACAAGGTTTAAAGTCAATTACCTCAGAATCAAGAGATAGTATATCTATTATCACAGTAGAGGTAAATAAAAAACAAAAGCCTAAAGAAAAATGGGATGAACTTAGAAAAAAGGTACAGGATGCAGAGCCGGATTTACCGGAGGATGCGAAAAAACCAAAGGTAGATGATGATTTGTCAAAAACCTTTATACAAACTTTAAATATTACAGCAAACTCTTTAGAGGATTTATATAATATAAGAACAGATATTAATGGCTGGAAGGATCAGCTTAGAACAATTCAAGGAGTGTCTGATGTTACAATAGTAGGATTACCTGAAAAGCAGGTAAAGGTGGATTTGGACACACAAAAATTATATAACTATGGCGTAACATGGAAACAAGTAACAGCAGCAATTAAGGGAGATAGGGATAAAACGCCCTTAGGTAATTTAGATAACGAAAATCACAGATATCAATTGGTATTGAGTGAATCCTACAACGCTAAGGATTTAAATAATATAACCGTTTCAACAAGTAAAACAGGAACTCCTATCTATTTAAAGGATATAGGAAAAGCTTATATGGATACTGAAAAAGTGGATCATTATGTATACCATAATGGTAAGCCTGCTGTAAATATATCTATTAATGCTGAAATTGGAACAGATGTACCTTCAGCACAAAAAAGAGTTACTCGGAAAATAGAAACCTTAAAAAAATCTCTGCCAAAAGGAGTTAGATTTGAAAATATATATTCTACAGATGAAAGACTAGAGGATATATTCACAAACTTACTTCACGAAACGATTTTTGCCATTGCTTCAGTCTTAATTGTATGTTCTTTAGGGTTAAGTTTTAATACATCACTTATGATTGCACTAGCAATACCTATATCTATGTCAGTAAGCTTAATGCTCGCTCCACTCTTTGGTGTTACTTTTAACCAAATTACTGTATTTGCATTAATTGTAGCACTTGGAATTCTAGTGGACGATGCTGTAGTTGTAAATGATAATATAGACAGACATATTACTGCATTAGGAGAATCTATAGATGAAGCATCAATAAATGGACCAAAAGAAGTTTTTACATCTATTTTAACTGCGACACTAGCAACCATTGCTTCATTCTTGCCTATAGCTTTTTTACCAGGCAATACAGGAGAATTTGCGCGTCCAATACCAGTTATTGTTTGTATAGCGATGATAGCATCAATGGTTATGGCTCTTACTATTATACCTGTTTTTCGTATATGGTATGGTAAAAGAGTAGGCAAAAAGGAAGATCTTAGTAAGCCAGCAGGCCTTTTAGGAAAACAAATTAATGTAATTACAAATTGGTATGCTAATAAGTTTATGGCTAGAATATTAGATAATCCTTTAAAAGCAGTTACAATATCAACCTTAATTACATTGTGTGCTTACATTTTAGTAGCATTTATACCAATACAGCTTTTCCCAAGGGCAGATAGAGCAGAAATGCTTATAAATATAAATAACCAGCCTGGAAGCAGTATACAAGATACCAGGACTATTGTGGAAGGTGTATCTAAATGGGTAAAATCACAGCCTAATGTAAAATTGGTAGCAGCTTATGCAGGAGGACCAACTCCATCCATGTTTTTAACAATTGAAAATATCAAAGACAGCGAACAATCTGGACAAATTTTTGTGAAGATTGATAAAACAAAAATGAAAACTTCTGACATCAGTGATAAATGGAATAGGGAGTTAAAAAAACTCTATCCACAAGCAGAAGTTGTACCAAGAGAATTACTAATGGGATTTCCAGTTGGTAAGCCTGTAGTAATAAGAGTTTATGGACAAGACATAAATAAGCTTCGTACTATGTCGCAGCAGGTGAAAAGTAAAATTAAAAACATCGATGGAATTTCTAATGTAAAAGACAATATCGGTATTGATAATTACAGTTATAAAATAGAAATAAATAAGCCTTTAATGGATAAGATGCTGGTTAATTATTCAGATGTAACAAGTACTATCCGTTTGATAAATGACGGTATAACTATAGATAAATTTGATGACAAAAACGATGTATCAGATATAGTATTGTATGCAAATAAATCAAAGGAAGATCCGATGATTAGTTTTGAACGTTTAAGCGTTCCAAATGCTGAGGGACAGCAGATACCTTTAAAGCAGCTAGCTAAAATTACGCCTTCTTTCTCAATTAATTCAATATCTCGTCGTAACTTAACTAGGTATGTTGAAATATCTGCTGATGTGGATGGCATAACAGCAGATGCTGCGATGAAAGAAGTTAAAAAATCAGTCCGTACTATTGATTTTCCGGAAGATTTCAGCTGGGAGGCAGGAGGAGAAACTGTTGAGTCTGTAGATATATTTAATGATTTAATAAAACTTTTATTAATATCAGCAGTGCTAATTATAACCATTATAATATTACAATTTTACTCCTTTAGTGCTCCAGTTATAGTTACTAGTACTTTCCTTTTAGCTTTTGGAGGCAGTATAATTGGATTATTTGTTACAGGAAAGCAGCTAGGGTTTATGGCTATTTTAGGAGCAATAGCACTAATAGGTATTGTTGCAAGAAATGGAATAGTACTTATAGAATTTATTGAAGAGGAAAGGAAAAAAGGTGTTGAGCTTAAACAGGCAGTTATTAATGCTGGAGAAGCGAGATTTAGGCCTGTTGTTTTAACTTCTATGACAGCAATTGCAGGACTTATACCGATGTCTACAACTGGAGAAATACTTTTCAAGCCTATGGGAATAGTTATTATTTTTGGTTTAATCTATTCTACAGTACTCACGTTAGTTGTAGTTCCAGCTTTTTATACTATTATTGCCGAACTTAAGATGAAACTTAAAAAGTCAAAATTTAAAGCAGTTAAATTGAAGTGAAATCTTTAGCTAGAGTAATGATAATAGATTTTATATTTCAAGACAAATCAAAGCACAACAAGACAGAAATAAAATCCTATCTTTTGATATACTTTAGTGGCGGTAAGAAATTAGAATTAAAGTTATTAAAGGGAGGACATATTAAATGGAAAATTATTATAAAATTAGAGGAAAAGATATATATACTGAAATTTTAGGAGATGATTCATCTCCTGTATTGTTATTTATTCATGGTGGGCCTGGTGGAATTGGTGCTGCAGATTTCATTCAATATCAGGGGAAGAGATTGTCAAAAAACTTTAAAGTTATAGCTCCAGATCAAAGAGGAGTATGGAGATCTGAAGCTATTTTAGATGAGGAACATATTTCGCTAGAAGATATTATTGAAGACTTTGAAGAATTAAGAAAAAAATTACATATAAATAAATGGTCACTGCTTAGTCATTCATTTGGTGGGTATCTTGCTGTGCTTTATGCTAATTTATACCCTGATTCTATTGAATGTATGATATATGAAAGTCCATCTTTTGATTTTGCACTTTCAGAGCGGTCTATGCTAAAGGGAGCAGCAAATGAATTGGATAAGTTAGGAAATCCTATATTGGCAGAAGAATATTTTAAAGCTTTAAAAGAAATTACAGATTATAAAGAGATTCATAAACTGTTTATGAAGGCGTTAAATGAGCTTGGAGAAAACTGTAATAACTTTATGTGGTTTGGACAAGATAAGCAAGTAATTGAGAAAATAGCTAGATCCACTAAAGGCGGTGGAAACTTGTGGGGTAAATCCACCAATACAAGAATGAAATTGCTGGAGGATTGGCGGGTGTATAATGATGTATTTACTGAATTGTCAAATGTAAACAAGCCTTCTCTGTTAATTAAAGGTAAATATGACCCAATAACTTGTGAAGTACAAATAGCAGAATTTATGAATCGAGTTCCAGATAAACAAGTGATTAGATTTGATTTTTCTGGTCATTATGTTAGAATTGAGGAGCCCGATAAGTATTGTGAAGTTATAAAAAAATATATACTTAACTTTTGAAGTTTAAAAATTATGTGACGCAACTTTTTTAGTGGAGAGTGTAGAATTGAGAGTTGAGAGTGAAGGTTGATTTTTAGCTATCGCAAAAAATCTTTAAATTTATATAAGTCAGCAATGTTTCGTTTTAGCGAAACGAGCCATGAAAAATTTAATCAAAGATTTTTTGTAGTGTAACGGAAAAAAATCCACATTAACTCTCCACTCTCAATTATCAACTCTCAACTAGCAAAGCGAAGCGTCGCATCTTGCTTATATTAAGTCAAATTTTCATATAATGATTTTGAAAGGAGATGAGGAAGTTGGAAACAATTATGTTGCTTAACAATACACTTGAATACATTGAAAGAAATTTGGATGCAGAACTTAATATAGATGACATATCAAAAGTTGCATGTTCATCACGATATCACTTTCAGCGTGTTTTTTATGCATTAACAGGGTTTACAGTAAGTCAGTATATAAAAAATCGCAGACTTACTCTTGCTGCAGAAGAGCTTACTGTAACAGACAAAAGAGTAATTGATATAGCATTAAAATATGGTTATGAAAGTCCAGAAGCATTTACTAAAGCTTTTAAAAGACTCCATGGAATATCACCATCAGCTTTAAAAAAGCTTAATGGAAAAATTAAAGCTTTTCCCAAAATCTCTTTTCAAATATCAATAAAAGGAGAATCTGAAATTATTTATAAAATAGTTGAAAAGGAAGATTTTAAAGTATTTGGTGCAGGATTTGTAACAACTAAAGTTAACGATGCAGCCTATAGAGAGATACCAGAATTCATTAGTAAGATTTTTGAAGATGGAACACATGATAGAATTAATCAAGTATTAGGTAATCCTAAAGGTAGTTTACTTAATGGCTTTCATTATGATTTTAAAGAAAATGGCACAAGAAAATATATGATGGGATATGAAATGCCTAAAGCAGGGATATCAGATGAATTTATGATACTTAAAGTACCTAAACTTACATGGGCAATATTTGAAGGTTATGGAACTAAGCCAGATAACTCCATTATACAGGATATATGGAGACGCATATATTCTGAATGGTTTCCTTCCTCTGGATTTGAACAAGTGGAAGGTCCATGCATTGAAAAAAACTTTTGGGATGATAAAAAAGCTGAATACAAATGTGAAGTATGGATTCCTGTGAAAAGGAAATCCATTAATTCATGATTTTTGTATTAGGTAGGACAGGTAGTAATGGTTACACAATGGCATTATTATTATAATCAAGTATTTTACATATTATATTGGAATTAATGAATTGGTTTAAATTAAATGTTATAATTAACAGAGTAAGTAACTATAACATAAATAATATATCTAATATTGATAATATTTCCAGGGAATATATATAATTTCTATAGGTGAACCATATTTAATATTTAAAAGGTGATTATATTTATATAATCTTTATGGAGAGTGATGTATTAATGAAGTTTGTAGATATAGAAAAATGGAATAGAAAAAACCACTATAATTATTTCAAGGAACTTGATTACCCTCATTTTAATATTTGTGGAAATATTGATATTACAAAATTCTATAGGTACATTAAAGATAATAAAAGTCCGTTTTTTATATCATTTTTGTATGTTGCAACAAAAACAGCAAATAATATAAAAGAATTTCGATTTAGAATAAGAGAAGATAAGGTAGTTGAACATGAAATTGTAAATCCATCTTTTACTATAATGAGTGAGAGTGAAGTGTTTAGTTTTTGTACATCAAAATTTATTGATGAATTTAATGATTTTAAAACTAACACATCAAAGAAAATTGAGGAAACAAAAAACAATGTGATTATAGAAGATGAGCCAGGTCGTGATGATCTTTTATATATAACCAGTATTCCCTGGATTTCATTTACCAATATAACGCACCCAATTCAAATGAATCCTGCTGATAGTATTCCGAGAATAGCCTGGGGCAAATATTTTGAGGAAAATGGAAAAATTAAGTTGCCGCTGTCTGTTCAGGTACATCATGCATTAGTTGATGGTGTGCATGTTGGACAGTATTTTAATATGATTCAAGAAATTTTAGATAATCCTTTAAGATATCTGTAGGATATATTGATGAATTGTGATTGTTAAAAGTAAAAGAATAGAAGGTAAAATTATTGGATTTACTGGCTTAGAGGGAAGTAAACTAAGTAGATTTAGAAATAAAGCAGGAGTTGGATTTTTTGTACTTTTACATAAATTAACATTTAGAATTTGTAAAAAAAGTGCATTTACAAATGATAGAAATTGTTGTATAATAAAAAGTTAGTAAAATTTACGGTTTTATCTTTTGCTAGAATAACTATATTATATATCAAAAACCATTGAGATACAAGAAAGAGTGACTAAATCTAGGTGTATGTTCACTTATATATAATAACTTTGCAGCTTTGAATTAGAATGAAGTTAATTATGATATATGCAATTTAGTAGCAGTGTAAAAAAATGATATAATATTTTCATAAAGACGTCTTTATATAATTTGTTAACAGGTATAGGAGTGATTTTTTATGAATATATTATTTAAAAAAGCAGATATTGAAGATGCACATAGGTTATTAGAAGTACAAAAAATGAGTTTTTATGATGATTATGTAGATTATGGAGAATGTCCTGCATATGAACATTCCATAGAGGACATGGAAAACATAATAAAGACTGCAATAACATATAAAATAATTCATAATAATATGATAATAGGTGATGTAGTTGTGCGAAAACGTGAAAATAACAATTATTATTTGGGGGGAATATGTATTATTCCAGAGTATCAGAATTTTGGTATAGGTAAAAAAGCAATAATGCATATAGAACAAGAGAATCCAGATGCTGTTTCTTGGGAGCTGGAAACTCCTTTTGATAGATATAGAAATCATCATTTTTATCAAAAAATGGGTTACAAAAAGATTGGTGAATATAGGCATTCTGATAAATTAGTGCTTTTCAATTTTAAAAAGATAATGTGAAATTAGTATTTTAACTTAAATACTGTATTATTTAGAGGAGTGAACTACACCCTGTCAAGTAGACAGCGAAAATAATAAAAAAAGCTTAAGCGGCTAAAGTCCTAAATTACATTGGACTTAGGCCGTTTAATCTTTTTTGTAATTTCTCATTATTGTAAAAGAGAATATATTCATCGATTGATTTAGAGAGATCTTTATAGGTATGATATTTGTGTAGGTAATATTTTTCACACTTGAGAATTCCCCAAAAGGCTTGTTATAAATGAAAACATCAACCAGGTTATTTAAAAACTAAATAATGTGGTGTTGAAAATCAGTACAATTTATACAAAACTATGAAAGTATAGAATATGATGGTATAATTTTTAAATAATTATACCACAGATAAAATCAGAGAAATTTAACTCATTGAAGTAGGAGGATGACAATGAATAATATAGTTAATATATGTTTTACGGAAGGTGCAGGAGGAAAATTTAGAATTGCTATTAAGATGAATAAACTGCATGGACAGCAAAAAGTTATAGTTCTTTCTGATGATCTTTCACATGGACCTATAAAAGGCGGAGTGAACATTGAAGAAAGAATTAATTGGTGGAGTATTGTTGATGGAGATGAATATTTTGTTGATTATGGTTTAGATGAGTTAAAAGAAAATTATAATACATTTTACAATGAAATTTCTAAAATAAATGATAACGATACTGTATATTTATGGTATGGTTCAAGTCAAGAGGTTTGTGGAATGTTATATGCTTTAGAACTTTTAAAGGATAAAAATTTAAATATATATTTAATAAATGTAACAGATGCGGTTGTGAAGCATAAAGAAAATGTGTATTTAGCTAGAGATAGTGGATACATCGTACCACAATATATAGAAAAATATGTAAGTTTAAAGCAAAAATTGGATTCAGATAAATATAAGGAGCTTCTTGATACTTGGGAATTATTAAAAAATGATAATTCAATATTACGTGTTTTTAAAAATGAAAAAATAAGAAGTGTAGATGAAACTTATTTCGATATAGACCTATTAAAATACATCCCAAAAGAATTTAGAAACTCAGCTGAAGTTGTGAGGTCGGTAATCGAAAATAGTGATGTAGAAGTTTCCTTCGATTATATATTCTGGAGGGTAAAAGAATTAGTTAAGTTAGGAAAAATTGATTACACATGTTCTCAAACTTATCATGGTAAATTTGAGAGCATGAAAATGGAAATAAAGATAACAGAAGAAGGAGTAAATCATCTAAGTACCGATCAAAAGGCTATGAGTATTTGGAAAGATAATAAAAAATCTTTAGATGGAAAAGAATATGTGATAAATCAATATATAGAAGAAGGCAGATTAGATGAGAAAATAAACATAGCTAGAAGATTAAAGGATGTATTAGATGCAAAGACCATAGCAGATAAAACAGGCTTAACTGTAGGTCAAGTTAAAAATTTATGATGAGGATGATTTTAATAGAAAATTATAAAAATTAGTTATATAATATATAAAATCACACAATTAGAAATAGAAAGCTGGCAGGAGGATAACTATGAATAAGTTAATTAACATATGTTTTTCACAAAGTGCAGGAGGAAGTTTTAAACATGCTATCAGTACCAATGAACTTGAGGATAATCAAAAGGTTATAGTTCTTTTTGATAATCTTTCACAGGGATCTATAAAGGCTGGAGTAAATATTGAGGAGAGAATTAATTGGTGTAATATTTTTAAGGGAGAGGACCCATTAAAGCCATTTGCTGATTATGATATAGATGAGTTGAAAGAAAATTATAATGCATTTCATGATGAAATTTCTAAAGTGGATAACAGCGATACTTTATATCTTTGGTATGGCTCTAGTGGAGAGTTTTGTGGAATGTTATATACATTAGAACTTTTAAAGAACAGAAATTTAAATATATATTTAGTAAATGTAAAAGATACAGTTATTAAACGTAAAGAAATTGAATTTCAAGCTAGGAGTACAGGAGAAATTATACCAGAAAACATAGAGAAATATGCTGCTGCAAAACGAAAGCTGGATTCAAATGAATATAGGGAACTTCTTGATGCATGGGAATCTTTAAAAAAAGATAACTCTATATTACGTGTCCTTAAGGATGGAAAAGTAGAAAGTGTAAATGAAAATTATTTTGATATAGATATACTAAAATATACACCAAAAGAATTCAGAAATCCTATAAGAACTGTAGGTGAGGTGTTAGGTAAAAGTGAAGAAAGAATTTCCGATGAGTATATATTCTGGAGAATAAAAGAATTAATTAAAGCAGGAAAAATAGAATACAATGGCAAATTTGGAGTCATAGGAATGGAAATAAAAGTAACAGAAGAAGGACTCAAAAATTTAAGTACTGACAAAGATGCCATGATGATTTGGGAAGAAGATAGAAAAGCTTCAGAAGAGGAAGCGGAGATTGAAAATAAGTATAGGCAGCAAGGTAGAATGGAAGAAAGAATAGCTATGGCGAAAAAATTAAAGGATGTTTTAGATGATAAAACCATAGCGGATAAAACAGGATTAAGTATAGGACAAGTTAAAGATTTGGAGGGGAATTAATAATTATGAATTATACAATTATTTTAGCACTTGCAGTAACAGGAATATTAACATGGGTAGTGGCTAGTATTAGTCAGATAAAAAATGATAATCTAAGAATGAATGCAACCTTAAATAAGATAGCTAAACAAGTTGGAGTACCTGATACAATAACAGCTGAGTTAAAAAATCTCATTTCAGAAGATAAAAAAATTGAAGCAATTAAAAAATATAGAATTGCTACTGGATGTGGATTAGTTGAGGCCAAAGAATATGTTGATTCCTTAAGTGAAGGAAAATTATAGAGTTTAACAGGAGAATGACAATGAATAAGATAGTTAATATATGTTTTTCAGAAAGTGCAGGAGGAACTTTTAGAGTTGCTATTAAGATGAATGAATTTCGTAACCAGCAAAAGGTTATAGTTCTTTCTGATGATCTTTCACAGGGATATATAAAAGGTGGAGTGGACAGTGAAGAAAGAATTAATTGGTGGAGTATTGTTGATAAAGAGGAGTATTTTACTGATTACGATGAAAATGACCTAAAGGAAGTTTATAATGAATTCCACAATGAAATTTCTAAGATAGATAATAACGATACTTTATATTTATGGTATGGTTCCAGTAAAGAGTTTTGTGGAATGTTGTATACTTTAGAACTTTTAAAGGATAGGGATTTAAATATATATTTAATAAATGTAACAGATATGATTATTAAACATAAAGATAATGTGCGTTTAGTTAGAGGTACTGGAGAAATTATGCCAGACAACATAGAGAAATATACAACTTTAAAGCAAAAACTGGATTCAAATAAATATGAAGAATTACTAAGTACATGGGAATTATTAAAAAAATATAACGCCATATTGCGTGTTTTTAAAAATGAAAAAATAAAAAGTGAAGATGAAAATTACTTTGATATAGATGTATTAAGATATACACCAGAGGAATTTAGAAAATCAACTAGAATTGTGGGGGCAGTAATAGGAAACAGTGAGGTGGAAATTTCTGATGATTATATATTCTGGAGAGTGAAAAAATTAGTTAAGTCAGGAAAAATTGATTACAGAGGCAAATTTGGCATCATGAGAGAGATGGAAATAAAGATAACAGAGGAAGGATTAAAGTATTTAAGTACTGACCAAAAGGCTATGAGTATTTGGGAGAACAATAAAAAATCTTCAGATCAAAAAGAATATATGATAAATCAATATATAGAAGAAGGTAGATTAGAAGAGAGGATAAATATAGCTGAAAAATTAAAGGATGTATTAGATGCAAAAACCATAGCGGATAAAACAAGTTTAACTGTAGGACAAGTTAAAAACTTATGATTAAGTATCATATTTTCCACAATTAACAGCTATATATACATATTTTGAGAGGGCAATTGACAGAAGACATAGGACAGTGAAGGTTTATTTTCTGCTAACGCAAAAGAATCTTTAAATTTATATAAGTCAGCAATGTTTGGCTTTAGCGAAACGAGTCGTCAAAAATTTAATTAAAGATTTTTCGTAGTGTAGCGGAGAAAAATCCTCCTTCACTGTCCTCTGTCCTCTCAAAAAAATGCGTCGCATCTTGATTATATTAAGTCGAAATTTTGTATGTGCGAAAGTTGAGTTATATATTTTTGTCTTGTGTCGCTTTAAATTGTTTTCTGCTTTGGAACTTATAAAGATAAGCAAAAATAAATGTAATCAGGGGTGATAGGTAGCATAACACTGCATAAGGTGCATATGACGTAGTTGGAATTCCAGTTGTTATAAAGATAAACAATGAATTTACATTCCATGGAATAAGTGGTGCAATAATTGTTCCAGTGTCTGCTATAGTTCTAGCCAAAGTAGTAGTTTCAATTCCTAATTCTATATATTTATCCCTTAAAAGTTTCCCAGGTAGTATTACACCAACACTTTGGTCACTTATAGCTGTAAGTGAACTACTTATAAATCCTGTCTTTAAAATAAGTTCCCCATTTGATTTGATTTTTAGGGTTATTCTTTTAATTATAGGTAGTATAAGACCTGTTTCTTGAAATATGCTGCTTAGGCTGATTGCACCTGCGATTATAAGTAATACGGATATCATAGATACAATACCACCGCTAACTAACACTGTATTTAATTCAACAGAATTAGTATTTACTCTATAACCATTAAATATGGCAACAATAATATAATTAAAGCTTGCCTTCTGCAAACTAACAGAAACAACTATTCCAGCAATTAATGCTAAAAATACTGCTTTTAACATTTTTATTCCTAAAAATGACATAATTATAATACTTAAAGGTAAAAGTAATAATAATGGTGAAATGACAAAGTTTCTACTAATAGCTGAAATAAGGTTATCTATATTAGAATTTGTAAGAACTATACTATATTTTTCACCTATAAAATAATATATTAATCCTGATACTAAACAAGTTGGAATTAATGTCTTTAATATAGATATTGAAGCCTCTTTATAATTTATTTTTACAGTTTCAAGGGTAAGATTGAAAAGGTTGGATATTGGTGAAACTTTATCTGCTATAAAAGCTCCTGAAACAATGGCTCCTAAAAGAATATGGTTAGGGACTCCAAATATTTTTGAGAGTCCTAATAATGCAATTCCTACACTACTAATAGTTCCAAATCCTGTGCCCATAAATATTGAAACTATGGATGTAAGAACAAAAGTGGCAAACAAAAAGTTCACACTTTGCATATATTTAAGCCCATAGTATAACATAGTTGGTACAACTCCTGAAGCCATCCATACAGAAATCATAGCACCAATTAATGCCATTAAAATAAACAAAGATTTACATTCACAAAGACCTTTCTTTATAATATTTAAGAGTTCAGTTATGGAAAATCCACTTTTAATAAGTAAGAATGAAGAAATAATTATGCTTGCAAGAAAACCGTAAAATAGAAATACTTTTAATATGATACAGCTAATAATTGAAATAAGTGTAAGTATTAAAATAATATAAGTGTATTTTTCAGAAACTCTATTTTCTTTCATATATAATCACATCCTATATCTTTATAAATCAAATTTTTAGGTTTATGATGGTTTTTACAATAAACCATTCCAATATATGTCCCAAGATGGTTTGAATTTTTCATTGAATCTTTCTACGCCTCCATAAAGCAAAGCTACTAATAACCCATCTAACAGGGTCAAAAAGGAAAGTGTTGCATCTTTGGCCTTTTTACAGAGGGTTGGTTCATTTAAAAACAACTTATTTAATAATTCTTCAAGTTCTCCAAAATATAAGTTAAAACTTTTAATAACCTCTTTTTTAAGATGAAGAGGAGGCATATAAGCCATACGCAACACAAATTTCATATTATGTTCTTCATTTTCAATATATCGTTTTTCAAATTCAACAATAAAATTTTTTAAGAAATTTTCTAAATTAGAATCATGCTTAGCAAAAAAGTCCTGTAAGAATTTTGTTTCTTCACTAATAACTTGATTCATAACAGTAAGAAATAATTCATCTTTGCTCTTATAATGAGAATAGATTGATTGTTTTTTTATACCAACTTCCTGAGAAATATCAGAAAGTGAGGTACCTTCATACCCTTTTTCAGTAAAATTTAGTAAAGCAACTTTTCTAATTTGATTAACAGTCATAAAATCATCTCCCTTACGAACGTTCGTAAGCATATAATATGATAAATATTGTCAAAAGTCAAGTTTGCACATATAATTAATATTAATGATTTTCTTAAAAAGAAAAATAATTATTGTTTTGTAGCAAATAAGGAGAAATATAAAAATGATATTAAGCAAAGAAGAAATAGAGAAATGTAATGATCCTAGTGAACTTGGAAATATGTTGAGATATGCAACAAAGGAAGGAAATGAGGAATTAGTAAAATTAATTATAAGCAAAGGTACCATTGATATAAATTATAACGGCAAGGACAAAGCATTTGTAAGCAATTCTACTTCGCTGCAGTGGTCTGTAATTCGTGGGAATTTAAATATTGTTAAGCTTTTATTAGAAAATGGTGCAGACTTATCAATAACTGATAAATGGGGATATAGACCTTTTAATGAAGCAGTAGAGTCAGCTAATGATAGATGGGGGTATAGATCTGTTGATAAATCTATAGGAAAGTATGATAAAGAAATACTAGAGGTTATTAAAATTCACGAGCCAAAAGAATGGCATCAGCGTGAATGGTGTATAGAAAGATTGAAAAAATTAGAATTACCTGATGAGGTTATTGAATTTTTAGGCTCTGAAAATAGAAGAATTAATTTACAAGAATCTGAGTGGACAAATTATGTTGAATTTTATGCTCTTGATGAGGTAAGAGTATTTAAATGGAAGGATATGACCTTTGTTGATTTGGTATACAATGTAGATGATTATGGAAATATGGGAGTAATCTCCTGGATACCAGAACATAAAAGTTTTGCATGTTTAGATATTGAACATGAAATGTTTGGTTTTATTCCAGGGCTGACATGGAAAGAATTTATGGAGAATCCTGCTAGGTACATTGATGGATCATTGTCCTGGGAATTTTGTGAAGATGAAGGTGAGTAGTTTTGGATTATTTAGATGATATTTCTTGATTTTATGATGAATAGTGAAAAATATACGACATAACTGCTGGAATTTATTATACGAACAATGATCTTTGAAAATTTAACAATGTAGTGAAAAAATAACATTATTTTATATTTGTTGGAAATAAATATGCATTTTACCATCAAAATTGTGATATAATTGCTATCAGTAAAGTAAAAATAGTAATTTTTTATGTATTATGGAGGGATATTATATGAAAAGTAACAAGTTTTTTCAAGCAATAAATTTTTTGATTATGCTTTTGTTATTCTTTTTAACTTTTTTTATAGGATTTGAGATTGTTAAACTAAAAAACAATATAATTAGTTATGTTATACTTGGACTAATAGGTGCCTGTTTAGCACAATTATATATAAAAATATTTATAAAACAAAATAATTCATAAATTTCTTATTTAAAGAAACAGCTAAAAAGTGAACAATTTTTATGAATACCGCATTATTCAATTCTGAATTCCGCGGTGTTTTTGCGTAACAGTTCAAAAAATGTGTATCTAACCAAAGGTTACTATAAGTACATGTTTTAAAAATTAGGCGGCATAACTATTGAAATTGGAAGTGTAAGAAATGTTCTTTGATAATAGTAGAAAACTGAATAATGTTGAAATTCCTATATTTCTATTTAACGATAAAATTGCATGGAAAATAAATGCATCTATAAGTCATGAAAATTAGTGCTCTTTAATTTTAGAAAGACAGTTCAGGATTAATAATTGAATAAAAACACCATATTATTAAGAGAATATGGATTTTAATAATACGGTATTTTTGTTTATTCCACAATATCAGGTTAAAAATACTAGATATATTTATTTAAGGAATTACTATATTGTTTTATTATTTAGGGACATAGACATGAAATATCATCAGTATTATGTCTTCTATAGCATCAAATGTGTAATCTGTAACAACTTCAGTTCCTCCAACTATCTGTACATAAGTATCGCTTGAAGCTATATTTCTAATATAATGCATAGCGTTATATGTTGCCGTTGAGCCATATTTATCAACTAATACAAGTGGTGCAGCATACTTTCCTGCTAAAACAGATGCAACCAATGCATCTGCATACAGGTTGTCTGGTGTGGATGGACTTGCATTTGCTACGTATAACTTGTTATTTTTTAGATCACTATTGAATGCTGTTAATACCTTTAAGTTAGTATCGAATCTATCTGATCCACCATCTACCCTTGTAGTACTTTCTCCAAAGGCATCTTTTATGGAATTACTTATAATATAACGAGTTCCAACAATTGTAACAGTTGATTTGTTATTTTTTACAAAGTTAATTACTGGTTGCATTGAAGTCTGATTGTTGTTTGCTAGTAACAGGATTTGTCCCTTTGCTGCCGCTATTGGCGCTACAGAAAGTGCATCAGCAAATCCTTCGCCACCTACTACCATAACATCGCTAGCACTAACTCCTAATTTAACTAGTTCCTTAGCTACTGCTAGGTTAGTCTCATATCTATCAGGTCCGCTTAATTCTGTTAAAGTATATTTAGATTTAAGACCATCCCTTATAATCTGTGAAATTGAAGCAGTTCCACCAACAACATATATGTTAGTTGGTTTTAATGTGTCCAGTGCAGTTTGTGTATCTGAACTAAGTGTATCGGATGAAGTTAAAAGTATAGGAGCATTTAATTTCTTAGCTAGTGATGAAGCACTTATTGCATCCGCATATCCTTCACCTGATACTAATACAACATTATATGAAGTTGTCCAGTTTGCGGTAGCAACTTTAGCAGCTGTTGCATATCTATTAGCACCACTTACTCTTGTTACAAATTCTTCAGATGCTTTGGCAGGAGTGAATGTCAATGTTGTATTTAAAATTAAAGATGTAAATGTTATAATTGCAAGTTTTTTTATATTTATTCTATACATTATTCTAAGACTCCCTTATTTATATGTTTTTGTTATGTTATGGTAATAATATATATACATAATATCATATTGAAAGAAACTAAACCACAATAATGAATACCTGAAATTAGCGTATATGTTGATGATTTCCTTAAAAAGAAAGATGATTTACAGCAGGAACATATGAACTTGATGGATGTGAATAGAAATAACATTAATAAAAAGGAGGTGATATTGTGAGATATGAAAGAGAACTTGAGGCTTTAAAATATATAGACAAATTAGATGTTCAACTAATTTCGCATAAAGAAGAAAGAGAAGTATACTCCAAAAATCAGGTAGAAGAACTGCGAAAAGAATATCCTCAAATCCCTGAGGAATATCTTGAGTATCTTTCAGAAATAGGAGCAGGTAGTTTTGGAGGAGAGTTTTGCACTATTTTTGGAGATCTGTGTGAAATTGAGGAGTTTTATGATGAGAGTCTTTTAGAATTTTTAGATTTTAAAGAAAGAGTATTACAATTTGGATGTGATCCTTCTGGCAAAGCTTTAGTTTTTTTAATTGACGAGAATTGGGAAGTAGGAGAAATTTGGGATGATGATTTAGGAAATATAGAGAGGATCGAAAAAACATTTTATGAATATATTTGTGAAGCAATAGATTGCTTTATCAAGTGATTCTTAGGTTCAGATGGAGTTTGCTTATAAGCATGGCTTTCTCCATCTGAACCTTATTAACAGTATTGGAGATGAGTTTTATTGGGAGGTTGGTACTTGATGTACTTTCTCACTAAAGGTTATGAATTGGCAATTTATTAAGAGGCATAGTGACAATCTATAACAAACAAAATATATCGGAGGAATTTGATGAAAACACTCATTTTTAATGGTTCACCTAGAAAAAATGGTGATACTATGACTTTGATAAATAAATTTATTAGTTACTTAGGAGGGGAATATAAAATCATAAATGTATATGATTGCAATATCAAACCTTGTATTGATTGCAGATACTGTTGGGAGAATGCTGGTTGTTGTCAAAATGATGAAATGCAAGAAGTTTACAATTATATTCAAGACTGTGACAATATTTTAATTGCATCACCAATTTATTTTTCTGAACTTACAGGACAAATCTTAGCTGTTACAAGCAGATTGCAAACATATTTTTGTGCAAGATTCTTTCGAAAAGAGATACCAATTAAAAAAGTGAAAAAAGGTGGAGTTATATTAGTTGGTGGTGGAGATGGATATATTGAAAATGCCTATAATACAGCTTGTACACTTTTGCACCATATGAATTCGAGCAATATTGCACCAGTTGTTTATAGCCATGATACAAATGACATTCCATCTAGAGATGATATAAATGCTATGGAAAATTCACGGAATTTGGCATTGTTTTTTAATAAATAAAATTTTTATCTCATGCTCTGAATGAAAAATATTGTAAAAATAAAAATGATTTGTAGAGGGAAAATAAATGATACGAATGGCAACTATTAATTATATAGATAACCTTGCAAAATTGAGAATATTTTTTTAGCAAGTTTTTAGAATTAGTAATGGTGAAACAATATTAGGAGATTTAATAAAATAAAGTTTCTCATTGGAGAAAATTACTATAAGAAGGAGATTATATATGAGAGAAATAAAAGCATTAAAACCTACAGTTGAAATCTTGTATGCAGAGGAATTAGCAGCATTAGAAGCAAATGACAGCGGTCCTAAACCAGAAAATTGGAGATTATCTCCTAAAGCTGTGAGAACCTTTATATTAGGCAGCAGTAAGGCAGTAAAGCTTAAGAGTAAAAAGATTAATATTACTAAGAAATTTTATGGTGATGATACGCTTATTGAAAGATGTATTATAACACTGGCAGGAAACAGAGGTCTTATGCTAGTTGGAGAACCAGGTACAGCTAAAACTATGTTAAGTGAACTTTTATCTGCAGCTATATGTGGCTGTAGTACAAACACTATACAAGGAACTGCAGGAACTACAGAGGATATGGTGAAGTATACTTGGAATTACGCTTTACTTTTAGCAAAGGGTCCAGTGACAGAAGCTTTAGTTCCTTCTCCTTTATATATAGGTATGCAAAAGGGAATGGTAACTAGATTTGAGGAAATTACTAGATGTCCAGCAGAAGTGCAAGACAGCTTGATTAGTGTACTTAGTGATAAAGTTTTAAATATACCAGAGTTTGGAACAGAAGGACTTCTCTATGCAGCACCTGGCTTTAATGTTATAGCTACAGCTAATACTAGGGATCGTGGAGTTAATGAAATGAGCAGTGCTTTAAAAAGAAGATTTAATTTTGAAACTGTATTTCCAATAAGCGATGTAACTTTGGAAGCTAAAATTATAGAAGGCGAAGTAGAAAAGTTAATAAAAAGTTCTAACATAGATATGGAAGTGGATAGAGATGCAGCAGAAATTCTTGCAACTACCTTTCATGAATTAAGAGAAGGTATATCTTCAGAAGGAAGTAGAATAGACAAGCCTTCAGCAGTAATGAGTACTGCAGAAGCTGTTTCTGTATATTATCAAACTCTTATGAGCAGTTTTTATTATGGAGATTCTAAAATTGACATGAATTCTATGGTTCAAAATATATTAGGTTCTGTACTTAAGGAAAGTCGTGATGATGTAGATAAGCTTAGAAGTTATTTTAACATAATAGTTAAAGGTAAAAGTGCAAGAATGGGCGGCAACTGGAAATCTTTTTATGAAGCTAAAAAGTGGATTAAATAAGGATGGAGCTAGCTATGGGTAAAGATATAAAAAGTCAGGACATAGATAATAAAATAAAATGTTACATAAAAAAAGCTTATTATTTAGATTCCAAAATGATATTTTTTCCAGTAAGACATCATAGTCCAGCTTGCAGTTTTCATCTTAAAAAGGTCATAGATACATATAAGCCTGAGATTATATTGATTGAAGGACCGCAAGATGCAAATAAAGTTATAGAATACATAGCCCATGAGGAAACAAAAGCTCCTGTATGTATTTACTATAGTTACTTTGATAAAAGTGGACTTATAGCAGAAAACAAAGAAAAATATAGATGTTATTATCCTTTTCTAGACTTCTCACCAGAGCTTGTAGCTTTAAGAGAAGCAAAAAAGAAGGGGATAGCAAGTGAATTTATGGACTTATCCTATGCAGAAATACTTATAAATAGCAAAAAGCTTAATATTATAGGAAAGGCTCAAGAAAAAAACACCTATAATGATGATTACTTGATGAAGGAAAGTGCCTTTATTAAAGTACTCTGTGAAAAAGAAGGCTGCAGAAATTATAATGAACTTTGGGAAAAACTATTTGAAATAGATGGCTTAAAAATAAGTACTGAAAAGTTTATAGAAAATATGATATTTTCCTGTTATCTTTCCAGGGAAGGTTACACTGAGGAAATGCTTAAAGAAGATGGCTGTTATGCAAGAGAAACTTTTATGAGTATGAAAATAAGAGAGGCCCATAAGAAATACAACAAAGTGCTGGTAGTAAGCGGTGGTTTTCATACTTCAGCACTTATTGATGGTTTATATAAGCAGGAGGAAATAACTTTACATAAAGTATCTGAAGGTGATGAAGGGGTATATGTGATGGCTTATTCCTTTGAGGAAAGTGATCAATTAAACGGGTATGCCAGCGGAATGCCACACCCTGCTTTTTATCAGAAGGTTTGGGACAACATTGAAGGAAGTGGAGATAAACCTTATGAGGCAGCAGTACTGAACTTTATAGTAAACTCTGGAAAACTTATAAGAAAAAATCATGAAAGCCTTTCTACTGCAGATGAAATAGAAGCCTTTAGTATGGCAAAGGGTCTTAAAGCTTTAAGAGATAAGCAGCAGTGTGGTGTTTATGAGCTGAAGGATGGTATAACCTCTGCTTTTGTAAAAGGAGAAATGGATGCAGAAGCTCAAGTATCCTTAAGATATTTAAGAGAACTGCTTACTGGAAACAAAATAGGTAAGCTTTGTGCTTTAGCAAAAGTTCCACCTATAGTTCAGGACTTTAAAGAATTATGTAGACAATTTAATATAAAAACCACAACTTTAGAAAATGAAATTTCACTGAGCATTTACAAAAGTAAAAAGCATAGAGAACAGAGCAAGTTTTTTCATGTTATGAAGTTTTTAAATACTGATTTTTGCCACATGGATAAAGGTCCAGATTTTATTAAAAGAGAAAATACTAATTTAGTAAGAGAAGTATGGAAGTATAAATGGACTACTAAACTAGAAAGCACTCTTATAGAACTATCTGTTCAAGGAGGAACTTTAAAAGAGGCTGCCAATTCTTTACTTATGAAGAATTTTTCAAAGTTCGAAAACTCAGCAGGTAAGGCATCCTTGCTTCTTTTAGAGGCTGCTCTTATGGGAGTTCAAAACAGTTTTGAAAACTTACTTCCTGTGTTTTCAGAAATATTAAATGGGGATGAAGACTTTGTTTCTGTGGTAGATTCCTGTTATAACCTGAACTTTTTATGTAATGCAGAAGAATTGTTGAATTTTGAGATGGATGAAAAAATAGAAGAATTTTTTAATACTGCTTATAATAAAGCGCTTTCTCAAATACCTAGCTTATGTTCTGTAGACTATGATAATGAAAATATTATTATTTCTAAACTAAAAGATATTTATCATATTTCAAATAAAGCCTATATACAATTTGAAGATGAAGTATTAATTGATGCATTACAAAATCTTATCTGTAAGAAAGATTGTAATAGTGCAGTAGAAGGTGCAGTTTTAGGCATACTATATGGACTTAGTTCTATTGATTCAAAAATAGTAGCCAGTAAAACTCAGCAGTACCTTTATGGAACTGGCGAAAAACTTATGAAATCTGGCAGCTTTTTAAAAGGGTTATTTTCTACTGCTAAGGATTTGCTCCTTGTGCAAAGTGATTTGCTTGAGGCGATAGATAAATTTATGAGGAATATAGAAGAAGAACAGTTTATGTCACTTCTTCCTGATTTAAGATTAAGCTTTACATTTTTTAATCCAGAGGAAGTTGACAGCATTGCTAAAGAGGTGGCCACGGTTTATAGAAAAGAAGAACAGGATATTTTATATGAAGATGCCATAAAGGAAGAGGATATTAAGCTTGCAACAGCTTTAGATGATTATGCAGTGGAGCTTTTAGAAAAATGGCAGGTCTACAAGAGGAAGGTATAAGTTATGAAAGAAGATTTAATAGGTTTAAATAGATGGAGACTAGTTATGGGTAAGTTTGCAGAAGAAAATATAAGCTTTTCAGAAGATAGTGGAAAATACTCAGAACTTAGTGATTTGCTTGAGTTTTTATATGAGAGAGATTATGGGGAAGAAAGAGGAATAAGAAAAAAAAGTCCAAGAGGAGGAAGAGAAGGTTCTAAACTAACAGTTCCTTCCTGGATAACAAAGGTTAGAACATTATTTCCTAAAGACACTGTGGAAATTTTAGAAAAACATGCTCTAGAAAAGTATAATATGAAAGAGCTTTTGACAGATAAAAAGGTACTGGAGGCTATGGAGCCTAATACTGAACTTTTAAAAAGTATACTACAGATGAAGCATTTAATGAAGGGTGAAGTGCTTGAAACTGCTCGCAAAATAATTAAAAAAGTAGTAGAGGAAATCACTAAAACTTTAGAAAATGAAGTAAAGCTAACTATAATGGGAAAAGTGGACAGGAATAAGGCTGGAGCTGTAAAGTCTGCTAGGAATATTGATTTTAAAAAGACTTTAAGGGCTAATTTAAAAAATTATGATAAGGAGCAAGAGAGGATAATTGTAGATAAGGTTTATTTTTATGGCAGAGTAAAAAAATATAATCCTTGGAATGTAATAGTTGCTGTAGATGAAAGCGGCAGTATGCTTCCGTCAGTTATACACAGTGCTGTTATGGCAGGAATATTTTCAAAGCTGCCTATGTTAAAAACAAGCCTTATTATATTTGATACAGAAGTAGTGGACCTTACTTCTTATGTAGAGGATGCAGTTCAAACTCTTATGAGTGTTCAGCTGGGTGGAGGAACTAATATAGGTAAAGCTTTAAGATATTGTGAAAGCTTAATTGAAAGCCCCCATAGAACAATGGTTGTAATGGTAACAGATCTTTACGATGGTTTTAATTATAATATAATGTATGCTAGAGCTAAGGCCATAATTGAAACAGGGGCAAAGCTTATAATTCTTACAGCTTTAGATAATAAAGCTAGTAGTGCTTATGATAAAAAAGCTGCACTTAAGATGGCAGCACTTGGAGCAGAGGTTGCAGCAATGACACCAGGGGGGTTAGCTAAATGGATAGCAAATATAATTTCTTAAATAAATTAAGACCTTATATTCTTTCAATTAATGAGGAATATCTAATTGGAGTTACCAATAAGGGCATATTTAATAGAGCTTCAAAGGAATTGAGCAGTGGTGAAGGTGTAAAAATAACTGTTGAAGAAGCTTATATAAAATGTGAATTACCAGGTGGCAATGTGTGCAGTGTAAATGAAGATATAAAAGACTTTAAGTGCAGCTGTCCTTCAAGGAACATTTGTAAGCATGCAGTAATGAGTTATTTATATATAAAGCAGCATAGTGATGAAATCTTTGAGCCAGTTTCAGGAGAAGAGAAGGTTAACTTTAAAGAACCTGAGAAACTTCAGGATTTTTCAGAACTATTAAATATAGATTTAAAGAGTATAAAAAAAGCTTTAGGTGATAGAGAATTTGGAAATATAGCTAAAAGAATGGAATTTGGATTAAAGGTTAACATTAAGGAAGCTTCTCTGCTTCAAGTAGAATTTGAAGGGGAAGAAACTTCAGTAAAATTTATTCCTACTAAAACTGATAGCGATAAAACTAATATATCTATAAAAGATAGTCTTATAGTAAATAACTCTGTATGCAGCTGCAAAAGTAAAGAAATATGCAGGCACAAAGTAGAAGCAGTGCTGCATTACGGGATATATAAAGGTGCAATAGATAAAGATGAAGTTATTTCTTTAATAAATAAGGATAAGGCCTTAAGCAAAGCTAATCTAGCAAATTGTATAAAGGAAGTAAGAAAAACCATAGCTGAAATATGTTTTACTGGCTTAGCTAGAATTCCTGAAAGCTTTGTGGATAATTTAGAACAAACTGTTTTGATTTGCCACAATAGTGATATTCCTAGTTTGGAAAAGAAAATAAGAGCTCTTCAATCAAAATTGAAATTATATATTAGCAAAAATGCTGCTTTTTCTGTTGAAAGCTTTAGGTTGCTGCTTCAAAGTATTTATATTTCAACTATTGCCATGGAAAACTGCAGTGATGAAAAGACTTTAGGTAACTTAATTGGAGAGCATAAAAGTTCCTATTATGATATTCCACCTATAGAGCTTATGGCAGTGGGAGCTAGTAAGTGGGTAACGGAATCTGGATATGAAGGAACCACTTTTTATTTTATAGTACAAGGCTTTACTAGGTGGTTTACCTATACTGCTTCAAGACCTAAAGGGTATGAGCATAAAAATACTTACAGAGAGAGCTGTCCTTGGGGACTTGTTGAT
Organism: uncultured Clostridiaceae bacterium; assembly: GCA_963780135.1. Classification (GTDB taxonomy): domain Bacteria; phylum Bacillota; class Clostridia; order Clostridiales; family Clostridiaceae; genus Clostridium_AM. The sequence continues at coordinate 3,229,741 of CAWAAR010000003.1, forward strand.
GACCAAAGTAGCTTTTGTAGATCTAGGCTAAGATTAATTAATGGAAAAGTAAATGGAGAATTTAGATTATCCTCCAGCGAAAGCAGTAAAGGAGAAATTTTAGGCAGTACAGATATTTCTAAAATATATCTTAAGGATAAAACCTTTAGTGAATGGAAAGCTTTATTTTCAATAGTTTCAGAAAATTCAAGGTTGTATTTTAATGAAAGAGAAGAAAATGATAATCTGTTTCTTTTAAAGGTTTCTGAATTTGGAGAAAGCAGCTTTGACCATATACATCAGCTTTTTAAAATGAAGATATATGATACTAAAGGTGAGAGCATAAGCATTGAAATTAAGTACTCACAAACAAATAAGAAGCTTACAGAGAGGTTAGAGAACATTAGCAGATTAAAAAGTTATCCTTTCATGCTTTTGGCTAAAGTGTACATAGGAAAAGAAAGTCTTACAGTTGTACCCATAACTGCTTATTATGAAAATGGCAAAATCTTTAATCTTACTATAGAGTAAAGGAAGTGATTTCTTTGAAAAACCATGAAAGCATAAATATTATTTTGGAAGACATAGAAAGTCTTTTGGATGGGATTTTATTAAGCGGCATAAGTGTGGTAGGCGAAGGAACTTTAAAGGAAATGGATAGAATAGCTATAACCTGTGATAACCTAGGGTTGAAGGAAGGCGCTGCACTTCTTTTTAAGCTAGGTGAAGGCTTGCGTAAAAAAAGGCATACCTTAAATTTTAATATAGATGAAACAGTACAAAACTTTGCTCTTATTGGAACATATGTTAGTGTAATAAAAAGTAAGGTTAAATAATTTTTTAAATATATGCTTATTTAAATTCAAGGCTAAGAAGGATGTTTTAAAACTAAAGCAAATAAGAGTTAACTATAATATAAATTAGCAAGGAAGTTATATGATTAGGTAATTTAATGTCCTTAAATTTCATGATATACTAAAATTAGTTAAAAAGGGATTGTAAATTATTGTGTACTCATTATCAGTATTCTATGGAAGGAATGGTGCAGTAAAATGATAAATAGTCAATTTCTTAATTATAAAGTTGAAGCATGGGATACACTTCAACATCTTTTTAAAGTTAAAAATATCAATGACCATACTTTACATTTTGTAGCAACACTTTCAGAAAAACTTGATTTAGACCGTTTTAAACAGGCTGTCAACCTTTCAGCGGATGCTTTTCCGCTGATTAGGAGCAGTTTCAATGAAACCAAAAATCAATCTTACTGGGAGGATAATGGATATACAACAGATGATATGGTGAAGATTTTAGAAATATCAAATACAGATAAAAATGTTAATGAATTTATCTGTAAAGAAATTGATGCTTTAAATGGTCCACAACTGAAGATTGAAGTTATTCGAGATGACAAAAATGATACACTCTGTGTTTTAATGAATCATATGTTATGCGATGCTGCTGGATTTAAGGAGTACCTGTATATGCTAAGTGACATTTATTCAAATATGGAAGATAGTCCATGCTACCCTCCAGTACTAATGCATAATAGAAAAATAAGTCAAGTATGGAATGCATTTTCAATGCGTGACAAGTTAAAAATAATGTTTAGCAAAAATGATATGTTTTTGCTTGATCCAGCTAAGTTCGAACTTGAGGGAAGTTCTAGCAATCCCTTTATCGAGATTCGGACGATTTCAAAAGAGCGTTTTTGCCAAATTAAAGCTTATGCTAAAAAACATGGTGCTACGGTGAATGATGTTATTCTTACAGCTTACATGCGAGTCCTTTTTCAAATATTTGATCGTGTTGTCACCACAACTTGTACGGTAGATATGAGAAAATACCTTCCGAATGGCAGAGCAGACGGTATTTGCAATTTATGTACTAATCTTACCTGCAATATAGGTTCAGAAATTGGTACAGAATTTGAGCAAACCCTTATTAAAGTAAAAAAGACTATGGATAAGGAAAAATCAAATATTGCCTGCGTTAAGAGCATCAACATATTGGAAAAGTTTTTTGATGTATTCCCATATAAATTGGCAAGAGACATTATAAAAAAGAGATTCACTAATCCGCTGATTGCATTCACAAATATCGGGATACTTGATAAAACACGGCTTACTTTTGGAAAAGTTGAAATTACTAAAGCTTATATGACTGGTTCAATCAAATATAGTCCCTATTTTCAGTTAGCTATTTCCACATTTGATGATCAGGCAACACTTAGTGTTAATCTTTATGGAACGCAATCTGACGGAAATACAATATCATTATTTTTGGATAAACTTGTTCAAGAATTAAATTATGGCATGTGATTATATGCTAAATCTGGCTTAGTGTCAAATAATAAACTTTGTGTAATAAAAACCCTTTTGGTGATTTTGCTTAATATTAATAATTCACTTTATTCTTATATTATAGAAATATTTTATCTAGTTTCCAATTAGGATATTTTAAAGGCATATCTGTTATTATTCATTTAGATGAGGCAGTGATGGCTAATGAAACGCACGACAATATTTATATAAGTGTTGTTGTGAGTTTATTTTTATACATAAAAATTATAATACAATAGTAATTTGTGGAGTAGACAGTTATTACTAAATTAACTTCTTAAGAAATCTTAAGAAGTTTCTAAGTTATTTCTTCATTTAATAAGTCTAAAATAAACTTAAATAAGAAATTGTAAGGCGATTTAAAAAGATGAAGAAATTAGAAAAGATATTAATTGGAATTGTTTGTATGTTATTTTGCTTAACACTTATTGTTGGAGTTAAGACAGCAGCCATTAAAAGTAACACAAATAATAGGTGATAAAAATGTTAAAGTTGAACTATATGGATATTGTAAAAATGTAAAGGGGAAAAGGGGGAAAGGTTTTATTGAAGTATTTAAAAAATGTTAGTGTAAAACAAAGTTTAAATAAATTAAGGAAAAAAATAAATGAAAGTATTTATATAAAATTGATTGGGTGGACAAGTACCTGCCTTATTATTAGCTGTTTAATTGGATTCCTTATATCAGAAGTTATAAAACCAATTAAAATAGTAAATCAAATTCATGTGAACTATGATATAGATAGAAATGATTCTGATAGTGATATATTGGTTTTTATAAGAGAAGTATATGAAAATAAGGGAAGTGAAGAAGAATATATTACAAGAAGATTACCAAATTTCAAAGGTAATACCTATATAACAGATGCTAGTGGAAAAGTAGTTTATAGGAATGATGGAAACTTGAGTTATTTTCAGCAAATTGATATTAAAAAATTTAAGGAAAACATGAAGAAGGAAAATAGAGATGATAAATATGATGTCATATATCCATTAATAATTAAAGATTCAGTGTTTTATATTATACAAAGTAAAACATTAAATGCAAAGGTTACTTATACAAAGGAATGGATATATGCAATTTCCATAAGTGCAGCCTTTGTCTTATTTATCTTACTTATGTTTATAGGGGTTAGAAATAAAATAATATATATAAAACATATATCATCTGCTTTAGATAAGATATCAAAGGGTGATTTAAATTATGAAGTAGAAATTAAAGGGGAAGACGAGTTAGCTCAAGTAGCAAAGGAAATTAATAATATGGAGAAAACTCTTTTAAATAAAATAGAGGGAGAAAGAAAGATAGAAAAGCAAAAAAGAGAGCTTATTACAAATATTTCTCACGACTTAAAAACACCTTTAACTATTATTCTTGGCTATTTAGACATTATAAGGACAAATAAATTTAAAAGTGAGAAAGACAGAGATAATTACATTGAGATAACATATAATAAAGCTATTTCTCTTCAAAAGATGGTACTAAGACTTTTTGATTTAGTTAAATTAGGAGATAAAGATATTGCCTTATTTAAAAGAGATGCAAATATTAATAAACTGATTAAACAGGTTGCACTGGATTATTCTCCATTAGCAAAGGAGAAAGATATTGTAATTGACATGATGTGTCCAAAAGAAAGTATTAATCTTAATGTTGATTTAGATAAAATATGTAGGGTTTTTAATAATTTAATGAATAACGCTATTAAATATTCTCCAAGGAACCAGGTAATAAGTATTATTTTAGAAAATGATGAAATAGGAGCTAAAATAATATTTAAAAATAAATGCAGCAACTTAAAGGAAGAGGATGTTAAACAATTATTTGATAGGTTTTACAGAGGGGATAAGGCAAGAAATAGTAGCATTGAAGGAAGTGGCATTGGGCTTTCCATTGTTAAAAATATAGTTGAACTACACGATAGTAAGATATGGGCAGAGCTTATTAATGACGAAATTTATTTTATACTTAGACTAAGGGGGTAAATTTATGAGTAATGAAAAGATTTTAGTTGTAGATGATGAAAAAGATATTAGAGATATTGTTGGTATATATTTAGAGAGTAATGGGTATACGACCATTAAAGCAGAAAATGGAAAAGAAGCTTTGGAACTTTTAGAAAAAGAAAATACAGATTTAGCACTTTTAGATATTATGTTACCAGATATTGATGGTATAAGTTTGTGTTTAAAAATAAGAGCAAATAAAAATATACCAATAATCATGCTTTCAGCCAAGGATCAAGAAATGGATATAGTTATGGGATTAACTTCTGGTGCTGATGATTACATTGCAAAACCTTTTAATCCAGTTGAACTACTTGCAAGAGTTAGAGCTCAGCTTAGAAGATTTAAGGAGTTAAATCCAGATCAAATAAATGGACAAATTCTCAAGTACCAAAATCTTAAATTAGACTTAGATACTCATAAACTTACGAAAAATAATGAAGAAATAAGATTAACTCCAACTGAATTTAAAATACTTAATTTATTGTGGAGAAATAAAGGAATAGTATTTTCTACAGAAAAAATATATCAAAGAGTATGGCAAGAAGAGGACTTCGAAATTGACAATACTGTAATGGTTCATATAAGAAATTTAAGAGATAAGGTTGAGGATAATAATAAAAAACCTTTATTTATACAAACTGTATGGGGAATTGGATATAAGTTTGGAGAATAAATAAAAGAGTGTTTAATAGTGGTATTTGCTGTAGATAGTTAGTGTAAAAAGATAGATTATAACTGGTGGATTTTACATTGCAATGGAGATAACAAGATGTTCTGTATTTAGTAAAATCATAGAATTTTACACAAACGTGATGAATATAGTAGGCTAAAATATTAAACAAATTTAATTTGAATGTATGGATAAAAATTGTAATACAAAACATTGCACTAAAAAAACAGCAATAGCTATAACTTTAGTGCAGGAACTACAAAGGCTTTAGTAATAATGAGGAAAGTTTTAAAGTAAGTCTCTATTTTTATATTGTAATTATAGTTATGTAATAAGGTTTAATGGTATAATATAATATCAGATAAATGATTAGGGGGGAGAGTTGTGTTAATAAATCCTAATAAAATTACATATGGTGAGTTTTTAGAATTGGATAAAAACAGTGAACAACTTATGGATTTTATAGATGGAGATGTTTATCTTCAGGCTAGTCCTAGTACTGCACATCAAAGGATTTCTAGAAAATTAACAACAATATTTAATCTGTATTTTAGTGGGAAGACATGTGAACCTTTCGCAGCTCCTTTTGATATAATTTTGCCAATAAAAACAACAGATAAGAATAAAGTTATACCAGACTTATCAGTTATATGTGATAAATCTGGATTAAATGAAAATAATTATATAGGTGTACCTGCACTTATTATTGAAATTTTATCACCATCAACTGCATGGATTGATATTAGTAAAAAGTTTCATTTATATCAAACTAATGGAGTAAAGGAGTATTGGATAATTTCCCCCAAAAACAATGATATTCAAATATTTAATCTTGATGAAAATGGATTTTATGGAGAGCCAAGTACATTCTATGGTGATAGTATAGCTGTATCAACAGTTTTTGAAGAATTAAAAGTTTATTTGAAGGATTTATTCATATCATAATACCTATTGAATAGGTGTATTGTATGAACAATATGATAAATAGCATTTACACAATAGAAAGGGTCTGTCGCATTAAGAATAAATACTACAATATAGTATGCTGATTTTAAATTTGCAAATCAATATATTGTATGTAAATTCCTTAGTGGGACAGCCCCTTTTATTTTTTGGTTTTAATTGATGTTTTAGGAATTGGCTATGTTTTTTCTTTTCAAATATCTTAAATAAAAAACTTTCCTAACTTTTGGGTTAGATGAATTGTTATACTAAATGAAAAGTATTTTTCAATCTAGTGAAAGGAGGTGCAGAAGTGGACAAGGATTTTTTTCTAATACGAAGGATGAAACAGGGCGATGAATCTGCAGTAGATGATTTCGTAGAATTGTATTATGGTGAAATTTATAAATATTGCTATTACAAATTGTATGATAAATGGCGTGCTGAGGATATTACCCAGGATACCTTCACGCGGTTTTTTGGGAATTTTAACAACTATATTCATGAAGGAAAGGTAAAAAACTATCTTTATGTAATTGCCGGAAATTTGTGCAAAAATGAATATAAGAAACATAAAGAAGAATCCATTGATTTACTGGAAGATAAGCTAACAAATAGCAAAGTGGAACAAGATGAAATTACGTTAAAGGAAGGAATTATGCAAGAACTTTCAAGGCTTAAAGAAGACTTTAAAGAGGTTGTTCTTCTGTACTACTTTCAGAATTTAAAGTTACGTGAAATTGCCAAGATACTTGGAATAAAGCTTTCACTGGTTAAGTACAGGCTTTCTGAAAGTAAAAAAATTCTTAAAAATAACATGGACAAGGAGGATTTTTATGAATAAAAACTGGAGTGAAAAAATACCTGCTTATGATAAAGCAAAAATGAGACAAACAATAGAAAGTTCAAAGAAGGAGTACCGTAGACAAATAATTTCAAAGCCAGTAAGCAGCTTAGAATTTTTGTTTGAACAAATGCAATATATGAGTAGAAACTATTGGCTGACGCAAATTCTTGTGTTTTTTGTGGCTGTATGTAGTTTGGCATTGATGGATCAATATCATGTGAGAGAAAATGCAATGAGATATTGTGCTGTATTTGCTCCTTTATTAATTATTTTTACGATACCAGAGTTATGGAAAAATATATCAACAAATGCATATGAAGTAGAAAATACAACCTATTTTGATTTGCGAAAAGTATATTTGGCAAGATTAGTTCTTGTAGGAATGATGGATCTTATATTGGCAACAATTTTAGTTGCAGTAACAATAAAAATGACCAATTTTTCTATGTATGAAGCTGTTATTTATTTTTTTGTTCCTTTTAATTTTAATAGTTGTATTTGTTTTTCTTTACTATGTAGGAAAAAGAAAGTTTGTTCAGAGATTCTAGCTATAGGAATCTGTGTTGGTGAAGCTATTTTATGGTATGTACTAGTAAATAATCATCATATTTATGAAATGTTACAGATGAGAATATGGTGTTTACTTTTAGTTCTATCTTTTTGCTATATGGTTTTTGCAGGAAAGAGAATTGTAGAATGTAGCAGATATTATTGCGAAGTACAAATGTGATTTGGAGGTTATTAAATGCAATTACAAGTTAATGATTTATGTAAAAAATTTAAAGATAATATGGCAGTAGATCATGTGAGTTTCACATTGGAAAAGGGAGTATATGGTTTACTAGGCGCCAATGGTGCAGGAAAAACAACGCTTATGAGAATGCTTTGTACACTTCTTGCTCCCACAAATGGAGAAGTGCTCTATGATGGTGAAAACATCCAAAAGCTTGATGAAAACTATCGAAGGGTTATTGGTTATCTTCCACAGGAATTTGGTTATTATCCGCAATTTTCAGCAGAGGATTATCTGTTATATATTGCAGCATTAAAGGGGTTAAAACCATTAGTAGCAAAAAAACGTATAAAAGAATTATTGGAAGTGGTGTCATTAACAAAAGTTCGGAAAAAGAAAATTAAAACTTTTTCAGGAGGGATGAAACGCAGGCTTGGAATTGCTCAAGCTGTAATCAATGAACCTGAAGTTTTAATCTTGGACGAGCCTACTGCTGGACTTGATCCAAAAGAAAGGATACGTTTTAGAACCCTTATCAGCCATATTGCTGAAGAAAGGATTGTGCTTCTATCCACACATATAGTATCAGATTTAGAATCCATTGCAAAAGAAATTCTAATTATGAAAGAAGGAAGTATTATTGCACAAGGCGATATAGGAAGCTTATTATTAGAAATAGAAAATGATGTATGGACTTGCGAAATCACATTAAAAGAAGCAGAACAATTACGCAAAGAATATGTGATTAGTAATGAGAGAAACAGCGGAGAAAAGGTGGAACTTAGGATTATTTCTAAAGAAAAACCAGTAATGTCTGCCAAACAGGCGGTACCTACATTGGAGGATTTATTTATGTACTATTTTGGAGAGGTGAATGAAATTGCAGATTTTGAAATATGAATTTAAAAAAATTTTTTGTAAAAAAAGTGTTCTAATCAGCTTTTTGGTGCTAACTTTTTATCTTGCAACTATGTTGTTTTTTAATATAAGAGATACACCATATATAACATACGTTAACGCTGATGGTACAGATATAAAAGGAATTAAAGCTATAAAGCTTCTTAAAAATGAGAAAATGACATGGAATGGACCATTAACAGAGGAAAGAATTAAAAAGATACTAGAAAAGAATCATGCCATTAATTCAGAAAGTAAGTATGCTAGTATAAAAAATGCTGACTCTAATACTAAACTTTCGGATTCTGATGCAAAGCTTTCAAACATGCAGTATTCAGAGAAACAGGAATTTAATGATATTAAAGCTTTGATTTGCTGCTCTTATTCAGAGTTCCATGATTATAATTACGATTTAATGGACAAGTTAGATGCAAATAGTGCTAACAATTTTTATTCCAACAGAATCAGTCAGTTAAAAACATGGCTAAAAAGCCAGGAAGCCGACCAACTTTCAGCAAGTAAAAAAACATACTTGATTCATTCTGCAGAAACGTTGCATACACCCTTTGAGTATTCTTATGCTGATGGTTGGTTAACGGCACTCGAATATAGTCCTGCAGTTGTTTATGCTCTGGCATTTGTTATTTGTATACTCATGGCACCTATATTTTCAGTCGAATATCAAACTGGAGCAGCAGCAATTGTTCTTTCTACAGAACATGGAAAGAAAAAAGCAATTATTTATAAACTAATTGCAGGCTTATTATCCATTACTTTAGTGTATTTTGTGTTTATGTTCATAGCCAATCTACCTATTTTTCTCATGTTTGGAATTGAAGGAGGAAATTCCACTCTTCAAGGCTATATGGGGGGATGGAAAAGCTTTTATCATATAACAAACAGTCAGGCCTTTGGAATGGTTGTATTATTGGGATACATAGCTTGCTTATTTATTGGTACACTTTCAATGTTTCTTTCCTCAAAAGTGAAAAGCTCCTTTTTTACAATTGTTTTGATTTTTTTAATTATGATGGTTCCAGCAATCTTAGATAAATCAATTGGAGTTCAAGGTATTCTTCAAAAGATTTTAAGTGTAATGCCACATCAATTGCTAATGGGGTGGCGACTTATAATAACATTTACGTTATATGATATTCATGGAAAAGTTTTTACACCTTATCAGATTCTTCCCATATTGTACAGCCTTATTATAGTTATTTTGTTACCTCTTACTTACTTGGCATTTAGGAGATATAAAATAGAATAAAGTGTAATATAGTTATGAGTATACTTCACAATTGTCATGAGAACTTTGATTTTATTTGAAATAATAGTATAATATAAAATATGTAAATTATTCTAGAGAAAAGAGGTGACAGGTTAGTAAGCAAAGTTTACTAACTAAAGATTATGTTAAAGGAATTAATAAAAAAAGATGAAATAGCAGCAATGAAGGCAAAGGAAAAGGCAAAGGTAAGTGTTTTAAGATTAATAAATGCTGATATTAAAGGATTTGAAGTTAATGAAAGGGAAACTATTTCTGATGAAGGGATTATAAAAATAATAGAAAAGAATATAAAACAAACAAAAGAAACATTAGAATATGCTAAACAATCAAATAACGAAGAAAAAATAGCAGAAGGAAATTTTGCTCTTGAAATCTTAACTCCATATCTTCCAAAACAATTAGATGAAGCTGAAGTAGAAGCAATGTTAAAAGAAATTATAACTAATGGAAACTATACAGCAGCAGATATGGGAAAAATAATGAAAGAAATTATGCCAAAGGTTACTGGCAAATTTGATAGATCAAAAATTAATCCTATGGTAAAAAAAGTATTAGGATAATATTGTAAAAAAGGCACAGAGCTTCAAAACTCTGTGCTTTTTCTTTTAGATATCTAATTTAAAAGTTTCTCATATTTTTTATCCACTTCATCAATCCATCCAATTTGATAAGCCGTAATGTCACCTATAAAGTGAGGAGTAATATCTTGCTCTTGACTCATCATAATTTCACTGGCAAAACAAGTATTTATCAATTCAATTTGTTCTTCATCTAAATTTGATGTTTCATCTATATTATAAAGATCCCAAGCTCCATAAGCATGTAAAAGTTCATGTGCATAGGTAGAAGCATATTCTAGGTCTAACTCACCATCTTCGTCCCAATCTACTTCAGTAATTCTGTAAAGTGTACAATACTCTAAATTCTCTAAACCAACGGAATCAGCCTGACAATAAGAACATCCTGATTTATTTACATGAAGCATAAATACTACGTTATCCATAGAATAGGATTCTTTTATGTCTTTTATATAGTCTTCAACAGGCATTTCTAGAGCTTGCTCTAAAAGGTCCCTTGGAAATTCCTCATTATCATAACAATCCGCAGCTGGCACAACTTCATCATAGATTACTGTTTTGCCGTCGCTTACAAGACCATTTTCGAAGGTTAATCCCTGAATACCATATTTATTTGCTTCTCTATTTATAAACTTTATGGCTTCGTCCACACGTTCTAGGATATAATCCTTGCTTTTTTTGTCCACTTTTCTGACTCTTGGTCCTCTATGAAAACATGAAGTATATAGTTTGTCCCTAAAAGTTTTGTTGCACTTCCTATGTCATAACTATCAGCAAGTTCTTCTTTGAAAGTTAGTGTTTCACTTTCCTCTTCCTCTTCTTCACTGCCATCAGCCTCATCCTCATATTCTTCTTCGCTGTCAGCTTCCGTCTCTTCATCTTCACTATAAATTTGATCTTGTATATATTCAAAGGTTTCCTTTATATAAGCAAGCATCTCGTCATTGTCATCTACATCTTTAAGATATTCTTTATCTTCTTTAGAAAGTACACCATCATCAAATTTTGAAAATGCTTTTACCAGAGGCTTAATATCCTCTTCATATAATTCTTCCAAATCTAGCTCCACTAAGTCACCTAGTGTTTCAATTTCATAGTTTTCAAGAAGGGTATCAGCAATATTTTCAAAACCACAAAGTTTCCTTATTTTGTCCTCAGCATTCAATTCATTCTCTAATGTTTTACTCATTTCTACCTCTCACTCCTTCTTACTATTTATATATTTATTACTCAACTTTCGCACATACAGAATTTTGACTTAATATAAGCAAGATGCGACAGAACTTTTTTAAAACTGGGAAAGTTAAGTTGTTACTTAAGCTTATTAAATCATAATATTTGTGGATATACAATAATTTCTTGTCTTAAAAAGGTATAAATTTATAGCTCATAATACTTATGATCTTTTTATAGTGATAATTGGATTAATATAATATATTGGTGAAAATAATATATTATATTAAGGGATATCTAGCCAACATATTAAGGGTGTTTTTAAAGATAAATTTATTTATAATAAAAATGTCTATCAAATTTAAGATTTAAACATATATTGGAATAGATAGAATTATTATATAAATAGATAAAGGAGACAAATATGAGAAAAAGGTTGTTAAGTATTATTTCTGCTGTAGCTGCATCATCTGTGATGTTTTTTACATCAAATGTTGTAAGGGCAGCAACACTGCAAGATAGGTTATGGGGAAATGATAGGTACCAAACTAATTCTAAAATTGTAGACTCAGGCTGGACCTCATCAGAGTATGCAATAATAGCAAGTGGTGAAGGTTTTGCAGATGCTCTATGTGCGGCTCCTTTAGCCGAGCAATATAAAGCACCTATACTTTTAACTGGCAAGAACACCTTAAATCAAGAAAGCAGAAACCAATTATCCAAACTTAAAGTAAAAAAAGTATTTATTATTGGTGGAACTGGTGTTGTATCTAATAATGTAAAATCTCAAATAGAAAGTATGGGTATTGGAACTACTAGAATATATGGGCAAGATAGATTTGAAACATCTGTAGAAGTAGCTAAAAATTTAAAAAATGTAAATGGGGTAGTAGTAACTAGTGGTGAAGGTTTTGCAGATGCTTTATCTATAGCGCCAATTGCAGCACAAAAGGCAATGCCAATACTTTTAACAGATAAAGCAGATTTATCATCATCAGTAAAAGGTTTTTTGAGCAGCAGTTCTTATACTAAGAGCTATATAGTTGGAGGAACTGGGGTTGTAAGTGATAAGATAGCTTCACAGCTAAAAGGCAACATGAGACTTGCAGGGGATAGTAGATATACTACAAATGCAGCTGTGTTAAATCAGTTCGCCAGCGAATTCAGTTATGATAAAGTTTATGTTGCATCCGGTGAAAACTATCCAGATGCACTATCTGGAAGTGTATTAGCAGCATCAAGTAAGTCTCCACTAATTTTAGTAGGAGCTTCTATTGATTCTGCAGTCATGTCTTCAGTAAATGATCGACATGATAAATATAACAATGTAATAGTTTTAGGTGGTACGTCAGTGGTTTCAGATGCAGTAGCAAGCAGCATTGTACAAGATATTAAATATTTAAATGATACTGAAGCACTAACTCTTATAAATAATGCTAATAAACTAGGTTATCCAGTAGTGGAAGCTAACTCCATGCCTACAATTCGCACTGACGATGGAAAATATTATCAAAAATTAGAAGATAAGTTTAATAGTAAAGAAAAGCTTTTTTCTTACCTAAATCAATATTATACTGAGTCTGGTGCCAATAGGATTATGAATATGCTCCAATTAAGGGAAATAAATGGCTCATATTGTAAAATAGTTGGGCAACTAGGTTATTATAATCCTAATATATTAAATGCTGAAATTAAAAGTAAATTAAATTCTAGTAATAGGATGGAGTTAATTATATTAGATGCGAATTCATACAAGGATTCTAAGAATACCTATAAAGCTACATTAATATACGAAAGTGAAAAATGGCGTGTAGATTACTGGGAAGGGTTAATGGTGAAATAGCACAATATTAACTTAATGAGATAAACAAAATTATATATTTTATTAAAAGGGCTGTCGTATTAAAAAATTTACTTACAATATATTGATTTGCAAATCAATGACAAACTCAATATGTTGTGAGATTTATTCTTAGTGCGACAGCCCCTCATTAAATAAAAATAATATTTCCTATATAGAAGTAATTTAAAACTAAAATGTGGGTAAGTTTGATTTTCTGATAATAACAAAAGCCTTCTATGAAATACTTAATTACGAAATTTTTGCTTTTTTAACAATTAGACTAAATCCATCTATACTTGTTATGATGAGGGGGTCCCCTTTTTTTATTGATTCATTTTGAGAGTAGACCTTCTGTAAAGTATTATTAAATATACCTATACCTTTATAATTAAAATCTTCGGAAGCTATGCCTTGTTGCCAAAGAAACTTTTGTTCTTTTTTTATTCTTTTAGATTCAATAATAGCTCGTTCAATAGCTATTATTGGAGCAAAAATGCATATCAATATTATTGTTTGTAAAAAAGAATGAGATATCATTACAAATCCTAATGAACAGATAAATACCCCATTGGCGTTTGAACCTCCTCTTTGACTTCTACCATAAAAAAATGGACAATCTGAATATTTTTCAATGCCCAACCATATTAAACCATATGCTGAGAAAAATATACCCAGAATTCTTAATATATCAATTGGTGCTATAGATGTAAAATTTAAGCCATTTAATTCCAATATATTTTTTAATAAATACAAGGATATAGTTATTAAAGTTAATGCAATAACTTGAATCCAATCTATTGTTGGAGGGTGTACAGAATCTAACATTTTACCTGTAGCCGTAGGATCTCCCATGTCTTTAACAGCAGCTTTTTCTGCATCTTCATTAGAATATCCCATTTTTATATAAGCTTCTTTTTGGTCAGTAATATGATCGTTTATTTCCATACAAATCTCCTTTCTTATTTTTCTATTAGAAATATTTTTGCTTAAAAGACGTAAATATTCATCTGCTTTCATATTAATATACCTCTATTTCCAGCACAGATGCCATGGTTTTAACGTATTTTTTCCATGTGGAAGTTTTATCCTGTAATAATTTTTTCCCCTGTAATGTTAAGGAATAATATTTACGGATTTTTCCATTAGCTTCCTTTTCACAACAATTTAAATAGTTTTGTCTTACTAAAGTGTGTAGCAAAGGGTACAATGTGCCTGCCTTAAATTGAAACATATTGTTTGAATTAATTTGTAAAGTTTCAATCATTTCGTAGCCGTACATATCCTTATTTTGAAGTAACTTTAAGATAAGTATAGTCATATCTCCAGAATATAAACTGTTGTCAGCGGGCATTTTTAATCACCTCTTTCATATATTAAAAATTCATGTAGTTATTAGTGCTATTAACATATATAGATAATCTATATATATCTTATTAATATTAGAATATATCGACAATCTATATATGTCAATAACTTAAACCAATTTGGATGAATAAATATTTAACAACTAAACAGCGAGAACATATGAAGGATTTGGCAAAAAAATCTTATAGTGAAGAAGCATTACAAAAATTAGCAGAGCGATGGTGGACTGAAAAAAATCAGAAGAGTTTTAATGAGAGATATAATCTTTTTCGTAGGGAACTTAAAAGATTAGTTGAGCAAGGAGCAAATCCTGCCAGTAAAGAAGCACAAGCAGTTGGAGAATTATTGTATGATATAAACAATGGTTATATTCAGGGAGACCCCGATATAAGGGATGGAATGAGAAAATCGTGGAAAAATTATAATTCTATTCCCGATAATAGAAAGCCATTAGTATATAAAATATCAGATGAAGAGAGAGAGTTTATTAAAAATGTAATGGCAACTTTTTATAAAAATAAGACAATTGAAAAATAGATAGGTTGTTTTTGGATTGTTCTCATTTACAAAATAAGAGTTTAACGAGTATTTCACAAATATAATCTATGTATATCGTGCACCCACTGTCGACAATTAATCTATCGGCGTTACAGATCCAGTTAGCTCAAACCAGGTTAGTCCACGGCACGCAGAAGTGATCACTTACCGCTGCTTCCTTCCGGATCTGACGGAGTTCATGAATTTCTGCTGCATGGGACCCAATTCTCAATACCACTTTGATCAGGCAGACCCAACAAAGTAAAGTCTAAAGAGGGAATTCAACCCTGCTGTAGCGGATTGCAGGTTACAGGGCACCGCTGGCTCCCCATCTAGCACGAATGTTATCTTTAAATTAGTTATTCTCTTGCTGTGAGATTATAATATCATAATTAAAGTACCTATTCAAGAGATATATTGTTGGTAATATTAACCGCTATAACGAAGTGTACCAATTGGAATGTCTAGTATTTTAGCAAACTCCACCTGAGCCTAAGAATCACTTGATAGTTGTTGAAAAAAATATAAATTTAAAGAAGTCTGCTTAAAGAATGAAAAGCAGGCTTTCTTTAATTACAGCACCAAGCAAAAAAAATTTAAGAAAAGATTTTTAATTATAAATGTGCAGTTAAATTTAATAGTTTTCAAAAAACACTTGACTTGGAGTTAGCTCCAGATGATAGCCTATTACTAGGCGCTGAATCTATTAAGCAAAAGAGAAGTACATGTCTTACAATAGCTAAACAATTGGAGGTAAAATTATGAAGAAATTATTTACATTAACTTTTATAAAAAATAAGGATGATTATTTAATTAGAAAATCTGGCAGAGCATAGGAAAAAACATGCTGCCCAAAATTTTTTTTGAAAAAGTCCCTGACTTGGAGTAAGTCCAATGAAATGGGTAAAAACGTATAAATAGGAGGACTAAAATTGGAACAAAGATCTTTAAGAGCAAAAAAATTATTTACGAATGGAGATTTATTCAAATTATTTCTACCAGTTATCATAGAGCAGTTTTTAGAATTTTTGGTGGGACTAGCAGACTCAATTATGGTAGCATACGTAGGGGAATCAGCCGTGTCTGGTGTATCCTTGGTGGATTTTGTCATGGCACTCTTAATTAGTTTGTTCGCAGCATTATCTACTGGTGGTGCAGTCATTGCAGGACAGTACATGGGCAAGAGGCAGATGAAAGAGTCAAGAGAAGCAGCGGATCAACTAGTATGGTTTGCTGGTGCATTTTCCATCATAATCATGGTGATTATCTATCTAGCGAAACCGCTTATTCTAAATGGTTTGTTTGGGCAGATTACAGATGAAGTGCGTAGGGATGCGAATACCTACCTGATGATTACAGCAATATCCATTCCGTTCCTTGCACTATATAATGCGGCCGCGGCAATTTTTCGTACTATGGGTAATTCAAAACTACCAATGAAGGTGATGCTGGCTATGAACATAGCTCACGCAGTAGGAAATGCAATACTTATTTATGGCTTCCACTTTGGAACTGCAGGTGTTGCTATACCAACTCTGATATCACGTATTGCGGCTGCAGTTATTATTATCACATTGGCTTTAAATAAAAAGCAATCAATATATATAAAGAAAAGCTTAAAACATAAATTTAACTGGTCAATGATTAAAAGAATCTTAGGCATTGGTGTTCCATATGGATTGGAAAATGGTTTGTTCTATTTTGGAAGAATCATTGTACTAAGTCTTGTTGCTAATTTTGGTACAGCAGCAATTGCTGCAAATGCGGTTTCAGGCACCATTGTTATGTTTCAAGTGCTGCCGGGTATTGCAATTGGTCTTGGTTTAACTGTAGTTATATCAAGGTGTGTTGGTGCAGGAGATTATGAACAGGTTAAACATTACACCAAAAAGATTATGGGTATTGTGTATGTGGCAAATGTATTAAGCTGTGCATTGGTACTTGCGCTACTCCCAAGTATATTAAATGTCTATGGATTATCTGATACCGCAACCTCATTGGCTAGACAAATAGTTTGGTGGCATGCAGCATTTACGGTAGCAATTTGGCCGCTTGGTTATACTTTGCCTGTGACATTCCGTGCATCAGGAGATGCCAAATTTCCAATGATTGTTGGTATTTTGTCCATGTTTTTCTGTCGTATTGCACTAGCTTATCTTATAGGAATTTATTTTAATATGGGAATGTTCGGCACCTGGGTGGCTATGTTTATTGACTGGATTGTCAAGGCAGTCATTTTTGTATGCCGTTATATAAGTGGGAAATGGACTAAGTTTCAAGCAATTTAACCGATTCTTGAAACAAAACTTAGAAAATATCTGAAAGAAAATGAAAGTGTGGCAGATCATTCATTTTTTTCATGTTGGAATTATAAAACAGAGAGCATCTCTTTAATGAGAGTGCTCTCTATTTTTACTACTGATTACATTTGCTGAACTGTCTTTAAGGGTGCCTGTGAAAGTTGGTTTTTAAATATAGTACGGAATATTAAACGTACTAATGGTCCTATATAAAATATCTGCAAACATAGAGCAAAAGGGAAGTTAATAGCTAGTTTTGGAAGCCAAAGAAGCGGCACGGTACTCAAGAATCCATTGTGCAAAATGGTTACAAACAGAGTCATCATAGGAGCCATTAGAGATACGGTAAAACCAGCCATAGCAAGAATAATAAAAATAGGTTTATCGCTGCCAGGCTTGAGCAACCGTGATACTAATTTCTTAACTATTGGACCTGCTACAAATTTTTGGGCCAGAAAAGCTGCAATGGCTTCATACCACATACCACGAAATGCATCTGAAAAAGTAGAATAATTTAATCCGTATTCCAACACCATGTTGTATAAGGTCATGCAATAAACCATTGCTATCACCATTATAATTGTAAAGATAAAATCTTGAAACTTTGTTTTTGGCATAATTTCCTCCTAATTGTATACATTGCATTTATAGAACAAAAAAAACACAACGAGCATTGAGATCAACTGGACTTACGTGATCTACACTACTCGTTGTGCTGCTTTTATTATACCATATTTCTCATTTGTTTCAAACAATAAATTGGAAATGAATATTATATTCTACTGGTCAATCAAAGGAAGAGTTTCAATTATATTTAATTTTTAAAGAGATAAAAGGTATTGACTTGGAGTTAACTTCAAGTAGTATAGTAACTTTGTAGACAAATAAAGTTACTATACTTAAGAAATGGAGGACTTAGTATGAGTTTTAACATGTATGTTCCTGGAATTAAAGCAGATGAGTTTGATGAATGGCAACAAATGCTAAAGAAACAATGGGTGGATTCTTCATGTGTGACAGTAGTGAACTTAAACATGAAGAATGTGTAGCAATATATGAGGTTTCATATAAATAATTTGTAATTTAAAAATAAAGGAGATAGAACAATGAGCAATTTAAATGATTTAAGTAATAGTGTAATTTTCCCAATAGGAGAAAAAGCTCTAGAGGCATTTGCAAAGTATTTTACTGGTACTAGTCATCTTGCAGTTGAAGCAAATATGTCAGCAGGTCTAGCAGAATGGTTGGAGCCAGTAACAGACGATTATTACAATAAATTATAATAATAAATTGATTGATATATAGATAGATAAAATTATGTATTGACATGGAATTAACTTTAAAGGAAGGAAAAATAAAATGGAATATAGAGAATTACCTCGCGGTGGAGGAAAAGTAAGTACAATAGGAATAGGTGCTGGAGGTTTAAGTGAAGCGTCTCCAGAGCAGGTTCGTAAGATAATAGAATATGGTATGGAACAGGGAATCAATTTTATGGATACAGTTATGTATGATTCCAGTGCACAGACTGCTATTGCGGCTACACTGGAAGGACATAGAGATAAGATGATAATGCAGATTCACCTTGGTGCTCATTATCCAAGTGGACAGTATGTACGTACAAGAAATCTAAAGCAATTACAGAAAGGGTTTGAGCAGGAACTAAAAAGCTATCACACTGATTATGCGGATATAGGTATGATTCATTGTGTGGATGAAATGGCAGATTTAGAAAATATTATACATGGGGGTATTTTTGACTATGCTTTAAAATTGAAACAGAATGGTATAATTCGTTATTTGGCAGTTTCTTCTCACTCCCCTGAAGTATGTTTGAAATTTTTAGAAACAGGTAAGATTGATATATTTATGATAAGTCTTAACGCTGCCTACGATTTTGTACCAGCTGGCGGGAAATTGACATTATCTGAAACAAGAATGAAACTTTATCAAGAATGTTCTAAGCGTGGTGTTGGAATTACAGTTATGAAACCTTACGGAGGAGGCCGATTGCTGAATGAGCATACTTCTCCACTTGGAAGAAAAATGACAATGTATCAATGTCTTCAATATGCACTTGACCGTCCAGCAGTTTTATCCTGTTTGCCAGGAGTGCGCAATCTACAAGATTTAAAAAATATTCTTAAGTATTATGATTTAACAAAGGATGAAAAGGACTATTCATTTATAGGCACTATGCAGCGACATGACATAGAAGAAAGTTGTATTTATTGCAATCACTGCCAACCATGTCCCAAAGAAATAAATATTGGTTCAGTAAATAAATATCTTGATTTGGCAAAGGTAGGAGATGAAATCGCAAGAGATCATTATGAGAAGCTTAACCACCATGCATCAGATTGTATAGAATGTGGTGCTTGCGAAAAGAATTGTCCGTTTCATGTGGAAGTAATAAAAAAGATGAAAGAAGCTGTGGAGTTTTTTAAATAGTTTAGTTTTTCAGAGTGCACCCGGAAATGGGTGCACTTTTGCTATAGTAATTTCCAAATAAAATCAATCTTGTCTATTCATTTTTACACAAACTTATGGACATTCTCTCCTATTATTTTTTGCATTTAAACGGGGTTTTCGTTTAAGAACTGAATGTTATGGCCTTTTTTAATGTCAAATTTTAACCCCTGTATGTTTTCCACACACAGGGGTTTGTAATTAATCTGAGAATAGATTTCTATTATTTTTTTTGTATTATGAAAGAGTTTAAAATTTGTTTAATATATCCAAGTGTTTTTTGTGATACATCTTCTATTTTTAATTGATCTTCTGAATTTAAAATCTTTATCAGCATTCCATGATACAACAGTATTGTTATTTCATTAACATCATTTAAATCTGACTTGTTTAGATAGCCCTCTGATTGAATTTTTGATAATAATACTAAATTCCTTGCATACAAATCAGTACTTAAAAGCATTGGCATCAGTTCATCTAGGTATCCAACCAGTTCTTCAGGAAAAATGGAATAATACTGTTCAATTATATGCGACATGGAATTACTGTGCTTTCCAAAAAAAATATTGTTATATATTTGAGGGCGTGAAAAAGAGTATCTGGAAAAACATTCCCATATTTTATAATACCTTTCAAGGCTGTTGTTTGCTGATTTTATGTATTCTTTTAAGTTTAAGATATATTCCTTAAGATGCCTTATTGAAGCAAACAGTATAAGTTCATCCAAGCTTTCAAAATAGTTGTAAATGGTAGCACTATTATATCCTGCTAAATCGGCAACTTTTCTTATGGTAACAAATTCAATTCCTTCATCATCCATAATCCTAACAGCAGCATCAATAAAATAACTCATATTTCTATACCTTTTTATTTCTCTTTTATCTATTTTCTCCATTTTGTCCTCCAAAAATGTTTAATTGATATATTTTATTATAACATATAGCAAGTGTATTACTCAATGTTATAGAGTGTATTTCAAATTTCTATAGCATCAAATCTTGAAATGCAGGCAATGCAATCCTTTTCAGCTTTATTTGAATTTATAATAGGATAAATTTGATAATTTAATAACAAACAATCGTGATTATTACGTAATCACGATTGAAAAAACAAACATGATGTGGTAATATTTATTCAAATAGTACTATTTAAATAATTTTAACAATTACAAAGATTTAAACGATTCTAACAATTAAAAAGTGATCTTAATAGTAGAGGAGGTACAATAATGAAACTTGAAATTGGAAACTTTCATGTTAAGGATATTGTTTTTGGTAACTCAACAAGTTATAAAGAGGGTATCTTAACAATTAACAAAAAAGAAGCTTTAGACTATGTATTGGAAGATGAACATATTACAGAGGCGGATCTCTTAATTGTAAAGCCAGGAGACAAAGTTCGTCTTGTCCCTGTAAAGGAAGCTATTGAATGCAGGGTTAAGATTGATGGGTCTACATTATTTCCAGGTGTAACTGGAGATGTAAGTCCAGTTGGAGATGGTCGTACACATGCACTTAAAGATTGCAGCTTGCTTGTAGTTGGAAAGCATTGGGGTGGATTCCAGGATGGATTAATAGATATGAGTGGTGAAGGTGCAAAATACACTTACTATTCACAGCTAAAAAACATAGTGCTTGTAGCTGACACAGATGAAGATTTCGAAAAGCATGAGCAGCAGAAGAAAAATAAAGCTTTAAGATGGGCAGGACATAAGCTGGCCGAATATATAGGAAGCTGTGTTAAGGAGTTAGAGCCTGAAGATATTGAAACTTTTGAATTGGATTCTATTACAAAAGATCTGAAGAGGTTCAAAAGCTTCCAAGTGTTGTGTTTGTTATGCAGCCTCAATCACAAATGGAAGAAATGGGATATAATGATTTAGTTTATGGATGGGATGCAAATCATATGGTTCCAACGTTTATGCATCCAAATGAAGTATTAGATGGAGCGGTGATTTCAGGAAGCTTTATGCCTTGCTCATCAAAGTGGTCAACTTATGATTTTCAAAATAATCCAACTATTAAAAAGATTTATGCTGAACATGGAAAAACACTTAATTTCTTAGGAGTTATAATGTCCAACCTTAATGTAGCATTAGAGCAAAAGAAACGTTCAGCCTTATTTGTAGCTCAAATGGCTAAATCCTTAGGTGCAGATGGAGCTATTGTAGCTGAAGAAGGATATGGAAATCCAGATGCAGACTTTATAGCGTGCATAGTAGCACTAGAAGACGTTGGAGTTAAAACTTGTGGTATTACTAATGAATGTACAGGAAGAGATGGTGAATCTCAACCACTAGTATCTTTAGATATAAAAGCAGATGCTATTGTATCTACTGGAAACGTTTCAGAGTTAATAGAACTACCTGCAATGGAAACTGTTATAGGTGAACTACAATCTTTAGCTAGAGATGGTTTATCTGGCGGTTGGTCAGATGATGAAATATTAGGATCTTCAGTAAGAGAAGATGGTTCAATTATTATGGAAAATAATGCAATGTTCTGTGGAGATCAGGCATGTGGATGGTCACCAAAAACAATGAAAGAGTTTTAGGGGGTGCAACTTAATGAAAAAGGCAATTTTATATTTGAATCAATTCTTTGGACAAATAGGTGGAGAGGATAAGGCAGATTTTCAACCAGAAATAAGAGAGGGATTAGTTGGACCTGCTTTAGAATTAAATAAACAACTTAAAGATACAGAAGTAACTCACACAATAATATGTGGAGATAACTTTATGGGTTCCAATGAAAAAGAAGCAGTAGAAAAAATACTAGGATTTTTAGAAGGAAAAGAATTTGATATATTCTTTGCAGGACCTGCATTTCAAGCGGGAAGATACGGAAATGCTTGCGGAGTTATATGTAAAGCTGTAAAAGAGAAATTTAATGTACCAGTAATATCATCTATGCACATTGAAAATCCTGGTGTTGAAATGTTTAAAAAAGATGTATATATCTTTATAGGTGGAAACAACGCTGGCAGAATGAGAAAAGACGTAAAGGCAATGGCTAATTTTGGAAATAAAATACTTAGTGAAGAAAAACTTCTTTCAGCAGAAGAAGAAGGTTACTATGGAAGAGGTAAAAGACATCAAGTTTGGCCTGAATCAGCTAAACCAGCTGCTGACAGAGTAGTAGAAATGATGATAAAGAAATTAAATGGTGAAAAGTTTGTAACAGAACTTCCTATTCCTAAAATGGATAGAGTTGAAATAGCACCAGCTATTAAAGATTTAAGCAAAGCAACTATAGCTTGTGTAACAACTGGAGGTATAGTTCCTGTAGATAACCCTGATAGAATTCAATCTGCTTCAGCAACAAGATGGGGTAGATATGATATATCAAAGTTAGACAGATTGGAAGGTGGAGTGTTCAAGACAATCCACGCAGGATTTGACCCTGCAGCAGCAGATGCAGACCCTAATGTAATAGTTCCATTAGATGCTTTAAGAGCATACGAAAAAGAGGGTAAAATAGGTAAACTCCATGAGTATTTCTATTCTACAGTTGGAACAGGAACTACTCAAGGTGAGGCTGCTAGAATGGCAAAAGAAATTATTGTGTATCTAAAGGAAGCCAATGTTAACGCAGTTGTACTAACTTCCACCTGAGGAACTTGTACACGTTGCGGTGCAACGATGGTAAAAGAAATTGAAAGAGCTGGCTTCCCAGTTGTTCAAAT
This sequence comes from uncultured Clostridiaceae bacterium, assembly GCA_963780135.1. Classification (GTDB taxonomy): domain Bacteria; phylum Bacillota; class Clostridia; order Clostridiales; family Clostridiaceae; genus Clostridium_AM. The sequence goes on from CAWAAR010000003.1 coordinate 3,253,398, forward strand.
GTGTAATTTAATTCCTGTAGCAACAACAGTAGGTGCAAATAGAATAGTACCAACTATTTCTATTCCATATCCACTTGGAAACCCTGCAGACTCTAAAGAGCAACAATGGAAATTAAGATATCATAGAGTTGGTGTAGCTTTAGATTCTCTTGCAACTGATATCCAAGAACAAACTGTTTTTAAAGTAAAAATCTAAATCATATAACTAAATAGGTCTTGTCAAAATGGATGGGACCTATTTAGATTAGTTTTGTGAAGGGGGAAAAATTAATTATGTCAAATGAACAAAAAGCAAAAGACCGCTCGGTTCTGTATATTTCCGCAGGTATAGCTCTAATATTTGTAGCATTTAGTATAATTTTGCCTTCTCAAATGGCTAAAACATCCAATGGTGTGTTATCATTTTTAACTACTAATTTTGGTTGGTTATATCTTTTATCAGTATTTATATTTACAGTGTTTATACTTATTATTGCTCTCAGCCGCTATGGTACTATCAAGCTGGGGTTGGATGATGAGAAACCAGAATTTACAACTTTCCAGTGGTTTACTATGCTATTTGGAGGGGGAATGGGCATCGGAATGGTTTTCTGGTCCGTTGCTGAACCGATGATACATTATATGTCCCCGCCTGTGGCACAACCAGGTACTCCACAAGCTATGCATGATGCTATGAGGATTGTATTTAATGATTTCGGTATTCATGTTTGGATTATTTACTCAGTTTGTGGTTTAGCTCTAGGCTATTTCCAGTATCGAAAAGGGCTTCCGTGCTTAATCAGCTCGGCTTTTTATCCAATCCTTGGTGATCGCATTCATGGACCTATCGGTAAGACCATAGATATAATAGCAGTATTTGCCACTATGTTTGGCGTAGCCACTAGCTTGGGACTGGGAGCTGGTCAGATTGCCACAGGAATAGAATATATATGGGGAATTAAAGCGACTCCTGGTATTACTGCTGTTATTATCGCAATCATGACAGCGATATTTACGCTTGCTACTGTATCAGGACTACATAAGGCGATGCAGGCCGTTGCTGATGTGAAGGTATGGCTTTCAATTGGATTTATGGTGTTTATTTTCCTATTTGGTGGAATGGTATTTATACTAAATACTTTCACTCACACGCTTGGTGATTATGTTCAAAACTTTATGGGACAGAGCTTGTGGATGGGCAATATTGAATGGACTAAAGCTTGGCCGATATTCTATAGAGCTTGGTATATTGCGTGGGCAGCATTTGTAGGTCAGTTCATAGCACGTGTTTCCAGAGGTCGTACTATTCGCGAATTCATACTTGCATCAGTATTCCTGCCTTCCGGTTTCTGTCTCATATGGCTTGCAATCTATGGGGGAGCTGCGTTTAATCTAGATGCATTGTCAAACGGTGCCATTCAGTTAGCTGTTAAAACCAATATTTCCACTGCTTTCTTTGTAACGTTGCAGCATCTACCGCTCTATGCTATCACTGCACCACTTGCGATTGTACTAATCATTGCATCCTTTGCAGGAGCTGCTAATTCAGCTACCTATGTACTGAGTATGCTAACATCTGAAGGAGACCAAAATCCAAGTAAAAAACTGTGCGCATTTTGGGGAATTGTTCAGGGAGCTGTCACTATAATGATTATTCTAGTAGGAGGCACTGCTGCCATAAAGACACTTCAGACGGCTTCTATTGCGGCAGCCTTTCCGTTCATGCTGATTATGCTCGTCATGTGTTACAGCATATACAAGGCTCTTAGGGAAGAAAAAGTTTAAAGAAGAAATAGTAGTATCTAAAAATGGTGAACTAAAAGTAGATTTACCTAAGTAGTAAGTAAATATTATTAAAATATTAAGAAAGAAGGTGCAACATGAATAATATTTATGATGTTATTATAATAGGTTCCGGTCCTGCAGGGCTTTCTGCAGCTATATACTCAGCAAGAGCTAGACTAAAAACTTTGATACTTGAAAAAGTCAAAGTAGGTGGACAAATTGTAATCACAGATGAAGTAGCTAATTATCCAGGATCAGTTGAGCATGCTACGGGACCAAGTTTAATCGCTCGAATGGAAGAGCAGGTTGAAAGTTTTGGTGCTGAAAGAAAAAAGGATGACATAAAAGAAGTTGATTTTAGTGGAAAAATAAAAAAATTAAAAGGTGAAAAAGAAGAATACTATGCTAAATCTATAATTATTGCTACAGGAGCTAACCCTAGAAAAATTGGTTGTCCAGGAGAAAATGGATTGATAGGTAAAGGTGTATCTTACTGTGCAACTTGTGATGCTGAATTCTTTGAAGATTTAGAGGTTTTTATAGTAGGTGGAGGAGACTCAGCTATTGAGGAAGCTATTTATTTAACAAAGTTTGCTAAAAAGGTTACTATAGTTCATAGAAGAGATGAATTAAGAGCTGCAAAATCAATACAAGAAAAGGCTTTTAAAAATCCTAAAATTGAAATAAAGTGGAACTCAGTAATCACTGAAATAAAAGGTGATGGAATAGTTGAGTCAGCAGTATTTAAGGATACTAAAACAGGTGAATTAAGCGAATATTTTGCAGATGAAGAAGATGGAACTTTTGGAATATTTGTCTTCGTTGGTTATTTACCTACCAATCAATTGGTTAAGGAAATAGTTGATATTAATGAAGCAGGATATATTATAACTAATGATAAGATGGAAACTAATATTGAAGGTGTATTTGCAGCAGGCGATATTAGAGAAAAACCATTAAGACAGGTAGTAACAGCTGCAGCTGATGGTGCTATAGCTGCTGTACAAGCAGAAAAATATATTGAAAATAATTTTGAAGAATAGTAGGGGGAGTTAATATGATAATTTTAGATAAAGAGACATTTAAAGGTGAGGTTTTAGAATCTGAAGGTTATACACTTGTTGATTATTATGGAGATGGTTGTGTACCTTGTCAGGCTTTATTGCCAGATATAGAGGAATTAGCAACGAAATTCGAAGGAAAAGTTAAATTTTGCAAGTTTAATACTACAAAAGCTAGAAGATTAGCTATTTCACAAAGAGTACTTGGACTTCCTACAATTATACTTTATAAAGATGGACAAAAAATTGAAGAAGCCATAAAGGAAGATGCTACAAAAGCAAATATTGAAGCAATGATTATTAAACATATTAATGCTTAATTAATTTATCAGCGGGAGCGAAGGGGTAAAATTACCCCGTGCTTCCGACTAAAAGGAGGAAAAAATTATGAGTTTATTAGAAGGAAAGAAAATAATTGCAATAGGTGATAGAGATGGAATTCCAGGTCCAGCTATCGAAGAATGTGTTAAAAGTGCCAAAGGGGAAGTTGTATTCGCTTCCACAGAATGCTTTGTTTGAACAGCCGCAGGTGCTATGGATCTGGAGATCCAACAAAGAGTAATTGATTTAACTTCAAAATATGGTGCTGAAAATGTGATTGTAATAATAGGAGGAGCTGAGGCAGAGGCTTCAGGACTATCAGCAGAGACTGTAGCTGCTGGAGATCCAACTTTCGCAGGACCACTTGCAGGAATTGCATTAGGTCTTGGGGTATATCATATAGTAGAATCAGAAGTTAAAAATGAATTTGATCCAGCTGTTTATGATGAACAATGTGGAATGATGGAAATGGTTCTTGATGTTGATGAAATTATTAGTGAAGTAAAGCCTATTAGAGATGAATTTTCAAAGTATAATAAATAGTCATCAACAACTTTAGCAAGCTAAAAATGGCATGCAGAAATGCATGCTGTTTTTAAATATACAATAACTGAACATAGTGAATGGAGGTTTTAAAAATGAGTTTTCCAGTAATTAAAAATGCAGCTTACGTGTTAGTAAACACACCAGACATGATCTTGCACAATGGTACTACTCAAACCCTAGAAAGAGAAACAAATCCAGAATCAGAATATCTAAAGGAGATACCAAATCACTTAAGATCTTTTGAAGATGTTGTTAGTTATGCACCGAATCAAACTTATATAGGAAACATGACTCCAGAAGAATTAAGTGAAAGAAAGAGACCATGGTATGATGAAAAGGTTGAAGGCTTATCCAGATTTGGTAAGTTCGGTGAAATTATGCCGCAGGATGAGTTCTATGGCTTAATGAAGATAAGTGACGTATTTGATCTTGTTTTATTAGAGAAGGATTTTACAGAAACTGTTAAAGAAAAGTTTAAGTCTCATCCTGTTTTAAAGATTAAAGCTGACGAGTTAAAGGAAGGAATTGACTTACCTGAAATAGAAAAGTTAGTAGAAAATCATATAGCTGAAGGATTGTATAGTAATGGTAAGCTTATTGGTTGTGTGAAAAGAGCTCATGAGTTTGATAAAAATTTAACTTCACATATTATTGTTGAAAATTTAGCTGTTAAGGCTTCAGGAGTACTTGCATTAATGCATCTAGTAGAAAACTCAGGAGTAGATATTAATGAGGTGGAATACCTAATTGAATGTTCAGAAGAAGCTATAGGCGATATGAATCAAAGAGGTGGCGGAAACATAGCTAAAGCTTGTGGCGAAATTGCAGGAATCAAAGGTGCTACAGGTGCAGATATGAGAGGCTTCTGTGCTGGTCCTTCACATTCAATCGTTGCAGCAGCAGCATTAGTTAAATCAGGAATTTACAAGAATGTAATAGTATTTGCTGGTGGAGCAACTGCTAAGCTTGGAATGAATGGTAAAGATCACATTAAAAAGGGATTACCTGTTTTAGAAGATTGTTTAGGTGGATTTGCAATACTAATATCTCAAAATGATGGTGTAAGTCCAATTTTAAGAACAGATATAATAGGAAGACATAGTATTGGAAGTGGATCTGCGCCGCAAGCAGTTTTAGAAGCATTAGTTTCAAATCCATTAACTAAAAACGGATTTAAAATTACTGATGTTGATAAATTTGCTCCAGAAATGCAAACTCCAGACTTAACAGAACCAGCAGGAGCAGGAGATGTTCCAACTCAAAATTACAAGATGATAGGAGCACTTGCAGTAAAGAGCGGACAATTAGATAGAAAAGAGCTACCAAATTTTGTGTTAAAACATGGATATCCAGGATATGCGCCAACACAAGGTCATATACCATCAGGAGTTCCTATAGTTGGTCATGGTATTGAGCATATAATGTCAGGAAAGTTAAATAACTTCATGATAATAGGAAAAGGAAGTCTATTCCTCGGAAGAATGACTAATCTGTTTGATGGAATTTCAATATTAGTTGAAAAGAATACTGGTGCAGTAGAAAGCACTGAAGCTTCAGTTTCAAAGGAAGAAATTAAGAACATGATAGCTGAGGAATTTAAAAAGTTTGCATCTCAAATGATGGAAGAATAAACTATAGTTCATTCAAATAAAAGAGCTTTCTTTATTATTAATAGACATTAGGAAGTATTGAATAGATGCTAATAAAAAGGAGGGAACAACGTGGAGCAAACTAAAAAAGTAATTGCAGAAGTATTTGATGAAATAGCTGATGGAATTATAAGTGGAAGCTTTGGAAAAAGAGTTAAAATTGGGTTAACCACTTTTGGTTCAGAGCATGGCGCTTTAGAGATGACAAAAGCTGCAGCTCTTGCGAAGAGTAAGTATGGTGATTTTGATATAGTTTTAATTGGACCTAAGGTTGAAGGTGACTTTGAGGTTGTTGAAGTTAGTGATGCTGAAGAAGGCCATAAAAAAATGGTGGAGCTATTAGATAGTAAAGTAATAGATGGATGTGTAACTCAGCATTTTGACTTTCCAATAGGAGTCTCTACAGTAGGCAGGGTAACAACTCCGGGACTCGGAAAAGAATTAATAATTGCAACAACTACAGGAACAACAGCTACTCATAGGGTTGAAGGAATGATAAAAAATACAATAAATGGTATAGCTGTTGCAAAGGCTTGTGGCATTAAAGATCCAAAGGTTGGTATTTTAAACGTTGATGGTGCTAGAGGAGTTGAAAGAGCGCTTAAAGATCTACAGAGCAGAGGCTATAATTTTACTTTTGGTGAATCTCTAAGAGCAGATGGTGGTTCAGTTATGAGAGGAAATGATTTACTGGCAGGAACACCTGATGTTATGGTTTGTGATTCACTGACAGGAAATTTACTTGTAAAGATATTTGCCGCATATACAACAGGAGGAAACTATGAAACTGTTGGACATGGTTATGGTCCAGGTGTTGGAGAAGGCTATGACAAGATAGTGAACATAGTATCCCGTGCTTCTGGTGCACCACTAATTTGTGAAGCTTTAAAGTATTGTGCTATTTCTGCAAAAAATAATTTACTACAGCTTGCTGATATTGAATATAAAAATGCTAATGCAGCAGGTTTAAAAGAAATAATAGGAAAAATCCTTGAGAAGGAAAAGCCTGCAACTGCTGTAGAAGAAGTTAAAATTCCACCTAAAAAGGTAGTAACCTATGGAATACCTGGAATTGACATACTTGAGCTTGAAGATGCCTGCAAAGCACTTTGGAAGGAAGGCATATATTCAGAGAGTGGAATGGGCTGTACTGGTCCAATAGTTTTAGTAAGTGAAGATGAAAGTGAAAAAGCTATCAATATACTTGTAAAGAATGGATTTAAATAATATTAATTTAAGATGAGTTTAATAAGGTGATTTTTATGAAAGAAAAAATAAAAATATGGACAAGACAGGACATAAGTATTCTTGATGTTTTAGAAAATGAAGAAAGATATATTGTAAAAAAACAATATATAGAAAACAAACTAGAAGACTGTGCTAAATATTATCTTGAAGTATATTCTTGGTATACTATGAAAGCAAGTGAAATAGTTCCAAAGCCTCTTGATGTAAAATATCCTGTTTGGGTTTCAATAACTCCAGATTTTATGCTTCAGCAAACTCATGATACCGTTATATTAGAGCTTTTAGTAGAGAAAGATTTGGTTATTGTAACGGATTCAGAAAAATGGGGTAGAGTAGTTAATTTATGGTATGTTCCATTAAGCAAGGAAGATGAAGATGAATACGATAAAAAACTTAATAATTATGGAATATCGAATTGTTCTAGTGCATATATGAGTGGCTTTTATCCTCATCTTAAAAGTGAAATAATTAAAAGTTGGAACAGATTATTTGACAATTCCTATTCATTGTCAAATTTAAAGCAGGGTACAATTTGGGAGGTGAAAAAAGAATGGATACAAAGAATAATAAGATAACTCTATACACCTCTCAAAGTCCAGAGGTTATCAAAGCATTATTAGAACATAAGGTATGTTATGTAAAAAGAGAATTTATTGTAAAAAAGTATCAGGAGGTTTCTAGCGTATTTCTGGAAGCGTACAATTGGTATATAAGTAAAGCACAGAATATTGTGAAAAAACCTGAAAATGCTGAATATCCATTTTGGACATATAATAAAATAGATTATGCTGGATGGTATCCAGGAAATTACCTGCTTTCTTTGGAAGTACCTGTTGAAGAATGTGTTTTTTTTAAAGCTGAAGATTGGAATAAGATTTTAAATTTAAAATATTTAGCCGTTGATGAAAAAGATGAAAGAATTCACAAAGATATGTTGAAAAAGTTTAATATTTTAATTGATTCAGATATAATCACCAAGCCTTTTTATCCAAACTTGAAATCAGAAGTAAAAAAAAGCTGGAATAACTTGTTTAAATATCATAAGTTAATAAAGTCTGGAGCTATGCAGGAAATGGATTTGCAAGCAGGTTTATGGAAAATAAAAAAAGAGTGGATTGCTTGTATTAAAGGAGAAAAAGGAAACATAATTTTTTAAATTCAGGCAAATTTCATTAAAAAATAGAATAATTCTAAAAAGAAAGCGGTACTGTCTAGCTAAAGGCAATACCGCTATTGTTATTAATGAAAGAGTGCAGACTATAGTTTGGGCTCTTTTGTTTGGTAGAAATAATTTTATAAAAGGTATTGACTTGGAGTTAACTCCAAGTGATATTCTTATCATATGTTGAGAAGATCAATATGCAAATAGAAAAGGAGATTTTTTATGAAATATGTAACATTAAACAATGGTGTAAAAATGCCAATTCTAGGGTTTGGAGTTTTTCAAATTGCAGATCAGGAAGAATGCGAAAGATGTGTGCTGGATGCAATTAGTGTAGGGTATCGCTCGATTGATACTGCTCAGGCGTATGGTAATGAAGAAGCTGTAGGAAGAGCAATAAAAAAATGTGGTGTTCCTAGAGAAGAATTATTCATTACTACTAAAGTATGGATTTCCAATGCAGGTTATGAAAACGCAAAGAAATCTATTGAAGAATCACTGAAAAAACTGCAACTAGATTATTTGGATTTATTATTAATCCATCAACCTTTTAGTGATTATTATGGAACCTATCGTGCCATGGAAGATCTATATAAAGAAGGTAAAATAAGAGCTATAGGTGTTAGTAATTTCTATCCGGACAGATTAATTGATTTAATACAGTTTAATGAAGTTGTTCCTGCAATCAATCAGGTTGAGACACATCCATTTAATCAACAGGTAAAAGCGCAGGAAATTATGAAGAAATACGGCGTACAGATTGAAGCTTGGGCACCTTTTGCTGAAGGAAAAAATGATATGTTTACGAATGTAACATTGAAAGCAGTTGGTGATAAATACAATAAATCTATTGCACAGGTTGTTTTAAGATACCTGATTCAAAGAGATGTAGTGGTAATTCCAAAATCAGTAAATAAGGAAAGAATGATCCAGAATTTTGATGTATTTAACTTTGAATTATCAGAAGATGATATGGATATAATTTCTAAATTAGATAAAGGGGAAAGTGCATTCTTTTCTCATTATAATCCACAAACTGTAGAGTATTTAACAGGTTTAGGTAAATAGATTTTAAAGGAAGAAATGGCTATGCTATTTAAAAATAAAGATAAACGGAGGAAAGAAGAAATGGGAAAAACATTAATTGTGTACTTTTCAAGAAAAGGTGAAAACTACGTTAACGGAAGCATTGTAAATTTGTCAGTCGGCAATACAGAAGCAGCTGCAAAAATGGCACAGGAAGTAGTTGCTGGAGATTTATTTGAAATTAAAACAGTAAAAACATATCCTAATGATTATACTGAGACTACAAATGTAGCGCAGGCAGAGAAGAACCAGAATGCAAGACCGGAGCTTACAACTCATGTAGAAAATATGGATGAATATGATACTATCATTCTTGGTTATCCAAACTGGTGGGGGACCATGCCAATGGCAGTGTTTACATTCTTAGAAGAATATGATTTTACAGGTAAGAGGATACTTCCATTCTGCACACATGAAGGCAGTGGACTAGGTGGAAGCGAGCGGGATATCAAACGTGTCTGCAAGGTAGCTAATGTAGAAAAGGGATTAGCTATCCATGGTGGTAGTGTTAACAGCGCAGCAGGAAATATTAAATCCTGGCTTGCATAACAAATACCTGATATACAACTTGTTTAAAACGGTCTCAAACAAAGAGTTTTAATAAGAGAGTCTTAACGCTTATAATACAGCTTTAAATGAATGGAAAAAATTGATGATTATATATCAGCATCAAAAATATAAAATTTAGAAAGAAAGGGTGCTACAATTTATACTGAAATGAGTTAATAAAATACATGGAAGAATAGAGGAGGTTTCATTATGGATTTAATGAAAGAAAAAAAATTTGGTTATGGATGTATGCGATTACCTGTACTAAATAAGGAAGACCAGACTTCCTTTGACTACGAACTAATTAACAAGTTATTTGATACCTATTTAGAAAAGGGATTCGCTTTTTTTGATACTGCCTATACATATCATGGCTATCATGCTGAAGAAGCGATGCGCAAGGCTTTGGTAGAACGTCACCCTAGGGATTCATTCCAATTAGCTACAAAATTGCCACTACGTGACTTCAAAGATAGTGAGGATATGGAACGCATCTTTAACGAACAGCTAACTAACTGTGGTGTTGATTTCTTTGATTACTATATGTTACATAACATGGGCTCTAATGTTTATGAAAAATGTTGTAAGTATGGTGCTTTTGATTTTGTTCAGAAAAAGAAAGAGGAAGGTAAAATCAAAGTTGTAGGCATGTCTTTCCACGACACACCAGAGCTATTAGAGGAAATTTTATCAAAGCATGGAGATAGATTGGATTTTGTTCAACTGCAAGTTAACTATATAGACTGGGAACAACCAAATGTTCAGTCTCGCCGTTGCCTAGAAATTGCAAGTAAGTACAATAAACCAGTAAGTGTTATGGAACCTTGTAAAGGTGGAACTCTTGTAAATGTACCAAAAGAAGCTGAAAAATTGATGAAAGATTATAATCCTAATGCTTCTACTGCAAGTTGGGCACTACGCTACGCAGCTAGCCAAAAGGGAGTATTTCGTGTATTAAGTGGAATGAACACTATGGAACAGGTAGAGGATAATACTTCTTTTATGGCTGATTTTATGTCTTTGAATGAAGAAGAAAAAGCTATTATTGAAAAGGTTACTAAAATAATTAACGAAAAGACAGCTATACAATGTACTGCCTGTGAATATTGTACCCATGGATGTCCAAAGGACATTGCTATTCCAAAATATTTTGCACTGTACAACAGCATTATGCGTACCACTGGTAGTTTCTCAAGTCAAATGGTATATTACAACAATATTGCTATTAACCATGGAAAAGCTAGTGAATGTATTGGGTGTAAACAGTGTGAGAGTGCCTGTCCACAACATCTACCAATTACCAAACATTTGAAAGATGTGATAGAAAAGTTTGAAAAGAACAGTATTGTGCCTACCAGAAAATAATTACTGTTGAACCAAAGCGGTAAGCAAAAAGAAAAGGAGAGTGTAGAAAATGAGAATCAGTGAAGCAGCAAACAAAAATCATGAAGAATTGTTTCCAAATCATAAATCAACGCTAAAAGTAACAGATCCAGAACTTATAGAAATGTTTGACAATTTTGCTTTTGATGAAGTAATTGGTTATGGAAATTTAGATACTAGAACTAGGTTAATGGTTATTTTAGCATCAATGATTGCAATGCAAACCTTGAGTGAATATAGGGTAATGCTTGGTGGTGCACTTAATATTGGTGTAACTCCCATAGAAGTTAAGGAAATTGTATATCAGGCGGTGCCATATGTTGGAATTGCAAAAGCATTTGATTTTATACATGCCACAAATGAAATACTGGAAAGTAGAGGAATAAAATTACCATTAGAAGGTCAGTCTACAACTTCACCAGAAACACGATATGAAAAAGGATTAGAAGTACAAAAATTAATTTTTGGAGAAATGATTGATAAAATGTATGAAGAATCACCAGAAAATCAAATCCATATTCAAAAATATTTATCTGACAATTGTTTTGGTGATTACTATACCAGAACAGGGCTAGATGTAAAAATGAGAGAACTCTTAACGTTTTCCATGATTTTATCTTTGGGAGGATGTGAACCTCAGTTAAAAGGACATATTCAGGGTAACGTAAATGTTGGAAACCATAAAGAAACATTGCTTAGTACAGTTACACAATTATTACCATATGTAGGATACCCAAGAACATTAAATGCAATAAGATGTTTAAATGAAGTAATACCAGAGTAAGAGTAATGGAATAAAGAAATTCATTTTGCAAGGAAATTTTAATGCATCTTTATAATAGAAAAAGATGCCATCAGATTGCAAAAAAATTTGATGGTATTATTTTTTAACCGCCTCAATATCTAAAAATTAAAAAGAAACTATTGACTTGGAGTTTACTCTAAGTGGTATAGTTTAGATAGAACAAAAATCCATAAGTAAAGATTAAAATAGAGCATTAAACCATGGAAAAATTAAAAGTATGTTTTAGCAAAGCAGTTATTGCACACTTGATTACACAAATTCAAATAGAAAAAAATTTAACATTTGAAAGTATGTATCAAGATTATTTTGAAAAAATTAATATGTAAATAAGTAAAAATTTGGAGGGAAAAATAATGGAACAGAAAAAATTAGGATTTGGATTTATGCGGTTACCAATCACCAATAAGGAAGATCAGTCTAGTATTGATTGTGAGCAATTAAACCAGATGGTGGATACTTTCTTAGAAAGAGGATTTACTTATTTTGATACGGCGTACATGTATCACAATTTTATAAGTGAAAATACATTAAGAGAAGCATTAGTAAAACGTCATCCAAGAGATTCATTTACAGTTGCAACAAAAATGCCTACTATGTTTTTAAAAACAAAAGAAGATTTGGATAAAATTTTTAGTGAACAGTTAGAAAAAGTTGGAGTAGATTATTTTGATTATTATCTTCTTCACAATTTGGGTGTATCTCATTATGAAATTGCAAAAAAATTAGATGCATTTTCATTTATCCAAAAAAAGAAAGAAGAAGGAAAAATCAAAAAGATTGGTTTCTCTTTTCATGATACAGCCGACTTGTTAGATGAAATTTTAACTGCTCATCCGGAAGTGGATTTTGTTCAATTACAAATTAATTATATTGATTGGGAGAACGAAAGTATTCAATCTAAAAAATGTTATGAAGTAGCAAAAAAACATAATAAGCCGGTTATTGTTATGGAGCCAATTAAAGGCGGAACATTAGCAAAAGTACCTGAGAAGGCAGAAAAGTTATTTAAAGAATATCATCCGGATATGTCAGTACCATCCTGGGCAATTCGATTTGCAGCAAGCCATGATAACGTAATGATGGTGTTGAGTGGAATGTCTTCTATGGAACAGTTATTGGATAATACGGGATATATGCAGGAGTTTAAACCTTTTATTCCAGGAGAATACGATATTGTAAATAAAGCAGTTAAAATTATTAATGAAGCAATTGCAATACCTTGTACTGCATGTCAGTACTGTGTGGATGGATGTCCAAAGAAGATTGCAATACCAAAATACTTTGCGTTATACAATGCAGAGAAACAGGCATTAAATCAGGGATTTTCAACACATGGCGTATATTATGCTAATTATACCAAAACATATGGTAAAGCATCTGATTGTATCCAATGTAAAAAATGTGAGGCAAGCTGCCCACAACATATTGAGATTACAAAATACTTGAAAGAGGTAGCAAATACATTTGAAAATAAGTAGTAGAGATTAGGCAGCACTTACGAAAGAAAATGAACTAAAAAGAACGGATGATTAGTATTTATGCATCTTAAATAGGAAAACATCAATTGAATCCTCTTTACACTTGGTTTGGAATTAAAAAGTGTAAAGAGGTTTTTTATTATACGTTTTTAATATCACTGCCTATAAAATATTTTGCTTATCCAGATTTACAGTTTTAAAATAAAAGCAGCATAGTGGTAGTATAAAATTTTTTATAAAACCTATTGACTTGGAGTGCACTCCAAGTGATAGGGTATATATAGAAGAAAGAAATACAAGTAAAAAAACTACATTCACAAATTTCATTCGGTAAAGGAGGTACTTTTCTATGATGATTGCAGAAGTTAGTGAAAGATATAATATGACAGCAGATACACTGAGGTATTATGAGCGAATTGGCTTGATTCCACCAGTGAATCGAAATGCTAGCGGAATAAGGAACTATACAGAAGAAGATTGTAATTGGGTTCACTTTATGAAATGTATGCGTGGTGCAGGACTTTCCATTGAAGTATTAGTAGAGTACGTAAGCATGGTCCAGCAAGGAAATTCTACAATCAAGGCTAGAAAAGAACTTTTGATAGAACAACGTAGCAGGCTTGCTGAAAATATTAAAGAAATGCAGGGAACGCTTAAACGACTGGATAAAAAAATTGATGGATATGAAGAAAGAGTATTTGTAAACGAAGAAAAATTAAAAAAATCAGATGATTAATTTAGAAAGGGTATAGAAAAATAGCTAAAAATTCAAAGGATAAGAAGGAGTAATAAAAATGAAGATTTTATATTATGATTGTTTTTGTGGAATAAGTGGTGATATGAATTTAGCAGCACTAATAGATTTAGGCGTTCCTAAAGAATATTTAGTGAAGGAACTTTCAAAAGTTAACTTAAATTCTGAATATGAAATAAAAATTGAAAGGTCTATAAAACTTGGAATAACAGGAACTAGGGTAGACGTCATATTAAAAGATGAAGATGATAAGACACATATTTCAGATCAAGATTTACTTAGTCATAATCATGAACATATCCATGAGCAAACCTTCGAACATTTCCATCATAATAGTGATGAAGAATATCATCATGGTGAAAATAATCATAGTCATGAACATAGTCAAAAAGGGCATGTTCTAAGTCACCAGCATCATCATAGAAACTTGAAGGATATAGAGGAAATAATAAATTTCAGTGATTTAAGTGATAAAGTTAAAAAACTTAGTTTAGATATGTTTATGAAGGTTGCAGAAGCAGAAGCAAAGGTTCATGGAAAAAACTTATATGAAGTACATTTTCATGAGGTAGGAGCTATTGATTCAATTGTAGACATGGTGGGATCAGCTATTTGTTTGGACTATTTAAATGTTGATAAAATTATTGCATCCACCGTTCAAGTTGGAGGTGGATTTGTTAAATGTGCTCATGGTCTTATGCCAGTTCCAGCTCCTGCAACAGCAGAAATACTAAAAAATATACCTATAAATACTGGTATAGTGCAGTTTGAAACAACTACGCCTACAGGGGCAGCAATACTTTCAGCAAACGCTGATGAATTTACTCCAAAGGTTGACTTTTTAATTAAAAAAGTTGGGTATGGAATAGGTCATAGAGATTTAGAAATTCCAAATGTCTTAAGAGTATATTTAGGTGAAAAGGAAAGCTAGTGAAATATAAACCAGAATATGAAGAATGCAAGACTATAGCAAAAGAAAAAAATATATCTATGGATAAGGCAGTTTATAAACAAGATATCAATTAATGTTGTAGGTGAGAGGCGGAAAAAGAAATGATAAACAATGAAAAGTATAACGAATTAATAAAATATCTCAAGAGTTTAGGAAAAGCAGTATTAGCATTTTCCGGTGGAGTAGACAGTACTTTTTTACTTAAAGCAGCTAAAGAAGCTCTTGGAGATAATGTAAAGGCAATAACAATCTTATCACCATATATTCCAAAATGGGAAATAGCAGAAGCAGAGGAACTAGTTAAAGAATTAGGAGTGCAGCATGAAATTATAGAAGCTCCAATTATTGATTCAATTAAATTTAATCCAGAAGATAGATGTTATCTTTGCAAAACTGCAGTATTTAGTATGATATTATCTACTGCTAAAAAGCAAGGTTATAACTGTGTAATTGATGGAACTAACTTTGATGATATAAGTGATTATAGACCAGGTCTTAAAGCATTAAAGGAATTAGATGTAAAAAGCCCACTTTTAGAATGTAAATTAACTAAAGCAGAAATAAGAGCTTTTTCCAAAGAATTAGGACTTAATACTTGGGATAAGCCACCATATGCTTGCCTTTTGACAAGAATACCTTATGGTAATGAATTAAAAGTAGAGGATTTTGAGAAGATCGAAAATGCAGAGAAATATATGATGAGCATCGGGTTTAGAGCAATTAGAGTTAGATGCCATGGAGATTTAGCTAGAATTGAAGTAAATAGAGGTGATAGAAGTAAATTATTTGATGAAGAGCTTTTAGACAATATTGCAAGTAAGATAAAAGAATGCGGATTTAAATATGTAACATTAGACTTGCAAGGATATAGAGTAGGGAGCTTCAATGAAACTATAATGAAAAATTTAGATGAGCAAAATAAATAAAAGATTGCTAAGAATGAAGTGGAACTTTGAATCAGATAGGAGTATTAGAGCAGGTAGTCATCGGATAAATTTAAAATGGAATAAGAAGTAGTAAATAAGAATGCTAGGAGGATAAAGATAAACAATGAATAAAGAAGACGTTAAAGTTTTACTGGAAGGTGTTAAAGATAATAAAATAAATGTAGAAGAAGCTCTTGAAAAATTAGAAGATTTACCTTTCAAAGATTTAGGTTTTGCTAAAATAGATAATCATAGAGAAATTAGAGTTGGTTATCCAGAAGTAATATATTGCGAAGGAAAGACAGTAGATCAAGTTAGAGATATTGTTAAATTTATGCTTACCCAAAATAATAATATATTAGGAACTAGAGCGAGTGAAGAAATGTATGATGCAGTAAAAGAAATATGCATCGAAGCAGAATATAATAAGCTTGGACGAACAATAACTATTAGAAAAAAGGAACAGCCTCTTACAGAGAGTTATATAGCCATTGTTGCAGCAGGTACTTCTGATCTACCAGTTGTAGAAGAAGCATTTGAAACTGCTAAAATATTAGGAAATAAAGCTCTAAAAATAACTGATGTGGGTGTTGCTGGTATACATAGACTTTTTTCAAGCTTAGATGTTATTAGAGGAGCGAAGGTTGTTATAGTGATTGCAGGAATGGAAGGAGCTTTAGCTAGTGTTATAGGAGGTCTTGTGGATAAACCTTTGATAGCAGTTCCCACAAGTGTTGGCTATGGAGCTAACTTTGGAGGAGTTGCAGCTTTATTATCCATGTTAAATAGTTGTGCTAGTGGTGTAACTGTAGTAAATATAGATAACGGATTTGGGGCAGCTTATAGTGCTAGTATAATTAATAAATTATGATTTAAATAGTCTGTGTAAACTTCAAAAGATGGCGCAAGTAAGGAACAATTAGTTATTGACTTGAACTAAACTCCAGGTGCTATAATGTCAAAAAGGAGATGAATTTATATGACTATTGCAGAAGTAAGTAAAAAATATGAACTTTTAGCGGATACACTTCGTTATTATGAACGTATTGGCCTGATTCCTAAAGTAAATCGCAATAAAAGCGGAATTAGGGATTATACAGAAAAAGACTGTGGTTGGGTCGAATTTATCAAGTGTATGAGAGGTGCAGGTCTTCCAATTGAAGTATTAATTGAGTATGTTGGGTTGTTTGGGCAGGGTGATGAAACTATTGAGGCAAGAAAAGAGATATTAACGGAACAACGTAAACAGTTAATAGAAAAAATGGAAGATATGAAAAAAACAATAGAACGATTGGATTATAAAATAGAAAGATATGAACAAGCAGTAGTTATAAAAGAAAATGAACTAAAAAGAACAGATGATTAGTGGCTTTGCATTTTAAATATGAAATTGTAAATTAAATTCTCTTTACACTTGGTTTGAAATTAAGAAGTGTAAAGAGGTTTTTTATTATGTATTTTTGATATAAAGAAAAATATCTTGGCTTGAAGTTAACTTAGAGTGATATTCTTATTTAGTGGTTTATAACATAAATCTTATCTCTAGAAAAAGAGGTAGTTACATTTTGATAACTACCTCTTTTTTTTCTGCATGTTCATAGTATTCACAACACTGATTCATTACCCACACATGATAATTGAGAGCTACAAATTAGAAATGTATCATGATTATAAGACAATAATCATACACTCAAGTGAAGGGAAGCCATCATTCTATATGCCATTTGGTGATACCGAACAGAGTATAAAGCTTATTTTTAAATACTGCAGCAAGCACTATCTCAAACTTGATTTTACAAAGAAGAATCAAATTCTTAATATAAAGAAAATGTGAAAAGAAGAAGTGTAAATACTTTATTCTAACTAATTTATAGGGGGAGGAAAGGTATGTCAAATAAAGAAGCTAAATTTGTTCCACAAATAAAGGGTACATTAAGAAATTATATGGTTGAGGTGCCTGCAGTTATAAGAAATTGTGGGGGAATTGAAATTTTTGGTAAAAGGATAAAATCTCTATTGTTTAGCACTGATGTTGCATTAATAAGAAACAGTAACGCAGATGCGATAATTGCAGTATATCCATTTACACCCCAACCAATAATAACAAAGGCTCTTGTTATGGCAGCAGATGTTCCAGTTTTTTGTGGTGTAGGAGGAGGAATAACTCAAGGAAAAAGGGTTGTAAATTTAGCTATGGATGCAGAATTTAAAGGAGCCATGGGAGTTGTTGTAAATGCTCCAACAAGTAATGAAGTTGTTAAAAAGATTAGTTCAACTATAGATATACCAGTTATAGTAACTGTTGTTTCTGAAGATGAAGATATTGCTAAAAGAATTGATGCTGGAGCAGCAATATTAAATGTTTCTGGAGGAAGAAAGACAGCAAGGGTGGTTAGAAATATTAGAAATAGGTTTCCTAAGGTACCAATAATAGCTACAGGAGGGCCTACAGATAAATCTATAAATGAAACAATTGAAGCTGGAGCTAATGCAATTACTTTTACACCATCATCTTCAGCAAGTGTTATGTGTGATCTTATGGGTGAATATAGAAAAGAGTGTTCCAACTAATTCTTGGTTTAGTTTATGTAAATTTAATATAGATGCTTAAGCATTGTAATCTTGTTACGCTTAGTTTCTAATATGCCTTCATTTTGCATGCGGCTCAGTTCATGGGAAAGGACACTTCTATTAACGCAAAGATATTCTGCTAATTGTTCTCTGTTAAAGGGTATAGAAAATGTATCTGATTTTTTAATTTTTTGTTGTATGGTAAAATAGATTAATATCCTTTCTCTGATGCTTTTACGGGATAATATCTCTATTTTATAGTATTTACGAATGTTTTCATGAGCAATGGTTTTAAGTATATTATTCATTATGGATAAACGAACTTTCTCATTTATTTTTCCCGGCTTTCCTATTATTTCAAATGGAATGAAAAATATAGAAGTGTCTTCTTTGGCATATATAAAATAAGGACTTTTCTTTGTATTTGTACAGGCTATATCAGCTCCCATCATATTAAGAGGTTTTAGATGTTGAATAAGGCTATGTTCCCCATCTAAAAATAATTTTGTAACGAATAGACTTCCCTGTAAAATGACACCTATATAATCAACAATGTCATCCTCGAAAATTACTGGTTCACCTTCAAGGTAGTACTTAATTGCACCCTGAAGGTGATAAAAAATTTCATTTAGATTTTTTTCACCAACATCGCAAAATAGCATAGATTTTGCTAATAGTTTTATAATATTATCCATAGTATACCATCCTTATAGGTTTATTATTGCTTTATAAAGATTATAGTATAGAGCTATAATTTTAGCAATTATGTTCTTGGAAAAAACACCCAATAAAGGTTGGTTAAGAAGAATTGATTCAAAATCTAATTCTCATAAACTTGAAACCACGAAAGTATCTTAGTTTCAAAACGTGTATCCAAGTATTCCTATAGGAATTACCATGCTTAACTTGGTAATTTGTAAGTAATGTAAAATTTTTGCTAAGTATGTTGTTCAAACAACATACTTTATACTTTTTTTATGATTAAATATAAGAAGATCATGTAATTTATTTACATGATAAAGCACAGCTTTTTGGTAATGGGAGCTGTGCTTTACCCTTATTTAAGGGCTGTAGCACTAAGAAATTTATATACAATATATTGATTTGCAAATTTAAAATTATCACAATATATTGTAGTATTTATTCTTAATGCGACAGCCACATACTTAAATTTGAAAAATATTAAACTATATAATAAATTTACTAAGGTACCGTATTATTCAAGAAAGAATTTTATGGTATTTTTGCATTATAATACAAAAATAAGGTTTATTTATTATCAATTGCTTTTATTAGATATAAATGTCTGGTAATAAGGATGATAAGATGAATAAAAGGGAATTTTCTGATATAATAAAGAAGATGAAAAGGAAAATGAAGCTCTAATGAATTCATCTTTAGCAGATACATTAGCTAAATTAAATTTAAAATAAGAGAAATAAAATAACTTTAAGTATAGATTATATAGTATTGATAAAAACTAATATATGTTATAGAAATTGCAAGATTTTAAAATAGTATAGAGAACTATAAATTATTTTGTATTTTTTTGCAAGGGAGGTATAACATGTCTACAAAAAAACATTTATTAAAATTTCTACTAATTACTTTTATAGCTTTTGTCATTAATTTGGGTATATGGTATTACATGGGTTCTCAAAAAGCATTAGAATTCCTTGGAGGATACATTATCGAACTTAGTCTTAGTGTTGATAATCTTTTTTTATTCCTATTGATTTTTTCAAGTTTTGGAATTGATTCTAAATATCAAAAAAGAGTTTTAAACTATGGAATTATTGGCGCTATTATATTAAGGCTTGTATTTGTGGTGTTAGGAATTGCTATTGTAAATAGTTTTAAATGGGTATTGTATATATTTGGAATACTTCTTGTTATAAGTGGAATAAAAATTATATTTAATAAAGAGAATGATGTATCTTATGAAGATAGTAAATTGATTAAGTTTCTCAAAAAAATGATACCAGTTACAAAAGAACTTCATGGAGAAAAATTTTTTATAAGAAAAAATAATGTACTTCATGCTACTCCATTGTTTGCTTTACTATTTTTGATAGAAGGATCAGATATAATTTTTGCAATAGATTCAATTCCGGCAATATTTGCAATAACAACTAATCCATTTATTATATATAGTTCAAATATACTTGCAATATTAGGACTTAGAAATCTGTATTTTCTTTTAGAAAAACTCCATAGCACCTTTGAATATGTTAAGTATGGAGTAGGAATAGTACTTGTATTTACTGGTATAAAGCTTGGCATATCATTTAAATATCATATACCTATAGCAGTATCTATTCTCGTTATTGTGTCTATACTTACAGTAAGTGTTTTAGTATCTATAATTATTAACAGAGGGAAAAAAGTTAAATCATGATATTATTTAAAAAATGAGATAATGATTTATGAAAGTTAAGGATTACAAGAAAGAGTGAGGAATAAAAATACTCACTTTTTTTATTTGTAATTTTAAAGTTATAAAGGTTAGTAACATAGATATACTATAAAAAACTCCTTTGAAAATTCAACATTTATGGAATAAATTAATAGTTAAATTTCTCTGCTATTAAGGGAATAATAGTTTCATAAAATCATTAAAAAATATAACTTTTTATATTAAGTATATTTTAATTTATTATATATTTTGTATTAAAAAGCAAAGGAGAATTGCAATATGAAATTTTATATGATAAAAAAACATAGATCAAAGGCCATAAGAACTATAATATTACTTGTTTTATGTTTACTAATATACATAAGCCATAATACTCGAGTATTAAGTAGCAATCCCGATTCTAATGAGGAAATCGTAAGTTCCATAGAAAAAATTTTTGAAAATAGAAATAAAGCTATATTAGATAAAAATTTAGAAATGGTAGGATCTATTTACGATAGAAGTACTAAGTATGGAGATTGGGCTTATGAACATGAAAAAAAGAAAATAAAGTATATTTATAGCTGGGAAGAAAAGCAAGGAGTTAAATTTACTGATATTTTATCTAAAATAGTAATTAGAAGTATTAAAGGTAGTGGCGACAAATATACAGTAAATTTGTTGTGTTCAATGGAGTATAAGTATGTATATGAAAATGAACCACAATTAGTAAATACCTCTAGAATAGGGGTGCATCATTTATTAAATATTATTAATAAAGATGGAGTATGGCTAATTACAAAAGAATGGTATGAAGACCCCTTTGCAGACTCTCTAAATTTAGATAATTTGAAAGTGGACTCCATTAGACAATATGTATTATCACAACCATCAAGAGATATTTCTAGTATAAGCGAAAGAAGAATAAAAGCGGTAGAGTATGCCGATCAATATTGCGGAGCAGCTAATGATGAAGTATATGGATTTAAATATAATAAAAAGTATAGGGACTATAATCCCATGGGAGGAGATTGTGCCAATTTTGCATCCCAAATATTATTTGAAGGAGGAGGATTTAGAAAAAATTTTGCTTGGAATTATGATCAAAGAGGTGCAACTCGTGCTTGGCTAAATGCTGATGGATTTAAGGAATATATGATTCATAGTGGTAGGGCATCCGTTATTGAACATGGAAATTATGAGAAGGTATATAAGGCATCATATAAACTGCTTCCAGGAGATTTTGTTGCTTATGAAAAAAAAGGTGATATTAAACATATTTCAGTTGTAACAGATGTTGATTCAAAGGGATATCCTTTAGTTAGCTGCCACAATATAGATAGGAATAGAGTACCTTGGGATCTTGGCTGGAGTGACAAGAATATAAAATTTTGGTTGATTCATGTAAACTATTAATGCAGGTGAATTAGTGATTCCCAAAAATAAGGGCTGTCGCATTAAGAATAAATACTACAATATATTGTGCTGATTTTAAATTTGAAAAGCAATATATTGTATATAAATTCCTTAGTGCGATAGCTCCTTATTAGTTTGTTTGAAATTTTGATATATAATTAAAAATAGTTACCTTTTAATTTTACATTTAATTATGGTCTCGGATAACCTCCATGTCCATATTCACAATGTCCAGGTACCCATCGTCGAACCCATCGTCCAGGTACCCAACGCCCATTAGGTCCGCAATGCTGCTGAGGATACTGTCCATGTCCAGGGCCAGGGTACTGCCCAGGATACTGTTGAGGTAAGTGTTGTTGACGAGTCATAGAATAATCTATCATATCATTATTAATCATTGGCATTGGCATTGGGTAAGATGGCATAAATAAGTAAGGATCAGTATAGTTTTCATCATTGTCATATCTGTAATACATTTACATACCTCCATAATAATTAACTACTATATCATTATATGGAGAAGCTAAAAAAAAGGTGTATCTATTTGTATGTAGAAGTTCTATTAATATTGACAAAATAGATTATTAAGGAATATAATAACTATATAAGCATTTAATTATATAGTTATAGTTTAATGGAGGACAATTATGAATAAAGAAGAAATAAGCGTTAGAATTTTTAAAGCATTAGGACATCCTATAAGATACAAAATAGTTAAGTTTTTATATGATGGACCAAAGTGTGTATGTAAATTAAACGAAGATATAGAATTTAGTCAAGCTAATTTATCCCAGCATTTAAGAATACTTAAGGAAGCTGGAATATTATCATCTGAAAAAGTTGGTATGAACACTCATTATAGAATTAGCAGTGAAGAAATTAAAAATATTATTAACAGTGTAGATAAGCTTGTAATGAATTACTTTGGTAATTCTAAATAAAAATATATTTTAAGTAAATTTAGGAGGAGTAAATCATGGAAATAAAAATTTTAGGGTCAGGTTGTTCAAATTGCAAAAAGCTTGAAGCAAATGCGAAGGAAGCTGTTAAGGAGCTTAATGCAGAAGCAGAAGTTATAAAAGTACAGGATATCAAAGACATTATGAAATATGGAGTTATGAGAACACCTGCTATAGTTATTAATGAAAAAGTTAAAATGTATGGTAAGGTTTCTAGCGTTGATGAAATTAAGAAATATATTAATGATGAAATGTAGAAATCGGATAAATTATATTAAAAGAGGACTTAATCCTATATTAATAGGATTAAAGTCCATTATATTAGAACAATACATAAGTATTTAATTATAAGGTTATAATTAGAATGGAGGGATAGTATGTTCACACCTGTTCAGATTTTTGCTGATTGGCTTATTTATAGTGTGTTTGGAATTGCTAAAGAAAGTAAAATTGCTAGTGCTTTAAATTTCTTTGTATTTGATACTATAAAGATATTTATATTACTACTAATTATCATTTATGTAATTACTTTTATAAGGAGTTTCTTTCCCCCAGAAAAAACCAGAAAGATACTTGCAAAGAGTAAAGGAAGCACGTTTATTGGACATGTTCTTGCAGCATTACTTGGAATTGTTACACCATTTTGTTCATGTTCTGCAGTGCCACTTTTTATTGGTTTTGTTGAAGCAGGAGTACCTCTTGGAGTTACATTTTCTTTTTTGATAGCTGCGCCAATGGTAAATGAAATTGCATTAGGACTTCTTTATGGTTTATTTGGAATAAAAATAGCTATAATTTATGTAGTTTCTGGTGAAATAATTGCAATAGTAAGTGGTATTATAATTGGAAAATTAAAAATGGAAAAGCATGTAGAAGAATATGTTTATGAAATGCAAATGAATTCTGATTTAGAATTGCCTAATCCAACTACAAAGGAAAGATTAATAGATTCTTGGAATTTTACAAAAGATTTAATAAAGAAAATATGGATATATGTAATAATCGGTATTGCTATAGGTGGTTTTATACATGGATGGATTCCAGCAGGAGCACTAGCAAAGTATGCTGGAAAGAGTAATCCATTTGCAGTATTTGTAGCTGTAATAATTGGAGTTCCATTGTATTCTAATGCAGCTGGAGTAATCCCATTAGTTAGCGAACTTACAAGAGCTGGAGTCGCTATGGGAACATCTTTAGCATTTATGATGGCTGTTACAGCACTTAGTTTACCAGAAGCAATTCTTTTAAGAAGGGTTTTAAAACCTAAATTATTAGCAGTATTCTTTGGAGTAGCAGCACTTGGAATCGTATTTACTGGTTATTTATTTAATTTCGTAATAAGATAAATTTTTGTTGATTATTGATCATAGCCAAATTTTCCTTTCATACAGATTGGGTTCGTATATACAATCTATATTTTAGGGCTTGGCTATGTTTTTTTATGCTCATTGAAGGTGCAGTAAGATAGGCAGGCAAAAAGCAAAATATCATATTGACAATAGTTTGATATAAAACTATAATATATCCATGAATACAAAAGATGTTATATCATTAATTTCAAAGATTAGAGAAAAGGTTAATCGATTCATTTCAACAGAGATGTCAAAACGTGGGATAGATGGTATTGTAACTTCACATGGGGATATAATTTATGCTCTTTTTAAAAAGTCAAGACTTACTATGGCAGAAATTGCTGAGAAAATTGGTAAGGACAAGTCTACAGTCACAGCACTTGTTGATAAATTAGTCAGACTTGGATATGTGACAAAGGAAAGAGATACAGAGGATACAAGGGTTGTTTATGTAACATTAACCCATAAGGGCAATGATTTGAAACCCATATTTGAAGCAGTATCAAGCGAAATTTTAGACGTTTTTTACTTAGACATTTCAGAAAAAGAAAAGGAGGATCTAATAAGAATTTTAAATAAGATTTATAATAATTTCTAATTTTTTTAATGATATAGTTTGACATCAAACTATAATACACTATGAGAAGCAGTTAATTATGAAGATTATATTGGAGATAAATAAAAGGAGAAAAAAGAAATGAAATGTAATATGGAAAATATATCTATAAATTATGAAGTAATAGGTAGTGGAAAACCAATTATTATGATACATGGCAGTAACGTAGACCATAGATTAATGTCAGGATGTATGGAACCCTTATTTAATAATAGAGAAGGATATAAAAGGATATATATAGACTTGCCAGGGATGGGAAAAACTAAAGGGGAGGATTGGATTATAAATTCAAATGTAATGTTAGATGTTATAATTAATTTCATTGAAAAAATAATTCCAAATGAAAACTTTTTACTTGCAGGTGAATCCTATGGTGGATATTTAGCAAGAGCAATAGTCCATAGAATGGAAAATAGAGTAGATGGTCTATTATTAATATGTCCATCTATTATAAGGGATTTAAAAAAACGCAATATCCCAGAACATATTGTTTTAAAAAGGGATGACAAATTAATATTACAACTTGAACCATCTGATGCTGAAGGTTTTACTTCTATACAGGTAGTGCAAAGCAAAAAAATTTGGGATAGATATAGAGAAGAAATTCTATCTGGCATAAAATTGGCTGATAATAATTTTTTACGTCATCTTGAAGAAAATGAAGATACGGTTTCATTGGATACAGATATTATGAAAGAAAAGTTTAATAAGCCTACTCTTATACTATTAGGACGTCAAGATTCAAGTGTAGGTTATAAAGACGCTTGGAATATTTTAGACAACTATCCAAGAGCAACTTTTTCTGTACTAGATAGGGCAGGACATAATTTGCAGATAGAACAGGAAGATTTATTTAATTCGTTAGTTAACGAGTGGATTATAAGGGTTAGTGAGTTATAATATTCATTAAGTGTGAATTAAAGGAATCCATTTTGGCTTCCTTTTGAAATGACTTCATTTTTTTCCATCATTCCCTCTAGGTCCCAGTACATTTGGCAATTATTCTATCGATACTTTAGTAAAGGCTAGATTATCTAGAGGGGGACGGTTTATGTTCAAACGGTATTTTGCAAGTTTTACAATATTTATTTTTTTTATCGGCATGTTTTTAATTGTCTTTGCACAAAAAGCTTATGCTTATCAAAACAGTGGTTACTCTAATAATTTGAAGGTAGGACTTTCAAGTATTTCTTCTACCAATATTACTGCTACATTAAATGGAGACTATACTTTAAATGGACAAGTATATCCATCAGGGTCTGTTTTAAATTTTGGAATAAGTGGAACAAGTATCACACTAAATGGAACAGTACAAAGTGACATTACTTTAACTCCAAATAATAGCTCTAACCTAGTAACACTTACATCCGGTTCAGTATCAAATAAGTACTTAGGCTCCTTTCTGATCAAGTTTTATAATGGAAAAATTTTGCCTATTAATATGATTGATATTGAAAGCTATTTAAAGGGTGTAGTAGGATATGAATTGGATAATAGTTGTCCAATGGAGTCCTTAAAAGCACAAGCAGTGGCAGCAAGAAATTATGCTATATCACGAATAGGCTATATGACAGCTAATGGTTTTGATTTTGACGATACTCCAGCTTATCAGACGTATAAAGGTTATGACGCAAGCCTTATAAATGTGATTATGGCTGTGGATCAAACTAAGGGTCAAGTACTTTTATACAATGACAAATTAGTGGAGACCTTATACTCTGCTTGGCATGGTGGGATTTCAGAAGATAGTGAAAATGTATGGGGAAATTATGTCCCATATTTACGCTCTGTACAAGATTCCTTTGAAAATTTGCCTTGGCCAGGTGTCAATATAGTATTGACGGATGCACAGATACAAGCAATTTTAGTAAATAAGAAATATATAGCTTCTACAGATACCTTTGTAAATTTAGATTTAAATTCAATAACTAAATTTGCAAGTGGTAGAGTGTCAAACATTAGTATTATTTATAAGGATGTAGCAGGAGCGGTGCAAACAAAGTCTGTAACAAATGATAGTACCAGGGCTTTTCTTGGACTTCCAAGTAATCTTTATACAGTAACCTATGATGCAGTAAATGGAGCTTACACTTTTTCAGGAAAGGGAAATGGACATGGTCTTGGAATGAGCCAGATTGGAGCTAAAAACAGAGCAGCTGCAGGACAAACTTATGATGAGATTTTAAAATTCTATTATCAAAACGTATATTTGCAGAATCTTATTACAAGCGCTATTTTAAATAACTTTACTCAGAGTACAAATAGCTTACTTGTTGAAGACACTATTTCTTTTAATGCAACAGCAACATCTGGTAGTGGAACTTATTTATATAAGTATGTGGTAATGAATGGAGCTAATGTTGTGTCCACAAAAGATTATAGTAGTGTTTCATCATTTTCTTATATACCAAGCACTGAAGGAAATTATACTGTGCAAGTTTATATGAAGGATCAAAATTCCACAGCTGATTATGATGATACAAAAACATCTTCTTTTACGGTTTATGGAAAGCCTATTATAAACAATTTAACTACTAATAAACCACAATATTTGACTGGACAAACTATTAATATAAACACAACTGCTGCATCAGGTTCTGGAAGTTACCTTTATAAATATGTAATTTCAATAAGCGGAGCAACTTTGACAACTATAGACTACAGTAAAAATGCAAGTTTACTTTACAAAGTTAGTAGTGCAGGAGACTATAATATAACAGTGTATATGAAAGATTCACTTTCAACAAAGGATTATGACGACATGAAAACCACGGCTGTTAAAGTGTACGATCAACCTAACATGACTTATACTAGTACACAAAATTATATTTTTGTTGGAGACACTGTGAATTATACTATAAATGAAGTAAATGGTTCTGGCAATGCGAAATATAGGTTTGTAGTTATGAATGGAAGTAATACAGCAGCTGATAGTGGTTATTTAAGTTCAAATACTTTTAGCTTTAAACCAGAAGCTGCAGGAAATTATCAAGTAGTGGGATACCTTAAGGATTCAGTATCTGAAAAGACCTTTGATGTTCAAGGTACTTTGAATTTAAATGTATACAATCCTCAAATCAAAAATGTAAGTGTAAGTGGATACTTTTATGTAGGAACTGCATTAAGTTTTTATGCGAGCAGCATAGGTGTAAGTCCTTCTAAAATGAGCTATAGGTATGAGGTATATAATAATGGAAAGATAGTAACCTCTAGTAATTTCAGTACTTCCAGTACATTTTCATTTACACCTACTGTAAATGGGACTTACACAGTTAAAGTTTATGGTAAGGATGGATTAAGTACAAAGAACTATGATAGTACAAAGCAATTTAATATTACAGTAAATAGTAAGCCTTTATTTATTGCTACATTGCCTTTAAATTTAGGAATGACAAGTAGTGAGGTAGTATCTCTACAAAATGCTTTAATAAAGCTGGGATATAATATTTCTAGTGCTACAGGATATTTCGGAAGTCAAACTAACAGTGCAGTAATGGCTTTTCAAACAAGTGCAGGAATACCAGCAAGCGGAACAGTGGGAACTTGGACTTATAGTGCATTAAATGATGCTCTAATAACAAAATCAGGAATAAAAAACCTAAGTTTTTAATCAAAACAGGAACTTTGATATTTCTTCAAGGTTCCTCTTTTTGGAACATATACCTATAAATTTTAATTTAATCTTTAATATTTTGAGAGATAAGGTAATGTTTGGAGAAAAGTTTAAGCTTAAAATGATTAATTTTAGGAAAACTAAAGCTTGAAATCATATGTTGTATGTTTATGAAATATGAAGTATAATTTTTAATATATAAATGAAGTAATTGAAGGAGGCAAAATTAAAATGGGAGATTCAAACTATTTTCAAACAAATGAGTCGATTCTAGCTGCTTTTAAATTAGTTCTTCCATATCTTAATAAAATTGTTCGTGAAGATATGGCTGTAGGTTTAACAGACTTAGAAGAGTACACTTCATATCATAGGGCAAGAGAATTTGAATTAGATTTGCCTGCTGGTAAACCAATTAAGAATATAGACACTATTGTAGAGTGTATTAAAACCGGTAAAGATACCTTTGATGATATTCCAGCAGGAGTATATGGTAGACCGATAAAAACGATTTTTACTCCAATTTATGGAGTTGATAGAAAAATTATTGGAACTTTAAGTTCAGGTATTGATTTAAATAATAATTATAATTTAGTAAGCAACGTTACTAGCTTAGCTTCTTCAACAAAACAAGCATCTGAAAGTGTTGGTCAGATAGCTGAGAGTGCTACAGAACTTGCAAATGCTGGACAACAATCTATAAAGTTAGCTCATGAATTGATGGATAAGCATAAGGATACAACTCAAATCTTAGAATTTATTAAAAGTGTTGGTTCGCAAACAAATCTTTTAGGGCTAAATGCTTCCATTGAGGCTGCAAGGGCAGGGGAGCATGGAAAAGGCTTTTCTGTAGTTGCACAAGAAATACGAAAATTGGCTGTACAATCTCAAGAATCTGCAGTAAAAATTCAGAATATGTTAAAAGAAATGAATCAAATTGTTTCTGAAATTAATGACTCAATAGAATCTACAGGAGCTATTAGTGAGGAACAAGCAGCTGCAACAGAAGAAATATCTTCAAATTTAGAATATATAAACAAAACAGCTAGGCAATTAGAAGTTTTTGTTGAGCGTTATAATTAGCAGAGCTAGCAGAAAATCCAATCTTAAGGAGGGACCAAATTATGAAATTTTGCTGGAGTACATTAAAGGTTAAAAGTTTAGAGGAATCTTTGAAGTTTTATAAGGAGATAGTTGGTTTTAATGTGAGTGAAAGATTCAATGCAGGGCCAGGAGTAGAAATTGCATTCTTAGGAGATGGTGAAACAAAAATCGAACTAGTATGCAATGAAGATTCTAAGGAAGTAAGTTTTGGACAAGATATTTCTTTTGGCTTTGAAGTAAAATCAGTAGATGAAATGATGGCTTTTGTTAAAGAAAAAGGTATTGATATTCATAGTGGACCATTTCAGCCAAATCCACATATCAAGTTTTTCTATGTATTGGATCCAAATGGATTAAAAATTCAGTTTGCAGAGAATATTTAATAACATGAAAGCAAGCATCATAAAGTCCCCACCTATTATATTAGGCTGGGGACTTTATTTTTTCATTAAATAAACAACTTATAGAACTCTATTAATGGTAATATTAAGTATTCTATTCATAACATCATAGAAAATATCTGGTTCTTCAATATGAGGACTATGTGAAGACCTCTCAAAGCAAATTAGTTCTTTTTATAATTTGCTTCAATTACCCATACCACTAATTTTCCATCCATTAGCACATTTTTTTAACGTCACAAAGCTATAACCATTACTAGTACTGGAGGTATTGTCACTCCAAGTAATATGCATACCTGCATCGACTGATACTTCTGTTCTAGTACCAGCATTTTCTATATCCGACCAATTTGTAGGATCTTTAAGCTTAAAAGATATACATTCAATTTTTGCAATACCTTCAACCATAGAGTTCATTTTGCTGAATTTTGGATTATAAAGAAGATCCTCACGATTTTTTCCCTGATCCAGTCCAAGGTTATTTGTAAGAGATCTAAGCATCTCAGTTGGAGCTAGACATTCATAAGCTCTTGTCTTATCACCATCATTAATAGCTTTAACATATGTTTTTACTACATTCACTGGATCAAGTGAAGCAATGTCTTTGTTTTTTCCAAATTCAGAAAACAAACCTTCTTTTTTAATCCAATCTTCAAAATCTAATCCTGTAATATCCTTTAAATAACGCTTCTTCACAGAAGGACCAATTTCAAATTGATTAAAAGCTAGCCAAGCGCCTACTACCTTTTGATTATTAATCAATAATACTACATTAGATGGACATGTACTTTTCGGATTTCCATCGCTGGAAAGTCCATCAACTAAAGAATATCTCCATACATCAACAGTTGTTCCTTTTAGTGGTGTCAAGTCAATACCTGAATCTTTTGAAAACTCATTTGCTAGTCGCCAAAACAATCCTGTAGGATACTCACCTGGATTCACAGCCCATGTCTTAGGAACATCAACTTTAAATTTATGTGGATTTTCCTGAACTTTTAAATCATAAAGTTTTAAAAATTCCTGAGGAGCAATGTTTGATTTAGCAGCACTTGCACTTTTATCTGATGTAGTTTTTTTAATAGATATGTCATCTTTTTTACTACAACCGGATATTAGCAATGTAAAAAGTATTAAAAATAAAAAAAATTTTTTCATAAATAATCTCTCTTTCATATATTTTATATAATCACAGTAAAATTCTTAGATGTGATTTACATTTCAAATAAAATAGTATCAAAAATTTAGAATATATTCAACTATATAGCAATCATGAAAAAAACAATGGTTTTTTAAAAATAAGGAGTATGGAAAGTGATTTAATATGATTTGATAGTATGTTATAATTTAGTTCATTAACATATTTTATGAAAAAAAGGGGGACACATAAAAGATGATGAAAAAACTATTTAAGAAAAACCTAATACTTAGAATAGCATTAACAGTGCTATTAGCTGTTAACAGTATCCAGTTTTCTGTTCTAGCAAGCGGCACTCAAGTGCCTACGCAAATAACTATATTTCATACCAATGATATGCATGGACATTTATTGGATGCCTTTAATAGTGCAAAACCACCTGTACTTACTCAAATTGGTTCTGACTATACTGCGGCTATGAAAAAGAATGTACCTAATTCGTTGCTTATTGATGCAGGGGATGCAACACAAGGTGTACCTTTTGCAACAGTAAGTAAAGGTGCTGATATAATTAAGCTTATGAATGCAGCAGGCTATGATGGTATGGTTCTTGGAAACCATGAATTTGATTACGGTAAAGCTCAAGCCGTTGCTAATGCAAAGCTAGCTTCATTTCCTGTAGTTTCTGCAAATACTATGGATAATAGTAAGCCTTTTCTTGATGGAGTAAACGGTAATAATGGACAAGATTTTATTAAAACTGTTAATGGTGTAAAAGTAGGATTCTTTGGTATTACTACTGAAGAAACTGTATATAAAACAAGCCCATCTAGTCTTTCAGGCATAACTTTTGAAGATCCTATAAAAATTTCAAAATCTGAAGTAAGTAAACTAAAATCTGAAGGTGCTTCGGTAATTGTTGGAGTAATGCATATGGGTAATGATTCATCCAGCTCTCCAATCAGTGAAGATATCGCTAAGTCTGTCGATGGTATAAATGTAATAATAGATGGACACAGCCATACTGTTGAAAACAAATTAGTAAATAATACACTTATTGCACAAACAGGCTGTTACAATACAAGTGTTGGAAGAGTTGACGTTTCTGTGACAAATGATGGTAAGGTTTCAGCTTCAGAAAGTTTAATATCTCCAACTACTGCTGCTGCTAATTATACACCAGATCAAAGTACAGCAGATCTTTCAAAGCAAATTGCAGATTCACAAAAACCAATATTTGCAAAAATAGTTGGAAGAACCAATACTTCCTTCTGGTCTGGAACAGTTAATGGTCAATCTATTTCAAGACTTGGGGAAACAAATTTGGGAGATTTAGTAGCAGATGCTATGGTTGATGGTGCTAAATCACAAATAAGCGGTACAGAATATGACTCACTACCTGTTGTTGCACTAGAAAATGGTGGTGGAGTACGTGATTCTATTCCAGCAGGCAATATAAATCAAGGACAAGTTACAACAGTACTTCCTTTTGGTAATATACTTTCACTTAAAGAAGTAACACCTTCTTTATTATATCAAGTTCTTGAAAATGGCGTTTCTAAAATAACAGTAAAAGATACATCTACAGGAATTATAAGCGGCGCTGATGGACGCTTTCCTCAAATTTCAGGAATGAGATTTGAATACAATCCTGAAAGTCCAGCTTTAAACAGAATAAGTAAAATTGTTTTATTAAATGCAGATGGCTCTGATAAGCTGGTACTTGATAAAAATGACGCAAGTACTAAGATTGTTTTAGTATCTAATGACTATGAAGTAGGCGGCGGCGATGGCTATACAATGCTTGGGTCACTTAAAAATATAGGTGAAGGAAATGCACTAGATGTTGTTGCTTCTCAATATATAACAAGACTTACAGCACAAAAGGGTGGTGCTTTTTCATATCCTGCATATCAGGGAAGAGCAAAAATTTCTTCTAATTTTACTTATAACCCATATACAGCAACAATTACAGTAAAAAGCGGATCAAATTTAGTTCCAACTAATGCAACTATAACTTATACTATAGATAATGGTAATGCTGTACAAGCTACTATTGGTGAGAATGGAATATTGACAATATCAAATGTACCTTCTGGACCTCATAATGTAAGAATTTTATATAACAATTTAACAGCAGATTCTTATATAAATGACATTATAGGTTCAAATACAGCTGCAAGTATAACTGCAAATCTAGTGGAAATAGATCCAACTATACCAAAGGAAAAAACTGATATTCCAATAGATAAAAAATGGACAGTAACAATGACACAGGAAATTGACTATTCCACTTTAACAAACAGCAATGTAACAGTACTTAACAATACAACAAAGAAGAACGTAGAAATAAACTTGGTACCTGTTACAAATGATAAGAAGAGTTTTTTAATACAACCTAAAAACAATTATGATATTAATACGTCTTACACAATAACAATTAGTAATTTGAAAAGTACTTCTAATAAATCAATGAAACAACAAAGAAGCATGAATTTTACAACAGTTTCTAAGTAACATATGAGAATAAAAATATAAATTTACAGAACAAAGAATCCTTAGCTACCAATTTAATGGTGACTAAGGTTTCTTTTTTACAAAAAACTTATAGAGCTTCTACCATCTTTTATTTTAAATGATTTGGCAATAAATTAGCAATATTTAAAAAATCAACACTAATGAAGAAGGATTTTCAAATTTTAACACGAATTAGTACTAATAAACAATTTGACAGAATATTTTTACTAATAAATTAATTTTATGCCATAGCATCATTATGTAAGAATTATAAATTTAAAGTTAATTAAAAATATATAAATGAGGAGGGATTAGAATTATTAAAAATTAAAAAACTTGACTTATTAATTATTGCTGGAGCAAGTAGTAGATTTAGATGTAAAAACTGATACATTTGATAAAAATAGATTTTCAGGCAAAGGAGAATAATTTTTATGAGAATTAGCTTAAGAAAAAAAATGCTTTTTGTAATTATATTTCTATTAGTTATTTCTTTTGCAATTGTTGCTGTAATCAATTATGAAAAGTCAAAAAACATTATTGTTAAACAGGCAGATGAACAATTAATTATTAAAACAGATTATATGCGTGAGAAAATATCAAACTTTTTTTCAAAGAGGCAAAGTGTATTAGAAAATGAAGCTCAGCATATAACAGAAGACTTAAAAAAAGCTAAGGAAAATAATAATGAAATGTTAACTGCAAGAACTAGCAATAAAGATTATTTGATGTCACAGGCAAATTTGTTAAAAGAAAAGTACGGAATTATTGATATGTATGTTGGTTATCCAGATGGAAGTATTGATTGTGCTTCAGGCTGGGTTCCTACCGATCCTAATTGGAAAAGTAATGAACGTCCATGGTATAAAGCTGCTGTGGAGGCAAATGGAAAACAAGTTTATACAGATGTGTATATAGATGTAGATACAAAGAAACCTGTAGTTACATTATCCGAGGCAATAAAAAAGAGCGATGGAAGTGAATATGCAGTTTTGAGTTTAGATATTGGATTATCTCAGCTATCTACCCTTTTCTCTGATGAGAAGGTTGGATACAGTGGCTATACCTTCTTACTTAACAAAGATGGGAGATTTCTTATTCATCCGAAATACAGTTTTAATGAGGATATTTCTAAAGCTCAGACAATTTATAACATTAGCGGTGGAAGTTTGAAGACAATTGGTGAAAAAATTGTAAATAAAATCTCTGAAGTTTCAAGTGCCAAATTAAATGGAGTTGATAAAATTTATTATGGTGAAAATATAGATAATACAAACTTTTATATTGTTTCTGCACTAACTCAGGCGGATTTTACAAAAGATTTAAATTCATTGTTTATTGTTATATGTGTTGTTTTAGTAATTGCAATATTATTTTTTAGTGCTTTTATTTTTATCTTTATAGGACGTATCACTAAAATCATAGGATATATAGTTGAAGGAATGAAGCAGATTGAAGAAGGTAATTTGAATTATAAAATAAATAAAATTAATAGAAGGGATGAATTAGGTACTTTAGCAAAATCTATGTATACAATGCAGAATTCATTAAGGGATATTATTAAAGAAATAGCAATAGAAAGTGACAATGTAAATAATTCAGTAACTGTTTCAAATAATAGTATTTCAGAGTTAAATGAAAATCTTGAAAACATTTCTGCCTCAGCAGAGGAATTATCGGCAGGAGTTGAGGAAACATCTGCATCTACTGAAGAATTAAATAGTATTTCTACAGAAATAGAAGCTACAGTAGAAATTATAGCTGATAAAACACGAGAAGGAGCTACGTCAGCTAATGAGATAAGCAATAAGGCAATTGAGTTAAAAGATAGTTCAGTTATACTTCAAAAGGAAACTGATGAAACTCGGTTGAAAATTAAAAATTCAATGGATGAAGCATTATATAAAATAAAGGAGGTTGAAAAAATTAAAGTTTTATCTGATGCAATTTTACAAATATCTTCTCAGACTAATCTTTTGGCATTGAATGCTGCAATAGAATCGGCTAGAGCTGGTGAAGCAGGAAAAGCATTTTCTATAGTTGCAGAGCAAATAAAAAAATTAGCAGAAGATTCAAAAGCAAATGTAAATGAAATGCAAAATATAGTGGATGTTATATTTGAGGCTGTAAATAGTCTTGTAGATATCTCAAAGCAAACTTTAAATTATATGGAAACAAAAGTTGTTGATAGTTATAAAGATTCTGTTATTCTAGGAGAAAATTATAATAAGGATGCATTTTACATTAATACTTTAATATCAGATTTAAGTTCAAATTCAGAGGAGATTTTAGCATCTATAAAAACTATGGTAGAATCAATTAATGAGATATCTAGGGCAAGTGCTGAGGAAGCAGATGGAACAAATGATATTGCTGATAAAGTCCTAGAAATAAAAAATAAGACAAAAGAAGTGAAAATTGAAACCAATCAAATAAAACAGAGTGCGGCAAATTTAAAAGCTCTTGTTTCAAGGTTTACTTTATAGAAAGATAGTACAAAATTAATATTTGAACTTTAATACCGTATTATTCAAAACTAAACTGAATTCTACGGTATTTTTACGTCATACTTAAAAAAAATAAACCATTGTGAAAGTGGTGGCCACAGTCAGCATAAATCAAACTTTCTGATAAGGCGCATGAACTAGTTTAGCTCTATTTAAATTGCCGTAAGTGTTATAAAGTTCAGCATTATAAGCAAATAAGGTGACTTTCATGGATTAGCCTGAGACTAACATAGATATTTGCAATTTTCATAATAATTTTGATAATAACCTAGATAATATTACTATATATATTAGTCAAAGTTTTATCAGGTTCACTATAATAAATATAGGCAGGCTGCCAGTAGCTTCCGATGTATTCTCTTTGACGGGTATTTACAGTAACCATTATTTTATCTTCCTCGTCCACTTTGGTAATTCTTATTACATTATACATCTCAGGTACTCCTGGCCATAAACCTTTTACTTTTACACTTAAAGAACCTGCACCAATCATGAGCATATTGGGATTAATATTTTGAGGATTAATAAAATCTATATTTATAGTTCGATGCAAATGACCATTAAGATAAATTTTGAAACCTGCATTTTGAAGGACATTTGCAAAAAGTATATCATCACCATAATTATTTGTGATATCTAAAGGATGATGTCCTACTACTATTTTTATTATATTATCTTCTGGTAATTCACTTATAGCCTTTATTAAACTTTCGGTATCAAAGTAGGTTGTTTGCCTGTTGAATTGGTCAATTTGCGCTGCAGTGTCAATCATGAAGAAAGCTATTTTTGTATTTTTTATAAAATCACCGGTTACTACTTTTAGTTGAGCCTTAGGATTATTAGGAAAGGGTATACCATATAGTTTTTCATATAAAAATTTGCTATAGTTTATAAATTTTTTTTCCCACTCTTTATCATTTCTTTTTAAATAAAATATATCACTGCCAATATTAGTTACTGTTTTATCATTAACTCCAGGATTTCCTATTGCTAAATGGTATGCATCCATAGTAACTGCCCAGCTCAAATCATGATTTCCTGGTACAATAATTATTTTTTCATAGGGAATTTTTAGATTACTACTGACAATACGAATAAAATTGAAGGCTTTAGCAAAAGCTATTTCATCAGCTCCATTTTCAACAAAATCTCCGCTAATAACCATATAGTCAATATCCTTTAACTTTAACTTGTTTTTAGGATTGTCAAAATAAACGGTTTTTAAATCACTTATTAATAAATATGCTTCATTTTCCTCATCAAGATCTGGAGTGTAATGAAGATCGCTTATGGCTAATATAATACCATCTTTTTTTCCCATATTTTTATTTTGCATTTCATTTTCTAATTTAGAAATATTCGAATGTTCCATATTTTCACCATCCATATTTAATTATTAAAGAAGCTAAACATATATATTTTGCCTTGGCAGTTAATACATAATATTTTTGTACTTTCGATTTTGCTACTTAATAAAAAGAAAAGTTGCCTAAAAAATCATTTTTTAGGCAACCTCCTTATTTATTTCTACAGCTGTTTACTGTTTGTTTAGGAAATGCTCTGTTCGGTTTTTGGCATTTTCTCTGATATTGAAATAATAAAATGGATAATCAAAACTGTGAAAGATTCCTTTGCCAAAGGTACTGTTACCAGGGGCGAATTTTTCCACATCAACTGTACTGCATACAAGTACACCTTTAGCTTTGTCAATCTTAGCGTCAGCGAAATTTTCAGCTACTTTGTATGTTCCATCAGCATTTAATACTGCAGAACCATCCGAATTTAATACCAGTGATCCCAGGTTTTTCGAAGCTGGGGCAGGTGTTTCATCTGTTGTCCAGCTAATAGGGTTAATCACCATGGCACCTGGTAAGACAACGCCATTATTTCCTTCTATGGTAGGAGCCTGGGTATTATATGAAATAATAACGCCAGTATCATCGGGACCCTTAGCAAATTTAAGGTGTGGATTTTTTGCCATGTAATCTGGTGTAATTGAATATCCAATAACATAGGCAGCAATCATCCTTTTATAAACTTCAGGATTTTTCTTCATATATTCTGAAAGTAGAAAAATCATTACATTGGAACCTTGGGAATGACTGGCTAAAATAAATGGACGCCCATTATTATAGTGTTTAATATAGTAATCAAAAGCTGCAAAACAGTCTGTTTTGGGATAACCGGCAACAACTTCCTGCTGTTTAGCAAAAGGCAAAGCCAAAGTGGAAGCAGCGTCGTCCTGTCTATAGTAAGGAGCATAAATATTGCCGATGGTTTCAAAGGCAGTAGCCTGGCGATTAAAGGCCAGCTTTGAGTATTTTAACATGAGAGGATTATCAATTTCACAGATATTGGGGTCACTTTCCTTCACCTTTTGCCATGAGGTAGGATACAGATAAAAAACATCCACCTTTTTGTCAGGCGTCGTTGGCAGTGACAACCAATGTTCGGGTTTTGTATAGTCTGTGGCGGTAATCTTAGGATCTGTGTCAGTTTTTGTGGCATCTTTTGCCTTTTCCTTGGTAGCACATGCCCCAAGAGTAAAGCTCATTAGGATGGTTAAAAATAGTGCTGCAGTTTTTTTAACATGCATTTTCCATCTCTCCTTTACGATTTTGTCATTTTCCATTCCATTATCATATTTACCAGGGGATGTTCTTTACAGACTAATAATTTTCTGTCAAATTCTTCTGCTTTGAGTATTTCTATCGTAGATTCCACTGGTTCAACTTAAAATATTCTTTAATTTATAAGGAATCTAAGAAACATTTCTTACATTTTAACATTTTCTACACTGTCTTTCCATAATTTTGCAGAAACTTTTCTAAAAATTTCTGCAAATCAGAATGTTATATAAATAGCGTTCGGTTTTTTGCTCAGATATAGAGGTTTAAGTTTAAATTGTGGGTCAGAACAAAAGAAAGATAATAGGTAAAATAAAGATATAATGGTAAAATTTGTAGTATAATGAAGAGAGACAAGCTTATAATAGGTATAAGCACTACAATTGGTGGTTTTTAACAGGAAATTTAAAAATATTGTTTTTACTTTAAATATTCCAATAATGGGAAGTTGGGATGAACAGAGGATAATAGTTAAATATTAAATTAATTTTAGAAAATATAATCTTAAACCTTATAATAAATAAATATGGTTTATTATAATCTATACAATAATATGGTAGTAAGGAGAGGTTCGCCTCCACCAATGAAATCCACGACAAACTGTCGTGGATTTTTATAATCATTTAAGTGTTAAATTAATAAGAAAATATGTTATAATTTAGAAATGGGGATAAATTTTAGAAGGTATTGAAGACTAGATATAAATGGAGTGGGGATAATGATAACAAATTGTAGACATATAACTATAAATAGATCAATATTACATATTATTCAATTAAGAGGTATGCATCACTTTAATAATGCATTATTACCTAATGATGATGAAGAATTTAATAATTTTCTTATAAAACACATAAAAACATCATTAAGAGCTAAAGGAAGAAAAGCAGCAAGCTTTATAAATTTAGAAAATAATTTAACGCTAGGCAATATAAATAATATGTTTAATAATGATGGGAGTTTTGTAGATAACTCAAAAGTTTTAGCACGAAGATTATTAAACTTATGCACACTAAAGTCATTAGGACCATTTGATTTAGTGATTTGTGAATTTGAGAATGAGCATGATGAAAGGTTTATTGCAATTTTATTATTAGAGTTTACAAAAAGTTTTTTTCATGAAGTAAATGATGAAGATGCATTAATAAAACATTTGACAGTACTTGCATCAAGCAATTCGGAAATAAAAAAATGTGCGGTTATACAGCTATATAGCACTGAAAATCAATATGACATGATAATAAATGATAGACAGTTAACAGCTTTTTTTATAGATGATTTTTTAAAAGCTGAATTATATATGGATGATCGAAAAGCAACGGAGACATTTATTGAAGAAACAATTACATGGGTTAATAATAAGTGTAAGCAAGAGAATATCACTCTAGATTTAAAGGTTAAATTAGAAGAGGTTAAGAGTGAGTGTATATCATGTATTAATAGAAGAACAAATATTGATTTAGATAATTTTCAAGAGTCTTTATTTGTAGATGATTTAGAACCTTTAAAAGAAGATTATAATAATACTTTAGAAGAAAAGGGATTAATAAATAAGGATATAAATTTAGAAGAAGAAGTGTCTAAAGACTATAAATATCATAAAATTAAGCTTGATAATAACATTGAGGTTAAAATTCCAATAGCATTAATGGATACTGATGAATATAGTGAGAATTATAATAGACAGGTTACAGAAACAGATGAGGTAGCTATAACTGTTAAAGGAATAATAGAGATGGAGAGTATAAAAAGCAGATAATGTTTAAGGAGGAGAACAATGTTAGAGGGGTTACAGACATTAAATGATATATTGCAAGATAGTAGTTACTTCGTAGAATTAGACGACGCTAATACATTAATGATTAGTTTTAAATATGAACATGAAAGTGATATTGATAATTTCATTAGTACAATAATTGGAATAAAACAAATAAGCTGTAACTCTATAACGATAATTACCTCTAACACTCAGCCACCATTAAATTCCCAAATTAATAAAAGCAACAATATGCAAGAAATAAGAGGATATTTACTAGAACACATTAATAAACATATTAGAATCATGAGTTCAAATATAAGGTATAAGCTGAAAATTGATAAAAAAGAGTTGATATCTCATGAAAATAATTTGAAGTGGTTTTATGATTCCAGTTATATATTAAAAATTCTAAGAGATCCATTAAATAATATTTCGTTAATAAATGAGGTTCTTATACTTGATAAAAAGAATACTGTTATATTACTAAATAATGATATATTTTTAAAAAATAGATATTGGTTAATATCAAATATTAATAGATTTACAAATGATATTGAAGCATCTATGAGTGAGCTGAATGTTTTAAATGAAAAGTATAGTTTGAGAAAGAGCAATTGCAATATAGAGTTTGAGTTAGGAGTACTAATTCCAGATATATTTATTTTTGATTTTGATGATAATCAAAGTATATATACGGATGAGTTATATACAATATT
Organism: uncultured Clostridiaceae bacterium; assembly: GCA_963780135.1. Lineage (GTDB taxonomy): Bacteria > Bacillota > Clostridia > Clostridiales > Clostridiaceae > Clostridium_AM. The sequence continues at coordinate 3,294,770 of CAWAAR010000003.1, forward strand.
AAATAATATTGTAGCGATGTTATTTATCATGTTCATAGGAACTTACTCTAGCTATTGTAATGGGATAGTTAATACAAAAATTACTGGAAATAAAACTGTTGAGTTAGAGTATAGCATTGAGAATTTAGGAATAAGAAAAGAACATTATAAGGTAATTAAAGAAATATATTATTTATCATATAATTCATTAAGTGTAGAAAATATATTCCTTGTAAGGAATATGGTGGGTGTATATCTATGTGATCAATGTAATGTTAATACATTAGATTTATTATTTCAAAAAGCTCAAATAATATTAGATTCTTCAAAAGAAAACCTTAATATTTTGACAATAGGAAATGTTGAAAAATATTTTTCAACTAGATATAGTTTATTTGAGTTTTTAGATAAAAGTACTAGTGATATCCATAAACAAATTCAAGACTTAATAGATAAAATGAATAAAATTTACTTAAGTACTATAGCTACTTTAGTAGCTACATCTTTTGTATATTTAAAAGATAGAAATTTAAATATATTTAAGTTAGGTATTTTAATATATACAGTATATTTAATAATAGATGGTATATTTACATTTACATTTAATAGAAAAGTGTTTAATGATTTAATTAATAGTTATAGTAAGAAATTAGAGTATTTTAAACCGATTGTAGGAGTTGATCATTATAATAAAATAACTTCTGATAATAATACAACTAAAAAATTGAAGAAAAGATTTTATTGGTATTATATAACAAGTTTATCAATATATATTATAATGATTGTTACAGGGATATTCACTTTTTTAAATACAGAGTATGTATTGAATTTGCTAAAATATATTATAAAAGTTTTTACTTAAAACAACTTTAGATGAAATAATAATAAAATTATATTTTATATATGACACTATCATTATAGAAAATAAATAGATATGCTAGGGGCAAATAGTGGATTTTAGAGATTACGCTTCGTCTCCACCATTAAAAAATGTTGAAATAAATATAATCATTCCGACAGAGCAGCATACTTTTAATATCTTTAATGTCAAAAAGCTTACTATGAGTTATGTTGAATCATATCACAAACAAACAGGTATTAAAAAATTCAACTTTCCATTATTCATATAACTAATAGTATGTTTATAATAAACGCTTAAATAGTTTGTGACCATCCAGGGCACGAGATTTTTAATTGATATTTATATTTCATAAATTGTACACCTCGATACAACTTATTCAGCAGAAATTTATTGTAGAACATATAATCAATAATCTGTGATGGAAAAAATGATAATATAATTTACTTAAAATCATTAGTTAAGTTAAGTATAAAGAAGAACCTCCTAGGACTCTCCTAGGAGACTTCCACAAAAATGGTTTATAGGGGCATTAGGAAGATGAATATTATCAATGGTATAATTATATAAAATAAATAATTTGAAGCTATAGGAGGGCTCTTAATGGGAAGGGAGTTCAAATATAAAGATTATGTAGAGAAGGATAAAATAGACTTTAAAGGAGATTTGAATAAAAATATAAGATATCTATTAAAAGTGCCCTTAAAAAACACTGGAGAGAAGGTACTTGTAATAATGAAGAACCCAAGTGAAGCAAATAGAGAAAAAGCTGACTTGACTATTGATAGATTACTTAAATTTTGTAATTCAGAAGGATATTCTGAGGTAATTATCATGAACCTATTCTGTTATTATTCTCCGGATCCTAAAGGTATTGCGAAATTAGTCGATACAGGCAAATTGCTAGAAGCTATAGGACTTCAAACAGACGAAATACTGAAAAACGTATTAAAAGAAGTAAATGAGGTTATAGTAGCCTGGGGAGGGAATTCGATTAATAGAGCTCCTGTATACAAATCTCGCATCGAACAGGTAACTAGACTTATTCAAAATAAAAAACTTTATTATGTTCAAAGTGTATCTAAAAATACTTATTATCCTAGACACCCTCAGACTTGGGCAGTAAATAGAGAACCCAAGATAGAAAAATATAAATGGACTCCAAGATTTTTATAGTAGATTAAACATTGTAGTTTAATAAAGAATTTAAAGGATAAGCTTAACTTAGAGTTTATCCTTTACTTTTTAAAAATATTTTTATATACTATGCAAATGATGAATCACGTTATTAAATAATAAAATTAAGGTGTCTATGACTATGTTATCCCATTCATCTGAGGAACAACAAAGGATTCCTTCGTTAAGATTAATATTTATAGCAAAAATGCAAGTGATATTTACACAGGAGCATTTATTGGTTTCAGAAAGGAGGAGATAACAAAGGTGAGAAGTAATGAAAAAATATGGATGGGCTATGTATGGATCAATTTATTTTGATTATTCAACTTTGTTGTTCGTGTTGCTGCAAATATTGGTAGTTGCCATACATACAATGATTTCATGGAGTAAAGTTCAAATTGGAATAATGAGTACTTTAATACATACAGTTGCAAAACATTAAATGGAAGTTACAAAGAATATTACTAACGAAATTTTAAATTTATAGTTATTTACTTTCCAATTAGGCTAATAATGGGGTGCGACAAGAAGTCGCTAAATAGTAGTGTTTCATAAGAAATTGCGTTAGTTATTAAACGTATCCTCGCTCGAAACTGCACTCCGAGTAATTGGTTTGTAGGTTGCATGAGAGTTAAGTACCTAAGGTCATTGCTTTACGCAGAAGCAATGCTGGGTTAGGGGAAAAATGGAAAGTATAAACGAAAGTTGAATCTTTGTAATCTTCGTTATAGCCTATAAGCGAACTGCGGAGTAACAAGCTTAATATGGATAGGAAAGATTGTATCTTATTCCAATCGTGCAGTAACCCATATATCCATCGGAGTAGAGAAGGATACTTACCCATTTGAATCTATTATTAGCGGAACTTGGAAAACCCTTTGAATTCCTCGTTAGAGGTAGGACAATCGAAAGAAAGCTACAATATCAGAGGGCATGGGATTGTGGAGAAAGCGAATGCCAGCAGAACGAAAGTTAAGGAAAAAAAAATAACCCACTGGATAGAGTTTCATAACTCACTCGAAAGAGGGCAGACTTCCACGTGGTCATCAACACGAGAAAAAACGTAATGAATTTTTTTTTAAGGAGAGACATGTTATGAAAACTATTAATAAAATTAATACGTCGGCTGTTTCTCCACATATACAGAACTGGTCATTAATAGACTGGAAGAAAATATATGAATATGTGAAGAAACTTCGCCAACGAATTTTTCGTGCCGAACAATTGGGAAATAAAAGAAAAGTAAGAAAGCTTCAAAGACTAATGATTAGAAGTAATGCTAATTTGCTGATTTCAATAAAGAGAGTTACGCAAATTAATAAAGGTAAAAAAACTGCTGGTGTTGATGGTGAAATTGCACTCAAAAATAAAGAACGAGTAGCATTATACAATCTTCTTAAAAGGTACAATATTAAAAATATTAGACCAAAGCCAGCAAAGAGAGTATACATACCCAAGAAAAATGGAAAAAAGCGACCTTTGGGAATACCGGTTATAAAAGACAGGATATTTCAAAACATTGTTAAAAATGCACTGGAACCACAATGGGAAGTTAGATTTGAAGCTTCATCATATGGATTCAGACCTAAAAGAAGTACCCAAGATGCCATTGTTAACCTATTCACTAAGTTGTCATCAAGAAGCACAAGAAAGTGGGTATTTGAGGGTGATTTCAAGGGATGTTTTGACAATCTAAATCATAAATACATTATGGACTGTTTAATGGGGTTTCCTGCTAAAGAAAGCGTATTTAAATGGTTAAAAGCAGGATATGTTGATAATAATTCATTTAGCAAAACAGATTCTGGAACCCCGCAAGGTGGGATTGTCTCACCTTTATTAGCTAATATAGCTCTGCATGGTATGGAAGAGGAACTTGGTGTAAAATACCACTTGGATGGAGAAAATCATAAATTAGCCAGGAATTCAGTTGGTATAGTAAAATATGCTGATGATTTTGTAGTTGTATGCAAAACAAAAGAAGAGGCTATAAATATTTATGAAAAAATCAAACCATATCTTGATAAAAGAGGATTAGCACTTGCAAATGATAAAACTAAAATCACACATATTAGTGAGGGGTTCGATTTTCTTGGATTTAACCTAAGGCAGTATAAAACTAATAACGGCATGAAATTACTAATAAAACCATCAAAAGCGAGTATAAAAAAAGCTCGAGAAACAATAAAAAATGTCTTTATACAACTGCGAGGAAAACCAGTTGGGGATTTAATACAAAAATTAAATCCCATAATAAGAGGAATAGGAAACTACTGGTCAACTCAAGTTGCAAAGAAAATATTTGCCAAACTTGACAGTTATATATGGATTAAGATAAGAAAACATTTGAAAACTTTGCATCCTAAGAAGCCGTTTAAGTGGATTTTTGAGAAGTATTTCAAAGAAGATTATACAGGAGCTAGTAAAGATAAATGGATATTAACAAACCCACATGATAACAAGATGCAACTATTTAAAATGACATGGATACCAATAGTTAGGCATGTTGTAGTTAGGTTTAAGAACAGCCCTGATAATGCAACTTTAAAAGAATATTTTGAGAAACGAGATAAGAAGGAATTCATAAAAGACAACGTTTTGAGTCGAAGGAAGCTAGCAAAATCTAGTAACTATAAATGTAGAGTATGTAGACAATCATTAGTAGGAGAAGAGCTTTTAAAGGTTAATCAAATTGTACCTTTCAAATTAGGTGGAGATGAAATATATGACAATTTGGAATTATTACATCAAAGTTGTCGTCAAAATCATGCAATACTACTTAAAAAATATGGAGGAGGAATAGAGTTACCTAAAATAGTAACCTTCTTCAAGGATAATAAAGTAGAACCTAATAGTAAAATAGGATACCTATTGATTAAAAAGGAGTTCAAGAAGTTTAAATACCAATTTGTTTGAGGTAAAAAGATGGCTTGAGCCGTATGTTTTGAAAGGGACAAGTACGGTTCTTAGACGGGAAAGAGGGAGTAATTCCTCCTACCTAGTCGACTAGTTCAATGCCTTGAAGGTGCCATTTAATAAAATTTAGCAAGTGACACAATAGTAAAAAATTGCGAATTAAACTGGAGGGGGATTAAGTTGAAGTTAAATAAAGAGATAACAATTGCTTTAATTGTTATAATGGCTTTAATGATTTTTACTTATGCAAGGCATTTGGGTATTGTAGGAAATAATTATCTAAAAATAAGTGAAGATACTAAAGAAAAAATCACTTCAATTATTAAAAAGAGCAAAGGGGAAATTCCAAATTTACAAACAGATAATTGTAAAGCAAGTTGGATTAAAGAAGCACATATTAAACAAAAAGAAATGATGGATAAAGTTTTAAATACATTAACTGTTGTAGGTGAATCAAGAAAAGGTAAACCAGATAAATTTATAATCGCAACTTTCTATGATAATATGCAAGTATATATTCCTTATAATAAAAAAGATGCCCATAACAATATTATAGTTGAAATAGATAATCATTATTATATTGCAGTTGCAAAAGAAGATGATATTAAAACAATTATCAATTACATGGAAAAACAGGGTGTATTAAAGGAATAATCTAAATTAGAGATTAAAGAAATGTGACACAAATTTCTTTAATTATGACATAACTCCTGAATGCGTAATGGGATTAAAAGAACCTAATATAACTCTCAATTATTCACATAATTTGGAGTGCTATTATCATTCTCATAAGGCTAATAATGTTCAGATACTATTGAATGCAATATATTTGAAATTACCGTTGTAAAGGAAGGTGATTAGTAACTTGAAAGAGTTATTAAAAAAATTATTAGAAAATACTTTTATTCCGACAAAAGATACTCCTGATAAATTACCAGATACAGCAGGAGCTTATTTAATATGTGCAAAAAGTATTGACGTTTTACCAGTAAAAATGAATAAATTAGAATATTCATATGTTAATGAATTACCAGTTGTTTATGTAGGAATCGCTGGTAGGCCAACTTCAAGGGTAAAAAGTATAAGAAAACGTGATTATAGGAATCACTTTAATGGAAAGGCTAGAACATCTACATTACGTAAAAGTTTGGGAGTGTTGTTTGGTTTTCAAAAAGAATATGAGAGCAAAGAAAATAAATTAAAATATAAGTTTATTGATGAACATGAGGAAAGATTATCAAAATGGATGAAAGATAACTTGATAATGTATTTTGTTACAAATGATAACCCTATGGAATTTGAAATATATTTGATTAATACTTATGAACCTCCTTTAAATTTAAAAGATAATAATAGTGAAAAGAATAGGGATTTTAGAGAAAATTTATCTCATTTAAGAACTAAATAATGAAGACTAATTTTAAAATTATCATGCTTTAATTTTACGGTGATAATTATGGTCTACAGAATTGTATTGTTTTCTCAGATGATGGGTTAGGAAATCCATTTATATGCAATATTATAAATGATAGTGTATATATTTATTATTCAATTGATATTGATGATGAATTAGAAAAATATACAGAAAGTATAGAAGAATATTTGTAAATAGTAAATTTGATAAACAGATTGTTTAAAGAGATTTGAAAGGGGTAAATTAACAATGACTGATTTTAGCAAAATAAAAAATCTTTTCAACATTACAAAAAAAGAAGGCTTTAATGAGGAAAGTGTAAAAGGGGCAGAGATAAGATTTAATGGATTACCAAAGGTATTAATAGATTATTATATTGAACTTGGAAAAGTATTTAACCTTAATAATTCTCAGGACAGGTTGCTTCCACCAGATAAAATTAATGATCTTGGTGAGTACATAGAATTTTACGTGGAAAATCAATATGTATGTAGATGGTGCATCGCAAAAAAAGATTTAAAAATGGAAAATCCGCCTGTGTATATAACTGAAGATGGAGAAAGTTTTGATGAAGAAAGCAATTCATTATCAGATTTTTTATGTACAATGGCATATCTTCAAGGAATATGGGGCTTAGATTATGGCTGCGAAGAAATACTTGATATTGAAAAAGATGATGTAGATCTTATAAGAAATAAGTATAAGAAAAAAGACATTCCTTCATTAAAGAAATGGATGAATGTTGAGTTTTATGGAAATCATGATGATGAAGTAATTGCACTTATAAATAATGACTATTATTATAATTTGTGCTATGCAGCAAATGATGAAGAGCATTTTGAAAATATGGATGAATTTTTTGATAATGATATTGACGAATGCTAAAAAACAAATTTCAATTTAAGGTTGAATATTATAAATAGTAATTTGTAGTTGTGATTATCTATATAATTACAACATAAACTTTTGGGAGGGATTTCTATGTCAATATTTAAAGCTCATACTCCCGCTTTTAAAGATGCACAGGGAAATACTTTGAAAAACAGCATTGCGAAGATGCAGATGTTACCGCTTGGAAACACAAAGCAGTCAATTATCATCCGAGGCGAAGACCGTAGCAACCCTGTACTGCTACTTGTTCATGGAGGACCAGGTTTTGCTGAAACTTCGCTCTTCAGGTACTACAATGCGGCGCTCGAAAAAAACTTTACTGTGGTTTATTGGGATCAGCGTGCCTGCGGAAAATCATACACCAAACAGGATGCACATGTTCCGCTTTGTATACAAATGTTTGTGGATGATCTCTGCGATTTGGCAATGTATCTCAAAAAATACCTCGAGAAAGAGAAAATCTATCTTCTGGCGCATTCGTGGGGTACTCTTATTGGCATCCTTGCGGTGTCACAACATCCGGAGCTTTTTTATGCATATGTTGGTACCGGACAGGTTGCTAGTATGCCAAAAAGCGAGCTTGTATCCTACCGATTTACACTCCGGACTGCAAAAGATCAAAAGAACGAAAAAGCCATACGTGAACTTACAGCAATCGGTGAACCGCAAAATGGTGTTTATGCATCTGGAATTACAGGCATACGCACACAGAGAAAATGGCTGAACTATTTTGGTGGTGCGATTTATGACTCAAAAAGTATTAGAAAGTTTATTATCAGATTTTTTACATCCCCGGAATATAACCTTGCAGATATCGTCCGCTTTTTCAAGTCACTTAACGTACCCGAGAGAAACAAGCTTTCTCAGGGAGAATTCTTGAAAACGGATTTGTTTAATACGATAAAAGAGGTTGAAATACCCATCTATTTTTTCCTCGGAAGATATGATTATCAAGTTGCGTCTGTTGTGGCTGAAAAGTTCTTTCACGCAATAAAAGCACCCAAAAAAGAACTTGTTTGGTTTGAACAATCAGCACACTGTTCCTGTTTTGAAGAATCAGAAAAGTTTAACAGGCTGATGGTTGATATGCTCTTACCTACTAAATTCGCATTATGAGCATGCAAAATTCAATAAATTCCAATTTAAGATTAAGTATTATTTGTAGGGAAGATCATTTACATTAGATTGGTGGTGGTATAAAATGAAGAACATTCCTAATTTAATTACAATAACAAGAATGTTAGGAACAGTGGTTATGTTGTTTATAAAACCATTTTCGTCACTATTCTTTATGATATATATTTTGTGTGGCATTAGTGATGTTTTGGATGGAATGATAGCACGAAAAATGAACTTAGTAAGTAAAAAAGGACAGATTCTTGATAGTGTTGCAGACTTTTTAATGGTGGTACTTTTGTTGTTCGTATTTGTACTCAATTTAAATTTACCTTTATGGGGTATATATTGGGTAGTTATTATTGCCGTTATTCGCTTGACATCTTTGGGGGTTGGTTTTATGCGTTATAGACAGCTCGCATTTTTACACACTTATGCTAATAAATTAACAGGAGTAGCTTTGTTTTGTTTCCCATTTCTGTATGCTGGTTCAGGACTATACACAACAACTATTTTGCTTTGTTTCATTGCAAGCATTTCGGCCATAGAAGAATTAATTATTAACGCTGTTTCTAAAAAATTGTGGAGAGATATTAAATCCATATTCTCATTATGAGTATACACGAGGTTTATAAATTAGTAATTTATTTAGAAATGAATAGGATATAAATTGTGTTGAAATCTTGTTAAAAGCATACATAAAAGAATGCAGAAAGTTAAAAATGATATTTCAGTGGAGGTGTAATTCATGACCTTATTGGAAAGAGATAGGGAAAAATTTGAAGAAGGAAGAGAAGAGGCAATAAAACAACTGATATTGAAACAATATAGTAAAGGACTTTCTATAGAGTATATTGCAGAAATAAATGAGTTTGATGTTGAAAATGTAAGGAATGTAGTGAAAAATAATGCACATAAAATTAATAATTAAAAAGTTTTGCATGATAAAATTTACTGATGGGATAACTCTCGTCAGTATTATTTTTTGCTCATAGCCTCTTGTTAAGTTAACGCAATAAAGGGATGAGAGCTTTTTTAAAACAGGAAATGTAATATTTAGACAATATGTTATAATACTAACTGAAAGACAAATTTAAGTTGAATATTATAAATAGTAATTTGAAGTAAAGATATTTATATTTTGTGAGGTGTAGTAAATGAATATTGTTTTTGAAAAAATGAATTTTGAGCATCAAAAAGAAATTATGGGAATTTTTAATTTTTATGTTGAGAGTGGCACTGCTGCTTTCCCAAACAATACATTACCTGAACAGTTTTATGCAATGCTTATGAAAAAATCAGAAGGATATCCTTCGTATGCTCTAAAAAATATAGATAATAATTGTGTCATAGGTTTTTGTCAGTTAAGTCCCTATAATCCATTTCCAACATTTAAATCAACTGCATGCGTTACTTATTTCATTGCAAATGAATATACAGGAAAGGGACTAGGTGAAAAATGCCTATTAAAATTAGAGCAATATGCTTCAGAAATGGGAATCACCAGCTTGGTTGCAGAAATATCATCAGAAAATCATGGTAGCATAGCATTTCATAAAAAACATAATTTTTATATTGCTGGAGAATTGAAAAATATAGGTGTTAAGTTTAATAGAAATTTTGGCGTTGTGTATATGCAAAAAAATATTTAAGTACCAAAGTATACAGATTTGAGTAGAGCATATATCTAACAAATTCTAATTTAAGATTGAATATTATAAATTAGTAATTTGAATTGCTGATTATTTATATTGTCAAAGGGGGATTATTATGGATTTTAGGAAGGTTTTTGACAGCATTCCTGAAGAATTTGATAAATGGAGAACCTGTTATTGTGATGAACTTTTCGCCGACGTTATAGAATACTCAAAGCTTGATTCTGGCAAAACAGCTCTTGAAATTGGTCCTGGAACAGGTCAGGCTACCGAACCAATATTGAAAACAGGCTGTTCGTATTTGGCGATTGAACTTGGCGAAAATCTTGCAGAGTATACAAAGAATAAATTTAGTTCATATAATAATTTTAAAATTGTAAATGCTGATTTTGAAACATATGATTTTAGGCATCATGAATTCGATTTGGTTTATTCAGCCGCGACAATCCAGTGGATACCAGAGGAAATTGGCTTTCCAAAAGTTTATGATATATTAAAAAGCAATGGAACATTTGCGATGATGTTAACGCGAACAGATGAAAAAAGTGCTAATGAATTATTACATTTGAAAATACAGGAAATATACGCTGAATATTTTAAGCCAAAAACAGAATATACATGCAACTTAAATTACAACAATACTGAAAAATATGGATTTACTGATATTGAATGCCGTCATTATCACAAAACAAGAGAACTTAACGCTGATGAGTATGTCTCATGGATAAGTACACATGCTTGTCATATAACTCTGCAGGAGCCGTATAAATCAAAATTTTATACAGGCATCAAGGATGCTATTTTGAGTTTTGGTAATAATATAACGCTTTATGACACAATAGTTTTATATTTGGCAAGAAAGCCATAACCTTGCAGTATAAGCATAACACAAAGCTGATAAATTCCAATTTTAAGGTTGAGTATTATAAATAGTAATTTTGTAAGAAAGGTGATCAGTATGAAAGATGTGGAAGTGATAACTAAGAAAGATGCGATGGAAACATTACAACTATTGATTGAAAAATACAAATTTAACATAGATGTACTTTCAAGACTATTAGATGTAAAAAAAGAAATTCTTTTAAGCCAAGATGAAAAAAAGATATTTGAGAATTCTAAAGATTATTTTAAGATGTATAATTTAATTTTTATGCTTGAACTTATTGGAAGAGACGATGCTGATTTTAAAATCGGAGCATTTTTGCAAGTTTTATTAGAATATCATGGTATTTCAGCAGAAACAATTGCATTGATGTCTGGAGTTAGTGAAAAAGAAGTTAGTGATTTACTTGAAAAACCTAAATTGGTTTCTTTAGAAAGTAAATACAAAATATCTAAAACAGTAATGTCATTACGTTTCTTTTTGAAGGACTTAGAACCATCAATGAATATTACTTAGTTGGAGTTTGTTTCTCCAACTAATTTTAGATGAATTATTTAAGGGTGTAGCTACTGTTATCCCCCATTTTGATAGAAGTGGAGGTGTTACAGTAGGTAGCTATCAGATAAAAATTAATAATTAAAGAGGTTAAAATGGATAAAGATAAATATAGAATTATCAAAATTAGTAAAGAGGCATTATATGAATTTATATATGAAAAATTTATTGAAAATCAAGAAGAGTATTTAAATGTTAATGCTTTAGAGGTAATGAATAGTTTTGAAATAGATTTTCAAAATGGTAAATTCATTTTTATTGCACATAGATGTGAAGATGAAGATGAAAATATAATACCATTACCTAAGGCAATTGATTTAAAAGAACTTATGAATAAAATGGAAGATACAACATGTACAATGTTTTGTGAAAATAGATATGTAGAATTATCATTGAAAGAAATTATTGAGATACAGAAAATTTAAATAGTAATTTGAAAGGCGGGATAGAATGGCAATCGCAAATGTAAAAGTGACTTTAAATCAAGATATAGAAACAGTTTGGGAAATAGTAACTTCTCTTGATAATTATGCATGGAGAAGTGATCTGAGCAAAATTGAGGTTTTGGAAGCAGGAAAGAAATTTATAGAATATACAAAAGAAGGATATGCTACAACTTTTACAATAACTGCCTTTGAATCTATGACACGGTATGAGTTTGATATGGATAACAACAACATGTGTGGGCATTGGACAGGATTATTTTCAAAGACAGACAATAAGACAGAGATAAATTTTACGGAAAATATAACTCCAAAGAAGTGGATAATGAAACCTTTTGTAGGAATATATTTAAAGAAACAGCAGGCTACTTATATTTCAGATTTAAGAAAAGCATTGGAGGAAAAACAATGACTTGTGATGAAATTATTTTAGAATTGAAGTCCATAAGTTCTGAGAAGTATAAAGCAAATGTTGTTAAAATGGGAATACCAGAAAACAATAGTATAGGAGTTTCCACTGGCAATATTCGCAAACTAGCTAAAGGTGTTAAAAAATCAAATGAATTTGCCTATGAGTTATGGAGGACAGGCTATCATGAAGCAAAACTCTTAGCAGTTCTTGTTTTTGATAAAGAGCATCTTTCATTGCATGAAGTTGAACTATTGATGAATGATGTTTGTTCCTGGGATTTATGTGACCATTTATGTAAAAATCTTATTATAAAATTAAAAAGTTATGAAAACCTTATTGGAAAGTGGTGTACATCTAAAGCAACATATACTAAAAGAGCAGCATTTACTTTAATGGCTTCTGCTGTTATACATGAAAAATCAATATCAAATGATAATCTTGATTATTACCTAAGAATTATTTCTGAACATTCCGATGATGAGCGTGAACATGTGAAAAAATCAGTTTCATGGGCATTAAGGGAAATAGGGAAAAGAGATTTTAACTATCAGGAAAAAGCAATCCTATTGGCTCATGAATTAAAAGAAAATGGGGGTAAGTCACAAATATGGATTGCAAAAGACGCATTAAAAGAACTTGAAAAATTAGTAAAAGTTGAAGGACGAGGGCGTTTAATATCTTCGGATTCACAAATGGGGAAAGAGTGCTAAATTTAAATTTGAAAGGAAGTTTTTTATGGGAGAATTATCAAAATTGCCTAATATAGGAAAAGAAGTTGAAAGGCAATTGAATAAAATAGATATATTTACTTATGATGAATTAAAAAATATTGGTGCAGAACAGGCATGGCTGAAAATACAAGAAATTGATGCTTCAGCGTGTATTCATAGGTTGTTAGCACTGGAAGGTGCAATTCAAGGTGTTAAGAAAACAGCTTTACCACAGGAACGAAAATTAGCCCTAAAAGATTTTTATAAATCGAATAAATCTGAGTAGTAATTTGAAAGGAATAAGATAATGAATTTTACAGAAATTATGAAACAAAATAAAGGATATTGTTCAAGGTATACAGATATGCCATCAGAATTACAACAAAAGGCGAAAGAATTATGTTGGAAATATAATCAGATTGGACCATCTGAAGGAGAAAAGAGAAGTAGTATTTTAAAAGAATTACTTGGAACTTATCATCCTTTAACATTTATTGAACCATCATTTCGTTGTGACTATGGTTTCAATATACATACCCATGGACTTACTGTGATTAACTATAATTGTGTGATATTAGATACATCGCCAGTCTATATTGGTGCAAATACATTTATAGCTCCTGGAGTTTGTTTAGCCTGTTCTGGACATGCTATACTTCCAGGACAAAGAGCAGAAGGAATTGGAACTTCAAAACCTATTACAATAGAAGATGATGTATGGATTGGTGCTAATGTTACTGTATGTGGTGGAGTTACTATCGGAAAAGGTAGCATTATTGGAGCAGGAAGTGTGGTAAATAAAAATATTCCAGCAGGAGTAATTGCAGTAGGCAATCCTTGCAAAGTATTACGAGAGATCACAGAAAAAGACATAATTAACTTGTCAGCTGAGTAAGACAAATCCCAATTTAAGATTAAGTATTATAAATAGTAAATTGCAGTTAGGGTGGATGATAATGAAATTAAGAAATGAATATACTTGTCCTTTAGAATTAACCCATGATATTATTCGTGGAAAATGGAAACCCATTATATTATGGCAACTTGGAAAAGGAGCTTCTTCTTTAGTATGTTTACAAGAAGGCATAGAAGGAATTGGACAAAAAATGTTACTTCAACACTTGAGTGAATTGCAAGATTTTGGTATAGTTCGAAAGGAGCAATTTAATGGCTATCCATTGAAAGTAGAGTATTCGTTAACTGAAAAAGGAAAACGAATGTTAGATGTTGTAGTTACTATGCAGAAAATCGGAATTGAGCTTATGAAAGAGGATGGTAAAGAAGATTTTTTGAAAGAAAAGGGGTTAATTTGAATCTATGCACACAAAAAAGTGTGTAATGTACAACCGAATATGTTCCTGTTAAAATAAAAGAAAATGTAAGCAGGAGGTATTTTTAATAATGAGAAATCCAGAGCAAACAATCGGTAATTTGATTGATAAAAGCAATCTGACAATTATTGGCTATACAGATAATGAGGGCTTCCCTATCAGTAAGGCAATGTTATCCCCACGGGAACGTGAAGGAATTAAAACATTTTGGTTTTCAACAAACACATCATCAAATAAAGTCAGATATTTTAGGAAAAACCCTAAAGCAAGTATATACTTTGTTGATAAACGCTTTTTCCGAGGGGTAAGCCTTGTTGGAATAGTAGAAGTCATTGAAACATCAGAAGCAAAGGAAAGATTATGGCAGGAGGGTGATGCCATGTACTATAAACAAGGTGTGACTGACTCTGATTATTGCGTGTTAAAATTTACAGCAAAAAAAGGACGCTATTATAGCAATTTCAAGTCCGAAGATTTTGACATCTGAACAAATTCCAATTGTGCACCCAGCTAAGAGTAGTTAACCTGGCAATAGCGAGTCTTGAAATTTTGTATATCAGAGGAATGACGTTTTAATTGGTGCAGAAAGCAACATCACATAGGTCTTTAGCAAGTTCGATGCGAGCATATTTCTATGGGTCAGACCACATAGCAAAAATGCTTGCTATAAGATTGATAGTTTTGTGAAATCAAATAATACAAGCATAAAAGGTCTACTTATTGTGACAGTTATAGGTTTGTAAAAATAGTATCTAATGGTATAATATTCTTAAAAGTTAAGT
Organism: uncultured Clostridiaceae bacterium; assembly: GCA_963780135.1. Taxonomy (GTDB): domain Bacteria; phylum Bacillota; class Clostridia; order Clostridiales; family Clostridiaceae; genus Clostridium_AM. The sequence goes on from CAWAAR010000003.1 coordinate 3,309,895, forward strand.
CGGAGTGGTAAGATATTACATAACATTTTTAAATATTGCTTAATAATAAAATAATTTATAGTTTGTATTGACTCTGCCCCATAGGCAGGGTTTATATTTTTATTGAGGTGATTTAAAATAAACACAAAAACAGTTTGTGAACAATTAAATATTTCTCCAAAAGCATTAAGAATATATGAGAATTTAGGAATTGTAGTTCCAGAAAGGTTCGAAAACAATTATAGAAATTATAATGAAAATGATATATTGAAATTAAGACAGTTAATTTTATTAAAGGAATTAGGGATGTCTTTAGCAAATATAAAAAAATTATTAGACAAAAAATTCGATGAAAGAGATAAAATAATACATGGGTTATCTCTTCAATTAAGTGCAGTAGAAAATAAAATTAGTGAGTTGGAAAATATTAGATTAACTTTAAAGCAAAGCATTAATAACACACTGATTTTACAAACAAATAACGACTGCAATCAATGTTTTAATAAAATAATTAAATCTCTTAATGAAAACAAAGAAAATAAAAAAAAATGGATAGATAAATGGGGCTTTGATTCTTGGGCAAAAAATTACGACAATTCTATCAAATATAATTCATGGGATGAATTAAATATATTTGAAAAATATGATTATGTATTGGAAGTTGTAGCAAGGAAAATATTAGATGTTAATGCCTTGAAAGTAATTGATTTTGGATGTGGAACTGCAAATTTATATGGAAAATTGAACAATAATATAGACTACATCGGTGTAGACCAAAGTATAGATATGCTTTTGCAGGCTAAAAATAAAATTTCAACTATTAATTTGAGATTAGGTAATTTTTTAGATGAGCCAATTACACATATTAAATTTGATGTTGTAATTTCAACATATGCATTTCATCACTTGAATGCATTAGAAAAGGAAAAAGCAATTAATTTATTGCTCAATTATTTAAAACCTGATGGAAGAATAATCATTGCTGATTTAATGTTTCTAAATAAAAGTGAGAGAATTAAACAAAAAGATTATTTTTATAAACAGAATAGAAAAGATTTATGGGATGAAATTGAAGATGAATATTATATGGACATTGAAGAAATTAAAAAATATGCAGAATTTTTAGGATGTATTGTTCAATACGAGCATATAGTTAATTTTACATGGATAGTTGAAATAGTGAAGTATGATGCCTAAGAAAGAATATTTGTTTATGAAGGGGAAATAAAAATGTTAGATAATATGGGCTTTGATTTATGGGCGAATGGTTATGACACGAGTGTAAATGCTAGTGAAGAAAGCAATGAATATCCATTTGCAGGTTATAAAGATGTATTAAATTATATTTATAACCAAATTAGAAAACAGAGTGGTGTTAATCTTTTAGATATTGGGTTTGGAACGGGAATATTAACAACTCAATTATATAATGTTGGTTGCAATGTTACAGGCATTGATTTTTCAAGTAATATGATAGATATTGCAAAACAAAAGATGCCTAATGCTACATTAATAAATTGGGATTTTTCTAATGGCTTGTCAGATGAAATTAAAAATAATAATTTTGATTATATAATAAGCACGTATGCAATCCACCACTTAACAGATAAAGAGAAAATTAATTTTCTAAAATCTCTTTCTCCTTTGCTAAATACAGAGGGGAAGATATTAATAGGAGATGTTTCTTTTGAAAACAGAAATGAATTAGAGGAAAGCGAAGAGAAATATAAAGAGTCTTGGGATAATGAAGAATTTTATTTTGTAGCAGATGAAATTAGGGAAATCCTTAATAATAAATATTATTGTATGTATACTAAAATATCACATTGTGCAGGGGTATTAACTGTAACAAATAAGTAATTTTAATGATTAGTACATAACTATTTTTATTGTGCATCTTTCTTATAAGATTAATTGATCGTAAAACTATGGTAGTTAGACCATTGTAATTCCTTGTAAAAGGATATTTTGCTACTGCAGAAGGGATAATTGCTGATGAAATATATATAAGTGGTAGGGATAGTCATACACTCATTAAAATAAACAATAATACATATACTTTTTATGGTTCAGAATATCCTTCAATTGAAAAGTTAGTAAATATAAAATATATACTATAATTGAAAAGTGAAAAGTAGTAACTTCAATTTCTTCTTATAGGGATATCGCCAAAAGTTGACTGTTAACTGAAAATAAACTATATTGTAATATTGTATAAAAATGATATGATAATGGAAATGAAAACAAAACATTGATGGGAGGCTATATATAATGAAAAAAATTATTTCAATTATTGTTATTATAATGGCAATTCTACAGTCTATAGTTTTATATTTATTTTTTAATGATAAACTTTCAAGTTATCCAATAAATTTAATAGATATAGTATGGGTAGGTTCGGCTTTGCTAGGGATTTTATTTGGAGTTCTATCCTCTAAAATAAATAGAGAAACAAGAAACACAGAAAACATAAGAAACACTATTAAATTTGATATATTCACTGCAATATTATCTGTACTGAGTATTTATTCAATCATGATGGGCATTTTTTCAATAGGACTATATTTGCTAATGATTGGCATCACTTCAATGTAGATTTATGATTAATTGGCTATATGTTTGTATTATGACACAAAAACACTGTAAAATTCATTTTTGAATAATACAGTGCTCAAGCAAATTATTCGTTTTTCAATTGTTTTGTTAAATAAGAATATTATATCTATACAAGCTTAATAAATATTTGATTGTTATTGAGATTTAATGATTTTACACAAATTAGTTATAGTAGCTTTATTGCTATGTGCTACTACACCTTTTTAATATACCTAAGCTCACTTTCTAAAATCAAGTGATTCTTATATTTAGAAATTGAGTTTTCAGTACAAGAGAGCTAAGTTCTTCGTACCTCTATTTAGCATCTTTCATTACATATGCTTCTATATTTTGACTCTTTATTAAATTATAACTAATCCATCCATAACCATTAATTCCCCAACCTGTACCCCATGAATTTATTATTTTTACTGCTTTTTTACTATCATCATAGCCAATTACGCATAGTGCATGGCCACCTCTACTTTTACCATAAACTTTATCATAACTTGGATTGCTAGCATCCAAGTTATCAAAGTCTGGATACACTGTTATACCGATAACTACAGGATTATCATTTGCAAGTTTTCTTCATTCATTCAGTATTCATAGATGTTTTCACCTTTAAATGGTAATGTTTTCTTAGCTTTAGTATGTTAAGATTGATTCGTCAAGAAATAACATTCACATTACATTGGGGTTAACAGGAACAGGAGGAAATTATATGTCAGAACAGAAGTGTAAGGAAGAGTACATACGAAGAATTCATAAAGTGCAGGATTACATCGAGAAGCATTTAGGACAGTCCTTGTCCATTGAGGAGCTTGCTGGTACTGCCGGGTTTTCCAAATATCATTTCAGCCGGATCTTTCAGGGCATGTTACATGAGCCGTTAGCTCATTATGTGAATCGGATTCGCATGGAAAATGCTCTTTTTTGCTAGCACACCGGGCAGATAAAAATATGACAGACATTGCCTATGAACTTGGATATACTGATTCAGCCGTATTTTCTCGAGCATTTAAGAATTATTATGGAGTCAGTCCAAGAGAATACCGAAAGGAATATAGCAAGAATTGCAAAGATTCTTTTTTATTGTCTGAGTATAATAAGAACACAGCAAAGAAAGAATGGGAAGGCAATCTGTTTCCCGTGACTGGACAGATTACTATAGAAAACCTGGAGGAGAAACAGGTTGCTTATGTGAGACATACAGGTACCTATGAGACATTAGCAAAAGAGTATGTCAATCTTATGCAGACGTTATTTGATTATGCAAATAAACAGCACCTTCTTGTGGATGGGCAGAACTTACTGCTTGCCATGTATCATGACAATCCGGAATTCGGGGAAGAGATTCAGTTTCGTACCAGTCTGTGTCTGACGGTGCCAGAGCACATTCGGATTCAGGAAGACGGAATCCTTGGAACAATGAAATTAGAAGGCGGCTTGTATGCGGTGGGACATTTCCAAATTCAGCAGGAACAGTACGGTGATGCCTGGAATTACATGTACCAGGAGTGGATCACGGGCAGTGGTTATGTTCCAAGAAACTCCTATCCATTTGAAGTGTATCGCAACGATGCACGTGTAAGTGATAGCCATATACATGAGGTGGACATATACGTTCCTATTGAGCCCATTCTTTTCTAACATGCTGCAAATCGATTCAGAGGTGAGCATATGGAAGAAATCAAGATTCAAGGAGCACGAATCCATAATTTGAAAAATATCAATCTAACAATTCCCAAGCATCAACTAGTTGTGATTACTGGTATCAGTGGTTCTGGAAAATCAAGTCTTGCATTTGATATTTTGTTTGAAGAAGGCAAGAACCAGTATCTAAGGTCCATTGGCATTCTGGCTGGACTTGATAACGAGGATCGGTTCGATAGGATGGAAGGTATTGGTCCAACGGTGGCGGTATGCCAGAATACAGTCCGCCAGAGCAATCCCCGTTCTACAGTTGGTACAAAGACCAGAATTCTTAACCAGCTGGCCTTGTTATATGCCAGTGAGGTCAAAGCTTTGGATGAGCATAGTGAACATCTCTCCCCAGGCTTCTTTCTCTATACAACGTCCGATGGCATGTGTCTTAGCTGCCAGGGCAGTGGTTCTTATTATGATATCAATCTGGAGCAGTTGATTCCAGATAAAACAACATCCCTTTTGGAGGTCTATGAGAGTCTGCAGGTAACAGCAGGTTTTATGCGGATTCTAAAGAAAAAATATGGTATGTATTTTGAGACCCCATTCTGGGAACTTCCAGAAGATATTCAAGGTGAAGTGGTCTATGGAACCTGTGAAAATGGCAAACAAAGCTACTGTTTGGAGCGGATACTAAGAAATGCTTATGAAAAGGGAGAGGATGTGGAAGAATTCTATGCTAAGACTATTTGTCCAGATTGTCATGGAGAGCGAATCGGTCAAGAAGCAAGAGAAATTATTCTTCATGGAAAGCGGATTGGCGAGCTGGGACAGATGACACTTTCTGGTCTTCTCCATTTCTTAAATGAAATACCGGAGGAAGAACTATCTCAGTTTGGTAAGAACGTAGTAAAGAATGTGAAGGAGAAATTAAAGCATCTGATCCATTTTCGCTTAGGACATCTTACTCTTTATCGGGAGATGGCTTCCTTAAGCGGTGGCGAAGTACAACGCATTTTTCTCCATATCCATCTGGAGTCTAGACTGGATTCACTGATCTATGTCTTTGATGAACCTATGGCAGGATTACACCCATCGGAGAAGCAAAGCATGATCAAAGCGGTAAAAGAATTAAGAGATCTTGGTAATACAGTGATTGTGGTGGAACATGATAAAGATATGATTCGTTATGCCGATCATATTATAGAGATTGGTCCTAAGGCAGGTGTAGAAGGAGGAACAGTGGTTTACCAGGGTGATTATGAAGAATATAAGAAAGCAGACACTCTGCTTAGTAAGTATCTTTCCGGAAAACGTTTGATGCTAGAACGGACGTTTAGAAAGCATATATTTGTTAAAAAAGACTATCTTATTTTGGAACATGCCAATACTCATTATTTAAAGGATTTAACAGTAGCATTCCCACTTCATGCCATGGTTGGTATTGCTGGATTATCTGGAAGTGGTAAGAGTTCTCTGATTGAGGAGACACTTTTGAAACGTCTTAAAAGTGCCAGGAAATACGGCCATGTAGTTGGTATATCAGGAGTAGAACGGATTAGTGGTTTTGCAAAGATGTCCCAGGAGCCCATTGGAAGAAGTGCCAGTTCTACGCCTGCTTCTTATATTGGTATCTGGGATAAGATTCGGGAACTCTTTGCAAAACAGCCGGAAGCAAAAATAAGAAACATGAGTGCCGGACATTTTTCTTTTAATTCTAAAGGGGCATGTGAAGATTGTGGTGGTAGTGGTTATGAAAGAATCTTTCTGACCTCTGATTTTTCCGTAGATAAGCTCTGTCAGACCTGTCATGGCAAGCAGTTTAATGAAGAAAGTCTTTCCGTAGACTATAAAAGAAAAACCATTTCTGATGTGCTTAAGATGAGCATTACAAAAGCCATTTCATTCTTTGAAGATCAAAATAGCATTGTGAAACCTCTGCGTATCTTAGAGCAAATGGGCATGGGGTACTTAACGCTTGGTCAGCCATCTTCTTCTTTAAGTGGTGGTGAGGCACAGAGAGTGAAGCTTGCCAAAGAGCTTGGACGGCAGATAAAGGGCAATATGCTCTATGTGTTAGATGAACCAACCACTGGACTTAGCTTGTACGATACGGCATTGTTACTAAAGCTATTAGATCAGCTGGTTCTAAGTGGCAATTCGGTGATTGTCATCGAACACAATGTAGAGGTCTTAAAGAACTGTGATTATATCATTGAACTTGGTCCAGAAGGTGGGGACAAGGGCGGTGAAATCATTGCCAAAGGAACACCAGATAGTCTGAGAGACAATCTGAATTCCAACACAGGGAGGTATCTTGCATGAACTTAGATATAAATCAAAGAAAAAAGATAGGGTTAGAAAAGATAATAAACAGCAGCTATAGCAACACTACAGGCATAATTGTACTGAAAGACGGTAAAACACTATATGAAAACTACTTTAATGGATATACAGATAATAGTACCATCCATGTTTTTTCAGTAACAAAAAGTATTATTTCCATATTGATTGGTATTGCCATAAACAAATGTTATATCAAAAGTATAGATGAGAAAGTATTAAGTTTTTTCCCTGATTATGCAGTTAAAAGTGGAGAAAAAACCATACAGAATGTTACACTTAAGGATATGCTGACTATGACAGTCCCGTATAAATATAAGTCAGAACCCTATACAGAATATTTTACAAGTCATAACTGGGTAAATAGTGCACTTGATTTATTAGGAGGCGGGGGAAAAATAGGAGAATTTAGATACGCTCCTGTTATAGGACCAGATATTTTCTCTGGTATTCTTGTAAAAACAACTGGACAATCCGTGCTTGATTTTGCAACAGAATACTTATTCTCACCACTTGGCATTAAAGCTAAACTTAATGTAGTTTTTCATAATAAGGAGGAACAACTTGCATGGTATAAGGATAAAAATGTTAGCGGCTGGGTTGCCGACCCGCAAGGAGTAAATACAGCAGGTTGGGGTCTTACCTTGACTCCTAGGGATATGGCAAAAATAGGTCAGTTGTACTTAGATGGTGGGATGTGGAATAATAAACAAATTATTTCAGATCAATGGATAGATGAGAGTACAAAGGAACATAGCCGATGGGGCAAGTTGTCCTATGGTTATCTGTGGTGGATTATTGATGATAAAGAACATATCTATGCAGCTTTAGGAGATGGCGGGAATGTGATTTACGTCAATGCAAAGAAAAGAATGGTAATTTCTATTACTTCTCTCTTTATGCCACGTGCTAAAGATAGAATAAAACTTATTAAAGAGTATATTGAACCAATGTTTGAGAATTGTGTATGATGAAAAAGGTATGCTTTCTTTTTATTGATATTTATGCGCCAATAAATGTATAATAGATATGTTAAATTAGTATGACTTTGTAATTAATTGTTGAAGTAAAGGTTAATAACTCAACTTTCGTACATGCAAAATTTTGACTTAATATTTTTAAACTGCGAAAGTTGAGTTAAATAAATTTAATATAATAGGAGGATACAAATGAAGTTAGGATTTATAGGATTTGGAAATATGGCACAAGCACTTGCAGATGGTTTAATTTATAAGAATGCAATGGAAGCTGAGCAAATATATGCATGTGCAAACAATTGGGATAAGTTATGTAGTAATACTAATCCTAAAGGTTTTATCCCTTGTAGAGATTCAAATGAGTTAGTAGACAATGTAGATATGGTTGTTATTGCTGTGAAACCACATCTTGTTGAAGAGGTAATTACACCAATTAAAGAAAAACTAGTTGGTAAAATTGTTATTTCGGTGGTAGTAAATTATACATTTGATCAATATGAAAAGATATTAGCACCAAATACTCATCATTTAAGTACATTACCCAATACTCCAGTATCAGTAGCAGAAGGGATTATTGTTTGTGAAAATAAAAGTTCATTATCATCAGAAGAGTATGAGTCCTTTGTAAAGCTATTTTCACAAATTTCACTTATTGAAAATGTAGAAACAAGAAATTTAGGTATTGCAGGTATAGTAAGTGGCTGTGGTCCAGCTTTTACAAGTATGTTTATAGAAGCCTTATCAGATGCTGCAGTAATGCATGGTCTGCCTAGAGATATATCATATAAGTTAGCAAGTCAAATGGTAGTTGGAACAGGAAAATTACAATTGATTACAAATGCACACCCAGGAATAATGAAAGATGCAGTATGTTCTCCAGGAGGATCAACTATAATTGGGGTGACAACACTAGAAAGAAAGGGTTTACGCAGTTCAGTTATTGATGCAATAGATGCAATACAAAAAAAGTAAAATTTGTACTATATCATAAAAATAACAGATGAGGAAGATAAAGATATGACAATGGAACTAGAAAAATACTATAATAAATTTTGTGAAGATAAAAGATTAACCAGGAAATATGGACAAGTTGAATATATCACTTCCATGAAGTATATTCATGAGTATCTAGAAAATAATGAGAAGGCAAAAATTTTAGATGTTGGTGCAGGAACAGGGAGATACTCTGTACAATTAGCAAATGAAGGATATGATGTTACTGCAATTGAACTTGTGAAGCATAATCTAGGTGTTTTAAAATCAAAAGGAAGTACAGTAAAAGCAAAGCTGGGAAATGCATTAGATTTATCAAGATTTTCAGAAAATACTTTTGACATGACACTTTTGTTTGGACCAATGTATCATTTATATAAATTTGAGGATAAAGTAAAAGCGCTGCAAGAGGCAAAAAGAGTAACTAAGCTTGGCGGTGTTATCTTAGTAGCATATTGCATGAATGAATTTAGTGTACTAACATATGGTTTTAAGGAAAATAATATTCGTGAATGTATTGATAATGGGAAACTTAATGATGAGTTTCATATTATATCTGAACCAAAAGATTTATATGATTATGTAAGGATTGAAGATATTGATAAGTTAAATGAGGAAGTGGTACTTAAACGGATAAAATTAATTGCAGCAGATGGACCAGCTAATTATATGAGACCTGTTTTAAATGCTATGGATGAAGATACATTTAAGCTTTTTCTAAAATATCATTTTTCTACCTGTGAAAGACCAGATTTGCTTGGAGCAAGTGGACATACATTAGATATTTTGAGAAAGGAATAAGGAAGAAGAAAATAAAATATGTCAAGCATTTTGCAAAAAAATATTGACATTTATTTAAAAAGTGGTATTATATTTCTAATAGTATAAATTAAATAGGAAAATGAATTTTTGATAACAATTAATTAAAAATAATTCTTAAAGGTTATGTTTTCTATTTATATGAGTATAAAAATAAATAATTTATAAGGCAACGGTGTCTTAAGAAAGAAAAAAGTACAATTTTTTCTTTGTTAATGGCACCGTTTTTTATTATATAAAAAAAGTAAAAACATTATTTAAGTTCTATTTTTAAAAAATGCTATGTATGAGTCAAATTTCTATTATTATTTGCAGGAGGTAAGTATTTATGTTTAAAGATTTAATCTATGTTATACCAAAAGAAAAGCATTCCGAGGAGGATTTAAGGGATATATTAACTTCCCATTCTGAAATAAAATTTGTGTCTCTAATTGGAATAGACCTATCAGGAAATGATACTGATGAAAGAATTCCTATGAGGATTTTCTTAGAAGACATTTCTGCTTTCATAAAAGGCGCAATTCAAACAGATGGATCATCAGTTGTTCTTCCAGGAATAGCAACATTAAATAATGCTAAAGTCGATATGATAGCTGATACAGATGTTAACTGGTTTATAGACTATAATTTTGAGTTTATAGATGAAGAAACTAACAAGCCAATAGGAACGGTAAGAATTCCATGTTTCTTAATACACGAAGGTAAAGCTGTAGATTCTAGACATATTTTAAAAGCGGCAACAACTTATGTTAAAGACACATTATTTGATTCATATAAGAAGTATCCTGAGCTATTAGCTGCATATGGAGCTACATTTGACGATGTATCTGATGTAATAGCTACAGCTGCTACTGAACTTGAATTTTGGGTAAAAACGCCAGAAGACAAAGCTGAAGTTCAAGAACTTTTTACATCGCAAATACTTCAAGAACAATACTGGACTAGAACTAAAGGTGTTGTAAGATCAGCGCTTGAAGAAACTTTATTATTAATGGAAAAGTATGGGTTAGATCCTGAAATGGGTCATAAAGAAGTTGGTGGGGTAAAGGCTCATTTAACTGAAACTGGTAGCCTTACTCATGTTATGGAACAACTTGAAATAGATTGGAAATATGCTGATGTACTGCAAGCTGCGGATAATGAACTTTTCGTTAGAACATTAGTAAAAGAAACCTTCAGAAGATATGGCCTTGATGTTACATTTTTAGCTAAGCCAATTGATGGGGTAGCTGGAAGTGGAGAACACACTCACTTAAGTATTGCTTTAAAATTAAAGAACGGTAAAAGATTTAATTTATATGCTTCAACTGATAACAATTTTTTAAGTATATATGGATATGGCTCCCTAATGGGTATATTAAAGAATTACGAAGTTATAAATCCAATCGTATCTGCAACTAACGATTCATTAAGAAGATTAAAGCCTGGATTTGAAGCTCCAGTATGTATAGTTACATCACTCGGACATTCAGTTGATGTTCCTTCAAGAAATAGAACTATATTATTAGGTGCTATTAGAGATATTAATAACCCAATGGCAACAAGATTTGAACTTAGAGCTCCAAACCCATTTACAAACACTTATTTAGCATTAGCAGCATTATTTGTTACTTCAATTGATGGTATAAGCTATGCTATATCAAATAAAAAAACTGAAGCTGATTTACTTTCCGAGCTTTCAAAGGTTGCTGGAGAAGAAACTGCATATCTTGAAAAAGATAGAGCTTATAGAAGTGAAGAAGATGTATTCGAAGACTACTCTGATGAAGAAAGATCAAAATTATTTGGTAAAGCACCAGCTACAATTTATGAAAATGTACTAGCATTAGATAAATATACTGAAAAAGTTAATGTATTAAAGGCTGGTGATGTATTTACAGAACAAATACTTAACAGTTTCCGTATTAGTGTACAAAGAAGATGGTTAACTGAAATTGACTCAAGAATAATTTCTGACTACACTTATGAAATTAGAAACTTCAAAAAACTTCATTGTAGTGAGAATGCTTTAGACCTTGACGTAGCTAACTGGCAAAAAGTTAATGATTTAAGACAATACTTGTTAAAAGATAGCTATTCAACAAAGAGCTTATTTACAAGTATAAAAGATGCTATAAGCGCTAGTGATTACAAAACTGTTTCAGAACTTCAAATTAAAATGGATGCTAAGATAAGTGAACTTAGAAGCTTATACAATGCATATAAGAATAACTTATTAGATATCTAATTAAAGTTAAAAAGGTATTTGTTTAAGAGAAAAAGCTGGATGACTAGCAATGTAACTGGTCATTCAGCTTTTTTATGTATTAATGAAGTTGACTCCTAGAAAGTGAGCAAGAATTTATGGAGTAGAGAAATTTACATATATAATTCTCCTCCACCATAATTTTTTAAAAACTTGAAGTATATTAAAACAAAATATATACTGGATTGTATTAGTCATTTTTGAAACAGGGGGGGATAATAATGTTTAAAATTGGAGAGTTTTCAAAACTGACACAAGTTTCTGTAAGAATGTTACGATATTACGATGAAACAGGTCTTTTGAAACCTGCTCAGGTTAATAAATATACTGGATACCGTATGTACTCTGTAGAACAAATAGAAAATTTAAATAAAATATTGTTCTTGCGTGATGTAGGTTTCAATGTTTCAGAGATTGTTTATGCTCTTAGTAATTGGGAGGATGATTTCATTGAAAAACAGCTGAAAATAAAGGAACAAGAAACTCAAAGGATTATAAAGGAAGAAAAGGATAGGCTGGCAAAGATAAGAACTGCAATGAAAGACATAAGTAGCGAACAAATGGCAATTCATTATAATGTAACATTGAAAGCAATTCCTAGTTATCAAGTCCTTTCACTACGAAAAATTATCCCTAATTATTTTTATGAAGGACATCTATGGAAGGAAATATATGATTATATTAAAGCTGAAAAACTAAATATTTCAGAAAGTAATTATAATTTTGCTATTTATCATGACGAGGAATATAAGGACAAAGATGTTGATGTGGAAGTATGCATTATTACAGAAGAAAAAGATGTTAATAAAGATGGTTTTGTATTTAGGAAAACAGAACCATTTGAAAAAGTGGCTTGTTCAATGGTATATGGGCCTTATGAAAATATATCATCTGTTTATAAATCTTTTGTACATTGGCTGGAAGAAAATAGTCAATATAAAATGATAGGGATTAGCCGTCAAGTTTGTCATAGGGGCGCATGGAACGAAAAAGATCCTAATAAATACCTTACTGAGATACAAATTCCCGTTGAAATAGAGGATAATATCAAGTGATTCTTAGGTTCAGGTGGAGTTTGCTTATAAGGAATACCCCTTTTCTCCATCTGAACATTAGAAGAACTTATCCAGGCACATAGCAGTGCTTATCCCCCACTTTGAAGAAGATAGGGGTGTTAGCAGTGGTAGTGATCGGATAAAAATGAACTGATAGATTTTTCAGTTCATTTTTTTGTTGACTCTCACACGGTGTCAGGGGTTATTATCAACTTAAAAGATATTAAAAAGAGGTGTATTTATATGGATGGTAAAGTTTACTACAATTTTTTTCCCATTGGGCAAGTAGAAATAAAAGATAATAGAAATGCAATAGTAATCAATAAAGAATATGCAAATGGACTTAAATTTTTATCCTTATTTAGTCATGCAATAGTCATCTATTCTGAAAGTACAGAACCAAATAATGTCCCTTTTTCACAGGGAATTGTTAAAATAATTAGTGCTGACGAAAAATCTGGTATAGTCTGTTTTGAGGAAAACTTATATTTTTCTAAAGGGAATGTTATTTATGATATTAAACCATATTTCCCTTGTGAAGATAGAGTAAAAGATTGTTTTGTGCCAGAAGGAATTCATTCATTTCAATGGTGGAAAGCTGATCGTATAGAACAATTAGCAGTTAGAAAAGAAGATAGAGGACTTTTAGTGCAAAATGATAAAACATGCTCTATAGGAAACATTAGAAAAATAAAGGGAGAGTTTTTTATTGAGTTATCTAATAATAGGGAGTTATATTTTGAAAAACTTAGAGGATATTCTCATATAAAAATTTTTTGGTGGTTTCATCGTTTTGATAAAAGTAAGTACCGAAGAATAACTGAGTGTCAGCCTCCATATGAAAATGCACCAAGGACAGGGGTGTTTGCATCACGTTCTCCAGTTCGTCCTAATCCTATTGCATTGACTACTGCACGAATTGTTAGTTTTGATAAAAAATTAGGAAGAATTAAAGTAAGCGGTTTAGATTGTTTGGATAATACACCTCTTATTGAAATTTTACCCTATATTCCATCAAATGATCGAGTTCTAGCTTTCAAAGTTCCAAAATGGTTAGCTCATTGGCCAGAGTGGTTAGATGATAGGATAACAAATATTGCAAGCCATGAGGTTTATTTAAAGTCATCCAGTTTGGATATTATTCAAAAATACTCAAAATCTTATTGTAATAATAAAATTATAAATGCTGTGGACTTTTTTCAGAGAAATAAAAATCAGAAAATAGAGCAAGGGAAAGGTATTATTGTAAAAGGGGCAAGACAAAATAATCTAAAAAATATAAATGTTACAATTCCTTATAACAAGATGACTGTAATTACTGGTGTAAGTGGTAGTGGTAAATCCAGTCTTGCATTTGATACTATATTTGCTGAAAGTCAAAGACGATTTATGGATAGCCTTCCCACTTTTGAGAGGTCACTTCATGAACAAATGGAAAAACCTGATTTTGACAGAATATATGGGCTTCCACCATCAATTTCAATATCACAAAAGAACATTGGCCGCAATCCACGTTCTACAGTAGGAACAATTACGGATATGCACGATTGCTTACGTACACTGTTTGCAAGCATTGGAGTACGCCACTGTCCTGATTGTGGCAATGCAATTGTTACTTTAGCTGTAGATGAGATTATTCAAAGCTTATTAGAACTTCGCTCTGGCACAGCAATTGAAATAGCACCATTTCAAGTTAATAGTCCTTCATATAAATACTTATTACCTGAAAAAACTGCTACAGATGATGTTTTATTAAATTATGTGAAAAAATCATTAGAAATAGGTAAAGGAGCAATTTATGTAACAATTAACAATAAGGAACAACTTTTATTTCAAACAACACAAATGTGTTATCATTGTAACCATATCTTATTTGAATTAACTCCAGCTGCATTTAGTTTTAATAATACTGAAAGTATGTGTCCTATTTGTAGTGGACTTGGCATTAAAATGGAAGTTGATCCTAATTTGATTGTATCACGTCCCGATTTATCAGTTCTTGATGGGGCTTCGAATTGGTGGGGAGACTTAAGAAAGTTCAGAAATAAGCCCAATGCAAACTGGATGAAAGGTGAAATGTTGGCACTGGCAGATGAGATGAGCATTGATTTAGAAAAACCATGGAATCAGCTGCCAGAGGAGTTTCAAAGACAAGCTATTTGGGGTTCTGGTGAAAAAGAAGTTACCTTTACATATAAAAATAGTAATGGGCGAAGTGGTAATATTACAAGACCAGCAAAAGGTGCTTATAATTGTATAAAGCGTATTTTTTCTGAGAATAGTGGAGAATCTACAAAAGAATTGCAAATGAGTTTATGAAGCAATCTATCTGCGATTATTGTCATGGTGAACGACTTTCAAAAGAAGGAAGAATGGTAGATATTGCAGGTACACGATTTCCACAAGTAGCATCAATGACAATAAGTAAATTGATGGAATGGATTGAAGAACTTCCTAATATGTTATCGGATTTCCAATTATCTATAGCAGATTCTATATTGAAAGAACTTCATAAGAGGCTTTGTGATTATATTAAAGTTGGTCTTTCTTATCTTACACTTGATCGTTCTGTACCAACACTGTCTGGTGGTGAATTGCAGAGATTAAGACTTATAAAACAGTTAGGTAGTGGTATTACCAATATGCTTTATGTACTAGATGAACCTTCTACTGGGCTTCATCCAAAGGATCATGAAAAACTTATAAAGATTATAAAAGAGCTTAGGGATTATGGTAACACAATAATTGTTGTAGAACATGATGCAGAAACTATGCGTAGGGCAGATTACATTATAGATGTTGGTCCTAGGGCAGGCACTTACGGTGGGGAAATAGTAGCAGAAGGTACTCCATTGCAGATCATGAAAAATGATAATTCAGAAACGGGAAAATATCTTTCAGGCAAAAAACAGGTGATTATAGAAAAATCAATGCTTTCTGATAAATGTAATTGGGTTAAATTAGGCGGTGTAAAATGCAACAACCTTAAAAATATTGATATTTCTTTTCCAATTGGAGCAATTACCTGCGTAACAGGAGTTAGTGGTTCAGGGAAAAGCAGCCTTGTTTCACAATCACTGTATCCTGCTATTCAAAGTCGAATTGATGGAAAGAAAGATGTAAGTAGATATTGTGATAAATTATCTGGTGATGATTATTTTGATAAAATTATCCATATAAATCAGAAGCCTATTGGACGAACGCCACGTTCAAATCCTGCCACATATACTGGTATTATGGATGAAATAAGAAGCTTCTTTGCTTGTACAGAAGAGTCAAAGCAAAGAGGATATAAAGCAACCCAATTTAGTTTTAACAGCAAAGAAGGTCAATGTGAAACATGTCATGGAGAAGGGAAAATATGTACTCCTGTATCATTTATGGCAGACATTTGGACACAATGCCCTGTTTGTAAGGGGCAAAGATATAAAAAGGATATTCTTGAAGTAAAATATAAAGGTAAAAATATATATGATGTCCTTGAAATGAACATAATGGAAGCTTTAGATTTCTTTACGGACCAAACAAAACTAATACATATTTTAAACACCTTATATGAAGTAGGGCTTGGGTATCTAAAATTAGGACAAAATGCAATCACATTATCTGGTGGTGAAGCACAAAGAATAAAATTAGCTAAAGAGCTCAGCACAAATTCAACTGGAAAAACTCTTTACATATTGGATGAACCTACAACTGGACTGCATTTTTCTGACACCCAAAATCTTTTAATACTTCTTCAAAAAATAAGGGACACAGGGAATACTGTTGTAATAATTGAACATAATTTAGATATAATTAGAAATGCCCATTGGATAATAGATTTAGGACCAGAAGGTGGAAGTAGCGGCGGTTATGTAGTTGCACAGGGTACACCTAAGCAAATAGCAAAAGTAGAGGAAAGTTATACAGGTAACTTACTTAAAAATGAATAATGATTTAAGTAATAAAAACTATTCACAGTTTAAAGTTTGAAGTATATATTAATATCAACGAAAGAATAAAAAGTAGGTGATATTCATGTTTAAGTATTTAAATCCCGCATGGGTAGAAATAAATTTAGACAATATAATTCATAATATAAGAGAAATAAGAAGAGTTGCTAAAAGTAAGGAAGTAATAAGCGTAGTTAAAGCTGATGCCTATGGACATGGTGCGGTAGAAATAGCTCCTATATTACTTCAAAATGGAGCAGATAGGTTAGCAGTAGCACTTCTTTCAGAAGCAATGGAATTAAGGAAAAGTGGTATTAAAGCTCCTATTCTCATTTTTGGATATACTCCTTTGAAGTACGGTAAAGATATAATTCACAACAATGCTGAAGATATAATAAACAATGAACTGGAGGTTACTGTACTTTCATATGATTATGCAAAAAAGTTATCTAAAGAAGCACAAAGACTTAATAAAAATGTAAAAATTCATATAAAAGTTGATACAGGTATGGGAAGAATAGGTTTCCTGCCCACTAGGCGAAGTGAAAAAGATATATATAAAATTAGTAAATTGCCCAATATAATAATTGAAGGTTTATATTCACATTTTTCAACTGCCGATGAAAAAGATAAGAGTTATAGCAATGAGCAATTTAAAAAATATTTAAATTTTTATACCAGACTTAAATATAGAGGTATAAACATTAATATAAAGCATATTGCTAATAGCGCAGCCTTAATAGATTTACCTTATACTCATTTGGATGCAGTTAGACCAGGAATAGTAAATTATGGTTACTATCCTTCAGCAGATGTCAATCATGATATTATAAATTTAAAACCAACAATGACATTAAAGTGTAATGTTGCTGCATATAGAACTCTTAAACAAGGTGAGTATATAAGTTATGGAAGAACCTTCAGAACAAATAGAAGAAGTAAGATAGCCACTCTTGGAATAGGTTATGCTGATGGATATAATAGGCTTCTATCTAACGCTGGCGAAATTATTATAAAAGGAAAGCGAGCCCCTATAGTAGGGCGTATTTGTATGGATATGTGTATGAGCGATGTAACAGAAATAGATGGTATTAAAGTTGGCGATGAGGTAGTATTAATAGGAGAAAGTCTAGGTGAAAAAATAACAGTAGAAAGCATAGCTGACATAATAGGTACTATACCTTATGAAGTCACTGTAAAGATAAGTAAAAGAGTTCCTAGACATTATATAAAAGATGGGAAATTAGTAAAAATAGTTTATAAACAATAATTTAAAATTCAATGGATAAAAGAAAGCATCAATTTAATCTTAAAATTCTATTATTTAGATGAAGCTTTAATGAGTATTTAGTTATTCTGATAACAATACTTATTAAAGCTTCATTTTTATTTTCTTAAATAGTGAATAAAACTATCAATGGGAAAAAGCAATTCGTGGATTATTTTTTTAATTCTGCATTATATATCTCCATAGCAGCTTGGGCTACTTTCATGTCTTCTTCAACAGATCCGCCACTTACGCCAATGCCGCCTATAACTTTTCCGTTGTACTCCAGTGGATAACCTCCACCAAAAATAATCATCCTTGAAACATTTTGAATACCGTACAAAGATGTTCCAGGTTGAGAAACTTCAGCAACTACATCAGTTGGGAGTTTTAGACTAGCAGCCGTATATGCTTTGTTTAATGAAATTTCTTTACTTGCAAGTAAAGCTTCTTCCATTCTTTGCTGTAAAATTAAGTTTGCACCTTTATCTAATGCAGAGAACCACATAGGAACTCCTATTTCCAGAGCTTTTTTCTCCACTGCAACAGCCATTTTTCTTGCTAGTTCAAGATTAATTCCATAATCAGTTATTGCTGCACCAGTTATAACTTTTGATTGCTTAGTCTGTGTTATTACTGAATCACTTTTTAATTTTTCCACAATATCTTTATATCTTTTAAGGCCAGCTTCAGCCACTGACATATCTTCTTCAACAGAGCCACCACTTACACCAATGGAACCAATAACTTCACCATTTAGGACTAGCGGAAAACCACCACCAAAAATAACTATATCACTATTGTTTTGTATGCCATATAAGGCTGTCCCAGGTTGAGATAAAGTTGCAAGAGTACTAGTTGGCATTTTAAGTGCAACAGCAGTATATGCTTTGCCTTGTGATATTTTTTCACTAGCTAAAATTGCACCTGCCATCCTATTAATAGAAATTAAATTGGCATCAGCATCATCAACAGTAATATACATAGGAACTTTTATTTTTTTTGCTTTTGCCTCAGCAGCAGCAGTAATTTCTTTTGCAAGAGCTAAATTTACAATAGATCTTGCTACTTTAATGTTGTCATTTTTTATCATTAATAAAACTCCCTTCATACTTATATGTAATTTACTTGAAAGCTTTAAAGACTTTTGCCATTTGGATTATATTATTTATGTCAAGTTTAATTTGTATTTTTTATAGTTTATTTTATCCTACAATGTTACTATATGTCAATGAGCAATTTTTTTAAATTTTCTAAATATAATACTTAATGTAGAAAATAACAGATCACTTTAGATTATGAAAGAAAATGATACATTATATTTAACAAAGACTATCGTAAAATTTATTTACCTATTTAATGGTGGTTATTACAAATTTTTTTCTAACTAAGCTTGTAATAATTATTGTCAAGTAGTATAATAAATTACATAGATATTATATGTGCTTAATAAAAATTATTTAAATTATAACAGATAATAACAAACCTATTAAGCTTATGGCTTCTAAAGGGGGGATTGGAGAATTCACATAAGTTTAAGGGATTTTAATTGATTCAATTCATTATATAAGGATGTTTATGAAATTGTTTTAATTTTGGGGGAGGTATATTTATGTTTTTTAAAACTACAGAACAACATGAAAGTTTGAGGACGAAAATCAGACAATTTGCTGAAGAAGAAGTTAAACCTATTGCATTTAAGTTGGATAAGGAAAACAAATTTCCTTCGGAAGCAATTAGAAAGCTGGCTGATATGGGTATGCTGGGGATTCCATATGAAAAAAAATATGGTGGAGCAGACCTGGATGTAATTAGTTACGCTATTGCTGTTGAAGAATTATCAAGAGTGGACGGTGGCACAGGTGTAATCCTTTCTGCCCATACATCTTTGGGTGCATACCCAATAGCTGCTTATGGAACAGAAGAGCAGAAACAAAAATACTTGATTCCACTGACAAAGGGAGAAAAGCTTGGTGCATTTGGTCTTACTGAGGAAAATGCTGGTAGTGACGCTGGTGGTACTGAGACCACTGCTGTATTAGAAGGTGATCATTACATTTTAAATGGTGAAAAGATATTCATCACCAACGGAGGCGAGGCTGACACTTACATTGTTTTTGCAGTTACTACACCTAATATAGGTACTCGTGGTATCAGTGCTTTTATTATAGAGAAGGGATGGGAAGGCTTTAGCTTTGGACAACACTATGACAAGATGGGTATTCGTTCTTCTGCAACAGAAGAACTTATTTTTAACAATGTGATGGTACCTAAGGAAAATCTATTAGGTAAAGATGGTGATGGCTTCAAAATTGCTATGGCAACCTTGGATGGTGGACGTATTGGTATTGCAGCTCAAGCTCTTGGTATCGCACAAGGTGCTTATGAAAATGCACTAGAGTATTCAAAAGAAAGAATTCAATTTGGTAAGCCTATTTGTAGGCAGCAGGTCATTGCTTTTAAGCTAGCAGATATGGCCACAAAACTTAGAGCAGCCAGATTACTTATTTATAGTGCAGCAGAGCTAAAACAAAATCATCAGCATTATAGTATGGAATCTGCTATGGCAAAACAGTATACTTCTGATGTTTGTCTTGAAATTGTAAATGATGCACTTCAAATATTTGGTGGAAGCGGTTATCTTAAAGGTATGGAAGTTGAACGTGCTTATAGAGATGCTAAGATTTGCACAATATATGAAGGAACTAATGAGATTCAGCGTGTGGTTATTGCTGCCAGTATCCTTGGTAAGATACCAAAAACTGAACATGTAGATAAAACTTCTCATGAACCTGCTGCAGGTTATCGTAAAAAAGTGATTTACAAGGATGGAACTGCTGAAGAAAGAGTAAATGCTCTTGTGGAAGCTCTTAAGAAGGATGGTTATGATTTCACAGTTGGAATTCCTATAGATACCCCTATTAGTAAAGCTGAAAGGGTAGTTAGTGTAGGTCAAGGTATAGGTGAAAGAGAAAATATGAAGCTTATAGAAGAGTTGGCAGTTCAAGCAGGTGCTGCTATAGGTTCTTCACGTCCAGTAGCTGAAACACTTAAGTATGTACCAATAGATCGTTATGTTGGTATGTCCGGTCAAAAATTCAAGGGAAACCTTTATATTGCTTGTGGTATTTCTGGTGCAAGTCAGCATTTGAAAGGCATAAAAGATGCTAGCACAATTGTTGCCATAAATATTGATCCTAATGCAAAAATTTTCAAGAACTCAGACTATGGCATAGTTGGAGATCTAATGGAAATTTTACCACTACTTACTTCAGCTTTAGATAGTGGAGAAGCAAAGAAGGAAGCTCCACCGATGAAAAAGATGAAGAGAGAAATTCCTAGGAAAGTTGTTCCAAATTGGAAACATTATGTATGTAACGGTTGTGGTTATGAATATGATCCTGGCCTTGGTGATATAGAAGGAGAAGTAGCTCCTGGAACTTTATTTGAAAATATACCTGAAGAATGGACTTGTCCTGACTGTGGTGAAGAAAAAAATGCTTTTATAGAAGTTTAATTAATGTAATAATATGTTTTAGTTTAAAGGAGGATTAATTAATGTATTGTGTTAGAAAAATAACTGAGGATCTTTATTGGATTGGTGGTAACGATCATCGTCTTGCTCTATTTGAAAATATTCATCCTATTCCAAGGGGTGTTTCTTATAATTCTTATGTACTTTTAGATGAAAAAACAGTACTTTTTGATACTGTGGATTGGTCAATTTGTCGTCAGTTCCTTGAAAATATTAAAGGTGTTTTAGGGGATAGAACTTTAGATTATATGGTAATTAAC
The DNA here is from genome assembly GCA_963780135.1 of uncultured Clostridiaceae bacterium. Classification (GTDB taxonomy): domain Bacteria; phylum Bacillota; class Clostridia; order Clostridiales; family Clostridiaceae; genus Clostridium_AM. The sequence continues at coordinate 3,331,545 of CAWAAR010000003.1, forward strand.
CATATGGAGCCAGATCATGCAGCATGTATTGAAGAGATTGTTCTTCGCTATCCAGATGTAAAGATTATATGTACTGAAAAAGCATTTATGTTTATGCATCAGTTTGGTTTCGAAATGGATGATAATGTAATACAAGTTAAAGAAGGAGATACTATGTGCTTTGGAAAACACAATGTTGTATTTGTGTCAGCTCCAATGGTACATTGGCCAGAAGCTATGGTAACTTATGATACTACTAATGGTGTATTATTTTCAGCTGATGCCTTTGGTTCTTTCGGTGCTTTGGATGGTAAGTTGTTTAATGATGAAGTGAATTTTGATCGTGATTGGATTGATGATGCTAGAAGATATTACACAAATATTGTAGGAAAGTATGGACCTCATGTTCAAGCTCTTTTGAAAAAGGCAGGGAGTATTGAAATTAAAACTATCTGCCCATTACATGGACCAGTATGGCGTAATGATTTTGGATATTTATTAGACAAGTACGATAAATGGAGTCGTTATGAGCCTGAGGAAAAAGGTGTGATGATTGTCTATGGAACAATGTATGGAAGTACTGAGGATGCTGCCACTGATTTAGCAACTAGGTTAGTAGAAAAAGGAATGACTAATGTGGTTATGTATGATGTTTCAAAAACTCATGTATCTTATTTGATTTCTGAAACATTTAAATATAGTCATATAGTTCTTGCTTCTGTAACCTACAATTTAAAGATTTATCCACCAATGCTGGATTATATAATGGATATGAAAGCATTAAATCTTCAAAAACGTACTTTTGCTCTTATAGAAAATGGTACATGGGCTCCTCAATCTGCTAAATTAATGCACGAACTTTTAGACGAAATGAAAGAAATGACTATTTTGGATAATGAGATAACAGTGAATTCAGTATTGAAAGAAAAAGATGTAGATTTAATGGATGATCTTGCTTGCAGCATTATAGAATCAATGAAGTAGTAATTTTATAAAAACTTATCCATGGAACGTGATTTGATTTTACATGTATAATTTACCGTACTCTCAAAAATAATATAAATGTTATATATAATAAATATAAAGGAGGTATAGAGTCACTTTTTGTAAAGGAGTGCCTTTATACCTCTTTTCACTACATGACAAAACATAAGGTTATCTTATATAATAGGGAGATACTAAAAATTTTTGGGAGAAGGTTAAGGAGTAATATGAAAAAAATAAATGAAATTTTTAGTGATTATGAAGCAGGTGGTAACATAAATACTGCTGTTGTGGAATCAGTAGTCTTAATTAAAAAGACTAAAACCCTGGAAATGAAAATCAGCTCAGATAAATATATTGAAATAAGTGAAGTTGAAGGCCTTAATAATTTTATAAGAGAAAGGTTTACATTAAAAGATTCTAGAATCGCTGTAAATTACGCTGAAGGAATCAATAAAAAGCCCATAGAAGAGGAACTCCAACATATTGTGTTTTCAGTGGCAAACAGATATCCTGCCTTAAAAGCAGTGATAAATAGTAGTGAATATGAAGTAGATACCAATACCATAAATTTTAATTTTAAAATTCCGGTATCAGGCTTTTTAAAAGCTATGGACTATGATAAAAAGATCTATAAGGCGATAAAAAATTTATATGGTACAGAATACAAAATAAGTTTTGTTGATAAATTGAGCTGTGAAGAATTAACAAAGATGCAAGAAGATAAACGTGCAAGTGAAATGCTGTTTATTAATAAGGAAATTACTAGCACACCAATGAGTAATGCTCCTAAATTGCCTAAGAAAGTTGCAGAAAAAAGGCAGGAAGTAAAAGCAGAAACCAATGTAAAAAAAGGAACTTCATGCTTGATATTTGGTAGAAATCCTAATATTAAGGAGCCTATAGTAAAAATTACTGATATTACACCAGATGAGGGGAAGATAGCTATACAAGGAGAAATATCTAATATAGAAGCAAAGGAATTAAGAAGTGGAAAAACATTAATTTCCTTTGCTTTATATGACGGCTTAAGTTCTATGACCTGTAAGGTATTTTGCAAGCCTGGTGAAGATGGTGATGTATTATCAAGACTTAAAAAAGCTAAGGGTATTAGGCTTTCTGGAAATTCAGGTTATAGCAAGTTTTCTGAGGAAATTGAGATTATTGCTGGCACTATAATAGAGACAGAAGGCATGAAGAAGTATAAGAGGCAGGACAATTCAGAAGTGAAAAGGGTAGAGCTACACATGCATACACAAATGAGTCAAATGGATGCTATGACCAGTGCTTCTGATTTAATTAAAAGAGCTATGAGCTGGGGTATGAAATCTATTGCTATAACAGATCATGGAGTAGTTCAGTCCTTTCCTGAAGCTCATAAGCTGTTAGGAAGAGATAATAAAGATATGAAGGTTATATATGGAATGGAGGCCTATTTGGCACCAGATAAAAAACCATCTGTAACAAATCCCAAAGGACAGGACATTGATGCCACCTATTGTGTGCTGGATTTAGAAACTACAGGATTTTCACCAGTAACTGAAAAAATCACTGAAATAGGAATCATGAAACTTAAAGATGGAAAGGTAATAGATGAGTTTAGCTGTTTTGTAAATCCTGAAAAATCTATTCCTTCAAGGGTTGTAGAGGTTACCAATATAACGGATGATATGGTAAGAGATGCAGAAACCATAGATAAGGTATTTCCTAGAATGTTAGATTTTATTAAAGGGAGTGTGTTGGTTGCCCATAATGCTGAATTTGATGTTGGTTTTTTAAAGCATAATGCTAGGATATTAGGTTATGACTTCGATTTTACATCTGTGGATACCTTGTCCTTAGCACAAGCGGTTTTCCCTAATTTTAAAACTTATAAATTAGGAAGAATTGCTAAAAACCTTGGTATAAAGGTGGAGGTTGCTCATAGAGCCTTAGATGATGTGGCTACCACTGTTAAGGTGTTTAATGTAATGCTTGAAAAGCTAAAGGAGAGGGGTGCAGAGACCCTTCAGGATATAGATATATATGGTTCTGATGAGGAAGCATTGAGTCAGGAGTATAAAAAGCTTAAAACCTATCATGCAATAATCTTTGCAAAGAATTATGTAGGTTTGAAGAATTTGTATAAGCTTGTATCATATTCTCATTTAGATTATTTTTATAAAAAACCACGTATATTGAAAAGTATGTATAAAAAATATTCAGAGGGCTTAATTCTAGGAAGTGCATGTAGTGAAGGTGAGATTTATAAGGCAATACTCCTAGGAAAATCTGATGAGGAAATTGAAGGGTTAGCAAAGGAATATGATTATTTGGAAATTCAGCCTTTAGGAAATAATGATTATTTAGTAAGGACAGGTCAAGTACCAAATAGAGAATATCTAAAGGAAATTAACAGAAAAATCATAGACCTTGGAAAAAAACTGAATAAGATTGTAGTGGCTACAGGAGATGTTCACTTCATGGATCCGGAAGATGAGATATACAGACGTATATTGGAAGCAGGACAGGGATTTAAGGATGCAGATAATCAGGCACCTTTATATTTAAGAACCACTGAGGAAATGCTTAATGAATTTTCCTATTTAGGAAAAGAAAAGGCCTATGAAGTAGTAGTTACAAATACTAATAAGATAGCAGATATGTGTGAGGCAATTAGTCCTATTTCACCAGAAAAATGCCCACCACACATAGAAGGCTGTGAGCAGACCATTAAGGATATAGCTTATGATAAAGCCCATGAGTTGTATGGAGAGCAATTGCCAGAAATTGTTCAGTCTAGACTAGATAAGGAACTGGATTCTATTATAAAAAATGGATTCTCCGTAATGTACATTATTGCCCAAAAGCTAGTATGGAAGTCAAATGAAGATGGCTATTTGGTAGGATCTAGAGGTTCTGTTGGTTCTTCTTTTGTAGCAAATATGACGGGGATAACGGAAGTAAATGCTCTTCCGCCGCACTACAGGTGTCCTAGTTGCAAGTATTCGGATTTTTCAGATTACGGTTGTAAAAACGGTTTTGATTTACCTGATAAGGTGTGTCCCGTTTGTGGAGAAGCTCTAGCTAAGGATGGTATAGATATACCCTTTGAAACATTCTTGGGTTTTAATGGAGATAAGGAGCCGGATATAGATTTAAATTTTTCAGGTGAATACCAAGCAAAGGCCCATAGATACACAGAAGTTATCTTTGGAAAGGGCACCACTTTTAAGGCTGGAACTATAGGAACCATAGCAGAAAAAACAGCTTTTGGTTATGTGAAAAAGTATTTTGATGAAAAAAATCTTTCAGTAAACAAAGCAGAAATCACCAGAATTTCATCAGGATGTACAGGTATAAAAAGAACTACAGGTCAGCATCCAGGAGGAATTATAGTAGTTCCAAAGGGAAGGGAAATCTTTGAGTTTTGCCCTGTACAGCATCCTGCAGATGATTCTAATTCAGATATTATAACAACACATTTTGACTATCACTCCATTGATCAAAATTTGTTGAAGCTTGATATACTTGGTCACGATGATCCAACCGTTATAAGAATGCTACAGGATATAACTGGAGTGGATCCACAAAAGATACCCATGGATGAGAAGGAGACCATGTCTATATTTTCATCCACGAAAGCTTTGGGAGTAACACCAGAACAGATAAATTCTAAGGTAGGAACCTTTGGAATTCCTGAATTTGGTACTAAGTTTGTAAGAGGAATGCTTTTAGATACTATGCCGAAAGCCTTTTCGGATTTAATATGTATATCAGGACTTTCCCATGGTACAGATGTATGGCTTGGAAATGCAAAGGATTTAATTGATGAAGGAATAGTTACCTTAAGTGAGGCAGTGTGTACCAGAGATGATATTATGATCTACCTTATCAAAAAAGGTTTGCCGCCAAATACTGCTTTTAAGATAATGGAGTTGGTACGTAAGGGAAAGGCGCTAAAGGACCCTGGAAAATGGGCTGAATATGAGGCTCTAATGAGGGAAAATGAAGTGCCGGAATGGTATATAGATTCTTGTAGAAAGATAAAATACATGTTCCCTAAGGCCCATGCTGCAGCTTATGTAATGATGGCATTCAGGATAGCATGGTTTAAAGTTCACATACCTAAAGCTTATTATGCAGCATACTTTACTATTAGAGCAAAGGCCTTTGACAGCGAATTTATGATATTTGGAAAAGAAAAGGTTAAAGAAAAGATGAAGGAAATTGAAATTATGGGGAATCAAGCTGCTCCTAAGGATAAGGATATGTATGATGACTTAGAATTGGTTTTGGAAATGTATGAGAGGGATATTAAGTTCTTGTCCATTGATTTGTATAAATCCCATTCTTCCAAATTCCTAGTAGAGGAAGATGGTTTAAGACCACCTATAAATAGTATATCTGGCATGGGAGGCATAGCAGCAGAAGGCATATTTAACGCAGCTAAGGAAAAGCCTTTTAGCTCAATAGAGGATGTAAGGAAGCGTTCTAAAATTGGTAATTCAGCTATAGATTTACTTAAAAAATTTGGCTGCTTAAAAGGTCTTCCAGAAAGTAATCAAATGTGCTTTTTTGATGTAATTTAAGAACTTAGATAATAATGTATGTAAATCAAAAAAACTATTTCAATCTTTTAAAAGTTGAAATAGTTTTTTTAAAATGAGTATTTAGAATTGTAGGTGATGATTTGTATATATTATAGTGAGAATGTTTCAGGTTCAGCAGTAAAAGAAGAAATAGTAGCTGTTCCTTTAGTAAAGTATAAAGCTGTAAAAATTTCATCATCAACGCTATACATAGACTTTAACATTGGAACAGCATTAAGTGCAGCTTCCTTTACTTCATGTCTGTCATCATTTGCAACTTCTCCAGTTACACGAATCCATTGTCCTTTTTTATTCATACTAGAGATTTCAACTTTTGGATTTTGAAGCATTTGTTTAAAGCAATTTTTTGTATTGTTTGTAACAATGTATAATTTTCCTTCATATTCAAATACAGCACCAAAAGGTCTAACTCTTGGTTGATCCCCCTCAGTTGTTGCTAAATAAAAAGTGCCACTTTCTTGTAAAAATTCTAATGCTTTTTTCATAATTATTGCTCCTCTCATATGTTTATGTTAAAATAGATTACATGATAATAATACCATGTACAAGTAAAATAACAAGTACGATTTTTATGTGATGTAAGTATCTATTAGATACTATGGAGGATATATGATAGAGAATAATGATAGTCTTTTTGGGAAGTGTCCATATTTCACAGCACAAAAGGTATTTTCTGGGAAATGGTCGATTTTAATTATGTACCATTTGAATGAAGGAACTCTACGTTATGGAGAACTACAAAGAAGAATGGAGGACATAACACAGTCTACATTAACAAAGCAATTAAGAATGCTAGAAGATTTTGGATTGGTTAGTAGGCATGTTTATTCAGAAATTCCACCAAAAGTGGAGTACTCATTAAGTGATTTAGGCAAGGATTTCAATCCAGTATTAGAGCAGTTTAGAATTTGGGGAGATAAGTATATTGATTCTATTAAAAACAAATAGGTTATAATCTAAGCGGTTAATATCGGTTATCTTAACTGTTATTAACCGCTTAGGCTCATAATCCGAATATAAACTCTTTTATAACATTAATCTGTAAATATTAGCTACATCATTTTCATCAAGTTTTACAAACCCGCCAATAGTACCTTCACGAACATCTCCATGACATGCAATATAAGCCATATTTTTAATGTCTTCTTCTTTTGCACCAAGTTCTGCAAAGCTTAAAGGCATTCCAATGGATTTAAGGAATTGTTTCAGTGCTGTAATTCCTGCTTTTGCTGTATTTTCAGGATGTGCAAAATCCATTTGACATCCCAATACACGTACAGCAAGCTGTGCAAATCGGTTAACATCATGCTTCATGTTATAAGTCATCCATGCAGGAAATACAACTGCAAGTCCAGCTCCATGTGCACAATCATAGGTTGCCGAAAGCTCATGTTCAATATCGTGACTTGCCCAGTCTTGAACTCTTCCTACTCCACAAGAATTGTTATGTGCCATCATGCCTGCCCACATGATGTTAGCCCTTGCCTCATAGCTAATTGGATCTTCTATTACACGAGGTGCCTCATGAATCATGGTCAAAAGTAAGCCCTCAATCATTCTATCAGTTACTTCAACTTCTTTTGTTGTGGTAAAATAACGTTCAAATAAATGAGCCATTATATCTGTTATGCCACAAGCAGTTTGAAATGGAGGTAAAGTTTGTGTTAAAGCGGGATTTAAAATTGAGAAAGAAGGCCTTAGTGCTTCTCCAGTTGTAGCACGTTTGTACATACCATTTTCATTTGTGATTACAGAATCAGCAGAACCTTCACTTCCTGCTGCCGAAATAGTTAAAATAGTTCCTAGTGCTAAAGCTTTGTTAACAGTTTTACCTTGATAGTAATCCCAAAAATCACCATCATAAACAGTACCTGCTGCTATTGCTTTGGAAGAATCAATTGTACTTCCGCCACCAACTGCAAGCACAAAATCAACTTTTTCTTTTCGGCATAAATCAATACCTTCGTATACAAGGCCACTTCTCGGATTTGGCCTTACACCAGCAAGTTCTACGTATTCTATACCTTCTTTTTTTAGAGATGCTTTTACTCTATCTAGAAGTCCAGAACGTACTATGGAACCTCCGCCATAATGGATTAAAACCTTGCTTCCACCAAAACGCTTTACATATTCCCCAGTTTTGTTTTCTTCATCCTTACCGAAGACAAAATAAGTTGGACTATAAAATGTAAAATTATCCATAATGTTTTCCTTCCTTTTACCAAAATTTAATCTATACTATTATTATAGAAGAAGAGAAAAATATTTCAAGAAGGCACATTATTGTTCCCAAGGAACCTAAGTGTTCCCTATTAATCATCACAATCACATTGTTTATTAGTTACTTCAAATTTATCACTAACGTTTTTTTGCCCCCATTCACACATTAATTCTAATATAGGGTGCAATGATTTCCCAAGCTCAGTGACAGAATATTCAACTTTTGGCGGCACATCTGAATAAACAGTACGCACAATTAATCCATCTGATTCCATATCCCGCAATTGCATTGTCAAAGTTTTTTTAGGTATACTTTCAATAAAACGTTGCAGCTCGCTATAACGTTTTGTTCCATTTTCGATTAAATAATGTAAAATCAGTGGTTTACATTTACCACCAATCATTTTCAGTGTAACTTCCATTTCACAGGAAACTTTAATTTTTTCTATCATATTTATTACTCCTTAGTAAGTGGTTAATAATTAGAGATCTTCAAAGTTGTTAATAGCTTATTTCCTTTAAAAAACTATCTTTGAAAGCAATACAAATTATACCATAGTACCATCTATAAAAATATAAAAAATCTTCAGTATACATGTAAACATATACTTTATATCAAGCTAAAAGTGAAGAGAGGGTGTTATAATATTAGCATAGGATCATATCAAAACTATTAGAACAAAGTTTTAAAGTTGGTTTTGCAGTTACTGGCGTTAAAGAACCTGTGATCAGTACAGATAAAATGGAGTGGAGTGAAATACCACCTGTACTTATTATTAGGTTACAAAAGTATTAACATTCATATAATAACCAAACATGACATACAGCTGTCATATTTCTTTTGTTATATTATAGAAAAAGAAAGTTAAGAAGGTGTTATAGTGGAACTAATAAGAGTTACAGAAGAAAATATAGAAGAAGACCATATTTGTTGTGCAATTTCAAGCAATAAGGATTGTCAAGTTGTTTCAAAAAAGAATGGTTAAAGAAACGCTTTAAAGAAGGCTTGGTGTTCTTAAAAGGAAATGTTAGAGGAAAATGTTTTATAGAATATGTGCCAGCAGAAAATGCATGGTGTCCTATTGAAGCAGCTGGCTATATGTTTATTGACTGTTTATGGGTATCAGGACGATTTAAAGGACAAGGATATTCAAATGAACTTTTGGATGCTTGTATTTCTGATAGTAGGGAAAAGGGGAAATTAGGATTAGTTATATTATCTGCTAAAAAGAAAGTTCCTTACATTTCAGATCCTAAGTACTTAAAATATAAAGGATTTAAATTAGCAGATACTTCGGAGCCTTTCTATGAACTGTTCTATTTGCCCTTTGATGAGAGTGCATCTAAACCTTGTTTTATGAAACATGTAAAAGCACCTAGAATTAAAGAGCAAGGATTTGTTTTATATTATGCAAATCAGTGCCCATTTACTGCAAAATATGTACCTATAATTGAAAAGTTTGCTTATGAGAAAAAAATTGCATTTAAATCAATTCGATTTGAATCTACTAAGGAAGCAAGAATGGCTCCAGCTCCATTTGTCTCATATAGTTTGTTTTATAATGGCGAATTTGTGACAAATGAAATTCTAACAGATAAGAAATTTGAGAAAATAGTAACTGAAAAGTTACTATAATTTCTTTATCTCTTAAATTATCATTTTAATATATTTCTCAAAAATATGATTGCAAGAAAACAAATGTTAAAAGTACTTGGGGAAAGTAGCCTTGTCCTTTTATTAAAAGGAATCGGATAAGTGAGTATAAAACTATGGTGATTGTTTTTATAGTACATCTAAGTGGTCCGAAAATTTTCAGAATAATTATTGATTAATCAAACAAACTGATGTACAATTATATTACCAGTGGTAATTACCGCTGGTAATATAATTGTGGAGGTGAGAAAATCGAAAAAAAATATATCAAAAGATCAGGTCATAGAAACTGCTGTTGAGTTAATAAAAGATAAACAAGATACTCGCAGCGTAAATCTTAGGGAAATTGCTCGTGTATTAGGATGTGCCCATACAAACCTATATAATTATTTTCCTTCCTTTAATGATTTACTATGGGAAGTTCATATCGCTATTCAGGCACGGTTTATTGAAGAAGTATCTTTACGTTTGACAAAAATTCAAGATGCTGAATTGCGACTACAATGTTTTTTTGCAACATTTATTGATATTTATTTGAGTCACATAGGCTGGTTTCGGCTTGAATGGTTTGATTACATTGGTGAAAATCGTCCAGAAAGGAATAAAACTGCCACAGAGAAGATGGTCTATCAATTGGTTGATATTTTGACAGACATTTGGATTGACTTGTATCATGATGCGCCGGATAGAAAAAAAATGAATCGTATTCTTCATAATGTACATTGTTATATTATAGGTGAGGTTTCTAATTTCATCAATGGCAGACGGTTGATTCATGACGAAACCGAGCTGAAAAACTATGTTTTAAGTACATCGATATCCATTTTTAAGCTCTGCTTAAGGGAGGAAATATAGCCTATAAAGAGTTATGAAAATGAGTTTAAAGAGAATCATGAAAAAGCCTATCTGAATGTGTTAAAAAGTAATAATCTTTATTCAATTTAATATGATATATATATTTTTTGTGTCTTGAGCAAAGCGAAAGGAATGATGGTTAATATGAAAAATAATATTAATTTTAATTCGGGTGAATATAAACTACATGCTAATCCTAATTTCAATTACCAATTAAACCGAACCTATAACGTAAGTAATGGGAATTTTGATGAAATTTCAGAACTTGCTAAAAAAATAACTGATGTTAAAACATGGGAAAGAGAGATGATTGCCATTGCTGAAAAAGCTTTAAAGGAAAACAGAATCAAAGATGCTATTGCATACTTCAGAATGACAGAATTCTTTATGTATGACGGTAACCCAGATAAAATAAAAACCTATGATAAGTCAATAGAATTGTTTTATAAATATCATGACGAATTGTTTCAATCTGGAGTATTAAAGCTTGACCATGTTCCATATGGTCAAGGATATCTTCCAGTAATACGTACTGTGCCTAAAGGGGATTGTGTAGATACAATTCTAATACATGGTGGATTTGATTCCTATATGGAAGAGTTCCTTCCTTCATTATTGTATCTTAGAGAAAATGGATTTGAGGTATATCTATTTGAAGGTCCAGGTCAAGGGAATGCTTTAAGAAAGCAAGGCATTACATTTTCAATTGAATGGGAAAGGCCTGTAAAAGCTTTACTGGATTATTATAATTTAAACGATGTGACAATAATAGGTATATCTATGGGAGCTATTCTGGCACCAAGGGCGGCAGCGTTTGAAAATCGGATAAAAAGAGTTGTAGCTTGGAGCGTATGTACTAACATGCTTGAGCTACTTCTTGATGCTGTTCCTAAAAAAGAACAAGAGGCCTTAAAAGAATTGCTAAGACAAAATGACAAAGACACTATAAATAATATAATGTATAATCAGATGGAAAAAGAACCTTTAATAGATTGGGCAATGCACCATGGCTTTTACAATATGGGAGTAAATAACCCTTATGACTATATGTTAGCAGCAAATAAGTATGAATATAGGAATGTGGCGGATAAGATTACACAAGATTTCATGTTACTAGGTGCTGAAAAAGACCACTTAATACGTATAGAAAAATATAAAGTTGCTATTGATAGTCTTAAAAATGTAAAATCTTTAACATACAGAATGTTTACTGAAAAAGAGAATGCAGCAAGTCACTGCAATACTGGAAATCCCAAATTAGTTCTTGATACTATAATTTCATGGATAAAATTATTAAAAATAGATAGGAGTAGTTTTTAAGGTACTTGAAATCAAGTGATTCTTAGGCTCACGTGGAGTTTGCCTGTGAGGAATACGATCGTAATCTGAGTCTTAGAAGAACTTATCCAGGCGCGTAGCAGTGCTTATCCACCACTGAAGAAGATGGGGGTATTAGCAATGGTAGTAATGAAATAAACTAAGGTTTCTTAAATATGAAATATATACGAAATTGAATTTATAATAAGGTAAATTCCTAAAAATCTAAGAGGAACCCTTGGAAGAGTACCATCTTTTTTAAAGATTATTTTAACAAGTTTACCCATAAAAACATTTATTAAAATTCCCACAATCAACAGAATTATATATAAAATTAATTTCATACTCATTTTTTAAATCCTCCTATGACTTTTCGGCTCTAATTTTAATATTTAATAAAATATAGGATATTGTTAAACCTAAAATTCCTGCTATAGCAAGTATGATTATTGAAGAGAGTTCGGCCTTAATAGATGCATTGTTAAAAGTAACATCAGTAATGGATTTTATTGCCCAAGATTCTGGTGTAAACTTAGAAATAAGCTGCATAGTGCTGGATGAAATTTCATCTACTTGGAAGAAGGAACCTCCAAGTATTCCAGTCAGTGCCATTATTACTGCTCCAAGTATTGTAAAGCTCTGCTGCTTTTTTATGAAGGGAACAAATATCATCACAATTCCAGTTAAGGCAAATAGATAAACTGCAAATATAATACTTGCTGCAGGAAGATTGCTTATAATGTTCACATTGAAAAGGTACTTTCCTGCTATTAGAATGACTGCTATAACAATTAATCCAAATATATAAGTTGCTACTATTTTTGATATTAAGTATTTAGTATAATTAGTTGGTGTGCTTAGTATTCGATCAAAAGTGTTATTTTCTTTTTCTTCTATTAGTGTTCTGAAACCTTGAACCACAACAAACCAAAGGAACATTACTAAAAATCCTATTAACTTAATACTGGTTGTATTTTGATTTCCTTGACCATTGTTTAGCGTTTTATCGCTTATAGATATATTTAAATTACCTTTTGCATTTTTAAGCAATTCTTTTGATACATCATCATTAGATAGGCTTAAACCTTGTGAAATTACTTTAGAATCTGTAGTTACTTTTTTTAACGTATTTGATTCACTTAATACAATTTGTTCTAGTAAAGCTCCATCCTGGGTTTCATAATTTTGAAGCATTTTTATATTTAAGTTTTTATTAGAAGTTAAATTGTATCCAAAGTTTTTATTTATTACAAGTCCCATTGAAATACTGCTGTTATCAACTTTTTTCTTTATTTCATTTTCTGATAGGCTAATTACATTTATGTCTTCATGATTTTTTATCATGCTTATTAGTTGTTTGGAATAAACACTTTTGTCTGAATCAGCTATATATAGGTTTGTTTTATTGTTGCTTGCTGAAAATGAAAACAGATAAGTGAGCAGTAGTGGTGCTGCAATAATTGCAAAAATAGTAATTCTATTATTAAACAGCAGCTTTAACTGATTTTTTATCATTGTTAATATCTGCATTTTTAGTAAGCCTCCTTTCACTATATAAATTTAATGATATTACAAGAAATATTAACCCTATGCCTATAAGGGCTATAAGATCTTTATAGATATCAGAAATGCCACCACCTTGACATATTTTTAAATAACAATTTATAGCTTTTCCATTTGGAATTATCTGCTGAACCATTTGTAAGCTGGCAGGTAAATTATCAGCACTTGTGAAGCTTCCACCTAAAAAGCTAAATCCATAAAGTATAACGGAAGCAAAGCTTGATATAGACATTTGATCTTTGGCTGCTGTGCCTGCACAAAACACTATGGTTCCTATAGTGAAGCCGTATGAAAGTGTAGTTAGAAGTATATAAAATATATTTCCAAAGTTTACTCTAAAGACTATGTGACTTAGTAACATTACTATTGACATTTGAACTGTAATTGCTAAAACTATACCCAGAACTTTTCCAAGTGCATATTGAATATCTAGAGTGGGTGTTGATTTTATTCTGAATTGTGTATTATTTAGTTTATCATCCACTATATTGTGGGCAAGTTCAAAGGCTGTAAGTATTGAAAACATAACAATCATGGCAATTGACTCGTATTGCATTATATCAATGGGTTTAGCATTTTTATTAGTTGAAACTTTAGTAATTTCAGTAGCATAGCTGTCAGTATTTTGAATTTTGCTGATAATACTTTGTGCTTTATTTGCATCAATTTTGCTGTCTGAACTTATGTTGTTTTCTACCTCTGTTTCTTCAATTCGAATGGTTTCCATACTTTGGTTAAATCTATCTAAAATACTTTTTACAATTCCTTTATCTATTTGTTTATTGTTATCTGCAATTAAAACAATATTTGTTTTTGTATTATTCATATAATCTTTTGTAAAATTCTTTGGTACATATACGAAGGCAGCTGCTTTTTTATCTTTAACTAATTTTTTACCCTCAGTATAGCTAGACACATTTTTTAAATTAAAAATTGCTTTTGCATCTTTTGATTTTAGTACATTATTTTTAAGAGTTCCTCCAAGAGAGAAATTTACTGGATTTTGGGTTACGGATTCATCTTCGCTGTAAAATGCAACATCAAAAGCTGTAAGCTTAGAGCTTGAATTTCCAAACATAGTTCCTAGTATTAAGATTAAAACACATGGAAACAATATTAATTTTAAATAAAATACTTTTGTTTTTGAAAGCAGCTTTAAATCTATAAAAAGTAAATGTAATAACTTATTCACAATAATACCTCCTTTACTCCCTTAAGGATTTTCCCGTTACCTGAAGGAAGATACTTTCTAAATTTACTTCTTCATATTTAAAACTTGTAAGTTTAATTCCTAAATTTCTTATGTTGTCCATAATGTTCATAATATTTTTTTCCTGCGGCGTTACAAGCATACTTATTTGATTTTTTTCTATAGTAACTTTTTCAATGCCATGGATATTTTTTATTGTTTCAAGTGCTTTTTCATTTGCTTCATTGTAGCCCACAGTCAATGTATCGCAGGCTTTCAATTTTTCTTTAAGCTCTTCCTTTGTTCCAAGTGCTATGAGCTTACCATGGTCAATTATTGCAACTCTTTTGCAGAGAAATTCAACTTCTTCCATGTAGTGGCTTGTATAAATCACTGTCATTCCCTTTTCTTTATTAAGTTTTTTTACTGTTTCCAGTATGTGATTTCTGGATTGAGGGTCGATTCCCACTGTTGGTTCATCAAGTATTAATAATTTAGGATTATTCATAAGTGCAACCCCAATGTTAACTCTTCTTTTCATTCCACCGGAAAACTCGCATATAGCTTGATCTTTTTTATCCTTTAGCTCAATTATTTCTAGTACTTCATCAACTCTTTCTTTTATTTCCTTACGTGAAAGTCCATACAAGCTTCCGAAAAATTCTAAGTTGTCTTTTGCACTTAATGCTTCATATAAGGCTATATCCTGAGGCACTATACCCATTATTTTTTTAGCTTCAATGGGATTTTTACTAAGTGATTTATTATCAACTTTTATTTCTCCACTAGTAGGTGCTTTAACAGTACTTATCATTGATACTGTTGTAGATTTTCCAGCACCATTTGGTCCAAGCAAACCAAAAACTTCACCATCCTCAACTTTTAAAGTTATATTATCTACAGCAGTGTAATTACCATATTTCTTTGTAAGATTAATTAATTCAAGCATCTTAACGCCTCCTCGTAATTGATCTGATGGCTACCTACTGTAACACCCCCACTTCTATCAAAGTGGGGGATAACAGTAGCTACGCCCCTAGATAATTCATCTAAACTTACTGGGAGAAACAAGCTCCCACTAAGTAAGATTCATTGATGACTTAATTATACTTTTCATGGGCATTTTTTCATATTCACTAAAGTACTCGATTTCTATAGTACTTTCGATAGTAATTTATGTATTACTTTAGTCATATAGAGAGAATGAAACTATGATGATATAATTGATAGAGTGATAATTTTTGTGATGTTAAACATAATTGTTGCTTTTCTTAAACGTAAGATTTGTTAAAAAGGGTGGTAGTATATGATAGATTTTTCATCTGCAAAAAGTAGATTATTAGTGCTAAGAATTACAAGGGTTACTGCATTATTGTCAATATTTTATAATGTCTTATTTAACTTTCATAATGATTTATGCTCAGTGACAATTTTAATTATTTTACTTATAACTACAGGTGCTAATGACTTTATAAGAGAAAAAATTTTTAAAAATCACAAATCTATTTGGTATTGCTTGTCATTTATTTTAAGTAGTATTATAGCAGCTTACTTTTCTTATAAAATTAAATGCGATGGAACAGTTATATACAATATTATTCTGCTAATAGATGTACTTATATTTAATGAGGAAATTCCTATTTTTCTTTTAATGATAAATTTTATAGCTTTTGGTATTCCCTATAAAATTAATGCTAACCCAGCAAATAATGTAAGTCTTAGAGATATATTTCTAACCTATTTAAATTCATTTATAGTAGTTTATATAGTTAGGAGTATATTTATTGAAAAACTCAGGACAGATAAGTTAAATAAAGAGCTTACAAATGCAAATCTAAAGCTTAAGGAGTATTCTTAAAAAATAGAAGAATTGACAGTTTCAAAGGAAAGGACAAGAATAGCACAGGAGCTTCATGATTCAATTGGGCATTCGCTTATAGCTGTAAGCATGAATTTGGAGTATGCTGAAAATGTAGTAGATTTAAAACCAGAAAAAGCAAAAGAAGTTATAGCAAAGACACATAATATTTCAAAGGATTGTATTGTTAAACTTAGAGAGGTAGTAAGCGTTCTTAAAGAGGATTCTTCAATAAAAAATTTGCGACATTCAATTAATAAGCTGTTTGAAAATTTTCATAACAGTGAGAGATATAAATTCAATTTAGAAATGGAGGATGATATTGAGAAGGAAATGCCTAATATAAAAAGCTGTATTTATAAGACTGTAATGGAAGGCATAACAAATGGGATTAAACATGGAAATGCGGAAGTGTTTAATATTGAAATAATAAAATTTTATGATAATATTTTATTTAAGGTTAGCAATAATGGAATAGAATGCAGTAATATTAAAAAATCTAATGGAATGCGTGGCATAGAAAAGAGAATAACTGATCTTGGCGGCACAGTTAAATTTTACTGTGAAAAGGGAATTGGATTTACAATTGATGCAAATATACCTACAGGGGGAATGAAATGATAAAAGTTGTAATAGTTGACGATCAGGAGATTGTAAGAGAAGGTCTTAAGATGATATTGAGCCTTTATGAGGAAATTGAAATCATTGGTGAGGCTTCAAATGGACAAGAACTTTTAAAACTCATTGAAACTAAAATGCCAGAGGTTGTACTAATGGATATAAGAATGCCTGTTATGAATGGCATTGAAGCTACAAAACTTATGAAAGAAAAATATCCTAATATAAAAATTATAATACTTACTACATTTAATGAAGATGAGTATATATTTGAGGGACTTAAAAATGGAGCAAATGGATATATACTTAAGGATTCGGGTTCAAAAGAAATAATGGCAGCAATCAAAAGTGCCATTGAAGGAGAGATGCTTTTAAATCCCAAGGTAACAGTGAAGGTTATAAATGCCTTAAATTCCATGAAGATTGACAAAAAAAATCAAAAAGGTGATAGTGAAAAAGAAAAACTTATAAGTACACTTACTCCAAGAGAACTTGAAGTTGCAAAGCATGTTTTGGATGGTAAAACTAATAAGGATATTGCAAAGGATTTGTTTGTTACAGAAGGTACTGTTAAGAATTATGTTTCGAAGATACTAGAAAAACTTGAACTAAATAATAGAGCAGAACTAATTGTAATGTTGAATAAATAGTAGTTAGTGGAGGTGTTAAAATGCTTGAAAAGGCCATAATTATAGCTGTAAATGCACATCAATGACAATTGGACAAGGCAGGAAAGCCATATATACTGCATCCACTTAGATTAATGTTTTCAAGAAAAAATGAAACTGAGAGAATATGTGCAGTGCTTCATGATGTAGTAGAAGATACAGACATTACATTAGAATATTTAAGGAATCAAGGCTTTTCAGAAGAAGTATTAACTGCTTTAGATGCTCTAACAAGGAGAAGCAGCGAAAATTATGATGAATTTATAAGTAGAATTCTTAATAATAAGATAGCTTGTTATGTAAAGTTAGCTGATTTGTGTGATAATATGGATTTATCAAGAATTAGAAAACCATCAAAACAGGACTATGAAAGAGTAGAAAAATATCGTAAAGCTAAAGATAGAATAATTCATGCTCTTGATGAAACAGGGTATGAAGAAGTTGCCAAGACTAGAAAGAAACTATAAAAAATTTAATAGTAATGACATTTTTTGTTTTCATAATAAGTAAATACAATGATTGTTGGGAACGTAAATAGATTTGAATAAATTCAAATTTATTTACGTTCCCAAATTGTTAGTCGTGCATAGCAAATCACCCTTTGTTTTTTTATTTAAAATACACTTTTGTACATAGTATAGTATTACCACATTGTATGTTACTATATAACTATAAATTAAAAAAATTATGATTTTAGCATAGTCCATCTTAATGAGTAAACTAGTAACATTGGAGGATTTGAAATTTCCCAATTTATTACACCGTTATTATCAAAACTTTTTTCGAACTTATCTAATGCTATACGACTGTCTATAATAGGAAATATTTCAGCCTTTGCTACACCTTCTCTATAACCTTCTGATATTTTGATTTTTAACTTGAGGTATTTTGTTGGTTCTACAATAGTTGATGATATAACTGAATTGGCTTTATTTTCATTATCTTGCAACTCAAAAGTGAGGCTTAGGTTTATTACATCACCTTTTTTATAGCTCCTACCAAAATGAACTTCAAATTGCTGAAAGGAGTCTCTTTTAGTTGTCAGTATAATTGAATGATCTTTATTAGCACTACTAATTTTAGGTTTATCTCCACCAGTCCAATTATATTTATCATAGTATCTATCAATGCTTTTGCATAACACTTTAAGCTTGATTTGTTTTTGATATATTATGTGGTGCATGTCTATATATTCATAAAAACATTCTTTTTCTAGAAATATATATTTAAAATCAGTTTTTGTATATACATTGAATATAGGACTATATTGTTTATATACAAGCAATCCTAATAAACCTACGGTTGATGCAGCAATAATTGCTATTACAATTGCATAAGGTATTAAATATTTCACACTAGAAACAAGAATATGAGTTGCTAGTCCAGTAATTCCAGTAATCACAATAAAAATCAAATATCTTATTATATCGTAAATTCCTTTGCTGAAAACGCTTTCTAATATTCTTTTCATACTCCGCAGCATTTTATAACCTCCGGAATTATATAGCTTTTACCATATAATATTCTCATTATTTCTTAAATATACCATTATGATACAGGAGATATGCTTTTTTTTTATTATAATTTGATATTTTCTTCTTATAAAAAATTTTCTGTTAAGATTGGATTTGCAAAAGGTTAAATTATTTTAAACCATTGGTAATATTTTATATTTATTAAGGCGATTGTAACAAGTGTGAATTTATAAATACATAATAGATGACGGTCATATTTGTTCAATACTAAATTTATCTATTGTTATTTGAATATTGTTAATTGTTATTCTTCTATATTTAAAGTTTTTAAAGCTAGGAGTAGAAATATATAGATAAAGAAAGAAATTTAAAGTTAATTTTTATATACAGCATATCTATATCTAAAAAATATCGTATGTCCACTTAAACACCATTTGCAGTGTTATTAACCTTATAATACAATATTTACATATACTACAAGAGTTAATAAAAAACCTTTTAAAAAGTTATAAAATACTTTATAAATGAATCAATATAAAAACCAAATTTATCCCATCGCTACCATTGCTAATACCCCCATCGCACTCTGTGAAAGCGACTATAACCAAATCATAGATTTGGGATATCTGCTTTTCTTCAAAGTGGGGGATAGCTACTCTACGCGCATGGATAGGTTCTTCTAAGACTCAGATTACGATCGTCCTTACAGGCAAACTCCACCTGAGTCTAAGAATCATTTGATTATATTACATAAAGAAGCTAGTTTAATAAGTTTGAAAGTGATTAATGAAACTAATTTTCATTAAAAAGGATGTATTAAATTTTTTAAAGTTATAAGGTATAATTACCATTAATTATTTTTCAATAATATAAATTTAGGAGGAGATTTAAAATGGAAAAGAAACAGTATGTATGTCCAAAATGCGGTGGCATGGAATATGAATCTGATCAATTTCAAGCAACAGGGGGCAATTTTGCAAAGATATTTGACGTGCAGAACAAGAAATTTACTACTGTAAGTTGCAGAATGTGTGGGTATACAGAATTGTACAAAACAGAGTCTTCAACTGGATGGAATGTTTTAGATTTCCTTATAGGGAACTAGTAGATTAGAAAGTAAATGGACTGGGGCTGTTGCATCAAGAATAAATACTACAACATATTGTATGTAAATTTCTTAGTGCCACAGGCCCCAGTCTTTTTAACATGTAGGTATGTTTTTAAACAGTTGACAATTAACCGTTCATTGTCAAAATTCAACTTTTAATAAATTATCTATAAAAGTTTACAGAAATGAATAAAGTGATTTTTATTTTTTACTAAATGTTATATAATATTAGCATAATATATATGAGGGAGGGGTATCCCTGTATGAAAAACATACTAACACAGGAAAATATTAATAAATTGAAAGAAGAATTAGACTATAGGATGACCGTAAAAAGAGCTGAAATAGCAAAGGAAAAATTAGTGGCAGCTGCACATGGTGATAGGTCAGAAAATGCAGAATATAAGGAAGCTTGTGCAAACTATAGAGAAAATGATAATAGAATTCAATACTTATTAACTATGATTTCAACTGCAACTGTAATAGATGATAAAAATCTAGATAAATCAATACTTTGGATTAATAGTAAATTTAGAATTAAGTTTATAGAGGATGAATTTGAAGCAAATGCATCATTAGTAACTACTATAGATTCAGATCCGGAAAATATGCTCATAAGTATAGAATCAGATTTAGGAAAAGCATTAATAGGCAAAAAAGCTGGAGATATAGTTGAAGTTAATGCTCCAGGTGAAAAATATACAGTAGAAATATTAAATATTTAAATAAAAAAGAACCGACTTTTAAGATAGTTGGTTCTTTTTGTTTTTAGAATATTAATTAGGAAAATGGGTAGTTGATACAACGCAAATTAACTTTAAATTGCAATTAAAATGTAACTAAAATGTAACATTAGCAATATATACTATAGTTAAATTAAGGTTAGACAAATTGTGAACTTTCAAAGCAAATTTATATTAAATAACTACAAAAATGAACGTAAGGGGGATTCAAAATGAATTTTTTTAAAAACTTAAAACTTGTACATAAAATTAGTATACTTTCTATTAGTTCTTTTCTTTTTCTTTTACTACTAGGTACTGCTTCAATACTACAAGTGTCAAAGGTTAATTATGGAATTAAGGAGCTAAGTGAATCAAGATTGGCACCAATTGTAGAATTAGAAAAAGTGAAATCTAATGTTGAGTATATTAGAACTAAATCTAGTTCATTAATGGATGCAACTGATGATAATACAAGAACGACTGTAAAAGCTGATCTTACAACTCATATAGCAGCTGTAGATAAAGCTTTAGAAAAATATAAAAGTGATAATGAGTATAAAACTTTACTTGATAACTATAGTAAATTCATATCGGCTGAAGAAGCCTTTGTAAAAATAGCTGAGGCTAAGAATAATAAAAACCAAGGTCCACCTACTGAAGCAATTAATCTTGATAAAACAAAAATTTCTCTTGTAGCATCTTTTGATGAAATTATAAATAAAGATGTTGCATCAGCAAAGTCTACTTATGAAACAAGCAAAAGTGTTTTTGGTAGTACACTTATGATAATAATATTACTTGTAGCCATATCTTTAATTATAACAGTAATTTTATCTATAATTATAATTAAAGAAACTGTTATTCCAATTAAAAAGGTTACTGAAAAATTAAAAGAAATTTCTAATAGTAATGGTGATTTAACTCAGAGAATAGGCTATGAAAGCAAAGATGAAATAGGAGAGCTCAGTTTAAGTTTTGATACGTTTATTGACAAGCTAAATACAATTATTAAAGAAATATCTGGTTCTGCAAATACTATTTCAATTTCCAGTGAAGAGCTAAGTATAGCAACAAAAACTAATGCAGAGTCTCTTGATGCTATATCAAGTACTGTTGAAGAAATAGCAGCTAGTACTTCTGATGGAGCAGCTGTAGCAGAAGAAACTTCATCACACCTTGCAGAGGTATCAAGATTTACTGAAGCAACAGCGCTAGCAACTGGAAAGACTAGAAGTAATAGTAAAAGGGCGAAAGCAGCAGCAGAAGATGGTTCAGTTAAAATATCTGAAATTGTTTCTTCTATAACAGATATAGCAAGTTCTTCTAAACAAGTATCACTTATGATAAATGAATTAGATATTTCTTCAAGAAAGATAGGGGATATTATTCAGATTATAACAGGCATATCAGAGCAGACCAATATGTTAGCCTTAAATGCATCAATAGAAGCAGCTCGTGCTGGAGAAGCTGGTAGAGGTTTTACAGTAGTTGCTGATGAAATTAGAAAGCTTGCAGATAAAAGTAATTCTGCAGCGGAGCAAATATCAGAATTAATAAAAGAGAATCAATTGAAATCTGTTTCAGCTGTAAATTCAGTTAATCAAGTTGAGGAAAAAGTATCTATTGGAGTAAACAAAGCTTCTGAAGTTGGAGAAATTATGCAAAATATAATTGAAAATACACAAGAGATTGTAATTGAGATAGAAGAAATTGACAAATCTACAGAAACTCAAGTTGAAAGTACCAGGGAAATTGAGAAAGCTATAAATACTATAGCTGATAATGCAAGTGAAATAGCAGCTGGCACTGAAAACATAAGTTCAAGTATTGAGGAACAATTAGGAACTATGAATGAAGTTGAAAAGACTACAGAAAGTTTATCAGAAATGGCAAAAAAATTGAGAGAACTAGTTTCTGGATTTAGAGTATAAAACATTTGAATAGAACAAAAGAAGCAGTTATTAAAAAACTGGTTATTTTGTTCTATTCAAACTTTATTCTCTAGAATTGATAAGTTAGTATACAATTAAAATATTATGTTAAGTAAAATTAAAAGTAAACAATTTCAAAAACAATTCTCACAAAAAAATCAAACCTCTATAAAATTAAAAATTAAACTATAACCCATATTGTAAATATGGAAAATCTAAAAAACTATAAGGTTATACTTACTATATTAAAAATAATACTGGAATTTTAACTATTAATGTGTATAATTAGAATGTAAAACCAATTTACAAAATAAATAGCAGCTTGTAAGGCAGAAAGGATTGATTAAATTGGCAAAAAAGAATAAATGGACAATACAGGTGGATGGAGTAGAGCATACTGTAGAATACAAAAAGGGTTTTAAGTGTAAAATGGTTGTTGATGGTAATGAAACAATATTAAAAAGTAAAAACCCATTTGTAATTATTATTGATGAACCTATTCAATTGGAAAGCAAGGAGGTTAATCTGGTAGTAACAGGAATGAAAGCAGACCTTGCAGTGGATGGGTTTTTTTTAGGTTCCCAAAAGAAATATGTACCTATTGATGATTTGCCTAAATGGACATGGTTATTTGTAGGAGCATGTATGCTTCCACTTATAGTATTTATTGGAGGAGTATTCAATGTAATATTTGGTATTTTCGGATCTTTACTTTGTTTAAGTAACGTAATGGCAGAAAATCGTTCTAAAACATTAAAAATTATTTTAAATGTTATTATAGTGATTTGCGTGTGGTTAGCAGATGTGAAAATGATGCATATGGTAGCATCAGCACTGCGTTAAAACATATACTTAATAGAGAACTCATAAAGTTATTTTAAAAAAGCTATGAAATTATAGATGTAATATCTTAATTTCATAGTTTTTTAAGTTAGTCTATGTGATTGTATTTAAATGTATTATGCAGGTGTTAAAATGTATAAAATACTGATTGTAGAAGCTGAAATTCATATTAACAAATTTGATTTTTTTTGTTTCGTTTATCTTTTATAAATATCAATAAAGCAATAATTAATGTATACACAATATTAAATAAAGTGACTTTAGAAATAATTTTGTCAATTAGAGCTCTTCTTTGAACTTCATTCCCAACTTTTAAGCATATGTAAATTATCAAGGGAAAAGTAAAATAGTAAATCCTTTGCTTATCTTTTACTTTTATCACATTTGTTAAAACAACAGTAAATGCATAATATTCATTTGCTATAAGCTTAAATATGACTATACTCCATAAAAATAAAAATAGTAATCGAAAACTGTTTAGTATTGGTAAATTTGCTCCTTCTGTTACCAATAAAACTGGCCATAATGCTTTAAAAGTAACTTTGTATCCTAAATAATATATACATATAAACGTTACCCAGATATAAATACCAATAGAAATAAAAGCAGCTTTTAAAACTATACCTTTAATTTTATTTTTATTTTTTATAATAGGATAAAGTAAAAATATTGCTTCCATTCCTCCATAAGCATAAGCAGATTTCATACTCCCTTTTAAGATATTTTTATATCCTGATCCTAATATTGGAAGTATATTTAGATAATTTCCATATCTCAGTGCTATTATTAGTGTCAATGCTAAAATAATTGAAGAATATAAAGCAGTCTTATTAATCCTTGCTAATACCTTTATTCCTTTATAGTTTAAATAAAAAACTAATAATACTGTTGGAATAAAAATCTTTATTGGTGTTAAAAAAGGTGATGTGTATACCCTAAAAACATTACTTAATCCAGTAATAACAAGTATTACATATATACCAAAATTGAACATGAATAAAATATTACATATTGTTCCGAGTATCCTTCCTAAATATTTTTTACCTAAAATTAAAATATTCTCATTGGGATGCTTTTTCACATAATAGA
Organism: uncultured Clostridiaceae bacterium; assembly: GCA_963780135.1. GTDB lineage: Bacteria > Bacillota > Clostridia > Clostridiales > Clostridiaceae > Clostridium_AM. The sequence goes on from CAWAAR010000003.1 coordinate 3,356,213, forward strand.
TAGATAATAGAGCTAGAATAAGGGGATGTAGACCACCTAGAATTACAGCTATCCATCCATCTTGCTTTGCATCTTGTGCCACTGCATTGGGTAGTGCTAAAATACCTACCCCTGTTATAAATCCTACTAATATTGAGATACAATCAAAATCTTCTAGCAAGTTATTTTTTATTTTATCCATTTGCTTTTACGCTCCATGTAAATTTAATAATGTCCTATTCCTATTTTATCAATTTTCACCTTTACATTTATTTTAATGTTTGCATTACTAACCTCTTTATCCCAATCTACGCCTGTTTCTCTTCCATATTTAGCTGCACCATACATACCTAATTCCATCAAATCCATTTTATATACATTTTTCATTTTATTTAAAAAGTCATTGCACATTTTTTCTGTTTTTTTTGATAGTAATTCTTCAATTTCTTTCTCGTTTTTCTTATTTATATCTTTATATAATGTATTTGACACAATGTCTCCATGAAAAATCAAATCAATATTAAATTCATATCTATCTTCTTTCTTATTACAACTTACCTTTCTTTTAACCTTTGTATAATAGTTGATATACTCTTCAGGGCTTTGTTGCAGACTTAAAACTCCTTTACCAGATCTACGTCTTAGCATATTCATAATCTTACTTTCCTCCATGGGTAAGGTATATGCCATTTTGTCTTTTTTAAATACTGCCGTACCTGCAAGAACAATATCTTTATCCTTTACTTCTATGTAAGGAAGAGCCAAGTTTTCTCCTTCTGAAGCAAGTGTTGAATAAATATTTAAAAGAGTATTCTCCTTAGGAAAAAAATTATAATTTGTTGCACTTTTAATTATTCCTTCTATATAATCAGAAGAGCTAGGATAGCCTTTTACCTTATGTGATAGTAAATTTTCTGAATTTCCTTTACATATTGCAACATTACCTCTATCATTAATCTGTGGGTTAGCAAAATCTGAATTAATTAAATTTAATATTCCATAGGTTGCTGCTTCTTTGCCTATTACAATAATTCTTTGGACTCCTATTAAAAAAGGTTTATTTGACCTTAATTGCCTATCTTGCCTGGTTTCTATTAAATTTTCAGCTTTTCCAGTTATATTTTTACTACTTTCTTCTTTTTGTTTTTTGAATTGGTACACACTGAAAGGGCTAGAATACTGTATATCAGAGTTTGTTTCTTTTTTTATATCAACTCCAAAACCTGATGATATGTTAAACTCCTCCATAGGTGTTACTTGCAATTTTTCTGTATAAATAGAACCTATTACGACTACTAAAAACACTATTATTAAATTTTTCTTATTCATCAAGTGTCACCCTCTACTATTTTGCTTATCCCAGCTTAATATTGTCCTCTTCCTAATTTATCAACATGCACCTTTACGTTTACTTTAATATCAGACTTAGAGACAATCTCATTCCAATCCACCCCAGTATCTCTTCCATACTTTGCTGCTGCTACCCATCCTAGCTGCAAGCAATCCACTTTATATTCTTTCTTCATCTTATCCAAAAATTGATAGCACATCTTTTCAACTTCTTTTGCCATATCTTCTTCAAAGCTTTCCATTACTTCTATTTTGCCTGATATATCTTTATATAATTCATTATTCACAATATCACCATTTAAATTTAAACTAATAATAAAGGTATATTTATCTCCACTTTTGCTACATTGAACTTTTCTTTTAGTTTTTGCTTCGTAATTCACATAATCTTTTGAATTTTTTTGTATCGTTAATATTCCTTTTACTTTATTTTCTCGAAGTATATTCATTATTTTTGTGTCATTAATATCTAAAATGACTCCAAGCTTATCTTTTTTAAAAATTGCCATTCCATCTATTTTAATTCCATCTTCACTGCTTTTTAAGTAAGGGCAAATTATGTTTTTTCCTTCCGAATCCATTGATAACATAGCATTTTTTATTGTATAATCTCCCGTAAAAAAATTAGAAGTCACTGAATTTTTAATCATGTCGCTTATATATTCTCCAGAATTTTCGTATTCTCCTAAATTAAATTTTAAATATTCTTCCCCCGTACCTTTACATACTGCTAAAAATGCATTGTCATTTATTACAGCATTCTTAAACACAATATCTATAACAGGCCTAATCCCATACTCAGCATATTTTTCATCAAACAAATAAGCTTTTGAAAGTCCTAAAAAAAATTGTTTTCCTATTTTTTTTTGTCTTTCTTCTCTTGTTTCTCCAATAGTACTTCCTTTTCCACTTTTCACTTCATTTTCAAGACTCTCATCTTCTTTATACATTTTTGAATTAGTAGTAATTATGTACACCATATCCGACTTTCCAACTTTATTTGCTCCAATTGCTATTCCAGCGGAAATATTAAAATCTTCTGCACTGTTTAATTTCATTTTAGGACCAATAAAAAATATTAAAAAAAAAGTACAGCATAGAAAAATAATAAATAATGTATTCTTATTTTTTTTCATTTTGATCCTCCTTTTTTACCCATACTAAAATTGTAATAAAAGTTATATATATTAAGTTGTATATTGTGCTAAACATAGTGGCATACTGATCTATTTTATCCCTGCTAAGCATATCTCTATAATAAACCATAGTAATACTAATAATAATAACCGAAATAATTACATATATTATTTCTTTGTTTTTTATCTTTTTAATATCCTGTAATATAAACATACATGCATAATAAAAAATAGCTATGCTTTTTAATTCTATTAATATCCAAAAGAACACAAAAGCATATCGGAAATTATTTATAACTTCAACTTTTATGCCTTCTATAACTGTAAAGAACCCCCATATTGTTTTCTGAATAATAGTAGTTCCCATATAATATATAGTTATAAAAGTAATCCATGTATATAAAGCACAAACAATCCCTGTTGCTTTTAAAACTGAGCTCTTTATTTTACTACTATCATTAATAAAGGGGTAAATTAAAAATATAAATTCTATGCAGGAATAATTATAAACAGAACCTTTAGTTGCCTTTATAATATTTAATAATCCCCTTCCAAATATAGGACTTACATTTAATAAGCTTCCTTGTTTTAAAATCGCAATAGAAGGAACTAGTATTCCTAATAAAATTAAGAAACTAAAAGAAGATATTTTCCCAAGAACTTTAATTCCTTTATTAGCAGCATAAGCTACAAAAAGCAATAGAACTGAATAAATTTTGAAAGAACTTATTGAAGGTAATGCATATGTTCTTAGAATAATTCCACCATCTGAAATTATTGAAGGAAGATAAATAAAAAAGCTTAGAAGAAAAAGAAAATTTAATATATTTCCTATAACATTTCCTAAATATTTTTTGCTGATTACTAAAATATTTTCTTTTGGAAATTTTCCACTTACATATATAGCAAGAAGTGCTACGTATAAAGGATATAGCACTCCTATTATTACAGAAATCCACCCATCTTGTTTTGCAATGGCTGTAACTGAGTTTGGTAAACTTACTGCCGATATTCCAAACACAATTCCTATTAATATATAAGTAAATTCATTTGGAGTTAGTAGATTTTTCTTTTCAATATTCATTACTAATAATCTCCTCTACCTTGTGTATCTACCTTAACCTTTACGTTTACTTTAATTTCTGCATCAGAAACTATTTTATTCCAATCATTTTCTTTACTTCTTCCAAACTTTGCCGCTCCTTCTCTACCTAAAGAAATACAGTCTACCTTATATTCTTTTTGCATCATTTTCAAAAAAACATAACATTGTTTTTCTATGTTTTTTGCCATATCTTTTTCAAACTCTTTTCTCTTATCTATATCTTTTGTTATTTCAGCATACATTTCATTGTTCACAATAGTACCCGTTAAAGCTAAATCAATACTAAAGATGTATTTTTCTCCTTGTTTATTGCAGTTTATTTTTCTTTTACCACTTTCCGCATAAAAATCAATATACTCTGTAGGACTTTTTTGCAAAGACACTAACCCTTTTACATAACTTTCTTTCAGTAAATTAAGTATTCTAGCATTTTCCACGTTTGTCTTAGCTATCATCTTGTCACCATTAAAGATAGCTAAACCCATAAGTTCTATTCCTTCTTCTGTTTGTTCAATATAAGGAAGAACTAAATTTCTTCCTTCTGCACCTATTCTTACATACATATCTATTAACTTATAGTTATTAGAAAAGAAACTATAAGAATAGCAATTTTCTATTAGGCCATATATATATTCTGCTGAACTATTATAACCCTTTGCCTTTTGCTTTAAATAGTCCTGTGGCTCTCCTTTACATACTGCAGCAAAAGCCATATCACTTATTTCTGCATTTCTAAATCTATCTTCTGTAATGGTTTTTACGCCATATTTTGCATATTTTTCGCTAATTAAAACTATTCTTTCCTGTCCCTGTACAATTTTTTTGTTTAACTTTTCTTGTCTTTTTTGAGTCACTTCTCCTATGTTTTTCCCTTTTTCTTCAACTGTCAAATTTGTTGTTGATCCATCAGACTTATACACATTTATACTCAAGGGTAGAATATATTCTATAATTCCTTCGCTTTTTTTCTCTATATCATAACCAATGCCTGTAATCATATTTAGTTCTTCAATGGGAAATTTCTCTTGACCAAGGAGAATAAATATATAAAGAAAGACACCAATCATAATAATAAAGTACTTTTTCTTATTCAACGTATACCTCCTTTCTTAAAAAATGCAATTACAGCAATAACTGTCATATATACTAGATTAAATATGACATAGACCTGTGTAACATACTTTGATATTCTTTGTCTGCTTATCTCATTTCCAAATTTAAATGTTAGATATACAAATAGGGGATACATAAAAAAATAAAGCTTTTTTATTTCTATTTTTTTTATAAAACCTTTCAAAATGTAGACACTTGCATAACAATAAATCGTACAACTTTTAAAGGCAATTAGAATCCATAGAAATATAAAAATATATCTATAATTATTGATTACTGTTATTGTCACACTTTCTGTCACCAATAAAAATGACCAATAACTTTTAGTTACAATATCTGGGCCTAAATAATATATAGTTATGAAAACTACCCAAACATATACAGCGATAGTAGCAGCAATTATTATAATGGAGGAAGAAAATATTTTATTTTTCTCTTTCACAAAAGGAGAAATTAATAAGATTATTTCTGCCCCTGAATAAGCAAAAATAGAAGTTATACTTCCTTGGAGTATTGGTATTAAACCTATATTAAATATAGGTTTAATATTTGTGATATCAGCAACATTTAAAGCTGGCATAGATGACAAAATGAGAGCAAGTATAATATAAAAAGCAATTTCACTGACTTTTCCTATTACTTTTAAGCCTTTACTAGAGGCATAACTCACTATTAAAAATGTAATAATAATCATTTTTAAAGACGTTAAAAATTCTGTTGCAAAATTGCGTATTAAATTGATATAAATACTGGCAATCATTGTTGCAAAATAAATGAACGATGTTAAAAAAATAAAATTAAAAATATTTCCCCAAAAACGTCCAAGATATTTTTTGCTTAAAATCAATATATTGTCATTAGGAAACTTTCGGCTTAAATATGATCCTAGCATTACTATATATAGTGGGTATACTCCTCCTATTAAAACTGAAATCCATCCATCTTGATGTGCAATTTTTACTACATCATTTGGAAGAGATAAAACACCCGTCCCCACTATACTCCCAAAAATAGTAAACATAAATTGACTTTTTGTTAAGAGATTTTGTTTTTCACTATAGCTTCCTTCCATCTTATTCACTGCCTTTTCTCTTAAACTTATTTCTAAAATTCTTTTGCCTTATAGGGTCTTGATTTGGAATCCCCTCTGGTCGTTTGTTCATTTTCCATAACGGTGCTCGAATAAAGGTATCCTTCATATCACTTTTGTGAAATTCTAAATAAGGAACACCTAAACTATCTAAAGAGAAAAGATGTGTTAAAATAAAAAACCATCCCACAGCAATTCCGAATATCCCCATAATATTTGCCAGTATTAACATTGGAAATCGTAAAATTCTAATAGAAAGAGACATATCATAATTAGGAATTAAAAAAGTGGCTATAACTGTAATGCCAACAACAAGTAAGGTGGTAGGGCTTACTATTCTTGATTTAATTGCAGTGTCTCCTATAATAATACCGCCTACTAAACTTAAGGTTTGAGCTATCTTAGTTGGAAGCCTAAGACCACCTTCTCGTAAAAATTCAACTACCATTTCCATAGCTATAATTTCTAGAAAAGGAGTTAAAGCAATGCCTATTCTAGATTGAACAATAGGCGTAACAAATTTTATTGGTATAAGCTCTACATTAAATTTTATCAGTGTTAAATATATAGATGGTAAAGTAATAACAACAAACGCTGCTATTATTCTTAGAACTCTTACAAAAGAGGATATAATGCTTCTTTGTGTATAATCCTCCACTGCTTGAAAAAATTGCATAAATAGTGAAGGTAATATAAGAGCAACAGGGCCACCATCCATTATAACGACTATTCTGCCTTCTAAAATGTTAGCAACTGCTCTATCTGGTCTTTCTGTACTCAAAGCTTGTGGAAAAACCGTATAAGGATACCCTTCAATACATTCCTCAATATGACCTATTGAAAGTGCACCATCTATATCGATAGAACTTATTCTTTTTTTTAATTCTTCTAGCACCGCTTTATCTACTATATTGTCTATATAGCAAATTGCTATGTCATTCTGTGTTCGTACTCCTACATTCAACAGTTCTATGGCCAGGTTTTTATCCTTCAATCTCCTTCGAATCTGGGAAATATTTGCCTCTAAATTTTCTACAAAACCATCTCTTGGGCCTTTTGCTGCAGTTTCATTTATAGGCTCTGAAATGTCTCTAATCATTCCACCTTTAGTATCAACTATAATTGCTTCTGTAACACCATTTATTAAAAGTACACTACTTCCGCTTTTAAGATGTTTTAATAAAATATTTAAATCAGATTCTACCAATGTATTGCTCATAGAAATATACCTTTTGCAAAGATAATTTGATATATCTTCTTTTCCTGTTAAGTTTTCTTGTATATGCATCATAAGTGGATTTAATATATCACGATTAAGGATATCTTTATTGATAAGTCCATCTATATAGATAATAGCTGCGTCTAAAGGCTTATCAATGCCAATATAAAAGTGTTTTACTACTATAGGATTTTTATTTCCTAAACCATTCCTGATTAGCTCTATGTTTTCATCAAGATTTCCACTATTCATTAAAATCACCATATCCTTTTTTATGATAGCTATATACCTGAAAATATAAATTTAAAGAACTTTAAAATTTCAAATTGATTTTTAACTTTATATATATTAATTAGTTTCTGTTTTTTTTATGTTAAATATTCTAAATAGGCTTATAAAAAAATAGATAGGAGAGACATTTTTCTAATTTACTATAAATAGAAAATTACATGTAATCCAAAATATGTGTTGACTCTCCCGTTACAGGAGAATATATACTCATCATGTGGAATAAAAAGAATAAAAAAATGAGTATGAATTCGATATGAAATTTTTCCTAAAGCGCTTCAGTGTGCTGCAAATGTTTTGCCACTTACGCAAGGAATCAAATTATTAAAAGGGTATTCTTTGGGATTATCACAGCAAAGCTTATTATTACCTATTGTTATTATGATAGTAGGGGGTGTGGTTGGCATTACTGTATCAGTTAAAACATTTATATGGGAATAGTAATATTAGAATTGATAGTTGAGAGTGGATAATTGATAGTGACTGTCAACTTCTCATTCTCAACTTTCAACTATAAATCCTCTCTTTTTTGTGCAAAGAAAGAGAGGATTTATAAATAGATAAGATATACAATTATATGTGAAAGACAAAATGTCTTTGGATTTTATAAAAAATAAAATTATTTAAATATTGAAAATAGCATTAGAGTATTAAAGACATTTAGAACTATATGATTCAAAATAAATATTGACTCTTCCCTTACAGGAAAATATATACTTATCACATGAATGAAAAAAATAGAAGGATGGATATGTTGGTATATATATAATATGAAAATTGAAATCACGGAGGTAATTATGAAAGAACATTATGAATGTGAACGAAAAGAAAATACTATATTATATAAAATTGGACTATTTTCGCAAATGAATAAAGTTACAGTAAAGGCACTTAGATATTATGATGATATTGATTTGCTAAAGCCTGCATATGTTGATGAGAATAGTGGTTATCGTTATTATACGTCCAGCCAATTACCAGCTCTTCATCAAATATTGGCGTTAAGGCAGATGGGTTTTACTTTAGAAGAAATTAAAGAAGTACAAAATGGCATATCAGAGAAAAAACTACTTTTGAAAAAAAAGAGTGAACTAATGAGAAAAATTGCAGAGGAAACTATGAAGTTGTCTCAGGTAGAATGTTACTTATTGCAAATGGATGATGACAGTGAATATCATGTTATTTTAAAAGAATTGCCTGAAGTAATCGTTGCTTCTATGAGAAAAGTTATACCAAGTTATGATGCTCTCTTTGATATTGTTCCACCTATGGGAGCTGAAATGGAAAGACTTGGTTGTATTTGTGAAATCCCTGAATATTGCTTTAGTATTTATCATTATGACGAATATAAGGAATGCGATATAGATGTAGAAATTTGTGAGGCAGTTATTGAAAAAAAAGAAGACTCTCATATGCTGACCTTTAAAACTGTAGAGAAAGTTGAAACTGCTGCTTGTATGCTGCATAAAGGTAGTTATGAAGGATTTCCCAAAGCATATGCTGCGGTTTTAAAGTGGGTAGAAGAAAACGGATTTGAAATTATAGATTATCCGCGAGAATCATATATTGATGGTGTTTGGAACAAGGATTCTGAAGGGGACTGGCTAACAGAAATTCAATTTCCAGTTAAAAAGATACTGTAAGAAAGAAGGATTGACTAATGCATATTGATTTAAAAGGACTCAGACAAAATAATTTAAAAAATATATCTCTAAGTATTCCTAAAGAAAAAATTGTAGTATTTACAGGCGTTTCAGGCTCAGGAAAGTCAAGTATTGTATTTGATACAATTGCAGCAGAATCACAAAGACAGATGAATGAAACCTATTCTGCATTTATAAGAGGAAGACTTCCTAAATATGAGAAACCACATGTAGATTATATAGATAATCTTACAGCATCGGTTATTGTAGATCAAACAACATTGGGTGGAAATATTCGCTCAACAGTGGGAACAATTTCAGATTTGTATGCAAGTTTACGTTTGCTGTTTTCAAGAATAGGAACACCTATAGTGGGAACTGCATCATGTTTTTCCTTTAATGATCCAAAGGGGATGTGTAAAAGATGTTCAGGAATTGGTAAAGTTACTATAATTGATATGGAAGCCATGTTAGATAAGAGTAAGTCTTGGATGGAAGGGTGTGTAAAGGATTCACTATATAAACCTGGAAACTGGTATTGGAAGCAGTATACAGAGTCAGGAATATTTGATGCTAGAAAGCCTCTTAATGCATATACCAAGGAGGAATATAATCTTTTAATATATGGTTCAAGAGACGGAAAAAGTGAGCAGGAATATCCAAAGATTGAAGGACTCTTTAATCACTATACTAGGTTGTATTTAAAAAGAGATACCAGTAATATGAGTAGTCATACAAAAAAGAAGTCAGAAAATCTTATAAAAGAAGAACTATGTCCAGTTTGCAAAGGAAAACGACTTAATGAGCAAGTGCTAAATTGTAAAATACAAGGATATTCTATTGCAGATATGTGTGAAATGGAATTTGTAGAACTTTTTAGTGTACTTAAAACTATTAATGATAAACGAGTAGATACCATAGTACAATCTATCTGTGATGGTTTGGAAAGAATGATAGAAATAGGGTTACCTTATCTACATTTAAATAGAGAATCTTCTACCTTATCAGGAGGTGAAGCTCAGCGTGTTAAATTAGTTAGATATATGGGAAGCAGTCTTACTGGCATGACATATATATTTGATGAACCCAGTACAGGACTTCATCCAAGAGATGTAAATAGAATGAATCAATTACTTATAAAGCTGCGTGATAAAGGAAATACAGTGCTTGTTGTAGAACATGATAAAGATGTAATTTCTATTGCAGATGAAATAATTGATGTGGGTCCACATGCCGGAAAAAAAGGTGGTGAGATTGTATTTCAAGGAAGTTATGAAGAACTATTGCAGGCAGATACATTGACTTCAAAAGCCATGAAAATAACTGTGCTCCCTAAGGAAAAAGTTAGGCAAGCACAAGGATATCTTTCTATCATGGATGCAAAACTACATAATCTTAAAAACATAAATGTTAATATTCCAAAAGATGTAATTACTGTTGTAACAGGTGTTGCAGGATCTGGCAAAAGCACTTTAATATCGCAGGTGTTTGCTGAAGTATATAAAGACAATGTGGTGAAAGTAGATCAGGGGCCAATAACTGCTACAAGTCGTTCTATGCCAGCTACATTTTTAGGCTTCTTTGATGAGATTCGAAGGTTATTTGCAAATGAAAATAGAGTAGATGAGGGATTATTTAGTTTTAATTCAAAGGGTGCATGTTCTGTGTGCAAAGGGAAAGGTGTTATTGTAACTGAATTAGCATTTATGGATCCTGTTATAACAGAATGTGAAGCTTGCATGGGAAGCAGGTATAGTGAGGATGCTTTATCCTATGGGTATAAGGATAAGAATATTGTGGAAGTATTATCTATGACAGTGGATGAAGCACTAATATTCTTTGAAGATAAAAAAATAAAGAAAAGTTTACAGGCAATGAAAGAAGTAGGATTATCATATATGACATTAGGACAGCCACTTAATACACTATCTGGTGGTGAAAGGCAGCGTATGAAGCTAGCAAAATATATAAATAAGAAAGGTAATATTTACATATTAGATGAGCCAACCACAGGTTTGCATGTCTCAGATATTAATAAGTTACTACAACTTTTTGAAAGAATGATTGATAGGGGAAATACAGTTATTATCATTGAACATAATCTTGAAGTTATAAAACAAGCTGATTGGATTATTGATATAGGACCAGATGGTGGAAAAAATGGCGGGCAAGTAGTATTTGAAGGCACTCCAATTGATATGCTAAATAAAGGAAATACAATTACTGCTAAGTGCTTAAGAAAAGAAATGACGTGTTAAAAAATTAAATGTGATTTATAAAAAGTTTATGTTGATAAAGACCACGCCTAAGTAATATTCAGCGTGGTCTTTAATATTTTAAAGGATTATAAAATTAAGTCATCATTAAGAAAATATATTGATTAGTTAATTGCCCGTACTTTCAGTTGATGTCTTTGAACTTGAATTGACCGTTGTTGTCCCTCCAGTGGGTGCCTTTGAATCTGTGTTTTTGGGTGTATCTCCAGTAGGCGTCTTCGGATCTGAATTGACCGTTGATGATCCTTCCGTAGATGATTTTGAATCTGTATTTTTAGTGGTTCCTTCTGTAGGTGCCTTTGAATCTGTATTTTTGGTTGTCCCTCCAGTAGATGTATTTGAACCTGCATTGACCGTTGTTTCTCCCGTTGATGTTTTTGAATTTGTATTTTCAGTTGATCCTCCAGCAGATGTCTTTGAATTTGTATTGACCGTTGTTTTTCCATTTGATGCTTTTGAACCTGTATTTTTAGTTGCTTTTTCTGATGAACTTGAGCCATCAGTTGATTGAGTAGGAGCATTAGTTTTTATATCAGGAGTTGGTGTATTAGCAAATGCAGATTTCAAATAAGACTTTCCTAAAAATCCAACAAATGCAAGCAAAGTAATTGATAAAATAATTATCATTGCCTTTTTATTATTACTAGTTTTTTTATTCCCTTTATTTAACGTTCTTTCATCACCGGATACTCTATTCATAACCATTGTAAAGTCATCTTTTTCATTAGAAGGTCTTGTTTCAGGTTTTGAAATTGTCTGATTTACATTTTTATTTACATTAAACAATGAGGATAGTATTCCATTCTGCCCTAGACGGTCTATCTGCTTAAAATTTTCAGGTGATCTGATTACAATAACAGGTTTACTCATTGTATGTTGATTCTCTGCGTATACTGTAACTGAAAACTTATCATCTTTACTTAAAAAAGGAATATACACATCTAAAGTATTATTTTCCATTGAAGAATCAAATTTTAAACCTTTTGTTATTTTGGCATCTATAGCCCTTAAGTTAGTTCGTGGACTTTGTATATACAGCGTTAAATCATGAATTGTTTTATTTGATACATTACTAACAGCAATAATGTATGCGCAAAGTTTTTTATTATCAATTTTTATAGGCATAGAATTTCTTATATTGCATAATATTCTAGGTGCCAAATTTTTGTAATACTCTAATAATAACCCAGATATAAATGATATTATTATAGTTATAATTGCAGTTTTTATAATGTTTCCCATATTAATTCTCGCTTCCTTATTTTTTCCGATTACGTATAAATTATAAAGTAGATAGATATTTGTGTCAAACTTAAAAATTAAGTATAATAGCCCTAAAAACTCAGATAAAAAATGATTACTTTTTAATTAGTTTCTTTTTACAAAGGATGATGAATTTATAGTAAAATTAATATAAGATAACAAAAATTAGAATGATTATTAAAGGAGCTTATAAAATGTCAGAAAAAATATTGAATGAAACTATTTGTTTAAAAGAATTTATATCGGAAAAAGAATATGAAGAGATAAGTGAACTTGAGAAAGTTTGCAATTTAGCTGATAAAACAAGATTAAAGCTAGAATTGGATTATAAGTTAAATATGAATGGAAACTCTGAAGCAGGATTAAAAAACATTAATGAATTTTTTTATTATGAAGGAGATATTTTAGTAGCATACCTTGGTATTTCAAGTTATGTGAGTAATGTGGTGGAATTAAATGGCATGACTCATCCTCATTTTAGAAGAAAAGGAATCTTTAAAAAATTATTTGAAACAGCAGTAGAGTCCTGTGAGAAAAGAAAACTTGACAATATATTATTATTAACAGATGACAAATCTAATTCTGGAATTGAATTTATAAAGGCAGTGGGTGGAAGTTACAATTTTTCAGAGTACGGAATGAAGGTAATTAATGAGGTTAATTTACAAAGTGAAGGATTTATTATTTTAAGAAAAGCAGAAAAACGAGATAGGAGGGAAATTGCCAGGCAAAATGCAATATTTTTTAATGATGGAAAAGAAGATGATGAAATTTTTATAGAGATAGAAGAAGCTGTAAATGAAATAACATATATGGTTGAACTTAAAGAAAAAGTTATAGGTAAAATCAGAATACAATGCGATGATAATTCAGCTTTTGTTTATGGTTTTGGTATACTTCCTAGCTTCAGAGGTAAAGGTTATGGAAAGGAGGCTTTAAAAGCAGCTTTGAGGCTTATAAGGGAAAAAAGTATTGAAAACATTGAACTTGAAGTAGAATGCAAAAACGATACTGCACTTAAGTTATACAAAGCTTGTGGCTTTGAAGAGCAGTCAGTAATAAATTATTATGAATATGCTTCTACATTAGTTAAGTCGTAAGAAACATGAAAATTATATCAAAAATAGTATAAAATTAATAATTTAATTTTACATCTTAAAGACTAATTAGATAAGTGGATATTATATTTCTATTGTTGACAAACTAAGCAGAAAAATTTATACTTACAAAGTATGAGAAATTTAGATAAAACTGAATATGGATTGTTAGGTGAGGCTCCTATATTAGATACATGCTACTGCCCAAAAATATCGAGAGATGCCAATGGGTCAACAGGTACTACCGGATTAAGGTTTTACTTAATGTAGCTGAGTTTAACTCAAAGCTATATAGTGCTAAAGCTCAACGAAGGATATTTATAAGAATATTTATTTATTCGTCTGTGGAGTTTTTTGGGGAGCCTTTTTTAGGGCTCTTTTATTTTTATTTAAAAATTCAGTGTAACTAATCTATATAAAGCATTTAATTAAAGCTTATATAGACTTTATTTTGTACTAGGAAAGGTGGCGGTAATCGTAATGAATACTGAGGATGGTGGTAATTATTGATTAACAAGTAAATTAAAGGAGAGTGATTAAAATGAAGTTAGAAAAAACAGTTGTAAATAGAAAGCTTGGAGTACTTGATATAATTATATTTTTAGTTATTGTATCAATATTATATTTAGCAATTTCTCCAGGAATAAAAGGAAATATAAGTACTAGAGGGATACAGGTTTCAACAGATATAAGAAATCTCCCAGTGTATGTTTTGAAATCAGTTGGTAGAATGACAGGAGCGTATATTTTATCCTTAATATTTACTCTTGTGTATGGATACATAGCTGCACACAATGAAAAAGCTGAAAAGGTAATGGTGCCAATACTGGATATTCTTCAATCCATACCAGTATTATCATTTTTGCCTGCAGTAGTTTTAGGATTAATAGCATTATTTCCTAGTCATAATGTAGGTTTAGAATTATCTTGTATTATATTAATATTTACAGGACAAGCATGGAATATGACCTTTAGTTTCTATCATTCTATAAAAATACTACCTAAAGATTTAAAAGAAGCTTCTGGAGTATTTGGATTAAATAAATGGCAAAACTTTAAAAGGCTAGAAGTACCCTTTGCTGTTATTGGACTCGTTTGGAATAGTATGATGTCTTGGGCAGGTGGATGGTTCTTTCTTATGGCTTGTGAGATGTTTACATTAAAAGGTAAGGATTTTAGACTTGAAGGTATTGGTTCTTTTTTGCAAACTGCTGCAAGCCAAGGGGACAAGAAAGCATTAGCTTGGGGAATAGCTGTATTAATATTGGTTATTGTAATTTTAGATCAATTATTTTGGAAACCAGTAACCGTTTGGGCAGATAAGTTTAAAATGGAACTTACCGAATCTGGTGAAGTACCTCGTTCATTTGTACTTACGCTTTTGAGAAGATCAGTGATTGTTGAGTTTTTTATTGAAAAAGTATATGAACCTGTTGCAGAAAATTTAAATGATGCTATAGATAGATCCTTTGTAAAGCTTGCGAGTAAAGAAAGAGCAAAAGGAAAGGGAATAGGTTTTACATTTATATGGGTAGTAAGAGTATTGGTTTGTGGAGTGCTTTTATATTCAGGATTTAATGCATTTAAATTATTAATGCAGCTTTCAAAAAATGAATGGGGCAGGATACTTCCTTCCGTAGGTTATTCGTTCTTAAGAGTTATTGCAGCTCAAGTTATAGCATTAATATGGACAGTACCTGTAGGAGTAGCTATAGGTATGAATAAGAAGGTAGCAAATGTTCTGCAACCCATTATTCAGATTGTAGCTTCAATACCAGCAACTGCACTTTTTCCTGTAATTTTGATATATTTTATGAATAAACTTGGTGGACTTAATATTGCATCAGTGATTTTAATGCTAATGGGAACTCAGTGGTATATATTATTTAATGTAATTGCAGGCGCAATGTCTATTCCTGAGGATTTAAAAGCTGCAGCTAAAACCTTTGGTATTAAAGGTTTTAAAAAATGGAAAGTTCTTATACTTCCTTCTATATTCCCTTATCTTTTAACTGGAATGGTAACAGCTACAGGTGGATGCTGGAATGCAAGTATTGTATCTGAATATGTTAACTTTGGTGGAAGAACTATATCTACTATAGGACTTGGAGCTCTTATATCAGAGTCCACAGAAAAAGGAAATTATCCTCTTTTACTTATAGCAACTATTATTATGTGTATTGTAGTAGTTGTTGTTAATAAAACGCTGTGGAAGAGATTATATTCACTGTCAGAAGAAAAATTTAAAATAGAATTATAAAGGGGTGGAAAATATGAAGAACGTAAAAGAATTTATAAAGGTTAAAGGAATTACAAAATATTTTGGCGGTTCAGATAAACCTACTTTAGAAGATATAAATTTAACTATAAATGAAGGTGAGTTTATTGCTATATTAGGGCCTTCTGGCTCAGGTAAATCAACGCTTTTAAGAACTATAACAGGACTAGTAAAATCAGATTATGGTGAAGTGATTTTTGATGGTAAGAAGGTAACTGGAGTAAATCCATATGCTTCTATAGTTTTTCAAACTTTTGCACTTTATCCATGGCTTACTGTTCGTGAAAATGTTGAATTAGGACTTAAGGCTAAGGGATTCCCAAAAGATTATACAAGAAGAAAAGCTGAAGAACTTATAAGTCTTATAGGTCTTGATGGATTTGAAGAGGCATATCCAAAGGAACTTTCAGGAGGAATGAGACAAAGGGTAGGATTTGCAAGAGCATTAGCAGTAGAACCAAAGCTGCTTTGCCTAGATGAACCTTTTTCAGCACTAGATTTTTTAACTGCTGAAAATTTAAGAACAGAATTAGTTGATCTATGGCAGGAAAAAAGAATGCCTATAAAAAGCATAATAATGATTACTCATGGTATTGAAGAGGCAGTACTTATGGCAGATAAGATTGTAATGCTCAGCAGAAATCCTGCACATATAATTGCTGAAATTAAAATAGATCTTCCTCATCCAAGGAACAGAAAGTCACCGGAATTTGAAAAAATAGTTGATAATGTTTATAAGTTATTAATCAAAGGAAAAACTGAAGATAATGAAGAAAAGAAATTAAATAAAAGTGTGAGTTCAAGCAAAGAAAATGGAGAAAAGCCTATTCAGATTCCTGATGCTCATGTTGGTGTGATGTCTGGTCTACTTGAACTTATAGATGATAACGGTGGTAAGATGGATATATATCAGCTAGGAGGAGACTTAATGATGGAAATAGATGATCTTCTTCCTAATATAGAAGGCATATCTATGCTTAACTTTGCAGAGGTAAAAGAAGGAGATATTTTTATAACTGAACTTGGAAAAGAATTTGTTGAGTTAGATAAAGATGAAAGCAAAGAATTGTTTAAAAAGCAGCTAGAAGGTATATCCACATTCAGATTAATAATGAATGTGTTAAATAATAAAAGAAATCATACAATGAAGGAAGAGTTTTTTAAAGAGTTATTTAAGCAGCATTTTTCACATCATGAAATTGAAGGAATGATGGATATTATAATTGATTGGGGCAGATATGCTGAATTATTTAGTTATGATCATGATTCAGAAGAACTTTATTTGGATTTAGAAGAAAATCAAGTAATTTAAATATTACAAAGCATAATGTACTTAAAAAGTTAATGACATTTTTGAAGGTTCTATGATAAAATGGTATAATTATCTAAATGGTATTAACTCAACTTTTGCACATACAAAGTTTTGACTTAATATAAGCAAGATGCGACGCTTCGCTTTGCTAGTTGAGAGTTGATAATTGAGAGTGGAGAGTTAATGTGGATTTTTTTCCGTTACACTACAAAAAATCTTTGATTAAATTTTTCATGGCTCGTTTCGCTAAAACGAAACATTGCTGACTTATATAAATTTAAAGATTTTTTGCGATAGCTAAAAATCAACCTTCACTCTCGACTCTCAATTCTACACTCTCCACTAAAAAAGTTGCGTCGCATAATTTTTAAACTGCGAAAGTAGATATTAATGAATTGGAGGAACTGAAATGAAAAACTTTGTAACAACTTACTGGTTAAAGAAACATATTCAGGATGACAATTTAATAATTGTAGATTGCAGGGGTGATTTGTTTGATAAAAATTATGGCAGAAACGTTTATGAACAAGGGCATTTAAAAGGAGCTAAATTTGTAAATTTGAGTAAGCAGTTATCTTCTGCACCTGGATGTCATGGTGGGAGAAATCCTTTGCCTAAAGTTGATAATTTTAAAAATACAATTGAAGGCTTGGGAATAAATAGTGATACTGTAGTAGTAGCTTACGATGATTTTAGAATTGCAAGTGCTGCAAGGTTTTGTTGGATGCTAAGATATGTAGGTCATAAATCTAACTATGTTTTAGATGGTGGAATAGGTAAATGGATAAGTGATGAAAATGATATTTCAAAAGATGAATTAGAAATATCAAAAAAAGGTTTTTTTAAAGTAAATATAAATGAAGATTTAAAAACAAGTATGGAACGTGTAAATGAAATAAAATTAAATCATGAATCATTAATAATAGATTCAAGAACAGAACTAAGATATAGAGGAGAAAATGAGCCAATAGATAAGGTAGCAGGACATATAAAAGGAGCTGTAAATTATTATTGGAAAGATAACTTAAATGATGATAACACTATTAAAGATATACCATATTTAAAGGAAAGGTTTAAAAATTCATTTGCTAAAAAAGAAGTGATAGTATATTGCGGTTCCGGTATAGATGCTGCTTTTAACTTTTTAATATTAGATGAAATTGATGTAAAAGCAAAACTTTATGTTGGAAGTTGGAGTGATTGGATAACTTATAAGGAAAATACTTAACAGATCAATTTCACTTTATATGATTTATCTGATGATAATAAAGGGGACAAGGGGTTAAAATGAGAAAAAAGTTTTTTGTAATATTTTTAGTTTTAATTTGTTTAATTGTTATAGGTTTTAAATTTTTTACACAGAAAGATGCATTTAACAGTAAAAGTCAAGCAAAGGTGCAAACTAAAAATACAGCTAGTGAAAAAAAGAGTGAAACAATTGATGAAAAATTAAAGAAAAGAATAGTATTAGTAAATTCAGACAAAGATAAAGATGGTATAAAGGATCAAGAAGATATAGTTCTTGGAGCAAGAAAAGAAGCAGACAAAAAAATAAAATATAGGGGAGATTATTATGTAGGTGGATACCCCCCAGAGAATGAAGGAGTATGTACTGACTTAGTATGGAGAGCTTTTAAGGATGCAGGGTATAATCTAAAAGATATGGTAGATGAGGATATAAAAAATCATCCTGGCGATTATAAAAGAATTGAAGGAAAACCAGATCCCAATATAGATTTTAGAAGGGTGCCTAATCTTTATGTTTATTTCAAAAAATATGCAACTAGTATTACTACTGAGTTAAAACCTAATGATATAGAGAATTTAGATAAGTGGCAGCCAGGGGATATAATAACCTTTGATCACAGTGAGCACATAGCCATAGTTTCTGATAAAAGAAGAGCAGATGGTATTCCATATATAATACATAATGCACCACCTTATGCTAGAGAAGGTGACGAAATTATGTATTGGATGCCTAGAATAACAGGTCATTTTAGATTTCCAAAATGAACCTTTAAAAACTTAATTTTTATTATGAACAGTAAAAATCCTACGTTAAAATAAGCGTAGGATTTTCATTTTTATCACCTATATTTTTTATTTTAATTCATTAAGTAATGTAAACCCTAGAAATTTCTTTAATTATACTGATTTACATATTTGATAAAATCATTAACAATAAGAGGTTTACTAAAATAATACCCTTGTAATTCATCACAACCTTCATCTATCAATTTACTAATTTGTTCTTGAGTTTCTACTCCCTCAGCAACTGTCTTTAGATTAAGAGTTTTTGCCATAGAAATAATATTTGATGTTAAATTTTTGATATTTGGATTGGCAATATCATCTATAAAAGACTTATCAATTTTTAAGTAGTCTACAGGTAAACGAGTTAAATAACTTAGACAAGAAAAACCTGTACCAAAGTCATCTATTGAAATTCCAATTCCTAATTTCTTTATTTCAAGTAAGCTTTTAATTGCTTTTTCAGTATCATGTAACAAAAAGCTCTCTGTTATTTCAATTGTTAAATTAATATTTTGAGAACTATTTTCTTTGAAAATTTCTTTGATTTTGGAAACTAAATTGCCATTTTCAAATTGCTTTGATGAAACATTAATTGATAATTTAATATTAATGCCATTGCGTTTTAATAATTTGTCAATTCTAAAGATTTCTTCTAATACCCAGTTACCAATAGGTATTATCATACGATTGCTTTCAGATATAGGTATAAACTTATCTGGTGTAAATATTTTACCATCTATTGTATTCCACCGAATAAGTGCTTCAGCACCAACTATTTTAAAACCATTTCCAGCAAAAGCGATTTGTGGTTGGAGATATAAATTGAATTCATTATTAGCAAGAGCTGTGTTAAGCTTTATTTGCATTTCAAGAATTTCATGATTTCTATTTTCAATTTCCTGTGAAGAAAAAGAATATCTTCCTTTTCCAGATTCCTTTGCATCGTACATTGCAGCATCAGCTTTTCTGACTAAGCCTTCAACTGTAGATTCATCATAAGGAGCTAATGCTATTCCTATACTTATTCCTAAAGTTATTTCTCGCTTAAGTATATTATAAGGCATCAATATTTTTTCAATAATAGCGTCTGCTACAACTTTTACATCTTCATGGTTGTCTACATTTTCAAGAATTATAGTAAACTCATCTCCTCCTAATCTTGAGACAGTATCAGATTTACGAATATTAGATTTAATCCGATTTGCAACTTCTTTAAGAATTAAATCTCCAGCTGCATGACCTAAGGAGTCATTGATAACTTTAAATCCATCCAAATCCATAAAAAGCAAAGCCACGGCTTTTTCATTATCACTAGCTCTTACAAGGGCCCTTTCAAGTCTGTCATAAAATAGTGTTCTATTTGGTATTCCTGTTAATAAATCATAATAGGCAAGACTGTGAAGTTTATCTTCCGTCTTTTTTATTTTACTGATATCTGTAGAAATAGAAATGTAATTTTCAACTTCACCACCTGATTGTTTTAAAGATGTTATTGACATCCATTTAGGATATATTTCACCATTTCTTCTTTTATTCCAAACTTCACCTTCCCAATGACCATTAGTACATAAATTATCCCACATATCTAAATAGAAGCTTTTATTATGAAGACCAGATTTAAGTATCCTTGGATTTTTTCCAATCAAATTTTCTTTTTTATATCCGGAGACTCTTTCAAAAGAATTATTTACTTTAATAATATTTCCTAAAGCATCTGTTATTAAAACACCTTCCATTGTAGTATCAATTATTCTATCTGAAATTAATAACTCCTCATTTAGTCGTTTAAGATTATTCGTATATTCTTGTAGATTGGTTATATCGTGAAACATAAATAATCTGCCAATTTCTGATTTATCCGTATCAAAAATAGAAGATTTATACATTCTAAAATAAAAACTTTTGCCATTAAAATTAAAAGTAAGCGTAGATTCACTATTTGTATCACTTACTGTATCGACATGACTTATATCGGGTATGAACTCTAATATTTCACTAATTTTTGTTCCTATAAAATTCATTCCTTGTTCAATATTAATTTTTATATTTTTATATCCGAAGGACATTATAAATTCAATGGCTGCTGGATTGATATCTATTATTTGATTAGAAGAATCCACAACAATAACAATATCCTTAATATTTTCCACTAAAAGATCTCTAGCAATTGGTACCATTAATGACTTAGGTATATGAAATATGCCTAAGTATAATATAATCAAGGTTATTAGTACGGAAATAGAAGTAACATCTATAAAAATTGATTCGAATTTATGACTAATAAGTAAAAAATTCATTGCAAGAGATAAGATTGTACCTACAAAAATAAATGTACTTTGCCTGCGATATAATTTAGGAGACTTTATTGTTCCCACCATAAGAATATAACATCCAACCAAAATACTACAGTATGAATAAATGGTATGAATGCGGAATCCAACATTGTGTAAAAATGAAAATATTGGAATGTCTTTAACATATGATATATTAACATTTGACATAAATTTATATGGTATGCTGTTAGAGGTCAATGATAATAGTGATAATATTGGTACAATAAAAATCAACGATATATAATAAGGATTCTTTGGCTTTTTATTAACATATTCGCTTACCATTAACAGATAAAGTGGTGAAGCAAAAATAATACTAATAAACTTTACTTTCTGAAATAGGATTACAAATTCGTTTATTTTTATATAATAGCTAAAAATTTCCATCAAGATCCAAAATGAAACAAGTATGGTACCTTTGATTAATAATTTTGAAATAGCAACATTTCTCACTCTATATAAAAAAACTAATAAAATTATAGAAACTATAAAACTTACATCAAATAAAATTCCATACATTGTTACACTCCTTTAAATTAATCCATATAATATTTATAAGTTGTTTTAAGTCACAACATGTATAATTTAAACACTTTTTGTAAAATAATTAACCTTAATTATATCACACTTTATATAATTATTTAATATAACTATAATTATAACAAAGATGAAATGCTTATTGAATTGTGACTTATAAATTTAATATTTTACGGAAAGGCATTATTATACTTAATATTAGTTATTAATAAATTTTCTTTTAAACTCATTTTTTACTATTAGAAATTGTTCTAAATCATTTAAAAATTGAAAAAGCATTGCTCTGTTTTCAAATTCTTCTCTAGTATTAGGAAGCGACATATTTCTAAATTCTTCCCTCAAAATACCTGTTTGCTGCAGCAAATTTTCAGCTGTATTTTCTTCGTGAAAGCACTCTGCAACCTTTTCTGTAAAATTAGCTATCATAATAGTTTGTTCATAGGAGATAAAGAATCTTTGAAAATGGCTCTTCATTCTCTTAAGAATTTTAAATTGTTGAAGCCTCATCTCAACATATTCTACGTAATAACGAGTATCTAGAAGAAAATAGTTGTTTAAATTGTTATAAGCACGTTCTTTTGCTACATATAATATTTCTTCAAGTTCATTAAAAATACTTTGTTCTTTTATTGAGATATCATTCTTTTTAAGAGCTCTTGACATTTGAAATAAAATACTCTTAATGCTTTCATCAATATATATTTGATCTTTTCTAATTTGTTCTTCAATGCTTGGCATATAAAAATTCAAGAACAATGCAACTCCAACACCTATTAGCATAAGTTCCAACTCGTTACGAATCCAAAATAAATTAATAGTTTTTTGCACTAAAAAGTGGGTTATAAGTACAGAATTCACTACTATTCCTTGTTCTAAGTTAAATCTTACTGTTAAAGGGATAAAAATCAACAAAAAAATTCCAAAAGCCAAAGGATTATAACCAATCATTCTAAAAACAATGAAAGAAACAAATAATGCTATAAGAAATGCAATAACACGTTGAAGAGCTATTTTAAAAGATTGTTTCTTTGTATTTTGTATGCTTAGTATAGTAATAATACCTGCAGCTACTGAATATTCTAATCCTAATTGACTGGCTATAATCATTGCGATTGCTGCTCCAATTCCTGTTTTCAATGTTCTAAAACCTATAAATTTCATAGTTAACTCCTTGTAAAATATTTTTATCACTAAGTATTATAATAACATAAATTTAAGGAATTTTTTACCCTTACATAATTACAGCAGTTGGAAGGTTTCTGTTTGCCAATTGTAAAAAGAATTAGTACTAGTTATTGACACAGGTTTTTAAATAATGTAAGCTTATATTGATAATTCGATGCTTATCAAAGTGTAAGGAGAAATTATGGATACAAGAGATTTAGCAAGAATATTTAAAGCTCTTTCTAATGAAAATAGATTGGAATTATACTTTCAAATAGTAAAGAGCACTGAAAAAAGTTTTGATACAAATTGTGAATGTTTTATAAATGATGTTATTAGTAAACTGAATATAGGTGCACCTACTATTTCACATCATTTAAAAGAATTAAGTAATGCAAATTTGATTTTCACAGAAAAAAAAGGCAAATTTTTAGTTGCAAAAGTAAATGAAGAGTTGCTAAATGAACTTTGTAGTATATTAACAATTAGAAGAGATGAAAAAAAATAAGTCTCTTTTATTTTTAAAATACGTTTTGATAGTTATCGAAACATAAAAGTATTTACTAAATAGTCATTAATAATAAAATTTAATTAGGAGAGATTTTTTATGAAAAAGGTATATTTTAAGGCTATAGATTCATATTTTAAAACAGAAGAGATAAATCAAGCAACAAAGATGCTTTTGGATTGTTTGTCAGAAAGCGAAAGTGTTATATTTGAAAAGTATATACCATTAAAAGTTCATTTTGGGGAAAAGGGGAATAATACATATATAGAATCGAAGAACTTTGAAGGCATACTAAAATATTTTAAGGAAAGAGAAATAAAAAGTGCCTTTATGGAGACAAACGTTCTTTACAGAGGGGAGAGAACTACCTCCAAAAATCATATTAAGCTTGCAATAGAACATGGATTCACTCAATTGCCTGTTATAATTGCAGATGGAGATCATGGTGAAGCTTATGAAGAGGTAGAAATAAATAAAAAGAATTTTGAAAAATGTAAGATAGGTAGAGAAATTGCAAAGCAAAAACAAGTTATGGTTATAAGTCACTTTAAAGGACACGCATTGGCTGGCTTCGGGGGAGCTATTAAGCAACTTGCCATGGGGTGTGCTTCAAGAGGTGGAAAACTTGCTCAACATGCTAATTCCATACCTAAAATAAGTTATTTTAAATGTAAAAGTTGTGGTGCATGTGCTAGAAATTGTCCAGAAAAAGCAATTGTTATGGGATCAAGAGCAAAAATCAATAAGGATAAATGTGTTGGTTGTGCTGCCTGCATGACAGCCTGTAATTTCGGAGCAGTTTCAAACGGTTGGATGGCATCACTTTCTAAAGGCTTTAACGAAAGACTTGCTGAATATGCTTATGGAGCTGCAAAGGGCAAGAATAATATTTATGTAACTTTTGCCTTTAATATAACTAGAAATTGTGATTGTCATGGTCATAGCATGAAGCCAGTAGCAGAGGATATAGGAGTGTTCGCATCTACTGATCCAGTTGCTATAGATCAAGCTTGTCTTGATGTACTTGATAAAAATAACGGAAGGCGGGTATTTAGAAGAGGTAGATATACTCTTGATTATGCAGAAAAAATAGGTTTAGGAAGCAGGGAATATGATCTTGTAGAAATATAGTAGAAAAACTTATCCAGGGGCGTATCCGCTTTTATTCACGAAATAAGAACTATAAATTGCTTTCGCTGTGTGTGATGGGAGTGTTATGGATGGTAGCTATGGGATAAAATTATTTAAAATTAGCAACAAAAACTAAAAAAAGTTTTTGTTGCTAATAGTTTTTATTATAATAATAGTTATGCTACTGTAATAGAAGATTAGTCATTTTTATTCAACCATTTGTTAAGTACTTTTATATATTTCTCATTCTCTTCTACAAATGGCATATGGCGGCTGAATTCAAATAATTCCCATTCTGAATTTGGAATCTTGTCATACATTGTCTTTGCAATAAGTGGTGAGCAAAGATCAAGCAAACCACTGATTACCAGGCAAGGTTCCTTAATATATTGAATCTCTTCCATAAAATCAAAGTCTTTCAATGTACCAGATGGGCTGAATTCATTTTGACCCCATGCAGTTATATAGGACTCTGTTCCAGCAACCTTTGGACGTCTTAAACATTCTGGTGAATCTGGTCCTACTATGCCGGCACAGTGACGAAGCATAAATTCTGCTTCTGCATCCTGATATTCTTTTGAAGAATAATCGTTAGCTTTTTCTGCTCTTGCAATGGCATCTTGCATTTCCTGTGGAAGGTATGCAATTCTTCGACGCTGTTCTTTTTCCCATAATGCAGCAGATGGTAAAGTACTGGATAATATATAGCTTTTGATTCCCTTTGGTTTGTTTTCACAAGCATACTCAATTGCCTGCATTCCTCCCCATGATTGTCCTAACAAGTGAATTTCATCTAAACCTAAGTGTTTACGCAGCTGAACTAGTTCGTCAATCCATGTCTTTGCACACCATAAGTCAGGACGGGAAGGTGTTTCAGAAAGCCCACATCCTAATTGGTCATACATAATAACAGCACGTCCATCTTCTGCAACTTTGTCAAGTATTTCGAAGTAATTATGTGTAGAACCTGGTCCACCATGCAATAAAAGCAAAGGTTTCTTATTTCCAGTGCATTCGCCAACTATACGATAATAAGTTTTATATTCTAAATATGGCATATAGCCTTCAGTAATCTTCATAGGTATAATCTCCTTTTATTTACATTCAGGAACAATAATTATATCTTTTGGATATTTGTTTAATACTTCACAACCGTCTTCAGTTGTGATAACAAGATCTTCAATACGAACACCTATTTCTTCGTCTGGAAGATATATTCCTGGTTCAACAGAGAAACATTGACCTGGTTTGATAATGTCTTCATTTACGGAAGAAACATCACCAAATTCATGATCTTCTAAGCCGCAGGAATGTCCAGTTCTATGTGTGAAATATTTTCCGTATCCTTTTTCTTCAATGTAGTTTCTTGCAGCTAAATCTACGTCACACATTCTGTTTCCAGGTTTTGCAGCAGCAATACCTCTTAAGTTTGCTTCTAAAACAATGTTATAGATTTCTTTCTGTCTTTCAGAAATTTCACCGATAAATACAGTTCTTGTTAAATCAGATGCGTAGTTCTTGTACATTCCTCCAATATCAAGGATAACACAATCTCCATATTTTCCTTTTGAATCATCTGTTACATGGTGTGGATCTGCTCCACCTTTACCATAGGCTGTAATTGGATCAAAAGATACTTCATTAACACCATGTTTTTTGTAAATTTCACGAACCTTAGCGTTTAATTCTTTTTCAGATAAACCTTTTCCTACCCATGGAATTAATTCAGCTACTACAAGGTCATTCAATCTTGAAGATTCTCTTAGAATAGCAATTTCTTCTTCACCTTTAATCATTCTTACATAGTCAACTATTAAGGAACCGTTTACAAATTTACTTCCAGCACCAAGTTCTTGCAATCTTAATAAGAATTTAGATGGCCATACCTTATCAATACCTATAACTTTATCTTTTTCTATAAATTTAGATAAGATTTCAACTCCATCCTGAATATCGTTATACCATAGTATTTCTACACCAAGATCTTTTTCTTGTGGGAATAATTCGTTAATAATCATTTTATGGTTTCCATTAACATTTAAGTACAATGCTAATAATCTTTCTCCTGGAATAATCCATTTCCCTGTTAAATAGAAAATAGATGTTGGATCAGAGATAATCATTTGTGGAATCTCATGTTCCTCCATTGATTTTAATATTTTGTTAAGTTTTTTTGTATCCATAGTTATTTACCCCCTAAGTAAGTTATTAATTTTAATGTAATATTCTTAGTCATTATGGACAATGACTTCTTTAAAGAATTTATTCTTTATTTAACACTCATAATCAAATTATCTTTTTTTAGAATGTCTAATTAAAAACTTTAAAGTAAGAGTATTTGTTGGTATATTTTCATTATACATTAATTTAAACTTATTTTATATGGTTTTACAGTAAAAATTTAAGTGTAGCAGTAAAAAATTTAGTTCAACTAAAATTATCATTTGTCTTTATGATTGTTATTTTTACCATTAGTGCCACAAACTTGAACATGTCTTTAAAGGTGATTTGTTTCTTGGCTTATAGTTTTTAATTAAATTAAAGGGTCATATATGCTATAATATCTTTAGATTTTACGCTAATACTACAATTATCAGCAGATAATTTATTTATTAAGGAGAAGATATGAAACCCTACAGTATACTAAATAACGTAATATTTTTAGATATAGAAACCACTAGCACTGATAACAAAATCATAAAGATCTGTGCTGTTAAAATAAAGAATAATGTTGTTACAAAGTTTAATACTTTAATTAATCCAAATAAATTAGTAGCACTAAGCACTTCTGATCTTTTAAGAGGAATTATACAAAAAGAACTAGATAGTGCGCTGCAGTTAAAAGATGGAATTAAGAAACTAGTTCACTTTATTGAAAACCTTCCATTAGTCAGTTATGATAAAGACTTTGAAAAAAATCTTCTTAAGGTAGATAATGAATTTTTAGATCTAATAGAACTTCTTGCCATGCTTTTTCCAGAGCTTAGGTCCTTTGATCTTCAATATTTATTAAAGAGGTTTATTCCTGATTATAAAGAGGAAAATTGTATAACTCTTAATTATGTAGAAGATATAATACTTATGGTTAATTATGCAATAAGCAGCTTTTATTATGAAAATGGTTATTCACTGCCCATGAGCATTGCAGAAATGGAAGTATGGAGCTGGTATAAGCATCTTACAAAGGTAAATATGAAGGATGTAAAATGCTTCATAGAAAATAAAACTATTGAACTTAAAGAGAAATCTAATGAACCATATCCTATTTTTGCACTGAAAGATTATGAGAAGCTTTTTGAGCATAAAGAAATTTGGAGAAGAAATGGAAGAAGCTATACCTTAAGACCACAGCAAAGGGATGCATCAAAGTTTGTAAGAGAAGGACTAGAAAAAGGTAAAATTACAATAATGGAAGCACCAACAGGACTTGGAAAAAGCATGGCTTATTTGCTGCCAGCTTCCATATATACATATACTAGAGAAGAGAAAGTTATTATATCCACTAACACGAAGGGATTACAAAATCAGCTGGTAGAGAAGGATATTCCTAATCTTTTAGAAGCATTAAATATAAAAAGAGATGTAAGCTATACTTTAATAAAGGGAAAAAGTAATTACCTTTGTTTTGAAAGGTTCAGAGATATAGAATATCCAAGCGATATAAAAACTCTTATTGGCTATGTTTATTTAAAAAGACTCATAATAGAAAAAGGCATTGGAGAGGTAGAAG
Source organism: uncultured Clostridiaceae bacterium (assembly GCA_963780135.1). Classification (GTDB taxonomy): domain Bacteria; phylum Bacillota; class Clostridia; order Clostridiales; family Clostridiaceae; genus Clostridium_AM. The sequence goes on from CAWAAR010000003.1 coordinate 3,384,799, forward strand.
AAATAAACCCTGTTATAATAGAAAAGTTTAATTTAGATTTCTTAATAAATCAGTGTAATTGTGACTCAGAACTTTGTGATGTGGGAGTCTGTAAGTATAAAGATCGGTGCTATTATGCATCAAGAGTTGAATCACTAAAGGAGTCTAAGCTTATTGTTGTAAATCATTCCTTATTATTAAAGTGGCCCTATAAAAGTATTGTTCCTCTTGAAAATATTGTGGCAGACGAAGCACATAATCTCACTCAGGAAGCCTATGATGCGTTTGAAAGCACTTTGGTTTCTTATGAGTTTGAAAAATATCTAAAAGAAATATATAACAGTGCAGAAAAAAGTGGATATCTATATTATTTATCAAGAAGGACTAAAAAGGATGCTCTGCCTTTAAGCGATATAGAGTCATGGATAGAGCAGTGCATAAATCAAATGGGGAATATTAAAGCTGCCTTTGAAAACTATATATCTACTAGCGGTATAAGCAAAGATTACAATATAAAGGATCATTTAAATAAAAACAATCCTAAGATATCAGGTATAATAAAATATTTAGAATATCTTAAAGAAAATTTAGGTATTTTGAATATAAATTTAGAGAAGGCAGTTTCTGTTTTAAAAGATATATCTACTCTTCAAAAAGATAAAAGGCTTAAAATATTAATAGAAAAAGTGGAAGGTATAAATGGGTATAGTAGGCTCTTAGAGAATATAATAACTCAAAACGAAGAAGGACATTGTTTTTACTTTGAAGTAGATAAATTCTTTAGATGGTGGAAGATATCTAGTATTCCTTTAGATGTATCAGGTGCTTTTTATGAAAAAGTTCTAAGTAGCGCTAAGAGCTGCCTTTTTGTATCTGCAACTTTAAGTTCAGATACTGGCTACAATAATTTGAAAAATACCTTAGGAATAAATATTGCAAAATCCCAAAATAAAGAAATAGTAGAAGTTCCTCCTATAAAGCCTGTGTTTGACTATAAAGGTAAGAGTGCAATCTATGCTGTAGAGAATATTGACCCCAATGATATCGATACTTTTTCAGAAGAAATGAAAAAATTTGTTATTAAACTTTTATCTAATGTTGAAGGTAATATTATTATTCTTTTCACTAGTAGAAAAAGGCTTGATGCATTCAAGGAAGAAGCTTCAGAAAATTTAAAGGCTTTAGGGATAAATATTGTAGATGGGAAAAAGGATATAGAAAAGTTAAAATCTAGAGAGGAAAGATATATTTTGCTGGGATCAAAGGGATATTTTGAAGGAATAGATATTCCAGGAGACGCTATGACTACAGTTATTTTAGATAAAGTGCCTAATATCAATAGTAAGGAGCCCTTTTATAAGTCTTTAATAGAAAATCAAGTTGAAAGAGGAAAAAACTATTGGCAATCTTATGCAAAGGTGAATTTTCCAATTGTATCTATAGATTTAAAGCAGATTTACGGAAGAATCATAAGAACTGAATATGATTATGGTGCCTTATTTATTATGAGTAAATTTGATAGTAATAACCCAACAGTAAAAAGGATTGAAAGTCAGCTTCATAATGTTCCTATTATAAGAAAAGATGGATGTGAAATCTTTAGAGATTTAAAGATAAGGCTTGCAAGATGGAAGCAAATAAACCTATATAAGATAATGAAGGAAGTTAAGCCTTCTTTAAAAAAAGCTATTTTAGAGAAAAAGACTCTTAAGAAAAATATGTTGCTTACGGAAATTGAGAAGCTCATAAATGAATTAATGTCCCTAGAGTACAGCAAAAGAAAGTTGAAGTACGATGTAAATATTTATTTAGTTAATGGAGTAAACATTTATATTAATGGTGAAGAATTAAAATTAAGTGTATCAAATAGATCTAAAATTACTCAGTATTTTAAAGATATCATTTAGAGTAAAGTTTACAAAGAATTTTAGGCTGTTTTTTCTATAAATCATTATATTAAAATCTTATAGAAAAGGTTTAAACTATTGGTATTTAATATGGTTATAGAAAATTTATCCCTGTAATGATAGAATTCAAATATGGACATAAGATAAGGAGTTGATCTAATTGATTAAAGAACAAATGACACCAAAAGAAAGAGTGCAGGCTTTTTCTAAAGGGGAAGAAATTGATAGGATAATATGCGTACCTGATATGGGAGTTACTATGGTACCTTTTATTGGAGTTAAAGCTAGAGAATATTATCATTCAGCACAACTTATGGCAGATTTAGAAATAGCTTTATTTAAAAGACTTCACCATGATGGTGCAAGTATATCCACTAGTCTTAGAGGCGTTGCTGAGGCTATGGGAGCCAAAATAGGATATCCTGATTATGGTATCTCCTATTTAATAGAACCAGCAATCAAATCTGTAGAGGAAATAGAATCTCTTAAAATTATTGATCCTCTAAAAGATGGTAACTTGCCAGTTTTAATTGAAGCTATAAGACTCACTAAGAATGCACTTATAGATGAAGTAGATGTTGGTGCTGCTATGTCAGGGCCTTTTAGTGTTGCAGCTTCTGTAGTGGGAACAGAAAACCTATTAAAATGGATAATTAAGTGCCCTGAAAAGGTTCACACTTTAATGGATATAATAGCAGAATGTAATAATAGGTATATAGATGAAGTTTCTAAGTTAGGTGTATCTATTGGATTTGCAGATCCAGTTTCATCCACTAGTCTTATAAGCCCAAAACAATTTAGAGAGTTTTCGTTACCTGCTCTTAAGAAAAATATTGATAGAATAAAAGAAAAAACAGGAAGTTCTCCTGGAATACATATCTGTGGCAAAAGCAAAGATATCTGGGAAGATGTTGTAAATGCAGGTATTTCTAATTTCAGTATTGATAATGATGAGGATATAGAAGAAGCTAAACAAATGATTGGAGACAGAGTGGTTATTACTGGAAATGTTCCACCAGTGGATGTTGTATATGCTGGAACAAAAGAAGATATTTTTAACTCGGTTAAAGAATGTATTAGAAAAGGACATGATTCTAAAAAAGGTTATATTTTGAGTACAGGCTGCCAAATTCCAATGAATACACCAATAGAAAAGGTTGAAATGTTTATGGAAGCTGGAAGAACCTATGGTAAATATCCTTTAAAATAATGACTAGCAAACCGGAAAAGTCCAAGTCTCAATAAATTTGAGGCTTGGACTTTTTATTGACTTGCATAAGTTTATGCAAGGTATTTAGTTTAGCAGTTTCTTATAGAAACCTAGAATAATTTACCAAACATTTTAAAAAATACAAAATTAGTTAAGTTTAAAAAAGTATAGGCGATAATAATCTAGGTAGAATTTACTAAAATTACATGAGAGGGATGAATAAACATGTCAACAGGAATAGGAACTAGCTATAGTAATTATTATACGCAAACATCCAATAATTCTATAAATAGTAATTTAAATAAAACTACAATTAGCAGTACAACAGATAAATCAGCTAAAACAGCTTCAAAAGATGAGTATTTTGAAAATCTTCGTAGTGAATATTCTAATACTCAAATAAACATGAGTGATTCATATTTATTTAAAAAAAGTGATGTAACTTACAATTTTTCTCCAAAGTATATAGAAAAAGCAATGAAGGACCCAAAAGTAGCTGAAAATGTAAAAAGATTGTTAGATGAAGCACCATCATTTCCACAATATCTTAATACTCATAAATATATGCCAGACGGTAGGGAAGTAACTAGTGTGAGTTTTGTAGTGGATGAAAATGGTGGAGTTAGTTGTAAATGTGAATATAAAGAAAAAAAATCTAAGGACACAGATGACCTAAGTGATGTGGAGAAATTACGTAGAAAGAAGCTGAAAGAATTAAGAGAAGGAAGTTCAAAAATTACTAGACAGCAGCAATCATATTATAATAATTCAGCAAAAACTTCTGACATCTCAGACATAAATCTTTTAAGTACCACAATATAGTATTATTTTAAATTTTAGGGAGAAGGGGAAATATACCCTTCTCTTATTTATATGGAAAATTTAACATTATGGATATTAGTTAAATATTTTGTTATAATACCCTAGGTGATAAAATGATTTTACAAAGGAAGAGAAGTTATAAAATATGAGATTAGATAAATTTTTAGCAGAATCATCTGTTGGAAGAAGGAAAATTGTTAGGATTTATATAAAAGAAGGTTTGGTTAAAGTAAATGGAGAAGTTATAACAGAACCTTCAATGGACATTGACGAAAACTCTGATGTTATTAAGTATCTTGGTAAAGTAGTTACTTATGCTGGAAAAGTATATTATATGTTTAATAAACCTGCTGGATGTATTACTGCAAGAAAAGATGCAGCTCACAAAACAGTATTTGATTTTTTTGATGATGATAAAATGAATGGAGTATTTCATGTTGGAAGATTGGACAAAGATACAGAAGGGTTATTGTTACTTACTAATGATGGTGAATTTGAACATAAATTAATGCATCCACAAGAACATATCGAAAAAACTTATTTTTTTTGGGCTTTAGGTTCTTTAGATGAGAAAAGCAGGAATCAATTAGAGCAGGGAATTTACATAGGAAAAGGTGAAATACTAACAAAACCTGCAAAAATAGAAGTGCATAAATATGGAATGTATAAAGACTTTAAACATGAAATGCCCATTGACAATTTAAGCAGTATAGATTCAAAGAAGTATAATCAGCCAGTTGTCTCTGGCTATCTTACTATTACAGAAGGACGTAACCATCAAGTAAAGCGTATGTTAAAGGCAGCAGGCTGTTATGTTGTATATTTAAAAAGGGTTTCTGTGGGAGGCTTAATGTTAGATGAATCAATGGAAAAAGGTCAGTATCGGCTCTTGACAGAAGTGGAAATTCAAAAACTAGGTATTGGAAGAGTAATTTAGGTCCTTTAAATAAAAACGCACAAAACCCATTAAGTTGAAAAAAATGTAGAAGATAAAAATATAGTATAGTTTTAAATTTTAGAGAGAAGGGGAAATATAACCTTCTCTTTTTATTTTGACTAATAACTCATTTTCAGACTACTTTTATCAAGGAAAAGCTGGTATTTTTGTCATGCGAAAGTTGAGTTTCTAACTAACTCCAAAAAATCACTCATGGGTTTAGTAATGTATTTATCTTTATGCCAAAATAACTGACGATATACACTAACCTCAAATTCGGGAATCCGTATTGGGACAATCGTACCCTTTTTTATTTCTTTTTCTATAATAAAAAGAGGCAGATATGAAACACCTTTATTTCCAACCACAAAATGACGTATTAGATCTGTACTACCAATTTCCAAATAAGGACGGAAATATAGACCTTTTTTGGCTAGTTGCTGAGAAAGTTCATAACTGTAACCAGCATTGCACTCTGTCATAATAAGCTCCTCTGCTAAAATTTCCTCAATAGAGACTTCTCCTTTTTGAGTCAAATAGTTTTTTGGAGAAGCAACAAAGTATACTTTATCTTCCTGAATGCTTTTTCCAATCCATTCGTGGTCAATGACATTTTTGTCAATAATATAAGCCAGGTCTAATTCATTATGAATCATTAGGTCAAAGATAAAGTCTCTTGCTCCTGTTTTTATACAAATACGCATATCAGGATGCATCTGATGGAACTTCTTAATTATTCTTGGAAATGAAGTAGATAAAATGGATTCAGAAGTGCCTATTCGAATAACTCCTGAATATAACTTTTCATTCTTAAGTCCTGCTTTTGCTTCTTCCGTATAAAATAAAATTTTTCGGGCATATGTAAGAAATTCACTTCCCTTATCTGTCAGATATATGCTTCTTCCAATCCTATCAAATAAAAAAACTCCTAAATCCTTTTCTAACTGCTTAATCTGTATTGTGACGGCTGCCTGGGTGTAACCCAGTTGTTTCGCTGCTTTGGAAAAGTTCATTTTTTCAGCAGCCACAAGAAATGTATTGATCTCTCTTAATTCCATTATTCACCATCCATAAATAATTTTTAATAATAATATTAAATATATTAAATTTTCATATCATAGGATTAATGATATAATCTAAAATAAATAAAGTCAATACTAGCAGCAAGAGTTATATAGTGATTTAACAGAATGCTGCTGATATAACGAAAGATAAGAGGAGTATATTTTGAGAGGATTAGGTACAATCATAAATACTATAGCTGTAATCATTGGAAGCGGTATTGGTTTGTTTCTTAAAAATGGAATGAAACAGAAAATGCAGAATATCTTAATGCAGGCCTGTGGTGTGGCAGTAATCTTTATCGGTATTGCTGGAACCCTGCAAGGTATGATTACTATACATGATGGAAGAATAGAAACAAAAGGAACCATGCTTTTAATTTTTTCATTAGTAATAGGAAGTTTTATTGGACAGATATTAGATATTGAAAAATGGCTGGATGCTTTGGGTGAAAAAATTAAAAGTATTGCAAGAGCAAAAGAGGACAATCAGTTTGTAGAAGGTTTTGTTAATACATCACTTATTATCTGTGTGGGCGCCATGGCTATAGTTGGTTCAATACAGGATGGACTTAAAGGCGATTCTTCAATGCTCATTGCCAAATCTATTTTAGATTTTGTCATAGTTTTGGTTTTTGCTTCTACCCATGGAATTGGTGTTATGTTTTCTGCCGTTGCAATTTTTATGTATGAGGGAAGTATTACATTTCTTACCGTTTTTATTGGTCCCTTTTTAGGAAATACACTAATTGCAAATATGTCTTTTGTAGGATCAGCACTTATTTTTTGTGTTGGTGCAAATATTGCATTTGGAAAGAAGTTTAATGTAGGAAATATGTTGCCAGCACTTTTAATTCCTGTTGTGTATGAATTGATTTCGAATTTTATTAAGTAAATAAGAAATCAATATAGCAATAGTCATATACTAATATTATGTGATGGATTTAGTGAGATTTCCATGAAGTTCAAAAATATAATATAAATAGTGTGAGTGTAAAAGATAGTAAGATCTTGTGACAAGATTTTGCTATCTTTTTGTGTTATTTAAATTCTGTAAGGTGAGACCAATATCTTTTAGGCATATAGTGGCTGCGTAGTTTTAGATTTTTACGTTCTTTTATATTAACAAAGTTATAAAAAGTTTTCCAAAGAGCTTCAAATTCTCCATCTGGTGAAGAGAAAATTTTAGAATCTTTTCTTTTAAACTCAGTTATGAGTGATTTTTCTTTATTATATATGATTGCTAAATTCCTTTTTAAATCATGAATTATTTAGATAATAAAGGAAAAGTGATAAAAAATATATGACCTCAAGGTTGTACTCTTGAGATCATAGTTGTTAATCTATAAGCATTTAATTTTATTTATGCACTGCATACGGTTTTTTACCCCTAACTTTACATATATATTACCAATATGAGCTTTTACTGTTCTGAGGGTTATTCCCAGTTTTTCTGCAATTTCTTTGTTGGTGTAAGCATTGATTATAAGCTGTAAAACTTTTTTTTCCATAGGTGTTAAAAGACTTTGAATTGTATTTGAAGATGTAGGAATTATGAAATACTTTACGGCTTCTTTTGTCTGGATAAGTAGATCTTTTGCATAAACTTCTAGGTTGCTTCTTTTTTTATTCTTACTTATATACATTTCCAGTAAAGCAATCATGGGAGTAAACTCATCTACAAAGCTTCTCACATAACCTTCTTTAAGTCCTATGGAAAGAGCATCTTCAAAGTGTTTTTCAGCAATTTCTTCATTAAGGTTTTTTAGTGCTGCAATAGCAAGAAGGTTTCTTATTTCAACTATACTGTGACTTTTTTGCTGTCCTATAGCAAAGTGTAAAAGTCGGTTCAACAGTAAAGTGGCATCATTATAACGATGTTTATAGATTAAAACCCGACTAAGCACAATCAGTTCATATTCATGTATCTTAATAATATCCTGGTAAACATTCAGTCTGTTTTCATTCATCCATTTATCTATTGATTTGGTATCATCCAAATCAATATAAAGTTTTACTTTAAAGGCCTTTAACATGTAATTCCAGTGAGGTTTACGAAATTCTAGCACCTTTCCTTGACATTCCTCAATAATCTTTAAAGCACCTTGTATATCTCCCTGGGATCGCTTTATTTTTGCTATAGTAACCATTGCAGGCACTAAAGCTCCTGCACAACACGCATTAATAGCTTCGTCAATTGAAGCAAACAGCTCTGGAAGGGCTTCATTAGGCTTTCCACTTTCATAATGAAATTCGCCTTTAATCAGTGGTGCATATCCGGGATTTGTGTTGATAAGAGTTCTATAATTACTGACAAGCGAATCATACTCAGCAAAATTTCTTTTTAGTATTTTTATTAATGGATGATATGGTGCACGGAAAATAGAAACATCAAATAGGTTAAGATCCATATATTCTGTACTCATAATATCACTTATACCACAGGCTGCAGCTTCAATAATAGGCCGTAAGATTTTTTCAACATTACCTTGTCGTATAAAAAAATTAGATTTAACTAGAAAATAGATTGTATTGAAGTCTTTAGAAGTTGAGTTCTCCTTATTTAACAACAATTCAATTCGTTCTATACATTTCCAAGCTTTATTGAAATCATCTTTTTCTACAAGATATGTTGCTTTTACAAGTAGAATCATTAAAGAGTTTTCAATATATTTTTCTGGTAATCGTTCAATCCATGAAATAACTTTTGAATATTCTCCTTTTCTTACTGATTTTTGACTATTCTTTTCTATAAGAGGCAGAGCGATTTTGTAATGAAATCCTTTCAAAAAGTGATCAATTGCTTCGTTAAAAAAGCCTTGCGCTTTGAACCATTCTCCTGCTTTAAGGTGTAAGGCTTGAATTGAGACAGCATCCCTTTTCAATAGTTTTTTCCTTAGAAAATCTAAGAAAAGGTGATGGTATCTAAACCATATACCTTCATAATCCAGAGATATAAGAAAGCTATTTTGAAGATACAATTCTTTTATTAAGCTATTGCCATCATAGCCTGTAATTTCTTCACAAAGAGGACCACACAACTTGTCCAATATCGATATTTTTTCCATAAAATCCTGTTGCTTTTTTGACCATGTATCATAAACATCTTCAACAAGATAGTTTTCTATGTATAAATTACTGCTTCCAAAATGGCTTATGATATTATGTATATTTCTTTTATCTTTAAGGGACAGAGCTACAGCAACCAGTGCAGCAGCCCAGCCTTCTGTATAGCACTCAATTTTATGGATATCTTCTTTTTGCAGAAAATATCCTCTTGTTTCATAATATTGACAAATTTCTTCAGTTTCAAAACGGAGTTCCTTTGCCTGGATTCTTACTAAATCCTCCTTTAATCCAAGTTTTGCTAGCTTCAAAGGAGGTTCAGTCCTACTTATCATTGCAATGTGCATATTTGAAGGCAAGTAAGTTATAAAGTAAGATAGAACATCAATAATGTCAGGGTTTGTAATTAGATGGAAATCATCCAGTACAAGCAAAAAATCTGAGGGTATATCCGATAAGCTATCGATCATAATGCTCAGATGGGTATTTGCTTTAAAAAGCTCCTTTGATGCAAAAATATATTCTGTAGCTTGACCGATGTCATTTGAAACGCTGCTCAGAGCAGCACAAAAATAGCTCCAGAATACAAATGGGTCATTATCGCCTTCATCGATGGAAAACCAGGCAGAGGGAAGTGAAATACCTTCAAGCCATTTAAGCACAGCGGTAGTTTTTCCATAGCCAGCAGGAGCTGTTATGATAGTAAGTTTATGGCTAAAAGACTCTTCTAGCTTGTGACTTATGGTATTACGTGGCAGCAGATGCTTATTCATTACAGGGATACTGTATTTTGTTTTCAATAATCCAACATTAGCAGGGTCTTCTCTTATCATCAAAATCATCTCCTAACATAACTGCTTTAATATAATTAAAAATATAATTTAAAATATAATTATATAATAATTCATATTATACTATTTTTCACATATTACAACAACACAAATATGCAAAGATTGCTATTTTTTCAGTGCTTATGAGTAGTATTCATCTACCCTGATATTGTACCAAAGTACAATATACAATATTTAAGTAAATTGTCATAATATCAAGAAAGGATATTTTTATAGTTCAAATTACGGAAAATATTTACAGTGAATTTTCTATGATAGGGTATGCTATTTGGAATATAGGAGGAATTTTATGAATAAAAGTAAAAAGAAATGACTTACAGTATTGTAAAAAACCAGTTATACAAGGGTTAATATTAAGCACTCTCGTGTAAAAGATATAAAAGAACAAAATTAGTGAAGAAAGGAGCTTATAAAAATGTTTAAAAAGTGCAAAGATATAATACTTGCTGCTGTTTTGGTGATTTTATTTGGTATTTTGCCAAATAACTTTATGACCACAGTGAAGGCAGCAGACTCAAAAGCCTGGATAAATGTGGGAACACCTGGACTTTTATCAGGTATATATCCCAAATTATTTATCGCTGATGGAACACCTTATGTTGTTGTTCTTAGTGGAAATAAAATTGCAGTAATGAAGTATAATGGCAGCACTTGGGAAAAACTTGGGAATATTCCTACGGTTGGTAACGATATGGGCATGTCATTATATGTGTATAACGGAACACCTTATGTTTCCTTTTGTGATTGTGGAGGTGGGAGTGAAATTAAAGTATCAGTAATGAAATATAATAATGGCAACTGGGAATCAATTGGAACTCCTAATTTTTCATCACAATATGTAAACGAGACCTCCATATGTGTATATGGTGGCGTACCTTATGTTACCTTTATTGATAATCGTCAAAATATAACCTTAGAGAAATATGATGGCGGCAAATGGCAAACAGTAGGAGGTGCCCAATTTGCAAAAGCAAGCTCCAATTCCACATTAGCTATATATAATGGAATACCTTATGTTGCCTTTAGAAGTGGGTATGATGGTACCGGAAAGTTAATGAAATTTGATAAAGGTAGCTGGCAAACAGTTGGAAACTCATCTATTTTACCAGCACCAGCTTACCCAAGTTTTTTGTCCTTAGCAATAGATTCTGATGGAACACCTTATGTTTCATTTACTAATGAAAGTACCAATGTCTTAACCGTAAAGAAATTTAATAATGGCAGCTGGGTGACAATAGGAAATGCTGGCTCCTTAGGAAGTAATACAGAATACAGCTCAATATCAGTATATAACGGAACACCTTATGTTGCATTTAATGATAATAACAATGGCGGATCAACAGTAATCAAATATAATGGAACTGCTTGGGAAACAGTAGGATCAGCTGGACTTTCAGTAAATAATATATTCACTACCGCATTATCTGTATATAATGGAACGCCTTATGTTGCATTTTGTACTACTAAGTCTAATTTAACAGTAATGAAGTATACCACCGTAGACCCCCCACCAACTGCAAGCCCTGCTAGTGGAACAGTGTCCAGTGGAACCTTAGTAACCTTAAGCAGCTCTATTTCAGGAGCCGACATATACTACACTTTGGATGGTACTAACCCCTCTGCTACAAGTACCCGTTATACCTCAGGAATAGCAATAAACACTCCTGTGACAATACGAGCTATATCAGTGAGGAATGGAATTACTAGCACCGTCATGAGTGCAGCCTACAAAGTAAACTCAAGTATAGCACCCACCAGCGCAAGCTTTGATAAATATTCAGGTTCTTCATATTATGCAGATATAAATGCAGCTATGACCCTAAATGGAAATACTTTATCTAGCATAAAAAATGGAGCTACTGTCCTTACAGCTGGAAGAGATTACGTATTATCAGGAAGTAATGTTACAATAAAAAAGGAATATCTAAAAGGACTAGCTAATGGAACTGTAAACTTAACCTTCAGTTTCAATGTTGGAAATACTCAGTCCTTAAATTTAACTATAAAAGATACTACCCCTGCTAACTCAAGTATAACTCCAACTAGCTCGAGCTTTGATAAATACTCAGGTTCTTCATATTATGCGGATATAAATGTAAATATGACCCTAAATGGAAATACTTTAGCAAGCATAAAAAATGGAACTACTTTCCTTACAGCAGGAACAGACTACGTAGTATCAGAAAGTTCCGTTACAATAAAGAAGGACTATCTAAAAGGACTAGCTACTGGAACTGTAAACTTAACTTTCAGTTTCAATGCTGGAAATACTCAGTCCTTAAATTTAACTGTAAAAGATACTACCCCTGCTAACTCAAGTATAACTGCAACTAGCTCAAGCTTTGATAAATACTCAGGTTCTTTATATTATGCAGATATAAATGTAAATATGACCTTAAATGGAAATACTTTATCGAACATAAAAAATGGAACTACTTTCCTTTCATCTGGAAGAGACTACGCAGTATTAGGAAGTTCCGTTACAATAAAGAAGGACTATCTAAAAGGACTAGCTAATGGACCTGTAAACTTAATCTTCAGTTTCAATGCTGGAAATACTCAGTCCTTAAATATAGCTGTAAGTGATTCAACTCCTTCAAGCTCAAGTATAACTCCAACCAGCTCAAGATTTGATAAGTATTCAGGATCTTCATATTATACAGATATAAATGTAGATATGACCCTAAATGGAAATACTTTATCTAGCATAAAAAATGGAACTGCTTTCCTTACAGAAGGAAGAGACTACGTGACAACAGGAAGTGCAGTGACAATAAATAAAGATTATTTAGAAGGACTAGATACTGGAATTGTAAACTTAACCTTTTATTTCAATGCTGGAAATAATCAGTCCTTAAATTTAACTGTAAGTGATACTGCTCCTAGTAACTCAATTATAACTCCAACCAGCTCAAGCTTTGATAAGTATTTAGGCTCTTCAAATTATGGAGATATAAATGTAGATATGACCCTAAATGGAAATACTTTATCAAGCATAAAAAATGGAACTGATTCCCTTACAAAAGGAACAGACTACGTAACAACAGGAAGTGCAGTTACAATAAAGAAGGAATATTTAGAAGGACTAGCTACTGGAACTGTAAACTTAACCTTCTGTTTCAATGCTGGAGCTAATCAGTCCTTAAATATAACTGTAAGTGATACTACTCCTGATAACTCAAGTATAACTCCAACCAGCTCAGGCTTTGATAAGTATTCAGGATCTTCATATTATACAGATATAAATGTAAATATGACGCTAAATGGAAATACTTTATCCGATATAAAAAATGGAACTACTTCCCTTACAGCAGGAACAGACTACGTAGCAACAGGAAGTGCAGTTACAATAAAGAAGGAATATTTAGAAGGACTAGCTACTGGAACTGTAAACTTAACCTTCTGTTTCAATGCTGGAGCTAATCAGTCCTTAAATATAACTGTAAGTGATACTACTCCTGGTAACTCAAGTATAACTCCAACTAGCTTAGGCTTTGATAAATATTTAAACTCTTCAGATTATGCAGATATAAATGTAGATATGAACCTAAATGGAAATACTTTATCCGGTATAAAAAACGAAGATACTTCCCTTTTATCAGGAACAGACTATGTAGTGGCTGGAAGTACCGTGACAATAAAGAAAGAATATTTAGAAGGACTAGCTACTGGAACTGTAAACTTAACCTTCTGTTTCAATGCTGGAGCTAATCAGTCCTTAAATATAACTGTAAGTGATACTAATCCTGATAACTCAAGTATAACTCCAACCAGCTCAGGCTTTGATAAATATTTAAACTCTTCAGATTATGCAGATATAAATGTAGATATGAACCTAAATGGAAATACTTTATTAGGCTTAAAAAATGGAACTACTTCCCTTTCATCAGGAACAGACTATGTAGTGGCTGGAAGTACCGTGACTATAAAGAAAGAATATTTAGAAGTACTAGCTACTGGAACTGTAAACTTAACCTTCTGTTTCAATGCTGGAGCTAATCAGTCCTTAAATATAAATATAAGTGATACTGATCCTGGTAACTCAATTATAACTCCATTCAGAGTAAGCTTTAATAAATATTCAAACTCTTCATATTATACAGATATAAATGTAGATATGATCTTAAATGGAAATACTCTATCTGATATAAAAAATGAAGCTACTTCCCTTACAGCGGGAACAGACTACGTAGTGTCTGGAAGTAAAGTGACTATAAAGAAAGAATATCTAAAAGGACTAGATACTGGAACTGTAATCTTATTCTTTAACTTCAGTTCAGGAAGTTCACAAATATTATTGGTGACTATAGATGATTCAACACCAGTGGCACCAACTATAACAACTGGGCCAACAGCACAGGCAGTAACAGAAGGACAAAATGTAAGTTTCAGTGTAACAGCTGCAGGAACTGACCCTTTAAGTTATCAATGGAAAAAGGATGGCACAGACATAAGTGGAGCAAATTTAAGGACTTTAAGCTTAAATAGTGTACAGTTATCAAATGCAGGAAGTTATTCAGTAGCAGTATCAAATACTGCAGGAAGTGTAACAAGCAGTGCAGTAACTTTGACAATTTCACCATATGTGCCACCAACACCGAGTTCTTCAGATACTCCAGCTAATGGTGGTAGCACTACCAGACAGGTGCCCGTAGTAGTAGATAATGGCGGCCAGCAGGTTAATGCTGCAGAAGTAGCTATTACAAGAACTTCAGACACAGATGGAAGTCAAAAAGATACAGTAAACTTTGATAATAGCACAGCAGCAGCCACAGTAAAGGAATCCTTAGAAACAAATAAAAGAAGTGCAGCTATAGTGGTATCAGATATACCAGGAAATCCATCAGATAAAGTGGAAGTACAGCTTCCAGGAAGCTCAGTAGCTCAGCTTGGGGATAACAACATAGCTCTATCAGTGAAAACCAGCAAAGCCACTTTAGAACTGCCAGCAGAAACTATAAGTGGATTAAAAGGACAAGATACTAAGGTACAGGTCAGCGAAGAAAAAGACAGTAGTAAGATTGAAGAAAATAAAGGACTTGTGCTGAAAATAGCTTCTGGTTCAGATATAATCACCACACCAATTAATATAGAAGCTAATGTTACAGGCAGAGTAAAGATAACTGTACCAGTTGACAAATCCAAGATACCAAGTTCCAAGGAAGAATTGGATAAGTTTCTTTCCTCTTTAGCAGTTATGGTACATCATAGTGATGGAGAAGATGTAGTGGATAAGGGTACGCTTGTTTATGACGAAAAGGAAATCTAGGAATATCAATCTGGGTAAATAAGTTCAGCAGCTTTACCTTAATAACTGTACCAAAGGATTATTTCCATGGAAAGACAACCATTATGAAAGATAAGGTAGATGCAGCTAAGGAATGGAATATTAAATTTACCAAGCCAGCAGATTCAAGCACAATTACAGCAGATAATGTGTTTGTAACAGATTTAGCAGGAAAGAAGGTAGATGTAAAATTAAGTTATGGATCAGACAAGATTTTAAAGGTGACACCAGTAAATGCATATAAATCGGGTGAAACTTACTATTTATATATTACTAAAAATGTTATAGCAAAGGATAAGACAACTTTGGTAAATGAAATGAGATATCAATTTACTATAAAGTAGATATTTAAAATATTTGTGGCAAAATAAAGTTGAAGCATTGCCAATCGAGTAGGACCTGAATAATTATTTACTGTGATATTTCCGCTTAAATCAAAAATAATATATTCTGCTGTTCCTAGTAGAATATAAACAATTTGAGATAAAGATTCAAGTTTACCTCCTAAAATAATTAAAGACAGATATATTGTAAGCATGTAAAAAGTAACCGGAAGAGGCTTAATAGGAATTTCAAAATGGAGAACTTGGAGTGATAGTTATATATTCGAATTGTTATACGTTACAATTATAACTTATAATATGCCCTATGATATTTTTGTCATAGGGCATATTTTTATATGAGTTCTGTTATGTGAGACCAATATCTCTTAGGCATATACTGATTACGGAGCCTAGGATTTTCACGTTCTTTCATATTAACAGATTTATAAAAAGTTTTCCAAAGAGATTCAAATTCACCATCTGGTAAGGTTAAAACTTTGGAATCCTCTCTTTTTAAGTCAGTTATAATAAATGACTCTCTGTTATATATAATTGCAAGCTCTCTTTTTAAATCATGAATTATAAAGTTTTGGTCGGAAAATCTTCGTGTAAAATGATTAAGTATTAGAGGTAAAATATTATGATCAGGTTCTATAGAGGCATAAAAACTTAATGGTGCTACTTCCTTAAATCTTATAAATCCATTAAATCTGTGAGCTTCAGCAGTAACTTTTTTAATATATTTATCAACTAAAATTATAATATCATTATTCTTAGCTAAATTAATATTTGAACCATATTTATAGCAAAGTTTAAGATACTTTAAGGAGGTAGAACTAGAATTTGGAATGTCACAAAGATATAAGTAGTAGATATTTGTTAAAACTTCGCTATTAAGTTTTTCTACAATGCTTTTATAAACTCTATCAAATTTATCATATTCAGTTGAAATATCTAAAACTTCATTAAGAAACGAAGTAACATAATCTCTGGATTTTGTTATTATACAATCTTCTTTGCAGCTATAAGCATAAAAAATAGTAGTAAGCAAGCCTTCAAAGGTGTTATCATATATATATTCTTTCAAAATAAAGCCTCCTATAGTTCACCTGTAATTGAGGTGGATTTATCATTTAATAAAAGCAATTTATTATTTAAAGAACTTTTAGGTAGAGTTAAAGTACTTATATTATTATCAAAAAAGCTTAATTGAGTAGCACCTTCATCTATTGAATTTAAGTCAAATTTAGGAGTAAGAGCTTTTCTAATACGTAGATCATCAAAGGCTACAGCTCCATAATATTTACCTTTGCAAGTGATGAAATATTGAGCTCTTTTCATAACTATGCCAAGTTTTTTTAGATCAGAAAAGTCTAATGAACTAATCCTGCGAGCACTTACTATTTTATATGCACCACGTATACCAATACCAGGAATCCTTATAAGAGTGTTATAAGGAGCTTTATTTATTTCAACAGGAAATAGATGAATATTATTTAAAGCATAGGTTGTTTTAGGATCAAAGTTAATATCAAAATTAGGATTCTTTTCATTTAATAATTCATCTGCTTTAAATCCATAAACTCTTAGCAGCCAATCACCTTGATATAGTCTATGTTCTCTGAAAGTAGGGGAAGTTTTTATGTCAGGAAGATTCCTACTACTGTTAACAGGAACATATGCTGAATAGTAAACCCTTCTCAAATCAAACTTATTATATAAGTTTTCTGTTAGGTTTAGGATATTTAAATCACTTTCTTTTGTAGCTCCAACAATAAGCTGAGTGCTTTGGCCTCCAGGAACAAATATAGGTGAATTTTTGTATTTTCTGCGTTCATACTTATTTACAATAATATTATTTTTAATATCACCCATAGGTTTTAAAATATCCTCTTTATTTTTTTCAGGTGCTAATAATTTAAGAGATTTTGATGAAGGCAGTTCTATATTTACACTCATTCTATCTACAAGGGAACCAGCCTTTTTTATAAGGTCTTTATCAGCTCCAGGAATTGCTTTTAGATGAATATAACCTCCGAAGTTATGTTCATTTCTTAATTTGTCAGCAACTATTGTAAGCTGTTCCATGGTGAAATTAGCATTTTTAATAATTGAAGAGCTTAAGAATAAGCCCTCTATATAATTACGCCTGTAAAAATTCATAGTTAAATTCACAACTTCATCAGCAGTAAAGGAAGCTCTCTCGATATCATTAGATTTTCTATTAATGCAGTATGAACAATCATATATGCAATAATTTGTTAAAAGTATTTTAAGTAAGGATATACATCGTCCATCTGGAGTAAAGCTATGACATATACCACTTTGATGGACTGAACCAATACTACCTTTCTTTGATCTTCTATTTGAACCAGAAGAGGAACAAGACACATCATATTTAGCTGCAGAGGATAAAATTCTTAACTTTTCATCTATTTCCATAATTCATCACCAATCTTTGCATTTTTATTTAAAATAAGTATAACTCATTTTTCACAAAAGAACAAGTGTTCGCAAGCAAGGGTTGGATTATCAAGTTAAATTAGTAAAAAATAATCATATTGTATCTTTGATGTGTTTTGCATAAAAATTCCATTAGAGGTGTTGCTATTCCGTATACTTATATATGCATAAGCCATAACAGTGCCTTATTAAATCTTTGAGAAACTTCAGTAAAATGACCTCCATTATTCCATTCTAGGATTAAGTTTTCTGTGGACATAAGCTGTTTTGACAATATAGAAAAAGTCTTTTGAGTACAATTTGAAACCTTAGCCATACGTTGATTTCGGCTACGTTCTTCACTTTTTCCAAGAGAAAGATATACTTTTGCAGCAGTATTTATAGGAGAATTACAACTTATGAATTCAATCCAGCCATCATACCATAATGAACCAGATAAACTCCCTATTTTTCCAAAGGTTCCAAACTGGTAAAGGCTGTATAAAGTTGCAAGTCCACCTAAGGAGTAGCCAATTAGTACAGTATTTTCAGGTTCAGTTTTTGTTTTGTAGTGTGCATCTATAAAAGGCTTGATAACCTTAGTAAGGTTACTTAGATATTCATATGCACCTCCACTAAAGTCTTCACTGTTTTTTGCTACAGCTGGTGCAGGCCATGGAGAAAAATCACGATTCCAATTTCCTGATTCAACACTTAAAAGTATAAAAGCACTGCAGTCCACATCAAAGTAAGATTCTATAGAATTTATTATTTCTTCAATGTTATTATCTCCATTCATATATACAACAGGATAATTAATATCAAGTATATTGTAGTTAGGTGGAAGGTACAATGAATAACGTTGATCACTTATAGTTAGGCCCTGTATAGTTCCGTTCATATCTTCACTCCTTAGGATAATTTAATGAATTATTGTTAATTATTAATTTACAGCAAATTATGGGGAATTACAATTTTTTATTAGCAAGGTAAACCTTTAGGGTTTGCATTACACCTTAGATATTGATTAAAAGCTCAAGTCTCACTATAAGTTTTCAAAAGGCTTTTTAAATATATTAAAGAGGACTGTTGAATTAGAAGATTTAGAAATTGCAGCTTTTATAGATAAAGAGAAAAAAACAGCAGAGAATTTAGATGATCTATCAAGCTTCATAACACGACTAGTAAAAAACATAAATAAAAAAGTTATATTAATGATAGATGAAGTAGACAAAAGCAGTAATAATCAACTATTTTTAAGTTTTTTAGGAATGCTTAGAAATAAATATTTACTTAGGAATATGGGAAAAGATTACACCTTTTATAGTGTAATACTGGCTGGAGTACATGATGTAAAGACTTCAAAAGTTAAGATAAGGCCAGATGAAGAGCATAAATACAACAGTCCCTGGAATATAGCTTCAGATTTTGATGTGGATATGAGCTTTTCATCAAAGGAAATAGTGACAATGATTGATGATTATGTAGAAAATTAAACAACGAATTAGGAAAGATACAAGAAATCACTGTAACTGTAAAGGATAGAGAAAAAAATATAGTAGAAGTTTACTGCTAATGTAAAGTGAGAAAAATGGCATCTAGTTATATAAATGTAACTAGGTGTCTTTTTTCATAGGTTAATTTACAGATTGGGAAAAAAGAAAAACCAAGCAAATTTGCGGATTATAGTATAGGCACACACCATGCATATTTAAAAGAAGGACTACATAAAATAAGTGAACTTGCTCAAAATATATAATAGAAAGGATGATATTCGTGCCATTTAAGATTAGTGATGCAGTTACCTGGGTTGGAAAAATAGATTGGGAACTAAGAACTTTTCATGGTGAAGAATACTCTACACACAAAGGTTCTTCATATAATTCATACTTGATTAAAGATAAAAAGACAGTACTAATTGATACTGTTTGGCAGCCATTTTCTAAAGAATTTGTAACTAATTTAAAAAAGGAAGTTGATCTAAACAAAATTGATTATATAATCATGAACCACTCTGAAAGCGATCATAGTGGTGCGCTTATGGAACTAATGAAGGAGATTCCTAACACACCAATTTATTGCACAAAAAGTGGTGTTAAAATATTACAAGGACATTATCATAAGAATTGGAACTTTGTAGAGGTAAAGACTGGAGATACATTAGATATAGGCAAAAATAAACTAACATTTGTAGAAGCAAAGATGCTTCATTGGCCTGATACTATGTTTACATATTTATCTGGTGAAAATATTCTATTTAGCAATGATGCTTTTGGACAGCATTATGCCTCAGAACTTATGTATAATGACAAAGTTGATCAAGCAGAGTTATTTCAGGAGGCAATAAAATATTATGCCAATATTTTAACTCCATTTAGCAAATTTGTTGTAAAGAAAATAGAAGAGATATTGAGTTTTAATTTATCAGTTAATATGATTTGTCCTAGTCACGGTATAATATGGAGGTATAACCCATTACAAATAGTGAATAAGTATATGGAGTGGGCAAAGGAGTATCAGGAAAATCAAATCACAATAATTTATGATACAATGTGGAACGACACAAGAAGGATGGCTGAAGCCATAGCGGAAGGTATAAAAAGTTCAAATAAAGATATTACAATAAAGATTTTTAATTCATCTAAAAATGATAAAAATGATATTATCACGGAAGTATTTAAATCAAAGATGGTGTTTATTGGATCATCAACAATAAATAAAGGAATATTATCTTCAACAGCTGCAATATTAGAAATAATTAAAGGACTTGAATTTAAAGGAAAGAAAGCAGTGGCTTTTGGTAGTTATGGATGGAGTGGCGAATGTACAAAAATAATTACTGAAGAATTAAATAATGCTGGGTTTGATATAGTAAATGAAGGAATCAGAGAATTGTGGAATCCAGATGAAGATGGATTAAATAGGTGCAGAGATTTGGGAAGGAGTGTTTTAGAAAAAGTCTAATTTTTAAGGAGGTTTATTATGGAAAAATATGTTTGTACAGTATGTGGCTATATTTATGATCCAACAGTAGGTGATAGTGATAATGGTGTTGAGCCTGGAACAAAATTTGAGGATATTTCTGATGATTGGGTGTGTCCATTATGTGGAGTACCAAAATCAGACTTTGAAAAAGTAGAATAATAGAAATTGTAAATATACATTATAGTACTAAAAACTCTTACCTTAATAGTGAGGTAAGAGTTTTTTATTTTTGTAATGATGCTTTTAAAACTATGCCTGAAGGCTGTACTATCTGATGATAGAGAAAAGAATATTTTAATATGCCATTGATTAAAGATAAGCAAGCTGGCTTCCTTGGCAAAAACCTTTGACACATGTAAACAAACTGTTAACAATTTGTTTTAAAGGACATGTTTTTCACTGATTAGTTTATTTGAAGTGTATTATAGTGCTGAGGGAATAAAAAATTGATGAAGGAGGTTGATGTTTATGGCTTGGGGAAATAGTAATGAAAAAATGTTAGTTGAGGTTGAGAGTAACCCTGATAATAACGGGTGGAATATCCCTTTTGAATTGAATTACAACGATGAAAAGTTCGAAATAAAAGATCCAATTAGGAGTAAAAAGTTTTTTAATAATGCAGTCAGATATAAATGCAATATTGATGGAAAAGCAATTGAGTTATTTAATGAAGGCGAAGAATGGTGGATTCTAGTGTAGTACGGAACTAAAACGATATCAAGATGGTATCTTCGTTATACTTAAATGCATTCGAGGCTCAGAGAATTTCCATGTAAAAGGGGTTGTCGCACTAAGAAATTTACATACAATATATTGATTTGCAAACCAATGACAAACACGATATGTTGTATGTAAATTTCTTAGTGCGATAGTCCCTTTTTTATTTAGCTAAGAAAATTCATGGTCATATTTAAAATATTGTGGTTGGTCAAAATAGCTAATAGAATGGGTTGGGATGACAATATGAAAATCATAACAAAAAATTCTGTATACTACCAGCCTTTATTCAGTGCAGATGTTTTCCTTATTGGTTTCACCAGCATACTTTGCTACTAAAGAAGTGCAGTATCCAATGATTTGCTGGCAGTTTTTCTTCCTTTCTCTGCTTTGAAAATCACCATGTGGTGCTGAAAGTTCTTTGCAAATTAATGTTCCATAATTGTTTTCAATTTCATTAACCATATCAGCAAAAGGAGCATAAACCTCATTAAGTTCTTGTGCCCGCTCTGCAGGTGTTTCTTTTGCAAAGGGATTTTTTCTGCCCTTAATAGAACCTAATGATAATACGGCACCTGTTACAGCACCACAGGTATTTCTTGTGTGTCCCATTCCACCACCGAATCCAGAAGCAAGACAAATGGTATCTGGTGACAAATCTGGTTGATACAAATCTAAAATAGTGCGATAAACACATTCTGAACAGTTTAAACCTTGTCTAAAATAATTTCTAGCAATAGCCTCAGACTCAGCCATAACATCTTCAATAGTTTTAGTTTGTTTTATATCCATAAAAACGCCTCCTTACACTTCCAAGTTTGTAAATTAAATGATTTACTAATTATATCATGAAGTGAAGTGTTTTGTCTTTTGGGAATAGCTTTATTACAAATTAAATTGAATAAAATCCAGCTTAAGGACACTATCTGACTATAAAAATAAATAATTAATAAGATTATGTATTTGCAGATGTATATACACTATGATATAATTGTACAAACTATAAAATTTATATTATTAGAGGTGAATATTAATGAGTAGTATTTCGCAAAGGATTGAAAGATTGCCAGTTACACCTATGCTTTGGAAAGTGCTGTTTTTAGCAGGTATTGGCTGGTTATTTGACGCCATGGACCAGGGAATGGTTGCTGGTGTTATGGCTGCAATCGGCAAATCGTGGAAACTTACTCCCGCTGATTTAGGCCTACTCGGCAGTGCTTCAGCGGTGGGAATGGCTATTGGTGCTGCTGTTGCTGGGATGGTGGCTGACAAATATGGTAGAAGAAAAGTTATTACATTTACTCTAGTGCTATACGGACTAGCCAGCGCCCTGTCTGGGTTTGCGACTAATTTTAGCCTATTATTGTTTTTTAGATTTTTAACAGGATTAGGTTTGGGTGGAGAGCTTCCAGCAGCATCTACTTTGGTTAGCGAATTCTCACCTGCTAAAGCCCGCGGTAGAATGGTTGTTTTGTTAGAGAGCTTCTGGGCTTGGGGGTGGATAGCTGCTGCCTTAATCGCTTACCTTTTGATTCCAGTTTATGGCTGGCGTATTGGATTTTTTTTAGGAGGGATACCAGCACTGTACGCAGCCTATCTCAGAAAAAATATTCCGGAGTCTCCTCGGTATTTAGAAGAAAAAGGGCGTTTTAAAGAAGCAGATGAGATTGTAGTTAAGATGGAACAACAGGCTGGAGTAAACAACGAAAAGGAAACCATAGTCAATCAACCTGAAGGGAATAAGAGCAGAAACATCACCATTTTTGATCTATGCTCTCAAGCTTATATTAGGCGTACCTTTGTGTTATGGATTCTATGGTTAGGTATTAATTTTGGTTATTACGGGTTTGTTCTATGGACTCCAACTCTTCTTGTAGGTAAAGGGTTTAGTTTAGTAAAGGGTTTTGAATTTACATTAATTATGAGTATTGCTCAGCTACCTGGATATTACAGTGCAGCCTACCTAATAGAAAAGATTGGTCGTAAGTCAGTTTTAGTAGTATATTTAGCGGGAACTGCCTTATCAGCATATTTATTTGGACAGGCGGCATCCGTAACTACTGTTCTTGTTTTTGGATGCCTACTTTATTTTTTCAGTCTTGGAGCTTGGGGCTCAGTATATGCTTATACACCAGAAGTTTATCCTACAAGAGTTAGGGGCACTGGAGTCGGTTGGGCAGCTGCTGTTGGCCGCATTGGTGCAATCGCCGCTCCTTATATTGTTGGATTGGTATATGAGACTAAAGGTAAACAGGCTGGCTTCACGTATGTCTTTCTTATGCTAACTATAGTGTTTGCATTTGTAGCAGTAGTGGTTGCTCTAGCGGGTATTGAAACTAAAGGCCAAACTCTCGATGAAATCAATGCGGCTTAATCGCAGTCAGGTAATTAAAAGTGCATCAGTTAAGCATCTAGCTTTTGTTATATCTGATAATGACCTAGTATATAATTGAACGTTATTCTAAAAGGTAACAATAAAAAAAAAAGTAAATAAGAAAGTGTAATTTGCACTTTCTTATTTTTTTAGTTATAGTAAATTATTCATATCAACAGATTAAAAGGTTTAATTTTGATACTTATAGGTATGCAGATTAGGAGTTCTTATTTCATGAATTATAAGCATAATTTAGAGGAATCTTAGTTTCTTTGTAGAAACATATATAATAGTCAATCTGCATAGATAATGTTGTAATGATAGAGGGATTTTTGTGTAATGATTTGAAACTGAAAAAAGCGATATGGATGTTTTTTTAAAGTATATGGTTTATAATTAATCATACATATGAAAAAGGAGATCAACAAAATGGAATCTAAACTTAAAATTATTATTTCTATGGCTGTTTTTGGAACTATCGGAGTTTTTGTCAAAAATATTCCTCTTTCCTCTGGGGAAATTGCACTTTTCAGAGCAATTATAGCTTCAGTGGTAATTATTATATATAAACTTTTAATCGGAAAGAAAATCTTGTTCTCAGAAATAAAAAAAGACCTTCCTATACTTTTTGTTTCAGGTGTAGCAATTGGCTTTAACTGGATTTTGCTTTTTCAGGCATATAACTACACAACAGTTTCAATTGCCACATTAAGCTATTATTTCGCACCTGTAATTGTTACGATAGTAAGCTCAATTTTGTTCAAAGAAAAGTTGACAATTAAACAAGTAGTGTGCTTTATTATGGCAACAATAGGATTGATTATGGTAATTGGTGTTAGTGGGATGGAAAAGTCTAGCAGCAATCTTATTGGTATAGGGTTTGGTCTTGGTGCAGCAGTACTTTATGCAACTGTTGTGTTACTTAATAAGTTTGTTAAAAATGTTACTGGAATTGATAAAACGCTAATACAATTTTTTGCGGCTATTATTGTCCTTACACCATATGTGCTTGCAACAACGGGCACGCATATAGGCAGTTTGGTAAGTATTGGAATAATAAATCTTCTGATACTTGGTATTGTTCATACTGGTATATGTTATTGTCTGTATTTTTCATCACTTAAGGATTTAAAAGGTCAGGAGGTATCAATTTTAAGCTATATAGACCCTCTTATTGCGATAATTGTTTCAGTAACAATCTTAGGTGAGTCAATAAATCTTATGCAGATTATAGGTGGAATGATGATTTTGGGTTTTACACTTTTAAATGAAATTAAATCAAAATCTTAGATTGTAGTAATGAATAAAGAAAAAACTTATACTAAATCATAACTGTAACAAAAATGCTGCTTATTAACAAAAGAATTAAATATAAATGTAAGGTTATTGATAACTACACAAAAGCTGGTCTTTAAATTTCTAATATAAAATTTAAAGACCAGCTTTGAATTTATTTTATCCGATCGCTACCATTGCTAGTACCTCCATTTTCTATCAAAGTGGGGGATAAGCACTGCTACTCGCCTGGATAAGTTCTTCTAAGGTCCAGCTGGAGAAAGTCATTATTATAAGCAAACTCCATCTGAACCTAAGAATCACTTGATAATTATTTGAACTTAGTCTATTTTATAATTATAAGTATAGGCTTTACGAATTTTTTTACTTACATCCCATGTGCATTTCATGCCAGCTGGAAAAGATACTAACATCCCTTCTTTAATATGAGTTGCTTCATCTCCAGCAGTAACAACTACATCTCCTTCAAAAATATAACATGTTTCTAATTCTGTAAATTCCCAATCAAAAACACTAGGTTCACATTCCCATATATCCCAATTATCTATCCCAATGTTTTTTGCTTCTTGAATAGACATTTCCTTCATTACTATTTTGTTCATTTAATCAAATCCTTTCTTAAATACAATTGACAATTTTAAATAAATCTACATCTAGAAAAATTGGCACATGATTTAAATCTGCCATACTTTCCGACATTTGTCAAGAAAAAACCACATAACTTTGACGATTTATTGCTTTTAATGTAAAAATGTGACGAAAATTCTAAGATAAGTTCTTTTATCTTCTTGTTAGTAAAATGATAGAGATTGAATAGTTTAAGGTTAGATCATTATAAGAAAACTTAAGATGAACTTAAGACCATTTTAAATCCACCTTAATCTCATGCATGTAGAATCTAACTGAAGTCAAATTTAAGAGACTACAACATTAATAATCTTACAGCACAGTATAAAGAATAAAGAATATAGAAGGCTGCAAGAATACAGGAGGAAATTTTTATGAATATGATGGAAGTTAGAGATGTAAAAAAAGTGTATGGTTCAAAACATGGTGGAAGTGAATCAAAGGCCTTAAATGGAGTAAGCTTTTCTGTTCAAAAGGGTGAATTTCTTGGAATTATGGGTCCTTCGGGTTCTGGTAAATCCACATTATTAAATGTAATATCAACTATTGATAGTCCGACCTCAGGAACAATTACATTAGGTGGAAAAAGTTTTTTAAACCTTAATGAAGATGAATTATCAATGTTTAGGAGAAAACAGCTTGGATTTATTTTTCAAGACTACAATCTTCTTGATACTTTAACCTTAAAAGAGAATATTATTTTACCACTTTCTTTATCTAAGGTAGATGTGGCATCTATGGAAGAGAAATTAAAAAAGATCAGCGGTATTTTGAATATTAAAGATATACTAGGAAAATATCCTTATGAAGTTTCAGGAGGTCAAAAGCAAAGGGCTGCAGCTGCAAGAGCTATAATAACTGATCCAGAAATAGTCTTTGCAGATGAGCCTACAGGAGCACTAGATTCAAAATCTTCAACAGAGCTTTTAAACAATCTTTCTTTATTAAACAAGGATAATGAGGCAACAATTGTTATGGTAACTCATGATGCATTTGCAGCAAGTTACTGTGACAGAATTATATTTATAAAGGATGGAATACTTGATACTGAGATTGAGAAAACAGGAAGTAGAAAAGATTTCTACAATGAAATACTAAGCACCCTTTCTATAGTAGGAGGTGCTGAAAGTGACACTATTTAATCTTGGAATAAACAATGTAAAACACAATTTTAAAAATTATGTTTCTTATTTTATAAGTACATTAACCTCAATTTTTATTCTCATGATATTTTATTCTATGTATTATAGTAAACAAATACATTCATTTAGTTCAGATAAGGTTAAGGTTGGAGCTATTTTTAAAGCTGCAGCTTTTGTAGTTATAATATTTTCAGCCATTTTCATAGGCTACGCTAACAGCTTTTTTATAAAAAATAAAAAGAAAGAAGTTGCTATTTATTCAATGCTTGGTATGAAGAAGAAAGAAATAGGCACACTGATGTTCTTTGAAAATATCTTTCTAGGGATATTAGCCTTATTTGTTGGAGTACCATTAGGAGCATTTACCTCCAGGTTCTTCTTAAAAATACTTAATCTATGTATGAAATCAAACAAGCCTATACAGTATACCTTTGATATTAGATCTGTAGTGATGACAATTTTTGTTTTTATGATTATATTTTTGTTAAACTCCATAAAAGCCTACGGAATAATATATAAGTTCAGGCTTATAGAGCTTATACATGCGGCTAAGGAAGGAGAGAAGAAACCTAAATTTTCTAAGCTTCTAGCATTATTATCATTAATAATGGTGATTAGCGGATATATTGGTGTATTAAAAATGAATTTGGAGTCTGGAGGAGCCCAAATTCTGTATAAAGGTCTCCTTATAACGCTGCTTGTTATTGCAGGAACTTATATATTGTTCAACAATTTCATAATTTATATCTTTAAGCTATTTGAGAAAAATAAAAAAGCTTATTATAAGGGAGAAAATCTAATAGGAGTATCTCAAATAATCTACAGAATTAAAGGAAATTCTAATCTTCTGGCAACTATAGCGGTTGTATCTAGCGTTGCTATTACCGCATTATGTTTTACTTTCAGTCTTAATTTGACCCTTGATAAAATTGCACCAAGTGGATGTCCCTTTTCAATAATGTATCAAAGTGGCAGCGAGGGATTAAATAAAAAAGTTGAAGCTGTTATTAATAATCATAAAGAAATTAAAACAACTTATAAAACAGATATTGTAATGATAAATGGAAGTGGACTTACCCCAAAATATAAAGGTTCCTTTGGGAAAGATTTAAAAGCTCCTTTTGATATGTTTATAATGTCAGCATCTGAATATAAGGATATTGTAAATAATTCAGGTTTTAATGATGGTACAGATGTTGTTGATAGATCTAAGGACATTAAAATTAATAAGGAAAATCAATGTTTTTTCATTGAAGTAAGTAATTCAGTTGAAGAAAGAGGAAGACTTGCAGGTGATGAGCTTAATACAACTATTGGAGGAAAAGCTTATAAACTTGATATCTCCGACTCAAGCAAGAAATGTGTTTTAGGAGTCAAATTTCAAAAAACAACTATAGTAGTACCAGATACATTTTTTAATAAGCTTTTAGATGAGAATAGAAATAATACAACTGTTATAAGAGCATATAATTTTGATAATGCATTAAAAAGTGGAAATGTTGTTGCAGAGATTTCTCAAATGATGCCAAAGGGCAGAATTTTTTCTTCTTACTATGACATGTATACTGAGGTTCATACTTTGTATGGAAGCTATGTGTTTATAGGTGCATTTCTAGGTATTCTCTTTGTTGTTTCTACTGGAAGTATAATGTATTATAAGCAATTAACAGAAGCCTATGAAGATAAGAATAGGTACTCTGTACTTTCCAAAATAGGTTTGACTAAAAAAGAGACTTTAAGAATTATATCAAAGCAACTGGGATTTATTTTTGTAATGCCACTTCTATTTGGTATTCTTAATAGCATATTTCCGCTTATGGCCTATATGAAATATCTCTGCGGCTTTTCAATATCACAGATGGAATGGATGGGTATGACAATGGGGGTATATGTAGTAATTTATTTATGTTTTTATCTTCTTTCTATTAAATCTTATATGAAGGTTATAACAAAAAGTGCTACGTGATAATCAAGTGAAAGGAATTAAGATATATATTGACCGTATTGGAGAAAATCCAATACGGCTTTTAGCATATTTTTTTATGAACCTATCTCCTTTTATTCTAAACTTTAAATGTAAGTGAAATTATCCATTCCTTATTTGCCACTTGGAATTTAAATAAAGCTAATGCATCTTTAACAAAATGTAGGTAAGAGTTTGTTTTAAATAAATTTTGCATATTTTATGTTAATAGAAAGAATATTAGTAAAGTATTGATTTATATGAAAAATAAATGTATAATTGTATATATTTGGTAGTAATTTATATAAAATAAAAGGAGGCTGATAGAAAAAATGATTTATTCATTGTTAATATTTGCTTGAAAATTAAATTAAAGGGAGATGTAGAATGAAAAAAAATTTAACCAAAATAGCAACTGTTATTTTATTAGCATTTTCTATGACACTAATAAATTTTTCAATGACTGTAAGAGCAGTTGAACCAAAGGTACAAGGAACACGGGGTGTAGAAGCAACTCCTGTTAAAGGGGAAGTGAAGGATACAAAAGATACAAAAAGTTTGCCCACATTAGAAGAGATAAACAATTCAATAGACTTGGGAGAAAAAGAAGTTAAACAAGAAGAAGATGTGGATAAAATGCCTCCATTAAAGTTTCCGGAAATTACTACTGAAAATATTATACAGGGAAATAATTATCCAATTATTTTAGTTCATGGTTTTATGGGGTTTGGAAGAGATGAATTATTAGAATATAAATATTGGGGTGGAATAGTTGATCTTCAAGAAAAGTTAAATGCCTCAGGCCATAACACTTATACAGCAACAGTAGGACCAGTATCTAGTAATTGGGATAGAGCTTGTGAACTTTATGCTTACATAGTAGGCGGAACAGTAGATTATGGAGAAGCTCATTCAAAAAAATTTAAACATAATAGATATGGAAGGACATATACAGGTATATATAAAAATATAAGCAATGAAAATAAAATACATTTAATAGGTCATAGTAT
This sequence comes from uncultured Clostridiaceae bacterium, assembly GCA_963780135.1. Classification (GTDB taxonomy): domain Bacteria; phylum Bacillota; class Clostridia; order Clostridiales; family Clostridiaceae; genus Clostridium_AM. Next base: position 3,414,798 of record CAWAAR010000003.1, read on the forward strand.
GGGTGGACAAACTATACGTACACTTACACAACTATTAAGTGAGGGCAGTAATGATGAAATAAATTATGGTCAAAAAAATATTTCACCATTATTTAAAGGAGAAAAGCATTGGGTTCATAGTGTTACTACTATATCTACACCTAATGATGGTACAACCTTATCAGATTTAATACCAGCAAAAGATTTATTAAGTTCTACATTTGGCATATTAGGAACAATAACTGGTAAAAATGATTTGTTCAGCTCATTATATGATTTTAAATTAGATCAATGGGGATTAAAAAAGCAACAGGGAGAATCTCAATATGATTATATTGAAAGGGTTTTAGAAAGCGATATTTGGAATAGTACAAATGATATGGCGCCTTATGATTTGTCCACAAAAGGTGCACAAGAACTTAATACATGGGTAAAAGCTCAACCAGATGTATATTATTTTTCTTGGACAACACAAGCAACTACAGAATCTATACTTACAGATCATTCCTTATCACAGATTGGCCCAATGAATCCTCTATTTTATGCAACAGCAAATTTAATGGGTAGATATTCAAATAGTAAAAAAGATTTTCCTACTATTGATAAAAAATGGTTTCCAAATGATGGTGTTGTAAATTGTATTAGTCAAAATGGACCTAAATTAGGTTCTAATGATATTATTGAACAATATAATGGCGAAGCTAAAATAGGTCAATGGAATGTAATGCCTATAATTATAAATACAGATCATATGGACATAGTAGGTACATTTGGTAATGTTAAAGACTGGTATATTGACTATGCAAATCTTTTGAGTAAATTGCCAAAATAAATAGATGAAATATTCATACAATAGCAAACTAAGATAACTAGAGAGAAATATCTAATGTGAGGTATACTATTTAATAATAAAGAGATAGCAAAATCTTGTGCTAAGGTTTTGTTATCTTTTTATTATGAAAGTAATTTACACTAATTAGCTTCAATTTAATCCTCATATAAAAGAAAAAGAAATACTACAGCTAAACTTAAGATGAAATTAAGATTATTTTAAATCCAACTTAATCTTATACATATACAATCTAAGTTAAGTCAAAGTTAAGAGACTATATTCAAAATTAGTGGCATTTTGAATATAGAAGATATACTAGAAAAATATCCTTATGAAGTTTTAGAGAAGTAAGTAGTTTAGTTATAGAAAGAGGAAGGTTAGTATAACTGTTATAAGGGCATATAATTTTGATAATGCATTAAATTGACATAAGTTGCAAGTAACAATTACAATAAACTTATGAACTTAAAGATTTCTTTTGTAAATTTGTAAGTGGTGCACTAAATTTACACTTTGAAAGTAAGCCTGGCAAGTAAATAATATAGCAATTAAAATCAAATAATATAAGAGGTGTTTTAAATGAATTTAGTAAATAATGCAGACAAAAAAATTTTACTTATAGATGATGAAGAAGATATAACAGACTTAATAGAGGATATTCTATCAAAAGAAGGATTTAAGAATATTATAAAGGCTCACTGTGGTTTAGATGGTATAAAAATATGTGAGGATGAAAAGCCTGATATAATAGTGCTGGATATAATGCTTCCAGATATTGATGGCATTGAGGTATGTAAAAGAATAAGGCAGTTTTCTTACTGTCCAATTTTATTTTTGTCTGCAAAAAATAGCGATGTTGATAAAATTGTTGGGCTGAGCATGGGTGGAGATGATTATATTACTAAGCCGTTTAGTCCAAAGGAAATTGCTTTTCGTATTAAGGCACAGTTTAGGAGACAGCAGTATGATGGTATAAAGGAAGTCAGTGATAGTAAAAATGAGAATATAAAGATTGGTAATATTACTATTGATAAGCTGCATAGCCAAGTATATAAAGAGGATATAGAAGTAAAGCTTACAGCAAAAGAATACAAGCTTCTTTTATATTTAGCAGAAAACTCAAACAAAATAGTTAATAAGGAAAGGTTATGTGAAGTAGTGTGGGGAGAGGATTATATTGGATATGATAATACAATTTCTGTTCATATAAGACATTTAAGAGAAAAGCTTGAGAAGAATCCTTCTAAACCAGAAATTATAGTTACTGTAATAGGACTTGGGTACAAGCTTGTAAAAAGGAAGAAATAGAATGAAAAAATCAGGATATAAAATAATATTTAACTTATATTTTAAATTTTTTATTGGTCTTCTTATTTTAATTTCAATTTTTATGGGGATAGTATTTTACTTATTAAATGTGAATATCAGCAGTGAAAATAATTATGCTAACTGGAGCAGCTGGCCTGCAAATTTTACATCCAATTTCTATAAAAAAATTAGTTTTAAAGAAGGTAAACCAAAGCTCACAGATTCAGCAATAAGTGACTTGAAAAAATATAAACTTTCTTTTCAAATTGTTGATAAAGATGGGTATGTAAATTCAGGTTATAATGAGCCTGAGGGGGCTTTAAAGCATTATGCTCCAATAGATATAGTTCAGTTATATAAAACTGGAGGTAACACTAAAAATTATACTACGTTTGTTGGAAGTATTAATAACAATGGACAAGAGTGGACATATATTATAGGTTTTCCTGCAAAAATATCAAAAGTAGTTATGTACTTTAATTATGATAACCTTTTAAAGCTTAAGCTTGTTATATTGGGCTTATTTATACTAATTATTCTTCTTGTTGCAATTTATGGTGTATGGATGAATCATACATTATCAAATATAACATCAGGTATAAAAAGACTTACGTCAAATCAATATATTACTATGAAGGAAAAAGGCATGTATAAGGATGTATTTTACAGCCTTAATCTTTTAGATAGTAAGCTTAAATCTAGTGAAGATGAAAGAAAAAGAAACCAAACTTTAAGAGAAGAATGGATAGCTAATATTTCTCACGATTTAAAAACTCCATTATCACCAATAAAAGGTTATGCGGAAATATTAACTGATTCTAAATATGAAGTTAGCCTTTTGGATGTAAAAAAGTATGGAGAAGTAATACTTAGAAATGCAGAAAATGTAGAGAGTATAGTTGAAAATTTGAATTTTACATATCAATTAAAAAATGGCATGCTTCCTGTAAATCGCAGCGAGGAAAATTTAGTACGCTTGTTAAAGGAAGTAATTATAGACATATTGAACCATCCTAAATATGAAGAAAGAAATATTATGTTTAATTGTAAAGAAGACAGGATAAATTTTAATTTTGATAATACACTTTTGAGAAGAGCTTTTACTAATCTTTTATATAATTCAGTAATTCATAATGATCCAGATACTATAATAAAAGTTTCTGTAAGAGAAGATGACAAAATATATATAACCATAGAGGACAATGGAAAAGGCATGACAGAAGAAGAAGTGAAAAAGCTTTTTGAAAGATATTATAGAGGAACTAAAAGCTCTGTAAGTGTTAAAGGTTCAGGTCTTGGAATGGCAATTGCAAAGCAAATAGTAGAAGCACATAATGGGAAAATTAATGTAAAAAGTAAGTTGGATTTTGGTACAAGTATATATATAGAGTTCCCAAAGGAGACTTGAATTTTATTTGTATTTGAGCATATATCCAACAATGTTAAAATATTGCTATCATACTTATTTTTGTTTTAATATATGTTAAAATGTTCTATGATAACTGTTTTAAAACACAATTTTCTTATGCTGTTACATAAATACAAAAAAACTTTTGGCAAAGGAATTTAAGTTAATGGCTCATTTCTTAAAAAATCCTAATAGAGTGTTTACAAAGAAGCAGCTTTATAAAGCAGTTTGGAATGATGAATACTGTTTTGATGATAACACAATTACAGTCACCATAAGTAGGCTCAGGAGTAAAATTGAAAATGGAGACAAAAAATATATCCATACCATAAGGGGACTTGGGTACAAATTTGGTTAACTTAAAAGTAAATTTAATATTCATGTAAGGTTTGTTTAATATGTATGAAAACAACGTTTGATAAGATAGTATTATCAAATGTTGCTTTTTATTATATAGAAATTTTCTATGAATAAAGAATCAAAAACAATAACTTAGTTGAAATAGAAAGGAGAAAACTGAAAATAGTAAAAGGATTTTTCTAAAACGCTTATTAAAGTACATTGTAAAAGTTAATCTATATAATTGCATCGTGCAAATTAAAAGTTAGTTAGGAGTAGAAATATGAATAATCAGATCACAGGTAATAAAAGAAGCACGAGTAAAAGAAAAAAAGTTTTAGCAGGTATTAGAAAAATCTTAAAGGGTATAGCATTAATAATAGTAGTAATATTGATAATAGGATTTGCATATGAAAAATTTGGACAATACTCTGATAATAATAAGTATAAACCTGTAGGTAAAATAGTTAATGTAGATGGACATAATATGCATGTTTTTGCAAAAGGAAAAGGAGATGTAACGGTAGTATTTGCATCTGGCTGGGGAACGCCTTGTCCATATGATGATTTTTATCCATTGTATGTGAAATATCCAAGCATACAAGAATAGCTGTTTATGATAGACCGGGATATGGATGGAGTGATGTATCAAAAACCACTAGAGATATTGATACAATAGCAAAAGAAACACATGAATTGCTTGTTAAATCTGGAGAAAAAGCTCCATATATACTTGTTGGACATTCTTTAGCTTCACTTGAAGTGATAAGATTTGCTCAGATGTACAAGAATGAAGTAAAAGGAATTGTTATGATAGATGCAGGTAATCCTGAGTATTATTCCAATGAAGACGGAGAAGATCAGTCAGTAATTGCTGATTTATTGGTATCATCACTTAGTAAATTTGGAGGCTTCAGATTAATATTTAACATGGCAGCTTCGTCTTCAATAAATGCATCAAGAAATAATTTGTCATTAGTGCCAGAAAATTTAAAGGAACTTGATAAAGCAATGTATTTGAAGAATATGATTAATAAAAATAAAAATGATGAAATGAAGAATGCCAAAAATAATGCGGCTAAAGTAGTTTCAAATAGTAAATTAGGAGGCATACCTCTTAGAATTCTAACATCTGAAAGTAAAGCTAATGAAGAGCTTAATTGGAAACAAAGTCAGCAGAATTTTAAAAATTGGTCCACAGACAGTAAACAGATAATGGTTTCTGGGACAGACCATTATATACATCAATATAAACCTGAAATCATAAATGAACAGATATTGGAGATTTTAAAGTAAAAGAGATAGAATAAACTTCGAAATACAAATGTTAATATTTTTATTTCGGAGTTATTATATTATAATAGGCATGTATTAAAATATTTATTTAACTTTCGCACATACATATTTTTAAACTGCGAAAGTTGAGATGTTTATTTTAAATAAGTTAATGCTACTGATTTTTATGTAGTAGGGGCAGGTGATAATACATGAGAAAAGTTAAATTGTCAAAAGTTTTTGTAAAAAAGTATAGTATGTATTTAACTATGATTGTGTCCATGCTTATTTGTTGTTTTATATTTATTGCTAAAATAATTCCAGATACCAATATAGATAATAAAAGTAATGGCTCCAAAGCTATAAAATATCATGTGAATAATCTTGTATTTGAATTTGACAATTTGAACAGTCTTGTACTATTTACTGTGTTTTTACTTATTTTAATTGTTTTATGCTGCCTTTTTACATTTATTTATTCCAAGTATACAGCAAAAAATTTAAATCAATCACTTTCCTATTTGAAGATGATGACAGAAAAAATACGTAAAGAAGAGTATGATTTTTTTGAATATGAAGAGAATATATCAGAATTTGCTGAAGTAAAAGATTCATTTTTTATTATGGCAAAAAAAATTAATAAAGAAATTGAAAAAACCAGAAGAAGTGAAGAAATAAGGAAGAAGCTATTGCTTGATATTTCACATGATTTGAAAAATCCTCTTATGAGCATTGATGGCTATATTGAGCTTATGCTTGAAAGTACTAAGCCAGATAATCAGGAAAAGTACTTAAAAATAATCAGTGAGAATTCAAAGAGAGCTAATCAACTTGTAATGAATTTATTTGAACTTGCCAAACTAGAATCTGTAGAATATATAATGGAATTAAAAATGATTGACTTGACTGAGATAGTAGAGAATATATTAATAGAAAGACTTAATGAATTAGAGTGTAATGAAATAAAAGCTGATTTCTTAATACAAGATGAGGAAATTTTCATTATGGGAAATGAGATAGAATTGAGAAGAGCTCTATCAAATATTTTGGATAATGTTATGAAATATCATAAGAAAAAATCCCTATTTAAAGTTGCATGTAAACAACATGAAAACACGGCATATCTTATATTTTCCAATAACAGCGAGTTGAAATTGGAGAAAACAGAGAAATTGATAGAACCATTTGTAAGGCTTAAAGATTCAGAGAAATTAAATGTTCAAGGTGCAGGACTTGGTCTATCTATTGTACATAAAATTATAGAAGCACATAAAGGTACAATTAATTGTTGCAGTGGTGAAGAGAATGATTTTAGAATATCCATTAAAATACCAACATGTAAGAAGTAAAATTCTTTACAAGGCTTGGAATCTAATTAGCAATTTCTATTGCCAAAGTTGATTTCATTTCTTAAGCTTGTTTGAAGCAAAAGAATTAAAATGAATGAAGAATCCTCAGTATTAAGTGATTCTTTATTCATTTTAATCAAGGTTTATACGATTCTTTTAGTGTTTAATTAACCAGTTAAGATTAGCTTTATGTTCAACATATTCTACTATTGTACCGTCAAAATGTTTTACAGTCATATTCATTCCTGATGGTACTATTTTTAGATCTCTAATAATAGCAGCACCATTTTTTAATAAAAATTCTTTAAAATCAATAATAGAGTCAACTAAAAATGTTGCTTGAGTATCTTTAAATGGCTTTAATACTTCATCAGAGCCACTTATTATTAAAACATTTCCAACTGTAGCTAATTCTAAATTTGCCTCAGAATATTTAAATATATTGCTGCATTTTTCATTTAAGATTTTTTCATAAAACTTTATTGATTTTTCAATGTCATTTACATAGAAACGATTTAAAACTTTTTTTATTTCCATTTGTAATCATACTCCTTTTGAAAATTGATTTTTATGTTGGAACCTACTATAATATTATGGTAATAGATGCAATCATTCAAGTACGTACTTTTTTATTAGATACTAACAAAAATAGTACTATTGGTGAGGAAAGGAATTTCAATGGCAAGAATATTAAAAAATCCCCAATCCAATAAATCATGTCCAATAGCAACAGTACAATATTTGATTTCAGGAAAATGGAAAATGATAATTCTGTTTCATTTAAGTCAAAACACAAGGAGATTTAATGAACTTCAAAGACTATGTAAGAAAATTTCACAACCAATACTTACCAAACAGTTAAGAGAACTTGAAGATGATGGGATGGTACATAGGGAAATTTACAAAGAAGTACCTCCAAGAGTTGAATATTCATTAACAGAAATGGGATGCTCTTTTGTTCCTGTATTAAAAACTATGGGTGAGTGGGGTAAAGTTTACATAAATTCAATAGAATAAAATGAATAAATGTATATTATTTATATAGAGGATTTTGAATATGTTACAAAAAACAATTTTGATATTAAGTGATAATCATTGGACCACTTTGAAAAGATTGTTTGTGTATGTATACATAAGAAAATGTTTTGAAGGAAGTGATAAATATGAAAATTTTAGTTGTGATTCCATTAAATGAGAAGGAAAAAGAAAAACTTCAGTCAAAGATGTCAGAAGCAGAGTATATTTTTATATCTACTGAAGAAATTACTGATGAACTTGTAAAAAGTGCTGACATAATTATTGGGAATGTTCCACCACAATACATAAAAGGAAGTAAAAAACTTAAATGGTTGCAATTAAACAGTGCAGGCACAGATGGATACTGTGAAGCTGGTGTAATGCCAAAAGGATCATATCTTACAAATGCCACTGGTGCCTATGGTCTTGCCATATCTGAGCATATGTTAGGTATGCTGCTTGAAATTAAAAAAAAGCTGAACTTATATTACATCAATCAGAAACAGCATACCTGGAAGGATGAAGGAAATGTGACTTCAATAGAAGGAAGTACTACACTAGTTGTGGGACTTGGCGATATTGGAGGAGATTTTGCTAGAAAAATGAAGGCACTTGGAAGTTATACTATAGGTGTAAAAAGGACTAAAGGAGAAAAGCCAAAATACATTGATGAGTTATATACAATGGAATCTTTGGATGAACTTTTACCTAAAGCTAATATAGTGGCTTTAAGTCTTCCAGGAACAAAGGATACTTATAATTTGTTTAATAGAGATAAATTCAACTTAATGAGAAAAGATGCGATTATTATTAATGTAGGAAGAGGAAGCTCTATATGTACTGAAGATTTATGTGATGCTCTTGAAAATGGAATTATTAGTGGAGCAGGTCTTGATGTAACAGAGCCAGAACCATTACCTGAAGAACATAGGTTATGGGATGCACCAGGAGTTGTTATTACTCCCCATATATCTGGTTTTTTTCACCTTCCAGAAACCTTGAAAAGAATTGTTAACATAAGTATTGAAAATCTTGAACATTTTAAGAAACAAGAACCCTTAAAAAATATAGTTGATTTTAAAACTGGCTACAGAGTACACAGCAAATAAAAACAATATTTTAAAGAGTGATAAATGAAGTAAAGGTTTATATGGCATAATTTGAAAAGAAGATACAAAATAATATAGGATAAAATTAAGGAGTTATGATTTATGAAATTTTCAATAAACGATTTTATTTCAATGCCAGGTACTAAAGTTAATGAAGACATTGCTTATGCAGAAGATACTTACGGTTGGGTTATAGATGGTGCAACAGGTCTTAACAAAATTAATCTTACAGGTTCTAAGGGCGATGTATATTGGTTTGTTAATGAATGGAATAACTATCTTAAAGAGAATATTTCAGATAAATCAAAAGGTATCAAAGAAATTATTTCTGAAGGTTTAGATCGTATAAGCAATAAATTCAATGAAGTTTCTGCGTTAAAACATCCTAATAAAGTTGATTTGCCATCAGCTTCTATAGCTTTAATTAGAATTAATAATAATAAGGTTGAGTATTTTTTACTTGGAGATTGTACAATGATAGTTCAAGATAGTAACGGAAAATCAACTATTATCAAACAGACCTTACTTGATCAATTTGATAATATAGCTAAAGCTGAAATGAGAAAGTTAATAGTAAATGACGGACTAAGCTTTACTGAAGCCAGACAGAATATAACTCCAATACTTATTAAACATAGATTACTTAAAAATACTTCAGAAGGTTACTGGACATTAGGGTTTGATAAAAATGCAGTAGAAAATTCCATTTGTGGTTGTTTTGATTTTGTAGAATGTAAAAAAGCTTTATTAATGACAGATGGTTTTTCAGCAATTTTTGATAATTATAATTATATAGATAGTGATGATATTATTTCAATTATAGAAAAACAGGGATTACATCAAATCTATAACTCTATAAGACTTATTGAAGAGGATGATTCAGATGTAGTAAAGTTTTCTAGATTTAAAAAAAGTGATGATGCGTCTGCAATAATATTTTTATAATAGGTTTGAATAATGTCATATTAAAAAACAAAGGTCTTTGCTATAAAGAAAATAGTATAGCTTACAATAACTTTTAATTAGGCAATAAAAAATTAATTATTTCATTTGGAGGAATATATGAGAGTTGTTAGTGTCTCCAGCCTGAAGGGGGAGGAAATCCTTGGAAGGCAGATTTATGATGAATTTGGTAGGATTTTACTTAATGTTGGAGTAAAGTTAAAACCTTATTATATAGAAAAAATTAAAGAAATTGGAATTAATTCAGTATATATTGATGACGATATATCAAAAAATGTAATTATTGAAGAAAGTATTTCTGAAAAGACAAGACAAATGAGTAAGCATGCTGTTAAAGAAATGATTGAAAATTATTGTCGTGAAGGAAAAGCTGACGATAGTAGTGTTATGAATTCGGTAAATGCAGTTATTGAAGATGTAGTATCAAATAAAGATGTTTTGATAAATGTTGCAGAAATAAGTGCAAGTGATAACAATATATATTCCCATTCGGTAAATGTATGTGTGTTGTCTACAATAATAGGAACTCATATGGGATACAATATGTTAAAGCTTAAAGATATAGCTGCAGGTGCTCTACTACATGATATAGGTAAGATAAAGATTATGAATGATAAAAAACTTTTAACAGAGTTTAAAACTAAAGAAGAGTTAGATACGTATAGTACACTCATGCATCCAAAGGTTGGCTATGATTTTTTAGGAGAGCAGTATGTTTGGAGTGCACCTGTGAAGGTGGTTGCATTAATGCACCACGAAAGAAGTGATGGTAGTGGGTATCCTTTAAAATTAAAAGGTGATGAAATAAACAAAATTGCAAAAATAGTGTCCATATGTGATGTATTTGACAATTTAATATCAGGTAGGAATGGGTCAGAAAGTAAAACTGTAAATGAAGTTATTGAATATCTTGTGGGTATGAGCAATACTTATTTTGATGCAGAAATGGTGAGAAAATTTACTATGAACATAGCTGCTTTTCCAACAGGAAGTGGAGTTATTCTAAGTTCAAATGAAAAAGGCCTAGTAGTAAAGCAAAACAATTCAATACCAATAAGACCTGTTGTAAAAGTTATATATGATAAAACTGGAAATTTACTTTTGGAACCTTATGAAATTGATTTGTTAAAAGAATTAACTCTTTTTATTACAAAAGCTTGTGAACTTTAAATTTAAGGAGGATTTTATGATTGATGAAGGCAACTGCATAAATATCAGTTTTTCCAATGATTGTCTAAAACTAATTAATAATACTTTTCAGGAGTTTTTAGATGTGGATAGCACTAATTACCAGACTGAGATAAAAAAATTATTGGAAGAAATAGGTTTATTTTTTGATTTGGATAGAAATTTTATCTATTACTTTTCTAAAGATCCTACTTTTATGCAAATAGAGTGTCAATGGAATAAGAAAAATGTAAAGCCCAAAAGAAAAATAGCTGAGGAAGAGGTAGTTTATGCTCTTCCGTGGTTAATTCGTGAAATTAAGAGTAAGGACTTTGTTGCAATAAATAATGTGGAAGAATTTCCTCATGAAGCAGTATTTGAAAAAGAAGTTTTTTTAAAAGAAGGGATACAAGCTTCTCTTATAATTCCATTAAAGAGCAAAAATAAGTTAATTGGATTTATAGGTTATGAAAGTTTATCAAAACCTATAACATGGGAAGATGATCATATAAAGATATTAAGAGATATTTCAAAAGCTTTTTCATATACAAGAGCAAGGATTGAAAAGGAAAAAGCATATGAAAAAGCTCTTAACGGACAAGCAATTTTACTTAATAATTCCGAATCACAGATTTGGGCTTTAAGCAATGTTACTTCTTATGCAACTGTTAATGAAGCTCATGCAAAATTTTTTGGAAAGAATAAAAGTGATTTAGAATATCAAGATTTATACGATATATTAGATATAGATACAGCAAATAAGTTTTCTACAAACAATTGGGAACTGTTTCAAAAGAATGAGCCATCAGAAAAAGAACTTGAAATTAAGAATTTCCAAGGGGAAAATAGATTGCTTCAAATTAAAAGTAAGCCTGAGAGAGATGAGAAAGGTAATATTAAGTATCTTATTTGTACTGCTGAAGACATTACAGATCAGAGGCTGGCAGAAAGGGAGCTTTATAAAGCAAAGGAACAAGCAGAAGCAGCAAATATTGCAAAGGGTCAGTTTCTTGCAAATATGTCTCATGAAATAAGAACACCAATGAATGGAATATTTGGATTCCTTGAACTTTTGCAATCAACTAATTTGTCTTTAGAACAAAAAGAATTTATACGTGAAGCAAAATCTGCTTCAGAGATATTATTACATATTATTAATGATATATTGGATTTTTCGAAGATTGAAGCCAAAAAACTAACCATGGAAAAGATTAGGTTTAATTTAAGAAATACTATTGAAGATGCGGTTTCACTCCTTGTCCCTAATGCTGTAGAAAAAGGCCTTGAACTTTATACTATGATTAAAGCAAGCGTTCCTGAACAGGTTGTTGGAGATCCATCAAGGCTTAGACAAGTTTTAAACAATCTTATAAGTAATGCAGTAAAATTTACTAAGAAGGGTGAGATTTCTGTTACAGTTGATTGTTTAAAGAAAGAAAATGAAACAGCTTTGCTTAACTTTGAAATAAGAGATACTGGAATTGGAATTCATAAGAATCAGATTAATAATATATTTAAATCTTTTAGTCAGGCTGATACTTCTACAACTAGAAAATATGGAGGAACAGGACTTGGACTTGCCATATCTAGCGAATTGGTAAAAATGATGGGCGGTGAAATTCGTGTGGAAAGTATACAGGGTGAAGGATCCACATTTAAATTTGATGCAAAATTTAAGATTGTAAAAGGAGCCTTAGAGAAAAAATTTGCCTTTGAAAAGCTTGATGGTGTGAATATTTTAGTTGCTGATAACAATCAAAACAATAGGAAAATTGTTAGTTCATATCTTCAAGGAACAGGTATTAAGTTATTTGAAGTCAAAGATGCTGTAAGTGCCATTACCACAATTATTTCAAATGCAAATACAGAAAATAAAATAAGCATTGCTATTATAGACTATAAAATGCCGGACATGAATGCTTACGAACTTGCAACTACATTAAAAACAATAGCTTTTGCAAAGGATACTAAACTAATACTTTTAACTGACCTAACTCAAAAGGGAGATGCTAAAGTTGCAAAAGAGCATGGCTTTTCATCCTATTTGGGTAAGCCTGTAAGAAGAGATGATTTACTTGGTTGTATTGCTATAGTATTAGGTCTTAAAAAAGAAGAAGAAGAACAAGTTATAACGAAACATATAGTTAAAGAAGTTAAGAATTCATTAAAACCAAGAATTTTATTAGTTGAAGATAATGCAATGAATCGTAAAATTGTTATAAATGTACTTAAATCCCGAGCTATGACTTGTGATGTGGCTGTAGATGGCAGTGAAGCATTAAAAGCGGTGTTAGAAAAAGATTATGATGTTGTTTTTATGGATTGCCAGATGCCCATAATGGATGGGTATGAATGTACATCTAAAATAAGGCTCTTAGAAGGAGATAAAAAGCATACTACAATTATTGCCATGACCGCCAATGCCATGGAGGGTGATTCCGAAAAGTGTATTGAAGCTGGAATGGACGAATACATTAGCAAACCTATTAATTTTAATAATATGTTTAACATGATAGAAGCCAATACTAAAGCGAGAGAGTTTGTGGATGACTATAATAAAATAATAGATAATAATATTGACTATTTTATTGAAACCACAGGTCTTGAAAAAGATGATGCAAAGGAAATACTTGAAGATTACATAAAATGTCTGCCTGATTTATTGGAAGGTATTAAAAGTTCTATTGATAGTAATGATTTTGAAAAATTAGCAGGTTTGATTCATGAGTTAAAAGGTTCTTCAGGAACCCTAAGAATAATTTCTATTCATGAGTTAGCAATAAAATTAGAGGCAGCAGCTTTGAAACGGGAAAAAAATGAATGTATTAAATTTTTTGCCCAAATAAAAAATTTACTTCACTAGAAAATTTTTTAATCAAAGACACAAAGGAGTTTTTAATATGAAAAAGGTATTAATAGTTGATAATTCATCATATATGAGAATGTTTGTAAAAAAGGTTATTGAGAAAGAAGGTTCTTATAGCATATTTGGAGCATCAAATCAAGATGAAGCAATAGAGATGTTTAAAATTGAAAAACCAGATATTGTGCTTTTAGATTTGAACATGTCTGAGTTTAAAATGGATGGAATTCATGTGTTAACTGATATAATGAAGATTAATCCTGAAGCAGTTGTAATTATTATGTCAGCAGTAGGACACGAAGAAGTGAAAGATGAATGTATATCATTAGGTTCAAAAGGTTACATTAAGAAACCTTTTGATACTGAAACATTATTGAAAACATTAGAGGAATACAAATAAGGTATCTTTACCAAAATACATTAAGTCACTTTCCAGATAACTTTAAAAGACATGCCTTCACCTCATTTGAAGCGTTGACATGTCTTGGCGTTTTATTTAAATAATAATTATTTATTATCCTCCAATTTAAATTCTTGAATAAGTTCTTTTAATTTCATGGCACTTTTTGCGTTATTGTTGGATTCTGTACTAATAGATTCATTTCTATCATTAACATCACTTATATTTGAAGCAATTTGAGTGGAAGACTTTGCAACCTCATTAGACGATATTGCTACATCTTCTATAGCTTTTGTTATTTGCTCAATAGATTCAGAAACATTTTGCGAGGTTTCTGCAAATTTTTCTAACATGATTTTTATTACATCACCATCATTTCTATATTCATTACTTACTGAAATTAACTTATCATAATCTTTAAGTACATCATTTTCTACAAAATCAAGCATAGTTTGTGATGAAGATGTTAATTTATCAACTGAATTTAAAACAACATTGACTTTGCTTCGAATTTCTGATACTGTACTAGAAGATTGTTCTGCAAGCTTTTTAACTTCACTGGCAACTACTGCAAAACCTTTACCATGTTCTCCAACTCTGGCTGCTTCTATTGCAGCATTCAAAGCCAAAAGATTAGTTTGTTTTGATATTTGATCTATGCTTATTGCCATTTCTGATATTTGATTTACCACACTTATAGCTTTTAATGCTTTTTCTAATCCTAATTTAGTTTCCATATATATTTTATTTGTAGTCTCCCTTGATATTATAGACTCTTCATTTATTGTAGTTGCTTTTTCGTGTATGTTAGCTGCAACAGCTAAACCTTCTTGAGCTTTTTTAGTAGTAAAATTCACTTCTTCCTTAACAGTTATGGCCATAGAGGTTACTTCTTCTGCTGCAGCTGAAGTTTCTTCCATGCTTGCTGAAATCTGTTCTGTGGCAGCTGAAATTTGTTCTACTTGCAAACTTACCTCCGAAAACATTTTATCTGCTATTTTGCTACTTTTAAGTATTTCATCACTTTCGTCTTTTATTAAATTCATATTTTTATTAAGTTTTTCAATAGCATTATTCAATGCAGTAATTGTATTACCTATTTCATCATTTGAAGTTACATTCATTTTAAAATTCAGATTGCCTTCAGCTAGTTTAGAAGCACCAATTAGAACTTCTTTAATTTGATCAATAATACTTTTTCTTATTAGGTAAGAAAATAAAATGCCTATAATCATGCTAATAATAAAAAGAATAGATATTTGTTTTGAAGAATTTCTAGTTGTTTTTTGAGAAAGCTGGCCATTTGCTTGTAATAATTTATTTTGCAAATTAATCAGTTCTTGTATGTCTGAAAGTAAATCATTTTGGGGTTTATCTAATCCAGTTAAAATGTATTGGAGCTCCTCAGAAGACAAGCCCACCTTCATTCCATGTTCTACAGCAATATCAAATGCAGAAAATGCAGTTTGTTTGTTATTTTGTAATTGTTTAAATAATCTTTTACCTTCGTCAGTATAAAGTAATGGTTGGAGTTCTTTTTCATTATCTAAATAGATTTGTTTATTTTCATCAACAATTTTTTTCTGCTCTTCCATATAGTTTTTGTTATTACTTATGGCAATATTTCTCAAACTTATAGCCATTTTATTAATAGATCCTCGCATATTATATAAAATTGTAGTTTTTCTATTTTCCACATCAATGGTTTGGGTAGCTATTTTATTAATCTTGTTTAAATTAAATATTGATAACATAGATAGTCCTATTACTAGGATAATCATCAAAGAAAATCCTATTAGTAACTTATTTGACAATTTGATTTTGTTAAAATTCATAAATATACACCTCCATAACATTATTTGTGATAAATGTTTGAAAATTAACAGAAAATAAAAAATATTATTACAGTATATTTTAACATAAATTCCTATAAAATTCATGTATTGTTAAAAATAATATTATATGTTCATAAAATACATTTAAATCTTAAAAATTACACCCACTGCATTGATTGTTATTATGTTCAGCAATATAATAAGATTATAGGAAAGAGAAACAAGAACAATAAATTTTTGTATAAAGGACCAGGTGTAAATAATGAATAATAATTTAATTATAAATAATAATGAGAATGCAACGGTAAGCAGAATAGTAGTCCCAAAGGATAAACATTTTATAACTTTCTTTTTAGAATTAAAAGGAGCTAAGAGTTTAGAAACGAAAAATGCTTATCATCGTGACATCAAACAATATTACAGTGTGGAATCAATAGAGGATATAACAATGGATATGATTTTAGACACTAGTATTTTATCAGTAGAGGATTGGATTATGCAAATGAAAAAAGATGGCAAGTCAGGTGCTACAATAAACCGTAAAATATCAAGCTTATCAAGCCTATACAAGTGGTTATTGAAGTATGTGGACAATCGTTCTGGTAAAAGAATAATAATAAGCAATCCTTTTGCTGCAATGAAAGAAGAAAAACCAGAGATTAATAATAAACCTACAAGCTTTTTAAACGAAGATGAAGCTAAAAAACTGGTAAGTAGCATAGAAACCGAAACATTGTTAGGTTTAAGAAATAAAATAATTATAAGTTTAATTCTTACATGTGGATTAAGAAAGTCAGAGTTAATAAGTATTAAGATTAAAGATATGATGAACATAAATGGATATAATACAATGCTCATACATGGCAAAGGATCAAAAGACAGAACTATTAAAGTACAAAATGGAATTAAAGCAATGATAGATAATTACTTAGAAAGAACTAGGAGAAATGTGCAAGACAATGAAGAAGAATATTTATTTATAGGAGCTTCAACTTCAGGATTAAATGCTGATAAACTTTCAAAGAATGCTATAAACAATATGTTAACAAAGGCTTGTAATAATGCAGGAGTTCCAGTTATTGTAGTACATGGATTAAGGCACTCTAGTATAACAATAGTATATAAAAAGACTAGAGATCCAAAATTAACTCAGGAGTTTGCAGGTCATTCACAATTCCAGACAACAGAACGATATATTCACAGTGTAATGACATTAGAAAATAATCCAAGTGATTTAATAAGCATTTTATAGTTAGTATATTATTACTAACTATTTTTTATGTTTGATAATAAAGGTACGCCAAATTAAACACGTGAATTATTAACTAAA
This sequence comes from uncultured Clostridiaceae bacterium, assembly GCA_963780135.1. Classification (GTDB taxonomy): domain Bacteria; phylum Bacillota; class Clostridia; order Clostridiales; family Clostridiaceae; genus Clostridium_AM. The sequence goes on from CAWAAR010000003.1 coordinate 3,431,972, forward strand.
TAAAATTCTTAGATAAGAAAAAATATAATAAAAGAATAAATACAGGATGATACTTATTTCTTAATGATATTTACATTTAAACAAAGAATGATATTATACGATATGTATGTGTAATTAATAAAATGCTATTAATACCATATAATGCATATATATTATTATTTATATAGTTATATATACCGTGATACAATCAAACGATTCAAAACATTCAAGAAATTATAACAATTACTAATTAAAGTGCTTATTAAGCGTACTGTAAAACCAGTGTGCGTAATACAAGTTATGTTACGTGCTTGTAATTATTGTAAATCATATTTAATCTTGATCAATTTCAAAACAAATTATGCTAACCAATAATCATTATATGTATTGGAATTTTTGAAACATTATATATATATGCATTATTCAAAAGCCAACACAAATTGCAATGATTATAATAAATTCCAATTAGAAGTATTTATTATAAAGCGATTGTAATTTTATAATTATAAATGTTAATTTGTAACTACTCTTAATAAAAGCAGTTATTTGCATGGCATGTTTTTTATAGTAAAACGCTGTTGAAATAATTAATAAAATATGGTCTGTATAAAGTATATTTCAAGTCATGTCTGCTAAATTTTACAAATAGCCTGAACTACATAAAATTTGCTGAATTTTTTTATATTTATATTGACATTAACGCCACGTGAAGGTTTATAGTTATACTATCAGGAGGTGGAAAAATGGAATATACAGTGCATAAGTTAGCAAGTATAGCAGGAGTTAGTACACGAACGCTTAGATATTATGATGAAATCGAACTCCTTAAGCCGGCAAGAATTAATTCATCAGGATATCGTATTTATGGTGAAAATGAGGTTGATAAGTTACAGCTCATACTTTTTTACAGAGAATTAGGTATAGACTTAGAAAGTATCAAAGGCATTCTAACTTCATCCTCCTTTGAAAGGAGTAAAGCACTGAAAGAACATCATCACAAGCTTCTTGAAAAAAGAGAGCAATTAGATTTATTAATTGCAAATGTATATAAAACAATTGAAGCAGTAGAAGGGAGAACCACAATGAGTGATAGAGAAAAATTTGAAGGATTTAAACAGAGGCTAATAAATGATAACGAGAAGAAATACGGAAAAGAAATTCGAGAAAAGTATGGTAATGAATCTGTTAATATATCAAATAATAAGATTAAAAATATGACACAGGAAGAATACGATAAAATTACCAAAGTTGAAAATGATATGTTCGAAGCACTTGATGCAGCATTTGAAACTGGTAATGCTGCAAGTGAATTAGCGCAGAGGGCTGCAGACTTGCACCGTCAATGGATAAGTTTTTATTGGGGCAGCTATAGCAAGGATGCTCATGCTGGAATTGCTCAAATGTATGTTAATGATGAAAGATTCAAAGCTTATTATGATAAAAGGCAATCCGGAATGACTGAATTCTTAAAAGATGCAATCCTTATTTATACAGGAATAAAAAAATAAAATTTTTAACTAAACTTAAAATCCATGAATTGTTTTAAATCTAATTCATGGATTTTATTGATTTTGTATTTTTCTGCTAGAGCTATCATTACTAACACTCAATCTTTTTCAAAGTTGGGGATAAGCACTGATACACGCCTGGATAAGTTCTTCTAAAGTGCAGATGGAGAGAAGCGTTCATTAGTATGAAACTTCACCCTAACTCAAGAACTTAATAATTATTCTAGCCTTGATTTTAAAACTTCACTCATGGAAATTTTATTAATTTTTTTCTTGCTTAAAGTTTTAGATAATTCATAAGTCAAATAGATAATAACAAAACCTAAAAGAAGATAGCTATAACTTATTTTAACAGGAAATGAAATGCTCATATTTTTAATAACTGATTTAAACATGGTGTCTAGTGACGCTAGAAGAAGGGGTACTCCTAAAATATAGCCAAACACAACTATAAGGGAAGAACTGTTCAATATCATTGAATATATTTCTTTATTCCTATATCCGAAGATTTTCATTAACGATATATTTTCCTTATTCTCTTCTATAATCATGGATGTAACAACATATATAACTATAAGACCAATTATGAATGACATAAATGCTATGGAGGCTACATAAGTTTGAAGAGGTTTTGTCACTGCATCAAATGCATTTTTCATATCATCCAATGTTACTGAAGCTAACAGTTTGTTTTCAGGAATATTTAGCTTATCTTTGCTCCATAGACCCATATAGCTATTATCTGGATAATTAAGCATACTATTAAATTTAGTCAGCGGCATATAAATATAGTTACCTACATAGGTTTCAGCAATGCTGTCAATTGTTATAGTGTATTCCCTAGAATCAAGTTTATTAACAACTATAATTCTATCTTTTGGCTTTACTTTAAGCTTATCTGCCAGCGGTCTGGTTATAATAATCTTATAAGTACTTAGTTTGCTGCCCAATTTATCTTTAAGCGTAATATAGTTTGAATCAGGGATAATACCATATATTGCAAAGCTTGTTTTATCAGATGATTTCAACATAAAAAGGGATTCAGAAAAAATTTCACCTTTTACAGGGTTACCTTGCTGTATAGAGTTAAATACATATTGATATTTATATTTAAATGCTTGCTCAAAGGAATCTTTCATCAAGTATTCCATAGAACTTTTTGCTGCAAAACCCAAAAGAAGCAGCATAGTTGCAATTGTAACTCCAAGTAAAAGAAATGTACTTCTAGGAATGCTTCTAATTTGATCCCTTACTTTAAACTTAGTAGAAAATTTAAATTTATCAAGTTTTAGATTCCTTTCAAGAAAGTTAACCTTAACATTTTCATTTCCACCTCTTATTAGCTCCAAGGGAGAGTATTTAAGTACTTTGGTAACTACAAAATATCCGCTAATGCTTAAAAAAATTACCGGGATTAATACGCTAAGTATTAAGTAATTAACGCTTAACTTAACAGAATCTATAGGCATATTAAAGTATGATACCATAAGCTTTATCATAGGTTTTAGGATAATAACACCAAGCAATGTTCCTGTTGTTCCTCCAACTAAAGCAATAAATAGGGGATATCTAAGATAATGGTTTTTAATATTTCTTTTAGTATAACCTAGTGCATAAAGAGTGCCAATAATTGCAGATTCTTTTTTTAGCAATCTCCACATAATAATTCCTGTCAATATGCACGTTAGAAGAAGTATAGATATAGGCATAGAAGAACTTATCTGATTTATACCTTTAAGTTTTCCAGTTACAAAAGTTATTCTTGGATTTTCATCTGAATTCATCCAGTTAAGGACAATTATATTTTTGTTTTTTAGATAATTTTTGAATTGTAATATTCTACTATCTATAGCACTATTATTTCCAGTAAATTTTACAGAATAAAATATGTTGCCTTTGTTTATGGCATTGAAATCACTTTTCTTAAGTACTCCTATCCCAAAACTATTTGGATTATTTAATAAATCGGTTTCTGATTTTAGGGGATATATATAGTTTGGTAGAGACATAAGTCCTGATACAGAGTAAGCTTTATCATATATTTTTATTTTATCACCTATTCTTATACCATTTGCTTTTGCATAGGATGGGTCAATAATAATATCATTACTACCTAAAGCTTTACCACTAATAATTGCAGGAATGTTTACCTTTGTATTTTCACTAAATATTCTTAAGACCTTATCACTTGAAACGGAATAATCTAGAGAGTCTACTTCTTCTAATTTTATATTAAATTTTAGTTCAATGTCAGAAATATTACTTAGTTTCTTATCAGTTATAAAACTAGCATCTTCCTGTACATACTTTTTTTCAAAGTTAGAAGTTAGTCTTGTCATATTATTAGAAAGCAGATTAAACATAGTATAAAGAAGGCAGCTTATAATAATAAGTAATAACGAACCAAGGTATTGAGATTTACTTTCCATCATAGTTCTCTTTATCTTTTTATTAATAATCATTACCATTCAATCCTTTCCGCAGCTTTAGTAGTTTTATTTATTAAGGTTTCTACAATTTTTCCATTTCTAACTTTGTAAACTCTATTAGCCATATCACTTATAGCTGTATTGTGTGTTATCATAAGTATAGTTGTTCCAAAATCCTTGTTAATTTGCTGCAAAAGCTTTAGTATATCCCTGGAAGTCGAAAAATCCAAAGCTCCTGTTGGTTCATCGCATAATAAAAGTTTAGGGTTTTTAACTACAGCTCTAGCAATGGAAATTCGCTGCTGTTCACCACCACTTAGTTCTTTAGGAAATCTATATTTTTTATCAAGCATTGCAACTGCAGATAATATTTCACTAATTTCAAAAGGAGACTTTGATATATTTGAAACCACTTCAACATTCTCGCTAACAGTGAGGTTAGGTATAAGATTATAAAATTGAAATATGAAACCTATCTTTTCTCTTCTATATTCTGTAAGATTATCATCAGAAAGCTTAGAAACCACTATGTTATCTACAATAACTGAACCTGAATTACAGTAATCTATACCTCCTATAATATTAAGCAGGGTAGACTTACCAGATCCTGAAGGTCCAAGAATTACGCCAATTTCTCCCTTATCAAGATTCATATCTATAGAATTTAGTACATGGGTTATTATATCTCCATTTGAATAACTCTTTTCTAAGTTTTTTACATTAACAAACATTTATTTCACTCCCATTTCACTTTCCTTATTCTTTTGTATTAAATTAAGAAAATATTCATCCGAGTCCTAGCAGAATCAAACAAAGCAAAAGGGGCTGTGGCATTAAGAATAAACGCTACAATATATTGTGCTAATTTTAAATTTGCAAATCAATATATTCTATATAAATTTCTTAGTGCGACAGCCCCATTGGAAATAAAAATTTAAAAAGAAATCGGTAGGGAAAACTATCATGAGAGAAAAAACGGCTGCGTATCAAACTTTAAATTGAATACGCAGCCGTTTTTTAAAAATTTCTTTGGTATATTAATTATTTAATGACAGTCATACCGCCCATATATGGTTGTAATGCAACTGGAATGTTAACAGAACCATCTGCATTTAAGTTATTTTCTAAAAATGCAATTAACATTCTTGGAGGTGCTACAACTGTGTTATTTAGTGTATGTGCAAAGTATTTACCATCTTCACCATCTACACGAATCTTTAGACGACGTGCTTGTGCATCGCCTAAGTTAGAGCAACTTCCTACTTCAAAGTATTTTTTCTGTCTAGGAGACCAAGCTTCTACATCTACTGATTTTACTTTTAAATCAGCTAGGTCACCAGAACAGCACTCTAAAGTTCTTACTGGTATATCTAAAGAACGGAATAAATCTACTGTGTTTTGCCATAATTTATCATACCATGTAACACTATCTTCAGGCTTACATACAACAATCATTTCCTGTTTTTCAAATTGATGAATTCTATATACTCCTCTTTCTTCAATACCATGAGCTCCTTTTTCTTTTCTAAAACAAGGAGAATAACTAGTCATTGTTTGTGGTAAAGAAGTTTCAGGTAATATAGTATCAATAAATTTACCAATCATAGAATGTTCACTAGTTCCAATTAAGTATAAATCTTCTCCTTCAATTTTGTACATCATAGCATCCATTTCTGCAAAACTCATAACGCCAGTTACAACTTCACTACGAATCATAAAAGGTGGAATACAATATGTAAAACCGCGGTTAATCATAAAGTCTCTTGCATAAGAAATTACTGCAGAATGAAGTCTTGCAATATCGCCCATTAAGTAGTAAAAACCATTACCAGCAACTTTTCTAGCACTGTCTAAATCAATACCATTAAATTTTTCCATAATTTCAGTGTGATATGGAACTTCAAAGTCAGGCACAACTGGTTCACCAAAACGTTCAACTTCAACATTTTCACTATCATCCTTACCAATTGGAACACTTGAATCAATTATATTTGGAATAGTCATCATAATAGTTTTGATTTTCTTTTCTAGTTCGCCTTCTTTTGTTTCTAATTCAGCTAAATGTTCAGAATCTGTAGTAACCTTTTTCTTCATTTCTTCTGCTTCAGCTTTTTTACCCTGAGCCATTAATCCACCGATTTCCTTCGAAATCTTGTTTCTACCAGCTCTTAAAGTATCTGCTTCCTGTTTTATATTTCTGAGTTCACTATCTAAAGCGATTACCTCATCTACTAAACCTAACTTATTGTCCTGAAACTTATTTTTGATGTTTTGTTTAACAATTTCTGGATTTTCTCTTACAAATTTTAAATCTAACATAATTTTCCCTCCTAAATTAAATGTAAATAATATTTTGTCTTTTAAATAAAATAAAAACTCCCATCCCTCATATAAATATAAGGGACGGAAGAAATCCGCGTTGCCACCCAAATTGCTAGTATATAATAAAACTAGCCACTCGATAGTATTATAAAGGGTACTAACCTTTCGATTTATCACCGACAGCTCCAAAAGTGGAAAGATTTAACCTTTCACCGATTTTCACCAACCATCGGCTCTCTTAAGAAATTTATAAATCGTAGCTTTTATCAACACTGGTTTTTTTAAACTAAACTAATTATAGATCATTTTATACTTATTAGCAAGTAAAATTTATTTTTTCTTGCCTATTTCTCTTTTAATGTATTTTCTTTTGTAAAATATGACAAACTCAACGATAAATTTCAGTGCTACAATAGTATAAACTGAAACTTAAATTGAACTAGAATTTGCAATTTATGTTTGTTTTTTTGCTGCATTAAGTTTAAATAAATGTATATTGAAAACCTATAGAAAAGATGATAAACTTGGTAAATAAAGTGATTCTTAGAAGAACTTATCTAGCACGAAGAGGTTGCTAAAGCTACCTTATATAAGATGTAGGTAGCTTTAGCATAAACAGATAAATGTGTCAGTATTATTACTATAAAAAGGAGGTGAATCTTTAGAGAATTTGAACAGACATTATAAATATGTTCTCTAAAGGTAATCTATGAATAATATTGAATTAAAAGATGATAGACAAGGCAGAGTTCCTTATGAATATATACAAAATATATTTATCAAGGAAGATCCAATTCAAATATCCCAGCAATCAGGAATTTATTATGATGAAAATGAGCATTATTTTAAAATAAGAATTATGGGGAGGGAATATACTGTAAAACATCCTGAAGGAAGTGTGTATGATTTAAAAACTAAGGAAGAGATAAAAGCTTACACTATAAAAACTTTAGTTTTAAGGTACCTTGTAAATTCAAAGAATGTACCTGTTTTCAATAAAGATATAACATACAAAGAGATTCCAGGAGGACTAGTTTACTATAGAAATTTCTACAATAGAACCATATTAAAGTTAGCCAAGATTTTTTCTAATAATTTAAAGGGGTTAGAAGAAGGTGCTTTATCTATAGGAGGCAACTCAATAAAAAAGGGAGATGCTGCTTGTAGATTTGAATTTATAAATAATGTATATATAACGTTTATAGTATGGCAGGGGGATGAGGAGCTAGAAGCCTCAGCAAATATACTCTTTGATAAAAATATAGAGTATTATTTTAATGCAGAAGATTTAGCAGTAGTAGGGGATTTGGCTATAGAATTATTAAAAAGCAAGGGAAAAATACCTAACTGGATAGGTTTATATCAGAAAAAAACTAAGGATGGATATGAAATAAATTAAATTTCTTGTTTGAACATTCAGCAATGAACAATAAAAAATGGATAATTTATAAAAACATCTCTTTATTTATAATTGAAATAATCCTATTAAGAGAGACAGATTAAAAAACAAAAATCTGTCTGCCTTAATAGGATTATTTTCATATCACTATCAATTTTTGGCAACAAAAGGATAAAAACATTTTTGAAAATGAAGTTTAGCCATACAGTATTTGCTAAAACAGTCGAAATATAAGAATAAGTGGTAAATATGCCTTAAAAAATTAGAGATAATAAAAGTGTGAGTAAAAATCATATTAAAATTCATTTAATAGCACACATATATGGCTTCTTGGCTACATAAATAACTTTTAAAAGAATAATGTAAACCATGTAAACAATGATCTTGATGTGATTGCACTGATTAAATGAAGTTACTTTTAGGAATATCAGAAGTAATAAATGAAAAAAAGGTACATTTTAGTTAACTAGATAGGCAATAAATATATTATGTAAAAGGAGTAAGCTATGAATAAAAAAGAGGTAACATGTAATAATGAAGGTATAGAAAAAATCGAAGGATATTTCGGAATAAAATTTCCAAATAAATATAAAGAATTAGTAATTAAAGCTGGACAAAGCTACCCTGAAACTATAAATTATGAAGTAGAAGTTCCTAGTTATGGAATAATTAATTTCAACTTTCAGAGATTTATAAAAGAAGAATTTATAAATTTTAGCAAAGTACTTAGTGACAGAATTGTAGATACACAAAGAATTATTCCCTTTGCATCAAATTTAAATGGAGATGTACTATTATTTGATTATATACAAAGCACAAATGAACCATCCATATTGTACATGGAACATGAAGAAGCTCTATGTATTGAAGATATTACAAAATCCCAATTAGAAGAAAAGTCTTTAGAGGAATGGATAGAGGGTAATTTTACCTTTTTATCTAGTTCCTTTGAAGAATTTAATAATAATGTTTGTGTTAGTAAAGAAAAGTAGTAATGAATAAAAAACAGGAAATGCTCTTAAGTAATATATTCTTATATATTACTTAAGAGCATTTTATTGACAATTGAGGATTACAGTTGTATACTTAAATATGTTAACACTTGTAATCCAATGGAGGTGAATTTTATGAAAAAGGGCCCTAAAATATCAGAAGCGGAATGGGAAATTATGAAAATAGTATGGGCAAACCCGTTATGTACTTCAAGAGAAATAACTGATGCTATTGAGAAAAACACAGAGTGGAAACCTAAAACAGTAAAAACCTTAATTAATAGACTAGTTGGAAAAAATGTACTAGGGTATAAGGAAGATGGTAGAAAATATATTTATTATCCACTAGTAGAAGAAGCTGAATGTATAAAAGAAGCCAATCAGTCTTTTCTAAGTCGAGTATATGATGGAGCAATAAAGAAAATGCTTGTAAGTTTTATAAAAGAAAACGACTTATCAAAGGATGATATTGAAGAATTAAAGCGTATTTTAGATGAGAGGGAGTAATACCAATGGTGAGGTTATTTTTCTATAACTACATTTTGTTTAATTGGATAGTTCAGTTATCTGTCGCTGCAAGCATATTGATAGTTTTAGTTCTTATAATGCAGAAATTGCTTAAAAACAGATTTGGAGCAAAATTTCAATATATAATTTGGTTTGCTGTAATATTACGCTTAATACTGCCACAACTTCCAACAAGCTCAATTAGTATATTTAATTATATACCTTCAGCAAATCAAATGCCTCCAATAATCGTTGTAGAAAAAAGCACTAAAAATGAAAAACAAATAAGTACTGAACCAAGAATTAATTCAGCATATGCTGGATATTATACTGAAAGCATTTCAAATCAGATATTAAACTTTAGTTATGTAACTAAAAATACACCTTTAAATCCAGATATAAGCTTTTTTCTTTCTTTAATATGGATAATTGGGGTCTTGGTAATAAGTATATATAAATTATCAATATATGTATACTTTCAAAACAAAATTAAAAAAAGATCTGCCTTTTGTGATACTGAAGTACTAAACATATTGGAAAACTGTAGATCTCAAATGAAAATAACCAGGTATATTAAAATAATCGAAACAGAAAAAATTAAAAGTCCATCACTTATAGGTATTATACACCCTATAATACTACTTCCCAAAAACATTCATGAAATAGTTTCTATGAGTAAGCTTAACTATATATTTATTCATGAATTGTCTCATTTAAAGCAAAGAGATACACTTGTAAATTGGATAATACTAATATTAAAAACTTTACACTGGTTTAACCCAGCTATTCATTATGGTCTTAGCAAAATGTGTGAAGACATGGAAATATCCTGTGATTCTCTTGCATTATCTTATATGAAGGATGATGAAGCAAAGGAATATGGATTAACAATTCTTAATCTTGCTGAAAAAATTTCAATTTATAATAAGCTTCCAGGAATGGCATCAATAGTTAGTAGTAAATCCAAAATAAAAAGGAGAATTATTATGATAAAAATGTTTAATAAAAAATCTCATAAAGTTTCTGCAGTGGCTATGGCATCACTATTAGTGGTAGGCTGTTCTGTACTAACAGATGGAAATGCAAAAGCATCATCAATAAAAAATCAAATAGTATCTAGTTTATCTAAACATCAAGATAAAGTTGATTATCCTTTTGTTAATGATGCGCAGCTAATTGGCAGATGGCAAAGCGTAGACTTTGTAAAGGACATTAATGATTTTCAAGTTAATAATAAAAATTTAAATAACGATTTATCTGTTAAAGAGTTAAATTTTTTACAGGATGGGAAAGTATCTAAAAGTGGGTTTACATGGACAAAAGATCTTATTTTACACAAAACTGATAGAACTGCCAGCAAGTATGTAATTAAAGAAATAAACGGTTCAACTTATATGTTCTTTGAATGGAAGAGTGGAGATTATACAATGAGAGGGATGAAGCCATATTACTATGTAATGAAAAAAGTAAGTTCGGTACCTTCACTAACAACTAATACGAATGGTAAAGAAGTTGGAAATGGAAAAGTTGATAAAATTGACTATTCTTTTGTAAACGACTGGCAGGTTATTGGAAATTGGAAAAGTGTTGATTTTGTGAAAAATACTAGTGATTTTAAACCTGGCAATCAATCCTGGCAATCAGATTTATTTTTAAGCACCTTAAACTTTGCTAAAGATGGAAATTTAAATTTAACTGTTTCTAATGAAGGAAAAGTTAATAGTGCAAAACTAACATGGACAAAAAGTATTGTTATTGATAAAAATAATAAAACGGCAAGTAAATATATGATTAAAGAAATAAATGGTTCAACTTATATGTTCTTTGAATGGAAGAGTGGAGATTATACAGATGGAGGTATGAAACCTTATTATTATGTATTAGAGAAGACAAATTAAGAAGAAAGATTATAGCCACAAGATATTTTCAAATTATCTTGTGGCTATAATTATTGTAAGTGGTGTATACTAGAAATAAAGAATTCAAAAGGAAAACTTACCTACTATCATTATAAAAATTATATTATAATATTAAGTATGGTTGGAGGTTTATTAAATGTTGAAAAAAAACATATTATTTGTTGATGATGAAAGGCAAATACTCAGTTCACTTAGAAGATTATTTATGTTAAGTGAGTATAATACTTATTTCGCAGATAATGGATTCGATGCATTAGAAATACTAAAAAACAATAAAATCAATCTTCTTATTACAGATATGAGGATGCCAGGGATGGATGGATATGAGCTTTTAGAAGCAACTAAAAATCTTTATCCAGATACATTAAGGCTAATTTTAAGTGGCTATACCAACGAAATGCAAACCTTTAAAGCAGTTCAAAATAATCTTGCAAGAATATATATGGTTAAACCTTGGGAAAATGATAAGTTAATTAAGATAATTGACCAAATGTTGTATTTTGAAGATAACCGTAATGATTCAAGTATATTAAATATTGTAAATAGAATAAATGCCCTTCCAACTCTACCTCATACTTATAATCAGATATGTAAGCTTATAGATGAAGATGCAGTTATTGAAGATATTGCAAAAGTTATTGAAGTAGATCAGTCTATTTCTGCAAAAATACTACAGGTTGTAAACTCATCCTTTTACTCAATAAAGGTAGGTTCTGTAAAACAAGCTATATCTTATTTAGGAATAAATAATGTGAAAATTATAGTGCTAGTAAATAGTTTGTTTAATATTAATGAACACAATAATTTATTTAGTCTTGATTTATTATGGAAACATGCCAGTACCACCAATAATATACTCCATTTAATATATAGTAAATTACTTAATAAAAAAATTTCTGAGCAGTTTTCTATGGCAGGTCTTTTACATGATATAGGAAAAATTATTGAAATACAATATTTTAAAGATGAGTATATTAAGATACTCTCGTTAATAAAAAACAATGATGATATTTCACCTGTAGATGCGGAAAAACAAATATTAAATACAACTCATGCTGAAATAGGGGGCTATTTATTAGACTATTGGGAAGTTCCTCATGCTGTAGTAGAAACTTCTTTATATCATCATAAACCTTTAGATGACAAAGTGGTGAATAAGGAGTTAGTATGTGCAGTTCATATTGCTAATAATTATTCTTGCAAGTTGTTAAATGATTCTAGGCATATAGATTTACAGCAAGATACCTTTGATTATCTTGGTATAACACAGGAGTCATGTGATAATTTATTAGAAGAGTTTGCAGCTAAATGGAAAGCGAGTGAATAATTGCACTTGTTTTAATTTTATATTGCTAAAAGCAAGGTGTCTTTTGTAGAATATGAAACTAATATACTAAACTTCTATTAAACAGAGGTGATTTAAATGAAAATAGAACAGTTGCTATGGAAAAATTCCTGTGAATTTGAAATATTTAACTCCAGTGATGAATTTAAGGACGCAAATTTGGTAATAATTTTGGGGTGTAGGAAATTAGTTTCCCAAAATGAAATTATTGATAGCATACGAAGAAAATATCCTTCTGCTTATCTCATTGGATGTACTACAGCTGGTGAAATATTAGAAACACAAGTTTTGGATGATGCTCTTACATCAACAGCTATTCACTTTGAATCCACTACTATCCAAAGTGCTTCTGTAATAGTGAATAATGCAGAAGAAAGTTATCAAGCAGGACTTACTCTTTCAGAAAATTTAAATAAAGAAAATCTTGCCCACATCTTTTTACTTTCAGAAGGATTGAATATAAACGCTAGTGAATTAGTTAGGAGTATGAAGGAAAATTTTTCGAAAAATATAGCTATAACAGGTGGCATTGCAGGAGATGGCATATTATTTGAGAAAACTTTGGTTATATCTAATGGATACGCTGCAGAAAATATTGTTTCTGCAATAGGGCTTTATGGGGATCATATCAAGGTAAAATATGGTTCAGTGGGAGGTTGGGATCCATTTGGTCCAGAAAGAATTATTACTAAATCTAAAAATAATATTCTTTATGAGGTTGATGGAAAATCTGCATTGGATTTGTACAAGCTTTATCTTGGCAAGTATGCTGATGGACTTCCGGCTACTGGATTGTTATTTCCACTGAGTATTAGGTCTAAAAACAGTAGCAAAGGCATAGTACGTGCTATGTTAAAAATTAATGAGTACGATCATGGTATGTTTTTTGCAGGAGATGTTCCAGAAGGTCATTATGCAAAATTAATGAAAGCTAATTTTGATAGACTCGTAAATGGTGCTTATGAAGCAGCAGAATTAAGTATAGATTCATCGAAACCATCTCCAAAGTTGGCAATTCTAATTAGTTGTATTGGTAGAAAACTCGTTCTTAAACAGAGGATAGAAGAAGAGGTAGAAGCAGTAAGAGATGTTTTAGGTGATGATTGCTTTTTAACAGGATTTTATTCATATGGTGAGATTTCACCCTATACCGAAATATCACAGAAGGGCGATGAAAATCCATCAAAATTGAGTTCTAGCTGTGAACTTCACAATCAAACTATGACAATTACTACAATTACGGAGGTATGATCTATGGAAGAGCTTCATAAACTACTAAAAAGGCAGCTAAAAAAAAATTTAGGTGTAAGTGAAGTACCTGAAAATTTAAAATCTCTGATATATGCAATTAATGAAGCCTACAAACAAAATGATGATGATAGATTAATGATTGAGCGCTCCTTAGAATTAAGTTCTAAAGAACTATCTGAAATAATTGAACAGCTTAGGAAAACTCAAGTGGAATTGATTCAAAGAGAAAAAATGGCTAGTATAGGTCAGCTTGCAGCCGGCATTGCTCACGAAATAAATAATCCTTTAGGTTTTATAATTAGCAATATAAATACATTAGATGAATATATTGATAAATACCTAAATTTTATATCAATTTATAAGGAAATGATGCAGATACCTATTAAAGAACTACCAAAAGAGTATGCTGTTCATATTGATAAATTTAATTCTTTTGAGAAAGAAAATCAAATGGATTACATCAATGAAGATATAAAAGAACTTATAGTAGAATCAGTAGACGGACTAAACCGTATTGTAAAAATAGTGCAGGGACTTAAAGATTTTTCTAGGATTGATTTTAAAGAAGATTTCACTGATTATGATTTAAATAAAGGAATTGAAAGTACTCTTTTAATTACTAATAATACTATTAAATATAACGCTGATGTTAAATTAGAACTTTCAAATTTACCGATTATTCAAGCATTAGGTGGTGAAATTAATCAAGTTTTATTAAATCTTATTATTAATGCTATTCATGCAATTAAAGATACAAATAAAAGGGGTATTATGCGTATAAGTACCTACCTAAATGGCGATTATGTATCATTTGAAATAGAAGATAGTGGTGTTGGTATTTCAGATGAAAATTTAATTAAAATATTTGATCCGTTTTTCACAACAAAGCAAGTTGGAGAGGGAACAGGTTTAGGGTTAAGTATTAGTTATGATATTATTGTTAATAAACATAAAGGAAAAATCGAAGTAAAAAGTGAAGTTGAAAAAGGTACAATTTTCACCATACAAATTCCTATTTTTAGAGCATGATTAAAGTTCATAATAGATTCGTCACTTTAAATATTTTAATAAATGTGACGAATCTATTATTTTCGTGATAAAATATTAATTGCGAAAAACAATAGTTTTAGTCTTATATACAAAAAATTGTATATAACACAGGAAGGTGAGTGGTTTTAATGAAAATAATCCACACAGGCGATTGGCATATAGGCAAAATGGTACACCAAATACAAATGATTGACGATCAAGAATACATTTTAAAAGAATTTATAAAATTAATTGAAGAAGAAAAACCAGATGTTGTGGTTATTGCAGGAGATTTATATGATAGATCAGTGCCTCCAGTAACTGCAGTAGATCTTTTAGATAGAGCTTTTACAAAAATACTTATTGATTTAAATACACCCATAATTGCTATTGCAGGCAATCATGACAGCGGTGATAGAGTGGGCTTTGCTAGCCAAATTTTAAAGGATAAAGGTTTATATATGTGTGGCAGATTAAGAAAAAATATAAATCCTATAGTTATAAAAGATGAATATGGAGCGGTTAACTTTTATATGGTTCCTTATGCAGATCCAGCAGAAGTAAGACATGTAATGGAAAATGAAAATATACATAACCATAATGAGGCTATGAAAAACATAATAAGTTCTATAAAACAAAGTATGAATGAAAATGAAAGAAATATTTTAGTAGCTCATGGTTTTGTAATAGGCTCAGGTGAAAGGGATACTTGTGAATCCGAAAGACCACTTTCTATAGGTGGTACGGAATTTATAGATATCGAAAACTTTAATGGCTTTAATTATACTGCATTAGGACATCTACATGGAGCCCAAAAGGTAGGAAGTGATAAAGTTAGATATTCTGGTTCACTGCTTAAATATTCCTTTTCCGAATTCAAGCAAAAAAAATCTGTTACTATAGTAAACTTAGATAAAAATGGAGAAGTAAGTATAGAGCTTAAGAGTCTTATACCTGACAAAGATATGAGAGTTATAAAAGGAAAAATGGAAGATTTATTAAATCCTGAAGTTTATAAAAATACCAATGTAAATGATTATATATATGTGGATTTAACTGATGAATGTGAAATTATAGAACCTATGAGTAAACTTAGAACAGTTTATCCTAATGTACTTAAACTCACAAGAAACTCATTTAATAGAAAAATAGAAAATGGAAGAACTTCTATACAAGAGGATTATAATAATAAAACTATGTTGGAACTTTTTGATGAGTTTTATACAAACATAATAGGAAGAGAATTTACTGAAGAAAAAAAAGAAGTTTTAATTAAAGTATTAAAAGATGTAGAGAAAAAGGAGGGGAGGTAATAAAATGAGGCCTTTAAAATTGACAATGACAGCTTTTGGACCTTATGCTAAAACTGAAGAAATAGATTTTACAAAGTTAAATGGACGAAACATATTTTTAATAACAGGACCAACAGGAGCGGGAAAAACTACAATTTTTGATGGTATAAGTTATGCCATATATGGAGAAGCCAGTGGAGAAGATAGAGACTCAGAAAGTCTTAGAAGTCAATTTGCAGATATTGATACTTTAACTTTTGTAGAACTTGAATTCCATCTTAGAGGGATAGATTATTACATAAAAAGAATACCAAAGCAGGAAAAGAAAAAGTCCAGAGGTGAAGGCGTAACAGAACAAAAAACAGATGCTGAAATGAAGATATTTGAAAAAAATGGTGATGTTAAGGTAATTTCAGGAGTAAGTAATGTAAATGAAAAGATAACTGAAATTATGGGCATAAACTATGATCAGTTTAAACAAATTATGATGATACCTCAAGGAGAATTTAGAAAGCTTTTAACTTCAGAAAGTAAGGATAGGGAAAAAATACTTCAAAAAATTTTTGGTACGGAAGCTTATAAACTGGTTGAAATAAAACTTAATGAAATGGCTGGAAAAATTAGGAGGAGCGTTAATGAACTAGATCATAAGCAAAGCGAAATTATAAATACTGTGCAGTGTGATGATAATGAAATTTTAATGGAGCTAGTGGAAAGTAAGGATAAAAACGTTTCTGAAATTATAGAATTACTAAAACAATACATTCAAAATCATAATGAAATAAAAAAACATATTGAAAAATCTATAGCTGAAAAGAGTAACCTTTTAGAAGAAAAGCAGAAAGAAATTATGAAGGCAAAGGAAAACAATAAAAAATTTGAAGAAAAAAGTATTGTAGAAGTTCAAAAGAAATTTCTGGAGGATAAAGAAAGTAGTGTAGAAGAAAAGAAAGTTAGGCTTTTAAAAGCTAGGAAGGCTGCTGAAATAGTAGGTATAGAAGAAAACTATATTGAAAAAACAAAAAAGTTAGAGTTAAAAAGGGTAGAGCTTTTAGAAAAGGAAGAAGCTATAAATTTAGATGTAAAAAGTTTAAAAAAAGCAGAAGAAAGTTTGAACTTTGAAACTTCTAGAGAAGAAGAGAGAAAAAAACTCTTAGAGGATACCGCTATAGTAAAAGGATATATAAGTAAAGTAAGAGATTTTGAAGAAAAAAAAGAGAACTTAAAGATTTTAGAAGATAAATTAATGATAGTAAAGCAAAAAAAACTTTCAGAAAAACAAACTGTGGATAAGTTAAGGGTAGATATAGATAATTCTAGTAATGAATTAGAATTAGTGAGAAAGTCTTCAGAAGAATACATAAACTTAAATGCACAGCTTCAAAGAATTACTGAAATATATAATAAAACCCATACTTTAGATTTAGAAAACAGAAAGCTTATAAACATTAGAAATGAATATGTAAAGTATAAAAACAGGAGCACGGAAGATAAAAAAGCTCTAGAAAAATCAGAATTTAATTTTAAGAATTTAGAACAACTTTTTAGAGATGGTCAAGCAGGACTTTTGGCAAAAGACTTACAAAACGGAATGCCCTGTCCCGTTTGTGGATCAGTACATCATTCTAAATTAGCACTTCTTGAGAAAGGAGTACCTACAGAAGCTCAATTAAAAGTAAAAAAAGATTCTTTAGAAGAAGATTTGAAAAAATTTCAAATTAGCAATGAAAACTTTATGGAAGCAGATGTAAATGGCAGATCTCAAAATAGTATTATAAATAGATTAAAGAAGGAACTTCAATTATTAATAGATGGGGATATACTAACACTTGAAAAAGATAAATTAACGAATTTTATAAAAGAAAAACTTTTGGATTTGGAAGAAAATAAGAAAAGTTTAAGTACAGAAGTACAAAGGCTAGAAAAAGAAAAAGCTAAACAGGATAAGCTATTAAGAGTTTTAAAGGAAAAAAAAGATTTACAATTAAAATGCGAAAAAACCCTTGAAGAGTTAAATAATGAATATCAATTGAGTTTAAGTGCAGTTGAGAGAGAGAAAGGTATATTAAATCAAATAGCAGATGAAATACCAAAGAAGTTTCAAGGGGAAAAAGACTTAAGAAATGCTATATCACAAATGGAATGTAAGCAAAATTCTATGGAAAAGGCTTTAAAACAGTCACAAGACAATTTTAATAATTTAAAACTTAAATATGAAAAACTCATTATAGAAAAGCAAGGAATAATAAAAGCACTAGAAGAAGGTGAGATTTCTTTAAAGGATTCAGAAAATAAATTAAATGAAGGAATACTTAAAAGAGGTTTTAATAATCTAGAAGAGTATAAAAAATCAAAGCTTACGGAAAAGGAAGAAGATGAGTTAAGCAAGTATATAAATGGCTTTAATGAGGAGTTAAGATCAATAAAAGATAGATATATAAAGATATTAAAGGATGTAGAAGGAAAAAATTTAGTAAATATAGATATACTTCAAAATGATTATGAAAATACAAAAAAAGAAAGAGAATGTTTAGATAAAGAAAAAACAGAGCTTCATGCAAAAATAGAAATAAATAATAATGCATTTTTACGTATAAAGGAATTAAATAAAGAAATTAAAAGCAAAGAAAAGGAATATAGTATAGTTGGAGATTTATCAGAAGCAGCAAAAGGTAATAATAGTGAGAGAATGACTTTTGAAAGATATGTATTAGCTTTCTTTTTTGATAATATTATAGCAGCAGCTAATATAAGGTTTGCTAAAATGAGTGAAAATAGGTACGAATTAGATAGAATTAAGGAAAAGGGGAAAGGATTAACTCAAAGCGGACTTGAACTTCAAGTATATGATAATTATACAGGAAAGTACAGACATGTAAAAACACTATCAGGTGGAGAAGGTTTTAAAGCATCATTGTCACTAGCACTAGGACTAGCAGATATAGTTCAATGTTATTCTGGCGGTATAAATTTAGATACTATGTTCATTGATGAAGGTTTTGGTACTTTAGATGCAGAGTCCTTAGAAAATGCAGTGCAATGCCTTATAGATTTACAAAGCACAGGAAGGCTTGTAGGTATTATATCTCATGTTCCAGAACTTAAGGAAAGGATTGATGCAAGACTTGAGATAATACCTAGTACAGAAGGAAGTACTGCTAAATTTAATATATTATAGATAAAAAATATATTTATACTGAACTAATTTAATATATTGTATTTTTAAACTACCACATGAATTAATTAAGATTTATGTGGTAGTTTGTTTTACTTATTTAGCATTTGAACAGTCACTAAAGTAGTCAATACTGTGAATGTAGTTATAAGTTAAATTTAATTCATAAGTACAGCTCCTAAAAATAAAAAGCTACCGATAATTATTCACATATTAAATATTATGTAAATTAAAATTGAAAACAAATTAAAAATTACAAACATTTACGAATAATTAGATTTTTCTTCCTAATAATAAAACAGAACTAAAAAATAAATTTATTTTTGGAGGATTGACATATGGAAAAAAAGGTTATGAAAACTATGGATGGAAATGCTGCAGCTGCGTACGCTTCTTATGCTTTTACAGAAGTAACGGCTATATTTCCAATTACACCATCAACACCTATGGCAGAAAGTGTTGACGAATGGGCTGCACATGGAAAGAAAAATTTGTTTAATCAGACTGTTAAGGTGTCTGAAATGCAGTCAGAGGCAGGCGCAGCTGGAGCAGTTCATGGTTCGTTAATAGCAGGTGCATTAACAACTACTTATACTGCATCACAAGGGTTATTGTTAATGATTCCTAATATGTATAAAATAGCAGGAGAACATTTACCAGGAGTTTTCCACGTAACAGCTCGTGCAATTACTGCACATGCTTTATCAATTTTTGGAGATCATCAAGATGTCATGGCCTGTCGTCAAACAGGTTTTTCTCTCTTAGCATCTTCTAGTGTTCAAGAAGTAATGGATCTTGGTTGTATTGCTCATCTTTCTGCAATTAAATCTAGAGTTCCGTTTTTACACTTTTTTGATGGTTTTAGAACATCTCATGAATATCAAAAAATAGAAACTATAGATTATAAGGAGCTAGATAAAATATTAGATCACAATGCTGTTAATGAATTTAGAAATAGAGCTTTAAATCCTGAACATCCTGTAGTACGTGGAACAGCACAAAATCCTGATATATACTTTCAAGGTAGAGAAGCTTCAAATAAATTTTATGAAGCAGTGCCAGACATAGTAGAAGACTATATGAGGAAGATAGAAAAAATTACAGGTAGGGTATATCATCCATTTGATTATTATGGTTCACAGGATGCTGAATACGTTGTTGTGGCCATGGGATCTGTATGTGATACCATAGATGAAACTGTAGATTATCTTATGAATAAGGGAGAAAAAGTAGGATGCATAAAGGTTCACTTATACAGACCATTTTCAAAAAAATACTTTTTTAATGTTCTTCCAAATACAACAAAAAAAATAGCTGTACTAGATAGAACTAAAGAACCAGGATCATTAGCAGAACCATTATATTTAGATATAGTTAACTTATTTTATAAAAATGAAAACAAACCTTTCATTGTAGGAGGAAGATACGGCCTGGGTTCTAAGGATACTACACCAGCACAAATATTAGCTGTATTTAATAATTTAAAAAATACTTCTCCTAAAGATAATTTTACTATTGGAATAAATGATGATGTAACCAATACTTCTTTACCTGAAGAAAAGCCTATACAAACTACACCAGAAGGAACTATAAATTGTAAATTTTGGGGTTTAGGTTCTGATGGTACTGTGGGAGCTAATAAAAGTGCTGTTAAAATAATAGGAGACAATACACAGCTTTATGTTCAAGCATATTTTTCTTATGATAGCAAAAAATCAGGTGGAACCACTGTTTCTCATTTAAGATTTGGAAAAAAGCCTATAAAATCCCCTTATCTAGTTTACAGTGCAGATTATGTAGCATGTCATAATAAATCTTTTATATACCAGTATGATTTATTAAGGGGATTAAAAAATGGTGGAACTTTTGTGCTTAATTGTCCATGGAACGAAGATGAGATAGAAGAAAAACTTCCAGGAAAAATGAAAAAGTATATAGCAGAAAATAGTATTAATTTTTACACTATAGACGCAGTATCAATTGCATCTAAAATTGGCTTGGGTGGAAGAATTAATATGATTATGCAGTCTGCTTTCTTTAAATTAGCAAATGTAGTTTCTATAGAAGATGCTGTAAAATATTTAAAATCCTCTATAGAAAAAACTTATGGTAAGAAAGGCGAAAAAATTGTAGAAATGAATAAGGCTGCAGTAGATAAAGGTATAGAATCACTTATAAAAGTAAATGTTAAAGATTCGTGGAAAAACGAAGAAGATAGTGAAAAACATATTAAGATAGGAAATAAGTTTGTTGAAAATATTCAAATACCTATGTCAAAGCACGAAGGAGACGATCTTCCAGTAAGTGCATTTAAAGGCATGGAAGATGGTTCATTCCCACTAGGAACTACGGCTTATGAAAAAAGAGGTATTGCTGTAATGATACCTCAGTGGCAAATAGATAAATGTATACAGTGTAATCAATGTTCTTATATTTGTCCTCATGCTACAGTAAGACCATTTTTATTAAATGAAGATGAAATAAAAAATGCTCCTAATACATTCAATACAAAGAAAGCTTTAGGTAAAGGTTTTGAAGCATTAGGATATCGTATTCAAGTAAGTCCACTGGATTGCACTGGATGTGGAAACTGTGCAGATATATGCCCAGCACCAGGAAAGGCTCTTATTATGCAGCCAGCAGAACAAGAAATCGAAGCACAAGCAGAAAATTGGGAATATGCAAATAAAGTTATTTATAAAGATAATTTTATGGATAAAGGCACAGTAAAAGGAAGTCAATTTGCAAAACCACTTTTAGAGTTTAATGGAGCTTGTCCAGGATGTGGGGAAACTCCTTATGTAAAACTTATTACTCAATTGTTTGGCGAAAGAATGATGATTGCAAATGCTACAGGATGTTCTTCTATTTGGGGAGCAAGTGCTCCATCAGTACCTTACACTGTAAATGCACAAGGGAAAGGTCCTGCTTGGGGAAATTCACTATTTGAAGATAACGCAGAGTATGGATATGGAATGTATTTAGCTGTTAAACAAATAAGAGAGAAATTAAAAGATTTAATGGAAGAATATATAGCTTCTGCTGGAACTGATAGAATAAAAGATTTATTTAAAGAATGGATTGGAGCTATGAACGATGGAGAATTGTCAAAATTAGCTACAGATAAAATACTTCATGCTTTAAATGATCATAATTATAATGGAAATGAACTAGTAAAAGAAATACTAGATAAAAAAGATTTTCTAGTTAAAAAATCTCAATGGATAGTAGGCGGAGATGGTTGGGCATATGATATTGGATATGGCGGATTAGATCATGTGCTTGCTTCTGGAGATGATGTAAACTTATTTGTAATGGATACAGAAGTATATTCAAATACTGGAGGTCAATCTTCAAAAGCAACTCCAACTGCTGCTGTTGCTAAATTTGCAGCTTCTGGTAAAAAAATAAGAAAAAAGGACCTTGGAATGATGGCTATGAGTTATGGATATGTATATGTAGCACAAATATCCATGGGTGCTAATATGAACCAAACTATAAAGGCAATTACTGAAGCTGAAAAGTATAAAGGTCCATCACTTATAATAGCATATGCTCCATGTATTAATCATGGTATAAAGTCTGGCATGGGAACTAGTGTTATGGAAGGTAAAAAAGCAGTAGAATCAGGCTATTGGCATATGTATAGATTTAATCCTGAATTAAAAGAAGAAGGTAAAAATCCATTCCTATTGGACTCAAAAGAACCAAATAAATCTTTCAAGGAATTCATAAACGGGGAAATAAGATACACATCCCTTGTAAATGTATTTCCTGATATTGCAGAAAATATGTTTAATGAAGCAGAAAAACATTCAAAGGAAAGATACGAAGCTTATAAAAGATTGGCAGAACAAAAATTTTAATGATCTGTAGATAAAAATAGAAAAGGAGTCTCTTTAAAAAAGAAGACTCCTTTTCTATTTGCAATTGTTTATTTTTGATTTGAATCAACCCATTCTTTTGCATTTCTAGTTTCATATTCATTGGGAATAGAAACATTGCTAACAGGTGTAGTTTCACTAATATTAGCCCATGCTGCAGTATCATGTTTTTCAATAGGTACTTTAAAAGAACTGTTTTTTATTGTTTCACTATGCATTATTATCACCTTCCCAATATTATTATTTTCAAATTTATAAAAATTATTAATATTTAATAGTTTAAAAATTATACGACGCATCTTGTTTAAACTTTGAAAGTTAAACTTATATGGCAATATTTATATTTAACCACCTAAAGTAATATCTTGATCACTATACCAATTTAAAGCATCCATTAGTTGAGATTTTTTAAAATCAGGCCAGTAATCATCTATAATGTAAAAATCTGAATACACAGATTGTACAGGGAGAAAGCCACTAAGCCTTCTTCTTCCACCCCATCGTATTATTAAATCTACTCTATCTACATCGGATGACTTTAAATAGCATTTAGCCTTGTTGTCTAAATTATGTTTATTTTCAGGGGATAAATCCCATTCCCAACCATAGTTAACTAAAAAATTAATTTTCATGCTGCCATTACCAAAAAACTTTCTTTTCGTAAAAGGCAATAACTCAGGTGGAAACATAGGAGAAGAAGAGTTTCCTATTACTAAAAGAGAAGCATCTTCCTTTGAAAGCATTCTAACAGCATCTACACATGCTGCAGTAAAGGCTTTAGTTTGTACTTTAGGTCTTTTAGTGTTGTCTACAGTAAATCCATAATAAGTTAATTCTTTAACCCCAAGTTCTTTGCAAATTTTAAATATTTCTATTCCAGGTTGAAGTCCCCAAGCATAGCCAGCTTCCTTTCCCAATCCATGATTAACAGCCCAACGTCTATTTCCATCAGGTATAATACCAATGTGATTTGGAATTCTCATTTAAATTCCTCCTTATATAATGTAGTTGTAACATTTAATAGAAAACATCTTTATTTTCTAGCGAACATTAACAACTCACTTTTAAAAATCATTCTTATATTTTATTTAACCTGTCAGATAATTAATCACTTCATTTCATGCTTTCTATTAAGATACCTAACAGGAAACTTAACATTAAAATTAAATCATTGTATAATATCTCCTGAATAGAGGTTAGATGTATTCCTCCAGGGAATCTCGTAGAGATCATACCCGTAAATAAGCGTGTCATTCCATCAGTGAGATTTCTATGGTTTAGCTGGTTGGGTTTCCCGTAGGGTGTTACCTTAGGAATTACCCGTGTCACAAATAAGGTTATAGACTCATTGATAGAAGTGGATACTCTGTTCTATCTCAAACTAACTAAAGTAAAGGAGATATTAATTATGTCTAAATTTTTTTACAGCCCAACAGTAGGTATTGATGTTTCAGCAGACTTTTCTATAGTTGCTATTCTTACACCTAACGGTGATATTTACAGAAAGGCATTTAAGATTAATCATGATGTGGACGGCTTTAACCACTTAGTTAAAGAAATAAAGAAAGTGGAAAAAGAGTTTAACATGAAAACTGGCATTTTCATGGAGTCCACTGGCGTGTACCACTTATCTCTTTTCCACTTTCTTAAAACCAACAACTTAGAGGCTTATGTTATTAATCCTCTAGTTACTAATTCTAACAAAAATAAAGACATAAGAAAAGTGAAAAATGATAAAAAGGACGCCTTAGCTATAGCTAAAATAGGTAAATTTGAAGACATAAAAGCTTACAGTTATTTTGATGTTTCTATATTTACCTTAAAATCTCTATGCCGTGATTATTATAAACTTGTTGATACAAGATCAACATTTAAGAAAAAGTTATCTGCTGACTTACGTATAGTATTTCCAGGATACAACAATGTATTTTCTGATGTAACTGGAGTAACTTCAATTGCTATTCTTAAGTGTTATCAGACTCCTCATTCTATTCTTGATTCTTCTAAAGAAAATATTATAAAAATTCTTAAAGAGTCATCTAAAAAGAATTTGATTTGGTGTAACAACACTTACGATAAATTAATTAAAATGGCTTCTAATGCTGCATGCATTGGCATATCATCACTTGGATTGTCAATAAAAATAACTATTAATATTGGAACTATTGAAAATTTTAATAAACAGATAGAGCTAATATTAAAAGAAATAGAAAACGTCTTACATGGCAATGATGTTTCTTCAAAGTTTAAACAAAATATCCTGTTATTAATGTCCATACCTGGAGTTGGTTTTATTTCTGCTATAACTATACTAACTGAAATAGGCGATTTTGAAAGTTTCTTAAAACCTAAACAGTTAGTTGCATACTTTGGCATAGATCCTTCTGTTAACGAATCTGGTAAATTTAAAAGTGATAAAGACAAAATATCCAAAAGAGGTACTCGCTTTGGTCGTAGAGCTTTATACGCAGTAGCTTTAGCTTCTATAAGAACTAAGCGTACTGGTGAAGCCAATAATAAAATCTTACTAGATTACTACAAAAATAACCTAAACGGTAAAAAAAAGAAGGTAGCCTTAGTAGCTATTATGCATAAGCTTGTAAACTATATTTTTGCTGTCCTACGTAACCAAAAGGAATACGAGCAGCGTTTGCCAAAAATTCATCACAAAATGCATCTTGAAAATTCCAATAAACCAGCAGCCTAATCGGCCGCAAAAATTATTACCAATTTTTGCATTGTTCGCCTTTTAAGCAATGCCTTTTTGGCATGCAATTTTTTAAAAATAACTTTTTTAAACTTTTTTATTGACTTTTACTAGCTGGTCTTATAATACTAAATACTAATGTAATTATTACCATAAGTTAGAAAATTTATTCTAAAATAATATGAATTGTTTCAATTAAGTTGTATACTTTCATAAATAGTTTTATAATTTAATAGTGATTTTTAAAGGGGTGATGATTATGGAAGAAAGATTACAAAAATATATGGCAACTTGTGGAATAGCTTCTAGACGAAAATGTGAAGAAATTATATTACAGTCCAGAGTTAAAGTTAATGGCAAAACTATAAATGAATTGGGATTTAAAGTAGATGAAGAAAAAGATGTAGTAACTCTAGATAATAAATTAATAAAAAAAGAAGAAATTAAAGTATATATTGCACTTAATAAACCAACTGGATATGTTTCTACAGTAAAAGATGAAAGAGGAAGAAAAACTATTTTGGATCTGATAGATGTAAAAGAAAGAATATATCCTATAGGTAGATTGGATTATGATACATCAGGATTGATACTTCTTACTAATGATGGAGATATATATAATAAGATAATACACCCGAAGGAAGAAAAAAATAAGACTTACATAGCTTTAATTAAAGGAATTCCAAATGACAGTGATATTAAAAAGTTTGAAAAAGGAATAAACATAGATGGGTATATTACTGCACCTGCAGAATTCAAAATCATAAAGAAATTTGAAGATTGTTCTGAAGTCCAAATAATTATACATGAAGGTAGGAATAGGCAAATACGAAAAATGTGTGATGATATAAACCATTCAGTAATTGAATTAAGAAGAGTACAAGTAGGTAACATAAAATTAGAAAATTTATCCTTAGGTAAATGGAGATACTTAACCAATAAAGAAATGGAATATATTAAACAGCTGTAGCTCAAAATTAAGACTGTATATAATTTAAATAATTGTTACAGTCTTAATTTTATCCAGAATATTGTTAACATACTAAATATTATGTTAATTTAAAATAAAAGTAAACTAAAATACTAAAACTCCAAAAAACCAACTATATAAAACATAAAAAACAAAGAAATTTTTTACAAAAAAATAAAAATACTATTTCTAATTAAGCATATTATGTACATATTTAATTAGATTATTACTAAAATATAAAAATAACACTACATTAATAAATAGTTAATACGAAAATTTTAATATATACATAAATTTAATGTTTAATTTATAATTCAGATTCTTTTATCAAGTGAATAAATAATTTATTCCAATTTATAACAAAAAAAGTTATTTAGGAGGTTTTAAAATGCAAGATAAACTAGAATTAATAGCAACAAAAGAATTTTCACAATATGAAGAAATGTATAAGGTGGTAGATTTTCTAAATAAAAACTTAAGTGGATATAATATTGTTTTTGGAATAACAGAGCGAGACAATAAGAACATTATAAATATTTATAGTGAAAAATGATTAACAATTGAAAGATGTCTTGAAAAATTGTTCAATAGATGTTAAAATGAAATAAAAGTTGCAAAATATGAAAATACTAAAAGGGGACTGAATTAATTATGGAAGATAATAATAGCAAACAAGATTTGATGAGAACAATTCAAGTTAAATTTCCAAGGCTAAGTAAAGGACAGAAGCTTATAGCTGAATATATTTTAAAGCACTATGACAAAGCTGCTTTTATGACTGCAGCTAAATTAGGTGTTAGTGTAGGAGTCAGTGAATCTACCGTAGTTAGGTTTGCAAACGAACTAGGCTTTTCAGGATATCCAAAATTGCAAAAATCTCTTCAAGAGCTAATAAAAAACAAACTTACTACAGTTCAAAGAATTGAATTATCAAATGACTTCATGAGTGAAGAAAGTGCCTTAAAAGGCGTATTGAAGTCAGATATGGAAAATATAAGAGCTACTCTTGAAAAAATAAATCATAAAACTTTTGAAGATGTTGTAAATAATATATTTTCAGCAGAGAAAATATATATAATAGGACTTAGAAGCTCTACAGCACTTTCAGAGTTTTTAGGATTCTATTTAAATCTAATTTTGGATAATGTACATGTAGTTGGATATGGTATAAGTGATATATTTGAACAAATGATTAATGTGTCTGAAAAAGATTTAGTAATAGGTATAGGTTTTCCAAGATATGCAGCAAGAACTATTGAATCATTAGCTTTTGCACAAAGCAGAGGTGCTAAAGTTACTGCAATTACTGACAGTTTACTTTCACCATTAGCAGCTAGAGCTGATTACACATTGATTGCACAAAGTAATATGGCATCTTTTGTGGATTCATTAGTTTCTCCACTTAGTGTAATTAACGCCTTAATAATTGCAGTAGGACTAAGAGAAAAAGAGAAAATTTCTAAAACTTTTGCTGATTTAGAAGGAATTTGGCAGGAATATCAGGTTTATTCCTTTAAAGAAAATAATTTATAAAGAAGAAAAAGATGTATCTTTTTCTTCTCCATAAATTAAAAATTTCAAAAAAGTAAAAAAAATTTTTCAAAAAAGAAGGAAAAGAGAATTTTTTGTGGAATATTATATAGTGTAAAGGATATCATAAGAATTATAAAACATAAATAACAAAATTACATATCACGGGGAGGGTATTATAATGACAAAAGAAAATGTTCAAACTTATATCACTGAGGTACTTGAAAAGGTAAAAAAGAGAAACAGTAACGAACCAGAATTTTTACAAACAGTTGAAGAGGTGTTAGCTTCTTTAGGACCAGTATTTGAAAAACATCCAGAATACATTGAAGAGAATCTTTTAGAAAGATTCTGTGAACCAGAAAGACAAATTATGTTCAGAGTTCCATGGGTTGATGATGCAGGCAAATTACAAGTTAACCGTGGATTCAGAGTTCAATTTAATGGATGCATAGGACCTTACAAAGGTGGTTTAAGATTCCATCCATCAGTTTATATAGGAATAATTAAATTCTTAGGTTTTGAACAAATATTAAAGAATTCATTAACAGGTCTTCCAATAGGAGGCGGTAAAGGTGGTTCTGACTTTGATCCAAGAGGAAAGTCAGATAATGAAGTTATGAGATTCTGTCAAAGCTTTATGACTGAACTATACAGACACATAGGACCAGATGTTGACGTACCAGCAGGAGATATAGGTGTTGGTGGAAGAGAAATAGGATATCTTTATGGTCAATATAGAAGAATTAGAGGAGCATTTGAAAACGGAGTTCTTACAGGAAAAGGATTGTCTTATGGCGGAAGTTTAGTAAGACCAGAAGCTACAGGTTTTGGAGCAACTTATTACTGTGCAGAAATGCTTAAACATGAAGGAACAGATTTCAAAGGCAAAACAGTTGCAATATCAGGATTTGGTAATGTATCTTGGGGAGTATGTTTAAAAGTTTCAGAATTAGGTGGTAAAGTTGTAACACTTTCAGGACCAGATGGATATATTTATGATCCAGAAGGAGTAGTAGGTGAGAAAATCGACTACTTACTTGAAATGCGTGGATCAGGAAGAGATAAAGTACAAGATTATGCTGATAAATTTGGATGCAAATTCTTCAAAGGTGAAAAACCATGGGGAGTTAAAGCTGATATCATAATGCCAAGTGCTACTCAAAATGATATACATTTAGAGCATGCTAAACAAATAGTTGCAAACGGAATTAAAATGGTTTGTGAAGTTGCTAACATGCCTTGTACAAATGAAGCTGTTGAATACTTCCAAAAGAATGGCGTTGTAGTAGGACCTGCTAAAGCTGCTAATGCTGGTGGAGTTGCTACTTCAGCTCTTGAAATGTCACAAAACAGTGAAAGATTATCATGGACAGCAGAAGAAGTTGATGCAAAACTTCATCAAATAATGATTAACATATACAACAATTGTAAAGATGCATCTGAAGCTTATGGCTTTGGATACAACTTAGTTGCTGGAGCTAACGTTGCAGGCTTTGTAAAAGTTGCTGATGCAATGCATGCACAAGGAAACTATTAATTCTAAGTAAATTGAATCTTAGAGACGAATTCAAATTCTTGAATTCGTCTCTTTTAATGTATTGATATTAATTATATTATGAAAATATTCTTGGTAACTTTAATTTGTTATATATTAATAAAATTTATAGTTGAATAAATTTTATTAATATATTACTATTATAGTTGCCAATTTAATCAAGTGAACTAAGATTCAGATAGTATTTAAATACTATCTGAATCTTAGTTCACTTATTCAAAGTGAGTAGTAACAATTCAATGTAAGCTTTTAGAATAAATTAGTGTCAAAAATATAATTGTAAGGTGGTGAATTTATGTCAACAGTTATAGTAATTGGTGGCGGTCCTGCAGGCATGATGGCTGCAATATCCGCTTCTAAAAAACATAAAACTATATTAGTTGAAAAAAATGAAAAATTAGGGAAAAAATTGTATATCACAGGCAAAGGAAGATGTAATGTTACTAATGCTAAAGATATAAATGATTTTTTTGATTATATACCTGGAAATTCTAATTTTTTATATAGTGCTCTTTATACATTTACAAACGAAAGTACTATGAATTTTTTTGAAAATTTAGGTGTTAAATTGAAAATAGAAAGAGGAGATAGAGTATTTCCAAGCTCCGATAAATCATCAGATATAATAAATGCATTAGAAAAAGAATTAGAAAAAAATAAAGTGGATATAAAATTAAATACCAAAGTAAAAAAATTTGTATATGATGATAATAATGTAATAAGTTCAGTACAACTTGAAGATAACTCAATTATTAAAGCTGATTATTTTATATTATGTACAGGAGGCATTTCTTACCCTCAAACTGGTTCTAATGGTGAAGGTTTTAAAATTTCAAATGAAGTAGGTCATACTGTAACAAAACTTATGCCTTCTTTAGTTCCCATTGAAATAGAAGATGATTGGATAAAAGAACTTCAAGGACTTTCTCTAAAAAATGTAGAATTAAATATTGTTGATGGTAAAAAGAAAAATCTTTATAAAAATTTTGGTGAAATGCTATTTACCCATTTTGGCATTTCAGGTCCTATAGTTTTAAGTGGAAGTAGGATAGTAAACAAAGGTAATAATTTAAAAGCTATTATTGATTTAAAACCTGCTTTATCTGAAGAAGAGTTAGATAAGAGAATTCAAAAAGATTTTGCTAAATGTTTAAATAAAGATTTTAAAAATTCTCTAGATGAACTTCTTCCCAAAAAACTCATAAATATTATAATAACTCTTTCAAATATAGAATCTACCAAAAAAGTAAACTTAATAACTAGAGAAGAAAGAAAAACCTTAGTTCATTTAATTAAAAATTTATCTTTAAACATAAAAGGATTGAGACCTATAGCCGAAGCAATAATAACAGCTGGTGGTATTAATATTAAAGAAATAGACCCTTCTACAATGAAATCAAAAATAGTAGATAATTTATATTTTGCTGGTGAGATTATTGATGTAGACGCTTATACAGGAGGATTCAATATACAAATAGCTCTTTCTACAGGTTATTTGGCAGGTGATAAAGTTGGAGTAGAAAATTAATTAAAATTTTAATAATCTGATAAATCCAATAGGGCTTTTTATTCAATAAATAATATGATAAAATAAAGGATTTTATATATTTTTATAGAATATATAAATTATGTATTTTGAAAAAGTAAAAAACAATAATTGTTATAATTATGTTGCTTTTTAGAAAGGCGGAATGAAACTTTGTATATTTCTGTAGCAATTGATGGACCTGCTGGAGCAGGCAAAAGTACCATAGCTAGTATTATAGCTGATAAATTTAATTTAATGTATATAAATACTGGATCTATGTATCGAGCTGTTACCTTAATGGCTCTAAGAAATAATATAAATTATAAAGATATCCAATCTATATGTAAGCTTATAAACTCTCTTGAAATGCATTTTGAGGGAGAATCACTAATAGTTAATGGTGAGGATGTAAGTGAAGAAATTAGAAATATTAAAATAAGTAACAGTGTATCTAACTATGCTGCTATACCTGAAATAAGAGAAATACTTGTGAAACTTCAGCAGGATATGTCTAGTAAATATAATGTAATTATGGATGGAAGAGACATTGGGACTGTAGTTTTAAAGAATTCTCCTCTTAAGTTTTTTTTAACTGCCAGTCCAGAAGAAAGAGCTAAAAGAAGACATGAAGAATTCGCTAAGAAAGGTACATCTGTAGAATATAATAATATATTAGATGATATACTAAAGAGGGATTATATAGATTCTACTAGGAAAGTGACTCCTTTAAAGAAAGCTTCTGATGCTGTAGAAATAGATTCTTCTAAACTATCTATAGATGATGTAATTAATTTAATATCTAATTATATAGAAAACTATATAAAAAAACATAATGTTAATTGAAGGTGATTTAAATTGGAAATTGTTTTAGCAGATAAAGCTGGCTTCTGTTTTGGAGTAAAAAGAGCAGTAGAAGAAGCAGAAAACGTACAAAAAAATTACAATAAAAAAGTATTCACTTTAGGACCTTTAATTCACAATAGTGATGTAGTGAATTACTTAAAAGGGAAAAATATATACCCATTAGAATTAGATAGAATAAATGATTTAAATGAGCAAGATGTAATTATAATAAGATCTCATGGTGTACCAAAAAAGACTATAGATTTGCTTAAAAGTAAGTCTATAAATATAATAGATGCTACATGCCCTTATGTGGCCGATATACATAAAAAAGTAGAAAAGTATTATGAATTAGGTTATTCTATACTAATTGTAGGTGATAAAAATCATCCTGAAGTTATAGGTACTAATGGATGGTGTGAAGATAAAGGCATTATATCTAAAGATGGATTAGACCTAAAAAAACTCCCAAACAAACTATGTGTAGTATCTCAAACCACAGAAAAGCAAAAGAATTGGGAAAAAGTTTTAAATATAGTAGTTAAAAGTTGCAGGGAATTCATTGCATTTAATACTATATGTAGTGCAACAGAATCAAGACAAACTGCTGCTGAAAAAATTTCTAAAAAAGCAGATTTAATGGTAGTTTTGGGAGGAAGAAATAGTTCCAATACTACTAAACTTTATGAAATATGCAAAAATAACTGTTCAAACACTATTCATGTTGAAAATTCAGGAGAAATACCTGATGATATAATTAATTCTAAAATAAATACTATAGGTGTTACAGCAGGAGCTTCAACACCCCATTGGATAATAAAGGAGGCAATTACAAAAATGTGCGAAGGAAAAAGTTTAGAAATGAGCGAACAACTGGCTTACATGGAACAAAATGATAAGCAAATATCAGTAGGTCAAGTAGTTACAGGAACTGTAATTACAGTAAATGAAAAAGAAGCTTTTTTGAATATAGGTTATAAATCAGATGGAATACTTCCCAAAAAAGAACTAACAAAAGATGATAACTTGAATCTAACAGATTTAGTTCAAGTGGGTAGTGAGTTAAAGGTAAAAGTTATAAAAAGGAAAGATGAAGATGGATACGTAGTTCTATCAAGAGTAGAGCTTGAGAGAGAGAGTTCATTTAAAGAAATTAAAGAAGCTTTTGAAAATAAACTTGTGTTAAAAGTATTTGTTAAAGATGCAGTAAATGGAGGATTAGTTACGACCTATAAAGGTATAAGAGTTTTCGTACCTGCATCCCATGTAGATCTTTTCCATGTTGAAAATCTTTCATCTTATTTAGGAAAAGAATTAGATGTAAATTTAATAGAGTTTTCTCAAGACAAGAAAGGTACAAGAATAGTAGCTTCAAGAAGAGGATTATTAAAGATAGAAAAAGAAACTAAAGAACAAGGAACTTGGGATTCATTAGAAAAAGATACTATAGTAGACGGTGAAGTTAAAAGATTAACTGCCTTTGGTGCTTTTGTAGATGTACAAGGAGTTGATGGGCTTCTTCATGTGTCTGAAATATCTTGGGGAAGAATAGAAAAGGCTGGAGATGTACTTAAGGTAGGAGATAAAATAAAAGTTTATATAATGGATATAGATAAGGATAAGAAAAAGCTTTCTTTATCTATTAAAAAACTTACAGAAGATCCTTGGAATAATGTAGACATTAAATATCCTGCAGGAAATATAGTTCTTGGTAAAATAGTTCGTTTTGCTAATTTTGGTGCTTTTGTTGAATTAGAACCAGGCGTAGATGCCTTAGTTCATATATCTCAAATAAGCCATAAAAGAATAAACAAACCAGAAGATGTATTACAAATAGGTGAAGAAATAAAGGCAAAAATATTAGACGTAAATAAAGATACTAAGAAGATAGGTTTAAGTATTAAAGAAGTAGATGAAATTTAAGTTATTGGAATAATTTTTGCAAAATGCGTGTAATATAAATTATAGAGCACGCATTTTTTTATGTATTAGTTAATAAATGCTATAGTAATTAAGAGAAATATTTAAATAACAAGAGTTTTTTATGTATATTATTAAAAAAATGCCTTTATATATTGACTTT
Source organism: uncultured Clostridiaceae bacterium (assembly GCA_963780135.1). Lineage (GTDB taxonomy): Bacteria > Bacillota > Clostridia > Clostridiales > Clostridiaceae > Clostridium_AM. The sequence goes on from CAWAAR010000003.1 coordinate 3,466,222, forward strand.
TTTGTTATATTTGATAAAATTTAATTGTTATCATTTTATATAAGGGGGTAAATACGTAGAATGAATGAATTAGGACGTCACATTTTAGCAGAAATTTATGGATGTAGTTCCGAAAATTTAAACAACAAAGAATTTATTGAAAAGGTAATGGTGGATTCTGCATTAAAAGCAGGAGCAGAAGTGAGAGAAGTTGCTTTCCATAAATTTAGTCCTCAAGGTGTTAGTGGGGTAGTTATAATATCAGAATCTCACCTAACTATACACACTTGGCCAGAACTTGGATACGCCGCTGTTGACGTATTTACTTGTGGTGATAAAGTAAATCCATGGGATGCATGTAATTATATGACTGAGAAATTAAATGCAAAGAATATGACTGCTACTGAAGTTAAAAGAGGTATATTCGAACAACCCGTATCAGTTAAAGCATCAAATATATAAGAGATCATCGTTACGATGGTCTCTTACACTTTCCTATGACTTTATAATTTAAAAATTATAAATTTTTCTAAAATCTTACGATAATAAAACTATTTGTCATGATAGTTTTATTATCAAAATAATATAAAATAACATAAAGAAATATATTAAAAATTATTAGCAAAGTTGACTTATAAAAATTTAAGAATTATACTTAAATTAAACAATATTAATAATAATTTTCAATTATGAGGATAATTAGCATGTATTATTGTGTAAGACTAAGCAAACAAAATTTTGACATTTTCAAAAAACTAAATAAAAGCAATAAAAATTTTAATGTTTTAAATAAAAATTTTTTTGAAACTTATAATAAATCTAATTTTGCTACTCAAATAATGTTGAAGCGAAAAGTAAGATTACTTAGAAAAGATTTTGAATACATTGGATATGTATGGTTTGATATGAAGGACAAAAATAATTGCAGTATTAATTCTTTAAATATACCAAAGTCTTCTAGTTATTTGCCCTATAAAATTTTAGTGGACACTTTAAGAAATAATTGTAATATTTCTTATTTATGTGAAGACAATCAATATAATTTTGAAATTTTAAAAAATATAGGTTTTCAAAGAAAAGATGGAACTTTAATGCTTTCTTATGATATTAAGGATCATATGCCATTAATACAACAAGACGGATTAGAATTTGAAATTTTTAAAATTGGTACTGATGAAAAAAGAAGATGTGACATACAAAATGAAGTTTTCAAGGATAATGTAAGAGCACCTTTAACTTTGGATGATATATACTTTGATGAGATACAGAATTATTACGTTCACAAGGGCTCTGTGTTCCTAAAAAAGCATGGTGAATATATTGGGTATGGACAGATAATAATAGAGGATAACATGCCTCTTATAGTGAATTTTGGAATATTAAAAGAATATAGAGGAAATGGTTACAGTAAATCCTTAATCAGCTATCTTCTTAATATAGTAAAATACAATAATTTTGATGAAGTAAAAATAAAAGTAAAAGCTTCAAATATAATTGCATTAAATTTATACAAAAATTTAGGTTTTAGAACTATAAGCCAAAGATATAAATGGGAATTAAAAAAATAACCTCTATGTTTACAGCATAGAGGTTATTTTTAGTGAGCTTCCTTATAAAAAAATGCTATTTTTTAATAAACACACAGTATTTTTTTATAAGTACTTTATCACTATGTAAATTACACCTGTTAATTCTTTTGCATATTACTTTAGGAATATTTTATAAGCCTTTTATAATATACAAATTCTATATATACTTCATCATCAATTAAGAATAAATCACGTTTTTTAAATATATTGCCGAGCATTCTTAATGTTACTTGATAACAGTTTCAATTGGAACATGAATTGATTTTAATTGGAACATAGATTCACTTTGTATTTGTTTAAAATAACATCTATCTCCAATACATTCACATCTAATTAAATCATTGTTTTTTTCAAATTCATCTGATTGCTTTATATCATACATATTCGTCCCTCCTTTAAGCATAGTTTATGCTTAAAGGAGATTTTTATTAGTTAAATTTTTTAGTAATATTTAGCAAGAACTTTTCCTAATTTCTTTATTCCTTCTATTATTTTTTCATCAGACATACAAGAATAATTTAATCTGAAGTAATTTGGATGTCCGCCATTAGGGAAGAATGACCCACCAGGAACATACGCTACATTTTCTTTTAATGCTTCTTTTAATATTTCTGCAGCATCAAGTCCTTCTTTTAATTCAACCCATGTAAACAAACCTCCATAAGGATTTGTATGAGTTACTCCTTTTGGAAAATATTTATCCATACTTTCAAGCATTAAAGTTCTGCGTTTTCCATAAATTTCTTTTATGCTTTCAATATGTTTATCTAAATCATAAGTTTCCATAAAAAGTGCTGTTGCTCTCTGATCTAATGTACTACATTGTAAATCAGCACCTTGTTTTACCACTATATATTTTTCAAGTATTTCAGGTGAAGCGCATACCCATCCTAACCTTAAGCCAGGGCAAAAATTCTTTGAGAATGTTCCAAGATAAATAACCCAACCTTCTTTGTCAAAACTTTTTATTGAAGGGTGTCTTGTTCCTTCAAATATAAGATCACCATAAGGATTATCTTCAATTACTGGTATCTTATATTCTGCTCCTAATTCAGCAACTCTTTTTCTTCTGTCATCTGACATAGTTCTCCCAGTTGGATTTTGGAAATCAGGTATAGTATATATCATTTTAGCATTAGGATTTGACTTTAATGCTTTTTCTAATTCTTCAATTATCATACCATGATCATCCATAGGTATTTCAACAAATTTTGGTCTATATGCTGCAAAAGCATTAATGGCACCTAAATAACTAGGGCTTTCGCAAATAACTACATCGCCTTCATTTATAAATATTTTAGCTGAAAATTCTATTCCTTGTTGAGATCCTGTTGTCATAGCTATATCATCAGCAGTAACATTTACTTTTGCAGGAGTCATTCTTTGTTTAGCAATTATTTCTCTTAAAGGTTTAAAACCTTCTGTTGAACTATATTGTAAAGCTAGCTTACCATCTTTTTCTAAAACCTTTTGCATGATTCCTTCCATTTCTTTCACTGGAAACAATTCTGGAGCAGGTAATCCGCCAGCAAAAGAAATTATTTCAGGCATTTCTGTTAACTTTAGCAGTTCTCTAATCTCTGATGCTTTTAATCCTTTAGCTCTTTCTGAAAAACGTATATCCATAAAAAATCCCTCCGAAAATTATAAATTGTTTAAAGTCTACGATAATACATATTCTACAATAATTCAAAAAATCCTTTTTAATTTATAGAAAATTGCATGATTTTTTGAATTTGTACTATAATTGGTTAAAAATTTAGTGAATTAGAAAACCTTTTCAAAATATTGAAAACATATATACATCTTAATATTCCCTATAATAATAAGATTTATCATTTATTTTTTCAATAATCATTTGTAAATATGAAGTATTTTTTTACAATATATATATATTCACACTTAATTTTTTTGTAATTTATCAAAAAAAATCTTTTTATATACATTATTAATAGCTAAAAGTTATATAAAGGTATAAAATGTCAATATTAATCAATTTAAGATCCATTTAGCTGATATTTGAAAGTCAAATGAATTTCAGGTTCACTTTTTAGCAAATATCAGTCTCTCACTTTTCCTATTTAATATAAAGAGAAGTATCTGCTTTAGTAAGCATTTGGGTAAAATAATCAAGTGATTCTTATGTTCAAATGGAGTTTGTTTATAAGGATGACTTTCTAAAATGGTAGCAATCTGATAAATGTATTTTAAAATAGATATTAGCAGAAAAATATAGTATAATGTAAAAGGTTAGGTATTTTCAGAGAAATAATTAGTCAATGCTATGACGAATATTTTTCAGAAGATGCCTTAAATCAAAAGCAATGAAATAAGGCACATTAGTAAGAGGTGAATTAATTGGATAATGAATTAACAAAAAAGAAGGAACCAAACTATTTTTTATAGAAACTTGGGGTTGCCAGATGAATGAAGAAGATTCAGAAAAACTATCAGGTATGCTAAAGAAAATTGGTTATGAAAGAACTGAGAAAAGACAAAATTCAGATTTAATAATATTTAACACTTGTTGTGTAAGAGAAAATGCTGAATTAAAAGTATATGGTAATCTTGGTGCTTTAAAAAAACTTAAAGAGGATAATCCAGATTTAATAATATCCGTTTGCGGATGTATGATGCAGCAAAAAGGAATGGCAGAAAGTATAATTAAAAAATTTCCCTTTGTTGATATTATATTTGGAACTCATAATGCTTATAAGTTCCCAGAATATTTAAATAGAGTAAAACAAGAAGGAAAGTCTATTATTGAAATACAGGATAAAGAAGATGGTATTGTTGAAGGACTTCCTATAGATAGAGAAAGTTCTATTAAAGCTTTTGTCACAATAATGTATGGATGTAACAATTTTTGTACTTATTGTGTAGTACCTTTTGTAAGGGGCAGAGAAAGAAGCAGACAGCCAGAAGATATCGAAGAAGAAATAAAAGACCTTGTATCAAAAGGTTATGAAGAAATCACTTTGCTTGGACAAAATGTTAATTCTTACGGAAAAGATTTACAGCCAAAGCTTAGCTTTGCAAATCTTTTAAGAAGAATAAACAAGGTAGAAGGAATAGAAAGAATAAAATTTATGACTTCCCATCCTAAAGATTTTACAAGAGATGTAGTAGAAGCTATTTCTGAGTGTGATAAGGTATGTGACCAAGTACATCTTCCAGTACAATCAGGTTCCAGTAGAATCTTAGAAAAAATGAATAGACATTATACAAAAGAGCACTATTTGGATTTAGTACATAATATCAAAGAAACTATACCTAATGTATCTATAACAACAGATATTATAGTAGGATTTCCTGGAGAAACAGAAGAAGATTTTGAAGAGACTTTAAATTTGGCTAGAGAAGTTCAGTATGATTCTGCTTTTACATTTATATATTCAAGAAGAAAAGGAACTCCTGCAGATGAAATGGAAGACCAAATAGATGAAGATGTAAAACATAATAGATTTAATAGATTAGTAGAAGTGATAAATGCTTCTAGTGCTAAAAACAATAAAAAATATCAAGATACAATACAAGAAATTTTAGTAGAAGGATTTAGTAAAAATGATGATACTAAATTAAGTGGAAGAACTAGAACAGGGAAATTAGTTAATTTTCCTGGAGATAAAACTAGTATAGGAAAGCTAATTAAAGTTAAGATTACTAAAGCAAATTCTTTTTCACTAGTAGGTGAAAAGATTTAAGAAAGTTCTAGAGGGGGACATTTGCATTGCCACCTTAATTAAAGAGGTGGTGATGAGTGTCCCTTTATTATATTTTGAGGAGGTTTTAATGTTGGGATTAACTCCAATGATGCAGCAATATTTAGAGGTAAAGGAAAAATGTACAGATTGCATACTGTTTTTTAGATTAGGTGATTTTTACGAAATGTTTTTTGAAGATGCAGAAGTAGCTTCAAAGGAATTAGAACTTGTACTTACAGGTAGAGATTGCGGATTAGACAAAAGGGCTCCTATGTGTGGAATACCGTTCCATGCTGCTAACAACTATATAAGTAGATTAGTGCATAAAGGATTTAAAGTTGCTATCTGTGAACAACTAGAAGATCCATCCGCTGCTAAGGGAATAGTTAGAAGAGGCATTATAAAAATTATCACTCCAGGAACCTATACAGATGCTTCTTTTTTAGAAGACAATAAGAACAATTACATAATGAGCTTATACATAGATAAAGAAAAGGATACTTTTGCTTTATGTTTTGCAGACATATCTACCGGTGAATTTAATTGTACAGATATGACTTTTAATTTAGCATTTTTATTAGATGAAATATCTAAATACTCTCCACGAGAAATATTAATACAAGAGAATTTAGACAAAAAAATACATAATGATATAAAAGAGAGATTCAGTCCATCTTTTACAAGTCTTTCAGAAGAATTTTTCACTTTGGATGCAACTAAATTATTAAGTGATCAATTTACTAAATTTAAAGAAGAAGACTATAGCAAAACACTAGTTAAATGCTGCAGTGGACTTTTAAAATACGTTATGGAAACACAAAAAACTTCTTTATCTCATATTAATGAGTTTCAATATTATAATATAGTAGATTATATGACAATAGATATTAATTCCAGAAAAAATTTAGAACTTACAGAAACTTTAAGGGATAAAAGTAAAAAGGGTTCTCTTCTTTGGATCATGGATAAAACAAATACAGCTATGGGTGGAAGACAACTTAGAAAATGGATAGAACAACCTTTAATACATAAAGATGAAATAGAAGCTAGACTTAATTCTGTAGAAGAACTTCTAAATAATTTACCTGTTCATGATGATTTAAAGGAAGCTTTAAAGGAAATTTATGATATAGAAAGATTAGTTGGGAAAATATCTTCTAAAAATGTTAATGCAAAAGAATTAATCTCTCTTAAAGGATCTATAGAAAAAATACCTGTTATTAAAAATATAATTTCGAATTTTAGCAGCACTCTTTTACATAACATGAGTATTAATTTAGATCAATTAGAAGATGTATATGAAATATTAAGTAAATCTATAACGCCAAATCCTTCTATATCTTTAAAAGAAGGAAATTTAATAAAAATAGGGTACAACAAAGAAATAGATGAATTAAAATTAGCAAAGGCCCACGGTAAGGAGTGGATAGCTTCTCTTGAAAACAACGAGAGAGAAGTTACTGGTATAAAATCTCTAAAGGTTGGATACAATAAAGTTTTTGGATATTACATTGAAGTAACAAGAACTAATTTAAGCTCCATTCCAGAAGGAAGATATATAAGAAAACAAACTTTAGCTAATGCAGAGAGATACATAACTCCAGAACTTAAAGATATGGAAGAAAAGATACTAGGAGCAGAAGAAAAACTTATTAATCTTGAATATGAGATTTTTGTTAGTGTAAGAGATGAAATAGAAAAACAAGTAGATAGAATGCAGCAAACGGCAAAAATCATATCAGAAGTAGACTGCTTAAGTTCACTTGCAACCATAGCTCTAGAAAATAATTATTGTAAACCTTCTATCAATAATACAGAAGATGTTCGTATTGAAGATGGAAGACATCCTGTAGTAGAAAAAGTTATACCCTCAGGGAATTTTGTATCAAACAATACTCTTTTAAATACATCTGATGAGCAGCTTTTAATTATAACAGGACCTAATATGGCAGGAAAATCTACATATATGAGACAGGTAGCTTTAATTGTAATTATGGCGCAAATAGGAAGCTTTGTTCCTGCTAAAAAAGCAATGATATCTGTTTGTGATAAAATATTTACAAGAATAGGCGCTTCAGATGATTTAGCTGCTGGCAAAAGTACTTTTATGGTGGAAATGTGGGAAGTATCAAATATATTAAAAAATGCTACTAATAAGAGTTTAATTTTATTAGATGAAGTCGGTCGAGGAACTAGTACTTATGATGGTTTAAGTATAGCTTGGTCTGTAATAGAATATATTTGTAAAAATAAAAAGCTTGAATGTAAAACTCTATTTGCCACTCATTATCATGAACTTACTAAATTGGAAAGTATTTTACCTGGTGTGAAAAATTACTCAGTGTCTGTAAAAGAAATTGGTAGTGACATTGTGTTTTTACGTAAAATTGTACGAGGAGGCGCAGATCAATCTTATGGTATAGAAGTAGCGAAACTTGCAGGACTTCCTGGTAAAGTTATAGAAAGAGCTAAAGAAATACTAGAAAAAATTGAAAAAGAAAAGAGTAATGATATAAATATACAGAAAATCACAGAGGTTAGTGACAAAAGTACTAAAGAATGCATTCCCGAAAAGGAATTAGAGCCTACTAATGCTAAATATTCAAATTCAACCGTTAAAGAAAATAAAACTATGCCTCTTCAAATGGGTTTTTCTGATATAGGAAAAGAAAAGTTAATGAAAGAAATATGTTCTCTTGATGTATTAAGCATGACACCTATGGATGGATTTAATAAGCTTTATGATATAATAAAAAAAGCAAAAGAACTTTAGGCATCTTTAAAGAAATAAACAGTCAATATACTAAGATAAATAGTAAAAGATCCTCTTGTCCTTAACTTACACCTAAAGGCAGAGGGGAGTATGAGGGTGATATTTTGAAAAGAGTAAATCTGCTAGATGTGGAAACATCTAATAAAATAGCAGCTGGAGAAGTAGTTGAAAGACCTTCTTCTGTAGTAAAAGAATTAGTTGAAAATAGCATAGATGCTGGTGCTAAAAATATAACTGTAGAAATAACAGAAGGTGGACAAAAAAGCATTAAAGTTATAGATGATGGTGAAGGGATTCATTCTGAGGATATAGAAAAAGCTTTTATGCCTCATGCTACAAGTAAGATAGAAACCATAGATGATGTTTATAATATAAATACTATGGGGTTTAGAGGAGAAGCTTTAGCTAGTATTGCTTCTGTATCTAATACTATTTTAAAAAGCAAAACATTAGAAGTGGATTACGGTAAAGAAATCTCTATAACTGGAGGCGCTGTAAATTACCTTAAAGAAGTTGGCTGTAACGTTGGGACTACTATAGAGGTTAATGATATATTTTTTAATGTTCCAGCTAGACAAAAATTTTTAAAATCTTCTAGTAGGGAATCTGCATATATATCTGATATATTAAATAGGTTGGCTTTAGCTCATAGTGATATTGCTTTTAAACTTTTTAATAATAATAAAAAATCTCTTATGACTTATGGTACAGGAAACCTTATAGATGCTATAAGATGTATTTATGGAAAGTCTATATGCGATAATATAATTAATTTTGAAAGACATACAGATGTAATTTCTATATATGGCTATATCGGTAATTCGGAAGTTAGCAGAGGAAGTAGAAATAATCAAAGTATATTTGTAAATAAAAGATATATAAAAAACAAACTAATAACTGCAGCTGTAGAAAATGCTTTCAAATCTTTTTTAATGATAAACAAATACCCATTTTTCGTACTATTTCTAGATATATTCCCAGAATATATAGATGTAAATGTTCATCCTACTAAATCTGAAATAAAATTTAGAGATGATAGGGACATTTTCAAAGTTACTTTTGACACAGTACATAAGGCACTTAGAGATAGTATTAAGGATTCTTTTAATATACCTTTTGAAGAAACATCTACTAATGATTTACCTAATGGCATAAATAATAATGCCAACATTTTATCATTAGGAAATAACTTAGAGAAGAAAAAGGAATTAGTACAGCTACCTATTGACTTAAGTTCAGATCCTAAAACTAATTATAAAGATGAACAATTAGTCAGCAACAAAAATTATAATATAAAATCTTCTTTAGAAGATTTTAGTGGTTTTCAATTATGTAAAGAAAACAGCACATTATCAAAAGAAGATATTAATGATAATAAACTTATTATCGAAGAAAAAATCATAAAAGAAACTAGTGAAAATGAAGCTAAATTTCCACAATTAAATGTAATAGGTCAATTTCATAGCACGTACATATTAGCTGAATATTTAGATACTCTTTACCTTATAGATCAGCATGCTGCTCATGAAAAAATACTATTTGAAAAATATAAAAACAGTATTAAAGAAAATAAAGTAATAGCCCAAATTTTAATAGCACCTATAGTACTTGAATTATATCATGAAGATTTTCTTTATTATACAGATAATAAAGAAACTTTTTCTAAGGTTGGTTTTAATATAGAAATTTTTGGTGATAATACCATAAGCATAAGAGAAGTACCTTTAATATTAGGTAAACCTGATGTAAAAAACTTATTTATGGATATATTAGAAAATCTTAAAAATATGGGTTCAGGTGAAACTTGGGAAATAAAATATAATGCTATAGCTAGATTATCCTGTAAATCTGCAATAAAAGCCAATGACAACTTATCTAACATAGAAATGGAAGCTTTAGTGAAGGAATTAAGATTTATTGAAGACCCTTTTAATTGTCCTCATGGCAGGCCTACTATAATAAAGTTTACTCTAACTGAATTAGAAAAGAAATTTAAAAGAATACAATAAAGGGGAATTTTATGAAAGACTTATTTATACTAGCAGGACCTACTGCTGTAGGTAAAACTGATATATCCATAAAACTTGCTCAGAAACTAAATGGAGAGATAATCTCTGCTGATTCTATGCAGATATATAAGTATATGGATATAGGTTCTGCAAAAGTTACAAAGGAAGAAATGAAAAATATACCACATTATCTTGTAGATGTAATAGAACCTAATGCAAATTTTAATGTTTCTGAATATAAAAAAATAGCTAAAGAAACTATAGACTCTATAAGTAGCAAGGGAAATCTGCCTATGATGGTAGGAGGTACTGGTCTTTACATCAATTCTCTAATTTACAATTATGATTTTACAGATGCATCTACAGATTATGAATATAGAAAGTATCTTAACCATTTAGCAGAAACAGAAGGTAAAGAATATGTACATAACTTACTTAAAGAAGTAGATGAACAATCTTTTAATAGATTATACCCAAATGATTTAAAAAGAGTTATAAGGGCACTGGAAGTTTTTAAACTTACTGGAAAAACTATAAGTGAGTTTAACTTAGAAAATGATATTTATGATATACCTTATAATGTTTATTACTTTGTTCTTACTATGGATAGAGAAAAGCTTTATGAAAGAATAAACAAAAGAGTGGATATAATGATAGAAAATGGACTAATAGAAGAAGTTAAAAGACTAAAATCTATGGGATATTCTTCTGAAATGCAATCCATGAAAGGTATAGGGTATAAGGAAATTTTATATTATCTAGATGATAAAATTTCTTTAGAAGAAGCTATTTATTCCATAAAAAAAGGCAGTAGAAATTATGCTAAAAGGCAGCTTACTTGGTTTAGAAAAGATAAAAGAGTTATATGGATAGATAAAGATAAGTTTAATACGGAAGATGAAATTGTAGATAATATAATTAATATTTTTACAGAATTAAAGAATTTATAATAATTAAAAGGAATTTATAATAATTTATAGAATATATAAATTAAAACTTACGGAGCGATAGAAGGAGGGTATTAAAAATATGACTAAAACAGCCAGTAATTTACAAGATATTTTTTTGAACGGCGCTAGGAAAAATAAAACCATGGTTACAATACATTTAACTAATGGTTTTCAACTTAAAGGCAATGTGAAGGGCTTTGACAGCTTTACAGTAATTTTAGACTGTGATGGCAAACAAATGATGGTATACAAACATGCAATATCTACTATTACACCAGCTAAAACAATTTTGTTTAATACCGTTTCAGAAGAATAATTCAATAAGTAAAGTTAAGAAAATAGGCATATCATTGCCTATTTTTTTTTAATATGATATTATAAAGAATGTGTTTAACCCATAGCTACCATATTACCAGCGTCAAGAATTCCTTTTAGTTAGAGTCTTTACGCTGTGTGTATATAGCTTTTTAGACAGAATAGAAACTAGTTACTGGTTTCTAGTTACGTTTGCTTAATAGATAAAATTAGAAGGAGTTTGGTAAAATGATTGAATTAACAAAAAAGAAATTAAAGGATTCATATGGGATAAGCGATAAAGTTCTTAATCTTTATGAACAAACCATAAATGATATAAAAGATGAATTTTTAAAATATGATGAAATAAGAGAATATAATCAATTAAAAGTTTTAAATGCTCTTCAGGAAGAAAGAATAAGTGAATCTCATTTCACTAATTCTTCAGGATATGGATACGGAGATATAGGAAGAGATTCTTTGGATAAAGTTTATGCTAGAATATTCAACGCAGAAAGTGCACTAGTAAGACCTCACTTTGTAAATGGTACTCATGCGCTAGGAGCTGCTTTATTTGGTAATTTAAGACCAAACGACACTATGATGTGTATATGTGGTACTCCTTATGATACATTGCATAACATCATAGGCATAAGTGGAAAAGAAAACATAGGATCTTTGAAAGATTATGGAGTAAATTATAAACAAGTTGATTTAACTTCTGAAGGCAAATTTAACTATGATAAAATCAAAAATCAATTAGAAAATGATTCTAAAATAAAATTAGTACATATACAAAGATCTACTGGATACGGCTGGAGAAAAGCTTTATTAGTATCAGAAATTAAAGAAATAATAGACTTTGTAAAAGGTATTAAACCTGAAGTAATATGTTTTGTAGATAATTGTTATGGAGAATTTATAGATATAGAAGAACCTACAGATGTAGGCGCTGATTTAATTGCAGGTTCTCTTATTAAAAACATAGGCGGTGGAATAGCTCCAACAGGAGGATATGTAGCTGGAAAAGAAGAGTATGTTAAACAAGCTTCCTATAGATTAACTATACCAGGAATAGGGGGAGAATGTGGTTCAACTTTTGGTGTTATGAGACTTTTATATCAAGGATTATTTCTTGCACCACATGTCTCCATAGAAGCCCTAAAAGGTGCTGTTTTTTGCTCAAGAATAATGGAACTTGCTGGATTTGAAGTACTTCCAACTTATACAGATAAAAGAAGCGATATAATACAGGCTATAAAATTTAACGATAAAGAAAAGTTAATAAATTTCTGTAAGGGCATTCAGAAAGGATCACCTATAGATTCTTTTGTACAATGTGAACCATGGGATATGCCAGGTTATGAAGATCAAGTTATAATGGCAGCTGGTGCTTTTGTTCAAGGTGCATCTATTGAACTATCTGCTGATGCACCAATAAGAGAACCTTACATAGCTTACCTTCAAGGTGGTCTTACTTTTGACCATGCTAAAATAGGAATACTAATTGCTCTTTCTGAAATAATTAAATAGGAGTAAAAATAAAAATAAGATTAACATTAAAGCTCAATTTTAATGTTAATCTTATTTTTTTAGTAATTTCTGTAAAGTCCAACTAGTTTTCCTAGTACTTGGCAATCAGGTACAATTATTGGTTTCATAGTTTTATTTTCCGGCTGAAGCCTTATGTGGTCTTTCTCTTTGAAAAACCTTTTAAGGGTGGCTTCATTGTCTATTAGAGCAGCAATAATATCACCATTTTCAGCAGAATTAGTTTTTTCAATTATACAGAAATCGCCATTCAATATTCCAGCATCAATCATGCTTTCGCCACTAACCTTTAGCATGAAAAGTTCTTTATTGCTTTTTACATAATCCATAGGTAACGGAAAAGTGTCTTCTATATTTTCCACTGCCAAAATAGGAGTACCAGCAGTAATAGTACCTATTATAGGAATATTTATCATTTCTTTTCTATTTAAAGAATTTTCTATAACTTCTATAGTTCTAGGTTTTGTGGGATCTCTTTTTATAAATCCCTTTTTTTCTAACCTTTGAAGATGTCCATGGACCGTGGATGTTGAACTTAACCCTACAGCTGCACATATTTCTCTTACAGAAGGCGGATATCCCTTTTCTTTAATTTGATCTTTTATAAATTGATAAATTTCCGATTGTTTGTTACTTGTATGTCCTGCCATAAAAACACCTCGCTAACTTAATTATTTTGAATTATATCATATAATGGCATAAATATCAAACTTATGTTCTGTTTTTCAAAAAAATTCAAAATTGTATGTTTTAGCCAAGAAAATATTGGGAAAGATTCTAGTATACAGACTAGTCATTTTTAGAGATATTTTAAAAGAGCAAAAATAGCTTTCATAAGTTCTAATAATTAAATTCAATTATTAACTAAAAATACCTTGGCATTTAATTTATATTATGTATAATAGTACTTAGGTCTAAAAATCAAGATTGTAAGTATAAGGGTTTATATTTACTGTAGGAAGGAAGTAACTAATGAATAAACAGTGTATATTTAATTTCAATAAAGTATGTAACGATTGTGGTGAATGCAATAAATGTGATTTGAATTCAAATAAAAAATGTAACAATTGCGGCAAATGTTTGGAATTGCAAGGCTTTGATATGAAGGGAATAAAAATCGATGAGATTTTAGAAGAAAAAAATGATATAAGTGAATTTAATGAGGAAATTAAAAAGATTGATAATGATTCTCAAGAAAACACAGAAATTGAAAAAGGGAACAACCGTGAAGAAAAAAAGATATGTGATGCTGCAGAAATTTCTTCCGAAAAAAATGAATATATTACAGATGATGATATAATAAATGAAGAATTTAAAGATATGGATGACAATATTGAATTTATAGATGATATTGAAGGGTTAAGAGAAATACTTGAAGGTGAAGGAGATTCTAAAGATTTAACTTATGAAGAATTCCCAGGTTTTATAAGAATTAAAGATAATAATAAAAATTAAACACTAAAAAAACACATTGTCCCGTAGCATTTGATGTTACATTATAAAGCACTATCAAGTTTATTGGAATTCCATAACTTGATAGTGCTTATATTTAATCATTAAGCTTTTCACCAAATCCAATGTTAAAATTGTAGCGACATTCATTCCAAGCCTAATAATCACTTAATCTTTTTTACTTACTAGATTCCTGACTTAAAGGGTTTAGTTTAACAGCATCCCTTAAGGTTTCATCATCTACATGAGTATAAATTTGAGTAGTAGATACATTTTCATGACCTAGTATTTTTTGAAGGCTTCTTATATCTACATTTCCATATTTATACATAAGAGTAGCAGCTGTATGTCTAAGCTTATGAGGAGTGTATTTTTCTGAATCCAAATTTGCATTAATCAAATGTTTTTTAAGCATAACTTCTACAGCTCTTTTGCTCATTCTTGTATTGTTTTTGCTTATAAAAAGAGAATCAACATCAATTATCATATCTGCTTTTTCAGCTCTAATGATCATATAATCGTCTATAGCTTTAATGCAAGCATCATTTAAATATACGGTTCTTTCTTTATTTCCTTTACCTACCACTGTTAAGATATCTCCTTTTATGTTAGGTATATTAATACCGCACAATTCAGAAAGTCTAAGACCACAGTTTAAAAAAAGAGTTATTATGCAGTAATCTCTTTCTTTATTTCTACCAGATATAGTATTCAAAAGAGATTTGCTTTCATCTAAAGTAAGATAAGTAGGATTCCTCTTGCTTATCTTTGGAGATTCTAAATCAGAAGCAGGGTTTTCATCTATAACCTTAGCCTTACCATTAAGAAATTTAAAAAACGATTTTAAAGTAGCAACTTTTCTAGCTCTAGCATAGGCACTATTTTGTCTATATTTTTCCGTAAAGGATAAAAAAGCGTAAAGATCCGTTAAATTTATTTTTCTTAAAAGAACATTGTTTATATCGTCTATAGGTATTTCTTCAAAATCAAGATTTTCATCTGTTGATAGACCTTTGTATAACTTTAAAAATCTAAAAAACATGGTCAAATCAACTTTATAACCTTTTATTGTATTAGGCGATTTACCTTTTATCGTTTCTAGATAATTCAAAAAATCAATTATGCATTCAGGTAAATTATTGTTTCTTATGGATGAAATATCGTATTTCATAATATTAAATTCCTTTCACTTCTTCTATTATTTGATCAACTACATCGTCTAATTTATTTTTATCATTTAATTGCAATAGTCTATAGCGTTCATTTTTTTCAGGCTCTACAACGTTCTCTCTTGTTTCGATTATAAATTTGCTTATACGTGTTCCTTTTAGTATTATTACAGGTATAACTGTTTTGGAATTACTAATTCCCAAAGAAGTTATACCAACTATAATTTCGTAGCTCTTTAGTTTTTGAATCAGGAGCTTATTTAATTGGTATTTTACATTAATTCCTGTTATAGCTTCATGTAATTGAGAATCATCATTTTCAATAAGTGTATTTTTCTTCAAGGGTCTTTTCATAGATTTATAATCTCTTTTTGTCACAGCTATTTTTTGAGCTTCCTTTTGAGTTCTATTTATTCCTAACTCTTTGAGCCATAATTGCACAGTTCTATTCCCTACATCGTATATATTAGCTATATCTGTAGTGCTAATATGTCTTTTCTCTATGAATATATACAAATCCTTTATTATGTACTCATAGCCTCTGCGAACGTCTAAAGCCTGGTAGTTATTATATATTTTCTTTAATTCTTGTTCATCCTTAGACGTTAATGTAATTGACAATAAGTTTTTAATATTATCATCATACTTAAAATGTTTGTATTTAAATGTGATAGTTCTACCTCTATTCATATAAACCTCCTAAAATCCACCTTAACCGTTGATATAATTATATCATATAACTTCGCATAATTCAATATGCGAAGTTTAATAAATGTATATTTAGCGCATATAATATTTTAACTGATTAAAACAGGGTATCATTTACATACAATAAAGCTATTATAGGGAGAAAAAAATCATCAATAATTATTATCGATAAATTATAATAAAAAATGAATATCATCGATAAAAAAATAACAGTAATATGCAAAACAGAACTAAAACATCGAAAAATAAATCAAAATCAAATTATTGCACATTTTTGTAAAAAATTTTGTTATCTTACCGCAGTGGTATTTCAATTGATAATATTATCAATTACTATATAGGGGATAAATTAACATATTTTATTCATTTTTAATTTTACAATATGTGTAAAAAATGTGATCAGTTATTAATTTGATATATTTCCACAAATTGGTGATAACTATGTGGATTCATTTTTTTCTAACCTTCCCTAGCTTTCGCAAAAGAGGGGAAAGTTTATTACATTTATCATCAATAAACATCATTTTATTTAAAAAAATAAAAAATAAAAAAACTTCAAACAGAGTTACTTACGTTTGAAGTTTTTTAAAATTTATTTTTTTAACAGAACCAACAAGGAACATATTGGAAAATAAAAAGCAAAACAGGTAAATTTAAACAAATTTACCTGTTTTGCTTTTTATCCTTGTTAACTGATATTAAAACATATTTCCATTCCATCCCCAATCTTTTACTTCTGCAAAAGTTATGTAAATACTATCCATTGGAATAGAAAGTTCATTTTCAAATAATTGACATACTTTAGAAGTAATAGCTTCTTTATATTTTCTTTCAGCAGTTCCAAAAATTTTAATTTCTACGAAAGCTGCTTTATCTTTTTTATCTCCCTTAAAATAAAGAGAATAATTATCATTAAATCCTACCATCAACCACTCTTCACTTTTTCCTGGAATTTCACTAATAATTTCGCCTAATCTTGCTTTTATAGTTTCTTTCTTTTCTTCAGTTAACTTCACTGTTAACGTTGAGTTTATATATGGCATTAAACTTCACTCCTCATTGCATTTATTTATAAAAATAGTATGCAAACATCATTTTCTGTGATCATTATATAAATTTCAAAGAACACTTAAATATAACTTTATTATTTTTCACAGAAAATATGTTCTATATGTTTTATAAGTATAATTTTATCATATTACTAACACGAGCTCAAACTTTAATCCTCATTCAAAGAAGAAGATCTAACTACAGAATTATCTCCATATTTGCTTTTTATACCATCTATAGTTTTATCTAAAGATCTATTTTTCCGTAATTTTTCCTCATAGTTTTTATCATCAAATAAACTTAATTGTTTTATTCCTTCTTTACATAAATCGCCTAAAGTTATTCCTAGAAGTCTTATAGGCTCTCCTTTCCAAAGTTTATCAAAGAGCTCATGGCTATATTTTATTATTGTATTTGTGCAGTCTGTAGGTGCTGTTAACTTTTTTGCTTTGAATAAACTTGAAAGCTGCTGTTTTTTATAGAAACAGCTATAACATAACATAAAAATTTATTGCTTCTAAGTTTCATAGACGTGTTTTCACATAAAGAATTTATAACCTTATGGGCAGATTCTCTATTTGTTACATCATAAGTTAAAGTAGTAGAATTACCTATACTTTTCATGGATTCTTTTTTGCAGTTTCTACCTTAGAATTATCTATGCCATTTGCATTATTCCATAAAAGCTCACCATAATTTTTAAACTTATATTTTAAAAAAGTCAAATCATACTTAGCTAA
Organism: uncultured Clostridiaceae bacterium; assembly: GCA_963780135.1. Taxonomy (GTDB): domain Bacteria; phylum Bacillota; class Clostridia; order Clostridiales; family Clostridiaceae; genus Clostridium_AM. Next base: position 3,484,190 of record CAWAAR010000003.1, read on the forward strand.
ATCACCTATAGTATAAATGTTCATTCCATTAAGTTTAGGTAGCGTAGCCTTTCCTACCATAAATAAATCTTCTACAGGTAGGGGCCACATTTTATTTTTTATATCACAAGGAAAAAGTGTGTGAATTTTATCAGGTTTTTCAAAATCTGATGCCATTTTTGCTAAAAGCTTATTATTTGATATACCCATATTTACTGTAAAACCTAGTTCTTTTTTTATTCTATCTTTGATAATATAAGCAAGTTTTAAATATTGTTTTTTCCCTGTTAAATCCAAAAAACATTCATCTATAGAAAATTTTTGGATTATAGGTGTGTATTCTTCTAAAAGCTTAAACATAGCCTTACTGTATTTAGAATAAACAGAAAAAGAAGGAGGTATCACTAAAATATCCGCACATTTCTTTTTAGCTTTTACAATAGGTTCTCCAGTTTCTATTCCATACTTTTTAGCAGAAATGGATTTTGCTAGCACTACCCCATGTCTTTTAGTTTCATCTCCCCCTACTATAGAAGGTATTTTTCTTAAATCTATTTTTTCACCTTTACTTAAATAGTCTACTGCACTCCAGGAAAGAAAAGCAGAATTTACATCTATATGAAACACAATTCTATCAGCCATCTATAAATCCCCTTTTAAAAAATTAGTTAATTTTCATCAATTCCATTATATACGAACATAAGTTCCAAGTAAAGTTCTATTAAAAATGATTTAATACTAAATTTAAATACCATGTTTATTTGTTTAATAGTTTACATAATATTTATTACGCATACTAATTAAACAAATAAGAGCTACTATCACTATCAAGTTATTCTTAGGTTCAGATGGAATTTGCTTATAAGGATGACTTTCTCCTGCTGAACCTTAGAAGAACTTATCCCCCACTTTGATATAAGATGAGGGCGTTAGCAATTTAGCATTGGTAGCTATCGGATAAAAGTAAAATGGCTCTTTTTCAACTCATTTGAGGTCTTATTATACTCCCTACCTTGTTAAAATAAGATTTCTTTGTTTTCTTATTCTTTTCATTAAATCCTTTACTTTTCAGTACATGACACAGATGCTACTAACCCATATTAATGAACAATGCACTATATTTCAAATTTTTTCTTAAACCAATCTATTATTTCCGGAAATACTTCATCTAAATAATTCTGCGTACAATGCTCACCATTTTCATAATATTTAAGTGTCTTTTCTCCTTTGGCCCACCTCATTATTTTTTCAGCATGAATTTTAGGTGAAGGCATTACCTCATCCTTTCCTGCATGGTAGAACAATAAAGGTGCTTTTAAATTAGGCTCCTCTTCGATATCCCAGTCAAATTTTCTAACCGATTCTGCTAATGTTTCACATCCAGTCATATAGGTTACACCTCGTTGCCAAATTGGATTAAGCTCTTTCAGTCCTTTTAATCCACCTATATACACAAGTCCACTATTTCCAACTACACATTTTACTCTTTCATCATGTGCTGCACACATCGGTGCTAAATATCCTCCTAAACTAAAACCAACTAATGCAATTTTCTCTAAATCAATTTCATACATCTGTTGTTCTTGAAACCAGTCAATAATTGTAGATACTACTTTATAATATTCCTTTCCATCAAATTTCATATCTTTCCATAGTTCCCCTTGACCTGGTCCATCAAACGTAAAATGATTAAATCCATGTTGTTTAAATAAAGTACCTTGCGAATGACCTTCTGCCTCCTTAATATTATCCATTCCATTGACGAAAATCAGAAGTGGTTTATTGGGAATAGCTGAAAGTCTTAAATATCCAGGTATTTTTATTCCATTGAAGGGTATCTCAATTCGTATTGGTCTTTCTTGTTCATCATATAGACCAATTGCTTTTTTATAACTTATTCTTGCTTTTTCTTGTGTGGTTTCTTTTTGATTGCTGTCAATGAAAAATATATGTTGACCGGCATGATAGCAACCTACTGCTTCATGATATAATGCTCTTGCTTTAACCTCATATCCATCCTTTATTGCTTCTTCTGCTTTTTTATATACCTTGTCTCCTTCTTTTGTCCATTCGTTACACCATTCTAACCAATTGTGCACTCTTGCAACTACTCTTCTTAATCTACCATAATCTATTCCAAAAGACAAAAATCTTCCATACCATCTGTGATAAACCTTTTTCTCACTAAAAATAAATCTAAATGCAAACTTTTCTTTTAAAGATAACTTTATCATAATATCCTCCCTCACATACATGATTTATAGCCATTCATATTATAGCTATAATAACTATTTAGTTAAAAAACTCTTACTTATTAGTTTCGGATATTTTTTTAAGGTCTATAAACATTTTTATAAATAAGAAAATGTTTATTAAACCGCAGATTAGCTCTAAGGATTGTAATAAATAAAAAGTTGTATCTAAATTATCTTTATGCGCAAAATAATTTAAAACAGTTGCTAGGGGAGCAAGAAAAATCACTCCATTTAAACCAATTAACTTTATTCGCTTAACATTGATGAGATATAAAGGAATGTTTGGATGTAAAGAAGTAAGTTTTTTTGTTGAAACAGCAGTCAAAATCATACACATAATCAGTAATAATAATGAATAAAAGATGGTCCTTTTTACATTTGCAATAAGAACATGATTACCAATAAACTCTGAAACTAAACTGGAAATCATAAAAGATGCAATCATTAAAAACGCAATAGTAGAAGCTATTCTGTTAAGCAGTTTTAATCTCATATAATTCAACTCCTCTAAATTTATTCACTATTTGAATATAATTGTCACGACAACTAAATTATTAAAAAAATTATAAATTCTTCAAAATTCTTTTAAGTACCGTCTCTAAAACTTTAATATCCGCCTCGCTTATATCTTTCTGAACAATATTCAACACTTCAGCCGCAATGGGAATTAATTCTTTTTTTAATTCCTGCCCTTCTTTGGTAATAAAGACTATAATCACTCTCCGATCTTCCGTATCAGCACATCGTCTAATTAGTCCCTTTTTTTCAAGCTTATTTAAAATTCTACCTATATTGGGCTGATCTTTGAAGGTTCTTTCCGCTAAATTTTTTTGAGTTACGCCATCCTTTTCCCACAGCCTATTTAGAACAGCCCATTGTTCTGGAGTTATATCAAAGGCAGTAAATCGACGATTAAGTTCATTTTTTAACTTCCCAGCCACTATATTAATCAAATAGCCAACTGAATCATCTAAATTAAAATCCATATTAAAACACCTCGCATAATAATTGTCATGACAACTACTCTTGAATTAATATTATACTATATCAAAACTTAAGTCAATATAAAAATAATAACTTATTACTAATTTATTACTGAATCCTGCAGTAATTGAATTTGTAACAAATGTAGTAGATATGAGGATACAGCAACGATTCGTATAAAAAGCAACCACAAGACAGTTTTCCTATTTTCAATGAACTATAAAGCAAAAATGAAAATACTGTTTTATGGTTATTATAACGTAAAATTAAATGAAATTATTATATGTACCACCTTTTTAAACTACAATATGCAAGACCGAATAGTTATCCTATTACTTATAAATAGATAATTTGCAAACTAATCTCTTTCTAATATATCTCACTCAAATTATTCTTAGGTTCAAGTGTAATTTGCTTATAAGACTTAAGCAAATTACTGACTGACACCAACAAACATGCCTGTTAAATTTCATTTATGAATTTAACTTGTCCGATTAGAGTACTTTTCCCGCTTACGTATTTTTCTCTGATAATTTCTTTAGCTTCTAGACACAGCTTATTCCAACTTCTCTCAATTTTATCACTTACCCAAATTGCACCTTCATCTACACTCATTTTTCTTTTACAATAAGCAAGATGCAATAAAGATGGAATCTGATCAATATGAGCCATGGCATCTGCACTAGCAATGCATATTTCTTCTTTTGTTACTCTCTTTATATTTAAACTTCCTCTATGAGATATTATACATTCCTTTATCATATTAATTTTTTCTTTAGGATAATCTAATTTATTCAAAATTTGTTCAGCTTCTATAGCACCATATATATGATGTTCATCATACATGCTTTTATCTTTTATACTTGCATAATCATGTAATAATGCTGATATTTCAACTATTTCTATATCTGCTTCTAGTTTTTTTGCTAACAATTTAGCATACTTTACTACTACTATAATATGGTGAGTCCATATCTCATATCCAAATATATTACTTTCCTTTTTACACTGATCTTGTACTAAATTTGAAACATTCCTTATTATTTCTTCCTTAACCATGATGCTTCCTCCTATATAATAAAGTGTTAATTTCTATTATATACGAACATAAGTTCAGAGTAAAGTTATATTTGAAAATAAGTAACTTATTCTATTTTATTTAATACTTTTTCATAACAGAAAAATGATTTTTCTTTTCCTAGGAACCTCATTTCTCCAACAAACTTATAGCCACATTTTATAAACATTGCATTCATCTTTGTATTTATTGAATAAGTATCTGTTTTTAAATATCTTACTTTGTTCTTCACTGCTAATTCATCAGCAAAATTCATTAACTCTGTACCAATTCCGCTTCTTCTACTAGATGGATTAACTGCCATTCTATGAACAACCATGACATCCTCATTTAATGACCAATTTAATCCTCTGTATTCAACTGGCTCTATTTTGTTAACACATACAAAACCCACTAATTTACTATCTCTTTCTGCTGCGAATAAATATCCCTTTTGAATATCATTCCTAAAATCTTTTTCTTGAGGATAACTTTCATCCCATTGATAATTGTTGTAAGAATGCATTTCAACAATAGTTTCCTTTATAATTTGCATAATATCTTTTAAATCTTCTAAAGTCGCTTTTCTTATCATAATAATCACTCCTAATTTTTTTTAATTTTCTTCCAGTTATTCTCAATATTTTCTCTCATTTTTTTCACTAATTGATATGCTAATTCTTTTTCTTCCTCAGTAAAATTATTAAAACAAATTTCAATATTTCTATTTTCTTCTTGGATAACAAATGTGTATATATCCAGATTTTTTTCTTGTGGATATAATCTCCACATTCTTTTATCAACATCATCTCTTTTTTTACTTATATACCCTACATCAATTAATTTTTGTATAACTTTTGTTGTAGTAGTTTTATCTACTTTTAAAAGGTTTGATAAATCAATTTGATTAATTCCAGGGTTTTCAAATATCTTAGTTAAAAATATAAATTGACCCTTTTGTAAATTTAATTCTTTAAATTTTATATCACTTATAGAATGAATACAGCGAGAAAGCATTCCTACTTCTCTTAATATATAGTTATCAAGGTTTTTTATAACTTTTCACCTCCTATAAATATAGTTGAACTTTCAACTATATTTACATTAACACAAAGTAGTTGGAAGTTCAACTACTTTGTAAAATTATTTTTATTGAATAATTTAGATTTCTTTATTATGACAGTACAATTTATTTCTTCCTTTTTTTATTTTAAGCTATGAGGTTCATCAATAGTTTTAGCAGTTGCTCTATCATAGTATTAGGTATCAACCTCAAAATATATAAAGGTCACTTTATTCAGGTGCATTAAAATCCTTATCCTGCAGTCCTTCATGTACCTGCTGCATATAACTTTGCCATATTTCACCTGGGTACGTTCTACCATATAAGTTATCAACATACTTTGGTATATCATACCCCACCCATACTACTGTAGTGTAGTATGCAGAATACCCACATAGCCATCCATCTTTCTGATCATCTGTTGTACCAGTCTTGGCAGCAGAGGTAATTCCTTCAAGTCTTACATTATAGGCAGTGCCCCAAGTGTTTTCTAAAGTACCCTTTAAAATATCTGTCATTAAATAACTTGCATCCTCTGAATATATTCTTATTTTTTCTATTTTATTTCCATAAATAGTTTTCCCATTACTATCTACAATACTAGTTATACATGTTGGATTAATAAACTCTCCTCCTCTAGCAAGGGTTGAATAGCCAGATGTTATTTCTACAGGAGTTATTCCATAGGTTAAACCACCTAATGCAGCAGATAAACCGTAATCTTCCTTTACAATTTTGCTGAAATTCATATTTTTTATAAAGGATAATCCATAATCAGGTGTTATTTCATCAAGAACTTGATATGAAACACTATTTAATGACATTTGAACTGCTTTTCTTATAGATATATCTCCCATATAAATATCTCCATCATTATGAGGACCTCCATCTATATAATGATCATCTATAATAGATGTATCAGTATATCCCTTTTCAAAAGCTGGTGTATAAACTGCCAACGGTTTAAAAGATGAACCCGGCTGCCTAAATGATTGAAATGCCCTATTCAAGTAATCCTTCTGGGGGCTTGTTCTACCTCCCACTACTGCTATAACATAACCAGTATCATTATCTATCGAAACAGCTGATCCTTGTAATGAATATATTCCGTTATTCTGTTCTTTAAAATCTAATAGTCCATTATCTATAGATTCTTGCAAAAGATTCTGTTTATTCATATCTATAGAAGTATAAATTTTATACCCTTTGGTACGAACATCATTTATACATCCATTATATACATTAGAATAATCTTTATCATAATTATCCCTATCCTTATTTGTATCAAATGTATTTTTAAATTGAAATCCTTTTAGTTTCATAAGTACCTTTGCAGCACTATCCATAGCATAGGATTCCACCCATAAATTTCCCTTATATTTTTCTGGATTTAATACAATCTTATAGTTAACTGCTTTATTGTACTCAATATCTGTAATATACCCATTTTTCTTCATTGATGATAAAATTAGGTCCCTACGTTTTAATGTATTGTTGATATTTTTTATAGGATTATAGTAAGTAGGATCGTTAGGTATAGCTGCTAAGAAACATATTTCGGATAAATCAAGTTTATTACAACTTTTATTAAAATATTTTTTCGATGCTGCTTCAATTCCATAAGTGCTATTAGCAAAATTAATATTATTAATGTAAAATTCTAAGATTTGTTCTTTACTATATTTTTCATCTAATTTTACAGCAATAAACATTTCCTCTACTTTTCTTTCATAGGTTTTATCAAAGTTTAAAAATATGTTCCTTGCTAGTTGCTGTGTAATTGTACTTCCTCCCTGTGTAATTTTTCCTTTGTTTTTTATTATGGAATATAAAACTCTAAAATCTCCTTTTATACTAATAGCACCATGCTTAAAATAGTCTTTATCCTCTATGGATACAAAAGCATTTTTTACCTCCTCTGGTATACTAGAATAGGTTAAATATGATGAGTTTCTTGAGCCGTACAGATTATTTATTATATTACTATTTGAGTCATACAAATAAGTTGTTTGATTTCCATAAAAAGTATTATATGATATTGAATTCATCTTTTTGGTGGCATCATTATATAGTGATATTGTTACAGGTAAATATTTAGCGCAAAAGAATATTATAATTATTAGAAATACAGAAAATACTCCAAGCAATATAGAATTTCTAGTTTTATGCATCTTTTTACTTCTGCATCTTCTTGTCAATTAAATCACTTCCCTATAAATTATTTGTATATCCTCTAAATAATTTACCTTCTAATTTAATTATATATAATATCCCCAGCAAACTCTACCTATATACTTTATTTGTAACTACGATATTCTTAAAAACTCTGCCAACATTAATCAAATTGCCGAAATTACTCAAAAAGCTTAATAAGTAAATTCTACTTATTAAGCTTTTTACAATAGTTGTCCCAAAATCAAAACTTTCAAGTCCTAATTTCCATATGGCAATCTCATATAAATTATATTTATTTACTAACTCTAACTTATAACTAATGTTTGTACTGTTTTCAAGCCATACACTATGATAAACTCCAAAACTTTACATTAAACTTTATCCCCTTTTTAACGATTCTTTAAATTTTTATTTCAAATCATATAGTTGAACAAAATTTCTTCCACCATATCCAGCAAATCTTTGATTATTTGAGTTAGTAAAATTCTGCCATTCACTGCTATTCACAACTTTTGCATTTGTCTTAATCCAACTTACAATATCGTTATTGGGATTTTGTCCCATAAAACTGCTTCCGTCAGCACTCCCATTAACAATAGCATATCTTACAGCTCCACTATGAACTAATTGCTTAAACTGATCTACAGTAATTATCTTATCTGATCCACTAAATCCTCCAATGGTCATTACAGGCTCACCAGTTTTTAGTATTAAATCTGAAGCATATGTCATTGCACTTGGAACTGCAACAAGATATTTCTCATTTGTTTTATTAGCCTCTAAAAATTTTATAAGTTTTGAATTATTAGTCATAGCTGAGTCTTGCTTCTGATTGCTCCTTGAAAGCTCTAATCCAGCTGAAGGACTACTTCCATTCATTTTATAGAACATTGGAGTAAAGGACCAAACTGTAGGAGCTATGAGAAGCCCTATAAGTGCAGTACTTAATAATACTTTATTTAAAGTTGTATCCTTGCCAAATTTACGGCTCCTATCATAATCTTTTATATCTCCATTTTCTAAAGCATTTCCTCTGCTTTTAGTGATATTATCTGCAGCAAGTATTATTGATGATATGAACACTAAAACAGCTATTGCTAAAATTATAGTCTTATATCCGCTTGATCTACCATAATTATAAGATAAAATAAGTATCTGAGTAGCTCCAGTTACAATAAATGCTGATGGCAGTAACCATGACTTCCATCCACATTCTTTATAGAATTCCCACATAGTAGTAACTCCAATCCCTACCAAAGCTGCAATAGATGGTGCCATTGTGGTTAAATAGTAAGTGTGGAATGAACCTTTTGTGAAACTAAAATATATACATTCAGGAACCAACCACATGAACCATAATATTAAGGCTAACTTTTTCTTACTATCAAAAGGAAATTTCAATTTTTCCCTTATTGCTGCTGATAAAAATCCCAATAGAGCAAATGGTAAAAACCAGCTTATTTGGTCTGATAGGTTATTATTAGAAAATAATCTAGAAATACCAGTCTTTGAGCTATTTCCCATACCACCACCAGCATTAGAACCTTTCATATTTTTGGTTTTTGAACTAAATTCACTTTGATCTTTATTCCTTGAAAAATCTCCAGACATTTGCGATGATTTTTGAGGAATTTGTCCTTGTTTCAGATCTTTTGAATTATTTTGACCACCAATTCTTGATTTACCACCTAATCCAATTCTCTCCAAACCATTGTGACCTATTATAAGTTCCATAACACTATTATTTGTGCTACTTCCTACAAAAGGTCTGTTTGCTGCAGGAATGGAATCTACAACTATAGCCCAATATAGCGACACTAGTAAAAGAATAATTGTACCAAAAGCAAGGTGCTTCACTCTATTTTTTAAAGGAATAGCAGAAGAAAGAAGGTAAGTTATATATATAGCTGGAGCCACCATATAGGCTTCAACCATTTTTATATTAAAACCTATTCCAACAAGAACTAAACTTATTATAAGATACTTAAGCTTCCCTTTTTCAGCAGCTATTAAAAGAGCCCAGCAAGCAAGTAATAAAGCTAAAACAAGTAAATTATCTATTGTATTATTTCTACTTGCTGCTACAAACATTGGAGTTACTGCAAGACATAATGCTGCAATCACTGCTGCCAAACTTCCAAAAGACCTTTTAACTAAGTAATATATAATCCAAACTGAAATTACTCCTGCTAAGGCCTGGGGTAAAATTATACTCCACCCACTAAAGCCAAATATTTTTGCAGATATAGTCTGTATCCAAAAGCCTAAAGGCGGTTTATCAATAGTTACAAATCCAGAAGGGTCAGATGATACAAAGAAAAAATTTCTAAAGTTCATCATCATACTTTTTACACCTGCAGCATAATAAGTATTACCATACCCCTCTATACCAACATTTGCAAAATTTAATATTGCAGATAACATTAATATAAGTGCTACTATAAAGGTTTCTTTTGTGAATTTTATTTTTTTCTTCAAATTCATCTCCTCCTTAATTAAATACAAAACTGTATGCTAAATCCATAATAACAATTTCCTCATTGTATAAAAGTACTATGACAGAATTAAATATTTTGTTATTTATTTTTCTCACCTCAATCATAAAATTAACTTATGTGATAAATTTTTTTGAACTTGAACTATTTGTATACAGTATGCCCTTGCTTTGTGACAACTTAATTGCAGCATTGTTAAAACTTTATGAATAAAGGCGTTATCAATGTTCGTGATAAGTTTGTGAAATATGCTTTCAGTAAAGTATCAAGTGATTCATGAAAACGGGTGTCCCACTTTACCTTTGGAACACCCATTTGTAATCTACACTAATAACAAACAATCGGATTACCTTTCTCAATATTATCAAATATTGCCTTTGCTAAATAATATGGTGAGTTTATACAACCATGAGAACCATTGGTCTTATATATGCTTCCTCCAAACTCGCCTCTCCAGCTTGCATCATGAATTCCAATTCCACCGTTAAATGGCATCCAAAACTCAACAGGAGTGCTATAATCTTGACCAATTAAGGTAGCGTTTCTCTCTTTATATTTCAACCTATAAATACCCTTTGGTGTAAAATCATTACTACCTGCATTACCTGTAACAACATCTCCTTGTACTATTAGTGACCCATTTTTATAAAACCATAAATGTTGTTTTATCATATCTATCTCCACATAGGTATTTCCAATATCATTACTATCATGAGAAAAAGCAGTTTGAATGTAGGAAGGTTCTTTTATTATATTTTTTCCTTCTTTAATTACTTCATTTAAATTGTGTATTTCCTTATCAGTATTAATAGACCAACCATAATCACCACCACTAATGTTTATTGTTTCTCCTGACGTTGTAACAAAACTTCTTGTCTTTCCTACCGTATTATAAGTATTAAACAAGGAGTATATATAATTTTTTTCTTTTTGTTCATCAACTACAACTTCGAAATTTTCATTAATTTTAAGCCATTTATTTATTATAGAACCATCTATAGTTTCTTTATGATTTCCAAAAGTATAGGTAATTTTTGAAGATATATATTTATTGAGAATGTTTTTAATATCAATAGTTCTTTGAGATTTTGAAGTATATTTGGAACTCACATAGCAATTGATTGATTCCAAATCTATTGCAGCTTTCCCATTAAGTATTGCTTTTGTCACATTAGAATATAAAATATCTTTGTTAATCTTGTTTCCATTTACTTCATCTACAATCACATAACCCTTATCTGTGTATTTAAAGCTTGGGTCTTTAGGTTCAACTATATTACTGCTATCAACACAAGAGAGCTTCTCTAGCTTATCCTTCAACAATTTCGTATCATATGTAACTACATCTGTCATTTTTAAATTTTTTGCATTAAAAAATGCTGAAATCCATTTTAAAGGATTTTGCCTATCCTTTAAATTCTTATATTGCCCTCCTGAATTATACTTTAAATCAATATCAGTGGATTTAATTTGTTCGCTTTTACCATCACGCTCTTTTATATTCAATGCATATGCCTGCAGTTTTAATGCCATTTGTTCCTTTACTTCTTCTACCGTTTTACACGAAACATTAATATGGTTAATTTGGGAATGAAAATAAAAGTGATTTCTAAAATATATTGCTATGCCAAAATATATAACAAGTAAAATACAAATAGACATTATAACGCCTATGACAATTTTATTGCGTTTATTTTTTTCTTTCCCCATGATATTCATCCCCTTATACTCACAATAAAAATTCGAATCAATAAATCTCTGTATAAATATGCCACGTATTTCATTTTACACGTTAAAATTCTTAGTTAAAACAATTATTAAATTATCCTAAAATTATTTTTCTCAATTAGAGCCATTTAATACAAAAACCTATCAGTTTTATTTTTACAAAACTGATAGGTTTTATACCGTTTAAATACATTTTTAAATATATAGCTACGATTCCTGTTCTAACATATATTTTAATCTTAATGTAACTTCTATGTTCAATTCATATTCAGTTTTTTGAAACAACACCTTCTGTTCCTTCAAGTTCTTGTTTATAGTTAGGCGTTTTTTAATGCCCTGAATCAAAACATATAAAAATTCATCTAAAGGTTTATAAATATAAAAGTGAGTGTCTCATTTACTTTGGACACCCAATTTCAAAACTTTGTATAGAAGTTTATCTATAATTATAATAAACTATTTGATGATTGTGTTGAATTATATGTTACTTGACAAGTAGTTTGTCCTATTTAATTAGAAGATTGTCCATTATTGTTTTGAGAACTTTGTCCATTGTTTTTATGTGTAGAATTTTCCTTCATCTTTTGCGTAACAGCATCAGCCTGAGCTTGTGTAATAGTGCCATCACTTACTAGTTTGCTTAAAGGATTAAATCTTTGTTTATTTTGAGTGTTTCCCTGCTGATCATTTTGCTGCTTATCTTGTGATTTATTCTGGCCACTTCCAGTACCAGTAGGACGTGTTGTGTATGCTGTTACAATCTTATCTGCTTGATCTTGTGTTATTGTTCCTGCTGTTACTAGAGGTTTAATATTATCTTGCATTTTCTTTTTCATTTCTTCTGAAGAAAGTTTATTACCCTTTTTTGTGTTGCTGCTTTGAGTAGCATTACTAGATGCTTGGGTGCTACTGCTTTGGCAACCTGCAAATAAAAATACAGACATACTTATTGCAAGCACACATACTGTTGTTTTGCTTAAAAAATTACATTTTTTCATTTAATATACCTTCTTTCATCTATAATAATTTTATTTTTAAGTTTTTGCTTATTATTTTCTTCTATATAAATAAACTCTTAATTAAAACTTTAAGCACTTTAATTATAAAGATTAACTGTGACAATACTGTGACAATTATTAAAATAAACAAATTTCTAAAGGTCAGTTGGTATATTTAACTATATTATATTTGAAAACCGTTATTCTAGTACACAGCCTCTTCTTTCCTCCTACTTGAAAAATATAAAAATATTAAATTTGATACTTATCTGATAAAATTTTTGAAAATAAAATGCTAGTAGTATCAAGATGTTAATATTACTAGCGTTTTATTTTTGTTACAATATTGAATTTTAATCAATCAACTTTTAAGTAAAATTGTGTTGAATATTTTATTATACTGTTTATTTAATTTACTTTTGTTCTATTTACATAATATTTATTATTTAAACTATTAATACAATTCAAATTGTATTAATAAAATTTAATATTTAGTAATAGTATCTACTTATATTTTCTATATGTTTCTTTTCTTCTTCTATCAATTCTGATAATATTTTATAATTACTATTGTTTATATCTATACTTGCTTTTGTAATTCTTCCCTTTATATCTATAAGTAATGCTGTATTTTCTATTTCAAAATTAAGTATAAATTTCAGTAGTTCTGAAATTTGATTTATATTTATCCCATGGATTTTACTTACAAATTCATAAATAAGTTCAGACATTTTATCATAAGTCAAAAAGTCTATTTTTATATTTTCATCCGCTGATATTCTATTCTTAATTTCTTTAAAATAAATGGCATGTCTTTTTTCTTCATTAGCCATTACCTTTGCTACAATTTTAAAAGATGTATATTTTTTATCAATTTCTGAATTCGATATATCTTCATAAATAGATGACATCTTTATTTCTATTTCAATTAATTTATCTAGTATATCCTTAATTGTATAATTCATGATTTTCTCCTTCACTTTCTTTTTCTAATCTAGTCTTATAAGAAAAAACATATTGTTACCTACATCCCTATATAGTTTTAACTTAACTTTAAATACATAGTATAATTCCACTTGCTATTTTACCATAAATTTAATGTAAACAATAATACCTGATACTTATTATAAAGTTTCAGGTATTATTATATTACTCTTTTTCTACGTTTTTATCTTTCTTACTCTCATTTTTTTTGATTTTACCTTCTTTATTTGAATTAGGATTTTTGGCATTTGCCGGCTTTTTTTCATCCTCTTTAATATTAGAGTTTCCATTTGATTTCTTAGATTTATCATTTTCTTCAGTTACTTTTTCATCCACACTATTACTTTGAATAGTTTTCTCATTATTATTCACATCATTTTTATTATCAATCAAACCATTGTTTACATTACTTTTTTCATTTGATTTAATAGACTCTTTTGCTTTTTTATCTACACTATTATAATTTTCAGTACTATTTGTTTTATTAAAAATTGTAGCTCCATTTCTGTCTATTACTAAATTTAGTTTTCCCTTATCTATTTCTTTCTTAAATTCAGATAAACTTACATCTTTTTTTCCCTTTATATCTAAAGTAATAATTTTATTTTCTTTAATATAATCTTGATTTATAAATTTATCTTTTTCACTTCTTTCTAAAATTGTTATAAGAGCTTTGTCTACAGAATCATTTTTTATGTTTATTTTCTTTAGTATCTTAATGCCATCTTCATTTAATGCCTTTACCTCTATTACCCTATCCCATCTGTTCAATTTAAGTTCTACGATAGGATTTGTATCAATTACTACTGTAGAAACTGGCGTATAATAAGCATACACTGATCCACCCGATAAAACTATAAAAAATATTAAACAAGCTGCTATATATTTAAAAAACCTATTATTAATTATACCGTCTTTGCTTAAAACACCTTCATATTCTTCGCCAACATTGGGATTTTGTTTTTTCTTATCTACATATACATTTAAAAATTCTCCATCTGATGTAATTATAGATGCAACTTTACCTTCAATAGAAACAATTATACCCCTTCTACTTTTCATTTTTTTCACCTACTTTTATATTTAAATAAGAAATTATATAATAATAACTTTCATTGGATATAATTATAATTAAACAGAGAATGTACCTTCTCCATTGATCTATAAGTTTTCTATTATATCCTGTAATAATGCAAATTTGCTTTACGGGCAATTTTTTATATTTATGAATATAACTTAATATAGAATTGTCTTTTGAGCAAGTAAATGCGATATTTAAAAGCCTGTCCCTTGTATCTTTATGGGAAGGTGAATTCTTTACTAAATCCTTAAAACTTATATTATACTTTTTTAGTTCTTCAGAAAGAACTTTTATTTCTTCACTTCTTTTTAGGTTTTCTTGTTTCTTATCATATTCCGTGAGAGAATTTTTTAAAAAAGCATCCTTTAATTCATCATTTTCTTCACTAAATGATAATTGATATTTATTGGAGTTTTTTCTAAAATGATCTATAAGCGCATTTTTTATAAGAACTTTTGCATAGCTAAAAAAATTACCTCTAGTTTCTACATAACTATTACAAGCATTATTGAAAGCAATAAGTGCTGTGCTTAATTCATCATCATTTTCCCATTGAAGTTTTTTCTTACATATTGTAGAAGTAACATTATATATAAATTTCTTATTTTCTTCTATAAAGATGTCTCTATTTTTAATTAAATCTTCTTGCAAATCCATTTGGTTAACCCCCTCATATATTTATACGAACTCAGTTTTAAATTTAAAAGGGTCCTTAATATAAATTTACATTAATATTTAATAAAATCAACCGGAAAATATTTCTCAACTTTTTCAAAATAGGTTAACCCTTTAAAACACAAAGTGTTTTACGTAAATATTAAGGAAATAATATCTAAAGTCATAGAAATGCAGGAGAAGAAAAAAGAAGCTTTATCCGAAATAGCAAAACAAAGAACTATATTAATAAATAGAAAAAAAGCTGTAAATGATGCCAAAAATCAGTTAGAAGCTATAAAAAATGCTGAAGACCTTTTAAAAGAAAAACAACAAGCTTTAAATGCACAAAAAGAACAATTGTTACTCAAACTGTTGAAACTAAGTCTTCACTATCCAGTGCAAAAAATAAAGATACTAAAGACAATAAAGAAGATAAATAAACCTGCAAGAAAAGACCAACATTATTGAAGTGATTCCTTTAAAGTAGATATAGATAAAAAAGTCTATAAAATCTACTTTAAAGGGACTTTTATCTGATTTCTACCATTGCTAACACCCCAATCTTCTTCAAAGAAGTTGGGTATAAGTACTATATAATTGCTAATTTCATGGCATTTTATTAAGACACATACTTTTTAATGATTTTTCAATATCTTCCATGCTTTTATTTATACTGCTTTCAACAGCTGCAGTTACAACACCCTCAACTAAAGCAGCGTCTACAATTTCAACTTTTTCTTTCATATTATCTGGTAAAAAATCAATAGCCATTTCTGCATTCATAAAAGCACTTCCAAGATCAAATAAAATTATTACTCCATCCTCAGAATATACTTCATTTATAGCACTTACGATCTTCTCCATATCAGTACCTATTCTTCCATCTGAAGTGCCACCTGCTGCAGCCATAGGTACCTCTTCAGCCATTTGTGATGCAAGTTCTTTTACTCCTTTAGCAATTTTTTCGCTGTGAGATACTATTACAATACCAACCATTTTTTAATCTCCTTATAATATCTAGAGTATACTATGATACACAGATTAATTTTATTTATTCTTTATATAGACCACATGTAATCTATGTAGTCTATATATTAATATTTTTTTGTCAAGACATAGATTGAATATGTTTCTAATGACTTCTCTATTAGAATATATATAATTAGTTTACATAAAAAAATATTATGCACGCATAAATATTAATTATCTTCTTTATCGTCTAATTTGTTTAGAATAATATCTATCTTTTTATCCATTTCTCTATTTCTATTAACAAAATTTTTAAATTCTTTCACTGCTTTATATATTACTATTATAATTACAATTAATAGTGCAAAATTAATAATGGTAGCAATAATTTGAGAATAGTTAATTTCCATAGGAATCATCCTTTCTATATCATTTTCAAATTAAAAACATAATGCCACTTATATCTTTTTTAGGAGTAGATTCTTATAGCGCTTTTATAACTAATTAACTGAATAATTATCGTTTATATTGTTAACTATAAAATAAAATTTTAAGAAACAAGAGCAATTACTTATACGAAAATAATTACTCCGTTTCTCCTGTTTGCTCAATAATTTTACTAATTCTATTAAGCTCTTGAATATCTGTTTTATATACAGTACCAATACAACTTTTCTCATAAGAAATTCTTTTTTGTATATAGTAATTCATTCCTTTCGGATATATTAGCCTTTTATCATTAATTTTAAAAAGTTTTATTTTTTTAGTTTCAGGGAAAAAAACTTTTTTATAACCTGCTGTTTTCAATTTAGGCTGTTCAAGTGATACATGATGATTTCCCATTAAAATTAGCACCTTTTTATACTCAACAACACTTTTTAATATGTTTTCATTTATATGGTTGTCTCTTGTAGGATCAGTAGAATTAGGAATTTCTCTTTCATCAGACCAATCAACACCTTTTACTGAAATACCAAACTTATTTGCTACTAAATGGCAATAAAGCATTTCGTCCGGACCATCTGCAAAATTGCCATTAGCTAATTGTTCAGGTCTACTTTCAATTAAAAGTAAATCAGGTTTTAAATTTTCAATTACTGCTTTTAGCTCTAAATATGAAAAAGGTTCTGAATCCATTGACATTTCGTGGTCTGTTCCTAAAAAATAAATTTGCTGATTTCCTTTTGTATATTCTCTAAATTTAAAATCTCTTACAAATAATTTACTTACATAATCAAACTGATATATACCTATTAAAATTATTATACAAATAATAGCCACAATGATGTTTCTGAATATTTTCAAACCACGTCTTACTTTATTCAATATAAAGCCTTCCTCCAATAGTTATTTTGCAGAAAACTCTTTTACACATTCATATATAGTATTTAATATTAAATAACTGGATGTAGCTCCTGGATCCTGATGACCTATGCTTCTTTCGCCTAAATAACTTGCACGACCTTTTTTAGCTATAATTTCTTTAGTATGCAAAACTCCCTTTAAAGCTGAATCTTTAGCTTTTTCCAAAGCTGTAACAGGATCTAAATTTAAAGATATAGATTCTTTTAATGATTCAATAGCAGGCTCAATAGCATCTACCATGGTTTTATCATCTGTTTCAGCTTTCCCTCTCATTTTTATTCCACCTAAAGCAGCATTCATAATATTTAAAAAATCATTTAACCCTACAGTTTTTGTATCCTTAACCTCTACTGCAGCTTTCATAAAAGCTGTACCATATAATGGACCAGAAGCTCCCCCTACATTAGAAACTAATGCCATACCTGTTTTTTTCAAAACTTCTCCTATAGTGCATTCCCCATCGTCTTTAATTTTCTCAGCAACTGCTAAAAATCCTTTTTCCATGTTTATCCCATGATCCCCATCCCCTATGGCTGCATCTAATTCAGAAAGATAAGCTTTATTTTGAACTAAAACCTTGCTTATACTACCTAATATTTTAATTACTTCTGTTGTATTAATACTCATAGTATCTCTCCTTTGAATATCTCGTGTAGACGATGCTGCACGAATTGATTTTACTTATTTTATCCAATCACTATCACACCTAATATTAGCGCTTCTAAAAGCAGCGAGTAAAAATAGGCATTATATTACTTGATGAATTCATTTAAGCTTCAGATGGTGCTTTTAAACGCATCTGAAGCTTAATTTTACTTGATAACCTTAAGACCTGGTGTATCTGCTGGTTCATCTAATAAAGTTTTTAACTCTTCATCTAATTTTAATATAGTTACAGAATAACCTGCCATTTCAAGAGATGTCATAAATTCTCCTACAAAAGTTTTATGAATCTTTATTCCCTTCTCCTTTAACATTTCATTCACTTTTTTATTTACAATATACAGTTCCATTAAAGGTGTAGATGATAATCCATTCACCATAACAGCTACCTTTTCACCTTTTTGGATAGTAATATCTTTTAGTATCTTATTAACTAAATGCTCAGTTATTTCATCTGCAGTTCTTATAGTTTCCCTATGAGTTCCTGGTTCACCATGGATGCCCATACCTATTTCAATTTCATCTTCTCCTAAAGTAAAGTTTGGTTTGCCAGCTGCAGGTACAGTACAAGAACTTAATGCCATTCCCATGCTGCGTACATTAGCTATAACCTTTTCAGCTACTTTTTTAACTTCTTCTAATGAAGCTCCAAGTTCTGCTTTGGCTCCTGCAATTTTGTGAACAAATACAGTTCCAGCAATACCTCTTCTTCCAGCTGTATAAGTACTATTTTCTACTGCCACATCATCATTTACAACTACAGATTCTACTTTTATTCCATCCATATCCGCTAAATCTTTTGCCATATCAAAATTCATTACATCTCCGCTGTAGTTCTTTATTACAAGTAAAACTCCAGCTCCCCCATCTACAGCTTTAACTGCTTCATATACTTGATCTGGCGTAGGAGAAGTAAATACTGAACCTGCAACTGCTGCATCTAACATGCCTTTGCCCACATATCCTCCATGCGCTGGTTCATGTCCACTTCCACCGCCACTTACTATAGCTACTTTTCCTTTTACAGGTGAGTTTTTTCTAACTATTATGTTTCCTTCTTCAATCTTTCTAATATGTTCTGGATGTGCCGCCACCATTCCTTTTAACATATCCTCTACCACATTATCTGGATTATTAATTATTTTTTTCATAAATATCTTCCCCTTTATAAATAATTTTATTAAAGCACCGCTAAATATGATATTTTTACCAATTCTTTATAGTATAATTTTACTACCAAAATGTTATTTTTTCTACACCATATTTCTTTAGGTTTTTTATAATAAACAAACTGAATTCTAATCATCAAGTGGAATTTGTCTTCGACTCCAGAACAAATTAATAATTAGGTAAGTTAATTTTATTTTTCTAATTAATGAAATATTGAATAATATTTCATTAATTAGAAAAAAATATAATATGAACTATGAAATTCTAATATTACTTTACGGTAAGGAGTGTTTAAATTGAAGATTGGTATACCTAAAGGCTTGTTATATTGCAAATATTATCCATTCATAAATACTTTTTTTACAGAATTAGGTGCAGAAATTATTACCTCTCCTGAAACCAACAAAGATATTTTAAATATAGGTGTAAAATACTGTGTTGATGAAGCTTGCTTGCCCATTAAAATTTTTCATGGTCATGCAGCTTATTTAAAGGATAAATGTGACATTATGCTTATACCTCGTATAATGTGCCTTAACAAAAATGAGTACATTTGTCCCAAATTTTGCGGGCTTCCTGAAATGATATTAAATGATATCCCCAATATGCCTAAATGTATAACTTACCCTATTAATACATTTTCGTATAGTGTATTAAAAAAATATATTTTTAAAGTAGGTATGCTAATTACTAAGAACTATTTTAAAATACAAAAATCATATAAAAAGGCTCTTTTAGTACAAAAGCAGTACAAAATCGGTATAAGAAACTCTGGATTTAAATTGAATGTAGCTCTAGTAGGTCATCCTTACAATATTTACGATAAGTTTGCAAATATGAATTTAGTTAGTAAATTAAACAAACTCCAAATAGGTGTAGTAACAGAAGATTTTATAGGAAAAGATGAAATAAATAATCAAATTAAAAATTTATTCAAAAAACCATTTTGGACCTTTGCTAAAAATTCTTATGGCTTCTCAACCTATATGGCAGTGAATAAAAATGTGAATGGCATAATATATATATCATCATTTGCCTGTGGAATAGATTCTATAACTATAGAATTAATTAAAAATGCATTGACTAATTTTCCACTTTTAACACTAAAAATAGATGAACAAACTGGTGAAGCAGGATTTAATACACGTTTAGAAGCTTTCGCTGATATGTTAGAGAGGAGATGCACTTAATGAAAGTTACTTTTCCCCATTTAGGTAATGCATGTTTTGCTATAAAAGCAATATTTGATGAACTTAAAATAGATTATGTAATTCCTCCCTTTAGTAATAAAGAAGCTTTAGAAATAGGTTCTCGCTATTCTCCTGAAGAAATATGCCTTCCATTTAAAATAATGATAGGTAATTATATTCAGAGCATTGAAAAAGGAGCAGATACTATACTAACTGTGGGAAGCTGCGGTCCCTGCAGATTTGGAGAGTACTCAGAACTTCAAATGAATATATTTAAAAAGCTGGGATATAATTTAGATTTTGTAGTTTTAGATAGTCCTAAGTCTATAGGTTTTAAAGAATTTATAAATAGAATTACTAAATTATCTTCTAGGAGTCATTTAAATAGTAAAGAAAAGTTTTATATACTCTACAAAGCATATAAAATTATAAATTTAATAGATAGTATTGAAGCACAGGTAAAACTAACTGCCGGCTATGAACTTAACAAAGGAGATTGTAAAAGGATTTTATATGTATGTAAAAAAGAAGCTTTTAAATGTAATACTGCTAATAGTATGATAATTCACTTTAAAAGATATAAAAAAATTATAGAAAATATTCCTGTGGTTAAAAATAAAAAGCCTATCAAAGTTGCTATAATTGGAGAAATTTACACTATAATAGAACCTTTTTCAAATTTATATATAGAAGATAAGCTTATGGATTATAGTGTTTCAAGCATTAGACAACTATATCCAAGTTGGTGGATTAAAAACACTCTATTAGGCATTTTTAATCTAAATTCACTGGCTATAAAGAAAATTTCAAAAGATTATATTCCTTTTCCTATTGGAGGATATGCAAAAGAATGTATTGGTGAAGCTTTGCTAGCTAATAAAAATGGATATGATGGTGCTATCCAAATAATGCCTATGGGATGTATGCCAGAAATTGTTTCTAAATCTATATTGCCTACGGTTTCTAAAGATAAAAATTTTCCTATTATGACTTTAATAGTAGATGAAATGACTGGTGATATAGGATACCTAACTAGAATAGAGGCATTTTTAGATTTATTAGAAAGGAGACGAAAAAATGTACTACATGGGAGTTGATGTCGGTTCTGTAAGCACAGATGTTGTTCTTGTAGATGAAAATATAAATTTAATAGAATCACTATATTTACGAACTAAAGGCAAACCTATAAATGCAATTCAGGAGGGCTTTAAATTTTTACAACAAAAATATACTAATAAGCAAATTAAAGCTGTAGGTACTACTGGAAGTGGAAGACATATATGCTCTTTTTTAATTGGTGCAGATGTAATAAAAAATGAAATAACTGCACATGCTGTAGCTGCCCTGCATAGTGATAATAAAGTGAAAACAATTATAGAAATTGGAGGTCAAGATTCTAAAATCATAACATTAAATAATGGTATTGTAACCGATTTTGCAATGAATACAGTATGTGCTGCAGGCACTGGCTCTTTTCTTGATAGGCAAGCTGAAAGGCTTGATATACCTATTGAAGATTTCGGAAACTATTCTTTAAAATCTAAAAATCCAGTAAGAATAGCTGGAAGGTGTGCTGTTTTTGCTGAATCTGATATGATACATAAGCAGCAATTAGGTTATAGTGAATCAGATATTATAAAAGGACTTTGTGAAGCACTAGTTAGAAATTATCTTAACAACGTTGGAAAAGGAAAAGAAATAAAAAACGAAATTTTTTTCCAAGGTGGAGTAGCTGCAAATGTGGGAATGAAAGCATCTTTTGAAGAAGCTTTAGGTCTAAAAGTAATAGTACCTCCAAATTTTAAGGTTATGGGAGCTATTGGTGCTGCACTTTTAGCAAAGGAATCTTTAGAAAAAACAGGAAGTAAAACTAAATTTAAAGGTTTTAATTTAGCAGATATGATTTTTAAATCTAAAAGCTTTGAATGTGCAGGGTGTTCAAATAAATGCGAAGTAGTTAAAATTGAATCTGATGAAAATGTCATAGGTTGTTTTGGTGACAGGTGTGGAAAATGGAGCAGTAATTCAGCAGTTTAAAATAATATTATATTATTTGTAACATTTTTTGATCTCTATCATAGTATGTTAATGTAGTTAAACTTTGTGGAGGTATATTCATGAGTAGCAAAAATGATAATCAAAACTCTAACGAAGAAGTTAACCAAAACCTTGATGAAAATCTTAATGAAAATCGTGGTGAACATTCCGAAGAAGATCATTTTAAAAAAATACCTTCTTGCCCCTACATGAATTCTTGTCCAATGATGTTTGGTGCTCAAATGATGCAAGGTCAACCAATATATTCTAGAAATGATACTGCTGATTCTGATGGAAATGATGATTTTAACTTTGAAGGTTACAGGCATAGATGCCATCATCATTGCTATCCATGTTATACTTGTTATAATCCATGTTATAATTCATGGATATGGCCATGGGCATACCAATGTAATCCATGCTACTATTATAGAAAGTAGATATAGCGACATCAGCTATTTTAAATTTTAAAAATATAACTGCAAATTAAAGTGCAGTTATATTTTTTCATTTTAACTTATAAAAACTCTAAATTTATTTGTCTTTTTTATATTCTTGTAAAACTCTATATATAGCTAATGATATAATTATAACTACTATTATTAATATTATGAGTGTACTTAAAAGTGCTGTTATAAACATAAATTAACCCTCCAAAATTATTATGGCAAGTATATGCTTATTAACCCTTATAAAACATTTTATGTAATACTTATATATTTTGTTCTCACATATTAATAAACTAAAGTTATGAAAATTGAAATTTATAAAAGCTTTAGTGAAACGTCAATATTTCTATTAATGATTCACTAAAGCTTTTATAATTATTTTAATTTCAATATTTTTTCGAAAATATCAGGATATTTCTTTTTAAGATTAATTATTTTAAAATCTTTATCTATAAAAGTCTGTGTAGTTTTTCCCTTTGCTAGAAGTTTTTTATCTAACTCTCTTATAACATTATAATTAAAAATAACTTTTACAGCACTAAGTTCTTCTATAGACGTTTGAACTATAATTTCATCTTCGTATTTTGCTCCCTCACAATATTTACAATAACTTTCTACTAAAGGCATCATAATACCTAATGTTTCCATATCACTATATTTTATACCAATTTTTTTAATAAAATCTCCTCTAGCTAATTCAAACCACGGATAATAATTTGAATGGTGAACTATGCCCATTTTATCTGTTTCTACATATCTTACAGTAAGTTTTGTTTCACATATGTACATTGTGTATCTCTCTCCTATCATTGATCTAGAGTTCTTGTATTAATCAGTAAATATGACCAGTTTTTCTAGACAAATTCACCTTGATGATAAGAACCCTGTTTATTTTATACTATATATCTATATTACTATTATTTGAAATTTTGTCCATAGGATGAAATACTATCAAGTAGAAGATGGGGTGTTAGCAATGGTAGCGATGGGATAAAACCACTGTTACCTTAATACTATACTTATAGTTTAAATTTTTTATATAATACCCAGGTATTATTTTCCCATCTATATAGTGAAATATTATCAAAGTAACTTTCGAAATCACATTTATATTGATTTACATATTCCCATATTTCTTTAAATTTGTCTTGTATTCTTCTAGATACTATTGTGCAATGAAAAACTTTATTTTTTCCTTCATTGGGTTTAAATTCAATCCATGGTATTTTTCCTAATTCATCCATAAGTTCATCATGCATTTTTTTAGCTTCTGAAGATACTTTTATATTCATATATACTACATCTTCTCTAAACTTTCCAAACCCTTCTATCTTAATAGGTTCTTTCTTCTTAACTTTTGAAAACTCACCTAAAACTTTAATCATATCTTCTATTTTTTCAGTTTCAAAAGGCGCTTTTATAGTGAAATGAGCTGGAAGTTTTTGAGGTCTTTTATTAAACTTATAACAAACATCATCTGTTATTTCTTTATGAAATGTCAAAACTTCTCCTTCCATTACACATACCAAAACATATCTATTCATATTTCTGCTCCTTATTAATTGTTTTATTTTTATTATTTAAAGTTTGTCACTTATTTATTATAATACTTTTTGATTTTTTAATTTAATTTTTTTGAATTGACATAATATTTAGTAAAATATAAAAAATGTTTTGTAAAAAGCTGCTATAAAGTATATAATTCTTGTAAGAAATTCTTTGAGGAGGTTTTTTATGACTAATTTATCTTATGGTGAAATATACAATAAAATAATTAGAAAACTTACCAGTATAAAGTGGCTTCAAAAATGGAATATAAACAAACATTTTGTAGACAAATATATTAAAAGTAAAAAGTTTATGGATGAACTTAAAACTATTATAGAAACTAACAATTTTACTGCTAAAGAAACTTTTAATTTATGTAGTGGCATGCTGGAAGAAATGGCTGGTGCTAATTCCCCTTCTAATTGGCTTAATTACATATATCAATATACCCTTAATAAAACTTTTCCTGAAACTGTTTCTATAAACTTTCATATGGAACTAAATTCTTCCTGTGAAGTTTATTTAAGAATCTTTAGGGTTTTATGTGAAGCACAAAAAAGTTCTAAAGATATGAGCTGGCAAAGTCTTTATCCTATGAATTTTTTAACTTTAGGCGAAGAAAACGAATTAGAATATCCTGAAGAATATAGAAAATTTATTAGAGCCTTTAAAGATGACTATACTTATGAAATGATGAAAATAAATGGAGAGTTAACAGGCTTTAATACTTTAGACCATGTCTGCGGAGTACATTACCTTTCTCTTTACATAGCTCGTCAATTAAAAATCATAGGTTTGCCTGTAGATCTTGGTAGAGTTTCAGGGGCATCTGCAGGACATGACATGGGCAAATATGGATGTAAAGGAGCTGAACTTAAAAGAGTTCCCCACCTCCACTATTATTATACAGATCAATGGTTTAAAAAATATGGTATAAATTATATAAGAAATATAGCTATAAATCATTCTACTTGGGATTTAGAGCTTGAAAATTTATCTTTAGAATCTTTACTTCTAATTTATTCTGATTTTAGAATTAAAAATGAATTCAATAATAATATTCCTCAAATGAAACTTTTTTCTCTAGAAGACGCTTTTTATGTCATTTTAGATAAACTTGAAAATGTTAATGACGACAAATGCAAACGATACAAAAAGGTTTATTCCAAGTTAAAAGATTTTGAAGATTTTCTCTTAAGTTTAGGAGTAGATGTAGAACCTAAACAAAAGTTTACTATTTCAAAAAAGGAAAAACAAAATTATACTCTACTGCAGGGTGATGATGTAGTTCAAAATTTAAAATATTTAGCTGTAAAACATAATATTAATCTTATGCACCATCTTAGAGATGAATACTCTCTTGATGCTATGTTAGAATTAGCTAGAAGTGAGAAGGATTGGAAAAATCTTCGTGAATATGTTAGAATATTTCAAGAATACTCTACATATCTTACTCCAAAGCAAAAACTGCAGACCATTAAGTTCTTATATGAAAACTTAGTGCATCCAGAAGACGATATAAGAAGGCATTGTGCTGAATTAATAGGAACTCTTATTGGCATTTTTGATGAAGATTATAGAAAGGAACTACCTGAAAATGTTCAATTTAAATCTTCTTCAATAGATAGTGTTAATTTATTAAACGAATATTTAGGTCTCATGTTATGTCCAGGACATAAGGTTATACCTTCTCACAAGTTTAATATCGGTTATAGTATTAGTATCATGATAAATTCCTTATTTGATAATTGCAAACAGTCTTTCATTGAACATTATAAAAAGGCTATATTAGAATTCTACAAGGATGAAAGCTACAAAGCTACAGAATGTGAATTGTTTTTGCTTGAAACTACAAAACATATACCTTTAATGATTGATTCTGATGATATGGAAATTCTATTTAATTATATTTTTTCTAGAATTAAAAGGAGAACTAGTATACTTAGATTAGAAGCTTTAGAAGCCCTTCTATGCCTTATAGAAAAACTTCCTAAGAATAGTCTCTTTGTAGAAAAATCTAGGGAATATTTTTCTAATATAACTACGAAAAACAAGATTCCTGCTGAAAATTTACTCCTTCTTAAAATAGATACAGCCTTAGATTTAGATAAAAACATAGACTTATTTAAACATTATTGTGAAATTAGTAAAAAAACAGTTACAGATATATTTTTAAGTAATTTAAAAACTGACACTGACTGGATAACTAAAAGAAATCATGTAGAACTTCTTTTACGCAGTGTACTTAAAAATACGCAGTCCAGCGCTCTTCATGCTGCTATACATTTTTGCAACCTTCTAAAAGTTAGTGCTATTGAAAGTGTACGAAATCGTGCAGGAAGTGCTGTTCTAGAAATTATGCCCTATTTGTCTTTAGCAGAAAGAAATGAAGTTGCTGTAGAGTTAACAAGAGCCCTTGAAATAGAAGGTAATAAATTTACCGAGTATATACCAAGATATACAGGTCAAGCAATATTATGGCTTCAACCTAAAGAACTAGACGAACTTATAGATGATTCTATAATCAAAATTAAAATTGCTAATCCTAATCTAAAATCTCTTGTATTAAAAACTATTGGTATAACTATATCAAACTACAGTATTTATAGAGATCGTTTTGAAGAAAGTGAAAGCTTTTATTTAAAAAGGCTAGATAAAATGCTGGGAATTCTTCTAAACGGATTGGGAAATTATAACCTACAGGTTAAACAATCTGCATTTAGTGTTATTGGAAAATATATTTTTGGTAGTCCTTTTATGAGCCTTAAGAAAAAGGAATTTATATTTAAAATTATGGCGAAAAAAGTTCTTACATTGATTACAAGTAATGATAGACATGAACTATTGTTTTTAACAAGATCTGCTAGTTTAAATCATGTTTATAGATTTATATCTGACTTTACTTTCTTTCATGGAAAAATAGATATACCAATTCCACCTAAAGTGGCATTTTTCCCTGGAACTTTTGATCCTTTTTCTTCAAGTCACAAAGAAATAGCTAGATATATACGAGATTTAGGCTTTGAAGTATATCTAGCAATAGATGAATTTTCTTGGTCCAAAAAAACCCTTCCAAATTTATTGAGGGGGAATTTAATAAATATTTCTATATCTTCTGAGTTAAACATTTATATATATCCAGAAATGTATCCTACTAATATTTCTAATAATGATGATTTGAAAATTTTAAAAGATAATTTTCCTAACTCACAAGTATATATATGCATAGGCAGTGATGTATTACTTAATGCATCTAGTTATAAACTGCCTAAAACTGAGAATTCCATACAAACCTTTTCACATATAATATTTGAGAGAGGCAAAGTTAAAAAGTTTAATGAAGCAATTAAAAATATAGATGGAGATGTACTATCTTTGACCCTTTCATCTAAATACTCAGAGATAAGCTCTACACAAATACGAAGCTATATTGATGAAAACAGAGATATATCAAGCCTTGTAGATCCTATGTCAGAACAATATATATACAATAATGGATTTTATCAAAGAGAATCTCAAGACAAATCTTCAATTAAATCTTTATGGCTTGAAACTGAAATTATAGAAGAATTTAGTGAAGACATAATTGATAAATTATATCTTTGTACCCCTAGCGCAGATAATACTTTTAAAGATAAATTGATGGATATAGCGCTTAAACCCTCTGCTAGAATAGTATTACTTAAAAATACTACTACAAATGAAATACTTGGTTTTTCAGTTTTTCATTGGATTCGATCTGCCATGCTTTACGATGAATTTAAAAATTCTAAAGTGTCCCAATATGTCCGTGAAAAAAGTACAGGGAGAATTATTCTAATTGATGGCATATTCATAGATACTGTTGATAAAAATAAGCAATTAGAACAAGTACTTATAACTCAAACTTTATCTTTAGGTATATCTAAAGATTATGAGTATGCTATTTATAAGAATATGTTTAGTAAAGATCTTTCTTCTGAAAGTATTTATGATTTACTTAGACATTATGGCTTTATAAAAGTTCCTCTATGTGATGATATTAATCCTGTTTATGCCGTAAACATGAGTTCTCCTTGTATATTAAATTTAGATATACAAAATATAATAAAATATCCTTTTAGAACCAATCCTAAAGTCAGAAATGTACTTACTCAATCCAGGAAAAGACTTATGGAAGCTATAACTAACCTTTATCCAGGAGAACTAGTTCTTTCTTTCGATGTAAATTTTGTATATCAAAGTATGATAAGAAAGATTTGTAAAGAAAATTTAGTACCTACGGAAACTGTAGTACCTAGGAAATTAGGTAATGCTATGTGTGTACCTTATGGAGATATACTTGAAAGATATGTTATACCTAATACTGTTACTAAATCTCTTCACACAGAAAAATTGTTCTATCCTGATATGAAAAAATTTAAGATTGCAGAATTCCCTCATTATTTAGATTTAAAAACTCAGGTAAAAATGATTAAATCTTTTAAAAAGCCAGTTATATTGGTTGATAACCTACTTCATAAAGGCTACAGAATAAAAGCTTTAGATCCTATTTTTAAAGGTGAAAATGTGGTAGTAAAAAAGATTATTGTAGGTGTATTATCTGGAAGAGGAAAAGATCTTATTGATATGCAAAATAGAGATGTAGAAAGTGTTTATTTTATACCAAGACTTAAACTATGGTTTAATGAGAATTCATTATATCCATTTATAGGAGGAGATGCGTTGTGGCGTGGAGTTTATCCTGAAAGAAATCTTCTTCCATCCATAAATTTGATTTTACCCTATACTTATCCTACATTTATAAGAAATACTTCAAAAGCTGCTATATTTAATCTATCAAAAGTTGCAATTGAAAATTCTATTAATATATTGGAAGTATTAGAAGATGAATATCATATTTTATACGAAAAAAATTTGACATTATCCTCTTTAGGTCAGGTTTTCACTACACCTAGATGTCCAGATCAAGGTGAAAATATAGATTATAATTTAAATTTAAGTCCTTCTAGTTATTTAAAAAATGATTTAGAGAAACTTATGAGGATGAGTCTTGCTTTTAAAGACTAAAATACTGGTTAGATGAAAGGAGTTTAATATAATGAATTCAAACATATTTTATTACATTTTAAACAACAACCTACTTATATCATGTAGTCCTTACAATTTAAAGGAAGTTTCTCACTCTTATGCATCTACTTATAAAGGAACTATATATGCTTTAAATAGCATAGCTCCTGAAAAATCTCGAAGAAGTTTTTGTGTCACTTCAGAAGAAAACTTATTCATAAAAGAAGAAAATTTAACTTTGCTTAAAAATAGCAACTGTATTAAATGGGAGTTGCCTTCCTTTATTCTACAAGCCATTAAAGAAAGACGAATTATATCCTTAAATACAGCTTATGCTGATTGGCATAAATGTTTAGATGAATTTTTCCCTGTTATGTTAGAAAATAAAGCCTTTAAAAAGTGGAAGGTAACTGTAGTAGGTCTAGGTGATGTAGGCGGAACTTTGATTACAGGACTACGCCTTTTAGGTTCTGATTGTATATCGCAAATTAATATATATGATAAAGACGAAAATAAAATTAAAAGATGGTGCTATGAATGCAATCAAATACTGTCCCCTGATGTAAATACTAATTATCCTGCTGTAGTTCCTTCATCTGAGGAAGATTTATTCAACTGTAATATGTTTGTATTCTGCGTTTCCATTGGCGTACCTGAAGTGGGTAAAGAAGATTCTGATGTGCGTCTAGTTCAATTTCAGGGTAATTCAAAAATAATACATTCTTATGCTAAAATGGCTAAAGAAAAAGGATTTAAAGGCGTATTTTCCGTGGTATCTGATCCTGTAGATTTGCTTTGTAAATCTGTTTTAAACGAAGGTCTTCTTCCTGAACAAATTAGAGGTTATGGACTTGGAGTGATGCATGCTAGAGCTTCCTATTATGCATCACAGAAAGAAGATTCTATTCAATATTTAAAAGAAGGCAGAGCCTTTGGTCCTCATGGCGAACATCTTGTTATTGCAGATAGTATGCTGAACTATAATGAGGAAATTTCTAAATATCTAACCGAAAAAACAATAAAAGCAAATTTAGAGGTGCGCTCTTTAGGATTTAAACCTTATATAGCTCCAGCTCTATCTTCAGGTGCTTTTTCAATTATTGCTACAATTAAAAGTCAGTGGCATTATAGTGCTACTTTCATAGGTGGTGCTTTTATGGGATCTAGAAACAGGTTAC
Source organism: uncultured Clostridiaceae bacterium (assembly GCA_963780135.1). Lineage (GTDB taxonomy): Bacteria > Bacillota > Clostridia > Clostridiales > Clostridiaceae > Clostridium_AM. The sequence continues at coordinate 3,515,264 of CAWAAR010000003.1, forward strand.
TTACTTCTGGTGTAGAACTTGAAACTTATGAAAATATGCCTTTACTCCTTTTTAATAGGCTTGAAAAAACTTATAATAAATTGCTTTCTTTATAAAATACAAAAAAGTTTGCCTGCTTTTAATTTACATTGACTTGGGAGGTTTAATTATGGAGATTTTATATGTTATATCACCAAACCTTGACCTATCAGATAGACTTAAAAATATGGCTAAAAATTTTATTAAAAATTTCGATTCTGTAGAATATATAAAAAATTTCACCCCTTCTTTAAATTTAAAAAATAAAAAGCTACTATTTTTACTTCAATTAGACTTTAATGGTTTTGATTTACCTATGCTTATGTTTTTAAAAGAGTTAGGTTGTAATGATAAAAATGCATTTGAAAACTCTACAGGTACATTACTTATAAGCAGCAGTTCAGAGCTTGGAACCAAAGGCTCAGCTCAAGATACTATATTTATAGCAAATAACTTAGGATGCAACTTTTTAGGGCATCCCATAATTGAAGCTACTATAAGCTTAAAAAATTTTTTAAATTGGCAGAAAACCCTTAATATTTCTTTAGAAGAAATTTGCTTTAACTTGTCTTACAAACTTGGAAAAAGACTTTTAGAATATGAAAAGCCTTTATTATCAATAGAAAATCCTAAAAAAATTACAGTTTTGTATTCTTCTACACACAAATTTTCTAATACTCTAGATTTATGGCATATGGTATCTAAACATTTAAATAATTTTATAATAAAAGAAATATGTATTGAAAATGGCAAAATATTGGATTGTAAAGGATGTTCATATAAATTATGTCTGCATTATGGAAAGCATAATAAATGCTTTTATGGTGGCTTTATGGTGGACAACGTGCTTCCTGCCATAGAAGAATCTGATGGAGTAATATGGCTTTGTCCTAATTATAATGATGCAATTGCTGCTAATTTAACTGCAACCATAAATAGAATCACAGTACTATACAATAAAATAAGTTTTTATAATAAATCCATGTTTGGCGTAGTTGTGTCTGGGAATTCTGGTAGTGATTCTGTAGCTAAACAACTTCTAGGTGCATTAAATATAAATAAAGGTTTTAGATTACCTCCTTATGCTATACTTACTGAAACTGCCAATAATCCTAAATCTATATTTAAAGCAGAAAATATAGAACTTAAAGCAGAAAATTTTGCAAAACACCTAATTAGCGGGTTATAATAATATATACAATAAATTTTAACAAGTAGGTGATTTGATTGTACACAAGAGGAGATTTCCATTTACACACTACAGCTTCTGATGGCAAACTCTCTCCTAAAGAGTTAGTTAACGCAGCTAAAAATGAAGGTTTAGACATAATGTCTGTTACAGATCATGATACTATACATGGAATTCATGAAGCTGTGTTAGAAGGCGAAAAAATTGGAATAAAAGTAATTCCTGGCTTAGAGCTATCTACTCTATACCATAATGAAAATATTCATATTCTAGGTTATTTTAGAAATACATCTCAAATAGGAGATAAATTAAAAGATTATTTAAAGGGTATGCATGAATATAGATTGTATAGAGCTAAAAAAATAGTGGAAAATTTAGATGGAATTTTTAATATAAAGTTAAACTATAAAAATATATTAGATGATGCTGAAGGCATTATAGCAAGGCCCCATATTGCTAAAGCTATAATAGCTGCCGGTTATGATTACAGTTGGGACTATATTTTTAAAAATTTAATAGGTGAGCAAAGTCCTGCCTATGTAGCAAATAAGAAATTAAGTACTGAGGAAGGTATAAATCTTTTAAAAGAACATAATGCTTTAACAGTTCTTGCACATCCTATTTTAATAAAAAATGTAGATATAAACATTCTTTTAAATATGCCTTTTCATGGTATTGAAGCTATTTATTCTATGAATACGCCTGGTGACACAGAAAGATTTAAAGTTTTAGCAAAAAAATATAATAAAATAGTAACAGCTGGCTCTGATTTTCATGGACTTACTAAAGAAGACTCAAAACACGCTTTAAAAGTAGGTCAAGTTTCTTTAGATGAGGAAAATATAAGGATATTCTTACAAAAGCTTAAAGAGTCATAATATAAAAATTATGCGATGCAAGTAGTTAATTCAAAGTTCAGTTGTATGTAGGCTACATTATGGTGTTGTTTTTATTTTAACTTATACTCCATGGTATATTATAAGGAATTCGCACTATTAAATATTTTTAATTAGTCTAAAGCTCAAATTTTCTGAAAGCCTAAGAACTTTGAGCTTAGACTAATTAAAATATTTAACCGTGATGAAACATTATCATATATCACGAAGTAGAAGTTAAAATTCAAACCGCCACTGAACCCTATTTTCATTGCCACTCGCGTCGCATCTTGCTTATTATTTATCTTTCTTGTCCTGCAAATACCATTTGTTTTCCCTTTAAGGATTATCCAAAATATCTATTTTTTATTCAAAAAGTATATCTACATTTTTGCATACTACTTGTACCTTTTTCTCATCACTTTCTTTTTTTAAAATGACTATGCCACTTTTCCCTCCTGCTATAGAATGTATATTTTTATCAACTTCAACAATTTGATAACCTTTTTTACATAATTTTTCAATTTCTTTTAAAGTTCCCATAATCATTCATTACCTTCTTTCATATAATATATTGTAACAACCTTCCAATTATTTATTATTAAATATATAATATCTTAAGCTGTTTTCTATTTTTATAACTATAGATTTTACTTTAATCTTTTTCTGATTATTATATTAAGTATTAATTCTATATTTATATTATGAAGAATATTTGTTACACAATTGTGTCAGAAGTATCACAAATTAATATACATTATATTAAAATTCCGAAAAAAAAGAGCCCTATTTCAGACTCTAAAAAATTAAAAACCAAACTAATTTTTATTTGGATTTTTCTAATAAAAATTCACCTAAATCTTTATCTAAATCACTTATATGGTTTCTCCACCATTTAGTTATTTTTTGTTGTGTATTTATAACGAATATTGCTGATATACCTGTAGTTTCAAAAATATGCCTCACTTCCTTAAGTTCTTTCTTAAATTTCTCATGTTCAAAATGCTGTACACTATATTGAGGATAATCATTTTTTCTTTGAATTTCTTCTTCTTCATCAAAATGTTTTATTGCATAATCTTCAAGAGAATCTAGTTTTTCAATAACTCCAACTCTACCTTTACCTTCTCTCATTGCAACTATTAACTGGTCCATACGATCAAATAATTCCTTATGTTGATTATCTATTTTAGTAACTCCTATAGCTAAAGTATTATCCCATTTTAAAATCATTATAAGTCACCCCGTATCATTTATATTCAATATAAATAATATTCGATGTTAAATTAAAATTCCCTTCTAATTTAATCAAAATTTATATATTATTGTAAACTTTTTAAAAAAGTTGCTTTCTAATTTTCATTTAGTATCTTGTTTTATAAACCCAAAAAGTCATAATCAATAATTTAAGGAAAATATATCTATATAAATCTAAATGAAATAAACATTATTATAAATACTATACATAGTATAGCTGAAGCAAAACTATATTTTTTCACTTTCAAATTAGTATTTTTGAAGTCCTTGTATGCTTTTAAATTTATACCTAATAATATAATAATCCATAAAATCAAAAAAGTGTCTTTCATCATGTACCCCCTTATAACCGTTATTTCCTATGGAATAGAAAAGAAAACTATAAAATATAAGAATGGTATCAAGTTCAATATCGTTAAGACAATAGTTATAATCAAACTTATTTTACCTAACTTACTAGGAAACATCTTTTTAGATATAAAAGCTGCAATAACCCCTAGTATACATATAAGTAGAGTGAAACCAGGTGTAATGCCCTTAATAGTTCTGGCATGGAAGAATCCAAACACCATAGTAATAAATGTAGCTAGAGAAGCTATGATAGCAACAATACTAAATATTCTAGCACAATTTTTAGTTAAGTTTGTGTTATTCATGTTTTATCTCCTTTACATTAAAGAATTTTATATTATTGATAGCTACGCCTTAATTTACAACTATGATTTTATATTACCATTTATTAGTGTAAAAATAAAGATTATTACACTTGTATCTACTGGATTTTAGTGACAAATAAAAAAAATGTAAATAAGTCATGAAACTTCCCTCCTAAATCCTTCATTAAGAGAAATCTCATGACTTTCTTTATATTATTATCATTGTTTTATTTATTTTAATCCATGGTTTCAGATTTCTTAAAAGCAACTATATCAACACTTTTTTATGCTTCTAACAAAAATGAATGATAAGCTCTCATAGTTTCATATATATCTGCTTTACTTGCTACTTCCCATGGAGCATGCATATTGTGAAGTGCAACTCCACAATCTATAACTTCCATATTATATTGAGCAAGTATATAAGCTATAGTTCCACCGCCACCTTGATCAACTTTTCCAAGCTCTGATGTCTGCCATGACACATTGTGTTTCTCCATTATAGCTCTTATTTGTGCTATGTATTCTGGATTTGCATCATTACATCCTGATTTTCCTTTTGCTCCAGTATACTTATTAAAAACTATTCCTTTACCAAAATATGCACAGTTTTTCTTTTCCATAGTAGATGGGTAATTTGGATCAAAAGCAGCACATACATCAGAAGATAACATCTTAGAATTAGTAAGAGCTCTTCTTAATTTTAGTTCTGTATAATCTCCACAAAGATTCATAACCTCAGCTACTATATTTTCAAAGAATCTTGAATGCATACCAGTTGAACCTACACTGCCTATTTCTTCTTTGTCTACAAAAAGTGCTAAGCAAGTCTTTTCAGTCTTTTCTATTTTAAGTATAGCCTCAAAAGAAGTATAAGAACATATTCTATCATCATGTCCATAAGCCATAATCATACTTCTATCTAAACCATAATCTCTAGCTTTTCCTGCTGGAACTATTTCAAGCTCTGCAGAAACAAAGTCTTCTTCAACAATACCATACTTTTCATTTAATAATTTTAATATGTTCTGCTTAACTCTATCCTTTGCTTCTTTATCTTTTATTGGCATACTTCCAACTAATACATTTAAATCTTCACCTTCAACTACTTTGTTTGCCTTTTTTTCCATTTGTTCAGAAGCTAAATGTATTAAAAGATCTGAAACTCCTAGTACAGGATCATTTTCATCTTCACCTATTACTACATTTACCTTTGTGCCATCTTTTTTTATAATAACACCATGTATTGCTAAAGGAAGTGTAACCCATTGATATTTTTTTATTCCACCATAGTAATGAGTTTCAAATAAAGCCATATCTGTATCTTCATATAAAGGATTTTGTTTTAAATCAAGCCTTGGAGAATCTACATGAGCACCTAATATTCTAAGACCTTGTTCAAAACCTTTACTTCCAATGACAAACATAGCTAATCCTTTTCCCTTGTTGTTTGCATATACTTTATCTCCAGGTTTTAAAGTACCATTTTCAGCTATAATTTTTTCTACACTTTTAAAACCTGCTTTTTCTGCTTTAATTATAAATTCTTCTACACATTCTCTTTCTGTTTTACATTTTGACATAAAAGTTTTATATCTATCTGATAACTGAAATACATTTTTCATATCATCTTCCGTATATTTGTCCCAAGCATATTCATATTTTTTGGTTAAATCTTTACTCATAATTAAAATCTCCTTTTTATATCTAGTGTACAAGGTTTCTATCCTTGCCATATTTATATATAGAACATAGGATGTATTTTAAAATACATCCATATATATTTTAACACAAAATTTGGAATAAAGGTTAAAACAAATCATTTTTTTAATAATATTACACGGATTTATTATTTCAAGTTTGCATAATAAACAAGATGTGAAACTTTTAAAGCCACTTTTTCTTTTTAAATATGGAAATTAATATTAAAGCTACTAGCATCATTATTAAAACCATACAATAATAACCATGTTCCATTTTTTCAAAAGGAATTCCTTTCATGTTCATACCATGCATACTGGTTATTAAGTTTAAAGGTAAAAATATTGTAGCTATTATAGTAAATATTTTCATAAGTTCATTGGTTTTATTTGCAATTTCAGATTCAAAGGCCTCTCGTACTAAAGCTAAGTCTTGAACCAAACTCTCTAATGCCATCATTAATTTATCTATTTTTCTATTTAAATTTACAAAGTATGATATGTTTTCTTTTTCAAGTACCAAATTATCATTACTTACCAAGCTATCACCTATATATCTTAATGGACTTAAATATTTTCTTATTTTATAGACTTGTCTTCTAAGGCTTATAAGATTATCTATTTGTTCATGTTTGGGATTTTTTAAAATACTTATTTCAATTTCATCTGCTTTAGCTTCTAGTTCAGCTATTATGTTATAATTTTTAACTACTATTCTATCTAAAATATAGTATAATAGTATACAAACCTTAGGTTTTTCTTTTATTACAAAGCAGTTCTTAGAATCTTTAATATCTTGAATAAAGTCTTCTATTAAATCTACTTTCTCTTTAGATACTGTTATTATGTAATCCTTACTTAAAAAAACATTTAACTCCTTTGAATTAATTATTTCATTACAATAATTTAATACATTAAATGTAGTAAAAATATACCCATCAAAAAAGCTTATTTTTGATGGCTGTTCAAATTTTCTACATTCTTCTATACTTTCCTCATCCAATAAAATAAAGGTTTTCAATTTTTCTAACTCATCTGCTCTTATTAATACCCAGTAATGACTCCTCCCTAGCTGTAAACTTTCTGTAATTTCCTTAAAGTTATTAGCTATATCTAAAATTTTCATAAGCACACCCACCGATTTAATGAATTGAAGCTAAGTTCAAAGTATAAATAAGCTTTTTAAAAAATGAAAATTGAGAATTATTTAAATCAATTCTCAACTTCCACTCATTAATATTTGATTATAGTTTGTGTGCTTTAATCAGTAATTATTCCATCAATAAAAACATCATGTTTGTCCATGGGTACTTCAGAAAATACTTGAAATTTATATGCCAATCCTATTTTTTTAGAATCTTCTCTTACCTTCACTAAAAATCTATCATAAAACCCTCCACCATAACCCACTCTTCCACCTTTTATGTCAAATGCAAGTCCTGGTAGATAAGATAAATCTATGCTTTTTTCTTCCACTTTCAATTTGCTATCCTTAGGTTCTAAAATACCGTAAGATCCTTGTTTTAAATCTTCAAAGGTTTTTATTTGTACAATATCCATACCTTCTTCTTTTGATATTATTCTAGGTACACATAAAACCTTTTCATCTTTCAAAGCTTGTTTTATAATTTTATGTGTATCTACTTCATTATTGTAACTTACAAATATAAATATTGTATCTGAATTTTTATAATCCTCACTATTTATTACTTTATTAAATATTATACTATCTAAATTTTGCCTTTCAGTTCTAGATAGAATGTCTTTTTTTTCTTTTACCAGTTTTCTTATAGATTTTTTACTTTCCACCTAATTCCCTTCCCTCAGCTTCTTCATTAATTCTCTGATTTATTATATCTACAGGAGTAGTATTAGAAATAAAACTATACCTAAAATTTGCTGCTGCTGCTTCAATTATTACAGCTACATTTCTTCCTGGTCTAATAGGAATAGTCAACCTTTTTATTGGCACATTCAATATATTCATATATTCATTATCAATACCTAATCTATCATAATTTTCCCCTTCCTTCCACTGCTCAATATATATAACAAGATTAATTTTCTTCTTTTTTAATATTGAACTTAATCCGTAGAGAGCTGGTATATCAATTATGCCCATTCCTCTTACTTCAATCATACCAGAGGTTATATAAGGACATGAACCATAGAGCTCTCCATCTATTTCTTTAATGTCTACAGCATCATCTGCTACTAGTCTATGTCCTCTTTTAATCAGTTCAAGAGCTGTTTCACTTTTTCCTATACCACTCTCACCAGTTATTAGAACACCTATACCATATACATCTACAAGTACACCATGAAGTCTAGTTTCTGGTGCTAGTTTGTCATCTAAATAGTTCATAATTTTACTTATAAATCTTGTGGAAATACTTTCTGTTCTTACTATCCATCTTTTATTTTCTATGGCACTATCCATGAATTCCTTATGAGGTATCAAATCTCGTGTTACTATAGTACATGGATTGTCAAATTCGAAATATTTCTTCAATCTTTTTTTTCTTAAATCTGGCTGCATAGCATCTAAAAAGCTCCATTCAGCCTTTCCTACAATTTGTACTCTTTCATTTGCATAATAATTATAAAACCCTGCAAATTGAAGCCCAGGTCTATTTATATCACTTACATCTATTTTATTAATTTTTTCGCCTTCATTTATAATTTCAAGATTTAAATCTTTTATTAGATCTTTAACTGTTACCGCCATTTTTTTACGTTAACCCCTCTCAATTTAATTTGTCATCAGATGGAACTCTTTTTATACCATCCAATTGAGATCTGAAATTTCTTTTTACTGAGTTTATATAAACTTGTCTTAATTCTTTTTGCTGTATTTTTTCTTCCTCAGTAAGTCCTTCATTTTGACTTTTTTTATACAAAAAATTTATTTTTTCTACTACCTCATCCATTTTCATTTTTTTCACTCCTGTCTAACTAATTATTCTTATTTTACATTATACTAGAATTTACTAAACTTATAAATAAAATAAATATTAAAACTTATTAAATCATTTAGTATATATATTAAAAAACCTTAAACTGTAAATTACTATAAAGGTATTTTTACAGCTTAAGGTTTTTTAAAACAACCATTTTTAATATCTAATTTTGAAATTAGCTAGTATATTTCTGCCCTATTATCTTACAACTAAACTGCTTCTCTTTAAATCATGATGAGCTTCCACAAACCTTATAGTTCCTGTTTTTGCTCTCATAACTACACTATGAGTTTCAGCCCAATCATTTTTAGAAAATACCACTCCTCTTAATAAGTCACAATCAGTTATACCTGTAGCTGCAAAATAAACCTCATCATCTTTAACAAGATCATTTATATGCAAAACTTTGTTTACATCTTCTATTCCCATGGTTTTACATCTTTGTTTTTCTTCCTCTGTATGTGGTTCTAATTTTGCTTGCATGTCTCCACCCATACATTTTATTGCTGCTGCTGCAATAACTCCTTCTGGAGCCCCACCAGTACCCATAAATATATCTACTCCTGTATTTTCAAAACCACAAGCAAGTACTGCTGCTACATCACCTTCACCAAAAAGCTTAACTCTAGCACCTATTTCTCTAGCTGCCTGCACAATGTAATCATGTCTTTCTCTTTCCTGCACAATTACAGTAATTTCTGTTATGTCTTTATTTAGTGCTTTGGATACATTCAATATGTTTTCTTTTGGGCTTTTGTCTATATCTATAACACCTTTTGCTCCAGGTCCTACTGCTATTTTTTTCATATACATATCTGGAGCATGAAATAAACTTCCTTTTGGACCCATAGCAACTACTGCTATAGCATTAGGCAACCCTTTTGCTATTAAAACAGTTCCATCTAGTGGATCTACAGCTATATCCATCTCAGGCATATCATCGTCTCCAACTCCTACCTGCTGCCCTATATAAAGCATAGGAGCATTATCTAATTCACCTTCTCCTATTACTACAGTTCCTCTAACAGGCATCATAGTAAAAGCTTTTTCCATACCATCTACTGCTGCTTGATCTGCAGCCATTTTATCTCCTCTTCCCATAAATTTGGAAGAACAAAGTGCAGCAGCTTCTGTAACTCTAGCTAATCCCATTGCTATATCTGTATTAAGCATATAAATTTACCTCCAGTTTATATTGAGTATATCATTTGCTATTATAATTAAATATACTGCTTATTTATAGTAATATTAAGTTATTAATATACATTATTTTATACTTTACAGTTAAATATTATATCACATTTGTGCGGTAAAGCAAGCTTTTAAAGTACTATTAAGTTAAATAGTAATCACTTGAAATATTTACAATATCGGAAATTTTAATCTTCATTATAAAATTCATTGAAAAAGCAACATAAGATCAAAAAGTTTTAGACAATATTTTCCTTTTACATTTTTTTACAAATATTGTGTATCAGCATTTGTAAGACATATTTTTATGTTTTCCACATCTTTTCCACACATTAATCCACATGTTATGTACAGACATTGTGTTAACTTATGTTATTTACTGTATATATTTGGCTTATAAAACATCAGCGTAATTGTTAATAATCTGCTAGAATGTAATAGTATTAATTATTTATTTACGAGGTATTATGAATTATGAATATTGATTTAGAAATTTTAGATTTGGAAATTAATTGTTTAAAAGAAAATCTATATATTTTATTAACCTACAAAGAACTTACAAGCAAAGATGTGGTTGAATGTAGTAAAAAATTGGACGAGCTTATTTTAGCATATGAAAGGCAGATGGATTTACATAAATATATAGTTTAATAATATATTTATGTAACCATTAAATAAAAACCCACAGAATTTCATTCTGCAGGTTTTCTCTCTTCAAATTTTAATATTTTCACCTATCTGAAAAGCTTCTTTTTTAATTTTTTCATTAGTATCTATAGGCATTTTATCAGTGTTTATTGCATATATTTTATACAAAAATTCTGATCCTGTAACTGAAAAAAATTGTTTCATAGCATATTCTATAGGTTGAAAAACATTTTCCATATTAGATCCTGCTGTCATAATGAGAACTCCTACCTTTTTCCTTGAACCGTTCATAAAGTCTTTTCGTATAAATTTCCCACTCCAATTAACTTGCAATCTATCTATAATTGCTTTTAAAGGTGCAGGTACAAAAGAAAAGTATACAGGTGAAGCTACAACTATATTATCACTATTTTCTATTTTTTCATAAATGCTTGTCATATCATCCTTTAGAATACACTGGTTATGGCTATAACAATATTTGCAATCCACACAAGGTTTTACATCTGTATTATAAACATCTACAATCTCTATTTCACCTGAAACACCTTTTAAAAAATTGTTTAAAAGTATTGCAGTATTGCCATTTTTATGTGGTGATGCAATAAAAGCCAAAGTTTTCAACAGAATCACCTGCCTCTAAAATCATAAATTAATCTTCTAATTTATCTAAAATTTTATCTAAATCAATGTCTTTGCCTTTTTCATAAAATACAGCTATAAATTCATTATAGTTATAATTTTCTTTATCCAGCTCATAAGTCATATACTGTGCTTCAAGATTTACTTCTTCCATAATATCTTCTATAATTTCTCCAACATTATCTACGGATAAATCACTTAAGTAAGGCAGAAAATAGTCATAATACCATTTTTGGCTTTCTGCTTCCTCTTTACATTCATCATTTGCATATGCTTTTGAAGCCTTTAATTCTTCTTCATCAAAATCGTAAAAAAATCTTAATACTACTGCCTCATCATCATAGCTTAAGTCTTCTATGTCATTTAAACTATTTTTCTCTAAACATTCAATTATTTTTTCTTTATTCATAATAACATCTCCTTAATATTCTAAATCTAATTATAATTTGTAGTGTAATCATTTTACCACATGTGAAATAATTTTACTAATAATTTATGAATTCTATGTTCACTGCATATTTTTTCAAAATGATTCATGTAAGTATTTTGGAATATACAAAATAATTTCATTGCATCAAATTACCACTGCATTTTAAAAGTTTCATTTTTAGAAGCGATAAAACAGATTTACTATGTTTAAAATAAGCTTAAATAAAATTAACATTGCTCTTTTTTATGATTATACTAATTTAATATAATTATGTATTTTTTACAAAATGAACATTTACAAAAATACAGAATCTTTTAAATATATTGTTTTTTCGAAAATATATTTTCTATTTTTTAAAATTAGTATATAATCAAGTATCATACGAGATAATTCATATATGGAGGTAATGTAATGAATATTAGTTTAATAGGTGTTCCAATATTTTTCGGTTCTGATAAAAAAGGAGTTGAATTCGGTCCAAGAAAACTTAGAGAAAAAGGTATTGTGGAAATTTTAATCAGAAATAACCATACCGTATATGATCTTGGAAATCTTTATATTGAAAATATAGAAGAAGAACAAAAATTCAATTCTCATCCTAGTATGAAATACTTAAAACCTATTGTAGATGTAAATAAAAATTTAGCTCATGAAGTTTACAGTGCTCTTTCTTCTAATAGTTTTCCTTTAGTTATTGGTGGTGATCATTCTTTAGGACTTGGAAGTATATCAGGAGCTAGCAAATACAGTGATACTATTGCTGTTATTTGGGTTGATGCTCATGGTGATATAAATACTGATGAAACTAGTCATACAGGAAATATACATGGTATGCCTCTAGCTGCTGCTATGGGTGTAGGTTTTGACGAACTTACAGATTTATATTATAAAGGTACAAAAGTAAATTCTAACAATGTATTTATTATAGGTGCAAGAGATTTAGATGATGGAGAAAAAGCTTTAATAAAGAGCAAAAATCTTAATGTTTATTCCACAGAAGATGTAAGAAATATAGGCATAGAAAAAATATTAACAGAAGTTTACTCAAAAATTAAAGCTATTGGATGTGAATCAATCCATTTAAGTTTTGATATAGATTGTCTAGATTCTAATCTAGTCCCAGGTACAGGTACTCCTGTTAGAGACGGAATGAATTTAGAGCAAGTTAAATATCTATTAAAATATTTAATGGAAACTAACCTTGTAAAATCAATGGATTTTGTAGAATTAAATCCTGTTTTAGATAAAAATGATTCCACTGCAGATATGTGCTTGGATCTTTTGGACTGGACTTTCAAATATTTAAAGTAAAAATAAAACTAGCAGCTTAATACTGCTAGTTTTATTTTTTATTTTAATATGTCCATAAATTTATCTACAAATTCATCAACTTTTTTAAATTCTTCTTCACTTGGAACAAACTTAAATCTAACTCCTTCTTTTACCACATTAAACTTTAAGGATTTTAGTCTTTCAGTTAGCATAGGAACACCTTCTCCACTCCATCCATAAGATCCAAATGCACCTGCTGCTTTACCTCTATTAGTAATAGCACATACCAAAGATAAAACATCCCATGCAGGTTTAACAGCATCTTGATTTATTGTTGGTGAACCCATTAATATTCCATTAGATTTTTCTATTAGAGCTATTATATCTTCCATATTCATAGAAGTTATTTCATGAGCTTCTGCTTTAACACCTTTAAGATTTATCTTTTCAGCTATATAATTTGCAACCTTTTCTGTATTGCCATAAGCTGATATATAGAATATTTGAACATTTTTCTCTTTCGATTCCTCTACTACTGCCCAGCTTTTATAAAGATTAACATATTTTTTTATATCATCTACATGTACTGGTCCATGACTAGGTGCTACTATATCTATTTTTAAATTTTTAATTTTATCAATGCCCATTAGGACAAATTTTTTAAATGGTCCCATTATTACATCAAAATAGTATTTCATTTCATCAAAATAATCACCTGAACAATTGTCAGTTATGCAATTTTGTGGGCAATAATGGCATCCAAGAAAATCGCAAGTAAATAATACTTCTTGTTTTTCCGCATAAGTAAACATTGTATCAGGCCAGTGCAAGTTTGGTGCCTGTATAAACTTTAATTTAGTTTTTCCAAGACTTAATTCTTTTGGAGCAACTTCACTTTTAAATTTCATATTAGCTATCTCTTCTGCATACATTATAGCAGCTTTAGAAGCTATAACAGTAGCATCTGGATAATTCTTAATTAACTGTGCTAATGAACCACTATGATCTAATTCTGTATGTTGAACAATTATATAATCAACATTTCTATTTCCAATTACACTTTTTATATTTGAAAGAAATTCATCAAAATAACCATTTTTTACAGTGTCTACTATAGCTACTTTCTCATCATCAATTAAATAAGCATTGTATGTAGTTCCTTTTTTAGTTTCCATTATTATATCAAATACTCTTAATTCAGGATTTTCTACTCCAACCCAATAAATATTATCTTTTAATTTAACAGTGCTCATAATATACCTCCTACATTGTTTAATTTAATCTTAAGCTTCATTATCACCTATTTTATCACAAAATAAAAACATTTTAAACATAATAATGATTATTTTTTAAAAAAAATTATCAAATAATTTCTGATTTATCATTATTGTAGAAAACATATTGAAGATGTAACGCTCTAGTAAGTGCTACATATAGTATTTTCTTATCTAACTCATTGTCCTTATAATTATCTTTATTGCAATTATATATTACACTACAATCAAATTCTAACCCTTTTGTCATATATGATGGTATTACTATTTTTTCTAATTTAAAATTTTTATCTGTTTCTCGTACAAGATCCCATTTGTAATTACTGTACTTTTTTAAATGTTCCTTTATTTTTTTACACTCATCATAAGTTCTTCCTATAACCGCTATACTCTTTTTATTCATATTGTCCAATTCTTCCACTATAGAATCTAGTTTCTCTGCAAATTCCTTATTTTTATTGAATTGTATAATTTCTGGAGCTTTACCATGTCTTAAAACAGGTGTAGCTGGTTTTAATTTATTTTTTTGCTTATTAAGTACTTTATTTGCAAATTCTATTATTTCTATGGTAGAACGGTAACTTTGAGTAAGCTGTGTATACGTAGCTTTATCTTTAAACACATTTTCTATTAACTTTTCCCAACTATCTATTCCCTTATAATAATATATTCCTTGACCTATGTCTCCTACTATAGTTAAAGAATTGTTCGAAACTAATTCATTTACTATAGCTATTTGAAATACACTATAATCTTGTGCTTCATCTATAACTATATGCTTATATTTATATTTTTCTGGTACGCCTTCTATTTTGAACTTTAAATATAATATAGCTGCTAAATCATCACTATCTAAAATACCATTTTTCAAATTATAATTTAACTCATCTCGTATATATATAGCAAGATTTTCTGGTATTTTATCAATAGCAACTTGCTGAAAAATTTCTTCACTATTAAATAAATCGGAGTAAAACTTTTCTGTATCTATTATTTTCCATTCTAAAAAGTAATTTTCAAAATTTTTATTACTCTCCGCTTTTAATTGCTTTTTCTTATTATCTCTTTCGTCATATGTTTGTATTAGTTTTTTTCTTCTTTCAACTCCGTCTTCCATGGTCTTTTTTATTCTTGCAACCATATATTCGTAAGAAAAATCTATCTTGTCTAATATATTTCTTATTTTTTCATCTAACTTTAAAGTGAAATATCTTTTTATTTCGTCCTTCCTTTTATTTAAAGATAAGTGTACCATGTCTTTAGCATATAATCTTTTTATCTCTTCTTTATCAAAAAGTGTATAATTTTCAACTTTTATATCCTCTATATCTAAATCTTCTATTTCCACATATTTTATATAGCTATCCATTAAAGCTTTATATTCCATAGTACCTTTCAAATTACTACTTTTCATTAAATACTTTAAATTTTTATTATTCTTTCCTTCTAAAATATCTGAAAGTTTTTTGTCCTTTGTAATTATTTTACCTTTGAATTTAAGTATTTCACAGGCTATTTCTTCAAAAGTACTTTGTTTAACATTGTTTACGCCAAGATCTGGAAGAACTTCTGATATATAGTCTAGAAATAACTTATTAGGCGCTACAACAAGAATATCTTCTCCCGTAAATTTCTCTTTATATTTATATATCAGGTAAGCCAATCTATGAAGTGCCACTGTAGTTTTTCCTGAACCTGCTGACCCTTGAACTATAAGCGCTGTATTCTTCTCTGCCCTTATGATATCATTTTGTTCCTTCTGAATAGTTGCTACTACATCCTTTAGTTTACTACTTACACTTTGTTCTAAATTTATTTTTAGATATTCATCCATTAATACATTTTCTTCGCCACCTGAGGCTCTTAAAATTATTTCATTTATACCTTCATCAAAAGCATTTAGAAGTTCTCTTTCCTTAATTAAAAATTTTCTCTTAAGGGTAAGTTCACCACTGATTATTCCCATAGGGGCTCTATAAAAAGCTTCTCCATAAGTGCCACTATAATATAAATCTGCTATTGGAGATCTCCAATCTATAACCTTTTCATCACCAGTTGAGATATCCATAAGTCCAAATTTTCCTATATAAAATGCTTCCTTTTCACGTCTATATTCCCTAAAATCTATTCTTCCAAAATAGGGTTGGTTTCTAGCCTCATTATATTTTTCTAAATTTTTATGAGTTATTTGATATAACTTTTCCTTTGTTTCTAATTCTTCATTATACTTACCTTTAGATTGTTTTCTAAGGCTGTCTATTCTGCCTTTTAATTCTTCATCATTTTCCTCAATCTTTACTTTTTCCTTGTCAATCCAATTTCCCATTTTCCTTAAATTACTTTTTTCCAACATCATATTTTCATCACTTAAGGCCATTAAATCACCCCCAAATATTTATACAAAACCTAATTTTATATTTAAGGATAGAATATGTCAAGTGCCCCTGTAGTCTTAAATAATAAACCATAATAATTTAAGCTTGCTACTGAGCAATAAGCTTAAACTATTATGGTTTATTTAAATATTTTTAAATTGTTGACTTTCTTAAATCTAATTTTAAATTTTTTGCTAAAACCTTAACTAATGCAAAAGCAATGATTCCATCTACTATATGACGTAAATTATTATATAATGGTATACATTATATATTTTATTGTGTAAACAGTTTAATTTTTTACAACTTGTAAAAAATTATTAATATTTAGCTGCTGATTTTTATAATATGTATATATTGACAATTATCTGGTTATATATTAGAATTGTATAATACTCTATATGGGTATAAACCATCTTTAGGAAAATACCTATTCAGCGTACTAGAATATTTTCCGTCATACTGCACCCACAGAAATTTTTATGTTATTCGGGGAATTTTTCCAAGTATTCTTAAACAAATTTCAACTTAATTAGTTTTCACTTCATAATAAATATATTTAAGTCAGGAGATGATTCTATGCTAAATATTGATGAAAAAGCGCTTACCTATGCTAAAAAAAACAAAGGAAGTTTTATTGTAAAAACTATTTCTGCCTCTGGTGGATGTTGTGAGATGTCCGTTAAAAGTATTTCTGTTGAATTTTTAAAAGATTTTAGAGAAAATGAGAATTATCATATACATGAATATGATAGTATAAAAGTTTTTATAGAAAAGGGATTAAAGGTAGAAGATAATATTTTTATTTTTCAAAAAATAAAACTTCCTTTATTTGGACATATATTTAGTAGTAAAGGAATCTCTATTAGGTACATTTAAAAAGTGCAGTTGAAATCTCTTAGTTACTAATCCAACTAAAATTTCAACTGCATTTTATTTATTTTTCTACTTCGAGCTTGTACATTTTTTTTGCCTTATCAGTGTATAGAATTCCATTAAGGTGGTCTATTTCATGACAAAAAGCTTTTGCTAGAAGTCCTTCTGCACTATATTCTACATCTTCCCACTTTAAAGATTTTGCCTCTACTATAACCTTTTTAGGTCTTAAAACTATACCTTCATACCCAGGATAGCTTAAACATCCTTCAACACTATCTTCTTTACCAACTTTTTTAACAATTTTAGGATTTATAAGTATTATAGGTTTTGTACCATTTCTAAAATCTATTAATATTACTTTTTTTAGCACCCCTATTTGAGGTGCTGCTAGTCCAATTCCAGTTTCAGTAGTATATAAACTATCTTTTAAATCTTTTACAAGATTTAATATTTCTTGATCTACTTTTTCCACTCGTCTACTTGACCTTTTTAAAATATTATTTCCCAATTGTAATATTTGTTTCACTGCCATAAACTTTTTATTTAAATTCCTATTTTAAAATAAGAATTTAAAATTCACCTCCGCTCTAAAATTTTTATTTTAAAAATACAAATTTATTATACATTTAAACCCATAATACATCAATAAAAACTCCCACATCTGTTAACAGGAGTTTTTCTGTTGGAGTTATTTATAATATAACTCCAAAATATGCTAATTTTTAACTTAGTGAAATTTCTTTATCTATAATCTCTGTTATGTCTTCTATATTTTCCACATTGTTTTCATCAAAGATCAAATAGAAATTTCCTTTCACTTTCATTTTGCTCTTTAAAAATTTTAATACATCTATCTTAAAATTTTCAACATGATAATTTTCATAGGGTATATCAATTACATTTTTCTTTTTTCCGTTTCTTAATATTTTATCCATTTCTTTATCTACATACCTATTAAGAAAACTTGGCAACCATTTCTTTTTATTAAATTTTAAATAATCATATTTTATTATTTCTTTTAAAATAAGGCTATCTTCTTTTAAGATTTCTTCATTAAATTCAATAAATACTTTATAATAATCTGCAGAAGATATGTTTCTATTTAAATATCCTTTGTTATAAAAGAACATTCCTAAAGCATAATAGAAGTCAAATGGTGATGAAAACTCAGATAAAAAATAGTTCAATATATTACCAAACTTTCTTGAATTGTAATATTTGTCCACCACTTCTTCCACTCTTTTTAAAATTCTAAGTTCTTCATAGCTTATATCCTTTGTTTTAAGGATTTCATAAGGAGGATATGGTGAATATACCATTCCCCATTTAGCTGCTTCTTTTCTCATAGGTGAACCCTTTAAAAGCTTTAAAAATCCCAATTGTATTTCTTCTGGACCTATAGAATAAACATCATTAAAGGATTCTTTAAAAGATTCAAAATCCTCTCCTGGGAGTCCTGCAATTAAATCTAAATGCTGCATTATGTTTTTTATTTTTTCCATTTCTACAACTTTTTCTTTTATATCTTCAAAGTTAACATGTCTATTTATATTTACTAAGATTTCATTGTTTGTAGTTTGAACACCTACTTCAAATTGAATTCTTCTCTTTGGAGCTTTAGCTAAAAGCTTTAATTCTTCATTTGTAAGTATGTCTGCCGAAATTTCAAAATGGAATGTAGCATCTGTATCTAGTTCTATTATAAACTTCCATATATCCATAGCAAATTTAGAGTTACAATTAAATGTTCTATCCACAAATTTTATAAGTTTTACTCCTTTATTTACTAGAAATAAAAGTTCCTTTTTTACTCTTTCTACATTTAAAAATCTTACTCCATGAGAAGTAGAAGATAAACAGTATTTACACTTAAATGGACATCCTCGTGAAGATTCAAAATATACTATTTTGTTTTTTAAATCATCACCTTCTTCATAAGGAAAAACTATATTTTCCATATTCATAAGAGGTCTTTCACCATTAAAGTTCACTTCTTCTTCTATCTTAAAACATAATCCTTTAATGAAATTTAACTTTTCTAAATGCTTCTCTTTTAAATCTTCTGAATTGAAACCTCTGTATTCCATTTTCCACTGTATAAAATCTCTGTAAGTTTCTTCTCCTTCACCGCAGATTACATAATTCCCTACATTTTCTTTTAGAAAACCTTCGCTATCATAAGAAACTTCTGGTCCTCCATAGAGTATGTCTATATTAGGTTTAACTAATTTAATAAGTTTAGATAACCCCTTTATAAACTCTATATTCCATATGTAACAGGAAAATACCACTACATCTGGCTTTTCTTTTATAATCTCTTCTAATATTTTTTCCATTCTATCATTTATAGTAAACTCTCTTATAACACAGTTATAATCCATATCCTTTGTATATGATTTCAAATATCTTACTGCCAAATTACTATGAATAAACTTTGAATTAAGAGCTGTCAATAGTACTTTCATCCTTTTAATCATTCCCTTTCACTTCAGACTTTCTAGTTTATTAAATAAATATTTATAGTTTTTAAATACTTTTAAACAAATAACTAGCTATACTAGTATCCATTTTCTTATACCTTAATCACTTTATATAGTATACATTATTGAAAGCCTATATAGCAATTATAATCTAAATTGCTGTAAATAATTTTTAAATTACACTTTTAATACTACTTTCATCTTTTTCTTTATTTTCTTCTTCCTTTTTTTCTTTGGTAATATTAATTTTATTCTTCTTTTTAGCCTTTATATAATAAATATTCTCTGAAGAATTACCTTCTATTATATCAAAGTAATTTTCTAAAATTTTAACTGTATTGTCCTTAGAATTATCTTTAAATACATTTAAATCTCTAATTTTTATTTGCTTCATTATATTTCCTGGTGCAAGTACTTTTACGACTCCATTAAATATGTTTTTATATCCTTTATCTATATCCCATACATATAGTATTCCTTCTTTATTCAAATAATCATATATACTTTTTATAAAATTTTTCTTGTTAATTTTAAAACATATGCTACTAAAAGAAAAAAACAAGATACATATATCATAAAAATCATTCTTTATATCAATTTCTTCTTCCTTCCCAGTTATATATTCAATATTTATATTTGTATTTTGCTCCTTACACATGTTATATATAATACCACTATTATTAAAGCCTATATCAAGAACATTGCCTTTAAAAACTTGATTTTCCATATTTAAAAAAATTTCCTTTTTCATACAATCACCACCTTTTATATATTTTCTCCAAAAATAAAAAAATTCCTCCAAATCAAGGAAGAATTTTATAATTTTTAACTTCTTTATAATATTTAACCATAACTCCTGCTGTAGTCCTTTGAGCTTCTTTTAAAATAGCAGTAGCTATTTTGCCATATCTTTCATCTCTAGAATGTATCCCTAAATTCTTAATGTAAGTACTATTTGCCATAATGGCATTATTAACTATATAATCTTCCAATCCATCATATATTACAGTTCCTTCTTTAGCAATAAAGGAATAATCTGTCATTAATCTACTTATAATCCATAACTCAAACTTTCTATGACTTTTTAAAAGCTTATTGTTTACATGTTGAGGCACTGTAGCATCCTGAATAAGATGACAGGATGCTCCAAAATAAAATAATGCTTTAGTTACATCTCCTGCATCAAAGAAAGCTATTGACTTTTTATAATATTTTTTACATTCTGTTAAAGCATCTGAAAATCCATATAGTCCTTTACCTTTAGTTACATGATAAAAATGGTTAGAACTTTTAAAATCCTGATCCGCCCAAGTTACCCCATTATTTATAGCCATTACATGTTTTGTGAAAAACTTGAATTCTTCCTCATATCCATCATTTTTTAATATTTCAATGGCCTGTATTATTATAAATTTATGCACAGTACAATAAGTTTTTAAAAATTTTTTCTTAAGAGGATTAACTGCAAACATTATACCCTTTAGTGCATTTCCATAAGTATTCTCTAGTTTTTCTTTCATTTATAATTCTATCTCCCTTTGCTTTAAAAATTAAGATTAAATACAAGTTTATTCAAATGAAACCTTGTTCTATTTAAAACTCAGTTTACTTATCCAGTTCTATTAAATCACAGTATCCTTTATATTTAACCTTTAGATTAATCTCTTTGAAGCTTTAATACTACTATTATTGACACAATAATAGTTGCTAATAGATAAATATAAACACTTTTTCCAATCTTCAAATTGTTGCTAATTGTTCCTTTTTCTATACTATATAAATATCCTTCCTTTTCGTCAAGTAGTAATAAACTTTTTTCATAAAATTTCAAGCTAAAAATATCTGAATTCCTACTAAATTTAGCCTCTTCCTTAATATTCCCTACTCCATCGAATCTGTATAATCCTTTATTAACTTTGTCATAAAAATACATAGCATTTTTAATACCTAAGACGCCACTATTATCTACTGATAGTGATTTTATACTATTTAAAGTTTTATGCTGATACATAGGTGCGGGCGGATTTGTAGTGGGATGGTTTTCCAATATAAATTGAAGCTTAGAGTTTCCTTTTCCTTTAAATTTAGGAGATGAAATAGGATCTCCTCCACTATAATCTGGCCAACCATACCAAACCCCTTTTCTTATTTCATATATATAATCTGTATCCCCTTTAACAGGTCTAAGTCCTCTATTTTCCATTCCACTTACTGCAGCTATTAACTTGCCTTCACTATTAAAGTCCATTCCTGTTATATTTCTTATTCCCCAAGCAAGAGTTTCCATATTACCAGTACTTAAATTATATATAAGTACACTGGAATTTCCTGGGAAATGTTCTGGTATTATTTGTCCATTTATACTTTTAGTTTTATAATTTTGATAAGCTCCAGTTTTAAACTCACCGAAATTTAACCCTTTTAAAGTTATATCCTTAGGCGATATGTCATGTGTATATGGATTTTCGCTTACCCATTTATTATCATCACCTACTACTCCTGAATTAGTAGCTGCACCTACAGTTATATAAAGATAGTTTCCTCTTATTTTTATAATGCTGTTCTTATAGTCTCCATAATTAGGTATATCCTTAACTAAATCAAACATTTTATTATTATTAATATTATAGCAATATATTTTTGTGTCTGATGAAAAATATAATTTATTATTAAAATATTCTATGCTGTAAATGTTCAAATTATTATTTTTAAGCAAATAGTAACTTTTACCACTATTTTCTATGATTTGTATTTTATCCTTGTATGCTATGTAATAGTTTCCCTTCTGATCCACAGTAAAATCTACTGCTGACTTTAAACCCTTATATTTTATGCTACCTTTTTGATCTTTCACATTAATATTTAAATTTTTAATACCATAGTCTTTATAATAGCATTTTTTTATTATAAGGATTATAAAAACCACAAAAAAAATATCAGTAAAACTTTAAAATATTTCTTCACCATATATCCCCTCACAAAATTTTTTTAAATGTGCCTAATATATATATATTTTAAAATTTTACTGTATATGTATATTTATGATAGTATATTTTTCTAAATGTGACTAAGTTTATTCAATAACTTATATATTTGTGTTAATCTTTATTTGTAAGTTCTATATGTTCTTCTTCAACACCAGAAAGTACTTTAAATATTTTTATAATATTTTCTTCATAAATTTCTCCACTATATTTTTCATAATATTCTACAGCATGTTTCTCTCTTTTACATGCTGCACTTAATAAAGCTTCATCACTATCGTATTTTGAATAATCCATATCTCTAAGTACAGGCATTTCTTTAAAGTTTCCTATTTTTTTATGAATTCTAGCATGCATGTATTCTATACTTGATAAAGCTTTAAACATTTTTTTTACATTTTCATCTTTTGCCATTAATGAAGCTTTTTTATAAAAGTCTCCATTAAAAACTTCCAATTTAACTGCATGATCTATTATTTTTAAAGCATTTTCATCTAATTTGCTTCTGTCATACTTTATTTCTTCTCCATGCTCTACTAAATATTTCATTGGTGCTCCACAAAACGGACAAAACATTATTTTTTCTTTAGTATTAGAATTTATAAATGCTTCTTTATTAAAATTATAGTTTTTTTCATTTATCTCCATATCACAAATAACACAAACTATCTTTTCCATAACAACATCCCTTTCTAAACAACAATTTTTAATTTTAGTATAACATAAAATAAAAATATTGCGACGCAATATTTTTGAGAGGACAATTGACAGAGGACAGTGAAGGTTGATTTTTTGCTAACACAAAAGAATCTTTAAATTTATATAAGTCAGCAATGTTTCGCTTTAGCGAAACGAGTCTTCAAAAATTTAATTAAAGATTTTTCGTAGTGTAGCGGAAAAAAATCCTCCTTCACTGTCCTCTGTCAATTTTCCTATGTCCTCTCAAAAAAATGCATCGCATCTTGCTTATATTCTACAAATTCATGAACAGTTAAGAAAGTTTCACTAAAGCCTAATTTTTTGCAAAGCTTAGTTATATGTGGTGCATCCAAATAGGCTTTTTTAAGCTCCTCTTCCTTTGAAAAAACCTCTCTTGTTGTGCCATCCATTATCATTTTTCCTTGAGTAAATACAATAACTCTTTCAAAACATTCTGCTACAAAATCCATATCATGAATTATGGTTATAACAAGTTTGTTTTTTTCTCTTAATTTAAATATTATATTTTTAATTTTTTCTCTTCCTTCATAGTCCTGAGCAATGGTTGGCTCATCAAATACTATAACATCTGTATTCATAGACACTATGGAAGCTATACTTATAAGTTTTCTTTCAGATAAGCTTAAATCATAAGGATTGCTATGTTCTAGATGTTCTAGGCCTACCATTTTTAGAGCATCTATAGAATTTTTATAAGCTGTTTCTTTATCTTGTCCAATATTTAATGGTCCAAACATAACTTCATCTATTACTTTATTTTTAAATATTTGATCATTAGGGTTTTGAAAAACCAAGCCTATTTTTGATGATAAACTAGCTGCAGTTGCTTCTTTAGTGTTTACACCATGTATTAATATATCTCCTTCTGAAGGCTTTAAAAGACCTTTTAGTAGTTTAACAAAAGTAGTTTTTCCCGCACCATTTTGACCAATTATAGCTGTGCTTCTATCATCTAACTCTAAACTTATTCCTTTTAAAATCTCTTCTTCTTTGTTATATGAAAAATGAAGATTTTTAACTTCTATTTTTTTATCCATTTGAATTCACCACCAAATCATAAGCTTCTTCTAAGGTTGCTGGATACAATCCAGTTTTAGGATTTACCAAAGATAACTCTTTGCATATTTCAGTATAAGAAGGCTCTTTAACACCATAACTTCTTAAATCTTCTCTTGAAAAAACTTTTTCTGGTATATCAAAATCTATTAACTTTCCTTCATTTAAAAGCATAATTCTATCAGAATACTTAGCTATCTTTTCAATTTTATGCTCTACCATTAATACAGTCATGCCTTCCTTGCTTAATCTATGAACTGCTTTAAAAACTTCTTCTGACCCTTCAGGATCAAGCTGAGATGTAGGTTCATCTAAAACTATTATATCTGGCTTCATTGCTATTATGCTGGCAATAGCCATTCTCTGCATCTGACCACCTGATAGTGCAAAAGGATTTCTATCCTTAAATTTTTCTATAGACAAAAGCTTAAGGGAATAATCTATTCTTTTTTTCATCTCTTCTCTTGAAAGTCCCATATTTTCAAGTCCAAAGGCAATTTCTTCATATACAGTAAGCTTAGAACCTGTAACTTGAGTAAATGGATTTTGAAAAACTATACCAACCTTTAAAGACAAATCACTTATAGGAGTTTTTCTTACTTCTAATCCATCAATTAAAACTTTTCCGCCATATCCACCAAAGAAGAAATTAGGTACTAGCCCTGTTAAAGCTTGGCACAAAGTTGATTTACCTGCACCATTTCTTCCTACAATTCCTACAAATTCTCCCTCTTCTATTTGAAATGATAAACCTTTTAATGACAAATCCTTTGCAAGAGGATATTTATATTTTAAATTTTCCACTACTATTTTCTTCATAAAACTACCCTCCACACTACAGCTGCAGCTATTGATAAAATCATACATATTCTAAACAGTACATTAAATTTAGGGTAAATTCTTTCATTTAAAAAAGTCTTTTTACCGTTTGAAGAAAAACCCCTTACTTCTAAAGCCATAGCTCTTTCTCTAGTTGCTATTAAGGAATTCATAACTACAGGACCTATTAGAGGAAAGAATGCCTTTAATCTAACTATAAACTTTCCTTCAGTCTCCATACCTCTTGACTTTTGAGCATCCATTATAGTTCCCATAGTTGATGTCATTTGAGGAATTATTTGCAAAACAGAACTTAATACATAGCCTATTTTTGGCGATAATCCCTTTTGAACTAGCTCTTCTATTAAATCAGAAGGCTTAGTCGTTAAAACTAGTATAGAAAAAGCACAAAGTATATTAATTACTCTAAAACATATAAGTATAGCATGGGATAATCCTTCTTTATAAAAATTAACTTTTCCCAAAGTGAATGCTATGTTTTTATTGTCTTGAAAAAACAACCCTTGAATTATAACTATAGTTATAAGAATAAGTAAACTAAAATTTATAATAGGCAGGACTTTTTTTAAAACTTTAGCAAAAACTATTAATATAAAGCTTACTATTATACAAATTAAAGCTGATATTTTATTTGGAATTATTGCAGCAACAGCTATAACAGCAGCTATATATATTAGCTTATTAATAGGATTTATATCATGTACAAAACTATTTCCTTCTGTATATAAACTTAAATTTTTCATGTGACCACCTCGCCTTTAAAATAACTAATCCAAATCATAAACTTCATTGTTTTGATATAAAACTGTAAGTGCCTTTGGCAGTCCTTTAAATATAGCATAACTTATTAAAACTGTAACTATTTTGTCTGGAATATCCACTGCTAATTCATCTACTAATGAAGCTATCCAAACCGGCTGACCTTTAGCTGTTAAAATTGCATACAAAGCATCTCCCCATAAATTACCAGTTTGTCCACCCCAAAAAGCTATATTTATTGGAGTAGATACACAAGCTGCTACCAAAGCTACAATTATTCCCGCAACTACTGCTGTAAAAGCATTTTTTATAAATCCTTTATAACTTAAGAAACCTAAGACAAGTCCCACTGAAATAGAAGTTAAAGCATATATAAAGGATATTGGGTCCATGGTTAATCCATAGATAATATTATTGATTGCTCCGCTTACGGCGCCAACTATTGGACCCGCTAAAATACTTGCAAGCATGGTTCCTATAGCATCTAACCACAGTGGTAATTTTAATATTCCTGCAAAAAGCTTACCTATATAATTTATACCTACTGCTGTGGGAATAAGAACTAATGATGTAGTTGAAAGCTTTAAAGACCACCCTTTATTTTTACTCATAACATCCCCTCCTTTTAAATTTTATTATTGTAATTGTACACTGCTTCTAGTGCAGTTAATATCTCTTTTTTTTCTCCACCTAAAGTGCCATTTTCTCCATCAACATAATCATTTATGTTTTCTTCTAAATTTCCATCAATTTCTACAACTACATTTAAAATTGATGCAGTTTTTAAACCTCTTAAACCTCCTATAACAAATAATGCTGCACTTTCCATGTCTGCACCTAAAACTCTTTTTTTACTCCAATAATTATCTATGTTCTCTTCTTCATCAGTGTAAAAACTGTCATGACTTCTTGCTATACCTATATGACAAGGAAACTCTTGTTTTTGTGCACTATTAATAATATGAAACAAAAGTTCTGCATCAGGTACTGCTGGGTATTTTTCATCAACATAGGCTCTTGAAGCTCCTTCATCCCTTACTATTCCATTAGGTATAATAAGATCTCCTATGCGTATTCCTTTTTGTGTGGCTCCACAACTTCCAATTCTTATTAAAACTTGAAGTCCTATATTTTTAAGTTCTTCTACAGCTATCCCAGTAGAAGCTCCTCCCATACCTGTTGACATGGCAAGTATCTTTATTCCTTTATAATATCCTACTAAAGATTTATACTCACGATTAAATCCCACTTCTTCTACATTCTCTAAAAATTCAGCTATCCTGTCCACTCTTTTAGGATCTCCTGGAAGTATAGCATATTTTACATCTAAATCTTTTGAACATCTTATATGTGGTTGAACTACTGTCATAAATAAACCTCCATTTAAATATTGTTCTTAGTTAAAGTTTTAAGTTCATCCAAATCCTTAATGAAAACTTGAGAATTACTTATTTCAACTATGCCTTTTTCTCTAAGCTCCATAAAAGTCCTATTCAAACTTCTCTTTGTCACTGCCAGCTGTGCAGTTAAAGTGTCTTTATCTAATTTTATATTAGTTTTAAAACTTTTATTATATTCTTCTAGAAGATAATTGCATACCCTTTCTCTTAATGTGTATAAAGTGTCTACTGCTGATTTTTGAGAAAGAGTATAAAATGCCAAACTCATTTGTTCCGTAATATATCTAGATATATTTTTGTCCATATCATACCACTTTAAAAAATAATCTCTTTTTAAAGCCAGAAGCTTAATATCTGTTACTGCTTCAATAGAACAACTAAAAGGAATATTATTGAATATTTCTAATTCCCCAATGAAGTTTCCTTTTACATAGATGGATTGAGAATACCTTTTTCCATTATGAGACATAATAAAAATATTAGCTTCTCCCTCGATTATTATAAAAAAATATGGGTATATTTCTCCTTGTTTTAAAAACACTTTGCCTTTTTTATATTTAAATATCTCCCATTTATTAAGCACTTCATAGGGGCATGACTTTAAAATATTGTAAATAATCTTTTCCTTTTCAATAACTTCTATTACCTTTAAAATGCGCATCTTTTGTTTCTCCTTTATGATAATATATTTAAACCTTTACACATAGGACAAATGTCCCATTTTAAATTATAACAATAATTTAAAATAAAGAAACTTATAAAAATTCAGGACAAAGTTCCTAAAAGATAAAATTAGTGTAGTTTAATTACTGTTTTTAAGTTTAAAAATACTCATATTAACCTTTAAAATGATCAATATATCTATATAAAAATTCAATTATGATATTCTATATCTATAAATATATACTTTATTACAATATATATTATATTTTCAATTCAAAAAGCTGTGAAATATAAGTTTAACTCCTTAATTTCACAGCCTTTATATTCATATTAATTAAAAATTTAAATTAGTTTTTATTCACGGTTCAACTAAACTTCTTATTTTATCTGATGGCTACCACCTATACTATAAACTTCATTACCATCTCATTAAGCTTTTGTGCAAGTTCAGATTGAGTTTGTGCAGATTTTGCTACATCTTCTACTGCAGTTGATATTTCACCTATACTACTTAATATTTCCTCAGAACCTGATGCAGATGATTGTGTGGTTGAAGATACATTATCAATGGCCTTTGTTACCTGCTTCACTGTTTTACTCATTTTTCTTGTTGCTAAAGCTATTTCTTCTGACATATTATTAATGAATTCAGAATCATTTTCATACTCCATACCTGTTTTTAATAACATTTCATTACTCGGTTTTACACTGGTATTTATGTAATCTAGTATATCTTTTGCGCTATTAGATAAATTATTAAAAGCACCTTGTACCTGGGACACCATATTCTGAATTTGTGTAACAGCTTCTGCTGATTGTTCTGCAAGACCTCTTACTTCCTCAGCAACTACCGCAAAACCTTTTCCCTGTTCACCAGCTCTTGCTGCTTCTATAGCTGCATTTAATGCTAATAAATTAGTTTGTTCAGCTATATCTCCTATGGAATCAGCCATGATTTTCACTTTGTCCACAACTCTTCCTTCTTCTATAGCTTTTATAATATTATTATGCTTTTCATCATAAATTCTCTTCCCATTTTCTATATCTTTTTTAGCTTTAGTTTTTACATTCATTGCTCTCATTTTTATTTCTTTTACAGAAGCAGCAGCCTTATCAGCCTTATTTGCAAGTTCAATTGTAGTTGAATTTATTTCCTGTACAGAAGCATCTACTTCCTGCGTTATAGCACTTAAATTTTCATTTCCTTTTGCTATTTGTTCTGTTGATTGATTTACGTTTTCCATATTAGCAGAAACTTCCTCTGTTGTTGCAGAAAGTTCTTCACTAGATGCACTTATATCAGAAGCACTACTAGTAATTTCAGAAATTAAATTTCTTGTGTCTTCCGCTGCCTTATTTAAAGCTTTAGCAAGACTACCTATTTCATCTTTAGTATCAATATCAATTTTCTGTGTTAAATCTCCTTTTCCAAAAGCTTCTCCAAATTTTAATATTTGTTTCAATTGTTTTGATATTATTTTAGCTATTACTGTTCCTAACATAATGGCAATAATTAATCCTAAAACACTTATAGATACAATAACAATAAAAGCTTTAGCAGATGTTGCATCATTAGCTTTAGCATCATTAGCTTTAGCATCTTTAACATTTAGCTTAATCATATTATCAATTTGATTAGTCATTTTTTCTCTTATGGCTCCAACCTTCGGGAAAATTCCCACAGCTTCATCATATTTATTTTCATCTGCAAGTTTTATAAGCTGCTCACGAATGTCTCTATACTCATTTACTGATTTTTCAAGTTCTGAAAACAACCTTCTATCTTCATCTGTTGTAATAGAATTTTTATACTCACTCAATACCTTATCATTCTCTTGTTTTAAATCAGCTATCTCTTTTTTTATGCTGTCAAGTTCACTTCTATCTCTTTTGTATACAAGTAAAAGTAAATCTCCTCTAATTTCTGTTTGATTATCTTTTAATGTTCTAATAGCATTTATTCCAACTAAATTATCATTATACATATTAGCTGCATTAACACTTACTTTTTTTATATTCACTGCTCCAACCATACCTACTATTATTATAAATAATGCTATTAAAATGGATGAACTTACTATTTTTTGACTCATTTTCAAATTATTAAACCACTTCATCAAAATTCGCCTCCCCCTACAATTTCTTAATTTATAGTCATATTTTAATATTCGATATTTTTTTAAATTTCTTTATAAACTACATACTTTTCCATGATTATTTTACATTTTTATATTACTTTTTTTATTATTAATATAGCAATAAAAGGGGCTGTCGCACTAAGAAATTTATATACAATATATTGATTTGCAAATTTAAAATTAGCACAATATATTGTAGTATTCATTCTTAATGCGACAGCCCCTTTAAAAATTAAATTCATTATGTTTATAGAAAACTTTAAAAACTGTTATAACTTTTAAATTTATATGTTTAATGTATAAAGTTTGTATATACCTTGTTCCTCAATGTGCCTAATAGTAAGTGTTTGAATAATCTTATATGATGATTTTACCTTAAAATTCTAAAACTTGCTGTATATTATAACCACTTTTAGAAAAATCAGAAAAAAGCACTTCATATCTCTTTGGTGTAACCTTTATAACATTTAAATGAACAGGCATCTTTTTTAAGTTTTCTATAATTAGCCCTTTATTTTTCATAATATTATTATATTCTTCACTAAATTTTTTTATTAACTTTGCCGTGCCTGAAATCTGAATTCCAGCTAAACTTTTAAAGTCTTTATAATTTTCATACACAGCTATAGAAACCTGCGGATTCATATAAATATGAGCAAACTTTTCTCCTCCTTCGCTAATAAAATAAATTGCTTCATTTAAATAATTATATTCAATAGGTGTAGCTCTCACCTCATTTTCATGTGTTGTACATAAGGTGCACGTATTATGCTTTAAAAGAAATTCTTCAATTTTGACCTTTAAAATATCTAAAGGCATATCACTACTATCTTTAACAATTCTTTTTACTTCTAAAGCTTTATTTGCAATTTTTGAAACTTCCATATGTGCTTCAAAATATTTCGAAAAAATTACACATTTCCCTAATACATCATTGACATTTTTCAAAAGATTTTTTGCAGTTTCAATATTAAATGCTGTACAAAAAAACATAACTTTCTTATTTTTTAATTCTCCAGCATTTATATTTATAAAGTTTATATACTGGTAAAAATCATCTTTAGAATACACTGACATAACAATAACTATATTAGAATAATTTTCAAATTTTCCGTTAAATTGTTCAAATAATAAAGTTTTAGCTGGTCCAAGAACACAGCCTAAAACTTCTGCAAATTTTTTATTTATATAACCTTTGTTTTTATAAATAACCAATGTACTATTCATTTAGTCACCCCCTAAATTATCCACATCATAATTTTACCACATAATAAAAAAATTCCCAATTGATTTTATTATACTATTAGCACAAAAATAAGTAATACAGTTATAAAACATGCTGCCAAAGTCTTTCTTTTCATTGTAAGCAGTCTTTTTTAACTGTATTACTTTATTTAATAAACCTAATAATTAAATTCCTTATTCTTAAAAACATTTTTTCCTATAATGTAAGCTACTAATAAGTAAATAATTGATATTACATTAGCTGTAAACAGCGAACTTAATGTTATACTACTTCTTGCTCTCTCCATAATAGATATGACTCCAATAGGTGAAAAATTACGAGTAATTGTTAATCTATCAGAAACAGTTAAAAATACTGAAATAATAATACCTAAAGTTACACTTATTGTTTTATTGTTTATAAACATAGACATTATTCCTATAATCAGTCCAAAAGAAGCAAGAGGGATAATTGAGGAAACATAAATACATATAATTCTACCTAATCCATTAAAGCTGACTTTAAATACAAAAGAACTAATAATAAAGCCTAAAATTATATTAATAGCTACAACTAAAATTGAATAAATAATCAAAATTAATACTTTAGATTTAAAAATATTAGTAGCACCTTTATCTAACCTTGCAAAGTACTTCATATTTCCACTAAAAAAATCTTGTCCAAAAATTTCTACTGAAAATACCACCATGAAGAATGCAAAATATGGTACAACCGGCCTAAAAATAAATTCCGTACTAAACATTCTCAAAAATATAACACTATTCATGTTTAAAACATCCATTTTAATTTGTTTAGTATACTCTCTAGTTTTAGGTGCATTATTTATTATATTATTTTGATCTAAATGCATCATATAACATATAGCTAAAATCATAAATACTGCAAATGCTAATAATATGTATATCTTTTTTGAATGCATCATCTTTATAATTTCATTTTTTAAAAACTTAACCATCAATGTATCAACTCCTTTTTACTAAATAATTTCACATTAAATAATATAAAAACTACTATATACACTAAAAATAAAATAATAGAAAATGTATCAACTTGTTTTTCTAATAAACAATTCCATAAAAATCTCCTGGGAGTTATCTCTCCAATAGTTTTAGGAATAAAATCTGACATTATTGGTAAAAGGAATATCAATAATGATATAATGGTACTACTTTTACACAGTATAGAAATTAGCACATATATAAGTAAAATAGGTATTAATGTAACTAAAAACATTATACTCATTTTTATATCTTCTAATATATTAATCTGAATTCCGAACTTTACAATGTACACTACATTTAAAATAACAAAAGTAAATATAATTAATGTGCCTGTTATAAGAATCAAAGAAAATATTTTATAAAAAAACACCTTTTCTCTTTTTTTATAAACAAGGAAAAATTTCATGCATCCACATTCATAATCATAGGTAAAAATCTCTGAAACTATTGGTGCTAAAATTATTGGTAACATAAATACTAAGGATTTCATATCACCATATAATAAATCATGAAAAGTTACTATTCCAGATGGTTTATCTGCAAATATCACATCAGATATTAAAATAAATATTAATATAACTCCTCCATATATTGATGTTTTTAGCGGAGTGAAAAATTTTATAAATTCGTTTTTTATCATGTTAATCTCTTACCTCTTTTTCAATAATTCTTGGGCTTAGTTAAAATTTATCCATAGGGACACTACTCTTCATAAAATAACATTTAAGTATTTTATACTAAACAATAGAAAACTTACACATAAGTCCTGTATTATATTGATAAATGTCTCATAAAATAGTCCTCTAAGGAATTATTATTTTTAGACATGCCTGAAACTTCAATATTATTATCTAATATCAACTTATTAATTAATTTAAATTCTCCTTTATTAATTTCAACAGAAATTCCATGCTCTATATCTGACATTTTTAAAGCCACACTACCTAATATCTGCCTTAATTTTTCTTTTTCCTCTGAAATTATGCTGTACTCTTCTTTATTAGTATTTAATAAGTTATCCATTGAATCTTCAACAATTATCTTACCTTTATTTATCATAGCTACCCTATTACATAAGTTTTGAACTTCATTTAAAATATGAGAACAATATATAAAAGTTGTATTGTTATCCTTTGCTAGATCTTTTATTAATTCTCTCATATCCTTTACCCCTTCTGGATCCAGTCCATTAGTAGGCTCGTCTAGTATTGCAATTTTAGGCTTCGTTAAAAATGCTCTTGCCACTGCTAATCTCTGTTTCATACCCATAGAATAATTGCTTATCTTTTTATTTTTATCCTTTGTTAATCGCACTAATTCTAAAACTTCATTTACCCTTTTATTACTTAAATCTAAAACATTGGCATATAACATTAAATTCTTATATCCTGATAAATTTGAATAAAAACTTGGGTAATCTATCATTGCACCTATACTTGAAGGATTATTTCCCTTATCATTTAAAATATTTTTTCCATCTATGTATACCTCTCCGCTTGATGGTTTAAGCAAACCTAAAATTGTTTTAATCGTGGTAGTTTTTCCAGCTCCATTAGGTCCTATAAAGCCATATATATCTCCCTTAAATACTTTCATATCAATATTATGAAGTACA
Source organism: uncultured Clostridiaceae bacterium (assembly GCA_963780135.1). Taxonomy (GTDB): domain Bacteria; phylum Bacillota; class Clostridia; order Clostridiales; family Clostridiaceae; genus Clostridium_AM. The sequence goes on from CAWAAR010000003.1 coordinate 3,549,529, forward strand.
TCTTTCTCTTTGTACCTTTTACTTAAATTTCTCACTTCTAAAATTGGTTCCATTTTTTTCTCCTTCTTTTCAAATCTAAAATATGTGTTTAAATATTAGTCCTAATCTTCTCTTACATATTAACAAAACTATCATTCATTTTTTCTATTCTACTCCAAAGTAACAGTTATAAATTCACAAGTAACATTATTAATTACGGTTATGATTAAGAACTTTACGTTTAGGAAACTACTTTCCTATTTGAAATAAAAAGTATCCTATAAAATAAACTTTTTATTTGCTTATTTTATAGGATACTTTTTAATTCTATATATTTATTTTCTTTCACATGCCTAACTTAATATTTTTAATCCATAGCTCCTGTATAAACATATTGTCTTCTATGGATGTATTTATAAACACATTATCATACTTTGTATCTATAATATTTTTAACCGTATACAATCCTAAACCTCTTCCACTTCCTTTAGTGGAAAATCCTTCTTTATATATTTTATGAATTACAGGCTTTTCACCAAAAAAGTTATTTTGCAAAGCTATGATTACATACGCTTCCTTATTTACAATACAAAGAGAAAGCTTTGGGCATTCACATTCCTTTGCTGCTTCACTAGCATTATTCATAAGTATTCCCATTACTCTGCATAAATCCATTATATTCATAGAAACTTCAGAAATATCTTCTACTATTTCTACTTTTATATCTATATTCATTGATAATGCTTTTATAAGTTTTGTTGATAGCAATGCTTTTAAAGCCGTAATTTTAATATATTTTAACTTATCTATATTATTATTAGTCCACTTTATATCTTTATCCATATCAATGACATTATCATAGAAAAATCCCTTAAGTTTCTCCATATCATCATTATCTATGTACTCTTTAAGTGGTGTAAGCATATTTATATAGTCATGTTTAAATCTCCTGGTTTGGCTGTACATTTCTTCCACCATATGAGCATATTCTTCTATTTGATATTTCTCTTCAATTTCTCTATTTAAAAGCACTTCACTTTTTACACTTTTATCATAATTATAAATTACTATAAGTATAAGTATTATAGAAACTAACGGAATCATAAGTGGAATAAATGAATCTATAACAAAAGAAATTGCATTATCCTTTGTTAAATCTACAAATGGATATAGCAATTGTATACTTATAGCTATAGGTATACAAATACTTAAAATCATTCTATTTCGTATTTGTAATGAAGAAAGTTTTTTTAAATTTATTGTTTTATAGTAAACTATATTTATAATTTTACATGTTAAAAACACTATAATTAGTAATACTGCCAATTCAACAGTATAATACTTGATTGATATAATATTTTTTTCATAAAAGCTTGTACCCCAAAATGGTATAGGAATAATAGCCAAAAAATATATTGCAAAAATAGCTATAAGGTTTTTTATAGTGCTATTTATATTTTTACTATTTTTTAATTCTAATATAACTACAATTGAAAGCAGCGGAAGTACCAATATATATGAACCTGTTCTAAGAATCATTCCTATTATAAATGAAATAAAAAAGTATTTCTTAATTTCATTTATAGTAGGTTTGTCTCTACCTAAAAAATATACTGCAGCGCAGCAAAGAATACTTATAGGTAAAGGTGGAAAAATAAGTTCATGAAAAAACATACTAACTGTAAATTTCTTTATTATCATTATACAAGTCCTTTCTTATATCTAAAAGAAACATAACATTCTTCATCATTTGTCATAATGATTTTATTATTTTTCATATCTATTTCTTTAATTTTATCTTTATTTACAATATAAGATTTATGACATCTATAAAAGTTTGAAGTAAGCTTTTCCTGTATATCTTTAAGATTACCATAAAATTCAATCTGCCTATTTTCCTCATGTACTCTTATTTTATGAGCTGTACTGCTGGTTTCAATAAACAAAATATCACAAAGCTTTATATTTACTACCCTAGAATCTTCATTTATTGAAATAAACCCTTCCTTATTATTTTCTTTATAATAGGTATTATAAGCTTTCATAATACAACTGTTTATTCTTTGTTTATAATCTTCTTCATCCTTAATTACATAATCCATAGCTTCAACCTTATATTTAAACGCAAGGTAACTCATTTCCATATGTATAGTTGTAAATATTATAAACCCTTTAGGATCTAAATCTCTTATTTTTTCTCCTAATCTTATTCCATTTATGTCATTTTTTAAATCTACATCTAAAAAATAAATTCCTGTAATGTTGTTCTTTTCAGTGTATTTTATTACATTTTCAGGATTTTCCGTACATAAAGCTACAGTTAAATCCAAATTTTCTCTTAAAATAGTATTTTCAATAATCTGTTTAATTTTATCTCTATAAGATGAATTATCATCGCAAATTAATACTTGAAGCATATTTTCCCTCATTTCATAATTTATAACATTACAATATTTATAACATTACAATTATACCATAATTAGATATTATAAATAATTTCTAAACTTTTCATAATTATCTAATAAAGTTTCATACAGTACAATATTTTCATTGATCTATTTACTTTCATTAAACAATTTAAATTGATTTAATTAATTCATATATTAACATTTTTTGTAATCATCTTTAATATATTAGATAGATAGTATAAATGTATAGGAGTGATCTCTTGAAAAAATATATTCATAATAAGGTTCTTGTATTGCTATTAGTTTTCTCGTTTCTTTTTTTTCTTCCTAATACAACCTTTGCGTTAACTAATAATGCTGCTAATCCAAAATCAACTAATGATATAAGTTTAACTAATAACTATCCAATAATTATGGTTCATGGCCTTTTTGGTTGGGGAAATGATGAACTTATGGGGAAAAATTATTGGGGAGGATCTGAAAGTTTAAGAGAAAAACTAATTAATAAAGGTTATAAAGTTTATACTCCAACAATTGGTCCAGTATCAAGCAACTGGGATAGAGCTTGTGAATTATATGCCTATATAAAAGGCGGTACAGTGGATTATGGGAAAGAACATTCAAATAAAAACGGTCATGCAAGATATGGTAGAACTTATCCAGGCGTATATCCTGCTTGGGGTACACTGTCTAATTCAAATGAAATTCAAAAGATTCATCTAATAGGTCATAGCATGGGAGGGCAAACTGTAAGAACATTAGTGCAATTACTTGAAAATGGAAGTGATGAAGAGATAAATTCTACTCCAAAGGAAAATATAAGTCCTCTATTTACTGGTAGTAAATCATGGGTCCATAGTGTTACAACTATTGCAACTCCACATGATGGAAGTCAAGAATCACATAAACAGTATGCTTTAGAACCTCTAGTTCATCAATCTGTCGCAGCACTTGCCGCACAAAATGGTGGAATTACTATTGATAATATAGGTTTAGATTTTCAATTAGATCAATGGGGACTTAAGAAAACTAACGCTGAGTCTTATAAGAGTTATTTTAATAGAGTAATGAAGAGTAATATATGGGGAAAAACTAAGGATTTAAGTGTATGGGATTTATCACCGGAAGGAGCTTCCGAATTAAATACATGGGTAAAAGCTCAAAATGATGTTTATTATCTTTCATTAGCCTGCGAAGACACTCACGAAGATCCATTAACTCATTTTCAGGTTCCAGATTTAAATATGAACCCTATTTTACTAAAAAGTTCTCTTTTTATGGGTACTTACACAAATAATAAGCCAGGTGATATACCTATAAATAGCACTTGGTGGAAAAATGATGGCATTGTAAGTGTTGTATCTGCAACTTCTCCTAAGGTTGGGTCAAATGATAAAATGGTTATGTATAATGGTTCTATACAAAAGGGAGTTTGGAATTACCTTGGATCAATAAAGTCTGTAGACCATCTTAAGGTAGTTCAGATGACAGAAAATCGACAAAAGCTTGAGAATCAATTTTTTGATTTAGCAAAAATGCTATATGCTCTTCCTAAATAAATAAACAAATAAATAAGTCAGGGAAATCCAAACTAGTATTTCCCTGACTTTTTTACTAATCTTAGAGTTTTATAAAAAATATCTTATCATATATTTGTTATTTTTTATAAGCTACATTAAGTTAAATTTCTTTTATATTTGTAAATACAGATTATTTAACTTGTATTATACTTTCTAAATTAAAAGCATATATATAAATACTAATACTTTAATGTAAATGAGGTTTTATTTTGGTAAGAGATAGATTTTTAAAAAATTCACTTATATTAATATTGTCTAATTTAATTACTGGAGTTTTTGGATTTATATTTTCCATAATACTGTCCCGCAAAATGGGTGCAGAAGGTATGGGACTTTATGGACTAATAATGCCTGTATATGACTTATTCATATGTCTCATATGTGGAGGAATGATAACTGCCATATCAAAAGTTGCTGCAATTTATTATAGTAAAAATGATTTTAGAAACTTAAACAGATCTATAGACGTATCTATGCTATTTGATTCTATTTGGTCCATTATAGTAATTTCTGGTGTATTTATATCATCTTCATACATAAGCATTCATATAATAGAAGATTCTAGAACGGTACATTCCATACAAGTTTTTTGTCCTGCTATGCTTTTTATAGCACTTTCTTCAATATTAAAAGGTTATTTTTATGGTGTTTCAGATATTAAAATACCTGCCCTTATAGACATATGTGAAAAATTTTTAAGGATAGTTATATTTATTACTATAGTAAATGTATTATTTCTTAAAGAAGTGGGGTCTATGGTTACAGCAGCTTTTGTAACTTTAACTTTAGGTGAAGGTATAAGCTTAATTTTACTTTATATTTTTTACAAGAGAAAAAAATTAAAGCTTGGAATTAGCTTTAATTCTAAAGAGGACAAACTTCAGCTTTTATTTAATATATTTATTATATCTTTTCCTTTGTGTGTAAATGGTTTTTTATCCACAGGATTATCTGCTGTATCAGCTTTAATAGTACCAAGAAGACTTGTAAGTTCAGGAATAGAATATGCTGTGGCATTATCTATGATAGGCAAATTTAAAGCCATGTCATTAAGTATCGTGTTTTTTCCTATTACAGTTGTAAATTCTATATCTACAGTGCTTGTACCTGATTTATCAGAAAAGTTAAGTAAAAAAGATTACTGGTCTGTAGAAAACAGGATATTCCAAGTTATGAAAATTGCCTTTCTAATTGGAATTACTACTATGATTATTTGTATAACCATTCCAAATGAACTAGGAAAACTATTTTTTTTCAGAACAGACTTAGGTTATTATATAAAATTTGCCTGCCTTTGTGCACCATTTACTTATACTTCTGTTACAACTTTTGCAATACTAAATGGGTTAGGTAAACAAAATATTATATTAAGGAATTCATTAATTGTATCAGTAGAAGAATTAATCATTTTATATACTCTTACAGGTATATCATGGATAAATATATATGGCTGTGGTATAAGCATAATATTGACCTCTATTACAGCTTTAACTCTAAACTTATTTGAAATAAGAAAAACATTTACTATAAATTTAAACTTCAATGAAATATTAATATACTTTTTTTCAGCTCTTTTATTATATTTTACATTGTCTATTCTTAATACTTTAATACCTTCTTCCATGTTTGCATTTAAAATTTTTACTATTATAATATCTGCATTTTCACTATGCTTAATTTTTGCAATTTTTATCCTTAAAAAAGTCTTTTAAAAAAAACCTTTTCTAAACTTAAAAAATCTGTGTCAAAACATAATTTCTATTTTGGCACAGGTCTCTTAAATTTAAGGCCTCTCAAAGGATTCTATATATTCCATAAATTTTTCTTCCATTTTCTTTTTTCTCTTCTCTACAACTGTATTTAAATAATTTCTATTCAATCTTTTATTTATTAGTCTATCTTTCTTTATTATCTTTTCTAAATTTTTGTTGTCTCCAGCTAAATATACCTCATATATTGCATATCCTGCCAGTGCTCCAATAACACCCATAATTACAGCATCTACTATAGTATGTTTTATTGCTGCACCAATAGCTGCACCTACTAAAGTTGTAATTATTACAATAATTGCTTTGTAAGCTTTTCCTTTTTCATTTTCATTATCTTCAATTATAGACGACTTATCTTCCTCCATATATATTTCTTTTTCATCCAAATTCACAATGTCTATTTCTAAGGGTTCTTCATGACGTTTTAATGAGTTATCATCTTCAGAGGAAGTCTTTATTGTAGAAATTATATTTACTTTTAATGCTTTTTTATAGTCTTCTAAGTTGATATTTTCCTGTTTAAAGACTTCATTTACTTCATTAAAATCAGTGCACTCTTTTAAGCTTAAATTTATACCTTGGTATAATTTATAGATAAAACCCTGAGTTTCATTTTTAATATCTGTAAAATTCATACTTAAATCAATCCTTTCTTCAGCAAGTTTCAAAGCATATTCATATTTAGAGTTTAACACAAATTCGTATTTAATCTCAAGCTATTCTCTTATAATACAATATGAAGTATAACTTTAAATAAACTTAAATCATAAATGTAATTTTAATTTTATCCCATCACTACCATTGCCAAAGCTACATCTTAGTCCACCTATCTCTTTAACAATAAAATTAGAGTTTAGTAAGTACTATTAAAAAAGCAAAGTATATATCAATAGTGACATATATCACTATTGATATATACTTATAATATGATATATAATTATGTTATACAATTATTTACTTGTTAATAAAGGAGGTGTCTAATAGCAATGATAAAAATTGCATTAGTTACGGATAGTACATCTGATTTAGATAAAGAAATCGTTGAGAAATATAATATAAAAGTACTACCCTTAAGAATAAGATACAAAGATAGGGAATATATAGATAGAGTAAATATAACTCCAAAAGAAGTTTATGATAGTTTAATTAAAGAAATTCCTCATACATCTCTTCCTTCTATTCAAGATGTAGAAGAACTTTTTGAAAAATTGGAAGGTGAAGAATATACTCATGCTATTATAGTCCCTATTTCTTCAGGATTATCTGGAACATACAATACTTTAAAATTAGTAAGCGAAAATCATCCTAACATTTCAACTACAGTTTTTGACTCTAAGTCTTTAACTTTAGGTGCAGGAGCTATAATAATAAAGTGCGGTGAACTTATAGATGAAGGAAAAACCTATGAATACATAGTTGAAGCTTTACCTAAAATAAGAGACAGCATATCTGTGTTTTATGCTGTAGACACATTAAAATATCTTATTAGCGGAGGCAGAATAGGAAAAGTTTCTGGTACTGTAGGTGAACTTTTAGATATAAAACCGATAATATCAATAGACCCTTCTGGAATCTATTATACTTATGTAAAAGTTAGAGGAAAGAAAAAAGCTTTAAGTAAATTACTTGATATATCAAAAAATATATTAAGTAATTCAAAATGTAGAATATGGGTTATGAGTGGTGGCGCAGAAGAAGAGTGTACCAAGTTATTTGAATCTTTTAAATCAATAACTAATATAAGTTTTCTTGGCAGAGGAGATATAAGCCCTGTGGCCGGAGTACATACAGGACCCGGACTTGTTGGAATTGTAATTATGCGTGAATTAAATTTAGAATAGCAAATTATTTCTAAGGTGGCTGTCGCACTAAGAATAAATACTACAATGCACTGTATGTAAATTTCTTAATGCGACAGCCTCTTGTTTTAAAGAAAAGTAGTTAACAAAAGTAAATTTAATCCAATTACTATAGTTGCTATAAATGTCATTATTATTTTTGTAGACATAGTATTTGCATATTTCCCCATAACTTTTTTAGATGAAGTTAAGTATATTTGAAGTAGTATAGTGACTGGGAGTTGCACACTTAAAAGCACTTGAGACATAATTAATCCTTTAAAAGGGTCTTTTATAAAAAATATAATAACTACTGCTGCAACTATAGTTATTAAAACACCTATTCCTGTATGCCTATCATGTATATCATAAGGCTCTTTGAACATACCTGCATATATACTCCCACCAGCCATACTAGCTGTTATACTGGATGATATCCCTGAAAATAGCAATGCTACTGCAAATATCATGGCTGCCATTTGTCCAAGTATTGGTGTAAGCATTACCTGAGCTTGTGCTAATTCTGTTACTTTTATTTTTCCAGAAAAAAATGTGGCTGCAGCTACAATTATCATAGCACTATTTATACCCCAACCTATAAGCATAGAAAGCAACGTATCTAAAAATTCATATTTTAACTGTTTTTGTATTACTTCTTCATTTTCTAAATTCCATTGTCTGCTTTGTATTATTTCAGAATGAAGAAATAGGTTATGCGGCATTACAACAGCTCCAAGCACACTCATAATAACAGGTATAGATCCTTTAGGCATTGAAGGTATAACCCATCCCATTCCAGCACTTATCCAATTTATTTTTACCAAACTTAATTCAAATATAAAACATAAGCCTATTAAAGATACAAATCCTATAATCCACTTTTCTAATTTTTTATATGAATTGGTAAAAACCATATATAGCACCAGAAATCCTATTATTAAAGTTCCTATTTTTAAAGGCAATTTAAAAATCATGTTAAGCGCAATAGCACCTCCAAGTATTTCTGCCATAGCAGTGGCAATAGCAGCCATTACTGCTGAAGACAAAACCACTTTAGAGGCTGCAGGCTTTAAAAATATAGATGCTGCTTCAGATATACAATAACCTGTAGTTATACCAAGATGTGCTGCATTATGTTGCAATATTATAAGCATTACAGTAGATAATGTAACCATCCATAAAAGTTTGTAACCATAATCAGCACCAGCTGCAATATTAGAAGCCCAATTTCCTGGATCTATAAATCCCACTGCCACAAGAAATCCTGGACCTATGTATTTAAAAAAATCCAAGGCCATTAGATTTGGTTTATCTTTATCTTGAAAAAATTTACTCAAAAACATTTTTACTCCCCCTATCTTCTGCTATTTTAAATTTTACAACAAAATTTTCAATCTATAAACATTTTATTTTAAAAACTTCAAATATATATTGTATTTTTCTAAAAATAACATTATATTAGAATATACAGGAAAGAAAACTAAAATTTCGAATCTAAGGAGATTTTCTATGAACTTTTTAAAAGAATTTTTTGCAAAAGAATCTACAAAAAGAATTTTGTTTTTTGTTGTTTTAACAGTGATTTTTTATTTATTAAGGTCTTTGTTAAATCTATTATTGTTAACCTTTTTGTTTACCTATTTAATGAATAGTCTACAAAATTTAATAGTAAAACAATTAAAAAAAATAACTCCAGTAAAAGAAAAACTTATTACAATTATTTTATATTCAATATTGTTTTCATCTATAGTTCTAATAATTGTAAACTATATACCTCAACTTGTTACAGAGACTAAGTCTATAGTAAGTCAACCTATAGATTTTAATTTTACTACCAACTCTAATTCTGATATCATTCAAAAGTACTTAGTAAGTATGTATAATCAAATTGACTTGCAAAATTATATGAAATCTAGTTTTGACATGGCATTTGAGTTAGCAGCTAATATAGGCAAATGGAGCATGAATGTATTTATTGCCATCATGTTAAGCTTATTTTTTATGCTAGAAAAGAAAAAAGTTTTAATTTTTCTAGAAAAATTTAAAACAAGTAAAGTAAAAGATATATTTAAATATTTTAGCTTTTTTGGAAATAATTTTTTAAATTCCTTTGGTAAGGTCATACAAGCTCAGATTATAATAGCTTTTATAAATACAGGAATTTCTGTTGTTATGCTTTATATATTGAACTTTCCTCAACTAATTGCTTTGGGATTCATTATATTTATATTAAGCTTAATCCCTGTAGCAGGAGTTATAGTTTCTCTTATCCCTCTTTGCATAATTGCATTTAAAATAGGTGGATTTACTAAAGTTTTTTATGTGCTAATTATGGTAGCAGTAATACATTTAATAGAAAGTTACATTTTAAATCCAAAACTCATGTCTGCCAAAATTGAACTACCTATATTTTTCACCTTTATAATACTCATTGCTTCAGAACACTTTATGGGAGTATGGGGCTTACTTCTAGGAATACCTCTTGTAATGTTCATATTAGACTTACTTGATGTAAAACTAAATGATTAGCTAAAAACTTTTATAATTTAAGCATATTGTGAAGCATTTTTTAGAGGACAAAGGACAGTGAAGGAGTATTTTTCTCCGCCACTGTCCTCTCAAAAAAAGTTGCGTCACAATTTTTTTATTATTTGAACTTAAGATATATTGTCTATAATTACATATCCTCTACACTAACAATGGTTACGTTTCTTAAATTCCAATCATAAGTTAAATCATAAACCTCATCATTTTCTATATTTCTAACTTTAGGACGTATACAGCATTCCTCATTGTTTTCTATAACAATAACTCTTTCACCATTACTTAATTTAAGAATGGACCCCACAGGAAATGGTGCTACCCTTCTAAGAAATATTTTTATTAATTTAGGATCAAAAATTTGTCCATTATTGGCCATCATATATTCTATAGCTTCAGAAGGTATACATGCTTTCCTATTAGGTGTTTCTGTAACCAATTTATCATAGGCATCACAAAGACATATAATTCTTCCAAATTGAGATATATCTTCTCCTTTTTTACCATCAGGATATCCTTTACCATCAAATCTTTCATGATGTTGCAATATTCCTACATAAGAAGTTACAGCTATATTATAATACTGCTTTATATACCTATATCCAAGTTCAGCATGAGTTTTTACTAATTTCTCTTCATCTTCTGTAAGTTTTTCAGTTTTGTTTAATATTTCTTTAGATATAAACACTTTACCAATGTCATGTAACAACCCTGAGGCTGTTAATTTTTCTATTTTCTTACTTTCTAAATTAAGACCTAATCCTATAACTGCTGCTAATACAGCTACATTTACAGAATGAGTATACATACAATCATCAAAAGTTTTAATGTCAATCATGTTTACCATTATATTTTTATTATTTAAGATTTCCCACATTATACTTTTCGCTATATTCTCTACCATGTTTACTGTTCTTTCCACGTTATGAGAATTATTATATATACTCTTAATAGATTTTATTGCTTCAATTCTAAGCTCATCTGAAATTATATTTCTAACTTCTATATTAGCAGATATGCTGTCATCTATATAAACACCATTAATACCTATTTTTATAAGACTTTTTATATACTCTTCAGTTAAAAGAATATCCTCTGCTAAAAGGACAACACCCTCACTGGAGTATATGTTTTTACCAAGTTTCATGCCCTCTTTAAGGCATAACACGGGAATATATCTCATAGTATGCGCCCTCCTCTTAATCTATCTTTAAGCAATGTTTAATACACTGCTATAATTATCGAATTAATTAAGCTCTACTTTATTTCTAATTTATATTACTTAATGATAAATATGTATTGATATTTATTATTAAATAATATATACTATATACAACCCATATATATTCAGAAAGTAGTTATCCCCCAATTTATGTACATTTTAAGATACCCCCTTTAGGCCTCTTCAGAAAAATAGTTTGTCACTATACTAGGAGATACTGACTTGTTATTTTTCTGAAAGCGCTTAAAAGCTCACTACTTTCTGAATATTTTTTATTGATTGAAAAAACGCTTTTAAAATTACATAAATCCTTTAATAGAAACTTAGCCTATTAAAGGATTTATGTAAATTGTTTTAAATTACTTCTATTGGATCTCCTGATTTTATATAACCACCTTTTAAGACTTTTGTAAATATACCTTCTCGTGGCATAATACAATCACCTACTTGACTTCGTATTGCACATCCTTTATGGCATTCTTTCCCTATTTGAGTTACTTCCATTAAAGTTTCACCTATTTTAAGCTTAGTTCCTACTGGAAGTTCATATAAAACTATTCCTTCTGTGGTTATATTCTCTGCAAATTTTCCACTGATTAAGCCTTCTACTCCCATAGCCTTCATTTTATCAATACTTTCTTGTCCTAGAAGACTAACTTGCCTATGCCAATCTCCTGCATGAGCATCTCCTTCTAATCCGTGATTTTCTTTGAAATAACCCTTTTCTATAGCTTTTTTAATAACTCCTTTTGTCTCACTTATATTTACATCAATAACTTTAGCCATTTTTTACGCCACCTACCTTATAATTAAAAATTAACGCTGAAATACTCCAGATTTTCCTCCTGTTTTTTTAACAAGCATAATATCCGATATTGTCATCTCTCTATCTATAGCCTTGCACATATCATAAATGGTAAGTGCAGCTACTGAAACTGCAGTAAGTGCTTCCATTTCAATTCCTGTTTTTCCTACAGTTTTAGTTACCGCTTCAATATCTATTTTTAAATTTTTCAAATCTATTTTAAAACTAACATCGCAACCTGATATCATAATTGGATGGCACATTGGAATAATCTGCGAGGTATTTTTAGCACCCATTATAGCTCCAACCTGAGCTACTGAAAGCACATCACCTTTCTTTATTCCTCCATCACTAATTCTTTTAATTGTTTCTTTTTTCATGTATATAGAACCTTTTGCTATAGCTTCTCTTTCAGTGTCTTTCTTTTCACTTACATCAACCATTTTAGCTCTTCCTTCATTGTTTATATGTGTAAGCTCCATATTGATTCTCCCTTCGCTGTAGTGACTATAAATCACACATGATAGTAATTACCTACTAGCACATTCTGAAGCACTACCTGTCAATATATCTATTCCATGAGGTAATGCAGATAATATTGCCTGCAAATTTTCCACTGCTCCTTTAGGACTTCCTGGCAAATTAACAATTAAAGTTTCATTTCTTATACCTGAAATTGCTCTTGAAAGCATAGCTTTTGGAGTTACTTTTAAAGATTCATTTCTCATAGCTTCCCCTATACCAGGTACATATTTCTTTATTACTTTCATTGTAGCCTCTGGGGTTACATCTCTTTTTGAAAAGCCTGTCCCACCATTAGTTAATACTAAATTTACTTTTAGTTCATCAGAAAGATATATTAGTTCCTCTACTATTTTATCTAATTCATCAGGTATAATTTTATAATAATCTACACTGTAAGAATTGGGATCTAATATGTTTTTCAAAGCCTCACCTGTTCCGTCAGTTCTTTCTCCTTTTGAACCTTTATCACTTATGGTAATTATAGCTGTTTTTATCATTTTATCCCCACCTAACAATAAAAAATTTATATTTTGTATTTTATAATATCCTTAAGCTTATAATACATGAATTTTCAAAATTTTGCAATGTAACGTTTAATTTGCACTTACTATACTTCTTTATAATCTACATCTACAATTTTCTTTTCAGAAAGATCAAATTCATCTTTTTCAGTATATACCGTACTGTTTATTTCCACGTCTTCTTTTTCAAATTTATCACCATTACCATGTTTCCAATTTTTAAACTTCTTAATTATTTTAGTAAGTAACCAAATCAATACCCCTCCTACTGCTATCCAAGGTAATATTTTAATAAACAACATAAAAACTATTACACCAATTATTATTTTAAAAACTCCTGAAAAATTTTTATTTACAAAATCCATAATTTATAAACCTCTCTTCTTTTTTATATTTTCCTATAATTAACACTTAGGATAAATTAATTTTTAATCTCCTAACTTATGATATGATTATACCATACAATTTCATTAAATGGTATTGAATATTACTTAATAAAGTATTAATAAAATATTAATTTTTTATGTCATATCTAATTTTTATACTATAATTTAAAAGGAATCTTTAAAAAAAAGTTGAATAATTATAGTTATAATAATACCGTGAAAGGCAGGTCAAACTATGCTATTATATTTTTTTCTATCTATAATATTATTTTTGCTAATAGTTGAAATAATTACTGTTCTTTTTAAACTTACAGGTTTATCTGAGGAAAAATCCAGATTTCAAGTTATATCTTTACTTACTGGATCTGGATTTACCACAAGAGAAGCTGAACTTATAACTCAACATCCCACACGAAGAAGATTGGCACAAATATTGATGATTTTAGGTTATGTCGGGTTTCTTACTGGTATATCCTTTTTAGTAGACATAATTAAACATTCCATGTCGATAAAAAATCTTCCTGTACTAATAATATTTTTTGTTTCTATTTGGTTTATCTTAAGAGATAGGGTATTCATACAATTTTTAGACAGATTAATAGAAAGAATAATTTTAAGAAAATATTCTAAACATAAATCTCCAAATAAAATGTACAAACTTGTTACCAGAGCTAAAGGCTATGGTGTTTATAATATTCTTATAGATGAAAATACTGGTTTAGTTGGGGTTTCACTAAAAGATTCTAATTTGAAACCTCGTAACATAATAATTTTAAATATTGATAAGGGTAATCAATTTATTGGTTTTCCCAAAAGAGACTACATATTAGAAAAAGGTGATAATATATTACTATATGGCAAAGTGGAAGAGATACTTAAAACATTTCATTTAAATGAGCCTTCAAAAGCACTTTCAAAGTAACTTTCAAGGGAATCACTGTATTCCCTTCGTTTAAATTTTAAAAGTTTCTAAAAAACTTTTAGCTGCAGCAGATAGGTACCTGCTTTTCATCCATATAATAGCTGTTTTAGTTTCCAGAGATATTTCATTAATTGCTTTGTACTTTAAATTTATGCTTGGAATAAGCCCTACAGCAGCTTTAGGTACAATGGCAATGCCCATACCCGTACTTGCCCATAATAAAATTGATCTTGCATCATCACTTTTACAAATTATATTAGGTTCAAATCCTGCTTTATTACAAGATTCTATTATCATTTTTTCATATCTACGGTCTACTATTAAAGGCTTATCCATAAGTTCAATTAAATCTATAAACTTTTTCTCCTTTTCCCAATATAAATCTCCATTAGTTGCTGCAATCATTGGTTCATTAGGTAAAAGTACGGATTCAAAAATTTCTGAATTAAACGGAGTTCTTATAATACCTATTTCTATTACACCGCTATTTAAAAGTTCTAATATTCTATAAGTATCTCCTTCCCATATTTGAAAATCTATACTTGGATACCTTTTATGAAAATCATACATTCTATCTGGTAAAAGTGTAGATCCTGAAGAAGGCACAGTGCCAATTAGTAATGATCCTTTAATCCCTTCATTACAGTCTTTTAATTCTTTAACTGTATTTTTCATTAATTCTAGTACTTGCTCAGCACGATTTTTTAATATTTTTCCCGCTTCTGTTAATTGAATTCTCCTACTCCCTCTTTCTAATAATTTAATTCCAAGTTCCTCTTCCAAAAGCTTAAGTTGCTGGCTAAGTGGTGGTTGAGCTATGTGCAAACGTTTTGCTGCTGCAGATATGTTTCCTTCTTCTACAATTGTAAGAAAATATCTTAATTGCCTAACATCCATTAAAAATCCCCCTTACTCATATTCTAAAATTAACCAAGAAGTCCTATATTTTATTTGTCTTGTTAATTGTTGAAAGATTTCTTAAATCAGAAGTATATATATTTCGTATACTTTTTATACTTATTAAGTATTTTTCATATACAAATTTCCTTGATATAATCATAACTGAAATAAAAACTATATTCAAAAAATATATACACAAAATTTTTGTAACTAATTTAATTAGGAGGGCAACTATGACTTATAACTTGATATTTTTATGTATAGCTGGTTTTTTCGCAGCTCTAGTAGATTCTATAGCTGGTGGTGGAGGCATTATAAGTATATCAGCTTTTTTATTAGCAGGCTTTCCACCTCACTTAGCTTTAGGCACAAACAAGTTCACTTCTTCTTGTGCAACCTTTACAAGTTCACTTAAATTTGCTAAATCCGGCATGGTGGATTTAAAGATTTTAAAACTTTTAGCTCCTTTCACTTTTATTGGAACTATTATAGGTGTAAATACTGTTCTTATTATAAATGCAAAATATCTTAACAGTATAGTACTTGTGCTTCTTATGTTTGTTGGAATTTATAGTTTGTTTTCAAAAACTATGGGAATCCAAGATAGCTTTAAAGGTCTCTCAAGAAAAAACATATTTTTAGGTATTATTATTGCATTGCCTTTAGGTTTTTATGATGGCTTTTTAGGTGCTGGAGTAGGTTCTTTTTTAATATTTGGGCTTATAAAAGTATTTGGATTTGATTTCTCTAGGGCTTGTGGAAATAGCAAGGTTTTAAATTTTATAGATAATATTGTAGCTGTATTTATATTTGCAATGAGAGGGCAAATTAATTATAAGTTAGGTATACCTATAGCTCTATTTATGATATTAGGCGCAAAGATTGGAACAAAAATCGCCCTAGATAATGGAGCAAAACTTATAAAACCAATTTTTGTACTCATGTCTGTTTCTGCAGCAATAAAAGTTCTTTATGGAGTCATCAATTGAAAAATAGGATAAAGGGCAATCAAACATCCTATTGTTTGATTGTCCTTTATCCTATTACTTTTTATCTACTTTATACCAATCATTAATAACTTTTGTAGTTTCCTCACTAGGATAATATCTCTTATCTACACTATGTTCACCTATGGCAAATATAGAAAATCCTAAAAACCAAGATTCTTTTTCCAGTGCCATTTTATAACCTTGGAAGCAATTCGCTTGTTCATTATTGTTTGCAATATCATTTTGATATGGATTCCAAGGGTGCACAGAAGCATCATTAGTTTTAGGAAATCCAAGTTCTCCAAAGAAAATAGGTTTATTCCATTTGTCGTGGAAGTTTTTTATTTCCTGTTTTATATTCTGCTTTCTATCATATATTTGCGTGCTTTGGATAGCATTAAATATATTTTCTGGAGTATTTGTACTATTATTCGTAAGTTCAAAATAAGCTGCAATAGAAATAAAATCTAACTTTGAAAACATCTTATTGTTTAGTTTACTTTCATATGCGTTAATTGTATCCGGTTTCCACTTAGCTGTATACCACCAACCAGTCCTATAAGTTACTAAACCTTTATAATATTTTCTAACATAATCTATAGTATCACACCAATATCCTTCTGCAAATTCCATATTTACAAAACTTGAACCTATATTTAATGCATCTACATGGTAGGGTACTGCAATATCATCAATTAGTACTTTTAACACATTAGTTTTCCAGTTCCAAAAGAAATCATTCATATTAGCAGGTTTCCAAGCTGTTTCGTATTTGCTCCCATTATCTATCCAAGGATAAGGCTCCAGTATTATGTTTATTTTTTTACCTTTTAATTTTTTAATTAAATTTACTGCCTTTTCTTCACTATCTTTATCCACTGCCATATTACTTGAAGATAAGTTATTTATGTTTATAACTACAGGAACATTTAAAGTATTTAATTTAAACTTATCTATATCACTTACAACCTCATCAATTTTATAATCTGTAGATAAATTCCCTGACTTGATTTTTGTTTCAAATTTTTCATTTAATGTTTTCCCCTGAATTTTGTTTATTTTCTTATTAATAAATCCTCTAGAATCTGGGTTGGTATTAGCAACATACCCTGCAGCAGTAAATATTACTATTATTAATAAAAATATTATTACTTTTTTCTTGTTCATTTTTTACCTCCACGTATAAATAAAATAATTGGACATACAATATCAAGTGATTCTTAGACTCAGGTGGAGTTTGCCTGTGAGGAATACCTCTCTCCATCTGAGTCTTAGAAGAACTTATCCAGGCGCGTAGCAGTGCTTATCCCCCACTTTGACAGAAAAGCAGATGTCCCAAATCTTCGATTTGGTGATAGTCGCTTTCACTGTGTGCGATGGGGGTGTTAGCAATGGTAGCGATCGGATAAAATTATACCAACATAACTAACTAGTTATGTTCTTGAACATAGCTTATACTTGACCAAAATATATCAATTGAAAATAGCCTGTAATTTTTTAATTAAATCTTATGTTTGCAAAGAGCATACTTTTTAGTAGTTTTAAGTTTTATCAATATTAAATTGAAAATAGGTAATATATATAAATAAAACAAATATGGTATACATGAAACATCTGAACCTAAGTTTACCATAGGAAGAAGTAATGCAATATTCCAAGGAACTAATGCACAAAGAATTATTGCTGTATCTTCTAAATCAACAGCTAATGTAGAATTACTTATTTTATTCTTTTCGTAAGCCTTTTTATTTAGCATATGTGTAAGTATAACTGCAATAGCTTGACTGCAGCCAAATGCTGAAGTAAGTATACTTGTTATAATCATATTTCTAAAAAGCTCATATCTTGAATTTGCCTTATAAATTATATTTTCAATGCTATTTAACATTCCAGTTTCTTCAAATATACCTGCAAAAGCAGAGGATACAAATACAACTAAGGATGTTTTCAGCATTGAAATAACTCCACCTCCTTTAATTATTGAATAAAGAGCACTAGACTTGTCCATAGTGTATCCAAAAATCACAAATTTCATAGAATTTACAATATTGTTATGTTGTATTAAAACACTTATTAAAAAGGCTATGATTATACTAATAAGCATTGAAATCTTAACATTAACTTTAAATAATGAAAGAACAACAATTATAAAAGCAGGTAATAATACAACCATATTTACACTGAAGGCTTTTACTATTTCATTATTTATAAAACTACTAGATTTATGTAGGGGGAATATTTGTGATATCACAGAATAAAAAACAATAGAAATAAAAAAAGGTACTACAGAAGTCTTGAACATACTTTTTATATTATCATAAATATTTGTCTCTGTACTATAAGATACAAGACTTGCACTAGAAGACATAGGAGAACATCTATCACCAAAATATGCTCCAGCAATAATTGCTCCAGCTGTGGCAGCTATATTTGCACCACCTCCTCTTGCTACTACCATAAGTGCTATTCCTACTGTACCCACTGTTCCAAAGGATGTCCCTATTAGCAAAGATACAAAACTGCTAATTAAAAATGCAGATAAAATAAATATATTAGGTCTTAGCAATCTTATTCCGTAATAAACTATAGCAGATACTGTACCTGAAGCCATCCATATGGATGTAATTGCACCAATAAGCACAAAAATTTTTATAACAATAAGAGACTTTTTGCCTCCTTTGTATGCCATAATTAAAACATCTTTTGAAGCATGTCCTCTTCTTATTGCCACTATAAAAAATAGAATTAGTCCTATAATCAAAGGATATACAACAAATATTCCTTTAAAAACACTTAAAACCAAAAGTAAAAATGTAATAATAAAAGCTATAATTAAATCCACACTACCACCTCATTGTTTATGTACTAATTTTGCAACTACTGCAAGCATTCCCGAAGTAATTAATGGTCCCACTGGAACACCACCTAAAAAAGCTGCTGCTGCCACTGAACCTAAAATCATAGCAGGCATAATATCTCCATGTCCTTGAACTGTTAAATACTTCAAGCCAAGTCCACTTAAATATGTTGTTAAAAACGAAAGAATCATTGCAACTATTCCTAGCCAAGATGTAAACACAGTTTTTACATTAAGCGAAGTAACACTTCCCTTTGCAATAGGAATTAATATGGCCGATATAAGTAATATCAATCCCCAAAACACACCATTTTTTTCTATTTGCGGGAAAAGATATGCTTCAACGTGTAAGAGCTTAATCATCAAAAGAATGCATGTAGCTATTGCTACAGAATCTGCTTTGCCTATCACCGCTGCAATAAGTATTACTATTAGCATAACATTTGATTCCAAAACAAACCATCTCCTTATACAATTTAAATATATCAATACAAAATATATTCTTATATAACCGGACTATTCCATAATTTATAATATTGAACAAGTGATTGTTCAATATTTAATAACGCTGTTTATTTAATATATTCAGCAAACATTCCACCTAACTATATAAGTTCAAGTAAGATTCATTTCACTTTAATATCAACATTTTACCATAAATGAGCATAATATATATTATACTCCTTCATGATATATACTGTCTGTTTTTTATAAAAAATCGCTTTGCTTTATGAAACAAAAGAATAGGAATCTATGTTTTTAAAAAGTAACAAAACTATATTTTCCTACAAAAATTTTACACTATCGTTATATCAATGTAAATAATTATTAATTTGGTTATAATTAAATTATCAAGTTATATTTAAATGAAAGGGATGTTTAAAATGAATTTTTGTATAGAAGATATAATATTTTATCACATTTACCCATTAAGATTTTGTGGAGCTCCAGATTTTAATGATGAAAAAACAGAAATTGTAAATAGAATAAAAACTATAGAAGAATGGATTCCACATATGAAATCTTTTGGCATAAATGCAGTTTATCTAGGTCCAATTTTTCAATCTATTACTCATGGATATGATACTACTGATTATTACAAAATTGATACAAGATTAGGAAGCAATGAAGATTTTAAGAAAGTATGTACAGCTCTTCATGAAAATGGAATTAAAATAGTATTAGATGGTGTGTTTAATCATGTAGGTAGAAACTTTTCACCCTTTAAAGATGTTATTAAAAACAGGCAGAACTCAAAATATTGCAATTGGTTTTCTAATATTAGGTTTGATACGCAAAGCCCGTATAATGATAACTTCTCCTATGACACTTGGGAAGGACATTATGAACTTGTAAAATTGAACTTAAAAAATCCAGAGGTAAAAGAACACATATTTAAAGCTGTATATTACTGGATAGAAAATTTTAATATTGATGGTTTAAGATTAGATGCTGCTAATTGTCTAGATATTGATTTTTTAAGAGAACTATCATCTTATTGTAAAAATATAAAAAAAGATTTCTGGTTAATGGGAGAAGTAATTCATGGTGATTATAGAGTGTGGGTAAATGGAAACATACTGGATTCTATTACTAACTATGAATGTTACAAAGGACTTTATTCAAGTCACAATGATAAAAATTATTTTGAAATAGATTATTCTCTAAATAGACAGTTTGGAAATTCTGGAATTTATAAAAATTTATATCTTTACAATTTTGTTGACAATCATGATGTAGCAAGGATAGCTAGTATACTAAAAAATCCAAAGCATATTTATCTTGTGTACACTATGCTTTTTGCAATACCTGGAACACCATCTATATATTATGGCAGTGAATGGGGCGTAGAAGGAAAAAAAGAAAAAAATTCTGATTCCTCTTTAAGACCTAGTTTGAATCAATTAAAACTTAATGCTATTAACAATAATCTTTTTAATTTTATAGTTAAACTTTCTAAAATAAGAACTGCTTCCCATGCATTAAAGTTCGGAAAATATATAAGCATTATTATAAAGAATGAACAAATGGTTTTTGCCAGAATTTCACAAGAAGAAACTATATTAGTTGCATTAAACTTATCAGATAAAGAAGAAATATCCTTTGAATTTAATACTCCTACTTCAGGAACTTATTTGTTAGATCTTTTAAATGATAATGAAAAACTTGTTATAGTAAATGGAAAAATAACTTTTAAACTTAAACCTTGCTGCTCAAAGATACTAAAAATTTGTTTATAAAAAACCTTTAAAGCTTTCCTTCTTTTATCTTTTTATTTTCCTCTGCTTCAAATTTAGCTGTTTTAACAAGAAATAATCACATTTTTTTAAAATATCTTATTTTATTGTTTTATGATATTTTTTAAAAATGTGATTATTTTTTGTTAAAATAAGTTTTTTATTTATGTTGTTTGTTTACTTTAAATTTAATTTACATAATATTATATATGTAACCTATTGTTCAATTTACAAATATTTTTCCAGGTAACAAACGGCATAATATCAATGAGTATAAGAATCACCTTTCTAGTAATAGTTTTTTATATTAATCTATTTAATATAAAGAAAAAGTATGGGTTCATTATTTTGAACCCATACTTTTTCTTTATATGTTATTTTACAAGTTTCATTAGTAACTCATTGCTTTTCATAATAAAACTTAAAGTGCCAATGTTTATTTAAGTTTTATATTTTGTTTTTTTAAATTTAATGTTGTGCATTTTTTATAATCTAATCATATATTATTACAAATATTTTTTTGTCCCAATATTAATGAAATATTATAGTATACTTCAGAATTATCAGGGTTCAATTTTATAACTTTTATATAATCATCCATAGCTTTATTATATTTCCCTATATAATAGAATGCCACTCCTCTATTATTATATGCATACTCATGCTTGCTATTTATTTCTATTGCTTTATTGTAATCTTCTATTGCTTTGTTATATTCTTTGGTACTGTAATATATAATGCCTCTGTTACAGTATGCTTCTTCATCTCTAGGCTTTAAACTTATTGCTTTGGTAAAATCTTTTATTGCTTTGTCATATTCATTTTGTATTTTATATGTTAATCCTCTATTAAAATAAGCATTGGCATTTACAGTATCTAGTTCTATTACTTTGCTGTAATTTTCTATAGCCTTATCATATTCATTATTTTCATAATAAGAAATTGCTCTATTATTGTAGGCATCTTTATCCTTTGGATTTAATTCTATTGCCCTTGTAAAATCACTTATTGCCCTAGTATATTTTTTTAAACTTCTATACACTTCGGCTCTGTTAAAATAAGCATCTGCATAATTAAAATCCATTTTTATTGCCATTGTATAGAATTTTATTTTTTCATCCTCGTAAATTGAGTAATAGGCCTTACAATAAAATTCTTCTGCTTTTTTCTTTTTATTTTCCAATGTTTTAAATTCAGTTGTTTCAATATTAATTACAAACATCTCCTTTAAAGACATACTATTTTATTATAATATGATATCTTTTAAAAATGTGATTATTTTTTTAAAGTAAGTTTTTTGTTTATGGTGTTTGTTTACTTTAAGTTTAATTTACATAATATTATATATGTAATCTATAATTCAATTCATAATTTTTTTTCAAATGACAAATGGCATAATATCAATGCCTATAAGAATTATATTTCTAATGATAATTTGCATATATTATGTTATTTAATATAAAAAAAGTATGGTTTCAAAATAATGAACCCATACTTTTTTCTTTATACTTCATAAATTTTTCAATATTAAAACATATAATTTAAGGTTTAAACTATAGATCTATTTTATTTTCCAGAATATAAGAAGTTGATAAAAACAGAACTATAAATAATATAGCATTAAAAATTATTGATGCTATGTTTATTTCAATACCATGCATTGATTGCATTAGAAGCTGGGATTTAGCTGAAATTATATTTATAGTAAAGTTTTCCGGGAAAATTTTCATTATTGTATTTGTAAGTTCACCTACTATAATAGAAAGAATAACAAATATTATAAAAGCACTTAGTTTCCCAAATTTTTTATTTTTAATTGCTACTTTACTTAAAGATATAGAAAAATATATTGTAGTCAACAAATATAGAAAGTATATTATACCACTCACAATAGCAAATATTATTAAACTAGGATTAATTATTCCTACTGTTTCAGATAACATTTCTTTCCATTTAGGAAAGATTCTAATAAATATTATAAAATTAAAAGCCACAGCTGCAACACCTACTATTATATTTTGAATTAAGGATGTTAAAATCTTTGATCCTAAAATAGAGTAACCCGTTTCTGGTAAAGTAAACAGCAAATAGCCACTATCATTATACATATCTTTAGTAAATAGTGCTATATTCCATATAAAAACTCCAACCATAGCACTAAAACTTATCATATATGATGCTACAGCTATAGACGGTTCCTGCCATACTCCTATTCTCGTATACAACAATATATTAAGAATAAGAATTATACCAAAGGTTATAATAAAATCTTTAGCATATCCCTTTAACTCATATCTTATTAAATTAATCATATTTAAATACCTCCCTGTATAACTCATCTATGGACATTTTCTTTTCATTTCTAAGTTCATCAGCATTACCACTTAATACTATTTCTCCCTTTGATATAAAAACTACATCATCAAATAATCTTTCAATATCATTTACAAGATGAGTGGTAATAATCATAGAACTATCCTTAGTATAATTATTTAGTATAGCATCCAATATTTTTTCTCTTGTAGTAGGATCTACTCCACCTAAAGGTTCATCTAATATATAAAGTTTTGCCTTTCTCGATAAAGTTAATGTTAGATATAATTTTTCAGCCATTCCTTTTGAAAGAGCTATAATTTTAGAATTTACATCTAAATTCATAAATTTTAAAAGTTCCATTGATTTATCTTTATCAAAATCTTTATAAAAGCTATTAAAAAATTCTATTGCATCTTTAATCTTCATCCATTTAAATAAATAATCCTTATCTGGCAAATAAGACACTACTGCTTTAGTTTGCACTCCTGGCTTATGTCCATCTATAAGTAGTTCCCCTTTGCTTTGCCTTAAAATGCCTGCTGCTATTTTTAAAAAAGTAGTTTTCCCACTGCCATTCGGTCCTAAAACACCTACTATTCTTCCCTTTTTGACTTCTAAATTTATTCCATTTAAAGCTTTTTTATTAAAATAATTTTTTTTAATATTATCTGCTTTTAAAATCATATCTTCCATAATTTATTTATCCTCCTGAAATTCAGTTTGAATTATTTTTATTATTTCTTCATAACTAAATCCTAAATTTTTCATTCCATTTATAAAATTATCTACAATTTCCTTTGCCATTTCCTTTTTTAACTCCTTTACCATACCTATATCCTCCTTTATAAAGGTTCCTGTGCCCCTCTGAGTATAAGTTATATCTTCTCTTTCTAGCTCTTGATAGACCCTTTGCAGTGTATTAGGATTTACTTTAAGCTTTCCAGACATTTCTCTTACTGATGGCAACTTATCTCCTGGTTTTAATTTTTCTGAAACTATATTCTTTTTTATATCATTCATTATTTGAATATATATAGGAAATTTATCATCAAAATTCATATTTTTAATTCTCCCTCCATATGTTTTAGTGTTCTATTAAAATAGTACACTAAAACTATATGATAGTCAATAGCAAAAATATGATATGATTTGTATTTAAAAGTATATGATTAATTTTCGTAAAACAAGCAAAATGCGGCGCATTTTTTTGAGAGGACAGAGGACAATTGACAGAGGACAGTGAAGGAGGATTTTTCTCCGCTACACTACGAAAAATCTTTAATTAAATTTTTGATGACTCGTTTCGCTAAAGCGAAACATTGCTGACTTATATAAATTTAAAGATTCTTTTGCGTTAGCAAAAAATCAACCTTCACTGTCCTCTGTCCTCTCAAAAAAAGTTGCGTCGCATCTTTTTTAAAACATTTTCTTTAAAATTCTTTTCCTAAAAGTTTATAAGTATATATAACTAAAAAGCTTGTAATTACTAGAGAAACTCCAATGCTCACATTTAGAGTAGGATATTGATTTAATACAATGCCTTTAATATTTCCCAGTATATACATTACTCCAATAGGAATAGCTGCAAGTGCAATATCATGTTGGAAGAAATACTTATAAAGTAAAATGTATATTACTCCTCCTAACAATGAAAACATCAACATTACTACAGATAGAGAACCAAAAGAACTTGCTATACCAAAAGGTGCCATTAGTAAAATGGTTAAAACTACTTTAGCATGCTTATTTTTAACATTCTTAATAGCTGCAACTATTGCTAAAAATAAAGCCATTTTCCCTATATAAGTAGTACACATATTAGTTAATTCACCTAAAAATTTATTTAAAGATCCTAATGAACAATAAATGGAGTTATCTACTTCCATTACATTTTTTCCTGTGGAAATAGTTCCAATAGAAAATATAAATAACATAACAGACAAAATCAACATTATATTGAAATAACTATGCTTTGAAGCTTTTTTGTAAGAGTTCTTTGTATATGCTATTATTGACACTTGTATAAATGATATAACTACTTTTCCAAATATTCCTCCTGCCACAGAAGTTATAAGTTGTGAATTGAAAGAACTAGTAGTGGAAAATCCCATTTGGCTTTCAGGCATATTTAAAAATAAAGATGCTATATTTAATGTTAAAAGTATTAAAAATAGCCTGAAAAATATAGGTTTTGATATTTGCTTTTTACTCCAAGCTATTATTGCTTTTATACCTACCCATATTATTGGTATTGCAAAAGCTAACATTAATATAACTACAGCAACTAATATCCATAAATATTTTTTTAACATTTCACTTTTCTGACTTTCGGAAATTTGCAGTGTTTTACTTATTTGCAATACTTCATTTCCTGAAACCACTGCATTTATTTCAGGTTTGTAAACTTTAAGTTTTGTAGTTCTATCTTCTAAAGTAAAAGACCAATCAGTACGGTTATCCAATTTATTTTCTTTTGCCGAAATTTCTTTTAAATCTGATTTATTAATTCCATACTTATTTTTTATAAAGTTATAAAGTACTCCTTCTGCCTTTTCTTTAGTAAGATTTTCTCCTTTCCTATTTTTAGGAAGAATATGTTTGACATTTACATAGTGGTCTTTATTAATAACTGTAACTTGAAATTCTTCAGCTCTTTCATTGACATCACCATTAAATCTTACAAATCTGACATTCCATTTAAAAGGATTTATGTAGTTTCCTATTAAAGATTTGTACTTATCTTTTCCCTCTTTTTTAATAAAATCTTGAGACATAAATACTCCATTATCATCTTCTAATATATCTTTGCCTTGTGTATTACTTATAATTTTCCAATCACTAGAAAGTTTGAAACCTTCTTTCTCAAGCTCTTGCTTTGCTATATTTTCAGCTTCTGTTCTTTCAATATTAAACTGTGGTATTACAGAACGAATTGTAAATAATGAAATTATAGATAAAATACCTAAAAAAACTGTAATTGCAGTAATTATTCTATTTTTTTTCTTTGTTTCAGTCCATATTTTAATTTCTTCAGTTTCAGTGTCATTTTCTTTATCATTCAAATCCATATTTCCATTAATTTCTTCATGGTTTTCATTTAGTTCTTCTGTATACTCTTCTACGTTTGCAGCATTATAATCACTTTCTTCTATATCTATCCAACATCCATTTTTAAGCCTTCCATATATAGCCAACATTAATGGGGCAATTACAATAACTATCACCAAAACTTTTTGATATATAAGCGGTGTTCCTGAAGTTGTCATAATCATCATAGACATAAGTATAAAATCATAAGTAAAGTGAGCTATTATTCCTGATATAATCCCCCAGAAGTAAAACATTAATCCAAAACCTAATGCCACAATTAAAAGTTCAACTAGTCTTGCATAAGCAGGAAATCCTGGATAATTTGCATGAGCAGCACTAAATACTATTATTTCAAATATAAATGCTAGTACTATGCATAACTTTCTCTTATTGTACTTGTTACCTATTAAAACGCCAAGACAAATAGGCATTGCCCTAAATGCAAATTCTTCAAATACTCCTGCATTAATAGCTTCTCCAAAACTTCCAATCCATGCAAACCAATTTCCTCGTATATTAGGATCAGTTACCATGGAAGCTGGCTGCCACCAACCAGGAAAATGATTCATAGTTCCATAAAATATAGTTTCATACATAAGCATTAAAGCAACAAATAAATAAGCAATAATTACTCTGTTTAAAAACTGCCATGACCCAAAATTTTTCACAGAAATCATTTTCCAAAAATTAAGATGATTAGGAAATGCTTTTTTATATAACCCTTCGCCAACACATATAGATACAAAAGTGAATAATCCTGTTAAAATACCTGTAATAAGAGATAGAAACACTTTAACTACATAAAATATGCCTGGAGTTAAATATGTAGCATCCATGTAAGTTAAATCCTGTTTCATATTAAAAATTCCATTCATAACAGTAATAAAAATCAAAAATATCACAAAAATCAATGGTTTTTTCCATGTTATCATTCTTCTTTTATTCAAATAAAAGAAACAGAAAAATCCAACTATAAAAATTAATATGTAAAATACAAAAGATGAACTGTTAGCAATATTATTATTGTTACTTCTTTGTTGTTCATAATTTCTAGTGAAAGTTTCTGGTATGTCAAGATAATGTTGCACCTTTATCAACTTATCTCCATTTATTTGTAATTCCACTTTATCTTTTGCTTCGCCAATATTAACATTTCTTTTGTAATTAAAAACATAATCTACTCTTCCATTGCTTTGAGTCTTTTCTGATTTATCTACTAATTTGTACTCTTTTAGATTAAATCTCCAATTATCTGATGCTTGTTTTTCAGCAATTGCTTTAGCATCATTTTCTTTTAATGAAGCGCCTGTTACATCATCAAGCACATTCTTATAAAAACCATACAATTTTCCTGATGGAGTAAAATACACATCAACCTTTTCTTTTCCTCCTTGTGGAATAATACTAACCGTCCAAATAGCTGGTATGTATCCTTCTTCTTTTTTTATTAGAGAGTTTAATTTTTCAGAATTACCAACTTTAAGTTCATAATAAGTTTGAGCCTTATCATCTAAAGAAAAAGATGCTGTTTGTCTAGAATTTTTAAGTGACCACCCATATTTCTCTCCCAGCTTTGTTGTTTCATTTATAGCTTGAGTTTTATTCATTTTAACATTGAAATCTAAATCCCCTTGTTCTTTTGGTGCAAAAACGAAAAAAAGTACTACTAATATAGAAAATAAAATTAATCCGCCAATCTTTTTCCATGTATCATTCTTCATTTGTTTTCCCCCTTCAGTAATTTGATAGTGTAAAGTTTTTTACACTGTTTTTTTATATTTGTTCTTTATATATCAAAGGTTACAAAGTTTTTTGAATAAAAAAACAATGACCCCCTTTTTTCTGTTATAATTGAATCTTCAACCAAACAAAAATAACATAAAAGGATGTCATTGTATGGATTCAATTATAACTTATTTATTCTTATATAATCAATATCTTTTGAAAATAATTTCTCAATTACTTTTATTTATTGCTAAATATATTCCTCTTAAGCAGTGGGCTTTTGAGGATTCACATAGTCCCGAATATCAGAAATTTAAAGTGGATAAGCTACCTAAAATTATTCGTTTTGAAAAAGTAGATTATCAACTTCTTTTAGCTTACTATAAACATAAATATAATAAATTAATTAAACCTGTTCAAAGACGTAATGGAAAATCCATCCCTGAAAATACTGTATGCCCTAAATGTGGTGCACCTCACCATTATATCTACGATAATAATGGTAATAGAGGTCAATTTCAGTGTAAGGTTTGTGATCAGAATTTCAACGAAAGCAATTATGTTACTAAACCTATGATATTTGTATGCCCTTATTGTGGTCAAACTCTTTCACCAAAGAAAGATTGAAAGCATTTTCGCATACATAAATGTGTTAACCAAAAATGCTCTTACTATCAAAACAACCTTACTAAACTACCTAAAAACTTAGATACTGCTGATAAACACAAGTACAAGCTTCACTACATCTATCGTGAATTCATCGTAGATTTCTTTAAAATGGACTTACATGAACTTCCTTCTAGGGCAGTTAACTTTAAGTATAAGAAATTCAATGCCCACATCATGGGACTTTGTCTTACTTATCACGTTAATCTTAAGCTCTCTACTAGACAGACGGCACATGCCTTGGCGGAAGTACATGGCATCAAAATCTCCCATACAATGGTTGCTAATTATGCTATGACTGCTGCCGCAGTTATAAAGCCTTTTGTAGACACTTTTGACTACAATCCATGTAACATTCTTTCTGCTGATGAAACTTATATTAAGGTCAAAGGCATAAAGCATTATGTTTGGATTATTATGGATGCCTGTAAGAAGTCTATTTTAGGCTATCAGGTTTCTGATACTCGTGCCGTAGGCCCATGTATACTGGCTATGCGTATGGCCTTTGAGAAGTTTAAAGTATTTCCTAATAAAGCTTTAAAGTTCATCGCAGATGGATATAGTGCCTATCCTCTTGCAAGTCAACAGTGTAAGCTGGTAAAGGGTTGGGACTTCGACGTTACTCAAGTTATCGGGCTTACCAATGATGATGCTGTATCTACTGAATTTCGTTGGGTTAAGCAAGTAGTAGAAAGGCTTAACCGAACCTTCAAAGCCTCTTACCGTGTTACTTGTGGTTATGGAAGTGAGAACGGTGCTGCATACGGTATATCCCTTTGGGTTGCCTATTATAATTTTCTTCGTCCTCATCCTTATAACTACTGGAAGCCATTAAATGAGATAGACATGCTATCTAATGCAGATAATATGCCTGGTAAATGGCAGTTACTTATACACCTTGGTCAACAGACTATATTGAAGATTCAGGCTGAAAATTCTGCTTAATTTAGTTAGAAAATAAATACAGGATATTTCTCAGCTACTACGTGAATAAATCTCAACAGTAGCGACTGCTAATATCAAAAATTTCCTTCCACCAAAAGGTTTTTTTGTTATGCTCAAAATCTTTTACTTCATCCTCAAATAACACTATACTGTCCTAACTCACGCCCTCCGGGCAAAATATTTTTGGACTCTGTTTTTTCATAACTCACTTTACACTATCAGTAATTTAATGATGTTATAATTGAGATTATACAAATTAAACTTTCTCATGGTTTAATTTTACATAATAATTCTTTCATTTGCCTTAACTTATCCTTAAAGTTTCCTTAAATTTGCCAATGGAACATTATTAATACCATATAAAAAAGGTTACCATATAAAAGTAACCTTTTTTATATACAAGATTAAATAAAATTCTATTTAATCTTGAACTTATCTACCAAATTAATCAATTCATTTGATGATTTACTAAGTCCTTCAGCCATTTCAGTAAATTCTGAAATTACATCGGTCTGTATTTGTACTCCGCTAGATATATCTTTAATTTCAGCAGATATTTCAGAATTACTCCCGCTTACAGCTTCCATTGTTGCAGTAAGTTCTTGAATTGAAGCACTTTGTTCTTGTGCTGTTGCTGCTATATTTTGAATCTTATCATTTATAGTTTTAATTCCTTCAATAATATTTTTAATTTGAACAACTACATTTTCAACCATTCTGCTTCCCTTTTTTATATTGGCGCCTTCTTGTGCTGCAGCATTTATTGTATTTTTTATCATTTCATTTATTCCCTCTATTATATTTTCAATACTTTTAGAGGATTCGTTATTATCTTCAGAAAGTTTTCTAATTTCATCAGCTACTACAGCAAAACCTTTTCCCTGTTCACCTGCTCTACTTGCTTCTATTGAGGCATTTAAAGCTAGCAAGTTAGTTTGGTCTGCTATGGCTTTAATAGTATCAATTATATTTCTAATTTCGTCTGCTTTAACACCTAATTTTTCGTTTATAACCATATTAGCTGAGGAAATGTTTTCAATTTTATTCATTTCTTCCTTAGTATCCTGTGCAAGTTTGCCACTTTCTATAGCAATATTATTAATTTCTTCTGTCATAACACTTATTTTTTCAACGTCTTCAGCTGTAATTTGTGATGACTGTGCAATACTTGAAGAACTTGCAGCAACTTGATTTACAGAATGAGAAATATTTTCACTTCCAGTATCTACTTCTATCATATTTTCATTTATTTGTTTTATACTTTTTATGCTTTTCTCAGCTCCGCTATTTAGAACTTCAGAACTCTTTGATACAAGAACAGAGTTTTCTTTTATATTTTCTATCATTTTCACTAGCTTATCCATAAAATTATTGAAAGACTTTGCCATTATCCCTATCTCATCCTGAGACTTTATAGTTATTCTTTTAGTTAAATCTCCTTCACCATTTTCTATATCCTTAAGCAGAATATACATATTATTAATTGGCTTGGTAATGCTATTTTTTAATATTATTATAATTATAATAGCTAAAATTAATGAAAAAATTCCTATTGCTATGGAAAATTCTTGATTTTTACTCATAGTACTTTGTATATTTCCCAAATCCAAATTCATAGAACTTTCAGCAACATTATTTAATGAATTAATTTCATCAAACAAATTCGATGCCATTGGATCAAATTGATCCATTAGCACATTTCCCTTGTCAGTACCTTCTTTTATATAAACATTTGCCATATTTACACCAAGTTCGTAAAATTTATCAAAATCTGAATTTATCTTTTCTGTTTTATCTTTAATATTAGGATTCATATTCTGAAGTTTCATTAATGAATCTTTAAAAGCAGCCCTCTGTTTCTCAGCTTCTTTAAAACTATCCATATTTTTACTTGCGGAAGCATCTGATAAAAATTGCTGTGTTTCAATTACTGACACATTTATCTTAGATGCATATTGTAATTGCTTATATGTAAAATCTTTCACATTCCTTATACTTTTATCATTATTGTTCATAAAGCTAATACTTATTACAATATTTGCCAAAAAGCATAATAAAATAATTCCAAAAGCCAAAATTAATTTTGACTTTATTT
Organism: uncultured Clostridiaceae bacterium; assembly: GCA_963780135.1. Lineage (GTDB taxonomy): Bacteria > Bacillota > Clostridia > Clostridiales > Clostridiaceae > Clostridium_AM. Next base: position 3,581,845 of record CAWAAR010000003.1, read on the forward strand.
TTAAATTCATATTAATTCCTCCAATACTATCTATTTTTATTAAGTCCATTATACCTTATTATTAGGTAAATATTACGATAGTTTCACTATTTAACATTAATTTAAAAATTTATTTTTACAATTGTATTTTATTGTAATTTTGAAACAGGTTCTTCTAAGGTTAAGCTTAAGATGTGTTAAATACATAAAAATCACTTGATATAGAAAAGAGGCTATTTATGCCTCTTTCTCTATATATTATGTTATCATATTCTTAATATAATCTTTTAAATTTTAAACTTTTCAATCATCTCATTAAGTCTTCGAGCAATCTCTGCTTGATTTTCTGCTGTTTCCGTTATATGTTCCACAGCTTTAGCCGTTTCATTACTACTACTTTTTATAATTTCTGATTCCTCAAAAGATTTTTGTGTTACATTTGACATAGCTTCAACTGATCCAGTTACCTGACTTACAGTAGCTGTAAGTTCTTCTGACATAGCTGCTACTTCTTCTGACATAATGCTTACAAATTCTGCATCATTATGGGTTTGTTTTTCCATTTCTACTATAGAATTAAAATGAGGATTTACATTTTCTTTTATAAATTTCATTACTTCATTGCTATTATCAGAAAGAGTTTTAAATGCTCCTTGCACTTTTGAAATAGTATCATAAATAGCAACTACTGCTTGTGAAGATTGATCTGCAAGTTTTCTTACTTCTTCTGCCACCACAGCAAAACCTTTTCCATGTTCTCCTGCCCTTGCTGCTTCTATGGAAGCATTTAGTGACAATAAATTTGTTTGTTCAGCTATACTTGCAATAGTATCTGCCATAATTTTTATATTTTCAACTACCTTCCCTTCTTCTATTGCTTTTATTATTTTATATTCTTTTTCTTTGTATAATTTTTCTGTTTCTTCAAGGTATAACCTTCCTTTTTGCTGCACATCATCAGTTCTTTCCTTTGCCTTAGTAGCATTCTCGCTTCCTTTTATTGACTTATCCGATAATTGAATTATACTAGTATTTACCTCCTCCATAGATGCTGCTATCTGTTGAGAAGATGAGTTTGTTTCATGAATTCCAGAAACTATATTTTCAATTGCAAAATTAATATTTTGCACCATGGAATTAAATTCTTCTGACGTACTTGAAAGTTCTTCACTGGATGCACCCATTTCTTGCGAATTTTCCATTATTCCTTTAATTAAAATGACTAAATTGCTTTTCATTATAAGTATTGCATTGGCTAGTTCCCCTATTTCATCTTTTCGTTTAAGATTTTTTTGTGAAACTTTAGTGGTAAAGTCCCCCTTAGCTAAAATTTTAAAATGTTCTACCGCCTTTTTTAAAGGTTTGGAAATATTTAAATGAATATACATATATAAAACCAATATTAATATTATTAAAAAAATGGCACTAACAATTATAGCATTACTAATAAAGTTCCTTTTAAATAAACTGCTTTCTTCAGTATTTTTTCCTGTAAATACTATACCTACTATTTTACTACTTCCATCTAATATTGTAGAATAAGATGTAGTATATTTCATTCCAAGAATATCTGCATTACCAGTATACTTATTATTTGCATGTACAATTTTTGAAATATCTGTATTAAGTTTAGTTCCAATAATCCTTTTTCCATCTTTCATTATAGTTGTTGAAATCCTTGTATCATCTAAAAAAATAGTAGAATCACAATCAAAGTTTGTTTTTATATAATCTACTATATTATTTGAGTCTAACCTGTACCCTGTTGATATAACGCCAATAATTTCACCATTTTCACTTTTAACAGGTGCCCCTGCTCTGGAAGACAGCTTAACTGCTGTTCCTTTTTCTACTTGAGAATTCACCTTACCTTCAAGTGCAATTTTAACATTTTCTTGATTTATAACACTATCTCCTTTTTGATTTGGTTCATGAGTTCTTGCAATTACAATTCCATTTTTATCGCAAACAGTAATAAATTCTATATCTGAACTTGAAATCAATGGTTTTATTGTCTTTAAAATTTCTTCTGTGTTTTTTGTTTCAATAGACTTAATAACTAAAGGATTTAGAGATAGTTGAACAGCATTATTTGTAGAACTTTTTTTCATCTCTTCTATCTTGCTTTTCAATACATCATTTGCTTTAATAACATTAGTATTAATACTGGAGTCTACATATTTATCAAATTTCACAACACTGTTAATAATAATAGAACTTACAAGTAAAATTATTATTATTGAACTAATACCTACAATTTTGAATTTTAAAGAATTAAATTTCATTTTTTCACCTCCAAAATAATTTTGTTTTCGGAATATAATGTAGATAACCGTTTATAACTCTCAGCTATGAAAGCATTAAACAACTGATATGCTCTGTATAAATTCACATGAGCTTTTGATAAATTTTCTGTTAAAATACCATAAATTTTTATAACATTTACAATATTTATAATATTCAATACAAATTTACAAAATCCTCTTAAAATTATTACTTTTATAAATTTATTTAGTTAAATTGCAATGTTTTAAATATAATTTGGCCAAATAAGTTTTCTTATATATAAATTGAGTTTTTATAACAAAAAATTAAATGAATTGGCTGAATAACTTTTACATTCATACCAATTCATTTTAAAAACCTATCTAAATTTTTTATTCAATTATTATATTTCCTTATACCTATAAATCTTCCCAATAAATTTTCTCTGCATTTTCATCTACCACAGCAGATCTATCAAACAGTTTTATAGCTATAATGGCTAGGATAAAAGCAATTACACCTCCTGAGATTTGAGAAGTTTTAATAGCTACCCCTATAGATTTTCCTATATATCCCCCTAAAAACACACCTACAAATACAAATATTATTGGAAAAATAAAAATCATAAAAGCTGCTGCTAACATATTGGTCTTTTTGGGTGCTGATTTTTCTGATGATTTTTTGGATTTTTGGTTAACTACATTTTCAAGCATTTTTTCTTGTTCTGTTTTCATATAAACCACACTCCTCTGTAAGCATTTTATCCGATGGCTACCATCATTAACATTCCTATCACACAGTGAAAGCTGCTATCACCAAATTAAAAATTTGGGATATCTACTTTTCTTTAGGCGAAAGATACTGGGACTCTTGCTTCAGCGATTTAGAGCTCTTATGCTATGCATAATGGCTGATACTCTCCTGGATAAGTTTTTCTAAAGTCCACATTATTATTATATTCAATCCGTACTTATTAATTATAGCATAATTTGTTTAATGAATACTATTGTAATTATATCACAAATAAAAAACACACTAAACCGCTTAAAACAAAAATATTATACCATGTAATTGTTTTCTTTTAAGTTTATAGGTTTTTTTTATTAATTTCACTTGAAACAGAATTAGAACTATGTTAATCTTATAAAAGAAACATTTAGGAGGCTAAATATTATGGAGAATAATTCTGAAAAATGGATGGGATATTGGCTTAGAAAAGTTGTTAGAAACATGAATAATCTTCATGATCAAAAGCTGCAACAATATGATTTGACATCATCTCAAGTTTCAGTTCTGTGTCAACTTTGGAATAAAGATGGTCTTACACAAAAAGAAATTCAAGAAAATTTAAATTTACGTCCAGCTTCAGTTTCTGGACTTGTAGATACATTATCAAATAAAGGCTTTATAGTTAGAAAACACGATGGTGAAGATGCAAGACTTAAGCGACTTTATTTAACAGAAGAAGGTACTAGCGTTAAAGATTTATCTATTGAAATTATAAAAGAACTTGAAAATACAATTACTAAAGGATTTTCAGAGGATGAAAAAGTAATTTTTATATGTTGGATGAAAAAACTATATAATAATCTTAATACCCTAGAAAAATAGTAGTGGATCATGTTTTAATCTGCTTTAAATTTCCTTACATAATTAGGAACCTAAATTTATTCTTTGAAAGGACAACTTAAAGTTTGTTCTTTCATTTTAATTAGATCGTTAATCTTAAGGAGGTAAAAATTTTGAATAAATCAACAGAATTAGAAAATGAAAGTGTAGGAAAACTTCTTTTAAAGTTTTCTATACCAGCTGTAATAGCCATGCTTGTTAATGCGTTATATAGCATTGTAGATAGAATATTTGTTGGTAGAGGCCTAGGATCACTTGCACTTTCTGGTGTAGCAATAACATTTCCTTTAACTAATATAATTATGGCTGTTGGAATGCTTGTTGGCATAGGTGCTGCTGCTGTAGTTTCTATTAAACTCGGACAAAAAAAGATTCTTGATGCTGAAAAAATTATAGGTAATGCTTTTACACTTGTAATCATACTTTCAATACTTGTGAGTATTTTAGGAATTATATTTTTAGATCCTATACTAATTTTATTCGGAGCAAGTGCTGAAACTCTGCCTTATGCAAAACAATTTTCAACTATATTACTTGTTGGTGTAGTACTTCAAAATATTGGATTTGGCATGAACCCACTTATTCGTTCAGAAGGCGCTCCTAAAACAGCTATGTTCACTATGCTTATAGGTGCAGCTCTTAATTTTATAATGAATCCTATATTAATATTTGGATTTAAACTAGGAGTAAGTGGATCAGCATTTGCTACTATTATTTCCCAAGCTGTTTGCTCTATATTAATATTTATGTATTTCATAAAAGGCAACAGCATTTTAAAGCTTAGAAAAAAGAATATGAAATTAGAAAAAACTGTTGTAAAAGAAATAATGGCCATAGGTATGTCACCTTTTTCCATGCAGATTTCAGCAAGTTTAGTTACAATTATTTTTAATACCAGTCTTGCTAAATATGGTGGAGATCTTGCTATAGGTGCTTTTTCACTTATTAATAGTGTTGCAATTCTTATATTAATGCCTGTATTTGGAATTAATCAAGGAGCACAGCCTATTATAGGATACAATTATGGTGCTAAAAATGTAAAAAGAGTTAAACAAACATTGATGTATAGTACAATTGCAGCTACAATTATATCTTCAGTTGGCTTTATACTTGTTGAATTATTCCCTGTTCAAATAATTAGACTTTTTAATACCAGTGATCCTAAACTTATATCAATTGGCTCCAATGGAATTTCTATTTTCCTTATGATGTTTGCTTTCGTTGGATCTCAAACTGTATTTGCCAGTTATTTTCAAGCTGTTGGTAAAGCAAAGAACTCTATGTTTTTAAGCTTATTAAGACAAATTGTGCTGCTTATACCTTTAGTACTTATACTTCCTCATTTTTTCAATTTAAATGGAGTATGGATTGCTGGAGCAGCTTCAGATATTATTTCATCATTAGTTTCGATAGTTTTCATAGTATATGAAATGAAAACTATAAGTAATCTTGAAGATAATGATACTGATAATTTTCCAACTGAGCTTGCAGTTTAATATACTTACTATTAAAATTTTATTAAATATAATTAAAGAGGATGTCACACTAAGAATAAATACTACAATATACTATGTTTGTTATTAATCTTCAAACCAATATATTGTACGTAAATTTCTTAGTGCGCCATCCCCTGGCTTTATACCATTACAAAATATTTCCACTTAAAAAAATCATTCAAATATGAAAATCTCAGACGCCTCTAAATAAATTCAACTCTTATTTAAAATTTATCAAAACTCCATCCAAATGAAAATTCACTACATTTTAAGAACTTTCTGCAGACAAATAATTTGCCCACAGCTTATCCAAGCAAATACCTAAAGTCACCAGCAAAACGCCCAAAAGTTTTATATAGGAAAACTTTCCGCTAATACATATATCTATTATAAACCCTGCAGTTAACTGTCCTATTAAAATTAGTATTGTAGAATAAGTTACTGGAATTTTAGGCAGTGAAATAATAGTTAATAAGAGTGATGCTAATCCCAAAACCCCGCCCAAATATATCCAATAAGGAACTATACTTAAAACCTTAAAATTAAAAATATTATTGCTTTTAATTAGAAATATAACCATTATGGATATAAATGATGCAACTATATAATTTACTAAAGTTCCATTAAGCAGACCTATTTTTTCCGTTAACTTAAAATTAATCATCTTAGAAATCACAGATACACAACCGCTAATAAATGCCAATGTTATTCCTATTATCATGTCTACACCTCAATTCTTTATCATTAAAAATAAACCTAAAAAAATCATAACAATTACTGGTATTCTCTTTATTCCAAAGGCACTCTTTTTTACTCCAAAAAATCCAAAATTATCTATTAATGCAGAAATTACTATTTGTCCAAATAGTGAAATACCTATTGTTAAAGTAGCACCTACTAGAGTAAAACAAAAACTATTTGCTGAAACCAAAAAAACACCTAATATACCTGCTGAATATAATATAAAAGATTCTTTCCCAAATGCTATTGACTGCTTTTTAATTATCTTAATATACAATATTAATAAAACCATTCCAATAATATGAACAATAAAACTAATTTCAAAAACATTCAAATACTTACTGAGCAGTCCATTTAACGTTATCATTATAGATAAAAAAATTCCTGCTACTATGGCTAAAAACATATTCATTGTAATAACTCCTCTTCTTGTTTTTTTAATTTTTCCAAATCAATAATTATAATTTCTCCATTTTCATACTTTAGAATGTTTTTTTGTTTTAACTTATTAATCGTTCTATTTATACTTCTAAGTGCTGATGCTAGTTCTTCAGCTATTAAATCTTTAGATATAGGAATGTTCCTATTTTTATTTTTATTATAAAGGTCTAAAACTAACCTTATGAATTTATATTCAAGATTGTAAAAAACATCATTAGAAGCTTTTTCTATTTTTGAATAAAGCTTATCACTAAGTTTATTAATAATAAACATTGAAAAATTGCAGTCTGTTTCTAACCATTTTATGTATACTTCCCTAGGAATCATTATCACTTTGCTATATTCTAAAGCTTCAACGGTACAAATTGATGGCTTATGATTTGATAGTTCAATTTCTCCATACACATCTTGAGCTTCAATAACTAGCTGCAAATAATTTGTTCCTAATTTAGATGTTCTATATATTTTATTCATACCTTCTAATAATATATAAAAATATTTAGCTTCAAAACCTTGCTGAACTATTTTTGCGCCCTTTTCAAATTTTTTAATAATAAATCTTTCCTTTATTTGCTGTGGACAATTTTCAACTATTTCTAAAATGTTTTTTATCATGCTAGAACCCTCCTGTAATAAATACTATATCATAATATAAACTAATTAAAGGACATTTGTCCAAATCTATAGAGCATATGCTAAATTTCACTTAGATTTTTTATTATACTATTGTATAAAATAAAAAAGCCATGGAACATAAACTAACTTATAGCTTATATAGCATGGTTTTTTATTCTATACAATTTTACATTTATTTTTAATACTGATAAACTAAGCTTACAACAGCCTTAACCTTGTAAGTTCCTGTTTCTATGGACATGCTACTTGACTTTTCTGATAAGTCCTTAGCTGCACCGTTAAAATAAACTGGATATTGATTAGGAATACTACTAGAATCCTCATTTATTTTTACGGGAGTTGATATTGTCACTCCTATAGAACTAGCAATTACTTGAGCTGTACTAGCTGCATTTGATATAGCATTTTTTAAAGCCATATTGTAATATTTTTGATAATCATTTACTCCAAAGCTCACGCCATTAGAATTATTTGCTCCATTTGCTACAGCGCTATCAATTATCGTTCCAACTTTAGTTATGTCTTTAACTGTAACACTTAAAGTATTTAAAACAGTATATCCTACCAGTGTATTATTCCCTGTTTTATTATCATAATTATATTTAGGACTAATGCTATAATTTACAGTTTTAATATCTTCACCTTGTACCCCTAACTTCTTAACTCCATCAATAATTTTATTCATTGTATTTGTGTTTTCATTTTGTGCTTCACTAACAGTATTCTTTTCTGTTATTACTCCTAAAGATACATAGGCTATATCTGGTGTTATATTTATTTCACCATTCCCAGTAACATTTATTGTTTTTGCTGTTGATTCACTTATTTTGTCCTCTGCTGCTAATACTTTCGAGCTTGTACTAGAACTTAACCCTATTGAAAAAGTAAAAGCAATTGTAAAAACAAAAATAAATGATAGTTTTGATTTTAATAAATTTCTAGTTTTCAAATTTACCACACTCCTTTATAATAGTAATTTTACCATAACTAAGCAGCTTATGAAAACATAAACATTACATTACAACACAGTATTTATATTTTTCTGAAAAGCCTTAAAATTAAACTACAAATTTTTTCACACTATCTCCAAGCTTTGATTCAGCTTCTGCCAATTCTGAAATAGAATTTCCTATATCATTTATCATTGTTAACTGTTCTACATTAGATGCATCTATTTCTTCAGTACCTGCAGCTGTTTCTTCTGCTATAGCTGCTATACTACTTATACTATCTCCTGCTTCTATAGCATTTTGATTTAGAATAGTTGATTTTTCTGAAATATTTTTAATATTAACTGCAATACTTTCAACCACCTCTGATATACCTTTAAAAGCATCTATGGTTTCCATTAGTGCTTTTTCTTGCTTTGTCCCAACCTCTTCATTCTTTTTTATTTCTAAAACAGCATTATTAACTCCATTTTGAACATCTTTTATAATTACCGCAATTTTCTCTACTGATTTAGAAGTTTGTTCTGCAAGGTTTCTTATTTCATCAGCTACTACTGCAAAACCTTTCCCCTGCTCACCAGCCCTAGCAGCTTCAATTGCAGCATTTAAAGCTAGTAGATTAGTTTGATCTGATATTTCTTTTATAAACTCAAGTATATTCTCTATCTCTTTTGATTTCCCCGAAAGACTTATAACTGCCTCTGATACATTTTCACTAACTAATTTGCTTTCATTCATTTGAGCTTGTTGATAACTTACGGATTTTTCCCCTGAATTTAGATTATCTTTTGAACTACCTACTAATTTTTCCACCTGATATATATCTTCTACTACTTTTTTTAAGCCTTCTACAATACCAGATATTTTAGAATTTCCATCTTCTGTAACAGATGCTTGTTCTACTGCCCCTTTAGCAAGTTCTGATATAGCATTAGCTACTTGTTCAGAAACACTTTGTAAATTTTTTGAAACATCAAGTATTTTTTCAGTATTAGAGTTTACTTTTGAACTCATATTCATAGTTTCAGTAATAAGCATTTTATTATTATGCAACATAGAATTAAAAGCATCAGAAAGTTGTCCAACTTCATCCTCTGACTTTATATGACTTTCTACAGTTAAATCTCCAGTTCCTGCTTTCTTAAACAAATGGGTTAACATCTTTATAGGATTTGATATGCGTTTAGCTAGGTAAAAGGCTGTAATAGTAGATATTCCTATTCCTATTAGTGCCACAATAATTACAAAAACTGCTACACTATTTACATCTTTGTAGACTTCTGAATTTGGTACTGTAACCAACATTATATCTCCATTTTCAACCTTTGAGAATCCCATCAATTTCTTTTGTCCATTAGCACTTGCTTCAAATACCCCTTTTTCATTTTTCGCTATATAGTCTGTCAGTGCCTTTCCTTCACCATTATTAGTAGTTTTTAAATTATCTGTTTGTTTAAATTTAGGATGCACCAAAAAATCAAAATTTGAATTAAGAAGAGATGCATATCCACTGCTATAAACTTTTTCTTTATTTACTATATCTTTAATAGTGTCATACTTAATATCCATGCCTGCCACTCCAATTACATTTCCATCTATAATTATTGGCATACTGTATGTAACCATATTAATTTTTGTTACAGGGTCAACATAGGGGTCTGTCCAAAATGATTTTTTCTCTACCATAGATTTGTAGTACCATTGATAATTATCTTTATCTTGATCCATTTCCTTAATCGTTGGTGTAACATACTCTGAATACTGAAATCCTTTTCCATCTGAATTTATAAACATTGGTCCCCTTACCTTTTCATCCTTTGAAAATTCTTTATTAAAAAGTATATAAGTGTCTAAATCAGTAGATCCAGCTTCAGCAACTTTTTTAAGAGTTGCTGAAATTTCATTAGAATACTGTTTTATATACTCAGGATCATTTTTTAGTTTTTCTAAATTTACAGTATTAGAAATAACATTTATTAAATCATCTGATCTTATTTCAAAAGCATTTAATTTATTGTTGAATTCTGTTGTCAGTTTTTCTGATGTTACTAATAAATTTTGCTGTGCAGTGTTTTTGATAATAACTTGACTTTTAATAATACTTATAGAACCTACTAAGAAGGATACTATAACTACAGAACATACTATTGCCAAAGTTATTTTATGTGATATTTTTTTCATATAATCCCCTCCTATTTTTGCATTTTCAAAATTTATTGACATTTATACAAAGAATAAATTAATAATTTTACAACATATTTTTTGAATAGTCGTACTATTATAACTATTATAGCTACTATAACCATTTTTTGCAATATTTACTTGACGCATTTAAAACATTTTGTGCAAAAATAGTAAATATTTATTATATAAAATTTTTAATTAAATTCTGTGTAAAATATGTTTATTTATTTAAAAATTGCATACAATAATGCCAGTAGATTTATGTATAGAAAGGATGTTTGCATTGAATACAAAGGTAAAAAATATAGTATTGTCAATTGTTTTAATAATTGGACTTATACCTATGAAATATACAAACATTTATATGAAAAATAAAACCATGAATAAAAAGGTTGTTGCTGCCGAAAATAAGAAAAATATGAAGAATAATATTTTACTTAGTTCAGCAGTTAGTAAACTTTCTAATTTTAGTAATAATAATTGTAAAATTACACAAAAATGTAATCTCATTAAAAATCAGTATTCTCGAGGCGCTAATCTTGGTACCGAAATTGATATTACTCTTACTTTTTATACCAGCCTACCAGAAGAAAATGGAGGATTTACAGAAATCAACTGTACTGGTAAACAGCTTCTTCCTGGCATGGCTGCCAACAATGTGCTTCCTTTAGGAACAAAAATTTTCACAAATGAATTTGGTACATTAACAGTTGCTGATAGAGGTGGTAATAACTTTGATACTATGCATAGATTAGACGTATATATTCCTAGAAACCCTGGAGAAAATGACAATGATTATACAATAAGAGTTAATGCTATGGGAAAAATGACTATTAGAGGATTCATTGTAGAATCCTAAATAGCCATTTTTACACTTTAATTGTATTTAATCATATATTTTTTCAATTCTTTTGATGCAATACCTACTTCTAATATATATTTATGGTCATCTGTAGGAAGATACTCCCACTTTCTAAGTTCATGTGTCTTTAATTCAGATGTTACTTTTGAAATTTCTATTTCCTTTGCACTTTTTATTTCTATAAGTTTCTTATAAAAATCCGGAAATTGTTTAAAATCAATCCCCACAGCTTTAGGAAAAGTTGAATAATCAATAATACCATTATTGTCTATAAGATATAAGTCAACCATATTATTATGTTCTTCTTTAATATCTTTAAGTTTCATTTCATTAAGGTTTTCTTTATGATTATTATATTCATTTTTAAAACTCTCCATAGTTTCTTTCATTACGGGATCATAATAACTTGAAACAAGTTCATAATTTTCTTCAGTACGATTTATAATATCTATAACAGAATGTTTTGATTGGTTAATAGCTATATTTGCATTATTCAAAATGTTATTTTTTAAATTAATATAGTTTATCTCTGATATAATAATAAATATAGGTATTATAATTAGCATTAAACTATAACGAATAGAAATATTTTTAAATTTCATGTTTTTTACCTCAAAAGTATATATTATAAGTATTAATCTGTATATACATTTTATCATTATGTAACATTAAAGTATAGTATATTACTGCTACAACATTATACAAATCACCATTTTAGTACACACTTTTTTTCTTTGAGTTTATTTGCTATTTTAAGGAGTGACAAACTATGGAAAGTAAAACAGAATTATTAAAAGAAAAAGGAGCAAGGCTTTTAACCTTAAGTAAATTTATGAAAATACTATTAATTCTTCTCTTAATTACTATTTTAATTTTGGAGGCTTTTTCAGCTTATATTGTAATTAAATTTAGCCATCCTAAGTCAACTAATTTTCATTCTAATATTAAAGAGTATGGCATAGAAAATTACGAAAAAATAAGCTTTAACAGTTTTAGTGATAATGTGAATTTAAAAGGATACCTTATCCGAAATGGTAATAGCAAAAAAACTGTAATAATATGCCATGGATATGGAGATTCTAAATTTATGGTAGGTGGAAGAACGCCAAATTCAGTAAAAGTGGATAACCTCCAGTTATCTAAACTGTTCCTAAATCAAGGATACAATGCTCTTTTATTTGATTTTAGAGGTCATGGAGAGTATGCTGGCAGAGATGGAGTAACCATTGGATTTAAAGAGCAACAGGACCTTCTCGGAGCTGTAAATTTTGTAAAATCAAAAGGCATTGGAAATAAAATAGGTGTTATAGGATTTTCTATGGGAGCTGCTACAGCTCTAAGTGCATTGGACAAAACAGATAAAATAAACTTTGCCATTGCAGATTCGCCTTTTAGTGATTTAAAAAATTATTTATACACCAATATGAAAGTTTGGACAGGTCTTCCCAACTTTCCTTTTGTACCCATGATAGTTTTAAATTTCAAACTTATTTACGGAGTAGATTACAGCACAATAATCCCTTTAAATAGTGTTAAAAAATCTACCATTCCCATACTTCTAATTCATGGAAAAGGCGATACTACAATTCCTTATACTGAAAGTGTTAAAATGGAAAAACTATTAAAAAACAAAAACAGCAAATTAGTTTTGTTTAAAGACTCAGTACATGTAGGCTCCTATTTTATGTACCAAACTCAATACGAAGAAACTATAAAGAAGTTTTTGATGTCCACTGAACATTAGCAATTTAAAAATTATGCGACGCAAATGGCAATGAAAATAGGGTTCAGTGGCGGTTTGTTTTAACTTATATTCCGTGATATATGGTAAGCGTGTCATCACGGAATAAAAGTTAAAATCCAAACTAGTAACCATCAAACGATTCTTAGATTCAGGTGGAGATTGCTTATGCAGAATGCCTCTCTTCACCTGAGTCTTATTAACAGTATTCTTAGTGTCTTCATCACTTAGAATACGTTATCCTTTAGGGGAAGAACTTATCCAGGGGCGTATCAGCCGTTATTAGCGTTACAGATGGTAGCTATCGGATAAATCGACTAATCTATGGTTGAAAACTTTCTGTACTTACTTTATATTCATTACTTCAAATCTAGTGTTTGTTGGTTAGTTACAAGAATTAATGATAATTAACTAGACTTATATAATTTCCTTTGTAATATCGTACGAATTCCCTGAAAACAAGAAAATTAACAGGCTAATCGCCTTGGGATTTTTATCTTATAACTACACGTTGATGTCTACCTGCTGTAAAACTCCCACTAAGTTTATATGAATTGATATCAGAACCTTTGAAAATAATTAAATGCATACAAATCCGAACCTAACGGTATCAAGGCTTATCAGCCTTTTAATGAAGACTATATCCATTTGTAAAAAGCAAATTTAAATTATAAGTGAGTACATTTACGGTAACTAGTTTTTATTTTAACTTATACGTAATGGTATATTATAAGGAATTTGTCACATCAATTAAATTATTTTTTTATTAGTCTTAGTTCAAATTTTCTGAAAGCCTTAGAACTTTAGCCCTGTTTGAGAGTAGCGAGTTTGGCAAAGTTCTTAGGCTTTCAGAAAATTTGAGCTTTGGTATTTAATTGGAAATTCCTCTTCGTTTCCTCAGAGGAGTAAGCGATTCGCACAAAATCATAGATTTTGGCTCTCTGCTTAAACATATTTAATAGTGCGAATTCCTTATAATATACCATGGAGTATAAGTTAAAATAAAAACAACACCATAATGTAGACTGCATACAACTGAAATTTGAATTAGCTACTTGCATCGCATTATGCTTAAAATTTATCACAAACTTGATTTAAAATGCTCCTGAGTCTCCGCCTCCGCCGCCAGAACAATCTGAGCCTCCTGAAAATCCTCCAAATCCACCATCACTGCTGCTATTGTTACTGCTAATAGCAGTAGTATTATATATATTATTGTCAATACTATCCCATAAATAAATGTTTGTAAGACAATATGAATAATCATTATACATATCATAGTAATAAGGGTCTTCTGAGTCATTATAAATATTGTTTAGCTTTTTAGAAAATTCTTCTAACTCTCTTTCATCTATTTCTAAAGCTGAGGCATATATTAAAATATCTTGGTTATTTGATAAATTTACAGATTGTCCATCAGTATTAAAATAATCTAAAATGTATTCTCTATAAGCAAGCCACTTAATTTTTTCATTATAGGCTTCATTACTTAACACTTTTTTACCTTCTATAGTAATATAAAAATTTAATTTCTCACCTTGCTCTCTTATTAATCTCTCCCACTCTGAAAAATATTTTTTAAATTCCAAAGCACCTGTTCTAGAATTTACCTCTTCTCCAATAGATTTTAAACTAAAGTGCCCATGTTTTTCATAACGGCTTAACCATTTTATAAAATATCTTAAATGATAAGATGTTGGAGGCGAAATCATATTGTTTTTTCTAAAACACAGATCTCCTTCTTCAAGTTTATTTAAAGATTCTGATTTTAAATTTTTTTCTAAAGTGTAATACCCTTTTTTACATAAGTAAAACAACGTAGAAGGTATAGCTGAGCTAGAAATGTGTTTTTCATTATACAATAAGTTTACTAAGGCTGCTGAAAGATCCTTTGGTATAGTATCCAAGGTTTCTTCCTGGAAAAATTGAAATTCGCTTCTATATTTTTCCAGTGCTTCTTTAAATTTTTTACTCCTTTTACCACGAAAATATATAAGAAGGTAAATAAGTACGCCTACACCAGCTGCTGCAAAAACAAATCCAAAATCTTCTTTATCACTTTTCTTATCTTCCTTCACATTAGTGGTGGTATTAATATCCTTCATGTTTTCATTAACACTATCATCATAAGATTTTTCATCAATCTTTAAGAATTCTGGCTGAAAGCGAATCTTTATTCCTAAAACTGAAGTTAGATTATTTGCTTTTATATAAATACTATTAGAATCATAATTAGTATTAGATTCACCATCTATGTATACCCAATACTTAAATTTATTAAGATCAAATTTTGAATCCTTTAAAGACAAATTAAAATTCACTTCTTTAATAGACATATTATTCTCCACTTTATAAAAGCTCCAATAAAGTTGTCCAAATTCTTTATATTTTAATGCTGCTCTTTGAATTGTATAGTTAAGCAGGAGAGTCTTTTTTTCATCAACACTTTTTGAAAATACCTTTATCTGAGTATTTTCACCAAAGTCAACAATTTCATATGTATTATCTTTTGAATCATTACTTAATGAAAGCGATGTTATATTACCTCTTTCATCTTTTATAGCTACTTTTGATACTATATACCCATTAGTTTTATTTTTATTAAGGTTTCTATAAACACCATTATAATTTCCATTAAAAGCATAAGTTATTTCTTCCTGAACTTCTACATCCCCATTTTCTGCAATTTTTGCAGTGGTGCTCAATTTGTCTATAGTGTAGCTTTTCTCTTGGGCACTAACCTTCATAGGTGTAATAAATATTAATAATATCAATAAAAATGTTAGTATTAATTTACGCAAAATTTCTCCTCCATCTATTTTGAATTTAATTTTTCTAAAATTCTTAGCTGAGACTTTATTAAATTACCATCTTTTCTTGTAATCATTAAGCTATAAGTATAATTATCAATTATATATTTTATTGCATCACTATATTTTTCCTCAATAATATATAATGACTCTCCACTTTTATTCATCAATACATATAAATCATTTATTTTTTTTATAAATAAGTGGTCCCATTCTTTAACTTTAAAATTATTATTATATATACTGAATACTATCCCTCGAGATTTCAGTATTTCTACCAATGCACCATATATCTCATTATATCGTTCACCCTCTTTTTTAAGTTTCTCTTTTAAATTTAACAGATTATTAAACTTACTTAACTCCTCTTCTAATTTAATTTGAAGATTTTTCTTTTTATTATCTAAGATTTTTATCTTATTTTTCTTTAATCCACTATAAGTTTTTATATACCTAGATAACAACTTGTGTTTTTTATCCATTTTTTCCTCCTTGCATTTCTACTTAAAATTAGTATAAAATAACATAAAGGGGATGTCAAAATGAATGAAATAAAATTAGCAGCAAAAAAATTTTTAAAAGCCTTTAGAAAATTTAAATTATGCGTTAAAAAATATTATAGCCTTTTTATTAAAAGCAAAGATAATGTAGACAATATGTATGTTTCTGTAATACAAGATAATATAAAAGAAACTAAAAATTTTGATTTAAAATTGAAAGATATACAATCTAAAAATATTGTTCTAGAAAAAGAAGTTCTAAACTTGAAAGCTTCTATATCTAAGAAAAAGAAGATAATCGACAATCTTCAAGAATTGACTTCAAGAAGATCAGACTATTAGATATTAAGTTTTGTTCATTTCATTATTTCCACTTCTTTAAATGCTTTTGCACTTTATCCCATACTCAAGAAAATTTTCAAATTCCATCTAGTTGTTTTTAAACTCAAGTTAAGTTTTCTTATAAAAAATCACTGAAAATCAAAGCAATTCTTATACACAACATAAGAATTGCTTTGATTTTCAACTTAATGCTTTTTATTTAATTTTTATTATCATCACATTGAAAAAGAAAATATTTTACATCATCACTCTAATTTTTAACATATATTGCTTTAAAGTCTGACAAATATATGTCAAAAAAGTATTTTTTATGCATTTTTGTCTTATAGTTCTTAATATTTAGTCATTTTTTTAATTATATCTATAAACAATATTATAAATCGTACGATATATATTATATTAAAATAATTCCAACGTTGGTAATTGTTAAAATGATTTTATGGATTATTTAGAAATTAAGAATCGTGATACTTTCTAAGGTTTTCAATAAAATCGTGCTGAGAAAAATATATGCTTATACTACTTTTCAAGCAATTGAATTTACGGAGGTTACAAATGGTTAGAAATTATATGGAAGAAATTATTGATGATATGCTGCCACTAGTTTTAGATAAATATACAGATATATGTAAATGTGAAAAATGTATTGAGGATGTAAAAGCATTAGCTTTAAACAACTTTAAGCCATTATATGTTTCTTCTGAAAAAGGAGTCCTTTATTCAAAAATAAATAAGTTAACTTTTCAATTTAAGACAGATGTATTGAATCAACTTGTTCAAGCTGTTGATAAGGTTTCTAAAAACCCTAATCATAATGTTTAACATAAAAATTTAGATATATTATAACTTTTATTTTACATATAATATATCTCTTTTAATTATATGTAAGCAAATAACATTATAAAGTCATGGTGACTATTTTTCGTCATAGAAGTAAATAGACCTTGCTGATAGTTATTTTACCAAAAAATTCTGCTCATTTAATATGGCGAAGAATAGACTAGGTGACTTTCTAAGTATCTTTCTAAAAATATTTTTTTCATACCCTATCTTTTTATTTGTTATTTCCAAATAAGATTTTATATAGTATCTACTCTATATTTTTAGCTTTTTTTAAAAAGTAATCGCCTCTACCTTTTTTATCTATTTTAACTTTTACATTTACTTCTATATCTGAATTAGGAACAATCTCATCCCAATCAATTCCACTTTGCCTTCCATATTTTGAAGCTGCATAGTTACCTAATTGCAGACAATCAACCTTATATTCATTTTTTATTTTAAATATAATATATCTACAAGAATCTTTAATAGTTTTTTCTAATCTTGTTTCTATTTCATTATTTATACTTACATTATTGTCAAGTTCAGTATATAAAGTATTGGAAATTATATCTCCATTAAATTTTAAATCAATAATAAACTTATATTTATTGTCTACCTTATATACTTTTACACTTCTTTTAACCTTTGAATAATACTCCAAATATTTATCTGAATTTTTATTCAATGTAATAATGCCTTTACCATCTGTTTCATTTAACATATTGAAAATTTTGGCATCTTCAATATTTAATTTTCCTATAATCTTATCCTTCTTAAAAAGACATAAATCTGTAATTTTAATCTGATCTTCTACTATATTTATATAGGGTAAGGTTAAGCTTTTGCCCTCTGAAGCTAACTTTAAAAAAGCATTATAAATCTTATAATTACTTGGAAAAAAATTATAATTATTTGCGTCTTTTAGCATTCCTTCAATATAATCTGATGAGCTTGGATAACCTTCAACTTTATATTTTAATATATCTTCTGGTTTTCCATTACAAATAGCAACATAACCATTATCATTTGTATATGGATTTCTAAAAAATATCTCCATTGGATTTTCTATTCCATTGAAAGCCATATTCTCACCTATAATATATACTTTTTCTAATCCCAGTATATATTGCTTATTGGAAACAAGTTGCCTTTTTTCTCTTGTTTTTCCTGGCGTTGATGATTCTCCTTTTCTTATCACAGAACTTATTTTTCCGCCTTCCTCAAAGGTATAAACAGAACTGGGAGCAATATATAATACCTCATTACCAATAGTTTTTTTAATATCTCCTCCAAAACCAGCAACTATTTCTAAATCTTCAGCTGGTTTTTCATCCTTTAAGCCCATTGAAAAGTATGCAAAAATGCAAACACAAGCTATAGTTACTAAATAAACTTTTTTATTCAAATCTATCTTCCTTTCTAAAATGAACTAATAATACTGTTAGTAAAACATAAATAATTATAAAAACGGTGTACTTGGGTATTATAAAATTCAAAAAATTTCTTCTTGTAGTTTCATTTCCATATTTCATAGATAAGAAGATGACTATAGGATATATTATTATACACATTTTTTTATAGCTGATTTTTGGAATTAGATTATTTAATATATTACATACAGCATAATAGTAATTAGATATGGTTTTAAAAACAACTAGTGTCCATAAAACCATAAAAATAAATCTAAAATTATTAATTACAGGTATTTCTATATATTTTACTACTGCTGGAAATGCAACAAGATAGCTGGGAATTATATCTATACCTAAACCATATATAGTTATAAATGTAGTCCATGAATATATTAAACCTGTTATAAAAACACTTTTAATAGCAGCTTTTTCTAATCTATTTTTTTCTGAAACATTGGGATATATTAGAAGTATTATTTCCACTCCACCATATGCATAAGCACTTTCTTTACTGGTGCTTATTATATTAAAAATCCTTGTACCTATTACTGGAAATACATTTGAACTTTTTTCTTTAATAAGTACCATTAATGGCAGCAAACACATAATAATTGTTAGATAAAAAAACATTTCATTTACTCTACCTAATATCTTTAAACCTTTAACTGCAGTATATGCCCCTAAAAATGTAATCACACTTAAGACTTTTAATGGTGACAAAAAAGTGATGATAATTGTTCTTGTAATATTGCTTAGCCCTGAAGCTATAGCAGTAAGATATAGTAGAAAATATAAACCTATTGCTATATTAAATAAAGTCCCCATAATTTTCCCAAAGCATTTTTTGTTTATAAATAGTATATTATTATTTGGGAACTTTCTGTATATAAGAATTGCCATAATTACAATATATAATGGATAAAGTTGGCCAATAAACACAGATATCCATCCACTTTCCTTTGCATTTTTCACAACGTCATTAGGTAAATTTAATATGCCCATAGCAATCATTGTACCAATAAGCATAAACATAAATTGATTAGATGTTATTGCATTATTATTTACCTTTTTCATTATTTTTTTCTCCTAAATTTTTTTCTAAAATCAGTTTGTCTTACTGCATTGTTGGTTGGAATGGACTTAGGCCTTTTATTCATTTTCCATATAGGTGCTCTTAACAGAATATCTTTTATATCTTCATATTTATTATTGAAAAAATATGGTACTCCAAAACTATCTATTGAGTGTAGATGAACAATTAACATATACCATCCAACAGCTATTCCAAAAATCCCTAAGAAATTACTAATAATCAGCATAGGAAATCTAATTAATCTTATTGCTAGTGACATTTCATAATTAGGTATTACAAAAGTTCCAATGGCTGCTACTCCAACTACTACAATAGTGGATGGACTTACCAGTCTCGCTCTTATAGCTGCATCTCCAATTATAAATCCTCCTACTACACTTAAAGTTTGACCTATTTTACTAGGTAATCTTAACCCACCTTCACGCAAAAATTCTAATACTACTTCCATGGATAATATCTCAAGTAATGGTGGAAAGGGAACTCCTCTTCTTGATTCAACTATAGGAATAACAAACTTTAAAGGTATTAGCTCTGAATTAAATCGGACAAAAACTAAATATATGGATGGAAGTGTTATTACTATAAAAATAGATATAATACGCAGAGCTCTTATAAATGATGAAATTATAGTTCTCTCATAATAATCTTCTACACCTTGGAAAAAGTCTGTAAAAATTACAGGTAATATTATTGTAAAAGGTGTGCCTTCCATAATTATCACTAGTCTACCTTCCATTATATTTGCAACTACTCTATCTGGCCTCTCTGTAGTAAGTACTTGAGGAAACAATGTATATGTGTAATTTTCGATTAATTGTTCAACAATACCAGTCTCTTGAACTGAATCAACATCAATTGAATTCAACCTACTTCTTATATCATTAACTACATCTTTGTCCGCAATATCATCTATATATATCATGGCCACATCAGTTTTTGATCTTCTACCTATAGTAATTGTTTCAATAGATAATTTCTCATCTTTTATAAGTTTTCTTAATATACTCACATTTGTTTCTAAATTTTCTACAAAACCTTCTCTTGAACCTCTAATAGAAGATTCATTTTTTGGTTCAGATATATTTCGTATTTTACCTCCTGTAGTATCAAGTATTATATAATCTAAAACAGTATCAATAATTATTACAGTCTTTCCTTTTTTTATATTCTCTACTACCGTGACAACATCTTTTTCACAATGTGTATCACTCATATAAATATATCTTTTACATAAATAATCAGCTACTGCTTCATAGTTAAATATATCTTCTTCTACATTCATCATTAAAGGTTTTAATATATCTCTATTTATAATATCTTTTTTTGTTATTCCATCTATATATATAATAGCTGCTTCTGCTGGATTACTTTTTCCTATAAAAAACTTTTTTACCACAACTGGATTTTTAATTCCAATTTTATTAGTAAACATATTTATGGTTTCATCTAAACTAGAATGTTTATCTTTCATACTATCACCTTTTCTTATCTTTCTTCACAAGTAAAATTGCAAATTATTTTCACCTTATTAATTAGTTTTTCAAACTTTCACAAAAAATATAATCCATATTTAAATAATTTATAATTCTTCTTGTTTCGAAAAATAAAAAATGGCTATGGTATTATAATCGCCAACAACGCTGGTTAATACATATAATGTTGATATTTCTATTATTTGGGTTTATACTATATACGAGTAAAAAATACAATATTATAACATATATTTGTATTTTATTACTGAACTAAAAGGATGGAGGCGTTATATAAATATGTATAAAAACAAAAAAATGCTTGCTGTACTTTCAACTGCCGCAATAACAGGATTATTGCTAGCTACTGTAAGTTCAAAAGCATTCGCTAAAACTACGGCAATCGCTGTAAATAGTAATGATAGTAAAGTATACGAGTACCAATATGATGCATTAACAGCATCTGCAACATCTCAACTAATTTATGGCTCAGATAATCCAGGTGCTAAATTATACAATGATTTTCTCCAAAGAAAAACAACTGTTAGAGCTTGTTATGATGATATAAAGAAATCCTATATAGAATATGATGCCATATCTAAAGAGGAACTTAATTGTATGCAAAAAGGAAATTCATTCAACTTAAATTCCTTTACCGAATCTGCTAGTACACCAACAATAAACTTGACTACTAATGCAGTATCAGTTGATAGTAGTGGGGATTTGTTAATTAATGGACAAACAATACCCCCTACTGTAGATATGACAACAATAAAATGTGACAATCTCAAAAATACTTCTTCAACATTGGTATCGTTTAAGTTATCTGTATCAAACCCAGAAGATTACACTGTAACAGTAAAAGGAAAAACTGCTTCAATGGATTCTCCTACTGGAACTTTTACAGTATTCTTTGATGGTAAAATATCAATATCTGATATTAAAAATTCCGATTTCAGCATTAGTAAAAAAACCTTATCAGATAAACCTACTGTTAAAAAAGTTACAACAATTGACAATGAAACTATTCGTGTATGTTTCAACAAAAAAGTTGATTACAATTATGCTACAAATATATCAAACTACCAGTTATTAAATAAGATGGATATAAGTCAAATAGACATAAGTAATCATATTAGTGGCATATACAGTGCCATAAGCCAATCTGATACTCAAAACACAGATACTTATGATATAAAATTAAGAGATAAAAATCCAAGTAATGAAAATGAAGACTGGAGATTGAATGATTCTAAGTATACACTTGAAATAAGAAATGTAATTGATACATCATCGGTACCAAATGCAATGGATACTTATACGTGTGTTTTAGATACTGATTTTACAGCTCCTACTATAACAGGAATATACAAAAACATATCCACATCAAGTAATAACAATAAAGTTATTGTTTACTTTAGCGAAGCTATGAATGAAGATACAATTGGAAATAAAAATAATTACAAAATTGTAGACGGATTAGGAAATACAAGACCATTACCAGAGGATGCAACTATAATAATTGGAAGAACTTCTAAGAGTGCAAGAATAGAATTTCCTTCAACTTATCATATAATGACAAATGCTACTCAAAATACTGGTAACTCCACAGACATAATTGGATTGATAGTTTCTAATGTTAAAGATAAATCAGAAAAAACATTAAATAATGTATCATATAAAAGCATAATTTCTCAGCCAGTGTTAAATGAAACCTATGTAAAAAACAATTCAATTAACGCTTATTATGACAAAAATGATTTAATTATTGACATGCAATTTAGCAGAGAATTATGTGATATAAATTCACAAGACTTCTCATTTGGTGGTGTAAAGCCAGATAGTGCAGTTCTGATTGAAGATAAGTTAGTACTTAGATTTACGGCTGGATCTTTACCTACTGCTTCAGAAATAGCAGCTCATCCAATAACTTATTCTAATGGAAAAGCTAATACTAGTCCAACTAAGATAGATATTATAAAAGCTCAAGGTCTCTCTGCTAAACTTGCTATAAGTCCTAATAGTCTAGCAGATGAAACTGGTGCTAGTGTAGCATATACTCTTTCAGATGATCAGTCTAAAATATATGATTGTGAATTAGGTCCAAAAACTGCTCCAAATTACTGGAGTGCAACAAAAGAGTCAGATGGTGTAAAAGTTTATATAACATTTGATACTCCGCTTTACATAAACAGCGGTACAAGACCCGATGATTTTACATTTACAAGCACTAACGGAAAAAATTTACTAGCTGATTCAGTAAACATAACTGGAAGTACTCTTGTGTTTAATTTTAAATCTACTAATGAAAATTATGCATTATTAACAAATTCTGTTAATGTAAGATGTAAAGACACAATCTCCCTTATGAGTATGCACGATTCACTTGGAAATTACCGTGTATATGTACCATCAAAGGATGATTTAAACGAAAAGACCATAAAAATAACACAATAACCATACAATTAAAAATATAATATATTATCAAATCATTTTCTTTTATAAAAAATAGGCACCAATTTTTCCTTTAAAATTGGTGTCTATTTTTTCTTAATTAATCTTAGATTCTTTTAAAACATTATTATATTGTCTTGCAGTTTTCATCATCTTTTCTTTTACATACTCTAAAATATCTTTTCTAACTTCATTATTAGAGCTATTATTTATATTGTCATCATGGAACAGTATCTGAATACAGTCGCGAATATTGTCTACTGAATATATATGGAATTTCCCTTCTTCTACTGCGTCTAATACTTCTTCTTTTAATACAAGATCATCTACGTTGGTATTTGGTATTATAACTCCATGTGTTCCATCAAGGCCTTCTATTGAACATATATCAAAGAATCCTTCTATTTTATCATTAACTCCTCCTATTGGCTGTATCTCTCCTTTTTGATTAACTGAACCTGTTATTGCCACACTTTGTTTTATTGGAATTTCTGATAAACTTGATAATAGTGCTAATAGTTCTGCAGCTGAAGCACTATCCCCTTCAATGCCTGAATAAAGCTGTTCAAACACAATATTAGCATTAAAAGATATTGGAATATCTCTTCCTAAGAGTTCGCCTACAAACCCTGCTAAAATCATTACGCCTTTGCTGTGTATGCTTCCACTCATATCTGCTTCTCTTTCAATATTAATTATTCCATTTCTTCCTGCAAAAGTGGAAACAGTTATTCTATGCTGTTGACCAATTACACAATCTCCATAATCTGCAACAGAAAGTCCATTAATTTGACCAATCCTTGTTCCTTCTAACTGAGTTATATATTTTTTCTTTCTATACATATCTAAGATTTTTTTTCTAACAAGCCCATGCATAGATTCCTGTTCCTTTAATGCTGCTGTAACATGTTTATCTTCAACAATTTCGCTATTATCTTTTTTTGCATAATAATTTGCAATATCTACTATCTTAAAAAGATCACTCATAGAAGAAGAAAAATAATTTTTGTTTCCTGCAAGTCTAGAGGAAAAATGTAACAATCTTACAACACCTTCTCTTCTTATATGTTTAAGTTTGTTTTTATTTGTATAGCAATTTAACAATCCTATAAGTTTAGATATATTACTGTTGTCCTTTTCTATTTCATTATCAAATTCAGCTTTTATTTTAAATATTTTTTCAAACTCTAAATCTCTGCTGAGAAGTACTGAATATATATAATTACTTCCAATTAGTATTACCTTTATTTTCAAAGGTATTTCCTCTGGACTAAGCGTTGAAATAGGAAGCACATCTATATTATACTTTGAATTATTTATAGATATATTTTCTAAATTTATACATTTTTTTAACAATTCCCAAGAAGATGGTTGAGTTAATAACTGTTGCGCTTTAATTATAATGTATCCACCATTGGCCTTATGCAAATAACCTGGTTTTATTAATGTAAAATCAGTAATAAGACTCCCCATCTTATTTTCATATTCAATATTACCAAAGATTTTCCCTTGCTGTGCTGAATCTGCAAATATAACTGGTGCACCTTCATTTTCAGTGTTACTAACTAGAACATTAACTTCATATCTCTTGAAGAAAAGTGTTTTTATATTTTTAATTTCTTCACCATTTTCACCATTATCGCTATCTTCAAAAAAATATGATATGTTCTCAATAATATCTTTTTTCACTGCATTTAAATAATCAATAGCCTTTTCGTTGCAGCCATAACTACTTACCAATTCCTCTATTTTTGTGGAAATTATATTTTCAGCAATTTTATCATCTAAATACTTTAATTCTCCTTCTAATTTTTTTTGATATTGATTGCTTTGTTTAAAAATATCTGAAGATATATTTCTAAGTTCATTTATTGAAATCTCCATACTTTTTCTTTCTTCTTCACTTAAATCTGCAAATTCATCTTCTGTTAATTCTTTATCGTTTTTTAAAGCAATGAATACAAAATCACCTGTTGACGTTTTTTTAACACTAAATCCTCTTTTCTTAGACTCTACATTTAATCCCCTGGATAAATTTAAGAGTATTGTTTCGTACTTACCAATTATCCCGTTTTTTTCATTTTCATAATTTTCAGAGTTAAAATAAACAGGCACTTCCTTTATAATATGCTTAATAAATGAAGTTATATCTTCTTTAAATTTATTAGCCTCTCCTGTTTTAAGAGAAATTGCTATTGGATTATTAGGTTTTTCGAAATTATAAACATAACACCAATCTTGTGGTGTTGCCATTTTTTTTGCATATTGCTCTATTTTCCTTACAATATAACCAGTTTTTCCTGTGCCCGTTTTTCCAGATATAAATATATTATACTGTTTACTATCCATATTTAATCCTAGTTCTATAGATTCCACTGCTCTTTTTTGACCTATCACCATATTGTAACCTTTTACATTCTCAGTAGTATCAAACTCAGGCATTTCTTCTAATTTTAGTTCTAAGTCTTTTCTTGATAATTTAATATATTCTTTCATAATACACCTCCACAAGTTGTTTTTTTAATATCTGTATAGTTTGTGTAAACTTATCCTTGTTTTTATTTTCTAAATTATCTGTTTTCTTTTCTATAATATATATTTCAATACTTATTGCCAAATTCCTTCAAATTTTCTTCCATATTATTAAAATATCTTCTTATATATGCTTTTTTATATGTTTTTTTAGAATTTTTTATTTTATACTACCTAAATCCCTAGTTCAGTCATATAAAAAAAGCTACCACGAAATCTTAGATTTAGTAATAGCCTCTTTTATCGAATCAATAAATTCCTTGTAATTTATCTATAAATTTATACACTACATATCAAATAATCCGATTATATCTTCTTCAGTTAAAGCTGCAAAACCTTCTCCTTTAAAGGATTCATCATCCATAAGAGATCCTATGAGTTTTTTCTTTTCTTCTTGAAGATAAATGATTTTTTCTTCAATAGTGCCTTTAGCTACTATTTTTATAACCTCTACCACTTTCTTTTGCCCTATTCTATGAGCTCTATCCGTGGCCTGATCTTCTACTGCTGGATTCCACCAAGGATCAAAATGAATTACTACATCAGCTGAAGTTAAATTTAATCCTGTGCCTCCTGCCTTTAAACTTATTAAAAACACTGAGTTTTCTCCTCCATTAAAATCATTCACTAAATTTATTCTCTTTTCTGAAGGTACAGAACCATCTAAATAACTGAATTCTATCCCCTCTTTAGTAATCCTTTTTCCAATATTTTTAAGAACAGATGTAAATTGAGAAAAAATAAGTATTCTATGACCTTGTTCTATACTTCTATTAAGAAGTTCCACTAGTGCCTCTATTTTTGCACTTTCTCCACTATAGTCCTTTATTAACACACTGGGGTCTAAACACAGTTGTCTTAATTTCGTTATATATGAAAGTATCTCTATTTTACTATTTTGGAATTCAAAATCTTTTACTTTCCTTTCAATAAGTTCCACTGCATAGTCAGCATAAGTTTTATAAATCTTCTTCTGCTCATCATCTAAGGTTACAAGCAACTTTTTTTCAATCTTATTAGGTAGTTCTTTTATAACTTCTTTTTTTCTTCTTCGAAGCATAAAAGGTTTTATGAGTTTATTTATTTCCTCTAAAACTTCTGGACAGTCCTTAAATTTTTTATTATATCTTACACTAAATCTCTTTTCATCATATAAATATCCAGGCATTATAAAATCAAATATAGACCAAAGTTCCATAAGAGAATTTTCTATTGGTGTACCTGAAATAGCAAATCTGCTCTTTGCATTTATCTCTTTCACAGCTAATGCATTTTGAGAATTTGAATTTTTTATATACTGAGCTTCATCTAATATGCAATAATCAAATTCTAATACATTATAACTTTTTAGGTCCCTTTTTAATAAGTTGTAGGTTGTTACAATAACATCATAATTTTCTATATTTTTAAGTATTTCTTCTCTTTCTTCCTTTATACCATTAACAGCTGCTATTTTTACAGCAGGTGCAAATTTTTCAAACTCACTTATCCAGTTATATACTAATGACGTAGGCACTACAATCAAGGATTTATTTCCCTTATTGGATAATATAAATGTAATAGTTTGAATGGTTTTTCCAAGGCCCATTTCATCTCCTAAAATCCCTCCAAAACCTAAATAATCTAAGGTTTTAAACCAATTGTAACCTACTTTTTGATATTCTCTTAAATTTGCATTTAAATCCATAGGAATATTAAATTCCATTTTTTTTATATTCTTAAGTTTATCTTTTATCGCTTTTAACTCCTTTTTTCCCTTTATATATCTAATTCCATTTTCTTTAATAAAATTTTCTAAAAAAGCTCCTTTGTTTTTAGGTATTTGTATATGATTTTCTTCTATATCATTAGAAGAAACTGCATCTAAAAGTTTTAAAAAGTTATTAAGTTCTAATTCTTGTAAATCAAGATATTCACCATTTTTTAACTTATAATATTTCAAATTATCTCTAAATGCTCTTAAAATATGAGCTGTTTCTTCCGGGTTTATATCTGCTATTTTAAAATCCATCTGAAAATAGTTATATTTACCTGACTTAATATCTCCCTTGATTCCCTTTGTACCTATAGACTTTATTCCTTTAAAATTTTCCGAATAATATACATCACCTATTTCTTGAAGTTTTTCCACTTCACTTTTAAAAAACCTAAATATATAGTCATCTCCCTGTAAAAAATAAAATTTATCCTTTATTTCTTCAAAACCTAAAGCTCTAATAATTTCTATAACTCCATGTTCCTTTTTAGACTCCCTATATATTATTTTTTCTTTGTAATCCTCAAAAATATTAAACTCAAATCCTCCATAATTGACTTTCACTGTTAATGTAATGTTCTCATCTTCTTTATCAAAGTAAAAATTAAAACCACACTGATCAATTACTATCTTATCTTTTATACTCTTAGAAAGAATAACATTATCTGCTAAAAAGTTAAGGTCTGGAATAAGTTTTCTTAATATGATTTCTTCCTCAGAATCTTCTATAGTTAACACCTTGTTTTGATTAAATACTTGAAGATATGGACTTATCTTATAGCAGAACTCATAATCTGGAAGGTATATAATTGTTCCATACAAAAAAGCCTCATTCTTAGAATCCAAGCTTATTGGCATTCCTCCTTGGGATTTAAGTACATATTCATTCTTTATTTTCTTTAAATCAAAATCTATTGGCGGAACATCATGTAAAATCTCCGTTTCCACAGCTCTATAGAAAAATCCTTCATTTAGATAAACTCTATGATTTTTAATAATTTCCATAAATTCTCTAACTAAATACTCAGGAATATTTATGCATTTTCCTTCTATAAAATTGTCTCTATTTTTACTAACACGATTATGTTTTTCCTCTATGTCTTTTAAGGTTTTTATAAAATCTATAAGCCTTTTATCCCTTGTACTTAACCTTTGGTTTTTTATATTAAAAATAAAGTTTTTACTGTACTTTATAGGAATATTATTATAAATACATAATAAAAGCTGATTTATATCTTTTAAAACATAAAGGTTATTAGAAGTCATAGAGTTAAGTCCTATTTTAAACTCAGCTGTAAGATTATCAGTCCATTGATTTTTATTTATGTAAACTTCTATTTTTATTTTTTCTTTATCTATGCTCTCACCTAAAAGCATAGACAATATATTACTTTTTCTTTTAAATACAATTTCATCTTCGGAATCATTTTCATTTAAAAGAGGATGGTCAGCTAAATTAGGTAAAGCTTTATAAAAAGTTGCTACCAAATGTTTGCAACAATAATTTCCTTTTTTAAATTCGTTTTTTTCATAATCAGAACAGCTGCAGGAAGTAGCAAAAATGCTTTTCTTCTCTGCATCTATTTCGATTTTTGTACTGTACTCACTAAAAAGGTTTTCCGAAATCACATTACCATCTATATAAATTAAATTATCGCAATTTGTAATATCTATAGAGGAAACTAAATCATTATTAAAAGTCCTCTGCCCTTTGGAGTAATTATTTCCACTAGTTTCTTCATTAAATATTTGTAATAACCTGTCTTCTCTTAACATATTTTCTCCCTAATAATTTAAATTTTTAATCCTTTAATTATACCATATAGTATAGATTCTTTAAAATTTACATTATTAGAGTTTCTATTTATTTATTTTCAACCTTTTCATTTTCGCTGTACTCAAAGTTGCATTCATTTAAAGGAACTATTTTCGTCTTTTTAATTATCTTGTAACCAAAATACAGGAATATAAATATAGGAATACATACATAGTTTGTAATAAAATCAAACCAGCTAAATTTTTCAGCTTGGAATATCCATATATTAGCTCCAAATATAACAATTGTACAAAATACAATGGCCATAATAGGTCCAAGTGGATACCATTTAGCTCTATATTTTAAATTCTCTAGTTTCCTGCCTTGAGCAATATATGCTTTTCTAAATCTATAATGGCAAATTCCTATACCTAACCATGCAAAGAAAGCTGTAATACCAGACGCATTATAAAGTATGTAATATATTTTACCATCACCAATTAAGGATGCAAAGAATGCAGAACAAGCAACAATAGTTGTAAGATATAAAGCATTCATAGGAACGCCTCTTTTATTTACCTTTGATAAAAATTTAGGTGCTTTCCCTTCTTTAGCCATGGAATAAAGCATACGTGATGCCACATAAAGTCCGGAGTTTCCACAAGAAAGAACAGAAGTTAAAATTACTGCATTCATAAAACTAGCTGCAATGGCTAATCCGGATCTTTGAAACACCATAGTAAATGGACTGTATGCAACATTATCTGCACCACTTTTTAAAAGATTAGGATCAGTGAAAGGAACTAAAAATCCAATTACTATAATTGCTCCAATATAAAATAGTAAAATACGCCAAAAAACAGTTTTTATTGCTTTGGGAACATTTTCTTCAGGATTTTCCGATTCTCCTGCTGCAAGACCTACTATTTCTGTACCAGAAAATGAAAAACCTGCAACTAAGAAAACATTAACAATTGACAGTATTCCACCAACAAAGGGGCCTTTCTTTCCAGAACCATCTTGCAACACCCAATTGCTAAATCCAGGTGAATTTCCTCCTAATATACCAAATATCATTAGAACTCCTACTGCAAGAAATATAATTATAGTAATAACCTTAATACTTGCAAACCAATATTCACCTTCAGCATAAGCTCTTGCAGACAAAATATTTAAGGTGAAAATGATTGCTAAAAAAAGCATGCTCCATAAAGTAGTATTTGTATTTGGAAACCAAAACTTAACTATAAGTGAACCTGCAACTAATTCTGCAGCAACACATAATGCCCAACAAAACCAATAATTCCATCCAAGCGTAAATCCTAGTGCAGGATCAACAAATCTTGTAGCATAAGTTTCAAAAGATCCAGATACAGGTAATAGCGTTGCCATTTCCCCTAGTGATGTCATTAAAAAATAAACTAAAATCCCCATGATTACATAAGATACTATAGCACCACCAGGTCCTGCAGTACTAACTGCACTACCACTTGCAAAAAACAAGCCAGTTCCTATGGCACCACCAATAGCAATCATATTCATGTGTCTTGCTTTTAAACTTCTTTGAAGCCCTTCTTTATCTTTTGTATGTGTAGTTTCTGTTTCCAAGTTTGTGTTCATAAAAAGCCCCCCATTCATTTCTAATTTTCTTAAATTTATATCAATAATCCATACAGGTTTTATTTCTTTAATACCTTTATTTGCCTATAGGGCATGAATATTCACAAATTCTACAATACTTTATAGCATTTACACCCTCATTATTCTCAGCTACATTTGTTTTCACAGTTTCCATATTAGCCTCATTTTCTTTCATTTGCATATTGCATAGAGTTCTATCAAAATTTCCTGTTCTACCTGGAAGTTCATTTCTTCCTAACTTTTCTTCTGAATATATTTTTTTTGCAAAAGCACTTTTTTCACATTTCTCAAAACACTTTATTTCACATGAAGAACATGGATCATAGCCTGAAGGACCATCTGATGGTAAATCTAGGCTTAAGCCTATAGCTCTGAGTCTTATATGAGAACCATACTCTGGTGTAACCAATAAATTGTTTTTTCCAATACATCCAAGTCCAGCTACTACTGATGCATCTTTTAAAAATATTCCGCCTTTTTCTATATGATAATTGAAAGAATATGTTCCAATTTCTGCTTCTGCCATAATTACTTTAAGTTTTTTACCAACCTCTATAATAGCTTTGTTTCCATCAGTATTGTTAACCCCTTCAATCCAATAGTCCATATTAGGATTATCAACAGGATGATGATAAGCTAATACAACTACACTTTTTATACCTTCTGGCCATACCACTCCAGTTAAAAATGTTTCATCTTTTCCCCTCATATAAGTTCCAACCCCATTGTATTCAGGCATCTTTGGTACAACTGTGAAAGCAGGTGCTTTCTTTAAATCTTCTACATTTGCAATACCTGCTAATGAAGCACCACATTTTAGTGCAATTTTTACAATTTCTTTTGAAGTAAATTTTTTCATAATTTTATTTCTCCCTTCTTAACCCTATTAATAAAAAAATCTTCTTGTAGATAAAACTACAAGAAGATTGACTTTCCCTATAGCTTCTCATCTTTCAGGCATTTATCCTGCTGGAATTAGCACCATTGAATAATAAATATTCAGGTTGCCGGGCTTCATAGGGCCAGTCCCTCTGCCTCTCTTGATAAGAAGTTCCATATTCAATTGATAAGATTATAACAATATTTGCTACTAGTTGTCAATATATTTATTTTTTCAATTTTAATTATATTTTAACTAATGATATTCTTCTAACAATAATAACATAAATTTCAATAATAAAAATTTATAAATAATGTTTTTTGAACGTAATATTTGTTATAATTTATATTAAAGTATATTTGGATTAGGAGCAGAAAAAATGACTGATTTTTATAAATATAATAATTATTTACTAAAACAAAATATGAAAGATAATTCTATATATTTGTATATATACTATTTAAGAAAATTTTTAAAATGGCATGAAAAAGCTATAAAGACTCCTTTTAAAAAATTAGGAAAACCAATTATTAATAAGTATTTAAAGATTATTTCTTTAAATATAAGTGAAAAATCTATAAACAATTATATTAATTTTTTTAAATCATATAATAATTTTTTAATAAGTGAAGGCATTCAAAAAGAACTAGTTGTAGATAATGCTATGAGAATTAAAATATTAAAAAACAAAGTTATCAAAAATAACATTATAGACGAAAAACTTATAGAAAACTTACTTCTAGAAATTTGTTCTAGTGATGGAATAAAAAATTATACAATGCTTAATTTAATTGCATATTGCGGATTAAGAGCTTCTGAAGTTACAGATCTTAGATTAGAAGATTTAGATTTTGATAAAAGAATTATAAATATAACTGGCTCCTATAAAAGAGAAGTTTCTATGAATTCTACTATAGAAAACTCCTTAAAATTATATTTAAAAGAAGTATATTCTATGGAAGAATATCTTTTCATAAATGAAAGAGGTACAAAATATACAGATACAGGTTTGCGCTGGATATTTAGAAAAAACTGTTCCAATAGTAATATTACCTTAGCTACTTTAAGGGACTTCTATAAAATTAAGTTAAAAAAGCAAGGATATACTCCTAAAGAAATAGATATCTCTCTTGGATACACTACAAAATATAAAAATTATGTAGACAAATCTTTAAAAGAAATGCTTACACCCTCTCAATTTGCAAAAATATTTAATGTAGCACCTGTAACTGTAATCAGCTGGTGCAATAAAGGTTTTGTTAAAGCATATAGAACAGACAAAGGATTTAGGAAAATACCTTATTCTGAAGTAGAAAAATTTAAAGCTATGAGATCGAGTGATTCTTAGGTAAAATTAGAGTTTGCTTATAAGAATTACTCTTCTAAGAGTAATGGGATCAATAAAAAAAATCTAGAATTTAAGTCTAGATTTTTCTTATAGTAACTTTAAAATATGTATTATAGTCTTATTTTAATTCATATATTTTTGATTCCTTTATGGCTTTTTTATCATCATACATTTTTTCATCTGCAACTTTTATTAATTCTTCAAAAGTGATACCTTCTTTAGGAAATGATGAATATCCACAACTTATACCTGTGTTTTGCTCAGGTAAAAATTCAGAAACTAAACTCTTTATTTTTAAGATAATTTTCTGCAATTCTTGTACTTCTACATAACTTAAAAGTATTATAAATTCATCTCCACCAATTCTAGCAACATGGCCTTTTAATCCTATTGTATCTGTTAAAGCTTTAGTAGCAGCAGTAATATATTTATCTCCTTGTAGATGTCCAAAATTGTCATTAATTCTTTTTGTTCCATCAAGATCGCATAATATAATATAAAAAGGATTGCCTGATTCTACCACTATATTGTAGTTATTTTCTATTCCTTTTCTATTTAATGTACCTGTCATAGGATCAGTTAATGCAATTTCCTCAAATTTATTAATGGTTTTTTTTGTATAATTACTCCATAATATTACACCTAATACATATGTAATTGATCCTAAAGTAAAGCATATTTTTATTAACACATATATAAATCTGTAATTTCGGAAGTAAATAATCATATCAAAGAAAGTAGCAATATTAATTAAACTTAACCCTCCAATTAGTACGGCAAAAGTATATGTTCTAAATTTCCATCTTTCTTTTGTAAAAGTTAATAACCTTATCATATAAAAAAGAAGTACTGTAACAACTAAAAAAACCACCATTTTTTGAAGTTCAATCATAAAAGTCCTCCAAATTTCTACTTTTGTTTTACATTTAATTAAGTATATTCATAACTTGCTATTCTATTTTATTATTGTTTATTTCCGTGCATTTGACTTCAGCAGCTTTTATAGCTTCTACTCCTGATTTACATAAAACATTTATTCCTTTAACTATTGTTACAATAACAAATGCCTCCACTAATTCTTCCATAGTAAGTCCTGCTTCTATTGCTGCTACTGCATGTGCTTTAGCTCCACTCACTTCATCATCTAAAGAATCCAATATTGTAAAAATCAACTCTTTAGTCTTATCTGGCAGGTACCCATCTTGTACTGATTCTCTCATTGTTAGATATCCATTTAGTCCTTGTGGAGAATACTTTGATAGTATTTCTGCAAATGGTGGACTCCATTTTAATTCTTCTTTATAATATCTAAGTAAATCATTAGTGTTATCCAAGCTTTTCACCCTTTTCTAATTTTTATCGTTTCATTTACTAAATACTTAATATATTTATAGATTAAGACTATTTACCTACTATCCCATAATCAATTTTTTATCCATAAAAGTTCCTTTTTGAAATTATTATTTAACTGACTACACCAAACCATCTCTTATTTCAATTTCAGTTCCTTCTGGTGCTTTAATTTTAAATAAGTATCCCTTCTCCACTTTATATATTTCTTCCCCATTTTTAATTTTAAAATTATTATAACCTAACTTTTTTATTCTCTCAAATTCTTCTTGAATGTTGTCTACTAAAAAACTCATATGTACTATTCCTTCATCAAGAGAACTCCATTTTCTTAACTTGTCTCCCTTTTTAGCAGTCTGCAATTCAATCATAAATGTTCCTAACTTTAACCATGTATTAAAATCTCGTTTGTGAAAATTTTCTGTTTCTTTAACTACTTCAAAGCCTAAAGCTTTACTGTAAAATTCCAGTGACTCCTCATATTTTTCTGTCTGAATACATACGTGATGAATCATTTTTATACTCATTTTTTCCTCCGCTTTCCGCTCTCTAAAAGAGCATTATCTTCTTCCTGTAGTTTGGTTTTCAAATCTCTAACATAAGTTTGTTGTACTTTTTCTAAATTCCAAAATAAATGAGATATAATTCTTACAATAGGATTTTTAATAAGAATGTTTTCAGTAAATACTACTTTTGTCCCAACTTTGTTATCATGATAAAAGTGTCCTTTAAAATGTCCTGTAAACATATCATTTTCCATTTTAAAAATATACCTAATGTATTTTACTTTTTCAATAAGAGTAAATTTTGTATATTTTTTATCATCATAATACTCTTTCCACTGGGTTCCACCTGCAGTAGTTTCTATTTTTTTTATATCTGAACGCCAATTATAATCTTCATTATTGGTTACAACATCCCAAACAGATTTTATATCAGACTTAAAGTATGCTGTTACTTCAGACACTCTTTCTTTAGACATTTCTCTCATTTTTGCACCTCCTGATTCTAACTCAAAGTACCATTTCCCAATTTAATACCATTTTAACATATATTTTCCATGTATTCAAATTAAGTCCGATCAGAATTCAGGTGCTGTTTGAATATCATCTGAATTTTAGTTAGGCTTATCCAGCAGTTAGCATCTACTATTTCTTTTTAATGTTTCTTGCTGTTTTCTTATTTTTATTTGTACTTTCAATTCCAGCTTCTTTACCTTCAGTTTCCATTTGTATTCCAAACATACCAAAAATATCAGTATCATCAAGAATTCTGCGACTTTTAACTTCAGATTTTTTAAGAAGCTGTTGTGATTTTTTACTCACGGTTTCTTTAATAAGATCATTAATATTTACATTACGTAGTGTAAAAAATAATGTTGGATCATCATCAAGTCTAGCTCCTACTCCATAAAGTACTGCAGCTATATGTTTGCACATAACTGCCCAATCAGGACAACTGCATTCCATTGTTATTTCCTTTGGTGTTGGAAATAATCCTTTGCCTTTAGTTGTAAATAAATCAGCCATTGCTTTAGGAAACTTTCCTTCCATAATTTCTTCTAAAGAATCGATTTTTCCTGCACATTCTTTTGCAATTGTGCTCCAAATTTCTTGAGAAATAGCTTTAATGTTAATCTCAACTTCATAGGGTTTCTTAGCACTTCCTTGCACAAGAGCACTAATATTTCCTACATTGATTTTCAAATCTAAAACAGCTCCATGCCTTACATAGCTTCTCCCTCTTCCAATACGATTTGAGTAATCGGAATAACTTTCAAGATTATCATTCCATGATTTTCCCCACCAAGTTTTAGCTATGTTCCTTCCTTCAATAATAACTGGAGAAATATCTGTATTTTTCTTTTTTAGTTTTTCAATAGTCTTCTCTGCTCTTTTTCTTTTTTCTGCTACCGGAACATATTCTTGGAATCCTCCATAATACGACATTTAATTAGCCTCCATAAATCATATTGTCAATTTGAACAAATCTATAAGCTGTTTATTGTCCATTTCAGTAATCCAATTTTCCTTACTATCTGGCATAATTTCTTCAGTCAATTTAGTTTTATCCTCTATCATTAAATCAATTTTTTCTTCAATTGTACCTTTAGTAATAAACTTATGAACTATCACATTTTTCATTTGGCCTATTCTAAAAGCTCTATCTGTTGCCTGATTCTCAACAGCTGGGTTCCACCACCTATCGAAATGAATAACATGATTGGCTGATGTAAGGTTTAATCCTACACCACCTGCTTTGATAGAAAGTACCATAAAAGGTATATATTCACTACCTTGAAATTTTTCTACAATTTCTTTTCTTTTTTTCACAGTAGTTTCTCCATGTAAGTACAAGTCCTTTATGCTCAAATACAGTTTCAAGAAAATCACTTAATGGTTTAGTTATTTCTTTAAATTGTGTAAATACAATAACTCTTTCTCTCTTTTCATATATTGTTTCACAAATTTCACGAAGCCTTTCATATTTACCACTTTCTTTTTCACCATAATAACTTTGACCAATATACTGTGATGGATGGTTGCATATTTGTTTAAACTTCATAATAGATGCAAGAACAAGTCCTTTACGTTCTATACCTTCTTCAGAAGCTTCAAGCTTTACTTTAAGCTCATTTACAAGTTTATTATAAAGTATCACTTGTTTTTTAGTAAGCTCTGCATAAGTTTTCATTTCAATTTTATCAGGCAAATCTGAAATAACAGTTTTATCTGTCTTAAGCCTTCTTAGAATAAATGGACTTACCACTTGCTTTAATCTTCCATAATTTTCTCCACTTTCCTTTAGTTTTTTTGTAAAGTTAGAGAACTCTTTTGCTGTTCCAAGAAGACCTTTATTTAAGAAATCAAATAGTGACCATAAATCAGAAAGTCTATTTTCTATAGGAGTACCTGTCATGGCAATTCTATAAGAAGCTTTTAATTGCTTCACAAGTTTTGTTTGTTTAGTTCCTGGATTCTTAATTGCTTGAGCTTCATCTAAAACTAATGAATCCCAGTTTACCTCCTTAAGCCATTCATGTTTTGAAATCATACCATATGTAGTTATAAAAATATCATACTTACTTACAATATTTATGTCTTCACTTTCCAAATTTTTATTTTCTGAAGGGTGTATAACATAATATTTTAATGAAGGTGCAAACTTCATAATTTCACTAATCCAATTTCCAATAAGGGATGCTGGTACAACAAGTAATGTTTTTTCATGTTCATTTGTTCTAATATAATTGAGAAGAGCAATAACTTGTATAGTTTTCCCAAGACCCATATCATCTGCTAAACATGCACCAAGTCCAAGTTTTTTCATAAAATTAAGCCAACTTAATCCTCTTTCCTGATATTCTCTTAAATTAGCATGAAAATCATCTCCATTTGGAATGCTTTCAATGGTGTCTGGGTGAGTTAATGTTCTAGTCACTGAATTTAACCATTGTCCATTAGTTATTTCAAGTTCACAAGTATCCTCAGTCATATTTAATAGCTTTGGAGCATTTAATTGAAATCTCATAGCTTCAATTAAATTCATATCTTTTTTACTCATAAGCTTTTGTGCTTTTTCATAAGCCTTAAGCATTTCCTTTAATTTTTCATGATTTACTTCTACCCATTTTCCCTTTATAAAAGCAAGCCCTTCTGCTTCAGAAAGGAGCTTTTTAAGTTCAACAGCATCAATTGATTCTTCTCCAATAAACAATTCAGCATTAAAATCTACTAAAGCATCAAAATTTACCCTTGAAGGTATTTTATCTCCCACACTTATAGACATTTTCAAAGAATCTGATTTATTTTTCCACCACTTAGGTACACGACATAAAATGCCTGCTTCTTCATATAAAGGTATTTCCTTTAAAAACATATAAGCTTCATTAGCCGTTACTCCAATGGGATGAAATATTTCTCCTGATTCAACAAGTTCTGAAATAAAAGAACTTTTTTCACAAGCTTTATTTACTGTGGACAATAGTTCTAAAAGCTTTTTGCTGTTTTCGCCATACTCAATTAGGGCATTTTTAAGCGGCAAATGTTTTGACGTACCATCTTTAGAAACATATGTAGAATATGTTGCTAAAAAAGCAAAAGGATATTCCTCCTTTTTACTCTCAACTAAGTGAAAGAAAACTCTACCAACAATATGGATATTCGGGTTAAAAGAAATCAGAAATTCTTTAACAGTTCCTTTATAATTACAAATCATTTGAGAAAAACATTCATTAAGTTTCTTCCATACTTGTTGAATCCAATCATAATTTAGATACTCAGATCCATTTAAATATGGAGCGTTATTAATCATATGATTAATTTCTTCATCTTCTATAGGAACCATAATTTTTTCACGCAAAGCTTCAATCTCAGCATTCATAGATAATTTCTTTGCAAAACTAGCTGCAATAAGCCTTAAAAAATTAAGAGACTGTGCCATAGTTTCTGTTCTTTCTAAAAAACCCATATAGAACATTGCTTTAATATCATTTTCCACAAAGTGTTTGTATATTTCATTAAATATCCTAATTTCACTTTCATCCACTTGCTCTTTTATAACCTCAAAATCAAGTTCGAAAGCTCCATTTTCCTTAAGTGAAGCAATTAATTGACTGTTTTTTATTTCTTCTGTTTTATCATTGATGTTAGTTAGCATAAATTGAATCCTTTCTTCATGTTCAAATCACTTTTTATTCATTATAACCTATTTTTTATTTTAATACCAAATCCAAGCACATTATGTAATTTTATTAACTATTATAGAACTAAATTCA
The DNA here is from genome assembly GCA_963780135.1 of uncultured Clostridiaceae bacterium. Classification (GTDB taxonomy): domain Bacteria; phylum Bacillota; class Clostridia; order Clostridiales; family Clostridiaceae; genus Clostridium_AM. Next base: position 3,621,714 of record CAWAAR010000003.1, read on the forward strand.
TATGAACCTAATATAAATAACGTTTTTTCACACTATAAAGTACTATTCACTAATTTATAATTTTATTCAATATTTATAATAACATAATTTAAAAATTATGCGAAGCAAGTTGCAATGAAAATAGGGTTCAGTGGCGGTTTGGGTTTTAACTTATATTCCGTGATATATGGTAAGCGTGTCATCACGGAATAAAAGTTAAAATCCAAACTATAGTAGCCATCGGATAAATCCACTAATCTATGGTTTAAAACTTTCTGTACATACTTTATATTAATATATTTTTATTCACAAAGGGCTGATAAGCCCTAACCGTCAGGTTGGAATTCACTTGAATTTTGAGTAATTTCAAACGTCTTTATATTAAAAAATTAAAGGCGATTAGCCTTGTTAACTTTTAAAAAATTATGTTGTTAATAAATGAACTACTTTATTGTATATAAGCTTATTATTTTCACAATACAAAATCATCTTATGACAAATTGGTAAAACATTAATTAAATGTATGTGTAATCCTATTTATCAGGTAATACAAAGTCATGTGGCGATTTCTTATGGCTTCTTGTTAAGTAATTAAGCAACACACATTTTTAACAGGCTAATCGCCTTGAAATTTTTATCTCACAACTACACGTTGATGGATAACAGTTTTCCCTAAAGGATAAACACCGTCTAAGTACTAAAGACACTAAGACGCCTATTAATAAGCATGAGGTGGCGTCAAAACTCAAACTTCTACTAAAACTATGTCTATATCAAAATTTTTGAGAATAATTAAATATACACAAGCCCAAACCTCACGGTATCAAGGCTTATCAGCCTTTTAAAGAAGAATATATCAATTTGTAGAAACCAAAGTCAAATTGTATGTTAGCTGATTTACGGTAATTAGTTTTTATTTTAACTTATACGTAATGGTATATTATAAGGAATTTGTCACATCAATTAAATTATTTTTTTATTAGTCTTAGTTCAAATTTGCTGAAAGCCTTAGAACTTTAGCCCTGTTTGAGAGTAGCGAGTTTGGCAAAGTTCTTAGGCTTTCAGCAAATTTGAGCTTTAGACTAATTAAAAATATTTAATAGTGCGAATTCCTTATAATATACCATGGAGTATAAGTTAAAATAAAAACAGCACCATAATGTAGCCTACATACAACTGAACTTTGAATTAACTTCTTGCGTCACATAATGCTTAAATTGTACGTTGTCTTTACTTCTTAATTAATTGAAAAATATTTAGTGTTTACATCCAAGATCATTTAATACTTCTCTTAAAATGTTCACATGAACTTCTTCATCAGATATTATCTTTTCAATAACTTTTATTATTTTTTTGTCTTTTATTTCTGTAATAAGAGCTTTATAATTCTTTATAGCAGCTTTCTCTCCTAATAAGTCAGTAGTTACCTTTTGACAAACTAAGTCATTCTTATTTTTATTACCACTACAATCCTGAACATTATCTACATATCCTAAATCTCCAGTCATAAACCAGCTTTTATTGCCATTATAATAAGCAGGTTTCCCACCTAATTTTTCTATAAGCGTCGCCAAAGCATCTAAATGTCTCATTTCTACTAATGCTATGCATAATAAAATATTTGCTACATTTTCATTAGATATAGTTTGATGATGATAAATATACTGGGTTACTGCTTGAAGTTCACTATTACCACTTGAAGAATAAGCATTATATAAAAGTTCTGCGTATTGTTTATCTGGCTTTTCTACTTCTGTTTCTGGGAAAGGAATTTTAGATTGACATGGAAGTGAATTAAAAAAGTTATCTACCATTTTCTCAATATCTTTTAAAGAATTCATTATTTTATCTCCTTCTAATTCATTTAAACTTTGAAAACAATACTATTTTAATATTATTTCTCTGTTAATATGATATTATAGAAAATAATAAAACGTTCCAATACATCTAAATTCTCTTTAAAAATTCAGTTATTATATCATTTAATAATATAGGTTTTTCATTTACTAAATGAGGTCCATGACCACACCCCTCTATAATTTTGCTTTTTCCATTTTTTACTCCTCTAACTAAAGTTTCAATATGTTCTTTTTTTATAGACTCATCCTTTTCTCCTGATATAAACATACATGAAAAATCCAATCTTCCTAACTCTCCACTACCTATACTAGGGTAATTTCTCCAATTCATTACACTTGTCTTTGCAAAGGCTTTCCAATCACCTTTATGTGCATCAAAATGATTATGATTAAGCAAATCAATAAAATTTTTATCTTCCTCATTATTTATTATGTGATATTCAAAGTTATCCGCATTACTCTTTAATCCCTCTGTTACACAACTAGCCGCTCCAATAGTAATTAATGATTTTATTTTTCCTGGACATTTAACTGCTGCATGTAATGCAACGCCACCTCCCATACTAAATCCAATCAAATTAACCTTTTTAAGCTCCAATTTATTGATAAATTCTATAATATCTTCAGCCAATTGAGGTATTGTCCAACTTAACTCATTAGATAAAGTTCTTCCATGTCCTCTTAAATCAGGCATTATACATCTATAATTATTACATAAAGCAGGAATCTGAGCTGAAAATGCTAGAATTCCTCTTGAAAACGCATTATGTAAAAATATAATAGGTTCTCCTACACCTATTTCTTCATAATATAAATTTATATCTGATAGTTTAATATATGGCATTATAAATTTCTCCTTACTTTTTTCATTCTATATATACTTTTCTTTTTCCAACCATTTAACTGCATCCAAAATATTACTAGATACATATTCAGCTTCACAGTTTTCCCATTTATTTTTATACTTACCCATTGCATCATTACCAGCTCCAGTTAGTACTAATATTTTAATTGAATCTACCTTTGAAGCTGCCAACATATCACTCCATCTATCTCCAATAACTACACATTTTTTTAGATTCAAATTATGTCTCACAGCTGCTTGTTCTAACATAGCAGTTTTAGGTTTTCTACAAATACATCTTTCACTTTCATCATGTGGGCATATACAATAATCATCAAAACCAAAGCCCTTAAGTTCTTTAATAAAATCTTCTTCTGTGGCTTTTCCTTTAGAAATCCCTGGTTGATTGGTAAATGAAATTATCTTTAACCCTCTTTCTTTTAATATGCTAATTGCTTGTACTGCAAATGAAAACAACTGAAAGTTTCCTGGATAGACTACTTCATCAGTTCCTCCTATAGTTCCATCTCTGTCTATAAATATAGCTTCTACTTTCTCATTCCATGCTTTTTTATTATGTTTTATTGTATTCATTTGTACGTATCACTCCATATACAATTCAATAATTGTTTAATTTCATTTGTTTCAGAAACTTTTGATTCACTTATAGTTATCATTTTTCATTTCCTTTCTTTTATGTAAATTTGTTCCTGTTTTAATTTCCATACTTCTTTTCCCATTCTTCATCCCACTGCTTAATACTTAGTCCTTTTACTTCCTCTAAAGTTTTTCCATCTAAAGATCTGTAATTTGCTAATATATTAGAACTAATACGAGAATACCCTCCTATTACCTTACCTTCTGACACCATAACATATACATTTACCCCATTTTTAAAATTTATATATTTCTTTTCTAAAGGATGATTGATGACTATAAATCCATACACATATATTTCTTTTCCAAAATACTTATCAGGCTCTATTTTTTGAAGCCCCCATATTTGTTGCGAAGGCATGATTCCTATTGTTTCTGAAAGTTTACTTTTTTCTAAATTATATTTTTCTAGTTGTCCACTAGCAGAAATTATTTTATACCCTTGCAATTTAAGATATTGTTGTGCTATTTTTTCATTATCAACAGTAGTTTTCCTATTTACATAACCAAAGAAAATAACTATCATAATAACAATGGATATGCATATGAATTTTTTCAAATACACTCCCCCCTTTTAAATCTTCATTTCACTTTTTATTATATATTTAAGTAAATCACTATTGTCACCATAAATTAAATATCATTTAATCTATGGTGATCCTTAGAATTTAGTCTTTATAATTATTTAATGCTTCAAATATTCTTTTAGAAATAGCATCATATCCTGTTCCATTAGGATGAAAATTATCAATAGCAAGGTAATTATCTATATTATACTTAAACAGGTCGTAAGTTGGAATGAATATAGAATTCGAATCTGAAGATACAATCTCATTAGTTTCATAATTCCAATTATCCAATAAATTTATTTTATCTGCTGTTATATTTTTACCAAACGGATTGTACAAACCAACAAATACAACCATACATTTAGAATTTTTACTTCTTATAGTTTTAAAAACAGTTTTTAGATTTTTTAAATATTTTTCCTGCGTAATCTTTACTTCACTGTTATTCGAAGCTGTAGAAACTGAAGTAAATTTTTTAATTTCATTTCCTCCAATAGAAATGAGTATAATCCTAGATTCTTCTATATATTTTAATGTTTGCTGATCACTTATAATATTAATTAGTCCTGAAGAAGTATCTCCTATAACTGAAATATTAGTAACATTTATTGGTTTGCTCTCTTTAGCTTTCCAAAGATCCGCAAAATCACCTGCAAAACCTTTGCCTCTTTCATCCCCTGTTCCTTTTGCAAGAGAATCACCCATAACCAAAATATTATATGATTTATTATCCATTTCTTTTGTTTTGTCTTCTTCCTTATTATCATTAGAAACTTGTTTATTATCATCTCCTTTGAAAGCACTCTTAACACTGGATGTGCTAGTAACAAAAATAGATGATGCAAAACCTATAATTAATATGGCAGCTGTTAGCACTGAAATAGTTAATATAGCAGACCATTTAAATTTTTTGTACATAAATTTTCCTCCATTTTTTAATTAAGTTTGTATAATTTCTTGTAAAAAACTTGATAAAGCTAAAGATACTTAAACCAATACATCTTGTTTTGAAAATACCTTAAAGCTAATTATTAAAGCTATGAAAGACCATGCACAAAGTACTAGTATAGAAAATATAAGACTCATCCCCTCTATTGGCTGATAAGAACCTGTTAAATATTGAGGCAAATTTAAATTAACAGCAAAGAAATATTTGACTAAAGGCCAATCTGATAAATAAAATTGAAGAAACTGCCCTCCTATTAAAGAAGCCATAATTATACCAATAGAAGTTGCTGTATTTTTAACTAGCACTGAAATCATAAAGGATAAAGTTGCGATACAAATAGCAGAAAACCATCCTAAAGAATATACTAAAATTGCATACTGCCACTGGTAAAGTTTTATCACACCAGAAGTATCTATATTTCCCTTTACAACTTTAAAACCTGTTACAACAGGTTCTGTCCATGCAGAATTATGGAACATAAAAGTAGCTATTAAAATGCACATAGCTGCTGTTTCCAACATAACTATACAAGATAAAATTAAAACAGCTATATATTTACTCAATAATATTTTCCACCTGGGAACAGCTCTTGTTAAAAGCATTTTTATAGTTTTTGAAGAAAACTCTCCTGAAACAATATCTCCTGATAAAATTATCATTAAAAGTGGTAAAAATAAGTATACTGCTTGCTGCATAAATTCCACAGTGAATTTTCCTGCACTTGGTGTAATTGGATTTATATTATGATCTAAATAATATTGTAACTGCTGAATTTGTATGTTCATAGAGTTTTTTCTATTTTCATTCATATTTGGTCTATTTATATTATTTTTCAAATCTGCCATTTGTTGTTTTGCTAATGACTTCCAATTATAATTTTGGGTTTGCCCACTACTTTTCATAAATCTCTGCACTGTATTTCTATAGGCATGAATTTCTCCATAAGCAAATAGTATTACCAGCACAGATAAAATAGCTGTGATAAGTAAAAGCTTCTTTTTAGAAAGCATCTTAATTGTTTCATTTTCTATTAACTTTAACAAATTCATCAACTCATTTCTTTAAACAATTTTATTATTTTCTGTTAAGCTTAAGAATAAATCTTCTAAAGTTTTATGTTTATTATCTACAAATTTTAACATTAATCCTGCTTTAAAAAAACTTGCATTTATTTCTTCTATCTTAGATAAATCAACTTCTGCTTGAAGTTTTCCATGGTCTATTTTACTTTTAACTTTCCAAACATCCTTTAATATTTCCTGTGCTTTTTCATTATCACTAAGTATCCAAAATACTTCTTGATTATTTAAAAGCTCCTCTACAGCTGCATTTTTTAAAATTGTTCCATTTTTAATTATAGTTACCTTATCACACATAAGCTCTATTTCTGACATAAGATGACTGGATACTAACACAGATATATTTTCTTCCTTAGCAAGTGTTTTTATTATATTTCTAAATTCTGTTATACCTGCAGGATCTAATCCGTTAGTGGGTTCATCTAAAATAAGAAGTTTAGGCTTGTGAATTAAAGCTTGTGCAAGTCCTAATCTTTGCTTCATCCCCAAAGAATATGTACTTACCTTGTCCTGTATTCTATTTTCAAGTCCTACCAACTTCACAGCATTCATGATACTTTCTTTTTTAATATTTTTACTCATTGATGATAGCATTTGAAGATTATCAATTCCACTCATATAATTATATAAATCAGGTCCTTCTATAATACATCCAACCTTTTCCATAGCTTTTACATAGTCTTTCGAAATAGAATATCCACATATTTCAATATTTCCTGACGTAGCCTTAGAAAGCCCTACAATCATTCTTAAAGTAGTAGATTTGCCTGCTCCATTTGGTCCAAGAAAGCCTAAAACTTCTCCTTCTTTTATTGAAAAACTTATGGATTTTATAATTTCCTTTCCCTTTATAATTTTACTAACATTATCAAGCAGCAAAATTTCATCTTTCATAACAAGCCTTCCCCCTTTAAAATAACACTCATCAATTTTCACATTTGGTTATACGTTTATCCGATCGCTACCATTGCTAACACCCCCATCTTCTTCAAAGTAGGAGATAAGCACTGCTACGCACCTGGATAAGTTCTTCTAAGATTCAGATGGAGAGAGGTATTCCTCACAAGCAAACTCCACCTGAGTCTAAGAATCACTTGATTATGCTTGAACCTATGACTTATATCAATTTTATTATAATAATTTAATAAATTTTTCATTTTTCATTAAATTTGAGTTTAATATTAACTATCTCAGCTTTTGTTCCTATTCTTATTGGAGGTCCCCAGGTTCCATAGCCAGAAGTCACTATTAAATTAAAGTCATCCTTTTTAAGATACCCATAGTCATCTTCATACACCATTTTTGTAATAAGATTATTAGGGAAAAATTGCCCCTTATGAGTATGTCCTGAAAGCTGAATATCTATCTTTTCTTTTTCATCTTCTTCTAAGTTTGTAGGTCTATGATTTAATACTATAATTGGAAGTTCCTTATTTACACCCTTTAATATTTTATTAAGAGGTTTAATACCTTCTTTTTCTTTATCAATTCCTGCTGGATCATTTCTTCCAACAACATAAAAGCTATTATCAATTTTTACTGCACTATCCTGCATCATTTTCACATTACCTTTTTTCAAATAGTAAAGAGTTTCTGGCAAGTCTTTTTCTATGTATTCATGATTTCCTGTAATACCATACACTCCATATTTTGATTTTATATTTCTAAAAGCATTTGATGCATAGCTTTTTAATTTTGTAGTACTACTTTCATCCATTATATCTCCACAAAAGAAAACTATATCCGGTTTCAATTCATTTATGGAAGCTACCATTTTATCAATACCATTTTCTTTAACACCTACGCCCATATGTATATCTGCTACCATTACAACATTAAGAGATGCAATTTTGCCAGCTTTTTTATTAATATTTAAATTGTAATTTGTAATTGCAAAATGTGCAGCATTCCATAATCCAAAACCTATTATTAGAAATACTACTATAAAAACTGATATTCCATTTCCATATAATTTACTTAGATAATTTCTAACCTTTCCCTTGTATCCTGTTTTCTTCAGTATAAATTTCATAATATCAACTACAGGAAATAATATAATGAGATAACATGTACAAGCAAGACAAATTGTTCCAATAGCTGTAAATATTGAAGTTAATACGTTATTTACAGATAAAAAGCTCCTAAGCAAAACACTTATAATATATGAAAGTGCTAAAATCCAAAACATAAACCAATATAATTTATTTTTTATTTTTTTATTTTTATATGAAAATACACCTTTACCTTTTATGCCAATATAGTAACAGGACATTATATATAAAAACACAAAAAATAAAAGCAAAAGAATAGTTCCAATTGTTATTAATATGCGCATTTAAATCACCTTTCTAAAAAATTCACTTTTTGTATTATATTATCCTTTAAAATTTCATTTTTTCTTTCAATATACATATTGAAGAAAAGCAGGCAATAATTTTACTTATTACCTGCTAAATAGTTTATCTTAATACAAATTTATATGTATTAATCTTCTGGATAATTTAAATTTTTATCAGTTATATTTAATAAAACTTCATTTAGGAACTTATTAGCCAAATATTTTGCCATAGGAAGGTTCATATCCAGATAATTTCCACAATCCCTAGCTGAAGCTCCAGGTACAGCTCCTTCAAAATTTGCAATAAACTTGTACATTTCTGTTAATAAATCAACAATATCCTTTGATTTATAATCACCACTTAAGATTAAATAAAAACCTGTTCTGCATCCCATTGGTCCAAAATACACAGTTTTTTCAGCATATAATTTGTGATTTCTTAAGAAAGTTGCAGCTAAATGTTCAATAGCATGCATTTCCGCAGTATTCATAACAGGCTCTAAGTTTGGTCTTGTCATTCTTATATCAAAAGTAGTAAGAACTTCTTTTCCAAATTTATCTTTTCTTGAAACATAAATACCTGGAAGTAGTTTTAGATGATTAATTGTAAAACTTGCGATTTTTTCCATTTTACATTACCTCCTATAAAATTTACTCCAATCTTAACATTTATCCATTTTTCAGTCAAGTAACTCTATTACAAACTTCTTTAAAATAAAAATTAGAGATACATCTTACATTTTACATCATATAATAAAATAAACAGCTATTTTAACAATTATTTCTTTAAACTGTTTTTTTAAAGCAACCTTTTTTACAGCTGCATTTTTTAATATTCTGAATTTCTTAAATAGTTTAATTCATTTTTGAATTATTTTATATTTTTAAAAAATAACATTCCTTATTTTAAACTAAAAATATATTTTTTTTCAAATAATTAAAGGATTTTTTAATTATTTGTCGAATTATAATAATTCTACAATCAATTATTAAATTTTAGGAGGTACAAATTTTTGGAAATAAACAACGAAACAGTAAAGAAAAATTCTTTACTAAGAAAATCAGCAAGAGAGCAATTGAAAGGTAATTGGGGTAAAGCAATTTTATTATGTTTTATATTTTCACTTATAGTTGGATTACCTAGCGGCATTAATAGCATTTCTAATACTAGTTCTAGTATTAGAAATAGTATTAGCTTAGGGGCCGATCCTGCAGAAATCATGTCTGGAATGTTATTAAAAATGTCCATATCCAGCATAATAACCCTAATAATAAGTGCACCACTTACTTTAGGACTTGCTTCCTGCTTTATTAAGCTTGTTAGAAATGAAACTTTTAGACTAGAGAATCTGTTTGATGGATTTAAAAATTTCGTTTCTGCCCTTGTATTAATATTATTACAATCTGTATTTGTATTCTTATGGTCATTGCTTCTTATAATACCTGGAATTATCGCTCAATATAGATATCGTATGGCATTCTATATATTAAGTGACAATCCTGAAATAGGTGCATTAGAAGCTTTGAAAAAAAGCAAGCAGATGATGATAGGATACAAATGGAAGCTATTTTGTCTTGACTTTAGCTTTATAGGCTGGGCATTGCTTTCTTGTCTTACTTTATTCATAGGCTTTTTATGGTTTGTTCCTTATAATACAGCATCTGTTGCAAACTTTTATCAAAATTTAAAAGATGCATCTGAACCAAATTCTAATATAGAATAAAATATAAAATGGGGCTGCTCAATAGCAATTTTTAAAATTGCTTTTAAGCAGTCCCTTTTATATATAAATCTACTTAAAAATTGAGAACTAACAATTGAAAGTTATAAGCTGTCTATAAACTTCTCCCACTCATCTAGAATTCCTAATTCTTCAAATTTCTTTGTAAAATGAGATTTTAATTCTTCCCTTAATTCCACATAATTGCTCATATTGTTCTTACGTTCAAAATAATCTCTAAGCAATTCATTCTCTTCTTTTGATATATAATAGTTAAAATTCTCATTGGTTTTTTCTAAGCTCTCAAGTGTAATAGGAGCATTTCTATTTTCCTCAGCTACAACAACAGTAGATGCAGCAAAATCGCCTAATCTCTTATGTTCCTTTGAAAAAAACATAAATACAATACCTACTCCAAACATATCTATAAATAACCTAAATAGATTTCTTATGGAAGAATGCTTTAATGTTAATGGCTGACCGTTGTATCTTATGGTTCTAAGCTTAAGAACTTTTTTTCCTATAGTCTGTCCGTTCATATTAAGTTCCATATAAATAAAATAACCATAACTTATTAACATACTTATAATTATTGATATACCAATAATCCAACCATAGTATTCATCGTAAAATTCAGTTAAAAAGTATTTTACAAGCGCTATGATAACAATAAGTACTATATAAACTAATCCTTGAGCTGCAGTATCAATAAGCGCTGCTCCTGTACGTGAAGCTACATCTGCCAAAGTATATTCTACTTCTATGTTTTCAGGGGTTGTAATTTTAATTTTATTCATAATATCACTCCAATACATATATATATACACAATTTAACACTAATCTGATAAAATAGACATGAGGTGAAAGCATTGAACGAAGACAAATTTATTAGTACCCATTCAGATACCTGGAAAGAACTTGAGGAACTTTCTACACTAATCAATAAAAAAGGAATTAAAACTTTACCTTCTGAAAAAATACAAAGATTTTTATATGTTTTCAGACAAAGTAGTCATAACCTAGCTTACGCTAGAACTCATTACCGTGAAAGTAGAGTAGTAGACTACTTGAATTCATTAATTAGCAAATGCCATGCTCATGTTTACGCAGTAAAAAAAATATCTCCAAGCAGTCTTATAAAATACATATGCCTTGATTTTCCAAGACTTATAAAAGAATATCGCTGGTTTGTTATTGGCTCCTTTAGCTTTTTTATTATAGGCTTTATAGTAAGTCTACTAATGGTGCTATACAATGCAGATAATTCTAATATATTCCTTCCGCAAAATTTAATAGAGGGTGTAAAAAGTGGAAAATCTGGAGGAGGAGAGTGGAACTATCCTTTAATGTCTAGTTCTATTATGACAAACAACATCTCTGTTTCCTTGAGAGCCTTTGTTCTTGGCATAACACTAGGCCTTGGAACAATATATGTACTGTTTTTTAATGGTGTTATACTTGGAAGCCTTACTGGCATTACTTATCTTTATGGTAATCCCATAAGCTACTGGTCTCTTATACTTCCACATGGAATAATCGAGCTTACTGCAATATTTATTTCAGGGGCAGCAGGATTAATTATTGCTAAAAGTATGTTACTTCCAGGAGAGTATAGCCGTAAATCTGCACTAATAGATGGTGCAAAAAAAGCATGTTCCTTAATTATAGGTGTAATATTTATGCTTATAATTGCCGGCATTATAGAAGGCTTCTTTACTCCACTTAAAATTTCGTCAGCAGCGAAACTTTCATTTGCCGCCATAACCGCAGTAATTTTAATATTGTACTTATCTACTCCCTACTTAAAAACAAATACTAAAAAAGCTTAAAACAACTACTAACTTTTCATAGTTTAAATATAATGCGAAGCATTTTTTAGAGGACAATTGTCCTCTGTCCTCTAAAAAAAAATGAATGTCCACTCACTTTTAAAACTAACTACAAATATGTTTGATTTTTAACCTGAATATATTTATTAACTACTTCATATTCAAGATCTTCCCCTGTACATTCAGCACAAAAAATACCCTTTCTATTTAAAAGACTTATTATTTTACCCCTTTCACTTAAAAGCTCTAAGGCAACACCTTTATTAAACAAATCTTCCTGACTCTTAATATCTTGAGCGCTTATTTTTTCTATGCTTTCATTTCTTATAAGCATTATAATCACCACATTGTTCTTTGAGATAATTGGAAGCACCTTAATCATATTTTCTGCTTCTTCTACAGTATCAAAGTCAGTAAAAATAAACATAATACTTCTATGACGTTCCTTTTTCTTTAGATAGTAAAATGCATCATCATAGTTAGAAGTTTCATTAGTATAATCAACATGATAAAGAGTTTCTAATATTTTACTTCTATGTGCTATACCTTTGCCAGGCATTATAACACTATCCACCTTAGTATTAAACAGTAATAGAGCTGATTGATCTCCATTCTCGCTTACTACATCTGAAAGCACTATTGCTGTGTTAACTACCATATCAAGCTTTCTATATCCTCTAACGGTATAACTCATTGGTCTGCCGGTATCTATAAGAATATGAACATGTTGATTTTTTTCCGGTTCATATCTATTTACAATTGGCTTATTAAGTCTAGCTGTAGCTTTCCAATTAATTTTTCTATATTCATCTCCAGTTACATATTCTCTCAAACTTTCAAAGGAAGTACCCTTACCCATGATTTTTAAGTTTTTTGTCCCTGTTTTAATAATCGATTATTACATATACTTAATTTGTATTTACGAAGGTTCTTTAGATTAGGATATATCTTATATTCCCTTTGCAAATTCACTTTGAACATCTTCATACAAAGCTTTAACTTTCCTTCACACTTTACATGAACATTTTGGAAAGTAAAAGCTCCACGCTTCTTTGGTATTACAAAATATTTAAAAAGTTTTTTTTCGTGCGGCATAACTACACCACTCATAATCTTATTTTCAGTTTGAAAATGAAAATCTGGCATTTCATCCTTAATCTCTATGTAAATCTTATAATTATTCTTATTATATACCTGAAAGCATATAGCTTCCTTTTCATATATAGATAAGTTTTCTTCGCTACACCTTTTTATGTCTATAGATGATTCTTCAGTAGATATAAAATAGTCTACTATTAAAAAGCCTGCACAAGCTAAATTGTATAATATAAATATGGTAAGTGAATTATTAATAAATCCACCTAAAACCATTAATACAATTCCAAAGGACAACAGATATATAAATCGTCTAGTAATACTCAATTTTATCTCCTTTCTCTCTATCTAGGTACTTTCACCTTAGAAAGTATATCTTTTAGTACCTGTTCACCTTTCACTCCCTCAAGCTCTAATTCTGGCTTTAAAACTATACGGTGTCTAAGCGTTGGTATTGCCATCTTCTTTATATCTTCAGGAATTACATAATCTCGTCCAAAATAAGCTGCACAAGCTTTAGAACACTGAAGCAGTGAAATCGAACCTCTTGGTGAGCTTCCTATTTCAATAGTAGGATTATTTCTAGTTTCTGAGTTTATATTTACTATATATTCCATGAGTGCATCATCTATTTTAACACTAAGCACTTCTTCCTTACATTTAATTATATCTTCAGCAGAACAAACTGCTTCTACATTACATTTGTCCAAATCAATACTTGAAAATCCTTCATTATGACGTTTTAAAATTTCCTTCTCAGCTTCTAAGGAAGGATATCCTATATTTATTTTCATAAGAAATCTATCTACTAGTGCTTCTGGCAGTGGATATGTTCCTTCGTATTCAAGAGGATTTTGAGTGGCAAACACCATATAAGTAGATGGAAGTTTAATCATTTCTCCGTCTATAGAAACAGTATTTTCTCCCATTGCCTCTAAAAGCCCTGCTTGAGTTTTAGGTGGCGTTCTATTAATTTCATCTGCTAAAAGAAAATTAGTAAAAATAGGCCCTTTCTTTAATTCAAATTCCCTAGTATCCATATTAAATATTTTTGTACCTGTTACGTCTGCTGGCATTAAATCAGGTGTAAATTGAATTCTTTTAAAATCCAAAGAAAGTGTTTTTGATAAAGTTTTAACCATTAAAGTTTTTGCAAGACCTGGTACTCCTTCTAGAAGAACATGTCCTCCTGAAATCAAACTTATTAATGATTGTTCTATAAGTTCATCTTGTTCTACAATAACCTTTTTTAATTCTATGTTTATTTTTTCCATAAGATTTTTTACTGTGGTCTTTTCAGATCTTTCCAATATAAATCTCTCCTTTTCTTTAAAGTGTTAGTTAGTTGTTCTAGTATATTTACTATTTGAATATATTCCTTTACACTTATATTTGATTTTTTATTATTCATAAACTCGTATACTTTTTTAGCCTTATTTGCCTGTGGAAGTTTTTCTTCTTTCCAATACTCTAACCAATCATCACTAGAATAATTAATTTGTTTTAAAAAGCTTTTATAATAATTTCCAGCCATTATATCCCAGCACTTAGCCTGCCTATAAAGGGCTGCTGCAGAATATAGGTACTCATTTTCACTTCTTTCTTCTTCATCATATAAAGGCATGATTTTTCCAAAGCGTTTGCCCTTATAGTATAGAAATGCAACTAAGACTATAATAAACTGATAAATTATATATTTAATTTCCATAGGCACATGTTCCCACAACGATTCCTTATCTACTGATGTAAACAAATGTGATTCATTAAAGTATATTTTTTTATAATTGTGGTTATTTATTTCCTTAAGCAATTCATAGGCTTTACTTGTGTCTTTTGTAAGAATTTTATTTGTCAAATAATCCGCATTCAAAGTAACAATACTGCCTTTATGATATTTATATATATTAAAACTACCATTTGCCTCAGGTTTACTATTGTATTCGGTAAGTAAACCATCTTCTTTAGTAAGATATATTAATGTACCACCATCACTTACCCATTTCTTTATTTCTGAGCCATTCACATCAAAATTACCACCTTGAGCTACTATCTGTATATTACTATTATCATAATTTTTTACAGGTTTTAGTGTCCTTTCTACTGGACATTTAAATTCCTTTAAAGCCTCATAAAATACGCTGTATCCTGTTTCTTCTTTGCTTTCTACAGAATAAGAAGGCATTTGATTATTCATTCTACTTGAAGCATAGAATGCACCGCAAAGGAAAAGAGGAATAAGTATAACAAATAATATTAAATCTTTATTTCTTTTCATTTTCATAAATTATCACTCCACTCCACAGCTCATTCACACTATCACTCCATCTTTTGTATGCATCTCTTTCACATAGTTTATGACCATACCAAGAAGAATTAAAAATGTTTATTAAATATTGAAAAGTTGAAATCATAGAAAAACGATTTTTCTTTAAGTAATTATTAATTTCTTCATTAGTTTTTGTTTCATCAAGGTAAATGAGATTTTTTTCATGCATTAAAAGCAAAAGTGCAATAAAATCATATCTAATAGCTTCCCTAAAATCTCCTTGTTTTTCAAAATTACCTGCTTTTCGTCTCAAACTACTGGGAGTAGTTTTATCATCAATTCTTTCTCCCAAAATTTCCTTGAATCTTGTATCTTTTTTAGATGTTTTTACTATTTTTATAATCACTATTACTATTATTGCCAAAATAGCTAATAATCCAATAATAATAAACACTGTAGCAAGCTTACTTGATATTGAATGTACAGATTCCGCATTTGAAAACACATTTTGAAACATTTTTGAAATTTTATCTGCTAGGGATTTTTTAATCATTTCTATAAAATTTTCTAGCTTACTATTCAAATGACTATACTCAGGATTCTTAAGTATATTGTATATTGTTTTGTCAAATTCAGATTTAGATGGATTTATTATACTAAGCAACATAAGTTTATTGCTCCCTTTCATGGTTTTTTTGTATTCTCTTTAGATTTAAAAATATGTCATAACCTTCCTTTTTATATCTTTGATTAAAATACATATTGCAAATCATTATAGTGCTTACTGGAGAAATGACCAACCACAACAGCAAGTTTAGAGGCCATTGAGCATATGTATAACCTATAGTCATAAAATCAGTGTAATTAATTGCTATATTTAAAAACTTAACAATTAAGTATACTATACTTAAAATTATAGCTATAAAGCTATTCAAAGAAATTTTCATTGCCAAAATTGTTGCACTAAACAATATTATAGATCCAAATATTTTCCAAAAATCATTTTTAACCAACTCATAGCTGCGCTTCATAGCTGAAAAAGCATGCTTTTTTTCTATAACAGCAGCATTTAGTGAAAATGAAAGAAAAGTTATATATGACAAAACAGTTACGATGGCTGCTAGCATCAGCCCTATTACAATAATTATTGCTGTTACATTTTTTATTCCGCTAATACCATATGCAATTGATACATAACTAATAGGATATTTTAGTATTTTAAAAAGTAAATAGGATATTGCCGCAAAAATACATATAATCGGTATAAATAAAATTATAGATATAAGTACAATACCAAAAACTTTTAAAATGCTTTTAAAGGAAATTCCTATAGCATCATCTGCATAAATCTTTTCATCTAAAAAATCTTGACTTGCAATCTTAATCAATCCTGTATTATAAGTTAAGAAAAAGGCAAAAAGAAAACTGCCTAATAAGCCAAAAATTATACTAGGCAGTACAACATTTTCTGATAAAACCTTATATGTCACCGCTCCAAAAATAGCTATAATAATAATTAAAATAACAGCAGCAATGCCGCAAATCACACCATATCCCAATGTAAATAAAAGTATAGTTTTTATATATTTTCTCAGAATCTCAATAGATTTATCCATTATTTCTGAAAGACCCATTAAACCCATACCTGACCTCCTTAAATCAATAAATTTGTATTTTACATATGTACAGGTTAATATGTAAACTATATATATGTCAAGGAATTTTTTTCCTCATTCTTTGTAAGTATATTAAATTAAGACATTAGTACATACTAACAATTTCATATGAATAAAACAAAAGCCATAAAATCAACTCAGCGATTTTTTCTTAATTTAAAAATAATGCGACGCAAGTAGTTAATTCAAAGTTCAGTTGTATGTAGGCTACATTATGGTGTTGTTTTTATTTTAACTTATACTCCATGGTATATTATAAGGAATTCGCACTATTAAATATTTTTAATTAGTCTAAAGCTCAAATTTTCTGAAAGCCTAAGAACTTTGCCAAACTCGCTTTAGCTCAAGCAGGGCTAAAGTTCTAAGGCTTTCAGAAAATTCGAACTAAGACTAATAAAAAAACAATTTAATTGATGTGACAAATTCCTTATAATATACCATTACGTATAAGTTAAAATAAAAACTAGTTACCGTAAATGTGCTCGCTTACAATTTAAATTTGCTTTTTACAAATAAGTATATATTCTTTATAAAAAGGCTGATAATCCTTGATACCGATAGGTTTGGTTCTGTATGTATTTAATTATTTTCAAAAATTTTGATATAAACAGAGCCTTTAGTAGCAGTTTGAGTTTCAAACGATATCTGGTGATTATTAACAAGCTTCTTAGTGTCTTCAGCACTTAGAAGGCGTTATTCTTTAGGGAAAATTGTTATCTATCAATGGGTGGTTATGGAATAAAAATATCAAGGCGATTATCCTGTTGAATTTCACACGATAATAAAATGTATAACGTGTTAGCCTGGTAATCGTATAGTCAATGTGATTACCAAGAATTCTTGTAAGAATCATCAAGTACTAGATTTAAATCGTATAAGTAAAGTGTCCTCAATTAATGTCAATGAACATACAGGTACTAACATCAAGTGATTCTTATACACTAGAAGATTTTTCAATAGTGATATCCAAGTTTTTACCCTCTATAGTTTTAGACAAAAGGTAACAGGCTAATCACCTTTGATTTTTTGATATAAAAATATTTAAAACTGTTTAGAATATCAAATAAATTTCAACCTGACGGTATTAAGGCTTATCAGCCTTTTGAATAAGAAAAATATATCTATGAATCTTACCTAGTGGGAGTGTTACAAGTAGTTAGCTGATTAATCTAAAAAAGCATATGCACAAAAGTTTTCAAATATAGATTAATCGCTTTATGGTTACTAGTTTGAATTTTAGATTTTACGTAGGGATATATGATAAGTGTTTCATCACATTAGCTAAATTGTTTTTTTATTATTCTTAGTGAAAATTTTAGGAAAACCTTAGAACTTTAGCCCTGTTTGAGGGAACCGAGTTTGGCAAAGTTCTTAGGTTTTCCTAAAATTTGAACTTAGAATAATTAAAAACATTTAGCCGTGATAAAACACTTATCATATATCACGTAGTAAAATTTAAAATTCAAACTGCCACTACACTTTAATATCTAGTTGCGTCGCATTGTGCTTAAATTGCAGAACTACAGACTCCACTTAAAATTAACTAAGTCTTAAAAATTACACTAGTATTTCTACTCCGCTTTCTGTAACCAATATAGTATGCTCCCATTGAGCTGATAAAGATCCATCTTTAGTAACTACTGTCCAATCATCCTCAAGAGTAACACATTTATAACTTCCTTCATTTATCATAGGTTCAATAGTAAATACCATACCTGGTAATAAAAGCACTCCTTTACCGCTTCTAGCAAAGTGATCTACATGAGGCTCTTCATGGAATTTTAAGCCTACACCATGCCCTCCTAAATCTCTTACTACAGAATATCCTAACTTTGTACAATAATCTTCTATAGCTATTCCTACTGCATTAAGACTGCCATATGGTTTTACTTCATTAATGCCTATATACATAGCCTTTTTTGTTTCTTCCACCAGCTTAACTGCATTTTGGCTAGCTTCACCTATTACAAACATTCTACTAGCATCAGAATAATAGCCATCCAATATGGTACTTACATCTATATTGATTATATCTCCATTCTTTAAAACTGTGTTGTCTGGTATACCATGACATATAACATTGTTTATAGAAGTACAAACACTTTTAGGAAATTCATAATAATTTAGCGGAGCAGCAATTGCACCTCTTTTAGCAGTATGCTCGCTAACCCAATTATCTATCTCATTAGTGGTTACTCCTTCTTTAATCCTGTCTGCTACAATATCTAGTATTTCATTAGTAACTTTTCCACTTTTTCTTATACCTTCAATTTGCTCCGGAGTTTTTATTAAATCAAAAGAAGGAATTGTAAAGCCTTCCCTTTCATATTTATATAAATTTCCATCCTTTTCCATGTGACATTTCTTATATTTTTTACCACTACCACACCAACATAAATCATTTCTGCCCGGTTTCTTCATCAAATACATCTCCAATCAAATATTTAGCCTTAATCATATCGAAAAAATAACTAAAAAGTTAGCCAATCTATTTTTTATATGGCTTATACTATAATAATAACAATATTTTCTATTAATTTAAACATAATTTTAAAATTAAGCGAAAAAATCTGATATCAGCTAAAAGCCAGCATCAGATAAAAATGACTAATTAAATTATTTTATTTCATGAACACTTGTATAAATTAATAAGAATTACTCCACAATAAAATATTCTTTAAAGCATATTCTTTAATCTTACTATAACAAATAAAACAGTAATATGTAATAATTGATCAATTAAATTAATAACAAAGAATTTTTTAGTCATACTTTTATACTTAATCTTGTAACATTTTATATAATCAATAATATAATGACTTGTAAAAATTATAAAAAGGATTCTTATACCGAAAAAATTTAAATACATAGTTCCCATGGATACTGGTATAGTATACAGTGCAGCATGTAATACTAAGTATCTTATCTTTTTTCTTTTTAATTGTGATAATTGTTGTCCTTTAAGTAACTTTTTTATTAGGATATTTCTTTGAAATAATACATCTCCAATAAAGTGTAAAAATATCAATATTATATATGCTTCCATAATTAGCCTCTCTATAATTTTATAATCAAAATTTAGGAAGTTATCTCAAAATAAATTTCAATAAGAAATTTAAACTTTCAATTTCATAATTTAAAAAAATCACTATGAATTTTCATAATATTCATAGTGATTTGCTATACTTAATCAAGTAATTCTTAAACTCAGGCAGAGTTTACTTATGAGAAATGTTTCTCTACAAATAAGCATTAGAATAACTTACCAGTATCATATCAGCCGTTATGTAGCTTTCACTGTATGTGATTGTGATGTTACTGATGGTATCCCTGTGATAAACATTATAACCTTTGTTTTAAAAATCATACATAAATTTCATATTTTAACATTTTTCTTAATTTGTCCACTTATTATTAAAATTCAAATTAATTAACTCTCTTAGCAGTTAGATAATCACTTCTAGTAAGAGGTGAAACTTTAACTACATCCCCAGTTTGAGGCGCATGAATATACATTCCACCCCCTACATATATACCTACATGATGAGGATTACTTGAAGTTCCAAATAAAACAAGATCTCCTGGTTGAAGCTGATCTCTTGATACTGTTGTCCCATCATTTATTTGTTCATAGGTAGTTCTTCCGATTCCAACACCAAAGTGTGAGTATACATATTGGGTAAAACCTGAGCAATCAAAACCTGAAGGAGAAGTTCCTCCCCAAACATAAGGTGTTCCTAAAAAGCCATAAGCATAGTTAACCACTGCATTACTACCTGCAATAGGCATAGCTCCTCTTGATAAAGTTGCTTTAGTTGACGTTGCTGAAGCTGAAGCATATACCTTTTCTGTCTCTTTAGCTTGAGCTGCTAACTTTTTTGCAGCTTCTTTATCTGAATTAAGCTTGGCAAGCTTTTTTTCATTATCTGATTTTAAAACTAATAATTTAGCATTTTTTTCACTTAATCCCTTTTTTTCTACATCCATTTTCTGTTTTTTATCATTTAAAGCTGCAATTGTTTTGTTGTCAAAAGCTACAATTGTTCTTATAGCATCTGCTCTAGATAGGAAATCTGCAAAATCTTTTGAATCCAGTATCATTTTAATATAACCATCAGATCCATTTATGTAAGCTGCTCGTACTCTTTTTTTAAGTATGTCTTTATGTGCACTTATGTCAGTATCATTATTTTTTATCTGTTGTTCCAATGATTTTATGTCATTTCCAGTTTTAGATATTTCATTTTTACTGTCGTCTAATTTTCTTAAAGTGTTCTCTATGTCATTATCTAATTTCTCTATATTGACATTGTAATTTCCGTCTTGTGAGGGCTCATTAGTTGCTGGTTTTGCAAAAACCGAACTTCCCAGTAAGAGTACTGCGACTAGGGTTTCTGTAATAAACTTTGCTGTTTTATTCACTAATATCTCTCCTTTGTAATTATCATAATTATTTTTTATTTCACTCTCTAATTTCAAGTATTTTAGTATACTCATATTTCTAAAATATAGATCAGTTATCAACATTATATCACAAATATAAAAATTTTTCACGCTTTTTTGCTTTTTATTTTTGAATTTTATTATAAAAATATAAAAATCTATCTAGTTATAAATTTTATTTAACATAGATAGATTTTTATATTTTAACCTTAATCAAATATTTACTTTTCCTACTAAGTGTCTTCGACCTGTTGTTTTTTATATGCCTTATTCTATTGAAATTGCATTTACAGGACATTGATCTTCTGCTTCTTTTGCGCTGTCTTCTGATGTAGTTGGCACAGGATCTTCTATAGCTTTTGCTTTACCGTCATCATCCATTTGGAATACTTCTGGACATACTGATGGACAAATCCCACAACCTATACAAGTATCTTTATCAACATTAGCTTTCATAAACAATATACCCCCTTAACTATAATTTTAAGTAGTGTATATTTATTTTACCTATTTTTTATATTTCAATGCATCAATGCTTAAATTAATCCTTCTAATTTATCTAATAATTCGTCAAATCGCTTTATTGTATCTTCTAAAGGCTTTGCTGAAGTCATATCTACTCCTGCTTTTTTTAATACATTAATTGGATAATCGCTAGATCCACTTTTTAAAAAGTCCTTGTATAATTCTACTGCTTTTTCTCCATTTTTTAATATTTCTTTGGCAAATGAATGTGCTGCTGCATAACCTGTAGCATATTGATATACATAAAAATCAGAGTAAAAATGAGGTATTCTTGACCATTCCATCTCTATTTCCTTGTCTACCACCATATCTTCTCCAAAATATTTTTCATTTAATTTTATCCAAATTTTGCATAAATCTTTCGCTGTAAGAGGTGTTCCATTTTCTATACTTTCATGGGTTAATTTTTCAAATTCAGCAAACATGACTTGCCTAAATACAGTAGTTCTAATTTGCTCCAATTCTTTATTTATAAGATAAAACTTTTTTCTCTTATCCTTTTCATTATTAATTAAATAATTTATTAGTAAGCTCTCATTAGTAGTTGAAGCTACTTCTGCACAAAACAGAGAATAATTAGAATATATATACGGTTGATTTTTTCTTGAGTAATAAGAATGTATAGAATGACCCATTTCATGTGCTAAAGTAGAAACATCTGTAAGCTTATAATCATAGTTTAAAAGCACATAGGGCATAGTATCATAATCTCCTGTAGAATAAGCTCCTCCTCTTTTTCCCTTATTAGGATACACATCTACCCATCCATCCTTTATTCCTTTATCAAATATATTTAAATATTCCTCTCCTAAAGGTTTTAAACCTTCCTTTACCATTTTTACTGCTCTGTCATATTCTATATATTCCTCAGGACTGTCTATTATAGTCACATATAAATCATACATGTGAATTTCATTAAGTTTTAAAAGCTTCTTTTTAATTTTAACGTATCTATGAAGTGATTTTAAATTTTTATTTACAATATCAACAGTATTACTATAAACCTCAAGAGGAATGTTATTTGGTTTTAATGAACATTCCATTGTACTACTATAATTTCTAATCTTTGATATAAAAGCGAAATTTTTTATACTTGATGTAAGTGCTGCAGCTGTAGTATTTTCATATTTTTTGTAAGTGTTAAATAAAGCTTTAAAAGCTTCTTTTCTAACTTCTCTATCTTTACATTGTATAAAACTTGAATAGTTTGATTCTGTAAGTTCTACCATATTTCCATTTTCATCTTTTATTATAGGAAATGTCATGTCTGCATTAGATAACATACTATAAATTTTTTCTGGTGCCTCTAAACAATCTGATACTGAAGCTATTACTTCTTCCTGCTTTCTAATTAAAATATGAGGTTTCTTTTTTAAAATTTTTTCTAATAAAAACTTATACATATTTAATTCTGGAATATCTTCTAATGCTTTATTTATAATATCTTGTGATAAATTTAATATTTCTGGAATAAAGAATGATTTCATAGTTTTTATTTCAGCATCATAAGCATCTATTTTACCCTTTAAAACTTGAAAAGTAGCATTGGTAGTATCTTCATCATTTTTCATATGAGCAAAAACTGCTAGCTTTCCTTCTAACCTTGAAATTTTTTCATCCAACTTGAAATACTGTAAAAGTTTTTCTCCTTCCTTTAGCTTGCCTTCATATTCTGAAACTTTTGGTGCCATGGCTTTCAATTCTTCGAAATCATTTTCCCAATTTTTTATATCTTTATATATTTTTTCTACTTTCCACTTATCTTTCTCCAATATTTCATCTCTTTTTTTTAATAACATATGAACCTCCTACTTTCTATAAGGCATATTCTAGAAAACAACTAAATTAAGATATCCTATTTTACCTCATACTGCGCAAGTAGAACCCTTTGATAGAAACAACTATCAAGGGTAACCTGCTTCATTGCATGACTCAAAATAGGCTAGCATCTTTGACTTGTTATTTTCTTTCATATGCCTAAAATTAATAAAAATAATTATAATTATTTTTCCCATATTTTACTTTATTATAGCACCCTAAATAAATTTACTCTATAAATAAACTTAAGCTTCAGAAGAAAACCTTAAGTATACTATGATGTTTTCATTTTCTCCAATTCATAATTTGAACTAATATAAAAACTTCTTAAATGTAACAATGCAGCTTCGGAGGAATTTTAGCTATAATATTTATGTGAAAACTTATTAATGTTTAATGCATAAAGTGCATATTACGAATTGCAGTTCATTATATTTATATTCACAGAATCCATTAATATATTAATTCCTTACATACTGAAAAATATCCATAGTATGTTTGATTTTTATTTCTCTAAAAACTTCTAAATTGAATTATTTTTTCAAAAAGCTTGCATTATATTTATTTGGATGGTATAATAACTTAATAAGTTGAAATAAATAATAAAAATTACTTTTGGATACTTATTATTAAAAAATAAAATTATATTTATTTTAAAGGAGGTGTAAAACTAATATGGAAATACAATTTGAAATTCCTATGGACGTTATTGAAGAATGCTTAACATATTTAGACTAAAATCTAATAATTTAAGAAGGGATGATTTAAATGAAAAAGTCAAAAAAGGATCTGGCTCAGAATTTAAATTTCACTATTAATATTAACGACTTAGCTTTAAATTCTAGAAAATTTAATACCAATGAAATTTCTAGAGGCACAGGTATTCACAAAACTAAAAAAGGTAAAGGATCATATACCCGTAAGAATAAACAGTGGGACTATTCTTATGGGTATTGATTTTTTTTGCAAGCATTTTTTTATTTCTTGACTTTCTAAAGCTTTATATACAATCTTTTCTGATTATACTTGTCTTCCCATATGCGCAATTTCTAAATTAAATATTCCATTTTAATATTTTATTTATTTTTACACTGCCACCTTTAGCAAAAAAATTTATACCTTTACTGTCCTTTTTTGGATAAATCCTACTTGTAAAAACTTCTTCTCCTTCATTTATAAATATCTCTACAGAAGATGTATCAATGAAAATATGCAATCTTAAATTTCCTACAAAATCCAAATCACATTTTCTTATGCCTCCATAACCTTTTCCACTTCTGTTTCTATCTAATTCACATTTATAATTATATAAATTGTAGGATAATAATGTATACTCTTTATTATCCTTTGAACATCTCATTTTCAAACCTAATTCAGATGCTTCATTTATTTCATTCAATTCAAATTCTACGTAAAGTTCTAAAACATCTCCACTAATATTTTCAAGTTCCAATTCTTCATTATTTACTACTACATCATAATAAAATGTATTATCTTTTCGAAGCAATTTCATCTCTTCTACAGGCTTTTGATATAATTTTTCATTTTTAAGTTCCAAAACTCTTGGTATAGTCATGGTATGAATCCATCCATGTTCTACTGTTGGATGTTCATCTCTTTCTGGAAGCCCCATCCAACCTATTAAAATTCTTCTACCTTTATCGTCCACAGTTGTCTGTGGAGCATAAAATTCAAATCCTCTATCTAATTCTGTAAACTTCCCATGTTCCATTTTGCCCGTATCATAATTTAATTTTCCTACAAAATATCCTGATTCATATATGTTGTTATATAAATCTCCTTTAGCTTCTAATCCTTGAGGACATGTTATTAATACATCCTTATAATTTAAATTAAATAAATCAGGACATTCCCACATGTACCCAAAATAACCTAAGCCGTTCATATTTGAACCAGTAACTTCCCCTACTATTTCCCACTTCTTTAAATTTTCTGATTTAAATAGTAAAACTCTTCCTTCCTTTTTTATCGTTTGAGCACCTATTACAGCATACCAAAAGTCTCCATTTTTCCAAACCTTAGGGTCTCTAAAATGTCTAGTATATCCTTCTGGCTGATTATTAATTACAGGGTTATTTTCATATTTTTCAAAATTTATACCATCTTTACTATAAGCTAAGCACTGATAGGTTTCTCTATTGCCTAACTTGTCTTTAACATTTCCAGTATAAATAATAGTTAATATACCTTCGCAATCTACAGCACTTCCTGAATAACAACCGTGACTTTCATACCAATTACTTGGAGTTAACGCTATATTCATATCTTCCCAATTAATTAAATCTTTACTCTTAACATGAGCCCAATGCTTTGAAGCATGTTTTGTATCAAAGGGATTAAATTGATAAAACAGATGATATTCTCCATTTATATGTATAAAACCATTTGGATCATTTAAAAGCCCCACTGGAGGCATTATATGATATTTTAATCTGTAATAATCAGCATCTACAATAAGCTTCATTTCTCCTATATTTTTATAAGCTTTTTTTAATAATTCCTCATTTTTATTCATTTCAAATCACCATAAGAGAGCAGCATTATCTATACTGCTCTACCTCTTCTAATGTAGGTAATGCTGCTATAGCACCTAATTTTGTACATACAATAGCTCCTACCTTATTTGCAAAAGCAACTGTTTCTTTTATTTCATCAAATTTTTCTATTAAAATTTTAGGATTTTCAAATTCAGCTATCTTATATAAAAATGCTCCAACGAAAGCATCCCCTGCCCCTGTGGAATCTATGGACTTTATTTCTATACTTCCCACTGTAACATACTGTTTTCCATTAGATATTAAAGTACCTTCCTTACCTAAAGTTACAGCTACAATTTTTGCCCCTAATTTATGAAACACTTGTAGTGCTTTATTTAAGTCTTCCTGCCCTGATATAATTTTTATTTCTTCGTCACTTACTTTTACAAAGTCAGCATATTTCATACAAAATTTAGATATATCTATGAAGTCTTTAGTCCTGCCTTTCCAAAGATCTACCCTATAGTTAGGGTCAAAAGCTATAAAAATATTTTGTTCTTTTGCTACTTCCATGATCTTCAAATAAGTTTCCTTTGACTCTCCTCCAAGAAGTGCTGTAGCAGAACCAAAATGTATTATTTTAGAAGCTTTTATTTTTTCTTCTTCCAATTCTTCATATTTTAACAGCTCGTCTGCTCCTCTGTTAAATATAAAATCTCTTTCACCATCAGATTTTAAAGACACAAAAGCTAAAGTGGTATTTGAGCTACCATCCATAATCAACATAGAAGTATCAACCGCCACCTGATCTAAAGTATCCTTTAAAAACACTCCAAAAGCATCACTTCCAACTTTACCTGCAAATAAAGCTTTTCCTCCTAATTTGGATATAGCAGCTGTAACATTAGCAGGTGCTCCACCTGCTTTTTTAATAAAATTACTTCCTTTTGACAAACTAGAATTCACATCTGAACAAATGAAATCAATGAGTAATTCGCCTACACATAATATACTATTATTCATATTTTATCTTTAGTGAGATATTATATAGCAAATATCAAACTCTCACTAAAATTCACTTCCTTCCTTTTATATTCTTTTTTCTATAGTATGAACTATATCCTTTTTTCCATAAAATATCTTTTATGTCCCTTAGGACACTGATCTAATGTTCCAAAAATTACATATCCATGCTTCATATAAAAATCCTTTGCTTGAAAATCAAATGTATCTAAATGAATTAGATAACATCCTTTCTTTCGCGAAATTTTTTCCACTTCCTTTAGAAGTTTTGAACCAAGTCCATCTTTTCTATGATCTTCTTTAACCCACAAAACATCTATATACAAGCAATTCCAACAGTACATTTTGCTATTTACTCCTGCAATAACCTCTCCATTTTTGTCTTTGATAACTCTATTTATCCAAATAAAAGGAGATTCTTGTATAAGCGGAACTTTAGATAAATTATAGTTAACTATTCCGTCAATAATTAATTCTACTTCTTCTTTATTACTTTCCTTTATAACATAATCATACATACTTATTCCTCCTGAATTTTGCTTGTTTCATCTTATATAAGTAATATTATATGATTTTATGTTTTTTAAGTAGTACCACAAAAATAGAAATATTATAAACAAGTGGATTATCAAATAAATTTCAACCTGACGGTATTAAGGCTTATCAGCTTTTTTAATAAGAAAAATATATTAATGAATCTTACTTAGCGGGAGTGTTTCAAGTAGGTAGCCATCAGATTAATCTAAAAAAAGCATATACACAAAAGTTTTCAACTATAGATTAGTCGATTTATGGTTACTAGTTTGGATTTTAGCTTATACGTAGGGATATATGGTAATGTTTCATCACATTAGTTAAATATTTTTTATTAGACTTAGTGAAAAGTTCAGGAAAACCTTAGAACTTTAGCCCTGTTTGAGTGAAGCGAGTTTGGCAAAGTTCTTAGGTTTTCCTGAACTTTGAGCTTAGACTAATTAAAACATTTAACCGTGATGAAACATTACCATATATCACGAAGTAGAAGTTAAAATTCAAACTGCCACCGAACCCCATTTTCATTGCCACTTGCGTCACATAATGCTTAATTATTTATTATATCCTACTACTATAAATTCCTCATTTAACTCTATTTTTCCTTCTTTTATACCTCTTACAAATTGAAATTTTTCTGAATTTGTCACAACTACAGAAGTTATAGGAGATTTAGCTTTTTCTTTTACTAAATTTAAATCTACTTCTAATAATTTATCTCCAGCTTTAACATAATCACCGCTTTTTACAAAAGCTTTAAAGCCTTCCCCATTCATTTTTACTGTATCTATTCCTACATGAATTAATAACTCAATACCAGACTTAGTTTCTATCGCTACTGCATGTTTTGTTTCAAACAAATGTACTATTTTGCCATCCGTAGGTGATATAACTAACCCATCTTCGGGATCTATGGCCATACCTTCACCTAATAATTTTGCTGCAAAAGTTTTATCTGGTACTTCTGTTAAAGGTATTGATTTTCCCCTCATTGGAGCTATTAACTTTTCACTTGCATCTGTAGTCACACTAACTTCTTCCGAATTTTCTATTTTCTGAGTATCTACTTTATTAATGTTTTTTATATGCTCATTTTCTAAAATTTCTTCAGTTTCATCTTTGAATCCAAGTACTATTGTTATAATAAAAGCTCCAGCAAAAGCTAAAACTAATCCTATTAAATAGTTAACTATGAAGCCTTGCTTTACAATAGCAGTACCTGGAATACCTGTAACTCCGACTGCTGTCATACTTACCTTAGCAAACACAATATATGCTCCACCTAACGCTCCCCCTATGGCAGCTGCAATAAATGGTTTCACAAACCTTAAATTCACTCCAAAAATAGCTGGTTCTGTAATTCCAAGTAAACAAGACACTGATGCTGGAATAGCAATAGATTTTATTTTTTTATTTTTTGTTTTAAAATACACTGCTAAAGCTGCACCACCTTGTGCCACATTTGCCATAGACCATATTGGAAGTAAAAAATTTTTGCCAATTTGAGGATTAGCTAAAAGTCCAGCTTCCACGGCGTGAAAACTATGGTGTACGCCAGTTATTACTATAGTAGAATAAAATCCTCCTAATATTATACCTGCAAAAATCCCTGCCCCATTGTATAGTGCTTGAAGACCAAAGGATATTCCATCACCAATAAATCTACCTATAGGTCCTATTACAAATAATGAAAAAAATGCAGTAATCATCAAAGTTAAAAATGGAGTTACAAGTATATCTAACACATTCGGAACTATTTTTCTAAGTGCTTTTTCTATATAACTCATTACCCAAACTGCAATAAGTATAGGTAACACTGTTCCTTGATATCCAACCATACTTACATGTAATCCTAAAACAGTTATAGTATTTTTTATGCCTTCTCCTAATGTCCATGCATTTTGTAATGCAGGATGAATCATAATTCCACCTAAAGCTGCTGCTAAAAATGGGTTTGTATTAAACTCTTTAGCTGCACTAAAGGCTATTAATACTGGTAAAAATACAAAAGCTGCATTAGAAAACATATCAAGAAGTATAAACATACCACTCTTTGGATTTATCCAACCAAAAGTACTACACATTCCTAGGACACCCATTAGAAGTCCACTAGCTACTATAGCAGGTATAATAGGGACAAATATATTAGATAGAACTCTAGCAAATCTCTGTAGTGGATTCATATTCTTCATAGCTGCTTTTTTTGCTTCGCCTACACTTGTTTTAGAAATACTTGTATCTTGTATTAAAGCTTCATAAATTTTGTTTACAGCTCCTTGACCTATAATGATTTGAAATTGACCTGCGCTTTCAAATACACCCTTAACTTCATCCATAGCTTCTAATTGCTTTTTATTAACTTTTTTATTATCTTTTAAAACCAATCGCAGTCTTGTAGCACAATGAGCTGCACTTTCAATATTTTTTTCTCCACCTACTAATTGTAAAATTTGTTTTGCTGACTTATTATAATCCATATTAATCCTCCTTCATAATAAAACATATTTTTAAAAAACAACTAATCAGTATGCTATTATCTTTGATTTGTTATTTTCTTTCATATGCCTAAATAATATTAAATTTAGGCGCCTTTTTAAATTTAATACTGTATTTTTTTAATATAAAAAAAACCTAAATTGATAGATATACATTTAAACTTAAAAATACTTAAATTTAAATATATATTAATTCAATTTAGGTTTTGCCTGATAACAGTAACAATCCTAATTTGTTTATTTTTTCATAGAAGATACTACTCTTTGTAAATGAAGGCTTAGATAAACTATTTCACCACCACTTACTGTATAACTATAATTTTTTTCGATATAAGCTTTAATTTTTAAAGCACACTTATACACATCCTTGTAATTTTCCTTTATTAATTCTAAGAATGAAACTTCTTCTTCCACTAAGTGTTTTTTACACATAACTCTTTGGGAAAAATATTTTAAATGAGTTACTAATCTATCATAGGATATATCATTTTCCATGAATTCTATAGTAAAATAGTACTTAATTATACTTAATATATCTTGAACTATGGAAGTTATATTCATAGTGTTTGTCATATTTTCACCTATAACTGCATTAATTAAGTGTAAGGCTATAAATCCAGCTTCGTCTTCCTTCATTTCAATTCTCAGCTCATTACTTATAAATTTTAAGGCCCAAAGACCCACCTCATACTCTTTTTTGTGTATTCTTTGAATTTCCCAAAGCAAATGATTTTCTATATGTATACCTGAAATAGATCTTTTTATAGCAAAAGCTAAATGATCTGTTAAAGCTACATATATGTGATCATCTAATTTAGTATCTAAAGCTTCTTTTGCATAACTTATTATTTTTTCAGATACTTTTATATATTCTAACGGTATTTCATTTATAAGCTTCTGAAATTTTACATTTTCATTTTCGTTTTCAATTGAAAATACTTTTTCAACCTTTGATTCATCTAAATACTCGCCAGCATTTTTTTTAAAAGCAATTCCTCTGCCCATAATAACTTTTTCTAAACCAGTGGCTTCATCTATAATAGTAACTACATTATTATTTAATATCTTTTTTATTACCATATGTATCACTCCACCATTAAAATAATAAAAACCCAAATCAAAATAAACACATAACTGCTTACTTTAATTTAGGTTTTGCCTGCATAACCAGTAACAATCCTTACTAAATTTTGCTTAAGCTTATGGTAACATTTTCACTAAAGCTTGTCAATATTTTTTTCTCTTCAAAAATCCATCCTTACTTTTAATTATTTTAATGCTCTAGTAATATGTTATACATAGCCATAAAACGCACTTCACTTCAACTCACATGATTTATATGAAAATAACGTTTTCTCATTCTTTACTTTAATTTTCATTAATACCACCTTAACTTGTTTTGATATCAATTTTATATAAAATAAACCTCAACTGCATGAATAATACTGTCCAAAATATTTTTTTGGGTTTACAGTTTAATATGCAGTGGTATAATTGTTGTTAAATATATAAATATTTTTCTATGTTTTATTTATATGTAAATTAAGTAAAAATAATACATATTTCAAATGTACTATTTAGCTTAAAATAATAACTAAAAACGGGGGAATTAAACAATGATTAAAAGCAAAAAAATTTTCACTGTACTATCAACAGCAGCAATAACAGGTTTACTGGTAGCTGCTGTAAATTCCACAGCATTTGCTAAAACTACAGCAGTATCTTTAGCAAATGATAGTAATTGTAAAGTATCAACATCCAATATTAAAAATTCAGATTTCACTGTTAATAAAACAGATTTATTGAATAAACCTATAGTCATAAGCATTTCTCTAATTGACAGCGAAACTATTCATGTAAAATTCAACAAAGAAGTTGATTTTAAATATGCTCACGATCCATCAAACTATCAATTATTAGATAGCAATGATAAAGATATATCTAACCACATTAAAGGCATATATAATACTGTAAGTGAATCAGATACACAAAACACTGATACTTACAATATAAAAGTGCAAAAACACAATCCAAATAACAAAAATGAAGATTGGAGATTAGCCGGCAACAAGTACACATTAAATATAAAGAATATCAGAGATACAGCATCCACACCAAATATAATGGACGATTATACTTTTGCTATAAATGATGATGATACTATATAGCTCCTAAAGGTACAGGTATCTATGCTAATATGAGAGGAACTGAGAACAAAGATAAAGTAGTTATTTACTTCAGTGAGCCTATGGATTCAGCAACACTTACAAATAAAGACAACTATCAGTTTATAAATGGAAAAGGCGATAGAAAGTCATTGCCTTCAGATACTAATATTACAATTAGTGGAGATAACAAGAGTGCTATACTTGAATTTCCATCAAGCTACCATGTTGTAACAGGTGGTACTATAAGCACTGGTACTACTATGGAATGTATGCATAACTATAAATAAGTATCATACCAAATATATCCATAAAAAGAACGTATATAGATTTGATTTAAACAAATCTATATACGTTCTCACTTTAACTTTAAGCTTATGTTTTAAATCTAAAATAATCTATAGTGTTTCTGTAAGATATTTTGGGTTTAAATTTAATATAGTATTTTACTTAGTGTTTCATCCGCATCAATAATTTTTTTAGCAATCTCTTTATTTTTTTCCACATGAATATAGGTATATCTGTTAGGTTTTATTGATGGTGCAATTTCTACTGCCTTTTTAAAATCTTCTTTTTTCATTTTTAATATTTTTACATAATTAAAGAAACCTGTTTCACTTAATATTTTTGTAATTCTTTCAACCCTATGGTTTTGCACCTTTGCCATTATATATGTTGCAATTCCTACTTGAATACCATGAAGCTCAGGCACTTCAATAAATTTATCTAAGGCATGGGATATAAGATGCTCTGCACCACTAGCAGGACTGCTATTTCCTGCTATCTCCATGGATATTCCATTCATAATTAGTGAATCAATTAATTCCTTTAAAAACAAATCATCTTTTATAGTCTTAAAGTCAGTTCTTACAAAACTATTTACTGCTTTTTTAGATATCATTACCGCAAAATCATCTACAAAAGCTTTTTTATTTTCTTCTTCAAACTTCCAATCATATAATGCAGTTATATTAGATAAAAGATCTCCTATACCTGAATATATAAATTTTTCAGGAGCACCTTTAATCACATCTATATCCACTACTATTCCATAAGGAGTTTTAGCTGGAAATGACATTCTCTTCCCTTTTAACATTAGTGAAGCTCCTGAACTTGAAAACCCATCATTTGATGTTGAAGTTGGTATACTTATAAATGGCAGTTTTCTTAGAAAGCCCATATATTTTACAGCGTCTATTGCCTTTCCTCCACCAATACCAATTAAAGCTTCTACATCGTTAGGAATTTCAAAAGCCTTTACTCCAATATCTTCAAAATCTATATTATTAACCGTTCCCATAAATTCTACTTCAATGCCTGCTGATTTTATGGAACTTATAATACTACTACCAAATAATTCATATATTCCTTCTCCGAAATATATGGATACCTTTGTAAATGCACCTTTTTTAATTATATTTCCTACATTATTTATGTTTCCCTTTCCAACTTCCAGTATGGATGGAATGGCTATTTTGTGAACTGAACCTTTCATTATTTCCACTCCTTCAAATGATTTTGTACCCCTTCCCAAACTTCAGAAAAACTCTCAAACTTTATAAATTTCTTATTTTCTTTTTCTAAAAGCTCTACAAGAAATCCCTTAGCAAATACCACATCTGCAATAAGAGCTGGTTTAAGATCTGGTTCGCTGTCTCCTGCATAAAAAACCTTATCATACTTTTCTTTTAGTTTTTTAACAACCTTATATTTATCAATACCATAAATATCAGAATAAAAATCACTGTTTTCATCTAAATCAAAATGTATTCCATTGTCTTTAAATACACCTTTATTGGAATAAATCTCCACTCCATCTATTCCATTTTTTTCAAAAACCTTATCTATATAATAACTTGTTCCTGCACTTATAACAATAAAGTCCCCTCCTGAAAGTTTAATATTATTTATAAATTCCTTTGCACAAGGATCAATTGAAATTTTCATTATATCTTCATCTATTTTTTCTTCACTTCTTCTTATATTTTTAAAAACATAACCTAAATATTCAACATCTTTTATTCTTTTATTTCTCCACTCCTTATACATTTCAGAGCATTCATCTTTTAAATATTCATCCATTATTATTTTATAAAAGTCTTTTTCTGTGAGGGTTCCATCAAAATCCGATATAAAAGCAAAATTTTTCATATTTTATTTACTCCTTTTTCATAAAATTTACTTTAATCCTTTTATTCTATAACTACATGTTATAACACTTCCACCTTCTTCAAGTTGGATTAAAGAATGTCTAAGTTTCTAAATAACGATTTCTAAGCATCAGTCCATCTGATGCTTAAAAATCCATTTATATGTTACATTTATATTATATCAAATTGTCCTATTTTAAATGTAACTCACTAATTTCTCTCATATCAGTGATTTAAACAATAGTCTAATACAAACATGGTATTCTGCAAATTTTATTTACGGATTAATAAAAATCTTGAAAACATTATATGAAAGCCTATTAATAATATTAAAACAAAAGATAAGAATCTATGGACTTTAACCCAGGGGCCTCTTAAATTTTTATTAATGCCAAATCCATAAATACCCAAAGTAAATACTATCCACATAACTGCAGCTGCTATGAGACCTGGTATAGATAATCCTTTAGAGTTATACATAAAATAAAAGTGCCCTAATATAGCTATTGAAGCTACTATTCCAGCAATTTTATGATACCTTACTATATATCTCATAATAAGCCTATAAAAATCCGTATACTTCTTTTTATCTTTAGAAAGCTTACTTACATATTTTTTATTTATATATTTCATAAAAAAATTAAGTAATGCTATGCCATATCCCCAGGCGCCAATCCAACCTAATAATTTAGCAATACCACTCATCCTTTAACCCTCTCCTTTCAAATATGAAATTTGATTATTTTATCTTTAATTACATATTCAACATGTTTTTTAAGATACCTCTAAATCTTAATTAAATTTAAAGGAATTTTAAAAATAATGTTGAATATATTCTTTTAATGAAGGGAGTGATTATTTATGATATATAAAGCTGGTGAAAAACCTGGTAAAGGCACTTATGTATGTACTACCTGCGGTTATACAGAAGTCCTTGATAATGAAAATGATATTCTTCCATCCTGCCCTGTATGCGGAGATATAGAGTATGAAAAAAAATAGTTTTCTATACTAAACCAACACAAAAATAAGCACCAGAGTTTATTCAGTGCTTATTTTTTAATGTTATCCAGAAATTATTCTTGTTCAAATGACTTAAACAATGACAATATGACCTAATTTAAGACTAGCTTCATAAAAAATTATACTTTAGTAACTATTTTAGATTAATTCCTATATTGTTTAACCAAATAACCACATATTCTTTTAATTTCTCATACTCATAATCCTGCCAATTATCTAATTCCTCTTCATATTGATATATTATATTCTTGAAATTTCTTATAGATTGACCATTATTTAAAGCATCTAAAAGTTTTTCCTTTAATTCTTCAGAAGACACCTTCTCTTTCGCAAAATCAACCATTACATTATGAAAGTATGCGTCTTTAATACATGGTATTACAATATATCTATCTTCTTTATTCTCTTTGATATTGCAGGCATCTTCTAGTAATGATCTTTCCCATTCCTCTAAGTCTTCTTCTTCTTTATTTCCACAAACCACTTTGTTTACTTCACAAGGAATATTAATAATATCACCTGTTTGTGTATCTAAATACTCTTTTCCAAGATCATCTTCATTAAATGAAAATGACTGAATAAGCAAATCTAAGTCAATATCTAGTGTTTTCATAATTCTTATTTTCTCCCTTTTCTCCAAATGTTTTATATGTTATTTTCATATTATATCAAATTATTCTACTATTATTCCATTTTTATGTGTAATCCAATAATTTTTTCATTATAATTTTAGGAAAACCCACAAGTTTATCTAATGTCTTATAGAAATATTTATTGTGAAATGTTTCCTTTGAAAATATTCACTTTTTCTATTATATTGAAACACTAGTTTATTTGTTGTATACTAGTGTTGTAAATTGTATAAAATTGTATAAACCTATAATATTATCATTAAAATCTAATTATTTTACTTAGTTACATTAGGTTTAAAACATACTCAAATAGGAAGGGGCTGATTATTTTGAATTCTAATGTTAACCATAACTTGTGGTTAAACGAAGCTGAACTGAAAGATTTAATAGATTTAGATATTTTACAAAAATTTCAAAATGAATTTGCAAATAGCTTTGGTATAGCAAGCATAACTTTAGATAAAGATGGAAATGCTTTAACTAATGGTAGTAATCTTACAGACTTCTGCATGAAATATACCCATGGTTCTAAATTAGGTAAAAGCCGATGTTTAGAATGCGATTTAAAGGGACTTAATGAGTCTATAAAAACTGGTAAGGCTGTTACTTATTCTTGCCATGCTGGCTTAATAGATTTTGCAGCACCAATAATAGTTAATGGAAAGCATTTAGGTGGAATATATGGTGGGCAAATAACAAGTGAAAAATTAGATGAACAAAAGGTTAGGCAATTAGCAAAAGAATTAAATGTTGATGAAGAAGAATATGTACTAGCTTCTAAAAAAGTCCCTATTATTTCAGAAACTGAACTTAAAACTGCAGCTGAGGTTTTACATGTAGTTGGTAATACCTTAGTTCAAGTGGGCGTTAAACAATATTTATTTAAAAGAATGTTTCAAACCCTAAAGGAAAATGTTGATCAAGCTTCTTCTATAATAAATCAGTTAGCTACTTCTGCCGTGGAAGTTTCATCAAATCAGCAACAACTAAATGGTGAGGTAAAAAAAGTAGAAAGCTCTTCAATAAAAATAATTAACATATCAGAATTTATAAAACAAATTGCTAATGAAACCAATATGTTAGGGTTAAATGCTGCTATAGAAGCTGCAAGAGCAGGAAGCGCTGGTGCTGGTTTTAGTATAGTTGCTGGCCAAATTAGAAAACTATCTCAAAAATCAAAAGAAACCGTAAATGATATAGTATCTGTGAATTTAGATATACAGAAATCAGTAAATACTACAGTACAAATGTCCAATAATACTCTAACATTAACAGAACACCAAGCAGCTTCTCTTGAAGAAGTTAGTGCTAATTTAGAAGAATTGCAAAAATTGTCTCAAGACTTAAGTGAGCTGTAATTTTAAAAATGCAATAAATTAATATTATATTTTTAACAAAAGTATTATTTGGTTTTATAAAAAAGAATACATGGATAACAATAATTTCTTTTATTATTTTACCTATGTATTCTTTTTTCTTTATTT
Source organism: uncultured Clostridiaceae bacterium (assembly GCA_963780135.1). GTDB lineage: Bacteria > Bacillota > Clostridia > Clostridiales > Clostridiaceae > Clostridium_AM. The sequence goes on from CAWAAR010000003.1 coordinate 3,659,362, forward strand.
ATCCTATGGCTACCTTTGCTGCCAAAAACGTATCCTTAGTGTTATTGTTCATCCACAAGGCTATCAAATCCAGTTCCCCTGCCCCAAACGGATATAACCGGTATAACGGTAATAAAAGCCTCTTGATCAGTTTCAGCAATAAACCTTTTAATTAGCATAGATTCACGAGGAGAGCAGATTGTAAAAGTTTTTATTCTAGCTAAGTTCTTATATCCACCCTTAATTTCACAAATACTAACTCCTCTTTTTATATTATTCATTATGTAGTTTGTAATTATTTGGTGCTTGTCACTTATTATTTCAACTTTAACTTTTTTAGACTCGAATCCAAATAAAACCATATCAATAACTTTTACAATTATTATTTGAGAAATAATTGCATATAGTGCAATATTTTTATTAAATACAATTGCAGAAGCTGCAACAATAATACTATCAATACCAAGCATAATTTCACTTAAACTAACAAAAAGAAAAACTTCTTATGAAGAATTTTAGCAATAGTATCCGTTCCTCCCTGTGAAAAACCCCTCTTAAGTATAATTCCAGACCCTGTTCCACATATTATTCCATAATATATGGATGCCAGCATCATATCATTTTTTATAAAACAAAAGTTAAACTTTTGAAAAACAATTAAAATAACTGGAAATATTAATGATAAAGTGATTATTTTTAAGCCTTCTCTTTTTCCAAGAGTTATCCATGCTAAGATAAGTACAAATATAGATAATACATAATAAATATAGGTATAATTAATATGTATTAGCTTGTCCAACATTATAGAAATACCTGTTAAACCTCCAGTTACTAACCCATTGGTTTTTAAAATTGACGTAACAGCAAATGCAACCAATATACATCCAGTTAATACGAATAACCAATCTACTAATATTTTTTTATAGTTATATTTTTTCATTTAACCACCTCTTAAATTTTTCTTCATTTTACTTATATTAAAAAATTTGCACTTTAAAAGAATACAACAATATCATTTATAATACAAGAGGTATTATGCTATTTGTGTTATATTACACATTTTTATTTAATTTTTTATTTAATAACAGCGTTTACAGCTATATATATATATATATTAAGTGAAATGAGACAAATCAAATTAACCAACACAGGAGAATTTAGTTGGCTAATTTAAATATTTATTACTATTCCCTATACGCTCCATAAAGACTAACAATTTCTGTATCACCAGGCTCTACTTTTGGAATTATAGCAATATTATAAGTCTTATCTATAGAAATTGAATCACTATTTAAGGAATTATCATATTCATCAGCTACATAATAGTTATCTTTATGACCACTACCTGCTCTAGTTACTTCAATATTTACAACTATGTCATATATAGATTGACCTGCTACTGTACCAGTAACCCTAACCTGTCTTGTAGTAGAATCACTACTAGGTGGTGGTGGATTAGGCGGAGGATTTGGTGGAATATACAATTGACTACACCATAGATTATATTTTTTACTGCAGCACTTATTATAATTTTCATTACAATCTTTGTTATGGGAATCATACTTATAATTTACTTTTAATTCATCATGAACATTGCTTTCACAGTTTATTCTTATAAAAGGAATAAGATATTTATCATCACAATTTGAGGAACCAAATTTTATGAGAGCATCTTTACTTTCCCCATACATTACTATACCTTTATTAACTAATCTATTTTTTATCCACAATAAAATGATAGAAGTAATGTTTATTGTCACCGCTACCTTTGAAGTTATAGGGTAAAAATTTATTTTATTATAATAATCCGCAGCTGGCTTATTTTCATATGTGCTATATGTGCTGAAGTACTCACGAAGTGGTTTTACAGAAAATTTTTTACTATTGTCATTAAAAAAATTATCCGTTTTAAACAGCACAAGTTCTGCCTTTAATATTGAAACATCATTTGGTACTGACGAAATATCAAAAAACAGGTAACTATAATATTTATACTTACCATCAGAACCTACCTCTATTGTATCTTCCTTAAAGCTTTTGCTGGGAAATTTATTTGTTATCGTAATACTTTTAGCTGCTGGAATTATTATGTTGCTCACTTTCTCACCCCGCTTATTTAATATTATTATTATATTGTAACTGTATTAAAAATATGAAAAATGGATTTCAATGGAATTTAACCTGATGTACATCCTTTCATTGAAATCCATATTTATTAACTTTGATATTTTCCCATTAAATTTTTTTAATATTAAATCTATACTTTAAATTATGATAAATCTACTTGTCCCTCGATAGATCCAAAAGAAGTAAAAGTGATAGCATCAGCACTAGGTGCGCCAGCAATTCTTGGTACAACAGCTATAATTAAGCTTTCCGTAACAGCACTTGCTGAAGTAGTTGTATTAGTATACTCCTTAGTCAAATAAAAATATTGAGTAGTTGAATTATATCTGCAAACTGATAGTTGCATAACTTCTACAAAAGCTGTGCTAGCTGGTACATTTCCTGATACGGTTACATATCTTCCAGAAGCTGTATTGGGTGTATCAAAATCGGCAGTGTATGCCATATATATCATCTCCATAATTGTAATTTAGAATTATTATAATTCTACTATACTATATGAGGTTTATTACAAATGGTGATTGAACTATTAAATTATATTTTCAGTATTTCTCTATACTGCTTTACACATTAAGATTTTCTTCATCATTTCAAGTGCATCTGCATCTATTTTTTCATATATTTTAATAGATCTTATAAATTCTTTATAAGCAAATTTAAAATATCCATATTTATAATATAATTTACCTAAAAGCATAAATATGCTGTCACTATCAATAAGATTTAAAAGTTGTACTGCTTTTTTAAACTCATCAAAACTATTTGATCTTAAAAGTACTTCTAACAAATTAAATATTGGTGTTACAAATTTTTCTGAGATTTCCTTATCATCTGCGAGTTTAATATATTTGTTTTCTTTAATTATATCCTTGAAGGTTTTATAAACCATAGTTTCTTCAGGCTCGTTAAATTTTTCAGTGATTTCTAATAGTTTATCTGCTTGTTCATAGTTTTCATTAAATATTTCACATAATATACTACAATAAATAGAATTATTGTATCCCTCTCCTCTATTAACTTTATATAAACTTTCTAATGCTTCTTTAAAATTTCTCTGGTAGAATAAATATAATCCTTTATATAACCATACTTTTAATAAATTTTTCTTAAAACTTTCTGCTTCTTCGGCATATTTATAAGCAATATCAAATCTATTTTGAATATAAAATACTTTTGATAATAAAAGACTTTTTTTCTCGTCATTGTGTCCATTAAAATAACCTTCAAATTTTTTCTGCATTTCATCTACAGGAGTATTTTTAATAACCATAACTTCAGATATTTTAAAAATAGCATCAGTAAATTCAGAATTTAATCTTAGAGCCTTATCATAACAAATATATGCTTCATCATAATCTCCAATATCAAAATAAATAATCCCCAAAAGGTAATACGCCCTATAGGTTCCAACACCTTTGATTTCTCTTAGGAAAACTGGTGCTTCTCCTATTGATATACATTTTTTAGCAGACTCAATTGCACAAGAATACTTTTTTTGACCATAAAATATACTTGCTCGATAAAATTCAAAATCAGTACATCTAGGATAATACTTTAGTCCTTGCTCTATTAATGCTAAACATTTGTCAAGTTTATGCAGCACTTCATAGCAAGAAATCATCTTTAATATTAATTTAGAACCAAATCCCAATGCAGGATCAAAATTTTCATAACTTTTATTTAGGTAATTTATAGCTTCTAAGTATTCTCCCTTAGCACAATATTCTACACCCATATTATAAAGCATAAAGCAATTATTAGGATTTTCTTTTAGCATTTGTTCAATTATTTCCATATTTCTTTTTCTCTTATTTTTTAGATCAACAGTTTTTTTTAAATAACCATAGTGATAAAATTTTATATCTACAATGCCCAAAAAACCTTCTTTATTTGCATCTTCTATGCCAGGTACAATTTGTTCATGTATACCACCTGTAAATTTATATCCTTTGCCATTTTTAATAAATCTTATATTTAAATTAGAATATATATTAGAATCAGGAGTATCTCCTGAATAACTTAAAGTTTCTCCAAAATAAGCGTTCAATTTACTATTTGAATCAGTAATTAAATTAATTACTTTATCTTTGTCTTCACTTTTAAGTTCATCATCTGCATCCATAATTAAAATCCAATCTTTTGAGGCTTTCTCTAAAGAAAAATTTCTCGCCCTTGCAAAACTATTGTCCCATTTATAAAAAAATGTTCTAGCACCATAGCTTTCAGCAATTTTCAAAGTAGCATCTGTAGAACCAGTATCAACTATTATCATCTCATCCACAATATCCTTAACACTTTCCAAACATCGTGCTAGTGTATCTTCTTCATTTTTAACAATCATACATAAACTTAATGACACCTTGTTTACCTCCTTGCAAATGATCTGTTTTGCTCTATTCCCCTGATATCACTATATGATTGTGTTTTTGCAGTGTGATTAACGTTTCTTACTTTTTAACTTTATAAGTGTCAAAAATATAAAAGAATCATATTATACCGTATGTATAATCAAAAAATTTAGGAAGTGTTTAATCATGAGTAAACTTAAATTTGTAAGCATAACCCCTGAAGCAGAAAACAAACATCTATTTAAAGACATCTGTTTAATACCTTATTTTATGGGCAAATATTTTCAATATGATAGTAAACTTGTATGTTATAAAAATGGAGATTACCCTACCTTAAATAAAGAATTAAAAGACTACAACATTGAATTTATAGACAAGACTTATAATGATTTATTAAAAGATGCTGCTTTATATATAGAGAATAACTATATGAATATTGATGTATTATATATTAATGAAATATCAGATAGATCTCTAAACTGCATAAATACTTACCTAAAATTCAAAAAAAATGGACTTATTTATTTGAAACTAGATGCTAATATAGGTTATATGAACCGTTTGCATTTAGACTATTCACAAATAGAAACTCTAAAAAAGTGTAAAGTTATTAGTGTAGAAACCAAAAGATTACACAATTATTTGAATAAAAAATGGCCTCTTAAAATTGAATATATCACTAATGGATACTTTAATTTCTATTATAAGGAAAGAGTTGCCTATGAAGAAAAAGAAAATATAATCCTTACAGTTGGCAGAATAGGTACTTTTCAAAAATACAATGAAATTCTATTAGAAGCCTTTAAATTAATTTCAGATAAAATACCTAATTGGAAAATTAAATTTGTTGGAATTATTGAAAAAGAATTCTATACCTATATAAATGATTTCATGTCAAACAACTTAAATTTAAAAGATAGGATTATATTTACAGGCGAAATTAATGATAGGAAAAAACTTGAGGAAGAATATAAGAAAGCTAAAATATTTTGTCTAACCTCTAGATTTGAAGGTTTTCCTAATGTATTTGCAGAATCAGCAATAAAGGGATGTTATATTATATCCTCAAATATAGATCCTGCCTGGGATATAACCTATAACCAAAAGTATGGAAGTATTTTTGATACAAATGACGTCCATCAGCTTGCAGATATTTTAGAAAAAACTTGTAATGATGAAGAAACTTTAAAAAAGACTTGTGAAAATATACAAGATTATGCTTCTAAAAACTTTAATTGGATTAATATATGCAAGAAACTTGATATTTTAATAAATATGTAATTGTAGGTGATTGTTTTGATAAATGTAAACTTAAGCGCAGGACGCTTCTATCTATTAAATACTGATACTAAAATTGAAGAAACATTAATTGATTTTAATGATTTTTATAGTAACACTACAAACTTTACCATGCCTGAACTTTTAAATAATTATATAAATATTATAAAACCTTATTCAGATATAGATAGATACACCTTTACTGAAAATAAATTAATTGATGCACTATATTTAACATCACTAGTATTTAAAAAACTTATGCAAGGAAATTATGTGAATATAAATGCATTAGAACTAGGAAGTAATTTAGGATTTTTTACTTTTTTCTATGCCAACACCTTAAAAGTTTTTTCTGATAGTAATCATATTTTTTCTATAAACACTTGGAATGATTTGCATACGAATACTTCTAATTGTTTATTAACTCATGAGAATACTTTTGACCATTTTAGAAATATACTAAAGTGGGCTAAAATCGAAAGTATGGTAACCTCTGTGATTTCAGATTCCGCTGTAAACTTTTCTCATTTTCCTGACAACTATTTTGATATTATCTTTATTAATAACGCTAGAGATTATAAACACACTTATATGGACATAGTAAATTCCATAAAAAAGCTTAAGGTAGGTGGTCTTTTACTTGGAAGTAATTGTGAATGCTACTTTAATGATCTTCCAAATGAACTTTTAGATGCTGATTATAAAAATTCAGAAAGTATAAATGGATATCATATAGGATTAATAAAAGCACTTAATGATATCCTAGGTAAGGGTTATGAAAAGAACTTATATGGATCTATATGGTATAAGTTTATTGATAAAAAAGATAAAGAACTAGCTAAAGACCTTTCTGATGATAAAAAGCTATTACTTAATAAAAAACACATAATTGAGACATCAAAAACTTTAACAAAATCAATTCATTTCATTTCTTTAAATTACCTTGAATTATCTCATAATAAACTTGAATCTTCAATATTAGATTTTGCTAAATATTTAAACAACATTGAAGATTGTTTAATTGAACTGTATGATATATTAGCTAATAAAAACTTAAAATTTTTAACAAACAACTTAAAAAGTACTGCTATAAATATCAAAATAAACATGAATGAAAAAAATCAAATATCCACGTTAATTAATAACTTAATTAATGAATTTCATAATTGGAAAACAGCTATAGATGAAGAGTTCTCTTGATTATATATAGTAACAAAATTGCTTAGAAAATATATTATAAATATTAGTACAAGTTTTTTAATTAGAAAAGGAGAAGTTGTGAAATGCCTACAAGTTGGTACCAAACAATTCCTGATATTTTAGAACAAATACAAAAACAAGACCCTAAAACCATATTAGATATAGGGGTCGGCTTTGGTAAATATGGCTTACTTTTAAGAGAAGTTCTTGACTTGCCCTATGAAAGATATGATAAAAATCAATGGTTAATAAATATTGAAGGCATAGAAGCCTTTGAAAAATATAAAAATCCAATGTATGAATATATATATAATAAAATATATTACGGAGATGCATCTGAAATAATAAATAAGTTGCCAAAATACGATTGTATATTACTAATAGATGTATTAGAACATTTTGAAAAAGAAGAAGGTAAAGAACTCATAGAGAAACTAATTACTCATACTAATAAATCTTTAATCATATCAACACCTTTGTATCCTGGAAAACAGTTGGAATACCTAGGTAATAAATATGAGGAGCACAAGAGCAAATGGTCTATACTAGACTTTATTGATTATGATTTTTCCTATAAACAATTTAAAATAGGCTATAATGCAGCTGAACTATTTCAAATTTTTCCTTGTAAAAGCTTAAATATAAATTCTAAAAAAGAACTAAAAATCGAAACACATAAAAATTTAATAAAAAAAGACAAATTATCTATAGGCTACATTCTACCACATAAATTTTTAACTGGAGGCTTAAAAATGCTTTTGTCTCAAATGAAAGCATTAAAAATGAGAGGACATGAAATATATACCATTTTTAGAGGAAATGAAAGTGAACGTGTACTTCCAGATTGGTTTGATATTAAAGTCGATAAAGAAATATTAGTACCATTAGATAAATCTTATGCAGATTATATAGAGACTTGTGACATAGTAATGTGTGGATTTTTTAATCAAATTCTTGAATTTGAAAACAGTAAAGTGCCTATTATTTATTGGGAACAAGGTAACGAATTACTGTTTGGTGATTATAATGACTTATCAGAAAACTCACCTTATAGGCTGCAAATCCAACAATGTTATTTGTCAAACTGTCAATTAACTAGTGTATCTTCAACAATAAGTAAAATACTTAAGATAAGATTTAACAGAGAATCCTATGTAATACCTGATTTTGTAGATACTGACTTTTATTATCCTGTTAATCACAATTTTAATAATTCAATTTTGTTAGTAGGTAACCCTAATTTAAAATTTAAAGGTTTTGATATTGCAATGGAAACACTGCAGAGAGTTTGGACTAGTGGTCACAGATTTAATGTAAATTGGGTTTGTCAAATTAAACCTACGATAAAAGGAATTGATTTTCCAATTAATTTTATAGTGCAGCCTTCTCAAGAAAAATTAGCTGAATATTACAGAACTGCAGATTTACTTCTCTTCACTTCCATATATGAAGGTTTTGGAATGCCTCCACTTGAAGCAATGTCCTCTGGAACAGCTGTAGTGACTACTAACTGTGGGGGTATAAGTGATTTCGTTGAACCAGGCTCTAATGCATTAGTGTCAGATGTAGGTGATATAGATTCCTTAGCATCTTCTATTTCTTATTTACTTTCTAATAAAGATACAAGAGAACTTTTAGGAAAACGCGGTAGAGAAACAGCTCTTAAATTTGATATAGATATAGTAATTACTAAACTGGAAAATTACTTTATAAATATTGTAAATAACAATATTCTTTAAAATTCTTATATTCCTTATAAAATGGCTGTTTCAACAGCCATTTTTATTTTCAAACACAGTATTTCTAACACCTTTAAAACTAATAAGAATAATTAATAATTCTTATTAAGTCAAAATTTTGTATGCGCAAAAGTTAATTTATTAATAATTACTATTGACAAAGTTTAATTTTAATGATAAATTTAAAGCATAGATTAATTGTATGCAATTTAATTGTATGCAATTTAATTTAGTAAATAATATTTATTGGAATAAGAGGAGGAAAAACTTATGTCAGTTTATGATTACAAAGTTATAGGAATAGATGGAGAGGAAATATCTCTTGAACAATACAAAGGAAAGGTATTAATAATAGCAAATACTGCAAGTAAATGTGGATTCACACCTCAATACGCAGATTTAGAAAAGCTTTATAAAAAATATAATAATCAAGGTCTTGAAATATTAGGATTCCCTTGCAATCAATTTGCTGGGCAAGAACCTGGAAATAATAAAGAAGTTAAAAATTTTTGTCAACTGAATTATGGGGTGTCATTCCCACTGTTTGAAAAAATAGATGTAAGAGGAACTTCAGCTAATCCCCTATTTAAATACTTAAGTGAAAAAATTCCTTTTAAAGGATTAGATTTAAATCACCCAAGTGGTCAAATATTATATAACTTTTTAAAAGAAAAGTTTCCTGAATATTTGATGGGTAATTCTATAAAGTGGAACTTTACTAAATTTTTAATAGATAGAGAAGGTAATGTAATTGGTAGATTTGAGCCTACAACTGAACCTTTAGATATGGTTTCTGAAATAGAAAAATTATTATAAAAAATTAACTAAGCAGGTGATAAAATGATTAAAAAAGAAAAAAAGTTAGACCTTTTAATAATAGGCGCAGGACCGGCAGGACTAACAGCAGGTATTTATGCAGCAAGACTTAAACTTAAAACTTTAATTCTTGAAGATGAATTAGTTGGTGGGCAAATAAAAGATGCTTACTTAGTTGAAAATTACCCTGGTTTTATTTCCATAACTGGATCAGAGTTAATTGATAAAATTCAAAATCAAGCTATAAACTGTGGTGTAGAAATAGATGAATTTGATAAAATAATATCTGTAAAACTTACAAATAGCGAAAAAGTTATTGAAACTAAAAGCTATATATATAAACCTAAAGCAGTAATAATAGCAGCAGGTGCTAAAAAGAGAGAACTTACAATACCTGAAGAAGGAAAGTTCCATGGGAAAGGAATTCATTACTGCGAACTATGTGACGGGCACTTATATGAAGGCAAACATATTGCTGTTGTAGGTGGTGGAAATTCAGCCCTTCAAGCTGCTAACTTTTTATCTAAGTATGCAGAAAAAATAACATTGATTCATGAATTAAATCACCTGCAAGCAGATAAAAAAAATCAACAGGAATTGTTTGATAACAAAAAAATAGAAATCTTATGGAATTCTAAAATACAGCATGCCATAGGAGATAATAAATTAGAAGCTGTTCTTATTGAAAATATAAAAGAGACTTACAAATTAGACTTAGATGGAATCTTTGTATATATAGGATTATCCCCTAGGACTGACTTATATAAAGATTATTTGAATTTAAATAACTATGGCAACATCGAAGCTGGTGAAACTTGCGAAACTAACGTAAAAGGTGTTTTTGCAGCTGGTGATGTAAGAACTAAGATCTTTAGACAGTTAACAACTGCTGTAAGTGATGGTACAATAGCCTCATTAATGGCAGAAAAATATATAACAAATGAGCATTAATTTTTAAAAATGAGGTGATTTTATGGTTAAAGTATATTCAATACCTGATTGTCCTTGGTGTAAAAAAACAAAAACTTATCTTAACACTAAAGGAATAGATTATATTGATATAAATGTTGAAAAAGATATAGATGGAAGAAAAGAATTACTTGAAATATCAAAACAACAAAATGTACCAACAATAAATATAAACGGTAATATAGTTATGGGATTTGATAAAGACAAGATAGATGAGTACTTAAATTTGTAAACTCCTTACTAATGATGTAAAATGTTATAGAAAATATTTTACATCATTATTAATTTACAAGGTTGTGATAATATATGAATTATGAACCATTAAAATTAGATAACCAGCTGTGTTTTGCATTATATGCTTGTGCTAAAGAAGTAACTAGAATTTATAAGCCTATTTTAGATAAGTTTGGTATAACTTATACTCAATACATTACTTTTCTAGTGCTTTGGGAACAAGATAACATAACTGTAAAAGAGCTTGGCAAAAAACTACATCTTGATTCCGGTACCCTTACCCCTTTGTTAAAAAAGCTGGAAAGCATGGGCTTACTACAAAGAATAAGGGATAAAGAAGATGAAAGAAATGTTTATATAAAATTAACTGAAAAGGGCTTAAGTATGAAAGACGATGCTTTAGAAGTACCCTCCAAAGTATTTTGCACTACAGGTATGTCTATGAACGAAGCCTTAGATTTAAGACAAAAGCTTAAAACTTTATTAAACAATTTAGATGAAAAAGCATAGTATTTTGTAATTGACTCAACTTTTGCAGTTTTAAAAAAAGTTGCATCGCATTATTTTCAAACTGCAAAAGTTGAGTAATTGACAATGATAATTGATAGTTATGGATAATTTTCTCATAAGCAGAGATTGTAATTTAGTTTATAATCTCTGTTAATATTTAATTTGCTGAAGACTTTTACTGAACTCTTTCCCAGTCTTAGTATCTGCTAGTCCTCCAAGACATGTACATCTTAACTCTCTAGGCAGCATTTTTCCTACACTGTACATAGAGTCAATTACTTCGTCCAATGGAATAATTTCCTTAACCCCAGCTAAAGCCATATTTGCACAAGAAACCGCATTTGAAGCTGCCATGATGTTTCTAGTCATGCATGGTATTTCAGCTAATCCTGCCACTGGATCACACACTAGTCCAAGCACATTTTGAAGTGCCAAAGAAGCTGCTGTCATAGATTGCTCTATTGTTCCTCCTATAAGATATACTATTCCTGCTGCAGCCATACATGACGCAGATCCACATTCTGCCTGACACCCACAGGTTTCTGCAGAAAATGTGGCATGACTTGCAATGAGTACTCCAATAAGTCCTGAGCATAACAGTGCCTGTACACATTCCTCATCACTTAACCCAAGTTCTTCACTTATTGGGATTAATGTACCTGGAATTATTCCACAGGATCCCGCAGTAGGTGCTGCTGCAATAACTCCCATAGAACTGCTTGTTTCCATACAAGCCATGGAGGAATATATTATTTTGTTCAAAACCCCTAAATTTAAAAGCTTGGAATTATCCTCTGCCTTTTTAACCAAATGTGCCTGATGCTGTAAAATATAAGGCATTTTTTCGCTTTGCGAAATACCTTTTTCAATAGACTCCTTCATGGTTTTAAGAATACATCTCATTTTTTCCAGTACTTCTTCTTCACTAATGTTTCCTCTGCTGCACTCGTAGTATGAAGCGCACTGAAATAAGTCTTTATTTTCATTTTTTGAAAATTTTAAGATTTCTTCTCCATTATTAAAAGGAATTGAACAATTTTTTCCTGATAGTATTGGTAAAACTGGCGTAATCAACTTTAGATACTCTGTAGAAGCTGCAATTTTTATTTTATCTAAAATTTCATCAGACAGCTTTTTCGATAATTTTATATTAATTAAATCTCCGTTAATATCCTTTTGTATTTCTAAGTTTTCTGGTTCAATATTATTTTCCTTTAGTATTTTTACAATGGATTCAACTTTTTCAAAGTGGCAAAGGGCAATAAGTTCGTAAAAATCTCCAGATATTGAAATTTTGTATCCATTAAATTCAATAAGCTCTACCATACCTCCACCTACAGAAAGCCCTGTAATGAAAACTTTGTTATGGTCAATATCTTCTATTACAAGCTTTACAGTATTAGGGTGAGACGCCTTAAAATCAATTATGTTGAATGTAATTTCTATACCTATTTTTTCAGCCTCAGACAATGAATTAACCATCCTTATGTCCTCCGGTTCCCATCCTAAGAGTCCTCCTACTAATCCCTTATCGCTCCTCTGCCCCTTATAAGTCATTGCAAAAGAACCTTTAGTTTCAAAATAAACATCTACTTTTTGTAATTTATTAAAGGCAAACTGCCTTGCTAGTTTTCCTATTCTTGTGGGACCAGCTGTGTGAGAGCTAGATGGTCCAGTCATAACTGGTCCTATAACATCATTAAAAATACTAGGTGATTTGTCCATATTATTGGAACCTCCTTCATTTATCTTTATTGAGAGAGTATATATGCTTGTACACTTATTAATTTTATTGCATTTTCGTTTTATTCAATATTTCAAGCCCTTTTACAACACTTTTTTGTACTTTACAGCATTATTTAAAGCTTTCTCTAGGAATTCCATAGAAGTTTTAACTTCCTTTTTTTCATTGTCTTGTATCAAAATGTTAATCCAGGTATCAATAATTTTAATAACTTCAGGAATTAGATATTTCCCTTTATCTGTTATATAAAGTTTATATGCCCTTACATCATCTATGTTTTCTTCTTTTCTTACATATTCAAGCTCTACTAATTTTTTAATAGTTCTTGCAGACATAGCTTTGTCAACATTAAGTTTTCTGCTTATATCATTTTGACTTATACCTTCGTTTGTATTTAGTATAATTAAATAAGGATAACTTCCAGTGGTGAGTCCAAATTTTTTTAATCTTTTATCAATATATGTTTGAGTACATCTATATATATTATTTGTTATCTTAATTAAACATGCTGTGTTATTATTCATATACTTTTAGTTCTCCCTTATCTACAACATAATATCACAATATAGTTAGCTAGTGAATTATATTGTAATTATAACTTTTGTATAATAATTGAAGAAATTTGCTTATTCAAATGCATCAAATATCTTCAATTTTCACCTATATTTTGTCTTATGCTTGGTTTTGTTAGCATAATCATACTTCTCCTTAAATTTGATATTCAACATATTGTGGTTTACACAGACTATTTTTAACTGTATCTTTTTACAATTTAAATTTATTGATTTGTGCTTCAAGTTCTACTGATAATTGTTTTAAAGAATTTGCACTTATTAAGAATTGACCCATTGCTGCCGTAATCTCTTCAGCAGATGCTGAAACTTCTTCTGTACTGGCAGCAACTTCTCCTGATACTTCAGATATACTTTCCATTTTAGCCATTATTTCATTTTTATTGTTAGTAGTTTCTTCTGCTTTTTTCTTAACTAATTGAATTTGCAAAGTTAGTTTGCTTATTGATGCTAATATTTCATCAAATATAGATTTTGTTTCAAAAACGGCATTATCCTGTTCTCTTACACTATTTTTTGTTTCTTCCACTGCTTTAACTGCCCTTTGTGCTTTTTCTCTAATATTATTAACTAATGTTTGAATTTGTTGAGTTGCAAAAGTCGATTGCTTTGCAAGTTTACGAATTTCATCTGCCACTACAGAGAATCCCTTCCCCGCTTCGCCTGCTCTTGCTGCCTCTATTGTCGCATTTAATGCTAATAAGTTAGTTTGCGATGACATTTGGTTAATAGTATCAGTAATAATGCTAATTTCATTAGATGATTTATGTACATCTAATATAATATTATTAACTTTTATTGTAGATTTATCAGTGTTTCCAGATTTTTCAGTAAGAACTTTTACTACTTCTAATCCTTTTTTACTTAATTTGTCTGTATTTTCTGATGCATTATACATTTTATTTGTAATATCAGAAATATTATCTATTTTGTTGCTCAAATGTCCTAATTTCTGAACGCCTTCATCTACACTCATTGATTGATCCGAACTTCCGTCTGCAATTTGACCTATTGTTGTTGCCACTTCGTTAATAGCAATGTCACTTTCACTAGCCATTAAAGTTATGGTGTCTGAGTTTTGCTTTAGTATATCAGCAGATTTTTTTACATTAGATATTAATTCCCCTATATTTTCCAACATTATATTAAAATTATTTCCTAGCTTACCAAACTCATCTTTGCTATTAATATCTGTTCTAACTGATAAATTACCATAAGATGCTTTATTAAATGCATTTTGCAATTTAAAGATATTTTTAGTAATCATTCTGCTGACGATTAATGCTGCTATTCCCGAAAGTGTAAACATTATAAAAATAAATAGAATTGAATACTTTTTCAAACAATTAAGATCATCATTTATTTCAGAGTTTGGCATTGACGCAAACAATTTCCAATGTGTTAATTTATTTGTATCATAAATAACAATGTTATTAGTATTTTGGGCATCATCTTTTTGAAATCCTGATTCTTTATCTTTAGCCGTTTTCCATATAGATAATTTTTTTATTGTATCTGTTCCTATTAAATTCTTATTAGGATGTGCCACTAAAATACCTTTTGAATCAGTTACATATATATAGCCTTTTTGTCCAATTTTTATGTCTGATAATTTACTTGATAACTTGTCAAGATTTATAGTTATTCCTAACACTCCAATTACCTGATTATTATTTTCAACAGTCATAGAAATTGTAACAAGATTTTTCTTAGTTAATAAACCCACATATGGATCAGAATAAAATACTTTCCCTTTACTAGACATAGCACCTATATACCAAGGTCTAGTTGTTGGATCTAATGTTGTACTACTTTCAGGATATACATATACTGTTTTATCTGGTAATCCAAATATAACAGTTTCAATGCATTCATTACTAGCTTTTACATCTTTAAAAATATCATTTAATATTGGTAGGTTCTCTTGATGTAATGTTATTTCTTTTAGATATGAATTATTATCCATAAATTTCAAAGGTGTAGACATTCCTTCAAAAAAATTTTCTATTCCCCTATTAACTTCTTGAATTGTTTGACTGGTGGATACTTCAAACCTACTTTTTACAATGCTGTCAGTTTTAATGCTAGAAAAAATGCCCAAAGATATTATTGGCACAATACCAATAACTATCATAATAAACATTAATTTGTTTTTTATGCTTAAGAAAGTGCTTTTAGTACTTTTTTTAGTTTTCACAAACTTATCCCCCCTCATTTTTATATATTACTAATTTACAATATACTTTTTTTATTTGTTTTATCCCATGATTACCATCCGTAACACTCCCATAAGTGGTCTTTAACAAGCTTATTCTCTGAGAAGAGGATTTTTAAAAATCATTTGATAAATGCAGTCCATAAATATGATATTGGCATCACAAGTATAAGAGCAGGTAGCATATTGGCAATCGGAAAAGCTTTTATACCACTTATGCGAAAACCTGTTGCTAACATAATCATACCACCACAAGCAGTAAAATCTGCAATCATTGCAGGTGTAGTCATTGGTAGTATAATTGATGCACTGAAAAATAGACCTATTAATATAACAAACTGCGGAACACATATAGTTAAAACTATATAGCCAAGAGCTGCTGCAAAAATTCCTGCTGTGAAAAAATCCAGGAATGCCTTTGTTATTAATACTGAGCAATCACCCGTCATCCCTTCCTTTAATGCCCCAAATATTCCTGTACCACTAGCAGAAAACAAAATTACTATACCAACAAATTTTTCCATAAATTCTTTTTGATTATCTATAGTTCCCTTATTAGAAAAAATTCTCTCTATTGGTCCACGTATACGACCTACACACCACTCAATTCCCTTTTCAAATTTAATTAACTCACCTATAGCACTGCCAAGAATTAAAGATAAAACAACTGCAGGCATTGTATTCATTTTTAATATTAAACTTACTCCCATGGCCATAGATGCTACACCAGAGGTTAGAGATAAAGCTGTACGTGATTGTTCTGGAATTTTATCTCCTAAAAATGCTCCAATTAGACTTCCTAAAAATACTGCTAAACTATTAACTATAACTCCAATAGGCATATTAATCTTCCTTTCGTTCTTTATAATTTCAAAAGTACATTAAATCTTTTCAGTATCAAATGATTCTTATAATAACTTACCTAGTGGCGTATCAGCCATTATTCACAGCATAAGAACTCTAAATCATAAAGTTCAAGAATTGTAATATCTATCACCTAAATAGGTGTCAATGCTGCGGATGGTAACCATCAGTTAAATTAGTACAAATGATATAACAGAAATATTTTGATAAGTATTATAACCCACTTATGATTTAATTGATGGATTCAAAATCATATCAACAATAATCCTATAAAAATCAGCCTATATCTTAATGTGTGTGGTAATTAAAGATATAGGCTGATTTTTACTATTTATCTTTACGATAAATAATTTATGCAACAAAATGTTAAGTTTGTGATTATTTTCTATAAATTTTTTCAACTATAGCATTAATGATATAGTTAAGAAATATCTATTTTAATACATTTGCCATATCACCAATTTTTTCAATAGAAACAATAATTTCGTCTCCAGACTTCAGCCACTGTTGTTTATCTTCTGGATAACTTGAAATAGTTCCACTAGGTGTTCCTGTAAATATAATATCTCCAGGTTTTAATGTCATGTAATTAGATATGTAACTTACCATTGTGGCACAATCAAAAATCATATCTCTGGTATTTCCACATTGTCGAAGTTCTCCATTTACTTTACATTTTATTTCTAAATTTGAAGCATCTACTTCATCAGATGTTACCAAGTAAGGTCCAATAGGTGCAAAGTTATCGCAAGTTTTTCCTATCAACCATTGATGAGTTTTACGTTGAAGATCTCTAGCAGACAAATCATTTCCAGCAGTATATCCGAACACATAAGAAAGTGCATCTTCTTTAGAAATGTTTTTAGCTTCTTTTCCAATGACAATAACTAATTCTGCTTCATAATCAAATTTTTCAGCAGACTTTGGCAGCAAAATAACTTGATTATGTGCTGCAAGTGTATTGTTGAACTTACTAAATATCACTGGTAAAGTTTTTCTATCTATCATGGATTTTTCTGAATGATGTATATAATTTGAAGCAATACAAATAATCTTTTCTGGTTTTATTACAGGAGGAGCATAAATAATTGTTGCTTCTGAAATTGTTTCAATTTCTTTTTTTGTCAATTCAGCTAATTGAGATAAAGCTTTTTCTCCTCCTTCAATAACTTCCTCTATAGTGGTATATATCTTAAGAGAATAATTTTCAGCAGCTTTTGCTGCATCTATGATGCCTTGTCCAATCTTAATACCTAGCCTAATTTGTTCTCCAACTTTAAAGTTAACTAGTTTCATGGTAGTTTCTTGTCTCCCTTCCTTTAATCTTATACTAATTCACTTAATTCATATTAGATACTCTCTATCTAACCCAAGTTCACGAGCTATGTCCACCACAGCTTTTGAAACAGTCTCAGAAACACCTCCATCAAATACACTAGGCACTATATTATCTTCAGTTAATTTACTATCTTTTATTAAGCTAGCAATGCCCTTTGCAGCTGCAATTTTCATTTCATTACATATCTCCTTTGCCCTAACCTTTAAGACACCATTAAATAAACCTGGGAAAACTAATACATTATTAATTTGATTTGGAAAATCTGATCTTCCCGTAGCTACAACTCTAGCTCCACCTGCCTTTGCTACCTCTGGCATTATCTCTGGAGTAGGATTCGCTAATGCAAAAATTATGCTGCCTTTATCCATTGTTTCAACCATTTCCTTAGTTAATACATTTCCATCTGAAACACCTATAAACACATCCTTTGCCTTAATTACATCTGCTAAAGTTCCTTTTTCCAAATTTCTATTAGTTATCTCTGCTATTTTCATTTGTGCACCATTTAAAGTACTATCACCTTCAACAATAGCCCCCTTTATGTCACATAATATTACATTTTTAACTCCAGCTGACATTAAAAGTTTAGCTGTAGCAATACCAGATGCCCCTGCACCATTTATAACAATCTTTACTTCTTCTATACTTTTCTTAACCAATTTTAAAGCATTATATAAACCTGCTAGCACTGCAATTGCAGTCCCATGTTGATCATCATGATATACTGGTATATCTAGTATCTCTTTTAATTTATCTTCAATATAAAAACATTCTGGTGCCTTAATATCTTCTAGATGTATTCCACCAAAACCTGGAGCAATATTTTTTATGGTGTTTACTATATCATCCGGATCCATTGAGTCTAAACTTATTGGAATAGCATCAACATTTCCAAACTTTTTTAGCAATAATGCTTTACCTTCTACTACTGGAAGTCCTGCTTCTGGTCCAATGTTACCCAATCCAAGAACTGCTGTACCATTTGTAATTACAGCTACAGTTTTTCCTTTCATTGTATACTGATATGCATTATTTTTATTTTTCGCTATTTCTAAACAAGGTCCCGCTACTCCGGGAGTGTATGCTAGTGCCAAATCTGCACCATTTGTTACAGGCATAGTACCGACAATTTCTATTTTACCTCTTTTTTCTTTATGCAATTTTAAAGACTTTTCTTTTAAATTCATAGTTCTCGTCATCCCTTTCCATACCTTTCAGCATATTATATATTTTACTCGCAGAAGTATTTGAGAATTTTGAAAAACAAAAAAAATTTTATTTTGATATTGATAATAAAGAAAATATACACATTATCATACACATATTTTCAAATGTGTATGATAATATGTATATTTTCTTTACTTTTATAGAAGGATTAATCAATCCCTATTTAAGGAGCAATCTCCTCCAAAACTTTTTCACGTGTTTCAATCATTCTTGTAGCTACTAGTGAACCTATAATGCAAATAATTGCAAATCCAACAAATACATAAGAAATTCCTTTAGAATCCAATACAAATCCAATTATCATAGGTCCTATTGCTGAAGCAAGACGTAACCATGTTGTAGCAAATGCAGTTCCAATAGCTCTCATCCTTGTAGGATATATTTCTGGAGTATAAAGATAAAGCAAAACAGTAATTGAACCTATAACACCATAAGCTGATGATCCTAAGAACATAACACTTTTTGCGGATTTTGCTCCATTAAAGAAAAGAACTAGAAGTAAACAACCTGCAATAAGAAAAGCTGCAGTTGCCCATCTTTTACGTCCAATCTTATCAATGAGAAACGCACATGCTAATACTGCAATTACTTGAATAACATTTGTAATTGATGCTGCATGTAAAGATTCTGATAGTGGAAGTTTGTAAACAGTTTTGTATAAGCTAGGAAGCCAATTGTTCAAACCATTAGATATGAAGTATGCCGAAAACCATAATCCCCATACAACTAATGTTCTAAAGCGGTAAAACGGAGAAAATAGTTCCTTCCAATCAGCTTTTGCTGTTGGTTTATTTACAGTCATAGTGACAGGCAAGCGAACGTCTGTGCTTGCTTCCATTTCTTTAATGACACTTTCAGCTTCATCAAATTTCCCCTTAGAAATTAGCCAACGTGGTGATTCTCTCAGTGTGAAGAAAAGAGGTAGAATAATTAATCCTACTACACCACCTATTAAAAACATCCATTTCCAACCTAAACTTGGCACAATTACGGCTCCAAGTTGTGCAGTTAACATCAAACTAATAGGGAATATCATCTCATATACCATGAAGAATTTTCCACGACCTTTAGCTCTTGATAATTCATTTATATATGTAGCTGCAATAGGTACTTCACCGCCCAATCCAATACCCTGTAGAAATCTTAATGAAAACAATATATTATAATTACCAGCAAACATACATGCAATTCCCATAATAGACATCATAAACATAGATCCTTTTATGCTAAATATACGGCCAAATCGTTCTGCTATAACACCAAAAACTAGTGCACCTACTGCTTGACCTAAGTATCCTGCTGCAATTAGCATTCCAATTTGTCCTGCATTTAAATGCCATAAACCAATTAAAACTGGCATGGCATAAGCAAGTGATAATGAATCAAAACCATCAAAAAAAGTAGCAGTGCCTATGATAACACGTGGCTTGAGATGCCATCGTGAAAAAGGGATACTTTCCATACGTGCAAGGAGCTCTGAGGTGCGATTTGTTGAAGAGTTTACAAAAGAGCTAGAATCTGAAATTACTGAACTTGCTTTTTCACTCATATTAACTATCCTTCCTTTCGCTGTGCCCAAAACACAAAAATTAATAAAAACGTTTACTTACAATATATTTAGTATGCGCTTCTTAATACTAAGAAACGCATACATTTTTATATTACACTAAACTAAATTAACTTTTTCAACTCCTGAATCAGCTAATGCCTTAGTAACTACATCTACTTCATGTTGGCTTAGAGGCATTAGAGGTGGTCTCATTAAAGCTGATGTAAATACTTTACGTTGTACCAAGAATTCTTTCATTCTTGCATGAGCTTCTCCAGTAGGCTCTCCTATTCCATAGATACCTTGTGCAGCTGCAAATAGGTTTTCGTTAACCTTTTTAGCTTCTTTTAAATCTTCATTTTGAACAGCTTTAAATAAAGCAGTTATTAATTCTGGTACGCATCCTGAGAAACCAATTAGCGCACCGTCAAGTCCTTGAATCATTGTGGATAAAACATTTTCATCATGGCAAGTAAGTAATGTTGTTTCAGGTGTTTTTTCTCTTAATATACGAACGTCTCTTTCATATAGAGGCATGTCTCTAGTTCCCATCTTAACAGCTACAACATTTGGTATCTTACACATTTCTAATAATAAATCGATTGGATAGAATGACTTTGTATTAGAAGGGTAAAGATGAATAAATATTTTTATATTTATAGCTTCTGCAACATCTTTTACAAACTTAAGAGCTCCTTCTGGTTTAATACCAAATCTTAACCATAAGTGTGGTGGCATAAGTAAAATACCATCAGCTCCAGCTGCTTCTGCTGCTTTAGCTTGTTCTATAGCATCATAAGTTCCTTCTGCACAAACTCCTGAAATAATCTTAACTTTGCCTTTAACTCTGTCCGCTGCCATTTTTGTAATATGTGCTCTTTCTTTATTTGAAAATCCTGTTATTTCTCCAGTATGTCCATTTGTAACCAATCCTGCTATTCCTTTGTCAGCATATTCAAGTAACCAGTCTATGTATTTATTGAACTCCTGCTCATTAATTGAATAATCCTCTTTTAATGGTACCATTATTGCGGGATAAATTCCTCCCCATTCTCTTTTCATAATTAAATTCCTCCATTTACAAATAAATTTTTGAAACAATTCCTCTTCAAACCCTTTTGCTGTTGCACTTTTTTGGTAAAAATATGTTGTTAAAACATATTGACTTTGTCAAAACCGTGTCGTAATTTGATAGGAAACGTTTTCTATGTTTCTATTATATTAAACGTTTTCTGTAATGTCAATATTTTTTTGTTTTTTTTTTAAACTATATTCATCAAACTAAAAACATTATGTGATATTCTATACATTTGTATCTGTAAAAACAACTTAACTTTCTATTAAATATGCGCATCTTAAAGCTTAAAAAGCATCCATCAAGTCATCTATATCAGCTATTGAATCAATGTTAATGTTAATATATTTATCTAAAAATCCAATCCCGCTTTTAACAATCTAATTCTTTGATTAAATATTACACTATTTAAATTTTAGTGGATGCAAAAATGATATTTCTCACTTATTTTTATACAAATATTAACAGGCAACGTTTTCTGTATATTTTCTGTACGTGACAAATATTCTATATTAATATGAGAAATAGTGTTATACTATGGATATAAAAATTTATAATATTTTTTACCACTTATTTTTTTAAAATAATTTCTATTTTTAACTTATTCGTTATCTTTTTCTGTTACTTTTTATATATATTGTTAATATGATAAAAGTTATATATAATATAAATAGTTAAAAAAAGAAAATGTTTTACCTTAATCTTATTTTTTTAGGAGAATATATATGAAAAACGTTTCTATCGTTGATGTTGCAAAACAGGCAGGAGTTTCAGTTACTACTGTCTCACGTATAATAAATAATGTTAATTATCCAGTAGCCTCAATTACACGAGAAAAAGTATTGAAAACAATTGATGAATTACAATACACCCCTAATAAAGCTGCTCAAGGTTTAAAGAGAAAGTTTAGTGATATTATAGGTTTAATTGTAAGAGATATTTCGGATTCTTATTTTGGAGAAATAGCTAATGGAGTGACTAATAGAGCCAGCGAGCTTGGTTATTTATCTTTTGTATGTAATACAGGACGTAATCCCGAAGATGAATTAAGGTATCATGAGCATCTTTGGCAGCACAGAGTAAAAGGTATAATACTTGCTGGCGGAGGACTTGATCAACTGGATTATAAGCAAAAACTTGTAAATCAACTTGTAAGACATGAAAAATATGGTTTGAAAATCGTATCTTTGGCTCCTCAGGGAATTGAAATTCCTTATGTAATGATAAACGACTTCGAGGCTGGCAAAAAAGTCACAGAATACTTAATTGAACGAAATCATACAAAAATAGGTTTTATCGGAGGACCACAAAAAGTATTTACTTCTATAGAAAGACTAAAAGGATTTAAAGCAGCACTTGATAATGCTGGCATTAAGTACAATAAGAAGTATATTAACAGTAGTGATTTCTCACAAAAAGGTGGATATGAGGCCTGTAACTCATTAATCTCTAAAGTTAAAGATTTAACTGCAATTTGTTGTGCAAATGATAATATTGCTATTGGTGCTATGAGTGCTATTAGAGAAAATGGATTCAGCATTCCAAAAGACATTTCTGTAATTAGTATAGGTGATATAAAGGACGCAAGGTACACAAATCCTCCTCTTACCACACTCACCATTCCTCATTATGAGATGGGGCAAATGGCTGTAGATGTTATTACGCAATGGAAAGAGAAAGTGGAAATTACTCTAAGTGCATCAATTTTCGAAAGGGAGTCGGTGAGAGTATTAGATTAAGCCTAATTTATTTTTTAAGGTTTTTTTTACTTTGTTAGACCTATTGAAAACATATAATAAAATTTTCACTATAAAATAAAGCCTATATCTAGAATTATCGTATTTTAAATAATGATTCTAGATATAGGCTAGTATTATTTTGTTGCTATGGATACCCCGATTATAAAAGTGTTTTAACTTTTGATTCACAAAACAATTCAACTGTAGTCCCTGTGCTTTTTTATTTTATTGAGGTTACATGTCTAATTTATTTTTTAAAGCATTTTAACAAGAATGTCAGCCATATCTTTAGGAGGAGTTTTCATATCATCATTCAACCACTGTTGTATTACTCCAATACAGCCTGATATAGCAAAAGGCATACAGTAATAAGCTTCTATTTCTGATGATGTATCATCTAAAGGAATTTTACAGTGTTTTATAGCATCTTTAAGTTTTTCTACAAAAGTATATTCTCCACCCTGACAAAGAAATATCTTGAACATTTCACCATTAACTTGTAAGAATTCAAATAGATAGATAAAAAAAGAAAACAAATCATCATAAGTGACAGCTTCCTTTGAAAATTTGTCAAAAGCTTCACTGAAATCATTAATTAGTTCAGTTTCTATTTTCTCCACCATATCAAATATATCCTTATAATAAAGATAAAAAGTTGATCTATTAACATCTGCTAAATCAGTAAGTTCTTTTACTGTAATACTATTAATTTTCTTTTTAAACATAAGTTTTGTTAATGCTTGAAGTAGATTCTTTTTAGTTTTTCTTATACGCCTATCAAGCTTCTTTTCTTCCATAATGAAACCCTCCAGAAAGAATTTTTTATATTCATTAAACCTGTGTATATCATATATTCAATGACTAATGTATATCCAATAGATTAATGATTAAAATTATACTACACATTCTATAATAAACACCTGTCGATAAAAATACAAGTGTTTTATTTGTTTCAATATAATTAAAAAAGAAATATTAAAATCATATGTTGTTTATGAAAATGTCATAATGCTTCTTTTTTATGCATACCGCTTTATTTTTTAGATATAATCCTTTATTTAAGTTTACCTTCTCAGAAAAAATTTCAAATAATTATTCGACACTTGTCTATGATTTGTTGGATAACCGACAAATCATAAGTATATTAATGATTGAAGTTATACAACACGCATTCTATAATAAACACATGTCCATTAATATACAAATGTTTTATATACTTCAGTCTAAATTTTGCAAAATAAATCCTAAATATTAAAGCGTTTTCACATTAATCAAGTTGAAAAATTATAAATCGTCAAATATTAAATAGCTACATATCAGCGATTATATTATTTAAATTAGAGGAGGCATAACATGAATAAAAAAATTTTATCCTTATGTTCATTATTTATAAGTGTAATTCTATTAAGTGGATGCAGCAGTAAAGCTGATTCAGAAAAAACTAATACCAAAAATTATCCTGTAAAAACTTTGGAAATTAAAAGTGAAAACAACCCTGTTTCACTAGAATATGAGGGAATAACAGGTGGTAGCGAGGTAAGAAAGCTTTCCTTCAAAAGTTCAGGAAAAGTATCTAAAATATATGTGTCAAAGGGTCAGGAGATAAAGAAGGGTGATATTTTAGTTGAACTGGATAAAAGCGATTTAAACTTTGCAATGGAAGCTTCTAAAGCTCAGATGGATTCGGCTTCTGCACAATATGATAAATCAGTAAATGGAGCACAGCAAGAAGATATAAGTAAAGCTGATATAGCAGTAAAAAATGCACAGGATAACTACAATTATTATAAAGACCTATATGATAAAAATGTCAAATTATATAATGCTGGAGCAATTTCAAAACAAGATCTAAATAGCTGTAAGCTTCAGTTAGATAGTACTATCAGTGCTTTAAATGGTGCAAAACAAAGCTTACAGCAGCTTCAAAATGGAAGCAGATCAGAAGATAAACAAGCTTTGTCGGCTCAAGTAAATGCAGCAAAAGCTGATTATGATTCAAAGGTTAATTTAGTTCAAGATGGAACTTTAACTTCCGATTCAGATGGTTATGTTGTAGATGTACTTTGTAAAGAAGGAGAAATGCAGCCAGCAGGAAATCCTGTTGTTTTAGTAAGAAGTAAAAATCAAGTTGTTACCATAGGTTTATCCTCTGATGATGTTAAAAAAGTAAAAATAGGTACAAAGGCTCAGGTTAAAGTTAACAATAATAAGGTAGATGGGGAAATTTCAAATATAGTTCAAATGTCAGATAAAACATCTGGAACCTACAGTGCTGAAATTAAACTTTTAAAGCCTGTAGATAACAATACATTTTATGTTGGTGATACTGTAAAAACTTATGTTAACATAGGAAATAAAAATGGAATATGGATTCCTATTAGCAGCATTTTAAATGATGGAGAAGACTATGTTTATGTATCGGAAAATGGACGAGCTGTTAGAAAAAATGTAACCTTAGGGGCTACAGATGAGGGTAAAGTTTCAGCAGAAGGTTTAAAGTCAGGAGATAAACTTATTATTGAAGGTATGAAAAACATAAAAGCTGGTTACAGCCTGAAAGCGAAGTAAAGGAGGATTAATTATGGGATTAATTAAAGCGGCCATAAAAAATAAAAAGATTATACTTGTCTTAGTACTTATTGCTATTATAAGTGGTTTCTATTGTTATCACATTATTCCTAAGCAAGAAAGTCCTGATGTTTCATCTCCTGCGGCCATGATTACCACCATATATCCTGGTGCTTCACCTAGTGATATAGAAAAACTGGTATCCAAAAAAATAGAAGATAAGGTAGAAGAAATAAGTGGTTTTGATTATGTAGAATCTTACTCACAAAACAGTGCTTCCATAGTTATTGTAAATTTAAACAATGATGCAGATAAGGATAAAGCCTGGAGAGATTTAAGAGATAAAATAAAGGATTTACAATCTGAGCTTCCAGATGGATGTCAGGAAAGTAAGATAGATACTAAGCTAACAGAAACCACAGGTATGATTATAAGTATATCAGGAAAAAATTATTCCTATGAACAGCTTGGAAATTATGCAGATGATATAAAGAAACAATTGAGTGGTGTCAGCGGTATTTCTAGATTTGATATAGAAGGTAAACAGAAAAAGCAGGTAAAAATAGAAGTTGACTGGACTAAGATAAATAAGTATCCTATTTCCATTGAAGATGTGTGTTCTGTGTTAAAAGCACAAAATGTAGATATTCCTTCAGGATCTTTAAATTTAGCTACTGGAAAAATAAAGGTTAAAACACCTGGTACCTTTACATCTCTTCAAGATATACAAAATACTATTGTGGGTGTATCAGGAAGCAGCGGAGAAACTGTAAAAATCAAAGATATAGCAAAGGTATCTATGGATTATGATGAGGATTCTAATTATAAGTATACTGATAATGGAAGTAATGCAGTACTGCTTTCAGGATATTTTCAGGATAATAAGAACATTGTTTTAATAGGCGATGATATAACAAAAAAATTGGATAGTATAAAAAAGCAACTACCAAAGGACTTAACTATAGACCAAGTTACGTATCAACCTAAGGATGTAAATAATTCAGTATCATTTTTTATGAAGAATCTTGAAGAAGGGGTAATTTTAGTAGTTATAGTTGTACTTATAGGTATGGGGCTTAGAAATGCCTTAGTAGTATCATCAGTTATTCCAATATCTATAGGAATGTCTTTTTTAGTAATGTATGTACTTGGAATAAAAGTTCAGCAAATGTCTACTACTGCACTTATTATAGCACTGGGAATACTGGTGGACGACGCCATTGTAATAGGAGACATTATACAGGTAGGTATAGATGAAGGAGGAAAACCTGATGAGGCGGCTTTTAAAGGTTTAAAAAAATTATTTGTACCTGTATTTACTTCCACCTTAATTATTATTGGAGCTTTTTTACCACTGTTAACTATACCTGGAGAAGTAGGTGAATTTTTAAAAACCTTACCTCAAGTGGTAATAATTTGTGTAACTTGCTCTTATATATCAGCTTTATTTGTAACTCCAGCTATGTCTTCTTTAGCTTTTAAAAAGAGTAAATCTGTTAACAAGGAAAGTAAAATCAAAAAAATGTTTCATAAGCTTTTAACCTATGGGCTTTCTCATAAAAAGAAAGTTATTATTGCAGCTTTGGCAATATTCGTAGTATCTGTAGGAATAACAGAAACTTTAGGAATGCAGTTTTTCCCTTATGCAGATAAAAATATAATATATATAGATGTTACTAATGAAAAAATTGAAGATATTAATAGTACATCAAAGTTAGTAAAACAAGTGGAAGATGTATTAAAGTCACAAAAAGAAATTACATCCTATACTTCAGCTATCGGTGGTGGAATGCCTAGATTTTATATTACATTACCTACAGTAACTCCGTCAAAGGATACTGCTCAAATTTTGGCAAAGGTAGATTTAAATAAAACTAAAAAATTCAACACTAATAAAGAGCTGACTCAGTATGTACAAGAATTACTAGATAATAAAATTTCAGGAGGTACAGCTACAGTAAAGTTATTAGAAGTAGCTGAACCTATAGGTGCTCCTGTAAGATTAAGACTTACTGGAGAAGATTTGGATCAAGTATATGCAGCTTCGGATAAAATACAGCAGCAGTTAAAAAATATCCCTGGAACCTTAAATGTAAGGGATGATGCTGCAAAAAAGACCTATCAATATGAAGTAAACATAGATGATGCAAAAGCATCAACCCTTGGTTTACTAAAGTCAGATATTTTAAAACAAATAAATATTGCATTAAAAGGTTATAGCAGTTCTGTATATAGAAAAAATGGAAGTGAGTATGACATATTAGTAAAAACTAATATAGCTTCTGTAAAGGATCTTGAAAATTTGCAGATTAAATCTAGTGTTACGAGTAATAAAGTACAGCTGTCACAGGTAGCTTCTGTTAAATTGAGTTCAGAGCTGGATCAGATAAAACATTATAAGAAGGATAAAACTATCACTGTGTATAGCGATGTAAAGACAGGTTATAACTCAGTAGATGTGGAAGATGCACTAAGCAGCAAAATAAGCAAAGTGGATTTAAATGGAGTAAATGTCATTTATGATGGTGAAAAATATCAAATAGAAAAAAACTTCACCAGTCTTGCTTTAGCAGGGGTACTTACTATACTTATAATTTATATACTGCTGTTTATACAATTTAAATCTTTTGTACAGCCTCTTGTAATTATGTGTTCGCTGCCATTAGCATTAATAGGGGTAGTAATAGGACTTCTAGTATTCCAAATGCCGTTATCCTTAACGGCTGTAATGGGAATAATAAGCTTAATTGGAGTAGTTATAAGAAATGCTATACTGCTTATAGAATATATAATTGAAGGAAGAAAAGAAGGACTTTCTATAGATGAAGCTTGTATTCATGCTGTAAGCCAAAGATTTAGACCTATAATATTAAGTTCTGTGGCAACTATCACAGGTATAATTCCACTTGCATTTTCAAAGAGTGCCTTGTTTGGGCCTATGTCAGTAACTATAATGTTTGGACTTTTGGTAGCTACCTTCCTTACTTTTATTGTAGTTCCTGTTGTATATTCTATAGTTAATACACAGCTGGAAGATGAGAAGTTAAAGTTAGAGTTTAATAATTTATGGAAAAAAGTAAAATTTATAATTGATAAAGTTAAGCATATTGGAAAATAAAATTGTCAATTTTCAACTATTTAAAAACATGTATATAAGTTAAAAGGTCTGGGGCTGTCGCATTAAGAAATTTACGTACAATATATTGGTTTGAAAATTAATGACAAACACAGTATATTGTAGTATTTATTCTTAGCGCGACAGCCCCAGTTCCATTTTTAAGGTATTCAGATTAACACCTTAGCAACAATTTTATTTCCAACTTATATCTGCTTTTTTTCTTGGTACAGTTCTAAAATATTTCACATCAGGATATCCTATTATCATACAGGTTACAATTTTTTTGCCTTTCTTCACACCAAGAAAATTCATAATCTTTTCATTATCTTGTGCAGCTCTTACCAAAAAACCACTAAAAAATGTTCCAAGACCTAAAGCATTAGTCATAAGTTCCATATTTGAAGAAGCTAAGGCTCCATCTACTTCTGACTTAGCTGTAACTATTATTACTACTGGAGCATTAAAAAATAGTCTGTCATTCTCATTATGATTTATTTTAAAATCTTCATACATTTTTATCCACATCTCTGCATATCTTTTAAACACCCTATTCTCTGGAGTCAAATTAGCTAGTACATATTCTCCTAGTCCTTTTAAACTTTCTAATGTTAAGCCCTTTAGTTCTTGTATCCCCTCTCTTACTACTATAAAAGATACATCTTGCATGTTACTGCCAGTTTGGGTATACCTACCTGCTTCTATAATCTTAGAGATTTTTTCTTCTTCTACTTCCTTATCCTTAAATTGTCTTATAGTTCTTCTGAATTTAATAAAATTTAGCAATTTGTCAGCTTCAACTAAAAACTCTTCTTTGTTATAATTTTTTACCTCTTCCATATTATATTCATCTATTGATACTGCATTTTTAGGACATACCGCAATACAGTGTCCACATTTAATACATTTTTTATTATTAATCTTAGCTTTACCATCCACTATTTCTATATCTCTTGGGAAACAATCCTTAACACATTGTCCACAACCAATACACTCTTCACTATTTACATTCATCATTTTAATTCACTCCTTAAGGGCTTGATATTTAATCTGTTGTTAAATGCCATCATTATTTTAATTAGCTTAACTTCTATTCAAATGTTAATTTTACATTCTTTAATTCCTCACGAATTTTAATTCCTTGGGGACAATGTTCTTCACATTTACCACATTCTACACAATTTGATGGTTTTTCCTCAGGCTTAAGCATATCATAAAATTCTTTTTTACCAAACATATTATAATTGTTGTAAATAGTAAAACACATAGGAATATTTACCCCAGATGGACACGGCATACAATACTCACAAGCTGTACAGTTAACTTTCGTTTTCTTCTTAATAATAGTTTTAACTTCATTAATTATCTCCAATTCTTTTTCTATTAATGAGTTTGGTTCACTTTCGCTTGCTGTTTTTAAATTTTCTGTGATTTGTTCCATTTCATTCATACCACTTAAAACCACTGATACTTCCGGATGATTCCACACCCACTTAAGAGCCCACTGTGCTGGGGTTCTTTTTATATATGCTTCACTAAAAGTATCTTCAGCTGACTTAGGAAGATTATTAACAAGCTTACCTCCTCTAAGTGGTTCCATAATTGTGATTCCTAGACCCTTTTTAGCAGCATATTTTAATCCTTCTGTTCCAGCCTGATAATTCTCATCTAAATAGTTATACTGTATTTGACAAAATGACCAATCATAATAATCTACTATTTCTTTAAATGTATCTAATTTATCATGAAATGAAAATCCTGCGTACTTTATTCTTCCATCTTTTATAGCTTTATCTAAAAATTCATCAATACCAGCTTCTTTTAAGGTAGTCCACACTTTACTATTAAGACCGTGCACTAAATAAAAATCTATTGTGTCTGTGTCAAGTCGTTTTAATTGTTCATTTAAGTACTTATCCATATCTTCTCTTGTTTTTATAAGCCAGCTTGGAAGTTTTGTAGCTAATTTCACTTTTTCTCTGTAACCATCTTTCAATGCCTTTGCTACAAAAGGTTCACTTGCTCCTCCTTTGTCCATACCTGTTCCATGATAAGGATAAGCCGTATCTATATAATTCACTCCATTATCAATGGCATAACGAACTAATTTTATTGCTTTCTCTTCATCAATTTTAGTTGCATCACCACCTTTAAGAATAGGAAGTCTCATACATCCAAATCCTAGAGTTGAAACCATTTTATTGGTCTTTCCAAACTTTCTGTATAACATAATAAATCCCTCCATTAAGTAAATAAATTTAATGATATTATTATTTATAGTTTAATATATTTATAATATTACACCTTAATTTGCAGCATGGGAACTATATCTGCTATAAAAAAACAATTCTTGGAATATCCTATTATTTTTAACTCTTCATTAAAATAGTGAAACTATTTATGCATATATTGGCTTTCACTGCTAACACTACTATTAAGAAGTTGATTTACAATAGTAGGGAGATTTTAGGTGATGAACTTTTTTAAAAAAAACGACTTGGAAAACAATAAAGTAAATGAACCTATTTCTAATATAAGTGAAGATATAAGTGAAAATATAACCAAGATAAAAAATGATTTTGGCTATAGCTCTGACCTTAAAGTTGATTATTTTAAATTTGATAATAATAAGGACTTAATTTGTGCAAATATATATATAAAAACTTTAGTAGATAAAAGTATTCTAAACACTTTGTCTTTAGAACTTAATAATTTAAAATGCCAAGACTACAGCCCAAAATCTGACATGAATTTTGATACATTAATGGGTTGTTTTTCCGGGTTAAGAGATGCAAAAGAAGGATTAAATTATGAAACTCTTTATGATGATTTGTTATCGGGTAATACTGTATTTTTAATTGATGGTTTCAATAAGTTTTTTACAGTAGTTACAACTACTGATGAAGGCAGATCTGTTCAGGAACCTACTTCCCAAACTATAATAAGAGGACCCAAAGACGGATTTACAGAAAAAATAAATTGCAATATTTTGCTTATTAGAAGAAGAATAAAAAGCAAAGATTTAAGAGTAGAAAATTTATCTATAGGAAGTGTAACCAAAACTTCAATAAGTTTAATGTACATTGACAAAATAGCAAAATATGAAATTGTACAGGAAATAAGATTTAGGCTTGGTAAAATAAAAATTGACTGTATTCTGGAAAGTGGATATATTGAAGAATTAATCAAAGATGACAGGCATTCCATATTTCCTACTTTTTTAAATTCCGAAAAGCCTGATTCCGTTGTTGCAGCTTTACTTGAAGGTAAAGTAGCAATTTTAATTGACGGTACACCTTATGTATTAACAGCACCTGCACTCATGGTTGAATTTTTTCAAGTTAGCGAAGACTATTATCATCACTATATTATATCTTCTACCATGCGCTTTTTAAGATATGTTGCTTTTTTTCTTACACTTTTAACACCAGCAACATATGTAGCAATAACAACTTTTCATCAGGAAATGATTCCCACTCCCTTACTTATCAGTATTGCAGCTCAACGTGAAGGAGTTCCTTTTCCTGTTTTAGTAGAAGCATTGACTATGGAATTCACATTTGAAATACTAAGAGAAGCTGGCATAAGAATGCCTAGAGCCATAGGGCCTGCTATTTCCATAGTAGGAGCTTTAGTACTTGGTCAGGCAGCAGTAGAAGCTGGTGTTATATCAGCTGCTATAGTTATTGTTGTTTCAATAACTGCCATATCAAGTTTTGCTGTACCTAATTATGAAATGTCAAACGCTATAAGGATAATGAGGTTTACTTTAATGCTTATGGCAGGGTTCCTTGGACTATATGGAGTATTTATGGGATTAATTATCCTGACACTTCATTTGTGCAAAATAAAATCCATAGGAATTCCCTATTTGACACCTATTGCACCTAAAGTAAAAGGTGGAAACAAAGATACCATTTTTAGATTTCCACTATGGAAAATGAAATACAGACCTGCTTATATTAGTAAGACTAATAAGGCACGAGTGAATGAAAAAAATCCTGTAACCTCAAGTCAAAAGAAAAAGCCAGAATTAAGGTGATAACTATGAAGTTTAAAAAGATATGGGGTATTTTTATTATATTGCCAAGTATATTTTTCACTGGATGTTGGAGCAGCCATGAAATAAATACTCTTGCAATTACTGTATCTATTGGTATTGATAAAACAGAAAAGGGATATTTAATTTCTGAGCAAGTTATAAATCCAAAAGTTATAGCTTCTAAAAAATCAACAAATGAGTCTCCAGTTGTTTTATATACAGCGGAAGGAAGGGATTTAAATGAAGCAATCAGGAGTCTTACAGCAAAATCCCCAAGAAGAATATACAACTCACACTTAAGGATAATTGTATTTGGTGAGAAGGCTGCAGAAGAGGGCATAAAGGATACCCTTGATTATTTTGCACGTGACCATGCATATCGTACCGATTTTTACTTTGTAGTGGCTAAAAATACAACTGCAAAAGAGATTTTGAGCGTGTTAAGTCCTATAGAATCAATACCTGCAATTGATATGTATAATTCTCTTGAAATATCTAGCAAAGATTGGGCACCTACAAAAACTATTAGAATTATTGAACTGGTAAACTCTATTATTTCAGCTGGAAAAAATCCTGTAATTACAGGCGTCGAGATTATTGACGGTAAGGTTACTCCAACTTCTACAGAAGTTTTAAAACAAAGTAATGAAATAAAAAAAATACAATATACCGAACTTGGTGCTTTTAAAAAAGATAAGCTTATAGGATGGTTACAACAAGATGAAAGCAAGGGATATAATTATATTACTGGAAATGTAAAAAGAACAATAGGATATGCGTACTATAGTGATACAGTGAAAATTACAGCTGAAGTTACAAATGCTAAATCAAATATGAAAGTTTCTTTAATAAATGGAAAACCTGCTATCAATGTTACAATCAATGTACAACAAAATATTGCAGCAGTAGAAGGAGATTTTGATGTTTCTAAGGAGGATAACAAAAAAATATTAAATGGATTAAGTGAAAAAAAAATCAAATCAATATGTGAAAAATCAGTAAATAAAGCACAAAACCAATTAAAAACTGATATTTTTGGTTTCGGAGAGGCAGTACGCAGGAAGAATCCTAAGCTGTGGGAAAAAATCAAAGACAACTGGAATACTGAATTTACACAGCTTCCAGTAAATATTACAGTGAAAGTAAAAACAAATCAGCTGGGTGAAATCACAAAATCGTTCTTTATTAAGGAGAAAGAGTAAAATGTTTATAGTATCTATTTTAGGTGTATTAGTGTTCAGCACTGTACTATGTATTATAGAAATACCAAAAATGCTAAAACAAAATCTTTACAGAGAATTATGTACATTTTTAGTATTGCTTGGACTAGGCACAGTACTTGCAATACTTAAAAGTCTTAATGTGGAGATACCTAATCCTTCAGACTTTATAAAGTGGGTGTATTCTCCTATTACTACTGTCCTAAAATCATTCTTAAAATGAGGTATAGAATATTATGGATAAAGTAAAAATAACAAATCACCAGGTATTTGCCTTAACTGCAAGTTTTACATGTGGATCGGGATTCCTTGCTATTTCTGCTTCAGTAGCACACTTCTCAAAGCAGGATTCCTGGATTTCGGTGTTACTTACTATGGCATTTGGTCTACTTGAAACATGGTTAATTTGTTTTTTATGGAGTCATTATCCTGGTAAAACATATGTTGAAATGATAAAGCAAATATTTGGAAAATACATCGGTTCTATTATTGCAAGTGGTTTTGTGTTTTTTTGTTTATTATCTGAGTCACAAATAATATGTTATATAGGTGATTTTATAACTACACAAGCCATGACTGAAACACCCGCTTATTTAATAAACATAGTGTTTTTTATAACAGTGGCAGTAGCGCTTTTATATGGATTAGAAGTAATAGTTCGTTCTTATGAGATATTCATATATTTTGTTTCATTTTTATTTATTTTATCAATGATATTGGTTTTACCTAATGCAAGAATAGAGAATCTGCAGCCTGTACTTGAAAAAGGTATTACTCCTATTTTAAAAGGTTTAACCTTTTTGTCCCCCTATTTAACATTTCCTGTTATTATTTTGCTTATGATATTTCCCACTAACATTGATAATACAATGGAATCGAAGAAATCATTTATTAAAGGCTATTTATGGGGGGGATCTCTGATATTTATTTCTGTTCTTGTTTCAACATTAGTACTTGGAAGTGCAATAACTACAGCTTCACAGTATCCAGTTTATATACTTGCCAAAGAAATAAATGTTGGTGTGATTTTTACAAGACTGGAATTTATTACTGCAGCTGTATGGATTATTACGTTGCTGGCTAGAGGAATATTATACTTTTATGCAGGGCTTATAGGTTTTTCACAGCTTTTAAAGTTAAAAGACCATAAAAAGATTATTTTGCCGCTAGGTCTTATTTCACTAGTAATGTCAGGAGTTGTATATACAGATGTTATTTATAAATCAGTTTGGGATGATTTTGTTTGGCCGCCTTTTGTATCAACATTTGGATTAATTTTGCCCGTAGTAATGATGGTTGGCTTTTATGTAAAAAATAGATATCAGCATTGAAGAGGTAGATCATATGGATAAAATAAAAATTACAAATCATCAGCTTTTTTCATTAACCGCTAACGGTTCAATTGGAGGTTCAGTTATTGTTATCTCTTCTTTATTAGTAAGTATAGCAAAACAGGACGCATGGATTACAGCATTAGTTACTCCTATGTTTGGCATACCGATAATATGGATATATTGGTTTTTAGGCAGTAAATATCCCAACATGACATTGGTTGGGATAACAAAAAAAATACTAGGGAAATGGATTGGCTCAATTATTTCAGTTGGTTTTGTATTTTTATTTTTAGAAATTACTTGTCACATACCATGGTATGTTGGGAACTTTATAAATACTCAAGCTTTAAATGAAACACCAGCATATGTTATAAGATCATTATTTGCCCTAGCAATTGTTATAGCTGTATTATATGGTATTGAAACAACTGCACGTGCTTCTGAGCTATTTATATATTTTGTTTCATTCTCCTTTATTATAGCAATGATTCTTGTTTTACCCAATGCAAGAATAGAGAATTTGCAGCCTGTACTTGAAAAAGGAATTATTCCAATACTAAAAAGTTCAGTGTTTTTATCATGTTTTATAACGTTTCCTTTAATTACTTTAATGATGATATATCCCATTAATCTCAATAATATATCACAAGCTAAAAGGTCTCTTTTTAAAGGTTATTTATGTTCTAGCTTTATAATTTTTATTACAATACTTATGTCAATATTGGTATTAGGTACTGCCCTAACTTCTAAATCTCAGTATCCCACATATTTACTTGCAAAAGAAATAGATGTAGGTATTATATTTTCAAGGCTTGAATTTGTAATTGCTGCCATATGGATTGTCACACAATTTATTATAGGTACATTATTTTTTTATGCAGGTGTTATAGGACTTTCTGAGTTACTTGGATTAAGAAATCATAAAAAGATAGTTATGCCACTAGGACTTATTGCACTCGTAATGTCAGGGGTCGTTCTCCCAAATGCTGAATATGAAGCAAATTGGGTTAGTCTTGTTTGGACACCTTATATTATTACATACGCACTAATTCTACCTATTTTATTACTAATTATTTTTTGGATAAAAAATTTTTTCCGATGTAAAACAAGTGATTCTTAAAAACAAGGCATACTTAGAAGTACACCTTGTTAAAAGTAATTTTACACTTATTTATCATTTTTAAACCCTTGAGATTTCATTGTAGGATAAACTTTAGGGAAATAGACACTCTTATATACTCCAGAAGTTTGATTACTCCAGTTTACTTCTTGATCTCTATGGATTTCTTTTAAGTATATATCCATTTCTTCATCATATTTATCTATAGCTGGTTTTAAAACTTCTTTATTGTATTTATCACTATGCTTAAAAGTTTCCAAAGGAAGTCTTGGTT
This sequence comes from uncultured Clostridiaceae bacterium, assembly GCA_963780135.1. Classification (GTDB taxonomy): domain Bacteria; phylum Bacillota; class Clostridia; order Clostridiales; family Clostridiaceae; genus Clostridium_AM. The sequence continues at coordinate 3,696,559 of CAWAAR010000003.1, forward strand.
TCTTCTTAGAGTTATTCTCAGCATAACCAACTACCAGTCCAGCTATTGGATAAGTATATTGTGGCAAATCTAATAATTTAATTAACTCTTCAGGATTATTTCTTATACCTCCAATAGGAACAATTCCAAGCCCCATAGATTCTGCAGCAATAATAGCAGCACCCATAGCTAGACCAGCATCAAAGGTTCCCACCATTGAACCTTCTACACTTTCATGTATAACTTGAGGGTTATCTGTTTTTTCACCAGCCAAATAAGTTTTGTAAAAATCCATAACAAATACTAAAAATACAGGTGCCTCGGCTATCCACGGTTGTCCTCCTGCTAATTCAGAAATTTTAGCTTTTTTATCAGTATCTCTAACTACAATTACTGATGTCTGTTGACCATTTATGGAACTTGGCATGGATTGAGCTGAAAGTAAAATTTCATCTAATATTTTTTCTGAAACCTCTTTATTTAAATAGGATCTTATAGATCTATGATTTTGGATTGATTTTATTATATCATTCATTTTTTAAATCCCCTTTGCATTAATTTAAATTCAATATCATTTAATAATAATTATCTTCTAATAATATTATACTACTAATTTCAAATATAACAAGGATTTATTACTAAAAAATATTGTTTGAATTTTACGATCTGTTTTTTTAATGCATTTTCAAAATTAGCCATATACTATTTCTAAAAATAATTTATTCCATAATATTTTATCCGATTGCTACCATTACTACGACTCACTTGATTATATCAGTTAAAACATTTTAAGCAATTAATTGATGCACAGCTTTAGCAACAAATCTTATTTGTCAAAATTTTTCGAAGATTATCATAATATTCGATTTACTTATGAATGAAATTATGGTAAATTTAATTTAAAATATATAATTTTGTCTACAATATTAAATAGAATAAAATAAACAAGCTTTTAAGGGGGATACAAAAATGTCTTTTGGTAGAAAACTTGCTTCAATTCTTATTCTTACTGTAATCATAGTTATAACATCATGCTTGGCTTTGATTTACTCTAAAAGCTATAATATGGTAATATCTCAATCAGAAGAAAAAGTTTCTAATATAATAAAAACTTTTGATTCTACTACAAGTACTGTAGAAAACAAAGAAAATGATAAAGGAATTAACGAAGCATTTCAAAGTAATCTAAAATTATTAAAATCAAACATGCGCGAATTAGATGAATTTACTATATACAAACTAGGAAATAACGCTAAAGCTGTAGCCTCTAATGACGAAAGTAAATTAGGGAAAAAAACTGATCCTGAAGATGAAGAAGCTGCTAAAAACGATAAAACTGTAGTAATTGTTGAAAAAGAAGATGGCAAAACAATAATAGATGTTACAGCCCCACTACATTCAGCTGGAAAAATAGTTTATGTTGCAGGAGTTAAATTTTCAATAGAAGATGAAATAGAAGTAATTAATAAATTACTTCTGCAAATAGTATTAATAGGTATTTTGTCAATTGTTGTAATTATACTTATAATGGTGTTTTTAGGGAAGCGTGGATTAAAAGACACATCCAAGCAGCTACATAAATTAATGCTGGTTTCAAAAGAAGTTTCAGAAGGAAACTTACTAGCTAAAGCAGAAATCCACAGCACGGATGATATAGGCATTGTTGCAAACAACTTTAATATAATGGTGGATAATATGAAAGTTCTAATTGAAAATGCTAAAACTATGAGTGATAAGGTTACCAAAATTTCAGAAGAAATTGCTGCATCTTCAAACCAATCAGCTCTAGCATCAGAAGAAATTGCAACTACAACTGGAAAATTGTCAAAAAATGCCCTAGAACAAGCTTTGGTTATGGACGAAGGCCGTACTAGAGTTGAAAATATTGTAACAAATCTTGAAGAAATAGCTGTCAATTCTTCTAATTCTGTAGATCTTACATTGAAAGCATCAAAAGCTGTAGAAGCTGGAGTCCAAACTATTGAATATCAAAAGATAAAAATGCAGGACAACAAAAAAGCTGTAATTAATTTAAATCTTGTTGTAGTTGCTTTGTCACAGCAATCTAATGAAATAGGTAGTATCATATCAGTTATAAATAGTATAGCAGAACAAACCAATTTACTTGCATTAAATGCTGCCATAGAAGCAGCTGGTGCAGGACAATTTGGAAGAGGATTTTCTGTAGTTGCAGAAGAAGTAAAAAAATTGTCAGAAAGATCAAGAGAGTCAACCGAAAAAATTAGTGCCTTGATTCTTCAGGTACAGGAACATTTAAAAAATGCTGTTATTGAAATGAATAAATCAGAAGAAGCTGTAGCACATCAGCAAGAAGCCTTAACAGATACTGCAAACAAATTTGATGAAATAAGCAGTGCAGTTTCAGGGGTTACAAATAAGATTAAACAAGTGGCCGAATCAACTATTAATATTAATTCTGAAACTAAAATTGTAGGGAAAAATATACATGATATTTCTAAAAAAGCAGACACAAATGCAAACAGTACTGAGGAGGTTTCAGCTTCAACTGAAGAACAAGCTGCCATATCACAACAAATAGCTGAATCTGCTAAAAATCTTTCAGCTTTTGCTAAAAACTTAAAGGATAATTTAGATAAATTCAGGTGTTAGCAAAGAACTATATTTTAATAAATTCACCCATAACTATCAATTATACATTGTCAATTTTCAACCATTTTAAAAAATAAATATGATAAAAAGGACTGCCACACTAGTTTCTTAGTACAACAGTCCTTTTTCTTCATATTTATTTTACAAAATCTATTCCTTTTTGAATAGCATTTTTGTTTGATTCAAAGAATTTTTCTTTTCCATGAGCTTTTAAAGAATCTAGTAATGCTTCTATAGAAACTATTCCTGTTTCTTTAACAAGTGCTCCTAAAAGAATCATGTTAGCAATTTTCTTACTTCCTAATTCTTCTGCTATACTTTGAGCTGGTATTGCTATAATCTTTAAATCAGTTCTCTTTGGAACTACATCTACTAAATCTGAATCCATTATTACAACTCCATTAGGCTCTAAAATGTCTTCAAATTTTTCAAGTGAAGGTCTATTCATTACAACTATAGTGTCAGCTTTAGTAACTATTGGTGAGCCTATGCTCTCATTAGTTAGTATAACTGAACAATTAGCTGTACCACCTCTCATTTCTGGTCCATAAGATGGAAGCCATGAAACATTTAAATTAGCATCCATTCCTGCATATGCAAGAAATTTACCCATTGATAATATACCCTGTCCGCCAAATCCAGCGAAAATTATTTGTTGTGATGCCATTTTATTTCACCTCCGCAGAAAGATCTTTTTTTACACCAAGAGGATAATATGGAATCATATTTTCTCTTAGCCATTTCATTGATTCTGAAGGTGATAATCCCCAGTTAGTTGGGCAGATTGATAACACTTCTATAAGTGAAAAACCTTTTCCTTCTAGCTGATTTTGGAATGCTTTCTTTATAGCTTTTTTAGCTTTTATTATATTTGGAACTGTATCTACAGATACTCTTTCTACATAATAAGCTCCTGTTAAAGTTGAAAGCATTTCTGAAACTCTTACTGGGTATCCTGCAAGCTTAGGATCTCTACCATAAGGTGATGTTTCAGTTACTTGACCTATTAAAGTAGTTGGAGCCATCTGTCCTCCAGTCATACCATAAATACAGTTGTTTACAAATATTGATGTTATATTTTCTCCTCTTGCTGCTGCATGTACTATTTCAGCAGTACCTATAGCTGCAAGATCTCCATCTCCTTGATATGTAAATACAACTTTATCTGGATTTGTTCTCTTTATTCCTGTAGCACAAGCTGGCGCTCTACCATGTGCAGCTTCAAACATATCACAGGCAAAATAATTATAAGCTAAAACTGAACATCCAACTGGAGCTACCCCTATAGTTTTGTCTAATACGCCAAGCTCATCTATAACTTCAGCAACTAATTTGTGAATTACACCATGAGTACATCCTGGACAATAATGTGTAGGCACATCTAATAATGCCTTTGGGTTTTCATATACTACTGCCATTATTTTGCACCTCCTACTATAGACTTAACTTTTTCAAGAATATCTGTAGGATCTGGAACCATTCCACCAGATCTTCCGTAGAAATCTACAGGTTTTCTTCCATTAGAAGCTAGTCTTACATCTTCAACCATTTGACCACAGCTCATTTCCACTGATAAGTAACCCTTTTCAGTATTACCTATAGTTTTTTCAAATGCTTCAACTGGGAAAGGCCATAAAGTTATTGGTCTAACTAATCCTAATTTTATTCCTTCTTTTTCAGCCATTTTAATAACATTTTTGCATATTCTTGAAGTAGTTCCGTATGCAACTAATATTAAATCGCATTTTGAATCACAGTTAAATATTTCATATCTAACTTCATTTTCTTTTATAACTTTATATTTAGCTTGAAGTTTTTCATTATGCTTTTCTAATGTTTCTGGTTCTAAGAACAATGAATTTATTATGTTATGTTCTTTTCTTCCGTTTAATCCATTAGCAGCCCAAGTTTTTTCTGGAAGGCTCTTTGCTGGTCTTTCTTTAAACTCAACTGGTTCCATCATTTGACCTAACATTCCATCTCCCATAACCATACAAGGTGTTCTGTAAGTATCTGCTACATCAAAAGCATCCTGAATTAAATCAACCATTTCTTGTATTGAAGCTGGGGCAAATACAGGCATGTTAAAATCTCCATGTGCTCCACCTTTTGTTGCTTGGAAATAATCTGATTGCGCTGGTTGAATACTTCCAAGACCAGGGCCACCTCTAACTATATTAACTATAACGCAAGGCAATTCTGCACCTGCTATATATGATATACCTTCTGCTTTTAAACTTATTCCAGGTGAACTTGATGATGTCATAGATCTAACTCCACTACCTGCTGCTCCATAAACCATATTTATAGCGGCAATTTCACTTTCAGCCTGCATAAATACTCTTCCTATTTTAGGCATTTTTCTTGACATATAAGCTGCAACTTCTGTTTGTGGAGTAATTGGATAACCAAAGAAAGCTTTACAATTAGCTCTTATAGCTGCTTCTCCAATGGCTTCATTACCCTTTATTAATACTTTTTCTCCCATTAAAGTTCCCTCCTTATTACTTTATTATTTTTCAACTGTTATTACACAATCTGGACATATTTTTCCACAAGATGCACATGCAACACAGTCTTTCATTTTGTCTTCTGTAACAGTTGCTGGATGATATCCCTTTGCATTTAATTTGTCTGAAAAGCTTATTATTTTCTTAGGACATGCTTCTATACAGTGTCCACAGCCTTTACATCTCTCTTCTCTAAAAGTTACCTTTGGCATAAGAAAGTTCCCTCCTTAATTTTGGTAATTTCAAAATTTAAAAATTTTCTAGACATTACCTTTATAGAAAATTATAGATACTTGAATCTAAATTTATATAAATTTTATTTCTAGCTAATTAATATAATCTTTTTATCTCCATGGTGGTTTCATATATATATCTATTGGAAATATATCAGTGTCTATTTTATCTTTTATTTGATCCATTAAGTCTCTTCTACATACAGTGTATTTATATGGTATATGAAGTTTTTCAGATAGTTTTTTAACTTCCTTATCTCCCCTTAATATATCTTGAATATTAGTTTCATAAGACATATTAGTATTTGATATTAAATGAGTAACCTTGAGCCTGGAAACCTTTTCAATAGAGTCCATAAACTCTTCTGTTTCATCACTATCAGAAGTTAAAATTCTATTGTTATTTACTACAAAGTACATATCATAAGGTTCTTCTTTAAAGTATCTATTATACTGTCCAAGCACAATAGCGCCTTGGTCATCTCCACCTATATCCATAACTACTTCATAACTTTTGTCATTAAACACTGCTAAGACTTCAGCTGGAACCACTGCTAATTCCGCATTAGAAAGATTAGGATCAGATGATATTACTCTTACACCATTTTCTTCAAGATACTTTTTTAAGTCTCTTGTACAAAAATAAGGATTAACAATATCGATATCTGCAATGGCAACTTTTTTACCTTGTTTTGCTAAATTTAATGCATAATTTATTGATATTTCTGTTTTTCCACTTCCAAAATGTCCTGTAAAAATTCTAATTCTACTCATAATACCACCTCCTATAAACAGTCAATAAAAAATCTAGTATTTAAACTCAAATAAGCTCTTTAATTTCAAAAATGTTATCGTTTATACGTCAACTTAATTGACCTATTATTATAATACCACTGCGTAATAATATATGTCAATAAGGTTGACCAATTTATTTTTATTTACAAATGACTATGGAAATATCCTTAACTAAATGATAAAATAAAAAAATGTAAGATAAAATTAATTAGTTATATTTAAACGAAATTAGTTTATACTAGTCTAGCATTAATTAGAATACTGAAAGGAAGATCATATATGGCTGTGGAAAAAGAACAGAAACTAGATGATATTAAAGCTTTATTTTACTTTGCCTACAAAACTTTTACTAGTGAACCAGATCAAATTTTGATTAAATATGGAATTCAACGTATGCATCATCGCATACTTTATTTTGTTGCGCACTTGCCAGGAATAAGCATTAATGAATTATTAACAATATTAGAAATAAGTAAACAAGCTCTTAATAGTCCTTTAAGAAAACTCATTGAAAAAGGGCTTATCACAAGTGTGCCTTCTAAACAAGATCTTCGTGTAAAACAACTTAGTCTTACAAAAGAAGGTGCTGAATTAGAAAAGAAACTTTCTTATGTTCAAAGTAAAGTACTAAAAGATATTTTTGACGAACTTGGAGAAGATTGTCTTATTTCATGGATAAAAGTTATGGAGAAATTTGCTTCATCAAGGCCTGGTAATGATTTGTGGTGTAGTAAGAAAGGAATAGACTAATTTCGGGTAAACTTTTAACTTCAAAAACAATAAGCTTATTCAAGCAAACTAACCTAATTATAATACATATATGTATTTCATTTCTTACCTTAAAATTTCAAAAGTGTTTATTTCGCAACCAAACTGTAAAATGTTTCATATTATAATGTATATTAATTATGCAGGAGAATATTATGTTTAACTATCCATATTCTTATATTAATAAATATACTCATTATTACAGATCAAATTATTCAATAACTATTAATGTTAAAGGTCACTCCCTCACTTTGTATAAAGATAAGAAAGTCTATAAAACTTATAAGGTTGCAGTGGGTAAACCTTCCACACCCACACCAAAGGGTACTTTTAGAATTGTAAATAAGGCTGTAAAGCCTGGTGGCCCATTTGGTGCAAGATGGATGGGATTAAATGCTCCTAATGGTGATTATGGAATTCATGGAACTAATAATCCTAGTTCTATAGGTAAGGACGTATCCAATGGTTGTATTCGAATGTATAATAAAGATGTTATTGAAGTATTCAATTTGGTTTTTATAGGTACTGTAGTTAGAATACTATAACTACTCTCTTAGTAAATTTAAAATTAGCTCCATAGCTAAAGACAATAAAATAGTTAACTCAACTTTCGCAGTTTAAGCAAAATGTGACGCAAGTGGCAATGAAAATAGGGTTCAGTGGCGGTTTGAATTTTAACTATTTGAAAACATGCATATTAATAAAAGGGCTGACACACTAATTAATTAGTGCAACAGCCCCTTTTTAGCTTTCTTATGATATAGATGTTATGTGTTGAGTTCCAATAGATGTACTAGAAAGTTGTTGTAAATTGTAATTTATACAATAATGATATATAATAGAGCCAAAATATTATTATAATCATAGTGAGTTATAAGAAAATAAGATAGTGTAAAGTGAGTTATGAAAAAACAGAGTCCAAAAATATTTTGCCCGGAGGGCGTGAGTTAGGACAGTATAGTGTTATTTGAGGATGAAGTAAAAGATTTTGAGCATAACAAAAAAACCTTTTGGTGGAAGGAAATTTTTGATATTAGCAGTCGCTACTGTTGAGATTTATTCACGTAGTAGCTGAGAAATATCCTGTATTTATTTTCTAACTAAATTAAGCAGAATTTTCAGCCTGAATCTTCAATATAGTCTGTTGACCAAGGTGTATAAGTAACTGCCATTTACCAGGCATATTATCTGCATTAGATAGCATGTCTATCTCATTTAATGGCTTCCAGTAGTTATAAGGATGAGGACGAAGAAAATTATAATAGGCAACCCAAAGGGATATACCGTATGCAGCACCGTTCTCACTTCCATAACCACAAGTAACACGGTAAGAGGCTTTGAAGGTTCGGTTAAGCCTTTCTACTACTTGCTTAACCCAACGAAATTCAGTAGATACAGCATCATCATTGGTAAGCCCGATAACTTGAGTAACGTCGAAGTCCCAACCCTTTACCAGCTTACACTGTTGACTTGCAAGAGGATAGGCACTATATCCATCTGCGATGAACTTTAAAGCTTTATTAGGAAATACTTTAAACTTCTCAAAGGCCATACGCATAGCCAGTATACATGGGCCTACGGCACGAGTATCAGAAACCTGATAGCCTAAAATAGACTTCTTACAGGCATCCATAATAATCCAAACATAATGCTTTATGCCTTTGACCTTAATATAAGTTTCATCAGCAGAAAGAATGTTACATGGATTGTAGTCAAAAGTGTCTACAAAAGGCTTTATAACTGCGGCAGCAGTCATAGCATAATTAGCAACCATTGTATGGGAGATTTTGATGCCATGTACTTCCGCCAAGGCATGTGCCGTCTGTCTAGTAGAGAGCTTAAGATTAACGTGATAAGTAAGACAAAGTCCCATGATGTGGGCATTGAATTTCTTATACTTAAAGTTAACTGCCCTAGAAGGAAGTTCATGTAAGTCCATTTTAAAGAAATCTACGATGAATTCACGATAGATGTAGTGAAGCTTGTACTTGTGTTTATCAGCAGTATCTAAGTTTTTAGGTAGTTTAGTAAGGTTGTTTTGATAGTAAGAGCATTTTTGGTTAACACATTTATGTATGCGAAAATGCTTTCGATCTTTCTTTGGTGAAAGAGTTTGACCACAATAAGGGCATACAAATATCATAGGTTTAGTAACATAATTGCTTTCGTTGAAATTCTGATCACAAACCTTACACTGAAATTGACCTCTATTACCATTATTATCGTAGATATAATGGTGAGGTGCACCACATTTAGGGCATACAGTATTTTCAGGGATGGATTTTCCATTACGTCTTTGAACAGGTTTAATTAATTTATTATATTTATGTTTATAGTAAGCTAAAAGAAGTTGATAATCTACTTTTTCAAAACGAATAATTTTAGGTAGCTTATCCACTTTAAATTTCTGATATTCGGGACTATGTGAATCCTCAAAAGCCCACTGCTTAAGAGGAATATATTTAGCAATAAATAAAAGTAATTGAGAAATTATTTTCAAAAGATATTGATTATATAAGAATAAATAAGTTATAATTGAATCCATACAATGACATCCTTTTATGTTATTTTTGTTTGGTTGAAGATTCAATTATAACAGAAAAAAGGGGGTCATTGTTTTTTTATTCAAAAAAACTTTGTAACCTTTGATATATAAAGAACAAATATAAAAAAACAGTGTAAAAAACTTTACACTATCGAAAATAACTTGGAGGCATGCATATGAGAAAAAAGGATTTTTCTGATTTAGAAGACCAAATTAAAGATACATTGAAAAATACATTTAATGCTATAGATTTTGCTAAATTAAAAGAAGATATTGATGATAAAACTGAAAACACTTTAAATGAAGTAAAAACAAATTTAAAGAACAAGTCACAGTATTTAAATGAAAAAATGAAAAACAAAAGATATTATAAACATAGAAATATTGCAAATATGATTTCAAAAGACAAAAACAAATCCCAAATGTATATTGCAAAAAGACCTGTTGGCAGCGTGTCTGGAATACTTTATATGACCTTTGGCTTTACTTTCGGAGGATTATTAGGTGCTCTGTTAATTGTATACTCAATATTCACTTCTTTTTTTAGTGTCTTTTCAACTGTTAGTTTTATTACTTTTGCGCTTATATTTTCTTTTTTGTGTTAAGTATGTGTCTAGCTTTAAGAGGTGTAATTTTAAGAAAAAGAGTAAAGCGCTTTAAACAGTATGTAAATACTCTTGATAGTCAAAGTTATTGTTCCATAGAAGAATTAGCTGCTTCCACTAGCAAGAAAAGCAAATTTGTGGTAAAAGATTTAAGAAAAATGATTTATTTAGGTATGTTTCCACAAGCACATATTGATGATAAACAGACCTGCTTTATATTAAATGATGAAGTTTATGAGGATTATTTGAATTCACAAGAATCTCTTAAATGTCGCACGGAAGCTGAATTAAAAAGACAAGAGGAATTAAATAAAGACATAAATGACCCTAAAAAAAAAGAATTAAGATATGCACTTGAACTAGGCAAAAACTATATTGAACAGATAAAAAATGCAAATGATGTTATAGAAAACGAAGAAATTTCAGCAAAATTATGTAGGCTTGAAAATATTGTAACTCAAATATTTAGTTATCTAGAGAATAATCCTAAAAAACTGCCTGAAGTTAACAAATTTATTAGCCATTATCTTCCTATAACTTTAAAGTTAGTTAATGCTTATAAAGATTTAAATAACCAGTCCGTTCAAGGTGATAATATAAAGAATGCAAAAAATGAAATTGAAAGAAGCATAGATATTATAAATATTGCTTTTGAGAAGCTTTTAGATGATTTATTTGGAGAAATAGCTTTAGACATTTCTACAGATATTTCTGTACTTGAAACACTGTTTACACAAGAAGGACTGACTAAAGATAATTTTAAAAAGTAATATTAAAACAAAAGGAGAAATTAAAAGTGAGTAGTGAATTTAAAGAAAACATTGATGTAACACCAAGCTTAAGCTTTGAGCCTTTTCAAGATGAGGCTCCTGTATCTAAAGTAAAAGAAGAAAATAAACAAGCAGAAGTTCTTGATGATAGTTATTTAACTGAAGAAGAAAAGAAGCTGGTAGATGAATTTGTAAATAAAATTGACATAACTAGTTCAAATTCAATTCTGCAATATGGAGTAGGTGCTCAAAAGAAAATTGCAGATTTTTCTGAAACTGCTTTAAACAATGTAAAAACTAAAGATTTAGGTGAAATAGGTGCCATGCTCTCTAATGTAGTAGGTGAGCTAAAGAATTTTGATGCTGAAGAAGAGAAAAAAGGTTTTTTAGGTCTTTTTAAGAAGACTACACAAAAATTTGCTCATATGAAAGCAAAGTATGATAAAGTTGAAGGCAATATAAACAAAATTTGTAGTACTCTTGAAAATCATCAAATACAACTTTTAAAAGATATTGCCATGCTAGATAAAATGTATGAAATAAATAAGGTATATTTTAAAGAGCTTTCTATGTACATTTTGGCTGGGAGAAAGAAGCTTTCAAAATTAGAAAAGGAAGAACTTCCTATCTTAGTGGAAAGAGCAACTTCTAGTGGTCTTCCTGAGGATGCACAAGCAACAAATGATTTCGTATCCCTTTGTAACCGCTTTGAGAAGAAAATTCACGACTTAGAGTTAACCAGAATGATTTCTCTTCAAATGGCTCCTCAAATTCGTTTAGTGCAAAATAATGATTCTTTAATGTCTGAGAAAATACAGTCTACCATTGTGAATACTATTCCACTTTGGAAAAGTCAAATTGTACTTGCGCTTGGAGTTGCTCATTCTAGTAATGCAGCTAAAGTTCAAAATGAAGTAACAAACATGACAAATGAACTTCTACGTAAGAATGCGGAAACACTTAAAATGTCAACTATAGAAACAGCCAAAGAGTCTGAACGTGGAATTGTTGATATTGAAACTCTTCGTAATACAAATGAATCATTAATTTCAACTCTTGATGAAGTGCTTCGTATACAAACAGAAGGACGCCAAAAACGTAAAGAGGCTGAAGTTGAACTTCAAAATATAGAAGAACAATTAAAAAACAGGCTTTTAAAGATTAGGTAACAAAAAAACAAGCGTACCTTTTGGTGGGCTTGTTTTGTAGCCTTTTATTTTAATCTGAAAGATTGGGAACGTACATAAGATATGTATTCAATAGAACAAAAATTATCCATTCTATTTCTAATTTTTGAAAGGTAACAGGTAACTTAAAACGGATAATTTTTGTTGACTGCAAATCTAGAGTCTGAATTTACTCAATCCTGATTATCTACTTATTATTTTATATATTATCTAAATTTTTAAGACTTTCTATAGCTTGTAAATAACAAGTATTTACAACTTTTTCATCTAATCCGATTTTTTTTATTATTATATTTACTTCTTCCCAGTTTCCTTTTTCATACTCTATGATTAGTTCCAATAATCTACCAAGCATATTTTCTTTTCCTAATAATGCATCTTTTACATTTTTTGAGACCGGTAGTTCATCTGAAATTTCTCCTATTGGTCGATTCATCAATGCATCTATTAATGAAAATAGTCCTGTCAAAAACACATCAAAAACTTCTACTCCTAAATGTATTTTTTTAACTATTAATTCTCCAAAATAAGCTCTAATTAAAGACATTTTTATGAGCTCCTCTATGTTATTTTCATTTATAGATTTCAGTGTAATAATAAAAACCCATCTTTTTAATTGCTTTATTCCAATAATCATAATTGCATCACGTATAGAAGTAATTTCTCTTTTTAAACCATAATGAGCAGAATTTACAACTTTCAAGAGTTTATAAGAAAGAGAAACATCACTTTTAAATAAATTTTCAACATTTACTATATTTATACTATTTTCACCTAACTCCTTAATCAATTTAATATAAGTCAATTTGAAAACAAAAATATCCTGCCCTGAAACAATAGTTGGTTTACAGAAAAAATAGCCTTGAAAATAAGAATAACCATATTCTAATGCTTCTCTATATTCTTCTTCTGTTTCCACTTTTTCCGCAAGAAATTTTATGTTTTTGTTTTTTATCCTATGAATAATTTCTTTTCTTTCCTTGCCTTTAGTAATAAGAAAATCTACTTTGATTATATCTACATATTTTATTAATTCATCAAATTTATCATTGTATTCAAAATCGTCTAAAGCAATAGTGTACCCCTTTTCTTTTAAGTTTTTACAACATTCAATGATTGCAGCATCTGGATTTACCGTTTCTAACATCTCTACTACAATACAATCTTTTGGAAAACCTTCAATAACTTCTGGCCTTAAAAGATCTTTATCAAAATTTATAAATGCTGGCTTTCCTTCTGTAATCTTATCAAATCCTATAATTGAAAAACTATTTTTAATTACATCTAAAGTTGGATTTGAATTTTCTATAGAAATAAATTTATTGATATTGTTATTTCTAAAAAGAAGTTCATACGCTATTACCTGTTTGTTTATATCAAATATTGCTTGTCTAGCTACATATACTTCCATTTTACATACTCCTAAACTAATATTTTTTTATTACATTAAAAATTCTCTAATCATTGATTGGTATAACTTTTTTAAAGTATTCATTTATTTTTCTATTTTAAATCAGCTTATTATCACGCAGTTCCCACCATTATTTTTAGCTTTATAAAGTGCTCTATCTGCTCGTTTAAACCAGCATTCAAAAGATTCTGACTTTCGTCTTTCAGCTACACCTATACTAGCAGTTACTTGTCCCATATTTGGATACAAAGTTGACATAATAGATTGGCGCAATTTTTCTGCTAATATACGTCCTCTACTTAAATCTATTTGTGGTGCTAATATGGCAAATTCATCTCCACCCCATCTTGCAAATATATCATATTCACTGATTAATTTAATGCCTATATCTGCTACCTTCATCAAAACCTTATCCCCGGCGTCATGTCCACAAATATCATTAACACTTTTAAATTGATCTATATCTAAAAGAATTAATGTAAGTGGATCACTGTTGCTATTAGGTTCTTCTATCTTTTCTATTATCTTTTTCTCAAAGAAATATCGATTATACAAATTAGTCACTTTGTCAGTAATAGCAATATTTTTTAGATGTTTGTTTTTATCAAACAATTCTTTCGTTAATCTAGATAGCTTTTTTTCTGACTCTCTCAAATTTTTAATAACTTCATTTTTTTCATGGATTTCATTTTTTAATCTTAATTCAAATTTTTTTCTTTCTGTTAAATCTCTCGATACACCTAAAATATCCACATAATTTGTCTTTTCATTAAATACAAGTTTTGTAGATATTTCTATTGTCTTTATTTTTCCATCCTTACAGTATTGTTGAAACTCATCAATGCTGGATAAGATTTCTGAACTTTTGCTCCCTTCTAAAAACTCCTGTATTCTTTTTTCATTAATAATTATTGATATCTTTTCTAAAGATTCTGGTGTTAATGAATCTTTAAGTTTTTCTTTCATTGCTTCGTTAGCATCTATTCCTCGTAAATCGATAATAGAAGGACTAATATATTTAAAACACTTATTTGCTAAATCAAATAGCCATATACATTCAACTGTGTTTTCCACAATTAATTTATATATTTCAATACTTTCTAAACTATCTTCTCCTTCACATTCTCTATTTTTTATTTTCTTATTTAAAATTTTCATTTTAGTAACCTACCTTAACTATAGCTTGTCCTTTTGCTGCTTAGTTTTATACCAAACAGTAAATTTGTTTCTAAAATTTAAAATCCGTTTTTTATGCACCTAAACTAGCCAAAATAAACATCCACATAACTATTGTTTTTACCTATTAATACTAATACCATAAATTTATTAAAAAACTCTTCCACTTTACATAAGCAAGCTCTCTTATGTAAAAAAACTAGTATAGCTAGATATATCATCATATGCAATAGAAGTATCCTGGTAGTTAAAAAAAGTGATTAGTATATGTTAATTTTCAAAATATATACTAACCACTTATTTTATTTATGAGAGTTTGCTAAACCATTCAGCTCTTCTGTCAGTTCTGTAACTTCCTGTAAATTTGCAGTAACTTCTTGAATTGCAGCCGATTGCTGCTCTGTGGTTTCTAGTGTGGACTTAGACGATTCCATAGTTTTATCCACCGATTCATGTATCTTACCTGTAAGTTCTGATATTTTTAAAGCTGTTTGCTTAGAGTTTTGAGATAACTTACCTATTTCTTTTGCAACAACACCAAAACCCCTTCCTGCTTCTCCTGCTCTAGCTGCTTCTATGGATGCATTTAATCCAAGCATTTTAGTTTGGTCCGCTATGCTTTTTATTGAATCAAGTATTGAGTTAATTTCCGTAGATATATCTTTTACATTAACTATCTCTTGACTTAAAATATGTTGATTATTTGTAACATTAACTGATGATGCTGATAGTTCTTCCATAGTTGCTGAAATTTGATTAAAATTATCAGAAAGCACTCGAGACATGCTTTTTATTTTTAATTCTTCATATCCTGTTTTCGACAATGCATTGGCTATAATATACAGTACCTCTGCAGCTGCTTTCACGCTTTTTTCAGTAGTAACTTTTACTTTATTTACTACTTCCACATATCCATCTTCATTAACACCTATTTCTTTTGCCGCTTCTCTATATTTTGATTCATTAGGTTTAGAAGTCAATAATTGTCCTCCTAAAATTGTTCCAATTTGCTTACCTTCTATTAATATAGGTGCAGCAAAATCAATTAGTCCTGCATGACAAGTGTAAACACATGGTCTTCCTGTTTTTGCAGCTTCTTCTCCGCCTTTTCTGTGAGATTCAGCACATCTATCATAACCTACTTTAGTAGACTGTGTGAACTTCATACAAAAATCTGTATATGAACTAGGTTTAGTTACTGGATTTCCATTAACATCTACTGTTATACTAGCAATATCCATACTTTCTGAAAAATTGTCTTGAAATTTTTGAAGCAGTTCAATATCAATAACATCTTTTATTTCAAGTAAATTCAAATCAAAATCATTACCATTAATTATTTTTAACATAATAAACTTCTCCAATACAATAAAATTATTTAACCTTAGAGTTTAAATTTATTTAACTCTTTTGTTAATTGCTCTGCTGAACTAGTTAAACTTTGTGCAGTTTCAGATACAGAACCTGCAGAATTTTTCATCTCATGTGATGAAGCTGCAATTTCCTCTGCTGCTGCTGAATTTTCTTCTGATACAGCACTAGTATTCTCTATTTTCGATGCTACTGGCACCATATCACTATCCAATTTACTAATACCTACTGAAACCTTTTGTATATCAGGTATTATAATCTCTACAGCATCTATAATAGATTTAAATGAGTCTACAGCTGTATTTATTGTTGTTACTTCATTATTTAACTGTTTATTAACATCACCTGAGGTTTTTGCTAAATTAGATGTCTCAGATGACACATTATTTAATAATCCACTAATTGTGTCAGAAGAATTTTTACTTTGATCTGCTAGCTTTCGGATTTCATCAGCTACCACAGAAAAGCCTCTTCCTGATTCTCCTGCCCTAGCAGCCTCAATTGCTGCATTAAGTGCAAGCAAATTTGTCTGTTCTGATATACTATTTATTAAGCTTGTTATCTCATTAGCTTGATTTATGCTTATTTGAAGCTGTTTTATTCTATTTATTATTCCTTCAAAAGAATTGCTAATATTATTTAAGGATTCAACTAATCTTTCTAACTGCTTATTGCTTGTATTTGCCATACTGCCAATATTTCCTGTTACACTATTAGCTTCACCAATTAAAGTAGCAAACTCTTTTAGGGAAAAACCAAATTCCTTTATAGAATCATTTACAAACATAAGTTCACCTGCCTGTTCAGTAGAACCATTAGCTACTTCTTCAATTGCTCCTGCAACCTCATCAGAGGTTGAAAACATTTCTTCTGAAAGTGCATATAAACTCGATGCTCCTTGATCAATAGTGCAAGCAGTAGTTGTTATATTTCCTAATAAAGCTGCTATAGAATTTCTCATACTAAATAGCTGTTTATTCATATTGCCGAATTCTGTATTTGAAGAAGTATCTATTTCTGATGTAAAATCTCCTGAAGCTATTGTCTTTATAGTATTTGTCATCTCATTTAAAAGCAATTTTAAATTAGAAACAAACAATACAGATATAAATAATAATAATAAAGTAGAAATAATTGCAACTATTATAAATGCTCTGTTAGAATAAATGGACTCTTTTTTATATTCTATGGTTTCAGCTGCTATAAGAGAGTTTTTATTTGCTATAGCACTTTTTATCCCTTCAGTAATGGAAGTCCCTTTCTTTGTAATTTGATCAGTCTGATTCTTAGTTATTTCAAGTCCTGATTTTTTTCTATTCTTCTCCTCATTATATATACTCATATAACTTGTATAATTATTTTCTATCTGTTTTACTTTTGCTGATTCATTATTATCTAATCCTATAGCTTTTATCTTTGTAAAACAGTCTTTCATTCTAGCATCTTCATTTTCAACATCCTTAATTTGTTCCTCTGAATAAGGTCTGTCAATAAATCTAGTCATGTATATCCTTAGTTCATTAAAATTTCCATTTATATCCCCATATCTCTCTATTACAGCAACATCACTAGAACTTAATTTAGTATAGTATTTATTAAGTTTTGAAGACGTTGTAAAACTAATAACTCCTATAAAGCTCAATGCTATAAATGATATAAGTATCAAAGCCATAGTTCCCTGAATTAATTTTATTTTCTTTCTCAATTTCATTTGTTTATCCCCTTCATGCATTTTGTTTTGTAAATTTATATAGTTTAAAATGATAGTATAAGACCAAAATTGTTTTCTACAAAATTATCCTTATTAATTCAAAAAAGCTGTTTAGTATGTAGAAAAAAGGATAATCGTGTATCCTTGTTTACTATACACAATTATCCTTATTAATTTAATGAAAAATATCATGTTCTTACCCTGAAATTTGTTAGATTATATGTAAAACCTATTTAGAAAAATATCTAAAATGTTAGTGTTCTCATCTAATTTGTTTTAGATATGCACTCACATTTAAAATTTGATGGTGATGTTCCTGTATATTTTTTAAATAATTTACCAAAATATTCAACATCTTTATATCCTAATTTATCAGCAATCTCATAATTTTTCATATTTCTATCCACCAATAACATTTTTGCTCTTTCCATTTTAACCATGGTTATATACTCAACAAGAGATATTCCTGTATTTTTTTTGTATACTGTACTTAGATAGGAGCTATTTAAAAACATTTTATCTGCAATATTTCTAACAGAAATTTCAGTATCAGTATTTTCAAGAACTACTTTGCATATTTGCCTGGTCATACTATTGACTGCGTTTCCAAAATCAAACTTTTTGACATTTATAATAAGCTCATTTATTATTTGCAAAAAAGTTGTTCTGCTACCAGAAAAGTCAGAACACCTTGTAAAATCAATATCAATATACTTTGAAATATTTATAAACTTATGTAACCATGGATATATTCGCTCCATGTCTTCAATTAAATCTTCTACCATTTTATTTAAAACGTATGCCATTTTCATGGAATCATAATTAATAGCAGCAGCTGTAGTTTCAACTAAATTTGAAGCTACTTCAAGTACTCTTAAATCTGCATCCTTAAATAATCTGATTACTTTCTCGAGATCTTCTCTTTTATATAAAGTTTCTATTTTTTCTTCAAGCTGAACTTCCAAATTTTCGATTTTTTCCTTTTCCAGTCTTTTTGCAGTTATGTATTTTGAAGTCCTCTGCAGTAAATACTCCATTTTTTCCTCATCAACAGGTTTTACAATATAATCAAAAGCTCCATATACAAGACCTTGCCTTGCATACTCAAACTCAGTATATTCACTTAAAAAAATAACACAAAGGCATAATTCTTTTTGGATAACCTTTTTCAAAAGATCTACACCATCCATAATTGGCATTTTTATGTCTGTGATTATAAGATCTACAGTTCTTTTTTCTAGCTTTTTAAGAGCTTCTTGTCCATTTTTAGCTTCATCTACAATAACAAATCCAGTTTGATCACCCCATACTTTTAATCTTTTTAGCTCTCTTCTCATAATTTCCATATCATCTACAATCATAACCTGAAACAATCTGCCTCACCTCTTTTACTGACAATTATCAAACCATACTAAAATCTTCTAAAATTTATGTATTGAATTTTATTTTACTGTTAATATTATACTAATTTTTACTTATTAATTTAAATGAAAAATATCATGTTTTTATCCTGATTTTTGTTGGATTTTATTATAATTTGTCATTTAGTCAGTAATATTAGGTAAAGTGAAATATACTGTTGCTCCTTCATTTAATTTACCCTCAATCCAAGTTTTTCCTCCATGCTTTTGAACTATTTTACGAACAGCAGCAAGTCCTATTCCACTCCCCTCAAATTCATCTGAGGAATGTAAACGCTCAAATATTCGAAATAATTTTCCTGAGAACTCCATATCAATACCCACACCATTATCCTTTACATAGAAAACATACTCACTAACACCTCTTTTGCATCCAGCAATTATAAGTGCTTTTTCTCTATTTCCAGTAAATTTTATGGCATTGGAAATTATATTATAAATTACTTGTTTTATCATAATTACATCTGCAAAAACAAGAGGCATTCCTGTTTCAAATTCAAATTCAATGGCTCTTTTTGAATAAATTGATTTAAGTTCTTTAAAAGCCGAAGTGAACATTTCACTTATATTTACACTTTCTTTGCATATCTCTAGACGATTAGTTGTTGAATATTGTAGTAATTTTCCAACCATAGTAATCATATCTCTACATATATCTTTTATATTAGAAACCATTTCACTAGCATCTTTATCTAGTAATGTCCTATAATCTTCAAGAATTATTTTGCTGTATCCTTGAATAGCCCTTAAGGGTGATTTTAAATCATGAGACACAGTATATGAAAAAGATTCAAGTTCATTAACAGCAGCTTCAAGCTCTAATTTTTTTTCTTCAAGAATTTCATTGCGCTGTGCTAACTCATACTGAGCAAGCTTCAACGACAAATGAGTATGTACCCTAGCTTTAACTTCAAGAATTTCAAAAGGTTTAGTTATATAGTCAACAGCACCTAATTCAAAACATTTTGTTTTACTGATTATATCTGTCATGGCAGTTAAAAAAATTATAGGTATGTCTTTTGCTAATTTATTTTCTTTGATTCTCTTACATACTTCATATCCATCCATAATAGGCATCATAATATCTAATAAAATTATATCTGGAATCTCTATTTCTAAACTTTCTAATGCAGATTTTCCATCCGTTGCAACTGAAATTTCATAATCATCACCAAAAGCTTCTACAAGAATATCAATATTTTCTTCTGTATCATCAACAATCAGCACTGTACACTCTGAAAGTTCTTTCATTATATTTCCTCCCCTTTAAGATTATTCATTAATACTTCAAGTATATCAAGTGCTTCCTTAAATTTATATTTCAAAACAAACCTCTCAATTTCTGCAGCATTTTTTTGGATTTCTACCGGCCATACTAATTTTCTATATTCTTTCATAACTTCAGCACATTTTTTAGGTTTTCGAGTTTTCAAATAAGGTTTAAGCTCATTCATAATTTTTAATATTTCATTTTTGGATGAAACATTACCAGTTACCATAGCCACCTGCTCATCTTCTGGAAGTACACTTTCAAGAGCTTTTATCATTTTACTAAGCATAACACTTGTCTCTCTCAACATGGTGTTAAGTATATCAGAAGAAATCCTTTTTTTAATGGCCTCTTCTAAACTAGCTGCCTTTTCCTGAATAACCACAGCACCAATAGTTCCAGATACCCCCTTTAAAGTGTGCGCAATACGTTCTGCAGTAAGAAAGTCCCCCTCTGAAATCACTTTTTCAATTTGCATAATTGCATCCTTTTGTCCTAACACATATTTTTTCAATAAATTTATATATGATTTTTTCTTTCCAAGTACCCTTCTTAACCCAAGTGATGTATCAAGTCCAGGAATGCCTACTACAAAGTCATCTGAACATGTATTTACTGAAGCTTTAAATTTTACTTTTTCAGTACTTACTTTTCTAAATGGAATCCATTTTAAAAGTATTGAAAACAACTGATTAGGATCTATAGGTTTAGATATATAATCATTCATACCTGCTTGTATACACTTATTCTGATCATTGGTCATTACATTAGCAGTCATTGCAATAATAGGTAATGCTAATCTCTTTATATTTCTTCTAATTTCTTTTGTTGCTGTTACACCATCCATTACTGGCATCTGCATGTCCATAAGTACAATATCGTATTTATTCTCCCTAACTTTATCCACTGCAATTTTTCCATTTTTAGCAAAATCTATTGAAAACTCGCCTTCTTGTAATAGGTCAACTGCAACCTGCACATTTAGTTCATTATCTTCCACTAATAATATCCGGGCTCCACTGATTACTGTAAGAGATTCATTGTTTTTTAAAGGTTCATCCATCTTTTGTGTTGCTTTACCAATACCAAGTTTTGCAGTAAACCAAAAAGTACTTCCTATTCCAAGTTCAGTTTCAACTCCAACCTGGCCTTCCATTAGAGTTGCCAATTCTTTAGAAATAGCAAGCCCCAGACCTGTACCTCCATACTTTCTAGTTATAGAAGTATCGGCCTGTTGAAAGGATTGAAAAAGTTCACCTTTTTGTTCTTCAGTCATACCAAGTCCTGTATCCTGAACCTCAAACTTTATTACACACTGATCAAGTAATTCTTCTTCTTTGCGAATTCTTACAACTATTTGTCCTTTTTCAGTGAATTTAACTGCATTGCTTACATAATTAATAAGAATTTGTCCTACTCTTAAGGGATCACCGCATAAATTCTTTGGTAATTCAGTATCTAAATCAAAGATTAGTTGAAGACCCTTTGAAGCACATTTGTCACCAATAAGATTTTCTAGATTATCTAGTACCTCAGCCAGTTTAAAACTGGTTTTCTCAATTTTAAGCTTTCCTGCTTCGATTTTAGAAAAGTCCAATATATCATTTATTACACCTAACAAATGCTGATTGGATTGGGATATCTTGTTAATATAATCCCTTTGTTTGGTATTTAGATCTGTTTTTTCAATTAAATAAGTCATTCCCATAATAGCATTTATTGGAGTTCGAATTTCATGACTCATATTTGCTAAA
This sequence comes from uncultured Clostridiaceae bacterium, assembly GCA_963780135.1. Classification (GTDB taxonomy): domain Bacteria; phylum Bacillota; class Clostridia; order Clostridiales; family Clostridiaceae; genus Clostridium_AM. Next base: position 3,718,696 of record CAWAAR010000003.1, read on the forward strand.
AAATCCGACTTCGTTTTAGCAGCCTCCTCAGCACGTTCCTTAGCATCCCTTAATTCTTCTGCTTGTACTAGCAATTTATCATTCTTTTTTTTAAGCTCAACCATAAGTTCTTGTCTTGATGGTATGGATAGTACTTTTTTTAACTCTTCTATTTCTTCTTTACTAATAGAAAATTTCATATCTTTTATGTAAGAAAATGCTTCTATAATTAATGAATTATCCTCTAATTTCCTTATAAAGTAATTATCAAAAATTTCATTACCAAATTCAAGATTCTCTTTAGTTACTATTTTCGATAATTTAAATAATAAAGCTTTTTTTTCATATATATCTGTTATAAAAATTGAAATCAGTATATCTTTATTATTGCAATAACATCTACGACATATTTCCGATATAGCAACTTCAATTCTTGTGGTTTTTATATCAGTATACCCAAAGCTTGTAACTAGTCCTCGTATTTTCTTTCTAGCTTCAATTATAGAATCGATGTTCATTATTTTGAGAATGCCTAATTCAATCATTTTAACTTACCTCTTTAAAGTTTCATATTAAATATTTTAGCACAATGCAAGATTCATCATCATTTTTTTTACTAAATTTTTCTAATATTCCTTGTGCAATATTTTCAGCATTTTCTTTTAGTAATCCTCTACATTCAAAGGATTCAAAATGTTCTTTAATACCATCTGAATGCAAAAGTAAAATTTCTCCTCCATGAAGTTTTAAACTGTGTTTGTGAGGATTGGTTATTCTATAGCCAATGACACCACCTTTTGATACAAACCTAATAGGCTTTGGCCACATAATTCTAACAGTAATATTTCCTATTCCAACATAACTGAGTTCACCAGTTACCATATCTAAATTACATATTGCTGCAACAGCTCCTCTGGTTCCCTTTAAATGTTCATGCAGACCATTCATAATGTCCACTATGTCCTTACAATAATTATTCTCCAAGTATGTTTTTGCATATAGTGCTACTTTTCTTGCTTCTGATCCATGTCCAAGTATATCAACTAAAGCCAAAAAACAATTATTTCCATACTTTTTAATAATACCTATATCACCACACTCTGATTCGTCTCCAAGTAATGCTTTGTAAACCATGCCTAACTCAATATCTGACATTATCTCTTCCATTTACGTGCAAGCACACGCGTTCCCTTTCCTAATATAGCTTCAATATAAAATTCGTCCATTATCCTTTTCACACTTGGCAGTCCTAAGCCTAGGCTATGAGGTAAAGAACTGTACTGTTCTTGCATGGCAAGCTCAATATCCATTATTCCAGGACCATTATCCTTAGCAAATATTTCAATACCTACACGGCCATCATTTATATTTCTTATAAAACTAATAGTTATTTCACCTTTTTTTGCATATCGAATTATATTTGTTGATAATTCAGATGCTGCAGTAGCAATCATAACCTCATCCGTACGCATAAAACCAGCTTTTACAGCCATCTGCCTTGTAACAAATATGATATGCCCATTATTATGATCTTCTGCAAGCTTAACAAGAACCATATCCAATAAGCTCACAGTTTTGCCTGCAAAAATAGTAAAGCCATCTTCTATTTCATCCATTAATAAGCACCTCTGATTTTATTAAATTAAGTCTTTGATACTAGTTTAAATCCCTGTTCTAAGTTAATAGCAGCTTTTATACCACTAACATCTACATTTAAATCTAATAGTGCTGACACAACTCCGGGTTTAAGACCAATCCATACAACATTAACTCCCATAAGTGAAATTGCTTTTGAAGCTTTTTGTAAAAACTTAAATGTATAAGAATCCATTCCTTTTAACATACTTAAATCAAGTATAGCACTAACTATTGAAACGTTATTAGCTTTTGTTATTATTCTGCTAATACCTAGTTCTATCTCTTTATCAGTAATTTCACTTGGCAGTGTTACAATAAGACACCCTTCTACTACTGTCACTGATGTTTTAAAATCATAATCAAACTCTATCATAGCATCTTCCTTATAATTCTTTTTTATGTTTCACTTCTAAATTAAGTATTGAAAAAGCTTCAGCCAAGGCATCGCTTAAAGTAGCCTTTGTTTTTATGCTTTCCATGTCAATTCCTAGTTCAATAATAGTTTGTGCCACTGCTGGAGATATCCCAGAAATTATACATTCACAGCCCATAAGTTTTGTAGCCTTCGTTATTTTAATAAGATGATTTGCTACAGCAGTATCTACAGCAGCAACCCCATGAATATCCATTATTATAACTTTAGAATATGTTTCCATTATTTTGTTTAGCATACTTTCCATCATATGCTGTGCTCTCATAGAATCAACCACACCTACAACCGGAAGAACCAGAACTCCTTCCCATAATTCTATAGTCGGTGTTGACATCTCACGTATGGTTTGGCTTTGTTCCCTTACTCTTTCTTCATATTGAACTCTTTCCATTATATCAATGATAAACTCAAGACCTCCAATTATATTATCATTTTCATCTTTTAAAGGAACAGAAAAATATTCCATAGGCATTTTCAAGTTATTAATTGTTACTTCATTTCGTGCAGAACACATTTTTCCACTTTCAATAGCTTTAATCATACAACACTGCTCCGTATTACAATGCAATGAATTAAAAAGGTCACAACACCTTTTGCCTAAAATGTCCTCCTTGCTTTTCTTTACAGTTTTTTGTCCCGCCTTATTTATATAAGTTACTCTTAATTCTTTATCCACTGCCATTACTGTAGTTGGTATTTGATCAAGAATCTGCATTTTTATCGTACTATTTGCTTCCTCAAAATTTTCAGTGATATTATCCATCTTTTCCTCCTAATAATTTTTTATTTACTCATAACTAACCACTCTAATACTCCTATCTTATTAAGTTAATATAACATATCATACTCTCAATCTCAATTTATTTTTCAACTATCTAGTTTCCATATAATACAACTTATAACAAAGGTGTTTTTTTGTTTTTATTTTAGTTTACTTTAAATTTTAATTTACATAATATTATATTTGTTAACTGCACTTAATAAAGCTTTTAATACTAAAAAATATTACATTAAATTGAGAAAAACTCACCTTCATTGTCCTCTGTCAATTGATCTCTCAAAAAAAGTTGTGTCACATCTTGCTTAAACTGCGAAAATTAAGTAATATAAGTTTAAGTAAACACAAAGTTTGTTAAAATCTAGCAACAAACTTAAAGGGAGGTGCAAAATAACATGAAAAAACTTTCTGAATGTATGGTGCTTATTGTTGATGATACGGAAGCTAATGTGGATATCCTTGTAGAAGCCTTTGGTGACGATTATGAAATATCCGTTGCTATGGATGGAGAATCTGCTCTTGAAAATATAGGAATGGAATTGCCTGACATAATTTTATTGGATATTATGATGCCTGATATGGATGGGTATGAACTATGCCGCCGTATCAAAGAAAATAAAGCTACTGCAGAAATTCCTATTATATTTTTAACAGCCATGACAGATATAGTAAGCAAAACAAAAGGCTTTGAACTTGGTGCAGTGGATTATATAATTAAACCTTTTGAAATTCTTGAGGTAAAAGCTAGGGTACATACCCACCTGTCCTTGAGACTTGCACAATATGAGTTATCAAAGCAAAATGAACTTCTTGAGATAAAAGTAATAGAAAGAACAAAGGAGCTTAATCTTACCCAAGAAGCAACTATTGAAGCAATGGCTTGTCTAGCAGAATATCGTGATCCTGAAACTGGAGGTCATATAAAACGCACAAAAAATTATATAAAAATATTGGCAGAGGAACTAAAAAAAACTTCAAAGTTCAAGGATATTTTGCTTAACGAAACCATAGAACTTTTGTACAAATCCGCACCTCTCCATGATATCGGCAAAATAGGTATAAGAGATGATATTTTGCTTAAAAATGACAAATTAACCCCTGAAGAATTTGAAGAAATGAAAAAACATACACTTTTAGGATATTACTCACTGTTAAAAGCTTCTTCAAAACTTGGTAATAATTCTTTTTTAAAATGTGCAATGGAACTTACGCGCTCTCATCAAGAAAAATGGGATGGAACAGGTTATCCAGATGGTCTAAGGGGAGAAGATATTCCTTTACCTGGAAGACTTATGGCAGTGTCAGATGTTTATGATGCACTTATCAGTAAACGAGTCTACAAACCTGCTTTTTCTCATAAAAAAGCTGTTCAAATAATTCTTGAAGGTAGGGGCCATCACTTTGATCCTGAGATTGTTGATGCATTCATGAATATTCATGAAGAATTCCGAAAAATTGCATATAAATATGCTGATTGTGAGGAAGAACGTACTGCCCTGAATAATTCAATTTAGTTTTCAGCACCAAAAATTAAACGGCTCTTGAAATCAAATTCAAGGCCGCTTGTTTTTTGTTAACAATATAAATTCTATTTATTATAAGATTTTTTTATTTCTCCAATATCCTTTCCACCAATACCAATATTCTCATCATCAAGTTCATGAATTACAACAGTAAATGACTCCTTTGGAATCTTTGTAATTTCTGCTGTAGTTTCTGTGATGTTTTTGATAATTTCTCTTTTTTGTTCTTTTGTTAGTTTACCTATTTCTAATGATATAACTGGCATAAAAAGCACTTCCCTTCATTTATATTTTATAATATCTTTAAATAATAAACAAATCATTATATACATTGTATCAAAGGAAAAACAGTTCAAAACACATTCAGTATTTTGAACTGTTTCTTAAATTATTAATCTTTATTTTTTTCTTCAGTATCATTTATATGCTTATTGTCTTCTTGATTCTTTTCTTCAACATCATTTATTTGCTTATTGCCCTCTTTATTCTTTTCTTCATTATCATTTATATGCTTAAAAACATCATCTTCTTTTTCAGAAGGTTTCTTTTTAAATACACTTAATATTTTCTTAAATAATCCACCTATACCTAGAATTACTACTATCCATATTTTTTTAAATATAATTAATATTTTCGCAAATAAACCAGCTTTTACAGCAGCCGCTCCTGCACCTCCTGCTATCAATGCTGTTAAACCTAAATCAGAAACTTTATCACCTTTCATGTAATCAGTGTATTTCTTACCTTCTTTGTAAGAATATTTACTGATTATCTTTTCTAATTGAGGTTTAACTTTGTCCATTTCATCTTTTCCTGCAACTAAAGTAACTTCAGTCACTCCACCACGTCCAAGAATTCTTACGTTATAATTTACTAATTTTCCTTTATCATCACTACATAAAGTTGACCAAACCAGGTTATGGGTTTTTTCGTCATAATGTGGTTTTTCATCCCACCCAATTACATTTAAGGTAGGTTGTCCTTTTTCCTTTCTCTTCTTATTATCTTCTTCTGTTCCCTCTTTTATATCTTTTAATAATTTGTCAGCATCTATTTTTTTCCCTTGGTTATCTTTAACATACCCTATGGAATCAAATTCAAATAAAATATACCAATTCTGATTTTCATCTTTTGAAAAAACTATTCCCTGTTCTATTCCAGTAACAGTGTTGTCCATTTTTTTCATTAACTTTTTTGCATCTTCTCCATTAGCAAAAATATAATCCTCTGGTAAATCCAATTTTCCTAAGTTGCTTCCTACATCTACTGTTTTAGGACCTTCTATCCATTTTACATCCGTTGGCGAAGATTCTCCCGCTGCACATACAGAACCTATATTAAATATGATTGCAGTTAGAATTAGTAATAAACATGTTAATTTCTTTTTCATAAGTTGTCTCCCCTTACTATTTTGATTTACGAAACCTTTTACACAATAAATACAAAATAAGACTTAACTTTACAATTTTTGAATTATTTATTGCTAGAAAATTATACCATGGATTTTTCACTAATGCAATATAAAATATTTAATCTTATTCAACTTTACATTAAAATAAATATATAACAATTTAAAAATGCCTTAAAGATTATTTCATGCTCAAATATGGTGCTTTTAATACTCATGTGCAGTGCATTAATAATAAACCTTCTATGTTATTTGATTTTTTTATTATGGAATACAAATATGATAAATTTTTGATATACTTAAAATATGTATAAAATACTATTATTAAAGGAGAAAAACTTTGGAGAAAACAATAAGAGAAAAACTTTTTGAATTGTCAGATGAGGAGTATAAAAAATTTCACAGCAAATTGTGCCCTGGTACTTATAATATTATAGGAGTGAGATTGCCTCTATTAAGAAAACTTGCTAAAGAAGTAGCTAAAGATAATTGGCGAAAATACATAAATGCAGCACAAAATGAATATTATGAAGAAATTATGCTTCAAGGTATAGTGCTTGGCTGTGCAAAAGCTGATGCTAACGAAAGGCTAAGTTACATTACAGATTTTATACCCAAAATTTATAATTGGGCTATTTGTGATAGTTTTTGTGCTGGGTTAAAATTTACAGAGACAAATAGATCAATGGTTTTAGAGTATCTTAAACCTTACTTATCTTCTGAAAAAGAATTTGAAATGCGTTTTGCTATTGTAATGCTTCTTGATTTTTATATAAAAGAAGACTATATAGACCAAGTATTGGTTCTATTAGATTCAGCAAAACATGAAGGCTATTATGTTAAAATGGCTGTTGCTTGGGCTATTTCTCTTTGTTATATTAAATTCCCTGAAAAAACCATGGAATATCTAAAAAATAATACCTTAGATGATTTTACCTACAACAAAGCTTTGCAAAAAATCACAGAATCACTAAGAGTAGATAAGGAAACAAAAACTCTCATTAGGAGTATGAAGCGTAAATAATAATACAAATATAGTATTTTATTTAATTACAAAATAGATGTGTTTTACCCATATATTGTACAGTTGATTTTAAATTCAAATAACATAACAATCACTGTAAATTGCTTATCTACACTGCTTGTTATGTTATTTTTCAAAATATTTAATAATGCAAAACTTAGTTATCAAAAAATTCTTTGTGTGAAATATTTATATTATTATTAGCGCTTATTTTTAAATTAAAATTACCACCAGCATCTTTTCCAACAATTCTAACCAGATACTTTCCATTTTTAGGTGTAGTAAAATTTATATTTCCTTTATCTTCTGTTTCACTTTTTTTAGATACAATGTTATAGTCTGAATCTAAAACTACCACATAAAATTTACCTTTATTAATTTTTGTATTGTCATTTATAGTTACTTTATTGCCTTTGTCTGAATTGAACTCCATTAAAGACCACTTACCTGTAAATTTACCAAAATCAAAACTTTGACCATCTTTAGTAATTTTTTCATTTTCATGACAATCAATACTTTTTTCATCTTCATTTCTACTTGATAAATAGCTATCTGAGATAATATAAGAAGAACTATTTTTATACATCTTTATTCCTATTACAGACCCTATTAATATAGCTATCAAGCAAAAAATAACTATCTTGTTTCTTTTTTTCATTGTATTATCACACCATTTCTACGTATTATTAGCTTATAAGTAAATGATATACTTCTTAAAATATAAAATCAAGTAACTTTTTGTATTTTCAATTACTTAATCTATATATCCATAGCTTATAATTTTTTTCATACTGTTTCTATTTCCACTATCACCTTGGCTCCACCTTTTTCATTATTTTTAACTTCAATACTTCCATTAAATTTATCTACTAAAGTTTTAACTATGTAAAGACCAAGTCCTGAGTGACCTTTTTCCTTTGATCTTGATTCATCACCTTGATAAAATTTCTTAAAAATACTCCGAGTATCCTTGCTTGAAAATCCGCAACCTGTATCTGAAATGGAAAAAATCATTTTTTCTTCAGTTAAAGTTAAATTTAAATCTATACTTCCTCCTTCTGGAGTAAATCTTATACTATTAGAAATTAAATTATCTAGTATTTGAGAAAGTACATAACAATCCATATTTATTAGACTACTGCTTCTTTCGTCCCGAATTATACACTGAAAATTTATTTTTTTATTTTCTGTGAGTATATTATAATCAAAAGTTTTATCATTTATAAATTCAATTATATTGCACTTTTTAAATTTAAGAGTAAAATCTGATTTTTCAATTTTAGTCAAAATATTCATTTTTTCTATTAGTTTAGTCATTCTATCTGCATTCTTATTAATTAAACCTAAATATCTGTAAACTTTATCTTCTTCCAATCTTTTACTATCTATAAGACCTTCAACATGACCTTTAATTATAGTAATTGGTGTTTTTAAATCATGAGCAATTGCAGATACCATTTCTTTTCTTTCTTGTTCCATTTGCCACTGCTGATTTAAAGATTTTTTAAGCTCAGATCTCATTTCCTCAAAGGATTTACAAAGCTTTCCTAATTCATCTTTACTATTGTAATTTATAGTAAAATCTAAATCTTTATTTTTTATTTTTTCAGCACCATCCATAAGCTGCTTTAAGGGTATTTTTAATTTTTTATTAAGTCTAGATGCAAAAATAGCAGTAAAAATTATAATATATATAAATGGAGATAAAATCATTATATTTTCTGAATACTTAACTATCCAATTATATTTAGGGTTAGAAGCACTACTTCTTAAATAATACTTAAAAATAACCATTCCTTGTACTTTACTTTTATATATAATAGGTACATATTTTATCATCTTTGGCGAGCTGCTTTTATCAATTTCAGCTTCTTTTCTTAATTTAACTGGATTAGGTACAATGTTTTCTTTAAAATATCCATATAATAATTCTCCTTTTGAATCTACTACTTCATATTCTATTCCTTGAAGAGATATTTTACTTTCCAAATTCTTTTTGAAATCCTTATTTAAAACTTTTTCTTTGTTTTCATTTATATATTTTTCAGCCTCTGGAACAAGGGCTTCATAATAGTTTGATTGTAATATTATACCTTTTTCTGTTAGCTTTAAATCTATGTAAATTCCTACAAAAGTAAATACTATGCTCAAAATTAATACTGACAATATAGAAATAATAAATTGTTTTTTCAAAGTAATATTTTTCATTTACATCCTACCTTTTTATTTTTATATACAAAACAAGCAAATTATATTACAATCTGCTTGTCTCATAAACATCTAGTTTGGTTCAGAACTATTTGTCTTATCTACATATATTAATCCATCATAACATTGATCCAAAATATCAATTTTATAACTTCTATTATCTCCAAGAAAATCAGCACCAAAATCACGACAGCTCTGAGGACTAGATATAAAATCCTTAACATATTTATTTTCCCCTGCTGTTTTAAAATCTATAAAAAATAAAGGATTAACTTTAGATAAAACATATGGAACTGATCCTTCTTTTGCTTCGGGCAAAGTGCATTTCTTAGGAATGCTTGTTTCTTTCTCTTTATTTATGCTTTTATCCACTGCTGTAACAGTACCCTCACTAAACTGAAATCCAATAATATATAATTTGTCCTTATACATATCATATAGATTTGAACCCATTCTTTTTACATTATAATCAGGATGGTCTCTATTTTCTAGTTCTTTGCTAACATGTGTATTGTGCGCCCAAAGCATAATCTTTGCATCCTTACCCTCAAAATCTAATATCCATTTAACATTTTCAGCCATATATTTATCTCTTTTCGTTTCCATTTGAAAGTTACTTTGCTTTCCACTTAACATATCATAAGCTTGATATATAATGTTTAAATTTTGTTTATACATCTCATATTCTTCTTTAGAAGACTTACTTATATATTCATCTTTATTCTTTTCAAATATAGTGATTATTTCTTTAATTTTATCTCCTTTAAGCTGTGTATTATTATCTTGAAACACGTTTGGATTCCTAAACTTTGCAAGTACATTATCTATTTGACTCTCATAAGTTCCATCCACCTTTTTTAGATATTCTGTAACCTTTGATGCTGCTGTAACAGATGACTGCATATCAAATCCATAAAACTTAACTTTTTTAGTATGATTTTTATTATATTCTCTCATCCATTCTACCATATCAACTACTTCCTTTGTATCCCATGTCCAAAATCCCATTCCTTTAATAACCTGCTTTACATCCCCCTTTCCATATAAAATGTAATCATTAATAGCCATGCAGTCACTCATACATGCTTCTATTCCAAAAACATTATAGCCCTCCTCTTCTACTAAAAATTCAAACATTCTATGTTTCATTTCAAAAAATTCCTTTGTTCCGTGAGTAGCTTCCCCCATTGCTACAATCTTCTTATCTTTTAATATTTTTTTTAAAGGCATTAAATCTTTAAAATCATTTCCTGCCTTTACTGTGTTTATGTATACTGCTTTACCTTTCAAAGCTTGGACATCCTTGTTATCTTTGTATTTTCTATACTGATTATTCATTGTAAAAACTCCTAAAATCAAAACCAAAGCACAAACTAATATAGTTACTATTTTCTTCATTTAAAGCACTCCCTCATATAAATTAATAATTCAAATTTGTTAATTTCAAAATTAATCACAAAATAAGCATAATGCGAAGCATTTTTTTTGAGAGGACAGAGGACAGTGAAGGAGGATTTTTCTCCGCTACACTACGAAAAATCTTTAATTTAAAAGAAACTCCTGCTCTTTTGTTTCTCAGGGCTACTCTCTGAGTAAGCGATTATATGAAAATCATAGATTTTAGATGCCTTCTTAAGCTATGTTTTGCATTAGCAAAACAAGCCTAAAAAATAAATTAGTTTTCCGACGTAAGGAAGAAAACTTACCTTCACTGTCCTCTGTCCTATGTCAATTGTCCTCTAAAAAATGCTTCGCAATTTTTTTAAATTCACTATCAATAAGGATAATCTTTTTTCATCCACACACCCATACTTATAGCAAGTCCAGCTATTATTCCTAATACAATGGTAATGTGATTACTTAATGGTGCCATGTGTCCTAAAGTATAAAAACAATATTTAGCAGTTCTCCATAAAAAGTCGAATGCTTTCATAAAGTAGACTAAAATTACAATAGATCCAATTACAGAAAAGATTGAAATTATAGGATTAGGTATTATAACCGAAATAACAGATGCTATAGAAAGAATAAATAATGCTACTAAAAACTGTACCATGTAAAACCTTATAATATATAATAAAGCTCCTAAAGAATTAAAGCTTTGCTGTATATTATAAAATTTAACAGTTGACACCTTGGGCATAAACAAATATCCAAAAACAGTACTAACTACAAATGTTGTAAATAGTAATATAAGTGTAGTTAAAGCTAAGCTTATCCATTTTGATATTATAAATTCATACTTTTTATAAGGTCTTGTCATATACATTCTAAAAGCCCCTATGGTTTGTTCATAACTTATTGAATCGATAAATATAACAGGTAACACTATGTATAGCAACATTAAATCTACTTCCTGACACACAAAAGGTGAAAAATTTAATGAATTTAGCTTTACGCTATAATCCACTGCATTATAAGATCCTGCTGGGCTCATTAATCTAAATACACAATTTATTATTGTAGATATTATAGTTAATGCTAGTAATACACTTGTTTTTTTGTTAAGCCATATTCTTTGTAATTCAGATATTATCAGTTTTTTCATGTTAATTCCTCCCTTATATATAACAGTCTTGATCATTAAGTAAAGTAAATGCAATTGAAAAAAATACTCCAATATATAAAGCAATTATAAATATTATTAATCCTACATCTTGTGGATTTTGTGCAAGCACGCTTAATATACCATGATCTTCAATTGATACTAAAGATGGATAATCTATTATTGGACTCATTTTATTTAAGAATAATTCACATATTGTTGGATAAAGTACTGATGTCACTATAAAAGTTAAACTTCCTGCAACTGCACCTGTAGTAGTCTTACAATTTATACATATAAACATGATAACTGATGCCACAGCAGTTAATGTTATAAATGCAATAATATAATACTTAAGGTTATATAAAATACCTTCACTTACTGTAAAAGAATATCTGTAACTTATAAAATTAGATGTTTTATGTGGGAAATACAAACATCCTAAAACAGTACTTATAACAAAATGAGTACTTAAAAATATGAATACGGTACTTAAAATTACCAAAAACTTTGCTTTCATTATGTCTCCAAAGGATACTGCCCTTATCATAATCATTCTTAATTGTCCACTTCTATATTCACTAGTTAAGGACATGATTATTAGAAGTATAACCACAATATTAAAAAACATCAAAAGATTTATCCTAAGTACTGCACTTGGGAATTTTAAAAATGTAATATATTCAGCATTACCAGATGTAAATTTAAGATTTGATTTAAGATAATATTTAACAAACATAAATACTATAATTGGTATTAAACCAAAACAAGACCAGGTAGACTTTCTATTCCACATTCTCTGCCATTCACTTAAAAATAGTTGTTTCATTTATTATTCCTCCCTTTAATTGTCACTAATCTTCAAATAACCTGATAAATGCATCCTCTAACCTTCCGCTTTCCCCTGAGCTTTTTAACAATTCTTCCTTGCTCCCCTGCCATATAACCTGTCCCTTATTTATTGCAATAAACCTATTACACATCTGCTGAAGTTCATCTAAAAGATGACTTGATATAAAAAACGTTATTTTTTTTTCTTCTCTAAGTTTTAAAATAAGTTGTCTTAAATCCCTCATTCCCATAGGATCAAGTCCATTAGCTGGCTCATCTAAGATAACTATTTCAGGATTATTTAAAAGTGCTTGAGCAATACCTAATCTTTGTTTCATCCCTAGAGAATAAGTTTTAACTTTGTCATCTCCTCTATCTTCTAGATCAACTATTTTTAGTACCTCTTCAACTTTTTCTCTTTGCTCTTCCTTTACCATGTTAGGATTTAGCATTGCTAAGTTTCTTAAATTTTGTCTACCTGTCATATAGGGGAAAAATATTGGTTCTTCAACAATTGCTCCAAGCTTAATAAGTGCAGCCTTTCTATCTTCATTAACATTTACTCCTGTTATATTTACTTCACCTTCTGTAGGTGAAATTAAATTTGTTAAAACCCTTATTAATGTGGTTTTTCCTGCACCATTAGGTCCTATAAAGCCGCATATATCTCCTTCATAAACATCAAAAGAAATATCTTCTAATATAGTTCTCTTTCCTATTTTTTTAGTAATATTTTTAACTTCAATTTTTTTGTTTAACATCTTAAATGCCTCCTAAATTTTTAATCATTGTTGGAACTTTATGTTTTTCATTACTCTTTATTAATGGAAATCTTTACTGCTCCTTAATTTTAATAGGTATTTTTAAAGTTTTTATAAACTTTTCAAAAAATAAAAAGCTTGCATCTTTAAATTAAAAGATACAAACTTAACCATTTAACATTCATATTCTAAATTTTTGCAACAACTTCTGCTGACTTGTTTACACTTTTTACTTTGTTACTGTTTTTACACATATATAACAATTTAAGTGGCTAACTTTCCCACTTATATCCTACTCCCCATACAGTAGAAACATATTCTCTGTCTTTATCGTATTTTTTTAGCTTACATCGTATTTTCTTTACATGTTCGGCTACTGTTGCTGAATCTCCTTCTGCATCATAGCCCCATATTTTTTCATATATTTGTTCTTTTGAAAATACTTGTCCACAATTCACTGATAGAAATTCTATTATCTCAAATTCTTTTTTAGTCAAAACCACAGCTTTTCCCTTACAATACAACGTTCTTCCCTTTAAATCTATATTTAAATCTCCAAAATATAAATTAACTTTGTTTTCATTATTAAAGCTTCTTTGGTCTCTTCTTAAATGCGCACTTATCCTTGCTTTTAATTGTCTTAAACTAAAAGGCTTAGAAATATAATCATCTCCACCTGCTCCAAGTCCCCTAATTATATCCTCATCTTCTCCTTTTGCGGTTAAAAAAATAATAGGACAGTCTACTCTATCTCTTATTTCTCTACATATTTCATATCCGCTTTTATCTGGCATCATAACATCTAATAATATTAAATCAGGACAAAGCTTTATTCTTTCAACAGCTTCATTGCCGTTATATGCAGTGAAGACTTCATAATCTTCATCTTGCAGTGAGTCCTTTAAGAATGAAATTATGTCCTCTTCATCATCTACAATTAATATCTTTTCATTCAATATTTATCACATCCAACCTTATATAAAATAATCAGTATACTATAGGACAAATAAGTCGTTGTTTTTGTCAGAATTCCAAACATATTCAATACTTTCAGCAATATCCGTTGCTTTTTTAAAACCAATTCTATCTGCTACAAAGCCTAAAGCCATATCTATACCTGCTGATATACCAGAGGAAGTATAAAACTTACCATCTGCTACCCATCTAGCACGATTTATCCACTGAACATTAGGATTCATAGATTTTACCCATTCAAAAGCTCTCTTATTTGAAGTTGCCTTTAGACCATTTAATAGATTTGTTTTAGCAAGTAATGCAGAGCCTGTACATACAGTAAGACAATATTTTGACTGAGTAGCAATTGTAGTTAGCTTTTCAATAAAATCACTATCATTAACCAAAGGCCTTGTGCCTTGTCCACCTGGAACAAATATTATACCTGAAAAATCAGCATCTTTTAGTGGTTCAGTTATAATTTGTGTACCTTGTTTGCTTAAAATAATACCGCCATCTACAGAAAAGTAACGTAGATTGTATTCTTCAACTTGACCCAGTATTTCAACTGCACCAAATGTATCCAATGTTTCAAAATCAGAAAATAATAAAATATTTACATCCATAAAATATCTTCCCTTCTTTTCTTAAATAAAATAAAATTCATTACAACTCATTTTATCATAACACAGAATCACATCAATTTCTTAACGTGCAAACAATGGATACATTTTCTTAACTTCTAAAAGTGTATATATTGTATATATTATAGTAACACCGTCTTATTTCTAGTCCTTAACCATTCTAAAATATATTGGAATCTTCTCTGGTTTTTCAACATGTATAAATCAAATAATGTTTTAAGCGAAAGAAAATAATTTTAAACAAATTTAAACGGCATCAGTCCTATAGAGTTAAAGACTTCAGCCGTTTAAAGAATTTTAAGTGATTTTATTATCTATTATTCTTCAACAAGATTTGTTTTAATATATTCAACAGCACTATCACCTGCTATTCTTCCACTATTTAAAGCAAAACCTAGTGAATTTCCTGGTAGTACAAAAGCATAATCAGGATTATATAGGGAATTAGCATCTGTTCCAGCAGCATAAAGTCCCTTTATAGCATCTAAATCATTATTAAGAACTTCAGTATTATAATTTATTTTTATACCGCCAGCACTTCCATATGCACTTAAACCAAGTTTTAATGCATAATACTTAGATCCTTTAATTGGTAATAAGTATTTAGGATTTTTATGGAATAGCTCATCTTTTGAATCACAATAAGAATTATAAGTTTCAATGGTATTTTTTAAATTTTCTACATCAATACCAGTTTTTTCAGCTAATTCTTCTATAGAGTCAGCAATAAATAATACATCACTTCCATTTTTCTTTGCTTCTTCCTCTTCTTGTCTAAAATAACTCATATCCATACCAGAAGTAACAACATTTATAAGATCTAACCCTTTTTCTTCATAGTGTTTAATTATTTCTTCATCTATTATAGAATATGCAATTTTCATTTTTTGTTTTTCAATAGCATTTGCAGTAAATACAGGATTTTCTATAACTTCTTCATTTATAAATCTTTCACCATCTAAGTTAACTAAAAGATTAGGTTGACGGAAAGGTAACTCTATAGGAGCATATCCACCAGTGTTAGGAGCAAAGAATACCATTTCCATAGTCATAAAGTCCTTTGAAGCACCAGCTTCCCATGCCATCTGAATTCCATCTCCAGTTAATCCAGGAATTCTATATGAGAACAAGTCTTTTCCCCATTCAAGTCCAACATGCTCTTTAATAAATTCTGGATTATCACCAAATCCACCTGTACCAATGATAACTGCACCAGCATACACTTCTAATTCACCATCTTTATCATTAGCTGTTACACCAATTACTTCTCCTTGATCTTTAATAATATTCTTTACAGGCGTTTCTAATAATATTTTAACACCTAATTCTTCTGCTCTTTCTGTCATAATTTTAATCATAGTAGCAGCTGCACGAAGTCCTGGCTTTCCAGTCTTAGGTTTAACAATATGCCAAGTTGCTTCTGAACCTGGAAAATATTTTGAAGGTAATGCGAATTCTACTCCCATATTTTCTAACCATTCAATAGTTCCTGCTGATTGTTCTAAATATTTTCTTATTAATCTTGCATCTGATCTCCAGTGAGTATATTCCATGAACTTATTAAATGCTCTATCCACAGAAATATCTATAAGTCTTTCTCTTTGCATTCTTGTTTCAACACCTAGAGGACCCATTGCCATGTTAGCACATCCACCTGTAGTATTAGCTTTTTCAAGTACCATTACCTTTGCACCTTTTTCAGCTGCAGTAATTGCTGCTGCAAGTCCTGATGCTCCTCCTCCAACTACAACTACGTCTGTTTCAAATTCTCTCATTTTTTATTCCTCCTTTAATATTGTTATTTATGTGTTAATTGATATTACTAACTTCTTCTGCGCCTTCTACCAGTCATTAGTCCACCACCATTTTGTGGTTCTGTCTTAAAACTTCCAACTGGCATTGGCTCTTGTGGAACTTTCGGTACTACTGCACCTGACTTTTGAATTGCCTCTGCTCCACACACTGCTGTACATTTTCCACATTTATCACAAATAGACGAATCTATTACATGAATCAAGTCTTTGCCTCCAGCAATTGCTTTTTGAGAACATTCTTCTATACACTTATTACATCCATTACATTTTTCTGGTGCAACATAGTAGCTGAAAAATTTCTTGCATACTAAAGCATCACACCTTTTTCTCTTTATATGTTTTTCAAAATCTTCCATGCTTTCTTCAATTATATTTTTAGTAATTTTTCCAACCTCTTTACCATAATTGCAGCAAGATCCTATTATTAAATCTTCTGATATTTCAGTTAAAACTTCAATATCCCCATCACGTCCCTTACCTTGAGAAATTGCTTCTGATAGTACATTAAGTTGTAATATTCCTTCTCTACAAATTACACATTCTCCACAGCTTGTACGTCTTGTACTATCAGTAAATACTCTCATTTTATCAACAGGACATGGATTTTCTGACTGTTTTTTATATTCTTCAATTACAAAATCCTTAATTTCCTCTAAAGATGCCTGTTTCCATAACTTTCTTTGTACTAATGCCATACTTTTCCACTCCCTTCTATTTAACTTTATACTGAGCCCATAATTTTGGTTTTCTAATTTGTGTACGTAAATCGCACTGTAAACATCTATTTGATTCCTTGCAAGCTGAAGTTTCACTTAAACAATGATTTACTTCCTTGAAATTTTTAATACGATTTTGAACATCTTCAGATCCATTTTTTGCTCTTTCCATGGATAAGAAATTTTCATCTTTACCTATATATGAATTTGGAACAATATCTTCTGTTAATTTATCTTCAATTACTCCATCTCCACCTAGTTCAATATCTATAGCAGATGCGACTTTACGTCCAGCTGCAATTGCCCTAATTATAGAATTCGTTCCATATACTGCATCACCAACTGCATACATATCACTATGGGTGATTTTCATTCCATCTTCAGTAACAATTGAATTTCCACGTCCAGTAGGTATATTCCATTCTTCTGGTATTTCTGGTCTTTGACCTGTAGCAAAAATAACTGTATCCGCTAGTATTACATGTTCTGAATCTGGTACTATTTGAAGCTGCAACCTTTTATTTTCATCAAAACTAAATGATGCTACCTGTTGGCATTTTAGTCCTGTAGCAATATTTCCATCATTTTCTATGGAAATAAAAGTCCTTGAATTAAAAATTTTAATTCCTTCTTCTATTCCTTCTTCTATTTCATCTGTGCTTGCAGTCATAGCTTCTCTACTTTCTAAGCAAGTCATTGTAACCTCTTTTGCTCCAAGCCTTTTCGCTACTCTTGCACAATCAAATGCTACATTCCCGCCACCTAAAACTACCACCTTTTCTCCTATAGAAACTGGTTTTTTAAGAGAAACTCTTTGTAAAAAGTCTATGTTTTCATATACATTTTCACATTTAGCTCCTGGAATTGGTAATTTTACGCCTTTTCCTGTTCCTATTGCTAACAAAATTTTATCAAAACCTTTAACTTTTAAATCTTCAAGTGAGGTCACATTTGTATTAGTTAGTATAGTAACTCCTGCACGTTCTATTTCTTCAATTTCAGCTTGAACTGCTTCTCTTGGAAGACGATATTCTGGAATACCAGTTGTCATCATTCCTCCAACTACTGATAACTTTTCAAATACTGTAACTTCATGCCCACATTTTGCTAGATAATATGCTGCTGTTAAACCTGCAGGTCCACTACCTACAACTGCAACTTTTTTATTAGTTTTAGGTTTAAAAGTAACTTTGTCACGCCATAGACCTTCATCATGTTCTGATGCAAATCTCTTTAATTCTCTTATTGATAGAGCTTTATTAATTTCCTTTCTCCTACAGGCACTTTCACAAAATGCCATACACACATATCCTAATGAATGTGGAAATGGTGCTTTTTCACGAATAACTGCAATAGCATCTTGATATTTTCCTTCTTTAATATACCTAACATACTTTGGAACATCAATATTTGCTGGGCATTCCGCCTTACATGGAATAAGACCCATTTCACGATTTAAATTTTCCTTGAACACTCCTTCTTTATCCTGTAGTGCTCCTGTAGGACAGACTTCTACGCAAGCTCCACAAAAACGGCAATTTTCTTCTGTTAAAGAATTGTGACTACGAATATCAACCATAATTCTATCATCTTCTGCTACTCCATACTCAAGAACGTTTACCCCTCTAACTTCCGTGCATACCCTTACACATCTTCCGCAAGATATACATCTATTCAAATCCCTTACAATAAGGGGGTTAGATGTATTTAAAGGTACACTATTTAATGTTCTTCTTAAGCGAGAAGTACTTACTCCTAAATATTGAATTAATGATTGTAATTCACATTTTAAGTACTTAGGACAAGTTGTACAATCATCAACATGGTTGGCTAACATTAATTCCATTGATAGTCTTCTCATTGCATTTAATTTTTCTGTTTTAGTATGTATTATCATTCCATCTTCTACTTTAGTAGTACATGCTGTTTTAATTTCGTCACATCCTTCAATTTCAACAACACACAATCTACATGCACCAATGTCAGGTAGATCTGGATGATGACATAAATGCGGAATGTATATGTCTGCTTCCAATGATGCACTTAAGATGCTTTTCCCAGATTCTACTTGTAACCTATGATTATCAATTGTAATTGATACTGTGTTCATCGTTTTCACTCCATTTCTCACATATTGTTCATAAGATGCACATCCATTCAAATCTTCTGCAGTAAGCGAATTAGATGTGTTTATCTGTATACTATTTGATATTTTATTTAAAGGTGAACTACCTTCTAAATATTTAATTAATGTTGGTAACTCACAGTTTAAATTTTTCTGACAGCTAGTACAATCTTCAGCATGATTGACTAACATTGATTGCAATAACAATCTGCGCATTGTATTTAGCTTTTCTGCATTTGTATGTATTACCATTCCATCTTCTACTTTAGTATTACATGCTATTTTGATTTTGCTGCATCCTTCAATTTCAACAATACATAATCCACATGAACCTATATCTGATAAATCAGCATGATTACATAAATGAGGAATGTATATATTTGCTTCTAAGGCTGCACTTAAAATGCTTTTTCCAGATTCTACTTGTAATTTACAACCATTAATTGTAATTGATACTGTACTCATTGTTTTCACTCCATTTTTATAGTATTCACCAGGTTGTTAAGTTATTGTTTTAACAATTTTAATATATAGTCTTCCCCTGGGGAAGAGTCAACATCTTTTTACATGTTTCTTAAATAATTTGCCTAAGCAAATAAACCGTTATATAATAAGCATTAATGAGAATTTGTTTGTATGGAGGTATTAGAATTGAAAGATTTATATACTACTGGCGAAGTATCTAAGCTAATGAATATACCAATTAAAGCACTACGTCTTTATGATTCAATGGCTATATTAAAGCCTTTTCACATTGACGAAAATACACATTATCGTTATTATGCTTATGATCAATTTTTTTATATTGATTTGATTCGCTATATGAATAAAGGTTTAAAAGTCCCCTTAGAAGAGATTAAAATAATGTTAAATTCTTCTGATGATTATGAAATCCTTTTGGATTGTCTATCCAAACATAAATTATCTGTTGATAAAAAAATTGAAGAATTGCAATATTCTAGTAAAATTATTGAAGATGCCGTTGATAGCCTTAAAAATAGAAATAATAGTGATGTGGATTTCCAAATATATGAGCAATATCTTATGTCTCGTCGTGCTGCAGTTAAAAATGTAAATGTTTCTATTTATGATATCGACTTATATTGTAGAAGAAACGAAGAATTATTTCAAAATGCTAGTTCAATTGAAGGAAATACAATGTGTTATATTTATCAAAAAAAAGATTATAAACCCGAAACACATGATTTGTTGGTATCACAGATTGGCTGCTTTACAGATAAACGTCTTAAAAATGTAGAATATCTTAATTTACCTGAAGGACGCTATTTATGTTGTAAATTTCGATATTCTGAAAAACTCTCCTATAAGGTCATATCTGAAATTATTAAATTTGCAGACAATAAAGGAATTAAATTATCTGATATAGCCATACAGATTTTTGAACGTTTTGATTTAAAGGCTAAAAACAAGTATGAATATGAAATGGAAATACAAATATTTGAACTGGAATTTCTTCCATGTTCTTAGGGCACTTTCCTTAGTACTAATCACTTTGAAGAAGGTTTTAAAGTGAAAGAAAATGATTAGGTAAGATTTTCTTTCACCTCAGCTACTTTCTTAAAGTGTTAAAACAGTTCTAAAAAATGTTTAGCAGCAGTAGATAGATAACGATTTTTCATCCAAATAGCTGCTAATTCTGTTTCTAGAGCAGCTTCTTTAATCTCCGAGTAATTTAAATCACTGTTTTTAACAAGATTAAAAGCAGATTTAGGTACTATGGCAGTGCCAACTCCAGAAGCTGCCCATAGTAAAGCTGTACGTGCATCATCAGTTTTACATATTATTCTTGGTTCAAAACCAGCTTTATTAAATACTTCTGCAATTATCTTTTCAAATCTACGATATATTATAAGTGGCTTATCCTTAAAATCTTTAATAATATATGAATCATTTTGTTTGTTTCCTCTATAGACAGCCACCATAGGTTCTTTTTCTAACAATATTGATTGAAGATTTTCTATATTAAAAGGAGTACGCACAATTCCAATTTCTATTATGCCACTATTTAAAATTTCTAGTATTCTATAGGTATTGCCTTCCCATATTTCAAAATTAATTCCTGGGTATTTTTCATTGAAATTTTGAATTCTTTCAGGAAGAAATAAAGTTCCAGAAGAAGAAACAGTACCAATTGATAAAGTTCCTTGTAGTCCTTTGTTAAAGTCTTTTAACTCTTTAAGGGTTGCTTCAGTGAGTTCAAGAATTTGTTCAGCTTTATTTCTAAGAAGCTTTCCAGCATCAGTTAACTGAATTTTTCTACTTCCTCTTTCTAAAAGCTTCACTCCAAATTCATCTTCTAACATTTTTAATTGTTGACTTAAAGGTGGTTGAGATATATTAAGTTTCTTTGCTGCAGAAGTAATCTGTTCTTCTTCGGCAATTGTTAAAAAATATTTTAACTGTCTAATGTTCATATAAAACTTTCTCCTTTTCCCATATGATAAAAATATGAATTCAATACTTTATAAGTATTTTTAATATATTGCTGCTTTTGATATAATAATATAGGACAGAATAAACTTGGTCAAATAAAATTAAGGAGAAAGACATGCATATATTGATAGATTTATTTGTTACTTTTTTAAAAATAGGTACCTTTGCTTTAGGCGGAGGACCATCAATGCTTCCTTTAATTGAAACGGATGCAGTATATAACAAAAAATGGATTTCACAAGAAGAGTTCGTGGATATGGTTGCACTGACTCAATCAATCCCTGGTCCAATAGCTGTTGATGCTTCAGTTTTTATTGGCTACAAAGTGGCAGGTATCAAAGGAAGCATCGCTGCAGTATTTGGATCAATATTTTCAGCCTTTGTAATACTTTTATTAATAGCTATGTATTTTGTTAATATTAATAAAAATAAAAATGTTGCGGCAGTCTTTATGGGTGTTCGGCCAGCTGTAGTTGCACTACTTGCAGTACCAGTTTTAAGAATGGCAAACACTTCAAAGATTAATAGAAAAACTATTATTATACCAACAACAACAGTTGTTCTAGTTGTCTTTTTTAATGTTAATGCAGTTTATATAATTATTGCCTCTGCACTAGGCGGCTTGATATATGGATTATTTAAAAGAAAGGTAATATAGTTATGAGTATATATTTAAAAATTTTTTTAGTTTTTACAAAAATCGGTTTATTTTCTTATGGTGGTGGAAATGCTATTCTTCCACTTATAAGACAAGAGGTTGTTATTAACCATTTATGGCTTAAGTCCAGTGAATTTACTGATTTAGTAGCAATATCTCAAGTAACCCCTGGCCCTATAGCAATTAATGCTGCTACCTATATAGGTTATAACGTTGGCGGCTTTTGGGGAAGTGTTTTAGCTAATCTAGGGATTGTACTACCAACCTTTATTATTATGCTACTACTCACTAAGGTTTTTATAAAATTTAAACATAACAAATATGTTCAAAATATATTTTCTGGTATTTTGCCAACTACTGTTGGATTAATAGCTTCTGCTGCAGTTGTGGTTTCTTATGGCTCTTTTATAGACTATAAAAGCATATTGATTTGTGTAGGGGTGTTTATTGCTGCCTTTAAATATAAAGTAAGCCCTATAATTCTTCTTGTTATCTCTGGGGTACTAGGCTTTATTTTTTATAGATAAATTTTTAGCTTTTGCATCTATATATTTGTTTTCTGTAATGCTAATCAAATTTTAAAGGTTGTTTATGATCATTTTTGTAAAGAATAGTTGACTGAGTCCATTACTTGTTTTATAATATATTTATGGACAAAGTCCACTATTATTTAAAGATAAGGAGTATAATATGAATAATAAATTAGATGCTATTTCCCAAATTAGAAGTTTCAATCGTTTTTATACAAATGTGTTAGGACTGCTTGATCAACACATTTTAGACAGTGGTCATTCTTTAACAGAGGTAAGAGTTTTGCTTGAGATTAGCAAGTTCAAGCATTGTACAGCAAATATCTTGGTCAATGAACTGGAAGTTGACCGAAGTTATATGAGCAGGATAATAAAGCATCTGGAACAAGGTGAACTTATCACAAAGGCTCAATCCGAACAAGACAATCGTGTGAATTTTATTTTGCTTACCGAAAAAGGCAGGCATACCATAGATGTACTTAACCAAAAATCAGATGAACAAATTGCAGGACTTATTCAAGCTTTAAATCCAAATGAACTTTCCAAGGTTTTAGATGCAATGAAAATCATAAAGAGCAGAATTTCACAAACAATTAACCCAATTACCCTTCGGAATTTTATAGAAGATGATATTGATTATGTTATTTCTCGTCATAGAATTTTGTATGAGGAAGAATACAGCTTATCGTCTGTTTTTGGTGATTATGTAGAACAAGGAGTTCATAATTTCGCAGATCATTACGATAGAGAAAAAGAATGTATGATTATACCTGAAATGAATGGGAGTCCTGTTGGAAGTATTGCAATTGCTAAAGCTGCTGATGAAACAGCTCATCTAAGATATTTTCTGCTTGAACCTGAAACTCGAGGCAGGGGCTTAGGACATAAGCTTGTTGATATGGCATTGGATTTTTGCCAGGAAAAAGGTTATACGCATGTTTTTCTTGAAACAATTTCATGCCTTGAAACAGCCAGACATATTTATTTCAGCAAAGGTTTTAGAATAACAGAATCCCACAAAAATTCAACTTGGGGAAACGATATTTTAGAGGAACGTTGGGATTTGGATTTGTAAATACAAAATATTTAGAAAATAGAGACAAACTTCGCTTTTGTTGTATGAATTATTTTTCACAACAAGTTAACAACGGGAGTGAAGAAAATGTTTCATAAAAGGATTAATCATTATACATAATTCTCCAAATACTCTCATATTAAAATATCTCGAATAATATAATATTATTCGAGATATTTTAATACAATCCTGCAAAGACTGTAAAAGTTCTGTGTAAAAGGAAGAGTGGATCAATGGAAATGAAATGATGTCTCTTAGGCCACAATATAATCACCTGGATAGCCTCCCCTATGTCTAAGAAAGTTTATGTTTATAGCTTAGAAAATAACAACTATGAGTTAAAAGGGGAATATAGATTTTTAGAAGAAGAGATAAAGTCAAATAAGTTTGAATCTTTAGCACTAGATATAAAAGATATTGAATTGATTGAGGACGATGAAGATGATATTTAATTAGCCTTGCTATTGCATAATATACTAAAAATCCAATAAAGTGTTATATTATTAATGAAAGGATGTGTTAAAATGAACAAAGATTATTTAGAAAAATACTCAAGAATCATTGCAAAAACAGGTCTTAATATACAAGGAAATCAAATACTAGTTATAAATTCACCTATAGAATGTGCAGATTTTACTAGAATGGTTTCTGAAATCGCATACAAAGAAGGCGCAAAAGAAGTCATAATAAACTGGAAGGATGAACTTTCAACCAAAATTAGATATTTACATGGTAAAGATGAAATATTTGATGAATTTCCAAAATGGCAAAAGGATTTATATGTATCTTATGCTAAAAAAGGAGCTGCATTTTTAAGCATTTCTGCCTCTAACCCAGAGCTTATGAAAGATGTAAATCCTAAAAGAATAATGAGAGCAAACAAAGCTCAAAGCACTGCACTTTCTGAATATAGAGAAAGGCTCATGTCAGATAAAAATGTATGGTGTGTTGCATCAATTCCAACTAAAGCTTGGGCCAAAAAAGTGTTTGAAGATGTTACAGAAGAAGCAGCAGTGGAAAAACTTTGGGACTCTATATTTGAAGCTGTAAGAGCCAATGAAGACGATCCTATAAAAGCTTGGAATGAACATCAAGCTAATCTTAAAAGAAGTATGGACTTTCTTAATGAAAATAACTTTAAATATCTTATATACAAAAATTCACTTGGCACTGATTTAAAAATAGAACTTCCCAAAGATCATCTATGGCTTGGAGGGTCATCCTTTACTCCAGAAGGAATAGAATTCATGGCAAATATTCCCACAGAAGAAGTATTCACTCTTCCTTTAAAACATGGTGTAAATGGTAAAGTTGTAAGTTCTAAACCTTTAAATTATAATGGTAATCTTATAGAAAACTTCTCTCTTACTTTTAAAGATGGAAAAGTTATAGATTATACCTCAGAAAAAGGTTATGATACATTAAAAAACCTTATAGAAACAGATGAAGGCACCCATTATCTTGGAGAAGTTGCATTGGTTCCTTTTCATTCACCAATTTCTAATTCAAATATATTATTTTACAATACTCTTTTTGATGAAAATGCATCTTGCCATTTAGCCTTAGGCGAAGCTTATCCTACTTGCTTAAAAAATAGTGAAAAAATGAGCAAAGAAGACTTGAAAAATGCAGGTGTAAATGATTCTTTAGAACATGTAGATTTTATGCTTGGAACAAAAGATCTTAGTATAATTGGAGTTACAAAAGAAGGAAAAGAAATTCCTGTATTTGTGAATGGAGACTTTGCCTATTAGATTTTCATATTTCCAAGGTAATTTTTTACTTTAATATTATATTTTTTCATTTAATTGCTGCTGGTACTATATTAAACTGCCTATCAAGTCATTACCAGCAGCCATTATTGTTCTCTTTCATAAAAAGCATGTTCACAATCAATGCAGATAAGATTTTTGAGATTCCTTTTTTTACTGATATCTTATTTATTTGGCACTTCTCCATAGTGTTTTATATTAGACGCTGAAGTTTTTACATATTTTAAAACAGTTTGATGTTTTTTATTATCATATTCTTCAACATAATGATAGTAAACTATCTTACTTACTAAATGAGGGGTAGTGCTGAAACTTAAAAAAGTATTAAAATCACTGCTGGTTACAGGCTTCTTAGTTGTAGGATCTGTATAGGTAAAAGAATGAAATATGCCATTGTGAGTATGAGGGTTTTTAGCATCCTTTTCCTTTCCATAATAACAAAATACATGTTTATTGTTTCTTATGCCAATATCAATGAACGCATGTGCATGAGAATGATTAATATTATGGGTACGAAAATACTTTTCATTATAAAAATAAAATTTATCATATTTAAAAGGGCTTCCCTTACTTGCATCTGAGCAATGTCTTACTATATAACCTTCACTATCACAACCTATTATTCTTCCATTGTGTATCTTTACAGCGCCTTGTTGCTGATACATTACGCCTACACCTTTACCATTATCTGGTAATTTGCATGAGCTATTATAAGCTCCTGCTCCTACTAAAATTTTTTCTGCTTCCAAAGAAGTATCTTCTGCTTCATCAATTCTAATATCGTCTTTATCATGTGACATAACTCTTTCCTCCTTGTATAATGTGGTTATAACATTCAATAGAAAACTATCTTAACTTCTAGCGAACATTACAACTCAATTTTTTTATATTGTTAACTTCATGTCTAACCCGTTAGGGTGTGTTATTCTTATCCAATTAGTTTTCTATTATTCCTAAATTGGGAACCTAATTAGTAAATATTGTTGTATAATATCTCCTGAATAGAAGATAGATGTTTTCCTCCTGGGAGTGACTCTATCGAGTCATTTATACCCGTGAATTAGCGTATCATTCCATCAGTGAGAGTTCTATGTTTAGCTGGTTAGGTTTCCACCTTAGAATGGAATTACCTGTGTCACAAACAAGGTTATAGAATTACTGATAGAAATGGAATATCTATTCTATCTCAATAGCAAAGGAGATATTTATTATGAGCAAATATTATTTTAGACCAACAGTTGGAATTGATGTATCAGCAGACTTCTCAGTAGTTGCTATGTTAGCACCTACCGGTGATGTTTATAGAAAGCCTTTTAAGATTAT
The DNA here is from genome assembly GCA_963780135.1 of uncultured Clostridiaceae bacterium. Lineage (GTDB taxonomy): Bacteria > Bacillota > Clostridia > Clostridiales > Clostridiaceae > Clostridium_AM. The sequence goes on from CAWAAR010000003.1 coordinate 3,745,889, forward strand.
GCATAATAGAAATGGTTTTGATTACCTAGTAGATCAAATAAAAAAAGCAGAAGAAGAGTTTGACATGAAAACGGCAATTTTCATGGAATCTACTGGTGTGTATCATCTTACTCTTTTCCACTTTCTTTGTGATAAATTTGAGACATTTATCTTAAATCCACTCATTACTAATTGTAACAAGAATGGTGACATAAGAAAAGTGAAAAATGATAAAAAAGATGCATTAACCATTGCTACAATAGGTAAATTTCAAAACGTTAAGTGTTCTTCTAACTTTGACGTTGAAATTTATACCTTAAAATCACTTTGTAGAGATTACTATAAATTAACTGATAGTAAGTCTCTTTATAAGAAAAAGCTTTCTACTGACTTAAGAGTTATTTTTCCTATTTATAACTCTGTTTTTTCAAACATTACTTGCAAAACATCAATAGCTATTTTAAAAAAATTTTCAAGCCCTGAAGCTATGTTAAATGCCGATAAAGACAAAGTTATTGAACTTATATCTAACAAATCAAGAAAAGGATTAGCTCATAGTGAGAAAATTTATAAAAAACTAATTGATGCTGCTGACGAAGCCCTCTATATAGGAATAAGCTCACCTAGTCTTTTCATAAAGCTTACAAATACAATCACTGTTATTGAAGCTTTTGAAAAGCAAATTGATAGTTTATTAACTGAAATTTATTCATTATTAGAGAGCGATAAAATTCCTACTCAATTTAAGAAAAATATAATGCTGATTTATTCAATACCTGGAGTTGGTAAATTCACTGCTATTACAATTATGAGTGAAATAGGCAATATTAATGGTTTTTTAAAGCCTAAGCATTTAGTCGCATTCTTTGGTATAGATCCTTCGGTAAGCCAATCTGGTAAATTTAATAGCGATAAAAACACTATGTCTAAACGTGGTACCAGAATTGGGCGACGAGCCCTATATGCTGTCGCATTGGCATCAGTAAGAACCAATAGAAACGGCGAACCCCTTAATAAAATTTTGCTTAATTATTATAAAGAAAATCTAAAAGGTAAAAGCAAAAAAGTTGGTTTAGTAGCAATAATGCATAAGCTTATTAACTACATTTTCTCAGTTCTAAAAAACCAAAAAGAATTTGAACTACGTGATCCTAAAATACACGTTAAAATGTATCTTGAAAATCAATCTAAATCAGCAGCCTAGCGGCTTAAAACTAGTGGATTAATTTTCCATCGTTCGTGTTTTACGATGGATTTTTTGTGATGCAATTTTTTGCTCATAAAATTTTTTATAAATTTTTATTGACTATTACTAGCTGGTCTATCCATTGGTCTTTAGCTTCTTGCAGAATTCTACAAGAAGCTAAAATTTGTTTCCTACTAATAAATAATATTTATATACTATTTAATTTGTTACAAAAACTTGATACCTTTTTCAAGTCGGTATAAAGAGCTGATATTTCATTGGGTAGTTTTAATCAAAATTCACTTGATTTGCATTTTTCACATAGGCTTCAGGATCAATAACTTCCTTATCAATTACAGCTTGAGTTTCTGATTTTATACATCCTTCACTTACTACTTCTTTTCCTGCACTTTTTAATGCTGAAAAAAATTCAGCATACATATTTTTTAACATATCATTACTATTAACAGCTCCAAGTATTCCTCCTTGTGCACATAAAATAGTACCTGCTAAATTTCCTTTTGTCATAACTTTAAAAGTTTCAACTAGCCCTGAAAAATTATATTTACCAGGAAAACCACAATTTGAAATTAATACACTCTTAACAGATGTTTCTCTAAAGCGCTTAGGATGTGTATAATTTTCACCCACTTTGACAATTTCTTTCTTATTTAATGGAAGCATACGATCCATAAAATCTTTCATTATGCCTGTTACAGTATAATAATATAGTGGAGTAGCGTAAACCATTATGTCAGCTTGTAATATTTTATTTAGTAATTCTTCCATATCATCTTTATGAATACACTTACCTGGAGTTTTGCTCCAGCAACTAAAGCATCCACTGCAGTGCTTTATAGTTTTATCCTTAAGGTACACTATTTCTGTCTCTGCACCAGCTTCTTCACATCCTTTAAGGAATGGCTTTAAAATAACCTCTGTGTTTCCTTTTTCTCCTCTTGGACTTCCGTTTATAGCTAAAATTTTCATATTAAAATATCTCCTCTCTTTTTATAAATCTTTTATTGTTTCTAAAGCTTCTAATGTTTCCTTACTCCACTTTAATTTTGCTTCACAATCATACATTCCAAAACTAACAGTGCTGATCCATAATATTGAATTTTTTTTATCTATTTTCTCTGAACTCAATAACTTTTTAATTTTTGAATATACTTGCAGCTCTTCTTCACACTCTTCCTTTACTCTTTGAATTTTTTCAATAACATTTTTAACAGGTGCATCCTTTGAACAAAATATTTTAAGCAAGAGTTCTGATCTAACAGATTCCTGCTCTACAGGAAGTATAAGCCACTCATCTAATTCCTTTTTGCCCTTTTCTGTAATAGAATATATGTTCTTTGATGGTCTTCCTTCTGTTTGTCTAACTTCCTTTGTTATTAACTCTTCCTCTTCCATTTTTTTAAGCACTGGATATATATGTCCATAGTTTTCATTCCAAAAATGTCCTATTGATGAATCACAAAATTTTTTAATATCATATCCCGAACCTGACCTTAGACTAAGTACTCCTAAAAGAGCATATTTAGTTTTATTTGCCTTTGCCAATTTAACTTCACCTCTGATCTGTGTATCACTCTGATATATATTATTATATCAGAGTGATATATAAAGTCAATATATTTTCCAATTTATTATTAAAAACATTTTACTTACCAGGAATTTATCTAGTTCTTAAAATTCATTCTAGACTCGAAACAAAAAGAATCACCTTTCTTGATGACTCTTCATTGAAAATTCTTAGTATCATTACTTCCTTTTATATTAACATTAGTATCTAATTCTAATTCGGTTATCTTAAGGCAGTTGTCTATTTTTGATTTTGGATATCTTATGTTGAATTCCCTTTGTATATTGAATATATCTATATCCTTCTCTTTATAATCAGAAAACAATTTTTTGCAGATTTTTTTCATATATTCTTCTGAATTTTTTTCTAGTGTATATCTCTGTTTAGGTTCTGTAATATGGATGCTTTTTTCAGTAAAGGCAAAGCTTGCTTCTGAATTAATTTTCTTTTTTAAATATATTTTTTGTCCATCAAAATTAAAATTTGTTTTTGTCTTATTTTTTAAAATTTCAATAGTTGCAAGTTTATTTTGGTGTTCTGGGTTAGTTGTAGAAATAGTTCCCTTTCTAAAGGTATTATTCATAAAATTGTATGCCATACTTTCTTGTAGATTAAGTTTGTCAATAAATTTATCCTCTTTGAGCACTGCTAAACCTGTTATATGTAATCTGCTTTCTCCCTGTTCACTTTCTAGCTCTATTATATTTACAAGATTAACCTTACTGCCTAAAAACCTTTTATTTAGGAATTCATCTATTCTAAGAACTGTACCTTTTGATGATAATGTAGTATTTTGAGCAAGCTCTGCCAAAAATATGCCAACATATTGTTCTTCTTCCATTTTAGTATTTATAATTTTTTCCATGTTCCCAGGAGTTATGAAAATATATGATCTCAAAGGAAGTTGCTGACTTCTATCAAATAAATCCAAAAAATTATCAACACCATAACTAGCAGCTTTGGAACTAAAAATAATAGCTCTACATTGAGAATAGTTAAATTCATAATTTGATTTTAAACTAAGATTTCTAGCAGCATCAAAAAGAGATGCTGCCTTTGATTTAAAAATGGTTTTTTTCTCCACACCCACTTCTACTTGATTACCTCTTGAAGGTATAAAGGTTTCTGCATAAAGTATGGTATTGTTAAGACTATCAATATCAATCATAATGGTTGTTACAAACAAAGTTCTATTAACATCTTTATAGTTAAAACAACCTGTTGTGCAAAATGGTATAAATGAAATTATGATTAAAAGTAAAATTGCTTTTTTCATTGATTATCATCCTTTTTAAAAATGTTTTGATTTATGTCCGACATGTCCCCTCTGATTATTATATCCTTGTACTTAAAGCTTTTTAATGTACCTAGCGGATATATGTAAGGATATCCACAACTAGTTAATCCAGATATGTGAGTACATAGAATTATAAAAGCAGTAAAAAACCCTGGAAGTCCTAAAAGAGAAGAAAAAGCAATCACAATAATATTACACATAAAAATTGCAACGAAAAGACCAGGAACTAAAAAATTTGCTATAGAAGTAAGCGCTGTTATAAGTACGGTTACCTCTGAAGCCATTCCAGACTTTACAGCTGCATCTCCCAATATTAAAGCTCCAACAATACTTAATGCTGGACCTATTGGTTGAGGAAGCCTTATTCCTGCTTCCCTTAGCATTTGAAAAAACATAATCATAATTATAACTTCTACTGATAATGGAAAGGGTACTGAAACTCTTGACCTTGCCATTTGAAATATAAATACATAAGGAATAAGTTTAAAATGATAAGTGAAGAGTGCAATATATAAACCTGGCAACAGTGCAGATGCAAAAAATGACATCCATCTCAAAGTTCTGCCAACTACAGCAACATATTTATTTAAACTATAATCATCTGCAGTATGAAAGTTTTCTATAAAAAAATAAGGAGCAATAAGTACAAAAGGTGTACCATCTACCATTACCACAACTCTACCTTCATCTATCTTTAATGCTGCTATGTCTGGTTTTTCAGTATAACCTATGGTATCAAAGGGCGTTCCTTTATGTCTTAAAGTCTCCTCAAGCATATTTAAATAGTTAACATCTGCATATTTTATGTTTGATAATTTTTTTCTTATATAATTCACCAGTTTTTGTGGAGCAAGATTTTCTATGTATACCATAACAATAATAGTTTTAGATTTATCTTTAATATCAATATGTTCAATTTTCAAGTCAGTTCTGTTAATTCTTCTTCTTATATGAGCTATCTCATCATCTAAATTTTCTGTAAAACCTTCTCTAGGTCCTTTGATAACTGATTCTGTAGGTGGAATTTCTACGTTTCTTGTATTAAAAGCTCTCGATTCACAACATAAAGCTTGATTTGAATTTTCTAAAATAATTAATGTATTTCCAGCTAAAATCTGAATTAAAGCATCATCAACTGATGTTATATCACGAATAGAACAGGATGTAATCACATTATCCTTTATATATTGTATATCTGTACATTTGTCTTTATTATTCAAGAGAGGAGATATTATGTGCATACTAATAAATTGATGATCACACATAGTTTTACAATAAACTATATGAATATGATCATTTTTGCTATTGATATCTCTATATCTTATGTCATAATTATTAATTAGTGTTTTTTTAATTTCTTCACTATAAATTTTATTCATTTAAATCACCAAATTTATTTTTCACGGTTTCAATGTATAGTATTCATATGAATGAAGATAATATCTATGTAAAGTTTACCAAGAAAAGAATAAAGTACTTTATAATTAGAGAGGTCTTGTAAAATGGATTTATTTTCTTCTAAACATTTTATGATTATAATTTTTGCTGTCAGTATTGTTTCACTAAAAACTTATCCTACAATATTTCTTGAAAATGGAGGAAGGGATAGTTCAATTGCAATGCTTATTGCTTCAATCTTAATTATGCTTTTTTTATTGGCTTAATTAAAATATGCAAAAGAAGTAATACCTATAGCTTGTATCGTATTTATACTACTGCTCTAGGAAAAACTCTTGGTAAATTTTTTATATATTTATTAATTTTAACATTATTTGTTACCTTAATAGAAAGTGCTTCAGTGGAAGCTAATTCTATGAGAAGTAATATGCTTTTAGAAACTCCTGTTTGGTACTTGATTTTATTTTTTATAATTCCTTGTCTTTACGTTATACGCCAAGATATTACTTCAATAATAATTATGTGTTTGATAGTAATAACTTTAATATTCTTTTCAGGTATAAATTTGTCCCTCTTAACTGCTAAATATAAAAAAATAGGTTATCTATTGCCAATTTTTCAAAATGGTATAAATATAAATTTTTTTCTATGCATTATTAAAATACTTGGACTTTATGGAAGCATAACCATATCTCTACCGTATCTTTTGAGGATAAAAGATACATCAAAAATAATTAAGCACGTATTCATAGCGCTTATGGTTGTAATACAAATGGAAATTGTATCTGTTACAGGTATGATTATGACTTTTCCGCCTGAAAAGTTAATAAATATAACTTATCCTAAGTTAGTGCAAACTCAATTGGTAAGTTATCAACGTTTTCTTGAATACGGAGAGTTATATGTACTTTTTCAAGTACTGGGAGGGTGGTTATTAAAATATATAGTAACTTTTTACTCTTTATTGATTCTTTTAAAAGAGTTAAATTTAAATAGAAAAGCCCTTATATACTCAACCTATGGCATCAGTATAGTGGTTTTTATTGGAGCATACATATGTGCATATGACACTTTTTTGTTATTTAAACTATTGAATTATTATTCATACATATGTTTAATAAATTTTGTTGTTATCCCATTTCTTATATTTATTAGATATTCAACTATTGTAAAAACATCTAATTTTATTAAATAAATGTATTTTATGGATATATCGCTTATTTTTTTGTAAGAGTAGAATTATAGTTTGTAATCATATATAATTATGCTTAAAGTACGAGAAAGATGAGGAAATCATATGAACAATTTAAAAGTAAAATCAAAACTAATATTATTTTCAATGGTATCACTATTACTTATCAGTATAATGAGTGTGGTAGGGTATTATTACATTTCAAAATCAAATAAAGATATAACAGCAATGTATAAAGAAAACTTATTAAGCGTCGAATGGTTAAACGATAACAGGAATCAAGCTAGAGCTATAGAATCAGATTTATATTATTTACTATTACATACAGAAGATAAAAATATGCAAAATGAAAAAGCAAAAGATATTGAAACTAGACAAAAAACATTTTATGCAAATTGGGAAAAATACAAGCAAACCAACAAAGATAATTACGAAACGGATAGAATTACTATTGTTGAAAGCAATCTTGAAAAATTTATAAAAGTAAGAGATGTAGCTATTAAACTAGCACTAGAAGGAAATCAAAAAGAAGCCATGGCACAGCTTAGAGTTGTTGAAAATAATGAAGAACTATTTCAAAATAGCTTAAAAGAAATAGCAGTATACAATGCTAAACTAGCAGATAATTTAAATATTCAAAATAATAAAGATTTCAATACTTCTCAAAAAATATTCTTAGTAATATTTTTAATTGCCTTATGTATTGGATATTGTTTAACTTTTATTATTTCAAAATCCATTGCACACCCACTAGTTTTGTCTGTAAATCATTTAAAACTTATAGCTACAGGCAATTTTACAATGAAGGATTCTGAAATATTTACAGGCAGAAGGGATGAAATAGGAGACATTGCAAATGCAATAGAAGCAATGCAAAATTCATTAAAACTTTTGATTGGAAATGTAGAAAAAGAATCTATTGCTATTAAAACCGTAGTAATCAATGTTTCAGAAAATATGAATAATTTAAATGGAAATATAGAAGATGTGTCATCCACTACAGAGCAATTATCTGCAGTAATGGAAGAAACTGCTGCATCAACACAAGAAATAAGTGCATCAGCAGATGAAATAGAAATAGCTGTTAACTCTATGGCAAAAAAGGCCAAAGAAGGTGCTATAGAAGCTGAAGAAATAAATAAAAAAGCAATAAATACTAAAGATATCGTTACAAAATCACAAATGAAAGCTTTAAATATATTTTCCGAAACCAAAGATAAACTACAAACTGCAATGGAAAACTCAAAAGTAGTAGGACAAATTAATGTGCTATCCGAAGCAATTATGCAGATATCATCACAAACCAATCTCTTGGCATTAAACGCTTCCATTGAAGCAGCAAGAGCCGGAGAAGCAGGTCATGGTTTTGCAGTTGTTGCAGATGAAATAGGAAAACTTGCAGAAGAATCTAAGAATACAGTTAGCGAAATACAAAATATAACAAAAAAAGTTATACTTTCTGTAAATGATTTATCATCTAGCTCTAAGGAATTGTTAAACTTTGTATCTGAAGATGTACAAACTGATTATAACACCATGCTAAATGTGGCAGATAAATATAGTAAGGATGCCGAATTTGTAAATAATCTTGTACTAGAATTCAGCTCCACTTCTGAACAACTTTTATCTTCACTTCAAGAGGTAGTAAAAACAATAGAGCAGGTATCCATTGCTTCTAACGAAGGAGCAGAAGGAACCACAAATATTGCTCAAAGGGTAGGTGATATAACTGAGAAATCCAATAAAATTATTGAAGAAATAGCAAAATCAAAAGAAAGTTCAAAGCAATTAACTGAAGAAGTATCTAAGTTTAAAATTTAATAAGCGCAGTGTCAATAAAAATAAAATCATATATCTTCTTACAGAAAAGTATCGGATTAAAATTAGTTCGATACTTTTCTGTTTGAAATGCAGAGAAAAAACACCGTAAAATTATAGCTTGAATAATACAGTGTTTTAGTAAATTGTTCATCTTTTATTTGTTATATTAACCAAAAAGGTTTTAAACTAAGCGAGATACTAGCTATTCTTAACCTTCTATTTTCATTATCTATTATTTCTTCCTTCTATGTTTTTTATGACTTTCATTATCCACTATTTTTGCATATCCCTTAGTATTAATGTGAGGTACTTCCTTTTTTATTGTTTCAGTTATATGCTTTATCTCTTCATATTGATGTTTATTAACTGAAACCTCTTCTAAAGCTACAGGGTGCTTGTGTATGTCGATACGTTCTTTACTAATAGGTATTCGGACAGTTTCTGTATGAGCATCCAATTTATTATGAAATTGCGAATCAAAAACAGTCTTTTCAATAACAAGTTCCTCCCGTTTTACAGGTACCGTAATATTTTCTTCTTCGGTTAAAACTTCTTTGTGAATGGATACCTCACCAGTTTTTATTTTGTCCTTAGATATTTTCATCTGTTCTTCACGAAGTTTCATATTCACACCACGATCTGCATCATGAGGAATATTATTTGAAATTGTTTCCATGTCTTTCTTATAAGTCTTACTTTTAACCATTAGGCTCCCTATAATTATGCCTACAACAGTACCTAATATAGTCCCTGTTAAGATTGGTCCAATTGATGTAATTGTAAATATAGTTACAAATCCAGGTATAGTTAAAATAGAGAACTTATACAAAATAGCAATTATAAAACCAATTATTCCTCCAGTTATTCCTCCAATGGTAGCACCTGTTGAATATTGAACACTTTCCACATTAGGTACATCTTTGTTTGACATGCTCCATCCTCCTAAAAAACACCTCATAAATCTGATGTATAATTTTAGAGGTGTTTTTTAATTTATTTTATAAATTCCTTAATGAAAGCCATTATCTGTATTGTCATCTACTACCTGTGCATCACCATTTGTGTTTATACGAGCTTCTTCTCTTTTTAGTTTCTCCTCCACGTGCCTTGTTTCTTCGACTTCACGTTTATGAGCAGATACCTCTCCAGTTACCACAGTGTGTTTATCCACGTTAATTTGTTCTTCACTGACCGGTATACGTATGGTTTCTTCATCACTAATAGGTGTATCACTGGATTCGTTATCTAGTGATCTTCTTTCGATAACAATTTCTTCATGAGTAACCGGAACATCAATTGTTTTTTGTTCTTCAACAATTTCTTTGCTTAGTTCAACTTCACCCTTTTGAACCTTGCTTTTATTTATACCAAGTTCTTCTTTATGAAGTGTAAGTCTTCCTTCATCTTCACTTTTCTTATTATCATCATCATTGCCTAAAATGCTATCAAATAAACCCATAATAAATATTCCTCCTGTAAGTACATATTTTTAATTCATTAATATTTTATCCCTTATGGAGTAATATATCCTTTGTGAAATATGGAGCTAAAGTAAATGGCTTACAATAAATAAATGTACATTTATTTATAACTGTATTTTTTCTTCAAGCTCTTTTATTTTTCTTTGTTCTTCCTTACTTAAACTTAAGATATAGTTATTAAATTCCTCATACCATTCTTTTTCATATTCATTTTCAAGGCTTAAATCATATATATACTTTGACAAAAGAACAATTTCCATTTGAGATAAGCTTTTAAAGTATACAATGTATTCATCTTCAAACAAACACTCAGCACTTAATATATCAAATAAGTCTTCCAAACTCTTAATGTTATTTTTAATTAATTGAATTTTGTCTTCTACTACAGAAGATTCTCGAATTTCTTCACTTAACTTCTTAAATTCAGAGTTTGCCATCTTTTTACCATCAGTATACTGAATTATTTCATTTTCTTTTTCCTCATTAAAGGACAAAAATACTGTTTCTAATCTATTTAATCTTATACTTTCCTTTATAAATGAAGCTGCTTTTAACACAGACCTTTTAATATAAGATGCCAATGCTTCATTTTTAAGATCTAAAATTTCGCAGCATATTTTTGCACATTTTAACAATTCCTCTTGTAATTCTTCTAAAGATAATTTTTCCAACTTAGTTTTTATATATTTTCTATCAAAACTATTAATATTAAGGTTGTTTAAATCCTTGCCACAAATAACTACTCCTAAGGAATTAACAAGTACTAATTCAAATATATTTATCAATAACAATTCACTGTTTTTATCATACGCTTTTAATAACTTATTAATTTCACTAATATGAAAATTCCTGCAAAACTCGTTTTCTAAACTTAAAGTATTTACATAATTATATATATATTCAATACCTATATAGTTCATATTATCAATATAAAGCTGATAATCTATTGAACCTGGAGTTTCGTGAGCTTTAAAAAAACTATCGTATTCTTTAAAAAATAATGAGATTCCATAATCTATAGTATCGTTATATGAATAATTATCAACTTCAAGCTTTTTTTCATTAATTTCCTTCAATAAATTCTTACTGTGTAATGCTTTTTTATCAATTAAATCCTTCCCCTTGTTTAACATGTCAAACAAACTAGTATGATTTAGCTCTTCTATTACAAGTTCCCTTTTGGTAAAGGTCTTTAAATAAATTCCTATAGTATAATCTATGCACTGAAAAATACTTTCAGCTGTCTCCACCCTAACTGAACTACTCTCATCTTTTGTATAATATTTCAATTTTTCCTTTAAAAGTTCCATTCTTCTGCAATAAATATTAGTTAAAGCATTGTCATCTAACAGTTTTTTTTGATAACAACTTGATAAAATATCCTTAAAAAAATCTTCTTCACTGAAGTTCTCTCCTATAAACCAATCATACTTTTGAATACTATTATTGCTTGCCATAACTATCAATCCTTTTCATTATCAAGATTTGTATAATCCTTAATACCATTTCTTATATTATCAGCAATTTTATATAATACAGTTCCTTCTAGAAGTTCCAAGGACCCTTGACAATAGTTATCAAACTTTTCCTCCATAATTTCTATTAATTCATCATCATTTATATAATCTAAAGTTTCATTTTTATAATTATAAAAAATTTCCACAAGTTCATTTATGGTATCACCATAATTATATTGTGATATATATGGCGAATCACAAAAAGCTATAATAATTTTGCTTATAATTTGACCATTAAATTCTACTCTTCCACTTTTTTCAAGTGCTACATTTCTCGTGTTAATAATTTCTTTAACATCTTCCTCTAAAAGCTTTAATCCATATTCACTTGTAAGTTCATTACACTGAATTATGTCATTAAAAACTTGTTTTCCTAGTAAGTTACTTTGAAATACATCAATGGAATTTTTCACTTTTAAAACTTCCTTTCAAAAAAGTATTGACTTTTATTTTTCAATATGCTATAATTAAAATGATAAGGTGTTTACTTATGTATTGTAACATTTGTGCATTTTTTTGTCAATGTATTTCATACAATAGCAAATCTAAATTTCTAAATAACTCTTCATAGTTCAAAATCAACAAAGTTATATTTATTAAAACAAAAAAGCTCAAGTCACAAATTTATTGAGACTTAAGCTTTTTTTATTTGAAAAATTTAAATATTCTTTATTACTTACTTTTTGGGTTTATCCTATTATTTTCTCTATATTAAGTTCATCATTTTCTTTGATAAAGCTTAACTCAACATTAAATACATGCCTAATTAGTGGATATCTGCTAAGTCATTCTTGCCCTTTCCCACATTTTCCTGCATAATTTGCATCATTTTTTTAGGTTCTTCAAACATTGGACTGTGGGCAGAATTCTTAAAAAGATAAAATCCTTTTACAGGTGCATCAAGTTTTTTAAGATAATCTTCTGACATGGAATAGTTTACTGTATAATCATACATTCCAGAAAAGAAATATACCGGAATATGAATTTTTGTTATCTTCTTACTTAAATCCATTTTGTAAAGTTCATCATTTAAAACCGTAGAACTTGAAAATGCTTTTCCACGCCATATATTTATTTTTTCTCTCAAGGTATACTCTCTATTCTGCATAACTGGCATAAAAATTCCGGTGACTACAGATTTCATTTTATGGGTCGTACCAATTCCTGCTCTATGCATAGCATCATCTCTTATTTTATTGTATTCACTTGGCATATAATTCATTGTTTTAAAAGACGCTTCTTCAAGCTTCTTTACAGTTTTTTCATCCCCTGCTGCCTTATAGTACTTAATCATATATTCATATGCAATTTTTTCTGATTCTATTTGATTTGTTATTTGACCAACACCAATATAAGCACGGTATAACTCCGGTGATTTTGCTGCTGCCTGTATAGCTATATACGACCCCCAAGAGTGCGCCATAAGATATATTTTATCTTGTCCGAAACGCTGTCGTAGATAGTTTGTTACTTTTATTGTGTCAGATACAAATTGTTCTGTTGTCATTGTTTCTTTTGGGATATTACTGTTATAGGATAAACCTGCACCCCGCTGATCCCACCATACTACTGTAAAATGCTCCTCAAGTCCCGTAGGATATTCTTCGATAAACGGATATTCTGGCATACCGGGACCTCCATGAACAAAAAGTAGCACTGGATTTGATCTATTCTTACTTTTTATAACCATTCCCATCTTCACTCCATTAATTGGGACATAAACTTTTTCCGAAATACTACCTTCTATAACCATCCCATTTTTGTCTAGCACTGGTCTCACTTTTCCTTGACTTTGTATTAATAAAATAACTAAAAGTGCAATAATGCATAATGTAATTGCAGAAAGTAAAATGAACATCATTTTCCATCCCCTTCCTTTTAAATTTGAGGCAAAAGAAGTAATTATTTTGTGTTTTTCTCTCTTCTTTCGCTCTGCTAACCTTTTATTGATATAATCAGCATCTTTTCTTACCCCTACCAATCGCAACAAATATCCAACTGCATATGCTGGAATTGTATATATAAATGCAAACCATTCTGATCCTTTTGGATACCAATTGAATTTCATTCCGAAGGCAAAAAATAAAAGTACTACCACCATGTATTCTGCAAGGATGGAAATCACAGGTTTATCATCTAATACTAATCTAATTACAATCTGTACTAAACATATTATAAAAGCATAAGTTAAGATAGATCCAATGATTTTAAAGTTTGACCACATACCATAAAAAAGAGCATCAACACAAAACACCCAAAATATAATAATCATACTTAGCGCAAGACTTGCTATAATATAATCTCTAAAAATTTTCCGTTTATTTTGCATAGTTTTAAGCCTCCTCATCCAGCAACTTTTTAACTGCAGGAATATAGGTTCTTGTAATAATAACATTTTCACCATTAGTAAGTGTTGCCTTCAATCGGCTATTAAAAAGTGTTTTTACACTATCCAATACATTAATATTCATAATACATGATTTATTTATTTGAATAAATCCAAACCCTTTCAATTCATCAATTAACTGATATAGTTTCTTGTTACTTCTTAAAACCTGATTTTTTGTATAAATAAAAGTTTTTCGCTCAATGCTTTCAATGTAGAAAATATCATAAATATTGAAAACTGTACTTTTGTTATTATCAGTTCCAACTATTTTCACATCAGTACTCTTAATTCTTTGAATAAGCTGCTGTACTTGTGCATTCATAATTGGATACCTTATTTGTACTTCCAGGTTTCTTTCCTTATCTTCTACAAGTATAATATTCACTCTAGAACTCCCTTCTATTTAATTAAGGCTTTTTGATTCCCTAGAAGATATCTTTTCTATAAGTTTTTCTGGGTTTACTATTTTACCTAAATTATATTTTTTGCCCTGCTTCTCTATTTTCACTACATCTCCTGTATCTAATACTGCTTTTATAAACTCATCTGGAGTTACATTAGGATTTACTTGACAACATAAAGTATATAAAGCTGCTACATAAGGAACAGACCAACTAAGTCCGCCCTCTCTATAAAATACATAATCTGATTTTCCAGTAGGTGAAGCAGTACACCTGCTGTCCATGGGTACCATAAAATTCTTTTCTATATTAAACTTTTCATTGTTTTTAAAAAACATATCCTTCCAAAACATTCCTATATCATAACTTTTAAAGTCATCTGGATTTTTCATGCTTTCCCTTCCAAGTCCCCAAAAGTTAACCCCATAATATTTATCAAAGCTTGTAGAAACCACTAACATTCCTTCACTTTTAGCTCTCTTTACCGCTGAATCTACTTCTTTAAATCCTTTCTGCCCTTCACTCCATCCTATAGACATGGAAATAACCCTTATCTTTTTTTCTTTAGGCAGTGTCTTATTTATTTCTATAATTCTATCTATGGATTTTGCTAAATAGCTAAAATCAAATGGAAAACCAACTACTAAACTACTTAAAGTAAAATTTCCATGAGTTTCTGCAATATAGTATAAATCTGCCTCTGGTGCAACACCTACTGTTTTTCCCACTGCAATAGAACTAACGGCTGGTCCATGCATAGATGCACCGCCACTATTATGAATCTCTTCATAAAATTTCAATCTATCTTTATATTCTTCATGGTCAGTTAAAAGAGTTTGATCAATAATCGCCATACTCACTCCTTTTCCTGTAATCCCCTTTTTATGAAGTTCTCTTAAATTTAGTCCTGGATTTTTTCCACACTCCATAATAGCTTGTTTATCAAATTCTTTTGGAACATCAGAAGGCCATTTTGTTTTACTATCAAAATCAGCATACATTAAATCATTTAAATTATTCTTAACGTTAAGTCCTGATAAATCACAACTTCTTAAATCAACCTGCCACTGTTTTCCTGAGTTTTCATTGTATTTAGGAAGTTCTTTAAGCTTTCCCCTACCATAGTCTATTGTATTAGTCACCCTAGCTATTCCACTGTTTCCTTTTACTTTAGAATCTACGTATCTGCCTAGTGGAAAATTAAAAGCAAATATTAAAAATCCTACTAAAATAATGATAACTATAAAAAATATTTTCTTTTTAAGACTAAACTTTTTAATGTTACTTAACATCATTTTCCCCCCTTATTCTATCATTATCACTTCTACTATTTTAACAAAGAAATATTACAAAATCTACCATAATATTCTTAATATTTTATTACAAGTTATTAAGATACCTATATGGTAAATATTTTACAATAAAAGCAACATTGGGTTCGAATGATTTGATGTGAATATTAGTACTCATATTACTTTAGAAGTAGCCAATAATGTGGACATTAGTTTATTGTATAGTAAAAGAAATGTGCAACAATACACAATCACTGTTTTTCTACAAAGTGTATAAAAATAGGGCTGTCGCGCTAAGGAATTTACATACAATATATTGCTTTACAAATTTAAAATTAGCACAATATATTATAGTGTTTATTCTTAATACGACAGCCCACAAAATTACTTTATGTCAAATAATTTCCAATTATACTTCTTTCATTGAGCTAACACTGAAAACTCCACTAAAAATTGAAGTTTATAAAAATCATTAACGAATGAAATTTGTCCAAACAGATTTTTCTGTTACAGGAATGTTAATACCATGTTCCTTGCCAAGTTGAATACACTTAAGAATCCATGCCATGTTTCTACCAATGTTACGCATAGTTTGTAATCCTTCCAAGTCTTTCTTCACATCTTCAGGAGTAGATCCATGCACCATGTTCCAATAGCTAGATGACACAATTGGCATCTCTGCAATGGTAAAATATTTGTTTAATACATCCATAGACGCTGTAGTTCCAGCACGTCTTGCTGATGAAATAGCAGCTGCTGGTTTGTGTCTAAATACAGCTGATCCAGCATAAAACAATCGATCTAAAACCGATAACAATCGTCCACTAGGATGAGCATAATACACAGGTGTACCAAATATGAATCCATCCGCATTTTCTGCCTTCTTCAATAATTCATTAATATCATCATCATTAAATACACAAGCATTGTGTAATTCCTGGCATTTATTGCAGCCAATGCAGTCACGAATTGGTTTATTACCAATATTCACAATCTCACATTCAATTTGTTCTTCTTTCAAGATTTTTGTAATTTCTTCTAATGCTGTATAAGTACATCCATTAGACTTTGCACTACCATTCAATAATAAAACTTTCATTTTCATTTTCCTCCTCATTCTATATGACCATACTGTCAGTAACAAACATCATGTTACTATGCGATTATATTTTTATTGTTCAAATAGTCATATCCTTAGCGGATTGACATTCTTTATGCTTTAATTATAATTATATCTTAAATAACTAACTTAGCAATAATGCACTTTTTTGTTGCATAGTATACTTTTAGTTAGTAAGTATATATAACTTGATGGTTAAATCTTGCTGATTTTCCTCTAACTTTAGTATACTCTCCTTTACTAAAGAAAGATAACCTAGACCTCTGTAAGCCCAATCAAAAATAGAATGCTTGAGATTTAATAATAATAATATTGAAAAGCATACTAAAACTTTGAGACAAGTATCCTGTGATTACTTGTCTCCTTTTTACTTAAGGCTGCTTTTATAAAAATGGAGTTGTAATTTATTGTGCAACTTCAAGAGCATTTCATTTCTGCTCTTCAGTTTATTCACAAATTATTTATACACTCAGAAGTTATGATGAAAACTATAAGTTTTAAACGCTAATTTTTAAAATACTTTGATAGCTGTTTTATGAGGTATCCCACTTAAAAATTTAGCACTTTCATCAGAAATCCTTAAACCATATACTGATTCTTTTTCGGCTGAATAAAAAACATGTAAACCATCAATTTGAGTAAAGTTCTTCATAGGCACTTTGTTAAATTTCACCTCTTTCCCTTGGAGTCCAGATACATACTCTCCTTTATTAACCTTTCCTGAAAAAATATCAAAACACTTAACTTCTTTCCATTTACCATTTATTTTTTGATAAATTCTACATAAATTATCAGAAGAATTTACTGATATATAATAATCAGTATCAGATTTGAATTCATCCGTTTCATCAGGTTTCATTTTATCCTCTTTACTAAGTTTATTTAATAATTTCATATCTACGTTTCCAGTCACAGGTAAATTATTTGTTTTTTGGAACTGTTTTATAGCTAACATTGTATCATAACTAGATAAATTTCCATTTACATTTAAGTTATACCCTAAAGATACAAGTTGTTTTTGAATATTAACAGACACTGGACTAAATCCATTTTTGTCATCTACAGACGTATCCTTAACATGCTTCAGTAATACTTTAGCTGTTTCAGGTCCAAAAACGCCATCAACATTTAGCCCTAATTTTTTCTGTACACTTTTAACAGCATCTTCTGTAAATTTCCCATACACTCCATCTTCTGCAAGTCCAGATCCAAAATGTAGATTTAAAGTACTTTGTATATGTTTAACAATATCACTTTTGTCGTTTAACTTAAGAACTCTAGAATATTCATTATAGTTATATGCAGTTACCTTTGGTATTTTAGTAGCTGTTATTTGCTGAGCATGTACAGATTCTCCTACCAAAGTTATTCCAGCTGCTATTGATGCTACTATCAATAAATGTTTGGTATTTTTCATAAATTTATTCTCCCCTAACACATTATCCCTAATATTTTTCATTTGACGATTCACTCTGCCAGTTGTCTACAAATTTCATTTTATAAATGAATTTTTTTTAAGTGAAATCGAATTTTAATCTTACGTATTTATCATACGTAAGCTATTAATGTTTTTGAGGGGTATCTATAAATTTTTATGATAAAACATAGTTCCAGTAGACAAAAGTTTGGCTTCTGTAAAACAGTTTGGCAAGAGAGGTACTACAAATAGTTTCAAGTAACAGACAAATTTCAGTAATATTGGTTTTAGCAAGAATGCCAAAAGGAATATTATTTTTGCATAGAAAACTTTATAGATTTATATGATAAAGAAATGATTGATTTGATAGAACTATTTTCTAAAAGAGTAAAGCAAGTTAAATAAATTAGGTAGCTATATTAAATTATAACTACCTTAAATTTATTTATCTTTGTTTCATATAATATTTTAAGTACCACATAAAAACACCTCAAATTCAAAATATTGAATAATGCGGTGTCTATGTAAATTGTTCCTTTTTTCAGTTGCTACATTATTTCTATTCTTCATAACAAATAATAGGAGTTCCATCTTCTATATTATCAAAAATTGTTTTAACTAAATATAATGGGGCATTTACACATCCATGAGTTCCATTTCCCTTATATATATCTCCTCCAAAAGAATATCTCCAGCTTGCATCATGTATTCCTATATTTCCGTAAAAAGGCATCCAATAAGTTACTTCAGCTTCATAATTTGGTCCACTTAAAGTTGCCCCATTTTGTTTATAATTAAGCATATAAGTTCCAACTACAGTAGAACATCCTTTATTAGGGTCTCCTGTTACTACATCACCTTGAGTTATAAGCTTTCCATCTTTATAAAACCATAATTGCTGTTTTGTTATATTAATTTCTACATAAGTATTGCCTATTTCATTTTCACCTCTAGATAAAGCCATTTGAATATATATAGGTTCTTTTTCAAGTACTTTACCAATCTTTATATTTTCTAATAATGCTTTTGTTTCAGCAGAACAATTAATTTTCCATCCATAAAGTCCACCTTTAACTTCTACTATTTTACCTATGGATGTTTTAAAATTTCTTGCTGATCCAACCGTATCATATTTTATCTTGTCAATAATATCAATGCAGTCTTTATACTGTTTGTTTACACTAACTAATTCCTTATATTTCTATAATTATTCCATAATTTCATTAATGGTGTTATCCCTTGAAGTAAATCAATTTTACTGTCATCGCTACATATTGTATCGATGATTTTATCTATTAATTTATTATCTAAATTTTTAATTGCAAAGTCCAAATCCTCATCATTTAAATTTTCTAAGAACTTTCTTAAAGCAAGAGAATTGTTATAATTTTCAAATAAAGGCTTAACGAGCTTCTCATATTTTCCTATTCCACATATATCGTAAGCTGAATATATCCCTGTAAGTATTGATGCAAATTGTCCAAATCCCAGGCCAGGAGAAATCGATCCAAAGCAATTTCCAACAAAATAAGTATTATCAATCTTAGGCTTATTACATATTCCCATCATATATTTTGTAATCTCAAACTTATCTGTTATTCTAAACTTTTGATCTAAATCCTTGCAAGCTAAATTATAAAATCTTTCCCACATAGTATTTATATCTAGTTTTATATTATCAGGATAACCAGGATAAGCAATAACAAGATTAGCTTCTCTTTCAGAAAATGGTATAGCCCAAGCATATCCCTTGGGAATTACATCATAATTAAACCATACATTGGAAATATCTGTGGCAAACCTACCTTCAACTGTTACCCCTCTTATTGTACATGTAAGATCACACTTGTAATTCCCCAAATGTGAAGCATATTCTCCATCTCCTGTTGCTAGTATTACATACTCAAAA
Organism: uncultured Clostridiaceae bacterium; assembly: GCA_963780135.1. GTDB lineage: Bacteria > Bacillota > Clostridia > Clostridiales > Clostridiaceae > Clostridium_AM. Next base: position 3,765,876 of record CAWAAR010000003.1, read on the forward strand.
TCTTTACATAATTCTTCATATTCACAAGTTGAATTAAAATTAATTTTTGTTGTTAATTGCTTCTCTAATTGACACTCATATGAGTTTTCATGTCTTCCTCTAACATTGGTATTTCCAATTTTCCCATCAATACTTCCAATTTGATTTTTTGAATGAACAACTAATTTATTAACAGCATCTATAGGTTTCAAATTTATATCATAATTCTTATATAGGAAAGGGATACAATCTTTAATAGGTCTATTTAGCATACTAAACATTGCTTCAGCATTAACAAATCTATCTCCTACACAATTTCTTTTTTCGAAAATTGTTGGTGTAATTCCATGTTTCTCTAAAGTTATTGCACAAGATAATCCTGACATTCCCGCACCCAAAATAGCAACTTTCATAGCAAATACCTCCTATTCTGTATAGCTTTTGCATTTATAAACTTTATATACAATTTTCAAGGATTATCATTCGTATTTTCATATTAAAGAGTTAGATTGCTTCATTTTTAAATGTACCTATAGAAATTTCTGAATCATAACTTCTTCTTTGAAGCTTTTTGAAACTTTCGAAGAACATCACTCTAATTTAACATATACACAACTAAAAACACCCCTAAATTCAAACATGAATAATGAAGTGTTTAGCTAAATTTTTTTTGATTATTACATTAAATAAGGAAACCATGCATTAGTTATTCCCAAAAAACTCCATCTGAATCTAGGAATCACTTGATAATTCCTGCATTAAAAAAGTATTTTTGGTTAGTAACTTGATTAATCTCAATTTTTTTATCTAATAAGGTCTGCGACCTCCATTGATCATACATCCTTTTATTTTCATAAATAAGTTCAAGTTCCTTCTTTTCAGCTCTTTTCTTCTCAGCTTTCTTCTTATCATCGTCATCACCATTGCATATTTTTTTATTTTTTCCATTCATACAATCTGCACACACCCATGTTTCAATCTCTCCATCATCTCTTACTACTACCTTATATTCATATATGGTAGCATTGCCAAATCCTTCAGGAACAGCAGCTTTCTTGATTTTTTGCATCATTTTTTCTGCATATTCAGGATCTTTTTCCATCTTTTCTAATACCTTAGATGAAACAACTATATCATGTTTGAATCCTGAATAATCGTTAGGCATATTTTTCCACTTCTCACGATACTCTCCAACTTCTTTAGTATTCATTGATCTTGCTGTTACTGTTGTTTTAGGAAAACAATTTTTAAGTTCATCCATATATGTATCAGCTTTTTTTTCATTTTCAAGTTGTGTTGCAAATAAATTATCAGTATTTTTAGATTTGATTGCCTTTTCAGCAGAAGATTTCTGTACACAACTAGTATTATTAATACATGAAGAATATATGGAATTTAAATTAGCACTCATAGCATTACCTCCAAATGTAGCTTGTTATTACATTTCTAGTATCGGTATAATGTTATAAATCTTAACCAATTTAGTTATATAAAGAAATATTAAATAAACATTACCATTTGAGTTCAGTTTTTGACAAATATCATAGTTAAACAGCACATTTTATAACCATGGAACATAGGATATATTATATATGCCTATGAAAGGAATGAACAATATGTATAATACTTATAAACCATATCCATGCCCTTATTTTGTTAACACCTCAAGATATAACTCAGGCACTATGTTTAATGCTTACAAAGCTTATAGATGTCCTTACCGTGTCAATATGCCTATTCCAAACTATTCAAATCAGTTCAATAATAATGGATATGTTCCTTTTGCTAAGGAAATGAAAGATAATGATTCAATTCAGTTAAAAGATTATGGCCATGAACCCTTTGCAATTAATATTGAAGAAGCTACTAAGGAAAATACTGCTTATCGTACTACTTTATGGACAGGAAAACATTTTCAGCTTACCTTAATGAGCATCAACGTAGGAGACGATATAGGGCTAGAAGTTCATCCTAATGTTGATCAATTCATACGTATTGAAGATGGCCAAGGAATTGTTAAAATGGGTACTAGCAAAAATGATTTGGATTTTCAAAGGAACGTCCATGATGGCTTTGCATTATTCATACCTGCTGGTACATGGCATAATCTAATCAATACAGGAAATAAACCACTTAAATTGTACTCTATTTATGCACCACCTCAACATCCACATGGTACAGTTCATCAAACTAAAGCCATTGCACAAGCTGCTGGAGATTAATATAAAAGCCTACAAATCAGCTTTGACAGTTTAAAAATTATGCGACGCAACTTTTTTTGAGAGGAGAATTGACAGAGGATAGATGCCAGTGAAGGTTGATTTTTTGCTAACGCAAAAAAATCTTTAAGTTTATATAAGTCAGCAATGTTTCGCTTTAGCGAAACGAATCGTCAAAAATTTAATTGAAGATTTTTCGTAGTGTAGCGGAGAAAAATCCTCCTTCACTGTCCTCTGTCCTCTCAAAAAAATGCTTCGCATTATGCTTAAACTACAAAAATTGAGTAAATCATTTACTTGCTTCAGCAATGTCTTCATCCGAATTAAAATAGCAACTATAAATACTCTAATTGCATAATACATTATTCCATTATGGAAAACACCAAAAGCTATTTGTGGAACAACTGTAGGACCATTTGCAATTGAATATGGATAATTTTTATGTAGCCTTTATAGGAACGGAATACATAGGCTCAAGATGTATATTTAATATGAAATACTTAAACAGGCCATAAACAATCATCCTAAATATAAAAAATATCATTTTAAAAAAATCATCCATACTTGTAAATTTTCAACTGTTTAGAAACATATATATAATTTAAAAGGACTGGCACACTAATTAATTAGTGCAACAGCCCCCTTATAATAAAAGTTTATATTTTAAATTTAATTTTCTACAACCATATACAAATACTAAGATTCCTCTAGACACTCTCATATTAAACTATCTAACTCTTCTAGCTGTTAAATAATCATTTCTTGAAAGAGGCGAAATTTTAATTACATCTCCTGTATGTGGTGCATGTATATAAGCTCCGTCACCTAAATAAATGCCCATATGATGTGGATTAGACCTTGTTCCAAAAAAAACCAAATCGCCTGGTTATAACTGATTTCTTGATACTTCTACTCCATCATTAATCTGATCATATGTAGTTCTTCCTAGTGATACTCCAAAATGCGCATACACATATTGAGTAAATCCCGAGCAATCAAAACCTGGGCTAGGTGAAGTTCCTCCCCAAACATAAGGTGTACCTAAAAAATTTGAAGCATAGGCTACAACATTATCATTACTTATAGGTGAGCCACCTCTAGATAGAGTTATCTTAGGAGCTTCACTTCTTATACTAGCAACCTGATTTACAGCTGCACTTACAGCCGTTTGTTCTGCTGCTACATATTGTTTCTGCTGCTGTTTAGCTTCTTCTATTAACTTTTTTTGGTCATCTTTATTTTTATTAAGTTCATTTAATTTATTCTCATTCTCAGATTTTAATGTCAATAATTTTTTGTTTTCTGTTTTCAGCTTGTCTACCTTATTAGCAATATCCTTTTCCTTTGTTTTATAATTTGAAATAACCTTATTATCCAAGGTTATGATTTTACTAACCATATCAACTCTTGAAATAAAATCGCCAAATCCACTAGAACCTAAAATCATATCTAAATATCCACTAGAACCATTTATGTAAAGTACCCTCATTCTACTATTAAATAGTTCCTTTTGTTTTTTTATTAGTATTTGCTTTTTATTATCATCAATTTTATTCATTACCCCTTCTATTTGGTTGTCCAAATTTTCTATACTTCCTTCAAGCTGTTGAACCTTTGAATATGAATTAGTACTATTTGATGCTGGCTGAGCAAAAACCACACTATTGACTGCTGCCGTAAATGCTAATGTCATTAAAAGTTGCTTTAATCCTCTATTCAATGTTCCCTCTCCTAACTTTAATATTTATTCAGCACAAATCCCTAAAGCTATAAAACATCATAACTTATTCCAGTTTATCGGATTACAAGTTCCTTTGCATTATACAAGATTTTTATGTAGATTTTATGTAGATTCTATTATTTACAATCATTTTTCATTATTTGTGATCTAATATATAAGTCTCATGTGAAGAAAAAGCAAAGATTAAATAATCAAAAAATTTATTTTAAAACAAATTTTAATATGTAAATATTTTTTATATAAATCTTCATAACTTCTACATAACTATTCTGTATATTATAGCTATTAAATGTAATTACACAGCGAAAATCTACCTATATACACTGCCTACAAAATAACATTTTAATAATAATAATAATAATATACTGGTGAGGTGAATTTATGAGTGTGAAAAATATAAGATTAAAAGTATATAATATGACTTGTACATCTTGTGAAAAAGTTATAGAAAGATCGTTAAAAAAATTAGCAGGAGTTTTTAATGCAAAAGCCGACTATAGTGATCAATTTGTAGACATAGAATATGATTCTGAACTTTGCAGCCTAAAGGATATAACAAATTGTATAAATAGTGCTGATTATAGTACTGAGAAGTCTTATAACTTTAGATTTACCAGTATACTAATGATAGCAATTGCCATTATTCTTATAGGCAATTCTACTGGTGGTTTCGATATGAATAATATGCTTAAAGGAGCAACCTATTTTGTACTCTTTGTAGTTGGAGTTCTCACCTCCATACACTGTGTGGGAATGTGTGGTGGGATAATGCTCTCTCAAAGCTTATCTAATGAAAGTACCAATAAACTTCAGGCAATTAAACCTGCACTTTTTTATAATATAGGAAGAGTGATATCATATACTATTCTAGGTGGAATTGTTGGTACCCTGGGTTCCGCACTTTCACTATCTATAAAAACTCAAGCTGCTCTTCAACTTTTCGCTGGTTTATTTATGATCATCATGGGCTTTAATATGGCCGGTTTTACTTTATTTAGAAAGCTGCAAATAAAACTTCCTTGGACTTTTTGTTCTTTAAAAAATAAGCCTAAAACTCCATTTGTGGTAGGTATTCTAAATGGTTTACTACCTTGTAGGCCTCTTCAAACTATGCAGCTATATGCCCTTGGTACGGGCAGCACTGCTAAAGGAGCTCTTTCCATGTTCATATTTGCATTAGGTACAGTACCTCTAATGTTAACTTTTGGTGCAGTTTCTGGACTATTAAGCAAAGGATACACAAAAAAGATTTTAAAGTTCAGTGGAGTTCTTGTAATTGTTCTAGGGTTAATTATGAGTAATAGAGGTCTGTCTTTATCTGGATTAAATGTTGTTTCATCTATAGCTTCTCTTTTACCTGGTACTAGTCAATCCCTTGCTGCCTCTGGATCAAATAGCACTAAAGCTGTTTTAAAGGATGGAGTTCAGGTAGTAAATATGACCGCTGATGGAAATGGGTATACACCTAATGTACTCTATGTAAAGAAAAACATTCCTGTTAAGTGGATAATAGACGGAAAACAAATAACTTCCTGCAACAATGCAATTGTAGTACCATCTCTAAATATAAAAAAGCAGCTAGATAATGGTGAAAATATAATAGAGTTTACGCCAAATGATAAAGATATAAACTTTAGCTGTTGGATGGGAATGATAAATGGTGTAATTCGAGTAGTAGATAACTTAGATTCTGTTGATACATCTAAGGTAGATCCTTCAGCTCCACCAGTTGGTAGTCCTAATTGTTGTAGCAGTGGTAGTTGATACCAAAAGCTTGTTTAGAAAATATTAGAAAAATGTATATTAAATAAATAATTATTAAAACCTCCTTGTGCTATGATTTTTTACAAAATCTATTAAAACACAAGGAGGTTTCTTTTTATTATTAAATTCTTATGTACTATATTTATAGTTCACTTTAAAATGCATCGTCATCATCTTCTCAAATCATTCAATGCCGGGATATGCCGAACATTTTTACTTTATCAATAACCTTTAGTTTAATAATTACTTCTATTTTGTAAATTATCTCTTATTTTTGTGATTTGTGTGGTATAATAACTACTATTTACCCAATTAATTATTATACCACATACCTAAGGATGGTTTTTAATTCATTGTAAGGTTTAATTATTCGTTAATCTCTGTTTAAATTTGCAGTATTTTATTCCTGTGAAATTAAAGAACATTATTAATGTACTGCATATATTCATTTAAAAATTTTTCTTCAGCTTCATTATATTTAATAACTTTGTTAAGTTTATGAAGATATTTTTTTTCATCCCAATTTTGACCTTTTATATATTTCTTTTTACCTAACTTCCAAAATTTATGAGGAAATAATATTAACGCTATCATAGCTTCATATTCAGATTTCGTTAATTTATTTATGCTTTCATAAGCATTTATAATTAACAATGCTTTTTCAAAGCTCCATCTATATTCACTCTTATGCATCAATCTTCTAATAAACTTTCCAAGATCATTTATCTGCAAGTCTATCATTATACTATCTAAATCTATAATGTAATAACTATCTTCCATTTTAATTATATTTTGATAATAAAAACTATCATGACAAATAGTTTTGTTTTCATCTGCAGTACTTGAAAGTTTATTGTAATCAGATTCATTTAATAACTTAAGTAAGGACATCCCCCTTGTATGATAGCTGTTTATATAACTTAAATATGTGGTGTCGAATTTGCTTTTTATTTTTCTTCTCTCAATAAATCTTTTGAACTTTTCTAAGTCATTTAAATTACTCTCAAATAGCTTAGGCCAATTCCTTAAATTGTTTTTAATATTAAGTTTATTCGTATCAATTTTATTTGTAGCTAAATGGAATTTTGCTAATAACTTACTGCAATTCTCAACTTCCTCAATACTGCTTAAATCACATTCTTCACCATTAATCCATTCTGTAGCATAGAAAAAGAATTTATTTATAGTTACAAATAACTGACCATCTTTAGTACAAATATACTTGCTTGTATTTAAGAAGTTATTATCTGTTAGTCCTTTTACTAGTAAATCTCCATTACGTACCTTGTACTTCCCATGATTAATTCTTTTTATACAAATGGTGCCTTTATCAGTTTCTGCCTTATAAGCACTGCGTACTTTAATTAAATTATAAACCTTGAAATCATATTTTTCTGTAACACATTGCAAAAGTTTTTTTTCTTTTTCATTGAACTCATTATAAAAAACCTTATTACTTAAATCACTCATAAAACTCCTTTATAATAATTTTTATTAATATTCCTTTGCCAGAATGATTGATAGTTTTTTAGTTAGAAATAGTAGAGATATTATAAATTATATTGATTATGTTCTTTGCTTAAAAATAAAAAAAATCTTCTTTATATAGTATTCAATTTATTTAATAATGTTACTTTTGCTTATAAAAAGTAATTGAGGTTTATGTACAAATATAATACTAAAGAGATTGCATTTTTTATAATTTTTGTATACACTTTATTATGATGCATAATACTTACTGTAAGTATTAATTAGATCATTAAAGGAGTATAAATATGGAAGCCAAACAAGTTTTGGAAATTTCACTTTCTGCAGGACAAATGCTTTTAAGCAATGGTGCAGAATCTTATAGGGTAGAAGAAACAATTGAAAGAATATGTAATTCCTACAATTTAGAATGCGAGTGTATAGTCACTGCTAAGGGCGTGTTTATTTCTGTTTTAGATAGTACTGATGAAAAAGTGACTTCACTTAAAAAAATTAGAACAAGGCGAGTAGATTTATATAGAATAGAACTTATTAATTCTTTTTCAAGAAACATTCAATATAACCCTGTTTCCTATGAAGAGGCTAAACAAATATTAAAAGAAATAGATCAAGCTTCTTATTTCAGTTTTCCAATAAGACTATTTGCTGCCAGTATGACTTCGTTCATTTACTCATTTTTCTTTAATGGAACAATCTATGATTCAATAGTTTCAGCAGTTGTAAGTATGCTTATTTATTTTATGCTAGAAAAAATATCTGGAGTTGGATTTTTTCAGTTTTTTGAATTTTTTCTTTCAGGGCTTATTATAGGTGGTGCTAGTATCCTTTCACAAAATTTATTGCCCTTTGTAAACAAAGGTAATGTTATAACTGGTGCCATAATGATATTATTACCAGGAGTACCTCTTACAAATGGTATAAAGGATATTATATCTGGCGACTTTGAATCAGGTATGACTAAATTTGGTGAAGCAATGCTTGTTATAATTGCAGTGGGAGCAGGAATTGGTTCAGCATTATCTCTTGGAGTAGGTGTAAAACTATGATAAAACAAATATTATTAGCATTTTTAGGTAGTATATTTCCTGTTATTCTTTTTAACATTGATAGAAAAAAGATAATATGGACTGGCTTTTGCGGAGCTATTGGCTGGGCAATATATCTTACCGTATATAAATATACCTTTAATCCTGTTTCTGCATCCTTTGCAGGCGCATTTTCTGTAGGTGTTTATAGTGAATTAATGGCACGGAAACTGAAAACACCTGCTGTGCAATTTTCAATACCAGGAATATTTCCATTAGTACCTGGTATAACAGCATATAACACTATAAACAATATAGTAGAACAAAACTATTCTTTAGCATATTCTAAAGGTATGCAAACTATTGCTGTAGGAGGCGCCATTGCATTTGGCATAATGCTTTCTTCAACAACCTTTCGTTTTATTTCAAAGTTAATGAGGCGAGAAAAGTTAAAGATATAGCCTTTTTGTGTCAGACAAAGAATCAGAACCCTCTGATAGTTTTTCTATCAACGGGTTCTTGATAAATCTTGATAAACGCCATCCTTAATTGTTGCAGGAATAGCAACAAGCTTAAAATATTTCTCAACTTTCTTTCCTTTTAAAATGTTGGCCTCAGCATCCATATGCCTTAAGACTAATATTAAACATAAATCTAAAATCAAATTGGCTTAATAAATGTTTAATGATTTTCATATATATACGCTCTAGTCCATGGTAACTCATTATTTATTCCTTTAGTAAATAAAAATTGATGAATATAAATGTTACCACAGTTAAAAGATGCTGCACATGCATTTAAATATAATCTCCACATTCTTATAAATGTTTCATCCTTAGTTTTACTTATTTCAGGTAATGCATTTTCAAAATTACTTGTCCAAATCTCTAATGTCTTTCCATAATGTCTTCTAAGACTTTCTATATCAATTAAGCAAAGTTTTTCAGCTGCTATATGACAAATTAATTCTCTAACTGATGGTATGTATCCACCTGGGAAAATATATTTATTAATCCATGAATTTGTTCCCCCTTCTTCATTATCTTCTTGACTTGTTATACAGTGAAGCATTGATAAGCCACCATCAGTTAATAACTCGTTAACTTTAGAAAAATATTCATTAAGATGATCTTTTCCAACATGTTCTATCATCCCAACACTAACTACTCTGTCAAATTTTCTGTCTTTTATTTCTCTATAATCCATAAGTTGAACTTCAACAAGATTGCTTAAATCTTCTTCCTTTATTCTTTCTTGAACCCTAGCAAATTGTTCTGAACTTAAAGTTATACCCATAGCTTTAACATTATACTTTTTAGCAGCATTAATAATTAACTCACCCCAACCACAACCTATATCAAGTAAGGTTTCTCCTTCTTTTAATGCCAATTTTTTCAAAATATGATTTACTTTGTTTTGCTGTGCTTGATATAAAGAATCCTCTGGATTTGCAAAATATGCACAAGAATAGGTCATGCTCTCATCTAACCATAATTTATAGAAATCATTTCCAATATCATAATGGTGTTGAATATTTGCCTTACTATTTTTAAGACCATTTGAAATTTTATTGATTATATGTTCATATTTGCTACTACTGCCTAGGAAGCTTTCCTTATTATTGTATATAGATGCTACAACATCTTCAAGGCTGCCTTTTACCTCTATTTTTTTAGTCATATAAGCTTCACCAAAGGCTAGTGAAGGATCACTAAGGATATCAGCTTTAGAAATAGGTTCATTAAAAATTATTTCGAATTTAGTTTCTCCTTCTCCATAATCCTCAACTTCTCCATCCCAAAATCTAATCCTGCAGGTATCAGAAAATAAATTTTTAAATAAGGTTTTATAAAATACTTTATCAATGCTCATAATAAATCTCCTTGTTTTTTATAAATTTTGCCATTATGGCAACTATGTATCTGTTTTAAAATAACTATTTTTTGCTCGCGAATATTTTTAACCATATATATTCTTAATAATATATATGGTTAAATTCTTTAGATTATATCTTTACCATAATTTTTCCATTAAAATCATTATAGCAATACTGAGCATTGATAGTTGACTATTTTTAATTCATTACTTATTAAGTGAGGGAGTGTATAATAATCACCAAACTCTCACTTAAGCTCACTTCCTCTCTTTTTATATCTCATTTTTCACACTTTGTAAAATTATCTAATATAGAGTTGCTTGAAAACATAATGTACCATTACTAAAACCCCTCATAAGGTTTTCTTCACGTTTTATGTATACTGAATTACCACCATAAACAGGATGAATATATTTTACTTCTATTTCATTACTTTGAGTAGTATCACAAAGTTCTTTAAGAATAAATAATCCTTGTACAACAGGATTTTCTGTAAGATGAATAGAGTTTGTATCGCCTGTTAGATGACTAAAATCTGAAATTTCTTCTTTTGAAAAACTACGCCATAAAGTCCCGCAGTATTTAATGTTTTCTGTTTGAACAGATTCCTTAACAGTTGCATTCATCATTAAATAAACTGTTAATGTTTCAGAAACTTCATTATTAACATATCCACTACAGTTAAGTACACAAAGCTTCCTGCTACTTTTTACAATTTCATGTTTATAAGTTTCTTTGTCTAATTTTGATTGGAATCGTTGATATTTTACTTTTGCAATAAATGCACCCTCGTAAAAAAAATCTTCCTTTGTAGCAAATGCTCTAAATAAATCTATCATTTAATTTCCCACCTTAACATCAGTATAATAATAGTAATTAAAACTTCTTATTTTCTAAATCTCCTAATGCTTTTACTGCATCACCATTCCACCATCAACATTTATAACTTGTCCCGTAATGTACTCTGACATGTTTGAAACAAGGAATAAAACTGCACTGGCTACTGCCTCAGGTTTACCGTAAGCTTTCATTGGAATTTTGGATAACATTTCTTCAGTTACTTTTTCTGAAAGCGCTGCTGTCATATCTGTTGATATATATCCTGGAGCAACAGCATTCACCTTTATGCCTCGGTCTGCTAATTCTCTTGCTACTGTTTTAGTAAAACCTATAAGCCCAGCCTTGGAGGCAGAATAATTTGCCTGACCAACATTACCTGTTATGCCTACAACACTGGTCATATTAACAATACTACCAGATCTTTGTTTTAACATATGTTTAGATACAAATTTTGTACAATTAAATGCACCAGTAAGATTTACACCAAGCACCTTATCCCAGTTTTCTTTTTTCATGGTCATCATTATGCCATCACTGGTTACACCTGCATTATTTATTAAAATATCAATTCTTCCGAATCTTTCAATAATACATTTTACTACTTGCTTGGTGGATTCCTCTAAGCTTACATCCTGCCCCAATCCTAATGCTTCAACCTTATAAGCAGCCGCTATTTCACTGGCTGCCTGTTTTGCTCTCTCTTCACTAACACCAGTTACAACTATCTTTACCTTCTGCTCTGCTAGCTTTTCAGCAATAGCTCTTCCAAGGCCTCGTGTTCCTCCTGTTATTAAAGCTACTTTATCTGTTAAACCCAAATCAATCATGACTTACCTCCTTATTTTTACATGTCTTACTAAACCTATGTTGATTTCAACTTCAGTAAATAATATCTAAGAAGCTTTAAAAATAGTTTTACTTAATGTATTCTTTAAGAAGTCTCTTGAATCCAGCTAAATTATATTCATAAGAAAATCTTATTACATTTCTTCGTTCATCTGCCTCCATATCACCTTTCAATGAATCCAGTAATAGATTAAGCATGTTATCAAATACCATTCTTATAATTTTGTAATTTTGAGTTATATTACAATTAACTAGCCCTTGCTTCTGTAAAAAGCTAATTTCATGTTGTGTCATATTTTCCATTATTTCTTCTTTCAAATTTTCATATCTTGTTCCTTTACTATATCTAAATAGAATTAATAATCTCTTCCGAATTGATATTAAATCATTTATTCGTTTATTGGTTGGAAGGTATCTTTCTAAGTTTTGCTGCTTTTTTAAAAAGGCCTTTGTTAATATAGGAAATATTCTAGAATTATAATCTCTTAAGATATCCGCAAAAGACTGTGGTAAAATGTTATAAAATAAATCTTCTTTGTTCTTAAAATAAATGTAAATATTGCCTACTGAAATATTTGCTTTTGCAGCAATATGACTCATTTTCGTATTTAGGTATCCTTTTTCTAAGAATGTATCTATTGCCGCATTTTCAATTGCTTGTTTAATATCATGTTTTTTTACTTGAACCATTTTGCTCTCAATCACCTCAAAACTGAATCTATAATTCATTTTTATATTAGTACTAAATAGTTTATTTGTCAATTATCATTTTCCAATTATATCAACCTATACTTTCCTTATTTTTTGTACGAGACAAAATTACAACTGTTAGTATAATGCATGCTGTTCCTAACCACTGAAACATACCCAAAGGAACATGTAACCATAACACAGATAAAAGAGCTGCCGATAAAGGTTCAACAGAGGATAGCACACTTGTCTCTGTTGGTTGTATATATTTTAAACTTTCCAAATAGCAATGGAAAGCAATAAGAGTTCCAAATAATACTACAAATATAACAGCAAGTATTGAAGTAATAGACCATTGACCTTCAAAATTCCAAGGCTGATGGATAAAACTAAAAGCTATTCCACCAATGAGCATTCCCCATCCAACTACAACTGTAGAACCCCATTTAGCAAGAAGTAAACGAGGCTGCAATGTATAGAAAGCAGCTGCAAAAGCAGAACTAATGCCCCAAAATAATGCTAATTTAGAAATAGATATACTATGAATGTTACCTTTTGTAATGATAAAAAATGTACCTAACATGGCTAAGACAACAGCTGTAATTTGTTGTAAATTCGGCATTTTTTTAGTATAAATAGCTAAATAACAAGTAATTATTACTGGTGATAAATATTGAAGTATTGTTGCTGTAGCTGCATTTCCATATTTAATAGCAGCAAAATAGGTATACTGCACACCTAACATCCCTATAATGCTGAAAACAATAAGACTTAATATAGTATGTTTAGACCTCCAGATTGTCCATATATGTTGTTTATCTTTCATAAAATCATATAACAACAAAATTATCCCTGATGCTAATAGACGAATCACAACAAGCCACTCTGGACTAAATCCTTTTTTTTGAAACAAGTATTGTGCAACAATACCTGATATTCCCCATAACATGGCGCCTATGATTACAAGAATTATTCCTTTTATTCTCGGTTGAAACTTCACTAAACCTTCACTCACTTTCTTTGCAATTATTTTTAACAATTTATACAGATAAATTTAATCTGTTTGAAGATGGGTATATCATGTGGCATTGGCATAAAGAACTACAGTTTTCTTAGCTAGACCATAATTTTTAAATGTGACATAAAAACACCCCAAAATTCATATTGAATAATGAGGCACTCTAATAAATTGTTCATTTTTTAATTAGTTGTTAAATAAAAAATTTGTATCTATTACTCATTCTTTTTAATACCAAATCTTACAGTTAGGTAAAACATTTTCCAATGTTTGTTTATCTGAAACATTTATTTGATTATTATATATATCATGAGAGTTCATAAAATCCAATATACTAGCATGAGAGCTCATAAAATCTAATACATTAAAAGGATGATCCCATTTGCCCAAATCAGAACTTTCAAAATTGTTAAACCAAAGATTTTTTAAATTAGTTAACCCTTTTAGTGAACTTATATCACTGACTTTATTATTAGATAAAGCAAGACCTTGCAAATTGGTTAGTTCTTTTAAAGTACTTATATCACTTATTTGATTAAAACCTAAAACAAGATCCTGTAAATTAGTTAATTTTTTCAAAGGACCTATATCGCTTATTTGATTCATTAATAAATAAAGACGCTTCAAATTAATTAATCCTCCTAAAGCACTTAAATCAGTTATTTTATTGTTATTTAAACCAACAAGTTTCAAATCTGTTAATCCTTTCAATGCACTTATATCACTTATTTGATTTTCATCTAAATAAAGAGTTTGTAAATTAGTCATTCTATTTAATACACTTATATCACTTATTTTATTGCTAGATAAATTGAGAGTGTATAAATTAGTTAAATCCTTCAATACATTTACATCACTAATTTTATTATTAGATAAAGAAAGTTTTTGTAAATTAGTTAATCCTTTTAATACACTTATATCATCTATTTGATTCGCATTTAAATAAAGTGTTTGTAAATTAGTTAAACTACCTAGTAAACTAATATCAATTATTTTATTAGTGTTTAATTCAAGTTGTTGTAAATTAGTTAACCCTTTCAATGCACTTATATCACTTATTTTATTTTCATCTAAACAAAGATTATACAAATTAGTGAATCTATTTAATACACTTATATCACTTATTTCATTGCCAGATAAATCAAGACCTTGTAAATTAGTTAACTCTTTCAATGAACTTATATCACTTATTTTATTAAAACTTAAATCAAGACTTTGTAAATTAGTCATTCTACTTAATACACTTATATCACTTATTCTATTAAGACCTAAATAAAGAGTTTGTAAATTAGTGAGTTTATTTAATACACTTATATCACTTATTTGATTTTCCATTAGTAAAAGTGTCTGTACATTGGTTAAGTTTTCAATTCCACTAAGATCTTGTATTCCATAATTAAAAGCATCAAGTTCTTTTATTTTTTCAACATCACTCTTATAAATGTCTCCTGTAGGCTTATTTATAGATTTCCTTACTGCTTTTTCTAAATTCTCATCCTTAAAAGTTACTATATCAATGCTGCTTTTAACATTGAAATGTACTTTGTATTCATTCTTTAATACCTTACCCTTATTAGAATGTGCTTTAGTTCCAACATTTAATATGTAACTTTCTCCTGGCGTATACCCACCTTGTGGAGCTGTCACTGTAACTGTTTTATTATCTTGTCCTACTAATTCAACATATACAGGAACCTTATTGCCCTTACTATCTGTAACCGTAATGCCTTGTTTAGTTCCATCATCAAATCCAACATTACTAGTAAACTTAATTGTCCATATTTTATTCGCGTCTACTGTTTGGTAATCAGTAAATTTATCTGCTTTTACACTAGTCGAAAATAATAGAAAAACACTAAAAAAAGTTGCAACTATAAATTTATTTTTCAATTTATAACCCCCCCTATTATACATTATTATACTTATTATAACACTTTTAGTAATTATGTTCCATATAGTGAAAAATGAGCTTTTATTATTAAACACCGCAAAATTCAATTTTGAATTCTGCGGTGTTTAAGTAAATTCTTTGATTTTTATAGTTGAATCCTTAAATATGAATAATGTTAGTTAAAGTTCATCTTCTTTTGCTTTTTGATTTTATATATTTTCTTGCATTTTTTATTCCATCAAAGCTCAAATACATATTATCTATTTTTTCTTTTTCGATTTCTTTAGAGTTAAGTCCATCATACTTTGCCTCTCTTTTTAATTTATTATAACTAATTAAACGTTCCTTTGTAATTAGACCTTCTGCAATAGCCCTTCTTACCTCACAACCTGGTTCTTTTTCATGTTGACAATCATTAAATTTGCATCTGCTTGCCAGTTCATCTATATCTGAAAAAGCCTTCGCCAAATTTATACTTTCAACTCCCAGCTCACGCATACCTGGTGTATCTATAACAGCACCCCCTGAAGGAATAACAAGCAATTCTCGTCTTGTAGTTGTATGTTTTCCCTTATCATCCTTTCTAATTTCCCTGGTTCCGATAATATCTTCACCAAGAAGACAATTGATCAGAGACGATTTTCCAACACCAGATGAACCTATAAAAGCCACTGTTTGGCCTGCTGTAATATATTTAAGTATTGGTTTATATTCATCATCCTTTATACTTGAAGTAACAATTATGTCAACGCCAACTGCTACTTCTCTAATTTCCGATAGTTTTATGGATAACTCTTCACATAAATCTGATTTTGTAAGTACAATTACAGGTTTGGCTCCGCTATCCCATGCAATTGCAAGATAACGTTCAAACCTACGCAAATTAAAATCATTGTTTAAAGACATGCAAATAAAAACGATATCTATATTAGTTGCTACAACTTGAACATCATTTGCAGTTCCTGCGACTCTTCTGACAAATATACTTCTTCTTGCTAAAATACAGCTTTACAAAAATGTGCAACAGTTGTATTATTGTATTATTAATTTAATACACTAATACAATAAGGAGTTTAAAAATGAAATACGAAAAAATTTTTTTATCTATTACTTTTACTTTAGGTTACTTACTAAGCATAATTATCTTATTGAAAGGAGCAGTTGGTGCATTATTTTTTGTTATGATGGTTCCGGCATCTGCAGCTATATTCTCAACATTAATAGAATTTAAATCTATCAAAGTTTTATTTAAGCCTTTCTTTCATAAAATATCACTTAAAAGTTTAGTTTTTACAATTGTATTTCCACTAATTATAATCACACTTTGTGTACTACTTTCACTATTAACCAAGCAAGGCGTTTTATCAGAACATTGGCTTAATATTCTAATTAAAATTTTAAAGCTTGCTTTACTATCAATCCCTCTTTTTATTTTGGGGCTACTTGAAGAATATGGTTGGAGAGGATACTTGTTGCCTAGACTTATTTTGAAGTATGGTATAAAAAAATCAAATTCAATTATGGGCATTATTTGGGCACTATACCATGTACCTGCATTACTAATTATAAATATTAATTATGGAATAACAAAAGCAATTGCATTTGTTTTACTGCAATCGCTAACCATTTTTTTATTTAATTATAGTTATACTTATCTTTATACCTTATCTAAAAATGTAATATTACCAAGTGTTATGCATACATTGTGGAATAATGTAAATGTACTAGCTTTAGGAGATTCTTACCGAAGTGTTTCAGATAGTCTTGTTATTGGTAAAGTACAGATTATTAATGGTGAATGTTTGTTTGGTTTAATTTTCTTTGGAATATTTGCACTTTATGTACATAATGTATTTTCAAAAATTAATTCATTTGGATTTAAATAATTTAAGCTTCCTCTACAATTTCACGCTTGTGCAATTGAATTATCATACAATGTTTCAACTGCTTTATCCATCCACAACTGCTGCTGAGTTGGAAGTGAATCAACGTAGAGTTGTAAGCAATCATACAGCATTTTCTATCAAAGCAGCAATCAAAAGCAAACTGTTTTTTATATATCGTTCGAAATTATCCGATAACGAGATAGTTTGCTTTAGCTCGTCAGCTGCTTCTATGAGAATGCCTAAAATTTCCTTTTTGCTTTTTCTTGCAAACAGACGATTAAAAAGTGATCTTGCAGTGGGAGTTATTTCTAATCTCTTTATGTCTGTACTGGCAAAAACACATCCTATGGCCGCACACAGTACAGGCTCATAAATATTAAAAAAATTGCTGCTACTTCACTTTCTGCTTGTAGAAAGACTCTGCCGATCCTAGGTATTTGTTTTGCCATATATGCTACAATTTCTGTTTGTGGCGTAATAGGCTATCCGAAAAAGCATTGACATCCTGCATGAATGGTAGCTTCGACTATGGACTCATTACCTTTCATTAATATTTTTTCTCCCACTTTCTTTACCTTCTCTAAAATTATTTTTCAATAGTGAATACTACATCAGGGCACACTCTTCCACATGATGCGCAAGCAATACACTTTTTAAATCTTTTTTTTTGTACTTCTAATCGTTTTATTGATCTTGATACAATATTATTATTGCAAATCCATACAATCAACATTTTAATTGTATGGATTACAATTTTGCAGGCAAGGATAAAAAAATACCTGCAGCAGCTGCTACAGGCATCAGAATGTAAAACAACCCCATTTTTAAATGGTGAAAATGGGGTTATGTTTTATATAGTATATTTTCTTTTTTGGGGTATTACCAGCATCCGTGTTATCTACTGAAAAGTAGTTACCATAAAAAGGAATGACCAGACAAGTTTCTTTGACTGTCCGGATTATTATAGGTCTTAAAAATTTCTTCGACATAGATAGTCATTTTAACATCTTTAGTAAACACCTTTTTCATCTTTATTTACAAACCAGCCCTTGCACACGTCCACCCAGCCCGAAGATGAGGAATGCATTTCAAGCTCTTCTAAAGATAGTTTCACTGTACTGTTTAAGTTGCCTCCGGCCGTATATATGATGTCAAAGCGCTTGAGAGATACATCCAGAAATACACGAACTCCTTCATTGATAGCAAAAGGACAAACCGCGCCTGGAGCATGGCCGATATAGGTCTCTACAAGTTCAACTGGTATCATTTTTGCTTTTTGATGAAAGTAGGCTTTATATTTTATGTTGTCTATTTTAGCATCGCCTGCCATTACAATCATAACAGCTTCTTCTCCCAAGAAAAACGACATTGCTTTTGCAATATGTTCTGGGGCACAACCAATGGACACCGCCGCCTGTTCCACTGTGGCGCCAATCTGTTCCCTTTCCACGACACTCTGGCCTAAACCCACTCCTTCAAAATATTCTTTAACTTTTTCAAATGACATATTTCTTCACCTTCTCTTGTGTTTTTTATATTTTTAGTATATACTGCTTGTTATAATAAGTAAAACAAATATTTCTTATCTAAACATTAGGAAAGGTGATTTGTGAAACTATGAACAGATATATTGCACTTCAAAAAATTGTGGAGCTTGGGGGCTTTACCAAGGCAGCGGAAGCCCTTGGATACACGCAATCCGCTATAAGCCAGATGATCTCGTCGTTAGAAGATGAATTGTCTATGAAATTGTTATGTCGTTCCCGTGTAGGAGTAAAACTAACATTAGAGGGTGAGGATTTATACCCATTTATTCAAAGAACCATTCTCCAATATCAAGCAATGCAGGAAAAATCAAAAGAGATAAAAGGATTGGAATCGGGAGTAATCCGCATTGGTACGATTTCAAGTATTTCCTGCCACTGGATGCCTCAATTAATAAAAGAGTTTCAAGCACTTTATCCCAATGTGCAGTTTATTCTTCATCAGGGAGATTATAGTTCTATACAGGAGTGGATAAAAGTTGGAGCCGTAGATTTCGGCTTTATCACTCCTGCTGCCGTAACTGGTTTACATACAATTACTATAAAAGAAGGAAGAATGTTAGCAGTTCTACCAGAAAATCATAAATTGGCTTCTCATAGTACTGTTAATTTGCATGAACTAGTAAACGAGCCATTTATTTTGTTAGAGGAAGGTCATTTTAGTGAACCTATAGAAGCGTTTCACTCTTGCAATTTAGAACCAAACATAAAGTTTTGTATCCATGATGATTATGCTATTATGACAATGGTAGAAGCAGGATTGGGTATCAGCATTTTGGCAGAGCTTGTGCTGCGCCGCACAAATTATCATATTGCCTTGCGACCGATTGATCCTCCTATTATTAGAACGCTTGCTATCGGATTCAAAGATAAAAATAGCTTGCCCATTGCGAGCAAATATTTTATTGAGTATTTAATCTCGAATATCGAAAAGCTACCTTAAAAAATTGAGTTATTTGGGTCAACCCTATACGTTGTGTGCTCATTTAGATTAGACAAAGTGGAAATTTAACACAAAAATATAAGGGGCTATTATAAAATTCACTTTATAATAGCCTCTATTTTTCTAGATTGAACTTATATACAAAGATAGAATTCACTGTAATCCTTCTTAAAATTAACCTTAGCTTATAACTGCACATGTTTTTACAGTATGCTAAAACATATCTCCATAACATGCTCCTAAAGTAATATGATAACCTTATCGTTGGCTTATTCCTCTATAGCCCCACCTATTTGTCGCAAATGCTCTCTGAAGCCAAACTCAGGGTTTTGCGCACGTTGCGCCAAGTAACTCTGAAAAGCAGCTTGTTCTCTAAAGCTGTGGCCTGAACGCATTTCACCAGCCTGACGGCGTTCCGTTTCCCTGATACTTTCTGCTGCCGGTATAATATCTACCAAACGCTCGTAAGGGAGGAATATGACACCATCACCATCGCCAACGACAACATCTTCAGACGTTACTATCCATTCACCAACACGCGCCCATTCGAGAGCATCTGGCGAACGTTTGTCAAGGCTCAAAGGACCTGTCGGCAAAGAGCCTAGCGAAAAAAATGGCAGACCGATTTCCTGCAATTCCATGGTATCACGATGCAATCCCCATATGACAATTCCTGCTAGTCCTCCAGTAGCCATCTCAAGTGTCACCAAGTCGCCCACACAAGCCTGATCAGTGCGTCCTCCGTTATCAACAACCAGAACATCTCCTTTTCCCGATGTTTCCAAAGCTTCCAAGAAGATATCCACACTACCCACATGGCGTGCTGGGCGAACCCTACCCGCACAGTGCATCGCAGGCATCAGTGGGCGTAGTGTAGTTGGTGCACATCTCACTGTTACCCCCACTCTAAGGCATGCATCGGCAAGGTGTGGCGTACTTAACTCATTAAGGCGTTCTATTAATTCACATTTCATAATTGTTCTCCTTTCTCCTTATGATTGATTTCGATAATATTGAACTGGTATCTTCTTTGTTTTATTCAAGACTCTTTATAATATCTTTTGTAGAAACATTAATCTTTATTAAACGTAACTTCTTAAAGCTTACATTCATCAATGACATCATGGTTTACATAAGCTTTAAGCTTCTGTTGTTTTGATAAGCTCCATCAGATAATCCTCTCGCACGGGTGAAAATATGTCGTAGTTAATAACTGGCTTGTCACCAACTACATTAATATCATGATGTGTGTTTGGTGGGATGTATATCATATCACCTGGCCCCATGCGGAAAATCTCCTCACCTACCGTTACTTCACATTCCCCTTCAAATATCGTCAGAATCTGTTCATGAGGGTGCTGATGTGGAAACGGCGGAAAGTTTGGCTGTAATGTATTCTTGATCAGCATAGTATTATGGCCAGTAAAAATCTGTCGCTTTCCCATCTTGTTAAAAGTCGTTGCCTTAATTTGATCCCATCTTATTATTTCTGCCATATTAGTTTTCCTCCTTCATGTTTTATTTTTCATTTAACTATGATTGTAACATATACATTTCATAGTATGGGTTAGTTTTACTATTTTATCTGTTCAATAGTTTCACGATATTTTTGAATCAACATTTGAACATCAATGCCTATTGCAGATGACTGATATCCCATTGCTATATGCTCTTTTGCAACACTTGGGCTGTTTGAATAAATCATTGCGTATTTACCGGAAGATTGACAAACCTCTACAATACGTTTAAGAACATTTTTAAATTCTGGTGTTTCAAATTTTCCAGGTGAACCCAATGCAACGGACAAGTCGTAAGGACCAACAAAAATGCCATCTACTCCATCAATCAATGAAATAGTTTCAATATTTTCTAGAAACTCTGCCGTTTCACACATGGGAAGCAAAAGTGTTTCTGTATTGCTGGTATTGAAATATGTGTCAAGATTGTTGGCATAAGTCTCATATCCATAACCACCACCTCTGCTAATAGCAAATCCTCTTTGTCCTATAGGCCCATATTTTCCATATTCAACAACCCGTTTGACCTCGTCAACAGATTTAAGGCAGGGGATAACCAATGCTTCTGCACCAGCATCAAGCATTTTTAGTATGGATGAACGAGAGGTATCTTTCACACGAACAAAAGGTGTCAGATTTTTCAATTTGGCAATTCGTATTAAATTCACGGCGCTTTCAGTATCAATGGGGCTGTGTTCAGAATCGATTATGATGTAGTCCAAGCCAGAGTACCCTAAACATTCTGCAATTGTATCGCTGCATGACCAAAAGAATGTGCCAAAGACTTTTTCTCCGCGTTCTAGTTTGCTTTTTACTATATTCTTCATAACTCAACCGCCTTTCTAATCTCTTTTCTACAACCTTTGCAACTAACTGTAGTCAAACTTTTCAATTCTTCTAAATATAGTTTCACTGTGCTGTTTAAGTTGCATCCCGCCATATATATGATATGAAAACGTTTAAGAGACACATCCAAGAAAAACGACATTGTCTTCACAATCCACCCTAACTTACAACCAATCAACAACACTATCTGTTCCATCGTGGCGCCTATATCTGTCTAAGCTCTTGATGCGTTATCCAAAACCTATTCCATCAAAGTATCCTTTTACCCCTTCAAAAGCATCACTTCACCTTCTATGTTTTTATACTTTTAGTATATAATCCTTTTTAGAATAAGTAAAACAAATATCTCTTATAAAAACATTAGGAAAGGTGATTCGTGAAACTATGAACCGATGTATTACACTTCAAAAATTGTGGAGTTTGGGATCTTTACCAAGGCAGTGAAGCCCTTGGATACACGCAATCTGCTATTATCCAGCTGATCTCGTCACTAGAAAATGAATTGTCTATGAACTTGTTATATAGTTCAATTTCAATACTCTCTCTAATATCATGATTATTACATAAATCTGCAATACAATATTCTATAATAAAATATATTACTCTGCTGTAAGAGTAGTAATAGACTGTCCTTAGTTTAATACTTATTTTTGGCTCTAATTATTGGCCTTAAGACTTTTAATTTCTTCTGTTAATGCAGGCAGTACCTCAAATAAATCACCAACTATTCCATAATCAGCCACATTAAATATAGGAGCGTCCTCATCTTTATTTATAGCAATTATTATATCTGAAGATGACATACCTGCAACATGTTGAATTGCACCTGATATTCCACAAGCAATATATATCTTCGGCTGAACAGTTTTTCCTGTCTGACCTACCTGGTATATATGAGGTATCCACCCAACATCAACAACTGCCCTTGAAGCTCCAACTGTTCCACCTAACGCAGCAGCCAAATCTCTAACATAAGAAAAATGCTCTGCTTTCCCTAAGCCGCGACCTCCTGAAACAATAATTTCCGCCTCTTCAAGGTTAACTATCTCTTCAGCAGTTTCTTTGATGTATTCAATAAGCCTTGTTTTAATCTCTTTAGCAGGTGTAGGAATATTTTCTCTGATAATCTCTGCTGATTTATTAAAATCCGGCTCAACTTTTTTAAATACACCAGGTCTTACAGTACCAATCTGAGGTCTTGTATTTGGACAAAGTATCGTCGCCATAAGATTTCCACCGAAAGCAGGTCTTGTCCATGCAATATTTCCGCTTTCCGTGTCAATATCGAGTGCTGTGCAGTCAGCTGTTAGGCCTGTTTTTAGTCTGCAGGAAAGTCTTGGACCAACATCACGCCCATTGTTTGTTGCACCAATTAAAAGTGCTGATGGCTTGTATTTTAAAACTAATTTTTCAAGAACATTTGTATATCCATCTGTGTTATAGTTTTTATATTCAGCTCCTTCTACCAAAATAGTCTTATCAGCACCATAAGCTATTGCTGTTTTTGCTACCTCTTCAACTCCATCACCTATAATTATGGCAACAAGCTTTTCTTTATTAATATCTGCAAGTCTTCTTCCGGGATTTAAAAGCTCAAGCCCTACACTTTTTGCTTTTCCTTCAACTGCTTCTATATAAACCCAAAGGTTTTTGTAATCTTCAAACGAGCTCATTATCCTTACTCCTCCCTAAATTAAACTTGCATCAGAAAGCATTGAAACTAGCTCTAATGCGGCTTCTGATCCTGTTTTTCCTTTTATTTTCACGCCTACTTTCTTAAGATCAGGTGTAAATGTTTTCTTCACTTTAGTAGGAGAACCCTTTAAACCTATCCTTTTAATATCAAATTCCATATCAGCAGAGGTAATTGTAGGTATTTGAATTTTGTTTGCTGCCATTTTACTCCTAATAGTTGCATAACGAGGTTCAAAAGCAGTTTTGATTACTGTGATTACAGCTGGAAGCTGTGATTCAATAATTTCAAATCCTTCTTCATTTTCTCTTTTAACCGTAATCTTATCCTCATTTACTTCAACAACATCAGCTGCATATGTAACCTGAGAATATCCTAAATGTTCAGCTATTTCTGGTCCTACTTGTCCTGTATCTCCATCGATAGCCTGCTTCCCGCAAAAAATTAAGTCAAAATTCCCTATAGTCTTAATAGCTGTTGATAATATGTAACTTGTAGCTAAAGTGTCTGAACCTCCAAAGACTCTATCGCTTATTAAAAAAGCCTTATCTGCTCCAACTGATAAACATTCCTTTAATGCTACTTTTGCTTGTTCTGGCCCCATACTTACTACTGTTATAGTTCCTCCATGCTTTTCCTTAAGTCTTACAGCAACTTCAAGTGCATAAGCATCAAAGGGATTTACAATACTTGGAACACCAGCTCTTATTAGTGTATTTGTTACAGGATCAATCTTAATTTCTGCTGTATCTGGAACCTGCTTTACACATACTAAAATATTCATTTTGATAATCACCTCGTAATTATATAATTAGTCCTTTTAGCTAGTGATGGAATACCACTATCTGAAAAATGTAAATAAAATCCTAAAACTGAATAATTTCTACCTATTTGCATATTAATTTTTATTATTTGAGAAGCTGACCAGCAATAACAATTTTCTGAACCTGATTTGTCCCTTCTACTATTTGGAATATCTTTGCATCTCTCATTAATTTTTCTACCGGATATTCTCTCATGTATCCGTATCCACCATGTATTTGAACAGCATCAGTAGTTATGCTCATAGCAACATCAGATGCATAGCATTTTGCAATTGCAGATGCTTTTGAATCTAATTTTCCTGCATCTATCAATTGGCATGCGTATCTAGTATATTGTCTTGCTAACTCTGTTTTCATATCCATGTCTGCAAGCATAAACTGAATAACTTGATTAGTAACTATCGGTTTTCCGAATGTCACTCTTTCTTTTGCATATTTCACTGATAGATCAATAGCATGTTGAGCTAATCCCACAGCACCTGCTGCAACCATAGGTCTTGTTGAATCCAGTGTCTTCATGACAATTTTGAAGCCATCTCCTTCTTTACCAAGTAAATTGCTACCAGGTATTCTAACATTATCAAATACAAGTTCTACAGTATTTGTAAGTCTAATGCCCATTTTATCTTCTTCTTTACCTACAGATATACCTTTTCTGTCTGCTTCAACAAGAAATGCAGACAATCCTTTTACACCTTTTGTTTTATCTGTTATTGCAAGCACAGTATAAACTCCTGCCATTCCGCCATTTGTGATGAAGCATTTTGTTCCGTTTATTATATATTCTTCTCCATCTCTTAAAGCAGTTGTTTTTATTGCAGAAGCATCTGAACCAGCCTGTGGTTCTGTTAAAGCAAAAGATGCAAATTTCCCTGGCACTACAATATCTGCCAGTAATTTAATCTGATTATCATTTCCTGCTATAAGAACTGGTTTGCATGCAAGTTCTGAAGCTGCTATTGCAAGAGAAAAGCCTGCATCTACTCTAGCTAATTCTTCTATTATTAAAGATGTTGTTACTGAATCAAGTCCTGTACCTCCAAATTGTGTTGGAAAGTCTGCAACATGAAGTCCCATCTCAAATGCTTTTTTATAAACATCCATTGGAATTTCACCGTTTTTATCAGCCTCAGCCATAATAGGGGCTACCTCGTTTTGAGCAAAATCTCTGACCATTTGTACTATTTCAAGCTGTTCCTGTGTTAATAAATTATTCATTTTATTCCTCCTAATTAGTAATTTAAAATTTAACTATTATTTTTTTATTGACAATATTTATTCTTTGATATATCCAACTTTCATTGCTTCTATTCTTAATTGCTCTCTAAAATCAGGATGCGCTATTGAGATCATAGCGTTAACACGTTGTTCTATGGATTTGCAATAGAGATCAGCAATTCCATATTCTGTTACCACATACATAACATCTGACCTTGCCGTAGTTATAGGGGTTCCTGCTGGTAATGCCAATCTTATATTAGATGATGCTTCACCAGTCTTCTTATCTTTATTTGAGGAAGACAAACAAAGAAAACTCTTTCCGCCTTTGGACATTGCTGCTCCTCTTACATAATCCACTTGACCACCTGTACTACTAATTTGTCTGAAGCCGACACCTTCAGAGGCTACTTGTCCAGTCAAATCTAAAATTAGACATGCATTTATTGATACCATGTTATCATTTTTCATAATTTCTGTAGGTTTATTTACTACGTAAATTGGAGCAAACTGTACATTTTCATGTGAACAATAATAATTTAACTCCCTGCTGCCTAATGCAAAAGCAACATACATCTTCCCATTTATCACACCTTTTTTTGCTAAATACATCATTGAATCGGTAAACATTTCAGTATGAACAGCTAAATTTTTCTTTTTTTCAAGTCCATATGCAACAGCGTTCGCAAGTCCACCTAATCCAACTTGAATTGTTGATCCGTCTTCAATATATGGCAATATACTTTTGGCTATCTTTTTATCAACTTCTGATGGTTCTGGCTGATTTAATACAGGCAATGGATGATCAGCTTCACATACATAATCAACTTCACTTATATGAATTTTATTTAATATTCCTTTTACTTTAGGTTGATCTTTATTTACCTGAACGATTCTAAAATCAGAACATTTTTTTGCTGCATCATTTCCAAACACACCCATAGGCCCATAATACATATACCCTTCATCATCAGGCAAAGAAACATCAGCAACGAACACATTGGGATTATAATTTTGTATAGCTATATCCAAGTTTGACAAATGAACAGAACTTATATTTACATTACCATTGGCAAATAATTTTCTATCAAAGGCACCATAGAATAATGAATGATAATTTAAATGTCCTATGCAATCTGATGCCTTTAAGAATTTGAATGGATGCATAGCATAGCAAGATACTAATGTGACATCTTTCAATTCTAAATACCTGTCACTCAAGGTTTCCAAAAAATCTATTGGTGCTGAAGTGAGTGCTCCAAACCATACAACGTCCCCTGATTTTATTTTTTTAGTTGCTTCTTCAAGTGAAACTAATTTACTTTGATATTCATCTCTCCATATCATTGCAATCCTCCTTATATCCCTTTAAACTCGGCTTTTCTCTTTTCAACAAAAGCTATAACGCCTTCTTTAAAGTCCTTTGTTTTACTGCAACGAATTTGATATTCCGCCTCCATAGCTAAGAATTTATCAAAATCCTTAAATGAGGTTTGATATAGCATGTCCTTCATGTATGCATAAGAAACAGATGGACCACTAGCAAGTTTCTTTGCAAATTTCATAGTTGCTTCTTCTAACTCTTCAACTGTTGTTACTTGATAAACTATGCCTAAATCCTTCGCCTCTTGTGCAGTAACAACTCTTCCTGTCATAATCAATTCTGCAGCTTTATTTACACCAACTGATTTTGCTAGAAGATATGCTCCTCCAGTATCAGGAACTAATCCTAAATTAACAAAAGCTTGAATAAATTTCGTGTTGTCTGCTGCAATACAAAAATCACAAAGCAAAGCAGCACTAAAACCAGCTCCTGCAGCTGCACCATGTACTGATGCAATAACAGGTTTATGCAGCTTTTTGATTTTAACGGCCAATTCTCCTGCCATTTTAACAAGCTTTTCTAAATCCACATTGTCATCCTGAACGCCTTTATAAAAGAAACCTATATCTCCTCCTCCAGAGAATGCTTTGCCTTCTCCAGAAAGAACAACAACTTTTACAGCGTCATCCTTTTCACAAAGATCAAAGGCTGCAATAGCATCACCTACTAGTGCTTCATCAAATGCATTTAAGTTTTTAGGACTGTTTAATTTTATTGATGCAATACCATTTGATACAGAATACTTAATTTTTTCAAAGTCCATAGTTATTTCCCTTCCTTTCAATTTAAATATACCTCTTGCATAAAACTATTTTTATTAGATCTAGTTATCACACTTAATTATTGAGCAATATTCATGTCAAATCCGTGCCATTCATACAAGCTTTGTAGACAATACCATATACCAATCCAGTCGAAAACGAAAATTGATACATGGCATTTATCTTTTCTATTGCTTATGCATTTTTCTTTTTAATAGCTTCTATCATCTTTGGCAAAATTATATTTAAATCACCTACGATTCCATAATCAGCCACGCCAAAAATAGGAGCATCTTTATCTTTGTTAATTGCTATGATAGTATCAGAACCACTAATACCTGCTAGATGCTGTATTGCACCAGAAATACCACATGCAAAATAGATTTTTGGACCTACCGTCTTTCCTGTTTGTCCAACCTGATGTGAATGTGTTATCCACCCTGTATCTACAGCAGCCCTTGAAGCCCCAACAGTTCCACCTAATACTTCTGCTAAGTCTTCAATCAGCTTGAAATTCTCTGTTTTTCCGACACCTCGACCGCCAGAAACAATGATTTCCGCACCTTCAAGATCGATACTTTCTCCATCTTCCTTTATAATCTCTATAACTTTAGTTCTTATTTTGTCATTGGACACATGGATTTCTTCTTTGTCAACTTGGATATTTATTCCTGACTTTGACTCCAATTTTTTAAATACTCCAGGTCTTATTGTACCTAATTGAGGGCGATGATCTGGACATTCAATTGTTGCCATAAGATTCCCACCAAAAGCTGGTCTTGTCCATTTTACATTCTGCGTTTCCACATCAATATCCAAAGACGTACAGTCAGCTGTCAATCCTGTTTTTAACCTGCATGCAACTCTTGGTCCTAAATCTCTCCCTTGATTTGTTGCTCCCATCAATACCGCCAGAGGCTCATATTTATCAATGAGCTCCTTTATCACTATAGTATATGCATCTGTTGTGTATTGCTCGTATTCTGCTCCTTCTACTGCTACAACTCTATCTGCACCATATTTTTGGGCTGATTCAATTGCGGAATCAATGTTTTGACCGATAACAATGCCTACAACCTCCTGCTTAATGGCATCAGCCATCTTCTTTGCAGGGTTAAGCAATTCCAATCCTACACTTTTTGCTCTTCCATCTGGATATGTTTCAATGACCACCCATATATTTTTGCTCATCTTTATTACTCCTTCATTACTCATTATAAAATTTTTGCATCACTTAATAAATCTAACAAATTGTTCACCACTGCATCTGTATCTTCTCTAACTTCAAGAATAACTCCATTTTGTTTTAACTCTGGTGTGAAGCTTTTTCTCACTTTTGTAGGCGAACCACTCAACCCAGCATACTCAAGATTTATATCAATATCAGCTGCTGTAATTTCAGGAATATCAGTCTTATTTGCTTTTAATTTCATTTTCAGAGTCGGA
Source organism: uncultured Clostridiaceae bacterium (assembly GCA_963780135.1). Lineage (GTDB taxonomy): Bacteria > Bacillota > Clostridia > Clostridiales > Clostridiaceae > Clostridium_AM. The sequence continues at coordinate 3,795,315 of CAWAAR010000003.1, forward strand.
AACCTTAATTCATATGTATTCTTCGTTACTGTAATTAAACAAGGCATCTGAGGTTCAATTATCTCGTAACCTTCGTCGGATTCTTTTTTCACTCTAACTTTTCCATCTTTGTACTCAATGTCTACCGCATACGTAACCTGTGATCTATCTAAATGTTCTGCCAATTCCGGACCTACCTGAGCTGTATCTCCGTCGATAGCCTGCTTACCACAGAAAATAATATCAAATTTTCCTTCTTTTTTCTCCAAAGCATTAACTGCACATGAAAGTATATAACTAGTTGCTAAAGTATCTGATCCCCCGAAAGCTCTATCAGTTAATAAATAAGCTTTATCCCCGCCTACTGATAAGGATTCTTTTAATACAGCTTTCGCCTGTTGAGGTCCCATTGACAATACAGTAATCGAGCAATTCTCCAATTTATCCTTTAATTGAAGCGCAAGTTCTAACGCATAAGTATCATATTTATTTAAAATACTTGGCACACCATCTCGAATAAGTGTCTTTTTTACTGGATCAATTTTAATCTCTGTTGTATCTGGAACTTGTTTCACACATACTAATATATTCATTTTTATCACCTCTTAATAATTTATAATATTTTTTTATATTTTAGTGTTAAAAACACAATGAAATTATTTATACTATTTCTTTCATCAATTTTATCTGAGCTGTTAAACAACCTAGAATATTTCATTTTTACGCAGACCATTCTGTAATTTTTTTACGTAGCCAATCAACCCATGCTTCGAAACCTTCACCTGTTTTAGCAGAAACTTCAAAAATCTTAATGCCCGGATTTAGATTGTATACTCGTTCTTTCATTGCATCCATATCAAAATCTGAAAACTGTAGATAATCGATTTTATTAACTAACAACACATTCGTTTTTGTAAACATTAACGGATACTTTAAGGGTTTATCATCACCTTCAGGAACGCTTAGAATCATAACATTACATACAGCTCCAGTATCAAATTCAGCTGGACATACAAGGTTTCCAACATTCTCTATAACTACCATATCGAAAATGGCAGAATTCAATTCCTTAAGACCTGTCTCAGTCATACTGGCATCTAAATGACACATGCCACCCGTACGAAGTTGAACTGCCGGTATATTAATAGCTTGCATCTTCTCAGCATCAACAGCCGAATCAATATCTGCTTCCAAAATTCCAATCTTGAATTCATTTCTCAGATGTTCAATTGTGCGTAAAATCGAGCTCGTTTTTCCTGATCCAGGAGAAGACATAAGGTTCATAAGAAATGTTTTGTCTTTCTTTAAAAATGATCGTAATTCTTCTGCTTTTTTATCATTATTAACCAGAACATTTTCTTTAACTTCAATTATTCTAATAGGATCCATTTCTATACCTCCATTTTCTAATTAGCATATACACTATTCAACTTCTAGTGACTCTATTCTCCACTCTCTTCCAGAAGATAGCAGCTCCATTTTATTAGACCCACATTCAGGACATAAAAATGATAATTTATCAAGATTAACATCACTCTCTGTACCACAAATACGACATTTGCCCTTCATTGGTACCTTTTTTATATCTATAATGGCTTCATCTGCAATAGTGTCTTTTGATATATATCCAAAAAAATCTTGTGCAAGTTTTGCAATAATACCTGAGTACTCTCCAACTTCTAGATTTATTTTTCTAACTTTCTTCACATCATTCTTTTGGGCATATTCTAAAGTAATATCTAAGACATTAGCCATAACACCCAGCTCATGCATTTCAAATCGTCTCCCTCCAATTATATTTTATTATTTGTAATACTACGCTTTATAAAAATATGAACTAATTATGCCACACACAGTTACCCATCCATAACCTAAATCACATTTTCATAATCATCTTCATCGCTTCTAGATTTCTTAAAACGATCTAACCGTAGGAGGGCAACGATCTGAACGTCTGAGGGCTGTAAATATTTCTATTTGATTACAGCATATTAATTCTTTGCTTTATTATTTTACATAATTCGGATTTTTTCTATTTTCCTTTTTACTCTTCCAGATATCCATACTTAATTCACCCAAAGTTTCTGGTACATTAGGAATCTCATCTCTTTTAGTCAATGTGATTGCTTTTGCCTTACAAGTCGTTACACAAAGACCACATCCAATACATAAATTTTCATCTAGCACAGGCACATCGTTTACCATAGTGAGTGCTCCAACTGGGCAGCGTTTTTCTGCACAGATTGCACAGCCTGTACAAATATACGCTGAAATTTTCGGCAAGACACTTGATTTAGCGACGGTATCAGGATAATTATATTCAGTATATGGTCTAAATAAATGACAACAATCTGAGCAACAGTTACACATGAAAAGAAGGTTGTTCTTATTATTACTACTCATATGAACTAAACCAGCTTCTTCGCACTTATTTAAAACCTCAATGGCTTCATCAACGGAGATTTCTTTTCCTAAACCATAGTCGATCATAAAATTCGCTGCTTCATCAAACGCAAGGCAGGTCTCTACCGGTTTATCACATTTTTTTTCTATTACACGACACGCACAAACACCTAAAGCAATTCGCTTAGCCTGTGTTTTTATTAGATGTGAAGCAGTTTCATATGGAAGTACTTCATCTGGCTGCATGAATGATCCTTCAGCCGGAAGAACTCTTTTCCAAGCTGGTGTTGTTTCTCCTAATTCATGCACTAGTGTTTTTTTGTAATAATAACGCCATAATCTATTTAATTTTTCATGGGTTTCTTTATCAAACTTGCTAGACATTGTTGTATACTCAAAATACCCTGCATAAAGCGGCCACAGTCTATATTTTCTTGTATCTCCTGATTTTTTACTTGCAATTGTACCTTTAGCCGCCATGTCTTCTAGAATCTTTGATACTTCTTCTTTTGGCATATTTGCTTCTTCTGCAATTTCTTCAAGGGTCTTATTTTTAAAAGTCAATAAAAGTGCTAAGTCAATTGGCTTTCCAACTGGGTATAGAATTTCTAGCATCTCCATAAATTCTTTACTATTCGGTGCTCCTACAGGATTATTGTCAAGATTTTTTGCTAGCTGCAAATACTTTTCAATTTGTTCCATAAAATTAACCTCCTTAATATTTGTTCCTAGGATGCCAACCCATTACTATCAAGTGATTCTTAGACTCAGGTGTAGTTTGCCTGTGAGGAAACAGTGCTTATCCCCCACTTTTATAGAAGATGGGGGTGTTAGCAATGGTAGCCGATCGGATAAACTAATTATAGATTTTACAAACTATCGTTTGTTGCTCTTACACCAAATATTCATACTTTCTGCTTGCTTCAAGATTAACCTCTTAAAATTTTATTAGCTGATATTAATCTTTGAACATCCGATGCGCCTTCTATGTGCGGTCCGATGATAGCATCTCGTAAATATCTTTCCTGATCATATTCATCCATTACACCGTATGCACCCATTACATTCATAGCTAACACCGCCACTTCAACACCAGTATCTGCCAAATATCCTTTTACCATTGCAGATTCTGCTGCAAAATTTTTCATATCTTTATGATCATTGGCATCTTCTCCACATTTATAAACCAAAAGTCTACAACTTTCATATTTAGCTGCAATTTGAGAAATTTTTAATTGAACGGCTTGGAATTTCCCAATAGATTTTCCTCTATGCATTTTTTCTTGAACATATTTTACTGCATTGTCGTAACTTGCTGCCATAACCCCTAAAAAACAAGATGAAAATCCTAATTTTCCGTAAGCTGTTGAATTTAATAGTATATTGTAACCATCGCCTTCTTTTCCGAGTACATTCTCTACTGGTATTTTCACATTATCAAGAAACACATCATAAACGGCACTTCCTTTTAAACCAATTTTGTCCCAAGATGTTGAAATAGAATATCCTTCGCAAAATTTATCCATAATTAAAGCTGTACATTCTTCTGTACTAGAATCCTTTACAAAAACAACCATCGGACCATTATAGGAAGCGTTCGAAATAAATCTTTTCACTCCATTAACAATAAAACAATCTCCTTCTTTTCTACCTGTTGTAATCAATTGTTTTGGATCAGAACCAGTCCCCGGTTCAGTAAAGGCAAAGGACCCTCTAGTCTCACCACTTAATCCTCCAGGGATATATTTCTTTTTATGTTCTTCTGTTCCAAACATGTAAATAGCTTCAAGAGGTAAAATACTGATTAATAAAGCTGTTGCCGCACTTGCAGAAACCTTTGCTATTTGTTCTATGGCCATTGTGAAACAATCATAACCCATTTCTAATCCGCCATACTTTTCTTCAAATGAAAACGCGAGCAATCCAGTATCCGCCATCTGATGATACAAATCTTCTGGGAACTTTCCAGCATTTTCAATTTCTTCAATTCTACCTTTGATAAACCGTTCAGCAAAATCTCTAGAAGTATCCACTGCCATTTGTTGTTGTTCACTCAATTTAAATTTCATAATTTCCCTCCATTTTGATGAAATATTATACTCTTTCCAACAATCTCCGGACAACCCGAAACCCTTGCGATGTCCTCGATATCGCCAACAACCCTCGTTTATTATTGATATTATAAAAATTCGTTAAGTACTTTACCTAATCTTTTAATTCCTTCAATAATCCTTTCATTTGGCATATTTGAATAGTTTAGTCTGAAAGTATTTTTCTTTTTACTAATTGGGAAGAATGATTCACCTGACACAAAGGCAACGTTATTCTTTAATGCCATCTTAAAAACCTCACTGACATCAATATTCTGAGGAAGCTCCACCCATATGAATAATCCACCATCAGGCAATGTGTACTTTATATTTTCAGGGAACTCTTCTTTTATGCATTTTATCATCAATTCTCTTCGGTGTTTGTAGGTTTCTCTTATCCGATTTATATGAGCCTCCATATCAAACATCTCCATATATCTTGCAGTTACCATCTGTGCAAATATGTTTGTATGAAGATCCGCACTCTGCTTAAAAGGTACATACTTTTCTATAAATTTGTTTTCTGCGCATATCCATCCTAGCCTTAAACCAGGAGAAAAGATTTTTGAAAAACTACTTAAATAAATTACTCTTCCTTCTTTATCAAAATGTTTTAAAGGAGGCAATTTTTCTCCTGCAAATCTAACCTCTCCATAAGGATTATCTTCTATTATAATTACGTCAAATCTATTTGCTAATTCTATTAACTTTTTCCTTCTGATTAAACTCATAGTTCTTCCAGTAGGATTTTGAAAATCAGGAATAGTATAAATAAATTTTGCTTTAGGGTTATTTCTTAATATTTTTTCAAGTTCTTCAATTATCATGCCTTCTTCATCCATAGGAACTTCTTGAAAATTCGGCATATACGCATTAAATGCACTAATTGCTGCAAGATATGTGGGACTCTCGCATATTACTGTATCACCTTCATCAATAAACACCTTTCCTGTAAGGTCTAACGCCTGCTGAGATCCTGTAGTAATTATTATATTATCCACAGAAGTTTCAATCCCCATATTTTTCATTCTCTTACAAATAGCTTCTCTTAATGGTATATATCCTTCAGTAGTGCTATATTGAAGAGCAGCCTGGCCGTTATTATTTAAAACATCTACACACACCTTTTTTAATTCTTCAATAGGAAAATGTTCTGGTGCAGGTAATCCTCCTGCAAAAGATATTATATTCGGATTTTCTGTAATCTTTAAAATTTCACGTATTTCTGAAGCCTTTACATAATTATTTCTTTTAGAAAATCTATTATTCATGCTAAGCGCTCCTCTTTCAAGCGCCTGTTTGTTCATTTCATAGAATTTTTCTTTTCCATGTTCTTTAAGTGACTTTAAAATTGCTTCCATTGAGATGATTCCTGTTTTTGCAACAAGAGCTCCAAGAAGTACCATGTTTGCTATATTTTTTGTCCCTACTTCTTCAGCGATAGTCTGTGCAGGTATCTTTATTACTTCTATGTCAGTTCTTTCGACTTCTCTGTTTACAAGGTCTGAATCAACTATAAGAAGTCCTCCTGGAACAACTGAATTCTCGAATTTATCAAGTGCTGGTCTGTTCATTACTACCACTGAAGTTGCATCGCATACTATAGGTGATCCAATGTTTTCATCTGTAATTATAACTGAACAGTTAGCAGTACCTCCACGCATTTCTGCCCCATAGGATGGAAGCCACGATACGTTAAACTTTTCATCCATTCCTGCATATGCAAGGAATTTCCCCATAGATAATATTCCCTGTCCTCCAAAGCCTGAAAAAATTATTTCCTGCTGTGCCATCTTACTTCACCTCCTGAGCTGTTCTATCCTTTTTAACTCCTAAAGGATAGAAGGTCATCATATTATCTTGCAGCCATTTTATAGATTCTCTTGGTGAAAGTCCCCAGTTTGTTGGGCATACTGAAAGAACTTCTATCATTGTAAATCCTACTCCAGCTATCTGGAGCTCAAATGCCTTCTTTATAGCTTTCTTTGCCTTAAGTATGTTTGGTACTGTATCAATAGATACTCTTTCAACATAAGCAGCTCCATCAAGAGCTGATATCATTTCTGATACCTTTATTGGGTGTCCTTCAGTGTTAACGTCTCTACCATAAGGCGATGTCTCAGTTACCTGTCCGGGAAGAGTTGTAGGTGCCATCTGTCCACCTGTCATTCCATATATGCAATTATTAACGAAAATTGTTGTTATTTTTTCTCCTCTTGCTGCTGCATGTACTATTTCTGCAGTTCCGATAGCTGCAAGGTCTCCATCTCCCTGATATGTAAATACTATTGAATCAGGTACAGCTCTTTTTATACCAGTGGCAGCAGCAGGAGCTCTACCGTGAGAAGCTTGATTTATATCACAAGCAAAATAATCATATGCTAAAACTGAACATCCAACAGGTAGAACACCCACTGTTCTGTCAATTATTCCAAGTTCATCTATAACTTCAGCCACTAATCTATGAATAACTCCGTGAGTACATCCAGGGCAGTAATGTGTTGGCACATCAAGAAGTGCCTTTGGTGTTTCAAATACTATGGACATTATTTTACACCTCCAATAATTGCTTTTATTGCGTTAGCTATTTCTGCAGGAGTTGGAATTGATCCACCTGGTCTTCCGTAGAGTCCAACAGGTTTCTTTCCATTTACTGCAAGCTTAACATCTTCAACCATCTGTCCGCAGCTAAGTTCAATGGATACAAAGCCATGCTTTGTCTTATCAGCCATATTATTAAAAGCTTCTGATGGGAAAGGCCAAAGTGTGATAGGTCTTATAAGTCCTACTTTGATACCTTCCTTTTCAAGTAGCTTTATAGCATTTATACAAATTCTTGATGTTGTTCCGTAAGCAGCCATTACTAGGTCCACTTCTCCATCACAGTTATAAGTTTCAAATCTTACTTCATTTTCTTCTATAACCTTATACTTTTTCTGAAGTCTTAGGTTATGTTCCTCAAGCTCCCCTTGCTTTAAGTATATTGATTTGATTACGTGATGTTCTTTTCTTCCTTTAAGTCCATCTGCTTTCCATCCATCCTTTGAAGGAAGTTCAACTTTCTTTCTTTCCTTGAATTCAATTGGTTCCATCATCTGTCCGAGCATTCCATCACCAAGTATCATAACAGGTGTTCTATACTTGTCAGCCATGTCGAAGCCCTCTTGAACAAGGTCAACCATTTCCTGTATTGAGGATGGTGCGTATACAAGAAGTCTGTAGTCTCCATGTCCGCCTCCCTTTGTAGCCTGGAAGTAGTCTGACTGAGCTGGCTGGATTGTTCCAAGACCAGGGCCTCCTCTAACAATGTTTACAATAACGCATGGAAGTTCAGCTCCTGCAATGTAGGATATACCTTCCTGCTTAAGACTTATTCCAGGACTTGATGATGATGTCATTACCCTAAATCCGGCTCCTGCTGTTCCATATACCATGTTTATTGCTGCAATTTCACTTTCTGCCTGTAGGAAAACTCTGCCTATTTTGGGCATTCTTCTTGCCATATATGATGCTATTTCAGTCTGAGGTGTTATAGGATATCCAAAAAAACACTGGCATCCTGCATGTATAGCCGCTTCTCCAATTGCTTCGTTACCTTTCATCAAAATCTTTTCACTCATTTTCAATTACCTCCTTAATATTATTTCTCGATTGTGAATACGTAGTCAGGACACACTCTTCCACATGATGCACACGCGACACATTTATCCATGTTCTCTTCTGTAACTATCGCTGGATGATAACCTTTGCTATTGAGATTTTCTGAAAACTCAATTATCTTTTTTGGACATGCTGCTATGCAGTGACCACATCCTTTGCACCTATCTTCTCTGTAATGTACTCTTGCCATGTTCAACCCTCCCTTTAGTTTAATAATTTGTTTCATTTTTTGATTAAATTCTTAAATCTATATTCTTTTATTCTGCCTCAAATTTTCTCCAAGGCGGAAGCATGAATATCTTTACTGGAAAAATCTCACCCAATACTTCGTCCTTATTGAGACTTTCCTCAAGGTCTTCCCTTACCACTGTATATCTCACTGGAATTCCTGTTCTTTCAGATACTTCCTTTACTATCTTCTGTCCTTTCATTATCATGTCTATAGTAGTTTCATAGGATATGTTCGTATTATTGATAAGGTATTTTACTTTCAGTCTTGAAGCTGCTTCAATTTCCCTCATGAATTCAATTATTCCATCTGCATCCTTTGTGAAGAATCTTGAAGTATTAATTACAAAATACATATCATAGTCTTCCTGCCTAAAAAAACTGTTGTACTGTCCAATCGCTATAGCTCCCTGATTGTCACCGCCTACATCAAGAACTACCTCATTTGATTTGTCATCAAATACTGTCATGGTGTTTAGCGGTATCGTTCCTAGCTCAACATTAGACATTTCATTTGGAGTAGCTACAAGCTTAATGCCCTTTTCCTCCAAAAACGCAGCTTCATCTCTTGTGCAAAAGTATGGATTTACTATATCCAGATCTGCTATGCAGACATTTTTGCCTTCCTCCTTAAGCTTTACTGCATAGTTTATAGCGATCTCTGTCTTACCACTTCCAAAATGTCCGGTAAATACTCTTATTCTTGAATCCATTTAGCCACCTTGATACCGTTTACTTTTACTTGTTCGATCACCTGTTCCAAACTAGTAATCATCAACTACACCCCTTCCTCTCAATTCTCATTTTTTTCATTAAATTGTATTGAATTTTTTTTGAATCTCAAAAGATATATTTCTTTATCTTCTCTTGTGTTTTTTGTATTTTTAGTATATACTGCTCTATAGAATAAGTAAAACAAATATATCTTATAGAAATATTAGAGAAGGTGATTTGTCAACTATGAACCGATATATTGCACTTCAAAAAATTGTGGAGTTTGAGAGCTTTACCAAGGCAGCGGAAGCCCTTGGATACACGCAATCCGCTATGAGCCAAATGATCTCGTCATTAGAAGATGAATTGTCTATTAAATTGCTATATCGTTCCCGTGTTGGAGCAAAGCTGACATTAGAGGGTGCGGATTTATACCCATTTATTCAAAGAACCATTCTTCAATATCAAGCCATACAAGAAAAAGCAAATGAGATAAAAGGATTGGAATCGGGAGTAATCCGCATTGGTACCATTTCAAGTATTTCCTGCCACTGGATGCCTCAATTAATAAAAGAGTTTCAAGCACTTTATCCCAATGTGCAGTTTATTCTTCATCAAGGAGATTATAGTTCTATACAGGAATGGATAAAAGTTGGGGCCGTAGATTTTGGCTTTATCACTCCTGCTGCCGCAACTGGATTACATTCAATTACAATAAAAGATGGAAGATGGTTAGCGGTTCTACCGGAAAATCATAAATTGGCTTCCCATAGTACTGTTACTTTGCACGAACTAGTGAACGAGCCATTTATTTTATTAGAAGAAGGTCATTTTAGTGAGCCTATAGAAGCGTTTCACGCTTGCAATTTAGAACCAAACATAAAGTTTTGTATCCATGATGATTATGCTATTATGACAATGGTAGAAGCGGGATTGGGTATCAGCATTTTGCCAGAGCTTGTGCTGCGTCGCACTAGTTATCATGTTGTCTTGCTTCCGATTGATCCTCCTATTATTAGAACGCTTGCTATCGGATTCAAAAATAAAAACAGCTTGCCGATTGCAAGCAAATATTTTATTGAGTATTTAATCTCGAATATCAAAAAGCTACCTTAAAAGTTCAGTCATTTAGGTCTTAATGTGGTTGAAAATTGGAATAGTATTAACTCTTTTATTTCCTATGACAAGAATGGAGAAATATCCACCAATAGAATTGAAGATTAAGAGTTGTCAGTATTAAAACTTCATCTTGTATGAAACTGCTTAGTATATATAAACTATAAATTCACCATAAATAAATTGATACTACATGTTACTGTAGTATCAATCACATTATATTCCATTTACTTTTCAGTACATGACACGGATGCTGTTAGTACCCATTTTTAAAGTATTCAATCGTACTTAGCGCAGGTTAACGCTACAAAGATACTGTGCAAAGACTCTGGAGTTCTTCTCTTTTTCCTCATCCATAAAAACAGATTTATACCCTAAGTCTCGTTCAGCTAGCATACCTATGCACTGGAGTTTAGAGTGTTTGCAGTATCTTTTTATTCCACTTTCTTAAAGTGAAGGTCCTTTTGTATCCCCATAGTATTTATTCATGCCATATAACAAGCGATCGAGAAGCGCTTTCATTGTCGGCGTGCAATACCATGAATAAATAGGCGTTGCCAGAATAATCATGTCGCAAGTAAGCACTTTATCAAAAATATCCTGTGGCCGCACACAGTACAGGCTCATAAATATTAAAAAGTAAGTTTTGATAATGTTCATCATATCCGCAAAGTAAATGGTGTATATCCTCTGCCTTAAAATTAGAACAAAACAGGTTTTCCAAATAAATATTTTCTAAATACTTTTGAATAAACTCTATTCCCGCCAATTTTTCCACTTTATTGTACATGGGGTAATCTGCTGTAATATGAATTTCATGTGCTCCGAACTCGGGGTAGTACAGCTTAAAAAATCCTTTTATGGCATCAACAACAGTGGAACGATAAAATACATTCTCGCTGTCAATCAAATTACGAAGTATTGCCGCGTGAAGTCCCTTTGTTGATTTAATCATTGTATCAATACGTTTAAGACCATTTTGATACAAATCCTCAATTTTCTCATTTTTTATTACTACAACAGCATCATCAGGGCACTGGAATGTCTTTAACCATACTCCCATGGTAAACATAATGGAGGTCAGAATATTTTCTGCGTTTTCTACTCGTATTGAACTGCTCTTTCCTCCATTATATCCCTCTGTTTGTCTTGATAAAACCGAAAGACAGCCAAACTGCACATTTTTCAAATCCGTATCCGACAGCATACCAAGAGCATATGCTTGTTCAAGCAGCGATTGAAAATAGTGCTCCCCACTTAATCTGGACTTATCAATTGTACTTATTCTTTCAATACTTTCCATTTTCGTCCTCCTCATTTTCTGTATTTATATCTTTGGAGTAGTCCAGAATTGTTATAATCCATCTACCAATTCCGCTACACGTTTATTGACATCACCCTTATAGATACCGCCATGATAACAAATTACTGTTTCAATATCATATTTCATCAATTTTTTCATGGACTTTATATTTAATTTGTTATCATAATTAATATCTTGGTCTGCTCTAACAAGCAAACCTTCTTTGACACTAAGAATATCTCCAGCAATCAGTATCTTCCACTTTTTAGTGTATAAGCAAATATGTCCTGGTGTATGACCTGGTGTGTGGATAGCAGTTATTCCTCCAAAGTGCGGTAGTTCTTCCCCATCAATCAATGTTTTATCTACATTGATTCTACTGCGCTCAAAACCTACTTTTAGCTTTTCGTATATTATTTTTATATTATCAGGTAAGCACTCCAATCTTTCTTCAAGTTCAGCAAGTTTAACAGGCTTTTTCTCACCGTTTATATATGCTTTTTCTTCCTCATGAGCAAGAACCTTAAGCCTACCAGGCAGTTCTTCCAAGATGCTGGAAACACTTCCAATGTGATCAATATCCTGATGAGTTAGGATTACCATATTCAGTTTACTAAATGGTATCCCTTCTTTCTCAAATGCTTCACGAATCTGATGTAACTGACCTGGACATCCAGTATCAATGAGAACCAGTGAATCCTTATCCCAAATAACTATTGGATTAATGTCAATTGTCATTCCCATTATATTAGTCGGTATTTCAAGCATATAAATTCCATTTTCAATTTTCATTTATTGTTTCCCTCCCTCAAATTACAATAATAAATTGTACTTTATGTACTTTGAACTGTACAAAAATAATTTTTCACTTGAAATTATTTTTGCAATATCTATTGACATCCATTTAATTTTGTGTTATATTTAAATTATATACATTAATATATAATAAACTATTATTATACAATAGTCAATAAAAATGTTAATATCAAGCGTATATCTATATAAATAGGTATACGTTTTTAGCTATTTGTGACAATTCATTTACTCTCTAAAAACTCTAATATATTACAACGCAAAAATAGCCGGATTGCCTTTTCTACCTTCACCATGAACAGCACAACCCCGCTTCTTTAATAAGGCTTGGAATCTTCTATCTGTAAGCTGAAATTCTTGATCTGTATGTATGGTTAAACCATAAATTTGTCATATAAAAAAAGCATCTAATCCTTTCGTGATTAAATACTTTTTTATACCAATTACATAATCTCATTTTGTTTTTTCTATTTCTTCATGATCCTCTAACATTTCTTTTGCCATCTCAATAGCTTTTTCTTTTTTAGATATCAAAACCTTATTAAAGATTTCTACTATTTTATTGTTCTAAATTCATATCCATAGTCTTTTAAGAATTTTATAATTTCTGGTAAAGCCTTGGCTGTTTCCTCTTTACCATAAGTATCGTGCATTAATAAAACTACCTTTTCTTTGTTTCCAACTGAATTTTTTACCTCTTGAAGCAATTGTTCTGCATTTTTTCGTCCGCCTTCTGAATCTTTGTCATATGCATTCCAATCTATACTATACATATTGTTTTGACTTAGTACAGCATTAAAAGTACTCAAATTAGGATCATTGTAATATACTCTAGACATATATCCTCCAGGCATCCTTGTGATTCTTGTTTTAAATTCTTGTCCAATAATGCTGCTTATTGCATTATTAGTCCATCTAACTTCTTCCATATACTTGTCTGAATCTACTTTATTGCCTGGATATATGTTTTTAAGGTTATGAGTATAGGTATGATTTCCTATAGCATGTCCCTCTTGTAAAATTCTCTTTACTATATTTTTACTTCCTTCATTAGCTTCAATATTGCATCCTAGTAAAAAGAACGTTGCTTTTACATTATTACTTTTTAATATATCTAATATTTGAGGAGTTACTGTAGTTGATGGTCCATCATCAAAAGTAAGAAATACTATTTTCTTTCCATCACTTTCAAAATTATTTTTCAGCATTCTGCTTACTTTCTCTGCATCATAAACATATCTAACTATCTTCTTATCACTTAATAGAGTTTGGGCTGCCTCATCTGGCATAACCTCTTCTCCACCTAATATCTCCATCTCATTTATTGAAGATATCTTAGACGCAAGTACAGTTTTTGTAAGCATTACATTACCATCTGTAAATATAATTGGTGAATTTGTTTTCGCTGCCGCTGCAGTGCCAGATAACGCATCAGCAAAACTTTCTCCTGCCGCCACATAAACACTGCTGAAGTCTATATCATTAGAAAATTCATTAATTATTTTTTGGTTGGTTTCATATCTATCACCACCACTTAATCTCTTACAGTTATTAATATTTTTAGTTATATCATCGCCTACTATACCTTCAGCAGCAAGAATATAGCAATTTTCTATTGTATTATTTTTAATATAATTTTTTATATCATCCTTTAATCCATGCTTGTCTACTAATAATATAGGCATTCCTTTAAAAGCAGCCATAGGTGCTATAGATAATGCATCTGGGAAGTTTTCTCCTGACGCTATTACTACACCTTTATTAATACCTATATATTGTGCAACCTTTAAACTGGTATCGTACCTATCATTTCCTGATATTCTTTCGCAATCTATATTCATTTTATATATCTGTGTCTCTATATCTGAACTTATAACTCCCAAAGCACCTAATATAAATACTTTTTTTACATTTAATCTTACTAATTCACTTTTTATGTCACTGCTTAAAACTTTTCCGTTAGTTAAGATTATAGGTGCATCGAATTTTTTAGCCAGTGGAGCTGCACAAAGACCATCTGCAAAACCTTCTCCTGAAACTAGAACAGCATAATCTGATTTATCCCAATTATTTTTGCATACGCTAATAGATGCAGCATACCTGTCACTACCACCAAATCTTTTTTGAGATGCTGCGGCGGATACCTTAGTTGATATAAGTAATAAGCTAATTACGAAACAACTTATAATAAATATATATCCTTTTTTATGCATTCACTTTCTTCCTTTCAAAAGTTAATTCATTACTAATTTTTTAATTGGTAATTCTTTATTTAATTCTATATCCTTATTTAAATTCCTCTTATATTTTAAAATTCAACAAAAAAATCAAACTTAAAACAAATAAAACTATAGTAAACTTCTGTGCATATTTTTTCATCTCCGTAATTATAAAAACATTACTTGCTACCATACTCTCTATCTATAACACAATCACATTCTTCAAAGATATATATTATAATAATGTTAAATTTAACCATGTAAATATCTTTTTATTGAATTACTGTTTCACTTCCTTCAAACAATAATATTAAATTGTAAATAGCTGACTTATCGTTGAAAAAAATAGAATCAAATTACATGTGTTAGAAATAAAATCCCATTTAGCCATGGTATTTGTGATATAATCACTATCAGAAATTAAAATAGCAAGAGATTATAAATTATTGAGGTGATATTGTGATAAAAATTAATAGAAAAAAAGGATACATTGATGAATTTCGAGAATACGAAGTAATATTAGACAATAATTACTTAGGGAATATTGATGCTGGAGAAACAAAGAATTTTGAAGTTACCTCAGGTAATCATACAATTTTTTTAAAAATTGATTGGTGTAGAAGTAATAAATTGGATTTTCATGTTTCAGAAAATGAAGTTATTGAGTTTGAATGTGGTAATTCTATAACTGGATGGAAACGGTTATTCTGTATTATTTATATAATTTTTCTAAAAAACAAGTATTTATGGATAAAAACAAAACTTACAATTAATGGTTCTAAATAACCATAACCTTCTCTCTTCTATCTTGTGATACAAAAACATTTATCTTTGCATTCTTAACTATATATAAAACGAATGTTCTATATGGCATAGTATAACTTTCTTTAAGCATCTCTATTAAATCATTATCAGACAACACCTCTATAGTTCCTTTTTCTATTAGTATATTCAACAGCTTAATTCGAGTTTAATGTTTTCATGATTATTATTATTTCAATGGGGTTTACAGCTCTCAAGGCTTCATGGTTGGGTTTATTGGCATTTCATTAATTACTTTTATTTTAGGCTCTAAAGAATAATGTTGAAAATTGATTATTGGTTGTAAAATAGATTATAATAAGACTAATCAAGAAAGATATAAAAAAATGGACAGTTGCATTGTATTTGAAGGAGATGAAGGACATGGATAAAGGCAAAAGTGCAAAGAAACAAAATACTTTATATCTCAGTGTATTTGTTGCTTCAATAATATGCTGCTTTTATGCACTATCGTTTACAACATTGGAATTATGGAAGCAAATATTATTTGTATTAATATCAATTCTTATGATTTTAGTTGTACAATTTTCAATATTACATGTATTTAAGAAACATATTAAACTCAAAAAATTCAACTGAAAGTAAATTAAGACTAACAGTAATATTTGGGGAGTTTGTGACTTACACTTTTCATGAAATTTAGCACAAGGAAATATTTATGGATTTTCTGTTAGTTGATTTTCCTCACTGGGTGAAACTGTTTTTAAACTGAAGCAAGTGTTTTCCATGTTTTTACAGGTGGAGACTTTGGTCCTGAGGGTAGTTTTTTAACAACAGTCATGTTGTTAATAAGGATCAACATTTTAATATTGATGTTATTGAAAAAACATAGTTAGAATTAAGTTAAGCTAGGGGAACGTACCTAGATTTGTGTGAATCAAGTCTAAGTACGTTCCCTACTAATTTTAATATAACAATCTTACATTTTATGAGTCAAAAGTGTTCTTTTTGATTAGTAATCCTTTGATATTCAATGATAAATCGAAATGCTTGTGTAATTACCATTACAACACCCGAATATAACTTTATAAGTAATAATACAGGTTAATTCCGTTGTTCTACATATTCTACAATAGTACCGTCAAAGTGTTTTACAACTATATTTATAGCTGTAGGAGTTTCCTTTATATCTTTCATTATCGTGGCACCATTTTCTAATAGAAAATCCTTAAATTCTATTATGGAGTCAACAATAAATGTTGCTTTTGTGTTTCTAAACGACTTCAGTACTTCGTCCGAGCCGCCAATAATTAGAATGCTGCCTACTTGTGCTAATTCCAAATGAAACTGCTTGTGCTCGAATCTCATACTACATTTTTCACCTAGCAAGTTTTCATAGAATGACACCGCCTGATTCATTTCGTTTACATAAATTCGATTTAAAATCTTCTGAATTTTCATTTTCATTCCTCCTTCAATTTTTATATAATTGTTAATATTTTCAGTAACATTTTTAGTATAAAGTGTGAAGATGACTATTTATCCATTGCATTTAATTTTCCATCAAGCACTTGTGCATTTGAAGAATACTTAATTTCTCCATTCAGTTTTATTGCTAAAATTCCCATGATAATAATCGTGATAATGTCGGCAACCGGTTGAGCAGCTATAACTCCATTTAGTCCCATAAATTTTGGCAACATCAAAATTATCGGAATAAAGAACACAGCCTGACGTCCGGCGCAAAGTATCCATCCACCTAACGGTTTACCAAGTGACATAAACAGCATGCAGTAAATTGCTTCCATGCCATAGAAAATGAATGTAATAATATTGATACGAAGAGCAAATGAGCCAATTTCAATGACAGATGCATCCTTCGTTGTAAATAATGAAACAACCGGCTGAGAAAACAAAATCATGAGTAACGTCATTAAAACGCAAAAAATGGTAGTCCATCTTACTGCAATCTTTGTTGCAATTTGTAATCGTTCATATTGTCCTGCTCCATAATTATATCCTGCAACGGGTTGAAATCCTTTTGCGAAACCAAATACCGCATAGATACCCATAGAGATTACACGGGTTACGATTCCCATAGCAGCAATGACAGAATCGCCATATGGCTGCGCCGCCATATTTGTTAAGCTAATAGCAACACTGGTGGAAAGCTGAAAAACGAGAATTCCTATTCCAACTTTAAAAATTTCCTTGAAAATTAAACCCTCAATACGGATTTCTTTTAGAGAAAAACTAAAAATGCTTTTTTTCTTCAGTATGTAAAACAAATACATAATAGATGTAACAATTTGAGCAACTGCTGTTGCAATACCAGCTCCTATAATCCCCATGTGCAGACCGTAAATGAAAGTAGGAGCAAAGATGACATTAAGCCCGGCACCAAGCAGCATAGCATTCATCGAAACCTTAACAGCTCCCTCACTTGAAGCAATATTGTTCATGGTAACATTAAATATGTTGAAAATTGAGCTAGCCACATATATAATGGCATATTGTTTTGCATAAGGAAAAATTGTTTCTGTTGCACCTAATCCCCATATTACTTTATCTAAGAAACACTCTAAAAGAATGATTACAATCGCACCGATAAAAAGGCTTGAATAAAGGGCAGTTGAAGCTACATGACTTGCTTCTTCATTTTTTCGTTCTCCCAATAGTCTGGATATAAATGCCGCTGCACCGCCGCCAAACATGACTGCGATACCTACAATTGCTTGTCCAAGAGGGAATGCAATCGATATTGCTCCCATTTGACTAGTCCCAAGTCCTCCAACAAAATAGGCATCAATTAGATTATAAAACCCTGTTACAAGCATACCAATCATTGTTGGCAAACCCATTTTCAATAAAAGCTGAGGAATTGGGGCTTCCCTTAGCATTGTTATACGTTCTTCCTTGTTCATAATAAAAATCTCCTTCAACTTATAATTTTTATATCAAATTCTATTCTCCCTTTACTGAATGCAAAACATATCCACCTCCTTGTTAGTGAATAACTTTATTCACTCACATAATAAACCTTTTTATCAAAAATGTCAATGAATGAATTTATTCATTGAATTGTTAATCAAAATGTACATGTTAATCAAAAGATCTTTCATGTACATTTTCTTTCACATATATAATTTATTCTAATCTTCCTTCAAGCCTAAAACACGTACTAGCATATCTTGTGTAAAATCAAAAAAAGATTGCATATATTCCTTAGTATTTTCCGCTGGCATTTCTTCGTGAAAAGTGTGGACAAGACCAGAAATCAAAAATCGAGCAGTTCTAGGTGCATTACTGCAATGAAAAGTATTCTCTTTCAATCCTTGTTCTATTATCGGAATCATTATAGACATCCATTGATTTGCTACATCATCCAAGAGAATCGCCCTAATGCTTGACCCCTCATTATATCTCGACTCAAATTCATGGTGATTAACCGAAAAATCAAACATGCGGTTTATGACAAGCTTCAACTTTTCAATTGCAGGAATATCCTGTGATATTGGAATTTTCATTTGTTCTACTGCTTGTATTGCATAATATTCTGAAGTTGCTGCAAAAATTTCCGTTTTAGATTTAAAATATCTATAGCATAAACCAGGAGATACATTCATCCTTTCAGCGATATCTTGAATGGTTGTATTTTCATAACCTTTTTCAGAAAACAGCTCTAATGCTGTTTCAACAATTTCTTGACGGCGTTCATCTGGTTCTTTAGATATACGTATTTTACGAGAACGATCATTTTCGTCCTCTGAGAATTTTTTTTTTGGTAATGCCATATTTTCGCCTCCGTATAAAATCAGATAGTGTAAAGTTTTTTACACTGTTTTTTTATATTTGTTCTTTATATATCAAAGGTTACAAAGTTTTTTTGAATAAAAAAACAATGACCCCCTTTTTTCTGTTATAATTGAATCTTCAACCAAACAAAAATAACATAAAAGGATGTCATTGTATGGATTCAATTATAACTTATTTATTCTTATATAATCAATATCTTTTGAAAATAATTTCTCAATTACTTTTATTTATTGCTAAATATATTCCTCTTAAGCAGTGGGCTTTTGAGGATTCACATAGTCCCGAATATCAGAAATTTAAAGTGGATAAGCTACCTAAAATTATTCGTTTTGAAAAAGTAGATTATCAACTTCTTTTAGCTTACTATAAACATAAATATAATAAATTAATTAAACCTGTTCAAAGACGTAATGGAAAATCCATCCCTGAAAATACTGTATGCCCTAAATGTGGTGCACCTCACCATTATATCTACGATAATAATGGTAATAGAGGTCAATTTCAGTGTAAGGTTTGTGATCAGAATTTCAACGAAAGCAATTATGTTACTAAACCTATGATATTTGTATGCCCTTATTGTGGTCAAACTCTTTCACCAAAGAAAGATCGAAAGCATTTTCGCATACATAAATGTGTTAACCAAAAATGCTCTTACTATCAAAACAACCTTACTAAACTACCTAAAAACTTAGATACTGCTGATAAACACAAGTACAAGCTTCACTACATCTATCGTGAATTCATCGTAGATTTCTTTAAAATGGACTTACATGAACTTCCTTCTAGGGCAGTTAACTTTAAGTATAAGAAATTCAATGCCCACATCATGGGACTTTGTCTTACTTATCACGTTAATCTTAAGCTCTCTACTAGACAGACGGCACATGCCTTGGCGGAAGTACATGGCATCAAAATCTCCCATACAATGGTTGCTAATTATGCTATGACTGCTGCCGCAGTTATAAAGCCTTTTGTAGACACTTTTGACTACAATCCATGTAACATTCTTTCTGCTGATGAAACTTATATTAAGGTCAAAGGCATAAAGCATTATGTTTGGATTATTATGGATGCCTGTAAGAAGTCTATTTTAGGCTATCAGGTTTCTGATACTCGTGCCGTAGGCCCATGTATACTGGCTATGCGTATGGCCTTTGAGAAGTTTAAAGTATTTCCTAATAAAGCTTTAAAGTTCATCGCAGATGGATATAGTGCCTATCCTCTTGCAAGTCAACAGTGTAAGCTGGTAAAGGGTTGGGACTTCGACGTTACTCAAGTTATCGGGCTTACCAATGATGATGCTGTATCTACTGAATTTCGTTGGGTTAAGCAAGTAGTAGAAAGGCTTAACCGAACCTTCAAAGCCTCTTACCGTGTTACTTGTGGTTATGGAAGTGAGAACGGTGCTGCATACGGTATATCCCTTTGGGTTGCCTATTATAATTTTCTTCGTCCTCATCCTTATAACTACTGGAAGCCATTAAATGAGATAGACATGCTATCTAATGCAGATAATATGCCTGGTAAATGGCAGTTACTTATACACCTTGGTCAACAGACTATATTGAAGATTCAGGCTGAAAATTCTGCTTAATTTAGTTAGAAAATAAATACAGGATATTTCTCAGCTACTACGTGAATAAATCTCAACAGTAGCGACTGCTAATATCAAAAATTTCCTTCCACCAAAAGGTTTTTTTGTTATGCTCAAAATCTTTTACTTCATCCTCAAATAACACTATACTGTCCTAACTCACGCCCTCCGGGCAAAATATTTTTGGACTCTGTTTTTTCATAACTCACTTTACACTATCTAAAATCATTTTATGAGTGAATGAATATATTCATTATTACCCGTTTTTCAATTTTTGTCAAGGCAACTATAGGATTTCTACATACCCTTCTGTTCCATTTACGCGAATTCGTTTACCATCTTTTATCAATTTGGTAGCACTTTCTACTCCGACAACTGCTGGCATTAGGCTCAAAGTTTTTGATGTTACTAAGAATCATGGCGGTAAGTGTAATTTGTTTTTATTCTCATCATACCACTTAATCAATTTTTACCAACTTTAGTGTTATTTCAATAAAAATTTTACCCTAGAATCATTTTTGACAAAATCAAGGGTTTTATCTTTTTTAAATGCTCCTTTTACTGCTCTTTCATATTTATCTTTGTCCCAAATGTTTGTCACATTAAATTTTATATGCCTATAAAGCTTTGAGTTCATAGAATCATTCATGCTACTTGCTTCATTTACCATATTTATAATCATTTCTATAGTTTTTTCTTTATCCTGTTTTTCTTTTGCTAAAGATAACTCTAATTGATATTTATAGTATGCTCCTAAATCAAATACATCAGAAACCTTTTTAGCACGTTTTATGTATTCTTCTGCTTCACTAAATTTCTTTTCTTTATATGACAGATTTATCATTAGAGATAACGCAGTAAAGGTTTCATGCGCATTTTTCCTTAATTCACCTTCATAAATGCCATAAGCTTCATCAATTTTCCCGCTACTTTCATATAATAATGCCTGTTGAATTTTTTTGTCTACTTCTACTTCTGGAATTTTATCTAATAATTCTTGAGCTTTTTTATACTCTTTTTTAGCCCTATACATTGCTGATAATTCTAATTTTGCCATAGAAGCTGTCTTTTCTTTACTACTTGTAGCAACAAGTTCAAGCCAAACAATGATTTTTCTTTCATATTTATCTTTTTCCTCAATTTGAGGCCCTAATAAATATATTCTTAATACTACTGCTATCCAATATATCAACTCATCACAATTTGGATATTTTTTAATTAAATCACTGGCCTTTTCAAAAGCCTTTTGGATTCCCTTTTTTGATGCCATTTCACCTACCTCTTTTGTAAGTTTTTTTACTTCTACATCTGTTAATTCCTCATTAAATGCTAATAAAGTATTAACATCAATTTTTAGAACACGTGCAAGAGGTGCTAACAGTGCTATATCTGGACATGATATTCCACTTTCCCATTTGTTTACTGCTGGTGCGCTTATATTCAAATAATTAGCAACTTGCTCTTGAGTAAGATTCTCCTTTTTTCTATAATTTCTAATAACCTCACTTATTCTCATAAAATAAACTCCTCCATTTGTTTGCACATTTAATTAACTTAGGACTTAGTTAATTAAATGATATCAAAGCTATATGATTTAAACAATTGAAGCATTTTCATCTTTTATTCATAAAAATTAACTGTTAGTTAATTTAATTTTCCTAATAAAAGTATTTAGAATCTTACTTGCGATACAACATTTGTACTTGTGAATATAGCCCTAACCAAGTTATATAAACGGTTAATGCTAAAAATCTCCATTATTTATGATACGCTTCACCATATCGTTACTATGTTCAATTTATATGTTTACTTCTATATCTTTTCTCATAATAAAATCTGTCTGTTCATCATCTCCCATAAAGAAAGAATGTTGTCCAATAAGATAGAATCCATTTCTTTTGTAGAACTGAATTGCTTTATCATTTTTTTCCCATACACCAAGCCATATGTATGATTTCTTTAGTTCACCTGCTATTTCAATTGCCCTATGTAGCAAGACACTCCCCAATCCTTTACTATGGAATTCTTTTGCCACATAAATTCTTTCTATTTCTAAAGATTGAGAATCATTCATTTCAGTTTGAGCTTCATATTCATTCACTTTTAAGTAGCCTGCTAATTCTTCATCTGCATATAACAAATAAAACTCTGAACCAGCATTTAATAGTTCATCACGCATTTTACTAAAATCAAAGGCCTTTTCCAGGTAATCCTCCATATTAGATGGTGTGTTCACATCCTTGAAGGTTTCATTATATGTATTGTAAGAAATTTCACGAAGCATAACAAGGTCATTGATATTGCATTTTTTGATATCTAGCTTCATTATTTATACCTCCTTTGTAATATTCATAATTTAATTTTTCTAACCTCTGATCTATTTAATTGAGTGACAATAACTCCGGTTAATAAAAGGATACTACCTACAAATTCCTTAGTGCTCATTTATGGGCAAAAGACATTCGTATATGTTTTTTTATTTACAAGCTTACTTTTTTATCCATTGCTTTCTCATTCCATTCAGAACAATATTATTGCATATGCAATAATATATCATATTAATATTGCATATGCAACAATTTTATGATATAAAATAAGTATTAAGAAATTAAGGAGTCTCCCATGAAAGAAATATTAAGAGAAATAGGCAGTATATACCGTTGCTTGGATTCAATTAGTAATATTGAGTTTAAACAGTT
Source organism: uncultured Clostridiaceae bacterium (assembly GCA_963780135.1). Classification (GTDB taxonomy): domain Bacteria; phylum Bacillota; class Clostridia; order Clostridiales; family Clostridiaceae; genus Clostridium_AM. Next base: position 3,818,711 of record CAWAAR010000003.1, read on the forward strand.
TGATTTGGCTAAGGGTCAATATCCATATCTGGTTAGAATTTGTGAAAATCCAGGTATCATACAGGAACGAGTTGCTGAAATGCTGAAAATCGATCGCGCAACAGCCTCTAGGGCTATTCAAAAACTTGAACAATCCGAATTTATATTAAAGAAAAATGATTCAAAAAATAAAAAAGTCCTCCTTCTATTCCCCACTGAAAAAGGCATGGAACTATATGAGGTCTTACAGGAAGAAGAGGCATTTTCAAACAAGATTGCACTTCAAAACATATCAGATGAGGAGCAAAAATCCTTAGCAGCCCTACTTGAAAAGCTACGAACCAACCTTGAACCAGATTGGATCATGGTTAAAAGGGGTGGACAGCGAAAGTACTTGAGTAAATTTACCAACAAGTAATTTATCCGATTGCTGCCATTGCTATCACCCCCATGGCACTCTGTGAAAGTAACTATCACTAAATCATATATAACTGCATTATCTTAGGTAATATTATCGCCTAACAATTTTCTGTACCTTTAATCCACTTTTCAGGATGATTCATTGTCCATTGCAACTCCTCTAAAAGCAGCTTTATATGATAACCATCCACTGCAGCATGATTAACCGTAATAGATAAAGGCATCTTAGTTATACCATTCATTTCATTAAATCCACCAGATTCAAAAATTGGTGCATAATAATTTTTTGCATTTTGTAATTGCATAGATAAACTATTAAAAGTAAACCACGGAACACAAGATATGATATAGTTGTTAGAAGGTGGTTCTCCCTTTGATAACATGGTACCACAACTCTTTCCATGCTGTTCCATATCTAAAACACAACTTTTATAAAACGCCTCAAAATCCTCATCATATTCTGTCCAAAGAAATGTTATTGTTTTATCATCTTCATGAAATATTGGGTAAAAAGGAGTTGGACACTCCCAATACCCTAACACATCATCTTGAATTGCCATAAGAAATTCCTGGTGTCTTCCAATAGCTCTAGTTACCAGATAAAGATATGTAGGAAAGAATTTTAAACCTTTGCTTTTTAATGTATTTCTAAGGATTGTGACATCCATTGTTACATTAATAGAATAAATAACCGTTGATACTGTTTTTGTAAAATAATTATATGTCTGTGCTCTCGGCCATGTCTCCATGTCAATAGCATGAAAATTTGTATTCATATACTTATACCTCTATTTGATTTCAATTAATTCATAATCAAATTATAACCTCATCTCTCATAATTTATCTAGTTCATAAACAATTCTGTAATAAATTTGATTCCTGCTTAAACTAGCAAGTTCAGCCAAGACTTCACAAAGACCACCAGGTATCGTTAACAATTTGTTTTGCTTTAAAGCACTCTTCTGTCTGTAATTACAATAACGGAGGTAAAAATATTTTCATTATCTTTGTTATGTATGTATCCTTGTAGAATGTCCATAAATACTGCCACTACCCTTCAATAGTTTTTCGATTTGACTCTTGACTAACATAGTTTATTTTTCTTTGTACTTTAACAGCGAATATTACAGTCAGTATTGTAGTCATCACATCAACTATAGGTTGTGTAAATATGATACCATTTAGTCCTAAAATACCCGGTAAAATAAGAATTACTGGTATAAAAAAGATACCTTGCCTTGCAATACTTAGTATTGTACCTTTAAATGCTTTTCCAAGAGCTAGAAATAATGTTGTGTATATATATTGAAAACCAAACAAAATAAAAGTAATGCTGTTTCCCCTTAAAGCATCGCTACCTATGGCTATAACAGAACTATCTTTACTAAATAAACCAATAATTTGTCTTGAAAAAATCAAGAGTATAATTTCTGTTATTGCACAAAAAATAGTAGACCATTTCAGCGAAACCCATATAGCTTCTTTCAATCTTTTATAATTTTTTGCACCGAAATTAAACCCTGCAACAGGTTGAAATCCTTTTGCATATCCAAATATAACATATGATCCGAGAGCCAAAACCCTTGTAACAATTCCCATTGCTGCAACGGCGGAATCACCATAATGGCTTGATGCAGTATTTATAAGTCCCATTGAAGTGCTTGATAATAGCTGAAAAAGTAAAGTCGGTATTCCAATCTTCAATATTTGAGCATAGATTGTTTTGTCTATAGAAAAATGTTTAATGGAAATATGCAAGTTGCTTTTTCCACAGTATATATACCACACGTAAAAAAGTGTGGTCACTCCTTGTGCAATAACCGTTGCAATTGCTGAGCCTTTAATTCCTAAGTGGAACGTATATATAAAAATTGGCTCAAGAACAACGTTTAATCCCGCACCCACAAGCATTGATGTCATGCTGATTTTTGTGGCTCCCTCTGATACCGAAATATTGTTCATCGTTACATTGATAACATTTAATATTGAACCTGGTATGTAGATAACAGCAAACTCTTTTGCATAAGGCAATATTGTTTGAGTAGCACCTAAAGAAGTTAACACTTTATCAAGAAAGCACATTGTTACTGCTATTGTTATCAATCCTACAACAATACTGGTAAATAGTGCTATTGAGGCAGTGCGGTCAGCTTGTTTATTGTTCTTTTCACCCAAAAGCCTTGATATGTAAGATGCAGACCCACTTCCAAAAGTTAATCCTAATCCAATAATCAACTGTGAAATTGGGTATGCAATTGAGACAGCACCCATTTGACTTGTCCCTAGCCCTCCAACAAACATGGCATCCACAACATTGTAAAGTGAAGTCACAAGCATTCCGATAATAACTGGTATGCCAAGCTGCAATAATACTTTTGTAATATTACCTTCACTCATCATTTTTATTTTATTTTCTCTTTTATTCATTGATACAAACCTCCTGTAATTTATTTATAGCATTGTGTATAGCACCTATACACATTTGGTAAAAAAAATATATTTTCAGCATACTCATTAACAGGAAAATTTTCACATAGAAATTTACTGTTAAAGAGTATACTTACTATACTCTTTAAGCAAAAAATATTTATTCTATAAGCTTTTCTTCAAAATCTTCAATTTGCTCTTCAACTTTATTTAAAAAATTCTTTAAGAATGCAACTTCTTCATTTGAAGCATCTTTTAGAACATCATTAATTAATGTATCAAATTTTTTGTGCAATTTCACATGATTTGCGTCTGCAATTTCACCTTTTGGAGTTAATTTTATAATAAGTTTTGATTGATTATATAAATCAGTTTCTTTTTTTATGAACCCCTTTTTGTTCAGTTTATTAACAATTTGTGATACAGCCCCTTTTGTTACACCTAATTTATTTGCTAATCCTGTAATATGAATACCCTCCTCTTCTTTAATTGCTCTTATCATATGTATTTCTGAGCTGAACAAAAGTGTATCAGTCCCATAATACCGAGTTTGTTTATCATTCTCGTTAAATTTGTAAATTACCGTTAATAAAGAATAACTTATTTTATTTTTTCGTTCATTATTTAAATTCATCATAGCAAAAGTATATAGCTGCTATACTCTTTTGTCAATCCTTATCTTGTATATAAAAATTTGAGCTGTATTATAAAAATTAACGTAAAAAGCCTTTTTAGGTAATGCTAATTACATGAAATAAATTAGATTTTTATACAAATACTAATAGGACAAAGACAACCCCCTATTAATATTTGTATAGTTCTATTGATTCAATGTCGCCAATCTTATTTATAGTGAATTTTGAGATTAACAAATGCAGCAGTTTCTTTTGCTGTTTCCTTATAAATAATTTTTACAAAATCTTATCAAAACTTGAAACACATTCTCTTGCAATCTCATATTGCGTCTCCTGTACATCATTAGATAATTCTATATCATTTTTTTCACTTCTTATATTGCAACCTATAATTGCCACAAATATAAGTATTACCCCTATCCATTGCATCCAATTCACGTGTTCTGATAAAACTAATGATGACAAAGTCACAGCCACTGGAAGCTCAGAAGCAGATAGTATAGTCCCAAGTCCTGGTCCAACATGTGGCATTCCAATTGAAAATAAAATTGGTGGAAAAACAACTCCAAATACCCCTAGTATCAATCCGTATTGAGCTAATCCTTTGAGAACAGAAAAGTCGAATAAAAATTTTGGTGGAAACAATAAAAATATGACTATTAAGGCACCTGTTGAAAGAAGTGCACTTTTTAATACTGGTGGTGTATTTTTCTCAACTGAACTGCTGAGAAAGATAAATCCTGTATAAGTGAATGAAGCAAGTAATCCCCAAATTGCTCCCTGCAATGAAAAAATTCCTTCTTTCTGTGAAATAACATCTGCAGCCAAAACTGAACCAATAAGTACAATACTTATGGATATTAGCTTTTGTTTGCTAGGTTTTTTCTTATTAAATATCCAATCAAATATTGCACCAATCCATACAAATTGAAATAAAAAAATTATTGCTAATGAAGCATTAAGTGTTTTTAATGATTGATAATAAAACAAACCTGTTAACCCAAATGGAATTCCAGATAATATAAGCTTTATAGTTTGTTTCAATGATAATTTTTTCTTTTTTGTAAATAAAGCAACGCACCAGATAAGTGCTGTCCCCAAAAAGTATTGTCCTCCTGTTACCTCTGTTGATGAAAAACCTGCTGAATAAGCAAGCTTTACAAATGTTGATAATATTCCATAACAACATCCTCCTAAAAAAACAATTAATGCATACTGCCATTTTTTCAAAATTACTCTCCTTTCTTTAGAACGCAAAAAAGCCACACAATTATCACATTAATAATTGTGTGGCGAAAATAGAATCTCTCTAGAAAAATCCACATCCTAAAACGGTTTTATTATTAAATTTTCTATTAAATTATAAAATCATTAATGCAAATTGTCAAGTAGAACATTGAACAAGTATGTAGTACATATAAATTGCATTAATTTTTCCTATAGAAATTAATGGCAAAGAGAAAAAGCACCCATCCTCACAAGATTAATGTGCTTTTCTCTTAATTAAATTTCTATTTAATTTTAAAAATGGATGATTTATTAGATCTTGTCCAAAACAAAGGAATCAATTCGTAATTTTATATTGCCGTTATAGAAATTGCAGAAAGTGCTACATCTACAGAAACTTCCTCTCCAATAATAAGACCATTGGGACAGTTTACTTTTGATCCTGTGGAACTAATATTTAGAACTTCTCCTGAATTTGTTATCAATTGTAATGTGTTCATTGCAGTTCCTTCTCCTACTTTACCATTAATCACCATACAATATCCCTCCTAAATGTTTATTGTTAATATTATATCATAATTACAATAAAATACAATAATGTTTAAAAATAAAACATTGCAAATGGATTCAATAAATTTTAGCCATATAAGAATTATAAAGTAAATTTTTCAACAGATTTTCCCAACCTGTTAGCTAAACTAACTTGATTTTCCATAGAGTCATTTGCTTCATCCATAATTAAATTTATTTCTGATAAACTAGCATTAATTTTACCTGTAGAATGAGATGTTTTTCCAGATATCTCAACAACTTCATCAATTACTTTACTAATTTCTTCAATGGATGTATTCATGGACTTAGCAGATGATGTTACTTCTGTAGATACTCCATTTATAAGCTTTGCATCTTTTTGATATTGAGTACCAGTTTCAAGTAACAATTCATAATCAGCTTTAACATTGTTATCAATATATTCTAGAACGTCTTGAGCGCTTATTGAAAGATTATCAAAAACTTCCCTTACTTGAGCAACTATGCTTTCTACATTTGAAATAGTTTCTGTTGATTGCTCAGCCAGTTTTTTTATTTCTTCAGCTACAACTGCAAAACCTCTACCTTGTTCACCTGCTCTTGACGCTTCAATAGATGCATTTAATGCAAGAAGGTTTGTTTGCGCAGAGATATCTCTTATTGTATCTGATATTATTTTGATTTCTTCTACTATTTTACCAGCTTCAATAGCTTTGAGAATTTTTTCTTGTTTGTCTCTATAAGTTGTATTTGCCTTTTCAAGAGACTGTGAAACCTTTAGTTTCATTTGTGTTGCTCTTGTTTCCATTTCTACTGATAAAGTTAATCCAGCTTTTACTTTAGTTAATAGTAACTCTGTTGCTTTTAATATTTCTTCAATAGATGAATTTGCTTGTTTTGTAGTATCTATTAGATTAAAAGCCTCCTCAGAAAACATATCTGATGTTGAATTAATGGTATTTATACTTGAATAAGAATTTTTTGTAGATGCCAATAACTCATGACTTGAAGTATTTATAGTTTCGGAAATATCCATTATATCTGATACTAGCAATTTAATATTTGATGTAGCTTTATTCAAAGAATTTCCAAGCCTACTTATATCATCGTTGCCTTTAAAATTAAGTTTCTCTGATAAATCTCCGTTACCTAATTTCTCTGTAAATTTCAATACTTTCTTAAGCCTTTTTAAAACTAACTTATCATAGGAATACACTATTATAAATACACTTATCGTTATACTTATAATAGTAGCCAAAACCATACCAATAGTGCCATCAAAAAGATATGTATTTACCCCCATGTCATGCAGCTTGTGACTACCACTTGCTATAGCCATGTTAACAACTTGTCCTATATAAGAGCTAAAACATTGTACAATTACCACTGCAATTACTAATTTGAATTTAATAGAATACAAAGTAGCATTTAAAAGTTTTTCTTTCATGCTCATAAAAATTCCTCCCTCATTACCTAATTCACTTACTTTTAATCAAACCATATAAAATTATATTGTTCATAGCTTTAAGTCCAGAATCAAAGCTAACTTGATTTTCCACAATGAATTCATAATCTAAAAGCTTTTTTAGGGTTTCATTTAACATTAGTTTGAGTATAACTGTATCTACTTCTTGAAGTTCACCATCTTTTATTCCTTTCTCTATCAATTGAATAATGGGATTCCACATAGTATCTAAGTAATTATTTACTTTCTTCCACAAATACGGATAGTGTTTTTGAAGATCATCCATATGCCTAATGATAGACCCAAGATTGTATGCATAAGGAATATTCTCAAAATAACGTTTTATTTTTTCCTGAATCATAAATTCACTATTTTCAAGTATTTCAGTATCTGAATCTATGATTTCACTAAAAACAAAATCTATAGTTTTTTCTATAATTTCATCTTTACTAGAAAAATATGAATAAATGGTACGCTTACTAGTAGCAAGTTCTTTTGCCAAATCTTCTGTTGTAAATCGTACCCCTTTACTTCCAAGTAACTTTAAAGTTTTTAAATATATATTTTTTTCCATACATTCAATATCCTTTCCTTTGTAACCCATGGTACTATTTTAGTTTTTATAGTACCATTGTATTTATTTAGCACGCTTTTGTCAATATATATAGTAACAAATCAAACAAAAGAAAAAAATGACCAAGAAAACTTAATTTCTCAGTCATTGCATATAATCTTTATTGATAACATTGTAGTATTATAATTTAAAGTTATTATTTTGTAGGAACCTAAAATCAATAGCTTCAGATGCAAATCAGCAGTTATCTATATCCTACATTTCTTTACAAGTACCTGACCCCTTTCTATATAATATACAAAACTTTTTTATTCTTAAATATTCCTTCTATCTCTTTCGTGAAAAATTCTTTTATTTCGCTTATACTTTCTTTTTCATATACATACTTACCATATCCAAATTGCCCATATTTAAACTTACGTTCTTCATCATTCATAGGTAATTCACTTTCTGGGAATATCTCAAGTATTCTATTTTTAGCTATTGTTGTATACCTATGCGATATTACTTCAAAGGTTACTGGGAATTTCAAGTCATCAGGCAGCTTACTACTTAACTCTAGTAATAAATCATGATAGTGTTCTTTCCAGCTATTTATTCAATTTTTATAACCAATCAATCCTTAGACGTTCTATAACACTTTGTCTACCTGTAAAGCAATAGACAACATATGGAACCAAAGAACCTAGCAGAAATAATATTGGGAAGATGATTATAAGTGGCCAAAAATTAAATTTGAAATTCAAAAACCAAATCTTACCACATATTGGGCGCACAATAAGAAGTGAACTTCCAAAGCTTAACAAAGCGGAAATTACCGCAGTAAATGCGCCATAATAACATCCCTCCCGGCATAGCATTGCGAGAAGCTGCTTTCTAGTCATACCGATACTTTGCAGTATGGCCAGTTCTCTTTGACGAATTGTGATACTGGTTAAAATGGTATTTATAAAATTCAAAATACCAATGATTCCAATAATGAATGCAATGGTACCGCCAATGGATACAACGGTATTCTTAATATCCATAACACCTGCTAAGGTAGTTAGTTTTGATTTATAGCTCATTGCTGGCTCAACACTATTGGTATATTGTTTTAGAAAGTGCTCCATATCAGTTTCTTTATCTTGCACAGCATCAAAAACATAACTCATGGCATAGGTATTGCCAGTAAATTCTTTATAAGCATTTCCTGGAAGAAAGAAGCAGGAACCTACCCAATCATAAGTATTTGCCTCGTTTGCGATGACATGTCCAAGTACAGTTACTTCATGAATATTACCGTTACAATTCAGTTTCACTTTATCTCCAATACTATGATTCTTACTTTTCATATCCATATGACCACGGGAATCTACCCAGACACCCTCTAGTATGTACTTCCCTGTTGCAAGTTTTTCTGTATCCATTTTACCATCCACTAATTTCAGACGAGAAAATGGAAATTCATCCATACCATATATATGTGTAGAAAATGAACCGTCCTGTTTATTGTTGCCTGTCTGCTTGGTAGTTTTACTTGTGTACGTGGTTTTGCACCCGTATTGGCGACCACCTGTTTTAAAACCCTCCTGTTTTTCTACAGCACTAATAAAACTTTCACTAAGTGCACTTTCTTTATTGACTTTGTATTGAAAAAACAGATCAGCATGACCAATACGAAAATCCGAAGCACTAGCATTTTTAAGAGCATTCTCTGGATCAACGCTCTGTGAGAAATTGAAAACAGTATTGGTAAGCACTATGCTCAGCGAAAGGCTTAGAATCACCAGCACTGTACGTTTCTTATTTCGTCCGAAATTGTTCCATGCCATTCTTTTTTGTGGAGTTCCATTTTGAGCTTTTTTCTTTCTTTTCTTACTATCACTCAAATTGGCATCCGTATAGCGAACTGCTTCAATAGGTGATACTTTTGCCGCCATTTTTGCTGGCTTTCGAGTACTGATAAACACAGTAATTAATGCAAATATAGCAGCCACCACAAAGATAAAAGGATTAGGAGCTACAATTACCGCATTCCCCTTAAAACTTGATCGCGCCATCAGTGTCGGCAGCAGTGCCATGCCCACAAAAAAGCCGCCACAAAGCCCTAATGGAATACCAATCACCGAAAGCATCAATGCCTGACGCAGGATGATAGCATAAAGCTGCTGTCTTGTGGTACCGATGGTTTTTAAAAGTCCATAAAAGTGCATATCACGCAATACTGAAATCTGAAAGATATTATAAATAATAAGATATCCTGTGAATACAAATAGCAGTAATGCACAGGACAGCGCAACTATAGTACCAATCCCCATTGTTGTACTTTTTGACAAATATCGAGGATTAATTCCTGTATTTATATAGTTCTGTGCATTTGAATCCATGGAAAATCCGCTGTCTATCACTACCTTTTTCAGGTCTTTTTCTATGTTTTTTGTGTCTGCAAATTTTATAATTCCAGTGATAGTTCCAGTTTCTTTCTGGTCCTCACGGTAGGTACTTTTCAATTCATCCAAATGAGCATTAACATAAGCCTTAGACGCAATAATCTTCCCAATCTGCACACCAGGATAACTCTTCCACCAACCAGCAAGCACAAAATCACGCGTAACCTTTTTATTGTGGACGGTAAAATCTAATTTTATATGAGTGCCCAGTTTTTGTGGAACACCAAGCATGTCTAGTGTCTTGGTATCAGTAATTATCTCGTTTTCTGCTTGTGGCTTATGACCACTTGTGGGCTCAACAAACGCATATTTCAAACCAAGATCATCATAATACCAAAACTCTGTATGCCACTTCATAAGGGGGGCATTATCCACGCTGTCGGCAAGTTTGCGACAATAGGCTATTTCCTTTATCAGAGAATGGCTGCTTATAGTACGATACTCTGATTCTGTCATATAATTTACGTCAGCTTGTCCATCGCCTCCAGACATAATCATATCAGCGAACTGCATACTTTTCATCATACCAGATCCCATTGTAAATAAACTAGTAAATAAAAGTGCGGTCAGTGCAATTGCAAATACAGCAATGATATTGCGTATTTTGGCAGCATGAAAGTTCTTAACTGCCAATTTGCGGATTATCTTTCTATTTCTCACTCGAATCATATTGCATCACCGCCTAATATTTTTCCATCCTCAATACGGATAATACGGTCTGCAAGTTGTGCCAGTTCCTCATTATGAGTAATCATAACAATGGTCTGATTGAATTTTTTCCCTGTCACTTTTAAAAGCCCTATCACATCCTGACTTGTCTTGCTATCCAAATTACCAGTAGGCTCATCGGCCAATACAATAGCTGGTTTTGTTGCTAATGCCCTGGCGATGGCAACTCTTTGCTGCTGTCCACCAGAAAGTTGATTTGGAAGGTTTTGCACTTTGCTTTCAAGTCCTAGCGTCTGGATAATCTGCTTTACATAGCTTTTGTCCGGATTATTACCATCTAACTCTATAGGCAGAACAATGTTTTCATAGACATTCAGCATAGGCACAAGGTTAAAACTCTGAAATACAAAACCAATTTTGCGGCGACGGAAAATTGTCAGTTCTTCTTCTTTTAGCTTAAAAATTTCCTTACCATCTACCATCACAGTTCCGCTAGTTGGACAATCAAGGCCGCCTAACATGTGAAGTAGCGTGGATTTTCCACTGCCCGATGTGCCGATTACTGGAACAAATTCCCCGTTTTCTACTGAAAGGCTCACACCATCCAGTGCATGGACAGCCATTTCACCGCTGCCGTAATATTTTTTTAAGTTTGTTGTTTTTAATATGGTCATCATAGTATCCTCCCAAAAATCTGTATCAAATTCTTTTGTTATGCAAACAGAATACCAAAACATTCTTTCCACATTCTTTCTGAAATCTATCAGTTTTGAAAGATTTATCCGATTTCTGAGCATCAGGTGGAGGTTAAATGCCTAAATGGCATTTAACAGGCAAGCATTGCCCAGTGGTCGCAGACAAACTCCATCTGATACCAAGAACTCTGTTTACCTTTTCTCGGTGGGTAAGAAAATTGAAAAGGTGGAACCTTGTTCCTTTGCTTTAGAAACCTTTATATACCCTCCTCCGCTAGAGATAATTTCCCGTGCCAGAAATAAACCAAGCCCCACTCCCTCATATCCACTGACCTTGGCGGAACGGTAAAAACGGGTGAATATTTTTTCCTGTTCCTCCTCCCCTATGCCAATGCCTTGATCTGTGACATCAATTCGGAAAAACAAATCATAAGATATGGCACAAATTTTGATGCTGCTTTGTCTAGGGGAATATTTCACTGCATTATCAATGACATTATACACAGCTTCAACTGTCCACTTAGGATCGTAATAGGCTAAGCCATCTGCCAATTCAGTATCAATGGTAATCTCTTTTTCTTCTGCTTTCGGCCGGATTTGGGTAATAACAGCATTAATCAACTCTCTCATAGCCTTTCTTTTCGTATTGATAGCAATAATCCCGCTTTCTAGACGGGAAGCTTTCACAAGAGCCACCATTAAAAACTCCAATTTTTCAGCCTGATCAGACAGTTCTTTTACACATACAGCACTGTCCCCCGTCAGTTTATGCTCTGAAAGAATCTGTGAGTAAAGCAGAATGTTCGCAACAGGCGTTTTAGTTTGATGAGAGATGTCTGAGATTAGACGCTGGATACTTTCCTTTTCTGCAGCCAAATTTTTAGAAGACACAACACAAGAGGATAAAAAGCGAGCCATTCTCGCTTCTACAGCGGACAGAACAGATTCGTCAAAAGTATTCTCCATAAAATCGCCATCTATAGCACTATCTAACATAGCGCTCAAAGAATCCATAATTTGCTGCATTCTTTTACGATATAGAAGGATGATGGAAATTACAACAGCTATTGAAATTACTAAGATAATTCCAATTATTAAAAATTGCTTGTCCATCACACCACCGCCCAAGTATAGCCAATGCCATACACTGTTTTAATATATACAGGTGAAGAAGGGGTATCTTCTAATTTATCACGCAAACGCTTAACTGTAACTGAGAGGGCATTTTCGTCTACATATACGGCACCGTCCGTCCATATGGCATCCACCAATTGCGCTCTTGTCAGGGTATGCCCCCTATTTTCAAGCAAAATACGGAGCAGCTTTTGTTCAGTTTTGCTCAATTCAATGGAAATACCGTTTTTAAAAAACTCCATTCTTGCAAAGGAGAATTGAAAGCCATTAATCAATATTGTATCCTCAATACCAGGTGCAGCACTTCGAAGCCTTGCACCCACTCTTGCCCTCAGGATCATCAGGCTGAAGGGCTTGGTTATATAATCGTCCGCTCCCAGTTCAAGGCCTGTGACCACATCTGTTTCCAAATCATTGGCGGTAAGAATTATCACCGGAACAGCAGAGTGCCTACGTAACTCTTTCAAAAAATCCAGTCCATTTCCATCTGGTAGATTGATGTCTAAAATGATAAGGTTAAAGACCACATTTTCAGTCTCTTGCCATGCAGAATGTAGATTCTGCGCCTGTACAAAGGTAAATTCACTGTCCTTTAAGGCAAGCGCAATGCCGTTCGCTAAGGACAAATCATCTTCAATAATCAATATTCGTTTCATTTGTGGTTTCCTCCCTTGGCTAATTATCTTTATATCGTCCATCTTTAAGTTTTCCACTAATGCGCGGAATCATTAAATCTAGTAAAATCATATCCAAATTTTCATTTTCTACACACATTAAAGCTTCTGTTCCTGAAAAAGCAGCTCTGACCTTATACCCTTTATTCTCAAATATGCTGCAAATCAATCCATTAATGTCACTTTCATCTTCAACCACCAAAATCTTAATCATCTTATACATAATTTCTCCTATACCATCTATATTTTAACACAATTTATTTTTTAGCAAGTTCAGTCAAGGCTTCACAATGACACCTAGGGGTCATTAAAAATTTGTTTTTCAAATACTGAAACTAAAAGTAATGCCTTGTTCAAAAAAAATCACCTAAAGAATCGAAAATATCTTTGAAAATATAAAGAACTACCAAAAAACTATTTAATTATAAAACCCAGTAGAAAGTTACTTTTAACTAGCTACTGGGTTTATTGTATCAAGTTGTGGCCTATTTTTCCATATATCAAATCTTTGACGATTACGAAATTACTGATTTTATGCAAGGATGTCCCTCTTTTAATTAAGGAGGTTTGTAATTTCCTCGTTTGTTTTTCAAATATTTTAAGACATATTTTATTTTTGAGAATCAAGTATAAATAAAGATGCATCATGATTCATGAATATTTTACTTCCAGTATAAAAAGTTTTGGATTGAATATCCCTGTACCCAATTTTAGTTATAATGTCAGTTAGATTTACTTGATTAAATCCATTATGAACCATATCTGAAACTATTTCTTCATCTTTATTAAAATCTACGATTAGTAAATGTCCTCCTATATTTAGAACATCATATAATCTTGGCAGAACTTCCTCTCAGCAATTGTGTAACCTTGCCTGAATAGTATATACATAAAACATGAAGTGCTCTGGTACAAGCAGTATAGAGCAATAGCCTTTCTTCCTCACAACCGTAATTTTCATCACCTGCGTTATATATAAGTACCGCATCAAATTCTAATCCTTTAGCAAGATAGGCCGGAATAACCAAAGTATCACTTACAAATTCGTCATCATCCTTCAATATGGCTTTAACAGAAACCTTGTCTTTTAAGAAACCGTATACCTCCTGTGCTTCTCCTACAGTCCTTGTTATAATACCAATTGATTTGCATCCTTTTTCTTTATATATTTTAATATCATCCAAAAGCCTATCTTTTATAGCCTCTTCATTTTGAAATCCAAGAACTAAAGGTTCCTCTCCACTTCTTTCTACGCATTCATCTGTAATCTCCTTATTAAGCAGCCTTCTTGAAAACTTGGTAATTTCCATTGTGGATCTGTAACTCTTTGTTAAATTTATTATGCAGGTATTATCTTTTGGAAATATACCTGATATATTACTATAATCTCCTACATTCATAAATGGATTAATCGATTGATGTAAGTCGCCCAGTATGGTCATATTTGCATGCTGAAAAAGCTGATAAAAAATCTCATACTGCAGCGGTGTATAGTCCTGTGCTTCATCAATAATAACATATTTGATTTCTGAGGTTTTGAGAAGTTCTCCAAGAGCACCTTTTAGATATAGAAGAGGTGACTGATCCTCATAATTAAGTATTCGAGCATTTAGGTTTTCTAGAGTATAACTTCTTATTTCATCAATATTTTTCACATCATATTTAGTATTAAATTTTTCCAAGAAAAACTCTAGATTTTCAAAAATCTTTTTATAAATATCCACCAAATCAAACTCTGTCATCTTATTTATTTCATAATATATATTCTTCATTTCATCCTTTACAACATTTACACTTCGCTCCAAAATTTCCACTTTATCCATATAAGAATCTGAATCCTTAAGTTTACTCGCAACTTCTTCTACCCGTTGTTTTTCATAAGGCTCTACAAGGTACAAAATTCTTCCTTTTATCTTTTGAAGCTTTCTTTTCAGTGGAAGCTGTGAATAATCGTTAAAAAATAATTCCTGTATATCTCTAGAGGAAATTATCAACTGGCCTCTGAAAATAATATCTGTAAAATTTCTATCTTTCTTTTCTAGATAGGATACATATGCTTTTAATATATCTATAAATTCCATTGAAGACTTAAATTTTATATTGCTGATTCTTTTTCGTAAGAATCTTGCTTCTTAGAGACGAGGATATACTCCATCATCTCGCAATAGTTTTCCTTTATAAGTTCACTGCCTAAGGCCATATGCATATATTCCTTAAATGTAGTCTGGTACATATTATCTTCTCCAAGCTGTGGCAATACGCTAGAAATATAATCATTAAAAATATCATTTGGAGAGAATATCACTATATTTTGAGGCTTTATTTTATCCCGATGTTTATATAAGAGATAGGCAATTCTATGAAGAGCAACAGATGTCTTCCCGCTTCCAGCAGGACCTTGGACAATCAGATTTTTGTACTCCTCATTGCGAATTACTTTATTCTGTTCTCTTTGAATAGTTGTTATTATTGTCTTCATCTTACTATCAGTGCTTTTACTTAAAATATTCTGCAGAACTTCATCGTCTATCTTAAGATTGCTGTCCAACATATACTCAATTTTATCATTGTTAATTTTATACTGTCTTTTCAGTGTAAGCTTCCCATCTACAATTCCTTCAGGACATTGGTAGCTAGACTCTCCAATTTCGTAATCATAAAACATACTGGAAACTGGTGCACGCCAGTCATATATGAAAATATCGTAATTATCATTAATAAGATTTGAGATTCCAATGTAACACTTTTCAGCTTTCTTATCTCCCTTTTCAAGAAAATCAATTCTTCCAAAATAGGGTGCTAAAAGTATTCTCTCATATTTTTCCTCAAGTTTTCTTGTAAACTCATGACTTCTCTTCTCTATTTTCATTGTATTGATAGATTGCATAAAGTCTACAATCTGTTCCAGTCCATTGCTTGCGGAAACAGAACCTATATCCTGCCACAGTTCCCTTTGTGTTTCAATGGCATCCTTTTCAAATCTTTTTTTCAAATCTTTTTTTTCATTAAACTGTTTTCGAGCTTCTTTAAGCACCTCCTGCAGCCATTCATTTTCAAGCTTCCATTCAACACTATTCCTGTTCATGATATATGTCCTCCTTTTGACAAATAACTAAATAAGATTTTTCCAAACACTGTTGACATCATTATTACAGTAGTGTATAATATAATTAGAGTATTATACTGTTTTATATAATAGTGATATGTAACTTAGTTTATCACTTTTATTTTGTTATGTCAATATGAAGACATTTGTCATTGGACAGGTGTCTTTTTGTGATGTAATTCAATGTAATCCATACTAAAGGATGGTCGTTTTCCTCTAGTATGGATTATACATTTTCTCAACAAGTTATCTTCAATGAAAAAATAAGGGGCTGTCACACTAAGAATAAACACTACAATATACTGAGTTTGTTATTAATCTTCAAACCAATATGTTGTACGTAAATTTCTTAATGAAACAGCCTCTTATTTTATAGGATAATATTCTAATTATATACTTTTAATTATATACTTTTAATTATTCACTCTCTAAAAAATTAGCTCTCCTGGTTTATAGCCGTGAGGTAATTCTTCTTCACTTAAAAATTTGAAATTGTCATCACGTAGTATTGGTAAAAATGCTTCGTATGGTGTCTTAGAAAACTCACAGCCATAACTACTTGATCCGAACCACTTACCTTCTTTGCTGCTTAAATTTAAATCTCTGGCAAATTTTGTATGATTTGAACAATCATGAACTGCTAAATCCCAGTTTTCTTCATCAGCTATTTTCATGAATTTCAGAGTTAATTCCCTGCTCCAAATTGGAGATACATATCCTTGTCTTGCAATATACATGTTTTCTCCATAATAATTGTCTATGTTGTTATCATTTAAATGTAATTCTGCACAATTTATAAAATCAAGTTTTGTATCTAAGATTGCTTGCTTTTTCTTAAAAAATGTTTCAAAAAACTCAGGAGTCATGGGAGTTTCAATACCTACATTTTTAATATACTTTTTCGCTATTCCAATATTTTCAATAACCTTATCCGAACAATTAGAAGCACCTAGGTTGAAACGTATCTCGTCAAGACCAGCTTCAGCTAATGCTTTCAATGTCTCTTCTGTAGCTAAAATGCCATTTGTGTATAGATGTTGATGAATTTTGGCATCTCTAAATTTCTTTATAATTGAATAGTATTTTTCAATTTCCATAAATGGCTCTAAATAAACGTAAGAAATACCCGTAGGTTTCTTGTGAATGGAAAGAAGTAAATCAATATCCTTCTCATAAAATTTTGTGTCTCCAATTTCCCACATACCTTCTCCAATTGGAGGAATATTTCCTAATTCTCCATAATTATAACAGAACTTACACTCTATATTACACTTATTCGTTTTCCTGATTGCACTCAAACCAGTTCCCAACAAACAAGAACGACATCCTTCAGAAAATTTGCTTTCATTTCCCACAAAAAAAGTTCTATTCTCTAAAGTTTTCAAACCTTTAATTTCCGACATCAATTTATCGTTTCTATCATCGATAGCTGCCTCTATTTGTGCAAAGGTAGCATAAATGATTTCCTGTTGTTTTGTCATAACTTCCTCATCTTCTGGCAATATTGAAAAAAATTCAAACCATGTTAACGCATCTTTCTTTGAAATTTTCATAACGTGTCCTCCTCTAATTAATCCGCTAGTGTAAAATTTTTTACACTATTTTTTAGATTTTCTCTTTATCCGATCGCTACCATTGCTAACACCCACATCTTCTTCAAAGTGAGGTATAAGCACTGTTACGCGCCTGGATAAGTTCTTCTAAGACTCAGGTTACGATCGAATTCCTCACAAGCAAACTCCACCTGAATCTAAGAATCACTTTATGTATCAAGTTCTCCAGAGTTTTTTATACAAAAAAATAATGACCCCATCTTTGGGTATAATTTAACTCACTTACAACACAAAACTATCCAAAAGGATAGTTTCATGGTCGAACCCAATTATATCATTTTTATTCCTATATAATCAACATTTAATACTATAGGTGTAAACATTAATCTTCAGCAAGTACAATAATGTTGTCCTCTTTTGTTAATGAAATATTTTTTGATTTTATAGGATTAATATATATACCATAATTGTTTTTGCTATCTTCTATTTGGCTTGCTATTTTATATCCAATTGCTAATTCATTTTTTAGTTTTGCTGCTTCTATTAAAGTATAAAAATTAACTTCTGCTCCAGGTGTTACATAATCAGTTATGCTTTTTATATAAAGTTCAGATCCTTCTGCGTCAAATAAATCTTCAAATACTCTATTCAGTAATTTGTTCTCCGCTATTTGTGAAGTCATAAGACTTATCAATTTATCACTAATTATAAAATCATTTGCCTTTTCAATTTCTGCTAAATTTCTGTTTCTTACATCAAGCATCTCACTTACTATTGAAAATTTATTTCCTGTATTTTCTGCAATATCTCTTAAATGGAGCAAAGTTATTAAGGTAACTGCATCTGCTGCTTGTATATCCATTTTATCTCTATAGCATAATATTATAATATGCTTATAATTATTGGATACAAGCTTTTCTAATGCTTTTCTATTATTAATATCAGTATTCACAAATTGAACTGATATGTTTTTTAGATTTTCCTCAAAATATTTTTGGAGTTCTTCTTTTTTACCATCGAAATCACCTGCAACAGTAATAGAAGATCCTTTTCTTTCATAATTATCAATTTCTAATATAATATCTTTACCATGTTCATTCCAGCCAAGAATCAAATTATTTTCTATAGCATTTAAACTTTGTTTTAATTTTACAATGGCTTTTTGATTTATGTTATGTTCCATAACACCTGAAAGCTTTATTGTATCATCATCTTTTGAAATAGCTATTATTTCATCGCCTTTTCCAAAAATAAAATCCATAGATGGCTTTAATATAACCTGATTATTATGCCTCACCCCAATTACAGCTGAGTCTTCATACATATTCAAAGCAGCACCAAAAGTCTTTCCTTCTAAAGAGCTCTCTTCTTTAAAATATATCTCATCCCTATCAAAATCTAGAAGTTCTGTGTAAATTGTAGATAAACCAGGCTGTCTACACGTTTGAGCAATAATTCTAGAAATGAGACTATCTGCAAGTATAATTTCTACTTGTCCCTTTCCTGCTATTTGTGCTACATGCAAATTTTCAGGATCTTTTATAGTTGCAATTATATTATAAGGCGAATTACTCTTGTTATCTCTAGCAGTGATAGCAAGTATGATTTTAATAGTATTTGAATCCACATCATCGTTAATAACTATTACTTTTGAGTCATTAATATTAACCATATTTAAATCTGTTACATCTATAGGCGAGCCTTGCCTACATACAATTTTCGTTTTACCTTTCATATTTATTCTTTCTCTTATGGCTTCTTCCATTTCTACTTTATCTTTTGAAGCCATGATTACTATACATGATTTTTTTTGATTCTTATTGGCTTCTATAAATTCTTCTATAAGAGTAAATATAGTTTCAGACCATCCTAATATTACAATATGATCTTTTTCAACAACCACAGATTTACCCCTTCTTAAATCTTCTACTTTATTTTGAATACCAGAAGTTATAATACCTATAAATATACTGACAATAAAAATACCGCCTAAAGTAACAATAAGCATAAATAGCATAAATAAGAATGTACCATTATCTCCAGCTAATGTACCGCTGTCTATTGCCCTCATAAAACTCAGCCACAAAATACCCCCAAAACTATTGTCTGGTGCAGCTTTAGTTATCCAAACAAAAAATGACATTAGTAAAATCAGAGTGAAAGAAATTACTCCAAGCCAACTAATTAGAGAAATAGTTCCCTTTGACATTAAATCATCAAATTTATACTTAAGCTTATCAAATAACGAAAATTTTTCCACCACAAATCCTCCTTCTACAGTCTTTAAACAAACATATAATATTTTTTAATTAAAGCGATAAAGTCCACGCCTATTATTTAGATGTGGACTTTATTATGGTTTTTTACTTAATCACTACATCTCTAAACTTTGAAAGATTTTCATTTTGATAAATATCGATCATATAAAAGCCATATAAATAGTTTCCTTTTGGAAGCTTACTAAGTGCCAATTTAGGATTGCTTGTGAAACTAAATTCTTTACCTTCAAAGTATCCAGATTTTCCAGTGCTCTTGCTATAATATTTATAGATTGGCAGTATTTTATCTCCTTCTTTAAGTTTGATAATATTCTTATCTGCCATGCCTGTTTTAGGATTTATTCCTTTCCAAGCTCCTATAAATTTATAACTACCTTTCTTATAGTCAACATCTACCAATATGTCTACCTTTGTACCATTTAATTTTGCTGGGATAGTATATCTAGATGAATCTCCTTGCTCATCCATCAAATACATAGAAACAAAATTACCATTTAATGTTACCCATTGTCCAGAAAAATTGTTACTAATTTTACCTGATTTCTTATCAATATTTACATTACTATCCATACCTATGATTACTGTTTCATCGCTATTATTAGGTGATTTTATAGCAAGTACAGAATATATTTTATCAATTTTTTCTGCATCTAAATTGTCTGGAGTAATCTCATATTTACCATTATTAGCTGTTGGCACCTTATCTTCAAACTTAACATCAATTTTTTTACCTGTTCTTTTGCTAATATAGTCAGTAATAAGCTGTCCATATTTAGCTGAAAAACCTGTTTTTGAGTATTGTTTTAAGCTTTCAGTTATTTCCTGTGCCTTACCATTGTTAGGGAAATATATAGATATACCACTAGCCTCTGCTTTGTCATTTCCTGCTACTTTATATATTACAGCATTTTTAATAGCATTAACTAAGTCACTACCTTTTTGTTTATAATCAGAACTAGAACTAATCTTATTTGCCAAATCAGCAAGATCTATCATATCAGAACTGCCATCCGAACTTTGTCCAAAGCCTTCCGCTCTTCCTCTAGCTTTAGCAATAGTATTGAATTTATTATTGTCTGGAATATTTGTTTTTATATTATCTGACAATCCTTCAAGAGACTTAACAACATCTGGAATTTTATCCAGACGCATTACTGACAATGTAATTTCATCAACAGTTTCCTGTTCAGTGGCTCGAGCTTTAAAACTATCAGCAATAACTTTTCCTAAAGCATCACCTGAAATTCCTGGATTATCTGCTATTGCTTTTGTTATTGCAGTATAATTCCATCCATGACCTGGCTCAAGCTCTTCTGATGCCACCATATACTTGCTATACGGCTGCAGGATATTTCCTGTTTCTAAAGTTGCCATCAAGCATGCATCAAATCCGATTAATTCAAAAGACTTGTTATTTGCCTTTACTGATTTATTTAGTGCAGAATTTATATCTGAAAGGGAAAGCATATTACCTGTTAGTTCATCATATCCATAACCATCAATAGATCCTCCGCCGTGATTCCAGAGTACTAACCCATATTTGTCTGCAGGGTAGCTTTTCATTCCCCAAGATACAAAATCTGATAATGTGTCAGGCTTTCCCATATCTGCCTTACCTACATCTTGAATTTTTTCTAGCTTATCTTTTTTTACCAGCCATCTTTGATTAGTTGAAGCACTTATACCACTAGTATGCCACTTTGATGCTCCACCTGTTTGTACAATTATATTAAACTTATCATTAGAGCCAACTTTCATCATTTCTTTCAAATTGGTAGTACCAAAACCATTTTCACTTTCTAAGTCCGAACCTACCATATAGACCATCATGGTAAAGGTACCATTTTTATTACCGCTTGAAGTTGATGTGTCAGACTTTGTTTTTTGAGCATTACCACTACATCCTACAAGCAATATTAAGAAAGTTATAATCATAGAAATTAAGGTTAACCGTTTTTTATTACTTAATTTCATTAAAATCCTCCTAAACATTATTTTTTAAATTTTTTCCCAATGTTATTTTGTAGTGGATTATTTTCTTCACTTTCTTCTTCAATCTTATTTGAGAGAATACTGAAAAAGCCATCACTATTACTTGCCTCTGAATCTTCAGAATCTAAAACATCAGATAAAGATTTTCTCTTTTTTCCGTCTTCAGAATCATCTTCTTCACTATCTTCATCTTCTTCATAATGCTCACATCCGTCACAACTTTCTTCTTCACAATCTTTGCATTCACAGTCATCACAGCTTTCCTCTTCGCAGTTTGCACAAACACCGCTTGCTTCATAATATTCGCAGTCATCGCAACTTTCTTCTTCACAATTTTTACATTCACATTCGTCACAACTTTCCTCTTCACAATTTTCGCATACACATCCATCGCAGCTTTCTTCTTCACAGTTTGCACAAACCTTACTACTTTCTTCAACTTCACTAAAAGATTTTTCCTTATTCATAATTTTTCCTCCTAAAATGTTATTATTATATTCTTAATAACCATCAAATTTATACAAATTATAAGACCAAACTGAAATTTCAGTCTGGCCCTTTTTTATAAAGCCAGAAATTTAAAATTAATGTAAAATTTTTTTCTTCGCTTTATCTATCACGGTTCAACTTTTATGTTACAAATTACTTTTTAAATTTAATATATAAAATACCAACAACAATAATAAAAGCTATAATAGCAGCTGTAACTTTCCAAGGACTTATAGGAGCTTCTCCATCAACCTTTCCTGTCTGACCATTAATCATGTATTTATATATTTTTCCCTTATAGCTATATGCTGAAATCCAAACAGGAAGGAGAATATGTTTAAATTTAATATCATTATACATAGTATTAATATTTAAGCCTCTAACTTCATCGGCATTAATTTTTTCAATTACTCCTGAGTTTATATTTTTATCAATTATCACTTTTGCGCTATTCCAAGCATCCTTTACTGCGATACTATATCTTTCTGCAAGAAAACCTGATAAAAATTCAGGCTTGTACTTAACTAATTCATTTAAATTAAATGGCTCTAACCCTTTTATAATACCTTCGTCTACCTGTTTTGATGCATTTACCAAAACATCATCAAAGAACTTACCATATATACCGCTTGTTGACCACCAATCTACTTTACGAACTTGCTTTTCTACTTGCTTCCTTTCACCGTCTTCTTCTACCCACTGAAGCTCTGTTTCATAATAATAGGTTCCACCTTCACCAATATAAGTTGAATATGTGTTTGTGTCATAAGTCCAAAAGGGAATATATACTCCAGAAAGTCTTTGATTTACATAACTCTTTTTTAACGCATTAGGAGCAAAAAACCTTCCCTTTATCCACTGGACAAAGTTTTCTTCTGCGTTCTTTTTAGCTATCTTAAATGGAACCAGAGTTTCAGGAACAATCCCTGCATTTTTATCATCCTTTACAATATGCGATGAACCACAAAATGCACAAAATTGTGCGGTATTATTTTGTCCAAGCACCGTCTCTGCACCACAGCTTTCACAATGAATTACTCTTTTTTCCTCTCCCCAATCTTTAGGCATACTTTCTTCTGCAGATTCTAAATCATGCTCCATTACTTTAAAGTCCTTATCTTCTATTTCTACTTTATAAGAACAATATGGGCATGTTAATTTTTGGTTTTTCACGTCAAATTCCATAGTACCACCACAGCTAGGGCAAGGAAACTTATCTGATGCCTCTCTTTTTATATTCTCTTCTTTTCCTTCACTCATAATCCATAAGCCTCCTAATTATTAAGAAATATATATTTTGAAGAACAGAGCTTATTAAAGCTTTGTTCCGCACTCAGGACAGAATTTTACGTCTCCTTCTATTTTGGCTCCACAATTTGTGCAGTGCTTTTCTACATTTTGAGGTGATCCACATTCAGGACAAAATTTTGTTCCTTCATCTATTTGAACACCACATTTTACACAACTACCCTTGGCTTTAGCCATAGGCTTACCACAAGTTGGGCAAAATTTATTGCCTGCTGGAACTTGAACTCCACAGCTTGGACAAACATTCATGTTTCCCTGGTTAGCATTTTGTGGTTGTTGATTTTGTGTAAATAAATTTTGTCCCATCATATTGCCAAAAACTGCTCCTGCACCTAATCCTACTCCAGCTCCAGCCAATCCTCCTGGATTTTGAGCTGCATCTTTTATTGCTTCAGCAGCTTGAAACTGAGCATATTGATTCATGTTTCCAACAATCCCCATAGAAGTTCTTTTATCAAGCATTTTTTCCACTTCTTCTGGTAAAGAGATATTTTCAACTAAAAGTGAAGTGATTTGAAGCCCATAAGCATCAAACTTAGGTTGAAGTTTCTGTTTTGCTTGTTCGCTTATCTCATCATATGCAGATGCAAGGTCTAGTGCTGGAATTTTAGCTTCTCCTAATAAATCTGTAAAACCAGAGATTATAATTCTTTTTAATTGACCATCTATACTTTCCACATCAAAAACTTCACTGGTTCCAAAAATTTCTTTCATAAATTTAACTGGTTCAATTACTCTATAAGCATAATTTCCAAAAGCTCTAAGTCTTAACATCCCAAATTCAGCATCTCTAAGCATAATAGGATTGGCAGTTCCCCATTTTTGATCTATAAATTGTTTTGTGTTTACAAAATACACTTCTGCCTTAAAAGGAGAATTAAACCCATACTTCCAAGATTTAAGTGTGGTCAAAATAGGCATATTTTGCGTTGAAAGCTCATATCTTCCAGCTGTAAAAACATCCGCAACTTTCCCTTCGTTTACAAAGATAGCTGCCTGAGATTCTCTAACTGTAAGCTGTGCACCCATTTTTATTTCGTTATCAGCAACAGGAAATCTATACACTATGGTATCTGAAGATTGATCTGTCCACTCTATTACCTCTATAAACTCGTTTGTTATAAAATCAAATAATCCCATAAAATAACCTCCTAAAAAATAATATTTTTATAATTACCAAAATCTTAGCTTTAACCAAAATACAGTGAGATGTTATTATCCCACTGCATTTTTAATTAACAATGTTCATTACCATCTACTTTTAATAAAGAACAATTCCATTTTTAAAGTTAATACATGACATTTCTTTACTTTTATTAACACTTGTCCAGTTTTGTAACTTTAAAAACTAATTTTTAATTTCTAATATAACACTGTTAATTTTAATTTTTTTAATAAATAAACTTTTTTAACAAATAATTTTTTTGATGGCACATTATTCTCAGTGCCGAATATTCTGAAAATTTTTGCAATTATTATTTAATTATAACATTTTTTATTAAAACTAATATTTATTCTCCTCTTTTCAATTTATTTTCCTAAATTATAGCATACTAATACAATTTTTAAAATAGTTTTTAGTGTATTTTGCAAGGCAGTCGCATGAAAATTTATAATCTCTTATTTCCCATAGAAATTCTGAAATGAATTCATAAGGTGAACCAAGACATGTTTCATCTCCAGACACATTTACACAAGACTTCAGTGCAGGGACGAACTACTTATGACTTCAAAATTTCGTGGATAGATTGGACAGGCAAACTTAAGAGCTAGGGCGACAATGACCCTAGCTCTATAAAAAGTTTATAAACTAAATTTATCCTGCCTTTTATTGAACATAGATTATAAATCAGTTTTCATGCTCAAATCAGTTCCACATATCAAACACTAAGCCGCAGTTCATAAAAATACTGTACAATTGGGTGCTTCAACCTCATTTTCTCAGCCATCTTTAAAAGTCGCTTTTTTCCCACTCGTCTGTCCACTAATGCCAAAACATTTAATAAGATATCATTACTCTCTAAACTTTCCTCTATAGAAATAGTTAAAAATCTATTCACTACAACATTAAAATTTGATTTACATAATGCTGACTGTGCAGATAGTACTTCCTTTGCATATTCTGATATTTTTCTATTTCTTGCAATTATTTTTAGCCGATCCTCTGGGACTGTCCCTTTGCTGTCCTTTCTTATCGTTTCAATTTCATCATTATTAATAGAAATTTGAATATCCGGATCATTTTTTATTTCCTGCTCTGTTTGATACCACTTGATTAAGGTGCTTGTATCGCCCATATTGAATATGTTCTTTTTATCTACTTTTATATAACATTGACCCGCTTTATCAGATAAATATCTGTAGCTGGTTGCACCATATTCTACCCTGCCATATAATGCAGGGCAAAGAAAACTCTCTAGACTTTGCTTCATTTTACTCCAACTCATGAATTCCTCCTATGAATTAATACTCTAAATTAGTATACAATTTTACCATTCTAACATCAAATCATTAGTTTGTTATTAGCCTAATGAGCAATTCTATATCTCATCTAATTATACTTACAATTTTTTAGTGGTGACAGTCCCCCTTGCAAGGCTTGCTGTCTGAGCTTGCTATTATTTTCTGTATTCAGCAAGTAATAAATCAACCATTTTCCCGTAGCTTTCTACTCCTTCTTTCTCACCATTAGACTTTAAATAATTATTGAATAGAACGTATAATACTGATAGATAAACTGTAATATTTAATAGTTGCCCAAGAAATCCACCTCTTCTAAATTTGACAATAAGCATTATTAAAAACAGTATCAAAACAATTAGAAGAAAAAGCACTAAAAATTCAGCTACTGAAAACGGAAGAATACCTGTGGTGAACTATATCCTACCTATAGCGTGGACATACTAAATTTCTTCAATTTTACATCTATGTTCTTTGCTCTTTGAATCATAGCATATTGCTACTGCTAATACTTTTTTATCTTCATTTTCTCCTTTAAGCTTCTCTACATATTCTTTTTCTCTAACTTGATTTATTGCTACTTCTGGTAATTCATCCTTTTTGAGTTCAACTATGAAAGGGACATCATTTTTTCTTCTCGGATGAAAAGTAAAGTCTGCATAACCCTTCCCTGTTTTCTCCTCACGCTCTACTCTGTAAGTATCTCTAGCTGAAAGATATGCTAAAGTTAAAACACATGAAAGACTGTTCTCATCATTATATTGAAGTATTGGTATTTCAGAGTTATGAATACCATGAAGTATTGATTCAACAGTTTTTGTATCACCTTTAACTGTTGCTTTTAACATTATCTTCGAATTTTCTATTATCTCTGAAACATATCCAAAAGCTTTATCTCTTAAAGCTTTTTCAAACTCCTTCATAAGTTCTTTATTCGGTATCCTTAAATATCCATCACTATATGATAGAAATCCAAGTACTATCATAGCTGAATATATTTCTTCTTTTATTCTTGGCTTTTCTTGTCCTGCTCTAAACTCTTCATCTATTATAATATCTATTTCTCCACCAGATACCATTTCTATAACATCATCTCTAATTTCCAAAGTATTATATTTAAGATACTCTGCTACTTCATCCATAGACCCAGTATTGGTCCAATAACTTTCACAATAGTTATTTTGAAGTGCTTTTACTACTGATCTTGGATTATATACTTTAATTCCTTTTGCTGTTAAATAACCATTATACCAATTTTCTAATTCTTTAAAACTAATATTTTTATTTTTATCACAAAGTTTTATAACTTCATCTTCTGTGAATCCAAAATATTCATCAAAGGTTCTATCTTTTAAAAATGTAAACTCATCAAACATATTAAGTGCTGAACCACTAGAATATTTCTTTATAGGAAGAACTCCTGTCATATATGCTAAAGATACATAAGGCTGATCCTTTAAAAGATTTCTTAAAAATTCTAAAAAATCATTCTGATTTTCTTCAAAAAGATTGTTAGTGAAAATATAATCCCATTCATCAAATATAAAAATAAATTTATCATTTGTATCGTTTATCATATCACTTATTGTAAAATACTTTTCTGGACTAATTTCTGGATACTGTTCTACAATATCATTTATAATTGAGGTTTTTATCATTCCTATATAGTCAGTGTAAGCATTTCCTCTATCTGACAACTTATTAAATGATATACTTATTACATTATATTTATTTAAATGTTCCTCATAATTAGCTGTCTTACCTATATTAAGAGTATCAAAAATTTCTTTCGAATCTACTGCCTTAGAATAATATGCTCCTACCATATCAGCAACACTGGATTTACCAAATCTTCTTGGTCGTGTTACACATATATACTTATCAGAAGTTTCTATGACTTCACTTAGCTTCTCAATAAGTAAAGATTTATCCACAAAGTATTTGCTTCTATATAAATTTTTATAATTTTCTAAAGGCTTATTGGTATTTAAATATATTGCCATCTCATATCCTCATTTCTAATTACTTTTTTCAGCATAAAGAATATAGATACTTTCATATTCATTCTTATTACTCAATATATCACTTCTGCTTAGTTCTGTAAATTCTATTATCTCCTCAATATCAACTTTTTGAAAAAGCTGTCCGGGGTCATTAAGAAGCAGAAAGTTTTAACCTCCCATGACGGTCTAATGAGTATTAACAGGATTTCCATTAAGGTACGCTTCAACGTTATCAGCTAATAAAACTCAATCCACTGTAAGCAGTTAAGGCTAATGAACACCCTGCACCTGAAACTAATGCTAAAAACATTATCCAAATAGGTAAAGTATTAATTTTAATGAATGCTAGAGCAATGGATGTAATAAATATCATATAAAATTATCAGTAAAAAAAATTAAAAACATCGCAAAAAAATATTTCTATTTATTTTCCTTCAGTAACCTTAATTTCTTTTCCTTTAAACACAATGGCAAGTTTTACTATATTTTTTATCCCCTTTTCTAATAGCTCTGTTTCATATTTATTATCTTCTATTTGCTTTAATGCTTTCGCTGTGCCTTCTTCTATTGTATAAGATAAGAAATCATCAATTGCTTTGCTTATTGAGTTTCCCGCTATAAGTTCTTCCAGTTCTAATTTCATATTTGTATCACCTTTAAGTAACAACTTCTTTATTAAATCATTGCTACTACTATTAATCCAATAAGGCATAAAACCCATTTCATTATTGTCAATATAATTTAAAACCGACCATGGATTGTATATTGTTTTTCCACCAAAAACATAGCCATTATACCATTTCTTTATATTCTCACTTTTATCTTGCAAATCATAATACGTTAATAATTCTTTTAATTCTTCCTCTGTAAATCCAAATTTATCTTTAAACTTCAATCCAAGTATTGTATTTACTTGCAGATTATTAAGGCCTGAAAAAACACTTTCCTTTGCCACTCTAAGGATTCCTGTTATCATCGCTTTTTCTAAATATATATTATCTTTAAGTGCTGAAGTCAATATATTTCTGATAATTTATCACTATGCAGTAAATAATCATGCTCCCTATATAAATTAGAGAGCAATACTTTAATTCCATCTTTAAAATCTTCATAGGATAAGTGCTTTTGATTTTTAAAAGTAATAAAAATAACAGGATATTCCCCTTGGAGTTTCATTATTTCTTTTTCATTTTCTATTTTTAAACCCTTAAATAATTCCTTTGTATCTGCTTTGGTTCTTATGTCAAAGAAATATCTAAGCATACTTAAATTTAATGTTTTCCCAAATCTTCTTGGTCTAGGAGTTAGAATGATCTTTGCTCCATTTTCTAGGAACTCTTTTATTAGCAAACTTTTATCTACGAAATAATTGTTTTCCTCTATTAATTCTTTAAAGTCAGATGTTCCTATTTGTATACTTTTTTTCATTTAATGCACCTTCCCTCTGTTACCACTTTTATTCATAATCATCGGGGGTTATATGATGAATACCTCATATAAATGTTCTGCGGTATGTTCTACTCCTGTTTCATGCATAGTTACATATTGCTTTAACATATCTTCTACAGTTATTAAATCGATTAATTTACTACATGGTATATCATATTTATAGCTAACATAATTATAATTTTTTGCTATCCAATAAAGTTTATTTCCATAATAATATTTATCTTTATCACTCCTCGGATACTCCACGTTTTCTAATAAATCTCTTATTACTACTGCTCCGATCTTGCCTATCCAATGAGGGTGTCCTTGCTCAACTTTTTTCCTATGGGTTGATTTCATAAAACATTTAATCATCCAATGTATATCTATATTAGGAAGAAGACTACTTCCATCTTGAAATGCAGATATGATTTGTTTTTCTATGGCAGTAAAATAAATCTCATCATAAATCACATATTTATTATTATATCCATCTTCCCCTCTATTTACTGACCAAAGACTTCCTGCTCTATTATCATCTGTACAATAAAACCCTATACCATAATCATTATTTATTTTGCCATGCCCATATACAGGCACTTTGACAATATCAGTACTACCATGATAAATAGTTTTTATATTGCTCATTTGCTTCAATCACCATCTCTTTCATTACTAAATTCAAAAGAAATTGCTCTTCCATTTTCAAAGGTTCTTTCACATGTATTCTTCACAGATTGAACTGTGTTTTTCAGAATTTGTTTTTCTATTTACATTTTACCATATCTTTTACGTAAAAAAAAAGAGAGAAGTCCAGTCCCACAAACCTTTCTTCTCTCCGCATCGTATGTCCCATTATTCTCGTAACCTTCCAGGTTAGTCGTTCACATTCTGTTCACGTCTCCTGAGGTTCAATGATTTCTCATCCAAAAATGCTCTTCTTGTTTTTGCAATTCATCCTAGAGACCAGGCCGCTTACATCCTAGGGGTCTTTGCGAAACGAAGTGAGCTTGCTAATAACTATTAGGGACTGTTTTTGAAGTAACTAATCTTCCATCAGCATCTACAAACATTATTATAACACTTCCACCTGCTTCTATTATTGGTACGTCTTGTCCACCTGGTCCTGCTAATACTTCTATATATCCATGTCTATCAATTGCGCCATTATCTGTTGTTCCATCTACTACAAACTGTCCAACAAACAATTTATCTTCTTCTGCTGCTACTTCTGCTGATGCAACACCTAAAGCATATGCTTTTGTTGCACCTTCTGGCATAGTAAATGTTATTTTATTATGAACTGAATCGGAACCTACAGCAGTTACTGCATCACTTTGATCATGTGTAGATTCTGGTCCTGCTATAAGTTTTGCTGCTGCACCGATAAATGTAGATTCTTCAAATTTCTTTGCAATTGCATATGCAGTTGCATCTGTAGTCATAGCGGTTATGTCTATACCAGTACCTGATGCTGGTATTGAGAATCTATTTCCTGTACCACTTAATGTAGCACCTGAACCAGCTACATTAATAGCTGCTGCTGTTGCATTCCCTTGGGTAAAGTTACAGTCAGTTACTGTTACAGCTCCACCATCCATATGAATGATATTATGATTATTACTTGGCTTATTACCTACTAATACATCAGTAAATGTTACGTTACCTGCATTAGCCTCCACTGAAAATAAATCTTTATTTGTAGCTGCTGCTGTAATAACCTGCAATCCGCTGAAGGTTGCACCGTCATTTATAACAACTTGTGCTCCTGCTTTCGTTACATCTATGGTTGCTCTACCTGTTTCAGATATTATATTTACGCCATTTACAGACAAGATGTTACCATTAAGGTCAAGCTTACTTCTCTGGAATTGTAAAGTACCTGTTCCAATTAAATTTGCATTTTGAGACAATTGCATTCCACCAGATCCAATTATGCTTGTTCCATCAATAGTTATATTCTCTGAGGTGTTTACATTTATTGCTGCTCCTTCCCCTGTTGTAATTCTATTTAAAGTTATTCCTCCAGTTATTGTAATTGGTTCGTCGAATGTTCCACGTATTGTATTTGTTCCTGAAAAATTAATGGGGCCTGTGATGTTTGAATGTGCACTTACACTTCCTGATCCTGTGATGGTTAGTGTATTGGTTGTTGTTATCCCACCTACAATATCCCATCCTGTTCCTGTTACTGTTATAGAAGGTGTACCAGAGCTTGATATTAATCTTCCCCATGTACTAACACCATTGAACACTACTCCGCCATTTAATGTAGTATTTCCTGTTATTTCTCCTTTAAACTCTGGATTTCCTGCATCTACTGTTACTGTGCCTCCAATGTCTCCTTCATAAATCGCTGTTCCAGCTGTATTTATTATATCACCTATAATCCTTCCATATGTTGGTGATCCCTGTGTATTGGTTACGTTACCACCAAATGTACAAGTAGTAAATGTTGCTGGAGTTGCACTATCATGTGTTAATGTTCCATTGAATATTGTATTAGTAAATGCTGTTGAGTTTCTTATTGTAACTGGTCCTGTGAATGTACCCCCAGTTACAGTACCATTAGTATTAAATATAATCGAACCATTTGCTGTTTCTGATACAGTTGCTCCTGTTAAATTTAGAGATCCTGTACTTAGAAATGTTTGTGATCCAGAATCTAGATGTGACGTTATAACGTTTGTACCCATCAATGTAATACTAAAATTTGTTGTTAATGTCTTTCCATTCAAATTAATTGTTTTACCATTTAATATTAATGGAGATGTTAATGTAATATCTGCTGTTAATGTAATAGTATCAGTTGTAGTATCAGCAGCTTTTGCTATTAAAGTAGCTGCGTCATTTACATCTACATTTATTTCTGCTAATGCTTCTGCCTCATATGCTTTTTCTGTTCTTGCACTTTCAGATTTTCCTATACTTGTTACACTTATATATACACTTCCTGCTGATAATCCTAGCTGTGCTGTTGTTATTGTTGCGCTTGTTGTTTCTGACCCCACTGTTGCTGTTCCTATCTCTGTTCCCCCAGTTGATGCCTGATACACTTTTACAACATCTTCTGCATTTAACCCTGATACTACTATTGTATCGTCTGTTCCCACCTTATTATTTGTTACTGTTATAGTATTTGCTGACGGTGCAGTACTTACCGCTGGTGCTACTGCTATTGTGTAAGTTGCTTTTGTTCCATTTTGTGCAGTTACTTGAATTACCATCGCTGCTGTTACATCTGTATTTGCTTGATCTACTACTGCTATTCCATTTGCTGATGTTAGTATTCCTACTGTAGCATTTGCAGATACTGCCAAACCTGCTTTCAATACACTTACTTTTGTTCCAGTAGGTACTGCTGTGATGTTTCCATCTGTTAATGTTCCCACCGTTGTTGCTGTGATGGCTTTAGCACTACTTAAAACTGGTGGATAATATCCCCCACCCCCACCATTATATGGTGGTGTTACTACTGGTATTGCTGGTGTTGCATCTTTTGGTACTGCTGTTATTTCAGTAGCATTACCAGAATTGACAACCTGTCCACCAACTGTTGCTGTTACACCAGATACTACCCCCATATTTGCTGGTCTTCTTTCTAGTGTAGTTCCACTAACTCCTAAATTTGCAGTTCCAATGGTTCCTGGTCCTGTAACTGCCACAGGTGCATTGGCATTTAATGTACCTACAGATCCACCAGCTGGAATAACTACTCTTGAGTTTATTGCTTCTGGAGCAATGAACACGATTCCTGCTGCAGCTGGTGGTAAATATACTGTTGTTTGTGGAGTAGCCACTGTTAAATCACCAATCCCACCAGATCCAGAAATGGTTAAGCCACTACTTGCAGTTACCCCCTGTAAGGTTGTCCCTGCGGCTACCTCTACATTTGCTGGCCTGTCATTTGTTACACTACTAAATGTACCTCCTGCGAATGTAACTGCTGAGGATGTGGTTGTAGGTGATATCATAACACTGCCAAAAGGATGCGCATTTGTTGCACCTGCAGCTATCTGGAGGCTGGCTCCTGTATGTACAATAGTGCTTGCGATACTGGCATTTTCCCCTACAAGTATATGTGCATCGTTATTTTTATCATTTACATTAAGAAGATCAATAAAAGAATTCCCTTCAACATCTGCTGAATGAGAGCCTACATTAGATATAGTAACGTTTTTTGCTTTTACATTATTTAATTTTAAATTCCCTGCTCCTAAATCAACTGTAAGTGTGCCATTAATATTTAAATTTTGTAAAGTTATTGAATCCGTTGCCAAACCACTTCCATAATTTATGGATACATTGCCGTTTATTATAGTAGTTTTTGCAATGTCATTTGGCCCAAATGTTCCTAAGGTTGAAATTGCATAGTCTGGATTATTAATATTTGGCAATTTAGGGATTGTATCATCACTTATAGCAAAGGGTATACTTATGGCCTTAGGTAAATTTCTGCTCTTACAATGAACATCTTGTGAAAGATTCAAAGTGTACTTTTCACCTGATGTATACCCTTCTATAGGTGGATTAATTCGCAAAGTTTTTTTATTTTCTCCAAATTCAAAAGTTACTTTTATAAGATTGTTACTACTATCCTTTACTGTAATTGCTTTTTTAGTAACATCATCCATAATAACCTCTTTCGTAAATTTAACTGTCCATATTTTTTTTGAGTTTACCACTTGATTTATTGGCAAATCAAATGCTAAGGCTCTATATGGTAGTACAAAAATGAACCCAGCTACAATTAAAAATACCAAAGATAAACATAATTTTTTTAACATTTTACCCTCCATTTCGCCACCGCTATCGCCGGCGACACAAACTATTGTTATACTCGTTCTTTTCCTCTTTTCAAAAACTTCTAACCATAAAATTCCTAACTTTTTCATCGTGAAAAGGTATCAATAAAAATCCATCTACTTCACATTCAAAAGCATCTATCGCATCTTGGACCTGACTACCTGTGAAAATTATTCTTGAAATTGGGTTTAGCCCTCGAATTAAGTTAGTAAGTTTAACAGCATTCAATTCAATTTTATCTGTTCTAATAAAAGCTATATCAGGACACTCTTTTCGAATGCTTTTTTCAGCAATTTCAAGAATTTCGAAGCTTCCCTTAAAATCCAATATTTCATAACCGTCCAATATCTTCTTTAAATCATTACCACTTTTCTCATCTGGGTCGGCAATGATATATTTCATCTTTAACTTCACCTCCCTATTTGCTACCTTATTTCTATAATAAATCATGAAACCTAAATGAAACCTAAATAAAAATTGCCCTATAGGATTGATTTATCCTATAGGGCAATTGGCCTAAACACTTATATATCAACAGTTTTCCTTGTTTTTTTCTAAATGCATAAAAAATTACAAAAAATTTTTATTTATTCTCCTTCAGTAACCTTCATTTCTGACGATTCTCTCTTCTTTTGCTTTTATTTGTTCGCAATTTATTCATAACCACCGGGGGTTATGAATACCTCATATAAATGTTCTGCGGTATGTTCTACTCCTGTTTCATGCATAGTTACATATTGCTTTAACATATCTTCTACAGTTATTAAATCGATTAATTTACTACATGGTATATCATATTTATAGCTAACATAATTATAATTTTTTGCTATCCAATAAAGTTTATTTCCATAATAATATTTATCTTTATCACTCCTCGGATACTCAACGTTTTCTAATAAATCTCTTATTACTACTGCCCCGATCTTGCCTATCCAATGAGGGTGTCCTTGCTCAACCTTTTTCCTATGGGTTGATTTCATAAAACATTTAATCATCCAATGTATATCTATATTAGGAAGAAGACTACTTCCATCTTGAAATGCAGATATAATTTGTTTTTCTATGGTAGTAAAATAAATCTCATCATAAATCACATATTTATTATTAATACGATCCAAATCTATCTTCCCCTTTATTTACCGACCAAAGACTTCCTGCTCTATTATCATCTATACAATAAAACCCTATACCATAATCATTATTTATTTTGCCATGCCCATATACAGGTACTTTGACAATATCAGTACTACCATGATAAATAGTTTTTATATTGCTCATTTGCTTCAATCACCATCTCTTTCATTAGTAAATTTAAAAGAAATTGCTCTTCCATTTTTAAAAGCTCTTTCACATGTATTCTTCACAGATTGAACTGTGTTTTTCAGAATTTGTTTTTCTGTTTACATTTTACCATATCTTTTACGTAAAGAAAAAGAGGGACTGACCACCTAGGAGATGACTTCCAGTCATCTCCTTGCTACAGAAACTGGAAAGTTCTGTTTGCTTTTTTATTCATAACCACCAGGGATCTTTGCGAAACGAAGTGAGCTTGTTACAATATTTATGCTATTTCTAATGCATCATATTCTTTTTTAGCTCTATTACCGATTCCTTTGGTAGCTCAGTCATGTCAACTATGTCTTCTATACTATCTCCTCGTCTCAACATTTTTTCGGCTACCTTTATTGCCCTCTCATCTGACCCTTTCTCCTCTGCTGATTTTATTCTAGTACGCTGGTCACTAATTTCTGCCTGTTTTGCTTCATATAGCATTCTAGCCTTTTCATCCTTACTTATTATCTACAATAGGTCATAGGCTTTCTTTATGTCTTTATTCTTTTGTCCTAACATTTCCATCACTCCCTTCGATTTTCCATCTAAGAACTCCATCCACTGAACGATTGGATCATTTTCATCTCTTACGATATCTTTATCAAATAGTTTTGGTATCTCCAAGAAGCGTACCTCAATTAAATCTGTCAACTTATAACATGTTTCATCTTCTGTCAAATGATAGCTAGAATATAGCTTTTTTAGTGGTGTACATGCGAAGTCTACTATGTTTATAGTTACACATTTCTTTAGTTTATCATATGTTTCTCCTGGCTTTATCTGACTTGTATACATCTTACTCCAGTAGAAAAGAGTACGCTCTGCCATGTACTCAGTTGGCAATATTTGTATCTCAATATCGATTTGTTTACCTATTTTAGTTTTGACTAGTATTTGGCTATTTTATTCATTCCTACTTACCTGCATTTTATCAGAAATTTACGTTTTATTCTACACTATTATTTTAGCTACTACTCCAACATCTACAGTCGCTCCACGGTTTCCCTCTTTCCCTTTTTCAGAAACTTCCTAGACTTTTGCCCTTTTTTATTCCTGCTTTATTTGCCTTTTCTGTCTCTCTTTCTAGCTTTTTCGTACTCTCTTCATCCAATGTCCCATATTTTAAGGTGAAATGTAAAAAAGATTTGCCATTTCTGACGATTCTCTCTGATTTTGTTGCCTGAAGTTCTTTGTATATTTTTTCCATAAATTCAAATAATTTTTCATTGTCCGTCTTAGCATCCCCTTTGTTCAACTAATGTTACATTATAGCCTCCCCCTATCAAGGACTAAAATCTTACATAGACTTCGTGAAATCCATATTTCTCAAATGAAAAAAGAGAGAATCTCAACTCGTCAGCTGTTCTTCCCTCTCTCTCTTCCTCCTGTCTTCTTAACATTTCGCATCGAATCTCCCATTCTCGCATACTTCGGCTTTCGCAATTTTTACCTCCTGGCAAAAATTTGCTCTTCCCCCGAGGTCGTTACAGAAACCGGAAGGTTCTGTTTGCTAAAGCTTACTCTGCAATTGTCCAATGACTTCCGCTTAGTGTGTAAGTTCCTGCAACACCATTGTATATAGTTTTAAAGTCACCTGGAAACGTCCTAATATCAACAGTGACTTTATTTCCTATACTCACCTTAGTAAGCGGTCCACTACAATCGTAGAATGCCAACGGTCCTATACTTGTCACGTTTTTTCCAATAGTTATGCTAGTAAGCCCCTTACAACCCTCGAATGCCTCCGGTCCTATAGTTGTCACATTTTCTGGAATAGTTATGCTAGTAAGCATGCTACAATCCCTGAATGCCTCCTGTCCTATACTTGTCACGTTTTCTCCAATAGTTATGCTAGTAAGCCCCTTACAACTATGAAATGTCCCATATTCTATAGTTGTCACGTTTTTTGGAATAGTTATGCTAGTAAGCATGCTACAATTGATGAATGCCTCCGGTCCTATACTTGTCACGTTTTCTGGAATAGTTATGCTAGTAAGCACGCTACAATTCCTGAATGCACACTGTCCTATAGTTGTCACATTTTCTGGAATAGTTATCCTAGCAAGCCCACTACAAACATTGAATGTCCACGGTCCTATACTTGTCACGTTTTCTCCATCTATACTGTTCGGAATGATAATCTCACCATTGTAATTTTTATTGTTATAACCTAAGATTGTGCCTGTGTTAAGGTTAAACTTATAATCCCCAGCAACTTCGATTAAATCTATCATTGTTGCTGTTGTACTCAGACCAACGGTGTTCTTTGAGAATACTCCGATCTTGGTCATACCTGACGGAATATCTGTGCCAGCTGCAATTGTTACTTTTAAATAACTAGGTGTATCTGATTTATCTGTAGTTTCACCAATTTTTAACCCTTTTGTCATGCCATCTGCTTGTAAATAATAAACTTCATAACTAACTACATCTGTCTCATCTGCTGCTTTCACCCAAGTAATATCTCCACTGATCTTTCCTGTGTGGGTATCTCCATCGGTAAAGCTAGCTGATGCTGCTAAATGTGTTGGTATTGCTACGAAACTAGTATCATCTGTTATGGCAATTACTGTTGCTGCTGCACTCAAACCACTAGCATTCTTGGAATACACTCCAATCTTTGTCATTGATGTTGGAATATCTGTGTCAGCATCAATTGTTACTTTTAGATCATCTGGTGTAGCTGATTTAGCTATAGTTCCACCAATTTGTGCCCCTTTTGTCGTGCCATCTGCTTGTAAATAATACACTTCATAACCAACTACATCTGTCTCATCTGCTGCTTTCACCCAAGTAATATCTCCACTGATCTTTCCTGTGTGGGTATCTCTATCAGTAAAGCTAGCTGATGCTGCTAAATGTGTTGGTATTGCTACGAAACTAGTATCATCTGTTATGGCAATTACTGTTGCTGCTGTACTCAAACCACTATCATTCTTGGAATACACTCCAATCTTTGTCATTGATGTTGGAATATCTGTGTCAGCATCAATTGTTACTTTTAGATCATCTGGTGTAGCTGATTTAGCTATAGTTCCACCAATTTGTCCTCCTTTTGTCGTGCCATCTGCTTGTAAATAATACACTTCATAACTAACTACATCTGTCTCATCTGCTGCTTTCACCCAAGTAATATCTCCACTGATCTTTCCTGCGTGTGTGTCTCCATCGGTAAATCTAGCTGATGCTGCTAAATGTGTTGGCATTGCTATGTTCACCGTAATATCCTTAGTCCCAGTAACTCCAGACACCGCGTTAGTTGCCGTTACTCTAACAGTTCCAACTCCTGTTGCTGATAATAATCCAGTTGCTGAATTTATCGTTGCTGATCCACCATCTAAAGGTGCAACGCTCCATGTGATTGTTTGATTTGTTGCATTCCTCGGTGCTACCGCCGCACTCATCTGTAATGTTCCACCATTTACAACAGTAGTTGCATTAGTCGCTTCTGTAACAGTAATACCAGTTACCGCTATGTTTACACTTCCACCACCATTATATGGTGGTGTTACTACTGGTATTGCTGGTGTTGCATCTTTTGGTACTGATTTTATTTCAGTAGCATTACCAGAATTGACAACCTGTCCACAAACTGTTGCTGTTACACCAGATACTACCCCTATATTTGTTGGTCTTCTTTCTAGTGTAGTTCCACTAACTCCTAAATTTGCAGTTCCAATGGTTCCTGGTCCTGTAACTGCCACAGGTGCATTGGCATTTAATGTACCTACAGATCCACCAGCTGGAATAACTACTCTTGAGTTTATTGCTTCTGGAGCAATAAAGACGATTCCTGCTGAAGCTGATGGTAAATATAC
This sequence comes from uncultured Clostridiaceae bacterium, assembly GCA_963780135.1. Taxonomy (GTDB): domain Bacteria; phylum Bacillota; class Clostridia; order Clostridiales; family Clostridiaceae; genus Clostridium_AM. The sequence goes on from CAWAAR010000003.1 coordinate 3,858,147, forward strand.
TGCGGTTTGTGGAGTAGCCACTGTTAAATCACCAATCCCACCAGATCCAGAAATGGTTAAGGCACTGCTTGCAGTTACCCCCTGTAAGGTTGCTCCTGCTGCTACCTCTACATTTGCTGGCCTGTCATTTGCTACACTACTAAATGTACCTCCTGCGAATGTAACTGCTGAGGATGTGGTTGTAGGTGATATCATAACACTGCCAAAAGGATGCGCATTTGTTGCACCTGCAGCTATCTGGAGGCTGGCTCCTGTATGTACAATAGTGCTTGCGATACTGGCATTTTCCCCTACAAGTATATGTGCATCGTTATTTTTATCATTTACATTAAGAAGATCAATAAAAGAATTCCCTTCAACATCTGCTGAATGAGAGCCTACATTAGATATAGTAACGTTTTTTGCTTTTACATTATTTAATTTTAAATTCCCTTCTCCTAAATCAACTGTAAGTGTGCCATTAATATTTAAATTTTGTAAAGTTATTGAATCCGTTGCCAAACCACTTCCATAATTTATGGATACATTGCCGTTTATTATAGTAGTTTTTGCAATATCATTTGGTCCAAATGTTCCTAAGGTTGAAATTGCATAGTCTGGATTATTAATATTTGGCAATTTAGGGATTGTATCATCACTTATAGCAAAGGGTATACTTATGGCCTTAGGTAAATTTTTGCTCTTACAATGAACATCTTGTGAAAGATTCAAAGTGTACTTTTCACCTGATATATACCCTTCTATAGGTGGATTAATTCGCAAAGTTTTTTTATTTTCTCCAAATTCAAAAGTTACTTTTATAAGATTGTTACTACTATCCTTTACTGTAATTGCTTTTTTAGTAACATCATCCATAATAACTTCTTTCGTAAATTTAACTGTCCATATTTTTTTTGAGTTTACCACTTGATTTATTGGCAAATCAAATGCTAAGGCTCTATATGGTAGTACAAAAATGAACCCAGCTACAATTAAAAACACCAAAGATAAACATAATTTTTTTAACATTTTACCCTCCATTTCGCTACCGCTATCGCCAGCAACACAAACTATTGCTATACTCGCTCTTTTCCTCTTTTCAAAAACTTCTAGCCATAAAATTCCTAACTTTTTCATCGTGAAAAGGTATCAATAAAAATCCATCTACTTCACATTCAAAAGCATCTATAGCATCTTGGACCTGACTACCTGTGAAAATTATTCTTGAAATTGGGTTTAACCCTCGAATTAAGTTAGTAAGTTTAAAAGCATTCAATTCAATTTTATCTGTTCTAATAAAAGCTATATCAGGACACTCTTTTCGAATGCTTTTTTCAGCGATTTCAAGAATTTTAAAGCTTCCCTTAAAATCCAATATTTCATAACCGTCTAATATCTTCTTTAAATCATTACCACTTTTCTCATCTGGGTCGGCAATGATGTATTTCATCTGTAACTTCACCTCCCTATTTGCTACCTTATTTCTATAATAAATAATGAAACCTAAATGAAACCTAAATGAAAATTGCCCTATAGGATTGATTTATCCTATAGGGCAATTGACCTAAACGCTTATATATCAACAGTTTTCCTTGTTTTTTCTAAATGCATAAAAAATTATAAAAAATTTTTTATTTATTTTTCTTAAAATGATCCATACTTGTTTTGCAAACCTCATCAAACTCTGCGGCCCTTGCATAGGACCAAGCATACCCACTTCCTTCCATATATCCTATTTGACAGAGTTTCTCAACGAGAGCATACTCTTCCTTACTGCTAATATGATTTCCTTTAACTATTTTTTTCAATTCGTAAAGATCGCAGTCAACTTCCTCTGTTATCACTCTGTAATTACCACGCCTATTTTCTAACATCTGAGATATGCCTGCTTCTGCCAGTCGTCTGCGGAGCAAATAGGTATTTGCATGAAAGTTTGTTTTGGATTTTTGTGCATCATATTCAGGCCAAACTGCATCCGCTATTTTTTCCCCATTTACTGGGACACCCTCTTTATGTACTAAAAAAGCTAATATTTCCTTTGCCTTGGAATTTTTCCACTGCATTGCTTCTCCATCTAAGAACACTTCAAAATCACCAAAACATTGAATAAAAGGTTTCCTAGCTGCCAAGTCTGTCCTTTGGGTTTTCAATAATCGTCTTACTGTTTTATGAAGTCTTTCTTCTGTAAAAGGTTTCATAATATAATCTATTGCCTGTAATTCAAAAGCCTCTACCGCATATTGGTTAAATGCAGTTACAAAAATAATATCTATGTTTTCATTAAGGTCTAATACCTGCTCACACAATTGAAGACCATTCACATCAGGCATTTCAATATCTAAGAAAATCGCATCCAGTGGATGTTCTTTTAAATAGGCTAATAACTCTTCTCCACTTTCAAAGAGACCACATAACTCAAGTTCCTTAATTTTTACTACCATTCTCTTAAATCGTTTAAGGGCATGCATCTCATCGTCTACTGAAGCTATTCTTATCATTTCTTTCTTCCCCCTTCTGGTATCATTATTTTCACGCAGGTGCCCTGCCCCTTCATACTGCTGATTTCAAGACCTCTACCATATAATCTAAGTAATCGATAGTGGATATTTAAGAGACCAACGCTTTTATCGCTCCTGTTTTCGCTTAAAATCATTGCAAGTTTTTCATCATCAATGCCAACACCATCATCTTCAATCTCAATATATATACCTTCCTTTGTCTGTTTTAATCTAAGGTAAACTTTCCCCCCTTTTTTCCTTTTAGAAATACCATGTCTTACCGAATTTTCTACTAAGGGTTGAATGATGAGAATGGGTATTTGACACTCTAAAGGTATTTCGATTGCCTTTATAAGCTGTATCTTTTCACCAAAGCGTGCTTGTTCAATATTAAAATACGTATTTACAAATTCTATTTCTTTTTCTATGGTCACCATTTTATCTAAATGGTTAAATTCCAAACTATTTCTTAAGTAGGTTGCTAAATCTATAATCAACCCCCCAGCCTGTCCCCCTTCATCTTCACATATATCTGCAATGGCACTTAAAGCATTGTATAGAAAATGGGGCTTAATCTGTGCTTGAAGAAAAGACATTTCCGTTGCCATGATCTTGTCCTTGAGCATATCTGCCTCAACTAAACTTTCATTATATAAAATAAGCTTTTTATAGGTATTCGCCTGAAGTCTTGCTTGAATAAAGGACATAGCTATAATAACTGCAAGATTTCCATATAGAAACATATAAGATATGTCAATGCCACCAACTCCTGCATGCCAAAAAATATCTTCAATGATCGTTAATGCCAAAATGCTAATTGCTATAAACATTGCTATAGCATTATCACGTTTTCGTAGCACTGCCGTTATGAGAATAACTAAAATATAAATTATTTGAATAAATGTCGATATATAAGAATATACATAAAATAATGCCATAATTTTAGTAGATGTAAATAGTAATGTGTCGAAAAAAATATTAGGTAGCAAAATTAAAATTAAACTCTTCTTTTTATACTCTAAAGGATAAATACTTAAAACAACCAAGACAACAATAGGCATTGAGTTATACAGCGTAATAAAATTAATATAAAACCCCACATCTATAGATATATTAGGAAATAAAATCAGCAGTGGTACTTCACCCAATATTAATGCACGCACAGCTATGAAGAAGCAAAGAAGGCTAAAAAGGAAGGCTGTCTTATTTTTTCTTTGTAAAAGAAAGAGTATAAAATAATAAATAGCAAATATAAAAGCAGCACCAATAAATACCCCCTGAATTATAAGAAGAACCATTCTTTCATGCTCTAAGGCCTGCTTACCTCCAAATACTATATTTTCACGAATTCCGCCTCTGACATAATCTAAATTAGACACCTGAATAATCAATTCCAGCTCCTGTTTGTTCTTCGGTAAATCTGCAATGACTATCTTATAGCCAGGTTCAAAATAAGAAGCCTTGTTTGATACCTTTCCAACCTCTTCAATAAGTTGTCCATTAGCATAAAGCTTATAGGCTCTACTTACTGATCCAATTCTAAGAGCAGGGTTCTTAATAGTAGATGGATATTTTATTAACACTCGATATGTAGCAACTCCACGATCTGGATACCGCTTTGCTTCCTCTCTTTTATCATGCCAACTGCCTGGAACTTTTATAAATGTGTCCATTTGTGGCTTAGGCTCAGAAGTAAAGTCTTCCGGAGTCAATAATCTGTCCCAATAGAATTCCCATTTTCCATCTAGCTTCACCAATTTGTTCTGATTGAAATCAACCTTCGACAAATCCACCTTGCCGTTATTCACCAGATCTGAACCTGGTGAATACATCATCCTAATTGCTAAAAGTATAAAAGCAATTAAACCTATGATGAATAGTATTCTCCAATTTGAACTGATTTTTTTTCCTATTTCTCTTTTATCCACTATTGCAATCATTCTCTTTCATATTAAATTTGCATTCGTACAAACTATTTCACTTTCATTCCTCTATTCCCTATATTATCATCATAATATCTTCTTTCTATAGCATCCTCTGGAATTCCATGACCTCCTTTTAAAATTCTAACTCTAACTCTTTCTTTAGCAATATTAGGGTTATCCACTCCAATATAATTCATGATTACATAAAAACCTTTTTGTTTTGCTTTTTTTATATTTCTAACAATACTTTTTCCTGAAAGAGTAGTTTCTTGATTAAATGATATGTCATTTTCTATATAGTAATCTATAAGCTTTATTGCTTCGCGAGCACATTTAATTTGGAGACTACTATCTTCCCACGAACCTATTCTTGCTACCATCTCATCTGTATTTATTCTTTTCTCATCCTTATTTCTTTTATAATAAATAGATTCATATATTGAAGTTTTTCCAGCGCCATTAACACCTGCAAATATAGTATACGTAGCCATTACTCTTTACCTATCACCTTTTTTTGTTCTTTTTGCAATACTATATTAGATAAAGTTATATAAAAATCTTGTTCTTCTTTTGTTTTTGCTTTTTTAAATAATTCCTTTAAGTCCCAATATGAATACTTTAAAAATTGTTCATACAAATTATTTTGCTCATTTATCTTTTCCATAGAATTTCCTCCGATAAACAATACTTTTACTATAATTATAGCCTAATGAACTACTAATATAAAAATTTTTCTATCTATCACCTTAGTGTATCTACTCCTTTTATAAGGTGTTATTGAAACCCAGGGTGGAAATCTTTTCTACCCTGGGTCTCTTGTGAGGACATGTTGGTCTCACTTGCTAATCTTCCCTAAAATGTATTGTACTAATTTATCTTTATTTTTACACTTGTAAGCAGTACTTTTTTAATCTAGAACATATTCTTTTATAATTCGTATATTTATCCTATAACATTATTTTCTGTATTCAGCAAGTAATAAATCAACCATTTTCCCGTAACTTTCTACTCCTTCTTTCTCACCATTAGACTTTAAATAACTATTGTTAACATTATTGGCAACTTTTTCGATTTTACCTTTGTGCTTAGACCAAAAGTTATAATCATACTCAAGATCTCGTTTTACTCCCGCTGAATATTTTGATGTTAGCTGTTTATAATCTGTTATGTTCGTATTAGCTAGGTCATTCATAGAATTAGTAAGTGCTAGTATTACTCCTGAATACTGAAAATCCAAATCAGGGTGATTTGTGCAGGCTAAATAAGCTATATAATTGGCCTCATCCTCTCTAGCAAATCCTCTTTGATGAGCCATTTCATGAGCTGCAGTAAAAGCAACATCAAAATCTGGTACGCTTATATTAACATTTGCTTCTCCTGTGTAAGGTATATAAATACCCGTAATTCCTGTATAGCACATTTTTTCAGATATTAATATTGGTTTTGGAGATCCATATTTTCCACTTAGTTCTGGATAACTTGCCGAAACCTTTTCATATCCCTTAATTGCACGTGGTAGAATATCTACATATCCGCCAGAAATCATCATAACTCCTTGGGGATCTTCTTTCACCTTTGCCCTCAAAGTATTAGCTCTTTTTATAAGACTATCACAGAGATTATAAAGCTCTTTTTCTGAGGATTTCTGTACCTTAAGTCCTGCTATTTTATCAAAAGATAATCTATTGTAATTAAATCCCCATAGCAGCATAAATAGAACATATAATATTGATAGATAAACTGTAATATTTAATAGTTGCTCAAGAAATCCACCTCTTCTAATTTTGATAATAAGCGTTATTAAAAGCAGTATCAAAACAATTAGAAGAAAAAACACTAAAAATTCAGCTACTGAAAACGGAAAAATGCCTGTAATGAAACTCAACGCCTGCCTTGTTAACTTATTAATAGAATTAGAATAATATTTTTCAACAATTTGAGGATAGATTCTAAGTATGGTGTTAAGTAGTGCTGTTATAAACGCAAATACTATCACTATAACTTTTATTCTAGCTTTATTTTTCATATTTAAAGTCTCCTTAAGCTGCTATAAATATTATTTAGGATAAACTATATCCTACCTAATCTCTATGGCTTTGAAACAATTCTATAACCTTTATATCTGGATGATGGTATCGTCCTCTTTTAACTGTGCTTTTCTTATATTGTATAGATTTCTCGGGACACCACTGCATACATCCAACACATAATTCACAGCTATGCTGCCACTTTGGTTTTCCTTCAACAATTTTTATATTATTTGCAGGACAAATTTTTGAGCATGTGCCACATCCATTACACTTTTCATCCGTCCAAAAGTTTTTATCTTTATCATTGGGTTTGAAATTTTTATATATAAATCCTCCAATAGTATTCGCAATCAGATTGTTATTTTTGTTAACAGCTTGATTATTTTTTATTATTGGAGCAATTTTAAGAATTTCTTCTTCCTCTTTTTTAAAAAGCTGATGCTGCTTTTCCTCTGAATATGGAGGATACATAACCTGATAGCTGCCAGGCATAGCAATACCAAAACTTGCAGACAATTTTGCTCCCTTTTTATTTAGTATATTCTCTATTTGATTAATTGAAATACCACTACCTGATCCAAAAGTTGCCACTGCAAAAATATATGCATTTTTATTGATTTGAAGTTTTTCTAAAAAACTCTTAATCATTGTAGGTAGCCCTAAAAAATAAACTGGAAACACAAATCCTATTTTCTCAGATAGATCACTATCTATGCCTTCTATATTGCTCTTGCTTATTTGTACAAGTTTTACCTCCTCTAATGCGTAACTTAAATCCTTTGCCACTTTTAAAGAATTTCCTGTTCCCGTGAAATAATAAATTGTTGTACTCATAATTCCCTCCAAAATTCAATTAATTTCCCTCATCTCTATTTTACTATATTATTTGTAAAATAGTATTTTAATAAGCAATTATTAATAAACAAATCATATTGAAAAAGCTAATACTTAGTAAAAATGAATAGTAAGATAGATATGAGTTATATTTCTTATTTACAAAACCGCTTTTATAGTGTAAAATTACACTATAAAAGCAGTTTCATCTAATAAAGCCTTAACCACTTTAAAAGTACGGCAAAAAAAACATTGAATCCAATATATAATGTTGAAAAGGAGATGATTCTATGGATAATTTGAATGATCATAAAAGAAGAGCTGCAACTTTTAGGTCTGAAGCCCTTAAATTAAAGCAATTAAATTATATCAATGATAACACTTTTAATACTATTAAGCAGGCATACGATGAATATAACTATGATTATTCTCAGCAATTGATACAGAAATCCTCTCATCAATTATCAAATAATATATCACCACAAAAACCTAAACCTGTAGTTTCACCAGAACAAATAAGAGAAAGAAATATATCAATAATTATGATTGTAGGTGTTATCCTTCTTTTACTTGGAGGTGTAATCCTAGCAACAAGCACCTGGAATATTATGAGCAGCCTAATGAAAACAATGCTTATATTTATGGTTTGCTTCTTATTCTATGGAATGAGTATTGTTTCAGAGAAAGTGCTTAAAATTCATAAAACTGCATATGCATTTTTAAGTTTATCCGCATTGTTTTTACCTATTTCTATATTATCCGCTGGTTATTTTAAACTTTTTGGACCATGGCTATCCTTTCATGGCGACGGTAGATATGTCCTAGGTATACTAGGCAGCATTATTTGTACTGCCCTATATGCAGCTAATGCTTTCAAACTAAATTCCAAATTATTTATGTGGTTTACTATGGTGGCAGATACAGTAACCATGATGTTTATAGTATTGCAAATTAAAAATACTAGGGAAATATTCTTTTTAGGAATGATCCTATATTGTAGTTTATTAATACTCTTATATCATAAAATTAAGGATAATTCTAAATTAAGCCTGTTATCGAAAGAGTTATCAAAATATATTACAATTGCCACTTCCTTTTTCGCTGTATTATTATTTACATTAGGTCAAAGCTATGAACATGAATACCTTATACTTTTAATATCATATATACTACTATTTATAAATATGTCCTATGTATCTTATTCAATAAGACATAAAATTTTAAGCTACCCTGCATCACTATTCTTAATAATGGCAGGATATTATTCATATTTACTTATTAATAAATCATATCCCATATATAAGATTCTTAGCGATTCTTCAAATATGTTTGGAATTTATATGTTTATACTATCAGCAATAATATTCTTTTTCTTGTATTACAAAAATAATTACAAATATATCCTACACTTAAAAACAAGCAGTATGGCAACTTCCTTGGTAATGATGTATATATGTATGGCATCAGCATGGATTGGCAATAGGCATATAAAATTAGGATTAGAAGCAATCATTTTAAGCTTGTTATTATTCCTATTACTTAAAAGGATGGAAGAGGAATTTGAGATAAAAGCCTTCTTATATTTAATTTTATTTAATATTACCCCTATTGTGAGTTCCTTAGTTTCTTTCAATACCCATACTACAATTGGTTTAGAAAATATTATGGTGTTAACTTCATATATTATCTTTATTTTATGGTTTTTCTCAAAAGGAATCTGGAAAGATAGAATTTCTTATTACTTCATAGTTTTTGGAATTTTGAGTCAATATCAATTCAACCTTATTTATCCTTTTGGAACTACTGAATTATTAAAAGTAGTAATTCTTGCGGTAACAGTATTATATGTTCTTCATAAAAGAAGTTGGTCTATGCTTAGTCTTATCCCCCTAGTATCCTTAATATATGCTATTAATATATTTACTCGTGGATTAACAATTCCAAATCATGAGACTATTACAATACTAATTCTAGCAGCAGTATTAATTATATTTAAATTTACTGGTGAAATGCTCTCCAAAGATTTATATATTATAAAAAACCGAGAGTTTACCTTTATTGATTTCTACTTCCCTGCTGCATTGTTTATATGTCCTATTATATGGAAAAATGTTCATAACATGACTTTAATATATAGACTTATTCCTGGATTACTACTTGTATACTTATTAAGTTCACAAGTAAAAAGAGTATCTAATAATTTAATTAAAAGTATTATTCTTTCATTATCTATAGTATCTTCGCTAATACCATACTATCTACTAATAGGAGAATATATGACCCATAGTTCTTTTTATTATTGTATAGCATCTTACCTGCCTTGGGTGCTTCTAGCAGAACTTATTACAAATAATGCATGGAAGAATCATAAAAAGATAGCCTACAAGGTTCAATGGCTCATATTAGGATTGGTTTCCTTAAGATTATTAATCGCTGTGAATTCAAACTACACTGCTATTATATTTGGAATACTTTCTATACTTTCTATTATTGTTGGCATGCAATATAGAATAAGATGCTACTTCTTTATAGGAATATTAGCCTTGGCATTTAATATACTGATTCAAACTAAACCATTTTGGGGAAGTTTACCTTGGTGGGCTTATTTAATAATATCTGGTTTTATATTAATAGGATTAGCAAGTTTTAATGAATGGCAAAAGAAAAATGAAAAGAAATTAATCAAAGATAAATTAGATAAATTTAAAGATTGGTTATAATCAATCTGAAGGTTCAAAGAAATTAGCAAGTTAACCTAGCTCACAAGAAACCCAGGGTGGGGAAAACTGCTACCCTGCGTAGTGAGAAGCAAAACAAATAACGACCCCTAGGACAATGTCATCAACCTAAGGTTGAATAAAATGGAAAATCAAATAATAAATATTCAGAAAAACAAAAGTAGCAAGTGAGAATATGCTGGACTCACTTGCTACTAATTGGCTTCAGCTATTTGGAATGTATTAGCATCTTCAACAAAATTTTTATTCACCTAAAAGAAACGTAAATTCTTCACAGACAATGCCAAAAGTGACATTATTGTATCAAAAACAAAATGCTTGGTTTCTGCGTCAATACCCTTTACAGTTCCAATAGCTATAACTACTTTTTTGCGCCAATCCTCAGTCAAATCACTGAAATTCACAACCCCAATGGATTCAAATACGCTATAAAGGGTTGTTACGAATAACTCTCTTTTTTCATCTTCCAAAGATGAGAGCCACTGATTAATAACATTATTGATATACTCTGCATCTCCAGTAATGCCTTGTGTATATTGAAAGTCACCTCTATTAATCACCCATGAAAAAGGGTCATGTTGCATAATCCCTAACTTGTTGCTTTTTACCACAACATAATCTTCCTGATGCTGCAAAAGCATTCCTACTAAAGAGGACTGAGGCAAAGTTTTGTGTATCCTTGCTTTAATGCTTGTATATTTTTCCCTTGTAAATATTTCATCTCTAAAACCAGGACCGTCATGACTGTAAATGACCACAATACGGTCTTGGACAGCTTGATGACACTCCATGGCAGAATAAACCGCAATGTTTCCTCCCTTAGAATGTCCGCCCACCATTAATGCATGTGGAAACCGTTCAGCAACAGCATCCAAATAGGCAACTCCCTCCTGCTGTGCAGGTACTGGAGAAATAAACGCCATATTGAAGTCCTCTTTCCAACCTACAATAGTAGCATCTGTACCTCGATAGGCAACATAAGCGGTTTCATCATCAATTAGGTAGGTGACAGCCGCAAATTGCTTTTGTAAAGTTATATCTAAGCTATCTGAATAGCAACACATACGAATATTCCGAAATCTTGGACTCATTCCAAGAGCGATCAAAAGTCTATGGTTGCTTTTTGGATCTCGCACATTATACAGCATGTGCTGGATATGCTCTGCTTTGAGCAAATCTCCAATTCTTACAGGCTCCCTGTTATCTGCAATCCCCGGTACAACTTTATCAAAATGAATATAGACAAATTGAGATAAAACCAAGCTATCTACTATATTGAACTTAGTGGTTTTAAAGTCCTCCATTTGTGATTCTGCATAATCTACAATATTCATATTACATCTCTCCTAAACTATTGTTTTGGCCCCTTGATAATATCTTTCGGTTTTTCATAGGTAATTTCATATGTTGTAATACTTATCTATCATTATTCTATGGCTATTTGGTATATCCTCAGGTAATTCTTCATAACTAAAGAACTTTAATTCCTTAGTTTCTAAACCATCTATATTCAATACTCCACTGAAACTTTTAGTAAAATATCCAACGCTTATAAAATATGCCTTATCGCCATTTGGAAATTCTATGAGACATTTTTCTCCTGAAGTGGTTCCTAGTAAATTTAGTTCTTTAACCTGTAATCCTGTCTCTTCCTTTGCCTCCCTAACTGCAGTTTCTTCAAGAGATTCTCCTAATTCCGTAATTCCGCCAACTAATCCCCACTTATATGGGAATGTTCCTCTTCTTTGAAGTAGGATTTGATTGTTAGGATTTATTATCAGTACATTTACTCCTGTTAAATTTATTGTATCATGCCCAACTCTATTACGTATATATTTAACATAATCCATTTTCTAACTTGTCCCGTTGCCAAAAAATCATAAAAATCTATAAATCTTGTTTAATTCCCTGTTCAATGCGTCCCATTTTGCTAAAAGCTACTTTGGTTTGATATAACGCTCGGAGGGCTTAAATTCCCATACAACGCATGGTACATATTAGTAGTATCGTTTAAGTGATTATCCTACTAATTCATATCTACTTAGATTAATACTTGCATTATAATCTCTATCTATAACACAACCACATTCTTCACAGATATATGTCCTAACTGATAATGAAAGCTTTGGTTTTATATGACCACACTCACTACAAGTCTTTGATGATGGATACCATTTATCAGCTTCAACAAACTCAATTCCATTGAACTCACATTTATATTGCATTTGTCTTTTAAATTCGTATAAACATTGTTTTGCAATTGCTTTTGATAAATGTTTATTTTTCATCATACCTTTAATATTAAGTGTTTCCATAACAACTCTTGATGGCTTGGTTTTCACTATCATATTCGTTGCTTGGTGACTATGATTGCTTCTTATATTCGCTAATTTTCTATGAAGTAATTTAATTTGCTTTTCGATTTTTATAATATTACTTGTTTTGACAAACTTACTCCCTTCTCTATTTTTTAGGTATTTGCAAGATACCCTACGTTGTAATCTACGTAGCCTTTTTTCAAGTTTTTTAACTTTGTTAGTTTTATTAATATTTTTAAAGGTCATTCCATTGGAGCATATCGCTAAATCTTTCACTCCAACATCTATGCCTATTGATTCATTAGTTAACTCCACTACTGGTTGCTCTTTTTCTATTCCAACTGCTATATACCAATACTTTCCGTCAAAGCTTACTCTTGGATTAGTATATTTAACGTTCATTGGTATTTGCTCTGCTGTTTTAACCCAACCTACTTTTTCAATTAAAACTGAATTTTCTTTAACTTTAAGTTTTGAAGTATCATTATAAAATGATGCCTTAGACTTCCTTCGGCTTTTAAACCTTGGTTTATCTGCTGCCCCTTTAAAGAATCTTTTAAAAGCTTCACAACAATCTTTTACAGCTTGTTTAGCCACATTATTTGATACTTCATTAAGCCATTTGTATTCTTCTATTTTCTTTAAGATAGTTAATTCTTTTCTTAAATCACCATCAGATATAAACTTTCCACCATTTTTATAATTTTCTTCTTGTCTTGCAAGTGTCCAATTATATATAAATCTTGCAATACCAACAGATTGCCACAATTTTTGTTCCTGTTCTGCTGTTGGATGCAATCTAACCTTCTTCGCCAGTATCATTCTCTAACAACTCCTTAATCATTTTCTTGGCTTTATTTGCTCTCTTGCCTTGTAACCTACAACTAAAAACGGCTAAAATCGCTTACCCCGTAAGCACGCCCTATTTGAATTAAATCGAGAGCCAATTCCTGTTCTTCTGTCTTTTCAGTATTGTCTATAATTTCAATAGTAGTTCCATACTTACTACATAGATTTTCTATGATTTCAAAACCAAATCTTAATAATCTATCTTTATATAGAATTACTATCTTTTCAACTTCTGAATTAGTTATCATATCTATTAATTGATTTAATCCTTTTCTATTGTAGTTAATCCCACTTCCTATATCAGTAATAATATAAAAAGAATAGCCTTTAGCAATCATGTATGTTTTAACATTTTCAATTTGTCTTTCAAGGTCATCTTTTTGTTTATGTGAACTAACTCTACAATATCCTATTACTTTTTTAGTTTTAGTTTCCATACCCTTTATTCCTAAAAAATGATTAAGTTGTTCTTGTGAATAATACCTCGTGCCACCATCTGTTATGTGTTGTGGAACAAATGAACCTTTTTTGTGCCAATCCCTTAATGTTTGAGGAGTTTTACCTATTAAAGTTGAAAACTCACCTATTGAATAATACTTCATTAATCATCACCTCAATATAAGTATAATAAATAATTTGTCATTATTTAATAAATTTTTATAGATTTTTATAGATTTTGTTCAACTGTTGTTACCCTCCTAATTACTTCTGCAGATACCACTTAATAACCTTATTCTATATCATATATTTTTGCATTTAGTTTCATATATACTATGTTAAAAAATTCGGTAAATCTTCTATCCATTTTTTAAAACTATCACAATATTCTTCAACTTCCCCTTTATCATCATAGTAATAATATACTTTTGAATCTAATGTGCTTATACAGAAATAATCTCCATTTCCTATTCCATAGAATGGTATCATATTTGCATTCCAATTACCATTTTTCATTTCATGATTATATACATCTTCTATTGTATCATTACCATTATTATTTTCCTTTGATACGTTGTAAATATCCCCTGGAAATGACCATAATGACATCAATTCAATAAAGTATCTAAACTCATCACTAAAATCTGATGCCAAGAAATCTGCTTATCTTATTAATTATGGATTTTTTTCCACTTAGTATTTCTTCCCTTGCCTACAGCTTCTATTTTCCCTTCAACTCTCATCCGCTCAAATACTCTATTTATAGTAGCCTCCCCTACATCAGGGCATATAGTTCTTATTTCGTTTTTAGTAAAATATCCCAACTTACCTTCTATAGCCATTTTTATTCTTTCACTCTTATTTCCCTTGGTATTTTCAATACATCCTACTCTATCCTCTAATTCCTTATATGCTTTTATGACAACACCAAGAAAGTATTCAAGCCATATATACAAATTATTTTTTCCATCATGCCATAACATCGATGATTTATTTAGTGCTTCATAATAAGTTTCTTTGCTATCCTCAATGATTTTTTCTAAACTAATAAATCTTCCGACCTCAAAACCACTTTGATACAAAAGTAAAAGTGTTAATAATCTAGACATTCTTCCATTTCCATCATTAAAAGGATGGATGCAAAGAAAATCTAATATAAATACAGCTATTAAAACCAATGGTTCAACTTCTTCTTTTGCAATTTCCTTCCTATATTCTTCACAAAGTCTCTCCATATAACTTGGAGTGCTAAAGGCATCTACAGGCTTAAATCTTATATATTTAATTCCATTAGGCAATATTTCTTCAATCACATTATCAGTATTTTTATAGTTTCCACCCTTAGCTGATGAAAACTTGTATAAATCTCTATGTAATTGTAATAATACAGATGATTTTACAGGTATAGCATCAAAAGCACTATGAATAGTATTTAATACATCTCTATATCCAGCTATCTCACTTTCACTTCTATCCCTTGGCTCTATTTTATTATCCATTATTTCACGCAATCTTTTGTTGGAAGTATAAATACCTTCTATTCTGTTGGATGATTCTGCACTTTGTATAATTGCTACATCTTTAAGGGTATTTAATATTTGAGGTGATTGCTTTTTATACAAATCTTGCTTCCCCTTATATTCATTTATAGTAGTTAACATTCTCACTATACTCATTGGTAATGCTAAGTTATTCAATTTATTATTTTCAAAAGAAATCATTATATATTCTCCCTCATTATATTTTATTATTATCATTTTACCATAAACATAATCATTTTAAGCAAAATGATTATGTTTTTTATTAAAAGAATATATTAAAACCAAAATAAACCTTATCATTTAACAGTAAATGATAAGGTTTATTTTGCTTTTAATACGATAAATTGAAGTTTAACCATTCTTTCGCACTCCAATCCATGTTCTTTCTTCTATAAATAATTTCTCATGTTTTGTATGATATACGTACATTTCTCTACTTTTATCCTTCTTATGTTTTTCTGCATACTCTTTAAGTGCTTCTTTCCCTTCTTCATAAGCATTTATAACTGAAAGCTCTTCAACAATTCTTTTTCCCTCTTTTGAATATGCCTCTATAGCCTCAAATAATATCCATTTATTTATATATATATTTCTTGCTTCTTCCCATTTCATATAATACACTCCCTCATTTTATATATTCACCTTTTTTCCATAGTAAGTTAACTTATGTATACCTTTTAACACTTTGTTTAAGCCCTAGAAACATAGTGTCAAAAAAAAATTTTTATAACCCTATTATATCTTATTCTCATAATGTAAACATAATATATTTACAACATTTCTTACGCAAATTTATTTCTGCTAAAAGATGCACTTCTATAAAATGCTTTATCTTAACACATACTCCGTATACATTCTAATATTCCACCATTATTCTCTACTGATTTTCACCCTCTATTTACCAAATAATTACCATTTCTATTTTCTTCAAAAAATAATAACACCATTGAAGGCACTCTAAATCAATGCTTTCAATGATGTTTATAATCTTATATATTGAATCAATATCATATAGCTTGTTCCTGGGAAATTTCACACCTCAAGGGAGTTTAAACTCTTATCAGCTTCATTCTCCCATTCCACTGTGTCAAAACTAACTTTTGAATAAAGATAAATCTTTTTATTCTCTAAATATACCTTACACGATTAATTTCAACTAATTAAGACCTATCGAGTTTACTATTATTTCTACAAAAATTATCAAATATGATATAATATAACTGTCTAACAAACTTATTTCACATAAGCCTAGGAGGTAACCATGAAAAAAACACTGATTATCGGATCTACTGTACTCGATATAATCATAAATATAGAAAAACTCCCCACTACCACTGAAGACTGTCACATAAATGGTCAGACTATGTCTATCGGCGGTTGTGCTTTTAATGTGCAGAACATAATAAATCTTTTTGAAGTCCCTTATGTGTTTTGTTCACCTATCGGTACCGGAATCTATGGAGATTATGTGGCTTCACAGCTGAAAAAAATAGGATTATCACCATTTGTCCGAGTTACAGATCAAGATAATGGGTGTTGTTATTGTTATGTTGAATCTAATGGCGAACGAACTTTTCTATCATATCACGGTGCCGAATACACTTTCGACCCTATGTGGCTTGATGGTATTAATATGGATGATTTTGATCATGTTTACATCTGTGGCCTAGAAATTGAGGAATTCACCGGTAAAAAAATCATATCTTTTCTTAATAAAAACAGACATCTACAAGTTTTCTTTGCCCCTGGGCCAAGATTCTCGATAATAAATACAGAAAGGATTGATGAACTTTTCAAACTTTCACCAATTGTTCATCTAAATATGGATGAAATTCTAACTTTTACAAAAACTTCAACTTTAGAACGAGCTGTTAAGATGCTTTATTCCTTAACCAATAATTTGATTATCATTACAGATGGTGAAAATGGATCCTATCTATATGATGGTGAAAACCTACAACATACCATGGGTATCAAAGCTGATGTTGTTGACACAATCGGTGCAGGTGATTCTCACATTGGAGCCTTCATGGCTTCTAGAAAATTGGGCTATTCCTATATAAAAAGCCTCGAGATAGCCAATCAAGTATCTGCTAAAGTCGTCGAGATAAAAGGCAGCCTTCTACCTTCTGATGTTTTTAAACAGATAATGCCCAAATTGAAACCCTGAATTATATAAATAAATTTACAAGTGTTCATAAATTAATTTTTAAGTCATGAAAATGACACTCTCTTTATATACATACTCTTGTAAGCGCTGGCGTGAATTACATATTCTAAAAAATCAGCTTCACATTTATGACTGTGAAGCCGATTTTTAATACAAGCCTTCTTTGGCAATCTGCCTTATATAGTTATACTGCTTTTCTGACAATAAATAAAGATAGCAAGTGAGAACATGTTAGGCTCACTTGCTACTACTTGATTTCAGCTATTTGGAATGTAATAGCATCTTCAACAAACTTTTTATAGTTTATTTAGTTTTAATTATCACCAAATTACCAAATTTTACATCCCTGGCAGGCTGTGCATAAATCAAATTTCTTAAAACCATAATCACTATAGCAATTTTAATTTTTAAGTTGCTATAGTGATTAATTTATATTTTCTAAATATAAAAAAGTAGATACACGCTATAAGATCACCTAGGAGTTTTTCAACTCCTAAAATATTAATTACTCTTTTTAAATTATATGTAAAAAAGGCAATGCTAATTTCACCCCTTACTTTTCTAAAACCTCTCAGAAGTAAGTAGTAAAATTTCATTGCCCTTTTTATTGTCCCGAAGGGATGTTCTACTATCATTTTGCGTTGCATATATTTAGCTTGATTTTTTTTAACTTTATTATTAACAATTTCAGCAATATCATCAGTTTTAGTACGTGTTATTATTCTACCTTTAGCTGAAGTTGTACATTTACATTTATTTTTGCAGCTAGAACAAGCTTCAAAATTACAATATTTTTTCTATTTAGCATCTATTTTCTTTGTGATACATGATAGTCTTTGTCCATCTGGACAGATATATGCATTTTCATCTTTTAAATATTTAAATTTATCACTAAAATATCTTGAATCACCAATACTATTGGAATACCTTGGTCTAGAAACATAAACTATAATGTCTTTTTCTTCACATTTCTTAAAATCTTCTGTATCAAAATAGCCTTTATCTGCTAGTGTTTCTATTGATTCAACATTAAATACATCTTTTGATTTTTTGCTCATATTGTATAGTTGACCTTGATCGGCAGAATTGTTAATTACATCAAAAGTAACTATAAGCTTATTTTTAGAGTCTACTGAAGTTTGTACATTATATCCTACATCATTTCCTTGATTAGCCCCAAACTTTACAGTCTTAGCATCAGAATCTGTAAAGTTAACCTCATTTTCATCATTCTTTACAAGATTAGCTTCTAAATCATCATAATATGCTACTTTTTCTTCCAACTTTTGAATAGCATTAATTAAAGTAGCATTATCTAAGTTGCTACCTTTATCATCAATCCTATCGTTCATTTCTATTTCATGAAGATATTCTTTAATCTTATGTTCTGCCAACTCTTTCATTTTGGCCAACTTATTTCTGCTATAGTGTTTTCTCTTTGATGCCGAAGCTTCAAGCTTTGTTCCATCTACAGCAATAAGTTCTTTGCCATATAGTCCTAATTCAATGCAATAGTTAACAAAAGACTTAAAAACTTTTTCTAAAGCTTCGACATGATCTTTTCTAAAATCCGCAATAACTCTATATTTAGGTTGAAGTCCTTTAATTAACCAAATTACTTCTCTATTAATAACGCATTGCTTTGCCAATTTGCGTGATGATCTTATACCATTAAAATAACCATAGATGTATAACTTTAAAAGATCTTTCGGATCAAATTTAGGTCTTCCAACAGCCTCATTATTCCCGGTGATGAAACCTATACTTTCAAAATTCATATAATCAACTATTTTATCAATTACTATTACTTCATTATCTATTTCTACGTAATCTTCGATTGACTCTATTCTTATTTGTTCTCTATCATCACCGCAAATATAATTCATTATAGATTAATCTCCTTTATTACAATTTTATACTTATATGTAAAATTATAACATAAAAGTTCAATTTTCGCACAGCCTGCTGAGGTCATTGCGAGGCCTGAAAGGTTGAGCTTGCTTCTTATATAACATATTTTAGTGATACTTATACTTTTATGTGAAACAGAGCAAAACTAAAATAGTCCAACAAGCAAGTATAATAAATCTAAGATATATAAATGTCATTTCAACACCCATATCTTCTGTTTCTAATAAACTCATCAAATCTTTAAATGTAATCATCTATAAATATACAGATATATTTTCTATTAAACTTTGTATTGATGATATTACTTCATCTGCATCATTTTCTATTGCAGTATATAAATTGTCTACATTTACTATTATATGCTGATCCTGCTCAGGCATAACATATCCACCATCATGCTCTGTATAATCTCCAAAAGAAATATCTATACCCCCTCTTTCTATTTCATCTTCATTTTTAGTATATATCAGAAATATTTCATCACTTGAACCAAAATTTATACAAAACCATCCATTAATTTCAACTTTAAAAATATCATTATTTAAATTATAAAATCTACATATTTCTAATTTATCTTTAAATTCATCATTCCATTTTGAATTTTGTATGTAAGTTTCCAATCTCTCAATCATATCATATTTTAATCCTGACAAATAGTTTCCTATAGACTTCAATTCATCAATACTATCTATTTTATTTATGAATAATTCTATAACATCTCGATCATTTTGGTTTGCAATATTATTTATAACTGACAATTTTTCTGCGAATCCATTTATTAAATTATTTTTTTCTTCTTCATTTATATATTTATCTTCAATTTCTAAATCTATTTCTTCTAATGAAGATTTTAATTCTTCGTATACTTCAATTAAATTATTTACTTTATCTTCAATAAGACTGTATAAACTTCCAAGTTCACCATTATAAAATATGTCCTCTATAACGTCTTTATCATCTTGGTACTGCTTAAAATCCACACTTTCTAATATCCTATCTAAGTTACATGAATTTATATAATTATTAAACATATCTTCTTCTAAAGATTTTATTTTGTTCCTTAATTTTTCACTACCGTTTTCAAATATTCTATGCAATTCTGAAATTGAATTAATCATATCTTTATAAAATTCCTTAGAAATAACTTTATTATGTGCAATACTATTCCTCATCTTAGCAAAATTCTGCCACTTTCCTTCAAGTCCAGATGTAAAAATATTCATAAAATATTTTGTCCACAAGTCCTTATCATTCAAAATGTTCTCCTTTATAATTTCAGACGCATTATTTCTTAATATTGATTTAATAGAATTTATTTGTTTCATTACTTTTGTTGCTTTTTCATCTTCACAACTATTTTTTAGCATTGATATTAAGTCGTTAGTTTGCAAATTAAATATCTCCGATTTTATAAATGCTAAAGTTTTATATCTTTGATTATACCATTCACTATAATCTTCACTTTTTTTATTAAATTCACTAGTTATTTTTGTTTTGAACCAATCCTCTCCAAATTTTTTTAACATATATTCATTAATTATTCCTCTAAATTTATTTTCTAGATTGTGAACCTTCACATATAGCTGCTGAGACATCTTTTCATTTTGTTCGTCTCTTATCCAATTTATTTCTTTTGTATATTTTGATACTGCTTCACTTACACAAACTTTTATATCATATACAAATTCGTCAAACAAATCTTCATTTTTATTTTTCGTTTCTAAAAGCTTATCTTGCTCATTATCCTCTATAATATCTATGCCAATAAAAATATTAATTTTATTGGCATCATATGTAAATTTTTTAATATCTATATCTATAGAAAGCTCTTCTTTATTAATATGTGTCCTCGCATAAATCACCTCATCATCTTCTTCATTTTCAAGATTATAAATTCTGCTACTTAAATAATCATAGTGAAAATCAAAATCAAAATCTTCATCTAGCTTTTTTAATTCTTTTTTGATTTCATTAGATATTAACCATAAATAATCCTCTTCATAATTTTCTTTAATTCCTGTTCCAATAAAATTTATATTCATTTAATTCTCCTCATCAGTATATTTTTATTTCATTTTTCATATTATTACTAGCAATTTTATCTTCATGTTATATGTCATAAAAAATTAATAAATTTTTCTCATACCATATTTATTTTTACAAATGCATAATCATTATAATAATGTCTTGAAAATATATATGATTATTGCAGTTTAATATTGAAATTATATAGAGATTTTCTATTAATAATACATAATCTATGATTCTTTATAATATCAATACATTATGATTGATATTTATTTATTTTTCTTTTAACTATATAAATTATATAAACAATAAACCAACAAAACAATGTAATTTTACCTAGATAAATAATACTTGTCCGAAAGTCCATATCTTGAATTTTTAAAAAACCTATATTCATCCCCATAAATCCAACATAGAAATTAAGTGGTATAAAAATTAATGTAATTGCTGTCATAATGTAATTTTGATTATCTCTTGATTTTTCAGCCTGCTTATAGTCAAAGAATCTCAGATATTCATTAATATCCTGTATCTCATCTCTCATATCTTGAAAAAGACACTCTAAATTAAAACATTTTTGCCAAGCTTTAAAAAAATTATTTCTTCCTTCGATATTACTAAACTCTCTAAACCAACATTTAGCTGTAAAATTTCTAAATTTACCCAATATTTTTTCTGTTTTGGATAGTAGTTTCTTATTTTCCTTTATATTTTCTTCATCGTTATTACTTTCAGTATTTACAAATACATTTGTTAACTCTTTTGATATTTTTAACATTTCTATTCTTTGATGTAAAGCTAATAATAATCCTATAGAATAATTTTGTATGATATTTTTTTGAATACATTATTATTTATAAATTCTGATCCATTCTCATATACAAACACACCACCGCCCTTTAATGTAAAAAAATGTGCTATATTTGCTTGTGGCATATATACTTGTGATTGAACGAAATCGTCTGGTACATCTATAATGTCTGAATCATTAAACATATTCATTAAATAGTACATAAATCCAAATGTACTATTCTTAAAATCTTCAGAAGTTTGGTAATTCTCAAACTTTACATATCGTAAATTAATAAAGCCTCTTTCGTAAAATGCATTTTTATGTTGACTAATTGATTCAAACAAAATCTTCTCAATGATATTCTTCAAGCTTGTTTCTACTTTAGTGCCATCTTTCTTGTAAAACATAATGTTGTTTTTATTTGTATTATCTATCTTAAATATCTTATTAAACCTTAAAATACGATTTGGTGAAGTAATTGCAACATTAGAATCACCTAACTCCACTATAAAAGTTAAAATACCAATTCCATCATCGGACAAAAATAATTCTACATCTTCTATTCTAAAAATAGTTTTCTTATCACCATCTATTAAATTTAAATTTATCAAATTACATAGTATATCTTTGCACTCTATTGTGATGTCTTCTATTTCTTCATATTTTTTCATTTTAAATAAGCACACAGAACCATTGCTATTATTATTACAATTACAAAATAAATAGTTAGCTACATCTTGCAATAACTCACTTTTTCTATTAATAATTTCAGATTCATTAAAGTTTGTCCACTTCTTTGAATCTCTGTATTTCTTAACTATATGCTTATATTGACCTTCATCAAAATAAAAAGGGTAATATATTTTAGAACAATATTCTTTAATCTTTACATTTTCTTTATTATATTTATACATTTTTTATACTCCTCAGTAAACTATTAATATATTTTATTAAATAGTCTATATCTTTTATTATTAAACTGAATCCATAATCTTTTATGAGGTTGAAAATATATTATTCAAACATAAAAAAAAGCATCCTCCATTGAAAACTTAATATCATCTAAGTATGTTAAAATACTAACAATACCATCAAACTCAGCTTTAAAGTTCTCTAAATCTTTTGAATTTGAATTATACCAACTTGATACATCCTCTGTCGCATGAACATTCCTATGCCTATTGTCAACGATTTCATTCAGAACTGATATACTTCTTCCATTATAATTCCCATTTCTTAATCCATCCTCAATGTCAAAATTCAACTCTTCCAAAAATATTTTTTTGATATGATCAAACTTAGGATTATTGAAACCTTTAAGTCGATTTATAAGTTCTTCGATTTTAGCACTATTATCACCTCTTATTATACTACAGTTATATATGATATGCTTTATTGAACCTTCAAGAAATCTTGTCGCTTTTGTATAAATATCTGTGTTTAATATTGATTTTATTTTTACATCATTAACATCTCTAATCTGAAATTCTTCTATATTTTCTATATCCCTTAAAAAACTTCTATAATAAATTTCTATATCAGAGTGCTTAAAAATCATAATCATCACCTGCCAAAAATCTTAATCCTAATTTTATCTTCAGTTTTGGTGATTTATGCTGAATTCGCTTATTCCATAAACTTAGCAATAATTGCTCGTACGCAAGCTTTATATTATAATCTCGCCTCTTTCTAATTAATATGCCTAACGGTATAACGAATGCATAAAATATTGTGCTACTAAATCTACCATTAAACAACAAAGCCTCTTCTCCCAAAGTCGAATGAATTTCACTTAATGCTTCAATAAAAACCTTCTCACATTCTTCTGCCACTACATCATTATTTCTATTAAATTGGATAAATTCATTCATATCTTCCGTAATTGATCTTTTATAATATACGTTTCCACTGACATACGTAAAGAATCCTAGTAGATATTCAGAATCCTTATATCTAATATCAACAGGATTATTATACATGTCTCTCCACAATTCATTAAAATTTAGGCTATTAATGGAATTAATCATACTTCCAAAAAACATTCTATTTCTATATTCTTGATTAGTTAAGCTTTCTGCTCCAGTATTTAGGCGGTAAAACAATTCTGTTATTATTTCCGTACTGTTCCATATGTCCTCTACCACTGTAATACTTACTCTTCCCATAAGGAATTTACGTTTATTAGCTGCATTCAAATCATCAAATCTCTTACCATGAATCTTTGATTTTAAACAATTAATTTCAAATTGATTATTACAAAATGAGTAAATTGTCCTTAGTCTTTGTATACCATCAATAACTGTTAATGCTCCATCCCTGTTCTTATTTTCATAGAGATATATCGATGGGGTGGGGAAATCCCTATATATTGAATCAATAAGTAAACTTTGTTTGTGTAAATCCCATACTAAATTCCTATATTTATCCTTATCTAACACTATTCTTTCCTGTGCTATCTGGTTTATTAATTCACTGATAGAAAACGTAAGATTATAATATCTTATACTTTCATTTTCTTTCCATTCATCCATAAATACTTTCCTCCAATCCAAATTATGTACTATCAGAAAATTCAATCATTCATGCATTATTATGTAAAATTCAATAATCACATTTACATAATAATATAATCACTTTAACCGCCATAATTTTACAATAAAACTTATATTACTTCAAACTAAAATATTCTTGTATCAACCGTTATACTTTTCAGTTTTTTCATTTAAGCCAAGTTTAGAAACTACATTTTAGGTTCTAATCTTTTTATTCTCCATTTTAATTTATAATTGTATATTAGCTTTTTTGAAGCTTCTTCCATATCCTTTTTTGAATGTTTAATTAGATCCTTCATAATTCTTCTAAGTTCCTTAGATATTTCTGGATTTCCATAATGATTTACATAAAATTTCATAGATGATGTAATAAAATATGAGTTGAGTAAATGATAGTTTAACTCAAGTAGTATTTTCAAAAATGTGAAATTTGAACTTACCTCAAGCTTATTATCTTTATAATCTAAATACTTCTGCTGTGAATAAATAGTAGCATGGGTAAACTTACATAGTAGCCTCCATAATTCCTTAAATTCATATACATTAGGATAATCAATTTTATTAAACACATCTCTTTGCATCGAAATATTACTTCCATTCTCCCACCTTGATAACAATTGAGCATCTCTGCTAATTGCACAGTATTTAGCTATTAACTGATATTCAAATATGTATCTTAATAATGTTCTTGCTCCTCCATACAAACCTCTTATATTTAAGTCTATACTAGTATAGAATACATCCATATTTTTTAACAATGCTGTCATTAATAAGTCAGTTTCAACATTTTTTTGAGAAATCATTATATGTGAATTTAATACGCAAGAATACTCTAATAGTAATTGATATTGACTATTAAACATATTTTTAGCCAGTTCAATTTCTTCACTATGCTCTACTTCAATAATTTTCTTATTTTTCAAATCCTTTTCTAAGATAAAATCAAATGGATATTTAAACTTCTCTTTAGCCATAAAATATACTCCTTTAATTTCATCATAATTTATAACTTCATCTTCTTTCTCAACTTAATATTGTAGCTTATTTCCTAATAAATATTAAGAAACTTTTATACATTAGCTACATTGATATTTCCCAGTTACAAATTTCAACAATACTACAAATAATATTTTCAACTTTTTTATCTTCATTATATTCCCTTGTTCTAATTTGTTCATCAAATTCAGAAACTCTTAGTTTCTTATAAATATTTATTAAATCTTTCCTAAAGTCTAATAAATTTTTTTCCGATAAAGTATTTATCCAATTCTTGTACTCATCAATAGAGATTTTCTCTAATAAATAACCACTATCTTCTATATAATTTAAAATTTTATCTTTTGCCATAATATTTAATTCATTATTTTTTGATAGTGTGGCTAATTGAAAAAGAACTCTTGTTTTTCTTATATCTGAAGTACTGTTTATTTTTAGAAATTCTATTAGTTGTGAAATATTCTCTTCGCATAATGCTTCATCAACATATTTTTGGGGATATTTATTAAAGTGAAAAATATATTTAATAACGAATTGAATTTTAATTTTCATAAAGTTATTAAATATTGATTCAATTTTTTCAAACCATATATCACTATTCTTGTAATCTTCTTGACGCAGTTCAAAATCTAAATTATATGCGCAATAGTATTGTATTGCATTAATAAATGGTTTATTTTCACTATATATTATTTCTTTTATTAATTCATCTTCATATTCTATATTAATGGCTCCATTAAATAAGTATTGAAAAAAATCCATCCATTTTGCATTTTTTATAATCTCCATGAAATAATCACTGTTCTTGTACTTTAGAAATCCTATGATATGAACTAATGGGTAACTATGCATATCTGGAACTAAATAGGCACTATTTGCAAAATAATTATAGTCTAAATCCTTTTTTCCATCTACTTTACCTAATTCTTCTCGGTTAGAGCTTAAATTTTCAATTTTATCATTTAGATAATTCTTTACTCCACTTAATAATTTATTGATAATGTCTTTATTTCCAATTAATTCATTGATTTTCCTATAACTCTTCTTACAGTCAACTATAATAAATTCATTTAAAAAACCAACATAGAATAAACAAAATATCTCATTTTCAGAAACATTCTTACTATTAATAAATTTAAAAATATCTTCCCATTTAAAATTATTTTCTTTAATAGTTTTTTTTATTTCATTATAATAGTGAATGTAAGAATATTTATTTATTAGATCAAAAAAAGAATTTAAAACATAATCTATTATTTGATTACTATTTTCATTATCACAATTTAACACTTTGTCCATTTAATTTCACCTCACTTTGTAATATCAAAAATATTTCTTTTGCACTTATAGGATCCAGTTCTACTATCGTTGAATAATTTTCCCCTAACTTATTAAATGATCCTCCAAACAAAATACCTGTAACATGATTATCATGTACTAGAAATATAAATCTATCATGTACATTAGTAGATGTTCTTATCAATTCAAAATTATAATTTTGAAAAATATCTGCATTTTCACAAAGTCTATCATTCTTTAATTTATCTAAAAAATTCTTAATATTTTCATCGTTCCCTGTTCTAAATATGATTCTTTTTTTTATATTTGTATTCTGCGAAAACATAATTAAAATATCACATATTTTCTCAAAAGTTTTTAAATTCTCTTCATTGCTTAATTCTATATTTAAGAAAAAAGGATCCATAATCCATAACTCATCACATTCGCTTTTCGAATATTTTTCAAGAATATCAAAAAGTTTAGCTGTTTCATTCTTTCCTAAAAAATATATGTTATTGCGAAACTTTCTTTCTATATCATACTTAAGCCTTAAATTATTTTTACAATATAATTCATCATCATTTTTTTCTAACACTACATTTCCTTCAAGGCTAGTCCATTTTGTTAATTCAATATTTTTATTTACGGTTTTTAGCGGAACTTTCTTTGTAATGCATGATCCTACCCATTTAGTTTTAAACTTACGCAAATTTCTATTATTTAATGATTTATAAACAATATTATTATTATTGATAACAGTAACATCAAGATTCTTCCAATTAAAATTTGATTCAAAGTTATTATTACCTTCAACAACAAATGTATTAATTGTTCTTTCATCTATTTTAAATTCAAAAATAATAATATTACTACTATCTTTTATACCATCAATTTTAATCATTCTATTTTTATGATTATCTTTTGATTCTTCTACAATGACTTTATATTTTTGTGGCGTATAAAACAATGAATTACCCAAAACATAAGGATACTTACTAATATCTATATTAGCATGTCTCTTAACAAACTCATATATTTCAATAAATAACTCATATTTAAAATCATTAAAAATTCTGCCTAGTTTTTTAGTATTACGATATTCAATTAAAATTGATGAATAATTATAATATGGATTCATAAAATGATCTGAATCTAAGATCCATTCATATTTCGGCAACTGTGGAAAACTTACATTGCAAGCATATTTTTCTTCAAAAATTAATTCGTCTCCATTGATATTTTTTGTATCCACTATTTCTCTATCATTTGGATAATCATTAAAACAATCATGGTATAATTCCAAAATTATTGTGTTATCAAATTTAAATGTTTGCACTATCATAGATTCACCTCATAATTTTTATAATTATAATGCTATTTTATATAATTAAATCTTGATTAGTTAGATTTTCCTCTTTACCTGACGCAAGTTCAACTAAGATTTCACAATTCCCCTTTAGTGGTAACAGGTGACCCCAAAAGTTCGCCTTGCTATAATGGTGTCCTCCTACATATCACTGGATAAATCAGATTTGTTGTTATCCGCATTTTTGTTGCACATATTTCCATTTTAGTTAACTTCAATATTACTAAACTAAAAAATACTATTATTGCTCTACTTGTATAGTATACATTTGCTTCCTATAGCAAACTCTTTTTCCTCCACACCCGTTTAAAATACAATTAAATCATCCCATTGATTTTCAGCTAAATCTACATGAATCAAAATTGAAAAAATTAATGTTAGAATAGTATATGTAACCTCACCTATATCGTATGTTTCTTCATACAAACTTCCATGTGCAATCTTATCTCTAACTTTTATATATTTGCTACCCCACATATCAAAAAATTCATTCAGATTCCTAAATCCTTTACTTTTTGTCATATTAAGCTCACTAAATATGTGGCGTAATTTATCACGTAATCTTTTTTCTTGATTTGAAAACAATCTAATCTTATCTTTAATTTCTTCTTTCATATTTTCATTTTTACAAACTTTATATTTTTCAAGGTAATACTGAAATATATCTTCATGAATTGCATTTATAAAATTGTCAAATGCAGCAAAAATGTTAAAAAAAGCCATTTTATTGTTTTTATACTCAATATTAAAACATCCTTCCATTAAATAATCTACCCAGCTAGGTGTTACTGAATTCCTTTCTAGTCCAGTTACACTTAATCTAGCAACAACGTCATTATAATCCATGCTTAATAACATTGAACTTCCACCTTTAAAATGACCATTTAACTTCACATCTCCGCTTAAGCTGTCATAGCTTGAAACATCTAGTTCTATATCAAAATCCTCACCACTGTTATGTATATATTCCTCATCTCCTACAATCTCTAAAATGCCATAATCTGTTAAACTCAAGCTAGTTATTCTACTAAATTCATCTATATTTAAACTTACATAGATATCACATTTATAATAATCTCTCCAGTCTTCATCGTCACACTCTAAGGTAATATCCTTTTTTATATTTTTTGTTGTTATATATGGCAGAACATAAGTTAATAATCTTGTTGGATTCTTTCTAATGACATCTATTATCACTTCATCTCTATTGCTATAACTATAATCATGGTCTATTAAATTAATAATTGGAACTCGTTTTAAAGTTATCTTATTTTTAATTATATTAATTAATGAATTTTTCTTCATATGATACCTCCCATATCTCTTATGTTGATACTTTTGATATTTAAACAAATTATGTATTGATATTATACTAACACCAAATTAAATATCTTTAATTATTTAATTTATTCATCATCTCTGTTACTTTATTCGAGATATAGCTGGGTACAATGTTGAATTTTTTTATATCTAAGTAATGCAAAAAATCATTTTCAATATGATATGTTTCATCTATAAACTTGTACCAGCCACTATCCAAATTAGAAACTCTGAATGTATTTTTATCTGCAATTTCACAAATTGTCCTAAAAAGCTGAACTCGTAAATATGCATTAGATTCAATAGCATATAGATCTTTTACTCCTTCAATTGTATAAGTATTTCTTTTCAAGTTATCATAATTAAAATTTTCTATATATTCTGCAATTTTTGATATGCCATTGTTTTTATCAGCTTCACTCATATCTACAAAAACATCATTTGCCATTTTGCGTTTTATCTCGCCTCCATGAATTAAACAAGATAAAATTTCATAGGCGTTTCCCCATGAATTCTTACAATCGTTAAGTTCGCATAACTTTCTTAGAAAAGCAATTCTACTAACAATGTTAATGCTCTCATTTTTAGCAATTTCCTCACATTCTGAAACAATCAGTTTCACATCAGCATTGGCATCTATTGCTTTTTCCTGTATTACACCATTTTCATTCCAAACAAAAGAAGCTACAGCATTTTGGGATGACACTTTTCCAACTACAATAAAATCCGTTATCGGTTCAAAATCATGGGTTAATAGGAGCACTGTTTTTCCTACCAAAGATACATCTCTTTTCCCAATATTTTTGAACATCCTGTGCATGATAGCGAATTTTTTATTGCTATCAAATGAAGAAATAGGATCATCCAAAATAATTAAATCTGGATTCTGAGTTTGTGAGTAGTACATAAACAAAATAAGTGAAAATGCATTTTTTTCTCCCCAGCTTAAATGTTGTCGTATATTAGGCACACCTGTCTTTTCTCCAGCAAAGCACTGTTTTAAAATAGTTTTACTATTTATTTCATCTTCAGCCAAAATTTCTAATTCATAATTTATCCCAGCAGTTTTAAGAAATTCATTAATATCATTTTGTGAAGCTTGTATAGTAGCTTGTACTATTCCTTTTAAGTCTCCCATTTCTCTTTTTAAAGCAGATACCTCTTCTTTTAAATTAGCAACATTCGCATTAACACTAGCAAAAACATTATCTATTTTTTCTCCACCAAATATTTCAAAAAGCCCTGTTGGAAATTCCATGTTATTAATTTGCTGTTCAAGCTTTGAGATATCAGCTATTACTATTTTTCTATATCCAAACTCGGAAATTTCATAAAATCTTGATAAAATCAAGTCAAATTCTGTAGTTAACTTTGTCATAATTGTTTTAATAATATCTTCTGGTGTATCATTTTTTATATATCCAATTAGCTCAGTGTATTTATCTTCTTTAATAAATATTTTTAGATTTTCCAACAATTCTAAGACCTCTTTTAAGTTCTGAGAATCTGATTTTGTATATGTCTTCTTAAAAATTTCTTTTTTTAGAGTATGTTTTGACGTATCTAATTTTTCAGAACAATAAGGACAATGATTTACAATATCATAAGTATCACCTTTATTTTTCCAATCAATCCAAGGAATATTGATCTCTGTGTTATTAAAAAAAGGTTTATAATCTTCTAACTCAACAGGTATGTTATATATATTTTGTTTTGATAATAAGCTTTTAAACATTCCTGTTTTACTTAGTGCCCCTGTTGCTGTTCGTTTAAATTTTTCATTTATCTTTACCAAACTGTCACGTAGTTCAATAATTTCTTGATTGTCCTCCATTATTTTCTTAAGTGACAGTAAATGGTTATCAAGTTGCTGTTTTTTTTCATCATAATTTGGTGTTTTTAAAAAAACTTCAAAAGTATTTTCAATTACTTCACCTTCCTTAAAAACGACCTGATTCACAAAATTCTCATCAAAAACCAATACATTTGATAATTCAGGAATAACACTAACCTCTGCTGGAATTTCAGAATTGTAAGTTTTTAAAGACTGTAATTTGTCATTATCTTTAGCAAAAAATATAGCCTTCGACAAGGTTGTTTTTCCAGTGCCATTAATTCCATATTTAATATTTAGCTTGTTTTTTTCAATTTTAATAGTTCCATTTTGAATATTATTACAATTTTTTATTGTTACTTCATGCATTAATAATACCTCCAAATTTTTCAGGTAATATCCTGAAACCTACTTT
The DNA here is from genome assembly GCA_963780135.1 of uncultured Clostridiaceae bacterium. GTDB lineage: Bacteria > Bacillota > Clostridia > Clostridiales > Clostridiaceae > Clostridium_AM. The sequence continues at coordinate 3,889,963 of CAWAAR010000003.1, forward strand.
AATGTAATTTTCTTATTTTCAAAAACTTAGGCATTCCTATATTTACCAATAATTAACTTACTTAAATGCTCATTATGGCTTAACTTATTTTAATTACTAATCTTCCATATTTCTTCTAACAATTCCTATTATATCCCCCCATATTTTTCACACTTTGCATTTCCAACTCCTTTAATAGCTTTTAATTCATCTACAGTCTTTGGCTTCTTATTAACAATTTCCTCAAGCTGGCTATTACTATATATAAAATATGGCTTTAACTCTTTATACAACTTACTTTCTTCAATAGAAACACTATTAATAGACTCATCAATAAACTTTGCCACATTACTAGGTACTAGGTTTTCACATTCTTTGGTTTGCTTTCTAATTTTATTCCCTATATTTTCTATATGCTGCTTCTTCTGCTTATTAGGTAGAGATTGTGTCCACTTCGCATCTTCAAATCCGCCAAAAATCCATCCACTATAATTTTTACTTTCAAACACAAAAATCCCTTTTTCATGAATCATCAATACATCTATTTCTGATGTTTTTCCATTATAAGGAACATATATGTTCCGCAGCACTTTCTGGTATCCTGGTATGTTCGCAAGCGCATACTTAATTAAATACTCTCCAAAGGAACCTTTATCATCATAATGAAGCCATTGCTGTAATAAACTTGGCTCTTCACCTATCAACCTCTGCCAAAATCCAATGTTATCCCCCCGTATTTTGTTAGCTATAATCTCCTTACTTTTCTATATCTAATTATAGCATTATATTACATTTTAATCCATATAAGTACCTAAAATGATAAAATTCCAATGTTTGCTTGAAATTAGGAAGACATTACTCCGCTACACTCCGTAATGCGGGCTTTCACACTAAGCTCAGATTTCGCTCACGCTCATCTTCGCTAAGTGTTCAATGCCTACCAAATCCTCTGCACCTCCGGCACCCACCTAAACCTAACAACTCCCGTCTCTCCATTCCTGTTCTTCCCCACAATACACTCAATAATCCTCTTATCCTCAGAATCCCTATCATAATATTCGTCACGATACAAAAGCATAACCACATCCGCATCCTGCTCTATACTCCCCGACTCCCTTAAATCAGAAAGTATAGGCCTATGATCGCTCCTGGCCTCCGGTGCTCTAGAAAGCTGTGAAACCAAAAGTACAGTTACATCAAGCTCCTTTGCCATAAGCTTCAGTTCTCTTGTAATTTTAGCAATCTCAACATTTCTATTTTCCGCAGCCTTCACACCTTCAATAAGCTGGAGATGATCTATCACAACTATGTCCAGACCTTCTTTTATCTTCAGCTTTCTACATTCACTTTTTATAAGGCTTAATTTAAAAATTTTATTATAGATTTTCATATTAGAGCCTGCAAAAACTGATGCGGCTTTGGTTACTGCACACCACTGCCTGTCCGTTAACTCTGCCTTTTTTTTATCCATAGGAATTCCTGTATATATGTCCAGCACTCTGTCTATAATTTGTATTGGTCCCATCTCTAGATTAAAGAATGCCACCTTTGCCTCTTCTTTAAAAACAGAATTTAAAATTATATTAAGTGCTGTTGCAGTCTTTCCCATAGAAGGTCTTGCTGCAAGTATTACTAGTTCCTCCTTTTGAAATCCTCCAAGGGTTTTATCTAAAATTTTATAGCCTGTTTTCATCCCCTGAATAGCTCCACCTTTTTCATATCTAGCCTGCAGAATGTCCATGTACTTGTCCATAATAGGCAGCATTTTGCATCTTTTACGCTGCTCCTTATAAGCAAATATAGAGTTCTTCTTACTGTATTGAATACATATGTGGTAAAAGCATTTTCTCTTTCTGTGTCATACATGTTTACAGCCTTGATTATAGAAGCTTGGAAACATATCCCGGAGTATAGGCCAACTTTCGGCTGTGCGTGTCTATAAATTAAGGTAAAACATAAATTTCCTTCTTTTATATATTTTTTAGAAGGAAATATTTTATAATTATTACTTTTTTAAAAACCTCTCTACTTATACAGAGCGCATTTTTCAAAGAAATTCGGATACGATTTTTAAAGCAAATCCTTTTATGATTGTACATTTTCTGATATTAAATTTCAATTTTATACCATTTCATAATAATCCACTTATTTAAAGCTACATGCTGGTATATAATTACAAGTAAAACTATTTTTTTCTTTAATTTTTTCACAGATATAATTTCTCTTTTGTCGTACGATTTTTACAGGTAATTCAAACAAAAAAAGTGGGTATAAGAATCTTTTAATTCTTATACCCACCTTTTTAAGCTGGATTAGATTTATTTATTACATTATGCTATTTATTTTCTGTTGGTACTAGCTGAATACTATACTGCGCTTTAAAATCTTCATCAAATTTATTTATTTCTGAGTATACCGATACCCATTTCTCTTCATTTATAATCTCACGCTTATCTAATGAACCAGTGTTACCAACATTCTCAATGTGTCCGTTAAGTATTTTTTGAATTCCCTGATAATACTTTAAAACTAGATCGATTTTTTTATTTTCTTTACTTCCTCATTAGTTCGCGCCTGAAGATTTTCCAGTCTATAATAACAGTTTCTATTAAAAGCATACTTGGCATACTCAAACTTATTATAGAATATAACTGCCATTATTGTTATTATAAAAAATGCAAACATTACTGTATAACCCGGAAACACTTGAGCAATTCCCATGCTTTGTGAGGAAGCTATCTCATTTCTCTTCACCGAAAAAGGTGGCGTTAGAATTTTATCAGCACTATTCCCAGCGTTTGCCTTAATATATTGCTTTATCTGCTGTTGCTCTATACTTTGTGCTGAACCCTTTAGAGTTTCCAAGTGAGCTAATAAGCTGCTTTGATATTTGAGTCTGATCCAAATCTGTATAATGAATATTAAATGCTATATTCTTTGTACTGCTTACACTGCCAATCAATAATAAGAAGATAAGATTTTATTGAACAGATTCTAACTTTCCCAAAACTACCTTTCTCATTGCCTCAATTTTTTCAAGAGAACCGTCTGGAGTAGCTCCCTTAGAATATAGATAAATCTTAATCTTAGGTTCTGTTCCTGAAGGTCTAACAGCATACCAGGAACCATCCTCCAGGGTAAATTTTAACACGTTTGAAGCCGGTATATCAGTCTTTATTTCCTGGTCAGTTATTAAATTTACTTCCTTTCCAGAGTTGTAATCAACATATTCAGCAAGCTTCAGACCATTTATTGCAGTAGGATATTCCTTCCTATAGGTTTCCATCATCCTGTTTATTCTTCTACTGCCTTCAATACCTTCAAGCACTAAAGAAATCTGTTTTTCACTGTAATAACCAAATTCCTTATATATATCCTCAAGAACATCAATTAAGCTCTTGTTTTGTGATTTGTAGTAGGCTGCAGCCTCGCATAGAATCATTGAAGATATAACGCCATCCTTATCCTTTACGAAGTCACCGGTAACATATCCAATACTTTCTTCATAACCAAATACAAATTTGTGATGACCATCTTTTTCAAGCTCATTAGCCTTTCCACATATATTCTTAAATCCGGTTAAGGACTCGAAGGTTTTAACACCATACTTCTCAGATATTGCTTTTCCAAGATTTCCTGTAACTATGGATTTAACAATAAATCCGCTAGCAGGCAGCTTTCCAAGCTCTTTTCTGGCCTGAACTATATAGTTTATAAGCACAGCACCTGTCTGATTGCCATTGAAAGAAACATATTTTCCAGATTTGTCCTTAACCATTATAGCAAGTCTGTCGCAGTCCGGATCTGTTGCTATAAGAAGGTCTGCTCCTAATTTTTCGCCTAGATTCTCCGCATATTCAAAGGCTCTTGTATCCTCTGGATTTGGGAATGGGACTGTTGTAAAGTTGGGGTCTGGATTCTCCTGCTCAGGAACAACACTAATGTTAGTAAAACCTCTTTCTTTTAAGACTCTTCTAACTAATATATTTCCTGCGCCATTTAACGGTGTATAAACAACCTTTATGTCCTTATCAATATCTTCTCTTAATGCAAGCTCTTTAACCTTTGACACATAAATATCATCCATTTCTTTTCCAAGCATAACAACAAGCCCTTTGCTTATAGCTGTTGCTTCATCTATAAGCTTGATATCTTCGAAGTTCTCTATTTTTAGTATATTCTCAGTTATGACATCAGCAATCTCCTGGCCTATCTGAGCACCATCCTCCCAATATACCTTGTAACCGTTATATTCTTTTGGGTTATGGCTGGCAGTAACAACTATACCCGAAGCTGTATTCAGATGCCTTACAGTAAAAGAGAGCAATGGCGTTGGTCTAAGGCTTTCAAATAAATAAGCCTTAATATTGTTTGCTGCAAGTACTAAAGCTGCATGTTTTGCAAACTCCTTTGAAAAGTGTCTGCAGTCATAAGCTATAGCAACCCCTCTATCCATGTAATCCCTTCCATTACTTTTTATGTAATCAGCAAGTCCCTGTGTAGCTCTTGAGATTATGTATATATTCATTCTATTAGTTCCTGCTCCAAGCTTTCCTCTAAGACCGGCGGTACCAAATTCAAGCTCTCTATAGAATCTATCCTCTATTTCTTTTTCATCATTTCCTATAGAAGTGAGTTCAGTCTTTGTAGCTTTATCAAAATGTGTATTTGTAAGCCAATTATTATAGGTTTCTCTGTAATTCATCATGAATCTTCCTTTCTTTAATCAAAATAAGGTGATTATTATAATTATATTACTTTCCGGGAATTAATTATAATATAAATCTCTTTTAAATTAGATTTATATTAATAAACCAGTGAGACACTCTCTCACTGGCTTACTTTTGCTCAATATATAAATATAATTCTTCATTTTTATTCAGAAAACAGCATCATTGTTATAATTTTCAAACACTTTTGTAGATTCTGTAGCTAATGGACTATCAACATAAACAGTTAAATTCTTTAATGTTTTATTTTCAATATATTTATCTAATTCATACAACACTTCTTGAGCCCTGCCAACTGCAAAGGATGGAATAACTACATTTCCTCCTCTTTTAATAGTGTCTTCTATTATTTTCGCCAGTTGTTCAAACTCCGAACCTACATTACCATGAAGTCTATCACCATATGTAGTTTCCATAATTACATAATCTGCATAATCAATTAAAGTTGGATCCTTTAAAAAATGAGGAATCATTCTGATAAACTATGCTTTTTTATAAAAGTATTGTTTTCAAGCTCCAAGAACGCTAAATCTAGCTCTTCCTTTGTGTTCATAACTATCGGACCACCCCAGGCAATTGGTTCTTTCAATGGTTTAGCGGATAAAAGGATAAACCTCACACCTTGATTTGCTGCCTTGATCCAGAACTTACTGTCATGGCTGAACAATACAGCTTGTTTTTCATCAACTAAATCTTTAGGATTCTCAATGCTTTTATCAGGATCAAAAATTGCTTTTCCAGTAAAGATATAGACAAACAAAGTATTTTCAGCATCATTTATGAAATGCCATTCCTGATTAGCAGATAATTCAACATCCAAATAGGTTGCTTTAATGTATTTACCCTCAAAAGCACCTTTATGACCTTGATAATCTCCAGCAAGTACATGAACCTTTGTTCCACTTTCATTAATCACCGGTACATTTTCAGACTTTATATCTCCGTAACTTGGTTCTGTCATTTTATCTTTGGCAGGCAAGTTCAACCATAATTGAGCACCTAACATACTTGTGCTTGCCTTGGGCATTTCCTGATGAATAATTCCGGAACCAGCCGTCATCCATTGGCATTCTCCATCAAGAATGCTTCCACTGTTACCAAGACTGTCTCCGTGTTCAATATCTCCATGGATCAAATAAGTTATTGTTTCAATGCCTCTATGTGGATGCCAGGGAAACCCTTTTATATAGTCTTCAGAGTTGTCTGAATCAAAAGCATCTAACATTAGAAATGGATCATAATCTTTAGTGTCATTATACCCAATTACACGAACTAGCTTTACACCTGCACCATCAACAGCTGGTTGGCCTTTTGTGATCTTAATTACTTTTCTCAATGTCTCCATATTATTCTCCTTCCATAACAAATTATCAAGAACAATTTTTATCATTTAATAATAATTACTTTCATACTTTTATTATTTCATTTGTCTATTACAATGTCAATACATTTCCTACGGATGGTAGCCATCGGATAAAGTTTGGATTAAATTAACAAAGTGCTCATCTAGCCTTATTTATGTTATTTAAAAGAACATAAATAAGGTAATACTTGTTAATACTACCTAAAACTTCAGATATTAAATTTCTAATTACATATCAACTATGGTAAAATATTTCATATTAGATGTTTGCTAAAAACACTTATATCTTGCCTTATGGCATTATCTATAATTATATTATTAAAAGTATTGGAGAGTGACTTTTGTGGAACAAGAAGAAGAAGAAAAACTATGGAACTTTTCATTTATTTTAATGTTAGCGATAAATTCACTTATCTTTATTAGTTTTACTATGATGACACCAATATTGCCTAAATATACAATTAGTTTAGGTGCAACAATGTCCATAGCAGGTTTAGTTGCTGGTGTTTTTGCAATTACTTCTGTTACTATTCGTCCATTTGCTGGATTTGCAACTGACAGATTTAACAAAAAACATTTACTAATTGTCTCAACTATCTTTTTAGCAATTTCCGCATTAGGTTTAAAAATATCATGCAGTATATATACTCTTTTTTTCTTTAGAATTATTCAAGGTATAGCATTTTCAATAAGTGTTACAGTAAGCAATGCTCTGTCTACAACATATATGCCTAAAAAAAGAATAGGTGAGGGAATAGGCTTCATGGGACTCGGATATATTTTGGCAACTGCAATAAGCCCCAATCTTGGACTGGAAATTTCAACACGGTTTGGATTTAAATATGTATTTTATTTATCTTGTATTGTTGTTATTATTGCATTAGTTCTTATGAGCATTATTCCATACAATCCACCCAATAAGGAAAATTCAACTGTAAACAAATTTCAAATTAAAATTAATGATTTTTTTGCCAGTGAATTGATTATTTTTGCTATTCTCGCTTGCTTATTCACTTTTATGAATGGAGTTATAGGAAGCTTTTTAGCTTTGCTAGGTGATGAGAGGCATATCTCAAATATCGGTTATTATTTTACAGTAAATGCAATTATAATTCTTATTATCAGACCACTTTCAGGTAAACTTCTTGATAATAAAGGTTTATCAGTTATAGCATTTCCTGCATTTATTATGGCTATAGCAGCTGCACTATTATTATCAATTTCCACATCTCTTTGGATGATACTAGCAGTCGCAATTCTCTATGGAATTGGACAAAGTTCACTTTCACCAGCACTGCAAGCTACTTGTGTTAAAAGGCTAGATCCTAGTAGAGTAGGTGTTGCCACAAGTACTTATTTTATTGGCTATGATGCTGGTCAAGGGCTAGGAGCAATCATAGGAGGGACCATAGCAGGTAAATTTGGCTTAACTTTTGTTTTTTATATTTGTGGTGCACTGTTATTTACTGGAGTAGTTATATATTATTTGTATACATTGAAAATGAAGAGTAAAATTGTTAACAAGAAACTAAATAATAATTAACTGAACTTTCACACATGAGAAACCTTAACTTAATATAATAAGCACATTACAAAAACCAGATACATATAGTTTGATTTTATTGCTTTAGCATTACTGTGTGGAGTTTTTGCTTATGCAATATATAGAAAAAAAGAGCGTACATAAATTTGATTTATTCAAGTCTATGTACGCTACTATTTTTCCTAAGATTTTGATTTGTTTTTGGAGATTACGTCAAAGGCAACAGCCGCCAAAAGTACAATTCCTTTAATAGACATCTGCATATCACTTCCTACTCCAAGTATGGACATACCATTATTGAGAACACCCATAACCAAAGCACCAATAATAGCACCCATAACTGTACCTACACCACCATATGCTGATGCACCACCTATGAAACAAGCTGCGATTGCATCTAGTTCAAAGTTTAAACCTGCCTGAGGAGATGCGGAATTAATACGAGAGGCAAACATCATACCTGCCACTGCAGATAAAACACCCATGTTCACATAGGCGAAGAAAAGTACCTTGTTTGTATTGATACCAGAAAGTTTTGCGGCCTTTTCGTTGCCACCCATTGCATAAAGGTAACGTCCAGGAACAGTGTTTGTTGTAAATATGGAGTAAACTAAAATAAGAACTCCTATAAACAACAATGCAATTGGAATGCCTTTATAATCCGCAAGCCAGTAGAAAAACAAATTAATTACAGCCACTATACCTACAATTTTAGTTATAAAAAGTGGTAATGGGCTAAGTGGAAAATCATTCTTTTGTTGTTTTGCTCTCTTTTTTAACTGTAGAACTACATATAGGATAGATATAATGATACCTGCAAGAATAGCCGTAAAATTTAACTTTGTCCCAAATCCACCAAAAATATCTGGTACAAATCCAGAGCTAATTTTTTGAAAACTCTCAGGAAATGGTGCAAGAGTTAATCCTTTGAGCATTGTAATGGTAAGACCTCTAAAAAGAAGCATTCCTGCAAGAGTTACAATAAAGGCTGGTATTCGTATATATGCAATCCAAAAACCCTGCCATATTCCAACAATCGCTCCAAGTAGAAGGGCAATAAGTATAGCAAGTCCCACATTCATTTTCATAGTTATGATAAATGTACCAGCTACAGCGCCAATTAAAGCACATAAAGAGCCTACAGAAAGGTCAATATTACCTCCTGTTAAAATAGCGAGAGTCATACCGATTGCTAAAATGAATACATATCCATTTTGAAGTATTAAATTTGTTACATTCATAGGAACCAAAAGTATTCCACCTGTTGCAACTTGGAAAAAGGCCATTATTAGTACTAAAGCGATAATCATTGCATATTGTCTTATATTATTTTTAAACATTTTTTTAATTGCTTCCATTATTCTACCTCCCTGTTATCTTGCTTACATGTTGCTTGTACGTTTCTATTTGTGCTCTTCATTATGCATTTCATTATACTTTCTTGTGATGCATCGGCGCTAGAAAGTTCACCCACAATTTTGCCTTCATTCATTACATAAATTCGATCACACATTCCTAGTATTTCAGGAAGTTCTGAGGAAATAAACACAATAGACTTTCCTCTATCTGCCAGCTTGTTAATAATTGTATAAATCTCAAACTTAGCGCCCACATCAATTCCCCGAGTAGGCTCATCTAATATTAATACTTCAGGATCTGCAAAGATCCATTTACTTAGCACTACCTTTTGCTGATTTCCACCAGATAGATTCCCAGCATTTTGAAAAACACTTGGAGATTTAATATTTAATTTTTTTCGGTACTCCTCAGCTACTTGAATTTCTTTATGGTCATCAACAAATTGTTTATTACTTATTTCATTAAGATTTGCGAGAGATATATTTCTCCTAATATCTTGCATAAGAACAAGACCTGCTGTTTTTCGATCTTCTGTAACATATGCAATTCCATTATCTATGGCCTCACGAACATTTTTAAGAACAAGTTCTTTGCCGTCTTTTATAATTTCCCCACTTATACGTTTGCCATAGGCTTTGCCGAATATACTCATGGCAAGCTCCGTCCTTCCAGATCCCATTAGACCTGAAAAACCTACAATTTCGCCTTTGTGAACCTTAAAACTTACATCATCAATGATCTTTTTATCTTCAATAAAAGGATCATATACAGTCCAATTTTTAACTTCGAATACAATCTCTCCAATTTTGGATTCTCGGATAGGAAACCTATTTGTTAGTTCACGGCCTACCATACCTTTAATGATTCTATCTTCACTTAAATCCTTATCCATTTTATCTAAAGTCTCTATTGTTCCACCGTCACGGATAATGGTAATAGAGTCTGCGATCTTTAAAATCTCATTTAATTTATGAGAAATTAGAATAGAGGTAATACCCTCTTTTTTTAATTCTAATAATAAGTTTAATAAATTGTTTGAATCCTGTTCATTCAATGCAGCGGTAGGTTCATCAAGGATCAGAAGTTTTACATTTTTCCCCAAGGCTTTTGCGATTTCAACAAGTTGCTGCTTACCAACACTAATATCTTTAATCAGTGTAGTAGAATCGTCGTTTAGACCTACTTTTTTCATTAATTTCTTTGCATTTGCGTGGGTTTCATCCCAGCCAATAAATTTATGCTTTGCTTGCTCATTTCCAAGGAATATATTTTCTGCTATTGAAAGATAGGGTATTAGAGCTAATTCCTGATGAATGATACCGATTCCCGTTTTTTCACTATCCTTTATTTCCTTAAAGGTACATTCCCTACCTTCATATATGATTTCACCACTATAAGTACCATATGGATATATTCCACTGAGCACATTCATAAGAGTTGATTTTCCAGCTCCGTTTTCACCAATTAGAGCATGAATTTCTCCAGGCTTAACTTTAAGATTTACATTATCAAGAGCTTTTACCCCGGGAAAAAGCTTTGTAATATTTCTCATTTCGAGTATAAATTCATCCATCCCTACACCTCCTAACATTATTTTGATATCTGAAAGCCGAATACCTAATGAAAGGTCTTCGGCTTTAAAAATACAACTGTGTTTAATTTCTACTTCAAATCAGACTCTTTATAATATCCACTTTCTACAAGGATTTTCTTGTAGTTTTCTTTGTCTGCATAAACAGGATCGCAAAGGAATGATGGCACAACTTTTGAACCATTGTTATATGTTTTTGTGTCATTTACATCAGCTTGTTTACCTTGAACTATTGCATCTACCATTTCAACAACTTTATTTGCAAGTGTTCTTGTATCTTTGAAAATAGACATTGATTGTTGATCATGGATCATTGCAAGTACATTTGGTTTGTCACAATCTTGACCAGTTAAAACTGGATATGGCTTATCCGCACTACCGTAACCAGCATTTTTAAGAGAAGCAACTATACCAATTGCTAAACTATCGTTTGGAGAAAGAATAACATCAAGTTTTGTTCCTTTTGCATAAGTTGATGTAATTAGATTGTCCATTCTTGCTTGTGCTTTAGCTGAATCCCAACCTTGAATAGCAATAGTTGTAAAATCCATTTGTTTGCTACCTACAACAAGTTTGCCATTGTCAATATATGGTTGTAACACGCTCATAGCGCCTTTAAAGAAAAAAGTTGCATTGTTATCATCTGGTGAACCACCAAACAACTCAATATTGAAAGGACCTTTTCCATCTTTAAGTCCAAGTTTCTTTTCAATGTATTGACCTTGAATTACGCCTACCTTAAAGTTATCAAAGGTTGCATAATAATCTACATTTGGAGTTTTCATAATCAATCTATCATAAGCAATAACTTTGACTCCATTATCTGCTGCTTTTTTTAGAACATCTGTTAGAGCGGCACCATCAATGGATGCAACCACAAGAACTTTACATTTTTTTGTAATCATGTTTTCAATAGATTGTACTTGAGTGTTTACATCATTGTTTGCATATTGCAAATCAACTTTATAATTCTTAGCTTCAAGCTGTTTCTTCATGTTTTCACCATCTTGGTTCCAACGTTGAAGCGATTGAGTTGGCATAGCAACACCGATGAGACTTGATTTTGCGCTAGAGTCTGCTGCTGTAGTCGCCGCAGGTTTACTACTACATGCTGATAAGCTAAGAGCAACCACTCCTGCTAGCATTGTGCAAAGTAATTTTTTCATTTTAGTTCCCCCTCATATACAAAATATTTGGTATATTCTAATAATACAACATGTATACGTTTTCCTAAATGTAATTTTTTGCCTGTTCATAATCAAATATTGCGGAGTTTTTAAACAAAAAAAACCTAGGGTAGCGCAAAAAAATGCTACCCTAGATCTTATTTTGTTTAAATTCTGTTGGGCTGACACCTGAATATTTCTTAAATACTTTGCTGAAATAATTAGGTTCACTATATCCTACTGAATAACATACATCCTTAATGGCCATAGAAGTAGTTATTAAAAAATCTTTTGCTTTGTTGATTCTTACTATGTTTATATAGTCAGAAAAATTAAAACCAAGTATTTCCTTGAAAGTTCTACTAAAATAATAGGGACTTAAATTAAACTTTGTTGCTGTTTTTTCAAGATCTATTTCTTCTTGAATATTGTCTATAATATATTGCTCTACAGCCTTAAAAAGAGCAACTTTTTCCCTGTCAATATTTTGTGGCTTTCCATTAGTATTTATATCAGCAAAATAATTAATATCTTTGTCTTCTAATTTATGTTCCAAAGCGCTGCAGGCTTCTTCATAGGATTTGTGAAGGAGCTCAAAACCACCATAACACATTCCAATACCAATATGAAGCGATGCACCAAATGTTTTCTTTACGTCCTGTCTTATGTCAGCTGCAAGCGTAACTGCATTCTGTTTTACTTCCGCTTCTGTCTCTATGTTCATTTCTTCTTCTAAGTTTTTTAATTGAATAAAATAAACTAGTTTATTTGTAAAGAGATAACTTCCAATTGCTTTGTATCTATGATTAATATATTCTTTTACATGCTCTCCAAGTTGGAATTTAAAGTTTTCATCTTTAGGCGCCTCTTTTAACTGTGCCACAATGGAATACCCGTTTTTAAAATCTAAACCAAGATAATCTTTGTAAGTTTGGTAATCAGTTAAATAAAGGGTATCATTAATAATAGAATAGCTTAATTCATTTTCCAAAATAGGCAGGAGGGTATAAAGTTTTTCCTGATTTTCAATTTCCCGTCTTCGTTTCTCTTTCTCACTGTTAACAAAGCTCGCTGCTTCCTTTATCTTTTCTATTATTTCTGTCCTGCTGAAGGGCTTTAAAATATACTGCTTTACATTATTTTTAACAGCTTCCACTGCAAAATCAAAATAATCATAAGCTGTGAGAATGATAAAATATGTACTTGGAAGAAACTTATTGATTTCTTGTATCGCTTTAAGTCCATTGATACCAGGCATTTTTATATCTGTAATAATGATGTCCGGTCTTATCCTTTCTGCTATTTCTATTGCTTCTCTTCCATTTTTAGCTTCACTTATTTCAAGGTTATCTGCAAATTCAGCGGTAAGCATACTAAGTATTGAGTCTCTATCATACTTTTCATCATCAGCTATAAGCAATTTTAACATATATCTTTCAGCTCCTTTATAGGAATTTTTAAATATACCTTTGTACCAAAGTCTTTTTTACTCTCTATACTAAAAATGTTTTTTTGTCCATAAATTAATTCAAGCCTTTGAACCACACTTCTTATGCCCATTCCCGTTGTATGTCCAGTATGCTCAAGTCCAATATCTTCTGAAATAATTTTATTTAAGGTTTCCTCATCAATACCACAACCTGTATCCTCTATGAGCACTGTACATAGGTCTCCTTTCTCAAAAATATCAATGTTTATAACGCCACCCTCTTCTTTAGGCTCTATACCATGTATAAATGCATTTTCAACAAAAGGCTGAAGCGTCATTCCAGGCACTATTACTTTTGATAAATCCCCTCTTACACTCAGATTAAATTTAATCCTATCCTCAAATCTTAATTGTTGAATAAACATATATTGCTTCACCACAGTAATTTCTTCTTCCATTGAGGCATTTCTGTCCATCATTCTAAGGCTGTACCGAAGTATTCCCGAAACCGATGTAATAAGGCTTTCTGTTTGCAGAGCATTTTCTTTTATTGCAGCCTGATTAATACAATTGAGGGTGTTAAATAGGAAGTGAGGATTAATTTGAGATTGTAAAACTTTTAGCTTAGATTGTTTAAGAGCATTCTGATATTTTAATAAATTCATCTCTTCATTTCTAAGCTTCGCTTCCAGTTCTGCTTTTTCCTTTATGAAGTTTATATGTTTTTTTATGTCATGAATCATTGTGCTGAAAGCCTCAGATAATATATCTAGCTCATAAATGAAAGTTTTTTTTCCTTCATAAAATGAAAAATCACCATAAGATACTTTTTTAGAAGCATCTACCAATTCATGAAGTTTTTCTAATATATTTTTAAGAAAGAATAGAGTATAGAGTATACTTATAAGTAGTGCAGTTATGATGTAAAATAGTAATACTTTATATATGTTCTTTTCTTTTTCTTTAAGCTTATTATAAACTTCATTATTATAACTTAGATAACTTTCACTGAGCTGTGTTAGGAATATGTTACTATACGAGAAAATTTCTTTGGTGAAAATATAATGGTCATAATATACATCGATTCCACCTTGTTTCGAAGATATTTCAACAGCAGCATCTCCAGAGGTTTTATAACTTCTTAAAGAATTTTGCAGGTCCCTTAAAATATATTTACTGTGAAGATCAGACTTTCCCTCAAGTAAGATTAGATTATTCATAGCCTTTTCATAGCTTGTCTCATACTTTTCTTTACTTTCTGTAGAACTTTCAATCATGTATTTATTAAAATTAGTAAAGGAATCATTGAGAGAATTTTTAACTTCCTTTGTTATACTCATTTTATTTAGCATACTATCATATGAATAAGTTATTTGTTTACTTATAATGAAGGATATAATACTATTGGTAGCTATGGGAATAATTGTGATAAAGACAAATATTATAAACTTCCTTCTTAAACTACTAGTTTTCACTATCATACTCTCCTCGTGTTTTTTTAAACCCATCAAGGTTATCTTTAGTAACTACAGTAACATCTGTAAGAAATATACCTTTAGTATCTTTACCTTCCATAATATCCATTATTATATTTACTGATTTATATCCCATGCCATAGGGGTCTTGTACAATTGTAGAAGTAATCGTTCCATTTTTTATATAATCAAGAGTTTCAGGCAAATCATCAAAACAAATAATCTTGACTTTTTCTGCAGCTCCCATACTGATTAATGCTTTAGCTGCACCTTGTCCATCTAGTGCCGAAGCGCAAAATATAGCTTTAATATCCTTGTTATTTATCAATATTTTTTTAGTGGCAAGCTCTGCTTCTAGCAGATATGAATCTGAGGACTCAATCTCTGATATATTGAGTTTTGAATTGCTCTCTGTATACTCAGTGAAACCATTTACTCTTTCAATTTGATTCTTAACATTTTTTCCACCCATAACAATTCCTACATTGCCATAAATGCCAACCTGATGAATCATTTCCTTGGCGCCAACTCTGCCTGCAGTAACATTATCGGTACCTACATAAGCTAAACGTTTACTGTTTTCTGCATCAGAATCTACCGTTACAATGGGAATTCCACCTGCTAATACTTTGTCTATAACAGGTTTATACATAGCTTCATCCTGAACATAGGTAATAATCCCACTGGCTTTAGCAGCATAGGCCATATTTATAAATCTTATACCTTCGCCTACGTTTGCATTATCTGGTCCCTCAAAATCAATCACAGCATTTCTTTGTTTCGCTGCCTTTTCTGCACCTAATTTTACATATCTCCAATAAGGATTTGCGTACACATGGCTAATTAGTGTTATTTTAGGTTTGATTTTCTCATCAATAATAGTTGGCTCTTTGAGGGCGGTTAGAAGCATCCAATTCATTATTATAAAGTATAAAATAAACAATGTGTATCTTATAAATACTGAAAATTTTTTCATTTATTTTCACCTCATATGTTAAATTATAGCATATTTTATTTTCTCTGTGGTGTAAATATTGCTAAAAAATGATTTCTAAACTTTACACCCCTAGGGTACTTGACAAGAATCACTTCAATCTCTAGCAAAAGAAATAGTTGAACAAATAAATGAAACAGGAAAAATAATAGAAATTATTCGTGGAGTGGCACATACTTCAAATATGCTTGGTCTTAATGCTGCTATTGAGTCTGCAAGGGCGGGAGAATATGGCAAAGGTTTTTCTGTTGTAGCAAATGAAATTCGTAAAATGGCTGAAAATAGTACAATTGCTATAAAAGATGTTGAAAATATTTTAAACAAAATTAAATATAAAATAGAAACGATGGATGAAAAAATTAATAATTTAGAAAAAAACTCTTTTCAAGCAATGACTCAAGCTAGTGAAAAAACACAATAAGTTTCAGAGACTCAAGGACAAACTAAAGTACACCATTAACAAGCGAGCCTCGCACATAGGCTCGCTCACAAGAACTTCTTATTAAACATGAATCAATTATTTTTTCTTTTTTTCCTTATATGAACATGATTATTCATTAAGCAATAGCAAATAACTTTATAATTAAATTTTTAATTGATTTCAAACTTGTCAATTTCGTTTTGTAACTTTTTTGATAAACCATATAACTTTTCTGCATTTAAAGCTATATTACTTATTGAATTATTTTGCTCTGAAAATGAAGCTGCTATCTCCTCTGAACAGGACGCACTATCACTTATCAATTCAGAAACTCTATTAATTTCTTTACTTATAAAGCTAGACATATTTTGTATTTCTGAATATATATCATATAGTTCGTGGACATCTTTTTCATTTTTTTCTACACCAATTACAATTTTATTGAGAGCTTCTCCTCCTTTTCTAATTGATGAAATTTGCGTATTTACCTTTTCAAGATTGCTCTCCATAGTTTTTACTGTAATGGTAGTTTCTACTTGAATATCATTTATTAAATCTTCAATTTTTTTAGAAGAGTCTGTGGAACTTAAAGCCAATTTGCCAATCTCCTCAGCAACAACAGCAAAGCCTTTACCTGATTCTCCTGCTCTTGCAGATTCTATAGAAGCATTTAATGCAAGCAAATTGGTTTGTTTTGATATATTAGAAATTACATTGGCAATATCACTTATTTCTTGTGACCTTTTTCCAAGGTTTTGAATTGATTCTGTTGCAAAGGCTACAGTTTTGCTAACCCAAGAAAATTGTTCAATAACATCCTGTAAATAATCCCTGCCACTTGAGGCAACAGCTGAAGAATTTTTAGTTACTTCTAGCATATCATTGACCTTATTAAAGCCTTCATTTGTTTTAGAAAGACTATTTTGTATCTGATTTTGAATATTTATTACGCTTTCGCTCTGTCTAACCGCACCCTCTGCCATAAAATTAGTTGATGCTGTGACTTGGTCAGATGTTTTTCTAGTTGTATCAGATGTTTGAGTAAGATATTCTGAAAGTTTAGAAACTTCTAAAGATGAATTTTCAACTTGCTTAATCATTAATTCTAAAGAACTCATAAAGTTATTGAAAGAATCTGTTAATTGACCTATTTCATCCTTACTATCAATATCCATACGAACAGTTAAATTGCCCTTACTTACAATATAAAAATTTTTATTAAGAATTTTTATAGATGATATTAATGTTATTTTACCAATAAAAAACGAAATAAGTCCCACTATAATCCCAGCTAATACACATAATATAGAAAAAGGTATAACATATTCCTGTTTTTTATATATTGTAAAAAAACTAGCAAACACTGGAAATATCAAACCCATTATAATCCCAGATCCTAGAGATAAAATTAAATATCTTCTTATTATACTCTTTGACATAATGATTCAATGCCCCCTCTCCATATAAGACCTTTTTATTCTTAATGAAAATTATATCATCCACATATAGTATCTTCAACAAATATTTACAATTATTCCTTGAAGATGCTTTAACTTGAATCTTCTAAATATCTAAAAATAATATTTGTTAACTGCTAAATATTGGTGATATAATTAAATAAAATAAAGTCGATTTGTTATAGAGGTATGTATGGATAAATGGAAACTTTTATTAATTGATGACAGTAAAATGAGTAATAAGATTTTGTCAGACATTCTCACTGAAGCAGGCTTTCGTAATATCCTCACCTTCAATAATGCTGTAGATACACTAGACTATTTAGACAAAGATGAAAATCCATCTGTCAATATTATTATAACTGATTTAATAATGCCCCATATGAATGGTATTGAATTAAGTAAAATTATTAGAGCTGATAAAAAATTCGACTTAATTCCTATAATAATGATAACTTCTTCAAAAGATATGGAAAATCTTCAAGCAGCCTTTAACGTTGGTGTAATTGATTATATATCAAAGCCTTTTAATCCAATCGAAGTTATAAGCAGAATAAAATCCGTACTTAGATTAAAGAAAGAAATACTTAAACGACTACACTATGAAAAAAGTTTAGAACAATTAAACAAAGCTCTGCTAGATGATTTAAATATAGCTCGCCACCTTCAATTTCAAGTGCTCCCACAAGCTATATCTTGCGATGAAATAAGTATAAATGGATTTTATCTTCCTGTAATGTCTCTAGGTGGAGATCTTTACTACTGGAGAAAAATTGATAAACATAAATATGGAGTTATTTTATTAGATATAATGGGGCATGGAACTGCTACATCTATGATAACAATGTATATACGCTCAATTTTACCTAAATTGCTTAAAGATTATAAAAATCCTGTAGATTTAATTAAATATTTAAATGATTTCATTATAGACTTTAACGAAAATTTAGGCGATGTAAAATATCATTGTTCTGCATTTTACATTTCTTTTGATACTAAAAATAAAAGTATAGAATATGTAAATGCTGGATATCCATTCCTTGCTCTAATTGATACAAATAAAAAAATTCACTTGATGGATAAAGGATGTCCTCCTATTGGAATATTTAGTAATATCAATATTATGTATGGAACTATTTATTACAACAATGATTGCTATATAATAACTTACTCTGACGGTATGCTCGAATTATTTGAAAAATCCAATTTGGACATAAATTTATTGTATGATAAATTCATATCTTCATATGATAAGTTTTTAAAAAATGATAAACTTCCTTTAAATGATATATTTAAAAAAATTGAAAATATGGATCGAACAGATGATGTATCTTTAGTTTTAATAAAATTATCAATTTAGAAAGGATTTAAAATGAGTATATTAAATTATGAATGCAAAGCTGATATAAGTAATATAGAAATAATAGACAAGCTATTGGAGATCACCTTAAATTACCATAAAATAAATTGGTATAGACAGTTTTGTTTTGCTGCTCACGAACTTCTAATTAATAGTATTGAAGCAATGTCTAAACATTCAAGCAGCCTTGACAAAATATTCATTGAACTTGCTATTAATATTAATTCAATAACATTTAGCATTTATGACACTGGTGGTGGTTTACCTTTTGATATCAATGACTTGCCAGCTAGATATAATATTTCAAATATGAAAAGTAGTGGTAGAGGATTGTTTATGATCAAGTCTTTAGTTGATGATTTTTCTTTTTTTAAAGCCGATAATGGACAATATATTTATAAAATTTCAAAAAACAGAGCAATTTCTAATGAAAGCGAGGGGCCAGGCAAATGATAACTAATGAAAATATTGATAAAAGCGGAGTTTTTATCTCTGAAAAATCCAGTGAAAATTATCAGATTATTTATATTAGTGGTAAATTAGAATACCAAAATATGAATATAGCCAGAAATTTAATAAAAGAACTAATGGACTTTCGGAAATTTTACATATTGGATTTTTCCAATATAACAAGGATTGATAGTACAGGCTTTGGTTTAATCTTTAGCATAATAAAAAACAATCCTAATTCTAAAGTATCTGCTGTTGTAACAGATCCTTTTATTACTGAGCTATTTAAAATAACTAAAATAGATCAACTTATTCCTATCTATGACTCTGAAATTCTTGCACTTGAAAGCATAAATGCAAATTAAATGTTTTTTAATATTAAAATAATTTTGATTAAGGAAAATAGAAATATAAGTACTCTAGATGCTGCTAAGTCAAGCACCTAGAGCACTTCATTTGAATTATCTAATTTTTTATTGAAACTTTAAACTTCATCACTCGTTGAGTCCAAAGGTTTCAAGTATCTCATAATTAGTCAAGTCATGTCCTGCATAAGGTGATACTGCTTTTTTAAAATCCTCAATAGCTATTAAACATTAAAGCCATAATCACAGATACATTAAGTACCTATACTGCCAAAAAGACTCTGTAAAGCCTCTCTTTTCTCTTCCTTACGGTCATAGGAAAGAACATTGACGGACACTTGCTTTTCCTGTAGAGTGAGCATTAGATAGAATTCATCTGCAATCTGCCCCCGCAGGATATGGCGCAACAGATAAACAGTTGTAACCGTGGCAAGAATAATTAGGAGCATTCGAAAAAACACTTTTCTTTCTATTCTTGTATAATCATTACTTCTTTTATCACTTTTACTTTTCAATTTTATAGCCACCCCCACATACCGGTTTGATATATTTAGGATGCTCTGCGCTGTCGTGCATTTTTTCTCTTAAATGCCTGATATGGACCATTACCGTATTATTGCTGTTAGTAAAATATTTTTTTCCCATACCTCATGGAACAATTCTTCCGAACTTACCACCCGTCAGCGATTGGAGCAAAGGACCCATAGATATCATAATAATTTTCTTAATAAAACCTTAAGGTTTTATTAATATAATATCTAATCTTTACATAAGTCATTTAAATATTCATTAAAATTCTCTAATGCTTTTTTAGCAGAATTATAGCAATAACTTTTCAACTTATTCCCAGCTAAAACACCTTTGCCCTGTCTAGCTCTTATTCCAATCATATTCCTTGCCAAAACATATTTTATGTTCATCATTAGTGCTTAAAAGATTATCTGAATGATCATCAATAAATATTGATTCTTTCATATTTATACTACTCTTGTACGTTTTTATACCGTTAGTACCAACAGCAGCAGTAATTAAAATAACATTCTTTATTTTTCTAAATATAAAAAAGTAGATACACACTATCTTAAATGTCTATAAATATAGTGCTATAGTTCCTTAACATCATAAACTAAAGGATTTATCAGCTTTAATACAAGCTGTGCAAGCTGTGCAGGAGTTTCTGTAAAATTATTTTCTAGCCAATGAGCTTTTACTTGAACTAAACCACCTAATAGAAAATGTTTCATATATGATATTTCTAAATCAGAGCTAGCATACAGTTTAATAATTGCTTGGTCAAAATATTTGCCCATATAGGGATAATAGAAATCCATAACTTTATGATTCACCTTACTTTTTTTTACTAATAATAAAAAATCCTTATTTTTATGCCAATAATGAAAATAAGTTACTAATATTTTATACATATTTTTTTTGGGCATTTGCTCTATTTCATCAAAGCAGTCTTTATATAATTTTTTTACATATTCATGAAGTACTTCTTCCTTTGTATTAAAGTTTCTATAAAAGGTTTGACGGGTTAAGTCAGCCTTTTTTATTATTTCTGTAATTGTAATTTTATTAAATTCTTTTTCTTCCATTAGAGTTAAAAGAGCTTCTGTAATCCACGTTTTGGACCTTAAAGCTGTGATGTTTTGTGTTTCTTTTTTCATAAAAGTTACATTCCTTTCTATAATGTATCACTTAAGCTAAAAGTATTGACCATACTTTTCTGATATTATATTATATAAATAAATAAGTTACAAGTGTAACATTTGTAGAAAAGATAATGATTTTTAGCTTAATGAAATTGATTTGATATAAAAGGGAGGAATATTATTATGGACAAAAAAATATTAGTTGTTGTTACAAATGTAGATAAATATGAAAGTACAAAAGAACCAACAGGTTTATGGCTTGGAGAGTTGGTGCATTTCTACAATAGAATTCAAAAAGACGGAATTAAAATGGATATTGCCAGTATTCAAGGAGGAAATGTACCTATTGATCCAATTAGCGTTAGTGAAAATATTCTTGATGAAGTAACAAGAAAGTACTATGAGGATGAAGGCTTTATGAAAAAATTAAACAGCAGCTTAAAGCTAGGTGAGCTAAATCCAGAGGATTACAAAGTTATTTATTTCACTGGTGGTCATGGAACAATGTGGGACTTTCCAAATTCTCCTGAAGTTCAAGAGATGAGTAAAACTATTTATGAAAATGGTGGTATATTATCTGCTGTATGTCATGGAGTTGGAGCTTTATTGAAGATTAAGGATAAAAATGGTAAACTTGCTATTAAAGGAAAAGAAGTGACTGGTTATTCAAATACTGAAGAAGAACTTGCAAATGCCATGAACAAGATTCCTTTTCAATTGGAGGAAGAATTGAAAAAAGCAGAAGCAAAATACACAAAAGCATTACAGCCATTTGTATCTTATACAAGAGTAGATGGTACTGTTATAACTGGACAAAACCCTCAATCAACAGAAGAAGTAGCCGAAAAGGTGTTAGCTGTTTTAAAGATGATAGTAAAATAATCAATTTAAGCAAAACTTTCGTATATGCAAAAGTTGAGTAATAACTAATAACATGAATGGAGATGGTAATATGATGAAAGTAGATACTGAAAAGTGTGTTGGATGTGGACTATGTGTTAAGGATTGTTTTCCAAGGGATATAGAAATGGTTGATAATAAGGCTAAGATTAACAATGTAACTTGTTTTAAATGTGGACATTGTATAGCAATATGTCCTAAAGCAGCAATAACAACTGATGAATACAATATGGAAGATGTAAAAGAATATAATAAAGAGGAATTTTCAGTACAGGCTGATAGTTTATTGAATTTCATTAAGTTTAGAAGAACTATAAGGCAATTTGAAAATAAGGCAGTAGAAAAAGAGAAGATTTCTAAAATTATAGAGGCAGGAAGATTTACTCAAACTGGCAGTAATATGCAGGATGTATCTTATATAGTAGTAGAGGAAGGACTACAGGAGCTTAAAGCTTTAACTCTTAAAAGTCTGAAAAAAATAGGAGAAACTATGTTAGCTAATCTAACTCCTCAGACTATGGCATATAAGAGATATGCTGAACTATGGTTAAAAATGTATGACGAATATTTAGAAAATCCTAATTTCAATGACAAACTATTCTTCAATGCTCCAGCATTAGTAATTGTTGCAGCTAATTCAGTTGTAGATGGAGCCTTAGCTTCTTCAAATATGGAATTAATGACTAATACCCTAGGGCTTGGAACCTTCTTCAGTGGATTTTTCGTAAGAGCTGCACAGGACAATAAAGAAATTTTGGACTTCCTTGGAATTAAGGAAGGTAAACAAGTTGTTACCTGTATGGTGATAGGATATCCAAAAGTTAAATATATGAGAACTGTACCAAGAAAAGCTGCAGATGTATCCTGGAAATAATATTTAGATATTTTACTTTTGATATAGGAACTAATGATAGTAGTGGACTTGTGAACACCTCAACATGGTTACCGGTCAACGTATTGAAGCATAAAAGAGGTAGTTACTTTTTAGTAATTACCTCTTTAAATAAAATACTTTTGAAGAATTATAGCAATAACTTTTCAACTTCTTTCCAGCTAAAACACCTTTGTCCTGTCCAGCTCTTATTCCATGCATATTCCTTGCCAAAACATATTTTAAGTTCAGCATTAGTGCTTAAAAGATTATCTGAATGATCATCAATAAATATTGATTCTTTCATATTTATACTACTCTTGTCCGTTTTTATACCGTTACTACCCACAGCGGCACTAATTAAAATAACATTCTTTATGCAAGACAAATTATTTTTAATCCAATGAGCCTTATATGAAATATTATCTAAAGTTCCTATAGAGCAGATTATCAATTCATATCTATTTCCAAGCCTTCCAATCACATTTAAAGCATCAGGCATGAATTCAAGATGTTTAAAAAATTCTTCGTTTGAGAAAATGGTCTCTTGATGGTCTACCAAATGGCATTGATCCTTTAAATCATATCTGTTAACCTTATTGTGGTCAGCCATTTTGAATCCATCCTGACCTTTATAAATAGAATTGTATACATTACAATATGTTTTTACTGAATCAGCAATAGTACAATCAAAATCAAGAAAAAGCTTTTTCATTTGTTTTTTATCCTTTCGTAATTAACAACAATTTTTACTTATTTCAATGATGAGATTTGAATTTATTAAGGTATCTATATATTGTAGGTTCTGATACTCGTAGTTCCTTTGCAACTTCGACAACTGCACCTTTAAGGTTAAATGCACCTTTGTCATATAGTTGTTTTACAACATACATTTTTTCGTCAGCTGACATTCTTTGGGGGTCTATGTTTATATCGTTGATTATAGTATGGAGGATGTCATCTACATTATCATAGAATTTATCCTGGGTTTTTATATCTTCGATTTCTTTCACAGACTCGTTAGATATAAAAATGAGACTATCCATTAGTTTTTTTACATTATTGTAATCTTCTATATCTACGTTTACACATATTACTCCTATTATTTCATTTTTTTGATTTTTTATAAAATAACTTGCAGATCTAAAGGTTTTAAAATTCCCCTCTGCTTTGTAATTTGCCACAAAATCCTTATTTTTGTAGCTCTTATTCTGTATTATGCTAAGGACTAGATTTGTAAGTGGTCCCCCTACTCTCCTACCGCTTAAGTGTCCATTTTTTATAAATATTATGGAGTTATTTGGAATTGTAACATCATGTATTACAACTTCACAGTTATTTCCTAAAATTGCCGATATAAATTCTGCGATAGGTATATATTTTTCAATTAATTCTCTGTCGTTCAAAATTTCCACCTCACTAATAGTAGTAAATTGAGCTTTAAAATGTATATAACCACCATTTTTTAGTATTTGGAATACAGGAATACTAAAAACGATGGCTAAAACTTGTATATATTATAACACCAAATTGTATTATTACAAAGATTAAAAATATTTTATATATTTATAAAAAAGGTTGAAAAGTTATTTTTAGACTTATTACAGTTTTAATTAAATACCAAAAAATATCTAAACAGTATGATTAAGGAAGGCAATGGTAAAAACCCCTTAAAACTCTTAACTGGTAATGATTATGTAAATTGGCTCGAAATATTAAGATATTAATTTAATTTGATAAATAATTTATTGATAAACCACTAATCTCCAATTGGCAATAGCATTAATTATTTATTAGACTCTATTATACAAGTTTCTTATTATACTGTGTTGACATTACATTTTTCGTGTGATATATTTTTATTGCAATAAATAATTATTATATTAATAATAATTTATTCTTATGATTGAAATTTTCTTTTTCAATTTTTCAAAATAATAATTATGGAGGTGAAAATAAATAATAGATTAGAGTAGGCATTAGTAAGCATCAATATAAGGGAATAAGATCATAATTTATTGAAAACTTACTGCCAACATTGATAACGGTTTCGAATAAAGAGAATAAAAATCATGTTTAATTCGAACTAAACGGAATATTTTAAAAATGCAATATTAATATTAATATTAATAACTTCATCAATTTGCAAAAAAGCAGAAAACATTTGTACCAATTAG
The DNA here is from genome assembly GCA_963780135.1 of uncultured Clostridiaceae bacterium. GTDB lineage: Bacteria > Bacillota > Clostridia > Clostridiales > Clostridiaceae > Clostridium_AM. The sequence continues at coordinate 3,915,248 of CAWAAR010000003.1, forward strand.
ATTTTGGTTTACAGTTAAGTATCGATACCAAAAAAGAAGTATAAAGGAGACGTTAAAAATGATTCAAACTAAAAAAATACAGGAAACAGAAGAATATAAAGAAGCTAATAAATGGCATAAGCAAGATACAACTTGGGCAATGAGCCTTTTTGGAACGGCAATTGGGGCAGGTGTACTCTTCTTACCAATTAATGCAGGAGCAGGCGGAATATTATCTTTACTTTTAATTACTATAATTGCATTCCCTATCATGTATTTTTCACACAGAGCTATGGCAAAAATGATTTATTTTTCTAAATCTGGTGATAAGGGAATTACAGCTACTGTAAGAGAGTATTTTGGAAATACGGCAAGTAAAGTTTTTGATGTTGTCTATTTCTTTTCTATTTATTCAATACTAATAATGTATGCAGTTTCATTAACTAATACAGCAAAGAGTTTTATAGAACATCAAATGAATATGCAAGCACCACCAAGAATGATATTATCACTTATTTTAGTTCTTTTTCTAATATTCATTGTAAATTTTGGACAAGAAGTTACTGTAAAAGTAATGAGCTATCTTGTATATCCATTTATAGCAACTTTAGTTTTTCTATCTATATATTTAATTCCACAATGGAATGTATCAAATTTAAGTTTAGCAGGTAACTTTACACCATCAAATGGAAAAGTTGGTATTACTACTGTATTAGGAGTAGCTTGGTTCATTTTACCAATAATTGTATTTTCATTTAACCATTCTCCAATGATATCTACTTTTGTTGTTAAGCAACGTGAAACTTATGGAATGGAAAACGTAGATCGCAAATGTGCGCAAATTCAAAAGGTATGTTATACAGTAACAATTTTTGTTGTATTGTTCTTTGTATTCAGTACTGTTTTAAGTGTAACTTCTGCTGACCTTGCACTTGCTAAAAAAGAAAATTTACCAGTTCTTTCTTTCCTTGCTAACAAATATAAAATGCCAGTATTCGCTTACGGAGCTCCTATCATTGCTTTAGTTGCCATTACAAAATCTTTTCTTGGACATTATATAGGAGCATATGAAGGTTTAGAAGATATTATTGTTCAGGGTGCTAAATCTTGTGGGAAAGATTTAAATAGTAAAACAGTTAAAAATATTATTGTTGGATTTATGATTTTGACATGTTGGCTAGTTGCTTATAAAGATCCAAGTATTCTTGATCTTATAGATATGGTTAATGCACCACTAATTGCAATAATTTTATTCTTATTACCTATGTACGCAATATACAAAGTACCTACACTAGCTAAATACAAAAAAAACCTTAGTAATTTATTTGTTATTATTGTAGGATTATTAGTAGTTTTATCAAGTATTAAAGCATTCTTCTAGGATTATTTAGAAATACACATCAAACTCTAAATAAAATCAATATTATATCCTTGAATAACGCTTTCTAGCTTTAATGTAGGATAAAGAGGCTGTCGCACTAAAAAATGAAGTGCCCCCTGTCAAGTAGACAGATAAAAAAATAAAAAGGTTTTATATCTCCAACTACGATTATTGGGTTGGAGATATTTTTATGCTGCTTTATTTTGTAAATATTCTCTATACTCTAGTGGTGTCATAAATTTGAGTCGCTTCTGATATCGACCATTATTATAGTATTCTATGTAATCAATGACTGCTTGTTTCAATTCTTCGTAGGAATTGAATTTGTTTAAGTAGTACATTTCTGATTTAAGCATACCCCAAAAGGCTTCCATAGGTCCATTATCTATACACCTTGATACTCTTGACATACTTTGTGTCATTCCTGCATCATCAATTTTCTTCTTAAAAATCTTTGAAGTGTATTGAAAACCTCGGTCGCTGTGAAAAATAGGTTTTACATCTGGATACTGTTCGTGTGCCACATCAAATGTTTCAAATACAAGTGCATTATTGTTCGAATGACCAATGACAAATGAAACAATGCTCTTATCACCTAAATCTAAGATGGCACTTAAATAAGCCTTATTGCTTGTACCGTATTTCATCTCTGTTACATCAGTAAGCCACTTATCTCCGAAATTATCTGCTGTAAATTTTCGATTCAAGATATTTTCAGCTGTTACTTGTGGAGTGGATTTTATATAATTCTTTCTTTTGCGTCTGCAAACGGATTTAAGATTTAGTATCTGCATAAGTCTATAAATTCTTTTTTGATTCACATGAAAGTTATTCTCTCTGTTTAACTTTATGGTCATCTGGCGATAGCCAAGGATTCCTCTCTTTTCTTCGTAAGACTCTTTAACCAAGGTAAGAAGAATTTGATTAAACTGCTCATTCTTACTCTCAACTCTATTTAGCCACTTATAGTAGGATGAACGTGCTATGCTTGCATATCTGCATAATTCTGAAACTGGACATCCTTTTTCATTATGTATCTCTTGGATCGCTAGATAGATTGTTTCATTCCGTACCTGGCTTAGAACCGCCTCCTTTCGATTTCGTCGAGTTTTTTTAAAAATTCCATCTCCATTTCCTTTCGTTTGTTTTCTGTCCTTAACAAACGATTTTCAGCACGAAGTTTTTCTAGTTCTGACAGTTCATTTTCAGGCTTTGTACGTCCTCTTTGATCTAGTAAGCCTTCAACACCTTTTTTATCATATTTCCTCAACCAGAGATAGACCTGCTGGTATGATACCTTATATTTTTCAGCAGTTTCATTATAGTTATTCTCATGTTCAATACAATATTGAACTATTTCAATTCTTTCATCATAAGTGGTTTTACGTCCTTTAGTCATGATTAATGTTCCTCCAGTTCTAGAGATTTTAAACTCTTCATGACTATTATACTGCTTAATCCATTCTTGTAACTTACCTTTTGAACGAATTTTGTATTTTGCACAGATATCATCTTGTGAACCTATTCCTGCCAAGTAATCATGTACTGCTGAAAGTTTTAACTCTGATGAGTATTTTTTGTTTCCTATTATAGTAAATGCCTCTATACCTATACTCTGATAATTGCGTATCCATTGTTGTAAAGATTGAAGGCTAACGCCTAATTGTCTTGCGATATTTCTTTGACTATCTTCACCATTTAAAAATTTCCTAACTGCAATAATCTTTTCATCTGGAGTTATATTTTTTTGCATAGAAAATGCTCCCTTCTAAGTGACGAGTTTTTATTATTTCACTTGTCTACCTAGAAGGGAGCATATCAAAATTAGTGCGACAGCCCCTTTCTTTTTTAGATTTCTAATTGATTTATTAGTGCAGAGCAAAGAGAATTTTTTCTACTTCCTCAATTAACTTTTCTTCAGATAGCTGCTTTTTTTGCATCAGCCACCATCTGACAGTGTGTATTATAGCACCAGTGGAAAAAGATGCTACTATTTCAGGGGACGCAGGCACATCTATGCCTTTTTTTATGCCAATTTTAATTTTCTGAGCAATGTCAAAAGTAATTTGATCTGAAAGTATGTCTAGAAGTGTGGAAAGCAAATTACTACTTAATACCATATGAACAAATTGTTCATGTTCTTTTAAAAAATCTAGTACATGACCTATAATGCTCATAAAAAAATAATGTGGATTCTGATAATCAGCTGAAGCAGTATTTGATGCATCAAAATCAGATTGCAATTGCCTAACAAAAAAACGAAAAAACTCATATTTATCCGCAAAATGTTTATAAAATGTGGTTCTGCGAATCATTGCTCTTTCACATAATTCATTTATTGTTATATCTTCAAAGTGTTTCTCGCTCATGAGTTGTAAAAAAGCTTCTGTCAATGATTTATATGTACGGATAATCCGTAGGTCGTATTTTCTCTCCATAGCTACCCTCCTTTTCGGAAACAGATTAATATGTTTTGTCTCTTATCTTACAAATCATAACCTTTTGATTCTTGAATTGACGATAGAAATATCTTATAGTTAAAAACAACAAATGTCAATTACGAGAATATTTGTAAGCTAAGTAAGGAGGTTATTTAAATGAATACAGACATATTATTTGAGCCGATTCAAATTGGTAATGTAGAATTAAAAAACAGAATTGCCATGTCACCAATGAATATGGGCTATACTGGACCGGAAGGCTACGCAAGTGATCAATCTAATGCGTGGTATGCCACTAGGGCAAGAGGCGGTTTCGGTCTTATCATCACTGAATGTATTGTAGCAAACCCTTATCCATGGCGTGGCAGCGATTCGCTTAATCCTCTTTTATGTGACAGCCAAAAAAAATACCGCTTTTTGAGCCAATTATCTGATGTTGTTCATTCCTATAAAGGTACCAAGGTATTTATGCAACTTTCTCCTGGTTGGGGACGACAGGGCCATCCAGATATGATACATGAGGCTATTGCTTCAGGTGCTCCATCAGCTATTTCCTTAGAAACAGATCTACGAAATTTAAATTATGGTTGGGCTAAGCAGTTGAAAAGGCTTGGTGTTACACTGATTGATGAAATTGGAGGTGTGGAAAAACTCAAAAGCCTTAGCGATGAGGAATATGAAGATGTTAAAGATATGGCCTTTAGCTATCTAAAAAAGAATGCCCCTGAATTTTTTCACGCAATTAAAGGACATACTCCACGAGAACTAACTATTGCAGAAATTGAAAAGATAGAGGCATTCATGGTGGAACATGCCTGTGCTGCTTATAAATTGGGCTATGACGGTGTAGAACTCCACACTCCTCATGGATATCTTCTGCATCAATTCTTGTCACCGCACTCCAATCAACGTACCGATATGTATGGTGGCAGTACTGAAAACCGTGCTCGTGTGGTTACAAATATTATTGAGCGTATACGCAAAAAAATTGGCTCTGATAAGGTGTTAGGATGTCGTCTTTCAGGAGATGAATTGATACCAGGTGGATTAAGTCACGAAGAAGCATGTAAACTAGTGAAGCTTTTTACTGATGCAGGAGCAAATTATTTTGATGTATCACAAGGTTGTTATGAGAATCCAGGAGCTGGATTTGCACCAGATGGTGAAGATGACTTCACACGCTGGGCACCAGGCTTTAAAGATGCCAGTGGAGGATTGCCAATCATTACACCAAATTTTGTTAATCCGGAAACCGCTGCAGAAGCAATCAAAAGCGGAAAGACTGACATTATTTCTCTTGGCCGTCAGTCTATTGCTGATCCATATTGGCCTGCAAAGGTGAAAGCTGGACGATGCAAAGATATCGTAAAATGTATACGCTGTCAGCAATGTTACATGAATTTATTTGAACCTCGTTGGATTCGCTGTTCTGTGAATCCTACTGCTGGATTTGAAAAATATTATCCAGAACTTTGGCAGGACAATGGCTTAATGGATGTACGTGCAAAAAGATTTATGGATAAACGAGAAGGTTTATCTCAAATATAAGAAAGGAGCGACTAATATGAGCGATAAATATTTTAATGATGTTTTTTTCAAAATCGACCCAGAATGCCATTTAATTGGAGATATGGAACCAATCAATCACTTTCCTGGCGTGAAAATGTGGTGGCGTGCTATTGATGGCATTATGCGTCCTCTACTGCAGGGGGCACCAGAAAAGTACTATGATGTGATAGAAACTTGGGAACTTAAAAAAAGTTCTGATCCCGAAAATATAATCCGTGCAATGGATAAGTATGACGTTGATATTGCATGTCTTTTACCTGAATCCATGATGGATACTACAGGATATTCCAGTCGTTGGTGTACAAATGGTGATACATGGAAGGCTGCTTTAAAACATCCTGACCGCTTTATCATTGAGCCGAATATTTCTCCAATTAAACATAGAGGTGTAGAAAATGCCATATGGGAGATGGAATATTGGGTAGAGCATGGTGCAAAGATTTTTAAATACTATCCACCTGAGGATACCTATATCAATGATCCTGAGCTATGGCCTTTTTATAAAAGAGCTGAAGAGCTTGGTATTGTGTTAGATATTCATACAGGTTTCTCATGGGTACCACCTGGAAAGAGCAAGTATTGTCTGCCTATCCAACTTGATGATGTTGCTCGTGACTTTCCAAACTTAAAGCTTGTAGCTTTCCACATGGGCTATCCTTATTGTGATGATCTTAATATGGTAGCTATGGGACATCCTAATATATACTTATGCTTAAGTCTTCTTGTACCTTGGGCAATAACTGCACCATACAAATTTGGAAAAATTCTTGGAGAAGCAATGAGATTTGTAGGACCAGATCGCATCATTTGGGGAACGGATAGTGCTGGATATGGTGTTCAAATAGGTGCAGCAGTAATGGGACTTCGTAACTTCCAAATCCCTGAAGAATTACAATGGAAGTATGGCTATTTACCTCTCACTGATGAGGACAAGCGTAAGATATTTGGTGGCAATTTAGCTGGACTTTTGGATATTGATTCAACTGTACGCCGTATCAGCAAATGATGATGAGTTCTATCTTAAATTGTAAGATTAAAAGCTTTAATTATGTGGCTTTATAGTGTGCTGCAAAAGACTGGCTTAAGATTAAAGTTTTATGAAAGGAGATAGAAACATGCATAAATTTCAAGGTAAATATGCTGTTGCTACAGGTGGGACAGATGGAATTACAAAGGAAAGTATCATTTGTATGGCAAAGGAAGGATTAAGTGGTGCTATAATCGCTGGTAGAAATAAAGAACGAGGTGTAAAAGCCGCTGAAGAAATCAAAAACTTAACAGGTTGTGAGTGCTATTATGTTCAGACCGATGTTTCAAATCCGGAGGATATAGTAAATTTATTTAAAGTAGCAAAATTGAAATTCCCTACTATTCACATTTTAATAAATGGTGCTGGAGTATGTCCATCAATGTCAATCGAAAGTACTGATGCACAAGAATGGGACATGGTAATGAATATTAATTTAAGAAGTATGCACCTATGTATATTAGAAGCTCTTAAATTTATGAAACCACAGAAATACGGAAAAATAATCAACGTTTCTTCTGCTGCAGGTAGAATTGGTGGTACTGAATCATCTATAGCCTATTCTGTATCGAAAGGTGGAATGATTACTGCTACTAAATGTTATGCAAAAGCATACGGTGTTTACAATATTAATGTAAATTGTATTTGTCCAGGTGCCATTAAAACAAATATGATTGCTGATTTTACTTACACAAATGCTGCAGAATCTTTAATTAAAAAAATCATTCCGTTAGGTAGATTAGGAAAAGTTGAAGATTGTAGTGGAGTTATATCATTTCTAGCTAGTAATGATTCAGATTATATCACTGGATGTAGCATAGATGTAAATGGTGGAGTATTCATGAATTAGAAAATACAGAGTCCATCCTACACAAGTAATGTAAATTAAAAAGGAGTTCTACCCTGCGGTAATAAAAAAAACGCAGTTGTGGCAGCAATGTCATTAAGTTAATGATTTTACCACAGCAAAATTAAAGTCAATTGAAAGTATATATGCTTTCGATTGACTTTTTTCTTTTCTTTCCCATATTTTTTGCATGCAAATAAGACAGAGCCATATCTCTGCAAAAAAAATTTTATATTAACATAAATTTATGCTACTTTATATATGAAGCTAACTGCCGATTTGGTTTTGACTTTGCGAGGGTCTTTTCTACCATTTCGTACAGGTAATATATTTCTTTAATCTTCTCTATTGAAAATTCTTCTTTGATTCGTTTACCAAATTGACTAAGCTCTCACCTAAAAGTCACAGAGATGTAAGTCAAAGGTTCTATTATATAGGTAAAACAGGAAAAAAGGCACTAAGTAACATAAACTTAGAAGTTAACAGCCCGAATTTTATAGAACTTTTGGGTCCCAACGGTGCTGGAAAAAGTACCTTTATGAAACTATTGGTATCGAAGATAATACCAACAGCTGGCGAAATAATTGTTGATGGTAAATCAATCCAAAAATACGAAAAAGAACTCAGAAAGCAGCTTGATTATTTGCCACAAAGCTTTGGTCTATATGACGAATTAACAGTTTATGAGTTTTTGGATTACATGTGTGCATTAAAAGAAATTAAAAAAAATGTGAAGGGTATTATCAGACAAGCTATTGAACAGACCAATTTACAAGAAAAAAGAAATTTCAAAATTAAAACTCTTTCAGGTGGTCAGAGACAGCCAAACTTTGCTTTATGCTTGGATTCCAATTGTTTTGATTTTGTCACTTATAAGTTTTAATAGCACATCTTTTATGGATATTTTTTCTAAAGGATATGTAACTTATATGCCTACAGTTCTATCTGTTGATAGTCTCGGTGAACCTGTTTTTAGTTTGTCTTTGAATTTTATAGTAAGTAGGTTGCTATTTACTCTAGTAGGAATGACTTTATATGTGGCTTCATTTAAGAAGCTTTCTGGAAAACCTTAAAACGTTAGTATAAATTCTATTAAGACAAAAGCTAATGTGTCAGAGTAAGTCCCCAGCCTGCTGTATTTATCCCTTGTGGATCAGCAACCCAACCGCTAACATTTTTGTCTACAAAAAATGCAATACGTTCTTCTTTAGTGTGTAACACCACATTTTATTCTACACTAATTTTCAAGGGAGAGAATAAATTTTCTGTTGCAAACTCAAAGGCTGATTTCCCTGTTGCTTTTGCAAGAATACCGGACAGAATGTGTGTCCCTATGATAACAGAATAAGTAAATTCACCTATTTGTCCATTACCACCTAATAAATCTAGGGCCGCTTTTATCCAGTTGTGGCTTGCAAAAAACTCTTCGTATGGCTCCGATTTATATTTATAGGATGCTGTCATGGTCAACATATCCTTAATAGTGATGCGCTGTATTGTTTTTTCCCCTGTCATAACCTTGTACTCCGAGAAAAAACCTAATACCTTCTGGTCTATACTTAGATCTTATAATATTATCTTCATCTCCTACAGAATATAATACTAGAATTTTTATTTTTGTTATTGCCTCAATACAATTTAACTCTGGCATTATAATATCCATCAGAATAATATCAAACTTATACTTTTTACACATTTCAATAGCTTCAAGCCCATTACAAGCATATCCAACCACCTCAGAATCGCTATTCTTTTCTATAACCATTTTTATGCATTTTCATATAATTCTCATATCATCAACTATTAATATCTTAATCATTCATCTCGCCTCTCAGTTTCCTTTTGCCAATATCCAGCTGTTAGTAAAGTTTGTATACCTGCATTGATTGTTGTGGTTTTTTCTAGTCTCGTTACTCCTACAATAGAGGCTTCTGTTGGCACTGTTGCATCTTGTTAATAAGTTCTTTTAACTTAATAAAGTCAATCGGCTTGCTGATATATTCATCCATACCTATATCTATAAACTTCGCTCTATCTCCACTCATGGCATAGGCTGTAGTTGCAATAATATTGATATGTTTACCAGTTAGCTTTTCTTTTTCGCGAATTATTTTTGTAACCTCAATTCCATTCATGCCTGGCATTTGAATATCCATAAGAATCACATCAAAATCCTCATCTTCCAGTATATTAAGCGCCTCCAAACCATTTGAAATTTCCTTTATTTTCCATCCAGCATACTTACATAAGTGTTTCATAACTAGTTGACTAACGAAATCATCTTCAACTTGTAATATACTAATTTCCAAGTGAGATTTATTATCTACAAATCCATTTTGAATACTTGCTGTCACTCCATTATTACTAGGAATATCAACCAAACAAGTAAAATAAAAAGTACTACCCTTACCATACTGACTCTCAACGGATATTTGTCCACCCATAAGTTCAATAAGATTTTTAGAAATTGCTAGCCCTAAACCAGTTCCTTGAAATCTTTTTGTGGTAGAACTATCTAATTGAGTAAAATAATTGAATAATCTAGGAATATCTTCTTCCTTAATTCCAATTCCTGTATCCTTTATTGAAAACATTAACTTAGCTTTATTAGTAGTAATTTTAACTTTATTTATATATACATGGATTTTACCTATTTCAGTAAACTTAATTGCATTTCCTATAAGATTGCTCAAAACCTGCATCAATCGAACCTTATCCACAATAATTTCATCAGGTAAATTATTATCCATAATAATTTCAAATTCCAACCCTTTACTTTCAGCTAAATATGTAAATAATTTTCTAGTTTCATTCATCAAGCTAAATATACTTACACATTCTAGCTGCAATTCAACCTTACCTACATCAATTACTGAAAGGTCAAGTATATCATTAATAATCTGAAGAAGATGTTTTGAAGAAGTTTCAACGGTCTTTACCATATCAATTTGTTCCTCTGTCAATTTTGTAAATTGAAGCAAGTTAGTCATTCCCATAATCCCATTCATAGGTGTTCTTATTTCATGGCTCATATTTGCCAAAAACTGACTTTTAGCTTTATTTGCTTTCTCTGCTTCTTCTTTTGCAAGCTTAAGCTTTACCTCAGTTAATTTACGCTCTTCCAATTCACGTTTTAAAGTTTCAAAGAGTTTTACATTTTGAATTGCAGAACCAATTTGCCGAGCTGCAAGATCCATTAATTCTATATTTTTTACACTTATAGTACGTCCATATTTATTAGCTATACAAATAAAACCTATCAGATTCTCATTAATTATAACAGGTACATACACTCCATCAGTAAATTCATACTTCATATAGAGTTTTGACATCTCTAAATTGGGTAGTTCTAAATATTTTATATATTTTGCTTTGTTATTTAATGTTATATAACTTGCTAAACTTGCAAAATTTATTCCTAACTTTTCCACATTAATAATCTCATTAGGAAATCCAATAGCTGTATAAAAACTTAACTCAACTCCTTCATCAAGCAAATAAAATCCATATGCATCGTCCTCTAAATTTTTCTTTAAAACTTCAAGCATATTCTCTATCAATTTTTTAATGTCATATACCATTGTTGATTCGACATATACCTGATATATTAAAGAAATCCTTCTTAAGTTTTCTTTTAAAAGTTCTTCTGTATATCTACGATCAGTAATATCTTGTATAAAAACAACTGCTCCATTAATTCTTTTATTAGAATCAAAAATAGGAATACCACTTGTTAAAGCAGTAAAAGTCGGATGGGTCTTTGACTTAACTACAATTTTTACATTACTAAAGTTTTCTCCATTACAAGCCCTAATAAATGGAATATCTTCTTTTTTTATAGGTGTTACTCCATCTTCATGTAAAAAAATGAAACTAGTATCTTCTAAGTTCTGTGAAAATAGAGTTTGTAAATCTCCAAACAATTCCTTTGCTTTGCAATTCATAAAATAGACATTTCCGCTTAAATCTAGCAAACAAACGCCATCAGAAACATTTTCTAATAAATTGATATTTAAATCTAAATTACCTTCTTCTAAAGATTTCTTTATTATGTTCATTAAGTATTCCTCACTATTTAATTAATATTGTAGGATTATTCAAATTTTACCCATAAGATAAATACTGGTAATAAATATTGGTATGAGTTTTAAATGAATCACACAAAACTTCATCATCAATATATTTTGATGTATTTATAAAATCATTGAAATCATACACACACAGCCCACCAATTGAGGTTCCACTAAATGCACCATTAATAGCTTTTTCAAATTTAAGAAACTCTTTTTTAGAAGATAAATCTATAGCATAAGAAGTTTGTCCAATCATTCTAATTCCAGTAAATCCTTCATCCTTTGCCCACTTTGTTAATTCCAACGCTTTTTCTTTAAAACCTGCTGAACCCCCATTTGTGAAACTTTCTAGCATTTCATTCACAGGATAATGTTGGATATTTTTAGTTGGAAGATTTATTTTCTTAAAATATTCAAATAACTCTTCATACCAATCTGGCTGTAAAAACACAGGACAAAACTCATTTCTTTCTATGCCTTTCTTTAAGTATTGTGCCAAACAAATTAATAGATGTTCCTTACTATAATAAAAAAACATAGAATGTCTACCTGCAATATTGTGCATATCCAAAACATCTAAAGCGCTAGCTTCCCTGCAGCTCACACATCTTTTAATTAAATTATCCATGCTTTTGCTAATTTTTATAACATCAGTAATTAAAAAATCTGAAAAATTATTAGAAATTGCCTCTTCCAATTGGTATTTAACTTTATTTAAGATATCATTAATTTTGCAATTCTTATGTTTACAATTCATAAAAAAACATCCTTTCATTTATCAATTTTTTTGTTAATCATTGATAAATCATTTTCGATATATTTTTATTCAATTCTTAAAATTCAGATAATTTTAGCCAAAATATACCAATAAAACATATAAATGTTACTTTCATTTTATCATAATATAAAATAAAAAACAATAATTCCAATATATTGCAATATTTTACCTGTTAAAACATAAAAATTTAAAACCCCATATTACTTAATTTTCAAAGAACATAATAATTAACTTAACCATAAAGCAATTAATATTTCGAACTCATGTTAATTAATTGATTATAAATATATCTTTCAATATGATATACATAAAAGATTACATAAGAAGAGGTGCAATTAATATATGAACTATGATGTTGAATTACTAAGGCAGGAAAAGATACTGGTAAATGTTTAGACTGTCCAAAATGCAAATTTTTTGGTCAAAATGATGTCTGTGCTGGGAAAGTGCTATTTGCGAAAAATAATAAATAGAAGAGACAGAATTATTTTATCTAAAACTAAATAGGCAATTCTTATAACAAATGACATTTTGATTAGCTATGATAGCAAACATAAGCTTCTAATTCCTGTAATTCTCCCAGGGGTGCAAGGTGAACCCAAAAGTTAACCTCGCTAAAGCTAAACTACAGAAAAAACAACAAAAGCCCTTGAAATGAACTTCTCCCTGTCTACCATAAGAGGATCATATCAAAATCAAGGACTTTATATTGTATCAAATAATTATATTTAAGTTCCACTTCATTAGTTTTTGCAAAAGCCTCAATTTATTCTATTGTTTTGTTCTAAAAATTCCTTTAGTTTCATAGCATTCCTTCCCAGATTAATAATCATCTTCTCTTGCAGGTAAAATACAAGTACCATATGTAGGACACACAAGTTTAAGATGATGTTTACCAACTTCATCTATTATTACACTAGCTGTATAACAGCCACATCCAATAATCTTGCAGCTAACACTTACTTTTTTTTCACAGTCACTAGGTATACTTGCATTATTATTACCTATACCTCCCGAAACATTTTCAAGTTGATCATCTGAAATTAATTTTTCCATTGGCATAAAAATAGCTCATAAAATATAAAATTTATAAGTTTTTATGATGATCTTTTTTTATAAAAAGAATAACCCTATCAAATATTAGCTCATTTGGAGACGGCCCAACCTTTGTGCATTGCTCTAAATACGCCCTAAAGCCAATATAAATCTCTTCAGCTGGATTGATTCTTTCTGTTTGTGGATTATCTTTAAAAGTCTCAGGATCAGCACTTGGTATTTGTTTATAATTATTACAGTTTTTCTTGTCTTGAAAGCCAAACTTATAAGCATAAAGCTTATCAACATCAGAACCTTCAAAATATTTTCTGGCACTGCCTAATATTTCCTTACTATTTGCACTGACAACTCCGTTATCATATTTACTACCGTAAACTATAATATTTGAATAGGTACATTTATTCGTTCGGGCATGATTAACTCCATATGCAACCAAAAAAGCATCTTCATATGGCAATATAAATGACCCTGTTGCCAAATAACTTGTGTCCCGTCCTTCTCCTAAATTATTAAGATTTTGTTGAATCGCAATATAGCTCTCTTGCAGCCAAACATCTGTGGTAAGTTCCACTGCATCATATTCGTCGCAATAAGCTGACAGTATTCTCTTTCTTAGCTCCTCTACAGGTTTAATATACTGAAGTTCCGTCTTCCCATTGCCGCGAACGCTTAAATTTGGAATAGAAATAGGAGATCCTCCTTTATAATTTGCTGTGATTCTATAAGCATTCACCGGTGGTCTTTTAATATAAGCCTGTAATTTAACATCAGTATAATTATCTCTCTTACAATTTGAAATACGGTTGAGAATAGAAACTGTGTCACAAGTCTCATCAATACCTAAATTGACAATGTCCTGAGGTATGACTATAGTGTTTATGGAATTTCGTGAAATATTTGCTTTGACAGCCGCATCATATATTTGCTTTCTCAAGCGGTCATTTGAAGTAAATATAATTAAAAATGGTTGATTAAATGGACATTTGCGATCAAGTATACCTTCTTTCGTACCTGGGGTGTTGATTTTTAAAAGATTCAAAGGTTCACCCAAACAACCATATACCAGTTCATGATGATCATTAATACTCTTAATTGGTTTGTTACGAATAGGCGTTATTTTTATATCTACTGGTGTTCTCTGTTTCTCTACATAACGTAAGTTTAAATATGCACCATAGCTGAAATAGGTGACCTCCGGCGGTGTTTCTCCAATAATTACAATAGCCTCATTAAATCCCATATGAAATGACAAACACTTATCTGGGTCTTCCTCGATAGGAGTATAATCTTTAGCTGTCTGTCCTGGGGCAGGGTCCATTGCGCAGGAAAGATATGGATTGTTATTATTATTTCCAAAACAGCTTGTCATGAGTTTCTTGTCGCACATATCAAAAGGGTCAACTTTTAAAAATTCTCCTTCCTTATATGAAAGGCCTTGAGTTTCTAAATTTTTTAGAAACTCTTTCTCCTCTTCCTTGAAAGTTCGAAGATCATTAATATATGACATATTATGTTTGTTGTATGATATACTCACATTAAAAACTTGTGTAATCATACTCTCCTTTCTTAGCTTTTTATTGTAATTAATATAGACAATGTGGAATGTTGACATGTTTTATAGCTTAATATTAAAACCATTACTAGTTTATAATTGATAAAATAACATCCACAAAAACATTTAATATGTAAATTATAATAGCAAACCTATGTAGTGTATATTGTACAAAAGTACAATATTTAAAAATATAGTATACCTACACACTTCCTCTAAATAACAACAAATAAGCATCAATAGCTATTTTTCAAGCCATTGATGCTTATATTACTATTTCTCTATTCAATAAGGCATGTCGGAAGTACTAGCTAATTTTTTTAAAATATTGTATAAGAAAATTTTAATAAAAAGTTTTGAGCTAATTATAAAAGTCGCTCGTATATAAACATACAAGAAATATAAGGAATTAAATCATTAGACTCTTTGCCATTGAATTTAACAGGTACCACAGAATCATCCTTGGGTGATCCTATAAATCCACCAAGTTCAAGTGGTGATAATGGAAAAGTAGTACCAAATGATGGTAATCGAGATTATTTCCTTATGTGCTCGAGGATTAATTTCCCACATTGTGATATTAGTAACTGTATCTATTATAAGGATAGCTATTGCATAATATAATTTTAAAACTTACACCAGCCTATTGATTAAATTTAAGGATTTCTAGAGTTTTTATTATTAAAAATATAACTCTAGATATTTTTATTTTGATGTGTAAAACCCAATATAGCAACAACTTCTAATCTACCACCTCATAATCGCTACAAATGCAAATTTGATTTATATCACCATAACTACAGGTATTTGGGATATAATAGCATCTTCAACAAAATTTTTAACTTCTTTCCAACTAAAACACCTTTGTCCTGTCCAGATCTTATTCCAATCATATTCCTTGCCAAAACATATTTTATGTTCATCATTAGTGCTTAAAAGATTATCTGAATGCTCATCAATAAATATTGATCCTTTCATATCAAAAGCAATGGAACATAATGAAAAAGAAGGATCGAATACTCTTTGACCGATAAAGAAAAAACCCTCATTCCGATACTAGAACTCATGTCCCAATGGGGAAATAAATATTGGGAAAAATAGATTTACTCAAGATTGGAGAATAGATCTTAAAGAGCTTAGTTCTGGGTTCAAATATATACAATCTGCTAGAGGAATATTTATGCATAGGAGAATCAAGCAATGAAAAGCACATATGGCAAGCTCCCCAAAGGTGACTGTCACCCTTGCTCGCTTGCTAATTTTTGACTTCTTTATAAATTTTTCTAAATAATATAGCATCCCCGCTTGATTTCTCCTCAAGGGAGGAAACTCTTGTCAGTTTTATTTTTCGAGTAGTGCTATCCCATAGCGAGAACATGCTTGCTGTCTGAGTTTGTTACTACTTGACTTCAGCTAAAAGGATATTTATATTAATAAAATACTTCTTAAAAATTTAAGTGAAAATATTGAGCTACTTTTTCAAGCGTTTCATATTAATAGAACAAATAAACATTTAAAAGAAACTAATCATTCACATTTTAAATTTTAGAAATAGGAAGATAACTATGAATATAAGAGAACTATCATTTTTAACATACATACTAAAATGTAAAACTTTTTCAACACCTCTTTCAGATTGTTGTGTAAAAAATACAGTCGATAGAAATGATATGTGTCTACTTGCAGCCTATGCTGATGATGAAAATAGCCCTATATTAGGTTTTTGTGTTCTAAATAAAATGAATTTTAAAAATATTAGTATGAATTATTTATTGGTTAGAGAAGAAAACCGCAGAACAGGAATTTGCAAAAAACTATTAGCAGCAGCTATTAACTATGCAAAAGAACAAGGAAATGTTGCTGTATTAGCTCGTATCATAAGAAGTACAGCCGACACTTAACTCATACTCCGGGAAATATTTTTTATTTTTTGAGTATTCTCTTTAAGTAGTTGACATCTAACAACAAATTCACTGTCTCAAAATTTCCTTTAGCAAGCTCAGCTAAAGCTTCGCAACGACCTCCGTGAGTCGTTAACAAATTGTCATCTTTTGCAGTACTTTTCAAAAGCAATCAGAAGCTTATGCACTCTGGTTACTTCCGAAATTTTCATTTATACCTATAGTATTTCTAGACTTAAGATATTCAAAAACAAAACTATATATTTTTGTGATATTTCCTACAAGTATAGCACAAATTATTGTCCCTTCACGTATTCCTTTTATATTCCCAAAAGTAAAAAGTGAAATTATTATTGCAATTATACATAGGGTAGAATCAAGCATAATTTTTATATTTCCAAATTTTTTTCTGAATTTATTAGAAATAGCTTTTACAACACCTTCTCCAGGATTTATAATTACATTGGCAATAACCTGCAAATATACTCCTAAAGCGAGAAGAAAACAGCCAGAAAGTAAAACGAATATTTTTACTAAATAGATAGTAGGATTTACAAAGGCGAAAATACTCATTCCTAAATCAACGAAAAACCCAAAAAATGGACCTACCAATAATTGAAGATATTGTTCCTTTGGAAAATCTTTTCTTAAAACAATTATTTCCACAAGAAAAAATAAAATACTCAATAAAAAGGTGAATTGACCAACAGTAAGAGGAAATATCATGGAAAGTACATATGGCAAACTGTTGATGGGGGAGGTTCCTAAACCTGATTTTGAAGTTAAGCTTATTCCTAAACCCATAAAGAATAAACCAGATATGAATATAAAATATCTTATAACTATTTTAAGCTTTGACATTAATAACGCATCCTAATTAGAAAACTTTACCTATAATAGTTTCTAATGCAACTATTATCATAGTGTTTTATCATATGAATGTCAATGTTTAGAATAATTTACTCTCATCAATTAGGTAATTAATTGACATAACAGTTTGATTACTTTAAAATTAAAGTTGCACATGAAATCGAATTAGGAGGGCCATTATGAAAGATTTATCAAAATATATTTCTGTGACACATCGGCGTTCACAAATATTTTATACAGAACGCCTTCAAAAATTAGGAATTACTAGTGGACAGTTTATGTATATAGCTTGTATTTGTGAGAATCCAGGGTATACCCAGGATGAATTATCTCAACAATTGATTATAGATAAGAGTACTGTAGCAAAGGTTTTATCTCAGCTTGAAGCAAGCGGATTTATTACTAAAACTACAAACTCAAATGATAGACGTGCATTTAATATTTCTCCTACAGATAAGGCACTTACTATCTATCCCAAAATATTAGAAATAAAAGATGAATGGCATCATAAAATAACAGAAAATTTAAGTGATATAGAATGTGATGTTTTTCAAAAACTAATGGAAAAGGCCATGGAAAATAGCGTTAAAAATTGTAAATAAAAAGAATAACCCTATCAAATATGAATTCATTGGGAGAAGACCCAGCCTTTGTGCATTGCTCTAAATATGCCCTAAAACCAGTATAAATCTCTTCCACTGGATTGATTTTCCCTGTTTGTGGATTATTTTTAAAAGTCTTAGCAAATAAAATTTCCAGTTTCTGCAATCACACCTAGGGCACTTGCGAGGTAAAATGTTAAAAAAGCCCTACCTTTCTCTCAGATAGAGCTTCTTTAGTTAAAGAAATTTTTATATTTAAATTTTTATTAAATATTAGATACTCTTTGGGATAACCGCTACATTATAAGTAAAAGATACATCTTTTACTAAAGATTTATCTTTAGTTACTTCTTTTACTTCCTCTAAATTTTTAGCTGTAAATACAACTATGCCACCTCTTCTATTGTATACTCCTCCACCTATCAGATACTTATTTGAATTTATATCTCCATTATTTACCTTCGTATTATTTTTGAAGAACTTTATCAATTTTACCATCAATGTCATCTAATATTATCTTATCTAACCGCCAGGCTTTATAGACTTTTTCCAAGCAATCCCTATTTCCATGTTTTTTAATTAATTTAACAATTTGCTTTTTTCTATCTTCAGTAAGTTTTTCGACTATTTTTGATATAAAATCTATTTCTAATAAGTTCTTGCAGCATATATATCAACTGAAAAGCATTCTGTAATATTAATCTTCTCTAAAGACATAATATCAGTAAGTTCATCCTCATAATTTAAAAATTATAATGCATAGTCATATGTGCTTCTGCTAATACGGTACCAATATTATCATATCTTAATGGTTATGGTACGTATTCAAATAATAAAATTAATAGCCTAAATTCTCTCCTACAATAATTACTTTAATTTTGTCTTTTGGTTTACAAAGTCTTAAGGTAACCATAGATGAACATATAGAATCTGGTGATTTACAGTCTGAACATTCTCCAGTTATTCTACATGGCGTTTTTGCATTGGCAAAGCGTTGGCAGTTTATTGGAGCAGCAATATTTCTCACTCGTTTCATTGCATCTTCAGCTGTTTTAACCACTTTATTTATTCCAACAACTACGATAATATTTTTAGGCCCAAAAACAAGTGAAGCTGCTCGATTTCCTGTTCCATCAATTAGACAGAGCTGACCATCCTCACTTACTGCATTTACACTTGTTAAATATGTGTCCGAAAAATAATGTTCTTTTGCATAATCAGGCCAGTTTTCAGATGGAACTGTATCCCTATCATGGACTATATAATTTCCTTTTTTCACCTCTTGAGTCAAGCCAATTGCACGAATAGTATCAGAACCACCCCAAGTAACACTGTTACCATCAGGTATTAATGCTAATGCCTGTTTTACAGCATCTTCTTTATTTGGACAATAGCACGCCCAAAAATTACGACTATTCAATGCCTTTATCAAACTTTCACCTAATTTTTGATTTCTTTCCTGTTGTGGTGATTGATTCATTTCTCATTTCTCCTTTATCCTTTAATCTATTTAGTGTTATACTCAGTATAAATATTAGGGAATAAATATACAAGTACGCACATTTTTGTGCCCTATATAGGATGGTTTTATGTTAGAGAATAAAGAACAAGAATTTGTGTAAATCAAATCTATTTATATACCCTAGTGATTTTAATATAACAATTTTATATTTTATTAGTCAAAAGTATGATAATGCTATGCCATTATACAAGCAAGGAAATTATATTGATTTTATTTCCATATATCCCCTTGTGGTGTTATTTTCATAAGACATATTTCATCACCCATTTTTATACTTTTTAACAGCTCCACATCTACTTTACACTCAAAGGCTTTTTCAAAAAGAACTTTGCTGTACCCAGTGGTGCATTGACACCAGGTAGCCGTTTCTAATCTATCCACATCCACAAGCATTGGACATGGACAAAAATGAAATTGCAAATATAGCTCACCCTTTGAATAAGACAGTCCCGCTGCTTTTGCCTTGTCCAAATTCCCAAGCTCCTCCATACTTGACGATAATTTCACTAGCTCTTTCACTAGTGCTATTTTTTCATCCATTCCATATCCGCACTGACAGTGCCCTCTAATCTCCTTAACCATCGTCTTATCAAAATGGTTTTCTAATCTTTTCATTGTAGACTTTACCCATGTTGGATTATCCTCCGTTTTAGCCAAGTCATCTTTTCCATATACTATTTCTCTCGCTGTTTCATCATTGCTGGCGCTTTTGACATTTTCATAAATTACCTGTTCCTGAATTTTCCTTATATCAAGCATATTAAAATCCTCCATTTTTCTTGTTTTATTTAGCTGCGAATTGTGAATTTATCAAATGGAACTTATATCCTTTCGACACTTCTCATTATAGTAATAAACCTGTTTCATTACTTCTGAATTCTTGCTCTATTTAATCGGTATACATAAGTCCATTACAACATGCATATTTTCCCTATCAATGTTTCGGTAAATATCCAATCCGTATCTTTCATCCATTTCATAACCACTATGTGCCAGCCAAATACTAAATACACCTTGAAAAACGACAAAAATATCTTGTATCAATCCATCAAAACGGTAAACTGCAAATTTGCCCCCCTGAATAGTCATAACATCGTCTAGCGAACAATTTTTATCAACCGTCATACATATATCATATAAACATTGCTCTACACTTGTAATGGATGGATCGTCATAAAACCTTTCAATTAAAAGCGTATCTTCCTTAAAATAATCTTTATATTTTTCTGTGAATTCACACCAATTTTTCCCGAGCTCAATATAGTTTCCAATATGTCTTTCGTGAATAACCACGAAATCATCAAGTTTTTTTATTATAATCTGTTTATCATATTCCTCAAATGATTTAAATTTGGCAAGCTTGTCCATGTAAAAAGGATGAGGTAAAGATGTTGTATCCATATCCTTTCGAAATTCCCGAGGAGCTATATTATGGTGCTTCTTAAATGCTGAACTATAATTTGATGAACTATATCCATAGTTAGCTCCAATATCCGTAATAGATTTATCTTTTTCAAGCTTGATTCTTATAGCACTTTGTTCCATTTTTAAACGCTTGATGAAAGCATAGACACTTTCTCCTGTTTCCGCCTTAAAAATTCTACAAAAATAATACTTTGAAAGATGACAATAATCTGCAACATCTTCAATGGAAATCTCCTCATCTAAATTCTGTATTATATAATCAATACTCTTATTTACTAATTCGTTTGTGAGCATAATATCCCCCCATTGCTACGCGCCTGGATAAGTTTCTCTAGGGTTCAGCTGGAGAAAGTCGTCCTTATAAGCAACCTCCATCTGAACCTAAGAATTACTTGATAAAAACTAATTTGTATATTCTTATCTTATTATTTTATTGACTGTAATAAAGCATATTATATAAATATCCCTGCAGTCAAGACCACCATTGCTCTTGACTTTGTTTTATACCTCAGCTTGTATATTTCCGTCAAAAGAAATACAATAAAGTTATGGAGGTGTTATGCGTGGATTATATAACTACAAAAGAAACTGCGAAAAATTGGGGAATCACAGACAGAATGGTAGTGTACCATTGCTCTGGTGGGCGGATTAATGGAGCTAAAAAAATTGGAAATACATGGCTTGTTCCCATTGGTGCTGAAAAACCGTCTGATGGACGATATAGGAGCGGTAAAGTAAAGGCTGGTGAAAATAAATGAAACGTATATTTTTAGTTGAAGACGATAAGGCAATCGCTAAAAACCTTATACTTTTGCTCCGCTCGGAAGGATTTACAGTTACCCACTCCCCTACGCGAAGCGAAGCCATTGCCACACTTGCCGGAAATAAATTTGACTTGGCGCTTATAGATATTTCTTTACCGGACGGAAATGGATTTACAGTTTGCACGGAAATCAAAGAAACTCAAGATGTTCCCGTTATCTTTCTAACAGCTTCCGGCGATGAATCCAGTGTTGTTACTGGACTTAACATGGGAGCAGATGACTATATCACCAAGCCTTTTCGCCCACGTGAACTCATCGCACGAATCAGAACCGCCCTGAGAAAAAGTGGAAGTTCTCCATCGGCTTCTGAAATCTGTGGACTTCATGTGGATATGGCAAGCGGCGTTGTGAAAAAGGACGGCAGTGAAGTTTTTCTTTCAGCCTTAGAATACCGCTTGTTGTTGGTGTTTATTAACAACCCCAAAAGTATTATTACCAGGGCTAGGCTGCTTGACGAATTGTGGGACGCTGCAGGCGAATTTGTCAATGACAATACATTGACCGTATACATTAAACGCCTGAGGGAGAAGATAGAAAATAACCCCGCAAGCCCACAAATCATTCTAACCGTTCGTGGGACAGGCTATAGATTGGGGGATGAGTATGCTTCGAAATAAAGAGTTTTGTAAGTTTGCAATTTTATTCTCCCTAACAGCTGCCGTCACTATAATACTGGGATTTACAATCAATACAGATGCTGGAATCCTTGCCACTGTTTCTGTAGCGGCCTTTGGAACAGCGTTTTTTGCTTTTACCAAAGCCCGATATAAAAGCATTGCGCAGATTTCAGATCAAATTGATGTTGTTCTTCATAATGCTGACCATCTGTATATTGCTGAATCGGAGGAAGGCGAACTTTCCATTCTACAAAGCGAAATAACAAAAATGACGCTTCGTATTCGGGAACAAAACGACGCATTAAAAAAAGAAAAAGAGCATCTTGCTGATTCCATGGCTGACATAGCGCACCAACTTCGCACCCCTCTCACATCCGTTAACCTTATTTTGTCATTGTTAGAAAATAACCCTGACGAAAATGAACGAAAATCATTGATATGGGAAACAAAGGAATTGTTTGTACAGATGGATTGGCTGCTTACTTCCCTGTTGAAATTATCCCGACTGGATGCGGGCATTGTGGTGTTTAAAACCGATCAGATAGATGTAAATAACTTGATATGTTCAGCGCTTCGCCGGTTTTTAATACCAATGGAGCTGCACAATATTACTTTTCAAACAAATGTGCCAAAAGGAGTAATTATTCATGGAGATTCAGGTTGGCTTTCGGAAGCAATTCAAAATATCATCAAAAATTGCATGGAAAGCGCAGGGGATAACGGAAAGATTGATATTCTATGTACTGACAACCCACTGTTTACCGAGATTGCTATTCACGACAGCGGCACAGGCTTTGAAAAAGAAGATTTACCCTGCCTGTTTGACAGGTTCTATCGTGGAAAAAACTCAGGTGCTACAGGATACGGCATTGGATTGGCTCTCTGCAAGATGATTATAACACGTCAAGGAGGGATGATTACTGCCAAGAATCATCTCCAGGGAGGCGCCATATTTTCAATTCGTTTTCCAAAGTGACGAATCTCTCACCTAAAAGTCACACAGATGTAAGTTTAAGGTTCTATTATATAAGTAAACCAACGAGAAAGGAGACTCACATAATGGAATTTTTAAAAGTTGAAAATTTATGTAAGGTCTATGGCAAAGGCGAAAACCAAGTTACTGCCCTTGACCATGTTTCGCTTACAATCGAAAAGGGGAATTTACCGCAATCATCGGCTCCTCCGGCTCTGGCAAATCCACATTACTTCACAGCATAGGTGGAGTAGATGTGCCCACAAGTGGAAAGATATATTTGGATGGTCATGATGTATATGCCCAAAGCAATGAAAAACTGGCCATCTTCCGCAGAAGACAGGTAGGACTGATTTACCAGTTTCACAACCTCATTCCCACGCTGAATGTGGTGGAAAACATCACCTTGCCTATACTTATGGACAAACGTAAGGTCAATAAGGCCAGGCTGAATGAATTGCTAGAACTGCTTGGCTTACAACACCGAAGGACCCATTTACCCAATCAGCTTTCAGGCGGTCAGCAACAGCGTGTTTCCATAGGACGTGCTTTGATGAATGCCCCAGCAGTAATGCTTGCCGACGAACCTACGGGCAGTTTGGACAGCCGAAATGGACATGAAATTATCAATTTGCTGAAATTAAGCAATCAAAAATATAGACAGACACTTATCGTGGTCACCCATGACGAAAATATCGCTCTACAAGCGGACCGCATTATCGGTATATCAGACGGTAAAGTAGTGCGAGACGAAAGGGTGAGACCATGAACATTTTCAACAAAGTTACACTACAAAGCATGAAAAAAAGCCGCACACGAACACTTGTAACGATTATCGGAGTTATTCTGTCTGCTGCCATGATTACGGCAGTGGCTACCTTTGGTACTTCCCTATTAAATTTTCTGGTAAAGGGTTCTATTGTGAAACACGGCGATTGGCACGTGGAGTTTTTGGATGTTAATTCCTCTTTCGCACAGAAACGAACCCAGGACAAAGACGTTAAAAACACAGCAACATTTGAAAATATAGGCTACGCAAAACTTGAAGGTGGGAAAAGTCCCGAAAAACCTTATCTTTTTATAGCCGGATTTAGCAAGGAAGCCTTTGATACCTTACCCTTAACCCTGGTTTCAGGCAGATTGCCTAAAAACAGTGAAGAAGTTCTTATACCAAGCCACGTGGCGATAAAGGGCGGCGTTAGATTCAAGGTGGGAGACACGCTTTCACTTGATGTTGGAAACCGCATGAACGACAATAAAAATCTCGGTCAACACACCCCTTATATTTCTGGGAAAGAAACTCTTGTGCCAAAAGCAGAGAGAACCTACAGGGTTGTGGGTATCTGTGAAAGACCCGGTTTTGAGGAACATTCCGCACCGGGATACACCTTGATAACCAAAGCAGATACTCAAGACAAAGCTGACAGCTTAAGTATATTTGTAACACTCAAAAATCCGCGTAAAGTTAAGGCTTACGCAAGCAGCACATCGGTGAGCCAAGCTTACATCTTTAACGATAGTGTGCTGCAATTCATGGGCCTTTCCGACAATAAACTATTCAACGCGCTTCTGTACACGGTTGGCGGCATTTTGCTTATCATAATAATGATAGGCTCGATTTTTCTGATTTATAATTCATTCAACATATCACTGAATGAGCGTACACATCAGTTCGGAATTCTCTCGTCAGTGGGTGCCACGGCAAAGCAACTGCGAAATTCGGTGCTGTTTGAGGGACTTTGCATTGGTGCAATTGGCATACCCATTGGCATTATTGTGGGCATAGGCAGTATTGGACTTATAATTCCTATTGTTGCTAGGAAGTTTGGGAACATTATCCCAAGCAACGTACCTTTAACCTTGTCAGTGTCTGTCCCTGCAATTGTTGCAGCAGCAGCAGTGAGTTTGGTTACCATTTTGATTTCAGCTTATATCCCAGCCAGGAAAGCCGCAAATACTCCCGTAATGGAGAGTATTCGCCAAACGGGCGAGGTTAAAACCGAATCTAAAGCCGTAAAAACATCAAAACTGGCACAGCGTATTTACGGTTTGGAAGGAACTCTTGCGCTAAAGAATTTTAAGAGAAACAAAAAACGTTATCGCAGCATTGTTCTATCTCTTGTTTTAAGTGTGGTGCTGTTTGTATCAGGAAATGCTTTTGGAACAACTCTGAAACGGCTTGCACAACGATCCATAATGGACTTTGATTATGACATCGTTTTTACCACTCAGGGCATGAACGACAGCGAAATGTTCCCTCTTTACAAGAAACTAAAAACCGCAGAGGGAGTTTACAAAAGCTCGTACCAAACGATTTTATCCTATTCATGTACTGCCAAAGCAAGCGATTTTTCAGACCGTTATCGAAAATCCGCAGGTTATGCTGCGCCAGACCAAACGGTTCATCTTCCAATTGACATCCAGTTTATTGAAGACAGTGAATATCTGAGTTTTATCAAAAAATTAGGCTTGTCCCGAGAAGAATATACTGGTAATGATGGTAAAATGATTGCCGTTGCCAAAAAACCGGTTGCTAAGAAAAACGGCCCCCCTGAACTGTTTGATATGTTTGCCAGTCGTTCAATGACTTTCAGTGTGGCTCCAGAAATAAATGACAAGCCTAAGCTGGAACAGAGTCAAAACATAAACATTACCTTTGTGGATACATACCCGGTGGACCCTCTTAAGACAACAACGCAATCTTCCAATAAGAATGCATACGTTTTTATGGTAGTGGCTCCCTATTCTCTCAAAGAGAAGTTTGAAACATCGGATATCCATACCGATATAGGACTGAGCTTTCGGTCAAAGAATCCTTCGCAATCGGTGACTAAAATGGAAACCATGATTCAGGATGCAGGAATTACCTCTGCGTATAACCTGCAAAATATGTACACCGTAGTTGAACAATACCGCAGTCTAACATTCGTTATTGATGTTTTCACCTATGTTTTTGTCATCATGATTTCGCTGATTGCGGTTGCCAATGTGTTCAACACCATTTCCACTAATATAATGCTGCGCAAGCGAGAACTTGCCATGCTCCGCTCGGTGGGAATGTCTGAACGTGATTTCCAAAAGATGATGAATTTCGAGTGTGTCTTTTATGGCATGAGGACGTTACTATTTGGGATTCCAATATCTGCAATATGTTCTTGGCTGATTTACAAAGGGTTTGTGTCCGCAGAAAAGATGGATAACTTCCCTTTTATATTCCCTTGGGGCAGTATGGCAGTCAGTGTGTTTTCCGTACTCTTTATCGTGTTCATTACAATGCTGTATGCTACTCGTAAAATAAAAAAAGAAAATATCATTGACGCACTTAGGGATGACATGACTTAATTCAAAACTAATATTAACTTAATAGAAAAAATCAAAAACATCTGCGTTCCAACCGTTCTAAGGAGGATTGGAACGCAGCTGATATTGAGAAGAGGTGGTCTGAATGTCTTTAATGATGCCTGGTTGTATTCTAATGCTTATCCTTGTTATCAGCATGCTATATGAACCAAGAAGTTTCTGGAATGCACTGCTGCTTATGATGGCAATTGGCATTTTTCTTCTTGGATTTGGCTCTGCACCGGGAATCCGGGGAATGATTCTTGGGATTTTGACGCTACTTTTAATACCATTAACTTTTCTTGTTACTGCCATCTTCCTCATTGTGAATGGTTTTGAGATGATGAAAAAAGAGGGCGGTCGTTTGCAAAATGTTCTATCCTTATTGACAGGAATAGCAATGATCCTCGGAAGTATATTAACCATTGCTGGAATATTTTTTTTCCAGGATACTTCGGTGAAGAGGACGCTATTCTCACTGGTATTGATTTTGGAATTTTATATTGCCTTTACCTTTTCTGCACTGTTAATCTATTCGTTGATTTACACCTGTTTACCAAAACGGCTAAATTGTGATTATATTATCGTCCATGGATGTGGTCTTATAGGCGGAGAAAGAGTATCTCCGCTGCTGAAAGGCAGGGTTGACAAAGCAGTCCACATTTACCATAAATGCAGACAACATACGAAGATTGTGGTATCAGGCGGCAAGGGCGATGATGAGAAGATATCAGAAGCAGCAGCAATGAAAAATTATCTTGTAGAAACCGGGTTTCCAGAAAATGATGTCATTCTTGAGGAACAGTCTAAAACTACCTTTGAAAATCTCAAAAATGTCAGAGATATGCTGGATGTGAATGGTGTAAAGCACCGCTATATATTTGTGACGAATAATTATCATGTTTTTCGAACAAGTCTCTATGCAAAAAAACTTAAGATAAAGGCCAGCGGTGTTGGATGTGGAACAGCAGCTTATTACTGGCCAAGCGCCTTTATCCGTGAATATATAGCTATTATGTTTAGGTATAAATGGATATTTGCGGCGATTGTACTGTTGTGGGGAATAGTAGTTGCAAAAATTTATTATTGATGCTAACATGGGTCAAGGCTTAGGTACTTTGATAGGAGGAGCCATTTTTAATATACTCCTCCATGTAGTTACCTATATTATTTAAAATGATTTTTTTTAAGTTTCTTTAAAGCCTTCTTGGACCCTCTTTCTATATCCCTTTCAAGCTTTCTTTCCTTGAAACTAACAAATAATTGATTTAAATAATATCCTTCTGGATATAACTTAGAAGCTTTAATTTCCAATTTTAATCTTTTATAATTTACATTAACAAATTCTTTATTAAACAAAATAGTTACATTATTATATACATCCCTTTCTTTGTAAACAATGGCACTTTCATTCTTATCCATCCAAAGAACCTTATCTCCTACAGCAAATTCATAACTTTCACCTTTGTCTTCTGGAATATCTTTTTTCTTTATAATTTTGCTATCCCTTATCAATTCATAATTATAATTCTTACTTTCTATATATCTTCTAGTTCTTTCAATTATATTATATGAAATACCCATTTTCTTTGATATATAAAGAGCATTACTATCCCCTGTCTTTCCTATATTAAGCTTATATAACGGGTCTAGCGTGTCACATCTAAACTCCATAGCTGCATTTTCAAAGTCTGGATGCTGCTCCGAAAAGTTTTTAATCTCTCCATAATGGGTTGTTGCTACTGTTATACATCCCTTATAATACACTTCTTCTAAAATAGCTATTGCTAAGGCTGCACCTTCATTTGGTTCTGTTCCACTGCCAATTTCATCAAACAACAATAATGTTGACTTATTACTTTCTTTTATTATATATGCTAAGTTTTTCACATGGGATGAAAAAGTACTTAAAGCATTTTCTACACTTTGATTATCACCTATATCTACAAATATCTTGTTAAATACAGCAATTTCTGTGCCTTGTTCAGCCTTTATATGAAACCCTGCTTGAACTGCAAGAGTTAACATTCCTAAAGTTTTTAATACTATAGTTTTTCCTCCTGCATTAGGTCCTGTGATTATTAATGATCTATAATCCTTTCCTATTTCAAAATCTAAGGGTACTCCATTTTTAATTAAAGGATAACCTCCCTTAACTATTTTTATATAACCATGCTCATTTAGTTTAGGCTTTATTCCTTTTATATCACTACTATATTTTGCTTTTGCCCAAATCATGTCATACTCAGCTATTACCTCAATGTTTATTTTAATTTCTTTTATTCTTTCATATAGCATTTCTGTTAAAGTAGCTAATATTTTATATTCCTCTATAGACTCTTCAACTTTTAAAGTTGCTAGCTCAGAAGTGTATTTAACTATTACATTTGGCTCTATAAATACAGTACTGCCCTTCAATGAATTTTCAACAATTTCACCCTGAACTTGATTTTTAAAGGCAGATTTTATAGGTATGGTATATTTTCCATTTCTTTGACTCACAAAAAATTCTTGTATATACTCTTTATTTGAAGGATTTTTTAGAAATTTTTCAAGCCTTCCTTTTATTTCACCTTCACATACATCAATTTGCCTTCTTATTTTTTTTAGTGTCTTTGAAGCATTGGAACCCACCCTATTTCCTGATATTGATATATTTATTTCTTCTTCTATATAACTTAAATCTGTTATATTTAAGCTATAAGAACTCAAAGTAGGAGCATAGCCTTCCTTATCTTTCATGAATAATTTAAGTTTTCTGCAGCCCCTTAAAAAGTTTTCCATGGTACTTAATTCCTCTGGATCTAATGCTGCACCCTTTTCCATTTTCTCTATAAGTGGATTTACATTAAATATTCCATTAAAGGGTATATGATAAGAAGCATCCAAAAGTGCCCTTCCTTCAGAAGTTTCATCTAATCTTCTATTTACCACCTTTATATTTGTACTTGGTTCTAGTTTATCTATTAAGGATTTACCCAAGCCACTTGCGCAATATCCTTTTACTATTTCTTTTAATTCATAATAATGTAATTTTTCTAACGTTGTATTATCCATTTCAAAATTCCTTCCTCAACTTATTCAAGCCGACGAAACCTAGATAGATCTCTAGTATTAATTGTAAAATAAAAAAGCCATGGATACTCCACAGCTTTAATTGCAAACTTAATAAAGGGTACTAGACCCCAAAGTAGTTTCGTGGACTTGTATCTATAAATAGTAATTAATTCTATAACAATTAAAGGTATTGCCCCCTCAATTTTAGAATCAATATTAAATTACCTATTTTAGATACTAAACACTCACAAAAATACCTCTCTTTTTTGAAATCTATCTATATTAAATATTATATACAAAAATATATGCCTTATCAACCTTATTTGAAAATTTCATTTATTTATGATATAATTCCATATCACTAACTATTCAAATTTAACCATACTATTATTTTATTCACATTGCTAACATTAGAATGACCAGCTTCAGCTATAATATTTATTTCTGTATAATGTAGATACTTTAGTAATTCATATAATATACGTATCAAAGTATATATCTAATTAAATTTATCTAGCTGAATAAGCTTTTGTATATAAGATAATGTATCTAAAAATTCTCTGAACTTTTCCTCACCAACTCCCTGTTCTATAACGAGTTGAGCATTGTTCCATAATGGTGCAGCTTCTCTAAGTTTTGCAAGCCCACTCTCAGTTATAGAGATACATCTCTTTCGTGAGTCATCTTCTCCCTGTCTTACATCAACATACCCTTTTTTCTTTAATATTTCGATGTTTCGTGTTACAGTTGTTTGATCCATTAACAAAATATCCGCCAACTCGCCAACTGTACTACTTTCACGTGAAGAAACATCCCCTAGTAGGGCAAATTGAGTAGCACGTAAACCCACAGGCTGGAAGGCTTTATCAAAATATTGCGTTACCACTCTTGTTGTCATCCTCAAATTTTTACATGCACAATCTTTTAGGTGTTCTTTGCTGCTTCTAATAGCCAAATCTAAATTACCTCCCATCTATATGTATATGCATATAATACTCTATAGCTGTTTCTGCTGTCAAGTCAACATCAATCAATGGCTTGCTGCTCAGCTATTAAATGGGTAACATCATAATTTACATATAGATCTCTTAAGCTGCTTTACCTAACACAGTCAAATAACTCTCTTCGAATTGAATAAGCCATTTCACGAATTTTTTCATTTTCATTTTTGCAAGCTCTCATAATATAAGTTTTATAACTATCTTTATAATTGTTACCCATAAAACACAAAACGTCAACCTTCCATTTCCAAAGCTCATCTGGTGATAAATAAAAAAACTTTGGTTGAACCTTTTCCCTATAAAAGCTTTCCTCCATATCCATGATATTTTCTGGTGTTAAAGAAAGAGCCAATTCTGACAATCCAGGAAATTCTTCAACCTCCTGCCATTTGCCTTTATTCATTGGACATACATCCTGACAAATATCGCATCCGTAAATACATTGTCCAAAGCTTTTACTTAAAGGTTCCTGCGGTAAATTACGCCCCCCAAAGGTTGTTAGAAAAGAAATACAGTCCGTAGGTGACATAGTATAAGGATCAGATAGGGATTGGGTTGGACATGCTGCCACACAGGCACCACAATTCTTTGGACACTGTGGAACAGTTGGTATCTCCCTTAACTCCATTTCTCTATCTGTCAACCATGCTTCCACATGAACCCATGACCCAGACTCTGTATAAAAGAAATTATTTCTTCTTACAATTCCAATTCCAGCTTGTAAAGCTGCCCATCGTAGCCCTACAACTCCAAACTTTTGGTTAGTAGCAACCTGAAGCCCTAGTTCTTGCATATATTTATCCATTGCCTTGCTGCTCTGATATTCCTTCGTATTGGCATCCACACGTATATCGAACAAATATGACTTTCCTATATGACCCCTTACAGACTCTGGAACTTTATATTTGCCATATATAGCTGCAACTACTACAATAGATTTTGCCCATGGATACTCTTCCAGTGGATTAACTAATCGCCTCTGTCTTTGGTAAAATGGTTCTGACTTTGGAACCTTTTGGATTCGTTCTTCAACCTTTTCACTATAACCATCCATAAAACTAATTGGAATAATCCCGCATTTTTCATAACCTAATTCATAGGCCTTCTCATGAATCCTTTGCTCTATTGTAATCATAATCTTCTCACTCCTCTTTTTAAGCAGTTGTTCCTCAAACTGCTCTTTTATTTTTATGAAATATACATATATTCATACCAAATCTTTAGCATTTGTTGCAGTGTATACATTTAGTAAGAGTGTTGTACCCTTCGTCGGCAAGTGAAGATCAACTTTCTTCACTAATTTGTTTTTGATCAAATAAAGTTTTCATTTTACTCCTCCTCATTTATATGTATATACATATAATATTGAATTATATAAGAAATGTCAACATTGTATTTTATATGAGCATTCATTCTGAAAATAATATAAATGAGACTATTCTCTAAAATTAAAGGTATGCTGCTATTATATATTCAACCCTCGGCAGACTGTGCGAAAATAAGATTTTCAATTGATTTAAAGATTTCAATTTGATAATAATAGCAAATTTTTAATACTATTTTCTTAATTTAATGTAGAATTAGCCCTAATACTTGCAAAGTGTTTGCAAAAAAAGTTTGAAGATTTATTTTATTTAGAGGAGGAATAAAAATGTTTAAAAAAAGTAACAATCAAGATAAAAGCACACCTATTTATGGCATTATAGATGAAAGGACAAAAGCTGTTGTGTATAAAGGAGATGCTTACGCTTGTAGATTCATAATGTTTGCAATTCTCTTCGATATATTTATAAGAGGGCTGCACTTAAGTAATCCACTTATAGCATCAAACTTTGACCTAATGTTAATTGTAATAATTGGAGGTTTAATATCAACAGCTTATCAAATTAAAAGTAAGGTTATTTCTCATCATTCTGCTGCTCGCAGTTTTATTGTTATTGCATTATTTTCAGCACTTGCTGCATTCTTAATAACATTTTTCTGCACAAGATAATTATTCAAGTTAACTGACAACGGATATGATATTCCTATATCTTATCCATTTCAAGACAAAATTAAAATTAGCATTTATGACAATCTTGAAATAGACTTTAATTCAGTTGATATATACAAACAGAGGACTTATGGTACTAATTGTAACTAGTACCATAAGTCCCTATTATAATTTTTCTTATTTATACTCACCTGTAATTATTTCACCATCAGACGTGATAACACGTAGGGGAGTTAGTTTTCCATATAATTTGTACTCATCTTGGCCAATGCTTATGATCTGTTAATCCAGTTCATTTGTGCGTACGACTTCGCGAAGTTCTTCAAAAGTAAGATAGTATATATCTTCCTTTTTATGAATAATGCCTTCTTGCACCGGTCGTTCTGCTTCTTTCATTAAAGCCTGCTTATAAACGAAGTAGCGGCTAACTTTTCCGTATTTTAGATATTCACGATAACCGATGAAATTCCAACAACATTTACTTTTCTCCTTAGTGTCATCAAGCGATTCTTAAACTTAGATGGAGTGTTACGGATGGTAGCCATCGGATAAATTAGTTTTCCAAAGTGACTAATCTCTCACCTGAAAGTCACAGAGATGTAAGTTGAAAGTTCTATTATATAAGTAAACCATTAGAAAGGAGAATCACATAATAGAATTTTTAAAAATTCAATTATTATATAAAAGTCTAAGTTTACAGTTAATAAAAATATACTAAAAAGGAGTGTAACAGCATTTATGAAAATCAGTATTAAAAACGTGAGTATGACATACAAAACAGGAAAAAAGGCGCTAAGCAATTTGAATTTGGAAATTAACAGTCCGAATTTTATAGGACTTTTGGGTCCCAATGGTGCTGGAAAAAGTACCTTTATGAAACTATTGGTATCGAATATAATACCAACGGCTGGCGAAATAATTGTTGATGGTAAACCAATCCAAAAACACGAAAAAGAACTCAGAAAGCAGCTGGGGTATTTGCCTCAAAGCTTTGGTTTATATGACGAATTAACAGTTTATGAGTTTTTGGATTACATGTGTGCATTAAAAGAAATTAAAAAAAATGTGAAAGGTATTATCAGACAAGCTATTGAACAGAGCAATTTACAAGAAAAAAGAAATTTCAAAATTAAAACTCTTTCAGGTGGTCAGAGGCAGCGTGTTGGTATAGCACAAGTATTACTTGGAAATCCTGAGCTTGTCATTTTAGATGAACCTACAGTTGGACTTGACCCAGAAGAAAGAATTAAATTTAGAAATATATTTTCGCAGACTGCAAATGACAAAATAGTGTTACTTTCCACTCACATCATTGATGATATACAAGCCATTTGTAATAGAATTATAATCATTAATAATGGTGCGATTTTATTTGACGGAACTTCACCGGATTTAATAAAAGCTGTACACGGACGTGTTGGTTTTATTGAGGAAAAAGATAACCAGGCTTTAGAAAAAAGAATTGGAGATAAGTACATAATAACATCTAAATTGTTTACGGGTAATGGTATCTCTTGTCGTGTTATTGGCAAAGAAATAGAAAGCTCTATTACACTTATCGAGCCTACTCTTGAAGATGCGTACACATACGTCATACACAATGGGGGTGTTGATTAAATGAGAAATACATTTTTTGCCTATGAAACAAAGCGAATTTTGAAGTCAAAGTTTACTCAAATAATAATCTTGCTTACGTCAGTTTTTCCTTTGATTGCTGCACTACTCTCAACCTACATTACTCAAAGTATTAGCCCATTATTGGGAGTAAAGAGCTTTACTCTTTTATCTCAAACTATAATTCTTCCGTCAAAGGCAGGGGCAGTAATTGCAGCTTTTGCGTTTACTGCACTAACAGTTTTTGAGTTTGACAAAATACTTAGGTTTAGAGTCAATTATATAATTGAACCAATATCAAGTTCTATAAAGATAAATTTAACCAAAATTACAGGTTTAATGTGTGCTGGTGTTATTTCAACAGTGGGTTCAATGATAATTATGATTCCTTACTATATATTTAATATGGGTAGTTTAAGCAATTTTAGTTATTTACTGCTCAGTTACTCTATAATAATTTTTGGTTCCATTGTACTAACAATTCTTATGACAGCAGGATTTTATCTTTTATTTAGGAACGTTAATATAACCTGTATTATTATGCTTTTAGCGGTGCTTTTTAGTTTTTTAACAGCAAATGTTAATTATCAATATGTATGGGTTCAGACAGCTGCTAGTGGACTTTCCGAAAATTTCGGAAGCGGGAATACCGTTTTGGGAATGCTCTGGAATAGGTTGTTTGGATTATCAGTAGCTATGTCCATATTTTTATTCGGAATGTTGTGCCATAGATGTTATGAAAAAGGATTATTTAAATCTATCTTTAAAAACTGCAAAAAATATAAATTGTTACCCATTTGCTTTTTAGTTTCTCTTTCTGGATCATTTTTTGCTTTTCAAAATGAACCAATTTTTAAATCATTTTCACTTACGGATATGGCGTCAGTGATGATTAATGGTAAAGAAGAAACGCCTGTAAACAATAGTGTCATAGGAACTTCAAATATACTTGTAGATCTTAATATAGAAAAAGACAAAAAGTGTGCAGCCGGAGCTTATATTGAGGAATTGCAAAATGGAACTGATAAGCCTCAAAACATATATTTTGAATTAGCAGATGGTTACCACATTAATGAGATTAAGTTAGACAATGTAAACATAAACTACACAAAGATTTCGCCCAAGGTTTTGAGCAGTGCAAAACGTGGAAATGTTTTTGAAACAAGCATTCCCAAAAACACTAAAGCTAAATTAAGTATAAGGTATTCAGGTATACCGAAAGCCTTAAATGTAACTAATGATTTTTCTGAAGGAATTAACAAAGATTATGTAAGTTTATCGCATGCTAAATACATTGCTCCTGTTGTTTGTGTTGAACAAAAGGATAGGATTATTGAAGGGACAATAAAAATAGACTCAAAGTTTACAGTCATAACGGAGGGCTATAAAAATCGTAAAATTTCTGAGAAGGATGGTCTTACTACTTGGAGTTTTTCTTGCAATAAACTAAATGATTTATCTTTGAAAGCTGGGGCATATGGAATATTTGAAAGAAATGTAAAGGGAACAAATGTGGAGTTCTTCTATCCATTATCTGCGAGAAAAGAATTTGAATCTAGGGGAAGTGATACACTTGATATATTCTCGTTCTTTTCAGAAAAATTTGGACCTCTAGGTAGAAATAGTCTTAAAGTGGTCGTAACATCAGGAGTACAAAGCTCAGGTGGAGTTCAACAGGGAAATGTTTCTTGGATTTCCGAAGATTGTTTAAATAATAAATCTAATAAGGATTTATCGCAAGCTTCTTCTTCTGACACTTTTGCTGTGATGACCCATGAAATTGCTCATCAATGGTGGGGTGGTGGAATAGATGCATCTAACGCAAACAGCAATAATGAAATAGATAAAAATCACGATGAATGGTCAAATGAAGCTTTTGCGGATTTTAGCACTTATTTATTTTTGAAAAACAAATTTGGAAAAGGTTATGCAGAAAATTTGTTGGTAAAAAAGTGGGAAAAAGGAGCAAATGAATTAAATCGAAACTTTTATCAAAGAAATCCTGAATACATGAACAAACTATCAATGCTTCCAAAGTATTTCGTTACATTAATTTTAAAGGATGATAAAATTTATCATTTGGCACCACTTGAAATTTACAATGTTTATAATAGCATTGGTGAAGACAATTATTTTAATTCCATGAAAGTTATTTACGAAGAATATTATGGTAAAAAAGATAAAAAACTATATTTTTCTGATTTTTTAAATATTACTGGTGCTAAAAGGAGGTAGTAGTCAATGGATACAAAAATTCTTAAATACGAATTAAAGAGAATAATTTTTTCAAAGATATTTGTGATAACTTTTATAATTGCACTTTTCTTTTCAGTGATTGACCTATATACAGAAATAATACAAGGTGTTTCTGGTACATCACCTTTTTCTAGGTGGAGTTATTGCAAGTTTTTGTGTGATATAAATACGATTATGTTGTTAATTTTAATGCTTTCTTGCACAGGACTTTTTTCTAGAAATGAACAAAGAGTAAGAGAAATTACTTCATGTACGTCTTTACCACAGAAAAAGTATTTGGCTACAAAAAGTTTAGCTTTATCTATTTCTTACTTAGTTATTGCTATATGCTGCATTTTGATAAGTTTTGTGTTTTATAAGACAACTTTTAATTTTACAGATTTTCAAAAATTTTTATTACCCTTGTTAATAATATTACTTCCAACTTTTGTGTTTGTTTTTGGAACCAGTATGTTTTTAGGCAGCAAAAGCCAAACTTTGCTTTATGCTTGGATTCCAATTGTTTTGATTTTGTCACTTATAAGTTTTAACAGCTCACCTTTTATTGATATTTTTGCCAAAGGGTATGTGACTTATATGCCTACAGTTATATCTGTTGATAGTGTCGGTGAACCTATTTTTAGTTTGCCTTTGAATTTTATAATGAGTAGGTTTATATTTACTCTCGTAGGAATGGGTTTGTATGCGGCTTCATTTAAGAAGATTTCTGGAAAAGCTTAAAAAGTTAGTATAAGTCTATTAATGCAAAAGCTAATTTTTGTGCGTTATTAAAATTTGTAAATGGTGTTTAGCTCTGTCGCACAGCAGAAAGTATAAAATAGCAAAACTATTTGTTAATAATTTGATAACTGATAACACCCCTAAGAAGTTGTTACGAAAACTTGGCTGCGCTTGCTATTATTTTGGGGTAAATTAAAGTGCTAGATTCATAAAAGGGGATTTGAGGTTTATACCCTTGTCCCCTTTTTGTATCAAATTAAAAAACAATATAAAAGTCAATTCACAAATATCATTAGTAAACTTTGAAATATTTAATTTCCTTAAAATTCTCCAATTAATTAATATAAAAAGTACAAAAAACTTGATTTAAATATAATTCATATAAAGTTTTTTTAAAACTAAATCTTAAATCGCTCTACTAATACTCTTAACTCTTCTGCAATTGTAGATAAGCTCTCTCCTGCTTTGGCAATTTCTTCAATTGTAGTGACTTGTTCTTGCATTGATGACGATGCTTGTTCTGTTCCAGCAGCATTCTCTTCAGAGATTGCAGATAAATTTTGAGTTAACTCAATAATTTTATTTTTATTTTCTGTCATTAAGTTGGAAGAATTATTAAGTTTACTAACTACAGCTTTTATAGAATCTATCGCTTCTGCTATTCCTGCAAATTTTCCTTCAGTTTCTCCAACACTAGTAGCTTGTTCATCAATTATCTGCTTAGTTTGTTGCATCAAATCAACTGCACTTTGGGATTTTATCTTTAACCCAGTTATTACAGTTTTAATGTCATCTGTAAAGTTATTTGATTGTTCTGCAAGCTTTCTTATTTCATCAGCAACAACTGCAAAGCCTTTACCTGCTTCCCCCGCTCTTGCAGCTTCTATTGCAGCATTTAAAGCTAAAAGATTTGTCTGGTCTGCAATATCTTGAATCATAGTACTAGCACTTTCAATTTTTTCTGCACTTTCATTGTTACTCATGATAATATGATAAACATTACTTGCAGCATCATTATTTTTCTGAGTTTTTTCAACAAGTTCTTTCAAAATTAAAAAACCTTCTGATTTTTGCCTTTCAATTTCAACTGCCGCAACATTCAATTCCTCAATATAATTTAAATCTTGTTCTAATAAATTACCTAAATCTTCTACATTATGTGCTGCCATTTGGGTATCTTTAGCTTGCTCAGTAGCTCCTTTTGCAATTTCCTCAATAGCCTTACTTACTTCATTTGATGCAGTAGCTGCTTGCTCCGAAGTAGCAGTTAATTCTTCCGATGAAGCTGCAACCTTTTCTGTTGAATATGCAGTTTTCATGATAAATTCCGATACATTCTCTCTCATACTTACAAAAGCTCTCACCATATCTCCTGCTTCATCTTTTCTGCTTAAGTATTTTAGTGCATCTGACTTTTCATCTACTGAAAAATCCAAATTAGCAAAATCTTGTACTCTTTTTGTCACTGCTAAGATAGGTTTTGTTATACTACTCGAAAGAAAGTTAAATAAAATAATTGCCAATATTAACATGGCCACTGCAGAAATTATCACTATATTTACTATTTCTTTTGCACCAGCTCCTAACTCTTTTTCTGTCATAAACGATGCTAATATCCAATCAGTTCCTTCTACTTTATATGGATTAACAATATACTTTTCACCATCAACAACAACATCAAATGATTTTAGGTCTTTAACTAGAAGCTTATCTAATCCTTTAATACTAACTTCTCCAACCTTTTTAAAATTGTTTTTAGGGTTTTTCCCGTCTGCCATTATTAAGCCGTTACCATGTACAATCATTGAATATCCTGTTTTGCCAATTTTCATTTTATTTAACATATCGCTAATATTAGTTTGTTGTACATCGATTCCTATGGCACCTATAATTTTCCCATTTTTATCAGTAAATGTACGAGCATTACTTGTAAGCAGCTGGGACTTATAACTATATGGAGCTGTTCTAATAACACTTCCCTTTTTACTCATGGCATCATTAAGCCAAGGTCTTTTTGAAGGATCAAATCCTGCTGGTATACTCTCTTCTGGCCATTGTATATATCCTCCATCTTCTGTTCCTAAATATACATAGCTTGTACCTTTGTGACTGTTTGCATATTGCTCAAATACTTTATAAATTTCCTGTTCAATTCCTGCCTTAGCTGAAGGCTTCATTGGAGTATCTTGAGTTGTATTTTTATAAGTTGTAATACTGTTATCAACCATCATTACTGACGGATTTGTTGTTAACATATCAATATTTTTGTCAATTTGATCATAAAAAATATTAATTGCTTGAGAAACAATTTTCATTTGCTGGTTGGAATTAGCAAAATAATCTTCATAAGATTTTTTATTAATTTCATATATTAAAATACCACTAATACTTACTAAAGTTATCAAAAGAACTACGACTGAAGATAGTAAAATCCTTGCTCTTATTCCAATAAATTTTTTATTCATAATACTAATTCCCTTCTTTCACTAAGTTTTTAGATTTTATTATTTTTTGATATATTTGTTACATGCCATAAATTATCATGCAGCACTTGCTGATAATTTATGGTATCATGTTGACATTATATGAATTAGTACTGATTATACTTATGTCAAAGTATAATTATATTATAAATTCAGATAACTAAAATTCTAAAATGCAGTAACTTAAAGAAGTGCTTAAGAATAATCAATATATTTTAATTAAAGGAAGTGGATACTTATATTGTTATTTAAAATTATAGTGTTGATATTTTTCTTTGTCAACGTAAATGTGGCATTTTTCTGAACTTTCTTACATTTTTTTACAGAACACAATAACCAAAAAATTCATTTTTCTACCATTAAACCATATATGAAGTTTTATCTCATAACATCTTTCCAATATTCCTCTTCGAAGAGTACTTCAACACTAAGCTAATTTCTGTAATTCTAAATTTTAGATTTGCTTTTTTAATAGAAAAATGTTTGTCTTTGAATTTTATAATGAGATGATAAAATTATAAAAGTAGCCGTTTAGTACATGTTGCTTTTACATTAAATTAAGAAAATAATAATACATTGAAAATTATTATTTCATATAAAATAATAATATTTTTTGTAATATCATTATTAATATCCTGCATCATAAATTAGTTTTTGTACAGTCTGCCGTCAGTCGTTGCGAAGCTTTAGCTGAGCCTGCTATTGGGAAAACAAATAGAACATAGGCTTAATATAGAATTTATCGATTAGACAAATTTACTTCAATTATGCTAATATTAATCCATATGATACAAATATCTACATATTATTATCATTTTACCTATGCCAGTTTACTATATTTGTAAGTTTTATTAATATAGTACTATATTAATATTTAATTACACTAATTAAACTTTAATAAATGCACTGTTTTCTTATCTAAACACTGGTTTAAGTTACACATGAAAATTTGTGTAACTAATCATAGCATAATCAATATCAGAAAAGGGAGGGAATTTATGCTTAATGTATCTGTAAACGATTTAAGTTTTTCTTATGATAGAGAACTGATATTAGGTGATATCAATATGGATGTTGAAGCTGGAGCCTTTGTCTGCTTACTTGGCCAATCTGGTTGCGGAAAAAGTACACTTCTCCGTTTGCTTGCAGGTTTGGAAAAGCCAAACTCCGGAGAAATACTTGTTGACAATGAACCAGTTACAAAAGCAAGTCTGCAGAGAGGTGTAGTTTTCCAGGACTACGGTCTTTTTCCATGGATGAGTATCGGAGAAAATATTACAATAGCACTTAAACAAAAATTTAAGAATATGAATTCAGAGGAGCGAAAGGCTGAAGCTCTTAGAAGAATGAAGGATGTTGAGCTAGCTGAGTCAAATTTTGACAAGTTTCCTAAGGAACTTTCAGGTGGCATGAAGCAACGATGTGCAATTGCTCGAGCTTTTGCTATAGATCCTCCAATTCTTTTGATGGACGAACCTTTTGGTGCCTTGGATGCAGTAACAAGAGCCAAACTACAAGATCTGATTTTAGACTTGTGGAAAAAAGAGACTTCAAGTCGTAAAACAATTTTTTTTGTTACTCATGATGTGGATGAGGCATTACTTTTAGCAACTGATATCTTTGTGTTAGGTCAATCACCAAGCAAAATCATTTACAAATATTCATTTAATAATGAGAAAAATTTGAATAGGGAAACAATATATGATGATCCTCAGGCTATGCAGTTGCGCAATGATTTGATAAAAGTCATCCATAATGAGATTCAAATAAAAACAAATAATAAAATATGAAAAGAGGTATGAAAGTGAAAAAATTTTTAAAAACTATAACGTTATTAGTCATAGCAATATTGTCTATGACAGCTTGCGCTGCAAAATCTAACAACACAAGCAATAAAACCAGTTCTGAAAAAAAGACTACCCATAAGATTAAATTGGCAGCTCAGGCAACCTCTGGTCAAGTATTTCAGTTTCTTGCAGAGGACAAGGGATACTTAAAAGAAGAAGGTATTGATGTTGAGCTTAATTACATAAATAACGGTACAGACGCTTTTCAAGCTTTAAGTTCAGGTAAGGTTGATGTTATTTCCACATATGGTACTGGTGGTCCCTTGATTCAGATTGCAAAAGGCCAAGATTTCACTATGTTCGGTGGCTATATGATTATTGGTGCCACTCCTGTTTTTGCGAATCCCAATACAACATATAAAAGTGTGGAAGATTTCCGTGGTAAGAAGATTGCTATTATGAGAGGTGGAACTCCAGACATCGTACTAAAAGGTATTTTATATGATGCAGGCTTTGATCTAAAAAAAGATGTTACTTTTATTGAAATGAAAAAGAATACAGATGTTATGGAAGCAGTGCGAAGCGGTCAAGCAGATTTTGGTTCAGTATCTACAGGCTTTGAGCTTCAAATTGCTAAAGCAGGCATGAAAATTGTTATGTGGCCTGATGAGTTATGGCCAAATCATTCTTGCTGCCGTATGATTGCAAAAACAAGCTGGCTTAAAGAAAATCCTGAAGCTACACAAAAGCTACTTCGTGCATACTTGAGAGCTGAAGAAGCTATGCAGAAAGATGGCGGCATGAATCGAGTTGTTGAACTAACAAGTCAAAAATTAGATATGCCTGTTGAAACGGCAAAAAGCTTTTTGCTTAGCCCACATATGAAATATGATACAGACCCGTATAAAAACAGTATAATAAAAATGTGGCAAAAGATGAATGGCTTTGGATACATAACTGATCCTAAAGTTAAAGTTGAAGATCATATCGATACAGCTAATTATAAATCAGCTTTAGATTCTTTAATCAAGGATTATCCAAATAGCGACTTCTTTAAGAAAAAATTAGAAACTTTTAACAAAAATAATTTGTAGATCTTAGTTATATGATCAACTGAGATAAGCTTGGTATGCGGCTTCATGCCAAGCTTATCTTTTACATGAAAATTTTAAACTTAAATATAATGATTTAAAAAGGAGCGTTGGCATGAAAAAACTTATTAAAGATAAATTGGGCATGATTTTAATTTTTGTAGGAATGATATTCTTATACGAGATTGTAACTGATGTTTTTATCATACTAGATCCATTTCTATTTCATGGACTTAGCAAAGTCTTACCAGAGTTTACCTCACATTTAGGGCAACTGATGCAAGGTTTGATAAGCTCCCTGGGATTGCTTATACCAGCATATATTATGGCAGTAACCTTAGGAATAAGTTTAGGTGTTCTTATCGGCTTAAAAAAGTTGCTTAGAAAAAATATTACTCCATACATTAATGGATTCAGTGCCATCCCAGCGACTCTTTTGACACCTTATGCAATTCACATTTTTTCCTCCTTCCGATATGCATCCATATTTATTATCTTTTTAGGAGCATTTTGGCCCATACTGGGTACCACCGTTAATGCAACTATGACTATTGACAAAAGATATTTAGAAAATGCAGCTACATTAGAAATAACTGGAATGGAAAAAATGTTCAAAATTGTACTTCCTGCTGCTTCTCCCTCGATACTTTCAGGCTGTGCTGTTGCACTTAAATTTTCCTTTGTACTTCTTACAGTGGCGGAAATGTTTGGAGCGACTTCGGGTATGGGCTATTTTGTTCAATATTACTCTGACTTCGCAAGATTTGATCTTGTAAGTGTGGGATTTATTTTTATTGCTGCTGTGTTAATTGCGATAATGTACCTGTTCGATTTGATGAAATGCAAAATTTTACGCTGGACTATAAACAACTAGTACTATTTATTTAGAAAAAGCACAGGAAATCTTGAATCGAGGAAATAAAGTAATTCTAAGATTCAGGTGGAGTTTGCCTGTAAGGAATACCTCTCTCCACCTGAGTCTTAGAAGAAATTTTGAACTCCTCTTAAGCTATCAAATTAAAAGAAAAATTAAAATTTGTCTGCTTCATATGATTCTCATACCAGCTAACATTTCTGGACAAATTTCAATTACCTTTTTATCTCAATATCCCACATAGTTTCTTCCAATATATTCACTCCCACAAATTATTACTTATCTTTCATAAACTGCTCACTAGCATAATAATCTTCAGTAAATGCTAATCTTTCATCTGCCGTTTTTTCGTTTGCATTATCCAAGGTCAATTTCAGTCATTCTTCATATTGAATTGAGTCTAAAAGTGCACCGCCGTGCA
Source organism: uncultured Clostridiaceae bacterium (assembly GCA_963780135.1). Taxonomy (GTDB): domain Bacteria; phylum Bacillota; class Clostridia; order Clostridiales; family Clostridiaceae; genus Clostridium_AM. The sequence goes on from CAWAAR010000003.1 coordinate 3,959,321, forward strand.
ATTCAGTTTATATTACAGCCATACAGCCCAGTCACCATAATCGAATGTTCCGCTACCATGATGCAGCTTCCCTCTGGCTTGGAGCTGTTGAAAAGCATCACGCATCTGAATCAGAATTTTAGGTTGTATGTCCAAACTGTGGTGTGCTGGGAACACACGTTTCACCGGAAGTGCCGAAACCTTCTCCAAAGAAGCGAGATATGCCTCAGGATCTGTGGATGGATAGTAGGCAAACAGTGTGTCTTTATAGACCAAGTCACCGGTAAAAAGATAACCGCGATCCTTTTCCCAAAAGCACATATGCCCCGGTGAATGTCCAGGAGTATGCAATGCCTTGATACAGCGACCTCCTATATCAATTTCGTCACCGTCCTTAAGCACTCTTGTCGGAGTCCCCTGAAAGAATTCATATTTGTTTACATCATAACCTTTAGGCAGCTCACAGCGATCGATTACCATGCCTTTGACTTGCTCCATAGTCAGCGGGAATTCGCCGTTGAGCCAGTTCAATTCATCATCATGAGCGTAAAAGTCTGGAAAATATTTGTGACCTCCAATATGATCCCAATGAATGTGGGTAGCAACTGCGGTAACTGGCTTGTCCGTCAACGTCTTTACCTCGTCATAAATATTACAAATGCCGAGGCCAGTGTCAATCATAAGGCTGCGCTCAGAACCGCTCAGAAGATAGCAGTGGGTTTCCTCCCAATGTCGATATTCACTGACGATATGTGTATCTGCGTCAATGCTATCTATTGTAAACCAATCGTTCATATATTTATTCCCTCCAAATTACTATTCAACTTAAATTTGTTTTCAGTTAGTATTATAACATATTGTATAAATATTACATTTCCTATTTTAAAAAAACTCTCAGCTTTTTATCCAATCGCTACCATTGCTAATCTTCTTCTCTTTTTTTACATTGGACATCGATAACGGATCCTGCCAACACTGTTTTTTCCATACTCAATGGCTCCTTTTGGACATTTGCAGATACATGCCATACAGTGAGTGCATTCCTTGCCCCATAAAGGTTTGTTTTCTTTTAGATGAATGTTGTTAAGGGGACATTCTTTTACACATATGCCACATCCTATACATTTATCATGTGCTGTAAACTTATCTGATTTTACAAAAAACGGGTAAAACACTGTGTTTATAACAGAACTGTTCAGGCAATCAACAATGCCGCTATGCTCATTAGGAAATACCTTTCCCTCCTGAATCATTCCTGCAATCTTGTTAATTACAGGATTTGCATTCTCAATAATCTGCCTTGAAACAGATTCCTCAGGTGCATCATACATGGCAATATAATTTTCTGGCATCACAATGCTAGCTACCCCCATATACTGAAAGCCTTTTCTTTTGCAGAGTTGTTTTATATATTTCTTGGCATTTCCAATGCTTCCACCACAATTCATAACAAAATAGGCATTCCCATCACCTTTGAATCTGGTTTTATAAATCCATTCTTCTACTATTCTTGGAATTCTCCACGCATAGGTTGGCATGACAAAAATCAATCTTCCGGCTCCATTTATTTCTGATACATCATTTGCCTTAATTCTTTCATTCATTGAAATAAGGCTCTCTCCTGTAATCTCTGACATTCGTTTGGCAATATACGCACTATTTCCTGTTCCTGTAAAATATAAAATCATTGAAATCTACCTCTCTTTGCCTTTTATTCTTCGCCACTTCTGTCTGGTACATTCTTCATAATCTCTTTTATGTGCTCACACAACCTCATAACTTTGCCAATTTCATTATCTGCCGGATCGAGGTAATAATAAATGCAAGTGCCTTCTTTTCTAGACTTTACAACGCCAGCATCCTTTAATATTTGCATATGATGAGATATGGCAGGCCTAGACAGATTGGTCTTCGCAGCAATATCAATCACTCTGCTTCCACTGCACTCCCCTTCCAGCATAATGCATAAAATATATTGCCTTACTTCATCTCCTAGTGCTGTCAAAAGCTTTTTACAACTGCTAAATTCTTGTTGTAACTTTTTTATATCATCCATTGTATGTTCCATAATTACCTCCAAACTGTTCAAGTACTTAAACAGTTATAGTATAACATATAATTTTTATAAAAGTTCATCTGTAAAGAAAATCAAGACAGATGAGTCCTACATATAGAAATAGCCATAAAGACTATTTTGTGGCTACTTGCCTTTATGGTTATTTTACACACATACAGAAAAATTTTATATTAAATAGATACCCACTACTGGAAGAAACTTTATAGATTGTTCAAAAATTAAATTTAAAATAAATAAAATATGTAGTATTATTAATTTATAGAAAGAGATGGTGATAATTATGATAAAAATAATATCAAAAAATATGCTAAAAGATGGCAAAAAAGACGAATTCATAAAACTAACAGAAGAGCTAATAGAAAAAACTAGAAAAGAAGATGGCTGCATATCTTACAAACTACTTGAAGATATAAACAATCCTTTAATACTTACCTTTGTAGAAGACTGGAAAGATGAAGAAGCTATTAAAAATCATAATAGCAGCGAACACTTTAAAAGAATAGTTCCTCAATTTGCTGATCTTCGTATAGGTAAAAGCGATCTTAATATTTACAAAGAAATATAAGAAATTGTATTTCAGATAAAAGCATGTATAACTATGGACTGTTGCACTAAGGAATCTACTTACAATATATTGTAGTATTTATTCTTAATGTGACGGCTCCTTAAACCCAAATAAGCACATGTTTTTCTATGCTCTATTTACATTTTTCAAATTTTATTTCTTTTGTACCCTGTTCAAAAGGTATTGAAACACAGTTTATCTCTCCATTACTGTCACAATTAAATGTTACAGTAAATACTAATCTTTCCATGACTGTCATAACAAAAACATCATAGCATTTGTGTTTTAGAATGTATTCTATATCGTTATATATTAATTTTAAACTTTCTCCTTCTCTTTTAATTCTTATAATTCCGTAACCTGGATTTTCAAATGATCCTGTAAATTCTTCAACTTGGTGTGAAAATTTAGTATCTTGTTTTTGCGATTTTTTTGCTGCTGTATTAGCACTTTCAATGGAACTCATCATTTTAGATACTTCACCCTTCATCCTTTTACTCCAATTAGTATGCTCATATCCAAGAAGTTTATCATATATAGAATAACTTAATGGTAAAGTGAAAAAGCCTTCATTTAAATTACTTAGAATAACAATACCTAAATTTTCATCTGGTAAAAAACTTATATATGAAGAAAATCCATCTATATTTCCACCGTGGTTAGCCTGCCTTTTTCCTCTATATGAATCAATAAACCATCCTAAACCATAGGAAGAAAACTGAACTTCATCAAACTTCCAGGGCCACAGCTCACAAGGAATTTGTGGTGTATGCATTTGTGTTATCATATTCTCTGATATAAACTGTTTTCCATTTGCCTTACCTTTATCCAAATGAAACTTAAGCCATTTTATCATATCAATTAAATTTGAATTTATAGAACCTGCTGGTCCCATTACATCCAAATTTCTAAAATTAACTTCACTAACTTCTTTGCCTTTACTTGAATATGGAAGACTATAATTTGCAGAACATTTCGAATTTTCAACCGAAAAATTGCTACTATCCATCCCAAGCGGCTGAAGAATTTTTGTCTTTAAAAATTCTTCCCATGACATTCCAGATACCACTTCAATAATATGACCTACTGTAGCATACATTATATTATTATACTGCCATGTGGACCTGAAATCTTTGCTCAATTCTAAATGCTTTATCTTACCCACCAAATCTTTTCTACTTAAAGAAGAATTGTTATACCATAGCATATCATGTCTAGGCAATCCTGAGCGATGACAAAGCATGTCTCTTATAGTTAAGTGTTCTCCTACATATTTATCTTGCATTTCAAAATCTGGCACATAATTTTTGATGGGTGTATCCAAGTTAAGTTTACCTTCCTCTATCAGCATTCCTACTGCTGTTGAAGTGAATGCCTTAGTAGCAGATCCTATAGCAAATATAGTATCTTTAGTTACTTCTAAATTTTGCTTGACATTCCTTAATCCTAATTCACCTGAATATATTATCTCTCCATCCTTAACAATACCTACAGCCATTCCAGGTACATTCCATTCTTTCATTATTCCTAACAAGAAATGATGAATTTCTTCAATTTTATCAGATACTCTAATTTTCATAATACTAAACCCCTTTTTATATATAAATGTAACTTAAATTACCATAAACACTACATTACTATTTAATTTCAAATACACTTTTTTAAACACTTTGCTTTTTTATTATTGCAACAATATTATCTTTCATAAATGTTAGCAAATATCTTTAACCCTTTTGTTACATTCCAAGTATAGTTTCAATCCAGCTAAAAATACGCTCATTACCTATGAACTTTGCTCCTACCTGACAGTGGGCTGCGGCACCTTCCTCTGAAGTGAAAAACATATAATCCTTCTTACAGTTAAGAGCGTCATATAAAGGTATAGCCTGTCCTTTGAAAAATCCTTCATTTTCTCCATCAATTACTAGTGTAGGACATTGAATTTTTTCTGATACTCCTTCTAAGTAGTAATCTTCTGCTTTTAAAACATAATCTGCAGGACTTTTAACCCCAAATACATACATTCCATGTGAAATTCCCCACCTAACTTGAGGATCAATCTTTGCTTGATCATAAATATATTTATTAAATTTTTCAGGATTAAGCCGTGCAGAATTGAAGAAATCTTTTCTTGTAGTATTCCACTTCTTTATAAATCCTCCCAAAAAATCATAAATTCCTCCATTTGCTATACAGCCAGCAAGACGATGTTCAAAAGCTGCTGACCTAGGTGCAAGATAACCACCAAAACTTTCTCCCCATAAAACAATCTTATTTGCATCTATTTCTTTCATTGAAGCTAAATAGTCTACTATAGGTGTAATTACTTTTTCATAATCGTGCCTAAAAAACAAATTCTGTTTCCTTACAACCTCCCCTTGTCCAGGGCCTTCAAAAGCCAAACAGTTCATCCCATGTTCTAGTGCTGTCATTGCTAGTCCATAAAATTCTTCCTTTGTACCATCATAGCCAGTCATTGCAATCAAAACTGGTTTTGGTTCACCTGAATCATTTAATTTATAATAATGTGCTGGAAGTACTGTATTTTCATATGGAATTTCAACAGTTTCTATAGCAGGTTTATTCAGCTTAATTACATAAGAAAAACATTTAAGACTTGCATTATATAATTGATCTATTTTAGGATCACTAGGGTTTTCATGAAGATAAAATTCAGCCGCTCTATAGTAATTTGCTGCTCTAAGGTAGGCCTTTTTAGCACTAATTATATGTCCCTTTAAATAAAATTCATCAGCAACTTTATGAAGTTTTTCTGCTCTTTTACTCCATTCATCACACCAACTTTTATAATCTCCTTCTTTTATCTTTTCTGCAGTTGCAATAACCTCTCCTACATCAGCAGCACCTAAAGCTGTTTCTCCAAGTAGTCTTAATATTTGAAAATCAAATTGTTCATCTTTAAAAACTAAATTCATCATTATTATTCTCCTTTTAATTAAAGTACAATTTTAAAGGTATTTGGGGCTGCTAAACTAATTCATTAGTGTGCCAGCCCTTTTAACTTATATACATGTTTTAAATAGTTGAAAATTGTCAATTCTATTTTCTCTCGTTTCTTCGTCTTTCAAATTCTTTTAATGCTCTATTTTGTATTTCCTCTTGATCTTCACTAGCTTTAAAATCAACACTTTCTTCAAAACCATCCTGCTCTTCACCATCAAAGTGATATAGTTTCTTTAATAACATCCACAATATCTCCATTTCCTCAGTTGAAAATTCGTTGAAAAGATCTGCCATAAAATACAATGATTTTTCACTGCATTCCAGCATAGCTTTCTTTCCTGGCTCTGTGATTTTAACATTAACTGCACGTTTATCATTTTCACTAGGTACAGTTAAAACATATCCCTTGCCCTCTAAAATTGTTATCAATTGTTTTACGCTCTGTTTGGTTGTGCCCAGCTTCTTTGCAATATTGTTAAGTGTTGTTTCATCTTCTGGCAAATGGATAATTGCCACCATTGCCATATATTGTCTTGAAGTTAAGCTTTCGCAGCACTTATCGGATTGTATCTGAACCTTATTTGCCAGAGAAAATAGTGTTGCATAAATTTGCTGTGTTAAAAATACTTCTCTATAATTATCCATAAATATCTCCTTTCATTTAGACATTGTATTGTCTAAATTAACAATATCACACCATCATATTTTTGTCAATATACTGTCTATTGTTTTTATTATTATTAAAAATATTGCACACTTTATTTCATTTACTTATCCATACATATATCAGTGCTTATACCACCTTTTAAAAGTATGTTTTCCCACGCCAAACCCTATACACAGAGAAAAAGCTAGTGATTTAACTTATACCATTGATAAATTAAATCCCTAGCTTTTTCTCTGTGTTACAAATTTAAATCATTAGTAAATTGCTGTTTAAATTCGTCATTATATTGTCTATTATACTATTGTAAATTAATTAACATACTGTCTATTTTTTATTTGCAAATCATAAATAAGTGGCAATAGGAGCATCCGTGTCATTATCTATACTATCTTCCATAGAAATGGCTTATATAATTGGTTTGAATGTTGTTTATATATAAACAATGTATGATCTATATTTATGGAAAATTTGTTCCAAAACATGGCAATTACTGATAATATTATATAGAGAGTTACGGCGTAGTTGTAATTTATTATGAATCAAAGATTATTCACATAATTTTAATCAACAGTAGAAAGAAAGTAATTGCAAATTTGAAAGAAAAATTACATTACACCAGGATGCATTAAATCATCCAAGTGATTGATTAAAGGAAAACGATGATAAAAATTTTTGTATGCGCTGATTATTAGTCTTATAAATAAAATAACTGTTGATTTGAGGTGCATCAAAATCAATTAAAGGTATGAAAATCAGAGAATGATTTTCTATATAGGATTTCACAATGCTTTTAGGCAGAAAACTATAACCGATACCATCAAGTAAATATTGCACAAGTTTTGTGCTGTTATCAATCTCAAAGGAAAACTGATAATAAGGAGGAAATAATGTACGTATAAACTGTCCTGTTTCCTGTAGTGCAAGATTAGACATGAGATAATCTATTCTTAACAAATCTTTTTTATATATGCCCTTTGCAAAGAAGCTGTTTTTAGGACTGGTAACGAGAAGCAGCTCATCTGAAGCAAAATGTATACATTGATATCCAGACCTTTTATAAAATATGTATGAAAAAACCACATCCAGTAGCTGGTCTCCTAACATCTGCAGTAAATCTTGTGAATGATTAAGTATTACTTTCACTGAAGTATCATGATTTGAAAGCATAAAAGAGCGAATAATAGGATATAGATGACATTCATAAATAGTATAGGCACTTCCGATTCGAAGTACACTTTTATAAAAGTCTGCCTGATTTATTTCTTGTATAGCATTTTCTTCTAATTCTAAAATTCGCTTTGCATAACTTTCAAACAAAATACCTTCTCTAGTAAGCTCAATATGTTTCTTATCCCGAGTAAATAATTTCTTACCGGTTTCTCTCTCCAATTCAGCAATACGGTTTGTGACGGTTGATTGTGCTACAAATAGTTTTTCTGCTGTAAGGGTAAAATTTTTCAATTTTGAAAGTAGAAGAAAAGTACGTAAATTCTGTGTATCCATTTTAAAGCTCCTTTTACTATTCGATAAACGAATTAATATCCTCAATAAAATTCATTTAACAAATACTAGCACGTGTATTATAATAAGTCAAGAAAGCATAACAAAAAAGGAGATATGTTTATATGAACAAAATATATAAAAGCAAATATGAAAAACGGATGATTTTTTCAGTGACTAGTATGGCAAACTTAGTGGTATCATTTTCTATAAATAGTTTGAATCTTGCCCTTCCAACATTGGCAAAAGAATTTGGTGCAAGTCAGAATAACGTCAGTTGGCTAGCTCTAGTATATTCATTAGTACCATGCTGTACCCTATTGATTCTCGGAAGGACAGCAGAACTTTATGGGTACAAAAGACAATTTAAAATTGGTTTTTTCTTTTTGGATCAGTATGTATTGCAGCACCTTTGTTATCAGTAAATTTAGAAACATTGATATTTTTTAGATGCTTGCAAGGAATTGGATATAGTATTATGATTTCTATTACACAGGCAATTGTTAGCCGAACTTTTGATTCAAATGAACGTGGTAAGGCTCTTGGTGTTAATTCCGTGTTTATTTCCATAGGATTGGCAGCAGGACCTACAATTGGTGGTTTTTTATTGACCCATTTCTCATGGCATGCTATTTTCTATTTTAATGTGCCATTCTGTGTTTTGGGCTTTATTTTAACCTACTTTGTTATGCCTGAAGACAAGAAAGAGGATTCTGAAAGTAAAAATATGGACTGGCTTGGTGCCATTTTGTTTGCAACATCAGTAGGTGCTTTTTCAATAGGGTTTAATTTTAGTAATAGATGGGGATGGATATCAGTTTGGTTTTTAGGCTGTATGATTTTAAGCATCTTAGCATTGTATTTATTCATAATACATGAGAAACGTATAGAATCACCATTGATGTCTTTGCAGCTGTTTAAAAACAAAACATTTTCCATGGCAAATGTGATTTGCATGCTTTCCTATCTGGTACAACAATTGATTACCTATTTAGTACCATTTTATTTAGTAGATATATTATTATTACCATCGGATCATTCTGGACTGATCATGCTGGCATCTCCCATTATGATGATGGTTATGTCTCCTATAGGGGGCAGTCTGACTGATAAATGTGGTACAAAATTACCGTCAGGTATAGGATTGATTTTCATCTGTGGAAGCTGTCTGCTTATGAGTTCATTAAAGCAGTCTTCCAGTTATGTTATGGTAATTTTAACATTGTTTGCCATGGGGATTGGAAATGGTCTTAGTGTTTCTTCTATCAATACAGTCATTTTAAGTTCGGCTCCTAGGAAAAATGCAGGTATTGCTTCCGGAATGCTTGCAACTATGCGTAATCTTGGACAGACATTAGGAATTGCATCCAGTAGCATAATTTTAACATCTCGTCAGTTAGTTTATAGTAACACTACAAATTTGAGTGATAAGGGTGTTTATTTACTGGCACAGAGAGATACTTATTATTTTGGAATTTTCATTTTAGTAGTTGCACTTATTTTTGTGTTTCTACTTCCTCATTCCGAAACAGATGAAACTTGTGTCACAACGTTAAGAAAAAGCGAATTAATAAGAAGAATATTACGAAGACCATAATAACAATTCAACATACACAATCAATTCGCTATACTAATGGTGTGGTTGGTGGTGTGATTTACGCTAATAATGGCAACAATTTTTTAAAAAAATAATAAAAAGTTAACTCACATTCTTCTTATTTTACACAGCAACTAGTTTCAAAACTTTTAATTCAAATGCGTCCAAGCTATGGAGGCTAGCCTTCTAAAATTTTTTTAAATTCAAGCTATTCAAATCTAAATAGAAAAAGTTCTTATAAAAGATCAGCTACTAATGTTTAGAGCATTAGTTATTAAAATTAAATCAAATGGAGCAAATAGTTCTCAAGAAACTATCCGCTCCTAAATCTACATATGGTAGTAAAATATGCTTCAACTTTAAGACTAGACAAAATTGTTTAATTGTCTAGCAAATTTTCTATTACATCCTTAATTGGCATAACACTGGCAAAACGTTTATTCCAAATCTTATAATTATAAAACTCATAAAGCTTCTCACCAGATAGATACTCATTATCAAGAGTTGTGTTTGTTTCTTCTGGAATAATTATCTTATATTCAAAGTCAAAGGCACTTTTACAAGTAGCATCAATACAATATTCTGTTTGAAGCCCTAAAAGTACAATAGTATCAATATCTTTACTTTCTAAATATTCTCTTAATCCAGTTTTAAAGAAAGCACTATTATACTGTTTTTCGAAAATTAGTTCATTGCTATTAGGTGCTATTTCATTATAGATCTGCCATCCATCTGTACCCTGCTCAAGTTCGCTGCCCTTTCCATCATCATGACTCACATATATAACTTCTTTCTTATTATCTCTTGCAGTTACAATAAGTTTTTTAATATTTTCAATTACTTTCTTTTCATTATAAGGATGCGCTTTAATCAACGCATTTTGCACATCTACCACCATCAAAACAATATTACTCATAAATTGTTCCTCCTTGTATAATGTGGTTATAACATTCAATAGAAAACTATCTTAACTTCTAGCGAACATTACAACTCAATTTTTTTATATTGTTAACTTCATGTCTAACCCGTTAGGGTGTGTTATTCTTATCCAATTAGTTTTCTATTATTCCTAAATTGGGAACCTAATTAGTAAATATTGTTGTATAATATCTCCTGAATAGAAGATAGATGTTTTCCTCCTGGGAGTGACTCTATCGAGTCATTTATACCCGTGAATTAGCGTATCATTCCATCAGTGAGAGTTCTATGTTTAGCTGGTTAGGTTTCCACCTTAGAATGGAATTACCTGTGTCACAAACAAGGTTATAGAATTACTGATAGAAATGGAATATCTATTCTATCTCAATAGCAAAGGAGATATTTATTATGAGCAAATATTATTTTAGACCAACAGTTGGAATTGATGTATCAGCAGACTTCTCAGTAGTTGCTATGTTAGCACCTACCGGTGATGTTTATAGAAAGCCTTTTAAGATTATGCATAATAGAAATGGTTTTGATTACCTAGTAGATCAAATAAAAAAAGCAGAAGAAGAGTTTGACATGAAAACGGCAATTTTCATGGAATCTACTGGTGTGTATCATCTTACTCTTTTCCACTTTCTTTGTGATAAATTTGAGACATTTATCTTAAATCCACTCATTACTAATTGTAACAAGAATGGTGACATAAGAAAAGTGAAAAATGATAAAAAAGATGCATTAACCATTGCTACAATAGGTAAATTTCAAAACGTTAAGTGTTCTTCTAACTTTGACGTTGAAATTTATACCTTAAAATCACTTTGTAGAGATTACTATAAATTAACTGATAGTAAGTCTCTTTATAAGAAAAAGCTTTCTACTGACTTAAGAGTTATTTTTCCTATTTATAACTCTGTTTTTTCAAACATTACTTGCAAAACATCAATAGCTATTTTAAAAAAATTTTCAAGCCCTGAAGCTATGTTAAATGCCGATAAAGACAAAGTTATTGAACTTATATCTAACAAATCAAGAAAAGGATTAGCTCATAGTGAGAAAATTTATAAAAAACTAATTGATGCTGCTGACGAAGCCCTCTATATAGGAATAAGCTCACCTAGTCTTTTCATAAAGCTTACAAATACAATCACTGTTATTGAAGCTTTTGAAAAGCAAATTGATAGTTTATTAACTGAAATTTATTCATTATTAGAGAGCGATAAAATTCCTACTCAATTTAAGAAAAATATAATGCTGATTTATTCAATACCTGGAGTTGGTAAATTCACTGCTATTACAATTATGAGTGAAATAGGCAATATTAATGGTTTTTTAAAGCCTAAGCATTTAGTCGCATTCTTTGGTATAGATCCTTCGGTAAGCCAATCTGGTAAATTTAATAGCGATAAAAACACTATGTCTAAACGTGGTACCAGAATTGGGCGACGAGCCCTATATGCTGTCGCATTGGCATCAGTAAGAACCAATAGAAACGGCGAACCCCTTAATAAAATTTTGCTTAATTATTATAAAGAAAATCTAAAAGGTAAAAGCAAAAAAGTTGGTTTAGTAGCAATAATGCATAAGCTTATTAACTACATTTTCTCAGTTCTAAAAAACCAAAAAGAATTTGAACTACGTGATCCTAAAATACACGTTAAAATGTATCTTGAAAATCAATCTAAATCAGCAGCCTAGCGGCTTAAAACTAGTGGATTAATTTTCCATCGTTCGTGTTTTACGATGGATTTTTTGTGATGCAATTTTTTGCTCATAAAATTTTTTATAAATTTTTATTGACTATTACTAGCTGGTCTAATTTCATTACTTTCTATTTTTTTGCATTCTAGACTTGTTTTTAAATCCAATGAATGCTATATGATAAGAATTTTGCAATTTTTATTCGATATTATTTTTTCTTATGATCTTTTAAAACACTTAATCCATGGAGTTATTTACAATTTCGATTATAAAAGAGGTTTTCCTGTTTGTCTAACGAATATATTCAATAACAACTATCGAAAATATCAATTATAGATAAGGAGTGACTTGAAGTATGAACTATGAGCTTCTAATAACCTTCGTTTATTTAGCTGAGCTTAAAAACTTTACTAAAACAGCCCAACAGCTCCATGTGGTTCAGTCTACCATCACTAGCAGGATAAAAAGTCTGGAATATAACATAGGAGAAACTCTGTTTATAAGGACAAATAAGAATGTGGAATTGACAAATGCAGGAGAAGCTTTTCTTCCCTACGCTAAACAACTGCTAAGTATACAAGAATCTGCTATTTCTCGACTTAAAGCTCTGAAGTTATTCAAAGATACTCTTAATATAGGTGTTGTCCACTCTATTTACGATTGCCATGTACAGCATATGATTCGTAAATATATGCTGCAAAACAAAGAATATGCAGTAAAAGTTACTATTGAACATAGTGAAAAACTGATACAAATGCTTCATGAGGATCAGTTAGATATTGCATTTACATATTGGGACATCAAATCTCCCAAGTTTATATGTGAACCCTTTTATAGCGACAAAATCATATTGGTTACTGGTTCACAAAATAGCGTCCCTGCATGTAGTATCACAGATGATAATCTTAAGACTCTGCCTTTATTGTGTTCTGCAATTATGACTGACACATTTCAGGACTGGTTTTACTCAATTTTCCCCAAAAACTATGTATATCCACTGGATATCAATATTAGCAGCAGTATTATTGCATTTTTAAAAGAAGGCATTGGCTTTAGCTTCATGCTTGAATCCGCTGTGAGAAAGTTTCTTAAAGAAGGTTCTTTAGTAGAAGTAAATCTTCTTGAAAGCACTCCGCCAAGTATGAAAAGCTATGTGTTAATAAACAAGCATCGAATTAATTCATCAGCAGTAAGTAAATGGCTCACCGCCTTTATGCCTAACTCTTTTCTTACCTAGCGTTACTCAACTTTCACACATACAAAATTTTTACTTAATATGAATAGAGTTGGATTCGGAAATTGAGTTACTTAATATTAAACCCCTCTGCTGTATTTCTTCTATATTTTTTAGTGTAACTAATGTTAAATATTTTTTTAAATATGTGCAGCCTTTCCATTATGGAAATTAATATGCTTGCTATAATAGTACTTACTACAAACATTACAAAATACAAAATTATATTTATTATCATAGGTAAATGATACCTATAATTATTTATATCCATTATTATTAAAATTGGCGCTAATTCTAAAATTATGAAAATAACAAGCTTTACTATAGATAATTGAATTGATTTTTGCGGACATGTATTAATGCATCTTTGACAACTTTCACAATTACTACTCCATTTAGGTTTTCCACTATTCATAGTTATTACCTTTGCAGGACAAACTTTTTCGCATTTACCGCAGCTACTACAAGTATCATCAGCTATAAATGTTTTACCTAAAATCCTTCTTCCTAAATTAATAAACATAATAAAAATAACCCAGTACAAAGTTAATGCTATAATATTTATTTTCTTAAAACTTTCTTCATTATTAATTATTCTTTTTGTTATCTCTATTATGGCAGCTTCTGCATCTTTAAACACCCTCTCTTCTACTTTTTTACTTTGTGGATTTAAAATTTGAGTAAAGTTATAAGTATAGATAACCATATCTGTGAAAACCACTTTAAAACCTTTTTTATCTAATATATGCTTTACATGGCTTAAGGATTGTCCTTCAGCTCCAGCAGAGGTGCACAAAACAGCTGCCCTGCATTCCTTTGAAACTTTAAGCTTTGAAATGTATTTTAGCATAATTGAAGGAGTTCCAAAGCCATAAACAGGAAAACAAAATATATGAAATCTGTAATCACTTAACTTGTTACACTTATCTTTTTCAATATTTAATAAATCTACTTCAAAGCCTCTACTTCTTAATTGACTTTCTACTATCTTAAGCATATGATAGGTATTTCCTGTTCCTGAAAAATAATGAATAAGATATTTACACATTAACAATACCCTCCCCTTCATCATTTACTAAACATGCTATTTACATATATATGATAATCCTTCAATTACAGTTCATCAATACTCCATATAATCTCCATCCTTTGGAATACAAACTTGTGCTGAAATTGAATTATCCTTTAAAAAGCTTCTTAATTCCTTTCTCGTAAGCATGCAGTGATTCCAAGCTTCCATATGAACAACAATTACTTTGGATTTTGGCATTTCCCTGCAAATATGAAGTATATCTTCTTTATCCATAGTAATAGGGATGCCTCCTTCTGTCAACTGAGCAGCACCTGCAAAACTAATAATTATTTCAGGTTTATAAGTTTCTAATGTTTGTTCTACCTCTAAGCACCATACTGTATCACCTGTTATATATAAAGAAGGTTCATCTTTAGTTTTAATAACATATCCTGAAACTGTTCCCATTTGTTTTGCAATTTCACCTGTGCCATGCTGACCACCTACTCGGCTAAAAGTGATGTCATTCCAAGAGCAGTGTTTTTCAATTGGATTAACACAAAAAAATCCTTTTTCTTTCACCTTTATTTCATCCTGAGCTTGGCAGAATATAGGTATATTTTTAGGTAATAAGCTTGCTGCAGTTTCATCAAAATGATCTCTGTGTATATGAGTTAAGAGAACAGCATCAGCCTTTGCAATAGCATTAATATCCATGGACAATTCCACCAAAGGGTTTTTATTTTTGTTTGGAACATTATGAATATAAGACATTGTGCCTTTTTCACTAAGTACTGGATCAATTAAAATCACCTTATTATTTATAGTTAACCTTAATGTTGCATGACGTATAAGCTGAATTCTCATAGTTTTTCCTCCTTGTATATGATATATTAATTATATGTCATACCACTTTTACTTGGAGAAAGTAGTTTAGTATTTTCAGTTTCATCATGAAAGGAAATTTATAATTATGCTTGATCAAACAGATATAAAAATTTTAACCTTATTAAAAGATAATTCTAGGCTTCAATGGCGTGAAATTGGAGAATTAGTTCATTTAACAGGGCAAGCAGTAGCAAATAGAATTAAGAAAATGGAACAAACAGGAATTATTGAAAAATACACTATAAGTTTAAATAACTCTAAACTTGATAAAAGCTTAGCTGCCTATATAACTGTTTTTATGAAAACCTTCAATCATCCTTCTTTTATACAATTTGTTAAAGATAATGAATCAATACTTGAGTGCCATAGAATAAGTGGAGATGGCTGTTATTTATTAAAAATAAATGTACCTGATGAAGAAAATCTTATGTGTTTATTAAATAAAATTTTAGAATTTGGAAATTATCGTGTGAATATATCTATTAGTAAGATTAAGTGATTCTTAAGTTGAAGTGGAGTTTGCTTATAAAAAATATAATAACAGTATTCTTAGTGTATTTAGCACTTAGAATACTGTTATCCTTTAGGAGAAGAACTTATCTAGGTCTTATAATCCCTAACCGTAGGTTGGAATTCACTTAAAAAACTTCTATGTAATTAAACCTTAAATTTTTCTATAAGTGTGTCCAAAGTCTGAGCTAAATTATAAAGCTCATTTGCTTGTGTTTTCACATTTTGTATGTCATTTAATTGGTTAGCTACACTGGCATTAACTTCTTCAGTGGCAGCTGCTGACTGCTCAGACACAGCGGAAATATTGTGTATATTAGAAGTAAGTAAATTACTGTTATCTAACATTAATTCTATATTTTTATTCATTGATACAATTTTTTCGATTATACTTTCAATTGATTTATTTAACTTATCAAAGCTTTTCTCGGTAAGAGAAACAGCTGAACTTTGATTTTCTACATTTGCCTTAATATTATCCATATTTGCTGCAGTAGTTTTAGTAGTATCTATAACTCTAGTAATTATATTTTTTATGTTTTCAGCAGAGGAACCAGACTGTTCAGCAAGCTTTCTAACTTCTTCAGCAACTACAGCAAATCCTTTTCCAGATTCTCCTGCTCTTGCAGCTTCTATAGCAGCATTTAAGGCTAAAAGGTTAGTTTGAGAGGAAATATTTACTATTGTACTTAATATTTGACCAATATCTTCAGTTTCCTTTACTAAAACTCCAATACTTTCAGAAATCTTTGAAACTCCATCTATAGTGCTTTCGTTTTTTGTCTTAAGCTCTTTAACTGCAATCATTGCCTTTTCACTACTTACTTCCATCTCTTTACTTTCTATGTTTATGTTTCCATTATATTCTTTGATTTTAGATAAATTATTATTAAACTCTGCTGCAATATCAGAGGCTTTGTCTGTTTCAGAAGCTTGTTCCTGAACCCCTTTTGAAATTTCATTTATAACTCTTGCTATTTCTTCAGAAGATAAGGTAACTTCATCTGCTCGTTTAGTAAGGTTTTCAGAAAATCTTAACACATTAGTAGCAGAGCTTTTAACTGATAAAACTAGGTTTTTAACGCTATCTAGCATATTAGAAAATCTTTTTCCTAATTCTCCAAGCTCATCAGAACTATTTATACTTGTTACTACAGTCAAATCACCAGCTTCGCCTTTTTTCATAGCTTCTTTCAAATGATTAATTGGATTTGTTAAACTTTTAGAAACCCGTAAGCCCACAATTAAAGCAGCCACAATAAATAAAATGAACAAGCTAACCAGTATTATAGACGTAGAAAGAATTTTAGAATATACCTCGTTAGTATCTAGCATACCTATTAGCTTCCATCCTGATTTTTCGTTGCTTGAGGAATAAACAAACTTACTTGTACCACCAAATTTCACTTGTGTGGAAACATTTTTTTCACTTATTACTGATTTCATCCAGGACACTTCAGTTTTATCCTTAAAAGCATTGGCTATCTTTTCATCTTTTGTATCAGCGTTGGTATTTACTCTATCAGGATTTAAGTTTTTCCCTAATAAATTTTTGTTTTTAGTGGCTAATACTATACCAGACCTATCCACCAGCAATATTTCACCAGTCTTTTCAATCTTAGTGCTACTAAACATTTGAGCGATATTAGTTATGTCAATATCTATACCCGCAACCCCTATTGGTTTTCCTGAGTCATCTAATATAGTTTTTGTAGCTGTTACTACCATCTTGCCAGTTGCTATATCCTTATAAGCATCCTGCCAAAGTACTTTTTTATTGGAAATAGTATCTTTGTACCAGGATTTAACTGTTGGATTATAACCCGATGGAAGCTCTGTTTTAGGATAAATGTACATGTTTTTGTTTTCAGTTGCAATATAAGCATTTAATATTTTTGGATTACTTTTAATTATTCCGCTAAGCTCTTTTTCTACTAAAGCTCCATTTGAAATTGGCAGGGAAGACTTTGCTACAGAGTTTTCTGTTAGTTGAGCTAACGCCACCTCATAGCCATTGTAATTTTCATCTATAACATTATTCACAGCTGTCACAGATTTTTCCATTGAGCTAATATAAGAGCCTTTAAGATTATTATAGAGTACTGCATTGGAAATAATACCTGTAGTACACATAGGAACTAAAATTATTATTAAAAAGGTTAAAATAAGTTTTTTCTTAATAGTTTTAAATTCCATTAAATTTCACCTCCATGATAAATTTACTAATTACTTAATTATATCATCATTTTCTAAAAATATATAACAATGCTATTGGGATTTAATTGAGTGAAACAGAACATTTGCCAATCACAGCTCAAAGAAAAGTACCTTAAAAGCTTTGAAACATAAGCCTTCAAGGTACTTTTTTAGTTTTGTTTTAGAAGATTATCAAAAAAACTTAACATTGTACTAGGATATAAATTAAAGCTTGGTTTTAATCCATAAAAAGTGAAATATATTCATTTGTAAGGTGAATATAATGAGCTTTACTAACCTATAAAAGGGATATATATTATAAATAAAGTAGCTGCATAAAAACACTACATATTCTACTAAAAATTAAGAAATTAGGCGAATAATTAAGTGTATATGCAATATACTTATGAATAAGTATTAGAAGGGGAGAGATAGTAATGGACACAAAAAAACTATTATTTAACGCAAGAGCAATACATGCAGGGAGTGAACCAGATCCAACTACTGGTGCACATGTTGCTCCGATTTGCCGTACTTCAACATTTGTAATGGAAAATGTTGAGAAAGCAATTATTGCAGGTTATGGAGATGCAGAAGGTATTTATGCGTATACTAGATATGCAAATCCAACAATAGATGCTGTACAACGTAAGATAGCCGCTTTGGAAAATGCAGAAGCATGTTTAATGGCTGCATCAGGAATGTGTGCTATAACCACATCATTACTTGCAAATTTAAATACAGGTGATCACTTAGTTGCTGGTAATACTATTTATGGAGGAACTTTTGCTTTTATTAAAAACATTATTCCTCGTTTTGGTATTGAAGCAACTACAGTTTCAACAACTGGTGATAATATTGAAAATATTAGGAAGGCAATGAAACCGAATACAAAGATTGTCTATATTGAAACACCATGCAACCCAACTTTGGGAATTACAGATATTAAGAAGGCAGCAGAAATAGCACATGAAGCTGGAGCATTACTATATGTTGATAACACTTTTGCAACACCATATTTACAAAACCCACTTTCATTGGGTGCAGACATTGTGCTACATTCAACAACTAAATACTTGAATGGACATGGAGATGTTTTAGGTGGAGCAATTGTAGGCAGCAAGGAATTAATACATAAAATAGATGCTGATTTTATGAAATATATGGGGGGAATCATGTCACCTGCAGATGCAACAGAACTTTCTAAAGGTATTAAAACTTTAGGTGCTAGAATGGATAGACATTGTGCAAATGCTAAAAAAGTAGCTGAATTTTTAGATAAGCATGACATGGTTGAAAAAGTATTATACCCTGGACTAGAATCTCACTCAGGCCATGAGATTGCAAAAAAACAAATGAAAGATTTCGGAGGAATGATGAGCTTCAACGTTCGCGGTGGATTTGAAGCAGGAAAAATGTTAATGGATAGCGTAAAAATGATCAGCTTAGCAACATCTTTAGGTAATGTTGATTCACTAATCCAGCACTCAGCATCAATGAGCCATGCATCAATGAGTAAAGAAGAACGTGAAGCTGTTGGAATTGCTGATGGACAAGTTAGGTTATCAGTAGGAATTGAAGAAGCAGAAGAAATCATCAAAGACTTAGATCAAGCTTTAAATTATGTTAAAAAGCAGTTAAATTTATAATTTGGAATATACCTCTACTGTCATAAAATATCCCTGAACCCTAAAGGGACTGTCGCATTAAGAATAAATACTACAATATACTGTGTTTGTCATTAATCTTCAAAACAATATATTGTATGTAAATTTCTTAGTGCAACAGCCCCTGTTTTTAGTTGAAGTTCTATTTTGTGGGATTCAAAACTAGAAGTTTAAATTACAACGTGTACATAAGAAACTTATTATAAGTTTTAAATTAGAGGTTCATAGGGTTATTACTTTTAATATATGAAACAATGTGATTAAACATTTTTAAAGTTGCTGGAGAAAGTAATTGTTTTTTATGTGTTACTAGTCCAATAGTACGAAACTCATTTGGCACTATTGGATAGACATTTACATTGCATCGCACTTTATTTAGAATTAGTTCTGGAACAATGCTGATACCAAGCCCACTCTCAACAATTGCGATAATGGACTGGTCATTATCTATAAAAAATTGAGGGCGGATGGATAAATTGTATTTTTTAATAAAAGAAATAGTGTCTGCATTATAACCTTCTCGCTGCAAAATAAAGGACTGATCCCTGATATCATCAATGGTTACATATTTAGAATGAACAGGTTTGAAATTTTTTGGTGTAATGCACAAAAGTCTATCCATGCACAGCGGTGTTTCTATAAGATCTTCCTTAACAGGCAAAGTAGCAAAACCAATGTCTACAACACCCGTTTTTGCCCAAAAAAGAACATCTTCATAATCACCTTGCATAATATTGATATCAATACTAGGATAAAAATTATGAAAAGATTTTACAATATCGGGAATCCAATTGGTACAAACACTGCTAAATGTACCAATCATTACAGTTCCCTTTTCTAGCCCGTTAATCTGTGCTGCTTCTTGCTGCAATTGTTCTTCACAGTTTAAAATTGCACGTACATGTATAAGCATGAGTTCTCCTTCACTTGTAAGTTTTACGCCAGTTCTGCTTCGCAAAAATAGTGAAAAACCACACTTGCTTTCCAGTGAGGATATAGAATGACTAACAGCTGATGGAGTTAAATTCATCACTTCAGCTGCTCGTAAAAAGCTTTGTTGCTTTGACACAGCATCAAAAATTTGGTATGAAAAGATTGACATACATGTTTCTCCTTATAAGTGAATATTGGATTTCCTAAAACTTAATGTGGGGCGGCACCAATCTGTGTAAAAAGCAGCCACAAGACATATAACTCCACTTTTTATAAAAACAAAAATGAAACTACTATCTTGTGGCTGTTGTGATGCCAAATTAGAATATTATATATTAGTATTACTAAAAACTTAATAATGCATTTGAAATTTCCTCAAATCTTTCATCCGTTATACCAAGTTTTTTCTTAAATCTTTCATCTTCCATTCTTGCAATGATTATCTGGCTCGGAGATATTTCCTTAATAATATTTTTTATCCTCTGGATTGATTCTTCATCATCGTTATAGCCCTTAATGATAGTAATTTCAAATATAAATTTCCCTTTGTATTGTTTATTAAAGGAAACCATGTTTGAAATATATTCTGCTAATGTATACCCTTCAATAGGTCTTTGAACTTTTTGAAAATCTTCTTCTGTTATTACCTTTATCTCTCCAACAATTTCATCACATTTATTAGCAATTTTTATATATTCATTTCTACCTAGTAAATATCCATTAGAAAGCAGTCTTACAGGCAAACCTTTGGCTTTTATAAAGTCAATAATATCACCAATTTTATCATTTACTAAGGCTTCTCCTTTTGAATTAATAAATATTAATTCTGCTTTTGTATTTTCTATCATTCTTTCTAATTCAATCAATGAACTATCTATTTTATCAAATGACTTTTGAGTATCTATCTTATTTTGTGACCTTCCAATAGGACAAAATATGCAGTCAAAATTACAATGCTTTTCTGGAAGTATGTTGATTTCCAGTACCCTTCTTCCATCTTCAATATAAATATTTTTATAACTGAAACCACCCATTACTTTAGCCTCCTCAAATTACTCTATTGATGCTTTTTTATTGTTAATATCAAGAATTGAGCTCTTACATGTTCCACCTAAATTATCTTGTACTGTTTTTGCTAGATCTTTTAAAGCATCCTCAAACTCTTTTAATCTTCTTTCATCAATTAATTCAATGCACAAAAAAGCATTCTTTGTATTTTCAGTGAGCATTGTTCTTACCGCTTCGCGCCAATTAAAGCATCTGCAAATTGCTCCTTCATTATCTTTATATACTATTTCTCCTTCATATGGTGGTGCACTTTCATTACTTCCTAATGTAACAAAATTTTCATCTCCAACTGCCTTAGTCAATCTTATGTCCTGAGCAAATGTATCGATATCCTCACCACCGCAAGGCAATCCATATCTTAATGAAACAGAGTTATAAATATCAACTAGAGGATTAATAGTTCCTAAATGGTTTCCATTATGCACTCGCTTTAGTAATGCCTCAATGGATGATCTTGCACCTTTTTTTGTTTTAAATTTTTGAAACGCCTCTCTCCATACTTTTATAACTTCGTTACGGCTAAATTCTGCATCCTGCAGATAGTTTAAAGCTTCTTTTTCTGAATTATAAATCATATCCTTATATTGCTCTTCATCTTTTATGGAGTTATCTATACCTTTGCAAATAACAACTCCAATTTTTGCATTAGGGAATAACCCCCAAAATCCATCCTCAATTACGAAATTTTTCACTAAAATTCCTCCTTCATATTAAAATGAGATAGCTAAATGTTTTACCATTATCGCTTCTCTTTTAGTAATATTCATTGATAAACTATATGCAATTGTTAGTCTACTGATATTAATTTTAGACCAACGATTCCAAGAACTATAAATGCAATACAAATCATACGCATTACATTAATGGGTTCTTTAAATAAAATAATACCTAAGATTACAGTACCAACAGTCCCTATACCTGTCCAAATTGCATATGCATTGCCTATGGGTAAGCTTTTTAAAGACAATGATAAAAAATAGAAACTTGCAACCATCCCTATAACAGTTAATATGCTAGGTAATATTTTTGTAAATCCTTGTGAATACTTTAGCCCCATTGCCCAGCCTACTTCAAAAAAACCTGCTATAACTAGATAAATCCATTCCATAAACTTTACCTCCCTAAATTATTAGTTAAGCTTAGTATAGTAATATTTCATGGCTTACTTTAAAAAATAAAAAAATAAAAAAAGCCGTAAGAAATATTATTAAAATATCTCCCAGGCTTTTATCCTTCCGTGTACACAATTACATGTGCGTTTTCTCTCGGACCAGCCAGTTATAAACTGCGGAACCCTAGAAAACTAAACTATATAAACTTTTTTGTAATTTACAAGTCATAAATTATGAATTTATTTTAGCATAGCAGTAGATTTAAGTCAACTTAATATTTTTTCATGCTACTTCTATATTTAACTATTAAAGCTTTCAATATTAAACTTTAACTAAAGTACCTCTCGCGCTATCACCTGCAACGCAAATTTTATTACCATTTATGCTAAGCTCTTATTTATTTTATAGTTTCACTTTCTTTGGTATCGCGTCGGCTCCAATGTTCACTTTATAATTCAGGTTTTTTGATGTTTCTCGGAATTCGTCTTTGACTTTTTCCATTACACCACTGTCAGTCATCAATTCATAACACGCACCCGCCAGTGTTTTCGAGGCAAACAACATGCCGTGAAAACCGATGTCGGAGCCTGTGCATGCCGTAGCCTGCCATGTGTGTGTAAACACACCTATAGGCCATGTGGCGCAGTAAAATGCTCCGAACGGGAATAACCAGCTTGGATCTGCATCTCCCGAAATAGGAAATACGTCATTGTTAGTTTTGGATACTACCTTGTCCAGCAAGACCTTGTCATAATACTCGGGCGGGATCTGGAACGCCTGTGCACCCATGAGTTTCTGTTCAGACGTGAATTGGTCGGTAATTTTTTTAGCGAAAGCGTAATCCTCTTCCGTAAAAGACGGACCTCCTAGCTCGTTCATATTCTTTACAAACAAATCGGCAAGCGTCTGATTCACTATCACTTCATTTCCTCCGCCAAGAACCTCAACCTTTTCCAGCGTGGTCCCCGTCATCATCGCTGCACCCTTTGCCACATCCACAAGGCGTGGAAATGCTTTATCCAGCTGCGCCCGTTTGGGAGCCCTCATCATATACCAGGACTGGCATCTATCCGGCACGGTGTTTGGAGCAATTCCGTTGCCTAAAATTGAGTAATGAAACATAACCTCGCGTGGAAGATGCTCACGCAGATAATTTGCACCAACGTTCATCAATTCAACCGCATCCAGCGCACTGCGTCCAATATGCGCTTGCGGCGCATGAGCAGTGAGTCCTTTGAAGCTAAACACAACAGAAGTGGCTGCCAGACATGGCACCCTCCAGGGAGTGTTGTTGGAAGATGGATGCCAGTACAGCAACGCGTCGCAATTGTCGAAATATCCGTCCCGTAGCATAAACAGCTTTCCTATAAGCTCCTCCTCCGCCGGACATCCATAATAACGAATGGTGCCCTGGAGATCTCCACGTTCTATTGCCTCTTTGATGGCTATGGCGGCACCGACACCGGCCGTGCCCAGCAGGTTGTGACCGCATCCATGTCCATGACCGCCTTGCACCCGTATATTTCTCTCTGGCACAGAATCCTGTGACAGACTTTCCAGTGCATCATATTCTCCTAAAATTCCAATAACCGGTTTCCCCTCGCCGTATTCGGCAACAAGCGCCGTTGGCATGTCTTTCAGGCCGAGCGTTACCTTTAGTCCCGCCTCTTCCAATACTTTGCCCTGCAGCTTTGAAGCAAATTCTTCCTCCAGTGAAACCTCCGGATTTTCCCAGATATCCCGTGCCATTTTTTTTAGCATCTGGCTATTTTCGTCAATACTGTCCCAAATTTTTTTCTTTATCATAGTAATTCCCCTTATATAATAAATTTAGGTATCCCCTTGAAGCTATATACCTAGTTACATTTTAATCTAGGAAATAATTTTAATGCATTAAGCTTATAAATAGCATAACGTTGTTCATCAGTAAGCAAATCAGTTTTATCCAAAGCATCTGCTAAGCATTTACATGCAGCCTCTGGTGTATATGAATAGTCACTTCCATATAATAAGTGATCAACATCAGCAATTTGTAGGAGGGCAGGTAATTGAGTAGGTAAACAAACTCCAGCAACATCATAATATAACCCTTTTAACTCAGCATATACGTCTATTCTATCTTTTGCATTTTTTATATCATCTTCAAATAAGGCAGGTAGCATCTGTAATGCAGAATTAAGTCTATCAGCGAGTATCGGTAAAAAAGCACCAGCATGAGGAACAATAATTTTGATATCAGGAAACCGCTTTATAGTTCCTTTTAATATCATATTGGTTATAGTACGAGTTGTGTCAAAGAAAAATTCCATCATTGGCATAGGTAAACCTTCAAGAACATTTTTAGGAACACTGCTGGGTTTATTGGGATGTAGAACAACTATTGCTTTACGTTTATTTAATTCTTCAAATATAGGATCTAAACAAGAATCTCCTAGATAAACTCCTTGAGTATTAGTAGGTAATGTAAATCCATCAGCATGCAAAATATCCATTGCATATTGAATTTCTTCTATACTATTCTCTACATTAGGTAATGGTAAAGAAGCAAGCAAACCAAATTGTTTAGGATATTTCCCTGCAAGTTCTGCTCCAGCTTCATTAACACTTCTAGCTATGATTTTAGCAGCTTTGTCATCTCCAAAATTTATATGAGGAGACGACAGAGACAACATTGCTGTAGAAATATCTAGATGTTTCATTACTTCTAAATGCATTTCTGGAGTCCACTCTGGAGTTGGAAATCCATCTGGATTTTTTTCTCCCCTATTCAATAGTGCTTCTTTAAGATCTTCAGTCAAATAATGCGCATGCAAATCAATTTTAGATATACCAGTTTTTTTATAGTTTTTTATTGTATTTTCCATATTTCCCCTTTCCTCTATAATAAATTTTTATGAAGACAAAGTTAAGATTTACTAAAAGCTTCACTAAGTTTTGTACATACTAAAGTAAGAGCATCTCGAGCTTCTTTTAGTGTTCCCTGCATATTAAAAAAGCCATGAATAATCCCATCATATCTCTTAAGGCACACGTCTACACCAGACTCCTCTAACCGCTTTGCATAAAGCTCACCCTCATCTCTTAATGGATCATATTCTGATGTAATGATGCAAGTGTCAGGAAGACCTTTAAAATTTTCCGCAAGCAATGGTGAAGCTAAAGGATTCTTAGCCTCGCTTAAATCATTTAAATACTTCGGAACAAACCATCCTTCAATTTCTTCTGTTTGCAATCTGTATCCCTTTGCATTTTCCTTTCTGGATAAAGGTTTTGTTTGCCCTAGCAAATCAAGCATTGCATTAATCTCTACTTGATAGACAATTGGGAATTCTCCCCTGTCCCTTGAAAGCTGAACAATTACCGCAGTAAGAGTTCCACCAACGCTGTCACCGCCAATGGCAATTTTATCAGGCTTAATATTTAATTCTTTAGCATTTTGAAATACCCATTTTGTAACCTGATAACACTCTTCCACTGGCTCCGGAAATTTGTGTTCTGGCGAAAGACCATAATCTATGGATATCACCGTACAATTTAGATTGTTTGTTATTTTGCGGCATATAGAATCGTAAACTTCAATACTTCCAAAAATAAATCCACCACCATGTATCCAAATAAATACAGGATGATTTTCCTCGGTTTTAGGGTTATATATTCTAATTGGAGTATCTCTTTTAGAAGTTTTAACGGTACGATTGATTACAGATCCTACATCTATCACATCTCCTTTAAAATCATCCCAGCTTTTTTCGTAGTATTCTCTTAATTGATCAATACTCATAGAATACATGCTGTGAAAATCTGTTTCTAAAAGTTTTTTAAATATTGGATTTAATGGCATTGTTAATTCCCTCTTTCTAATATTTTATTATTAATTATTTACCTTTATTTATGTCACCTCCTTTATGTTCTGATAATTCATTAAAATCAGCATTTCCAGCATTTTCTGCCATCAATTGTAGTCCTTTAAAAACAATATTTTTGGTTTCTTCATCCATTCCTCCTGTAGTAAAATCTATCCATTTTTTTAAAAGTGAAAAAATCTGTTCCTTATGATCTCTTCCCTTATCAGTTAAATAAAGTCTTTTAGCTCTTTTATCTTTTTCACATACTTTTCTTATTAAAAACCCCTTACTTTCAAGTGATTTTATAGACTTTGCAGTTATTGCTTTGTCAGTGAAGAGCATTGAGGACAGCTCTTCTTGATTAATTCCTTCATTGTCATACAAATTCACTAAAAAAATGTATTCTGAAGAACTTATATCTATATTCTTAAAAACAATATTTATATAAGCTTGAGATTGTCTGTTCAATACCCCAATGAATCTGGGGTTCAATACCCCAACGAATCTGGGAAGATCTTTTTCTTTCATATTTGCCTCCTTAGTTGAATGATTCAACTATATTATAACAAAAGTAGTTGAATAATTCAACTACTTTTGTTCAATATTTTATTTATAATTTATTTAAACTAAGTTTTTTTATATTAATCTGATGGCATATTTCTTTTAAATTCTTCGGTAATACCATGGCTGTTATCAGTAAGTATGTTTTTTAACATTATCTTCATTGTCTCCAAGGGCGTAGATTCATCCGTACCCATCACCACTTCTACATTGGGGTACGTTGCATTAATTACACTTTTGTACTTTTGAACAAATGGACAAAGTTTAACCATGCAGCTTGAAAAATGAATGGTATCCGCTTTACTGATTTCGACCAAGGGCTTTACTTTAATTAAAATCTTTTCTAGAGCATAAAGTGTTGGGCAACCAGCGCAAGTACTGAAACCTACGATTTGCACTTCTTGATTATCCTTATAACGCTCAAACATCCCCGTGCGATCATTAAATGATTTGAAACAGCCTGCTGCTGCACAACTAAGTTCATTCTTTACATTGTTGCAACTCATAATTGCTATTCTAGCCATAAATTGTTCCTCCATTTTTATATTTGATAATTTCAATGACATGTTTGCCTGTGAGGAATTCAATCGTAAGTCAACGGTCAGCTTGAAATACTAATGTAGTGCCAACATTGTTCGGTATAAATGCTTTAGGCATTGCTTGAGCAATCTGGTGGATAGCAGACCATCCAGTGCAGTGGCCAGGCATCAAATAGGTTGGATGAATTTTTTGCAATTCATCGATTGTTATAGGAATAATCTTTTCAAAGATCCCACCTGTTAAGTGAAAACCTCCTAATACGGCATAAACTTGTTGACAATTAGTCAATACTTGAGCATATTTAATAGTATTAATAAGTCCGGAATGACAACACCCAGTAATCACAACCAACCCTTTTCCCCGGACATTTACAATGACGCACTGATCATCCTTTACTAATGGATCGTTTTCCCATCGGCCGTCGCGTTTTGTATAGTGGACAGCAAACCCAGTTTCAAAATCCGTAGTCCGAGCAATTTCACCAGAAACGAGAATCATGTTATCAACTAGAAGAGTTGGTTCACTGCTTTTAACAAAAGTAATCTTTTCCTGTTGCAAAGCAGTTAACTTTGGTGGTGAAATATTCACTTCATACCCACCTGGCATTATAACCTTTTTGTCTAAAAAAGCATCTGGATGGGAAATGAGAGATACTTGATGTGGTATCACCTTGTCAATTAAACTAGGTAACCCCATAGTATGATCAACATGACCATGACTAAGTACAATTGTTTGTATATTATTTACATCAATCTCCAGTGAATCCATGTTATGCATGATACCAGCAGAGCTTGTTCCTGCATCCAATAATACATTTCCTTGTTTATTTCCACATTTCACCTGGATCATTGTTGAAAAACCATGTTCTGCTATAAGTCCAGAAAAACCATCATCTGATACAAGTGGACAATTAGAACCTAAATTATGTCTGTGCACAATTTCACTACCTGTCATAAATACGTCGATTGTATTGTCCATAATTATTGTTATTTTTACTTCATCAACCTCTATTAATGGAATATTTTTCATCATAAAATATGTTCACCTCTCTTTGATTTTTACAACTACCTCAGATACAAAGATTCATGCATTACCTCCTCTATCTATAAGTTTATAAGCAAATACTTATAGTCATGCGATGCATTTTAATTATTGACACTTGTTATTATAAGGACATTTGTCACAAGAAAAATCATATGTGCATTTCTCAAAGGCCTTTCTAAACAATTCATCTATGTTTTTTCTATATTCAGTCAATACATCGGAATTAATTATATAAAAGACTCTAAAACCCCTTCGATTTTCTTCAAGAATACCAATATTCTTTAAAACCTTTATGTGTTGAGATGCAGCAGGTTGAGATATTCCAAGTTGCTCAGCCACATCAGAAACACAAAAAGTTTCATTAATATTTGAAGCAAGCATTTTTATTATTTTTAGTCTCTTCTCATCACCAAGGGATTTAAGGACATTGGCCATGTTTTTTATATAATCTTTCATTAGTACACCTCTTAACTATAACTATATAAGTATAATATTATAATCACAATATAATTGTCAAGAAATATTTTACAGATATTTAACTGTTAATTGTCCAGTAAAAAAGTTATTTTTACTGGACAATTAACAGTTAAATAAAAACTTTAATTTAATTTTTCAATCTTATATAAACAGAAAAAGTTGTTCCTTCTCCAAGTTCACTATTAATTTCAATTTTACCATTATGTGCATCAACTATTGATTTTACTATAGATAACCCTAATCCATAACCTCCTTGCGATCTAGCTCTATGTGCTTCGATTCTAAAAAACCTATCAAAAATTTTATTAATATGCTCTTTTGAAATCCCAGTTCCATTATCTTTAACTCTGATTACTGCATAATTTTCTGAAAAGGCCAATACTTTATCAACGGTAATAACAATTTCTCCTCTTGCTTCATCTGTATGTCTTACAGCATTTTGTACCAAATTAAAAATTACTTGTTTAATCTGATTTCGATCTGCAATTATATTTATGTTTTCTTTTAAATTGAATTTAACATTTCTTTTATTAGCTAATATATTAAGCTGTGATGAGATTTCTTTAATAATATCACTTAAATCTTCTATATTCATTTTTTGAGATATATGCTGATCTAATCTATTTAACATTAATAGATCATTTACTAACTTTGATAATCTTTCACTTTCCATTAAAATGCTATTTAGTGCTAAATCCAGCTTCTTCTCATTTTTAGCTGCTCCTCTTAATAGTACCTCAACAAAACCATGTATAGACGTTAATGGTGTTCTTAACTCATGAGAAGCATCTGAAAGAAACTGACTCATCTGTTCCCTAATCTCTTGTTCCTTATTAAAAGAATTTTCTATTCTTTGAAGCATATTATTGAAAGCTATTGACAAGCTGTCTATTTCAATTTGTCCATTATCTATTGGTAAACGCATATTTAACTGTTCTGCATCAACATGCTCCACAGTATCTTTCATTTTATATAGTGGATTTAACGTATATTTAAATACCTTTCCGCCAATTACAGCTCCAATAATTAATATTAAAATAGACGCTATTATATAAATATTCGCTTGCCTATATATTAAATCTTGTATGGGGGTTGCTGATAAACTTAGTTGTATTATTCCTAAAGGCGAATTAATATTACCTATCTTTCTAAATCCTACTATTTGTAGCTTGCCATTTTCATCTTTAACCAATCTATACCCTTCCAAGGTTCCTTCTTGTTTAAGTAAATCCTTATATTCTTTTTGTGACAATAAAGGATTTGCTACAGGCTCACTTATATTTCTCCCTAAATCTAAGGAATCATTTGGATTGTGTCTATTATTACCATTTTGGGCTATACTACTTGCTATACGATTACCATTTACATCAATAACTGATGCCCCCATATTAGCGTCAACAGTAATATTAATAAGTTTATTTGCATTTTCTATAACGTCTTTTGATGTTTTTATACTTTTTAATGTTTTTTTATCCATATTATGAAATCTTGCATCTAATATTTGCTCTTTACTTGCATATAAATATTGTTCTAATGTGACATATTGAAATATTTCCATTATAACAAGAAGAAGTATTAATATTAAAAGAAATCTAGAGACTAATTTCCATCTCAAACTTTTCCCTTTTATCAAATCACTTATTTTTTTCACTTTATCACAACCTTATAACCGTACCTCTAATGGTACTTATAATATTATGCTCTTTATCTAAAATTTTATCTGTTAAATATCTAATATATACTTCAACTATATATTTGTAACCCTTGTACTTTTAATCAGTGAAAATGTAAAGGATGTTCTCTTAAATGATGTACTTTCAACACTTATTGTTC
The DNA here is from genome assembly GCA_963780135.1 of uncultured Clostridiaceae bacterium. Lineage (GTDB taxonomy): Bacteria > Bacillota > Clostridia > Clostridiales > Clostridiaceae > Clostridium_AM. The sequence continues at coordinate 3,990,215 of CAWAAR010000003.1, forward strand.
CCTTATTACCTTCTACTAACTGCTTAACTATGCTAAGCCCAATACCTGTTCCGCTTAACATTGTACTTCTTGAATCTTCAACAGTATATAATCTTTCAAATATTAGTTTTAAATCCTTACTATCAATACCCTTGCCATTATCCCATACTTCCACATAGACATAATCACTGTCTTCTTTAGTTGATACTCCAACTTTATCTCCATCTTTTCCATATTTCAAGCTGTTACCTAATAAATTATTTAGTATCCTACTTACTGAAATTTTATCTGCTAAAACATACATATCTTCTTCATGTATTTTTATATCTGGTGATATACCTAACTTCTTAAAATCATTATAAAAAAATACTATTTGCTCTTGTATTACATCTGTTAGGTTTATTTCTTCTATGTTAAGTTTTTCATCCTTTGATTCTAATCTTGATAAATAAAAGAAATTTTCTAAGGTTGAATTTAAGTAATACGCTTTATTATGAATGATATCTAGATATTCACGCAGCTCTTCTTTACTTAAATCATCACTTTGCTTTATTAATTCAATATAGCCAATTAATGATGTAAGAGGCGTTTTAAAATCATGGGATATGTTTGACATCATTCTAGACATCATGTTGGTTTTCTTTACTTTTTCATTTTGTATTTCACACATATTATCTAAAATACTATTTGTATCATTAACTAAATCTGCTATAGACTTTGTACTATTATTTAAAGTAACTCTTCTATTTATATTGCCTTTAATCACATCATCTAAAACTATTTTAATGTATTTCAATTTTTTATTCATTGAAACTATTATTAGAAGTAAAATTATAATTACAGCTACACTCAAAATCATAAATATTTTATACATAGCATTTATTCTCCTAATTTATATCCAATTCCCCATACTGTTGATATGTATTCAGGGCTATTAACATCATCCTCAATCTTATCTCTAAGCCTTTTTATATGAACCATAAATGTATTGTCACTTCTTATAACATCATGTCCCCATACACTATCATATATTTGAGATTTGGTAAAAACCTTATTGGGATTTAAAAGAAATAATTTTAATATTTCAAATTCTATAGGTGTAGTTTTGACTAATTGATTTCTTTTCATTATAGTATAGGCCATTACATCAACTATTAAATCTTTATAATTTATAACTGACTCCTGAGCTGCTTGTTCATTACTAAAATATATATATCTTCTGATTAAAGCCTTTATTCTTACTACAAATTCATTTAAAGAAAATGGTTTTACAATATAATCATCCGCTCCCATACTTATAGCTGATACCTTGGCCATTTCTGTATTTTTTGCCGATATTACAAATATAGGTACAGTACTTTTTTGTCTTACCCTTCTTATTATTTCGAAGCCATCTATAAAAGGTACCATTAGATCCAATACTATTAACTGAAATTCTCCATCAAATTGGAATTTATCCATGGCACTTCTACCATCAAATGCTTGTACCATTTCAAATCCTTCTTTTACAAGCACCTTACTAATCAAAGTGTTTATTTCTTTATCATCTTCAACTGCTAAAATTCTTATATTACTTCCAGTATTCATAACGTCACCTCTTAGTGCCTATTTTAACATATAATATCGCCATAACAAGTCAAATCTATTTTCTAACTTTACTTAATTACTGTTAATCTTGTCCCACTTATTTTATCGTGAAATAATCTTTTATCCTTTGAAAAAAGGTGAGCTATTATATCTCTAATGCCTGCTAAATTTAGCAAACATAATAAAACTATTAAAATATAATTAATAAAATACAAACTTTCTGAATTACGATTTAATATATTAGCACTGAAAATAATATAATTTGCTCCCCAAAATATATAATAGAGTATACCGTATCTTATAAAAACTTCTTTAAATTTTAATTTTTCATTCTTGCCTGTAACTTTTATTCTAAGAATCCATTTTCCCAAAGTTTTACCATTGGTAAAATAAGTAATTACTATAAAGTATATAAGTACAAATATATAGATTTTCAAATGTCCTCCTGTAATTATTAATAAAATAATAAAAAGGGACCAATCACATGAAAAGGCTAAAAATCTTCTTATAAAACCTACAGTGATATGTTCAAGTTGAACATTTTCATCTAACTTGCTAACATTAGGCAGTAATTTCATAAACACTGGCGATATCATGTACCCAAAATATCCACCTAAAGTATTTAACATTAAATCATCTACATCAAAAATTCGGTAAGGTCTATTGTAATAACCATATAATCCACTTAACTGGGTAAGTTCAAAAAACAGAGAAACACAAAATGATATTAATACAGCCTTTTTAAGACTCTTTTTAAAATAGTAAGCTAAATATATACCTAGTGGTGACAGCAAAATTCCATTAAAAACTACTTGCAAAAAAGCTCTCTCTTTAAACAAATGTACGTAAGTTGAAGGTTTTAATAGTTGTACCTTTGTTTCCCTTAAAATATCCTGCATAAATTTAAATGGCATTAATTGAATGTATTTGGTTCCAGGTTTTTGCATGCTTAATACATCTCGTGTTTTAGGTAATGGCAATATAACAAGATAGTATGCCACTATCAAATACAACAAAAAAGAGTATAAAAGCCATGCTCTATGGTAATTAATATATCCATGTTTTCTATATTGATATAGTAAAAATGGTAGTGTAAATACTACTGCAAAAATGGGGAATGTAAGTACCGCCATCTTTATTGGAATAACATATTCTGTCATTTAATCACATCCTTATTTATTTAAAATCTCTACTATCTGTTTGTTTACAGCTTCTGGTGCATACTGGTGTATAAAATGTTCTGTTCCTGGAACAATCATTTGCGTGCTGTCTGTAGACCAGTTTTTAAAAGCTTCCTGACTATTTTTCCATTTTAGCTCTGCCTTAGCTTCACTTTCTGATGTTAATATTCTAAGAGGTATACTTCCTATTTTACCATTTGATACTACCTTAAAGCCATTTGTTTTTATGTTCTTATTTTCATCAATCTTATTTTTATTAATAAGATTTTTCAAATACATTGCCTTATCAAGTTCTTTTAAATCCTTTGGCTCTAAGGAAAAGTTATTTCTTGATACATACAATGAAGAAGAAAAACTAGGCATCTTGAAAAGCAATCTAAATACTCCAAACTTGCTAAATGCTAACTTCAATGAACTATTTGACATTGCACTATCATCCATGTCTTCATTTAAGTAATATTCAGGGTTTCCTGAATCTATCATAACAATTCCTTTTACCTCATCCTTATACATCTGAGTAAATCTTATGACTTCTAGTGAAGCTAAAGAATGTCCAACCAATATATATGGCCCCTTTTCACCTGATTTTGTAAGTAATTCATGCATTTCTTTTGTTATTGTATCAATATCTCTAGGCGTTTTTGATACATCACTCCATCCATATCCTGGTCTATCATAAACAGCTATTCTCGTATGCTTGGATATTTCATTGTACAATGGGTAAAAATCAGCATATGGACATGGTGTTCCCCAGCCAGATGCAAATACTACCGTTACATCTCCCTTTCCTTTTGCAAAAATATGCATATCATGTCCATTTACATTGACTATTTTACCTACAGGTTTGTACTTTTTACTATCAGAGTATTGTCCAAGTTTTTCATATGCAAATCCTGTTATCAATACCACCATTATCACTACAACTATACCTATTAAGAATTTTTTAATACCTAATAAAACTTTTTTTACCTTACTCTTAGTTCTTTTAATCCTTATATCTTGTTTATTCATATTTTTCACTCCTAACTAATTTTTAACTTACAAGATACAATTATATAGATTAATTTTTACAATGTACTTTAGTATTTCTTACGATTTTCTTAAGATTTTTATTAATAACTTAAAAATTATCCACAACTGTCAATTGCACACTTTCCATTTTTAACTATTTAAAAACATATATATAAATTAAAAAAGACTGCCACACTAATTAATTGGCGCGGCAGCCCATCATACTATTTTAAATTCAAGCCATTAAATATCCTTTACCCTGGATAATTGAAATATACATAATAACATTCCAACAACCACTGTTGTTATACCTAACCCTGCTGTGGCCATTAAGTTTATAGCTTTACCCACCTTCATAATTGGGATATATGGTAATATAAATGGCCAATATCTGTATTGTGCAGTTTCATACACATAAAAATTTGAGACTAAAATAATTACAGCTGCAAAAGCTGTTGCTGTTGTATTTTTAAATATTTTAATTATAAAAATCATAAGTGGTATTAATGAAAATTCTAATATCATAGAAGTTATATATGCAAATGCATGACTTAAAAAAATTTCTTTTGTCAATGGCTCATGTATTACAAGTAGTCCACTTCCAAACACTATTATAAAATGCAAAAGATATATTAATGCTATTATTATGTATATAGTTAATATCTTACTTATAAATATTGCTATTTGACTTACAGGATAGCTGTATAATAATTTCACTGTATCCTCTGAATATTCTCTAATAAAAATGTAAGATGCCAGCAGCATAAAAACTATTATTGCTACTATCATAAACATAATATCTTCTGAATTTGAAGTGTATATTACCCAAGTTTGTTTCTGACAATTAAATGGTGTAATCAAAAACCAAAAAACAGGAAAAAATATACTGCTTAAAATTACAAATGCAATGGTTTTTGATTTTTTAAGTTTTAATATTTCTGAGTATACCAAGTTAAACAACCTTTTCACCTCCTGTTAATCTAAAAAAGTAATCTTCCAAGGTTTCATTATTCATCTTTAGCTCTTTTATTAAAACTCCATTATCCATCATTTGTTTATTAATATTTTCCGCTTCATATGAATTGTCAAAAATTCTTATAATATCCTCTTCATAAACCTTATATTTATTTATGCCGCATTTTTGTTCTAAAATTATAGCTGCCTTTTCTTGATTGCTTACTTTAATTTGAAGATAAGCTTTGTTTTTTTCTTCTAATTCTTTATAAAGAATTTCTTCTATTAAATTTCCATTATGAATGATGCCTATTTTTGTTGCCATATGCTCCATTTCACTTAGAATATGGCTGCATATAAGCACAGTAGTATTTCGTTCTTTATTAAGCTTTAATATAATTTCTCTAATACGACTTATCCCTACTGGATCTAATCCATTTGTAGGTTCGTCTAAAATTAAAATCTCTGGACTGTTAAGCAATGCTCTTGCCATGCCTAACCTTTGTTTCATTCCCAAAGAGTATTTTTCTACTTTCTTATTTCCTGCATTGCTTAAGTCCACCAGTTCTAAAACCTTATCTATACTTTTTTTATCTTGAATGCCCATAGATCTTCTATGAATTTCCAAATTATCTTTTGCTGTAAGCTTTTGATAAAATGTTGGAGTTTCTAATATTAACCCAACTCTACTCTTATATTTATAATCTTTACAGCTTATAGTTTCTCCAAAAATCTCTATGCCACCACTACTTGGAGTAGCTTGTCCCATTAACATCTTTAAAGTAGTTGTCTTTCCTGCTCCATTTCGTCCTAGAAATCCATATATGTCACCTTTATTTATAGTCATATTTATCTTATTTACTACAATTTTATCCTTATATTTTTTAGTTAAATTACTAGTTTTTAATATACTATCCACTACTAAATCCCCTTTCAACTTAAAAGTTAAACTTGCCTTTACTTACATTAAAACTTAATCCTTTTAATATATCAACTTCTTCCTTTAATATTTGATTAAATTCTCCTATTTTTCATTACATAAACTAGTATAGAGATTATTTCTTACAATGTATTTTAGTAATTCTTAACTTTTTCTTACGATTGTCACATGAAAATTAATTCAAACATTATTAAAAAATAATAATAACTCATGTTATAATAAATTTATTGTGTTAATTGAAAGTTTTAAAAAATATCAAGTAGCAAATTTTTAACAATGAAACAACATTTCTAAACAACACAAAAATACATTTATTACAAGGATATGGAGGACAAGTAATGAAAATTGATAAAATACAAGTATTTGGCTGGGAAGCTGCTATAAGAGGAATGAGAAATCCAATGAATAGTTGGGATAGATCTGATAGCCAATATTATAATGGTAATATTGAAATAGGAGTTAACGATTTAAGACTTATGCAAAGATTAATATTAGCAGGTACAGAGCATAGTAAGTATATGAGATATATTACTGTATATATGGATATCAATGCTCCATTATACTGGTGGAAAGAGTTTGACACTTATAAGTTTTGTGAAAAAAATAGTACAAGTACTATGCATAAAATTACTTCAAGACCATTAACTTATGATGATTTTCAATTTGATTTCGAAAGTGAAAATAGAACTAATATAATAAATGGCCTTAATGATATGATAGGTAAATATAAAAACACAGAATACTCCAGTGATAAAGAAGCTATTTTTAGAGCAATAGTTCAAGATTTACCCAGTGCATTTAAACAAACTAGAACTGTTATTACTAATTATGCAGAGCTTAGAAATATGTACTTTCAAAGAAAAAATCATAAGCTTACAGAATGGAGAGAAGTTTTCATTGATTCATTAAAATCACTTCCATACTCAGAAGAATTGTTAATGAATAAATAGCTTACACTTTTCATTAAAGATAGGACCTACTTTTTTATAGTAAGTCCTATTTTTTTGTTTGAAGAAGTCCTTATTGCAGGAGTATGACTCTTTGTCTCCTTTATCTTAAGATGCTTATAGTTTATGCAAATAACTTTTTAACAGGCAACCCCTTTTTTACAAGTATGTACAAATATCAAATAATTCTTATTTTCAGGTGGTATTTGCTCATTAGCTTTGGAGTGTTAATTGATAACAATCTTTCAAAATTCAATATAATTCTATTTAATTAGTCCTCTTTGATGAAGGCTATTGTACACAGCTCTTTCCTTTCCATCTTTATCTTTCAAAACCTTTTTTTCAAAAATAGGCTTTAAGGAAAGTGAAATAATCAACCTCATTATCAAATTTTGCAAAGGATACTTATTATCACCTTTTATATCTCTTGTGATTTTTCTTCCTAGCTCATTAACCTTTTTCATAGCATCAGAATTTTCAGCTGCGGGCATCTGAACTCCATTAACCATTGTGCTTACACCTAAAAAACCTGATACATAACTTCTTTGAAATATTCCAAATTTAAATACTCCTATAAGTTTTTTAGCTACCTTTTTAGCTGCATTACCATAAGCCGTAGATATGCTAGCACCATACTTTCCTCCAAGCAAAGAGGCATACTGAGTATACGTTCCTAAACGTTCAAAAAAACATTTCATTAATGCATTATACTCTAAAGCATAAGTTGGAGAACCCAAAATAATTCCATCTGCTTCATAAATAACCTTTCTAATTGCCTCAAAATCATCAGGAATAGGACATTCTCCTTTGGCATTGCATACTAAACACCCTTTGCAAAACTCAAGCTTGTATCTTGGAAGGAAAATCTCCCTTACTGATGCACCTTCCTCACTAGCACCTCTAAGTGCTTCTCTCACAAGAGAAGCAGTATTACCATTAAAATTATTACTGCTGATCACTCCAACAATTTTTATATCTTTTTTCATATCCTTTTTTCATCTCCTATTAATCAATGAATCTTATTTAGTGGAAAAAGCAGATAATTTAAATCTTTTATTTAAAGTGAATTGCTTTTTCTTTACATGTTAAAAATAATGTAATATACTTTTAATATACGCAACGTATATTAATGTTACATAATGTAACCATAATATACAACATGTATATTGTAGTTGTCAAGTAAAAGGAGAAAAAAATGAATAACTTATCTAGAAAAGAAAAAGAAAAATTAGCAAGAGAAATGGATATTATAAATGCTGCAGAAAAAGTATTTACTGTAATTGGATATAATAAAGCTTCTATGGAAGAAATAGCTAAAGAAGCTCAATTTACTAGAAAAACTATATATCAATATTTTACTGATAAAGAAGATTTACTTTTTGCAGTTATAATTAGAGGATTTAAAAAACTTTTATGCTGCCTTCAAAAGGAAATTGAAAATGGCAACAATGGATATGAAAAGCTTAAGCACCTAACAAAAGCTTATTATCAATTCTATAAAGACTTTCCTGATACATTAAACTTAATGAATTATATTGGATATGTTAACCCTAAGGAAGAAAATATAATTAAACGTGAGGAATTTAATAAGATCAGTGGACTTTTAGCACAAGAAATCGCAAAGGTTATTGATGAAGGAAAGGCAGATAAAAGTATCCGCACAGATCTTGATTCAATGAGTTTAACCTACTCTGCTGAATTTATGATAACAGGATTTTTCCACATGTTTTCTATATCAGGCAAGACTTTTGCAAATCACTTTTCACTTAATGAGGAGGAATTTATAAATTTTAGTATGAATTTATTATGTGATATATTTCGATGGAAAAAATAGAAAACTCTACACAACATGAAAATCTGTGCAAACTTCAATATAGATACATATTTCTATTATATATATATTGAAATTCACACAGATATTTTACATATTCTCAAATGTTAATTTAAATTATTCCTTTCACCTTTTACAGAATTTATAATCCTCTCCACTACTGAATCCATAGATCTAATTTGAATAAACCTATGGATGCTCCCTATTATTTATATTAAGAATTTGTTTTTTCTACAAGATAAAAATGCATTATATTACACTTAATAATTTAAAGCTGTTTCCCTATAAAATTATAGGCCGCCTCATCTTCCCATTGAGATATTTTAACATGTCCCAAAGTCACTCCTTCAACAGAAAAGTTCAAAAGTTTTTTTAAATTATTGTAATATAATTTCCTATCCAATCTAACTTTGCTGAATAAAATTTTTTGACTACAAGGTTTACTATTTGCATCTGAAGGTAACATCAGCATAGCTAAACCACCAACATACTTATTTTTATTTACATTAGGTTTAATCATATTTATATAGGCAATTCCATCACTTAAACTTTTTAAATTAAAGAAAATAAGCTTATCTGAAATATTATACTCACCATTAAAAGATTTAACCACCTCACTATTAGAGATAATTTTAAATACTACATCACCATTGAATATCTCAATAATACCCTCATGTATAGTACCTTCCCTATCTATGTTAGTCACTAGAAAATAAACATAATATTTTTCTTCAAACATATTAAAGCTTAATTCCTCATTGCTTTCCAAACCTTCAATATCTGATATTGTTAATGGAGTATAAATAAGCTTTTCCATATTTATTTTGTATACCTCACAAATATATATCAAAGTTTCTATAGATGGAAAAGCCTCTCCAGATTTGTATTTTGAAAGTAAATCCTCTGAGATACCAATTTTCTTAGCAAGCTTCTTCTGTGTTGATTCTAGTTGAATTAATTTTTTCAAATTATATACAAATGTTTTAGAAGCTTTTTCATATATATTATTTTTCAAAGCTTTCACTATATTAATGTTCTTTATTATAACATCAGAATTTCTTTTAATATAATCAAATTTACTTTTTACTTCTTCATCTATTTGACTTAATTCGTATAAATCTTCTTTCAATTTTAATCCTCCATATACTCATACTATAATCATAATCAAGTAACTTGAATATAATTCAAGCCACTATTTTATTTTTTTCAATTATATTTGATATTTATCTATATTAATTGAATTATATCAACTAATATACTACCATAATTATGGAATTTAAAAAAATATTTTATTAAAGTAAATAAGATATTTATGATATGCAATACAATGATTTCAAAACTATTAAAAAATCTAATTTCAATCTAAAGATAAAGGAAGGGTTTCTATATGACTAATATTGTTTATGCTGTATTATTAAGTTTTTTAATATCCTCATTTACCGGAATGATTCTTATTCCAATATTCAAAAAATTAAAATTAGGACAAAACATAAAGGAAGAAGCTCCTAAAAGTCATAACAAAAAAGCTGGCACGCCTACATTCGGAGGTATCATATTTATTTTTTCATCTATAATTACAATGTTCTTTTTCATAAATCAATATGATGTCAAGACTATGATGGTATTATACTCATTTTTAGCTTTTGGATTTATAGGCTTTATTGATGATACGTTGAAGAAAATACATAAGAAGAATGAAGGATTAACTTCATTTCAAAAGATGATATTATTACTTTTTGTTTCCAGTATCTTTGCATTTTATGCTTATCATAATTCTTCAATTGGCTCATTGATTGTAATTCCTTTTACCAAATTAATAGTTAACTTTGGAACATTATATGTACCTTTCATTATTTTTTATTATGCAACAACAACTAATGCAGTAAATTTAACTGATGGATTGGATGGGCTTGCTGCATCAATAACATTACTTGTAATGACATTCTTTACTTTGATGAGTTTTAGTATGGGATACTATTCATTAGCAATTTTTTGTGGATGTGTATCAGGTTCATTATTAGGATTTTTAAGATATAATTCTTATCCAGCTAAAATAATTATGGGAGATACTGGCTCTTTAGCTCTTGGAGGTATAGTTGCAACAGTGGCTATGGTACTTAATAACCCTCTTATTGTTGCTATTGTTGGAGGAATATATGCTATAGAAACATTGTCAGTAATAATACAAATAGTATCATTCAATCTTTTAGGTAAACGTGTTTTTAAAATGGCACCTATTCATCATTCATTTGAATTATCCGGCTGGCATGAAGCTAAAATAGTTTCAGTATTTTCAATTATAACAACAATTTTATGTCTTATTGCATTTTTATCATTCTAAATGCTGTAATGTAAAAGAATTGACAGCAAATAATTGATATAGCTTAACCCAACAACTATTTTCTACACCCTGTGTGCGTTTTTGTCATGATTAAACCAAGCGTCATTTAAAGCTTTAATAGCAGGCTCTATATCTTCTGTAGGTATTCCCTTATAGGAAATTAACACTCTAACTTTCCCATTTTCCTCATAATTATTTTTAACTATATAATATTGTGAAATAGGGGAAATTCTTATATCTGCATTCTTAGCAAGTTTTACAATTTGTTCTTCTGTAAAACTTGTTTTAATCTCCAAAATGACTCTCATACCAGCACTACTACTTATTAAATTAACATTATTATCCATATAAGCATGAATTGCTTTGGTAATAATCTTATATTTATTTTCATAATGCCTTCTCATTTTCCTAATATGACTTTGCAAATAGCCTTTCTGCATGAAATGTGCTAATGCAATTTGATTTAACTTAGAAGTTGTCTGTGTATTCATTTTATATTTATCTAAATATAAATCTAATAACCAATTAGGTAGTACCATGAAACTTATACGTAAACTTGGAATAAAAACTTTAGAAAATGTACCTAAATATATTACTTTATCAAAGTTATCTAAACTTTTCAAAGAAGGAATAGGTTTACCAATAAATCTCATTTCACTGTCATAATCATCTTCTATTACAATCCCATTATTATTTTTTGCCCAATTCAAAAGCTGCAACCTATTCTTTACAGACATGATTACTCCTTTAGGAAATTGATGAGATGGAGTAACAAAGGCAAGTTTGCACTTACTATTTTCAAGTTTCTTTACATCTAATCCATCCTCATTCACATTAATAGGTTCAATATTAAATTGATTTCTCTCAAAAACACATCGCACATAATTACTTCCAGGCTCCTCCATACCAATACTACTAAAGTTTTCTCTAAGCAGCTGACAGATCATATTTAAACAATACTGTGTCCCTGCACCTACCACAATTTGATTAGGTGCACAATGAACACCTCTATTTTCATATATGTATTTTGCAAGTTCATAACGTAGTTCATATTCCCCTTGCGCATCACCATAACTTAGAAGAGTTTCAAATTCTTCATTTATAATTGAATTAATTATGTTTTTCCACATCTTAGGGTTATAACATGATTTGTCCATATATTTTGGTTCAAAATCATACTTAAATTTTTTTGAATCCTCAAGATTTTCTTCCATTAAGTGTTCAGAATTAAAAACATTTGGTACTTTTAATAAATCAGAATGGATATCTTCAACTAAGTATCCTACTTTAGGAATTCTTTTAATATACCCTTCAGCATAAAGCTGTTCATATGAAGCTTCAATAGTATTTTTGCTTAACTGAAGATGTTTTGCTAGCTTTCTAAGTGATGGTAATTTTTCGTCAGTTTTAATATTTCCATAAATAATCTCTTTTTTTATGCACTCATATAGCTGATAATATATTGGTTTATTTATTGTATTATCTATAAGTGGAGTAAATGAAAATATAATACTCATCTCCTTTTGTATCCTTCTATTTAAAAAATCTGTCCCTTTTACATAGGATAAATTTCAACTATATTATAAATATTAACATACTTTATAGCAATTACTATAAAACGTATTGAAAAGGAGAGATTTTTTATGTATAATTGTGCCTTATGTTCTATCCACGCATGCAGCAGTGGTGAATTAAATAATGCTCCAAAAAATTGCCCCTGTATAAGTAAAAAAATGGATGATATAAAATCATTATATGATGATAAAGAAAACTACAAAATTGCTCAATCTTCCGCTTTAGTTGTAAGTGAATATTATGGGGAAAAGACAAGATTAGAAGAAACTATGCTTTTTGCAAAAAAATGTGGTTATAAAAAAATAGGATTAGCCTTTTGTATTGGATTAACTAATGAAAGTAAGATTGTAAGTAAAGTACTTTCTTATAATGGGTTTGAAGTAAGTTCAGTTATTTGTAAAAATGGACATATTTCTAAAAAGTTAATTGATATAAACAATACTAAAGTAGCTATGTGCAACCCAATTGGTCAGGCAGTATTTTTAAATGAATCCAAAACAGACCTTAATATTGTTTTAGGACTATGCGTTGGACATGATTCTTTATTCATAAAATATTCCTCAGCTCCTGTAACTGTTTTTGCAGTAAAGGATAGAGTTTTATGTCATAATCCTTTAGCCGTAGTTTATCAAGCAGACTCCTACTATAAGGATAAGTTGTTTCCTGATAAAGCTAACAGCGAAGTGAACCTTGATTCAAATAAAGTTTCAACTGTGGAACAAAGCTTATCAAGTGATTCTTAGACTCAGGTGGAGTTTGCCTGTTAGGAATACTTCTTCCCTGAGCAAAACTCTTAAAGAAGCGACCAAAAGAAAGGTCCTTGATTTAGATTTTAAATTCAAGATAGAGACTGCTTAAAAGGCTTATGTTACAACATTTTCAAGCCATTTATCTATGCTTTTTCATTGAAAATGTGGTATAATTTATATATAATAAACGTAAAAAACAAAGATAAGAACCTAACTAAATATGTTTCTAATTTAGAAGAAATCAAAATAAAAAGAAAGAAATGACTTGGTAAAAAGGATGAAATGTTATCTGATTTGCCTATAGAATAGGAGCTTAAATATGGGAAGAAATGATTTGTGTTTTTGCATGAGTGGTAAGAAAAAGAAGAACTGCCACCCTGATATTCATGAAGAAAGTGAGGCTGCTGCTAAATTTAAAATTTATAACAAACTGGAGAATGATTTTAAGAAAAACCGTCAAACAGCTAATGAACTTTCCTTGTGTATTCCAGGTTGTACTGATTGTTGTTATGACTATTTTACTGTTCAAAGTATTGAATTCGATTTAATTCTAAATGAATTAGCTAAATGGGATGAAGAAAAATTAAACAGTCTGATAAAAAGAGTTGATAAGTATTGGTCAATACTTAAAAGTGAGTATCCAGAAGCCGCTCAACTTTTATTAAATGCTTCTGCTAATGATGTTGAAGAAATAAACTCTTCAATAGATAAAACAAGTTTTCCTTGTGTTTTTCTTGATGAAAATACTCATTTGTGCCAAATATACGATTTTAGACCTTTTAAATGCAGGATATTTGGAACTACATATTATTGTCCTCAACCAAATAGTGCACAAGCTATAGCTTGTATTAAGTATGAAAATGTTCTTACTGATGATAATTTTGATACTATACTGTGTGATGTTACAGAATTATTAGATGAAAATGTTACTTTCTCTATAACTCATGATAAAAAACGAAATGTTGATGTTTTAAACTGTGAATATCCTCTTATTTATTATTTATACCAACATTTCATTGTGAAAAAACTAGGAGTGTCTGTTGTTAACTTTCATGAAAAGTTTAAAAAACCTAGAAACACTTAATCAAAGCACTGGATTTTTTCAGTGCTTTTTATCTATTTAAAAATCACTTACCTTATTAAAAAGCAATACTATTAACTAAAATCCCACCTGTAACCTTGTATCTAAAGTTATATGTAGAATTTTATTTTTATAATAAGCACTTACATTTAGTATCTTAATAGGTACTATACTACTTATAAGTATCTACTTCACAAAAACAACTGTACAGGGTATACTGTGTACATAAAGTGCTTACAGTACTAATTTAAAATTGAAATATAAAATTTAAGAGGTGGCTATTAATGGATTTAATTAAAGTAGATAAATCATTATGTATAAAATGTGGAGCTTGTACAAAAGTCTGTCCAACCACGGCTTTATGTATGAAAGAAAGTGGTCCTGAAACAGTGAATTCTTATTCATGTATTGCTTGTGGACAGTGTACTGCTGTATGTCCTTGTGGTGCAATTGACAATATTAAAGCACCATTATGTAATCAATCAGACTTAAAAGATTTTCAAAATTTAGATTCAAAAACTGCTGAATATTTTCTAAGATCACGCAGATCAATACGCTGCTATAAAAATACACCTGTTCCTTACACTGAATTATTGAACTTAGTTAACATTGCACGTTTTGCACCTACTGCCAGTAATTCACAAGGTTTGTCTTATATTATTGTAAGAGACAAAAAAATATTAGAAAAAGCTACTGAAATAATAGTTGAATGGATGGAAGATAAGCTTAAAAGCAATAACGGAGCTCACTGGAGTTTTTCAAGGCATGCAAATAATTATAGAAGTGGTATAGATACGATTTTACGTGATGCACCCCATATTATTTTAGCAGTTGCTCCAAAGGAATTCAAAAACGGAAGAGAAAATACAATTTCTGCATTGTCCTATGTTGAATTATTTGCCCCAACCTTAGGCTTAGGTTCTTGTTGGGCTGGATTATTTGAAATGTGTGCATTTTCAAATTACACTCCATTATTAAACTTATTTAATATTCATGATGGCAAAGTAATAACAGGAGCACTTATGGTTGGATACCCTAAATACAAATATAAAAAATTGGTAGATCGTAATAAATTAGATGTTACATGTATAGAATAAATAGACTCTTTAAACAACTCAAAATACATCTTTTAATATTAAACAATTCAAAGATTTACAATTTGCAATTTTCAAATGCATTTAGATGTAGAAAAAAACTTTCTTCTTAATATACAATATGACAGCTAGTCTAAGATTAGCTGTCATATTTACATTATATATATTTACGAAAATGAACATATCTTTTTATTAGTTAAATAATAGATTTCCCAAGTTCAAATGCATCAATTAATATTTGGGAATTTTCGATGTCATTAGGGTTTTCGAAGCCTTTAGCAGAGATACTTCCAAGATTTTGAAAACCAAGATAATCACATAATTGTTTATAATCATTAACCATACAGTCTGAAACAAATGCATCTTTTTTTCCAGCAACAGATAAAAGAATTGTACTTTGAATCTTTCTTCCTATTGCACTTTCGGCGTAAGTCCTATCAATGACAGTCTTGAGCTGCGCACTGAAGCCTAAGTAATAGACCGGTGAACAAAGCACAAGGGTATCATTATTTTGTAATGCAGTAATAATTTCCTGCATGTCATCATTGATAGCGCATTCACCATTATGATCTTGACAGTAGTTGCAGTTGCAACATGGGGCGATCTTCTTATTAGCTAATGTAATTTTGGTAATTTCGTTATGTAGTGCTGCTCCTTTGATAAAAGCATCAGCAAGCTTTTCAGAATTTCCATGTCTACGTCCACTCCCGCTGAGAATTAATATTTTTTTCATGTTAAATCTCCTCTCATATTGTTGTTTTATTAATTACATGTTATCATATTAATTGATATTTGAAAAATTGATATATTCGAAATAAGACATCAAAAATATTGATGAGGTGTGCTATGGAAAATAGGAATCTTTATACATTTAAAAGAGTATGTGAATTGAATAGTATTACAAAAGCTGCGGGTCAGCTTGGATATGCGCAGTCAACAGTTACTACACAGATTAAGCTATTGGAAAATGAACTTGGAGTAAAATTATTTGAACGCCATGGAAATACGATTCGTATTACAGATTCGGGAGAAAAGTTATTAGAGTATAGCAATGAAATTTTTAGAATCACAGACAGATTTTTGGATGCTATGAATGAAGAGAAGGAACCATCAGGTTCACTAAGAATTGCGGCAGTAGATTCTGTCTGTATGACAGTTCTGCCGAATATTTTAAATCAGTTTATTCAAAAGTATCCTAAAGTGAATATTAAAATCGTATCAGGTGTTGCTGATAAATTGAAGCATTATCTCACAAGTGGCCAGGCTGACATTGCATTTGTATTGGATTTTAATAAACCATCGGATGAAGTATATTTGTTACTAGAAAAAACAGTCGAACTTGGCTTTTACATATCAGCAGATGCGCCACTGGACTCTACAGATATATGCCTGGAGGATTTAAAGAAGCAGAAATTCGTTTTGACAGAACCAAATTGTCAATATCGGAAAAGAGTAGAAGCATTTTTTGAAAGAAATGGAATTGAACCAGACATATTAATGGAGAGCTCCTCAACAGAGGCAATTATTAAAATCGTGGCGAATGGGATTGGAATAACATATCTGCCTTCACTAGTAGCAAATGAAAATCAAAGGATAAAGCGACTACATTTGAAGGATAATGAAAATGAAGAAAAGCTGTTTCTACAGTTGCTTATCCATAAGAATAAATGGAAAAGTACAATAATAAATGAGTTCATCCGAATATGTGAGGTTAATTTTGTGTAGAGTATACAAAATGACAGCTAGTCTACTAGATTAGCTGTCATTTTTGTATTATATATGTTTGCTGAAATTAGTGAAGTTACTATAAATAAATTCTTCACTGTAAATAATAAAAATGTTAAATTAATACCTTGTTTTTTCTTTCTGTGCTGCATAGAAATTATCTACACCCATACTTTTCATATTATCATTATTTTCCTTCCATACTTTAGAAAGAGCTTCATTATACATTGTAGGATTACAAGGATATTTAGAACATTCAAAACAAAAGTTTACTTTTTCTTTTTTGTGGCATATATTTATACTGCATTGACAATTAGGCTTATCACTAAAACGACATCCTGGACAACTTCCCTTTGAAAAGTGCCTTAAGATAGCTAAAAATTCTTCATAGTTATTAAATATAGGCATAAAATCCTTTATTTTTTCAACCATATTTTCAAAGTTCTCTAAACTCTCATTGAGTTCTTTGCTTAATTGTACTATTTTACTGTTTTCATAACTTGCACACCTAGAGCAATCATTTCCACAAGGTGCTAAATCCTTTACTGCTTGTTCATAGTTATTCATTAAAATTCCTCCTCTTACTTAGGTAAAAATATTTTATTTCACTTATATAGATGCAGTAAAAAGAAGAAAGTCACGTTTTATATAAAAATTTTATTTAATTTTTATTTATATACATTTCATTTATTATATTAACAACTTTTTCATACCACTCTTTTTCAGGTTTTCTATCTGGCATATTTTTATATAAGAAGTTTATCTTACCACGTACTTCATTATTAAAAGTATAATTTGATTTAGTGTAATCCAGCTTTGTGATTAGTTTATGAGAATTCTTTTGTAAATTGTTTCGAGTTTTAGAAAATTCAATCCAAGCTTTGCAGCTGCACGGATTATTTACATCTAAAATATTACAATGATTACTAAAGAATGAATCTAAGTTCATATGAGCACGATAAAGAAGTCCTTTTGAGGCGCTTTTGGATATGCCAATTATTTCTGAAACTTCTTCTAAAGATAATCCAAACATATCAATTAATGAAAATGCTATTCGTTGATGTAGCGTAAGACGTCTTACCATAGCAAGAAAACAACCATTTTGTAAATCACGAATAGCTTCTTCTACAATTACCTCATCTTCAGGTTTTGGATGGTTGTTCACAAATAAATGTTCTTCTTTTTCAAGAAGATTTATATCCTCATAAAGCAATTCACTATACCCACCACTTTTTCTTTGTTTCATAAGAAAATTGTTAAAGCATATCTTTCTAAGCCAAGCTTTAATTGCATTTGAATTTTCTAAAGTTCCAATTTTTTGCCATGCATTAATAAATGTTTCCTGGGCTAAATCTTCTGCAGTATGTGGATCACAAGATAATTTTAAGGCATAGTTAAAAACATAGGTTCCATATGTACTTATAAGTATTTCAATATTCATTAATTCACTTCATTTCTATATTTTTTACTAATTATATCATGAATAATCTATTTTTAACATTTACTAATATCCAATTGTAATTTAACATATCTTATCAATTTATTTTATCTGCATATATTTTATAATTACCTATAAAATTATCATAATTTACTGAAAGCAGACATTTTTCATCTTTGTCTATTACTAATTCTTTAGTACCCTTTTTATTTATTAGAAAATCTTGAATCGCCTCATTTTTTGAACGATTTAATTGAATTTTTAGAGTACCTTCTTTTACATTAGAATCATATGTGAATTTTACCTTATCACCTTTTTTTAAATCTAATGTTATTACTGCATTGCTACTTGATTTAGATTTAATTTCGTTTTCTATGCATCCTAAAGAAGGAATCGTACTTCTACCAGACTTGAAAGAAGAACATCCTACTGTAAAAGGTACTAACATAAATATTATCAATGTTGTGATCAATAGTTTATAAATTTTCATATATTTTCTCCTTTCTTTTGTTGTTTGGCATCTAATGTCATCAAATTATAACTTAACTGCTATAAAAATAGTATCATATTTTTTAATAAAATGGAACTTATTGATAATGAGACCTAAGATGCATCAGCAGTTTGAATTACATTTTATCACACAATAACTCCATCTTTAACATTCACAACTCTATCACTGTATTCTGATGATTCTTTTGAATGTGTAACCATAATTATAGTTTTTTTATTTTCAACGTTTATTTTCTTTAATAAGTTCATTATTTCAGTACCAGTTTTACTATCCAAATTTCCAATAGGTTCATCTGCTAATATTACATCAGGACTATTTATTAATGCTCTTGCTATTGCTACCCTCTGCTGCTGGCCTCCTGATAATTCTCTTGGGGTATGTTTTCTTCTATTTGTAAGTCCTACAATTTCTAATATTTTGTCCAATTCAGTTTTATAATCTTTGAATTTTTTACCATCAAGAAGCACTGGAAGTAAAATATTTTCTTCCACATTTAAATTAGGTATTAAATTATAAAATTGAAACACAAAGCCTATATCCCTTCTCCTCATAATACTTCTAGTTTTATCATTAAACTTAGAAATGTCATTTCTTTTTAACATAACCTTACCATTTGTAGGGTTATCTAGCCCTCCCAAAATATAAAGCAAAGTACTTTTACCTGAACCAGAAGGACCCATAATAGATACAAATTCACCTCCATTTATCTTAATAGAAACGTCATTTAGTACCCTAGTTACACTATCTCCCATAACATATTCTTTGATAATATTCTTTCCTTCAATAACCACATTATCTGATTTTAACATACGCATTCTCCTAACCTACTATATTCTTATTGAAATCTTATTTCTTCAACAATTTGAAGTCTTGATCCTTTAATAATTGGCACTATAGAACCAATTAAATTTATTAATATACCAATAACACTTGCAATTATAAACATGGATACAGGCATATTCATAGCTAGTCCACCCATACTTGGTCCTGCAACTTTAAATATTATCCTTGCCTCAAGATAAGCTATGCCACTTCCTATAATTGCTCCAATAATTCCTGATGTAAATCCTTCTATTAAAGTCATTTTAATATTTTGTACTTTACTCATTCCAACAGACTTATACATAGCAATAGAGCGTTTTTTCTGTATATAGTTGATAATCAAATTATTGATTATACCAACTGCACCTAAAATAACAATAAAATATGTTAGTTTATTCATAGGTTCTAAAAAAGCCTTTATAACCCCTGATGAATCTAAATTAAATTCTTTAATTGACCTTGTAAAGTTGTCCCTGCCATTATACAGGTTTCTTATTTCTTTAGTTACTGTATCTGGATTTGAACACTGATAAAAAACTGCACCATAAACTTTAGGATTAAAATCTTCCTTGGCATATTCTTCTGGAATAATACAACTTGCTCCACTAGCTCTGGATGTATATTCACCTGTTACCTTGTATTTTTTTATACCATTATTTGTTTTTATACATACACTATCTCCTACTTTTATTTTTAATTCCTTAGCTAAATCATATTTAACTAAAATATTTCTACCGTTTTCAAAGCTATTTTGAATATTATTATCATATTTTAAAGCAAGCATTTCATTATATAACTTTAAATTTTTAACACCTTCAACTCGATTAACATTTTTATCATTTACAATTACATTAGAAAATACATATTCAGGAAGTACATTTTTCACACCATTAATCCTTTGAATTTTTTCTACAAACTCCTTATTAATATTTTGTGAATCTGTATAACCATCAAGTTTACATCCTTTAAATACATCACCTAAATATGTTTTTACACAATTATCTACCAGCATAATTACAATAACTGATGATATACTTATTACTAAAAGGCATATATTTTGATTTATGTTTTTATTCCACTTTAAGTTTCTTGCAGCCAATTTCCCCTCATTACCAAAGAAAACCTCATATATTTTTTCAAATACTGTTGATAATGCTGCCGTTAATAAAGGAATTAAAATCAAAGAAGAAATCAATAAAATCAATAAAGAAGTTCCCCCTGCTATTTTTAAAAATCTTTCGTCTGCAGTATAAGGCAGCACCACAGCTATTATGAACATAACAATCCCAGATGTTAACTTAAACTTATTAGATACATTTTTTACATCTACAGCTCCTAAAACCACATCTTTTAATGGAAGATTACTAACTCGTTTTACTGGTAAGTAAGCACTAAGCATTGAAACTACAACAGCTGAAATAAAGGTCAGCATTACATTTACTTTTGATGCTACAACTTTCATTTCTAACCCTGACATCATTCCTGAAGACAATTGATTAAATATTAAACCCGCTAATTTTAACCCTAAAAATATTCCAAAAACTCCTCCTACTATGCCATAAATAATACTTTCCATTATGAGAATCATTTTTACCATGTTTTCAGCGGCACCAACACTTCTAAATGTTCCAATTATAGATAATCTTTCTATGGTTATTACTTTATAACTACTGTAAATAATAAAAACACTCATTACTAATGCAAAAAAGCTTATTAAAAAAAATGGCATTGATTTCGACCTTGCATCCTTCTTTAATTGCTGTTCCATAACAACTGGTTGAACTTTGTATTCTCCTTTTAATTCTTTAGACAATTTAGATGCAAATGCACTTACATTAACATTCTCAGAAGTTTCTACTAAAATGCTGCTGTATTCATTGTTTACATTTAATATTTTTTCCAGTGTTTCTTTAGGTAATAATGCTGTATATCCTCTTTGTTGACGTAAAAAAACAGTATCATTTGCTGCTACAGCCACCACTGTAAAATTATAATTTTTACCCATTATTTTAAAATTCACCTGATCATCTAGCTTAATATTATATTTTGATGCAAATTTCTCTGGAAGCACAATTTTTTTTCCTGTAAAATTGTTAAAGCCATGTTCTTTTATGATTCTTGATTTATTGATTGTGTTTAGTTTACTTAATTCTGCTGATATTAAATCAAAATTATCAAATTCATTTTCCTTTTCAAATAAAGCTGATGTTTGTACTATTCCAACCTTATTTGCTATTTCTTTCTTGTTAGGAATAATATTTTCATTAACAAAAGCTAATTTTCCATCTTCTTTAGCCACTGCAGTAACAGAAATACTTGCCTTCCCAGCTAACCCTTTTGCCATTTTTATTTGAGCATTAGTATAACAATCCCCCACTGTAAGAGCTGCAAAAAACAGTGCTGTTGACAGTATAATTGAAAATAACATTACTATTGTTCTTAACTTTCTTTCCTGTAAATTTTTAAAAATGTATTTAAGTATGATTTTCAATAAAATTCCTCCTTATATAATGTAGTTGTAACATTTAATAGAAAACATCTTTATTTTCTAGCGAACATTAACAACTCACTTTTAAAAATCATTCTTATATTTTATTTAACCTGTCAGATAATTAATCACTTCATTTCATGCTTTCTATTAAGATACCTAACAGGAAACTTAACATTAAAATTAAATCATTGTATAATATCTCCTGAATAGAGGTTAGATGTATTCCTCCAGGGAATCTCGTAGAGATCATACCCGTAAATAAGCGTGTCATTCCATCAGTGAGATTTCTATGGTTTAGCTGGTTGGGTTTCCCGTAGGGTGTTACCTTAGGAATTACCCGTGTCACAAATAAGGTTATAGACTCATTGATAGAAGTGGATACTCTGTTCTATCTCAAACTAACTAAAGTAAAGGAGATATTAATTATGTCTAAATTTTTTTACAGCCCAACAGTAGGTATTGATGTTTCAGCAGACTTTTCTATAGTTGCTATTCTTACACCTAACGGTGATATTTACAGAAAGGCATTTAAGATTAATCATGATGTGGACGGCTTTAACCACTTAGTTAAAGAAATAAAGAAAGTGGAAAAAGAGTTTAACATGAAAACTGGCATTTTCATGGAGTCCACTGGCGTGTACCACTTATCTCTTTTCCACTTTCTTAAAACCAACAACTTAGAGGCTTATGTTATTAATCCTCTAGTTACTAATTCTAACAAAAATAAAGACATAAGAAAAGTGAAAAATGATAAAAAGGACGCCTTAGCTATAGCTAAAATAGGTAAATTTGAAGACATAAAAGCTTACAGTTATTTTGATGTTTCTATATTTACCTTAAAATCTCTATGCCGTGATTATTATAAACTTGTTGATACAAGATCAACATTTAAGAAAAAGTTATCTGCTGACTTACGTATAGTATTTCCAGGATACAACAATGTATTTTCTGATGTAACTGGAGTAACTTCAATTGCTATTCTTAAGTGTTATCAGACTCCTCATTCTATTCTTGATTCTTCTAAAGAAAATATTATAAAAATTCTTAAAGAGTCATCTAAAAAGAATTTGATTTGGTGTAACAACACTTACGATAAATTAATTAAAATGGCTTCTAATGCTGCATGCATTGGCATATCATCACTTGGATTGTCAATAAAAATAACTATTAATATTGGAACTATTGAAAATTTTAATAAACAGATAGAGCTAATATTAAAAGAAATAGAAAACGTCTTACATGGCAATGATGTTTCTTCAAAGTTTAAACAAAATATCCTGTTATTAATGTCCATACCTGGAGTTGGTTTTATTTCTGCTATAACTATACTAACTGAAATAGGCGATTTTGAAAGTTTCTTAAAACCTAAACAGTTAGTTGCATACTTTGGCATAGATCCTTCTGTTAACGAATCTGGTAAATTTAAAAGTGATAAAGACAAAATATCCAAAAGAGGTACTCGCTTTGGTCGTAGAGCTTTATACGCAGTAGCTTTAGCTTCTATAAGAACTAAGCGTACTGGTGAAGCCAATAATAAAATCTTACTAGATTACTACAAAAATAACCTAAACGGTAAAAAAAAGAAGGTAGCCTTAGTAGCTATTATGCATAAGCTTGTAAACTATATTTTTGCTGTCCTACGTAACCAAAAGGAATACGAGCAGCGTTTGCCAAAAATTCATCACAAAATGCATCTTGAAAATTCCAATAAACCAGCAGCCTAATCGGCCGCAAAAATTATTACCAATTTTTGCATTGTTCGCCTTTTAAGCAATGCCTTTTTGGCATGCAATTTTTTAAAAATAACTTTTTTAAACTTTTTTATTGACTTTTACTAGCTGGTCTTTAATTTGTCTTATAATTAACTGCTCTAACCCTCAGATTTTCATATGTAAAAACAGCTATCATATGATATCAATCATTAATTTTCTTCTTATCCATGGATAAATTGCCTCTTATATTAAAGAACATCGTAAAAATAAAAGCTGAAGTCTTATATTAACTTATGGTGCTCTTTAAGTTAAATTATAAGCCTTCAGCCTTAATCTCCATCTAATATCATATTAATTCCATATTAATTTTTTACAAGGTAAACATAAAGAATGGTCATATTTAAGTATAATCAGTAGCATTAATATATAGCATTATAAGCAAGATGCGACGCATTATTTTTAAATTATAACTCTATAAGTATATCAGTGCCTGATCCCTTTTTACTGAACACTTTAATATTTCCTCCATGAATTTCGATTATCTGCTTTGCAATTGCCATGCCCAAACCTGTTCCATTTGCATTTACCTCTTGGTTTGTACCTTTATAATACCTTTCAAACAACCTTTTTACTTCTTCTTCATCCATGCCTCCACCATTGTCTTTTACACTTATGTATACTTTATTGTCTTTTTTATTAATTGAAACTAAAATTTTAGTATCAATCATATTATGAATTAATGCATTATATAAAAGATTATTAAAAGCTCTTTGAAGAAGCAGTGAATCAAAACATAAATGAATATCTGACTTTTCATACTCAAAAATTATTTCTCTTTTTTCATATTTAGGATTATTTAAAATATCTATTACTAATTCTCTTAATAAGCTTACAATGTTACCTTCCATTTTATTTAAAGGAATCATTCCATTCTTTAACTGATATGTAATTTTCAAATCATTAATTAATTCTTCTGTATAAACTGCATTTTTGAATATTATCCCTCCATACCTTTTCATATCCTCTGGTGAACTTGAATATTCTCCATCCATTATTAATTCCGCATATCCCTTTATAGGAGATAATGGAGTTTTAAGATCATGAGTTATATTGGCAATCCACTCTTCACGTAATGCTTCATTTCTTTTTCTTTCCTTCTCACTTATGTTTAATTCATTGTCTACAAAATTTAAGCTTTCATATACATCTTGAAATAAACCCTTATTATCAATACTTGTATAAGATCTCAAAGCAAGCTTTCTTATAGATGTTATAACATTTTTTAATTGTTTAGTTACCCATACACCATAAAATCCTCCAAAAATAAGTATAAATAAACTAATCACAACAGTGATGACTATTATAATGGTTTTCCCATTATAAAAATTGTTATAGTTTAAATACATAGTTATCTTTTGTATCTTAAGTGGAAATCCTATTATATAAGTAATTTTTCTTCCGCTGCCTTCTATTCCTTTTGCAAATACAGTATACTTACTGCTGCTATTTTCTGTTTTATAAAAATTCAATATTTCTATTGGAGTATAGTGTTTAGGAGTTTCTGCTTGCTTATTATAATAAGTTATTTCATCTCCATTTTCGTCAATAATTTGAATCCATAAGTTATTTCTTTTTAACTCATAAATACCTTCAGCCTTTATTTCAGGTTTTCCATCTTTAAATACAATCTGCTTTGAAAAGTCTTCTGTAAAATGAATAGGCCAGTTGCTCCATATTATATTATTATGTTCCTTTGATGTGCCAATGTTTATAAAATAGAAAACTCCACCTATGCATACTAGCACTGTTAATAAAAACACCAAAAAGAACATGGTATACAAATGAAAAATTGACTTGTACGCTGACTTTTTCATATTACTCATCCTTATTTACAAGCTTGTACCCAAGCCCTATTACAGTTACAAGTAATTTAGGCTCTGAAGGATTTTCTTCTATCTTTTCTCTTATATGCCTCATGTGAACAGTAATTGTATTTTCAAACCCTCTGTATTCTTCATCCCATACATTCTCACAAATTCTTTTCTTACTTATAATCTTATTTGGATTTTCTGCAAAATATAAAAACAAATTGTATTCTTTTGCAGTAAAATTAATTTCATTTCCATTCTTAAATACTTGGCAGTTTTCTTTACTAATGGTTATACTCCCAACATTAATCAACTTTTTTTCAGTACTACAAGCTCTACTATTATCATAGTTCTGTCTTCTCAGTTGAGCTTTTATACGAAAAACAACTTCCTTGGGACTGAAGGGTTTAGTTATGTAATCATCTCCACCTATATTAAGACCAAGAATTTTATCAACTTCATCATTTTTACAAGATAAAAATAAAATAGGGCAATATGAAAACTCCCTTATTTTTTTACATACTTCTATACCATCAATATCCGGCAGCATCACATCAAGTACAATTACATCAGGAACATTCTTCATAGACTTTTTTATTCCATCAAAACCACAATCAGCTTTTATTACATTTTTAAAGCCTTCTTTTATAAGCACTTCCTCAATCAAATTTACCACATTGTTATCATCATCAATAAGTAATATTTTTTTCTCTAAAAGGTTTACTAAATTCATCTTAATGCACCATCCTAAATCTGTTTTTAACAAGTTATATTTAATTACATGCTAATTATAATATTAAGTGTAGCGTATTGTACATATTGGAATCAATTTTACCTTTTGATATTTTAAAAATTATAGCATTATATCTATATATTTACATAAATTTATAGAAAACATAAAAATTTTTAACACCGCATTATTTGATTTTCAAAAAGCAATGTTCATATTTTCAATCTATTAGTTACGTAGCAAAGTTTTCAAAATACGTCTTAAATTTTAGAAGAAAAATGTAACAATATTTTCAGGTCACATATGTATTATAATTTTACAATATATACCTAATATTTTTGTATTACGATTCAAAAACACTGTAAAATTTCCTTGAATAATAAAGTGTTCTATTAAATTGTTCGTTTTTTTAATTGTAATGTTAGATAAGAACATTAAGAAATAACTCTATTTGTTTAAACTACTTTTTTTAACCTTGAAAAAATTCCTACACGGATTACAGTTATAACATCTATGATATCAATTATAGATGTTACAATCACCATAATTAATGAATCTGATTCTAAATAAGCAAGCATAAATAAAAATATTAAATTTAAACCAACAACTGTATTATTGTATTCAATTTTCCTTTTTTACAAACTTTTACTAAAAGTAAATTTATTAATTTTATACTTGCTATATTTACTCATACTTAACTTTATTATCACCACTACAACTATAAAGTTAAGTATAATTAATAAAATTCCACACATATTTATATCCACTCCAATCTAATAAACATAAATTTTTATAGTTACAACTTGACTTACGATTATAACTATATTATAAAAAAATCATATCACACTTAATTCGCCTTATCAGATGTTAATCTCTTAATATACCTTACAAGAAATATTCCTGCTATTATAAACGTTACTATACCTATAACAAAACTTATAATATTAAACTGAAAATTTATACTCGCCATTGTATTGTTTAACATATGACCAGCAATGCAGAATATTAAAGATCTTGTTTTATAGTATATCATTCCAAAAATCAGTCCTATTAATGTAGCATTAATAAATTGAGGAATATTTAAGTGAACTAATCCAAATATAAGTGATGAAGCAATTATAGCAATTCCAGGTTTATACTTATTCAAAAATCCTTCTAAAATAATTCCTCTCATAAGTATTTCTTCAAAAATAGGTGCTATTATTATACCTGAAATAGCCATTAAGTAAGGATTTATAAATAATTTTTCAAATCCTTTTTCAATAAATTGTGGTACAGGAATTTTTTCTACTATTACACCGATTGAACTTTGATACCACAAAAAAAATCCTAACATTAAAAAAAGTGTACATAATAATAGTTTAAAATTGAATTTTTCAATATATTTTACCTTAAAATTAATTTTATAGTCTCTTCTTATTTTTTTCAAAATTAATATTACTATTATAATATTTGAAATTAAATCACCCAAGATAAATACAACCGATTTAAAAATTTCATGAGTATTAGAATACATAGTTTTTGATATGAATGTAAAAGGAATTTGCACAAAACATGGTACTATCATATTATATAATAGTATTATTCCCAGAGCACCTAGCACCGACAATTCAAACTTATTTTCAATTATTTCACTTTCCATAAACTAATTCACCCATATTTCCAAATTATTCTTAATATCAAGTGATTCTTAGCCTCAGATGGAGTTTTCTTGTTAGGAATACCTCTTCTGAGTCTTAGAAGAACTTATTCAGGCGCGTAACAGTGCTTATGCACAGCATAAGCACTCTAAATGACTGAAGTCAAAGAGTTCTAATATAACCAATAAATTCATTCAAATTTCTAAATTCTATAGTAACTGCCCCTAACTTCAATAATAATGTCTTACCATTTCAACTTAATTATAGTATAATTGTATCATATTTCCTATATAATTTAAGCAATAGTCATATAAAAATTTCAATTTTTTCCATATTGTTCAATTATCAAAGAACATTGTTCTAATATTCAATTTGAATAATCACAACATAAAAAACACCATAAAATTCAACACTTTATTGAATAATGCGGTGCTCTAGTAAATCATTTAATTTTTCAATTATGACGCAAATAAAAATATTATGTGTTAATACTTAGATGCTGACATCCATCCCTGTTTAAAACCTTCTATAAAATCAGGTGCAACAACTCCTAATGATATTAAAATTACTAATCCACCTATTAATTTAAACACTTTAGAATTTTGTTTTTTCTTTCTGCACTGCATAGAAATTACCTACACCCATACTTTAGAGAGAGCTTCATTATACGTTGTAGGATTACACGGATATTTAGAACATTCAAAACAAAAGTTTACTTTTTCTTTTTTGTGGCATACATTTATACTACACTTACAGTTAGGCTTATCACTAAAATAACATCCTGGACACCTTCCCTTTAAAAAGTGCCTTAAGATAGCTAAAAATTCTTCATAGTTATTCATTTATTAGATTAACAATTTTTTCATACCACTCTTTTTCAGGTTTTCTATCTGTCATATTTTTATATAAGAAGTTTATCTTACCACATACTTCATTATTAAAAGTATAATTTGATTTAGTGTAATCCAGCTTTGTGATTAGTTTATGAGAATTCTTTTGTAAATTGTTTCGAGTTTTAGAAAATTCAAGCTAAGCTTTAATTGCATTTGAATTTTCTGAAGTTCCAATTTTTGCCATGCGTTAATAAATGTTTCCTAAGCTAAATCTTCTGCAGTATGTGGATCACAAGATAATTTTAAGCCATAGTTAAAAACATAGGTTCCATATGTACTTATAAGTATTTCTATATTTTTTACTAATTATATCATGAATAATCTATTATATATTTATGATATCTGCTTTTCTTCAAAGTAGGAGGTATTAGAACTCCTTGACTTCAGTCAGTTAGAGTTCTTATGTTGTGCATAAGCCTGATACGTGCCTGGATAAGTTCTTTCCCTATAGGATAACGTATTTTAAGTGCTAAAGACACTAAGAATACTGTTTAATTTATCGCCCAGTTCCCATGTCAGTAATCTTATATTCATTGTTTACTTTCTCTACATCTATAAATTCACCTTTATTTATAACCCAGTCACCTTTTTCTACTCCATTGCCTGCCATCCAATATGAATTCTCATTGGATGGTTTTTCTGATGGTTTTACAGAATAACTAACCCAAAAACTAAATTTGTCGGTATTCCCCTTTATATCGTTGATATTATTTATGGTATAATCCGCAATTTTAAATTTTTTTGCTACTGTATCTTTCTCATATTCATTAAGATATTCTTTCATAATCTGATAGGAAATTTCTTTTACTTTTGTAGAATCTGTTTTCAAAACAACATCTTTAATTGTTGGTTCGTAATTTGCTATTTTATTACTACAGTCTACTCCTATAAAAATGCTAATTATACAAAGGATACAAATTGCAATAAAGTTTTTCTTTATAATACTCACCTTACTTTACTATAAAATTTTATTTAGACATATTAAATTACTATTAATGATAATTATACCATAACCTTAAGAACCCATAATAGATACAAAAATTTGTTTTTAATAAGTTACTCAACTTTCGCACATACAAAATTTTGACTTAATATAAGCAAGATGCGATACAAGTGGCAATGAAAATAGGGTTCAGTGGCAGTTTGAATTTTAACTTCTACTTCGTGATATATGGTAATGTTTCATCACGGCTAAATATTTTTTCCCAATCCTTGTCACAACTTTTAATACTTATGTGTTAATATTATAGATACCAAATTTAACAAAAGGTATTGAAGGTATTCTAGAATATTCATCAAAAGCTTTTAAACAAGGTTGACCAGAGAGGGGGGCGACAATTAAAGATATGGGTGTTATTAGTTATTTTAAGAAGAAAAAACAGGAACAAAATTTTAAAACTGCATATGAAAAATATTATGACACCATCTTCAAAAGAATCTCATACCTCACTGGGGACATGTATGCAGCAGAAGATTTAACACAGGAGGTATTTATGAAGTTATATAATTCACCACCTGATCATGACAACATTGCTGCATGGTTAAATATGGTTTCTACTAATACTTCCTATAATTACATTAGAGATAAAAAGGTTCATGAGGGAAAAAATGAGATGATTTATAAGAAAGAAATGGATAATGTAGTTTCAATTGAAGAAGTTGCAATTAATAATTGTGAAGTAGATTTAACTAAAAAGGTGCTAAACATGCTTTCACCTAGAGATCGTATGTGTCTACTTCTTAAGTTTTCAGGATATAAATATAGTGAAATTGCAGAAGTAATTGGAGCTCATAAAAACTCTGTAGGCACTCTTATATCAAGAGCACAAATAAAATTTAAGGAAAACTACTTAAATTTAGAAAAAGAGGTGAATAAAAGTGAAGTGTCTAAGTGAAGGAAGCATTCAAGCATATATTGATAACGAACTTAGTGATACTCAAATGGAAGAAGTAGAAATGCATCTTTTTCAATGTGAGAAATGTAAAGAAATTTATATGGAGCTTAAATCTGTAAATAGTTTTACTGTAGAGAAACTTCAAGATTATAAGGAAGAATTTAATATAAACCCTATAAAAACAAGAAATATGAATATTGAAATAAAGAAGAAAAAAGGAGAATTTAAAATTATGAAAAAATATAAAAAAATAGCAGTTGCTGCTTGTGCAGTTCTTGCTATAACTACTTGTGTTTCCGTAAAACCTATAAGAGCAGCAGTTATTAATGCAGCTTCAATTTTTAGAGCAAATGATATTAAAGGTGTAAATATTTCATTAGATGATGTTAAAAAACTCCAAAGTGAACTTGAAAAACATAAGACGGATATTAATATTGATAAAATAGGTAAAGTTAAATATCAAGGCGGCGAACAAAAAAATACAACTATGGATGAAGCAAAAAAAACACTGCCATTTACAATATTGACACCTGAAAATATGTCATCAAATGATACCGAAAGTATTTCCATGGATAGTCCTTCAAAAATGGACTTTACTTTAAATGTAGAAAATATAAATCAAGTTCTTAAATCCTTAGGAGGAAAAAAACTTTTTCCTAAAGATTTAGACGGAAAAACTTTCTCTTTAAATATAGCTGGAACGTTAAACATTAACTATAAAGATTCTAAAACTAATAAAAAAATATATATAACTGAAAGTAAAATACCAGAAATTATTGCACCTGATGAAGCAACCGTTGATGAAATATTCAATGCTCTTTCAGATCTTTCTGTACTTCCCTATGATATGCAAAAACAGTTAAAATCTATGAAGGATTGGAAAAGCACTTTGTATGTTCCTAGTGTAGGAAATAAACTTGAAGAAATGAATATAAATGGAATGAAGGCTATAGGAAGCTTTGAAACTATTAAAGAAGAAAAACATTCTAAAATTCTAATGCTTAAGGATAGTGTTTTAATTAGTATTGATGGTAATGTAGACAAAAATGAACTACTAGAAATTATAAAATCTATGAGGTGATAAATTTGGTAATTGAAACAGAAAATCTTTCCAAAATATATGAAAACAATAAAGGATGTAGAGATATAAATATTTCTGTATCTCAAGGTGAAATTTACGGATTTCTAGGTCCCAATGGAGCCGGGAAAAGTACATTTATAAAAACCATTGTAGGACTACTTTTTCCCACTTCAGGAAATGCCAAGGTGCTAGGAAAACCTATTGGAGATATTGAATCAAGAAAAAAAATAGGATATCTACCAGAACTTTTTAAATATCAGGAATGGATGACAGGATTAGACCTCCTGTCCTTCCACTCCTCATTATATAAACTTGATAAAAAAACTTCTTTTACAAAAATAGAAGAAGTTCTTGAAATTGTTAATTTAAAAGGTGCTGAAAAAAGTAAAATAGGTACTTATAGTAAAGGTATGCAGCAGAGAATAGGAATTGCCAGCGCTCTTCTTTGTGACCCAGAGCTTCTTTTTTTAGACGAGCCTACTTCTGCCTTAGATCCTATAGGAAGAAAAGAAGTTAGAGATATTATGTTGAAGCTAAAAAGTATGGATAAAACTGTATTTTTAAATAGTCATCTTTTAAGCGAAGTAGAAATGATTTGTGATAGTGCTGCTATTATTAGTAAAGGAAAAATTGTAAAGCAGGGAAAAATCAATGACCTTTTAGAGGGAAATACTGTTTTAGATATTCATGTAGAAAATATAAATAATGAAATTTTAAATAAGCTTGAAAAAATTGATGAGAATGTAACTTTTGACGGAAAAAATATTAAAATGCATGTAAAAGAAAACCATGAAATACATGAAATTGCTTCATTAATTATAGCAAGCGGCGGAAAACTCTATGGTCTTACTCCCCACAGAAATAGTCTTGAAGACTTATTTATAAAACTTGTTGAAGGAGGTCAAAATTAATGTTTATCATTGCACTTTCCACTTTTAAAGAAATTTACAGAAAGAAAATTTTTCATTTTATAGGCATATTAACTATAATATATCTTATTCTTTTAACCATCATTTTTAAGTTTATAAATAAGAATATGCATCAAACTAACGGAATGATAGATATGATTGTAAATCTTTCTTCAACTATTTCTATAGTAGGCTTCTATTTTTCCAGTATGCTTGTAGCTTTTCTAACTATAATGCTGTCTATAGGGATGGTTTCATCTGAAATAGAAAGTGGAACAATTTTGACCATTTTAACAAAACCAATTAAAAGAGGAGAATATATACTTGGAAAATACCTAGGTACAGCTATTCTTACTATTTTATATAGTACTATTCTTTACATAGCAGTAATTCTTATTTCTACTGTAAGTAAAATATCCATTGTAGAAACCTTTGGAGTAGCAGCACTAGCTAAGGGCTTCCTATTTTTTATTTTGCAGCCTTTAACCATATTATCAATATCTCTTTATGGAAGCACTCAATTTAAAACCTTAAATAATGGAATATTAATAATGGCTGTATATATACTTGGACTAATTGGTGGAGTAATGGAACAAGTAGGCGCATATATTAATAATGATTCACTTTCCACCATTGGAATAATTTCAAGTTTAATTTCCCCTTTTGAAGTAATTTATAGAAAAATGATTTCTACTATTTTTGCTTCCTTAGGTTCCTTTAATCTTATATCAGGCTTCGGTATACCAGGAAAGTCAACCTCACCAAGTGTATGGATGATGGTTTATGTATGTATATACTTAGTATTTTTTATATTTATGAGTATTAAAAAATTTACTAAAAAGGATATTGGATAAATTTTAAGCAATGTTAAACAATTAAGAAAAGTATCATCACTTAAATTTAATGACGATACTTTTTATTTTTCTATGCAGTAACACTAATATCAAAGCTACATATATTGTATGGTAAGTTTCTTTAAAGGAGTGATTTATTTGTACAAATATAGCTGCCCCTTGTCTTATTCGAGCTGTCAATTATTTCAGCTATGGTATTCATTTTACTCAAAAATTTTTTAATAAAACAATACAATTGGTAAGGAACTTTAAGTTAATAACAACAAAACAAGTTCCAGTTTTTGCAAGAAGCTAAACTTCTTACAAAAACTGAAACTCATTTACCACAACAGATTAGTAATCATATGCTTTATTAATCATTAATAATCTAAATTTATCATAACAACTATTCTCAGCTTTTGTAAACTTGTTCCGTGAATTTATATCATTAGGATTAAACCCACTGGTTATCATTTTATGGTTCTGAAGTCCAACCTTTAACATTATCATTAATGTTAAAAACCAATCCTTTATCTTTCATATAAACTACATTTTCATCAGGATATGTAATAATGTCATCTTTTTCTCTAGTTCCTATATCAAGTATTTGCAATATTTCCAAGCTATTATTTATAAATTGATGTGAAATATCTTTACCACTAGGTTTTGAAATAACATCTCCTTTTTTTATTGATAGTTCTTCTCCATTTATTCTAAGTATACCTTTTCCACTAATTATAAGAAAGAATTCTTCTTGTTTGGAATGGGAATGATACTTTACACTTTCAGCACCAGGCTTTACATAATCCATATTTACATAAATCTTTTCACAACCAATGGCATCTCCTATGAGTACTGTCTTCAATTTAGATTGAAAATCAGCATCATACATATATTCCTTAGGAATGTTATCAATATTACTTATATTATTCATAGATTTTTCCTTTCAAGCTTTAATTTGTATATGTTATAAATGCTTTTAAATTACGCTTTAACATACGTTAATTATAACATTAATTTCAAAATAATGTATAAAAGCATAAAAATCCCACTATTTACTTTATACAATAAGCTAACCATCTAAAAAATCTTCCTATATTTTTAAACGAAACTATATTGCACAATACTTCTGTCAGCTTTCCAAACTTTCTATAAAAGAAATTAAATGCTAAAAATGGAATCCATTGTTTTTTAGATTTTGGTAGTCTTTTCATTATATTTTTAAACGTGTACACTTCTTTATATATCCATAAGTAGCCATTATATAATTCTTCTGCTGTCATATTCTTAGGTTTATATACCACATGTGCAGTATTATAATTTGACAAATTATAATCTAC
The DNA here is from genome assembly GCA_963780135.1 of uncultured Clostridiaceae bacterium. Taxonomy (GTDB): domain Bacteria; phylum Bacillota; class Clostridia; order Clostridiales; family Clostridiaceae; genus Clostridium_AM. The sequence continues at coordinate 4,025,372 of CAWAAR010000003.1, forward strand.
AATTCTATTTTCCTCTATTAATGATGAGTATAGCTTTGTACCAGGATATGGAGTAAGTATATGTGAAGTTACCGTTTCTATCTTATTTTTAACTATCCATGCTAATGTATTTTTAAATACATTAGCATCATCTTCATCTAATCCGAAAACAAAACTTGCATTTATCATTATTCCTCTTTTGTGAATTTCATCTACAAGTTTCTCATATCTCTTTACACTATTTTGCACCTTGTGGACACTATCTATTGACTTACTATTTATACTTTCAAAACCTATAAATAAACTTTGACAACCAGACTCCTTCATTTCATCTAATAATTCAGGCATGTCCACTATATTGGAAGTAACCGCTGCATTCCACTTTAGTTTAAGCGGTTTTATTTCATCTAATAATTTTTTTGTCCATTTCGAATTTCCAATAAAATTATCATCAATAAACATTATATGTCTTGTTTTTAATGCATTTATATCTTTAATTACATCTTCTACAGGTCTATTAATATAAGTTTTAAGTACATTTTTGCAACTATTATAGCAAAAATCACATTCAAAAGGACATCCTCTGCTTGTACTAATTATATTAGTATATAAATACTTTTTATTATCAATAATGTAATAGTTAGGTGATACTATTTCTTTTCCAGCAATATTTTCCATATCATAATATATCTTTTTAAGTGAATTATTTTCTTTATCCTTAAGGATTTTTGCCCAAACTCTCTCAGCCATTCCCACACATATTGCATCAAATCTATTAAGAGTACCATCTGGATCTGCTGTAATATGTATACCTCCTGCAATTACTGTAACGTTGCGATTCTTAAACTCTTTTGATATTTCCACTGCTCTATTCATAACATCTACAGTTACAGTTATTGCTACCAAATCTACAGGTTCATCAAAATCTATTTTTTCAACATTTTCATTCTCAATAATAACTTCATGCTCTTTCGGCGTAAGATTTGCTATTGTGAGTAATGCTAATGAAGGAGACATTCTTGTTTTTAACTTTGTATCCATAGGCCTTTGTATCATTTTCGGTTGAATTAATTTAATCTTCATACATTATCTCCTTAAATAAATTTCATTCAACATTTAACTAATGTACTTGCAGTATAGAACTTCTAATTTATGTATCATTTCTGTACTCTAAAATATATCCAGGCTGACATTCTAAAGCTTTACAAATCCAGGCACCCAAAATATACACAGAGCAAGAACTGGCATTCCAATAAGGATAACAGCAATCTTTAGAAAAATTGTTGAACATCGTTTCATAAAAAACCCTCTTGCATTAATTCCTTATACTGTGCACAAAGATTATTAATCTTTGCGTCTCACTTTTAATTTCTATGTATAGGATAACACTTTTTTTATCGTTTACAAATAAAAGCTCATTGATTTTCATTGTGTATTTATTGTTTCATTTGAGATAACTAAACTACGTATCAATTATTTTACAATAAAAAAGAGCAGTTCTGATTTATGCAGAACTACTCTCTATAAATTTAAATTTATTGTTATACCTGGCAACTGTAGAAGACATATGTACAAAAGAGATAGTAGCCATGGGATAAACATTACAACAAGTATTGTTTATAACTCAACTTTCGCGCATACAAAATTTTGACTTAATATAAGCAAGATGCGACGCTTCGCTTTGCTAGTTGAGAGTCGATAATTGAGAGTGGAGAGTTAATGTGGATTTTTTTCCGTTACACTACAAAAAACCTTTGATTAAATTTTTCATGGCTCGTTTCGCTAAAACGAAACATTGCTGACTTATATAAATTTAAAGATTTTTTGCGATAGCTAAAAATCAACCTTCACTCTCAACTAAAAAAGTTGCGTCGCATCATTTTTAAACTGCGAAAGCTGAGTTAATAATATTCTACTTAAATACTCTTCTTCCACCACTAAAATCAGAATGTAATGGAGAAATCTTAACTACATCTCCAGTGTGCGGCGCATGAATCATACATCCATCACCTACATATATTCCAACATGGTGAGCTGGTGACCCAAAGAAAACTAAATCTCCTGGCTGAAGTTCATCTCTTGATACACTAGTTCCTTGCTGCTGCTGCTGATCAGCTACTCTTTCTAAACTTATTCCAAAGTGTGCAAAAACATAGCAAGTAAATCCAGTGCAATCAAAGGAGCTTGGACCATTTCCTCCCCAAGCATAAGGAACACCTTGGAAAGTTGATGCATATGCAACTATTTCACTGGCTGATGATGATGCTCCTCCTCTTGACAATGTGGGTGAAGATACACTATATTTTTCAACCTGACTTTGAACATCTGCATCTTTAAGAGCTTGTTCTTTAGCATCTAAGCTTGCAATTAAATTTTTTTGCTCACTTCTAGTACTATTAAAGCTTGCTAATTGCTTTTCATTATCTGCTTTTAATGCTAAAAGTTTATTATTTTCATTATTTAGAGCTTCTTTTTTCTTTGCTATTGTATCCTTTTTTTCTTTTAAATCATTTATTATTTTTTCATCAAAACCTACTATCTTTTTAATAGTATCCATTTTTGATATGAAATCACTTAAACCGTCAGATTCTAATATAACACCAAAATAGCTATCTGTACCATTTATGTACATAGCTCTGATTCTTTTATTAAATAAATCTTGCTGTCCTTTTATGCTATTTTCTGCATTAGTTAATTCTTGCCCCGTTGTTTTTATATCTACTGTGATTTTTTCAATGCTTTTTTTGTTACCATCTATTTGCTTCATCATTTCTATTATTTGGTTATCTGATTTTTCTACTTTTGTTTCTAAATCTTGTTTTTGCTTCTGAATTTCAGATACTTGTGAATTAGTGCTTGATGGTGAAGCTAAAACAGTTCCATTCATTATTAATGATAAAGTTAAAGCAATAGCAACAGTTAGAGTTTTTTTATTCAATACGTTAACCTCCCTAGTTAAAACATTTTACATTACTTTTTGTGTCCCATTACATTAGGGCACAAAGTTCTGCATTTACTACAATTATATAACCAGTCTCCTTTAGTTGATTGTGTAGCTACATGGCTTCTGCATAATGCCTGATCAACTGTTATACTATTAAGTGCCTTTTTAGGACAATTTTCAATACATATTTTACATTTATCATAACAATATTTTTCCGTTATAACTTTATCGCCTTCTACCTCTTTATCTATAAGTAAAGCTCCTAAATACATCATATTACCTAAATCCTTATTTACTAAAAGAGTATTCTTGCCTATAACCCCGATACCTGCTAATTCCCCTGCATGTTTTAAGGATAATATAGCTCTGCCATGCTTTTTCTCTTTATCCCAATATTCATATGGATCATCTGCTGGTATCATAACTGCACCCACATTAAGTTTGTCCAAATGACAGCAGGCATTAAGACATATCCTATCCATTTCCATGAAAGTGGAAGTAGTCACATGCGTATATACTACTCTGTTACCACTGAGCATACTTGCTGATGGTGTTCTTTTTGCAAAAACTACTACTGATTTACATTCAGAAAAAACGTCTTTTGGATGAAATCCATCTGGAGCATTTTTAAATCTTTCAATAGGCGCTATACCACATAGATCTGCTCCTAAATCATATAAGATTTTTTTTATTTCATTAGAATTAATCATAGTTCACCTCTTCATTTGATATTCATTTTACTTTAAAGCTACTTTATTATTAATGTATTGTTCTAACATTTGTAAGCCATTTCTATCTAGTTCCGCAAAGAACTCTAAAAGTTGCACTCCTTGCGGAAGTAAAGTTTTCACAGTGTCGAAAGCTATCCTTGAAGTTATAACAACATCAACTTTTTGAAGCAATTCTAACAATTGTTTGTTATTTTCTGCTCCACAAGTAATAATTGTAATATTTTCAACACCTGCATTCTCAATTGCTTTTTTCATGTTCAAAGCTCCTAGCGTAGTTGCACAGACAATACCAACTTTTGTACCAGGCTCTAACTTTGCAATACGCATAAACGCATGAATACTTGGTGCTGCCATAAGGCCAATAACTTCTTTACCTAAAGGCTCAATAGTTGCTTTAACATCCTCAACATGATTAAAGCCTGTTATAACAAAATCACAATTTCTTACTATCTCTGAATCTATACTATCTTGAAGTTCTGACAAAAGACAGATATCAACATCAATATTAAGTTCTTTTATTAAAACATCTCTAAAATACTCTAAATTTTGAATAGCACTTTCTGTAAGCAAGGCTTTTAAATGTAGTTTCTTTGAATCATTTACCCCTAAAACAGTATAATTAAAAATTACTGTAAATAATTCTTCTGGTTCGAACCCTAATTGTTTTGTTTTTTCTATAGTCTCCTCAGCAAGTGTTAATAGTTCTTGGTTATGTTTTTTAGCATTATAGACATTAATATTGTCAGAAACATATGTACCTTGTCCTCTTTTCCCCACCAAGAGTCCCTCCTTTTCTAATTCTTTATAAGCTGAAATTACTGTATTACGATTTACTTTTAGAAGTTTCTCTAATTCTATGGGTGAAGGAACTTTTTCACCAGCTTTTAAGATGCCACTTAATAAAAAATATTTTATTTGTTCTTTTAACTGTTGATATATAGGAAAATCTACTTTTTTATTAATACAAAATTTCATTTAGATACACCTTTCTACTTTTTATTTATTCATGATTTATACTCCAAATCATATAGTTTAATAGTAAACTATTAAACTATGTATATAATAATAGAAATCTTAAGCATTGTCAATACTATTTTCCAATAGGCAATATAAAAACACTGCAAAATTCCAACGTAAATAATGCAGTGTTCTAATAAATTATTTGATTGTTTTCAAAAATTTTGATATAAACAGAGCCCTTAGTAAATTCCTCTTATTCATAACAGTTGTATATACCCTCTTCTCTTTTCCTTTTTGCATTATTACTTATATAAGATCCCTCAATTACATTTTTATAACCTTTCTTTGTGATTATGCTCTTTATGTAATCTACATGTGGACATCTATCACTATGATAATTATCATTTACCATGCAAGATGATAAGTGAATTGTAACCTCATCTTTATTTATGTTGCACTTACCCTTTAACTTTTTTGAAAAATGTTCTAGTTTGGATGCAACACCTTTTCCAGAACATCCACCACAAGTAAAAGAAATGTACTTTGTAGTATCATCATAATTTTTAAAAACCTCATCCTTATTATAAAAAGCATTTGTACATGCAAATCCACTGCACCTTCTAAGTGCAATATCACATTGGATAATAACAATATATTTAGTATTCATATCTACCCCTCCCTTTTTTTAAATTATAGTTTTAATCTGGTATAATAAAAAGTATCAGTTTTAATATATTTTATGGTACCAGTTATTGGAGGATAAAAAAATGATGGAAATTATGCCTATTTGGGATTACTCAAAAAACACTCCACTTTATATACAATTATATAAATATATCAAACGAGAAATACAAATCGGAACAATTAAGCCAAAAACGAAACTACCATCAAAAAGAAAATTAGCAAGTTATCTAGGAATCAGTCAAAATACTGTTAAAACTGCTTATGAGCAATTATGTGCTGAAGGATATATAGAAAGTAAGCTTCGTATAGGAATGTTTGTAACAAGACTAGAGGATAATTTATTCTATAGTATACCTACTAATGGCAAGCCAGATGTAATTATAAAACCAAAAAATGATTTTAAATACTTAATTGACTTTAATTCAGGACATGTTGACTTAGAATGCTTTCCATATTCTACATGGAGAAAGTTAACCGCCCAGTCATTATATTCTGATGAAAGCAATCTATTATTAATAGGTGACGCACAAGGAGAAGAATGCCTAAGAAAAGAAATATCCAAATATATTTTTGAATCAAGAAGCGTAAAATGCATACCAGAACAAATTGTTATTGGAGCGGGCACTCAGTACCTAATGATATTATTATGTATGTTACTTGGTAAAGATTATAGCTATGCAATTGAAAATCCAGGTTTCCATAGAGCAAGATATGTTTTTAACGATCAAGGAATAGATCTTCATCCTATTTCAATAGATGACGATGGTATTTGTATAGACGATTTAAGAAAAAGTTCTGCTAGAGTTGTTTATGTTACACCTTCTCACCAATTTCCTTATGGAATGGTTATGCCAGTTTCTCGAAGATTAGAGTTATTAAAATGGTGTAAAGAAAATAATGGGTACATAATCGAGGATGATTATGATAGCGAATTTAGATATAAGGGAAAGCCAATTCCTTCTTTGCAGGGATTAGATAAAAATGAGAAAGTTATTTATGTTGGAACATTTTCAAAATCTTTAATTCCTTCAATTAGGATAAGTTATTTAGTTTTACCTCAAAAATTAATTAAAAAATATCAAGAACATTTTAAAGCATATAAGCAGACTGTTTCTAAGCTTCATCAAAACACACTCTATAAATTTATGGAAGAAGGATATTTGTTAAGTCACATAAATAAAATGAGGACATTATATGGTAAGAAACATACAACACTGCTTTTCGCAATTGATAAATATATGAAAGAAAAAATTGAAATTATAGGCGTACAATCAGGGCTGCATATTTTGTTGAAAGTTAAAAATGGAATGACAGAGCAAGAATTAATTCAATCTGCTCATAAGATGAAAATAAAAGTTTATCCAACCTCAATTTGTTATGATGGATGTGTTACCAGTGAATTCCCCATGATTTTACTGGGTTTTGGTGGCTTAACAGAAATGCAGATTGAAGAAGGTATTCATATGTTGAAAAAGGCATGGTTTATTTAGCAAATAGAGACTTGAACTATATTTCATTCAAAGAGGTAATCCTTAATTGATAAGGCTTCCCTCTTTGTTAGTTTAATTTAAAAACTATAGCATACTTTTTAGTGTATTATATTACCTTTTTAGTATTTCCAGCTGCATTAAAGTATTTTCTTTTCCATCCTCATTTACTTGAGGAATTATATATATTTCATGAAAATCTCCATTTACTTTAATGCTGTTTTTATTTATATAATCTATGATTTTTTTATAATACTTCTTATTTTCAAAACATCCACCTTCAAAATATACTGTTATATATTCTCCCTTTGGTAAAACCATAACTTCGCCATTATGTTTTAATATACTTTCAGAAGTATTAATCATTATATTTTTATACACCATTTTTTCTTTTGTTTTGTCATAAGACACAATTGAAGATAACTCATAACCTAACATTCCTACATATTTTTCAATATCTAGTATTACTCTTCTGTAATTTATTTCAAGTTCAGCATTAGTGTTTGAAATATAATCATAACTTATATATTTTCTTTCTTCATTATATTTAATAAATATTTTATTAATTTTACACTCAATAATTGAAGATACCTTATTTTTAAGAATCTCCAAATTATTTTTCATTAAATTCATCTCTTTCAATTTATTTTCTAAAGCTTCTTGTTGAACATTTATCATCTGAAGTTTTTCTTCAATAGAAGTATTGCTTCCTATTAAATCTTTTATTTCCTCTAAAGATAATCCTACGTTCTTATAGTATTTGATCATATCAACTTTTAAAAATTCTTCTATACTATAATATCTATACTTACTTGTTTTATTTATAAGTTTAGGTTTAAGCAAACCTATTTTATCATAGTATCTCAAAGTCTGAATTGAAATATTATTTAATTTCGACATTTCGCCAATAGAAAAATTATTCAAATTTTACCACCCTTACTTTTTATACTGATACAGCTTTTCTAGTATTAATTCTTACACTAGTAAAAATACTTATTGCCACAAAAGATAATATTTCTGAAAAAATCATACTAGCCCATATTCCATTTATGCCATAAAAATATGCAGCTGTGAATAAAACTATTGGTAAAAATACAAAAGATCTAAAAGCACAAATCAAATTAGACAATTTGGGCATTTCTAGAGCTTGATAATACATTGATGTACTTAAATTTAATCCTGTAATAAAATAAGCTACATTGGATATATTGAGCCCAATATATGATATATTAATTAATTCAATATCTGACGTAAATAAACCTATAAGCTCTCTTCCAAATATAAAGCATATGAATGCAAAAATAAAATTTACTACTACTGATACCATTAATGATAATTTATATGTAGCAAACATCTTTTTTGTATTTTTAGCTCCAAAATAGTAACTTATTAACGGCTGAGCTCCTAAACTAACACCTAAAAGCATCATATATATATTTGTAGTAATATAATTTATTATGCTGTATGAAGAAATCCCTTTTTCTCCCATGTAAATACCTAAAACTATATTATAAAAGAATATTATTATTGAAAATGCTGTTTCCGCAAAAAAGACGGAAATCCCATGGTAAAAATCTCTTTTATTATTCTCATTTCTAACTTTACATTTCCAAAAGTTAATTGTCCTCTTTTATTTAAAAAATGTGGTAAAATTATAGCAATTGTAACTACCTGTCCCAGTCCAGTAGCAATAGCAGCACCTTTAACACCCATATGTAAAGGGAATATAAAAATGTAATCTAATAATACATTTACTACTGCTCCCATCATTGAAGATATCATAGCTAATTTAGGCCTTCCGTCATTTCTAATGAAGCCATTTAAGGTTATTCCCATTAAATTTGGTATACAAAATAATGAATAATACCTTAGAAACTCTGTTGATAAGCCCTTTAACTTTTCAGTTGCTCCGAGTACTGCTACTACAGGCTCTGCAAAAATTACAAATATTAAACTAATAATACTACTTAATATTATAATAGATTTAAAAGCTTGTCTAAAAACATATACCGCTTTATCTTTATCTCCGGCTCCAAAACTTTTAGAAACTAAAGTACCTCCACCCACAGCAAACATTGTAGCTAATCCAAAAAGAGCTATTGTAGCTGGCATTGCAATTGCCACTGCTGCCAGTCCTAAAGCCCCTACTCCTCGACCTACAAATATTCCATCTATAATAGTATATAGTGATGAAATAAACATAGATAATGAAGATGGTATAGAATATTTTAAGAATTTTTTCAACATAGATTTACCTTCCTTATGCAATATTATTTTCGCTAATGTCTATTATAAAGTCTATAGTAGGTATAGAGTCAACTTTTTTGTAAAACTATATACTAAACAAAAATTGAAGTATGAATCAATTAATCACTGTAATAGTAAATACTTTACCTACTTACAAAAATAATTTTTCTAAGAAAGAATCCCTGTCACTTTTTTACTTCTTGAAATTAATTTTACAATGTTTTGCTAGAAATATTTCCCACGATTTTTCTCATAAGCTTTAATAGCTCCTGCCTTTCCTCATAAGTATCCAAAGAAATTATTATTTTGCCGTACACCTCTTCTTCAAATTTTACATGCTCTTCCTGAACTGCTTTTCCTTTTTCAGTAAGTTCCAATTTATAAGATCGTCTATCTCTTTTGCTAATAGCTCTACCAACTATATTACGCTTTTCTAATTTATCTATTATGCCCGTCAATGTGCTTTTGGGAATATTTAGCACTTCTAAAATATCCTTTATAATACACTCTTCTTTTTCAGAAATAATTCTAATTATAGATATTTCATTAGTACTAAGTTCTTTCAAATTAAAATATTTTTCTTCTATATCCTTATAATTAGATTTTACTAACATAGCATGCCATAATACATTTAGTTCATTCACTTGTCTTTTGCACCCTTTATCCATATTTTATCTTTAGCAAATTATGATACTTAAAGTACCATACCCACTAAAACAGTCACTTCCTCTCTATATATATCACATTAATAATTTACTCAACTTTCGCACATACAAAATTTTGACTTAACATAAGCAAGATGCGACGCATTTTTTTGAGAGTACAATTGACAAAGGACAGTGGAGGAGGCTTTTTCTACACTACACTATGAAAAATCTTCAATTAAATTTTTGACGACTCGTTTGGCTAAAGCGAAACATCGCTTACTTATATAAATTTAAAGATTCTTTTGCGTTAGCAAAAAATCAACCTTCACTGTCCTATGTCCTCTGTCAACTGTCCTCTTAAAATAAAATTCTACTTGATTTTAGCATTGATAGCAAAACTCTTACAATTGATTTTTGCAAACTTAAAAGGTTCAAATCCACATTTTATTAAAAGTTTCTCAATTTCTTCTTTAGAGTATATTCTATAATCACCATTATTAGATATTTTACAATATAAATTTATCATCTGTCTATAAATTACTGGAGCTGTTGGATCGCCAATAATTAATGTTCCATTATTTTTAAGTAATCTTTTCATTTCCAATAACACTCTTTCTGGATTTGGATAGTGATGAAATGAAGCATTACAAAAAATAACATCAAAACAATTATCCTCCCAAGGCATATGCTCTGAATCACCAATTTTTAATTCAGCCCTATCTCCTAAATTCTTTTTAGCCATTTCAATCATGTTTTCTGATATATCCAATCCATATAAGCTTAAATCTTTATTTTTAGCTAACCTTATTAGTATATTTCCTGTACCACATCCAACATCTAGGATTTTTTTAGGCTTTAAACTTATTACCCTATTAACAATTTCATAATACATTGGAGATACAAATTTTCCATCATGACCTTCATCATAATCTCCTGCCTGCTTATTAAAATTAACTTTTGATTTTTCCTTAAAAATACTCTTATTACTTTCCATAAAAATTTCCTCCTAAAATAATAGTTCTATTTAAATATAATTCTTTATAAGTATAATTCGTAATACGTACTATGTTTGTATAATACTACTATTGAAAATAAAATTCAACCTTTTTTTAACTTGTTATTAAATTTGCTATCAAAAATAAGGCACAGGAATCATTCAATCCTGTGCCTTTCTTTTTTAGAATTCTTTCTTTCTATAGGTTTTTTGTTTATATGCAAGTATCCCTTTTACAAGTAAAGATTTACGTCCTAAAATATTACGAAGCTTAATTATGACATCTTCAGTTTTTTCGTTATTCCCATTTTTAGGAATATAAACTGTAATTTCATCCTTGATGAAAAAGTCATACCCCTTATCATAATATGGTTTTCCTAATTTAACTACAGGAATAAAAATCGGACCTGAACAGCATCCACCTCTATTGGCCATTTCTATATAAATATCCTGAACATTTTTTTCACTTAAATACTCTTTAACACCACGTTTAATTTCTATATTCATAATAACCCGCCTTTCTTTAAAAGCTTTCTAATTTCTCTTTTTTATAAGTTTATTGCTTTGAATTATATTCTAAATTTACTAAAGATTTTTTCTAGTTCTACTGCCATTTTAGTTAACATTTCTGCTGCATTTGCTACTTCTTTCATAAGTGCACTTTGCTCTTCAGTAGCTGCTGATATATTTTGTGTACTTTCTGAAGATTGCTTTGCTATTTCCATAATCCTATTCATAGAATTTACCACTTCTTGAGTACCATTATAAGTTTCAATAACTTCATTAGAAGTTTTTTGCATTTGCTTTGATACATCATCTACAGCAGATAAAATGCCTTGGAAAGATTCTCCTGTATTCTTTACTACTACTATACCTTGTTTTACTGCGTCAGTTCCTTCATTCATTGATTTTACTGCGCTTACCATTTCATTTTGAATTTCAAGTATTAAAGCACTAATTTGTTTTGCTGCATTCCCTGACTCCTCAGCAAGTTTTCTAACTTCTTCAGCAACAACTGAAAATCCACGGCCTTGTTCTCCAGCTCTAGATGCTTCAATAGCAGCATTTAATGCTAATAGGTTTGTTTGCTCTGAAACATCAGTAATTAATGATACAATATTTCCTATTTCATTAGACTTATTAGCTAATACATTTATAATATCAGATGATGTAGTTACTTTGTTGCTAATGTTATTCATATGCTCAATTGCTTGTTCCACTACTTTATTTCCGTTCTTAGCTTTGTCGTAAGACTCAGTAGAAGATTTATTAACCTTTTCTATGCTATCTGATATATTTTTCATTCCTTTAAATACTATTTCTGATGCTTTTGAAACTTTATCAGTTACTTCGTTTTGCTTTTCTTCATTATCCACCATATCCTGCACAGAACGAACTATTTCATCAGCTGCAATTTTTGTTTGATCAGAACTAGCTGTTAATTCTTCAGAAGTGGCAACTACACTTTCTATGGACGAAGAAACTTCTAAAACTATATTCTTTAAATTACTTACCATATCATTTAAATGGCTTCTCATTTGACCCAGTTCATCCTCAGATTTTATTTCTAATTTTTGAGTAAGATCTCCATCTGCAATTGCTTTTGATAGTTCACTAACTGGTTTTATTCTATCTGTTATATATTTACTATAAAAAAAGATAATTACTATTATTATTACACATACAACAACAATTATTTTAATTAAATTTTGTACTAATACAGTAAGAGGAGCAAATAATTCTTTCTCTGAAATAGTTAAACCAATAGTCCAACCAGTTTCATTATCACTGGCATAATATAGTCTATTTTTTCCATTAGAATCATTAAATACTACTTGTCCATTCTCTTTTTCTACAATTTCTTTTCCAGCAGATGCTAAACTAGGATTTGAATCTTGCATAATATTTGTTTTCATAATTTTACTAGGATCTACTCCTGCCATGTAAATTCCTTCTTTTGATAAAAGCATTGCTTTCCCTTTTTCACCAATTTTAATATTTCCAATCATTTTTTGAATACTACTTATATCTATATCTCCAGTAGTTACTCCTAAAAATTGTTTGTTTTCATCATAAAATGGTGCTGAAACTGTTACCATGGTAGTCTTTGAAGTTTCATCATAATATGGCTTTGACCATACTATGGTTTTATTTGTATTCTTTGCTAAGGTATACCATTCTTGACCTGGATAATTATACTGCTCTGTAGCATAGTCATCTGTGTATACCATTTTACCATTATCTTTATGTCCATAGGGTCCAAAATATTTTATATCACTTCTATATTTATTAGGTTCAAACCATACACCTGTTCCTAATGTATCTGGATTTGTAGTAGGCGCTTTTTGTACTAAAGACATAAAATTTTCTTTTGTCATTGTATTATAAGATGATTCCACTGCCCTTGCTAAAGTAGCTGGAATTTCACCATGTTTTTGTAGGCTTGCCTTTATGCCATTGATATTTTCTCCTAGCTGAAAGTTCATTTTTTCTTCTATTTGTTTGCTAATTAAAAACTTTGCACTATAATAACTTAACAAGGATAAACCAACGGTTGCAGTTAATATTGCAGGTAAAATTACAACTAAAGTAGCACTTCTAATACTTTTAAATTTCATATTGCGTCCCTCCTTTTAAAAATGTTTTTTATTTATAAGTATTAATTTGGAAAACTTAAGTAATAAAATAAGAGTATGATAGCTCTTTCTTTATCTAAATAATTATACTATATTTATGTATAAAATCCAGTCTTTTTTGTTTTATCGACATTTATTTGTAAATTATATTAACAATTGAAAAAAGAGATATTGTTTTTTACACAATGCCTCTTAATTTCCAGTACATATTTAGTTTTTCGTACTTACTCTCCTTGAACACTGCCATCCTCCATTACATTTTTATTAACAATATCTAAAATGTTTTTATTATTAATTATAACTCTTGGAATTTTGATTTGATTTTTAGCTATACCTTCATTAAATAAATATTTTCTTACAAAGTTAAATGTATTTTGTTTTAAAAGTATTACCTTTACCCTGCCTAACCTCTTATTATTCCTAGCCCTATCATAAGCTAAATTTGATTTTCTAAGTTCAGTGTCTAATGTTTGCTCCAATAACTGAACTTTATATTTAGGTATGCTATCTTTAAATTCAAAATAGAAAACATATCTTCCCGGTGTAATTGAATTATCAGGCATTGTAGTATAATCCAACAGGTTTAAGTTCAATTTTCTCATGGTATTTCTTATAGAATTAGCTAAATGTTCTTCGTTAGTCTTTTCTGCTGACATATTAAGCACTTGATTTTTTCTATATAAAAATTCAACCTCTGGGCAATTATTATAAAAATCAACCACCTTAACAACATCACCAATTCTATATCTGTAAAGTCCTGCATAATTAGTAACTACTATTTCATATTTCTTTCCTATTTTTAATTCATCCAAACAGTAGGTTTGATTTATATTTGTCCTTCCATCTTCAACTAAAATAAATTCATAAAAAACAGTATCAGGAATAATTATATATCTTATTTTCTTTGAATAAGGATTAATTCCAATCATAGCTTCAGTGGCAGCATATCCTGGAGAATATATAGTAAGTGAATTGGTATAATAATTCACCTTATCATCATATATAGAAAAATTTGCTCCAGTTACTGTGACTATATATAATAAATTAGGCCATATTCTTTTGCTTATACCCTTAAACCCTTTCTTAAATTCACATTCTAACTGATAAGCTCTGCCTGCATTAGGTGAAAGAAGTTTATTTAAGCTATCTCTAGTACCTTGATCAATATTTAAATTGTTACTTATACGTCCCCGTCTTATATCCCTTACTAAACTTTCATGTTTACTTTCTAATACTCTAAACAAATCCAATATATTAGAAATAAAAACCCCGCCTATATATAAAAGTCCAACTTCTTTTAATGCAAATAATAAGTGAAGATAAAGTGATACTTCCCTATCCTTTATTTTCATTACCTCTATTGGCGAAGTATATAAATAAGGTAATATACGTTTTATGCCATTCATTCCACCAGACGTAGCTGAACATATTGGAATTCCAGCCTTGGTGTATGTTGTCATAATCATATCTGCTATCATTAATCCTTTTCCATAATTCCAATTTTCTTTAAAGTTGTCATAGGAATATTTATTAACAAGCAGTGCCATGTACTTTGATGCAATTTTCCTGCTCCTTTTAGTTGCAGGAATTAATTTTTGTTTACCTGTAGTCCCTGAGGTATAACCAAAGTATTCCACATTGTCACTTATTAAAACCTTTCTTTCTCCATTTGCCATTCGTTCTATATAATTCTCATAATATGGATATTCCGTTAATGGAACTTGTTTTTTAAAGCTGTCTATGGATTTAATATCTTTAAAATTAAATTTAAACCCAATTTCACTTTTACAATTTAACTTCAATATTTTAAACAACACTTTTTCATTTACTTCTCTAGAATTTTGGGTTTCCCTGTCAAAATTCCTTTTAACTACTCCTCCCCCTTCTATGGCAATTCTATATAACATCTTGCTTATTATACTCGTAATAATGCACTTCCTAAATATTCTTATACAATTAGTATATGAAAAAATTAGAATGTTGCTATAATGGGGTGTTTCACTAAGAAATTGGTACATCAGCTTTTTTTGCAAATTGTCCATTATCAATCACTTATAATCTCAACTTTCGCACATACAAAAATATTAATCCACAATTCCCTTCTGTATAACATATTTAATTGCTTGGTTTCGATTTTCCATATGCAGTTTATCCAAAATCATTGTCATATAATATTTTACTGTACGTTCCTTAATTCCTAAGATGTCTGCTATATCCTTATATTTCAAGCCCTTAGCTGCTAGAACCAAAACATTTCTTTGCTTTGTGGTTAGATTATCAATATTGCATTCTTCTTTCTTATCTTCTAAAGGTTTATCATCTACAGCATCATTACAATTATTTTTAAATTCTCTAAGCAGCTTAGAAGCTAGTCCTGGGGATAGTGGAATATCTCCCTCTTCAAGCTGATTAATGCTTTCATATAACTCATCAGCTTTCAAGCTCTTTAACAGATACCCTGAAGCACCACTTTTTACTGCTTCAAAAGATCTTCTTCCGATTCGGAAGCTGTAAGCATAACTATTTTTATATCAGGAAACTTTTCTTTTATAAACTTCATAGTCTCTAAGCCAGACAAGGGTTTCATAATTATATCCATTAAAATTATATCTGGTTTCAAATCCTTTACCTTTTCCAAAGCTTCTTGTCCACTAATAGCCGTATCTATTACATTTATTCCTCTAGATAAAAGTAAATTTTTCAAACCTTCTAAGAATATGGGATGGTCATCTACAAGTAAAACTTTCAAACAAATTACCTCTTTTCAAAAAATTTTGAATATTTATTCTATGTGAATAGCATAGCAAATACTAATTTTAGTGTCAATTTCTAATACACTATGCATCTTATCTGACTTTCACAGGTACCCTTAACCTTATCTCTGTCCCTTTCCCATATGCAGAAAATATATCTAAATCAGCTCCTATTTCTGCTACCCTCTCTTTCATAAACTTAATCCCATATTTATTTTTATTATCTGAAAAAACTTTTCCAATATCAAAACCACATCCATTATCCTTAATAGATATATACATACAATCATCATCTTCTACAAAAGATATATTTGCAGAACTTGCTCTTGAATGTTTAGCTATGTTGTTAATGGATTCTTTTATAATATTTAAAACTTGAAAAACTATTTTTGAATCAGCAAAATCAAAGCCTTCAACTGCTTTATATTCTAATTTCATGTTAATTCCATAACTTTTCTTAAAGAACTCCAGCTGCATATTTAGTTCAGTTAAAAGCTCAGCCATACCTTTTTCCATACTAATTTTTTCTCCTCTCATGATAAGAATAGCTTCTCTCAAATTACTATGCGCATCTTGTGCAATTTCAGTTAGACGTTCTATGCATCGAAATGCTGTTTGCTGCTGTCCATTTTTTACATATTCTGTGATTGCTTGACTTTGAACATTTATGAAGGCAAGCATTTGTGCAATATTACTTTCTAAATCCCTGGCCAGCTTCTCTCTCTCTTCTCTTACTGCACTTTCCTTTTGTTCTTCTAACAACTTTTGGTTTGTTAGTTTTCTCTCAGTAACATCTTGAATTATTATAAATCTTCCAATTATATTTTCCTTATCATTTTTTATAGGTAAACAAGAAGCGTCATAGTACTGATCTTCATCTATTATTAAATTTTTATATTCTATATGTTCTTTATTTTTCAAAATAATTTCAATTAGATCAGGCCATAGCTTAAAACATTCCTCTGCCCTTTTTCCTATAACATTTATATTGCATTGATAAATATGTCTTGCAGAAGGATTAATATCAACAATTCGATTTTTTGAATCCAGTACAATTATGCCATAATCCATGCTTTCTATGATTCTGTTTCTTGCTATTGGTACAAGATCAGGCACTCTCCTTCTAAAAAAAGACCGAGCAATTAGAATACCTATGGAAACATTCATAATTATAACTGCAAAATAGATAAGCAAATAATAATTATATATATACATTATTTTTCTCCCTAAACATAAGTTATTTTATTATCATTATATTAGTTTCCATAAATTTATATAATGTACTAAAGTACAGTCCCACAAAATTTTTTACCATAAGAAAAAAGCTTAAATAAGCAAATTACTTATTCAAGCTTTATAGGGATTTTCAATTTAATATTTGTTCCATTACCTGTTTCTGAATATATTTCTAAGCTTCCTCCTATCTCTTCTGCACGTTCTTTCATAAACTTAAGACCATATCTGTTTTCACTGCTGAAAGAAATTTTTCTAACATCAAATCCGCATCCATTATCACTAATAACTATGTTTAACCCTTCATCATTTTCTTCAAAAGCTATATTTGCAGAACTAGCTCTTGAATGTTTTACTATATTATTAAGAGCTTCCTTTATAATATTTAAAACCTGAAATACTACTTTTGAATCACTAAAGTCAAAATTTTCGGCTGGTTTGTAATCTAATTTTACATCAATGCCATAGCTTTTTTTAAAAAAACTTAACTGCATATTCAGCTCTGTTAAAAGGTCAGCCATGCCTTTTTCCATACTGACATTTTCTCCTCTCATGGCAAGAATAGCTTCTCTTACGCTACTGTGAGCCTCCTGAGCAATTTCTGCCAAACGTTCAACACACCGCAGTGCCGTTTCTTGTTCATCTTTTTTTACATATTCCATAATGGCTTGACTTTGAACATTTATAAAGCCTATTATTTGTCCAACATTATCATGTAAATCCCTTGCCATCTTCTCTCTTTCTTCTTTTACAGCAATTTCCTTCTGTTCCTTTAAAATTATTTGTCTTCTTAGTTTTTTCTGTGTGATATCTTGAATTGTTATAAATCTTCCCAGTAAATTTCCTTTATCATTTTGAACAGACAAACCTGAAGCTTCATAATATTTATTTTCATTTTCATATTCTATATATTCCTCATTTTGAGAAACAAGCTTCTTTAATTCAAACCAAGGTTCAAAAAAGCATTCTGCATCATTCCCTATAATATTCGCATCACAATTACAAATTTGTCTTGCAAAAGGATTTATATCAACAATCCTATTTTTCAAGTCCAATACTACTATCCCATATTCCATGCTTTCTACAATTCTATTTCGAGCTATAGGTATAAGATCGAATAATCTATTTCTAAAAAATGACCAGGCTATAAATAAGCATGAAATTCCCCAAGCTATGGAAGTAACATCATATTTCGGTCCAATACCAAGGACGTAGGAGGCATTAACTACTATTATAAACGCCATAGAATAAGCAAGACATCTTAATTGTCCTTTATACAAAGGTGCTTTACTTCTCCAAAATCGTATAATAGAAACAACTGATATAAGATTCATAATATCTGCATAAACAGCATGTACCCAAAACCATAAACCATACTTTTTTGTAAGCGGATGAAGCTCTCTTGTATAATCAACAGAGATATTTTTCCATATAAGTCCATGATAATCATTAGTCCAAGCCAAAATAACAGTTATTATAGGAATTACACACAATAGCAGCAGCCTTTTTTTATTAATCCATTTAGAATAGTCCGTAATCTGAAAAATCATTATCATCCAAGCTACAGGACCAAATGTATAAGCTGGAAATGAAATCTTAGCCCAAAAAATCTTAGAACTTAAAGTCTCTGTACTTAGTATCATTACTGTTCCAATACACCATAGTGAAGAAAAAAACACTGCAATCCTAAAAGCCAATGATCCATTTGTGGAAGAATTTTTCGAAACATAGATAATAATTAATGAATTCACAAATATAGTAACAAAATATGTAAGTAAAAAGAAATTATATGTATGCATTGTTTTCTCCTACCCCTTAAATATATGTTTTTATGTAAATAATATAACAAAAAGCTTGAACAAGCAAATGCTATTCAAGCTTTTATTTTGAGTCTTCTATTACTTAATGCTAAACTCATGCCTTGATTCTTTTTTCAAAGCTTTTTGTTTTTCATTTAGCACTAAATTTGATTCATCTAGTCCAACTTAAATTCTGACAGCCTTTTTCGCAAATTCAACACGAGATTTGTAAGTGCTTCTGCACTCTTTGAAATACTTTCTACAGCTGAAACCTGATATTGCGTTGCAGCAGTAACTTCCACGGAAGACTTTGCTGTTTCCTCTGAAATTTCGGCAATACTGATGATTATACTCTTCATTGCTTCTTCCCTAGATCTTAATTCATCAATTTTATTAATAGTTTCTTCTATTCTGCTTACAGATTTTTGCATTGAACCTGATATCTTTTCAAAAGCAATACTTGCATTTTCTACTGCTTTTTCTTGTTCATTATAAATATTCTTAACATTTTTCACTATGGAAACAGTGTTTTTACTTTCATATTTAGTATTTTCAAGTATTTTGCCAATATTTTGAGTTGCAGCATCTGATTCTTCTGCTAATTTTCTTATCTCACTAGCAACTACACTAAATCCCTTTCCACTTTCTCCTGCTCGTGCAGCTTCTATTGAAGCATTTAGTGCTAATAAATTTGTTTGAGCTGCAATAGATTTTATACTTTCAAGTATTTCATATATAGTTTCTGTACTGTTATCAAGTTTAACTATAGCCTCTTCAACTTCAATATTTGAATTCTTTGTTTTTTCGCTTTGTACACTAAGTTCTTCAAGCATACTAATTCCCTGCTTGTTTACTATCAACATGTTTTCCACTTCTTTACTAAGCAAATCACTACTTTTTAATACCTCATCAAAGGATTGATCTAATTCATTAGATATACTAACTGTCTTTTGAATTTCTAGTGTTTGTTTTTCTGCTCCTGTAGAAATTTCTTTAATTGCATTTGAAGCTTCAATTACAGATGCATTTGTTTCTTCAGATGCAGAAAATAAATTTTCAGCTGCATTCATTACTTCATTACCAACAGCCTGAGTAGACATTATAAGCTTTCTTACATTTTCAACCATTGAATTAAAACTGTTATTCAGCTGACCAATTTCATCTTTCCTTTTAATATTTTTTATTTTTCTAGAAAAATTTCCTTGTTCAAGATATTTCATTTCACCCTTTATAAGGTTTATATATTTAACAATTTTGCCTGAGCCCATATAGGCAATGAATATCAGTATAATAGTAATAATTAAGCTAAATATTATTATAACTTTTTTAATAGCACTTGTTGTTTGGCTTATTTCTGTATAATTTATTTCTGTAATAAGCGTTGAATCAAGGCTTTTTATATAATTATAAATTAATATTTTCTTTATATGGTTTTTATCATACATTATTTTGCTTCCATTTTGATTTTGAGTTATCTCTGTTAATATGTCTTTATCAACCGGCGTTGCTAGTAATTTTTTATCATTATGTGTAATTATTGTTCCAGTAGATTTATTTACAATATAACTTACTCCAGTTTGTGAAAACTTTGCCTCTGATATGATTTTATTCAAATAATCAAGTTTAAGATCTGCTCCAATCACTCCTATAAGCTGACTATCCTTATGAACTGACTTTGCTCCTGTAATAATAACTGATCCAGATGCCGCATCCACATAGGGATTGGTCCAAACAACAGAAGCAGCATTTTTTGCATCTTTATACCAGCTCCTTGTTTTTGGGTCCAATTTTATATCAAGTTCAGGATAGGTAATAACTTTACCTTGTTCTGTCCCAATATATGCAAGGGTAATATCTGGATTAGACACCTGAAAGGCCTTAAGAGCATCTATTGTATAGGGTTTAAAATCAGGATGCTCAATGATTTCCTTCATATTTTCATTTTCGCTTACCGTGGAGATTCCACTTCCAAAGCCTTCAATAGTTTTTATTAGTATTTTTACTGTTGCATCATTTAGTTTTATGTAATCCCTACAGTATTGTTGTTCTATTACCTTCTGTGAAAATATTGTACTGGCAATTCCTAAAATAACTGAAAAAGCACATATCATTAAGGTAATTCCAATTACAATTCTTAATCGTATACTTTTTAACATGATTTCATCCCCTCCTTGTACAAAAATATAATTTTATTCATTATATATGTTAGTACAAATTTTTAAGTAATATAATGTACTTTGGTACACTATATTAAAATAAAAAGCTTGAATAAGCAAAATGCTTATTCAAGCTTTTAGTACTATTTAATAGTAAAGCGTACATTTTATTCTAATTTAATGACTTTCTCAATTCTATCATTAAATTTTTCTTTTAACATAGGAAGTATATCCTTTAAGAAAGAACCTTTTTCTTTTTCTAATACTTCGATTACTATTTCTTCTCCAGTATCCCATTCTTCGAATTATTGAATGAAACTATTTTTTATATTGAAAGAATATAAAAAAAGAACAAATTTAATTTGCCATTTTTATGCTAATTCACCTTATTTGACGCTCTCCATAATTATATCTTCATATCTAACTATTCCAAGAGGACTAACTCTTAATCCTATGATTCCTTCTCTTGAAACATATCCAACCTGTGGATGATATAAAAATATCCATGGATCATCCTTCACTATTATTTTTTGTAAATCCTTATACATTTCTATCCTTTTATGAGGATTTACTATTCCTTTAGCTTTGTTTATCATACTTGTTACTTGTGAATTGCTATACCTAGTGAAATCGTTAGCATTAGCTGGATTAAACATTGGTTGAAGAAAGTTATCCATATCTCCAGTATCTGAAATCCACCTGCTTAAAAATAAGTCACATCTGTCAATGGATTCAGAATCTAAATACTTCTCTGGACTTATCTTCTCTAGAATGCATTCAACTCCTATATTTTTCAGATCATTTATAACAAATTCTGTTATTCTATTAAAAGTAGATTCACTACTTTCATCTCTAATTAAAACTTTAAGTTTTGTATTTCCTATTAGCCCATGCTTTTTATTTAAAATCTCTCTTGCTACTGTAGGATTGTATTTCAAATCTGTTAAATAGCCATTATCAATCATATTAGGAGGCATAGGACCCTTAGCTTCTTCTCCAAGTCCACCTAAAATTTCATCAATAATTTTCTTTTTATTAACTGCCAAGTTAAAAGCATGCCTAATTTCATTATCTTGTACAAAAATAGAGTTAGACTTCAAGTTAAACCCTGCATAATAAGTTCCCATAACACTTTTGTATTTTATATTTGAAATTTTAGCCTCTGATAATTCATCTATCTGTTTCTTATTATCTATTGTTATAAAATCACACTGTTTATTAATAAAACTATTGGCAGCTTGTCCACCTTCAAATTCTACAATAACTTTATCTACATATGCTGTTCCACCAAAATAATCTTTAAATGCAGTCAATGTACAGCTATGCTTTTCTATATTTTGTATGACATATGGCCCACAGCCTGTAAATTGTCCTTTTTCTACATCTTCCTTAGGCAATATACAGGAAACATATTGTCCTAAATTAAGTAGGAATCCACTATATGGAGCTGTTAGTTTAATAGAAATTCTATATTTATCAATTATTTTTATTCCTCTTACTTCTTTTGCCACTCCATTTGAGTATTCTTTAGCACCTTCAATTTGTTCCAACAACCAGGCATTAGGAGATTTTAATGAAGGACTTAATATTCTCTCATAAGAGTACTTCACATCTTTTGCAGTTATTTCTCTTCCATTATGAAACTTAGCACCTTTCCTTAAATTAAATATCCAAGTTAAATCATCTTCTTCAACATACCAACTCTTAGCAACTCCTGGAGTAGTTTCTCCTGTGGAAGTAATCAATAATAATCCACCATGTACATTATACAAAACTTGAGCACTTTGTGTATCAAAGGCTAATTGTGGATCATACTCTAAAGGAGCTTCGCTTAAAAATGTTTTTATTACTGATTCATTTTTATCTTCACCTTCAATTTTTCCAAGAAGTTTAGTTGATATGCTTTGAAGGTCTTTTGAAACATCAGAAAGAATATTTAAGGCAGTTTTTGTATACTGAGTATTTAATGATGTTGTTTCTACCATTTCCATAACTTTTTCCGAAGTCTTACTCATTTCTTCTGTTGAAGAGATAATAGTCTCTAAACTCTCCGTTTGTTTTGAAACTGCAGTGTTGATTTCTTCAGCCACATTACTAGTAGTACTAACTGCACTTATTATATTATTAAATACTTCCTTGGTATTATTAGCAATTTCATTTCCTTCTATTACCTTTACCATACTTCTATCCATAGCATCTATAGTTTTGTCTACACTACAATTTATCTCATTAATGGTACATGAAATCTGTTGTGCTGACTCCGCACTTCTTTGGGCTAGATCTTTAACTTCCCTTGCAACTACTGCAAAACCCTTACCAGCTTCGCCAGCTCTTGCTGCCTCAATAGAAGCATTCAAGGATAATAAATTTGTATTATCTGCTATATCCTTTATAATTGTAAGCATCTCATTTACGTGTTCTGCCTTTAAATTCAAATCGTTTACAACATCTTTAACAGCTTTCACCGATGTCTTGATATCACTCATAGCTTGTATAGAATTATCCACTGCTTTACTACCTTCTTTAGCTATTCCCATTGTTTTTTCGGCTATCTGTTTTGAATTTTCAGTACTTGCAAAAACTTCTTCTGCTAGAGCTGAATAATTATTTACTTCATTTACAACTTTTTCTATTGACTCCATTTGTACTTCCACATTTTCAGCAATATTCTGTGTTAATGATATTAAATTTTCAGTTACAAAACCAGTTTCTTGAATTTTTTCATTTATTCTTGTTACTATGCATTGTTGATTACGCTTTAACAAACTTAATCCACTGCTTTTTATATTGCTGATATCGATTTCTTTAGTATTATTTTCAGTTAATTTCTGTTTATTTTTTCTCCAACCTAACATTTTTCTTCCTCCTATATGCCAATGTAAAGATAAAGTTCTGTATGAAAATTATATCATAAAAACAGATAAATAAAGCAAGTATTATTTCCATATTTTATAAAAAATTTAATCTAAAAGAAAAAATTCCTGCATCATTTCAAAAAAAGCAATAAAACTTGTAACTTTCCTAATATCCTTATTATCTGCCTACTTCACACTTCTAAGCTTAAACATTATGAAAATTATAGCAGGAATAAATGCCAAACCTATTATTCCAAAAGCCTTGAAAAGTCCTAATTTTTCTCCCATAAATCCTACTATAGGAAATGCACAAAGCATAAAAGCACTAAAGCAGAGAGAATCAAAGGATAATATAGTAGCCCTATACTGTGCTGGAATTAGTGAATTAATATAATCACTAAAAATTGGTATAGCAAATCCGGTTAACATAGATGACACTAAAAAAACTGAAACAGAAATATATCCTGTACTTACTGCAAGACCTCCAAGTATTAGTACATTTAAAACTGGAAGCAGGATTATTATCTTTTTCATCTTTAATTTACCTTCAATACAATAAGCATACTTTGAACCTACTGCACTTAATAAGTTGTTTACCATAAAAATAACTGCTATGAAAGTTCTTGAAAAACGCATATTTTCAAAATGTTTTTGGCAGTAAAAATACACTGTAGTATTCATAGTTGAAATTAATGCATTAAAAAGAATAAAATAAAGTACAATTCTTTTCTTTTTTAAAATATTAAAGCTTTCTTTAACTTGATTTATAAATACATTTTCTTTGCATACCTCAATCTCTATAGGAGGCTCTTTAAAAAATAAGGCTGAAGTTAAAGCACTAATATCAATTGTTAATGCTAAAATATAAGCATACACAAATCTTATATCTGAAAGAATTCCTCCAAATAAAACTGCTGCTGATCTTGCTATTTCCATATAAAATGATATAGAACCAAATATTTTTTTATATTCATTTTCTCTTCCAAGCAGCTTTAAACTATCATATATCAGTGAGTCTGAAGCACCAGAATTTAAATTATAGGAAAGAGCAGAAAATATAAAAGCAATTGCAAAACCTAAAAAAGTGGTAGAACACATCATAAGAATTGTAGATACTGCACTAAAAACTCTTCCAAGTATTACACTAATTCTTTTTCCATATATATCTGCAACAGCTCCAGTTGGAATTTCACATAAAAAACTTGTTAAATGAAATATAGACTCTAAAAGCCCTATTTCCACTAAATTCAAACCTTTAAAACTTAAATAAAGCACCCATATGGCAGAAGTTATATTAAAATAAGTAAGAAAATTATATATATAACTAACTTTAATGTTCTTTTTCATTATTATCACTCCTATTAAATTCTTTTTACAAAAAAACAAATAAGCCATACAAATCATTAATTTTGATTTATTGGCTTATAGGAGTGTGCATCCACTAAAATTTCATATTAATAAAAGCCCTATAGTATAAAACCATAGAGCTTACAAATACTTATTAAATCTTTAATATCAAAATCCATAATTTATTTGAATAAGCATGGCTTTACACATATAGCTTTCTTAAAAAAGGACGCACTTCTCCCATTAAAAGTGTGTTTCCATTTTTTGTTATAGAACTACTGCATATCATGCGTTTCATATTCAATCCTCCTTGACTACTTTATAACCATACATATTATAGCATATTTAACAACAAACTACCAACATTTTTCACTGCGTGTTTGTGTCAATTTTAGTTAGAGTTTATGACAGCAATCGAATAAAATTTATATATTCTCATAAAATCCCATTAGTTTTTCTACTGGAATTTCTAAGTTATTCGCATTTTTACCACATGTATAAACTGGAATTGATAAATTATCCCTTAGATATCTGTTATTTTCTATATGAATTACATCTTCACTATCATAATTATTTAATAGAAGCATTTTTACAGGGATACTTTTTTCTTTCATATATTGGAGAGTTAAAATTGTGCTGTTAATAGTCCCAAGCCCTGCATCTGCCACCACAATTGATGGCAGTTTTAGCTTCTTTACAATATCTTCAAGCATTATTTTTTCTCTACCTATAGAAATAGGACAAACTATTCCGCCGCTTCCTTCAGAAGTTATATAATCATACTTTTTTTGAATATAGGAAAAATCTTTTTTTATTTTTTCCATGGAGATTTCTACATTATTTAATTTTGCTGCTAAATGAGGAGAAACAGCTTGTTCAAAAATATAGCTCACCGCATCGTTAGGATTACCTTCTATGTTGGCAATATTGTACACATAGCTAGCATCTCCTGCAATAAGTTTAGCGTCCCTTCTCTCTGCTCCACTTAAGGCAGCCTTATAGTATCCACAATTTATATTAGCTTCTCTTAATTTTTTAATAATTAAAGCTGTTATATATGTCTTGCCAACATCAGTTCCTGTTGCTGTTATGAAAATTCCTTTTGCCACATTTACACCTCCAATCCTAGATTCTTTAGCATTGCAATATCCTCAGAGGTTTTAATTCCTAAAGTAGTTAGCATATCTCCAGAAATTGCTGCATTGACTCCGCTCATTATAGCCTTTTTACCCTTATCCTCTAGAAGAGCACGACCTCCTGCAAGTCTTATTTGTGCTGTTGGTAAAATAAAACGAAGAATAGCTAGAGTTTTAATTACTTCTTCATAGGATAAAATCTCTTGGTTTTCCAGTGCTGTTCCTTTAATGGGATTAAGTATATTAACCGGAACGCTTTCCACTGAAAGCTCTCTCAAAGTAAATGCCATATCAATTCTGTCATTCATGGTTTCTCCAAGACCAATAATTCCACCACTGCATATCTCAAGTCCAGCCTTTTTTGCATTTTTTATGGTTTCAATCTTCTCATCATATGTATGTGTACTACATATCTTTGGAAAAAATCCTCTTGAGGTTTCCAAATTATTATGATAGCGCATTACCCCAGCTTCTTTTAAACACTTTAGATCTTCATATTTTAATAGACCATGAGATGCACAAAGTCCAATAGAACACCTTTCCTTTAACTTTAAATAGGTTTTACACAGGACATCTACTTCATTGTTATTTAGTGCACGACCTGAAGTCACCACTGAAAAACGATGTACTCCTTTTTTATAATTTGATATTGCACTATTTATAATCTCATCGCTCTCTAATATATTGTACTCAATTATATCAGTCTTAAAATGAGATGATTGAGCACAGTATTTACAATTTTCTGTACACCTTCCACTCTTACCATTTATAATTGTACATAAATCAAATTTATCTCCACATAGAAATTTCCTAATTTCATCAGCTGCTACTGCAAGATTTGCGGTATCTTCATGTAAGAGTTTTTCTACTTCTTCTTTTGTTAGTAAGTCTCCATTTAACACTTTTTTCTTATATGTAGTTATATTGTTCATTTCTCTCTCTCCTTAAAATTGGGATAATTTTATTTGCAAATAACGCACTCATTATGCATAAAAATATGTCACCTGGCATATCAACTGGAAAACAAGATAAAATAACAATCATAAAGGTTGTTGGAGTTTTTAAGTATAAGTTCAGTATCAGAAATTTATATGTTAACCCAATAGCATAAGTTATTATAAATCCTGCAAAAGCTGCTAATAAATATCCTCTAACTGTCCCTGCATTTATTTTTTTAGCAGTATAACCAGTTACATAAGCAGCTGCTATAAATCCTATCAAATATCCAAAGCTTGGCTTAAATATATATACTATTCCACCCCCTGCTGCAAACACAGGCACCCCTAAAAGTCCTATTAGCACATAAATTCCAACTGAAATTGCTCCCTGTTTTGCTCCTAGAATCATACCTGCTAAGAGTACAAAGAAAAATTGCAATGTAAAATAGTCCATAAATGGTACTGGTATTTGAATATATGCACCAATTGCCACTAACGCTGTGAACAAAGCACATCTTGACATTGTCAATGTTTTAGATTTTTCCATTATGTCATTCTCCTTTGAAATTATTACATTTTACTTATAGATTATAATCATATAGGAAAGTATTGTCAACTATAATTTAATTTTAGTTGACAATACTTATAAATTAACAAAACTCTATTATGAATGATACATATGCATTTTTATTAAATTTTTGCTGGTATTATTTCATGGTATAGTTTTAACTCATCATAGAGTACTCATTAAATTTGCAGCTTATGCGATGGCTACCATCCGTAATACTCCCAACACACAGAGGAAAGCCATTTAAAACTCTTATGTTGTGAAAGCGGCTGATACGCCCCTGGATAAGTTCTTCTAAGACTCAGATTGCTATCGAATTCCTTATAAGCAAACTCCACCTGAGTCTAAGAATCACTTGATAATTTCACTTAAATACAACCTATGAACATTTCAATATTTACTGAATATTATATATGGAAGTACAATCTGTGATAACGCAATGCACTATTATAATGTAAGGAGATGTGATTTTATGTCACAAGAAAACATCAATTATATGGTGAGTAACAGAAATATTAAACCAAAAGAGGTAGTTAGCATTCCAGTTTCTTTATTTAAATCAATACATGGAAAATACTTTGTAGGTCAAACAGAAACTTTACTTGTAGGTAATGGATTAAATGCTTGGGCTGGTTTAGTAAATCCACGAAATTCAGATGTTAATCTATATGCAAATGTATTTACTATTTCAAATTTCTCCGATGATTATTTAACTGCTGAAATATGGCTCAATACTAATTTCCCCAAAAACTCTACTGTATCACATAAAGTTTCCCCAACTAATACTTCTTTAAAACCTCTTCCAAAAAACAAGGTAAACATCCGATTTGTAAAATCCACCACTATAGTTCCTAAAAAAGGAGTTAACGTATACGAAAGGATAGTACCACCTAATACAACACTTGTAGGTGAAGAAGATGGAAAATTTATAGAACCTCCAAATGGAAACTATGTTATAGTGATAAAATCATCAAGTTCAAAACTTCATAAGGTAATAGTTGCCTTTGGCTGGTGGGAAAAACCAATATGCTAAAAAGGCGCTGTTATTAAATAGTTCAATATATTTTTAGCAAAAACAAATCTTCTTAACAACTTGGGAAGGAATTCTCTTTTCCCAAGTTGGACTCTATATAATGCACCAAAGTAAGCTTTCACTGATAGTCAAATCTCTTGTCAGTAGTAAAAAAATAGCTATTTATTTAATCACTTATGCATAGTATTTTTAATTATGTAAATTATATAAACAGAATACCATATCACTATTAAAGCAGTTAATCATGGATTAAAATAGCAATCTAACATATAGAATGGGGAATAAATAATGAAAATAGGACTTGTAAGACACTTTAAAGTAGATTTAAAAAGAAACTCTTTTATGACATCAGAAAAATATAATGAATATATGAGTAAGTATGAAGAAACAAGGGTTATACCTAATGAATTAGTTATAGATAAAAATTGGAATAAGTGCTACTGCAGCAGTATGCAAAGGGCTATTACCACAGCAAAAACCATATATCATGGTGACATATTAATAACTGACAAATTAGTAGAAATATCCTTTACAGCAAGAATAAACACTAAACTTCCACTACCTTATTACTTTTGGACTTTAATAAATAGAATTGCTTGGATTAGAAATCACATATCTCAACCTGAAGGCAGAACAAAAACTTTAAAAAGACTTAATGAAATTGTTGATGAAGTATTGCAGCAGAAAGACAAAAATATTCTAATTGTAAGTCATGCTGGTGCATTATATGAAATAAAAAGAATTCTTAAAAAAAAGGGATTTAAAGGGCACAAATTTATAAAAGCTAGAAATGGAAAGTTATATGTTATGGAAAACGACTCACTTTAGCAGTTTAAAAAATTGCGTTGAGTCTTGCTTATATTAAGTTAAAATTTTGTATGTGCGAAAGTTGAGCTAATACTAATCACTTTGTTTATTTTACTTAATATAACACTTCCCCCTTGTCTCCATCTACAATAATTTCATCACCATCTTTTAATAGCATTGTTGCATTTCCTACTCCAAGCACCGCTGGTATACCATACTCTCTAGCCACAATAGCACTGTGAGACAATGGCCCTCCACTATCTGATACTACAGCCTTAGCAATTGCAAAAAGTGGTGTCCAAACTGGATCCGTAAACTTACATACTAAAACATCCCCTTCATTTAATTTGCCAAATTCATTAACATTATTAATAATGCACACTGAACCACTAACTTTTCCTTTACTTCCTGATAATCCTTTAAGCTTTTTACCTTCCATATCTTTATCTATAACTTCTGAGATGCTCCATAATTCCATATTTTTAACTCTTGCTTTTTTCCTTATACAAATTGTCTTTCTTATCTTTTCAATATCTACTTGTGGGTTTTTGCATATATCATAAACTTCATCTAAGGTTAAATACAATATTTCCTTTTCTTCTCTTAAAATATTAAGTATTTTTTTAGAAATTTCCCTAATCATACTTCTACTTAATCCATAACAAGTTTCAATCATATATAAGCTTTCTTCCCTATTTATGTGATTGTACCTATATGTTTCAACCTGTTTTAATAATTTTTCACCTTTAGATTGTCCAAGCTTACTTATTATTTTTTCTTTGATGTAGTTGAATTTATTCCTATCAAATTTACTCTTGTTTTCACTTTGCATCATCATTTTAATTATTAATAAAAAACTGTTCAAATCTTCATTCCAACTTTTAGTTGAAAAAGGTATATAGGACATAGAAGTCTTCCATCCATTTCTTTGTAAAAACTTTTTAATTTCTTCACAGTATCTAGGCTCTAATTTGTCTAAAAGTATTTTTGAATCTTCATCTTTATTTAATGGATGTTTACTTATAAGTTCATATATTTCTTTATTTTCCTTTGCCTTTTCAGCTAACACTTTAAGTTCTTCATTGATTGTCCACGTCTTATATTCAAGTCCAGACAAAAGATCATACTCCATAATATTCTTATCAATTTTCCTAAGTTTACGTGAAATTATTTTTCCTAGTATAATTTCTGGAAATATATTATAACGAAATCTCACATACCCAATTTCATGAATAACTTCCATAGCCTTTCTAAGCAGTGTTCCAAGTTCTTCTAGGCTGCAATCACTATGATTTTTCTTTTGTAAGCTCTCTATTTTAGACAATATATTATTTTTAAATTTTTCTGTCTTCTTGTAATTATTTTCTGCATTTGTAAAATTTCTAAATATAAAAAGAATTTTTAAACTCTTAATGCTCCACCTTAACTTGGAACTTTTTATAATAAACTCTCCACAGTCATTCATAAATATTTCATTTTCCATCTTTATCCCCAATTCACTAAATACCTTTGCCTTTTCTTCATCCATAATCAACAAGGGTTGAAAATCTAAAGGATATGGTACAACTGGACAATGTTCTATCAAATTATTAATTTCCTCTTTACATAGCTTGGATTTATTATGTTTTTTATCTTCTAATGTAGTAATAGCCCTTGCCTGTAATATATATAATTTATTATTTTCAATAGTCCACTCTATATCCTGTGGAAATCCATAATGCCTTTCTATATTTGTTCCTGCTTTTATAAGTTTTCCAATATTATTTTCATCTAATGTAAATGCTTCTCTTTGTTCTTTAGTATTTTCTACAGCTGAAGTTCCTTTAAAGCTGTCATAAACAATTGACATTTCTTTACTACCTTTATGCTTTTTAACTACCTCTCCACTACTTTTTAAGCAAATATAAGTATCTGGGGTTACCATGCCAGACACAACAGCTTCCCCAAGTCCATAAGTAGAATTAATCATCATTTCTTCTTTATTATCCGAAGTAGGATTTACTGTAAATAATACCCCAGATATTTGTCCTTTTATCATAACCTGTACAACAATAGCAATAGAAATTTTTTCTTTATCGAAACCCATATGCTTTCTATATTTAATAGCTCTTGCAGTCCATAAGGATGCCCAACATTTTTTCACCTTATCAAACACATCCTCTATTTCATAAACATTTAAAAATGTTTCCTGCTGACCTGCAAAGCTAGCTTCTGGTAAATCCTCTGTTGTTGCTGATGAACGTACTGCAACTCTTATATTTTCTCCTAAATTAGAGTAATAATCTCTAATTCCACTTTTAATAACCTGTGGTAAACTTCCTGTTATAATAATTTTTTCTATTTCTTTAGCATATGTATCTAATTTATTTTCATTTTCATAAATTTTTTGTACTAATTCATCTATTTTACACTGCATTTTATTTTCTTCTATATAGCAATTATAAGCTTTACTAGTTACACAAAATCCTGATGGCACATTGATACCTGCCTGAATCATTTCACCTAAATTTGCACCTTTTCCTCCAACTATTAAAATATCATCTTTTTTTACTTGTTTTAAATCAACTACATACATTTGATTTTCTCCTTCATCTACCCATTTTATTACTAACATCTATGAAATATTAAAGGTATTTTTCATAGATTGCTTAAAAAAACCTAATCTATATACTGTAAGAAATTTTAACAGAATCTATGAAAATATAATTAAAATTTTCATAGCATGATTTTAGTATACCACTTTTCTAATTTAGGTCAATATTATTTATGTTAAAATATGTTTTTATATTGGTAATTACATAAAATTTCACGTTATACTAAGCACCTATAAAGCTTCAAGAAAATTGAGTAGTGTTCATTTTTTTGAAATATATTCGTCTATGAATTTGTCTATAATGTGTGTTGTGAGTTCATCAATAACATCCTCACCTATCATTTCAGCGTTAGAACGAATGGTGGTTATACATCTAAATACACCTAATAACTTTTCTGCTGGAGTACTAATGCTATATCCTTTTTCCTTCCAAATAATCTTTACCTTTTCAATTAATAACAAATCATCTTCTAGTGCTCTTTTTTTATCTTCCTTACTTGCATTATTAATAACTTTAAGAACATCGCTATCCTTATTCATGAACATTTTATTTTCATTCATTTTTTCACACATAATATAAGCAACTTTTCTAAAAAATTCTTCTAGAGTGCTTTTAGTATTCCTTGCCTCTTTTACAATATTATTATACATTCCCTTTTCAATATCATTTATAATATCTAAAAACAAATCTTCTTTATTACTATAAAAAGTATAAAATCCACCTAAAGATATTCCTACAGCCTTTGTTATTTCTTCAATTCTAGCTTTTTTAAGCCCTTTTTCTTTAAACATTTCTTTACTAATAGTTTTTATACGCTCTCTTATCTCAGCCTTTTCTTCTAAAGTATATGCTTTTCCCATAACTTGATTCTCCTCATATTTATCTGATATTAATGATTCTACCATTTTGTATAATTAATATTAATTATATCATAATATAGAATCTAAACTTAACGAAAATATTTTATTCATTAATTTGCAATCTAATAAACAATAAAAACAGTTGTTAACAATAACTTTACAGATTTGTAATTAATTTGCCATGGAAATGACATATTCATTTGTTATAAATTTCAAGTAGAGCAAAAATACTGAGAGGTGATAATCTTGATAAAAATTGATAACCTAGCAAAACGTTATGGTAATCATACAGCTGTAGAAGCTATTAATTTGGAAATAAAGAAAGGTGAAATTGTTGGTCTTCTAGGACCAAATGGTGCAGGAAAATCTACCACCATGAACATAATAACTGGATACATATCTGCTACAGAGGGTTCAGTATTAATAGACGGATTTGATATATTAAAGAATCCAATTCAAGCCAAAAAAAGAATAGGATATTTACCTGAAGTTCCTCCTTTATATACAGATATGACCGTTGAAGAATACTTAAGCTTTGTAAGTAAATTAAAGAAGGTTGAAAAAAATAAAAGGAAGGAACATATAGATACAATTTTAGAAACAATTAAATTAACTGATGTGAGAAAAAGGCTTATAAAGAATCTTTCTAAAGGCTTTAAACAGAGGGTAGGTCTAGCACAAGCTATAGTTGGAGATCCTGAAGTTCTTATATTAGATGAACCAACTGTAGGATTAGACCCCAAGCAAATTATTGAAATTAGGGACTTAATCTCAAAGCTTGGAAAAGAACATACAATTATTTTAAGTTCACACATACTTTCTGAAGTAAGTGCTATATGTGACAGAGTTGTAATTATAAATAAAGGCTCTATTGTTGCAGAAGGCACCCCAGAGGACTTATCTCACAAACTAAGCTATGGAACCGGAACCAAAATAGAACTAAGAATAAAGTGTTCAAAAGATGAAGCCCATAAAATTATAAAAGGAATATCTCACATTAGTTCTATAAGTAATGATGTCATTAAAGAGCCTAACACTATAGATTTAGTAGTTGACGCAACAAATGATTATGATTTGCGAGAAGACTTATTTAATGCCTTTAGTAAAGCAAATATTCCTTTACTTATGATGAAGCCATTAGATCTAACCTTGGAGGAAATATTCTTAGAAGTAACTGATGAATCAAAGGAGGTATCTTTAAATGCTGGAAATACTAAATAAAGAATTAAAATCATATTTTCATTCTTCGGCTTCTTATATTTTTTTGTTTGTTTTTTTATTAATATCAGGACTATTTTTCACATTGTCAAACTTAATGTCTGGAAATGGATATTATACTAATATAGTCTATTCAATGATTTTCATATTTTTGTTTCTTGTGCCTATTTTAACTATGGGAATAATTGCAAGTGAAACTCATGAAAAAACAGATCAATTACTGTTAACTTCACCATTAAAAATATGGGAAATAGTTGTTGGTAAGTTTCTAGCATCTACTATTGTTTTTTTTATAGCTGTAATAATAACCTTTATATATCCTATAATACTTAAAAAACTAGGTTCCTTCCCTGTAGGTGAAACTATTGGTGCATACATTGGTTTTATCTTACTAGGACTTTGCTTCATTTCAATAGGTATTTTCATTTCAGCTTTAACTGAAAATCAAGTTACTGCTGCAGTAGGTACTTTTGGTACTTTGTTTATCATATGGATACTTGACTGGATAGGCAGCGGATTACCTACAAGTGTTATATCTGGAGTTGTTTTTACAGAAATTTTAGTTGCTATTATAGCCTTATTTTTATATTATAATGCTCAAAATATAATTATTAGTGTTTCTGCTGGAATTATAGGTTCTTTAATAGTCCTTGCAGTTTACCTAAAAAATAAAAATTTATACGATGGCTTTATGGTAAAATTTGTTGATTGGTTCTCATTAATAAAACGTTATGAACCCTTTAATATGGGCATGCTTAGTGCAAGCTCAATAGCTTACTATATATCATTTTGTGTGTTTTTTATACTCTTAACTATAAATGTTATTGATAAAAGAAGATGGAGCTAAGGAGGTGAAGTATCATATGAAGAATATTAAAAATATAAAGAATCTTTTTAATGAAAAAAAATCTAAGAAGGGCAGCTTAGCTGTACTAACACTAGCATTAGCTTTAGCTGTTTTAATAGGAATAAATTTAGCAGCCGGAAAATTAAATTGGAATAAGGATTTAACTAAAAACAAAATGTTTACCTTGTCTGATCAAACTTACAAAACTTTAGATAACTTGAAACAGAATATAACAATATACGGATTTTATCAATCTGGCCAAGAAAACTATACTGTAAAAACTATTTTGGATCAATATGCTGCTCATTCAAAACATATTAAAATAGTGTATAGAGATCCTTCAAAATATCCTCAACTTACTCAAAAATTCAGTAAAGATAACACTAAAGTAGATGTGGGTTCTATAGTGGTAGAGAATGGATCAAAATTTAAGGTTTTAGACCAAAATTCTTTTTGAGTTCCAGCGCGGGTGATCCTTCTAATCCATCTAGCTCAACAACTCAATCTCTTGCAGTAGAGCAAAATATAACTTCTGGCATACTGTATGTGACTTCTAATAACAGCAGTATTATATACAATCTGCAAGGTCAGGGAGAAGCCGAAATTTCCTCAGAAATTTCCAAGCAGTTATCTCTTGAAAATTACACTGTACAGTCTCTTAATTTATCTCTTAAAGATGCTAGCATTAAAGAGGATTCCATTTTACTTATATCGTCTCCAAAACAAGATTTATCCACGCCAGAAGCAAATACTATAAAAAGCTATCTTTCAAAAGGTGGTAAGGCTGTATTTTTAATGGACTTAACTGAAAATGATTTGCCAAATTTTCAATCCGTATTAAGTAACTATGGTTTATCACTGCAAAAAGCTATTGCAGTTGAAGGTGACAGCGGTTATGTTTCTCAAAACCCTATATACCTTTTACCTGACCAAAAGAATCATGATATTTTAAATTCATTAATCAGTAATAATTTGAGAGTACTTATACCTGGAGCTCAAAGTATACAAATATCTAATAATAAAAGAAGTTCATTAACAATTGACCCACTGCTTACAACTACTAGTAACTCCTGGGGTAAAACTAATTTGAAAACTGACACATTAGAAAAGCAATCTGGTGATATAAACGGCCCATTTAATATAGCTGTGGCTGTAACTGATAAATCCAGTAATGCTAAAGTTAGCGATACAAGAATAGTTGTGGTTGCTAATGGAACCTTTACTAATTCCCAAGCAATATCTTTAAGCAATAATGCTAACTTAGATTTCTTTATGAATTCATTTAGCTGGGCTCAAGGTAAAAAAGATAACATATCAGTTAGACCTAAAGCTCTAGATAACTATACATTACAGATAAGTGCATTAAGTAAATTAACAGCATCTGCTCTTGTAATTGTTGTTATACCTGGTGTAATTCTAATAATAGGAATTGTTGTGTGGGTTAGAAGAAGAAAATTATAAAAAATAAAGCTTGAACTGCGATTACATGAGTTCAAGCTTTATTTTTAAATTACATTCTATAGACAATTGAAGTTCCTATTTATCCATAGTAAATTTTTTCAAATCTTCTATAAAAGCTAAAACTTCATCCTCTTTTGTTGCCCAAGAAGTTACAAGTCTTATAACAGAAGTATCTTTGTCAACCTTTTCCCATATGGAAAAAGAATATTTATCTTGAAGCTTTTCAATTAACTTATTAGAGAAAATAGGAAATATTTGATTTGAAGGTGATTGGATTAAAAACTTATATCCAGCTCTATTAATTTCATTTTTCAGTAAACCAGCCATTTCATTTGCATGTCTTGCTAAATCAAAATATAAATTGTCTTTGAAAAGCTCTAAAAACTGTATACCAAGAAGTCTTCCTTTAGCAAGTAAACCACCTTTCTGCTTAATGTAAAATCGAAAATCTTCTTTAAGAGAATCATTGCAAATTACCAGAGCTTCACCCATTAATGCACCGCTTTTAGTTCCACCAATATAAAAAGCATCTACTAATCTTCCTAGATCAGAAAGTTCCATGTCATTCTCATCTGAACTTAAAGCTGAACCCAATCTTGCACCATCTACATATAAAATAAGTTTGTTTTCTTTGCAAAATTTACTTAAAAGTTCCAGTTCAGCCTTAGTATATATTGAACCAATTTCTGTAGGATTTGAAATGTATACCATTTTTGGCTTCACCATATGTTCATCAGTATGTACATCTAAAACAGGCTTAATATCTTCAGGTCTTAATTTACCGTCACTTACTTCTATAGAAATGACTTTATGCCCAGTTGCCTCAATAGCCCCTGTTTCATGAACTAGAATATGCCCTGTATTTGCAGCAATGGCCGCTTCATGAGGTCTCAAAAAAGCAGAAATTGCAGTGAGATTGGTTTGTGTACCACCAACAAGCAAATGAATATCAATATCTATGCGTCCTATTCTTTCTTTTAATAATTCAATGGCTTGTTTTGTATAGATATCCTGTCCATACCCTTCAGTCTGCTCTAAGTTTGACCTAATTAAAGCATCTAATATTCTTTGGTGTGCACCTTCGCTATAATCGTTTTTAAAACTATACATTATTATCAAACCTCCCTTTTACATTTAATTGTGTCACTTATAAAGCTCCACAATTATTTATTTAATTTAAATTTTTAACTTGTAATCTTCCATCTTTCTCTTAACTGTGAAATAATATAATATACCGAAAAATATTTCTTATTGATTAAATTATAAAATATGGTTTATCATAAAAGAAAAGTGCATTTTATTCGATATACAATATTTTTATACTCTATATCGAATTATACATGTAAAAAAATACTTTTTCAAGTTTTTTTAAAATAAATAATAAGGGAAGAGACAACTTTATGAAAGATATTAATACTAAAATTGGAGAAAATCTAAAAAAAATAAGAAAATCTAGAGGACTAACTATAGATTCATTATCCTTAAATTCAAGTGTAAGCAAAAGTATGATAAGTGAGATAGAAAGAGGAATTAGAAATCCTTCTATAACCACTCTATGGAATATTGCAAATGCTTTAAAAACACCTTTAAATTATTTTCTAAAAGATGATAATTTATATTCGCCTACTATATATAAAATGGGCGATCACTCCAGTATAGAGGGCAATGGTTATTCTTTTCATCCATTAATAAATTTTGATGAGGATAAAAAATTTGAAATTTATTTTAATGAGTATATGCCAAATTCTCAAACTGAAACTTCATTTCACTATGAGGGTGTTGAAGAGTATGCTTTAATAACTTCTGGTACTTTAATTGTACACATAGATGATAAAAGCTTTACTGTTAATGAAGGAGAAGTAATACACTTTATTGGTAATAAGTCACATTATTATTGTAATAAAACAAAAAATTTAACTAAAGCATTTATATTAATGTTTTACTCTAAACAATAATTATCCTTGAATATTAAAATTTACACTAATTAAATAATGCTTTAATATTACAATAGCACTAATGACTTCAAATAATGTAAAAAAGAATATCTAGTCTGTGCAGCTACTTGAATATATATTGTTATTATATTCTAAATTGTAGTTTCCACAGACCACTTTTTATTTAGTAACTTATGAATATTACAACTAAAATATTTTTCAACTATAATAATTGCATATTATTTTTAATTTCTAAATTTATAATATAACTCATTGTTATTTTGTGTAAAGATTTAAAGATATCTTGAATTTAAAATATCTTTATTCAGCTTTTTACTTATAACTAATTACTTGAACCCCTTCACTTTCAATTACATCACATAATTCTTCCACGTATTTTTCAGATGGAGTTTTAAACTGTATTGATGGCTTTTCCAAACCTAAAGCTTCATATTTGCTATCACCATAAGAATGATATGGCAACAATTCTAGTTTAGGTACATCTATGTTTTCCTTAACAAACTTGGCTGTTTTCCTTATATTTTTTATATCCGAATTAACACCTTCAATTACTGGTATTCGAACTACCACAGGTACATTTAATTTATTAAGCCTGCATATATTTTTTAATATTTTTTCATTACTAACTCCTGTATAAAACTTGTGTTTGCTGTCATCCATATGCTTTATATCTATAAATATTAAATCCATTTTTTCCAAGATATCTTTAACATTTTCAAAATCAAAATAACCAGAGGTTTCAATGGCTAAATCTACAGCAGAATCATAAAGTTTATATACAAGCTCCCTAAGCATATCCACCTGCATAGTTGCCTCTCCTCCCGAGAAAGTAACGCCGCCACCTGAATTCCTATAAAATATTTTCTGTTTTTCAATTATCTTTAGTATTTCTTCACTACTATAGTCATAAATCAAATTTTTTCTGCTTTTAGTAGGACATATCTTTACACAAGTTCCACAAGCTTTGCATTTTTCTTGTTCAAGTGGAGTATTTAAATTCATACCAACTCCATGTGGGCATATTTGAGCACATTTTCCACACTTTGCACAGGTCTTTTCATAATGCGCCACCTTATTACAACTTGTATGACTTTCTGGATTAGAACACCACTTACATCTAATGGGACATCCAGCAAAAAAATTACTGTTCTTATTCCATTTCCGTCATTAACAGAAAAGTTCTGCGGTTCCATAAAATATCCATGTACACTATCCATATACATCCTCCTTTTTTTAAAGCATATACATACAAAGACACAATTTATTTGCTATCCATACTTTTTGTAATAAAATAATCTATATCTCCACATAATAATTTTAGAATCAAAATTCAAAATTATTTTTTATTTGGAGGTACTATTAATGGATCCAAGAATAGATTGTTCACGTGTCAGAATCAAAAATATAAAAAGTGGAAAATATCTCAGTGTTGAAGGAGATTCTTCAAACTGGTTAAATGATGATGCAAGCTTAACTATACGGGAATGGCTTAATTTACCACCGTTAAAAAGCCCACAAGTTTGGCATATTTTACAACAAGGTGATAATTCATGGATTATGCTTAATCAAAACAGTTGTCTTTTAGCATCAATT
Organism: uncultured Clostridiaceae bacterium; assembly: GCA_963780135.1. Lineage (GTDB taxonomy): Bacteria > Bacillota > Clostridia > Clostridiales > Clostridiaceae > Clostridium_AM. The sequence goes on from CAWAAR010000003.1 coordinate 4,065,834, forward strand.
CGTGCCAGAAGTCAAGATAACGATGCTACTGTTATACAATATCACGCTCAAAATGTACCTGAAAAATTTCAGCATTGGAATTTCGAATTATTGGAAAATAGTAATTTTTTAATTAAAAATGTTCATTCTAATAAATATATAGGTCCACAATGTAGAAGTACTGAAAATGATCACTATTGTATACAATGGGATAATCAAACTTTAGAAGATAGCTATCAGGAGTGGATATTTGAAAAAATATAAATTTATTTAATTAAGTAACTTATATCATTTAATAAAAATTCAAAGAAATCGTGAAATATAATTATTAGTACTCTATTGGTATTTAATAGAGTACTTTTCTATTTTTATTTTAGCCTGGCCACGATTTTTTCACATTACAGCAATTCAAGGGTTTCACATATGTTTTCCTTCACCCTTAAGTAATTACGTTTTTTCCAAAGTCTTACAGTCCTACAGTCCTAACTTCTTCTCTATTATCTATCCACCATGCACCTTCATTAAACCCTCTAGTTACAACATTCCATCCCAATTCACCTAAACATACACTACATTCCATTGCTGAATTGGAATATGCCATATTGTCAGATATATCCTGATAGCTAAATCCTGTTAAATTTTTCTCACTTACGTCGGAAAACTAATTTATTTTTTAGGCTTGTTTTTCTAATGCAAAACATCACTTAAGCAGGTATCTAAAATCTATGATTTTCAGATGATCGCTTACTCAGAACGTACCCTTTAGAAACAAAAGAGCAGGAGTTTCTTTTAAATTAAAGATTTTTCGTAGTGTAGCAGAGAAAAATCCTCCTTCACTGTCCTCTGTCCTCTTAAAAAAATGCTTCGTAATTTGCTTAAATCATGCCTTTAGTAAGTTTCATGAGCTGTTCTTGCAATAATTGCATCCTGCATTGATTTAGATAAATTAACAAATTGTGTACTGTATCCTGCAACTCTTACTAATAAATCTTTATAATCCTCAGGATTTTCTTGTGCTTTAAGTAATGTCTCAGTGGATATTGTATTAAACTGTACGTGAAAAGCTCCTAGAGAAAAGAAAGATTGTATCATCGCCCCTAAATTACTCTGACCTCTTTTTGTATTTACTAAATCCTCATTTAATCTTAAATTTAGTAAGGTTCCACCTGAATGTACATCCTGATTAACCTTTGCTGCTGAGCGCATAGCTGCAAGCGGTGTTGAAGTATCAGATCCTGCAAAAGGAGATACTCCTTCTGATAATGGTTCCTTAGCTTTTCTTCCGCATGGAGTAGCTCCAACTACCTTACCAGTTGGTAAATAATTAGAAATACCCATAAAAGCAGTATTAAAGTTATTGCCATTAATATCTTTGTATTTGTGTCCTTCCTTGTAATAATAATTTGCCATTTTAATAGCAATGTCATCTACATAATCAATGTCATTTCCGTACTTTGGAACAGACAGCGCTAATGCTCTAAGTTCTTCATATCCTTCCCAATTTGCATCAAGCGCTCCTATTAAAGTTTCCATAGTTGTAACCTTATCTTCAAAAACGAGCTTCTTAATTACAGCAAGTGAGTTAGATGTAACTGCAAGCCCAATTCCAGTAATTACAGGTCCTAGATTGTATTTAGCACCAGCATCAACTAAATCTTTACCTTTTGTCATACAATCTTCTATACATGAAGATAAAAATGGTCTTGGAACCATCTCTTTATGAATTTTTTGTGCTACTAAAGTTGCTGTAATTGAATGTGTAATTAAATTATCAAATTGCTTGTAAAAAGCTTCTTCAACTTCTTCATAGGATGTAAAAGTCATTGGATCTTTTTCATCCAAGCCTATTTTTTCACCATTAATTCTGCTTATCCCCTTATTTAAGGCAAATTCTAAAGCTGCTGTAAAGTTAACATTTACTGCAGAAGTCCACTCACCAGTTTTACGGAAATGAGGCACTACACAACCGCAATTGTTCCAATCTCTAGCATCTTCTGGCTCATAGCCAGCATTTATAAGCATTTGATAACCTGCATTATCATTATGAATTGCTGGGAATCCAGTACCCTTACTTACCAAATGAGTAACTTCATCTAAAAAGCTGCTTGGGCAATCCTGATGAATCCTAACGCTTAATCCTGGTTGATGAGTTTTTACTCTTTCAGTAGCTCTCAAACACATATAAGAAAGATCATTAGTAGCATCCTTACCTTCTCTTGTCTTTCCACCAACTGTTAGATTTTGAAATTGATTGTATCCAGCAAAAAACTCAGCAGTATTTGCAGAAATTGTCCAAACCCATTCTGATAACTTTATCCAAAACGCTTCAATAAGTTCTTGAATTTCATCCTTTCTCATAATTCCTTTTTCCATATCAGATTTATAATATGGATACATAAACTGATCAAATCTTCCAATGTTAAGTGCCAGTGGATTTTCAGCTATTATTCCACCAACTTGTGTAAACCAAACAAATTGAATAGCTTCATAAAAAGTTGTAGGCGGGTTTTCAGGAATCTTGCTGCATATTTCAGCTATTTTTACTAGTTCATCTTTTCTTACAGTATCACTTTCTGATTCTGCCATTTCTTTAGCTTTTGAAGCATATCTATTTGCAAGAGTAATAATTCCTTCTGAAGCAATTATAATTGAATTATAAAAGTCTTTCTTTTTTATATTTTCTGCTGAAGTAAGAGAAATCTTTGATAAATTTTCTTTAGCTTCTTTAATAATTCCGCCAAAGCCTTTTTTAAATAGAACATCTTGATAATCAGGTGTTATTTCACCAACAGCCTGTCTCCATTTTGAATCATTGTCAACTATTCCAGTATCAACAGCCACCTTTGCAGTTTCTTTAGGCAATTGTGCTAAAAAGGCTTCTTCCAAAGATTTACCTTTCCAATAAGGGAATATATTTTTTCTAACAAAAGATCTTTGTTCATCTGTCATAACATAGGGGTCTTGAACCCTTTTATCAAAGTTATCCATTTCCCTATCTACCCATGTCCATGAGAATTCAGGAGTTAATATACCACACTTTCTAAATTCACCAATAGCTCCAACAATAAGTTCTCCTTGAAAAATATTAACGTCAATTTGCTCACAGGTGTCTTTAAATGCCTTAGCCCTTCTTATTGGAATTGATTCACCTTCTGTTTTCTTGTGGGATTCTGTCCAAATTCTTGCTCTTTCATAAGAAATTACTGGCTTTGCATCAATATAATTTTTCCTTGAACTTTCAATTCTTTCTGTAACCATAATTATCACTCTCCATTTATATATTTATGTTATAATACATTTTATGCGTTATAACATATAAATTTTCTAAAATTAACTGAGAATATACTTCTATCTGCAATTCGTAATTTACATATTGCATATTGTTATGCAAATTTCCGCTATTACGAATTACAGATACTTTCATCAATATTCTGGAATTTCTTTAGTATTTAATTACATTTTGAAATATAACTTCTTCATCATATGGATTACTATAAGTATGACTTTTATTAGGCTTAAATCTTAACGCTGATGGAGCAGTAAGTTCAAAAGTTTGGTCTCCGAGAGTAAGCTTTAAAGTGCCTTTTGTTACTACAATATATTCTTCTACTGAACTTTGATGAGGTGTAGAAACATGATGCGCACCAGGAAGTAATTTAATATAAAAGTACTCAAATCCTGATATAGGATTGAAAGGAAATACATCATATAATATCATTTTACCATCTGATTCATATACAGGTTCAATATCATCTATGGATACTGCTTTATAATTATCATTTTCACTTCCTAATAACTCAGAAAATGAAATACGTAAACCTGTAGAAATCTTCCACAATATTGATATTGTAGGGTTTGATTCTCCCCTTTCAATTTGACCAAGCATTGCCTTACTTACACCAGTTAGATTAGATGTCTCTTCCAAAGTTAATTCTCTTTCAAATCTTACTCTTTTCAAAACAGAACCTATATTGTATGTTGGATCATTCAATTCATATCAGCCTTTCTCAATGTTGTATTTTTCATGTTACGTACATTATAACATATGTTGTACATTATAGCATACACTATTTTTCACTTGACTTATTTTACTAAATGCAGTATTATTTCATTGTCGAATTAATACTATATCGAAATAATACTAAAAGGAAGTAATTAAGCATGAATAAAGTAAATAAAGAACAATTTCAAAGATTTGATGATGTTATGCACAAGATATATAAACGTTTGAGAAAATTACATGGAGACATAGATACAATGTTTCCTGGCGGAATAACGAGCAGTGAGCTAAGTGTATTAAAAGTAGCTAGCAAATATCCCGATGCAGCTTTAAAAGAAATTAGCAAGTATTTGGATGTACCAGGAAGCACTCTTACCAGCATAGTTGACAGACTTGAAAAACGTAACTTAGTTAAACGCGTTATAAGCAAAAAAAATCGACGTTCTTATTCATTAGAATTAACACAGGAAGGTATTAAAATAAGTGAACTTCACGAAGCTGCTGAAAAAGAACTGTGGAAAAAAGTGCTTGGAGCATTAGAGATGGATACTGAAAGAGATACACTAATAAATCTGTTAGATAAAATTAGTAGAGGAATAGAATAATTGGAGGAGTAAATATGAAAAAGGCTATTATAATAGGCGCTACATCAGGCATAGGAAAAGAAACAGCTAAAAAATTAGCCCAAAATGGTTATGAAGTTGGACTAGTTGGAAGAAGGGAAGAACGTCTTAAGGAATTCCAACAATCTATAGAAGCTAAAACTTTTATAAAAACAGTAGATGTTTGTAAAACTGAATCAGCAATTAAACTTTTAAAAGAACTTATAAAGGAAATGGGCAGTTTAGATTTAATTGTAATCTGTTCAGGTATTGTAAGGCCAAATTATGAACTTAGCTGGAACAAAGAAAAAGAAACTATAGATACAAATGTATTAGGTTTCACAGCTATGGCAAATATAGCTGCTCAATATTTTACTAGTGAAAATCGTGGACATATAGTTGGTATTTCTTCTATGTCTGCAATCACATATAGTGACAGAAGTAATGCCTATTGTGCATCAAAAGCTTTTGTTTCAAATTACTTAAGAGGTCTAAGAATATTATTTAATAAATCAAATAAAAATGTATATGTAACAGAAGTTGTTCCTGGATGGGTATATACTGAAATGACTAAAAGTGCTGATATGTCAAAAGTTTTTTGGGCAACCACTGCTGCTAAAGCAGCTGATCAAATATATGATGCTATAGTAAATAAGAAGAAAAAAATATATGTTTCTAAAAGATGGCGTATCTTGGCTTGGCTCATTAATATGCTTCCTGAAGGACTTAGAATAAAATAAAAGCCCAGTAAATTTTATATTAATGAAGCTGTTCTAAAAGATGCAGAGAATAAAAACTTTTGCAGATGTCATGAAAAGTCTATAGAAAAAATTTGTAACAAAGATGCATTAATCAATATGGACAACTATAAAGGGAAAATATTATTGCTTTCTGCTGAAAATGACAGGTACTGGGCAAATAAAAAAATGAGTGATATTCTAGTTAAAAATATCAAAAATTAAAATAATATTAATCATATTTCCTTAGATTTAGAGGGACATTACTTTTTAAATTATGAACAATCAGTTAATGAAATAATTAATTATTTAAAGATAAATGCACAATCCTTAGCTTAACATTTTAGCTTCATAACATTGCCCTACAGGGTAGTACAGCCTTTTTTCTGTATCTATCTTACAGGGTTTCACCCTATTATTAATTCATGATGCACAGCTTGATATAAATCTTTCTTACTTAATTTTTCCTTTGGAGTCTATATTCCAGCACTCATATAAATTTCATTTTCTTAGAAAACAGTTCTATTAAATTAATCATCTCTCTATCATTTAATCTATAAAATTAAATTTTCAAATTTCACATGATGAAAAAAATATGACACAAATTTTTAAATTAGAAATACGAACGATGATCTTTGAAAATCAAATAATATAGTGTTAAAAATCCCTCCAATTTCTATAGATTTTATGGTATGATTCTCATAATGATTAAATCCCAGTTTTAATAAATGACAAAGTGAATATTATTTATTTAATTGAGAAATAATGGATAAAATGAAACAACGTTCTAATTCAGTGATAGGATTTAAAAAGCTAGTTAAGGTGACAATAAATAGCCATAACTAGCTTTTCGTTTTGTTCAGAAGAATTAATTATTTTTATTCAATTGATCCCAGCTTTACTGATTTTCCTTTTCTAATTTCGAGTAGTATACATCAATAGGACGTAGCCAATTATTTCTTGCGATGTTAGCCGCAGTATCTTTATCTTTATTTTCAAAAGCGTGGAGAATGGATTCATGTTCTCCAACAGAATCACGTGTAAGAATAATAGACTTGTGGAAAAAAAGTCTACGAACATGCGCCTGAAGCATGGAGATTGTGTTACTGATATATGGATTTTCTATTACTTCAACAATACCTTTATGGAATTGTTCATCCAGCTTTAATGCAGAATAGTAATTACCTTCTTCAATAGCTCGACTGAACTCGATATTAATATTAAGCAGCAAATTAATGGTTTGCTGGTCAATAATAGGTGTTGCCAGTTCAGCGGCTAAAGCTTGCAATACTGCTAAAGGTGGCAAAATTTTAGATATATCTTCTTTATTTACAGCGGTTACTTGTGTAGCCACTCCAGGTTGCATTTCAACAAAACCTTGAAAACTAAGTAATTGCAAAGCTTCTCTTATAGGAGTTCGGCTTACTCCTAATGCTTGTGCTAGTTCAGCATCATTCAATTTTTCTTTGGATTGAAGAGTACCATCAATAATCCATTCTTGTATTTGTTTAAATGCACGCTCCTTTGCAGATAATCGATTTGGGGTTAAAAAATTACTAGGTATTGGCATTATCATTCACCTTTCGTTTTAACTTTATTTATTTTAGTATATTCCTTTGTTAACTAAAATGCAATATATTGCATTTATAGCATAGGTATGTTATTATTCTAATATGTAATATATTGCATTTATATATTGGAGTTTAAATTAAATTTGTTCCAAGGAGTTGTTGAAATATGACACATGATACAAAAGTTGCTGTTATTCTTCGTGAGGATTTACCTATTTGGCAAAAGCTAAATGTTACTGCAGTTACCATTAGTGGAATTATCGGAACTACAGAAGGAATTATTGGTGAAAACTATGAAGATGCATCAGGAAATCAATACTTACCTATGATTAACCAACCTATAATGATTTTTAGTGCAAATGAGGATCAAATAAAAAAGGCACATGAAAGAGCTTTAATTAGAAATGTTAAGCTTGCTATTTTCACTGAAGAAATTTTTTCTGCCATTTTTGATAAAGACAGCAGATCAGCTGTAAAAAAATGTAGCAGTGAGAATTTAAAACTAATTGGTATGGCAATGCGCGATGATAAAAGAGTCATTGATAAAGTAATAAAAGGACTCAATCTGCATAAATAGATAATTATATTAAAATAAAAATTGTATGAGGTGATGAAGAAATTGAGAGAAGATATTGGATTTCCATATGATAGGAATACTTTATGGGTTATCAGGGAAACAGAAGCATGTTTAGGTTTAAAAAATAAGGACATTAATAAAATAACCTGTACTGAATTAGTTAAATATATCGAGCAGATAATTTTAATATCATTAAAAAAGAAAGCTTGATTTAAAATATAGGAAAATTAAATTCTAGAGAAGCGTAATAGATATTGTTGCAGATTTTTCTTATCAAGTGCATATATCAAAGTGCTAGGATATATATGCTTCTGCAATATATTACGTCTTATAGATAGTGTATGAATACATACTTTATCTCTATATAAAACTCCCTTGAAATATAAAGTTTAATCAGAATATTTCAAAGGAGTTATTTACTTTAGTTAATACTTTACATTATTTATTAGAACTTTCTAAAACTCGTTATGATTAAGTAGAAGAAAATTTCATCATAATTTAATATACTACTTTATTAAATTTACACCTAGTTCAAATGCTTTTTGACAATCTAAAGGAAATTGTACTTTTCTATGTGCTGCTTTTGCTTCTTCAGAAAAGGCACTAGATTCATATTTTGAGTAATCATCAAATTGGTAAGTATCATTTGAATACATAACTAATGGTTTTGTAAATGTACGTTCAATAATAGATTCCATGGTATTGAAGTTTTTTGGATAACCAACTTGTTCCATAAGGTTTTCTGGAACATTCATTGTGTAAATGAATGCTGTTGGCATCTTCTTTGGTGAAATACAAGAATAATTCTTATCATACACTAAATAAGGAAATAATAGCCTTTCTAAAAATGTCAGTAATTGACCTGTTATATTACTAAAATATATTGGAGAACCAAAAATAAGCCCATCAGCTTGAGATACCTTTTCTAAAACTTCGTAAATATCATCTTTTATAGCACATTTTCCATAACTTTTACTTCCACGTCTTTTACAGGCAAAGCAGCTTTTACACCCAGTATAGTTTAAATCATATAAATTAATTATTTCAGTTTCAACTTCTTTATCTTTTGCAGCTTCTTTTACTCCATCTAAAGCCTTTTGAAGTAATGTAGCTGTATTTTTATTTTTTCTTGGACTTCCATTAATAGCATAAATTTTCATAGTAACACTCCTCATATTTCTTTATTTATGATTTATGCTATAATTATATATCATAAGGTTATAAATATATAAGTACGCAGTTTTTTCTGCTTTAGTATAAAAAGTATACTATTGAATTTAAAGGAGGTGTAATTATGAGCAATGATACGGATTGCAGTGGAGAATTCCATGGTGATAATATATATAGTACAAAATGTCCTCTTATATATGCATTAGAGATTATTGGACAAAAGTGGAAGTTGCCTATTATGTGGTACTTATTTGATAATGAGTTCACTAGATATAATGAATTAAAACGAAAAGTTAAAGGTATTACTAATATGATGCTTACAAAATCTTTAAAAGAATTAGAAGAACATAATCTTATTGTTAGAATACAATATGAAACGATTCCTCCTAAAGTTGAATATGCTTTAACAGAAAGAGGTAAAGCACTACTTCCTGCATTGAAAGAACTGTCTATATGGGGTGAAGAACAACTTAAACTTGATAAGTCAAAATCAAATTTTTAAACGCTTCTCATTTACTTTAATACGCAATTTTCTTATTTAACGAAACAATTGAAAAAATGAACAATTTACAAAAACACTGCATTATTCAAACTTGGATTTTGCGGTGTTTTTGCGTCACATTACAAAACTTATGGTTATGTATTACAAATTTATAAACAAGTTATCCAAAGAAGAAAGAAGATTAGCCTATATCTTAAATCACTTGATAAAATAAGATATAGGCTTTGTTTTGTAAGATAAAATCACCACTATATGTATTTAAAAAATTAATACTATATTTAATTATATACTTCAACTTTGGCACATACAAAATTTTGACTTAATATAAGCAAGATGTGATGCATTTTTTTAAACTGTGAAAGTTGAGTTATATATATAACTTACCTTCCCCTTAATATATATTTGACAGCTTGGGCCTCTATATTAATTACTTTTGATTTTTCAACCAATTTTCTACTATCATAGCTGAATCTTCCACACAGCCTCTGCAGGAACGTAATACTTTATTCCCACCTTTTCCTTTCAATTCGGAACATATAACACTGCCATTCTTCTCTTTAAATGCTTTTTCTAATTCCTGCAATTGTTCATTGTTAGGATTTTTCCATTCAGCAGGATTATCCAAGTTCTTTTCACCATTTATAAAATTATTTATTATATACATTCCCATAACAGCACCGCATGTTTTATATGCTCCACCGCCGTACTTTTTAGAAATCTCCTTTGCTTTGTTTTCATCAATATTCATTTCTTCGCAAAATGAACATGTTACTGCTTGCGCACAATTATATCCTTTGCTGTGCTTATCAGCAGCCTTTTCAATTTTTGACATACAAATCCCTCCATTTTTTACTTTTAACAGTTTTCTTTCGTTTAGATCTGCAAGCTGTTAAACTTAACATTACAAAAATAATGTTACAGCAACATCAGCCTTTCTAAATAATTTAATCATCCTTATATGTTTTACACTAAAAATTATATTAGTTATGTTGAAATTTGTAAATATTTAATATAAAATTGCATGATTAATCCTCTAAATGACTTTTCATTACAATAGTTAAACTATCCATATTTTTATATAATTAAGTTACTAGTTAATGCCTACTTTTTAATTAGGCCCTTTAATGAATAGTGCTGACATTATAGCATATTATCATAGACTCTTAAAAAGAATTCCATTAATTATCACTTTAAGAACATATTATTAATCATTTCTTTTGTTTATTTTTATCAGAATGTACTAACAAATCAGTTGCTGTTCCTAATAACATCCCTATGGCCATCCCCATATTCAAATTACTAAATGCTGCTCCTAAAGATATTCCAAGCGACATTCCTATTAGCATATAAAAAATTTTATATTCAGTATCATCATTTTTTTCAATCATTAGTTTCTCCCCTTGCCTAATATATAATAAAATATTTAACAGAGCCTATTATTATAATGTTCCATTTAATCTTCTTTTTATTTTATTTTTCTCCATTATTATTCCTGTAGTAGTATATCCTAATACTATTATGAACCAAATAAACATACAACTTAGTACAATCAGAAAAATTCCTTCTCCTGATACTATATCAACATGAGTTAGCCTATCTATAAATCTTATTAATATATTTAACTCAAAAAACATTGAAAACATTAAATATAATCCAAACTTTTTCCAAAGCTTATTATACATATTATATTTTGACTCAGAATCGGTGAAAATTCTTTCCTCTTGATCCTCAAAATTGATTTTTCTAAAATAATACCACTTACCCCCAATTCCACGCCAATAGTAAACTTCATCCCATGCTGCATCTGCAAATAGCTGATGATAATCTTCTGTATCTTCCTCTGATGCCACAAAGTCAAGCTGATATATGTAATCTATTTTTTCCCCTTTAACAAATTCATATTTCGTTGGTATTCCCTTATGAAGTTTTACAAAATGCCACCCTTCTTTAGCCATCTTAGATAAAAATTCTTCTTCCTTCTCATATTGATGAACTAAAAAAGTCTTTCTAACAAATTTTTCATTTTCTTCCATGATAAAATACCTCCCTACCATTTGTATAAAGTTCTCCAATACGTTCAATTTCAGCTTCCAATATTTCTTCGCCTAGTTTAGTAATTTTATAATATTTACGCTTGTTTTCCTGTCTTGTAATCATAACTAAGTTTGCCTTTTCAATTTTTGACAAGGTTCCATACAAGGTGCCTGGTCCTAAATTAATTCGATTATGTGTAAGCTCTGAAACATACTGCATAATTGCATAACCATGCCTCTCATCAGTTAATGACAAAAGGATATAATAAGCAGTTTCGCTCATAGGAGTAAAATCTTTTATATTCATATCATTTCTGTCCTTTCATATCGTGCTTTAATATATCGTGATACGATGTATCTTACTGTGATATATTGTATCGCACCGTGATATATATGTCAAGAATCCTTTGGATAAAAAACAATTACTTATACTCTCATATAAAAATGGTAATACTAGAATTAATCAAGTGATTCTTAGACTCAGGTGGAGTTTGCCTGTGAGGAATACGATTGGATAAATTTAGATTATGTGAGGTATTATACTATGCTATCAGAATTTTTAATTGGTAAGTTTATAAAAGATTATAAAGATATAGAAAACCCTAAAGTTAGAGATAAATATGGTTATTTAGGCGGCGGCATAGGTATTTTGACTAATTTATTATTAGCTGGAGTAAAATTTGCAATTGGCAGAATATCAAATAGTATTTCCCTTATTGCAGATGCTGTAAATAACTTATCAGATGCAACTTCTTCTGTTATTACGATTGTAGGATTTAAACTTGCATCAAAACCAGCAGATAAAGAACATCCTTTTGGTCACGGAAGAGCAGAATATATATCAGGACTATTAATTTCATTCATTGTTTTATTCATAGGAGTTGAATTTGTTAGATCATCTTATAAAAGAATAGTACATCCTATTAAAACTGAATTTCAGTGGATTTACTTAGCTGTTTTGTTATTTTCTATAGTTATAAAAATATGGATGAGTAAATTTAACAAAACTATAGCAAAATCAATTAATTCTTCTGCCCTTCAAGCATCTTCAATTGAAGCTTTTGTGGATGTAATTATCTGTTCTTGTATAATTTTTTCACTAATTTTATCTAGATATACTGGCTTAATTATAGATGGATATATAGGTTTATTAGTTTCAATGTTTATATTATATTCAGGCTATATATTAATAAAAGACACGCTGAACCCTTTACTTGGAGAAGCTCCAGATCCTCAATTAGTAGAAAACATAATTAGTAAAGTTAAAGAGTATAATTACATTAAAGACGTGCATGAATTAGTCATCCATAATTATGGCCCAAGAAAAATTCTAGCTTCTATTCATGTAGATGTACCAAGATATATCTCACTAGAAGAAATTCACAAAACCATAGACAAAGCAGAAAATGAAATTTTGGAGGAATTTAATGTTCATCTAATAATACATTTAGACCCAATATAAAAACAAATAATTAAATGGGACTTTGGCATATCTTGCAAAAGTCCCATTTTTATGTATCATTTTTAACTTATTATTAAAATATTACAATTTGCACTTTTTTTCTTCTAAATGATAGTGTATAATATAAATCATACTATTTAATAATTTATATTAAATAACAATTTATATTAAAATATGCGACTTGATTGTAGGAGGATTATTATGAAATTATTTAGTGATTTAAAAATGAAACAAAAATTGTTATCTGGATTTCTATTTGCAGCTCTATTTGTTTTAATTACAGGTATAATTGGTGGAATTGGCATGAAAAATATGAATACAGTTTCAAATGAATTATATAATAGTGATATGAAAAACTTACAAAGTTTAAATGAATTTAACACAAATACACTACGCCTAAGACTTGAAATAATAAATCTTGTAGAAAGCAGAGATGCAAAAAAGACTCAAGATGTAATAAATACTAGTAATACATTAAGAACTAAGAATACTGAAATTTTAAATACATATAGAAAATCAAACTTAACTTCTGAAGAAAAAAGCTTAGTAGATGAACTAGATTCTGAGTTAAAAGATTGGAGAAATTTATGCGATAACATATTAAATCTCATGTCTCAAGGAAAATACGATGAAGCAGCAGATCTAAATAAAAAAGCAGCATCTTACAGAGAAAAATTAACTGCAACTATTGAAAATTTAGTTAATATTACTGTAAAAAAAGCAGATAATAGAAATGCTTCAAGTTTTATGACCTATAAAAGTTCTCTTTTGGCTATAGCTTCTGTTACTTTAATAAGTTTTATTATATCTGCATTATTAGGACTTAAGATTACTAGTTCCTCATTAAAAGAAATTAATAAAATTTTAAAATTCAGTAAAGATATAAGTAATGGAGTTTTAAATAAACCAATAGAACTTAATAGTAAGGATGAAATAGGTATGATAGCTGAAAAATTAAATACTGCAGGTGATAGTATAAAAGCTTTAATAGAAGAAATAATGCTGAGCACAGATCATATGAATGCTTCTAGCCAGGAATTATCTGCAACTACAGAAGAAATTTCATCAATGATGAATTCAGTAAATGAATCAACGGAACAAATAGCTAAGGGCTCTGAAAATTTAAGCAGCGTTACAGAAGAAATAAGTGCATCTACACAGGAAATAAGTGAAAACATAAGTAAACTTTCACTTAAGGCAAATGAATCAGCAGAGTCTTCAGATGAAATAAAAAAACGTGCACTTAATGTAAAAGAAAAAGCTTCTAAAAATATAGAAGAAGGTAAATCCATATATGATGAAAAGAGAAAAAATATTATAAAGGCAATTGAAGATGGAAAGATTGTTTCTGAAGTTAAAACTATGGCAGCATCTATTGCTAACATATCAGAACAAACAAATCTTCTTGCACTTAATGCAGCCATTGAAGCTGCACGAGCTGGAGAGCAAGGAAGAGGTTTTGCTGTGGTAGCTGACGAGGTTAAAAAATTATCAGAAGAATCCTCAAAATCAGTTAAGAGTATAAATCAAATGGTCCTTGCAGTAGAAACTGCTTTTAATAACATATCTAACAGTGGTAATGAGATGCTTGACTATATAGCAAATGTAGTTACCCCTAATTATCAACTGCTTATGGATACAGGAATTCAATATGAAAATGATGCTGAATTTATAAATAGTATTTCAAATGGTATAAATGATTCTTTAAAACAAATAAAGGAACTAGTGTCCCATGTAAATAAGGCAGTTGAAGATGCAGCTTCTACAGCAGAACAATCTGCTGCTGGCTCTGAAGAAATTCTCGGAAGTGTAAATGAAGTTACTAAAGCTATTGAAGATATAACTCTGTCTTCACAAAGCCAAGCTGAACTTTCACAAAAAATTGGACATATTGTAAATAAGTTCACTGTATAACCATATTTGTGATTACAGCTACTGTAAAGTATTTGTTTATCCTATTAAAATGGAATCAGTTATTTTATTCAATGAAGTATTAGCTGCTGAACTTATACCTGTATCATAAGTAGAATAAAAAACTACATTTAAACTATACTAAAATATCGTTTAAATGTAGTTTCATTATTTATTGTTTTTATACCTGTATAAATTACATAATGCCTATTCATAACTCAACTTTCACAATTTGCTTATATTAAGTAAAAATTTTGTGTGTGCGAAAATTGAGTTCATGATATATTAACATCCATAAAATTTTAAATATTTTTCAACATTTGATTGTATATATTCAACACTGTGATTACCAGGGAATACATGATTTTGAGAATTTATCCCTTTTTCTTTTAATATTTTATGTAAAATTGAACAACCTTCATAAAATTTGCCTTCATCCTTATCTCCAGCATCAAGATAGACATCAATATCAGAAGAAATATTATTGTTTCTTGCAATATATATTGGATCATATTTTTCCCATACACCCATGTCTTTATAATATGGCTTGTCTTCATCTTCAAGTTTCAGTTCCACAGCAGGCATATGTCCTCCTACTTTTGAAAACATATGTTGATGCCTAAATGCACTATGAAGAGCCACGTATCCCCCAGCAGATGCCCCTCCTATATATCTTCCTTTTTTATCTTTTATAGTATTGAAAGTTTTATCCGTTAAAGGTATTATCTCTTTCATAAAGTAATCTTCATACATTCCTAAATTTATGATTCTATTATTATCTCCAGGATCAGACACTTCTTTACAGATTAAGGATGAATTCACCCCCCTGCTGTTTTCATATCTTGGACATGCAATTATCATAGGCTTAATTTCCTCATCTTTTATCATCCGATCAACTTTAGTATTTATATCCATTTCAAACATTATATTTTCACTCCCACTTCTTCCATGTAAAAAATATAATACAGGCAAAGAAGTGAAACTATTATAGCCTTCAGGTAAATACACCAACATTGACATTTCTTTATCTAGCACATTGCTATAAAAATTTACTTTTTCTACTTTTGATTTGTTCATTTTATGCCACCCCATTTGAAATTTTGACTTTAAATTATATATTTATAATATCATCATTAACCATATTTATCATGAATAATATTGCTTACTATTAGCATAATTTTGTTATTAATGAAAGATTTATCACTGTAATATTACACAGAAATTCCTAGTAGGAACGTCATTGTATATATTTTCCATAAAGCTCATAAGGAGTTGGGCTCAACCTTTAATCAATTTAAAGCTTTGTTGTGAATAATATAGTTAATCCAATAAATATTGAGAATATATCGAAAATTACCTTTTAAATAAAATTTTCTATATTGACATAATAAAAACACATGTTATAATTACATATAATAGAATTTGTATCAACAATCTATAGAAATATTCTATAGTAAAAAACTTTTAGGGGGATAAGGTTATGAAAAATATCATTGGGAAGGGAATAAGCGGAAAATTTTATTTTTATTTTAGCTGGGGTTATTTTTATTTTAGCGCTGGTTATTTTTTCTGCAACAAAATATTTATTCCAATTTTCAATGAGTTTAATAAATCAAAACTTATCTCGTATAATAATCTTCTATACGTATAGGGTTATAACTTTGATTTACACAATAAGGCTCATTAGGGCCTTATTTTTTTTACTTAATTTTAAAAAATGTGCCAATTTCATAATTAATATATAATTTAAAAACCTATAACGCGTAGAAAGTTTTTAATTATATATAAGTAAGACTTAAATAAATTAAATTTATTTGAAAAGGAGATATTAGAAATGGGAGAAATGAATAAAAATATAATCTTAATAGGTATGCCTGGTTCAGAAAAAACTACTATAGGTAAAACTTTATCTAAAAGGCTAGGATTTAAATTTATTGATATAAATCAACGCATGGAATCTGAAAGTATGCCTTTTAAAGCTAAATTACCAGATACTAAAAAAATGGAATGCTCAATAATTTCTACTGGAGTGGAAACATTAAAGGATCATTTATCTATAAAAGAAAATGGAGTTGTAATTTTCATAGACAAACCTGTAGAAAAGATTATAGAAGATAAACAAGTTCTTAATAATAGAAGTCTTTTAAAAGATGAAGTTAACAAAATTAAGGAGAATTTCTATGAAAAATATGAAACCTACAAAAACTGCTGTGATGTGCATATGATTAACAACAATAACGTTGATGAAATTATATACTATATTTGTTCTATTTGGGGATAATACAATATTACAAGAACATTATTGATTTTTGAACAAAGAAAAAATATGCTTTTGAGACGTTTTTTAAGCAAGATGCGATGCTTCGCTTTGCTAGTTGAGAGTTGATAATTGAGAATGGAGAGTTAATGTGGATTTTTTTCCGTTATACTACAAAAAATCTTTGATTAAATTTTTCATGGCTCGTTTCGCTAAAACGAAACATTGCTGACTTATATAAATTTAAAGATTTTTTGCGATAGCTAAAAATCAACCTTCACTCTCGACTCTCAATTCTACACTCTCCACTAAAAAAGTTGCGTCGCATAATTTTTATATTATAAGCTATTTAAAATAGTTTTTGTTCATAAAAATCAACACTATTCTTGAGCATGGACTTGTTTTAATACTTTTTATTTAATAATTTATCTAAATATATTGACTTCATCTGTTTACTTGCCATAGCTCTTTTAAGAGGTGGAAGCTTTAAAATGGCTGACAGAACTGCTGCCATAGCCCTATGACTAAATAATGCCTTATTATCAAAAATAAGCTCTTGAAGCTTACCTTTTTCAATAGCTTGCAGTACTATTCTATGGGTTGTATTAGCTGGAGTTATTATTTCTTTTCCCCTATGCTTAAGATATATGCTTTTTTTAGGGCAGTTTCTAACACATATACCACAGCCAAGACATACACTTTCATCAACTTTAGCCTTTTTAGATATAGGATCAACCTTTATGGCATCTATCGGACATGCCTTTGAACATTTACCGCAGCCTACACAAATATCTTCCTTAACCTGTGGAAGAAATGCAGTGGTTTGAATTGGATTTAAGTATCCAAACTTTTTAATTGCCAACATTCCTTCGCAGCAGCATCCACAGCAGTTGCAAAAAAATACTGATCCTGATCTAACATTTTCACCACACTGCACTAAATTATAATCATAAGCCATATTTAATATTTCCAAGCCCTCAGCTGCCTCTATAGCTCTGCCATATCCATGTTTATTTAAAGTATAAGCACTATCTCCAAAGGTTAAGCAAGTTTCCATAGGCGCATTACATTCTTTTCCTAAATGCTGCATCTTATGTCTGCAAAAACACATACTCACAGTTATAAATCCAGCATTTTTAATTACATTACTAGCTCTATCATAATCCATTATTTCCAATTGATTTTGATTTGAAAGAACACCTTCCTGTACAAAAGCTTTTCCAAACCTTGTTTCAGTACCTAAAAATAAATCTTTTATAAAGTCTTCTTCTACATTTAAGTATTGAAAATAAAGTTCTGATAAAGTTTTTTGATCAATATCATCTCTAGTTCTCATAAGAGAAAACTCAAAAAATCCAATCATAGGAGGTGGAAGACAATATTCCTTTTTTACGCCATAATCAACATCCAAAAGTATAGCTTTTGAAGCAAGCTTTTGGAGAATATTTTCAGTTTGCACTTCATTCATTTTCCAAATACTACTTGCAGTTTTAACTGTAAAAGGTTTAATAGGCAGCATTGCTACAAGTTCTGCCTCTTTTTCAGTAAAAAGCATACTTAAAATCTTATATAATGTTTTTGATGGAGGTGCACCTTGTGGAAATCTATTAATTCTCTCTTCTAATCTCTTATAAGCTTCTCTATTTGAAATATGTGACAAATTTTCACACCCCTTCTATACATTACTTAATTCTATATTTTTAGCTTTGCTTCTGCAAGTAAATTTTATTCCTATGTCAATAGAACTACTTTACCCGTAACTTCTTTTAATGATATACCTGTTTGCTCATTTACTTTCAGATGTTTAATTAAGTTATCTCGCTGTAATTTAATTATATCTTTATTATCACTATCATATTTTAAGATTTTATCTGAAAGTCCTTTTATCTTTTTCCCTGATACAGGCATAGTACAAAATTTTTTAATTGATGGACCACATTCATCACCATCCTGTGCCTGTTCATATTTATCCAATTTATAACTACCATCTGTATTTTTAACATAAGTAATTGCAGTTGGAACTATAGATCCACATTGATCACATAAGGTTTTACCATAAAACTGATATGTGGAAGCAAAAGTGGTAACAAATACTTTCAGTTTGTTTCCCTCTTCATAGGTTCCATGAATATGTGGTGCCACAATGAGAAATGTTAAATCATTTCTTATGTTTTGATTTTTCTCTATTTCAGTTTTATATACTAATTTTTCAATGGTATCTGTACCATCATAAGAAAAATAAGGCATTACATCTTTCTCTACTATCTGAAGCTTAGAATACCACTCTGTAGGCAGTAAATTTTCATCCTGCGCATTGTTTCTTTTTCCTAATAAATCTTTACAAATCCTCATTACAATTTGACCACGCAAATCATTTTTAACATTACAATTTCGAAATTGTAATAACATATAACCTAGTGAATCATCTCCAGTTTTTAGTATATTTTCATACTCAGTTCTATGAGCTGAAATATAATCTTCTGGATTAGATGAACTATGGGGTGATGATAAAATAATTTCTAAATTCTCTTCTACTAAAGAAGAAGCTTTCTTTAAACTTTCAGAAGAAACATATTTAAAATTTGAATTCTCTGATTTTAATCCTTTTTGTAATTGTTCATTCTTTGAACTCATTGCTTCCATGTTAACCTTCTTTCTAATTGAATTAGAAACAAGTACTGCACCTATGATAATTGCAATGGCTCCTAAAGCTAACATTCCAAAAACTGGCTTTTTAAATTTCTTATTCACAATACTTCTCCCTTGACGTTTAATTATAAATTAACTTATTAATAACATACTCAACTTTCGCACATACGAAATTAGATTCTAATATAAGCATATTTCGACACAACTTTTTGGCGCAGTGTTTTAAAAAATACATTTGTTGATTATTAACTACATTTGAAATATTAATGTAGTTTCGTATTAGAGTTTTCAACAATTCAATTGAGAAATCTCTTTCGAAGTGTTTTTATAAAATAGAAAACAACTGATTTTAAACTTAATATATTAATATACCTGCAGGCTTCGCCTTAATTTTTAAGCGTTATAAGGTATTGATAAATATAATTTTTAATTACTAAAATAACTTATGACAATTTAATTGTATGTGTACGCTTGAAGTTACTAGTTTGGATTTTAACTTTCACTGCACTTTGCGTCACATTATTTTTAACATTAATATTTCTCTATAAAACTAACTTTGTAATTTATTCACTATATTTTTTGCCCATTTCTCCACTCTATTTTCATTTAATTCCTTATCACTTTTTAATGGATCTTTAAAACCTATTTCTTCTACAATTGTGCTTTTAGTTAAATGCTTTTTAAAATTTTCAAAGGTTTTTCCACTTTGACCACCATAGCAGCAAAATAATGCTACTTTTTTATTTTCTATTTCTTTCTCAGAGAAAAATGTATTAAAAGCAGGTGCAAAAGACCCTGCCCATACAGGCGAACCTAAAAAAATCAAATCATAATCCTCAATATTTTTTTCTAAAGCTTTTAACTTTGGACATTCTTTAAAAACAACTTGCTTTCCACCAAGTACAAATTTCAAAAAACCTTTACTTGGTACATCCTTTTCAGGTTTAAGTTCTAATACATCACCATTAACAGATTTTGCTATAGTTTCGGCAATAAATTTTGTATTACCTTCTAAGGAATAATAAACAATAAGCGTCTTCATCCTATCATCCCTTTCTATAAATTAATAAATTAACGCTAAATTTCACCATTAAATGTAAAGTTCAAATTAACTTTAATTTAGGTAAATAATAACACTTAATTATGCTATTGTATATACACATTTACATTAATTAAGATAAAACTTTAGGTATAGGACCAGTTGGGCTTATGATATTTAGTATTTTGCTATATGGAATTTCTATTTTAAATAAGCCATAAACATAAGGAGTGTATTCATAAATCTGATAGTACAAAACCAAACTATTCTCAGTTAAATAATACTGCTGATTTTTTGTTATACCATTATATTTGTTTATTAAAAGAATATTATTTTCTTTAATATACTTTTGCGCCAGTTCATTAAGCATAGGAACATAATATATCTTAGGATTGAATAAATCATTAAAACTATAAACCTTACCTTTTTCTACATTAGCTGTTATAGAAGAGTATAAAGTGAATCCATGAGCTGCTTTATTTTGATAAACATAAAGATCAAAAAGTATGCTCAAAATTCCATTTTTATTTAGAGTTATTTCATAAGTTCCAAGCACTTCAACAAAATCAATAACTTCAGGACGTAACACCTGATTTCTAAAAAGTTTATCTACTTCATCTACAATTGCATTATTAATTTTTGTTATATTATCCTTTGAATTTGGATTATCTATAACTGGATATGAAATTTTAAATTTAGGTGGCATTAGATTTTGACTTTGAGGATTTACAATTTCTCTAAAATCACTATAATGCTTATTATGATTTTTGTAACTATAGGAACCACTTCTGTTAGATGAAAGATTCCAATTATCAGGATAACTAAAATAAATCATTCTTAACTCCTTAATATACACATTTTATAGTATAGTATTCTTTCTAATTAAATAGTATGCTAAAAAATATAGTTCATTAATATATATAATAAATAGTTGTAATCTCCAATGTTCTAACTTTGATAACAAATAATTATTTTGTTTTAAAAAGTATTGGGAGGCAGTCGTAAATGAAAAATTTCTTTTATTATGTTATTATTGTAACTACCTTTTTAACTCTAGTAATATTTTCAGGATGCTCAAAAAATACTAATGCAGAAGGTGAAAAAATTATTTCTCAGTATATTACTGCTTTCTATACTATTGATAAAAATGATCTTGAAAATTATAAAATAATAACCAATGGATTTATCCAAAGCGATGCAAATTCATACAACAAATTTATAAAAGCTAAAAATAGCTGCAATGATACATTTAAACCATTAATGACTAACAAAGCCTATGAAGATTTGCTTTTAATAAGAATGTCCTATAAAAGAGTAAAGAACGCGTATGAAAATCAGTATTATTGTAAGGTAAAAATATTAAATTAGAAAAATACGATGAAATTAAAGATAAAAATGAATTGATTTATTATTATACTATTGAAATTGTGCAAACATCTATAATAAATAATAAAGAAAATATAATTAAACGAGGTAATCAAATTTGCATTGTTAAGGAAAATTTAACATGGAAAGTGAGTTTAGCAGCTTATTAACCTATTTTATAATTTGAACATAAAATAACACGCTATTTAATATAAAAATGGCGTGTTATTTTCAATGTTACTTACATTTTAAAATCATTACCATTAAAATTGTTATACATAAACATAATCATTCATTACTGGCTGTAAGCCTTGGGATTCAATTGCTTCATAGACTTCATCTACAGATCTTGTGTCTGCAATTTCAAATTGGTCATCACCCTTATCTACTGCTTCTTCAACATGACTTCCAATTCCAGTACTAACACCAGCTGATATCTTAGTAGCTGTGAGGCCAATTACATTATCACGGAACCTTGCACACTCTCTTGTGGAAATGGTAATGCTTGCAAAAGGCATAAACAGACGATATGCTGTCATTACCTGCAAAAGCTGAGGTTCATGAACGTCTTTTGGGTTAATTTTATCATTATTTATAATAGGTCTCAGCCTTGGGCAAGAAAAGGCAATCTCTGCATGGGGATATTTTTTTTGCAGAAGATATGCATGCATTCCTGTAGCAAAAGCATCTTTACGGAAATCATCTAGCCCAAGCAAAGCTGCAAAACCAACCCCTCGCATACCACCCTTTAATGCTCTTTCTTGAGCATTAAGTCTATAAGGAAATATACGTTTATGCCCTTCTAAATGAAGAGTTTCATACTTATCTGAATTATAAGTTTCTTGAAATACAGTAACAAAATCTGCACCACACTTATGAAGGTATTCATACTCATCAGAATTCATTGGGTATACTTCTAATCCCACCATCTTAAAATACTTATGTGCTATTTTACAAGCTTCTCCAATGTAATTTACATCTGACATCTTTTTACTCTCTCCAGTAAGAATAAGTATTTCTTCTAAACCTGTTTTAGCTATAGCCTGCATTTCTTTTTCTATTTCTTCAGAATTTAATTTTGCACGTCTTATTTTGTTATGACAGTTAAATCCACAGTAAATACAGTAATTTTCGCAGTAATTAGCAATATATATTGGAGTAAACATATAAACAGAATTACCAAAATGCTTTCTTGTTTCCTCCTTTGCAAGACGAGCCATTTTTTCTAAAAATTCTCCAGCTGCAGGAGATAATAAAGCTGCAAAATCTTCTAGTGTTCGATAATCGTTGTCCAATGCTCTTCTTACATCTTCTGCTGTGTATTTATTATAGTCATACGCATGCATGCCACTTATAACCTGATCCATAACATCTGACTTTAGTACTTCCATTCCTGGTACATATTCCATATGATTTGTACATTGCTTACTCATAAATATGTTCCTCCTATTCTACCAAAAATCCAGTTAATGGTGATGATGCTGATGCACCCTTATGTAGTACACGTCCTAACCCAGAAATATATGCTGCACGTCCTGCTTCAATAGCTTGTCTAAAAGCTCCTGCCATAACTGGAATATTACCCGCAGTTGCAATTGCAGTATTAGCCATAACAGCTGCAACACCCATTTCCATAGCTTCACAAGCCTCAGATGGACGTCCAATTCCTGCATCAACAATAATAGGAAGATCAATTTCATCTACTAGTATCTTTATAAAATCTTTTGAAGATAGTCCCCTATTAGAACCAATTGGTGATGCTAAAGGCATGACACATGCTGCTCCAGCATTATATAAATCACGAGCTACGTTTAAATCTGCATGCATATATGGCATTACTATAAATCCTTCTTTTGCAAGAATTTCTGTAGCTTTAATTGTTTCGTAATTATCTGGAAATAAATATTTTGAATCATGAATAACCTCAATTTTTATAAAGTTACCACAACCTAATTCTCTTGCTAATTTTGCAATTCTAACTGCTTCCTCTGCATTTCTTGCCCCTGATGTATTAGGAAGTAAAGTTACCCCCTTTGGAATATAGTCTAAAATATTTTCATTTCCTTTAGTATTGGCACGCCTTACTGCTAAGGTAATTATCTCTGCACCAGCATGCTCTACTGCTGCCTTAATCAAATCCAAATCATACTTTCCTGAACCTAAAATAAATCTAGATGAAAACTCATGTCCTCCAATTATCAATGTATCCTTTTCCATTATTTACATCCTCCTTTAAACTTCCTTTAGCCCTAAAATTAATCGTAAAATCATATTTGCCTCATGACCTGCACAAATACTCACTCTAGGTGCCATAAGACCCCTTCCTGGTTCTGCATTACTTTTTCCATCCCCACATAAATAGAGATTATTAAAAACCTTGGTGGTTGTAATTGAATTACTGCTTTCATAACCTGCTAGTCCTGATGCTGACACTAATTTAATCCCTGGCTTATTTTCTAGTAAAGTATTTATCAGCATTGCTTTATATTCAGGCCTATCAAAAGCCTCACAAACAATTGGATCGTTTTCAAACAAAATGGCAGCATTATTCTCTGTAACTTTTTCGCTATCAATAGTAACTTTAATATAGGGATTAATATCTTTAATTTCTGATTTTAATGCTTCTGTCTTTTTCATGCCAAGATGACTTATCTTATAAGCTTGACGATTTAAATTGCTGGGTTCTACTATATCAAAATCTACTAAATGAAGATGTCCTATACCGGTTCTTGCTAAGGCTACTGCTACATTGGAACCTAACCCTCCAAGACCTGCAATGCCAACTCTCGCACTTTTTACTTTTTCATGAACAAAAGGCGTATGTCTAGCCATCATCAATGCTTCCAATTCATCTTCTGAAGGCATAACACCTTTTTCTATAAAAGATATACTGTCACCTTCCTTAAGCATAATGTGGTTTTCTGTTTGAAATCCATTGTAAATCATAATAATATTAGAAGCTTCTGAAAACAACTTTTTTCTTAATGAATCTAGTGAATCGCATTCTGTTGTCCTATCTTTTCCATTTACATAAACATTCATATTAGCCTCCTCCTACAAAACTAACTACTTCTAGGAAATCGCCATCTTTGATATTTGTACTACTATACTTAGCTTTGGATATTATCTCACCATTTAATTCAACAGCAATTCTTTGAAGCAAATAACCTTCACTAATAAGCAGCTTATCCAAAAACACATCGTTTACATCAGCTATTTCTTTTTCGTTTAACTTTATCACTTGCTCACCTCTTTTACATCAAGCAAAAAGGTCACACGAAGAACTACACCCATGGTGGTGTACCCCTTCGTGTGACCTTCACACTCTAAGATTCGTTATATAATTACATTGAAATTATAACATTGAACTAAATTAGCGTCAAGTTAAATTATGTCTTCTAAATGAGAAAAAGTTTTTCCACACTTTCATTTATAGGAACCTCATGAAATTTTCATATGATACAAATCACCTCTCTTTTTATTCTATTTAAAATATATAAACTCAAAAAAAGTATCAAATAGTAAGTTAATTTTACCATTTATATATTATAATATAGTTAATTTAGGTTATCAAATTTGAAAGGATGATTAAAATGAAAAATATTAGAAGTTATACAGTTTTAAACAACGGAGTAAGAATGCCCTGGCTTGGTTTTGGTACTTATAAGGCTGATGATAAAAATAGTATTGTTGAAGTAGTTAAAGAAGCATTGAAAATTGGATATAGACATATAGATACAGCTTCCTTTTATAATACTGAAGAGGGAGTAGGAATTGCAATAAAAGAAAGTGGAGTTCCAAGAGAAGAAATATTTTTAGTAAGCAAACTTTGGAACCTGGACCAAGGTTATGAAAATACTCTCAATGCTTTTAAAACTACTATTAAAAATCTTGAAACAAATTATCTTGATTTATATTTAATCCACTGGCCTCAACCCTTAAGTAAAGAAACTTGGAGAGCTTTAGAAAAACTTTATAAAGAAGGACATGTTAAAGCTATAGGTGTAAGTAATTTTACAATTAAACAACTTGAAACTTTAATTGAAGGTGCTGAAATAGTACCAATGGTAAACCAGATAGAATTTCATCCACAGCTTGTTCAAAATGATCTAAAAGAATTCTGCCAAAAACATAATATCCAATTAGAAGCTTGGTCTCCATTAATGCGCGGTAAAGTTTTTGAAATTCCACTTTTACAGGAGCTTTCAGTAAAGTATAAGAAAACAATTTCTCAAATTGTATTAAGATGGGACTTACAAATTGGGGTTGTTACTATCCCTAAATCAACCACTCCAGCAAGAATAAAGGAAAATTCAGATATATTTGATTTTGAATTAAGCAAAGAGGATGTCCATAAAATTAATGCTTTAAATATTAATTTTAGAATGGGTATGGACCCAGACAAGGTTTGTGAAGGGCAACTAATTAATGATTAACTCAACTTTAGCAGTTTAAAAATAATGCGAAGCAAAGTGCAGTAAAAGTTTTGATTTTAACTTTTACTACGTGATATAGGATAAGCGTTTACTCACTGCTAAATGTTTTCAATTAGTCTAAAGCTCAAAGTTAATGAAAACCTAAGAACTTTGCCAAACTCGGTTCCCTCAAACAAGGCTAAAGTTCTAAGGCTTTCCTTAACTTCTCGCTAAGACTAATAAGAAAACAATTTAGCTAATGTGAGTAAACGCTTATCCTATATCCCTACTTAAAATTTAAAATCAAAACTAGTAACTTCAGTTGTACATATTAATATTGATAATTTTATAATTTAGCTCTTAAAAATTCAGGCGGAAGCCTTCAGGATAGAAATATAACTCAAAAAATATTTATTTTAGTATAATATAATTGTGAAAATTGAAAAGAATCAAACAAAACACTATATAACACATAGATTTAAAACTGGAAATAAACCTACTACTTACAGGCTACGCCTTAAGTTGTGATTAGAATAACTAAATTAAAATATATAAATGAAAAATAATTATTATGGAAGCTACGAAAGTTGAGTAAAGTTATTAATAAAAATTGCATATTTAGTATATGAAAGCGATTAAAATTTCCATAGAAGTTCAGTTAATAGAAATAGTTGAATGTTTTTATTCTAAGGTTTATGAGTTTATATAAGTTACTTCTTGACAATTTCCTTTAATTTTTCAATTTGAGCATCCCTATTATTAGTAATATCATTCATTGTAGTATATACTAAAATATCTGGAGAAAGACTATTTACATCTTTTGCATTAGTATCAGGTCTTAAAAATTTCTTATGAGATACAGTAAAACAAAATTTCGAATTAGGCATTTGAAATTGAAGTATATCACCATAAGCTGATGGTGCATTACCAGTAGGTTCTCCAATTATTTTTCCTAAAGAATTATCTTTAAACATAACAGCAAACATATTAGCAGAACTAAATGTAATGGGTGAAGTTAAAATATAGGTGTTACCTTTAAATATTAGACTATCATCTTTTACTTTAGAATTTTTTTGTATGCCTGCCTTATAATTAATGTACCCTGATTGTCTTAAATAACCTCTCTGTTCATGAGCTTCTTTAGAAAACCGTATACTAGAACTAAAAGTTTTATATTTATCTATATTTAAGTAGGACATAAATTCTTCTATAACCTGAGAATCTCCTCCAGTATTATTTCTTAAATCTACTGCAATATTTTTTATGTTATTTTCTTTTACATCTTTAAAAAATTCTTCAAGTTTATTTGTATAATTAGAATCTGCTGTACAGGTATTTAAAGTAAAGATTCCTAGTGAAGAATCTTTTAATATTGTGTAGTAAGGATTTTTTGAATCCTTCTTTAATATAGAATTTTCTTTAACTTCTACTAATGGAATATTAGAACTTAAAATTTGTCCGCTGCGATTTACTTTTACTTCTACACAATTGTTTTTTATAACTCCTAAATGTTTTAAATAAGTTTCCCCTTTAATGTTTCTAGAAGCCATAACTTTTACCCATTGATCATTTTCAGCAGGAGTAATTTTCTTAAATTCATCTAACAAAGCATCTGTATTTTTATCACCAATGGATATAATCTTGTCCCCTCTTTTTAAGTTATTTTCATCTCCATTTAAATACAATCCATCATTAAGCCATATAAGAGGTAAATTAATACACTTATCTTTTTTCGTTTCTGTAATGTAAATGCTAGTATGTGCATCTTTAAAAGAGCAACATATCTCATTAGCAATAAAATAGAAATCTTCAACTTTCGTGGGATTTTTAATTTTTTCATAAGAGCCTTTTATCAAAGTTTGTTGTTCTTCTGAAAGACCACTGGAACTTTTAAACTGAGCATCCTTTAAAGTTTTAATTAAATAATCTAAGTCCGACTTCATTTCAGTAGGAGTTAGTTCTGTGCTTGCAGATATACTTTTACTAAAAGTAGGTAATTTGCCACTACTGAATGTAATAGCACTATTGTAGTATACATATAAAGATATACTTATTATTAAAAATAATATCATAGATAAAATTATGGTTATAACTTTTTTCATTGTTGTTTCCCCCTAAATTAATATATTCATTACTTTAATTGTAACAGGAAAACAAAAATATTAAACCACAAGAAGTAGTTAGTATTCCAGTTTCTTTATTTGAATCAATGTAGGTAAACTACTTTGTAGGTCAATCAGAAATTTTGCTTGTAGGCACTGGATCAAATGCTTGGACTGTTTTAGTAAACCGACTAAATTCATATGTTACTTTATTTACAAATGTATTTAATTAATGTTTTACTGATTTATATAGTTATATTTCAATATCTTTTTTTCATTTCTCCAATTTAAAAAATTACTTTTTCTATGCTTCACCATCTACACATTTTACAAATTTTCCAATGACTAAGTATAGAACTATGAAGCATGCAATTGTAAATATTGTAATAACTATACTATTGTTTTTACCTAGAAATGATTCACTAACTGTATCAATTACCACAAGTGTAAATGTAACTGAAACAAATATTCTAAATACGCTAGAGACTTTAGGATATATACTTATGTTTCCAACACTTTCAATAGGCTCTAAATCATGAATCTTTATCATTAATTTAAAAAACAAAATAGTAAATAAAATTAATATTAATATTTTGTATATAGAGTTGTATCCATGAAAAACATTGTAATATGGTAAAAGATAAATTTCATCCTTTGACCCACGAAATCCAATATTAATATAATAAATGCTTAAAAATTCTGCCACAAGTTCTTTCCCAACAGCCCACATAAGTAGTACAAGTCCATTAAAAAATGCTCCTACTATCTTGTTTCCAAAAAACAAATCCACAAACACCACAAATGTTATAACAAATATATACGTAAATATGCTCAAAATCATCCACATTAAAAACTCAGCATAATTGTTATAAATACTCATCTTATTATAATTTAAAAAATACATTATATTTAATACTATAAAATTTATAATAAGAGGTATCATAAAACATATAACTGTTACAAGCCACTTGCTTATTATTATTTCCTTTCTACTGTATGGCATTGTGCTGATTAATTCCTGCTGATTATTCAAGTTTTCCTGAAATCCAATAACAAATGTTATGAAAATAATTAATATTATACTTATACATGCGTAAAACCAGCTGACTGAAAAATAATTTACAAAACTGAAATCAATATACCCATAGTTGTTTCTTCCCGGATATGTTAAATTATCTATATATTCAGCAAACATTTGGGTATTTGAAACCAAAAGAATAAATGTGACAAGAACCATCAGCCACTTTCCATATATCCATTCTTTCCATAAAAGCTTCTTCAATTTATTCACCCCTGTCATATTTACTTAATTTAATCATTTTATTTATCTCAGAATATGCAAAGTAAACTACCATAATAAAAATTATATTTAACAAAATAATATAAATTGATAGTGGCTTTTGCGTATGCAGAAATCTTGATAAACCTTTTGCAGCAAGTATTCCTATACTTATAGAAGAAAACACTTTAAAGGCTTTCTCTTTTTTAGAAGATATTTTAACCATAATACCTTCATCAACCCTTGCTCTTTTTATAAACAAAATAAGTAATATAGATATAGCCGCTAAAATTATAGTTAGTTTTATAATTGATGGTACAAATTTATATCCCGTAATATACTCCTTATTATTCACAATCTTGGAGTTCAATGGCAAGCTTAAGTAATGCATGATTGTTAGAGAATAAAGTTGATAAGTAAATTTATAAAACTTTAAATGAAGAAAATAATATAATAACTCTTCCATAAAAATTGGTAAATTCAAAATTGCAGCTGCTAAAATAACAGCAAAAATTCCATTTTTACAAAGGAATTGTATGTATACAAATAAAATATATACTATGGTGTATACAAGAAAACTTATAACTAAATAAAATGTAATATATTCAAATCTTAGTTCCTTACCTGAATAATTAATATTACCTTCATACATAATAGTATTTATTATAAATCCTATAAGACATGATAAAAATATTATAAATTCTCCTACTGCTATCTTTGAAACCATTCTTTGTTCTATATTAAATGGCATGTAATTTATTAAATCTCTTACGCTGTACTTTCTATCATCATTCATCATTACATATGCCATTAAAATAACAAGAATTATAGTTATATAATTTAAGCAATCCATTTGAAAAAATATTCTATAGGCTGCTGTTACAGACATCGTTCTATGCTGAATTTTTCCACTTTGAAGAAAACAATAAATCGTAAAAGCCTTTGAACTAAACAAAATAAGAGGAATTAAAATCCAATATATTCCCTTCCATTCCTTATAAATAAGTGCTTTATTTAAGTATTTCTTCATATTCAAGTCCACCTCCAACAGAATATATAAAAATATCCTCAAGGCTCATACCTATTTCTTCTTTAAATGAAATACCACTGTCATCAAGTCTCTTTATAAAAGCTTCATCATACTTATTGGTTATTATGTTATATACTCTTCCTACCTTTTCAACCTTCATTACGCCTTCCCACTTTTCAATATCTTGTGGAACTTTTTCCTTAAATACAGTTTGTACTTTTCTTATAGTCTTTTTCATCTCATCAACAGAATTCATGTACTTTATTTCTCCTTCAGACAAAATACCAACGCTGTCACACATTCTTTCAAGGTTGTTTAAATTGTGAGAAGATATAACCACAGTGGTTTCCCTATCTGACACTTCATCCAGTATTATATTTATAAACTGCTTTTTTGCAATTGGATCAAGTCCTCCTGTTGGCTCATCAAGCACAAGTACCTCTGGCCTTATACTTAAACTGAGCATTAAAGCTAATTTCATTTTCATGCCCTTAGATAGCTTTCTAACTAAAGTATCCGTTGGAATTTTTAATGTTTTATTTAAATCATTAAATCTTTCCATATCAAAAGTTTCATAGGTCATAGAATAAAATTTTATTAGACTTTTTATATTAAAATAGCTAAAAAAATCATTTTGATCAGCAACATATCCAATATGCTTTTTTACCTCTGGATTGTTAAAGACCTCCTGATCAAATAAATTCACTTTTCCTGAATCTGCTTTATATATACCTGTAAGACATTTTATAAGTGTTGTCTTTCCAGCTCCATTAGGTCCAATAAGTCCAAAAATAGTACCCTTTGCTACTTGTATGTTTACATTTTTAAGAACTTCTTTTTTCCCAAGTTTCTTGCTCAAACTTTTTATTCTAATCATAAATTTCACCCCTACTTTTTTGAATAGTTTTTATCAAAACTTTCGCTACTAATGCTGTCATAAACCTTATTTATCATCTCTATCATTTTTTCTTTTGAAAGTCCCATGTACTTGCCTTCAACTATTATTTTCTTTATATTGTCTTTTAAGTTTTCCATTCTTTCCTCCTCAATAGCAGGCTTGTATTCAGATGTTACATAAGTACCTTTTCCCCTTATTATTTCTATCACCTTTTGCCTCTCAAGTTCACTGTAAGCTCTACTTACAGTATTAGGATTTGCCATAATTATTGAAGACATTTCCCTAACAGACGGAAGTTTATCTCCACCCTGAAGTATTCCTTTTAATATTTCTTCTTTAATTTCATCTACAATTTGCTGGTATATAGGAGTACTACTTTTATTATCTATATTAATCAAAAATTCCCCTCCTTAGTTCTCTGTGTATTAAGTGTATTAATCCAATTAGTACACTTATAATATATTGCTATTTTTTTACTGTGTCAACATAAAATTTAAAACTCAAACTTTAAAATATTAACTTGAAACTTAAATATATTAATTCAAATATTTAAAATATCAATTTGAAACTTAATAATATTAATATATATATAAACCAACATTAAAATATTTAATTTTAGTATTGATTTATTTAATTTAAAGTGATATATTATAAACACAGGAAAGGAAGTGGTAATTTGGCATATAAAGTTATTAGTAAATGTCCTGTTTGTTCTTCTAAACTTTTCATTTCAAAATTAAAATGCTCTAAATGCAGCACTGTAATTGAAAATGATTTTGAAATGTCAAAATTTGAATACCTCTCAGGCGAACAATTAAAATTTATAGAGGTGTTTTTAAAAAATAGAGGAAATATAAAGGATGTTGAAAAGGAACTTGGCATATCTTATCCCACAGTAAGAGCAAAATTAGATGAAGTTATAACTTCCCTTGGCTATAAGGTAGCAAAGGAACCTTCTGTAGATAAGAAAAAAATAGTGGATATGCTGGACAAAGGAGAAATAACTCCAGACCAAGCCATTAAAATGTTAAATGAATGATATGTTAAAGAAATTTAAAGATTATAAAAGGAGAGTTTAAAATGAATGAAGAAATGTCAAAAATATTAAAAATGGTAGAAGAAGGTAAAATAACTTCTGAAAAAGCAGAACAACTTATTGAAGCACTTAGCACAAAGAGTACATCTATTGAACCTTTACAAAACACTTCAAATGATACAGACATTATAAATAAAATGCTTAAAATAAAGGTTACTTCTCATGATGGAGACGATGTAAATGTGAATCTTCCAGTTAAATTTATAAAAACTATGCTTAAAACCATAGGTAAAATACCAATAACTGATAATATTAAAGGAATGGAACATTTAGATTTAAACCTTATTTCTGATGCAATAGACAATAATCTTTCAGGAAAAATAGTAGATGTGAAAAGTGCAAATGGTGATTTAGTAGAAGTTAGTATAGAATAGTGAGGAATTTTTATGAAAATATATGTTAAATCAGGTAAAGTGGGATTTACAATACCTTTACCTAATGTACTTTTAAAATTTGGAATTTCAATTGTAAATACCCCTTTTATTCAAAAACACATACCTGAAAAAGATAAAAAATATGTAAATATAATTAACTGGAATGAGCTTTCAGGTTGTATTGATGTCTTAAAAGAATACAGAGGTTTAAAAATTGTTGATGTGCACTCAAAAGATGGAAGTCATGTTACTATAACCTTATAAATAATAGTGAATAATCAATTTTAATATAAGGAGACAAAATGAAACTTAAAAGAAATTTATCATTTTATATGTTAGGAAGATTTATATCCTATATTGGGACTGGAATACAGCAAATAGCAATACCGCTTTATATATTGGATATAACTCATTCTGCAATTATGATGGGAATATTTTCTGCTCTTAATCTATTACCTAATGTAATTACACTGCCCTTTGCAGGCATTTTAGGTGATAGAAAGAATAGAAAAAGCATCATGGTAGTAACTGATATTGGAAGAGGAATTTTAATACTGGCTTTAGGGTTTTTAGCCTTAGGTAACAGTTTAAATATTTATATACTATTTTCAATGCAGATATTTATTTCTATTATGGATAGCATTTTTTCAGCATCGTCCACAGCAATTCTTCCAGAACTCATAAAAGAAGAAGAACTTATGAAGTCCATGTCTCTTAGAGGCGGCAGTGATGCAATTTCCATGATTATAGGTCCTTCTCTTGGAGGCATAATATATGGGCTTTTAGGAATTAAAGCAGTATTTTATTTAAATGGCTTATCTTTTATAATATCAGCAGTTTTTTCCTTTCTTATAATTTATAAAAATGTAAATGGCAAGAAAGAAAAAATAACCTTAAAATCATTTTTCACAGAAAATGCCAGTGTACTTAGCTTTATAAGGAAAAACAAAGCTTTAACTCAGTTATCCTTGTTCTGCTTACTAATTAATTTCCTTGTTGCACCATTCTTTGATATAGTATTTCCTTACGTATTAAAAAACTGTGTAGGTTTTAATTCACAGCAGTATGGCTATTTGATTTCATGTTTTACTGTTGGTATACTTCTCGGAAATATAGCAATAGGTGCTTATTTAAACAAGTTTAGTACAAAAATAGTAATAAAACTTGCAATTTTACTTCAATCAGTTATGCTTTTTGTACTTACATTTTCAGTATATCCAAATTTCATAAATTATCTTGGCGGTCACGATTTAAAACTATTTATAGTTTTAGCAGCAGTAATATTATTATGTGGATTGTTCAATTCAGGAATAAACACCCCTATAAATGTGAATCTTCAAAAAATGGTTCCAAATGAAATGAGAGCAAGATTCTTTGCCATACTCGGCGTATTCTGTCAAGGAGCTGTTCCCTTTGGATCATTAATTTATGGGTTTATACTAGGCAAATTTGCTTACCAATATGTACTTCTCATTGTAACAATAATATTCTTTATTTCCTGCTTCATTTTTATCATGAAGTCAGTTGCAGAAGTTTATGAACCACCTATGTTAGAATCTCAATCTTCGTTTTAACACTATCAAGTGATTCTTAGGTTCAGGTGGAGTTTGCTTATAAGGAATACCGATTGTAATCTGAATCTTAGAAGAACTTATCCAGGCGCGTAGCAGTGCTTATCCCCCACTTTGAAAAAGCTGGGAGTGTTAGCAATGATAGCGATCGGATAAATGATTTTCATAATTAATTGTTAATTCAAATTCATTTTACAAATAAATGGTTTAATAATTTTATGTTAGTTCTTTTTATTAGTACACTTCTCTTTTCTAAGCCATATAATAATATTGTATAAGTTTTATAAGGAGAAAGTATGCTATGCAAATCCACGTTGTTCAAGCAGGACAATCTATATTTGATATTGCTCGATTATACAATTCTACAGTTTCATCAATTGTAAGCACCAATGAAGTACCAAATCCTAATCAATTAGTTGTAGGACAGACATTAGTAATACCTATTGTGGGAAGTTATTACTGGGTTCAACCTGGAGATAACCTCTACACCATTTCACGTAGATTCGGGATAAATTACCAAAGACTTGCACAAATTAATAGGATTTCACCTAATAAAACACTGCAAGTTGGATTCAAATTGTATATTCCGCCACGCCCTAAGAGAAAAGCAGAAATAAATGCATATGTTGAACCAATAGGTGGAAAAGTTGATCCTGAATTAGAACAATCAGCTCGAAGTGCAGCACCATTTTTGACATACTTAGCACCATTTAGTTTCCGCATTAAGAGAAATGGAACCTTAGATGCACCTCCTCTAAATAATTTTCAAGCCATAGCACGCGCAAATAATGCAAGCTTGATAATGGTAGTTACTAACCTTGAGGAAGGAAAATTCAGTGCAGAACTGGGAAGAATCATTTTGACAAATACAGAGGTGCAAAATAACTTGCTTAATAACATCGTTGCAACTGCAAAACAATATAATTTTAAAGATATACATTTTGATATGGAGTTTTTACCTCCTGAACTACGAGAAAGTTATAACAGATTTTTAAGGAAGGCAAAAACAAGATTATCTTCAGAAGGTTTATTAATGTCAACAGCCCTTGCTCCAAAAACCAGTGCTACTCAAGTAGGTGCTTGGTATGAAGCTCATGATTATAAGGCTCATGGACAAATTTCAGATTTTGTTGTAATAATGACTTATGAATGGGGATACAGTGGTGGCCCACCAATGGCTGTATCACCAATAGGCCCTGTTAGAAAAGTACTAGAATATGCTTTAACTGAAATACCTGCTTCTAAAATTATGATGGGACAAAATTTATACGGATATGATTGGACACTACCATTTGTACCTGGAGGACAATATGCAAAGGCTGTTAGTCCTCAGCAGGCTATTGAACTCGCTGCAAAAAACAATGTACCGATTAGATATGATTACAAAGCTCAAGCACCTTACTTCAACTATACAGATAATGCTGGAAAACAGCATGAGGTATGGTTTGAAGACGCAAGATCAATTCAATCAAAATTTAATCTTATAAAGGAATTAGGTTTGCGAGGAATAAGCTACTGGAAATTAGGTCTTTCCTTCCCACAAAATTGGCTGCTTATAGAAAATAATTTTAATGTAGTAAAAAGATAACTTATCTCACAATATAGCATTTCTAAAACTACCCAAACATAATGCTTTTATTTAGTATATGTTTGGGTAATTTGCTCTTGAAATATACCGATTATTCCCTGGTAAATATTGTATTTTTGTATCATCTTAATATCAATTTATACTCCTACTAAAGAAAATTATAGAGCCAAAATCTATGATTTTTTGTGAATCGCTTTTACTATTTGTAATGGAACTTTACAGATGGTAGCCATGAGATAAAATATTCTTGTAAAATAGTCCATAAATTATACTTTTTCAATAATTACATTATGGAATGTTTATGCTAATTTCTCGAATATTAAAATTCTTTAAAATAAAACATCATGTTCACCTCATATTATACTATTAGGTGAACATGATAACTAAAACACTAACTTGTTATTTCTTAATGTGACTTACAGTATTAATAACATATAAAAGAATCAATTTGTCTTAAGTCAATTCCAAAATAAACCCATCTATTTTGATACCACCTAAATCCAGAAGCACTTCTTCTTCCAACATAATTTAACCATGCCCAAAATGATTGCCCACTCCCTGACCATATATAAATATATTTAAATTTGCATGGTCTTATAGCATCTGTATCAACAGCAGAAGCATCTACAGTATCCTTTTCAGATTCTTCCTTATTAGTAACTTCTGTATTAAAAGTAGGTTCAATGTTAGGTGGAGGATCAAGTGTAATAGAAATTAAGGCATATAATGTCTCACTTACAGAATCTATTTTATCATCTAGAGAATGAAGTTTGTCCTTAATTAATTCTAACTCTTTTTCAGATCTTCTATCTTTGTCTGTCATTACCAATGCCTCCCCTTTAGTAACTAGTAATATTCTATATTGTAGTACATACTATTCCCTTAAAGGTAAATGGTTACAACATGCATTTACGTACTAAAGTGCAAAGTTCTTTTTCTTGTTTATTTTTAAAACTTTATTTGAGTGGCTACCTTCCATATTACAATTTGAATTTATTTACCTCATCCGTCATATCATTATTCATATCACTGCTGCTGCTTAAAATAATTTTCGTATCACTGGATATGTTTCCTAGCAATTGAGTAATTTCATCAGAAGAATTCTTGCTTTGTTCAGCAAGGGATCTTATTTCATCAGCAACTACTGCAAAGCCTTTGCCTGATTCCCCTGCTCTTGCTGCTTCAATTGCTGCATTTAAAGCTAATAAATTTGTTTGTTCTGCAATACTATCTATTAAATTTATTATGTTATTTACTTTATTAACATTTGTACCTAAGGTATTAAGTTTTTGTCCAAATTGTTTGAAGGTTACCTCAACATTTTCTACTGATTTAGCTAAACCATTCATATTATCATTACTTTCATTTGCCACATCATTAATTGATTTTGACTTTTTTGAATTTCAACTAATGTTTTTGTTATTTCCTGTTTTGTCTGATCTATTTAACTAATCAAATCTTTATACTAGCCTGTAAAACTAAAATAAAATCCACAAGATAATAGCACGTGTACAACTTGTGAATTAATCATAAACCTTTTATTCTAAAATAATAAAATAATTCATCATTTTAACCTATAGCAATATGCTCATATCCATCATTTGTTGTTTCTTTAACAGCTTCATTACTGTATTCCTTGCATAATAATGCTCTAATATATCCTCTATCTTTATTGGTAGACTCAATATAGAATCCTCTACCATAATAAAATCTAACAAGTGATAACATTCTAGACGCTGTATGCAGATATAAATTTATAACTCCTGCTTGTCTCATTTCATTATCAACTGCATTCATTAATATTTTTCCTATACCCTTATTTTGAAAGTCTTCTCTGACAGCAAACCTATTTAGATAAGCAGTATTATCTGACTTTACTTCAACTCTCACACTTCCAACAAGCGCTCCATTTAGAAGTCCTACAAGCATAACTTTAGTTTTTACTTCCTTTTCCAAATCTTCATAGGTTTCATTAAGAGGACTAACAAGCTCTGTTATTCCTACTCTTTCTGAATATAATCTAAAAGCTTCCTTAGATATCTCTTTTATTTGAGGTACGTCCTCAATAGTAGCTCTTCTAACTACAAATGTCATATTTTCCATCGATCTACCCCCAATTCATATTTTTAAAATAAAAAAAGTAGCAACTGCCTTTGCCACGATTATTGATTAATTTATGTATAATTATACATTTAAATGATTAAAAATTCAATATTTATTTTTTTAAAAATTCTGTTCCAATGTAATATCATTAATTTTTTATTATATACACTTAGCATATAAATACTTTAACGCTGCAAGTAATCTTAAATTATTATTAATAATAATTTCTTGCTAGCGCTAAAAAAAGGGCTACTACTTGAGCCCTTTTCTATATAAAAGTTATTTTTACTTTTCTGTTAATATCAGTTAGCTAACCTAAAATTTTTACATCAAGTGCCACAAAAAGTCCTATAAGCACAGGCTGATTTCTCAGGCAGCTTAGCATATTCATCCTGTTTTAAAGAATATTCAAATGGGTTTGAAAGAACATCAAGAAGCTTTTCCATTACACTGTAGTCTTCATATTTCACTGCAGCTTCTAATGCTTCTTCCACTCGGTGATTCCTTGGAATTATAGCTGGATTGCTGCTTTTCATTAACTTGTGAGACTCATCTTTTTTCTCTTGCTGCCTATTAAGTCTTGCCTGCCACATCTCTTTCCACTTAGCAAATTCTGTGGTATCAAACAACATCATATCCGCACCTGTATCAAGAGTTAATGCACGGAAGGTATTGGTATAATCTGCACCATACTTCTTCATCATGCTTAGGATATCTTCAATAAGAGATTCATCCTGCAGTTCTTCATTAAAGATTCCAAGTTTTTCTCTCATGCCTGTTAGCCAACTGTTATGATATATATCAGTAAAACCCGAAACAGCATCCTGTGCCAGCTTCACAGCTAGTTCTTTATTATCATCCAGCAAAGGTAATAAAGTTTCAGCCAATCTACTTAGATTCCATACAGCAATATTGGGTTGATTTCCATAGGCATAACGGCCATAAACGTCAATGGAACTAAATACTGTTGCTGGATCATAAGTATCCATAAAAGCACAAGGTCCATAATCAATGGTTTCCCCACTAATGGTCATATTATCCGTATTCATAACTCCGTGAATAAACCCAACTAGCTGCCATTTAGCAATAAGCTCAGCTTGGCGCTTAACTATTTCCTTAAGCATTAGAAGATATCTATCCTTCTCATCACCAATCTCTCTAAAATGTCTTCTTAATGTATAATCAGCTAAAGCTCGAAGCTCTTCTATAATACACCAATTTGAAACATATTGAAAAGTACCCACACGCAAATGACTGGCAGCTACACGCGTAAGAATTGCACCAGGT
This sequence comes from uncultured Clostridiaceae bacterium, assembly GCA_963780135.1. GTDB lineage: Bacteria > Bacillota > Clostridia > Clostridiales > Clostridiaceae > Clostridium_AM. Next base: position 4,105,431 of record CAWAAR010000003.1, read on the forward strand.
TGCTTATCTTCACGAATTACTGATTCACCAGTTGCAACCACTGCTAAGCTGCGGGTAGTAGGAATATTAAGTCCATACATTGCTTCACTTATAATGTATTCCCTCAGCATAGGTCCGAGTGCTGCTCTACCATCGCCTCCACGGGAATAGGGTGTTCTACCTGAACCCTTAAGCTGAATATCAAATCGCTGTCCTTTTGGAGTAATCTGTTCCCCAAGCAGCAAAGCGCGACCGTCTCCCAGCATGGTAAAATGACCAAATTGATGTCCTGCATAAGCTTGGGCAATAGGCAAAGCGCTTTGAGGAATCTGGTTTCCAGCAAATGTGTTTATTCCATAACTACTTTGTAGTGACTGAAAGTTCAGCCCCAAAGATTTTACAAGTGGATGATTGAGAATAATCAACTTCGGTGAAGCTACGGGAGTTGGATTTTGGATAGTAAAAAACGATTTTGGAAGATTTGTATAACTATTGTCTAAATTCCAACCTGTTTGTGTTACTACTTTTCTTTCTGTTATCATACGTTCTTTTCCCTCCTATCTTTCTGCATTCTAGCTCTTTACATAAAACAAAAATAGTAGTTATTTTATAATATTTTTAATTATTTACTTTGTATATAAATATAATGAAGCTCTTTTTATTGTCTTCTCCTGTTAATTTATTATACACTCAATTTTCCGAGTTTTAAAAAATTGCGAAACAACTTTTTTTGAGAGTACAGAGGACAGTGAAGAAAGAAAACTTACCTTTACTGTCCTCTATCAATTGTCCTCTAAAAAATGCTTCGAATCTTGCTTATATTAAGTTGGAATTTATGGTTTAGATTCATTGATTTCATTAAGAGTCCTACCTTTAGTTTCAACACCTGCTAGAGCAATTACCACTGCTACCACTGCAAATACTATAGTTATCATAGTAAACACATATGTAAAGCCAGCCTGCTTACCTTTACTCTGATACACCAATCCAACTATATAAGGAGCAGCTATGGAACCAATGCGGCCAACTGCAGCTGCCCAACCCACTCCGCTGCCCCTAACTCTTGTAGGATAAACTTCCGGCGTATAAGCATAAACTGCACCCCAAGCTCCCAAGCTGAAAAAGTACAGTAAGCATCCAAAAACAAGTACATTAGTTACAGATGCTGCTTGACTAAACAAGTATGATGACAAAGCAGTACCTGATAGATATGTTACTAAAACAAATTTACGACCAATCCTTTCTATTAAATAGGCTGAACTGTAATACCCTGGTAACTGAGCAATGCTCATAATTAACGTGAATTCAAAACCTCTTACTAAACTAAATCCTTTGCCCACAAGGAGAGTTGGTATCCATAAAACAAATCCGTAATAACCAAAATTAATACCTAACCATAGAATCCATAGCACCAGGGTACGCCTAATATAACCTTTGGACCATAACTCCAAAAGTGTGACGTTATTCTTCTTCTCATTTTTAACCTTATTGGCTACAGTTGCTTTATTACTAACTACTCCAGCCTGTTTTTCCATTATACTTACAATTTCATTAGCTTCTTGAAAATGGCCTTTTTGTTCCAAATATAAGGGTGATTCTGGAATACTCCTTCTTAGATATGCTGCATACAGTGCTGGTATTCCTCCCAAGAAGAATCCAATACGCCAACCATAAACTGGAATCAAAAGGTAAGCAATTAAAGCAGCAGCAATCCATCCCCATGCCCAGAAGCTCTCTAGCAAAACAACCATCCGTCCACGAACTTTAGCAGGTGAAAATTCACTAACTAAAGTAGATGCTGCTGGTAACTCGCCACCCAATCCCAATCCTGTTAAAAATCGGAGCACTAATAGTAGTGTAAAGTTAGGTGCGATCCCTGACATAGCACTGGCTAATCCATATAGCACAAGAGTAAACGTAATAACTGATCTTCTCCCCCATCTATCGGAGGCCATTCCAGCAACAGCGGCACCAATAGCCATTCCCACTCCCGAAGCACTTCCCAATAAGCCTAAATCAGCGGGAGTGAGTTTCCATTCTTTTCCGATTGCAGCCATTACACCAGCTACCATGCCTTGATCCATGGCATCAAACAACCAACCTATACCTGTTAAAAACAATACTTTCCAGAGCATGGGTGTGACAGGCAATCTTTCAATTCTTTGCGAAATACTACTCATTTAATTCATCTCACCTTCTGTCTTAATCTGTTCCTTTTCTAAATTTTTTCCACATAGTAGCTTTTTTATGCTCTTCATAAAATACTTTCATTAAACTTATCTTCAACTATATTATCACCTAACCTTAAATCATTTTCTTAATATTTTAATGCGGTGTAAAAATATACAACGTTTTACGTGCCTTTATACCAAAAAAGATGTCTAGCAAATTTCACAAAATCGCTAAACATCCTAAATAGAACATCAATATTTAACTAAATTCAATCTAAATATTAACGTAAATTAATAACAAGCTTATATGCCAGCCTCTTACTATTGGATCTGATTCCATAGCTAGAAGCTGGCATATAGCTTGCCTAATTATTACTGAAGTTTTAATGTAAGTCCTGTTACTGGAATAATTTTTTGATCCTCAATGCTCACGTATTCAAGTTTTATACTATCTCCATCTCTGGCCAGCACTATATCTGTATTAATATTTTTATCTATCATAAAAATATTATTTGGTTCACTATCTATTTTTAAGTAAAATACTGTTTTCCCGTTTTCTACAACTTGATTAATCCTCAATATCTTGCCTTCCTTTTGTACCTTTTTTAATTGAGCATCATTTTTTACTTTTGTATCAGAATTTTGATTTATTGTCCCATCTACAATAGCATTTTTAAAAGCTTCAAGTAAGTCTACCTTGTTGTCTGCCAGTACTGCGTACTTACTTTGAGCTGTAACAAGACCAATCTTTACAAAGGAACCATCGGTTTTATTAATTATAGGTATAATCCATGTATCTATTCCATAAAGATTATATAATATTGGTTGTGATGTGGCCCAATTTGATTTATTAGCACCTAAAAGTTTCTCAATAGAATTCATTGCACCTTCTCCATTTAGAAAACCTGGTGTTTTATAATAAGTCATCTCACCATTTCTTGTGTTCATTAATGTATATCCTGTCATGGTAGTAGATGTACTGGATGTATTAGTATGGTCTGTAAAGAAATAAAAACTTCCGTTATTGCCAACGACACCAACTACTTGATTTGACTCCACTTCCAATCCTTTTAGTTTAACACTAGGAGACCATTCAGTTGGTATATGAACACCCTTTTGACCTATTTTAGAATTAATTAAACCGTTTTGATACTTTCCAAAATAATCGTTATAGACTTCTGCTACCCGTGAAGTATAAATTTGATCAACCCAAGCAGGAACCTTGTCCTTTGAAAAAGTTTCTATCTTTTCATTCTTAGCATCGTAAAGAAGAACCCCATCCACAACAATTCCATTTCTTCCATACTTATAATGACCATAGCTGCCTACGTAATATGGATTTAAATTGTTATCTAGCTCCACATTAGCATTTAATAATATTTTATCTGGTGCATATTCTCTAAGTTTTCTATATATATTATGGTTTAATACTAAAGATTCTCCATACTTATAAGGAACCTTTATTATCTTTGCATCTTCTAATCTTTCAGCAGAAACATAAACAACACCAGGTAATTCTTTATTTAGAAAGGCTTTTAAATTGCCTTCTATATCTATAGGAGCTACATAGTATGCACCCTTTTCTGTTTTTGTAAGAGTAACCTGTCCTATTTTATAAAGACTTGGGTTTGGCAAAGAACCTATTAGTGTCTGCATCTGATAATAAGCTGTTTCTGGTGATATAATTATAATATTTTCTGTATCAATTTTAGGCGATTGCTTATCACTTTCCTTTACATTAGTCATTGTATATAGATTTTTTGTTCCTCCATTTATATATGGAATTGAGGAATATATTATACTGCCTACTAAAAGAATTAGAAATACGCCATTAAATTTATTTATTGCTATATTCTTACCTTCTTTGAGACTTCTCTTGTTTAGTATACCAGCAGAGCTAAATATTAATTGAAATAATGCAACCCACTTTAAATTTGCCAATGCAAAAGATATACTTCGATCCTTGTTTCCAACGTAAAACACTAGAAATGCATAAACAAAGCCTATTAAATATCTTGCTATTTGTTCCCCCTTAGAACATTTCTTAATATTATAGTTTAAAAATAATACTGGAAATAAAAAATACCATAAAATAGACATGTTTTTCTCCTCCACTTGTTAATATAATATTTATTAACTCTTAATGTACTTTATTATACAACTTTATATTCAATAATTCAATCTTATTATTTTTCATTAAAAATACAAGTTACCTTTTAAATTTTCTATAATTTTCTTATATAAATTCACTAGTACATCCAATACAACCTATCCTCTGATATTCTAAATCCCAGTTTATTTTGCAAGGCTATTGATTTTTCATTGTCTATTTCAACCTGCCCAAATGGTACTAAACCTTTTTCAAGAGTTTTGTTTACTATATAACTTTCAAGTATTGTACCATATCCTAAACGCCTATACTTAGGAAATACTTCCAATAATCCTATACTTCCTTCCAAATGATTTCCAACAAAACCTATAAGCGTTCCATTCTTATATGCTCCAAATAAGTTTCCATTTTTTAAAAGTTCTTCGATTTCATCATCAGGTAACTTATCATAATGTTCTAATATCACTCCTATTTGATTCTGATCTAATTGCCTCATTTCTAATTCTTTTCCTACATAAAGCTTAGCCTTATCCATATATGCTGCTTGAAAACATTCAATTTTTTCAGTTAACCCGAACTTATTTAGTATATAATCTACCATATATTTCTGATATGCAACTATAAGATTGCATTTTGACACTCTATTTATCAGTTCTTGCCCTTTTTCAAAATTTTTCACAGATATCATGTACGCATTGCTTTTTTGTTCTTTTATCAATACGCCATCTGTTCCAGCATATAATATATCTGCTGTATTCCTGTGTACTGCCTCAATAATTCCCATATGTAACAATGAGTTTTCTACTAAATATAAAATTGCTTTATCCTTCATTATTTCTCCACCTTTTCAATCATTTCATAAACAGTTTCTTTATCCAACCAATTATTGTTGATTTTAATATGACATATTCACTACTTAACTCTGCTAAGCTCTTTTCGAAGTTATAAAGTTCCTCTATTATATTTTTAAATTTCTCTGTATATTATTTTTTACCTCTTTCTATTATAAACGCTTTCTTCTCTTTTTATATTTTAAAGATTTATAATCAAAAAAGAAGATGATATACTTAAGTTGTAAATTACAAATGAGGAAAACATTACAAACACAACCATATCATCTGTTAATATATTAAAAACAAGAACTTAAAATTTAAAACAGTGCAATTTATAAGGAGGAAATATGGATAAAATTTGTATAGTAGAAGACGATTTTAAATTGTGTGAATTAGTTAAAGGGTATTTTGAAGATAAAGGATACAATGTATATATAGTAAAAGATTTTATTAACATATCTGATGAAATAAGCAAAGAAAAACCTAAATTAATATTATTAGATATAAATTTGCCTTATTTTGATGGTTACTATGTTTGCAGGGATATTAGGAGTAAATCTAATATCCCAATAATAATAATATCAGCTAGAAGTGGTGAAAAAGATCAAGTTTTAGCTATTGATTTAGGAGCTGATGACTATGTAATCAAGCCATTCAAGCTAGAAATATTATATTCAAAGGTTAAAGCTGTTTTGAGAAGAACCTATGGTGAATATGCTTCTTCTATCAAATCCAAAGAGTTACCCTTATATTTATATGAAAAAGATTTTACCATCCATTTTAAACACAGAAGTACTGAACTTACTAAAAATGAGTTTAAGCTTATTAATAAATTCTTACTAAGTCCAGGAAAGGTAATTAAAAGAAGTGAACTTTTTCAGGAGCTTTGGGATGAGGATACCTTTGTTGATGAAAATACACTAACAGTTAATATAACCAGAATTAAAAATATATTTAAGGAACTAGGCATTAAAGATATTATAAAAACTAAAAGAGGTGTTGGATATGTTTTTGATGATAGTGTACTAAAAGAGGTGTCGGAAGATGAAAAAGATATTTAAAGACTTTTTTATGGATAGACTTATATACATATTCTTTATGGTTATCAATTCAGCATTTCTAGCAGCCTTTTATACACTTACTGTAGGTGAAGGTGTTGAAATCACATATCCATTTATAATAACTATATTTCTTATTTTTGTCATGCTTTCCATGGATTTATTTAGATATTATGGGTTTAATAAAGATATTGAAGCAATGCAGCAAGACCAAAACCATAGGCTGAAGGCATCAACAAGAGAACAAAAAGAAGCATCAAAAACAATTAAATATATTAACCTAAAGTATGCTGAGAAAGAACAAAAACTTTTAAGTGATTATAAAAATAAAATGTATTTTTTAAGTGGTACAATCCATAAGTTTAAAAATTACATATCTGTTATTGGACTTATAACAGAAAGAAATAAATATAAAAGTCAAGAATTGGAATTAGTCTTAAAAAACATAGAATGTGAGAATGACAATTTATGTACTTCTTTAGAACAAGTTTTAAATTATATAAAGCTTGATAGTTTTAATAATGATTTTGAACCTACAACTATTAATTTATATGATGAGCTAAAAGATATAATTAATACAAATAGAAATGCATTTATAAATAGTGATGTATTCCCTATTCTAAACTGTGAAGAAAAAAACAGTTTTATAGTAACAGATAAAAAATGGAATCGAATAATAATAGAACAAATCATTACAAATGCTATTAAATACAGTTCTTTAAAAGCTGGAAATAAAAATATATATTTCAATATTAAAAAGAAAGATAATAATATACTCTTATCTATAAAAGATGAAGGTATTGGTATACCAGCTTATGATTCTAAAAGAATATTTGAACCTTTTTTTACTGGAGAAAATGGCAGAAAAATAAGAAATTCAACGGGCATAGGATTATACATAGTTAAAGAAGCAGCATTAAAACTAGGACATGAAATATATATAGAAGAATCAAAAGTTGACATAGGTACAGTAGTTGCAATTAAATACCTTTCAAAATTGTAAGGTTATTTTCACATAAATGAATTTTTGTATGTGTTAAATAACCTTAAGATTGTAAATGAAAGGGAGATGATATTATGGAAATTTTAAGAGCAAAAAATCTAACAAAAATATATGGAAGTGAAAGAGGAGAAGAGTCAACAAATGCATTAAATAGAATATCTTTTAGCATAGATACTGGAGAATTTGTAGGCATAATGGGTCCATCCGGTAGTGGAAAAACAACACTACTTAATATATTGAGTGGTATTGACAAACCAACCTCGGGACAGGTAAAAATAAATAATAAAGAAATATGCGGAATGGACAAAAAAGAACTAGCTTTATTTAGGAGAAAAGAAATAGGTTACGTATTTCAAGACTTTAATCTTTTAGATAGCTTAACATTAAAGGAAAATATAATGCTTCCAATGATTTTAGACAAAAAATCACCAGATGAGATGGAAAAGAAGGCTGCAGACCTTATGAAGCTTTTTGAAATATATAATATAGCAAATAAATATCCCTACAATCTATCAGGAGGTCAACAGCAGCGAGCAGCCGTAAGCAGAGCACTTATTAATAATCCTTCAATAATCTTCGCAGACGAACCAACAGGAAATTTAGATTCAAAGTCCTCAAAAAGCATTATGGAATGTTTTGAGAAAATGAATATTGAGCTTAAAGCAACTATATTAGTAGTAACCCATGATGTTTTTGCTGCAAGCTTTTGCAACAGGGTTATATTTATTAAAGATGGCAAAATACACTCAGAAATTATTAAAAAAGGCTCAAGAAAGGAATTCTTAAATAGTATTTTTAACTCATTAGCTGTACTTGGAGGTGACAGCTATGACATTTAAGGATATAGCAATTAAAAACTTTAATGGTAATATAAAAAAATATTTAGTATATTACTTATGCAATAGCTTCATTATAGCCATGTTTTTTATGTATTCAACATTAATTTTCAACCAAAAACTATGGACAACATCTCAAATAGAAAAAGGTGTTCTGCAAATGCTAATTATTCCCAATGCAGCCTTAGGAGTATTTTGTCTATTCTTTATAAGTTATTCTCATTCTTCATTTATAAAGTGGAGAAAAAAAGAATTTGGTGTATTTATGAGCCTAGGGATGAATACTTATGACATTAGAAAAATTATAATTTATGAAAATATAATAGTTGCCTTAGGTGCAATGACGCTCGGACTTTTAACTGGAGTTATTTTTTCAAGGCTATTCTTTATCGTTATGACAAAGTTATTAGAAGTTAAAGGAATATCTTATAATATAGATTTTAAGAACTTTTTATTTTCAATTGTTATATTTTTAGTTATATTTTCCATTAACTTGCTAACAACAATTATAACTACATATAAATTTGAAGTACTTACACTTTTAAAAGAAAACAGAAAAATCCAAAACAATAAGATTTCTAATCCGCTTCTATCTATCCTAGGGCTGGGTATAGTTATATGTTCGCTTGTATTTTTGTATTTAGAATTTATGGGTAAAAATCAAGGACAGGCATTGTTAGTTTCAACTATATTAGTTCCAATAGGTATATATATGATAATATCCCAATTGGGCAGTACTTTGATAAACCTTTGTAAAAAAAACAAAAAAGTCTATTATAATAGATTGGTATTAATAACCTATATAAATAGCAAATTTAAAGAAACTAAAAAAATAATATTTATTCTTTCAATGCTTGTTACAGTAGTTATATTTTATATAGGCCTTGTGCTTAATTTTTGTATCAGAGCTGAAATAGATGTAGTGAATACAAATACCTATGACATTTCTTATGCTGAAATTAAATATAAAAATGTAATTTCTGATGAGAAAATAAAAAAAATAGTAATTAAAAATAATGAAAAAATAAGAGACCATAAAACCCTAGAATTTATATACTACTATGGAACTAATAAAATGACAAATCCTCAAATCATAATTACTGACAAAGAAGTAAATAAACTAGAGAAGACAAATTTAAGTGTTAGTAAAGGTAAATATATATTTCTTTATCAGTTTGACGAAATAGATGAAACTGATAAAAAAAATATAGGAAGCTTTGATATGAAACTTGATCTTAACAGTGGGTTATATGAACTTTATAATCAAGAAAATGTTTTTAAAACATTCTTTAAAAGCAGTAATTACTGTTATTCTAATATTGTTATTTTAAATGAGAGTGATTATAATTTCATCAAAAATCAAAAAAATTGCTGTGTTCTTGGTAAATTTCAGTTATATAACTTTAACAATTGGAAAAATACAAAAGCTATGGTTGATGAGTTAAAAAGCGAGCTTAATATAATAAATAAAAACACAAAAGAACTTCCTTTCTCTTTTAGTAAAGAAGACCATCCTCTAGAAGTTGCCTCAAAGATTGGTAGTTATAATTATAATAAACAGTCATCTAAACTGCTGCTATTTACCTCGGGTTCCTTAGGATTATTCTTTTTTATCTCTACAGCTATAGTGTTATTTTTAAAATTATTATCAGATATTGATAGTGACAAAAAGAGGTTTAACAGTATGTACAAAATAGGCATTACAGATGAAGAGATTAGAAATCAAATAGGAAGTGAACTTAAACCCTTATTTTTTATAGGACCTATCCTTGGGATTATATTAGCCTTTGCTTATACAATAATCTTCAATCAAGATGGTTCATTTAGTATGAGAAAGTACCTTGTATATTCTAACATAACAGTTTCTTTAATATTTCTATTTACACAAGTAGTTTATTATTTTATCTGTAAAAAAATTTATTGTAATGAGATATTAGAATACCTATAATAAAAGCAAAAAAGAAGGATAACCACCGTCAATTGGGAAGTTATCCTTCTTCATGTTCGTAAACTTCTATGCTTTATTCTCAAACTGGCTATTATAGAGTTTTTCATAAAACCCTTTCTTATGGAGTAGTTCCTGATGCTTTCCATGCTCAATAATGGTTCCATTTTCCATTACCAAAATCAAATCCGCACCACGAATGGTGGATAATCTATGGGCAATTACAAAACTAGTTCTGCCCTGCATAAGATGGTTCATTGCTTTTTGAATTTCCACTTCAGTTCTTGTATCCACACTGGACGTTGCTTCATCCAGAATCAAAATGGATGGATTCGCAAGTATTGCTCTTGCTATAGTTAGAAGCTGTTTTTGACCCTGAGACACATTAGAGCCATCTGCTTCTAAAATTGTTTTATAGCCTTGAGGCAGTGTCCTAATAAAATGATCAGCACGAGCTGCTTTTGCTGCAAGAACCACATCGTCCAAAGTAGCATCTAGACGACTGTATGCAATATTATCTTGTATGCTACCTTTAAAAATCCATGTATCCTGTAATACCATTCCAAACATTGTTCTTAATGAGCTGCGGCTCATTTCTTTAATATCCACACCATCAATGGTGATTCTGCCACCCTGAATTTCATAAAATCGCATAAGCAGATTTACAAGGGTTGTTTTCCCTGCTCCTGTGGGCCCCACAATGGCAATCATACTTCCCTCATTTAGTTTAATATTAATATCATTCATCAAAATAGTACTATCACTATAACCAAATCTTACATGTTCAAATGCAACTTTACCCTTGGGATTTTCAATTATCTTACAAATTGATTGTTCCGGTATTTCTTCTTCCTCGTCCAATATTTCAAAAACACGTTCTGCAGATGCTACAGCAGACTGAAGCATGTTTAATATATATGAAATTTGCGTCATTGGTTCTGAGCACTGATCCACATATTGAAGAAATGCTTGGATACTACCTAAAGTCATTGTTCCCTGCACTGCAAAAACACCGCTGATAACAGCAATAATAACATAGCCAATTTTTCCTAAAAATCTTATTAATGGTTCAATTGCATAAGTAGAAAATTGCACCTTTCTGTTTGCTTCATAAAGCCTTTGGTTAACTTCTTTGAAATCCTGCAATGCATCCTCTTCTTTGCTGAAGGCTTTGATTACCAATTGCCCTGTAAATGTTTCTTCAATAGATCCATTCAATTCACCAAGAGTTTGCTGATTATTTGCAAAATGCCCCTCAATTTTATGTGCACATTTTGTTGTTACAACCATGGATACAACAAGCGTCACAGCAATAATTAGTGTAAGAATAGGATTGATGGTAATCATAGTAATGACTGCCAGTGAAATAGTAACTACTGATGTAATAAGCTGCATTAATCCTTCCTGTAAACTATCAGAAATTCTCTCTAGGTCGTTTGTAGCACGGCTTAATATATCACCTTTTTTATGAGAATCATAATATTTTAGTTGCAAACGGTTGAGTTTGCCACTTAGCTCCTTACGCATACTTAATGTAAGTGTTTGTGCTATTCCTGCCATTATATATTGCTGAAAATATATAAATAGTGAAGTTACAATATAAATAACTATTAGAAGCCCTATAATTTTCCCCATTGTGTTAATATTTACATTAAACTTTACTCCAGTTTTAATAGATGTTTTTATTCCGTTATATAGCTGATCTATAGCCTTTCCCATAACCAAAGGTGCTGCAATAGTTAGGGATGAACTGATCATCACTGAAATTAAAATTGCTAAGAATTTCAATTTTTGTTTTGCTAAAATCCCTATAAAACGTTTAGTAACCACTTTTGCATTTTTAGCTCTTTCAACCGGTGTATCTTCGTTTGTATTGATTTCCTGATTTGTATTCTCGTTCATAATAATCTCCCTACATTTAAGCCAGTTCGGCTTCGCTTAATTGGGAAGCTGCAATCTGTCCGTAAACATCACAGTTTTTCATCAGCTGCCCATGGGTGCCGATACCCACAATCTTCCCATCATCTAGTACAATAATTCTGTCAGCATCCATAATGGAGCTGATGCGCTGTGCCACAATTATCATGGTGGAATCTCCAATTTCAGTTTTAAGTACTTTCCGAATCATTGAGTCTGTTTTAAAATCCAGCGCAGAAAAACTGTCATCAAAAACGTATAGTTCTGGTTTTCGAATCAGCGCTCGGGCAATTGACAAACGCTGTTTCTGTCCACCTGATAAGTTGTTTCCTCCCTGTGCAACATAAGAATCATAGCCATCTTCCATATTATTAATAAACTCATGGGCCTGTGCTACCTGTGCTGCATACTCTATTTGCTCCTGTGTGGCGTCTTTTTTCCCATATCTTATATTTTCTGATATTGTCCCACTAAAAAGTAATGATTTTTGAGGAACAAATCCAATTTTGTCACGAAGTTCTTTTTGAGGCATGTGTCTTATATCTATGCCATTCATCAAAATGCTCCCACTTTGAATTTCAAAAAAACGAGGAATCAGATTTGCTATAGTTGATTTTCCTGATCCCGTTCCTCCTATAATAGCAGTGACTTCTCCTGATTTTGATTCAAAGCTCAAATCACTCAAAACTGGCTCTTCTGCATTAGAATATTGGAATGTTACATTGCAAAATTCAAGATGTGCATACTCTTTACTTACATGATCTTTTATTATGCCATCCTCAATTTCTGGAGTTACGGAAAGCACTTCATTGATTCTATCAGCACATGCCTGTGCCCTAGGAATGTACATGAACATCATTATACCCATAACAAGAAAAATCAAAATGAGGAAACAGTATTCCACCATAGCCATAATATCACCAATCTGAATATCTCCGCTTGCCGCCCTTTTTCCTCCAATCCATAAGATGAATACAATAGCTGCGTTATTAATCAGCATAACCACTGGAAGTAGAACAGCAATCAGCTTGTTTATTTTAATAGCATTTTCCGCGTAATCTGTAGTAGCTGCATCAATTCTTCCTTTTTCATATTTCTCACGATTAAATGCGCGAATAACACGAACGCCTGTAATCGTTTCTCGAAGAATGCCATTGATATTGTCCAATTTAATTTGAATTAACTTAAAAAAAGGAATAATCTTTTTCCCTAACAAAAAAGCAATGAGTAAGAATATTATCATTGTTGCCAAAATAATAAACGCTATTACCCTATCCTTTGCAAAAGCCAGCCATAGTCCGCCTATTGTCATAATTGGTGCAGGCAAAAGCATTTGAGTAAACATCACTGTAGTCTGTCCAATTAAGGTAACATCACTAGTGGCCCTTGTGATCATGGAAGGTGCACCAATTTCATTAAAGTCATTCATAGAAAACGCTTGTGCTTTCATAAACAGCGCCTCTCTAATATCTCTAGCAAATCCAGAGGAAACATTTGCTGACAGCTTGGAACATAACAAAGCTGTTAGTCCTGTTATTGCTGATACTAGCAACATAAATAATCCTGTTTTGAGAATATAGGATATATTCCCTTTTGTAACTCCGTTATTTACAATTTCAGCAGTAAGTGTAGGAATATATAAGGTACCCAGCATTTGTAAAAATGTAAGTATTAATACCGCCATAATTGCTTTTTTATAAGGTTTTAAAAAACATAACAATCTTAACATAGAATTCTCCTTACTTGTGTTTGTTTGCCACTTATTTTATAATAAAGTATACCGTAACCAGACAGTCAAGAGGAGAATTAAATTATGAATAAAAATTTACATAATCACTTTACAACAGGAGAATTTGCAAAGTTTTGTGGTGTAAACAAAAGAACTCTTTTTCATTATCATGATATTGGACTGTTTTATCCTGATGTTACAGATGACAACGGTTATCGATATTATTCTTATGGTCAATTTGATGTTTTTTCCATCATCACTATACTAAAAGAGTTAAATGTACCTTTGAAAGAAATAAAAACATATCTTGATGAAAGAACACCTGAAAAGCTGCTTGATTTATCGCGACAAAAGATTAAAGAAGTTAATAATGAAATAGAAAAATTAAATCTAATCAAGCACTTCTTAAAGGAAACCATTGTCTTTATAAATAACGGCATACATGCTAATTGCGAAGAAATTATATTGGAAGAGCAAGAGGAAGAATACATGATTCGCAGTGCTTTGTTCAATAAAGAAAATACGAAAGATTATATAAAATGGATGTTGGAGTTTATAAGTTTCGAAAACAAAACTCAATCAAAAAACACGTCTTTCGTTGGTACAATGCTAAGTAAAGATAATATTAAAAATGGTAATTACGACTATAGATCTTACTTTTTTGTAAAAACAAACAATAAACAAATGGGTTCATCAATTGCTATAAAGCCCAAAGGATTATACGCCATTGCTTATCACCATGGCAGTTATGAAACTATGTATAAAACCTATGATAAGTTGTTAAAATTCCTTGAAGATAAAAATTTAAGTATAGGTGAATTTGCTTATGAAGAATATCTTTTAGATGAGATTGCTGTGAAAAATGAAAATGATTATGTTACACAAATCACACTTGCAGCTCAAAAAATTTAAGTAATGCTGTAACTACCATATTCTAAATACATTTTACAACAGAATATGTTTTAGCTTTTTTAGACATAAAAAATCACCTCACTAAATAGATTTTAACTGCATCTATTTAATGGGGTGCTCTTCAAAGTTGTCTTATATATTTTTTCTGTAATATGCCATTACTTAGTGCAGCAAACCCAATCTTCACAATTCCACACATCTGTTACAATATCTTTATAAAACTCTGGTTCATGGCATACTAGAATTATGCTACCCTCATATTCTTTTAAAGAACGTTTAAGTTCATTTTTAGCATAAATATCTAAGTGGTTTGTTGGTTCATCTAAAACTAGTATGTTGCTGGGTTTATTAATAAGCTTACACAATCTAACTTTAGCTTGTTCTCCTCCACTTAATACATTAATATGGCTGTCTATATGCTGTCTTGTCAATCCACATTTAGCAAGATCACTTCTTACTTCTGTTTGAGTTAAACTAGGAAAAGTATTCCAAACATCATATAAAACTGAAGTAGCATTATCTTCTGTAACTTCCTGCTCAAAATATCCTATTTTCTTATAATCGCTTAAGGTTACTTCACCATTTATAGGTTTTAACAATCCAAGTAAGCTTTTTAGAAGAGTTGTTTTCCCTAAGCCATTAGCTCCAGTTATTGCAATTTTTTGTCCTCTTTTCATTTTTAAATTTAGAGGCTTACTTAAGGGTTTATTGTATCCAATAATTAAATTACTAGCTTTAAAAATTATGTTTTCTGGCATTTTTACACTTTTAAAATTAAAATGAGGTTTTATAATTTCTTTTTTGATTTCTATTTTTTCAATTTTATTAAGGGTTTTTTCTCTTGCTTTAGCTTGTTTTGAAGTTGCAGTTCTTACTTTATTTTTTCTTATATAATCTTCAAGCTTTGCAATCTTATTTTGCTGTTCTTTATATTCAATTATCATCTGTTGTTTTCGTATTTCATAAAGTTTAACAAAATAATCATAATTTCCTCCATATCTTGTTAATACTTTGTGCTCAAGATGATAAACTACATTTACTACACTATTTAAAAAACTATTATCATGGGATATTAATATAAATGCACCTTCATAGCTTATTAAATAATTTTTAAGCCATTCTATATGTTCTTCATCTAGATGGTTAGTTGGCTCATCTAAAAGTAAAATATCTGGTTTTTGCAAAAGTAATTTAGCAAGTAAAACTTTAGTTCTCTGTCCACCACTTAAAGCTGAAACATCCTTATCTAAAAGCTCCTTAATTCCAAGACCATCTGCAGTTGCCTGTATTTTTGAATTAATAAGATAAAAATCACTCTTGTCTAAAATTTCCTGCATGGTAGCAATTTTGTTTAAAGTTTTACTCATTTCTTCTTCGTTCATATTGCCAAGTTCATTATATAAATCATTAATTTTATTTTCTATATCAAATAAATTTAAAAATGCTTCTTTCAAAAAATTTAATGCAGTAATTCCTTTTTTAAGTTCAACCAATTGATCCATATACCCAATGCTAAATTTACTATTCCACTCAATAGTACCTTCATCAGATAAAATTTGATTTGTAATAATTTTCATAAAGGTTGATTTGCCTTCACCATTAGCACCAATAATACCAATGTGTTCTCCTTTTAATAATCTAAAAGATACATTACTAAATACTATTCTATCGCCAAATGAATGACTCATGTTTTCAACTGTTAAAATACTCATATCTTGTTCTCCTCCTTGTATCCCCATAAGGAATAATATCATTATGTAGTGCAAAAACCAAGTTCATAAATAAATCTGTAATGTTTATAATCATATTAGCTGCTCTTAAAATAGGTAACTCAACTTTCGCACATACAAAATTTTTACTTAAATATAAGCAAGATGCGTCACAATTTTTTTAAACTGTGAAAGTTGAGTAGTTAATATATGGAAATGAAAATTTAAGGCATACTTTTCATAGTGATAACTGTGAAAAATATGCCTTTTATATTAATCATAATTTCTTTGATTTCTGATTATTCTTCTAATACTGCTTTCTGTTAAGAAATACTGTTCAGATAAGATTTTAACAGGCACTCCAGAGGAATACTTATCAAAAATATCTTTATCTCTTGCACTTAAATGTCTTTTAGTTTCAGTATTTTCTCCCCAGGATTTTTTGTTTTCATTTTTTCTAGGTATATAGATATATCCACCATCGATATACTTTTGAATTAGTTCAATTATACCGCTGGGTAATATATTTTGTGCTTTTTCATATTTCATAAATTCTTCGCTCCAATCTACATTTAGTTTATAAATGAAGATGCAGAGATTGACTAAAATATGAAAAACTAATAATTATGTATTGGCTCCAAACAAAAGTTTTTCATATCTTACAATCTTTGCATGGAGCTAACTTTTATACATAAATGCATCATAAATTCACTTCCTCTTTATTCTATATTATACTGTTTCAGTAGCTGATGTCAATTTTAGCTTAAAATATTAGAATATAAAGAGGTCTTAAAATACATAAAAAGCTATAGCTAAACTAATATTAAGTTCAGCTACAGCTTTACATTTGTCATCTCTACAGGTATTACTATGGTATGTATTATTGTTATAATCTCCTATAGTAATATCTAAAAGCTTAATTTTAAAGATATGATTTTATTAAGCTTGCTCTATACTAACAACTTCATAACCAGCATCTTCAATAGCAAATTTTATATCACCATCTTGGATATCACTTCCAGCTTCCATTGTTGCTATTTTAGAAGCTAAATCAACTTCTACATTAGTTACCCCTTTAATGTCTTCTAACGCTGTTTTAACATGATTAACGCAGTGCCCACAACTCATACCTTCAACTACTATTCTTTTTTTCATAATTTATACCACCTTTCATTGTTTAAATTTATATTGATGGCTTAAAGCCTTTCAATCTTAAAGCATTACTTAGAACTGACACAGAACTTAAACTCATAGCCAGTGCTGCTATCATTGGATTTAAAAGTGGTCCTCCAAATATATAAAGTATACCCATAGCCACTGGTATACCTAATAGTATTATATCCAAATGCCCAGAATAAATTTTGTTTTATATTTCTTATGGTTTTTTTACTTAAATCTATAGCTGTAACCACATCCATTAAATCACTTTTCATTAAAACTATATCAGCAGATTCCATAGCAACATCTGTTCCAGATCCTATAGCTATACCTATATCTGCTTGTGCTAATGCTGGAGCATCATTTATACCATCTCCAACCATAGCAACTTTTTTGTTTTCACTTTGAAGCTTTTTAACTTCATTTGCCTTATCCTCAGGTAAAACTTCTGCCAGTATTCTATCTATTCCAACTTGTTTTGCTATAGCTTCTGCAGTTTTCTTATTATCTCCAGTTATCATTGCCACTTCAATTCCCATTTCATGAAGCTTTTCTATAGCTTTTTTACTATTTTCTTTAACAGTATCTGCTACTGCAATTATACCTATAAGATTTCCTTCAAGTGCTATATACATAGGAGTTTTTCCTTCATTTGCTAAAGCTTGTGATGTATCTTCTAAACTTTCTAAGGAAATATTACTTTCAGTCATAAGCTTTTTATTTCCAAGTAAAATTCTATTGTTATCTATAGTAACTTCTATTCCATGTCCTGGTATAGCTTTAAATGACTCCAATTTTTTTAAATTCAATTTTCCTCTCTTCAGCTTCTTTAACTATTGCTTCTCCAAAAGGATGTTCTGAGACTTTTCTGCTGATGCTGCTAATTGTAATAAATAGTTTTCATCTACATTTTGAACTGTAACTATATCTGTAACCTTTGGTTTTCCTTCAGTTATAGTTCCTGTTTTATCAAATACTATAGTTTGAATTTTATGTGCTGTTTCCAATGCATTACCACTTTTTATAAGCACACCATATTCAGCACCTTTTCCAGTCCCAACCATTATAGCTGTTGGTGTTGCCAATCCTAGGGCACAAGGACAAGCAATTACAAGTACTGATATAAATATAGTAAGTGAAAATACTCCAGTTTCACCATATATATACCAAGCTAAAGCACCAATTGTAGCTAAAGCTATTACTACTGGCACAAAGTATCCTGATATAATATCTGCAAGCTTAGCAATAGGTGCTTTTGACCCTTGAGCTTCTTCTACTAATTTTATAATTTGTGCTAGTGCTGTATCCTTACCAACTCTTGTAGCTTTATATCTTATAGAACCATTTTTATTTATACTTGCACCAATAACCTTATCTCCAACATTTTTTTCTACAGGTATACTTTCACCTGTAAGCATGGATTCATCTACTGATGTGATTCCCTCTATAACCTCACCATCTACAGGTATTTTTTCACCAGGTCTTACTACAATTATATCTCCAACTTCAACTTCATCTATGGAAATTTCTATTTCTTTATCTTCTCTAATTATTGTAGCAGTTTTTGGAGCAAGTCCCATAAGCTTTTTTATAGCTTCTGAAGTTTTTCCTTTAGCAACAGATTCTAAATATTTACCTAAAGTAATAAGAGTAAGTATTGTACCTGCTGATTCAAAATATAAATGATAATTTGTATTGCCTAGAAAAATTTCATATACTGCAAAAACACTATATATAAAAGCAGCAGATGAACCTATGGCTATAAGTGAATCCATATTTGGACTTCTTCTAAATAATGATTTAAAACCAACAGTAAAATACTTTCTTCCAGCTGCCATTATAGGTAATACTAAAAGTAATTGTATTATGGAAAAAACCTCAGGATGATCCATTGGATCTATAGCCCGTGGAAGCATATATCCCACCTTTTCACCAATCATTGGTACCATAGCTATTATAAGTAATGGAATTGCAAATACAGCTGATATTACAAATCTGTTCCACAATGCCTTTATTTCTTTTTCCTTCTTTTCCTTATCTGTATCTACAGAAGTTTCTTCTTCTAAAGCTTTATATCCTGCTTTTTCTATTGCCTTTTTTATATCTGGCAGCTTTACTTTAGAAGATTCAAAGCTTATACTCAACTTTTCTGTGGCAAGATTTACATTTGCTTCAATAACTCCATCTAGTTTTTTTGAAGCTCTTTCTACTGCTTTTGCACATGCTGCACAGGTCATTCCTTCTATTTTTAAGGTTTTATTTGAAGCTTCTAATATAGCCTTATATCCAGCCCTTTCTATTGCCAGTTCTATATCTTGAACATTACACTTTGATTCATCAAAATTCACACTTAATTTTTCTGTTGCTAAATTAACACTAGCTTCTTCCACACCATCTAATTTTTTAGAGGCTCTCTCTACTGCTTTTGCACAAGCAGCACAGGTCATTCCATCTATTTTTAAAGTTTTATTTATCATTTGTCATTACCTCCTTCTATTTAATTCTTTACATTTACAAAAGTAAATATGTTATTTCTTCAAAAATGCACCTTCACTGTCCATTGTCCACCATTCATCCCTACCACCACCGTGGGGTGCTTTTAAGTTATCAAAATTTGACCTTTACTAATCTTTTAATAATTTTGAAAGTAAATCTATTATCTCATCTACTTTTTTATCTCCATTGTTGTTCATAAAAGCATCTTTTACACAATGATTGAGATGTTGTTTTAAAATAAGCAAATTAGCTTTTTTTAATAAGGATTGAGCTGCAACCATTTGATTAGATATATCTATACAGTATCTGCCTTCTTCTATCATTTTTATTATTCCTTCTATTTGTCCTTTTGAAGTTTTAAGCGCTTGTACAGCCTTCTTCTTTTCTTCATTCACGTTCCATATCCTCCTTACCCCTCCCATAGGGGGTGTACTTAAATTATAACTCATTATTTATTTTATTTCAATAGCACTAAAAAAAATATTCTAAATCTTCATTTATTCTTCTGGTACAGTTCTAAAGGCTTATTCGAAACTTGAACAAGATCATATTATTTATTCAATACCTAAAAGTGGATATTATGCAATTGATGATTTTCATAATCAGGCTTCATATAAACACCTTATAATTGATTTTTTAGCTGTAAACTTAAATGCTGAAGCTTTTCCCTATAAGAATTTTCAACATTGTTTAAATAAATCAATAGACTTATACAAGGAAAAACTTTTTACATATACAGATACCAGTGAATTAAATTCTTTAATTAATGTATTAACAAAATATATTCAAAACTATCAAATATTCCTGAGTCTGGATACTTTGGCTGTATATATGTAGATGGTTCATTAAAATATGATAAAATAGTTACTTCACTACATAAACAAAAATATAAAAATATTTGGATTAATATGTTCTACATAAATTTCCGTCTGTCATCCTAAATGGAACCGCCAAGAGCTAGCAGTTCCATGTTTTTTAGTGTGTTGTATTATTTATTTTCATTTATTTCAAATTTTAAAATTTCTGGTCGATTATAGTGACCAACGGGATCCCAATCAAATTTTGACTGTACAATTTGATTCAAGTCTATTTCAGCTGTTAAAATACCTGCTTCATCAAATAATGGACCAGCTACATATTCTCCGTAAGGATTGATTATACAGCTTCCTCCCCTGCTCATAACCTCAGGCTGGCTTTCAAGATCCTTATAATATTTTAAATCAGTTGGATACATAGATTTCTCAACATATTGATTGCTCATGATTACAAAACATCTTCCTTCAAAGGCAATATGTCTTAGCGTAGCCTGGTATACTTCTCTTTGATCAGCTGTTGGTACTATATACAGATTTACACCCTTCATATACATAGCCATTCTTGCAAGAGGCATGTAATTTTCCCAGCATATTAATGAACCCATCTTTCCATAAGGAGTATCTACTACAGTAATTGTTGAGCCATCATCTTCGCCCCATATAACTCTTTCAGCAGCTGTTGGTTTTAATTTTCTGTGTCTTCCTAAATATCCTTCAGGACCAAAAAACAGATTGCAACAATGTAATGAACCATCAAGTCCATAACCATTTTTCTCAGTAACTCCTATTGACAGATAGATGCCTAATTCCTTAGTAAGTTCTGCTAGTCTATCTATTTCTGGACCAGGTACTGCTACTGAATTGTCATAATATCTTTGATAATCTTCTCTTGCTTCTTGAGTCCTACTTCCTATTAGCATACCGAAAGTAAGTCCTCTTGGATAACATGGTATAAAACTCTCAGGGAAAACAATTAGCTTTGATCCGTTGTCAGCTGCTTTTCTTGTAAGTTTTATAGTTTTCTCCATAGTTTTTTCTAAGTCAAATAGCACTGGAGCATCTTGAATAACAGAGATTTTTAACTTTTTTTCCATTTCTTCATATCCTTTCATTACTTTCATTATTTTTTTGTAGTTCATATTTTCATATTATTATAGTATAATCGAACTATCAATAAACAAAACTTCAAACTGTTATAGTACAAAAATACGGGAGATGTTTAAATTGCTGAAATATCAATTAATTTTCCAACATATAAAAAATGAAATTTCAAATGGAACTCTTACTCCAAATAAAAAATTGCCATCTCTCAGAGCAGTATCTCAAATATTTGACTGCAGTATTGGTACAGTTTTAAAAGCCTATACCGACCTTGAAAAGGAACATATTATTTATTCACTACCTCAAAGCGGATATTATGTATTGGAAAGTGATTTTTCTAATAGTACTTATTCTGAGAATATTTTAATTGATTTTTCTTCAGCAGCTCCAGATGTGAATGTTTTACCTTATAAAAAATTTCAGCATTGTTTAAACAACGCTATTGAGCTATACAAAGAAAATCTTTTTACTTACTGTGAGCCCTGTGGATTGAACTCATTGATACATGTTTTAGCTAAACACCTTCATGAATATCAGGTATTCACTAAACCAGATAATATTATTATAACTACAGGATCTCAACAAGCTTTAAGTATTTTATCAACTATGCCATTTCCAAATGGAAATTCTAAAGTTCTTGTTGAACAACCAACTTACTATGGAATCATTAAGTCTTTAGAATTAAATAATATTCCTGCACTGGGAATTGAAAGAGGATTCAATGGCATAAATCTTCATGAGTTAGAAAAGTTATTCAAATATGGCAATATTAAATTTTTTTATACTATTCCTAGATTTCATAATCCAACAGGAAACTCATATACCAAACAAGAAAAAGAATCAATTGTAAAATTAGCAGAAAAATATAATGTATACATAGTTGAAGATGACATTATGGCAGATTTAGAATTAGATAAAAAATCCGATCCTATGTTTGCTTATGATACTTCTTCCATGGTTATTTATTTAAAAAGTTACTCTAAAATTCTTCTGCCAGGCTTAAGAATTGCAGCAGTTGTATTACCTAAATTACTTATAAACACTTTCCTCGAATATAAAAAATGGATAGATATGAGCAGTCCCATATTATCTCAAGGTGCTCTAGAAATATACTTAAAAAGTGGTATGCTTGAAAAGCATAGAAAAAAAATAAGCAAGTTGTATTCTAATAGAATGAGCTGCCTTAAAAACACTGTTTCAGCACTTAATAACCCTAAAATAAAATGGAACATTCCTAATTCCGGATTCTTTGCTTGTATATATGTTGATAGTGAATTTGACTACAACAAAATAGTAAACACATTATCAAATAAAAACATACAATTATTAGATACAAGCACCTGTTTTTTAAGAGAATATAAAACTAATAACTACTTTAGGATTAGCATAAGTAAAACAAATGAAGAAAAAATAAAAAAAGGCATTCCTATATTATTAGATGCTATACAAAAGCATTTAACTTATAAAAGCCAAAGTCTTGATTTCTAAATGAATAAAAAGAACGTAAATAGATTTCAATTTGCACAAATCTCTTTACGTTGTTTATGGTATAAATTTATGATTGCTTTTTGTAAAGTAATTCTAGTGATCTTTTTAATGCTTCATTAAAGAAATAGAAACTATGGCTTCCAGGCCATTCCTCATAGGTAAATTCAAAATCTAATTTTTTCATCTCTTCATTAAATCTCTTATTATCTTGTAGCAAATAATCTTCTGTACCACAAGTTGCATATATTTTAGGTTTAATTTCTTTCTTACAAATATCTTTAGCTAATGATAATATTTCGTTACCACAATTCCATTCTAAATTTTCGCCAAAAGCTGCCTTAAAATCATTAATCAATTGCTGACCATACATAGCTTTAAACTCTTCTGTATCTCCACTCGCTCTTTGATTATCCAAACCTTCTTTTAAAAACAAGCATGGGCAAGAAAATGCACAACAATACCCATATTGTTCTGGTTTAGATAAAGCACATTTTAAAGCTCCATAACCACCCATAGAACCACCAATAATTGCAGTATCTTCTCTTTTAGAAGATATATTAAAAACACTTTTACAAATTTGGGGCAATTCTTCTGTAATATAACTAAAAAATTTCTGACCATATTTCATATCTGTATAAAAACTTCTTGCTACTTCTGGCATAACAAAAATAGTGTTATAATCATTTGCATAAACAGGTAACATTGAATTATCAGCCCAGTTACCATTATTAGCGCAAAGACCATGAAGAAGATATGCCACTTGATACCTATTGCCTTCCTTAAAGTTATTAGGAATAATCACTGTAATTCCTGTCTCCATTTCAAGAATTTTTGAAAATACACTTCCACGTAAAATCATATTTTTTCACCTCTTAATATTTTTTCTAATTTTATATTTATATTGATTTTTACTCCCTTTTACACAGCTAGTGAGTACCTCTAATAGTACACAACTTCTCTGAATCAAACCATTGACTATATAATACCATACCCATAAAAAATATAGCCAGTTCATAAATAAGTCTGTACCATCCTTAACCCTGTGTTGAAACAAAAAGATACTTGATATATTAAATAATCAAGCATCTTTCTCAATTTTTATGTATTTAAGTTTTTATATTTTCTAATTATCCTTCTAATACTGTTATCTGTAAGATAATATACATCAGCAAGTTCTTTAACTGACATTCCTTTAACATAGCTATCATAAATTCCCATGTTTCTTTTCTCCAGTTCATTTTTGAATCCACTATGTTCTCCCCAGCTTTTCTTATTTTCATCTTTTCTGGGTATATATAAATATCTACCATCAATATACTGTTGAATTATATCAATAATCTCATCAGGTAATATATTTTGTGCATTTTCATATTTCATAATCTTTGCTCCTATCCAATATTTATATTTTAAAATATTGAAGCAAAAACTGCACAAAACTATTTTGATTGAATATACCTTCTTAAACGGCTCTTAACAAAATATGTTCTGTATTTTCATTACAGTTTTTGCTCAGAGCCTAATACACCAACTAATTGTCTTTTATTTTTCATACACATTTTCTCCTTTTGCTAATAATTTTAGTAATATATATTTCAATATATTTTACTAAAATTATACTCTAAATGTCAATTATGTATTAGTACAAATTTTATACCCTCATTTTATCCGTTTAAAGAGATAGTTTATAAATTTTTCAGAATACTTTTCGTAAAGATACTCTTTTTTCTCCCTCCAGCTAAAGTTGTCCTCAAGAAATTTCCATACATCTGTTAAAATAATTTGCTTTAGGGCCTCATTTCTGTCTTTTAGTGCTGCTTGAATGGCAGCACCTAGTGCAACTGCCTCATCAGGATTTATGTTTAAATATTGAATATGAATGCAAATGGGGTATACTTATCATAGTAAAAGATATTTTGCACCATTAAAAAACCGATAAACTTAAAATTAAGGAGTGATTTTTATGAAGAGCTATAAAATTGGAGTGATTTCTGATACCCATGGTCTGCTAAGAGAAAAGGGGTTGGAAATTCTAAAAGGGTCCGATTTAATTATACATGCTGGAGATGTAGTAGATCCCATTATACTTAAGAAACTAAAAGAAATTGCTCCTGTAACTGCAGTGCGTGGCAATTGTGATAAAGATGCTTGGGCCTATGAATTAAAGAAGACAGAAGTAGTAGAAGTAGGTGATATATTAATATATGTACTTCATGACATTAATAAACTGGACATAGATTTAGAAACAGCAGGTATTGATATTGTTATAAGTGGACATTCGCATAGCCCACTAAAGGTAAACATTAATAGTGTATTGTTTTTAAATCCAGGGAGTATAGGTCCTAGAAGATTTAACTTACCTATAAGCATGGCAATATTAAATATAGATGGTGACAATATAAATGCAGAGTTAATTAATATAGATCCAGCAAAATAGGCAAGATAAGTCTTTAGTTTAACTTAATTTATTTCCACAATCAGAACATAATTGGATGATGCTATTATTATTTCCTAAAGAAATTTATACAAAACAACAGAAAATTCATTCAGTTACTATCAGCATTCTCAATTTGAAGTTTTTCTGCCTTTTTTAAACCTTTAAACACTAACCCATAGGAATGATCTATCATCCAGGTTATTTTTGCATCTTCAATAGAACCATCTATAATTACAGTGTTCCAATGTTCTTTGTTCATATGATAACCTGGTTTAATACAATCAAAATTTGTTCTAAGGTCCTGTGCTAAAAATGGCTCACATTTTAAATTTATTGATAATACTTCAGAGTTTATATTAGTTAATCCAAACATCTTTGAGCCTACCTTAAAGACTAGCGTTTTCTCATCAAAGGGAAAATCTTCAAAGGCTCCTTTCTTACCAACACAATACTTTCTTAAGTCTTCCATCTCCATTTATTTCATCCTCCTTATGTAACAGGCTGTTTTATGTGACGATTTTATTTTAGCATTAATATCTGCATTGTAATTATCAATTTTTCTAATTTTCTTTATTTAAATATTAAAGTACATTACAAAAGCATCAATTATTATATTGATACTTTTGTAATTAGGTTATGAAATTTAGTATGTAGATCATAGAGAAGTCAAAAATGTTTCATATGCGTCTTCAAATGAATCATATGGGTTGGAATTTCCACCGTTTGTACTTTTGCATTGGTTATCGCTGCATTCTTGCCCAATTGCGAAAAGTTCCCCAACAGTTATAGGATGTCCTACATCACAAGCTATTTTACAAAAGGCATCCATAGGATCATCTGCTGAACGGGTTTCAATCAGCCTCTTTTTTAGTAAAGGGTCTTTTTTAGCATCAAAATAGAGTAATTCCAATTCATTAGCTGCATTGTTCATGATTCCATCTCCTTACTTTAAATTAATATTATTATAGCACTATATCAAAATTTCTCATATTAAATTATAATAATAAATATTTTTGTTGAATTTTTCCATAATTTCAGTTATACTTCAGTGTGAAATTTTACTCACAGCTATTAATTTATACACACCATAGAAACGCTTTAACGGCGCATTTTATGGCATACATAGGTCTAGTTTCACATTTGAAACCCTATAATATTAAACATAAGAATGAAAATCTTGAACTAAGAGAAAAGTCCCTAGACTTTGTGTAAATTAGTCATATCCACTCTAATTTACACAAAATTATGGACGTTACTTATGGGATAAAAACTCTCCCAAAATAATCTTCCAATGCATCTTTACCCAGTTTAGCGTTAAAATTTAAATCTTTTTTTGATGTAGCAAGATCATAGTTTCTATTTATTCCACCATAATATAATTCTACTTGACTTCTAAGTAGCAATGGCTGAGTATTATTTTCCTTAGCTTCAGCTTCAATTTTATCTGCTAAATTTAACAACTGCTCTTTAGTGTATTTTTGTGGCGCTTCAAGATCAGGAACAAATTTTTTTGCAACTTTAATAATATCATCTGAAGCTACAGGTTCTTCATTAGCCAAAATATATCTTGTTCCTCTTACTCCTTTTTCCGCTGCTGCTATCATTCCTTGTGTCACATCAGTTACATCTATTGGAGTCATCTCAGTTATATAGTTAATTTTCAGCTTTCCTTGAAGGATACTATCAAAGCCTATCATAGTTGGAGTTTTCTTTAAAAATTCTCCACCAATCATTGCACCTGGAAGAACACTTACCATATCCAAATCATATTTTTCTGACAGTTCCCAAGCTCTTTTTTCAGATCTTGCTTTTGAATCAAAGTAAGCATTTCCATGACTATCTTCAAGCCATGTAGTTTCATCAATTTTATCTTTTGAGTTAGTCTTATAAAGTGACAATGCTGCTACGGAGCTTACATACACTATTTTTCTTACATTTGCTTCTTTAGCTGCTTCCATTATATTTTGAGTTCCCTCTACATTAGGAATAATTATCTCTTTTTCAGGATCTTCAGCCCAATGTTTAAATACAGCAGCTACCTGATATAATGTATCTACTCCTTCAAGAGCTTTATGAAGTGAGTCTTTGTCCATTAAATCAGCATATACTATTTCACAATCAAGCCCTTTAAATGGTTCTGTATCTTTTAAATCACGTACACTTGCTCTAACATTTTCTCCTCTTTTTAGTAATTCTCTTACCAAATTGTTACCTAGATGACCATTTGCACCTGTTACTAAAGAAATTTTTTTCATATGTAAATCCTCCTAAAATCGTAAGTTAGTGTAAAGCTTTTTACACCAATTTTTTTAATTCTTTCTTTATACATCAAAGGTTATAAAGTTTTGAAAAATAGTATTCCTCTTTTTTTACAGCTCACTTTAAATAACCAAATTCAGAAATTATATTAATATTAATTCAAAAATAGCTAGTTGTAATTCACCTATGTCAATTGCAACAAAAAAACATCAAATATTTGCATTTGATGTTTCTAATATGTATTTACTTAATAACTATGTGATCTAATACTCACCCTTAAAGCAGGAGCAAAGAGCACAGTAACACCCTGAATAAGGATTTCTAAGCATCAGATATGGTTAAAACTCCACCTATAAGTCTAAAAATCACTTGATGCTTCTCTTAATCCTACAAAGCGAACTTGCCCTGATGCCAATATAAGAAGCAATATGGGCTTGGCTTATTCTATCTTCTATAAAAGCATAATCACGTTTAAACTCTATGTACCTATTTAGTGCACTTTTTGTAAGCAATACTCGTTCATGCTTTTCTGTACTAACAAGAGCTTTCTCATTATATTTATTGACTATAGCCTTTAGTTTATCGCCTTTTTTCAATCCTTCAGCCATGGAGCTATATGGAATAACTACACAAATACTGTCTTCAAGGCTTTCTACACTGAAACTAGCTTCTCCAGGTCTTCTAAGTCCTTCGCTGCAAGCAAATTCCGTTTCACTTGAGAAACATTTTGTCACATCATTTCCTGAACTATCTATATAATATCCTCTAACGATTCCTTCATGAATATAATACAGTAAAGAAGGAATTTCTCCTTGTTTAAGAAGAATGGTACCTTTTGCAATTTTCTTTATAATCGCTGTTGAATTAAATAGGTGCTTCACATCTTCTCCTAATGGCAAATCCAATCCTGCTTCAAGATAATCACTTGGCTTATCAAACATAATATATCACCTCTACAAACATACAACATATATAAATAATCTACAGTTTACAAAAACTGCTTATTATTAGCATATATAATTATAGTATATTATGCTAGCTTTTAACAACAAAATCTTAAAAAAGAGCTTGCTAAAAGAGCATTGGAAACTGGTGAAAATTTATTACCTAGACTTTATACAAATGAATTAATTTTTCCCTTCATAATATTAGGCAGATTCTTTTGAACTTTTTCATCGTCCCAATCCCACCACTGCAGATCTATTAATTTTACTATTACATCTTCAGAAAAGCGTTTTCTAATTTCTTTTGCAGGTACTCCTCCCTCAATTGCATAGGGAGCCACATCTTTTGTTACAACCGCCCTTGTTCCTATTATTGCACCATCTCCTATATGAACCCCTTGCATGATTACTGCTTCATAACCAATCCAAACATCATTTCCTATTATAATATCACCATTATTATCCCAGGCATCTGTTATATCAGCAACATTTAACCCCCATTCCTCATAAAATAATGGGAATGGATAAGTTGAAAGTGATGACATCTTATGATTTCCAGATGTAAACATAAATTTTGCTCCACAAGCAATAGAACAATATTTGCCAATGATTAACTTTTCGCTATTTACAGGATAATGGTATAATACATTGTTCTTTTCAAACTTTGTTGGATCATTTACAAAATCATTATACATGGTATAATCCCCAACTATGATATTTGGATCTTTAATGGTTGATTTCAAATATATTGTTTCCTTATCACCTGTTCTTGGATAAACTTTTTTACTGTCCATAATTTCCTCCACGAAATACAAATAATCTATAATTTTATTTTAAATAGCAGATATACCTACTGCTAACATTTAAGCTACTTTTTCTAATTAAATTATAACCTTATCCTTCCTAATCTATCTAGTTCATAAATAATTCTGTAATAAAGTTGTCCTTAAATTCAAACACTACTAAAAATGGTGTTTTTATACAATCCAAATTGATACCATAAAAATACCGATTTTTTATATCACTTTTCCTAGTCATATATAAATAGCCATCAGCTACATCTTACTTATTAAAAATAAGTTCTTTTTTAATCTCCAATAAATAACTTTTTCTTATAATAAGAAAATATACAACTTGAGCAAGAAGCATAATTCCTATTACCTGTAAGGCTGGTACAGTTATTTTAATGTCAAAAGCATATTTTAATGAACTAATTGCAAAGAAAAAATGAACTACAGCAACTATATAAGGTAGTAAAAATAGTACTCCTATTTCAACATTTAATACTTTCTTTATCTCCCTATAGGTTAATCCAATTTTATTTAACTGCTTATATTTCTTTTTATCCTCGATAACATCCATATAGCACTTGTTATATAAGAAACTGCCTGTTGTAACAAAGAAAATCAATCCAATAAAAATTGCACTAAACAAAATTACACCATAGGCAATTTTAGTACTTTCTAATATATGAGCTTTCAAAAAATTATTATAAATCTTATCTCCATCAGCATTTCCAAAGTTACTATAATAATTATTACATATATTCAAAGTATCCTTATAATTATTTACATTTAACGCTCCGAAGTAGCCTTTAACTCCGTTTAGCTTTTCATATACATCATCTTTAACTACATACACATCTCCATAAAAAGTGGGAATCACTCTTTTATTACTCTTTCCAACAACTTGTAGTTTTATATTATCTAAAATAACATTTTTTCTTTCACTTCCAACTGAAGAAACTACCTCTATGGTTTGATTTTCATTAAAAGAGCTGAAATCTAAAGATAATGCTGCTGCTAATTTTTTATAGGCTTCTTCTTTCATTACAACTGCATTTTCTTTGTCATCATCAGGTTTAATAAACTTTATCTCATCACTTAACTTTGTATACTCTATTCCTTGATTTTTCAATAAATTTTCTATAAAATCAGCTTTCAAATCGACTTTGGTTTTATTTTTATAAGTATCAGAATGGAAAAAAGCCTCGGGGAAATTTATGTTTATCTGATTTTCTTTATCTCTCCAATAAGCATATACCGATCCTATTGCTGAAAGAGCAACAGTGGAAGTTATTGTAATTAAAAAAAACATTCTTGTATTATCTTTTATTCTATATAGTAGATTAGATACCCATAACATTGTAGTTTTCTTCATATATAAGTTTCTATTTTTCTTTATCACTTTAATTATAAATACACTTAATTGAGAATATAATAAATAAGTCGCTGCAACAACCATCATTGTTACAGGTATTATCCTGTAGGGTATTGTATCTTCAGTGGATGTAATTGACAAAAAGTATCCTACAACCAATAATCCTACACATATAACTGCAAGAATAACTGAAGCTTTAGGTTCTGGCCTTGGCTTCTTTGTTCCCTTGAGCAAGCTTAAAACTTTATCCTCCTTTATAATAAAAGAGCAAAATATTGAATTTATTATTCCTATAATTATAAAAGCACTTAAAGTAATTATCATAGCCTTACCTGGAATATAAAATGCTAATGCGTTATATCCTAAAAGCCTTCCACTAACAACTAAAAGTATTTTGGAAAAAACTAGCCCCAGCAATATACCTGCCACTGCAGCTGATGAACTTATAATCATATTTTCAATACGTATCATCTTTTGTACCTGTCTTTTTGAAGAACCTATAATATAAAGTATGCCAAATTCTTTGTACCTACTTTTAAGAAAAACACTTATAGAATAAAAAACAAAGAAGCATAAAAATAAGTATGCAATTATAGTTGTCATATAAAGTGAGCTTCTCAAGTATTTAGGTAGTATTCTTATATTAAAACCTGGATGAAATATGATCATAGTAAAGGAAAATAATAAAACTGCCGATATAGTACTGCTTAAAAAATAGGCAAAATACGCTTTTGCATTTCTCTGCACATTTTTAGTGGCAAACTCTCTAAAATTCATTAGTTTCCACCTCCAAGCAGCGCCAGCACATCAATAATTTCTTGATAAAACTGCTGTCTTTTATCTTCCTTATAAATTTCGTTGTATATAGTTCCATCTTTTATAAATAAAATTCTATTGCAATAACTTGCTGATAATGGATCATGTGTTACCATCATTGTAGTTACTTTTTCTTCCTTATTTATTTTTTCGAATAATTCCATTACAGTTTTAGCTGCTTTTGAATCCAAATTGCCCGTAGGCTCATCTGCTAACAACAAAGTAGGAGTATGTATCAATGCTCTTGCAATAGCTGTTCTTTGAGATTGGCCCCCTGATATTTCAAAAGTTCTCTTATTAATTAATTCTTCTATTCCAAGTATCTTTGCTATTCTACTCAGTTCATAATCTTGATTTTTAACTGGCACCCCATCTAAAGTAAGAGGAAGTACTATATTTTCACCAACAGTTAGCGTATCTAGTAAATTAAAATCTTGAAATACAAAACCTAATTCTCTTCTTCTAAATAAAGCTAACTCATCACCTTTAAGTTTAAGAGGATCTTTATCTCTTATTTTTATATCTCCTGATGTAGGTTTATCTACTGTTGAAATCATATTTAACAATGTAGTTTTTCCGCTTCCTGATGGTCCCATTATTCCTACAAATTCGCCTTCTTCTATGGTAAAACTTATATTATCCAATGCACTAAAAGTTACTTTTCCACTATATACCTTGCTTAAATTACTAACTTCTAAAATATTCATTTTAATCTCTCCATTCTAAACTGTTAATTTAATAATATTAGTTAATACCAATATTCCAAGTAACGAACCTACTATAATCCTGTATATTGCAAATACTCTCATTGGTTTCTTTTTTAAATAGTCAATGAATTTTTTCATAACTATCAAAGCTACGATAAATGATACAACAAATCCTAATATTAACGAAATCCACAAAGTCTGTGTCATTATGGAATAATTAAATTCAAACAAGTCTTTTCCTGATGTTCCTATCATAGCTGGAATTGCTATAAAAAACGAAAATTCTGCTGCTATTGGTGTTGATAATCCTGCAATCCATCCACCCATTATTGTAGATGCACTTCTTGACATACCTGGCCACACACAAAGAAGCTGCAATACGCCTACCTTAAATGCTTGTGCCGGTGTTATGTTATTTATATTTTCCACTTTAGATTTCTTGTCTCTATATCTATTTTCAATTATTAATAATAACAATCCACCAACTATAAATCCTAATATAACAGCTTCTGGTATAAATTTAGCTTTTATTTTACTATAAAATAACAATCCAACAATGCCCATTGGAATAGACGCTGTAATTACATTTATTCCAAATCTAAATCCTTCTTCTCCTTGTTTCCCTTTAGTAAATATAAACCTAAAAAATTCTATTATACTGTCTTTAATTTTGGTCCAATACAAAACAACTACTGCCATTATAGCTCCAAGCTGAATTACAACTTCAAACATCTTTGCAAATTCTCCATTAAAGCCAATTGCCCATCCAACTAATATCATATGACCTGTAGAAGATACTGGTATAAATTCAGTAATACCTTCTACTATTGCTATTATAATTGCTTTTAATATAATTATATCCATGATTAATCTCTCCTTACAAATTATTAAAACTAGCTTACCTCTCTGTTTCTATACTTAGTTTATATTAGCAAGTTATAATGTGCTATCGACAAAACTTACAGGAATGTGACATGGATGTAAGAATCACTTTATAATTAAACAAATAAAAGTAGCAAATAAACAGTTACACTATCTATTTGCTACTAAGTCATAATCAAGAAAATAATAAATCAGTATGATTGTCTATTGTTTTCTTTGATGTGCATAAATTATACTTCAATTTTAAATTTTATAGTAACGGTGGTTCCTTCATTTACATTAGATTCTATTTCTATTTGGTGTCCTAAATTTTTACACACTTCTTTAGCTATATATAAGCCCATACCCGTAGACTCTCCAAACTTACGTCCATTTTCACCAGTAAAAAACTTATCAAATACTTTTTTAATATCCTTTTTTACAATTCCTACTCCCTTATCAATTACACTTAGTTTAACTTCTGTTTCACTTTTTAAGGCTTTTATAATTAATTCTTTACCTTTATCTTTTGAATATTTTACACCGTTTGTAATAAGTTGTTCCAATATAAAATTTAACCATTTAGCGTCACTATATACTTTAATAGTTTCATCTATTTCAAGATTAGGAATTATTCTATTTTTTATAAATACCTTTTTATTCTTGTTTACTGTATTAGTTACTAATTCCTTTAATGAAACTTGTTCAACTAAAAAATCTTTTTGAAAAGAATCAAGTCTTGCATAATACATTGCTAAATTTAAACCTTTATCTAATTTATTTAGTTCTTCTTCCATTTCAAAAGCTTTCTCCTCACCTTCAAAGCCTTTAAGCTGCAGTTCTATTACAGAAAGAGGTGTTTTCATTTGATGTATCCATTGGTTGATAAACACCAAGTGCTCTTTATGAACTTTGCTGCACTTTTGTATTTCAGCTAAATACAAATCATGCTGCTTACTTAATATACTAGAAACATTTTCACTAAGATCTGAACTGCCAATTTGCATTAGTGCATCATTTAAAGATATAAGTTCAGCTCCAAATAATTTGTATAATTGTTTATTTTGACAATACTTAAAAGCTAAAAAACATATTAAAATAAATGTATTAAATATAAGGATATAAAAAACTTCACTGAGTTCTATAAATTCCTTAATATTAGAATACATAATTGTAATAATTACACTAAGTAAATATGTAAAAATATAACCTTTGTTATGTTTTAAAAATAATTTCATATTACTCCCGCTACCAGGTTTTATTTAATCTATACCCTGCTCCCCTTATAGTTTCTATTCCATTTTCTATTCCTAGAGATTGTAGTCTTTTTCTTATTCTACTAATGTTTACACTCAAAGTATTTTCTTCTACAAAATCAATATCATCCCATATTTTTTCCAAAAGAAAATCTCTACTAACTACTTTAGGATATTTTTTCATAAGATATTTAAGGAGTATACCTTCCCTTTTAGTAATAATTAGATTTTCATCATTAAATTCAATTTCCAAGCGTTCTAAGTAAAACTTAAGATTATCAATTTCAATTATTTCTTCTTGTATCTTAGGTGCATACTCTCCAAAAGCTCTTCTAATGTGACTTTTTATCTTTGCAATAACAACATCCACATCAAATGGCTTTATTACATAGTCATCTGCACCACTATCTAAAGCCATAACCTGATCCATTCCACTATCCCGTGAAGATATAAATACTATAGGAATGTTTGATTGCTGCCTTATCTTTTTGCACCAGTAAAATCCATCAAACTTAGGTAAATTAATATCTAATAATACTATATCCGGATTATATTCATTAAAATTTATCATAATATCCTCAAAGTTCTCTGCTAATCTTACCTCAAAACCATACTTACTTATATATTCTTGTAATAAATTACTTATTGCTAAATCATCTTCTACAATATATATTTTATACTTCATATTGATTTCTCCTTTATTAAGTATCTTGTAAAAACGCTTACTTACCATACAATATTTACTAACTTCATTATACTATTTGTTCTTTATTGTTTAAACCACTTAAGCATTATCTTACATAAAATTGATGGTTAGTTCAGGAGAAAACTTATAAGTCCTGCATTTTAAAACTTTCAAAATATATGTATTTGAAAACTTGTAACATCTAATTTTTCAAAGTATTAATTCTATTATTCTTAATAATAATTGAAGCTATTAGCAAAAGGATTCCAACTGCACAAAATATAATTGGAATATGTGCACTTACAGCTATTTTAGTAAGACCAAGAAAATCTAAACTTGTGACACCATTTAACATACCTACATACCATAAAAATGTATAGATTATTTCAAATGCAGTAGAATTTTTAGCAACATTCCCAATAAACATTCCCAAGGCATTTACAAAGAAAATACCCATTAAAATATAAATCACTCTTGGATAATCATTTAATATTACAAATTTTACTATTATGCCTATGTTTATAAGTATAGTAAATAAAATTCCAGCAAAAACTGAATTAACAAGTTGAGATTTTCTATAATTTTTATATGTAAGTAGATAATCTTCCATATTAAAATTCATTTGAACATTTCCTAATTTGGACCATATAAAAATAGGTAAAATCCACATTATAGGAATTAAAAATTTATATAAGGTTTCGCCTTTTGCAAAAAATACTCCTATTGAACATAAAAGTATAGCTGCATACCACCATAAATTGCATGCGGAAAACATAAACTTAAGCTCACTATGTATTACGCTCAAATTATTAGAATAAACTTTGCTTTCAAAAATTTCACTTAACACTACTCTTTTTTGATAATTATATTCCTTTTCTTTAATATCCATAATCTTATTTACCTTTGAAGGCACTTTTGAAGTAATAAGAGAACTTCTTCTGAAAAATAGGGAAGTTAAAAAAAGCACTAAAATACCTATAGCAATCCAAAAGAATCTTCCTATAAATATATTCATGTTAATATTAACTTTATCCATTAAAAAAGTTTTAACATTATCATGAATTGGACCATTTGTTCCAAGGCTAAAGTAATCAATATCTTTAAACTCATCAAAGTTTTTCTTAAATTGTTCTAGAATTACTTTAGCAGTAGTATCCATTCCAAAAATATCTGCTAAATAAGATTTTGATTTTCCCATAGAAGCTATACATATACCAGACCACGCAAAGAAATAAGCTACATTTCCAAAAGAGTTTCTAAGTATAGGAATAATTTCAAATATTATAGCTATTACTGACACAATAAAACAAGCTGGTGCTGCCAATATAAAAAATGGTGTCAAAAGTTTAATTATCTCAAGAGAATAACTTTCTCCTCGCACAAACTGCATTATAATTGTAATAAAAATAACTATAACCATTTGCAATAATAGAAATAATAAATTACCAAGGGCTTTTCCAAATATAAAAACCCAGGACTTTGTCCCTATAGAAGCAGTTATCTCACCTATTAAAAGCTCCCTTTCTCTCTTTATAGAATTTCTAACAAAATAAAATCCAATCAAAGTTACAACACTAATAAATGCTATTGTGGCAACCCAACCAATCCATACAGAATTATAAATACCCCTATAAAAAAATCCTCCAAAATTATAATCCAATGTATAATAAAAACTACTATTATTTTGAGGAAAGAACAAATAAGATATATACATCATTAAAAAAGCTATAATGAATATACTTTTATTTCTTATTCTATCTAAAAAATCAGATCTTCCTATATAATAAATTTGATTTAGCTTATTCAATGTTCTCTCCTCTCTTTCCAGAAGTATAATAAACATAAGCATCTTCAAGAGTAGGTTTCAGCTTCACAGCATTTGATGCTGGCTTTGTTTCTGATATTATTCTAACTGCCATTCCTTCACTTTTTCTTACAATATTTCCTGTTATATATTTATCTTTTATTTCTTTAAGTTCACTTTCCTTAGTTAAGCACTCCCACACATTTCCTTCCAATGAATTTAAAAGTTCTTCATTCTTACAAAAACATGTAAGTCTGCCTTTATTCATAAGAAGTATTTTTTCAGCTGAAGACTCTACATCAGATACTATATGGGTTGACAATATAATTACTTTATCTTTGGATAAGCTATTTATTAAATTTCTAAAATTCATTCTTTCATTTGGATCTAATCCAACAGTAGGCTCGTCCACTATAAGAATTTTAGGATCGTTTAAAAGAGCTTGAGCAATACCTATTCTCTGCTTCATACCACCTGAATAATTTCCTATTCTTCTATTAGCTGCATCGCTAAGATTTAATAAATCAATAAGTTCATTTATTCTAATTGCTGCCTTTTTCATATTAAGTCCTTTTAAAGCTGCCATATACTTCAGAAATTCAACAGCAGTTAAATTTGGAAATACTCCAAAACTCTGAGGCAGGTACCCTAAGTCATGTCTAAGTTCATCTCCATTTTTATGAATATCCTGTCCTTTCCAAGTAATAACACCTTCACTTGGTTTTGAAACTGTTGCTATCATCTTCATTAGTGTTGATTTTCCAGCACCATTTGCACCTAAAAGGCCTATTACTCCTCCCTCTAATTCTAGATTAAAATTTAAAAGAGCTGTAAAATCATTTGAATATTTTTTCGAAACATTTTTTATTGAAAGCATTATATTTCCTCCTAAAATTGATATAATAAATTTTGTAATAATTATTTTCCACTTATAGTTATATTTCCATCTAAAGATGATAAAAGAATATTCTTTTCACTTATAGAAGAATCTACATTTGAATCTAGATTATTAGTTATTTCACCTAATCGCGATTTAGCAGATAAATTGAATTTTTCATCTTTAGGGAGTTTTAAATCTATATTTCCTAAGTTTGAATTTACAGCTATATTACCGCATATACTATCTAAAGAAATTTTAATATTACTGTCTTTAACATCACATTGTATATCTTTTGAGTTTGAATTTAATATATTTACTTTACTTAGTACTGATTTTATAGATAACTTATTTTTATAATTTTTAGGAATATCAATATTTAACTTTAAAGTTTCACCTCCACCAATGCATATTAAATTTTTTGTACCACTTTTAGTAACATATAAAACATCATTTTCTATGTTGCTTTGAAATTTAGAATCTCCAATTACAAATCCTATTTTGGATTTAGAAAAACTGCATTTTATATCTTTTGAGTCAGAAGTTGTAATATTAACATCGAAATCTCCATTTAACGAAATCTCTTTTAAATTTGATATTTCTTTTGAAGTAAATATCCTTTCTGAACTATCTACCTTACTTGGTGATAAAAACAAACCACCTGCTCCTAATAACAAAACTACAATCAAAATTACTAATACTTTTTTTAACATAATTAATCCTCCTAAATTTTAAGTGTTGAATTTTTAACCTTTATAAGATTACAAGCTCAAACATAAGCTAATTTTTATACTGCAATTAAGAGTATACTTCACTAGAATTAATGCTTTATTAATGTAAACTTAATGAAACATTAATCTTATAACAATTTTTACTTCTATAAAGTTTATTTTTTCAAATGATATTTCCACGATAGCTATGTTTTATAAGCATTAAGCCCCCTAATCATCCCGGCATCAGGAACTTGACACAAGCTAACAAACAGATTAAGCTACTACTGTAGATAACTCAAGTATTAAGATACTGTAAACTAAAAAACTAGAACCAAAATACATTAGTAAATATTTTTAAAAACAGTTATCAATTTAGTAATTAAGGAGTTAAAAGATGCATTCAATTTTAATAGTAGATGATGAGAAGGAAATTGTAGAACTAATAGACTTTTATATGCGAAATAATGGATATAAAACACATAAAGCTTTTAACGGTAAAGAAGCATTAGAAATTTTTCAGAGGGAAAAAATAGATATTATAGTGCTTGACATAATGATGCCAGAGCTTGACGGAAAAGAAGTTTTAAGAAAAATCAGAGAAAAAAATAACACACCTATAATATTTTTATCTGCCAAAGGTGAAGATATTGATAAGATAGATGGATTATTTCTTGGAGCAGATGATTACCTTTCCAAGCCTTTTAACCCTCTAGAGCTTATAGCAAGAGTTAAAGCTCTTTTAAGAAGGAGTATGGTACTTAACGATACCAAGGAAAGTGGTAAATATATAATAATAAATGAACATTTAAAGTTAGATGAAAAAGCTTGTAAAGTATATAAGTATGATGAAGAGCTTCAGCTGACCTCCTTTGAATACAAACTTATATGTTTTCTTATGAAAAACAGGAATAAGGTTTTTACTAAAGGTCAATTGTATGAAAATATATGGGAACAGTCTTATCTTGGAGATGAAAAAATTATAATGGTTTATATAAGTAAGTTAAGAGAAAAAATAGAGGACAACCCTAAAGAACCTAAATTTATTAAAACCATAAGAGGCCTTGGTTATATCTTTGAAGGTAATTAAAATTATGAAGATTAATTTTAATAATGTTAAGAAAAAATTGGATATAAAAGGCTTTCTGATTACAAATTATTTAATAACCTTTCTAATATTGTATGTAATTATACAGTTATCATATGCATCTTCAAGTTTTATTTTGGAAAGATTTGTTTTCAAGGGTAAACGAATTAACAATGTACTAATAGCTTCGGATTATAATAAAGATTTTAATAAGATAACCTTAGGTGTTCTTGGTGAAATGGGTGGTTGGGAAGAAGTTTTAGATGAAAATAAAAAAGTAATCTATGTAAAAGGTGAAAAAAAAGACAAAATAATGCAATACAATGAAAAACAATTATTTGAGTTAACCTCCTTGGGAAATTATTCACCTGAAAATCCTTATGCTGGAGGAGTGTTTACAGTAGAAGGCAAGCATGGAGAACCATATATTTTTCTTTTCAAAGTTGATAGAAAAAAAATTTCATATTCATTTATGTATAAACCTAATTTAAGCAGTAAATCAGATATCATTCTTTCTTTAAAGAGCTATGGCATATTACATTTAACTCAGTTTCTTTATTTATTAATAGGTATATATATTTATAGCGTTATAAGTTCAAAATTTATAACAACTCCACTTAAAACCTTTGTTAGAAGTATAAAAAACTTTAAAAAGCTTGACTATGGTACAAGGGCTAATATACAAGGTTTAAAGGAACTTCAAGATGTAGAAAATGAATTTAATGAACTGGTAATAAAGCTTGAGCGGATTGAAGAAGAAAATAAAAGAATTGATAAAAGTAAGAAAAGACTTTTAGTAGATATATCCCATGATTTAAAGACTCCTATAACCTCAATTCAAGGCTTCTCCAAGCTTTTATTAGAGGAAAATATAACTTCTGAAGAAAGAGATAAGTTTTTGAAAATAATACATAGTAAAGCAATATATTCTACAGTACTTATTGAAGATCTATTTGCACTTTCAAAACTAGAGGACTCTGGGTATAACCTTTCTTTAGCAGAACTTAATTTTAACGAATGGCTAAGACGTCTTATTGTAGAATATTATGGAGAATTTCAAAATAAACATTTTAACTTAGAACTTAATATTAGTGAATATTCTATTATATTTAAATTTGATGAAAAACTAATGAAAAGAGCAATTTCTAATATTTTCAACAATGCTCTAAACCATAATGAAACTTATACAAGTTTAAAAATTGAATCTTATCTAAAAGAAAATAATGTAATCTTAAAAATTGGCAGTGATGGATCTGGTATTGATACATCAATAAGTGAGACAATATTTGAGCCCTTTGTAAAAGCAGATAATAGTAATCCTAGTGGAAGTGGTCTTGGCCTAGCTATAACAAAAAAGATCATAGAAAAACATGGGGGAAACATAAAACTAATCTCTTCTGAATTTGAAAAAATTTTATTTGTTATTTCTATACCTATTAAATTTTAAGTTTTATTATGGTTTAATCATATACGTTATATTACAATATTCAAATAATCTTACTACATTTTATATACATAGTAAAAAACCCACCACATTTCTGCGGTGGGTTTTATGGTGTAGGCCAGTCATAGTGGTCTCCTTTAGTTTGTAATTCATTCCAAACACCAGATCATTTGCAAAAACTAAGACAATTTTTATTACTGATATGAAATGATTGAACTTAGTCGAAAAAAATGTTATGCTATCAATGTTAAACTCAGTACAATGTCTTTAGCAAAAAAAATTTAAGTGTAAAATTGCAATTAATAAGAAAATATATTGAAGAGCTTATTTCTATAGGCTTTTTTTTAGCAATAAAGAGAGGTAATAATATGATAAAAGTTGATAACTTGTCCTACTCATTTCCGCAAAAGGATTTATATAATAACATTTCATTTACATTAGAAGATGGAGATCATTGTGCTTTTATAGGAACAAATGGCAGCGGAAAAAGCACACTGATAGATATAATTATGGATCCAGAAAAATATATGTTCGATGGTAAGCTAGAGATAGAACCAAATTGTAGAATTGGGTATGTACGTCAATTCTCAAGGCAGGACGAAATAGAAGAAACTACAGTTTTCGAATATATAGGTGAAAAATTTATTAAACTACAAAATGAAATAACATCTATTTGTACTGAAATGGAAACATCGTCCGATATTGATTCTTTACTAGAAAAGTACCAACAAACTTTAGACGCATTTGATGCAATTAATGGGGATGATTTCGAAAACAACATTAATAAAAAACTAAATCTTGCAAACTTAATCAAGTATAAAGATTTAATGATATCTGAACTTAGTGGTGGGGAATTCAAGCTTATTCAAGTAATTAAGGAAATGCTAAATAATCCAGAGTTAATGATTATGGATGAACCTGATGTGTTTTTAGACTTTGAAAACCTTAATTCTCTTAAAAATCTAATTAATTCACATAAAGGAATGATGTTAATTATTACGCACAACAGATATCTATTGAATCATTGTTTTAACAAAATTCTGCACCTTGAAAACATGGAGCTCCAAGAGTTTGATGGAAGCTATATTGATTATAACTTCTCATTACTTCAAACTAAAATTGAGTTACAAGAACTAGCTATTGCTGATAATGAAGAACTTAAGAGAAACGAGATTTTAATAAATAAACTAAGAGTTATTGCAACTGAAAATTCTGAATCTGCTAAAGGTAAATCTCTAAATGCTAGAGTTAAAATTCAAGAAAGATTAGAAAAGCGTAGAATTAAAGCGCCCTTTGTAGATATTAAACAACCGAATATCAGTTTAGTTACAAATAATGAAATGGAAGAAACCATTGCTTTAAAAGTTAATGATTACAGTGCTAGCTTTGATGATATACTTCTAGAAAATGTTAACTTTGAGATTAAATCTACTGATAAGGTAGCCCTTGTAGGTTCAAATGGTACTGGTAAAACCACTTTACTCGGAGAAATCTTTAAAAATAATCATGATTCTATTGAGATAAATGAGCAGGTTGAAATGGCTTATTTATCTCAACTTCAAGGCAAAACATTAAATGAGTCTAATACCATACTTGAAGAGTTTTTAGATGCTGGTTT
The DNA here is from genome assembly GCA_963780135.1 of uncultured Clostridiaceae bacterium. GTDB lineage: Bacteria > Bacillota > Clostridia > Clostridiales > Clostridiaceae > Clostridium_AM. The sequence goes on from CAWAAR010000003.1 coordinate 4,148,353, forward strand.
TAAAACTTATGAAGAGATTAGATCATATATTTCAAACTATGGTTTTGAAGAAGAAGTCCTCAATCAAAAGATAGGGTCTTTATCTGGTGGAGAAAAAAACATACTTCAATTGGCTAAAATTTCTGCTAGTCAAGCAAACATGTTGCTTCTTGATGAACCGACAAGTCATTTAGACACCTATTCACAAATAGCACTGGAAAAAGCCATAGAAAGCTTATAAAGGTGCGATTCTAATGATTTCTCATGATTTCTATTCTATAGTAAACTGTATGGATTTTGTTTTAATCATTGAAGATAAGACAATTAGAAAAATGAGTATGCGAAAATTTAGAAAGATGATTTATGCTAGTCATTTTGACAGAGACTATTTAGAAATTGAACAAAAGAAAAAATTAGTTGAAACAAAAATAGAATTGGCTTTAAAAGATACTGATTTTACGCTTGCAAAAGCTTTATCTGAAGAGTTAGAAGAGCTGATTAAGTTACTCCTCCCAACTCGTGGATCCAGAGAATTTACAAATTAGGACTACCAACAATCTATGATATTCCTTAAAATAAGCAAGGGACTGTCTCTGTGAGGAATTTTATTTCTCATTTGAGGCAGTCCCTTTAATTTTTTGGAGGCTTTACAATGGGTAAAAAAAGATATTATTCTACTTCGAAGTGGAAAATATTTCAAAGGATATTAGTTTAGTATTTATAATTTGGAGGTGAAAATGTAGCTGCTTATTTCTTTCTCTTAAAATAAAATTACTCCTGTAAGAAAAGATATAAGGCAACATTTATATTCCTATGAGATTTTTTTAATTATAGGAATTTGGATTTCTGAAATGTACTCGTTTTCTGAATCCGAAAAATCGTAATCTACTATATTTTTTTCAATGGAGTCTCCTGAAATTTCGTATCCATTTTCCTCAATCCATTGTATAAGCATTTTATAATGCTTCCCCATATCCCTATAGGGTCCTAAAAATGCAATGCAAACATATTCATTCTCAGGAATCACCTTCAATTGCTTACAAAGCTCTAAATCCATAGGCACAATTTCAATAAAATATCTAAATTTATTTAGAATGCCCTTATTCATATTTTCCTTTGATAAAGATGTATATATCTGTCCTTCAATAAGCCATGAACTTATTTTTAAATATTTTTCATTCCTCTTAAAAGCCTGCTTAATTTCATAATCATTTTCTACATCATTCATATCTAAAAACTCCCCTATTCTTTGGGGAATTTTTTTAATAATTATTTGATCTAGTTCATCCTCTATATTTTCCAAAAGCTCAAGCTTTGTTTGAATTTTCTTTTTGAGATTTACTAAACTGTTCATTTTTATGTCAATTTCCTCTTCCTTCTTTTTCAGCAAGCGAAGTAGATTGTTTGTATTCTTGTTACTCATGTATTTTTTTATTTCACCTAATGAAATATCAAGATTTTTAAAAAAAAGAATTCTACTTAGCTTGAAGAAATTTCTGATGCTGTAGTAGCGATATGCATTCTTCTCATCGTGCTCGGGTTTTATCAGCTCAATTTTGTCATAATGCCTCAGGGTGTCTGTACTAATATTAAATATTTTTGACAGTTCTCCAATTAAAAATTTATCTTTCATAAAAATATTCCTTCATTCCTTTTTAAATTTCTAAGTGAGTTAAAGGCCATTATACAGTAGGAATACTGTATTGTCAATACTTAAGGTCATTTTTTTAGTTGAATTAATATTTAATATTTATTTTAAAAATAGTAATAATACCTATTGACCTTAGAGCTAGTCAAAGGTTTATTATATACTCAGATGAATTTTAAGATTCAATCAACGAAACAAAGGAGAATACTATCATGAGTAACTATAACACAATATTAGCAAGAAATACGGAATATGCTCCAAAAGGTATCGGTCCATATTCACAAACTGCAGCTTTCTCTCATTACAATAATCTTTCAGCTCAATTACCTATTGACCCAAAATCCGGTAAATTGGTAACTGGTGGTGTAAAAAATCAGGCTGACCAGTGCTTTAAAAATATAAAGGCAATTATAGACAGCATTGATCATGTTATGAGCGATATTGTTAGAATCACTATATTCGTTAAAAATATTAAAGATATTGACGCTGTAGACGAAGTTTATAAAACATTCTTCCCAACCTATGTTCCTTCACGTACGGTACTAGCAGTTGCAGCTTTACCTATGGATGCTTTAGTGCAAATTGAAGCACTTGTTTCAAACGGTGAAGGTACAATTCCAAACGCACCACAAGCAGGTGACCTCATAAAGCTTACAAATAACACAACAAATGCACCAACAAGTGCTTTATCTACACAAACTGTAGCTTTCTCTCATTACAATAATCTTTCAGCTCAATTACCTATTGATCCAAAGACTGGTAGATTGGTAACTGGCGGTGTAAAAGAGCAGACTAGACAGTGCTTAAAAAATATCAAGGCAATTTTAGAAAGTATCGACGTTCCTTTTGACGATATTGTTAAAATTAATATCTTCCTTAAAAACCTATCGGATATTGAATCCGTAAATGAAGTTTATACAACATTTTTCCCAGACTCAGCTATAGCTAGAGCCGTAGCCTATGTACCTGCAAGGACAACAGTTGCAGCTTCAGCTTTACCTATGGATGCTTTGGTACAAATTGAAGCAGTGGCGTCACACGGAGATGGTACACCTCCACAAGCTGTTGAAGACAGACATGGACTTATCATATGGGCAAAAAATACAGAAAATGCACCAAAAAGTTCTCTATCTACACAAACTGTAGCTTTTTCTCATTACAATCATATTTCAGCTCAATTACCTTTAGACCCAAAAACTGGTAAAATGGTAGCTGGTGGTGTAAAAGAGCAGGCTGGACAGTGCTTAAAAAATATCAAGGCAATTGTAGAAAGTATCGACCATGTTATGGAAGATGTGGTTAAAGTAAATATCTTCCTTAAAAATATCTCAGATATTGCTGCTGTAGACGAAGTTTACAAAACGTTCTTCCCAAGTGGTGTTCCTGCACGAAGAACAGTTGGCGTATCAACTTTACCTAACGATGCTTTAATCCAAATCGATGTAGTTGTATCAAATGCTGAAGGAACACCTCCAAGAGCATAACAGGCATTTGTTTATAAATACAGGAACTATCAAAGTTACTTGTTAATACTGACGGTGAATGCGAAATCGCATATCCTAATCATAAAAAGGGACTGTCTCAAATGAAAATTGAGACAGCTTCCGTTTTTTAACAGCTCAGATGAAAGAGCATCCAGGTTATAGCCAAAACACAGAAGCATAAACTCAACCTTCACACTGTACCCTAAATATTATTCTTTTACCCAGTAACTACTACAATCATTAGAACGTTCCATAAACCCGTACTCTATTAAAGCTCTTTTAATAGTTGCATAGTCCTCATTTATTCTTTCTAAAATTCTATTTATCTCTTTTTCAGAGTACTTTTTCCCTTCAGAAAAATTCTTAACTATTTCAGATAAAACTATTATTTTCTTCTTTTCCTTAGCTGGAAATGTTTTCACTGCCCCATTTTCATCTATATAATTTTCAATTGTACTTTCTCTTTCCTTATCTGTAATGTTATATCTATCGTCTATGGTAGTTGCTGTTTTGTGAGCATCACATAAAATATCTTTGTCTAATATGTTTACCTTCTTCTTTGTGTTCGATGATATTAATTCCATCACTGATAAAAATAATCTTGCTTGCTTTTCTTTTTCACGTAATTTATAACGATGATTTCTTATAGTAGACTGTGCTACCCCTAGCTTTATAGCAATTTCCTTATCAGTTAATCCTGATGCTATTAACACTAACAACTCTCTTTGAACTTGTGATACCCCTATAAATGATGAATTCATCCCTAATAAATATTCTAGAGTAGATCCATGCTTTTCTAATATATGAAGCTCAGTGGCTTTTTTTGAATCATAGAGCATAGAATCTATTTCATATATTCTTCCCTTGGTAAATTCATCCTCACAAATTATACATTTATAACTTTCTTCTAACTCAACATACCCTTTTTTTACCTCTTCAGTAGTTGCATCCCAAAATAGTTCTTTATTATTTTTATTCATATTATTCAACACCTTTGTATTTATTTATACATTGATTATATGCTTATTTTGATTTTTTGTCTATATATAAATAAACTTTTTAACATTAAGTCTATATTATATTAATAATAGCCAAAAATAGCACCCCCATATAAGAGCTGCTATTTTAATTATTTACACTGCTCAGTGTAATTTTAACTTTATAAACATATGCCATCTGTTAAATTAATTTGCCTGTGAGGAATTCGATCGTAATCTCAGTCTTAGAATAACTTATCCAGACGCGTATCAGTTCTTATGCACAGAGCATAAGAACTCTACCTGACTGAAGTCAAAGAGTTCTAATATCCACCACTTGAGAAGATGGTGGTATTAGCAATGGTAGCAATCGGATAAATTTAAAGAGGTACTTACAAAAAAGTAAGTACCTCTTTACTATCATAAACACTTCAATTATCAAAAGGTGAAAAAGATAACCTTTATTCCGTAAGATAATCTAAAATGTTTTTTACACCTTTACCTGTTTTAGAGCTAACATGAAAAACCTTTTTACAACCTGCAAGTCTTAGCCAGGCTTCGGCCAGCTTTGGATTTGCGCCAGGACGGTCTATTTGAGTTACAATACCAATGACTTCTCTGTTGACACAAGTAGTAACGTTAGGAGGATATAACGAGTAAGGCTCTATTGCACTAATCAGTAACCCTACTATATCAGCTTCATAAGCGTACAAAGCAAGTGCCGAACCCAAATCTTTATTTTCAGCGTACTCACCAGGTGTATCGATAATAACATCAAAGTGATTTACATATTGAGTTTTATGATAAGAAATTTCTTGACCTCTCATAGCTTGTGTAAGTGTTGTTTTACCACATTCGCTTCTGCCCATAAAAATAATCTTTTTCATTGCTTATATCTACCTTCTTGTAATCCTACATACAGTAAAACCAAGGTCTTCTTTTGTGTAAGAAATTATTTCTGTTAATGCGGTTTCCACCTCTGAAAGTTTACCAGTAATAATTAATGTGCCACTGAATCGATCAATAAATTCAACATTGATATTTGAAGTTTTAATGGCCACATCTCCTGCTATTATGGCAGTTTCACTAGGGGTCATGGTAACAATACCAATTGCAGCTTTTTCATAATCAATGCTGGGGTCAAGACCTAATTTTTTATATATAATTTCATCAGGACCTGCAATTATATGTGCAAGTGTAATTTGCTTACCAGGAACAATTTCCTGAATAATTCTCATTTTTTCATCACTTGGCAAAGCGTTTAATAAATCCATAACATCTGCTCCTTTTATGCTTAACAAAATTAAGTATGTAAATAGTTCTATAAATGCAACATCTATTTCTCAAACATAATATAATTTACATTCTGTATAAATTGTACCATGTATAGTCAAATAGTCAATATTTCAAACAAATCAATGCCATTTTAAAGTCTGTCATAATCTAAATTAATTATATTTTTGAGAATGGACACACTTTTCTACAAGTGTAGCAGGAATATATAAATCCTCCACCAGGAGTTGATGAGCCACAGGATTCTCTACATTTTTTTTGATTTATTGTAATGCCATCTAATGCAGATTGAGGGCAGGCTTTTAAGCAAATATTGCAGTTTTCAGCACATAAGTTGCGTGCTAAAGCATCTGAAGTTAACTCTATATTTGTAATCACTGCTCCAAGGTAAAGTCTGTTACCGTATTTTTCATTTATTAATAATGTGTTTTTTCCAATACATCCTACACCACATGCTTGAGCTGCATGTTTTAGTGACAATATTCCTCTACCATGGTTGTTTTCTGAATCCCAATATTCGTAGGGTTCATCTGATGGTATAGGGATTGCTTTGTAACCTTGTTCTTCAATATGAAAAGCCAGCTTAATAGAAATGTTATCTAACAGCTCATCTATTTTAAATTTTACAAGAGTATAAGGAGCTTTAGTATTTGCATCAAACAAGCTTGCTGAAAAGTGCTTACCAATTGATATAACTGATTTTGCTTCAGGATAAATGTCCAGTGGATGAAATCCTTTTGGAGCCTCTTTAAATCCATCTACACTTCCAATTCCACATACATCAGCACCAAATGAGTAAGCTAATTTTTTTATATAATTATTATCCATAAATTACTCCTAGTAAGAGTGTATTATAGGTACTAACCTCTTACTAAAGTTCACTTCCTTTCTTCATTATACTATTTTGTATAAAATTATAGGTAAATTCAATAGCATTTCCAGTTAATTCTTCACTTTGCTTCGGCCCTTTCTTATTTTTACTGGCTCATAAAAAAATTAACTTGAACTGTATTTTATACTAGAGTATCATAAAATATATAAATTGATAAGTCGGTTATTTCAATCAATTTAATCGAATTTTAAGATTGGTTGTGATTTTTTTGGATGTTAAACAGCTTCAAACATTTATTGTATTAGCAAGATTGCTGAACTTTAGAGCAACTGCTGAAGAACTTAATTATTCTCAATCCACTGTTTCAGATCATATAAGAAATTTGGAACAGGAACTTGGGGTAAAGCTTTTTGAACGACTTGGTAAAAAAGTATTTTTAAATGAAGAAGGAAAAAATTTAATTTCTCCAGCTCAGAAAATGCTTCAAGATGCCGAAGAAATACATGAATTATTTAATAAAGGTGAAAAAGTTCACGGCACTTTAAGGATAGGAGCTTCAGAAACTTTATGTGTATTTTGGCTTCCACCTCTGCTTAAAGAATATAGCAAAATTTACCCTAAGGTTCGTATAACACTGAAGATGGCAGATTGTCTTGCCTTTCATGAACTACTGGAGAAAAATGTTATTGATGTTGCATTTAGTCTTCATGATGAATCTAAAAGAAAGGATCTTTCGCAGATTGATATTTTTGATGATTCCACTGTTTTTGTTGCAGCACCAGACCATCCTTTTTCTGCTTTGAAGAAAATTACTATGAATGACCTGGAAAACCAATCATTTATTCTTATTGAATCTGAAAGTGGTTACAGCATGGAATTGAAAAAACTATTTCAAAAACTAAATGTAAAAGTAGATACTATTATGGATCTTGGCAGCATAGAGGCCATCAAACAATGTGTTAAAGAAGGTCTAGGTATAACCTTATTGCCAAAAATAGCAGTTCATAAAGAAATTACAAATGGTGAGCTTGTGATACTTCCAATAGAAACTGATAATATTTTAATACATGCTAAAATGATACATCATGTAAACAAGTGGATGTCATCACCGCTAGAAGCTTTAAAGGATATTGTATTATTAAAAAAAGATGGTAACGCATAGTAAAAGCGATTGGTGTGCTGCGAATTATAACGATTTTATATACAAGTTTTTCGATAACTTTCGGAGCTTATCTTCATCAAGTACATATATTTTTTTATCTTTGTATTTTATAATTGATTTTTCTTCAAGTTCTTTTAAAGTTCTATTTAAGTGCCTATAGGTTGTTCCCAAAAATTGAGCAATCTCTAGAAATGATGAATTTAAAACTATATAGTCTTTATCTGTCAAGTGCTCAACTAAATAGCTGGACAATCTATTTATAAGAGGATATACAAAATTGTAGGAACTATTATTAATAGTTGCATAGAGTTTTTCGCTTAAAGACTCTACTAAGTGGTGTAAAAATTTAGGATTATCCAAGTATGACTTTCTAAGTATGTCTGAAGAAATAGCTATTAAATAAGTATCTTCCGTTGCCTCAATATCGCAGGTTATGGGTAGGTTTTTTAAAAGTTCTAAATCTCCTATTGTATTGAATGGTTTATAAAATTTTAGTATCATGGATTTACCATTTTCAAAAAGATAGGAAATTTTAATTTTCCCATCTACAAGCAAATAATAATATTCTAGACTAGTTTCTGCTTTAAAAATACACTCATCCTTTTCATAAAAATGAAGTTCCATAAGTTCAACTAAATCTTTATCAAATATTTCTCCTATATCATGTTTATCAATATAACTACTTAAAAGGTTTTTATTTAAAATTCTTTTCATAAATCCTCCTTAACCTGACATATGTCATGTTCACACTGTTATTAATATATTATTCTATTTATAAAGAGCTGTAAAGCAAGGAGAAACCCATAGATGTATAAAAACTTAGCAGCTCTAAATCACAGAAAAATTTAAAACTATATAATTGGAGGTAAATATGAAATACGAATTAATATTATTTGATGCAGATGATACTTTATTTGATTTTAAAAAATCTGAAAGAGAGTCCTTTAAGAACACTATGCTAGAATTTAATATAGAATATGATGAAAATCATCACTTAAAAATATATCAAGGAATAAATAGGGCTATATGGAGAGAGTTTGAGGATGGACTCATTACTCAGGAGAAATTAAAGGTAGAAAGGTTTAAAAGATTATCAGATAACTTAAAGGCTGGGTTTGATGAAAAGGAATTTGCAAAAGTTTATATAAAGCATCTAGCTAATTGCTCCTTTTTATTTGAGGAAAGTATAGACCTTATAAAAAACCTGCATAAAGATTTTAAACTTACTGTAATTACTAATGGTCTTACAGATGTTCAGAATAAAAGAATAAAAAGATCCATTATATCAGAATACTTTGAACAAGTGATAATATCTGAAGAGGTTAAGGTATCAAAGCCTGATCCTAAAATATTTGAATATGCTTTAAAATATATAGGGTGTACTGACAAAAGCAAAGTATTGATGGTAGGAGATAGTTTAACTTCAGATATACAAGGCGGAATAAACTTTGGCATAGATACATGTTGGTACAATCCTAAAAGAATTGAAAACAAAACTGAAATAATTCCTACTTATGAGATTTCTAATTTGATGAAACTTAAGGATATTCTTGAAAACTAGTTATGTCAATGGTTTTGAAGAAAGTACACTTTATTTATGGTACGGTTCACCATACCACAATCCCAAATTCTTCCCTTATACATTATATTTAATCATACTTTCAAATTTGAATTTTCATTTAGGCATATTCAAAAAAATAACTAGTCAGTATGCTAGTCTATTTTGTGTCATACTGCGTCAGCAAAACCCTTTGATAGCACAACTATCAAAGAGACCTGCCTCCTTGTCTGACGCAAAATATCCGTCGCATCTTTGACTTGTTATTTTCTTTCATATGTTTTATACTTTTTTATAAAAAACAAGACAGACTTTTAAAGCCTATCATAATCCTAGATTTCTTCAATTTTACAATTATGTTCTTTTTCCTTTGAATCATAGCATATTGCTACTAGCAATATCTTCTTATCTTCATTCTCTTTTCTAAATTTTTCTACATATTCTTTTTTTCTTATTTGATTTATTGCCACCTCTGGAGTTTCATCCTTCTTAAGTTCAACTATAAAAGCAATATCATTCTTTCTCCTAGGATGAAAAGTAAAATCTGCATAGCCTTTCCCTGTTTTCTCCTCACGTTCTACTCTATAGGTATCTCTAGCTGAAATGTATGCTAAAGTTAAAACACATGAAAGGCTATTTTCGTCATTATATTGAAGTATTGATATTTCTGAGTTATGAATATCATGCAATATTAATTCTACAGTTTTTGTGTCACCTTTAACTGTCGCTTTTAACATTCTCTTCGAATTTTCTATTATCTCTGAAACATATCCGAAAGATTTATCTCCTAAAGACTTTTCAAACTCCTTCATAAGCTCTTTATTAGGAATCCTTAAGTATCCATCATGATAGGATAAAAATCCAAGCACTATCATAGCAGAATATATTTCTTCCTTATTTCTTGGTGCTCCTTGACCTGCTCTAAAATCTTCATCAATAGTTATATCAATCTCTTCTCCTGAAACCATTTCTATAACATCATCTCTAATTTCTAGTATATTGTATTTAAGATACTCTACTACTTCATCCATAGCTCCAGTATTGGTCCAATAACTTTCACAGTAATTATTTTGAAGTGCTTTTACTACAGACCTTGGATTATATATTTTAATTCCTTTTGCTGTTAAATATCCATTATACCAACTTTCTAATTCTTTAAAACTAATATTTTTATTTTTATTACAAAGTTTTATAACTTCATCTTCTGTAAATCCAAAATACTCATCAAATGTTCTATCTTTTAAAAATGTAAACTCATCAAACATATTAAGAGCTGAACCACTAGAATATTTCTTTATAGGAAGAACACCTGTCATATATGCTAAAGATACATAAGGCTGATCCTTTAAAAGATTTCTTAAAAATTCTAAAAAGTCATTCTGATTCTCTTCAAAAAGATTATTAGCGAAAATATAATCCCACTCATCAAATATAAAAATAAATTTATCCTTAGTATCGTATAACATAGAGCTTAAATTAAAATAATCCTCTGGGGTAATATGGGTATACTTTTGGGCTATATCTTTTTTTATCGTATCTCTTATCATCTTAATATAATCATCATAAGTGTTCCCATTTTCAGATATTGCATTAAAGGATATATTAATTACATTATACTTATTTATATGTTCCTCATAAGTAGCTACATTACTTATATTAAGATTATTAAATAATTCTTTTGAATCTACTGCTTTAGAATAATAAGCTCCTATCATGTCAGCAACACTAGATTTTCCAAAACGTCTTGGTCTTGTTACACATATATATTTACTTTTTGTAGATATTCTTTGGTTAAGCAATGTTATCATAGAAGATTTATCTACAAAATACTCTTCATTCACAAGTTCTCTATAATTTTCAAAAGATTTATTAGTATTTAAATATATAGACAATTTATCATCTCCCTTCACATTACTCATTTTCTTTGCTACACATAATAACTACAATAATTATACCATAAGCCAATGATTTCTTTAAATATGATTACCTTTTTTATTGCTTATATTAAGTTGATTTAAATATATAAATCATCAAACTCCCCCATTTAAACATTGTGCAAAATTCCTTACATTGAGTTATAATAGTAAAATAAATGATCATATAGAAATGCAAATTTAAGGAGGCATATTTTAAAATGAGCTTTGATAATTATGCTAAAACATGGGACACTGAAAGAAGAATTAATAGAGCAAAAATCATAGCAAATGAAATAAGTAATTCAATTGCTACTAACAAGAATTATTCTGCTATGGAATTTGGTTGTGGGACAGGACTTGTAAGTTTTAATCTTCATGATAAGTTTAAGAGCATTGCCCTTGTTGATTCATCAAAAGGTATGATAGACATACTTAACTCTAAAATAGATACATACAATTTAAATAACATGTTTACTTATAATTTAGATATATCTGAAGAAAATTCATTAGATATGAAATTTGATATTGTTTATAATTCTATGGTATTACACCATATTGATGATACTGAGGCCATAATCAAGAACTTTTATAAGCTAATTAATAAAGATGGTTATCTATGTATAGTAGATTTAGATGAAGAAGATGGCAGCTTTCATAAAGAATTTCCAGATTTTCATGGACATAATGGTTTTAATCAACATGATTTGAAAAATATTTTAATCAATGCTGGTTTTAAAGATGTAGAATCCCATACTTTTTTTAATGATAAAAAGGTCATAGAAGACCAAAAAATCGACTATTCATTATTCTTAATGAAAGCACGAAAATAATGCCCTATTAGCTTTCTCCAATAAGTATTATCCATCATGCTCTCAGTATTGTTTAAGAAACTCTTCATTTTTCCCCCAAAATATTATAGTATGTGTAAATTTTATTATACCATCTTAATAAAGTTTACACATACTATTTTACACTTTCAATAATCCTCATATTAATGGACATTCTGTATTTAAATGAGATGACATGCTACAAAATGATCTTTTTCTACTTCCTTAAATTCTGGTGTTTTTTCTTTACATTCTGGTTTTGCAAATTTACATCTGGAGGCAAATCTGCAACCAGGTTTAGGATTTATTGGGCTTGACACTTCACCTTCAAGCATTATTCTATTTCTCTGTTTTTCAATTTCAGGATCGGGAATTGGAATAGCTGAAAGTAATGCCTTAGTATAAGGATGAATTGGATTTTTATATAATTCATAGCTGGAAGCAAGTTCTACTATGTTTCCTAAATACATAACTCCAACCCTATCTGATATATGCTTAACCATTGAAAGATCATGGGCAATAAACAAGTATGTTAAATCTAACTCTTTTTGAAGTTTAATTAAAAGATTAACTACTTGAGATTGTATGGAAACATCCAGTGCAGATATTGGTTCATCACAAACTATAAACTTAGGATTTATAACAAGTGCCCTAGCTATCCCTATTCTTTGCCTTTGTCCCCCTGAAAACTCATGAGGAAATCTAGATGCATGTTCTTTATTTAATCCAACTAAATCTAATACTTCATATATCTTTTCCATTCTCTCTTTTCCCTTATACATATTGTGTATATCTACACCTTCACCAACTATATCCCCAACCGTCATTCTCGGATTTAAAGATGCATAAGGGTCTTGAAATATCATTTGTGCTTTTTTGGTAAAATCTACTTTTTGTTTTCCCTTTAATGTATGAATATTAACCCCTTCAAATAAAACCTCACCACCTGTAGCAGAATAAAGTCCTAAAACAGTTCTTCCACAAGTTGTTTTTCCGCAGCCTGATTCTCCAACAAGGCCCAATGTTTCACCTTTTTTTATATTAAAGCTAACATCATCTACAGCTTTAAGAATAGAACCTTTTCCCACATTAAAATACTTCTTAAGGTTTTTTATTTCTATTATATTTTCACTCATATCATTCTGCCTCCCTGCTTGCAAGTATTGGGTTTCTCACTTCAGGAGCCTCAGGATCTTGCAGCCAGCAAGCCACTTCATGAGTTTCACTAATTTTTGTATACTCAGGCAATTCTTCTCTACACACAGCCATGCAATATTTGCACCTGGAAGCAAAAGCACATCCTACAGGCGGTTTTAGTAAATCTGGAGGGGTTCCTTGTATAGAATACAGTTTACCTTTATGAGCAGTGTCTAGTCTCGGAACTGACTGTAAAAGTGCCCAGGTATATGGATGCTTTGCGCTATAAAATATTTCGTCTGTGGAGCCCCTTTCAATTATCTTTCCTGCGTACATTACCTGTATTCTATGAGCTATATCTGCAACTACTCCCAAATCATGGGTAATCATTAGCACTGCTGTTCCGTACTTATCTTGAAGCTCCTTTATAAGATCTATTATTTGAGCTTGTATTGTAACATCTAGTGCTGTAGTTGGTTCGTCAGCAATTAAAATTTTAGGATTACAAGCTAGAGCAATAGCTATCATTGCTCTTTGTCTCATACCGCCTGAAAATTCATGTGGATATTGCTTAATTCTTTTTTCAGCATTTGGTATATTAACCACCTTTAACATTTTTTCAGCTTCTTTTAATGCCTCAGCTTTTTTCATCCCCCTATGTATAATCAAACTTTCTGCAATTTGATCACCAATTTTTGCTGTAGGATTTAAAGATGTCATAGGATCTTGAAAAATCATGCTTATTTCTTCTCCTCGTATTTTTCTCAATTCATTTTTGGACATATCTAAAACACTCTTACCATTAAGCAATATTTCTGAACCTTCTTTTATTTCACCTGGTGGAGTTTGTATTAATCTCATTAAAGATTTAGCTGTTACAGTTTTGCCGCAGCCTGACTCTCCAACTACAGCTAATGTTTCTCCTTTATTTAGATGAAAATCTATCCCTCTAACAGATTGAACTTCTCCTGCATAGGTATGATACGATACTCTCAAATTTTTAACTTCTAAAACTTTTTCCATATTTTGCTCTCCTCCAATTATTGACGTAATCTTGGGTCTAATGCATCTCTTAAGCCGTCGCCTAAAAGGTTAAAAGACAGCATAGTTAAACTTATAAATAATGATGGAAAGAAAAGCTGCTCTGGATAAAACATTAGATACTGTTGTGCTGATGCAGCTATAGCTCCCCAACTTGTATTTGGAGATTGTATTCCAAGACCTATAAAGCTTAAAAATGCTTCACCAAATATAAATGAAGGTACATCAAAAGTTATTGCAACAATAATAATCCCTATAGTATTAGGAAGCAAATGTTTAAGTATAATTCTCATTGAACTAGCTCCAAGGGCCTGAGCTGCTAATACATACTCTTGTTCTTTTATTTGAAGAACTTGTCCTCTTATAAGTCTTGCCATACCAACCCAGCCTGTAATTGTCATGGCAATTATAAGTGCCATCATACCTTTTCCTAGGACTAAAGATATTAAAACAACAACTAGCAAATATGGTATACTTATAAGCACTTCAACAATTCTCATCATTATAACATCTACTTTTCCACCAAAATACCCTGCAATACCACCATACAAAACTCCAACAGTAGTGTCTACAACTGCACCTATTAAGCCTATTATTAAAGATACCCTGCCTCCAACACATATTCTTGCAAACATATCTCTTCCTAAATCATCAGTTCCAAAATAATGTTTTCCACTTGACCCTTGATTTATTATGGTAGAATCCACTGCTTGAAACTTGTAGGGAGTTAAATGAGGACCTATAATACATAAAATTGTTATTATACCTAATACCATAAGAGAAAGTATAGCAACTTTATTTTGCTTTAATCTCCTCCATGCATCCTGCCAGTATGTCATATTAGGTCTTACTATAGTTTCTCCTTCTAAAGCATCACAACCTATAATTTTAAACTTGTCTTTTCTTAGCTCAGCCATATATTCTTCCTCCTATCTCTTTCCACCATCAACTCTTATTCTTGGATCTGCTAGTGCATAAAGAATATCTACTATAAGAAGTGCAACTATATATAGTGCAGCATAAAAAATAGTCATTCCCATAATCATGGTAAAATCTCTATTATTTATACTTGTTACAAAGTTTGATCCAAGTCCTGGTATTGAAAAAATAGTTTCTATAACAAAGGAACCTGTAAGTATTGCTGCTATCTGTGGTCCTAATATTGTTATAGCTGGAAGTATAGCATTTCTTATTATATGCTTCCATATTAAATTAAAATCTGATACACCCTTAGCTCTAGCTGTAAGTACATAATCTTGTCCTATTACTTCTAAGCAACTTGTTCTCATATACCTTGCATAAGTTGCAAGAGCTGCAAAACTCAAAGCAATAGACGGTAATATTGAATACTTGAATCCACCCCAACCTGTAGTTGGTAATAGTGTTGTTTTAACTGTAAGGAAATACTGAAGTAGTGCCGCTAGTACAAAACTAGGTATAGATACTCCTAAAAGTGCTATAAATATGACCACATAATCTGGACTTTTATTTCTGTTAAAGGCTGCAATAACGCCTAAAGTTATGCCTATAACAAACCCCATAGCAATTGCCTGCACTCCAATACGTCCTGTTACTGGCAGCTGATCTATTATTGTATCTTTAACATCTCTACCTGGATTTGTAAGCGATTGACCAAAATCACCTTTTACTAAATTTTTCAAATAAACCACATACTGCTGTGACACAGGCTTATTTAATCCATACTTAGCATAATAATTAGCTTTTACCTCAGCAGGAAGTTCTCGTGCTAAACTAGCTAAAGGGTCTCCTGGCATAGCATGCATTAATACAAAAGTAACTGTTATAACTACCCATAATGTTATAACCATATACCCTATTCTTTTTAGAATAAATTTAAGCATTTTTTACCTCCATGCAAATTATAAAATAAAGTATAAAAAATTTATTCAATCAACGTATGTAAAATAGCTCTCATTTTTACAATTAAAGATTAATATCTTACTCTGTGATAGAATACTATTATTTAAGATTCAAGTGGAGAGTAAATGTTTATATATTATTTAATGCTCAACTTATTGCTATTCTAATTTATATCCACACACTAACTCCACTTAAATCAAATTTTACTTTATTTTACTTGAATTTTTTATCCTATCTACCTATCTAGTTAGAATTTGGATTTACTTAGAATCTCTTCCTACAGTATAAGCGTATTTAAATTCAACTGATGAACCATATGTTGGAAACTGTACATCTTTAACACATTTCTTAACATAAAATGTTTTTAATCTATAATCTTCAGGAGCAAGTGGCGCTTCATCAGCTACAAGTATTTTTTCTGCTTCTTTAAATGCTTCAAATCTAACCTTTTGGTCCATAGTTTTTGATGCTTTATCTATAAGTTCATCATATTTTGCATTTGACCAACTAGTATGATTCATATCTGAATTTGATGACATCCACATATCAAACATTGTCATAGGGTCATTGTAATCACCAGACCAAGCCATAGCTGCCATCTGATAATGCCCTTGTCTTGTTTTGTCTTGGAATATTGCCCAATCCATATAATCTATTTTTATTTTACATCCTAAAACCTTCTCTAAATTTTGCTGTTTATACTCTTCCCTCTGCTTTTCGTTAGAATCCGTTGCTGATGCAGTTATAGTAACAGTAACTTTTGATGGATCTGTATCCATTCCTAATTCTTTCAAACCTTCCACAAATAGTTCTTTAGGATCCTTTACTTCTTCTTTTACTTTTTTAAGAGGTTCTTCTCCAGCTTTTTTTCTAAATTCCTCATCTCCTATTTGCATTCCAGGAGGACACCATGCATAAAATGCTCTTCTTGTTTTTGGATATAATGTTTTTTCCTGACCTTCTCTGTTGATTGCTAAGGAAAATGCTCTTCTTACTTTAGAGTTTGAAAATAATTTCTCTTTAGTATTAAAGAAAGTAAAATCTGTACTTGGATCTGTTCCTGTTACATGTTCTAAATCTTTTTTAGTATCTAATTTCTCAAGCCACTCTTTCTTCTCTACTTCAGCTTCATCAATAGAACCATTATACATTTCGTTCATTCTAGCTTGGGTATCTGCTATTATTTTTAAATGTACTTTATCTGCTTTAACTTTATTTTTATCCCAGTAATTTGGATTTTTTTCTAATTCCATTTTACTCTTATGAACCCAACTTTTAACTACAAAAGGACCAGAACAAATGGTATTAGCTTCTGAACCATATTTATCCCCATTCTTCTCAATTACATCCTTTCTTTCAGGCACAAATACTCTAAAATAAGTTGTACTCAAAAAATAAGCACAAGGACTTCCAAGCTTTATTTCCAAAGTTTTATCATCTAAAGCTTTTACACCTACATCTTCAGCTTTACCTTGTCCTTTATTGTATTCCTTTGCTCCCTTTATTGGATAAAGCATATACGAATATTCCGCTGCGGTATCAGGATTTAACGTTCTCTTTACTGAATACTCATAATCTTGTGCTTTTACTTCCTGCCCATCTGACCATTTATTGCTTCGTAATTTAAATGTCCAGGTAAGTCCATCTTCAGATGTTTTCCAGCTTTCAGCTCCTGCTGGTTTAACAACATCTTTATCATTTACCATTTCAGATCTAGTTAAAGCTTCCTGTGTATCTGTTATAACTATATTGCTATATCTGTCTGTACATCTTGATGGATCTATTGACTTCGGTTCATCTCTTAGACTAATATTTAAATATTGATCCTTATCTGCTTTTCCACTTGATCCTTGTGTCTCTTGACTAGCCCCTCCACATCCAACAAATCCAGTAGTTGATACTATCATTGCTGTTAATAAAAATGTCATTAATCTTTTACTCTTCACTTTTATTCCCCCTTATTTAAATTGTAAATATGAAATTTAAATAGTTCCCTATATAATTTTAAAAACATTATATTTTTAAAATTTTATTATGCAATCAGTTTAAAATATTCAAAATAAACAATTTTCAGTAAATTCCAGTTGTACTTGTACTTAGCATTTTAACATTGTTACCATTTTTTGTAAAGTTTATAAATATTTTATAATTATGTTTTTGTATATAATTTACTTATATTTCACACACATTTTATACAAACAAATTATTGAATTAAAAAATAACATATAAAATTACTATTTAATTCAATAATTTTATATGTTATTTAAATTTTAAAACTTTATACTATTTAATTTAGAAATTACTTTCTAATTTTTTATAAAGTGATTTCTAAATTAAAGTAAGCTTCACTTATGGCTATTTAACCAAATATAACTTAATTCTCTCTTTTACTTTTTATCTACTTTTCCAATTCTTCACCTAAACCTAAGAATCACTTAATATTTTTACTTTGAATATCTATTAATCCAATTAATTATGTCTTTTATAACGTAATCAGGAATATTAGCAGCTTTTCCATACTCTGATGGAGTTTTATCTTTTGTTTCTATAAAAAAGTGATTTAACTTATCATAAGAATTATAGTCTACATTTTCTTTATTTTTTAATATGTTTTTCCACTTATCTAAATTAGAAACATCCACTTGATAATCCATCTTTCCTTGAAGAATAAGCAACGGAGCTTTTATATTTACAGCATCATTTACTTGAGTGGAATTTTTCACACTTAACCAATAATGTGGATATGCACCAAAAATTGGTGTATTTTCAGGCATATTTCCGGGAAAGTCCTTATTATTCTTTACTAAATCATATAAACCTTGTATAGATTTTAACTGTTCCTCAGTCATACCTCCTATGGAATTTAAATATTTACTTTGCTCTAAAAATGTATCCAAAAAATCTACTGGTCCAGCCATCATTATTCCTCCAGCTGCTCCATTATTACCACAATCTTTTATTATTGTTGATGTAAGCATTGCTCCCTGGCTATGTCCTAGAACAAAAACCTTATTGGAATCAATACCTTCAGTTTTCTTTAATAAACTTACAGCATCTACTGCATCATTTACTGTTTCTTTATTTAAATCAATTTTTGTATCTATTAAACTTAGGCAGCCATATTCTTTTGCTCTTTTATCATAACGCAACACTGCAATTCCCTTTGAAGCAAGTCCTGCCGATATATCTCTAAATACCTTTGTATCTCCATAAGTTTCGTCTTTATCACTGGCACCACTGCCATGAACCAGTACCACTGCTGGAAATGGACCATTTCCTTTAGGTGTACTTAATACTCCAGATAGTTTATATTTCCCATCACCTACCACTACATTTTTTTCAGTAAAGTTATCCATATTTGCATAGGTTGGAAGCTTATATTTGCTCTCAGATGGAGTAGGTTCAGATGCAAAATCATATATTTGTCCATCCTTGTCATATTTTATTTTTATATCTATAGTTGTAGGGTGCCCTTCTACTTTGTAAGTTAATGTGATCATATTTCCAAGTGCTTCCTCTTCCTGTTTTATATTTACAGGCTTTGTATCCACTCCCTTAAAGCTCAAACTAGAAAAGTAATTTTTCATTATACTTTCTCCACTTTCTGACTTTAAATCACCACTTAATTGTGCCATAGCTTCATCTATATTCTTATTTAATAAATAATTTACAAAGTTTTCAGCTTTAACTTTTAAATCTTCAGACAAATTTGTATCTTCATTAGAACTTAAAACATTTTGTACATTTTTTGAAACTGCACCTTCTCCTCCAAGTATTATAATTTTTTTAAACTTTTTATTTTTTATATATTCTTTAAGATTACTAACATTATTTCCATCTGTTATTATTATAGGTGCTTTAAACTTAGCTGCAAGCGCAGTTCCTGAAAGTGCATCAGGGAAAGCTTCTCCACTGGCAATTACTAAATTTTCTAAGTTTTCATCAAAGTTTTTACATATATTCATAGAAGTTTCATATCTATCTTTACCTTCTATTCTTACTACATCCTTTGATATTTCTTTTAATTTATCCTCTATACTACTACTTATGGAACTACTTCCTCCTACAATATATACTTTAGACGGCTTAATTTCTTTTATTTTTTCTTCTACCTCATTTGGCAAGCTTCCAGAAGGAGTTATAAAAATAGGATATCCTTTATATGCTGCTATACTAGATATACTTAAAGCATCTGGGAAATTCTCACCATTCGCTATAACTATAGTAGTACCTTCTTTTACATTTACTTTATCTATTATTTTTAAGTTAGTTTGGTATCTGTCTTTTCCACCTAACCTTACTATTTTATTAAAACCTTTTTCTTTAAAATGCTGTTCAAATCCAACATTTACAGAAGCTTCTCCTCCTAAAACATATATAGTTCCATCTTTCTTTAAATGATTTTCAATATAATTTAAAGTTTTACCACTATTTTGTATGTCTTCGCCTACAAGCATTACAGGAGATGATTCACCCCCTTGAAGACAACTACTTGAAAGTGCATCTGCAAAACCTTCTCCACTGGTTACAATAACACTATCTAACTCACCTGATTGTAAATAATCAGCTATATTAGTAGAAGTTTCATATCTATCCTTACCACTAAGTCTCTCCACACTAAGGCTTTCATCTGCATAAACTGAAGAAGATAAAAAAGTACATGCTACAATGGCTAAAATAACACTTAATCTAGTATTTTTATTCAACATAATAAAATCTCCTTTATATTAGTTATATCTGTTATACATTAATTATAACAGATACTTTATAAAAAGCAATACGTTAAAGCCTTCAGTTATAACTAACTATACCGAAAACTTTAAAGTACTAATTTTAATTTATAGACCAGCTGCTATTCATATTAATATTTATACAAACCATAAACTCATATAATTTGACTAATGAATCTTTTATTAGAAACTGTTAATTGGTAAATTCATCTAAAGTTTTAAATTCATAACCTCTACTCTTCCACTCCTTAATTAAGCTATCTAAAATATTCGCATTAGTTTTAGACATAGCATGAAGTAAACAAATCATACCACTACGAGTATTTTTCAAAAGGGCCACTTTAGAAGTTTCAGGATCAGGCTGTTTATTTGCATTGAAATCTTGATGTGCAAGAGCAAAAAACATGGATTTATAGCCAAGCTTTTGAGTATAATAAAGTGATAATTCACTAAAAGTGCCTTCTGGTGGTCTGAAGTATTTTGACATTTTACAACCAGGAATGCTATTTACTGCAGATTCTACTCCAGTAATTTCATCATCAAAAGCTTTTTCATTTTTAAATGTAGGCATAGATTTATGGTGTACAGAATGATTACCTATTATATGACCCTCGCTACTCATTCTTTTTAATAAATTAGTATCTGGAACACCTTTAAAGCTGCCAGTTACATAGGGTTTAGTTACAAAAAAAGCTGCATGCACGTTATTTGCCTTTAGAGTGTCTAAAATACTCGCAGTATATCCATTTTCATAGCCCTCATCAAAAGTAAGATAAATAACTTTCTTTGAAGTATCCCCAAAACCATACCCTTTATATTTTGATAATAAGGCTGCACTATCCCTTGATGAATACAACCATGACCATGATATAGCTTTAGTACTAAGTGATGAAGTATCCGGTAACACTAAAGGAGTAAATGATTTTGACTTTAGTTTAGGTTCTAATGTAACAGCTGCCTTAGGCGCTTCTGTAGGCTTTTTATTATTAGCGTTATTATTATCTGAAGCAATGTTCTGCTTATTGTTCTCATTTTGGATTATATTTTCCTTTGATCCTCCACAACCTGAAAAAATCAAAGCCAAAGCTATACATAAAGCTAAATTCTTTTTAATCAATTTTATACCTCCAAACTCATTAATTTTATTCATCCAATCTACACCAGAGCATCTTAAATAAACTAAAAGCCTACTTAAAAATCCATGTTTATGAAAAACTATTTTCCATATAAGAACAACTGATGCTATTGGAATTGTCAACGAAATTAATATAAATATTAGCACTCCAATTAAGCTTGGTAGTAAAAATATCAATATTTTTTATCAAACTTTTATTCATTTTTCTTTTTCATTTTAATTATACACTTTTTTACATAAATTTCCACAATTTATTAATATTAAATTCTACTATATGTATTATGTGTGCTACATTAAGTGTTTCTATTTGGTAATTAAAATAAAAACGCTATCAGATTTATTAAAGTTTAACAAATTTGATAGTGTTCTCTTCTAATTTTATTATAAATAATCCTTAGGAGTGCCAAAATATTTAACCCCATTAAATTCTGGATATATGGAATTAAAATAAACTATTATTTTAGAATCCTTTAACATTGGGTGTATTTCTAAAAACTTTCTATCACCATAGCAAATTGCCTCCAATGCCAATGGTAATTCCCTTACAAAAATTTTATATCTTAAAGCTGCTATATCCTTATTCTTTTCCCCACCAACATAACAAAAAGCGTTTAAAACATATTGATTATTTATAAATTTCCATTCTGCTAATACTTCATCTCTCTCCGATGTTATGTTTTCATAAGCATAGGTTAAACCTATTACTAAAAAGAGCTGTGCTGTCTTATCTGAATGAGTTAACGTATATCTTCTTGGTATAATTGGCTTTACGCTAGTAACTCCATTTTCAAACTTAACAGAAAGCTTTTCTGTATTTAACTTTTTCACATTGATCCTTCCTTTAAATAAATCTCTTTATCCATAATATTAAATATATCCTTAATTGTGATTATTTTTCTTTAGAAGCACACTATCAATCTTTGTCAATTTTAATCACCAAATATGCAGTAATAGGTTTCTATCTATGTATATAAAAAATAGCCATAACTAACTATTACAGCTATTTTTAAAATAATTCTATTATTAAGTAATTCCTAACTTCACATAAATTTCTCATGCACTACTTATAAAATTAATGATTAGGATGATCAAATATTACTTAACAATTTAACATCCAGGTTCAGTTTCTTCAGTATATTTACTCCTTACCTGTCCTACCCAATCTACGAAAGTTTCTTTCCAAAATACGCTGTCAAAAAAGTCCTTAATAGTTTGATTATCTTTTAAACTAAATCTAATTATATTAAATGGAGCAGCACCTTGCTCAAGTATTCCACCAAATACAGCATTTGTACTAACGCCCTCTTCTACTAAAAGCATTAATGGAAGTCCCTGCTGATACGCCATAGAAGGTTCAATTTGTAGATAAGGACTAGTTAACCAAAAATCATCAAATTGTTCTTCTTGAGCAGTTCCTGGTTTTGATACAGCTTTCGTAACAAAACTACGGCGAAATGCAATTGCCATACATCCATAGCTGCTGAACATCATTCTTCTTATTGAAGTTAATGGTGTTTCTGTATATTGATCAGACCTACCAAGTGTACGTGGGAAGAGTAAAGTTGCTCTAATTCTCTCAACTACATTATTAAGAAATATATTTTGCAAGTCATTATAAGGTGTGGCATAACTTAAAAACACAGGAATTCTAAATAATGGATCGCTAGTTTGTTTAATTAACTCACTGCAAATCAAATCTTTTGTTTGATTAGTGCTTTCAATAATATTAATCATACTTTTATCCCCCTTTCAATATACAGTATGAATAATTTAATATAAATGTTATAGTAAATCTATAAATATTTAAATTAGTGTATTTTAAATTATATGATCAAATTATTCTTAACTTAAAACATATTTTATCTGTACAATTCAAACAAATTATTGGTTGACACTAGCAAATGGGATAAAATATACTATGCTTAATAATAGAAAAAATGCTTTTTTATAGATTGGAGACATTATGAATAAAAACAATCTTTGTTTCCACATTCATTATTGCAATCATAGGGAAACTTATGAAGACTGGAAATATAAGAAAAAAATTACAAGAAAAATTAAACATCATGAACTTCTTCTTGTAACAGGTGGAAAAGGCTATATAGCTACTGAAAATAAGGAATATTCCGTAGAAAAAGGAATGCTTTTCTATCTAAAACCTAGTATTTTACATTCAATTGAATCAAGTTTAAATGAACCTCTTAACTTTTTATCAGTTCATTTTAGTTTTGTTTGTGTAAATTTTTACGATGACAATTGGAATTTATCTACTGAAATTAAATATCTAGAGCTACCTACAATGCAGAAATTTAAAAACTACTACACAATTTTTCGCATATTTAAAAAACTAGTTGAAACATGGAGTATAAAACTACCCGATTATGAGTTTTCTTGCAAAATAATGCTTGAAAAGCTTCTATTTGAGATAAATGATAATTTAAAAAGACAAAACACCAATTATTCATCAACCCTTAAAGTAGAAAAAATCATAAAATATTTACATGAAAATATAAATAAATCTATTACATTAGATGAATTATCAGAACTTGTTTCCCTTTCTCCTAGCTATCTTTCGAGAACTTTTAAGGATACAACAGGTTATTCTATAATTGGTTTTTTTAATAAAATGAAAATAGACAAAGCTGAAGCACTTATTACTGTAGGCGATAAAAAAATAAAAGAAATTTCTGAGCTTCTAGGTTTTAAGGATGAGTTTTACTTTAGCAGACTATTTAAAAAAATCAAAGGTATAAGCCCCAAAGATTTTTACAACAGAAATGTCCATGGATATTAAAATATTCCATGTAATTAAGCCTTCTTTAAAGCTATAATTAAGCTATAATTGTTAATTGCGAAAGAAGGTCGACACTATTGAAAACTTGGAAAAGAAATCTAATTGTATGCTGGCTTGGAACATTTGTAACTGCTTTAGGACTAAGCCAAATAGCCCCAATAATGCCACTTTACATCAAACAACTTGGTATTTACAATCTATCTACTATTGAACAAATATCTGGATTAGCTTTTGGAATTACTTATATAATTTTAGCAATATTTTCGCCAATTTGGGGATATGCCGCTGATAAATATGGTAGAAAACCTATGCTCTTACGTGCAAGTCTTGGAATGTGTATTGTAATTTCAACTATGGGTCTTGCACAAAATGTATATCAACTTGTTGGTTTAAGAATGCTACAGGGAGTTGTAGCTGGCTACAGCACAGCTTGTATGACACTAGTTGCAACTCAAACTGAAAAAAAGCATGCTGGCTTAGCATTAGGTATACTATCTACAGCATCTATTTCTGGCTCTCTTATTGGTCCGCTGATTGGAGGATATCTAGATGAAATTTTAGGCTTGAAATTCACTTTTTTCTTCACAGGAAGCCTTATGTTAATTGTATTTATTTTGACTTTGCTGTTTGTAAAAGAAGAATTTGTTGTATCAGAGAAAAAAGTACTTAGTACAAAGGAAGTTTGGAGAAAGTTACCTGATTCAGGATTAATCATTGTTTTATTTGCTACTTCCTTCATTTTACAGCTAGCTTATTTTTCTATAGAACCTATACTGACAGTATATATATCTGAGTTATCTCATAATTCAACTCATGTTGCCTTAATTTCTGGAATGGCCTTTTCTGCTTCTGGTCTTGCCAGCATTATTGCAGCTCCAAGGCTTGGAAAATTATCAGATAAAATTGGACCTCAAAAAGTTATGCTTACAGCCCTTATTGTAGCTGGATTAATATTTATACCACAAGCTTTTGTAAGAAATTCACAACAATTAATAGCATTACGCTTTTTATTGGGTTTTGCCACAGCAGGGTTAGCTCCATCAATTAATACACTACTAAAAAAAATAACCCCTGAAACCCTTACTGGAAGAATGTTTGGCTTTAATATGAGTGCATTTTATTTAGGTACCTTTTCTGGTTCTTTAATTGGTGGACAGCTGGCTTCACATTTTGGTATAAAGTATGTATTTTTTATTACTAGCACATTACTTCTTTTAAATGCTTTCTTGGTTTATAAGAAACTATTCAAAAAATTAAATTCACCTGCTGAAATTGCTTTACTAAAAAATCACGCTATTTAAAGTTGTTATATAACTATTTTCAAAAAATAACAAGTCAAAAATATTAGTGTTTTTGCCTGCTGCAAAAATCAGTTTCTACTCATGTAGTATAACTGAAACTCAACTAATATATTGACTTGTTGTTTTTTTAAATATGTCTTAACTTAAAGTTTACCATTTACTTTCCAGCAATGGACACATCAAAGAGTTCTAAAGCCTTTGGCCCTTGAAATTCATTATCTTTTTGTATTTCCTTTGAAAGGTACATATTACTGTGAAAATCTTTCATATTTCCAGACACAGAACCTCCTGTTATAGGAATGGTTTTTGTGCCATCAAAGTACCAACCAAGTCTTATTTCTCCACCAAAATCCCCTGTAAGTTTATCAATTTGGAAATCCGAGAATTCTTTAAGCTCTATATAAGAATCTTTTTTCATATCTTCATAAGCTTTACTTCCACCATCTACTATGAAATTATTGATGATTCCTGTAGGCTCTGCTCCCAAATAAAAGCTGTGTCTAAAATCTCCATGATACTTTTTGAGCACCCCGTTATCAAATATTTTAACCTTTGATAAAGGAAATCCATCTTCATCAAAATCAGCAGAATGGGATGAATTCTCTAAGGTTGGATCTAATGTTATATTTAATAAATCTCCTTTTACGTCACTACCTTGTATATTTTCATTTAATTTAGCCTTAGATATATTGTTGTAAACTGCTTCCACATTTCCTTGATAAACATAATATGAAAGAAGTTCTTTAACAGCTGATCCTGTAAATATAACCTTATGTTTCCCTGCCTCTGGCATATCCTTTGCAAGCGCTCTCTGTTCTGCAGCAAATAGCATTTCATTTACAGAAGATAGAATTTGTTTTTCATCAAAATCTGAAAAGTCTATAGATTTATATAACTCTATTTCTTCTTCTTCTCTCCAATTAGTTACAAATTCAATCATTCCTTTATAGGTTTCAAAATTAACATCTACTCCCTTTGAATTTACAACTCTTTTATATACTTTTTCTAAGAAAATCTCAGCAGAATTTATATTACCCTTTTCTTTATTGTCAGCTTCATAAAGCTTTTCTGTTAATCTTTCCATCCAATAGGAAAGAGATTTATCTTTAAACTTACTTTCTTTGATTTTTTCAGCCTGTTTTGTAGATTTTTCAGGAAGAGTATAATATTCATTTTTAGCAAAACCAGCAGCAAAAGCAGCTCCTTCTATAGCCTTTCTAATTTCTTCATCACTCATAGTAGGATGAATATTTACTATAGAAGAACCTTTATATTTTGTTTTATCTTCTTCAAAGTCCTTATAAACTGTAACTTTAAAATTATTAACATCTTTACTTCTATTCATATCTAAGCCTTTTTTTATAAAAAACAATTCTTCTGAATTTACTTTTGTTTCAATTATTTTATATTCATTAATATTAAAAGCTTCTAATATATTCTTTATTCTATTTATCATTTTATCCTAACCTCACTTTCGCTTTAATGTATGGTCCTCCAGATGATACTTTTACAAATTCTTTATAACCTTTACCGCAAGCACCAGAGCCACAAATTTCCACTCCTTCTGAAACCATGGATATGGACTTTAAAAGATCAGGCACATAGCCTGTTAAAACCACCGGAGACACAATGTTTCCTGTAAGCTTTCCGTCCTTTATTTCAAGGCCATAATTCACCATACATTGTATTCCCCAACTCTTAGGGTCTTCCATTCCGCTCATTGGACAATCTAGCAAATATCCAAATTCTATTGAAGCTATCATATCCTCCAGCTTATCTTTCCCTGCTGCAAAATAGGTATTGGTCATTCTTGAATATGCTTTTCTTTCAAAAGATTGCCTCTTACCATTTCCTGTTGGAGTAGTGCCTAATTTTAAGGCTGAAAGTGTATCTGATATGCCTTTTTTAAGTATTCCTTTGTCTATAACCACAGTATCCGTGCCTAAAACTCCTTCATCATCAAATAAATAAGATGAGACATCGGAAGCTGAAGCAGCTCCATCACGCATAGTTACTAGCGGAGATGCTATTTCCTTATCCATATATTCAGATGCCTTAGCTCTATTTTTTACAAACATGTCCATTTCAACACCGTGACCAAAAGCCTCATGGGCAATTATTCCTGAAACATTTGGAGAGCATATGCACTGATACTCACCAGGAGTAACTGGTTTTGAATTAAGAAGTTTTATAGAAATATCTACAGTTTCATTTACTTTTTCTGCTACTTCATCTAAAAGTTCAGAAGCTTTAAGTCCAGAGAAAGGACTGTATGAATATTTAGTTGTATTCTCTTTTCTTACAATACTAAATATTGACCCTTCACTCCATATGTAACTTTGAGCTAAATCTTTATTATTAGAAATAAAAATCTTTGACACATGAACTTGTTGATATCGTACTCGTAAGTCTATTAAAAGTTCACTTAAAGAAAAAGCCTTATCCTTTATTGAAGTCATTTTTTCTATTATATCTTTATCACTAACCTGTTCTGGAAGTACTTTAACTTCTCCTATAAAAGTTTTTTCTATTTTTTCTTCATTTATTACATCATAAGAATTTATATTTACTCTAATTTTTAATGCTTCAATTTGATATTTTACTTTTTTTCTTATTTCTTCTTCTATGTTTTCAATATTATTTTCATTTATCTCATTAAAAGAGAACTCAGAATAGTTAATTCCATTATGGACTTTTACTACAAAACCTCTTTCACTCCAAAATGAATCCTGAATGGAAATACCTGTTCTTTGAACTAAATATAATTTTCCGCAAACATCAGTGCCTAAAACTGAAACATATTTGAAATCCTTAGAGAGATTTTCTATAAGCTTCTTTATGCCTGGTTTTGTACTATTTAAAAAATCTGACATTTTAACCTTCATCTAAATTCCTCCTTTATTTACTCTGTAATCTATATTTTAACATTAATAATATAAAAAAAAAAGCACTACCTCCTAACATAAGGAAATAGTGCTTTGTACTATTCTAAACTTTAAGATATGTGTTTCCATCTAATGGCATTACTGCTTGTAACTTAGGACTACCACTTACTAATCCTACTGCATAAATAGTATAGAATTTATTAGGTCCAAATCTAGTATTAGGTAAAAGTAATACTTTTTTATCCGTACCTGCAATTCTTACTTCAAAGTTGTAGACTCCTGGAGAAATTTCATTATATTTACTAACTTCTCCATAAGAAACATTTTTAAAAATTATATTTCCATTTGGCAAAGTGATATCCACTGCAGGTGCACCTGGAGATAAGTGTGAAAACCTAACTTTAGCTTTTCCCCTTCTTAAAGGTTCTATAGGCTCTTCTATAACCTTAAGAGTTATGTTAGGAAGCATACCTATTATTGGCAAAGTATATATTTTCTTCTCAAATATAGCTATTTCCATATTCATTAAAGGATTATTTTTAGTACCTTTTCTAAAAACCTTAATTGTATATTTTCCTGGTGGCATTTTCATATAATTTGTAAATGCTTTAAATCTAATATTGGAAGCAATACGATTATCATTAGCATAAACATCTACTGCTGGAGTATCTGGTGCCGCATGAAAAACTCTAATGTATGAATATATTTGTCCTTGTAGTTGTCTAAAGCAATCATAATAATAAGGGCAAAATGGCATTTATATCACCTTTTTAGTATTGTTACACTTACATTATATGTAAATATATTTTTTTTGCTATTAAAATATTCAACTACAGATTAACTAATTTTTATATTACTGTCACTCCATTTACTTCTTCTATAGATGCTATGTCTTTTATAATCTCTGATTTTTTTATATGTCTTGGTACTACTATAGTATACAAGCTTTTCATACAGCCTTCTTCACATCCATCTACCTCTTCAAGCAAAAACTCAATGTTTTTAATTTTTATACTTTTTCCTTCGAAGTATCCGTTAACTTTTTGTACCATTCCCTGTTTATCCGTATACTCTATATCTAATTTTAATAAATTGGTTTTATCTAAAAATTTAGCTTCAAATTTTTTCAAGCTTACTAGTACAATAACTACACAAATGCTAGCTAAAACACTTAATGCATAATAACCAAGCCCCACTGCAAGACCAATACAAGCAACTACCCACAAACTAGCAGCAGTAGTAAGTCCTTTTACAGAACCTTTTTCATGCATTATTGTACCTGCACCTAAAAAACCTACTCCACTTACTACTTGAGCTCCAATCCTGCCTATATCTGCTTTTAATGAACTAGCCAATTGAGGGTTTTTTGATATCATATCAACGGTTTTTTCTACATCATATAATTGTATCATTGATATTACACAAGCACCTATACATACAAGAATGTGTGTTCTAAACCCTGCTGGTCTATTTTTATATTCTCTTTCATATCCTACTAATCCACCAATAACTATGGCGAGTAACAGTCTAATTACAACCTCATAAATCTTCATTTAATATACTGCCACTTAAAACTAAAACATACCCATATCAATATTATTTTTTCTTCATATCGTATTTGCTCATGGATATATTTTGTCTAATTGCATTCTCCTTCTTTATGTTATTTTTCTTTAATCTATTATACTATTATTTCTGCTCTTCCATTTTAAATTTATCCACGTTGTCCATTACATTATTAACCATATGTGATAATGTTTCCGAGGCATTAGTAACTTCTTCTGTAGAACTACTCAATTCCTCAGCTAAAGCAGCTATCTCTTCAGAAGATGCAGAAATCTCTTCTGCTGAAGAAGATGAATTTTCTATGTCACTTATTATTATAGATTTTTTATTATTAGCTTCAATTATACACTTATTAACTACATTTATTCCTGGTAATAATTTTTCCATATCACTAATTATTCCCCCAAAAGAACTAGCAATATTATTTACAATATCAATTTGACTTGAAAATTGAGAATCTACATTTTTAGTATCAAGCACAACAGCATCACTTTGCTTTGAAACATTTTTTAAAAGTTCACTAATATTTTCAGAAGATGTTTTTGACTGTTCTGCAAGGATTCTAATTTCATCTGCTACAACACTAAATCCTCTCCCAGCTTCTCCAGCCCTAGATGCTTCTATAGACGCATTTAATGCAAGTAAGTTAGTTTGATCTGATATATCATTTATTAAGTTTGTAATATCACTTATTTTATCAATATTAGAACCTAACCCTTGAATTTTTTCTACAACAGCTTTAAATTTAACATTAAAATCGTTTATTGAATTTATTAATAAATTAACATCACCACTGCTTTTTTTAGACTTTTCTTTAATATTGTTTGCCATAATGTCAAACTCACCTATGATTTTAGCAGTATTTTCTATGCTTTTTCCAAATTCATTAAAGGTTTCTTTCATATTGAGAATATTAGATGCTTGTTTTACAGAACTTTCTGATACTTCTTGAATAATTACAGAAACATTTTCTGCAGAAGATGACATTTCTTTAGATATGCTATATAGACCATCAGAATTTTCATGAGCATTACTTACATTATGTTTTATATTTATTAAAATGTTACTAACCTTTAGTCTAAAATCATTTAAAAAATGTGCTATTTGTTCAATTTCATCTTTCGTTTTTAACTGAATATCCCCCTGCAAGTTTCCTTCACTCATATTTATCAATTTCTTCTCAATTATATCAATACTACACTTTAATTTTTTTGAAAATAACCATACTGCAATTAAAGATATAATGATAGAAACTACAATTTCTAAAATTGATATTTTAAAAAATAAATTCTTAATGTTTTCAAATGTTGAAACATCTTCATCTATTCCAATACTAGCTATAATTTGTCCAGATGAATTTTTTATTGGTGCATAAGCTGATACATAAGTTCCCCACTTATCTGAGTATGGTTTATCACTAACAACAGTTTTACCATAAAAAGCACTGCTCATTTCCTTTCCCATTTCATAGTTTTCCATATAATCAGCTGGTTCTGGTGAAGCATCTAAAAGGATTTGTGCAGTTTTATCATCTTTTTTTATATAAACGTAAAAGTTCTTTATATCTTTTTTTGCTTTAAACACTACCATAGAATTCAATATTTCCGCATATTCTTTAGAATCCTTAGAGTTGTCTTTTATTAATTTTTCTACCTTATCCTTATTAATGCCATTAATTGATTCTGTAATAGACTCTTTTGCTTTATCTTTTAATTTCGACTCTTCACTCTTAAATATTAACCCACAACTTATTAAAGATATTGCTATAATGGTACCAACTACTATAGCCACTAGTCTAAGGATTTTAGCCCCTATCTTACTCATAATTTTAAAATCTCCTTCCACTTTTAAGCCCTAATGTTATAAACTTCTATAAACTATATATTCGTAGAA
Source organism: uncultured Clostridiaceae bacterium (assembly GCA_963780135.1). Taxonomy (GTDB): domain Bacteria; phylum Bacillota; class Clostridia; order Clostridiales; family Clostridiaceae; genus Clostridium_AM. The sequence goes on from CAWAAR010000003.1 coordinate 4,180,392, forward strand.
TATTGTCTATTCTTAAGGTTCTTTGATTCATCTCCAAAAAAGAAGAGGTTTTCACCTCTTCTTTGAATTTTTTAATATATATTTCATCAAAGTCTTCTTGTACTAAATAATTCATCTACTACCTTTTTAGCAAACTCAGCTACTTCTATTCTGTCTTCTTCATTTCCTTGGTATATCAATGGCAAATTATTATTTCTGCAAAGTCTATTAATAATTTTAACATTTGATATTAAAGAATTATGTGCGTTACTTCTCTGTTTATCAAATTTTTTTATATATTCTCTGTATTCATCGCCTTCCTTATTGTACTTTCCAACCATAACCCCAATCTCCAATACGTTAACTCTTCTAATATAATCTGAAGCGGACTCTATTAGCTCTTCCATCATATCCAAACATTCAGAATCCTCAGTTTCAGAAATAACTTTAATAAATTCATTAATCTTTTCTCTAAACATTGTGTAACCCCCAATTACATAATTTCTATCTTGCATACAATAATATTCTAACACAACTACAGTTGCATTTACAAATTATTCCACACATCTGGCTTGAATTAATCAAATTACTTGCCAAACATTACCACTCGAGTTAATTTTACATTTTTCGATAATAAAATTATAGTTAATAAAACTAGAAAAGAATGGAGGTATATGAAAATGAAACAAAAAAAGGTATTTTCAATGATCTTAGTCTTATTTCTAATAACACTCAATTTCAGTATTGTTTTAGCAAAACCTCGTGCACAAAATCCACCACCTTCAGCACCTACTGGGCTTACAGTAACTAGTTTAACTTCTTCAGAAATCAATTTAACTTGGACTGCTGTATCTGGTGCTTCAGGTTATAAGCTATTTAGAGCATCTACTTATGATTCTAATTATGCTCAAATAGCCACTCTAACTTCTAATACTTATAAAAACACTGGATTAAATGCTTCAACTAAATATTGGTACTTTGTAAGAGCCTATAATTCTTATGGGACTTCTACTGATTCTATTCATATAAGTACCACTACTAATCAGGTTGTATCTTCCTCTAGTAAAATAGTTTTGGGCTTTGCAACTTATTATTATTCTGGTGATAGTTCATCCTATAACTCAATGGTAAGTAATTCCACTTCAATAAATGAAATTGCAACAGATACCTTTACTACAGATGGTTTAGGAAACATTAGTGGTCTTATTCCATCAACTCAAATATCCTATGCAAATAGTAATGGTATTAAGCCTTATGCTATGATAACAAATAATTTTGATGGCAGCATAGCTAAAACTTTGCTTGAAAGCTCAGTTAACAGACAAAACTTAATTAATAACATATCAAGTAATTTAAAACTTAATTCATACAATGGAGTTAATGTAGACTTAGAAGGCATTTATTACTACGATAGAAGCTATTTCACTACTTTTATGAATGAGCTTTACACTTCACTACATTCTCAAGGTTTCACAGTTACAGTTTCTGTGCCAGCAAAAACCTATGATAGTACTACTGATGGATGGAATGGTGCTTTTGATTATGTCCAGATAGGAAATTACTCTGACCAAGTAGTTCTTATGGCATATGATGAACATTATCCAGGTGGACCAGCTGGACCAATTGCTTCTATAGGCTGGGTTCAAAATGTTGTAAATTATGCATCTACCGTAATTCCTAAAAATAAAATACTCCTAGGTACTGCAGCTTACGGATATGATTGGTCATCAAATGGAACTAAGGCTTATGGTATTAATGGAATCTACAACTTAGCTTCAACTTATGGTGCTCAAATAATGTGGGATTCAGTTTCACAAAATCCTTATTTTACTTACACAGATGCTAGCAGTATAAAACATACTGTATGGTTTGAAAATAATACAAGCCTTTCCTATAAACTGGATGCAGTAAATAACAGCAATATTCTAGGTATTGCAATTTGGAGACTAGGTTTAGAAAACACAGATTATTGGACAAGCATAAAAACAAAATTCGCTAAATAATTAGTAAATTAAAGATACAAGACAAACTAAATTGGACCCCCTAAAAATAGGGGGTTCAAACCATGTTGATTTAGCCTCTTTAATGAAATTCTTAAATTTCTAAAGTAGTATCATCTATCCATTTCCAATCTTGCCTTAATTCTTTTATATCCTTTACTAATTTATATAAAGCTATATCCGTCTGTTTTGACTCTATCATAACATCAAAATCCACTTCTAATTCTTTGCAGCTTTCTAAAAAAAGAATAAAATCATTTGGATTTATGAAATCAGAATGTTTTCTATCCTTTCCTCCTGCTTTTGGAGTAGAAAAATGAATTTCAGGCTGAAGTTCTTGTCCTTCCCAGGTGCTAAATATATCCTTAAGCATTGGTGTCAATGGTTCATTTCCACTATTACAAAAATGATGTTGAACGTCAAGTACCATTGGAGTACTTAGTTCTTTACATATATTTAAAACTTCTCTAGTTGTAAAAGCTTTATCATCATTTTCTAATATTAATCTACTGGTTATTTCTTCTGGTAATTTTTTAAAGTTATTTATAAATCTCTTTATAGATTCCTCTTTTCCACCTTGGCTTCCTCCAATATTAAGAACCAACTTACCTTGAGGATAACCTATATCTTCAAACAAATTCGCATGGTACCAGAGATTCCTTTTCGTACTCTCTATTACATCCTCTTTTGTGCTATTTAACACATTAAGCTGATCTGGATGAATATCAACACGCATATCATTATCTTTTATAAAATCACCTATTCTCATAAAATCTTTATCAAATATATTTCTATAATTCCAGTTTGTAACTTCTAAGTTTGTTGCTAAAGGTACTAAATCTGAAGTTATTCTGTAGAAATGTATTTTATTTTCAACATTATATTTAAGAATTTTATATTGATTATCTAAATTTGATAATGTTACTGTTTTTAACTTGTCTAATTTCTTTTCTTCACGTCCTTGTTTTTCATAATTTGCATAAGTTAACTTACTTGAAGCTGTAACCTTTGAAAGTTTAAGAGCAATTGCAACATATCCTAATCTAATCTTCATAAATAATACCGCAGTTAAGCAGTACTTTTTCACTTCCTTTGTTTTCAATTTTTGTATTTTATATAACAATATATATTATTTACACATTGTAACAAAAAATAATTACACTAGCTTAAATAAACTAATGTAATTATATTATAATCCTTATTTTCCTATTTGCCTATAATAATCTTCATTTTAGCTGTGTAAGACAATTCTTATGGCAATTCTACTCCACCATGTCACTTTGTAAATTCCTACAATTTAATACATAAGCTGGAGGAATATTTCTGAATTCTCTTTTTAAACTGATATCCTTAAAAAAACTTTTTATAAAATTCATCTTGAATAAAGTATATTGAAATGTTATAAACTTACCATCCTTTTTTAGTACCTTTTGTGTTTTTTTCAATATATCCTCAGAAATCTGTTGTGGCAAACTAGCAAAGGGTAGTCCAGATATTATATAATCTACAGAATCAATATTATGTTTTGCTAAATATTTATCAACATTTTCAGAAGAATCATGTATAATAATAAGGTTTTCTTCATATCTGAATTTATCCTTTAATAACCTATAAAACTCATAATCATATTCTAAAAGCATAATTATTGTATTTTCATTTCTATTTTCTAATAACTTTTCTGTAAATACTCCTGTACCTGGACCATACTCAACAATGCATTCTGCTTGTCCAAAATCAACGCCTTCAATCATTTTATTAGCAAGATATTTTGAACTTGGTAATATAGCTCCTATAGTTCTTGGCTTTTTTATGTATTGTAAAATAAATGATAATTCTTTCATTTATTGCCCTCCAATTATTTTTAATTTTTAATCTAATAAAACTTATATCATTACTGCAAAGTTTTTTCAATCAAATAGGATTAAACTCTCACCTAATTCAAAAAACTCTGCATATTCATTTATTTATATTATTCACCTTTAACATTAAAATTAGATTAAAAAATTATTATGTTTATATTAAATTTATATATATTACCAAAATATAAATATTATCTAATTACAATTTCAGTCAATTAAAATTCAAACTAACAATTACTTTTGTTCCTCTACCTTCTTCACTTTCTACATCTATAGTTCCTCCATGCATATCCACAATCCATTTAGCAATGGATAATCCAAGTCCTGTTCCACCTTTTTCCTTAGATCTAGATTTATCCACAATATAGAATCTATCAAATATGTTTTTAACTTCATTTTCTGGTATGCCAATACCTGTATCACTAACAGTTATTTTTACAACCTTGCCCTGTTTTCTGAACTTATATCTATTTTTCCTTCTTTAGTAGTAAACTTAATGCTATTATCAATAAATATCCTTAGCATTTGTTTTATCATTTTATAATCTGCAAAAATTTTTACAGTTATCATTTTTACTACTTGATATTATATGATTTTGTTCTATAAGTTTGCTTTCTGCAATTACTTCATCAATTAGTTCATTAAGGCAGAATTCTTTTTTTTCTATTACTTGAGTACCACTATCACCCTTTGCAAGAAATAGCAGTTTTTCAATTAAACTAGCCATATTAGTAGCTTCTAATTTAATTGCATAAATTGATTTTTCTAAAGCTTCTCTATCATCTTTCCCCCATCTATCTAATAAATTAGCATATCCCTGAATAACTGCAATAGGAGTTCTAAGTTCATGAGATGCATCTGATACAAACTGAATTTGTCTATCAAAAGCTTCTTGAAGTCTATCTATCATTTTATTAAAGGTATCTACCAAGTCTCTTAAGTTCATCATCAGAACCATTTACATCTATTCTTTCCTTTAAGTTATTAATGCTTATATTTTCAGCAGTTTTAGTTATATAATCAATAGGTTTTAACATTCTTTTGCTTACCATATATCCTAATATAATTGAAGCAATAATACCTATAAAATCTGCTATAGCCATAAAAATAAATAAAATTTTCATGAAATCATATTCATTATCCATATCTTTTACTATTTGAAGATATACTGTTCCATATTCTTTGTTTTCAATTTTAATATTTTTATAAACTAAATGTTTTTCTCTTTCTTCTAAATACTTCATTTTATCATAAGGTTCTTTAATATTTAATATCATAGTTGAATTTGCTAGATAAATTTAGTACTTTTCCATCTTGATTGTAATATCCTTACAGATATATTTTCTTTAAAAGGAATATCAGAAAGGATTTCCTTATTGGATAAATCAATACTATTATTTTGTGATGTAATTTTACTTAACATTATTATTTTTATATCTTCTACCTGCTTATTTGCTTGATTATACATATAATATTTTATTCCATATAAAATCGAAGCATTTATCATAAGTAATACTAAAGAAAACATAAATGCATAAATTATAGTAAGCTTAACAGAAATTTTTGCACTTTTAATAATCTTTAAATTCATCATTAATCACCTTTAATAACATATCCTACTCCTCTTATAGTTGTTATAAGCTTATTTTCAAATCCACTATCAATTTTACTTCTTAAGTATCTTATAAATACATCTACTACATTAGTGTCTCCTGCATAATCATAACCCCATATTTTTTCAATTAACTGTTCTCTTGTAAGAACAATATTCTTATTAATTAATAACATTTCTAAAAGATCATATTCTTTTTTTGTAAGTTCAATTTCTTTACCACCTCTTTTTACTTGATGAGTTTTATTATTCATAACAATATCATTTACTTTGATTTCATTACTACTATTTTTTGATGTTTTATCTCTCATATATACCCTTATTCTTGCTAATAATTCTTCTATTGCAAAAGGTTTTGTTAAATAATCATTAGCTCCTGCATCTAATCCTAAAACTTTATCGGGTATATCACTTTTAGCAGTTAACATTATAATAGGTACCTGTAAAAAATGCCTAATTCTCCTGCAAACTTCTATGCCATTTAACTCTGGAAGCATTACATCAAGAAGTACTAAATCATATTTGGAGTTATCTTTTAATTTTTTTAGTCCTTCTCTCCCATTGTAAGCTGTATCAACTTTGTATCCTTCATGAGTAAGTTCCATTTCAATAAACATTGCCATTTGCTGTTCATCTTCTACCACAAGTATTTCATAATCTTCCACATTACCACCACTTTCATTACATCTAACACTCCAATTGCAAATTTAAATGTTATATTTTAATATGTACTAAAATCCAGCTTAATAAAAAAGTTATCATAGAAAATCCTATAGATATAATCAACAATCCAGTTACTAAAATATTATATTTAATTATGCTAAAAGCAAATATATATTTTGATACTCCTAAAACATTAAGTATTAACAATATTAGAAATATAATACTTAATCCTCTATAAGCTCCTTTTACATCAGCATAGCTTAATGAAATATGTGAAGATATACATATTGCTGCAAATAAGAACAGAAAAAAATAGGGATTTTCTAAGTTTTTTAATGAAAATATAGTTTTTATTAATGCTGAATAGGAGGTTAGTATTCCTTCAACAGCATGTTTATTTAAATTTACAACATTTAAATTTTTTATTAATATACTTAAAAATTTACTGTAAGATGCTGGTATTATAATTTTCATTAATAAAATTATAGAAGTAATTCCACCAAATATAGGTGCTATTCCTATAAAAAAATTTCCTATTTGTTGATAAATACTGTCTACATTATAAGTATGTTTTACATAGCCCATTACACCAGCTTCATCTGGTCTCTGAAATAATTTTATATCTACTATTTTATGCTTAAATAATACAGCAAAAATAGCATGACTTAATTCATGTATAGGCACACCTATAAATCCTGTTATCATTACTGCTTTCATCCCAAAACTTCTTTGGAAATTTTCTATTGATTTATTTCTTAATATACCAAGAAAAAATCCAACTAATATAATACTTCCTGTTAAACAAAATGTTTCTATAATTGTTTTTATTATCAATTCTACAAAAAAATTCATACTTCAATTGTACCTTTCATTAGTTAATTTTTATTTTATATGCCTGAGTGTATCCTATAACTTCCTGCTCTAATGCTCCCATCTCCCATTATGTTATTTTTTTAATACTCTACCCACATTACATTTTTTTAATTATATCATAGTTGTAAAATAAAAAAAAACTGCTGACAAACACATTTTGTCAGCAGTCCAATCAATATTCATTATAAACATTAATCTTAACTTTGAAATTCACTTTATTCTTGTTCAGCCCAATTTGCAGGATAAGTTATATATATAAATCTTGAATAGTCTGGTACTGAAAATTGTATTTTGGAGTTTTTAGGTATAAAAATTATATCTCCTTTATTTCCTACAACTTTTCTTCCATCTATGTTAATTTCTAAAGTTCCTTCTATAACATAGTCTATTTCATCATATTTCAATGTCCAATCAAAGCAAGTTTCAGTCATTTCCATAACACCGCATCCAAGTCTTGGACTTTCTTCTAGGGTTACAACATCTTTAAGATTAACCCTATCCCCTTCTTTTCCTGTATCAAATTTTTCTGGTTTAACTGTATTTAATTTTACTGATAATATTCCACTTGGGTCCACATGTTTTTCAAAATCTTCTTTATTGCTGTTTCCTTGTAAAGTTTCAGCAATTATCTTTTTCACCATATCTTCAAGTAATTTCGGATCAATATTTTGCATATCTATGCCCTCCTAATTTTTACAATTAATATTTAAGAATTAACTACACTACTATCCAAAGCTTCATTTTTATTGTTTTCAGTAATAATACTGCTTTTTGAAGCTATTAAACATGCCACTATTACTGCTGTAATTCCTCCAACAAGTTTTCCAACTATCATAGGGAATATCATTTCTTTGGCAACACCTGCTACAAATCCTAGATGATCACCAAATACAAAAGCTGCACTTACTGCAAAGGCTACATTTATTAATTTACCTCTATCGTCCATATCTTTAAGCATTCCAAACATAGGAATGTTATTTGCAAGAGTTGCTACCATACCAGCTGCTGCCACATCGTTCATTCCAAGAAGTGCTCCTAGCTTCATAAGAGGTCTTTTAAATACCTTTGTAATTACATAAACCATAGGGAATGCACCTGCTAGTACAACTGCAATATCTCCAACAACTTTAATTCCTTCATCCAGTGGTGTCATTCCAGGAATTATAACTACTCCTGTTAACTTTTGTATTATTCCAGCTGCAAGTCCTATTGTTATAAGTATAACTACAAATTTTCCAAACAAATTAAATCCATTTATCATTTTTTCTGGTATTTTCCATAGTCCAACAGCTATAAGTAATGCAAAAATTACTATTGGAACTAAATTTTTAAGTATCATAACTATTTCTAATCCAGCTACAAGTCCACCTATTAAACATCCTATAGGAATTGTTATAATACCTGCAAGCACACCTGTGGCTAAAAATTTGTGATCTTTTTTTTCAATAATTCCAAGGGCTACAGGTATTGTAAATACTATTGTAGGTCCCATCATGCCACCTAATATTGCTCCAGCAAATAATCCTGCTGCTTTAGTTTCTGCAAGTTGAACTGCAAGAGGAAATCCTCCCATATCACATGCAAGTAATGTTGTTGCAAACATAGATGGATCTGCACCAAGAGCTTTGTACACTGGTACTACTACTGGCTTCAATACATTTGCAAGTACTGGTGCAAGGCATATAACACCTACCATAGCTATAGTAAGTGATCCCATAGCCATAAAACCTTCTTCAAACTTTTCTCCTAGTCCGAATTTATTACCTATACACTTGTCTATAGCTGCAACAACCATAAATAGAACCATTAGATATATAATCATTTCATTTATATGCATACTTATCCCCATTCCTCCATTAAACTACCTTCAAAAATAGTAAGTTTAATCTATTTTTAAAGATGCTTAAAGTTATTTTATCATATCTTCATCTACTTCTAGACTATCAATAATTCCAATAATCACTGCATCTATGGGCAAATCCTTTATGTTAAAAGAAGCTTTAGATGCACTTCCTTTTGTTACAAGTACGTTGTCCCCTATGCCAGCACCTACATTATCTACAGCAACGAAAGCTGATACATCTTCTTTACCAGTGCTCCTTGAAGGTGCTACTACAAGAAATTTTAGTCCATTTAATTTTTCATCTTTTCTTGTAGCCCATACATTACCAACAACCTTTCCTATAACCATAATTTATCCTCCAAGATTAAATCCTATTTAATTTCAAATGGTTAATTCTAATAAAGTCCTGTGCTAACGGAGTTAATATAGATTTCTTAGCTATGTTTATCTGTTTTATACCCTTGATACAAAGCTTTCTTAAATCTGATTCTGCTATAAGTTTTTTCATAGGTAATTCCATTACAGTTTGTTTTTCTTCACAAACAATTTCAGTATCAACTTTATGAATATTTCCTCCACATAATAAAACATTTATTAAATTTGCTTCATTTAGAATATCTATGCCATTGTATGTAAGTTTTCTCTCATATTCTATATAAAGCTTGTATAGATTTTTATTAGCACTTGACATGTAACTTCTGTATTCTATACCATCTTCTAAAATATACACTTTTTTACCTTTAAAAAGTGCCTTTATAACAACTTCTTCATATTCACCATTACAAAGTCCAAGAGCTAAATTAGATAAGCCTTTCAAGCATAGATTTGGTAAAACAACTGCCTTATAGCTGTCTATGTTTAAGCCATCCTTATATGAATCAACTATATACTTTTCTTCTAAAGCTTCTTTTATATTAGAACTGCTTAAGAAATCTCCAAGTAATAATACCTTTTCCTTAGAACCTCTCTTTTCCTCATAACATAATCCTTGTATTCTTTTCATTACTTCTTTTGTAATCATCTCTACTAGATTTTCCATATCCATTTATATCACATCCTTTATGGAAGTCTATTTCAAAATCTTGGCTCTTGTACCTTTTACAAATCCACAAGCATTGGCTTCATCATAGTCAATATGCATAAAAGTCTTGAAATTTTCATTGACTCTTATAACAACATCATCAAAAATTAGAGGTCTGCTGCTTAAAAATTCAACTTTAACTATTTCTTTATCTTTTACTTTATAAAAATCTGCATCTTGTGGAGACAAATGTACATGCCTCTTAGCTACTATAGCACCTTGCTTTAAATCTTTAGAAAATTTATCTGAAGCTATAGTAACCGCTGCACTGCCTTCAATATCTCCTGATTCTCTAACTGGTGGTTTAATTCCTAATGAAAGAGCATCAGTAAATGAAATCTCTATTTGAGTATCTTTCCTTTCTGGTCCTAAAACTGATACTTTCTTAATGCTTCCCTTTGGTCCGATAAGTGTAACTTTTTCTTCACAAACATATTGCCCTGGTTGTGATAAATTTTTAACTTTTTTAAGTTCATATCCTTGTCCAAAGAGCAAATCTATATCTTCTCTTGAAAGATGCACATGTCTTCCAGAAGCTTCAACCTGTATAGAAAGCTTTTCTTCAATTCTTTTAAAGGCTTCTTCAACTATAAGTTCTAAATCTAACCTTGCCATGGTTATCCCCCTTTCTATCTATACTTATCTGTAAGACATCTAAACATAACTACATAAAAACAACTACTTAATCTATTTAAAGCTTTTATAATATCTTCTCTTAATATATCTCCATCTATATTTTTAAAAGCTTTAAAGGCCTCTATTTCAACCTCACGTGCAGCACTTCTTAATGAGTTTATTGCAACTACAATTTCTCCCATTTTATAACTTGTAAAAAAATGTTCCATGTCAAAATATTTTTTAGGATTATGTGAAATTTCTCTAAGTTCCTTTTCATTCATACCTATGAGATTGAATTCCCCAAGAGGTTGTTCTAAAACTTCACACCTTAATATATTTCTTACAAAGTCTAAAACCTCTTCCAATTCTAGAGCTAACTTTTCATTTTGAAGTTTTACTGCTAAAACTTGAGTTTCTAATATCTTAGACTCTAAACTATCTATTTTACCTCTTAATATAATCTTTCTATGGTCTTTAAAAACTAATTTATTTCCATAAAGCTGAGTCATATATTCAGGTTTTTCCTCTAAATAACCACCTTGAAAGCACTTATACTTAGGTAAAATTTTAGTTGAGTCCTCACTTTTAGTTAAAACTTCATCCTTGCTACTCTTATTAACTAATTTATCAACTACTACAAGCTTAATATTTTTTTCATTTAGATATTGTCTTGCAGACGGAGTTACAATAACACCTTTAAGTATTTCAAAGTTTTTTTGGTTTTTATCTAAATTTTTAAGCTGTTTTCTTACTTCTGCTTCTGTAAGTACCATAATTTTCACATCCTCTTTAGAATGTTCTATATTCAACTTTTCCTAAGTTAACAGTTAAGAGTGAACATTATTCACTCTTAACTAAATCATTTTTCCTAAACTTCTGTTTTTGGAAGTATTGCATCTACTTCTGTATGTGGTCTTGGAATTACATGAACTGATAATAATTCACCAACTCTTTCAGCCGCAGCTGCACCAGCATCTGTAGCTGCTTTAACAGCACCAACATCTCCTCTTACCATTACAGTTACAAGTCCGCCACCTACATGTTCTTTTCCTACTAAAGTAACATTTGCTGCTTTAACCATAGCATCTGCTGCTTCTATTGCTCCCACTAATCCTTTAGTTTCAATCATTCCTAATGCGTTTGTACTTGCCATTTTGAATTCCTCCTAAATATTTTAATAATTTTTATTTTAATAATTTTTAATTACTAGTTAACCTTTAAGTTTTTGAAGTATTTTTTCAACAATTACATTTATATATTCTTCATTTAAACCTTTTAAACTTTCATTAGAGGATATTTGATCCCCACCTTTTAGTTCTTCAATTTCTTTAACTCCATAAACCATTCTTCTTATATTAATTAAATTCATAGGTCCTATGTTGTCAGAAGTTGAACTTCCACCTACTGCACCACAACCTAATGTTAATGCTGGAACAAGATTTGTTGCTGCCCCTATTCCACCTAAAGCTCCTGGAGTATTTACAAGAAGTCTTGAAACTGGCTTTTTCAAAGCAAACTCCCTTATTACTTCTTCATTGCTTGAATGAATTATAAGAGTATGTCCAGCACCTTCATTGTTCAATATGTCTATACATTTTTCACATGCTTTTTCCCAATTTTCCTCACAATAAAATGCTAAAATTGGAGCAAGTTTTTCTCTAGAATAAGGATACTGTTTTCCCACTCTTGTTTCTTCAGCAATAAGTACTCTTGTACCCTCTGGTATGCTTATACCTGCCATTTGTGCTATATTTTCTGGACTCTTACCTACAATTTTTGGATTCATTGTTCCATTAGCTCTCAATATGAATTTTGATAAACTATTCGCTTCTTCTTTTGTTAAAAAGTATCCACCTTGCTTCTTGAATTCTTCAATAACCTTGTCCCTTGAAACAGTTTCTACTACTACGGATTGTTCAGAAGCGCATATTGTTCCATTATCAAAAGTTTTGCTGTCTAAAATCCTTTTAACAGCTAATTTTATATCAGCAGATTTTTCTATAAATGCAGGTCCGTTTCCAGGTCCTACTCCTATAGCTGGTGTTCCTGAACTATATGCTGCTTTAACCATGGCTGAACCACCCGTTGCAAGTATTAAAGATACATCTTTATGCTTCATAAGTTCATCTGTACCTTCCATAGTTGGAACAGTCATGCATCCTATAGCTCCATCTGGACATCCAGCTTCCATTGCTGCTTTGGATATTATTCTAATAGTTTCTAATATAGAATTTTTTGCGTTTGGATGTGGTGAGAAAACTATAGAATTTCCTGCCTTAATAGCTATCATTGCTTTATATATAGCTGTTGAAGTAGGATTTGTTGAAGGTATAAGCCCTGCTACAACTCCAACTGGTACTGCTATCTCCACAATTTTCTTTTCTTTATCTTCCTTTATAATTCCTACTGTTTTCATGTCTTTTATGTATTCATATACACTTTTACTGGCAAACATATTTTTTACAATTTTATCTCTCCATTTACCAAATCCTGTTTCTTCTTCTGCCATTCTAGCTAGTTTTTCTGCATTAAAGGCTCCTGCATCAGCCATAGCCTTAGTTATTTTATCTATTTGTTCTTGATTCATTTTTCCAAGTATTTTTTGAGCTTCTTTAGCCTTTAATATAAGACTTCTTACTTCTTGAATAGAGATTAAATCTTTATCCATAGTATCCATCACTTATTCCTCCCCTTATAGAAGTTTAGTATTTCTTGGATTAGCCTATCTTTTCTAGCAAATTTAATCTGTTTATTTGTCATAGCTAGCTTCATTGACCTTACCAATCGCCTTAATTCTTCTACTGTTTTCTTCTCTAGATTTTCTTCAAAATCTTCCTTAACCTCTATATCTGTAACTTTTACAGCTTTAACTTCTTTAAGGTTTTCTTCTTCACTTATTGATTCTGCAACAATAACATTTTCAATTTCTTTTTCTACAATGTTTTTTTCTTTAGCTTCAGTTTCTTGTGATTTTTCTAGATTTTTATCTGTTAGTGGAACACTTTCTTCTAAAATACTCCATACACTTACATCTGGTCTTGGTATAACATGTACAGAAAGTACTTTTGAAATCTTATTAACAGATTCTTCTGCCGCATATACTGCTGCATTAACAGCTCCCACATCGCCTCTTATCTTTACAGTAACTATTCCACCTCTTACTTTTTCACATCCAACCAAAGTAACATTGGCAGCTTTAAGTGCCGTATCAGCAGCTTCTATGGCACCAAGGTAACCGTATACTTCTATTAACCCTAATGCTCCTTTATTCATATAGATACCTTATCCTAAAAAGCTGTTGGATTTTCAGCTACAAACTGAACTGCTGTAGCAAAAGCATCACAAGCTGCTTTACAAGCTGATTGGCTTCCTGTTAATAATCCTCCACCAAAGTTAGTTTCTGATGGTGGTCCATAAAATGCTGCTAAACTTACGTCTGCTGCTTTTAGCGCTGCATCTAATCCATACATTGCTTCAAGTGGTGGTGCTATTAGATAAGCTAGTGCTTCCCCTTCTTTTATATTTGCAGTCTTAGAAAGGAAACTTCCTGTTCTTGATACGCAATGAGCATAATATAATATTGTATTATCATCATTAGCACTTACAAAATGTGCACCATTTTCCATAAAGTCAAGAGTTGAATTAAGTCCACTTCTAACTTCTGCAGGATTTGGTCCTGCAAGTATTCCTATAACTTCTCCAGCTAATTTTGTGCTTGCATTAGCAGAACCTGCATACATTGATTTTGCATAAACCACATCTACATCTGCTGATTTTGTAGCTTCATCTAAAGCTGTATAAGTTACATCGTCTATATCTGCTGTTATTAACCCAAGACTTTTATGATGTGGCTCTAAATTAAACGCTGTAGCCATTTCTGGACTTACATTTGAAATTATTTTTACACTTAATACTGTTGCAGCAATAGTCTCATTTTTCATATGCTTTTCCTCCTAAAAACTACTTAAATTTTTAAATCTATTCCACTGACTTTTTTATCTAACATTTCCTTTATAATTTCTGCTATATGTGCCCCTGCTTCAACAGGTGAAGTTCCGCCCTTATGAATATTAGAAATAACAGTTCTTCTAGATTCTGACATATTTACAGTTGCCTTATAAGCTATGTAAGCACTCATACTTTCAGCTGTTATAAGACCTGGTCTTTCTCCTATAAGTACACAAGTAACATCTGCTTCTAAAGCTTCTGAAATTACATCCATGGCTCCTACTCTTCCATATTTTACAAAGAAAGTAGTTCCAACCTTTAAATTATAAGAATCAAGTCCCTGCATAATAGCTGGAAGTATATCCCTAATATTTGCTTCTATTGCAGCTGAACTTAAACCATCAGATACATAAATTTGAACTTGTGGTTTTTTCATACAGCTAGATTTAATCTTATTTATATTTTCTTCTGAAAATTTTCTTCCTAAATCAGGTCTTGTTATATATTCATCTTTATTTGTGCATAAAGTTTTTATAGAAGAAAGATTCATATCTTTTAAAAACTCTTCTGAAACATCTGAAAACACTGAATCCTGTGCTGCTGCATGATCTGCTCTAAATCTCAATGCAGTTTCAGTTTTATATCTTGGACCAGCTCTCCATATTCCAATTCTTGATGGAGTGGCTTCCTTCATTTTTAAATATCCTTCAGCATCTACTGGATTTGGCACTAAAAGCTGCTTTTTTATATCAACTTCTGTTATATCATCTATAAATCCATTATCTACTTTTAATGGTACATATTCATTGCACTTAACCTGCTCTTTTACCTCATCTTTTTTAGAATCTGTCATTTCAGTTAAAAGCTGAGCAACTAACTGTTTTAATTCTACTTCTGATATCATTAATATTTCCTCCTTCACTATTTAAGAAATACAGATGCATCTCCTGCTCTTTCAGTTAATTTTCCATTTTCTATAAAGCCCATTTTCTTAGTCCAATCCTCAAACTCTTTTATTGGTTTTAAGTTTAATAATTCCCTTAAAGTAGCTGTATCATGGTATCCTGTGCACTGATAGTTAAGCATTACATCATCACCCTGTGGTACACCCATAAAGTAATTACATCCTGCAGCTGCAAGAAGCACTGCTAAATTTTCTATATCATTTTGATCTGCTTTCATGTGGTTAGTGTAACAAGCATCACACCCCATTGGTATTCCTGTAAGTTTACCCATAAAATGATCTTCAAGACCTGCTCTTATAACTTCTTTACTGTCATATAAATATTCTGGTCCTATAAACCCAACTACTGTATTTACAAGGAATGGATCAAACTTTTTAGCAAATCCATAGCATCTAGCTTCCATAGTAAGTTGGTCAACTCCATGATGACTGTCAGAAGATAATTCAGATCCCTGTCCAGTTTCAAAATACATTACATTAGGACCTGCTCCAGTACCTTGTTTTAATGCAAGCTGTCTAGCTTCTTCAATTATGTCAGCAGTTATTCCAAAGGCTTCGTTTCCCTTTTGTGAACCTGCTATACTTTGGAACACAAGATCTGTTGGTGCTCCTTTTCTTATAGCTTCTATTTGAGTTGTTACATGTGCAAGTACACAAATTTGTGTTGGTATTTCCCATTTTCTCTTAAATTCATCAAATTTCTTTAATACTCTAGTTACACTTTCTACAGAATCATCAACTGGATTCAATCCTATAACAGCATCACCAATACCAAAAGTTAATCCTTCCATAAGAGATGCAAGTATTCCATCTGGATTATCTGTAGGATGATTAGGTTGAAGTCTTGCAGACAAAGTTCCATCTAATCCTATAGTTGTATTGCAATGAGCAGTTATTCTTATTTTTTTTGCTCCATATATTAAATCTAAGTTTGACATTAACTTTGTTACAGCTGAAACCATTTCACTAGTTAATCCTCTGCTGATTCTTTTTATATCAGCACCTGTAGTATTTTCATTTAATATCCATTCTCTTAATTCTGATACTGTCCAATTTTTTATCTCACTATATATTTTTTCATTTACTGCATCTTGAATTATTCTTGTTACCTCATCAATTTCATAAGGTACTGCTGGGTTGTTTCTTAAATCTTCTAGAGTAATATTGCTTAAAACTACCTTTGCAGCCACTCTTTCTTCAGAAGATTCAGCAGCTATTTTAGCAAGTTTATCTCCTGATTTTTCTTCATTAGCTTTAGCCATTACTTCCTTTATTGATTTGAATTCGTATACATGTCCAAATAATTTTGTTTTTAATTTCAAAACAATTCCCTCCTTTGTATTTTTAAGAATTAAATACTAGTGTTTTAATTACTACAGGTAATACCTTTCCTTGAGCTAATGGCTTACCAATATCAATGTAATCACCATTTTCAACTTTTATAGCATCTATACATACAACTTGTTTTTTAAAATTCAAGTCTTTCTGCATAGTTTGTCCCAAAACCTTAGCAATATCGCTTTCTACTACAACTATAATAGGAAAATCATTTTTTATTATTTCTTCCATTCCCTCTATTAATGTTTTAGAAAGTTCTTGTATCTCTTTAAAGCTAGGATTTTTCTTAGCTTTTAAAGCAAGTGCCACTGGCTGAACTTCATTTTCTAATACAAACCATTTTAGCTTTTCTTTTATAACTGCTATAATTTCTTTAGAATCTAATTTTTCCTCTTCTGAAGATAACTTTAATATTGGGAGATTCTTTATAGGAAAATTATCTTCTGTATAAGTTATAGTACTGCCACTTATATCTGTAGTATGCGAACCTGCACCCACTACTGTAGCTCTTATAGTTTCTTGGGATTTTTTCACACTTAACTTTTTACATAAAAGAGATTTTTTAATGGCCTCTCCCAGTAATATTCCTATATCACCATATTTAAATATGTCTTCCCCAGGCTCATTATATATATAATCTGCAACTCCTCCTGAAAAGGTTATACAGTTTATAACTTTTTTAAGATCTAATCCCTTATTAGTTATGATTCTTTCATAAAATTCTGATCTTTCTCTTAACCCTACACTTTCTTCTAAAAGCTTTGCCATTTCCTCTACCACAGCATAAAGTTTATCTTTTGAGGCTTTATTGCCTTCTTGTAATTCTATTTTCTTTAGCTTACACAGTTCTTTTATTTTTTCTGATATATAAGTTATATTTCCTGAGGATTTATCAATTTTTATAAGTCTTCCACCTATATCAAGACATCCAACTTCTATTAATTCTCCTCTGTTAAATACTGCAATATTTGTTGTGCCACCACCAATGTCTAAATTAACTACTACAGTGTTTTCTTCCTTAGAGATTCTATCTGCACCTGCACCTTTTGCTGAAATTATTGATTCAAGGTCTGGCCCTGCAGTTGCTACTACAAAGTCTCCAGCAAATCCACTTAAATTTTGTATTACATCACTGGCATTTTTCTTTCTTGCAGTTTCCCCAGTTATAATAATGGCTCCAGTTTTTACGTCTTCTTGAGATACACCCGCTTTCTGGTATTCCTTTTCTACAATATGCTTTATCTTTTCACCATTAATTTCTCTTTGAGATATAAGGGGAGTAAAATAGATATCACTTCTATATACAATTTTTTTATCTACTATACTTATCCTTGGTACAGAAAAACTTGAAGCTGTATTTTCAATTGTTATTTTACTAAATATAAGTTGTGTGGTAGATGTGCCTATATCAATTCCTGCACTTAAAATCTCTTCTTTCATTTTCATTCCTCCTTCCTTTTTAAAATACAAAGAGGCTTAAAATTATTATTTAAATCTAAATAATAATTTTAAGCCTCTTTGCTTATTTATATAAACACTTCTTTGTGTTTAATTCACTATTTTAATTTTTAAAGTCAAATCTTATGTTGGTTCCATCACTATCTGAAGCTATATGCATATTTCCATTTAGTTTATCCTTTACTAAATTAATTACTATGCTTAAGCCAAGACTATTTTTTCTTCTATTTTTAATATCGAAACCGCTTCCATTGTCCACTAAATGTATAACAGAATAAATTTCACCTTTTTCAATTATTATATTTATCACGCCTGAAGTCTTGTTTACAAATGCATAGTGCATAGAATTTTGTAACAATTCATTTACAACTAGTGCTATAGAAGTAGCTTTATCAGAATCTATTTTAAAATCATCACCCTTTAAATTTACTTCTATATTTTTACTTTCTCCATCAAAGTATTTCATGGTGTTATTCTTTATATTGCTTATTACTTCTTGAATATTAACCTCATCTACTCCTTCTTGAGCAAGAATCTCATGAGTAGCTGCTATGCTTAATATCCTATTCATACTTTCGTTTAAAGCTTCTTTTGTACTTTCATTATTACTTCTCCTTGCTTGAAGTCTTAAAAGACTTGCTACAGTTTGGAGATTATTTTTTACTCTGTGGTGTATTTCTTTTATGGCCACAGATTTTAATATAAGTTCTTTTTCCTTCTGTTTCATAATAGTTATGTCCTTAATCATCATCATAAGTTTTATTGTTTTTCCTGATAGTAATATTCTTTTAACTTCTAAAAACAAATTTCCAATATTAATTTCTGTTATTTGAATATTTTGATTAGAAGCTTCACTTTTTATACTTATATCTTCTATAACATTTTCAAATGTGGAATTATCTAGTGCTATGTTATCATAATCCATACCTATTACTGTATCCTTATAACCTAATTTTGAATAAAGCCTATCCGCTTTAGGATTTTTAAACCTTACTACTCCATTTTCATCAAACATAATTATTGCTTGATCTAAATTATTAGTTATTGGATTTCCACCTTCAGTTATAGACATAAGTGTATCTGTTAATGTTTTATATCCTTCGGTTAACATTTCTATACGTTTGTCACTATTTATCTTGTTTGTTATATCTTTTTCTATTATCAAAACACCTATTACCCTATCTTCATTTTTAATAGGTGCAACATTTTGTTTTACATTAATATTTTCTTGAGTTATAGCTTTTAATTCTTTGGTGGATATGCCTAGTTCTAATGTCCTTAAAACTGCTGGTTCATTATTTCTATAAGCTAACTTTCCTATTACGGAATGTTTGTACATACTTTTATTGCTTAATGGCTTTGCTTCTGCTACTACTATTGCTACATCTTTATCTCTTGTTGGACAATCTATAAATATATCTCCATTTGATATATCTGCTAAAGGCTGTATTGAATGCACCATGTTTTCTATTTTTAAAACATCTTCTTCAGTTAAATCAGTATACTGTCTGCATAATTCCCTTATGCTCAAATCACTCATGACTTATCAATATTGCCTCTGATATTTGCTTCATGGTGCACCTTTTGCTCATACTTAAATTTCTTATTTTAGAATAAGCATCTTCTTCACTTATATTTTCTTTTTTTATTAATATGCCCTTAGCTTTTTCTATTATCTTTCTATCTTCAAGTTTTTTATTAACATTTTCAAGTGCTTCTTTTATTTTTTTTAGCTCTCTACTTTTGGATATAGCCACTTCAAGGGTAGGAATTAAAGACTTTTGATCTAATGGTTTAACCAAATATCCTATAGCTCCAGCTTTAGTTGCTTTTTCAATAAAGTCACTTCCACTATATGCTGTAAGAAGTACCACTCCTCCTGCCAAGTTTTCATTTTGAATTATTTTTGTAGCATTTAACCCATCGAGAACAGGCATTTTTATATCCATAAGAACCAAATCAGGTAAATGTTTTCTACAAAGCTCCACTGCATCAAATCCATCAGAAGCTTCTGCTACCACATTGTAATTAGCTTCCTCCAGCATTTCTCTTAAGTCCATTCTTGTAATAGGTTCATCATCGGCTATTACTATTTTTTTCAACATATCTTCACCTCATAAATAAAAAACAACTTTTAATAAATTCTTATTTAATATACTTTTTTATTTCCTCTATACCTGAATTTTCTGTACTACTGATTTTAAATATCTTTTGCGCTCCTGCAATCTCAAGAAATTCTTCTGCTCTTTTTATGTTTTTTTCATCTTCACATAAGTCTATTTTTGTTATAATCCCCAAAACAGGTTTTTCAAAAGCTCCTGCAAATCCTGGTGGAAATAAACTTTCCTCATCTGTGCAATCTTGAATAAATGCAATTACATCTGAATCTACTGAGGCTACAATCAAAGCTTTATAGTAGAATCTATTTTCTATGTATTCTCCTGGAGTATCGATTATATTTTCACAAACCTCAATAGATTGAGTCTTCTTATATTGCACAAATTCTTCATTAAGTACTTGTGTTAATGTAGTTTTCCCAGATCCTGTTTTCCCCGCAAGCAATAACGTTTTCATCTTGCACCAACTCCTATAATACCTTAATTAAAAACAAAGGTTTTATTTTTATGATTTTGTAATAGGTGCTGAGGAAAAAGAAACCCCCTGTGTAAGAAGATCCAAAACTGCTTTAACAGCTGACTCTACACTTCCTACATCTCCTGTTACAACTAAAGAACCACTAAATCTATCTAAAAAACCTATGGATACTCCTGCTGCTTTAGTAGCTACATCTGCAGCTATTATAGATGCTTCGCTTGGAGTTATAGTAAGAATACCTATAGCATCCTGCATCTCACCTACAAGTCCTAATTTCTTATATATGTCTTTATTGGGATTGGCTATAATGTGAGCTAATGTTACCTGCTTTCCAGGCACATATTCTTGAATTATTCTTTGCTTTTCTTCCATATTATATCATCACCACTTTTAAATAAAATAGGCTTCTTAAAAATATAAAACATATATTTCTAAGAAGCCCCATTGCTTTCTAAATTTTCTGCACTTCATCGTGCATCTTTGATTTCATTTTACACTTTATGATTAAATATGTCAATATACTTTTTCATTTTTCGTCACTATTTTCCATCATATATCTTTTTTAACAATTCAATCACTTCTTCAACTTTTAATTCCTTTGGATTTGTAATACTACACCTATCCTCTATAGCTCTTTCTGAAAGAACGTTTACTTCATTATAAAATTCTTTCTTATCCAAACCAGCTTCTTTAAATGAGCTTGGTATTTTAAAATCTTTTAACAGCTTGTTTACAGCAGATATAAGATTTTTTACACCTTGACCTATAGTTGGACATGGAAGACCTAAAATTTTAGATATTTCCGCATATTTTTTTGCAGTGTCTGAATAATCTGAATGATTAT
Source organism: uncultured Clostridiaceae bacterium (assembly GCA_963780135.1). Taxonomy (GTDB): domain Bacteria; phylum Bacillota; class Clostridia; order Clostridiales; family Clostridiaceae; genus Clostridium_AM. Next base: position 4,202,067 of record CAWAAR010000003.1, read on the forward strand.
AAAGTGACATATTTTTTATTTCTGCATTAAACTCTATTATGTATGGCAATAATATAGCATTAGTTCTTCCATGAGAAAGATGAAATCTAGCACCTATAACATGAGCTATTCCATGATTTATTCCTAATGAAGCCTCATTAAATGCCATCCCAGCCATACAAGATGCATTGTGCATTTTTCTTCTGGCTTTCATATTATCACCTTTTTTATAGGCTTCTATTAAATTATCAAAAACAATTTTTATAGATTTTTCAGCCAAAGCATCTGTATAATCTGTTGCATTTGTTGAAACATAAGCTTCAATTGCATGAGTTAAAACATCTATACCTGTATCTGCTGTAATAAAATCTGGAACTGTTTTTACAAGTTCTGCATCAAGTATTGCTTCATCTGGTAAAAGTTCATCTAAAACAAAAGGATATTTTATATTTTTTTCCCTATCTGTTATAACTGAAAAGTTTGTAACTTCTGAGCCAGTACCGCTAGTAGTTGGTATAGCAATAAATTTCACCTTTTTCTTATCTTTATCGCTTTCCAACTGCTTTGATATTTTATTTTTAAATAAACATATAGCTTTTGCTGCATCTATAGCTGAACCACCACCTAGAGCTACTACTGCATCTGGATCAAATTCCATCATAACCTTTACACCTTTAATTACATTTTCCACTGGTGGATCTGGTACTACATCTGAAAATATCATTAATTCTGTGTTTTCTTTTTTAAATTCATCTGTTATCTTGTTTATAGTACCGGATTTAATCATAAAAGGATCTGTTACTATAAATACTTTTTTATACTCTAGCTGCCCTAATCTTTTCAAAGATCCTTCTCCAAAAAAAATATCTGTTTTAACTCTAAATTTTTCCACTCTACTAATCCCCCCGATGTATTAAATAAAAAAAGCTCCATAGGAAATCATTTTTTCCTACGGAGCTACTTTGCTCTTATAATACACATCATTGTGTAAAACTTTTTCATTTTATAAAGTTTAAACTTTCAAGTATTATTTTATAATTTTACATTGGTTATGTCAATAGATTTTTTCACACAACTCAATTTTTAATATACAATACTTGTTTTAGTTAATCAAGCTGAAAACCCCATTTAATCAGGAATTACAACACGTTTAGGTTTACCAATAATAAATATGTAAGAGAAAGCTCCTAAAACACCCATAGCTGAAACAAAAACCAAAGCAGAAGAGTATGATCCTGTTCTCGCAACTAAAAAACCAACTATAGCTGGAGATAAAGTTCCTCCTAAATTAGTTATAAAATTATATGTACTACCACACAAGCCTACTAAATTCTTTGGCATTATCTCAGATAATAGTGCCCACGAAATAGCTGATGCCATTCCCTGTCCAAAAAATGCTATAGACATAAATGTAATTATAGTATTAACATCATTTGAATAATTAGCTCCTATAATTACAGAAGATAATAATAATCCAGTAATAACAGGAAGTTTTCGGGATATACTCATTCCCATGTTTTTAGAAACCATCCAATCTGACCATCTTCCAGATATAAGAACCCCCGCAATTGCTGCAAAATAAGGTAAAGCTCCATAAATTCCTACCTTAAGTATAGGCATATGTTTTTCAGTTACAAGGTAAGATGGAAACCAGGTCATGAAGAAAAATAGTATTGAAGCAATAGAAAAACCACCTATATACATACCCCATAGTTGGCGGTTTGAAAATAAATACTTTAAATCTTTTAAAGTAATTTTCCTCTTCTCTGCTACAGTATCTGAAAGCCCACCACCATTTTTAATAAGTTCAAGTTCTTCTTTATTAATACCTTTGGTTTTAGCAGGATCACTATAACAAGCAAACCAAACAAAAGCAAACAAAATTCCTAATGCTCCTGTAACTATAAACACATGCTTCCATCCAAAATTTATTAGAATCCAAGTGATTATAGGTGTACAAAGTGCAAGTCCTATGTATTCAGCACCAGTATAAGCTCCTATTGCAAGCCCACGCTCTTTAGATGGAAACCATGTAGTAACAATACGTCCATTGGCAGGGAAAGCAGGTGCTTCAAAAAATCCAAGTCCAAGTCTGCAAGCAATTATATTTGCAAAATTAAATGTAATAGACATAGCCCCCGTAAAAAATGACCATCCACAAAGTGCAATTCCATATATCAATTTAGTTCCAAAACGATCAAGAAGAAAGCCACAAGGAATTTGCATAAGAGTATAAGACCAACCTAATGCTGAAAATATTAGTCCCATCTGAGCAGGGTTTAAATTGAGATCTTTTGATAAAAATGGTGCAGCTACAGAAAGATTAGCTCTATCTAAATAATTTATAAAAGTTATTGTGCATACTAAAAATAGTATAAACCATCTTTTTTTAGTTGGCTTATTTTCTAAACTTCCTATGTTACTTTGTTTCATTATTACTCCTCCCATTCCAATTAAATTTACTTAAATTAAATCATTAAATATTTACAATTCTATTTTTTAAAAATTTTCAGACAATTATTCTTGCAAATTTTTATTTAGTCTATTTTATTATTCTGCTGCTTCTGATAGTTTATTAAGCTACTTATTAATCATACTCTAATCCTAACTTTGCAAACCCTTCATTATGCATTACTTTTTAACTAGAATGTCTAATTGAATATGCTATTAATCCTATAAGCTCTGTATGTCCTATAATTCTTTCTACCTTAATAATCCTCTCCTTTCAATTTTAATTTTTTATATACTATTATGATCTTTATTATAATAATTACTTTAAAATTGTATTCATACACTTAATTCACAATTTTTTTTATTGTTTTCTCATCGCCAATAAATAATTCCATATCTCTTAACTTTTAAATTATTATACAATTTAGTAATCGTTATCTTAAAGGATGTAAATGAAAGTAATTATACTTTATTGTGCATTATCTAGAATAGTTATTTTTTTAACATTTTGTGTTACCATTGTACTATTTCTATTGTAATAATTCTAATACATCTTTTTATAATTATTGATAGTATTTTTCTATCGATTATGATATACTACATATTATTCTAATTTAGGAGATAAAAACTTATGAATTCAAATCAATCCCATTATTTTACAACTGATGCTTGTTTATAACATTTTAAACAATAAAAAGATGATTGCCTAGCACTTTAGAAATCATCTTTTATTATAGATTTTTATATTTTTTTGAAAAATAAGTATTATTTTATTTAGAACTCATTTTTACTTAATCTAAGATCATACTAATCTGAAATCTTATTTAATCATCAATTACAATACGCTTAGGCTTACCAATAATAAATATATATGAAAAAGCTCCTAGAATCCCCATAGCAGAAACAAAAACCAATGCAGAGGAATAAGATCCCGTTCTAGCAATTAAGTAACCAACTATAGCTGGAGATAAAGTTCCTCCTAAATTAGTTATAAAATTATATGTACTTCCACATAAACCTACCAAATTTTTTGGCATTATCTCAGATAATAGTGCCCAAGAAATAGCTGATGCCATTCCCTGTCCAAAAAATGCTATAGACATAAATGTAATTATAGTATTAACATCGTTTGAATAATTAGCTCCTATAATTACAGAAGATAATAATAATCCAGTAATAACAGGAAGTTTTCGGGATATACTCATTCCCATGTTTTTAGAAACCATCCAATCTGACCATCTTCCAGATATAAGAACTCCAGCAATTGCTGCAAAGTAAGGTAATGCTCCATAAATTCCCACTTTTAGTATAGGCATATGTTTTTCAGTTACAAGGTAAGATGGAAACCAAGTCATGAAGAAAAATAGTATTGAGGCAATAGAAAAACCACCTATATACATACCCCATAGTTGACGATTTGAAAATAGATACTTTAAATCTCTTAAAGTAATTTTTCTCTTCTCTGCTACAGTATCTGAAAGTCCACCACCATTTTTAATAAGCTCAAGTTCTTCTTTATTAATACCTTTTGCTTTAGCCGGATCGTTATAATGCGTAAACCAAAAGAAAGCAAACAAAATTCCTAGAATTCCTGTTGCTACAAACACATATTTCCATCCAAAGTTTACCAAAATCCAGGTAATAAGAGGAGTACAAAGTGCAAGTCCTATATATTCAGCACCAGTATAAGCTCCTATTGCTAGTCCACGTTCTTTAGACGGGAACCATGTAGTAACAATACGTCCATTGGCAGGGAAAGCTGGTGCTTCAAAAAATCCAAGTCCAAGTCTACAAGCAATTATACTTGCAAAATTATATGTAATAGACATAGCTCCCGTAAAAAATGACCACCCACAAAGTGCAATTCCATATATTAATTTAGTTCCAAAACGATCAAGGAAAAATCCACAAGGAATTTGCATACACGTATAAGACCAACCTAACGCCGAAAATATTAATCCCATTTGAGCAGGATTTAAGCCAAGGTCTTTTGATAGAAACGGAGCAGCCACAGAAAGATTAGCTCGATCCAAGTAATTTATAAAAGTTATTATACATACTAAAAGCAGTATAAACCACCTTTTTTTAGTGGCCTTGTTTTCTAAATTACTCATCTTATCTTGTTGCATTGCTATTCCTCCATTCTCATTAAATTTGATTGGGTTAATTTTAACTTTCACAATCAAAATTTTAAAAATTTTCAAATAATTGTTTTTATGAAATAGATGTAACTTAATTGCAGACATTATTATATCTGCAATTAAGTTAATTTAGTAAATTCTATTCTATTATTATATATTCTATTGTTCTATTGCATGTTTTGCATATTGTTGATTTACATATAGAGCTAGTAAAATACCAAGGACAGTAATTGCTGCGTTGAATAAAACTACATATTTGGGTCCATTTGTACCACCTGATTTTGTAATAACACTGGCAAGATTTAAAATAACATAGTTTGCTGCACTAGATGCAATCATAACTATAGAAGTAATCTTACCTTTATTTGCTGGGAACATTGAATTCGCTGTAGATACAGCCAATTGAAGCACTCCACCTGCTGCCGCAAATCCAATTACAAATCCACCTACTAAACAAATAGTTGGAGTTTGTACAAAATATATAATCAAAAGCATTATTGTAGAAATTAAAGGATAGAGAACAAGTACTTTAACTGGTTTTAAAAATTTCTTTACAAGAGCTGCTGTTACAAGTACTGCAACCATTGATCCCATTGCATAGTATGATTGAATTTGACTTGGTTTAGCGAGTCCATATAATTTCCCTAATTCTTGGTTACAGTTTAACCATAACTGGAATGTAGATGTACATGTAAAACCTATAAGAATAACTGCAATACTAGTTGTTGTAAATTTCATTTTTTCTTCCTTAGGCTTATCACCCTTAGCAGTATTCATTGGAGGGAAAGGCATAAATGCAATTAAAACACCATCTATAGCAAGTAAAATGCCCGTTACAATAAAAATAGTTTTATAAGTCATATGATTTGCTGAAACAATACCAATCATAAATGGAAGTAAAAACTGAGATACAGATATAGAGAACTTAGTAAACATGTTAGCAACATCACCGGAATTTACAAAAATCTCCAAACATGATGGAGTAACACATGTATCTAAAAATGAGTTAGCCGCACCACCAACTAATGCAAATGCATAAGCAACATACATATTTGGTGCTACTATAAGACCAAAGAAGTAAGCCACATAAAGTACTACACCAATTAATCCTGAAACCCTTCTTCCAAACTTATCTGAAATAGGTCCTGAAAAAGGCAGTGTGATTAAACGTCCTAAACCTAATGCTGCTATAACAGCAAGCACTACACTTACATCAATAGTACCATTAGCTAATGTATGTCCTCCCCACGCAGTAGCAAAGTCTTTTTTGTATTGTCCTAAAATTGATACCCCAATACCATGTACAAAATAGGTGAAATATAATGCTAATGCCGTTGGATAATACTTTTTATTATTCATTTCTTTTCTCCTCCCATTCTTCATCTAAAAGTTTAATTATGTAAAACGTAACTTTTTTTATATAAGTTTAATTATAATATCTTATTGTTAATTTATTAATTTTCAGATGCTTTTTTTGTTAATTTATTAACTTTTGTCTTTTAACAATTGGGTTGGATTTGAAAATCCAACCCTTTTGGACCTTAGAAGGCCTTATCCAGTGACGGTAGCAATGATAACCCTCCATAGGATAAACTTTAAGAAATTATTTGTACATTATTTAAAATACAATTCCTCAACTTCTTTTGCTGGCATTTCTAATCCAGTATATAACTTAAAAGCTTCTGCTCCTTGCCATAATAACATTCCTGTACCATCTACTATTTTACAGCCATAAGCTTCAGCATCTTTTAAAAGCTTTGTTTTCTTTGGATTATATACTGTATCTGATACAACTAAACCTTTTCTGAAAACATTATTATCTTTTATTGGAGATTCATCTTCATGAGGATGCATTCCTACTCGTGTTGCATTTATTAAAATATCAGAAGATGCAATTTTATCTCTAAGTTTTTGCCTATCATTTAAGTCATATAACTCTACAACACATTGTGGTACTTCTTTTTTTAATTTTTCAATAGTTTCTTCAGCTCTTTTATAGAAATCATCTTTTATATTAAATATAGAAATTTCCTTAGCTCCATCTAGAGCACATTGTACCTGAATAGCTGTTGCAGCACCACCTGCACCCATAATAGTTATATTTTTCTCTTTCACTTCTACTCCATGTTCTTTTAAACTGCGTACAAATCCAACACCGTCTGTAATATGTCCAGTTAATTTACCATTATTATTAACAATGGTATTTACTGCTCCAACTATACGAGCAGCTGGGGACAACTCGTCCATATACTTAACTACTTCACTTTTGCATGGCATTGTAACATTTGATCCTTTTATGTTCAATGTCTTAATAGCTGCAATAGCATCAGGAACTTTTTCTAGTGAAATATCAAAAGCTAAGTATGCAGAATCTATTCCTAACTTTTGAAAACTATAATTATACATAGCTGGAGATCCTGAATGACCTACTGGTGTACCTATTAAACTATATAAAGCTGTTGTTCCTGAAATTCTTTTTTCCATAATTATAAGCCCCCTAAAATTGATTTAATACTTTATCATTATATCTTTAATGCTGCATCTAATGCTTCTTTTGTAGCATCTAGTGCCCTACGAGCCCTTGTTGCATCACCAATAACATAAGTTTCTGCTACTGTTTTCTTTACTTCTTCACTTAATGGATCATAATTACGTGATCCCATAGCAAGAACTACTGAATCAAAACCATCAATACTTTGTTCTACACCATCTGAAAGTGTATAAGCTACTCCATCTTTAAAGAATTTTGCAACTTTAGCTCCAGTAACAGTTTTGATTTTATATTCATCAAAATCTTTCATTAAGAATTTACGGTGTTCTGATATTACATCAGCCCCCACTTCATCACGAAGTTCAACAACAGTAACCTCATGACCTAATTCACCTAGGAAAGCAGCAGTTTCACATCCAACCATTCCGCCACCTACAACAAGAACCTTTTTACCACAAGCTTCTTTTCCATCAAGAAGATCAACTGCATGGATTAACCCCGAATCATTGATTCCAGGTATAGGAAGTACAAGTGGTGTTGCTCCCGTAGCTATAATTACTGCATCAGGTTTTTCTTCTGATATAATTTCAGGAGTTACTTTTGTATTCATGCAAATTTTCACACCATATTTGTTACATTTATTAATGTAACTGCGTACCATATTTGTAATATCTCCTTTTCCTGGAGGATAAGCTGCTAAACGCATTTGTCCACCAAGTGTATCAGTTGCTTCAAATAGTTTTACATCATGGCCTCTCATAGCACATACCCATGCTGCAAGCATACCACCAACTCCGCCTCCAACAACTATTACCTTCTTACTAGTATCTGCCATTTTCAATTCAGTTTCTCTTCCAAGGAATGGATTAACAAGACAAGTAATTGGCTTTCCTTGATACATGTTACAAACACATCCCTGTAAACAAGCAATACATGGAGTTAATTCATCTAAACATCCAGCTGCAACCTTATTAGGTGTTTCTGGATCAGCTAAGCTTTGACGTCCAAAGGCTACTAAATCACAGCGTCCTTCACGAACTAATAATTCTGCAAAATGTGGTTCTGTGAAACGTCCAACAATAATGACAGGAATATTTACTGCACGTTTAATCTCTGTAACCAACTCAGCATTAAATCCTCCATGTATTACTGTAGGTGCCCACATATACTCGTCTTTGATATGCACAGCACGTGAAACATGAAGTCCATCAATTCCACAGTCTTCTAAATAAGCAGCAATTACTGCACTGTCGTGAATATCTAATCCTCCATCAACTTCGTCACTAGAATTAATACGGCAAATAACAGCTACAGATTGTCCAACTTTTTTACGGATATTTTCTATAATAAGACGAGGAAGTCTCATTCTGTTTTCAAAACATCCTCCAAACTCATCTACACGTTTGTTTGTTCTTGGAGAAAGAAAACTGCTAATTAAATATCCATGTGCGCAGTGTACTTCAACTGCATCAGCTCCAGCCTTCTTTGCACGTACTGCTGCATCACCATATGACTCAATTAGTTCATAAATCTCTTCAGTAGTTATAGCCTCAGGTATATTACGACCTAGTGCTGCTGGTATTGCTGAAGCAGATTTTAATGGATATCCCGCAACTTTTGCATTTCCTTCTGGTCCTGCATGTTGAAGTTGTATAGATATTTTTGCACCATTATCATGACAAGCATCAATAACACGTTTAAAACTTTCTATAGTGCTATCATCAAACAGACATGGTTTTCTAGGTCCTCCTTTAGCTTTTTTATCTACAACTGTAGCTTCAAAAGTTATTAAGCCAAAGCCGCCTTGAGCACGTTTACTATAATAAGCTAATGATGCATCGCTCATAGACCCATCTGTGTTTGCAAAATTATTTCCCATAGGTGAAACTACAAAACGATTTGGAACTGTCATGGAACCAATTTTTATTGGTGTAAACATGGATTTAAACATCATAAAAAATCTCATCCTTTCATTTTTTAAAAATACACTAGATTTATAATATATTGTATTTTACTATTTCGTATTTGGAGAAACTTCTGGCCAAGCTTTGTCCAATACTTTTATAGTATTGTCATATGTATGTTTAGCTGCTTTTGCAACACCTTTTGCTAAAATAGCATCACTTATTACTTCAACACCAATGCATGCTGGTTTTATACCTTTTTCTTTGATCATACGAACAAAACCTTCTGTTGCATTGATTCCTGTACCTGGTGCAAGTCTGTCGTGCATTGATTCATCTCTTAAGATAGATTTTGCATATGGTCTTTCATAAACATCGTTAATCTGGATAGATACAATTTTATCAGCTGGAATACCTTCTAATAGGTTAATATCATTTTCTTGATTTGCTCTTACCCAATGCCATGTATCCAAGATAAGTTTAGCATTGTCACAACTAGCTCCTTTAACCACTGCCCAACCTTTTTTAATATCTGGAATACCGCTGTATGGCATAGGCTCTACACCGATTATGTACTTACCTGCTCTTTGACATAATTCTTTTAATTTCTGTGCAGTATGTTCTACACTATAAGTTTCCATTAAGCCAATGTTGATGTGCTTTACATCAAACAATTCACACATATGGAAGCATAATTGTTCTTTGTATTTTTCTTCATAAGAACGTTTATCTTCAGCCCAAAGTGTAATATATTCTACTTCAGTAACCTTCATATCATATTTTTTAAGAATATCAAGAATATCAGAATCGAACAATCCTTCGTTTAATGCATCTACATATGTTTCAGCACGAAGGCCTATTCCATCATAACCTGCCTCTTTTGCTGCTTTAACTCTTTCCTCAAATTTACATTGGTCTCCTAATGTCCATGAACTAACTGTAATTGGTGCACATTGATTTTTCATAGTATAATCCCCTTTCAAGCAATAAATTATTATTAATTTAGTTTTTAATTTATACATAGAACATTTAAATTAATTTAACTAGTTTCTACCGGTAGATTTCCTATATAAAACGCCTAAATTCCTACTTAGTAATCGTTTTTACTGGAATTTATAAATTCATTATATTATATAACTTTTATCAAAACAAATTGATAATTTACTAACAATTCATAGATTTTGTATATAGGTTATGATATAATTCATTTAGATAAATTGTGAAAGTGGAGGTGCTGCTTTGAATTTATATCATTTGCGCTATTTCGTGACTTTAGCACACTTAGAACATTATACAAAGGCTGCTGAGCAATTAATGATTACTCAACCAAGTTTAAGCCATGCAATATCCTTATTGGAAAATGAATTAGGTGTTTCTCTGTTTGAAAAATATGGCAGAAACATTATATTAACTAAATATGGAAAAATATTTTTAAATAATGTAGAAAAATCCTTAGAAATTCTTGATTCAGGTGTTAAAACTTTAAAAATGATTGGTAGTGGTGAGGGCAAAATCCATTTAGCTTTTCTTAGAACATTAGGAACAGATTTTGTACCAGATATTACCCAAAGTTTTTTACAAGCAAATCAAGAAAAATTAATCGAATTTCACTTTCACACTAGAGTAACTTCTGTTGATGTTATTCAAGGTCTTAAAGAAAGAAAATATGATATTGCTTTTTGCTCTAAAATCCATAAAGAACAAAATGTTGAATTTATACCAATCGCTAGTCAAGAATTGGTATTAATAGTTCCTATTGATCATAAACTTGCAGATAAAAGTACAATAGATTTAATTGATACTATTCCATATCCTCAAATCTTTTTTACAAGAAAAAGTGGACTTAGACCTATAATTGACGATCTGTTTAGTCAAATTGGTAAAGAACCCAAAATTGCCTATGAAGTCGAAGAAGATCAAGTAATTGCTGGACTTGTTTCTAAAAACTTTGGCATTGCAGTTTGTCCTAATATGCCTATACTAAATTCTATGAATTTAAAAGTTATTAAAATTTTAAGTCCAAATTTTGAAAGGCTCTTTTATTTAGCCGTAATGAAAGATATTTACTTAGCTCCAATTGTTCACGAATTTAAAAACTTTGTTATAGAGCATGCTGAAATATAATGTTTAAAGTTAGATATATTATGAAGCATTTTTTATATGACAATGGACAGAGGACAGTGTCGGCAATATTTCGCTTTAGCGAAACCAGTCATCAAAAATTTAATTAAAGATTTTTCGTAGTGCAGTGGAGAAAAATCATCCTTCACTGTCCTTTGTCAATTGTCCTCTGTCCTCTAATATGTGCCAAAATTGAATTAATTAGTATTTAATATCTAACACCTTTTTCATGTGTTCTATAGGCATCTCTTTTCCAGTCCATAATTTAAAAGCTGCTGCCCCTTGGAATAACATCATTCCAAAACCGTTCATTGTTTTACATCCTACTTCTTTTGCCATTTTTAATAATGCTGTTTCTGCAGGTGCATAAACAGTATCTGTTACAATTAAACCTGGTCTTAAAAAGCTTGGATCTGGAATATAAGTTTGACCTTCTAAAGGTTTCATTCCAACACCAGTTGCATTAGCAAACAAATAACTATCTGCAATTTCTTCTTTTAATTTAGCAAGGTCATCTAAGTCATATAAAGCTGCTTTACAGTTAGTTTTTTCATTAATATCTTTTACTGTTTGTTTTCCTCTTTCAAAGAATTCATCTTTACGATTAAAGATTGATATTTCAGCTACACCATCTAAAGCTGCTTGTATTTCAATTGCTGTAGCAGCTCCGCCTGCTCCTGCAATTGTAATTTTCTTACCAATTACATCAATACCAGCATCTTTTAGTGATTGCATATAACCAACACCATCTGTAATATGTCCAGTTAAAACACCATTATCATTTACAATTGTGTTAACTGCACCACAAAGTTCTGATGCCTCTGACAATTTATCAAGATACTTATGTACTACTGTTTTATTAGGCATTGATACGTTTGATCCACGTACTTTCATTGCTCTAAAACCTTTTATAGTATTTTCTAGATCTTCATTACCTACTTCAAATGCAAGATAAGCATAATCTAAACCTAATTTTGCAAATGCTTCATTGTGCATTGCTGGTGAACTAGAATGTCTAATTGGATATGCAATTAATCCTATAAGCTCTGTGTGTCCTGTAATTCTTTCTGACATAATAATCGTCTCCTTTTTATTTAAATTATATTTTTATAGTTTATTATTATACTAATTTATTTGTTAGCACTAATAAGTGAAAGTATTTTGTATAATTCATTTGCTTCTAACTGTCCTGGAGCTGATGCAACTTTTGCTGATCCAAAAGTAAGTGCTGAGCCAAAAGCTTCACCTGCTAAACGGCTAATAACTCCTAGTGGTCCCATAGACATAGTTATAATTGGTGTTTTGTCATGATTACGTGCCATTTCATTTGTAGCTGTTAATAATTCAATCACATCTGTGCTACTTAAAGGCATTACTGCTATCTTAGGCACATCTGCTCCTAATTTCTGCATTTTACATAATCTTGCTATTATCTCATTTTTGCTAGGTGTTTTATCAAAATCATGATTAGACATAATTACTTTAACATCATGCTTATGTGCTGCATTAACAATTTCTTTTACTGTGTCTTCATCACCAATAAATAATTCCACATCAATCATATCTGCATTACCTGTTGCTGAAATTTCTTTTTGTAGTTCTGCATAATATTCTAATGTAATTTCTTTTTCTCCACCTTCCTTAGCACTTCTAAAAGTAACTAATAAAGCTACATCACCTAAAGCTTTTCTAACTTGCTCTAAAATTTCTTTTACTTTTTCAATTTTATCTACATCTTCATAATAGTCAATTCTCCATTCAGCCACATCTAGCTTAATCGTTTTTAAATAAGCCACTTCTTTCATGATCTCATCATTATTATGTCCCATGAACGGCACTGCAATTTTTGGAATTCCTTGACCTAATTTTATGTTTCTTACTTGAACTATACTCTTCATTTTTTTCATTCCTTTCTTAACTTTTAAATTATTATACAATTTAGTAATCGTTATCTTAAAGAATGCAAGTAGTTATCCTACGTAATTTTTAAATAAAAATATTAGATAATGAAAGCATTTCAGCCTTTACTATGCATAATCCAATATATAGTTATTTTTTTAACATATCATGTTTTTATTATACCTCTTTACTTTTGATAATTCTAATACATCTTTTTCGCTTAATTAATAGTTTTTTTCTATCAATTGTGATATGCTGTATATTATTCTGATTTAGGAGAGAAAAAAATTATGAATTTGAATCAATTATATTATTTCAAAACTGTTGCTCATTTAGAACATTTTAGACAAGCGGCCTCAGAGTTAAATATATCTCAACCTAGTTTAAGTAACTCCATGTTAAATTTAGAATCAGAACTTGGTATTTGCTTATTTGATAAACAAGGAAGAAATGTATACTTAACTAAATACGGAAAAATATTTTTACAACATGTAGAAAAAATACTGTTTGAATTGGAAAATGCAAAAAATAAAATGAGTCAATTAGCAAGTAGCGAAAATGGGCATGTTGATATTGCCTATATTTCTCCATTAGCTCAGTACTATATTCCTGAGACAGTACGTAGTTTTTTAAATTTAGAGCAAAATAGAAATGTTACTTTTACATTTAAGCAAGGTTTTAGTTATGAAATGTTAACTGAACTAAAAAATGATAAATATGATTTGATTTTTTGCTCTCATGTAGAAAATGAAGATGATATTGTGTTTATTCCTATTATTAAAAAGGATTTATTTGTAATAGTTCCTTTTGAACACCCACTTGCAAAATTTGACAGTATTGATTTAAAAGAGATAGAGCCTTATCCATTAGTAGCCTATGACAAGGCTTCTGCCCTTGGAAAAGCTACCTCAAATTTATTAAAAAGTATTAACTTAAATCCAAAGATTATTTGTGAAGCTGCCGATGAATATGCCATTTCTGCATTAGTTGCTGCAAATTTTGGAGTAGCCATTATAGCTGAGGCACCTGCTCTTAAACATGCTAAAGTTAAAAAAATAAACATTAATACTCCAAAATACTCTCAAATAATTTATCTTGCATATAAAAAGAATAAGTATTTTCCTCCTGCTGTTGTGAATTTTATTTCGTATATAAAAGAAAAAAGTTCTATAGGCAAAAATACCACTTTATAGATATGTGATACCAAGGTTTCACTTATACTAAGAAAATAGAATTGCTCAATTTTCCATTGCTTAAAAACATGTATATGAATTAAAAGGGCTGCCACACTAATTAGTTAGTGTGGCAGCCCTTCATTTTGTTTGAAATAAAATATAATTTTTAATCAATATATTAAGAATTACCTATTGTATTATTTAAATGCACCCATAACTTCTAAAGTTTTAACTACATTTCTTCCTTCCTCAACACCAGATATTATTCTTCGTACTTTTGTACTATCTCCAATGTTAAGAAGTTTTACATCCTTTTCTGCAGCATATCCTTCAATTTCAGGGAATTCAGCAATTTCTGATCTCATTCCTAAACATACAAATCCATAATCAAAATTTATATCTACAATATTACCTTCAGAATTTCTTACTGTAAATGAACTGTCATTAACAGTCTGAAGTGCAGTATTTGCTAGCTGTTTAACATCATTTTCTTTCATCATATGGTATACATCAAGCTTTGTATTAGTATCCAAATCCTTTCCTATTACAGGCATCATTTCTATAACAGAAACTTCTGCACCTCTTTCAGCAAAGAATTCTACAACGTCAAGTCCTACTGCTCCTCCGCCTACAACTGCAATCTTCTTGTCTTTGCAGTCTTTTTCAAAAGATTTAATACTTTTAATAAATCCAAAAGTTGATTTAACTTTTGATCCATCTTTGTCTACTCTATCTAGCAATCCTGCTATTGGAGGAAGTAACGGTTTTGATCCTGTCGCATTTATTATAAAATCTGGCTTTAATTCATCCAATATTTCCTTTGAAGCTTTTGTATTAAGTCTTACATCCAAATTAGGAAGCTCTTTTACTCTATTTTCTAAATATTCTACAAAGTAATTGATTCTTGCTTTTGCTGGAATTGTTGATATCATCCAAGCTAAACCACCTAGTCTGTCTTTTTGTTCTAATAATGTTACATTGCAGCCTACTTCTGCAGCAGTACACGCAGCTTCAAGTCCTGCTGTACCTCCACCAATAACTACAACATTAATAGGTTTTGTTACCTTTTTTTCCTTATATGCATCTTCAAATAAAAGATCTGGATTTATACTACAACGAATTGGTTGGGATTTTGCCAAACGGTGGTCAGCACATCCTATATTACAAGATATACATCTTCTAAGAAGGTGTTCCTGTCCATTAGCAACTTTGTTAGCCCAATATGGTTCTGCAATCAAACCACGGCCCATAGCAAGAAGATCCGCATCTCCCTTTGCAATAATTTCTTCAGCAACTTTTGGAGAACGAATATTGCCTGAGGTTATTACTGGCTTATTGAATTTTTCCTTAAAAACCTTGGCCATATAACTTCTCCAACCTTCTGCCAAACTCATTTTATCATGCTGAAGATAAAGGTTGTCATTTTGCGCTATTGAAATATTTAAAAAATCTACTTTTTCCTGCATAAATCCCATAAGTTCTAAAGAATCTTCAAGGGTGTTACCTCCCTCGATCATATCAGCAGCACTGATTCTTATGGAAATTGGAAATCTAGGACCTACTGCAGCTCTTACACTATCAATAACCATTGCAGGAAATCTCGATCTGTTTTCAGCACTTCCACCAAATTCGTCAGTTCTATCGTTGAACAAAGGAGATAGAAACTGATTAAGTAAATATGAATGTCCAGCATGGATTTCAACTGAATCAAATCCTGCCAACTGAGCTCTTGCTGCAGCTTCTCCATATTTTTTAGCGATATCTTCCATCTCTTCTAGGGTTAAAGGTCTTGGAATAGCTCCACCTGTCTTTGACGGAATGTTAGATGCAGAAACAACTTGTACACCGCCTAGTCTTGCAGCATAAGCAGATGCTCCTGCATGGTTAAGTTGAATGGAAACTTTGGCACCATAAGCATGAAGTCTTTCCACCAATGTATAAAGTCCAGGCACGTACTGATTGTCGTCAATCCTGCACTGTTTTGTTCCATTGGTTCCCATAGGAAAATCAATACAAGCATTCTCTACGATGATAAGCCCTGTGCCGCCTTTTGCTCTCAATTCATAGTATTTAATCATTTCTTCAGATACTTCTGCACTTACTGTGGCAAAGTTGCTGCCGATGGGTGGCATAACTGTTCTGTTTCTCAATGTCATTCCATTTATAGTAATTGGCGACAAAAGATTTGTATATTTGTTTTTCATTTTTTTTTACCCCCATTTTTATATGTATTTTTATCTTTATAGTAAATTTACAAACAATATGAAAGTTATTATTTTGACATATTATTTATGTTATAGATCATTATTTTTGATAATTTTAATGCACTTTTAACCATATAATTAAACTTAATGGAATGTGTTTGTTAATTAACATTCATATCGTGATTCATTATAGCAAAACCGTTATCATAAATCTAATTCATATTTTATTAAAAATATATAGAATTTATCTATGTATTTGATTATAATTAACACTATATATAATTAAAAATTCGACAAAAATATGATGGAATGTTAATATTTTAATAAATATATATAATAAATTAAATAATAATTTTAAGAGGTGAGTTAAAATGAATTTAAAACAGCTTCAATATTTTCGTGTTTTAGCACAAACTGAACACTATACAAAAGCAGCTGAAAAATTATATATTACGCAACCTAGCTTAAGTTACAGTATTTCTGAATTAGAAAAAGAATTTGATACACAATTATTTGAAAAGGAAGGTAGAAATGTAAAGCTAACAAAATACGGTCGCTTTTTTCTTTCTTATGTAGAAAAATCCTTAGATGAATTAGAATTAGGTAAAAAGCTATTATTAAAAATGGTAAGTCCTACTGAAGGAAAAATTGATTTAGCTTTTATTTATACTCTAGGTCCAAATTTTGTACCTAAAATAATTCAAAGTTTTCTAAGAGAAACCAATTATAAAAATGTAGAGTTTTCTTTTGCTCAAGGAAACACTCAACATCTAATCAATAGCCTTAAGCAGGGAAAATTTGACTTAGTTTTTTGTTCTTTTGTTAAAGATGAACCGAATATTGATTTTATTCCTATAGCACAACAAGAATTAGTTATAATAGTACCTAATGACCATCCTCTTTCTAATTTAAAAAGTGTAGATTTAGAAGAAACTGCACCTTATCCTTTTGTTTTTTTCAGTAGTGAAAGTGGTCTGCGTCCAATTATAGATGAAATGTTTAAAACTTCAAATATTACACCAAAAATCGTCTGTGAAGCTGAAGAGGATAGTGCTATAGCTGGCTTTGTATCTATAAATTATGGAATAGCAATTATTCCAAGAATAGCAGCTTTAAAAAACTTCGACGTAAAAATATTGAAGATAAAGAAGCCCACTTATAAAAGATTTATTTATTCAGCTACTGTTAAAAATCGTTATCATACCCTTGCTACAGATTCTTTTCGTTCATTTGCAATTAAATATGGAAAAGAAAATTATTTAAATGCAAATAAATACATATAAACCAAACTTCTATTTTTTTGCCCATATCAATAAATCTATAAACGCCTTTTATGAAACTTATAGAAAAAAACTATTAGATATTTATAATAAACAAATATATAATTAAACTGTTAATTAATAAATAGAAAATACAAATACTAATAAATATAGATTATTTCATTACAATTTTAGTAATTTTAAAAAAACATATGAAAAAATAACAAGCTAAGGATGTCCTAAAATATCACTAGTTATTTTTTCATATGTCTAAGTTTTGTGTAAATATGAGATAAATATGTTTTATACTATATGGTAATGAGAACTTTTAAAAATATCTATTAAAAAGTTCTATTAACTATAATATAATATCAATTTAATGACTTTTTTATTTGGATAATTCTAATATTTTTTGAACTACATCTTCAATTTCACCATTATTCTTAATTTGAAAATCTGAATACTTATTATAAAGCTCATATCTTTCATCTAAAAGTTGATACAATTTTTCAATTCCATCCTTTAAAAGGGGTCTAGTTAACACATTTACATCCTGTGCAATGTTTTCTACAGGTCTATCTATAAAAATTACAATGCCATTTTTCTTAAGATCTTCTATATTTAAATGATTTTTAATTACACCACCTCCTGTAGATATTATAGCTGATTTTCTTTCACTTAATTCACAAACAGCTTTCCTTTCTAATTTTCTAAAATAATCTTCTCCATTTTTAAATATATCTGTTATAGACTTTCCTGCTCTATTTTCTATATAATCATCCATATCAATAAAGTCTGTTCTTAATTTTTCATATAAAATTTTTCCTATGGTTGTTTTTCCGCTACCTGGCATACCTATTAACACTATATTTTTACTCATCATATCTATAACACCTTCCATATTTTAGTCTTTATTTTAGAAAACTTTATAATTAACAATTGTATTTATGAATAACTTCGTAAATGTGGTTTTTAACTTCTTCACTAATTTTTGTTTCCTGCCAAATTTCTTGAGAAGCTACTGCTTGAGCTAATAACATATAAAGTCCATTTACAGTTTTAGCTCCGAGTTCTTTAGCTTCCTTTAAAAAAATAGTTTCTTTAGGATTATATATTAAATCTACTGCTGAACTAAATTTACTTAATATTCTCTTATCCACTGGTGAATATTCTACTTTAGGATACATTCCACAAGGAGTACAATTTATAATAATATCTTTATACTGAAGTTCATTCATATCTTCATAGGATATAACCCTAAAATCTTCAACTTTATTTTTAATATTTTCAGGATTTCTGCTTACAAAAACAATATCCTTTATTCCATTATCCAATAAATAATGAAATACTGCTTTTGAAGCTCCTCCACTACCTAATATAACAGCATCTTTATTATGAACATCTATTTTTTCTTTTTTTAATGACTCACCAAATCCATAATAATCCGTATTGTATCCTACAGCTCTATTTTCCTTAAAATCTATAGTATTAATAGCTCCTATTTTTGCTGCTTCTTCAGATATATCATCTAAGTATTTCATAATATTTACTTTATGAGGTATAGTTACATTTATTCCTCTAGCACCAAGGGCTTTTAATCCTATTATAGATTCTTGTAAATCCTCATTTCTAACTTCAAATAAATTATATAAACCTTTTAAATTTAATTTTTCAAGAATTAAACTGTGTATTTTAGGAGAAATGCTGTGCCCTAACTTATTACCAATTAATCCATATAAATTACTCATCTATATTTAGTTCACCTCTCCTTTATAGTTTCCTAAAAACTTAAAGTACAAGCTTTCTTCTTCTATAGCCTTCAGTGCATTTTTTGTGTCTTCACTTAATATATTACCTTGAAAATCTATATAGAAAAAATATTGCCATGATTTATCTACAATAGGTCTTGATTCTATTTTCATCATATTTAAATTATTATCTGCAAAATATTTCAAAACACCATATAATGCTCCTGCTTTATGCGATATTGCCATAACTACACTTATTTTATCGCAATCACAATTACATTCTTCTTCTCTTCCTATAATTATAAATCTAGTATAATTGTTGCTGTTATAATTTATATTTTCTTTTAAAATCTTTAGCCCATAAACTTCTGCTGCCTTTTTACTAGCCACACAAACTTTATTTTTCAAGTTTTCTTTACTTACATATTCTGCACTTTTAGCAGTGTTAAAGTAAGGAATCAATGTCCAATTGCTATGATTATCGAAAAATTCTTTGCACTGCAGGAAACCTTGTGTATGTGAATAAACTTCATTTATATCACAAATTTCAGCATCTTTAATTCCCATTAAATTATGATCTACCTTTACACATTTTTCACCAACTATATAAAATCCGTATTTTCTCATAAGATCATAAACTTCGGAAATACCACCTGTTGATGAATTTTCAATAGGTAAAACTCCATATTTTATGTCACCTTTTTGTACTGCTTCGAAAACATCTTTGAAATTTTGAAAATGCTCTGTTTTTACTTCATTTCCAAAGTATTCGTTTAGTGCTTGATGGCTGAAGGATGCAGGAACTCCTTGAAAACCAACCTTAAATTCATTATCTTTTTTTACTTTACAAGAATAAGAAGCTTTAGAAAGTATTTCTTTTTGAGTTTTTCTGCTTATACTCATTAAATCTTCAAGAAATTCTTTTAAATTGTTCTGCATAGATTTATCTTCAACATTCTTTAAATGTTTGCTTATAATTTGGCTTTCCCTACTTCTGTCCAACACTTCCATATGGTTTTCTATTTTATAATGAGCCACCTTAGAAACTACTTCCATTCTTTTTTTAAAAAGCTCCACCAAAGATTCATCTATTTCATTAATTTCTTCTCTTAGCCAATCCAAATCTTCCATATTTATCACTTTCCTTAATTAATTCTATATAAATTGAATTATTGCTATTGCCGCTGCTGCTTCCACCACTGGAAGTGCTCTAGGTACAATACACGGGTCATGCCTTCCCTTTATTTCTATTTTAGCATTTTCCTTTTTTTCTATATCTACAGTATTTTGTATTTTTCCAATGGATGGAGTTGGTTTTACAGCTGCCCTAAATATCAAAGGCATTCCGTTTGTAATTCCACCTAAAATTCCTCCATTATTATTACTATATGTTTTTATTTTTTCATCCTGAATATAAAATTCGTCATTAGCCTCTGAGCCTTTCATTTTTGATATATTAAAGCCTTCACCAAATTCTACTCCCTTTATTCCTGGAATGGAAAACAATAAATGTGCTAAAACACTTTCCACAGAATCAAAGAAAGGTTCTCCAAGACCTAGTGGTAAATTATTTACTGCTGTTTCTATAACTCCGCCTACTGAATCCATTTCTTCTTTAGCTCTTAATATACTATTTCTCATGTTAATACCTATTTTTTCAGTTAACACAGGGAATTTACTTTCACTTAAATTTTTCAAAGTTTCATCTTCTAGTTCTTTCATATCAAAACTTACATCTTCTACTTTTCCTATACTTTTAATATGGCTCCCAATTATTATTCCTTTTTTTTCTAAAATTTGTTTGCAAACAGCACCAGCAAATACTAAGGGCGCTGTTATTCTTCCTGAAAAATGTCCTCCACCTCTGTAATCATTAAAACCTTCATATTTAATATATCCTGTTAAATCACCATGGGAAGGTCTCATTAGATTTTTAGTTTTTTCATAATCCTTAGAATGTTGATTGTTATTTCGAATAATTGCACAAAGTGGTGTTCCTGTAGTTCTTCCATTAAAATATCCACTTAATATTTCAAAACTGTCTTCTTCTTTTCTAGGGGTAGAAAGCTCACTTGAACCTGGAGCTCTCCTCTGCATTTCTTTATTTATATCATTTAAATTAAGCTCTACTCCAGGCTTAAGTCCATCAATATTTATTCCTATAGCTTTCCCATGGGATTCGCCAAAAATAGAAATTTTTATTTTATTGCCCCAAACTCCACTCATCTATATGACCTCCTAAAGCTCTAAAATGCTTCCAAAAATTAGGATAAGATTTTTTAACACATGAAGCATCTTTTATTATGACAGGTTCCTTACATTTTATAGAGGCTACTGCTAAGGCCATAGCTATTCGGTGGTCATTCCAACTTTGAACTTCTCCGCCCTTAAGACTTTCTTTTCCTCTTATTATTAACCCATCTTCTTTTTCTTCTATATCTGCTCCAAGTCTGTTAAGTTCCATACTTATAGCCTTTAATCTATCAGATTCTTTAATTCTAAGTCTAGCTGCGTTTACTATTTCTGTAGTGCCTTCACTTACTGCTGCCAGTGATGTTAATACAGGTACAAGGTCTGGGCACTGGGAAGCATCTATAATTGTGCCCTGCGTTTTAGAAGGTATAGCTTTTACTTTATTGCCTTCTATAGAAATTTTTCCTCCCATATTTTCTATTATATTAAGTATGGCTTTATCTCCTTGAAGAGAATTTATATCTAGTCCATCACATACTATATCATTTCCAAGTAATCCTGCTGCAAGCCAAAATGCTGCTTGAGAAAAATCTCCTTCCACTTCATAATCCGATGGTTTATAGATTTGATTTCCTTTTATAATAAATTCTTTATAATTTTTATTTTCTATTTGTATAGAGTATTTTTTAAGCATATCCATGGTTAAATCTACGTAAGGCTTAGATTCTAATTCTGTAGTAACTATTATTTTTGAATCTCCATTTAAAAGTGGAAGAGAAAACATTAATCCACTGATAAATTGAGAACTTACATCTCCTCTAATTTTATATTCACCAGGTTTTAGTTTACCTTCTATAGTTAATGGAAGTTTTCCATCTACATTGTTATATTTAAGCTTCTGTTCATCAAATATATTATAATAGCATTTTAAAGGTCTTTCTACAAGTTTCCCTTTTCCTTCAAAAGTAAGTTTTTCTCCTGTAGTTGCTCCTATAGGTATTAAAAATCTCAATGTGGACCCAGATTCTAAACAATTAATATTAGAATGTTTAAGTTTCAATTCTTCTAATCCTTCTATTTTAATGGAATCACTGCCTTTTTTAATACTTGCTCCTAAGTTCTTCATGGCTTCACAGGTAGCTTCTACATCTTGTGAAAAAACCACATTAGAAATGTTACTAATTCCTTTTGAAAGTCCAGCACAAATCACTGCTCTATGACAGGCACTTTTAGAAGTTGGAATTTTTACTTCTCCGCTAAGTTTGCCCGGATTAATCATTACATATTTCATAAATTTGCCCCCTTACTTTTCTAAATATAATTTTCCATTTCTTTTATAGACACCTTTTTAATGAATACATCACCAATTTTACTTAGAAGAATCAAATTAATAGTTTCTCCACTGCTTTTTTTATCTAACTTTACAGTATGAATTACTTTTTCTCTACTCATATCTGGTTTTTTATATGGAAGTTCATATTTTTTAAGTATTTTTTCTATAAAACTATAGGAGCCTACTTCAGTAATATTAGATTCTTCACTTTTTCTAGTTATTTCAGCCATGCCTATAGCTACAGCTTCTCCATGAGTGTATTTAGAGTAGTTAAAATATTTTTCTACAACATGCCCCAAAGTGTGTCCAAAATTCAAAATCATTCTTTCCCCAAAATCCTTCTCATCAGACTCCACTACTTCCTTTTTTATACTGCAGCATTTATATATTATGTCATCTATATTTTCTAAAAGTTCATTATCATCTTTATATTTCATTAGTTCATGAAGTATATTTTTATCTCTTATGCAGCCATATTTTATTACTTCTGCTAATCCATCATGTAGAAATCTCTTATCTAAAGTTTTAAGTAATTCAGGATCTATAAATACAGCTTTAGGATGATAAAAACTCCCTACTAAATTCTTTCCCCAAGGTAAATCCACAGCAACTTTACCACCTATACTGCTGTCCACTTGTGCTAAAAGTGATGTAGGAATCTGAATATATGGTACTCCCCTTAAATAAGTGGATGCTGCAAATCCTCCTAGGTCTCCAACTACACCGCCTCCAAAGGTTAATATCAAATCTCCCCTTGAAAGATTAAATTCAGAAAAATTTTCATATAATTTTTTTAGAGTATCCATAGATTTGCTCTGTTCACCAGGTTCTATAGAAATAATTTTTGTATTAAATCCTTTTTCTTCTATAGCCTTATTTAAAGTTTTTACATATAATCTTTCTAAATTTTTGTCTGTAATTATAGCAATCTTTTTATTTTCATGGATTTCCTTTAAATAATCTACTATTTTACTTAAAATATTTCTTTCAATATAAATATTATAGTTATTATGTTTAAGTTTTATTTCTAAATTTCTCATATTTATATCATCTTCTTTCTCTTTGCTGTAGCGTTTTTAAATATATCTTTCAAAGCATGCTTATCCTCTGATATTATAGCTGTTTTTATTTTTTTAATGGATTCTTCAAATCTTTCAATTTCAGCAATCAAATTATCTGAATTTAGAAGGAATAGCTCTGACCAAAGAGCAGAATTTATAACTGCAACACGGGTAGCATCTTTAAAACTTCCTCCAGTAAAGGTCTCTATATTGTTTTCTGTTAAATTTGAATCCATAAGTGAAACTGCTATAACATGTGGAAGCTGGCTGGTAAAAGATATTATTCTATCATGCTCCTTAGGTGTTATACTTATTACCTTCTTACATCCTATAGCTCTTGCCATTTTTTCTATAAGCATTAAGTTTTCTTTACGATTTCTTAAGCTAGGAGTAATTATATAATTAGCATTATTAAAAATATCTTTAGAAGCAACTTTAAATCCTTTTGATTCTCTGCCCGCCATAGGATGTCCTCCAATAAAGTCTAAATCCTTAGGTAAAAAGGAATTTATAGTATCTATTACTCCTTCCTTTATTCCACAAGTATCAGTTATTACAGCTCCTTTTTTAAAGTTATCTATGTTATTTTTTATGAAACTTACAGTTTCTTCAGGATAAAGAGCTATAATAACTAAATCTGCTTCTTTTAAAGGTTTTTTTCCATCTGTGAATCCTTCATCTATTATTCCCATATTTAAAGCTTCTTTTAAAGAACTTTCATCCAAATCAATACCACATATAGTTGAAGGTTTTAATTTTTTAAGTGCCATAGCATAGGAACCTCCTATGAGCCCAAGACCCACAATAACTACATTAAAATCAAAACCACCTTCATCCAATACAATCCCCTCCAAATCTTAAATTGTTTTTTTCTCTACTTTTGCTATTTGTGATAATTCCTCCATAAGTTCTTTAAATCTCTCAGGTTTTATGGATTGCTGCCCATCACATTTAGCATTGGCTGGATCGTTGTGCACTTCAATAATAAGTCCATCTGCTCCTACTGCTAAGGATGCTTTTGCTAGAGGTTCTACCATCCACCACATCCCTGCTGAATGACTTGGATCAACTATTACAGGTAAATGACTTAATCTTTTTATAGCAGGTATAGCACTTAAATCCAAAGTATTTCTTGTATAAGTTTCAAAAGTTCTTATACCTCTTTCGCATAATATTACATTTTCATTTCCTCCTGCCATGATGTATTCGGCAGACATGATTAATTCCTCAATAGTAGCTGATAGTCCTCTTTTTAAAAGAATTGGTTTTCTTGTTTTACCAAGTTGTTTTAACAAATCAAAGTTTTGCATATTTCTTGCACCTACTTGTATAATATCTACATCTTCAACAAATCTATCTATCATATCAGGAGACATAATTTCAGTTACTATAGGAAGTCCTGTTTCCTTTCTTGCAAGCTTAAGAAGTTCTAAACCTTCCTGCTTAAGTCCTTGAAAACTGTATGGTGAAGTTCTAGGTTTGAAAGCTCCTCCTCTTAAAAATCCAGCTCCACTTTCTTTTACGGTTTTTGCAATTTCTAAAATTTGATCTTCACTTTCTACGGAACAAGGTCCAGCCATAATAGCTATTTTACTTCCACCTATTATCCTATCATTAACTTTTATCTCTGTATTGTCTGGATGAAATAACCTATTTGCAAGTTTAAAAGGCTGTTGCACCTTAGTAACTCTATCTACACATTCATTAGCTTGAATTTTATCTGGGTCCAGCTTTGTAGTATCCCCTACAATTCCTAATATACATTGATTTTCACCTTCTATTATGTTCACTCTACAGTCCTCCATCTCTATTCTTTCTTTTATACCTTTTATTTCTTCTGTTGTTGCATCATTTCTCATAATTACTACCATAATATAGCCCTCCTTAAATTTAAAAAACATTATTTTGTCTATTGTTATTTTTATATATCAAACAATTTCTTTGCCGGCTTAAAAATTGTTTTTATCATTTTAGGTTTAATTCACTGTTTTACAACTAATATTCCCAACAATTCAAGTTATTAGTTAAAAATGGATAAAAAAAAGTAAGGCCCAAATGAGCCTTACTAAATATACCAAATGCACAGTGCTATAGATATAGCACATCCCTACATAAAATAAATTTCGTTTTATTAAGCTCATTGAAAAAAGGAAAAAATAATTTTCCGCAGAAAAAGTAACCAGCGCTAAAATAGAGATAGCCCCAGCTAAAGTAAAAATAAAATTTTCCGCTTATTCCCTTTCCAATGATATTTTTCATAATCTTACCCTCCAAAACATTTTTTTATTATTTTTGTTAAAGTTAATATTAGTTGTTATTATATCACGTATTTTTATTATGTCAATAAAAGATTTAATGAAATCTGATTGTGTTCTGATCGATTTTTGATAATGTCTTAGTATACCATTTGCGATTATGTCCCAAATAGAAAATAATGTTGAAATATACTTCATATCAATACATAAATGAGGTGGACATAATTAGACAGTAATTTTTAGATTTCATAAGCAATATGAATTCTTTTTTTATATACACTGTAATTTCAGGTAAAATGGCTAATTTTTAATAATAAACAACATTTGTGCCTTCTTTATTATATGGTATAATATACTACATAATATACATATTAATACTTTTTAACATCAATCATTTAAACTTATTTAAATTTTGGGAGGTATATTTCATGATAATTTTAACAATCCTTTTATCCCTTGTGATATTTATTCTTATTGGGTCAGTTCTAGCTGCAGTGGCTTTGCCTATATTTGCTGTTGTTTTTGTTATAGGTATAATCATTTCAATTATGGCTTTAATATTCAAAATTATTTTTGCTGGGCCATTATTTATACTAATGATTATTATAGCTATAGTTTACTTTTCAAGAAATAAAAGAACATTTTAAAAATAAGACTGTGCATTTTAAAGTTTGCACAGTCTTATTTTTATTTCCTTATTTTTTTAAAAAGTTGTAACTATTTTATACTTTTCTAATACTATATATAGTGAAGATAGATTTTACGGAGGTATGTACATGTACTATCAAAATGATAATGATAGCGAAAACCCTACTAACATCAATGTTGACGAAAGCCGACACCATCATCATCACTGTCGAGACAATTGTTGCTTCGGAATACCTTTCCCATGGATGGGCGGCTGTTCTCCTTGGATGAGTGGCTGTTCTCCTTGGATGGGCGGCTGTTCTCCTTGGATGGGTTCTCCTTGGATGGGTTCTCCATTCATGAACTCTCCAATTGCGAACTCTCCGTTGATGGCTGGACAAATGATGCCTCAATCAAACAGCTGCAGTTGTACTGGCGCTGGTTGCAGTTGTAATGGTGGTGGCTGTAGTGGTATGCGAGGAGAAGATGATGATTTTGATGATACTATTGATGATGAAGATAGAAATTATCCTTATTATCCTCAATATCCTTATTATCCTCAATATCCTTATTACCCTTATCCTCATCACCATCATTACCCTCATCATAAAAATAAACCTTGGTGGATGCAAAGATAAAATTTTCTATGGTTTTGTCTACTTTTCAAATAATAGGGCACTTGAAATATATTCAAGTGCCTTAACCATATTCAAATATAGTTTTGATTCAAAACTTTCATTTTCAGTTATTTATTGACTGTATTTAATTCACAACCTTTTTATGGCTTCTTCAAATTTCTTATATAAAGTTGATTACACTATTAACTACTACTTATGTAATTGACATCATATTATACATCTTCATAATTCTAATATCTTCTTTGTTAATTTTAAGTTCATTAATTAAATCTTGATTCTCTACTAATGACTTCTTTGAAAACAACATCTTTAAAGCAATTGGCATAAAAGGACGAAATGAAACACCTGACATTAAACCCCATTTCTTGTCAGAATCCAAAAATGAGGCCAAAATATTTATTGTTATTTGTTCCAAGGGTGTAGCTTGATTTTTTAATATAATGGATGTCAATACATCATGATGTTCTATATAACCACAGTAGGTATTCTCACAATCTTGGTAATAGTCATCATTTTTTACATTCATGTACAACATAGTTTTATATCGGAAAGTATCCTTTCTAGAAATTATATCCATAACACATTTTACAACACGTTTATTTCTGCCATCATAAAAATAAGAATAAAATCTTGAAGAGTGTTGAAAGAAAGCAGACGGTATGCTGTTTGATATTACTATATCATTATTTAGGGGAATGTAAAGCAACTGCTCTACGTGAATATCTAACACTGCTGCAATCTCATAAAGCATCTCTATTTCAATAGTAATATCACCATTCTCGTATTTAGAAACAGTTGATTTACTTTTATGTACCAAATCGGCTAATTGCTGAACCGTCATCCCTTTACTTTTTCTAAAACTCTTAATCTTTTTTCCTATTTCATTTGTGATTGTTCCCATAGTTACTTCTCCTCTTATCTATACGAATTAACCTAGAATCTTTCTTTGTTTCATAACAATATCTATACTAGATGAATTATTCTTAATTTGTTTTTAATAAATGAATTTTATCATTAATAACGTCATTTGTCTATTTTGGCGAAACAAAAATGAAGAAAAATCTCGTTCTAATAAATTTACTTGTTTTGATAATAAACCATTATAATGACATACTATTGTTATGTAAAACAAAACAATTGTTTACACTATCAAACAAATAAAGGAGTGTTAAATATGAATTATAATTTTGATGAAATTATTGATCGAAAAAATACCAATGCTATGAATACAGATGGCTTTCGTGATTACATTTTCCATGCTCCTCCAACAATGAAATTTCCATTTGAAGATGATGAATTTATTCGCATGTGGGTGGCAGATATGGAATTTGCAACACCTCCCGAAATCATACAAGCTATAAAAGAACGTCTTGATCGAAGAATTTTTGGTTATACAAAAGTATTTGATCCTGAATACTATAAGGCTTTTTCCGGATGGACAAAGCGCCATTATGATTGGACTTTTGAAAAAGAGCACCTAGTTACTTCTCCAGGTATTATTCCTGCACTATATGAATTAGTCGAATATATCTGCAAACCAGATGAAAAAGTTTTAATAGTAACTCCTTCCTATGCTTTCTTTAAATATGCTGCAGAATATAATAACATAGAATTGGTAACATCTAATTTGATTGTAAATGATGGATATTATACCATGGACTTTGATGATTTGGAAAAGAAGGCAAAGGACGAAAAGGTTTCCCTTTGTATTTTCTGTAATCCTCATAATCCTAGTGGACGTGTGTGGAAACCAGAAGAACTAAAAAGATTTGGAGATATTTGCTTAAAAAATAATTTGTGGATTATTTCCGATGAAATTCATTGTGATTTACTTAGAAACAATCAAAAACATACTCCACTTGCAAAACTATATCCAGAATCAGACCGTATTATCACTTGCATGGCTCCAAGTAAAACATTTAATATGGCTGGATTGATGTTCTCAAATGTAATAATACCAAATGAAAAATTGAGAGCTTTATGGACTGCTAGACACTATTCCTTTGAAAATCCTTTAAGCATTACATCTGCTCAAGCAGCATATACCCATGGTGACGAGTGGCTTAGACAGTTAAAGAATTATCTAGACGATAACTTTGTATTTACAAAGAATTACTTAGAAAAGCATTTGCCAAAAGCTATATTCCGTATTTCTGAATCTACATATTTGGCTTGGGTTGATATCAATGCATACCTTGGGAATGAAGAAAATTTACCTTTGTTTTTTGCAAATAAAGCTGGTGTATTACTTGAAGGCGGCAATATGTTTGTGGCCAATTCAGATGGCTATATTCGCCTCAATTTAGCTTGTCCAAGATCAGTATTGGAAGAAGGTCTTAAAAGGATATGTGAAGTACTTTAAAAGTAAATCATTTACTATTCAAATCAAGTCCTTTGATTTTAGTCTTGATACTTTATACAACCATCCTATAGACAAGCTAAAATTGAGATATATAATATCCCTTAGAATACCTAACTAAATTAACAGCTATCAGAATACTTTTAATGAGAGTATTTTGATAGCTGATTTCTATAGCTTTTTAGTAATATAATTAATTTTTATTGATTATTATAAAATTCAATACTTTACTGCATATATCTTTAAATTGCAACTGCAAAACATTACTTAAACCTATATTCATACTTATCTTTCCTATTTCTATTCCTATAAAGTAACCTTTAACTTCTAGTTTATATATATTAATTAAATCAATTAAGCTTAAAGAATGAATAGCACTCTGTTCTTTTATTTTTTTTACATCTTTTAAATTTTTAAATGCCAAAGTCCCCACAGATTTGCCATAGAGCACTGCATCTATTATATAAAATTCATCACTATCATTTAATTTAGAAAAGCAAAAGTCCACATCTGTTTCTCCAATTATAACTTCTATTCCTTTGCTTTCTAAGACATTCTTTATATTTTCTATCACAAATAATGCTGCTCCATCATCCATCATAAGCTTATTCCCTATGGCAATAACCTTTTTACCCATACTACATAAACCACCTGTCTTAAATTCATTAAGGCACCTTAAACTAAGTAACAAGCCAGCATGCATCCTGCTATAACTTCAGAACCCTTTGATAACACACTATTTCCTTGTATGATATCAAATATCTGCCCCATTTTTAACCTGTTATCTCTTATAAAACCCCCAAAAAAATTTCTATGAAATACTTTTTTCATTCACTTTTCCTAATATCCATTTAGAAATTTCTTCTATACCTTCATCTTTAGTACAGGAGGTCTCAAAAATTTTAGCTCTAGGATTTATAGATTTAATATCCTTATAAAATTCTTCTTTATTAAAATCAGTAAAAGGAATTAAATCCGTTTTATTCAATATTACTGCTGTACTCTTCTCAAACATCAGAGGATATTTTAATAGTTTATCATTGCCTTCTGTCACACTAAGTACACATATTTTCATGTCTTCTCCCACTTCAAATTCTGCAGGGCATACAAGATTACCTACATTTTCTATAATAATGGTGTCTAAATTTCTTAAATCAAAATTAAGTGCTGCTTTTCTTATCATATCTCCATCTAAGTGACAAGCTCCTGAAGTATTTATTTGTACAACTGGGATTCCTTTAGCTTCTATTCTATCTGCATCTTTTGTAGTGTAAATATCCCCTTCTATTACTGCCATATTTATATCATTTTTCATTCTCCAAATTAATTTTTCAAGTATAGAAGTTTTTCCTGAACCTGGAGAACTCATTAAGTTAATAACAAATATACCTTCATCATCAAAAAGCTTTTTATTTTCTAAAGCAATTTCTTCATTTGTATGAAGCATGTTTACAATAACTTTAATCTCACTCATATTTTTTATTCTCCTTCTATAGTATATAAATATAATTCATATCCATTTACAATTTTTGCCGGAAAGCTTCCACACCTTGGACACAATTTATTGAAGTGATCTATTGGGTAGTTTTCCTTGCACTGCTTACAATAAGCCATGGCTTTTACTTTATCTATGCAAAGCTCTGCTTCTTCTAAAATAGTATCCTTCTTTAATTCTTTAAAAGCAAAATTTAAAGCTTCATCCATTACTCCTGCTAGTTCTCCAATATTTAATGTGATCTTTCTAATAGTTTTAAAATTATATTCTTTAGATTTTTCAAGTACAATATTTATTGTGCTTTCCATTATAGAAACCTCATGCAATTTTTATCATCTCCATAAAAATATACTTCTACTACCTTATTTATTTTGATTAATTTTGAACTAGTAATTCTTTATTTATAAATTCTAGGACTTTACTTTTAATTTCTTTTTTATTAATAACAATTCCTGAATGTCCACATTTTAATAATTTCCTTTTCTTTTCCCAATTTTCAGATACTGTTTTAGTATCTTCTTCTAAAACATATTTATCATAGTAGCCATAAATCAATAATATTTTATTTAAATCAACTATAGGTTTTTTTAAGCTTGGATTTACAATTTTCCAACACTTAT
Source organism: uncultured Clostridiaceae bacterium (assembly GCA_963780135.1). Classification (GTDB taxonomy): domain Bacteria; phylum Bacillota; class Clostridia; order Clostridiales; family Clostridiaceae; genus Clostridium_AM. The sequence goes on from CAWAAR010000003.1 coordinate 4,234,020, forward strand.
TTAATTTATTAATATCAAATTTATGTTCTAAAAAGTCTTTTTTTATAAATTTTCCTACTTCTGTTTTAAATGCTGTAAATGCTAGATTGTTTGCAGCAAATATGGATATTAGTAAATCAACATTTTTTTCATACTCGCCTATTAAATTTCCTACTAATCCACCTAATGATAATCCTAGCACAACAACTTTATTATTATGCTTCTTTAAATATTTAATTAAAGCTCTTATATCACTAACAGCTTGACTAATTGATTTTAGTGTTCTGTTAATATTAGCACTATAAAAGTACTCTCCACTATAAGCTTCTTTGGGGCATCTATCCATATGAAAAGGTAGAATATAGCTATATATATTATATTGTGATTTTTTAAAGTCTTTTAAAAACACATTTTCTAATCTGTTTAATTCTTCTGACCTCCATCCATGTATCATTACAACACTTATATTTTCTTTATCTTTATTTGAATACAAATTAGTGTAAAATATAGCATCTTTATTACAATCCTCATTTTTCACTTGACTTTTAAATTTTAATTTATTACTTTCAAACTCAATTTCAGGTAAAATTGGTTCAAAATAAAATTCAAAACAATCTTCATTTAACTCAATAACTTCTTTTTCATTATAATAAAACTGATTAGTTTCACTATGACTTTTGTGTAGATCATATATTCCATAACTATCTACTAACAGAGATATTATCTTATTCAATTTTTTCCACCTTTCGTGTTTTTCTATTATATAGAATCTCATTTAAATAAAAAAACAAAGAAAATTCTTATATGGGTAGTTTATTAGAAAAATCACTAAATTTCAATGGTGGAAATTTAACCTCTGATGCAGGTCTTTTATTATGGAAAGAATTTGACAAGAATATTGGATTTAGTAAGAATTTTCAACTATAAGATTGACTGATTTATGGTTACTAGTTTGGATTTTAACTTCCACGTAGGGATATATGCTAATGCTTCATCACATTAGTTAAATATTTTTTATTAGTCTTAGCGATAAGTTCAGGAAAGCCTTAGAACTTTAGCCCTGTTTGAGGGAACCGAGTTTGGCAAAGTTCTTAGGTTTTCATGAACTTTAAGCTTTAGACTAATTAAAATATTTAACCGTGATGAAACATTAGCATATATCACAAAGTAGAAGTTAAAATCCAAACTGCCACTGAACCCTATTTTCATTGCTACTTAAGTTAGTCTATATAATCTCAATGTTATAATCATTACAACAATCTGTAGTTACATGTGTTGCACAAGATATACACGGATCAAAGGAGCGAACTATTCTTCCTATTTCTACAGGACTTTTTACATTCTGTATTTCAGTGCCTATAAGAGCTTCTTCAAGAACCCCGTGATGTGACATTTTATCTTTTGGAGAAAGATTCCATACTGTTGGTGTAATTATGTCATAGTTTTTTATAACTCCATTTTCTATCTTAACCCAGTGTCCAAGAGCTCCTCTTACTGCATCATAAAGTCCTTTGCCTTCTGCACTTTCAGGAATTATATATTGCTTTTGCACTGCTGGCACTGGATTTATTACATCTAGAAGCTTAAGCATTTTTTCTGATAGTATCTTTCCTTCAAGTACTCTAGCCATTAACCTATCCATAGTGGATATGCTATGTCTATAATATCCACCTAAAATCATGCGAGCTAGAGGCCCTACTTGTACAACTTTTTCTTTATATCTAGGTGCTTTTATAAAAGTATAAGCTTCAGGTTTTTTAATATCTAATTCTGAAGGCTTTTTTGATGGTACTATGTTTAATTTTGTATCACTATACCAGGAATATTCTACTCCCTCTTTTATAGCTTCTACATCTAAGCTGCTTTTTTTACCATCAATATATACAGAAGGATAAACATATACTAGTTCTTTTTCAGATAAATCGTTAAATAGACCATAGGTTAAAAGATTATCTGTTCCTTCCCCTATTTTAAAATATTCAGGATAATATGCTGATATAATGGTTATATCTTCAATCATATATGAACATATAAATTCATAAATTTGCTGCAGTATATATTTAAGCCTTATAATTTTAGAAGCATCCAAATTTGCAGTAGTACCTCCTACAAATACTCCATGACCATGTGGAGCTTTTCCTCCAATAAGAGCTACCATTTCATGTGCAAGACGCCCATACTTTAATGCTTTTAAATAGTCTTCTCCCACTTTTTTGCTTAATTTTTCTGGCAGTCTAAAATCGTAATCTACACTACCAGGAACTTCTTTTATCTTCACATAGTCAGGAAATACAAAAAGGCAGATTTGCCTTATAATATTTTGAATAAAATCAGCTCCATGAGCAAAATTTCTTATTTTCACACCATTTTGATCTGGTTTTACTTTCAAAGCATCCTCTAATGCTAAGCTTGCCACAACCCCATGGGCAGTAGAGCATATTCCACATATTCTTTCAGTAAAATATACGGCATCCAGCGGAGGTCTTCCCACCAGCATATTTTCAAAGCCTCTAAATAACATTCCACTACTTTTAGCATTCACTATTTTATTTTTTTCAATTTCAATCTCTATGCTTAAAGGTCCGCTGATTCTTGTTATTGGTTCTATAGTTATTTTTGTTGCCATAACAAAGCCTCCTCTAGTATCTTATAAAAGGTTCTGTGCCATCTGGAAAATTTTCATTGGCACAACCTATACAAGGTGTATTACATTCTACAGGCCAATTAATTCTTGAATTCCACTTTCCTATAGGACAGTAAGCTTTTGTTATAGGTCCTCTACATCCAAGTTTAAACATACATTCAGGTTCTCCGAGTTTTTTTGCAAAAATATTATTATCAAAATATGAACGTCTTGAACAATTTGTATGATTAGTTTCTTTAAAAAACATTAATGGTCTACCTTTATCATCCACTTCCACCTTTTCATACAAAATCAAGCTAGCAACAGTTCCCATAAGCCATAGAGGATTTACTGGGCATCCAGGAACATTTATAACCTTTTTCTTCAAAAACTCACTTAAACTTACACATCCAGTTGGGTTTGGTTTTGCAGCAGATATTCCTGCAAAAGCAGCACAAGTTCCAATAGCTATTATTTTTCTTGTCTTTTCTGCTGCTAATTTAACTCCTTCAGCTGCAGATATTCTTTTTCCTTTATAGAATGCCATAGATGTATAAAATCCATTATCTTTTTCTGTAAGTGAACCTTCTACTCCCAGTATAAAATCTGTATTTAAAGTTTCTAGAAAATTTTCATAAGCTGCTTCCCCATCTGGTTGCATTAAACTATTACTAAATTTTAAATTTACCATTTGTTCAAGAAAATACTTAAAATCTGGTTTATCTACATTAAGAAAGGAAATTATATCCCCTTCACATCCAGTACATTCAAGCCAAATAAGGTTAAGCTTTTTTGCTTCTCCTCTATTAATTTTTTCTATAGCTTCATAAACAAGTTTCATTAATGGCAAAATCCCATACCCCCTATATATTTTTATCCCGTTTTTTGTAAATAAACTCTTTTTAAACCTAAGATTTACTTGATATTACCTACAACTGTAAGGCTCTTTAATAATTCAATTTTGCCATCATGACAGCCTTTAAATTCTTTAGAAAGATCTTTACCTGCATACAGTCCAAAATGAGTTCCACCACCCCAAGCGCTATTAAGACTTACATCATAAACTAAACCATTTACTGCCACATAAGCAGGCTTCCCCATGGAACCATCATATTTAGACAACTCTTCAAGAGTAAATTCTTTTAATGGCTGTGTTGCTACTTCCCTCTCTACATATTCTTTCATGTTCATATCATCTAAAATTTCTGTTATTTTATAGGTAATTATGTTTATCCAATACACTTTTTCATAAGGACACATGGTAATATTCATCATTTTTTTATAATAATTTATTTCTTCAAGCATACTTTTAAATTCCTTCATATTATGTTTATTCATAGACTCCTCCCTCTTATAATCTTCAATGTAAATATATTTACAAATCTAAAATTTATTACTTTTAATTAACTTAATTTAAGCTACCCACTATTATGTTTTACTAAGATGGCATAAAACTTTTCAAATTTAAATAAGTATAAAGTAAACTATAGTCTTGAAATTCACTTTATCATTTACATCAAATTATACTCGTTATATAAATATTAAATAATCTGAATGGAGGTTATATATGTGTGTAGCTGTACCTGGTAAACTTATAAATCGCGAAAAAAATAGAGGAACTGTAGAAATAGGTGCTCTACAGCGAGAAGTCTTTATACATCTAGTACCTGATGTAAAAATCGGACAATATGTACTTGTACATGCTGGATGTGCCATTGAAATTATAAATGAAAAAGAAGCTTTTAAGACTCTCCAAATACTGAAGGAGATAGCAGAAAATGAAATTTGTTGATGAATTTAGAAATGGCTCTTATGCTAAATGTATTTTAAAATCTCTTGAAAACATAACAGATGAAAAAATAAACATTATGGAGGTGTGTGGTACTCATACTATGTCTATATTTAAGTATGGAATAAATGATGTACTACCTTCAAATATAAATTTAATAGCTGGACCTGGATGTCCTGTTTGCGTTACTCCTGAAAGTTATATTGATGCTGCACTCAAACTATCTTACATTGAAAATGTTATTATAGCTACCTTTGGGGATATGATGAAGGTTCCAGGTAACATATCTTCTTTAATAAAAAGGAAATCTGAAGGCTCAGATATAAGAATTGTTTACTCTCCTATGGATGCTTTAGTATTAGCACAAAAAAATCCCTCTAAAGATATAATTTTATTGTCTGTAGGTTTTGAAACCACAACTCCTATGACAGCTGTAACAGCTATTGAAGCAAAGGAAAATAATATAAAAAACTTATTTTTTTTAACCTCTCATAGATTAGTTCCTCCTGTACTTAAAAATCTATTAGAAGACAAAGAACTTCATATAAATGGTTTTCTACTCCCAGGACATGTAAGTGCTATTATTGGAGAAAAGCCTTATAATTTTTTGTCTGATAATTATAAAATACCTGGAGTTATAACTGGTTTTGAAGCTGTAGACATACTTCAGAGCATAAAAATAATATTGCACTTGATTTGTAATAAAACACCTAAAGTAGTTAATGATTATAAAAGAATTGTAAAATATGAAGGAAACACTAGTGCTTTAAATTATATAAAAAAAGTCTTTAAAATAGTAGACAGCAATTGGCGAGGGTTTGGTTTTATTGCTAAAAGTGGGTATGAATTAAATGAAGAGTATGAAATGTTTGATGCAGTAAAGCATTTTAGAATTGAATACTCTAATTATAATGAATCCAATAGATGTAAATGTGCTGATATATTAAAGGGTAAAATTACTCCTGTTCAGTGTGAACTTTTTAAAAAAGTATGTACCTTTGAAAATCCTATAGGTCCATGTATGGTATCCTCTGAAGGTACTTGTGCAGCTTACTATAAATCAAATTCTAACTAAACTTAGTATAATAATTGGAGGAAGTAGTATGGAAAATAAAATTTCATTGATTCATGGAAGTGGAGGAAAAGGAACTAATGATTTAATAAATAATTTGTTTTTAAAGTATTTTGATAATCCAACCTTAAGAGAATTAAATGATTCAGCTCTTCTGAATATAAAGAATACCAAAATTGCATTTACCACGGATTCCTTTGTAGTAAGTCCTATATTTTTTAAAGGTGGAGATATAGGTAAATTGTCAATATGTGGTACAATAAATGATTTGGCTGTAAGTGGGGCAAAACCTATGTATTTAAGTAGCTCTTTTATAATAGAAGAAGGATTTTCTATGGAAAACTTAGAAACAATAGTAAAATCTATGGCTGAAACAGCTAAAAACTCTGGCGTACAAATTGTTACTGGAGATACAAAAGTAGTTCCTAAAGGTGGCGCAGATGGTATTTTTATTAATACTTCGGGCATAGGATTTATTTATGATAATGTAGATATAAAAGCTTCAAACGCTAAGATAGGTGATATAGTTATTGTTAATGGTACTTTAGGTGATCATGGTATGGAAATTATGTGCCAGCGAAATAACATAGAATTCTCTGGAAACTTGTCTAGTGATTGTGCTCCTTTAAATTTCTTAGTCAGTGATATATTAGAAACATGTCCTTACATACATGTAATTAGGGATGCTACAAGAGGTGGACTTGCTGCTGTACTAAATGAAATTGCAACAATGAGTAATGTGTCTATTGAATTAGAAGAAAATTTTATTCCTGTAAAGGAAGAAGTAAAAGCTGCCTCTGAAATGCTGGGCCTTGACCCATTATATCTTGCCAACGAAGGTAAACTTTGCTGTTTTGTACCTGAAAAATATGCTTGTGACATTTTAAAAAAAATGAAACAAAATCCTTTAGGAATTAATGCATCTATTATAGGAAAAGTAGTAACTGGAGATTCTATAAAAGTTTATATGAATACCTTTATAGGTGGTAAAAGAATTATAGATATGCCTTCTGGTTATGGTCTTCCTAGAATATGCTAAATTATTTAAGCTACTATAAAAAATCTATTTTTTATAGTAGCTTGTTAACTATTATTTTTTTAATGCTTTACTTTTTTCCAATTGAGCTTTATTGTCTATAAGTTGAAGATTATTTTCTTTTATTATTTTTATTACTAAGTCTGCATAAACCTGATTTCCTTTTTTATCTTCTATGGTACTATATCCAGCCTTTTCTATAGCTTCTGCTTGATCTTTATAATTTAAAGCTGTTAAAACTCCCTGTTCCTTATATCTTTTATTTTTATAAAGAAATTCTCCATAATCCTTTAAAGAATCGCCTTTGCTAGCATAAACTCTAAATGAATCATTAATAATTTTATTATAATACTCTGAAGTTTTCATTAGTACACTTTTTCCCTTCCAACTACTATCAGCTTTTATGCCAAATAGATTATTGGATTTAGAAGTAAGCTCTGATTTTCCCCATCCAGATTCTAAAATAGCTTGCGCTATAGTTACTGAAGGTAAAATGTCATATTTATTATATATATCAATTGCCGTTGGAGTTAACTCATCTATAAATTTTTTATAAGAAGGATCATCTTTTAACCTATTATTTAAAGCCACAGGTTTTAAATCCTCTATATATCTATAAACTTTCTGTTTTTCAGATTTTTTTAAAGATAACTTGTCCAAAACCTCTTCTATGCTTACTAACTTATAATTACTTTTTCCAATGTTATTACCTGATGTATTTTTTGCTAAAAACATATTTGCTAAAGTTACTATCTCTTCTTTATCAGCTTTTGAAAAATCATTTTTATACCTAACTCCATCTATAGCCATAAGTTCTTTCCAGTTAACTTGAACCTTACCTTTACTGGCACTGTCTGCAGCATCAATATAAAGATTTACATCTACATTTTTTAAATTAATATGGTTATTTTTATTTATAAAATATTTTGCCATATTAAAAGTTCCAAATAAAACAATTAACAGAATAAATACTTTAAATACATTTTTTGTTTTTTTTCTCATTAGGTTTCTCCTGTCTTTAAATTCAAACTTATATTAGTATACTACATAATGAGAATACTTTGTACTAGTTAAATATTAAATTATTTGTAAAACTTATTTAAATTCTTTCGTTAATCCATTTATGTATGTCTTTTATAACATGTTTTTTTTCTTCTTTTTCACTTAATATTTCATGATAACATTCTGGATATATTTTCATAGATCTATCCGCTGAATGTATATTATTAAACATCCATTTGGAAGCTTCATTCTTAACTATTCTATCCATTTCCCCATGTAATATTAGACATGGATACTCATATTTTTTAACATTTTCACTAATCCATGTAGAACCTTTTATAAAAGCCTCTCCTAAAAGTTTTATATTAGTTTCTTTAAGCACAAGAGGATCATTCTCATAGTCTCTAACCACATCTTCATCTCTACAGATAAATCTAGATAAAGCATTAGGAGATTTTTCTCTTGGATGTTTTTCAAAGTAATCATCCTTTTTTAAATTCTTAAAGCTTGGAACTTCTATGACTGCAGCTCCTGATAATATCTGGCCTTTTAATTTATTTCTATACTTCATTCCATAACCTGCTGTAATAAATCCACCCATACTATGTCCAAACATAAACACAGGAAGATTTTTATTTTCTTCTAAAGCCATATCAACCACTTTATCTGCATCATCAAAGAAATACTGAAAATTTTCTACATAACCTCTTTCTCCTCCAGATTTACCATGACCTCTATTATCAAATCTATAAACCGTGTAACCAAAATCATTTAATTTTTTTGTAAAATAATCATATCTTCCTAAGTGTTCACAAAGTCCATGTACTATGATAATTACAGCCTTTGCACTGTCTACTATATCTTTAGTATAAAATAATTCAGTACCGTCAAATGTGTTAAATTTACCGTCTAAATGATTTAGCATACCTACCACCTCCCCCTATATGCTATTCTACAAAAGATTTCATTTTCCTTCAAAACATTTTCTAAAATAACAAAATAAGTATGAAATAATATTTCATACCTATTTTTAAAACCCAAAAATAAATTTTTTTTCTAATTTCAAAGGATAATAGGACATTTTAGCTTTTCTAAGACCTTCTACCCCTAAATCCTGTTCTCTATTTATTATTTTCACATCATTAAAGCATCTATCTATAAAAGTTTTATTTATAAAACTATATATCCCATTAATATCTTTATTTCCTTTTTCAATGTGGATTACAGCTAAATCTTCATTTAATTTTTCACCTATACTAAACGCCTCTAGTTTTTCATTAACATATACAGCTATTCCTTTAAGTGAAAGTTCATTTATATTATAAGCAATATCCTTTATTGCTTGAAGTTCATAATAAAGCATACAATCCTCATCTTCTTTTTCTTCATATAGCTCCTGTGCCTTTTTTATAACATCTTTTATTACCTTTTCACCTTTTATTTCAACTACTTCATATTCCCAACTCTTAACAAAAGAATTATAATGATTTTTTTTGCCATGTAGTTTTTTACCTGAAAGACTCATAAGCCTATTAGCTTCGTATAAATAATCAAAATTGTCCCTATCTTCTTTTATTCCAAACCCATCTATATTAGGAAATAAACCTTTTATTTCCTCTATAAAATTTTCTTCCAAATCTTTAAACAGATATCTAATATTATTTTCCTCTTTATATTTTATTAATACTTCAATAATCTCTTTTAAGTTTTCCTTTTTATATCCTAAAGGCTGCATAAAGTGATATTTGCCTTTAAAGTCTCTCTTTTTTATTATTAAAGCATCTTTATATATAGTATATTCCACATTACAGGCATCTTTCCAAATATATAAAGTTGTAAAAGAATATTCACAACTTAAAAAAGTATACGGAGAAGTATACTTGTGGAATAACTCCTTATCCTCTAAACTCAATTTTTTAAAATTCATAATATCAACCCTTCTCTACTATATTTTATAAAAATATAGATATTTATAATAAACTTAACTTTAAAATTATACATTACTATGTTAACACTAAACTTGCACTTTTTTCAATATGGCACTTTTATGTTTTATAGTATACTTATTGTAACCTAGTATTACTTTTTTTTAGCTTTTCTTACAAATAGTATTTTTTAATATAAAGTTTTGTAAAAAAAATACGATACTATAGTGTATTTTAATATTTTTTACAGGTTGTGAAGACTATGGATAAATTTATAAACGAATTAAAGGAAACAAAAGTTATAAGCAAAGATGATATTGAAACTTTAAAGAACTATATTAATAAAAAATATGATGAAAATGAAAGCACCATACGAGCAAAAATGCTTTCAAACACAATTCATAATATATTGTACAAAAAATTAGATGGTATACCAGATGCATATAAGTCTTCCATAAAAGTAAATACTTTAAAAAATACTTTTGCCAAAAATAAAACTCTAATCACCCTGTATGATGTTTTTGATTCATGCTTAAGTGAAAATGATCTTAAAACTAATTGTACAAGCATCCTAACAAATTGGGTTAATTTAAATATAAGTGATAACATTAAAGAGGAAGACTTAAAAGAATATTTAGCCAATGGAAACCAGTGTACTAATCAATGTGAAATTGAAAGTTCAGATAATGTTCCTGCTAGTACCCCTCCTAATACTCTTAACAATGATACTAATGTTATTCTTAACAATAAATCTTTAAATTTCAATTTAAAATACTTTAAAAACTTTCAATTTAGTAATAAAATTGTTATTACTCTTAGTATAATATTTTTTATTATTACATTTTATCCACTAAGCAGATTTGCTTATAATGTAAGTTCTAAAGACAATTTTAAACTTTACTCTAATAAACCAAAGGATAGTTCACAAAGTTCATCATATAACACTACTAGTAAATTTTCAAACACTCATCTTCCAGAGTATATGAGATATAAAAAAATAAATGAAGTAAAATTAAAGAGTTTTTTAGTTAATCATAAGTCATTACTTGCTAAAGAACCTTATTTTTCAACTGTTCTTTCTGTTGCAAAAGAATTTAATTTAAATCCTTTAGTATTTTTTGCAATAACAGGACAAGAACAAAACTTTGTACCCGAAAGTGCAAAAGATTCTTCTAAAATAGCTAATAACCCCTTTAACGTTTTTCACAGCTGGCAGGAATATAACACAGATATAAAAGATTCTTCCAAAATAGCTGCAAGAACTGTTATTAATTTATCTAAGGACATGCCTAAAGATTCAGACCCATTTTTATGGATAGGCAAAAACTATGCTGAAGATCCAAATTGGGGTAAAGGTGTAGAAGCTATATTTAAAGATTTAAATGAAAAATGTAAATAATTTTAAATAGGACACTAGAAATTGTGTCCTATTTATCGTAATCATCACTATTTATTTCTTTTCTTGAAATTTTATTACCATTTTTGTAAGTAACTAAGTATCCCTTTGCCACTGACACTTTCTTTCCTCTTTCATTTACCGTTTTAACATTATTTATAAATTCATAGGTTTTTTCCTTTAATTCAGAATTGGAATAAATGTTAAATGCTAAATTTTTATCTTTTATTGAAGATTCAATATAAATAGGATATTTAAATTCATTTTTAAATGTATAGTCTATACTTCCATAGTCCACAGTAGCATCCATTCCTAATGGGACATAACTAACAGGCATACTATGATGTTGTCTTTTTACAGGTATAATTCCAGCTCTTACTATGGAATTATGAAGAGTACTGGATACTTGGCAAACACCTCCACCTAAACCGGATTCTAACTTATTACCTATAATTACTGGTGCTGATTTATATCCTCTTTTTTCTGTTCTTTCTCCTACCACCTTATTAAAACTAAAGGTTTCATTTGGCATAATAACAATACCATTCACTGCCTTTGAAGCTACATTAATATTATTACATCTATTTGATGGTGAAGTTAAAAAATTAGTACTAAAACCAGAAATTTTTGTATCAACTTTTTCAAGCTGTGACTTTTTTATTTTTGGCTCTATTTTTTTTACTTGGGCATAGACTACTATATCCTTAACAGCTTTATTACTAATTGCTTCATCAATATCCTTAATAAGTTTTTCTTTATCTACTGCTTGTCCTTCTTTTTCTTCTGAAACTTCAAATTTATCATTTTTATCTTTAGTTATGGATGCATTTACTGAATTTTTATTAAACTGCTGCTCCATTTTTGCTATTACTTCTTCAATTGCTTTTTTATCATAACTATACTTTAAACTAAATTGTTTTTCTTTAGCAATTGATATAGTTTTATACTTGTCATAAATCCCATTGCTTTTTCCATATTTAAAAGCATCTTTTATAGTATCATCTATATTATATTTTATATTCAATTTAGAATAATTTATGTTATAAACTTTATCTTGTATTTTAATTACTATATCTTTTTTTAATATTTCTCTTTCATAATTACGTTTCAATAAATCTATAGCATCTTCTTTACTCTTTCCACCTACCTCTATACCTTCTACCTTAACTCCTGAATATATGAGTTTATCATATCTATAAACTGTAAAATGAATCCATGATATATGTATAACGTATATTACAATTGTAAGTACAACTAATGCTCTAAACATTTTCTTTTTATTAACTTTCAACCTTCCTTTTTTTATAATTTCTTCTTTGTTGTTTTCAATTTGCATCATTTATAATGTAAGACCTCCTGTAACTTAATCTTTCAATGTCACATTTAAGATGATTATATAGAATTAATATTGTTTGTAACTGATATATCAATACTTTTACTTTTACAACATTATGTTACTACATTTTACTTGAAAATTAGTTACAAAATTGTTACATTACTTTTTCTTTTAATACTTATATTTTTTTACTATAATTAAATGTGTAGAAAAAAATAAAAAGGAGGATTCCTGAAGGAATTATACTTTAAAAAGTATATGCATATTATGAGGATTTTTTTATATTATATTTTAATCATAAATTTATATGGAATATTTTTAATGTATTCTGATAAAAGCAAATCCAAAAAAGGAAACTGGAGAGTACCTGAAAAAAATCTTTTTTTCACAGCCATAATTTTAGGAAGTTTAGGCATACTTTTAGGTATGTATTTATTTAGACATAAAACAAAACATAATAAATTTGTAATTGGTATACCAACTATACTTGTCATTCAAATACTTGTATTTACTAAGTACTTTATATTTTAACTAATGTACTTAGTATTTTTAATTTACTCATAACTATTGCAGAAACCACAAACATTATAAAAAAAATGCGAAGCAACCTTTTCAGAGGACAGAGGACAATTGACAGAGGACAGTGAAGGATGATTTTTCTCCGCTTCACTACGAAAAATCTTTAATTTTAAAAAAATTCACATTTTCTTGTTTTTAAGAAATGCTTTCTAAGTAAGCAAAATTATCTGAAAATCATAGATTTTAGATTCCTGCTTAAGCAGTGTTTTGCTTTAGCAAAACAAGCGTAAAAATAAATTAGTTTTCTGACGTAAGGAGGAAAACTCACCTTCATTGTCCTCTGTCCTCTGTCAAATGTCCTCTGAAAAAGTTGTGTCGCATCTTGCTTATTATATTCATTACTTAGCTATCTTAACTTTTTCTCCATCCTTTAAGAAAATTTGACCTTCCGTAATTATATCATCTCCTGATTTAATCACTGAGGATGTTATTTCTGTAAGCTTCCCATCTGATATACCTGTAGTAACAAGATTTTTCTTAACTTTCCCATTTACAACAGTATAAACGTAAGCCACTCCATTTTCATACTTTATAACTTCACTAGGAACTGCTATTACATTAACTTTTGTATCAGAAGGCAATATTACCTTTGAAAACATTCCAGGTTTAAATTCACCTTTTGAGTTATCAATCTTTACTTTTACTAAATAAGCTTGAGTTTTACTATCTGCTTCAGGACTTATATTATCTATAGTTCCTGTTACAGTTTTTTCAGATGAATCACTTATTTTCACTGTAACACTTTGTCCTACTTGAATTTTTGATATCAAATTACTAGGTACATTTATTTGTGCAAGCAGTATATTGGATTCCATAATAGCAACTGCTGTAGCTCCTGAAGATGACATTTCTCCTACATGTATATTTACTGCAGATACTATTCCTGCAATAGGTGCTGCAACTGTAGCGTTACTTATTTGAGTCCTTATTAAATCTACTCCTGCTTGTGCTTGTTGTACTTGAGCTTGTGCCACTGACACAGACTCAGGTCCTGATTTTTGCTGTATTATATTTAAATTATCCTGAGCAGAGCTTAAAGCTACCCCAGCATTGTTATATTTAAGTGCAGCAGTATCTAAATCCTGTTTAGATATAGCACCAGTTTCATATAATTTTTGCATTTTTTCATAATAACTTTTTGCATCATTATATGTTAACTGTGAACTTTGAAATGTTTGATTCGCTTGTACCACTTGCTGTGCCAAAGAAGAATCCTGTGTTTTTTGCAAGTTGGCATTTTGTTGATTTAAATTAGCCTGCTGCTGATCCAATTGTGATTTCATTTCCGATGTATCCAGTGTAAACAGAACCTGTCCTTGAGTAACTTTATCAGAAACTTTAACATTTACAGCAGCAACCTTACCTGCAGTTTTAGGTGCAATAGATATTTCTTGGTTGGGTGCTAATTTGCTGGCATATTCCACCTCTGAAGATAATGATCCAAGAGAAACTTTTACCGTTTTTACATTTGTTGCTTGATTTCTATTTTGTACTGTTTTCTTTTTAGTTAGACTACTGTAACCTTTATAACTCACTCCTACTATCACAATTAAAGCAATAGCTATTAACCACTTTTTTCTTTCTAATAAAGCATTAGATATTTTAAACCTCAAAGTTCTACGCCTCCTCTACATGTAATATTTGTCTATATTTTCTAGAAATAAAATGTTTTAAATCATCCATTAGAGTATAAACTATAGGTAATATAATAGGTGATAACAAAGTAGATGTAATCATTCCTCCTATTACTACTAGCGCCATTCCAGATTTCATTTCACTACCATCACCTAGCGCTAATGCAGCTGGTAACATTCCTACAATCATTGTAGCTGTAGTCATAATAATTGGTCTTAATCTAGTTTTTCCAGCTTCTATAAGGGCTTCTCTTAAACTCAAGCCCTTATTCATAAGAGTGTTAGTATAATCAATAAGCAAGGTTCCATTTTTCGAAGCCAATCCATCAAGCATAATTAGTCCTATCATAGACATCATATTTAAAGTTTTACCTGTTAAAGCTAATATTCCAAAAGCTCCAATAACAGCACATGGAAGAGATATCATTCTTATAAATGGAGTTAAGAAGGATTCATATAGTATTACAAGTATCATATAAACTAGAACAAAAGAAGCAATCAAAACTTCTATAAGTGGAGTAAATGCTTGGGACATTTGTTTTTGCTCTCCACCGAATTTTATAGAATATCCCTCTGGCAATGTTAATGCTTTTAGTTTTGCATTAATATCATTATTAACATCTCCTAAGGTTCTTCCCTGCATATTAGCTGAAAGTGTAACCACATCTTCTCTGTCTTGTCTAGATTCAGTAACAGGACTATCATTTTGTGTAATAGATGCTACTTGACCTAATGGTATTAATTGTCCTGATGAATTTAAAACTTTTATAGATGCAATATCTGCAATACTCTTTACTTGTCCATCCATAAATTGAACATTAATATTATAATCAACATCATTTTCAGTGTAAGTTCCCGTAGTTGAACCTTGAACCCCCATTCTTATAACTGATGCTATATCTGATGTAGCAACTCCGTATTCAGAAGCAGCTAATCTGTTTATCTTAACTTGTATTTCACTTTGATTTGTTGTAGTTGAATTACTTACATCTGTAACACCTGGAACAGATTTAAGTAAGCTTTCCACCTTATCTGCAATAGTTTTTAAAGTATCTAAATTTTCTCCTACTACATTAATAGATAGACGGCTGCTTGAGCCACCACCGCCGCCACGACCTCCAACCACACTTGCCTCTGACACAGAAAAGTTTACTCCTGTAATTTTCTTGCCAAATATACGTACTTGATTTGCAAGTTCTGTTTGAGTTTTTTTACGTTTATTTTTTGGTTTAAGCCTAACAATTATATTTCCAGAAGCAGTATCACTATTACTACCTACAGTGGAAGAATAACTGTCTATCTCAGGCATCTTTCGCAAAAAATTTTCTACTAACTTTACTTTTTCATCTGCTTGTTTTAAATTAGAACCTGGGCTAAGAGATAAATTAACTGTAAATTTGCTTTGGTCTGATTGAGGCATAAATTCTGTACTAATGAAGCCCATTTTTATTAATGAAATACTTAAAGCTGCAACTATTGATGTTGCTATTAAAACTTTAGCTCTATTATCTAACGACCAAACAAGAAATTTACCATAAACTTTCGTAGTTCTATTAATTAAGGATGAAAACTTAGTAAAAATTTTCGAAACTGGGTTATTTTTAAATTTATCAAGTGCATTTCCATTCTTAGGTTGCACTTTTTTCTTAAATAAACGGGATGCTAGCATAGGCGTAATAGTAAAGGATATAAAAAGAGAAAATAAAGAAGCAACTGCAATAGTTAATCCAAACTCTCTAAAATACTTTCCTACCATACCAGATATAAATGCTATTGGTATAAATATTACTACGTCACAAAGTGTAATCGCAACTGCAGCCATACCTATTTCATTACGTCCGTCTATTGCTGCAATTTTAGGATCTTTACCTAAAGCTAAATGCCTTTGAATATTTTCAAGAACAACAATGGAATCATCCACCAGTATACCTATACACAAAGATAATCCCATTAGGGACATCATGTTTAAAGTAAAGTGAAGTTCATACATCATAAAAAAAGTTGATATAAGAGAAGTTGGTATAGCTACTAAAACCACTAGTGATGAACGCCAACTACGTAAAAATAAGAGTAATACTATTGCAGTAGTAATTATTCCTTCTACAAGATTGTGTTTAATTTCTGAAAGTGATGAAGTTATAGTTGTAGTAGTATCATCTGCTATAACTAAATTCACACCTTTAGGAAGCTGTTTTTGTATTTTTGCAATTTGTTGTTTTGCATTATTTACAGCCTCAACTACATTTGCATCACTTTGCTTTTGAAGATCAATACCTATAGTACTTTTAGAATTTATTCTTCTTAATTGAGTTGCCTCTGGATAGTCCAGTGTAATTTGAGCTATATCCGATAACCTAACAATTGCTCCATTAGCAGTAGGAACAGTTATATTCTTTACGTCATCTATACTTGTAAATTCTCCTATAACTCTCAAGGTTTCATTAACCTTTTCTTGTTTAATTTGCCCTGCAGGTATATTGGAATTATCATTTTTTATTTTAGTAAGCAGTGAATTTATATTTACGCCATAATATTCTACTGCAGTTTTATCCAGCTTTATGCTTAATTGCTTTGGATTACTTCCTTGTAAAGATACATTTCCTATTCCTTGAACTTTTTCCATAGCTTGTTGTATTTTATCTGCTTCATTATATAACTCTTCATAAGGCACATTACCATTTATTGAAAGAGTTAAAACTGATGCTGCATTTAAATCTACTTTAGATAACACTGGTTTATCAGCATCTTTAGGAAGTTTTCCCTGTACTTTTTCTATAGCTTTTTCCACATCAAGAAAGGCTGAATTCATATTTGTTTCTGTAGTAAATTGTATTACAGTTTGTCCAGACCCTTCTCTTGCAGTAGAGGACATTGTATCTACTCCACTTATGCCTGAAACAGCATCTTCAATAGGTTTTACTATATCTTTTTTTATTGCATCAGCATTTGCACCAGTATATGTAGTTCTTATAGTAATTACAGGTATGTCCATAGAAGGCATTAAATCTGCACCTAAATTTTTATATCCAAATATGCCCAAACCTATAAGAAAAGCTATTACCATTGTAATGGCAGCAGGCCTTCGTACAGATATCTCCGTTATATTCATTTTTTAGCCTCCTTTACAAAGTATATTTTGATTTCATTTCAAACATATAATTTTCATTGATACTATAAATCTTGTGAATTTACCATTTATGTAGTAATTTCGGCAAATACAATTCATCCTTTCTATATTAAATTTTTCTAATTAATCATAAGTAATTTATCACCTCTAATTCTTTATAAAACTAACTTTGAACACAATCTTAACATGACTAATTCTCATACTAAATATGATCATTAATATTTATAATCTTTTCAATTATAAATTCTGATTGTGTCAATTGTGTTACAATTGTATATTTTTGTAAATAAAAACATATCCATTTATAATAAAATAAAACTATATTACTTTTTTCACCAATATAGAAAATTTTATTTTAAAAAGAGTTGACTTTTATTATATCAAGAGTTATTATATACTGCATAAACCAATAAAAAATACTAATATATTAGGGGGAATTATTCATGACTGTAGATAATTACATTTTTAAAAGTTCTAAAGAACTAAAGGAATTAGCTAAAGAAAAACTTAACGGAAACTGGCTTAAAGCTATTCTTGTTTGTTTCATATGTTGGCTTATTACAAATTCTTTTTCAAATGTGTCAGATGTCACTGATGGAATTAAGCATATTTCGTTTTTAAATGCTCATATTAATTTAAACCTTGTGGACAACTCATCAATTACTAATGGATTTAATATTGTAAGTTTCTTACTAAGTGGTGCACTATATGCAGGTTCATCTTTATTCTTTTTGAAATTAATAAGAAGCCAAAATTCCTTAATTGAAGATTTACTATATGGTTTTCAAAACTTTAATCGTTTTGGCAAACTATTTTTACTAGAATTATTAAGATCTTTATTTATAATCTTATGGACTTTACTTTTAATAGTTCCTGGAATTGTTGCATGGTTAAAATATTCTATGGCTTATTATATAATAATTGACAATCCTAATTTAAGCGTTACAGATGCTATAGATCAAAGTACTACAATGATGGATGGCCATAAAAGTAGATTATTATGTTTGGTACTTAGCTTTATAGGATGGTTTTTACTTGGACTATTAACTTTAGGCATAGGTTTCATATGGATTTTGCCTTATTATGAAACTGCCAAAGCTAATTTTTATGAAGATTTAAAAGAAGCTTATCCAAATTAAATGAGATATTTTCATATGAATAGAAAAAGATTGCTAGACAGAAATTTGTCTAGCAATCTTTTTTAAGTAGTTTAACATATTTATATTATTATAAAAGTGATTTATCTGGAGTTATCAGTATTTTTACATGTTTTTTCTTCTCTGGTCCAGTTAAAGCTTCAAATCCTTCTTTTACTATATCATCAAGGTGTATTTTTTTAGTAATGTACCCTTCTGCTTTTATTCTTCCATCACTCATAAGGGCAATTGTTGATGGGAATTCATGTCTGTACGCTATGGTTCCAACTACTTTTTTCTCTGTAAATACCAAAAGATTAGGATTAAAACTTATTTCATCTTCCCATATACTTGTTATAACCATAACACCTTCATATTTTAAGCTGTTAATTCCTGCTTCAAAGCCTATTTTAGCTCCTGTAGTTTCAAAGGATGCATCCACGCCTACTCCATTAGTCAACTTTTTAACTTCTTCAGCTATATCAACTTCATTAGGATCAAGAACTACATCAGCTCCAGCTCTTTTTGCATATTCTTGTCTTACTGATTTTCTCTGTAAAACTATTACAAGTCTTGCTCCAGCAGATTTTAAACATTCTATAGTAGCAAGTCCTATTGGTCCAGAACCTAATACTAAAGCTGTATCTCCTGCTTTAAAATCAGCCATTCTTATTGAATGAAGTGCAACCGCCATTGGCTCTATTAAAGCAGCTTGTTCATAAGACATATTGTCTGGAATTTTATGAATAAATTCTTCTGGGAATACAGTATATTCTGCAAATCCACCACCACTTCCACAAAGTCCATGAAAGCCTAAAGATGAACATAAATTATATTTTCCTTCTAAACAAGCTGGACACTTACCACAAGCTACTATAGGTTCTACTGTAACTCTTTCACCTATTTTAAAATTCGTTACGCCTTCTCCTACTTCTACTATTTCTCCAGAAAACTCATGTCCTAAAACTACAGGAGCTGTATTACCACTTAATGGATGAGGTTGTCCAACAGGAATAAATATAGGTCCTCCTAAATATTCATGTAGATCAGAACCACAAATTCCACACCATTTAACCTTAATTTTAACCGAACCTTTTACTACCTTTGGTTCAACAATTTCTTCCACTCTTACATCATTTTTACCATACCATAATGCTGCTTTCATAATTATTCCTCCCTCTACAAATTAAAAATTGTTAATATATTCACGTATAAATATAGCAACTATTATGCCAAAGTTAAAAAAGCCCTATTAAAGGCTTTTTTAAATATTTTTTCCCAAAATGACACATTATTATATGTGTCATTTTGGGATTTTACAATTTTTCACTCTCATTTTAATATGCTTTTTTCTTCACATTGTTAATTTTATATTTTTTAATCTTCCTATATATACTAGATCTACTCATATTTAAAAATTGTGCTGCTTTAACTATATTCCCCTCACAATTTAAAATAGCATTTTCAATACTTTCTTTTTCTAAAACCTGTATTGGAATTATGTTAATGCTTTTATTGTTTTCACAATTAAAATTGCTTAAATCATTTGTTAAGTAATCTCCTGAAAGCAAGTTGTCATCACTTAAATAATAATCTCTTTCTACAGTATTTCTAAGTTCTCTTACATTTCCTTGCCAATAATTATTTTCCAGTTTACCTATATAAGCTTTGCCTACCATTTTATAATCTAATCCACTTTTAACATTTAATGCCTTTACAAAATGATTTATCAGCATCTCTATATCTTCTTTTCTCTCTCTTAAAGGTATAGTTTTAATATTCATAACATTTAATCTATAATAAAGATCTTCTCTAAAATTTTTCTTTTTTATTTCCTCTTTTAAAATCCTATTAGTAGCACCTATAACACGTACATTTAATTGTTTTTCATAAATTCCACCAACTCTTGTAATTTTATTATTGTCCAGTACCCTTAACAATTTTGATTGTATATCTAAAGGAAGTTCTCCTATTTCATCCAAAAATATTGTGCCCCCATCAGCCAATTCAAATTTTCCAGGATGTCCTTCCTTAGAAGCTCCTGTAAATGCTCCTCCTTCATAACCAAATAGTTCACTTTCAACTAATTCTCTAGGTATGGACCCACAATTAACTGCAACAAAAGCTCCTTCTGATCTATTGCTATAATTGTGTATAGATTGAGCAATAAGTTCTTTTCCTGTTCCACTTTCACCCTCTATGATTATATTGCAATCACTTTTAGCTGCTTTCTTAGAAAATTTTATCATTTCATTCATCAATGGATTTTTTGTTATAATGTCTTCAAAATTATAAGAAGCTTTGTATCCTATAACCTTATTCACTAGCTTATGAAGATATTTTGATTCCCTAAAGGTTAAAACTATCCCCACAATTTTATTATTAATTTTCATAGGAACTGCGTTTATTATGCATTTTATTCTCTTTGTTTTTATGTAAAAATCACATTCTTCATTATTAAAAGAACTGCAATGTTTGTTTATTATATTATTGAAGTTAATATGTTTTAATGTATCAGCAATATTAATATTTAATGCTTCTTCATAAGTTATTTGAAGAATCTGAACAGACCTATTATTTACACTTTTTATACCTAATTTATCATCTAATATAATAATACCTTCTAACATAGAATCAAAAGTAATATTCATAAGTTTGTTAGCTAATGTAAGTTCCAATTGTTTTTCTATAGACTTAGCTGCTGCCATAACAATGCCTAACGTATGAGAATGTGCATCATAGCAATTTCCAGACATATTAATGCAGCCTATTATATTTCCTTCTGAATCATGAATTGGTGCTCCAGAACAAGTCCAAGAATGTTGATTTACACCAAAATGCTCTGCTCCTATAGTTTGTACGGGTTTATCCAAATAAAGTGCAGTTCCTATAGCATTAGTACCCACTGCCTTTTCAGTCCAAAGAGCACCTTTTACAAAGTTTAATTCATCTGCTCTTTTCATAATATGTTTATCGCCAATTATGTGAATTATATATCCCTCTTTATCTACTAGCATTATAGCAAAACCAGAACCAGCTACAATGTTGTATACACTTTCCATTATGGGACGAGTTACTAAAATTAATTCTGCATTTTCTTCAATTTTAAGTTTTATAGGAACTTTATATATATCATTTCCCCTTCCATTCATAGGGTCTACTCCATAACTTTTACACCTTTTCCATGAGTCATAAATTTCTGATCTTACTGTATAATCTGTATAGCCTTCTTGAATGAAGTCCTGCCAAGCTTTTTTTATTAATTTCACATAGTTTTCCATTGGTATCTCCTTTTACAAAAGCTACTATAATACTTAATTCAGCTAGAATTTACTACATTATTATTATAATAAAACTATATGCCAATTTCAAACCATAATAGATAAGAATATCACTAGAAATAACATTTATTGGTTTTAATATATTTTTCTTTGCTACACTACGAAAAATCTTTAATTTTAAAAAACTCATGTTCTTTAAAGTTTACATACTCACTTTCTCAACAATTTCTAATGAATTACAATATGTACAATTATACTCAAAGAAAAATTTTTGTTAATTTTCAATTATTGTGATATACTAATAGAATAAGTTAAAAATATTTTTGATACAATAAAAAAGCCTTGAAGAAGGTTAAAGTTCAGTTTAAAGTAGAAAACAGGCATAAAAGATCTTAAACAGTTAATGTTGTAAAAATTCAAATACAACTTTAAAATGTTAAAAGTTTTAATATTTTATCCATAGGACATTTTCTACCACCTTTACAAAGGTGTTTTTTTATCTCATAGAACTTTTAAGCATGCATACAAATTTATTAATTTTATTTTATAGTTGTATGTCTAAGCCTTCAAAAAAAAGATTTTAATATAGGGAGGATTTATAGTGAGAAAAAATTATAAAATCAAAAAAACCATATCAGTAAAACAATTTATTTCAGAATTCGGAGAAAATTTTTCTGAACATATGAAAGAAAGATTATTAGACCTAGAAGTAAGGTGTGTTTTGACAAGAAAAGAAGAAGATAATACACTTGATTTGAAACACGTAGAACATACTAAGTATGATTGCCCTTCAGGAAATTCTTCAAAGGAGAAGGAATATGTATATGGAGAATTTACAGCAGTTGAAGGCATTTTATATTTTTCAGAAAAGTGTGCAGAAAATGATGATGTAATGGTATCTCCAATTACAAATGTTATTTTTAATTCTTTAAATAGTGAAGACATGATTATTGATGAAAATACTAATGCAAAGAAAGTTGATGATACTAATATTGACTTTATTATAGACAGCATATTATCAGTCTGTCCTGAAGTATCTCAAAGATATTTAGATATTGTAAGAGAAATGACTTCACGTTCAGAAAGCAAATTATTGAATACTGTTTATACTAAAACTTATCATTAATCTTAATTATTTCTGATATTAGACTTGTATAAAATTAAAAGACTATCAATTCTCAAAGTATTCAATTTTCACATTCTAAATTTGTTAAATCGTATTTTTGTTAATTTTTGTAGAAATTACTTTTAATAAATCATGAATAAAATCCATGACCGTACTGTTTCATACAGTACGGTCATGGATTTTTTCTTGATTAAGCATTTTTCTTAAATAAAAATGCTAAAGGTATGCTTAATAACATAATAAATAAAGTTAACATAAAAGCATCATCTATTCCATGCAAATAAGCTTCTTTCCCTAGATATGAATAAGCAAGGTATAACCCTCCAGTTTGAGGATTTATTGAAGATGAACCTTTTTGAAATATATATTCCTTAGCTGAATTTAAAAAATTTAAACTTATAGGACTTACACTATTAAACTGTTCAGCTAATCTATAATAATGCAAATTTTGTCTGTGCTGAAGAAATATTGTAAGTATAGTTATACTTAATGATCCAACTATTTGTTTTACTGTATTTTGCAAGGATGAACCTCTTCCAACAAGTTCACGAGGCAGCGCATTCATGCCTTCATTTTGAATCATTATGATACACATGCCTACAGAAGCTCCTCTTAAAAATACTAGTAATGTAAAAATATTATTACTTGTATCTAAATTTAAAAAATATAATTTATAAGTTGAAGCAGACATTAAAATCATCCCTAAAATTATTAGAGGTAAACTTCCTATTTTACTTGAAAGCTTTCCACTTATAATCATGAACACAGCTGAACCCAATGCATAAGCCATCATCATAATACCAGTTTTCACAGCACTAAGTCCCACCAAATTTTGTAGAAATAAAGGCATTAGAAGTAGCAATCCATATATACCAAATATTACAATACTAGTTACTATCATACTTAATGTGTATTTATATATTTTTAATATTCTTAAATCTAATAAAGGGTTATCTGTGGTAAGTTCCTGAACAATAAATAATATAAGATTAAAGATTCCAAATGCAATTAATAATGGATATTTTATTTCCCCCCAATTTATATTAGATCCTTCGCCTACAACGTACAGAATACTTACTAATCCTAAAGTTGAAGTTATTACTCCAATGTAATCTAATTTTTGCTTTTTTACTGTTTTACTATCCTTTATAATTAATATAGCTAGAAAAGTTCCAATAATTCCAATAGGAACATTAACTGTAAAAATTAAATTCCAACTTAAATATTCAACTATATATCCGCCTAAAGTTGGTCCAATAGCTGGTGCTGCCATTGCTGCTATTCCATAAATTGCTGTAGCTATTCCTATTTTATCTTTGGGCATTATTTTATACACCATAGACATACTAACCGGCATAATCATGCCTCCGCCTATTGCTTGTACTACTCTTGAAAATATTAATATATTTATACTCCATGAAATTCCACACATAAATGATCCTAAAGTAAAAACAATTAGTGAAAATATATACACTTTTTTCATCCCAAAAGTATCCTCTAAATAGCCAGTTAACGGTATAACTGCTCCTGATGTTAGCATATATCCAGTTAAAACCCACTGTGTCCTATCTAGTGTTGATCCAAAAGAAGACATTATTTTTGTTACAGCTATATTTACAATACTTGTATCAAGGAATGCCATAAAAGTTCCAATAATTACTATACCCAAGCATAGCCATTTATAAGAAGATGATTCATTTCCTTCCATATATGCTCACCTGCCTCTACAATTTTTTATTTATCACTTGATATGTATATTAACTACTGCATTAATTCCAGGGAGTAGTTTAAGATTATTATATTTATCTAATTTAATTTTAACTGGCACCTTTTGTACAACTTTTGTAAAATTAGCACTAGTTGATGTAGGAAGTAAAGAAAATGTAGCAGCAGATGCTTCTCCGATAGATTCTACTTTTCCAGTAAATTTTTTATTATTGTATTTATCTACAGTAATATCTACTTTTTCATTTGACTTTAATCTAGTTAATTTTGTTTCTTCTATGTTGGCAGTAACATACATATCATCTGGATTTATTACATAAGCAAGTACTTGACCAGCTGTAAGCATTTCTCCTACATTTACCTGTTTTTTTATAACTATACCATCTATAGGTGAACGAATAATCGTTGTATCTAAATTATCACCAACTTGACTTGTTATATCTTGTCTTCCAATTATCTCTCCTTTATCTACTCTGTCCCCTTCTTTAACATTAAATTCTAAAAGTTTCCCAGATATTTGAGGACTTATTTTTAATAAATCCGCATCAAGTTTAGCATCTTCTGTAGAAACAAAATGTGTATTGTTATACCAATAATATCCTACAATTCCCACCATAGTTATTCCCATAAGTATTAATATGACACTCATAATTAACTTTTTCTTTGATTTCATATATTCATGCACCTCCTACTCTTTAAGTCCTATTTCAGTTAGCATTCCTGGTTTTAATACATCATTACCTTCTTTTAAAGTGACTCTAACTATATTTTTATTATTGGAACTCATCATAGGATTTATTACAGATATTTCACCTTTAAACTTTTTCTCTCCTACATCTGTTACCTTAACCACAACTTCTTCACCTACTTTAATTTTAGAAAGCATGTCTTCTGGCACGCAACCATCTACATACAGCTCATTGTTATTTACGATTTTAACTAAAATGGCACCTGTTGCTGCAATTTCTCCTGAATGTATATTACATTCACTTACTGTGCCAGATATAGGTGATATTATAGTTCCATTATCTAATTGACTTGTAAACAAATCAACTGCAGCCTGTGCCTCATTTATGGATGCTTGTGCTGTACCTATATCTTCTTTTGTTGCACCACTATTAAGTTTGCTAAGAGTTTCTTTATCTGAAATTAATTTATCCTTAGCAGAAGTTACTGTTCCCTCAATTTGTTCTAAATTTTGCTTTGTTTCGTTGCCAGTATCATATAACTTTTTTACACGATTATAGCTACTAACAGCATTTTCATAAACTTTGTTATCATTATCTATAGCTGCTTCTGCTATAGATATATCCTCTGGTCTTGCTTTACTTTGTGTTTTATTTAAAGCAGCCTTAGCTGTATTTACTTTGGCTTCTGCTTGATTTTGCTGATTTTTTAAATCAGTAGTATCTAAACAAACAATTGCATCTCCAGCATTAACTTTGCTTCCCACCTCTACAGTAACTTTCGTAACTTTAGAAGGCGAAATTTTAGAAGCTAAACTCACTGAATTATTTGCTTGAATTTTTCCAGCAAAAATGTAAACTTCTCTTGGAGCTGATGCAACACTTATATTTTCTTTTTCACTTGAATTATCATAACTACATCCATTTAATAACATTGGAATTACAAATAAAATAGGAACTATTTTTTTTATATAATTTTTCATTTTAATCCTCCTTTGAAGCATATATTTATAATAAATTAACATTTATGAATTTTTGCAAATTCCATGTTTCATTATTTCCATAAAAGATATAAGTTCTTTATTCATTATTTCTAATTCTTTTATAACTTCATCTCCTTTCAATTCACTTTGAACGTAAGAATATTTTTTTAAGTATCTCATTGTGAGTGCTTGGAATATAAACGAAAACATATCCAATACCTTATTTAAGTCCACATTCTCATTTAAATCTGATTGATCCGTATTTTGCAGCATAGCTTCTTTCATTCTTTTTATTAAATTATCTGTTTTTTCCCTTGCTGTAAATTGCAATTCATCTGGTAAATTATACAAAAGCGCATTTGAAATAATAATTCCTAAATATATTTCACCTTTAAGCCATTCTGTTCTTTCTTCTAATAATTTATTAAACTTTTCAAATGTGCTGCTATAGGTTTTTTCACATATTTCTTTTGTTTTTTTGAAATATAATTCAGCACAATAGTCTAAAATATATAAATATAAATTTTTCTTATTCTCAAAGTAATGAAATATCATTCCTTTAGATATAGATGCTTCTTTTACAATATTATTAGTGGACGCATCCTCATATCCTTTTATAGCAAATTCTTTTAAAGCTGCTTTAATAATTCTATTCTTTTTTTCTTCTGATATTTTTTCAAAATTCTCGTACATTTTATCATTCTCCAATCAAATCTTTCATTATCAACCATGCGGTCGATATAGGTATATTATATTCCTAATTGACCATGTGGTCAATAGCACTTTATATAAAATTTAAACTACCATACTAGTTTTATCTAATATGGTAGTTTACTTAAAATATTACCCTTATGTGCTTAAAATATCTTCTTAGTTCAGCTTTAAATCTTAACTACAAGTTCTAATGTGTTAAACTATTTTGAAATTCATTCAGCTGAATATCAAGTGATTCTTAGGTTCAGATGAAGTTTGCTTATAAGGAATACCTTTTCTTCATCTGAACCTTAGAAGAACTTATCCAGGCACGTAGCAGTGCTTACCCACTTTGAAGAAGGCGATGTGTTAGCAATGGTAGCGATCGGATAAGTTATACTGCTTCATTATCTAAGTTTGCACCACTGAACTGACTATTATAAAGATCTGCATAGAAGCCTTTTTTATGGAGAAGCTCATTATGATTTCCCATCTCAATAATACTTCCTTTATTCATAACCAGTATTAATTCTGCATCTCTAATCGTAGAAAGTCTATGTGCAATTACAAAACTTGTTCTATTTTTCATAAGCTCTGTCATAGCCCTTTGTATATAAACTTCAGTTCTTGAGTCAACACTACTTGTAGCTTCATCAAGTATCATAATAGTTGGATTTGCAAGTATTGCTCTAGCAATAGTAAGAAGTTGTTTTTGACCTTGTGATATATTTGAAGCTTCTTCATTTAGTATTGTATTATATCCATCAGGAAGAGTCTTTATAAAGTGATGTGCATGAGCTGCTCTTGCTGCCTTCATCACTTCTTCTTCTGTTGCACCTTCTTTACCATAAGCAATATTTTCCATTATAGTGCCATTAAAGAGCCAAGTATCCTGAAGTACCATACCAAACATATTACGTAATTCTCCACGTTTTATATCTCTAATATCAACTCCATCCACTGTAATTTTACCTCCATCTATTTCATAAAAACGCATAAGTAAATTAACAAGGGTAGTTTTACCAGCACCTGTTGGTCCAACAATTGCAATTGTATGACCTTGCTTTACATCAATATTCATGTTTTTAATAAGAGGTTCTTCTGCTTTATAACTGAAGTCAACATTTTCAAACTTAACTTCTCCTTTAGTGAATTCTATACTCTTAGCATCATCAGAATCTGGAATCTCTTCAATTTCATCTAAAAGTTCAAAAACACGTTCAGCAGATGCAACTGTAGATTGAATTATATTAGCAATATTTGCAGTTTGAACTATTGGCTGAGTAAACTGACTAGAATATTGAATAAAAGCTTGAATATCACCAACACTAATTTTTCCTTGTGTTGCTAAATAACCACCAACAACACAAACTATTACATAACCTATATTGCTAACAAATCTCATCATAGGCATTATTATTCCAGATATAAACTGAGCCTTCCAACCTGCATTGTATAGCCTATCATTTATATTTTTAAACTGTTCAATAGAATCCTTCTCATGTCCAAAGGCTTTAACAATTTCGTGTCCAGTATACATTTCTTCAACATGTCCATTAAGCGCTCCAATTTCTTTCTGCTGAGCTGCAAAATATTTTTGAGAGTGTTTTGCCACAAAAGCTGTTACAACAATATATAGTGGTAAAGTTAAAATTACCACAAGTGTAAGCAGCGGACTTATTGTTAACATCATAATGACAATACCAATGATAGTAACAATAGAAGTAATTAGCTGAGTAAGACTTTGCTGCAATGTAGTTGAGATATTATCAATATCATTTGTTACACGGCTTAAAATTTCACCATGTGTTCTTGCATCAAAAAACTTAAGAGGTAATCGTGAAATTTTATCATCAACATCTTTACGCAAATTATAAACAGTTTTCTGAGCAACTCCAGCCATTATATATTGTTGAAGGAATCCAAAAAGCGTGCTTACTAAATATAATCCAAGTAATATTAAAATAATACGTTCTATATATGGAAAATCTATAGTTGGTATTGGAATATCTGCTTTTTTACCTAACTTAAGCAAAGCAGTGTTTTTTCCTATAGCTGTATATTTTCCTATCAAACCTTCAAACAATTTAGTTATAGCTTTTCCCGAAATCTTAGGTCCCACTATACTAAAAATAGTGCTGACAATTGCAAATATAAACACTATTATAAAATTAAGTCTTTGTGGTTTTAAATAACTTAAAAGTCTTTTTAAAGTTCCTTTGAAGTTCTTTGCTTTTACTACAGGACCAGCAAAGGATCCCATAGGTCCGCCGCCTGGGCGTCCCATGCCTCCACCAGATTTGCTCTTATTATTTTCACTCATGCTAATTCCTCCTCTGAAAGCTGTGAAGATACAATTTCACTGATATACCTTGCAACTAGTTAAAAGTTCTTTGTGTGTTCCAATTCCTTCAATTTCACCATCATCTAAAACTATAATTCTATCTGCATCCATAACTGTTGCAACTCTTTGAGCAATAATAAGTACTGTTGATTTTGATGTTTCTTTTTTAAGTGCTGCCCTGAGTTTTGCGTCAGTTTTAAAATCCAGTGCTGAAAAACTATCATCAAAAATATATATTTCAGGCTTTCTAACTAGAGCACGTGCTATAGACAGACGCTGCTTCTGTCCACCAGAAACATTTGTTCCTCCTTGAGCAATAAAATGTTCATAGCCTTCTTCCATTCCATTAACAAAATCTTCAGCTTGTGCCACTTTTGCTGCATGCTGAATTTCTTCTGTGGTAGCATCATCTTTACCATATTTAATATTTTCAGCAATAGTTCCAGAAAAAAGTACAGTTTTTTGAGGGACAAAACCTATTTTAGCCCTTAAACTCTCCTGACTCATTTCTCTTACATCTACACCATCCACCAGTACTGATCCGCTAGCTACATCATAAAAACGTGGTATTAATTTTATTAGGGTAGATTTACCAGAACCTGTACCACCAATAATAGCTGTTATTTCACCTGGCTTAGCACTAAAGCTTATGTTCTTAATCGCTGGCTGCTCTGCACCTGGGTAACTAAAACTTACATTCTTAAACTCAACATAACCTCTTTTTTTATCAGCTGTTACAGCCTTCTTGGGGTCTAGGATTCCAGATTCCATTTCTAATACTTCATTTATTCTTATTGCAGAAGCTTGAGCTCTTGGTATCATTATAAATACCATAGCAAGCATTAAAAAGCCAAATAAAATTTGCATTCCGTATTGAATAAATGCTATTAATGAACCAACTTGCATTTCTCCACTATCTATTCTTTTGCCACCAAACCATATAATAGCAACTGTTGTAACATTCATAATTAACATCATCACAGGCATTAAAAATGCCATAATTTTATTTACTTTTATAGCATTGTTCATAAGATCAGCATTAGCATTATCAAATCTAACCTTTTCAGTATCTATACGATTAAAAGCACGTACAACTCTAATACCAGTTAAACTCTCACGTAATACTAGATTCAACTTATCTATTTTTACTTGCATCAGTTTAAATAATGGCATAGCAAATTTAAGAGTTACTCCAATAATAATTCCAAGAAGTGGAATTACGGCAGCAAAAATCCAAGTTAAAGCTTTATCCTCTCTCAAAGCCATAACAACACCACCTAGAGCAGTTAAAGGAGCAAAAAGCATAATAGAAAAAATCATTATAGTTACTGCTTGAACTTGAGTAACGTCATTTGTAGTTCTTGTTATAAGAGTAGCAGTACCAACCTTATCAAATTCGTGCAGCGAAAATCCTTCAACTTTAGTAAACAATTTATTACGAATAATCCTACCAAAGCCTACAGCAGTTTTAGAAGATAAAAAGGCAGCTATAACTGAACATATAACTCCTCCTGCTGAAATAACCAACATAATACCACCTAGTCTAATAATATAATCTAATCCTTTATAAGAACCTGTAAACCCTAAAAATGAAATAGTTTGAACTATATCCTTTTGGGCTATACCTTTATCAACTATATTTGCAGTCAAACTTGGCAAATAAAGATTTGCTAGCACTTGAATAAAAATCAATAAAATTATTGCTGCTATTTGCAATGTGTATCCTTTTAAAAATCTAAACAATTTAATCATTAATATCATCTCCATTCATTGTTACTTAATTTTCCCCTTCACTCAAAAGCTTCTTAAGTACATCTAATCCTTCAAAAATTTTATGAAGTTCTTCTTTATTTCCTTGACTCATTATATTCTGGATATTTTTTTCAAGCTGCTTATGAAAATTTTCATGCATATCTTTAAAATCTGGCGATATACTTACATAAACTACTCTCCTATCATCTTCGCTTCTTTCTCTTGTCACCATTTGCTGCTTTTCAAGTCTATCTATAATGCCAGACACTGTACTATTTGACAAGCAAAGATGTCTGCTCAATTCTGTTATTTTCATCTTCTTATTTTTACTCAAAAGTCCCAAAACCATACCTTGTGGTGCAGATATACCTGTATCAGCAAGGCACTTATGCATATTATGTTTAAATAACTGCATAACTTCTTGAAAAAGTTTTGCAACTTCTATACTCTCGTTTAATGTTTCCACTTAATCACCACCTTAGAATATATTTCCTTTGCGAATATTTCGTACACATATGTTTCGCTTACGAAATATATCATAATCCCATAAGTCCCTTATGTCAAGATATATTTAACTCTTATATTCCATTGAATAAATTTAAAAACTAATTATTTTAATAATTCTATTCTTTCTTATTCTGATGTTTTTTTTAATTCTCATGCATTTTTTAACCCCAATTTAATTTTTCTATTGACCAAATGATTAATAGAACTACGCGTAAATACAAAATCACCATACTAGTTTTCTCTAGTATGGTGATAAATTTGAAATATCTTTTTTCGATTATGCTTAAACTATCAGCCTTTTAATTTACATTAATCATTAATACATGAAAACAAGTTTTATTATATTCACATTCCACCCATATCTTTCCCTGATGAAGTTCAACTATGGTTTTAGCAATAGAAAGTCCTATACCCGAACCTCCTGTTTTAGAGGCTCTTGCTTCATCTGTTCTGTAAAATTCATTGAAAATTTTATCCATTTCTTCTTTTTTTATAGACTTTCCTTCATTTTCAATACTTACTATTGCTTCATTTTCATGTTTAGAAATATTTATATTTATTTCTCCTGGCTTTTTACTATATCTTACAGCATTTATTATAATATTTTCAAAAACTCTTAACATTTTTGATGGATCTACAATTACTTTCAATTCTTCTTTAGGTGCTTTTAAAAAGATGTCTAAGTTATTTTGGATGCATATGGGCATCATCCCTTCTATAATTTGTCTCATAAATTCATTCAAGCAAATTTCTACCTTTTCAAGTTTAATATTACAAGATGTAAGCTTTGTATATTCAAAAAGATCATTTATAAGTTTCTCTAACCTATGAGATTTATCATCAATTATATCTATATACTTACTTATTTCATTTTCTTCTTTATATTTTTCCTTTAATAGTTTTACATAACCTACAATTGATGTTAAAGGAGTTCTCAAATCATGAGAAACACTAACTATAAGCATATCTTTATTTTTTTCAATCTGTTTTTCCTTTTCTTTTGCAATCTTCAGCTTTTCACTCATATAATTTATGTTTTCTCCAAGAACTGCAAATTCATCTTTTCCTTTTATCTGAACCTGATATTCAAGTTTTCCTTTTGATATTTCTTTTAATCCTTTTGACAAAATATCTATATATTTCATTCTCGAATAGGTTAAAATAAAAAAAGCTGTAATAAATATTATTAAAAATAAAATGAAAGTCATAGAATTATCACTCATAATCAAAAAAGCAGAAGCTACAATATATCTACTTTCATCTAATTCTTCTATATTGTAATACTTAATTTCTTTTCTATCATAAACTATACCTTTGCCTCCTTTAGAAAAGTAATTTCCCTGCGCTTTTATGTCTAGAAGTTTATCTATATCTAAAACTTTTTCACAATTATTTTGCTGTTTTAGAAGTATGCCACCATTCTTGTTAACTATATAAATATCCTTATCACTTGAATTTTTATCTATGATATTTTGTAGTTCCTTATTATCATTCACATTTCTTTTTATTTCACTAAATATATATGAACAACTACGATTAAAATTTTGTATTTCCTTTGAATAATCTGTTCTTTTATTTCTTAAAATATTATTTATAATAAGTGAACCAGTGATTTCCAGTACAATAGATATAAAAAATATCAAGAGAAATCTAAGTCTGATACCACCTAAATATTTACTTCTCAATTTTATATCCAACTCCCCATACAGTTTTTATGTACCTAGGGTTTTTAACTTTATCACCTAATTTTTCCCTAATATTTTTTATATGTGTCATAATAGTAGAATCTGATTCATAAAACTCTTCATGCCATACACTTTCATATATATTTTTACTACTAAAAACTACATCTCTGTTTTCTGCTAATAACTTTAATATTTCAAATTCCTTCACTGTAAATTTTATTTCTTTTCCTGATACATAAATTCTATGGGATTCTGGATTTATTACCAAATCATCAATTATTATTTCATTATTTTTTAAAACTACAGTCGTCTTAAGATATCTTCTTAATTGAGCTTTAACTCTTACTACAAGTTCTAATGGATTGAAAGGTTTTGTAACATAATCATCTGCTCCTGTAATTATTCCTAAAATTTTATCATTATCCTCACTCTTAGCTGAAAGCATTATAATAGGAACATCTAAATATTCCCTTATTCTTTTGCAAACTTGAATTCCATCAATACTTGGAAGCATAATATCAAGAATAATAAGATGTATCTTGTTATTCTTAGATAGTTCTAAGGCTTGCAGTCCATCTTCTGCAACAATTACATTATAGCCTTCATTTTTTAAATATATTTCTATAAGTTCTCTAATTTCTTTTTCATCATCTACAACTAATATAGTAGTTTTATCCATGCCAGTCTCCTTAATACACTTTTCAAAATCATATTTGTTTTACTCTGCTCTAATACTCCAATTTCTTCGAAGTGGGGATAAGGAGCAGCTGATAGCATTTAAACCTTCATCTTGATATCAATAACTCTTTTCATTTAAATCAGCGAATATATAATTATTGTCATCAACATTATCGTTGATATAAAGCTATCTTTTACTTTAATTTTGTCTTTTCTTATTATTAAAAATGTTATACCTTGTAATATAAGAGCAGCTAATAAAAAAATTATTATAGGATTAAAACTTTTTTTCATAATAGCATTGCCAGTAAATGCTGAGACAAAACCCAATAAAACATAAAGTATAAATTTAAAAAATTTCTTAATTACAAATTTGAATAAATCACTTTTATTTTTAATTACTTTTCTAGCAAACAGCAAATAAAAGGTGCTTAAAAATATACCAAGCCATGCTAATGTTCTTAAAATTAAATGCTTAAAATTCCTAAAAACTATATTATAAAGCTTGCTGTCTAGTTTACTTGAAAAATTTTGGAGTTCATTTTTTACTTTTTCAAGTTTTTGTTTACTGTTGCTATTCTTTAAAATTTCAACAGAACCCTTACTTATTCCTTCTATTTTTTCAAATTCTTTAACATCTTTAAAACATCCATTTTTATCTCTATAAGCAATAACTTTTTCTGCATCACTTTTACTTATACCTTTTAGCTTAAGTAAGTCCTCTTTTTCACAAGTATTTATATTGAGTACATACATAGGAAAATTAATACCTGCAAATTGATCTATAATCACATTAGAATGCTTACCTTCACTAACCATCCATATTTCACTTCCAACTTCCTCAGTGAAATCATAACCGGTGCTCTCTTTAAAAATATTTAATACCCTATCCTCGTCTTCTGGATATTCTTTAATATATCCACTTACAAATTGTATTAGCTGAGGTTTATCATCTTTATTTACATATTTACTGAAGATATTAAAAATTTTAGAATATTTCTCGTCTAGCGTTCCATTACCTGTAGTTATAAGCTTTACAAAAAAATTAGAATTAACAGCTTCTGTAGACAAGCTTTGTTCTAGTGTTCTTTTTTTAGATTTATCCTGATAAAACCCCATATTTCTGTACAAAACTGACTTTTCACTATCCATAAAATCATGACTTAAACTTTTATATTTACCATAACCATTTAAAGTAAACTCTTCCCTCTTTAATCCTTCATATTGTGACTGCCAAAACATATAAGTTTCTCTATAAAAGTCAAATCTTAAAGGGAAAATAAAATCTCTATTTGTTCTATTTACCCGTTCATATATATATCCTTTTATTTTTTTCATGTTATTATATGTACCATCTTTAATTTCTTTATTTTCTTCATAAGTTCTTGAAATAACTTCAAAATGTTCTCCAAAGCCTTCATTAAAGGCTGTACTGTACTCTGTAACTATATTTGAATAATGTACATCTACTGTATTTTGATCAATATTTTTGTTTTGACCAGCAGTTATTCCGTATAAAACATGTCCCATTTCATGAGGAAAAATTTGTGTTATAGATTGAAGCTCGCTACAATCATTGCTTAATTGTTCTGGCGAAAGTTCTATATAAGGTGACTTCGTTTTATCATAAAGCTTTCCATCCTTTTTAAGATAAAAACCAATACTACCATAACAACCTGAGCCTTTTTTAAAAGCTAGATAAAAATCTTTATCCTTTAAATTTGAATATTGCTGAGCTATTTTATATAAATTCATAGATTCTTTAACAAATGATTTATTATAAACCTCCATAAATGCTTTGTTATCCCCCCTTTCTTCATAAATAGGAAATCCACCTTTCATTTCACTAGTTCCTTTAAGTATTATTATATTGGGTATTTCCTTTGCAAATACATGTCCATTTATTAAGAACAACATTATAAATGCAGTAAAAATAGTGATTAATTTTTTCATATTGTCCACCTCTATCTCATTTTTTATTACATTTATAATTATAAAAAAAATTCCTCAGATTACTCTAAAGTAAATCTGAAGAATTTCTGAAGAATTAAAGGATATTTTAAAGTAACAAATCAAACTTATTTTTTATATTCATTATTATGTTCCACATATATAAACCTAATTATAAAAACTAAATTAGCGCATAATGCTAATTTTATTAAACTCTTATTAATATTTAATCCTTCAAGAAAAGATATAGCTATAAGATTAAAATAAATAAGAATTGCTAATAACTTATGTTTTTCATTTGTTTTGATACACTCCAGTATAATGGGAATTACAATTAAAGCAAGAAGTGTTATACAAGCTATAAAA
The DNA here is from genome assembly GCA_963780135.1 of uncultured Clostridiaceae bacterium. Taxonomy (GTDB): domain Bacteria; phylum Bacillota; class Clostridia; order Clostridiales; family Clostridiaceae; genus Clostridium_AM. The sequence goes on from CAWAAR010000003.1 coordinate 4,270,430, forward strand.
TTCATATTAGATTATCCCCTATAAATTACTCATACAATTTAATCTTATGTTATAACTTAGTGTTTTATAATTCAAAATTTTTTAAGATTAACTTTTATACTATCGATTGTCAACTGTTTAAAAACATGTATACGTATTAAAAGGGCTGATACACTAGTTAATTAGTGTGTCAGCCTCATTATATTTATCCAATTAAATCATTCATATTGTATAATCCTTTATCTTGATTAACAAGATACTTGGCAGCTTTTACCGCCCCTTGTGCAAATATATTCTTTGACATTGCAGTGTGTTTTATTTCTATTATTTCATCCATGCCTGCAAATATAACAGTGTGTTCACCTGCTATAGTTCCCCCACGAACTGCATGTATACCAATTTCATTTTTTTCCCTCTTACTTATTCCTTCTCTACCATAGACAAATTCTTTTGAATTATTTAATTCATCATTTATGGAATTTGCTATCATATACGCAGTTCCACTAGGTGCATCAATCTTTTTATTATGATGTTTTTCTATAATTTCTATATCAAAATTTTCACTTAAAACAGCTGCTGCCTTTTTAACTAAACTAGTTAAAACATTAATTCCTAAGGAAGTATTTCCTGATTGGAATATAGCTATTTTCTCAGAAGCTTTCTTTATACTTTCTATATTTTTATCAGAAAGACCAGTTGTGGCTATTACAATTGGAGTTTCTGTTTCAGTTCCATACCTTAATATATTTTCTAAACTGCCTGGATTAGAGAAATCAATAACAACATCTGCTTTTTCTTTGAATCCTAATATATCACTATATACTTCATAATTATTTTTGCATCTATCTATATTTTTATCTATACCTGCAACTATTTTACTATCTTCCATTGCTTCTATAGTTTTAGTTAGAACTTGTCCCATAGCCCCATTACATCCACTTATTATTATCTTTAGCATATTATTTCTCCCTTATCTGGATTCCGTATTCTTCCATAAAGCCTATTAACACTTTTTTATTTTTATCTTCCATAGTAGTTAAAGGCAATCTGAATTTTCCTGCATTCATTCCCATAAGATTCATGGCAGTCTTAACTGGTATAGGATTAGTTTCTATAAATAATGCATTTATAACTCCATTCATTTTAAGTTGTGATCTTCTTGATGCTTTAACATCACCCTTTAAATATTCCATAACCATATTATGAGTATCAAGAGGTAATATATTTGCAACTACTGATATTACACCTTTTCCTCCAAGTGATAATATAGGAACTACCATATCATCATTTCCACTGTAAATATAAAAATCTTCACCACATAATCTAGCAATTTCAGCCACTAAGCTTATATCTCCACTAGCTTCTTTTATAGCTTTTATATTCTCAACCTTTGAAAGTTCAAATACTGTTTCAGGTTTCAAACTTATTCCTGTTCTTCCTGGTACATTATATAAAATAACAGGGACTTCTATGTTACTAGCTATAGCTTTAAAATGCTCTATAACACCTTTTTGTGTGCTTTTATTATAGTAAGGAGTTACTAATAGCACCCCATCTACTCCTACTTTTTCTGCATATTTACTTAATTCTATAGAATAAGCAGTATTATTGCTGCCTGTGCCTGCTATAACTGGTATTCTCTTATTTACTCTTTTAACTGCAAATTCTATAGTTTCTTTTCTTTCTGCATCTGTCATAGTTGCAGCTTCTCCAGTAGTTCCACATATTACTATTGCATCTGTTTTGTTTTCTATTTGCCAATCTATTAATTCACCTAGTTTTTCATAATCTATTCCGCTTTCTGTATATGGAGTAACTAAAGCTACACCTGATCCTTCAAATAAACACATAACAAATCCCTCCTATAATTTTAAAATTTAAAGATTTTTAAGTAATACTTCTGCAATTTGAACAGTATTTGTAGCTGCACCTTTTCTTATATTATCAGCTACTACCCACATATTAAGTCCATTTTCTATACTAAAATCTCTTCTTATTCTTCCCACATAAACTTCATCAGTTCCTTCAGCATTTATAGCCATTGGATAAACTGTGTTTTTAACATCATCTTGTACAATTATTCCATCAGCATTCTTTAAAAGTTCAAAAACTTTTGATAGTTCGAAAGGTTTTTCAAACTCTAAGTTTACAGAAATGCTGTGTCCATATCTTACTGGAACCCTAACTGTAGTTGCTGTTATTTTTAAATCATAATCATTTAATATTTTTTTAGTTTCTTCTATCATTTTGATTTCTTCTTTTGTATATCCATTATCTAAGAAATCATCAATATGAGGAAGACAATTGTAAGCTATTTGATAGGGATATTTATTAGGAGCTTCACCCTTTATACCATTTTCTAAGTCCATTATTCCACCAACCCCTGATCCAGAAACCGCTTGATAAGTAGAATAAATTATTCTTTTAATTTTAAATGCATCATGTAATACTTTAAGAGGTACTACAGATTGTATAGTAGAACAATTAGGATTTGCTATAATTCCAGTATTCCAGTTTACATCTTCTGGATTTACTTCTGGTACAACCAAAGGAATATCCTTATCCATTCTCCATGCACTACTATTATCTACAACAATTACTCCATTTTCTTTTGCTATAGGAGCAAACTTTTTACTAATATTTCCTCCAGCCGAAAATAATGCAATATCTATATCTCTTTTAAATGAATCCTCATTTAATTCTTCAACTATGTATTCCTTATCTCTAAATTGTACTTTACTTCCTGCAGATTTTTTTGATGAAAAAAGATATAAATTATCAATAGGAAAATCCCTTTCATCTAATACTTTTAAAAATGTTCTTCCAACCATTCCAGTTGCTCCAACAATAGCAATATTTGCTTTTTTCATTTCAATCACCTCATAATTTTTTTAGTTGAGAATTGAAAGTGGATAGTTGAGAGTTAAAGATTTCATTTAACTTTCAATTTTCAACTCTCAATTTTTTCACTTTTATAAGTTTAGCTTACCAGCTAAAACTGTTACTGCTTTTTGCTTATCTTTTGAATCTAAAGTGTAGGATATACTTATTTCTGAAGTAGTTACTTGCTTAAATTCAATGTCATTTTCTGCGAATATATTGAATATATCAGCAGCAACTCCAGATTGCTTCATCATTCCTATTCCTACCACAGATAATTTTGTAATGTTTAACTCTTTAGATACTTTAATACCTTGTACTAGAGCCTTTAATTCTTTATCAACTTCATTGATAGTATTTATATCTTCTTTTGATGTTGTAAAAGAAACATTTATATATCCATTAAATGGTGCTGTTTGACTTATCATATCAATGTTTACATTGTGTTTAGCTAATTTATTAAATATTATTGATATATTTTTAGAATTATATGGCACATTATTAACTGTAACCATAAGAACATCATCACTAATTGAAAGTCCTGTTATTACTTTTTCTTCCATAGTTTTATCATACTCCTTTATATAAGTTCCTTTTTTATCTCCATGAGTTGATGCTACATAAATAGGAATTTTATATTTGCAGCCTATTTCAACTGCTCTTGTTTCCATAACACCAGCCCCTAAACTTGCCATTTCCATCATTTCTTCATAGCTTATATTATCCAATTTTTTTGCACTAGGCCAAATTCTAGGATCAACACCATATATTCCATCCACATCAGTATATATTTCACAGGTACAATTAAGTTTTGCAGCTAGTGCAACAGCCGTAGTATCTGAACCGCCTCTTCCTAAAGTTGTTATATCTCCACTTTCATTTATACCTTGAAAACCAGCTACTACAACTATTCTTCCACCATCTAAATGACTTTTTACATTTTCAATATCTATGTCAGCAATACGATTTTTAGTATGTGTGCCTTCTGTCTTTATTCCAGCTTGGAAGCCTGTTAATGATACTGAATCACATCCAGCTTCATGGAATGCCATAGATAATAATGAAATTGTTACCTGCTCCCCAGTAGATATAAGCATGTCCATTTCTCTTTTGTTGGGATTCTCAGAAATTTGTTTTGCCATATCTATAAGTTTATCTGTAGTTTTTCCCATGGCAGAAACCACCACTACAATGTCATTTCCTGCTTTTTTTCTTTCTATTACCTTTTTTGCAACAGCCTTTATTTTATCTATAGATCCTACAGATGTTCCTCCATATTTTTGTACTATTGTAGCCATTTTAATTACCTCCTTTATTAAAACAATATGTCGTTTCTAATGATATCTTCATAGGTTTCTCTTTTTACTGCCAGTTTGGCTTCACCATCTTTAACAAATACCACTGCTGGCTTAGGTATTCTATTGTAATTACTAGACATGCTATAATTATATGCTCCAGTACTTAATACTGCTAGAATGTCTTCTCTTTCAACCTTTGGGAGTTCAATTTCTTTTATAATTACATCTCCAGATTCACAGCATTTTCCTCCAACAGTATATACTTCTTTATTTTCAAAATTAACTTTATTTGCAACTACAGCTTCATATTTTGCATCATATAGTGCTGTTCTTGGATTATCTGCCATACCTCCATCTATGAACACATACTGTTTACCACCGTACGTTTTTTTAGTTCCTCCTGCTTTATACAGAGTAGTACCTGCATTGGCAATTATTGATCTTCCTGGTTCTATCATAACTTTTTTAATATCTAAATCTAATTTTTCAGCTTCATCTTTAAGGGTTAAAAGCATGTTTTTGAGGCAATTCTTTAAATTAACAGGTTTATCTCCTTCAGAGTAATATACTCCAAAGCCTCCTCCTAAATTTAATTCCTGGGTATTAAATCCACATTGATTCTTTATTCTTGCTAAGAATTTTACCATAGCTGAAACTTCTAAGTAAAATGATTTTTCTTCGAAAATTTGAGAACCAATATGACAATGGAATCCCTTTAAATTTACCCTTTTGCTTCTTTGAAATCTGCCTATGATTTCATTAATATTTTCATCAAATATAGACTCTCCAAACTTTGAATCATTTTTTGAAGTTTGAATATACTCATGAGTATGCGCTTCTATACCTGGATTTACTCTTAATAACACATCAATCTTTTTATCTAAATCATTGCATAAATATTCCAGTAGTTCTAACTCTTCTCTATTATCTACTACTATTGTTCCTATTCCAGCTTCAATAGCCATAGTTAATTCATCTTCTGTTTTATTATTACCATGCATGTAAATTTTATTTACAGGAAAATTCATTTTTAAAGCTGTATAAAGTTCTCCACCAGATACCACATCTAAAGATAATCCTTCTTCACAAATAACTTTACAGATGGCTAAATTTAAAAATGCTTTAGATGCATATATTACTTCAGTATTGATACTTTCTATTTCAAAATTTTCTTTAAACTCTCTGCAAGTACTTCTAACCAAATCTTCATCTACTACATATAGAGGAGTTCCAAATTCTTTTGCTAGTTCAGTAGTATCACATTTTCCTATTTCTAAATGTCCTTTTTCATTTGCTTTCATAGTTCCAAATAATTTCATTTTATTTTCCTCTTTTCATCAAAATTTCTATATATATTTAATTTACTTAAGCTTTAGAATTTAGCTTAAAATACTAAAGTACAGTTAATTTATTCTCAATATTTTCATTTTTTGTAAAACAAAAACAGCTGTGAGCAAAAGGCACCCTCAGCTGTTATATAAAATAACAAAACCTTTTGCCCCAATATGATAAGCACTTTTTTAGAAAATCGGGCAATTTTCTAAAGACAGTACTATACTTATTCAGTATAGTCCCAACACATAAACAAAATCCTTATCATCAGATAGAATTTTTATACCTATCTGATAAACTTGAAAGTTTACATATTTCGGCGGATGACCCTTTCTTGCAAATTAAATATACATTACTTATGACAACCGCAACCTCTATATCACATTGTTTATATTGAATTTTCATACTTTTTTATATATTAAAAAAACAGTCATGAGCAAAAGGCACTCATAACTGTTATATGTATAATAACAAAACCTTTTGCCCCAACGTGATAAGCACTCCTTTAGAAAATTGGGCAATTTTCTAAAGACAGTACCATACTTTTTCAGTATGGTCCCAGTACAGAAACCTAAAAGGTTGTGTACTTCGGCGAGTGATCCTTTTCTGCATATTTATTAAATAAAATTTACAGTACTCATAACAATCGCGGCCTCTATATCACACTGTTTATATATATTCGCTTTTCAATCACATTTAGTATACTTAGGAGTTTAACAAATTATAATGGTTTCGTCAACTACTTTTTTTATTTTTATGCATATTTATACTTTTATTCTGATTTTACCATCTGTGAACAACTAGTTGTTTACTTAATTTAGCTGCTGAAATATATGAATTTAGCAAAACAAAACTTTTTATATTCACAATTTAAAAATTAATTTTATTTTTTCACGTTTATTACCATTTTGTCTCTGAAACTTTATACATACAAGTAAAAGGATTTTTTTCTAAATGCTTAAAAACATTCATTTAATAGTTCCTGTTTTAATATTGCAAGTGCATCACGTAGTTTTTAAAACTATATTGTGCAATATTCGTATTTATAAGTATTATGTAGCATTTTTAAGAAACTTATTGATAAACAGCTAATTTTTTCACAATTCACCAATCTTGCAAATTGAAATTTTGTATATTAGTTATATAATATATATATTAGCACATAATAAATAACACTACATATTCAGTTTGTATTAGAATTAACTATGGTTATCTTCCTTTTAAACATCAAGTCGCATACTCTGTAAGTACTCCTCATTCAATAGAAAAAGGAGCTCCTTAATTAAAAGAGTATAACGATTCCATAAGCATCAGTATCTTATGAAAGATAATTATAGAATGAATATTTAAAATATTATTATATGGAGGTAGATTTATGAAAAAAATTTTTAGAGAACCGGTTAACGGTTTTACACATGTATTTGGAGCCGCTGTATCACTTATAGGATTAGTCTTGCTTATACTAAAAGTTGTGTTTTCACCATCTATAAGCAGCCTAAAACTTACAGGAGTTATTATATTTGGCTTAAGCTTAATTTTCTTGTATACAGCAAGCTCTGTTTATCACTTAGTAAATTCTTCTGAAAAGGTAATTAAATTTTTGAGAAGATTAGATCATTCTATGATATTTATACTTATTGCAGGAACCTATACACCTATATGCTTAATAGCTTTAACTGGTACTTTAAGGTGGGTTTTGTTTATTACTGTATGGACAATGGCTGTAACTGGTATATTGTTTAAGATGATATGGTTTAACCTTCCTCGCTGGATATCAACTTCTTTTTATATAGGTATGGGATGGCTAGCAATTTTTGTTATCTCACCTATTTCAAAAGTTCTTTCAATAAGCGGCGTGGCATGGTTATTAATTGGAGGCATATTCTATACTGTCGGAGGTATTATATATGCTGCAAAATGGCCAAAATTGAATTTAAAATTATTAGGATTTCATGAGATATTCCACATATTTGTACTGTTAGGTAGTTTCAGTCATTATATCTGTGTTTTGAACTATGTTATATAAATAAAAAATACGGGTTGAATCAATTGCACTTGATTTAACCCGTATTTTTTATTTTTCTACTTTCATCTATAGTTGCATTGTATAACTCATCTATCTTTTCAATTAATCTTACATTTTGGTATATCAATTCTCATGTTTTTAGGGTGCCTTGAGCTTAAAAGAGCTATAATAACATATACTTACTTATATATATCTGAAAATTCAACATTCATTTTTTCGATAAAATTATGGTTATTTTCCACATAGCTCTCTTTTTCAGATTCAAAGTTACTCTTTTTATATGGTAATTCTATTATAAATTCACTCCCTTTACCCAATATACTTTTTGCAATAATAGTACCTCCTTGCATTTCTACAAGGGATTTTGATAAAGATAAACCTATACCACTACCTTCTTGTTCTTTTGTAAATGATTTATTAACCTGTTTATAACGTTCAAATATCATATCGATCTTATTTTGAGGTATCCCGATTCCATTATCTTTAATGGATATGATAATTTTTTTTTCATTCCTAGTTACATTTACATGAATATAACCATTGACTTTTGTAAATTTAACTGCATTTGAAAGAAGGTTAAGAATTACTCTTTCAATCATATCAAAGTCACAAGCTATTATCATTTCTTCAAAATCACAATCAAATATAAGCTCAATATTTTTAAGTTTAACAAACTCTGAAATTGATAATGTTATTTCTTCAACGATGCTAACTATATTATGGTTTTTTAATTCCATTTGCATGAATCCTGCATCAATTTTAGTTGTATCTATTAAATTGTTTACTAATCTTAAAATCCTTAAACAGTTTTGTTTCATTGGTGCAATATGTTTTACTATTTTTCCTCTGTCAAAAACTATATCTTCATTTATATATAACTCAAACAACTGTATTGCACCTAGCATTATATTTATTGGTGTCCTAAGTTCATGAGACATGTTAGCTATATATTCACTTTTCATGAGATTTGATTCTACAGCCTCGTCCTTGGCTTTTGTTAATTCTTGCTCTAGAAGCTTTCTCTCTGTGATGTCTTGCACTGACCCTCTCAAAAAAATCAGTTTGCCTTCCTTGTTAAGAAATTTCATAGCTTTTACACTAATCCAACCAGTTTTGTTACCAGCACCAACATATCTATACTCCATATTATCTAGAGTGCCGGCCAATAACTCTAATTCTGCCTGTTTAAAATATTCTAAATCATCAGGATGTACATATTTATAAGGAACTTTATTATCGGGAACAGAGGATTGTGGTTCAAGTCCGTATATCCGGTATATTTCATCTGACCAGTAAATCTTGTTTTTTATCACATCAAATTCCCAATCTCCAAGATGTGCCAATTCATGAGCTTCAATCAATCTTTTTTTGGTTCTTTCTAAATCTTTTTCATTTTCTTTTATTAAAGTTATATCTGAAAATATAGCAGCTGTATATCCCTTTTTAGGACAGTAATAGTTGACATTATACCATCTATTCATTATATCTGAATAAATTTCCATAGATACTGTTTTACCTGTTAGTGCAACTTTACCAAATAAACCAATCCAATCAACAGTTGAATTTTTAATATTGGGAAACGCTTCAGTAGCTTTTTTTCCAATAAGTTCAGCACAATTAATTCCTGTAATTTTTTCATATGAAGGGTTAGTTTCAGTTACTATATAGTCGGTAGGTTTTCCAGATTCATCTGTGATTATTTTATAATATGAATGTCCAAGACTCATATTATTAAATAAATTCTTGTATTTTGATTCGCTTTCCTTTAATTCATTTTTCATTTTTACTTTTTCAGTAACATCTCGTAAACAAAGCACTCCTGCTATAAAATGGCCTTGTTTATTATAAATTGGAATTCCATTTACTTCTTTATAAATAGTAATCTTATCAAATTTTATACTCATTCTATAGCCTAATAATTTTTCTCCTCTCATCACTCTTCGAGACGGAATATCCTCTGCTGAAATTAAATGTCCATTACTATCATAATATTCAGTTTGTATAAGTTTATCTCCAACACAAATAAGATTATTAAAGATAGGGAGATGAGCTTCTCTTGCGTTTTTGTTAAAAGTAGTGTATTTGCCCTTACTATCAAATATTAATACAGCATCAGACATATTTTCAATTATAGCTTCTAATTGTTCTTTTTTTTCTTTTATTAATCTATTTTGTTCTTCAATACGCTTTCTATTGATTACATTTTCTGTAATATTTGTAGTATTTTGAATTAAATATTTTACCTTTCCATTTTCTGAAATAGGTATAATTGAAGATTTCCAATAAGATTTACAAGTTTTTGATTTATTATATTCGTGTTCTGAAATGTGATACACTTCTCCTGTATTAACAATATCCTGCAGTTTTTCTTCAAAATAACTGCCTTTAAAACCTTCAATGATCATATTTAGCTTTAGACCAATACTATTTTCTTTCATATTAAAAGGTTCATCAAAATTACTTAAAAAGGTCTGGTTAGCTTTTAATAAAACTAAATCTTTTGAATATATACATATACCAGATTTATTATCTAAAGAAATCTGCTCAACATATGGGAATTTATCTTCAAACCTTGAATTAGGTTTTTCCACAATATAATAGATTTTTTCATTTATACTACTTATTTTTACTATAGATAGGAAAATCTCTCTTGCTTCAAATGATTTTGTAAAAATGAACCCTTCCTTATCTCTAGTCCTAATGTCTGTATCATATATATCAATGTTTATTCTCAATAGTCCACTAAAAACATCAGATATATTTTTATACAAAATATCGTATTTAGTATAACCAGTCAATTCTAAAAAAGCATCCCCTATATCTATAACTTTTTCATTACTAGTTACTATAAATGATTTGTGTTTATATGCATTGTAATCAATTTTACATATCACGAAAATCCCCCCATAGTATTCTAAATAATAATATATAATACATTTTTTCATATTTTTCCCTATTTAATTTTATAATAAAATTGCAAAAAATGCTACTTAATATTATATTTACATATAAAAATATCAGTAACTTTATTTTTGCCAAAAACTATTTTACTTCTAAATATTTTCTTCAATTTTTATTCCATTCCTTAATACAAAAACAAAATGGGTTGATTCAATAACTTCTATACTCTCTACCAATAACGCATCTTTTCCTTACATCTACCAGTTAAATATTTTAATTTTTCTATACCTCCACTTCCATTTCAATCCCACTCTCAAATACAAATCTAAAATACTTTGGTGATTTTATAATTACCTAAAGAATTGAAAATACCTTTGAAATGATAAAGAACTAACAAAAGAATATTTAATTATAAAACCCAGTAGAAAGTTACTTTTAACTAGCTACTGGGTTTATTGTATCAGGTTGTGGCTTGTTTTCCCACACGTCAAATCTTTGACGTATGCGAAATATGAAACTTAAATCTTTATTTATAAGTTAGAATTCAAACTCCTACAGACCCTTAATATAACTGGACTTTACCTTATATGAATTTAAATTGCGTAACATCAAATAAGCCTTTGTCTGTTATTCTTATTTCCGGAATAACAGGAAGTGCAAGAAAAGATAATGTAATAAATGGATCAGCTTTTTTATTAATACCCAGCTTGAAAGCTTCATCAATCATTTTTTCTAAAGTATTTTCTACATATTCCGCAGTTTTGTCACTCATAATACCTGCAATAGGAAGTTCCAAAGTACCCATTATCTTTCCATTACTTACTACTGTGTATCCACCATTCACTCTTTTCAATTCTTCTATAGCCATAAGCATATCACTGTCATTATCTCCTATAACAATAAGATTATGCGAATCATGTGCAACAGTACTTGCAATGGCTCCATTTTTTATATTAAAATTGCTTACTATGCCAAGTCCTATATTTTTTGTTGCTTTGTGCCTCTCTATAACTGCAACCTTTGAAAAATGTTCATCAGCTTTAAATGCTCCATTTACAACTGAAACCTTTAAAGTTTCTTTTTTAGTTAAAAGCTCATTGTCCAAAACTTTTATAACTGTAGTAACATTATCTTTTAAATTTATTTTTAAATCTTCAACATCTATGCTGTCAATTCTAACTGTATTAAAAACATTTCTATCTTCTATTTTAGTAGAAATATCTGTACATAGTTTTCCTTTCTCATATACTACTCCACCACGATATATTACTTTATCTACATTAAATTGTTGAAGATCATTTAATATTATTAAATCTGCTGAATATCCAGGGGCCACAGCACCAAGTCGTTTTAATCTATAACACTGTGCTGCATTAATTGTGGCCATACATATTGCTTCAATTGGATCAACCCCAAAAGATATAGCTTTCTTAATATTATTGCTTATATGACCTTCTTTTCTTATATCCTCTAAATGTTTATCATCTGTACAAAATATACACCTACTAAATCCAATCCCTTTTTGTAAAATACCCTTTACAATACTTTCTAAATTTTTAGCTGCTGATCCTTCTCTTATTTGCACATACATACCAAGTCTAAGGCGTTCTAACGCTTCCTCTATATTGGAACATTCATGATCTGTCATGATACCAGCAGCACGATAAGCATTAAGTTCTTTTCCTATTAAATTTGGCGAATGACCATCAATAATTTTATGATCAAATAAATTTATTTTTTTCAACATTTCTTCATTACCGTTAATTACAGATGGATAATCCATAACTTCTCCCAGTCCTAGTATCCTGTCATTAGATACAATAGGTTCCATAACCTCTGCAGTTAAGTCAGCTCCATTGTTTTCAAAAGGTGTGCAGGGTACACAGGAAGGTAACATAAAATATATATTTAAAGGTAATAATTTTGATTGATTCAACATAAAATGTATTCCATTAATTCCACATACATTTGCAATTTCATGAGGATCTGCAATAATTGTGGTAGTCCCATGTGGAATAACCGCTTTAGCGAACTCTGGAGGGGTAACCATAGTAGATTCAATGTGGAGATGACTATCAATAAGACCTGGACATACAAACTTACCTTTAGCATCAATTTCGGTAATTCCACTATAACTACATATACCTACAATTTGATCATTACAAATGGCAATATCTCCTTGAATAATTTCTTTAGTAAATACATTTATTATACTTGCATTTTTAATTACTAACTCTGCTTTTTCACTACCTATAGCAACGTCAATTCTTTTTCGTTTCATTTCAACACTCATTTTAATACTCCTTTGGCCTATAAATTTAAATATTATAATATCAAATTTACATGCATATAGCAATTTTCTAATATATAATTTAACCTTATTACAATAATTAAATGAGAACCATCTCAAAAGTTTAATTATAAAGCTTAATCAAGTATAAAAGCTATGAAATTTAAGTTTAAAGTCTTAATTTCATAGCTTTTATATTTGATTATATTATTTGTTTTTCATTAACTTAACTTCTTATTTAATGAATTCCTTTGCCAATGCTTCAAAAGCAGGCAGTGAATTTTCTATAGTTTTAAGACTTACACAATATGAAATTCTAAAATATCCCGGGCAATAAAATCCTGATCCAGGAACTAAAAGTAAATTATACTTTAATGCTCTGTTTTTAAATTCTATATCATCTTCAATAAAAGCTTTTGGGAATAAGTAAAAAGCACCTTGTGGCTTAATACAAGAATAACCCATTTTTATAAGACTATTATAGAGTAAGTCTCTTCTTTCCTTATAAATGTTAACATCCACTGATGTATCTAAGGATTCTGCAATTACCTTTTGAAAAAGTGCAGGTGCATTTACAAAGCCTAAAACACGGTTACAGTAAACAATTGCATCTATTAATAAGTCTACCTCTTTAATATAAGGACTCACTGCAACATAACCAATTCTCTCTCCTGGCAGTGACAAAGATTTACTAAAAGAATCTACCATTATTGAGTTCTCAAATATTTTTAGTGCACTTGGAAGTTTAATATTATCATAAACAATTTTTCTATATGGTTCATCTGAAATAACAAATATAGTAGTGTTAAATTCTTTTTCTTTTCTCTTTAACACTTCAGCCATATTTTTAAGAATGTTTTCACTATATACAACTCCTGTAGGATTGTTAGGTGTATTTACAATAACTGCCTTAGTTTTTGGAGTTATGCTAGCTTCCAAAGCATTAAGATCTGGTTCAAATGTATCTTTGTTGCTTTTTACTATGACGCCTTTACCACTGTTATTATCAATATAACTAAGATATTCTACAAAGAAAGGTGCAAATACAATAACTTCTTCCCCAGGATTAAGTATAGCTTTTAAAACTACATTTAATGCAGCACCTGCTCCACAGGTCATAACAATGTTTTTCATAGTTAATGGAACATTAGTTTCTTTCGAAACCTGAAATGCTACCTTTTCTCTTACATCTGGATATCCCGCATTGGGCATGTAACCATGCATTGTGGGTTTGTCTTCCAAAACCAACTTTTTCAATGTATCCTTTGTAATTTCAGGAGGTTCTGGATCTGGATTTCCTATTGAAAAATCAAAAACTTTGTCCGCCCCATAAATTTTACGAAGTTTCCCACCTTCCTCAAACATTGCCCTTATCCATGAGGATTTTGATAAATTATCAACTACTTTTTCTGAAAACATTAATGCCACCCCTTTTATCCTATTTAGTTTTAGGTATCTTTTTTCTAGATACCTTAGGTACAATTAAGTTATGGTAAATCCTATTGCAAGGTAATTAAAAGATATTTATAGAATTTACTTTTAGTTAAAACTTATAGTACCTAATATTATTTTACCATATATTCATTTAACTGTTTAGAGGTTGCTTCTAAATCCGTTATAAGATACCACACTCCATCAATGATTTTTGCACACTGATTTGAGCAGCATTGTGTATGATATATTCAGGTTTTTCATTTTTTAAAATATTTAATATTCTTTTACTCCTTATATCTATTTTATAAAACTTAGCTTTAGAATTAATGTTTGATTTTTTTCCATGAACTAAATTATCTATAATGCAAACTTCATAACCATTTTCTATTAACATATCAATTCCATACAAACCTTCATCTTTATAAATTTTTATACATCCATCAGCACTTATCAAAAACTTAGATTCTTTTATAAATCTCCAAACAAATTCAAGGATGCTTTTTTTATGTCGCTCATTTTCAATAGATAGAAACGAGAATTTTAAATGGAGATGGAGCATAATATCTACGATATACTAGCTCAAAGAATGAAAGGGAGAAAAATGAGTTGGTCCATTAGTGGTGCAAATAATTTAGCTAAGATATTAGCTAAAAAAGCAAGCAAAAGAATATATAATGTAATAAATGAAGTGTGTTCTGGAGTTATTTCAGAGGATAAGCAAGAAATACTAACAGAGATGATTATATTAACATCATCTGAGTTTGCAATTTCTGCATAGGTTTTTATCAAGTTCTGATCATCATTACGTCATCATATTTATATTCATCATTTTTCCCTATAAGGATTGTAGTTCTAGCTTCATAAACTGGATGCAACATATAAAAATTCTATCTACTATTTTTATATTTAATAATGCTTTCAAAAGCTTTACATGTTCTTTTACTGAAATTGAAATATCAAAAATTTTTACTCGCCTTAAAACATTTTTTTTAATATTTCCATATAATACTTCATCATTTAGTAAGCTTTGAATCTTTTTTGAAAACATTTCTATATCGTCAGCTTCACATAAAAAACCATCTATATTGTTTCTTACCACATATGGAATTCCTCCAACATTACTTGCAACTATAGGTTTCCCACAAACCATATACTCTAATAATACTAATCCAAAACCTTCTTTTTTTGAAGTTAACACACCCACATCAAATAATGATATAAACTTCTTAGGATTTTCACTCCAACCTGTAAACTTAAAATATTTATTAATAGATGGTTTATTGCACAAATCTATCATCTCATCCTTCTTCTCTCCATCGCCAACAACAATAAAAAAGCAATCCTTTCTTTTTTTCAGAATTTCATCTGCTACGTAAACAAAAGTAATAGGAGCCTTTACATCTGTTAACCTAGAAACTAATCCTATTATTTTAACTTCTAAACTTATATTTAATTTTTTTAACAACTGATTTTTGTTATTTATATTTCTATGTTCATGTAAGTTTATTCCATTGTTTATTAATTTAAGTTTTTTCTGTGAACAAATCTTATTATTTATTGCATCTTTATATTCTGAATTTGATATTACTATTATTTTAGTGGTAAAAAGAGCACATGTTCTTTCTATTATTTTATAGATGTGTTTTTTCACCTTGTTAACTGCCATATTAAAAGACCATCCATGTGGATTATATATACAAGGTAACCTATTGATTTTAGCAGCTATTCTCCCTAATACTCCTGCTTTTTCACTATGTGTATAAACTATGTCAATATTGTTTTTTCTCATAAAACTAAAAATTTTAATTAATGCTTTTAAGTCATTAATTGGTGATATACTTCTATTCATTTCCACTTTAAAAACATAATATCCTAACTTTTCAAGTTCATTGTATATTTGACCATGACATATAACTATGCTTTTATAGCCTAACCCACTAAATCTAGGAATAATTAGTTTCAAATATTCTAAGTTTCCACCTCTTCCACCTTGTATAACATGTAATATTACTTTCAATTATTCCATCCTCCAACAAATAATTTAACTAAATATAATTACTATTAAAATACCTCAAATTTTTTTACTTGTTTCCTATTTACAATTAATTCTTTAAATGCATATTTTTCAAATTTATAATTATAATAAAACATGAATCGCCTCATATATAAGCAGTAAAATAATATAATTTCATTCCACAGATTAATATCACTTAATTTATGAAAAGTATAGTATCTATTGTAGGAATTATACAACTAATCTGCATTTTTCTTTTCACCTTCTTTAATTTAAAAAATTTATCTTATACTATATTTCTATTCATAAAAACCTACTTAATACATAATGGACATAAAAAATGAGTAGCAATTGTTTTAAAATTGCTACTCATTCATTAAATGCACATGTTAATAATATATGGTTGTCCTTATTATTTGACTTTCCTTCTCCCCTATACTGCTAAATTTAAGCATTTTTTGTGTTTCCTCTTGAGTCTTTGTTACTGATAATAAATCGCCTTCACTTAATTTAAAACTTTTTCCCTTATTTTCATAAACCTCTACTTCTCCATTTACACAGTAAAATACTTCTTCTATTTCAGAGTAATTTTCACTTTGTAAATTATCTAGTAGCACTTCCTTGCATTCTTCTTTATTAATTATAATAGTCTGTACCTTTCCTTTACATCCTTCAGCCATCATTAAATTAAAATCTGTTACTTTTCCATAACTTTTAGTATTCCATTCTCCATTAAAGCTATCCTGCTGAAACTTCTTTAATACAGTACTATGGTGTTCTTCATGTTTAAGGCGAAGTTCTCCTTCTATAATCATTATTATTCTAGATATTCCTGGTAAATGTGTAAATGTGGATTCCTCTATTTGAACTTTTGCAGAGCTTAACCTCCATTTAAAGTTTCTTTCACTGTATACAGCTTCTCTAGGATAAATCAAAAGCTGAGTTGTTGTACCTCCTGACCATTCACTGGTTTTGTGATCCTTTTTTCTAATAATTTCATAAAACATAAATTATCCTCCTTGAAATATTTAGTGTACTTGCTTGTACACTAATTGATTTTACTTATTTTAAATATTAAAAAAATCATTATTAAAATTTTTTTCTTCTTTAGCCTTAGATATTTCATCTAAAATAATTGGAATTCCATATTTTATATTTTCTAGATTAGCTCTAGCTATACTTATTTTTAAAATATTGTTATTAAAATAATTCTTTAAATAATTTTTTTTAGTATCTTCTAAATATACGTTTCTTTGATTAAGTTTTTTAATAATACTACTGGCATTTGTATTTTTCAAGAGCTCAATACAGCCAAAAAAACCTATATCAGGTACATGATATTTTGCATAGGATTTATCTAAAAGCGATAATTCCTTTTTTAATAAATTCATTCTTTCAGAATATGTTTTTTTAATCTTTTTTCCATGTACTTTAAACATACCACTTTTTATGTAAATTTCCAAAGCTCCTTGAGATAATACTGAAGTACTTAAATCTGACCATTTTTTATATTCCATAAATATATTTGTCAAAATTTTAGGCATTATTACTGCTGCAATTCTAAGACCTGGTAATAATATTTTCGAAAAACTTTTTAAATATATAACTCTTGATGAAACATCCTCATAGTACATAGAATAATAATTACTCTTAATCTCCAAATCCGCAAGATAATCATCTTCTATTATATACACATCATATTTTTGTGCCAATTTTAAAATTTGTTTTTTTTCTTCATTAGAATAACTTGTTCCTAATGGATTATGAAATCTTGGAATAGTATAAAAACACTTTACATTACAATTTGCAAACTTTCTTTCCAGTTCATCCAAATCTATACCTTGAAAATTTCTTTCAATTCCAATTACTGAAGCATTACTAAATTCCAGTGATTTTAAAGTTCCATTGTAAGTAGGCTGCTCCACAAGCACGTTATTTTTTCCATTTGGAAATGGCATGTTACACAAAATACTTATTGCTTGCTGCGACCCCGAAGTTATAAAAATATTATCTAGGCTGCAAAATATCTGATACTCCTGAAAATATTTTTCCAGTACATTTATTAAACTGAGAAGTCCTTTAGCATCTGAATAATTAAAAAGAGTTTGTTTGTATATATCTATTGCTCTATTTAAACAATGTTGAAATTCTTCATAAGGCAGTATACCTTCATCTGGAGCTGCTGAAGAAAAATTTATTATATCACTGTTTGAACTTTTATTCAGTTCATTTTTACTTTCTACTAAATAATATCCACTTTGTGGTATTGAATATACTATATGTTCCTTTTCCAATTCATTATAAGCTCTTACCACTGTTGCTTTACTGCAACCAAATTTTTCAGACAATACTCTTACTGTAGGCAGTTTGTGTTTATATTTTAAGTTTTTATTTTCTACTTCATTTATTATATAAGATACAATATCATTGTATTTACTCATCCGCACACCTCTTCACGTATTTGTACCAGTACAATCCTTATTTTCACTTATTGTATTATATTTAATTATACTTTACACTTTAATTGTACCACATTAAATATTATGTAAGAACAAATTTCTTAATAGATATATACAAGGAGAAATAAGTTATGATTGATGAAGTTAAAATGCGTAGAAGCATAAGAAAGTACCTAGATAAACCTGTGGAACAGGAAAAAATTACTGAACTGCTAGAAAATGCAAGGCTTTCGCCCTCTGGCAGCAATACTCAGCCTTGGCATTTTATAGTAGTAAAATCTGAACACACTAGAAAAAAATTAGCGGAAGCATCTCATAATCAGAAATGGATGATATCTGCTCCAGTTTTTATTGTATGTGTTGCAGATATAAGTTCTAGAATAAAAGAAAGTCATGATATGTATTTAGATGAAAATAGTCCTGAGGAAGAAGTTAAACAAATAATCAGAGATACTTCAATTTCCATAGAGCATCTAGTACTTGCAGCCAGCAATTTAGGTTTAGGTGCTTGCTGGGTTGCCTGGTTTACTCAAGAAGCAATTAGACCCATCCTAACTATACCTTCTAATAAATATGTAGTTAGTATTCTTACTATTGGCTATGCCAATGAAGAACCAAAGCCTCGTCCAAGAAAAAGCCTTGAAGAAATAGTGCATTACGAAATTTGGTAAAAATGAATATATAATTGAAAATAAATTATACAGCACCTGCTGCTGCGGAGGAAATAAAATATGTACATTTTAGTTTTAAAATACATAAAACCTATTGAAGAAGTTGAAAAAGCATTAAATTCTCATATAAGTTATTTAGAAAAATACTATTCTCTAAAAAAATTCATATGTTCTGGAAGACAAAATCCAAGAACTGGTGGGATTATATTGTGTAATGCTCAAAGTATTAATGAAGTAAATGAAATTATTAACGAAGATCCTTTTCACTCTAGAAAAATTGCTGAGTATGAAATACTTGAATTTTCACCTACAAAATATGATGAAAGATTTAAATGTTTTATAAGCAAATAGAAAAAGGAGCAGATTTATTATGATTAAAAAAATGACTTTTGACCACATTCCTGAAGTTCAAAGAATAGACAAGATATGTTTTAACGCTGATGCTCAAAGAAGAGTTGATGGAATCAAAGCTTATATAGAAAAAAGCAACAATGCTAGTATTGTATATGAACTCCACAATAAAGTTGTAGGGTATAACTTTATACATGTTTGGGGAAATTTCGGCTGGTTTGGTAGTTTTGGAGTTGACCCTTTGTATCAAGGTAGCGGTATTGGTAAAGAATTACTTCAGTATACAATAAAATTTTTAAAAGAAGATATAAAAGTCCAAAACATTGGTCTTTACACTATGCCAGAATCCAGCTACAATGTAGGAATTTACATGAGTATGGGATTTAAACCACTTAAGCTTTCTCTTAATATGAAAAGGCAGCTTGACTTTTCTTGTAATTATTCCTATTCTCCTAAATATGAAGTAACCGCTGTGGATGTTTCCAGTGAATCAAGCTATTTAAATTTAAAAAGCGATATAAAAACTCTTTCTAATAAAATATCTAAAGGGTTAGATTTATCTTCTCAACTTTACTTAATAAAATATAAATGTTTTGGAACTGCCTTTGTATTAAAAGATAATAATGAAACTAAAGGCTTTGCTTTATGTCATAGCAAAAGTGTAAGAGAAAATCCTACTGATTGCCTTGAGATAACTCTTCTTTGTATAAGTGGAGATATTGACTATAAAGAAGCCTTAGATTCTATTCTTCATCAGTGTGTTAAATATGCCAACAGCATAAATTATAAAAGTATATCCATAGATTGTACCACTTATAATTATGACATTTGCACTCATTTACTTTGCAACCATAAATTTAAAATAAAACAAACTAGACTTATTTTGATTATGGGCAATGAAAACTATATTAGTGAATACAATGGTTTAATTCTATGTAGATGGGCTGGTTAAACAATCACCAGTTAGAAGAATGTTTTAAAGTGATTTCTATTAACTTACTCATAGCTTGTGATACCTTTTTATTCTTATGATACACAAGTTGTGTTTGGAAATTATTAAAAGGTTTCTTTAATTCCAATCCTTTAAGACTTCCTTCCTCCATTTCACTTTTAACTGCATAAAAAGGTAGAAATGAAATTCCAAGACCATTCATAACACACTTTTTAGTAGCCTCTATGCTGGAAATTTCTAATGGGTTTATATATTTAATTTTCTTTTCTTCTAAATAATTCTGAAAAAACATTCTAAAACTACATCCTTTTTCACTAAATATAATAGGCTCTTTTGATTCATTATTTTTAATATTAGAATGTAAAAAATCTAATTTTACCTCTGGCTGAGAAATAAACATCATCTGTTCATGTTTTAAATTCCTAACTAATAAATCCCTATCTGTAACTGGAGGTTCAATAGTAAAAACAACATCAATTTCACCGCTGTGCAATCTGTATCTTAAATCACTGCAAATTGAATTTTTTAAGATAATGTTCACTTTAGGAAAACTTCTTTTATATTCCTTCAAAATTTCGCTCAACCTATATATTGATAAAGATTCGCCAGCTCCTATAAATAAATCTCCAGATATACAATTCTGATCCTCTGATATGTTTTTAATTTCTCCATAAATTTCTAACATTTGCTTTACCTTAGGCACTAATTTTCTACCACTATCAGTTAAAACAATTTTTTTACCTAATCGATCAAATAATACTAATCCAAGTTCATTCTCTAATATTTTAATATGAGCTGTTATGGTAGATTGAGCATACCCCAAATATTCTGCTGCTTTTGTAAATCCACCTAACTCAGCAATAGCTATAAAAGTTTGTAATTGACGAATTTCCATTGTTATCATTCCTTATACTATATAATTTTACAATACTATATTATCATATATTTCGATGATTTACTTCAATCATTTCAATTTTACTGATGGTATATAAGATGCTATACTTTATTCATATTAGTTCATGACCTTCACAAAATAAACAGAAAATTATCATACAAAGGAGATGTTTTTATATGAAAAAGGTATTGTTACTTCTAGCCAATGGCTTTGAAGCAGTAGAAGCCAGTGTTTTTACAGATGTTCTAGGATGGAATAAAACTGATGGTGATGGTACTACAACTTTAGTTACTGTAGGAATGAGAGAAAAATTAAAATGCACCTGGAACTTCACAGTAATTCCTGAAATGATTTTAAATGAAGTTAATGTGGATGAATTTGATGCCCTTGCCATACCAGGTGGATTCGAAGAAGCTGGCTTTTATGAAGATGCTTTTAGCGAAGATTTTTTAAATATAATAAGAGAATTTAACAAGGCTGGTAAAATAATAGCATCTATTTGTGTTGCTGCACTGCCTATGGGGAAAAGTGGAGTACTAAATGGCAGAAATGCTACCACCTATAATTTAGGTAAAAGACAAAAACAATTATCTGAATTTGGAGTAAATGTTATTCCTGATAAAGCAATTGTTATAGATAAAAATATAATAACTTCCTATAATCCTTCCACTGCTTTCCCTGTAGCTTTTAAACTTTTAGAACTGCTTACATCCAAAGAAAATTGTAATAATGTTAAAAAACTAATGGGTTTTTAACATTAAAAGAGGCACTAACTTTAAGTGCCTCCCAAAAACTCATCAAATATTCTTGTTTTAAGCCTTAAATGGTACTTAACGGGCATATTTGCTGGTAGTAACCAGTAATTTGCCCGGTGTCATAAATAAACTCCATCTGAACCTAATAATACCTTGATCTTTATTTATATAAGCAAAGATATGCTGTTTCTTCTTCTACTTTTACTCCAAATTTCTTATTTGCTTCCACTATAAATGTTTCATTTTGTTTAAATTGTTTCCATGTTTCACTTTCTGGAAGTTTTATATTCATACTTCCACTGGTTACTGTCATAATTTCTTTAGTTGAAGTTCCAAATTCATATTCTCCTATTGCCATAACCCCTATAGTTGCAGGACCTTCTGCTGTGTTAAATGCCATAGACTTTACTTTTCCTTCAAAATACTCATTTGTTTTAAACATATTTTTTCTCCTATTCATAAGTCATCTTTGACTTGTTATTTTTTCCTAAAATCCCTAGTATTAAAATTCACTTTGACATTTCTTCACATTTTTTCGTACAGCTCTTCATAGCAGCCATAACCGCAGCTCTTAGTCCTTTTTCTTCTAGCACAGATACTGCTTCTATAGTAGTTCCACCTGGAGAACAAACCATATCTTTAAGTGCTCCAGGATGCATACCTGTTTCTAAAACCATTTTTGCAGAACCAAGCACTGCTTGTGCTGCAAATTTATAAGCTTGAGCTCTTGGCATACCATCTAAAACTGCAGCATCTGCCATAGCTTCAATAAACATATATACATAAGCTGGTGATGAACCACTAACTGATGTTACAGCATTCATTAATTTTTCAGGCACTATTTCTGCTTTACCAAAACTTTCAAAAATACTAACTATTTCGCCTGTTTCTTCTTTCGTTACTATTTCATTTGGGCTTAATGCAGCCATACCTTCTCCTACAAGAGCTGGAGTATTTGGCATTACTCTAACTACCTTTAATTTTCTTCCAAACATTTCTTCAGTACCACTTATAGCTTTTCCTGCTGCAATAGTTACTATTATTACATTTTCTTTAACTTGATCTTTTATTCCTTTAATTACTACTGGATATAAATTAGGCTTTACTGACAAAATTAAAATATCTGCAGCTTTAGCCACCTCATTATTATCTGTAGTAGTTTTTACACCATATTTTTTAGCACAATCAGCTAAGTTTTTTTCATTTAAGTCTCCTACCATTACATTCTCTGGAGAAAATAAGTTTGCTTTAATTATTCCTCCTATCATTGCTCCACCCATATTTCCACAGCCTATAAAACCTATAACTTTATTCATAATTTATTTTTAGTAAGAAAGTATACTATAAACATCAATTTCTTACTAAAACTCACTTCCCTTCTTAATTATTTTAAATTAGCAAATTAGCAAACAGCACATCCATCAAAAGATTGTTCTGTTCTTTCTATTATTTCTCCCTGTAGTACTTTATCAAGATTATTAAAATAATCACTGTATCCAGCAACACGAACAATAAGATCTCTATATTCATCAGGATTTTTTTGAGCTTCTAAAAGAGTTTCCCTGCTTACTATATTAAATTGAATATGATGTCCATCCAATGTAAAATATGATCTTACAAGGCTTGCTAGATTATTTAATCCCTCTTCTCCTTGTACTACACTTGGATCAAATTTCTGATTTAATAAAGTTCCTCCCGTTCTAAGGTGATCCATTTTAGATGCTGATTTAACTACTGCTGTAGGTCCATTTATATCCGCACCCTTTTCAGGTGAAATACCTTCTGAAACTGGCACATAAGCTTTTCTTCCATTAGCACTAGCTCCCATAACTGAACCAAAATAAACATGACATGTAGTTGGAAGCATATCTATTCTATGAACTCCACCTCTTCCATTTTTTCTACCATTTACTTCATTATAATAAGCATCAAATATTGTTCTCATTATGCCATCTGCATAATCATCATCATTACCATACTTTGGAGTTTTATTTTTTACTAAATTTAAAATATCTTCATGTCCTTCAAAATTATCCTTTAATGATTCCATTAATTCCTTCATAGTTACATTCTTTTTATCAAATACTTGATACTTTATTGCTGTTAAGCAGTCAGTAATAGTTCCTATACCAACTCCTTGAATGTAGCTTGTATTATATCTAGCTCCACCTGCATTATAATCTTTTCCTTTGGAAATACAATCATCTGTTACTATAGAAAGGAATGGTGCTGGCATCAAGGTTGCATATAACTTTTCAATTACTCTATTTCCTCTAACCTTTATATCAATAAAATGCTTAAGTTGTTTCTTAAAGGCATCAAATACTTGTTCGTAGCTTTCAAAAGTTGTAACATCTCCTGTTTCAATACCTAATTTTTTACCTGCCATTATATCCATACCATTATTTAATGTTATTTCGAATATTTTTGGCAAATTAAAATATCCTGTAAGAATGTAAGCTTCTTTACCAAATGCTCCTGCTTCAACACAACCGCTAGTTCCGCCGCATCTAGCATCCTCTATGGTTTTACCTGCTCTAACCAACTCTTGAACTACAGCATCAGCATTAAACATTGATGGTTGCCCCCAACCTTTTCGTGATATTTCACAAGCTCTTTTTACAAATTTTTGTGGACTCTTTTTACTTACTTGCACATTAGAGCTTGGCTGTAATAATCTCATTTCATCTATTACATCAAGTAAAAGATAACTTACATCATTAACTCCATCTAATCCATCTATTTTTACTCCACCTACATTAATATTTGCAAAATCTGTATAAGTTCCGCTTTCTTTTAAAGTTACTCCAACCTTAGGAGGTGCTGGCTGATTATTAAATTTAACCCAGAAACACTGTACTAGTTCTTCTGCTTTTTCACGAGTTAAAGTTCCTTCTTCTAATTCTTTTTCATAAAATGGGTTTAAATGCTGATCTAATCTTCCTGGGTTGAATGCATCCCATGGATTTAATTCAGATATAACACATAAGTGAACAAACCAATACATTTGAAGAGCTTCTCTAAAAGTTTTTGGAGCATTAGCTGGTACATTATTACATACCTCTGAAATCTCAAGCAATTCTTCTTTTCTCTGTGGATTTTCTTCACTTTCAGCTAGCTCTTTAGCATATTCTGAATAACGTTTACCTAAAATCATTATTGCATCACAAGATATGCTCATAGCTTCTAATTGATTTTTCTTATCCAAAGCTTCATCATCATTATAATAATCAAGTTTTGAGATAACTTCTTCAATATCCTTTTTAAACTCTAAAAATCCCTTTTTGTATATTTTACCATCGCCTGCAGTATGTCCTGGACCTCTTTGTTCCATAAACTCTGTAAATAAGCCTGCTGCATAACAATCTTTCCACTCATCAGTCATACTATTTAAAATTTTATATCTCATGGATCTTTTTTCCCAGTATGGAATTATATCTTGTTCTTGAATTTTTCTAGCTTCTTTGTCTACTTTAAAAGATATTTTTTCTCTTACATCCATTATGTCAAAATCTTCAAGGGTGTGGCAGCACAGTTCTGGGTAAGTTGAAGTTGCTGCAGGTGTTTCTCCCCTTTCTCCAACTACTAGTTCTCCATCATTAATACAAAGTTTCTTTTTGCTCATTAATTCTTTTAAAACTAATGATCTAAGCACTGGAATAGAAACTTTTCCCTCATATTTTTGGTATACCTCATTTTCAATTTGTGCTCTTTCCATAGAAATACGTGGAATAGCATTTAAACTCTGCTCTCTTAATTTTTTTACTCTTTCAGTCATCATATTGATTACCCCCCTATCTTAATTTTAATTCCAGATTTTTTGAATTTATCTGCTATTTCTTCCATCCTTTCATCAGATGGTTTTTCCATACCAGATAATTTATAAATCATTTTAAGCCTTCTATATTTATCCATACCCATTTTATGATATGGTAATAAATTAACTTGATCTGTATTTATATGTGATAAAAATTTAATAGCTTCATCTATATGTTCATTATCATCATTAACTCCTGCAATAATAGGCATCCTAATAAATATTCTGCACCCTTTATCTGAAAGCTTTTTTAAGTTTTCAAGTATGTCAACGTTTTCAACGCCTATATACTTAATATGCTTCGCATTGTTCATTAGCTTAATATCATATAAAAATAAATCTACTTTATCAGCTACTTTCTCTAAGCTTTCCCAAGGTACACAGCCGCTAGTATCTACTGTAGTATGAATTCCCCTATCTTTACATTTCTTTAAAACTTCATTTAAAAAATCTGCATAAATTAATGGTTCCCCTCCTGAAAATGTAACACCTCCACCAGATTCATCATAAAATACTTCATCTTTTATTATTTCTTTCATAAGTTCCTGTACTGTAACATCTCTACCAACATATTCTCTTGCATTGTTTGGGCAAAAATCAGTACATTTACCACAAAGAAGACACTTATTTTCATCTACAACTGGATAGTTACCATTAATTTCAATAGCATTTTGTGGGCATCTTTTAACACAAACACCACAGGCTGTACATCTTTCTTCAAAAAACATGATTTCATGATTTTTATTTTGAGTTTCTGGATTATGACACCACCAACATTTAAGTGGACATCCTTTGAAAAAAATTGTAGTTCTAATACCTGGTCCATCATGTACTGAATATTTTTGAATATTTATTATAGTATTTGAATTCACTTCCATCCCCTCCCTTAATATATTGCATTACTTTATTGAAAGGACAGAGGACAATTGTCCTCTCAAAAAAAGTTGTGTCTCATCTTACTTGTTATGTAAAAGTTAAATATTTATAATTAAATTATTCTTTAGTTTCCTTTTTAAAAATGTTAGGAGTGTTCACAGTAAGCAACTTAACTGTTCTATTTGTATAATTTGCCCAATTGTGATCAATGTTTGAATCATAATGAGCACTGTCTCCAGGAAACAATTCTTGCTTTTCATTGTTAATAAGCAATGTAAGAATTCCTTCTAAAACATAAACAAATTCTTCACCATCATGTGGATATGAAGCCATAGGTTCTTTACTATTAGTTGGAAGTATTTCTATCAACCTTGGCAAAAGATTTTTGTTTTCTATATCATTAGTTAAGTGGTAATGTATGAATTGATTATTCTCAACTTGAAATACTTCTTTTTCATAGCTTCGAAGTATAGCTTTCTTATTATTCTTTGGTCCTTGAAGAAAGTATGATAAGTTTACATCTAAAGCTTTTGAAATATTACTTAAAGAATCTATAGCTATTGCTGTTAATCCTCTTTCCAGTTGCGACAAAAATCCAATAGATAAATTTGTTTTAACACTTAATTCTTTTAATGTTAAATTCTTATTATTTCTAAGTTCTTTTATTTTTTTACCTA
The DNA here is from genome assembly GCA_963780135.1 of uncultured Clostridiaceae bacterium. Taxonomy (GTDB): domain Bacteria; phylum Bacillota; class Clostridia; order Clostridiales; family Clostridiaceae; genus Clostridium_AM. The sequence goes on from CAWAAR010000003.1 coordinate 4,298,037, forward strand.
CATCTTCTGTCATAGTTTTACCTCGTTTCTTATATATCTGTCAAATAACAAAATATTAATTTGCAATTTTCTCTATTATAATAATATTGTTAATGTTTACAATATTATTATAATATACCTTTGTTAAAAAGTCTACTATTGTTTTTGTTATACTAAAAATATTTTCATATATATATAATATATAAACTAAATACAGTGATTTTATTTATATACATATAAATTATCCGTAATATTTTCATATATATGAAAACTCAACAAGAAAGAAATTTACATAAAAAAGAGTGATGACAGTTATATCCATCATCACTCTTTTTTTATTTTGCTAAATCAAACACTTCCAAGTCTTCATGTTTTATACCTTTGATTTTAACATCTGCCATAGCTTTAAAAGTATCTAGTGCTGTTACTACACCTATATTTCTCTCAATGGCTGCTCTTCTTATATGGAATCCATCTCTTTTAGAATCATTACCCTTAGTTGGAGTATTTATTACTAAATCAACTTCTCCATTCTTAATTATATCTATTATATTAGGATGCTCCTCTGAAAGCTTTCTAACTTCTTTAACTTTTACACCTGCCGCTTTTAAAAGTTCTGCAGTATTCTTAGTTGCTACAAATTTAAATCCTAGTTTATGCAAATCTTTAGCTATGGCTAAAAATTCTTTCTTATCATGATCATTTATAGTGGCTAATACTGTAGCTTTTTCTTTTTTGCAAACATGTTAGCTGCTACAAAACCTTTATATAAAGCTTCATCTAATGTTTTTCCAACTCCTAAAACTTCCCCTGTAGACCTCATTTCTGGTCCCAAACAAACTTCAACATTAGGAAGTTTTTGAGTTGAGAATACAGGAACTTTTACAGCTACAAAATTTGGTTCTTTATAAACATCTACTCCATAACCTATATTTTTTAACTTTTCACCAAGCATTACTCTAGTTGCTATATCCACTATAGGCACTTTGCTTACTTTGCTTATATACGGTACAGTTCTTGATGCTCTTGGATTAACTTCTATTACATAAAGTTTTCCTTCAAACTCTATAAACTGTATATTGATCATTCCTTTTATGCCTATTCCTAAAGCAAGTTTTTTAGTATACTGAAGTATTTTTTTCTTTATTTCAGAGCTTATATTTTGACTTGGATACATAGTTATACTATCTCCAGAATGCACTCCTGCTCTTTCTAAATGTTCCATAATACCTGGTATTAAAACATCTTCTCCATCTGATATAGCATCTACTTCTATTTCTCTTCCCATTAAATATTTATCTATAAGTATTGGATTTTTCTTATCCTTTTCAAAAGCATTTGATAAATAGTATATAAGTTCTTTTTCATCATGGGTTATCTCCATGCCTTGACCTCCAATTACATAAGAAGGTCTTACAAGAACTGGAAATCCTAGTTTTTTAGCTTCTTCTAGTCCTTCTTCTACGTTCCAAATTCCCTTTCCTTTTGGCCTAGCTATTTCTAGTTTTTCAAGCAGTTCATCAAATTTTTCTCTATCCTCTGCCATATCTATCTGATCCGCAGTAGTTCCAAGAGTAGGTATATTTTTTTCTTTTAAGAATTCTGCAAGTTTAATAGCTGTTTGTCCTCCAAATTGAAGAATTACACCATTAGGTTTTTCCTTTTCTATTATATTTAATACATCTTCTTCTGTAAGAGGCTCAAAGTATAATTTATCAGATATATTAAAATCTGTACTAACAGTTTCAGGATTATTATTTACTATTATTGTCTCTATTCCTAGCTTTTTAAGGGCCATTACACAATGTACCGAAGCATAGTCAAACTCTATACCTTGCCCTATTCTTATTGGACCTGAACCAATAACTATAACTTTTTTATTATTTGAGACTTCTACTTCATCATAAGTATCATAAGTAGAGTAGTAATATGGTGAAAGTGCTTCAAATTCTCCTCCACAGGTATCTACCATTTTGTAAACTGGCTTTATACCCCATATACTTCTAAGTCTATATACATCCTCCGGGCTTACTTTAAGCATATCTGCTATACCTTTATCTGAAAACCCTTTTCTTTTTAATTTATAAAACCATTCTTTATCTAAATCATCTATTTTACTAAGTTTTAGTCTTTGTTCTTCTTCCACTATCCATTTAAATTTTTCTATAAAGAATTTGTCTATACCTGTTATTTGAACAATCATATCTATTCTATACTCACGTCTAAGCATTTCTGCTAAAGCAAATATTCTCTCATCGTCAGGTGACATAACCTTTTCCTTTAATTCTGATATGCTGAGTTCTCTAAACTTTTTATGATCTAAAGAATATTTTCCTATTTCTAAAGAACGAGTTCCTTTTAAAAAAGCAGCTTCAAAATTACTTCCTATGGCCATGATTTCTCCTGTAGCCATCATTTTTGTGCCTAATTCTCTATCTGCTCCTTGGAATTTATCAAAAGGCCATTTTGGTATTTTAACTACCACATAATCTAAGGATGGTTCAAAACAAGCATAAGTTTTTTGTGTAACTGCATTTTTTATTTCATCTAATCCATAGCCTAATGCTATCTTTGCTGCTACTTTTGCTATTGGATAACCAGTTGCCTTAGAAGCTAGTGCAGAAGAACGACTAACTCTTGGGTTTATTTCTATAACTGCATATTCAAAGGAATGTGGATTTAATGCCAGCTGTACATTACACCCTCCTTCTATACCTACAGAATTTATTATGTCTATGGATGCAGATCTAAGCATTTGATATTCTTTATCTGATAGTGTTTGACTTGGCGCCACTACTATACTATCTCCTGTATGAATGCCTACTGGATCTACATTTTCCATGTTACATACTGTAATGCAGTTTCCAAAACTGTCTCTCATTACTTCATACTCTATTTCCTTCCATCCCTTAACACTTTTTTCAAGAAGTACTTGACCTATAGAACTTAATTGAAGTCCAGATTCTAATATCTCCTCTAAAGCTTCTTCTGTATCTGCTATTCCACCGCCAGTTCCTCCTAAAGTGTAGGCTGGTCTAACTATAACCGGGTATCCTATTTTATTTGCAAAGGCTTTTCCACTTTCCATATCATTTATTATTTCGCTTTCTATAACGGGTTGGCCTATTCTATTCATCATATTTCTAAAGAGTTCTCTATCTTCACCCTCTTTTATAGATTCCACAGATGTTCCTATTACTCTAACATTATATTTCTCTAATATTTTTTTATCATAAAGCTCTACTGCTAAATTTAACCCTGTTTGTCCTCCCATACCTGCAAGCAAACTATCTGGTCTTTCTTTTGCTATAACTTTCTCTACAAATTCTACTGTCAGTGGCTCTAAATAAATTTTATCTGCTATTTCTTTATCTGTCATTATAGTAGCTGGATTACTATTTATAAGTACAACCTCTACTCCTTCTTCTTTAAGTGCCTGACAAGCTTGAGTTCCAGAATAATCAAACTCTGCTGCCTGACCTATTACTATTGGACCTGACCCTATAACTAAAACTTTTTTTATATCTATATTTAATGGCATAATTGCTACCTCCTAAAATTACGTATTTTAAAAATATTGCTTCGCAATTTGTTTATTTAGCGTATTCCATAAATTTATCAAATATATAGTCGCTATCCTTTGGACCTGGACATGCTTCTGGGTGAAATTGAACTGAAAATATAGGTAGTTTTTTATGCTTCATTCCTTCTATAGTTCCATCATTAACACTTACATGGGTTGTTTCCACATCTTCTGGAAGTACATCTACATAGTAACCATGATTTTGAGAAGTTATATGAACTTTATTTTCTTTCAAATCCTTAACTGGATGATTGCAACCTCTGTGACCAAATTTAAGTTTAGCTGTTTTTCCTCCAAGACTTAAAGCTAAAAGCTGATGACCTAAGCATATTCCTACAATTGGTTTTTGTCCTATAAGCTTCTTTAAATTTTCTATAACATCTTTTAAATCCTCTGGATCTCCAGGACCATTAGATAAGAAAATCAAATCAGGATTTATAGCTAAAACATCCTCCGCTTTTGTATCTGCTGGAAAAACTGTTACTTTACAACCTCTCTTTAAAAAAGACCTTACTATATTTTGCTTTATACCAAAATCCATAATTGCAACATGTTTACCTTTGCCTTCTACTACATACTGCTCTTTAGAAGTTACATCTTGAACGGCTCCCTTATTTGAAAAAGCTTTTATTTTACTCTTAATCTCACTGTAAGAAACATCTTCTAATGTAATTATTCCTTTCATGGTTCCACTATTTCTTAAAATTTTAGTTAAAGCTCTTGTATCTATTCCTTCTAAACCTATAACATTATTTTGTTTCAAATAGTCTTCTAGTTCTAATTCAGATCTAAAATTACTTGAAACATTACATTTTTCTCTAACTATAAATCCTTTAACCTTTGGATTTTTTGACTCCATGTCTTCTAAATTTATCCCATAGTTACCTATAAGGGGATATGTCATTGTTACAATTTGACCGTAATAAGATGGGTCTGTAAGAATTTCCTGATACCCTGTCATTCCAGTATTAAACACAACTTCTCCAATACTATCCTTTAAACAGCCAAATGCATTACCTTCAAATGTTACTCCATTTTCTAATATAAGTTTTGCTTTCATAAATAGACCTCCCTTAATTTTTTCCATTTTAAATACACTTTTAGTAAAACAACCTACTTGATGAAGGTCTTCCATTTTTTTAAACAAAAAGAGTAATAAAAAGATTACCTGTTAAAAAACAACCTTCATATTACTCTTATATAAACAATATTTAAATTCATCAATTTTTTTTGTACACAACAAAAACACATCATCATACCTCTTTCTGGCCTCTCTGGACCAATTTAAAGTGTATTTCTTTACTTTATTTTTTCCTTAATCACAATTTTAGTTTATAATTTGATTTATGTCAAGCATAAATATACATTTTTTTGATTATATATTTACTCAGGATTTTTCTTTTTATTAAAACATATCTTAAATATTATAAACGCTAATAGACAAGCTGTCCATATGCAAATTGTAGCTACTTTTGCGTTTTCCGGGAATTCACTTTCTGCTATAATAAACCCTGAAAATCCAAAATCTAAAATAGCTACACACCAAACAATTTTACCAACTTCTCCTATATAACTATAAAAGGCCATACATAAAATAAAGCCTGAAAATACAAATAATATATATGCGATTTCCTTAAATACAGCCTTAATTGAATTTTCTTTTGACTCTGTAAGTTTATACAAGTTTTTCAAATCGCTTTCCTTTTGTAAATCTGTTTGCTTATAATAAATTCCAATGTCTCCCTTAATTATTTTACCCTCATAATTATTTTCAATCATATTTGTAGATACATTTTTTCTATACTCATACTTTGTATTTTTAGACTTTTCTATTCTTACATAATACAATCCATCTTTATTTCTATTATTGAATTTATCTAAGACTTTATCAAGTTCATCCTTTTTAAAATTATCCTTATCACTTATTTGATTGAGGAGCCCATTTATTGTATATTCTGAAGTGCTATTTACATATATTCCATTATTATTTTTATAGAATACGCCAGCCATCATAAATAAACATGCAGTTATAAAAGTTACAAGAGCACCTTTTAAAATAATCTTTGTAAACTCATCTCCCCTTTTCCAAATAGTATTCATTTCCTTTACTACATTCTTCTCTTTTCCAAAGGCACTTAATGCTTTTTCTATACTTTCTTCTTCGCTAAATCCTTGTTTTTTTAATTCTTCTACTTCTTCATATAAATGAGATTTCATCTCTTCCTTAAAAGTTTCTATTTCTTCATCCGATTCATTAAAATTATGGCAAATTTCATCAACATACATATCAATCTTTTTCATCATGATACACCTCCATAAAGTTACTTAATAATTTTTTTAACAAATTCCATTCATTTACTTTTTCTTTTAAAAACTCTCTACCCTCTTCTGTAATTCTATAGTAACGTCTTCTGCCTCCCCCAGTGCCTTTATCATCATTCCAGTATCCTTCTAAATAATTTCTTTTTTCAAGCCTTTTCAAAGACACATATAAAGTTGCTTCTTTCATTTCAAAACTTTCATTTGTTTTTTCTTTTATTGTCTTTGCAATTTCATAACCATACATAGCCTTATGCTGTAAAACTGATATTATAATTATGTCAATATAGCCTTTCAATATTTCCTTCTGAAACTCCAATGCTTCTCCCCCTTCCATGTATTTCATTTAATCAAGTACTTTATAATATGAAGTATATTTATATTATAACGCAAACTACTTTATAATATCAAGTAGTTTGTGTAAAATAATCCCATTAAATATCAAGTGAAAAATCTTTAATTTTCATATATTCACTTACCATGTTAATACGCCCCTGACCACATAAAGGAAATTTTTATATTAAATGATTCTTATGTTTAGGCGGATTTTGCTTATAAGGAATACTCTTCGCGGAGAATAAGAGTATCGTTGAATAAAAATAATCACGCTGTACCTCATTATAAATTCAAAGGATACAACATGACTATTTTAAGACTCTATATAATTTTTATCTGATATCTACCAACCCTTAGCTATTTCAAGCACTTCATCTGGAATATCTCCCTTCAAGTATTCCCCTATTGAATCTTCAATAATATCAAGCGCCTTATCCATTTGTTCTTTAGTTATTACAAGAGGAGGTTGAACACGTAATACATTATTTGCAAAGAAAGTAAGAAGCACTCCTTTTTCCCAGCATCTATAACAAATTTTTGCTGCAGCTTCTTTGTCTCGTTCTTTTGTATTTCTATCTTGAACCAAATCAACACCAATACTCAAACCTATACCTCTAACATCTCCAATTAGTGGATATTTATCCTTCATCTTATTAAAACGTTCTTTTGTATATTCACCTAACTTCCTAGAATACTCTAAAAGCCCTTCTTCTTTTATTACTTTAATTGTAGCAAGAGCAGCCTTGCAACATATTGGGTTTCCCGTTGTTGTAAATGCATGTGCAGGAGGTCCTAATGTTTCCATAATCTCTGACCTTGCAACAATGGCACTCATTGGCATGCCTGATGCTATGGATTTTCCCATAACTATTATATCTGGTTCAACGTTAAAATTTTCTATTCCAAACCATTTACCTGTTCTACCAAATCCCTGCTGTACCTCATCAACAGCAAATAAAATTCCATTTTTCTTGCATAAATCATACAACTTTTCAACGTATTTTGTAGGTGGTACAATAAGTCCTGCATCGCCCTCTATAGCCTCCATTATTACTGCAGCTACTTCTTCTTTGGGTAGGTAACTTTTAAAATTTTCCTCCAATTCTTGAATACATTCTAAGTTACAATTTTCTTCCTTCTTACCGAATTTGCAACGATAACAATGAGGATAGTTTATATGATAAATATCTGGAACTAATGGTCCAATTCTTCGACGCATATTCAAGCTTATAGCAGAAAGTGAAATAGAACCATAGGTAGAACCATGATAAGCACCAATAAATGAAATTATTTTACTTCTTCCTGTATAAGCTCTAGCTAATTTTATCATTCCATCATTGGAATCAGAACCTGCAAGACCAAATAGTACTTTCTTTTTGAAATTTCCCGGTGTGATTTCTATTAATTCTTTAGCTAATTTAACTAGAGATTCATGATATGTGTATACTGGTGTATAATGAATAATTTCTTTAGCTTGTTCTATAATAGCCTCTACGACTTTTGGATGGCAATGTCCTATATTAGTTGCTGCTGCACTAGATAACATATCTATATATTCATTTCCATCAACGTCTTCAACTATTGCTCCTCTACCACTCTTTATAACTAATGGATAATAAGGAACTCTACAAGCAGCTCCAATCACTTCACTATCTTGCTCCACAATATTTTTGCAATTTTCAATATTTAACCCCACAGTAATCCCTCCTAAAAAAACATTTAATTAATTATTATTTTTTTAAGTATTACTTAATTGATTATTTACTATTTTATTATATATCAAACTTTTTTTCAAGTATTTATTAAAAATTTAAGTTATACTTATTTATTGTATAAAAAAACTGTACTCATTTTGAAGAATACAGTTTTCTAATTAATATATTGGCGGACATATACTACTAATACCAATAATCTTTTTAGAAGTTGGATTATAAAATCTATGAGGTATGTTTTCTTGTATATAAATACTATCTCCTTTATTTAAAGTATATTTTTCTTCAGCTAAGTACAATTCAATAGTACCCTCGATTATAAATATACATTCATCTGCAGGATGTATCATAAATTCATCACTGCTCCAGCTGCAAGATTCCAGTTGGAAATGTATAATTTCCATTTTCGAATTTACTTCTTTGTCTGATGCCATAGGAGTAACGAATTCGTATACAATACTGGAATTAGGAAGCTCCAATTTTTTTCTCTTATCACTTTGAATAAGTACATTTTGCTTTTTTTCATCCGTCAAAAATGTATAAATGGGTACTTCTAACTCCAAAGAAATTTTTCTTAAGGATGAAAGAGAAGGATCAATAATATTTCTCTCAATTTGTGAAAGATAGCTAGCTGTAAGTTCCGTTTTATCAGCTAGTTCATTTAAGGTTAATCCTTTTTTCTGTCTTACTTCTCTAATTTTAGGTCCTAGCAAAAGTAACCCCTCCCTACTGTTCAATCTATTTTAGTAAGTTGATTTTTTTATTTAAATACTACATTAAAATCTTACAATACACCAATCTACTTTATTTTATATTATTTTTCTATAATAGTAAATAAATTAGCCTCTTCAAAAACAAGAAATAAATTAAAATGTAAAAAAATATTCATTAACTTAAGTTTTTAAAAATTAAAATCACACAAATATATAATTATTTAGACAAAATACATTCTTTTTTGATAATAATTGCATTATATCATTTTTAAATTAATTTTTACGAAATAATTAATTTTATTTTTACATTTTTGATAAAATAACAATCTTATATTCTTAAATTATGAAATTAACAATATATATATACAATAATAGGTTAATTCTATTCATACAACTATTTTTTAACATTTATAACATTTAAAATTCTAACTACAACATTATTACAGCTAATCTTATGTATACTATAAATAATTTATAAAAAACAATCTATAAAATGGGGATTTTATTATTTATTTTTTGTAAATTATATCATTAATAAAAAATACAAGCTTGTACTTTTAATATTAAATATAAAAATAATAAGGGGGCACTTCAATGAAATTTAGTATAATTCAATGTTTTTTTATAGTAATGATAATTATGGTCATAGGAGAAATAGTTTCTAGCAAAACTAAAGCTTTTGTTCCTTCCGTATTTGTATCAGCAGTTTTATTCCTTATAGGTTTTTGGACAGTCTTACCTAAAGATATAGTTGCACAAGCATCCTTTGGTCCAAACTTTGTTTCAGTAACTATGAGCTTACTTTTAGTTCATCTTGGAACTTTAATGAATTTAAAAAAATTAATTGATCAGTGGAAATCAGTTACAGTATCTATAGCTGGTGTATGTGGAATAATGCTTTTAACTATGACTGTCGGCAAAGCTATATTTGGATGGCATACTGTTGTAGCAGCAACTCCGCCTTTAACCGGTGGAATTGTAGCTGCTCTATTAATGTCAGAAGCTATTAAATCAAAAGGCATGTTAGAACTATCTGCACTTCCAATAGCAATGTACATAATGCATGGATTTGTAGGATATCCTCTTACTTCCTATTGTTTAAAAAAAGAAAGTAAAAGACTTCTAATAGACTACAGAAAAAATGGGGTTAATGAATATTTAGTAAAAAGTAGTAATGAAGTTGTAGCTTCACATGAGAAAGCTCAAAGGAAAAAACTTATACCTCCATTCCCTGAAAAATATCAAACAACATACATTATACTTTTAAAAATCATGGTTGTTGCATTACTTGCAAATTTTGTTTCAAACTTAACTCATCAAGCTATAAACCAATATGTAATATGTTTAATTTTTGGTGTTATATTCTGTGAAATAGGTTTTTTAGAAGAAACTGCTTTAGTTAAAGCTGGTGTTTTTGGATGGCTTATAACTGGATTAATGGCTTATATTTTTTCAGGACTTTCTTCTGTTACTCCCCTTGCACTTTCAAAAATGATATTACCTTTAATAGTACTAATATTATTAGGTGTAATAGGAATGTTCATAATGTCCATGATCGTTTCAAAATTTATGGGACTTACTAAAGAAATGGGATTTGCATGTGCCTTAACCGCACTGTTTGGTTTTCCAGCAGATTATATTCTAACCCATGAAGCATGTAAATCTGTGTGTAAAAACGATGAGGAAAAAGACTACATACTAGATATTATTCTTCCTAAAATGTTAGTTGGTGGATTTACTACTGTATCTATAGCTTCAGTAGTTATAGCAGGCATATTTGTAAAACTATTATAAAATGTCATTTAAATCAGTAAATTTTTTATTATAAAATTAAGGAGGACTTATAATGAATACTTTAGAGAAAGCAAAAGAAATACAGGATTGGGTTTTAAAATTTAGAAGGGATTTTCACAGACATCCTGAAGCATCTTTTAAAGAACTTAGGACTTCTAAAATCATCGTTGAAGAGCTAAATAACCTTGGAATAGACGTCTCTCATATAGGTGAAACCGGTGTTATAGGAATATTAAAAGGAGAAAACGAAGGAAAAGTTATAGCGCTTCGTGCTGATATGGATGGACTATCCGTTACTGAGGATACAGGTCTTCCATTTACTTCAGAAAATCCAGGTTTTATGCATGGATGTGGACATGACTGTCATGTATCAATGCTTCTTGGCGCAGCTAAACTTTTATCTAAAATGAGACATGAATTAAAAGGAACTGTTAAGTTTATATTTCAACCAGCTGAAGAAGTAGCCGCAGGTGCTAAAAAGCTAGTTGAAGGTGGAGTTTTAAAAAATCCAGATATAGATTTTATATTTGGAATGCATATATGGTCAGATGTACCTGTAGGAAAAATTTCTATTAAGGAAGGTCCAATTATGGCTTCTGGCGATATATGGAATCTCACCATAAAAGGTAAATCTTGTCATGGTTCAGCTCCTTGGCAAGGAGTTGATGCAGTAACTTGTGCTGCAGCTGTAATACAAGGTGTACAAACTTTAGTAAGTAGAGTTAATGATGCTAGATCACCAATTGTAATTAACATTGGTACTATAAAAGGAGGAGAACGTTTTAATGTAACTCCTGGCTCTGTAGAAATGACTGGAATGAATAGAGCTTTTAGTCCTTATAATCGTAAAAAAATGCCTGAATGGATTGAAGACATGGTTAAAAACATATGCAAGGGTTATAATTGTGATTATGAATTTAAATATGATTTTATTTGCGCACCTACAATAAATGATGAAAAATCAGCAAAACTAGTTAAAAACTCTGTAATTAAATTGATAGGCGAAGAAAATATACCTGAATTTGAAAAAGTTATGGGATCAGAGGATTTTTCAGAATATCTTGAACATATTCCAGGAGCTTTATTGCTTCTAGGATGTCGTAATGAAGCCAAGGGATGTTGTTATTCACACCATTCTAACCACTTTAAAATTGATGAAGATGCTTTACCTATAGGTGTTGCAACTTATGTTCAAGTAGCATTAGATTATCTTAAATAATTAAAACTGCTCTGCACTTAAATTTAGTGCAGAGCAGTTTATTTTAGTTATTTGAAAAGAAATACCTAAGAATCACTTAATTATCATTTTATATGAATCACACTTCATAGTTGTAAAATAGTTGTTTCAAATTTATAAATTATTAATACTAATCACCTTAGCTTTTTAAAAATACGAGTGTAAAATTTAAAATAAAAAATATTTCTAATTTTCTGTGCAAGTGTTATAATATAATTAGTATATATTATTTAAAAATAAACATTATTAATTAAGGAGATGTTTTCATGAATAAAAAAGAACTTCAACTATTAAAACAAGCTATTATTAATGAAGTGGAAGGTGCTGAATTTTATGGTTTAGCTTCAGAAAAACATGGTCTAGATGAAGATGTAAGAAAAGCATTTTTAGATTTAAAAAATGAAGAGATAAAACATATAAATTGGTTGAAAAACCTTTTTGAAAAGATTAAAGATGACATAGAAGATGAATTTAATTTATCTATAATAGAACCGCTTCCATCACCAAAAATTTTCAATTGGGATAAGTTAGACAGAAAAGATGCATCTATTGTAGTATCTGTTTTTGGCATAGCAATTCAAACTGAAAGAGCTGCTGTAGAATTTTACAATGATGCTGCTAAAAACACTACCATAGAAAATGCTAAAAAGTTATATGAAACTCTATCTAAATGGGAGCAAACCCATTTAGATACATTTTCAAAAGAATACGATAACTTAATAGAAGAATGGTGGTCTACACAAGGATTCGCACCGTTTTAAATTTTTAAATAAGTAAAAATACTTTACCTATAAATAGCTTAATATTAAGTTTTTGGGACTTAAAATTCAATTAGTACAAAATCACTTTATATTAAGCTATTTTATCCATATGTTTTTTTCATACTTTTTAGCAAATTATAAAGTGTTACACTAGAGACCAAAATCATAACTAAATTTACACTAATATAATTTGCATTATTACACATCTTAATTACTGTTTGAAAATTTCCATCACTATAAGTAATTTTCGAAAAACTTTAAGTAATATAACATAAACAAGCCAAGCTACAGCGTTTGCCACAATACTATGAATTGCTCCTTTTTTATAGAAAAAATATAGGGCAATACAATAGGATATTAAAAGTGGAGAAAGCCATGTTAAAACTAGAAAAGTCCACATATTTACCTGCCACATCATATAATTAATAACTGCCATAATAGTGGCAAAAACAATGTTATATACAAGTATTATAACAGTCCTTGCTAAGGTAATTTCATACAATGAATATTTACAAGCTATTTCCATTTCAAATACATTATAATACCTACCTCTATATAAATAATATGTAGATAATACAGAGGCTATAGGTGCTAACAGCATAAAGCTACTTTCAGGATACTTTAAATTAAAATACCCTAACAACAATAGAATAAATGAAGCTGCCCAAAATTTTTCATCAAAAAGTGAAATTTGATGCCTTATATTAAGTAATAATTTTTTTATATTTATATATATGTCTTCATGTATATGTTCTGATGTGATATTCTCTTCTTCATGCTTAAGCTGCACTGCCTCCATTATGTCATTAAAGAGGTTTTCTGATGGTTCTATCTCAGGTTGTGTACTAAAAAAAGCTTCAATATCCTTAATATCCTCCAAACTTATTTCTTTATCCCCATTTACATCATCTATATCCTTAAAAATATCATCACTGAAATTTTGCTTCACTTAGGCCACCTCCTCTTGTTTTCGCTAATCTACTTTTTATGAACTTTATACCTTGATATAATCTGCTTTTCACTGTATTTATGTTATTATCTGTAACAATTGCAATATCTTCAATAGATAACTGTTCACAAAATCTCAGCTTTACTACTTCCTTTTGAGCCTCATTAAGTCCTTCAAGCATATCATCTATATTATTATTAAAAAGTTTATATTCAATTATATTAGTTTTCTCTTTTATATTCTCATCTAAAGCAGTAACTTTATTTCTATTTTTATAAATTTTGCACCTAGTATAATCAATAACAGAATTATATGCAATTTTGTATAACCAAGGCTTAAACAAATATCCTCTTGAGTAACTTTCTCTTTTTTCATAAACCTTACAAAACACTTCCTGACACAAATCCTGTGCCATATGATAATCATTTATTTTATTATATATATATCTAAAAATAACCTTATAATAACGTCCTACAATAGATTCCATATTCTGCTTTTCTCCCGACTTAACTCCTTCAAACAACTCCTCATCACTTATAGAATCCATAATCTATTTTTAGCGATGGAGTGCATAACAAATACCAAACCTTCACTAAAATTCACTTCCTTTCTTTTTTAGACTCCTTACTTTGTATAACATACTAAATATCATATCTTAACTAATTACTACCTGATTCTATACCTTTATAAATATGAAGTCCTAACAAATATAAAACAACATTTTGAACTAAAAAAGTGGCTAGTCCAATTTTTATATTATAGGTAGGTTCTCCTCTTATGTATCCCTCACTTACATAATAAAACGAAATAAAAAAGTATTTTGAAAGTCCTATACCATTTTCTATAGTTAAATAAAAATTAGCAGCATTAATCACCATAAGCACTCCTATTATATAGGAAGTTACAACATCCCTGGCAGCTGTTGAAATAAAAATAAACACTACTGCTGCTGATGCACAAATTATAAATGCAAAAGCAATCTTTAATAATAATAATTCCTTTATACTTCTCTCTACAACCGCAGATCCATACTCTAGTATAGATCTCATAGAACCAGATAAATCCGAAAATCCCATTAGGCACCCGCTGAAAATAAAGGAAAATAATAAATTAGAAAGAAATATCAAACCCATGGCTGTTAATATAGCCATATACTTTGAATGATATAAAGTTTGTCTACTTGTATATGAAGAAAACTGCATTTCTATAATATTTTTTCTTCTTTCAATACATACAATATCACAGCAAAATAAAAACATTATAGGAAGCCAATAATAATAATCGAAAATACACTTATATAATCCGCAGGAAAAATCTTTTTTAGGTAATGGAATTTTATGACTTTGATAAAACTGTAAATAAAACTCATCTATATACTTCTCTGTTTTCAGTTCATTAGGTGTAGCATTATCATAAAACGCTGAATGAACTCCATTATTTAATCCCTCTAAATTTTTTTTGTAATCATCAATTTTAGTACTATATGCCTTCTTATTAACCTCATATATAGAGTTATAACTTGGAAATTTTTTATACTCACTTAAAACATTATAAGTAGACAACATAAGTATTCCTACCAAAGCTATTTTAAATCTGTAAGATGTTATTATTTTATAGAGTTCAGCTTTATATACACTTAAAAACATTACATTTCTCCTAATTAAAACTATTTATCCCATCGCTACCATTGCTAATACCACCGCTTTCTTCAAGTATGAGATAGCTACTTTACGCCACTGGATAAGTTCTTCTAATGGCTACCTTCTTTAACACTTTATTTGATAATAATAAGTATAAACATCTTCTAAATTTGGTTCCACCATTGTTGACTTTTCTTCTGGTTTATCACCTAATATTCTAACTGCTATACCATCTTTTTTGTTCATGCTGTGACTTACAATATATTTCTTTTTTAGCTTAGGTACCATTTCCAAACTTGTCAATACTTCATAAACTTTGCCTTCTAATTCTGATAAAGCTTCTTCAGGTGATATATGTGAAATAACCTGTCCTTCTTTCATAAATACTATATCTGTAGCAGCTGCTTCTAAATCTGATACAATATGAGTTGATAAAATAACTAATCTACTTTTACTTATTGTGATTAAAAAATCCCTAAGTTTTATCCTTTCATCTGGATCTAGTGATGCTGTAGGTTCGTCCAATATTAATATTTTAGGATCATTTAAAAGTGCCTGCGCAATTCCTATTCTCCTTTTCATACCTCCTGAAAATGTCTTTAACTTCTTTTTTTTAACATGTGTAAGAGATACAATGTCCAAAATTTCATCTATTTTATAATCTATTTTCTCTTCACTTATCCCCTTTAAAACAGCAAAATACCTCAAAAACTTCTCTGCAGTTTGATTAGGATATACCCCAAAATCCTGAGGTAAATATCCTATAATATCTCTGTATTTTTTCCCCATTTTAAATATATCTTTTCCATAAACATATACATTTCCGCTACTTGGAGCACTTATTGTAGATAAAATTCTAAGAAGAGTAGTTTTGCCAGCTCCATTAGGTGCTAAAATTCCTGTAATACCATTTTTTAATGTTACTGATACATTATTTAAAGCAACTTTTTCTCCATAATTCTTAGTAAGATTTTTTATTTCAAGTTCCACTACATCACTTCCTCTATATTAAGATTCAATAATTACTCCTTTGTTATTATAATACTTTTCATGATAAACTTTAACTTCATTGTAAAGTTTAAGAATTTCATCTACAGAATTACTTTTATAATACTTCTTTATAATATTTTGTATATCCCTATGTGAAAGACTTTTTTCACTGTGCTGTATATCCTTTAAGATCTTTATCATGTTTTCATGATTTTCCTTATCTAGTTTATATAATAAAACCTGTGACATAATATCCAAACTATGTATACTGTGTTTTTCATTTTCGCTTTCTTTAAAACTTTTAAAATCCCCTTCTAATCCCTTTTCATAATCTTCTTTGCTGTAATAAGTAGGCTCAACAATCATAACATTTTCTTTTAGCTTGTTTTGTATATTTGAGCTTATATATGAAGAATAAATGTAGTTTTCCCATGCATCTTTTAATATTTCATTTTCTTTAGTATCTTTTATATTTTTAAATACTGGTTCCATTAAAATTTTGCTTATACTTTCATACCAGTATTCTCCTTGATAATCAACACTGTTAAAAGATTTTAAGGATTTTATAGGCATTACATATGCATTATTCATGTAGTTTTTTTCCAAAGAATCCTTTTGTTTTATATTAAATGTATAAAATTCACTAAAACATATATCTTCATGAAACATATTTTCAATACTCTCTACTTCTACACTGCATGTTTTTAGTAATTCTTCACCTCGTTTGTTATCTAAACTTTTATAATGTAAAGTAATATTTTCTCCCTTTAACGCCTTCCAATTATTGTAATTCCAAAACTCCAATTTTAAGAAAAAATAATTGTATGAAAACAAACAAACTAAAGAAATTATGATTACAATTGATGTACCTTTATATATAAGATTCTTTCTTAAATGCTCACCTTTACTTACAAGGAAAAGATTTAAAATCATAAGCATTACTATTAGCACAATCATAAATAATATATTTGACCAAAACTGAACTGATTTTTCCAGTAAATTTATATTAAGAGCCAATAGTGGATGACTTTCATGCCATTTTGTGCTTAACATCATCTGTAAAGACCACAAGCTTAAAGCTGCACTATAACCAATTAAGGTTTTTCCTGTAATATTACTAAATAAAAGAGCTACTAAACTCAATACCGTAGAATATAATATTAAAGCTATGAGACCAAAGAAAGATTTTTCAAAGCCCATAATTACAGCAGAAATATATATAATAGCAATTACAATTTGACTTATAACCCAAGTTGATGCATATTTCTGTATTAATATTTTATATTTTGGAGTTCTTGAAGTAAAAATAAGAAAATCCGTTCCATTTTCAATTTCACTAGAAAAAATATTTCCAACAAAAAACATCGGTAAAAGAGCTATTATAGAATCCATAATATACCACTCTCTAGACATGTTACACATATTAAATACTAAAACTATTAACATAAACGTTGCTGCAACCCCAAACATAATTTTGGATTGCTGTTTTAAATGATATTTTAAAATCATAAAATCACCTTCTATTTATAAATTTTTCAGCAGAAAATTTTAATATGGAAATTAAAATTAATACAAAAGCTAGAATTGTTATAAAAGTTCTATTTATCATAATAAGATTCACAGTATCAGGGGAAAGATCATTTCCTGTATATAAATTGCCCATATAAATTCCAGATATCATTAAACTAATTTTAGGAGTATTATCACCACTTAAACATAAAAATAAAATCATAGGAACGAATATGGTTAAAGGCTTAATATTAAACATAATGTCAATAAAATATGCAAAAGCGGTCATCGCCAAATACGAAGCTAGTGAATAAAACATAAAATATTTTAAAAATGGCATTGATGAATATGGTGCTTGCTTAAAATATAAAGGCATTAACATCCATATTATATTTTCTATAAAACAGAAAAATAAACAATAGCCATAAGCCCCTAAAAATTTGCCTAAAGCATAGGTTTTTCCTGTGATATGCTGTGAAAAAATTATTACTGGCATTCTTGTTACTTCATCTTTATAGTAAATTGACATAACTATAATAGGTACAACCATAACCCCTAAAATAACTAATGCATGATTACATTGATATGCAGCATATAATTTGTTCCAGGGCTCTTTACTTTCAATAGGACTATATACTAAAACTGGAGCTATTAACAAAGCAATAACGCAAATTATTGTAATCCAATTTTTCAAAAGACTTTTAAATTCCTGTTTTGCTATTACAAAAATCTGTTTAAGCATAGTTTTTCTCTCCTTTTCCATATTTCATAAAATACATATAAGCATCTTCTAAATTAGGCTCTACATCTATTCCATAACTTTCTCCATGAAAATCCTCTCCTACAACTCTTAAAAACTTTCCAGATGATGTCCTTTTTACAGAAATAATTTCATATTTATCCTTCAGATTTAATATTTCCTCCCCATTTGAAACCTTAAATTCTTTTACTTTTCCTTTTGCTCTTAAAATAAAATCCATAGGAGACCCTAAATATTCTATATCACCTCTATTAAGAAGTCCTATTCTTTCGCAAGAACTTGATATGTCCTCCACAATATGAGTTGATAAAATAACACATTTTTGTTTACTTAATTCTACAAGAAGCATTCTAAAACGAATTCTCTCCTCTGGATCAAGCCCTGCAGTTGGCTCATCCACAATTAAAATCTTGGGATCTTTTAGTATAGCATTGGCAATACCAAGTCTTCTTTTCATTCCTCCTGAAAAGCCCCCAACTTTTTTATTTCTTGCTTCCCAAAGGTTTACTTTATTTAATACTCCTTCTATTTTTTTATTTCTGGTTTTTCTGCTACCTATATTATTAATTTGACCCATATAATCTAAAAACTCCAGCGCAGTTAAATTAGGATATATAGAAAATTCCTGTGGCAAATACCCTACTATATCCCTAACTTCCAGCGAATGAGTTCTTGTATCATAACCATCCACCATAATCCTACCCTTGTCTGGCATAATTAGTGTAATAAGGCTTTTCATAAGGGTGCTTTTCCCTGCTCCATTAGGACCTAAAAGTCCAAACATTCCTTCTCCAATTTTTAAATTCACATTATTAAGTGCATAAAACTTCTTGTTGTATATTTTACATACATTTTCAAAAGCAATTATATCTTTCATTTGCTATGTCCTCCTAAATTAAATAATTTTTTGTATCTTCTTTATTTAATACGTAAACCAATACAGTAAAAGTTTTTTGTTTTGAAAAAAATTTTCTTTTTTTGTGAACATTTAGTATGCTTTATTCATCTAATAAGTGTAAAGTTCCTTAGCTAAGGGAAACAGACAAAAGGAGGTAAAGGCGTGGAATTAGTTTTAAAAACAAATTCTAGTAAAGATTTAAAATTATATATAAAGCTAGCTAAAAAAGGTGATAAGAATGCTTTTATAAAAATAATGGAAGGTAGTAAATCATCTATGTATAGAATAGCTGTAGGTATTCTGAACAGCCCACAGGATGTGGAAGATGCTTTTCAAAATACTATAATAAAAGCCTATGAAGGCATAATTTATTTAAAGAAAAATGAATATTTTAAAACGTGGCTTATAAGAATTTTAATAAATGAATGTAATGCTATATTAAGATCTAACCATAAGATCATTCCTATAGAAGAAGTTGAAGACAATACTAAAGTTCCAAATGAATTTTCTAAATTAGAACTTACTAGTGCTGTTAACTCTCTTTCTGAGGATTTAAGAATTGTAACAACCTTATTTTATTTTGAAGATATTCCTCAAAAGGACATAGCAAAAATTTTAGATATTCCTGAAGGAACCGTTCGTTCCAGGCTTTCAAGAGCACGAAACAAACTTTATGAAATGTTGAAAGAAAATTAGGAGGTATTTTGAAATGGACAAGGATTCAATTTTTGATGATATATTAAAGGAAAAGGCAAAAAATGAAGAATTTATATTGCCAGAAAGCTTAAATTTAAAAATAAAAGATACTTTAGATAATTTACCTAAAAGAAAGAAAATAAATAAAATTTTAAAAAGAGCTTCTGTGGCAGCTGCAATTATAATATTGTGTGGAATAGGTATTACTACAACAAATCCTGCTCTTGCAAGAAATTTACCTGTTGTAAGTTCAGTTTTTCAATTTTTAAGTGAAAATAATATTATTGATAAAGATTATGTAACATACAGTTCTGATCTAAATATGAGTAAAACCTCTAACGGTACAACTGTAACAATAAACAGCATAGTTTATGATGGTATAGCTTTAAACATTGGATATACCATTCAAAGTGAAAATGAAATTAAGGAAACACCTGTTATAATGAATGAAACAAGTATGAAAATTAATGGAAAAACTATTGGTTTTGGCGGAGGAGACACTGGTAAATTCAAAGATAAAAAAACTTATGTTGGAATAGCTAGTATCGATATGGCAATGGATTATCTTCCAAAAGAACATCGTAATTTCATAGTAGGAGGAAATGTTACTATACCAGATAACTTTCTCATGGACTTTAATATAAAGAAGATAAAGAATATAAAGACGCTTTCCAATGATATTACAGGAAACTGGGATTTTAAATTTAAAGTATCTAATGAAAAAATCAAGGCTAATGTAAAATCCATAAAACCCAATATAGATTTATCTTCTTTAAGACCAGGACTAAAAGTAAATGAAATTTTAATAACCCCAATAAATACAGCCTTAAGAACTTCAGAAACAGAAGATAAGAATTCAACTGGTGGTTACATTGTTTTTGATGATAAAGGAAGATCTTTGATGTTTAAAAGCAGCAGCTCAAGTGGTTCAGCAAATACTCACACTTATTATTCGCAAATTCTTTTTAGAAATGTATATGAAGATAGTAAATCTTTAACTTTTATGCCTTATGTTACTTTAAATACTTCTAACTTTAGTAAAGAAACTGCTTTAAATTTAAATGGTGTTACTTCCCTATCAGAAGGAAAACTAGGAGATTATAAAGTAACACAAATAGAATTTTTAAATGATAAGACACTAATTCACTATGAATGTAGCACGCTTCTTTCTGCAATTCCTTTTTACGGGATGAGCATACTAGATTCTAATGGCAAAGAGTATGATTTTAGAAGAGATTTTATAAAAGAAATAGATCCTTTAAATCATAAATATGTGGCTCAATTACCTGTTTTGAATAAGAATAGCCAGTATAAATTAAAAGCTGAAGATTATGAAAAAAAATATACAGTTAAAGAAGATTTGAAATTTATTGTTAAAATTAAATAATCAAAATTATATCTCTACAAATATATTTAATTAGGCAAGTAATCTTGCACAGCATTGATGAAACCCAAATTTATGTAATATTATATAAACTTTAAAGATTTCATAATATAATAAGGAATGGAGCTATCGCATTAAGAAATTTGCATATAATATATTGATTTACAAATCAATATATTATAATACCTATTCTTAGTGAACTAGCTCCATTTTCTTAAAAACCAACTATTGTCTACCCTACATCTACTTACCGTAATGCCGTTAAACAAAATTCATTTTAATATTATAATAAGAATATGTTTTCACTTTTACATTCTTCAATCATTTCCTGTGGCCATATTGCTGCTTGAACTTCTCCTATGTGTGCTTTTCTTAAAAAGAACATGCAAATTCTTGATTGTCCTATTCCTCCTCCAATTGTATATGGAAGATTTCCATTAAGAAGCATTTTATGATATTGAAGCTCTTTTCTGTCTTCACAATTGCTAATTTTTAATTGTTTTTCAAGAGATTTTTCATCAACTCTTATGCCCATGGATGATAATTCAACAGCTCTGTCAAGTATAGGATACCAAAGTATTATATCTCCATTTAATTCCCAATCATCATAATCTGGTGATCTACCATCATGTTTTTCTCCAGATTTTAAAGCTTTACCTATTTGTGATATAAATACAGCTCCTGCTTTCTTTGCTATAGCATCCTCTCTTTGCTTTGGAGTTAAATCTGGATATCTATCTTCAAGTTCCTGAGTAGTTATAAATGTAATTTTCTCTGGAAGTATTTTTTCAATACTAGGATATAAACTATTTATATAAGTTTCAGTATCTTTGAATACTTTGTATATAGATTCTACTGTGCTTTTCAAAGTTTTTTCTGTTCTATCCTTTTTATCTATAACTTTCTCCCAATCCCATTGGTCAACATACATAGAATGAAGGTTGTCTAATTCCTCGTCTCTTCTTATAGCATTCATGTCTGTATAAAGTCCTTCTCCAGCTTCAAAGCCATATCTCTTAAGAGCTATTCTTTTCCATTTTGCAAGAGATTGAACAATCTCTACATTTGAATCTTCTATTGCTTTTGCATCAAAAGATACCGGTCTTTCAACACCATTTAAGTTGTCATTTATTCCTGTACTGCATTTTACAAATATAGGTGCTGAAACTCTAGTAAGGTTAAGTTCCTCTGACAATCTTTTTTGAGAAAAATCCTTAAGCTTTTTTATTGCTCTTTCCGTTTCTATTATATTATTTTTTGACTTATATCCTTCTGCTTTCATTAATGAACTATACATCAATTCCATAATTGTATTCCTCCTGCATTTTAGTTATTTAAATTATTACGATTATGCTAAATAAAAAAAGCCCGTCATCCCAAACAGGGACGAAAGACATACTTCCGCGGTACCACCCAAATTAGCTGACAGCTCACTTAAATCAGTACGGAATAAAAATTCGATACTGTTCAATTCATAACGGTTTGATTCCGTCTAAGCCTACTCTCAAAGGATTTCGGTTAGAAACTCCGAGATGTTCTTCACTATAAACCTCATATCAAGCTTCCACCATGCTTGACTCTCTAAAAATCTTTTTATAGCTACTCTTCTCTTCATAGTATTTAGCATTAAATCTATGAATCTAATTATAATTGTGTTTTTATAATCTGTCAATATATTAATTTAATATTTTATAAATAATTTTATTAAATAATTTCAATTGAATACATTCTTTTTATTAACTATTGTTACTTTTATCTCTATTCAATTGCTAGATCGTTATTATGGCTTATTCTTATCTTATATCAAAAACAAATTAAAATGACTATTAAATGTTACTGTAACTCATCATAAATCTATACATATTCATAGCTAATATGCAAATACTATATTTATTACTAACTAAATTTTATATTTGAAAGGAAATAACCTAATGAATAGAAATAAAAAAACTAAAAACATTAAAGCAAATAAATCTATTGAAAATTCGCAAAACACCAATAGCATTAATAGCTTAAATACTAATGATAACCATAGTTCAATAAGTGCTAATCATAAAAATAAGTAATTGCTAGTGTAAAAAATGCTTCAAAAACTAAGAAGCATTTTTTATTTTTTATCCATATTTTTTTATAATCTTATCTGCTAATATCTCCATAGATATACACTTATCCATACTTTTCTTTCTCAAATATTTATAAGCTTCACTTTCTGAAATTCTTAATTTTTCCATGACTATTCCCTTTGCTCTATCTATCTTCTTCCTATTGATTAATTCAGTTTCCAAATGTTCAATTTTTTCTTGAAGAATCTTAACCTTATTGATGTTATTTATGCTAAATTCTACAGTTTGATATAGTTGTTCTGAATTTATAGGTTTAATTATATATGCAAAAATATTCATTATTTTTAAATTTTCATAAAATCCAGAGTGGAGATTGTTTGTAATAAATATAACACTGGATATTTTATCTTCTTCAATAATTTTCGCTGTTTTATATCCATTAATCCCAATTAAATTAATATCCATAATTACTAAATGTGGGTATATACTTCTACTAATTCTTAAAACTTCACCACTGTTAGCTGCTTGATAAACATTATATCCCCTTTTTTTTAAAAGTTCACTAACGATTTTTCTGCATCCATTGTCACTATCAGCAACCACTATCTTATAATTATTCATAATATCA
This sequence comes from uncultured Clostridiaceae bacterium, assembly GCA_963780135.1. Lineage (GTDB taxonomy): Bacteria > Bacillota > Clostridia > Clostridiales > Clostridiaceae > Clostridium_AM. The sequence goes on from CAWAAR010000003.1 coordinate 4,321,988, forward strand.
CTCCGAAAATAAATAATCTATCTGATAGGCAATTTAAAATTTTCTTAAATATCTATCAAGCTCCCACTTAGATACATGTTTAGAATATTCCTTCCATTCATATAATGCTGCCTCAACAAACCTCTTATATGCATGATTCCCTAGCGATGCTTTTATTACTTCATCTTCAGACAAAGCTTTGATAGCTTCACGCAAATTAGCAGGTATTAATTCTATGCCTCTTTCTTCGATTTCATCATTATCCATTTCATAAGCATTACTTTTAACTTGATCTGGTGGTTCTATTTTATTTTTTATTCCATCTAAACCGGACTTTAAAGTTGCTGCTAAAGCTAAATATGGATTAGCGCAAGGATCAGGACTTCTGAGCTCAATTCTTGTACCTTCTCCTCTTTCTGCTGGTATTCTTATTAATGGACTTCTGTTACTTGCAGACCATGCAATTATAACTGGTGCTTCATATCCAGGAACTAACCTCTTATAAGAATTTACTGTAGGATTAGTTAAAGCTGTAAAGCCTTTAGCATGTTTCATTAAACCACCTAGAAAATAATAAGCAATTTTAGAAAGCTGCAGCTCGCCTTCTATATCATAAAAAGCATTTTTAGAATCTAATGTAGATAATGACATATTAAGATGCATACCTGAACCACTGATACCAAATTTAGGTTTAGGCATAAATGTAGCATGAAGACCATGTCTTTGAGCAATAATTCTAACCACCATTTTAAATGTCATAATATTGTCTGCTGTGAGTAATGCATCTTCATACTTAAAATCTATTTCATGCTGTCCTGGTGCTTCTTCATGATGAGACGTTTCAATTTCAAAACCCATTTGCTGTAGTGCCTTAGTCATCTCATTTCTTGCATTTCCACCTAAATCTATAGGTGCAAGATCAAAATAGCTTGCATCATCGTGAGTATCAAGAGATGGATTTCCTTTTTCATCTGTATTGAATAAAAAAAATTCACATTCTGGACCAACTTGCATTCTATATCCCATTTCTTCAGCTTCTCTAATCAATTTCTTTAATATATTTCTAGGACAGCCTTCAAACGGACTCCCATCAATATTATATACATCACATATTAATCGTGCTTCCTTATGAACATTCGTCCACGGAAAAACAGTAAAAGTTGATAGATCTGGATTTAAATACATGTCTGACTCTTCAATTCTCACAAAACCATCTATTGAAGACCCATCAAACATTATCTTATTATTTAATGCTTTTTCTAATTGATCTGCTGTAATACATACATTTTTCATAACACCTATTATATCTGTAAACTGCAAGTGTATGAATTCTATGTCAAGCTTCTCTACTTTTCTTAAAAGTTCTTCTTTAACATTTTGCTTATTCAACTTCTTTTCCCTTTCTCTACACTGTTTTTTTCATTATACTGAAGTGCCTCTAATCCCTCTGCCCCATTGCTTATGCGTATAACATTAGCTACATCATAAATAAATATCTTTCCATCTCCCAAGTTACCTGTATGAAGTACTTTTTTTGCAGTCTCAACCACAGTTTCCACTGGAACTTCACAAACTACAATTTCTACTTTTACCTTCTGTAATAAATTAATATCCACAGTTCTTCCTCTATAAAATTCTTTATGGCCTTTTTGCACTCCACACCCTAAAACATTTGAAACTGTCATACCTTCAATACCAATCTTACTTAATTCATCTTTCAAATCTTCGAATTTACTTGGAGAAGTAATGATATCAATCTTAGTTAACTTTTTATCCATTCATATTCCTCCTCTTTTTTTTATTATATCATAGGTTTAAATATCATTTATATAACTAAATTTGTACACCTGTAGTACCATAAGCTTCTTCTCCATGTATTGAAACGTCCAATCCATTCTTTTCCTCTTCTTCACTTACTCTTATTTTTAGGAACTTGTTTATTAACTTTAATATTATAAATGTCATAACTGCAGCGTATACAATAGTAACTAAAATAGCTATTAATTGAATTCCTAGTAACTTTGGATTTCCATATAATAGTCCATCTGCTCCTGCTGAGTTTATAGCTTTTGAAGCAAATATTCCAGTTGCTATTCCTCCCCAAATTCCTCCAACTCCATGACAACCAAAAGCATCTAATGAATCATCATATTTGAATTTCTGTTTAATAAATGTCACAGCACAAAAGCATATAGATCCTCCTATTCCACCTATTAGTATAGATGCTAGTGGAGTTACAAAACCTGCCCCTGGGGTTATAGCTACAAGTCCTGCCACTGATCCACTTACAAGTCCTAAGGACGTTATTTTTTTTCTATACATGAATTCACAAAGGCTCCAACATATAGCTGATGATGCTGCTGAAGTATTAGTAGTTACAAAAGCATTTAAGGCTACATCATTAACAGCTAATGCACTTCCCACATTAAATCCAAACCAACCAAACCAAAGAAGAGCTGCTCCTAAAATTGTCATTGGTATATGGTGTGGTGTAATGCTTTCTAACTTTCTCCTTTTTCCTATTACTAAAGCTGCAACTAATGCAGATACACCTGAACTAATGTGAACCACATTTCCTCCTGCAAAATCTAACGCCCCTAAGTTTCTTATCCAACCTCCAACTCCCCACATCCAGTGTGCAATTGGATCATAAACTACTGTTGACCAAATTAGAATAAATATTACAAATGCTGAAAATTTCATTCTTTCAGCAATTGCTCCTGATATTAAAGCAGGAGTTATTATTGCAAACATAAGCTGGAACAACATAAATAATTGATGTGGTATAGTAGCTGCATAATCTGCATTAGGCTTAAAGCTTACCCCATTTAATCCTAGCCATTGAAAATTTCCTATAAACCCTCCAATATCTTTTCCAAAACATAAAGTATATCCTAGTAATATCCATTGTATTGATATTATTGCAACAGCTGCATAACTATGCATTGTTGTGCTCAGCACATTTTTTCTTCTAACCATTCCTCCATAAAATAGAGCTAACCCTGGGGTCATTAACATAACTAATGTTGTTGCAAAGATTATAAAACCTGTATCTGCTCCGTTTATATTGTTCATTTTTCAGCCCCCTTAAATTTTTATTTTTGAAATTAATATAATTTTTATTAAAATTATCAAGTTAAATTAAATTAAAAAAAGCGCCTGTGAATAAGAGAATTAAAAATTCTCATTATTTCAGACGCCATTGCCTTACAAACTATTAACTTTTATATTTGTTTAGTCTATTACTTTTATTAATAAAAGTCAATACTTTTTTAGCCATATTTGTTTATTTAATTTTGATTTCAAAAGTTTCACTCTCCAAAACTTTATGATAATTTGTATTTTTTTCTCCTTTTGAATTTAAATAAATTATGTAGCATTTCAATTAAATTTGAATAAGATAAATTACACCTATGAAAATCAAAAATACAAATATAAAGATGATAAAAGGAGGAGCATGTTATGAGTGATGAGTTGCAATTTAGCAGAAGTCGTGCTAGAAAAGTAGGCAAAATTCTAGAAATAGATTGGAAAAAAATAGACTTCGAACAATTTTATATGGGAATAAATGTTGAATTAGAACATGGATCAAGATTTGGATGTAAAACTAATGTATCCAGTGACAGTCCTGTAATATCAGGAAGAATTGCCCTTGCACATTTACTTGAAATACCCGATTATTATACTAGATTAGCTATCATGGAAGAAAATGCGATGAGAGATAGTAAAAAATGCAAAAAAAGACACAGATAAATTCTCCTAGACATTAAAAAATTTTAAGCAATCAGAGGGGCTTCACAGAATGCATACATTCTGTTGAAGCCCCTTTTTCATTATGAGATTTTCTTTAAAATACTAGTTTTGTTTTAAAGAATACTTTTCTCTATACCACTCTATAAGTTCTCTTGCTATACTCATTTTAGATGGCAATTTAATAGTATCAAAAGTTTTAAACCAATCTGCCTTAGTTATTTCCTCACCATCAACAGATATTTCACCACTTTCATATTCAGCAACAAAACCTATCATCATAGAGTTAGGAAAAGGCCAGGGTTGACTTGAAAAATATTTTATATTTTTAACCTTGATTCCTACCTCTTCAAATATTTCTCTTTGTACACATTCTTCAAGAGTTTCACCAGGTTCTACAAATCCAGCAATAACACTATGCCTATTACCTGGAAAAGATTTGTTGTGTGCCATTAATATTTGTCCATCTTTTATTATTGCTGTTATTACTGCTGGTGAAATACGAGGATAACTTATAAAACCACATTTAGGACAAATTTTAGCATATTGCCCTTCTATTGTGTCTGTAGTACTTCCACATCTTCCACAGTATTTATGAGTTTCTTCCCATTTAATGATTTGCAGTGCCTTTCCTGCTAATAAAAATATATCCTCATCTAAATTATCATACAAAGACCTCAATGGCTTAAAACACATACTCTGATCCTCTGCTTCAATAGAATTAGTATTTACAGCATAGCAATTGTGTTCATTTAAAATTCCCATATAATGTATACTAATAGAAGAGATTTTAAATTCTTCTATACTTTTTGCTGTTGGTATAATAGCCTCATTGTTTACTATTTTCACTAAAAGTTCATCAGAATTAAATATAAACCAATATGTATTATTATCATTTTCTTTAACTTGTTTAAACTCAGGTGTATATCTTTTGTAAATGCTTTCTCTTTCCATTATTTCTTATAATTCCACCTTTCCTGCACATTAATTGATATATTAAATAACTCCTTATATGTATGTTACTTAACTTCAATATTTTTCATTAACTATTTCATTTAATTTACTTATACAATAGTTACAATCTATATTATATGTTAAACAAATTTTTATTGAAAAGCAAATTATAATTATTCTCTATATTATAGTACATTGTCATTTAAAAAAAATACACTTTCCATAGGTAATAGTGCTGCACCAAATACAGCTGCATTTTCTCCTAGACTTGAAAACATAACATTACACTGGGTTTCATCATAAAAACTATTGTTCTTAAACACTTTTTTAATTAATTCTTCTTGTAAAAAATCCTTATATGGAAATATTTCTCCACCTATAAGTATATTTTTAGGATCTAAAGTTAAAATTATATTTTTAATACCTTCAGCTAAAAAATCAATATATGCATCTAATATTGCTTTTGCTTTTAAATCCTTTTCAGTTCTCTTTAAAAAATCATCCAGAGTTCCATTCACATCATCAAAAGCACTCCTATATTCACTGAGCAGGGCTTTTTTAGAGGCATATAGCTCCCAACATCCATTTTTTCCACAGTTACACTTCTTTCCATCTTTTATAATAGTCATATGTCCAAATTCACCTGCACGCTTGTTAAACCCTTTATAAACATTATTTCCTATAACTAAACCTGTTCCAATACCTTCTGTAATAGATATAAATACCAAACTATTTTTTATATCATTAAAATTAATAAATGTTTCTACATAAGCTGAAGCATTTGCCTCATTTTCTATGAAAATCGGAAACTTGAAATAAGTCTGAAATTCTTTAAAAGATATATTTTTCAATCCTAAATTAGGTACATTTTTTAAAAGCAAATTTTTTTCATCCACTGTACCAGGTAATGAAAATCCTATTCCAAGTATTTTATCATAGGAAATATTAAAATTTCCCATAATATACTCAACATCCTCTGCCACTTTACAAATTATATCATTAAAATCGTATAGTTTTTCTGGCATATTAAAAGCCATCTCATGTATTATGTTAAAATTTAAATTTACCAATATAATTCTAACTCTATCTTTTGTAATACACACTCCAAAGGAATATCTACTGTCCGGCAAAAACTTAAGGATTGTAGGTTTCCTCCCACCAGTTGATTGTGCAACCCCGGCTTCTTCTAAAAATCCCTGTTCTATAAGCTCATTGCTGTTGCTTATAACTGTTGGAATACTTATATTAAGCTTTTGAGATATTTCCTGTTTTGTAAGCTTATTGTTTCTATATAATAAGTTTAATATCTTTTTCTCATTTAATATTCTTATTGTTTCTTGATCCATCGATTTTAATCTGCTCACCCTTAGTACCACCAATCAAATTTAAAATTATTCTATAGTAATTTAATTATAACATTAATGCATATATTTTTTAAATAAACGTTATAAACTGATAAATCCCCAGCTTTTTCTTCATATAAAACGGTGTTGATGATTTTATCCATCAACACCTAAAATTATAGACAATTTATACGATTGCTACCATTGCTACTCCTCCACCCATCGCACTCTGTGAATGCGACTATCACCAAATTTCCTTATATAGATAAATTATCTATTTCTTTAAACTTATCTTTTAAACAAGTATATAAGGATGAATAAACCTTATATAGTTTATCATATTTTTCAACATTTTCTCTTATGGGCTCTATTGTATCTGTTGTCTTTATTAAAGCTTCACAGGCTTCATCTACTGAATTAAAAAGCTTACATCCAACTGCTGCAAGTATTGCTGCACCATAAGCTGGACCTTCCTTTGAATTTATAATACTTACATCAACATTGAAAACATCTGCAATTATCTGCCTCCAAAGTTTACTTTTAGAACCTCCGCCGCTTATTCTTACCTCTTTCATATCAACATTTAAATTTTTAAGTATCTCAAGTGAATCTCTAAGAGCAAAAGATACTCCTTCCAAAATGGCTCTTGTCATATCTCTTCTTTTATGTGTTACATTTAATCCGATAAAACTTCCTTTTGCACAAGGGTCATTGTAAGGTGTTCTTTCCCCTATCAAATAAGGTAAAAAGAATAACTTATTGCTCCCTACAGGAGAACTTTCTGCTTCTGAAAGCACTTTTTCAAATACGTCTCCACCTACATTGTCTACCCACCATTTAAGACTTGATGCTGCAGATAGTATCACACCCATTTGATGCCACTTGCCATTGGCATGACAAAATGAATGAAGTCTATTTTCCTTATCTACATAAAATTTTTCACTTGATGCAAAAACAACACCAGATGTTCCAAGTGCCACAGATAATACTCCAGAATTAACTGTTCCCGTACCTACAGCTCCAGCTGCCTGATCACCTGCTCCAGCTATAACTTTGGTAGATGTTAAAAGTCCAATTTCATTTGATACTTCTTTTGAGATATTGCCTATAACTTCATAGGATTCATAAACTTTAGGTAAAACGTTTTCTTTAATTTCAAATAAATCTAATATTTCATTTGACCATTTTCTATTTTCAACATCAAACATTACTGTCCCAGAAGCATCAGATACATCAGACGCGAATACTCCAGTAAGTTTAAAACTTATATAGTCTTTAGGCAGCATAATATGTGCTATTTTAGCATATATATCTGGTTTATTTTCTTTAACCCAAAGTACTTTGGGAAGTGTAAAGCCAGTTAATGCCATATTGCCAGTATATTTTGAAAGTCTATCTTGTCCAAATTCTTTATTTAAGTAATCACATTGTTTTTGTGTCCTTTGGTCACACCATAATATGGCAGGCATTAAAACTTTATTTTTACTATCGAGAATTACAAGTCCATGCATTTGCCCACTAAAACTTATGCCACTAATAGTTTCCGGTTTAATATTATGACTATTTATAAGTTCTTTAATACCCTCTTTAGTGCTATTCCACCAATCATCAGGATTTTGTTCTGCCCATCCAACTTTAGGATAACTTATATCATAGTCTTTGGATACACTTTCTATAATTTCGCCTTTTTCATCCATTATGATAAGCTTTACAGAAGAAGTTCCTAAATCAATCCCTAAAAAATTCACAGCAATCCCTTCTCTCATCAAGTGATTATTAGTAATTTCAGTATAAGTAGCTTAAAACTAACTCTACATATTAAGTTCTATTTATCTTCAAGTATATATTGATTTACTATTGATTCTAAATATTCTTGTCTTCCTGACTTATTATTCATAATATCATTGCTCAAAGCATATTTTTCTAGTTCATCAAATCCTACTTTACCCTCTACTATATCTTTACCTATTCCAGTAGAAAAGCTTGAATATCTTTCTCTAATAAAGTTTTCAATAGGACCATCTTGTAATAATTTATATGCAATTCTAAGTCCCTTAGCAAAGGTATCCATCCCTGCTATATATGCTAAGAATAAATCTTCTGGTTCAAAGGATGCTCTTCTTACCTTTGCATCAAAGTTCAATCCACCTGGTGCTATGCCACCATTTTTAAGTACTTCGTACATGGCTAAAGTTGTATCATATACATTTGTAGGGAATTGGTCTGTATCCCACCCAAGATTTGGATCTCCCTGATTTGCATCCAAACTGCCAAGTACATTATTATTTCTTGCTAAACATATTTCATGTTGGAAAGTATGTCCTGCTAAAGTAGCATGATTTGCTTCAATATTTATCTTAAAGTAATTTTCTAACTTGTACTTTCTTAAGAATCCTAAAACAGTTGCTACGTCAAAATCATATTGATGTTTTGTAGGTTCCTTTGGTTTTGGTTCTATAAGAAATTGTCCTTTAAATCCTATTTTCTTTGCATAATCTACTGCCATCTGTAATATTCTTGCAAAGTTATCCATTTCAAATCCCATATCAGTATTTAGAAGTGTTTCATATCCTTCTCTTCCACCCCAGAACACATAATTTTCTCCGCCTAATTCATTTGTAACTTCTATTGCTTTTTTTAGCTGTGATGCTGAATATGCATAAACATTTGCATTACATGTAGTTCCAGCACCATGTACAAATCTTGGATTACTAAATAAGTTAGCTGTACCCCATAGTAATTTTTTATTATTTTTTTTCATCAATTCTTTGCACATTGATACTATTTCATCTAAATTCTTATTTGTTTCTGCAAGGTCTTTTCCTTCAGGTGCTATATCTCTATCATGGAAGCAAAAATAATCTATATCTAGCTTGTTCATAAGCTCAAATGCTGCTTCCATTCTTGCTTTAGCAAGCTCCATTTTATCGTTTACATTATCCCATGACCTAATCATTGTTCCTAATCCAAACTGATCAGTTCCATTAGCAGTTAATGTATGCCAGTAAGACATTGAAAATCTTAAATGATCTCTCATCTTTTTTCCGCCAATTACTTCATCGGGATTATAGTATTTAAATGAGTAAGGATTTTTTGAATCTGATCCTTTATAATTTATTTTAGATACATTATTAAAGTATTCTTTCATCACCATCACTCCTTATTTTATTATTAACTTTAGTATAGCATCTTAACAAATCTTTTTCAATCGGCTTTATAAAGTTATTTCAAAAACATATTGTGCTTCTCCATTTTCTAAAGAACAGCTTATTAACAAGCTTCCTGATGTCTTGATCACTTAACCAGTGTATTCCTTAATATCAATGAATCTTACTTAGTGGGAGTTTGTTTCTCCCACTAAGTTTAGATAAATAATAAAGAGGATTGTTCTATCTATAATAAAACCATCCTCTTAAAAACTAATATTAACCTTTTAACTTCATAGATTTGAATTGTACACTACAGAATTTTACCATTATCCTGTGATTTCTTCATAGCCTTACCTTTCTCACTATAACTAGTATCATTTACAGATTCAACTTTAAAACTTTCATTTTCATAAATAATTTTAGATATACTTGAGTTATCCATATTTCTCACATTAAAACTTCTGTCCAAACAATCAATTATAAGTCTAAGTATTCCTCCATGAGCCACTATAAGTATATTTCCTCCATTGTTATGAGAATTTTTGTCGCATATATCCTTTAGACTTTTCATCACTCTTTCTATTACCTCATCATAACCCTCAGCTTCTTCTGTTTCATCTAAGGCAGCGCATGAATTACAGTATTCTTTTTGAAAGTCATATTTTTCTTCTGCTTCTTTAATGGAACTTACATTAAGATGGGTAAGTATGTCATTAAACATTATATTTTGAAACTCCCCTTCGTATTTTCCAAAATATACTTCTCTCAAACCCTCAAGTTCTTTTAATTCCAAATTTGTACTTGCCTTATTTTCTTTTATAACAATTTTTGCAGTCTTTACTGCTCTACCTAAATCACTACTGTAAACTGCTTTAAATTCAACATTGCTAAGTCCCAATCCAGTATTTACAGCTACCTCTATCCCTTCTTTAGTAAGAACTCCATCACACCAACCTTGAATTCTTTCATTTTTATTTAAAATAGTTTGTCCATGTCTCATTAAATACAAAATAACTTTACCATTGTTTTTATCTAGCATGTTTTCCTCCACAATTATTAAATGATTCTTAGGTTCAGGTGGAGTTTTATCATAAGGAATACCTTTCCCCTGAGCAATCTCATTAAATGACATTTAACCTCACCTGACCTTATAAAAACTTATTCGAGTGCGTAACAGTGCTTATGCGCAGAATACGAGCTCTAACTGACTGAATTCAAAGAGCTCTAATAGCATTTTATAAGTTTTACATTCTACACTTTAAACTTTGAAGCTATCTCCACCAATGAAGCAGATTTTTCTTTTGCCTTTTCAGTTAATTCTACAACATGTCCTGACATTTTAGTTATGTAAGAAGTTTCACCTGCAATATTTTGAGCCCCACTTGCCTGTTCATTACCACTATTTGATATTTCTTGCATCAATTTTGAAACATCTTGAACTGATGTAAGTAGTTTATGAGAAGTGGTACTAAAATCTGTTACCATATCATCTATATCTGAGAAATTCTTACTTGATTCTTCATGAGATTCCACAATTTCATTATAGTCTGGTAAAATCTTTTTATCTATAAACTCCAATATTTCATAAGCACCAGAAGACAAATTTCCCACTGCTTCCAATATATTTTTAGCAACCTCCTGTATTCTATTAACAGTATCTTTAGAACCATCGGAAAGACTTCTTATTTCATCTGCTACAACTGCAAATCCCCTACCTGCTTCTCCTGCTCTAGAAGCTTCAATAGATGCATTTAATGCTACTAGGTTTGTATCCTCCATAATATCAAGAATTGCTGAAGATAATTCATTAATCTTAGAAACTTCTTTTGATTTCTCAATAGCATTTTCCAAACTTTCTTTTGTATTTTTATATATGCTCATTATACTCTCTCTTGATTTTATTGCTTTTTGCTTCATTTCTTGTGACACACTGCTTACATTTGAAACACTTTCAGAACTATGCTTAGCCTTTTTGGATATAGATTCTGCATCCTTTTCAATTCCTCTTGATATCTCATTTATTTCTTCAGCAGATTCTGCAGTTTTCTCAGTTGTACCTGACAACTGTTCTGTAGTTGCAGATATTTCTTCTATACTTTTATTAAGATTTTCCATTTCTATGTTAATTTGTTTCATATTTTCAGTTACATTTAAAGATTCTTGTATTATGTTCTTAATTGTATTCCTCTGATTTTCCTGCATATCATTTACTGCAACAGCAAGTACCCCTGATTCATCTTTCATTTTTAACAACTTTTCAGGTACTGGTACTGTAAAATCACCAGATGCCACTATCTTTAAATGTTTTGTAATTACATTTATAGGGTTTGCTATAAGTGAAGTAATGAAAAATGCTATTAACACACCTATTAAAACAAAAATAATAATTGTAATTATCTGAAGAAATTCATTTCCTGTGAGACTTTCCATAACTTCAGATTTTGGTACAGATATTCCCACGGACCAATTGGTACCTTTTACAGGTGCATACCCAATATATTTTTTTGTTCCATCCCTATAAGTATAAGCATTTGCACCACTCTTTCCCTCCATCATATAGGTTTCAAATTTCATTAGTTCTTGTAAGCTTGGATCTTTTTTACTTTTTTCAATTACATTTTCCATTCCACGCACAAGGGATATATCCTTATTTGCTACTGTATGTCCATTTTTACTTATCATAAAGGTTGTTCCAGTTTTACCATACTTGATATTATTAGTTAATTTACTTAATTCACTTCCATCACGTGTAGCAATTAAAACTCCTTTAACTTTACCACCATCTTTAATAGGCACAGCATAAGACATAACAAGTCTGTTATCAGCTTTTCCTAAAACTGGATCTGAAACTGAACTCTTTCCTTGAAGCGCTTCTTTATAATTATCTCTATCATATAAATTAGCTTTTACTCCATCTGTAAATGTAACATTACCATTAACATCTCCTATGCCCATACTTATATGTCCACTTCTCTGCACTTCATCCTTTAAAATATTTAATTTTTGATCTACAGATAATACATCACTTTTTATATAATAATTTTCTGCCAAACCTCCCATTACATCTATTTGTCCTTCAATTTTAGTTTCAACAAACTTTGCAGATTGCTGAGCCATCTGAGACAAGGCTTCAGTTGCATTGGAAGCTAGTGTATTATAGGATTCTATAAAGGATACTGTTCCAAGTCCTATACAAATAACTAGAATCAATATTCCAAAGGATATAGCCATTTTTGTTTTAATACTTTTAAACTTCAAATTAATTCCTCCCATTCCTGTCGATATCATTCTATTGAAATTATATATCAATTAATAATTATTGTTATTTATATTTTACACTAAATTATTTATTTTTCAACATTAATTATTTTTTAACACATATTTTCAACATATTATAAGAGCTAAATTTAAAAGGGATACTTATTTTTATCTTATAAGTATCCCATAAAAAAGAATATCTATTAATTCTTCAATTCCTTTATTTAAACTCATATTATTTTCCTGAAGGAACTCATCACTTAACAATGCTGATGTAACTTTATCAAGTACATAATTTATAATTTCTGAATTTACATCTCTTGACACTTCACCACTTTTTATTCCTTCATCTAATATATCCCTTACCATTTTAAGTTTAAAATTTCTCTGTTCCTCTAATGCATCCCATAATTCTGGATACATTTTTCTAATTTCCTCTAAAAGTTCTAAAGGTATCTTATATTTATGGTATGAAATCATAGCAGCTCTTAGTTTTTCTTTAAGTTGATGAGCCTCTGCAACAGCCGCTTCAGTTAGAGTTTTATTATCTTCTAAACTGCTTCTTACAAGTTCTATCATTAATTCATCTTTACTTTTGAAATATGTGTATATAGTCTGTTTTCCTATATGAATCTCCTTTGAAATATCATTCATAGTAAAGCCATTTACACCCTTAACTTTAACAAGTCTATAAACAGCATCAAGTATTCTTTCCTTCAAGCTATTCCCTCCCTATGCTGAAAATAAGTTCAACAAGATTGTAATATATTATTTTGTTCACTATAAATTATTACTTCATATAAATAAACAATTTATAGTGACACCTTATTCTACATTGATATTATAACATGAATAAGTTTTAGTCATAATCCTAACTTTTTAAAATTCTGCTGCTGTTATACCCTGTAAGAAGTTTATATACAGCATCTGTACCAAACTTAAGTGCTTTTAATGGTATTCTTTCATTTGCTGAATGTATAAGCTTAGAATAATCCACACCCTTTTCAAAATACATTGGTGTAAAGCCATAGGTCTGTATTCCAAGTTTTGAAAAATGTCTTGCATCTGTTACCCCGCTTGCAAAATAAGGTATTGGTGCCCCATCATTATCCTTTTCCTTTAAAATGTCTACTAAAAATTTGTAAAGCCCCATATTAAGCTTATTTGGTCCTTTTACAAAGTTTGTAATTTCCATGTTAACTTTTTTTCTAAATAATGTTTTTATTTCTTCCTTAAGATTATCCGGCCCATACCCAGGAAGTATTCTACCATCAAACTCAAGAGTTATTTTTTGTGGTATAACATTAATTTTCTTTCCGCCCTTTACAATTGTAGGAGTAATTGTATTATGAAGTAGTGGCTCAAAAAATCTCCCTTTACCCTTTAAAAGCTTAAGTGTTTTATTGCAGGTAATAGGCTTCATTAGTGATTTAAAAATAATTTTATATGGAGATGGTAGTACAGCTGAAAGTTCAGATAACATTAGTTTTACTTCAGGTATAATATGACAAGGCATATATTTTTTGTCCATTGTATTCAAAACGTATCCAAGCTGACACATTGCTCCTCCCCTAACAGGCATAGAACCGTGGCCGCCTTCACCCTTAAATGTAATTTTCACATCACATTTTTGCTTTTCGCCTATCATTATAGGATAAACTTTTCTTTTTCCAAAATACATGGTAAATCCACCAATTTCTCCAATAGCATATTTTACATCTTTAAAAAGTTCTGCATATTCATCACATACATATTTTGCTCCCTGTATTCCACCATTTTCTTCATCACATACAATCATTAAAATAATATCTCCAGAAGGCTTTTTTCCTTCCCTTTTCATTTTTATAAGTGCTGAACACATCATTGCAACTGCACCCTTCATATCCAGAGTACCTCTTCCCCAAATGCATCCATCACTTATTTCTCCGCCAAAAGGATCATGCTTCCAATTTTCACCTTCTGCTGTGACAACATCAACATGACCATACATAAGTAAAGGAGGTACTTCGCCTTTTCCTTCATAATGAACATATAAATTAAGTCTTTCATCATTTTTGCCTATGATCTGAGTTTTAAATCCTTCACTCTTAAAAATGCCTTCAAGAAATAATATACATTCTCTCTCCTTTCCTGGAGGATTTGTAGTGTTAAAGCCTATAAGCCTTTGAAGTAAATTTATACTAAAATCATCAATATTAATATCCATACTTATTCCCCCTATTTATTTCACAAGTAAATTATCATGTTCCTTTGGAAGCAGGCATTTATATAAATGTTTTTTAAGTCTTTTTAATTCTTCAATTTCCTTATCATCAAAATCGTATGAACTTTCACCATTTTCAACCTGATTCAAAAGTTTTTCAAACCTTAAAAATTTAAATGTGTTACAGTAATTATTTTGAAATCCTGTGTAGATGTATATTGGTAAAACTTTAAGACCTGTAACTAAAGTAACATCTTTTTCATTTAAGACACCCTTTGAAACTTCAAGACCTATTATCCAGGAAAGCTTTGTATTTTTCGTATATTTATGATAAGCTACAAAATCTCCAAGAGAATATATAATAAATCCATTCTTTACTTCACCTGTAAAAGGATCTTTAAATTCATATTTTTCCATAGCTTGTGCAACATGAGGGTGACCACCAAGAATAACGTCAATTCCACATTCCATAATTCTATGCCCCATATCAATTACATTTTGGATAGGGTATGTTTCAAATTCAATGCTCCAATGAAGCACTGCCACAACAATATCTGCTCCCTTTTTCCTGGCACTAGCAACATGTTCTTTTATAATTTTAATATCCGTATCAGGTTTATTTAATCTAATATAATTTGTAAGATATTCTTTTCCCTTTGTTGTTTCTCTTCCATTAAGGCTATAAGTATAAGATAAAAAAGCAATTTTAATACCATTCTTTTCAATTATAGGGATATCCTCCTGTTCTTCTTTTGATCTTGATGTACCAACATGTGCATACCCTTTAAAGTCAAGAAAATCAATATTAGCAATTAACCCCTCCTCACTTTGGTCAAGACAATGATTATTAGCTGTAGAAAAAAAGTTTATACCTTTCCCATTTAAGCAAAATCTTTCAAACATTTCAGGACTTGTATTTAAAGCAGGTGGAGCTGTAAATTCTGTAGGCACACCTTTTGAAGAATGTTTAGGATTTAATGGTGCTTCCAAATTCGCCACAACAATATCTCCAGAAAAATAGAAATCACCTACATCTTCCCACATGTTTTCTGTATTATCTGGTCTTATATAAGCCGATGCATTTAAATCACCTACAGCAGTTAGAAACAAGCTGCTCTTTTTAACAAAATCCTTTGGTGGATTGTAATTCAAATTTTGATATAAAAAATATTCTTCAATATTCTTTCCTCTTTCCCCCATATCAGGCTGTTTAATGAAAAATTTATATCCCCACCAAAGCTTTTCTCTCCAATCCATATATTTGAAATTATCTTCATATTCCTGGGAATACTTATATTTTCTATAATTTATTAAACCAGCTGCTTTCAATACTGTTTTTATCATACCTACTTTGATATTCAATACATTTGCCTCCCTAAGCTCCTTTTTAAAAACCAAAAATACGTTTTTGGTTTTTAAGGTTTTTTATTATTATAAAACTATCGCAAATATCTGTCAACAATAAATTCACTGGATTAGCAAAACAGAATATTTTCTTATCCTTATGCTACTCTAATCTGTGACGAATTAAATTTATTACAAGAACTAACTAAAGCCGATATTCATTAAAATCATAACATTTTTTATTATCTATGTAAGAATAATCAAATTTTTGAATATATTAATAATTGGAGGTAATAAACAATGTCTATAAGTAAGAAAATGTTAGAAAAATTCAAAGGATTAGATGCAATGATTGGTAACACACCAATGCTTGAAATATCACTTAAATACAAAGGTGAAGATAGAAAGGTCTATGCCAAAGCAGAATATTACAATTATTCTGGAAGTATAAAGGATAGAATTGCCTATCATATCATGAAAAATGCATATGAAACAGGAATTATAAAAGAAGGCGATCCTATTGCTGAAGCAACCAGTGGAAACACAGGTATTTCTTTTTGTGCAGTTGGTGCTTACCTTGGAAACCCTGTTACAATTTTTATGCCAGATTGGATGAGTAAGGAACGTGTAAATCTTATGCACAGTCTTGGTGCAGCTATTCGTTCTGTTTCCAAAGAGGAAGGGGGGTTTACAGGTTCTATTAAACTGGCAGATAAAATGGGAGTAGAAAAAGGAGCTTTCTTACCTCACCAGTTCTCTAATCCGCTAAATGTAGATGCCCACTACAAAACAACTGGCAAAGAAATTTTAGATCAAATTGCTAAATTCGGAAAAACACCAGATGGTATTGTTGCTGGTGTTGGTACAGGCGGAACTGTTATGGGAATCATGAAGGCCGTTCAGGAAGTATATCCAAATTGCAAAGCATTTCCTCTTGATCCAGCTAATTCTCCAATAATGGCTTCAGGAGGAAAAATAGTTTGCCCTCACAGAATTGCAGGAATCGGTGATGAGTTTATTCCTGAAATTGTTAAACTTGATCAGCTTGACGACATTGTAATGGTTGACGATGGTGATGCCATCAATATGGCAAGAAAACTTTCTAGAGTTTTTGGTATTGGCGTTGGTATTTCCTCTGGTGCAAACTTCCTGGGTGCTTTGAAGGCTCAGGATATTCTTAAAAATAAGAATGCAGTTGTTGTTACGGTATTTGCTGATGACAATAAAAAGTATTTGACTACAGACCTTATGAAAGAACAACCTACAAAACCTGATCATATGGCACAAGATGTTGAACTAATGGGATTTAAGTCTATTAGATAAGTTGTTTACACTGAATCTAATGGGCTTCCCTTCATTCTACAGAAATTAAAACAATTTTTATATCTAAAAAAGTAAAAAGTGACATGATTAAAGAAAAATCTATTTAATCATGTCATTTTTTTATATATTTAACGACTATCATTTTCACATTACTTATTAATTTAATTAAATCTAGAACAAATTTCACAACTTCTAAAAATCAAATGAAAATCCTTAATTTTAGAAACCCTAAATTTTTGTAATATAATTGTGTCTTAATTGTAATGCACTTGTATATTAACTGTAATATAACTGTAACATTGGTTATCTATAATAATAAACATAGAAACAAACCAACTAAGGAAAGACTTACATGTTAAATACATAATAAGATGTTAAGAAACTTTCTTTATATGTAACAATATTAAACAATATTTTAATTAATCATAATTTTAAAAAATAAGGAGTGGGAAAAAATGAAAAATAAAAGTATTATAAGTAAGGTAATTACAGGACTTATTATGGCAGGCATGATTGTATCAACAACTTTCAGTGGGGTATCAGCTGCTGGTATGTCAAAAGGAAATAATGGATTCCAAAACAATCTTAGTGCTTTAGTTACTGCTGGAACTATTACATCTGCTCAAGAAACTGCTATTGAAACAGCTTTAGCACCTTCTAATAATGGTAAAGGCGATAATCAACCTGGTAATGATGGTTTTAAATCTAAACTCGATGCTCTAGTTACTGCTGGGACTATCACTGCGGATCAAGAAACTTCAATACAAACAGCTTTAAAATCTGGTACTAAGGGTAAGGATGGAATTAAAACTCAACTTGATGCCTTAGTTACTACTGGAACTATTACCGCCGCTCAAGAAACTGCTATTGAAACAGCTTTAGCACCTTCTAATGATGGTAAAGGCGATAATCAACCTGGTAATGACAGTCTTAAATCTAAACTTGATGCTCTAGTTACTGCTGGAACTATTACTTCTGCTCAAGAAACTGCTATTGAAACAGCTTTAGTTTCTGTTAAAGGTAAAGATGAAGCTAAAACTCAACTTGATGCTTTAGTTACTTCTGGAACTATTACTGCCGCTCAAGAAACTGCTATTGAAACGGCTTTAACACCTTCTAATGATGGCAAAGGTGATAAGCAACCTGATAATGATGGTTTTAAATCTAAACTTGATGCTCTAGTTACTGCTGGAACTATTACTGCGGATCAAGAAACTGCAATACAAACATCTTTAAAATCTGCTGCTAAAGGTAAAGATGGAATTAAAACTCAACTTGATGTCTTAGTTACTGCTGGAACTATTACCGCTACTCAAGAAACTGCTATTGAAACAGCTTTAACACCTTCTAATGATGGCAAATGTGATAAGCAACCTGGTAATGATGGTTTTAAATCTAAACTTGATGCTCTAGTTGACTCTGGAACTATTACTGCGGATCAAGAAACTGCAGTTCTAAAAGCTTTAACTCCTACTAACAGTACTAAATAATCTAAAAATCAGCACATATTTATTATGATATTACTTATCAAACTAAAATTTGTATAAAAAAATTCTTAAAATAGGCGTGGCTTTTTAGCCACGCCTTTCAGTCTATTAAAAAATCATCAAGTGATTCTTAGACTCATGTGGAGTTTGCCTGTGAGGAATACCTCTTCCCTGAGCAAGCTCATAAAATACCATTTAGGTATTTTACCCATCTGAGTCTTAGAAGAACTTATCCAGGAGCGCAGCAGTGCTTATCCCCCACTTTGAAGAGAAGCAGATATCCCAAATCTATGATTTGGTGATAGTCGCTTTCACAGAGTGCGATGGGGGTGTTAGCAATGGTAGCGATCGGATAAATTTTATGATGAACTTGATGAAGAAGCTGCTGCAGCACTTGCTGCACAACAAGCTGCAATTGCTGCTTGTTCTTGGGCAATAATAATAGCATTAATACTGTTTGCTAAAGCTACCTTAAGTACTCCTTTTTTCATTTCATCTATATAAAAATCACAAACTAAATTAGCTGAAAGTATAATTCTCATAGACTTATCTAAACTCCACATACCATATCCATCTTTTTCACAAATAAAATCATTAACTTCTTTTATCTCTTTAACTATTTCATTTTCATTCTCTGCAATAAGAGTTATCACTCCTAATGTTGCGAGTCCACTGTATTTAAGCTTACATTTTTCATCTTTAAGTTTATTATAAAGTGAATTTGCCTTTTTACATTTCTCATAAGCAGACTCTTCTCCAAGTGCCATAATATGAGATAATGTTTGAAGATCATTTCCCTTCCAAAAGCCTTCTTGGTTTAAAGCTTTATAACACTCTTCTACTTTTCCCATAGTTTCTTTTACATCTAAATCTGTAGTAGCAAGTACTGCAGCAAAAACATAATCATCCGTAGAAGTTAACCAAAAATGATTTTCCTTCATGCTTCTATAAAACTCATCCATTCTTTGAAACTTATGATTCCACTGATCTTCAGGTACATCTTTCACCATAGTATAAGTAGCTAGTGGTAAGTATTGACTTTTTCTAAATCCATATTGTCTCATTTTTTCATGAATGTCTACCATATTCTTAAAAAAGCTTTTATAATCCTCTTCAAAACATAGAAGAGTAGCTATAATCAATAAATTATTTCCTCTATAATCAGATGTTAAGCCCGTTTCTTCCTTTATATATTTTTTTATTTCTTTAATTCTATCTATATTTACCTTTTCTCCTCTTGTTGCATGCATCATTGCACAAAAGTGTTTTAATAGGCTTGTATCCCATTTAAAATTGCCTTTAAGTTCCTTATAATTTTCTACCATTAAATTTACTTTTTCTTTTAATTCTATATTCATAATACTTTCCTCCATCTTTTAACTTAATTTTATTATTACTTAAAACATTTATCTTGTATATATATCTTAAAAAAAAATGTTCAAAAAATATTAAAGGAAACCTTAAGAAAACCTTAAGATTTTATTTTTAATGCATCTTACATACTCAATATTGCATGTTAAAAGCAATTTATAGTTTAGATTTATAAAGTTTAATACAATGAAATTGTAAAGAACAGGAAATGTTGGTTTTGAAAATTTATAACACAATGTTTTACCAAATATAAATGTAAATTAGTGTGAATAAATTAGAATCTATGTTTTCACCTTACTATGAACATTACAAAAAAAGAGGTGTTTTATTTGTTAAAAGGCTTTATTCTAGGTCTTTCAAGTGGAGGCTATTGTCTTGCTTCTTGTATTCCTGTATTTGTTCCCTATATTTTAAGTGAAGATAAAAAGACAAAATGGAATTTTATTTGTTTATCCAAATTCATGCTAGGAAGACTTCTTGGTTATATATTATTTGCTCTTTTGGCATGGATTACAGGAAACTTTATAATAAAACAATCCTACTATAAAGAAATTATATTTTCATTATCTTATATATTTTTATCATTTACACTTATAATTTATACATTTTCAAAATCTCACAAAGCTTGTACTATTAAATTTTTTAGTAAGATTTTTAGTAGATCAGATAAAGAAAAAAACTTTATTACTATATTGCTTTTAGGTCTTTTTACAGGGATAAATGTCTGTCCACCATTTATGTTAGCTTTCTCCGATGCTGCTTTCTTCACTAACATTTTTAGCAGCATTTTATACTTTATTGCCTTTTTTATAGGTACTACTGTCTACTTTATACCTATTCCATTTATAGGTGCTTTAAAAGGTAAACAAATTAAATTCATAGGCAAAATGTGTTCTCTGATAATTGGAGTGTTTTACATGTATTTAGGAATAATAATGCTTTTTAAGGAGATGATCTTAAAATGAATAATTTAGAAACTAGTAAATTAAAGGAGGTAAGTAAAACTAAAAAAATCATTAAGTCCATACTTGCTTGTTTACCAATATTATTATTAAGTCTTATTTTATTAAGTGGTGGTAAAACCACTTCAAAGGAACCTCTGATGAAAATTTCTTTTTTCATAGGCTATATATTTACAAACATACTATTTTTTCTCATGGTATACACAAAGAAAACCTATAAATATAGAAAAATATTTTTTGTAACCTATGCGCTGCTTTTTGCAGTTAGCTTTATGACTAATTTAGTAGAGGTACGAGGCAGTATTTTCTATAATGAATCCACTTTTATTAATGGAGAAACTCCTTTTTGCCACATGGTAATCCCCATGATTATAATACCAGCCGCCTTAACTAAAACTATAATTTTCCCTGGTTCTCTTTTAACCGGATTTGCAAGCATTGCAAGTATGATAGTAATTTGGCTTGGTGCTTCTTTAGCTTTCGGACGAGGCTTTTGCAGTTGGGCTTGTTTTTATGGAGGACTTGATGAAGGATGTTCTTCATTATGTAAAAAGCCAAAGTTAAAAATAGATAAAAAATGGACCTATTTATCCTTTGCTATTTTAATATCTATTATTCTGTTATCTGCTGCTACTCTTTCTCCTGTCTACTGTGATTGGCTTTGTCCTTTTAAAGCAGTTACGGAAGCAGAACAAATAACTTCTACAGTAGTATTAATTAAAGCCATAGTTTTTTACTCTTTATTTTTAATTTTAGTTATAATACTGCCTATACTTACTGGAAAGAGAACTCAATGCGGACTATTTTGTCCCTTCGGTGCTTTTCAATCCTTTACTAACAAAATAAATATATTTGAAATAAGAATAGATAAAAGTAAATGCTTAAATTGTAAAAAATGTATAAGAGAATGTCCAACTTATTCAATAGATGAAAATAGCCTTTCAACTTCAAAAGCTTTAATAACCTGTACTAAATGCGGAAAATGCATAGATATATGCCCTGCTTCTGCTGTATCTTATCATATAAAAGGAACAAAAATAGGTATAAGAACTAATTTATCTAGATACTTTTTTCTTTACCCTACTTACATTTTTGCACTTACAATTGGTGGCGGAGCTATGATTAAGGGCTTATATAGAATTTTAAAACTTATAACCACAGGAAGCTTTTTTTAAAGAAAATAATTTACAAACAAATGGATTATTAAGTAAAAAATTTAAGAATATACAAAATATCTAATTATCAATAATTCAAAGTACATTAGAATATATATTTTAGTTTAAAATAAGTATTTTCGTAACTTTGAAAATTAGTTATATGCATGAAAGATATTTTAAAGAGGAAGGCGAATTAATATGATTAAATTGAAAGCTTTTTTAGGATATACTGCTGCTGTTTTAGCTTTATTTGTAGTGTTAGCTACTTTTATAGGCAATGACTTTTTAGCTAAAAAGTTTGTTGATACAACTTCACTAAAGGTTTCTCCTCTATATACTGGTGGTGAAGTATATAAAACACTTTCTTTTAAAGACTCACAAATAAAAATACACAAACCTGTATTTCAAGGACTTTTTTCTGATAGATCTGAAGGCTTTGTAGAAGTTGATTATGAAAGCAAAAATGCACCTGATATAATTTCACAAAATATAGATTTTGATAATGATGGTAAAGATGATTTTTCAATTAAATATGATGTGAAAAATGATAAATCCGAGTTTGAGTCTTTAAATAAAAATGTAATTTCCTTAAAAGGAGTATATAAAATAAAAAGTGGTTATGCTATAAGAGTAAACTTAAAAAAATAAACTTTAACAAAAATAACCTCCACTGATTATAATTAGTGGAGGTTATTTTAACGAGCATATCTGCTAATATCAATGAGCAATTTGTCCAGTGGTCTTACCCAAACTCCATATGATGCCAATAACTCTGTTTATTATCTTACCTTTAAAATTAATTTCTTCTATCGTAGTAAAAATGTAATATTATAATCTGTGTTTCCTGATTTTGTGGTAATTAACTTTTGTCGTTGGTTATCATTTTATTCATTTTCCCTTGTAGACTTACTGCTTAAACTCCTATATATTTCTGTTATACCAAGTAAAATACAAAACATATATATTACAATATACTTGATAATTCTTAAGGTGTTTAGATTCCTCAATTCCTTAATTGTACCAGGAGTGGTGATTGCTGCTAATAACAAAAATATAATGCTAATCCAAAATTTCTTTTTATTACATATTTTCATTTTCTAAATTCTCCTTCAAACAATATAAATCTGCAAGCTGCTGCTGTGTCATATTGACTGCAGCTCTTAACTCTTTCATTCTATTTCACATTGTATCTACAAAAATAATACTATGAAGTTTTCTCCATATGAAATCGACTTCATATTACCATTCCCTAATCATGCTGTCAATAACTCGCCAAAGTGCAAATGTTTTCAAATATTTTAATTTAATTTTACTGTTGACATTTTCCAAATCATATCTATATAATATATATAGACCAGTCATTATATTATTAGGAAGGACATTAATTCAATGAAAAATAAAACTGATTCAAGAGAAAAAATACTTACAGCAGCAGCAATGCTTTTTCAGGTTAAAGGATATAATGCTACAGGATTAAATGAAATTTTAAAAGAAAGTGGTTCACCTAAAGGTTCTTTATATTACTATTTTCCAGGTGGAAAAGAAGAATTAGCTTTAGAAGCTATAAAACTTGCAAATGAAGCTATTCAAAAAAGATTAAAAAGTGCATTAGATAAATACTTAAATCCAATTGAAGCTATACAATCAGTGATTAAAAATATGATAGAAGATTTAAAAAGAGATGGAAAACTAAAGGATATTTCTTTAAGTCTCATAGCTTTAGAAACTTATTTATCAATTGAACCTTTAAGAAATGCCTGTGAGTCAGCTTTTATAGATATACAAAATATATATACTAAAAAGTTAATTGAAAGCGGCCTTTCTAAAGAAACTGCACAAGAATTAGGTGTTTTTATTCAAGTTATGATTGAAGGAGCTATTACAATATCAGTTACTGAAAAAAATTCTAGGGCTTTCTTAACAGTTAGTAAACAAATAGGTATTTTACTAAATTCATATATAAATAATTGAACTTTCGCACACACAATTTTGAGTTAATATAAATATATTGTGACACAACTTTTTTTGAGAGGACAATTGACAGAGGACAGTGAAGGTTGATTTTTTGCTAACGCAAAAGAATCCTTAAGTTTATATAAGTCAACAATGTTTCGCTTTAGCGAAACGAATCATCAAAAATTTAATTGAAGACTTTTCGTAGTGTAGCGGATAAGAATCCTCCTTCACTGTCCTCTGTCCTCTCAAAAATATTACTTCTCAATATTTTCAAAGTGTTTATTTACGCTCTTAATATATAAACTGGTCTAGATAAAACATTTAAGGAGATTATAATTCATGGAAGCAGAAAAAATTTACACAGAAGAAAAAAAACAATATAATGTAAAAGCAATTATGTTTGTATTGCTACTTGGTGGATTCATATCATTATTTAATGAAACCATATTAAATGTAGCATTTCCAAAATTAATGATGGAAATGAACATTACAGCCATCACAGTACAATGGCTTACTACTGGTTATGTATTAGTAGTTGGAATTCTTGTACCAGTTACAGCTTTTCTTATTCATACTTTTACTACAAAACAATTATTTTTAAGTGCAATGATAATATTTTTAATTGGAACCCTATGTGCTGTATTTTCTAATACCTTTGCAACCTTGTTAATTTCAAGATTAATTCAAGCGTTAGGAACTGGTATGCTAATACCTATTATGATGAATTCAGCTTTAGCAATAACCCCTCCCCAAAAGCATGGTTCAATAATAGGCTTATGCGTTTGTGTAATTACATTAGGTCCTGCACTTGGCCCAGCAGTTTCCGGTTTATTATTACAACATTTTAGTTGGCATTCATTATTCATACTATTAATTCCATTTTTGTTTATATGTATTGCTGGAGGTTATAAGTTCTTAGAAAATACCTCTGAACTAACAAAACCTAAAATTGATTACTTATCCATATTGCTATCAATTATAGGCTTGGCAAGTATTATATATTCAGTAAGTTCAGCTGGTAATTCAAGCTTGTTAACTACTGTTACTATCTTTGCAATTGGACTAATATCATTGATTTTCTTTGGAAAGCGTCAATTGTCCTTAAAGCAACCAATACTAGACATAAGATCATTTAGGCATCCTATATTTACAATTGGTGTACTATTAATTGTATTAGTGCAAATGTTCCAGTTTTCAGTAAACATGACATTACCTCTATTGCTACAAAATGGCTTAAAAACATCTTCTTTTACATCAGCAATGGTTTTATTACCAGCAATTCTTACTAGCTGTATATTAACTCCCTTTGTTGGTAAGATTTACGATAAAATAGGCGGCATCATATTGATTCCATTAGGTTTTCTAGTAGCATGTATTTTTACTTTTGTACTATCTCGTGTTACACCATCAACTTCTGTAATGACAATTACTCTTATATATTGTTTTATAATGGTAGGAGTATCTATGTGTATGTCAACTAGCCAAACAACTTCGCTTAGTGAATTGCCAGGCAAAAATCAAGCAGATGGTGTTGCTATAGTAAATACTGCAATGCAGATAGCTGGTGCTCTAGGTTCTGCTCTGTTTGTAGGTGTTATGACAGCTTATCAGAATATATACTTAAAAAATGTAAGTAATGCCACAGATCCAAGCAGTCAAGCAAATGCTATATATAGTGGCTTTAACCATTCTGTAACAATTGCTGCTATACTAATTGGAATAGGTTTCATACTATCTTTAATCCTTAGTAAAAAAAGTAGAGCTAAGAATAATGTAAAATAATATGACACAATATTTTGAGAGGACAGAGGACAATTGTCCTCTGTCCTCTCAAAAAAGTTGTGTCTCTTTATGCTTACATAAAGTCTAAATTTTATAATAGTCTTTTCCAAACATATTTATTTCAACATTGAAAGTAACTACATATAACCTATAAAAGGAAAATGTATTGAAACTTCCACCCCCTTACCATATTCAGAATCTATAGCTATATAGTGTCCTAGCTTTCCTGCAAGCTTTTGACTTATATAAAGTCCCATTCCAGATGAATGCTGCTTTACCCTTCCATTGAAACCTGTAAAGCTTTTTTCAAAAACTCTTTCAATATCTTCTTTTTTTATACCTATACCATTATCTTTTATATAAAGAATTTTCTCCTTTTCTTCCACCTTAGCGCATATTTTTATAATGCCACCTTTAGCTGTATATTTTATAGCATTATCCAAAACCTGTTTTATTATAAACTGAAGCCATTTATAATCAGAATTAACCTCTATATCTAAATTTTCTACTTCTAATTTTATATCCTTGTTTATAAACCAAGAAGCTTCACTTTTTATGCTTTCTTTCACAACCTGTTCAATTTTAATGGTATCTATTCTATAATCTTTAGAAAAATCATTTATTCTTGAATAAAATAGTACCCTCTGAATATAATCTTCAACCTTCTCTATTTCCATTTCTATTCCGTACAATATTTTTTCATTGTCATTATTCAAATTATTTTCAATAATAAGCTTAGAAGCTGCAATGGGTGTTTTTATTTCATGAACCCAGGTAGTTAAAAATTCAACACTTTCATTATTGCTATTATTGAGCTTTTCTATTTTTATATTAGCATTTTCATATAAATTATTAATTATATCTAAGTAAATTTTTTGTTCTGAGCTTAAAGGAGCAGGCAAGCTGTGAATCCAATCCATACCTTTCTTAGGAACCTTTCTGATTTTACTTATGTAGCAAACAATTATACTATAGTCAACTGCTAGATATATTATAAACATTAATAAAGAAACTATAACTAAATATTCTACATTGGATTTTAACATTCTTGTGGATCTGTCAAAGAAGACTACACCAGCTACAAATATCATTAGTATCATAAAAAATATAATTAAATTTCTTCTATCTCTTAAATATTCTCTTAAACTCATACTATATACCCCATACTTTTTTGAGTTTCAATATAACCTTCTAAGCCAATATCCTTAAGTTTTTTCCTAAGTCTTGCAATATTTACAGTTAAAGTGTTATCATCAACAAAGCTTTCGTCCTGCCAAAGATTTCTTATAATTCTATCACGACTTACTATGGATCCTTTATTTTTCATAAGTATGTGAAGGATTTTAAATTCATTTCTAGTAAGCTGAAGATTTTTGCCATTGTACATAATTGTATCATCTTTTAAATTTAGTATTAGACCTTTATGAGTAATTACATCTGATTCTAAATCATTAAAATAAGCATAGGTCCTTCTAAGTATTGCATTTACCTTAGTAAGTAAAATATTTATTGAAAATGGCTTAGTAACATAATCATCCCCGCCCATATTTGTTGCTACTATAATGTCCATTTCCTCAGTCCTTGAAGATATAAACATTATAGGCACCTTTGAAAGCATTCTTATTTTTCCACACCAATAAAAACCATCATAAATTGGTAAGTTTATATCTAGAAGTACTAAGTCTGGTTTATATTTAATAAATTCTTCTATAACCATATTAAAATTTTCAATTCGTCTACCCTCATATCCATGTTTTTTTAAAGCAGTAATTATTTCTTCTCCTATAATTTCATCATCTTCAATCACCAATATTTTAAACATAAATACATCTTTCCTTTCTTTAAAAAACTTTATTTACTCTCTAAAAGCTATATTAAAATAAATATTATATGATATAATTTTATCGTAATTTATAATTAATGTAAAAAGGAGTTATCATTATGTTTTTTCACATAGAAATTATTAGTTTAATAGTACTCGTATTCTTAGCTATATTAATTAGTTTAATAGGTCTTTATCATTTCTCAAAGCAGGAATATAATAATTTTTTTGTAAGTTTATTATTAGATGAAAACAAACTAAAATCACTTAAAGCAAATAATATAAATCAAAATCAATATAAAAAAATCAATTTTATATTAAAGATTCAAACAATATTATTGATAATTTTATCAACTACAGCTGTTTATGTTTTTAAATTGCATAATTACTTAGATATTAATTATGTCTTAATTATCTTACTATTTGCAGTTAAATTTGCTTCAAATAAACTTATAGAGCAAATATTTAATAAGAAATAATGAGAATGAACTAATTCCATTCTCATTATTTCTCTATTCTTTTCCCCAAACAATATTTGTATAGGAATTTACAGTTACAATGTAATATATAAAATAAATACATATATAAAATATCATTATAAATACACAATATTTCATTATTGCTTCATTTATTAGTCCTTGAAATACCATTAAAGCTGCTGTGCTGTGGCAAATGGAAATTATCAAAGGCATTCCAAAGGTTACTAATAATTGTTTTCTTACGGATTTCTTTATTTCCTTCTTGTTCATACCTATCTTTCTTAAGGCTAAATATCTTTTTTTATCATCGGCTGCCTCCATTAATTGTTTAAAGGAAATTATGCTTCCTGTTGCTAAAGAAAATAATATACCTAAAAACATTCCGATAAAAACAAATATAGCTCCCCCTTTGTAAAATCCCTGATAGGAATCATAATAAGAATCTACATACACTCCTTGTGAAGTAAGCTTGCTCAATTCCTTAGTAAGTTCCTTTGATTTTTGTTGATTTTCAACTACATATCCACTTATAGTATTAACTTCACCTTTTCTACTTAAATCATTAAAAACTTTATCTGAAACCACAATAGTTTTCGTTGTTATAAAATAGCTTACTACCTGAATATCTGTAAGTTTTTTAATAGTAAAATCCCTTTGTGAATCCTTTAATTTAATTGAAGCCACACTATTTATATAATTTTGTTTTTTATATGATCCTTCACCTGTTTTAATGAGCAAGCATTCATTATCCTTTAAATCTATCTTATTTCCCCTATCATTTATTGTAATTACACTATTATAGTCACTTTGCGATATTATTTTTCCTTCAAAGTCATCTTTCTGTAAAACAGGAATATTAACATTTCCATTTACAAGCTTTAAATTATTTACTGAAACCAATTTATTATCAACATGCTTACTTATGACATTTTCAATTTTTTCATTTAATTCTTTATCTGCATTGATAAATTCATAGGAAAAAGGCATATTCTTATTTATATCTTCTTCTGTAGTTTTATAAAAAGAATAAGAAACTCCAATGGAAGTTAAAGTTACTGCACTTAAAAGAGAAATAACACAAAGAATTTTTTCATTGCTTTTTATTCTATAAAGGATTTGAGCTGTAGATACCATATTTTCTCCTCTATAGTAAAATCTTTTATTCTTTTTAATAGCTTGTACAAGTATTACAATAAAGCTATTAAAAAGCAAATATGTACCTATGGATACTAAAATAATTATTGGTATACCTACTCTAATAAGTTGTGCTGTAGTTTTATTATAGGACATAGAATATCCTAACAAAATAAGTATTAAAGATAAAACTGACATAATCCAAGATGCTTTTGGAGCTTTTTCTCCCTGATTTTGTGCACTTAAAAGCTCTATTACTTTATATCTATATATTATGCTGTAGCTGTGAATAGAATTTAATAAAAAAAGTATTAAAAATACTAAAACAGTTATGTAAAAAGCTTTAAAAGCAATGGTAAATTCTATATTCAAAGTTTCTCTCATTAGATAAATAAGCATAAGGGAGAAATATTTTGAAAACATTACTCCTAAGATTGTTCCACAAAATATTGATAAGCTACCAATAATTAAGTTTTCATAAAACAGCATTTTTGCAATTTGTTTTTTTTCCATACCAATCATAGAATATATGCCTATTTCTCTTTTCCTATTCTTTAAGAAAAAGCTATTTGAATACCATATAAATATAAAAGAAAACAATGCAACTATAAAAGCTGAAGCCCTAAACATAAGCTTAATTGTAGGTTTATTATCTGCAAGTTTTAAAAATACATCATTAAAAGCAATAGAACAGAATATGTAAAATATCATAACTGAAAACACAGCACTTATAAGATACATAATGTAATTATTAAAGTTTTTCTTAACATTCTTTACAGCTAAACTAATGAAGCTCAATATTTTCACCTCCAAGTGCTGCTAAAACCTTTAGAATTCTATCAAAAAATTCTTTTCTATCTCCATTGCTAATTATCTCAGTAAACAAGCTACCATCCTTTATAAATATAATTCTTCTGCAAAAACTAGCTGCAAAAGCATCATGAGTTACCATTAAAATTGTAGCATTTTGCTCCTTATTTAATTCACTCATACAGTTAAGCAGCTCTCTTGATGACTTAGAATCAAGAGCACCTGTTGGTTCATCTGCTAGTATAAGCTCTGGATTAGTTATTATAGCTCTAGCTGCAGCTGCTCTCTGCTTTTGCCCACCTGATACTTCATAAGGATAGTTATCAAGTATACTGATTATACCTAAAGCCTGTGCTATTTTTTCTACACTTCTTTCTATCTTCCTAACACTAACTTTAGAAAGTGTTAAAGGCAGTATTATATTTTCCTTTAAAGTTAAAGTATCAAGTAAATTGTAATCTTGAAATATGAATCCTAAGCTTTCTCTTCTGAATTTTGAAAGTTCAGGTTCCTTTAAATGTGTTATATCCTTGCCACCTATGGTTATATTTCCAGAAGTAGGTGTATCTATAGTTGCTATAACATTTAATAATGTAGATTTTCCTGCTCCAGACGGTCCCATAATCCCAAGGAAATCCCCTTTTTCTACTTCAAAACTAATTCCATTTAATGCATTTGAAACATTTCCTCCTTGATGTTCTCCATATACTTTTTTTATATTTTGGCCAGTTAATACTTTCATAAGATCCTCCATTTATTAATATTTAAATCCAAATAAGTTCCAGTAATTTAAAAACCATATATATAATATCCCTGTAAAAGCTATGATAAAGTAATATATTCTACTAAATAAGTTGCCATTTTTCTTCATCCAATTAAGCACTGTATAAACTAAAAACAATAGATTTAAAAATAAGCTTAATATTGGCACACACAGCATCAATTTAGCTTCCATACTTATTCCATACCTTGTTGGCTCACCAAGTACAAATAAAGCTGCAATAAAGAAGAATATATCCAAAAAGCTGATTCCAAAACTCATACCTAAAAGAGATTTTTTAAAATCATCTAATTCTTTTCCTTTTTTCTTTATTATAATATAAAAGACTCTTCCAATAGAGAATATAATTGAAATTAAAAATACTATTGAGCAAAATGCTGTTATGGAAATCTGTACTGCTGGCAGTTCATAGCATTTAAGCTTTTCATAAGTACCATGCCAGCTGTCCTGCTGCTGAGCTACATAATAAATTTTTCCGCCTTCATTCTTTTTAAATATTACATATTCTCCGGTGTCAGCTCTTTTAAACACAAGTGGTTCTACTTCAGTAATTGTTGTACTATATTCATTTCCAACAAAAACGTCTTTACCTTTTAATGTTAAAGTATTTTTATCCTTTAAACTTATAGTTAAATCTTCACCTTCAGGAAATGCATCTCCCTTATGAAAAGTGCTTTTTGGATTCTCACTAAATCTATAAGTTCCTACAAAATCCTTTAAATTGCTTTTTGATGTATAAGAAATGTTGTTAATCTTTATTTCTTCTTTCTTTGGAAAATACTTTTTAACCATCTCTGCCACAATTTCATCAGGCACATTGTTATTTCCTTGATTTACAGATATAAAAACTCCTAGATTTTCATCTGGAAATAATGTCATATCACTGTATATGTTATCTGGTGAATATCCAAGATGCTCAATAGCTCTATATCCATTTATAACTTTTTCATTAAAACCATAAGCCATTCCTGGCAGTCTCTTGTCAAAAGCTGCATGCTGACTGTGCATATTAATAGCTGTACTTTCCTTTAATATTCTTTTATCCTCATATGCTCCATTATTTAACTGAGCTATCATAAATTTAGCCATATTTTCAGAAGTTGATATTATGCCTCCAATAGCGTAGTTATTAAAATATCCCTCAACTGCTTTAGCCTTAACAATTTTACCATTTTCGTAATTGTAGCCACATTCTAATCCTTTTGGATTCATATCTCTGTTTAATGTTGAATTATTCATTTCTAATGGCTTAAATATGTTATCTTCAATAATATTGTTAAGGGCTTTTCCTGAAACTTGTTCAACAATACCCCCTGCTAATGCTGTATCATAGCTGCTGTAATTAATAATAGTTCCTGGCTTTCTTACAACTTTAGGCATATGCTTTTTTAAGAACTCATTCATGGACATTAAATTCTTTTTATCCTTTGATAAATCCGCTATTCTATTATCATCTATTCCTGATGTATGTGTAAGAAGTTGTTCAACTGTTACTGGATTTGAATATTGATTTTTCAAACTATATCCTTTTAAATACTTATTTACATCAGCTTTTAAA
This sequence comes from uncultured Clostridiaceae bacterium, assembly GCA_963780135.1. GTDB lineage: Bacteria > Bacillota > Clostridia > Clostridiales > Clostridiaceae > Clostridium_AM. The sequence continues at coordinate 4,354,590 of CAWAAR010000003.1, forward strand.
TCCACCTTACCTTGTTCATAAAGCTGCATCATTGCTGTATAAGTAAAAAGCTTTGATACAGATGCTATTCTTATTAATGTTTTATCCGCAGTCACAGGTGCTTTATTCTCCAAATCCGCATATCCATACCCTTGGCTAAAAATAACCTGTCCATCTTTTACAACAGTAATTACTGCTCCTGGAATGTGCTGCTTTTCCATCTTTTTTTGAAAAGTAGTGTCCATAAATACCTTTAAATCATCTTTATTACTTAATAAATCATCACTTGAATTAGATTCTGCAAAAACTGTAATGCTATTTCCAAAGCACAATATAACTATTGATATAAATGCAAATACTTGTTTTACTAACTTGTTTTTCAAGAAATTTATATTTTCCTTAGATCTTTTATACCACATACTTATGTTCCTCCATAGTTTTAACACCTTAAGAAATAACTAGTATTTTTCTTAAAAATGCCTTATTTAAAATTTGAAGTTAAAGAACATTACCCATTCCTTAACTTCAACCCTTAAGTAAATTATATAAAACATCTTTAACATGAGCCATTCATTTACCTTACAATATTCGCAAACCAATGTTACATTATTGTAAGTATGAAAACACAACTGGCTTTAAAGAAATAGAACCTATATTTATTTAATTATATACACTATATTGGAATTTACGTTATAATTTAGTATATAGATGAAATCTTTGTATTTACCATATGTTTCTTATATGAAAGGGGAAATAAATTTGAACCATATTATTAGCATAGTACTATTTGTATTATTAGGAATTTTTATTATTATTGATTATTTTAAAGATAAAAAAGTATACAGATTATTAGCAATAATACCTATACTATTTGCAATTTTTTTCAGACACCATTATCAAATAATATTAGTAAAACATTATCCAATGTATTAATAGTAATGCTAATTTTAGTTGGAATTTTTATTTTTTATTTAATTTTAAAAGATGAAAAAAAGCAAAAATAATCTTTTTATTATATTGAAGTTAAATATAATAAAAAGAGTTTTCTTTTGAATAATAATATTCTAAAAAATAAGCAGGCCATTAAAAAGATTTTAAAGTATAGAAAGGAAGTTTATTTTTATGAATACTAAAAATGAATTAAAACTTTAGATGTAGTTGGAATTGATTAAATCTTAGAAATGCTTATTCAGCATTCCTAAGTCTTTCTACTATACTTGCTTTAGATGTTCCTTTATAACACATAGCTGGAACTAAAAATGAAATTAAAATTATAAATGGACTGCAAATAATTAATGGTAGCAAAGTGAAATGATACTTAAAATCCCACCAGCCTCCTGTATAAGCATTGACACCTAAATATGTTAATACTGATCCTATGGTAAGTGATATTAAAATTGTAAAGAATCCGTAATACACACCTTCCATTACTAACATTTTATACAGCTGCCTCCCTGTCATACCTATACTTTGAAGCATTGCAAATTCCTTTTTTCTTGAAATTATGCTAGTAAGCATTGAATTTATAAAGTTTGCTATGCCAATTAAACCAATTATAAAGCTTAAAGAATATCCTACAATTCCATAAGTTAACTGCATATCTTTAAATGCTTTTATATAAGTATTTCTTGATTGATAATCAAGACTTATTTGTTTATTTTTAGTTAAATTCTGCATATACTTTTCTACCCTACTAATATAATTATCTTTCACATTAAATATACTTGTCATTATAATAGGATTTTTCACATTAATTTTATATTCATTAGAAGGTAAACATATTTCCATGCCAGAGGTTGTATGATGTCTAGCACTTAAATTATTATTAATGGAACCAATTGCCATAACTTCATAGGTTTTCTTTAATCCGCTGCCATAATCAATGGTTATCTTTTCACCTACATCATAATAATTCCCCTTTTTATTGTCCTCAACAAACATTGGAATATCTATTACAACATAATTACCTGTTTTAAATTTTTCATTATCAAACTTCCCCTTCTCCATATTAAAATTACATACAAGTTCATCTAATCCAAATAAATAACACTTTATCTCACCTGTATTAATATCATCATTAATATTATGATCATTACTTTTCTTTAAATTTTCAGGTACTGAAGCTTTAAACCATCTTTCGGCTTTATCTGTAAGTTTATGATTAATCTCTTCAAAATACACTCTACCTGTTCCAGTAACCCCTGTGAGTGAAGAAATTCCACTCACAATATCCTCTGTAAGTGTATCTTCATTTTTATATCCTGTGTATTCATTAAAATAAGCTTCATCTGCCATCTGAAAGTCGCCTACCATATAATTACTTAAATATTTTTTAATATCAAAGCCTGTAATTATGGTATAAACACTATTTAAAAGAATCATACTTAAAGAAAGTGAAAACATTACAATTACAGCTTTTTTCTTATTTCTAAACACATTGAAAAATGCCATTTTATAGCTTTTAGCACCATTTTTACTTTTTTTAATTTTTTTATTACTCTTTTGCTGTCCTTCAGTATATTTTAATGCTTCAATAGGTGAAATCTTTCCCGCATTTTTCGCTGGCTTGCTGCAGCTAATAAAAACTGTTATAAGGGAAAGTAATGTAGAAACTATAAATATAGCAGGAATTGCTGAAGTTACTGAGTATGCAGCACCGTTTGAATTCATAACATGAGGCACCAACACAACCCCAATGAAATATCCTATAACTAAACCTATCGGAATACCAATTAAAGATAAAATCCATGCTTGTTTTTTTACTATATTTTTAATTTGTTTTGAAGTTGTTCCTATGGTTTTCAACATACCATAATACTTAGTGTCCCTTGCAATGGAAATATAAAATATATTATATATAATTAAATACCCTGTTAAAATTATAAATAATACTGCACCTATTAAAGTTGCAATAGTTTTAAAATCAATAAATTTTGTTGAAGCATATGCCCAATTTGCACTTGCATGTATTCCTTCTTTACTTTCCTTATATCCATTATCACTTAGTATTTTTTCAAGTTTTCCTTCTATATTAAAACTATTATTAAGTTTTACTTCTGCCATATATAGTCCTGACATATCCCCTGTTTTCTGCATATTTTGTCTTACATTTTTTGAATCTATGCCTTCCATATTTTCCTTTATAAATTGCTGTGACACATAAATCATACTGGTTTTTGATGCTTTGTCTGTTTCCCAAAACCCTGATAATATAAAATTCTTAGAATACTTTTTTCCCTGAAGAGTGTATTCAATATTTAGGTTTTCTCCTAATTTATGTGGAACTTTAAGCTTATCTAAAACCATAGTATCTACACAAACTTCATTTTCTTCTTCTGGCAATTTGCCTTTTGTAGGTACATTAAAGCATAACTGAACATGATTTTCTCCAGCATATCTAATTTCAGTAGGTCTTGATTTAAGTTCCCTATTTTCAGGAAATCCAACTATAATTGAATAACCAATTTCTTTTATAAGCTTGTGATTTTTGATTTTTTGAAACTCTTCTTTTGTAAGATATTTAAAATCTCCATGTGCACTTGTTCCAACCTGACGCATGGTACTTTGTTCTATAGATTTCATCATACTTGTTTCTATTGTAAAAAAACTGGTGAATAAAACAGTTGTAAGTGCAATTGCTATAACTACAAATAAATTTCTAAGTTTGTTTGCTTTTAAACTTTTATGAGAAAGATTAGAGATGACTTTTCTGTTTTCAACATTTATCATGCTCTGCTCACCGCCCTGCAGACAATCTTTCCATCTTCAATTCTTACAATTCTATCAGCCATTTGAGCAATTTCTTCATTATGAGTAATCATAACTATTGTTTGATTAAATTGTTTTCCTGTGGTTTTTAGTAAACCAAGTACATCTAAGCTTGTCCTACTATCCAAATTACCTGTAGGTTCATCTGCAAGAATAAAGGCAGGTTTAGCAGCTAAAGCCCTTGCTATTGCCACACGCTGCTGCTGTCCACCTGAAAGATTATTAGGCAGTCTATACATCTTATCTTCTATTCCAAGCACATTTATAATTTGATTTACATACTCATTATCGATTTTATTTCCATCAAGTTCTATGGGCAGCACAATATTTTCATATACATTAAGTATAGGAATAAGATTATAATTTTGAAATATGAAACCTATGTTTCTTCGTCTGAATATAGTAAGTTTATCATCACTTAGTTTAAATATTTCCTTATTTCCTACAAAAACACTTCCATTAGTTGGCCTATCAAGTCCTCCCAGCATGTGGAGAAGCGTACTCTTTCCACTTCCAGAAGTACCTACAATTGCAACAAATTCTCCTTCTTCTACCTCTAAATTAACTTTATCTAAGGCCTTAACCATATTTTCGCCTTCACCATAATGCTTTGCTAAATTCTCTGTCTTTAGTATTGACATAAACTCATCTCCCTAAAATCAAAATGTTGTTAAACTCTATCTATGTATAGAATATAACATTCAAATGTTTCAAAATACTTTCTGAAATATAACAGTTTTGAAATATTTACTTATTATTAGGAAGAAAAACTGAAAATACAGAGCCCTTATTAATCTGAGATTTAACCTTTATATACCCTTTTTGAGATTCTATAATCTTTCTTGCAAGATATAATCCTATGCCAACGCCATTATACTCTGATACCCTAGATGATCTGTAAAACCTTTTAAAAATATTATTTATTTCGCTTTCATCAATGCCAATACCTGTATCCCATATATCGATTCTAGTAAACATTTCATAGGGAATCACTGAAATTCCAACTTTACCACTTTCCTCTGTATATTTTATGGCATTTTCCATAATATTTATTAAAGCTTCATTTGTCCACTTACTGTCATGATACGCATAAATTTTTTCATTGCAGCACACTTCAATTTGAATTTTCTTATTTTCCGCCTCATTAAACACTGCCTTTATTGATTTTTTTATGGTTTCAACAATAGGTACTTCTTTAATATTTACATTAATCAAGCCAGTTTCAAGCCGTGACATTTTCACTAAAGATTGAATAAGCCAGCTTAATTTTTCTGATTGTGTACTTATATCCTTTACTAACTTTATGTTACTTTCTTCTATTGATGTTTTTTCCAAAAGCAGCTCACTATAAATTAAAATATTAGAAATAGGCGTTTTAGTTTGATGAGATATGTCTGAGATAAGGCTTTCTACTTTACTTCTTTCTTCTTCTATAGATTTCCAGTTGGATTTTGATATATTTATAAACTTAAATATTCTATTTTCTAAGGATGACAACCTGGTTTCATCATAATCTGTCATTATATCTTTGCCATTTATAGCATTTTCAATAATATTATCAAGTGAATTAAAAACTTCCCTTATTTTTAATTTCATTGTAAATATAAAACTCATTATAAGTGTCAATGTAACTGTGAAAAATATGAACATTGATATTATTAATTCCTTTGAGCTTTGAGAACTAAAATACATAATAAACACTGTAAAACTTAAAAATAGTAAAATAAAAATGCTGAAAAATATGAAGTAAATTTTTTTAAAAGAATTTTCCTGTAATTTATTCATTATTTTCACCACCAGACCACATATATCCCATTCCATATACAGTTTTTATATACTTAGTACTATCAGGACTATCCCCAATCTTATTTCTTAATCTGCTTACTGTTACTGTAAGAGCATTTTCATCTACATATTCCTCTCCTTCAGTCCAGATTTTATCAATTAACTGAGATCTTGAAAGTATATTTCCTTTATTTAAAATAAGAACCTTAAGTAGCTTTTGTTCAGTTTTACTAAGTTCTATACTTCTATCATCTTTTATAAACTTCATATTTTCAAAATCAAGTATCATATTATCTATAATAAATTTGCTATCAGTATTATATTGCTGTAATCTCCTTAAAGCAGTCTTCACTCTTGCACGCAATATCATAAGACTGAATGGTTTAGTTATATAATCGTCTGCTCCAAGCTCCAAACCTGTCACTACATTGATTTCCATATCACAAGCAGTTAAAAAAATTATAGGGACTTTTGATGTCTTACGAATTTCCGTACATAAATCAAAACCACTTCCATCAGGAAGATTTACATCAAGAAGTATAAGATCAATATTTTTTTTATTATACATTTCTTTCGCTTGTTTAATACTGTAAGCTTGTTCTATACTCATATCCTTTTCCCTTAGTGTCAGCATTATTCCATTATTAAGTGTTAAATCATCTTCTACCACAAGTATTGTTACCATAAAACCACCGCCTATTTATACATAAATTACACTCTAGTAATTATAACATTTATAAAAAAGATTTTCCTTTTAACTCTGTAATTTCTAATATTGAACTAGCATTACAAACATTCATAGTTATTTTATTCTATAAGTGACACTGTCATTTTCAAATATAATTTTTTTAATAGCCAATGTAACACAAAGTTTTAAGAATACATAAGCTATATAGATAAGAGTTTAATTAGGAGTGAAGAAATTAAAATGATAAATTTTCAACCTTTTTATGGCATAATTACCATGATTGATGATTTTTGGATACAGCAAAATGAAGAGGGATTAGGATGTTATAAATTAATGTCTGTAGAAAACAGCTATGGAGATTTAGTTAATTTTGTGGTAACACCAGATACTTACTTTGTGGATCATGTGATGTTGAGAATAGGCGATAGTGTAATTGGCTTTTATGATGCAAATGCAGCTACTCCTCTCATTTTTCCGCCACAATTTAGAGCAATTGTTATGGCAAGAAATACACCATATCAAAATGTGAAAGTAGACCATTTTAACAATCAGTTGGTGAGCAGTGATAATAAATTAAAATTAAGCATTTGGCCAGGTACTATGGTCCTTGAAAATAATCAAGCCTTTACCGGAAACCCTAGAAACCGGAATCTAATTGTTCTCTATGGTCTTACTACCAAGAGTATACCATCCCAAACTACACCATATAAAATTATTGTTATGTGTTAGATTTTTCAAATATTAACTCTATGGGATACTATGTTAAGGGATTAAATGAAGGTTCAGGTGGAGTTTGCTTATAAGGAATACCATATCGTAGTCTGAACCTTCTGTTTAATTATTCACTCTTGTTTTATACAATCTAAAAGCAGTAAGGAAAACTCCTAATCCACATATAATAACTAAAATAGTATATACCCACTTCATTCCATATATAAACACATCATCTCTTCCAATAACGTAATCTATCACATGATATCCTATTTTATAACTCATGCAAACATATAAAAAGCTTGTGGATAATGTAACTCCAAAAATTTGTGCTAAATTCCTTGTAAGTGAATTAATGCTGCCTGCAATGCCCAGCTTATCTTTAGGAACTGCAGACATTATTAAAGAATTATTAGAAGGTTGAAATAATGCATTACCTACTGCCATTACACTTACAAAAGTTATTATAATCATTATTGAAGATTCTCCATTTAAAAAGGACATAAGAAAAAATCCTATACCTATAAATATTAACCCTAAAAGAGTTAAAAATTCCGATCCAATTTTATCCGACAAGTTACCAGTTAATGGAGAAAGTATTGTAATAATTAATGGTTGAACCATCATAATTATTCCTGCTGTTCTTGAAGTTAACTTAAGAGTATCTTGAAGATAAAAAGGTATTAGAATACCTGATGCACTTAAACATACAAAAGAAATAAATGCACAAAATAAACTTAAAGAAAATTCATTATTTTTAAAAATATCTAACTGTAAAAGTGGATTGTGAATTTTATTTTCCAATTTAATAAATACTGAAAAACTTATAATTGACAGTATAAAACCTACAATGATTATAGGATTACTATAACCTATTTTTTGTCCCCAGGTTAGTGCTGTAAATAAACATATAACCACTATAAAAAATAAGGTTGCTCCCTTCATATCAACTTTTTCATTACTACTTTCCGACCTCGGAAACACCTTTAAACCTAATATAAATGCAATAATACCTAAAGGCACATTAATTAAAAATATATAATTCCACTCTAAAACAGATATTATTAATCCACCTAAAGGAGGACCTATTAATGTTCCCATTGCTACAAATGAACCTAAAATACCTAAAGCTTTCCCTCTTTCACTTTTAGGGAATATGTGAGTAATGATTCCATGATTATTAGCCATGTAAGCCGCTGCTCCAATTCCTTGAACTATTCTAAAAATAACTAACTCTATTAGATTATTTGAAAATCCACACATAAAGGACGAAAGTGTAAAAATAACTACTCCATATCTAAATACTTTTATTTTCCCTTTTATATCCCCTAACCTTCCAAATATTAAAATTATTGAGCAAATAGTCATTACATAACTTACTATTACCCATTCTATAGATGCCATGGTAACTGACAGTTTTCTTGACATTACTGGCAATGCTATATTTACAATACTAGAATCTATACAAGCCATAAAGGACATTAATACAACTACAAACAAAATAGGCCATTTATTCTTATATACATCCTTATTCATTTCCTTCATATTCTATTTATCCTTTCTCATAATACTAATTAGCATATTATTGATATTTACAATTTAAATTGATAACTTTATAATATCAATATATATAGTATATTTCATGAATTATATTGCTTAATGTTAGCATTATTTTGATAAGGATGTGTCTAAATGAAAGATTACTCAAATTATTTTTATAAAAAAATGCCTGATGAAAATTTCTTTGTAGATATATTTAAAAAAGAGCATCACAATACTGGACCTGCTTTTGACATTCATTGGCATGAACATATTCAATTTTTTTATATTACAGAAGGTGAAGGCATACTTAGCTGTAATTCTAAAAAAATAAATGTTAAAGCTCAAGATATAGTAATTATAAATAGCAATGAGCTACATTATATTGAAAGCTTGTATAATTATTTATCCTACTATGTTATTAGAATTGGTTTACCTTTTCTTTTTAGCAACCAAATAGATTACTGCCAAACTAAATTTATAGCTCCTTTATCACAAAACTTAATTTTATTTAAAAGTTTGGTACGTAATGACAATGATATATTAAATTGTATTAATAAAATAATTAGAGAATACTTTAATAAAGAAATTGGATTTGAATTAGCTGTAAAATCATATATATATGAATTGATTGTACTATTAATTAGAGGCTACATAGAAAAAATTCTCACTAAGGAAGAATTTAATTCTCAAGTAAATAATTTAAGACGCTTTAGTAACATATTAAAATATATAGAAGATAATTTTACTCAAAAAATAACCATTAGTGAGCTTGCACTTATGGCTAATGTTAGTAATTATCATTTTTGCAGACTTTTTAAACAAATTACTGGCAAATCTACCATAGACTATATAAACAAATTAAGAATAAACAGAGCAATAAATCTTTTATGTGAAAGTGATTTTAACATAACCGAAATAGCTCTATCCTGTGGTTTTAATGACACAAATTACTTCAGTAGACTTTTTAAAAAATACAAAAACATTTCTCCTCAAGAGTTTAGAAAAAATTTAATCTAATTATAAAAAGGACTGTTTCAATAGCAATTTTTTAGATTGCTTTAAACACTCCCTCTTCTTTTATAAATATTTCAAAAAACTATGCTAGCTTTTTAGTTAAGTTAAATCTAACTTCTTATTCTTTTGTTTATTTTCATACATTTTTGCGTCTGCTTTTTTAATAATTTCATCAATGCTTAAATCATTATCATACTCTACTTGAAATATTCCATAACTAAAGGAAACAGAATAAGGTTTTAATTTCTTTTCATTTTCTATATTTATATTAAGATTAATTCTTTCTATAATTTTTTCTACATCTTCCTTTTTGCTATTTGAAAAAATAACTAAGAATTCATCTCCACCTAATCTACATAAAATATCGTTACTTCTTATACCCTGTTTTATAAATTTGCACACCATTACAAGAAGTTCATCTCCTTCAAAATGGCCAAAATTATCATTTACATACTTTAATCTATTCACATCTATGTAACATATAGAAAAAAATCCATTATTTCTCTTTATACTTTTTATCTCATTATCCAAAAATGTTAATCCCACACCTCTATTATAAGAACCTGTAAGCGAATCTATAGCTGCAATATATTTTAATTTTTCCTCTGCTCTTATTCTATCTTCAATTTCATTTTTCAAATCATTTTGAATTCTATGAAGGTATTCTTGTTGACCATCACTGATTTTAATTATCTTCTCAACATCTCTTATGAGCTTATCAAACTTTTCAGTGACTTTAATAAAGCTTTGCAATAAGGTTTCACTATTATTTTTTTCACTTTTAATTAATTCCCTTGCTTCTTTAAGCAGTGTTTTTTCCTCTTCAAAAAAATCAGAATCAACTATCACTATTTCTCCCTCCAATACCTATAATTATTTTACTTTAAATGCAAAAACAGTAATATCATCTCTCTGCTCCTCGATTCCCATATATTCTTCTAATGTAGTTTCAAATTCAATTTTCATTGAAGTTAAATCGTGAGATTCGCATTTTTGTATCATATTATACAAACGCTTCTTTCCAAAAGGATAATTTTTTTGTCCTCCATTTTGATGGATAAAACCATCAGTACTGACTATAAATATATCTCCTTTTTCAATTGATATAATCTCATTACATATGGATTCGTTTAATTCTATGTAACTATATCCTACTCCCTTACTTTGATGTTTGAAAGTCTTTACCTCTTTATCATGTTTAACATATAACTCCATATTAGCACCACAATACAGCAAATTAGATTTTTTATTTATACAAAATATAGCTACATCCAATCCATCATCAACACTTTCTGGATTAGAAGTTTTATTTAAGGTTTCCTTAAGCTGAGTATGAAGTTCTCTTAAAATTACACTAGGATTGTCTTTGTTTACAGTAGTCACTATATTATGTAATATTGCATTTACGGTCATAGTCATAAGTGCACCTGGCACACCATGTCCTGTGCAGTCTCCTACTATGAGTATAGTCACATCATCAATTTCTCTTAGCCAGAAAAAATCTCCTCCAACTATATCCCTAGGTCTCCAAATTACAAAGTTATCTTCAAATGTTTTTTGTATTTTCTCTTCCAAAGGTAAAATTGATTCCTGTAATCTTTTAGCATATTCAATGCTATCCTTTATTTTTTCATTAGATTCTTTTAATTCTTTGGTTCTTATATCAACCTTATTCTCAAGTTCTGCATTTAACAGCATAGCTTGTCTATAAGGATTAGCAATTTTTTTAGAAATAAAATAATATAACAACATAAAAAATAATAAAACTAAAATTACAGTTACAATAGTATGAATTCTTAATGAATCAATTAATGATATACTTTCCTTTCTTGGAATCTTATAAAACAAAGTCCAATTGGTTGAATTTAACGGACAATAAGCATAATCTACAATTTCATTATTAGTATCATAATATTGTGATACTTTAACATTTTCTTTTTCATTGCCATTTTGGCTTTGAACCGTCTTAACTACATCCTTTGGTAAAAAATCTTTAACCTTTTTTCCTATATCTTCTCTTTTATCAGAAAGCTTAATTACACCATTTTCATCTACCATCCAAAGATTGCTCTTTTTACCTACCTTAAACTCTTTAAACTCCTTTGTTATACTGTTTAAATTTAAACCAACCCCAGTTATACCAATAGGGTCTTCTGGATTTCCCATAATTGTATTTACAAAAAGAAAGGATTCATCCAGTGCAATATCATAATTTACATTAAAGGTAATTTGTTTTTTAGATTTAAGCATTTGGAAAAACCATTTATCGTCAGGATTACTTTCCGATAGAACCATAAAGTTTTTATTATTTTTATTTGAATTCTGTCTTAAATAATAATTTTTTGTCTTTACTCCTGCTATAAAAGCATAATTGTAATCGTAAGAAGTTTCAATATTTTCCAAGTTACCTAAAACTAATTTTCCAAGTTCCTCATCCTTTTCTTCCCCATTTATCCACTTTACATTTAAGGTATCCCTGGCAAAAATATAAGAAGTTTCAGAAGCTCTGTTAATACGCCCGTCTATCTGAGACGCCATTGATTTTACCATAAAAACAATATCTTGGGACTTAGCTTTAGTTATAAGAGATTTTTTGGTGTTATTATATCCTAAATATGCTGTAATAATTACTGCAAAGCATATAATTATACTGGATATAAAAATTATTCTAAAAATGTTTTTTATATAAGATTGGCTAAATTCTTTAGGTGATCCTTTTTCTTTCATTTTTTATTCCTCTTCATTGATTGAAATAAAATTAAAAGGAATATCTATATCCATTTTAAAATCTTGTCCCATGTCATAATCAAAGCCATTATCCTCATCATAATACCAGTTTATCACAATGCTTTTTCCATTTTTATAATTAGTATTTAACTTATCAAACAATATAATTAAACACTTTATGCTACTAGTATTGATATATGAAAGTTGAAAATCTACAGTTAATTTTTCAAAATTAGTAAAATATTCATCTATGAGCTTATAAATAGGTTCATAAAATCCATAAGCATTTTCTGGATAAGACTCACCTTTAAAAATTAATTTATTATGTTCTGGATTGAACTCCACATAAGGAGTACTTTTTGTATTTTCAAGCACAAAATTATTCATTTTTTCACCTCATATTGTTACAGTTAGTGTATAGTAATAGTAAGTGTCATCTATTTTCTCAAAATTATATTCAATTCTTTCAGTAGCTTTTCTTGCAATTTGAATCAAACCAAGACCGCCTCTGCCACTATTCATATCAATTTCTCTTCTTGATACTTCTCTAAAATAGTTAGTAAGCTCCATATCATCCATTGATATTATTTTATCTAGTTTTTCTTTTAAGCCTGAAACATCTTTATTTAGTATAGTATTCCCTGAATTTATACAGTATCCTGAATCAGTTCTTGAAATAGCTATTACACCAGACCCAGCTATAGATAAAAAATCCTCTGTATTTTCTTTTGACACTTCATACTGCTTAATATTTTGTGTTTGTTCAACAAAAGTAAAAAATGCTGAACTAATTTTGCTTTTTGCAGCTTGTTGAAGTTTTAATCTCTGTTTTAAAGCAGATCCAAGCTCTTCGATTAACCCTTGAGAAAATGTCCCCGAAAATATAAATTCAATATTTGATTGTTTTAGCTTTTTTTGAAGTAGGTATATTTCATTTTCCAATATATTCACTCCTCTTAACAAATTATTTTCCATCTAACTTTCAATTTATCCCATGATTACCCACTCTGGGTAAGTTCAACTAAGATTCACTTAATAACGTCTTTTCATAATTTAATTTTTAACCAAAACTTTCTTTATAGCGGTTTCTGAGAAAAGCTAAATCAGAAAAATTCCTAGACTTATTATACCACAGGTTTATTACAAACCTATTGCATTTCCAGGAAATTTATGTAGTAATCTAATTTATTATGTTATTAGTGTTACTCTTTCTTTTTACTAATTAACCACTTAAAATGGTTTAATGTTATATTAAACTTTCTCCTGTAAATTTCAGAAAAAATTTCACCAAACTATAAAAGAGCCACTCATTAAGTGACTCTTTTGTAGTTTGTTATTCATTATATCTAACTCTATCTATTATAGATTCTTTTCTCAAAAATCTTTCTATCATATAAGTTATTATTCCTTGAATACATATAAAGGCTGCTGTAATTAATATTATAGGTATAAGTGGTATTTTATATCCACTACTTTTTGCAAAGTCCATATTTAAATAAAGCACATAAGAAAGTGAAATTCCTAAAATAACTGATAAAACTATACTTATACCAGAGTAATAAATTCCTTCTATTTGCAGCAATTTTCTAAGTTGAGTCTTTGAAAGTCCCACAGCTTCCATCATTCCAAACTCTTTTTTTCTTGCCATTATGCTTGTAAACATAGTATTTACGGAATTTAAAATTCCTATTAAACCTATTATAGATATTAAACTAACACAAGCAAGGCCCATGCCCTTAAGTTCTAAATCCTGCTTTGCTTTATAATCTTTTCTATCGAAAAATATAGCATTATCATTTTCCTTTGATATACTTTCCAAGCTCTTTTTTACGCTTTTATAACTTTCATTATTAATGTCAATACATATCTTTCCTATTCTACTATCCTTAAGTACCTTGGAATAAGCTGCTTCATGAGTTATAAACTGTGGCCCAACAGCAGTATAGCCAAGCCATCTTGTATTATAACTAACTATAGCTGCTATAGTGAATTCTCTTTTTATTGAATTATTTTCATTTTTATCCTCCAATATAATTTTATCTCCAACTTTAAGTGGATTCCCAGTATTATGATTATCTCCATTATAATTTACCATAACAACTTCATCTTTGTTTTTTAAATTTTCTTTAGAAATTTCTCCTTGCAAAAGATTCTTTTTTAATTCATCCAGCATAGAGTCATCAAATCCAAAAAAATTACAATTTATTTCAGGAATACTCTCTCTATCAGAACCTTTAGCTTCCTTATTAAATTTATTTAAAATCTTTTCATCTGTTGTATACAATTCTTTGTGCTTAAGTATATTTACTTTTTTAATTTCCTTCATTGATTTTACCTTATCTAGTACATCTTTATTTAAAGGATCACTTCCATCATCTCTGCTATGAAGACTTAAATTAGCTGAAGTCAGCTCAAAATCACTGGTTACATAGGTATCTTGTCTATTTTTCATACTAGAAAACATTGAAAAAAACAGTATAAACAGTATACCTGTTAATGACATAGATACTATAGTAATAATAGTTCTTTTTTGCTTCTCCAAAGATTTAAATAAGCTAACCTTCTTAAGGTAATGGTGCCTTTAGCTTTTCTTTCTTTTTTCTTTGAATTTAACTCTACACCACTATACCTTATTGCTTCAATAGGAGGTACTTTAGATGCAATTTTGCTTGGCTTTCTAAGGGATATTATTACTGTAACTAAACTTATAAATCCTGATAAAACAACTATATATGGTGAAGTTTCTAAAGTTAGCTTTACATTCAAAGGAATCAAAGGTATTATAAATAGAGTTAAAAGATGACCTAAAACAACACCTCCAGGAATTCCTATAAAAGACAATATTAGTCCTTCTTTAAATATGACCCTTTTTATCTGCTTTCTAGTTGCACCTAATGCAGATAACATTCCAAACTGAGTTATTCTCTCTTTAATAGAAATATAGAAAATATTATATATCACAAGTACTGTTGCTAGTATTACTACAAGTCCTGCAATACCTGCTGGTATAAGAACATCTTTGGATAAACCTAATGCATTTATATACATTTTATTTACATTTATATTTTTATCATTAAGTCCTATACTGCGTCCTACTTCATAAGCAGTATTTGAAATGTTCCTGCCTTTTACCTTTGCGCTTACTTGAGTAAATCTATATTCAGGTTTTACATTTTTTAAGATATAATCCTTTGAAACTATAGCAAGTGCTTTATACCCCTGACTTCTAATAAATTCACCATCATCTAAAATACCAGAAACTACAAACTCACCTTTACCTTCATATTTATAATTCTTATTATCTTGGCTATATGAAAGAGTAACCTTTTCTCCAATTTGAGGTTTAACACCTATTTTCTCCAGCATCCATTTTGGCATAGCTATCTCTTTTTCTTTTTCAGGCCATCTTCCTTCTTTCAATTTAAAATAATCAGTTGTATCCCCTGTAGACTTATCTACATAACACATTTCAATAGAATAAGGCTTATATTCTTCATTAAATCCTAAACCTATATATTCATCTACTGACCTAAGTTTCTTATTGTTTTTTAACATTTCAACCTGCTTTTCACTGACATTCTCATACTCTACATGTAAATCACCAGTTTGAGCTACAATCTCTCTTATCTGCATCTGTTGAATACTATATGATAAAATACCTATTGTAGTTATTAAGCAAGTTGACAACATTATGGCTATAATAACAAGTATATTTTTTAATTTATTTACTTTTAAATTTTTTCTTGAAAGGTTTGACAAACTATTCACTTTTCAAACCTCCCAATATTTTTCCATCTTCTATTCTTATTACCCTATCAGCCATTTGAGCTATTTTATCATTATGAGTTATCATAACTAAAGTTTGATGATATTTTTTAACAGATAACTTAAGAAGATTCATTACTTCTTGTCCAGTTTTAGAATCAAGGTTTCCTGTAGGTTCATCAGCTAAAACAATAGAAGGCTTTGTAGATAATGCTCTGGCAATAGCCACTCTTTGCTGTTGACCACCTGATAGTGCATTGGTAAACATATCTTTTTTATCATAAATGCTCAAAGTCTCCATTAGTTCCTTTATATAATCTTCATCTACCTTTTTTTCATCTAGTCCAATAGGCAGTACTATATTCTCCCATACATTTAATACAGGAATTAAGTTATAGGATTGAAAAATAAATCCTATTTTTCTCCTTCTAAATATAGCAAGCTTATCATCTTTCATAGAATAAACATCATTACCATCAATAAACACTTTGCCACTTGTTGGTCTGTCTAATCCACCCAATAAATGCAAAAGTGTACTTTTACCAGAACCTGAAGTCCCAACAATAGCTGTAAACTCTCCTTCATTTATATTTAAATTCACATTATCCAAGGCTTTTACTAAATTTTCATCTTTACCGTAATGCTTCTTTAATTCACTTGTTTTTAATATTTCCATGATAATTACCTCCAACTTGTATTATAGGTTTGCAGTTAGTAATTTTTTAAGCTGCTTGTTAACTTATAAAACTGCATATCCATAGTTAGAGGATACCACTTTATTCTTTCATTTTGCTTTCAATGTTGATAACAGTTTTGTAAGAAAAGACTAAAGGTTGTTCCTATATCTTTTTCAGATTGTACTGTTATGCATCCTCCCTGATCTTCTAATATTTTTCTTGTAAGATACAATCCTACACCAGATCCCTCTGATTCTTGTACTATTTTGGAATTTCCCCTATAAAATCTTTTAAAAATATTATTAATTTCTTTCTCTTCTATGCCCATACCATTATCTTCTATATCTACTCTTATATAAGTTTCCATTTTATTTGTACTAATTTTTATTTTACCACCTGTTTTTGTATATTTAATTGCATTTTCTATAACATTAATAATTGCTTCTTTTGTCCATTTATAATCATGAAAAATAAAAATACTTTCATCACTTTCTAGACTTATATCAATATCCTTTTTTGAAGCTTTTAAATATACCTCATTAACCGCCCTAAATATAGTTTCTTTAATATCTCCTTTTTCTCTTTTTAAATTAATCATACCTGCTTCTAATCTAGATAATTTAACTAAAGAACCAGTTAGCCATTCTAATTTGTTTATGTCCCCTCTACTTCTATTTAAAAACTCTATTTTTTCATTATCTTCCACACCCTCTTCTAATAAAAGTGAATTAAACATCTTTATAGATGATAGTGGAGTTTTTAGTTGATGTGATATATCCGTTATTAAGGATTTTATATTTTCTTTTTCTAAAGACTCAAAACTAAGCTTAAGCCTTCTTGTGAGCTGTTCAAATTGAATAGAAATTCTTGATAACATTCCTTCTTCATTACTTAATATATTTACCGAATAATCTCCATCCATTACTTTATCTATATTCCTTGAAAAATCCTCCATTCTTTGTCCAAAACATTTACTTCCTCTTAAAAATAAAATAACATTTACTAATATCATTATTAAAGCAATAACCATACTGTATCTAATAAATTTATAAAAACTATCTTTAAAAATATCATCTTCAAAAGCTCTTGTATTCATGTCATATCCATATTTTAACAAAGTTTTATTTCCTACTTCAGTAAACTTTTCATCTTTTTTATTTATTACTGTTTTTACTATTTCTACTTCGCTTTCTGGATAAATACTTACCAGCTTTCCTACCATGTTTTGATTTAAATTAATTTGATTTCTATGAATTTGTTCTAGAAAATAGTACTCAGAAATTAAGAACATAGACCACATAGAAAACAAACTAATTATTAATATGGTCATCATTTTTTTTAATAAAGGTTCTTTTTTTATATAATCAATCACTGCTTTATACACCTCTCTGACCATACATAGCCTATGCCTCTCACAACCTTAATATACTTAGGATTTGAAGGGTCTATCTCTATCTTTTCTCTAAGTCTTCTTATGTTCACAGCAACTGTATTAGAGCCCACAAATTCTCCATCTAAATCCCATAATTCATTTAAAAGCTGCTCTCTTTTAATAATCTGTCCTCCATTAATCATTAAGTACTTTAATAGCTTTAGTTCCGTTTTGCTTAAAATCACCTCTTTTTCATCCTTTAACACTTTCATTTCTTCAGGATAAAAAATTATATTTCCAGAAACAAGCTTTTCACTAAATTTGTTTTTTGTGTTTCTTCTAAGAAATGCATTTATTTTTGACATTAAAATCATAAAGCTAAAAGGTTTTGTTATATAGTCGTCTGCACCCATATCAAGTGCTGTAACTATATCCACTTCTTCATCACAAGCAGTTAAAAATATAATAAGAACTTCACTATATTTTCTTATTTCGCTGCAAAATTCAAAACCATTTCCATCTGGAAGTCCTACATCTAATATGACAAGATCAACAGGTTCTCTATTAAATATTTCTCTAGCTTCCTTTAAATTTTTAGCAGAGAAAACATTCATACCTTCTTTATCTAATTTAAAGCTAATTCCTCTATTTAAAGATTCATCATCCTCTACTAATAAAATATTTTCCATACAAATCTCCTTAATGTATTTAAATATGATTATATTTAAAAAGGCATCTACCTTATGTTTTTAGTAGATGTCTTTTTACTCTTTTAAAATTTACTTTTCTAATTTATTTTTCAATCCACAAGCTCCATATAGTACAAAAGAAACAATTCCTATAATCCAATGTAATCCAAAGAAGGCTCCACCAAAACCATATAATTTTAGTTTATCAAAATACTTCTTAGCGAAAGAATTAAATAGATCTTCTATTTCCTTAGCATCCATATTATTTATTTGTTTTTCTGTAATTCCTTTAAAATCAATGCTGCTAATTACATTTGAAAAATTATCTTCTGCTGCATCTATACTTGATTTGATCATTATATTAAATATATCTTTTTTTGTATCATTATCTATAATATTTAAATTATTTTTTGTAATGTCTTTAATTACAGCAGCTATTACATCTTTTATTTCTTTATCTATCTCTTCATTTTCCATAAGTCCTTTTATAACATATAATATTGAACTATTAAGCTCCTTTAAATCGAATAATTCTTTAACAGTTTTTTTCTTTATTTTATCATTTATTAAAACTTCTACAAAACCTTCTACATTCTGTTTTACTGCCTTACTTGTAAATGCCAATTCACTAAACTTTTTAGATATATCGTAAGCATCCTCATTATTGATTCCTTCTGTAAAAGTATTAACTTTCTTAGATAAAATTAAGTTTTCAAAAATTGTATAAACAAGTTTACCATTTTCATTTATAAGCAGCTCTTTATTAGCATTTATACTATTTCCAAGCTCTTCTTTTATAAATATAATCTCTTCTTTAAATATATCTTCTAAATCATTTATATTATTAACAGATATATCCTTTAAGTAATCTTGCATTTCAATTTTTATTAAAGAATTAAACATGCCATTTGTTATTTTCATTATATTATCTTCTAATATACACAAATTTTCTTTGCTATTAACAATATTAAAAATTTCTTGACTTTCAAATCTAACATTTAATTCACCAACTGTACTGCTTAAAACTTTGTCTCCCGTGAAGTTTGCTAATATTTGATAAAGTTCTCCCTTTTTAGCTTCTATAAAATCGGGGATTTTCTCATTTACTAAATTATCTACTACATCATATACTATTTGGTCTCCACCTAACATATTATATCCTATTTTTTCAAAGAAACCTAAACTCTCCTGAATAGTGCCTGCAGCACCTTCTGCTATGTTTTGCTGGTTATCCACTAATTTTTTCGAAACATATGTAATTATACTATCCATTATATAGTTAAATTTGTCTCCTAGTATTTTTACAAAGAAACCATTAAATAACTCACTTATTTTTTTATCAGGAGAAACCTCCTTTAAAATTACAGTTTTAAGAGAATTAAAAACTTCATCCTTAGTTTCTTCAGACATAATTTTGTTTCTTATTAATTCATTCAAAGATTCATTAACCTTTAATATATAACTAGAGTTAACTATTTCATTAACAGGTTTATTCACTAATTCTTTATATTCATTAGAAAATAACTGTAAAAATTTAGCCTCTTCATTGAAATAATTTAGTAAGTTATTTATTTCTTCTTCAATTTTATTATTTAACTTATTTTGTATTGATGTTTTAAAGGGTTTTGGAATTACCTCTGAAATCCTTTTTTCAGATTTTAAAAATTCTTCTAAGCTGTTACTTATAATTTTATGAGATTCTTTAATATTTTCTAGAATTTCTTTTACTATTTTATTTTCAATGTTTGAAGAAGAAATATTAGAAGCACTAAAATCACTTAATTCAGTAACTAATGAACTTGATATATTCCCTTTGTTCTTATGAATAAGCTCTTTAATATATTTATAGCTTTTGCTGGTTATAATATCTGAATACTTGTATAGAA
The DNA here is from genome assembly GCA_963780135.1 of uncultured Clostridiaceae bacterium. Taxonomy (GTDB): domain Bacteria; phylum Bacillota; class Clostridia; order Clostridiales; family Clostridiaceae; genus Clostridium_AM. The sequence continues at coordinate 4,375,193 of CAWAAR010000003.1, forward strand.
CATCTGATGCTATTTTATAATCATCAACTGAAATCTTTTCTTCAAGTTTTTTATAGATAACATCCTCATTTTTATTAAATAAAGACTGCATACTATTTTTATCCAATAAGCTTTCATCAACAAAAACACTCATAGATTTTGCAAATTTAGGTTTTCTAGTAGCCACTACACCAGGCGTAAAAGGTATTTTTATGCCAAACAATCTCTTTTCTGTATAAGGTCTAAAAAGCATTGTTATTGCTTGAACATTTGTAATCCAACCAACGAAGCCATATACAACTAAATTAATAATAGTTACAGTTAAAATACTATATCCTGTTGTAGATTTATCATAAAAGTACATACCTATACCAGCAATTGCTCCAAGAAGTGCACCAATTACTGTAATTGGCTTCATTTCTTTTCCCATAAATTCTTCAACAGCCACTTTAAGCTCTTCATCTTTTAATTTCGATAAGTTCTTTGAGATTGTTTCCTTTATGTTTCCTTTAACAACACATTCCAAATTATTGTTTAACCATAATTCAATATTCTTTGTTAATATCTCATCTATATTTTCTATTTTATTTATTCCATCATAAATTTTTTCTACTTCTATGTTTTTACAATTGAGGGTTAAATTATTTGCTTTGTTTAATATCTTATCTATAACTTCACTTAATAGATTTTCTCTTTCTTTTTCATTTAAACTGCTATACAAGCTACTATTTTCTATAGAGCTTGTTAGTTCTTTAGAAAGCAACTCTATTATATAACTTCTATTATTGCTTAATTGTTCTATTAAGGATGTTTTAATGCTATTACTATTTTCACAGACAATTTCTTCATTTAATAACTGGTTAAGCTTTAAAGCATTAATATTTTTTAAAGCTTTAAGTACTTCTCCTTTTACCAATTTAGTAATGCTATCTGAATATATATACTTATTTTTTATTACATTTATTATAGGCTCTTTAATATGTGCTTCAAAAATGCTGATCAAATCTAATTTACAAATATCTCTTATTCTCTTACTTGAAATTTCTAAAACATATGCTTCTAAACTACTATCTATATAGTTATTAAAATTATAATTTATAAACTCACTAAGACTTTCTGAAGTAAGCACATTGCTTTTTTCAAGCATTTCTACCACATTATACAATTTTTCTTCTTTAAGATATTTAATGATCATAAGTGTTATTTGTTTACTTACTAAATCTATATCTACATTATTCTCTAGATACTGCGTTATTTTTGATACTACTCCAAATTTCTTAGCTGCACCACTTAAAAATTTGTCTTTAAGTGAATTCAAAGTTCCTTTCTTCATATCATCATCTATTGCATCTATCGTATCATTTATTGCACTTTCCACTAACCCTTCTATATCGTCATTATTTCTTTCTATCCAAAGAATTATTTCTTTTATTCCATACTGCAACTTATCTTTTAAAAAACTTTCTATATTTTCTTCTGTATCCTTTGAAAGTAAATCTAACGTGGATTTATCCATGGATTTTAAAACATCAAATAAATCTTTACTAAAGTTATTTGTTAAACTCTTACCTGCATTTGATTGTAAAAATTCTTTAGCTTTAAATATTAAACTCTTTGATAAATTATTAATATCTTCTATTTTAATAAAATCCATAATTGTCTTTTCTGATACTTTTTCTTGTAAGGCACTTAAAACTTTATGTACCTCTAAAGTTTCAATAGTATTTTCAAAAGCATTATCTATAGCTTCGCTAAAATTAGTTTTTAAATCCACAGGAACATCACTAATGCTTTCTTCAAAATTTTCGCTTATAGATTGTATTATTTTACTTCCAAAAAATTCTTCAAAGCTTAAAGATTTATTCTCATTATAAAAATCTGCTATGGTTTTTTCTATAAACTCATCCTTAGTTAATGTATCTGATGCACTCTGAAATATGTTTTCACTTATATTTTTAGCTTGCTTTTCATTTAATATATCTTTTAAAGAAACATTTTTGCATATATCTTCAAAAATATAAGAAAAGTTTCCACCAGCATACTCCCTTATGTAATTTTCAGTTTTCTCTATAGTTGAGTTAAAGCCTTTAATTTCACCTAACGATAAATTAGAAGTATTTTTATAAATTTTATTTTTTAATAAATCATTAGAAAATCCTTTAATACTCTGTTTGAAAGATTCCTTTTCTAATTGTCCTTTTAATGTTTGAAAATTTATTATATCATTTTCCACTAGTGAACTTACGTTATCAATAAATTCATTTCTAGTTTTTACTACCATTCCTCCTATTTTAAACTTACCAATACCATATTCTCTAAATATCATTTTAATTGCCAGCGCATTAGTTATATATCCTGTTATTCCGCCAGTAAAAATTTCCTTTATTAAATTAAGTTCCATAAAGTCCTCCTTGAATTATGCGTTTACATTAGTGTTTTCAACTATAAAAATTATATCATAAATTTGACATAACTATCCACAGAACTTTAAATTAACTGTTTTTAAATCAATGAAGTGAAAAACCCTCTATATTTTTTGATTTTACTATCTTTAGTTTTACTAAATAAACATATTTAACCTTTAATATTATATTATTAAATATTTTTTAAATTTTCTCATGAATTAATACTTTATAATTAACTAAAACTAAAATTAAGATTTATTTAAGAATTTATTTATATAACATATGGTATAATTTACATAAAATACACTTTATTTTCTGGTTGCCATTGATAAAAATTATTTTACTATAAGAAAGGATGTGATTTTATAATGAACTTTAAAAAACTAAAAAACGTTAGTCTTGCTTTTTCTTTAAGTTTATTTGCTTTGTGTTTATTCAACACTGGCATAGTTAAGGCTGAAGCCATGCCTGCAAAATACAATATGGATTTAGACTTTAATGCAAGTACCAAAACTTTAACTGGAAATGAAGAAGTTACTATTAAAAATAACACTGGTACAAACTTAAAAGATTTAGTATTTCACCTTTATCCAGACTCCTATAACAAAAAAGAAACAATGCCTTCTCAAGTTGGAATCCCAGGCACTAAAGACTTAACTGAAGTGCAAAAAGGAGATATATCTATAGATAAAGTTCTTGTAAATGATAAAGAGGTAAAATTCACTCAAGATAATCAAATACTTAAAATCAACTTAGATGAAGATTTTAAAAGCAACGAAGATGTAAAAATCTACGTTGGGTTTAAATTAAAATTACCTATGGGAACTTCAAGATTAGGCTATATGGATAATGATTATTCATTAACCAATTGGTATCCTATACTTTCAATGTATGATACTAAAGAAAACAAATGGGATGAAAATACTTTTAATGTGATAGGCGAATCTAATTACAGTGACATGGCAGATTATAATGTAAACTTAAAAGTTCCCAAAGATTATGTAGTTGCATCAACCGGAAAAGAAAGTGAAAAGTCTTCTGAAAAAGATAGCAAAGTAATGAATTTAAATGCTAGCAATGTACGAGACTTTGTTATCATGATGAGTCCTAATTATAAAGTATTATCTAAAGAAATAGATGGAATCAAAGTAAACAGTTATTACATAGTTAAAAATGGAGAAGATGATAACAGTACAGCTCAAAATGTTCTTGATTCAGCTGTAGGTGCAGTTAAATTTTTCAGCCAGCAATTTGGTAAATATCCTTATGATGAATTAGACTTAATGGAAAGTCATCTATCTGGAGGAGCAATGGAATATCCTCAAATAATTCAAATGCCAATGTATCCTCAAAAAATATCAAACTCTAATAGAAATAATGAATCAAGCATGTCTTCTTCATATGAAAATTCATTTATATCAGAAGCAGCAGTACACGAAGTAGGTCATCAGTGGTGGTACGTAACTGTAGGCAACAATGAGTTTAAAGAGCCATTTTTAGATGAATCCTTAACTGCTTTTTCCACTGCTTACTATTTTGAAAAAGCCGAAGGTGAATACTCAAAAAACAGTATACTTCGTATGATATCTGTATACAGTGGTGAAAATATAGGTAGATTTACATCTCAATATAAATTTGCAAGCATAGGATCAGGTGTAGACAAATTTAACAAGGATAGTACTGGGTCTGGATATAGTTTGGTTATATACGGCAAAGGACCACTTTTAATTGAAGATTTAAGAAAAAAAGTTGGAGATACTGTATTTTTAGATATAATGCAAACTTACTTTAAAGAATATAAATTTAAAAATTCATCCATAGAAGGATTTTTAAGTGTCATAGAGAAAAAAGCTGGTGAAACTGTAAGTGATGCTATTAAAGCTTCTCTAAATTCTGATAATTATACTGCAGAAAATTTAAAGCTTACAGATGAACAAATACAAAAAATGGCAGATGAACAATATAAAGATAAGCTTAAAGATTTAGAAAAAAATAACGGCTTGATTCTTGGTAGTCTTCAACTTAGGGTATTAAATGGTGAAAAAGCTATATTAGTAAAGCCATCTAACTTAAGTGCAGATGAAAAGAAGTCTTTAGATGACATTACAAAAACTATACCATCTAATAGCAATATCTCAATAAAAGAAGATAAAGATTTAACAGATAATGATATAAAAAATAATAATATAATACTTGTTGGAAATCCATGGAATAATAAAGTCTTTGATTCTATGAAAAATGATCTTCCAATACTTGTAACTAAGGATAGTATTTCTTGCAGTAGCTTTTCATTTAAAAATGAAAACATAAATGGAGCTTTTACTGTTAAAAATCCTAAAAATGATACTAAACTAATGTCAGTATTATTCTGGACAAAGGATAATTCACTTTATACAGATTTTAATTTATTTACAAACTCTCAGTTCACAATATCAATAGATAACAAACAATTTTTTAACGGAAATTTTTAGGAAATTATTTTTTTAGAATAATCTTATAGTTTTTCTATTATTTTAGAAATGAGACAGGCTGATACCTTTATTATATAAACTAAAGGTATCAGCCTGTTCTTATTTTTAACACATAATTATTAATGTAAATTAACTTTCTTTTTTCGTTTTTCTTTTAAGCTATTAGGCAGCATTAGTGCTATTATTAAGCAAATTATAGAAATTAAAATCAATAGAATAAACACTATATGAAGTCCAGAATATATAGAAGCTTTTATATGATTGAAATATACATCAGCACCTAACGTTGTTGTAGTATTATATAAATTGCTTGAGTTTATACCTTTAATTCCTAAATTTTTAAAATATTTATCTATAATTAAGTTAAATATTACTCCAAAAATGCTTATTCCTATAGTCTGACCTAAAGTCCTCACTAAAGCATTAGATGCCGTAGCTGCTCCCCTTTTATTATAATCTACAGATGATTGTATTACTATTGTTAGTGTAGTAAAGCATCCTCCAAAACCGAAACCCATTATAAATCCATAAATTATAACTATAAACAAGGGTGAATTAATGCTTAGTGTAGGTAAAAGAACAGTGCTTACTATTAAAATTACCGTAGATACTCCAACTATCACCTTTTCTCCATATCTAGGTATAGCCCTTGCTAAAATGACAGAAGACATAAGCCAAGATACAGACATAGGCGCCATAGCAAGTCCAGCAATGGTTGGTTCAAAACCTAAGACATTTTGTATATACATAGGCATATATACATCTATTCCAATTAAGGAAGCAGAAATTAAAAAACTAATTACATTAACAATAATATTAGTTTTTGTAAAAATGTCAAAAGGTATAATGGGTTCTTCAGCTTTCTTCTCCACAAAATAAAATGCAATAAAAAATACTACTGTGGCTGCAATGCATATTGTCATTACATATAACTGCCTACCTCCATTTTGACCTGCTGATAAAAAAAAGTATAAAAGGGATATAATGGCCAAACTCAATGTTATAGCACCTGCATAATCTATTTTTTGTTTCTTTCTTTCATAATCCTCCACAAGATTTTTTTGAATAAGTATTATAGAAAGTATTCCAAAAGGTATGTTTATAAAGAAAATCCAATGCCAGGAAAGATTGTCTATTAAAAACCCTCCTAGAAAAGGTCCTACTAGACTGGATATTCCCCAAACTGTACTTAGCCATCCTTGAACTTTACCTCTTTCTTCAAGAGTAAATACATCTCCTACAATGGTATAAGTAACAGTGAATATTGCTCCTGCACCTAATCCTTGCAATGCACGAAATGCTATAAGTTCGTACATATTTCTAGATAACCCACAAAGAAAACTACCAATTAAAAAAATTATTATACCAATGGAAAGAATATTTTTTCTTCCATATAAATCTGACAATTTTCCATATATAGGAGTGCTAATGGCTGATGTAAGCAAGTATAACGAAAAAACCCAACTTATAAGCTGAAATCCATTTAGGTCTTTAACTATAGTTGGCATAGCTGTGGTTACCACAGTGCCCTCTACAGCAGCAAGAAACATAGATACCATTAATGCACTAATTATATTTTTTTTCTTAAAATCCATACTAAATACCACTTCCTTTCTATATTTCTTTTTAATCATCTAAAAAAGTAAAATATCATATGTATTTAACATCTGATTAATAAACAAATTTTATTTTTATAACTTTTCTATCAAAAGATTCTGTCCATGTAGTATGATGTAACCTTATACTAGAATAATGAAAATTTTTCTTTAGATATATCTTGTATTAAAATCACACAAATATACTTTTATCGCTACAGCACATGTTATTTTATCATTAATATGTTAAACTGCCAAGCTTTTGAATTTAATATGTCATAATAAAAATAAGACTGTCTAAAAATCAAAATAATAAGTAAATTTTGACTTTTAGCACAATCTTAATTTTAAAATTTAATACATATTTTGATAGTGTATTAAACTATATTTTACAATTCATACTCTCTTAACTTAATTTATTGCAGTTAAAGAAACTTATTGCTTTCTTTAAATCTTCAGATAGTTCTAAAAGATTTACTGTTGAATTTGAGATATCTTGAAGATTTGAAGCTTGCTCTTCTGCAGCTGCATTTACTTCTTCTGCTGCTGCTGTAGCTTCTTCCGAAATAGCAGCTACTTCTTCTATTTTTATAAGTACAACTTTTTTATTTTCATTTATACTTTTCAGTGATTCAACAACAGTGTTAATATGATTTTTAAGTTCATTTATATTTCTTTCTATCTTCTTAAAGCTATTATCTACAGTTAACATGTTTTCTTTTGTATTTATATTGCTTTCTTTTGTATTTTCTATCTTTTCTGTTACCATACCTACACTATTTTTCATTTTCTTTATTACTGTTTCAATATCACTGGCAAAAATAGTGGACTGCTCTGCTAATTTTCTAACTTCTTCAGCAACTACTACAAAACCCTTTCCATGCTCTCCTGCTCTTGCAGCTTCAATACTAGCATTTAGTGCTAATAAATTTGTTTGCTCTGCTATAGCTTTAATGCTATTAATTATACTAACTATTTCCTCTGAATTATTATTTAGTACTCCTGCTTCCCGTATTAGTTCATCATTAACATGGAATCCTTCTTCAAGATTACTCTTTAAGTTATCTACTAATTTCATATTATTTTGTATAACTTCATTTACTACATCAGAAGTTTTTTCCATGTTTTCAGAGTTTTCTAATGTGTTATCTACCAACTGTCCAAGATTTTCTACATTAATTAAACTTTCCTGCAAATGATCAGATTGATTTGTGGCTCCTTCTGTTATTTGACTCACAGAACCAGAAACTTCCTCGCCAGAAGAACTAACCTCTTCAGTAAGTGCAACAAAATGTTTTGCTGATTCATTTAATTTTTGAGAAACTTCTTTCGCTTTATCTGTAATGATCACAATTTCTTTTTTCATAACATTGATTTCTTCCTTAATCAGTGCTATTTCTTTTAGTTCATTATCTTTACATTTTATTTCTCCGCTTAAATTTCCTTTACCTATATCCTTAAGGATTTCTATAATTTCATAAATGGAATTTATTATACATTTTGATATAAATACTGAAATTACAATACCCAAAACAATGCATATTAAGCATACTATAAGGTTGGGTATAATTAGAGATTTAATTTTGTCATTTAATTCTTGATTAGGTACAAAAGTTACTGTTGTCCATCCTGTTTCATTATTTTGTGATTTTAAAGTTAAATATTTCTCACCATTTATACTTACTGTATTGTTATTTTCTTTAGATTTAATTATTTCATTAAGCCAAGTTAAATCTTTACTTTTTTTACCTACAAGTTCTTTATTTTTATGTGCAATAATATTACCAGTTGCATCTATTATAGCAGCATATCCATTATTTCCTATTTTTATATTAGAAATTTCTTTACTTATAGTATCTAGTGGTATATCTCCTCCAACTACTCCTAAAGTCTCTTTAGTGTTAGGGTCTTTAACGGTTTTTGCTAAAGTAACTACATAAGTTCCCTGCTTAACTACATCTTCATAGGGATCTGTTAAAACTACTTTTCCATCATTTTCTATTGATTTTTTATACCACGGTCTGTTAGTTGGATCATATCCATCCTTCGGTTTTCCAGAAGTTGTGTGATGGACCTTTGAAGCTTCTCCATAATAAATTGTTCTTATTTCCTCATGATATTTTATATAATCATTAAAGGTTTCCATCATAGATGTTTCTAATTCAGGCTTTTGTTTTAATTCCACTAAATCTTTATTAGTAGACAGCATGTCAATAGTTTTTTTATTATTAGTATACAAATTAACTATTACATTTGATATTTTACCATTGTTTACAGTCATCAATTCATAAAAATTTCTGGTTTCATTATTTTTAACTTTAATGGCATTAAAAACAGAAATTATAAATATAGGGATTATTACAAACAATGGTATAAATATCATAAGAAGTTTTTTAATGCTTAACTTATTTTTGTTTTCCATAACCAGTCCCCACCATTCATCATTAGAATTTACATTATTTAGTCTTATACTATAATATCACAATTTGTCAAATTTTCCAATAATATTGTTTGTTTTTAAAATTTAATAATTGAATTAAGTTTTTTATAATTTTCTACATAACATTCGAAAATACAAAAAATCTCTTTAGATTAAAAAATTTTAAAAACTAAATTATTTTTTATGATGAATTACTAACTGATCTAATATTTATACTTTTTAATGAACATTAGATATCGACAAAAAACCTGTAAGAATTAATTCTTACAGGTTTTTATTTAAGATGATATTATCTCTGATATCCTCTTTGTTGTTTCTTAGCTCTTCTACAATCAGCACATCTTTGTGGTTCATTTTCAAAACCTTTTTCCTTATAGAAAGCCTGTTCTCCTTCTGTGAAAACAAACTCTTTTCCGCAATCTTTACATACTAAAGTCTTATCTGCCATTTAAACATTTCTCCTCTTTGATTCATATTAAGATTTATTGAACTAAATCTCTTGTTGTGTAATCATTTTTTTGATCCCAACAGAAATTATTATAACACATACATAGGTAGTAAGCAATAATTTTTTAATGATTTTTTTAATATTAAGTAATATAATAAAATTAAAAATTATTAAATTAAAGGTGGTTGAATAAATGGTTGATGATGACAAGTGCTATAACAATAAATTTCCTGCTATTAAAATCATTGGTATAGAAAAATGTACAGGCTGTTTTGGTTGTGTTAATTCTTGTAAAAATGCTGCAATTGAAATGAAAGTTTCTGAAGAAGGGTTTTATATACCAAAAGTTATAGAAATTAAATGTACTAATTGTGGTTTATGTACTAATAATTGTCCAATTATTAGTTTTAAAGCAGATAATTTCACTAAAGAAAATATAAAAACCTATGCTGCTTTTTCTACAAATGATACCGTAAGATTAGATAGTTCCTCTGGAGGTATTTTTAGTGAAATTGCAGAAAATTTTATTGAAAATCATGGTATTGTTTTTGGTGCTGCTTGGGGAGAAGCTTTAACTGTTAAACATATGTGGGTAAAGGATAAAGCTGATCTTTCACCGCTAAGAAGTTCAAAATACATTCAAAGCAATTTAGACAAAGTTTATTTAGAAGTTGTACATATGGTAGAAAAAGAAGACAAAAAAGTCCTATTTACAGGCACTCCATGTGAAGTAGCTGCCTTAAAAACCTTCACAAACAGCGAAAATCTATTTACAGTAGATGTGGTTTGTCATGGAGTTCCTTCAAAAATGGTTTTTGATAAATATATTAATTATATTGCAAAAGAACATAAAGTAATTTCATATACTTTTAGAGACAAAAGCATTGGATGGTCAAAGTACAAAGTAAAAATGAACATAGATGGAGCAAAACCTTATGAATGTATCACGAGACAGGACCCATTTTTCCATGGCTTCATTTGTGATCTTTACTCAAATTTAGCCTGCTATAATTGTAAATTCGCTGCAATTCCTCGACCTTCAGATATAACTCTAGGTGATTTTTGGAAAATATCTGATGATCTAATGGATGAACGTGGTGTTTCTGTAGTTCTTGCAAATAGTACTAAAGGAGCTTCTCTTCTTCAGAAACTACAAAAAGAAAATAAAATCAAACTTTTTGACAAGAACTTAGAAGATGCAGTAAAAGGCAACCCACGCATTCATAACGGTTTCTTAAATATGCGCAAGAAAAGATCTGAAATTTTATCCAAAGCAAAAGAAGAAGGGTTTGAATATATTTATAAAAATTATATAGAAAAAACTGAGCGTTATGTATATGATTAATCATAATATTGCATCTTGAAATTAAGCTAACTCAGCTGCGATATTTAAGTTTTTGCAACTTACCTTATCATTATTTTAATTTCAGTTCAAATCAAAGAGATTAGCAACTAAGTACTAATCTCTCTATTTGTTCTAAAAATAATATTTCTACATATATTCTTCAAACTGTATTGCATCAATAAATTTCTATTAAAATAGGATTTTTATTTAATATCTTCTACCTGACAGTTAGATACTATGATGTTACTTCCTATTAAAGTTGCTCCATAAGCTGCCTCAGTAACTTCTTGTCTTGTTAACTCTATTCCGCCAGCTCTTACTTCAACATTGGTTCCAGTTCCAATTAGTTCTTCAAAAGTTCTTCTAATAATTGCTTCAAATTCAACTGCACAGGTTTTAGGAAGTGGTGATGGTGCTTTCAAAAATGTTATTTTAAGAGTTTCATCATCATTAACAAAGCTATCAGTTCCTCCTAAAACTATAGAAGCTATTTTAGAAATGTCAATTCTGTGAATTACGTCTCCTTGTGAGTTTTCTAGTACAAAAATGCCACTATTATTTCCCAAAGGAAGTAATTCAGCTGGAATTCCAAAAGCAGATCCACTATTTTCATAATTTACAACAATTGTTGATGATGGAAATAATTCTATAACTTGAGCTAATATATTTCTTATTTGTTCAATACATGGACACTGTGCTATTTCACCTGCTGGTCCTTGCTTTCCTCTATGGCCTCTTTTACCTCTTTCTCCACATTCACCTGGATCTCCTTTTGGTCCTTCTGGTCCTATTTCTCCTCTGCGACCTCTTTTGCCTCTCTCTCCACACTCACCTGGATCTCCTTTTTCTCCTTTGCATCCTCTTCTACCTCTTTCTCCACGTTCACCTGGATCTCCAGTGTCGCCTTGTATTCCTTGCTGCCCTTCTGGTCCCATTTCTCCTGGATTTCCTTTACGCCCTCTATGACCTCGTTTTCCTCTTTCTCCAAGATCACCTTTGTGTCCTCTATGACCCCTTTTACCTCTTTCTCCACATTCACCTGGATCTCCAGGGTCTCCTTGTATTCCTTGTGGCCCTATTTCTCCTGGATCTCCTTTTTCTCCTCTACGACCCCTTTTGCCTCTTTCTCCACATTCGCCTGGATCGCCTGGATCTCCAGGATCTCCTTGTATTCCTTGTGGTCCTATTTCTCCTGGGTCTCCTTTTTCTCCTCTACGTCCTCTACAACCTTTTTCTCCACATTCACCCGGATCTCCAGGATCGCCTTTGTGTCCTCTGCGACCTCTTTTGCCTCTTTTACCTCTTTCTCCGCATTCACCTGGATCGCCCGGATCTCCAGGGTCTCCTTGTATTCCTTGTGGTCCTATTTCTCCTGGGTCTCCTTTGTGTCCTCTACGTCCTCTACAACCTTTTTCTCCACATTCACCCGGATCTCCAGGGTCTCCTTGTATTCCTTGTGGTCCTATTTCTCCTGGGTCTCCTTTTTCTCCTCTACGTCCTCTACAACCTTTTTCTCCACATTCACCCGGATCTCCAGGATCGCCTTTGTGTCCTCTGCGACCTCTTTTGCCTCTTTTACCTCTTTCTCCACATTCACCTGGATCGCCCGGATCTCCAGGGTCTCCTTGTATTCCTTGTGGTCCTATTTCTCCTGGGTCTCCTTTTTCTCCTCTACGTCCTCTACAACCTTTTTCTCCACATTCACCCGGATCTCCAGGATCGCCTTTGTGTCCTCTGCGACCTCTTTTGCCTCTTTCTCCACATTCACCTGGGTCTCCAGGGTCCCCTTGTATTCCTTGCTGTCCTTCTGGTCCCATTTCTCCTGGATCACCCTTGTGTCCTCTGCGACCTCTTTTGCCTCTTTCTCCGCATTCACCTGGATCGCCCGGATCTCCAGGGTCTCCTTGTATTCCTTGTGGTCCTATTTCTCCTGGGTCTCCTTTTTCTCCTCTACGGCCTCTGCAACCTCTATGACCTCTTTTGCCTCTCTCTTCACATTCTCCCTTATCTGGAGTTTCACAACAAGTTATATCTATATTACACCCACAGATTTCTTTGTCCTTATGTGTTTTATTTAAACATTTATTTTCTTCCTTATTTTTCTCATTTTTGTCTGAATAGCACTTTTTACTATGCTTTCCCATAAACCAATTTACCTCCTTTAGTATAAGTAAAGATTAATCAATTAGAATGATTTATCTCTACTATAATTTATGATGGATTAGTAAAATTGGGAACATAAAACAGTATAGTTTTTAGAATTAGCAACTATATAAAACTATTTTAAACAAAAACAAAAAGTATTAAGCTATTAACTTAATACTTTTTAACTTACCCGGCGACGACCTACTCTTCCACAGAGCTGCCCCTGCAGTACCATCGGCACTATAAAGCTTAACCATCGTGTTCGAAATGGGAACGGGTGTTGCCTTTATGTCATAATCACCAGATTTTATTTAATTTTAAGAAAAGATGTGTTATCTTTTCAAAATTGCACAGTGAATTATTTGGTCAAGCCCTCGACCTATTAGTATCAGTCAGCTGAACATGTTACCATGCTTACACCTCTGACCTATCAACCTTGTGTTCTTCAAGGGGTCTTACTAGCTTACGCTATGGGAAATCTAATCTTGAGGTGGGTTTCACGCTTAGATGCTTTCAGCGTTTATCCCGTCCCGACATAGCTACCCAGCCATGCTCCTGGCGGAACAACTGGTACACCAGAGGTCAGTCCATCCCGGTCCTCTCGTACTAAGGACAGCTCCTCTCAAATTTCCTACGCCCGCGACGGATAGGGACCGAACTGTCTCACGACGTTCTGAACCCAGCTCGCGTGCCGCTTTAATGGGCGAACAGCCCAACCCTTGGGACCTACTTCAGCCCCAGGATGCGACGAGCCGACATCGAGGTGCCAAACCTCCCCGTCGATGTGGACTCTTGGGGGAGATCAGCCTGTTATCCCCGAGGTAGCTTTTATCCGTTGAGCGATGGCCCTCCCACGAGGTACCACCGGATCACTAAGCCCGACTTTCGTCCCTGCTCCACTTGTTTGTGTCGCAGTCAGGCTCCCTTCTGCCTTTGCACTCTTCGAACGATTTCCAACCGTTCTGAGGGAACCTTTGGGCGCCTCCGTTACTTTTTTGGAGGCGACCGCCCCAGTCAAACTGCCCACCTAACAATGTCCCGTGACCAGTTTCATGGCCACCGGTTAGAATCCCAATACTGTCAGGGTGGTATCCCAAGGATGACTCCACAGAAGCTGACGCCCCTGTTTCGCAGTCTCCCACCTATCCTGTACAGACAATATCGAAACTCAATGCTAAGCTGCAGTAAAGCTCTACGGGGTCTTTCCGTCCAATCGCGGGTAGCAAGCATCTTCACTTGCACTACAATTTCGCCGGATTTGTTGTCGAGACAGTGCCCAAGTCATTACGCCATTCGTGCGGGTCGGAACTTACCCGACAAGGAATTTCGCTACCTTAGGACCGTTATAGTTACGGCCGCCGTTTACTGGGGCTTAAGTTCACACCTTCACTTACGCTAAGTATTCCCCTTAACCTTCCAGCACCGGGCAGGCGTCAGCCCCTATACTTCAGCTTTCGCTTTAGCAGAGACCTGTGTTTTTGCTAAACAGTTGCTTGGGCCTATTCTCTGCGACCTACTTTCGTAGGCACCCCTTCTCCCGAAGTTACGGGGTCAATTTGCCGAGTTCCTTGACAACAATTCTTCCGATGGTCTTAGGATTCTCTCCTCACCTACCTGTGTCGGTTTGCGGTACGGGCGCCAACATCCTCCATAGAGACTTTTCTTGGCAGCGTGGAATCAGATACTTCGCGACATAAAGTCACTCCCCATCACACCTCAACATTAATCAGACGGATTTGCCTGTCTGATCTGTCTAGATGCTTAGACACACATCCAATAGTGTGCACATCCTATCCTCCTGCGTCATCCCATTTGTAATAACGTCAGTTGGCGGTATCGGAATATCAACCGATTGTCCATCACCTACGCCTTTCGGCCTCGGCTTAGGTCCCGACTAACCCTGAGCGGACGAGCCTTCCTCAGGAAACCTTAGGTTTTCGACCAATAAGATTCTCACTTATTTCTCGCTACTTATGCCAGCATACTCACTCCTGTACAGTCCACCGCTCCTTTCGGTACGACTTCAATCCATACAGGAAGCTCCTCTACCGCTCTTTCGAGCCCATAGCTTCGGTGGTAAGTTTTAGCCCCGGACATCTTCGGCGCAGGATCTCTCGACTAGTGAGCTATTACGCACTCTTTGAATGAGTGGCTGCTTCTGAGCCAACATCCTAGTTGTCTTAGAAATCCCACATCCTTTTCCACTTAACTTACACTTTGGGACCTTAGCTGATGATCTGGGCTGTTTCCCTTTTGACCACGGATCTTATCATTCGTAGTCTGACTGCTGAGATACAAGTATATGGCATTCGGAGTTTGATAGGGTTCAGTAACTGTTGTCAGCCCCTAGCCCATTCAGTGCTCTACCTCCACTACTCAATCTCAACGCTAGCCCTAAAGCTATTTCGAGGAGAACCAGCTATCTCCGAGTTCGATTGGAATTTCTCCGCTATCCACAGCTCATCCCATGGTTTTTCAACACCAACGTGGTTCGGACCTCCACGGAATTTTACTTCCGCTTCATCCTGGCCATGGATAGGTCACTCGGTTTCGGGTCTACGACACGCAACTTTTCGCCCTATTCAGACTCGGTTTCCCTTCGGCTCCATACCTTAAGTACTTAACCTTGCTACATATCGTAACTCGCTGGCTCGTTCTACAAAAAGCACGTCGTCGCACGTAAAAGTGCTTCGACCGGTTGTGGACACACGGTTTCAGGTTCTATTTCACTCCCCTTCCGGGGTTCTTTTCACCTTTCCCTCACGGTACTGCTTCACTATCGGTCACCAGTTAGTATTTAGCCTTGGGAGGTGGTCCTCCCTGCTTCCCACAAGGTTTCACGTGTCTCGTGGTACTCTGGATTAGACCTGACTGCTATTTCTTTTCACTTACAGGGCTGTTACCTTCTATGGCGGAGCCTTCCAGCTCTCTTCAATTAAAAAATCACAGTATTTATGGTCTATCCTCAACCCCAGGAACAAGTTCCTGGTTTGGGCTCTTTCCCTTTCGCTCGCCGCTACTTAGAAAATCGATGTTTCTTTCTCTTCCTCCGGGTACTTAGATGTTTCAGTTCCCCGGGTTTACCCCCATAAACCTATGTATTCAGTTTACAGTACAATACGTTAGTATTGTGGGTTTCCCCATTCGGAAATCTCTGGATCACAGGCTATTTGCGCCTACCCAAAGCTTATCGCAGCTTATCGCGTCCTTCATCGGCTACTGGTGCCAAGGCATTCACCATGCGCCCTTTGTAGCTTGACCATTTTCTTACTCTTAAGATTAATCTTCAGAGTTTTATTCTACAAAGGTATTTAATTACCTTTAGCTTTACTTTTATTAAAAGTTATATTCACTGTGCAATTTTCAAAGGACAACTGAAGAATTAGATTCTTCAAAATTAAACAGAGCTATTAAATAAAACCTTCGAAGTAGAATTACCTACTTCGTCGACTCCTTAGAAAGGAGGTGATCCAGCCGCAGGTTCTCCTACGGCTACCTTGTTACGACTTCACCCCAATCACTAACCCCACCTTCGGCCGCTGGCTCCTTACGGTTACCTCACGGACTTCGGGTGTTGCCAGCTCTCATGGTGTGACGGGCGGTGTGTACAAGGCCCGGGAACGTATTCACCGCGACATGCTGATTCGCGATTACTAGCAACTCCAGCTTCATGTAGGCGAGTTTCAGCCTACAATCCGAACTGAGATGAGTTTTAAAAGTTTGGCTCCACCTCACGGTCTTGCATCTTTCTGTACTCACCATTGTAGCACGTGTGTAGCCCTAGACATAAGGGGCATGATGATTTGACGTCATCCCCACCTTCCTCCCGGTTAACCCGGGCAGTCTCACTAGAGTGCTCAACTAAATGGTAGCAACTAATAATAAGGGTTGCGCTCGTTGCAGGACTTAACCTAACATCTCACGACACGAGCTGACGACAACCATGCACCACCTGTCTCCCTGTCCCGAAGGACTTCCTTTGTTACAAGTAATTCAGGGGATGTCAAGTCTAGGTAAGGTTCTTCGCGTTGCTTCGAATTAAACCACATGCTCCGCTGCTTGTGCGGGCCCCCGTCAATTCCTTTGAGTTTTAATCTTGCGATCGTACTTCCCAGGCGGAATACTTATTGCGTTAGCTGCGGCACAGAAGGAGTCGATACCTCCTACACCTAGTATTCATCGTTTACGGCGTGGACTACCAGGGTATCTAATCCTGTTTGCTACCCACGCTTTCATGCCTCAGCGTCAGTTACGGTCCAGAGAGTCGCCTTCGCCACTGGTGTTCTTCCTAATCTCTACGCATTTCACCGCTACACTAGGAATTCCACTCTCCTCTCCCGCACTCTAGATATCCAGTTTCAAATGCAGCACCCAAGTTGAGCTCGGGTATTTCACATCTGACTTAAAAATCCGCCTACGCATCCTTTACGCCCAGTAAATCCGGACAACGCTTGCCACCTACGTATTACCGCGGCTGCTGGCACGTAGTTAGCCGTGGCTTCCTCCTTGGGTACCGTCATTATCGTCCCCAAAGACAGAGCTTTACAACCCGAAGGCCTTCATCACTCACGCGGCGTTGCTGCATCAGGCTTTCGCCCATTGTGCAATATTCCCCACTGCTGCCTCCCGTAGGAGTCTGGACCGTGTCTCAGTTCCAATGTGGCCGATCACCCTCTCAGGTCGGCTACGCATCGTTGCCTTGGTGAGCCGTTACCTCACCAACTAGCTAATGCGCCGCGGGCCCATCTCAAAGCGAATAAATCCTTTAATTAGCTTTCCATGTGAAAAACTAATGTTATGCGGTATTAATCTCCCTTTCGGGAGGCTATCCCCCACTTTGAGGTAGGTTGCCCACGTGTTACTCACCCGTCCGCCGCTAATCCATCCCCGAAGGGATTTCATCGCTCGACTTGCATGTGTTAAGCACGCCGCCAGCGTTCGTCCTGAGCCAGGATCAAACTCTCAATTTTAAAGTTTAATCTGTACTCAAATTATTGACGTTAAACATTTGTTTAACTATACTGGCTTATTTAAAATAAGAATGTCTTCTTACTTTCACTCTGTTTAATTTTCAAGGATCTTGCCGCATCTCAGCGACTTTTATATTTTACCATGTTTGCTTAACCTTGTCAATAACTTTTTTATTTTCTTGTTTTTGTTAAGCTTGCTGTGTTTTCACAACTTTTACATAATATCACACAATTTAATTTGTTGTCAACACTTTTTTTATCATGGCACCAGAACTTGAATCATATATCCACCGGTTATAATACCTATGAACTATAAACTGCCCCACACTGCCATATTGTATTAAACAACTTTGTTTGTCACTCACAGGAGCAACGTACATAATCTTATCATCTTTAATTTTTATCTGTACTAATACTATTCTCTTCTACTTTAATTTATATGCATCATACTTATTTTAAATCTATTTTGCTCTATATACCATATCTTGACACACCTGCTTGCGTTTATGCATTGATATACCTGCAAACTTTATTTAAATGCTTACATTAATATGCTATAGGATTTATAGTTATTACACTCATTGAATATAAATTGAAATACTCCCAACCAAAAATATAGAAGATTCTTAATCAACTCTGCTCTACTATATCAAATTTAGCCAAGTTTCATCATAAAATTCACAAGATTCATATTATTATCATCAAAATACTATTGTGCTTAAATATATCATGTTATAATTAATTAAGTTAGATACATTATAATATTTCTTAAATCTAGGGGGTGCTTGGAATGAAAAGTTTAAAATTAAAACTTATATCAGTAATTTCTTCAGTATGTATTGTAATTCTTCTAATTTCATCCATTGTAAGTTATAGTATAACTTACAAATCAATAACTAAAGAATCTGGTGATAAAATATTAATGGCTTCTGAAAAATATTCAGAAATGATCAATGGTTGGTTGGATGGACAAGGAAAAATACTTAATGAAACTGCTTATAACATAGAAGATAGAAAAGATTTTAACGAAAATGAGATTTTAACTTATCTTAAATCTAAAATAAAACTTAATCCTAACACATCAGATGTTTATATTGGATTAACAAATAAAAAAATGTTAGATGGTTCTGGGTGGGTTCCACCTGCAGATTATGATTGTACTGAAAGACCATGGTATAAAATGGCTATAGAAAAAAAATCTTTAGTTTATACAACTCCGTTTTTAGATCAAGTTACTAAAAAAATGGTAGTTTCTATAGCTAGACCTATTGTAAGAAACGGCGAAACTATAGGCGTTATTAGCACAGATATTAGTATTGGTAACCTTACTGATACTATTGAAAAATCTGTTCCTATAAGCAACAGTTATCCTTACCTAATAGATGCAGATAAAAATATAATTATACATCCTAACAAAGATTTTCAACCAAAAGATAAAGAATTAAAAAGTTTAAATAAAGCAATGGATGGTAAATACTCAAAAATAATGGATGCCAGTGTTAATAGAACTTCATTTTCTTTAAAAGATTACGATGGAGTAAATAGATATTTTGTAGCTTCTCAAGTAAAAGCATCAAACTGGGTTGTAGGACTTGCCATACCTGTTAGTGAATTTAATAAACCCTTAAACGCTTTAATATTATCCTTTGCAGTTATACTAATTGTTTGTTTAGCATTTTCCATATTATTTGCTATGTATTTTGCTAATAAAATATCTAGACCTATATCACTAATAACAAATGACATAAATAAAATTAAAAATCTTGATTTTAAGTACACTGAACACAAAGAATTTGAGCATATAAAAAATTATAAAGATGAAGTTGGTGTTATAGCTAATTCTGTATTGAATTTAAAACAGGAACTTGTAGAAATAGTTGGAAATTTAAAGGAGAATTCAGATGAAGTACTTAACCATTCAATCAATGTTGCTGACTCTGTTGATGGAGTAGTTAAATCCATAGAAGAAGTGGCTAAAGCCACAGAAGACTTAGCAAGCGGTTCTGTTGAACAAGCAAAGCAGTCGGATACAGGATTACAAAAATTAAATATCTTAGCAGATAAAATAAGCACTATAGTAGATAGTTCTACTGAATTGGGTAAATACTCAAATTTAGCTAATGAAATAAATAGAAAAGCTATAATTTCCCTCTTGGATTTATCTTCTAAATTGGAAGATAACACTAAGGCTACCTCTAAAGTTTCAGAAAACATAAGCATTTTATCTGAAAAATCTGAATCGATTGGAACCATCGTAAATACTATAGAATCTATAGCTGAACAAACAAATTTGCTTGCTTTAAATGCAGCTATTGAAGCTGCAAGAGCAGGCGAATCTGGAAAAGGATTTGCTGTAGTTGCAGATGAAGTAAAAAAACTAGCAGAGCAAACTGCTTTATCTACAAAAGAAATTTCTAATGTAATAAAAGAAATTCAATCTGAAATCAATGCTACAAAAACAAATATGGACACTACAGAAAAATTAAATAAAGAGGCTAATAACTCTATGAATGAATCCGAAAAATCTTTTAAAACAATTGAAGATTCCTTAAATACAATAATAACACACATAACTAAACTTACTAATGAGATTAATCAAGTTAATGAGAATAAAGAAATAGTGGTTACTTCTATTCAGAATATAGCCTCTATAACTGAACATTCAGCTGCTTCTACAGAGCAAGTTTCAGCTTCTATGCAGGAACAAACTAGTGCTATGTTAACTATATCATCACATACAGAAAAGCTTAAGCGTATTGTAAATAACTTATATGAGCTTATAAATAAATTTAAAGTTTAACTGAATTAATTAAATTTAGATTTTAAAAAAGTCTTGCCTTTCGCAAGACTTTTTTATTTATGTAAGTTTTTTCATATAAGACATATTCAAATGTAACATAGATATTTTTTATAATGTCTATGTAGAAACTAAAAATTTTTTAAACACAAAATTCAAATTATCAATATTATATAGTATGGGATTATAAAAACGAAAGTTCACTTAGTACTAAAAAATTATTGATAATTTTAGAGAAAGGAGATTTTGTGTTTATATGGATAACTTAACTACTGCAAGTAATTTAAATAAAATAATACTTAACAATGAAGATCCTAATTTAGAAACCTTTTTTCATGAGTCATTTAAAAAAAATAGTACTGAATTTATAACTTTAATTAATGATGAAAATTTGAATTTTACGTCTTTATTTGTATTAAAATCTAAAATTCAGGAATTAAATCTTATCCCTAAATTAAACTCACGAAACAAAATTGCTTTAGAAATTATAGATGTAATATCTGCTGGTAAAAAAAACATTAGAACTATTGAATTTTCTTCCTTTGATTATATACAAGGGGTTCATTCTGTTTTAACGTGGATAATAAAAACTGGTTTTGAATATGATGGTATAAATAATGATTATGATGGAATTTTAGATATTTCTTTAATACTTTTAACAAAAGTATATAGAGATAAGACAATTTTACCTATTTTAGTAGACTTAATTTTCAAAAGGTATAAGAAAGGCTTTCTTATTCATGATTTAATGTGGGCTTTTTATGAGTGTGGTGATCCCAAGAGTTTGATTATCATTGCACAGCGTTTACAATCTTCTGACTTAAAGGATATTGAACTTTCAAGAAAACTTCTAAACTTTATACCAGATATAAATGCAGAAAAGAACGCTGATAATAACGCTTATTATTTATATTTTCTTAATTGGTTTGAAGAAAATTTTTTATTCTTATCTGCTACTGGTGAAAGTTTTCAACAGTTTAAAACTCCAACTCCCTATAAAACTGTTTTAGAAGCTAAATATCTTTGCTGTGCTGTATCTTCTGTTACAGGAAAAATATTAAAATCTTTAACAGAAGGTGAAGTTAATCTTTTAGAGCTATTTAAGAAACTAGATGATAATACAAAATTATTGCTTTCAAACTTCTCATTTTCCTTGCACCATAAGAATATACACAATTGGAATAAATGGCTTCATTACCCTATGGCAGAACAAATAAAAATTGCTAGAATTGGAGGAGTTCAATGATAAAAATTTCAGGTAATATAGTTTCAAAAGATGAACTTATTAAAGATTATCCAGCAAATAGCCTTGAAACTAAAATTATTACTAAAAAATCTTTAAGTAAAAATATTTATTCCTATGATTCTTTAAATGAACTAAAATTTGATATGACCTTACGAATAAACATTGTTAGCGCAACTAAAGAATTGGCTAAAAGCAGCATGGTTTTTAAAGTTTTTCGCAAGTCGAAATGTAATCCTCATTACTGGCAGCGTACTTTAGAAGGTGGTTTTCTGTTAAAAAAGGAAGTAACCCCCTACAATGCTATAAAAGATATTTTTGTTAATAGCTCAAAATATGGAACTGAATGTGCTACTGCAATAGTTATTATTTATTATAAAGCACTTCTTAATATACTTCCTGAAAAACTTTTTAATAAAATGTTCCAAAGCATACATTTATTAAATTGGCACTATACTAATCCCAATCTTTATATTGAACAATTTGGAGATAAAAAAGATTTTTTTATTGGTGATTGTAAATATTTCAAAAATCCAGATGTAAATCCATTAACTCCTCAGTGGCAGGGAGAAAATGTTATATATCTAGGTAATGGATCTTATTATGGTCATGGCATAGGAATAAAAACTAGTGATGGCATAATTAATGGATTAAACAATAATAGAAAAACCGGATCTAAAACATCAGCTTTCTTATTAGATTCAGTAACATACTTGAATTCTAAACATTTGTGTGATAGCTATTATAACTATAATTCAGATTCACAGCTAAGAACATATAAAACATACAGGCCAATATATTGAAATACTCAACTTTCGCAGTTTAAAAAAACATATAATTGTTAAAAGAGCTGAAACACTAATTAATTAGTGTTTCAGCCCCACTTTTATATTGTTTTCTTATTTCATTTGGAAATTTACTATTAAAGCACTGTTTGAACTAATAACATAACTACTGCAAAAGCTGTAATGTAGCCCATTAATGGCATTATAAATTTCAACCATTTATCATAAGTTACATCTACCATTGCTAATGTAGCTAAAATAAGCCCTGTTGGAGTTATGAATGCCATTAAGCCTTGTCCATATTGATATGAACTTATTATAATATCTCTTGACAATCCAACAGTATCTGCAAGTGGTGCTATAATTGGTATTGATAATACTGCAAGTCCTGAGGATGATGGTATAAAAAATCCAAGAACTAAAAATATTATAAGCATTACAATTACAAATAACATTGAATTCATACCTTTAACTGCGCCTGATGCAAAATAAAGTATTGAATCTGATATCATTCCCTGCTCCATAATTAAATTAATAGATCTTGCAACTCCAATGATTAGTGCAACTCCTATCAAATCTCCAGCACCAACAACAAACTTGTTGACAAATTCTTTTTCTCCCATTCCTGAAATTGCACCAATTATTATTCCTGAGCATAGGAATAATGCAGTCATTTCTGTAAACCACCACTGCTTCATAGAAACGCCCCAAACCATTACAACAAATGTTAAAGCAAATATTACTAACATTAATTTACGTCTACCTGTAAATTTAAAAGCTTCTTCATCAGAATAGTCAACTAAGAATTTCTTTTCAATTTCTTCCTTCTGAGCATATATAAGTGACTTAGTTGGATCTGCTTTAACTTTCTTAGCATATTTAAGAATATAAACAATTGTAATTATAGTAGCAATAACCAACCCTACTATTCTCACTGTAAGCCCCTGTGTAAATCTTATTCCAGCTGCGTTTGACGCAATAATTGATGAAAAAGGATTTACAGTAGAAAACATTGTACCTATGGACGAACCCATATATATAGCTGCAATACATACTATAGCATCATATCCTGTGGCAATAAATATAGGAATCAATACCGGATACAAGGCTATAGTTTCTTCAGCCATACCAAAAGTCGTACCACCTATAGAAATTAATACCGTAACTACAACTATTAGTAAAAATTCTCTTCCTTTCGTAGCTCGAGATAAACTAGCTATGCCTGCATCAAAGGCGCCAGTATTATTCAAGACACCAATAACGCCTCCAATTATTAATACAAATGCAATAATATCAATAGTATCCTGTATACCTTTTACTGGAGCTTGAATAACTTCAAAAAAGCCTTGTGGAACCTGAGTTACCTTCTCGTATGTACCTGGTATAGCCACAGGTTTAGTAATACTCCCATCTTCAAACTTCCCTATCTCTGTCTTAATGCCCATTTTATTCAAAGTTTCCTGAGTACCTGGTAACTCCTTTGTGGAAGTATCTGGTTTTATCATTGTGAAAACCTTTTTATCAGGCTCGTACTTTATCTTTGCATATGTGCCTGCTGGAACTAAGTATGTAAGCACAGCTGCAAGGACTAAAACTATTACCAAAACAGTAAATGCTGTTGGAAAACTTATTTTTTTCTTTTTACTCATTTTATCTCCCCCTAAATTGATTTTAATTGTAACATTACAATTCTATTATACAAGTTTTGTGACATTTTTCAATAAATTATACCAAAATTATAATATTTTAAAAGCTTTACATATTTATTAATTTTTAAATTAATTAAGTTAATATAATTAAATTAACTATTCATTAATATTTTTATGTATTTTTTTACATATTATATTCAAATTGCTTTTATTATTAGAAATTTTACATTTTTATTAATTGCATTAAATTATATCTATTTCTATAATAAATATTGCACTTTTATTTGAAAATGCAAATATAAATTCATAAAATATTGTACTAAAATAAAAGTGTCAGATACTTAAAGTTGCATATATATTATTTTAAATTAAATTATTAAATTTATTAATATCAACTAAAATTTAAAAATGTCAAATAAAAAATAGACTCCTTAAGATGAGCCTATTTCAACTAAAATAATTATTTAATCTACGTAATTTAATTTATAAAGTAGGGAATCTTTCCAAAATATTGTTAACGAAATTATAGAATTTCTTTTCATAATCAGAATTAATATTTTTATGTATAAGCCAATTATCACCGTCTACCCTTTCAAACATTTCAATAGCAGTTATTTCCTTACATAGAGGATTTCTTAAAACTGCCTCCATAGGTTCTATATCTTTATTCCAATTAAAATTCAATACAAAACCATGTAACAGTTCTGAGGTATTCAATTTGTTAATGTTCTCCATTTCATAGTTAATATCTGAATTAACCATATCATCAATAATATTTCTCTCTTCTTCTGTAAGAGTTAATCTTATAGCTCCTTTGGTGCTGCTTAACATTAAATCTGCAATTTCAGGTGTATCCTTAGCTAAAAACCAGGGAGTAAATTTTATGCCTAAAGGATTATCTAGCTGCATTCCAGTGTTCATCAATATTTTTACAGCCTCTTTATTTTTAAATTTAATTGCCTTATATAATACTGTTTCGTAGACTTGATCCTTAATGCTAGGATTAGCACCAAAATCAATTAATTCTTTGAAAATTTTAATAGGAGATTTTTTTACAATAGCATAATGTAGTGGTGTTCTTCCCTGATCATCTTGTTCATTAACATTTTCTATTACCGCAGCTTTTTTTAATTCCTCTATTGAATTCCTTTCTATTGCTTCAAATATTAAATAATTCCCCATTTTCAAACCCCCTTCTTTCATAGATAACTTCAAAAACAACAATTTATTCAGCTTAAAAAATAGATTTTTTTCCATAAATTCAATTTAAAAACTACACAAGATATATTTATTATATATTTCGAATGTTTTAAGAAATACTGTATAGATTTCGCTGAAGCAATTCAATAGAAATAAACCCTAAAATTATCTAAGACTTATTTTAATTTTTCACAACAATTATCTTAAATAATTTAAAATATTATCACAAAATGAAGAAGCACTAGGTATATTTGATTTTACCTAATTTAAACTTTATTTAGCAGGATTAGGCTTAATATCTTCAAATATATACTTATGCATTTGACTTTTAGTAGCATCTAAATCAAATATCAAATACCAAACGCCATCGATCATCTTTCCATCACAATAACCATCTAAAGGAAATCTCTGCTGATCTATATCTTTAATACCTAATGTATACATAGATGTTACTAACTTTAATATTTCAGTATTTGACATACTTGTTTCTGTATAAGGCAAAAGCTCGGAAACTATTTTTGGGATGCCTGTAGGCGGTGTTTTTTTTATTTTATTTAATACATCAATTAGTACAGTCCTTTGTCTTTGAGTTCTTTCAAAATCTCCACCATCAGTATATCTTATCCTTGTGTAAGCTAATGCTTGACTGCCATTGACTTTTTGTAATCCGATATTAGAAATAGTAGGCACAGATTCATTATCTTCAGTCATATATTTTAGTTCTTCTGGAGTTATACTTATATCTACCCCACCAACACTGTTAATTATTTTTTCAAAGCCAAAAAAATCCACAGTAA
The DNA here is from genome assembly GCA_963780135.1 of uncultured Clostridiaceae bacterium. GTDB lineage: Bacteria > Bacillota > Clostridia > Clostridiales > Clostridiaceae > Clostridium_AM. The sequence continues at coordinate 4,401,462 of CAWAAR010000003.1, forward strand.
CATAATCTTTTATGTTTAGGTCAAAATTCTTATTTAGAGTTTTAATAGCAAGCGTTGGTCCACCATGAGCATATGCATGATTCACTTTAGTCATTCCATAACCATCAATATTAACATAAGAATCCCTCATAATAGAAGATATTTTTATCTTTTTATGTTTTTTATCAAGAGTTAAAAGCATAAGTGCATCAGAACGTGATACTTCATCCTTATGTCTCCTATCAACTCCAAAAAGAGCTATGTTCATAATTCCATCATCTTTTTTAACTACATTATTGCTTATATTTAATTCTGAATTAGTTTTTGCTATTTCTACTTTTTTTACTTTGTTTAATTGATTATTAAAACATAAGCTAATCATTCCAACTACCACAACTAAAATAGTTATAGTAACTAGTACAATTTTACCAGTCTTTTTCATAAAATAACCTACTTCCCATATTATATAATTTTGCAATTTATTTATTATATGATTTTTAAAATTAAAAATAACATAATTATGTATTAAATAATTGTAATTATCATGCAAACTACATTTCACTGTTCATTTCTCTAATATTTTCTTATATAAACTATCAGATAAGAATTATCATAGTTGAGTTTAAAACATACCAATTACTAAGAAATAATAACAGTTTATTCATAAAAATGTATGTCACATTTAAATAATAAAATGAATAAATAATATAATAAATGAATAATTTATAGATAGTGTAAAGTGAGTTATGAAAAAACAGAGTCCAAAAATATTTTGCCCGGAGGGCGTGAGTTAGGACAGTATAGTGTTATTTGAGGATGAAGTAAAAGATTTTGAGCATAACAAAAAAACCTTTTGGTGGAAGGAAATTTTTGATATTAGCAGTCGCTACTGTTGAGATTTATTCACGTAGTAGCTGAGAAATATCCTGTATTTATTTTCTAACTAAATTAAGCAGAATTTTCAGCCTGAATCTTCAATATAGTCTGTTGACCAAGGTGTATAAGTAACTGCCACTTACCAGGCATATTATCTGCATTAGATAGCATGTCTATCTCATTTAATGGCTTCCAGTAGTTATAAGGATGAGGACGAAGAAAATTATAATAGGCAACCCAAAGGGATATACCGTATGCAGCACCGTTCTCACTTCCATAACCACAAGTAACACGGTAAGAGGCTTTGAAGGTTCGGTTAAGCCTTTCTACTACTTGCTTAACCCAACGAAATTCAGTAGATACAGCATCATCATTGGTAAGCCCGATAACTTGAGTAACGTCGAAGTCCCAACCCTTTACCAGCTTACACTGTTGACTTGCAAGAGGATAGGCACTATATCCATCTGCGATGAACTTTAAAGCTTTATTAGGAAATACTTTAAACTTCTCAAAGGCCATACGCATAGCCAGTATACATGGGCCTACGGCACGAGTATCAGAAACCTGATAGCCTAAAATAGACTTCTTACAGGCATCCATAATAATCCAAACATAATGTTTTATGCCTTTGACCTTAATATAAGTTTCATCAGCAGAAAGAATGTTACATGGATTGTAGTCAAAAGTGTCTACAAAAGGCTTTATAACTGCGGCAGCAGTCATAGCATAATTAGCAACCATTGTATGGGAGATTTTGATGCCATGTACTTCCGCCAAGGCATGTGCCGTCTGTCTAGTAGAGAGCTTAAGATTAACGTGATAAGTAAGACAAAGTCCCATGATGTGGGCATTGAATTTCTTATACTTAAAGTTAACTGCCCTAGAAGGAAGTTCATGTAAGTCCATTTTAAAGAAATCTACGATGAATTCACGATAGATGTAGTGAAGCTTGTACTTGTGTTTATCAGCAGTATCTAAGTTTTTAGGTAGTTTAGTAAGGTTGTTTTGATAGTAAGAGCATTTTTGGTTAACACATTTATGTATGCGAAAATGCTTTCGATCTTTCTTTGGTGAAAGAGTTTGACCACAATAAGGGCATACAAATATCATAGGTTTAGTAACATAATTGCTTTCGTTGAAATTCTGATCACAAACCTTACACTGAAATTGACCTCTATTACCATTATTATCGTAGATATAATGGTGAGGTGCACCACATTTAGGGCATACAGTATTTTCAGGGATGGATTTTCCATTACGTCTTTGAACAGGTTTAATTAATTTATTATATTTATGTTTATAGTAAGCTAAAAGAAGTTGATAATCTACTTTTTCAAAACGAATAATTTTAGGTAGCTTATCCACTTTAAATTTCTGATATTCGGGACTATGTGAATCCTCAAAAGCCCACTGCTTAAGAGGAATATATTTAGCAATAAATAAAAGTAATTGAGAAATTATTTTCAAAAGATATTGATTATATAAGAATAAATAAGTTATAATTGAATCCATACAATGACATCCTTTTATGTTATTTTTGTTTGGTTGAAGATTCAATTATAACAGAAAAAAGGGGGTCATTGTTTTTTTATTCAAAAAAACTTTGTAACCTTTGATATATAAAGAACAAATATAAAAAAACAGTGTAAAAAACTTTACACTATCAATTTATATAAGGGGGTATCAATATGAAAATATATACAATTATAATATATGTAGTAACAATTACTGCCTTAATACTCTTTATAGTGTATTTCATATCACTCTACAAAAAGTCCAATACTATTCCCTTTAGATCAAGCAACCAGTCTAATACTATTTCAATTAGACCAAATATGTCACAAAAAGAAATAAATAAAATTTTATCTACTAATAAAAAAGTTAAGTTTCTAAATGGAATATATAATATAGACGCTGAAATAGGTTTAAAACTTTCATCAAATCAAGTAATTGTATTTGATAGTGAAGCTGAAATAAGATCTATTCCTAATGATAAGGAATACTATGGAATTATTAAACTAAACAATATTAAAAATACAACAATTAGTGGAGGTAGGATTATTGGTGAAAGATACTCACACAAAGGCACAACTGGAGAATGGGGCATGGGAATATCTTTTAATGATTGTACCAATATTAAAATCAAAAATATGATAATAAGAGACTGTTGGGGAGATGGAATATATTTAGGGGCTTCAAAGCGTGGTTATAATAAAAATATTGAAATTACAAATTGTATAATTGATACTAACAGAAGACAAGGTATAAGTGTAATTTCAGCTGTAAATCTAACTATTGCTGATACAAAGATAATGAATACTAATGGAACACTGCCATCAGCTGGAATAGATTTTGAACCAAACTACTCAACTCAAAGATTGAAGAAAAATATAGTAAAGAATTTATATACCTATAATACTGAAGGAGCTGGTATATTAATAGCAACTGAAAACGTACCTTATGTAGATATAACAATTACAAACCATAAACATGATGGTGGAGAAAGAGCTCAATATGGTCTATGTGTTAACTTTGCTGATATAAAACAAAAAGGAAGTATAACTGATATAAATCCTGTATATGTAAATACCAATGACAATCCAGTACAATTTAATAATGAAAACTCTAAAGCTGCTCCAGTATATATTAAAAATCTTTCAACCACTGAAAAAGTTAAATAAAAAATTTAGGCCTTAATAGAAAAATACCCATTAGGCTAAAACCACAGCTCAATGGGTATTTATTCTATTTTTTTGTCCTAGCTTGCTATTGGTTTGTTTTTCCATAATATAGCTTCACCTTCAATCATACCCAACAAAGCCCATAACCATGGGTAGTAGAAGTTCGCAATTATTTGGTAATGAAAGGTAACCATAAAAAAAGAAAAGAACATACAGTATTTAAAATTATTTTTTATTTTAAATATCTTTATAAAAAATATTAATATAAATGAATAAAAAGATATTAAACCAAAAATCCCGCTATATAACCATAAATCTATAAACATATTTATAGTACTATCAAAATTAACATAATTTGATAACATCATAGGTCCAATTCCCCAAATAACATTATTGCTCATAATATAGTAACCCTTAATGATTTTACTCTTTCTCTCAATTGAACTTTCTGCATTATCTGTCATAAATATTTTATCTGAAATTCCATTAATACTTAACTTTAAATCTCCATAACTATTTATTAAGATAAAAATACCGATGACTAATATCATTGATATACATATAATTAAGTATTTTTTAATTAAACCTTTTCCTCTCATTAAATAGAGCAATAAAGCCAAAAATAATGCAATAATAATTATAACAAAGTTCATTGATGAATTTATAAATATTAGACTAGCTAATATCAAAGTAAAAAATATAATCTTTCTTATATTTGACTTTTTTAGATATAGGTAATAAATATTGAACGGAAGTATAAACTCATAAAATAAGGCAGTATGCCCAGATTCAGTGCAAAACCCTCTGGCCCTATAATATTTTCCTATAAACATTGCATCATATTGTTTGTCCATAATTCTAGGCAAATCAAAAAACAAACCAGGGAAAAAATTCCTTGTAGTAAATTCATAGATAATATATATACTTAATACTATTGTTGAAAAATACATTATTCTCAAAATAAGCTGTTTGTTATAAACATAATTAGCAGAAACCACTTTTAAAAATACTAGATATAATATAGCAAAACTCAGAAGATATAAAATTGATCTTTTGTTTGTTGCACCATTAATTATCATATTCAACATCATGGACACTATAAATAAGAGAAAAAATATATCATGTAAATAAAATTTAATTTTATTTATGCATAATATTAAACATATAACTCCTATAAATAATGGTAATGAAATTTTTTCAGTTATTTCAAAAGCATTAGTTACTGGTAAAGTAAATATTAGTAGAGCAAATATTATTTTTTTTAAATTCATATTATTCCCCTAAACTCTTTATAAATTTAATATACTTATTAACAGGAATTGTTAATTTTCTCTCATAACAAAAAAATTCATTTAATAATTTTTTCTATTCTTTTATGATCTTTCTGAAATACTTCAGGAGTCTTGCACGATGTTTGCCTTGATCTTGCCATTTTAAAAGCATTTACAATATCATCTACCTCGTCTATCTTCATAAAATAGATTATAACAAAATATACTAAAGCGCCTATTCCAATTGAAACTATAAGTGATAAATTTCCACTTATGCTATTAAGTAATAATTTATATATAAACTTAACTATGAGTCCCATAACCAATGAAGCGCATAAGATTTTACCAAGTGAAACAGTTATTTCTTTAATATCAAATGGGCCTATTTTTTTTCTCAAACTAATAAATAATAATAGCGTACAACATATAGCTGAAATACTAGTTGCAAGTGCAAGACCTCCTATTCCTAAAAACTTAGATAAAGTAATACTCAATATTATATTTATAACTAACGCAATAACAGCATTAATCATGGGTGTCTTTGTGTCTTGCATGGAATAAAATACTCTTGATAATATTTCTCTAAGACCAAAACCAACTATACCTATTGAATAGAAAAGCATAACACTAGATGTTTTAGATATAGCCTGCGAATCAAATGCGCCTCTACCAAATACAAGTTTAACTAATGGTTCTGCAAATATTATAATACCTATCGTAATTGGAACTACTAACAAATTAATACCATTTATAGCCTGAGATACAGATTTTTTAAGTCCAGTTATATTGCTTTCGGCTGCCATATTAGCCATTGTAGGATAAATTACTGTAACCAATGATTCAATCAAAATGTCATTTACAAATTGAATCAACCTATTCCCATAAGAAAGAGCTGAAATACCTCCTATTGTTACTAGAGATGCTATGGTTCTATCTACTAACACATTAATTTGATTAACTGAAACACCTAAAATCACTGGTATTGATAAATAAATCATTTTTTTCAAATATTCATCTTTTCTATTTAATACAAGAGAATATTTATATCCATGTTTTTTTAAAAACGGAATTAATATCAATACTTGAAAAACTGCTGCTATTACACTGCCTACAGGAAGAATTATCATATTAATTTTATTACTCATAAATATTGATGTAATTATAAAAAAATTAAAAGGAATTCCCATAAGAATTGGAGCTATAAAATTATTTTTTATACTCAAGTAACTACTAAACACATAGGTAACACCAGAAAAACATATTCCAACTACGCTAATTTTTGTAAACAATACAGCCATTCTTAAGGTTTTACCTTCAAAACCCGCTGCAAATAATTTCACTAGTGGAGTTGTAAATAATAATACAATAAGCATTATTACTACACATATAATAAAAATTAAATTTATTATATTATTAGTAAATTGCTCTGCCAATTCAATTGATTTATCTTTTTTAATGTTACTGTACATAGGTATGTAGCTTGTAGCAATCCCTGTAGCTACAAATGAAAGAATAGTAATTGGTATTGTTTGGGAAATCAAGTAAGCATCGCTAATATTTGATGCACCATAAACATATGCTAATATTATTTCCCTTAGGAAACCAAGTACTTTGGATAGTGTAGTAAATAACATCAAAACCAATATCATTTTTTTCATTACTAATTTCCTTTTCTACTTTTTAATTTTCTTAAAAAATACTATTTTATAGTAATAACTTTTTAATTATTTTAAATTCCGCTTTTAAATATTCCAATATAAAAATCCTCTAAAATTTGAGTATTTTTACGAATATCATATCCCGCTTGTTTTATTTTTGCAAAAGTTTTTTGCCTTTGACAACCACTAGAATATTGTAGTATTTTACTTGCCCACTTTTTCATATCTGTTGTTAATGAAATGCTTTCAATTAAATCTGTTATAAAAGCCTCCTTTGGTACCTTATCTGAAACAATACACCTTAGCCCCTCAGCTTGAGCTTCTATAGCTGCTATACCTAATCCCTCAAATATTGAAGGAAATACAAATACATCCATAGCCTGCATATAGTCATTAACATTTGGCACTACTCCAGTTAATATTACTTTATCCTTTATCCCTAAACTATTTATCTGTTTCTCTATTTGAGGCCTAAATTCTCCATCACCCACAAGCAATAATATAGTATTTTCATTCTGCTTTTGAACTTCATAGAAAAGCTCAATCAAAAATTTATGATTTTTGGGGTATGTAAATCTCCCAACATGACCTACTACAAGTTTATTCTCAATATTTAAGTCTTTTCTTACTTTATCTCTAACAGCTTCATTAAATACATATCTCTCTGCATCTATAGCGTTTTTAATTACTCTATAATTATCTTGTTTCGTAGCCTTTTCTCCAAATAACCATTTACCAGCTTCATTTGAACAAGCAAATAAATAGTCTGCTATATATCTGATTGGTATCTGCATAACATTTTTTACAAATTGCTCAATCTTATTTCCTCTTGAAGCAATACTATGACTGTGGGCAATAGTAATTACTCTCTGTTTTTTAGCTATTTTTAAATATATAGCTGCAGTGCTTCTCATGTGACCATGTACTATCCTATACTTTGGATGATTCTTAAAAAAATCATTCCAAGCTCTTTTATATTTAAAATGATTTAATCCATTATAGCGTGGAACAGAATAAATTCTGCCACCTAACTTTCTAATTTCATCATCATAATCGCATTTATCTATGGTATGCACCATAAAATCAAATTGTATTTTTGATCGGTCAATGCTTCGGTATAGATTCATAATCATTGTTTCAGCACCACCACAATTTAAGCCTCCTAGCACATGCAACACTCTAATAGGACCTACCATATCATTCTCTTCCTTTTCCTATTAATTTATCTCGTACATATCTAATTGAAAAATAAAATTTTCTCAAAACCTTATCATACACACCAAATTTTCTATCTTTAAAAGACAAGTCTTCAAAGCTAATAAACTTATCCTTATTTGTCTTAATAAAATCCTCTAACACATCAAAATCTTTTTTATTCATATCATTGGGATGGTAACAGAATGTTACAACTTTGAATGGTAAATTTCGAACATGACCCGATTGTTGGGGTATAAAATAGAAATCGTCAATTTTATAAACATCGTTAGCTATTGTATCAATTATAATTCTTATATTGCTTTCTGCTTTTAGCGCTTCAAGTGTATTCATGTCAAAGGTATGGGATGGTGGAAAGAATACATTAGCATGAAGTTTATGCTCTGTTAAAACTTTCAGTCCATCTCGTATTTTTTGCTTTTGCTCATCAAGTGTAACCTCTGCAAACTCAGAACGCAAATTTATAGGATTAATGCCTCCACTCTTGGTTTTATATACATGATTATATCCATGTAAAGCTATAACCCAGTTTTTCCCTTTCCAGGCTCTAGCTTTATCCCAAAAGCCACTATCTTTTTGATACTTACTTAAAATATCATTATCCTGATTATTCGGTATAATGCCAACAATAGGATTGATAGTATACTTATCTAATAAACTTTCAACCCTGCTCCACTTTTCAACATCCATATATTCTGAAGCATCATCTAATCTTAACAAATACATTGATTTCCTCCTACCACTTTAATTAGCATAATAGCTAATTTTCCTATAAAACTTTTTCCTACCACAATATTGTAGTCTTGTCTTGGGGTACCACCAAAATGTTTTTTGAATTTATCAACTCCATTGGGGGTAACTATACTACTTATTCCTCCCCAATCTAACTGTTGAAACCCTCGATTTTTTAAATACTCAATATAATAACTATATCACTATCAAAGGTTGACTAAATTTTACTTCTATCTTCCAATACTTAGGAACAGAATCCACTATTATAGCTCTTTACCATAATACTCTTTATACCAATCTACAAATTTTTCCAACCCTTTTTCAATAGACGTACTTGGTTTAAAATCAAAATCTTTAACTAAATCAGTAACATCAGCATATGTCTTATAAACATCACCTGCTTGCATTGGTAAGAATTCTTTTTTTGCTTCTTTTCCTAAACATTTTTCTAATGTCTCAATAAAGTACATCAGTTTTTCAGGTTTATTGTTGCCAATATTATAAATCTTATATCGAACACCACTTTCGTCTTCTTTGGGAGGATTGCAAAGAACATTTTCAATACCTCTTAAAATATCATCTATATAGGTAAAGTCACGATACATATCACCATTATTAAATACTTTTATAGGTTCACCTTTCATAATTTTCTGAGTAAAAGAAAAATATGCCATGTCAGGACGTCCATATGGACCATATACTGTAAAAAGCCTCAACCCTGTAGATGGTATTTTATATAAGTGACTATAAGTATAAGCCATTAGCTCATTGGATTTTTTTGTTGCTGCATATAAGCTCACTGGATTATCAACCTTGTCTTCTGTGGAAAATGGTACCTTTTTATTTGCCCCATAAACAGAACTGGAAGAAGCATAAACAATATGATCCACGTTGCTTTTTCTACATGCCTCAAGAATGTTAAGAAAACCAACCATATTTGATTGTATATATACATATGGATTCTCAATGCTATAACGAACACCAGCTTGTGCCCCTAAATTTACAACAATATTGGGATGATGGTTTTTAAATACGTTATCCAATAACTCTCTATTCACCAGATCACCTTTAATAAATTTATACGCTGGATACTGTTTTAAAATATCCAACCGGCTATATTTCAAATTTACATCATAGTAATCATTAAGATTATCATAACCTATAACAAACATTCCTTTATCTAATAATGCTTTTGATAGATGGAATCCAATGAACCCTGCTCCACCTGTTATCAAAATAATCTTGGAAGTATCTAACTTTTTATATCCATCAATCATTTTTATCTCCCCTTATATTCCTACACCATAGTAACAGAATCCCTTTTCTTCCATTACATTGCGATTGTAAACATTCCTTAAATCAAAAAAATATCTTCCTTCAGTTATTGAAATAATTCTATCCATATCAAGATTTCTAAACTGATTCCATTCAGTCATAAGAACTATTGCATCTGATTTACTAATTGCTTCATACTCATCTTTACAAAATGTTAAGCTATCAGAAATATCTGCAAACCTTTTACTGCCTTCTTTTTCTCCTTCTGGATCAAATACTTTTATCTTAGCCCCTAATTTAACTAGTTCAGGTAAGATAACTAAAGATGGTGCATCACGAACATCATCAGTATTGGGCTTAAATGTAATTCCTAGTACTGAAATAATCTTACCTTCTATGCTTCCCATGGAGTTAATTATTTTATCTACCATCTTATGCTTGTGTCTTTCATTAGCAGCGATTGTAGTTTCTATTAAAGAAATAGTTTCACCATATTCTTTTGCAATTTCAGCAAGAGCTTTTGTGTCCTTTGGAAAACAACTGCCTCCATAACCAGGCCCTGGATGAAGGAATTTTGGACATATTCTACCATCCTTCCCCATAGCTTTTGCTACTTGTTTCACATTAGCACCAACCTTCTCACACAAGTTTGCTATCTCATCAATGTATGCAATCTTCATAGCAAGAAAAGCATTTGAAGCATATTTAATCATTTCAGCAGTCTCAACACTTGTTTCTACAAATGGTGTTTCATTAAGATAAAGAACTTGATAAACCTCTTTCATAATGTTTAGAGCTTTCTCACTTTCAGTACCAATGACAACACGATCTGGATGAGTAAAATCCTGTACAGCAGAACCTTCACGCAAAAATTCTGGATTAGATACAACATCAAAAGTATAATTCGCATTACGTTCATCAAGAATACTTTGTATAATAAACTTAACTTTCTTACCAGTCCCAATAGGTACTGTACACTTATCTACAATAATCTTATAACCATTCATATGTGTTGCTATACTTTTAGCTACTTCAAAAACATATTTTAAATCTGCACTACCATCATCCTTAGACGGTGTCCCCACTGCTATGAAAATAACATCACTTTCTTTAATTGCCATTTCAATATGTGTAGAAAAACTTAATCTTCCATAATCTATATTTGATTTTACTATTCTATCAAGTCCTGGTTCAAAAATTGGTATAATTCCATCATTTAGTAAGCCTATTTTCTTTTGATCAACATCTACGCACATAACATGATGACCAAAGTCTGATAGTATTGCTCCTGATACTAGTCCAACATAACCCGAACCTACTACTGCTATTCTAGACATTTTGTACTCCTCCTACATGTTTATCTAACACATTCTCAACCTCACTCAGATAAGTATCAATTATAACCTGTCTATCAAACTCATTCTCAACTTTTTTTCTACCAGCTAGTCCCATCTTTTTCTTATTCTCATATGGTAGCTCTATAAATCTCTCAACCTTATCTATCAAGTCCATAGCATTCCCAGTTTCAAACAAATATCCCGTAACATCATTTTCCACTACATCCTTAGAACCGTTGATTGTAGAGGCAATACAAATTCTACCCATGGCTGAAGATTCTAATAAAACATTTGGCACTCCTTCACCACCATGAGAAGGAAGTATAATACAATGGCACTTTTGAATCCATGGCTTGATATCCTTCTGAAAACCTATATATTTCACAATGCCCTGCTTATTATATTCGTCGACTATGTCCTTATATCTCCCCTCTTCAAAGAATCCAGCGATATAAAAGGTTGTATTAGGATATTTTCCTTTAATTATCTTTGCACATTCAAGATACTGATCTATCCCCTTAAGTTCCATAACCCTTCCAATGAATATGAAATTCACCTTGGTTTCAGATGGCAAATCAATCGCAACATATTGATCCAAATTAACACCAGATCCCGGAATCATTTCATAGTTTTCCCTAACCATATTGTTCTGAACGAAGAAATCCTTATCACCACTATTTTGAAAGAATACCTTATAAGAGTTCTTAACAGAAATCTTATATAACATCGTTGCTATTCTGCTAACAACATTCTTCTTCATAAATGTGGCACCGGTGCCGGTTATATTACTGACCTGAATATGCTTTGTGATATTTGAAGCAATACAGCCATATATATTAGGTTTAATGGTATATGAAAAAATAATGTTGGGTTTTAACTTCCTCATAATTTTGATATAATTGCAAATTAACCTCAAATCCCTAAAAGGATTAACTCCCCTGCGATCAACCGATGTTTCTATTATTTTGCATCCCATATTACTAAAAAAACTATTCGCATCGTATTTAGGCATTGATATATATACATCATTACCGTAATCCACCAATTTTTTTATCAGTTCTTTTCTAGTGTTATATAATGTTATGAAATGGTTTGATAAAATTAGTATTTTCTTTGTCATATAGTCTACACTCTCCCCCTATCCACTCAAGTTTAGATATAATTTTTTCTCTATTATCTTCCTCAACTATTCCCTTAAATTCATTTCCGAAAAATTTATCAATGAATATAGAAACGACTCCACCTTCAGCTAATATTTTTATTATTTTCCATTACAATTTGATATTCTTTAACTTCTTTATTTTTTTAATTTTCTCCGCTGGGAACAGTAATATCTAGAGTATCTCTTCTGTTTGACATCCATCTTATTTAGAACTACTCCTAATATCTTTGCATTTACTTTTTTCAAAAGTTCTTTTGCCTTTGCAGCTTCAGTCTTTTCTACTTCTGATGAAGCAACTACAAAGATACATCCATCTGCATAAGTAGAAATTAACTGTGCATCTGTTACAATTGTTACAGGAGGGGTATCTATTATTATATAGTCATAACTCTCCTTTAAGCCTTCAATAAACTTCTTCATCTTCTCAGATGCAAGCAGTTCAGATGGATTAGGCGGTTTTGTTCCAGATGTAATTATATTTAAATTAGATATTTCTGTTTCTTGAACTGTTTGAGAAAACTGTATATTATCTACTAAAAAATCTGATAATCCTTTTTGATTTGATATATTAAATAACTTATGAAGCTTTGCCATTCTCTGATCACAATCTATTAAAATAGTCTTATATCCATTCTCAGCCATTACTACAGCTAAATTAGCACATATAGTGGATTTTCCTTCCCCTGAGCCAGAACTTGTAACAACAATTGTCTTTATTTTATTGTCAAAAGATGAAAATTGAATATTTGTCCTTAACGTTCTATAGGATTCTGAAATCAGAGATTGAGGATGCTCAACGGTAATTAATTGCTTTTTTTTCATATAATTTCACTCCATTTATCTAAGATAATTCTTTTCTAATAAAATCGAAAATAGTTTTTTTACTAGAAATTTTACACAACTTCTGGGGTATATCTTCACCGATTAACATACGTTCTCCGTTATCTCTAATGTAGTTTTCCAAATTTTTATCTACCTTACCTACAACACTCAGTGCATGGTTTATATCTAATACTCTCCGTTTCGAGTGTGCATCAGATGCTATAAAGTTACATATACCATGTTTTATTAATTTTTCTGCAGTTTTTTTTATCTTTTTGCCAAATATAATGAGGTGTTGCTACTAATTTTTTTATACCACTTTTTTCTGCTTCTTTAAGCATTTCTATGGTATCCTTCAGATTTTTCGCACCATCATCTATCCCATGAAGTATATGAACATGTATATCCACCATATTAAACTCCACTCCATCTTAATATTTTTCATTGTTTTTAGGTATAACTCCAATTACAGGAAGATCCAAATATTTATTTATGTCCTGCTCTGTTTTTAAAGTGTTATCCTTATATTCAAGTAAAAAAATGAGTCCCACTGAAGCCATTAATCCTATAAAGAAACCTATAACAATATTTAAGATCTTTTTGGGCTTTATAGGTTTTTTCGGTATTTCTGCTTTATCCATTACCTGAATATTTTGACCTGGATAAATTTTTTGTGCTTGTTCCAAAAATGAATTATAAACAGCAATTATCATACTATATGCTGTTTGAGGATTCCTATTCCGAGCTTTAAATTCAATAAGCTGAGTATCTGCCATTGGAGTTACAGTTGTATCATGTAATATATTCTTAGCAGAAATGTTATTTAATCTTGCTGATGCACTTTCCGCTACAGATACTGATTTTCCTATTTCAGCATAAGTCTTTACAAGTTTTTGAAACATCATAACATCATCAAATTCATATTTTGAATTATCATTTGAACCTGTATCAGCAGCCTTTCCTACCACAATAGTTGCTTTAGCTTCATATGTAGGTTTTATTACATAATAGCTTAAAGCACCAGACACAACAGTACTTAATATAATTATTAAAAGCATTAACCTTATCCTTTTCCTAATGATGTGTAAAAAATCATGCAAATCTAACGATATTTCTTCTTCCAATTTATATCCATTCCTTTCTCTTCAATCAAGGCACAAAACATAATAAACAGTGCTAAACTTTTAGCCTTGATCAAATTATTTTATATTCTATTTATATAGGGATAATAGTTAACTACAAATATTTTCTATTTTTCCTGCTTATCTATCAATCCATATTTATTCCAGCAAAATGCTGCTTCTGTTCTATCTTTAATATTTAACTTATTAAATATATGATTAATATGCTTCTTTACTGTGTATTCTGTTATAAAAAATTTCTCAGAAATTTTTCGATTACTCAGTCCTTTTGCTACTTCAATTAATATTTCTCTTTCTCTATTCGTTAACAGCTCCAGTTTGTTTGCCAAATCAGTGTCTTCATTTATTATTGAATCAACAAAATAAGAATCAAAATATTTCTTTCCCTTATATACATGTTCCATTGCATATAATATTTCTTCTTCATTTGATTTGCCTAAAACGTAACCTTGAACCCCACTTTTTAATGCCTTTACAAAGAACTCCTTATTTCCATAAAAATCCAGTACTATTATTTTAATATTTACTCCTGAAGCTATTAATTGATTAATCAAGTTTAATTCTTCTCTGTTATCCTTATTTATATCCAACAGTACAATATCAGCCATATTACTTTTTATCATAAACATAGCCTCCTTTATTGTTTCACCAATAAACTGTATTGATATATTATCGTTCTTAGATATCAATGATACTATTCCTTCTCTTATAACAGAGTAATTCGATATAACTATAATTTTCATAATAATTCTCAATCCCTTAATTTGTATTGGTATAATCTTCCTGAGTATATACTTATTTTTGGAAAGTAACTTGGCCAAGTTTGATTACATCTTTATGTTATCATCTATACCATTTAATTCCATCACACCCTAGTTTAATCTTTTATCAACAAGTTTCATATACGGTATAATATACTCCTACTACCAAAGTGTAATAATTTACCAACAAAAGGCAATCATCTTTCAATATTATAAAGTTCTAACTTTTCCCCCTATATCAATAGACTAAAATATCAATTTTTTACCAATTTTATGTATATGCTCATTCTCCTTAGGCGATATACGTATATACATAAAAAGAACTATAATAGATAAACAATTGTTAAATTATTTATCTATTATAGTTCTTTTTATAGTAATTAAATGTACATCATCATACTATCATGAGTATTTCATCATATTAATCTTATATATTTAAGATACATTAGCCTCGTTATCTAACATACCACATTTATTAGCATACAAAGCCAATTGTGTTCTATCTCTTATATTAAGTTTATCAAATATGTGATTATTATGCTTTTTTACTGTATTTTCAGAAATACAAAGTTTTTTAGATATTTGTTGATTACTCATACCCTTTCCTATTTCACATAAAATCTCTTTTTCCCTTGGAGTAAGCTGCTCTATCCTTTCAGGTTCAATACTGTCTTCTTTAACCATACAATCTATAAAATAAGAATCAAAATATTTTTTACCTTTGTAAATTTGGTCTATTATATATATAAGTTCCATTTCATCCGACCTTCCTAATATATATCCTTCTACACCACATCTAATAGCTTTTACAAAAATATTCTTATCCTTATTAAAATCCAATATTATAAATTTGCTTTTAATTCCACCTTCCTTTAGTTCTTTAATTAACAGCAATCCATCTTTATTTTGTTCATGTAAATCAAATAAAACAATATCAATTTTAGTTGATTTAATTAAGTAAATTGCCTCCTTCAATGTTTCTACAACAAGCATTATATCAGCACGATTACATCTTGACATAATTGAGTATATGCCCTCTCTTATTAAAGCATAGTTTGATATAATAATGACCTTCACATATATACCCCCAAAAAACTAATTTTTAATAGATGAATTAGATTACCTTTTTACTTGTATTTTTTATTGTTTATGTTAGTTTTAATAATACTGTCAGTAATTTTTTATCATTACCGCCCTTTGATATTTGGAAAAGCAAAAATAAATTTTATTACATTTTTTTACAAAGCACTATCTTTTGTTATCGCCAATATAATAAAAAAACAATACAAAAGCTGTAGAACGGATTTGTAGATGATAAAACAGATTATTAATAATTTCTAGTATAAAATAATAGCACAAGTTATTCACAGATTTAAATTTTATAATTTACTATATAAAAAAACCCAATTAAACCTTACAAACGGTAAAATTAGGTCGGTTGCACCATTGACTCTGTATGCTTTTAGGTGCCCAAATATAGAACATACTTCTTTGTCTCCATTTTCTAATTTCTATCAATATACAGTTTTAATATATCCTTAACCTTTATATTACTAGTTTACGATATGGATAAATAAACCATGAATACATACTATTACCTCTGTTATAATGAATATGTAATAAAATCCTATTAAAGAACAGTAAAAATAATTTTATTTAATTCATTAATAATATTGAGTAAACCAGCACTGATAAAAGGTATCCCTATACAATCAACCAAAAATAATAAAGGATATTGATAAAGCTCTTGAGTATGCAAAAAACTTAAAAAGTAGTCACTACTTGTAATTGTAGTGACTACTTCCTTAACTAAATGGATGATGAAATGTAATTGATAAATTGTTTTGCAGTTCTTCCAGAACGTCCATGTGTTCTCAATTCCCATTTTGAAGCCTCTTGTTTTAAAGATTCTTCATCAATTTCAATTTTTTGTTTTTTAGCAAGGGATTGAACTATTTTAAGATAGTGTTTTTTATCTGGACTATCATAGGTTATAACAATCCCAAAACGTTCAGAAAGAGATAATTTTTCATTTACAGTGTCTGATGTATGTATTTCTTCATCAGCCATTCTATCATTCCAAGTCTCTTTTATTAAATGCCTTCTGTTAGAAGTAGCATAAATTAAAATATTTTTAGGAATGCCCTCAACACCACCATCCAAAACAGATTTCATCTCTTTATAGTCTGTTTCAAATTCTTCAAAAGACAAATCATCAATAAATATAATAAAATACTTGCCTCTAGATTTTAATTCCTTTAATACATCTGATAGACATAAAAGCTGCTCTTTTGATATTTGAACCAATCTAAGTCCTTTACTATAAAACTTATTAACTACTGCTTTAACTGAAGAAGACTTTCCTGTTCCAGCAGAACCTATTATAAGTACGTTGTTAGCAGGTTGTCCAGATACAAAATCTAGTGTGTTTTTTGTTAAAGTTTCTTTTTGATATTCATAACCTACTATATCCTCTAAATTTACCTTATCAAAATTCTTTACCCCAACTAAACCTTTAGTACTATCCCATTTAAATGCAATATGATTTGAAAGTTCAGCGCAACCTATATTATAGTAATAATTCATTAAAGATTTTAATAAATCTTCATCAGAATTAGCATTCAAAAGTTTAGATACATAATCTTGGAATTCACATATTTTTTCTGATTTATTAGTAGGAGAATAATTCATTAAAAAGCTGCAAGGAAGATTTAATGAAGAAACTATAAAATCTAAATTTGCCCCAATTATAGACCTTATAATTTTTACATCATTTAAAGCAATATCATATAAATCTTTTTTGATATCATAACCAGATTTTTCACAAGTTAAACTAAAAAAGTTTTTATCCTTTATTAAAAGATTTATGATATACGCCTTTAATACATTTCCGCTTAAATTTAAGTTTTCTGCACTTTCCAATAATTTGTGATAGATGTCATAATATGCAGTTAAAGCATTTTCCTTATCAGGATTATCTTTTGAAAACTCTTTTAAAAGTTCCCTTAATTTACTTATAACCGGATCATTTAATAGATTCCTGTATACAAGTAGTCCTCCTGAACTTAAATATAATTTTTCGTAGTAAGTTTTTTCTGTCATAAAATAGCCCCCATTTCTTTAATAAAAAGTATTTTTTCATTATACCACATATTTCACAGAAAAAATTATTGTATTTATCACTGATTTAATTTGCGTAAAATTCCATATATCAATTAAATCTCTGTTTATCATAAATCTAAATCCTTTTATTATAAATTAACATGTGCTTAACTTTATATAATACCTACATAACTTATGAAATATATAATTATATTGTTTACTGGAAAATTAAGTTAAGGGGGAAATATTTATGAAGAAAAAACACTTATCAATGGTACTAGCTTTACTTATTGCCACTGCATCAACAGCAGCTCCAATATATTCAGTGCGGGCAGCTTATGATGGGACAACTATTAATAGCAATTTAAATTCTACTATAAAACCTGAACATGTCACTTTAACTTGGACGAAGGACCCTAAAACTACACAAACAATTACTTGGAGAACTAGTACAAATGTAACTAAGAGCTTAGTTCAATATAAAAATTTGACTACTGGAGAAACAAAAACTTTTAATGCTGATAAGGAGGATTTTTCAACATCAAATACTGATATAAATGTTGGATCTATGAATTTATTTTCAGCTACTTTAGAAAAGCTTACTCCAGGTACTAAGTACAGTTATAAGGTAGGAGATGGTCAAAATTGGAGTGATGAAAATACATTTAAAACAGAGAATGACAAAGAAGATGATACTAAATTTATTGTTTTTGGAGATTCTCAAAGTGGAAATGCAGACGTTCCAAATTATGCTCCCTGGAATAAGACCATTCAAAGTGCATATTCTAAAAATAAAGATGCCAATTTTATAATGAATCTGGGAGATTTAGTTGAGAAAGGACAAGATTACAGACACTGGAATAATTGGTTTGATGCTACTAAAGGTGTTATTGATAACTTACCTGAAATGCCAGTTCAAGGTAATCATGAAACTTACAATGCAACTGGATGGGATTCAACTAAACCTAAATATTTTGTAAGTCAATTTAAAGTTCCTGCCAACGGACCAGAAGGTTTAAAAGGACAAGTTTATTCCTATGATTATGGCAATGTTCATTTCGTTATGTTAGATAGCCAAGAAGATGAGGAAGCTCCAAATAATGATGAATTTTTAAAACAGCAAGCAGCTTGGCTTGATTCAGACTTAACTGTAAATAAAAAACCATGGACAATAGTTTCCTTTCATAAGACTCCATACTACAATAAAGCTTCCAGAGCCAATGTAACTTTAAAAAATATAATATCACCTGTAATAGAAAAACATCATGTAGATGTGGTTCTCAATGGACATGACCATGGAGTGTCAAGAACTTTCCCTATTAATGATGGAAAATACTATACAGATTATTCTAAAGGAACGGTATATTATGTAACTGGTAGAAGCGGTGCTAAATATTACGGAGATTTATCCTCCAAAGTTTGGGATGCATTTTTCTTTGATCCACAAGACATGCCTTCTTATGAAGTAGCAGATGTTAAAGGAAATGTACTTACAATAAATGCTTATAAGCAGGATGGCACATTGGTGGATTCTTTTGTAATAGATAAAGATCATCCAAAAAACAGTACAAAAGTAGTTCTTCCAACTGCATATAATATTAATATGAATAATAAAGAACTAGTAGCTATAGGCGCTGATCCAAGACTAGTTATATATGGAACGCCAATTGCCTTTGGAAGTAATCAAGCTGAAATCGTAAAAGACAAAGCTTATGATTCATCATCAATGAAATTAACCATAGATAAAGTAAGCTATAACTTTACTGTAGCAGATCTTTCTTCTAATAAAAATGTGAGCTTAGATGCTCTAACTAAAGCAGGTTTTAACTGCAGTTATAATACTCAATTTAACATGATTATGATAGATAAATAAGTTATTTATCCTTAAAAAATCACTAGATTCAAATATCTAGCGATTTTTTAGTTTCCATATTCTTAGTTGTATATGTCAGAAAATTCTAAATTAATTTTTTCAATATAGCTTTTTTCTATTATATCATCACATAAACTATGATTAAAATTTATACTATCCATTAACTTACATGGAATATACATAATGAATTCGCTACCATCACCCTCCTTGCTTTTTACTGATATCGTTCCACCATGTAATTCCACTAAAGCCTTTACTAAAGAAAGCCCTATTCCGCTTCCTTCATTTTCTCTTGCAAGAGATTTGTCAACTTGCACAAACCGTTCAAATATAGAGTTTAGTTTTTCTTCGGGAATACCTTTTCCATTATCTTTTATCCTTATGCAAATACTTTCAATACCATCTTCTACACTAACCATAATATTGCCACCATAAGGAGTAAACTTTACTGCATTCGATAATAAGTTCAAAATAATTCTCTCCATTTTTTCTGGATCACAAGCAATAATTTTTTCTTCTACATCTGTATCAAATACTACTGATAACCCTTTATTTTCTATATAATCAGCTACAGAGAGAGTTATGTCTTCTATAAGACTTACTATATTATAATTAGTTTCACTTATAACAAAATAACCTGAATCTATCTTTGTTATATCAATTAAATTATTAACCAATCTCAAAAGGCGATAGCAATTTTGTTCCATTATGTTTGTATATTTATATCTATCTGCAAAATAATCATTCCAAATACACTCTTTTAGCTTAAGTTTGTGCACCTGGATAGCAGAAAAAATAACATTAATTGGAGTTCTTAATTCATGAGAAATGTTAGCAAAAAAATCTGTTTTTATCCTATCATACTCCTCAATCTCAATTAACCTCAGTCTTTCCTTTTCAATGCTTTTTTGTAATTCTTCAATATGTTTTTTTTCAGTTATGTCTATAGCTATTCTAGTTAATATATTACGTCCATCACTCATTTTTCCAATACAAGCTGAATAAAAATCCCAAATTCGTAAATCTCCTTGTTTTGTTTTTACAGAATATTCTCCATTGTTTTGTTTTTTTTCAAAATTAGGCAATGTGCTGTCAGTACACTGTATATCTTCTTTAAATATATCTGATATTTCTGCTAAGCTATAAGTAGTGGGAATATCTTTAATTGTGTACCCTGTAATATCAGTCCATGTACCATTAACCTTTATTACTTCCCCATCCTCAGCATATAACATTACAGGAACTGGCGCTTGCTCTATAGAATACCTAAATTGCCTCTCACTTTCTCTTAAAGCTTCTTCCGTTTTTGTGCGCTCAGTGATTTCTTCTTCTAACATAATGTTGAATTCTTTAAGTTCCTCAGTTATTTCTTCTAGCTGATAATTTCCTTCGTTAACCTGTTTTCCCAAATCATTATTTTCTTTTAACAGTTGTTCATTTAATTTCTTAATTTCATCATAAGATTTTTCTTTATACCTTTCCATTTCAAGATTCATAAAGCGAAGTTTCAGATAAGTTTTAACTCGAGATAAAATTTCTGTATAATTAAATGGAGTGCTTATATAGTCCGCCCCTCCAACATTAAATACTTTATCTTTATCAATAGCTTCATTGTTATTGATAATAAAAATAATGGGAATCTCCTTGAGAATCTCATTAGATTTTAAAACTTCACAAACTTTATATCCACCCATATTAGATATGTTAAGCTGAAGTAAAATTATGTCTGGTGGATTTTGCATCGAAGATTTCAGCCCTAATTCATAACTTAAAGCATTTCTAATATTATATCCTTTTTGCTTAAGTATCATAGTCAATGTTTTAATGTTATAATAAGAATCATCAACAATAAGTACATTAGCATTGTTTAAAAAAACTTGTACATTATCCATGATTTATTGCCCCATTTCAGAATATTTTGTTTTTAATATACCTAAACCTTATATACTTGTTTTGGATCTGAAAGCCAGCATAGTAGCTGTTTGATTTATATGGCCTATAAACTCTTCACCATAGCAAGAGAATCCAATGGTAGGAATATCACTAAATAACTCACCATACTGTTTTTCAAGGTTTTTTTTCTCCAATTCAAGTGTACGTTCTATACAATTAAAGTTTATAATTCCATCAATTTTTCCAAATTCATGTACTTTATTTTTAATAGCTTTTTTAGTGTCTTCAATGATATTTGTAGACTGCAGCAATCTAACTTCCATGCCTTTCAATATATTACAATAAAACAACATGCTTGTACCTTTTACTTGCTGTGGACTTCTTACAAATATATCATCTTTTCCTATAATCAATCCTACAGGATTGGTCATAAAATATTTTTCTGCGTCTTCAATGGAATCTGCTCCTACAGCATCTGCGTATGCTAAAATGGCAGGCTTATTATTAAATTCAATAACTTCTCTATTTTCTTCATCTACTTTGTTAGCAGTTAATATAGCATCTAAACACTTAAAACTTTGTGTTTTAATAATACTAAATTCAGCATTGTCATTTATTTTAAGCATTATAAGCACTGCTGAATCATTGTATGATTTTCCATTTGCACATACATGGGTTTTTAGAAATCTTCGGTTATCTCCAGCAGACCCACCAACAAAAAAAACATTAGTCCTATTACCAATTAAATCCATAACTTTTTCTTCTTTCTTACTTACACCATCTATTAAAACTATTCCAACAAATTTCGTTGTATCCATTGTATATGAACTCTCATTAAAGTACTTTTCAAAAGAAGTAAAAGCTGCTTCTACACTTAAGTTTTCTTTCATATTTTCAATTACTTCTACTTTTGCATCAGAAACAATATTTGAATTAAAAGCCATTGCCACAACAGAATTTTTCAACAATTTTCCACTAACTATTTCGCCAGAAGTAGAACATCCAACTACTATAGAATCTTTAAAAGCTTCTTTCATTAAACTACTTAGACTGTGTTGATCAAAATTAGAAGAAGCAAAGTATACTAAAAGCTTAGAATTTGAAGAATTTAACTTACTTTTAATATCTTCTACAACTTCTTTTTCTAAGCATTTAGTTGAAAAAACAGATTTTATGTTTTTTTCATTATATCTTGATTCCTTTATATTCAATTGTTTTGCAATTCCAAAAAGTTTTTCTATAATCACTGGATCATCCTCAGAGTAACTATCAAACTTGCTTGGATTGATCCCTTTTAAAATAAATTTAGCTTTAGTCATTTCCATAATAGCAGGATTTCCTTTAGACCGCTTATTAACAATATCATCAATAATTTTTTTTATTTTGCCAGCCAAAAATAATCACTCCTTTCTCATATTAAATCCTATATATTTACAAAAGTCGTTTGCAAATCCAATTTTATACTAAAATATAAAATTATTATAACATATATCTCCTGTAATTTATTTAATTTTCATTACATTTGTTTATTTATTTTATAATTTTTGACAAAATAAAAGCTCAAATATGCAATTGTATATAATCTTTCATTAATCTTCAAAAGAGGTTGTTTAAGAAACTGAACTCTAAGTTAGCAATTGCAAAAAATAAGCACAAAAAAATTTTACAAACTGCAATAGATGCAATTTATAAAATTTTAATTTGATATTTTATGTTTTTTAGCTATTACAATAATACTTTAAATTTAAATATTATTCCACTTAACATTTAATTCTTTTAAAGCTAATTAGCATATATGTTTAAAAATATTTTTTTTAATTCTTTGGATAATATGCTATCTTTATTCCCTGCCAAAACATTTATAATAGGAAAAATATCTTCATTTAAATTTTCTTTTTTACCATTGCCATCTAAGTAATATTTACAAACTGTAGAAATAAGTCTATCCTCACATCTAATTACTCCTAAATAAAAATTGTTATAATCAAAAACGGAGTCATTTTTTGAAATTCTTTGATAAGCTCTAACAGCAAAATCAAAAGCCACTACAAATTCATTGTAAGTACATTTACTATATAGTTTATCTAATAACTTTTCACATTTATCATATGCTCGATTATTTAACATAAAATCCATCTCCTAGAATTTACTATTTAGTTTGATTATAATACCTTTTACTAAATTTTTAAAAAAGCTATTAGTCCTAAATAACTTATATTATCTATTAAATCTAGTCTTATCTCTAACTTATAACCTTTTTCTAGTTTCTATACTAAATTGCTTAACTATATATTATTTTTCTTAATAAAAAAAGCATTGCCTAATTTATAAGCAATGCTTTTAATAGTATTCATTTAATTACAAACTACCTATCCTAGTTATAATATAATATTAACCTTTTAATTATTCACATAAATCTCCTATGAAAAAATATATTTCATTATTTATTAAACAAAATGGAAAATACTTTGTAAAAATATTAGAAAAAAACAAGTTCCAGTCTTAAGCAACGTAATAGCAAAGATGTCCTTATATGACTGTTTATGAGTTAAACCTGCAATTCCTAAAAGTGTAATAACTGCACCATTATGAGGTAATGTATCCATACCACCTGATGCCATAGAAGCTACACGGTGTAGTAATTCTGGACTTACACCAGAATTATGAGCCCAAGTTAAATACTGTTTTCCAAACATATCTAATACTATACTCATACCACCTGATGCTGAGCCAGTTGTCCCTGATAGAACGTTTACACTAATTGCTTCAGATAGAAGTGGACTTCCATGAGGATTAATATTTATTAAAGCATGAGCTATAGATTTAAATCCTGGAAGCGTTTTTATAACATTACCAAAACCAACTTCTGAAGAAGTATTCATAACAGCTAACAATGAACCAATAGCACCTGCATTTATAGCTTTTGCTACATTACCTTTTATACGGATTGGGTTAATTATAAATGCAAGAATAGTACCAAAAACAAGTGCAATCATAAGCGCCCAGTTATTCATTGTACCTACAACCCCATCTTTGGCCATAGCATAAGGTTTTTGAGTTACCCAAGATGCTATATTCCAATGTGGGAAAATCATTTTTTGCAAAATCAGAGTGACAACAAGCACTGAAACCAATGGCAATGCTGCTAAAAGGGGATTTGGTAAACTAGTCTCTTCAAGAAGCACAGGTTCATTAGTATGCCCTTCCCCATATCCTTCACCTGCTGCTTGAGCTTTACGTTTACAGTGCTCTAAATAAGTTATACCTAGACTCAATATAATAATAGTACCTAATATTCCAAAAACTGGTGCAGCATAAAGATCTGTGTTAAAAAATTTCATTGGTATTGAATTCTGAATTTGTGGTGTTCCTGGAATAGCATCCATAGTAAAGGAGAAAGCTCCTAAAGCTATAGTTGCTGGAACAAGTCGTTTTGGTATATCAGCTTCCTTAAAAACAGAAGCTGCAAATGGATATACAGCAAATGCTACAACAAAAAGGCTTACACCACCATAAGTAAGAATTGATGCTGACAAAACAATTGATAATATAGCATTCTTTTTACCTAATTTTTCTACAATTGCTTTAGCAATTGATTTTGCCGCACCGGATTCTTCCATTGCTTTACCAAATACAGCACCTAGCAAGAAGAATGGAAAATATATTTTTGCATAGTTAGCCAAATTGGGAAGAAATATTTCTGTATAAGTTGGTAGAATAGCCATTCCCGAAAATAAAGCAGCTAACAATGCTAAAATAGGTGCGAAGAATATAACTGAAAAACCCTTATAAGCCATAAACATTAACAGTCCCAAGCTTAAGAAAATCCCAAAAATTGCCATTAATAAAACCTCCGTTAGTTTTTTTTAATTTATTTTATATTAACCTCATATTTCGCTAAATAGGCACATATAACTTATTTTATATGTTTTTAAATAAATTTTTATATTATGTATTAAGCATTTAATGTTAAATTCAAATATGACAAATTTAAAAATAATTGTACGAAATATGAGATTGAAAATTTTTTAGCTTATTTTTATTCCAACAATTGCTTCCTTGAAAATATCTTCATTCATAAGTTTTAATTCAGGAGATATTATAGGTTTAAAATCCATATGGTCTATTATATCTTTTTCTAAATCTACTCCTGGTGCAATTTCCTCTAATACTACCCCTTGTTTAGTTAGTCTAAATACTGCTCTTTCAGTAATATAAAGTACAGGTTGTCCTATATCTGATGCATATTCTCCACTGAAAGTAATTTGTTCAACATCATTTAAGAATTTATTAAATTTTCCATCCTTTTCTATGACTAACTTACCCTCTATAACTCTAACTTTTAAACCTGCTGCAGTGAAAGTTCCACAATATATAACCTTTTTAGCATTTTGAGTTATGTTAATAAACCCTCCACAACCTGCAATCTTAGGTCCAAATTTACTAACGTTTACATTTCCTATTTTATCGCATTGTGCTAGTCCCAAGAAAGCTACATCAAGTCCTCCACCATCATAAAAATCAAATTGAGTTGCTTGATCCAATATACTTTCAGGATTAGTTGATGCTCCAAAACTTAATCCTCCTGCAGGTATTCCACCTATTCCACCAGCTTCTACAGTTAAGGTCATCTCATTACCAATTCCTTCTTCATTGGCAACTATAGCAACTCCCTCTGGAACACCAATTCCTAAATTCGTAACTGCATTAGGAACAAGCTCCATAGCAGCTCTTCTAGCTATTACTTTTCTCTCGTCAAGAGGTATTGAATCAATAGAATCTACTGGTAATTTAATTTCTCCAGAGTAAGATGGGTTGTAACTTTCTGAAAAAGTTTGCATATGGTTTTGTGGTTCTGCTACAACTATAGCATCAACATATATACCTGGGATTTTAACTTTTCTTGGATCTAAAGATCCTTTAGCTACAATTTTTTCAACTTGGAGTATTACTATTCCCCCAGAGTTTTTAGCTGCCTGAGCCATTGAAGTTCCATCAAGTGTTGCAGCTTCTTTTTCTAAAGTAGCATTTCCCCACTCATCTGCGTAAGTAGCTCTTAAAATCACTACATCAATAGGAAAGGCTTTATATAGTAAGTATTCTTTATCTTCTATATTGACAACCTTTACTATATCTTCTGTAGTTACCTTATTAAGTTTACCACCTTCAATTCTTGGGTCTATAAAGGTTTTCAATCCAACATGAGTAATTGTGCCTGGCTTTCCTGCTGCAATATCTCTATATAAATGTGATACAACTCCCTGAGGTAAATTGTATGCTTTAATTTTATTGTCTAAAGCTAGTTTTTGAAGTTTTGGAGCTAATCCCCAGTGTCCTCCTATTACCTTATTAACTAATCCCTCATGTCCAAAATGATTTAATCCTTTATCCGCACTATCTCCCTGACCAGCTGCATAAACTAATGTTAAATTTTTAGGACTTTGTTTCTCTAAATATCTTTTTTCAATTTCTAATGTAATTTCTTCTGGATGTCCACATCCAATAAAACCTCCTACAGCAACAGTGGCTCCATCTTTTATTAAATCAATTGATTGTTCTTTAGAAATAACTTTTGACTTCATATCTTAATTCCCTCCATATAGTATTTGTCTTTTGTTATTATATTTAGCAACAGTCGTGCCAAACTTAGAAAATTTCTTAAATTATTTTTAAGTCTTTACAATCCCTTATATACCAACACTTTAAAAATACTTATAGCCAAATTAATTTAGTTAAAAAAATATAAACATAATAAGTGTATTTTTTATATACACTGTGTCTTCTTTTCCCAGTATACTGCTCTATTTATCTAAGTTTTAATATTGTCTATATTTTTTACATGTTTATTTTTTTTACATTATTTTCAGAAAATTTCATTTTATTTTCTCTGTTCGTGATTTTTAGATAAAAAAAAATAAATTTCTATGTTTTTTTACATAGAAACTTATAATTAATTTAAAAATATAACTATTTTAGCTAATCTACTATTACACATATGCCTTAGCTTTCTAATTTATATTCTTCTATTTTTTTATATAATCCAGCTCTACTTATACCTAGTAGTTGAGCCGATCTATTCTTATTCCAATTAGTCTTTTTTAAACATTCAAGAATAATTTCTTTTTCTACTTCTTCTACAACTTCTTTTAAAAGCTTACCTTCACTGGTATATCTCTTAAATTTATGTTTTGTTAGTCTTTCTGGTAGATGTTCTAATTTTATTAATAAATCTGAATCCAATAAATTTACTGCTCTTTCAATAACATTTTCAAGTTCCCTAATATTACCTGGCCAATCATAATTAACTAAACATTCTAAAGCTTTTTTTGATATTCCTTCTACATATATTCCTAATCTATTAGCAATTTTAATTCTCAGAGAATTTGCTAACATAGGAATATCATCTTTTCTTTCTCTTAAAGATGGCAATATAATTTTCATGACGTTAAGCCTATAGTATAAGTCTTCTCTGAACTTTCCTTCTTTAATAGTATCTTCAATATTTTTATTTGTAGCTGCAATAATTCTAACATCAATTTTTTTTAAAACATTGCCGCCTACCCTTTCAATTTCCCTTTCCTGAATTACTCTTAAAAGCTTAACTTGCATCTCCACAGGCATATCTCCTATTTCATCTAAAAATATAGTACCTCCATTTGCTAATTCAAACTTTCCTATTTTACCGCCTTTTTTAGCTCCAGTAAAAGCTCCTTCCTCATAACCAAAGAATTCTGCTTCCATTAACTCTGCAGGAATAGCAGCACAATTAACTTTTACAAAAGGACTTAACTGTCTCTTACTTGCATTATGAATTGCGTGAGCAAACAATTCCTTTCCTGTTCCACTATCACCAGTTATTAACACATTTGAACTTGTTTTTGCTACTCTTTCTGCTATAGACTTTACTTCCTCAATTTTAGCAGATTCCCCTATAATATTTTCGATAGAGTATTTTGCCTTTCTCTCTTTACCTAACTGATTTTTATAAAATTCGATTTCTTTTTCTAAGTTGTTTAACTTCTTGCTTAGAGTATAAAAATCATTAATATCTTTAAACATTATTTTTCCCACTGCACCAACGACTTTACCATCTTTTTTTAAAGGAACACGCATTGCTATCATCTTGCTTCCCTTTACATACTGTACATCCCCTATCTCCACGTTTCCAATTTGTATTATTTTATTCATTCTAGTATTTTCTATTATATCCTCTACAAATTTTCCTTCAGGATTAATACATCCTAAAAACTCTTTATATGCATTGCTCATCATTGTAATGATACCCTTTTCATCTATTACAACTACACATTCATTAAGTGTGCTCATCATAGTATCTAAAATATCTATATAAACTCCATCCTCAGTTAATTTTTTCTGCATCTTTTTATGATCAGTTACATCTCTAAAAATAGCTATGGCACCTTCTACTTTTCCTTCTGTAATTATAGCAATTCTACTTGTTATAAATTCTCTTCCATTAGCCAAAAATCTTTGGGATAATTCATCTTTACCTGTTTTTATAATTCTAAGCATGTTTGTTTCGGGTACAACTATTTCTACATGTTTAGCAATGTCTTTATCTGCACTAATTCCCAAAGAATATTCTGCCATTTTATTTATAACAATTAAAAGTCCATTTTTATCAATTGCTATTACAGCTTCATTTATATTTTCAACTACTGCTTCAAAACATTTTTGTAAAAACATAAAATATCTCTCCTTAAATCATATTATATATAGAAACTTAATTTTAAAATAAACACTTAAACAGATATACAACATATAACATTATCTAAGTCAAAAATATCTGCTTAAGTGCTTATCTTAATTGTTTATTTGTTAAAATTATAACATTTTTATAGATACCATTCCAGTTTAAATATTATACTGCATGCTTTATTAAGTTTAAAGAAAGCATGTTTAATGTAAAAAATATGTACCCATTAAGAAATATGTTTACATATAACAAAAACCTCTTGCTTCTAATTTGCAAAGAGATTTTTGTTATTTCATTTCACTATTAAATTTTATTTATTAAGTTCTTTAATTTGCGCTACAAGTTCAGGAATAACTTTCTTGTAATCCCCAACTAATGCAAGATCAGCTGCTTTCATAATTGAAGCACCTGGGTCTTTATTTATAGCTATTATGTAATCACTGTCCTGCATTCCAGCTAAATGCTGTATTGCTCCAGATATGCCACATGCTATATAAAGAGATGGTCTAACAGTTTTACCTGTTTGTCCAACTTGATATGCTTTATCTAACCATCCATTGTCTATAGCTGCTCTTGATCCAGCTACTGTTCCATCTAGTATATCTGCAAGCTCTTTTAACATTTCAAAGCCTTCTTTGTTTCCTATTCCTCTTCCACCTGCAACTATTATTTTAGCTTCACCAATATCTACACAATCTTTGCAAGCTTTGACTACTTCTACTACTTTTGTTCTGATATCTGTTTCATTTAAATCTGCATCTATCTTCTGAATTTCTCCAGTTCTCCTAGCATCTTTAGCTAGCTTATCAAATACTCCAGGTCTTACTGTGGACATCTGTGGTCTGTGGTCTCCACAAACTATTGTAGCCATTAAGTTTCCACCAAAAGCTGGTCTTGTCATAAGTAAATTTTTGTTTTCTGGATCTATATCAAGAGATGTACAATCAGCTGTAAGTCCTGTAGCAAGTCTTGCTGCTACTCTTGGTCCTAAATCTCTTCCTATAAATGTAGCACCAACCAATATTGCTTCTGGTTTTATGTTATTTACTAAGTCACATATAACTTTAGTATATCCGTCTGTTGTAAAATGTTTTAAAAGTGGACTGTCAGCATATATTACTTTATCTGCTCCATATGCTACTAACTCTTTTGCTATAGCATCTATATCACTTCCAAGTAAAATAGCTGTTAAGTCTACTCCTAACTTGTCTGCTAATTCTCTACCTTTTCCTAATAATTCTAATGAAATCTTTTGAAGTTTTCCGTCTCTTTGTTCAGCAAATACCCATACGCCTTTGTAATCTGCTATATTCATCTTAAACCCCTCCTAATATTAGATGTAATGTTTCTCTTTTAATTTTGAAACTGCATATGCTGCTGTCTCCTTTACTGGTAGATTTACTGATTCGCCTTGTCCTTTTGGTTCTTTTGTTGATGATTTTTTAACTTTTGTTGGTGATCCAGCTAATCCAAGAAGAGACTTATCCACATCTATATCAGCTGCACTCCATATTTTTACTTCTTTCTTGTATGCTTCAAATATATTTGCCATGTGCATGTATCTTGGTTCATTTAATTCCTTTATAGCTGTTAATAGAACTGGAGTTTTAACCTTTATCACTTCATATCCATCTTCCCATGCTCTTTGTACTTTTAAAGAATCTCCATCAACCTCCACTTTTTCTACATAAGTGATTTGTGGAATTTTTAAGTGCTCAGCTATTTCAGGTCCAACTTGAGCTGTATCCCCATCTATAGCTTGTCTTCCTGCAAATATTATATCGTAATCTAATTTTCTTAATGCTCCTGCTAATGCATTTGATGTAGCTAAAGTATCTGCTCCTGCAAACGCTCTATCAGATATAAGTATTGCTTCATCTGCTCCCATAGCTATAGCTTCCCTTAAAGCTGATTCTGCTTGTGGCGGTCCCATGCTTATTACAGTAACTTTAGCCCCTGTATTTTCTTTTAATACTAATGCTTCTTCTAAAGCATTTTTATCATCTGGGTTTATTATTGATGGAACACCTTCTCTTATAAGCGTTCCTGTTTTTGGATCTATTTTAACTTCTGTTGTATCTGGAACTTGTTTTAAACAAACTACTATGTTCATTTCTTTTGACCCCCTTACTTATTCTTATCTTAATGCACTACCAGCTATAACCATTTTCTGAACTTCTGAAGTTCCTTCATATATTTCAGTTATTTTAGCATCTCTCATCATTCTTTCAACTGGATAATCTTTTGTATATCCATATCCACCAAGAATTTGAACTGCTTTTGTTGTTACATACATAGCTGTTTCAGCTGCATAAAGCTTAGCTTCTGCTGCATCTACAGTATATGGAAGATCCGCTTCCTTTTTCCATGCAGCTTTATATACAAGGTAATGAGCCGCTTCTGTTCTAACCTTCATATCAGCAATATACCATTGTAATCCTTGAAATGCAGAAATAGGTTTTCCAAACTGTTTTCTTTCTTTCATATAAGCTATTGATTGATCTAAAGCACCTTCAGCTATACCTAATGCTTGAGCTGCTATACCAATTCTTCCTCCATCTAGAGTCTTCATTGCTATGCCGAAGCCTTTTCCTTCTTTACCTAGTAAATTTTCCTTTGGCACTTTAACATCTTCGAATATAAGTTCAGTAGTTGAAGATGCTCTTATTCCTAATTTGTTTTCCACCTTACCTATGGAGAAACCAGGCATTCCTTTTTCAATGATGAATGCTGATATACCTTTTGTTCCTTTACTTCTATCAGTCATTGCAAATACTACAAAAGTTTCAGCAACTCCACCGTTAGTTATAAATATTTTCGAACCATTTAATATATAGTGATCTCCTTCAAGTACAGCTGTGCTTTGTTGTCCAGCAGCATCCGTTCCTGCGTTTGGTTCAGTTAAACCAAATGCACCTATCTTTTTTCCACTTAAAAGATCTGGTAAAAATTTTTTCTTTTGATCCTCTGTGCCAAAAGCATATATTGGTCCACAGCAAAGAGATGAATGTCCTGATAGAATAACAGATGTTGTAGCACAAGCTTTTGCTAATTCTTCTACTGCCATTATGTAACTTATATAATCAGTACCTGCTCCACCATATTCCTTGGGAAATGGCATACCCATAACACCGTATTTAGCCATTTTTTCAACTGTCTCCATTGGATATCTTTCTGTTTCATCAATTTCTGCAGCTATTGGCTCAACTTCATTTTTTACAAATTCACTGACCATCTGCCTTACTAATTGTTGCTCTTTTGTTAATGAAAAATCCATAATTAATCCTCCTTTTAATTTTCAGTAAATATTAATAATATTATTTGTTATTAACTTTATATAAATAAAGTTTTTTATGCTGTTTTATTTTTAGGAGGCATTACTAATGCTTCTCCATCAATAACTACTTTTCCATGTTGATTAGTGCATATAGTCTTTAATTTTACTCTATTTTTTTCTACATTCATTTCTATAACTTCTACTTCTGCCTTTATTGTATCTCCAATATGAACTGGTGCTGTAAATCTAACCTGTTGCCCCATATATATTGTTCCAGGCCCTGGAAGATGCATTCCTAAACAAGTAGAAATGAGACCTGTTACTAATATTCCATGTGCTATTCTTCCTTTAAAAATTGTTTTTTCTGCACTTACCTGATTTACATGAGCTGGATTTAAATCTCCAGTAATTCCAGCGAAAAGATAAACGTCTGATTCAGATATAGTTTTTTCAACAAAAACTTTATCTCCTAATTTTATTTGATCAATACTTAAGCCTTGCATATTTCTTCCTCCTCAATAATATATATTCTTTCTATATAAAGCCCTACAAAATTTAGTAATGTAACTTGCTATTTCACTAAAGCGCTAAGGGTCCACAGCTATTAAAAGTCCACAGCCCTGTAAAGCCTTTAGTCCATATATCAAACAATATAATTGATAACAAATAATTATCTTTCAATAACGATTGCTGTTCCTTGTCCTCCCCCTATGCATAAAGTTGCAAGACCTTTTTTAGCATCTCTTTTTATCATTTCATGTATAAGTGTAACTAATATTCTAGCACCTGAACCTCCTATTGGATGTCCCATAGCTATAGCACCACCATTTACATTTACTTTATTCATATCAAATTCTAAATCCTTAGCTACTGCTAAACATTGGGCAGCAAAAGCTTCGTTTGCTTCTATTAAATCTATATCATCTATTGTTAAATTTGCTCTTTTTAAAGCTTCCTTAGTTGATGGTACAGGACCATATCCCATAATTGAAGGATCTACTCCCTTGCTGCCAAAAGAAATAATCTTAGCTAATGGTTTTATTCCTAATTCTACTGCTTTTTCAGCACTCATTATAACAAATGCTGCTGCCCCATCATTTATACCTGAAGCATTGCCTGCTGTTACTGTTCCATCTTTCTTAAATGCTGGTTTTAATTTTGCTAAGCCTTCAATAGTTGCCCCAAATCTTGGAAATTCATCGATATCAAATACTTTTGGTTCACCTTTTTTTTGTGGTATAGACACTGGTACTATTTCATCTTTAAATCTTCCTTCCTTAACAGCTTTTTCTGCTCTTAATTGGGATTTCAAAGCAAATTCATCTTGCATCTCTCTGGTTATTCCCCATTTTTCTGCTACATTTTCTGCGGTTATTCCCATATGATATTCATTAAAAGCATCCCAAAGTCCATCTGTGATCATTTCATCTACTAATTTTCCATCACCCATTCTTTGTCCCCATCTTGCATTATTTAATAAATATGGAGCTCTTGACATATTTTCCATTCCACCAGCAACTATGATATCGCTGCAACCTGAAAGTACCATTTGAAACGCCAAACTAACTGCTCTTAATCCTGAACCACAAACTTTATTTATGCTAAATGATGATACTTCTACTGGAATACCTGATTTTACTGAAGCTTGTCTTGCTGGATTTTGTCCAAGACCTGCCTGAAGTACATTTCCCATAACTACTTCATCAACCATTTCTGGTTTTACACCTGATCTATTTAACGCTTCTTTAATTACTATAGCCCCTAAATCAACTGCTGAAACATCTTTTAAACTTCCACCAAAAGAACCTACAGCTGTTCTAACTGCACTTGCTATAACTACTTCTCTCATTTTTAAACCTCCAGTTAACTCTTCATTCATATAAATTTATATAAATTTACTTAGTATAAGTATGAAAACCTCTTCCTGTTTTTCTTCCCATATATCCCGCTCTAACCATCTTTCTTAATAAGGGATGAGGTCTATATTTTGAATCTCCAAACTCTGAATACAATACTTCCATAATAGCTAGACAAACATCATTGCCTATTAAATCTGCTAAAGCTAAAGGTCCTATTGGATGGTTTGCACCTAATTTCATTGCTAAATCAATATCTGCAGCGCTTGCAACATTCTCTGATAAAATTCCTACTGCTTCATTTATCATTGGTATAAGTATTCTGTTAACAACAAAACCTGGAGCTTCTTCAACTTCTACTGGATCCTTACCAAGTCTCTTAGATAATTCAATTATAGTATTTTTAGTTTCTTCAGAAGTAGCAATTCCTTTTATAACTTCCACCAATTTCATTAATGGAACTGGATTGAAGAAATGCATTCCTATAACTTTATCAGGTCTTTTTGTGGCACTAGCTACATCTGTTATTGATAAAGATGATGTATTTGTAGCAAGTACAGCCTCTGGCTTACATACTCCATCTAATTCAGCGAATATTTTTTTCTTAATTGCCATATTCTCAACAGCAGCTTCTATAACTAAATCTGCTTCTTTTGCTAAATTCATATCTGTTGTAATCGTTATTCTACTAAGGATTGCATTTTTTTCTTCTTCTGCCAGCTTTCCTTTTTGAACATTTTTTTCCAGATTCTTAGTAATTATTCCAAGACCTCTTTTAACGAAATTTTCTTCAATGTCTCTCATTATTACTTCATAACCTGATCCAGCAAAAGTCTGAACAATTCCTGAGCCCATTGTTCCTGCTCCTAAAACAAATATTTTCATGTTTGTTCCTCCTAAAAGTAAAACTAAATTAATCAATTTTTGAATATATTATATTTCTTCTATATTTCCTATTTCTATATAGTTAACCTATTTTAGTATTTACGAATTCACTTATTTATTGTTAAAATTTGCTTTTCTTTTTTCTAAGAATGCTGTCATACCTTCTTTTTGATCCTCTGTTGCAAAGCATAAACCAAATAAATCTTTTTCAATTAACATCCCTGTTTCTATATCACTTTCAGCTCCTCTATTTATAGCTGTTTTTGAATATCTTATTGCTGATTGTGCTTTAGAAACAATACTTTCAGCTAAAGTTATGACCTCAAGCATTAATTGATCATGAGCTACAACTTTATTCACTAGTCCTAGCCTTTCTGCTTCAACAGCATCAATTATTTTAGCAGTAAATATTAATTCTTTAGCTTTACCTATTCCAACCAAACGCGAAAGTCTTTGAGTTCCAGCAAATCCTGGAATAATTCCAAGACCAACTTCTGGTTGTCCAAACTTTGCTTTTTCTGAAGCTATACGTATGTCACAACTCATAGCTAATTCACAACCACCACCAAGTGCAAATCCATTAACAGCTGCAATAACCGGTTTTTCCATAAGCTCTATCTTTCTAAATACACTTAAGCCTAATTCTGCAAATCTTCTGCCTTCTTCTGGTGTTTTATCCTTCATTTCTGATATATCTGCACCAGCTACAAAAGCCTTACCATATCCAGTTATTACTACAACATGAATCTCTTTATCATCCTTTATTTCATCTAATGCCTTATTAAGTTCAGTTAAGACATCACCATTTAAAGCATTTAGCACTTGAGGTCTATTAAAACTTAAAGTAACAATATGATCATGCTTTTCTAAAACAACGTTTTCATATCCCATCTAATCCCTCCTCACTTACTTATGTATTCAGCAATAAGTGTGCCAATTATATTTATTCATTAAAGATCCTTAAAACTCATATCATTCATAATTATATTAATTAAATTTCACTGTATATTATTTATGCACTTTTTCTCATCAATTGGATTTTTGCACCTGTTACATAAGAATCACAGAAGTGTCTATATATTTTACATGTACACGTTATTTACGTTTTTATATAATCATTTTTTAATTAGAACTTATAAGTATTTAATATCACATTTATAATCTGAAAATTGAGCAACTAACTATATACAAATACATCAATTGATAGTACTATACAGAATATAGGATAAAAATTTGCCCCTCCTCAATTTATCCAATTATAATAAGGATACAATACTGCTTCTCCTCCCATAATGGGAACAGGAGTTTTAAATTTTAGATAATCATGTTTTTGATCCATATGCAGCGTTTTCCCATCAAAGGTAAATCCTACAATCTATAATAATGGAAAGAGGGTACCATAATGAGAATACGAAAAAAATTACCACTATTTATATCTATATTAGTTGCAGTACCTTTAATTGTTACTAGTATAGTTGTTTATTTTTTCACATCCAAAACTCTAGAAGATGCAGCATTAAACAAAGTTTCGATTAACTGTAATCTAGGTACTGAAGATATCAGCTCTCTTATACTTTCAGAAAAGAAAGAAGCAGAGCTTCTTTCACAACAAAAAGATGTAGTAGATATATCAAAAATTAGACAAACAAATATGGGTGATGATTTTTTTTCTAAATACATAAATCATAAGTCCTTTGAATTTTTAAAAAATAGAGCTGTTTCTTTAAAAGATCATGAACACTTATTTCTCATAGATGTAAATGGTGAAATATTTACTGACAGCAGCCCATCA
The DNA here is from genome assembly GCA_963780135.1 of uncultured Clostridiaceae bacterium. Taxonomy (GTDB): domain Bacteria; phylum Bacillota; class Clostridia; order Clostridiales; family Clostridiaceae; genus Clostridium_AM. Next base: position 4,438,768 of record CAWAAR010000003.1, read on the forward strand.
TCACTAAAAATAGATTTAAAAAGCAGGAAATACTTTCAGGATGCACTACAAGGAAAGTCATCTATAAGCGATACTATAGTTTCAAAAGCTAACGGAAGAACCATTATAGTTTTTGTTTCCCCCATTAAGGATGATGACGGAAAAGTTATCGCAGTTATGGCAGATTCAGTTTATACAGACTATTTTACAAACAAACTTACAACTATAAAGGTGGGTAAAACAGGGTATGCATACTTAGTAGATAAGTCTGGTGTAACATTATCTCATCCATCAAAAGAAAAAATAAATAAGCAAACAGAAAATACTAAAATTAAAGAAGTTGTATCAAGTATTAATAAAGGTGAAACAATACAATTAATTACTGGCTCCTATAATATTAACGGCATAAAAGAGCTTATGAGTTATAATATGGTTCCTGAAGTAAACTGGACACTTGTAGTAACTCAAAATAACAAGGAATCAAATGAATCTGCTGACCTACTGATTAAAATTATACTAATTACTGCTCTTTTGGCACTAATTGTATCAATTATATTAGGAACCATTTTTTCTAAGAAAATTACCATTCCAATTAATAAATTAATGAACTTAATGGATAAAGCATCAAATGGTAATATAACCGTAATTTCAGATATTAAGTCTAAGGATGAGTTAGGAAATTTAAGTGCTAGTTTTAATAAAATGATAGTTAACATAAAATCATTACTTATAAATATGGATGAATCAATTCTAGTTGTACTAAACAGCGTAGAATTATTAACTAAAGCTTCAAAAGAAAGTGCTGAATCAATTAATCATGTTTCCTCTGCAATTGAGACCATAGCAGAAGGGTCTACTCATCAATCAAAAGAAACAGAACATACTTATGACCTCTCTGAAAAACTTGGAGAACTAATTGATAACGCTGTAATAACAAACTTAAAAATGCAAGAATATTCTTCTTCCATGGAGCAATCTAATAACACCGGTAAAAACATTGTTCAAAATCTGAAAGAAAAAACCGATTCTGAAAGCAAACTTAGTAAAAATTTGACTACTGCAATAGGAGATTTAAATAATAAATCTTCAAGTATTAAAAATATAACAGATGTTATAACTGATATAGCTGAACAAACCAATTTACTTGCACTTAATGCAGCTATTGAAGCAGCTAGAGCTGGTGAACAGGGAAAAGGCTTTGAAGTTGTGGCAGAAGAAGTCAGAAAATTAGCTGAACAATCAAAAAATGCAGCTCAAGAAATATTTTCTATAATAACAGAAATACAAAATCAAATAGATTATTCAGTAAATACAGCTAAAAACGTAGGGAATGCTGTACACGATCAAATAACTGCTGTACTGAATACCGAAAAAGCCTTTGATGCTATATCTGAAAAAATATATAATATAACAAATAAAATAAATGAATCCAACAAACTATTCTCTGAACTTAAAGGCAATAAAGATGTAATGATCGACTCAGTACAAAATATAGCCTCTATTTGTGAAGAAACAGCAGCTTCTTCAGAAGAAGTATCTGCTTCTACACAGCAGCAGACTGCATCCATAGAATCTATAGCTGGACAAGTTGAAAATTTAAAAGCTCAAGTTGTTAAACTAGAGGAAGCAGCTAAATTATTTAAAGTAAAATAATTTACTAAATACAAACAACATCTATTGATGAAATTATATAGATGTTCCTGTGACTCTATTAAATTCTACTAGAAATACTACATGTACCCATATCATATCAATGCTCGTATAAGATAACGTATAGGACTCGAACTACTAAAGAAATTAATAAACTTTAAATTTAAAATAAGGTAGATAGATTTGCATGAATTCAAATCTATCTACCTTATTAATTTTAAACTCTACTTTTTAATTTGATATATATAATTTTTTGATTTATACAATTTAGTAACGTCATTTTTAGAATCGTAATCAAAATACATAACTGTATAAATAAAACTATCTCCTTTTTTATTAAGCATAATGGCATTTCCATTATCCTTATTATCCAATTGTTCTAGAGGAAGCATTCTAGAATTTTTTATTTCTTTACCATCAAAATCTCCTATAAAAGAAGTAGCTTGAATTTTATATAAATTCTTATTACCTGATTCAGCTATAAAACTTTGCACACTATAGCTTACAACATTGTTATCATAATTAGTACTAATATTTTCAAATACACTTTGTTGGTTTTTTCCACTACTTTCTACAATTCCACTTGTTAATTCTGTAGCCTTATCCTTTTCGATATCATATTTTACAATAGTTTTTTTATTCTTCTTTAAAAAACTATTAAAGTAAAGACTATTTCCATCTTCTGATATATCAAATATTTCTCCTCCAACAGTATTATTTTTCTTGATATCATTTTTCTCTCCTAGCTTACATTCATACATAACGGTATAAAAAATTGAGCTTATATAAAAGCTATCCTTATTTTTGTTATATGCCCAGGAATATAAGCCTCTTACAGTATCTAAATTAGGGAAATACCCTGATGCAAAAGAGCCTTTAATTATACTCCCTGTTTTTATATCAATAACCTTTGCACTGCAGCTACTATTACTTGTTAATGCCATTAAATATACATACTTATCACTTCCTAGAACAAAACCACAGTGTATTCTTTTTAATAACTCTTTATCATCTTTAATTTTTAAATTTTCTTTTTGCTCTTTCATTATTTCTGACAAATCATATATTGATTTTTGAGTATTTTGTATTGTGTTGTACATCCAAATCTTATTATCCTTTATATAAAGGAAGTTACCATACATATCCTTTTCTCCTACGTCTCCACATATAGCATCTGTTATGGTGCTAAGTTTGGAAGTCTTAGAAGTTTTTGTATTAACATTATAAACATTTATATCATCTACATGAACACTTTTGAAATCGATTAAATTCTTGTTTTTGCCACTTCCTTCTGTAACTATAATGTTTTCATCATCTTTCCAACATATAGGTGTATATATCATGTCCCCTAGATCTAAATCTTTTACTTTTACTAGCTTAGAGGCACTTTTTTCTTCATCTTTCATCTCTTGTTTCACATTGCTGGTAAGCTTAATTTCCTTTTGCTTTTCACCACAAGCGCTAAAACTTAATGGAATTGAAACTACTAAAGTTAAAAGTAAGGCTATTTCTTTCATATTTTTCTTCATAATATTTACCTCTCCCTTCTAAATTGGGCATTTAGAATTTTCTACTGCCCTATCTTTAACTAAATAGTACCACTTAGTGTTTTCTAAATTTACTTAAGTTGTTTCCAAATTGTTTCCACCAAGCGAAAAAGAAGGAATTTTTATTGTTACTTTTATTACATTACCATTTTCCATACATATTTCACCATTATGTTCTTTAACTATTTCATTACATATGTACAAACCTAGCCCGCTACTTCCTGATTCAATTGAGTTATCGCCTTTTACAAAAGGTTCAAAGATAGAACTAAAAACTTCTTTAGACATTGGATTTCCTTTATTTAAAATTTCTATTTTATAATTTTCATTCTCATTAAAAGCATTTACACTTATGTTTTCTCCTGAAAAAGAATATTTAATTGCATTATCTAATAAATTTATTATAAGCTGCCTTATCTTGTTTTCCTGACCAAGTATAAAACCCTGTTCTATATTTGTTAGTATATTAATTGAATATTTTTTACTTTTAATATCCATATCCTTACATATGTCATATAAAAGACTTTTCATTTCAATACTTTTCTTGTCTTCTTCTAAAAAGTTTATTCCTTTTGAAGCATTTATTAAATTAAGTACAAGTCTGTGAAGCCTTTCACTTTCCAAATAAATTCGCTGTATTGCTCTTGCTTTGAATTCTTCATCTTCCACATTTTTATCTAAAAGTATTTGAGCATAACCAGAAATGGCTGTTAGTGGGGTTTTTAATTCATGAGTTACGTTATTAAAAAAGTCTCTTCTGCCTTTTTCCAGCTTCAAAACCTTATCTTTTTCCATAGTAATTGTTTCAATTTGATCCTTTATTTTTCCCTTCATATTCATAAATTCTTTTAATAAGATGCCTATTTCATCATTGTTTTTAATATTCAAATTTATTTCATAATCTCCTTCTTCAATCTTCTTTATTTGTTTTGTTAATACTATAATAGGTTTTACTATTTTTGCTATAAATAAATATGACACTACAAGAACGAGAGTAAAAATAACTATCTCTATTAAAGTAATAATGTTTATTATTCTTTTATTTTCAACATAGGAATCATCAAAACTTTTACTTATATTAATTATTCCTAAACATTTATCACCATAATACAGTGGATAAGACAATATTGCTTGAACATTATTGTCACTGTATTTTAAATTTACCACAGCCTTTCCTTCAAGAGCAGCTTTAGTACCTTTATCTGCTAATTCACTAAAACCCGAATTTATAATACTGCCTTCTACAAATTTTCCCGAAGAAGTTCTTATTTCAAGCTCATAATTATATGTAAGTACAGACTTATTAAGCATATTCCACAGCTTTTTGCCAAAAGCTGTTTCATCCATACTTGAATCTTCTGATAACATATTATATCTAATATATTCTCTTGAATTTTTCATTGTATCCTTCATAGAGTTTTGTATAGAATTTTCTAAGTTGCTTTCAAATACTTTTCTTATTGAAATATTTAAAGCAACTGCGGCAATTATAAATATAACTGATAACCCTAATATAAATTTAAATCTTATACTATTTTTCATATTATTACCTCATCACATATCCTACACCAAAAACTGTTTCAATGAAGGATTGTCCGTTATCTAAATTTAGTTTTGCCCTTAACCTTCTAACATGAATATCCACAGTTCTAATTTCACCACAATAATCTATACCCCAAACTTTATCCAAAATTTCCTCTCTTGTAAAAACTCTATTTTTATTCTTTATAAAAAATACTAATAAATCATATTCTTTAGGTTTTAGTTTGATTTCTTTTTCATCTTTAATTACCATTCTATTTTCTAATTTAATCTTTACATTTTCATTTAAATTTATCAAATTCTCATATTTCTCAAAGTTTTTATATTTATCAACTCTTCTTAAAGCTACCTTTACTCTTGCTAACACTTCTTTTATATGAAATGGTTTAGTTATATAGTCATCTGCTCCAAGTTCTAATCCAAGTACTTTATCGAAAACATCATTTCTAGCAGTAAGCATAATAATTGGTATTTTATAATTAGCATTAATGAATTTACAAAGTTCAAATCCGCTTTCATCAGGTAAATTTATATCAAGCATTACTAAATCAGGTTTAAAATCTTCAAGAAACTCCCTTGCTTCCTTTGATGAAAAAGCGCTTTTAACTTTATATCCTTCTCCTTTTAATGCAAAGGTTAATATATCATTTATTGAAAACTCGTCTTCAATTACAATTATTTTAAAATCCAATAGTCTTCCCCCTTAACGTTTACAGTATAGTAATATTCGTTACTTGCAATCTTTACCTTTCACATACAATTATATCATCTATATACTAAAATTTTAATATATGTTAATTTTGTCCTAGACGATGAAAAACCGTATTGATTTTCCCAATACGGCTTCAGTCAATTATTTAAATTTTGCCAAGTTCAAATTAAACAATTTATATTGTTACTAATAAATTAAATTGTAGAATCTTTGTAATTCTTTTTCTAATTCAATAACACTTATAAATCTGGCTTCTCTTATTGTTTCCTTACCTTCTATAAACAAAAGAATACATGGCAATGTAAATATTGAAAACTCACCTACAACTGACTGTAGTTCATCAACTTCCACTTTAGCGCTATTAATCTTTGTATATTTTTTAAGCATTTCTTCTATTTTAGGTAAAAGTTCAGTACATACTAAGCAAGCCTTTGAAGAAAAATACAATATAGCAATTTTATTATCTCTTATAAATCTATCAACATCTTCAACTGAATTTAGTACTTTCATAAATTCAACTCCTCAAAACAATTATACACTTAATTTCTTCATAATTAATCTAACATTTTTTTAAATAGCATCCAATTATATTAAAACTTCACTATATATTTAGGAATGTTAAATTCAAAAACTAAAAAGCTTGATCATATATATAATCTAACAAGCTTTTTCAATTTATTTAAAAATAAGTTTAATTTAAACCTATATTTGTAATTTGCTTTAAATTAAAGTTTTATTTGTATCTGTAATCTTCCTTCTGTACTCTTTTCAGCTCCACGAAAAACATCTAATGTGCTTTCCGCATAATCCCCCAAAAAAAATTTACTAGTTTTAAAATCTATCCATTCAATTATAAGCGGCAGCTTTACATCTGTAGTTAAGCAATCCCAAAGAGCATCTAAGTTTTCTCCATAATAGCTTGGAAGCTTTAATTCACTTTTTAAAATTTCATGTAAAGCTTCTTTATCTATAAACTTACTTCCTTCTAATATTACTTTCGTCAAGTTGTTCACCTCATTTAAATCAAATTTATTTTCCATTATATAAAAGTTTGAAGGTTTTATAATGATCTGAAGTTGAATAAATCAATCCATCATTGGAATAAAGTATTCTATCCGCTCCCCTATGTCCTCCATTATAATTAATATCGCACTCATGCCAAACTCTTTTAGGAGCATTTGGCAACGACTTTTCTGCATTAGTAAAAACATCTCCACCTATACTTTTATCAGGTGCCACCTTGTTAAGATCCTTGCCTGGATTCCATCCAAGTTTTGTTGCTTGCGCCTTGGTTATAAAATTATCAGGAAGGCATCCATTTTTATGTATATAATCTGCCACTCCTTGAAAGTCATTAATTATTTTTTTATTTTTTACATCTTCATTTTTTGTAGAATCTGTCTTTACACTTTCTGTTTTTGTATTTTGTTTTTCTTTTGTAGCCGTTTTATTTGTTGATGCACATCCTAATAAGCTTATGCTAATAAGCAAACAAAGAAAAACGAAACAAATTTTTTGCATAAAATTATTTTTCATATATTTTCATACCTTTCATTTATTATAATAGTTCTTAACCACCTTAAGTTAAATATCATCTTCATCATCCTGAATTAGTTCAATATCTTTTATATCTAGTGTTAAATCTTCAAATCTACTTGATTTTATTTCTTCTTCTAAAAATCTATATTCTCCTGTTAATTCATATCTGTCATCTTTTAGGTTATACACATACACCTTTTTACTCATAGGTGAAGCTATCCAATATTCAGGAACACTAAATTTTCTATATACCTCTTTCTTTACTTCTGTATCATCATCTGCATTGCTAGGACTTAAAACTTCAACCACTAGCTGTGGCACACCTAAAAATCCCCTTTTAAATATTTGTTCTTTATCACAATACACTGCAACATCGGGAACAAGCTCTGCGCCTTTTCCTTTTACTAAATCCTTTAATTTATTAAGGTCTTTCTTTAATTCTCTAGGATTATCTTTAGTTAAAAACAAGGCATTTTCTAAAGCTACTTTACATTCACCATTAAAATAGCTTTCCAACCTAAATCCAATCATCTTCTCAATTTCCATATGATTGTATTGAGGTCTAGGCGACATCATCTCATTCCCATTAACCCATTCTTCCTTAATCAAATTATTCTCCATCTTCTCCGCTCCAATCTATTCTTTATTATCAATTATATCTTGTTTTGAAGATAATTTTCTTCTCTTAAAACTTCAAAATTAGAAATTCCATAAGATATTCTCTTCATCTTCTCATATAATCCTTTATTGATTTAATTTTACCATTTTAAAATAAAATAATATACTTAGATTTCATTATATATTTATCCACAATAAAATACAAAATGAAAGATGTAGTTCCTACATTCATCCATTAAAAACATCGTAAATTTTAAAACTTGAAAAAGGTAAAATTTATATAAAACCCACACTTTATTTTGTATACCATTTTCTAGTCAAAAGGAGCTGTTCATAGTGATTTGAAAAATCGCTATGAACAGCTCCTTTCTTTAATATATTAATTAAAACCCAAATTCTTTAGAATCTAATTCTAATGTTTCAACAAGTTCTTTTATTATAGCTTGTTCTTTTTCATTTACTTCACCATCTGATGCTGCAATTATGCTGCAGAAACGAACTACTTCTTTAGCTTCTCCTTTAGCATATCTTATTTTTAAAATTGTATCAACACACTCTTTCTTCCCTGTATTATAATCAGTAATAACAACTTCAGCATATTTATTAAATTCAGCTAAAACTTCGCTCATATCATATAAACTCATTATAGTGCTTCCTTTTATAAACTCTGCCATTTTTTCTTTTTCTGTCAATTCTAATTTGCCATCTGCAGCTGCTATAAGTGCACACCCTGCAAGAATTGCTTGCATAAAATCTTTATTTGTAACTTTCATAATAGATCCTTCAACATTTTTCTTTTGTTCCTTCAACTTATCAGATAACCAATCTACTGATTCTCCCAAATTTTTCTTCTGATCATTTAACCAATCTGCAAATCCCATAATAACAAAACCTCACCTTTCAAATTTTTTTATAAATTTTAAACCTATAAATACTATTCCTCTTGTGCCGCTAAAAGAACAATTGCTTCTGCTATTTTAGCATATTTAAATTTAGCCAAATCTCCAATTGTCTTTATTTTAAATTTTTGTTCCAAAATTTTTCCACCTTCATCACTAATTCCTTCAAGCGCACTTACTGGCGCATCTACCAATTCTTTAAAAGATTTTCCTTCATAAGCCTTGTCTAAACTTTTATTAATATTCATAATTTTGTTCCTCCATTTTTTTATTATATTTTTTATATTTATTTTTCTAATACTACCTTCGTTATCTTCATCATCTATTTTATTTTACTTTTTCCCTTTAAATATTACTGCTGAAAAATCTGGTTCTGATTGGGAAAGAACACTCTTTGGTATATAACAATATCCATTGTCACCCCATTCTGTTCCCCATGAGTTTTTAACTATATAGTAATTACCAATATACCCTACAATCAACATAGCATGTCTACCATGCTGACCACTTGGCTCTTCTGATGCTTTCATTATTCCATCTCGACCCATTTCACTAAATGCTTTTCCAGTATTCATCCCAACATGAACAAATCCACCTGCACTAAGTATCTTTTTTACATCTTCTAGCTCTACAGATTGAATGTTCACATCTTCAATACAATAATTGCCAGCATCATCTTCCATGTCTTTTATCTCAACTTCTGGTTCTTCATCGTCATTAGGCCATAGTTCTTCTCTGCAAGTTCCTGTACTCATTATTTCAATGCCTGGTTCTGGTCCACCAATTGTTCCTTCTCCACCAGAATATGCATATTGGAAATCTTTCATATCACCTTGATAATTTTGGAATGTTAACATTGTATAACTGCATGCAAGTGGTGGTACTTCTTCTCCTTTCATATTTAAAGCCATTTCTATAGCATGAGTCCATGCAAAGGCAGAACATCTACTTGTTTGTCCTTGATCACCTATTGCTGAACAATATTTTCTTAAATCCACTTTATCCTTTGAATCTATTTTCAAAACAGATTCTGGCAAATTTTTCTTCATGCCTTTTTTGCCTTTTGACGATTTTTTACTTTTCATTGCTGGAACGGCTGTATGCAATTTGCTTAAATCTGCATCTGGAAATAACTTTTCAATAGTTGGAAGTGATTCCATTGATACAAAACCTCTTGGAACAACAGTGTCATCTAAATTATAAAATTGAATTACATCAGATATACCTTCTATTTCATTTTCTAATTCATTTAAGTACTGCTCATTGTCTTCACAAGGTTCATACCCATCATCCACATATTGCTGTTCTGCAGTATCTCCAAAATATTCTCCTTCTCCGAAGAATACTTCCGCTGAACTTTCATAATCCTCTGGTGTCCAGTCACCTTCATCTTCTTCAAAGTCTTCATCCTCAGCATCCGGATATTCACTTCTATCTCCAAATACATCATCATCCAACTCTAAAGGAAATTCTTCATCTTCGCCTTCGTACTCTTCTTCTTCTCCTTCGCCTTCTTCGTCTTCGTACTCTTCTTCTTCGTCTTCGCCTTCTTCGTACTCCTCTTCTTCGCCTTCGCCTTCTTCATACTCCTCTTCTTCGTCTTCGTACTCTTCTTCTTCGCCTTCGCCTTCTTCGTCTTCGTACTCCTCTTCTTCGTCTTCGCCTTCTTCGTACTCCTCTTCTTCGCCTTCCTCATCTTCGTACTCTTCTTCTTCTCCGCCTTCCTCGTCTTCGTACTCTTCTTCTACCTCTTCTTCTCCTTCATCACCACTGTCATATTCTTCTTCTCCGCCTTCTTCTCCTTCATATTCTTCATCATCATCATAATTCATTAGCCATCTCTCCTTTTTAAAGAAAATTATTTTTCTAGTACCTTTAAAAATTTCACAAATCTTTATTTTCTACTTTTTAGTGTTAAGATTTTATATTTTCCTCCATAGTGAAATACTAAATTTCAAAGGAGGAGAGTTAACATATTTTGCTTTAGAATTATTTTTTATCCTTAACTTCAAATTCAATGCTAAAATTCTTATCTTTCGGGTTTTTTTGCCAAGGACGAGAATATTCTAATTGAAGTTTTGTAGAACCTGATTTTAATACATCAAAGGTATATATACTACTACCCTTAGAACCTATTTTTGATCCTTTAGCAAGAAATTCCTCTTTTCCTACTTGAGTCAATATATTTTCATCTATAAATGTTATTTTCCATATATAACCTGTGGACGGATTATCCTCTAAGGATAATTGTATTTGATCACCCACATATACATCTTTAGTGGTAAAGGCTTGAACTTCTGAAAGTTTTACTATTTCACTCACTTTATCTCATCACCACTTTTCTTTTCTACTTTTTAAATTATTATTATTTTATAATGTTACTATAGAAACACTGACTTATTAAGCTTGCTAGAAACTTTCAACACCTTTTATCATAATATTGTTATTTTCACAAATTAATACCATCCTTTTCAAGTATCTTTGTCTACTTTTTTCACTATGTCAAATATAAATTTTAAAAACAACATAAAAGTGATAGAACGGATTTGTAGATGTAAGAATAGAATATTAATCACCTTTTTGGGTAATTTAAATAAAATTACAAGATATTAAATTTATTCTCTTTATGCTTCTTATTTATAGTGCCTATATTATTTTCTGATTTTTAATAACATCACTATAATCTAAGCCTATTCAATTACTAGAGGACTAATATTCTTAAGTAAGATTAGTATTTTTTAATTTAAAATACTAGTATTGCATCATTATATCACAATTTTCTAAATATTACATCTTTTCTTCAATATATTCTAAAAAATAGTTTATTTTCATTAAATAAACTATTTTTAGCCATCTCCATCAAAAAAGCCACCTTTATAAAGGTGACTTTTGTAATTTAAATATTAAAATTTTTAATATTTTAAAACTTGATATTTAAATTGTTGAAACATCAATTGCTTGAAGTCCCCTAGGTCCTTTTTCTGTTTCAAATTGAACTTTTTGACCTTCATCAAGGCTTTTTCTTGAACCATTTCCTTGAATTGCAGATGAGTGAACAAAAACATCTTTTTCGCCTTCAACTTCAATAAATCCAAACCCTTTTTCTGAATTAAACCATTTTACTGTTCCGATTTTCATTAATTATCCTCCAAAGACAAAACACCATTATTTATGATACATTAAATTTATATCACCAGTGTTATATTAATAATATACCACAATATTCAAAAAATATTAAATTTTTTATCAATATTTCAAATTTTAACTAAAGTGTTACATCGATTATAAGATAAACTGTCACTACTGTTAAGTTGATAAGTATTTAATTGTTCGTTCCATGAATTCACAATTCCATTTTTACATTATTTAAACACTTCTTAATCCAAACTAATAATATTATAATATTATTAGTTTCTAAGTATATATGGCAAATTAAAAAAAATGTAGAATCTCAAATTAAAATTACTATATTTATTATTTTTCAATGTTTTATTTTGGATTTTTTTGATTATTTTTAAATTATTTTTTATGACTATTTTATTTCAACTCAATATCAATTAAAAAAATAGTTGAAATATATTGATTTTAATCGATATATAATTTATTATATTATATATTAGATAGATTTAAAACAAGCGATTATATTTAAAATAACATTAAAATAGTTTTCTTGTAAAGTGATATAACAAGAACTATATTTTGCTATTAAAAATAGAATAATATTTATGCATAATAAGTTATATAGAACAAAGAAGGAGAACTTAAAATGAATTTTAAAAATTTTAAACTAAATAGTATTCGTACTAAATTAATTATTAGCTTGATATCAATTTGTGTAATTCCATTAATTATAGTTGGATTTTTTTCCTATACTCAATCAAAATCAATCCTTAGTAAGAAATTAACACTTACAAGTACACAAACACTTACAGAAATAAACGATGGCTTAATTAATTACTTTAATGGATTCTCAGACATAATTTCTCTCACTGCAAATAACCCTGGTATTGTAAATATTGATACAGACAATAATACTGCAATTATATCAGATATATTGAAAGGCGTAAAAGAAAGTGACAAAGATATACTTGGAATATATTATGGAACTGCCTCTAAGCAGTTTACAATATACCCTGCTACAAAAATGCCGGATGGATTTGACTCAACTACAAGGCCTTGGTATAAACAAGCTTTAGATCATAAAGGTGAAGTTATAGTAACTCCTCCTTATAAAGATGCTGCCACTGGAAATAATGTTGTTACACTTGCACGAACAGTAGAAAAAAATGGACAAGTAGTTGGTGTTGTTGGTATGGATTGTTCACTAACCACACTTTCAAAAAGAATATCTTCAAAAAAGATAGGTAATACAGGCTATGTGTTTATTGCTGATTTATCAGGTAATGTTTTAGCTCACCCAAAAAAGGAACTTATCAGTACAAATGAAGCCTCAAAGTTATCCTTTTGGGATAAAGCAAAATCAGAAAATAATGGATTTGTTGAATATACCTATAATGGTGCAAAAAAGTTTGGAGTATATCAAACAAATACATTAACAGGTTGGAAGTTAGTGGCTGCTTTAGATGAAAGTGAACTGTCTAGTGATACAAAGTCTATATTAAAAACAAATTTCTTAATAATATTAGTAATGGGATTAATTTCACTATTTATGTCTTTATTATTAAGTAAGGGAATAGATCATAATATTAAAATGTTAAAAGAAGTATTTGCTAAAGCTTCAAATGGAGACTTAACAGTGTCTATAACTGCTTCAACAAAAGACGAATTTAAAGATTTAGCTATATCCTTTAACTCAATGATAAAAAATATATCAGAGCTTATGAATAGTGTTACAAAGTCATCTGAAACAGTACTGGAAACATCAACAGGTCTTGCCAGTATGTCTGAAGAAGTAACAGTTTCTATAAGTGAAGTGGCCAAAGCAATAGAAGAAGTTTCTATGGGGGCAACTGAACAGGCTCAAAATGCTCAAAATGGTGCTTCAGAAATGGAGGACTTATCAAACAGATTAGATAAAATTAGTATTAACTCTAATGAAATGGATAAAATTTCAAATGATACTAAAGATTTAAGCTCAAAAGGATTATTCATGATAGATACATTAATGGAAAAATCAAACAGGACTAAAACAGCTACTACAGAAGTTAACGACATAGTTCATGATATGAACGAAAGTACTAAACAAATAAACTCTATATCTGAAACAATATCTGAAATAACAGCACAAACTAATCTTTTATCCTTAAATGCAAGTATAGAATCTGCACGGGCAGGTGAAGCAGGCAAAGGATTTGCTGTAGTAGCAGAAGAGATAAGAACACTTGCTGAACAATCTCAGAATTCAACAGAGGAAATAAAGGGAATTATAGCAAGTATACAGAAAAAATCAGAAACAGCAGTAAATGCTATTAAGTCCACTGAAACTATAGTAAATGAACAGTACTTAGCTGTAAATCAAACTCATGAAATATTTAGTGAAATCCTAAAATCAATTGAAACAATGATTACTAAAGTTGATGAAATAAAAACATCTATTGTTGATATAGATAAGAAAAAACAATCTACAGTATCAGAAATTGAAAATATTTCATCTATATCAGAACAAACAGCCTCTGCTTCACAAGAAGTTACTGCTTCTGCAGAAGAAATAACAGCTACTATGGAAGAGTTTACAAAACATTCAAGTAACCTTCAAACATTAGCGGCTCAATTAAAAACTGAAATAAACAAGTTTAAAATTAATTAACAGGCTCAAAGTTTAACTTCAGAGATTTATCCAAATAAAAAAACAAGCTTTAGGGCTTGTTTTTTTGTTTCTTGCAATGTTTTAAATATAAAATGCTGATTTAGAATATTTAAGAAATCCATCCTCCATATTTGACTCTATATTACCCGTTTCATCCAAATATTCGATATAGGACTTTAACATTCTTTCTATTACTGTATATCTATATCTGCTATTTACACGAATATTAAAACTTTTAATAACAGCCTTAAGAATCTCTTCTGTTGTCATAGCACCATCTATAACAGAATATACTTTCCTTGCCCTATTATTATAGAAATGCTTATTATCTGTTATAAGTTTTGTAATATCATTATACATGCCTTTGTGTGCCACTACATATTTACTACATTTTAAGTCATAAAGCTTTGTTTTACTTTTCAAATCTTCTCTAAGTATATAAGCATAAGGCATTTTAGCCCCTTCCATAACTTCGTAACTTATTAGGGCATCTCCTAAATATGCAACATCATCAGGTGTAATAATGCATATATGGGAAGGGCTGTGTCCTGGTGTATGAATAATTTTAAATTTAATTCCACACACGTATATTTTATTTTGATTATTTGAAATCATAATATCTGTTTCGCAAACCATATGACCAAAATGCTCTGTAACATCAGATAATGTTTGATTACTGTAATAGACCTTTAGATTTACTGTAGAACTACACACAAGTGCTTCATAAGCTGGCATAGCAATAACACAATTATACTTTTTCTTTAAATATGTATTATTTCCTATATGGTCTATATGAGCATGGCTACATATTATACCAACTACCTTAAAGCTGTTTTTTTCTAGAAGCTCATCTATTCCTTTTCTTTCTCCTTTTGCCCAACCTGAATCCAACATAATAATTTCTTCATCATTAATCTTATAAAAAGGTATATATGTCATTCCTGTATCAATACAAAATGTATTTCCTCTTACTTTTTTTATTTCCATATGTCATTTTTAGTGAGAGATTGTATCCCAAGTACACAAAATCACTAAATGCTCACTTCCTTCATTATTATTTTTTTATTTAGTACATTGTTCCATGTGATAAGCATACCATTTACTAAGCAATCTTTTCAAAGAAGCAGCCGCAGGTACAGCTATAAGCATTCCTATAAGTCCGCCTACATTTCCACCTATAAGAATTGCAATCATAGTAAATACTGGATGTAACCCTACACTATCTCCAACAATTTTAGGTGCTAACAAGTTATTGTCCACTTGTTGAACTACAAGCATTCCAACAATTGCCCATACTGCTGTGATAGGCTGACCACTTAGTAGTGCCATGATTACAGCAAGAACAGTTCCAACAACAGGTCCAATATATGGTATTAGATTACAAACACCTGCAATAATTCCTATCATTAAAGCATAATCTATTTTAATAAAGTACAGTACAATGGCCGATAAAACTCCTACAATGCAAGCTTCTAGCAATTGTCCTCTTAGATATTTATAAAATGTATCATCTATAATATTTAATATTTCTTTTAATTTATTTCCTGCTTTACTTTTCCCAAATATAAGATTTAAAATTTTATTCCATAAATCTATAAAATACTCAGAGTCTTGTATTAAATAAATACTTAATACTATAGCTATAAAAAATGAAGCTATATTCCCTCCTATAGATACAACAGAATTTGTCATTGCTCCTATACTTGCAGAAAAATATGACTGCACGGAACTTACAATTTGAGCAATCTTATCATTCAAATTTCCTGGTATTGAAATGTTTAAACTTTTTAGTTTTTCACTAATAGAAGTAACTGACAATGTTGAGTTCTTTAAATAATCAGTTAAGAATACTGTCATATTAGTTATAGTTATATTATTGGAAAGTTTTCCTCCAACCATAATATATATCCCGCTAATAATAGATATAAAAGCGGCAATTACTAATGTATACATTACTAAAATCCCCACTACCCTTCTAGGTGATGGTTTTTTAAATATTTTTTTCTTTTCTAAAAAATTTTCGATACTTTGCACACCTGGTTTCAATAAGTACACAATTACTAGTGCAATAAGAAACGGTTTGAGAAGTCCAATAATTTTACTTAATGTACTACTTAATAAAGAAAATATACCACCTATATTATTAAAAATCATTATACCCGCATAAATTATAAGTACTGTCCCTGCGGCATATAAGCAATATTGTAATAATTTTTTATCTAATTTCATTTTCCCTCCTTCTTCCTAACTAGCTCACTTTTAAATTTCTTTTCTCTAGTTACTTTACATTATAATAAATTCATGCGCAATTATAAAGGTTAAAAATAGGGAAAGACATGGAAAGAGATTATTTCATGTCTGCTGAGGAAGCACTGTCCTATGGAATAATAGATAAAATTCTTTTAAAGTAAGCTGTGTATATTAATAAATAGTTTCTTCAAAAAAATGTAAAAAAAGGTTCAAAAATCCTTGAACCTTTTTCAATATTGTCATGAATCCATATTATCTTAGAACTATATAGCCCTATACTAACACTAATTTTTTAAGTACTTTTATTTTCTTCTTCCCATTACAAAATCAAAGAGGAATACTATAACAGCTGCAATAATCAAGAAATGCAGCAAACTTGCAGCAATTCTAAGTACAATCCCTAGTACCCAAAAAAATACTATTATTCCTCCTAGCCAATGTAAAAATTTCATATATATCACTCCATTCATATATTAATTTTGAAAACCTTCTTCATTATTTGTCCAGATTACTTGATATGTTCTTAAACTATTGATTTTTCACTTTGTTATAATTCTTCTTTAGTATAGTACTCATTACTTATCCTGACCATATTCGTCATAAAAAGATAAAATCCCTTCAAACATGTACTTCCATATAAAAACAAAAAGAGTATCCAATAAAGATACTCCTAATTAACAGGTTTCAATGATGGATAACACTTTTATATACTATTCTTCTATATAAGTAATATTATCATCAAAAATATACTTCAAAGAAGTTTTTGAACCTTCTAGTGCAAACATCATTTTTTCAATTACAGCTTGCTCTTCCTTATTAGTTGTTATAGAAAGTTTGCCCTCTTCATTAACTTCAGACTTCAGCCCAAATTCATATATAAAATCATTTATGAGTCTTACATATTCAGATGTGTCACTAGAATCTATACTTTCCTTTTTAACAAAATCTTTTAGTGCTTTATCTAATTGTTTCTTTGAATACTTCAATATATTTGCCATTTTTTTGCCTCCTATTTCTAACCCTAGTAAAGTATACCATAAAAATGGAACTCACGCCAAAATTTATGGTTAAAATGCTCATTTACATACATCTTTATTACTAAGTTATAGGAACTTGTTACTTATTTTCGGGTATCTAAATTAGCAATGTTTAATTTTTATTATACTTAACAATTCTTTAATAAAAAAATAAAATGCGTTGATTTTAGAATGTCATTTCTATCAATCAACACATTAAATATATTATAATCAATCACCTGCTGTATTTTACTTACTTATATTCATTCTTCTTATACATTGCTTCATCTTTAATTTCTTTTCTCATATTATTTAGAGCTTCTTCTCTCCTCTCATTTTTTTCTGACAGATCTTTTTTTGTTTTTTCATTATCTGTTTCTCCAATTACTTCTTCTGCAATCTCATAATTTTGAATAGTTTTATCAATATTATATTGAATTTTATCTACATTATCACTTCTATCATCTGGTTTATTTTTCATAATTTCATATCTCTCCTTTGTTTGATTTAATTAATATTTTAAAGCATATCAACTAAAGCCTCTTTTTTATTATGTCTATGAATGTGTTTATTATACGAAAAAAGCCAACATTATGCTTACCTTTTTTAAATCAAATTTTTAGTTATTTAATTATTTAATAAACCTTTCCAAAATTTTCAATGGGTGATCTAAAAATATATTACTGGCCATATTGACGGCATTAATATATTGTAGTAACATAACTTTGTAAGAATAAAATTGAATAATAAAAAACTAGTATAACAATCCCAGGGGGGCTGGTGTTACCAGCTGAGAGTAAAAATGATATTTTTAGACCCTATAACCTGATCTGGATAATACCAGCGTAGGAAGAGGCTTTATATATTTAAAAAATATAGGTACAAACCTCTTGTTGGTTTGTACCTTTTTATTTTTAGTACAATAAACTTATTATAAAATTCATAAAACCAAGGAGGATTTGAAATGAAATTTTCAGAAAGCTTGTATGAAAGCGTTAAGGATATTTGGGATTCTTATTATACACATCCTTTTGTTAGAGGAATAGGAGAAGGAACTTTAGATAAAGACAAATTTAAATTTTATATGATCCAAGATTATCTTTATCTATTAGATTATGCTAAAGTTTATGCCTTAGGTGTAGTTAAAGCTGAAACAGAAGAAGTAATGCAAGGCTTTTCTAGTATGGTAAACGGTATATTAAATGGTGAAATGAGTATTCATCGTTCTTATATGAAAAAACTTGGAATTACCTCAGAAGAAATTAAAAATGCTAAAGCTTCAATTACCAATATTTCATATACACATTATATGCTTGCTGTTTCTCAAGTAGGTACTTTAGGAGACGTTGCTGTTTCATTATTATCCTGCATGTGGAGCTATTTAGAAATTGGCAAAAACTTAAGTAAAATTCCTGGATCCACAGAACATGAATTTTATGGAGAATGGATAAGAGGTTATATTTCAAAAGAATATGAAAAAGAAACTCAGTGGCTTTTAGATTTAGTAAATGATATTGCAAAAAATATGTCAGACAAAGAATTAGATAGATTAAAAGAAATATTTATAAATAGTAGTAAATATGAACTCATGTTTTGGGACATGGCTTATAACAAGGAGATGTAATTTTTTATGTTGAAATTTTGTAATGTTAATTTTAAATATGAAAATGATTCAAATCCTCTTATAGAAAATTTGAATTTTCATGTAGACAAAGGGGATTTTATAAGTATAATAGGTCCTAGTGGCTGCGGCAAGAGTACTATATTTAGGCTGATCTGCGGCCTCCAGCCAACTTATAGTGGAAACATTTTCATTAATGAAAATAACATTAATACTTTAAAGGGTTATATAGGGTACATGCCTCAAAAAGACTTACTAATTCCCTGGAGGAATATTTTAGAAAATGCTTCACTACCCTTAGAAGTACGTGAAAAAAGTTCAAAGCAAGCTAAAAAAGAAGCAGAAAATTTTTTAGAAATCTTCGGTCTTGGCAGCTATAAATACAATTATCCAAAGGATTTATCAGGAGGAATGAAGCAAAAAGTTTCATTTATAAGAACCTTACTTACTGGATCTGAAATTATGCTTTTGGATGAACCTTTTAGTGCTTTAGATGCTATAACTAAAATATCAATGCAAGAATGGCTTTTAACTCAATGGTCTACATTTAAAAAGACTATATTATTTATAACTCATGATGTGGAAGAAGCTTTGTTTTTATCAAGTAAAGTACTAGTTGTCTCTGAAAAACCTATAACTAAATTAAAGGAAGTACTAGTTCCCTTTGGTTACCCAAGGGATAGACACATGTTAAGTAAGCCAGAAATATTAGCTATAAAAGAAGAACTTGTAAATGAATTAAAGCAGAGGGTTGAACTATGAAGAAATACGCATCATCAATAATTGTAGGAATTTCATTTTTTTTAATTTGGGAAGCTATTGCAAGAAAAATAAATGCAATGTACATATTACCATCTCCAAGCAAAATTTTAGAAAAAATTTGGGAACTGCGAGATCCGCTATTTACAGTGCATCTTCCAGCTACATTATGGGTTACTTTTTTAGGACTTGCCATATCATTAGTCCTAGGAGTATTCCTTGCTGTACTTATGAGTTTAAATGAAAAAATCCAAAAAGCAATATATCCTCTTGTAGTAGTAACTCAAACTGTTCCAATTACAGCTCTAGCTCCTATATTTGTACTTTGGTTTGGTTACAGCATATGGAGTAAAGTATTAGTAACCACACTTATAACCTTTTTTCCCATCACTGTAAATGTGTATGATGGGCTTCGATCCACTAAAAGGGAAATGGAAGAGTTATTAATTACTTATGGAGCTAACAAAAAACAAATATTTCTTAAATTGAAACTGCCTTCAGCACTACCTTATTTTTTTTCAGCACTAAAGATATCCGTACCACTTAGTGTAATAGGGGCTGCTATTAGTGAATGGCTTGGAGCTCAATCAGGACTTGGATATTTTAGCAAAAGGATGATGACCCAACTAGATGGCGCAGGAGTTTTTGCCCCTATAGTTATTTTGTCTCTTATTGCAATAATATTTGTTTTTATAATAGATGTTTTAGAAAATAAAATAGTAAAATGGAGGAATGAAGTGTGAAAAAGTTAAGATGTTTAGCTTTATTATTAGTAATGATATGTTTAGTATCAGTTACAGGTTGTTCTAGCTCTAGTGCAAAGTCCAGTAAAAATGATTCTACTAAATTGGAAGATGTAGATTTGGTATTAGATTGGTATCCAAATGCAATACATAGTTTTATATATGCAGCTATAGAAAATGGATATTTTAAAGAACAAGGATTAAATGTACATATTAAATTTCCATCTAATGCAACAGACCCTTTAGCACTTCCAGCAGCAGGAAAAGCAACTATAGGAATTTATTACCAGCCAGATATTATAATGTCTAGAGCTAATGAAAATATTCCTATAAAGTCTATTGGTGCTATAGTTCATTCACCTTTAAATGTTGTTATCTCTTTAAAAGAAAAGAACATAAACTCTCCAAAAGACCTAGCTGGAAAAACTATTGGTTTTTCAGGAAATCCTTTAAATACAGAATATGTTAAGACCATGGTAAAAGCTGATGGCGGAAATCCAAACTCAGTAAAAGTAATAGATGTAGGTTTTGAATTACTTTCTTCTATGACAACCAAAAAGGTTGATGCCAGCACTGGTGGACTTATAAATCATGAAGTTCCAGTTTTAAAACATCAAGGATATGAACTAAATTGTTTCGATCCATCTAAATACGGTGTACCTAATTATTATGAAGAAATTTTTGTAGCTAGTGACAAAACAATAAAAGAAAAACCTGAAACACTAAAGAAATTTATGAAAGCTTCACAAAAGGGATTTGAATTTATGAAACAAAATCCAGATAAAGCATTAAAAATTCTAATGGATAATCAGCAAAAGGAAAATTTTCCTCTTACAGAGTCAGTAGAAAAAGAAAGTATAAATATATTGCTTCCAAAAATGGATTCAAAAGAAGAACCATTCTTAACTCAAAATAAAAAGGTTTGGGAAGATCATATAAATTGGTTGTACCAAAAAGGTCTTATAAAGGAAAAACCTAAGGCAGAAGATTGTTTTGTAAATATTAATGAAGTTAAATAGAAATTAAACAAAGGTAAAATTGTAGTAATTTACTTACAATTTTACCTTTAAGTTTAATGCTTTAGGCCATTTTTAATTCCTCAATAAATTTTTTAACATTAAGTATTATATCTTCTTTATTCTTTTTGTTTTCTATTTTTTTGATTACTGCACTTCCTACAATTATCCCATCACAATAAGGTTTGAATTCTGCAGCCATAGCTCCTGAAGATATTCCAAAGCCCAACGCCTTGGGAATATCAGTATATTTCGAGATTTCATTCATATATCCTTCTATATCTGTAGCTATACCATTTCTTGTACCTGTAACTCCATTTACAGAAACACAGTATACAAAGCCTTTAGCATCCTTTACTATATTTTTTATTCTTTCTTTAGAGGTAGGTGCCACAAGAGGAATTAAATTCACACCATATTTTTCTCCAATGTCTATAATATCTTTTCTTTCTTCTATTGGTAAATCCGGTATTATAATTCCATCTATACCACATTCACTGCATTGCTTTAGAAATTTCTCCATTCCATATTTAAATATAGAATTGTAATAAACAAGATATACTAAAGGTATTTGTGTTTTTTCTCTTATGCTTTTAACAGTATCCATTATTTTCACTATTTTAGCGCCATTTTTAAGAGCTCTATTAGAAGAAGCTTGTATTGTAGGTCCATCAGCTAGTGGATCTGAATAAGGTATACCAAGTTCTATTATATCTGCTCCTGCTTTTTCCATAGCAAGTACAATTTCTAAAGTAGTATTTAAATCTGGATCTCCAGCTGTTACAAACGGTATTAATGCTTTTTCTTCTTTTTGTTTTAACTCCTGAAACTTTAAATCTATTCTATTCATTATAATTCTACCCCCATTATATTTGCTACAGTGTTTATGTCCTTATCTCCTCTTCCAGATAAATTTACAATAACTATATTATCTTTTTTGAGCTTAGGTACAAGCTTCATAGCATAAGCTACTGCATGTGCACTTTCCAGTGCTGGAATTATACCTTCTTCTCTTGATAAATAATTAAATGCCTCTAAAGCTTCTTTATCTGTTACAGATTCATATTCTGCTCTTTTTGTATCATTATAATAAGCATGTTCTGGTCCTATTCCTGGATAATCAAGTCCTGCAGATATTGAATATGCTGGAAGTATCTGACCATCCTCATCCTGAAGCACATAGGTCATCATACCGTGAATTACTCCTACAGTTCCTTTTGATATAGTAGCTGCATGTTCTTCAGTATCTAGGCCTTTTCCAGCTGCTTCCACTCCTATTAGTTTTACAGAACTATCCTCTACAAAAGGATAAAAGATACCCATGGAATTACTTCCGCCGCCTACACAAGCTAAAACATAATCAGGCAGCCTTCCTTCTTTCTCTAAAATCTGCTTTCTTGCTTCATCTCCAATTACTCTTTGAAAATCTCTAACCATAGTTGGGTATGGATGTGGCCCCATTACTGAACCTATTACATAAAAAGTATCTTCTATATTTGAAACCCAATCTCTCATAGCTTCATTTACTGCATCTTTAAGAGTTCCTGTACCTGTTGTTACAGAGTTCACTTTGGATCCTAATATTTTCATTTTAAACACATTAAGAGCTTGCCTTCTAATATCCTCCTCTCCCATAAATATTTCACACTCCATGCCAAACATAGCTGCTGCAGTAGCTGTAGCCACTCCATGTTGACCAGCTCCTGTTTCAGCAATAATCCTTTTTTTGCCCATCCTTTTAGCAAGAAGTACTTGTCCTAACGCATTGTTTATTTTATGGGCTCCTGTATGATTTAAATCTTCTCTTTTAAGATATATTTTAGCTCCTCCTAACTCCCTAGTTAAATTCTCAGCAAAATATAATGGATTTTCTCTTCCCACATAATCTTTAAGGTAATATCTATACTCATCCATAAATTTTTTGTCTTCTATAGCTTCATTAAATTCCCTTTCTAGCTCTATAAGAGCATTCATTATAGTTTCTGGTACATACTGTCCTCCAAATTTTCCAAATCTTCCATTCATTAAAAATTCCTCACTTTCATATTCCTTATATTTAATATATTTGATATTAACTTACTATAAATTCTGTCTTCTAGCCTTTTCTATAAACTGTTCTATTTTTTCAAAACTTTTTATTCCATTTTCTTCTACTCCGCTGGATACATCTACTGCGTAAGGTTTTACTATTTCTATAGCTTTCCCTACATTACAAGCATCTAGTCCCCCAGCTAAAACAATAGGTTTTGTTAAAGTCATATTTTTTAGTATATCCCAGTTAAAGCTTATTCCTGTACCACCACCTTTACTTCCCTTTGTACTGCTATCTATAAGCACAGCTTTAATATTATATTTACTTATTTTGTTTATTGCAGCTTTATAAAACTCGACTTTATCTTTAAAGTTTTCTTCTACATAATCTGGCACATTAACACTTATGCTTTTCCATATATTAAATGGGTATAAATTTTTTATATAATTCTCATCTTCACTACCATGAAGCTGTATTACATCTAATTTCAAAGCTTCTGCTGTATATCTTACTTCTTCCAAAGGATTATCTTGAAAAACTCCAACTTTTTTTATTCTACTATCTAGCTTTTCAATAAGTACTTTTCCAAATTCCAAACTAATTTGTCTTTTACTTTTACAAAATACAAACCCTGCATATTCAGGCTGCAATTTATTTAAAAATTCTACATCCTCAATTCGCTTTATCCCACATACTTTTACTAAAGCCATATGTCACCCCTTTTCTAAATGTAACTGAAGGATCTTTCCTTACTACCCACTTTAAAATTGCTTCGCCTGTTCAACAAATTCATTTAACTTACTTGTATTCTCAATATTTCTCATAAAAGTTTCACCTATTAGCACTGCACTTACTCCTAGTCCTCTTAAATATCTAATATCTTCTGGAGTTTTTATAGCACTTTCGGACACTACCACAATTTCAGAAGGTATATTCTTCATAAGCCTTTCTGTATTTTTCAAATTCTCGGTAAAGTCTTTTAAATTTCTATTATTTACACCTATAATAGAACAACCACTTTCCATTGCCACTTTAAGTTCTTCATCATCATGCACCTCCACTAAACATTGAAGTCCAAGGTTTCTTGCTAAATCATAGTATTCTTTTAATTTATGCTTTAAAATGGAAACTATAAGCAAAATAGCATCTGCACCTATAGCTTTTGATTGATATATTTGATAAGGATCAATTATAAAATCCTTTCTCAAAATAGGTTTTGAATTTACTTTTTTAACCTCTTTTATATATCTATCATTGCCTTTAAAAAAATTTTTTTCAGTTAAAACTGACACTGCATCTATGCTTATATATTCATATATTTTAGCTATTTCAACGTGATTAAAATTTTCTAAAATAATTCCCTTTGAAGGAGATGCCTTCTTTATTTCTGCAATAATTGATATTTCACTTTTACTAATTGATTTCTTAAAATCTCTTGTTAGTACCTTATTGCACTCTTCCATAACTTTATCTAAAGGCGTATTTTCCTTTTCTACTTTTAACTGAAGTTTTTTATATGCTACTATTTCATCTAATATCACTTATCTATCACACTCCTCATGTACTTATTTTTATTTAAATATCTTAATAATCAAATTACGAAAATTGATTTAGTTACTAATTAGTTATTTTTCTTATGATGCCTTAATGCTATTACTATACTGAGTAAGTTCCTTTAGCTTTTCATAAACCTTTCCTGAATCTATAAGTTCTTCTGCCATCTTTACTCCTTCTTTCATACTTTCACACACCTTTCCAACATACAAGGCTGCCGCACTATTAAGTATTACAATATCCCTTTTAGCACCTTTTTTACCTTGTAAAACTTCAACTATTGTTGATGCATTTTCTTCAGCATTACCTCCTGTTATATCATGACTGCTGCTTAATCTTATTTCAAAATTTTCTGGATTTATTGTATAGTCTGATATTTCTCCATTCTTCAATTCACTTACATAAGTTGGCGAGGTAGTAGTTATTTCATCAAGTCCATCTTCTCCACAAACCACCATAGCTCTTTCACATCCTAAATTTAAAAGCACCTTTGCCATAATATGAGTTAGTTCTTTATCATATATTCCTAACACTTGCCCTTTGACAAAAGCAGGATTTGTAAGAGGTCCTAATAAATTAAATACTGTTCTTGTACCTAATTCCTTTCTTGGTGCCGCTACATTTTTCATTGCATTATGGTATTTTTGAGC
This sequence comes from uncultured Clostridiaceae bacterium, assembly GCA_963780135.1. Classification (GTDB taxonomy): domain Bacteria; phylum Bacillota; class Clostridia; order Clostridiales; family Clostridiaceae; genus Clostridium_AM. Next base: position 4,464,662 of record CAWAAR010000003.1, read on the forward strand.
AAATAAGAATGCCATACCCTTTTTATCAATACAATCTCCTGCAGCTTCTGGTTCTAAATCTATATTAAAACCTAGCTTCTCAAGTACATCTGCACTCCCACTTTTACTTGATACCGCTCTATTGCCATGTTTTGCTACTTTTACCCCAGCAGCTGCAGCAACTATTGCTACTGCTGTTGATATATTAAAGGTTTTACCACCGTCTCCTCCAGTGCCACAAGTATCAATAGCATACTCGGCTTTAAGTTTTAAAGGAAGAGCATTATCTCTCATAGCTTTTGCAAATCCAGTTATCTCTTCTGCAGTTTCCCCCTTCATTCTAAGTCCTATAAGAAAAGCCCCTATTTGTGAATTAGCTGCATTGCCTAACATAATTTCATTCATAGCCTCATAAGCTTCTTTTTCTTTTAAATTTTCCTTACCTATAATTTTTTCTATTATTTTTTGTAACACCACAAATCCCCTCCACAAAATTTTTTATCATTACTTTCCCATTTTCCGTAAGAATGGATTCTGGGTGAAATTGAAGCCCATAAACTTCATGTTCTTTATGTTTAACAGCCATTATTTCCCCATCATCCAAGCTCTCTCCAGTTATTATAAGCTGCTCTGGAAATGTATTTTTTTCTATTATAAGAGAATGATATCTCATAACCCTTGTATGGTTTTCTAAATTTTCAAACAATTTATTTTGTTTTACACTTATTTCCGAAGTTTTTCCATGCATTATATTATTAGCTCTTACCACTTTACCTCCATAAGCACATCCAATAGCTTGATGTCCAAGACATATACCTAAAATAGGAATTTGTTCTCCAAACTTTTTTACCACGTCTATACATATACCTGCATTTTCTGGAATTCCAGGTCCTGGTGACAATATAATTCCCTGTGGATTTAAACTTTCTATATCTTCTAGAGATAGTTGGTCATTTCGAACAACTTTTATATATTCATATATTTCACCAATATATTGGTAAAGGTTATATGTAAATGAATCATAATTGTCTATTAAAAGTATCATTATATCACCTCTATCATAGCCATAGCTTTATTTAGTGTTTCTTCATATTCCTTTTCAGGAATGGAATCATAAACAATACCTGCACCAGCTTGAACATATGCATAATCATCTTTAAATAATATGGTTCTTATTGCAATACAAGTATCCATATTCCCATTAAGTGAAAAATATCCAACTGCACCTGCGTAGATTCCTCTTCTACTATCTTCCAATTCATCAATTATTTCCATAGCCCTTATTTTAGGCGCTCCAGATACAGTTCCTACAGGTAAACAGGATGTTAATCCATCTATATATCCTAAATCATTTCTTAATTCTCCTGAAACTTTTGAAACTATATGCATAACATGAGAATAAAAATCTACTTCCATAAACTTATCTAATTTTACAGTACCAAATTTGCTTATTTTTCCTATATCATTTCTTCCTAAATCTACTAGCATTATGTGTTCTGCTCTTTCCTTTTCATCATTTAGTAACTCTTCTTTCAATTTCAAATCTTGATCTAAATTTTTTCCTCTAGGTCTTGCTCCCGCTATAGGGTTAGTCAAAACTCTTCCATCTTTTACTGTTACTAAACTTTCAGGTGAAGAACCTGCTATTTTAAACTCTTCAAAGTCTATATAAAATAGATAAGGTGAAGGGTTTTTAGCTCTTAATCTTCTATATACATCAAAAGGCTTCGAAGTATTTTTAAACTGAAGTCTTTGTGATAAAACCACTTGAAATATATCTCCTGCTTTTATATACTCCCTTGCCCTTTCTACCATACTGCAGTACTTTTCTTTTGCAATATTAGATATAAAATCCTTATCCTTATTTGCTTCTGTAAGTTTATGTATAGTATTGCCAGCAGATATCATACTTTTTAAACTTTCCAAGTGCATTAATATGTCATCATATTCCTTATTGTCATCTACAGTCACATTATAAATTAAATAAACTTCATGTTTAAAATGGTCATAGCAGATAAATATTTTGTAAAACATAATATAAGCTTCTGGAGTTTTTAAAGTATCTTCATTTTCATCTGGTAATTTTTCATACTGCCTTATTACATCATATCCAGCATATCCTATAGCCCCTCCTGTAAATGGTATAGAAAGCCCTAATGCTTCATAGTTAACATTCAAATATTTTTTTATATAATCTAATACTTTTCCTTTTATATTCTTTAATCCATTTTCATCTTCTAGAGATATATTATTCCCATAACTTTTTACCTTCATATAAGGATTCATTCCTGCAAAAGAATATCTTCCTATTTCATTTTCAGAATATATGCTTTCAAATAAAAACTTATTTTTTCCACTTAAGTTATAGTAAATGCCTATAGGTGTAATTTCATCTCCATTCATTTTTATAAATAGGGGAAAGGTCTTTTTTAAATTCTTATAATAATAAAATTCTTTTTCTGATATATTCATTGTTTAATACCACCTCTTTTATTTTTAGTTAAAGTAAAAAAACAAATACAAAAAAAGTCATTTCATCCACAAATTGGGACGAAATGACCGCGTTGCCACCCATATTAGTTTATAATTATACGACTTTTAGAAAATAAAAAGCACTTCATCCTTAAAGGACGAAATGCTAAATTTCGTTATGCCACCTAAATACAAACTCTCTCTTTCCAGGTACAGATTTAACTCGATACCCTGTCTTTTTAACGGTAGACTACCGGTTACTGCTACTATCATTTCGCAGCACACCTTCAAGACCCATTCAATACAGGCTACAGCATTTGGCTCACACCATTCCAAACTCGCTTAAACTAAATTCCCACATTTACTCTTTCTTGTCATCGGCTTTCAATTAATAACTTATTTATGATAATATACCTTTATATATATATTGTCAATACTAATTTTAATAATTTTTAGCAGCTACTTCAAAATAAGATTTCGAATGTAGACATGCTGGACATTTTTGAGGAGCTTCAAGACCTTCATAAATATACCCACAATTAATGCATTTCCAAAGGGTTGTTTCTTCCTTTTTAAATACTTGTCCATTTTTCACATTTTCTAACAATTTTAAATATCTTGCTTCATGCTCTTTTTCCACTTTAGCTATCATATTAAATGCTGCAGAAATTTCTGGAAACCCTTCTTCTTTTGCTACTTTTGCAAATTCAGGATAAAGTTCTGTCCATTCTTCATTTTCTCCTTCTGCAGCAGCCTTCAAATTATCTGCTGTTTCTTCATATAGGCTTACAGGATATTTTGCAGTTATTTCAATAGCTTCACCATTAAGCTCTTCCTTTAAGAATTTAAAGAACCTTTTTGCATGCTCTTTTTCCTGTTCTGCTGTTTCTATAAATATATTTGAAATTTGAACAAATCCTTGTTTTTTAGCTATACTAGCATAGTATGTATACCTATTTCTAGCTTGTGACTCACCTGCAAATGATTTTAATAAATTTTCAGCTGTTTTTGTATTTTTTAATGAATTCATTATAAAACCTCCTAAATTTATTTATTATCTTATTAACTACATTATACTCAACAATAATTTGTAATTCAACACTTATTTACCATTTTATTTATTAAACAGCCACTGTTGCAATTTTACAAATTCACTACTTTCCATACCTTTTATAGTATATTCTTTTTGTACGATTTCCCCTTGAATTGCTGCTTTTATATTAATTAAATCATTTTTTTTCTGAAAAATATTTTGAGATTTTGTTGAACTCTGAATATTTTTCTTCGGTATTATTACTATATATTTTGCTAGCACTCTAAATTGCATGATTAATTCATTTTCTTTTATACATATTCCTGCATTTTTTTGTCTATAGTATCCAAGTAAAAAGAAAAAAGGTAAAATTAACAAAATAAATAAACCATATTTAAATTTATATGTAATAAAAACTGATATTAATAATGGAATTATACTAGCTCTAACTAAATAACCTATAATAGATTTATTTGATGAATTAGAAAATTCAAACTCAGGCCTTATTTCCGTTAAAACTTCTTGAAAAAACTTATCTATTTTATTTTTTCTAAGCAGTGGACATAAAATAGTTGATTCTCCTTTTTCTTTGCCATATCCTATGCTTTCAATGTTAATTGATACAGCATTAAAAGGTTTCTTTAATATTCCCTCTACGATGGATATACTTTGTATTCTATGTAATGGAATTACCACTGACTTTTTATCAAAAAATCCATAAGTTATGTTTATTTTATTATTAGTTCTTTTTATAGTAAAATCATAGTATTTTATAACTGTAGTAATAACAGATATTAGAAATGTAATTATAATTGTTACTAGTATAATTACTATTATTAACTTAATTGATCTATATGCCATCATACTTTCAGCACTTCTATTTTCAAAATCACTTAGTTTAGTTTTAAAGTTTTTAGGAATTATATTATTTATTTTATCATACAATACTAAAATAAATAATAAGCCTCCCATTATGTATTTTGATGTTACTGCTGTAATAATTAAATCTGTAATTGAAGCTTTATACTGTATGTTTTCATTATGAAATCCCTCATGTTTTTTTTCTATTTCTACTCCGACTTGCTCTTTTTCTTTTTCTTGGTTTCCTGCTACATACTCTTTAAATAAAACTTTTTTAATATTTTCTGCTTCATTTTTGCTTAAAATGAGACAAACTTCTGCATCTTTTCCACCACTAGCTGTATCAATTTTAAGTGTAACAACTCCAAATAACCGTTGAATAAGTTTAGCATCTATATCCATTGTATGTATTTTATCAGAAGGTATATATCTAGATTTTCTACTTATTACTCCTTCCTTTATGTGTATGCCACTTTCATCAAAACTATATACATTGTTTTTCCAACTTACTATGGTCATTACAATAATGGCAATTGCAATTAAACCCACTATTAAAAACACAATTTTTTCATTTTTTCCTTTTGTAATTGCAGCACCTATTAGTATCAAGAATGAAATTATAAACTCTTTTACATTACTAACTATTTTACTTATCAAAAAATATGGATGTTGTTTTTTACATTTCATCTTCACTTAAACTCCTTACTACAGAACTTGCTATACTATCTTGAAGTTCTTTTGCTATATTGCTCACTAAGGAAGGAATTTCATACTTACCTCCCGCAGTATATATAGATAAATTTGTAAGTTTAAAATGAGAAAGTATCGGTCCTGTAGATGTATCCACATATTGTATTCTTTTTATTGGAATTACTACTGTTTCTCTTACAAATACTCCATATTTAAGTATTACTTTATCTTCTTCCATGTAATATGACCAATTTTTGTACTCTATTTTTGGAAAAACCAATGCACTAATAAAATTTAACCCTATAGCTATGATAAAAATACCTGTTACGATATTCTTAAATTTAAAATGAGGTGAAAACTTTAGAAATGCCAAAAATACTAAAATTATTACAATTACCCCAATAAATTCTTTAGTTCTAAAAACTTTAACAGCATCCTTTGAAATTTTATGTTCTTGTCCCATCTTTTCCTCCTATATCTCACTAAATATATTTTACAGACTAAATATTATCACATAATATAGTATTTAACAACCTTTTAAATGAATTATTTTATTTATCTTTACTTCGTTTTTTATTATAGTTTACTTTTTAGTATTTTAAGCAAACTTAATAAATTCTTTATAATTTTAATTATAAGCATAATGCGAAGCATTTTTTAGAGGACAAAGGACAGTGAATGAGGGTTTTTCTTAGATATACTACGAAAAATCACCTTCACTGTCCTCTTAAAAATAATGCTTCGCATTATGCTTATTTTATGAAGAAAGAAATAAAAATTTATTCTGCTTCCCAAGTGCCATCCTTTAAAAATCTGTTTGCCTTTTCTTGTGCTTTTTCAACAATATCATTACTATATCCTAAAATCCCCAAAAGTTTTATGGCATTTTGTGTAGTTGATCTTCCCTCATGTACTTTATAATCAAAAGTTATTTGATTATCTATAATATTTTCTTGAAAATGATAGTTAGAAAAATACTTTTCTAATATATGTGTAAGCTCTACATCATGAGTTGCAGAAACACATACACAATTCTTTAAAGTTAAATATTTTAAAACCTGTGAAGAAGCTGATATTCTCTCTACAGTATTAGTTCCTCTCAAAATTTCATCTACAAAACATATTGTAGGGATATCATCATTTAAACTGTCAATAATTCGCTTTAAAGATTTAGTTTCTGCAATATAATAGCTTTCGTTATTAAATATATTGTCCTTTAAAGCCATGGAAGTATATAATTTAAAATAGCAGCATTTAAACTCTTTAGCTAAACAAGTGTAAATAGTTTGAGCAAAAATAATATTTATAGCTAAAGTCTTTAAGAAAGTTGACTTTCCTGAAGCATTAGAACCTGTAATTAAAATAGAATCAGAAATATTTATAGAATTAGACACTGATTCTTCCATAAGAGGATGATTTATATCTTTAAAAATACTAATTTGTTCTCTCTTATTACTGCATTTAATTAGTTCTGGAATAACATATTCTTTAAGCTTTTCTCTATATGCTGCAATAGCTATACAGCTGTCCACAGTGCCTATAGCTTCAAATATAATCTTAAATTCTTTACTTTTCTCTGTAAGCATATCTGACATTTTTTCATAATTTATTAAATCTGAAAGAAATATTATGCTTACATATTCCATCATTACACCCATGTCTGTAGCATTATTACCTGAATTGAAGGATGCATGCTTAACAGCTTTTATTGATTTAAGAGCTTCCCTTAATTTTTCATTCCAATCTTTTAGTTCTTCTATTTCTTCTTTCATAATTAATTCTGCATGTTTAACTATTTTTATTATGTATTTAAAAGCTTCTAGTTTATAAACAATCTTCTTTTCTTCATTATAATATATAAACATATTTAGTGCCACAGCTCCAAAAATTATAGCGCAACCCATATACGGATTTATAAATACACTAGCCAGTCCTATAATAGGCATAGCTGATAAAACTCTATAATAAATTAAAGATGATTGTCCTTTTTTATTTTTGCTATAAAAATAATCTGATATATAACAAGCTCTTTTTTTACCTAATTTAGCAAGTATATATTGTATTTTCTTTCTCTCTTTTTCATGAGTTTGAAAAAAATTTATTAAGTTATTTCTTAATTTAAGTTCTTTCTCATCATACAAAGGTTCTCTTAAAATATTATATAAATACTGCTCACCAGGACTGCTCTCAGTGGAATTTATCTTTTTAAAAATGTTATCCATACTTAAATCATTCCAAGTTATTTCATCAATAAAGAACTTTTCTTTTTCACTTTCCTTTCTATTATTAAAATATTCTGCTATGGTTTTTAAATCATCCTCACTATATTTCTCTTTTATTTCTTTTCCCCATTCACTTTCTATCCTATCTTTAATTTCCCTATCTTTTTTTACATTTGAACCTAGCGAAACTATAGTACTTATGACTACGATTATTAATATATACCCTATAATAGCTTCCATTGTTTTCTCCTTTCTAAAAAAACATTCTCATAAGTAAAATACTTCTTACTTATGAGAAAATAAATAGATGTTTGTTAAACTGTACATTTTTTTGTACAAAACGTCTTATTATTAGATTAACTAAGAATAGTTTCTTATAAATTTTTCTAACTTTTCTATGTTTTTTTCCACATCAATTATCATAACTGATGTAACTTCATAGGCTGTACTTTTTATATCTTCTTTATTTTTTACTAATCTTCCTTTAATGCTTATATAAAGAGTCAAAAGACTTTTCTCAAAATTCAAATGACAATTCATAAGATCTTTAGTATTAGTTATATTAGGAGTTAACATTTTTTGATTAAACTCATTTATTGTAAATGAAATCTTGTCATATGTAGCAAAATCTATTTCTTCTACATCACTACTTATTTCCCTCTTCAATTCATCATAATATTCAATACTATTATCTAAATTTTTCATAATAACACTAGTCAACACATAAAATAGCGTTTTCCCTTCTACCTTTTCTAATTGCTTTGAATATAATTTTTTCTTCTTTTGTGTTGTGTAAATAGCTTTATTTATTAAATCTACTGTTGTATAAGACAATGATTTCATCTCCCAAATACTTATTCCCACTTTTTGCACTATATAAATTGCACTTATTTTCAATTTTTTAAAATTTTAAGTATTAGTATTGTATCACAATATGATGCCCAGTTGTTGAAATCTATAAACTTTTCATTATAATTTATATTATAGCGAAAAACAAGTCCACAATAAAACCAGGGATTTCATTTTTTAAACCAATTATATCCCTGGTTAAATTTATTACTAAGAAAATTTCCTCATTATAAATGCATAATTCAATTTGATTTCTAAAAATCTCTTTTACTTAACCAAAACATTTTCTGTGAATTTATCAATTAATTTTACTAAATCTCCTATTTCTGGTTTACTTAACTGTCCATCTGCACCTACAGATTCACCTTTATGTTTCAAATCTCCTGTTATTAATGATGAGAATATTAAAACTGGCAATCCTTTTAGAATCTTATTCTCTTTAACTTTTCTTGTTAGAGTATGTCCATCCATTTGAGGCATTTCAATATCAGTAATTAATATTTGAACATCTTCTATAAATTTTTCTTTCTTTTCTTCTGCTAAATTTTCCAAATAATCCAAGGCCTGTTTTCCATCATCAAATAATAGTAAATTCTTAAATCCAGCTTTAAATAGAGTATCTTTTAATAGTTTTCTTATTAAAGCTGAATCATCAGCTAAAACAATTTTAACATTTGATCTGTCTTTATACTCTACATTTACTATTTTATCTTCACTTATACCTGTACTTGGATTAATGTCTGTAACTATTTTTTCGAAATCTAACAATAATATTATTTTATTATCTAAAACAATATTTCCTATAACTAACGAATTTGCTGATATTTCATCTGGTTTTGTTATTTTATCCCATCCAATACGGTGAACTCCTACAATATCATCAATATTAAAACCTACTTTAACTTTATTAAATTCACATATTATAGTTTTAGATTTTTTATCTACTTCAGCCTGCTTTTCTAAAATATATTTTAAATTAATTAAAGTTATTATTTCATCTCTACACAATATAAGTCCACCTATAGAAGGATGTGACTGTGGCAATTTTGTCAAATTATCTATTTCTAATACTTCCTTAACTTTTATAACATTAATTGCATAGTGTTTGTTATTTATTATAAATTCTAGTATTTCAACTTCTCCAGTTCCACTTTCCAACAATATATTTGTGTTCATAAATTTATCCCTCTCTTCATTTTTCATATTATTAAAAATTACAAAACGACTTTAGCTTTAGATTCTTTATTTTGTAAGTTATAGTAAATAGTTTTAAATATATAATCTCACATAATAAGCACATATGCAATAATTAAACTTAAAATTTTATATTTAATACATGTCAACACCCTTTATACCAAATGTTGGTTTCATAAAAGGCAATTTTAATTTTTGATAAATAGTTATGTCTCCCTTTATTTTCACCTCCTTTGATATAAAAACTTTAGTATCTTTAAATTGGAACATATTATAATACTGTTTTTCCACTTCACTTTCATAGTAAATCTTAATATTTAAGCTCCTAGCCTGAGCCTTAGTTCCATTTCATTCACATTCTACTACTCTGTTAAGAATTTTTACAACAAAACACAAATTTTTGCTTTGTACATATTTTAAAGCTTTAATATCAATGTTAACAATATTATCCATTTGATTTACTCCTCATATATTAAAATTAACTAGTATAATCACTTTCCTTATAATCTGAATCATAGCCTGGAGCAACTTTAAGTCCTTCCTTAATTAAAATAGTTTTTATATTATGCCTTTCTAGCGGAGAAAGTTGTTTTCCTTCACCAGTAAAACTACTATCCTCTTTATACCAAGATTTTGCTTTAAAATAAGTTTTAAAAGGTTCTCCAAATACATATCCATGCCTTGCAAAGATTTCATTTCTTGCTAACTGCAACTGCTTTTTACTTAAGTTTTTTAAATCATTTTTAGTTAAAGGTTTCTTATTACTATACGGCAATATATATTCTTTTAAATTTTCATCTTTCACTTCTGTTTCTTGTGTTTTTTTGTCATCTGTGGCAGTTTGTTTGTTTGAAGAATTTGAAGAACCAGAAATATTATTTTTATTTTTATTTAAAGTCATATAAGTAATACCAAATCCTACAAGTAAAACAAGTATTATTGCTGATACTAAAGCCTTAACTTTTAACCCACTAAATTTTTCTCCATACATTTTTAATTTAGGTTCATCATCCATTCTATCATATCTATTGGCATTAGCTTTTACGTTAATAGTGTTTTGGCCATAAGATTTTTCCTCTTTATGTTCTATGAATTCTACATATTCACCTTTCTCTACTATTGTATTATCTTCTCTACTATCTTCGTTTGTTTTATTATCTTCTTTTGTCTTATTTTCTTCTTTTATTTTCTTATCTTCTTCTATCTTATGTTTTGCTCCACAGGAAGGGCAAAATTTATCCTTTTGGCTTATTTCATATCCACATTTTCTGCATTTACTCACTTAAAAATTCACCTTAACTTTCATACACAGAGTTCTTTTTGTATTTAATTATTTTTTAATAACCTTTTAATTTTATATATTAATAATTTTATAATTGATATATATTTATTGTTTTGCACTTTATTGTTCTTTTCTTTTGAATTATTATTACAGCTATCTTTATTAATCTTATCATAAACTTTTTCGCTTCTGCTATTGTCCTTATTAAGATTAAATATATCATCATATTTACATAAATTCAATGAGTCTCTAATCTTACTATTATCCATTTTATAAAAAAATTCATTTAATATTTCTACTTTTTCTACATTATTCATAACAAAATCTATAAAAAGACTTTTTTTATTATCTATTCCATCAATGTAAAATTCATTGCTAGGAATATCAAAAACATACCCTGCTTTTATTTCTGTATTAATCCTCTTTATACTTCCCTTGCATAAAAAAATAATGTTTATTAAATTTTTATTTTTAGGACTTTTCATATAAGTTATAAATCCAATTTTTCTTCTTACAGCAAAGGGAATCACTCTGTAAAGATATTTTAAAATTTCTTTGGAAACATCAGTAATGTTACTACTGTCACAATTAAGTACCACATAAATCTTTTTTCCATACTCCGCAGCATGAAAAGAAGCTTTAATTAGATTTACAAAAATCTCTTCATTTATGGAAGCTTTATTAAACATTTCTTTCATGGATGAAGTAGAACTTAAGTTTTTATTTTCCTTGATTTCCTGAATTTCTGGAATAATATGTCCTTCATTTATATCATAATTGTGAAGAAACCCTTCAGAATATATTATTCTTTCAGGGTTTTCTATATAGACATGCTTTTCTTCTTTAGAAATTATATAATTATGAGTAAAATATCTATTTCTTCCTCCTGTATAATCCTTACCTGCAAATGCAGATTCACCAATTATCATTTTATTTTGTTCTGTGTTTACGCAAAAAAGCGCTTTTGGATATTTAAATGTCTGTTCTTCTCCAGCAAGGTCAGCTGGAGCTTCATAAAAACATAAATCTTGCAAAGTATTTATTATAAATTCATCTTCCAAATTAATACTTTTAGCCACTGTATCATAGCCTGGCGTCTTACTGAATATTCCACTTTTATCTCTAGTATAATAATGCTGCTCGATCATTTGCTACTCCCTTCCCCCATCTAAATAATTCATCTTATAAAGTAACCATAAAAATGGTTCATCCACTCTTAAATGTTCTATCCCTACATTTTCATCTATTTTCAAATTTTGTGGATTACAGCCTAAAGAAGATACTGCAAAATACCCTGTGGTTTTAAAACAAGCATCCATAGCTCCCTTAAAAGGTGCATCTACTTTTTGCAAAAATTTAGTAACTTCTCCATCTATGTTCTGGAATTCATTTAAGTTGAAAAATTTCTCATGATTATAATTTCTAAAAATATTGCTATTTTCACTTATGTACTCTTCATCCCTTAAGTTTTTTAGCATATCGCTTTTAGTAACCACCACTGCTGTAGGTATATTGGTTTTTTCATGAGATTGCTTTGATATAAAATTTTCAAATAAATATACTATTATATCCTTAGGTTCCTGATATTTTTCTGTAAAATCCCCTTTAACTTCTTTATTCATAAGGCTTATTTTTTTTCTCAGCACTTTCATTTGAAGCGGATCTACAAGAAATATTATACCATCGGAGTTTTTTATATGATCCCCATGTTTTTCTATATATCCTTTATCTGTCATTCCCTCTCCAGGTACATCATAAAAAATGAATGTAATTGGGGGGATTTTATCATTTTTAAATTTTAAATTTTCTATTAATGGCTCTACATGTTGTTTAGGTGTTGGATCTAGCATTACATTTTTTTCAAAAATTCTCTGCTGATTTTCTCTTATTTCATCATTGTACTCAGAACTACCTGCAATAAGAGATGCTCCTATCCTTTCACAGGTATATCTCTCTAGTACATATAAAAGAGTAGTCATATAAACAGATTTTCCTACTTGGGAAGCTCCCACTACAGAAATAATCTTTGAAGGCCCTCTGCCAGAAGTTATAGGAAGTTCATTATGACAATATGGACAAAGTCTTTCACTAGTATTTATGTCATACTTATCTTTAAGCTCTATAAGTACACCATCTACTCTTGTTTTATTTTTTTCTGGAATATCTTGTGTTTTAATTACAGTATTAATATCTCCTAGAGCTGATTTGCCAGCTTTTCTATTGTACTCATTAAGTAATTCATCCACTGCTTTTTCATATTCAGGATCTCCCTCTTCTGAATGAGATGCTCTAAAAACTACTTGTTCTGTTTTAAAATTTTTAAAACAGAAAGGACATTTTATCATAAAAGGTCCTTTTTCATAGGTTGCCTTCTTATAATCATTTACTTTTTTATTATTTCCATGAAAAATTTGAAAAAACCCCACAAAACTCAACTCCCTTCCAATAAATTATTCTTTCTTTAGATTATATGCATTCCCATATTTTTCTGTATCCTTTATAAATAATTTTATAAATTCGTTCTTGTTAACCATTATTTCTGGCATAATGTTTTCACCAGCATAGATATCTTGAACAAATTCAAAACATATTCCATCATCCTTACTACTAGGGTAAGAGCCCTGTTTTTTTACATAACAGAGCACATCTTTCTTTAAATCCACTTCTGAATATATAGCTATTTCAATCCTTTTTTCCTTTGAAAAAAGGCTACTAAAAGATTTTAATTCTCTTATTTCATAGCATATTTCTGGAGTTCCTGTGGTTACTACTATTTCATTTTTGCCATCATTTTGTTTTAATAATATAATTTCATTTTCCCTTTCAACACCAGGAAAAAGAAAATATTTATATTGATTTATTTCTTTTATAGTCTCAACATATCCATTAAATTCTTTGTATTCATCTCTAGTGTAAATTTTTACATTTTCTTCTTTGATATTTTCTAATGAAAAATCTCTGAAAATATTAATTTTTAATATATAAACTATGTCTATATGGCTAGGCCATTTCCACCTTATAGTGAAGCTTTTCTTTTCAAGGTTATAACTTAAATCTTGTATTCCCTGCTCTCTTTTAGTAAATTCCTCCACTATCATAAAAGCACTCCTTTTTATAGTTTTTTAAACTTTATTGAAACATATTATTTGAACTATCACTTTCGGGACTACTAAATGCCTTTATTTTCTTCATATAGGAAATTTTTTTAGAATAATCTTTCACATCTACATTTACAGGTATAAGGGTAAAAATCAAAGCCATAATTATATCTGAAATCCCCCTATGAACTATTCCCATCCAAGGCAAACACAAAAATCCAACTTCAATAATAATCCCTGCTATTAAACCTGATAAAACACCGCCTAAAACAAACCTTTTAAGTAAATTTTTATTATCAAATACCAAGCTTACACTTAAAGCTATTAATCCTCCAAGTATGGTAATAAAGGCTATTCTAAGAGCCATATAAAATGGTGATGATTCATAAATACCATTTCTCTTATCTACAAGTAGTCGCTGCTCTCTATCTTTATATATTTTATTAAATACATTTTTTAAATCTTTTACTTCTTTTACATTATAATAATTTCCGCTGCTTTCTTTAGCTATTTGTTTAAGCATAGAAGAATTGTTTCCAATAGACATTCCAATAGTATACACAGGTATATTTTTTTCTTTAAATGGCTTCATAGTTTCACTAAATTTCTTATTTAAATCATAGGTATCTCCACCATCTGATAAAAGTATCACCATAGCATTTCTATCTGAAGCTTCTGAAGTTTTTATTTCATCATAAGCTTTTTCTAAAGCAGATCGCATATTTGTATTTCCTTTAGGATTTTTAAAGGCTTTTAATTGATTTGAAACAATTTCCTTGTTTTCCTTTGTAACTTTACTCATAGAAATTATTTTTTCTGCAGTATCATCAAATTTGTACATAGAAAATCTATTATCATTATTCATATTGTCCAAAAGATTTAACGCTGCGGAAAACCTTTCATTATCAGGATCTGTTTCTTTCATACTTCCAGATGTATCTATAGTAAACACTATATCATTAACTTTTTTAAATTTTTGTGTGCTTATTTCATATAAAAATTGAAAAAAAGATCCAAATACAAACAATCCAATTAAAGTACAAGGAATTAAGAATTTAAAAGAAGCTTTTAAATAGTTATTTTTCCATGAAGCCCCATTTAACTTAGGGTTTATCATTTCCCCTAGGAGACACATAGTACCTATACAAAATGCTAGTATCCCAAAATACAATCCCATAAGAATACTTGAATTCATTGTATATCTATATGAATTTAAAAGTATTTCTCCTAATATAAATCCAATTATTCCTCCAATTAAACTCATTATAACCATAGTTATATTTACTTTTTTCTCTACCAAAAATACACCACCTAACTAATTTTCATCATATAATTTACATCTCATTATGCATCAATTTTCACTTGATTTCTGGAAGCTCATTTATGTCTATACCATGAAATTCATAACCATTTTGAACACAATCTTCATATTTATCTATAGAATTTCTTATATAAAATATGTCCTTTGCAGCAAAACCACCCATTAAATTCAAGTTTTCAATTCCACTTGTTCTTCTTTCATGTACATATCCTATTTTATAATTTCTTACTTTTTTATCAAAGTCAAAGGCATATCGTATAAAATCACTACTGTAATCTCCAAAAAAATATTTTTCTTCATAGCTCTTTACATCATAATTCATTATATAAGCTTTAAGAGCCGAATTATCATTTAAAATATCATAAAGTTTTCTGTACAGCTCTTCTTTGGATAAAACTTTGTTTTTTAAGTCTCCTGTATCCACGTTTGCTCTTTCACTTAATTCTTCTTCAAAAGACTTTACAAATTCCTTTTGTGGTAAAATATATTTATCACAAAACTCCATTAAATTTAAAATAAATTCTTCTCTTCCATTTTTTATAAGCTGTGCTAAATTTGCAAAATACTTATGATTAAAATAAAAATCCTCTCCATATTTATCTTTTAAATTATCTATAATATCATTTACTACTTTTGTATAATAAGCTTTTATATTTTGTCCTGTGTAGCCCTGCTGCTGATTTATTATTTCATTTTCATATTCACCAATTATTTTTTGAATACTTTCCAATTCTTGAGTGTCCTTTAAAATATCTTTATGTATATTTAGCAAAGCAACTTCATACTTTTCCAATATACCTATAGAAAGCTTTAATGCTAAAACATCCAAATTTTTGCCGTATATATCAAAAAATAATTTTTTCTTTACTTGTTGAACATTCTTTCCTCGGCTTAATATATTTTTAAAACTAAATTCCTCCACAAATCTAGTTTCATATAAGTGCTGGATTTCATCTTTTAAACTTTCTATAGAATTCAACAAAAATTTTTTCCTGTTTTTTATATATTTAATGCATATACCTTCTTCAAAAGTCCAATTCAGAGCACAATATAACCCCAGTTTAGGATTATTTAATATATTTTCTTCCACTAAAACTTTTATTTTTTTCTCTAAATTTATATCATTAAGCTTACACTTAGCGTACTCTACAAAATTGGTATTAAAAAATTTTTCACATCTATCTTCATATAAACTTTTTTCTATTTCTTTTAGTGTAAGCTTTGAAACCCTTTTTTCCACATCCTTAGCATTGGTAACCATTATACTATTCATATCTTGAAGAGTTACAGCGTTAGGTAGAATTTTTTCTATAATTGAAGTTATGTTGTTTTCATTTAGTTGCAAAACATCAGCTATAAAATCTTCATCTTTTTTAGAAAATTCCTGTAGATTATTTATAAAATTTTCATAAAACGCTCTAATCACAGTAATTGAAATAGCACTATTAGGTCTTTTTACTACTGCAAGACCTGCTGTAGCATATCTGTTTAAAGAATCTTTAGCATTTACATTTACTTTAAATCTAGTATTATCATAATATTGGTTTTCTGTGTCTGAATAAGTTTCAATGCTTACATTTCTGTTCTTTAAAAGGTTAATATACCCTATTATATCATAGTTATTTTTCATGGAATCCTCTGGTATAAGACCTTTCTGATTCTTTTCTTCTAATATATAAGTAAGATAAAATATAGGTCCTTTTGCTTCTAATAAAAGTTCTCTTTCTTCTCCATATACTTCTATTCTTTCTTTAAAACTAAACTGTTTTTCTTGTACATATTCTAATTCTCTAAAAAAGCTTACAGCCATAGCTTGTGAAAGGAATTCGTCCTCCCTATCTTTTTCTTTTATAAGTACATAAAGGTCTGTAAGTCCAAGTTTAAAAACTTCCATCATTCTCTTTTTTACAAGCATAGTTATTTCTGGGAGTATAACATTTAAAGGATCATCTGCTGATGTAACCACTGCAATATTTATATTCTCAAAAGAATTAAATAAATCCCCCGAACTTAATATTCTATCCCTAACCTTAGTTATCTTATTATTTAAGTTTTCCAGTATGTTCTTGTCTTTGTAAAATTTATCTCTTATATTTTTTCTTAAATGCTTTTTATCTTCTTCACTATATGGAACTTGAAAATTAAATATATTATCTTCATCTTCAGTACTTCCTTTTATCACATTCATAAAAACTATAGCTTTTCCATTGTCCCAATTTTCTTTTATATTATTGCTTATGTAATTCATACCTTCTTTAACACTGTCACCTATAAATAAGAAAAGTATAGGATTATTTGAGCTCCTTTGAGCATCTTCCTCAAAATTTTTTTTATCTGCCCTTAAAGAATATTCCTCAGCAAATTTTCCTAATATATTGTCCATCAAATCTCCTCCACAGCCTATAAATTACTCTACTTTAACACTTTAAGCAAAATGCGAAACATCGCATTTTGCTTAAATCTTTTACTCTAGCTGCTTCTTTACATCTTTTATTCTTGAAAGCATATTACTATAAAAAGTAAAAAGCTCATTTCCATTTATTAAATCATATTTTCTTGTATCTAATTCTTCTAGTGAAGCTTTAATTTTATCTAGTATGTCATCCACATTTGCTGTAAGCGTAACTGTACCTTCTTCCATAGAAAGCTGCTCTAGCTTTTTATCAGAAGTTTTATCTATAATAGTTCTTTCTCTTCCATCTAAACTTATATATTTTTTAAATATTGCTTCTAGCTGATACTCCTTCTGCTTTAAAGTATTTATAAAAGGCTCTATGCTTACCTTACTATCTTCTGTGCAGTTATAAACATACATTAATCCCCTTTTTACTATGGTATCTGTATAAAAAGCTCTCAAGAAAAAGTCCATATCCTCTTCCCACTTGCTCATATTATCTATAACGCCTTGAAGTTTATTTTTTTGCTCTAAAATATCCTCATACTTTTTCACTTCTCTTTTCACAAGCTTAGCAAGCTCCGGAGTTCTAATCAGATTATTTTTTGCCTTTTCTTCACTACTGCTTTCAAAAATACAATATCTTTGTAAATTGCTATTTTCTATAGGAGTTAATCCTTTTTCTAGAAGTTTTTTGATATCCACTAAAGCCCTCTTTATCTCACCTACATTTGGTCTATCACCTTCTAAGTTCAGTGAATAATCCTTCATAAATTCTTCAATTTTAAAATCTTCAGTAATAATACATCTGTATTTTTCATTAATACTATTTTCAGTATCTACTATGCATTTAAGCTCTAAAGCTCTTTTAAACATAGCTCTTGTTTCTTCATTGTATTTTTTTACTCTTTCATTATAGTATGTTGTTCCCCAAGATTCCTCTGGAATAGGTGATGGTAGATACACCCAATTTCTATCTCCATTTTGATATAAATGTCTTCCTATGCCATCATTTTCAAATAAGGTTTTCTCATATATATCCTCATACTGTTTTATTGGAGTGTAAGAATAAAGTGGTACTCCATTTTTAGTGTTTAACCAGAATATTCTATTAGTTACCATGCTTTCTTTTATGTTAATAGAATCTCCTTTAATGTAAGACTTTTTATATTCTTTAATTCCCTCAAGTACCTTTTTAGCATTTCTTGGCACTGATACCATACTCCAAGATGGAAAATTAAGTGCTTCTGTGTTGCTCATATAGAAAATTGGTACTGCATCTTTATCTAATTTTGGTGCAATTTCATCTTTAACTATATTTATAATAGATTTGTCCTCACCATATTCTAAAGTTAAAAATTCTTCCATAGATTGAGTTATTACATCACCATATTCTTCAGATACAAAATTAGAAATTGATCCTACTACATCTATATGAATTTCATCTAACCACTTATAAGATTCTTCTAAAAGTTTGCTTGAAAATCTTCTAACAATATCATCTGCACTTTGTTTGTTTACAATTTTCTCTATATAATCTTTTAAGTCTGGAACTCTTACCACTGTCCAAGAATAGTTTCTTCCAAGAGCTCCTTCTATTTCTTCACCCTTAACAAGAATTTCTCCATCTTCTTTAAAAATTTTGTTTAATTCATTAAGTATTTCAGTGTATACTCTATATATTTTGTTATTTAGATCGCTTAAGTCTCCAATTACTCTCCCAAAAAACTCTATAACCTTAAGAGTTCTTTCTTCCTCAGCCTTCAAGATGTACTCTTCACTTTTTACTTCTATGTAATCATTCTTTTTGCCTTCTTTAGTAAATAAAATTGCTTTTCTAGCTTCAATCATCTTATCTTCTGCTAGTTCTCTCTTAAACTTTATCTCTCTTGAAATATTATTTAATCTTTCTTGAAGAGATGCTACCTCTGCCTCTAAAGTTTTCACTACACAAAAGCTATTATGAAATAACATTCTTGATGCATAAAAAGGTCCTTTTTTGGGATCTTTAAAAATTTCATCTACAAACTCTCTTGCAGCTTTTTGAATTTCCCCAGGATATTGAGTTTTTACCTTATTATATTCATTTGCACATTCTCTTAAATACTCTTTCATTTCATCATCAATGTTCACTGATTGTTTTTTTATTACATTGTCATAACTATATCTATCTCTTCCCTTATACCCTGTAAGAGGTTTTCTTCCTTGCAGTTCACTTTCAAATCTATCAATTATAGATTCTTCATCTAATTTAAGCTGCCTTATAAAACGATCTGATTCCTGTTCTGTAGGCATATTGTCAAACATATATTGTATCTTTTCAAAGAGTTTATAGGCAAGATATGTAGTTATTTCTTCAAGAGGTAGTACTGCAGAAGATGCCCCTATCATTATATACTTATAAGCTGCCATATAAGGTTTTGCCATATTATCTGTATTTTGTTTTAAATTACTTATGTAATCCTGTATTGCAAAAGCTCCACCAGACTCCCTTACTTCATTTGATATAAAGTTTACTATATTTTCTGCGGTAACATTCATACAATAATCATAAGCATTACTCATAGGTCTTCCATCTATATTTGTAGCAGATATCAAATGACAAAGGTTAAATGGAGGCATTGGAGAATCAACTGTTAATCTATTTCTGTATTTCTGTTTAAATCTTTCATGTCTATCTGCAATTCCCATAAGATAATCTAATTCCTTTAGTGCTGCAAAACCATTTTTTATAATATAAGACTGAGAACTTTGATTGTCTGAGGCTTTTGATAAATTAACATCTGGAGTAAACAAATATCCCATTATATTAACTCTATCATCACCTTTTGCTCCTTTAATATTGTTTATAATTCCTCTTACTATATAAGCAATATCTATAAAGGTTCCGCTGCCTGTTCCACCTGAAAGTCCTGAAAGTATGAATACATGAATAGTTTCATCAGTATCTTCTTGAAGACGTCTTATTTTCTTTTCAATACAATCTACTATTTCATTTATTTTTGTGAATAAAAGGAGTCTTCCCACTTGTCTAATTCCACCTGCACCATCAGTGCCACTTTCTGCTGAAAGTTCAGGTGCTAACCATTCTTTTATACAATCATCTAATATTTCTCGATCATTTAAAATAGATCTTATTTCTGCATTCGAAAGCATAACAAGCTCACTTTGGGGATCTAAACCCACTCCCCCATTTGCTGGATACCTTTTATTCTTTTCTCCTTGATTTGTTTCAAAACCTAAAAATTCTACTTTTTCAGGCTTATCCTTTCTTGTGTTTGAAACTTTATCTTCTTCAAGAATAAATCTTTTATTAATTTGATATTTAAGTCTAAGCATAGCATCTATACCTGTTCCACCAAGACCTATTACAAGTATAGGATTTGATATGGTTTCTATACGTATCTTATCACTTATAATACCTCCACCCTTGCTTACCTCAAGGTCTTGAAGATGCTCTCTAATTCTAGTATTCATAATTAAACTCCTCCATATTTTATAGTTTACTTAGAACGAAATTCTATAACTATACTCTTTGATACATTATTTAAAATTACTGTTATTTTATTTCCATTATACATTGTTAGCTTTGAATCATTTTCAATCTTTCTTCCTGATCTTTGAATAACACATTTTGATTTATTTATTACTTCAACACCATCATCATTTCTAAATAGAAATTTTATAGCATCCGTTTCTGCAAATTCTTGTTTAAGAGCTAATATCTCAAAAAGAGTAAAGCTTCCAACATATCCATCTAAATTTCTAAACTGTGGAGGTGACATTTCACCACTGTTTTCATCTCTAATGCTCAGTTCTACACGCCCAAATCCTTGAACACGTTTCTTTTTAACTAAAAAGAATGCTCCGCCTAGTAAAATAGCGGCTATAACTACTGCTATTCCACCCAAAACTGCTGGCTTTTTTAAAATACTAGTTTTAGAAGCTGAATTTCCTGCAGTTTTTACATCAGCACTTCCAGCTTCATTTCCAACTATTAAAGCAGTGCTTTCTCTATAAAGACTGTTTCCATCTACCCTTACTTTAAGTTCATACTTCCCTTTGTCTGGAATGGAGTACTCTCCCTTAAAAACTTCTTCTTCATAATTTAAAGGTATTTCCTTTACTAAATTTCCCTTCATATCCTTTACCACAAGCTTTGCTTTCATGTTATTATAAAGTGCTTTGTCTGAAACTTTTTGTACATTACTGGCAAAATAAGCTTCTACCTTTAACTTATCCCCATTTTTAGGAGTTTTGGGAGTAAAATTTGCTTCTAGAGTCAAATCATAATTGAAAATATAACTTACTTTTATATCACTTCCATTTGCTCCTTTAACTTTAACTGTCCATTCACCTTCTGTTGGCTTTATAAGTTTAAGCATTGAATATTTTTTCGAAGTTGTAAAAACTGCACTTGAAGATGGTATGTTAACTTCTTTGCCCTTTGGATCTAAAAGTTTAACTTCTACTTTTGAATCTGAAATCATGGATATATTAGCTTCCAGTACATTAGAATTAGGAATTTTAACTTTTAAATCTTGATATTCACCATTAGAAGTAACAGTTCCTCCATCTTGAACTTTCAATTTTGAATTATCTGCATATATGTCCGTAAGAATTTTAGGAAGATCTGATGCTGTATTTGTTATGTAATTTTTACCCTTTGTTTCACTAGACATTTCTTCTAATTGAGTTTTATCCACACTTCCATCATAATTCAGTCCTATAGTGTACACAGGATAGCCTTTATCCTTACAAGTACTTATAGCTGTTTTTAAATCCTTTAAAGAATCCTCAGATTTTCTTAAAGGATCATTTTTACCGTCCGATAATAATATTATCATAGGTTTATGACTTTTATCGTGACCACTATCCATTAAATTTGCTGCTTCTAAAATACCAGCACCTGTATCAGTTTTCTGTCCAAAAGGTATGTTTACCGCCATGTTTTTTATTCTTTCTTTATCATCACTTGAATTTATAGTATCTAAGTTATGTTCTCTAACTACATTATCAGAATAAGCTACAAGCCCAACCTTATTTCCTTGAACCTGAGACATATCCAAAAACATTTTTATAGCTTCTGTCCTTATTTCTTCAGGGTCACTTTCTTTCATAGAACCACTAGAGTCTAAAACAAACACCACATCTAAATTAGATGAAGGTGTATTATTCTGTGCATTAACTAAAGGAATACTTCCTAGTTGAAAAACCAATATCACAGTTATGACTAAAATGGATTTAATTTTTTTAATCACCTTATACTCCTCCTTACATAAATTTACACATATAAATCTGCTAAAAATTTTCATTTTCTAATTTAATTTTACTACAAAATCTAGTTTAATTTTACTACAAAAATTAATTACTTGCTTTATCTAAAATCCATTTTAATGCTTTTTCTGATTCTTTTTCATTAGAACTAGAATTTAAATTTGTTGTAAAAAAGAATTCGTAATTTGAAAAATTATATTGAATCTTTCTTACTATTTTTTCTTCTCCCACTGCTTTTAAAAAATCTACAGCAATCCCATCATAATCTATAATATCCATTTTATTAATTACTACAGCTATAGGTATATTTATTATTTTATCTACTTCAATTTCTCTAAGTTTTTTTAAGCTTATTATAAATCGATCTAGCAAATCATTTATATTTATACTCTTGTTTATATTTTGATTTTTTATGAAATTACCATTTACTACTCCATCTATAGACAATGGATCTATAACAAAAATCAATCCATCTACATACTTATAATATTTTTGCCTAATTATGCTATTTATACTATTAAAATTTTCTCCTTTAATATCATATAAATACAATAATTTATCACTTTGAGAACTTTGTGACTTTATAAAAACCTTATAAAGTGATTTACATTCATCTGTGGACTCTATTTTATTAAAACTTATATTCTTGGAAACTTCACCTATTAAAGAATTCAAAGAAGTATGAATAAAAGAAGTTTTTCCAACAGCTTCTCCACCTATAACAGATATACACACCGAAGGAACCTCACTGTTCTCAACTTCCTTAAAACATATTGGACACTTTGCTGAAAGCTTATATCGCCCGCCCATATTAGTAGTAGGAATTAGCTTTTTACAATTACATTTCCTTTTTAAAATTCCATAAGGTCCTGGAACCAAATTTTTATGAATTTGTCCACAGCTAGGACATATGTAATAAGGTATATTAAACTTACTATAGCAATTTGTACAAATACTCCCCTTTTTTTCTTTCCTAGATTTTATTTTTTCTCCAGTTATTATAATCAAATATAAACTGTAAATAGGAATACTTATAATAGTAATAATAATAAAATGTATAAAAAAACAGATTCCAGCAAAAACATTTCCAAACACATATATGGAAGCTTGTGCACTTTTAAACCTTCCTGGTATAGACTTTTTTTCTACTCCTAGTTTTTTATATACTAAAATATTGCCTTTATTTATAGCTGCTGCACTATAATAAGCATTTTTTAAATCTTCATATTGTTTATAAAAAAAGTAATTTTCTTTTGCTGGTTCATCAAATTCTTCTTTAGCTTTTAGTGAATACTTATTATATGATCCATATTTCATTCCTTTAAAATAGCTGTAACTACACTTAATAATTCCTTCTATTATTCCTATAAAAAAACCTATTAGGGAAGCTAAGGCTCTAGCTATTGTTCCAAATACTCCACCTGTATCCTCCAAAACACCATCTCCTACCTTGTAACCTAAAGTTCTGCATTAATCAAAGAAATTTTTTATTTTTAAAAGAGTTCCTTTTTCCATACCTGATGCTATTTTTATAATATGTCTCCATTGAATTCTAATTTCTTCCTTGTTTCTGCAATTTTTTGTTTTTTCATTAACATAATTATTGTAAATCTTTATCTTCTTTTCAGATGCTTCTCTTAATATATCTATAATTCCTTCAATAAAGAATTCTCCCTTAGTTTCTTCTATACTACTATTTTTTAATGTAAATATAATAAAATCCAAAAGCACTTCATCCGCTTCTACATTACACTCTTTTAATAAAACTTTATATTTTTTACCTAAAACAATTTCTTTAAGTACCTTTATATACTGCTGAAAATAAGTATCTCCATACTCAGCAAAGTACAAAGCTTTTTTCACTTTTCCATAATCCACATCTTCTTTAAGATACACACATATATTAGGCAAAAACCATTCTAAATACTTTTTATATTGGTATTCATCCATTTCTTTAAAATTGCATTTAAGATTTTGCAGAACTTTATGTGCCATTTTAAATCCATACTGTTCTAGTTTTTTTCCTGTGTATAAAAGTTCTATTACACTACAAGAAGTTTTAATTTTATATTCTTTTTTCATATTAAATACTTTTTCAACAATATAATCTTCTATTTTTGCATCTTCGCTGTGAATTTTATTTTCAAACATTGTCAGTAATTTTTTCAAAGTAAGCTTATCCATGTGTTTTCCTAATGAATTATCTATTATGTAATTTAATATTTCTTCATACTCTTTTAAACTTATGTCATCACTATATATGTCTTCATTCTTACAGTAATTTAAATATAAGTTAAGTGTTTCTTTAAACTTTTCTTTTCTGTAATTTTTAAACACGCTAAAAACTTCATTACAATAATTTATAAAGAATTCTTCTCCACTGCAATTTTTACTTAATTGAAATTGATATATGCTAAGTAAAAGATTATTTCCACCATTTTCTTCACTTATAGAAAAATACATTTTGTCTTTCCAAGCCTTTTTTTCTTTTCCTTCATTTACAATAAATTCTATTAAAACCTCTTTTAAAATATTATTTTTATCTATGCATTTGTAATAAATTGCAAGTATTATTTTAGTACAATATTCATAATCCATCTTAAAAAATTGTAAAACATCTTTTATATACTCTGGAGACTTTATTAATATATCTAAACACGTATACAAAAATATGGTTATAATTTTATTATTTTCCTGCTGCGTAGTAAACAATTTAAAATAATCATTTTCCTCGCAATTTTCATTAAAAGTCCTTGTATCACATATTATTACCTGGAAATAAAATTTTGCGTGCCTCACCTTAGCACCTTGAATATAAGTTGTAAGCTCTTTTATTCTAGCTTTTTCTAAAGACTTTTCAACAAACTCTTTAGTATTTAAGCTTTTTATCTTTTTATATAAATTCATTACTTTATCTATATCAACCTCTTCTGCATCCATAACAAGATAATGTATGGAATTAAAGAAAAAGTCATAGGCAATTTTTATGTGATCTTTACATCCTGTTTCTCTTCCCATTTTAAATAGAAATTTTGTTATTATTTCCGTAAGTTCAATATCTACCTCTGTGCTTATTTTTTCTAAATTAGGCTGAAGTTCATGAAATAGCTGTTTATATGCTTCTATAGACTTATAATTAATTGCAAAATTCACTGCCCTTTTAACGCTATCTGTATCCGATTTTGCAATTCCTTTCTTAACCATATTGTATAAGCATAAACAATCATCTATATCTTGGTCTAATTTATTATATTCAAATTGAGTAATGAAATCTATGAAGGGCAAAAATACTTCTTTTGATACTGTAAATCCTATTTCTGCTAACTTTGTGAAACTACTATTAAGTTTTACATTTCTATTTTCATTATCTAAAAAATCAAAAGCATTATACTTATAGGAGTTTTGAGAAATCTTAAAGTTAAATTTACTTCCCTTATTATCTACAGCACATACTACATAGTTCACATCCTCAGGACTGTACGTATAAGTTGTAAAAGTAAATTGCTTTGAAAGTTTTTTAGGCAGTGCCATTTCTAGCGCTCCTATTAAATAAGGTATACTCTCTTTATGATCACAAAACACTATTTTTTTACCACTATTATTAAAATCTACAATACACTGCATTAACTCTCTAAAATTTTTATTTTTTTTCCCAGCTGCAGTTTCTTTTAAATATTTACTTATGCTTTCAAAATGTATAACATTTCCCAAATGTACTCCTTCTAATTCTGGAAGATAGTTTATAGTGGAAGTATTTTCTTCTTCCAATGTTAAAGCCTCTCTAAAGCTCATTGATTTATAAAGCTCTATAGGATAAAAATCATAATCTGCGTCAAACACAAGTACATGGCAAATGTAATTCCCGTATCTTCCTGAATAGTCTTTTCCTATGTACTTTCCTTGGCAAATGCAATATTTACCGTTCTTCAATATAAAATATGAAAAAACTATAGGAAACAATAATTCTATTTCTTCTTTTGTAGGTTGCGTTGGAAGATTATCTGGTGGTATATAAACACAATAAGTTTCTATTTCCCTTCTTTCTTCTTCAGTAATACCTTTGGACATAGAATAAGTTTGAAATCCAGCTCCAGAAGAAAGTCCTTTTTTACAGGAAGTATATAAAAGTTGTTGAATTTTCAAAGCTAAATCACTTCCTTTTTTCTCCCTTTATTAATTTGTATTTGTATAGTAACCATAGGAACGGATCTTCCACTCTATGCGGTCTTAACTTTGTTATTTTATCCATTTCTGGATTACACCCCAGTGCTGTTACTCCAAAATAAGCATAATCTTTAAAATTAGAACTTAATTGATTAGCAAAATTTTCTCCACCCCAATTTCTCACTAATGCTTCCATAGTTCCATTTACATCTTCAAAATCTGATAAATCAAAATATCCTTCCTTTATATGTTTTCCTGAATAATTTATACAGCTAGAAGGATCTATTAAGGATTCTACTGCATCTATTTTAGAAAAAGCTACAGCTACAGGTATATCTATTAATTTATCCATTCTTATACCATTAGCTTTCCTTATAAGGTTTCCTGTTCTTGAAAGCAAATCTTCTATTTCTGTATTTTGCTCTGGAAGATGAGTGTCTTTTGGAAGATTTTCTCTCACTTTTTCCAGCTGCAAAGGATCAAGAAGAAATATAATTCCTGAAGAATTATATATGTATCTATTTACAGTTTTCATAGTATCTTCTGAGTCCAAATCTTCACCTGCTGTATCAAAAAAAGCAATAGTAACTACATTGGTTTTTTTATTGCTTTTTAAAAACTTACCAAAAAAACCTTCTTCCCGAAAGCTTAAGCTATAGATAAGAGGAGTTTTTACAGAAGAATCTGTCTTAGCAGATCGAGTTACACTTATTATTTCATTTTTCTTAAAAACAGAATTATAAAAATCGTTTCTATATCTTGTTATAGTAGAATCATTCATTGCTTGAAGACTACAGTTAAAAGCCGACCCTATTTCATTCATTATTTTATCTATAAGCACTGCAATATAATGACTTTTTCCTGCTTCCTTTGCACCTATTACTGCAAATATTAAATCATCGTAATTTCCTATGGTATAAGGCAGCTCCATATGACAAGTTGGACATACCTTTGTATTTGTAATTTCGCCACATTCATTACAAAACATATGCTCTGGCATTTCATTTTTTCCATCTTCATTTTTCAACTTAAGAAATAGTCCTTCTTTAGCATTTTTACATTCCTGCATTTCATTTTTACATATAAATTCTACATCATTTAAGTCATGTTTTGAGAAACAATAGGGACATATATATTCATCTTTCTTTTTAAAATTTAACTTCATTTTACTAATCTCCTCTTACTATTTTACTTAAAATGCAAATTTTCTTTTGAAGGTGATATTATTCTATATAGTTTGCTATTGCTGTCATCTACAAAAAATAGCTTCACATACATATTTTTAGTTAAATTTTCAATAGGTATCTGGAAACTTATTAAATCATCATTTGTAACTACATCATAATCAATGTTTAATATAGATTCTCCATCTGATTTTTGGATTGGTATGTTTCCAAATTTCCCAATTAAAACAAGCTGCGGTAAATTTATTTCCTTTTCATCAGTACTTAATACAATTTCTACATTTTTAACCTTACCTAAAATATTTTTTTTCACTTTCATTTCATAAAATATTTCTGAGGGTTCTTTATTTGTTACAAGTCTTCTTTGAGCTTTAGAAAAAAAGTTCTTTTCATTACAATTTGCTATAACATAAATGGCAAAATAGTAATTTCCCTCATTTACTTTATTAATTATGTAGCTTCCTGTTTCACTATTATCTTCTTTTGTGACTACAAGCTGAAATGCAGCTCCATCCTTCGGTCCCGTTGGAAATTTATCCATTCTATAGCATATTAAAACCTTATCTATTCTCTCATTCCATCCCCATTCTAGCGAAAGCTGACCATATTTTATTTCCGCTTTTACAAAGGAAACTTCAGGTATATTTGTTTCATCTATAATTTCATTCATTGTCTTGCTTTGCTGAATAACATTTTCATCATCATAAGTTTCAATTTGAAAATTATGATTTTCAGCTTCTTCAAGCTCAACTTTTATATCCTTATCATTTAACTTTATTTCTTCACTTTGAGACTCTTCATTATTAATTTTCTTATGCTCAGATTCTAAATTCACTGGACTAGTTTCTTCTTTTTTTTCAATATAAATTTCATCATTACTTTGTTTTTCATCTTTATGCTGCATTTCAGTTATGTACATATCATTTTTAGTGATTTCCCATATTTTTTTTCTTATATCCTGTTCTGATAGCAGCGAAAATTTACTTTGAAAATTTTCTATTTCTTCTTTAGAAATGTCATCTTTAATTGAAAGTATTATTTCTATTTCCTCAACTAATTCCTGAATTTCTTGCTCTTTTTCGGTTTCCATATTTCATCACCTCTATTTAACTATATATAACTATATATAAACGATCTATGTCTAAAAAATATCACTTAAGTTAAACTTACCACTTTATCACTACCTACAACCTTTTTATTTGTTTTTGAACTTATTGGCTTTAAAGTTACAAACGCATTTTCCATATTGTCACATTTCCAATTAAAAACCATACAGGAATCTAATTTTGGATTATACATATTAACTGCTTCATCTTTAAGAAACATTTTTAAATTATAAGCCGAATATACAAAAGCAGCCTTTTTTTTGTTCACATCCACATATTTTCTCATATTGATTAGCCCAGATGCCATTCCTGCTAAATAAAATGATGGATTATATAAGCTATTACGACTGTCCGAAACAACTAATTTAAGATTTGCTCTAAGCTTAGATATAAGTTGTCTTAGAAGACTCATCCCTCTTCCTTGAGGAATCTCTACTTCTGTTAATCCCTGGCTTAAATTCTCACATACTTTGCTCCACAACTCTCTATTAGATTCTTTATCAATTTCTAAACAATCTCCTAAAGTAATTGATTCTAAATATCTTAGATCATGAAAAACATTGCAATCCTTAATCAAATCACAAAAATCTATTATAATAGGTTTGTTTTCAGTTATTATAATATTGTCTCCTTGAAAATCTCCATGGGCATAAGAAGTAAGACAAATTACCTTTAAACCATTCCAAACATTTCTGCTGTTAAAATAATAATAAGGATTAGGCAGCATAACATCTGTTCCATCTAAAGATATCCATTTTGTATATTTATCTACTCCTATGTCTTCAAATGCTTTCACATATTTGTTATCCATGTATCTATAAGAAAGTTCATTTTTAACTATGTCACTAGGAGACATATATTTTTTTACATGTTCTTTATTCCAAGTGAACAGGAACTTAGTTATCTTAGATACTATATTATCCTTAAGTTCATCTTCATTGATTACTTTATCTAGAAAGGTTTCACTTTTATATATATCATCGCCAGCTAAATCATATAAATTCACATATAAAGTAGATTCACTTTTGCTTTGTATTTCATAACTAGTTATAAGTTTAGCAATATACTTATGCATGTTATTCTCCAAAGCCAATTTATACGCTTTATGAAATACTTCTGCTTCATTACTGCTAGTTATTTTTAAAATTCCAACTTTATTATCAGCACCATATTCCACCATGTATACTCCTGCTCCAGATCTTCCACCATTGAATTTTTTAAGTACTTCCACAGGAGCTATTTTATCTTTAATTTCTTCACTGGTTTTATTTATTTCATTCAGTACATCTATAACATTCATATTCAAATCCACCCTACAAATATTTATAAAATTTTTTCCAAAAAATTTCACTTTACACATTATATTATAATTGCTAAGAATAAACAAATTATTAATAAACAATGAACATATTATTAAAACGTAATTATTAATATAATAAGAGGTATTTAAAACTATTTGATAGATTGATTTAAAATTTCCTTACCTATACTATATCATCATTATGTGGCAGACTTATTACTAAATTCTTAAAAAAATCTTAATTTTAATTCATAATTTCTATTTTTTTGCGTATCGAATAAATTACAGCATAGTATAAGAACTATATAAATTTCATTTGCTACTAACTTAGTTATTTAGAAATGAAATTTATATAGCTCATAGTATAACATTAAAATACTTTTTAAAAGTATTTTAATGTCGATGCACATGTTTATTTTTCTTATCTTCATACATTAGTTTATCTGCCTTTTCCATTAATTCATTAATATTTATTGGATTTTCTGCATTAAAAGATGCAGCCCCTACACTCATAGATATGTCAAAAGAATATCCATTATTTTCATTAAATTCTTTTTGTTTTTCTAAAAGCTTATCTATAAGTTTTTTAACATCACTTTCACGTGCTTCTATGGCTAAAACTGCAAATTCATCTCCTCCTATTCTTGCCACAACATCATTTTCACTAAAAGTCTGTTTTAAAATAGTCGAAGCGCCTACTATCGCACGATCTCCATAATTGTGAGACAATTTGTCATTAATATTTTTCATACCATCAATATCAATAAAAAATAAGGTCATACCTTTTTTATTAAGCTTTGCAGCCTTAATTTTATGTTCAACTAAATTTAAAAAACCTCTTCTATTATATAATTCTGTAAGTTCATCTGTAAGAGATTGAATTTTAAATTGCTCACGTAAACATACTTCTTCAGTTACATCCCTAATAGATAAAAGATAAGCTTCTTTACCTTCCCAGTCTGTTTCTGAAATACACATGCTTGCAATAATTTCGCCTCCATCTGGATAACTTATTGTAAGCTCTTTGTTACTATCTTCTATTTCCTCAAAATTTAAAATATCCAATATTAATTCCTTATAATTTTCGCCAAATAGTTTTTTTGATGCTGGATTTAAATAAAGTATCTCTTTATTATAATTAATTACCACTAAAGCATTTTTACTACTCTCAAGAATTGCTCTATAATTTTTTTCAAGTTTTCTTATAGTTTTAAATGCTTTTTTAAGTTTATTATTTGTATCCTCTAGTTCCTTAGTCTTTTGTACAGCGTTCTCAAATGTAGAAAGCAGTAGGTCTATTATTTGTATTCTCTCTGAATTAATAAAATATTTTTCCCCTTCAAAAAATACTTCAATGCCAATTTCACTTACTTTATTTTTTCTAAGTTCCATATTAATTAGCATATGTTGAATTCTTGAAATAAGAAACTCCTCTTCATATGGTTTTGTTATAAAATTATCTGCTTTAACTCTAAGACCTTTTATAACATCGATAGGATCTGAAAGTGATGTAAGTAAAATTACTGGAATCTCCTTTAATTTGTCGTCTGATTTTATTTTTTCACACAACTCATATCCATCCATTCCAGGCATAAGAATATCAGTTACTACTAAGTCGGGTATAAATTTATCAATACATTCTAAAGCTTCGATACCATTCTTTGCAATTTTTACTTTATAATTCTCTTTTTCAAGAATAAGCCTAAGTTGTTCTGCTTGTGTTAAACTATCCTCAACAACTAAAATTTCTACATTTTTATTCATCACCAGATTTATCCTCCTTCTATTTAGTCTAGTATTTTTTTTAATAATTCTACAATTTTCTCAGGTGAAAGAATGTATGTTTCCGCACCAATCTTTACAGCTTCTCCAGGCATACCGTAAACCACAGAACTTTCTTTGTCCTGCACTATAGTAAGTGCTCCTTTATCTTTTAACAACTTTAATTCTTCAGCTCCATCTTTTCCCATCCCTGTGAGAAGAATTCCCATAACATCTTTTCCATAATAATTTGCAGCAGATCTAAATAAATGAGAAACTGAAGGCTTTAGTCCATTTTCTTTCTCTGCATTACTCAAGAAAATTTTGTTATTAGGTTTGATTTCCATATGAAATCCATCTGGTGCAAAATAGATATGACCTGGCAATGCTTTTTCTCCCTGTTCAGCTATATGTATAGGATATTTTGTAACTTTAGAAAGCCAATCTATAAGACCATTTATAAATCCAGGTACTATATGTTGTACAACAAGTATAGGAATTTTAATGTTTTCAGGTAGCTTTGAAAATATAGTTTGCAGCACAGGAGGTCCTCCTGTAGATACCCCTATAACTACTAATTTTACATTTCTAAAAGTATTTTTAAATTGACTAGAAAATTTGGGCTTAACTCTATTATAATTTGCTTTACGTTTCACTACCTTTATTTCTGACATTAATTTAACCATTTCAATAACATTTTGTGATATTTCTTCAAAATTATCACTTTTTATTCCCAAAGGCTTTTCTATAACCGAAACCGCTCCTGCCTCCATAGCCTGAAAAGTTTTATTTATATTTTCACTATTAGATAGTCCTGTTATTACTATAATAGGTACAGGATTTATTTCCATTATTCTCTTAATTGCTTCAAATCCGCCCATTCCTGGCATAATTATATCCATAGTTATAATGTCAGGTTTATTTTTATCTATAAATCTAATTGCACTTTCCCCACTACTAACTACACCTATTACTTTTATATCTTTATCAGAATTTAGCATGTCCGCTATTAATTGTTGGATAATAAGTGAATCATCAACTACAAGTACTTTAATCATTTTTTATCTCCTGTTTCTATACAAAGCTTTATTATTCACTAATTGATACTTATTTAAGTTAAACATCTTTTATATTAACCTTTTTATAGTCTCCAATAAACTACTTTGCTTAAAATCGCTTTTTACAATATAAGCACTGGCTCCAACGTCTATCCCCATTTCCTTATCCTCCTTTGATTCCAGTGAAGTTACTAGTATAACAGGCATGTCTAACATCTCATTATCACCTCTAATTTTCCTAGTTAATTCAAATCCATCCATCACAGGCATTTCCACATCTGTTACTACAAGATTAAACTTTTCAGTTTTTAATAATTTCCACCCTTGAAGACCATCTACTGCAGTTTTTACTATGTATCCGTAATTTTCTAAAATATTTTTTAAAAGAGTCCTAGATGTAATTGAATCATCTACTACAATTATAGATTTTTTTTCAACTTTCTTTTCTTGTTTGGTTATTTGAACTTTTAAATGATTGCCTTTTTGTTTAAGAGAAGATTTTATTAAATCCTGAACATCTAATATAGGAACTACCTTTCCAGAACCTAAAATAGTTGCTCCTGAAATATTTTTAACTCTTTTCAGTTGTTTATTAAACCTTTTTACAAGTACCTCCTGTTCTGCTATTATTTCATCAACTTTTAAAGCTATTCTTTGCCCCATAAAATTAATTATTAAAATCGGAATAATATCACTAGAAAGCTTTTCTGTTTTCTTATCTTGAATTTCTAATATATCTTTAAGATTGAAAACAGGAATAATGCACCCTTCTGATATTATCACAGGCCTATCTTCTATTACTTCTATTTTATCCTTTTTAATTCTAATAACTTTTTCTACCTTACCTGTTGGTATAACAAAATCTTGCTTTGATACCTTTACAATTATTCCTCTATTTGTAGAAATAGTTATTGGAAGTATTATATTAAATGTAGTTCCCTTTCCAATTTCAGTTTCTATATTTATAGTACCCTCAAGATTTTGTACTTTTTCATGTACAATAGCAAGTCCTAATCCCCTTCCTGATATATCCGTAATTATATCACTAGTAGAAATTCCCGATTTAAAAATGAGCTTCTTTGCATTTTCAGCATCAATATTTTTAGTTTCTGATTGTGTTAAAATATGATTTTTAAGAGCTTTTTCTTTAACTTTATTAATATTAATCCCTGCACCATCATCTGAAATCTGAATTTTCACCTTATCACTGCTTATTTGTGTAATGTTTAATCTTATGGTTCCTCTTGGTTTTTTTTTCAATTTTTCTCTTTCTAGTGGTTTTTCTATACCATGATCTATACAGTTTCTAATTATATGCATAAATGAATCTTTAATTTCTTCAAGAATACGCCTATCAATTTCTATTTTTGTTCCTTCACTTACAAATTGTATTTCCTTATCCATTTTCCTAGATAGATCCCTTATCATCTTAGGAAACATCTCTAATATATAAGAAAAGGGGAGTAGCATTATATCTTTTATGTTTTCCATAAATTTATCCATCATAGTTTCTATAATGCTTTCATCATTTTGAGATGATTTCATCAAATTGTCTATACTGTCTTCCAGCATTTTTATATAGTTATAATCCTTTTCTTTTTTCCACAAATTTAGTAATTCTTTAATAGCTCTAACTTCTTTTGCCCTTTCATTAGCTGAAAGCTTTACATAAAGCATTTCTTCTCCTTGAATCAATAAAGAATCTAATTTATCTTTAGAAACTCTAATAACATCAGGAAGTTTGTCTTCAAAATTTTTTACAGGTTTGTCACTTTCTTCTTTTAAACTTACCTCTACTTTAGGCTTAATAGATGATTCAATTTTTGTTTCTATATCTTTTTTTATTGCTATATTATCTTT
This sequence comes from uncultured Clostridiaceae bacterium, assembly GCA_963780135.1. Lineage (GTDB taxonomy): Bacteria > Bacillota > Clostridia > Clostridiales > Clostridiaceae > Clostridium_AM. Next base: position 4,499,768 of record CAWAAR010000003.1, read on the forward strand.
TTTTAGTAAATTCTTTTCTAAGGGTTTTATTAATTTTATTTTTTCTATTTTCCTAATTATTTTAGAAATATCTTTATTATAATTATGCAAAGAAATAATTTCTTCCATAATATCCACAGCTTCATTAAATACATCAAACATTTCTTCATTTAAAGTTAATATTTCTTTTTTTACATCAGAAAATATACTTTCAATTTCATGACATATGGTTTCAATTTCTTCAATATTTACTGCTCTTGCTGCACCCTTTAAACTATGAAACTCCCTGTGTATGGTTTCAATAATTGATTTTTTCCCCTTATCCGTGGATTTTTCTAATTCTACTAGAGATAATGAAATGGTCCTTAAATGATCATGAGCCTCTACTTTAAAGGTAGAAAGAAGCTTTTCTAAAAATTCAGCATCATTTGTATTCATTTTCATCCTCTCTTTCCTTAAACTTTATATTTTTCAATTAACTGCTTAAGCCTCTCTCCCATTTCTTGAAGATTGTTCGTTGCTTCTTCCAATTGTTTCATACTATCTACATTTTGAATACTTGCTTCATTTATTCCTTCCATGGCTATTGCCACTTGATCCATTCCTATCAATTGCTGCTGACTAGAAGCTTCTATTTGAATTGCTGCTTGAGCTGAAATAGTTATATTTTCCATAAGCCTTTCTATAGCATTGCCTGCTTCATAAGCTTTACTCATTCCTGTTTCAACAAGTTTTATTCCTTTTTCTGTGGTCATTACAGCTGTATTTGTAGCTTTTTGTATATCTTTTAATATATTTCTTACATGTCTTGTTCCTTGCTTGGATTGATCTGATAAATTTCTAATTTCCTGTGCTACTATAGAGAATCCTTTTCCGTGTTCACCTGCTTTAGCTGCTTCTATTGAAGCATTTACCGCAAGAATATTAGACTGTTCTGAAATATTCTCCACACTTTCTATAAGCTCACCAATATTTTGACTTTGTTCACTTAGAGCCATAATACTCTCTGCAATTGCCTGCATTTGACTATTAATCACATTCATTCCTTCTATAGTTTCTTCCGTTGACTTACCACCTGATTCTGATATTTCAAGAGATTGTTTTGCAGTGTTTGAAACATTTTTTGTTTTTTCACTGGATATATGCACAGTTTGCTTTACCTCTTCCACTGTTGATGTCGTTTCACTGACTGCAGAAGAAGTTTGCGCTGCTCCTGAAGTTACTTGAGTAAGCGAAACTGTAATTTCACTTACAGAAGCTGCAAGCACATTTACAACATTTATAATTTCTTTTGTCTGTTCTCTAAGATGTTCAATCATATTAGATAACGACTCCATTAATGTTCCTATTTCATCTGAACGTTTTTCTTTTGGCATTTCAACAGTTAAATCACCCTTTGAAACTTGATATGCAATTTTCGACATTTTTATCATTGGCGCTGCAATGTTTGACGATATAATAAAAGAAATCACTATTATTATTAGCGCTGCAGCTATCAAAACAACTAGCATTAAGTTTTTTAATTTATTTATTGGTTGAAATGCCTCACTTTGATCTATTTTTACTGTTAAACCCCATTTGAAATTATCAATATTTAATTGAGTATATGCAATAATAGATTTATTATTATGATAATCAAAATAAGTGCCAACATTTGTTTTTCCTGATAATGCTTCTTCTGCTCCTTCAGTTTTTATTTCTTTTAAAAGTATAGTAGATTTTGCTTCTTTTACTTTTTCATCCGTTTCATCATTTAAAAACCTTGTATTGTTTCTAAGTTTATAATCCTCTCCAATTAATAGTACCTCTCCACTTTTCCCAAGATTCAAAGATTGCCAATCATTATTATTAGATGTTATTTGGTTTATTTTTTCCGTTCCTAATTTAAAAATAAGAACTCCAATTTTTTCATCTCCTTTAAAAATTGGCGCTGCTATACAAGCAACAGGTTTATTATTAGAAGGAGCATAAAATTCATAATCTGTAATTATTGTAAAATCTTTATTATTAGTACTTTTACAACCTTGAAACGCCTTGCTAACACTTGTATTTTTATATGTATCTGTTAAAAGATTAGCTCCATAGTCTTGTTCTTTTAAAGTTGAATACAAAACATTGCCCGTTTTAGAATCTGCTAATAGTATATCTCCCTTTTCCATTTTGTTTGTAAAATTAGTAAATGTAGCATTATATTTATCATATACACCACTGTAGCCACTACTGTTAATAGGTGTCTCTGAGAATTTTTCCATAGCCTCTATAACTGTTGGCTCCTGTGCCATATATGAAATTCTACTTTTACCAGATTTAAAATATTCTTCTATGTCATTTCTCTTTGTATTTCTTAAAAGAGTAAGTTGATCAACAGCTTCTTGCTGAAGGGATTTTTTTGAATTATTATAATTAAGTCCTGCTATAATAGATGCTGGTACTATAGCTATAATTAAAAAATATATAATAAGCTTACCTCTTAACCCCTTAAATAAATTAAGTTTTTTCATGTTCTATGTCTTCCTCCTTAAAATTGTTAAATAACTTTCTCATCGACAATAATTTTTTCATCCAACATTATATTTTTAATATGTAAAATAACACTTTTCTCTTTCGTTATACCTCTAAAATACTCTTTTTTTGTATTTATCATAGCTAAAACATCTTTTTGTATTTCTAGTAGAGGAATTTTACTACAACCTAAAATACGATCTGCTGCTATTCCAACCTCTATACCATTAAATTTTACAACTATTACATTTTTAACATCACCACAATCTATTGCTTTTGAAGTAAATCCTAAAAAATTTCTAATGTCTATTGTAGATATTATCTTTCCTCTAAAATTCATTATACCTATGACAAAATTAGGAGTACAAGGAAGTTTCGCAATGTTTTTTAATGAACATATTTCATCTACATATAAAATCTCAATAGCATATTTTTCATTATTTTTGCCATTGTTTAATAAAAATTGAATTACTTCTATATTAGCATTTTCCTTATTTCCATTACATTTTTCCATATAAATCTCCTATACAATTTACATTCTCAATTACCTGTTTAAGCATTCCTACTGTAGTTTCTCCTGAATGCGGAACTATATCTTCTTCATTAAAATTTCCAAGTAATATAAGAGAAATTTTAAAATTTTTAAAAGCTTCTTTAAGTTTTTGCTGCTTCAGGTTTAAATTTCCAAGGTTAAAATATGCCATGATAAAATCCGAATCCAAATAAATAGCTCTTTTCAATGATATTATAGCTTCAACAATATTTCCTTGTTCCTCTTGAATACTTGCTAGAAGATAATAATTTGTTGGATTTGTTTTTTCTTCACAAATAATTTTTTTGCAACATTCAAGTGCTTCATGAAGTTTTCCCTCATTGGCAAGGCATTGACATAAGTTTTTAAGTTTTTTTATACTTATTTTGGTTTCTTTTTCAGGAGTTTTTAAGGGTATACTTGTGTTTTTTGAAATTAATCTTAAATCATTTTTCAATGTACCATACTTGTTAATTTCTTGTTCTATTAAAGAATTTTCTAATATATCCTTTTTATAGATAACTTTTTCAACTTTATCTATACTAGTATTTTTATTATATAAAAATGTATCATTAATATTTACAGGAATAAAGCATGTACTATTAATATATAAATTTTCAGCAGGCGCTACAATTAACCAACCTTCATTTATAAGCGATTTATAAAAATGATTAATTATTTTTTGTGCTCTATATTTATTAAAATATATAAGAACATTTCTACAAAATATAATATCAATGTTATTTATAATTTTATTATTTAATAAATAAATATCACTTACTAAATTTAAATTATGAAATTCTACAAGTTTTGAAATGGAATCTTTGATTTTGTATTGATTATTGTTGATTCTATCAAAATACTTTTTTTTAAAGCTTTCATTTAATCCTCTGAAGGACCACTCACCATAAATTCCATTTTTAGCCCTATTTAAAAAATTTTCATTTATGTCTGTAGCGATAATTTTTATATTCCAATCTTCATAATCAGGAATAAGTTCTTTAATTAAAATAGCTATTGAATAAGCTTCCTCTCCTGTAGAACATCCAGCGCTCCAAATTTTCAAGGTTTTGCTGGTATTTTTTCTACTAATGATTATATTTTGTAGTATTTTTTCTCTAACTATTTGGAATAATTTTTTATCTCTAAAAAAATAAGTTTCTCCAATAGTAATGCAGATTACTAAATCTTCAAGTTCCTTATGAGAAAGTTTATTTGAAACCATATCGTAAATATACTCCTCAATTTTAACATTCTTTTGTTTTGCAGCATTAGATAATGCTCTTAAAAAATCTTTAGTTCTCTTTTCTGGAAAATATATTCCAAATTTTGATTCTATAAAATTATTGGCTTGTTCAATAACATTCTTTGAAATACTGTCGCTCATTTTCATCCCTCTAATTTAATTTTTTTTACTTAACTTATATACAAATTACTGTTTTTAGGACTATATCCTTATACATTATAACTTATATTTAGATTCATATAAATACTCGTTTATTATATGAAAACTAAGTTATGCATTTTTGTCAAGTTATCTTTATTAATATGCATAATAAAAAATGAAGCTAAATCCTATTTTAGATAACTTCATTTTTCATATGTTTTCATTCATATTTTTGATGTTAAAATATTACTTTCCAAAAAGCATCTTCACTCCAACTAATATAGTAAATATGGCAAAACTTTTTTTCATAATATTGATTGGGATATTATTTGCCATTTGAGCACCAAATTTAGCACCAATGAACATAGCTATGCATATTGATATACCAGCTACTATATTTACATTACCCTTTTTATAGTATGTCAAAAATGCTAAAATACCTACAGGAGGAAGCATAATGGCAAGAGATGTTCCTTGTGCCTTTAATTGTGTAAAGCCCATAAAAAACATCAATGCTGGTATTATTACAATGCCACCCCCTATACCAAATAATCCGCTTAATATTCCAGCAGCAATACCAATTAAAGCAAAAGCTATTATATTCATAATCATGTTTTCCACTCCTTTTTCATTGATACTTTCCAAAATTAATATACATTTAAAATGATAAAAATGAACTTATACCTAAGTTACATAATCTTTAAAATTTCATCTTGCTCAATCCTAATAGTTATTTTAGTTCCCTGATTAATTTTACTTTCTATAACTATTTCTCCTCCATGAGCATTAACCACCTGTTTTGCTATTGCCATTCCAAGTCCTGACCCTTCTACACTGGAAGTATTAGTTCCTCTATAATATCTGTCAAAAATGTGTTTTAAGTCATTTTCATTTATTCCTTTTCCATTGTCCTCTATAACTATATTTATACTATCAGTTTTGTAAACATGTATTTCTACTATTACATTATAATCATTATATTTTAATGAATTTATAACTAAATTTGTAATGGCTCTTTTCATAAGGTTAAAATCTATATCAGCATATATTTTATCAGTGTCTTTAAAAATGATATTTCTATTTTTAAAAACAGGATCATTTAGTATTTCTCCAATTATTTCTTGTATAAATTTTTTTAAATTTACCTTTGTCAATTTTAAAGGTATGAGTTTATTTTTCAATTTGTTTGTTAAATTTAAATCTTCAATTAAACTTTGAATATACAAAGATTTATTCCATATTATAACAGAGTATTCTTTTACCTCTTCACCTGTAAAATTATAATCTGGATCCTTCATAATTTCAGCAAAACCTTTTATTGAAGCAAGTGGGGTTTTCAAATCATGCGAAATAGAATAAATCCACTGGTTTCTCATGTTTTCAAGCTCTTTCCTATCTTCCCTGGTTTTATTTAAAATATTGCCTAAATTATTCAAATCCACAAAAACTTGTTTATAAATTCCTTTTGGTTTATATGTTTTGTTATAATTTCCTAAAGATAAATCCCTTATACCTTTAATTATTTCGTTAATAGGATTTGCAAATTTTTCTGCTAAAATTAAATAAGATAGCAAAACTATAACAATAACATCAATTGCAAATATAAAACCTATATGTTTTAATATGTTAATATAAAAATAGGGTTTATAAACTAAAGTATGTTTTGCTACATTATTTATGGAAAATCCTATTAAATACAAATATGTATTATTTTTATAACTTATCTTAGAAATAAACACAGTGTCCCCTTCTATATCATACTTATTAGCATGTATGAGTTCAAATGTGGAATATTTAGTTGGTATTTTTACAGGTTTATAAAGAGAGTATACCTCTTTTAAATTTTCATCCACTATTTGAATCCAAGCACTGTTATTTTTCAACGCTATTAGCCCTTTGTTTGAAACATTTATTGAATCATTTTTCAAATTTATATTTTCTTTAAAGTTCAAAGTAAATTTTTCTGGTGACATAGTTATGTCAAAATTATTTTTTTCCATTGCACTAAACATACCTATATTTACTATACTTAAAACTATAAAAATAGTCACAAAAAATATTATAAAAATATTGATTATTTTAAATTTCATTCTGTGCTTGTTTTGTTTTTTGAACATAATTTTACTTCCTCATTATTCATTACTAGGACAGAATTTATATCCCATACCTTTAATAGTCTTAATTAATTTTGGTTTAGAAGGATCTTCCTCTAATTTTTCTCTAAGTTTTCTTATATAAACCATTACACTATTTTCGTATCCTAAAAAATCACTTCCCCATACCTTAAGCAATATTAAATTTTTGCTTAATATGCAATTTGGATTTTCTGCGAAATATAACAAAAGATTAAATTCCTTTGCTGTAAGTATTAATTCTTCTTCCCCTTTAAAAACTATGCCTTTTTTTACATCAATACTTATGTTGCCACCACTTATAATTTTACTTCTAGCGCTTTCTTTTTCTTGCACATAAGAATTTCGCTTTAAGTTAGCCACAACTCTTAAAACAACTTCTTTAGGGCTAAAGGGCTTGGTTACATAATCATCTGCTCCTAATTTAAAAGCCAAAAATTTGTCAAAATCCTCAGATTTTGCAGTCAAAAATATGATTGGTACATTGGTGAAATTTCTTACTTCCTTGCAAACATCAAAACCCTCCATGTCTGGGAGCATAACATCTAATAATATTATATCAGGGCTAACTTCTCTACACATTTTCACAGCATTTAATCCATTTGTAGTTTTGTAAATATTAGAAAATCCTTCCTTTTTGAGCACCGCTTCCATAAGTACTAAAAGTTCAACTTCATCATCTACTATAATAATTTTTTTATCAAATACAGATTGCTGCATTTATTCATCGCCTACCTTTGCACTTCTAATATTTAAATTATGTTTTTTATCCGATCGCTACCATTGCTAACACACCCCATCTTCTTCAAAGTTGGGAATAAGCACTGCTACGCGCCTGGATAAGTTCTTCTAAGGTTCAGATTACGATCGGTATTCCTTATAAGCAAACTCCACCTGAACCTTAGAATCACTTGATAACTTTTTAAAATAGCATCATTATTATTATAAACAAAAATAACAAATATTCAAATCAATGCATAATTAATTATATTAAGTATGAAACTTATATACATGATAAATTTCAGATTTTATAAAGCTCTAAATTTCTCAGATTTGTACTCATATTTTCCGTTTAAAACATCCTGAATTAAACTAACTATTTTTTCTTTATCTTTTGGCAAAGTTCCCCTTAGTGATATATAATTTGATGCATGGTTGCTTCTAAAAATACAATTAGTTGCATTTACATTTTTAACTAGTTCTAAAGTTTCTAACATAACTTCTTCTTGGTTTAAAAGTTGAAACTTTCCAGAATTAATATCTTCATGTATTTTTGTTCCAAGTTCCACTAAAAGAGTCAAAATTCCAATATAATCAGGATCAATAGCACTTAAAACCTTTGCAGAGTCTAGTGCATTTTCTTTCCACTTATGTTTTCCTGATATACCTGAAATAAGAGTGACCGAAAGCTTAATACCACTAATTTTAATTTTTTTACCCGCTTTTATTATCTCCTCTGAAGTAACACCTTTTTGTATTTCTTGCAATACTTCATCGTTTCCACTTTCTATTCCCATGTATAGTATTCCAATGCCAAGTTCTTTTAATTTTCTAAGTTCCTCTTGTGACTTTCTTAAAATATCCTTTGGAGTAGCATAAGCTGAAACTCTTTCACATTCTGGAAATAGCTTCTTTATCTTAAGTAGTATTTCCGTTAGTTTTTCCATTCCAAGTACTAGTGCATCACCGTCCGCCAAAAATATACGTTCTACTTTATTATACATTTTTCTAGCTTCATATAAATCCTTATAAATATCTTCTAAATTTCTTACTTTAAACTTCTTATTTTTATACATACTACAAAAACTACATTTATTGTGATTACATCCTATAGTAACTTGAATTATTAAGCTATAAGCTTCACTAGGTGGTCTATATACAATACCTTCATATTCCAAATATAAAATCTCCTTTTCATAAAATTTATATGGCAATTTACAATTTAAAAATTATGCGACGCAAGTGGCAATGAAAATAGGGTTCAGTGGCTGATAAACCCTAATCGTCAGGTTGGAATTCACTTAGCTTTTGAGTAGTTTCAAAGGTTTTTGCATTAAAAAATCAAAGGCGATTAGCCTTTTAACTTTGAAAAAAATTATATTTTTAAGTAATTAAGCAGTGAACCCAAGTTTCTAATGCTAACCTTAATGTTTTTTCTTACAGAAATCTGTTTAAGTATGAGTCAAAATTCACTTTATTGTGCTTTATATTCATTACTTCAAATCTAGTGTTTGTTGGTTAGTTACAAGAATTAATGATAATTTCCAGTGTAATGTCGTACGAATTCCCTGAAAACAAGAAAATTAACAGGCTAATCGCCTTGGGATTTTTATCTTATAACTACACGTTGATGTCTACCTACTGTAAAACTTCCACTAAGTTTATATGAATTGATATCAGAACCTTTGAAAATAATTAAATGCATACAAATCCAAACCTAACGGTATCAAGGCTTATCAGCCTTTTAATGAAGACTATATCCATTTGTAAAAAGCAAATTTAAATTGTAAGTGAGTACATTTACGGTAACTAGTTTTTATTTTAACTTATACATAATGGTATATTATAAGTTAAAATAAAAACACCACCATAATGTAGCCTGAATACAACTGAAATTTGAATTAACTACTTGCGTCACATCTTGCTTATATCATAAAATAATTTCACTTTATAAATATTAGTATAACTTATATGTCCGTAAAAACAATAATTTTAATAAAATAAGCTGCTAAAGATATTATTGTATCTTTAGCAGCTTATTTTAAATTATAATTTTTAACCTCTGTTTATTGAAAATAGCCACCATTATTATCCTAATATTTGCTTTAAATCTTCATCTGCTGTGCTAATTGGTTTTATATCAAAATTATCAACCAAAAATTGTATTACATTAGGACTTAAGAAAGCTGGAAGGCTTGGACCAAGATAAATTCCTTTCACGCCTAATGAAAGCAATGCTAATAAATCAGCTACAGCTTTTTGCTCATACCAAGATATAATTAATGATAATGGTAAATCATTAATTCCACACTTAAATGCATCCGCTAACGCTAGAGCTATTCTAACTGCTGAATATGCATCATTACATTGACCTACATCAAGTAATCTAGGGAGTCCTGCAACTTCACCAAAATCTAGTTTATTGAAACGATATTTTCCACAAGCTAAAGTAAGAATAATACAATCTTTAGGCACTTTTTCGGCAAACTCAGTATAATAATTTCTGCCTGGTTTTGCACCATCACATCCTCCTATTAAGAAGAAATGCTTAATTTTGCCTTCTTTAACTGCATTTATTATTGCATCAGCATGGCTTAAAGTTGCTTTATGACCAAATCCTACTAAAATTTCTTTAACTTCTTCATCTTTTAGGAATCCACCTAATTCTAATGCTTTATTTATGATTTCAGAAAAATCCTTATGACCATTTTCATCCTTTTCTATATGCTTTATGCCATTAAAACCAACAACACTTGTTGAAAAAATCCTATCTTTGTATGAATCCCTTGGTTTCATTAAACAGTTTGTTGTCATCAGAATGCAACCTGGTATACTGTCAAACTCTTTCTGTTGATTTTGCCATGCACCTCCAAAATTGCCTACTAAATGAGGGTACTTATTTAATTCAGGATATCCATGCGAAGGCAACATTTCACCATGAGTATAAATGTTTATACCTTTACCTTGTGTTTGTTTTAATAACATTTCCAAATCCCTTAAATCATGACCAGAAACTATTATAAATGGTCCTTTTTTAATATTTACATTTACCTTTTGAGGCAAAGGAGATTTATATTTTTCAGTATTAGCTTTATCTAATACTTCCATAATTTTTACACTCATTTCCCCGGTTTTCATTAAACATTGAATAAGATCTTGAAGTGTTAAGCTATCATCAGTTAATGCTGCTAAAGCTTCAAAATAAAATTCATCTACCTCATCACTGTTGAATTCGATAAATCTAGCTTGATGTGAATAGGCAGCAATTCCTTTTAATCCATATTTTATAGTTTCTCTAACTGAACGAATATCAGGATCTAATTCTTTATTATACAGTATGCCTGCCTTTTTAGCATCTTCAAGAATCTCCTCTTTGGAATTTCTTAGATTGTATAATGCTTCTTCATTATTTACATTTTCTTCTCCAAGTTCTTCCCTAACTTGTTCTTTAATTTCTTTAGACTTTTTAAGCATATTCAAATGAACTTCAGAATCAAAATTTACATTAGTTAACGTCATAAATAATGAATTTTCCATAAATGAAACTATGGATTTATCAATTTTTTTGCCTTTTTCTATTAACTTAACAGCATAACAACTTATCCCTTTTAGTTGATAAATCAACAAATCCTGCATTGCTGCAATTTCTGGGGTCTTTCCACAAACCCCGATTTTAGTACAACCTTTTCCTCCTGCAGTTTGTTCACACTGATAACAAAACATTTGTTCTTCCATATACAACCCTCCTGAATATTCAAAATATTTCAATTATTATTTTACGCTGATTTTATGGAATATGCAAGAAAAATATCAATTTTTTTGTATATTTTGTTGAAAGTTCAATTATTTATGGAGTTTTTATATTAATGAAATATATAAAAACTTATATTGGTTATTGAGTAAGATTTTTATTGCTTATTTTCTACATTTTTACTTCCAACTTATTTGAATTTTATTCTATAAAAAAATATATAATCTTTGTTATACAGCAGAATGCGTTGATTTTCTAAAATGTTTTAAAAACGACATAAGTTTAAATTTAAATTGAAATTTAAATTTAAATTAAAAAAAATATAAATAAATTCGTTTTTTTTAATTAAAGCTCTTTAGACATATGAAAATACTACGATAATCTATACATATATGCTATATATTGCTAATTAAATTAATAGCATTTTTAATTAAGTCTATATATTATGTAAAATAAATTTAATTGTATATGAGGTGAAGTCATATGTTATCTTCAAAAAAGTCATTACCAATTAATGAACTTCAAGTAGGAATGATGTCAGCTATGGATGTAAGTTTTGAAGGCAAAATATTGCTAGGTAATGGAGTTATTATTACAGAATCCATAATAAACAGACTAAAAACAAACTACATTATTGAAAGATTGGATGTTTATTTAGATAATGACCCTAGCGAAACTTTAGAACTTAAAATAAAAACAGTACAGGAACTTGAAAATACTCTTAACGAATTTTCTTCCAATTTAGAAGATATATTTACTAATATATCTACTTTAAAAGTTCCTGAAATGACTGAAATAAGAACCTTTTCTCAAAAAATTCAAAATGAATTTAATGCAACTGGAACAGTTATTAAAAATATAGTGTTCTATGGTAGCGGAAATGATTCAATTTATAGGCATAGCGTAAATGTAGCTGCTATTAGTTTTATATTAGGAAAATGGTTAGGGCTTAATGAGAAAGAATTAAATTCATTAACTTATTCGGCTATATTACATGATTTTGGCAAAATGGAAATACCTGAAGATATATTGAACAAGAAAGATGCTCTCACTCTTAAGGAATATGAGACTTTTAAGACTCATCCTGTAATAAGCTTTCATTTTGTTAAACAAATTCCGTATATAGATTCTGATATAACACGTTCAGTACTATTACACCATGAAAGAATGGACGGTTCTGGCTATCCACTGCATCTTAAGGACGATAAAATCCCTAAATTTGCTAGAATAATAGCTATTGCTGATTTATTTGATGAAATTAGTTCTAATAGACATTCTATAAAAATTAAAGGTCCTTTGGAAGCTCTAAAAATCATTCAAGATTATGGTGTTACGAAACTTGATTCTAGTTATTGTACTATGTTTTTAAATCATATAGTAAATTATTACATGGGTGAAAATGTACTTTTAAATGATGAGCGCAGCTGCAAAATTATACAAGTTCAAATGAATGACTTAACCAGACCAATTCTACTGGATGAAAACGGATTCCTTGACTTAAAAAAGGAAAAAGACTTGTTTGTTGAAAAATTTGTTATATGATACTAATTTAAAAGATACATAAATGCTTAGTTGTATTTTCATATTATTAACTGCCATTGTTAGCAAATAAAAAAGGAAGATGTTTAATCTTCCTTTTCTTTGTTTTCCTCTATTTTATTATCTTTATCTTCCTCAATTTCAACATCCTCAGGTTTATTAATCAGATAACTAAAATCGGTTAAGTTTTTATTTTTTCCTCTACTCGTGTTTTTACGTCCCAAAAAAATCACCTCTTGGTATAGTATACCTTTAAATAAGCATTTTTGCTATTTATTATTTTTATATACTCTTTATATAAAACTTACTCATTTGTTATTTCCCGTTTCTATATGTATGTCCATGTAAATCTTTCATACTTTTTCCTTTAGTAAGTCCAATATGCCATTGGTTCTTTTTATTCATAGCTGAATAAAACACCTTGTACATACCATTGTTTTTGATAAATGATGCTCTATATATCTGTTTATTATCCCACGCATCAGCATCCTTAGATGGTGTTAATACTGTAGATGAATTATTAAAACTTAATCCATCTTGTGAAGTTCCCCACATAAGTACTCTATCATTTAAAATTGCTTGCCTTGCTTTAAAAACACAAAACAAAATTTCATATCCTAAATCTGTTTTAATAACATCTAAGTGCCATGGCACGTAAGAATCTGTTAGATTTAAATTCACTTCCTTTGGGGCAGACCAGTTAACTCCATCATGACTTTCTATGTATTCACACTTAAGTTTTTCATTTACATACCACATTTTATATGTATTATTTTCAAACATAATGGCAGGACTTAAACATTCCTTTTCACCATAAAATGAAATCATATTTTGTGGTGCAGACCAGTTAACTCCATCTTTTGAAGTTAATTTTATAATTCTATCCTCTTTATCAAAATAAGTAGCTCTATACCAAAGCTCCATTTGGTTAGCTCCTTCATTAAACAGTAAATGAGGATCACTTAAATGACATCCCTTTTGATTCAAACCTGATACTACAGGATTTTTTAATCCTTTTGGTGTAGACCATTTAGAATCTGTCTGTGATACAAGTATGGATGGGTTTTCATACTGATCATTACCATTAGGATAAGGAGTAAATACCATCCAATATTTCCATCCACCCCATTTTTTAGGAAAATACAAAACTTTAGGATGGCAACTTTGATTGCTTCCATCATAAGTTACAGTTTCTATATACTCTTTAGCATTCATATTACTGACTTCATTAAATATCTTTAAATCTTTGCTAGCTAAAGTAGAATTTCCGCCGATAATCACTGCATTGTTTATATTGAAATTATTTGATTTTATAAAACTATTTGTGTATGGATTAACTGTGTTTCCTGTTAAAAGTACTGGTGAAGCATTATTTGCAGCTACTATTGAAGCTGGCGCACCTTCAATGGCACTATTAATATTTTCACCAGGAATTACAAAAACATTGTCTAATTTTAATTCATCACCAAAATGTTTTATTATCTGTACATTTGTTTCATATCTATTTTCTCCAAATAATCTGTAGGAATTAGGTAATCTATTTAATATATCATCACTAACAAGTGCTTGTCCTCCCACCACATAAGATTGTTTTATGGTGTTGTTATTCATATAATCAATAACGCCCGTGCTTATTTCTTTTCCATTTGTAAATATAATTGGCGCTTTCTTTTTACCTGCAATAGAAGCTATAGATAATGCATCGGGAAAGTCTTTTTCATTTACAAAAAACATTTCTTCACAAGAACCTATAATAATCGCAATTTTAATGGATATATCCTCTCCATCTTTTCCAGAAACACGAATTACATTTTTAAAATTTCTTTTAAGTTCATTTTCTACACTTTCAGATGTAATGTCTTTATTTCCAATTAAATAAACATTTTTTGATCCAAGTCTAGAAATTTCAGCTTTAGTATTTTTACTTAATGTACTTTTTTCTGTAAACAAAATTGGACAATTCAATTTTGAACCTAAAGGCACTGCACAAAGAGCTCCTAAAAAATCATCTTGAGAAACAACTATGGCATTTTCAGATGTGCTTTTCCATTGATATTTAGAAGTTAACACCGCAGTCTCTATTTTATCACTCCCTCCGATTTCTTGCAGGGATACTTTGCTTTCAGTATTACCATAAGCAAGAACTTTTGAGTTAACAAAAATAATGCTTAGTGCAAATAGAATAATAAAAATTTGTTTGTAATTCAAAGATGTATGTTTTTTCATAAATAAATTAACCCCCAGATCAAATTTTATGTTTATTTTACAAATGAGTTATCGGAGTTTGTTAATAAATCTTTAGGTTTCCGAGTGAATTTTCGAAAATTAGCTCCCACATAATAAGCAAAATGCGACACAACTTTTTTTGAGAGGACAATTGTCCTCTGTCCTATCAGAAAAGTTGCGTCGCATCATTTTTATATTGATAAAGTACGCTTATTTACAAAGCAGTGATTTTAAAATCAATTCTATATATCTAGACCTAATAAGTTTTTGATTATAATCAATACCTGAAATTTTTTGTGTATAGTTTCCAAGTAGCAGCGGAAACTCTAATGCACTAAGAGCCTGAAAAACCTTCATATCTAATACTTCTTGATTTTCATCTACTCCAGCTGCTTTTAAAGTGTTTGCAATTTTTCCATAGCCAGTCTCTTTTAAAAACTGTATATATTCAGATTGAATATTGCAATTGCCAATGCCATGATTTACAATGTTTCTAAATATATCTGGATATTCTAGTGTTGCATCTGAATAATTTTGTAAAAATTTTTTCAATCTTTCTTCTGGTGCAATCTGGTCATTTTCAAGTATTTCAAAGCATTTTATTATACTTTTTGAAAACACCTTCATAACCTCATCAATTACATTGTCCTTGCTGCCAAAATGATAATTAACTGCTGCTATGTTAACCTCTGCTAAGCTAGCGATTTTCTTAATAGTAACTTTTTGAAAGCCTTCACTACCAATTATATTCAAAGTTGCCTCTAATATTCTTTCCCTAGTTGACTGCTTACAACCCCACCTTATATCCATTACATATCACTCCTATTGATAGGTCTTTAAATTACACTTATATTTTAAATAATCCTTAGACGAGTTTTCTTCCTTATCGGAGTCAACTCCATCTAAATTTTCAAAGGCAGCGGAAAGCATAAGTTTTATTCTGTTTAACTGATTTACTTCACTAGCACCAGGGTCATAATCTATAGCAACTATGTTAGTTCCTTTGTAAACTCTCTTTAATTCCTTCATTATACCCTTTCCGGTAACATGATTAGGCAAACATGCAAAAGGCTGCATACAAACAATATTTTTAACTCCACTTTGTATAAGCTCTACCATTTCTCCAGTTAAAAACCATCCTTCTCCTGTCTGATGACCTAAAGAAACAACAGTTGATGCTCCCTTAGCTATATGTTCTATAGACTTTGAAGTATTAAACCTAACACTTTTTCTTGTAGCCTTCTTATAGGTTATTCTGTAAAGTTCAATAAGAGCTATAGCTGTTTTACCTAAAATTTGAGAAAGTTTTTTTCCTGATAAATATTTATATTTGTAGTCTGAATCAGTAGCACAATATAGTAAAAAATCCGTAAAGTCTGGTACTACTACTTCTACCCCTTCTTCTTCCAAAATATCTATTATATTATTGTTAGCCGTTGGATGGAATTTTACAAGTATTTCTCCTACCAATCCAACTTTTGGTTTTAATTTATTGTTTATTTCTAAATGATCAAACTCATCTACAATAGCTAGGATATTATGCTTAAAAGTACTTCTATCTCCTTTTTTCAAAGAGTTTTTACATATATCTACCCATTTTTCATAAAGCTTGTTAGCTGAACCTAATTCAATTTCATAAGGTCTTACTCTATATAGAACCTTCATAAGCAGGTCACCATAAATAAGTGCCATCATAGCTCTATTAAGTAAACTTAAGGATATATTAAAGCCTGGATTTCTTTCTATTCCTTTTGTATTTAATGAAATTACCGGAATATTATCAAATCCTGCGTCCTTTAATGCCTTACGTAAAAATCCAATATAGTTTGTTGCCCTGCAGCCTCCTCCAGTTTGAGATATCATAACTGAAGTATTATTCAAATCATATGCACCTGATTTCAGAGCTTCTATAATTTGTCCTATTACAATTATTGCCGGATAACAAGCATCATTATTTACATATTTTAATCCTTCATCCACAGCTTTTTTATCCTGAGATGGTAGTATTACTACATTATAACCACTTTGTCTAAAAGCTTCTTGTAAAAATTGAAAATGTATAGGTGACATTTCTGGAATTAAAATAGTATGATTTTTTTTCATTTCTTTAGTAAATATAATCTTTTTATATCCACTTTTAATCTTTTTAAGTTTAAACCCACTATTTTCTCTTTCTTCTGTGGCCGCTTTAAGTGAACGAAGCCTTATTCTTATAGCTCCTAAATTATTTCCTTCATCAATTTTAAGAGATGTATATATCTTTGAATTATGATTTAGTATCTCTTGAACTTGATCTGTTGTAACTGCATCTAAACCACATCCGAAAGAATTTAATTGTACTAATTCCAGTTCCTTTTGCAAAGCAGTAAAGCTAGCTGCAGCATAGAGTCTAGAATGATACGCCCACTGATCCACCACTCTAAGAGGTCTTTCTACTTGTCCAAGGTGAGCCACCGAGTCTTCTGTAAGTACTGCCATATTAAGTCCATTAATTAAATCCGGTATTCCATGATTTATTTCCGGATCAATATGATAAGGTCTTCCTGCCAGTACTATTCCCTTAATTCCTTTTTCTTTAATAAGTTTAAAAGCATCTTCCCCAGCTTTTTGTATATCTTTTCTGAAATTTTCCTGCTCTGTCCAAGCTTTATCTACTGCAAAGTTAATTTCTTTCTCGCTTATACTAAATTCTTTTAATTCTTCTGACAATCTCTTTGCTAATCTCTTTTTATGACTAAAAGGCAAGAAAGGTTTTATAAATCTTATATTTTTTTCTTTTATCTCATCTACATTGTTTTTAATTACTTCAGGATAAGATATTACAATAGGACAATTATAATGATTATCCGCATCTTTTTGTTCCTTATTTTCATGAGTAATACAAGGATAAAAAATAGTTTTCACGCCTTTTTCTATAAGATTCATAATGTGTCCATGGACCATTTTTCCAGGATAACACACTGATTCTGAAGGAATTGTTTCAATTCCCTTTTCATATACTTTCTTTGAAGACCTTGAAGACAATTCTACCTTGAAACTAAGTTCAGTAAAAAAAGTAAACCAAAATGGATAATCTTCATACATATTTAACACCCTTGGTATACCTATTGTTCCTCTTTTTGCTTCTTCCTCTTTTAAAGGCTTGTATTTAAATATCCTTTTGTATTTATATGCAAATAGATTTGGTAATAAATTTTCTTTCTTTTCTTTGCCAACTCCTCTTTCACATCTATTACCTGATATGAACTTTTCTCCATTGCCAAATTTGTTTATAGTAAGCATGCAATTATTTGCGCACAAACCACATCTTGTCATACTAGTTTGTATTTGAAGTCCATTTAACTCATCTTCATTTAAAAGCTCAGTATTATATCCCTCTGCATATTTTTCTTTAGATATTAAAGCAGCTCCAAAAGCTCCCATTATTCCTGCAATATCTGGTCTTATAGCTTCTCTTTCAGATAAAAGTTCAAAGCTTCTTAAGACCGCATCATTGTAGAAGGTTCCTCCTTGTACAACAATTTTCTTTCCTATTTCTTTAGGATTTCTTATTTTAATTACTTTAAATAATGCATTTTTAATAACTGAATAAGACAATCCTGCAGAAATATCTCCTACTGAAGCCCCTTCTTTTTGAGCTTGTTTAACTCTTGAATTCATGAAAACTGTACATCTTGAGCCCAAATCTACTGGCTTTTGAGAAAGTACTGCCTCTCTTGCAAATTCCCTTATACCCATACCAAGCGAATTGGCAAAAGTCTCTAAAAAGGAACCACATCCAGAAGAACACGCTTCATTTAAAAGTATGCTTTCAATAACTCCATCTTTAATTTTTAAGCATTTCATATCCTGTCCACCAATATCAAGTATAAAATCAACTCCAGGACAGAAAAAAGCTGCTGCTTTATAATGTGCTATAGTTTCAATCTCTCCTATATCCACTTTTAAAGCTGTTTTTAAAAGTGCTTCTCCGTAACCTGTTACTGTAGATTTTACAATTTTAGCTTTTTCAGGCATGCTATTATAAAGTTCTTTTAAAACTTTAATAGTAGATTTAAGCGGACTTCCTCCATTATTTCCATAATAAGTATAAAGTATATTGCCTTGATTATCTATAAGCGCTACTTTTGTAGTAGTTGATCCAGCATCAATACCTAGAAAACATTCACCCTGAAAATCTGATAAGTCCCTTCTTTTTACCGAGTGAATACTATGTCTACTTTTAAAAGCCAAATATTCCTCATTATCTGCAAAAAGAGGTTTTAATCGCTCAGATTCATCAACTGAAATATTCCCCAAGCTATTAAGCTTAAACATAAGTGAATTAAAAGAAACACTTTTCTCTTTTACTGAGTGAAGTGCTGCACCTATGGCAATATAAAGTTGTGAGTTATCTGGAAAAACCACTTGTTCATCCCTTAATTTAAGCATTTCTATAAATCTTTTCCTAAGCTCTGAAATAAAAAATAAAGGTCCGCCTAAAAAAGCTACGTTGCCTCTAATTGGTCTTCCACAAGCTAGTCCACTTATAGTTTGAATCACCACTGCTTGAAGTATGGATATAGCAACATCTTCTTTTAAAGCACCTTCATTTAAAAGAGGTTGTACATCTGTTTTAGCAAAAACACCACATCTAGCAGCTATAGGATAAATGGTCTTGTATCCTTTTGCTAATTCATTTAATCCAGCAGCATCCGTTTTAAGAAGAGAAGCCATTTGGTCTATAAAAGATCCTGTACCACCTGCACAAGTACCATTCATTCTTTGGTCTATACCATCTTTTAAATAAGTAATTTTAGCATCTTCTCCACCAAGTTCTATTACTACATCTGTTTCTGGATGATAGGTTTGTATAGCTTTTGTACTTGCTATAACCTCTTGAATGAAAGTTATACCAATGGAATTAGAAAGTGACATTCCTCCTGAACCTGTTATCATTATTGTTATTTCGTCATCTCTGAATTCTTTATAAACATCCCTAAGTATTTCAACCAATGTTTTCTTTATATCAGAAAAATGCCTTTCGTATTTACCATATACAAGTTCCATGAAGTTATTTAAAACTGCAACTTTAACTGTAGTAGATCCCACATCAATACCTACATGAAACAATTTATTCATATATATTCCTCCAAAATTTCTACATTCAACAGCATTAAATTATATTTCAAATGTTATTTCAAATGCCATTTAAAATGTTATTTTATTCTATTTTAAATCTTTAAATACTTACTGTCAATACAATGCTCTATATACAATATAATTAAAATATTTCCTATTTTTATAATTAAGTGTAAATTTAATTTTTTCTACAGTTATAAACTTTAAAATTTATACAGCATCTTAATCCTCTCTATTCCATTGGGCCATCTTCAAGTACATGTTCTAAATATGAATCTCCATATTTACTTTTAACTTCTACGCTATTCATACTCAAGCTAAAATCATCTTTATCTTTTATAAAATTTTTATCATTCATTTTAATCGCTCATCGGTTTAAAGGTATATGGCAATATCCCTTTGGATTTTTCTTTAAGTACTTTTGATGATATTCTTCTGCATCATAAAAGCATACGAGCCTTTTTACTTCAGTTACTATGGTTTCTTTATATTTTTTCTGTTCTTCTTCCTTATTTTTTAAAATTTTTTCCAAATCAACTTCATTAATATAAAATATGCCCGTTCTATACTGACTTCCTATATCATTTCCCTGCTTGTTTAATACTGTAGGGTCAATTATTTTCCAGAACTTCTTTAATAATTCATCTAAATTCATTACATCCTCATCATATTTTACATAGCAAGCTTCTACATGACTTGTTTTTCCACTGCAAACCTGTTCATAAGTTGGATTTTTTTTAGTGCCATTAGCATATCCAACTTTTGTCTCCAATACTCCTTCAATTCTTGACATATACTCCTCTATACCCCAAAAACATCCTCCTGCTAAAACTATTTCTTTCATATAAGATCACTCCTCATTTCGTATAAAATTTCATACATACTTATATTATCTGCATTTTATTTTAAAATCATGTTACTAAAAATCATCAAAAGTTAATTCTTATTTATACAATAAATATTATTTAATAATATTTATTGTACTTTATATTGTATATCTACTAACAATAAAATTCAATATGATTTAATCTAGTAACTTCAATTTTAAAAGTTTAAAGAATATATGATTTTCAATAGCATAATTCTAAAATTTTCTTAAAATTGAAGATATTCCATTTACAATTTGCTCCGATATTATATAATTTAACTATAAAAACAATATAGTAATTAATTAAAGGGGAGATGGGAAAATGAACTCAAAATTTTTTAATAAACAAACAGTAACAGATTTATTATTTATCATACTAGGAAGCTTCTTAGGATCAATTGGTGTAAACATGTTTTTGATTCATGCTAAGCTTTTAAGTGGCGGCGTTACTGGTTTAGCACTTATAATTCAATATTTATTTAAAATTCAAGCAGGATATATAATTATTTTATTAAATATTCCGTTATTTATATTAAGTGTGAAAAAATTAGATAAGAAATTTACTTTATATTCTTTGGTAGGTACACTATCATTTTCTTTGTCATTAATATTAACTCAACCTATATCTAATATTCTAAATATAAATGATGTTTTACTTTACTGTTTATATGGTGGAGTTATAAATGGTATTGGCTTCGGATTGGTATTTGTTCATAGAGGTTCTACAGGAGGTTTTGATATAGTATCCATGTTAATTAGAAGGAAATATTCTAACCTTAACATAGGAAAGATATCCTTTTATATAAACTTAGTTATTGTAAGTGTTAGTGCATTTATCTTTGGATTACCTAGCGCTCTATACACATTAATAGCTATGTATATAACTTCCTTTGTTCTTGACAATGTAGTAAAGGGTTTCAACCAAACAAAATCTGTTTTTATTATTACAGAAAAAGAAGAAATATTGTCCGAACTTATAATGGTAAAATTACATAGAGGAGTTACTTATCTTTACGGAGAAGGTGCCTATAATAAAATAACTAGGAAAATACTTTACTGTATTATACCGCTATCCCAACTACCTGAACTAAAAAATATAGTTACTGCTGTGGATGAAAAAGCCTTTATTTCTATTTCAGATGCTTCTGAAATTCAAGGAAAAGGGTTTAAAAGAAGCTTATAACACAGCATCATAAAAAGGACTGTTCAAAGCAATCTAAAAAATCGCTATTGCAACAGCCCCTTTATTTAAATTTTAATTCATTAATAAAATTAAATTTTTAAAGAGTAAATGTTTTTTATATAAACATCTATAAAATTTTAATATTTAACTTAACATAAAACTTTAATGTATAGCTTTCTTTTTGTAACTTTTCCCAGATGTGTCAACGCTTCCTATTGTTATTAAAGCATTTTCATCAAAACCGTGTACAATTGATTTTAATTTAGAAATTTCTAGACGAGATACTACCACATATATTACATCTGTAGCCACACCTTTATATCCACCTTTTCCATTAAGTAATGTTATTCCTCTTCCAAGCCTATCCATTACAGCCTGCGATATATCTTCATATTTTTCCGAAATGATAAATACAGCCTTTGATTCATCTATTCCTTCTACTATAATATCAATAACTTTAACTGCTATAAAATATGCTATAAGAGAATACATAGCTCTGTCCCAACCAAAAATAAATCCTGCAGAAGTTAGTATAAAGCAATTAAAGAATAATACAATTTGACCCACCGAAAAAGTTGATCTTTTATCCAAAATTATTGCAACAATTTCCGCTCCATCAGTAGAGCCTCCATTTCGTATTATTATTCCTATTCCTAATCCTGCTATTATTCCACCAAAGACTGAAGCCAATAAAACATCTTGAGTTATTCCTGGAATGGGTTTGAATATAGATATTCCAATAGAGTAGCATATTACAGAAAATAGAGTTGAAATGGTAAAAGTTTTTCCAATCTGTTTGTATCCAAGAACAAAAAACGGAATGTTAAGTACGAAAGTGAGAACACCAAGAGGTATTCTAGTAAAATGACTTACCATAATAGATATTCCAACTAATCCGCCATCTATTATATTGTTAGGTATCAAAAATATTTCTAATCCAATTGAATACAAAGTTGCACCTAATATCATAAAAAAAACTTTACTGGTATTGGAGTAAATATTAATGTATTTTTTAAGCATGCAATTCCTCCTTTATCTTTCATTTTTTATATAATGCCTTAAATCAAATCTTCTAAGTTACCTTCATTACTATAATTTCTATGTTTATTTTCATACGACTCCTTAAAGTAATGTGTAAGCTAAGAGCTTAATTTCATTTAGCTTATATATATATATTGTAACAAAAATTCTTAAAATGCACAATTTTCAATTGCAAAAATGCAAATCCTTAATTTTAAATAATATATTTAAGAAATAAAATCTATTGTTTTTATATTTAGAAAATCTTAAAAAACGGTTGTAAAAACGTTTTCAAAAGCATATAATATTATTAACAAATAGAAACTTATTAATAAGTACTACATCTTTACTTAAATAAACAACTTATAATAATAATTACTTACATAAGTAAATTTAATTTGTATTTTTGTTTAATTTTAATTATAGTATGGAGGTGTGTATTATTATGGATGGTTTAAATTTTTTAGATCAAAACCCGAAAGATGAAAGTAGTAAATTAACTGAAGTAATAGACAGCTCTAAAGAGAATTATTTAGATAATGATCTATTACAGGAAAAAGAAGATGAGGATGATGAAGGTTTTCCAATACTTTATGCTATCTTCGCATTTCTTCCAATGGTTATATTAATTATTTTATTTAGTTTGTAGCAATATAAACTTATAATAAAGTGAAACTTATTATATACTTTTAAAGTTTCACTTTATTATAGGTTTTTTAGTTTTTTTGGGTATTTGTAATTAAAATTTAATTTATTATCCATACCTGTATACTAAACAGATTAACAAATTCAGGTTATAAATCAATCATATTTTTGTGTTACAAATTAAATTTCACATTTGACTTAATAATTTATATAAGCTATAATTTAGGAGAATAATCATGCAACTGGCGGAAATGGAGTTTACCATGAGGAGCATGATTTAAAAAGATTATCGACCGCCTGGGTAAATATATTATTTATCCAGGCGTTTTTTGTTTTTCCACTGTTTGAATTACTAAAAATCTACTAAATTTTATAGTTTAAATAAATTTCACAATTTAAGTAGATATTAAATACAAATTACATATTTAATTTTGGAGGTTATATTTTATGAAAAATGAAGAAATTATACTTAAGTATGGTTGTAACCCACATCAAAAACCAGCAAAAATTTATACTGAAAATAAAACATTACCTTTCGTAGTTTTAAATGGCAAACCAGGCTATATCAATTTTATGGATGCTTTTAATTCTTGGCAGTTGGTAAAAGAATTGAAAACAGCTACAAATCTTCCTGCTGCCGCTTCATTTAAACATGTAAGTCCAGCTGGTGCTGCGGTAGGCGTTCCTTTAAGTGATGCTTTAAAAAAATCATATTTTGTTTCTGATATAGATCTTTCTCCTGTAGCTACTGCTTACGCAAGAGCTCGAGGCGCTGATAGGATGTCTGCTTTTGGTGACTGGGTTGCTATAAGCGACATTGTAGATCTCCCTACTGCCCAAATTTTAAGTAGGTCTGTTTCAGATGGCATAATTGCACTAGGATATACTGATGAAGCTTTAAAACTTTTAATGAGAAAGAAAAAAGGGAACTATTGCATCATTCAAATGGATTGGAATTATGAACCTGAAGAAATTGAAAAAAGACAAATATATGGTATAACCTTTGAACAAAAAAGAAATGATGTAATAATGAAAGAAAATATGCTTGACGATTTAGTAACGGACAATAAGAACATTAAAAATGAAGCTAAACGTGATTTGCTTATTTCCATGATTACACTAAAATACACTCAATCTAACTCCGTTTGTTTTGCTTTAGATGGTCAAGTAATTGGAGTTGGTGCAGGACAACAATCACGTATACATTGTACAAGACTCGCTGCTTCTAAAGCAGATATATGGTATTTAAGGCAGCATCCATCTGTGCTTAATTTACCTTTTAAGGAAGATATCCCAATGCCAAGTAGAGACAATGTTATAGATCAATACCTTAGAGATGACATTACTCCTATGGAATTAAAAGAATGGAGCAATGTACTAAAGGAAATACCTAATAGATTGACAAAAGAAGAGAAAAACTCTTGGATTTCAAATTTAACTGGAGTTTCTTTAGGCTCAGATGCATTTTTCCCTTTTAGAGATAATATAGATAGAGCTGCACAAAGTGGAGTAAAATATATTGTTCAACCTGGCGGATCTGTAAGAGACGATATAGTAATAGAAGCATGCAATGAATATAATATAGCTATGGCATTCTCTAATGTGAGATTATTTCATCACTAATCATTTTCAAATAAATAATTAGTCAGTATGTTAGTCTGTTTTTCATCATACTAACATACTGACTAGTTATTTTCTTTATAAGCCCCTAAGTAGTAAACTTATCAGTTAACTTTTTAACTGATTCAACAATTTCATTTAATTCATCTGCTGATTTTGATATCATATCAACACTTTCATACTGCTGTTGTATTGATGAAGATATTTCTTCTGTAGTTGCTGCTGACTGTTCTGATATGGCAGATATATAGCTAATAGTATTTATTACATTATTTTTACCACTGTCTATTATTTGAATATTATTTATAAGCATGTCTATCTGCTTTATAATATTTGATACAGCTCTATTAATGGAGTGAAAAGCTTGTTTTGTATCTTGTGAAGCTAAATTTGTTTGTTCCATAACATCTTTCACAACTGTCATTTCAGTTTTGACATTATTAATTCCATTACTAAAATCTTTTATAATATTTTCGATTTCTTTAGTAGACACAGCAGTTTCAGTGGCAAGTTTTCTAATTTCATCTGAAACTACTGCAAATCCCCTACCAGCTTCGCCAGCTCTTGCTGCTTCTATCGCTGCATTTAATGCTAACAAATTTATTTGTTCTGTTATTAATTTTATTGTATCTGTAATTTTAATAATTAACTGAGATTTACCTCCAAGAGTATCTATTTCAAGTGCAACTCTTCTAGTCACTTCATTGTTGTTTTCAATGGCTAATCCTAATTTATTAATGTAATTTATACCTTCTGAATTTACCTTGTTAGTTTCAATTATATGATTTTTTACCATCTCAGAACTGTAAACTACATCAGCAATCTTCTGTGCTAGTATATCCAGATCTTTCGATCCTTTTTGTAAATTATTAGAAAGATCAACAGATCCCTGTGCTAATTCTTCCACAGCCTTTACTGATTCTTCTAGTGTTTTAGATGTGTCTCCTGTTACATCTGCTAAGCTATTTGAATTAGAATTTATTCTTTCAAAATTTTGTTTAATACTTCCAATGATGTCTCTAAGCTCTTCCCTCATAGTTAGCAATGAATGAGTCATTAAAGTTACTTCATCTTTACTTTTTAATTTGCTAATTTTTCTTGCAGAACCTTCTTTAAACCTCAAATCAAATTTTGCAGTTGAATCTACCAATTTAGTAACTTCTATTACAGGTTTAGAAATAAACTTACCAATTATTAACCCAACTATGCCTGCCAAAATGATTCCTAAAATAACTATTTCGCCTATAATTTTAATTAAAGTGTTAGTTTTTTCTAAGACTTCATTTTGCGGCACAAAAATAATCAATAAATCTCCATTAGACACACGAGAATAAGCTGCTATTTGATTTGCTCCATTAAATTTAACATTAGCTATACCTGATTGGTTTTTTTCAGTTTCATTTATTATAAAACTAAGAGAACCATTATTTACATTTTTAAGGTTATCTTCTTGTTTAAATGTTGGATGAATTAGAAAATTATAATTTTTATCCAGAAGAGATGCATAGCCAGTTTTGTATGCTTTAGTATTACTAATAGATTTCTTAAAATAATTAAAATTTATATCTGCTCCAACAACACCTATTAGTTCATTTTCTTTATATATAGGTATGACATAGGAAATCATTTTTGTTTTTAAATCTGGATCTGTATATGGTTCTAGCCATAATGCTTTCTTTGATTTGATTGGTTCATAATACCATTTAAAATCCTCATTTTCAACCTTAAATTCATCTAATGTTCCTAGTGGTTTAGACGTAAACAATTGATTATTTTTTTCATCACAAACATACCAAGCACCATTTACATCCTTTGTTAATTCCGGGTTTACATAAAAATATACACCCATAGTTCCTTTAGTAGTCTCAGCAAATTTTTTTACAATTCCTTGTATACTACTTTCATATTGTTTTATATAATTGGGATCATTTTTAGTTTTTTCTAAATCTAACATAGAGGAAAGAGTAATAGATAAATTACCAACAGCTCCTTCTGTATTGTTAATGGTTAAGTTGAATTCTTGTGTTTTATTGTTAGTTAATAGCAACAATTTTTCATTTGCTTCTTCACTAGAAATATTTTTACTAGTGATAATGCTCGTAATTCCAATAGAAAGAGCTACAAAAACAGAACATGCTACTACTGCAAAAATGATCTTAAAAGTAATTCCTTTATTAAATAATATTTTCTTCATTTTTTGCCCCTCTCTTTTAAATAAAATTCATTCTATTTTATTGAGATAATATTATTGTATATTGTTCAAATAATTTTTTATTCATATAGAGTTTGTTCGTCATTATTCAGTAAACTTTTCTATTTACGCATACAAATCATAATTAAATTTCTTTGGCTATTTAACTAACATGGGACTTTTCGTAATATTTAGTAATAATTTAATATATTCTATAATTTATTATACAAAAAAATCATACCAATATACAATTAAAATATTCGAAAATATCTCATTATTCTTAACACTGAATTTTTATCTTTTCATAGACCTCAATGCAAACAAACTTAGTACACAAAAAGAGCTATCCTCAACGGGATAGCTCCTTAATTTTTTAATTACATTATTTTTATGAAATTTGTTGTTTGTTCTTCTTTTCATAACTGCTGTACATTATCCATGCAACTACAGCAAAGAATACTGGTCCAGCAACGCTCCAAATTGTTGTTGGCACATCTCCATCTATAGCTGGTTCTATTATACAAAATACATTAGCAAGTCCTACTGTTAAAAGAACTACTGTAGTCCATACAAACGCACTTCCTTGAGTTTTGTACATTTCAAACGGCTTCTTAATTTCTGTTTTCTTCTTGAATGCTGGGAAAGCAGCAGCTATAAACATGTATGGTAGAGTCATAGCTACATTAGTCATAGCAACAAGTATATCAAAAAACTTAGTCATTGAGTCTCCACCAAAGGATACAAGTGCAATCATAATGCAAACTATAGTAGCTTGAATCCACATAGCATTTAATGGCATTCCATCTTTAATTTCTCCCATCTTTCCTGGCCATAATTTAGCTGGAGTACCTTCTATTAATTGTTTTAACGGAGAGAACATTAGTGTAAAAAATGCACCTGATAGTGCCAAGAACATTGAAAGTCCAACGAATCTAGCAACACCATGAGCCATAGCTGTAGCCATAGCTGGTCCTGCTCCAAAGGCAGTTCCTAGTGAATATCCTAAATTAGCCATAACTACGTAACTGGCATTTCCTAAGTTAACATCTTTAACACTCATTACACTTCCCCAGTTAGTGAATATACCAACTAGAAAAATACCTACTGCATATCCTATAGATATAACAGCTGCTGATATAAGAACCCCTTTAGGAAATGTTTTTTCTGCATTTTCAGTTTGATCAACTAGTCCACCAACAACTTCTATTCCACCATAAGCGAACAAAGCATAAACTACGAATGCTAGTGAAGAAATTATATTGCCAACAAATTTAGGATTTGGTGATTGAGTAAATGATTTCAATCCTTCTATTGGTTGAGCTAATTGTCCGTGATTTCCTATTAATACTGCTATAGCACCGATCCAAACGATTATGTTTAATGCCGCAACTGCAGTACCACCTAACGAAGTTACTTTCTTAATTTTATCTAGACCTTTAGTTGATACAAATGTTACAAATAATATCCATAGTATTCCGAGTATTCCCAAGGCTTTTGGCCCTGCAAAACCAAATAAAGCCCAATTTTTTGTTGTATCTTTTCCAAATATAGCATTTGATATTGGAATCCATATACCGGATGCAACGTTAACCAT
This sequence comes from uncultured Clostridiaceae bacterium, assembly GCA_963780135.1. GTDB lineage: Bacteria > Bacillota > Clostridia > Clostridiales > Clostridiaceae > Clostridium_AM. The sequence goes on from CAWAAR010000003.1 coordinate 4,528,778, forward strand.
CCAAATTACATAGGAAGCATACCACATAAATGTACCCATAAATGCGAATTTAGCTCCTACAGACTTTTCCATCCAAGAATAAATTCCACCTTTTTCATCTTTAAAAGCCGCTCCAAACTCTGCTATCATTAATGCAAATGGAACAAAGAAGGTTATTCCTGATAAAATATACCAAGGAATAGCTGCATACCCCATTTTATAGAAAGATCTTGGAATATTGTTAAATCCATAAACAGAAGTAAAAATCATTAATACTAACGATATTAGTGTCAACTTTTTTGCTGAACTCTGATTTGAAGACATATTTTATCCTCCTTAATTTCTTTTTTATTTTATGATTTTATACACTACATTTTTTCATATAATTCAATTATTTTAAGTATTACCTCTACAGCTTTTTCCATAGAATATACAGGAATGTATTCAAATTTACCATGAAAATTATGCCCACCAGTAAATATATTTGGTGTAGGAAGTCCCATAAAGGATAATCTAGCTCCATCTGTACCGCCTCTTATTGGTTGCACTTTAGGTACTATATTTACTGCCTTCATTGCTTCAAAAGCAATATCAACCACATGTTTTACTGGTTCAATTTTTTCTTTCATGTTTCTATACTGTTCTTTTATTTCAGCTACAACTGTATCTTTTCCATACTTATTGTTTAAACTATCTACAACACTAACTACAAATTCTTTTCTTTTTTCAAAGTTTTTCTCATCAAAATCTCTTATTATATATTGAAGTTTTGTTTCCTCAACTCCACCATTAAGTGTAACTAGATGATAAAAACCTTCATATCCTTCTGTTGTTCCTGGAGTTTCGTTTTTTGGAAGCATATCCATAAGTTCTCCAGCAATAAGCATTGAGTTTATCATTTTTCCTTTTGCACTTCCTGGATGAACATTTCGTCCATTTATAGTTATTTTTGCACCTGCTGCATTAAAGTTTTCATACTCTAATTCTCCAATATCTCCTCCATCCATAGTGTACGCTAAATCTGCACCAAATTTTTCAACATTAAAATGATCTGCTCCTTTTCCTACTTCTTCATCTGGAGTAAAAGCAATCTTAATAGTTCCATGTTTTATTTTTGGATTTTTAATTAGAAATTCCATTGCAGTAATGATTTCAGCAATTCCAGCTTTATCATCAGCACCTAACAAAGTAGTTCCATCTGTAGTAATAAGTGTTTTACCAATATAATCTTTTAATTCTGGGAAATCCTTTGGAGAAAGAATTATATTTTTTTCTTCATTTAAAACTATATCTTTTCCATCATAATCTTCAACAAATTTCGGATTTACATTCAATCCTGAAATTTCTGGGCTTGTATCCATATGAGCAATAAACCCTATATTAGGAATTTCCTTATTAGTATTTGATGGTAACGTTGCCATTACATATCCATTTTCATCTACAGAAACTTCTTTCATTCCTATTTCTTCTAACTCTTTTACTAATGCCTTGGCAAGTACAAGTTGTCCTGAAGTACTAGGAAAAGTAGTTACTTCTTCTTCTGATCTAGTATCAAATTTTACATACTTAATAAATTTTTCTACAACATTATTAGACATTTTTAATCCCCCTACAAATTCACAATGTAAAATAATTCAAACTTATTATTATTTAAGCTTATTTACATTAAATATTAATTTTTATAGCTCTGCAGAACTACTTTTTTGATTTTGATAACTTATTGTCAATCATGGATATACTATATCACTTTTTTAATTGGTCTTAACCATCTTAAAGTATGAGCACATAGGTTGAAATAATTATCTACCCATATCATACTTTTGATTATTCATAAATTTCTGCATAAAAAAAGGACTAAAATATCAGAAAGAATGTCAAAAGTATTATTCACACAAAATTTTGATATTAACTAAAAATCCTGCACTTCTTTAATATTTTGACATTCTCTCATTTTAAATAATTCCTATTTCTTTTGCCTTTATAACAGCTTGAACTCTGTTTCTAACACCTAATTTACTAAATATATTTAATATATGACTTTTAGCAGTACTTTCTGTAATAAATAAAGTTTTAGCTATTTCTGAATTTTTTGCTCCACTTTCTATAAGCATTAATACTTCTCTTTCTCTTTTACTTATTATTTCATTGTTTTCTTCTGTTGAATATAGTCCTAATATCTTGTTTAAATACTCTCCCATCTTATGATAATCTTTATTAAATTTCATAGATTTAATAGTTTTTAGTAAAATCTTACTTGTTTTTATGTGCTTTAGTAAAAATAATTTAACAAAACCATTTTTATATCCAGTAATTAAAGCTTCTCTTAAATCTCTTGTTGCATTTTCATATTGATCTTTCCCAGAAAAAATTTCTGCTCTAGAAATATATGCTCTTATAAGCAAATATTTATTATCTTTTTCTTTTTCGGAAGTTAAAATTTTATTTAATAACATTAATGCATCATCGTTTTTTTCTTTATGCATAAGTATTTTAGAGAAAATTACAAGTTCCTCTGTAATTTTAAAATCTCTTTTTGTAATATATTTCTCCACAGAATCAAATTTTCCCCATTCCATAAACCTTTCCATTTCTAATACTTTAAAATGGTATTTTAGTTTACGGAAATAATACTTATCTACTAATTTATTGTCCTTATATTTTTGTGATAAAATTTCTATCTTCTCATAAATTTTACCCAATTCATTTTTTCCATTTTTCTCAAAAACAATTCCTGAATAAACATAATATCCTACAAAAGCTGTATAAAAGTCCCAGTCCTCATCTACAAACTTCAAGCCTTTCAGCACATATTTCTCTGCTTTATTGATATGATTTTTTTCATAATATACTAAGGATAATGCTATATAAAAAGTTGCCATAGAAGAGGATTCTTTCATATCTTCACTCATGTTACTATTTATACATATGTTACACATATTTTCACATTCATTTAATTCGCCTCTAAGCAATTTTATAAAAACAATTGTCCTATTAACCACTAAGTACAAAGCTTCTTCTTCATGAGATTGGCTCGAAAGCAGTGCTTCATGGAAATACTTCTTTTCTAAATCAGAGTCCTGTAAATAAAAATACACTATACCTAATTTTAAATTTATTATTGTATGCCAAAAGACATCTTTTTCTAAATAATTTGAAGCAGTTTCGTAACATTCTATGCTTTTTTTATAGTCAGATTTAATATAATTTTTGTCACCTTCTATAATAGATAGTATTCCCATACATTCTTCTTTATAATTTCCATCAGCACAATTTTCCAGTGCTTTTTGAGTAAACTCTAAATATTTGTAATAACTGATGTCATCATATATATACATACACATATATATGATACAGAATCTTGGATTTTTTATGATTATATCTTGAGGTATATTTTTTAACCACCCCATTACATAAAAGTATTCATTGGTAAAAATTTTTTTAATACATTTATCTTCAATTAATTTTATTGCCTCTTCATAGTTTCCTACATTTATATATTGATTAATAGCATTATTTATAAGTCCATTTTCTTCATACCATTTAGCTGCTCTATTGCTGACTTCATAAACATATTCCTTGTTTATGCCATCTAATTTACTCATTAAAAACTCTTTAAAAAGCCTATGATACCTAAAGGATTTTCCATCATAGTCTAATTTATCAATAAATAAATTCATATTGCTTATTTCTTCTAAAATTTGTTGACTACTTTTTTTACAAACAACAGCATTACATAACTCTGCATTTAATTCATCTAAAATACAAGTTTTTAATAAAAACTCCTTAATTTCTTCTATTTGACCATTAAAAATCTCTTCACTAAAATAATCTTGCATATATTTATTGCTTCCACTAAATTTTTCGTCCATTTCAGTTATATCTTTTCTTCCCTTCATGGATAATACTGCAATTTGAATTCCTGCTATCCAGCCTCCTGTACATTCATTTAATATATTTACACTTTCTTTTGGTATTCTAAGTTCCATATTCTCATTTAAAAATTTAGAAGTCTCTTCTAATGAAAAACTTAATTCTTTTCTCATCTATTTCTGTTACTTCTCCATCTAATCTTAATTTAGAGAGATTTATGCTAGTTTTTTCTCTGCTGGTTATTAAAATATGAATATTATCTGAAATTCCATCAATAAAATGCTTTATTTCCATAAGTATGTCCTTATTCTTTACAAAATGAAAATCATCTATTATAAATATTGTATCCTCATTTATAGAGGAAATACTATTTAATACCTCATCTACTATGGATTCAATGGAAACATCTTGATTTTCCTTAAAGTTAGCTTTTTTACCTTTAGCATTACAATCTTTGAACTTTTCAATAGCTGTAATAAAACAGCTCCAAAAAACATCTAAATTATTATCTCTTTCATCTAAGGAAATCCATATTATATTATCTTCTAGCTTCCTTGAATATATCCAAGAAATAACAGATGTAGTTTTCCCACTGCCAGCTGGAGCAGATATAATTGTAAGTTTAGTTTTCAAAGCTTCATCCAGTTTATTTGAAACTTTTTCTCTACAAATAATTTTGCATTTCTTTTTAGGAATTACAAATTTCGTTTTATTGTGTTTATAATTTAATATCATTTTCACAGCTCCTAAAAACTTTTAATTAAGTTTTTTTATTAATATTTTTATATTTCTGCAAACAGCTCTACTATCTTTAATATTACCTCTACAGCTTTTTCCATAGCATAAGTTGAAATATATTCATATTTACTATGGAAGTTATGACCTCCTGCAAATATGTTTGGTGTAGGAAGTCCCATATAAGATAACCTTGCCCCATCTGTTCCTCCTCTTAATGGTGTAACATCTGGAAATATATTTACTTCCTTCATGGCTTCAATAGCTATATCTACAATATATTTTACAGCTTCTATCTTTTCCTTCATATTCCTATACTGCTCAGTTATTTCGACTTTAACTGTGCCTTCACCATACCTTTTATTTACGCTTTGCACTGTTTTTTCTATAAATTTTTTTCTTTCTTCAAAATTTTCATCCTCAAAATCCCTTATTAAGCAGTGAATTTCTGTTTCTTCCACATTGCCATTAATGTACTCTACGTGATAAAACCCTTCAGCTCCTTCTGTATTTTCTGGAGTTTCTCTTTCTGGAAACATATTCATAAGTTCTGTTGCAATTCTTAAAGAGTTTATCATTCTTCCTTTAGCTTCTCCTGTATGAACACTTCTTCCATTTATAATTATTTTTGCACTAGCTGCATTGAAATTTTCATATTTTAATTGTCCAACGCCTTCATCATCTAATGTATATGCTAAATCAGCATTAAATTTTTCAACATTAAAATATTCCCCTATTTTTCCTATTTCTTCATCCGTAGTAAACGCAATTCTTATATTTCCATGTTTGATTTTAGGATTTTGTATTAAAAACTCCATAGCAGTAATAATCTCAGCAATTCCTGCTTTATCATCTGCTCCAAGAAGAGTAGTGCCATCTGATGTAATTAAGGTTTTACCTATATAATTTTTAAGCTCCGGAAATTCTTTTGGAGAAAGAATTATATTTTTTTCTTCATTTAAGACTATATATTCTCCATTATAGTTTTCTACAAATTTAGGTTTTACATTGGTACCTGAAACCTGAGGGCTAGTATCTATGTGTGCAATAAATCCTACTACTGGTACATCTTTATCAATATTTGCAGGTAATGTTGCCATTATGTATCCATTTTCATCTAAGCAAACATCCTTCATTCCTATATCATTCAGTTCTTTAGCTAATTCTTTAGCTAGTTCTAATTGCCCTGCAGTAGTAGGAATGTTCTTAGAGTTTTCATCGGATCTAGTATCGTATTTTACATACTTAATAAATTTTTCCACAACTTTAGACATTATTATCTCTCCTTATAACAAAAGTGCAATAAATACAATCCACCTAAAGTATGATTGTTTAAATAGATTAAATTAATTATATCATTAATTTTTAGAAATCACTTAAATAAATTTACTACTGCTAAATTATATTTTTCATTAAAACATTCAAGCAGAGGATATGTTTTAATAGATTAAGATATATCCTCTGCTTAATTCTTAATATTTAAATTTTAAAATCTATTTGCTGAACTGTTCCTACATCCCCACTTTCTTTTACGTAAATGGTTGTTTTCTTATTTTGTGCTAACATAGTGTTTGAAGGATCTTTATAATTATATTCTGAGGAAACTCCACCAAGATATATAGCTCCTATTCCCTTTTCTCCTAGTGAAAAAATTTTATCTTGTCCATTTTTGTCTTTAGCCCATATCCTAAGCTTGTTATATACCGAATCACTTTCATCAATCCACCCGTTTTTATCTTCATCATAATTAGCTAGCTCTTCAATACCATCTCCTGTCTTAGTTCCAAAAAGTTCAGATCCATCATTTATTTTTCCATCCTTATTTATATCCAATGCTAAAAATCCACTTCCACTTCCAAGTTGTGAAATTTGATCTTCTTTTCCATCATTATCAATATCAAAGGAAAAAGTTTTATTTTCTATATTAGCTGAAGTAGCATCATAATTTATTACAAGTGGGTCCTTTAAAACTTCTCCTGCCTTAAATGTAATATTTTGTGAAGTTGCAAATTCTCTACTCATATTTACATTAAGATTAAATTTTATTTCTTTTCCATCTTTAGTCTTTATTACTCCATTAGAATTAAATTTCAATTCTTCTTTTTCAGAATATTTTTGCGAAGAATTATATGACACTCCAAAATTTCCAATTTTTTGGTTTCCACTTCCATTTCTTATTCTTAGGTCTTTATTATAAGTTAAATAGTTTTGATTATTTATTCCCTCTGCATATTCATTTTTTACGTTAGAAACATTTATAGAAATGTCCCTTCCCATTAAAACTTTAAACATCTGTTTTATAGTAAGAAGTTTTAGTTTATCTACCTCTGGTATATTTAGTTCAAAAAATCCCTTTGAACCCACTTCAACTAAAGAAATTGCATTTTCTTTGCTCCTTGCAACATCTGACAAATAAATACTATCCTCATTTACATTACCTTTAAGCTGTGATGCTAAATCATTATTGGAAGTGCTCAAAACCTCAAGCGATTCAACCTTAGTATACTGCTTTTCAATACTATGATTAGAAGTCATTGAAACAGTAGAATTTTCAATTTTCATACCCCATCCTCCTTTAAAACAAATTAAACCAACAAAAATTTTTACTTTATTTGGTATTAATTTTATCGATATAAAAACTGAACTCTAAATACATATTTATAAATTTAACTGTTTACAATAAATGACTAGTAAAAAACATAAAAATTATATAGAACATAAATCACTATGATGATATAATCTACCTGTAGTAGATTATTGATAATGATTTTCAAACTTGTTAATAAATATTAATAGGATAAGGAGAATAAATGATGAAAAAAATAAAAATAGCAGCAGCTGATTTAACAAAAATAAAAATCAACAGCAAAAAAAATCCATCTGAACATATTCATGGTGGTTTTTATGAAGGTGAGCGCAAGGATGGCAAAATGCACGGTCAAGGCACTTACTTTTATAATGATGGCAGCAAATACATAGGTCAATGGAAAAACAATGAAATGGATGGTGAAGGTACTTTCACTTGGGCATGTGGCGAAAAATACATAGGCCAGTGGAAAAATGATTTTCAACATGGATATGGTATTTATACCTGGCCTGATGGAGATAAATATGAAGGTCAATGGCACATGGGAGAAAAAACTGGTTATGGTAGTTTTACCTGGTCAGATGGAGACTTTTATGTTGGACAGTGGAAAAATGATTTGCGTCACGGAATGGGTGCTCACACTTACGTGGATGGCGAAAAATACATAGGCAACTTTGAAAACGATATTGAAGCTAATGGTGGTATGTATGTACATACGAATGGTAAAATTTCAATAAAATAAAGAAACATATTTAATAGTATCATACTATATTATAGAAGAATCTAAAAAATTTCAGTTAAACATTAATAAAAATTTAATATACAATTTTCAAATATTTACTTTTAGTTAGCAGGTTATTGATTTTACCATCAATAACCTGTTTTTTTATTCCATGGCTATCATTGCTAATACTAACTATCTTGTATTAAACTATTCAAACTAAACCTAAGAATCACTTAATGGTTTTCTTTGTTAATCCATACAATAATTTAACATATTGCTTAAAACTTTCATATTATATCTCAAAGATGTAGTATCAATTTAATTATACTACTCTTATGACAAATGTGGTTAATGTAGAATACTGTAAGGAACTTCCTTACAATGGATGATAAAGGAGATTTTTTTATGAATACTTCACTTGCTCCAAATATAATTCCTAAATTTAAAAATCAATTATTAATACCACCTATATATAAGCCTCTAATTATTATAGACCCTAATACAGGAGACACATTAAGTCACAATTATGTAGTTACTGTAAAAGAATTTCAGCAGCAAATTTTACCCAAAAAATTTCCACAAACTACCGTGTGGGGATATAGTGGAACTGTTATGGATTCTTTATCTCATTCAACCATTGATAATTTTTATAGTTCACCAGGTCCTACTTTTCATGCTGTACGTGGTATACCAATTAATGTTCAATGGATCAATGGTCTTAACGGACCACATTTACTACCAGTAGATCCAACTTTATGTTGGGCAGATCCTAACGGATTAGGCATGGTAGATCCTGCATCAGTCCCACCATTTCCACCAGGATTATTAAAAGCTCAAATACCAGTGCCAATAGTTACCCATGTTCATGGTGGTGAAAATAGTTCTGTTTTTGATGGACATCCTGATGCTTGGTTTACTGCTAACCAAAAGAAAATAGGTCCTACATTTGTAACTTCAACTTACAATTATCCAAATAAACAGCCATCAACTACACTATGGTATCATGATCATGCCATGGGTATAACTAGACTTAATGTGTTAATGGGGCTTGCTGGCTTTTATATTATAAAAGATCCTAAAAATAAATTAGATTATGAAAAATGTATGCTCCCAAATAAAAAATATGATATACCAATTGTAATTCAAGATAGATCCTTTAACGAAGATGGCTCTTTTAATTTTCCTAATATTGGCATAAACCCAGATATTCATCCATTTTGGACACCTGAATTCTTTGGAGACACTATTATGGTAAATGGAAGAGTATGGCCAAATTTAGATGTAAAAAAACGCCAATATCGTTTTAGATTATTAAATGGATCTAATGCAAGATTTTATAAATTAAAATTCTCTAATAACATGTCATTTATACAAATTGCTAGTGATGGAGGATATTTAGCTCATCCTGTAAAACTTACTTCACTAATTTTAGCTCCTGCTGAAAGAGCTGATATTCTTGTAGATTTTTCTAATGAACGTTGTAAAACTAAAATAATTCTTGAAAATTATGCAAACGCTCCTTATCCAATGGGTGATGCACCAGATCCTAATACCACTGGACAAATTATGCAGTTTACTGTAATAAATTCACATGCTGAAAATCCTAATGAATTGCCTAAAACTTTAAATAAAATTACCAAATTAAAAACAGACTCTAAAAAAAGAACTGTTGTCTTATTTGAAGTTCAAGGACCAAATGGTCCACAAGAAGTTTTACTAAATGGTCAAAAATGGTCTGCACCTGTTTCAGAATTACCAAGAATTAGTTCAACAGAGGAATGGGAATTTGTTAACCTTACCCAAGACACTCATCCTATGCATCTGCATCTAGTACAATTTCAAGCTTATAACCGTCAAGCTTTTAGAACTCAAGATTATACAAATGATTGGATTGCACTTAACGGAGAACCTCCACTAGATCATCCTACAAAAGTTTTACCTGTAAATAAATATCTTGTAGGAAATGCCATTAAAGCTGATCCTAATGAACGAGGTTGGAAAGATACAATTAGAGTAAATCCTGGAGAAGTTACAAGAATAAAAGTTCGTTTTGCTCCGCTAGATATAAATCCTAAACTAACAGTTCCAGGAAAAAACTTCTATTCATTTAATCCTGAAATCGGTCCAGGATATGTATGGCACTGTCATATAATTGATCATGAAGACAATGAAATGATGAGACCTTACCAAGTAATACCTTAATGTTTAAAGTGTCAGAAAAAAATTTTTCTGACACTTTAAATACTTTCTTTATATACTAATTCGTATTTCTCGTTTCTTCTATTGAAAAACTTTACTTACTTCTTTTCGCACAATTTCCAAAAACTTTTCTCTTGAAATATTTACTGCCCCTAAGCTTTCAAGATGTTTACTGTACACTTGGCAATCCACTATAACAAAATCCTTCTCCTGTAATTTTTTACAAAGAGTAATCATAGCAATCTTAGAAGCATTGTCCATAGTAGAAAACATAGATTCTCCAAAAAAACATTTTCCTATAATTATACCATAAAGACCACCTACTAATTTGTCTTCATACCAAGTTTCTACAGAATGTGCATATCCAAGAACGTGTAACTTACAATATGCTTCTATCATACCCTCTGTAATCCATGTACCACTTTCCTTTCTTACCTCTGCACAATTAGATATTACATCTCTAAAACAAGTATCAAAGGAAATTTTATATGTATTCTTTTTTAACAACTTTTTCATAGAATGAGAAATTTTAATATCATTTGGATAAAGAATAAACCTTGGGTCTGGTGACCACCAAAGTATAGGTTCGCCATCTGAAAACCAAGGAAATATTCCATTACTATAAGCAAGCATTAATCTTTCAGGGGACAAATCACCATATGCAGCTAAGAGTCCATCCTCCTCTGCAAGTGAGGGATCAGGAAATATTAAATCCTCTGACAATTTAAAAACAGGCATAATTAAAAGCTCCCTTCAAAAATCCTTTGTAATTTATTATAACACTTTTGCCCTGTAAGTTTATCCGTTTGATAGCATTTCTAACATCCCATCTTTAATTATGCAAACTCTATGCATAATCACATATATTCACATATATTACCTTTTAAAAATAAAATATTACAATTTATAGAATTAACTATTACATCAGTCGAATGGGTAGTCACTATAAAATTAAACTCTTTAAATTCATTCATTAGAAATGGAAGTATCTTTTCTCCATTTTTCCCTGATAAAAATTCGTTTATTTCATCTATTACCACCACTGGTTTTTTTACAGTTTTCTCTAAAGAATCTCTGAAATAAATTATTTCTAAAAACAATCTTAAAATAGCTTGATATCCGTTGGATATTTTATTAATACCTCTTCCTATAGTAATCTTAATTTTTTCATCACTCGCTTTTTTAATATCAATTTCAATGTTTAAAAATTTTTTAAATAAACTTTTTAGTTCTTTATCATAATTAAAATAAACTTGTTCTATATCTTTGTTTCCATCTCCATATAAATCAAAAGTATCCTTTAGATTAAATGCATCATCTTCTAATCTACGTTTAATAATTTTTTTATAGCTTCCTAGTGGTATACTATCCATATAACTCACTTTTGAATAATCAAATTTTCTATTAACAGAATCTATTAGATAGTAGCCATGTTTTTTCGATTCCAGTATTTGTTTTAATATTTCTGATTTACCACTGGAGTTTTCTCCTATTATTATAGTGTTTTTGTGCTTAAGCTTATCACTTAGTAATTTATTCTGTATTTCCTCAATCATACTCTTATAACTTGCTATAGACATACTTTAACCTCTCTTCTACTTTAGATTTATTAAAATTTAAATATTGAAAATATTCAAACGTTAGAAACAATTATTAAGAACATAATCATCCTCTGAGATGCCTTTTTCGCATCAACCATACTTATGTTTTTCACTTGTAATATTTTTCTCAAGTGTAGTGAATATTTATTTTCAAGACCTCACGGCATAATTTTTTGTTCAAAAAAACAGAAAATTCCTATAAAAAAAACCTTTCAACTAACGTTGAAAGGATATAAAAAACTAATACTTATCTACATTAAATTAATAAGTATCTTTTAATCTTCAACCTCTCTATCACTCGTAGAGTTTATGGTGAAAAATATAGGCAGGTCTCCTGACTTGAAAATCATTACTTAAGTACTCCTTCCCAGTTTCCCAGTGGCATATTGTACTTAAACTCATCTCTCTACAGTGGCGGGACCGTTCAGGTATTACACCTGATTCCCTTTTAAGCAATTTACTAAAATAAATGCACCTATATTTAAATATTAAATTTAAAATCAGAGATATTATACCATAAAGCTATTCTTTTATCAAAGAAAGTTTTATTATGAGAAAAAAGCACCAACAAATCCACTTTTAGGGTTGATTTTTAATCAATTAAAAAATACTATGACATTAAAAATTTACAACATTAGTATATGCATTAAACTATTTTGGCATTATAGTAATAATGGATAATAATTTCTTATCATGTTTTAGGGGGTATATTAATGAAAAAATTTATAGCATTAGCTACCATAGTATTTATATCCATGGAGAGTGAATCTCTATTGCAAGCTAAACCTAACTATTTACCTAATATAGCAGACTATAAAACTAGATATGAAATTTCAAAAAACATAGAGAATGCTCCTGTTATTTCTGATAGTGCTATTAAAGAACTTCTTGTAAATGGAGATGAAGCTTTCAAAAACATATTAAAAACTAATGTATGTGGAAAATCATATGTTGATGTATCAGGTATAACTTATGCCCCCTTGACAGAAGATTTAAGCAAATACTCTTCTATATATGAATATTTAAGTAAAAACTACATTTTAAACAATTATTATACTGATAGATTTGTAAAAAGTATGGCAACTTTCTTATTTATACGTATTAACAATAACTATTACATGAGATATGGAGATCCAGAATCAAGGCTTATGATTAAAAATTCTGAAGTTATCTCTAAAAAATATGAATTTAATAAGGTACATGTTTCTCTAAAAGGTTACTATTCTGATGATGTATCTTACGCAAGTGCTACACTTGTTTTTAATGGAGATAAATGGTTGATAGATAATTTCGACAATTGGGGTATTAAATAAGTGAAACTAAAATTCAGATGTTGTATAATGGTCATCCGAATTCTAGTTTCACTTAATTTTTTGTGCTTTTTTATTAATTTTTAATAACAAGTTCTACAGGGCAATGATCTGAACCCATAATTTCTGTATGGATATCAGCGCTAATTAATTTTTCTTTTAGTGAATTTGACACACAAAAATAGTCTATGCGCCAACCTGCATTATTTTTTCTAGCATTAAATCTATAAGACCACCAAGAGTAAGCCCCTTCTTTATCTGGATTGAAGTATCTATAAGTATCTATAAATCCTTCATCTATAAATTCAGTAAACTTTCCTCTTTCTTCATCTGTAAATCCAGGATTTTTTCTATTTGTCTTAGGATTTTTAAGATCTATTTCTTTGTGAGCCACATTTAAATCTCCACACATAATTACAGATTTCTTTTTTTCCAAAGATTTTAAATAACATCTAAAGTCATCTTCCCATTGCATTCTATATTCTAACCTAGCCAACTGATCTTTAGAATTTGGTGTATAAACTGTTACCATATAAAAATCATCAAATTCTAAAGTAATAACTCTACCTTCTTTATCATGTTCCTCTATACCAATTCCATATGTAACAGTTAAAGGCTCCTCTTTTGTAAATATAGCTGTACCTGAATAACCTTTCCTTTCAGCATAATTCCAATACTCATGGTATCCATCCAACTTCAAGTCTATTTGACCTTCTTGTAATTTGCTTTCTTGAATACAGAATATATCTGCGTTAACTTCCTTAAAATAATCTAAAAATCCCTTAGTGACACATGCTCTGATACCATTAACATTCCATGATATTAATTTCAAAACTGATACCTCCTATGTTATAATTTACAATAAAATTCTTAAGTAAATTATAACACAGATTTCTTTCAATATTAGTATACCTTGTCTACATTATATCCTTCTTGGTTCAAAGCCTTCACTATTTCTTCTATATGTTCATGTCCATTTGTCTCTACTGTAACTTCTAAAGCTACATGTTTCAATCTATCAATAGCTTTAAATTGATTATGATCTAATTTTATTACATTAGCTCCTTTGTCTGATAAAATTTTAGATATCTTGAGTAATTGTCCTGGCGTATCTTGAAGTTTAACTGAGAAACAGAATATTCTACCTCTAGAAAATAGTCCGTGATTTAAAAGTGCTGCTATTGTTACCACATCTATATTTCCTCCACTTATTAAAGAAACTACTTTTTTACCTTTAAAGTTTAATCTCTTTAAAGCAGCTAGTGACATTACTCCTGTTGCTTCTGCTACAAGCTTGTGTTTTTCTAAAAGAATAAATACAGCTTCCATAAGCTCTTGATCACTTACTGTAACAATTTCATCTACATGTTTTTTTACAACTTCAAAAGCAATATCTCCTGGTTTCTTTACTGCTGCTCCATCAGCAATAGTATCTATAGTATCTGCAAACGTTAATTTGCCACTATCAAAGGATACTTTCATAGGATTTGCATTTTCTCCCTGAACTCCTATTACTTTTATATTAGGATTAATAGCTTTAGCAGCTACTGATATACCACTTATTAATCCACCTCCGCCAATTGGCACTAGTATAGCATCCACATCTTTTAATTCTTCAATGATTTCAATACCTATAGTACCTTGACCTGCCATTACATCTACATCATTAAAAGGATGAACAAAGGTGTATCCATTTTCTTTTTCTAATCTCTTGGCTTCTTCATAAGCTTCATCATAAACTTTTCCCTTTAAAACCACATTAACTCCATAGTTTTTAGTAGCTTGTACCTTTATTAGTGGTGTAGTTTCAGGCATAACTATTGTTGCTTCAATTCCAAGCTTGCTTGCAGCATAAGCCACTCCCTGTGCATGGTTTCCTGCTGAAGAAGCTATCAGACCTTTTCTTTTCTGCTCCTCACTTAATTTGCCTACTTTATTTAATGCTCCTCTCAATTTAAATGCCCCAGTAATCTGAAGATTTTCCGGCTTTATATATACCTCATTACCACTTTCGCGACTAAACTCGGAACTATATATTAATTTAGTATTTATACATATATCCTTTATTCTTTCTCTAGCCTCTACTACATCACTTAAAGTTAAATATTCTCTATCTACTGCAAAATTTTCTTTCATGTTTTTTATGCCCCCTTCTTATTATCATCCTTAATTTTTTAATTTTAACCACTACATTTTGCCCCAATTGTATTCAACTGCACCTGAACCAAGTTTCATTTGATAAATAGCCCTCCTTATCTCATTGTTATAGTAAATTTATAAATAAATCTGCTGCAAGGACTTCCTATAGGTATTTATCACCTATTAATTTCAACAGATTATTTGCAAATAAAAAAATCTCTCGTCCTTATAAGCATAATCTTCTTATACTTATAAGGACGAAAGATTAACTTCCGTGGTACCACCTTATTTGCAATTAGATATACTAATTGCCTCTCTTATCAGGTCGATTTTGAATAATATATTTTACTCATTATGAACCTTAACCATATATCGCTGGTAAACGTCCTTATTTACTTGACAAAAGTCTTTCAACTCGGAGACTCCGGAGTGATTCATTACATATTCACATTAACACCAACTTCCACCTAATGTTAGCTCTCTGTAGTTAATAAATTGAATACTTTTTTCTCCATCTATGCCTTTTCATATTAGTTTAGTAACTTAGTAACTTGCTAAATTACTAACTTTTTAATAATTATATTTCAGTTTTAATAAATTGTCAAACTTTTTTAATTTAATTCTTCAATTCTAATTATATTTTTAACTTTATCTACTATTTCTAGCTTCTTTATTTGCTCCAAAGATTTATTAATATTTCCTTCTAAAGTTTCGTGAGTAACAAGAACCAAAGATACAAAATCTTCTTTTTTAGGTTTTTGTATGAAAGATAAAATACTAACTTCATTTTCTCCCAGTATAGTAGCTATCTTTCCTAAAACTCCTGGCATATCCTTTACTGTAATTCTTAAATAATATTGAGACCTAATATCTCCTGAAGTAACTATCTCTTTATCAGTATATTGAATTGCTGTAGGGTTTACACCTTCTCTATCATTTCTTAAAACAGATATAATATCTCCAACTACAGCACTTCCTGTTGGAAGTTCTCCTGCACCCCTTCCACAAAGCATTAAATCTCCTACTGCATTTCCTTTAATAAAAATAGCATTAAAAGAGTCATTAACATTAGCTAAAGTATGAATTGATGGAATCATTGTTGGATGTACTCTAACTTCTAGTTTTCCATCTACATCTTTAACTATAGCTAATAGTTTTATAACATATCCTAGTTCTTTAGCGTATTCAATATCTTTAGGTTTTATTTTAGTTATACCTTCTACATATATATCATTTATATCTACTTTTGTTTCAAAAGCCAAAGTAGTTAAAATAGCTAATTTATAAACTGCATCATAACCTTCTACATCAGAAGTTGGATCTGCTTCTGCAAAACCTTTTTCTTGTGCTTCTTTAAGTGCACTTTCAAAGTCCATACCTTCTAAAGTCATTTTAGTTAGTATATAATTTGTAGTTCCATTTATTATTCCTATAACTTCTTCTATTTTATTAGCTGTTAAACTTTCATTTATACTGTTAATTATAGGGATTCCTCCAGCTACACTAGCTTCAAAATTTACAATAACCCCCATATCATGAGCTGCTTTAAAAATTTCCTCTCCATTAGTTGCAATAAGCATCTTATTAGCAGTTATAACATGTTTTTTCTTTCTTATGGCATTTAATATATAATCCTTAGCAGGTTCTATTCCCCCTATAACTTCTACTACAATTTTTATACTATCATCGTTAAATATTTCATCTGCATTTGTAGTTAAAAGTTCCTCTGGTACATTTACACCTCTATTTTTATCTATGTTTCTTACTAATATTTTTGCTATTTCTATGTCATAATCTGCTCTTTTCATTATAGCTTCTCTATTATTTTTTAATATGTTCCAAACACCTTTACCTACATTTCCTAATCCTAATAATGCAATTCTAACTTTTTCCATAATTCTTATTCCTCCTATTTCTAAACACTAATTTACAAACGCTTTATATATAGCTCTAAGGCCTTTCTCAAAATCCTCATTTTCAACACCTATAGTAATATTTATTTCACTAGACCCTTGATTAATCATTCTAATATTCACATCTCCACAAGCAAGACCCTTAAAAACCTTTGAAGATATTCCTTTAGTTCTATCCATGCCTTTTCCTACAGTAGCTATAAGCGCCATATTAGGGTGAACTTCTATAGAATCCGGTCTGCATTGTGTGTTAATTTCATCTAATATATTATTTAACTTATCTCCAAGTTGTTCATCTTCTATTACTAAAGAAACAGAATCTACACCTGATGGCATATTTTCAAAGGATACTCCATTACTCTCTAATATAGAAAGAAGTTTTCTACAAAAACCCTGCTCTGAATTCATAAGCATTTTTTGTACAGCTATAACCGTAAAACCTTTTTTACCTGCTATACCTGTAATAGTTCCACTATTCTTTACAGGTTTGTCATCATCTACAATTAAAGTTCCTTTATCTTCTGGTCTATTAGTATTTCTTATATTTATAGGAATGCAAGCATCTCTAATTGGGAATATACTTTCCTCATGAAGTACCTTTGCACCCATATAAGCAAGTTCCCTAAGTTCTTTATAAGTTATTACTTCTATTGGTTTAGCATTTTCCACAATATTAGGATCAGCCATTAAAAAACCTGAAACATCTGTCCAGTTTTCATAAAGCTTTGCACCTAAACATCTTGCTACTATAGCTCCACTTACATCAGAACCACCTCTTGTGAAAGTTTTTATACGTCCATCAGGCATTGCCCCATAAAAGCCTGGTATAACTGCTCTTTCTACTGATGCAATTTTTTTCTTTAAAGCTTTCTCTGTAGCTTCTAAATCTACTTTGCCATAATTTTTAAAGCATATAACTTCTGCCGCATCTATAAACTCATAGTTCAAATAATCTGCTAAAATCAGCCCATTTAAATATTCCCCTCGGCTAGCTGTATAATCTGCAGATGCACCTTCTTCTATTTTCCTTTTTATTTCATCTAGATATTTTTTTATATCTATTCTAACTTCTAACTCTTTTGCTAAAGTAATATATCTTTCCTCTATGTGCTTAAAAACATCATCAAAAGATATGTCATTTTTAGCATGTGTATGACACAAATATAAAAGATCTGTTACCTTATAGTCCTTTCTAAACCTTTTTCCTGGTGCAGAAGGCACAACAAATTTTCTATTTTCATTATCCCAAACTATGCTTTTTACTTTTCTAAATTGTTCACTATTTGCAAGTGAACTTCCTCCGAATTTAGCTACAACTATATTATTCATTATTAGCCCCCCGTTTATCTTAGCTAGGAGTTGAGAATGGAGAATTGACAGTGTATGAAAGAAAGAACCCCCCTCTTAACTTTCAACTCTCAACTATCCATTCTCAACTTAACTGCATTTAGTTAATGATATTTCTTTATTTATAACAGTGCCGCCATTTTCTATTTCAAGTTCTTTAACTTCCCACTTATTTTGCAAACCATTTAAAAAATTCTGAACATTTTTAGAAAAATTTGCATCTTCTTTCTTAAGCATAACCATAATTGTTGGACCAGCCCCACTTAAAAATACACCCAAACAATTAAGTCTTTCACATTCTTTTTTTATAGAATGAAAATTTTCTATAAGTTGTGCTCTATAATCCTCATGTAGTTTGTCCTTACATGCAAATTTAATCAAGTGAAAATCTCCATTATTTAATGCTGTTATTAAAAGTGCTGTTCGTCCTATATTATAAATCCCCTGTTTATAATCTATATTTTTAGGTAATACTGCCCTTGCTTTTTCTGTGGACAATGTAAAGTCTGGTATAAGTGCACAAAATTTAATGCCATCTTTTACATTTACTTTATTGTAAATGACTTCTTTATCTTCAGATATAGAAACAGTCATTCCTCCGCAAAAAGCCGGATTTATATTGTCAGGATGTCCTTCTACTTCTACTGCTAAATCTAAAAGCTGCTGTTTATTTAAAACTCCTCCTGCTAATTCATTAGCACAAACTACTCCGCCTATTACACAAGCAGCACTACTTCCAAGACCTCTTGATACAGGTATATCACTTTCTATTTTTATTCTTAAACCTTTAGGTTTATATCCTGTTTTTTCAAAACACTTTTTCATAGCTACATATACTAAATTATCTTCATTTTTAAACTTATCATCGCAACCTTCAAAAATAAGACCTTCTTCAATTTCTTCCACTAAAAATCTATTATACATATCAACTGCTATCCCAAGGCAATCAAATCCAGGACCCATGTTTGCACTTGTAGCAGGTACTCTAACTTCTACCATAACTATCACCTACACCCTTAAAATTTTTAATTAATTCTTTTTACTTCATATTTTCACAAATTGCTCTATGATTAATTTTTTGCCCCAATGCTTTTATAAAAAAATATATTAGCCCCCTTTTTTAATTAACCCTTTCTGTTTTTCTCTATTTCTTAAAGCTATGTTATATATATTATATTGTTTGTGGTAAAAAATCAACTGTTTTTTTTAGGCGTACACTTATTGTGAATTTGTTTAATGGTAACCCTTTACATTGCAGCTATTTATCAGTATTTTCACGCAATTCTCTCTTTTGTTGTATAAATAATTTAAATTTTCTATAACGCTTTAATATAGTAAAAAAATTCACAGCATAATAAATAAAGGATTTCAGCCACAAAATATGGTTAAAATCCCTCTAATTATCTGTTTATATTATTTTCATCCCTAAAAAGCTACTGAAATCTTCCAAGCTTACTTAAACTTCTTATTTTTAAAATGATACAATGCTGCTGCAGTAGCACTAAATACAATAAACAAACCCACAAAACCTATAAAAACTTTAGTGCTCTTTTCTACAGTACTAAATTTATCATAGGTGGATTTAGTATCTTCTTTTTTAAATTTAAAAGTCTTTATATTACCATAAGTATCTATTAAAACAGAATCTCCTGAAAGTTTTAAAACCTGATCTGAAGAAGATAAAAAAGTTAGTGACTTTAAAAGCAAATCATCTCTTGGGGATGTTATAGCCAAAAGAGCTTTTTCTTTATTATAAGGTGATATATCAAACTGAAAACTTGATATATTTGAAGCATAAGGTTCCGTTAAATATAACTTTTCATTCCCAGTAAAGGAACTATAATCTTTGTTATATTTGAACCAAAGGTTAGAATTTAAATCTTTTATAACCTTGTTTCTTTTTGGAGTGCCATACACTATAAGATTCATATTATTATCTTTACTTGAAAAATTCTTTTCTTCTATAACTTTTAAACTTCCATTATTATAATCTATATCTCTCCCCATATATGAGAATAGTTTACTTATTCCTTCGATTTCGTTTTCAGATAAATTTTCTGGCACTACAACTGCCAAATCATTAAATTGTTTATCTGAAACAAAGGGTTCTGGATAGCTGTCAAATTTATAAAAATCAACTTTATTATTAGGTAGATATATATAAGAGTCTCCAGTTATAAGTGCCCATGGCATTTCTTCTTGTCTAAATTGACAAGTTGAATTTGGCTGTTCAAGATCAAAAGCAATTTTTATATCAACATAATTTGACATTTTGATATCCTTTGGTATAGGAAGTTCTAATTGATCTCCATTGCATTTAGCTCCATCTAACTTTTTACTTCCTATAGGTGTTCCATTTATATATACCGTTAGTAGAGAACGATTAAAGTCCAAGTTTTGTGAATATCTTGTAAAAAGCTTAATTTTAGCTCCACTGGCTAATACTCTATTTCTTGGAAGGGTATATCCTAGTGATCCACTTTGTCTAAATGGTCCCTTAAGCTGAATTTCCTGAAGTCCCAAATCCTTAAAAGTAAAATTTGATTTTTCTTCTGACAGGTCATTATCCACTTTCAAATTCTTATCTACTTTAAAAGTATCTACATTCAATTGGCTTACTAAATTTTTATTCATGAGCAGCTTTACAGTATTTGTTAGCAGTTCTCCATTTTCACTTACTATTGCCATTAATTTATTATTTTCACTAAAAGGAGAATTTGCTTTTTTTATTATGGCATAATCCTTATAATTTTCATTGTCCATCCCTTCATATAAAGATTTAATTTCTTTAGGTAAATTATTAATTCCACCTATATATATAATATCTTTATCATTTTGCACTGCAGAATATTTTATTACTGATCCACTATACTCTCCATTTTTATTTACTTTTCCAAAATAAGCTTGAAGCATAAGTGCTGCCGATAATTCCTCTGGCTTATAGTTATCTGGAATAACTATTGTTGCGTTATATTTATTTTCTTCATTAACTTTAATAAAAGGATAAGTGAATTCTGATATATTATTTGTGCTCTCTTTATCAGTAAAACCCATTGATATATTAGAATTACCTTTAAGTGTTATCCAATTTCCATTGTTAACATCATCGCTGCAGGGTGCATCAGATATTCTACAATAAGTGTCTATTTTAAATTCATTCATTCCTTCTTTAATTAAATTTATTGGTATAGGCACTTTAAGGTTTTGAGTTTCTTCTGAGGATTTATAAAATACATCAGAAGAATAAACAGCAGTTCCATTTATTGAAAAGGTAATTGTAGCCCCCTGTTTATCGTCAATCAATTGACTTATATTAAAATATATATCTGCATCTAAGGATTTAGCTTGTACATATTTATCCACATCGAAATACAAGGAGTGAGACGAAAACACTCCTTTAAAATTAATATCACTTCCTAAACTAAAACTTTTACTCCTTATATCATCTGGAGCAGCTTCAGCTTTTAAATTGCAAAATCCCATGTTAATAATAAATACTATTAATATTATTAATGTATATTTTGAATGCTTTCGCTTTTTCATTTTTTCCTCCTTAGAATCTCTCAGTCTTATACCATTTTGCTTCTCTTTTGAATAGTATATCTTTAATATAATTATAGAAACCAAGACCTGCCACAACTCCCCAAAGTTTACAATAAGTAAAATACATAAGCATTACTATTAAAAAATTACTAAAATTTAATTCCCCTTTTTCTGTAGATATAGCTACAAAAATAGATAGAGAAAATACACTATAGGCCATAACCCAAAGTATAAGACTGTACCCTGCTATATTAAGATTTATAACTTGAGCCAGCCCTAGTATAAATAGCATATCAGAAAATATTACTGCAGATAAAAAGAAGAAATATATGATAACATAATATAATATATCAAATCTACTAGAACCAGCTTCTTTTTTAAACAGATATTTAAAATTTTTAGTAATTACATATACATTTCCCTTTGCCCATCTACTTCTCTGCTTAAACCATACTTTTAAAGTTTGAGGCTCTTGCTCCCAAGTTACTGAAAGCGGCATAAACTTTATTTTATAACCCATTCTATAAAGTCTAAAACTTACTTCTGTATCTTCTGTTATGGCCTTTGGATCCCAGCCTCCCATTTCTTCAATTAAACTTCTTCTTATAACAAAATTAGTTCCTGGAATAGTACAAAGATTAAATAGCTGCCATCTACCGGCTTGAGCCATCCATTGAAAAGTAAGGGTTTCTATATTTATAAATTTGGTAAGAAGATTCTTTTTTTTATTTCTACATCTAAATTTACCTATTACCGCTCCTAATTTTTCATCCTCTAAAATTGTCTGAATTAAATACTTTAAAGCCTTTTTTTCAGGAGTATTGTCTGCATCATAAATAGCTAAAAATTTTCCTTTACTCCTATTAAAACCAATATTTAAAGCATTGGATTTTCCCTTTCCCCCAATAATATTATCTGTATTTATTATAATTAAATTTCTATGAGGATTTTTCCTTTGTATTTCACTTAGTATTTCTTTAGAATTATCACTAGAATTATCATTTATTATTATAATTTCATACCTATCTTCAGGGTACTCCAGCTCTAATAAAGCTTTTACAGTTTTTTCTATTACTATGCTTTCATTATGAGCAGGAACCATAACAGAAACAAAAGGATATTCTTCTAATTCTTTTTTCATTTTCATTTTTAAAGTTTTTAGGTAATATATATATCCTCCAATAACTAACATTACATTGAAAAATATTGTTATCCATATAATGATTAGAGAATACAAAAGTAAAAAATCAAATATGTTCATAATAAAATCAACCTTTTTATTTGAAAAATTTTTTTCTATCTATTCTTGTGCTTATTAAAACAATTATTATAAAAATAAAACATATTACAATGGTAACTTTTATTATACCTCCGTTGGCACTGCCTATATCAATAGTTTTACTTTTATCTTTAGCTACAGATGAAGATTTTGAATCAAAAGCTCCCTTATCTACAACCTTGTTGTTTAATGATATATTTGAATTATTGCAGCTTAATTCCATTTTCCCTAATTTTATAAGAGTATCTAAATGCTCTGCATTACTAAAATAAATTCCTTTATTTATAATACCAATTACTCCACTTTTAAATTCATTTACACCTAAATCTGAATTGAAATCAAATGCAATATTATGATTATTTTCAGTATTTTTATAAAAAGATTCATCTTTGAAATCTATTTTATCAATTACCTTATCAAATCTCGATATAGAACATTTTTTAAAATCCAGTATTCCTATTTGGTTGTCCTTTTCTATAAAAATGCTATTACTTGAATGTATTAAATCTTTATAATCTTCCTTATATAAAAATCCTTCAGGTATATCCATTGCTAAAGGATATACCCCATATTTTATGTAAATTTGCTCTGCTAAACCCATTTTATCTTTTACATCTTTTCCAGGTATATTGTCACCATAGAGTACAGAAGAATGTATTATTATTTTTCCTCCCTTGCTTTGCGCATATCTTAAGACTTCACAAAACCGTTTCATAGCATCAAAATCTACATTTTCATAAACTGGCATTACACTACATACAAAGGAAATGCCTTGGTCATGTAAAAAATCTACTTTTTCCATAAAGCTATTAAGATCTATAAAAGGATATATCTTATCAATTAATAGATAAACATTTTTGTCCTTCCACTGTTTTTTATTTAAAAGTTCATATATCTCTTTCTTTAGTATACTATAACTTTCATCCTTTGAAGAAAAATCAGCTACATATTTAACATTTTCTGAATGCTGTAAAATTTCATTAAAATTTTTTCCTATCCATACTATTTTTCCATTGAATTTCAATAAATCTTGTATAAAATCTTTTGGTAATTCCTCCGCATTATTATACATCACAAATAAAGTCTCATATTTTACACTTGGATTCTCCAAATAAGATTTTACATTTATTATATCCACTCCATTTTGGGTACTTAAAATTAAGTTTACTAAAGAATTTAATTTATTTTCCTCTGAACCGAATTCATTATAAGTATCATATATAACTAAAGCTTTATTTTCTTCTGCTTTTACTTTTACAGAAGGGAATAAACACATTGATATTAAAATTCCCCATACTAATAATTGAATTTTTCCTATCTTAAACATCATAGTCTATTTCCATCTCTGCTTTGGTCATAAAATCCATAGCATCTTTAATATCTTTATTGTAGTTATAAAAACCTACTTGTATTTCTATCTTTAATCCTTTAAATACTTTATTTTTATCCATATTTATTTTTTCCATATTTTCCTTAAACCTGTTTTTTACTATTTCACAGCCTTTTTCATCAGAAATAAGTATAAAAGCAAAGGTGTTTTCTTCATTTAAAATATATTTTCTATCCTCCATCCTTAAGGATTCCTCTAATATTTCAGAGCACTCTACAATTATGTTTTTAAAAAAGTTATCTCCTACTATGCTTTTAAGTTTTCTGCTGTATTTAAACCTAACTAACATAATTGCCATTGGTATGCTATATCTTTTACTCATGCTCATATATATAGGAATTTCATTGAAAAGAGCTGAAGAATTTCTTATTCCTGTTAAATCATCTATCATTACTAAATCTCTGTTTCGCATACTAATTTTATTTGATTGAATTTGTAAATCTAATATGTATCTTGCTAAAACAGATACTAGTATAGCCGTTATTGGTATTATTACCGCCCAATAATATACTCTTGCATCTATAGAAATACCCTGAACAATACTTCTATAAAGCCTATAGCTAGAATAACCAAAATCTGCAATTAAAACCACTACTAAAGAAAAGGTTACATTAGTATAGTAGCTTACAAGCGCTACCAACATAACCACCGTAAGCATTATATAATTTTCAAAACTTCCTTCAACTTCAATATATTGAAAGGACATGCATATGATAAAGAAATAGGTGATTAAAAGTGTCATAAATACATCTATCTTTTTTCTATAGTCTTCAAGTTTCATTTTTTATCTCCTTTTCCATAAGTATAGCATCTTCCTTTTTATATGCATTTTTTATAATTATATACGCTGAATATAAAAGCATAATATCAAAACTTACATTAAACATAAATACATGTTTTCCAAGGTCTGCATCTCCTGCTCCTATTATGGATGTAAATATCTGAGATGTTCCCACTAAAAATACATATAAGAAAGCTTCTTCAAACAACTGCGAATCCACATCCCCATTCCTCTTTGCCATAAGATATCTTTTAACTGCAAATCCAAAATATATTCCAAAAGCTACTATTGTTAAAAATAAATTATGAGGTATATAATTTTCTTTTATTCCGCTCCACAGTGAAAAAAAATGAGATTGCTGTCCAAAGGCTTTGCCTTCTTTTTTTTCATAGTTTCCCATAACTTTAGGTCTAATAGAGTACCCATTAACTACAGCAAAATTTATCATCTTCCCAAATATTGTAGGATGTTTTAAATAAAAGCCAAGTATACTTAAAAAGGAATATTTACTGTAAAATTCTTTTTTTAATTTATCATCATTGGAATTGATAATAGGTATAGTATTTAAATATGAATATGTAGTTTCTTGCAGCAGTGAATACTGCTCATTTATATTAAATTCCTTTAATATATCATCAGACTTACTTTCATAAAGTAGTACCCCTCGAGTCATAGCATGATACCTATTTATATAATCAAAATCTCCAGATATAGACTTGTAAAAGTACAGAGAGGAGATTACAATAGTTACAGCTAGTCCTAATGAAGTATACCGAAAAACTCTTTTTTTGCTAGTGATAAACAATCTAATTAGTATTAAAGCCACCAGTATCCCTATAGGTGCAAGCTGCTGCTTAGATCCTATAAAAATAAGAGAAGACAGAAAAAATACTATTAAATTTAAAATATTATACTTTTTAAATTTGTACATATACAAAAGCATGCCTAAACTAAATAAGAAAAAGCTTAAATTCACAGCCTCAGCAAAAAAAGAATTGAAATATGCTATATATCCAGTATCACAAAATATAAAAATAAACAAAACTGTAATTAAAAGTTTATGTTTCTTAGATTCTATATCATAGGTTAATACTCTTACTATAAAATAGGCACTAAATGCATATATTATCATATATATAAAAGCCAAAATTCTTATATCAAATACATAATTTTTATTTATAAGCTTCTCTATAAAAACTGCAGTTTTAGTTAATATAAATTGTGTAGATACTATCATCTTTTCATTGTCATTATTATACTTGTAAATACCATAATCCTTATTGAAATACCCTAAAAATCCGTTATTTTTATTTTCAGGCAAATGGTACATATCACTCTGACTAATTATACGAAAAAAGTCTCCATTATCAGCCATACCAACTATTGGTCTAACAAATAACGTAAGAGAACATATTACTATAACGAAAACAAAAGCTAAAATTCCATAATTCATGCTTTTTATTCTGATTTTAAATTTCATCATTAACTACCTTTATAATTATTTTTTAAATATCAAGTGATTCTTAGATTCATGTGAAGGTATCATCAAGGGTACTGATGTTTTAAACATTATTACTTTTGAATAAATACTATCAGTTTTCATTTTATAATAAGTTTTAATATCTTTCAATATATTTCTATTGAGTTACAAATTTTGCATATTGTTTTTTAAAATTATATGATAAT
Organism: uncultured Clostridiaceae bacterium; assembly: GCA_963780135.1. Classification (GTDB taxonomy): domain Bacteria; phylum Bacillota; class Clostridia; order Clostridiales; family Clostridiaceae; genus Clostridium_AM. Next base: position 4,555,861 of record CAWAAR010000003.1, read on the forward strand.
ATATTTCTTTGATGAAGATAAAAACGAAGGGAGTGACTGTATTGAAAAAAGTATATTTGTTTCTTTGTATTACAGTCCTTATTTTTTTTACAGCATGTACAAATACTAATACTAAAAATGACAATTCAAAAAAAACAGATAAAAAACCTGCTTTTATAAATTACAATGAAGGTTACAATTTTGGAAATAAGAATGCTAAAATTACAATAGTCGAATATTCAAGTTACGAGTGTAAAGATTGTAGAAACTTGCATAAAAATATCCATAGCGTTTTAAAAAAATATATACAAAATAAAACTGTTTTATATATTTATAAACCTGTAGATCATCCTAAATTTATAAATGACGAAAAAATAAACAGATATTTCGCTCCTCAAAATCTAGAAGATATAGAAAATGTTTTTAGCAAATTCGATTCTTATTCAAACAAAACCTATGATACAGTTAAAAATGTTCTTAACTTAAAGGAAAAAGACGTGCCAAACTATGAAGAAATGGATAAATCTATAAGAGCAGAGATTACTTCTGGAAATATAACTGGTACTCCAACTCTGTACATAAATGATAAAAAATACGAAGAAGTATTTACTGAAAAGGACTTCCAGAAAATACTTGATTCATATAAAAATTAAAATTTACATATTGTTGGAATTTTTCATACTGTTTTCTTACTTTTGTCCAAGCTCACTTAATTTTTTAAAGGAATTTTTTAATGTTGGATATAATTCTTTATATATAGAATAAATTTCTTCATATTTTTTTACATTTTCTTCTATAGGCACAGTACTTGTTGTAACTTTAATCAAATTACTGCAAGCTTCATCTACAGTTTTATAAAGTCCTAAGCCTACAGCAGCTAATATAGCAGCACCATAAGCTGGTCCTTCTTTAGAATTTATGACTTGAACCTTTATGTTAAATATATCTGCAAGAATTTGTCTCCATAAAGGACTCTCAGCACCGCCTCCACTTACTCTAACTTCATTTATAGGCACTTTTAAACTTTTTAAAATTTCCAGTGAATCTCTAAGTCCAAAACATACACCTTCTAATATTGATCTAGTAATATCTCCTCGTTTATGAGTAATATTAAGTCCAATTATAGTTCCTTTAGCATTTGGGTCACTGTGTGGTGTTCTTTCTCCCATAAGGTACGGTAAAAATATTAATCCACTAGCACCTACTTTTGATTCCTCTGCTTCATACAATAATTTTTCAAAAGGACTTTTCTTTAAATCTTTATTTACATTTTCTACCCACCATTTAAGACAGGAAGCAGCTGAAAGCATTACTCCCATCTGATGCCATTTTCCATTAGCATGACAGAAAGAATGTAATCTATTTTCTTTATCTACACCATAATTATCACTACTTGCAAAAACCACACCAGAAGTTCCTAATGTTACAGAAAGTGTACCAGATTTTACAGTTCCCGTTCCTATAGCTCCCACTGCTTGATCTCCTCCACCAGCAACTACTAAAGTATCACTTGAAAGACCTGTATATTCCGATATTTCCTTTAATATACTTCCAGTTACTTCTGAAGACTCATAAACTTTGGGCAGAACCTCTTCTTTAATTTGCAAAAGTTCTAACATTTCTTTAGACCAATTTCTCTCTTTAACATTAAACATCATAGTACCTGAAGCATCTGACACATCTGTAGCCATCTGACCTGTAAGTTTAAATCTTATATAGTCCTTTGGAAGAAGAATATGTGCTATTTTATCAAATATATGCTGTTCATGTTCTTTAACCCACAATAGTTTTGGAGCTGTAAAACCCGTCAATGCCACATTTCCTGTGTAAAGAGAAAGCTTATCTCTTCCAACTTTGTTATTAAGATAATCGCATTCATTTTGTGTTCTCTGATCACACCATAATATAGCAGGTCTTAAAACATTATATTCTTTGTCTAAAATCACTAAACCATGCATTTGACCACTTAATCCAATGCCATTTATACGTTTATATTCTAAACTAGCGTTAGCTAATATTTCTTTTATACCTTCTTTAACTGAATCCCACCAATGCTCTGGATTTTGCTCTGCCCAGCCAGTTTTAGGATAATTGACCTGATATTCTTTACTGGTTGAAGCAACTACATTTCCATTTTCATTCATGATTACTATCTTTACTGAAGATGTTCCTAAATCAATTCCCAAGAAATTCATAAAACTCACCTCATTTTATTTAATAAAACTTCATTTAAATTTTCTAAGTTTATTCATTTCAATAACAATAGGATAAAACTTTTTTATCTTTAAATACTTTCATATGCAAACATCTAAAATTATATAAAAAAGCTCAAATGTAATAATGATTATAATAATTCATAATTTAATATTACGAATTATTATAATCATTATTACTACTCAATTTTTGTAATACGTTTAATTCTTGTATCTGTAAATATATCAGATTCATCTGTGCTTTTCGTTGAAAACTCTGAAACTACTGCGCCCTTATCTCCTGCTGTAAACCAGTGAAGAGTGTTTGGGTGTATAGTGTACTGCTGTCCTGGATTTAATTCTATTTCATTAAAAACAGTGTAGTATTTTTCATCACCTGCTGGTGGAGCAGCTTTTCTATTTTCTGTTGGCTTTCCTTCAATATATAAATATACCTTTCCAAATCTACATCTGAAAGTTTCTTCTTTGCCATCAGATACCTTTGTGGAAGGATGTCTGTGTTCAGGACATGTTTGATGTGGCAATAAAACCATTTCTTTTGAACATACTTTTTCTGTATTAACATAAACTATTAATTGTAGTCCTGTTCTATAAATATCATCAAGCCCAAAATCAGAAACTTCAATATTTGCTCTTTCTTCCTGTGTAATTACAATATTGGCTTTATCATAATATTTACTAACAGTATCTTGTAGTTTTTTATATTCTTCTGATTTCATAATTGTTCCCCCATATTGTATCAGTCTATTTTATTAAAAACCTTCATAGCTTTCATAGCATCTTCTTTCATAGCCTCAATTGCCCAACCTGTAATGTCATGATAAAATGCAGGGCCTTCCATTTCACTTAATTTTTCACGTATAGTTTCTCCTCCAGCACGAGACATATAAGTATAGTAGTTAATTTTCCTAACCCCATTTTGAATTACTTTACGATAGTCTTCCTGACTAACACCAGATCCACCATGCATAACAATAGGTATTTGTGTTTTTTCATGAATTTGACTCAATCTATCATAATCAAGTTTTGGAGCTGTTAAGTATATTCCGTGTGCAGTTCCAAAGGATGCTGCAAGAGCATCAATATTTGTTCTTTTAACAAAATCTGAAGCCAGTTCTGGATTTGTGTAGATATCACTGTTGTTTAAGCTTTCATCTACTCCTATATTCTCTCCTCCTACACCTGATGTAGTCATTATTCCAAGCTCGGCTTCCACAGAAATGCCCTTTTCATGAGCATTTTTTACTACCTTGCAAGTTAATTCTACATTTTTTTCATAAGGCAAACTCGATCCATCAAACATTACTGAAGTGAACCCCATATCCATTGCTTTATAAATTAAATCTAAACTGCTACCGTGATCTAAATGTACACAAACAGATGTTTTTGAAGCTCTAGCAGCCTGTAACATAATAGGTCCAATTATCTCTATAGGTACAATAGTTTCATGTACTTCTGCATGAGAAATAATTACCGGTACATCTAATTCTTCTGCTGCAGCTATTACTGCCCTTACAGCTTCCAGTGTAGGCGTATTAAAAGCACCTATTGCATATTCTTTTTTTGAGCATCTTTAAACAAATCACAAAGACTAACTAACATTTTTAAACCTCCATATTTATATTTGTAACATAGGTTGCTTTGGCATAGATTTATACAATTCTATGATTTTTTCTATATTCTTTATTCCAGTGGTACTATCCATTTCTGAAAGAGAAGCTGCAGCTACTGCAGTGCCAATTTCCATGGCACCATCAATGGAATATCCCATATATGCTGCATATAAAACTCCAGCTACGTAGGCATCACCAGCACCAACAGTTCCTTTAATGAAACCTTTTGGAAGAAGTAATGATGGTCTTACATAGTAATTTCCTTTTTCATCTATACCAAAACTAGATTCTGGGGTATGAATAATTACCCATTGTTTAACTCCCATATCACTTAATTTTCTAAGAACCTTTAATATATTTTTTATCAATAATTCTCCTGATTCACTACGAAGCGCTATCCCCACAGTTTTCCCTGCTTCAATTTCATTTAAAACACAATAATCAGTATATTTAAGACTTGGCGGAACTAATTTCATATATCTATCACTTTCCTCGCTGACTACGTCTATAGAAGTTTTTATTCCTCTTTCCTGAGCTTTACAAAGTACTCTAGCCATAACAGTTCCATATTCAGCATCTTCAGCATCCATTCCATCTAATAATAGTATATATCCTATATGGAGAATATCTGCCTTTAAACTTTCTAAGGAAAAATGTTTTTCTGAAAACTCACTACCTATTCCCCTATACATAAAGAAGGTACGAGTTTTATATTTTTCATCCATCATTACATCAGTAAAAGAAGTTTTACCTTGACGTAAAACCCCTGATAAATTTATATTAGGAAATTTCTCCAAGGTTTTTAGTACAAAATCGCCCATATCATCATTTCCAATCATTCCTATAGCTTTCAAAGGAATATTAGAATCAATTCTAGCTAAATCCATGATACAGTTGCATACAGCACCACCTAAAGAACTATTTATTTCACGAATAGTTGTCAATTTAGAATTTTGTGGATAAACATCAATTTTCTTTAAATTATCTACTATCAAATTACCTGCAATAGCAATTCCTTTTTTCATTTTTCCCCTCCTTATAACTCTGGGAAACTAGAATTTTGCCTTTTTCTTTTTTACTGCATCCACATAAACAGCAATTAAAATTACAATACCTTTTACGATAAATTGCCAAAAAGAGTTAACATTCATAAGGTTGAGTCCATTACTTAATACTCCAATTACTAATCCACCAATTACAGTTCCACTCATTTTTCCGGAACCACCACTCATACTTGTACCACCAAGAACAACTGCTGCTATAGCGTCCATTTCTGCTCCATTACCTGCAGTTGGTTGTCCTGAAAACATACGAGATGCGAGTACAATACCAGCAATAGCTGCCATAAGTCCGCTAAAAGCATATGGGAAGAAAAGTACTTTATCTATTTTTATACCTGAAAATCTTGCTGCTTCACGATTTCCACCTACAGCATATATATGTCTTCCTAGTTTTGTCTTATTCATTATAAGTATTGAAACAGCTAATATAATAATCAAATAAAATACTGGAGTTGGAAGGAAATTAAATACATATCCTGATCCTATAAAATTAAATCCATCAGACATAACACGTACTGGCTTTCCACCAGTATAAACATAAGCTACTCCACGAGCTATATTCATAGTTGCTAAAGTAACTATAAAAGGGGGTATAGTAGTTTTTGCAATAACTAGTCCATTAAACACACCTATAGCAAGCCCTGCTAATAAACCAGCAATTACAGCTACAGGTACAGACGTTCCTTGAAATGCAATTAAGCTACCTGTAACTACTCCTGATAAAGCAATTATAGATCCTACCGAAAGATCTATACCACCTAAAATAATTACCATGGTCATAGCACATGCTAAATATAAATTTGTAGAAACTTGTCTAAGTACATTCATTATATTTTTCTGAGTAAGGAACACTGGTGATATAAAAGATAGGAAAATACATAAAACAAAAAATCCTATAAGAATTCCAAGATTCTCTCTTAAAAACTGTACAAAGAAATTTCTTTCTTTTATTTCTTTTGTTTCTTTTGTGTTTGGTTCCATTTGTAGCGACATATTACATTCCTCCTGTTGCATAATGCATGATTTTTTCTTGTGTAAGTTCACCTCGAACCAAATTACCTGATATGCTTCCATTGCACATAACTAAAACTCTATCACTCATATTAATTATCTCAGGTAATTCTGAAGATATCATAATAATTGATACTCCTGAATTAACTAACTTGTTCATTATTAAATATATTTCTGCTTTTGCGGCAACATCTACACCTCTTGTAGGTTCATCTAAAATCAAAACCTTAGGTTCAGTTGCAAGCCATCTAGCAATAACCACCTTTTGCTGATTACCACCACTAAGATTTCCAACTAACTGTTCTGTGGAAGGTGTTTTAATAGACATTTCCTTAACATATTTATTAACAATATCATTTTCTACTTTTTTATTTACTTTAATAAAGTTAATAAATTTATCTAAAACTTTTAATGTAGCATTAAACTTTACACTTTGAATGAGGAATAGTCCCTCTTCTTTTCTATTTTCTGGTACCAATCCAATTCCATAACTCATAGCATCATTAGGATTTTTTATATTGACTTTTTTTCCTTCAATAAAAATTTCTCCTGAATCAATAGCATCAAGACCAAAAATAGCTCTCATTACTTCTGACCGTCCAGCTCCCATTAAACCAGCTAGTCCCAAAATTTCTCCCTTTCTTATATTGAAGCTTATATCATTTAATACTCCTTCTTTTTTCAAATTTTTCACTTCTAGAATAGTTTCTCCAGGTTCATTATAAGTTCTTGTATAATAATTAGTAAGCTCACGTCCAACCATCATGGAAATCAATTGATCCTTAGTTGTGTCTTTAGTGATTTTTGTTCCAATATATTCGCCATCTCTCATTACAGTTATTCTGTCAGATATTTCGAACAGTTCAGACATTCTATGAGATATATAGACTATCCCAACACCCTTTTTTTTCAAGCTTCTAATTGTACTAAAAAGGAACTCAACTTCCTTTTCAGTTAGTGATGATGTAGGTTCATCCATAACAAGAATTTTAGCATTGAAAGATATGGCTTTAATTATTTCAATCATCTGCTGCTGTGCTACTGTAAGTTCAGTTACCTGAGAACGTGCATTTATTTTAAGTTCAAAGGAATCTAGTAATTTTTGTGCTTCTTTTGTCATAGCTTTTCTATCAACTAATCCAGAACCACTTGTTAATTCTCTACCTAAATAAATGTTTTCTGCTACCGTCATATATGGAACCAATACTAATTCTTGATGTATTATACTAATTCCAAGTGCTTGAGCATCTTTTACAGATTTTACTTCTACTTTTTCTCCCTGAATATATATTTCGCCCTTATCAATGTTATATATACCACCTAGCACTTTCATTAATGTAGATTTTCCTGCACCATTTTCTCCAAGAAGTGCATGTACCTCACCTTTTTCAAGTTGAAAATTAACATCTTTAAGTGCATATACTCCTGGAAATTGTTTGTTAACATTTTTCATTTGTAGTAAATTATTGTCCAAATACATTCACCTTCTCCCGCCTTTATACTATTAATATGAGCCTTATTCAGTATACTTCTGAATAAAGCTCATAATTAATATTTTAGGTTAAATTATTGCCATCCATCTGTACCATATTTAGCAACGTTATCTTTATTGATCAAGAAAGTTTCAACTGGAACTTTCTTCTCAAATTTATCTTTTTTAAGAACCTTATATCCAATTTCAACAGATTTAACACCTATTTGTTTTGGAGATTGTGCACCAGTTCCTACAAATTGTCCACCACTTGAAATTTCTTTCTTAGCATCTGGAGAACCATCTACACCATAAATTAAGATTTTTGATTGTTTAGCAGATTTACATGCTGCAAGAGCACCTAATGCTGTAGGGTCATTTCCGCCCATTATAGCAACTATATCAGAATGAGCTTGAAGTATATCATCAGTTAATTTCATAGATGTTTGTAAATCGCCTTTACCATCTTGTTCTGCAACTATTGTAAATCCTTTTCCTTCAATAGCACTTTTGAAACCAGCTATTCTATCATTAATAGAATTCATTGTAGGAGAGTCAAGTATAGCTATTTTCCCACCACTTGGAAATCTTTTTACAAGATCATCGCCGCATACTTTACCCGCATTCTTATTATCAGAACCAACATAAGAAGTTACATAAGTCATATCTTTAACTTCTGTATCAAAATTAATAATTGGAATATTAGCCTTTTTTAAAGCCTCAAGTCCTGGTCTAACACCTTCCCAGTCAACAGGATTTAAAAATACTGCTTCAACACCTTGTGTAATCATATCATTTATTTGATCAATTTGTTTTGAAACGTCCATGGCAGGGTCCATAGTAATAAGTTCATCACCATTTTTTTCAACTTCTGCTCTTATAGATTTTTCAAGAACTTGGAAGAATGGGTTATTCATTGTCATACAAGTGTATCCAAATTTGTGTTTTTTCTTAGTGGATGAATCTGATGATCCTTGTGAAGAGCTAGAGCCACATCCCACAAATAATCCAACTACTAAGGAAAGTGACAATACAAGACCTAGTATTTTTCTTGTTTTTTTCATAATAATTCCCCCTTTTGGTTTTATTAAACCCTTTTGTTAATTTATCAAAAAACCAACAAGCATAGATATACTTTTGGTGATTGATTCTTATGCTTTTGTCTTTTCTTAAGTAAAAACCTTAATTTTTTTGAGCAACGTTTACATTTTCGTTAAATTAAATAGATAGAACACTAGGACTTTGTATATTACAATAATGGTATTAAGTATACTCAGCCTTCATTATGTTTAACATCCTGCAGCATAAATATTGTATATACTTCATAAGTATAAATATTCTGCATATTATACAAATATAGATATTCTGCATAATTTATAAAAATCCTTCAAAATTTTAATTTTTTCACCGTACATAGTTGTCCCAAATTTTAAATTCCTGATAATAATTATAGGTTTGTTGCTTTTTTCTACAAATCTTCATAGATAATTATGGTTTATTCTTTAAAACGTTTTCCATATTTTATGTATATTTTCACTTTATCGTCAGCATGCAACATGTTTTTTTCTTTCTTACACATTTTACATATACGTACGTGTTGTTAATTTAATTTTACATACTTTTATTATAATGTCAATATAAAAATTTTATATTTCCAAAAATACACCTAAAAAATTTAGTAAAAAAGCAGGAATATAGTAATTGTATGCATAAATAATTGGTGATATAATCATAATATCAAAAATATTCAACTAAACTACAATGCTGTTATTAAACATTCAATATCAGTACAATTTGTTTTCTAAATGTACGTACAAGTCTTTATTTTTACATATATTCTTACAATTAAAATCATTGACTATTTTTTAACATTCAAGATAATGAAAAATCAGTATGATAACCATTTTGATTTGTTATTTTCTTTTATATGCCCAATAAAAATAAGATACTATCTAAATTTTATAGACAGTATCTTTAAATATTATTTTAATATGGGATGCCATATGTCTACAGTTGTCCATTTACCATGTACGCTACTGTATGCAATACCATATTCTTCTCCATAATTTAATCTTATTCTTTCATTTACATTAAAACTACCATAGCCAATCTTTCTTTTAGCAGAATCATTTTCTCTTAACAATGTATTAATTTCTTTAAGTTTATTTTTTTTAATTCCTATGCCATTATCAATTATCTTAAGATGAATCTTATTGTTCTCTATTGCACCCTTAATAATTATTTTACCTTTACCTCTTTTTTCCTTTAGGCCGTGATAAATAGCGTTTTCAACCAAAGGCTGAAGTGTTAATTTAATTACATTGTACTCAAGAATATCTTCATCTATTTTTATTTCATAATTTATTTTGTCCTCATACCTGATTTTTTGAATCTCCAAATAACTTTCCACATGTTTTATTTCATACCTCAATTTTATAATTTCATCACCATTATTTAATCCAATCCTTAAAAGGTTTGTTAAATTTTCAACCATCTTAACAACATCTTCCGCTTCATGTTCCTGTGCCATCCATTGTATAGTATCCAATGTATTATAAAGAAAATGTGGTTTTATTTGAGCTTGAAGTATATTTATTTCTGCTTTTCTTTTATTTCTTTCTTCAATTTGAACTAAATTTATCAAATTTTTAATTTCTCTAATCATATGATTAAAGGAGTTTCCAAGTTGACCTATTTCATCATCATACCTACTATTAAACTTAACGTCAAAATTTCCTTCTTCACTTTTTTTCATAAGCCTTCTTAACTTTGTAATTGGATTAACTATTGATTTTGTAAAAAATATAGCTAATATGCCGGCCAATACCAAAGTTACTACTGCAATGATTAATGAATAATATTTTATATATGTTATTACTTTTAAACTTTCATCTAATGGAAATACTCCTACAGTCTTCCACTTTGTATAAGAAGAATCTATATGCATTAACTCGTAGTCCCTATTTTTTATACTTTTAATCATAATTTCATTATTTTTACCTAAAAACCACTGTTCATTTGTTCTATAAACTACAGAATTAACCGGAGCATATACTATTTCTCCATTTGAATCTAAAATATAGACAAAACCTGTTTTACCAGGTTTAATATTTTCAATAACACTTTTAATAACATCTAATTTCATATCAATAAGGATTACCCCTATACACTTCCCACTTTTTTTATCTATTACTGCTTTTGACATAGAAACCACATCATCTGCACAATATCCAAAAATATTATTAATATTTCGGCCTACAGGCTTGCTAAAAAGTTGTACATTTTCAGGATTTTTTGTTGCTTGTAAATACCATTTTTCACTTGTGAGTGGATCTCTTGATATTCTATACATTATGTCGCTAACATACATGTCATTAGGATTAACTATCATTATTCCAGCAATTTCAGGATGCAGTGTTGTAAATCTAGTTATTTCTCTACTGGTATCATCTTCAATATTATTATCTTTATTTATATTATTGCTATTTAAAAATTTTACTACAGTTGTATCATCTGATAAGTAATTAATTATATTTTCTGTATCCTTAATGTAAAAATCAACATTGTCTGTAATTTGTTTAATCATCTGTTTTGTATTTGCATTTTGTTCATCAGTTATTGAGTTTTTGTATATTAAATTACTTAAAGTAGTTATTGTAATTATTGGCACTAAAATTACCAGGAAAAAATAAAATATTAACTTACTTCCTATGCTGCTATTTAAAAAGAAACGTTTAATTTTCTCCAATTTTATTCCCCCTGTCTTATTTTAAGCAAGATGCGAAGCATTTTTTAGAGGACAGAGGACAATTGACAGAGGACAGTGAATGTCCTCTCAAAAAAATGCGTCGCATTATTTTTAATTTGTAACAATCTTTTTCTTTTCATCTCTAATAACAATAACTCTTTGAAGTGCAATAAATATAAATAAAAGCATACCAACTGCAATCTTTGTCCACCATGAGTTAAGTGTACCATTAAACATTATAAGACTTTGAATTATTCCTGTAGTCAAAACACCAAATAAAGGTCCTATAGGATAACCAAATCCTCCTGTAAGAATTATACCACCTACTACACAGGCTGCAATAGCATCCATTTCCGTACCATTACAATGTAATCCATATCCAGAAAGAGTATATATAGTAAAAAGTAATCCTCCTAGTGCAGAACAAAAACCTGATAGTGTATAAACAAGTATTTTAGTTCTTGCCACAGGAAGTCCCATAAGTAATGCTGAATTCTCATTACCTCCAATAGCATATACTGTTCTGCCAAACCTTGTATACTTTAAAACATACATTGCAAGAGCAACTATTATCAAACTAACAATTACGTTAATTGAAACAAAAGTTCCTGGTGCAATTGGTATTCTAAATGCTGAAATTTTTGTAAAAGTTGGATTATCAATAGTTATGGTATCTATACTTATAAGATAACTTGCACCTCTTGCAAAAAACATTCCTGCTAAAGTTACAATCCAAGGATGCAGCTTAAACTTTTGTATTAAAACTCCTTGAACTGTACCGAAAACAATTCCTACCACTAATACAAAAATAATAACCAAGTAAGGATTGACACCTTTTCTTAACAAATCTGAAGTTATCATACTTATAAAAGCTATCATAGCTCCCACAGAAAGATCAATACCTGCTGTAAGTATTGTTAAAGTTTCTCCTATGGCCACTACTACTAAATAAGCGTTGTCGATAAATAAATTTGATACTACTTGAAGTGAAAAGAAACCATTAAAAAATATAGATCCAAGTAAAAACAATAGTAAAAATAATCCTACAGTTGCATAGATTGAAATATATGATTTATCTAACTTAAACTTTTTTCTTCTAATAGCATTTTCGCTCATACACTAGCCGCCTCCTTATTCACATTACTTCTTTTATTTTTACGTTTGTTAATGTTGTTAAAATATTTTCTGAATTCTGGAGTTTGAATTAAACATACTACTATAACAACTATTGCTTTAACAACAAGTGTAACTTCAGGAGGCACTCCCATACTATAAATAGTAGTTGTTAAAGTTTGTATAAATATTGCTCCTACAACAGTTCCTCCTAGATAAAATCTTCCACCTGCCATAGATGTTCCTCCTATAACAGTAGCAAGAATTGCATCAAGTTCTAGCCACAATCCTGCATTATTAGCATCTGCACTTTTTATATTAGAACATATAATTATACCTGCTATACCTGCAAGAATTCCACAAATAACATAAAGTGAAAAAATAATTTTTTTAGAATTTATACCTGAATATCTACTAGCGTTATTATTAACACCAATGGATTCTACAAATAAGCCTAGAGCTGTTTTTCTCATCAGATAATACATAACAAATATAAGCAAAGCAGCTATATATACTGCAACAGGAATAAATAAATAACCTGTGCCTATAAAAATATATGCTTTGTTAGTAAAAGTTAAAATTTGTCCACCTGTTACTAATTGTGCTACCCCTCTACCTACTATATATAATATTAACGTACCAACCATTGGCTGAACACCAATATATGCAACTAAAATACCATTCCAAACGCCACAAATTAACCCCACAATTATTCCTGCAATTACAGCCTCTGGTACATTTCCACCATCTACTATAACAGTAGCTGAAATAGCTGCACTTATTGCAATTATAGAACCAACTGAAATATCTATACCTTGTGTTGCAATTACTATGGTCATACCAAGTGAAATCAGAATAAGAGGAGCTGCATGATTAAGTATATCTATTAAACTTCCAAACAAATGTCCGTCTTTAATTTGTATACTTAAAAAGCCAGGTCTTACAATAAAATTGAATAAAATCATTCCAAATAGACACATAAGCGGCCAAAATATTTGCATATGATAAAATTTTTTTAAAATACTATTTGATTTATCTTTATCCATTACTCTTTCCTCCCTCTGCAATAGTTTTCATAATATTAGCTTCTTGTATGTCACTGCCAGTTAATTCTCCTATAACTTTTCTATCCCTTAATACAAGTACCCTATCACAACATCTCACCATTTCTTGGAGTTCAGAAGATATAAATAAAATTGTCATGCCGCTCTTAGCTAATTTTAAAATAAGCTTTTGTATTTCGCCTTTAGCTCCTATATCTATTCCTCTTGTAGGTTCATCAAGAATTAAAAGCTTAGGGTCTGTTGCAAGCCATCTAGCTAATATTACTTTCTGCTGATTTCCTCCACTTAAGTTATTTATTCTCTGTTCCATACTAGGAGTTTTAATATTCAATAATTCTATATACTTCTTTGCAATTTCTTGCTGCTTCTTCATTGATAAGTACTTAAATATTCCCATTTTTGCCTGAAGAGCTAATATGATATTTTCTCTTATAGTAAGATCTCCAACTACACCTGCAATCTTTCTATCTTCTGGACAAAATCCGAACCCTTCTTCTATTGCCCTTTGCGGATAAATATAAGAATATTCCTTACCAGAAATAGTAATATTACCTTGATCTGATTTATCTATACCAAATATAAGCCTTGCAGTTTCAGTTCTTCCAGATCCAAGCAAACCAGCAAATCCAAGAACTTCTCCAGATTTAATTTCTATATCAAAAGGTTCAATTGTACCTTTTCTACCCAACTCATGAGTTTTTACCAAATTTTCCATTTTAGATTTTAAAGTTGATTTTTGCACTAAATTATTAATTCTATTCATCTCTTCAAAATCTTTTCCGATCATTTTAGAAACCAAATCTATACGTGAAAGTTTTTCAGCTTCATAGGTTCCAATTAGCATACCATTTCTAAGTACAGTTATTCTGTCAGATATTTTGTAAACCTGATCAAGAAAGTGGGTTACAAATATCATCGACATTCCTTCAGATTTTAATTTTTTCATAACTTCAAATAATTGATTTACTTCATTATCATCTAAGCTTGAAGTAGGTTCGTCCAATATAAGTATTCCTCTTGAAATATCAACTGCACGTGCAATAGCAACCATTTGTTGAATTGCAACAGAATAAGAGGATAATACTTTTTTTACGTCAACTTTTAAATTAAGCCTTTCTTCAAGCAATTTTTCTGCATTTTTATTCATGCTATTCCAATCAATGCTTCCTCTTTTCTTTGGTTCACGTCCAATATAAATATTTTCAGCTACACTTAAGTTAGAACACAAATTTACTTCCTGATAAACAGTGCTTATTCCTCTTTTTTGAGCATCTTTTGTAGATGCAATCTTAATTTCCTCCCCCTTTAAAATTATATTACCTTCATCTATTTCATAAACTCCTGTGAGAACTTTAATAAGTGTTGACTTACCTGCTCCATTTTCACCCATAAGTGTGTGAATTTCACCCTTTTTTAGTTGAAAATTCACATTTGAGAGAGCTTTAACTCCAGGAAATGATTTGCAAATATTTTTCATTTCTAAAACTATATCCTCATCCCACATTAATTTTTTTCCTCCTTTGGCATAGAATGCATAGAATTGTTTTTCTATTTTGATATGATACTTTGTGGTTATTCCTCCTAACATAGCAAGAGGATTTTAATAATTAAAGATGGGGGCATTATTAATTATATTAATGAGCTAAAAAGCTTTCTTTATAATATAAGAGCTGGATACTATTAAAGAATCCACGCTCTTACATTTAACAATTTATAACTAGTATTTTCTATTAGGTAATTCTTTAGCAGCTTGATCTTGAGTGAAAACGCTTTCTTTCGATTTAATAACTTTTTCTACTTTCTGACCTGCCACTACAGCTTTTGCAGTTTCTAATAGCTGTGGTCCTAATAATGGATTACATTCAACAATTCCATTAGATTTTCCATCTGCCATCATCTGGAACATATCTTTAATACCATCAACTGATACTATAAAAATGTCTTTTCCTGGTTTTTTACCATACTCTTCTATAGCTTGTATAGCACCAACACCCATATCATCATTATGAGACCATAACACATTAATCTTGTCTCCATCTGATTTTAAGAAAGCTTCCATAACTTCTTTACCTTTTGCACGAGTGAAATCACCTGTTTGTGATTTTATTATTTTGTAATTTGGACAATCCTTTATTGTTTCATTGAATCCTTTTTGACGGCCTATCATAGCTGTTGATCCAACAGTACCTTGAAGTTCTGCTATATTAAGTGTTGCATCTTTACCAAACTTATCTATTATAAGTTTAGCTGCTCTTTTGCCTTCTTCTTCCATATCTGAACCTAGGAAGGCTGTAGTAAGAGTCTCATCTGACAATTTTACATTTCTATCTACTATAATAACTGGTATTTTAGCATCTTTAGCTTCCTTTAATACTGTATCCCAACCAGTTTCAACAACTGGATCTAAAGCAATAACATTAACTTTTTGAGCTATAAATGATCTGATAGCTTTTATTTGATTTTCTTGTTTTTGTTGTCCATCTGAGAATTTCAAATCAACATTTGGATCTAATTTTGGAATTTCTTTTATGGAATTTGTTTCAGCAGTTCTCCAACCACTTTCTGCACCAACCTGTGCAAAACCTATTACAATCTTTTTTTTGCTAGAATCACTGCTGCTTGAAGTAGAAGAACTACTGGAACTTCCTCCACATCCAGCAAACATAGCTGCCGCAAGAACTACACTGCTTACCAATGCTGCTAACTTTTTTAATTTCATTTTAAATCCCCCAATCATTTTATATTATATAATAATGATAACATGTTTTTTTTTTGATGTATTGGTATTATTCGGTTGTTTTTTATACTTTTAGAACATATTTGTAAAAGACTTATGTATTTTCTTTATTTTTACATATTTAAAATAAAATCATCCTTTAAAAATAATTAATTATTCCCTTCTAAATTTTTAAACTTATTGTTTAAATATTCATTTACATTATCTTTGGTTATCTTATCGCTTTTCAATATTATTTTCTTCTGAGTCCCTGTTTTCTTATTTAAAACATCCAGTGCATAATTTACAGCCTCTTTTCCTCCTGTTGGACAAGTGAAAGTCCCCTGAAGAATACCCCTTGAAATCAAATCTAAGCCTCCATTTTCACCAGTAAGACCATCAACTCCAATTATTTTTATATTCTGAGCTCCTAGCTTATACACAGCTTTATATGCACCTAGTGCCATGTAATCATTATGCGCAAAAATGATATCTATGTCTTTATCTTCCTTTAGCACTTCTGTAATTTTGTCCTCTGCTTCATCCTTCTGCCATTCCCCTATAACTGTTCTTGCTATTTTAACATTGCTATGCTGACTTATAATATCTCTAAATCCTTTAGTTCTATCTATATCTGGATGAGAATTCAATAACCCTTGAACTTCTACTACTTTCCCTTCCTTATTTCCTATAAAGTCTATTGCCATTTTCCCTGCTTCTCTACCTATTAATTCATTATCTGGTCCAATATACAAACTATAATTATATCCTTCAACTGCTCTATCAAGTACTATTACAGGCACTGATTTATATGCCTTACTTACCACTGGAGTCAATTTTTCAGAATCATTTATTGATACAATTAAAAGATCTATTCCACTATCTAATAATTCCTTAATATCTTTTTTCTGCTTGTCTGTATCTCCACCTGCATCTCTATAAACAATTTTTATATTTTTATGCTTCTTACCTTCAAGTTCTATTTCTTCGTTCATAGAAATTCTCCAAGGTTCTGATAAATTTGCTTGAGACATTCCAATAACATATTCTATATTATCAGATTTTTTCATCTTATTGTTTTTTATAATAACTGCTAAAATTGAAATAATAGAAATCACAATTATGGCCGAAAAAACAATGATTTTTAATTTAAATTTCTTTATCAACTGTAATTACCTCCTCGATATTCTGTTGGAGAAAACCCTATAACCTTTTTAAAGGCTTTGCAAAAATAATGTTGATTACTATAACCAACAGATTCTGCTACCTCATAAATTTTTGTCCTAGGATCTTCCATAAAACATATTGCTTTTTTAATTCTTGTATTTGTGAGGTAATCACTAAAAGATATTCCTGTTTCGTGTTTTAACAGCTTACTTAAATATGAAGGGCTTACATTAAACTTCTCTGCAACATTTTGAAGGTTCAAATCGTTTACACGATAATTTGCATTAATATACTTTATTGTCAAAAGTACCACTGGTTTATATTGAGTCTTTTTATTTATATTATAAACTAATTCTTTATAACAATTTTCTACTCCAGCAATACCATTTAATGCTTTATTTTGTTCTACTACTACCATATAATGAAGAAAATTATATATGTTTTCTTCTATTTCGTTTCCTATATCACACCATTTGCTATCATTGAATTTATTAGTAAAGATAATAATATTACTATGTTCATCAATAAGAGTAACCACAGGTTCAAATTCCTTTAACAAATCATAAGCAATATTAATCACTGCAAAATTTAGTAATTCTTTGTCCCAGTTTTTAATATATAATTCCAACTTAAATTTTTCAACTACTTTAATTGCTATGATTCCTATACTTTCTTCAAAATTAATTTTCAAAAAATTTAATTCCTCTACTATCTTTTGGTATGTTAATTTTCCCTTCAACCAATTGTCTAAAAAGGATTGCCTTAAAGCATTTAAATTTTCATCTACCTGTTTATTGGTCCAGTCTAAATAGTTTCTTTTTTGTTCTATTTTGCTCAGTTCTTGTACAACCTTTGAAATTGTATCCTTTAAATTTTCTCTGTTAACTGGTTTTAAAATATAGTCAAAAACCTTTAGTTTCAAAGCCTCATGCATATACTCAAATTGATCATAGCCTGTAATTATTATAATAAGACATTTTTGATTTGCTTCTTTCAACTTTTTAATAAGTTCTAGTCCATTTAAAAAAGGCATACATATATCCAACATTATTATATGTGGCTCCATCTCACTTGCAAGTTTTAATGCTATTTCTCCATCTTCTGCTTCACCTATTATTTCAATGTTTAATTCATTCCAATTAATTGAATTTCTAAGTCCTTTTCTTATTATTGCTTCATCATCAGCAATTAGAAGTTTATACATAATACTAACCTCCAAATAAAAAATATTCTTACTATATTGAAGCCTTTTGTAAGAATTTGCAAATACCAATTTAATATTTCAGGACATTTTTGGCTTGTCCATACATTTTTAACTCTATTTTACTATTTAAACTAATTTTAATCAATAGATTTAAGTTTTCACTTAATGGTTGCTAAATCATTTAAGCAATCTTTTGAAAATTTTTTCTAAGAATGTAACTAGTAAAACAAAAGGTTGTTCTTAAACTTAATTTAAGAACAACCCTTTGTTTTTATTTAATAAATATGATTACCCCAAACCATTTCATTCCAACTAAGTTTATTTCGAAATGTGAATTTTAAAATTTGACACAACCTTCATGATAGGAAAATCAAATGGATTACTTTTGTCCATAATAAGCATTTTTACCATGCTTTCTTAAAAAATGTTTATCTAGTAATGTCTTACCCATAGGCGTTCTATTTCCTTTTAAATTAATAGTGTTAAAAGCCATTTTAGCTACTTGTTCCATTACAACTGAATGATAAACAGCTTCTTTGCAGTCCTTTCCCCAGCTAAATGGACCATGCTTATCTACTAATACTGCTGGAACAAATAAAGGATTAATATCTTTGAAAGTTTCAACTATTACATTCCCTGTTTCTTTTTCGTATTCTCCCTTTATCTCTTCCTCAGTCATAGACCTTGTGCAAGGTATCTCTCCATAAAAATAATCTGCATGGGTTGTACCAAAATCCGGCACACTCAATCCCGCTTGAGCAAAACTAGTAGCCCACTCCGAATGTGTATGAACTACTCCTCCAATTTCCTTAAAAGCTTTATATAATACAAGGTGCGTAGCAGTATCTGAGGAAGGTTTTAATTTTCCTTCCACTATATTTCCTTCAAGATCAACCACTACCATATCATCTGATTTAAGCTCTTCATAATCTACACCACTTGGCTTTATAACTACAAGTCCCTTTTCCCTATCTATACCACTTACATTACCCCATGTGTATATTACTAAATTTTTTTTAACTAATTCCAAATTTGCTTCAAGCACTTCCTTTTTTAATTGTTCTAACACTTTTCTACCTCCCAAGCCTTTTAACTCAATAATCAATAAGTTAAATACTAATCACTAACTTCACTTTTTATATTTTTAAGAGTCTTCATTACATTATTCTCTCCTCTTCCAAAATAATCATGAAGCTTCTTATATTCTTCATATAACTTTTTATAAATTTCTACATTTTCTTTAATCGGTTCATAGTGTTCATCTTTAAGCTTTGCCATATTTTTAGCTGCTTCAAATATATCATCATAGCCACCTTTTTCTTTTCCTGCTGCAACTGCTGCAAACATTGCTGCACCAAGAGCTGGTGTTTGAGGTGATGCGGATATATTTATTCTCATATTTGTAACATCTGAATATATTTGCATAAGCATCTTATTTTTTTGTGGAAGTCCTCCACAAGCATAAAGCTCTTTAACAGGTACCCCTGAATTTTGGAAAGTTTCTATTATTATATTTTTTCCATAAGCAGTGGCTTCAATTAGTGCTCTGTATATTTCTTCTGGTTTTGTTAAAAGAGTAAGACCTAAAATCATTCCTGTTAAATCTGTATCTACTAGTACTGACCTATTACCATTTAGCCAATCAAGAGCAAGCAATCCACTTTCACCTGGTTTTAATTTTGATGCCTTTTCTTCTAACAATGAATGTATATTAACGCGTTTTTCTAAAGCTTCTTTCTTATAATTTTCTGGAACACAGTTATCTACATACCATTCAAATATATCTCCTACCGCTGATTGTCCTGATTCATATGCAAAAAATCCTGGGATAGCTCCATCCTCTACTACACCGCACATTCCTGGTACTATTTTTTCTTCTGTGCCAAGAAGTATATCACATATAGATGTTCCCATTATCATAAGCATTTTTCCTGGCTCCACAACATTAACTGGTGGAGCTGACACATGAGCATCGACATTTCCTACACAAACTGCTATACCTTCATTAAGTCCCATATTATCTGCCATTTCTTTTATAAGTTCTCCAGCTTTACTACCTATAGATACAATTTCACTATTTAATTTTTCTTCTACCAAATTCTCAAGTCTAGGATCTAAGGCTTTAAAAAACTCCTTTTGTGGATATCCCTCTTTTTTATTCCAAATTGCTTTATAACCTGCAGTACAACTATTTTTAATATCTACTGCTGTCATTTTCATGGTCACCCAATCTGTAGCTTCCATAAATTTATCTGCTTCATCATAGATTTCTGGAGCTTCATTTAATATTTGCCATATTTTAGGCACAAGCCATTCAGAGGATATTTTTCCGCCATATCGCTTAAGGAAATCATCTCCTCTTTCCCTTGCAATTTCATTTAATTTATTGGCTTCTGCTTGAGCTGCATGATGTTTCCATAATTTAGTCCATGAATGCGGATTATTTTTAAATTGGTCAAGCTGACATAAAACCTTACCATCTTTTGACACCGGCATCATAGTGCACGCTGTAAAATCTATACCTATTCCCACAATATCATCTTTACTTATTCCTGATTTTTTCACAGCTTCAGGAACTGCTGTAAACAATACATCTATATAGTCGTCTGGATTTTGCAGTGCCCAATCCGATGAAAGTTTAATGTCTGTACCAGGCAAAAATTCATCAATTACTCCATCTTTATATACAGTAACAGCTTCACTCAACTGCTCACCTGTATCTACTGATATAACAACAGCTCTACCAGATTGAGTTCCAAAATCAACACCTATAGTATATTTACTCATAATTTACCTCCTAAAAATGTTATTCTTAATATTTTATATATTTTCATTAAAAACGTTTTCATGTTTTATAAAGTTATGCTTGTACCACAATTCAACGTTATATGTAAATTTACAGCACATTTTTCTATTTTTATTGCATTTCTACATATTCTAATTTTTACAAATATAATACTACCTCCTTTTTCTTTAGCTATCATTTTCATCTTGTCAAAGTTGAATTCTTATAATATAAGTATAAGTTATCTACATTGTACGTACGTATTATATTATAAATATTCTGCAAATTTCAAAAAGCCTTCAACTCTAATTTTTTAAAATCAGCATCATCATAAAAATCATAATGATGCTAACAAGCTACTATTTATTAGCATTCAACTCATTAATTGATGCAGAATTTCTCACAATTAATTCTGGTTTATATAAATAATTTAATTTTTCTTCTTTATTTTCAATCATATTCATTAAAAACCTAGCTGCCCTTTTTCCCATTTCTTCCTTTGGATGCCTAATTGTGGTAAGCTTTACCTCAGTTGCAGTTGCCATATCTGAATCATCATATCCAACAATAGAAATATCTTCTGGAACTCTATATCCTGCATCTCTGATAGCTTGTAAAACTTGTATAGCAATTTGATCATTATAACAAACTATAGCTGATGGTCTCTTATCTTTTCTAAGTAGATTACGGGTAAATTCATAAGGGAAAAAATTTGCTTCACAGGTTTCATATTGGCCTATATAATTGTTATTGATTTCTATATCATATCGATTTAAAGCCTTAATATAACCTAATTTTCTATTTACTCCTTGAAGATCATCTGCCTTAAATATACCTGCAATTTCTCTATGTCCAAGCTGCAGCAAATAATTTGTTATACTGCTTCCACCTTCTATGTCATCCATAATTAAATAAGCTGGATTTAGCTCATCGTACTTAGTATTAATCATAATATAAGGTATCTTTTTTTCTTCCAATTCTTTATACAATTCTAAATTTGTATTTTCCAGTGCACTTGTTGTAGGTTCAACTATTAACCCTAATACTTCATTATCAATTATCTTTTGCAAACATTCTCTCTCTTTTTTCTTCTCATTATTGGTATTAAATAATGTTAGTGTATATCCAGAAGAACTTAATACTTCTTCTATACCGCTTATAATTGTAGGGAATATGTAATTAGATATATAGGTAGTAAGCACTGCTATAGTCTTTTTTTCATTATCTTTTTCTCTGAAAGTACAAAAGGTACCCTTTCCCTGTTCTTTATGTATATATTTTCCGTTATCTAATTCCATAAGTGCCTGTCTAACAGTATGTCTGCTAACTTTAAATTTTTCTATAATTTCACTTTCAGAAAGTATTTTTTCTCCGTATTTTATTTCACCAGCCTTGATAAGTTTCTTAAAATATTCTGCTATCTTTATATATTTGGGCAGTTTATTTTCATCATATACCATGTTTTACACCTCTTAGATATTTCACATATACGTACGTGTCATTAATTTAATTTTACATTGTTTTATTGTACTGTCAATAGAAAGTTTTTATGAAGATAGCTTATTTGTTCTAAACTACACATAAAATCAAGTATAAGTAATTTCCCCTCTTCTTTTAATATTCATGTCACATTTCTGTTAATAATTAAATTAAAACTTTCCACTCATAATATAACCATTATTATCATCTTTCCTTAGCAAATTATAATAATGTGAATATCATTTTGTTATATATGCATTTGCTCTCAATAATATAATTGAAATTAATTATTATTAAATTTTCACTCTCTTATTAGGGTTATTTATAGGTATAGATGATATTAATTTTTTAGTATAAGAATTCTTAATCTTATATGCTTTATCTTGTTGCTCTATAGTTTCTACAATATTTCCCTTATACATTACCATAATCCTAGAGCAAAGATATTTTACTGCACTTATATCATGTGAAATAAATAACACGCCCATACTATTAACCTTTATTAACCTTTTTAACATATTTAAAATATCAGCCTGAGTACAAACATCTAAGCTTGATATAATTTCATCACATATCAAAAATTCAGGCTCTAAAAGCAGTGCTCTGCATATATTTATTCGCTGTCTCTCTCCACCGCTAATATCTAATGGATATTTAATTAATATATCATTTTTTAGGTTAGCAAAGGAGATTATATCTTCAATCCTTTTAATTTTTTCGTTTTTTGAGATATTATAATGGTTATTTAGAGGCTCAAGTAAAGAATCCAATACCTTCATATTAGGATTAAGAGAAGTCATAGTATCTTGAAAAATTATTTGACACCTTTTTCTAAAGGATTTTATTTCTCCTCCTTTAAAACTCCAAATATCATTACCTCTAAACTTTACGTCACCTTCAGTAGGTTTTTCTAATTTCATCATTAACCGTGAAAGAGTACTTTTGCCACACCCACTCTCTCCTACTAATCCAACTACTTCTCCAATATCTATATTGAATGAAACATCATTTACTGCTTTTATGCTTTCATTGTGAGATTTAATCAATGATAACTTAGTTTTATATACTTTAGATATATTATTTACTTCAATTAACATACTTCCAATACCTCTCTATCAAAGGTTGCCTTTATTAAGGAAATCGTATAATTGTTCTTAGGGTTATTAAAAATTTCAAATACATTTCCTTTTTCAACTATAGTGCCGTCTTTCATAACAATTACTTCATCAGCCATTTCTGCTACTACTCCAAAATCATGGGTTATCATGAGCATTGTTGTATTAAATTTTTTTTGTATAAGCTTAAATTGTTTTAATATTTCCTTTTGTGTAGTTACGTCTAAAGCTGTGGTAGGTTCGTCTGCTATTATTATCTCAGGCTCCATAAATATTGCTGCAGCAATCATCATTCTCTGGAGCATACCACCACTTAATTGAAAAGGATATTGATTCAAAATAGCAGTAGGATATTCTAAACTAAGGCTTTCCATTATTCTGCAAATTTTGGCTTCAAAATCTTTTCTATTTATCTTCATATTACTTGATACTAGGTCATAAATTTGAGTTCCCATAGTTAGTGATGGATTAAAGCAATTTATAGGATTCTGAAATATAGAAAATATCTTTTTTCCTCTAACCTCTCTTATTTCTCCATCTGTCATTTTAATAAGATCTTGCCCATTAAATAGTATACTTCCTCCAGAAATATAACCGCTCTTAGGAATTATTTTTATAATAGACATAGCTGTCATACTTTTACCGCTGCCACTTTGTCCTACAATACAGGTTATTTTACTTTTTTTTACTTCAAAATCTATTCCTTTAACCACTTCTTTAATTCCCTTTGAAGTTTTAAAAACAGTCCTCAATTCTTTGATCTCTAAAATATTTTCCAAAATCTCACCCCTTATTCTACATTAACCCATTATAATTCTATTTTCTGTCCAATGCATATATAGTATTCTTCACTATCCTCAGCATAAATAATTTCAAAATTAGCTTTTCTCATAATTCTCAAAGTAATCCCCACTTCATCAAGGTTATTAGAATCAATTTTGTGGTCAATTTCATTGTGTCTGCTATTTATTTTATCCCTGCCTTCAACATGAGCAATAACTATCTTTCCTCCTTTTTTGAGCAAAGAATATGCTTTCTCAAAAAAAGCTTTACTATCTGTAAAATGAGGATAACATGAATAAGCTATTATACAATCATATTTTTCGCTGCATGAATAAAGATAAAAGTCTTCCACTGCAAAGTTTAAATTATTATAACTATGCTTTTTCTTAGATATCTCTATCATTTTTTCAGAGACATCTAATGCAGTTAACTTACCTTCCATTCCAATTTCTTTTTCTATATAAGGTATAATTATCCCCGTTCCACTTCCTATATCTAAAACACTGCTTCCTTTTTCTAAATTAATTTTATCGAAAATATATTCAATTTTTTCTTCAGGATGGCAGCAAATACTATCCCATTTTTCTGCTATATTATTAAAAAATTCTCTATTTTCCATAATTCTATCCTTTCTCTATATACAGCAACAAATTTAGTAACTTGCTGTGTTGTTTTTTAAAGATTTTTGAACAGCATATACAATAATCGGTATTAAAATAATTTGTATCAATATACCAGGTAGACCTTTAATAAAGAGTCCACTTGCCACTACCCCCAATTTAAAAGGCTTGCTCATTATAATATGGAGCAATACAAAAGTCCCTAATATATTTACTAACCTTCCCAAAATCATTCCTGAAATCAAGGATGGATAAATATCCATTTTAAATTTGTTATAAAATATTGAAATGAATAATCCATAAGACGCAAGTTCAAAAATCATTATGTACACAAATGGGAATGGAGGCATTCCTGTAAAGATATGACTAAGTAACGGAGTTAACACACCTACGCATAATGCATAATAGGGATCTAAAACAAATGCTCCAATTAAAATTGGAATATGCATTGGCAAAAACACAGTTCCTGCATCTTTTATACCATGAAACAAATAAGGAAGTATTAAACCTAATGCTATAAGCAAGGATGCTCTTATCATTTGCTGCAAATTTGAAACTCTTTTCATATATAAAAACTCCTCTCAAAATATAATCATTTTTTAACTATGCATAAGTAACCTTCTCCTTCAAATATTCACCAATAAAGTTAATGCAGAGCATAGCAGTTACTATAGTAATACCGGGAAAGACAGCTACCCACCAAGCTCCTGATAGAATATCACTTTGTGCACTATTGAGCATATTTCCCCAAGAAGGTGTTCCTTGAGGTACTCCTATTCCAAGAAAACTCATAGATACTTCCATAAATATAGACTGAGCACAGTTTAGTGTAGCTATTACTACAATAGCTGGCATACTATTTTTAAGAAGATGATTAACCAATATTTTCCACGTAGGTGTTCCTATAACAATAGCAGCCTTAACAAAATTCTTATCTCTGAGCTCTGCAAATTGTGATCTTACTATTCTGGCAGTAGCAAGCCATGATGTGCAACCAATTACTAATATAATGCTTACAAGTCCTCCTCTTATAATGGTTTGAAGTGCAAGCATTACTATTAGTGTAGGTATAGCAAGAAAGGTGTCCAAAAGTCTCATCATACAGCTATCAACTCTTCCTCCAAAGTACCCACTTATTCCTCCATATATTACTCCTATGGTAGTTGATATAATTACAGAAAAAATCCCAACACTAAGAGAAACTCTTCCTCCATATAAAATTCTTGCAAATATATCTCTTCCCATTGCATCAGTACCCATTATATTAGATCCACTTGGCCTTTGAAGTACCTTTGATAAATCTACATCATAAGCATTATTATGAGCCATAAAAGGAGCAAAAATTGCTCCAAGAATTATGATTAAAAGTATAATTATCCATATAACATGTAATCTTTTTTTCATTATGTCACCTGCTTTCTTAGAGAAGGATTTATAGAAAGCTCTAATATGTCTGTTATAATTATGCTTATAACTACCATTACACCTGTTATAAAAATAGTTCCCATAAGTAATGGATAATCTTTAGAATTAGCAGCTTTAACACTTATCATTCCTAAGCCTGGCCAAGAAAAAACCGTTTCAATCATAACAGATCCTCCAAAGAAACCAGGTATGGTTATACCAAGATAATTTATAAAAGGTACTAATGCATTCTTTACAATTCCCTTCATTATCTTTCTTTCTTCCATTCCATTTGCTCTACATGCAGTTACATAATGACTGTTGCTCTCTTCTTTAACTTTTTCCTGAACAAATCTTGCATAAGCTCCCACATGTGCAATAACCATTACAGACACAGGCATTACAAGATGCTTTAACATATCTGTTATATTCCCTTCTCCATCTATACTCCTGATTCCTGATGAAGGCAGCAGACCAAATTGAACTGAAAAAACTATTATAAATAAAAGAGCCAACCAAAAAGAAGGAATAGAATAAAATATAACACTTAAAGAACTTATAAATTTATCCCAAAAAGAACCTTCATTAAAACCTGCTTTTAAGCCTAGTGTAAGTGATAAAATTAGTATTAAAGTTATTGAATTTGAAAATAACATTAAAGTATTCGGTATTCTCTCTTTTAATATATCTGTAACCTTTCTTCCTTCTAGATAAGAAACTCCAAGATCCCCTTTTAACATGCTCTTTGCCCATTTTACGTACCTTTCAGTTACTGGCCTATCCACTCCATAATTTCTATTTATTCTTGCTCGTTCTTCTGTAGTAAGTCTATCCGCCAATGGGCCATACAAAGCTGTGGCCGGGTCACCCGGCGCAGCATTAATAATAGCAAAACTTAATATGCTGAGAAAAAATATTACAAACAGCCCTTGAAATATTCTTTTTGCTATAAACCTTGAAATCATTGCATATTCCACTCCTCAGTATTCCATAAGAAACCTTCTCCATGATGTCCTAAAACTCTATTAGTTGTGTATCCTGAAACTTTCTTATTTACTCCATATATTGCTGTTATATACGCATCCATACTAAATGCAGGATTATCAGCTAATTCCTTTTGAAAATCTGCATAATATTTCTTTCTTTCATTTTCATCCGACGTAGTTCTTGCTTTTTCTAAAGCCTCATCTACTTTAGAATCTGAATAGTAACCAAAATTATTTCCACTTCCGTGTTCTGCTTGACTTGAACTAAATATCTTATAAGTATTGTCGTCTGCATCAAAGGGACTTCCCCATCCAATTACAAAAGCTTCTGTATCTTTTATCTTCATAGCTTTAGGATCTCTTGCATCAACTTTTATATCAAAACCAACTTTTTTACCTTGAGATGCTACATAATTGGCAATTTTGACTCTAGAATCATCAGTATTTCTTGCAAATAAAGAAAATTGAAGTTTTTGACCATCTTTTTCTCTTATACCATCTGAACCTTTCTTCCATCCTGATTCATCTAATAGCGCATTAGCCTTATCCAAATTGTATTCATACTTTTCTACATCAGGATTGTTAAATTTATTAAGCTGAATTGGTGAATATGCTACTTCTCCATACCCAAGAAGTATTCCATCTACTATACCTTTTTTATCTGTGGAATAATTTAAAGCTTTTCTAACATTTACATCCTTAAACATTGGTTTTGTTTTAAAATTAAACATTATACCTCTATAATCTGCTGTGGGTATTTTATTTAAAGTAACTTTACTTTCTTTTTCTAAATTAGCAACCTGATTAGGGTCAATTAAAGTTGCATCTAATTCTCCCGTTTTTAATTGCATAGCTCTAACATTAAAATCTGGTATAAATTTAAGCACAACCTTATCTATATTACCTATTTTATCTGGTCTACCACCTTTATAATCTTTAAATCTTTCTACTGTCAAACTACTTCCTTTATCCCATTTTACAAATTTATATGGTCCTGCTCCTATAGGTTTCTGATTAAATTCTGCTGTATTTATATCCTTTCCTTCTAAAGCATGTTTTGGAACTATTCCTACAGTCATCTTATCTAGTAAGGCTGGAAAAGGTTTCTTTAAGGTAACCTTAACTTCATAATCATTTACAGCCTGTACATCTTTTACTTCTTCAAATTGTGGCTTAACTTCTGAATTTACCTTGTCATCCAATATACTTTTTACAGTAAACACAACATCTTCAGCTTTAACTTCTGTATTATCATGAAATTTAACACCTTTTTTTATTTTAAAATCATATGTAAGTTTATCATCTGATATTGTATAAGAATCTGCTATTTCTGGTTTAGGTACATTGTTTTCATCAAATCTCATAAGCCCTCTAAAGATTAAATCACTGGCAAAAGCATGGGACTCTATCAGTATTGGATTTAATTTTTCATCTTCCATTTCTGCTCCATAGACTAATGTTTTCCCTTTATTTGCATTAGTACTATTTGCTGCTTGTTCCTTACCACATCCAGTAAACATTGCTGTAATCATGAACAACATGCTTACTAAAATACTAGTTATTTTTTTCATGTCTGTTTTCCCCCTTAAATTTCCACATTTGCAATTTTATCAAGCATATAATTATTACGGAGCATTTTCCATGCCAATATTATGATTCATTTAAATATGATGCAATTTTATCAAAAAGATACATTATTTAGTTTCAAAATGATATTTCTATCATTTTGAAACTAACAAAAAAATACTTAAATGCAAGAGGGTTGCATTTAAGTATTTTTTAATTTAGGGTTATTAGGTTTTTGGATTTGAAATTTATATCAAACTGTACTTATTTTATAAAAGCAATTCTTATGCCAATACTTTAGCCTTTAATATACATAAATTCCATTGACAGCACTGTGTCCATAATGGCATAGAACATGGTGATGCCGACAAAACAATTGCTGAATTTGCTAAAGCAATAGAGCATTTTTCAAGAATAGGTATAAGCACTGCTACATGCCTAGATAAGTTCTTCTAAGATTAAGATTGGTTAGTCTTTTATCCATTTATTAACAGGCTTGTCTTCAATAAGTATACTTCCTTCATTTCTATTTATTCCCTATTAACAATCCATATACCAATACAAGCTAAAACTAATGCTGCTAAGCTCTTGATATCCCATATAGAATCTCCTAATAAAATAGCAGATAACAATGCACCAAATACAGGTATTAAGAAGCTGTAAATAGCAATCTTACCAACTTTGTTATGTTTATATAATGCAGACCATACCACTAACGAAATAGATGATAAAAGAGCCATATATAATAATAGAATCCAGCATTTAGTTGATGTAAAAATTAATCTACCACCTGCAAATTTCCCTATAACTATAAGCATTGAGCTGCCTAATATAAGCTGCCATATTGTTGCCACAAAAACATCATTCTTTTTTACTAATTCCTTATTGTATATACTGCCAACAGACCCCATCACAGTAGATAAAATTACAAATCCATCACCAGTTAGGTTAAATGATAAATTCAAGCCTTTTCCTTGAAAATTAATTATAATTATCCCTAAAAATCCTATAATACAGCCTATAATTTTATTTAAGGATAACTTATCATTCTTATAAATAAAATGTGCTAATATAATACTCACAAAAACTCCTACAGAACCTAATATAGAGCTCTTTACCCCTGTGGTATTTGCCATACCAATATAAAGAAAAACATACTGCAAAAGAGTATGGACAACCCCTAAAAAAGTTAGACTTTTAAAATCTGATAGAGCTTTAGGCATTACACTTTTCCCCATAGCCTTCTGTATAAACATTAAAATTATACCTGCTAAGAAAAATCTATATCCTGCAAATAGTAATTTTGAAAAGCTATCCTTTGACTGTATATTAAAAAAATCATATCCTAATTTGATTGCTGGATATGCACTGCCCCATAAGAAAGTGCATAAAGTACATAATAACACTATATATCTCTTATTAGTAAGTATTTTATCTAAGTTAATTTTTTTATTATTTGCCATGTTTGCTCCTTGTTTCTATATATTTATCTTCTGCTATTGATATTTATATAAGAATACATCTATTCTTATATAAATTAATAGCAGAGTTAAAAATTGTCTATTTAAACATACTAAAAGGAGAAACCAAACAAATGATTTCCCCATAAGTAAAAATGTTTAGTTTGCCAAGCTATTTCTGATTTGGGTCTTCCCCATAAGCCACCATAGGTCCACCCTTAATAATACATAAACTACCAACTTGGTAAAGTAATATTCCATCCATTTCAGCAACACAGGTTTCGAGCACATTACCAAAATAATCCTTAACTTTACCCAATACCTCCCCATTTTTGAAAGTATCTCCTACTCTTTTGGTTGAATACCAACAGCCTGAATGTTCAGCATTTTTGTAAATAACATTTCCTACATCAACAGGATTATAAGTTCTTTCAGAAACATTTCCCTCCAAAATTCCCAAATAGCGCAAGACATTTCTAACATCCTCTTTGCCTAGTTCCACTTCTTCTTTCGACCACTGTCCCATGCAACCTCTCTCAATTAGAATACTAGGAATTCCACAGGAACCTGCATAATTATAAGAACCGCCACTAACACAAGGAGATTGCACCAAATAAGGAACATTTACTATTTCAGCCATCTCTCTTGATTTATCCACCACCTCTGGAGCTGCTGTTCCTACACAATATACATAAGGTATTAACTCTTCATACCCATCTCCGCAGTGAAGATCAATATAATAGTCTGCATTTTTTTGAAATTCTGTTACAACGGTATGGCAGATTTTATCTGCCACCGTTCCTTGCTCACTTCCTGGAAATTCTCTATTTAGATTTTTTCCATCTTCATAAACCAAACTCATGGTTCGGTGTTCAAATCCAGTTCGATTCATCAAGTGTAATATAATAAGATTTCCTGTAAGCTTCCATGGTAAGATTTCATCAGCTATTTCAATAGCTGTTTGAATTCCTACATATTCTGCATTATGTACTCCTCCTGAAATGAATACTGTTTTTCCTTCCTTTTCTCCGCAGATAACAGTAACTGGAAGTTCTATATCTGTCCCTTTAACTTTTACATATCCTGATATCTTTTCTCCAGCTTTAACGTACATATTTCCTACTTTCATCCTCTGCATAAATCATTACACCTTCCTTATCTAGCATATATATTTTATCCAATTATTATGTAGTTTAACAAAAGTCGTGGTTAAACCTATATTTACCTTAAGTTATAAAAACACTATTATTCATGAGTAACACGATGGCATGCTACCTGATGTCCTGTCGCAATTTTACGCAATGTAGGCTTCTCTTCTTTACACTTTTTTATGCAGTACTTGCATCGATTTTGAAATATACATCCTGATGAAAAATCAAGTGTTCTAGAAGTCTCACATTCAATAGGTTCTATTTTTTTATTACGATCCATATGAATTGAGAACAATGCTCCTAGTAATGCCTGCGTATATGGATGAGAAGCATTGTCTCCAACCTGATTTCCTGGTATTATCTCCACTATATGACCCTTATACATTACTGCAATTTGATGAGCAAATGTCTGAATCAATGCAATATCATGACAAATAAATACAATACTTATATTTTTTTCTTTTTGAAGTCTTACTAGCAAGTCAATAATATTTTTTTGTATAGAAACATCTAACGAAGAAGTAGCCTCATCACATATTAAAATTTCAGGTTCAAGAGAAATCGCTCTAGCAATACCAATCCGTTGCCTTTGTCCTCCACTCATATTATGTGGAAATCTATAAAGAAAATCTTCAGGTAATTCAACTAGTTCAAGTAATTCTTTTGCTTTTAATTTCTTTTCCTTCTTATTTAATCGTCCAAAATTCATAAGTGGCTCTGTCAAAATATCTATCACTTTCATTTTAGGATTAAATGAAGCCAATGGGTCTTGAAATACCATTTGCATGTTTTGACGATTCAGCCATTTTTCTTTTTTTGATAACTCTAAAATGTTTTTATTATGAAAAAATATTTCTCCCTTTGTTGGAGGATCTATTTGAATCAAAGTGCGTACAAAAGTAGATTTTCCACAACCACTTTCCCCGACAATTCCCAAAGTTTTTTGTTTATATACGTTCAGGCTAATATCATTGCATGCTGTAAGGGTTCGATTTTTGGATATAGGAAACTGTTTTACAATATGTTTAGTTTCTAAGATAATATCCGACTCTTTAAACAAAAGGATCCCCCCTCAATTTCAGGTATTGCATTCAATAACTTTTTTGTATACTCGGAAGTAGGATGATTTATAACTTCATCTCTTGTTCCTTGATCTACAATTTTTCCATGTTTCATAACAATCAGTTGGTCTGACATATATGCAGCTATACCTAAGTTATGAGTTACAATAATAATTCCTGTGTTATAAGCATCTCTAAGCTCCACCATCTGACGTACTATTTGTGCCTGAGTGGTAACATCAAGCGCACTGGTAGGTTCATCTGCCAATAATAGTTCTGGATTAAAGGTCATTGCAATTGCAATTCCTACTCTTTGACTCATACCTCCACTTAACTGATGAGGATAACTTTTCATAATATTTTCGCAATCAGAAAGCTGCATTTTTTCCAGCATGGAAACCGCTTTTTCAAAGGCTTCATCTTTAGATATATCACTATGAGTACAAATATATTCTACATATTGCTTCCCAATCTTTCTTAAGGGATTTAAAGTTCCTCCACAATCCTGAAAAATCATTGACATTTTTGTTCCTCTTAACTTTCTCCATTTATCCTTATGGCTCCCTAATAAGGATTTTCCTTGAAATTCAATGTATCCATCAGTTATTTTACCAGCCCCAGGCAAAGCACCTAATATTGCTCGAATAACTGTAGTTTTTCCGCTTCCACTTTCTCCAACTACACTAATGATTTCACCTTTCTTCATAGAAAGATTAAAATGATCTATAGTAGGCCTTTGTTTACCATATTGAACTGTCAAATCATCAATTTTTAACATAATATACTCCTTTATTTTGCCAGTGTAATATCCTTTGTTAACCAATAATAGTCATTTGGATACATATTAACTCCTTTTATCCTTTTTGATGAGAATAGATAAGTAGTCTCATATCCAAAGAAAACTGTTGCTGCATCATTCATAATTAACTGTTGAATTTGGATAGTTAATTTTTTTCTTGAATCCTTATCAGATTCTTTGGAAAGTTGATTTAAAAGCTTATCTACTTCTGCATTCTTGTATCCTGTCTGATTAGATGCAGATGTACTGTACCAGTTCTCACGTAAATACTTTTCTGGATCTCCAGTATTTGCCACTAGTACGTTCCAAATTAACAAGTCGAATTTACCTGAATCTCTTGTATCTAAAAGTGTTTCATAACTAACGGTATTTAACTTAACATTTAAACCAATCTTTTTCAAACTTACCTGAGCAGCCTGTGCATAAACATTCAATTCTTTACGGCTAGTATATATAACAAAATTTAATTGTAATGGTTTTCCATCTGGCGTCTCAACAAAGCCATCACCGTCTATATCCTTATAACCAGCTTCTTTCAATAATGCTTTTGCTCCTTCTGGATTATAGCTATTTTCATCCTTTAAATCCTTAAATCCAAAATCAAGAGTTGGAGGTACTGGTGCTTTTCCCGCTGTTGCACCACCTTCTAGTAAAACATTACAATAAGTTTGTTTATCCAATCCACGGATAAGTGCTTGTCTTAATTTCAAATCATTTAATGGACCTTTCTGATTCATAAAAGCAAAAGTAGATCGTAAAGATTGTAATTTCTGTATGTTATACTTATCAGTATCTTTAAACTCAGCTAAGTTTTCTGCTTTTAAATTATATGCAATATCAACCTCACCTGTCTGTAATGCCATAGAACGAGTTGTCTGATCCTCTATACATTTAAGTGTAACCTTTTCTAAAGGTACATTACCATTCCAATAATTCTTATTTTTTACAACTACACAAGAATCTGTTGGCTTAAAAGATTCTACAACATAAGGCCCTGTACAAATTGGTCCTTTCATTGCAAAAGAATCTGCATTAGCATTTGTATCAACAATCAAGAACAATGGATCAGCTAAACTTCCTGGAAGTAATGCAACCGGTTCTTTTGTAGTAATTTTAAGATTCTCACCATCCACTTCCATAGAAGCTGGATCAAAGAAAGAAACTGCACGCTTACTTAATTTAAAAGTACGTTCTAAGGATTTTTTTACCATCTCTGGAGTCATATCATCTCCATTAGAAAATTTAACACCTTTGCGGATTTTAAATGTCCACGTCTTTCCATCCTCACTAGATTGGAAGCTTTCACATAAACAAGGTTCAATTCCACCTTTTTCATTAAAGCGAACTAAGGTTTCTCCTACTCCATATCTAGTTATAACCCAACTGAAATACTGCTCCGTTGGTTCTAAAGTATCAGCAAAGCTGGTTACAGCAATAGTAACTTCTCCCCCTTTTTTTGATACATTAGATTTATCTTTAGCATTTCCACAACCAGCCATGAGTGATAAACTCATTGTACTTAACAAAACCATGCCTAATACATTTTTTAAAAACTTATTCATTTTATATTCATTCCTTTCGCTTACGGCACAAAATGTGATGAAAACATTCTTTCAACCTTATTCCCTACTTTTTATATTTTATTACTCTTGTCTAGGATCTAAAATGTCTCTTAAACTATCACCTAGCATATTAAATATTATTACAACAACCACAATTGCAATACCTGGATAAATCATCAGCCATGAAGCTTTTGACAAATATGTTCTTCCTTCATTTAGCATAAGCCCCCATTCTGGTGTAGGTGCCTGTGCTCCAAACCCCAAGAAGGATAAAGCTGCTAGCTCTAACATCATAGTTCCAATATCTGTAGCCGCTGTAACTATCATTGTAGTTATTATATTAGGAACTACATATTTCCATAAAATATTTTTTGTTTTTGTGCCAGATACTATTGCAGCTTCTATGTAAACGTTTTTCTTGATTTTTAAGACCATACTTCTAGATAGCCTAGCATATTTCGTCCAACTTACTGCCGAAATTGCAATAACTGCATTTGTCATATTGGGTCCCAATAGTCCAGCAATGGCAATAGCCAATACTAACCCTGGAAATGAAATCATCATATCTGCAATACGCATAATTATGGCATCTATGATTCCTCCAAAATATCCTGCAAAAATTCCAAGTGTAGTTCCAATAATAAATATTACCGCTACTAAACAAATTGCCATAGACAATGAAGTCCTGGTTCCATAAATAACTCTTGACAATACATCTCTTCCTAGTTTATCAGTGCCCCATATATACATGTCTCCTGGTGCTGTTAAAGATTTAGTCATATTAGCTTCATAGGGGCCCATTGGCGCAATAAAAGGAGCAAAAACAGCAACTCCTATAACTACCAATGCAAGAAATAGAAAAAAAGTAAATTGTTTGTTAGATTTTAAGAAATTAATTGGTTTCAAACTACAGTTCCTCCTTCAATCTAGGATCCAAACTATTATAGGAAAGGTCAATGAGCAAGTTAATTGCCATGTATAAAAGAGATATCCATAATACATAGCCTTGTACTAGAGGATAGTCTCTGCAAGATATCGCCTTTACAGCCATACTTCCCATTCCTGGCCAGTTATAAATTATCTCAATCACTGCAGTTCCTCCTAAAAGACTACCCAGAGAGAGCCCTAGCAATGTAACAAGAGGAATCATCGCATTTGGCAGCACATGGCTCCAAAGAATTGCACTTTCTTTAATTCCTCTCATACGTGCACCAATTACATAATCTTGACTGAGCTCATTTAAGACAGCTATACGAACTTGCCTTGTGTATTTTGCTGACATTGCAATTGCCAAAGTTATTGCCGGAAGAATTAATGCTTTGAAATCTGTGCTTCCTCCTGAAACAGACACCCACCTTAGAGTAACACCAAAAATACTCAATAGAATCAAACCAATCCAAAAGCTAGGGACGGAAATTCCAATGAAGGTAATTCCTCTGATCAGATAATCTGGCCACTTATTCTGATAAACTGCTGATAAAATGCCTAGTGGCACTGATACGACTATCATAATAAGCAATGATACTAACGCCAGTTTTAAGGTAGGCCAAAAACAAGCTGTTAATTTTTGTACAACTGGTACTTTCATAGAATAGGATTTCCCCATATTCCCAGTAAGAACACCCTCTATCCAATTTCCATACTGTGTAAGAAACGGTTTATCCAATCCAAGCTCTGCTCTTGTTTGTTCTAATAGTTCAGGTGTTGGTATATTTCCACATTCTGTTAGCATAATTTCTGCTGGATCACCCGGCGACAAATACGTTAATCCAAATGTAAAAAAACTAATACCTATCAAGACTATAAAAATTTGTAGCAACCTTCTACCTATTTGTTTTTTTTTCATTTTTTCAACCTCATAATTTATCCTCATTTCTTAATAAAATAAATAGCCCTTTCTATTTATAATAGAAAGGGCTATTTATTGAAATATTGCAGCATTTACACACAACAATTAAACATCCCCCCATCCATCGTAGAGTCATGGTCTCTATAGCAACAGGCAGGTCTTCTGACTTAAGTATCATCATAGTACAAAGCCTTCCCATATTAACAGTGGCATTTTTTGCACTACTACTCTATTACAGCGGCGGGACCGTACAGGAATTTAACCTGTTTCCCTTTTAATAAAAAACTAGTTAACTAGTTTTTTAACCTGTTACATTAGCATCTGAAATTTTATTAATGTCATTATACAAAATCAATCACATT
Source organism: uncultured Clostridiaceae bacterium (assembly GCA_963780135.1). GTDB lineage: Bacteria > Bacillota > Clostridia > Clostridiales > Clostridiaceae > Clostridium_AM. The sequence continues at coordinate 4,593,203 of CAWAAR010000003.1, forward strand.
GTGTCAAATATTCCTTTTATTTTTAAAACATGTAAAGTAAACATTTTCATTTCCTACATAGTAATTTCTCAAAAATAATACCTATGTTATTATTTTATTCTCATTTAACTATTAAATAATTTTTATATTTCTCCATTCATTGTTTAAAAACCTTAATAATAATATTATCCCTCTTATAATTATATCAAGAGAATATGCTAGCCAAATACCTACTAATCCAAAATCAAATATTACACCAAATAAATATCCCACTCCAACTCTTATTACCCATATTCCGAAAAACGTAGAATACATAGGGAATTTTGTATCTCCCGCTCCTTGTAATGCACTGGATATAACCATTGTTAATGATAAAAATGGTTGAAATAATGCTATTATTCTTAATACTGATATCACTAATTGTTGTACTTGTCTATCACCTGTAAATAACTTTACTAAAAATGGTGACATAATATAAAAAGAAACACCCATTATAACCATGAATATAGTTGATAGAGTGTTTGCTGCTAAAACATATTTTTTAGCTTTCTCTGGTTTGTTTGCCCCTAGATTATTTCCTATTAGCGTAGCTGCTGCTATTCCAAATCCCATAGCTGGAAGATATGAATAATTTTCTATAGTCCCTGCAATGTTATGTGCTACATAAGCTGAAGTTCCCAAATCAATAATCATTGCACCATAAACTAATTGTCCAAATCTCATTATTAATTTTTCTATTCCAGCAGGTATTCCTATTCGACCTATTGATATTAACAATTTTTTATCTACTAGCCATTTGCTAAACAAATTTAACTTTATAACTGTTTTGCCCTTGCAAAGACTAATAAAAAGCATTATAACTGAAATTATACGAGCAATAGTGGTAGCCAGCCCACCACCTACTATTCCAAAACCTTTAAAATTCCAAATTCCAAATATTAAAATATAGTTTAATAATATATTAATTAAATTTGCTACTAGAGAAACTACCATTGGAGTCTTTGTGTCTCCTGCTCCTCTTAAAGCACTTGATAATACTAACATTAAACATAAAAATATTGATGGCACAACAGCTATGATAAAATATGGCAATGCATATACTAAAACTTCTGGTGTAGTACCTAATATCTTCAAAATAGGTATTGCAAAAACATAGCTAATACCACCTAATATCAAACTAATTATTACTGTTATTATAATAGACTGCTTAACTGCTTCAGATGCTTTATTGGTATCATTTAATCCTATATTCCTTGAAACAATGGCAGTAGTACCTATTCCAACAGCAGTAAAAAATCCAATATATATATTCATTATAAGATTACTAATTCCAACAGCTGCAATAGCACTAGAACCTAGTTTTCCTGCAAAATAAGTATCCGTAGTGCCAAGCAAAACCTGAAAAATATTTTCTATTATAACTGGAATTGCAAGAGGCATAATTATCTTAATAGTATTTACATCAAAGCAATTTTTTAAAATAATACTATTTTTTACTTTAAGCATATTATTCCCTCACATACTCAATATCTAAACCATATATCCCAATCATAGGAGATAATCAAATTACAAATATTGTATGTATCACTATCAATATATTACCACCGTAATATATTAAACAAGTTAGTATACACTTAAAGTTATATGTATGATATTTATGTATAATTACTTTTTATCTATAAACATATCAAAAACTTTTCTTATTTTACTACCACTATTCCTTATTAACAATCCATATACCTATACAAGCCAAAATTAATGCTGCCAAGCTTTTAATGTTCCATATAGAATCTCCTAGTAAAATAGCAGATAGAAATGCACCAAATACAGGTATTAAAAAGCTGTAAATTGCAATTTTACCAACTTTATTATATTTATATAATGCAGACCATACTACTAATGAAACAGATGACAAAAGAGCCATGTATAATAATAAAATCCCACATTTAGGCGATGTAAAAATTAAGATACCACCTGCAGATTTCCCTATAATTATAAGCATTAGACTGCCTAATATAAGCTGCCATATTGTTGCTACAAAAACATCATTCTTTTTTACTAACTCTTTATTGTATATACTACCTATAGATCCCATAACAGTAGATAAAATTACAAATCCATCTCCAGTTAAATTAAAATCTAAATAAAAATTCTCACCTTCAAAATTGATTATTACTATTCCTAAAAAACCTATAATACAACCTATAATCTTATTTGAAGACAGCTTATCATTTTTATAAATAAAGTGTGCTAATATAATACTTACAAAAACTCCTACTGAACCTAGTATAGAACTCTTTACACCTGTAGTGTTTGCCATACCTATATAAAGAAAAACATACTGCAAAAGGGTATGTACAATTCCTAAAAGAGTTAAACTTTTAAAGTCTGATAAGTCCTTAGGCATTATACTTTTTCCCAGGGCTTTCTGTATAAGCATTAAAATTACACCGGCAATGAAAAATCTATATCCTGCAAATAGTAATTTTGAAAAGCTATCATTTGACTGTATATTAAAAAAGTCATATCCTAATTTGATTGCTGGATATGCACTTCCCCATAAAAATGTACACAATGTACATAACAACACTATATATCTTTTATCCGTAAATATTTTATGTAAATTAATTTTCTTATTCATTTACTATGCCTGCTCCTTTGTATATAATTTTCTTTTTATTCTAAAATGATATAAACGGAGAAATCACATAAACAATTTCTCCGCTCATAGCTAAAATTTCCTCTTCTAGTTCTTATTTTTTAAGTCATCTCTATTAAATAAAAAAGCATTTAAATATGTTCTATTACTGATTTGGATTCTCTCCATAAGCTACCATGGACCCCCCCTTAATAATACATAAACTAGCCACCTGATAAAGTAATATTCCGTCCATCTCAGCAGTACAGGTTTCCAAAACATTACCAAAATAATCCTTAATCCGGCCTAATATTTCTCCCTTTTTCAAAGTATCTCCTGCTCTTTTAGTTGGATACCAGCAGCCTGTGTGTTCAGCATTTTTGTAAATCACAGTTCCTACATCAGTGGGATGACATGTTCTTTTAGAAACTTCCCCTTCTAAAACTCCCAAATGGCATAAGACATTTCTAATATCTTCTTTTCCCAATTCCACTTCTTCTTTAGACCAACTCCCCATGCAACCTCTCTCAATTAAGATACTAGGAACTCCACAAGAACCTGCATAATTATAAGAACCTCTCCTGCCATAAGGAGATTGCACCAAATAAGGAACATTTACCATTTCAGCCATCTCCCTTGATTTTTTTACAATCTCTGGAGCTGCTGCTCCTAAACAATATACATAAGGTATTAGCTCTTCATATCCATCTCCACAATGAAGATCAATATAATAGTCTGCATTTTTTTGAAAATCTGTCACAACAGTATGACAGATTTTATCTGCAATTGTTCCTTCCTGACTTCCTGGAAACTCTCTGTTTAGATTTTTCCAATCTTCATAAACCACACTCATAGTTCGGTGTTCAAATCCCGTTCGATTCATCAAGTGTAATATAATAAGATTTCCCGTCAATTGTGATGGTGAGACTTCATCAGCTATTTCAATAGCTGTCTGAATTCCTACATATTCTGCATTATGTACACCTCCTGAAATAAATACCGTTTTTCCTCCCTTATCTCCACAAATAACGGTAACAGGAAGTTCTATATCCGTTTCCTTAACTTGTATATATCCTGATACTTTTTCTCCAGCTTTAACACACATATTCCCTATTCTCAAGTTTTTTATCAACAATCCCACCATCCTCATCCATTATATACTAAAAGGTATAACTGAATTAAGCAGTCTTTGTGCATATTCATTTTTTACATTTACAAGGTTGTTACTAGAAATGTTCTCTACAATTTTTCCTTTATATAGGAATAAGACTTCATCACATAAATTAGCAACTGCCTGTAAATCATGAGCTATAAATAAATATGTCATATCTAAATCCGTCTTCAACTTTTTAAGTAATTTAATTACTTGAGCTTGTATTGACACATCTAGTGAACTAATAGCTTCATCAAGAACTATAAATTTAGGCTTAGTTGAAATAGCCCTTGCAATGCAAACTCTCTGCAGCTGTCCTCCGCTTAGTTCATGTGGATATCTATCCATTAAATCTTTAGATAATCCTACTCTAACTAGCAGCTCTTCTACCTTATCTTTAATTTTATCTCTTTTTTCAAAAGCAAGCATTGGCTCAGCTATAACTTCTTTTACTGTAAAACGAGGATTTGTAGAGGATGTGTAATCTTGAAATACTACACTCATCTGTCCTTGATTTTCTTTTACCCACTTATTAACAGTCTCTCCTTCAATAAGTATGCTTCCACTATTTGGTTTCTCCAGTCCTAATATCAAACGACTGAGAGTGCTTTTACCACTTCCACTCTCACCAATAAGTCCCACACATTGTCCTTTTTCTATAGAAAAATTAATTCCATCTAAAACCTTTAATTTATCTTTGCCTTTAAATGAACCAATTTTTGAATAACTCTTATAAACATCTTTTACTTGCAGCAGCATACTTCATCCTCCAAAATCATAGCTTTACGAAATGAATCCGTAAGTTCTAATCGAGTATCAATTAAATATTTAGTATACTCATGTTTAGGATTTTTAAAAACTTCATTGGCATTTCCATACTCTACAGATTTTCCATCCTTCATTACAAGTATGTCTTGAGCTAGATGCTGTACAACTCCTAAATCATGGGATATAAAGATTATTGCTGTACCTGTTATTTCCTTAAGCCTTTTGAACTCTTCTACCACTTCCCGTTGATTAATAGAATCTAGTGCTGTGGTAGGTTCATCAGCTATTATAATATCGGGCTTCATTGACATGGCTAGTGCAATCATACACCTTTGCAGCATACCTCCTGAAAGCTGATGTGGATACTTCTTAATTACTTGCTTAGGCTCATTAATACACATTTTTTCTAAAGCATCAACTGAAAATCTTTCTGCTTCCTTCTTTGAAATATTTGTATTTTCACATAAGGTTTCAATCATCTGATATCCAATAGTATAAAGAGGATCAAAAGCTGACATTGCATCTTGAAGTATCATACATATACGCTTGCCTCTAACTTTACGAATAGTATCACCTTTGGCTTTTAGTAAATATATGTTATCAAATTCTACACTTCCAGTAACTTTTAGCCATGGATTTGTAAGGCCTAATATTGCTCTAGCTGTCATAGATTTGCCACTGCCACTTTCACCTACAATTCCTAGACAAGTATTAGGATTAAGTTTAAAATTTACATTACTAACTATTACTTCATTAGTTTTCACATCTTCTACAGAAAGGTTTTTTACCTCTAACAGGCTCACTATTTAATCACCTCTTTCAATTTACCATGTTTTTTAGGATCTAAAGCTACCTGCAAGCTGTCCCCTAAGAAATTAAAGGCTGCAACTACAACAAGTATTGCAATACCAGCTGGCAACATTTGAGTTGGGTGAGTGGTCATAATATTTTTTGCTTCATTTAACATCATTCCCCATTCTGCAGTTGGCGGCTGTACTCCCAAGCCTAAAAATGATAATGCTGAAATGTTTAAAATAACCCATCCTGTATCAAGGGTTGCAAGTACAATAATCTCTCCTGCTATACCAGGCATTAAGTGCTTTTTTATAATATGCCATGTACTGCAGCCAGATACCCTTGCAAATTTTATGTAATTTTTATTCCTATACTGCAGAACTATAGATCTTATCATTCGCGTATACCACACCCACTTAGCTATGATATTTGCAATTATTACATTAAAAAGCCCCGGTCCAAGTATACCTACTATTGAAAGTATCATAACTTCACTTGGAAATGACAACATAATATCACAAATTCTCATAATAATTTCATCTACAAATCCACCAAAAAATCCTGAAATCATACCTAAAATAGTACCTATTAAAATAGTTATTATCATGGTTAATATTGACAAAATAACTGTTGTACGAACGCCATATAATATTCTTGAAAATAAACACCTTCCTAGTTGATCTGTTCCAAATGGATATTTCATACTAATAGATTGAAATTTCTGCATTACATTTGTTTCTATAGGACTGTTTGGAGTAATTACTGGCGCTAAAACACCAGCTGCTAAAATCACAAATAAAATTATAATGCAAGCCACAGCAAGTTTATCTGATTTTAATCGCTTCCAAATTATCATATTATGCCTCCCTTCTCATTCGTGGGTCAATTAATACACTAAATATATCAACTATCAAATTGCAAAATACAAACATTACTGCCATAATAAGTATGTACGCTTGTATAATAGGATAATCTCTGTTAAATATAGCCGTAACACATAGTCTACCTATACCAGGCCATGCAAAAATATTTTCTATTACAAATGTACCAGCTATAAGCTTGGGAATTGACATTCCAAGGGCTATAATTGAAGATTGAAGTGAATTTTTAAATACATGCTTTATAATACTACTTTCCTTAAGACCTCTAACTCTTGCATAAAGAACATAATTTTCCTGCTTATTTTGTATCATATTATTTCTAATCAATCTTACATAGGTTGAAATATACGTAAGAGACAGGGTTATTGCGGGAAGTACAACAGAACTTATTGTTTTCATCCCACTTGTAGGAAAAATGTCTAATTTAACTGAAAACATCCATATTAAAAGCAGTCCCATCCAAAAACTTGGCATGGCAGTACCTAAAAATACCAATCCTCTTACTATCTTATCCGCAATACTATCTTCATAAACAGCACAGAGTACTCCTAATAATACACTAAATAAAATAATAATTACTAAAGATACTGCTGCTAAATAAAGAGTAGCTGGAAGTGCCTCCTTAATTTCCCCTATAACTGGTTTATTATTTACATAACTTTGTCCCAAATCACCTTTAATGCTTTTGCCTAACCATATTGTATATCTTTCAAAGAAAGGTTTATCTAAACCTAATTGATCTCTCATTTCATGAATTGCTTCATGTGTTGGTACTATTTCATTTGCTCTAAGAGCAACCTCTGCAGGGTCACTAGGACTAAGATTAATTATTATAAATGATAGGAATGAAATTCCAATCAATATAGGTATTATACTCAGTATCCTTTTCCTTATATAACTCTTCATTTTATATCTCCTAAGGCTTAATATCTAGTGTAAACTTTTTTAAAGTTTATATTCTTAAATTTCTTTTGTTTCTATCTTTTTACAGATTGCATCGCACTATCACTTAATAGAAATAAAGGCAAATATATAATTTGCCTTTATTTATTTTATTTACTTTTCAAAATACATTTTTTCAAATGGTATTTCGTATTGAGATTCATTAAAGCCAACTCCCTTTAGCCCTTTAACGCATACTGCTTTTGTTCTGGAGTAGCTAATTGGAATATATATGCACTGATCATTTACATATGTTAAAACTTCTTTATACATTTGCTTACGAGTATTTTCATTTGGCTCAATCATAATAGATGTAATAGTTTCATCAAGCCACTTCTTTTTCTCTAAACCTGATTGTGCCTGACAATCACCATGAGCTGGTTGACGCCAAGAAGAGAAATATGATTGTGGATCATATGGAGTTCCCCAAGAAAGTGAGTATTGAAGATCAAATTCTCCTGTTCTTTGGCGATCAAGGAAAGCTTGTTTTTCTTCTCCTGTAACTTTAAGACTAACACCTACTGCTTTAAAATCATTTTGTATAGCTTCACTAATAGTACGTTCCTGTGCATTATTGGAATTAAAGTAAAGTGTAATCTCACATTTCTTACCATCTTTATATCTATATCCATCGCTGCCCATTTTCCATCCATCTTCTTCTAAAAGACTTTTTGCCTTATTCACATCATATGAGAATGTTTTCAAATCTATATCACAATATTTTACAGATTTTGACATAAGCGTATCTGCCACTGATTCCGAACCATTTAAAATACCACCTGTAATAGCCTTTTTATTAACTGCATATTGCATTGCTTCTCTAAACTTTAAATCACCAGTAATTTCTTTATGTGAATTTAAAAGAATTGCTCTAGATGCAATTGGCTTACTTAATACAGTAGTATATTTACCTGCTTTTTGTAATTCTTTAAAGGAATCAAGATCAACCATATCTCCATCAGAACCAAATAACATATCAATTTCACCTTTTTGTAGTCCTAATAATATTGTCTGCTGATCAGGCATAACCTTCCATTCTACAGAATTTACCTTTGGTTTTTCTCCCCAATAATTTTTATTTACTGTAAACACTGCATATTGATTGTTTTTATGTTCTGAAAGTACCCATGGACCTGTTCCAGCATATCCACTAACTCCATTTTTTGTACCTCCATTAACAAAACATTTAGGTGAAATAAATCTAAATGGTCTTGTAAGTCCAAGCTCTACAAGAGTTGGATAATATGGATGTTTTAAAACTAACTTATATGTATTTTCATCGACTACATCATTACTTTTAATTTCATTTACAAGATCAAGCCATGCATGACGCTGAATATTTGCAATAACAGCATCCATGTTCAACTTAACAGCCTTTGCATTAAAAGGTTCTCCATCTGTAAATTTTACACCTTTTCTTAAATGAAAGGTATACTCAAGCCCATCCTTAGATACATCCCAGCTTTCTGCAAGACAAGGCTTTACCCCTTTTTCAGTATTGATTACCAAGGATTCAAAGACCATATTTTGAGCAGCCATTTCACCTGAATAAAGGTGAGGATTTATGTCTCGAATGTCCTTTGTACTTGCATAAACTATTTTATCCTTTTTACTTGTCTCTGAAGTGTCTTTACTACTTGTACAACCTGCGGCAAGGCACATCATTGAACTTAGTGCAATTGCCATAATTCTTTTAAGCTTCATTAGTTAATTCCTCCAACTTTATAAACTTTTTTGTATTTTTTTCTATTTTAACATTAAAATTACTTAAATTACAATATAAGACTTAACACTTTTTGAAAACTTTGTCAACGCACAAAAATACAATAAAATTTATATTTTCACAAATTAATCCATATTTCCTATGTTTTTTATTTTCACAACTAAATCCGAGATTTTTAAATTATTTTTCTCCAACAACCATAAACATAGGGGTAGAACCATAGTTAACCTTTTCAACTTCATCCCACACTCTATTTCCTATTTCCATTTCTATCATTACCTTTTTAAATCCAATATCAAGTAGTTCTTTTGCATCCCACTGTGGTCTACATATTTTGCTTAAAGGTAAATCTCTTGCTATATCCTCCATTGCCTTTGCATTATTACATGTGTAATGATCATCAAAACCTCTTTTTAGCATGTTTTCCCTATCATTTTCGTATTCTTTTCTTTTTTCAGCATCATATAAGTATAAATACCAATTAGCATCAAAATTTAATAATCTGCCACCATCAGCTAATACTCTATGCCACTCTTTGTATGCCTCTCCCGGATTTTGCAGATTCCAAGTAATATTACGAGTAACTATCAAATCAAAACTGTTATCCTCAAATTCTAAATTATGTGCATCCATTCTTTTAAAAGTAATATTATCTTTATATATAACAGCATTGTTTTTAGCTTTCTGAAGCATGTCATCTGTGTAATCAACAGCAGTAACTTCGTACCCACAATTTGCCATTATTATTGCAAAGAACCCTGGGCCTGTACCTATATCTAACACCTTTAATTTTCTTCCCGACATTTTTGGTACATATTTATTTATTAAGTCTGTCCATTCCTCTCTTTTGAAGCTGCATAATTCCTTTAAATTAGATTCACAATAGCCATTTGATCTCTTGCTCCAATATTGTTCTACTTTTTCTAAAACTGCTTCCATAATCTAATTCCTCCATATATTTATTACTTGAAAGGCTATCCATCTGCAAAGTTTACAGCCTTCAATTCAGCAAATAAATTCATAAACCATTGATACCAATATTGTGTGATTTTTATTTTTCTCCAGCAATCATAAACATAGGCGTAGAACCATAATTAGTTTTCTCAACTTCATCCCACACCCTATTTCCTATTTCCATCTCTACCATTACCTTTTTAAAACCAATACTAAGCAATTCTTTTGCATCCCATTCAGGTCTACATATTTTACTTAAAGGTAAATTTCTTGCTATATCCTCCATTGCATTTATATCAGTACAAGTATAATGATCTTCAAAACCTTTTTCTAAAGTATTTTTCCTATCCTTTTCATACTCTTTTCTTTTTCGCTATCATGTAAATGTAAATACCAGTTAGCATCAAAATTTAATAGTCTGCCGCCCTTAGCTAATACCCTATGCCATTCTCTATATGCCTCTCTAGGCTTTTGTAGATTCCAAGTAAGATTACGAGTAACTATTAAATCAAAGGTATTATCCTCAAATTCTAGGTTATGTGCATCCATTCTTTTAAAAGTAATCCTGTTTTTGTATATACCCGCATTCTTTTTAGCTTTTTGAAGCATAGCATCTGTATAATCAACGGCAGTAACCTCATATCCACAGTTTGCCATTATTATTGCAAAGAACCCTGGGCCTGTACCTATATCCAATACTTTTAGTTTTCTTCCCGTCACCTTTGGTGCATATTCATTTATTAAATCTGTCCATGCTTCTCTTTTAAAACTATATAATTCCTGTAAGTTAACTTCACAATAACCATCTGATCTCTTACTCCAATATTTTTCTACTTTTTCTAAAACTACTTCCATATTGATAATCCTCCATTTCTATACTTAGATATTAACTATAAAGAACCTAATCGTTCTTTATAACACTTTTTTTTGCATCAACCTCATTTACAATTTTTCACTTGCAATATTTCTCTTAAATCTAATAATCATTTATTTTCAACGCCATGCAGCATAATTTTATGCAAAAAACAGAAAATTCCTATATAAAAATATATAGCATTTTTCATGCCATTTACAAAATTGTAAAATTAGGTTGTTTTTCTGTTATTTCGTCCCATAATGATAATTTTTCAGTTTCAAAATGATAATATAAAATTTTTATTATCATTTTGAAACACATTTCCTCTTTCTACTCATACCTATAAGCTTTTACAACCACAGGTAAAACTCATGATATTAGTTATACAAAAAAATAAATTCTCAAAACAATACAAAATAGGTACCGTTTTGAGAATTTATTTTCATTTTAAAACTATTTCATTTCCATTATCAATTTCTTTTGAAAATATCCAAGATTTTTTTGCAAAATTTCTTCCTTTGATAGTAACTTTATTTCCATGTACTTCTACATACAATCCTTGGCTTTCATTAAAAAGCCTTTGTATTTTATGGTCTTCTTCAGGCAATATAGCATAGTGCACAGCCCCTGTATGAACTGTTGTAAAAGGTTGATTTGGTTTTGCATTATCTATACTAAGTAAAACATGAGTATGAGATGTAAATAGAATTGCTTCAGGATAACCTGACAAGATTTCCTTAAGTTCACTACTTTGTTCTACTCCCATCCATCCAGTTATACTAGTAGTTAAATGTTGATGTAGAAATACAAAAATAGGTTTGCCTTTTTCATGCTTTTCGGCTAATTTTTCTTTTAACCATTCCAATTGATTTTGGGATAAGGAAGCATTTACTGATGATCCAGGTTTTCTTGTATTCCCTGATTCTGATCCCAATGATATAAAATGATAACCCTTAACCCAGGTATCATGGTATACTGACTTTTCACCTGCAAAATCCAAATACATATTTATAAAATTTTGAACATCTTCCTTGTTGTTGGGCCCCTTTGAATAATCAAAATAATCATGATTTCCAATGTTTTTAATTATAACTTTAGGAAGCTCTTCCTTTTTTTGTTCAAAGTATTTTTCATTACATCATACTGAATTTTTAAACCTTGATCCACATTGTCTCCATTTAATACCATGGCATCCATATCAGCATTTATACCATGTAAATCATCAATAGCATTTTTTAGCTTACGAGTATCACCATGCACATCGCCTAGCACCGAAAAGTCAAGGTCATCACTCTTCTTAGGTGCTTCTTTATTTGCAATACTTTGTATCTTTTTAGAATTATCTAATTTTTTCTTAGCAACTTTATTTCTATATATCAGTAAGGAACTAGCTACAATTATTACTAATAACATTACTGTAGTTATCTTTAATTTTTTCATGTTTCTCAAATCACCTATACTCTTATAAATTCTTTGTATTTATAATATCACACTGTAACTCATAAAACTACATTTTCTTCTTTTTATCTAAAATAAATCAAAAATGAAAAATATAGACAAATATTATGAATTTGTGCTATTATTTTATTATAAATTCATAATATTTGCAAAACAAACAAATTCCAATATAATCGTTAAATTTAACTTTTTAAATTGTAATTCAATCAAATTAAAACTTAGGAGATGGTAATAATGAAAATACTTTACACAGCTAAGGCAATATCTGAAGGTGGTCGTGACGGGAAAGTAACTGTAGAAAATAGTTCAATGGAATTTCAAATGGCACCACCATCTGAACTTGGTGGTTCTGGTAAATCTGGCACAAATCCTGAACAGTTGTTCGCTGCAGGATATTCTGCTTGCTTTGGAAGCGCTCTTCAACTTGTAGCTAATAGAAAAAAAGTTCTACCTAAATCAAGTTCTATAGCTGTAGAAGTTGGCATAGGTTCAGACCATAAAGGTGGTTTTTCTTTAGAGGTATCTATAGTTGGAACATTTTCTGGAATTAATCAAGCTGAAGCTGATATGTTAGTTCAGGAAGCTCATAAAGTTTGCCCCTACTCAAATGCCACAAGAGGAAATATAGATGTGACAGTATCGGCAAAAATTGAAGAATAATTTATTTTATATTTAAAGCAAATTTAGGTGGCAAATAACTCTTTGCCACCTTTATACTATTAATAGCTTCAGAAAAGTACATTTTTTTCTTGTTCACTATATCCCTCTGGATACAATGCTTTCTTTTTTCTCAATACTGTCTTAAATTTCCACCCATTCTCTTTAGCTGTTTCTTTAAAACTTCTAGCTATCTCACCTAAATCAAAAATATATTCATAAGCTTTACCATCTATATCATATTGAACGCTCTTAACTTTTCTAAAAACTGTAGTACCAGATTGAAGACATGATTCACTATCACAACCAAATGAAAATCCAGAACTATTTTCCTTAATCACTTCCCATATAAAAACAGTTTGAATTTTCTCATCAAAATATGCAAGAGCAAAATAATTTATCTTTTCAATACCAATTCTCCATACATTATTTACAAACTCAGAATTTATAGACACATCAGTTTCTTCTCCTAATGAATACTTTATCCCTAATTTATTTAGCTTTGATGTAACATTTGAAATTAATATTTGCTTATTCACTTATACTTCCTCCTTATTAGCTAATATCTTAATTTCAATTGAGCAAAACTTGTTTGTCTACTTTACATTATTTTACCACATTAGGTATTTATTTAAAAGTATTTATTTTCTAAATTTTCTGATTATTTTCAAGAAAGAAAACTCACCTTCACTGTCCTCTTAATAATAAAAGCTATGAAATATAGACTTAACACCTTAATCTCATAACTTTTACTTCATTATATTCTTTATTTATATTTTAAATTTTTGAACCATGTCATTAAGCTTTTGCGCAAGTTCAGCTTGACTTTGAGCAGATTTTGAAACCTCACTTACTGCCTTTGTTATTTCATTTATACTGCTCATTATTTCTTCTGATCCAGCTGCTGATTCTTCTGATGTTGCAGACACACTTTGAACTGAACCACTTATCTCACCTATAGCATTATTCATTTGTTTTGATGAAATTGAAATTTCCTCCGCCATATTTTTTACAAACTCAGCATCCTTTTCATATTGTATGCCTGTATTCATAAGAAGCTCATAACTAGGCTTTACATTGTTTGACATATAATCTAATATATCTTGTCCACTCTTTGACAAACCATCAAATGCATTCCTTACTTGAGATACCATATTTTGAATATTTACCACAGCCTGTGATGATTGTTCTGCTAAACTTCTCACCTCATCGGCAACTACAGCAAACCCTTTACCTTGTTCTCCAGCTCTTGCAGCTTCTATTGCTGCATTTAATGCAAGAAGATTTGTTTGTTCTGCTATACTTCCAATAGAATCCGCCATGGTTTTAACTTGTTCAACAACTTTTCCATCCTCAATAGATTTTATAATATTAGCTTGTTTTTCTTCATATATTATATTTCCATTCTTTATGTTTTGAGCTGCTTTATCTTTTATGTTAGCAGCACGCTTATTTATTTCTTCTGAAGAATTTGTGGCATTATTTGATTTATTTAATAATTCATTAGTTGTAGCCGCAATCTCTTGCATGGTCGCATTTACGCCTTCTGTGGTTGAACTTAATTCCTGAGCACCTTGAGCTATTTGTTCAGTTGATTCATTTGCAGCCTCCATCATAGAAGTAATTTCCTCAGTAGTTGCAGATAATTCTTCACTAGAAGCACTTATATCTCCAGCACTATTCATTATTGAACTTATTAACTCTTTTATATTATCACCTGCTTTATTTAAAGCTTCTCCTAAGTTTCCTATTTCGTCTTTTGTATCTACCTTTATAGTTTGGGTTAAATCACCATCTCCTAATGCTTTTGCAAAAACTAAAACTTTACCAATTTCCTTTGAAATCATAATTGATATACCTAAACCAAGCATAATTGCAATAGCTAATCCTGTCATAATTACTATAACTGTATTAGTCCAAGATGACTTATATGTACTTGCATTTTGAAAATCAGCTTTATCAGCTTGATCAGAATTTGTTTTTATTAACTTATCCATATCATCATAAATTTTTGTTCTTATTTTAGTAATATCAGAAAACTTTATCTGTGCATCTTTATAATTATTTTCATCAACGAGCTTTATCACTGTACTAAATGTTGTTTTATATTCATCTCTATCCTTTTTTAACTGTGAAAATATTGATTCTTCATCCTTAGATATTAATGTCTTCTCATAATTATCTATAATTTGATCATTTTTGATACTTAAATCATTAATTTCTTTTTTTATGTTCTCATTATTACTTAAATCTTGTTGATAAACAATTTTTAATAAATCTGCACGAACATCTGCATAGTTTTGTTTCATAGTCATTAAGGCTTCTATTGACTTAAGATTATAATCATGCATGGAATTAGCATTAGAATATATCAATTTCATATTATGTACTCCAATAAATCCAACTAATCCAATAAATAATGCTACTAAAATAAATGAAGATATTAATTTTTGTGCCATTTTTAAATTTTTAAACCACTTCACCCTTTATACCTCCTAAAATTTTTTGCTTGTTTAAATTATTTATGTTAATAATATTTGCTTAATTTAATATATACATCCCAATCTGGAAGAATAATAGCTATTTTCAATATAATTAAATAAAACCTTAGTAATTACTTGTTTTCATTATTATAAATTTTACAATTCGAATTAACTGTTCAACTCTGTTAATATCGCATTTATAATTTTACACACGTCAAAAAGGGGGTATTATAATAGAATATACTCCTTACTAAAAAGCTTAGGTCAATATAATAACAAGGGTTCCTTTAACGAAAACTCTATGCATTACAAAATGTTTTTGGAGCTCTTATTTTTTACACTAAATATTAATTAATGAACCTATAAAATTTGTATTTATACTTGATTTTACAGGTTATTTAAAACAAATTGTACAAAATAAATATTTTGTATCATTTGTTTTAAATAATTAAAAATTCTTTTTTTAAATATTTGATTTATTATAGAACAAATTGCATTTTATAATACAAAATTACATTTTATTCTATAATAATCCAGTTTTTTTGTAAAATAACTGGATTATTATCCATATTGTGATATAATAAATAATACACAATATTTATTTTGTATCATTTATATATGAATATATATAATTTATACTTTTATGGAAATTTAAAACATCAAGTATCCTTCCTCCAGATATCCTATATATTAAATTATTAACCATTAAACTCTTTAAATATTTCTTCTATATCAAATCACTTCTGTGCACTCTAATTTTAATATTGCCTTTTTATATCCAAACATCCATACTCTAAATTTGTTATAAAACATGACTCAGTAAAATCATTTTCTACACTTTCTTAATTAACAAAATGTTTTCTTGAATGGATAAAATGTATGTGATAGAGTAATTATTATATTAGAAACTATACTTTTTTAGGAGGTGTACCATTGAACAAGTTTTCTTACTATTTGAAGGATTGTTATGGTTTAGATAAGTTTTCAAAATATCTTTTAATTATTGCATTACTTTTTTCATTAAACAAAGTCACTGCAGTTATGTCAGTAGTATTAACAGTTTATGCTACTTGGAGAACTATTTCTAAAAACAAATATAAGAGATACCAAGAATTGCAGGCTTTTGAACGAAGTTCTCTCATAATTAAACAAATAATTTATAAATTTAAAATGAAAATCAATGATTTTAAGCATTATAAAATATTCAAATGTCCAGAATGCTCTCAAAAATTAAGAGTTCCTAGAAAAAAAGGCAACATACTAATTAGTTGTAAAAAATGTAATGCTAAGTTTCACGGAAGAACCTAGTATAGTGCATTGACTAACTTAGAGATTATTTAACATGTCTGCCATTAAAATTGACCTTTTATAGAAGCAATAGTCATACTACTGATAATTTTCAGCAGTACGACTCTCACTTCTATTTATCCACTATCTGCAGCTAACTTTTTTACAAACAGTAGTTGTTATTTAAAGCTTTTTTCATTTCCTCTAGTCTTTCTTCACTTACTTTAAAAGCTCCCTTAAGCCTTTTTTCATCAGGGGTTTCTAAAAATATTTCATCAGGTTTTATATTTTTTATCATTTCCTTGAAGCCCTCTATCGCTTCATTATTATCAGAATAATTTCTTATTATTGTAATATCCAAAATAAATTTACCTTCAAACCATTTTTTAAAATTTGCCATATTATACACATATTCTTTTAAAGTATAACCATCTAATGGTCTTATTAGTTTTTGAAAATCTTCTTCTTTAGTAACTGCTAATTCACCTATAACTACATCACATGATTTAAGAACTTCCTTATATTCTTCTCTATTTAAAATATATCCATTAGTTAAAAGCTTTACTCTTTTATTCTTATTTTTAATGACTTTAACAATATTTAATAATTCTCCATTGGCTAAAGCTTCACCATCTGGATTAATAAACACTGTATCAACATAATTTAATTCTAAAAAAGTACTTAACCTATTTATAAATTCTCTAGTTTCATTAAAATAAAATGTTTTTTCAGTTTTAACAATTGTTCTTCCCAGTGGACAAAATACACAGTCGAAGCTGCAATAATTCTCTGGCATTGGATTAATATCTATAGTCTTCATTCCTTTAACATCTGTATATATTTTCCCAATTGAATATTTTTCCATTATAATCCCCCCTATTGAATAGCTACTGTCATTATAAATCTAAATAACACTTAATGGTAGTATCATTTTTCATCAAGTAATCCTAAGATTTCTGAAGATATCTTATGGGTTATGGCTAGTGAATATGTTCTTTAAATGCTTTCTTAACATTTAACTCCATCTCATGCTTTAAAATTAAGATAAAACGTATACTTACATGTTTTATCTTAATTTTAACTACAATTAACTTGTTGCATTCTAAATATACAAGTATTACTATGTAGTAATGAAAATAATTTCTAGGAGGAAAAAATTACGTTAATACGAAAAGATGTGTTTAAATTAGCAATTCCCATTCTTATGGAGCAATTATTTGTAATGTCCCTTGGTATGGTAAATACTATGATGGCAGGACATATTGGTAAGGAAGCAGTTTCTGCCATTGGTATGGTAGATTCAATAAATAATATATTTATTGCATTTTTTTCTGCTTTGGCTGTGGGAGGCACAGTCGTTGTAGCTCAATATATAGGACAGAAAAATGAAAAACTTGCAAATGCTGCAATGAAACAAGCTTTGTATTCTAGTATATTAATATCCTTTGCTATTACAATTGCTATGTGGATATTTCGAAATCCACTTATAGCATTACTTTATGGTTCTGCAGACCCTCAAGTAATAAAGGACTCCTACACATATTTAGGAATAACTTTATTGACATATCCTTTAATTACCTTGAGTTTAGTTTCTAATGGAGTTCTTAGAGGAGCTGGTGATAGTAAAACCCCTATGAAAATAACCATGTTTATGAATATTTTAAATGTAATTTTAAGTTACTTTTTTATTTATGGTGTAAATATTAAAACTAGTAATTATAATTTATACATTCCTAGTCTGGGAGTAATGGGAGCTGCACTTGGCATTGCCATAGCAAGAATTACAGGGGCTGTTATTGTGTTTTTGGTATTACTAAGAGGAACAAAGGTTATAAAATTAACCAAAGTGCATGTATTTAAATTTAATATGAAATTACTGAGACCTATATTTGCTGTGGGAATTCCGGCCAGTATAGAGTCATTATTATTTTATAGCGGCAAACTTATTACACAAATTTTCATTGTAAACATGGGCACAGCTTCCATAGCTTGCAATACTATTAGTAACTCTGTTGCCAACATGTTAAATGTACCTGGAAACTCCTTCTGTATGGCTGCTACTGCATTAGTAGGTCAATATATGGGCAGAGGAGATAATAAAGAAGCTGGAAAATGCTTATCCTATTTAACTAAATTATCTACTATATGTTTAGCTGCATTAGCTACCCTATCCTTTCCCTTTATTAGAGGAATAGTTTTACTTTACTCTAATAACTCAGAAATAGTATCTATGAGTGTAAATCTTTTAAGGATTAATGCTCTATTTATTCCATTATGGTCCATATCCTTTGTTTTATCTGCTGGATTAAAAGGCGCTGGTGATGCCAAATACACATTAGTTACCTCCATTATAGGAATGTGGATATTTAGAATTACCATGGGATATATACTAGGAATTCCTTTAAAACTTGGAGTTATTGGTGTTTGGTTTGGTATGTATACAGATTGGTTTGTACGAGGAATTTTATATTGTATAAGATTTAAAAGCGGCAAATGGAAGAATCTTGTTTTAATAAAAAGGGATGCTTCTATGATAAAACAAGCAGTATAAATTACTTTCAAGGGGTTGTCACACTAATTAATTAGTGTGACAACCCTTTTAATTCCATACATGCGTTTTTAAATAGTTGAAAATTGATAATTGGGATCATAGAAATAATTAAATGATAATATCTTACAAAGCAACTTAACAAAACATTCAATAATAATTATTATTTACAAAATATTGTTTATACATTATAATATATAAATATCAAATGATTCTTAAATTCAAGTGAAATTTGCTTATACCCCTTTTTATATATATTGGGATATTGTCAGTGGCAGCAATGGGATAAAACACTAATTGAAAACTTTATAAGGAGCAATTACATGAAAAATTTCATTAAATTTATACCTAATAGCCTTACAATTGCAAGAATATTTATGTCTTTCTTATTTATATATTTAATCTTAGAAAAATTTTTCTATGGAAAAGATACTTTTTTAGCCTTAATAATGGTTTTTCTTATTATTTGTTTTTCAGATTTAATGGATGGCAAAATTGCAAGAAAAATTGGACATGCTTCTGCATTGGGAGCCAAACTTGATGTGTTTGCTGATTTATTATATATACTTCTTTCCTATGCAGTGTTAATAATTATAAAAATTTTACCACTCTGGTTTTTATGTTTTATATGCTTAAAATTTTTAGAATTTGTACTAACATCAATTTTTATAAAAAGAAATAACAAATCCTCAAATAATCCCTTTGTTTTTGATAGGATTGGGCGACTGGTATCAGCAGTATTTTTTTTGATTCCTGGCATAGTTTGTACTTATGAATGTTTAGTTCCTTATGGTACTGGAGGTTTAATGAAATGTTTACTTTATGTAACATTGTCAGCTGGAGTTTATTCTTCTTACTTAAGAATAAAAACCTGTTTTACTATTACAGCTTTAAGAAGTTCTAGTTGCATGGATTAATCTTTTTTATAGTAAAAATTTGATGTTTAAAAGTTTTTCTTATCAAAAATCATTTCTCACAATCAAACTCCACCACAACTTAATAAGCAATTAATATTTAGTGTTAAAACAAACCATACTATAGATTTTTAACTGCATTTAGAATTCTCATACACATTATAGAACTCCAAATGACTAAAATTAAAAAGAATATAGTATAGTTTATTTTTTTGTATTAAAAAATTAAAGTTTAAGGTTTAATCACTATTTCATCAGTATCATAAAGAAAACTTCTTGCTGCACTTTCAATTTTAAATTTATTATTAATACTGCGGCCTTTAAAAATGAAATTTTCACTTACAACAGCATTACCTACTCCTATGCCAGAATAACCTGCATTGTTATAAATAGAATTTAAATTAGGAACTTTTTTTATTAAAGTGTTATAAATAGTATCTCTAGATGCGTAATCTTTAAATTGTACTTTTTCATTTTTATAATGGGATTCAAAGCCATAATTATCAGTATCCCTAAACCGAACTCCAGTAATTCCAATGCGCTCATAAATTCTATTTGTTTTATCATATTCAACTTTGTACTCTGTACAACCGTCTTTTTGGGACATGGAAACAATATTAAACTTTTCTCCATTAAAATCAAATTGCATTGGAAGTTTGTCTTTATAAATTTCATATTCTTTATCATCCCAATAATTAACAGATGAGCCTACTAATCGTATACCCATTTCTTTTATATTCTTGTAATATATAGATTTAAATTCTTCTACATGTATATATCCTGATGTGTAATCCGGTCTTTCTTCTTCATTAATATTATCCGTATAGTTATTATCTAGCCTAATTGAAAATAATGGTCGCATTTCAGCTATATTTCTATCTGATGGAGTAAAATCATATTCTAGAATAGTTTTAAGAATTCCTTTCTTTAAGTTTTTAAGTTTTAATGTACCTATATTAAGGTTATATTCCTTATTTATAGCAATATTTTTAACATTTTGCATAGTTATTTGCGTTTTTAAATTCCAGTTTACCTTAAAGCTATCATTTTTGGGATTAATAAATGAGTTTATTTTAGCTAGTATTTTATTATTATATTCAGTATTTTTATATGAAATTTTATCTATATTTATATCAATAGGATTTTTTTGTATATAAGCTGCTTTATCTTTACCAATGAAAATAAAAAAAGCTTTCTCTTTTTTGTCTGAATTGGAGCCACCTGAATCCGGTAGAGAGTATCCACTAAGATTATAGCTTTTATTATTTGCATCACCAAAACTTAATCCATCTATATAATATTTAGGGTTAGATACATTGTAGATAACCTCTATTCCTGTTTCATCTGCTACGATTTCTTTTATAGTGAAATCTATGTTTTTATATTTAAATGCTTTATCTAATTTAGAAACATTATTATTTTGTCTAGCTAAATCTATTTCTTGTTTAAATGGTATATTATTATAGTACTTACTATATGCTAAAACTGATACTGGAAGCATAATTGCTATAATTAAAACAGCAACTAATGCATAAAAATGTACTTTTTTCTTTTTATTTTTAACATGTTTTCTAAGTTTTAGTTCAACATTTTTCATTAAATCTTCAGGAATATTGTTATTATTAATACTCATTTTTTATCCTCCCATTTTTAGATCTTAGAAAATTAAGAGTCCTATATATTTTGGTCTTCACTGTATTTAGTGGGATGTCCATTATATCTGCTACTTCTTGTATAGAATAGTCCTTAAGATATCTTAAAACTAATATTTCTCTTTCATCTTTTTTTAACTTATTAAGTAAATTTTCAATAATAATTTTATCTTCAACAGAATTATAAGAAAACATATCCTGTACTTCTTTTATTTCTTCTGGAGATGAAACAGCTATTTTACCTCTAAATTGTTGTCTACATATATTTATAAGTATAGAAGTAAACCAGCTATAAAATTTATCTGCTTTTTTTAGCTGGTTAATCTTTTCAAAGCCTTTTATAGCAGCTTCAGATATGCAATCTTCGGCATCATAGGAATTTTTTGAAAAGGTAAAAGAAATTTTATAAAAGAATTCTTCTTTTTCCTTCAAAAGCTCCATAAATGCAGAAATATCTCCTTTTTTACTTTTTATAACAAGTATTTCTATATCCATCATTTACCTTCTTTCAAATGCTGCAGCATTCTCTTTTTACATATGTTAGATGTTCCATCAGTGTAAAAAGTTTCAAGTTTTTTTACTTAAATTCATTATAATATGATCTTCTATTATGATACTAAATATTATTTACTCAACTTTCTCAGTTTAAAAATAGTGCTATGTACAAGAACACCTGATTATAAGAATCTGTTCAATGAAATGTTTGTAAATAATTCCATTGAACTAAAAATAAACACTATCAATTTATTGAATTCCAATAAATTTTGATAGTGTTTTTACTATATTCAATGTGCTTAAGAATGTAATTTTAAAAATCATGCTCTGTTTTTTTATTTAAATTGAAACTGTTCATAATGAAAATTTGATACATTAATATTACTTTTCTTAAATTGCTTTTTTAAATTTTCTCTCATAGGTTTAGGTCCACAGAAGTAAACATCCACAGGTTCTTCTGTTTTTATATATTTACTTATTTCATCCAATGATAGGAATCCTCTTTCTTCTGAATTATGCAGATGCAATCTTAAATTATCATTGTTAACTATAGATTTTAACTCCTCCACATAGGCACCTTCTTCTTTATTATTGTAGGCATAGAAGAAATCAATGGAATAGTCTTTATCTATATTTGATTGTGAAAAACTTCTAAAAGGTGTTATTCCAATTCCACCTGCAATCCATATTTGATTTTTAGTACCTGTTTTATAATTAAATTTCCCATGTGGTCCTGATACTTTAAATTCATCACCAACTTTAATTTTATCTAATAAAACCTTTGTATGATCCCCCAACCCCTTAATTGTAAATTGTATTTCTCCCCTTTTAGGTGCTTGGCTTATAGTAAACGGGTGGGATGGAAACTTATTGTTTCCGTCTAATGTTTTTAAAAAAGCAAATTGTCCAGATTGAAATTCCATACTGCTTTCTAGAGCATGTCCCGTAATTTCCATCATCCCATTAGCTACATACTCTAATTTTGATATTTTGAAATGGTATTTAAAAGATGTTTTTTCATAAAAAATTATACTATAAATAAGGGATAGTAATCCTATGCAATTTATAATATTCATCCATATGCTAAAAGCGTTTGTAGAAAAAGTAGCATAATTTGAACTACCATAATAGTGTACAAGACCAAAAGCATAAGGAAGTATCATTATTTTATGAATCGTTTTCCATCTTTCGTAATTTAATTTTTTCGCTAAGATAGCAAAAATTATAAGAATTAAAAACAAATACATACTAAAAGCTCCGTACATAGCAAAATGGTTTCTAGGTATTGTTTTACCTGCTAAAATTTCACTTCTTTTAGCCATTCCAATCATTAAATTATGTGCAAAAACCATGATGAATACCGTAATACTTAAATATTTATGATAGATATAGGATTTATCTATTCCATTAAACAAAGTATCTAAAGCTTTATGCCTAGTAGAAATGAAATTTATCCATCCTAGTAAAACTAGTGCACAACATGCTATAAATTGGGAATATTCACTGATTCTAGGTATTGCCCTTGAGGGTTCAATAAATATCCAAAACATCCAGGTTACTATAATAGTAATTAAAATAAGTATAATTCCTAACCTTTTTTTCATATTTATCATCTCCTCTTTGTATTTAATTTTTTAGCTAATATGTATTATTTAGAAAATAAGATCCATTCTTAGATGTGCTATCAATTATGCTAAGTGCTTCTAAGACTCAGATTGAGGAGAATACTCCTCATAATCAAACTACGCCTGAGTCTAAGAATCACTTGATGAATAGATAAAAGAATTTGTCTATCTACATCTATTGGTTCCTTATAAATCATCTAACATTTTTTCATAAGTCTTGTCCCTAGATAAATCATTAACTATTTATTTTCACCTTATTTACTAAGAATTCTGCAAATTCTTTGTCCAATTTACTTATATGATTTAAACACCATTTACCTATATTCTGTTGAATTTGTATTACAGCACTGGCAGTAGTCCCATATTTTTCAAATTTAATCTTAAATTCATCTAATTGTCCTTTTAAATTTTGGTGTTCTGAATGTTGTATATTATAATTATAGTAATCATATTTTAACATATATTTCTCTTCATCTGAAAAATGTTCTATTACGTATTCTTCCAAAAAATCTACTAACTTCAACACTTCATCCTTACTGTTTCTATCCTTCATAGATGTTAATAATAGATTTACTCTTTTAAATATTTCCTTATGCTGATTATCAATTTTTTCGATACCTGTTGCAAGATTATCATTCCAAGTTAACATAAATTCCACATCCTTCCTATGTTCTTATTTGTAGTATCAACACCCTATAATTATACAATTAAGTAAATTATACTACTATTAAATTTCAAAAACTACAAATATTTAAAACAATATTATTAGAAATTTTTTCGTGGAAAATTTCTTAACATCTTTGCTTGCATTTTAATTTAATTGTTCTATCTGTGTTTGTATATTACAAGTAACATTGGATCCCTCTTCATAATTGTAATAAACATTACTATCTTTATTATCTCCAGCCGAATCATATCCCGCTATGAAGTGACTAGATTCATTTAAATTCGAAAAATAATCATAATCTATAATTTTTTCTTCATTACTGTAATATATATTAGTAGGTTCTGCTACTATCCATCCATATTCTGGCAAATAATATTCTACCCATGCATGTCTGTTTTTATTTCCATCTGCTATATTATTACTGAAACTTTCCTTATCAATCCAATATCCAGTAACAACTCTAGCAGGCACTCCAGAAGCTCTCAAAAGTGCAACAAATAAATCAGAATAATCCTCACAAACTCCCTTAGAAGTATTCAAAGCATTCAAAGCTCCTTTGTTTTTATTATTTTCATCATAGTTCATATACGTATTTACAAATTCATAAGCTTTTTTTGCCTTGTAATAAGGATTAGTTATTCCATTAAATATTTCCTTCGATTTATTTATAATATCCAAATTATCACTTTCAATTTTCTTTTCAGCTGCTGTGTATTTACTATAATCTCCAAAGCTACTATAATCCCCAGAAGTTTTAGATAAATCCTTTGTATATTTTATGCCACTTAATTCTATATTTCTAATTACCTGATACTGTACCTTTTCACCAGATTTTAAATTAGTATTCCCAATAAGTTTTTTATGAACCGAATCTTCAGATGTTATTTTAGCATTTTCACCAGTTACATTTAAATCTAATTCCTTTTGATAAGGTGAGTTGCTTAAACTACCAATATTATAGCCTAACGATAACGTTGTGTCTTTATCTGTTGCAAAGGTCAGCGTATCTATAATTCTATACCTATGTGTATCTTTAAGTGAATAATTATCAGAATAATCAGTGGGTTGTACACCGGTTTTAGTTGTAAATTTCATACTTCCAGGATTCTCTAGATTAACTCCACTTAAAGCTTTTATATTATTTATAAATATGGTATAAGTATCTCCACATTTATAATTATCTATGGGTTTTGCTGATATAATATTTCCACTGCAGCTTAAATTTAATTTTACTTCAGTACCATTTTTATCAACAACTTTTACATTCCCACTATTTACAGTGTTTTTATCAATATCCTTGGAAAATTTAATATTCCATACTTTATCTATGCTTATGTTCTGCTTAGCAGTGAAAACTGTATAATCTTCTTGAGCAAAAACCGTATTGCTGCAAAATAACATCATTACTAAAATAACAAAAGCTTGTACTTTTAATGACAATAAGTTTTTAAATTTATTTTTTGTAATCATAAATTTTTCTCCTTCCAAAAATTTATTTAGGGGCGTTACCAATGGTAGCATCGGATAAATTAATACCAGCATTTTTCATTTCTTTCTTCTTTTCATACATCCTCTTATCTGATATTTTTAAAAGTTCAGTAATATTTGTAGAATCCTTTGGAAATTCAGCAAGTCCATATGCAAAAGTGATCTTTATATTTTCATCAAAATCAAAGGAGTAATTTTTTAATCTAGCATTGATTTTTTCAATAATATTCAAAACATGAACTTTATTTTTATTAATAAATATTACTTCGAATTCATCTCCACCACTTCTTGCAAAAACATCATTATCATCAACTTCAGCTTTGAATATTTCTACAAACTTTATTAAAAATTCATCACCAACATCATGACCATAATTATCATTAATTATTTTTAAATTATTTAAATCTATTATACATGTAACAAAAGTTTTATTTAAAAGAGATGTTTCATTTAAAATTTTATTTACTATTTCTCTAAAATGCCTTCTGTTATACAATCCAGTTAAACTATCACATCTTGACATATATAAAATATCTTTCATTAATTTAGCATTTTTTAAAGCTATAGCAATTTCATTACACAAATGTTTAACTAAAATCTTATCTTCTTCTGAAAATTTACTCTTATTATCTGTATTAAATAAGTTGATAAATCCAATGATTTTCTCATCAATAACAATACTATAGCATAACAGCTCAACGGGAACTTCATTAAACATATTTTTCCATAAATCATACATATCTTTTTTACTAAATAGAAATTTGTGGAGATTATTTACTATTGTAGGTTCATATAAATCACCTGAATTATAAAGCTTACATTGATATATATCTTCAATATTATAAGTTATATCAGTTAATTCATTAAATAAGTATCCTTTTGAAGCTTTATATATTAATTTATCATTTTCTATAAATAGAATACTTCCAACTTGTGCATTAGGAATTATATCTATTGATTTATTAAGTATCATTTGAAGCAAATTATCAATTTCTCCAGAAGCTAATATTTCATTATTTATTTCCATTATTGAATTTGTGATGTTTTTCATTTGTTCTATTTTACGACTCTGAGCTTCTAATAGTTCATTTGCTTCTTGCAATTCTTTTGTAACCTGCTTAGTAAGGTGAGCAAATACTCTTATCACACCAATATCTTTTCCTTGAAAAAAATTTTTTGATGAATGTTTTTCACTTATTGCCAATTTTTTATCATTCTTTAAGACTTGTTGTCCTTCTGAAAGTCCTAATATTGTCATGGTTGCATTTAAAAGTTGATTTGAATGATTAGCAGTAAAAAATTCGCCATAAGTAAAAAATCCATAGGCAGGAGCAATGTTGTTTAAAGGTAATGTCTCCAAATCAATTTTATTTTGCATAAATGATCTTCTTATTGAACAAGAATAAATGAAAATACCTTCTATAGGTTTATTTTGTAAATTATTAACTATATTTAAAGAATTATTGATTATCATATTAACATTGCCATATCCAAATTGAACTTTATCACCAGTTTCTACATTTCCAAGAAAACTCATAGATCCATCATCATGGCATTTAAAAGCCACTCTTGCTATACTCATATTATCTTTCTTAATTACCAGTGGGAATTCAGTAGCAGACATTGGTAATTCTTTAGCTACTCCATTACCTAAATACTTTTTATAAATATCAATAGTTTTCATATTATTTATTGTAAAAATTCTATTATCAAATGCTTTAGTAACAGTCATTAATTTTCCAATAGAGCACCAGCAAAAACTATGTTCCGTAATAACATTAAGATCTTTACCTGTAAGTGAAGCAGCTACAATACCATTCTGCATAATTTTTTCTTTTGTAAATATAAAGGTTTTCTTAAAATATCCATTGTCACTGGCTTTTCCTCCACAAATGGTAATGTTAGAATTTGCTGCTTGTATACCTTTGATAATACCATGTCCACTCATTAATAAGCCTTCTGAAAATAAAATAATAACTTTTGTATCTTCTTCAACTAAATTCTTTACAATGGACATTCCTAATTCATTTTCATTGTTATTTTTATTTAATAGTTTTGTTTTAATCTTCGTTTTTTCAAAGATAGAAAAAGATAATATAGTAGTACTGGTAAAAATATTTCCTTGAAATATTTCGCCTGAAGTTGTTGTCCCTATAATTTCAGCTTGAGGTATCAAGTAAGTTATTTCGTCTATAATTTTACTAATAAGTTCAACTTCAATTACTCCAGTAAAAACTTGAATAAGAATATTCTGTTCTGTGTGCATGTTCATATTATGAATAAAATATCTCATTTCATTAAAATTTGTATATACTAATCCATATTGTTTCATACACAAAGCCCCCTGCTAAAATAACTACCTTAATTTTAAATGTTTATTATATTACAAAATTATATAAAGTAATTATATCACAGGAAAATAAATATAGAAATTTAAAATTTGAGTAGTACATGTAAAGTCTAGATAGCTGTTTCCTAAGCTATTCTTATGGTTTTTGTACATCTCAATTATTTATAAGAACTGAAAAGGTTATCCTTTAATCATTTCAAATAAAGTCTTTAAAATACTCTGTTAATATTTTGTACTTTGAAGCTGCTGCTTAATATAAAAAATTTTATATTCCATAGATTTTTAAAAGAAAATAATATATACTTATCATTAAATATATCAACATTCTATAATCCAAAATTTATGGGAAAGTAACGTGATAAAAATGATATTTAAAAGCACTAAATCACCAGAAAAAAAGATTAGAAAAAAGAATCTATTCAATTGGATTACAAGATTATCAGGAAGCAGTATTAAAAACGAAAAAAATATACACTATCATTGTGGAGATTACTCATCTATAGCTTGTTTAAAATGTGGTGCTTGTTGGAAATCCACTTCCAAACCTGTTGGAGAATTTAAAAATCGAACTGTCCGAAATGGATAGCTTGTTCTCTATAATTGTAAAATAAAAGATAGATGAATTTTAAATCTCATCTATCTTTTATTTTACTAAAAGTTGTTGTTTCCTCTATTGGGGTCTGCTGATAAACATTTGAGAAAACATATTACTGTAAGGTCCACCTTGTCTTATTCCTATTCCTATATGAGTAAAATCTGGGCTCAATATATTTTTTCTGTGACCTGGAGAATTCATTAATGCATTTTGTGCATTTTGAACAGTTTGATTTCCAGCAATGTTTTCACCAGCTGAAACATATTTAATTCCAAAAGATTTCATCATATCAAAGGGGCTTCCATACTTAGGAGAACTATGACTGAAATAGTTATTATCTATCATATCTTGAGCCTTAATTCTAGCAACATTACATAACTGAGTGTCTACTTTTAATGCAGGTAAATTATTTTGAGCACGAGCATCATTTACCATTTTTACCATCTGCTGTTCTGCAGAACTTAATGTACCAGAATTTGTTTGTGCTGTTGGTGTTTTTGGTATAGTTGCTCCTTGTGCTGTTCCTCCAGTAGTTCCTTGCGGTGCTGTTCCAGTGTTGTCAGGTGTTGCTTGAGGTTTTTTATCATCAATTACTACAGCTTTGCTTTGTTCTTTAGGTACAAACCCAATTGAATTGTCAGGTAGTTTTACTGCATACCAATCTTGAACTTTGCTAACTACATCAAAAGAGTTTCCTGCATTTGTCTTTTGAATTATAGGAGAATCATTAGAACAACCTTTTCTTATGCTTGTATTATCAGCAGTAATTTTTACTTTCTTAACATCAGCTGTGCCATATGCTGAAGATTCCACTCCACCAATAGGCTGTGTTCTCTTCTTCATCGCCTGATTTTGCTGAGCTGTACAGCCAAATAGTGAAAGTGAGAGTATACATATAGATAAAACACACATTTTCTTTTTCACTAGATTTTCACCTTACTTTCTAATTTATATTGTTTAATGAACACTAATATTATTAGTAGATATTATGACTTTTATTTAGGTAAGTTTTTGATATAATAAATTAAAAAGTTAAAATTAATTTAATTTGCCTTTATAAAATTCATAAGCAAGGTTTGATTT
The DNA here is from genome assembly GCA_963780135.1 of uncultured Clostridiaceae bacterium. Lineage (GTDB taxonomy): Bacteria > Bacillota > Clostridia > Clostridiales > Clostridiaceae > Clostridium_AM. The sequence continues at coordinate 4,623,194 of CAWAAR010000003.1, forward strand.
ATGATAGTAACATTGATTTTAAATAAATATATTGAATAGATAAAAAGATATTGTATTAATAATTGCTATTAATATTTTTAGAAAAGCTTGTCCTACAAATTAATTTTATGATATATAATAATTAAGTACAAAAAATAATTGGAGGTCACATAATGGAAAGTAAGAAAATAAAATCTACAATTACACGCCCAAAATTACAAGAGGATTTAGGTTTAATTACCTTATCAGAAGAAAACATTATAGATAGAGAAGAGATATTTTCAGGAATAATTAGTAATTGTACTCTAGAAAATTACCATGTAGAGCATATATGCTTTAGCCAAATAATTTTTAGAAACGTTATATTTAAAGACATATCCTTTAGAAATGTTGATTTAGTTGATGTGAAATTTGAAAATTGTGATTTGTCTAATGCTGATTTTATTGGAGCATCAGTGCATAGAGTGGAATTTTTAAATTGTAAGCTTATGGGATTTAATTTATCAGAAGCTACTTTAAGAGATGTTCTTTTTAATAATTGCACTGGACAATATATGTTTTTAACTTTTTCAAAGTGTAAAGAAGTAATGTTTAACCAGTGCCAATTACCTTCTGCAGACTTTCAAAATTGCACATTTTCTAAGGTTATCTTTAGAGATTCAGATTTGAGTAAGGCTCAAATGCGTTATACTAAACTTAAAGACATAGATTTTACAAGTTGTAATATTGAAGATCTTGCTGTAAATATACCTGATGTATTTGGAATTGTAGTTTCACAAATACAAGCTATTTCTTTCTCTGCTTTATTAGGAATCATTGTTAAATAATAACTAACATCTTTGACTTGTTATTTCTTTCATATTCCTAGTTTAAAATTCTTTTCAATAGCTTAGTTTTAATTTATTATATATATTACATAAATATTTTAATAAATGTATTTACATATTTAAAATTAAAATTTATTATATAAATTAGAATAATTGTATTAATCACACAAGGGAGTTGTTTATATGGAAGATACTGAAAATACAGAAAATGTTATTTCCTATAAAGGAGAACAGCTAGTATATAAAAGAGGTAAATCGAGAAAAATCGTATTAGAATCTGCGAGCGATTATTTAGAATTTAATGAGCTTCTGAAAAAAGAGCTGAATACATATAGAGAAAGGCGAATATCAGATATTGATGAAATAATACTGTTAGTTAAAAACGTTTTGTCAATAACCTGTGAGGATGCAAATTTGGAATCTCTAAATTACTCAAATGATAAAGTACTTGTTATAGATTATAGTTTTAATCTTGAAAAAAGCCAAATTCATTTAGCTTTAATTAAGGATTCAGAAATTTGTAAAAAGACTATATCCTTTGGAAAATGTTCTGGTACATATATATGTACTCATAAAATAAAAAATTCCAAATTATTGAGTATGGCTATTCCTTATTCAAACATCCCAGGATACACCATAAATATAATTTATTAAAACTTGCTGATATTTCCTATTTTCAAAATACTTGCTGGCTAATAAAGATTAATTTCAAAGCTTTATATTAGTATTAATTGCAGCAGTATGATATTATTAATTGACTTAAATAAATAAAAAATAAAAGCTAGTAATGAAAGGTATGAGAAAATGGATTTTAAAGAACTAGGACTTACCGAAAATATAATAAATGTATTAAAACGTACAGGTATTACTGAACCAACACCTATTCAACAAGAGAGTATTGGATTTATTAAAGAAGGAAAAGATGTTATAGCTGAAGCACAAACTGGTACAGGAAAAACCCTTGCTTTTTTGCTTCCTATTTTTGAAAATATATCACTTGATATAAATGCAACTCAAGCATTAATTGTATCTCCTACAAGAGAACTTGCTATTCAAATAACTGAAGAAGCTCTAAAACTTAAAGAAGCTAAAGATATAAATATTTTGGCAGCCTACGGTGGAAAAGATATAGGTTCCCAGTTAAAAAAACTCAAAGGAAGCATTCACCTAATTATTGCAACTCCAGGTAGACTTTTAGACCATCTTCGTAGAAAAACTGTGGATCTTAGCAAATTAAAAACATTAGTATTAGATGAAGCAGATCAAATGCTGCTTATGGGATTTAAAAATGATGTGGAAGATATAATAAAGGAAACCTCTAAAAAACGTCAAACATTGTGTTTCTCTGCAACTATGAATTCTGATGTCAAAAAATTAGCTTATAGATATATGAATGATCCTTTAGTGGTTGCTATAAAAAAAGAAGAAGTTACACTTAATAATATTAAACAATTTGTAATAGAAACTACAGATAGAAGAAAAAAAGATGCATTATGTAATATTTTAAACCAAGATAATCCATTTATGGCTATTATATTTTGTAGAACTAAAAGAAGAGTAGATGATCTTGAAATGGGACTTCATCAACGTGGATATAATTGCAAAAAACTTCATAGTGATATACTTCAATCAAAACGTGAAAGAATAATGAAATCTTTTAGGAATGCAGATATTCAGTATTTAATTGCTACAGATGTAGCAGCTAGAGGATTAGATGTAAGTGGAGTTAGCCATATATATAATTATGACATTCCAGAAAGTGTAGAGTCATATATACATCGTATTGGTAGGACAGGAAGGGCTGGTGAAGACGGCTGTACTTGTCTATTTGTAGATCCAAAGGATAAAAGGGCTTTAGATGAAATAGAAAAAGCTATAAAAATTAAGATACCTAGAAGAGAGTTAAGCAAATAAAGTAATTGCAATTTTTAGCTGGATTCTTCTTATACCATAGATGGGGCGTTTATGCCCCATTTTTAATATTTTAAATAATGCATAAAGAATCACTTGATCTAAAATCCATTTACAACTCTATATTTCTTAACAATGTAAGTTAACATTTATCCATTAAATACATTCTTGTGCCTCACTAAGAATCATAATCACCCATTAGCTTATCATCCGTACCATCTATTCTCATTTTATATGGATACATATATTCATGACCCTGTACAACATAATATATCCAGCCATTAGAAATTCGCAGATATCTTCCTCCTTCAAATTTTGTTATTTCTGTATCTCCACTTCCATCAATTTTAACTTTATGTAAGAAATTACTGTCTGGAGTAATATAATAAATCCAATCATTAAATATATCAAATCCGACATGATCGGTATCTGCTATTTTAGTTTTCCCTGTTCCATCCATGTTCATTTTATTCAAATGCATATTATGATCATCTGTTGAAGTATTGAAGTACAGCTCATTTTTATACACTTTCAAATCTACTATACCATATGCAGAAGATATTTGAGCCTTATCAGTTCCATCAATTTTCATTTTACATATTTGGGATTGTTCTGTATAATATATGTAATTATCATCAATATCAACTGCTTCAATTTGAATATTAACTTTATTATTGCCATCACTGTCCATTATAGTAAAACCTTTATCTGTGGCATAGTAAATTTTGTTATTTATTACTTTAAACCACTTACAATTTTCATCATTCAATTTTTTTTCACTTGTACCATCATTTTTTATCTTGTACAAATGAGGCTCATCAAAAGAGTTATTATCCCTTTCTACATGATCATCTGATATAAAATAAATCCAATCTCCTACTACAGTAATTTGAGATGCCCATCTATCACTTAACTTCTGTATTGAATTCCCATCTACCTTACATTTAGAAAGCTTAGTAGTTTTATATTTATCAGAAAAATAATAAACCCATTCACCCTGTCTTACACTTAAAACATCCTTGGGCAAACCAATAATTTCGTTAACATCTGGATAAATAATTTTATTAACTAATTTATCAGAAACAGCACCTTGTCCTCCCAATATTTTAATATTATTTTCTGAAGGTAATTTATCAAATGCAAACTTTTTTGTCGGATTACCTGCATAATCACTTATCAGTAGAACACAAGTAGAACTTTTAGCTGCCAAAGCTGAGCCTGCTAAAGCATCAGGAAAGTTTTCTCCACTAGATAAATAAATAGTATTAAAATTCAAGTCACTTGCAAACCTGTTTAATACAGCAGCATTTGTATCATATCTGCTGTCACCATATAATCTTTCAGCCTTTGGTAACTTACTTAAAGTTTCATCACTTACTACATCATTTCCACCAACCACATAACTGTTAGTTATATTTTTATCTTTTATATAATTGCTAGCACTATCTGGTAACTTTCCTCCTGATGTAAGTATTATAGGCATAGACTTTTGTGCTGCAATTGGAGCTATAGACATTGCATCCGGAAAATTTTCACCCGATGCAACAGCTATTTCTTTAACATTACCTAATTGCTCTGCCACCTTAACTGCTGTTTCATATCTATCTTGTCCATATAATCTGGTATTTTTAATATTTAATTCATTTAATGTGTCTTCTGCAGCTTTTGATATTACTCCTTTTCCACCTATAATAAATGCTTGCTTTACATTTAATCTCTTTAATTCAGTTTTTACTCGGTTATCCAAACCTTTTCCTGAGTTAAGCAGTATGGGCGCATTATATTTTTTTGCCAGAGGTGCCGCACTTAAAGCATCTGGGAAATTTTCTCCATTAGTTAAAATTGCATATTCTGACCCATCATTCCAACCACTTTTCGATGCTTCTATGGCGGTATCATATCTGTCCTTACCCCATATACGTTGAGGTTCACCATCTGCCATGACTTTTGTTGTTATAGAAAATATTATTCCTACAGTAACTACTATACTCAGTACTCTATTTATAAACATATTTTCATCTCCAATACGCATACTTTACAGTTATATTATCCCAACTAATCACAAAACAGTCAATAACTTATTTTATTAATATAACAATACTGACTTATGATTTTTATGCTATAATTCCTATATGTGATAATTTAATCAATAATAACACCACTTATATATGTATATAGGCTTCACCTACTTATATTGTGGTAAAATATAATTTGTTTTAAAATCATCATATTAAAATAACGGATTAGAGGTGTTACTATGACAAATGAAGAATTGTATAAACGTATAATGGTTATGCCAAGTGTTAAAAATGCAGTGGCCTTTATAAATGATTCAGATATAACTAAATCTGACTTAACTAAACTATGTAAAAAATATAACATAATCATAGAAATTAAAGTTACCAAAGAAAAAATGATTGATATATTTGTTAACTCTACACTTGGTGTGAAATTAAAAAAGAAATCTGCTAATAAATATAGTACTAAATAAACTGGTGTTTGACTTCAATCCAAGAACAATATACTGTGAACTTTATTTTCTAAATTACTTTTATAAAAATCTAAAATTCTTGATAAAACACATAATATCCACAATGATGCTTATAAAATTAAACCAGGTATTACTATTATTAAATTACCTGGTTTAAAGTTTTTTATACTATAGACCTAATCTTTAGTTTTTTTATCCAATCATTTTTTCCCTAGCCTTATCTGTTTTTACAATCTTTGATGAAGTTTTAGAAGTTTGAACCAGAAAAACCCCTCCTAATATTATAAATATAGACAAAATTGTACTAGACATAATAGGTTCACCTAATATTGCAACTCCAAGTAGCACTGCTACCATTGGATTTACATAAGCATAAGTACTAGCTTTAGCTGATGGCCATTTCTTTAATATGTATATATAACAGCTATATCCTATGAGAGAGCCAAATACAATTAAATAAGCAGTTGCTGCAACCCCTTTAAAGCTCATATGTATCCTTGAAAACTCTCCAATGAACATTGACACTGCAAGTAATACAATTGATGCTGCTAACATTTGAATACCTATATGAGTTATAATGTTTCCTGAAGCTTTAAAAGTTTGAGAATAAATAGAACCCACTGCCCACATAAAAGTTGAAAATAATATAACAAGACTATATTTTATATCAAACTGAGCTACACTTGAATGAGATGTTATCAATATAATAACTCCACCAAACCCTAATAGAAGACCAATAAATCCCCTCACATTTATTTTTTTACCCCATATTAAAAATTCTATTACTGCCATGAACAAAGGAAGTGTTGCTACTAAAATTGCAGCTATACTTGAAGGTACTACTTGTTCTGCCCATACCATTAACCCGTTACATACAAATAATAATAATATACCAACTGTGGATATTTTTCTTACCTCCGTAAATGTCTTAGGAAATTCCATTCTCTTTATATATGCAAAAACTAATACTAAGCTTCCTGCTACTAAAAATCTTATTCCTGCAAAAAACATAGGTGGCAATTCACCAACTCCAATACGTATTGCAAGATACGTAGATCCCCAAAAAATACAAACAGCAATATATGCTAAAATTTCTTTTATTTTCTCAGCTTTCATATTTGAATTCAATAATATCTCCTCCTTACTTATATATCCCTTAACTAATTCAACAATTTTCTTCAACCTATTTTAACGTATACTCTGAGGTATAATTATAATTTAGAAGAAGATTTTTCCATTATGACTATTTGCTCTAATTTCCTTACATTTATACGACTACTGCCGTTTCTCCCCCCATCTTATATAATGTTTTGATGCTTTGAAATCATTTTTTAGTGAATCTTGCCATCAAAAATACTATCTAGCGTTTTCACTAAGCGCTTTCTCTTTAAATTAGATAAGTGCCAAATACTCCATTAAGTATACTTTTTTATTGTCAGATTTTCAATAACACACTTTTTTGTATTATAGTATTATTAAAGTAACTTAGAAACGGTTCTTAAAAAAACACCAGTGATTGATTTACATATCACATCTATGATAAACTTGTGCAGAAGAGAGGTGTTGTAATGAAAAAGGTTATAAAAGTTGTTGGGGCTGTTGTAGAAAATGAAAATAATGAAATATTATGTGCTCTTCGCTCTCCAATTATGTCTCTTCCAAACAATTGGGAATTTCCTGGTGGTAAGGTAGAGAAAGATGAAAACTTGAAACAAGCTATAGAAAGAGAAATAAAAGAGGAATTAGATTGTACTGTTGAATCTTGCAGTGTCTTCAATGAAAACACTCACGAATATGATAATGTTATAGTAAGTTTAACCACCATTAAATGTAAAGTAATTTCTGGTATGCCTACTGCTAATGAACATTCTAAACTAATATGGTTAAAGAGAGAAAATTTACTTTCATTGAATTGGGCCCCTGCAGATTTACCTGCAGTTAAAGAACTGTGCTCAGAAAAGATATAGCTTTAAGTCTATATCTTTTTAATTGTATTCTACTTGCATAAAGTAACTTAATTACTTAAGATAATATTACATAAAAATAATTATCAAGTTTTACAATCATACACACAATAGTTTTCGAAAAAATCACTTATATCGTTTAAAGGAGGTAGCAAAATGATTTATCCACTATTTATATGCCATGGAGGTCCAACTCTTGTCACAGATAACAATGAATTTACAGCTTTTCTCAAAAAATTAGGAGCTAAAATTAAACCTAAAGCTATCGTTGTATTTTCAGCTCACTATGAAAGCGATGTAACTTCTATATCCTCTATTTCTGGAACTTATGAAATGATTTATGATTTTTATGGATTTCCTAAAGAGCTTTATTCTATAAAATACCCTGCTAAAGGTTCTACTGAAATAGCTTCTAAAATTCATAAATCTCTTGAAGATCATGGAATCAAAGCTAAATTAGATACACAAAGAGGTTTAGATCATGGTACTTGGGTTTTACTAAAAATTATGTATCCAGAAGCTAATTTACCTGTGATTCAAATTTCAGTTAATCCCAATTTGCCTATGAAAGAACAATATGCAATTGGAAATGCATTAAAATATCTAGGAAAAGAAGACATTTTAGTAATTGGAAGTGGCGCTACAGTTCATAATCTGTCTACTATAAATTGGAAGGCCACTGAAACTTCGCCTTGGGCTTTAGAATTTGATAACTGGCTTATAGAAAAATTAGAAAACAATGATATTGAATCTTTATTTTTGTACAGTAAACTTGCTCCTTATGCAAAACATGCTATACCTAGAGAAGAACATTTAGCTCCTTTATTTATAGCTATGGGAAGTAGCCCTTCACTCAATAATCCAAAACTTCTTCACAGAAGCTACGATTATGGAACTTTAAGTTACATCTGCCTTGAATTTTAGATAGTCTTTAACTAAATGAGAACAGTGCTTTAATAAGTACACTGTTCTCTATTATTCTATTTTAATCTTTTTAAAATACACTTTCACCACTGTTCTTAAGTAAACTTGCATAATTTTTTATATCATTTAGCATTTTAATAATACTTATTGACAATCCTTCTGCTTTCTCTGCATTATTTAAAGCCTCACTTTTATTGCCTGATTTAATATCATTCATTACTACATGACCAATTTTATGTAATTCAAAATGCATCGAGTCTACTTTGTCCCAAATATTTTTTATATTTTTTTCTTTAGGTTTTACTGAATCATAAAAGTGCCCTAATCCACATTTATGGCTATCTGTTTGTAACGATTTCATTTCCATATCAGCTGCCATTTTTTTAAGAGTATTGACCCAATTTTTGTGAGCTGAGATGCCATTTTCCATTTCCTTTATAAAAATATCATTATCTATTTTAAAGTTATTTTCGTCAAAAATTTCATTACTCAATTTTGCTAAACTCGAAATATCTTCTTCAATTTCGCCAATAGAATCTCCCATATATCCAATTTCCCCTGACTCATTATAAAGCTCAGAAGATATAGTTTTAACATTACTAGAATCTTTACTTAAAATCTCCATATCTGCACTTACTTGTTCAATAGATGCACTTATCTCTTGCGCTGAATTTGATAAATCTCCTATATTTCTTGCTACTACTTCTATACCTTTTTTACTTTCACCAACATCTTTAAAAAGTTCATTAATATGATCGTTCATATTAGACATTACATCTTTTGTCTTTGAAACACTTTCCTTGCTTTTACCTGAAGCTTTTTCTATATCACCCATTAAATTATTTATAAATGAAAGCTGCTCTTGAGTAACATCAGCTAATTTTCTTACTTCCTCAGCTACAACTGAAAATCCTCTACCATTTTCTCCAGCTTTTGCAGCCTCAATACCTGCATTTAAAGATAACAGATTTGTTTGATCTGCTATTTGTTTAATTCCTTCCACCGTAGTTTTCATATTCTTCACTAACTGTATTAAATTGTTAATATCGCTTTCCATTGATTCTGAATGATTTAACACTTCACTTTTTGAATTATTAACTTCATATAAACCTTTACCATTTTTTTCATTTAATTTCAATAATAGATTAGCTTGATTAGATATTTCTTCTGTTGATGAAGCATATTCCATTGCATTATTAGCTATTTCATTCATACTTTCATTAACTTCATGTATTACATTTGTAATATCATTTGTAGCTTCTTCTAAATTTTTGGATTTAGAGGCCAACTTGTTTGACTCATGTTTTAATTTAACATTAAATGCACTAATATTAACAGAATTTCTAATAACACCATTTATCATAGTTTTTACTGGCTTTGATATCTTTTTTATGGTTTTAAACTTGTCCTCGACGCTTTTAACAATATCCTTGTTATCTACTGAATTTTCTTCTAATATTTTTCCTATATTTTTTATTATGATTTTTTCCTTAAACATGCTTTCCTCCCAATAATATAAATAAATTTAAAACATAAAAATTACTACTTAAGTATAATTATCCCCAACTTAATTATACTTTATTATTTTAAAAACTTATAGACTAAATTACTACCTTTTTTAAAATCACTTATTTTTTCTAAAAAACCTATACAGATATTTTTTAGTTAATGCAGCGTAAACATCTTAATTTAAAAGTGTTTCTATTGCTTATCTTATATAACTTCCGTTTCTTTAAAACAATACTTGTAATAATCATAACTGCCTTAGAATATAATTATATCAGAGGCTATCCATAAGAGGAATAAGTTACTACAAATATACCCCTTGAATTAATAATTTAAATCTGTTATTATAATCACATAGCAAACAACAATCTTCTTAAAAAGTTTGGTTTTAGTTAACTAGACTTACAAGAACATTGGATTAAGGTTATTAAAAATTTAATTGTATATTTAAAATATGTTTTCTGAAATATGCGTTAAGCTCTTATTTTGAACCTACATTTAAGCTTAGGGAGTCCGATAAGTTAGACGAAGAAATGTACCTTTCTGTGAGTCCTTTTACGGCATTTAAGGCGATTGAATCCTCTATGCTGACACCCACCTATCAATAGATAGGTGTCAAAATTAGAGTACCGGTGTTTTGGATATGTATTTTAGTAAATTTCAAGCCAATGCTTAGTTTTAAGCATTGGCTTTTAATATTTCCAAGGGCTCTGTTTGTTAAGAGCTTTTTATATAACCTTAAGATTTCTTCCAAATTGTAAAAAAAAACAGTGTTGTCTCTAATTACTTTTACAGACAACACCTTTTTCTTAAAGTTAAATTTTAAATCTATCAACTTCACTCTTAAGTTTTACAACTAATTCATCTAATTTATTTGCTGTTTCTCCTATTTCATGCATACTTGCTGTTTGTTTTTCTGTTGCAGCTGACACCTCTTCTGCTGCAGCTGAATTTTCCTCAGAAATAGCAGCTACATTTGTTATGTCTTCTGATGTAATGTCTGCCTTGCTCAACATCTCTTTAGTGGCATCTGACACTTGATTAACAATAGATGTAATATTACTAAATGTTTTTTCTATTTTTTCAAAACTTTTTCCAACATTATTAAAAAAGCTTTTTATCATTTTTCATTTGAATCTATTCCAAGGGTTTAATTCCTTTATTGCTTTATTATACTATTGTTGACTCAACTATACTTAGCAGTCTGAGTATGGAATTTAAAAGTATGTTTGATTAATGAGGAATAACTTACTATGAATCTATCTCTTGAACTGTAACTTTAAATCTGTTATTATAATCACATAGCAAACAACAATCTTCTTAAAAAGTTTGGTTTTACTTAACTAGACTTACAAGAACATTGGATTAAAGTTATTAAAAATTTAATTGTATATTTAAAATATGTTTTCTGAAATATGCGTTAAGCTCTTATTTTGAACCTACATTTAAGCTTAGGGAGTCCGACAAGTTAGACGAAGAAATGTACCTTTCTGTGAGTCCTTTTACGGCATTTAAGGCGATTGAATCCTCTATGCTGACACCCACCTATCAATAGATAGGTGTCAAAATTAGAGTACCGGTGTTTTGGATATGTATTTTAGTAAATTTCAAGCCAATGCTTAAGTTTTTAAGCATTGGCTTTTAATGTTTTCAAAAACTCCATTTGTTAACAGATTTTATTGTATCTAAGTTTTAACTTCTAATTATGTTCTAATTCATTTATTAAATCTAATAATTTATGAGCATAGTCTTTATCTGAAGCCCATTTACCGTTTCCTAAGTTTTCAATATTAGGAGCACAGCCCTTTTGTACAAGTTTAAATCTTGGATCAATTAAAATTTCTCCTTGTGGCAGTGGACCTTTACTGCTGTATGCAAACAAGTGTTGAACATGGCATTTAACTCCTTCATCTTCTGTGGAAAAGCTTAATGCTTGTCCCCTTCCGTTGTTATCTAAAGCACCTAATCCTGCATAATTATTCATGCTTAATGTAGTTATTGAATTGCTTGAGTATCTTAAAAAGTTTGTTTCTAAACACATTTGAACCCATGCACACTCCAATCTTATTCCATAGATGTCACAATATTTCTTGTAGATACTGGCTAAATAAGGCGCATTTGGATTTCTCTTTCTAAGAAACTTTTCACATTGTTCCACTGATACCTTAGATTGTCCCATTATAGGAGTTAATATTTCATTATGTTCATCGTTACCCTCATTCATACTACTATTTTCATTATTATTTTCATTCACATTAATAATTCCATTGTTACCAACATTATTATTTACATTACTATATATACTAGCAGTAGCATTAGTTTTTAACAAAGTTTTTAATGTTGAATCTGAAATAACACCTTTTCCTCCAATAACATCAATTTCTTCTATATTTTTTTTATTTTCATCCAAAAAATCTCTAAGTTCATTCATGTTATCTTCATCAACAAAAAATAATGGATTTTCATTAGATCCTGCCAATGGACTTATACATAAACCATCAGCAAAAGCTTTACTTGATGCTAAATAAACTTTACTAAATTTCATTTTGTTATTAGAATCATATATTTTATTATTTGTGTCAGCTTTGTTACAGCCTAAAGTTTTTACTTGTGTACCACCTAAATTACGTTCAATATTATCTAAAAATTTGTAATTATCTTTTTCACCTATAACATTGTAAGTATGTGCTTTATTATCTATGCTTTTTTTAACCACATCTGGCACACCATCTTTATTAGTGAAAATTATAGGACAATTTGACATAGTAGCTACTGGACTAATTGCTAGTGCGTCTCTCCAGTCCTCGCCATCTACCACATAAACTGAATTACTAGAACTTACTATATGACTTGCTACTTTTACTGCAGTTTCATACCTATCTTGCCCTGCAATTCTTTCTTCAATAGATATGCCCATATTTTTTAACTGTTTTTCAACATTTTTAGATATTAAACTTTTGCCTCCTAAAATAATTACTTTTTTAGTGTTCAGCCTATTTAATTCATCTATAATTGTATCTGGGATGGTATCCTTTTCAACAAGTAATATAGGTGCTTTAAATTTGTTTGCTAATGGTGATGATACAACAGCATCTGCATACATTTCACTATTAACAAGCACTGCATAATCACTTTTTGTCCAACCAGAACTTGATACATTTCTGCAAGTTTCAAAACGATCTTGTCCTGCAATTCTATTTATCTTTATATCACTTGCAAATACTTTAGATGTAGACAATAAACAAGCACTAGATGTTATTACTAAGGCCAATAAATGTTTTTTTAATATGGTCATTTTGTCCCCCCTTAAATTGTATTTGATAAAATATATTTCATTTCGTTTTTTTAAATTTGTGCAAATAACTATAAAATGTAAAATTTTATTACATTTTATATTCTACACCATAAGCCCTGTTTTATCAAATTGCATTAGCAACAATATATTATGTAGTCTTTAAATTAATTAAAGTTATCATAATATTTCTCTAAAATAATTTAAAAATCATTTTAGAACAGCTTCCAATGCTGAATATTATAATGAGTGACCAAACAAATTTTACATGATATAATTATCAAAAGTACTTATGTTTATACATTTTTCTAATGGTAATCATGAGAGTATAAATTCTACTTATTCCAGTTCTGTTTAAATATATATTTGGTAAAAATATTATGAATACCTATATGCAATATGTTCTTTTTAGACACTGTATATCAAAACTAAAATAGTATAAGTGAGATGGATATTTATGAAAAAAAAATCAAAAGTAACTATGTTATTAATTTTAATTATTATAATTACATTTATAACAATCAGACAATCCATACAACTACATAAAGGTTTTAAAAAAATTGCCATTCCTAATAAAGAAAGTAGACAATTGGGAAATATGAGTATTTACGAATGGTTAACTGTAAAAAAAATATCTAATAAATATAATATAAGTGAGCAGAAAATTTTTAAAACCCTTGAAATTACTCCTCATAGCGGTGATGAAAATATATCCATTGTTGATTTAACAAAAAAGTATAATAAAACTCCAGAACAAATGAAAAAGAATTTGAAAAAAATTATAAAAAATCTGAAAGATTCAGAAGGTAGAAAGCATGAGTAGTTTTACTAATTTGTTAATAACATATTTCAGTGATTATAACATTTGGTTTTTAAGTATCTTAATTATGCTTGGTTCTATAGGAATTCCAACTGGAGCATGTTTGGTAGTACTAGCATCTGGAGCTTTTGCTTATGCTGGTGAATTTAATATAGTGGTTCTTTTATTAGAAATTTGGTTTTTTTCATGTGTTGGCGATGGCATCTCCTATGTTTTGTGGAAATTTTTAGGTCATAAACTTTTTAATAAATCTTTAAAATTTAAAACTTATTTCCACCCTAAAATAATAAAAGCACAAAATTATTTAAAAAAACATGGTAAAGGAACAGTGTTTTTTACTAGATTTTTAATATCAGCTATGGGTCCTTTTGTTAATGCAGCAGCAGGAATTACAGAGTACAAATTGGTGACTTTTACTTTATTTGTTGCTTTAGGTGAGTTATTATGGTCGTGTATGTACTTAGGATTAGGGTATTGGTTTGGCGATTCCTGGGAAAATTTAGTTCCTATCATAACACAAATTGGCCAATTTTTGACTTACATAACTATTCTAATTATCGCCATATACTTTTTTATTAAAATGATTAGGTCAAATAAAAACAAAAGTTAATACTAATGAGTGTTATAAATGGCAGCCAAGGGATAAATAAATTTATTTTCATCTTTATCCTCTGGCTATAATTATTATACTTAAATTCCAGCTGAACCTAAGAATTACTTTACAAAATTTCAGTATTGATTTTTACAATTACTTTTTTTATAAATCTGTATTGTTCAATTAAGTTATTTAATAAACAATATTCCCACACCCAATATACTAATAAAGGCTCCTAATATCTCTTTCTTAGTTACCTTTTCATGAAATATCATTATTGAAGCTGGTATAATTAAAATACGTGAAATAGACATAATAGTTGAAGCAATTCCAGTAGCAGTATATTGAAGAGCTAATAAAGAAAATGATACTCCTAAAAATGGTCCAAAGAAAGAACCGAAGGTAACATATTTCATTACTTTTACATCTTTAAAAACTTTCAAAAGATTACTCCAACCTTTTGAATATGTAATTATAATTGTAAACCCTATTATCCCAGCAATGGTTCTGATTTGAGTTGCAGCAAAAGCATCATAAGAACCCATTCCAAGTTTGCTAAAGATAAGTCCAAAAGATTGTCCTGCAGCACCCAGAAAAGCATAAACCATACCTTTTATTGGTTTTGAAAACTTAACTGTTTTATTTCCAGAATCTTTAACTAAAATTACAATGGCTATACCATAAATAGTAACTAGCATTCCTATAACATCCAGTAACGTAAGTTTTTGGCCCATAATAATATAATCAGCTAAAGCTGATAAAATAGGTACAGTAGCCATTATAAGCATAGTTAGCCGAGCACCGATTTGAACATATGCTTCAAATAAGAAAAAATCTCCAATTACAAAACCAATAATACCTGAAACAAGCAGCCAAATCCAACTGTTTATAGAAGCATCTAATGGTAAAAACATCCCTCGTGTAAAAAGAGTATATACGCCTATAAATAAAAACGCAATAATTAATCTTATGTAGTTAACAGACAAAGAACCAACCTTTTTCCCTGCATATTCAAAGGCAATTGGAGAAATTGCCCAGCATAATGCTGTAGCAATTGCAGCTAATTCTCCTAAATAAGAATGGGGCATGTTAAAACTTCCTTTCTAAAAACAATTTCTCATAAGATCTTCTAAAGTATCTCTTCTTCTAATAATTTTATATATTTTGTTATATTTATTATAAAAATTTATTGTCATTATATAAAGTGACAGTTATACTTATTTTAATGATGACAGATGATGCAAATTTAAGGAGATAAAAATGTTAGAACTATTACCAAATTTAAATGATAAGGAAAAAATTCCTTTGTATATGCAAATTTACAAATACATTAAAGATGAAATTTTATCTGGAAATATACCTTCTCAAGCTAAACTTCCATCCATTAGAAGTTTAGCTAAAGATTTAAAACTTAGTAAAAATACAATTGAATCAGCCTATGAACAGCTAATTGCTGAAGGCTATTTAAAATCCAAAAATCGTTCTGGCTTATATGTAGAAAATTTAGAAAATGGATTTAACAACTTAAAGAGTACCCATTTAAACTCATATAAAAAAGAAGCAAATAAAAATTATGAACCAATAATAAAATATGACTTTAGTAGTGGACAAATTGATTTAACTTCCTTTCCATATACTCACTTCAGAAAAATATTAGGAAGATGCGTGGATGAGTATTCTAAGGAACTACTTTTATATGGTGATCATAAAGGTGATTATGGTTTAAGAGATGAAATTTCTAAATATATTCATCATTCTAGAGGGGTTACATGTTCACCAACACAAATAATAATATCCTCGGGAACCCAACAATCCTTAACTCTATTAGCACACATACTTTCAAATATTTATCTATGTATAGCCTTTGAAGAACCTAGCTATTTAGGTGCAAAAGCTGTATTCAAACATTTTAATTTTAATATTACTCCTATTAATTTAGAAATAGACGGCATAGATATTAAGTCTTTAAATGAAAGTACATCAAAAATTGTATATGTTACTCCCTCACATCAATATCCTTATGGTATGGTTATGCCTATATCTAAAAGACTAAAACTGCTTCAATGGGCTGAAGAGAAAGATGGAATTATAATAGAAGATGATTATGATGGAGAATTTAGATACAAAGGAAAACCTATTCCATCATTGCAAGGACTTGATGAAATAGGTAGAGTAGTATATCTTGGGAGCTTTTCAAAGTCACTAATGCCTTCAATGCGAATAAGCTATTTAGTGCTTCCAGAAACACTTCTTAATATTTATGAATCACAATATAAAATTTACGAGCAGCCTGTGTCTAGATTAATGCAAAAGTCCCTTGAAATTTTTATGAAAGAAGGTTATTGGGAAAAGCATTTAAGAAAATCAAGAGTGCTGTATAAAAAAAAGCAAGAAATATTGATAAGTTCTATAACGGAGTACTTAGGAAATACTGTAACTATTATTGGTTCTGATTCTGGTCTTCATATATTACTTAAAGTTAATACAAAAATGAATGAACAAGAATTAATTGAAAAAGCTTTAGGATCTGGTGTTAAAGTAAATCCAACCTCAATTAACTGGATAAATCCTCCCACAAATTCTTTACCAGTTATTTTTATAGGTTTTGCTGGAATAAAAATAGAAGATATTCCTAATGCCATAAAAACTTTAAAGAAATGTTGGTTTCAAAGCTAAAAATTGATACTATATAATCCTTAACTTATGGGAAGTTCTTATTTAGTTAATAATCAAAATAATTCAAACACTAAGACATGATTTATATCCATAGATATTTCTTAAACTTTAACTTTTTTATACTATGTAACAATTAAAAAAGGACAACTAAGCCCTTTTTTAATTGTTATGCATTTTTTAATTAATCCGATCAATAAAATTAGCTATCTATCTTACATATATATTTCCACACAAGAAAATCCCTTATAGACTTCTTTTTAGTTCTAATTTCTTTAAGTTCATGGTCAGTAGTATTATTCAATATATATTGTTCCAGGCTAGTAGCTTCTTCTTCATTTTTTTCTTTTTCAACAATCCACTTATACCCTTTATTTGCTAAGACTATTAATAATGGATCTATAGATTTTTCTTTCAATAGATTCTTAATGTTATTTAATTCCATTTCTTAAGTACCTCCTTTATTTATCACTTTTACATACTAATTATACTCTAAGTAATATTTTTAATGGAGGTTTCTATTACTTTGTAAGTATTGGCAATGTATTTGCAGCATGCGGCATCAAATAAGTTTTAAGGTTTTCTCCCTTTTGTTTGTATACTATATCTAAAGCTTCCTTTATAGTTTTTACTGCAGTAATATTAGCATTTTCAACTAACTCTGGCTTAATATCAGACACCAAAATCACTTTAAACTTATGAGCAGTTTCACACATACAATATGCTATAAACTTACCAATTGAAAAATTGTTTCTCACAAATTTTTCTCTATCTAAAATATTATCATAATTCAAAATTAAATCTTGAATTTCTTTTCCTCCTCCAAGGCCTTCTACACATTGGAGCAGTGCAATTATATATCCACCTTCCTTTACTGCTTCTCTAGCATTTGTAAGTGTTTTTGTAGCTTGATATAAATTTATATCCTTTGGATATCCTCCTGAACTGGCAATTACTAAATCCGCCTTTTCATTTATGTTTACTCCATCTATGTTTTTTAGAATTTCCATGCCCTGATGATGTGCTGCTATATAATTTCCTGCTACAGCAGCAGCTATCTCACCTTCTGATCCCATTATTACATTAAACATAAAGGTAGGTCTTACAAAACTAGCAGCCTGAAGCATATCCTGATGTACTGGATTCTTTTCTATACCTCCTGGATATACACCATCTCTTATACTTTCTCCTAAATTATCATTTAATGAAAGAGAGTGATTCTTCATTATAGTTTCTGCACCAGATATACCAGGTAAAATACTTTTCTTTCCTCCTGCATAGCCTGCAAGTAGATGATACACTATCCCCCCTGTAATTACTATATGATCACATTCCATAGCAATTTTATTTATATAAACTGAATTACCATAAGTAGTTTCTCCAAGATATACTAAATTATCTTTGTCATAACAATCATGATCTATAACTTCAAACCTTGAAGCAAGGCTTTCCCCAAGTAATATCTCATGTTCTTTTCTTGTTTGTTTTCTGTGTGACCCCAGTGCACTTATAAAAATTATATTTTCATCTGCAACTCCACCAGCATTTATTTCTTCTACTATTGCATTTAAGTACTTATCTATTTTTTGCCATGTTCTAGTAACATCTGGAATTACTATGCATACTCTTTCTCCTTGATGTACTAGCTCTCTAAGCCTGGCACTGCCTATTGGATTTTCTAAAGCTTCTTTAATAATTTCATCTTCGCTTTTTTCTTCTTTTAACTTATTAGCTTCTATTACCCCAATTAAATTTTCTTTTTTTACTGACACATCCATACATGTGTTTCCATATTTCATTTTAACCTTTTCCATTATAAAAATGCCCCCTTTTAAAAACCCTTATTGTAAACAACTTCCAATAATGTAATTTAATCTTCACTTCATGCAGCTTCAATTCCTTCTGCTGTATTAATGTTTTTTCTATCAAATAATGGAGTTATTAAGAATATTATAAGACAAACTATCCATTCTGCATATATTACATGAGGCAATATTCTTACAGCTGGTATTAGCTGCCACAATACTATTACTAAAATTCCACCTACTGCAGTATTAAACGCTGAACTTTTTCTGCAAATAGAAGGTACAAATGTTGTAAAAATAAATACTATAGTAAAAGCAGTAGTTAGACTTAAAGCCATCATCAATAAACTTAATATACCTTTTGCCTGTAGTGCTATAAAGAATGTTATTATACCTAAAATTACTACAAAGAATTTAGTAATTTTCATAAGCTCTTTTTCTTCTGTATTTTGATTAATAAATCTCTTATATATATCCTGTGAAAACAAAGTTGCTGAACCTAAAAGCATATTACAAGCCGTAGATATATCAGCTGCCCATAAAGCTGCCAAAGTTATACCTGCAACTAAAGGATTTAAAGATGTAATAACCATTGGCAGTGCCATAGTAGCACTTACACCTGGATGGGTCACTCTAGCAACCATTCCAAGTATTGCTGCAAGAAAGCCAATAGGAATCATTAAAAGCCCACCTATTACATATCCTTTTCTTGCAGATTCTGCATCCTTTGCGCAGAAGGAAACTTGTACCACCCCTTGAAGTGAAAAACATTCTGTTACCATTACTATAAACCATACTATTATTGTAGGAAGCCCCAGTCCCTTTACAGGGTGAAAATAAGTAGCTGCATTTGGAACTTTTAAAACCATACTATGCATTCCACCGCTAGAAGCTACTGCTAATAATGTAACTATAATAATTCCTATATACTTTAAAGGTACATTAAACAAATTACAAAGCCCTGTAGACCACATACCTCCAATAAAAGTTATTCCTACAAATACAATTGCAGTAGTAATCATACCTGTCTTCAAGGTAAATACCGCTGGAAGTAGCGAAGATAAAATTGCTCCTCCAGCTATATATTGAAGTGAAGTAACCATAAGTTGAATTATTATTTGACCTATTACACAAACTATTCTTCCTTTAGTGTCATAAAACCTTTCAAACAATTCTGGTACTGTAGAAACATTTAACTCTCTATATTTTTTTGCCCCAATTAATCCCATAAGAATAGAACCCACACCCCAAGCAACAGTGTACCATCCTGCTGAAAGTCCTACCTTATATGCTTGTTCAGCTACACCTATAGTAGATGATCCGCCTATAGCAAGCCCTACCATTGTAACAGTTATAAGAGTAGTATTTAATCCTCTCCCTGCTAATATATAACCTTCCACTCCAGATGATGCTTTTTTTCTAGCATAAAAACTAATACAAAACAATATAACAATATAAACAACAACTACTATAAAAGATATATTCACAAATAGCCCCCCTTTTTTATGTACATTAGAAATTTATATAAATTTTCGCGAAATCTTTATATCGGATAAAATAAACTTAAGCCATTGTTTTCATCACTGTATAGTGATAAATTGAAAACATTGAAAAAATCGTCTCTAACAAAGTTAGAGACGAAAAATCGCTGTACCACTCTATTTAATTATTTATGTATTTTGGGTATAAAAAAAGCACCTTTGAAAAGGGACGAGTTTTTCTCGCGGTACCACCCTGCTTAATTACATAAATAATTCACTTTTACCTGTAACGTAGGTTTTACGCCAAGGTCTACTTAATTTCAACCTGAAACTTAGGAATGAACTTCATCATGCTTCATCACTGATTCACACCAACCATCAGCTCTCTTTTAGAATCTACACAATTACTCTTTCCATCATTGCTTTTAGCTTTAATCTATTTATTGTTTCAAATTATAAAGGATAAATTTCGCAAGTGCAAGTTGATAATATGCTAATTTCTTTCATGTAATCGTTGACTTGCCAAGTTTCCTTTGTTTTTATGCAATTAATTACATATATATACTATATCCTTTTACTCTCAGCAGGTGCTTAAATCTAAAATTCATCATTTCTTAGAATTTATCCCATGGCTACCATCTGTAACATTACTATCACACACAGCGAAAGCGATTCACACAAAATCATAGATTTTGGTTCTCTGCTTTTCTTTAGGTTGTAGATACTTAACATCTATCAAAAAGTTGTACTAATTCTTCTCTTGACATCTTATTTAACATATTACTATTTTTAAGTTCCCCTGTAATAATATTATGAATTAGTTCCTTTTTGTGTTCTTGTAGTAAAATAATTTTTTCTTCTATAGTTCCTCTAGCAACTAACTTAATTACCTCCACTACATTTTTTTGCCCAATTCTGTGTGCTCTATCTGTTGCTTGATCTTCTACAGCTGGATTCCACCAAGGATCAAAATGAATAACTAAATTTGCTGAAGTTAAGTTAAGTCCAGTTCCTCCTGCCTTTAATGAAATTAGAAATACTTTTATTTTATCATTGTTATTATCATTAAATTCATTTACTAATTTAATTCTTTCTTTAGATTTAGTTGAACCATCTAAATAGAAATATTCGATATCTTTTTCTTTTAAAGACTCTCCTATTTTTTTCAAAACAGAAGTAAATTGAGAAAATAAAAGCACTTTTCCATTAGAAACTATGTGTTCTTCCACTAATGATAATGCAACTTTAAGTTTTCCACTTCCACCTTTATATTCATCAAATATAATAGATGGATCTAGACAAATTTGTCTTAACTTTGTTAAATAAGAAAAAACTTCTATTTTGCCTCCTGAACTATTTTTTACTTTTGCTCTAACATCTTTTATATATCCACTATATATTGACTTTTGAGTTGGTGTCATTTCAACTAAGATCTTTTTTTCTATTTTATCTGGCAAATCTTCTATAACTTCCTTTTTAGTTCTTCTTAATATAAAAGGTTTGATTAATAACTTAAGATTATCCAAATCACAATCATTATTTAAAATAAATTTTTTCTCAAAGATTTCTTTAGAGTATAAATATCCTGGCATTATAAAATCAAATATAGACCATAATTCTATTAAATTGTTTTCAATTGGAGTTCCAGTAAGTGCAAACCTTGCTTTTGCTTTAATATCCTTAACTCTATTTGTGTTTTGTGCTGTAGGATTTTTTATATTTTGTGCTTCATCTATAATACAATAATCGAATTCAATATTTTCATACTCATTAATATTGTTTTTTAAAGTACCGTAAGTAGTTAAAATTATATCATGTTCATTTATTACTTTTTCATATTTGATGCAACTTCCATAGGCTATTGCTACATTTAAAATAGGCGCGAATCTTTCTATTTCATCTCTCCAATTATAAATTAATGATGTTGGCGTAATTATTAAAGTTTTTTTATTTTCTTCTGATATAAGAAATGCTATCGTTTGGACTGTTTTGCCAAGTCCCATTTCATCTGCTAAAATACCACCAAATCCTAAATCACTTAAATTTTTAAACCATTTAAATCCTTTAAATTGATATGCTCTAAGTACTGCTTTTAAATTTTTAGGTAAACTTATTTCTTTATCATCTGTATTTTTTAGCTTATCTTCTATATTTTGTAATAGCTCATTTCCTCTGATAAATTTAAAATTCTTATTTTTTAAACTTTCAGCAGCATATAAAGCTTTGTTTTTATCTATATTTATAGTATCTTCTATATTTTCATTAATATTTAAGGCTTGTATTAAATTAAATAAACTTCTTACCCCTTCATCTTCAAAATCTATAAATTCATTGTGTTTAGTTTTATAAAATTTATTATTAGCTTTATAACTTTCAAATATGCTATTAAGCTCCATTGGCTTAACATTTTCAATATTATAATTCAATTTTAAATATCCATCTTCCTCATATAAGCTTAATTCTATAAAAGAGGAGTCATATACTTTATTCTCTAATTCTTTTCCCAAAATAACATTTCCTAAAGAATTCATGCTATCTTTACCATTCCTTAGAATATAAAAAAGTTCCTCATCACTGCCCATAAACATAAATCTATGTTCTCTCTTTATAAATCTGTAATATTCTAGTTTCATAAGAAGTTTTTCTTCTTTATTAAAATCTCTTATAAGTTTCTCTTTGTTTCCAGCATCATCTAATATATTGAACTTCTCACTGCTGTAAATTACAAATACATCACAATAAACATTGGACTTTTCTTTATAAATTAAAAACTCCAACTTAAAAGAATCCGATCCAAATCTTTTTACGCTTTCTGAAATAGTAATGTTCTTTGAAATACTGCTTAACAAATGAATAATTTTATTATAATTTTCTATAGTTTTAGCATATAGAAGTTCATTTTTTGTTTGAAACTTGCAGTATAAAGGAGCGTATCTTACAATTTGGTTTTTTGAAGGCAAATAAATCTTATCATTAAAAAGATATACATCTTTTTTTTCATTTAAAGCAACAGGTAATTTCTTATGAGTTGTTAATACAAAACATTCATTTCTTTCTTTTAATGTAAAATTAAGAGGTAAATCTTCACTCACAACAAATGCTTTATATTCTATAGCATTATACTTAAATATAATTTTACTTCCATAAATATGCTGAAAAAATCCTCTTAATTCATTAGGAATAATTAGTAAATTTCTTGCTGAAACTAACTTTCCTTTATTTCTATTAATATATTCTCTAATAAAATCTATAATTTTTATACCTTTAGGAGAAATAACATACTTCATAGGATTATACGTAAATTGACTATTAAAAGAAATACTTGTTTTATTGTCAAAATGAAAAATAAAATTCTTTAGGTCAGTAATTAAATATTTATGTCCCTGCCCTAATCTAAATTCTAATTCATAATTAACCATGTCTTTCCAATATTTATAATATACCTTTACATCTATGTCTAATTGAACTTTCTTATTATTTTCAACTAACCTTTTTGCTTCTTCATTTTTATAAGCTTTTTTCTTATAAAACAAACTTAAAAATCCATATGCACTGGCTGTTAAATGTTCACACATAAATAATTTTTTATTTATAGAAATTTCCTTGAAATCATTACAACTGCATCTTACATCCTCTAATTTTTTATTTATTAAATTTATTTTTACATAAGTTCTAAATTTTATTCCGTTAATACCACTGGATACATCTGCATAAATATGATATACATTATCTATATTTTTTCCCTTTATGTTTGAAACTAATCCTTGTTTAAATATATTTTCTCCACTTTTCCTCATAAAATCAGATGATGACTTAAAAATTATTTCTTCTAATTCTTTTAAATTCATTTTCAGTTTAAACTCCTTGTAAATATTTGAACTTATTTCCTACCTTTTTCTCTAAAAATACCTAAATAATATTCGAGAAAATACCTAGTCAGTGTGATAACTTATTTTGACTTGTTGTTTTCTTTTATATGCCTAATTATTAATAATTTGAAATATACAATAAATATTTAGTACATCATCTATAATTTCTGCTGTTACATTTCCATTCATCTTCTGAACTAATCCCTTTACAATAGCAAGTCCAAGCCCTGTTCCTTTACCTCTGCGTGTTTTATCTGCCATATAAAATCTATCAAAAATGTTTTTTACATCATCTAAAGTCAAATCTTCAACAGTGTTTTTAACTTCTAATATTACCCTATTCTTTTCTACCTTTAAACATACCTCCACATTATCTTTTGCATATTTAACACTATTACTTAATAAATTTTCAATTACACGGTGTAGGGATTTTTCTTCAGCTATAATATATATATTCTCTTTAGGTATTTCTATTTTTGGATTTATATTTCTGTTTATAAAATCATTATATTTTCCTAATACAGCTTCCTCCAATATCTTATTAATATTCAATTTTTCTAAGCTCAATTCATAATCTAAAGATTCTATCAAAGATAGCTCATAAAAATCATTTAACAAACTTTCTAGTGCTTTTGCTCTTTGCTCAGCTATATTTAAATATTCTTCTTTTTCATTTTCACTTATATTATCTAATTTCAAAAATTGAATATATCCTATAATTGATGTTAAAGGTGTCCTGAGGTCATGAGACATATTTGCAATAGTTTGTCTTAAATCATTTTCAAGCTTCACTTTATTTGCTTCACTTTGTTTCTTTATTTGTATAACTTCATTTATTTCCTTAGCTAATATTTCAATTCTTTTATTCAATAATCCTATAGTTATCTTTTTATCTACTTTGTTTTCGCTAATATCTATAATCTGCTTTGTTATACTTTCTACTTGACTTTCTACATAAAACAAACGAGCACTTAAAAATGCTACTATAACTATTAATGTCATAATTATGTATATCATTTTCCTCACTACCTTTCTTAAATTCATTTTAATTTTAAGGTTATTTTAAGGTTGCTTTTATAATGTTTTAAAGTAAACCCCTTATTATTATAAATGAAAAGACGGAATATGCAAATGAAGGAAGGATGATTTTAATATGGAAAATTTAGTAGTACAAACCACTGGACTAACAAAAGTTTATAATGATTTAAAGGTAGTAGATAATTTAAACCTAGCTATAAGAGAAGGTAGAATATATGGGTTCTTAGGACCTAATGGTGCTGGTAAATCCACAACCATCGGTATGCTTTTGGGACTTATAAAATCTACTAATGGCAAAGTCAAATTATTTGGTAAAGATTTAAACAAACATAAAATGAGTATTTTACATAATGTAGGTTCTATGATAGAATCTCCTGCTTACTATGGCAATCTTACAGCTTATGAAAATTTAAAAATTTCAGCTGACATTTTAGGTGCAGATAAGAAAAGCATAGATGATGTTTTAAAATTTGTTAAACTGGATAAATGGAAGACAAAAAAAGCTAAAGAATTTTCTCTAGGTATGAAGCAAAGACTTGGAATTGCAGAAGCGCTTATAGGAAATCCTAAGCTTTTAATTCTTGATGAACCTACAAATGGACTTGATCCTTTAGGAATACAAGAAATAAGAGAACTTATAAAAAGTCTTCCTAAAAAATTTAATATGTCAGTAATAATATCCAGTCATATTTTAAGTGAAATAGAACTTATGGCTGATGACATAGGCATAATCAATGATGGCAGACTATTATTTCAAGGCACTTTAAAAGAATTAAAGGATAAAAATACTAATAGCACATTAGAAGAAATTTTCTTCAATGTACTTAAGAATGGAGTTGAAACTCTTGTTTAAAAAACTTTTAAAGATAGAATTTTTAAAATATAAAAGAAGTTCTATAAAATTTATACCTGTATTAGTTCCAATGTTATTTTTCCTATTACTTCTTTTAGATTTTCACCTTAGGAAAGAATCTATTCCACCTCTTATTAAAGGGTCCTTTCAAGTAAAGGAAAATTGGAAAATTTTATTCACTGAAAGTTTTTATTGTAATCTCTGGATTTTAAGTTTTCCTTGTGTACTTGTTGCAATGATTTGTATTTCAAGTCGTATTGAAAATCAAGGCAATTGTTTAAAACTTATTTTGTCAAGGCCAGTAAAAAGAAGTAGTCTTATTTTATGCAAAATAGCTGTTAATAGTATTTTTGCTGCTTGTATTATTATTTTAAATATAATTGGCATAGCTATTGCTGCAAAAATACTTAACTTTCCTATGGATGTAAGCTTGGGATTTATATTCATTTACACTATTTCACAATTTGCTGCTTCTGGTGCAATATTGAGTTTGCAACAACTTTTAAGCATAGTTTTTGAAAATGAATTAATACCTGCTGTTATAGGTTTTGTTGGAATTTTGTCTAGTATGATGTTATATCAAGGTAAATTAATAAGAATTTTTATACCTTACTGCTATTTTTTTAATGCTGCTCCAAATAATGATCTTAGTTCTTTAATACAAGGTATTATAATATCCTTAATTTTCACTATAATCTGTACAAGTTTTAGCATTAATATTTTTAATAGAAAGGATGTACGTTAAATGAAAAATATAAGTTTTTTAAAAATGATAAAAATTGAATTTTATAAATTAAAGCATTTAAAATCAATCTTAGTTGTATTATTACTCCCTTTCTTCTTTGTAGTAACAGGTATAGCAAATGCTTACAGATACAAAGATATAATGTTAAATAAACACCCATGGACTAACATATATGAGCAAAGTGCTATTATATATGGAGGTATATTTTTTCCTATCATTATTACTATGGTAATGTTAATACTTACAAGAATAGAATTTAAAGAAAATAATCTAAAAAGAATGTTCTCCATGCCTATAGAAAAGTACAAATTTTATTTATCAAAATTCGTTGTAGGTTGCTCCTTATTATTTATAGATTCGTTACTTCTCAGTTTAACCTGTGCAGTATCTGGTATATTATGTGGTTACACAAATGTTCCAATGTATGTGTTAACAGCTCCTATCATTTCAGCTTTATCAATGATTCCTGCTATGGCAGTACATTATTATATAGCTATAACTCATGAAAATATTGGTTTGCCTCTTTTTTCTGGAATAATTGCACTGATTTTAACTATGTTTATTTCTGCTACAAAATACTGGTATCTATTTCCATGGTCCTATTCAGGTAAATTAATAATGCTTGGTTCACCTTATGCTTCAGATAATACATTTCCTCCATTAGCAATTATATTTAGTATATTAATATTTATTTTGTTTACTTACTTAGGAGTAAAGCATTTAAACAAGATAGATGTAAGATAGATGTAAATTTATTTTTATTTTATAAATACAATAATAAATGTAGTTCCAATTTCAATTTGACTTTCAACTTTAATGTATCCACCATGAGCTTCTATTATGGATTTACTTAAGGATAATCCTATACCTACTGATTCTTTGCTTTTATTTCTTTTACCCTTATAAAATCTTTTAAATATGTGATAAAGTTCATCTTTATCTATACCTTCACCATTATCTTTAATTGTAACTTTATAGCATACAGGGTTTTCTTCAATATTTAGCTCCACTTTCCCATAAGGCTCTGTATGCTCTATACAATTCTTCAGTATATTTATAAAAGCTTCTCCAATCCAATTTCTATCATGATTCATTATTACATCTTTATTTTCATTAATATTTAGATATATATTTTTCTCATTAGCTTTAATCTTTAAACTTTCTATACTCTTAGCTGCAGTTACATTTAAACTACTATTTTCTTTGTTAAATTGAATAGCTCCTGCATCAAGTTTTGCTAGTTTCAAAAGACTTTTTATAAGCCACTCCATTCTGTCTAATTGCTGATTACTATTATATAAAAATTTTTCTGTATCCTCTTTAGATAGTCTTCTATTCATTAAAACATCATTATATATTATGAGAGCTGAAAGAGGTGTTTTTAATTGATGAGATATATCCGATAATAAGTTTACTAAGAAATTCTTTTCTCTTTTCAATTCATCTATATTATTTTTGATGGCACTTCTCATATTGCTAAAATTGTATACTAATTTTGAAAAATCCCCTTCATTTCCTTCTGGAAGTTCCATACTATAATTGCCTTCAAGCACTTCTTTTGAAACACAGGATAATTTATTTACTTTATTATAAATTAGTTTGTACTGCTTGTAATTAAATAAAAATATTAATACAAAAATACCTATAGTGATTTCCAATAAATTAATTTTAAAGCTAAAAGCTTTTTCGTACATTTGAGGCAAAAAATCCATGTCTAAATTCTTATAATAACCATATTGTGACATAAATATTTCAGCTTCTTTTTTATCCTTATCATTAACTCCTTTTGTAATTAAAGGGATTACTTCTTCTTTTAACTCAGGATGATTTTTTATAATTTTATATGCAATTACAGAATTGTTTTGAACATACTGCTCTTTTAGTTCAGATAAATTTTTATTTATGCACAAATTAAAGCTTATAAGAGTTAAAATAGAAACCATTAAAATAAAAATTGAACTTATCTTTAACTCTGGATTTGAAAAATAATACTTCATGATATATTACTCCTTACTTACATCCATATTCCATTTATAACCTAAACCTCTCTGAGTTATTATGTACTTAGGCTCTGATGAATTTTCTTCTATCTTTTCCCTTATTCTTTTTATATACACTGCTAAAGTATTAGTGTCTGCATAAGCTCCTTCACCCTCCATAATTTCATTTAGTATATCATCTTTATTCATTAGCACATGAGGATTATTCATGAATAACAAAATAAGCTTATATTCCTGTGCTGTAAGTGTTGTTTTTTTACCTTTTTTATAAATTTCTGCTGTAGAAATATTTAAAATTATATCCTCGCTTTTTAATTCATTGCTTAATTCCTTTTTAGCACTTCTTCTCAAAATAGCCTTTATTCTGGATATAAGTTCTCTTAATCTAAAAGGTTTTGTGATATAATCATCTCCTCCTATATCCAATCCTAAAACTACATTTACTTCTTCATCACAGGCAGTTAAAAATATAATAGGTGTTTCTGCCTTTTCCCTTACATACTTACAAATCTCATATCCACTTCCATCTGGTAAATTTATATCTAAAAGTATAAGCTGAAATTTTCCTTTATCAAATTCCTCTATAGAATCCTTCACTGTAGCCTTTCTAACCACATTAAAGCCTTCATCCTTTAAAGTAAATTCTATACCCATAGCCACTGCTTCGTCATCTTCTGTTAGTAATATATTAACCATAATTTAATCACTTCCTTACCTTAGAAAAATTATACCTTTAACACATTTTATTTACAATAGGCATTCAATTTTAACATTTTAAACATATTGTTAGGCAAATTTTAAGAGGCAATTAGCTTGAGATATATGCTTTACTTAATGGTTGATACGCCCCTTGATAAATTTTTCTAATAATCACTGTAAATATTATTATTTCTACATTAAAATAAGCACTAGTTAATACACTAGTGCTTTTGTGATATATATTATGTTGTAAGCTCATATTTTAAGCAACAGTTACATTTTTATTGGAAAGTTCGTTATACTCATTTAATAGGAAATCTAGCATTTCACTTACTTCTATCACTTCCGTATCTGTCAAATTTGAACTTTTGTCGATTGTATCATGCATGCATTTTCTTGTACTGTCAATTTCTTTGACTAACATTTGAAGCTCTTTTGTTTTTTTCATTGCTATACCCCCCTATATAATTAATAACAAATAAATGTCTTTTAATAACTATTATGGTATATATTATATTCTATATTTTCATAATTTTCAACCATTTGATTGAATTTAAGTATAATTTTTGTATATTTTTTAATAAAAATCTATTTTACCTTCATTATCTTTTAAAATAAGATTATATCTTTTCATTTTTTAAATTTGCATTAGTTTCAATTCTAAAATAACATTATATAATAAAAAGCACTTGCTGTTAAACAAGTGCTTTTTGATGCTGCCACTAATTGTAATCCCTGTGTCATCACCAATCGTTAATTCCAGATTTATCTCTATATTATTATAGCATGTTCCTATATAAATTAATGCATATTCAATTTATATAATACATGCTTTTCTATAATTCTGACCACTTTCCAAAATCTTAAACAAATTTTCATTTTTAAGTTCTCTTAGTACTTTAAAATACTCTTGTGCAGACTCTATACATAAGTTGCTTTTTTCATTTCATTAAGAAAATTACTGCAAATGGTAACTATTCGAGAAAAAGCATTCCTTATGAGTAAACTTTACCTAAACCTAAGAATCACTTGGATTTTCTTTCTTTAAGCCAAAATATCTTCTTCCCCAAAATAAAGCCACATTAACAAGTCCAATCATCACAGGTACCTCTATTAAGGGTCCTATAACAGCAGTAAAAGCTTCTTGTGACTGAATACCAAATACTGCTACTGCTACAGCAATTGCAAGTTCAAAATTATTACTTGCAGCTGTAAAAGCTAAACTAACTGTTTTATGATAATCTATTCCTGATCTATAGCTTATATAGAAAGATACCGAAAACATAATGATAAAGTATATAATCAAAGGAATAGCAATTCTTACAACGTCCATTGGCAACTCAATAATATATTTTCCTTTAAACATGAACATTATAACTATAGTGAATAGTAATGCTATTAATGCCAAAGGACTTATTTTGGGTACAAAAGTTTTAGTATACCATTCAGTTCCTTTTCTTGGTTCTAATAATAGTCTTGTTAGCATACCTCCAATAAATGGGATACCTAAATAAATTGCTACAGAAGTTGCCACTTGTCCCATAGAAACATGAACTTGCATACCTTGTAATCCTATTGCTTTAGGTAATACCGTAATAAATATATAAGCAAATACTGAATAAAATACTACTTGAAATATAGAGTTAAATGCTACTAATGCAGCTGCATACTCATTATCACCATCTGCAAGACTATTCCATACAATAACCATAGCTATGCATCTTGCAATTCCTATAAGTATTAATCCAATCATAAAAGAAGGATAATTTCTAAGAAATATAACTGATAGCGCAAACATTAACACTGGTCCTATAAGCCAATTTTGAACTAATGAAAGTGTTAATACTTTTGGACTTCGAAAAACTTTTCCAAGTTCTTTATAATTTACTTTGGCAAGTGGTGGATACATCATAACTATAAGTCCTATGGCTATAGGAATAGATGTTGTGCCAATTGATAAATTTGATAGTGTGTTAGATAGTGACGGCACCGCCCAGCCTAAAAATATACCTAAACCCATTGCAATAAAAATCCATAATGTCAAGTAACGATCAAGCCATGACAGCCTTGATGACTGACTACTCATAATACCCCCCCTAAAAACTTTTAATCCAATTTTGTAGTGAACTTTTGCTTTAATTAATCAGGTCTAATAACTTTTTACCTTTTACTTGTTCTGCTTTCCATTCAATAATCGAAAAATTTCCATTAGAAATTTCATTTACTTTATTTATCCAAGTTATCTCATTACTTGCTTTTGCCTTAAGAATTTTATTGGTGGTATCAGTTGCATATAAACTGGAATTTATAATCCACCATTTACTATTAATTCCTGCTCTCTTTAAGTCCTTTTCTAATCTCATAGCTTCATTTACAGGTGTAGTTTCAGCTAAAGTTACAATAATAACCTCTGTTTCTTTAGTATTTCTAAGCTTAGGTAAAAGCTTTTTGACTGATTCTGGTATATCACCTTGTGAACGCTGTATCTCTTTATTATAGCTTTGTGTAGAATCTAATAGCAGTAAAGTATGACCTGTTGGAGCTGTATCTATAACAACCACCTCATTTTCAGATCTATCAACTATTTCTGCAAAAGCTCTGAATACAGCAATCTCTTGAGTACAAGGAGATCTTAAATCTTCCTCTATATAAGCAATGTCTTCTCCACTCATTGTTTCCCTTGCTTTGCTTAAAACTTCTTCTTTATACTTTTCTAGTACTTTCTTTTCATCAATATGGCTTAAAGTAATGCCATAACTGCCATCTAAAACAAACTTTAAATGGGCTGCTGGATCTGTAGTAGTTAAATGTACCTTTTTACCTTTTGCAGAAAGTCCTAAAGCTAAGCTTGCTGCTATAGTAGTTTTGCCAACTCCGCCTTTTCCCATTGTAAAGATTACTTTTTTGTCTGTGCTATATAAATCATTAATAACATCTTTTAGCTTTGATATGTTCTGAACATTTAAAGTTTCATCACTATATTTAATATTATCTTCCTTTAAAAAAGCTCTTACATTTTCAAGTCCTGTTACATTATAAGGTCTTAATGGAACTTCATAAATTTCTAATCTCTTTAAATGTTTTGGAATATCCTTTAAAGCATCCTGTTGTTTTCTATAAATTGCTTTTGAAAGATTGTCATCATGACTTTTTAGAACTCCATTAATAATTAGCATCTGATTTTTAATTCCTATATCCTGTAATTCTCTAGATGCTCTTTCTGCTTCCTTTAAAGGAACATTTTCTGGTCTCGCCACAAGTATAAGCGTAGTTTTTTCTTTACTTGATAAAGTTTTTATAGCATTTTTATAGACTCCCTTTTTACTTTCAAGTCCTGCCAATTGACCTAAACAAGATGCTCCATGAGTACTTTCACTTATAAAATTACTCCAAGCTGATGGAAGCTGCAGCATTCTTAATGTATGCCCTGTTGGCGCAGTATCAAATATAATATGATCAAATTCTTTTTCTGCTTTCTCATCAGTTATAAAATTAGAAAACTCATTAAAAGCTGCAATTTCTACAGTACAGGATCCTGAAAGCTGTTCCTCCATATTTTTTATTACTACATCTGGAAGCTTTCCTATATATGGTCCAACAACGCTTTCTTTATATTCTCTAGCAGCCTCTTCAGGCTCAAAATTTGCCACTATCAAGTTTGGAACTTCCTTAATAGCAACTCCTTTATTATTTAACTCTGTATTAAATACATCCTGTAAATTTGAAGCTGGATCTGTGCTTATAAGCATTATTTTCTTACCTTGGTCTGCTAAGCTTACCGCAGTTGCACATGCTGCTGACGTTTTTCCTACACCGCCTTTACCAGTAAAAAACAGATACTTAGTTAAATCTATATTATCTAAGCTAAAAGTCTTTATCATAGCTATCCTTCCTTTCTTTAGTTAACAACATCCGCCTTTACAGTCACAATCTTTAGACTTAATCTTATTCTTGATTTTAAAACCAGTCTTTAAATAATCTTCTGATATATCAAGAAACTTGCCAAACTCTTCATTAGTTGCATATGATTTTGTTTTTACTACAGCATTATCAACCATAGTAATAGGTAATACATCTATTCCATCACTATTTAAAATTTCATTAATAACTTTGTTGTCAACAAAGGCTTGCGGATTACTTGCTAAATTATGCCTTTGAACTACAATACCTTTTCTCTCTAAATTGTTTATTATTGTAGATATCCTTAATAGTTCTGGATCAACACCTGGTCCACATAAACCTGTTGAACAACACATAGCTGGTTCAAAAATAATCATTTTTTTCATAACTTATCTCTCCTTTAATCAAATTAATATTTTTGTTATTCTCTTTAACAATTACATTTATTTTTTTCTTTGCAAATACAATCATCTGTATCAGTCAAAATATTCATTAAAAACAGCACTAATTTATTTGAATTATTATCTAAACAATAGTAACTCCATAAACCTTCTTTTCTATGTTTTATAAGACCACATTCCATTAATACTTTCATATGATGGGATAGTGTTGGTTGTGTAAAATTAAAATTTTCTAATATATCACAAGCACATTTTTCACCACAGGACAATATATCAAGAATTTTTAGCCTACTTGGATCTGATAAAGCTTTAAATATTTTAGCATTAATTTCATAGTTTTTATCCATTACTTCACCTCTTATATAGATAACCATCTATATGTATATTATAGACAATTATCTATGTTCAGTCAATTAATTCTTATGTATTTCAACGATAATATAACTAATACATCTATTGTTTTCTATATACCAGCATTATATGTGTTGAAATATGAAACGTTACTATTTTTTCCTTTTTAATTAATTCACTATAATCTCTATGAAGTAATAATAGTGATGAAATAAAAAAATAAATCGATCAGAGTGATTTACTTTCACTTCAACCGATTCATTTTATCTTATAAATTATTAAATTAACAAATTTCTCTAAATAGCCACTTTATATGCACCATTACTCATTTCACCTAGTTTTTACCTTACTCCTATCCCGCTAAATCCGTATTTTTTATTCAATGATATTGTATTATCTAAACGAGCTACTAATCTACTTGAATTAATATGGCTATTATTCCAATTTTCACAAGTAGGTGATTGAGTTTGGTAACAGTAGTGAGTGAAATATACTATAACTTATATTATATATTTCCTAAAACTACCTTACTTAAATATTTTCCTGCAACTTCCTCTGCTTTTCTCATAAAACTTATATCTGTAGGGAAATTTTCGAGTTTGTATCTAGGAAAATACCTTGAAAGATGTAAAGGAATCTCACTATTTATAGAATTTATAAACTTTGCAATTTCTTCTACTTCTTCTAAGCTATCATTTTCTCTGCTAACTAATAATGTGGTTATCTCCACATGACATGCTTTTGCAGCTATTTCAATAGTTTTTAACACAGGCTGTAAACTCCCTCCACAAAGGCCTTTATAGTATGTAGCATTAAAGCTTTTTAAATCAATATTCATAGCATCTACATAGGGAAGGAGTTCTTTTAAAGGTTCCTCACTAATATATCCATTGGTAACAAGTACTACTGCTGCATTAGGATCTGTTTCTTTTAAAAGTTTAGCACAATCATACACGTATTCATACCAAATACTTGGCTCATTATAGGTAAATGCCACCCCTATATTATCTTTTGTATTTATTATAGTCTCCACCAAATTTTTTTTAGGTATAAATTCACTTTTAGTTACAAATTGAGAAATACTGTAATTTTGGCAAAAACTACAAGTAAAGTTGCAGCCAAAACTCCCTACCGAAAAAATTTTACTAGAAGGTTTAAAATAGTGAAGAGGCTTTTTTTCTATAGGATCTAAGGAAGCAGAAGTAATTTCTCCATAATTTATAGTAAAAAGTTTTCCATTTTCATTGGTTCTCACATTACATTTTCCAAAATGCCCATGTTCAATGACACAATTATGTGGACATAAAAAGCAGTGAATTTTGTCTTTACATTTTTCATAAAATCTTGCTTGTATTTTCATATTATTACGCTTCCCTGTGCCTTATTACTTTAAACTTTTGTATTGTATATTGTTCATAAGGTTCTATTCCTGCTTTTTTCAAGGCAATTGACAACTGCTCTTCCACTGTATTTACCCCTTCTAAATCTGGAAGTAAAAGTCCTGTTTTACCTTTACTCCTTACAATTACTCCATATTCCTTTGGATTTAACTCTTCTTTAGAAGAAGTCTCAGGTTCTGTTAAAACATCCACTGAAAAAATAATATCAAAAAGTTCCTCTTGTTCTACTTCGTTAAACCTAGGATCATTAAGTCCCGCTTCAATAGCATTTCGTATAATCTCTTCTGCAATGCTACTTGTTGTAGGGAATATAGTTCCAATACATCCTCTCAAATCTCCATGTTTTTTTAGAGACACAAAAACTCCTCTTTTAGTATTTTTCATTTCCTCTGTTACGTAATCAGGCATCTTATCAATGCCTTTTCCTGTGTTTAAGTACTGAGTAAGACTTTCTCTAGCAAGAGTCACATAGGCATCACTTTCATTTTTTCTTTTTTCATAAGCATCGCTGCGAATTGCTTCTAATTGCTCTAACTTAGCAGTATCCTTAGAAATAATATTGAACTGCATTACTCCATATCCTACTCCAAAAGTACCTTCATAGCTTAAAAGTTCACCATTAAATTTCTTATCTTCTAATGTACCAAGTAAAATGTTGGTGGAACGTCTTCCACACTCTCCAGCATTACATATTATCTCTTCATCCATGCTAAAAACACCTTTTACATCTCCTTTTTGTAAAAGTTCAAGAAATTCTGTATCAAACTTTTTACCAAAAGGACTATACCCATAAGGACCTTCTTCCTTTAACTTATGAGACAAATCTCCACTGGCTATAACAATAGCATTTTCCTTTAAATCTTCTACTGCTTTATTAATATTAATACCAAATTTATATAAATCAATGTCATTTAAGGCAGCATAAGTAATGTGTACAAGCTTGTAATCCTTATAATATTTATTGATAAAATATAACGGAATCATAGCTCCATGATCTAAAAATAGGGAAGTATTATATTTATTTAAAAGAGAGTTTGTGGCCATCACAACAGATATACCATCTTTGTAGGATAGTTCATATAATTTATTAGTAAGGGCTTTATTTATTGGAAGCTTCATATAAACATTTGAAACACCAAAATCTTTTAGGTCTCCAGAAATTTCATCCTCATAACTAAGTGCAATAGCATCTTGAAACATAGTGCCATGAGGAGTTATAAGGATAATGGTCTTAGGGGATTTTTTAGCAATTTCCTTTCCCAAAATGTGCAAACTGTTACTGGTATCACTAATCTTTTCTTCTTCGCCTTTTCCTACCTCTGGGATTACAATTGGAGGATGGGGCATCAAATAGAAACCTTGTAAACTCACAAAAATCACCTCTATATAATATTTTAGTCCTTTCAGAAAAACATTGAACCTTTAATGAAATTCTAACATAGTTTATGCTTTATATCATATATTAACCATAATAAAAAACACCTGCTTTTTCATGAAAGCAGATGTTTTTTATCATGTCCTAATATTGATTCTATTTTTTAAGTGCTAAAATCTATAACAATTTCTATATATTCGCTTAAAGATATGTATCCTAGATTTAAGCCTTATATCCATTAAATAATTTTGCTTAACCTATCTTTTAGGCTTACTTCCTTATCAATTAGCCAACCTTCTTCTTCACAAGTATTTCCCCACTGAACTATATCATTTATTTCATCCTTAGTTAACTCAACAGATATTTTATCAATAACTTTTAAATTTTCCTCATAATATCCATTATACATTTTTAAAGCATTAGTTTCTCCTTTTAACCCTAATGAATATACAGGTGTTCCTTTTGCATCTTTATGATATGCCACAACATAAAGCCTTACTCCATGATTCTTTTTATCCGCTTCTGATCCAATATGTTCTACCTCAACTAAAGTCCCTAGCGGTATATTATACTTATTCATAAATTCCACATCCCCTCTTAATATAATTTCTACATAAAAGCTTAGTATCCTTTATTTTCAGAAATTTCTTGATATAAAAACATACCCTTCTTTTTAATTTAAGCAAAAAATTTTTAAGAGAAGTCCATTTTGGCTTCCCTTAATGTATTTTCTTAATAAATACTACATTCAGCAAATGCACAAGCCTTCTTTGAAGTATTGAAGAAATACTATATATGTCTTACCTTAAACACTTTGCCAACACTTACAATACTTATATTTAGTATACCTGTTAAGTGTTTAAGACTTCTAAGGTTGTTTATATACTTAATATTGTTCTTACTAAGTAACTTTTGAATCATTTCTAGTATATCTTTTTTTTGATACGAATTCAGAATAAGCTTTCTACTTAGACATTCTCTATTAATATAAGTTAAAGTAGTCCATATCTGCTCCTCTGATATATTATTTATATCCATTAAAACCCAAGTAAAGTCTTTTCTTCTATTATTTTTAGGGTATGCCTCCTTAAAAAACTCTATAAAGGTACTCACTGGCTTTGGATCCTTTTCTTTAACATACTTTCCAAGCTGCGATTTTAGATTATTCTTTAGATACATCATTGTGTTTGGTTTTATTGAATCCTTTAAACTCTCTATATGCTCATAAATATAATTATATGTATCTTTAATCTGTTCTTCTTCTACATTTTCCTTTTTAAGCACCATTGTTATATCAATATATTCTAGGATGTTCTTCTTGCAATTAAGTTCCTTTTTATATAGCCTTTCCCAAATTTCAGATGCAGTTAATCCTTGAAGTTCTGTGTTATTTGATACTATTTCTTTATCCATATTTGCTCCTACCTTTTTTTAATTTCTTAGTTCTTATATTGTATCACAAATGTTAAACTTAGAGCATTTATTAATGTTTTTTCTATGAAACACTTTCAAAAATATGTTAAAATGAAAAGATACATACTTTATCGTAGAACACCAAAATATGTAAATTTTATTATTTGGAGTGGAACTAAATTGGATTTAGCTTTGAGAATAGATAACAATATTGTTGCAATAATTGTATCAATTATATTTTTAAAAAATATATCAAATCGTCTTGATAAAAAAGAAAGAAAAAACAAAGCTTTTGTTGCTATTTTTACACTAAATACTATTCAATTAATTACTGAAACCTTAACATGTATAATAAATAGACAACCATATACTTGGCTAATACCTATAAGCACTATGCTTCATGTTCTTTTATATGTATTAGCACCATTAGTTACATATCAATGGTATGTGTTTGCTAAATTGTGGATAAATAAAAATACAGATTATACTTGGAAAAATAATATTTTACTTTTAGTACCTATAGTAATAAATACTCTTCTGGTACTACTCAGTCCATTTTTTAAACTGGTTTTTTATATTAACAGATATAATGTGTACCAGAGAGGATTATTGTTTTTTATTTCTGCTGTTATATCATATTTTTATTTATTCTGTGGCTTTATATTGATTTATAATAATAGAAAGAAACTAAATAGAATAGAGTTTTTACCTCTGTTTTTATTTGGAGTATTCCCATCATTAGCCAGTTTAATTCAATTAATATTTTATGGCTTTTTACTGATGTGGAGCTCAATCTCCTTTTCTTTAATTATTCTTTATTTATATCTACAACAGCAAATGATTCATGTGGATCATTTAACTGGAGCATGGACCCGAGAGAAATTTTACAATTATTTAAATGATAGGATTAAACAAAAAAAACAAAAAATTTTTCAATAGCCTTTATTGATCTTGATGATTTCAAGAAAATAAATGATACCTTTGGCCATAACGAAGGAGATCATGCTCTAATAAACTTAGTATTTATTATTAAAAACATATTGAAAAATGAAGATTTTATTACTCGTTATGGTGGAGATGAGTTTATTTTATTTCTCAACGTAAATAGTTCGAGAGAAGTAGAATCAATAATGAGTAATGTTTCTGACTCTTTAGCTAGTTACAATAAGTCTTCAAATGCACCCTATAAGTTAAGTTTTAGCTATGGTTATGAACTTTATAATTTTGATAAACCTATGGATGCTAATGAATACATTAGTCATGTAGATAAATTAATGTATAAGCATAAAAATCGTAAAAAATTTAAAAATAGTGTTTCAAATTAGCTAATTGCAATTGAGCTTGCTCTACAGTTATTGTTGTAATGATTATTTTATTTTTGTACATAATAACTATAATTAGTTATTATAAAAATATGAATCATTAGGAGGTATTTTATGATCTTTAATTTTCCAGCTACTACAGAAAGAGTAGAATTACATACCAATAAAGATGTTAATGATAAAATTAAAAACGAGACTTTAGAAAATATTGCCAAGTATACTGGTAGAGAAAATAAAGAAATTATATGTAGAATAAAAGCTCTTAATAAAGAATGGGATATTGAAAGACTACTTGAAACTAATGCATCATCTATTGTAATTTTAAGTACCATACTTGGATTTACAGTAAATAAAAAGTGGTTTTCTGTTTCGGGAATAGTAGGAGGATTTCTATTACAACATGCTCTTCAAGGTTGGTGTCCTCCAGTGCCTCTGTTTAGAAGGTTAGGCATAAGAACTTGTTCAGAGATTAATTATGAGAAGGAATCACTTAAAAACCTACTTACCCCTTAACTATCTTATAATATAAGCAAGATGCAAAAGTTCAGTTATTTAATGGTATAGCACTGTAATAACACATCATCCTACTGTGCAAAAAACTCATTTTTATTATATTGTACTACTATATGTATTGTAAGCAGCATAAGTACTTAGTATAATATAGTCAATGAATTAGAAAATTCTAAATCTACACAAAAGGTGGATGATAAATAATGAACAGTTTAATTTATTTTGATAACAGGGACGATTGTAAAAAATTCTTGGATGGTTTTGATTTTAAATATTTTATACCTTATTTTCTGGATTGGCCTGATTATAATAGGTATAGTGTTCAACTTAATAAAGAATGTACAGAGGTAATATCTTGCTACTTTGAATCTATTGTAGATGGATTAGTTAAAGACTCTTTTCCATTTTTTGATGTTAAAAAACTCAAGATTAAAAATAAAGAAGGAATACTAGTTAACGCTTTTCATCTTGCACAAGCAGGAGAATCTATCAGAAGATACCAAAGAAAGAAATATATCTAGAAAAAGCATCCCCATCTCTAAAACAGTTTATATACTCTAAAATACAAAGAGGTTATCGCACAAGATTTTTTAAACTCTATGGGATAACTCTCTTGATAAACACAATCTAATCAAGTGATTCTTAGACTTAGGTGGAGTTTGCTTACGAGGAATACCTCTCTCCATCTGAGTCTAAGAAAAACTTATCCATAGGCGTATCAGCCGTTATGCACAGCATAAGAACTCTAAATCGCTGAAGCTCAAGAGTTCTAATATCTCCCACTTAAAGAAGGTGTGAGTGTTACGGATGGTAGCCATCTGATAAATGAAATCTTTCTGGCTTTTCTAAAAAATTCCTGCGAAAATAAAGAGATTTTTATTATCTTTTATATATCAAAACCACGCACTCCACATGCCTTATATCTCTCAATATAGAATTCTACAATAAACTCTACACTGAAATATCTCACGTACATTAGTAAGGAATACATCACATTACCTATCTTCATAAGTAATCTATTTTTACTAAAGCATCATTGTCAACTATCATTATAAAAACAGTTGACAATACCTTTCTGTTCATATATACTTCATAATATGTGACAAGCATTGTTTTTGATAATTTATAATAAATATGAGACATTCATATAGTTTTAGTCAATCTTATGATGTTTTGTTTACAATCACTTGTTATATGTCAACCAC
The DNA here is from genome assembly GCA_963780135.1 of uncultured Clostridiaceae bacterium. GTDB lineage: Bacteria > Bacillota > Clostridia > Clostridiales > Clostridiaceae > Clostridium_AM. The sequence continues at coordinate 4,664,543 of CAWAAR010000003.1, forward strand.
TGTAGATAATAATAATACACAAGATACAAAATGTTAACTAATTTAGGCTTTGATATCTCAAAGTAACATTTATCTGTTAACCAAGTTGAAATGGAGAGAAAATTATGGAAAAGAAATCTAATGTTTATCAAATGTCAATTATCGGAGTCATGGCTGCAGTAATCTGTATTCTTGGACCTTTATCAATCCCTATTGGTGTTGTACCAATTTCCTTTACAAACTTAGCAATTTATTTTGTGCTTTACACACTTGGCATGAAAAAAGGCAGTATCAGTTATATAATATATATGTTAATCGGTTTTGTTGGCGTTCCCGTATTCTCTGGTTTTACTGGAGGTCCACCTAAACTTTTCGGACCAACTGGCGGATATATTATCGGATTTTTCTTTATGTCACTAATTGCAGGTTTTTTCATTGATACTTTTTTCGATAAATGGTATTTATGCTTTCTAGGTATGGTACTAGGTACCGCTGTGTGTTATGTTTTTGGTACTATCTGGTTATCATATCAGGCTCATATATCAGCAGGTTCCGCACTTGCTGCAGGTGTAATTCCTTTTATACCTGGAGACCTTGTTAAAATTTTAATTGCTACTTTTATAGGTTCTCAAATTCGCACACGACTAATTAAGGCTAATTTATTTCAACCTTAATTAACCTAAACTAGGATTATACTTAATTATGAGTTTTGTAAAAATATACTAATATTTATCATTATAGAAATCTTTCAAAAAAACCGTATTGGATTTTCTCCAATACGGTCCTTATTATATTGTAATCTGGCTCCATTTTAAATATTTAAAGTAGCTCAAGTAACTGTTCCTGTTTTAGTGTTAGGCTATTTAGTAGAACCTTGTCCTTTTGAAGAGCTATTTGCCATTCATAGTAAACGCTCCAACATCATAACCATTAGAACTATTGCCCATATCTTTATCAATATCTATCCCACATGCTTTAACATCATTACTATATTGATAAATATTATAATTTGGGTTCTTTTGTCCCCCACTCCAAGCATAAGTCTGCCACAAATATGTACCTTGTCCTAAATTACTACCAACATGAGTTACCACAGTGTTTGAACCATATACTCCTATTTTCCAAGTATTGCCGTTAGCACTCATTTGCTCCTTAATAGCATTAAAATATGCATCAATTCCAGTAAAATCATTATTAATAGTTGTATCATAATCTACAGCAAAATAAATTGATGTACCTGGAGTTTGTCCAACTGCTTTTGCTAAGTTAATAGCTGCTAAACAATCGCTTTTACCTTGATTATAGTTAAAATATTCTGGTTTACGTCCACCATCTTCATATACCGCTACAATTCCCAACCCAGCATTACTAATATCCTTTGCTTCCTGTGCTGTTAAACAATTTTTCCAGCTTCTACTTGCATCATTTGAACAATAATACCTACAAACAAATGAATATCCTGCTTGTTTAAGTTCTTTATATTTTGATAAAGAATAAGCAGAAGAACAATCAAATCCATTTATATATTGAGAAGTACTTTGATTACCTGATGACGTATTGTCACTAGTATAATCTTCTTTTATAGAACTTAAAATACTTTCCTTAATTCCTGCTGTTCCACCAATAACATACATTTTATTGAAATTTTTATTAGCTATAAAATTTTTTGTAACTGGTAACAGATTGTCCCCTATTAAAAATATAGGATTACCATTTAAAGACGCAAATGCGGATGCACTTAAAGCATCTGCAAAATCTTCAGAATAAGCTAAACAAGAACTTTCAAAATTAAATTTGTCTGAAAAAGCATTTATTATATTTATATTTCTTTCATATTTGTTTTCTCCATTTATTCTTTGAACATTAGGAAATTTAGATGTTACATTATCATTAATTATATCTTGTCCACCTAATACATAAGTTTTAGGTATGTTTTTATCCTTTATAAAGTCACTTACAGAAGATGGAATCGAATCCTTAGGTATTAATATAATAGGTATTTGAAGTTTAGATGCTATAGGCGCTACCGAAAGAGCATCTGTATAATCACTATCTGTAGTTAGAATTATTCCATTAGTCGTTCCTATCTGCTTTGCAACAGCTATAGATGTTGCAGTTCTATCTAAGCCATAGTATCTTTCCGTACTTATTTTCATTCCATGAAGCTTATCTTCTATGGTTTGATTTATTACACCACTACCACCTACTATAAAAACCTTTTTTACCTTTAATCTATTTATTTGATAATAAGCAGCATCATTTAATTTATCTTTTTCAGTTAAAAGTATTGGTGCACTATACTTTTTCGCTAAAACAGATGCACTTAATGCATCTGGAAAATTTTCTCCATTAACTATAACAGCACACTCTGAACTTTGCCAGCCTTCATTAACTATTTCTGAACAAGTTTTATATCTGTCATTTCCCCATAATCTTTTAACTTCTGTTGAATCAGCTTTTACATTACTACTTAAAAATATTAATGCAAAAACAATAAATGTAGCAAATAACTTTTTAATCATAAATATCATTCCCCATTTCTCTATATTTTGTATAAATTTATCATATCATACTTTGCTTTTATATTCTTCTGATGATGACTTTTATAATTTTTTTACATTTCAACTTATTTATAATCTGAGTAATTTAAAAAACTTTTATCAAGTGATTCTTAGGTTCAGATGGAGTTTGCTTATAAGGATGGCTTTCTCCAGCTGAACCTTAGAAGAACTTATCCAGGCGCATAGCAGTGCTTATCCCCCACTTTGATAGAAGATGGTGGTGTTAGCAATGGTAGCGATCGTATAAAAACAGATACATTCCCTTTATACTTTTATTTTAAAGAAAATATATCTGTTTTTTATAAACTAAATATAAACAAAATATAAACTTTATCTTAAATTAAGAAAATAAAATATTTCATTTAAGAACCTCTTATCTACATCCAAACCACTATCAATTTTAAATATATTCACATCGTATAATCATTTTGATAGCTTAGCTAATAGTTTTTCTGTTTTATCTAATATTGAAATTAGCAACTCAACATTAGCATTTTTTGCTACTTCTTCAGCTTCCAATGCACTTTTAGATACATCATTAGCTCTTACACTACCAGCAGAACCTTTTAACTGATGCAAAAGTTTAGCGCACTCATTAAAATTATTTTTGGCTATGTTTTCTCTAATATTAATCAGAAGCTTCTTTGCATGTTTACAAAATTCATCCAACAATTCTTCAGCAAGCTCTCTATCAAATCCAGATTGCTCCATAAGAATACTCACAGTTTCATTAAAATAAGAATTTTCCTCCTTTTCATTGTTATCATCACTTACAACTTTTATATACTTTTCCATAATATGAAGAACCTGCTCTAAATTAAAAGGTTTAGCCAGGTAATCGTCCATTCCAGCTTCTAGGCACTTGTTATCATCACCTTTCATGGAATAAGCTGTCATAGCTATAATTGGTGTATGTTTTTTATCACCTTCTAATTCACGTATCTTTCTTGTTGCTTCATAACCATCCATCACAGGCATTTGACAGTCCATAAAGATAATATCATAGTCTTTATTTTCTAATGTTTTTAAAGCTTCTTGACCATGAGTTGCAATATCGCAGTTGAATCCCTTTTGTTTCACAAGATTAATAAAAAACTTTCTATTTATATCATTATCTTCAACTAACAATATCTTCAACTTATTGTTATATTTAGCTTCTACTGAAGTGTGTTTGGTAATAAAAACATGATCACAATCTTTTTCTGAATTACTTCCTTCTAGAACCATTGCAACACAATCAAGCAGATCGCTTCTCTTATAAGGCTTTGAAATATACCCTGCAAATCCTTTTTCTTTTGCCTTTTTTGCTTCTGAATTTGTGTTTACTGATGTTAAAAGTATAAGTGGAATATCCTTTAAAGAATCATTACTTTTTATAATTGTTGCTAACTCAAAACCTGTAATCCAGGTCATTTGATAGTCAAGTAAAATTACATTATATATGCCTTCAGAACTTTCCAATTTGCTTAACGCAGCTTTTGGGCTTTCCGCTTCACTTACCACGCAACCAACTTCTTCAAGATATACTTTTGCTATATAACGGTTCATCTCATAATCATCTATAACTAATATTCTTTTGCCTTTAAACATAGAGTAATCAGGCATATTTGGAATCACTGAATCTTTTGACTTATCCAGTGTTAAATTGAAATTAAAAATACTACCTTTACCCTTTTCACTTATTAATCCTATTGACCCGTCCATCATTTCAACAAGTCTCTTGCAGATTACAAGACCTAAACCAGTGCCACCATATTTTCGAGTGGAAGAGGAATCAGCTTGACTAAAGTTTTTAAAAATTTTAGTCATTTCCATATCTGTCATACCTATTCCAGTATCTCTTATTGCAAATGAAATTTCCGTATCTTTATCCGTTTCTTTTATCAATGAAACTTCGATAAATACCTCCCCCTTATCAGTAAACTTTACTGCATTACTTACTAAATTGCTTATAACTTGTCTTATTTTTGTTGGATCACCTATAACAAAGTTAGGAATAGACGAACTTATAAGCATATTAATCTCAAGACCTTTTTCTCTTGCCTTAGCATCATAAAGGAATATAGTAGTCTCTATCATAGAACGTATATCAAAAGGTATCCTCTCAATTTCCATTCTTCCAGCTTCAATTTTTGAAATATCAAGTATATCGTTAATAACTGAAAGTAAAGTATCTGTAGAAATTTTAATTATTTCAATATATTCTTTCTGAGAACTATTTAATTCAGTACCTTCAAGAAGATCTAAAAATCCAACAATTCCATTCATAGGTGTTCTTATTTCATGACTCATGTTGGCCAAAAATTGACTTTTTGCCATATTAGCCTCTTCTGCTATTTCCTTTGCAACAATTAACTCATTAGTCCTATCTGTTACTTTTTCCTCCAAATTATCTATTAGCGAATTTAGTTCCTCTGCCATACGATTAAAAGCCTTAGATAATCCAGCTATTTCGTCATTTCCGAAAATTTTAGCTCTCTCTGACAAGTCTCCTTTTGAAAACTTATCTGCAGTACTTATCAAATCATCAATTGGTTTAAGAATAAATTCTGTGCTTTTTATATGAATTATAATAGCTAAGATAAGAGCAATAATTGCTAATAATATAGAAGTATTAATATTACTTTTTATTTCTTTAGTAAACATACTTTCAGGAACAGATGTTATAACTAGCCAATCTAAACCTTGTTTTTCATATTCAAATACTTTTATATGAAACTTTTCCTTATCTATTTTTGAAACGAAACTATTTTTTGAAGTATTTTTATAGTTTTCATAAGCTTCTGTAATTGGCTTGTTTCCAATTTCTCCAATTAGAGTTCTTTTAATATTATCATTTGAAACAGTGTGAAAATTAAGCTTGTCCAATGAATTTGCAACTAAACATCCTGAATTTTTCTCAACGATGTATGTTATTGACGAATTATTTTTTGCAATTTTTTTCAAAAATGCATTTAATCGTGAAATAGTTATATGTGTACCCATTACCCCTTTAAGAGTTCCATTTTCATTGTAAATAGGATACGCCGCAGATAGTGCTAAATCATCTTTTACAAAATGCTTATAAATGCTTGAGAACACAGGAGTTCCTTTTTTCTTAGCCATTATATACCAATCTCTTGTTCGAGGATCAAATTCACCGTAATCTTTAACAAGACTTCCCTCAGATAAATCTTTATTTATACTATAATACATGGAGTGTCCATTAGTTCCACTATCGCTTCTATATAGCTCTATTTCATTTTTTTCATTTTTTCGTGCTCCATAATATTCTCCACTTTCTGTGCCAAAACTAAAACTGTAAATTTCCTCGTTGCTTGATTTAACTACTCCTGCAAAATAAGCATCCCTTTGTTTCTTATTTTGCATATCTATAATTCCATTTTGAATTAAAACATGGTTTATTTCATTGTTGTATATAGGAACAGTAAATAATGTTTCAATTTCTTTAGAAACATCTTCACTTGAATCATTCTCCATTTTTGTAATAGTATTATCTATGGATGTTTTCCAATTTGAAAATGTAATATATGTTATGATGCTTATGGTAATAGTCATAAGAACAATAAATGAAATACTAATTAACAATCTTAATGACCCTCTTTTTCTAGTGGTATCAATATTTTTCAATTTTGTTTTACTAAACATAATCCTCCACATCCTTTTTATATTCATTAATCCAGAAATCTATCATCTAATCTATGTATTTTGATTACATATTTGTTATAAAATAAAAATTATTCTTTATATCATCAATTATACCAAATCATAAAATCCTAATACAAGACTAATATAGATAATATTTTCGAATTTTCTGAATTTATAAATACCGGATAGAGCTTTTTATGTTTGTATGAAACCATTATTCACACATCAAAATTAGATTAGAATAGTAAAACAAATGGATTTTCCATCATCACTCTTCACCGAAATCTTTCCATGATGAGCCTGTACAATAGAGTTGGCAATGGACAGTCCAATTCCGTACCCACCAGTTTCTCTAGCTCTTGAGGAGTCCGCACGATAAAACCTATCAAATAACTTGTCTAAATTTTCTTTATCAATAGTATCCGTTGTATTATATACTTCTAGCTTTGCTCCTCTCTTTGCAGCAGACAAAGAAATTTTGATGGTTCCTTCCTCATTAGAATACTTAATAGCATTGTCCACAAGAGTAGAGACTAGCTGATGGATACTATCCTCATCTCCATGGAATTTCAGTCCTGGCTTAATATCCATTATAAACTTTTTATTATGTGTCTCTGCAATGGTGCCAAATGGACCTGTTGTTTCAAAAACTGCATCACTTAAATCAAAATCAGTAAATATCAATTTAATATTGCCCTCATCCATCTTTGAAAGCGTAAGTAGATTTTTTACAAGCTTGTCAAGACGGGTAATCTGATTTCGAGTGCTACTAATCCATTCATTTTCACCACCAGTCAACTCCAGTACATCTGCATTAGCTGAAATAATGGCAAGTGGTGTCTTAATCTCATGTCCTGCATCCGTAATAAATTGCTTTTGCTTCTCCATATTTTCAATGATAGGATTAATAGCTTTTTTAGAAAAAATAGATACAAGAATAAACACAAGCAAAAGATTTATTAGTGCAACGGCGCAAGAAGTTAATAAAAATAAAGTAGCCATCTGAATCTGACTTCTACAGTCCATAAACACAAGCATGTAACCATCTGATTTATGTACTACTATATATTTATAGATCCCTTTATATCCGCTATTTTTATTGCCAACTAGTATTTTACTCGCATATCCTGCTGCATCTTCCGAAGAAATAGCAGCAATATGGCTTCTATCAATCTCCCGAATACTACCGTCTTTATTGACTTTTACTACAAAATATCGTGTTTCAAACTGGGTTTCCTCATTCATTTGAAAGCCAAAATTCAGATCATTGGATGGCGGTTTTCCTTTTTCATACAGTGGAAACTTTCCCTGATTTTCCGAAAGAATTTTAAGGGCACCATTCACCTTACTGTCCATTTGATAAATATTAATCGCATTAATAGAACCAAGGAGAATCAACACTACCAAAGCCAGTGAAGCCATTGTAATCATAATAAACTTTCTCTGTAATTTTTTAATCATTTACTCTCCTCCAATGTATAGCCAACACCTCTCCCTGCCTTGATTTTTACATTAGCATCTAAAGATGCAAGTTTCTTGCGCAGATAAGAAATGTACACCCATACCACATTTATTTCAGCTTCTGCATCATATCCCCAAACTCGTTCCATAAACTGTTCTGTGGAAATCAAACATTTTGGATTATTCATTAGCATCTCAAGCATCTGAAATTCCTTATTGCCAAGCCTTAGAGAAGATCTTTCATTTGATAACTCATAATTTTCTTTATTAAGACTAATATTTCCCACTTTAATTAAGTTTGGTGTAAACTCAGACTTTCGTCTGGTCATAGCACGGATTCTAGCTAGCAATTCCCCCATAGCAAAAGGTTTGTTCAAATAATCGTCTGCTCCTGTATCCAATCCAAGAATTCGGTCTTCAATCTCACTCTTTGCAGTAAGCATCAAAATCGGCGTATGTATTCCTCTTTTTCTTAATTTTTCTAACACTTCAAGTCCGCTCATCTTGGGCATCATAATATCTAAAATAAGCACATCATAATTCTCTGATAATCCATATTCTAAGGCATCTGCTCCATCATACACAGCATCCACTGAGTAGTTGTTATGTTTTAAAATGGCCACCAATGCATTTGACAATTCCTTCTCATCTTCCGCAAGTAAAATTCTCATATTTATCTTCTCCATCTTCACATTGTATTTCTTTTATCATATCGGAAATAGTCTGCAAATTCAAATCTGTTGAAGCAATTTCATCTGCACACCGTTTTAATTCATCACTAATCATCTTCTCACTCGGAAGATTTTTCTTATATTTTAACTGGTGTTCTAAACTTGCCCAACAATCCATAGCAATAGTACGTATCTGAATCTCACAGCACACCATTTCAATTCGGTTTTCTAGATGTAATGGCACTTGCAAAATTATATGATAACTACGATAACCGTTGCCTTTAGGACTGTGAATATAATCCTTTTCCTTAATAATCTTAATATCTTGCTGATTTTTAATCATGTTTACAATCCAATAAATATCATCCAAAAATGGACAAATAACACGGATTCCTGCTCCATCATGGATTTCCTTTAAAGCACTCTCCACCGTAATAGGCAAATTTTTTCTCCTTAATTTTTCTTTCATGCTCTTAGCCGATTTAATTCTTGCCTTACAGTGTTCAATAGGATCCTTACATTGTTGTGCTACTTTATATTTTCGAATAATATCCAATCTAGAAATAACTTCAATAATTGCCCCTTCTAATAGTACATAAGATTCTTTATAAAATTCATGTTCTGGTGACAATGTTTCACATTCAATATCATATTTAGACTGCTGCATTAAGTATTCCTCCTTACCGAAATAGTGGTTTTTAACTTCTACTATGAAGTATACCCTTGCAACCTTAAATTTACTTTAAATTGTAATAGTATCCATAAATACTCCATTGACTTTTATCATTTAATGAATATTTTGATTTATTTTAATAACAGAGAAGGATGTAAAAAAACTCAAGATTAAAAATAAGTAAGGAATACTAGTGAATACTTTCCATCTTGCACAAGCAGAAGAGTCTATCAGAAGATACCAAAGGAAAAAATATATCTAAAAGCGACATGCTCTAAAATAAAAAGAGGTTATCGCATAAAAATTTTTAAATTCTATGCGACAACTCTCTTGACAAACACCGTGGTTACTAAAGGTCATATTGATCTAGTACGTGAAGTAACTGGCCTTGGCACCCTATTCTAGCTGGTTACGGCGTAGAAATTTATAAGGATATTTCCAAGGCAGCCAATCATTTGGTACATTGGGATAAAACTTATAAAACAAACATGGAAAATCACATATATTCTAATAAGACAGCATTTTAATGGTTAGATACTTTTTTATATCCATTTGACTTAACTACAATACAGTTGCTACTACTGTATATATGCAGTATTCACTATTACAAACATCGCAATCAAAAACAAAGAAGGAAAATGTTGCAGCTACTGAGTCTGCTACTGAAAGTTTCCATTGTGATCCAACAGGGATTGATTTAAATTGATTTTTATAAAGCTTAAATACTTGAAAGCTAACAACTCTATTAAAATTATCAGCAAATACATTGCTTGTAAAATCAAGTTTAATGCATGGATTATTTAAGAAAGAAGTATTTAAAACAAAAGAACTAACAGTAAAAGTAGTGCCTGCTGCTACATCTTTAGAGATTATGGTTAAGTTAGGATAATTACCTTGTATAATCATGGAATAGTGTTTATTTTCTTCTTTATAATTATTGCAATCATCATAATTATTTGACATTGAATTCATGAATAAAATCCTCCTTTTAAATAAAACATATCTATATTAAAACTCTAGAAGAAATTGCAATATTCTCAGTTATAATTAATATATGAAGCTACATCATAAATGCATACATAATTGATTTTATTAGCTTCTTTCCAAAAGAAGGATATATTATTTTGTCTATTTATAACCTAGTTTAAGGTTATTGTAATTAATGTATTTGATAATATTAATTGCCCGCTCCAATTTGCATATAATATCACATTTCCATCTTTCATTTGAAAGACTTCTTTTGCCATATAGTTTTTTCCAGTCCCATCAGCACTTGTATTCCACCCCATAAAGTTATAATTTGCTTTTTCAAGATATCCAGTATTGCCCAGTATTGTTACAGTTTCTTCCTGTGGGTATATATTTCCATCAACTGGTACTGTACCGCTTGTGCTTCCATTATCATTGTAAGTTACGCTATAACATGGTATTGTTTCGTAAGAACCTGAATCAAGCACCCAAGGATTAGGAAATGAGTTATTTCCATAAATATAATAAATTTTTACAAGAGATTTATAAAATACATTAATGCCTACAGTTGGCTTGTCTCCAAAAAAATAGACTTTAACTAAGTCTTTACAATTCATAAATGCAGAATTATCAATGTTTTTCACACTGCTCGGAATAATAACGCTAGTTAGGCTGATGCAATCTAAAAACACAGAATCACCAATACTTACCACACTGCTTGGGATAGTAAATGAGCCACTTTTTCCAGCAGGATAGTATATTAAATTTGTTCTTGATTTGTTATATAAAACACCCTCATAGCTGGAATAATTTGAATTGTTGGCATCAACATTTATTGAAGTTAGACCAGTACATTTTAAAAATGCAAGATTACAAATACTTTTCACATTGCTTGGAATATTTACACTGCTTAGGTTATCACAATTAAAAAACACATAATTACTAATGCTTGTCACAGTTTTTGGTATAGTAAATGCGCCAGCTTTTCCAGCAGGACAGCATATTAAATTTGCTCTTGATTTGTTATATAAAACGCCATCATAGCTGGAATAATTTGAGTTACTAGAATTAACAACTATTGAAGTTAGGCTATCACAGTTTGAAAATGAATAATCCCCAATACTTGCCACACTACTGGGTATAGTTATGTTAGTTATGTTAGTACAATCTGAAAATGCAAAATTGATAATTTGGGTTACAGTTGTTGGGATAGTAAATGAGCCAGTTTTTTCAGCGGGACAACATATTAAATTTTTTCTTGATTTGTTGTATAGAACACCCTGATTGCTAAAATAATTTGGATTATTAGAATTAACATTTATTGAAGTTAGGTTAGTACAGTCTGAAAATGCATAACTACCAATACTTAGCACGCTACTTGGTATAGTTACGCTAGTTATGTTAGTGCATCCCCCAAATGCATAACCACCTATACTTACCACACCTTCTGATATAGTTATGCTGGTTATACCAGTGCAGTTCCAAAATGCGTAATCACCAATACTTACTACACTGCTGGGTATAGTTACGCTAGTTATATCAGTACAGTCTAAAAACTCATAATTACCAATACTGGTTACACCATCAGGGATATTTAGTGAACCTATAGGGCATGACATTTTAATAAACCTCCTTTACTAAAAAACTAATAAATACACTTCATCTTATAATCAAAAATATATGATTCATAGTTAGCTTATGAAGCAAATATATAAGTGATTCATATTAAACTTAAATAGTTTAATTGTATTTAAATTAGTACATAGAGAAAATAAATCCAAAGAAAAGTATTTGTTAACTAAATCATAATAATTAGGGAAGGTGGATAATTTTAGCATAAACTAACCATTGCTATAAAACTAAAATAATATACAATGTTAATATAATAAATTATTATGGAGATGATTTACAATTGTCAAAGTATAACATAAGCATTCCTGTTGGACCTATTAGGAATCAAAAGGATGCTGAAACAAAATGTCCTATAGCATGTGCAGCACATTCAGGAAAATGGAATGGACAATGGACTACAGTTGTACCTAATAAAATGAGTATTTGTATTTGTGAACTTGATACAGAAAGTAGCTGTTCTAGTGAATTGCTTATTAACGTTATGGCAGGATTTATTAAGGATAAAAATGATGCTAATGTAAAATGTCCTATAGTATGTGCTTCATATGGGGGAGAATGGACAGGATTATGGGTTACGCCAAAAGAAACATGGAACAAAATGAGTGTTTGTGAATGTAAAATTAAAGTTTGAGTTAATTTAAGAATTAATCATAAATTCAACACAAATCCAAAAATTCTTGTAAAATAAAAAAGCACTAAGTTTATACTTAATGCTTTTATTCTAACCTGGCGACGACCTACTCTTCCACAGAGCTGCCCCTGCAGTACCATCGGCACTATAAAGCTTAACCATCGTGTTCGAAATGGGAACGGGTGTTGCCTTTATGTCATAATCACCAGATATTATTTAATTTTAAGAAAAGATTTTATCTTTTCAAAATTGCACAGTGAATTCATTTGGTCAAGCCCTCGACCTATTAGTATCAGTCAGCTGAACATGTTACCATGCTTACACCTCTGACCTATCAACCTTGTGTTCTTCAAGGGGTCTTACTAGCTTACGCTATGGGAAATCTAATCTTGAGGTGGGTTTCACGCTTAGATGCTTTCAGCGTTTATCCCGTCCCGACATAGCTACCCAGCCATGCTCCTGGCGGAACAACTGGTACACCAGAGGTCAGTCCATCCCGGTCCTCTCGTACTAAGGACAGCTCCTCTCAAATTTCCTACGCCCGCGACGGATAGGGACCGAACTGTCTCACGACGTTCTGAACCCAGCTCGCGTGCCGCTTTAATGGGCGAACAGCCCAACCCTTGGGACCTACTTCAGCCCCAGGATGCGACGAGCCGACATCGAGGTGCCAAACCTCCCCGTCGATGTGGACTCTTGGGGGAGATCAGCCTGTTATCCCCGAGGTAGCTTTTATCCGTTGAGCGATGGCCCTCCCACGAGGTACCACCGGATCACTAAGCCCGACTTTCGTCCCTGCTCCACTTGTTTGTGTCGCAGTCAGGCTCCCTTCTGCCTTTGCACTCTTCGAACGATTTCCAACCGTTCTGAGGGAACCTTTGGGCGCCTCCGTTACTTTTTTGGAGGCGACCGCCCCAGTCAAACTGCCCACCTAACAATGTCCCGTGACCAGTTTCATGGCCACCGGTTAGAATCCCAATACTGTCAGGGTGGTATCCCAAGGATGACTCCACAGAAGCTGACGCCCCTGTTTCGCAGTCTCCCACCTATCCTGTACAGACAATATCGAAACTCAATGCTAAGCTGCAGTAAAGCTCTACGGGGTCTTTCCGTCCAATCGCGGGTAGCAAGCATCTTCACTTGCACTACAATTTCGCCGGATTTGTTGTCGAGACAGTGCCCAAGTCATTACGCCATTCGTGCGGGTCGGAACTTACCCGACAAGGAATTTCGCTACCTTAGGACCGTTATAGTTACGGCCGCCGTTTACTGGGGCTTAAGTTCACACCTTCACTTACGCTAAGTATTCCCCTTAACCTTCCAGCACCGGGCAGGCGTCAGCCCCTATACTTCAGCTTTCGCTTTAGCAGAGACCTGTGTTTTTGCTAAACAGTTGCTTGGGCCTATTCTCTGCGACCTACTTTCGTAGGCACCCCTTCTCCCGAAGTTACGGGGTCAATTTGCCGAGTTCCTTGACAACAATTCTTCCGATGGTCTTAGGATTCTCTCCTCACCTACCTGTGTCGGTTTGCGGTACGGGCGCCAACATCCTCCATAGAGACTTTTCTTGGCAGCGTGGAATCAGATACTTCGCGACATAAAGTCACTCCCCATCACACCTCAACATTAATCAGACGGATTTGCCTGTCTGATCTGTCTAGATGCTTAGACACACATCCAATAGTGTGCACATCCTATCCTCCTGCGTCATCCCATTTGTAATAACGTCAATTGGCGGTATCGGAATATCAACCGATTGTCCATCACCTACGCCTTTCGGCCTCGGCTTAGGTCCCGACTAACCCTGAGCGGACGAGCCTTCCTCAGGAAACCTTAGGTTTTCGACCAATAAGATTCTCACTTATTTCTCGCTACTTATGCCAGCATACTCACTCCTGTACAGTCCACCGCTCCTTTCGGTACGACTTCAATCCATACAGGAAGCTCCTCTACCGCTCTTTCGAGCCCATAGCTTCGGTGGTAAGTTTTAGCCCCGGACATCTTCGGCGCAGGATCTCTCGACTAGTGAGCTATTACGCACTCTTTGAATGAGTGGCTGCTTCTGAGCCAACATCCTAGTTGTCTTAGAAATCCCACATCCTTTTCCACTTAACTTACACTTTGGGACCTTAGCTGATGATCTGGGCTGTTTCCCTTTTGACCACGGATCTTATCATTCGTAGTCTGACTGCTGAGATACAAGTATATGGCATTCGGAGTTTGATAGGGTTCAGTAACTGTTGTCAGCCCCTAGCCCATTCAGTGCTCTACCTCCACTACTCAATCTCAACGCTAGCCCTAAAGCTATTTCGAGGAGAACCAGCTATCTCCGAGTTCGATTGGAATTTCTCCGCTATCCACAGCTCATCCCATGGTTTTTCAACACCAACGTGGTTCGGACCTCCACGGAATTTTACTTCCGCTTCATCCTGGCCATGGATAGGTCACTCGGTTTCGGGTCTACGACACGCAACTTTTCGCCCTATTCAGACTCGGTTTCCCTTCGGCTCCATACCTTAAGTACTTAACCTTGCTACATATCGTAACTCGCTGGCTCGTTCTACAAAAAGCACGTCGTCGCACGTAAAAGTGCTTCGACCGGTTGTGGACACACGGTTTCAGGTTCTATTTCACTCCCCTTCCGGGGTTCTTTTCACCTTTCCCTCACGGTACTGCTTCACTATCGGTCACCAGTTAGTATTTAGCCTTGGGAGGTGGTCCTCCCTGCTTCCCACAAGGTTTCACGTGTCTCGTGGTACTCTGGATTAGACCTGACTGCTATTTCTTTTCACTTACAGGGCTGTTACCTTCTATGGCGGAGCCTTCCAGCTCTCTTCAATTAAAAAATCACAGTATTTATGGTCTATCCTCAACCCCAGGAACAAGTTCCTGGTTTGGGCTCTTTCCCTTTCGCTCGCCGCTACTTAGAAAATCGATGTTTCTTTCTCTTCCTCCGGGTACTTAGATGTTTCAGTTCCCCGGGTTTACCCCCATAAACCTATGTATTCAGTTTACAGTACAATACGTTAGTATTGTGGGTTTCCCCATTCGGAAATCTCTGGATCACAGGCTATTTGCGCCTACCCAAAGCTTATCGCAGCTTATCGCGTCCTTCATCGGCTACTGGTGCCAAGGCATTCACCATGCGCCCTTTGTAGCTTGACCATTTTCTTACTCTTAAGATTAATCTTTAGAGTTTTATTCTACAAAGGTATTTAATTACCTTTAGCTTTACTTTTATTAAAAGTTATATTCACTGTGCAATTTTCAAAGGACAACTGAAGAATTAGATTCTTCAAAATTAAACAGAGCTATTAAATAAAACCTTCGAAGTAGAATTACCTACTTCGTCGACTCCTTAGAAAGGAGGTGATCCAGCCGCAGGTTCTCCTACGGCTACCTTGTTACGACTTCACCCCAATCACTAACCCCACCTTCGGCCGCTGGCTCCTTACGGTTACCTCACGGACTTCGGGTGTTGCCAGCTCTCATGGTGTGACGGGCGGTGTGTACAAGGCCCGGGAACGTATTCACCGCGACATGCTGATTCGCGATTACTAGCAACTCCAGCTTCATGTAGGCGAGTTTCAGCCTACAATCCGAACTGAGATGAGTTTTAAAAGTTTGGCTCCACCTCACGGTCTTGCATCTTTCTGTACTCACCATTGTAGCACGTGTGTAGCCCTAGACATAAGGGGCATGATGATTTGACGTCATCCCCACCTTCCTCCCGGTTAACCCGGGCAGTCTCACTAGAGTGCTCAACTAAATGGTAGCAACTAATGATAAGGGTTGCGCTCGTTGCAGGACTTAACCTAACATCTCACGACACGAGCTGACGACAACCATGCACCACCTGTCTCCCTGTCCCGAAGGACTTCCTTTGTTACAAGTAATTCAGGGGATGTCAAGTCTAGGTAAGGTTCTTCGCGTTGCTTCGAATTAAACCACATGCTCCGCTGCTTGTGCGGGCCCCCGTCAATTCCTTTGAGTTTTAATCTTGCGATCGTACTTCCCAGGCGGAATACTTATTGCGTTAGCTGCGGCACAGAAGGAGTCGATACCTCCTACACCTAGTATTCATCGTTTACGGCGTGGACTACCAGGGTATCTAATCCTGTTTGCTACCCACGCTTTCATGCCTCAGCGTCAGTTACGGTCCAGAGAGTCGCCTTCGCCACTGGTGTTCTTCCTAATCTCTACGCATTTCACCGCTACACTAGGAATTCCACTCTCCTCTCCCGCACTCTAGATATCCAGTTTCAAATGCAGCACCCAAGTTGAGCTCGGGTATTTCACATCTGACTTAAAAATCCGCCTACGCATCCTTTACGCCCAGTAAATCCGGACAACGCTTGCCACCTACGTATTACCGCGGCTGCTGGCACGTAGTTAGCCGTGGCTTCCTCCTTGGGTACCGTCATTATCGTCCCCAAAGACAGAGCTTTACAACCCGAAGGCCTTCATCACTCACGCGGCGTTGCTGCATCAGGCTTTCGCCCATTGTGCAATATTCCCCACTGCTGCCTCCCGTAGGAGTCTGGACCGTGTCTCAGTTCCAATGTGGCCGATCACCCTCTCAGGTCGGCTACGCATCGTTGCCTTGGTGAGCCGTTACCTCACCAACTAGCTAATGCGCCGCGGGCCCATCTCAAAGCGAATAAATCCTTTAATTAGTTTTCCATGTGAAAAACTAATGTTATGCGGTATTAATCTCCCTTTCGGGAGGCTATCCCCCACTTTGAGGTAGGTTGCCCACGTGTTACTCACCCGTCCGCCGCTAATCCATCCCCGAAGGGATTTCATCGCTCGACTTGCATGTGTTAAGCACGCCGCCAGCGTTCGTCCTGAGCCAGGATCAAACTCTCAATTTTAAAGTTTAATCTGTACTCAAATTATTGACGTTAAACATTTGTTTAACTATACTGGCTTATTTAAAATAAGAATGTCTTCTTACTTTCACTCTGTTTAATTTTCAAGGATCTTGCCGCATCTCAGCGACTTTTATATCTTACCATGTTTGCTTAATCTTGTCAAGAACTTTTTTAATTTCTTGTTTTTGTTAAGCTTGCTGTGTTTTCACAGCTTTTATATCTTAACATGCTTGTTTTTATTTGTCAATCAGTAATTTATTACTAAGTTAACAGCTATAAAATTCAGCACTAAGACATTAAGTATCAAACTAAAAAAGCATTATGCAAACTAATTTATTGTCAATACTTTTGGTTGCGGGGACAGGACTTGAACCTGTGACCTTCGGGTTATGAGCCCGACGAGCTACCAACTGCTCCACCCCGCGTCATTGTATTGTACTAACCGTAATTTATTTTGTTTTTGCTGCTCCTTCAAGCGACAAGTAGTATCTTATCATGTATACATATATAAGTAATCTACCTAATACATCTTAACTGCAATTGAATCAAATAATACTAAAGTATTCTCTGATATACTACTCATTTAACATAGTGATACACCTGACTAAGTTTTTGTAGTATTATGGTATTATACCCCAACTTATTAACAGTTTTCTTTATATATCCATAATATTTTCTCAATAATTTCATATCTAAAGACATAAAACTTACATTCTTACTAAATAAAAAAGAACTCATTAATTAGAGTTCCTATTTATATTTATTATTATGCTTATATTAAATCATAATACAACTGGCTGAATAATAACAGTATTTATCTTTTTATCACTATAAATTCTATTATAAGTATTAACAAATGTAACTTTATTCTTTACAATCTTTTCTTTATCATATATGAAGAAAAATATGTTAGAATACTTATAATGAAATGCATCTGAACCCAACTCTTCACTTAACATTCTCTCACTCATAGATGCTCTTGAACACTTCACTTCTATAACCACATTATATTTTTCAATGATTATATCATATCTAATTGTTCCATATCCAGTATCATCACATACTTCCAATCTTGCTTCTGGAAAAATGGGTTTAATAATTGAATAAAGAATTCTTTGAACATCATATTCGTTACCTATTTTTATTTTATCTAAACTATCTCTTGTTATATACCCACTTCCATGTACCTTATCCTCATACATAGCCTCTATATGACAATAAAAATTATTTAATATTCTCTTTACAATAGTGAGTGCGATTTCTTCTGAAAATTCATTAGAGTTTATTACTTGCTTAGAATTACTTTTTATTTCATTGATTATGTTTTGGAAAAAATATATTGCATTCTCTTTAGCCTTTAAAATGTTCTTCTTGGTATTAACTGCCGAAAATTCATTTTCTTGATATACAGTATGCATTTTAAATTCAGTTACTATACTGTTGTCTTTTGCAATGTTCTCCAATTGCTTCTCCGCTTCTTTTAATAACCCTTTAACTAAATTGGTATCATTAGTTTCTTGCATTTTCACAAGTTGGTTATTAATCTTATCTAAAGCCTCTTCTTTTCCTAATTTTAAATTCACATCTATTCCCCCATTTTAATTAATGTGTTCCCCATCTAAGGTAGAATAGAAATAGTGGATCTAATATGTATAGTATATTATCTTTCCATTCAAAAACCTGATAAATGGTTTCTTTTTCATCAATAATACCTTGTAATTGCTTCAATGAATCCTTAATTTTAGGTTTATCTGGCTTTGCATCCATATCTATAATTAACTTATCTATTCTATTTTTAAGGTCGTCTAAACTTAACCCCATTAATGGTGGATTATCTGCTATTGCCTTTATTATCAATCCGTATACATCTAACTCTTCATTATCTTTAGTTTTATAGATCTTTCTTTGGTTTCCTCTTGTATTAGGACCTTCTTTTAGTACCTTAATAACATCCCTATATTCAAAGTTAACTGTAGTAAATCTATAAGCTTGTTCTAAAATTGAATCTGGTATTTCTTTTAACTCACCACTATCAGAATCTAATAAAGTACAAATACTCAAGCATATATATTGCATTAATTGGGGTGATGTCAAGCTTTCAATTGCTATATTTTTAGCTATTTCCATTTTTATTGAAATAGCTAACTCTTTAAATCCTTTTGTTGCAATTTCTTCTAATTCATTAATATTCCAAGGTTCTATATTTATTAAACTTAACCTTCCAGTTAAATCTGCATTTTTTCTTATTGCGTCGTCTGCTCTATGAGGCAGTGATATAACAATTGCTTTGAATTCTTTTCTTATTGCATCTTTTAATTGTTGAGCAATATGTAACTGAACTTGCTCTGGTGCATAATGAAAATCATCTAATACTAAAACTAACCCATTTTCTTTAAAGTAGCTGATAACTCTATCCTTATTTAAAACAAACTTTTCTGTTTTATTACTCTCTTTTGAGAAGAATTGCTCTCAAATCTTTGAACTTCTCCATATTCTCCACTAAGTGGCAATCCAGCTTTAATTCCAATGATACTCCAAAACTCACTAACACTATTAAAATCTCCACCAGATACTTCTATTAAGTTATCTAAATCTATTACTTTTTCACATAACACTGTTTTACCCATTTTAGAAGGACCTATTATTGATGTTAAACAACCTGATATTTTTAAAGCTTGTTTTAATCTTAACTCATAATCTACATTTAAATCTAGTGATTTTCTTGATACATATGTATATTCTGGAAAAGAACCAGGCTTAAAGACTTGTTCAGCTAACAGTTTACGCATTACACTCACTCCCTAATAAATTTATTTTAATTATCTCCACTTTACTATATTTAAATCACTTTTACATCTATTAATCAAAATTTTAACCTTTTAATATATTTTAACACATTTAACTATAATAAAGTGTTTTAAAGTATAAAAAGAATGAGAAATACTCACACTCTTAATGTTTTATCTATTCTTAAAAATACCCATAGATATTTAAAAGTTTTAATGCAAACAAAAAACACTAGGCAATTTACTTGCTTAGTGTTTCTATAATTACCTGGCGACGACCTACTCTTCCACAGAGCTGCCCCTGCAGTACCATCGGCACTATAAAGCTTAACCATCGTGTTCGAAATGGGAACGGGTGTTGCCTTTATGTCATAATCACCAGATTACTAAAATTGCTATAAGCTTCACATTACTGCGTCAATTCAATCGCTGCGGTACTCATTTACGTTAATAAACTCTGTTCCTCGCTCAATCATTTCCTTGTACTGTTCGCTTCTATCAATTTTACCTTATTTAATTTTAAGAAAAGATTTTATCTTTTCAAAATTGCACAGTGAATTTATTTGGTCAAGCCCTCGACCTATTAGTATCAGTCAGCTGAACATGTTACCATGCTTACACCTCTGACCTATCAACCTTGTGTTCTTCAAGGGGTCTTACTAGCTTACGCTATGGGAAATCTAATCTTGAGGTGGGTTTCACGCTTAGATGCTTTCAGCGTTTATCCCGTCCCGACATAGCTACCCAGCCATGCTCCTGGCGGAACAACTGGTACACCAGAGGTCAGTCCATCCCGGTCCTCTCGTACTAAGGACAGCTCCTCTCAAATTTCCTACGCCCGCGACGGATAGGGACCGAACTGTCTCACGACGTTCTGAACCCAGCTCGCGTGCCGCTTTAATGGGCGAACAGCCCAACCCTTGGGACCTACTTCAGCCCCAGGATGCGACGAGCCGACATCGAGGTGCCAAACCTCCCCGTCGATGTGGACTCTTGGGGGAGATCAGCCTGTTATCCCCGAGGTAGCTTTTATCCGTTGAGCGATGGCCCTCCCACGAGGTACCACCGGATCACTAAGCCCGACTTTCGTCCCTGCTCCACTTGTTTGTGTCGCAGTCAGGCTCCCTTCTGCCTTTGCACTCTTCGAACGATTTCCAACCGTTCTGAGGGAACCTTTGGGCGCCTCCGTTACTTTTTTGGAGGCGACCGCCCCAGTCAAACTGCCCACCTAACAATGTCCCGTGACCAGTTTCATGGCCACCAGTTAGAATCCCAATACTGTCAGGGTGGTATCCCAAGGATGACTCCACAGAAGCTGACGCCCCTGTTTCGCAGTCTCCCACCTATCCTGTACAGACAATATCGAAACTCAATGCTAAGCTGCAGTAAAGCTCTACGGGGTCTTTCCGTCCAATCGCGGGTAGCAAGCATCTTCACTTGCACTACAATTTCGCCGGATTTGTTGTCGAGACAGTGCCCAAGTCATTACGCCATTCGTGCGGGTCGGAACTTACCCGACAAGGAATTTCGCTACCTTAGGACCGTTATAGTTACGGCCGCCGTTTACTGGGGCTTAAGTTCACACCTTCGCTTACGCTAAGTATTCCCCTTAACCTTCCAGCACCGGGCAGGCGTCAGCCCCTATACTTCAGCTTTCGCTTTAGCAGAGACCTGTGTTTTTGCTAAACAGTTGCTTGGGCCTATTCTCTGCGACCTACTTTCGTAGGCACCCCTTCTCCCGAAGTTACGGGGTCAATTTGCCGAGTTCCTTGACAACAATTCTTCCGATGGTCTTAGGATTCTCTCCTCACCTACCTGTGTCGGTTTGCGGTACGGGCGCCAACATCCTCCATAGAGACTTTTCTTGGCAGCGTGGAATCAGATACTTCGCGACATAAAGTCACTCCCCATCACACCTCAACATTAATCAGACGGATTTGCCTGTCTGATCTGTCTAGATGCTTAGACACACATCCAATAGTGTGCACATCCTATCCTCCTGCGTCATCCCATTTGTAATAACGTCAGTTGGCGGTATCGGAATATCAACCGATTGTCCATCACCTACGCCTTTCGGCCTCGGCTTAGGTCCCGACTAACCCTGAGCGGACGAGCCTTCCTCAGGAAACCTTAGGTTTTCGACCAATAAGATTCTCACTTATTTCTCGCTACTTATGCCAGCATACTCACTCCTGTACAGTCCACCGCTCCTTTCGGTACGACTTCAATCCATACAGGAAGCTCCTCTACCGCTCTTTCGAGCCCATAGCTTCGGTGGTAAGTTTTAGCCCCGGACATCTTCGGCGCAGGATCTCTCGACTAGTGAGCTATTACGCACTCTTTGAATGAGTGGCTGCTTCTGAGCCAACATCCTAGTTGTCTTAGAAATCCCACATCCTTTTCCACTTAACTTACACTTTG